>NZ_CP014504.1 GCF_001590605.1 Pedobacter cryoconitis
AGTTTTTTTTGTTGATAATTTTTTGAATCTTCGATCTATCGGAACGTCAGTTTTCGCAGGCTGTATTCTTCGGGAAAATCATTAATATATTTAGGGCACTATGGAAAAAACTTGTACCGAAGTATGGAAAAACTGTCTTCAAATTATTAAGGACAATATCCCGAGCCAAAGTTTTAAAACTTGGTTCGAACCGATTTCTGCCCTTAAACTTGATGGCAAAGTTTTAACTATACAGGTACCTAGTTTATTTTTCTATGAATGGTTAGAAGAACACTATGTAGGGCTGCTGCGCAAGACTGTTAAAAAGCAGCTTGGCGATGAAGGCAGATTGGAATATAACATCGTAGTCGATAAATCTTCCAATAGCGGCTCACCTTATACCACCAACATGCCCTCCAATGGGAATGGTGCTGAAGCTAAAATGCAATCTATGCCAATCCCTGTTTCTATAAACAAGGATATTAAAAACCCTTTTATAATACCAGGACTGAAAAAGCTGAATGTAGACCCTCAGCTCAACTCAAATTATACTTTCGAAAACTATATTGAAGGTGACTGTAACCGCCTTGCCCGTTCTGCAGGTTATGCTGTCGCAGCAAAACCGGGTGGTACCTCATTTAATCCTTTAATGATTTATGGCGGAGTAGGTTTGGGTAAAACCCACCTTGGTCAGGCTATAGGCAATGAAATTAAACGGACCATGCCCGACAAACTGGTGATCTATGTTTCCTGTGAGAAATTCTGCCAGCAATTTGTAGACTCCCTGAAAAATAATACCATCAATGATTTTGTGAATTTTTACCAGGCAATGGATGTCATCATTATGGATGATGTACATAATTTCGCCGGAAAAGAAAAAACACAGGATATTTTCTTTCACATCTTCAACCACCTGCACCAATCTGGTAAACAAGTTATTCTGACCTCAGACAAAGCACCTAAAGATCTGGCTGGACTGGAAGAAAGATTACTGAGCAGGTTCAAATGGGGCCTTTCAGCAGATCTGCAGATTCCTGATCTGGAAACCAGGATCGCAATTCTGAGAAAGAAAATGTATGCAGACGGTATTGAGCTTCCACAGGAAGTTGTTGAATACGTCGCTAATAATATTGACAATAATGTAAGAGAGCTGGAAGGGGCAATGGTTTCTTTGCTTGCGCAGTCTACCTTGAATAAAAAAGATATTGACCTTTCTTTGGCGAAACAAATGCTAAAGAACTTTATTAAAAATACGACGAAAGAGATTTCTATGGAATACATACAGAAACTAGTCTGTGAGTATTTTGAAGTCCCGGTTGATATGGTCAAATCGCCTACCCGGAAAAGAGAAATTGTACAAGCCAGACAGATTTCTATGTACTTGTCCAAAAGCCATACTAAATCTTCCCTGAAAACTATCGGTGCTTTTTTTGGGGGCAGAGATCACTCGACTGTAATCTATGCGTGTCAGACTGTAGAAGACCTGATTGATACCGATAAGAAATTTAAAGGTTACGTACACGATATTCAGAAAAAACTCAAAATGAGTTAATCAGAATAGCTATTCTTTTTGTCAGCATAGCAAACGCTACTCTCATTTAATTACAAGCTATTGTAATTAATAAGTTACACCTTTTTGAGGGATTTCGTCCTTTGTTGCCGAATTTTTCATTTACTTAACATTAAATACAGAAATCTGTGACTTGTCCTCTAAAACAAGCTGATAAATCATTTTATCATATTCCAGAACAAACAATTACCTAATACCTACAGGATATTTTCGTGCAGTAATAATCTAAAAAAAGCTCATGGAAAAAAAACTACTCAATTTTTCAAGAATGCTGCTGACGACCGCATTTGTAATCTTAACCGCTGTACAGCTATTTGCGCAAAATGTGCCGATCAGAGGAACTGTCACAGATGAGACTAAAGCTCCGGTTCCTGGTGCCAGTATCAAAATAAAAGGAACCTCAACGGGTACAGTAAGTTCAACCAATGGAACTTTTACATTAAGTGTACCAAAAGGCAAAACTATGACGATCACTTCTATCGGTTACCTGACACAGGAAATTGTAGTCAATGGAGAAACTGTGTTACAGATCGAATTGAAAAATGATTTACAACAGCTGACCGAAGTTGTTGTGACTGCCCTTGGTATTAAAAAGGACATAAAAAAAATTGGTTATGCCACTCAGGAAATTAAAGGAAGCGAACTGGTTAAAGCAAGAGAGCCCAATGCAATTAATTCCCTGACTGGTAAAATTGCCGGATTAACCGTTGGAGGAAGCGCTGAGCTGCTTGGCCGGCCACAGCTGGTTTTGAGAGGAAGTACAGACCTTTTATTCGTAGTAGATGGTGTACCTGTTAATTCGGATACCTGGAATATCAGTGCTGATGATATTGAAACTTATACGGTATTAAAAGGCCCGAATGCTGCGGCATTATACGGTTTCAGAGGACAAAATGGAGCAATATTGGTCACTACAAAAAAAGGGACTAAAGACGATCGAGGTTTCAGTGTTGAATTCAATAGCAGTACGATGCTGGAGAAGGGATTTACTGCAGTCCCAAAAGCACAAACAGAATATGGTTATGGAAATGATTATAAATACGCTTACGGAAATGACCTTTATGATTTAGATGGAAGTTACCGCAGGACGAATATCTGGGGCCCTAAATTTGACGGACAGGGTGTAGCACAATATGATAGCCCGGTAGATCCGGTAACAGGAATCCGGACTAAAACACCATGGCTTTCTAAAGGAGGTAAAAACTTTGAAAATTTCATGCAAACTGGTATCCTGAGTACGAATAATGTTTCGGTGAGCGCATCAGGCGAAAAATATGATATGCGTACCTCAGTGAGTCATACTTATCAGAAAGGAATGGCACCGAATACCAAACTGAATATAGATAACCTGAATCTTTATGGTGGTTATAATTTCAGTTCTAAATGGAGAATGGATGCTAATCTGAATTTGAACTCTCAATACACACCAAACATTCCGGATGTTTCTTACGGCCCTAATAGTTACGTTTACCAGTTTAAAGTATACGGCTCTTCCAGCTGGGACCTCAATGATGTCAAAGACTATTTTGGTGGTCCACGCGGCCGTCCTGGATTGGTGCAGAATTTCGTAGAATACGGCAGACATAACAACCCTTATTTTACAGCCAACGAATGGTTGCACAGTCATAAAAAAACAGACATTAATGGTTATGCGAAATTAAGTTATAAGGTAAATGATAACCTGAACTTCAGCCTGCGTTCTCAAATCACAACCTGGAATCAAATGCGTACAGAGAAAGTTCCGCCATCTACGAACTTAAATCAATACGTAAATGATTACTATTTCAATAAATCCAATGGTGTTTATAATATCTGGTACGGAGATTACAGAGAAGATCAGCGTACGCTGGTTGAGCATAACCACGATTTCCTGGCCAACTATAACAAAAAGATCAGTGATGACTTCACTTTCTCAGGTTCTGCGGGTGCGAACTTAAGAACATTTGAATACAATTCAACCTGGGCAACCACTTATGCTTTAACCTTACCGGGCGTTTATAACCTGGCTAACTCACAAGGTCCTGTTAAATCTTACAACTTCGGCTCTAAAATGCAAGTGTCAAGTGGTTATTATACTTTTGATTTTGGCATTAAGAACTGGTTGAATATCAATACTACAGGTCGTTTAGATAAACTTTCTACCTTACCAAAAGGCAATGATATCTTCTTTTATCCTTCGGTATCTTTAAGTTCAGTAGTAAGTGACTATGTTAAATTACCTGAAGTAATCTCCTTCTGGAAATTGCGGGGCTCTTTCGCAGACGTAAGAGGTGCATTGACAAGCCCGACCATTGGAACAGCCTATAATGCATTAACAGGTAATACCGTGGGTAATTTATTAGGTGGTGGTACTTATGGTGGTTACGGAACAGAGCTATACAGTTCATATGACGGCCCTACCTATGATAATCAGAATACCTATAACGTTAATACTTATTATAATAATACGCCATCAGTTGACTTCTCGAAAAATATTGCTAATAATCAAATTAAGCCATTTGATGTAAAATCTTATGAAGCAGGAACAGAAATCAAATTTCTGAAAAATCGATTGGGTGTTGATTTTACTTATTTCACCTCTATTAATGGCCCCCTTGTATTTCAATTACCAGTTGCCAATTCCACAAGCTATGCGACCGAAAGTGTAAATGCGATCACCTCAAAGAAAAAAGGATGGGAACTTTCTATCACCGGAACACCTGTTAAAACCCAGAGCGGCTTTACCTGGGATGTAATGGCAAACGTATCAACTTACAAAGAAACCCTAAGCAAAATTTATGATGGTGTAGATGGCTGGGCAATTAATAACCACAATTATAAAGTTGGAGAACGTCTGGATGGGTATTATGGACGTGCTTATGTCAGATCTCCGGATGGACAGATTATCCACGATGCCAGCGGATTGCCATTAGCGCAGCAAGCAGGTGTAAACAATAACCAATTGTTAGGGTATGCTAACCCAGATTTCGTGTTTGGTTTCAACAATAGATTTGGATATAAGAACTTCAATTTCAGCTTTCAGTTTGATGGACGTATCGGAGGTAAAATATTTGATTATGCTTATGCACAAATGTTAAATGCAGGTACAGCTGTTGATCTGGTAGAAGGACAGTATGGAGATGCACGTTTAAAAGAATGGCAAAGCACTAACGGCGGAACCATCAATGCAACAGGTGCTATGGTAGGAAATGGAGTCGTGATTACTTCTGGTACTCCACATTATACTAACGGAAAAATTGATAACTATGATCAGTTAACCTTCGCGCAGAACAACAAGGCAGTAACCCTGAGAAACTATGTACAAAACGGAGTTTATGGATTGTTTGATGAACCATTTATGATCAGTCGTTCATTTGTGAAACTTCGTGAAGTGGTGATTGGCTATACGATCCCTAAAAAGTTCCTGGCCAAAACAGGGCTCAGATCAGCAAGTATCTCTTTAATCGGCAGAAACCTGCTTTATTTTGCTAAACGCAAAGACATCGATCTTGATCAATATGCTTCAGGATTTAACCTGTCCAGCAAAGCCAATGGCGGTAAACAAAGCGATCTTCAAAGTTCTACAGCCCGTCGTTATGGTGTGAATATCAGTATAGGCTTTTAATCCCTCCTTTTAACCTTAAAACAAAATGAACCCGGCATGATTAAAATAATTATTAAACCCACAGGGCAATAATTATTTTAATCATCAAAGGCTCCATCTAACAAAACATAAAATAGAAAAATAGATGAAATTAAATATGATAAAAATAACCAGTGTGATCGCTATTGCACTTACACTGGGAAGCTGCCAGAAGGGCGATTTACTTTCTAACCCGAACGTAGCAAATGAGAACTCAAACATTCCGGTTTCCCTTTTACTTAACCATTTGACCTGGAGCATGTACCGTGGTGGCGGTGTGGTAGAAAAAACTTCAAATGCAATAGGAGAGGAACCATTTGGTCAATTGAGTAAATGGAATCAATTCACCGTCTCTACCAATGCTTATTACCGGGCAACGAATGCTTATGCTTTTAGTAATACAGCTACTGCTTATGATTTGCTGAGGTATGTGAAGCAAATGGAAAGCCAGGCGCAGGTACAGCTTGGAACTACAAATAGTGTTTATAGCGCGCTGGGCCGATTTTTTAAAGCTTATAGCTTTGTCTGGTTAACGCAGCGGGTTGGAGATATTCCTGCCGGTGAGGCTGGAGACTCAAAAAACCTGACCCCAAAATTTGAAGCGCAGAAAGATGTCTACAAAAGAAGTCTGCAACTGTTAGATGAAGCCAATTCAATTATCACTATTGCCATTAAACCAAGTGTTGGTGTAGACAATTCAAGCACAGTTGTAGGTGGAGATATTTATGGATTGACCTATTTGCAATGGCAAAAAGTGATCAACAGTTACCGTTTAAGAGTATTGATCAGCTTAAGTAAACGTGCAGATGATAACGCTGACCTGAATATTAAACAACAATTTGCTGATATCTTAAATAACCCGGGTAAATATCCTGTTCAAACAGGGAACAGCGATAACCTTGCTTTTAAATACAATGCGACCGTGAATAAGTTTATTTATAACCCTGATGAAACTTACAACGTATTTGAAAATCTGGGCAAAACTTATCTTGACCTGACTACTGCAAATCAGGATCCGCGTACTTTTATTGCAGCGACGCCTGCACCAGCTGAAATTAAAGCAGGTAAAACAGTGGGTGATTTCACTGCTTATGTTGGTGGAAGTACTACATTAACACAGAGTACGCTTTCTGCAAATGATGCGAAAGGTATGTATTCTTATGTAAACTATAAACGTTATTTCACCACTTTTACTGGACCTGATCCAGCAGTGATGATCGGCTATCCGGAGTTGTGTTTTAACATTGCTGAAGCAATAAACAGGGGCTGGGTGGCTGGTTCTGCGGCAAATTGGTACCAGAACGGGATGAAAGCTTCGATCAGTTTCTACGGATTAACCGAAGGACAGAGTTATGATATTGGTGATGTTAAAGGGATTACGCTAGGTAAAGTTACAATCAAAACCAATGATTTCCTGAACCACCCGAACGTGGTTTATAAAGGTGACAATGCAGATGGACTTAAACAGATCCTTCAGCAAAAATACGTGGCCTTTTTTGAGAACTCTGCCTGGGAAGCTTTTTATAACTGGCGCCGTACCGGAATTCCTGAATTTGCCAATAACGGCGCAGGTATTAATCCATCAGGTGTGATTCCAGTTCGCTGGCAATATCCGCTGGATGAGCAAAATAACAATACCGCTAATTATAAAGCAGCTGTTAGTGCGCAATATGGAGGTAATGATGATATCAATCAAAAAATGTGGTTACTTAAATAATCTTCGATAAATATATGAAAGCAATAGTCGTTTTATTCTTCTCCGCACTGGCCAGTCTGCAGGCTTCAGGCGTTACCGTTAATGATACTACCAGGTTAGTCCCTGTTCAGGGTGCTGTAAATTTCAGAGACCTTGGCGGTTATCAGACCAATGAAGGAAAACAGGTTAAATGGGGTAAGGTTTACCGTTCTGCAGAAATCAGTAAGTTGACGGATGCAGATCTTAAATTGCTGGCCCAAAAGCATATCAAATCTGTAGTTGATTTTCGGAGTGATGAAGAAGTAGCGAAAGCAAAAGACCGTTTACCAGCCGGTGCTTCCTACTTACAATTGGCTGCTGGTAGTGAAAGTTTAGGTAATATCATGGCTATCCTGCCGAAGCTCAATGACGGAGATTCACTAATGATCTCATTCTATAGTCAGACTGCGCATTTGAAAGATAAATATAAACCCTTTTTTCAGGAGCTATTAAAAATGCCTGACACTGATGCTTTATTATTCCATTGCACAGCTGGAAAAGATCGTACAGGTATAGGTGCAGCACTGTTCTTACATGCCGTAGGTGTACCTGATGAAACTATCTTACAAGATTATCTGGCTACGAATGAATACCGGAAAGCAGAGAATGAAAAGATGGTGAAAATGATGATACAGTTTGGTATTAAGGAGGAGGTAGCCCGTGATATGGCTGGAGTTAAACCTGAATACTTAATCGCTACTGTTAAGGCCATTACCCAGCAATACGGAAGTATAGATCAGTTTATGACTGAAGAATTAGGCCTTAAAGCCGACGATATTGCACTGTTAAAGAAGAAATATACCAATTAATCCAATACAAACGGGCTGCCTTTACGCAAGACAGCCCGTTTATTATTTGATATTATTTTTCTTTATTTAATCGCTTCCAACTTCATCAATCCATAAAATAAAGCTGCAGTATGTAAAGACTGCTCTATTTTATTATCAATAAGCAATTGTTTAACTTCTTCAACCGTATACTCTTCCACATTTAAGATCTCATGCTCATCCAGATCCTGTTCTTGTGTTTGAATACCACCGGTTAATAAATAAGTAAATGTCCTGTTATCAGCTGTCGCCGGGTTAGGATAAAGCGTTGCAATCAACTCACAGGTTTCAAAAGAATAACCAGTTTCTTCCAGTAACTCTCTTTTGATACCCTGTTCAGGATCTTCTCCCGGTTCAATCACACCACCAGGTATTTCCAATGAAATAATATCCGCTGCATGGCGATACTGACGTACCAGAATCAACTTATTATCTTTTGTTAACGCAACCGCATTAGCCCAATCAGGATATTCCAATACGAAATAATCATCTTTTACTGTACCGTTCTGTAACTTACAGGTATCTACACGCAGCGTCGCCCATCTTTCCTGAACCAGGTATCTGGAGGAAAGCTTTTCCCATTTTTTAATTTCCATTCGTTTGTATTGTATCAGGCATGCTGTTTTAAAAAGTCTGTGACTGTTTTTTGACGGCTTAGATTGTTCATGTTCACTACATGATGTTTTACCTCTAAGGTCTGATAAGTCAGCTGCAGTTTTTCTGCGACAGACTTATTTTCTGCAGTCAGCACTGTGTTGTTGAATTTGAGGTAAAGCACTTGTGAAAGAATTTCCAGCTTTTCTGAAGGAAAATTTTTCTCCGTCAGAAAAGCCACGAAATCTGTTGCATCACAAGCCACCAGGTCCGAAAACAGGATCCCAAAATCAGCTTCCAGCATTTCATTTAAACCATTGTCAGCCTCTTCCAGTCTGCCTTCCTGTTTTAAGCACAGGATCCTTGCTATTGCTTGTCCGAGTTTTTGAATCTCAGCAGTTATTAAATCTCTTTTATACATAGTTTACCAGCTTCCACTACTACCGCCACCACCGAAACTACCACCACCGAAACCACCAAATCCGCCGCCGCCACTACTGCCGCCACCGCCGCCCCAGCCACCGCCAGAACTTCTGCCGCTGCCTAATAACGCGCCCCAGAATAAAGCTTCTCCAACACCACGGCCGCCAATAACCTGGCCACCATCTCCGCCACCACCTTTTCTGATGATAATAATGATCACTACAACGATGATAATAATAACTAATATCCCGCCAGAGCCACCACCTTTTTTAGCCACTTTTGGGTTATCATTTTTATATTCGCCTTTGGTATATTTGATAATAGCTGTAGTACCCGCATCCAGTCCGGCATAGTAATCGCCAGCTTTAAATGCAGGTTTAATTTCGTTGTCAATAATACGTTTGGTAATGATATCGGGTAATACACCCTCTACACCATAGCCAGTCTGCATGGCAATTTTGCGGTCACCTAAAGCAACAACGATCATTACACCATTGCTGTTTTTTGCGCCCCCAACGCCCCAGCTTCTGCCCAGGCCCAATGCGTATTCGTTAATATCATATTCACCCACACTTTTTACAATTGCAATCGCAATTTGTGTAGAGGTAGAATCGTCAAATGCTACAAGTTTACTTTCAAGCTGTTGTTTCTGAGATTCAGACAGCGTGCCCGTATAGTCATTTACAAGTGTATTGGGTTTGGCAGGATAGTCCTGCGCAAATGCACCAGTATAGAGTACGGTAAGAAATAATGCGATTAATATTTTCTTCATCCGGGCTTATCTAATTTGCTTCCTGCTTATCCATAAAAATAATATCATTTGGTAATTCATTAATATCTCCGCTGCGGTAAGGAAAATGTATCGCTAACTTTTCACCGATCAGCCCAATACCGGCGATCAGGCCGTTTGCAATATTTCCACCGGCAAAATGAGCCTGCATAGCGATTTGTGTAGTTTCCCAGAAATCTTCCGGTACTAATTTATGAATCCCTCTGTCACCGATAACGGCAAATTTATGGTCAACATGAGCAAGATAGATTAACACGCCATTTTGTTGTGACGTTTTATCCATACCCAATTTAGAGAAATAGGCAGTAGCTCTTTCAAAAGCTTCACCTTTACAATGTTTTTCTACAGCAATTCTAATTTCGCCCGAAGTCAGCTTTTCAGCTTCACTGATTGCATTGGTTATCAGGTCTTGTTCTTGTTCTGTCAGAAATGGCATAATGATCAAAATTAAACAGATAAGGGTAATACGTAACTTATTAAAAGAACACGCATTACCCTTAAATGTTATAAACGTTTACTAAAATTCTACTTTAGGCGTATTTTGTGCTCCGGCATCTGCCTTAAAACCAGCTCTTTGTTTGAAACCAAACATACCAGCTGTTAAATTGTTAGGGAACGACCTTACTTTGACATTATAAGATTGAACAGCATCATTGAAATCCTTACGGGCCACAGCAATCCTGTTTTCAGTACCTTCCAGCTGTACCGAAAGATCGCTGAACTGTTGTGTAGCTTTCAATTCCGGATAGTTTTCAGTCAGTACCATTAATTTACCTAAAGCCTGTCCGATCTGACCTTGGGCGGCCTGGAATTTTTCCAGCTTTTCAGGAGTTAAATCATCTGCACTAACTTTGATCTGGCTCGCTTGTGCACGTGCTTCAATTACAGCAGTTAAGGTACCTTGCTCGAATTTAGCTGCACCTTTTACAGTACTTACTAAATTAGGGATCAAATCAGAACGTCTCTGGTATTGTGTTTCAACCTGATTCCACTTGGTTTTCACATCCTCGTCAAGTTTAACCATGCTATTATAACCACAGCTACTTAAGGTAGTGGTGATGAACAAGGCAGCGATAACTCCTAATATTGCTTTTTTCATTTTTATCATGTTTTGGTTTCTACGTGTTAATTTACACATTAGAACTCAATTTCCGTACCTTTGTTACATTTAAGGAGAAAAACCTGACAACTTGCATGTAAAAATAGGAGTTCATGCTTCTGATAGCCTGTTTTGGCAGTTATCCTTATTTAATCCAGTTTTCTTATCTTTGCGGCCATTCAGGATAAATACCTGACGTAACGTATGCAAAAAGAGATAGAAATCACCATCGCCCCTGAAGAAGCAGGACAGGAAGAACATATTTTAAACAAACTCTCCGCTGTTTTATCAATAGATAGGGAACATATCAAAGGATATAAAATCCTTAAAAGATCTATCGATGCACGCTCCCGCAAAGTTATTTTCAGAATGCAAGTCAAAGTATTCATCGATGAACCCCGCCCCGAAGAAGAATTTACAGTCAATTATCCCGATGTAAGTGCTCAGAAAGAGGTCATTATTGTAGGAGCTGGCCCGGCTGGGCTTTTTGCAGCCCTGCAGTGTATAGAGAATGGGATGAAACCTATAGTGCTGGAACGTGGAAAGGACGTGAAACAGCGCAGAAGAGATCTTGCACTAATCAATAAAGAAGGGATCGTTAATACAGAATCCAACTATTGTTACGGTGAAGGTGGTGCAGGAACTTACTCGGACGGAAAGTTATACACCCGCTCAAATAAACGCGGCGATATCAACAAAGTACTTCAGATTTTTGTTCAGCACGGAGCTACAGCTGATATTCTGGTAGATGCACGTCCTCATATCGGAACCAACAAACTTCCGCATATTATCACGGCTATCAGAGAAACTATCTTAAAAGCTGGCGGTGAAGTTCATTTTGATCAAAAGGTCACCGACTTTATCATTGAATCAGGAAAAATTAAGGGCGTAATTGTCAATGAACTCTATACTTTAACTGCTGATTCGGTTATTTTAGCTACCGGACATTCAGCGCGGGATATTTATACCTTATTACATCAAAAAGGGATTTTGGTAGAAGCCAAGCCTTTTGCAATGGGCGTCAGGATCGAGCATCCTCAGGCTATTATTGATGAAGCACAATACCATTGCCCGGTAAGAAGCGAGTTTTTACCACCTGCATATTACAGCCTCGTTGAACAAGTAGGCAGCAGGGGAGTCTTTTCATTTTGTATGTGTCCTGGCGGGATTATAGCGCCTTGTGCAACTTATGAGAATGAAATTGTAGTGAATGGCTGGTCACCGTCTAAGCGGAATAATCCTTTTGCGAATTCAGGAACAGTTGTTCAGGTTACTTTGGAAGATGTTCCGGGTGATGATCCGCTGCGGATGATGAATTTTCAATCCGGGATTGAAGAAAAGGCTTTTGCGATGGGCGGAGGTAATTTAGTAGCTCCTGCGCAGCGGATGATCGACTTTGTGGAAGACCGGCTTTCTGTCGATTTACCAAAGAATTCTTATCTGCCGGGCACGAAAAGTGTGATGCTGAAAGATATGCTGCCCGATTTTATTGCAACAAGTTTGAAGAATGCGCTCCCTCTTTTTGGTAAAAAGATGAAAGGATATTATACCAATGAAGCTATCCTGGTGGGAATTGAAAGCAGAAGCTCATCGCCGGTGCGTATACCAAGGGATAGAGAGACCTTTCAACATCCGGAAGTTGCTGGCCTTTATCCCTGTGCTGAGGGTGCTGGTTATGCCGGAGGAATTGTTTCTGCCGCAATTGATGGTGTCAATTGTGCAAATGCGATCCTGAAGTTTAGCTAAACAATTTAAGGAGGATGCTGTTTTTAACAGCAGTATCGCAAGATATTTAACCATACCGAAGCGTAAAAAACAGAGCATGATGAAGAACACTTTAATCATAGGTGCGAGTCCTAATCCAGCGAGATATGCTTACCTGGCGGCCAAAATGCTGACAGAAAAAGGGCATCCGATTGTGAATGTAGGGATTAAAGCCGGCGAAGTTGCTGGTATTCCCATCGAAAAACCAGCAGAAATCCATACTGACATAGATACGATCACTTTATACATCGGGCCGCATTTACAGCCTGATTATTTCGATTATATCCTTAAAACAAAACCAAAACGTGTAATTTTTAATCCCGGAACAGAAAATGACGAGTTGGAAGCGCTATTGGAAGAAAATCATATAGAGGCTATTGAAGCATGTACATTGGTTTTATTATCTACCGGACAGTATTAATCCAGCGGACAGTATTAAAACTATTCTTTTTATAAGTTTAAAACATAGAGAAATCTGCAGATAGGGCTTTTCAATTAGTCCTTTAAGAGCTTGCTATCCTGATCGTTTAGGTTTTTTCTGACTTAAGATCTTCCTCTTATTTCTTCATAGAAGGAATGGAAAGGACAATGTCACAGGACATGCTGATATCTTTTGATAAAGATTAATTGATAAAAGTATAAATTTTTGATAATTGATTACTATTTTAGATAAATAGGATATCTTGTTAAGAAGAAATGCCAGTCAAATGAAGAATCTGTCCTTGCTTAAAATAATATTTTTTTATCTGTTAATTGGCATCACAGCGCTGGTTATTGGGCACGGACTGATTGATTGGACTTCGGTAGTTGTAGCGCATAACGACCTTTTTAATTTTCATGTATTGCTGGATTTGACATTTATGGTGATAGGAGCCGTAATTATTTTTTTCTCTATCCGCTTTTATCAGAAAAATCAGGAAACTACCGAGTTAAATTATCAAAGATTATTTAATACCAGTCCAATCGCAATTTACGTGATGGCAAAAGGAAATTTTAAGATTCTTTCTGTCAATGAGGCAATGAAAAAATTATACGGTTATACTACGCAAGAGTTTTTGCAGATGACCACCTTCGATATCCGCCCGGAAGAAGAGCATGAACGAATTAAAAATTTCATGAATCATTGTGGAGGGGTTGACCCTGAATCTGAGATTTGGCTGCACCGCAAGAAAAATGGGGAGTGTTTTTATGTCAAGACAACTTTTCACCGTATTCCTTTATTGAAAGATGGTGCTTATGTGGTCATGGTCGTAGATATAGATAAGTCGATTAAAGATGAAAAGAAGATTAGTGATCTGCTTCATTTATATGAAACAGTGAGTCATGCCACTAACGATGTGATTTGGGATTATGATTTTGTAGCTAATCAGCTGAAATGGATGCAAGGCTATAATGAGACTTATGGATATTCAAAAAATTCAAGTCCTGATATTTTCAGCGCAATGCAAAAGATCCATCCCGATGACCGGTTATTAGTCATGGAATCTTTTAAGAATATTATAACGAATAAACAGAAATACTTTTTTGCTGAATACCGGTATAGATGTGCCGATGGTTCTTTTAAATACATCAGGGACCGCGGGTATGCAATTTTTGATCAGCATGGAGACCCTATCCGGATGATAGGGGCAATGCAGGATATTGATAAACAGAAAAAATATGAGCAGCAACTGCTGAACCAGAACAAGCAGCTTAAAGAGATTGCCTGGATAAATTCTCACCAGGTGAGAAGGCCGCTGAGTAATATACTTGCATTGATCAGCTTGATTAAAGATTGTCCGGGTAACCAGGGTGTGCTGGAATTAATTGATTTTCTTGCGGTATCTTCCAAAGAGCTGGATGATGCGGTTATTATGATTAACAAGCAAACCATGGAGGAGAGGGCTGCCCAGCTTTCTTAGGATGTTGCTTAGTTACAAAATTTAAGATTTTCTTATTAGTGCTTCAATTCGACAGTTTTAGTTGATATAGGTTTGGTATGGGATTTTTTCAGACGATGATTGCGTAGTATAAGCTATAAACTAGTCGAATTGCGGTTAAAATTAGCCGGTAAGGGAGGTGAGGTCAAATAAAAGCAGTAAAATAACCGGTCAGCTCAAGCGAATCCAGTACAGTTATAGAAGAGAAGTGCTACTGTAGTGTATTAAAACGATCTTGGAATGAGGTTGGGATGAGGTTAGAATGACTGTGGTCATTGCAAGGTCATTCCAACGTCATTCCAACCTCATCCCAAGGTCATTCCAAGGCACTATTTGACCCCTTTTCAACACCTGTTCTTGTGCCCGAGGCCATGTTTTGATTTTTTACCTGTTTTATATAGTATTACAGTGATGTTTTAAAGCCAGGCCTGGTTGGGCTTGTACTATTTTTTAGCCGTTTGAAGTGGCAATAGCTATGGCCTGTAAAGGTTTTTAAGGGATTTGAAACTGCAATCCTGGTTGGTTGGTGCTGCGGTTGGATTTAGTTTGAAGTATTTCGTGTTGGAAATCATGCAGTTAGGGGATGTATACAATTATTAGTGCATTATTGTTTGGCGGATGGGATAATTTTCCTACTTTTGCATCCCGCT
The DNA here is from genome assembly GCF_001590605.1 of Pedobacter cryoconitis. Lineage (NCBI taxonomy): Bacteria > Pseudomonadati > Bacteroidota > Sphingobacteriia > Sphingobacteriales > Sphingobacteriaceae > Pedobacter > Pedobacter cryoconitis. The sequence continues at coordinate 14,973 of NZ_CP014504.1, forward strand.
TCGGAGGAAGGGAAACAGTGAAAAGGATACATTGAAGAAGATTGAAAGGATGTAAAGTAGAGGTTGTTGTTAAGCTTCAGAAAGGAATTAAAACTTTCTAAAAATAAAAAAGAAAAAGCTTGACAGAACGAAAAAGATTTCTACCTTTGCAGTCCCAACAAAAACGGGAAGCTTTACAACGGATGTTGACAAGGCGATACTAACAAGACTGAAACGATGAGGCGCTGCAAAGCAATTCATTGCAACATATAAAAGGCAACCGTGAGGTGCTGCCGAGAAGTTCATTAAAGAGATGTCATTTACAAACGTAGCGAGGTAAACACGTACAAGTTCAAAGTACATGAACCGCGCGAGTTTTTTAAGTCTGTTCTGACAGACAAATAAGAATAAGACTATTATTAATACAAGTTAAGAATGGTCAGTGTTCAAACATAACATTTTACAATGGAGAGTTTGATCCTGGCTCAGGATGAACGCTAGCGGCAGGCCTAATACATGCAAGTCGAACGATACTCTTTAGCTTGCTAAGGAGGAAAGTGGCGCACGGGTGCGTAACGCGTATGCAACCTACCTTAATCAGGGGGATAGCCCGAAGAAATTCGGATTAACACCGCATAAAATCACAGCACAGCATTGTGCAATGATCAAATATTTATAGGATTAAGATGGGCATGCGTGACATTAGTTAGTTGGCGGGGTAACGGCCCACCAAGACCACGATGTCTAGGGGATCTGAGAGGATGACCCCCCACACTGGTACTGAGACACGGACCAGACTCCTACGGGAGGCAGCAGTAAGGAATATTGGTCAATGGAGGCAACTCTGAACCAGCCATGCCGCGTGCAGGAAGACAGCCCTCTGGGTCGTAAACTGCTTTTATTCGGGAATAAACCTGCTTACGTGTAAGTAGCTGAATGTACCGAAGGAATAAGGATCGGCTAACTCCGTGCCAGCAGCCGCGGTAATACGGAGGATCCAAGCGTTATCCGGATTTATTGGGTTTAAAGGGTGCGTAGGCGGCTTTTTAAGTCAGGGGTGAAAGACGGTGGCTCAACCATCGCAGTGCCCTTGATACTGAAGAGCTTGAATGAACTAGAGGTAGGCGGAATGTGACAAGTAGCGGTGAAATGCATAGATATGTCACAGAACACCGATTGCGAAGGCAGCTTACTATGGTTAAATTGACGCTGAGGCACGAAAGCGTGGGGATCAAACAGGATTAGATACCCTGGTAGTCCACGCCCTAAACGATGAATACTCGCTGTTAGCGATACACAGTTAGCGGCTAAGCGAAAGCGTTAAGTATTCCACCTGGGGAGTACGGTCGCAAGATTGAAACTCAAAGGAATTGACGGGGGCCCGCACAAGCGGAGGAGCATGTGGTTTAATTCGATGATACGCGAGGAACCTTACCCGGGCTTGAAAGTTAGTGAATCATTTAGAGATAGATGAGTCCGCAAGGACACGAAACTAGGTGCTGCATGGCTGTCGTCAGCTCGTGCCGTGAGGTGTTGGGTTAAGTCCCGCAACGAGCGCAACCCCTATGTTTAGTTGCCAGCACGTTAAGGTGGGGACTCTAAACAGACTGCCTGTGCAAACAGAGAGGAAGGAGGGGACGACGTCAAGTCATCATGGCCCTTACGTCCGGGGCTACACACGTGCTACAATGGATGGTACAGAGGGCAGCAAGCTGGTAACAGCAAGCAAATCTCCAAAAGCCATTCACAGTTCGGATAGAGGTCTGCAACTCGACCTCTTGAAGTTGGATTCGCTAGTAATCGTATATCAGCAATGATACGGTGAATACGTTCCCGGGCCTTGTACACACCGCCCGTCAAGCCATGGAAGTTGGGGGTACCTAAAGTATGTAACCGCAAGGAGCGTCCTAGGGTAAAACCGATAACTGGGGCTAAGTCGTAACAAGGTAGCCGTACCGGAAGGTGCGGCTGGAATACCTCCTTTCTGGAGTAAGACAGATTACTCGCTGCGTAAATGATATACCAATGAAACTCTAACACATAGAGTAACTAAGTATATAAGTAAATGACAATAAATCTCAACAAGAAAAACCCATAGGATGAAACATCACATATAGTTGTTCGCCTACTGAAAGTAAAGACATTTAGTCCCGTAGCTCAGTTGGTTAGAGCACTACACTGATAATGTAGGGGTCAGCAGTTCAAATCTGCTCGGGACTACATTATATATTCTAAGGGGGATTAGCTCAGCTGGCTAGAGCGCCTGCCTTGCACGCAGGAGGTCAACGGTTCGACTCCGTTATTCTCCACGATTGGCCCGTAGTTAAGATAAAAGCTACAGGAAATAGACGCCTTAAAAGCGTTGGGACAATAAAGTTCTTTGACATATTGGAAGAAGTTAATAAAGAAGAGCAAACAACAATAGAGACGTTGTTAGCTTGAAGGAACTACTAGTGTACTTGTACACAAAATGGAACTGTAAGGTTAATAACAGAATAAAAAAGCATTTCCATAGGCGCAAAAGGCTATGGAGAGAAGAAAGTAAGAAAGAGTACACAGGGGATGCCTTGGCTCTCAGAGGCGATGAAGGACGTGATAAGCTGCGATAAGCTCCGGGGATTAGCAAATATGAATTAATCCGGAGATTTCCGAATGGGGAAACCTGGCTAGTTGAAGACTAGTCGCATTACGATGCGCAAACCTGCCGAACTGAAACATCTAAGTAAGCAGAGGAAGAGAAAATAATAATGATTTCCTAAGTAGTGGCGAGCGAACGGGAAAGAGCCCAAACCAGTTATGTTACGGCATATCTGGGGTTGTAGGACTACGATATGGCATTAATGAAATGAAGTGGAACAGGATGGGAAGCCTGGCAAAATAGCGTGAGAGCCGCGTACACGTAAGTAACATTAGTCTAGTAGTATCCTGAGTACCGCGAGGTCGGAGACGCCTTGTGGGAATCTGCCGGCACCATCCGGTAAGGCTAAATACTCCTGAGAGACCGATAGTGAACCAGTACCGTGAGGGAAAGGTGAAAAGAACCCCGAACAGGGGAGTGAAATAGAACCTGAAACTGTGTACTTACAAGCGGTCGGAGCGTCCAGGTGGCGTGACGGCGTGCCTTTTGCATAATGAGCCTACGAGTTACTCTTCTCTGGCAAGGTTAAGTGTTTAAGACACGCAGCCGAAGCGAAAGCGAGTCTGAATAGGGCGTATAGTCAGGGGAGGTAGACGCGAAACCTTGTGATCTACCCATGGACAGGTTGAAGGTGCGGTAACACGTACTGGAGGACCGAACCGATAAACGTTGAAAAGTTTCCGGATGATCTGTGGGTAGGGGTGAAAGGCTAATCAAACTGGGAAATAGCTCGTACTCCCCGAAATGTTTTTAGGAACAGCGTGGTGGTAAAGTTTATTAGAGGTAGAGCTACTGATTGGGTGCGGGGGAGTCAAATCCTACCAAATCCAGACAAACTCCGAATGCTAATAAATATACACTGCAGTGAGGCCCGGGGTGCTAAGGTCACGGGCCGAGAGGGAAAGAACCCAGACCATCAGCTAAGGTCCCCAAGTTACTACTAAGTTGAACTAACGAGGTGCGATTGCCTAGACAGCTAGGATGTTGGCTTGGAAGCAGCCATTCATTTAAAGAGTGCGTAACAGCTCACTAGTCGAGCGATCGTGCATGGATAATAAACGGGCATAAAGTAGTACACCGAAGCTATGGGTAATATTAAATATTACGGTAGGGGAGCATTCCAGCGGCAGCGAAGTTATGACGTAAGTTGTGGTGGAGCTTCTGGAAAAGCAAATGTAGGCATAAGTAACGATAAGGCAGGCGAGAAACCTGCCCACCGAAAGGATAAGGTTTCCTGATCAACGCTAATCGGATCAGGGTTAGTCGGGGCCTAAGGAGAACCCGAAGGGGAAATTCGATGGACAACTGGTTAATATTCCAGTACTTTTTATAACTGCGATGTGGGGACGGAGTAGTGACACTGCCGCGATCTGACGGAATAGATCGTTAAAGACTGTAGGTATTGGAGAGGTAGGCAAATCCGCCACTCTAGCTGAAGGTCGATAGTACCGCAAGCCTTCGGGTAAGTGGATAGCGCAGGTAATCAGACTTCCAAGAAAAACCGCTAAGCTTCAGGTTATAAAAACCCGTACCGCAAACCGACACAGGTATCCGGGAAGAGAATTCTAAGGTGCTCGAGTGAATCATGGCTAAGGAACTCGGCAAAATGGCCCTGTAACTTCGGGAGAAGGGGCGCTGACAGCAATGTCAGCCGCAGTGAAAAGGCCCAGGCGACTGTTTAACAAAAACACATGGCTTTGCAAAATCGAAAGATGAAGTATAAGGCCTGACACCTGCCCGGTGCTGGAAGGTTAAGAGGGGATGTCATCTGTAAGGAGAAGCATTGAATCGAAGCCCCAGTAAACGGCGGCCGTAACTATAACGGTCCTAAGGTAGCGAAATTCCTTGTCGGGTAAGTTCCGACCTGCACGAATGGTGTAACGATCTGGGCGCTGTCTCAGCCATGAGCTCGGTGAAATTGTGGTCCCGGTGAAGACGCCGGGTACCCGCAACGGGACGGAAAGACCCCATGCACCTTCACTACAATTTAACATTGACATTGGATACAGGATGTGTAGGATAGGTGGGAGACTATGAAGTGGCATCGCTAGGTGTTGTGGAGTCAACGTTGAAATACCACCCTTTTTGTATTCGGTGTCTAACCCCTTTCGGGGGGGACATTGTTTGATGGGTAGTTTGACTGGGGTGGTCGCCTCCAAAAAGGTAACGGAGGCTTTCAAAGGTAAGCTCAATACGCTTGGTAACCGTATGAGGAGTGCAATAGCATAAGCTTGCTTGACTGTGAGGCAGACAAGCCGAGCAGGGTCGAAAGACGGATATAGTGATCCGGTGGTTCTGCATGGAAGGGCCATCGCTCAAAGGATAAAAGGTACGCTGGGGATAACAGGCTGATCTCCCCCAAGAGCTCATATCGACGGGGAGGTTTGGCACCTCGATGTCGGCTCGTCACATCCTGGGGCTGGAGAAGGTCCCAAGGGTTCGGCTGTTCGCCGATTAAAGTGGCACGCGAGCTGGGTTCAGAACGTCGCGAGACAGTTCGGTCCCTATCTGTTGTGGGCGTAGGAATTTTGAGTGGGGCTGACCTTAGTACGAGAGGACCGGGTTGGACTAACCTCTAGTGAATCTGTTGTTCCGCCAGGGGCATTGCAGAGTAGCTACGTTGGGAATAGATAAGCGCTGAAAGCATCTAAGTGCGAAACTAGCCACGAGATGAGAATTCCATATAGGACCGTAGCAGACTACTACGTTGATAGGTTACAGATGTAAAGCTGGTGACAGCATAGTCGAGTAATACTAATCATCCGAAGCTTTCAAGAGCAATAAACTGTTGTTTGTTCTTCATAACTAACTTCTTTCAATAATATGTCATCGTTTGATAGCTGAGTCCATAAATGGCAAAGTTAGCAGACCATTACAATATCAATCGAGCAATCGCTGTAGAAAGCGATCAAACAAAAGCTGGATAAAGACATTTAGGTGCCTATATCGGTGGTGTCCACCTCTTCCCATTCCGAACAGAGAAGTTAAGCCCACCAGAGCCGATGGTACTGCGGTAACACGTGGGAGAGTAGGTCGGTGCCAAATCTTAAAGAGAGCCTGTAGGAAACTGCAGGCTTTTCTTGTTTACAGACTTTTTGTGAATCAGCGCTGCAGCTTTTTTGGCATTGATCTCTTTTTTGTAAATAAGCATTGCAGCTATTGATGAGATTTCTGCCGCGTAATTCTAAATCCGCTTTTTTAATCTAAGCAGCATAACATGCTTATCATCAGCTCTGTATATTTCCATCAATAACTGTTTCCCATTGCGATCCTTCAGTATTTCTGTCAATTCATTAAGCTTATAATGTACTACACCCACAAAATTTATAGCTGTAATTTCATCATTTACCTGTAACCCAGCTTCCTCCGCGGGAGATCCAACTTCAATTCTGCCAATATAATAGCGGTCTTTGATACCTTGTATCACATAAATTTCAAGACCAGACATGTCATGCTCGAACTTTGGAACGTCATTATTATTTTTCTTCAGGTATAAAAATCCACCGGTATAATCAAAAGTAACTATGAAATGCCGTAGTATATCAGAACCCAGGCTACCATTCCTTGTTCTTCCTTCCATCGTAGAACGCCCAATGTTATATTCTGGAAACCCTGTCAGTACTTCGTTGAATGTATATGTTCCAAGCTTAATAGCTGAGATCCTGCCCATCGAGCCATTGATGATACCGTTAATCCCAACACCAAGGTTAGCATAAATGGTTTTTGCAGGTAAGGGGAAGGGTTTATCATGCAAAGATTCCATCATCAGCGGGTGGCTGGAGCCATTATCAATAAGCAGATCAACTTCTATATCGCCCAGATCATCTGTCTTTATTTGTGTGGTCAAATAAGGTTTCCCACCCGTAATCTGAATCGGGATCCTGTTTCCCTTAAGCTCTATTTTAGCATCAGGAGCATAAAAAGTAAGCTTGTTAGTATAATAATTGATTTTTACTTTAAAACTGTTAAAGAAATAGTAGCCAAGGATGCCGTAAATTTTAATACCAAGATAATTCGACAAATCGAAGATGTCCTTTTTAAAGATTGCTGTAGGAATACTCTTAATGATGGCTTTGCCTACTTTGGCACTAACATTTCTGGTTAAAACAGCTTCAATGTTATCACCAAATCCGTAGCCTTGAACCTTTACGGTCTTGGCACTTTTAAGATCCAGATTATCCAGAAAAGTGGTGTCTGTAATAATCATTTGTGCTACACCTGTGTCTAATAGAAAATTGTAAGGGCCTTTTCCATTAATGTAAACAGGAATAATGATGAGATTTTTGACTAATATAAAAGGAATTGACTGTTTTTTACGGTTTCCGCTGAACTCAAATCTTTGCGCATGAACAAGAGGAGCTAGTACAAGCAGCAGGTATAACAATACGCCTCCGGTAAGCAATAACTTAGCACAGCTAATTTTCCTGGAGCGTCTTTGGATCATCATGGTACGGGTTATAATTTCCAGAAAATATGCTTTTTGAAAACTATAAGGCAGATCACCTCAGTGAAAGCCGGGGAACGCTAAGCTTAGGGACAAGAAGTATATTTGGTTAGAAATTCTTTATATTAAATATACAAAAAATAATTGTTAAGCTAAGGGCAGAATAATTTGTTATTTGTAGGGTTAATTGATATTTTTAGCTATCTTTGAGCCATCAATAAGACATAAAAACATGAACTGCTTTAAGCAGGACTGTTCAAAAATATTTAGGTGTCTATATCGGTGGTGTCCACCTCTTCCCATTCCGAACAGAGAAGTTAAGCCCACCAGAGCCGATGGTACTGCGGTAACACGTGGGAGAGTAGGTCGGTGCCAAATCTTAAAGAAAGCCTGTAGGAAACTGCAGGCTTTTCTTGGTTCTTGGTTATGATATTTTATTTTAGGGCATATCTATATGCTTTTTATCTTAACACGGTTAAAGAACCTGAAAGGACTTTTCTTCCATTTTTAGGATCTATTAAATAATAATACACCCCTACCGGCACATATTCACCGTTATATTTTCCATCCCAGTTCTTTGCAGCACCAGTTCCACTATACACTTTTCCGCCATATCTATTGAATACATTGATGGTGGCCTGTGGATAACTGCTCAAATATTTAATATTCCATTCATCATTAATACCGTCCCCATTTGGCGTAAAAGTATTGGGGATTTCCGGATTCTGTAGCACATATATAAATACATCATCTGTAGCGGAACATCCCTGTGACGTTGTTACTGTCAATTGATAGGTAACATCGCGTGAAGGTGATGCGACAGGATTAGGTATATCATCCCTGTCCAGACCAGTCGATGGGCTCCATTTATAGCTTAAGCTTAAATAGGATGAAGCAGTTACTGCTGCTGTCAATTGTACTTCTCCACCTTCCAAAACGGTTTGGTCTTTCCCGGCGTTTACAGTCGGAGTACCAAAAACCATAATATCCTGTGTTTTGGCTACTGAAGAACAACCATTATCTGGCATAAATGAATAAGTTATAGTATGTTTTCCTGCACCTGCCAACGCAGGATCAAACAGGCCGGAAGTACTGACTCCGTCGCCGGAATAAATACCCTTGCCTGGTAGTAAACCAGAAATCTCTCTGCCCTGGGTTAACTGAAATGGAGAGGCTGAACTACATATTGTTGCTGGTAATGCATCAAAAACCACATTGGGCACAGCGAGTAAAGTAATCGGAATAGTTCGTTCATCGATGCAGGAAAGCCCAGAATAAACAACCATTCGTACTTTGAATACTCTAGTCGCAGGAGTATTAAATACGGGGTAAAGATGCTTGTATAACCTTGGTGCGGCAAGCCGTAATTGTGGGTTGTTATCTGTTTCTACAACCAAAGGATTATTTTCCGAATCATAATACCAGTCAATACGGGTGATCTGTCCGAAATCTACTGTTGCATGATCTTCAAATAACACCTCCCTATCACTACAAAACGCCGTATTGTTCTGCACCGTAAAGTCAGCTTTGGGGGCAATGCCGTTTACGCGGAATGTTTTTTCTATAGTCCGTCCACATCCATTTCTGAACACGGTCAGTTGGGTGAGGTATTCTCCTGTATGGGTATAAATATGCTGCCCGTCTCTTTCTGTAGAAGTTGGGTTCGGCGAACCAGGATCTCCAAAATCCCATAAATAAGTAATCTGGGTATTAGCATCATTGGCAGTTATGGTTTGATTGGTGAATTTTGCAGCAGCGTCTTTCAAACAAATGTCCGGCATCTCAAAATCCACTTTATCTACTGGCATAATTACATCGAACTTAACGATATTACTGGTAACTTGTGTGATAATGCAGCCTGAATGAGCTATAGCACGACGGTAGTACATGGTTTGCTGAATTAATCCGGGTTTATAGTCTTTCGCCACGGCACCAGCTATATCCTGGTAAGTAATTCCATCTGGAGAAGATTGCCATTGGTAAGTATAAGAGCCTGCTCCTGTTATTATTGGGGCTCCTTCTAGTTGATCAGGAATTCCTTCGATACAAAATGTCGTATTCGACGGAGACTTAATCTTATTGTTGCTTACATCTGGTACTCCTATCATTACATCCCCGGAAATTGAGATTTGACCACTATAATTGCTTCCTGGCACTGTTCCGGCAGTGCCTGTTTCATAAGAAGTATTGCTGCCTGGAAAAGAATTTATCAACGGACTTATTCTGCGATTAGTATTCGCAATGGTGCGTGTAGGGTCTAAGTACTGTACTTGTGCATTACTTTTATAAACTCCAACTGAAGTACCGCAATTAATCCGCGCTGTAAGTGTGATCAAAACCGTATCGCCCGGAGAAATGTTAAAATATCCGAATACAGGTATGTTGTCATCGCTATTAAAATTACTAATACTGATTGGCCCACCAGCATCTCCGGTATAAGTTACGGTTGCTGAATTATATGAAAAACCAGTGGGAAGTTGTACCTTAACTTGTACGCCGCCAGCATTTCCTCCATTGGGAAAATTGCTTGTTTTAATCTGATAGCTTACCAGATCTCCTGGATAATGAACCTCATTAGGGCTGACCTTTGCTATTACTGTGTTGAGTTCGGGATAACACACAGTTCCTCCACCTTGTAAATAATCAGGAAGATCTGGCACTAAAAAAGGAACTTCATGTCCATTCTGTCCATCGGTGGCAAAATCATGTCCTGTCAAGTCTAAGAAACCGGCGATACCTTTATTTACAGTTACATTAACTGTTGAGGGTGGAAGAGAATGAAATACTTCACCACCACCACCGCCACCACCGGGGCCGTGCGCACCACCGCTGTCAGATGTTGTACTCCCTCCATTCCCTCCATTGGCCTGAATTTTAAATAAGGCCGATGGGTCAGGATCAGTAACTTTGATGAATACTGTACCTCCTGCACCACCACCACCTGCTCCGTCAGCATTGCTATTGAACAGTCCAATCTTTCCATTGCTTCCGTTTGCCTTGATTTCTCCGGTCCCCGTTATCCGGCCAACATTAATCAGGATAATCCCACCACCAACTCCACCTTTTACACCATCCAGCGCATTGTCAGCCTGACCGGCTCCACCTCCACCTCCCATAATCAGCCTGCTCAACTCTGGCTTTAGCAAATCATAGTTCACTGATCCTGGTCTTCCACCATTTGGAAAAGAGCCGGGAGCATTGAGAGAGGAAACGCCATTGCCACCCAAGCCGCCAGCACCGCCATTTGCACCACCGCCACCGCCAGCATTAAATTCATTTCCACCACCACCTGCGTTACCGGGAGCACCTTTACCATAGGATCCCATAGGCAACCCCTCAACTTGGTTGTCAACCTGATTAAAGCCATCCCACATGTACCGGGGTGTTCCAGCTATACCTTCTCCTTTGCAAGAGGCGCGGTAGTCGGTGGAAAGGGTAACATATAATGCAGCTAAGTTTTGGCTTACACCGGTAGCTGGTCCATATCCGCCGCGAAAGCCTCTTGCAGAAGCATCTACCTGAAATCCATTAAAGTTCATGGTTCCAGACACGTCAAATGCAATAATTCCTCCTGCCTTTCCATTAAAAGGCGGAGTTTTGATATCTTTAGTTAAAGTAAGGTTAGAATACTGAGGAATCCTGACAATCTGAAATGTCCTTGCTCCGCGGTCAGAGACAGCTGGAGCGTTTGTATAGCTATTAACGATTCCTTTTGTTGCACCAATCCCCCTAAAGGTTAAAATGCCACCGCTAAGTGGAACAGCGTTAGTCGCAATCACATATTCGAATTTGCCACTATTATCCAGACTGATGTACCCTGTGCCACCAAGTCCATCATACCCTGATTTGTCATCATTGGAACCATAAAAGGCATCATTTGTGAAATTTATGACTGCATCCTGCATTTGAATAATTAATAACATATCTCCGGCACTGATAGGAGTAATGCCAAAATTATTGCCATAAATATCATTTGCAGGTACAGGAGCGAGCAAGATACTTTTTGCCCCCATTGGTAAATTTATATTTCCTTGCGGTGGGAAATAAGTATTAATTGAACTGGAAACATTTACAGGTCCATCCAGACCCGGTGTGCCACAAGTTTGTGCCTGTAATGCTGAGCATAAAAAAAACAGCACTAAAAGTAGAGATATTCTTTTCATTCTTTATTGAGCGTATCAATCAGATTTTGAATGAAATTAATGATAAAATTTATGATTACAATATTTTATTAACAAATTCATTTACAGATATATATGTATTTATTTTTATGGAAAAACTAAAACATTATAGCAACTTAAAACCCTGAATAGAATCAATAAGATATGTCAAATCATTTATTTCAGTGCCTGGTTTTTCCAGAGTTTTCGGTTGCATCGTAATCAGCAAGGTTTCTTACCCAGAATATATGGATCAGTTACATTTGGTTGTGTCTCTTGTGCTATGAAAAAAGTCGTAAGATAAGCTTGTATGTTACTGGATAAAGGGGCTATTGGTCTTATAGGAAACCCACCGCTGCTAGTCGTTGATTTAATTGCGAACAGTTTACATCCATTTGGACAAGGTGGAACAGCATTAAGATCAGAAAAATTATAAAGAGTATAACTATTACTTGAAAACGGACTACCAGACCCGTCATATATATACCATGCTTTTGCCATAATAAACGATTCTTTTATAAATCAAAAAGAGATCAGAAAACTTTAATTATGCCTACTCTTTTTCAGGTTTTCGGCTGCTCCATGATTGGCTGTTTTATAGTATTAATTTACGAAGACATCAGCTGTTTTAACAGGGTCAATAGTTACTATCTCTGTCATGCCCGCGATTTTAAACCCTTATCATTCAGCCACTCTATGAACTGGATGTAAAACAATAAAATATCATAAGTTAAGCCCAAAGAATATAGCTAGTTTTGTTCCGTCAATTGAAAATGAAATGAAATTAGCAATTAATGGTTTTGGTAGGATAGGACGTGTATTTTTACGGACTGCACTGGAAAAAAATATCAATGTGGTCGCTATAAACGATCTTGGTGATCCGGCAACTTTAGCACATCTGTTTAAATATGATACGGTTCACCGTGGTTTTAAGGGTGAAGTAACCTTTGATCAGGAAGCGCTGATTATTAACGGAAAACGAATTAACGTTTACCGCGAAGCCCAACCAGAGAATCTACCCTGGAAAGCTTTGGATATAGATATTGTACTGGAATCTACTGGGAAATTTACAACCAGAACAGGTGCAGGCAAACATCTACTGGCAGGTGCAAAACAAGTACTCATCTCTGCCCCGGCAGATAAAGACATTCCTATGTTCGTACTGGGAGTTAATGATTCAGTACTGGACTTGAGTGCAGAGATTATTTCTAACGCTTCCTGTACCACGAATAATGTAGCACCAATGGTCAAGATCCTCGATGATAAATGGGGGATTCTTGATGGTTATATAACTACTATACATTCCATGACTGGTGATCAGAACCTGCATGATGCACCACATAAAGATTTAAGAAGAGCAAGAGCTGCTTCTGCTTCGATTATTCCTACCAGTACAGGAGCTGCAAAAGCAATCACCAATATTTTTCCGCATCTGGAAGGTAAATTGGGAGGAGCAGGAATCCGTGTTCCGGTATTAAACGGGTCATTGACTGATTTTACTTGTATTCTTAAGGAGAAAGCCACGATAGAAGAAATTAATGCAGCTTTTAAATCAGCTGCTGAAAATGAAATGAAAGCTGTACTGGAATATACAGAAGACCCGATTGTTTCAGTAGATATCCTGGATAATCAGCACTCTTGTATTTTTGATGCGCAGCTTACGTCTATTGTTGGAGATCTGGTTAAAGTGGTGGGCTGGTATGATAATGAGTCCGGTTATTCCGCAAGACTGGTAGACTTGGTTCTTAAAATTTCAGCAAGTCATGATTAGAAGGATCTCTCCGGCAGAGACACTGCATCTTAGAAGTACAGTGTTATGGGGCAACAGACCATTGGCAGATTGTGGTCTGGCTACTGATGCGATAGACAATGGGTTCCATCTGGGTTGTTTTGAAGAGGATAAGCTGGTTTCTATCGGTACATTTATACCCGAAAATTATAAAGAAAAAGGCGACGGAGGTTTCAGATTGCGTGCTATGGCTACCGATCCGGCTTATACAGGGCGTGGTTTTGGTGCAGCATTAATAAATTTTGCAATCAATGAGCTGAGATCGGTTCATGCTTCTTATATTTGGTGTAATGCAAGGACTGTTGCTGTAGGTTTTTACAGCAGATTAGGGTTTGAAGTCATTTCTGAGGAATTCGAAATTCCAGGAGTCGGCCCGCATTTTGATATGTTTAGCCAAATAGCCGAAAAATAAATTTATAACATGAAGGTTGTGATTCATCATTGATGATGTGCATGACTTTTTTTAACACCTAAAAATTAGATACAAGATGAAAACAGTTGACCAATGTGATTTCAAGGATAAGAAAGCTTTAGTAAGGGTAGATTTTAATGTGCCTTTGGATAAGGAATTCAATATTACAGACGATAAAAGAATGCGTGCTGCATTGCCAACAATCACTAAAATTTTGAATGATGGTGGTGCTGTAATTTTAATGTCACACTTAGGCCGTCCAAAAGGAGGTCCTGAAAATCAATTTTCGCTGAAACATATTTTAGGTGATTTATCAAGAATGCTTGATCTTGAAGTTAAATTTGCGGATGATTGTATTGGCGCTTCTGCTGTTGATGCAGCCAGAAACCTTGTTCCCGGACAGGTTCTGTTATTAGAAAACCTTCGTTTTTACAAAGAAGAAGAAAAAGGAGATAAAGATTTTGCAGCTAAACTTGCAAAATTAGGCGATGTATATGTAAATGACGCTTTTGGTACAGCTCACCGTGCACATGCTTCTACTTCAATTATTGCTGAGTTTTTTCCAACAGAAAAATACTTTGGTTATCTGATGGCTGAAGAGCTGAAAAATGCAGAGAAAATCAATAACAATGCAGAGAAACCTTTCACTGCGATTATGGGTGGCGCGAAAGTATCAGACAAAATCCTTTTGATTGAGAGCTTACTTGAAAAAGTAGATAACCTGATTATTGGTGGTGGTATGGCTTATACTTTCAGTAAAGCACAAGGTGGTGAAATCGGTACTTCTTTATTGGAAGCAGATCGTATGGAGCTTTGTTTGCAATTGCTGGAAAAAGCGAAGGCAAAAGGTGTAAATATCATTTTACCACTGGATACTGTTATCGCTGATAAATTTGACAATAATGCTGAAAAGAAAAATGTTGACGCAGGTCATATCCCGGCAGACTGGATGGGATTAGATATTGGTCCTAAGTCTGTTGAACTTTTCTCTGAAGTGATTAAGAAATCAAAAACGTTATTATGGAATGGTCCGATGGGCGTTTTCGAAATGGCTAATTTTGAGCAGGGTACACGTGCAGTTGCCAATGCAGTTGTAGCGGCTACCAAAGAAAATGGTGCATTTTCTTTAATTGGTGGTGGTGACTCTGCTGCTGCAATTGCTAAATTCAACCTGGAAGATGAAGTAAGTTATGTTTCTACTGGTGGTGGTGCCTTGCTTGAATACATGGAAGGTAAAGAACTGCCTGGCGTTAAGGCTATTAACGGATAAGGTTAAAACCAATAAAATTTCCACAGGATCACGATCCTTTTTGAAGGCCGCTTTTTTAAGTGGCCTTTTTTCATGTATAGTGGTAGAATGTGGGGCATAATTTATGTTGATAACTTTTTTGTGGTAGATTGTGGTAAAAAGTGGTAGAAGTATCTATTTTTACACTACATAAAAAGTGTAGATACTAAAATGGTTCAACTACTTGGAGAATTTGATTGTAAATTGGATACGAAAGGCCGCATGATGGTCCCTTCGAATCTGAAAAAACAATTGCCAAACGTTGAGCAAGAGGGACTTGTGATAAACAGAGGTTTTGAAAAGCATTTGGTGATCTACCCTAAAAAAGTGTGGGAAGGCATAGTGGAAGAGCTGAGTAAACTGAACCAATACGAGAAGAAAACGAGAGAATTTATTCGGTTTTTTACCCGTGGCGCGACAGAATTGACGCTGGATGCTTCGGGTAGAGTCAATCTTCCGAAGTCATTATTGGAATTTGCAGGTATAGATGGCGAAGTAATTTTGTCTTGTCAGTTTGATAAAATAGAGCTTTGGTCTAAAACTGCTTATGACAATTTACTGGATAGTGAGCCGGAAGATTTTGCAAATCTGGCGGAAGAAGTGATGGGAAATAAAAACAGGGGGGAAGATGGAAAATAATTATCATGTGCCAGTACTTTTGCAGGAATGTATTGATGGGTTGAATATCAAGCCTGATGGCGTGTATGTGGATGTTACTTTTGGCGGAGGCGGCCATTCAAGAGAAATCTTGTCTAAACTGGGCAAAGATGGCGTACTCATCGCTTTTGATCAGGATCCTGATGCGCAGCGTAACAAGATTGATGATCCCCGCTTTTTATTTGTTGATCAGAATTTCGCTTTCTTAAAAAATAATCTTCGTTTGTTAGGTTATAAGCAGGTAGATGGTATTCTGGCTGACCTTGGTGTTTCTTCACATCAGTTCAATGAGCCTGAAAGAGGCTTCTCTACCCGTTTCGAATCTTCTTTGGATATGCGTATGGATAAACAAGGCAAGCTCACTGCTGCTGCTGTTTTAAATACTTATACTGAAGATAAACTGCATAAAATATTTGGGATCTATGGTGAGGTTAAAAATGCGAAATCATTAGCCAGAGCGGTGGTAACATCCCGCGCCGGACAACCTATTGTTACCCTGGCTGATTTTAAAGCAGCAGCAGGTGCACACATCCCTAAGGGAAAAGAAAATAAATACATGGCACAGGTGTTTCAGGCTTTACGGATCGAAGTGAACGCGGAGATCGAAGTACTGGAAAGCTTTTTATTGCAAACTGCTGAGGTATTAAGCCCTGGTGGCAGATTGGTAGTGATGTCTTACCATTCACTGGAAGACAGGCCGGTAAAGAATTTTATTGCTAAAGGAAAGATCAGAGGTGAAGCAGATAAAGATTTCTTTGGGAATGAAGAAAAACCATATAAAGTAATTACGCGTAAAGCAGTGATTGCTGAACAGGACGAGCTGGAAAGAAACAGCAGGTCCAGAAGTGCAAAGTTGAGAATTGGAGAAAGAATCTAAGATATGAATAACCAGTTCAGAGCAGATGAGGTAGAGGACGAAGAGGAATTACCAGAAGAACCGGTAATTCGTTTAAAGAAGCCTAAAAAGGAAAAGAAGGAGTCTGAAAATGCTAACCTTTTCTTTAAAAAGCTTTTTGTGGATGGCGTAGTGACTAAAGAAGCCGCTACTGCCATGTTGCCTTTTCTTATCTTTTTGTCGCTGTTGACGATGCTTTACATCGCAAACAGCCATATGGCGGTTAAAAATATCAGAGATATAGATAAATTAAATAAAGAAGTAAAAGAACTAAGCTGGGAATATAAATCACTGAAAGCTGATTTAATGTTCAAAAGCAAGTTAACGGAAGTAGCTAAAAAAGTAGATACGTTAGGCATTAAGGAGCTAACAGAGCCTCCTAAAAAAATTATCATAAATAGTGATGAACATTAGAGCTAACATACTATTACGTGTTTATCTGTCCTTCGGACTGATTGTACTGCTTGCCGTGGCAGTATTGGTCAGATTATGCGATGTACAATTTGTAGAGGGGCATAAATGGCGTGCCATGGCCGATAGTCTCTCTACAAAGTATATCAATGTGGATGCTGCACGTGGTAATATTTATTCTAATGATGGAAGCCTGTTAGCTACATCTGTACCTGAGTACGAATTGAGAATGGACTTGTACGCTGGTGGAATTAGTGAGAATAAAGTTTTTTATGCCAAAGTGGATTCTCTGGCGATGAAACTTTCACAGTTTTTTCTGGATAAAACGCCAAAAGAATATTCACGTATGCTGCGTACTGCCAGAGCAGACAGTGTCAGGTATTTATTGATCAAGCGTAAAGTGAATTATCAGCAGCTCAAGGAATTGAGGACTTTCCCATTGTATAATATTGGAAAGTATAGTGGTGGTTTAATGGCTATTCAGCAGAACAAAAGAATTTTACCTTTTCAGAACCTGGCAAAAAGGACGATTGGGTATAAAAATGAAAACGTTTCCAACGGCGTAGGGCTGGAAGGTGCTTACGGTAATTATATTAATGGGGAAAGTGGTAAAAGGTTAGTACAGCGTATTGCAGGTGGTGTTTGGATGCCGGTTAATGATGAGGCTGAAATTGCACCGAAAGAAGGAGCTGATATTATTTCTACGATCGATATTAATATGCAGGATCTGGCGCAGAGTGCATTAGAGAAGCAAATGATTAAAAGTGATGCAGACCACGGGACAGTGATTTTGATGGAAGTGGCGACTGGTGAAGTCAGGGCAGTTGCGAATTTTACCAGGGAGAGTGAAGGTGTTTATAAGGAAATGTTCAATTATGCGATTGGTGGAAGCCAGGACCCGGGATCTACTTTCAAGCTGGCCTCTTATATGGCTTTGCTGGAAGATAAAAAAATCGATACGAACACTATCGTGGATACTGGAAATGGGGTTTACAGGCTTTATAACCATAATATAAAAGATTCCCATGGGGGCGTAGGAGTGGTAACTGCTAAAAAGGCATTTGAAGTTTCATCAAATACGGCAGTAGCCAAATTTATTTATGCCGCTTATAAAGATAGCCCTAAACAGTTTACGGATCATTTATATCGGATCCATATGAATGAAAGACTGGGATTGCAAATTCCAGGGGAAACAAAACCGGTCATTAAGAATCCTTCTTATAAGTCCTGGAGTGGTTTGACCTTGGCGCAGATGGCTTATGGTTATGAAATGCAGATTACTCCACTGCAAATTTTGACGTTTTATAATGCCATCGCCAATGATGGGAAGTATATATCGCCAATTTTTGTAAAAGAAATCAGAAGGTTGGGAAACCCGATTGAACAGTTTCATGCCAGGGTAATCAGTGAAAGAGTTTGTTCTGAAACAACAGTGAAAAAATTGCAGGCGATGCTGGAAGGCGTGGTCACAGAAGGTACTGGTAAACTGATGGGGTCGCCGTTTTACAGGGTAGCCGGAAAAACAGGTACTGCGCAGGTGGCAGATGGTAATAAAGGTTATAAAGCGAAGAGAAGTTATCAGGCTTCTTTTTGTGGATATTTTCCGGCTGATAAGCCTAAGTACTCAATTATGGTTTCTATCAACGGACCGAAAAATGGGTATTATGGTGGATCGGTTGCAGGACCGGTATTTAAAGAAATTGCAGACCGTATTTACGCAAGTGATGCGCAGATGTATAATAATGTGACTGACCATTTGGTTGGAAACACTAAAAGTCCGGAAGCGAAAGCAGGACAGAGTAAGGCTGTGAAAAGTGTTTACAATGCCTTGGGAATTAAAGCGCTTTATGCTGCTAAATCTGACTATTTCAATAGTATAGATACCAGCAATGGGATTGTTTATCAGGAATATAGTTCTGTAAAAGGTATGATGCCTAATGTAAGTGGAATGGGCTTGAAAGATGCCTTATACCTTTTGGGAAATGCTGGTTTAAAAACGCAGGTTAAGGGAAGTGGAAAAGTAATAAGCCAGTCGATTCCTTCGGGGATGAAGATTGGAAGTGGATTATTGGTACAATTAGAATTGAAATAAGATGCAGTTGCAGGATGTTTTATATGGAGTAGCGATTAATAACCTGGTTGGAAAAACCAACAGGGTAATTAGTGCGCTTACGTTTGACTCACGTGAGGTACAGCGAGGTGCTGTATTTTTTGCAGTAAAGGGAACTTTGTCAGACGGACATACTTTTATTAACCAGACTATTGCTGCAGGAGCAACAGTTATTATTTGTGAGCAGACACCAGCAGAGATCAATCCTGAAGTGACTTATATCGTGGTAGAAAATACTTCGGTTGCATTGGGGATTATGGCTTCCAACTATTACGGAAATCCTTCTTCTTCTTTAAAACTGGTTGGGATTACCGGAACAAATGGTAAAACAACGATTGCTACTATTTTATTTAAGTTATTCAGAAGCCTTGGTTTCCATACCGGATTAATTTCTACGGTACAAAATCAGGTGAACGATAAAATAATCCCTGCTACACACACTACACCAAATCCACTGGCGCTGAACCAGCTCTTGAAGCAGATGGTTGAGCTGGGTTGTACTTATTGCTTTATGGAAGTAAGTTCTCATGCGATGGTGCAGCACAGGATAGAGGGATTGACTTTTGCTGGTGGTGTATTTTCAAATATCACACACGATCATCTTGATTTTCATCAAACGTTTGATAATTATATTAAAGCTAAAAAATCATTTTTTGATTCCCTTCCGAAAGGTTCTTTTGCATTGACTAATTCTGATGATAAAAATGGAATGGTCATGCTGCAGAATACCAGGGCTTCTAAAAAAACTTATGCTTTAAAACAACTGGCTGATTATAAAGTAAGTATTATTGAGAACAGGTTTAGTGGTTTAAATCTTGAAATTGATCATACAGACGTATTTTTCAAACTGGTAGGTTCATTTAATGCCTATAACCTGGCTGCTGTTTATGGTACGGCTATGTTATTAGGTCAGGATAAACTTCAGGTATTAACGTTGCTGAGTAACCTGACTGGTGCTGAAGGCAGATTTGAAGAAGTACCTAATTCAAAACAGATTATTGGCCTGGTGGATTATGCACATACACCTGACGCTGTTCAGAATGTGTTGAGTACCATTCATGACATCAGAAAAGGTACGGAGCAGGTAATCACTGTGATTGGTTGTGGTGGGGACAGAGATAAAACTAAACGTCCGGTGATGGCCCAGGTGGCTTGTGACTGGAGTGATAAAGTAATCCTGACTTCAGATAATCCAAGAACGGAAGATCCGCATCAGATTCTTGCGGAGATGGAAGTTGGTGTATCGCCAACTAACCGCAGAAAAACATTAACGATCGCTGATCGTAAAGAAGCTATAAAAACTGCTTGTCATTTAGCCAGACCAGGTGATATTATCCTGATTGCGGGTAAAGGACATGAAAAATATCAGGATATCAATGGAGTAAAGTATCATTTTGATGATAAAGAAGTGTTAATGGAACAATTAAACTTAATCAGCTAATGCTATATTATCTATTTGAATATTTAAATGCCCATTACGAATTTCCTGGATTAAGGTTGTTCCAGTATATTACGTTCCGTACTTCGCTGGCGATTATCATTTCGTTGATTATTACCACTGTTTTTGGAAGAAGGATTATTAATTATCTGCACAAAATGCAGGTAGGGGAAACAGTAAGGAATTTAGGTTTGGAAGGACAAATGCAGAAACAAGGTACGCCAACTATGGGTGGGGTGATGATTCTGATGGGTATCCTGATCCCGACTTTATTGCTGGCCAACCTGACTAATGTATATGTGTTACTAATGATTGTAACGACGGTATGGATGGGTGCGGTGGGTTTTGTGGATGATTATATCAAAGTATTTAAGAAAAATAAAGAGGGTCTTGCCGGTAGATTTAAAATTGTCGGACAGGTAGGGTTAGCGTTAATCATTGGCTGGACGATGTATTTCAATCCTAATATTGTAGTGAGACAAACTGTGGATGAAACAGGGGTGAGCAAAAATTCGGCACCAATGGTCCTTCGACAAAAAGGAGAAAAATTCTATTACACACAGGATGTAAAATCAACGATTACCAATATTCCTTTTTATAAAAATAACGAATTTGACTATGCGAAGGTGCTTAAGTTTTTAGGCCCTGGTTATGAGAAATATGCGGTCTTTGTTTTCATCCTTTTTGTGGTGATTATCATTACGGCAGTTTCTAATGGCGCGAATTTAACGGATGGTATAGATGGCCTGGCAACTGGTACTTCTGCGATTATAGGGATCACCCTGGGATTGTTAGCGTATGTTTCGGGTAACACGGTGATTGCAGATTATCTGAATATCCTGTATATCCCCAATTCCGGTGAGCTGATGATTTTTGCTGGTGCTTTTGTGGGGGCCTGTGTCGGGTTCTTGTGGTATAATTCTTATCCTGCCCAGGTTTTTATGGGGGATACGGGAAGTCTGGCTATTGGAGGTATTATCGCTGCATTGGCCATTATGATCAGGAAAGAATTACTGATCCCGATTTTATGCGGGGTGTTCCTGATCGAGGTGACTTCGGTTATGCTCCAGGTATCTTATTTTAAATACACTAAAAAACGCTTTGGAGAGGGCAAACGGATCTTCCTGATGTCACCATTGCACCATCATTATCAGAAAAAAGGATACCATGAAGCAAAAATTGTTACGCGCTTCTGGATTGTAGGAATATTATTGGCCATTATTACCATAATCACTTTAAAACTGAGATAATGGAAAAGCAAAGGATCGTTATACTCGGAGCTGGTGAAAGCGGTGTAGGTGCTGCAATTCTTGCGCAGAAGCAGGGCTTTGATGTTTTTGTTTCAGATTTCGGGGCAATTGCCGGCCGTTATAAAGAAACATTGGTGGAACTGAATATTGCATTTGAAGAAAAACAGCATACTGTTGCTTCGATCATCAATGCAAATGAAGTAATTAAGAGTCCCGGAATTGCAGATTCTGTGTCTATTATCAAAGAACTGAAAAAGAAAAACATCCCGGTGATCTCAGAGATTGAGTTTGCTAAAAGATACACGACTGCAAAAACTATTTGTATTACCGGGTCAAATGGCAAAACAACAACAACGATGCTGACTTACCATATCCTAAAAAAAGCAGGCTTAAATGTAGGTCTTGCTGGTAATATAGGACATAGTTTTGCAGCACAGGTAGCTACAGAAAATTTCGATTGGTATGTACTGGAAATATCGAGCTTTATGCTGGACGATATGTATGATTTCAGAGCTGATATCGCTGTACTTTTAAACATTACGCCTGACCATCTGGACAGGTACGATTACAAAATGACAAATTACGCAGCTTCAAAAATGCGTATCGTACAGAATCAGAGACCTGAAGATCATTTTATCTTTTGTGCCGATGATGAAGAAACCCTGAAGGCTTTGAAAAGCACGAAGGTAAATTCACAGAAATGCCCATTCTCTATTCGTAAAAAAGTAGAAGGCGGAGCTTATCTGGAAGGCAACAATATTCATATCAATATAAATCCAAAAGACCATTTAACCATGTCAATTTCAGAGTTAGCTTTACAAGGCAAGCACAATATCTACAACTCTATGGCTTCGGGCATAGTCGCTAAAGTGTTGGAAATCCGCAATGTGACCATCAGAGAGAGTATGGGAGATATTAAAAATATTGAACACCGGTTGGAGCATGTCGCCAAGATTTCGGGTGTGGATTATATCAACGATTCAAAAGCAACTAACGTTAACTCTACCTGGTATGCGCTGGAAAGTGTAAATACTGACGTAATCCTGATTATGGGTGGTGTGGATAAGGGCAATGATTATGATATGCTGAAAGATCTGGTTAAGCAAAAAGTGAAAGCTATTGTTTGCCTGGGTAAAAATAATAAACGTATTCATGAAGCTTTTGAGGATGATGTGGAAATTATTGTCAATACGTTCTCTGCAAATGAAGCCGTACAGGTAGCTTATCACCTGGCAACAAAAGGAAATACCGTATTGTTGTCACCAGCTTGTGCAAGTTTTGATTTGTTTAAGAATTATGAAGACCGTGGAAACCAATTCAAAATGGCTGTAAAAGAATTATAACA
The DNA here is from genome assembly GCF_001590605.1 of Pedobacter cryoconitis. Classification (NCBI taxonomy): domain Bacteria; kingdom Pseudomonadati; phylum Bacteroidota; class Sphingobacteriia; order Sphingobacteriales; family Sphingobacteriaceae; genus Pedobacter; species Pedobacter cryoconitis. The sequence continues at coordinate 37,789 of NZ_CP014504.1, forward strand.
ATGGGTACAGTACAGGCGCTTTTAGAGAAAACCAAAGGGGACCGCTGGATATGGCTGATCATTATCCTGTTGTCTTTGATTTCTATTTTTGCGGTTTATAGTGCAACGGGTACACTCGCTTATAAACAAGGCAAAACTGTAGAGAAAATACTGCTCACCAAACACTTGATTTTTGTGGTGATGGGGATTGGTATGATCTATATTGCGCATTTAGTAGATTATCAATATTATGCGGGGATTTCAAAGATCCTGATGATTATTACGATTCCGCTGCTGTTTTATACCCTGGTTTTTGGAACGAGTTTAAACGATGCATCCAGGTGGGTTAAGATTCCGATTATCGGATTGACTTTTCAAACTTCCGATTTAGCAAAATTGGCACTGATTACGTTTCTGGCCAGAATGCTGACCAGGAAACAGGAAAATATTAAAGACGTAAAGACTTCCTTTATCCCGATTATGGGCTCTGTTTGTGTGGTCTTTGTCTTAATTGCACTTGCCAATTTATCAACAGCATTGATGTTGTTTGGGGTAAGTATCTTACTGTTAATCATCGGCCGGATCAGTATTAAACAAATATTGGTTGTTTGTGCGGGTGGTTTTGTATTGCTGATGTTTGTTGTTTTCCTGGGACCAAGACGTGAAACTTATAAATCCCGTGTTAATTCTTACCTGCATCCTGAGAAACAGCATTCAGATAAAACATACCAGGCAGATCAGGCGAAGATTGCACTGGCATCCGGGGGGATTTTTGGAAAAGGGCCTGGAAATAGTACACAGCGTAACTTCCTGCCTCACCCTTATTCCGATTTTATTTTTGCGATCATCGTGGAGGAATACGGTTTATTTGGGGCATTGATTATTATCGTACTGTATCTGGTACTGCTTTACCGATGCGTCAGAATTGTCACCCAGAGTCCGAAGGCGTTCGGGGCACTGCTCGCCGCCGGACTGAGTTTTAGTTTGACTATACAGGCTTTTGCAAATATGGCAGTAGCAGTAGGATTAGGGCCCGTAACAGGTGTCCCTTTGCCGTTAGTAAGCATGGGTGGTACTTCGATGATCTTTACGAGTATAGCTTTTGGAATTATCCTGAGCGTCAGCAGGGACGTAGAAGAAAATGGTAAAAAAGGTTTAAGCGAAGATTTGACTAAACCAGCAAGTAAAATGAATAAAGTGATTGTTGGTGAGTTACCAGCGATGACATAAAATATATAAAATGAGACCAACAAAAATAATCATTTCGGGAGGCGGTACTGGCGGACACATTTTTCCTGCCATTGCTATAGCTAATGCGTTGAAGCGCATAGCGCCTGATTGTGAAATATTATTTGTAGGTGCAACAGGCAGAATGGAAATGGAAAAGGTTCCTGCTGCCGGCTACAAAATTGTAGGCTTGAATATCAGCGGTATCCAAAGAGGTTCAATACTGAAAAATTTGAGTTTGCCTTTTAAGCTGATTGACAGCATGCAAAAAGCATTAAAATTAATTGCAACTTTTAAACCTGATGTGGTGGTTGGTGTTGGTGGTTATGCCTCAGGTCCGATTTTATTTGCAGCTTCCTGGAAGAATGTCCCATACCTGATACAAGAGCAGAATTCATATGCTGGTATGACCAACAAAAGGCTAGGGAAAAAGGCTTCGAAAATATGCGTGGCTTTTGATGGGATGGAGCAGTTCTTCCCAGCTGATCGTTTGTTGAAAACGGGTAATCCTGTACGTAAAGACGTAGTTGAAATTTACAACAAGCGTTTTCACGGAGCAGAATTGCTGAAACTGGACCCGTTGAAGAAGACTGTTCTGGTAACAGGCGGAAGTCTTGGTGCTGCCACATTGAATAAAAGTATTGAAAAGCATTTGCAGGATTTTATAGACCAGGATGTACAGTTAATCTGGCAAACAGGTAAATATTATTATGCAGGGATTATAGAACGTATTGGTGGGAGTTTTCACCCGAATATACGTGTGCTGGAATTTTTGAACCAGATGGATCTGGCTTATGCAGCTGCCGATGTCATTATATCAAGAGCAGGAGCAGGGACAATTGCTGAACTCTGCCTGATTAAAAAACCGGTGATCCTGGTGCCTTCGCCTAATGTAGCTGAAGATCATCAGACCAAAAATGCAATGGCATTAGTGAAAAGAAACGCGGCCCTTTTAATCAATGACCGCTCAGCGGAGGATACTTTGGTTTCACAGGCGCTGGAATTATTAAAAGATGAAGTTCGTTGTGCACAATTGTCAGTAAATATCGGGGAAATGGCTTTGCCACAAGCTGATGAGCTGATTGCAAGAGAAGTATTTAAATTAGTCGTAAAGAAAGATATATAGATGGAACTGGATTTAATCAAACGCGTTTATTTTATTGGTGCCGGTGGTATCGGAATGAGTGCGCTTGCGCGTTATTTCAAAAAACGCGGCTGCCTGGTAGGCGGATATGATAAAACCAGAACTGTTTTGACTAGTCATCTGGAGGAAGAAGGAATTCTGATTTCTTATGTAGATGAGCTGAGTTCATTGCCTGCAGGATTTGAAGTGACAGCGGCCGATACGCTGATTGTGTATACGCCAGCGATTCCGAAAAATTCGGTATTGCTGAATTATTTCAGGGATCATGGTTTCAACTTACAGAAACGTTCTCAGGTATTAGGGATTATTAGTAAAGGACAGTTTTGCATTGCTGTTGCGGGTACGCATGGTAAGACAACCACTTCTTCTATTGTAGCCCATATTCTGACGGATACTGGTTATGGATGTACTGCATTCTTAGGCGGAATCGCAACAAACTATCAAAGTAACTTCTTGCTGGGTGACAATAATGTCGTAGTGGTGGAGGCAGATGAGTATGACCGTTCTTTCTTAACCTTACATCCGGATATCGCTGTGATTACTTCGATGGATGCAGATCACCTGGATATTTATGGAGATGCTGCACAATTACACGAGTCATTTCAGCTGTTTGCTAAACAGTTAAAACCAGGTGGCACTTTGTTCTTTAAAGATGGATTGCCGATTGCTGAAGGAATAACTTATGGTAGTGATACAACTGCTACTGTTCAAGCCTTAAACATCAGGGTAGAACAGGGGAGTTTTGTTTTTGATTACCAGGACGAAAAAGTAAGTATTACGGATATACCGTTGATGCTTCCTGGAAAACATAATGTAGAAAATGCTACAGTTGCGATAGCAGTGGCAATCAGATTAGGAATTGATCCGGTTAAAGTGAAAGCTGCAGTTGCGAATTTTAAAGGGGTAAAAAGACGTTTTGAATATGTAGTCCGTGAGGATAAACATATTTATATTGATGATTATGCACATCATCCGGAAGAATTACGTGCTTGTTTTCATGCGGTGCGACAATTATATCCGGATAAGAAGATGACTGTTGTATTTCAACCGCATCTTTTTAGCCGTACACGTGATTTTGCAAATGAGTTTGCAGAAGTTTTAAGTACGGTGGATTCGTTATTACTGCTGGATATTTATCCTGCAAGAGAGTTACCAATGGAAGGGATTAATTCAGAATTTTTACGCGCAAAACTAACGCTTGAAAACAGTGGGGTTTATTCGAATGAAGAAGTACTGAAATATGTAAAGGAAAACCAACCTGAGTTATTGGTTACTGTGGGAGCAGGGGATATTGATACTTTGATTCAACCGTTAAAAAATATTTTGACCAATGTTTAAAAGAATTGACTGGAAATTTGTTTTTAAATGTTTTGCCTGGATTTTTTGTCTTGGCGGAATAGTTACCCTAATGAGCTTTGTATCGGTAAAAAAACATACAGTTAATGTAACTAATATAAAAATTCTTATTCCAGGAGCAGATAATTTTATCGAAAGAGAAGAAATTGATGCGATATTGAAACAGAGCCAGGGCCAGTTAATCGGACGTAAACTGGAAGAGATTAACCTGCACGCAATTGAAGAAAAAATAAAGTCAAATCCTTATATAGCATTGTCTACAGTTTATGCAGATATGGACGGCGTAATTCATATTGAAATTAGTCAGAGACAACCTTTATTGAGAATTATAAGTTCAAGCGGACAGGATTTTTATATTGATAAAAATGGACTTAAAATGCCTGTGTCTCCGAACTTTACGGCAAATGTAGTGGTGGCAAATGGTAAGATTTTAGAGCATTTTAGTGGCAGGGTAGATACCTTGATTACCAAAATGGCTTCAGATTTGTATAAAACGGCATTATTTTTGAAAAAAGATACTTTGTGGGACTCACAAATTGAACAAATATTTGTTAATGATAAAGATGATATTGAATTGATACCAAGAGTGGGTAACCAGCGTATCATTTTAGGGAATGCGGATTCTCTTCAAACGAAAATGACCAATCTGATGACCTTTTACAAAGAGGCGATGCCAAAAGTAGGTTGGGACACTTATAAAACCATAAACATAAAATACACCAATCAGATTGTTTGTGAAAAGAACAACATGGATTCCGTATTGGGGTCTGTTGGCAAAGTAAGGCTTGCAAAACCAACAATTGCCTCTGCAAGGAAAGTAATGGATTCGCTGGTGAGGGCTGAAGTTGCTGCAGAGCTTAGGAATAATCCCCAGGGACTTCCAGAGGGCGAGGCTGCAGAAAAGGTAAATACTCCAGTTGTAGTTAAAGCTGCACCTAAACCAGGGATGGTGATCCATAAGCCGGTAAAAGTTGTACCTCATCAGGCAAAGGTTACCGTAGTGAAGCCGGAACATAAAGCAGCTAAAACTACTGTAAACAAACCAGTGGTGAAAGCGGAAAAGAAATGGGTGAAGACGGAGCAGAAGCCGGTGAAAACCAAGCAGAAGCCTGTAAAAACCGAAAATAAACCAGTAAAAGCTGTCGTCAAGCCTGCTGCAGTTAAACCAGCAAAAGCTAAAGTCACAGCAAAACCAGTGAAAGAAACAAAACACACCAGTGATAATAATTAGTATATAATTCGACAAATAAATATAGTTATGGGCAAAGAAAAAACCACCGTTCAGTCTCCTATTGTTGTGGGATTGGACATCGGTACCACAAAAATCTGTGTGATAGTTGGTCGCAGAACACAGCATGGCAAGATTGAGGTTTTGGGTATTGGGAAAGCAGAGTCTGCGGGCGTAACCCGTGGTGTGGTTTCCAACATACAGAAAACTGTACAGGGTATTTCACAGGCCGTTGAATTGGCGAGCGGTCAGTCCAATGTAGAAGTACGTGTGGTAAATGTTGGTATTGCTGGTCAGCATATCAAGAGTTTACAACACCGTGGGATCCTGACAAGAAGAGAACTGAACAATGAGATCAGTAAAAAAGATCTGGATAAGTTAATTGATGATATGTTCAAACTGGTTATGCCCCCGGGAGAAGAGATTATCCATGTACTGCCTCAGGAATTTACTGTCGATAATGAACCAGGAGTTAAAGACCCGATCGGTATGGCAGGCGTTCGTTTAGAAGCGAATTTCCATATCATTTCTGGTCAGGTAACTGCGGTGAAAAATATTATGAGATGTGTAACCAATGCTGGTTTACAAACTCAGGAACTGATTTTAGAGCCGCTTGCGTCTTCTGAATCTGTTTTAAGTGATGAAGAAAAAGAAGCTGGAATTGCTTTAGTGGATATAGGTGGTGGTACGACTGATATCGCTATTTTCCACGAGGGTATTATCCGCCATACAGCGGTTATCCCTTTCGGCGGAAATAGTGTAACTGAAGATATTCGTGAAGGCTGTTCAGTGATGAGAAATCAGGCTGAATTGTTAAAAACACGTTTCGGTTCTGCTTTAGCTGAAGAAAATAAAGAAAATGAAATTATTTGTGTACCAGGTCTGCGTGGCAGAGAACCTAAAGAAATTTCAGTAAAAAACCTCGCTTATGTGATCCAGGCCCGTATGGAAGAAATCATTGAGCATGTTTATTATGAGATTAAATCTTCTGGTTATGAGAAAAAACTAATCGGTGGTGTAGTAATTACTGGTGGTGGAGCGTTATTAAAGCATCTCTCTCAATTGGTTGAATATGTTACAGGACTGGATTGTCGTGTAGGTTATCCGAATGAACATTTGTCGAAATATGAGGATATGCCAAAAACTATTTATGATGACCTGAAAAGCCCGATGTACGCGACCAGTGTTGGGTTGCTGATTAAAGGTATTCAAAAAGCTGAAGAGTTGATTGAAGAGTTAAAGCAGCCTGGTGTTTATGTCGAGAGACCAGCAGTTGTAAAAGATAAAGTGAAGCGCCCGGGAGGTGGATTATTTGATAAATTATTGGCAAAAACCAAAGATTTTATCAAAGACGACATGAACGTAAGCGATGAGGATTATATAAAACCGTAATATTTATCCACAATGGACGATTTTTCCACATTTTTAACACTTGTGGAAAACGTGTGTTGAAAAAGTGTTAATATTACAATGAGAGATGAACAGGTAAAACCAATTTTTAAGTAACTGATTCATAAATATATGTATTTTGAAATGTTAAAAGATAAGTCATCAATCATCAAGGTAATTGGTGTTGGTGGCGGTGGTGGTAATGCGGTTAACCATATGTACCGTCAAGGAATTGCAGGTGTAGACTTTATAATCTGTAACACTGATGCCCAGGCATTGGAGTTCAGCCCTATACCGAATAAAGTACAGTTGGGTGCAAGTTTAACCGAGGGAATGGGTGCAGGCTCAATTCCGGAAGTGGGGAAAAATTCGGCTATTGAAAATATAGACGATATCAAAAGCATGTTAGGCAGTACTACAAAAATGCTGTTTATTACTGCGGGTATGGGTGGTGGAACAGGTACGGGTGCTAGTCCCATCATTGCGCAGGCAGCGAAGGAACTTGACATTTTAACTGTTGCTATTATTACAACCCCTTTCTCTTTCGAAGGTAAAAGACGTAAGATGCAGGCCGAAGATGGTCTGGATGAACTGAAGAAATATGTGGATTCTTATCTGGTTATTTCCAATGATCGTTTACGTGAAATATTTGGTAACCTGACTTTAGGTTCCGCTTTCGCCCAGGCAGATGATATTTTGACTACTGCGGCAAAAGGTATTGCCGAAATCATAACGGTTCCGGGTTATATCAACGTGGATTTTAAGGATGTACGTACAGTAATGAAGGACAGCGGTGTCTCTATCATGGGCAGTTTTGCCTGTGAGGGTGAAAATCGCGCATTGAGTGCTGTTGAAGGTGCATTAGCTTCTCCACTGTTGAAAGACAATGAGATTGAAGGTGCGAGATACATCCTGTTAAACATCAGTTCTGGTTTGAAGGAAGTTACGATGGATGAAGTGGCTATTATCACGGATTATATCCAGGATAAAGCTGGTTTAACTGCCGATCTGATCTGGGGTAACTGTATTGATGAAAACCTGGGTGAAAAACTTTCTGTAACTATTATTGCGACAGGCTTCCAGACTACAGAGCAACGTGCACACGATAAAAAGAACGTTAAGAAAATTTCTTTGCTGACTCCTGAAGAAGCCCCGCTGGTAAAACCATTAGAACCTGTTAACTCTTTTATTGAACCAAAAGCAGGTGCTTATACGAATGAGCCAGTGATGAAACTGAAAGATGATCTGAAACAATCTGATCTTTTCGGTGATATGTACAGCGGAAATAGAAACAGAAGAGATGATGCTGATAGCGGTATCATCAGACATACTTTAGTAGAAGAAGAATCTACTCCTGCTGAAAATAAACAAGAAGCAGGGACTGATTTTGAACTGAAAACGTCGGAGACTGATTTTGTTTTTGAAACACCTAAATCAAATTATAACGAACCGGTTGCTGCTCAGCAGGAAGAGGTTGTTGTACCTGGTCTGGATGATGATAAAAGTGATGAGTCTATTGAAGATCAGCTGAAAAAATCTAAAGAAAGAATTATGAGGCTGAAAGATCTGAGCATGAAATTGCGTACAACCAATGGATTGCAGGAGCTTGAAAACGAGCCTGCTTATAAACGTAAACAAACACAATTACAACAGGTACAGCATTCTTCGGAATCGCAGGTATCAAGGTTTACATTAAGCAATGATGAAGAAGGCAGTACTGAGATCAGACCTAACAATTCATTTCTTCATGATAACGTTGATTAATCAACTGGTATAGAAAAAGAAATTAAAAGCCTTAGCAATTAAATTGTTAAGGCTTTTTTGGCATAATAATGGATTGCTGGACAGCGGGATTACTGGTTTTTTGGCAATCTTGTATTTCAGCCCCAGAAAGCTTAAATTTGCATAAAATAATAAGACAACTTAAAGACAGATACATTGGATATTTTTGAAAAGATAGCAAAGCATATGGGCCCGCTCGGGCAACACCAAAAATGGTCACATGGATATTTTTCCTTTCCGAAGTTAGAAGGAGCCATTGCGCCGCATATGAATTTTCGGGGTAAAGAACATTTGGTTTGGAGTTTAAATAATTATCTGGGATTAGCGAATCACCCGGAAGTAAGAGAAGCGGATTCAAAAGGTGCAGCAGATTTTGGTATGGCTTACCCGATGGGGGCCAGAATGATGTCTGGAAACTCTAAATATCATGAGCAATTGGAGCAGGAGCTTGCAGAATTTGTAGGTAAACCAGATGCATTCCTGCTAAACTATGGTTATCAGGGCATGTTATCTATCATTGATTGCCTGGTAGATAGAAATGATGTAATTGTTTACGATGGAGAATGCCATGCTTGTATTATCGATGGTTTGCGTCTTCATTTAGGTAAACGTTTTGTTTATAAACATAATGATATTGAGAGTGCCCGCAAACAACTGGAGCGTGCTACTAAATTGGTAGAAAGTTCTGGTGGTGGTATTCTTGTAATTACTGAGGGTGTTTTTGGTATGTCCGGTGCACAGGGTAAACTGAAGGAAATTATTGAATTGAAAAAAGACTTCAATTTCCGGCTGTTAATTGATGATGCACATGGATTTGGTACTATGGGTAAAACCGGTGCCGGAACACATGAAGAGCAGGATTGTATTGAAGGTGTGGATATCTATTTCGGAACATTTGCAAAATCAATGGCTGGAATCGGTGCTTTTGTTGCCTCTTCAGAAGAAATAACTAATTTCTTCCGTTATAACATGCGTTCTCAGACTTTTGCAAAAGCATTGCCAATGCCAATGGTAATTGGGCTATTAAAGCGCTTAGAGCTGCTTAAAAACAATCCTGAGCTGAGAGAAAAACTTTGGAATATTGCAACGACGCTGCAAAAAGGATTAAGGGCACGTGGTTTTGATTTAGGGATTACCAATACCATGGTTACCCCAGTATTCTTAAAAGGGGAATTATTACAAGCTACAGCATTGACGATGGATCTTCGGGAGAACTATAGTATCTTTTGTTCGATTGTAGTCTATCCGGTTATTCCTAAGGGCTTAATTGAACTTAGGCTGATACCAACTGCAATGCATACTTTAGAAGACGTTGAGCGCACGCTGGAAGCTTTTAGTGAAGTTGCTGACAAGCTGAAAAGCGGCTATTACAATGACAATAAATTCAGCCCTGAATAGCTCATTTCTATAAATAAAAAAAGGCCCTTCACACAACTGTAAAGGGCCTTTTTTGTTTTGCTTATTTTGTATCTTATTGTTTTTCAGCGATATATCTTCTATTTTTTGATGAATTTGTGAATAACCCTGCTTTTTGTGGATAAAAACAGGGTTTTATAGGTTCTAAATATGCTATTAATCTTTCATTTATTAGAATAAAGCGCTTACATTAGTAATTGAGTATTAATCAACCCTAAAAAATAAACCAAAAGGTAATTAGAAATGAAAAAATTTGATGAGTTAAAGAAGCTTGTTACCACATTAGAAGCTGATGCAGACAAGTTTTACAACAAAGCCAACAGTGCTGCCGGAACGCGTGTACGTAAAGGGATGCAGGATCTTAAAAACATAGCTCAGGCTATCCGTTTAGAGATTCAGGAGACCAAAAACAAAGAGGCTTAAACCAATTTCTTGTTTTGAATTTTATAGCGCCCCGGGTAGTACCGGAGCGCTTTTTTGTTAAGTGCAGGTCTTATAGACTAATTTGTTTGATTTGAGTACTGATCAGCTGAGACAGGCGCCCGGATGGTGGGACTAATGGTAAGCGTACCTGATCACTACAAATGTTGAAGTATTTTAAAGCAGCTTTAATCCCTGCAGGGTTACCTTCTTCGAAAACTAACCGCGTGAACTCAATTACTTTCAGATGGAGTAGCTGAGCAGCTTTAAAATCACCTTTCAGCGATAACCGGATCATTTCTGAGAATAAAAGTGGGAATGCATTTCCAATGACAGAAATTACGCCCACTGCTCCTAAGGAGATCATGGGTAAGGCCACAGGGTCATCACCTGAAATCAATAAGAAATCTGCTGGTTTATCTCTCATAATCTGATTGAACTGATCAAAACTTCCTGAAGCTTCTTTCGTTCCGATTATATTTTTGCAGTCTACTGCTAAACGGCAGGTTGTTTCTGCACTCACATTGCTTGCGGTACGGCCGGGTACATTATAAAGCAATACATCCAGGTCTGTAGACTCACTGATTGCTTTGTAGTGTTGATATATGCCTTCTTGTGTTGGTTTATTATAGTATGGGCTTGCCGAAAGTATTGCGTCGTAACCTGAGGCATCAAATTCTTTGATTTCCTGAATAACTTCTGCTGTGTTGTTACCGCCGATACCGGCAATCAATGGTAATCTGCCGTTATTTATTTCTGCTGTAAATGCCCAGATCTTCTTCTTTTCGTCCTTATTGAGTGTTGCTGTTTCACCTGTAGTACCCAATGATACCAGGTATTCTACCTTCCCGTCAATCTGGTAGTTGATCAGTTTTTTCAAACCGTCGTAATCTACCGATCCGTCTGCGTTAAATGGTGTAACAAGAGCTACACCCGTTCCATGAAATTTGTTCATTTTTTTAATCTTTATTCAACATCTCTAATAAGTCGTTCTCCGAAATCAGGGGAACATTCAACTTTTGGGCTTTCTCTAATTTTGAGGGGCCCATATTATCACCTGCAAGCAGGTAATTCAATTTAGCAGAAATACTACTTAATATCTTTCCACCATTGTTTTCGATCAGGTCTTTCAGTTCTTCTCTGCTATATTGTTCAAAAACTCCCGAAATTACGAATGTTTTTCCAGTTAATTTGTCACTATCCAGTGTTATTATAGTCTGAACAGTCTCGAATTGTAGCCCATGTGCTTTTAACAGGTTAATCTGATCAATATGAGCCTGTTTACTGAAGTATTCCAGGATACTTTCTGCTATACGGCCGCCAATTTCATCAATTGCTGTTAGTTCTTCGAGCGTGGCAGCAATTAAGCGGTCGATGTTTCCTGTTCCAATCGCTAATTTCTTCGCAACTGTTTCACCAACATACCTGATTCCCAAACCAAAAAGTACTTTTTCAAAAGGCATCTGCTTGGACGATTCTATGCCTTTTAGCATGTTTTCAATAGAACGTTCACCGAATCTTTCTATATTTTTTAATTCTTCAGCTCTGTCTTTTAAAGTATATAAATCACTGATATGGCCTAATAAACCTCTATGATAAAAAGATTCTATAGTTTCATCACCCAGTCCATCAATGTTCATCGCCTTTCTGGAAATGAAATGCTGGATTTTACCCACAATCTGCGGACGGCAGCCTTCATCATTCAGGCAATAGAAAGCAACTTCGCCCTCTTTACGAACCAGCGTAGTCCCGCATTCAGGACAGATTACCGGATAAATAACCCGTTGTGCACCATCTTTTCTCTTCTCCTGGTTAACCTCAATGATTTTTGGAATAATCTCACCGCCTTTTTCTACAAAAACACTGTCTCCAACATGCAGATCCAATCTTTCAATTTCATTGGCATTATGTAAAGTAGCGCGCTTAACGGTTGTTCCTGCAAGTTGTACTGGTTTTAAGTTGGCTACCGGAGTTACTGCTCCGGTGCGTCCCACCTGGTAACTCACGCTTTCCAGGATAGTTTCTACCTCTTGTGCTTTATATTTATAAGAGATTGCCCAGCGTGGAGATTTAGCTGTAAATCCTAATTCCTGCTGCTGGGTAAAGCTGTTTACTTTGATCACAATACCGTCGATGTCATAGCTGAGTTTGAAACGCTCATTTTCCCAGTAATGGATAAATTCCAGTACTTCTTCAATGTTGCTGCTCAGTTTAGTATGTTCTGAAACATGAAACCCCCATTTATTAAGTTTCTGCAAACTTTCCCAATGTGTTTTGGAGTATTCTTTTTCAGTATGTAAGGAATAAAAGAATGCATCCAGAGGCCTTTTGGCAACTTCTTTAGGGTCTTGCATTTTTATAGTGCCTGAGGCAAAGTTGCGTGGATTTGCATAAGGTATTTCTCCTAGTTCTTCCCTTTCTTTGTTCAGTCTTTCAAAAGCTGCGCTGTGCATTAATATTTCTCCCCTGATTTCAAATAATGCAGGGGTATCTGCCTTTTTCAAGTGATGGGGGATATTACTGATTGTTTTTACATTGGCAGTGACGTCATCGCCTTTGGTTCCATCTCCACGGGTAACTGCTCTTAACAATTTGTTATCCTGGTAAGTCAGACTAATAGAAAGTCCGTCAAATTTCAATTCACATACATACTCAAAGTTGTCACCTATTGATTTTTTGATCCGTTCGTCGAAATCACGCAGATCTTGTTCATTATAGGTATTACCTAAAGACAGCATTGGCCATCTGTGTTTAACGGTAACAAAGTTTTTAGTGATATCACCCCCAACTTTTAAAGTCGGAGAGTCCGGATCAGCAAATTCGGGATGTTCTTTTTCAAGTTTCCCCAATTCTTCTAGTTTCTTGTCAAACTCGTAATCTGCAATGGTTGGCATTGCAAGTACATAATAATTATAACTGTGCTGGTTAAGTTCATTAACCAACGCTTCCATAGTGTCTTTAATAGTGGATTGCGACATAAGGCGAAGTTACTAAATCGGCTGATTTGCTTGTTTATTTTGCTTGTTTTTTTTGTAATTAGAAGGATTGTCCGGCAAGCTCTTCTTCGATCTGATCGAATATGGTCATAAAACCATGTTTGTCCAGCTGTTGCTTAAATTCTTCAAGCTTCAGTGTTAGAATCTCCTGCTGCTTTTCTGCAAATGGATTGAGCCATAACCGCATACAAATACGGTTCAGTGCATAGGTAATATTTTCAATTTTCTCATAGCTGAACAGATACTCGTTGGAGATGAAATTGTCCAGAAATTGAGCAAAACGCTGCTGATCTGTTAAGCCTGCATACTTTAAAAAGCCGGTTAAGGATTCGGTATGGGCTCCAGCGAGTTGCTGATAAAAGAGAGCGGTATTTACTTTGTTCTGAGTTAAAAGCAGGTGATCAAGGATAAGTTCCAGGCCAATATGTGCTAAAAAAAAAGGCTTTACCGGGCCAGTTTGTAAGGCTGGCAGGATCAGTTGTTTGAGTATAGCGGTCTGTTCCTTGAAAAACACGGATGAATGAAATAAACGATCTACTTCCAGGTGTCTTTTCCATCCGCTAAGCAAGGCAGCATAGTCAGGTACATCCCTAAAAAGATACTCGTCTTTTTGGGGATTGAGGTTCCAGTCTTTGTCTGCATTTTTAATGAGGTCGGGCAATACTACACCCATCACCATATAATCATTGGAGTTTTGCCGTTCAAAATAAAAGTGCGAAAGAAAGTTCATCTTTTTAAAAATAGGGATTTTTTAATAAGAGAGCCGGGGAAATAGCCCAAATAGCCCATAATTATTTATACCTGACAAGAATCTGTCCAAGATCAGCTTTTATCGGCTGCTAAGTTTAAACGGTTTCTTATCTTTGCCGAAATTATAAAGCGATGACCAATTTTGTTGACGAATTAAGATGGAGAGGCATGTTACATGATATCATGCCCAATGCAGAAGATAAATTAAATGAAGGCATGTGCTCAGGATATATAGGTTTTGATCCTACGGCTGATTCGTTACATGTTGGTCACCTGACACAGATTATGACATTAATCCACTTTCAACGCGCTGGGCATAAGCCTTATGCATTGGTTGGTGGTGCTACTGGTATGGTTGGAGATCCGTCAGGTAAATCTGAGGAAAGAAACTTACTGACTGAAGAAACATTGGCTCATAATCTGGATGGAATTAAAAAACAGCTGAACCAATTCTTAAACTTCAGCGCTGAAGGTAATGGTGCTGTGATGGTGAATAATGCCGATTGGTTTAAAGGGTTTAGTTTTCTTGATTTCATCAGAGATGTAGGTAAACACATCACTGTGAATTACATGATGGCCAAAGACAGCGTAAAAAAACGTTTAGAAGGTGATACTGGTATGTCCTTTACGGAATTCAGTTACCAGCTGATCCAGGGTTATGATTTCTATTACTTATGGAAAAATAATAACTGTACGATCCAGATGGGTGGCTCTGATCAATGGGGCAATATTGTGACCGGAACAGAATTTATCAGAAGAAAAGACAGAGGGACGGCTTATGGATTGACTACACAACTGATCAAAAAGGCGGACGGTACTAAATTCGGAAAAACGGAAAGCGGCGCGATCTGGTTAGATCCTGAGAAAACTTCTCCTTATAAATATTACCAGTTCTGGTTGAATGCGACAGATTCGGATGCCAGGTCATGGATACGTATCTTCACTTTGCTGACGCAGCAAGAATTGGAGAAATTGGAAGCAGAGCATGATGCAGCACCTCATTTAAGAATTTTGCAGAAAGCATTGGCTACTGATATTACCGTCAGAACACACTCGGAAGCTGCTTTAGAAACAGCGATAAAAACTTCAGAATTCTTGTTCGGTAATGGTTCTTTGTCCTTTTTAGAGCGCCTGAGCCCTGCGCATATCCTGGAGATATTTGAAGGTGTGGCTCAGTTTGTAATTAGCCGTGAAGAATTAGCGTCAGGTATTGATGTAGCTACTTTACTGGCAGAAAAAACGACAGTATTCCCATCTAAAGGAGAAGTGAAGAAAACTATCCAGGGTGGTGGATTGAGTATTAACAAAGAAAAAGTAGCAGAGGTTACTGCCAGTTATACGGTCAGCAACCTGATCAATGATAAATATATTATCGTTCAGAAAGGTAAAAAGAACTATTTCCTGTTAATTGCGGAATAGTTTACTGAACCAAAAGGTTACAACCTCTGATGTCTGCATTGTCAAAACGGCCAAGTACTTCAAAGGAACCGCCAGGCAATAACCGGCCCAGATCTTGCGTAGCGATGAACGAGCAGGAGTTGATATTGGCAAGATCAATAATGTTGATGCCTCCTGTCTGATTAGAATTGAGGAGTGTTAGGGGATCATTTGTATCCCTTAGCACAATCTTCATCCAGTTTGGACAATCAAATACACCTTCTCCCGAAGAATAAGCTTGTGAAAGCAGTTCAGTCATACCATACTCACTATGGATGGCATTCACTCCAAATCCACTTTTTAATACTTCGTGTAGTTCTTCTCTGACCATTTCTTTCCTTTTTCCTTTCATACCGCCTGTTTCCATCACGATTAATTCGGGAAAGTTTAATTGATAGGCTTCAAGAAAATCGAGCAGGGCATAGGTAACGCCAATTAACAGCGTTGGCTGACCTGCCTTTTTTAAGGCAGTTAACTTTTGGAAGAGTTCTTCGTGGTTATGTAAAAAATAACCGCTATCGGGATGTTTGCTTTGATTCAGCAATGCATCAATCATATAGATCAGCGAAGAACCATCTCTTTCCAGGTACGAAGGAAGCAAAGCCAGCAGACAAGTGTTTGCTACCTGGCCATAGAACTGTTCAAATGCTTTATTAAAGCTCTCTTCATATACGCCTAAATCAGTCACGAAATGTCTACTCTGTATCATGCCTGTAGTTCCGGAGCTGCTGAAAATAATTTCCTCCGGATCAGTATTACTGACTACCCGGTGGCTTTTAAAAAAGCTGATTGGCAGATACGGGATATCAGCAACCTGGGTGATCTGTTCAGGTTTGATATTCAGGTGCGTGATAAACTGATGATAGGGTACACAAAACTCCGCCTGGTGTTTGAACACGGCCAGCGCAGTTTCATTAAACTGTTGTTCGTCGCGGATAGAAAATATTTGAGGAATTAAAGCTTTCACGCCGCAAAAATACATAAACAGATCATTAGATAAATTTTATGCGGTCGTTTTTTTAACCAGTACTGCTTTTCTGAACTGGTAACCACAGTAACCGCTTACCGCAGCTACAAAACCACCTAACAATGCTGAAACTAACAGCACTAACCACCAGGCATGAAGGCCAAACATCTCTGCCACGCGCGAAACCAGCAGGTTATGATTCGGCAGGCTCTGATATAAAGCGACGCCTGTCCATAATAGTGCAATTGCAAAGAAGGGTTGCCACAATGATAATTTTGCTGTTTTACCAATTAATCCGCAGGTAGCAAAGGAAAGGATGACAATGATCCACCAGGGTAAAATCATTTGTAATAAAAAAGAAGCGATAAGTATAACGAGAAAGACCATGTGCTATTTTTTAGAAATTTTTAAACGAGAAAGAACTTTGCCCTGCTTATCTTCAGCTGATTGCATCAGATAGAGGTCATATAATTTACCATCTGCCCAGGTATTGAGCATGTCATCATAGAAAAAACTACCCGGATTACCAGATTGTCCACCTGGATATACACCGTGACCTTTGGGAGTTTTTCCAAGCTCAACGATCATCCTCCACGAAGGGCCATTTTTTTCACTCAAAGCATTAATTGTACTTTTTGCTCCTCCGATCATGAGTGTTTCCGAGCCCATTCCCGGTATGTTGGCTAAATGAGGTACATGGGTCTGTTTCACATTGGCCCATTGCCATCTTTTACCGATCGGCCCGTATTTTCTTTCCAGGCTATCACAGGTATATTTGAAAGCTTCATTAACCAGGTCATTCAGGGTTTCCTTTTGTGGGGTATTGACGTTATCGAACCATTTTGAACCCGGATCTTTTAAAATCAATTCTACAGTCCGGTCTTGGGATGGATAGCGCATGGGTATGGAGGCAATCGTAAATTCGTCATCCCAAATGTCAACAAATAAACGTTTAGTCCACATATCGAAAATACTTCCCCCGATTGCTTTTGCTGAAAAGAACTTATCCCATTTTGTGGTGATCTTCAATGCTTCTTTTTGTGTTGCATTGAGTTTTGCCGGGTCAATTTTTGAAAGCAGTGTTGGCAGCAGGTCCTGTGCCAGAATACTGTAACTGTCACTTTGCATGATCCGGATACTATCGGCAGTTGCTTTTGTCATTACTTTTAGCCTGTCATTAATTCTCTTGCCGCGGTCATAGGAACCAAATACCCAATTGATGTAATAGGGGTAGGTCGGATCTGTAGAGGACTGATTTGCTGAGCTTACAAAGTTTCTTTCCGGATTTTTAACCGTAGGGTTCTGTGCATAAGGTATCCATCCCTGCCAGTCATTTTTAGGATCAGATCCATCGAGTATAAACTTGCCCTGATCTTTCCATTTCAAAGGAAATTTTCCATTTGCTGTAATGGCAATATCATTCGCAGAAGAAGCAAAAATAAAGTTTTGGGCAGGTGCTGTATAGTAAGTGAGTGCTTTCCGGTAGTCATTGTAGTTTTTACCTCTGTTCAGTAAATAGAAAGTCATCAACTCATTGGATTTATCATGAGCGATCCAGCGCAATGCATTACCTGTAGGCACATTGTTGGCCATACTGAACTTTTCTGGTTTCTGGAAATAAACAACTGGCCCATGGTGGGTATAAAAAACGGTATCTATTTCATTTTTAGCACCTCTGATTTTTATCGTTTCCAATCTTACGGTAGTGTTTTTCCACGCGTTATTATATTTATACTGTTTGTGCGTTTCATCTTTGAATTTGATCTGATAGAAATCCAGTACATCTGCGGCAACATTGGTTACGCCCCATGCGATATCTTTATTGAAACCGATTGTGATACCTGGAGCGCCCGGAAGCGATACCCCATAGGCATTAAGGCCAGGTGCATTTAATTGGATCTGGTACCAGATGGAAGGTAATGTCAAATTCAGGTGTGGGTCATTGGCAAGAATAGGATATCCTGAAGCTGTTTTTGCACCAGAAAGTGCCCAGTTATTGCTGCCAATTCCATCTTCCAGTACCTTGGTTTTTACTTTTCCTGTGGTCGCCTCATTGAAAATGGCAGGAGCTTGCGGAACCTGCAGGGGTTTGAAATCCCACTTTGTACCTACGGGGATAATCGGATCTTCACGGAAGGGGTAATCAGGGAATAAATCAGCAGTTACTTCGGGGCCATATTTTTTCATGATGTTGCTCATGTAAAATTCATCTGACCCCATAGCCAGGACTGCAGACATTTGTTTAAGCAGCAAGGCGCATTTAAGCGGTGTCCAGTCTTCGGGTGTAAAATCCAGGATCTTATATTCTAAAGGAAGTTGTGCAGTGGAAAGTGAGTGTATATAGTCGTTGATCCCAGCGGTATAAGCATCAATCATAATTTTTGATTTCGGGTTTTCCATCATTCCTTTTAAAGAATTTTCGGCTCCGTAAACCATGCCCATCCGGCGTTGGTACCTATCGACTTCAATTGCTTTAGCGCCTACTACTTCAGAGAGCCTGCCGGCTGCAAAGCGTGTCTGGAAATCCATCTGCCATAAACGGTTCATTGCCGTGATATATCCTTGCGTATAATAAACATCATGGTCATTTTTAGCAAAGATATGAGGGATCATACGGTCATCGAATACGACCTCCACAGCATCTTTAGTCCCTTTAAGACGAATTGCACTATTTTTTGCAACAGTCATCTTTTCTGCATTCTGCCAGAAACCAGTAAAGGGATTAAGGAATTTTAAAAGTGGGGGCAGGGGACCAAATTTGGTGTTTAACACAAAGGCTAGCAGTATAGGTATAATAACGCAAATGAATGCTTTAAATTTGTTCTTCATATTTGATTGAATTACCGGTTATAGAGTTTGGTATCCTATGGCAATTTAATATAAAACTGGATTGATTGCTAATCTTAATCTTCTTTGTGATTTTCAGCTGAAGATGGTTGCTGGTTTGTTCAATAAAAGGCTAAATAGATTCAGCTAACGCTATTTTGATCTGGATGTGTGAAATTTCTGTTAGAATTATATCTGAAAAATCTTGTGTTTTGGCATAATAATTAACACTTTAGCTAGGTCAATCAGACATTTTATACATACAAACAGATTACGGAAACCTTTTTATGGAAGAATTCGAAGAGCAAGGAAACGAAATAACGGACAACGAAAATATCAAGGAAATCGTTGAATCCACTATTCAACATTTAAACAATCCTGTATTAGCTTTAAAACCGATAGTTAAGAAATATCTTACCAGAGTTCAGGAAGTTCGTCAGGATGGGAATAAATTTTTCTTCTCAGACGGAGAAGCCAGTGTAGAGGTAAGAGTAGTGAGTAATGAAATTATACGGGTCAGGCTTGCACCACACAGTGTTTTTCTGGAAGATTTCTCTTATGCTGTTCCAGTTGTAGATCAGAAAGTAAGTACTTTCAGGTTAGATGATGAAGAAGATTATTATGCAATTGCAACCAATACGGTGACTTGTAAAATCAGGAAAGAAGATTTTCATATTTCGTTTACGGAGAACCTGTCCCAGTTAGTGATGAGTGAAGACGCCTCTCCGATGCACTGGGAAGAAAATGCAGATTTTGGTGGTTATTATGTTTTTGCAACTAAAAAGTGTTTTCCGGAAGAGAACTTTTTCGGCCTTGGTGATAAATCGGGAAATATGAACCTGCGGGGCCGTCATTTTCAAAACTGGAATACTGATGCTTATTCTTTTGGGTGGGATCAGGATCCTTTATACAGAACAATCCCGTTTTATACAGGTGTACATCAAAAATCTGCTTACGGTATTTTCTTTGACAATACCTTCCGCTCTTATTTTGACTTTGGTAAAGAAGACAATGAGAAGACCAGTTTCTGGTCTGATGGTGGTGAATTACAGTACTATTATATCCACGGGCCACATATGATGGATGTGGTAAAACGTTATCAGACTTTGACTGGAACACATCCTATGCCGCCTAAATGGGCTTTAGGTTACCATCAGTGCCGCTGGAGTTATTATCCGGAAACGAAGGTAAAAGAAATTGCAGATGGATTCCGTTCCAGGGATATCCCTTGTGATGCGATTTATTTCGACATTGATTATATGGATGGCTACCGCTGTTTTACCTGGAATAAAAAGCACTTTCCTGATCCAAGGAAAATGATCAAGGAACTGGCTGACGATGGGTTTAAAACCGTGGTGATGATTGATCCTGGTATTAAGGTCGATGATAATTACTGGGTTTTTAAAGAAGGAAAAGAGAATAACTATTTCTGCAGAAGGAGTGATGACTATTTTATGGAAGGTCATGTTTGGCCAGGCAGATGCCAGTTCCCTGATTTTACGAATCCGGCGGTAAGAGAATGGTGGGGTGGATTATATAAAGAGCTCGTAGATATGGGCGTTGCGGGCGTATGGAATGATATGAATGAGCCAGCGGTATTCGGTGCAGGAACTTTTCCAAACGATGTACGTCATAATTATGATGGGCACAGAGGTTCACACCGCAAGGCACATAATGTTTACGGGATGCAGATGGTACGTTCAACTTATGACGGCTTAAAGAAGCTGATGCGCAATAAACGTCCTTTTACAATTACCCGTGCAGGATATGCTGGGATGCAGCGTTATGGTTGCGTCTGGACAGGTGATAATGTAGCGAGCTGGGAACATTTAAAAATAGGAAATATACAGTGCCAGCGGATGTCCGTTTCGGGAGTCCCTTTTTGCGGAACTGATATCGGAGGATTTAGTGGAGAGCCAGATGGAGAGTTATTTACCAGATGGATTCAGTTAGGCGCATTTTCTCCATTTATGCGGGCACACTCTGCGGGTGATACGGCTGAAAGAGAACCATGGAGTTTTGGAGAGCCTTATACAGCGATCAACCGTAAGTTTATTGAGCTGAGATACCGTTTGATGCCTTATCTGTATTCTGTATTTTGGGAGCATCACCGTTATGGTTTCCCGATCCTGAGACCTTTGGTGATGTTGGAACAAGAAAATGTGAGCAATCATTTCAGACAGGATGAATTTGCGTATGGAGATAAAATATTGGTATGCCCGATTTTAGAACAAGGCGCCATTTCAAGAACTGTTTATTTACCAAAAGGACAGTGGTATAATATCTGGACGCATGAATTACTTGACGGCGGAAATGAACATTTGGTAGATGCACCATTAGAAACCATGCCTATTTTTATTAAAGCGGGGTCAGTTATTCCAGAGTATCCGGTGATGCAGTATGTGGGAGAAAAAAATGTGGACGAGGTATTGTTGAATATCTTTTATGCGAACTATGAAGTGAATTCATTTTTCTTTGAAGATCATGGGGACACTTTTGCATATGAGCAGGATATTTATTCGGAGAAAAAGTTCACGGTTAAAGGAAATGACCGCCGCCTGCTGATTCAGCAGAAACTGGAAGGTTTGTATACGCCGAATTATGAAACCTATAATTATAACTTAATTGGCATTCCTTTTGGAGTTAAGAAAGTCATCGTAGACGGATTGGAAATTAAAGACTATTTTACTGACGATAGAAACTGCTTACGTTTTAAAAGCAATAAAAACTTCTCTGTAATACAAATTCAGGGAGATATATAAACCACAGGTTTACACAGACCAGAACAAGCTGCGTAAACCTGTTTGTTAATGAATAAGAGCGGGCATTTCCCAGAAGGAAGCATTTTGAACTAAATATAATCCCTTAAAATAATGGCTAAAGCGAATCAGGGTAAACCTGTTAAAGAAAATATTGCCGTATCTGCAGATGCACCTGTCTGGATTTTTAGTTTACTGACAGACTTTGACGTCGCTTTGTTTATCTCAGGCAAACACTTTCGTTTGTATGAAAAAATGGGAGCACATCTTTTAAATGTAAACAATACCGAAGGAACTTATTTTTCAGTATGGGCGCCGAATGCGCATGATGTATACGTGACCGGAGATTTTAACAAGTGGCAGACAACTTCACACCGTTTATATAAACGACTGGATGAATCGGGGATCTGGGAAGGCTTTATTCCTGCATTAGGAAAAGGGACAGTCTATAAATATTTTATTAAAGGATTTGACGGTAAAGATTACGAAAAGGGAGATCCTTTTGCGACCCGTTGGGAGCATCCGCCACAAACGGCTTCAGTGGTCTGGGATACTGCGTATGCCTGGAAAGATAAAACATGGCTTAAGAAACGTCCTGTATTAAATGCATTGGACAACCCAATGTCCGTTTATGAAGTCCATTTGGGTTCATGGCAGCGCGATCCTTCAGAGCCTGATCGTATTTTAACTTATAAAGAAATAGCAAAGACCTTAGTTCCATATGTGTTGGAAATGGGCTTTACCCATGTTGAGCTGATGCCGATTATGGAATACCCTTATTATCCATCCTGGGGTTATCAGATTACCGGATATTTTGCGGCCAGTTCCAGACATGGAACCCCGCAGGAACTGATGTACCTGATTGAACAGTTTCACAAAAGTGATATTGCAGTAATTCTGGACTGGGTACCTTCACATTTCCCTGGCGATGCGCATGGATTGTTCCATTTTGACGGAACACATTTATATGAGCATGCTGATATGCGTAAAGGCTTTCATCCGGACTGGAAGTCATATATCTTCAATTATGACAGAAATGAAGTGAGGTCTTTCCTGATTAGCAATGCAATGTACTGGCTGGATCAGTTTCATGCAGATGGCTTGCGTGTAGATGCTGTAGCTTCGATGTTATATTTTGATTTCTCCCGGAAAGCCGGAGATGCAGCAACCAATGAATTTGGCGGTTCAGAAAACCTGGGCGCTATTCAGTTTCTAAAGGATCTGAATGAATCTATTTATACGAATTTTAAAGGTGTACATACGATTGCTGAAGAAAGCAGTACCTATCCCGGTGTAACACATCCGGTAGCTGAAGGAGGCCTGGGTTTTGGGATGAAGTGGATGATGGGCTGGATGAATGATACACTGAAGTATTTCAAAACTGACCCGATAGACAGAAAGTATAATCACCATCAGCTTACTTTCAGCATTACCTACGCGTTTACTGAGAAGTTTATGCTTCCATTTTCTCATGATGAGGTAGTCCATGGTAAATCGTCTATGATTTATAAAATGCCAGGTGATGAGTGGAGAAAACATGCAAACCTGCGTCTTTTATATGCTTATATGTTTACTCAGCCTGGAACTAAACTTCTTTTCATGGGCAATGAGTTTGCGCAGAATGGGGAATGGAACTTTACAAATTCGCTGGACTGGGATCTGCTGCGTTATAAATCTCATTCAGGAATGCAGACGTATGTGAAAGCACTGAATAAGCTATATCGGACAGAACCGGGTTTGTATGATTTTAATTTTTCTCCTGAAGGATTTGAATGGATCAGTGCAGATGATAGTGACCACTCTATTTACGTCTACACGCGTAAAGGGCATAAAGCTAAGGATACACTGATTGTAATTTTAAATATGACCCCTGTATACAGGCAGAATTATAAAATAGGTTTGCCATTTAAAGCATCCTGGAAAGAAATCTTCAATAGTGATGCAACGGAATATTTTGGTAGTGGTAAACTCAATAAGACTGCTTTTGTGCCAGAAGCAAGCTCAGCAAACGGTAGAGACTATTCCATTTCGATCAATATTGCACCTTTAGGCGCAATGATATTAAAAACGGTCTGACACATGGAGATCTGGATAGAGACAGAAAGGTTAATACTCAGAGAATATGTAGTAGCAGACTATAAAGCCGTCCATGAATACGCGAGCCAGGAGAAAATCCTGGTTTACGAAAACTGGGGGCCTAATACGGAGGCTGATACCTCAAAATTTATTGCAGAAGCCCTGAAGTTGAAAGCAGCTGTACCCAGAGTGAGTTTTGAACTGGCCATTATATTAAAAGAAGAAAACAGGCTGATTGGAGGCTGTGGTTTCAGGTTTGATTTAAAGGAAGCCCATAAAGGAAATTTAGGCTATATTATTAATCCATTATATTGGAGAACCGGATATGCTAAAGAAGCTACAAATGCTTTGATTCAATTTGTAGCTTCTGAATTAGATGTAAAGACTATTGATGCAACTTGTGATGTTTTAAACCTGGCCTCTCAGGCTGTATTAAAGCATTGCGGGTTTTTCAGGATCAAGTTGATCAAAAAACATTTTGAGATGAAAGGAAGAGTCAGGGATACTTTCGTTTACGAGAGAAATACTTGAATAAGCCAGTAACCAGGCCCAGCCAGCTGTAAATCGAAAAGACCATAACCCGTGTGAGGTTCAGCTTTTTCATTGAATCAGGTAACTTATGCCTAATCTATAATTCAGTGGATCACCTAAACCACCGGTAACGGTGCTTGATCTGCTGCCTGTGAAGTAACGTTTATCTGTTAAATTGTAAGCATTCAGCTGGATATTGTATTTGCCCCTGCGGTAATTAAGCGCAGCATCAAAAACCGTATAAGAAGGGAATATAAAATTCTGATTCGTAATCTGACCCACCTGATCACTGACATATCGTACGCCGGCAGCTATCCCAGTTCCTTTCACTGCACCTTTTGCCACATTATATTTAAGCCATAAATTGGCAATATGCTTTGGGGCATTGCTAAAGCGGTCACCTTTTTTACCAAATGTACTTGTACTTAAAATCACATGATTGTTATAGGCATATCCGGCTATAATATTGAAATTCTGAATCGTACCTGTGGCTGAAAATTCTATTCCATTGCTTCTTGTCCCTTTTAATGCTTCCTGACGATGAGAATTCTCTTCTGTAGGTGCTGAGGCGAGAATATTTGCATAATTGATCTGGTAAAGGGCTACGCTGGTTGCAATTGCATTGTTAAAGAAATCACCCTTATATCCGATTTCATATTGTGTCGCTCTGCGGGTAGGGAAAGGGCCACCAGATAATACATTATTAGAAGTTTGTGGATTAAATGATTTTAAAAAGCTGGCATAAACTGAAATGTTGGTTGCAGGTAAATAGACTAACCCGATGCGGGGAATCAATCCTGAAGCCTGCAGTTCATCCCCTTGTTTATTATCTCTTGCTGAAAGTGGGGTCTCTTTCGCATGATAAGAATCATAGCGCATGGATAACAATGCTTTGATCTTTTCACCAATGCTGACCTGATCCTGAACATATACTCCGATAAGGTTAGTTATTCTTTTATTATCATCTGATTCCTGCGCTTTAACAGAGCCGGCAGGTGGATCCAGGCTGTAATCAGGATTGAAGATAGAAATGCGTGTAGCGGGCTTATATTGATAGTCATTTTTAGTCCAGCCATAGCGGTTATAATCAACTCCTGTAATGATATGATGATTAAGCAATCCTGTATTAGTTTGATAAGCTAAATAAGCTGTAGTCTGCAAGCTGAAGCGACTGGTTTCCCAATCTTGATAACTACGGCTGATCGAATCATTTCTTATTTTACCTACCGGGATGTGATCCGTATAATCCAGTTTGCTATTCACTGCGCGATGTATTGCTGTCAGTTTTAATTTATCGCTGAATTGGTGGTTAAAGGTCAATGTAGCCGATATATTGTCAGTTTTTCCATAATCAGTTGGACTTTGTATAGTCAGGTTATCCGGGTAATAATTGAAATCAAAAGTTCCGTCAGGATTGGTCCGGATATAAGTTCCATTATCATACTGCTGATTCGTTTTTTGGTGTGCATAATTAATTTCTAAATTCAAATCAGTACGGGCAGAGAACAGATAGGTAAGCGAAGGTGCGATAAAGATGTTTTCTTTATCCTGGTAGTCTCTGAAGCTTTTTGATTTATCGTACCCGATGATTGCGCGGTAAAGTAGTTTTTTGTTTTTAGAAAAGGGGCCTGTTAAATCGGCCGATAGTCTTTTGAAATCCCAGCTGCCTATAGCTACATCAAATTCATAGCGTTCTTTAACCTGAGGCTTTTTAGTTACGAAATTAACAACACCACCCGGTGAACCTTCACTAAATAACGCGCCTGATGGTCCGCGTAGTAGTTCTACACTTTCAATGTTATATAATAAAGGCTGCTGGCTCCACAGGAATAAATTTCCACGGATCCCATTGTAGAGTAGGAAACTTGCGTCAGTAGGAGAGTAGGCTGTAAAACCGCGGATGCTAAAAGAGCCATTTCCGTTATTGGCTTTCATACCGGTAAATGAGTTGGAGATTTCATTTAATGTAAAGGCTTGACGGTCTTTAATTACCTGATTGGAAACGATCTGTACGGATTGCGGAGTCGTTAACAATGGAATATCCATTCTGGTAGAGGTGTTGGAGTTCGAGATTTTATAGCGGTTTTTAATTCCGCTGACTGCAACCTCATTCAGCTCCTGTTTGCTTTTTGAAAGCTGTAAATTAAGCTTCAGTTTTTTACCGGATTCAATGACCAGATTTTGTCTGGTCGCGGTATAACCCACGTTAGAAACAATTAAGACATAGGTTCCTGCCGGAATGTTCTTAAAGCTGAAATTCCCATTCGCATCGGTTATCGTTTTGAGTTTTGTATTTTGAAAAACCACATTCGCACCCGGGATAGGTTCATTTTCAAATGAAATAATATTGCCATGTAATGATCCTGCAGGCAGTTGGGCATAGAGCTTGCAGGTAGAGAAAAGTAAAAATATAAAGAGAAAAACCTTGATTTTCATGTGCTTTAAAGGGTTTTGATAGCGTATCGGCAGCTGCAGATACGCTATCATTGTATATAATTCGGATATATATAATCAGCAGATAGCCGATTATTGGCGCAGCTTGAAAATGCAGCACATAGCAGTCCATCAGTTTGCTGTAAACAGCTCAATACAACAACCTGCTGTACAACGTAATTAATTCACGTTATTCGGCAGAAAAGAGGGAATACCAATAAAAATTAAGCGAAAACCCCCTGGGGCGGTCTGAAGATATCATTATGAAAAGAGGATGGTTTGAAATGAAGATAAAATCTGTTGAAGTTATCTTTTTGCGCAGTCAGAAGAAAGCCTGTAAACCTAAGTTTGTTTAGTTTGCAGAAAAATAAGACGTTTGTGTTTTCCTGATTTTGGTTTCTTTGCTTTTGCTCATTGTCTTCGGCTTGTTTTAGCTTTTTAGCTAAAATACACCTGCCGTTACAATGCATTTCAGGTCTGTTTTTATTTTCGCAAAGTACAGTTGAAATATAATTTGCATTTATTTTAAAAGATAACGTTATCCACAGTTTGTTAAAGGATTGTGAGGCAATGATAACGAGTAATAAAATGCAGACCGATCTTCTCAATGACTATGCTTTTAATATGCGGCAAATGTACCATTTTTTTGCGAAACGGGCATAGATGCTGTCAATGACCTAAATATAAAGCGATTGAGCAATTTCGGGAAGGATGTTGTCCGTTTCGGGGGAAATATGCTTTATCAAGTTAGACTAAAGATGCATTTTCGTACAAAATAAATAAGAAACCTTTTTTTTATCCTGACTATATTTGCCTCAATGAAAACAACGCTTCCCACGAAAAATCTATTAAAAGTAAGCTGTTGTATTTCTCTGGTGATTTGTCTCTTCTCTTTTAGTTCTGCTTTTATGGAGGGGGAGGCTATTCAAGGCGCACTATACAGGTCATTTATATCTTTCTTTTTGTTGATGCTGATCAGTGTCGTGAATACTTGTTTACTTTTGATTTTCAGGACAGAGCGTGATACAACGGGTCAGAATTGTTCAATCTGGTTTTACATTTCAAGTTTCCTCATCAGTACACTGGTGATGTGGACGGTGTATAATCTTCAAAATTACCTGGTTCAACAAGGGATCTCAGCAAAAATGATAGTGGTCAGGGTTAAAGGGGATATCATCTATCTTTATATTTTACTACAGGGATTATTTGTCAATAGTATATTACTGCTGCTGCAAAATTTCATTCTTATACAAGATGCCAATAATAAAGCGCAGATAGAAAATTCCCGTTTAAGTGCGGCAAGCTCAGAGGCAGCTTATCAATTGTTACAGCAACAGATTCAACCCCATTTTTTGTTTAATGCGCTCAATATTTTGAAGTCCCTGATCAAAAAGAGTCCGGAAAGGGCTGAGGATTATCTGTTGCGGTTGTCAGACTTTTTAAGGGTATCTGTATCAGGAAATAAACACGGACTGGCTACCTTAAATGAAGAAGTGAAATTAGGAATAGATTATCTGGAGATGCAGAAAGTCCGTTTTGGTGAAGCTTTGCAATTCTCCTTTGTGCTTACAAAATCAGATAAATTCCTGCCTGTTTTTTCCTTACAACCTTTACTGGAAAATGCGATTAAGCACAATGAGCTTACGGATGAAGATCCGCTGATTATCGAAATCAGGCAGGAAGGTGATTATATCTTAGTGCTTAACAATGTGAAGTTAAGAGCTGTAACAGAGTACTCTACTGGGAGTGGTTTAGCAAATCTTGCAGAGCGGTATAAGTTGTTGTCTGGTGATGAGATTGACATCAAAGATGATGGTAAATTCTTTTCAGTGCGTTTAAAAATTTTAGAGAATGAAAATCATAATTATAGAGGATGAAAAATTAACGGCTGAGGATCTTGCGGATGTGATTCTGAAATTACAACCGGATGCGCAACTGGTTACTTTTCTGAAATCCGTTAAAGAGGCTGTGGCTTATTTTCAAAACGCGCCAGCGCCAGACCTGATTTTTAGTGATATTCAGTTAGGGGATGGGTTGAGCTTTGATATTTTTAAAGCTGTAAACGTTGCTGCGCCTATAATTTTTTGTACTGCTTATGATGAGTATGCTTTAAATGCTTTCAAAACAAATGGTATTGATTATATTTTAAAGCCATTTACAGAAGCAACTATTGCACAGGCTTTGAATAAATATCATGCTTTACGCAGAGGTTTTTCTGATCAGCGTGTATCATATGATGCGCTCTTTGACCTTTTTGTGAACAAGATACCACAAAAAACTTCGTCTATACTGGTCGCTTATAAAGACAAAATTATTCCCATTAAAACAGAACATATTGCCTTGTTTTACATTGCGAATGAAGAAACGCGGCTGTTAACCTTTGATCAGCAGAGCTACGTGCTGAATAAGAAACTTGAAGAGCTTGAAAAATTGTCTGGTGATGATTTCTTCAGAGTAAACCGTCAATATCTGGTCAACCGGAAAGCTGTTAAAGACGCGGCTCATTTTTTTTCCCGTAAGCTGGTTGTTAATCTTTCGGTTTCTTTCAAAGAGCCGATCACAATCAGTAAGGAAAAGACTCCTTCATTTCTGGATTGGCTGGCCAGAAAATAGGTACAGGTTTACCGGTTATTTTTGACCGTTCACCGCCAATTTTGTGCATTTCAGCCTTAAAGCCCTTTAGATAATTGATTTGTTACCTCATCTTTAGCTTAGAGGTTCTGCCCGGCAATAGCAAGAAATATTTGCAAACGTTGTCTGAATCCTGAACTAATTAACTGTAAATGATGAATGTAATTATATTTAAAACATCTGTCCAGGACAGAGATGATCTGGATTGTTTAAGGCCGGCACTTAATGCCTTTCTGGGAGAAAAGAACTGGACATTCGATTTAGAAGATGTAGATAAAATCCTAAGGGTTGTAAGTCCGTTAAAATGTACGATCAAAATAGAGCAATTATTGCTGGAACAAGGATTCTTGTGCATAGAAATGCCTTATTCGCTGGATGAGTTTAGTGCTTAAAACCAGAAAGGGATCTTCCTTGCGGAAAATCCCTGTTCTAACTACCTGTGAATCTGTATAAACAGATATTATTTTAAGTTTCCGTAGTACTCTACGAATTTAGCTAATGCTGAAGAATATCCCCATTCGTTATCATACCATGAAACAACTTTTACAAAGTTGTCATTTAATGCAATACCTGCGTTTGCATCAAAGATAGAAGCGTGGTCATCACCAATAAAGTCAGAAGAAACTACTTCATCTTCAGTGTAACCTAACACACCTTTCAATTCACCTTCAGAAGCTGCTTTCATCGCATCTTTAATCTGTTGGTAAGTAGCTGGTCTTTCTAAACGTACAGTTAAATCTACTACTGATACATCAGCAACCGGAACACGGAAAGCCATACCAGTCAATTTACCTTTTAATTCAGGAATAACTTTAGTTACTGCTTTAGCAGCACCTGTAGCAGAAGGAATAATGTTAGAGAAACCACCACGTCCACCTCTCCAGTCTTTCGCAGAAGGACCATCAACAGTTTTTTGTGTAGCAGTAACTGCATGTACAGTACTCATTAAGCCTTCAGCAATACCCCAGTTGTCATTTAACACCTTAGCAATTGGTGCAAGGCAGTTCGTAGTACAAGAAGCATTAGAAACAACAGTTTGATCTGCTGTTAATTTATCATGATTTACACCCATTACGTAAGTAGGGATTGAATCATCTTTGGCCGGAGCAGAAAGAACAACTCTTTTTGCACCTGCAGTAAGGTGTTTTTCTGCATCAGCCTGAGTTAAGAATAACCCTGTAGACTCAATAACAGTTTCAACACCTACTTCATTCCATTTTAAGTTAGCTGGGTCTCTCTCAGCTGTGATACGGATAGTTTTTCCGTTAACGACTAAATGTCCGTCAACTACTTCGATAGTTCCATCAAAACGACCATGCGTAGAATCATACTTCAACATATAGGCCATGTAATCTGGCTCTACAAGATCATTTATTGCAACGATGTCCAGACCTCTTTTTAACGCAGCTCTAAAAACTAATCTGCCGATACGGCCAAAACCGTTTATTCCAATCTTTGTCATTATTATTAATTTGAATAGTAATTAAGTAAATTATATATTGGTTCTTTGGTAATCGTAGTAATTTCAAAACCATTCTTCTTTGCCACAGCGCGCAAACGGTCTTGAAAGTTCCCTGCCACTATCCCTACAAAATGTACTTCTTCACCAGGATGAAGTTTAATGGTCGGTAACAGGTAGCTATCTATATAACGCTGAAATCCGTTATCTAGTAGCTGCTGAATATATTCATGTTCCCTGTTTTCTATAAAGAAGTCCAGGAAGGAGCTCAGAAACTGCTGAGCCATAGTTTTCTTGTATACTTTATCCAGTATTTCTGACCGGTTCAGGTCATACTTTTTACTGAATTTTTTCATCAGATCGGCTGGCAGCTTCTCCTGAAGGTAATATTTCAGGATCATTTTGCCCAGGTAAGTAGCAGAACCCTCATCACTGAGAATAAAACCCAGACCGAAGTTATTAGGTTCAGGTTTTGTGCCATCAAAATAAGCGCAGTTAGCGCCGCTTCCCAGGATGCCGACAACTCCGCTTTTATTAAAGCAAGCAGCGATAGCAGCACCATATAAGTCATCCTGAACAGTGATTTTGCTATGTTTAAAGAATATCCTTAAAGAAGCCACTAATTCATTCCGGCGCTCTATAGAAGTTGCTCCGGCAGCAAAAACATGGATCTTCTTAATCTGTTCTGCATTGTTGATTAAAATAGATTTCTTATTCAACTGCTGCAACAACGACTTCTGATCTACAAAAAACGGGTTTATTCCAGGCATACTACATTCTGCAATGGTTTTTCCGTCTTTAGCTATTTTCCACAGGGCAGTTTTTGAGCCACTATATACTACCGCTATCATGTTAAATTGATAAAACTTTAGTCATTTCCAAAAGATCGCTTTCTAATTTAAAACTATGCTCTGTCAACGCTTCATCTAAGCTGGTTAACCTGATATCGTTACCTCGTAAGCCTACCATCTGTTGTGTACTGCCTTTCAGCAATTCATTTACAGCGGCATAACCTAAACGGCTTCCTAAAATCCTGTCAAAACTGCTAGGGCTTCCGCCGCGTTGCAAGTGTCCTAATATAGTGACCTTTGTGTCATAATGATTAAACTTTTCTTTAACATGTTTCGCAATGTCGTAAGCACCACCTTGTTTATGCCCTTCAGACACAATAACAATGCTGGAAGATTTTTTTGTTGCTGCTCCGACTTCTAATTGTTTAATCAGTTCATCAAGGCTCGTTGCTTTCTCAGGCAGTAATACAGCTTCAGCTCCACAGGCAATAGCACTTCTTAAAGCGATACAACCCGAATCCCGGCCCATTACTTCTACAAAAAATAAACGGTCATGCGAATCTGCAGTATCCCTGATCTTATCTATAGCTTCTATAACTGTGTTAATCGCAGTATCATAGCCCAAAGTAAAATCAGAACCGTATAAATCATTGTCGATCGTACCAGGAATGGCAATTACATTGATATGATGTCTTTGTGCAAAACGACGGGCTCCGGTGAAAGTACCATCTCCGCCAATCACAACGAGTGCATCTATTTGGTGTAGTTTAAGGTGCTCGTAAGCAAGATCCATTCCTTCGTCGGTTTTGAACTCTAAACAACGTGCTGTTTTAAGTACTGTTCCGCCTAAATGGATAATATTGCTCACTGAACGGGCATCCATAGGAATAATATTGTTAGTTATTAATCCTTGATAACCTTGCAAAACTCCAAACATATTTATACCATTGTAAATACCGGTACGTACTACTGCTCTGATGCATGCGTTCATTCCGGGAGCGTCACCCCCAGATGTCAATACAGCGATATTTTTGATATTTGGTTTCATCTGTTTATATTACGAATATACCGTGTAGATATTACACTAAGTAATTTATTTTGATTTATTTTATGTAAATCGCAAACAAGTATATTAATTTGCTTTAGTTTTTAAAAATTTAATGTTTTGAAAGAAGTCTTACCACAGCTTAATTCCACCTTCTCAATTGATTGTGTTTTGTTCGGATTTGATGAAGGAGAATTAAAAGTTCTGCTGATTGAAAGGAACGAGGAACCTTTTAAAGATTGGTGGGCCCTTCCGGGGTATCTTGTTAATGAGAACGAAAGTCTGGATCAGTCCGCAGCCCGTATCTTA
Source organism: Pedobacter cryoconitis (assembly GCF_001590605.1). Lineage (NCBI taxonomy): Bacteria > Pseudomonadati > Bacteroidota > Sphingobacteriia > Sphingobacteriales > Sphingobacteriaceae > Pedobacter > Pedobacter cryoconitis. The sequence continues at coordinate 70,740 of NZ_CP014504.1, forward strand.
CACGAACTCACAGGAATAGAGAATGTTTACATGGAGCAGTTCTATACTTTTGGTGATGTTGGCCGTCACCCTCAGGGTAGGATTATATCCGTAGCTTACTATGCAATGTTGCGATTGGGAGGAGATAAAGCCCTTAAACCAATCAGTAATTATGCAAAACAAGCACACTGGATTAATGTTAAAGACTTGCCTCCGCTGGCATTTGACCATCAGAAAATCTTTGACCAGGGACTTGAAAAAATAAAAAGAAGGATCAAACATCAGCCAATTGCTTTTGAATTACTTCCGGAGAAATTTACTTTAACACAGTTACAAAATGTGTATGAAGTGATTTTAGGTAAGAAATTGGATAAAAGGAATTTTAGAAAAAAGATGTTGAGTTTTAATGTCTTAAAAGATTTGAATGAGAAGCAAAAAGGGGTTTCTTTCCGTGCAGCTACCTTATACCGTTTTGATAAAAGAAAATATGGAAAGTTATTTGGAAAAGAAATCTCCTTTTAAATCTCCCTCCGTCATATTTTAATAAAAAAAATCCCGGTTATGAGTAACCGGGATTTTTTATAATGCTTGTTTTTTTTCTATTTCAGACTTCTTGCTGGTTGCATATGGTAATCAACAAGATCATCTATAGGAGAACGGATGATTTTTCCTACACCCATTTCGTATCTGTCAGCAACAATACTTAAAATATCTCTGAAGCTATAACCTACTGAACCTACACAGTTCAAGGTATACTCTTTATAGTTCGGGTAGTGAATAACCAGGTTTTCAAAGAATGCTGTAAAAGCATATTCAACTGTAGAGAATGCATAATCCTCATAGTTATCTTTGAAATCGTATAAGAATTTACTAAATCCTGCACAAAAACGATTTGGAAGAGGTTTATTATAAATATGATCAAAGATATCTTCGTTGGTCAAAGCGAAATTATCATAAAAACTTTCTCTCAAACCTTTAGGCATATAGCCTTTCATGTAATCACCCAGGATACGTTTACCAATATAACATCCGCTACCTTCATCTCCTAAGAAATAGCCTAAAGAGTCAATGTTTAAAGAGATATCACTTCCATCATAAAGACATGAATTTGTACCTGTACCTAAGATTGCGGCAAAACCTGGCTCATCACCCAGTAATGCTCTGCAAGAAGCCAGTAAATCATGTCCAATAAAGATGATTGCATTAGGGAAAACCTGTCCCATAGCATCTGCTACAATTTTTTTATTCGCGTCAGTTGAACAACCTGCGCCATAATAATATACTTCTGTTAGCTTATCTGCCTCTAAATGATCTGGTAAAGATTTTTTTAAAGATTCAACAATATAATCTGTACGGGAAAAATACGGATTGTAACCTTCGGTATTAAAATGAATTTTTCTACCAGCTTCATTAATTAAGCACCAATTGGTTTTGGTTGAACCACCATCTGCAATAACTATCATCTTAATTTGTTTTTTTTGGGGTAAAAGTAAATATTCCTGACACTTCAAACATGTTTTTTTCCATTTTCAGTTTTTTTTTCTGATTCCTGCGTTTATCCTTGTAAGTTATTTTTCAATTTTATTATTATTCCTTCTATTTACTAGCTATTAGCCTTCCCAATTCAAATATCTTCCGCTTGGTGCTTCTTCATAAACCGCAAATATCCAGGTATTAAACCTTGGTAATTAAGATATTGTTAAATTAACACTAAGATAAAATTACACTAGTTATTTTAAATTCCAAATTTTAATATTTTATTAGGGAGGATAAATGTCATAATATTCTTTTAAAATACCCAATCATTCAATTTTAAAACACTCATAAAGAGCAATTAAAGAATTTTATGTGGTATTTAACGAACACACGAATAAAAATACTTTGATGTGAGCTGTAATTGTGATAATTTCACCTTTGAGGATTAAAAGAAGCACAAAAACTAAATTGTATGCTGTCCTGTTTTTTCTATGCAAAATAAAATAGATTTTAGAAGTGATACCGTAACTATACCCACACCAGAAATGATCGCTGCGATGATGAACGCAAAAGTTGGTGATGATGTATATGGAGAAGATGAAACCGTAGCTGCACTTGAAAGTAAACTATCCAGGCTTTTTAATATGGAAGCCGGGCTTTTCTGTCCTTCGGGAACTATGACCAACCAGATTGCAATTAAATGTTTCACTCAGCCTATGGATGAAGTGATTTGCGATCAGACGGCACATGTTTACCGGTACGAAGGCGGAGGTATTGCTTTTCATTCCGGAGCCTCTGTTCGGTTACTAAATGGTCCAAGAGGGATTTTAAACCCTGAAATGATTAGTCCGGAAATTAATGAAGACAATATTCATTATCCGAATTCAAGTTTAGTTGTGCTGGAAAATACAGTAAATAAAGGGGGAGGTGCCTGTTATACATTGGAACAGATCGCGCCTATTTCGGAGTTATGTAAAAGAAAAGGGCTGAAACTCCATTTGGATGGGGCAAGGATTTTTAACGCATTGGTTAAAACCGGTGATGCTGCAAAAGATTACGGGCAGTATTTTGATGGTATTTCTATCTGTCTTTCTAAAGGACTGGGTGCACCAGTAGGCTCTGTGCTGTTAGGCACTAAAGAAACTATCCATAAGGCAAATAAAATCCGTAAAGCATTTGGTGGTGGTATGCGCCAGGCGGGGTTTCTTGCTGCTGCGGGTATTTACGCATTGGATCACCAGGTAGACCGGCTTGCTGAAGATCATTTGCATGCACAGTTATTGGCAGATGCCCTGATAGCGGCTGATTTTGTAGCCGATGTGATGCCTGTTGAAACAAATATTGTGATTTTTAAAATAGCTGCGCATTATACAACAGCAAGCGTATTGGACAGTTTAACGAAGAATGGGATTTTATGCGGTGCTACCGGCCCTGATACTTTAAGATTTGTGACGCATTTAAATACCAATGCGGATCAGATCGCAGAGGCTGTCCAGCTGATTAAAGAACTGAAACCAGTAAAGAGATCCTAAACAGATTGCTATGAAGAAGATTTTAATTGCCAATAGGGGTGAGATTGCGCTGCGTATTATGCGTTCTGCAAAAGAAATGGGGATTTTGACTGTCGCTGTATTTTCAGAAGCTGACAGAGAAGCTTTGCATGTGCGTTATGCAGATGAAGCCATTTTTATAGGGCCTGCCCCGGCAAGTCAGTCTTATTTAGTTGGTCAGAAAATAATCGATGCTTGTTTACTGACAGGTGCAGAAGCGATACATCCAGGTTATGGATTTTTATCAGAGAATGCTGAGTTTGCCAGAATGGTGAAGGATGCAGGTCTGATTTTAATTGGCCCTACACCAGAGGCGATGGCTATTATGGGAAACAAATTATCTGCAAAAGCTGCTGCGCTGAAATATCAGATCCCTATGGTTCCTGGAACTGAAGAGGCGATTACGGATATTGAAGAAGCAAAGCGAAGGGCACAGGAAGTTGGTTTTCCTATCCTGATCAAAGCTGCTGCAGGTGGTGGTGGAAAAGGAATGCGGATTGTAGAAGAGCTTGCTGCTTTTGAAGAGCAAATGCAACTGGCTGTTAGTGAAGCGAAATCAGCATTTGGTGATGGTGCCGTGTTTATAGAAAGATATGTATCCTCACCCAGACATATAGAAATACAGGTTCTGGGGGATAATTATGGGAATATTGTTCATTTGTTTGAAAGGGAATGTTCTATTCAGAGAAGGCATCAAAAGGTGATTGAAGAAGCACCTTCCAGCGTACTTAGTCCTGAAATCAGGGCGAAAATGGGTAAATGTGCAGTTGATGTAGCCAGATCTGTGAATTATACGGGTGCAGGTACAGTAGAATTTATTCTGGATGAGAATCTTGATTTCTTTTTTCTGGAGATGAATACCCGTTTACAGGTAGAACATCCGGTTACAGAGCTCATTACAGGACTGGATCTGGTTAAAGAGCAAATTAAAATAGCGAGGGGCGAAAAGTTAAGTTATAGCCAGGAAGATTTAAAAATTAATGGTCATGCAATAGAACTCAGGGTTTATGCAGAAGATCCTCAGCATAATTTCCTCCCTGATATAGGTGTACTGAAAACTTACCGTACACCAAAAGGAAATGGTGTGAGGGTGGATGATGGGTTTGAGCAGGGGATGGAAATCCCTGTGTATTACGATCCTATGATTGCCAAGCTGATTACTTTTGGTGCAGACCGCAAAGAAGCTATTGCAAGAATGCGCAGGGCGATTTCAGAATATGACATTACAGGCATTCAAACTACTTTGAACTTTGGTAAATTTGTAATGGAGCATGAGGCGTTTACTTCAGGAAATTTTGATACCCATTTCGTAGGTAAATACTTCAATCCCGAAAACAAGGAAAGTACAGACGCAGATGAGGCCCTGATTGCGGCGATAGTTGCGTTGAAAAGCCTGAAGAAAAAGACAAGTTCTGCTGTGATAAAAACAGCAGAAGAAATATCGGGCAACTGGCTTAAAAACCGGACAAAATATTAGAATTTATGTTTACAGGAATTATTGAAACACTAGGTACAGTAAAAGAGATCAGAGAAGAAGGAACAAACCTTCATTTTACAATTGAATCCGGACTGAGTAATGAATTGAAAATTGATCAGAGTGTATCCCATAATGGCGTATGTTTAACAGTCGTAGCATTAGATGATACTACCCATATTGTTACGGCTATTCAGGAGACGCTGGAGAAAAGTAATCTGCAACACCTTAGTCAGGGCATGAAAGTGAATCTGGAGCGTTGTATGCAGATGAACGGTCGCCTGGACGGGCATATTGTACAAGGCCATGTTGACCAGACTGCAGTATGTATACGGAGAGAGGAACTTGATGGCAGCTGGGAATACCGTTTTAAATATGATAGCAGCAAAGGTAATGTAACTGTTGAAAAGGGATCTGTTTGTATTAATGGAATTAGTTTGACAGTGGTTGACTCTGCTAATGATGAATTTTCTGTATTTATTATCCCCTATACTTTTGAACATACCAATTTACAAGAGGTAAATACAGGAGATACTGTGAATCTTGAATTTGATATTATTGGTAAATATGTAGCAAGGTTGCTTCATAAATAAGTAACAACCAAATAACTGTTTTCGATTTGAACTATGGTATTCGGTTGTTTATCTTGTGGTTAAGCTGTTTTTCGGGTGGGTTTAAAATCTATGGCAAGGTAATTGGTTACTCTTAATTGTAAATAATTACAGAAGAATATAAAATTTAGTCATATGGATACTTTAAAAAAGTTTGAATTAATGGAGAAGATTGTAAGAGAATTAGAAGACTTACAACATTCGCAACAAGCAATTATTCAAAAAATCGGCAAGATTGAAGTAGATAATATTGAATTGGGAGATAAAAAATTAGATAAAGATTTACCAGATATGCATCAGCGTGTTGCTGACAACCTGGATACCATTGTGGGGATATTAGCTTATTTTGCTGATAAAACTCAAAACTTTGGTAACAAGAATAATGTTGAAGTGCTTAAAGAAAAGCAAATCATCGATGAGGCGACAAAGGGTTAGTGAACCTGATTGTTGTGTGAAAAAAAGGCTGTTTTTTTTAAACGGCCTTTTTTTATGCCTGATGTCTCGGGATTTGCAAATTGAACAAAGTTCCGGCACCTAATTCGCTTTCAATAGCAATACTTCCTTCATTCCGCTCCATAAAATCCCAGCAAACCATTAAACCAATTCCTGTACCTTTTTCATTTTGTGTGCCACGGCTGGAGAAATTCTCTCCATTAAAAATCTTCTGAATGTTCTCCATTGCAATACCCACACCGTTATCCTGAATTTGTATGCCTACAGATTCTGAATTAATATAAGAGGCCGTAATGTTAATCTGACAATTTTCGTTACAGAATTTGATGGCATTAATAATCAAGTTCCGAATCACAATTTGCATCATTAGTAAATCGGCATAAGCAACCAGGTCATCTGCTAATTGCAGAATAATCTCTATTTTTTTTACTGAAGCAGCTTTAAGATGATAACTGACTTCTGAATTAATCAGCTTTTTCAGATCAAAAAGTTCTTTGTTAATTCCATATCCCTTTAGCTGGCTTCTTGACCAGTGCAGGATATTCTCCAATAAATCTGTTGTATAAGAAATGTCTTTAGTCAGTGTAGGAGAAAGTTCTTTAAATTCTTCAGCGCTGATCGTATCATCAGAGGTCATTTTTAAGACCTCAGCCAGATTAAGTAATGGCCCTCTGAGGTCATGTGCCATAATCGAAAAGATCCTGTCCTTTAATTGATTTAGTTTTTGAAGTTCTTCTGCCTGACGTTGGGATTTTAAAGCTTCCTGCCTGGCATTTGTTAAATCCTGGAGTTTAATGATTGTTGCGTTTCTGTTCAGCTTGTTTTCATTCAAAAAACAGACATCCGCTTCCAGATCAAATACGCCGTTTGCTGTATGCACCAGTAATTCTACTTTCCCGGATTCTTGTTGATTGAGCAGATCCAGAAGTTCTGGTTGGTATTGCAGCAATTCATTGATGTCTTTACCAATAATTTTATCAGCATGGTAGACACTGATATATTTTTTAAATGCAGAGTTATAATCGATAACCCGGTTCCGGTGATCCAGCACCATAAATCCATCACCCATAAGCTCCAGAACTTTTTCTCTGGCAACAGGCAGTACATTTAATAATTTGAATCTATAGATGGCTATGAAGATCAAAAAGGTAGAGACCTGAAAAGCGAAAGGAGTGATATCCAGGTTTGGAATAGGCCTTAAACCAATTAAATAACATAAATTCGCTATCCAGGGAAGCATTGCTGCGGTTAAGATAACTCTGTTTTGTTTTTTATAAACCCGGTCTGAACGCCTGAATTTTTTAATCAGAAAATAGTTTCCTACAATCAGCAAAGCATAAAAGTAACAGACGAAAAAGTAATAAGCAATTCCATAAACGATTTTAAGCATCGGGAAGCTTCCACTATAGTCAACACTGACCTTTTTATAATGCAGATGATGCAGGTCATTAGTCCATACTAAAAGCAGGTACAGTATAGGAACAGCGGTGATCAGCAATTGGTTTCCTGTTGTCTTTAGCCATTTTTCTTTTCCGGCCAGGTCAAGGCAAAATATAAACCAGTAAAATGGAACGGCCACAATACCCACATATTCGACGTTAACAAGCATCTTCATGTGTTCTATTGTTCTGCTGGACAGCTCAAATCCATAAGCCAGGGACCAGATTGAATTAGACAACATCAGATAGCCTACCCAACGTACTGTACCTTTTTCATTGCTTAATATGTATCCGGAAAGGAGAAGTGTAATAATGCCAGAAATAATCAGGCTTAATGCATAGAGGTTAAAATCTAAATCCATTAGAAAACTGATTGCAGCATAAGGTTAGGGAGCATAAACAAATCTATGAAATAAGGTGCGATTAATTTAAATTGATGTAATTTAGTTTGCAAAAAAAATATTCCTAATTTTACTCCGTATAAAAGCCTATTGTGCTTGATTACCTTTAAAATAACAAACAAATAAAAACTTATGAAAAAAATTGTTCTATTCTCATTGTTTATCTGCTTTAGCGCAGTAGCTTTTGGCCAGATACTGCCATCTTTTCAATTTGGTGTTAAAGGAGGAGCGAATCTTTCTAAATTAAGCAGCCACAATACATTTAGCAGTGATAATTCTGCAGGTTACTATGCGGGTGTGTGGGCCAGAATCGGAGCAGCAGGGATACATTTTCAACCAGAACTTTATTTGTCAGGTAAAAACACGACAATGGTGAGTAATGACCCTGCATTTGCTGGTCAGGAAAACAAAGTTAAATTTACAAGTCTTGACGTACCTTTATTGATTGGTACTAAAATCGGTGCTGCTGGTATCGGACTGCGTTTAAATACAGGACCTGTAGTGTCATTTATTTTGGATGATAAACAATCTTTCGGTGCTGCTACAACAAATATCTTTAGTGGTGACTTTAAAAAACAAGCTGTTGCATGGCAGTTTGGAGCTGGTTTAGACCTTGGTAAATTAGGTGTTGACCTTAGATATGAAGCTGGTATTACCAAATTAGGAAAACAAAACTATGATGGTCAGAGATTAAACTTATTTACTTTAGGATTGGCGCTTAAACTTTTTTAAAAACTAAATTCCGATAGTAAAACGATTAGCAAAGCTTTAAAGTCAAGTTGTGCAAAAAAGGAGTAAACAGATCATGTTTACTCCTTTTTTTGGCGTTAAATTTGCTGGAATAATCATCCCTAACCTTAAATCCTTACGCTATGAGTATCAAAGACTTATTATTGAATGGAACCAGCTTTTTACTGCTGATGAAAGCGTATGCTATCGATATTGCCGATATTAAAATAAAGGACGAAGAGGTGATTGCTGTACAGTTTTTACAACACCCCGAGATTTCTAAAGAAAGCATATGTATCGAAGGCAAAAATAAAGATGGTATTATTAATTTTTTTGGTACCCTGCACTATAATCTTCTGAACAAGCTAGCTGTATTTGAAATGCAGGGATTTGAGCGGACTGCTGTGCAGGAATTGACTTAAGATGGTTTTAAAACTTCCTTTATTTCATAATTAAACGCTCCTTTAATGGGGAGTATTGGAGTTTCTTTGGCGTCACTCAGTACTTTTACAAAACAAGCTCCGAAGTAGAAGATAAAAGAAGAATAGAATACAAAAAGCATAATCAGCACAATTGAACCTGATGCACCATATATATTGCCGATGTTACTCATTGGCAGTGCAATACGGAGAATATATTTCCCAAGTGTGAAAAGGATACCAGTCAGAATACCGCCTCTGATAGAAGATTTCCATGTTGGTCTTCCGCTAGTTAGAAAACGGAATAAAACGCTGAACCAGATCGTTACAATCGTAACAAAAAGCAATTGATTTAAGAGCATCAGGAATACCCTTCCGAAAGTAGGAGAGGCTGTATTAATATAGACGCCAATAAAAGCCTGGACACTGTCTGTGAGCAGGCCTATAGAAAATAATACACCTGCAAGCAGAATAATAACCATAGATCTTGCTCTTATTTTAAGCTTAAACAGAAAACTTGTATGCTCTTTCATCCCGATGGACCAGATCTGATCCATAGAATTTTTAATAACTGCAAAAAGTGTGGTTGCAACAAAAAGGAAGAATACAAAACTCAGCAGTGTGGCGTACCATTCATGATCCATTCCTCTGATATTTCTTAATGTCTGCCTGATTTGCTGGGTACTGCTGTCATCCAGTATAGTTCCAAGACGTTCAAAAATCCGGTTTACCATAGTCTTGCGATCAATGAAAAAACCAAATAGTCTGATCAGGATTAATAAAATCGGAGGCAAAGCAAAATTGGCAAAAAAGGCGGTTGCTCCAGCTAATCGCAGCGGATCATTCTTTTGAAAAAGTTTAAATGCTTTCCGGAAATGCACTGTAAAAATTTGAATTCTCTGGATAGTAATATTAAACATGCCTCTCTGGTTGCCGGTGAAGCCCGAAAGTACTTAAATTTTCCGAATGGAAGGGTAGAAAAAAATAACTTTACCAGGGAAATCCCGCGGGAGACTTAAAGGCCATCCCACGGGTTATACCTGGTTTTTGTAAACAATTTAGCTAAACACACCACATAATTAACTAAACAACACACCCTATAGTTTTAAGTCTATAGCGTCAATAAGCTTACAGGTTATACATAACCTCATAAAGCTTAATAAGTTTGGAAATTAAACCAATAAAATTTATTACGGTTTAACGTATTGACTGATCAAACGTGCAGAAGGGGTAATATCCCTACGCAAATTTTCATCTTTTTATGAAAAACAAGTGTTAAGATGATGGCTTAACGTTCGCTACCCCCTCAGACAGCGAAACGCAGCCAATCAATAACACCTGTTTTTTATATTATAGGGGAATGAATTAAAGATTACCTCTTAATTCTTGTTCACGTTCTAAGGATTCAAATAAAGCCTTAAAATTCCCTGCACCAAAAGATTGCGCACCTTTTCTCTGAATAATCTCAAAGAATAAAGTTGGACGGTCCTGAACAGGTTTAGTGAAAATCTGAAGTAAATAACCTTCTTCATCATGATCAACCAAAATTCCCAGTTCCTGTAAAGGCGCGATGTCTTCATCAATTTTACCAACACGTTCCAGTAAAGTATCATAATAAGCTTTTGGCGGCGGACTCAAAAACTCTACTCCACGTGCTTTCATTTCTCTTACGGTTTGAATAACATCATGTGTAGCTACAGCAATATGCTGAACACCTTCACCATTGTAAAATTCCAGATACTCTTCAATTTGTGATTTCTTTTTACCTTCAGCAGGTTCATTGATCGGAAACTTCACATAGCCATTCTTGTTGCTCATCACTTTACTCATTAAAGCAGAGTATTCTGTGTTGATTTGTTTATCATCAAATGAAAGGATATTTCTAAAGCCCATTACATCTTCATACCATTTCACGGCTTCATTCATTCTGTTCCAGCCTACATTTCCAACACAGTGGTCAATATATAAAAGACCTGTATTCCCTGGCTTATAACCACCTTCTACAGCAACATAACCAGGCATGAATGCACCTGTATAGTTTTTGCGTTCTACAAATAAATGGACAGTTTCGCCATAAGTATAGATACCAGCAGTACGAACTTCACCGAATTCATCCGTTAAAGTTTGTGGTTCCTGGTAAGAAACAGCACCACGTTTGATCGTCTCCTCATACGATTTGTAGGCGTCATCTACCCATAGTGCAAGGATCTTAACCCCATCACCATGTGTTTTAATATGTTCTGCAATTACACCTTCAGAACCCATAGGGGTAGTCAATACTAACCTTATTTTTCCTTGCTGTAATACATAGGAAGCCCTATCTCTCAGGCCAGTTTCCGGACCTGCATACGCCACAGTCTCGAATCCAAAGGCTGTTTTATAAAAGTGTGCAGATTGTTTTGCATTACCTACATAAAGCTCTAAATGGTCTGTACCATTAAGCGGCAGGAAATCAAGCACTTCTGTGTCTTTTTCTACAACTAGTGTTTGCATGTTTTTGTCTTTTATTTAATTAAAAAAAATATTTAGATATAATAAGTAGTTTTTGATTATTCTACATTGATTTGCCAGCTCTTGTGGTAATTCTCATCCTCAATCGCCAATGCATCCTCAGTGAGCATTAATGGACGGAAAGGATCAATCATAACTGCAAGTTCTTCTGTACTCTCTTTACCAATTGATTTCTCCACTGTACCAGGGTGTGGTCCATGAGGAATACCTCCCGGATGGAGTGTAATCTGACCTTTAACGACACTTTTTCTGCTCATAAAGTCACCATCTACGTAATAAAGCACCTCATCACTGTCCACATTACTATGATTATAAGGCGCAGGAATAGATAAAGGGTGGTAATCAAATTTACGCGGTACAAAAGAACAGATTACGAAATTATGGCCTTCAAATGTTTGGTGCACAGGTGGCGGCTGATGAAGACGTCCGGTAATCGGCTCGAAATCATGAATAGAGAAAGCCCATGGATAATGGAATCCATCCCAGCCTACAAAATCAAAAGGATGCGTACCGTAAGTATAAGGGTACATTAAGCCTTGTTTTTTGATCAATACTTTAAAATCACCGAATTCATCGATCGTTTCCAGATCTGCTGGTCTTCTGATATCACGCTCGCAATACGGAGAATGTTCCATCAGCTGGCCATATTCATTTCTGTAACGTTTTGGAGACCTAACCGGACTGAAGCTTTCTACGATGAATAAGCGGTTCTTTTCATCATCAAATTCCATCTGGTAGATCGTACCACGGGGTACAACCAGGTAATCACCATAGGCAAAACGAATCTTTCCAAAGCCTGTTTTTAGTGTTCCTGTTCCCTGGTGAATAAAGATAATCTCATCAGCCTGACTGTTTTTATAAAAATAATCAGTCATGGATTTTCTTGGTGCAGCGAGAGAAATGTGTAAGTCGCTGTTAACCAGTACAGGTTTTCTGCTTTTCAGATAGTCGTCTTCAGGAGCAACGTTAAAACCGATTAGGGAGGTGTGTTTTAAATGTTTCTCCCTGGCAATTTTAGGTTCTACAGAATAAGGTTCTCCGAGCGATTTAACGATCGTTGGCGGATGACAGTGATAGACAAGCGAATACAGGCTCGAAAATCCTTCAGTGGATACCAGTTCCTCTGCATAAAGTTCACCATCTGGTTTTCTAAAAACCGTGTGTCTTTTAGGGGGAATGGTTCCTAAGGTATGATAAATAGGCATATCTATAGGTTATAATTGGTTGAAATGTAGGATGAATAAAAAACGTGAGAACGTTTAATATACGTTAGCTTTAGAAAAAAGCTTAAATGGAGTATTGTGCAAAAATGAGCTTAGAGAGCATAGCATACCTGAACCCGGCCAGTACTTGGCTGGCAATACGATCCTGATATTTTAATTTGCGCTTTGTCATTGTTGCGAAGGCTAAATTAAGAATTATATTGTTAGCTATCAAATTTATGCGATATAATCTATTGTCATTTATTTCACAGGCTTTTGTTCATTTTGGCCTAAATTTTCTAGCTTTGAAACGCTGTACTATACATTGTGCTACCAAACATAAAACTATATGAAATTAGTATCCTACAAAACAGAAGACAGAGAACACCTTGGTGTTTTCATCAGCGGACATATCTATAATTTGAATTCATGCGATAAGCAGATCCCAAATGATATGAACGAGTTTTTAAAAGATTCAGAAGTACTGATGGAACGGGCATTAGCGATTGATGCCAAAATTAAATCGGGCGAAATCGAACCTAAAGAAGAAGCTTTTTATGAAGTTGTAGCGCCAGTTCCACATCCAAGCTCTTGCAGAGATGGTTATGCTTTTCGTCAGCACGTTGCTGCCGCACGCAGAAACCGTAAGGTGGATATGATTCCAGAATTTGATCAATACCCTATATTCTATTTTACCAACCATAATGCAATTCAGGGACCAGGAGAAATTGAATGCATGCCTGATCACTTTCATAAGCTTGATTTTGAACTGGAAGTAGCAGTTGTTATCGGTAAAAAAGGAAGAAATATCAAAGCTGCTGAAGCTGATGCTTATATCGCAGGGTATATGATTATGAATGACATGAGTGCCAGAACTTTGCAGATGGAAGAAATGTTATTGAATCTGGGCCCGGCAAAAGGGAAAGACTTTTCTACTGTGATTGGACCTTGGTTAGTGACTCCAGATGAATTGGAAGAATATAAAACTGCCCCTAAAGCAGGCCATGCTGGAAACAGCTATAACCTGGAAATGACATGTACAGTGAACGGAAAACAAGTTTCAGCAGGTAATACAGCTGATATGGATTGGACATTTGCTGAAATTATTGAGCGTTGTGCTTATGGTGTGGATATTTTGCCAGGTGATGTAATCGGTTCAGGTACAGTAGGCACAGGTTGCTTCCTGGAATTGAATGGTACTGGTTTGTTAAATGATCCAAACTATAAACCACAGTGGTTACAGGATGGTGATGTGGTAGAGATGGAAATTACTGGTCTTGGCCGTTTGAGCAATACCATCCGCAAAGTGGATACTGATTTTTCTATTCTAGCTCTTAAAAAATAATGCTGACAGTTAAAACTTCAGATTTGAGTCCGGCGCAACTGCAAAACTACTTGCAATATGCAGTTGCGCCAAGACCTATATGCTTTGCTACTACGATTGATAAGGCTGGGAATATCAACTTAAGCCCTTTCAGTTTCTTCAATATGTTCAGCACCAATCCGCCGCTGTGTGTGTTCTCACCAGCGAGAAGGGTACGCGACAATACTACTAAACATACGCTTGAAAATATCCTGGAAGTCAAAGAATGCGTGATTAATATTGTGAATTACCCAATGGTTCAGCAAACGAGTCTGGCGAGTACCGAATATGCAAAAGGAATCAATGAGTTTGAAAAAGCTGGTTTCACCATGCTCCCTTCACAACTGGTAAAGCCCCCACGTGTTGCTGAAGCTCCTGTACAGATGGAATGTATCGTAACTGAGGTGATTCATCTTGGAGATAACCCTGGAGCTGGGAACCTGATCCTGGCTGAAATAAAACTGATTCACATCAAAGAAGAGATTCTGGATGAAGATGGTAAAATTGATCAGGCGAAAATAGATCTGGTAGCCCGTTTAGGGGGGGACTGGTATTGCCGGGTAACGGCAGATAACCTGTTTAAAGTCGCAAAACCATTAACTACATTAGGTATTGGTATTGATGCTTTGCCTCATGGCGTAAGAAATTCTTATGTATTAAGTGGTAATGATCTTGGGATGCTGGGGAATATAGAGAAGGTCCCTTCAGAAGAAGAGATTGACCTGATTAGAAATCATCCTGCTGTTAAAGAGATCTTGGATGCTACTATAGGCGATGGTGTAAACCGTCAGCGTGAATTACATGAACTTGCTAAAGAAATGTTAAGCAGGGGCGAAGTGCCTGATGCTTTGAAAGTAGTTTTGCTGGAAAGCTAAGAAGTATAGTAGACTGTTAAAGAATACTGACTGCTCTCATCAGGCGGCTTTTGTAATAAGGATTAAGTGTGGTAACGGTTACGCCGTGTGCTTTACCAGAAGTAGAGTGGATGAACTTAATCGTATCTCCTTCAATGTCTGCGATAATGCCAACGTGCCCTACCACACGTTTTCTTGGATTTGTTCCAGTGAAAATAAGTACATCACCAACCTTTGCATTTTCCAGTTTAACCGGAGTTCCTGCCTGATTGAATTCAGTAGAAGAACGCGGAACATTTACCCCGAAGTTATGAAACACATAACTCACAAAACCTGAGCAATCAAATCCAATAGCCGGGTTACTTGATGCGTATCTGTAAGGAATTCCAATAAGTGTTTTTGCAAAACCAATCAATTGATCAGAGGTTTTATTTGCAACCATTTTTTTGAGTAATTCCTGATATTTTACAGGAATTGTCTGCGACTTGCCGGAAGCGGCAAAAAGAACTACGAAGCAGAATAATAAAAGGCTTTTCTTCATATATCGTCCGCTAAGTTATCAAAATAATTCACAAAGCAATAAAAAAAGAGACCCCGTTATATTTCTGACGTGCGTTACCTTTAAAAGGATCCTAATGTCAGAAATATAACGGGGCCTCTATTTATCCCTTAAAAAACTAAGGAGTGGTAACGGCTACAGGAAGCACTTTCCCATTGAAAAATTTATGACCAGTCTTGGCAAAATCAGCTACATATTTACCCATTTCAAAAGCCATAACAGGAGACTGATAACCTGGAAAAGCTTGTTCCAGCATTTCCGTTTGTGCCGATCCTAAAGCCAGGCAATTCACTTTGATCCCGGTATCAGCCAATTCAAAGGCCAAACACTCCGTTAACGTATGTAATGCACCTTTACTAGACGAATAAGCAGCAAGTCCGGGGAATTTAACACTTCCCTGGAAACCACCCATACTTCCTATATTCACAATATGGCTTCCACTATGCATCATTGGAAGCAAATTCTGGATCATATTGAAATGACCTGTCACATTGCTTTGAAACATTTCGTTTAAATCTTCTGCAGCAAGCTCTAAAAATGGTTTATTAATCAATGCACCCGCATTGTTGATCAGAATATCTACAGTACCTAATCTTTCTTTCAAAAAAGGGACTAAAGCCGCATAATCATCGTTTACAATATCAAATTCAACTGGTAGTAAGGTACAATCCGGATTAATTCCTTTGGCGATTTCTAATAATTTTCTCAGTTTATCGGCAGATCTGGCAATACAAACTACCTTATTTTCGGTTTGTAACGTAAATTCTAAAGCAGCTTCGAAACCTATTCCGCTGCTTGCTCCTGTGAGTACAATATTCATGTTTAATCTTCTTCCGTAATTAATTGTGTAACAGGATTCTCTATTACATGTAAGCCATCCTGAATCAGTTTTTGATGTTGTGGTTCAGCAGCAGCTTTCGTTTCCAGGTAAAGCCTTATTTCTTGTTCCAGGTTGTGACCCGTTTGATTATAATGCGCTATCTCCAGGATCTCCAAAGCACAAAGCCAATCCTGAGGATAAGCCGTCTTTAAGTTCTCAAATAAAGCAGGTAAGCGCTCTTCACCAGCTCCTTCTTCCCTAATTAGTCTTACTGCCCTGTAAATAGTGTGTAATTGATTTGTAACCTCATCGTAAACAACCTTTTCAGTTTGTTTCTCACTGATATAAGTGATTTCCTCATAAGCATCTTTATCGGCAGCGCCATTAAATACAGAAACAATTGTGTTTCCGATAGCCATATCATAAGTGCCCCATTCTGGTTGGAAGAGGATATTTCCATTTTGTTCTTTAACTGTACAATCTTCAAAAGCAATCAGAATTACCTGATCCTCGTGTTTGTAAACAGCTTTGACAACCCCATTTACCTGGATACCACTTTCAAAAATAAGCTCAGTCGTATTTCCTTCAATAATTCCAAAGGCAAAAAGTTCATCGCTGCCAAAGTTTTCAAGCGGCAAAGACTTATCTTTCAGCTTACCTACCGGTGATGAAAAGCCGTCCTTATGGTAAAGTTTACCATGACCGTCCAGTTGGATATTCGCTACTGAAAGCGCAGATGGCCCTGTAGTTTTTATAAAAGTAAGTTCTCCGGAGTTATTTACTCCCATGTCACTGAATACACCGGTTACCTGCAGACCTGAACTATAAACTGCTGTTGCTGGATTTTTAGAGTCTATCGCCTTGCGTATACTTTCAGTACCACCTTTTCTAAATGCCATAGTATTGGCAAATTGTTCCAGCACATCAATCAGATTCTGAAAGGTTTCTGTAACGAAAAGCTGTGGCTGCGTTTTAGTAATATCGTACGAATAATTCAGCGTATCTATAGTGTAAGGGAGTTTTTTGACGTTTTCTGTCATACAGCTTGAACTTTCCCCAATCGAAGAAAGCAGGCCCGCACCGTATATTTTGGGATCGGTCAAACTGCCGATTAAACCGTATTCTACAGTCCACCAATGCAATCTGCTCAATAAAGCCATTTCTGAAGGCTCACCCATATTAGCTGAAATCTCTTGTAACTGCTCTTCGGCTTTAGTAATCTCAAATTCAGGAACATCTAATGCTTCTTTCAAAATCGATAAAGCACGGATAGCCTCGTATAGTTCAAAATCTTTTGCTGAAAACATAGCCTTAGCACCAATAGAACCAATATAGCTCAGGTAACTATTGTAATCAGCATCTGCTATAATAGGGGCATGGCCGGCCGACTCATGGATAATATCCGGAGCTGGTGTATATTCAATATGGTTAATTTGCCGGATGTCTGCGGCAATAACCAGTACATGGTAAGCCTGATATTCCATAAATGCTGCAGGTGGGATAAATCCATCTACAGTAACTGCACCCCAGCCTAATTTGCCCAGGTTATCATTCATGGTCTGCAAGTCAGGGATATATTCAATGCTTAATCCCGCGCGCTGTAAACCTTTGATATATGGATAATAGGCAACATCTTTTAAATAACTGTAATTCTGACGCATTACGTAACGCCATACCGCCTGATCAACAGGCGTATATTTAGCATAGTTCTGATCTACGATAAATTGCCTAAGATGCTTCGGGAGCTGGGCTACCCGGGGGTTGTTAAAGTCATTAAAATCGCTCATTGCCTTTTATATTTGTGTTTGTCTAAAGATAGGGTTGCCTATACGATTTATCAAGAAAACCGTTACCCTTTTACTTCTAAATGATTTATTGTTTTACCTTGAAAGAAAAGTGCTTCTGACTAAAATAACTGAATACAGCAAGAATGACTGTACAGATAATCTTAGCAACGGTTGGATAAAGGTGAAAGGTTTCTACCAGTAATTTCAGCATGGCAAAATTGAGCAGGATATTCGTTGCTACGACAGTACCGTATCTAAATAACTGAACACGTCCCTTTAGCTTTGACTGTGTGAATACGAGGTATTTATTCAGAGAAAACCCAATAATGAAAGTAATAACAGACTCAATAATCAGGGCAGCAACAGGAGCAGTAATCATACCTGGAGGAAAAGGCAGATCTACATGTTGCTGGTGAAGAATAAAATTATAGACTATATAGTAAACGATAATCCCTGTTGCGGCGGTCGTTCCACCAGAAATGATGTATCTGAAGGTGTGAGGAGATACCCAACGTGAAAAAGGAGGATAAAAAAAGTCTATAAATTTGAGTACGGCTTTACGCATGTGGATTTAGAAATGTATAATAGGGGCAATTTATGAATTGATATCCGATATCAAAAATAACAGCGCATTTAACGGGTTACAGGCTCGGAAATAAAATCAATGACTGCGCAGTATTTATACCCTGGATGTGAACTGATATTGACGCCAACGAGACTTAAATTGTAAGTTGTCCCTAAAATTGTTTTCCGGTGTCCAAGATCCGGAACATTTTTGTCCAATAATAACATGCAGACATTAGCCAGCCCTTTAGAGAAGCCAAAAGCAAGGTTTTCTGAAACCGCCCTTCCTGGATAATATTTCCAGATCCGGTCTGATACCGATCTTCCGTCGCTTGAATTATGACCAGCCAGGTTATGCTTTTTCATGTCTTTGGCATGTTGCTGTGAAATCCAGGTCAGTGTTTCATCCGGACTGAACAGGGGTAGACCCTTTACCGTTTTCAGGTCCTTTTCCAAACCTCTGTAGTATTTGTCTTTACGATTGACTTTCAGCTCATCATAGTTCCGGTATTGCTGCATGTCAACATTATAGGCTTGCACAAAGTCCTGGAAATAAGTATTGAAAAACTTTTCTCCGTCAGTACGTGCCAGGTTCATATAAAAGATGATTTTCTTTTCTTCATCATTGAGGTAACTCGTGTTTTTGGCGGTATTTGCATTTTCAAGTTCTTCTGGAGTCCAGTTCTTAGCAGAGGACTGCGCTTTTATAGCATAGGTGCTGAGAAAAAATAGAAAGAATGCTATAGGAATGAATTTCATGTTATGGTAAACGTCAGGAAGATGAATTTAATTATCTCTGACTAACAATAATGAAACCACTTTAGAGAAATGGAAAATAAAAAGGCCTGCTTTTATTGAGCAGGCCCTTATATTTAGTACTGTAATCTTGTTAAGATTGTCTCAACAGATTTTTCCAGCTTACTTTATTTGCAATCAACTGTTCAAGATCTTTGATGTCAATTCTTTGCTGCTCCATACTGTCACGATGACGAATAGTTACTGTATCGTCTTCCAATGTCTGGTGGTCAATAGTGATACAGAAAGGTGTACCGATGGCATCTTGTCTGCGGTAACGTTTTCCGATTGAATCTTTCTCTTCGTAAACTACATTATAATCCAGTTTTAAGTTATCCATGATCGTTTTTGCTTTCTCCGGCAAACCATCTTTTTTAGTTAATGGCAAGATTGCTGCCTTGATTGGAGCAAGACAAGGATGTAAGTGAAGAACAATACGGCTGTCAGTTTTTTCACCTTCGCTCAGATCCTGTTCTTCAAAAGCACCGATCATGGTCAATAAGAACATACGGTCTAAACCGATTGAAGTTTCAATTACGTATGGGATGTAATTACCATATGGCTTACCCTCTGCATTCAGGTCATTATCGAAATATTGCATTTTCTTACCAGAAAACTCCTGGTGCTGCGTTAAATCAAAATCTGTACGGCTGTGGATACCTTCAACTTCTTTGAAACCAAATGGGAATTCAAATTCAATATCTGTTGCTGCATTTGCATAATGGGCAAGTTTAGCATGGTCATGGTATTTATATTTCACAGGATCTGTACCTAAAGCAGTATGCCATTTAAGACGTGCTTCTTTCCAGTATTCAAACCATTTCATTTCTTCACCCGGACGTACAAAGAATTGCATTTCCATTTGTTCAAATTCACGCATACGCATGATGAACTGACGTGCTATTACTTCATTTCTGAAGGCCTTACCGATTTGAGCAATACCAAAAGGGATTTTCATTCTTCCTGATTTCTGAACATTCAGGAAGTTTACAAAAATACCTTGTGCAGTTTCAGGACGTAAGTAAACTTCTTCAGCACCTTCGGCCATTGCACCAAACTGTGTACTGAACATCAGGTTAAACTGACGTACATCAGTCCAGTTTTTTGTTCCGCTTACAGGACAGGCAATTTCATGTTCTTCAATCAGCACTTTAAGCTGTGGCAGGTTTTCAGCTTTAAGGGCTTCATCCATATCAGCTTGTAATTTTGCTGCTTTATCTGTTTTACCGTCTTTTTCATAACGGGTAATTTTATCTTCTAATAACTGGTCTGCGCGGTAACGTTTATTCGAATCTTTATTATCGATCATTGGATCACTGAACCCATCTACGTGACCACTGGCTTTCCATACTTTTGGGTGCATAAAAATTGCAGAATCAATTCCCACAATGTTTTCATGCATCTGAACCATTGATTTCCACCAATATGTTTTGATATTGTTTTTTAGTTCAGCCCCTAACTGACCATAATCATAAACGGCACTTAAGCCATCATAAATTTCGCTGCTTTGAAATACGAAACCATATTCCTTGGCGTGGGAGATCACATTTTTAAATTGTTCGTCGTTATTCGTTTTGGCCATAATACTGCAAATATAGAATTTGGAGGGTAATTTTACCTTATATTAAATACGAATTATTACTTTTGAATTGATAGTTATCAGCTATCAATCACAATTAAAATTAGCCCATTGAGTATAAAGGTAGAAGGACTGTCCAAAATATATGGTCAGCAAAAAGCAGTAGACAGTATAAGTTTCCAGGCTTCGCCGGGTAAAATACTTGGTTTTCTAGGGCCAAATGGTGCTGGTAAGTCTACAACGATGCGGATGCTGACGGGCTATTTAAAGCCAACTTCCGGAAGATCGAGTCTGGGTGGTTTTGATTCGCAGCTCCAGAGTCTGGAAATGCGCCGTATTCTGGGCTATTTGCCAGAAAATACACCTTTATATACCGATATGTATGTGCGCGAGTTTCTGACTTTTGTAGCGGATACTTATCAGCTTTCTCAAACGGGGGCTAAAGTAAGGGAAGTAATTGAAAGGGTAGGTCTTGGAGAGGAACAGCACAAAAAGATAGCCATGCTAAGTAAAGGCTATAAGCAACGTGTCGGGTTGGCGCAGGCTATTATTCATGATCCTCAGCTATTAATTCTCGATGAGCCTACTACAGGGTTGGACCCTAATCAATTGACTGATATCCGTGAACTGATCAGAAATCTGGGCAGGAATAAGACTGTAGTGCTTTCCACGCATATTATGCAGGAGGTTGAAGCGCTTTGTGAGCAGGTAGTAATTATCAATAAAGGAAAAATTGTAGCAGATTCCTCATTAATTGAGCTGAAAAAACAACATAAAACTGACTCTTTAGAAGAATTGTTCAGGATGTTAACTAATTGATAATTAATATTTTAATAATCTAATTTAGGTTTGGCAGACTTTTTGTTTAATCCAGTGAGGATTATATCCGCTAACTTAAATTAGAAATCATGAAAAGGTTATTTTTACTAACAGCTATAGCAGGAATTTTTGCAGTCTCAAACGTTTCAGCTCAGAAAAAAGATCCTGCAATGTCAGGTCAGAAATTAGGTATAGGTGTTGATTTTGCTTTGCCTACAGGTGGTACAAACGATTTGTATAAATTAGGATTTGGTGGTTCATTGCAATTCCAAACTCCAATTGCTCAGAGTCTGAATTTTACAGGTAGTGCAGGATACTTAAATTTTACTGGTAAAGAGCTTATCGGGAATCTTAAATATCCTAAATACAGTGCTATTCCATTGAAAGCAGGTCTAAGATACTTCTTAGCAGATAATTTTTATGTAGGTGGTGAATTGGGGGCTGCAATTGGAACTAGCGATGGTTCAAGAACTTCATTTGTATACTCTCCAGGACTTGGTGTTGAATTCCCGGTTGCTGATAAATCAACTATCGAATTAGGTGCACGTTATGAAGGATGGTCAGGTGATAGAAAAGACAATTCACTAATTGTACCGGTTAAAAGTTTCGTTGGTTTGAGACTTGCATTTAACTTCGGAATATAATTAGAAATTACTGAAACAGGTTTATATAAGAAAAGCGTCTTAAATTTTATTTTAAGGCGCTTTTCTATTTACCGCTCATATTTCCAGTTTCTGGATTTGCCCTCCGCGATCCATTCTATTGCATTATCCATCCTTTTATATCTTGTCGCTTCAGTTTTGGCTTCGTTAAACCATTCCAGGTACTCTTTCCTTTTTGAAGCAGTGAACTTTTCAAAATTAACCCCGGCGGCAGGAACCTGTACCAGTCTTTCAATAAAGTCATCAGGAACCTGCAATTCTATTTTAGGAGCAGTATCTTTCTTTGGTAACTTAATTCCTTCTTTATTCAGAATCACAGCATTTTGGATATAAGTGATCAAAACGTCATCACCAGGCAGATCTTCAACAGTTTCAATTTTCCCAAGGTGACCCATTGCATGTTGTTTATCTTCTCCAACAAGATGATGCAAATCCGGGAGCAAAGCCCCTTTCCAAAAACCGAAAGCGCAGTGGTTTTTGAAAGCAGCCATATGGCATACCGGGCCTTTATAATCGAAATGCGGACAGCCCCACTTTATCTTTTCTATAATTTCGGGACAAGCCTCATGTACAAGCATCCTGAGATGATGTAATATTGGCTGTGCATAAACGGCAGCGTTATCAATATATAGATCAATACGGTTATCTAGTTTTCCCATGGTCTGTATTTTTTAATAAAAAACAATGTTCAACTGATACTAAATTAGGCAAAAATGTAATCTGTTTTCCATTCCCCCGATATTTACTAACTTCGGCATCATTATCATTTTTCATGTACGCAGTATTTAAACGCGAATTATTCAGTTTATTAAATTCATTAATGGCTTACATCACCATCGGTGTATTCCTATTAGTTTCCGGCCTGCTTTTATGGTTTTTTCCGGACACTTCTATTCTTGAATATGGCTACGCTGAACTGAATGGCTTTTTTAGCCTGACCCCATTTCTATTTATGTTTCTGATTCCTGCAATCACCATGCGTTCCTTCGCAGAAGAGCGCAGAGAGGGTACTTATGTCTTACTGGCCAGCAGACCAATCACCGATTGGCAAATTATCCTCGCTAAATATCTGGCCTGTTTCACGCTGGTTTTATTTGCGCTGATTCCAACTTTATTATATTATTATTCTATAGTACAGCTTGGTCTGCCTAAAGGTAATATTGACGGTGGAGCGGTTGCGGGTTCCTATATTGGCCTGTTACTATTGGGTGCAGCTTTTGCAGCTATTGGTATTTTCTCTTCGTCGGTAACCAAAAATCAGGTGATTGCTTTTTCAGTAGCTGTTTTATTCTCATTTATCGCTTATAGTGGTTTTGATTCACTCGGAAAGATTTTCACTTCCACAGTATTGGAAGATATATTTGGCTGGCTGAGTATAAATACACATTTTCAATCGATGAGCAGAGGAGTGCTTGATACGCGTGATGTCGTCTATTTTATCACTTTTATTCTAGTCTTTCTGGGTCTAACCCGGATTGTGATCGGAGGTAGAAAATGGTAAATAAGAAAATTAAAATAATACTTTTCGTCGTTTTAATCGTGGTATTAAACATCGTGGCAAATTACTTTTACACGCGTTTTGACTTTACCAAGGAAAAAAGATTCACATTAAATCCGAAATCCAAGGCAGTTTTAAATAAGGCGCAGCAACAAATTACCATCACTGTATTTTTAGACGGGGAATTACCTGCCGCTTTTAAACGTTTACAACGCGCTACTGCAGATTTACTGAATGACTATAAATCGAATTCTTCAGTAAAAATCAAAGTTGTATTTACCGATCCAATCGGTGGATTACCAGTAGAAGAACAAGACACTGTTTTGCATCAGCTTTACAATATTGGTATTGAACCAACAAACCTGAATATCAAAAAAGATGCTGGTTTTACGCAGAAAATGGTATTTCCAATGGCTATTGTGCAGGCTGGAGGAAGACAAATCCCCGTGCGGTTACTTCAAAATCTTGATGCTGGAGGTAATTATGAAGATAATATCAATAATTCCATTCAAAACCTCGAATATGTATTTACCTCGGCAATCAAAAAGGTAAGTACAGGAGAGAATCCCCGGATAGGATTTACGGAAGGAAATGGCGAACCATCAGATCTGTATTTGAGTGATGCGATGAAAGCGTTATCCGATAGTTATGAAGTAGGGCGGGTAGATTTGAATCAGATTAGTAAACAGGGACTGGATAAACTTAAAATTCTTTTCGTAACCAAGCCTCAGCACGAACTTTCGGAAGCCGTAAAATATAAGATCAATTATTTCGTGATGAGTGGTGGTAGTGTAGTCTGGAGTATAGACCAGGTGAGCGCCAGTCTGGATAGTTTACAAGGCAAAGGAGAACAGCTGGCTTTTAACAATAAGCTGAATCTGGATGATATGTTGTTTATGTATGGAGCGAGGATTAATTATAACCTGGTTGCTGATTTAAATTGTGCAGAGATCCCCATTGCTACGAATGGTGGATCGGGGCGGGATATTCAAATGGCTCCGTGGATTTATTATCCGGTATTGATTCCAGATACCTCAAACAATATCGTTAGAAATATTGATGGAGTAAAAACAGAATTCCTGAGTACGGTAGATACCATTGGAGTAAAGGGAATCCGCAAAACAGCAATCCTTCGTACTTCTCCTTATCATATCACTTACAATACGCCTAAACTTTTGTCATTAGGAATTGTCGCTGAAGCACCAGATCAGAAATTGTATTCCAATCCTGTTCAAAATGCAGCGGTATTATTGGAAGGCGTATTTCCTTCGGTATTTTTAAACCGGGCGGTTCCAGCAGGGATCACGGAAAATTATGGTGTTGCCACGCAAAGTAAAAAGACTAAAATGATTGTGATTGGTGATGGCGATATTTTCCTGAACCAGGTAAGTGGCAGAGATGGTTCAGTTTTTCCGCTTGGTTTTGACAGGTATACACAGCGGAATTTTGGAAACAAAGCTTTTCTGCTAAATGTTGCAGATTATTTGGCGAGTGACGATAATTTGATTGAATTAAGGAATAAAGAGGTAAAGGTCAGGCTACTGGATAAGCAGTTGCTCAGACAATCAAAAACTAAATGGCAGTTTATTAACCTTATATTGCCCTTATTACTGTTAATATCGTTCGCAATTTTTCAACATTATTACCGCAAGTATAAGTATGCAAGGTAATTTTTATATTTTTGAGAACTGACATAATCATATTATGAGATTTATTGTATCCACATCAACGCTATTAAAACATTTACAAACGGTTAATGGTGCTTCAAGCAGCAGTACAGTTTTGCCGATACTGGAAAATTTCCTTTTCGAGATTAAAGACGGAAGTTTAACGATTTCCGCTACAGATTTGCAGACCAGTATGACTACTTCTTTACCTGTTGAATCAAAAGAGGGCGGAAAAGTTGCTGTACCTTCAAGGATCTTATTAGATACTTTGAAAACGCTTCCTGATCAGCCAATCTCTTTCAATATTGATGATGCTACATTTTCTATTGAAATTAGTGCAGGTGACGGAAAGTACAAACTGAGCGGAGAAAATGGAGATGATTTCCCTAAAATTCCAGTAGTGGAAAATGCTTCTTCTGTAAACTTACCAGCTTCAGTTTTAACGGAAGCAATTACCAAAACTATTTTTGCAGTGAGTAATGACGAACTGCGTCCGGCAATGACAGGTGTTTTTTGCCAGTTATCTGATCAGTTTATCACTTTTGTAGCTACCGATGCACACAAATTGGTAAGATACAGACGTATGGACAGCAAAGCAGATAAAACAGCTTCTTTCATCCTGCCTAAAAAAGCACTGACTTTATTAAAAGCAGCTTTACCTTCAACAGATATTAATGTTTCAGTTGATTATAACGCAACCAGCGCATTCTTCAAATTTGAGAATATCAACCTGGTATGCCGTTTAATTGATGAGCGTTACCCTGATTATGAAGCCGTAATTCCTGCCAACAACCCTAATAAATTAATAATTGACAGGGCTTTATTCCTGAATACTTTACGCCGCGTAGTTATTTTTGCAAATAAAACAACGCACCAGGTAAGGTTAAAAATCAACGGAAGTGAATTAAATATCTCTTCTGAAGATCTTGATTTTGCAAATGAGGCTCATGAGCGTTTAAGCTGTCAATATGAAGGTGAAGATCTTGAAATTGGCTTTAATGCACGTTTCCTGATCGAAATGTTAAGCAATCTTTCTGGTGAAGAAGTGACATTAGAACTTTCTACGCCTAACCGTGCTGGCTTATTGATCCCTCAAACCAACGACGAAAACGAAGATGTCCTGATGCTGGTTATGCCGGTTATGCTGAACAACTATAATTAATTTTATATAAATAACTTATCTGAACGTCATTATATGCGAAAATAAATACGCTATAATGACGTTTGCTATGATACACTATGGACATCATCAATCAGCTGATACAGTTTATTCTGCACACAGATGTAGAATTGGTTAAGCTGGTAAGCAATTACCAGACCTGGACCTATCTAATTTTATTTCTAATTATTTTTGCCGAAACCGGATTTGTGGTGACACCATTTTTACCTGGTGATTCTATGCTGTTTGCAGTAGGGGCTTTGATTGCTAAAGGTAACACTGGTCTGGATATCTGGATTATGTTTCTTATCCTGGTTATTGCAGCTATATTGGGTAATAGTTTAAACTACCGTCTGGGCAGTTTCTTTGGGATTAAAGTCTTCAAGGAAGGAAATAAAATCTTAAAGCTGGAATATTATAATAAATCACATATGTTCTTTGAAAAACATGGTGGTAAAGCGATTATTTTCAGCCGTTTCCTGCCAATTTTCAGAACTATAGCCCCTTTTGTTGCTGGTGTAGCGAAAATGCCATTCGGCAGATTTACTTATTATAACATTATTGGTGGAATAGGCTGGATTGCCAGTTTACTTTTCGCAGGCTTTTTACTGGGACAGATTCCGATTGTCAGAGATAACTTCTCTATCGTAATCCTTTTCATCGCTGTTGTTACGTTTGCACCTGTAATCTTTGCAGCAGTAAAATCAAGATTCAAAACAAAAGATATTATAGAGAACTAATTCTCTCTGCCCATAATTTTTCCGGAGCTGAATTTTATATTCAGCTCCTTTATTTCTTTCTCTGCTGCCGGATCTGGTGGTATTTTAATCATCTTTTCGAGTTTTGGCTGTCCGGCGTCTATCCAGGCAGAATACCAAAAAGATCCCGTAGCCAGAATGGATGCCCGCATTTGTCTGGCAACCATATGATTCATTTGGGTATGGTAAGCCTGCGCATATTCAAGAGCATATTGTTTCATCACCTGTTTATTTCTTTTGGAATAACTGTATTTACGGTAAGCGGGGAAAGTCTGGTTTAAACGCTCCTCAATCCATAAAACGCTATCAACGAGCTGATGGGTATGGGTGATAATTTTCCAGGTTTCCTTTAAAGGGTCATCAATATACAGCGCGCTGCCTACTAAAAAACTATATCTTTCGGAGAATAATTCGGGTAAACGGCTTTCCCAGAAAGCGTGGATGCCGTGTTGGTTAGTCAACTGGCCGTTGTGGTTTTCAGTAGTATGCAGCGGCACATGTGCATCTGAGATATAATGCCCTAAATAAGCAGAATGGAACAGTATTTTTATAGAATCTCTGTCTTTAAAAGCTTTGACTAATTGATAATAGGTACGCTGGATCTGCCAGGGCAGTGTGCCGTTTTTAGCCAGTTTCTGCAATCCATATTTTTTAACAGCATCATTCCATTTTCGGGGAATACTATCGGTCTGTGCTTCATAAACCTCTATATCAAGGTAATGCCGGGGGGCTTCAGCAGTATCAGCATAACGCCTTTTATCTGCGTCTACTGCATGAGTTGAAAGGTATTGTATATTAGATTTGTAAAACCTGTTCATTCCCGCAGGCAGCGTAAATACAGCCAACCGGTTAATACGCATATGTGCGAAAAATCCCCAGGAACAGGTGAGCAGGGTAAGTGACAAAAAAAATACGAAAATGAAAGGTCTTTTCATTTTCGTAAATTTAATGCTATTCTGAAGTATTGTGGTAATGAATCTTTTTCAGCCAGTTTTACTTAATCGATTGATTTTCCTTTCATCGCTTTAGAAACTGCGATGTCCATCAATCGTTCTGCGAAAGGGCGGGTAAATTCATTCAGTTCATCTGCTTTTTTAAGGATAGTATCTTTATTCCCTTCGGTCAGGGCTGCTCTCAAAGCAGTAATATATAATTTCGTGTTTTCCAGTTCTTCAGGAGTTAAAACAAAGCCGTTCTTATCAATAAACCGCTCTGCAGTATAAACAAGTTGTTCTCCTTCGCCACGGGCTTCGATCAGCATTCTTTGTGCAACATCACTTTCTGCATGCGTGATACTGTCGATCAGCATTTTCTCTACAGTATCATCCGTAAGGCCATAACTTGGCGTAATATCTATTTCCTGTTTCACGCCTGAACGTAATTCAACTGCCTGAACGGTTAAGATCCCATCGGCATTCAGGATGAAATTAATATCTACTTTGGGCATTCCTGCAGGCATAGACGGAATCCCCTTTAAATCAAATTCAGCTAATTTCCTGTTTTCTTTAACCAGATCACGTTCTCCCTGATAAACAGAAATTTTCATGTTGACCTGGCCATCTATTGATGTGGTATACTGACGGCCTGCTTTGGTTGGAACTTTTGCATTTCTGGCAATGATCACATCCATTAAACCACCCATCGTTTCAATACCCAGAGAAAGTGGTGTAACATCAAGTAGCAGAATGTCTGAACGGTTACCCGCAAGAATGTCTGCTTGTATCGCAGCACCTAAGGCTACTACTTCATCAGGATTGATCTGATCGTGCGGTTGACGGCCAAAGAATGCGGCAACCTGCGCTTTTACATAAGGTGTGCGGGTAGATCCGCCAACCATAACTACTTCATCAATAGCGCTGATGGTTAATTTAGCATCTTTCAGTGCTTGTTGACAAGAGTTTAAAGTTTCTGTAACTTTTGCTTCGATCAGTTGTTCGAAAGTATGTCTGTCCAGCGTATACCAGATGTCTCCTTGTTTTTCATTAAACAGATTTTGAGTGCTAAGTGCTTTTTTTGCTTCTTCGGCTTTTAAACGAATCGTCTGCATTAATCCCGGATCTGCAGTCAGTGCTGCTTTATCGAGGTTATTTTTCTCAATCCAGTAATGGACAATAGCGCGGTCAAAATCATCTCCGCCAAGGAAAGTATTTCCATTGGTCGATAATACTTCAAATATGCCGTTCTGAATCGCAAGGATAGAAACATCAAATGTTCCGCCACCTAAATCGTAAACAGCAATCGTTTTCTGTTCAGTCGGATCGAGCCCTATTCCATAGGCTAAACTAGCTGCGGTGGGCTCATTGACAATTCTTAAAACATCCAGTCCTGCTAAACGGCCTGCATCTCTGGTTGCTTGTCGCTGGCTGTCATTGAAATAGGCAGGAACGGTAATTACAGCACGGTTTACGGGTGTTTTTAAAGCATGTTCTGCTCTGGCTTTGAGTTCTTTCAAAATCTCTGCTGACAGTTCAATAGGGGTGTAGAATTTATTTCCAGCTTGTATTTTAATCAGCGAATCGTTGCCTTCGTCTATTAGTTTGTAAGAGAAGGTATCCTGATGACCAGCAATGTCTTTATAAGACCTGCCTAATAAGCGTTTAACGGAAAATATGGTGTTGGCCGGATCAGTAATCAGAAATTCTTTAGCTTCATTACCCACCAAGGTATCTCCTGCTGCATTAAAATGTACAATAGAAGGAACCAAGAGTCCTTTTCCTGTGTCATTTATAACTTTAGGGTTTTTATCAGGATCAATAAAAGCAACTAAACTGTTGGTCGTCCCTAAATCAATTCCTACAATGATTTCTTCTTTTTGTAAAGAACCTGTTGCCAGGTTGATGGATATCTTTGCCATAATCAGGGCAAATTTAAGATTTTAAATGTATTAGGGTTGTAATGTTTTATGCAATTCCTTTTTATGCAGGTTAAATACCCATAAAACGATGTCCTGGTAACTATCTGTACCTTTTTTCTGGTTATTGATTTTAAGGAATTTATCGAAGGCAACACCGAAGTATCCTGACATTTCAGAGTTATATTTTTTCCAGAATTCCTGCTCGTTCTTAAAATCTGCCAGCGTAGCTTCGTTTATTTTTTTAAAGAGGATTTCATAATTTTCGGGTGATTTAATCCTGAGCTCGAAAAGAACATTCCGAAGGATATTATAGTAACCAGAATACTGGAAATTAAGGTCGGAGCTGTTAATGCTGACGAGATAACCTACAAGGTTAGCTTCATCTTCACGCGCTACACCTAATTCATGAGAAATTTCATGACAGGTGATAAAGGGTAAATCTATGGCAGGAATCAGCATATTAACATTGGCTTCGCCAGATGGAGGCGCATAATAGCCCTCTATACCCGATTTGGTAATGGTCTTCTTCAAGATTACGGCTTTAACAGCTGGCACGCTGTAAGTGAAGAGGGAATTGGTTTTTGCTAATTTATCGTAAGCAGATTTAGCACCGCTTTCCAGTTCTTTAATATTGAATTCTTTCTGGGCACCAGTCTGTTTTATTTTTTGTTTAGTGCTATTTACCCGGTTAATCAGGAAATCGCCTAATAACACAAGGTCTTTTGTGGTATATTTTTGATTACTGAGTCCTAATTGACTAGAAATAGAAGGTCTGGAATAATTCAGTCCCCAAAGCAGTTTAAAGATTATATATAAGATTAATATGAAGTTAGCCAGCTGTAATGGGAAGAAAAACCGCAATTGCTGTCCCGGTATCCTGTATCTTATTTTTCTGATCGCCTTAAATACAGACCAGAAGCAATAAAGAATTAAAAGCAGGTAGAGAAAATCGCCCACCGCAAAAGGGAACGGTGAGCTGATGAAGCGTTGAACGACCGAAGTCAATCTATACAGGCCACTGGAATAAATAGTTTCTGTGAGCTGACTGTTCAATCCTAAAAGGAAAATCAGTAAAGCAATGCAACTTAGTATAACCAGGCGGCGTATTTTTGACTTGATCGCGGAATTCATTTATCTGTTGAAAGTTAATCGTTTTCCAGTTTCATTGGTCATAAACTTTCCTTTTTGATAAGCCAGATTTCCAGAGATAAAGGTATGGGTAATGTCGGCTTTGAAAGTTTGCCCTTCAAAAGGTGACCAGCCGCATTTATATAAAATATTAGCTTTAGTTACTTTAACAGGATCATGGAGTGCAACAAGGACTAGATCTGCCCAGTAACCTTCTCTGATAAACCCTCTTTTGTCAATCTGAAAGCAGGTAGCTACGTTATGTGCAGTTTTCTCCACTATTTTCTCCAGTGAAATTTTTCCCTGGTGATACATTTCCAGCAGTGCAGAAAGTGCGTGTTGTACCAATGGGCCTCCAGCAGGAGCTTTAAGATAAGCTTGTGCTTTTTCTTCAATAGTATGGGGGGCATGGTCGGTAGCAATCACATCAATATGGCCATCTAATACACCTTTCAATATAGCATCGCGGTCTGCTGCAGTTTTGACAGCTGGATTCCATTTAATCAGATTTCCTTTAGTTGCGTAATCCTGATCGCTGAACCAAAGGTGGTGAACGCAGGCTTCGGCCGTAATCCTCTTATCCTTTAATGGGGTTACAGCATCGAATAAAGCGATTTCTTTTGCCGTAGAAATGTGCAGGATATGTAATCTGGTATTGTGTTTTTTAGCCAGTGAAACAGCCATTGACGAAGAAATGTAACAAGCTTCATCGTTGCGGATCAGCGGATGCATATCTATCGTAATGTTTTCTCCGTATTTTTCTTTGAAGGCAGCCATATTAGTTCTGATGGTCAGCTCATCTTCGCAGTGAGTCGCAACCAGCATTGGGGCTTCTCTAAAAATATTGTCCAGCACTTGTTCATTGTCAACCAGCATATTTCCTGTTGATGAACCCATAAATACTTTAATTCCACATACTTGTGCCGGATCAGTTTTCAATACTTCTTCAATGTTATCATTAGAAGCACCCATGAAAAAGGAATAGTTGGCCAGTGACATTTCTGAAGCAATCTGATATTTGTCTGCTAACAGCTCTTGCGTAAGCGTATTCGGAACTGTGTTCGGCATTTCCATAAAAGTGGTAATCCCTCCGGCAACTGCTGCCATACTCTCAGTAAAGATATCTGCTTTGTGGGTTAAACCGGGTTCTCTGAAATGGACCTGGTCGTCAATCATGCCGGGTAAAAGGTGTAATCCTTCTGCATTGATTTCCTGATCTGCGGATCTGTTTATTACCGGACTGATTTCTTCAATTAATCCGTCTTTGATAAATACGTCCGCAACATAAATTTTTCCTTCGTTAACTAAGGTTGCGGCTTTTATAAGGATGGTGCTCATGCTGCCAAATCTAAGGATTTTGAAGCAATATTTTTAGCTAAGGTTACGATTGCCAAAGTGAAAGGCAGTGTTAAATATACGATTATTTTTATACTAGTTATAGTCTTAACTGATTTAAAACCAATTAATATGACTAATTTTGGAAATGACTATTAAACACGTATTAACCAAGACACAGGAAAGCTTTATAAAAAAACACAAAATCCCAGCGGATTTGCTGTTTGACGCACAAGGAGAGGGGATGACAGAAGAGCTAAAGCAGCGTATGTCTGAGACGAACACAGTCTTCGCATACAACACTGTAGGTTGTACTAAAGATGATAATCATAATTTCAAAACTATCGGGGGTCATTGTCCGCAGTGTGAAACAGGAAAAATTGCAATTTTATTGAGAGAGCATGAAGCTGGCTTTATTTACATTGCTGGTTCAAGAAAAGGAACTTTGATTAAGGTAGGTTCTACAAGTAATATCATTGACAGGATCAAAAGCTTAAACATGCCTAAAACCAGATATGCAGGTTTTGATGACTGGGTTCTTTTATTTGATGCAAGAACAACTACACAAGGAAGAAGCGAACGTAAGATTCAGCAAAAGCTGAGTGAAAACAAAGTGAATTACCTGGTAGAGAAAAGTGGAAAAGCAACTGATTCTGGCGAATTATTCAGATGTTCTTACAATAAAGCAAAGGATGCAATCACAGCTTTAGAAACTGAAGAATCTTTCGAATTTACCCAGGTACATGAAAAAAGAGATTTAATTCCTGATTACCAATTCAAAAATTTAAAGGCAAGGGTACAGGTTGCTGCTGTTGAAGTATAACCAGTTTTCAATTTATAATTTTTTGAGGTACCTGTCTGCGTGTTTTTAAGATAGACAAGTACTTTTGGCTTATATTTTTCCATACGTTCCTTTAGAGTAACGTATGGAAAAATATAAGCCATTCCGTGAGAAATTAGTGTCAGTTTCTCTTTCCCCCTTTATTCATAAAAATAACATTTAAAGAAGCGCCTGATTAGCTTCCTATTAATTATATTATATTTGCAAAATGCCAAAAACATTCGAAGAGTTCAACCTTAACAGGCAGATTTTAAATGCTGTCGCTGATGCAGGGTTTACGGTTGCTACTCCAATACAAGAAAAAGCAATCGCACCGGTTTTATCGGGACAAGATATTTTTGGGATTGCCGAGACGGGAACAGGAAAAACGGCAGCTTATGTGCTGCCTATATTAATGCAGCTTAAATATGCTCAGGGAGATGCTGCACGTGCTTTAATTCTGGCACCAACACGCGAATTAGCGATGCAGATTGCTGAGCATGTAAAAATATTTTCAAAATATACAGATTTACGTTCCGTAGTTATTTTCGGAGGAATTGGTCCGAAAACGCAGATAGAACAAGTAAAAGCTGGTGTAGATATTATTATCGCTACTCCGGGCCGTTTCCTTGATATTTATCTTGCCGGACATATTAATACACAATACTTGAAGTTCCTGGTATTGGATGAAGCAGATAAAATGATGGATATGGGCTTTATCGGCTCTATTCACAGGATTCTGGAAGTTGTACCGCGTAAAAGACAGAATTTGCTTTTCTCGGCAACCATGAGTGACCTTGTGCATAAGATTGCCGGTGATTTCCTGAAAAATCCAACCATTATTGAGGTTGGCCAGCAGGCTACTCCGGCACAAACTGTTACGCAGGGGTTATATGAGGTTCCGAATTTCAAGACCAAAATCAATCTTTTGCAGCATTTATTGAAGAATGAGATAGACTTTAAGCGTCTGATCATTTTTTGTAAGACCAAAACTGTAGCTGATAATATTTTTAGTTTTATTGAGCGCAGGTATGGTGCTGCCGAGGTGAGGGTAATTCATGCGAATAAGGGACAAAATACAAGAATTAATTCGATTAATAGTTTTAAAGAAGGTAATATCCGTGTGCTGGTAGCTACCGATGTTGCTTCCCGTGGAATTGATGTAGCTGAGGTTAGTCATGTAATCAACTTTGATGTTCCAATTATTATTGAGGATTATGTTCACCGTATTGGCCGTACCGGAAGGGCTTATGCAAAAGGAGATGCACTTACTTTTTGTACAGAAGCAGAGATGTATTATGTTAAAAAGATTGAGAAACTAATGCGCCAGAGTATTCCTGTTCTTGAACTTCCGAAAGAGGTTTTTGTAGAGGAAACTCCTTATGAGGAGCGTCAGTATATTGCAAGGGAAATCGATAATCAGAAAAGGAAAGATGATCCTGATTTCAAAGGAGCTTTCCATGAGAAAAAACATGCTGCTGCTATTGCTGCGGCCGCTGCGGCTTCTGCAAAGAAAAAAATGGATAAAACTCCGGCCTGGAAGAAAAGAAAATTCAAAAAAACCTAGTCTTGAAATTAACGCCTTTAAATATTGTGAGCTCTGGCTGTATTGTATTTGCTTTATTGCTTTTCTTTAGCCCGGATAAGCAGCTCCCTGTACAAAAGGGGGTGAATGGATTATTAATAGGTCTTTGTGTTTTAACTGCAATTATTGCTTTCATTTCAGATCTGATTTTCCGGAAGTTTATACCTTTGCTCGGCAAATTATGGATAGTGGAGTGTGCTTTGATCATCTTCACTGTGGTATTGATGGTTATTCTAAGGGTTAGTTTAGGATAATATTCAGCAGAGGTTTGAATTAATAGAAAAAGAAAACAACAATTACATTGGAATGAAAACAGCAGAAATTAAAATAACGGTTGAGCTTGATGATAATAATGTCCCGGAGAATTTGATGTGGGAATCTACAGACGCGGAAACGCAGGAAAAAGTGCCTGTGAAATCTATGATGTTAGCGCTGTGGGACCATAATTATAAGAATTCAATGCGGATAGATCTTTGGACTAAGGATATGCCTGTAGATGAGATGAAAAGGTTCTTTTACGAGACTTTGCAGACGATGGGCGATAGTTTCTTAAAAGCAACTGGTGAAACTTTAATCATCGAAGATTTGAGAGATTATTGTGCGCATTTTGCAGATAAAATGGGAATTGATCCAGGAAAGTAAGAATTTAAAAAAAAAGAGAAGGCCAGGTTTTCTGTCGGCGCTCATCTGAAGAGGTGGCCAATGTCAGGAAACCTGGCCTTCTCTTTTTTGTGTATCCACACTTGTAATGGAATTTGGAGGAGTGTTAAAGGATCATATACATGCATGTGTTTTTTTAAGTTAAATTGTTTGTTTTTAAATTAAGTTTGGTAATTTTATTGCAGAAGATTTAAAGATATGGAACAGTTGAAAGAACAGTTAGCTAATCTGGAAAAAGTTATCCAGATATTGGTTGGTAGTATAGAAGGTCTGAGTGTAAGAATTGCAAGAGTTGAAGAAAGGTTAGATAGGATTGAAGCGAGACTTGATAAAGTTGAGTTAAGATTGGATAGGATCGAGGCGAGGCTTGATAAAGTTGAGTTAAGATTGGATAGGATCGAGGCGAGGCTTGATAAAGTTGAGTTAAGATTGGATAGGATTGAGGCGAGGCTTGATAAAGTTGAGTTAAGATTGGATAGGATTGAGGCGAGACTTGATGTAGTTGAAGCCAGTCTTGATGAAGCGGATGGTAAATTTGATCTGATACAATTTAATTTTGAAAATGTGCACAAAAAACTGGATTTTGTAATAGACGAAATCGTTAAAATTGATGGAGTGACAAGGTATGTGGATATTGACAAAAACCTAAAAACAATAAAATCAAGATAGAAGGTTTTTACCTTTTTATAAACCAGCAAAAGATCTGACCGGTTTTTTTGCTGGTTTTGAACTGAATATTCTGTACATAGAGCGTATTTATATATGATCTTAGGTTAATTCAGTAAATAGATGATACTTTTGCAGGTGTTTATTTAAAATACTCTTTTTTATGAAGATTCAAGGTGTAATTGGTGCCTTATTACTTGCTGTAGGAGGCATGTGCCCCCTGGTACATGTACCTATTATTGGAAACTGGAAC
Organism: Pedobacter cryoconitis; assembly: GCF_001590605.1. Taxonomy (NCBI): domain Bacteria; kingdom Pseudomonadati; phylum Bacteroidota; class Sphingobacteriia; order Sphingobacteriales; family Sphingobacteriaceae; genus Pedobacter; species Pedobacter cryoconitis. The sequence continues at coordinate 107,169 of NZ_CP014504.1, forward strand.
TATTTCGGAATAGATCAGTCTTTAGGAACTATTTTTTATGTGATTGTTATAATGGCTTTTTTGGGAGCTTTCCTGAATAAAACAGGTTTATTAAGAGCCTGTGGATGGGCTGCTACTGTAATGGTTATTCTGACCCTGTCTGCCGTATGGTTTAAGTCACATGACTATTTCAGTTTTATACATTTCAGAAAATTAATCAACCTGGCTTCGGGTATGGTAAAATATAAATGGGGCTGGTTCGTGATTTTAGCTGGAGTATTACCCTTGATTACGGTTAGAAAAAAGGTTATTATTATTCAGCAGATACCGGAAGTTCCGCTTTCGGAGGTTTAATATTCCCCCTTTTATCATAGAAGTACAATATAATTAATATTTGAGCAGCAAATACCGCTCTTTCCGTGAAAAAACAATCCATAAAATTATATTTGTGCCGAAATGCAGTTAATAAAGGAAGTTAAGTTTTTAATTGGGAAAGAGTTGTTGCTGGAGTGGCGCTCAAAGTATGCGTTAAATGGGGTCGTACTTTATGTGGTATCTACAGTATTTGTCTGTTTTCTTTCTTTCGTTTCTTTAAGAGGAATAACCTGGAATGCTTTATTCTGGATCATCATGCTGTTTGCTTCTATTAATGCAGTTTCCAAGAGTTTTCTTCAGGAAAGCAAAGGGAGGCAATTGTATATTTATACGATTGCAAGTCCGCTGGCATTGATTATCTCCAAAACTATTTACAATATCTTTTTGATGTTACTGCTTACGCTGATTGCTTTGGGTTTTTATACGCTGGTATTTGATTATGTGCCAGAAGATATGGGACTTTATCTGGTTGCTACGGTTCTGGGAAGTCTGAGCTTTTCGACCATTTTTACTATGATTTCAGCGATAGCCTCGAAAGCTGGCAATGGCGGAATGCTGATGGCAATTTTAAGTTTTCCGGTAATTATACCAGTGATTACTGTCCTGATTAAGCTGAGTAAGAATGCGATTGACGGGCTGGACAGGAGTGTGAGTCTGGATGAAATAGGAATTCTTTTGATTATTAATGTATTGGTAGCCGTGTTTTCGCTGATGTTGTTCCCATACTTGTGGCGTGACTAGGCAGCTGGTGGTGCATTTAAAAAATTAACTAAAATATATAAAGCTTTGTTACCTTTGAACTCGCAAAATTAAGCTGATTGCTATTGGCTTAACAAGTGACCTTAAATCTGAAATAAATGTATAAATCCTGGTGGAAAATTTTGGGAGCGGTACTGGTAGTTTATTCTACAGTAGCTGGCTTCTTAGCGTCAGTTCCTGCTTTACCTATATTGCATCAAAGTATCAGAAATCTGTACTTCCATGTTCCGATGTGGTTTGGTATGATCGTTCTTTTTAGTGTTTCTGTATACCATAGTATAAAATATCTGAGCAATAATAATGAGGAGCATGACATGAAAGCGGTGCAAAGTGTAAATGCGGGTGTGTTGTTTGGTATACTTGGTATTATCACTGGTGCTATCTGGGCTAAATTTACATGGGGGCAGGCATGGAGTTTTGATGTGAAACAGAATTTTGCTGCGATTGCACTCTTATTGTATTTTGCTTATCTGGTACTGAGAAATGCAATTGATGAAGATCAGAAAAGAGCTAAGATTGCTGCAATCTATAATATTTTTGCCTTCCCGATGATGGTCGTACTGCTTTTTGTATTGCCTAGATTATCAGATTCACTGCATCCGGGTAACGGAGGGAATCCTGGATTTAATGCGTATGACCTTGACAGCCATATGAGAATGGTTTTCTACCCTGCATGTTTAGGCTGGATATTAATTGGTTACTGGATATATACCTTACTTTTCAGGGTATCTGCTATAGAAAAAAACAAAACGGTATAAAAATATAATCTGATGAAAAAACTTATTACTACAGTTCTGATGTTAATGGTTACACTGCAACTTTTTGCACAGGATCAGACTTCTGCGATCACCGATACACTTGCGGGATCAGAAAAAATTTACGTTGTTGTTGTTTGCGTGGCAGTTATTTTACTGGGACTGATCTTTTTCCTGTTCTCAATTGATCGCAGATTAAAAAAACTAGAAAAAAAATCTTAGGGTGAAAAATTATTTTTAAAGCCTTTAACACAGGTTTTTGAGTAATTTTTAATGAGGTGTTTCACTTACACTAAGCAATTATTAATTTGTATTAATCGTTTTTTTTAGTGCAATTTTGCAGCTATAAGAATAAGAACATAATTCAAATTCATAAAAATCAAACAATGGCTACTACAGCAAACGAGACAAATTTTTTTACAGATGTCTGTAAAAACTTTGATAACGCAGCACAATTCACCGGTCACCCAGAGGGTTTACTATCCCAAATTAAAGCTTGTAACAGTGTTTATCGTTTCCAGTTTCCAATCCGCAGAGGAAATGGATTCGAAGTAATTGATGCATGGCGTGTTGAACACTCTCACCACATGAGTCCTACTAAAGGAGGGATTCGTTACAGTGAAATGGTTAATGAAGATGAGGTAATGGCATTGGCGGCACTAATGACGTATAAGTGTGCAATCGTGAATGTTCCTTTTGGTGGTGCAAAAGGGGGAATTAAAATTACGCCAAAAAACTATACAACAGGTGAGTTGGAAAACATCACCCGTCGTTATACTACAGAATTGATCAAAAAGAATTTCATCGGTCCTGGTATTGACGTTCCTGCTCCTGATTATGGATCTGGAGAACGTGAAATGAGCTGGATTGCTGATACATATATGACAATGAACCCAGGTCAGCTGGATGCGTTAGGCTGTGTTACCGGTAAGCCAATTGCTTTACACGGTATCCGCGGACGTAAAGAAGCTACCGGCCGTGGTGTTGCTTATGCAGTAAGAGAATGCGTAAGGGTAACAGAAGATATGCACAAAATCGGTCTTAAAGCTGGTTTGGATGATAAAAGGGTTATCGTTCAGGGATTAGGAAACGTAGGGTATCACTCTGCAAAATTCCTTACTGAATTTGGTGCTACTATTGTTGGTCTTTGTGAGTTTGAAGGTGCTATTTATAATGAGAACGGACTGAATGTTGATGAAGTGTTTGCACACCGTAAATTGACAGGTTCAATCTTAGGTTTCCCTGGAGCCAAAGAATTTAAAAATTCTATGGAAGGATTAGAGCAACCATGCGATATCCTTGTTCCTGCGGCATTAGAAAATCAAATCACTGCAGAAAACATCAGAAACATCAAAGCTAAAATTATCGCTGAAGGTGCAAACGGACCATGTACTCCTGAAGCTGAAGAAATCTTCACTGAAATGGGTGGTATTATCATCCCTGACATGTATTGTAACGCTGGTGGTGTAACCGTTTCTTATTTTGAGTGGTTGAAAAACCTTTCTCACGTAGCTTTTGGCCGTATGGAAAAACGTTATGCTGAAAACTCAAATGCGAACTTAATCAATACACTGGAAAGCTTAACAGGTCAGAGTATCCCTGCTGAACACCGTTTAATGATTGTTAAAGGTGCTTCTGAATTGGAATTGGTAAATTCAGGATTAGAAGATACAATGATTCATTCTTACCATGAAATCAGAGAGACTCTTGTGACTAAACCTGGTATCCAGACTTTAAGAACTGCTGCTTTTGTTGGTTCAATCGATAAAATTGCTGTTTCTTACATGAACTTAGGTATCTGGCCATAAGCTCCGGCTAACTTAATATTCGATCCGCAACGTGTAAAACGTTGCGGATTTTTTGTTTCCGGTTTATATGACATTCTGATTGAAATCTGCACAACCGGGTTTTCGTATATTGGTATGGGGGAATGATTCTTATAATCATCCAGCTATGAGAACAGCCATATGTTTAGTAATGATTAGTTTGTTATTTGTTTCCTGCTCAGACAGGAAGCAGCAAATAGCAAGTATTAATGGGTTTGCCGTTTTACCTGTACGTAAACCAAATGAGGCTGTAGCTACTTTTGCCGGAGGGTGTTTCTGGGCAATGCAGGAGAGCATAGTTCAGTTAAAAGGTGTAAATACAGTTATCAGTGGTTATGCAGGCGGTGTTACTGTAAATCCTACTTATGAAGACGTTTTGAGTAAGAATACTGGTCATGCGGAATCAGTTCAGGTTTATTACAATCCATCCGTGATTTCTTATACACAACTCCTTCATGCTTTTTTCCTTGCACATAACCCCACTGAATTAAACAGGCAGGGACCGGATATAGGAAATGATTACCGGTCGATCGCTTTTTATCGCAACACTGAAGAGAGAAAGACAATTGCCAAAGTTATGGCAGAGATGCAGGCAGCCAAATACTATTCCGATAGTTTTGTTACAGAACTGGAACCAATTCAAGTCTTTTATCCTGCAGAAAGTTCACATCAGGATTATTATGAGCGTAATTTATGGGATCCTTACATCAGAAGTGTCTCTAAACCAAAAGTCATGCATGTCAGAAAAGAACTGCCTCAATTGATTAAGAAAGAGTATCTTAAGTAGTAGATTGCCTGCCGTTCCAATTACTTTTTCTGGCATTATGTCGTTTATTTGTCAGCCAACTATCAATATTTTGTCATCTAAAGTATTAGCCGGTATGTAACAGGCTTTAGGTACTTATATTTTTTATCTTTGTGTACTCTTTTAATGGGTTAGGAGAGGATGCTCGTGTAAGCAAGCTATGTCCTGTTTAAATTGGCGGAGCCAGTTTATGTTTTAACCATGAAAAGGCAGTAAATACATTTTCTAATAACGTATAGCTGCAAACATCAATTTTGACAAAAAACGATATATTCTCATGAAAAAAAGTGCAATTATTGGCTTAATTACAATTGCTATCTGTGTTTGTTTCCTGGTTAGCTTAAATGCTGATACCAGTAACTATTCGACCTTTACAGAAGCGGCTAAAGACTCCAGAGAGTTTCACGTAATGGGCCATTGGGCAAAAGAAAAGGGAACTTATTATGATGCCTTAAAAGATGCTAACCACTTCTCTTTCTATATGAAAGATGAAAAAGGTGACATAGAGAAAGTTATTTATAGTGGGACTAAACCACAAGACTTTGAACGTTCTGAAAAGCTCGTACTCATCGGTAAGATGAATAAAGGCACTTTTTACGCCTCTAAAATATTAATGAAGTGCCCCTCTAAATATAATAACGACCTAGTAGAGATCAAGCAGGACGGACAGGTTAAACAATACAAATAATTTTAATGGACATACAATTCACAGGAGAAACCCTCCTCCCCGGCAAAGTTGGGCAGTTTTTTATTGTTTTAGCGTTTGCCGCTGCACTACTTTCAACGATTTCTTATTTCTTTGCGACCCGCAATAAAGACCTTGCAGATAAATCCTGGCAACGTTTGGGAAGAATAGCATTTTTAACTAATCTCTTTAGTGTAATTGGAATTGGGGTAACACTGTTTTATCTGATCCTGAATCATTATAACGAATACTATTACGTTTATTCGCACTCTTCAAAAACACTTCCTGTATATTATATCGTTTCCGCATTCTGGGAAGGACAAGAAGGTAGTTTCTGGCTTTGGGCATTCTGGCAAGCTATTTTAGGAACAATACTGATCTGGAAAGCAAGGACCTGGGAAAATGGAGTGATGACTGTTGTTGCCTTCTCACAGGTATTTTTAACTTCTATGCTATTAGGCGTTCAGATCTTTGGTGAACGCATTGGAAGTTCTCCTTTTATCCTGTTAAGAGATGCAGTAAACCTGAAAGACATGGCACCGGTAGTATTTGCCGATGCTGAAAATTATAAAAACTATCTTAAGTTCATTACTGATGGAAGAGGCTTAAACCCACTTCTTCAGAATTACTGGATGGTGATTCACCCGCCAACCTTATTCCTTGGGTTTGCGAGTATGATTGTTCCGTTTGCCTACGTAATTACTGGCTTATGGCAAAAAAGATATAAAGAGTGGGTAAAACCTGCTATGCCATGGGCACTGTTTGCTGTGATGGTTTTAGGTACAGGAATTATCATGGGTTCTTTCTGGGCTTATGAAGCACTGAATTTCGGTGGTTTCTGGGCATGGGACCCGGTTGAAAATGCGTCATTAATTCCATGGTTAACCTTAATTGGTGCAGTCCATGTCATGATTGCTTTCAAAAATACCGGTCATGCTTTCTTTACTTCTATCGCACTCGTGTTAGTGAGTTTTATCCTGGTATTATATGCTTCTTTCTTAACCAGAAGCGGTATTCTTGGAGAAACATCAGTACACTCCTTCACAGACCTGGGGATGTTTGGTCACCTGATCCTTTACAACGTAGTATTCCTGGCTATTCCGGTAATCCTGATTATCTTACGCTGGAAAGAATTACCGATTACCAATAAAGACGAAGAAACCTATTCAAGAGAATTCTGGATGTTCATTGGTGCACTTGTGGTAACAGTTGCTTGTATCCAGGTTATTTTCTCTACCTCAGTTCCGGTATTCAATAAAGCTTTCGGAACTAATTTTGCACCCCCGATTGATGCGATCAAGTATTACAATCAATGGCAGGCTCCGTTTGCTATCCTGATTACTATGATATCTGGTTTTTCTCAATTCTTAAAATACAAACGTACCGATACCCGTAAATTCTATAGCAGTCTGGTGGCTACACTGATCATTGCAATTGTAGTTACAGCAGGGTTTGTTTATATAACCAACGTCTATAACAACCTGATTTATATTTTACTTTCATTCAGTTGTATGTTCGCTATTTTATCTAATGCGCGTGTGCTTACCCAAGGATTCAGTGGCAAAGGTAAATTAGTAGGAGCAGCAGTTGCGCATATCGGTTTCGCCTTGCTATTAGTAGGTGCCCTGGTCGCTGCGGCAACAAGTAAACCGGTATCTATCAATGCAACGAACTTTATTCCGGTAAAAGACTTCGAAAAAGTAGAAAAACCAGGTGAGAACATGGTGCTGTACAAAAACGAACCTAAAAAAATGGGCCGTTTTACAGTAACCTATACAAACGACACTACGATAGCCCCTAATACTTATTATACACTGAACTTTAAAGTGATTGATGAGAAAACAGGCAAACTTAAAGAAGACTTTAACTTGAACCCACGTGTTCAGATCAATGAGAAAATGGGTCTGATTGCATCTCCGGATACCAAACATTACCTGACTTATGATGTATACACGCACATTACCAGCGCTCCTGATAAAAAGGATGCACATGCAGATAGTGATGCACAGAGTGATGAGCAGAATTATAAAAAACCAAGGGTAGTTACTGTAAGTACTGGGGATACTTTACATACCAGCAGTGGTATTATCACTGTGAAGGATCTTAACTTCAAACCAACAGCTAAGAGCCTGGCTTTAGCACAAGGTGATATTGCAGTAGGGCTTCCACTGGAAATCAACCTGAACGGTAAGATTTATAAAACTGAACCAATCTTCCTGGTTAAAGGAAATAATACATTCGATTTTGCACGTAATATTCCTGAATTAGGTTTAAGACTGAGATTTACCAAAATACTCCCTGATCAGAAAAAAGTGGAATTACAAGTATTTGAAAAACCACAACAATCTAAAGATTGGGTCGTATTTAAATCTATCGAGTTCCCTTATATCAATTTATATTGGGTTGGTTTAATTGTAATGGTGATTGGATTTGTAATTTCTATCATCAGAAGACAAAAAGAGATCAAATCAGTTTAATTAAAAGTATTTTTACCAGGGAAATTTAAACTGACTCTCCATGAATATTGTTTGTATAGGCTCAGGAAATGTGGCAACACATCTCGCAATCGCTTTTAAAGCGATTGGAGTTGACATTGTTCAGGTCTGGAGTCAGGATAGCAGAAATGCAGAAATCCTTGCCGCTTTAACTAAAGCAACACCAATCAGCGACTGGGACGAGCTGGACCGTTCTGCTGATTGTTATGTGATTGCCGTAAAAGATAATGCGATCGCTTCAGTTGCAGCGCACTTAACAGACGTAAAAGGAATTGTTGTCCATACTTCAGGCGCAACACCAATGAGTGTATTATCTGCAGTAAAGAATGGTTACGGTGTATTATATCCTTTGCAAACCTTCTCTAAATCTAAAGCAGTAGATATGACACGTGTGCCCTTGTGTATTGAAGCAGATCGGGAAGATAGCTTAGAGAAGATTAAGATAATTGCGCAGTTATTAAGCGCAAAGGTTTCCGTAGTCACCTCTCAGCAACGCGGTATTTTACATGTTGCAGCAGTTTTTGCTTCTAATTTCACCAATCATCTCTATCAACTGAGCAGTGAACTGCTGGAGCAGCATCAGCTGAATTTCGATTTATTGAAACCATTAATCCTGGAAACGGCCGAAAAAGTGCAGTCATCGACGCCAGCTGAAGCCCAAACCGGCCCGGCCATCCGGAACGACCAGGAAACTATAAAAAGACATCTTGATTTACTAAGCAGTACACCCGGACTACAGCAAATCTACCAAACGTTAAGTAATAGCATTAAAAAAAACGATCTATAACAAGATTGCGGTTTTTGCTGCTTATTTTTGAAAACAATTATGAATATTTATCAATTAACAGTCAATTTTGAAGAAAAGGGTAAAGCACAAATCCAATTGCCAATTGCAGGCGGAGAATCAGTGCTGGAAGTCTGTTTGGATAATGGAATAGATCTACAACATAACTGCGGTGGTGTTTGCGGTTGCAGTACCTGTCATGTATATGTGACTAAGGGAATGGATAACATTCAGGAAATATCTGATAAAGAAGAAGATTTCATTGACAGGGCAGTAAGTCCGAAGATCTCTTCCAGATTAGGTTGCCAGTGCATAGTGATCAACGGAAATATCGAGGTTACTATTCCTAACCAGTCAGAATTTTTAGGCCATTAATAAATTATAAAACAAGAAAACATGCAGGATAAGTTTGCTTTACCTATTCACTGGCAAGATCACGAAGATATTGCTCAGGAATTATATGAAAAGTTTGGAAATGATTTTAATGAATCTAAAATTTACCGGATCAGGTTTACTGAATTAGTGGACTGGGTTCTTTCCCTGCCTAATTTCAAAGGTACAAGAGAAGAAAGCAATGAAGGTCACCTGGAGCAAATCCAGTCTGCCTGGGTTTATGAATGGAGAGATAACCAGGACTAGATGTTACTGCAGAAACTTAAAGGAATTACCACGTTTGTTTTTGATGTCGATGGCGTTTTAACTAACGGCGATGTTATAGCAACCGAGTCCGGAGAGCTCATGCGTACTTTCAATATTAAAGACGGCTATGCTTTACAGCTGGCCGTTAAAAAAGGATACCATGTATGTATCATTTCCGGAGGCCGTGGTCAGGCAATGGAGAAACGCTTTGAAGGTCTGGGTATACCAGATGTGTTTTTAGGCGTATCAGATAAAGTTGAGGTCTTCAACGATTATCTGGAAATCTATACTATTAAACCCACACAAGTGCTGTACATGGGAGATGATATTCCTGACTTGAATGTAATGAAGCTGGTCGGTATTCCTACCTGCCCTTCAGATGCCTGTTCAGATATCAAAGCTATCTCTGAATATATTTCACCTTTTAAAGGTGGTCAGACAGCGGCCAGGGATGTCATTGAAAAAGTCTTGAGAATACAGGGGAAATGGTTTGATGCCAATCCCTCTGCTGTCGATTCCAGTAAATAAGTTACACAACAATTTTAAACCTTCCTTTTAATTTTGACTCTATCTGTAAAAAAAAGATAGATATGAAGAAATTATTGATGATTTGCGGAATGTTATTCTGTGTAATAACTTTTGCACATGCACAAGGTGGTAACCGTAACGGAACACCAGAAGAAAGAGCGACAAAATCTACTGCGCAGCTGACTGAGAAATTAACTTTGACTGCTGATCAGCAAACCAAAATCCACGATATATTGCTTGATCAGAATACACAGATGAACAAAGCGCGAGCAGCAGCCGGGGACGATAGAAAAGCTGTGCGTACCAAAATGATGACGCTGATGCAAGGTAATAACGAAAAGATCAAAGCAATATTAACTGACGATCAAAAGAAAGCCTACGCTACTTTTCTTGAAGAAAGAAGAACAGCAATGAAAAACAGGATGGGAGGCCAGGGAACTGGTCAGCCGGCAGAGAACCAGTAGTGCTATAAAATTCAACGTCTGAATTTATATCAGCTTTCAAATAAAGAAAATAATAGAAGCGGCTTTGGGCCGCTTTTATTATTTTTGCCCAAAATATATTCATATGTACAAGCAAACGACTCCCCTTATTCTGGCCTCCAAATCACCCCGCAGACAAGAACTGATGCAATTAATGGGGCTTGATTTTAAGGTGTTATTAAAAGATGTAGACGAGAGTTACCCTGAACACCTGTCTCCTGATGCAATTGCTTGTTACATCTCGGAGAAGAAAGCGATGGCATTTGTTGAAGAACGTTTAACAAGCCTGGTCATTACTGCTGATACTATCGTTGCTTATAATGGTGAGATTTTAGGTAAACCAGCAGATGCATTACATGCTAAAGTTATGCTTGAAAAACTATCAGGTACCAGTCATCAGGTTTATACAGGAGTAAGCCTGGCTTATAAAGACAAGCTTAAAACCTTTTTTGATCAAACAGAAGTGCGTTTCAGAACCCTCAGCACAGCAGAAATAGAACATTATATCCATCACTATAATCCACTGGATAAAGCGGGCTCTTATGGCATACAAGACTGGCTGGGCTTTATCGCAGTAGAACGTATTGAAGGCTCTTATACCAATGTAATGGGGCTGCCAACAGAGAAGCTTTACTTAGAACTTTCAAACTTCTGATCTGACCAGATCCGGTATAATACACCCATCTTTAAATCATAAGTAGATAAGCTGATTGCTTTTAATCCTGTTTTGTCCAGTATATAATTGGTCAGGATGGCGGCGATGACAATCATATCCACTCTGAGCGGAATCAGGTTTGGCATCAAAACCCTTTCTGCATGTGCAGAAGCAATCAGCCTTTCAGCAAGGCTCCGGTACTGTTCAATATCAAAAGAAGCTGAACTTATTGTTTTCAGGTCAATACCTTCCAGTAACATCGCTGCGAAAGTCTCAAATGCACCAGCAGAACCAACCAAAATCTGTGGCTGATACTTTTGACAGGCAGCCAGCAGATCTGCCAACTTCTGATCAAGATGCTTTTGTATCGCAGACTGTTCTTCATTGCTCATCGGATCAGAATGAAAATAAGCCTGTAATAATCTTGCAGCACCTATATTATAACTTTTCTTCCACAGCGGACCATCCTGATTACAAATTATAAACTCAGTACTTCCCCCGCCAATGTCCATAATCAGCGATTGCTGGCTGATCACACCTGTTGCCTTGACGCCATTAAAGATATAAGCAGCCTCATCCTCCCCACTAATCACTTCAATAGCTATTCCGGCTATTCTAAGGGCGGCAATAACAAAATCTTTTCCATTTCCAGCACTGCGTACTGCGGACGTTGCAATGGCACGAACAATAGTAACCTGTTGCGCATCTATTTCTTTTTTAAAGCCCTTTAGCGCCTCTATTCCGCGTTCAAAAGCTTCAGGAATAATCAAGTTCTCATTGATCCTGCCCTGGCCTAATTGGACAGGTAAATTAGTTTTATAAATGACCTCCACACCTAATGGCGTAAGATCAGCAATAATCAAGTGAAAAGTATTCGTTCCTAAATCAATAACCGCTGCTTTCATCTGTTTCGTTAATACTATCTTTTCTTGTTAATTCTGTTCCCTGAATTTTTAATTCTTATAACTGAACCACTTGAACATTTCCTTCAAACTGGTTTTTTTGCCATACATTAATATACCTACTCTGTATATTTTTGAAGCTACCCACACTGTCCCTATAAATCCCACTATCAATAATCCCATAGACAAAGCCAGCTGCCAGTCGGGCACACCATAAGGTAACCTGACCATCATCGCAATCGGAGAAGTAAAGGGTATCATCGATAACCAGAAAGCAAGCGGCCCATAAGGATCATTCACCACAACACTTAAAGATAGGGCATAACTCAAAGTAAGCGGCATCATAATCGGCATCACAAATTGCTGTGTCTCCGTTTCACTATCCACAGCTGAACCAATTGCCGCATATAGAGAACTATAGAATAAATAGCCGCCAATAAAAAAGAATATAAAGACCAGCAGGATTTTTGTCAGATCAAGATTAGCCATACTTTTTTGAATATAAGCAACCGGACCATCGTCAGCTACCTGTTTTCCGATGGAAGTTCCTGTCTTTGATTGTACAGCAGAAACAGTACTTTGCTGCAATCCTTTATTGCCTGTAAACGTTTTAACCGCTACAGTTGAAATCGTGACTGTCAATAAGATCCAAAGAACAAACTGCGTCAATCCTACCAAAGCAATACCGATGATTTTTCCCATCATCAGCTGAAAAGGTTTGACAGAAGAAATCATCACTTCAATAATCCTGCTTGTTTTCTCTTCAATTACGCCACGCATCACCTGAATACCATAAATCAGAATAAAAGTAAACATCAGGATACCGGATGCATAGCCAATAACCGTTGTTGCACCAGCACTCGAATCCTCTTCCTGTCCTGCCTGATTAATCTTCTTGTTATCAATATTGACAGTAGCTTTTAATTTATCAAGGTCTTCTTGTGCAATACCACTTTCCTTAAGTTTTTGAATTCTGATAGTATTCTCCACATCGTCAACTACTTTCGAATTCATGGAAAAGCCGGCCTGTTTAGTTCCTAAAAGTTGTATTCCTGCAGGATGGTCCAGGCTAAACTCAGGCAGGTAAAGAATGTAGTCATAATCTTCGTCCTTAAGACCAGCTTTCATTTGCGCCAATGATTTATGGACATAAACGTAAGTCGTATTTTTAGTAGAAGCAACCTTTTCAGTTAGTGTTTTATTATCATTCACTACCGCAATCCTGTTATTGGCCGAACTAGCCCCTTGTATGGAGAAGTAAATGATCATCCCATAAAAACCTGCGACAATGATTGGTGTTAACAACGTCATGACAATAAATGATTTCTTTCTGACCCGGCTTAGGTATTCTCTTTGTATAATGAGTAAAATCTTGTTCATCGCGTTAATCTTTTAGTTTTACCTGGTCAATAAAAATGTCGTTCATTGTAGGGATTACTTCATCTAAGCGATGAATATTTACGACAGGCAGCAAGGCTGATAAAAGCTGGTTGGCAGTCTTACCTGTGCTGATCTGAACCTTAATCCTTGTTTTACCCGGCAGTGTCTCTTTATGCAGTATTTCAAACAGACCAGTTGCCTGTTCAGCAGGATACTCCCCATCATACTCTACCCAGTAGGTATTATTCCTGTATTGTTCCTTAATATCCGATACTGAACCATCCAGTATTTTTTTAGAACGGTGAATCAATGCAATGCTATCACATAACTCTTCTACAGATTCCATCCGGTGCGTAGAAAAAATAAAAGTTGCACCTTTCTTGTTCAATTCCAGGATTTCATTCTTGATGATGTCTGCATTGACAGGATCAAAGCCAGAAAAAGGTTCATCCAGAATAATCAGTTCAGGTTCATGTAATACAGTAGCTACAAATTGTACCTTTTGCTGCATCCCCTTACTCAGGTCTTCTACCTTTTTATTCCACCAGCTTCCCATTTCCAGTTTTTCAAACCAGTACCTGACTTTTTTAGTAGCTTCAGATGTACGCATACCTTTGAGCTTGGCCAGGTACAGCACCTGCTCACCAATTTCCATTTTTTTGTATAAACCACGCTCTTCCGGGAGATATCCTATTCTTGCAATGTGAGAAGAATTCAGACGTTCGCCATTAAAGATTACTTCACCGCTATCTGGTGCAGTAATCTGCGTAATAATTCTGATGAGTGATGTTTTGCCTGCACCATTTGGGCCTAGTAATCCGAATATCTTTCCCTGCTCTACCTTCAGACTTACATCGTCCAGTGCAAGATGCGTAGCATATTGTTTAACAATATTATTTACGTTAAGCATTTAGTCTTTATTTAGTTCTTAGTTACCCTTTAGACTGAAATCAGACAAAATGTTACAGATTTAGCGAGCTGTATTTGTTAATGCAATTAATTGTTTTGCATTGGTCAATGCCGATGTGCCCCAGGTATTGTTGAAATATACGAATACTTGCTGAGGTCCCTGCATTATAGATTTAGCAAAAGCAATTATTTCCTGTCCGGTATACAGTGATTTATAGAGGACCGGCTTGCCATGGAAGCGGTAATAAACAGGATCATTAAATAGAACCACTCCATCTGGTAAAGCAGAAGGATAACTTAATCCGCTGAAAGTCAGGTGATGTTTTTTAAACTCTTCCATCACCGTATTATTCCACCAGCTAATATGCCTGAATTCAACTACGTTCTTAAACAAAGGATTTAAATTTTTTAACAATAAGGCTAATCTCTCTTCGGTATAAGTGAAAGAAGGAGGCGTTTGAAATAATACGCAGCCTGTTTTATCCCGCAAGCCAGAAGAAATTACCTCATAAAAATCAATAACCAAGCCTTCCACCTCATTAAATTTATTATAATGTGTAATTGTACGGGGCGCTTTAATCGTAAAAAGGAAATCAGCCGGACTGGTCTCATACCAGGTATTAAAGCTTTTTAAAGAAGGCTGTTTGTAAAAGGAAGAATTAATCTCTATCGTATTAAAATGCTGGCAATAATAGCTAAACCAGTCCTTTTGAGGAAGACTGGAAGGGTAGAATACCTCTCTCCATTCTTTATAATAAAATCCGGAGCAGCCAATTCTCCAATCTGCTATTGCTATTCCATCCATAAACCATTTTTTAAATTAAACAACGGTTCCGGACTAAAGTTTTTGCATAAAAAAACAGGCTGTACCCATTCAGATACAGCCTGTTTTAAAATTATATTTAAGAAACGATTACTCGAAATACTCTTTCATTTTTTCAAAGAAGCTCTTGTCATTTTTACCTGGCTGAGGTTTGAAATTCGGAGATTCACGTAGTTTCTCAAGCATATTCCGTTCTTCACTGCTCAGGGCTTTGGGCGTCCAGATATTTACGTGAATAATCTGATCACCACGGTGATAAGAATTTACTTCAGGAATACCTTTAGCTTTCAGGCGCAATAACTTTCCGCTTTGTGTACCGGGCTCGATTTTGATTTTAGCTTTACCATCAATTGTGGGTACTTCGGCACTATAGCCTAAAGCAGCATCAATGATACTTAAGTGTAAATCATAAACGATATTGTTTCCTTCACGTTTCAAGGTTTCATGAGGGATTTCTTCAATCAGAATGATCAGATCACCGGGAACACCACCATTAGGGGCTGCATTACCTTTTCCGCTCATGCTCAATTGCATACCGTCACTCACCCCTGCAGGGATATTGATTGTAATTGTTTCCTCACCACGAACTGTTCCTTCACCATGACATGAGGTACATTTAGAAGTGATTTGTGAGCCGGCACCATTACAAGTCGGGCAGGTAGCAGTAGTTTGCATCTGGCCTAAAATAGTATTGGTTACTCTGCGAACAGAACCACTGCCACCACAAGTTTTACAAGTGCTGATAGATGATTTGTCCTTCGCTCCAGAACCATCACAGGTTTTACAAACAATCTGTTTATTAACCTTTATTTTTTTCTCTGCGCCATGCGCTATTTCTTCAAGGGTAAGTTTGACTTTAATACGAAGGTTAGAGCCTTTAGCTACGCGTCTGCCGCTGCTGCGTTGTTGCTGTCCGCCGAAAAAGCTATCGAAAGGACTGCCACCGCCACCGCCGCCACCAAAGATATCGCCAAACTGGCTGAATATATCTTCCATGTTCATGCCGCCGCCGCCATAGCCACCACCGCCACCAGAAGCTCCGCCAACACCTGCATGGCCATAATGGTCATAGCGTTGTTTCTTCTCCGGGTTGCTTAATATCTCGTAAGCCTCAGCAGCTTCCTTAAATTTATCCTCAGCAGTATGGTCATCAGGATTTTTGTCCGGATGGAACTTTATAGCCAGCTTTCTATAAGCTTTCTTGATCTCTTCCGGAGAAGAACCTTTGCTTACACCAAGGATATCGTAATAATCTCTCTTACTCATAATTAACTACCTACAACTACTTTTGCAAAGCGTATAACTTTGTCATTTAAAGTGTATCCTTTTTCTAATTCATCTATAACTTTTCCTTTCAACTCTTCAGTTGGGGCAGGGACTTTAGTGATTGCTTCATGAAGGTCTGTGTCAAAAACAGTATTTGCACATTCCATTTCCTTTAAGCCTTTCTGATTCAGAATGCTTTTCAGTTTAGTATGTACCAATTGAATCCCTTCACGGATTGCAGTCACATCAGTAGCGTTTTCAGTTGCTTTATTTGCACGGTCAAAATCGTCCAGTACAGGAAGCATAGAAATAATTACATCCTTACCAGCAGTCTGTAAAAGCTCAACACGTTCTTTTTGTGTACGTCTTTTAAAATTATCAAACTCAGCAAAAAGGCGAAGATATTTATCATTCAACGCTGCATTATCAAGTTTTAATTGCTCTTCAGCAGAGATTTCCTCTACAGGTTCAGTGATAGTATCCGCATTCGCGTCATCTGTAAGTTCTTTGTTTAACTGCTCTTCAGCAGTATTTTCCGTAATAGGATTTTCTGTATCGTTTGTTTTCTTCTTGCTAAACATGGTATAGTAGAATTTTATAATGCAAACTCAAAAGGTTTGCCAATGAAGTATATCAGCCATGCTGTCAGTTTTGTTTGAACAACACTGTACAGAATGGCTGAAAAGAAATTATTTTGTCAGGAATGGTCAGTTTTTTGGAACAGACACCTAGTTGATTGTTGCATCATCATGGACGATACCTGCTTCACACTTAATAATACGTGATGGCAGGGTACGGATGATATGATAATCATGCGTAGCCATTAATACAGCAGTACCGCTCTGGCTGATTTGTTTCAGCAACAATACGATTTCTTCGGACGTTTCAGGATCTAAATTTCCTGTAGGCTCATCCGCGAGGATAATATCCGGATTATTTAATAGTGAACGCGCGATTACCACACGTTGCTGCTCACCACCAGAAAGCTCATGTGGCATTTTTCTGATTTTTGAACGCAGTCCCACCTTTTCCAGTACATCTTTAATCCGTTCTTCAATTAGCTTTTTGTCTTTCCAGCCAGTTGCTTTCAATACAAAATCAAGATTCTTTTCAATTGTACGGTCTGTTAACAACTGGAAATCCTGGAATACGATCCCTAACTTTCTGCGCAGATAAGGCACATCCCGCTCGGCCAGTTTTTTAAGGTCGAAGCCTGCAATTTCCCCCTCACCATTACCGATATGAAGTTCACCGTAAATGATTTTCAATAAACTGCTCTTTCCAGATCCTGTCTGTCCGATCAGAAATACAAATTCACCTTTATCTATGTTAAGATTAACATCAGAGAGTACCAGGTGTTTTTGTTGAAATACATCTACATTTTTTAAATTTATAACTGCGTTTCCTGCCATGTCTTAAATATCTAATTTTGCAATCTGACCAAATGGTAAATCTTTTACCATATCCATAATATAAGGCAACTTGTCACCCAGACCTAATTTTTCCAGAGATTTATCAGGCCGGTCTACCCTGAAATAAGCCAGTAAGGTGAATTTATCATCTCTTAGCTGGACATAATCCGGGATTTTGGCAATACCTTTTACTTTGATTACATACATTTTGTTCAAAAATAGTGTTTCAAAATGATAAAATGAGCGCCCGTTTAAATTTGTAGCGGAAACTTATAACTTATTCAGGAAGTTAATTGTATTCACGTTATCCGCATAATCCCATAACTGAGGATGCTGACTTTGGCCAAAAGTTACCGAATCCACATCCAGTTTTAAAGCCGTATGAGTGACCACACACTGGATATTATCCTGCATTCCTTTCAGTTTCTCATTTAATTCAGCCAGGTTTTTATAATGTTCAAAATATAAAACAGCAAGAGGAGAGGATAGCCCTTCATCTTCTTTCAATAACAAAAAGCCATTGTCAAAATGCTGAACTGTATTGACCAGGTAAATAGATTTATTATAATCGTAGTTATTATTGTACTTGAAATGATTGATAATATCCTGATACTGCTCCAGCGGCTCAAAGAAGTTTTTAAGCTCATAACCTTCAGGAACATAGATTTTAGAAACATTTCTGCAACCCAGTCCAAAATAATCAAAGATATCATGACCTAACTGCCCGATCTCAGTTATACTTTCTTTACCATCTAATACTGCAACACTATTCCTGTTTTTTCTGATGATATTGGGCACTTTACCAAAATAGTAATCAAAGTATCTGGAAGTATTGTTGCTTCCTGTTGCAATGATCGCATCGAAATCTTTCAATCTTTCTGCATAAATGATTCTGTCAGCTAATAATGGTTCAAACTCAATAAGCTGTTTCAATAAAGCTGGTAATAACTGGCTGTCAGCAGAAGAAAGTTTGATAATGGCTATGTTTCCTGTAGCCAGGACAGACAAAATATCATGAAAACCTACCAGGGGAATATTTCCTGCCAGGATCAGGCCTACTTTTTTTGGATGCTGGCTGACTGTGATTTGTTCAAACCATTTTTCCAAAGCAGGCAGATTAAGCATTTCCTGAAAAGAAGCTAAAGATCTCCGCACTTCAGCCACAGTAAACCAGGCATTATGATTAGGTGCTGAATCGATTGTATTACTAAATTCATCACCCGGGTGATTTAAGAAATCACTTAGTTTATGGAATGCAATAATTAACTTTTCAGCGGTAAGGATTGACATGTTTGAAGTAATTTTAAAGTATAAATGTTATATTTGCAGTGCAAAGGTAACTTTAGCAAATAGATTTATACGAAGACATGGCTATTAAAATAACAGACGAATGTATTAATTGCGGAGCATGTGAGCCTGAATGCCCAAATAATGCAATTTATGACGCAGGTACAGCCTGGAGGTTTTCTGATGGAACCAACTTAAATGGTATCATTGATTTTGGCGATCAGGAAGTAGATGCTGGTGCGGCTCAGGAAGCAGTTTCTGATGAAGTATATTATATCGTTTCAGATAAATGTACAGAATGTAAAGGGTTTCATGATGAACCTCAGTGTGCGGCAGTGTGCCCGGTAGATTGTTGTGTGGATGATGAAGATATCCGTGAAACAGAAGAAGAATTATTAAAGAAAAAAGCCTGGTTACACCAGGAGAACTAGTTCTTTAATTTGAATATAACAGAAAAAGACAAAAGGGCGCAGATGCGCCCTTTTGTCTTTTTCTGTTATATAGATTTATACTTCTGCTTTATTTGGAATAATCAATACCGGGCAGGCAGATTTCCTGGCCACATGTTCAGCCACACTTCCCATTAAAAAGTGATATAATCCCGTTCTGCCGTAAGTTCCGATCACAATCAGATCGGATCCCCATTCATCAGATTGCTTAATAATTCCATGAGCTGCAGTATCTACTACGCTTAAATACGTAGTTTTAATACCGTTACCATAAGTATCTTCTATTTCTTTAAGCAGCTGATGGCTGTTTTCTTCACTGTTATCGTAGCTTTCCAGGAAAACCGGCGCCAGGGTAAGGTCCTGATTGATTGTTGCCGGCATCGGCTCAATGATATTGACTAAGGCAACTTCTGCATTAAAGGTCTTAGCCAGTTCGTAGCCTGTTTTCGCTGCCTTTTCTGAGCAGGTACTGTTATCTACTGCAATTAATATCTTTTGGAAGTTCATAATTTCTGGCGTTAAAGAATGTAATATCTGGCATTAATATAGGTAATACTTATATAACAAATTAATCAATCAAATGTTTATCCTGTCGTTTTCTAAATCACTATCCTTACTTTTGAGTACTAGATTTCATTATGGAACAGATATTCGCAATTTGCAGGGTAGCGGTAGCACCAATCAGGGCATCATCGGCTGATCAGGCCGAAATAACGACACAATTATTATTTGGAGATCAGGTGGAGGTATTGGAAAAAGCTGAACCCTGGTGGCGGATCCGTAATGCCTATGACGGTTACGAAGGCTGGATAGATTTTAAACAGCTCGGGACACTTACTCAAACCGAATACGAAGCCTGTAAGCAACGTACTGCATTAGTGCCGGCAGCAGTCAGTAATCAGGTTATTGCAGCCGATGGAAGTACGTATTACTTAGCTGCATCGGGTAATCTGCCAGCTTATAGCAATGGATACTGCAAATTGGGTAAAGAAGAATTCCAGGTCTTATTTGAGCCTCATGATATTTCAGCACAAACTACTGGCTTAAAACTTGTTGATTCGGCCTTGTTTTATCTGAATGCACCTTATTTATGGGGGGGGCGCACACTATTCGGTATTGATTGTTCTGGATACGTACAGGCTGTTTTTGCGCTATATGGCATTGCCCTTCACAGAGATGCCTCTCAACAGGCAGCACAAGGAGAAGTTGTTAACTTTTTACCAGAAGCCCAAACCGGAGACCTTGCCTTTTTTGACAATGCAGACGGCAAAATCATACACGTAGGCATTATGCTAAATGCAAATCAGATTATTCATGCTTCAGGAAAAGTAAGAATTGACGCTATTGATGATCAGGGGATTTATAATCCTGAACTTGGACGTTATAGCCACAAACTCAGGATTATTAAAAGATTTATAAATCCCACTCCCACACCATAACCAGCTTATCATCGCCTGTGGTTAATAAATATTTACCATCCAGGCTCCAGATGAGCTTATTGATAGAATGGGTATGACCATGGGTGTTTTTTTCAATACTCAGGATTTTATAGAGTTTCAAATCATCACTACCCCATAATTTGATGCTCTTATCCTGGCTCACTGTGGCGAAATAAGGTAATGAAGGATGAAATGCAATTCCGTAAACACTAAATAAGTGTGCTGGAATGCTATGCTGAAGCTGATAATCCGGCAATGACCAGAAATTTAGCTGTGCATCTCTTCCGCCCGAAATCAAGTATTTCCCATCTGGTGAATACTGAACAGAAGTAACAGGTAAAGTATGCTGCTTTAATATATGCAGCAAGCTGTAATCATGCAGCTCATAAATGCGGGTAACACCATCTTTACAGCCAAAAGCAACCTGTAAACCATCCGCACTCACAGCTATTGCTCTTACTGTATCCGCAGAAACCCTGATCCGGTAAAGTAAGGAGAGGTCGGTCAATGACCATACCCCAACTGTACCGTCTTCACTTGCAGTTAAAAATTCCTGTTTTTCCGGAATGGTTACCAAGTCAAATACAGGTTTTTCATGGGCCTGAAAAGTTGTCTTAACTATTTGCTTGCTCAGGTCGAATATACTCACCTCACCACTTCTCTGACCCACAAAAAGCAGGTCATTATACTGATGAAGACTATAAACAGATGTTTTTACCGGCATTAAAACCTTCAAAAAGGACATTTTTTCCAATGACCATTCTACTACACCTTTATCATTTCCACCTGTAAAAAAAATACCGGCTTTACTGGAATTGGTTAATGCATAAATGGGGTTTTGATGGCCGCTAAGCGATCTTAAATGTTTCAGCATAATTAACGGTGCCTGCCTTCCAGGTTTACCCCGATATCGGCCAGTGTTTTACCTTTCTCTCTTAACAAAACTAATAAGTGGAAGATTAGATCAGAACTCTCGTTCACAAAGTCAACATCTGTTTCGTTCAATGCTGCGATAACAGTTTCCACACCTTCTTCTCCAACTTTCTGCGCAATCTTGTTTAATCCTTTTTTACGCAATTTGTTGACATAAGATTCTTCCGTAGGATGATCATATCTGTCGTGGATGATTTTCTCCAGTTCAAAGATGAAATTCTGGTTGAAGTTAGTTTTAAAACAACTTCTGCTTCCTGTATGACAGGTTGGGCCCACCGGGGTAACTTTGATCAGGATCGTATCCTGATCACAATCAATATGTGTCTCTTTTACATATAAAAAGTTGCCACTTTCTTCTCCTTTAGTCCATAAACGGCTTTTAGAGCGGGAATAAAATGTTACTTTCCCTTCCTGTTGGGTTTTTGACCAGGCTTCCTGGTTCATATAACCCAACATTAACACTTCCAATGTTTGTATATCCTGAATGATTACAGGAACCAATCCATCGGTTTTCTCAAAATCTATAGTCATAACCTTACTGGTATGTTGTATTTTTTTAATTCGTTTTTCAAGTGGGGGATAGGGATTTCACCGAAATGAAAAACCGAAGCAGCTAGTGCCGCATCCACACCTGTTGTGGTAAAAACTTCTGTGAAGTGTTCAACTTTCCCGGCCCCACCAGAAGCAATTACCGGAATATTGATCATTTTACTAATACTATCCAGCAGTTTGCAATCGAAACCCTGTTTAGTACCGTCATGATCCATTGAAGTCAATAATATTTCTCCAGCGCCCAAATCTTCAGCCTGTTTAATCCAGTGTGCTGTCTCGATTTCTGTAATTAAACGGCCTCCATTCAAATGCACCATATTTCTGCCTGCTACTAATTTAGTATCTACCGCAACTACTACGAATTGCACGCCAAATACTTTAGCCAGATCTGCAATAAGCTGCGGGTTTTTAACCGCTGCAGAATTGATACTAATCTTATCAGCACCGGCATTCAATAAAGCTTCTGCATCGGCAATCTCTGTAATTCCTCCACCAATAGTAAAAGGAATGTTGAGCTGTCTGGCCACCGACTTCACCATTTCGATCATCGTTTTACGACGCTCATGGGTAGCGGTAATATCCAGGAATACCAATTCATCTGCGCCTTGCTGGGCATATTGCCAAGCCAGTTCCACCGGATCTCCAGCATCCTTCAGGTCCACAAAATTAACGCCTTTTACGGTCCGGCCATCTTTGACATCCAGACATGGAATGATACGTTTGCTTAACATCGGTTATAAAGAAGTCAGGGCTTTAAGATTCCATTCCTTAATCTCTTCGATAGAGATGCGGTTTTCGTAAATAGCCTTTCCAACTACGCAAGATCTGATTTCAAGCTTTGCCAGTTCTTCAATATCTTCCATTGAACTGATTCCGCCCGATGCGATCAATTTGATAAACGGAGAATGTTCCAGTAATTTTTTATATAAATCTACAGCAGCACCCCCCAGCTTACCATCCTTGTTAATATCAGTACAAAGGAACCTGAAAAAACCTAATTGCAAACATTTATCAACGTAATCCATTAATTTGATAGGTGAGCTTTCCATCCATCCTGAATATTTGATCACTTCATCCAGTACATCAATCGCAATGACAATGCGGTTTGCATAATCATATTTCTTACCTACTTCTTTGCTTAAATCAGCCAGAAAATCAGGATTAGTAATCGCTTGTGTACCTACAATAACCCGGTGGATACCTGCATCAAGCAAATTAGTCACCTGTTCAATGGTACGGATACCACCGCCGTACTGTACGCGCATTTCTGTTTTTTTAATAATATCAAAAAGCTCAATTTGATTACTAAAATCTCCTTTAGCACCATTTAAGTCAATAATATGTATAAATTCAGTACCGTTAGACTTATAAGTCTCAATCATTTCGGCAATGGATACATCGTATACTGTCTTTTGGTTATAGTCACCTTCTCTGAGGCGGACAACTTTACCATCTAAAATATCTATAGCGGGGATAATGTACATCTTATTGTTTTAAGTTAGAAAAGTTCAATAATAATTGTTCGCCTGCAGCGCCCGATTTTTCAGGGTGAAATTGCACCCCGTAAAAATTGTCTTTTTGTATAGCTGCAGCATATTGCAGACCATAAGTCGCTGTTGCTATTTCAAAAATAGCGTTATATTCAATAAAGTACGAATGCACAAAGTAAAATTGTGTCTGATTTTCAACACCTTCGAATAGTAAATTGTTTTTAATCTCTATATTATTCCATCCCATATGAGGGATTTTAATACCCAGATCTTTATCAAATAGTTTCGTTTCCAGCGGTATAATATTCATCAGTTGTGCATCACCTTCCTGCGAATGTTCAGTAAGTAATTGCATACCCACACAAATGCCTAAAACAGGCTTTTTGAGTTGTCTGATGGAGTCTACCAGGCCAGTTTGGTTCAGTTTTTCCATCGCAGCCCCCGCATGTCCTACACCGGGGATAATGATATGGGAATACTGCTCAAAATCATGTTCCGTATTAATCATTCCATAACTGAGCCCCAGTCTGGATAACGCAGAAGTCAGAGAGAAGATATTCCCTGCCCCGTAATTAACGATCCCTATCATTTTATAACATTCCTTTTGTACTCGGTAAAACTAATTTTTCCGCATCTCTTTTGATGGCCATTTTAATCGCTTTTGCAAAAGCCTTAAAGATCGCTTCAATTTTATGGTGTTCATTATCGCCTTCAGCTTTTATATTGAGGTTACATTTCGCTGCATCACTAAAAGACTTGAAGAAGTGGTAAAACATTTCGGTGGGTACATCACCTACTTTTTCTCTTTTAAATTCTGCATCCCACACAATCCAGTTCCTGCCCCCGAAATCGATAGCCACCTGCGCCAGGCAATCATCCATCGGTAAACAGAAACCATAGCGTTCCAAGCCCAGTTTATTGCCTATAGCTTTGGCAAAAGCCTCACCCAATGCAATTCCGGTATCTTCAACAGTATGGTGCTCATCAATATGTAAATCACCTTTAGCGCTGATATTTAAATCTATTCCTCCATGACGTGCAATTTGATCGAGCATATGGTTAAAGAAATTTAACCCGGTTTCTATTTTCGCTTTTCCAGTTCCGTCCAGGTTAATTTCTATCTCTATATCCGTCTCATTAGTCTTTCTGATATGGTGAAATTGTCTGCTGCCTGCACTCAGGAAAGTATAAATATCCACCCAGTTCTGTGTTTGCAAGGCAATTACCTCAGTTAATGTCTCGGCTTTATCCAACATCTCTGCCGATCCTAACATATCATTATTTCTTAACCAGATGGCTTTTGCGCCCAGGTTTTTAGCCAGTACGACATCATTAATCCGGTCGCCAATCACAAAAGAACCAGCCAGATCATATTCACCAGTTAAAAAATGCTGTAGCAAACCTGTATTTGGCTTACGGGTAGGTGCATTGTCATGTGCAAAAGTTTTATCAATGATAATCTCAGAAAAAACTACACCTTCTCCTTCAAAAGTATCCAGAATGAAGTTATGTACAGGCCAGAAGTTAAGTTCAGGATGAGAATCAGTTCCTAAGCCATCCTGATTGGTTACCATCACTAAGTCGAAGTCCAGTTCTGCAGCTATTTTAGCCATATAGTGCAACGATTTCGGATAAAATTTAAGCTTTAAAAATGAATCTATTTGTTCATCTTCTGGTTCAGTGATCAGTGTGCCATCACGGTCTATGAAAAGTATCTTCTTCATGGTTAGTTGGTTAACGATTTTAAAGCGGATATTAGTATTTCATTTTCTGCAGGCGTACCTACAGTAATTCTTAAACAGCCCTCACAAAGGGTTACTTTTGCGCGGTTACGCACAATAATTCCACGGTCTACCAAAGCATCATAAGTACCATTGGCATCTGCTACTTCGACCAGGATAAAGTTTGCATCAGAAGGATAAACCTTGTGTACCATCGGTAAATCCAGCAGTAATCCGGCTAAATGTTCCCTTTCTGCTACTGTAGTTTTAATCCAATCATTCACCTGTCCAATATTCTGCAGCGCAGCTAAAGCCAGATCTTGCGTAGATTGACTGATATTATAAGGGGCTTTAACTTTATTCAGGATATCAATGATCATGCTGGACGCAAAAGCCATACCCAAACGTAATCCTGCAAGTCCCCATGCTTTCGAAAAAGTCTGTAAAACTACCAAGTGTGGGTATTCAGTTAATTCCTGGATAAAAGTACGTTGTTTTGCAAAATTGATATAAGCCTCATCAATTACCACCAACCCCTTAAAATTGGCCAGTATAGTTTCGATATCAGTACGGACCATAGAATTTCCAGTAGGATTATTAGGAGAGCAGATAAAAATCAGTTTTGTATTGGCATCAATTGCCTCTGCTATTCCTTCCAGATCTAATTGGAAATTCGGTAATAAATTCACTTTACGGATTTCTACATCATTGATATTTGCAGAAACCTCATACATTCCGTAAGTAGGCGGAAGGATGATTACATTGTCTTTTCCCGGGTTACAAAAAGCACGGAATAAAAGATCTATAGCCTCATCGCTACCATTTCCCAGGAATGTATTTTCAATTGGGACACCTTTTATTTTACTTAGTGCATCCTTCAGGTCCAGTTGTAAAGGATCAGGATAACGGTTAAAGTTTTCTGGCAAGGGTGAGCCGTAACTATTTTCATTGGCATCTAAAAACACACTCGCCTGACCTTTGTACTCGTCTCTTGCTGTAGAATAGGGGCGAAGGGTTTTGATGTTTTCGCGTTGTAGGTTTTTAATATCCATCTGATGATTTTAAACGAATGGTGATTGCATTTTTGTGCGCTTGAAGCCCTTCTGCGGCTGCAAGTATTTCTACAGTCGGACCAATAGCCTTTAAGCCTTCCGGACTAATCTGCTGAAATGTGATTTTTTTGATAAAAGAATCGATTGAAACACCTGAATAAGCTTTTGCGAAACCACTGGTTGGTAAGGTGTGATTTGTACCTGAAGCGTAATCCCCGGCACTTTCAGGCGTCAGGTTACCCAAAAATACAGAGCCTGCATTGATGATTTTCGGAATCAGTTCCTGAAAGGTATCTGTAGCCAGAATCAAATGTTCTGGTGCATAAGCATTACTGAAAGCCATGGCTTGTGTTTTATCCGCTACCAGTACAGCATAAGAATTTTCAATTGCCTGAGCAGCGATATCCTTTCTTGGTAAGTCATTGAGCTGTATTTCAATTTGACTTAATGCCTCAGTGATCAGTGTTTCAGAGGTGGAGACCAGGATGGCCTGGCTATCTGTTCCATGTTCTGCCTGTGCTAAAAGATCGGAAGCGACGAAAGCCGGATTAGCAGTTTCATCAGCAAAAACCAATACTTCCGAAGGACCAGCCGGCATGTCAATCGCGGTGATCCCTGAAGCCAATACCTGCTGTTTTGCCTGGGTCACATAACGATTTCCAGGACCAAAAATCTTGTAAACTTTAGGCACGGTAGCTGTACCGAAAGCCATTGCGGCGATCGCTTGTGCACCACCCGCCAGATAGATTTTTTCGATACCTAAAAGCTGTGCACAGTAAGCCAGGTAACAATTGGTTTTTCCATCCTTTTGCGGAGGGGAACAAACCACAATTTCCTGACAGCCTGCTAAAGTTGCTGGTGTAGCAAGCATTAAAAAAGTACTGGGTAAAACCGCTGTCCCACCTGGAATATACAAGCCCACACGTTCTATTGCTCTGGACTCGCGCCAGCAGGAGACTCCCGGCATAGTTTCCACTTTTGCTTCTGGATAAAGCTGCGCTGCATGGAACTTTTTGATGTTTGCATAAGCGGTGTCGATGGCAGATTTTGCATCAGCAGGAATAGTAGAGGCAATCTTTCCAATTTCTTCCTTTTCGATGAAAAGCTGCTCCAGGTTTACCTTGTCAAACTGTAAAGCGTAGCTTCTTAGTGCTTGATCTCCTTCTGCTTTGACCTGTGCAATGATCTCTTTTACACTTTCTGCAATACGCGCATCATCAGCTAGTTGTCTCAAACAGAGTTCTTCAATATTCTGTTCAGATAAATCAGTATACTTATAGAGTTTCAATGTTTTACGTTTTTATGTTAACCAATAGTTAACGTTAAAAAGATATTATGGATTAAAAGCGTGGCTTAGGAGATGATCTTTTCGATTGGCATCACCACAATTCCTTCAGCACCAGCAGCTTTCAGACTGTTGATCTTTTCCCAGAAATCCTGTTCTGCAATCACCGAATGCACTGCTACCCAATCTTCTTCGAAAAGAGGTACGATCGTCGGACTTTTAACTCCCGGCAATAAGCTCACCACTTTTTCAAGATTTGATTTTGCAACATTCAGTACCACATATTTTGTTTCCTTGGCAAGTAATACCGAACGGATTCTTTGCAGTAATTCAATTACATCTTCATTCAGTTCCATGCCTTTACTGGCAATCAGTACAGCTTCAGATTTCATCACTTCACCGAAAGGTTTCAGTCCGTTGCTTTTTAAAGTTCCACCTGTAGAGACGATGTCGCAGATAGCATCACTTAATCCAAGACCAGGGCCAATTTCTACCGATCCTGAAATGGTACGGACAACTGCATTTACATTGTTGTCATCCAGATATTTCTGAAGGATTACCGGGTAAGAAGTAGCGATCGCCTTGCCTTCGAGTCCGCTTACATCAGTGATCTCACTTTCGTTTGGAACAGCAATTTTTAGTGTACATTTTCCGAAGCCTAATTTTTGAAGATAGGTCACATCAGCGTTCACCTCTGTGATTACATTTTCACCAACAATACCCAGGTCGGCAATGCCATCCTGAACATATTCTGGAATGTCATCATCTCTCAGAAATAAAATTTCTAAAGGGAAATTGGTCACAGTTGATATGAGGGAGCTTTTGTAGTTTTCGAATGATAAACCACAATTTTTAAGAATCTCTACGGATTTTTCGTTTAGCCTTCCAGATTTCTGGATAGCAATTTTAAGTGTTTTCAATTGATTGAAATTATTGAATGAAACAGGAAAATAATTCGGAAACAAGTTTTGAAGTACAAAACATTACATATCTATCGCCATAACTGGCGATGGTACAAATGTAAGTGATGGTTCAAAATATTGTTCATAATATATGTCTCTATTCAATAATGCATTGCACACTGAGTAGCACAAATATATAGATAGAATTGACAAATCAAAAATATATGGCATTTTATTTGATCAAGTTGGGTATACAGCATCACAACAAAGCTGAATTTAATTAAAGAACGCTCATTTTGAAAAAAGCACTAGCCCTTATTTTACCCCTTTGCCTCTTTTTATCGTCTTGCAACTGGTTTAAAACCACACCAGAGATCGGTGTTATCTTATCAGAACATTTCAAGAATAAACTTTATAAAGATTTTGATACTGCGGCTTATCATGTAGTTTTTAACCGTCACCTTGATTCTTTACAATCTAAATTAAGTAATCCTAAAGTAATTGGTAATTTTTATGCGGATGATGAGCGTAAAAATTTGCTGGTTACCCGTTTTTATGGTAATGGGGAATTAGATACCCTTAAAAGTTATCTCGAAAATAGTAAAGTACATGGATTTAATCCCGAAATATTCAGACATAAAGACCTGGACCGGGCTTTAGCTGCATTAACCGCTAATAAATTTAAAAATATCAATGAAGTATATCCAATACTAGCTGATCTGGAACTTTATGCCGCTTCCTCTTTGCTGAAGTATGATACTTTTATTGGTTATGGAAGTGTTAATCCGAAAAAAGTATTAAACAGATACTATGTGACTACCAGCCGGCCAGATAGCGCAGCAATGAACAAAGTTCTGGAGACGAAAAGTCTGGTTAAGTTATTAAAAGATATTCAGCCTGCTGGTGAAAACTATAAAGTATTACAAGCAGCACTGGCTAACCTTGAGAAAGATCCATCCCGCAATGCGGTAGCCATTAAAGCTATTGAAGTGAACATGGAAAGATCCAGATGGAAAATACCAGGCTTAAACTCTGAATATGTGGAAGTTAATATTCCAGATTTTTCACTAACCTGGTTTAAAGAGCAGGATACAGTAATACATATGAAGGTCTGTGTGGGTGCAAGAAGGGAAAAAGCTTTTGAAGAAAAGCAGAAAATCTATTCAAAGACCCATTCGCTGGATGATAAACCTAAAAATCACCAGACCCCAATCCTGTTGAGTAAATTTAGTGCAATTGAGGTAAATCCGGTATGGAATATCCCGGTTAGCATCGCCAAGAATGAAATTTATAACCAGGCCAGAAGAGACCCTTATTATTTATCAAATAATAACATGAAGGTTTATTATAAAGGGAAACTCGTTAACGATACAGATACGATTCAATGGGAGAAATATTCCAGAGAAAATCTGCCTTTCCAATTTAAACAAGGTTCCGGTTCAGGAAATGCATTAGGCAAGTTCAAATTTATGTTTGATAACGGCGCGAGTATCTACTTGCATGACACCAATAATAAATCGGCATTTAATTCAGCCAGCCGCGCCATTAGCCATGGTTGCGTACGCGTAGAGAGACCTTTGGAGTTTGCACAGAAAATGGTGAATAACGGTGCTGAGTATGATCAATTAAGGATGGAAGTGAACCTGCCACCTGTAGATACTACGAAAATGGGCATTTACAGAAAAAAACTGGCGAAAAAAGCGGATACCTTAAATGTATTTCAATTGAAGCCGAAATGGTTTGGGACCAGAAAGAATATCTCTGTATTTATCAATTATAAAACTGCCTGGGCCGAAAACGGGAAAATAGAATATCGGAATGATGTTTATGGCCTGGATGATGCATTGTATGCTGCAATGAAAAAATACTTGTAAAAATTTATTGGTGAATGATTAAAGGCCTGCTTTTATAGCGGGCCTTATCACTGTATAGTGGACTCATACCCTAGTCAATACTTAGTGTTCTATGGCTTCTACTTTACGAAAAAGGAGTTTTGTTTTGTGCGGTATTAAATTCTATTCTTTTGAAATTTCTGTTTTTTACCAAATGATTGTAATTAAATTTATACCTTTGGTTTTTAATGAATTTCCTCTACCCAGGTTTTCTTTTTTCACTGCTGGCGGTAGCTATACCTATCCTTATTCATTTATTCAATTTCCGGAAATTTAAGAAGGTATATTTTAGCAATGTGTCTTTCTTAAAGGCTGTTACAGTACAACATTCTTCCCGCGAAAAACTCCGTAATTTATTAATTCTGGCTTGCCGGATACTTGCCATCATTTTTCTGGTGCTGGCCTTTGCACGGCCATACTGGTCATCAGGAACAGCAGGCTCTCCGGAAAATGGAAATCTCGTGAATGTCTATATTGATAATTCTTATAGCATGGAAGCCGTTAATAAAGAGGGTTCTTTATTAGATGAAGCAAAACGTAAAGCAAAGACACTGGCTAAACAATTCCAGCTGAATGATAAGTTCCAATTAACAACTAATGATTTTGAAGGCAGACATCAGCGCCTGGTTAATGCAGAGGAATTATCTAACCTGATTGATGAAGTCAAAGTTTCTCCCGTAGAACGCAGCTTACAGCAGGTCATTAATAGGCAAAACTCAGCCGATGCAGGAAAAAGAAATCAGTACAACTATGTGATTTCTGATTTTCAGCAACAGTTTGTTGGGAAATCAGCGCTGAACACTGAAAAAAATAATTCGCTTAACCTGGTCAGGTTAAATGCAAATACCATCCCTAATGTTGCGGTAGATAGCATCTGGTCTTTATCTCCGGCACATAAACCAGGTGACCGGGAGAAATTTGTAGTACAGCTACGCAATTATTCGGCTGATGCCAGTACTGGAATTCCCTTGAAACTGACGGTTAACAATCAGCAAAAAGCATTAGCTACTTTAAATATTCCCGCAGGAAAAGCAATACGCGATACTTTAAGCTTTAGCGGTTTATCTGCCGGATGGCAAAAAGGGGTGATCAGCATTAAAGATTTTCCTGTCACTTTTGATGATAACCTGGCTTTCACCTTCAAAGTCAGCACTGAATTGAAAGTCTTACAACTAAGCGGGGCGCATTCCGGAAAATATGTAAATGCACTTTTTGGAGCAGACCCTTATTTTAAGCTGAATACTATGCCAGAATCAGCGATAGTTTATGCTGGTTTTCATCAATATAACCTGATTGTACTTGCTGGCTTAAAAGCACCTTCAAGTGGCCTGGCCCAGGAACTTAAAACTTATATGAAAAATGGGGGAACAGTTGTTGTTTTTCCTGATCTGGAAGCCGGAGCTGCTGTTTATTCTTCATTTTTAGAAGCCTTAGCGGTTCCGCAGACCGTTTCTTTAAGTAAGGATACGGTTACGGTCAATACAATTGCACTCAAAAACAAGATATTTAATGATGTGTTTGAAGAGATACCTGCCAAATTAGACCTGCCCAAAGTAAACCAGCATTTTATTTATACAGGGAATAACAGCAATGGCAGAGAAGATTTGATGGGGCTGCCACTAAATCAGCCATTTATCAGTAAATACCGTTCAGGGTCAGGACAACTATATTTATGCGCTACCTCTTTGAATATCAAGGACAGTAATTTGCCCCAGCATCCGGTATTTGTTCCTTTATTTTACAAAATTGCTTTAACCAGTGTCCAGGAGCAGCCTTTATATTATACGGTTGGGAAAAGTAATTACCTGAGCTCGGCACCCATTACCCTTAACCCTAATCAGTCACTGCGTTTAATTTCTGGAAAACAGGAAGTTATCCCGGAAATCAGGCAGGTGCCCGGGCAGACTTTATTGTATGTTGCCGACCAGATTAAAACACCCGGAGTATACGAATTGTATAAAGCTGATGCCTTGCTCAGCACTTACGCATTCAACCAAAGCCGCGCAGAATCAGATCTGCATTATGCTGATGATAAAGCGCTTCGGGCAATTTTTGGGGCTGAAAAAGTAAACTTAACGAAACCAGGGGATGATTTATCATTTAAAGCTGTGGAAAATAACCACACAGAGTTATGGAAACTTTGCCTAGTTTTGTGTGCTGTTTTTTTAGCCGTTGAAGCCCTATTGATTCGATTTTTTAACAAATTAAAAATATAAAAAGACATGAACCTTCTCCTCACAGGCGTAACCGTTACCGATCCGAATAGCAAGCACAATCAGAAAATCTGTGATGTTCGTGTGGTACAGGGAAAAATCGCAGAGATAGAGCGTACTTTAAAGCCATTGGAAAATGAGCAGGTGATCAATGGTCAGGGTGCTTATCTGGCGCCAGGATTTTTTGACCTGAACTGTTCTATTGGAGATCCTGGTTTTGAAACTAAAGAAGATATCAAAACAGCAACCGCTGCGGCACAGGCTGGTGGATTTACTGGTCTTGCAGTTTTACCGCACACCAAACCTGTGGTGCACTCGAAAGGAGAAGTAGAATATATTATCAATAAAGCTAAAAACAACCTGGTCGATGTTTATCCGCTGGGCGCAATCAGCCATGATTTGGAAGGAAAAGAGCTGGCTGAGCTTTTTGATATGAAGAATGCAGGTGCAATAGCTTTTACGGATGGAAATAAGCCAATCACAGATGATGGGTTTATGAGCCGTGCGCTGCAATACTGTAAAGGGATTGATGGTTTACTGATCGTATATCCTGAAAATAAAGCGATCGCTGGTAAATCGCAGGTGAATGAAAGCAAAACCAGTGTATTGCTTGGAATGAAAGGTATGCCTGCACTTGCAGAAGAAATGCACATTTCAAGAGATATTTTCCTGGCTGCTTACCACCAGGCACCAGTACATATCACCAGTATTTCTACTGCAGGTTCTGTTGCACTGATTAAAAAAGCAAAGAAAGATGGTTTACAGATCTCCTGTGATGTTGCTGCACATCATTTAGTCTTCACAGAGGAACTTCTGAACGATTTCGATAGCAATTATAAAATTAAACCGCCATTGCGTGGCAGAGCAGATATTAAAGCCTTAATGGCCGGTCTGAAAGATGGGACTATTGACGCCGTTTCTTCTCAGCACCGCCCGCATGAGCCAGAGTTTAAAGATGTGGAATTTGAAATTGCAGCTTATGGAATCATAGCCTTACAGACAGTATTGCCTTTATTGGTGAGCGCTGGTCTGGATGCTGCCCAAATTGTAAAGAAGCTTTCTATTAACCCACGTAAATTACTTAAACTTCCCGTTCCTGTAATCGCGGTTGGTGAAAATGCGAATTTCGTAGTCTTCAACCCGGCAGAAAAATGGGAATACAATAGCACTACTAACTTTTCCAAGTCCACAAATACGCCTTTATTGGATCGGACGATGACCGGAAAAGTTCAACTCGTTTATAACAACAATCAATTTCAAGTATATGGATAGTAAAGTACAGAGTGCTCTTGTAGCCTCATTAGATAAATTTGCAGCACTTTCAGGTAATGATTCATTAACATTACAACAGGATCTACTGGATGTTTTCAATAAGGACCTGGGCTTTTTAGAGAAGGTAGAAGAATTTGATGGCGTATTTGATGAATACCCTGCTTTTGATGAGCTGAGAGAGGTTTATTTTGATTTATTAATGATCAACTTCTTTGCAAGCGATATCAAAAAGCTGGAAGAAGATTACCTGGACACCGATGAGTGGGCAGATATCGAAGAAGATACCATTGACCGTGGAACTGAGTTGTTAAACTTATTGTTGTATATCAATGAGTGTCATGATGAGCAGATCAAACCTGAACTGGGAGATTTCTTAAGAGAATTCTTATTGGTAGAGGAAGATGAGTTTCAGGATGAATTCCATATCTATGAAGATTTGATCAGCAACCAGCAATTGGCAGAAAGCAGTATTGAGGATATCATCAGTCACAAAGGAATGATTGAGCTTGGAGAAGAAATGGAAGAACTATTTGTTCCTTTCATGAGTTTCTTCAATCAGCCAAAAGCAAATGAGCAGGCATTTAAAGATTTAGAGCAATTTAGTGCAAATAAAGAATTTGATACTGCTGTATATACTTTAATTGCTGTTTTTAACGAAAAAAACTAAGCTGTTTTATGGAACAACAATTAAGAGAAATAGAGATTAAACCGAATAAAATTGCCTTTCAGGCTGCTATTGCCTTCTCGCTGTATACATTGGCGCTGGTATTTATATTCAAATTATTGAATATTGATACACAGGATGAGCATATCAGCGTGCCTACAAGGATTATTAGTATGGTCTGCAGTTATGTGCCTTTTATACTGGCAATTTTGTATGCACAGACCAAATACAGAACTGAGCTTGGTGGTTATATGAGTTTCGGCAAGGCATTTTCTGCTGGTTTTAAAGTTGCAGCTTATTCGGGTTTATTTATAGCGCTGTTGTTTGTTTTATATTATAAAGTATTGGATACTTCGGCTTTAGACCACTCTGTTGAGATGGCACTTGAAAAAGCTGGTGACGATCCTAAAGCAGTTAAGGGAGTAGAAATGATGAAACCTTATCTGGCCGTATTTATAGGGTTTGGAGCCGCGATTACTTATACTCTTTTTGGGCTGATTTTAAGTCTTATTGGTGCTGCGGTATTGAAAAAAGAGAACCCTGCTGTTTAGTAGATTGTAACCGCAATCTCCTGGCTGATCATAGCCTGAAACAGAAGATAAATAGCAAACGTGCAGGTTTTATCATTTTAATTGATAAAATTTGCACGTTATTTTTACTTGAATTTATACTGCATGGACATTTCTGTTGTCATTCCCCTGTTTAACGAAGACGAATCATTGCCCGAACTGACTGCCTGGATTGCCAGGGTAATGTCTGACAATAATTTTTCTTACGAAATCCTTTTTGTTGATGATGGCAGTACGGATACCTCATGGCAAGTAATTGAGGAATTGAAAAAGACTTATCCGGCTGTCAAAGCGATTAAGTTCAGACGTAACTATGGGAAATCTGCCGCACTGAATGTAGCTTTTGAAGCTTCACAGGGCGATGTGATTATTACCATGGATGCAGATTTACAGGATAGTCCGGACGAAATTCCAGAACTATACCGCAGATTAAAGGAAGAGAGATTCGATATCATCTCCGGATGGAAAAAGAAACGTTACGATCCGATTACCAAAACTATTCCTACTAAATTATTCAATGCTGCAACCCGTAAAATGTCCGGCATACAGCTAAATGATTTCAACTGTGGCTTAAAGGCATACCGTTCTGATGTGGTGAAAACAATAGAGGTTTATGGTGAAATGCACCGTTATATCCCTGTCATTGCTAAATGGGCAGGGTTTAAAAATATAGGAGAGCAAGTTGTAGAACACCGTGCGCGTAAATACGGAGTAACCAAATTTGGTTTCAGCCGTTTTATCAATGGTTTCCTGGACTTGCTATCTATCTTTTTTGTTGGAAAATTCGGTAAAAGACCCATGCATTTTTTTGGCTCGCTTGGCGTATTGAGCTTTATGGTCGGTACCATTATGGCTTTATGGATTATCGGTGAAAAATTATATCATATCTCGATGAACCTGCCTATCAAAAGAGAAGTCACTGATCAGCCTGGGTTTTATATTGCATTAGTAGCCATTATTGTAGGTTCACAACTCTTTCTTACTGGATTTGTAGCTGAACTGGTTACCCGTAATGCACCTGAACGCAACGACTATCTGATAGAAAAAGAAATACTTTAAGCATGTTTTTTTCGATCATTATCCCTTTATATAACCGGCCGCAGGAGATAGACGAACTCCTGGCTACACTTTGTGTGCAAACTTATACGCAATTTGAAGTTGTGGTGATTGAAGATGGTTCTTCGCTCACTGCAAAGGAAATTGTAAACAGTT
The DNA here is from genome assembly GCF_001590605.1 of Pedobacter cryoconitis. NCBI lineage: Bacteria > Pseudomonadati > Bacteroidota > Sphingobacteriia > Sphingobacteriales > Sphingobacteriaceae > Pedobacter > Pedobacter cryoconitis. Next base: position 143,560 of record NZ_CP014504.1, read on the forward strand.
ATGCGGACAAACTGGATATTAAATATTTCTTCAAGCCAAATGGCGGACAAGGCTTTGCCCGGAACTATGGTTTTGAAAGAGCGAAAGGAGATTATTTTGTCATCTTTGACTCTGACTGTCTTATCCCGCATGATTACCTGGAAACAGTAAAGGATTACTTATTTGACCATCATCTGGATGCTTATGGAGGCCCGGATGCTGCACATGAGAGCTTTACCCCGGTCCAAAAAGCAATCAGTTATGGGATGACTTCGGTTTTTACCACTGGCGGAATCCGTGGAAACGAAAAACATGTTGGACAATTTCATCCCAGAAGCTTCAATATGGGAGTTTCCAGAGCAGTATGGGAGAAAGTTGGCGGATTTATACTAACCAGGCTGGGAGAGGATATTGAATATAGTATCCGTATTCATCAGCATGGTTTTAAGATTGGTTTGATTCCCGGAGCGAAAGTTTTTCATAAAAGAAGAACGAGTATGTTCCAGTTTTATAAGCAGATTCACTTTTTTGGCCGTGCCAGGATCAATATCTACAAACATTTTCCTTCCGAACTGAAATTGGTACATTTTTTTCCTGCCGTATTCACTTTAGGTGTCATCGCGCTGTTAGTATTGAATGTTTTTTATCCCCCTCTTGCTTATTTTGGGAATATATTTCTTCTGGTATACTTTATGCTGATATTTTTTCATTCCCTGGTGCTAAATAAATCGTTGAAAGTTGCATTTTTGAGTATTATTTCCTCATTCATACAATTGACAGCTTACGGATTAGGATTTATACAAGATTTTTTCAAAAGAATAGTACTTAAAAAACAATGATAAACTTTTTAAAGGAGAGCACGTTTATAGTGAATGTAGTGATCCGCAAAGCCTGGGAAGTAACCAAAAGGAATTATTTTTCCATTGCTACTTTATGCTTTCTGATGTTCATCACATCTAATGCATCGAGTTTAATGGCATTTTTCCTGAAAGACGTAAATAAAGGATTAAGTATATTGATGGCGTTTTTTTTCGCCTTATTGTATTTTACCATTAATCTTTCGCTGCTGAAATACATTTTTCACCTGTTGGATAATGAGGAGATTGATGTCAGTATTGTCAGTACACTGCCTACCCGCCAGCAAATCATCCGGTTTATTGTAGGAATGCTTTATTTTATGCTGGTTATTATCGGCGTTTACGCTGTCGTAATTTTAGTCGCGTTTCCTTTTATTTATACGGGCATAAAGATGAACGTGATTACCAATATCGCTGTTTCGGTAGGTATTGTAGCCATATTTATCACCTGGGTAAGGATTTCCTTTTTTCCTTTTTTTATTATTGATAAAAACCAGCCTCCATTTGGCTCATTAAAATTCAGTTTAGCGATCACTAAAGGGAATTTCACTAAAATATTAATGTTATTGCTGGTATTGGGCGGATTTCATGTCTTGTATTTATTCCTGAATTACCTGCAGTGGCCTGTAATTGCATTTTTCGTTAATATATTGAGTTCATTTATTATTGTTCCTTTATCCAGTGTAGCCTTAACAATTGCTTATAGAATGATGACTGGCGCTTATAAAGGAGACGAAAACGATATTATTCACAACATAGTTTAAAACCAGTTTATGGGAATAAAAGCGGCATTAAGTAAACCCTTTGCAGCCTTTATTGTAAAAGGGGTAACCCGATGGAAAAAAGATGCGGTAGCTGCACAAAAGGAAACTTTCAGGCAGCTGATCGATGCTGCTCAGGATACTGCTTTCGGCAAAGACCATCAATTCTCTTCCATTAAGAACTACGAGGATTTTAAAAAGCAAGTTCCGGTCAGGGATTATGAAGAATTGCGGCCTTATATTGACCGGGTAGTTGCCGGAGAAAAAGATGTCATGTGGAAGGGGAAACCTGCTTACTTTGCAAAAACTTCCGGTACAACTTCAGGTGCAAAATACATTCCGATTTCTAAAGAATCAATGCCTGAGCATTTGAAAGCAGCACGTAATGCGCTGCTGACTTATATTCATGAAACAGGCAATGCTGATTTTGTAAATGGCAAAATGATTTTTTTACAGGGCAGCCCTGTCATGACCGAGAAGAATGACATCAAAGTAGGCCGTTTATCGGGTATTGTAGCGAATCTTGTACCTGCTTACTTGCAAAAAAACAGATTACCATCTTATCAAACCAATTGTATTGAAGATTGGGAAGAAAAAGTTGAAGCGATAGTCAAAGAAACTTATCATCAGGATATGACTTTGATTTCGGGGATACCACCCTGGGTGCAGATGTATTTTGACCGTTTGATAGAGAAATCGAATGGGAAGCAGATCAAGGATATTTTTAAAAATTTTCAGTTGTTTGTTTATGGTGGAGTGAATTACGAACCTTACCGTACAAAAATTGAGACCAGTATTGGCAGAAAAATTGATTCAATAGAAACTTATCCTGCTTCAGAAGGATTTATAGCTTATCAGGATAGTCAGCAGGATAAAAGTTTATTGCTATTGGCCAAAGCAGGCATGTTTTATGAATTTATTCCTGCGGATGAATACTATAATGATAACCCTGCCCGTTTGAGTCTGGAAGAAGTAGAATTGGATAAAAACTATGCTTTGATATTGAATACGAATGCAGGACTTTGGGGTTACAGCATCGGCGACACCGTTAAATTTGTCTCTAAAAATCCCTATAAAATTCTTGTCACCGGCAGGATTAAACATTTTATCTCGGCTTTCGGTGAACATGTGATCGGAGAAGAGGTGGAACAGGCGTTATTAAGTGTAGCGAATGAACAGGGGGTTGGAATTACAGAATTTACTGTAGCGCCTCAGGTGAATCCTGGAGCAGGTGAATTGCCTTACCACGAATGGTTTATTGAGTTTTCCAAAGCGCCCGGAGACCTGATTGCTTTTAGTAAAAAAGTAGATAAGGCTTTACAAGAAAAAAATATTTACTACTTTGACCTTATTGAAGGCAAAATTTTGCAGCCGCTGGTTATTCGGACCTTACAAAAAGATGCATTTGTAACTTATATGCGTTCACAAGGTAAGCTGGGGGGGCAGAATAAAGTTCCCCGTCTGTCTAATGATAGAAAGATTGCAGATAGCCTGATTAATTTGATAAACAAGATTTGAAAAATATAGCTATACTGGGGTCCACTGGATCTGTAGGCACCCAAGCCCTTGACGTGATTCGTGCGAATCCTGAATTATACAGGGTTTGTGCATTGACGGCTAATGCAAACGCTGCTTTACTGATTCAGCAGGCCATGGAATTTAAACCTCAATTGGTTGTAATCGGTGATGAAGGCCAATATGCAGCAGTGAAAAATGCACTTTCTGGTCAGGGAATGAATATTCTTTGCGGGGAAGATGCTTTATGCGAAGCGGCTTCTTTAACAGCTGCCGATTTTGTACTGACTGCAATTATGGGGTCTGTTGGCTTAAGACCAACTATTGCAGCCATTAAAGCGAAGAAAAAGATTGGCCTGGCTAATAAGGAGACTTTAGTGGTAGCAGGAGAACTGATTACACAGCTGGCTGCTGAAAATGGAGTAACAATTATCCCGGTAGACTCTGAGCATTCTGCAATTTTTCAATGTCTGGTAGGGGAGGAACTGAGTTCGATAGAAAAAATATACATCACAGCCTCTGGCGGACCGTTCAGAGGAAAAGACCGTGATTTCGTAGCTAAAGTTAAGAAGGAACAAGCTTTAAAACATCCAAACTGGGTAATGGGCGCAAAGATCACTATTGATTCTGCTTCCTTAATGAACAAGGGGCTTGAAGTGATTGAAGCTAAGTGGTTGTTCGATCTGGATATCAGTCAGATAGATGTTATTGTGCATCCGCAATCTGTGGTGCATTCTATCGTGCAGTTTAACGATGGATCAATGAAAGCGCAGCTGGGTGTTCCGGACATGAAATTGCCGATTCACTATGCAATGGCTTACCCGGAGAGAATACAAAGTAAGTTTCCACGTTTTAATTTCATGGATTATCCAGAATTGACCTTCTCCAAACCTGATATGGATACTTTCCGTAACCTTCAGCTTGCCTATATGGCCTTAGAAAAAGGTGGTAATATGCCTTGTATCATCAACGCAGCTAATGAAGTAGTTGTTGAGGCCTTCTTAAATGACCGCATTGGATTCCTCGAAATGAGTGATGTCATTGAGCAGTGTATGTCTGATTTAACCTTTATTCAAGCACCCAGCCTGAATAATTATTTAGAAACTGACCAGCATACGCGTATATTTGCCCGTCAGTTAGTAACAAAAAAACATTTAGCGATCTAATATTCAAAAGTAAAAACACTATATAAAATATGAACGGATTAATTATGGTTGCCCAATTGTTATTGGGATTATCAATATTAGTAATCTTGCACGAACTAGGACATTTTCTTGCGGCACGTGCCTTTGGTATTAAAGTTGAGAAATTCTATCTGTTTTTTGATGCATGGGGTGTAAAATTATTCAGTATCAAAAGTGGTGATGTAGAATATGGTATTGGCTGGCTGCCTTTGGGCGGTTATGTTAAAATTGCCGGAATGATTGATGAGTCTATGGATAAAGAAGCGATGGCTTTGCCTCCTCAGCCCTGGGAATTCAGATCTAAACCAGCATGGCAGCGTTTAATCGTGATGCTTGCGGGTATTTTTGTGAACATTGTTGTAGGTATCTTTATTTTCTGGATGCTTACCTTTAAGTTCGGTGAGACTTTTATCCCAAACAGTTCTGTTAAAAATGGGATTAATCCAGGAAGTATAGGAAGAGAGATCGGTTTGAAACAAGGTGATCATGTTATTGCGGTAAATGGTAAAAAAGTTATCCGTTTTGATGAATTAACCAGCTCAAAAGTATTATTGGATAATACGAACCTTACAATTGTGCGTGAGGGTAAAACTTTAGATATCAAAGTTCCTGATAATCTTTTAAATAAGGTTGCAGATCTTGGTCTGGAAGAGTTTATCAGCCGTACACCATTGTTAAGTACTGTAGTAGATACAGTGGTTGCTGGTCGTTCTGCATTTAAAGTAGGGATGAAAAAAGGTGACCGGATTGTTGCGGTTAACGGAGTTCCTGTGAAATTCGATGCCGACATTCGCAGAGAGTTGAAAAAAGAGAAAAATAAGAAACTGATTGTTGAGGCTTACCGCGGAAATGAAAAACTTAATTTTGAAGTCAGCACTGATAGCGTAGGTACCATCGGGATGGGCTTTAATCCGAATGAAATCAAATTGGAAACAATTAACTATGGTTTCTTTGAGGCTTTACCAATTGGTGTAAACCAGGCCTGGATTACTTTCACCGATAATGGTAAAGGTATATGGAAAGTATTAACGGGTAAGATCAAGGCAAATAAGGCTTTTGCTGGCCCTGTTGCCTTAGCACAGAAGGTTTATGGTGGGGTTTGGATCTGGTCGCATTTCTGGGCTTCTACAGCGTTAATTTCTATCGCCCTGGCATTTATGAACTTATTGCCAATACCAGCACTTGATGGTGGGCACGTAGTATTCCTGATTGTGGAAATGATTAAAGGTAAGCCTGTAAGTGATAAGTTTTTAGAAGGTGCCCAGATGGTTGGCTTCGTAATCTTGTTGAGTTTGATGGTCTTTGTGCTCGGAAACGATATTTTCAAAGCCTTTATTCAGTAGCGCTATATGGACTATTTTGAGTTTTATAAGCTGCCTGTATCTTTTAATCCGGATGCCCAGCTGGTGAAACAGCAGTTTTATGCGTTGAGTAAAAAGTATCATCCTGATTTCTATATCAATGAATCTGCCGAAAAGCAAGAGGAAGTTTTAGAGTTATCAACGTTGAATAATAAGGCTTACCAGGTATTGAGTGATCCGCAGAAGCGCCTCCATTATATTCTTGAATTAAAGGGGATGCTGGCAGAAGGAGAGAGTTATGCTCTTCCTCAGGATTTCCTGATGGAAATGATGGATGTGAATGAAGCGCTGATGGAATTGCAGTTTGAACCGGATACGGTGAAGCTGGAAGAGATCAAAAAAGAGATTGATACTATTGCTGGAGCAATGCAGCAGGAGCTGGACAGACTGATAGCTTTGTTTGATAAGCAGAATAAGGACACTGAAGCATTTACTTTGGCAGCGATTAAGGATTTGTACTACAGAAAGAAATACTTGAACAGGATCAACGATAGCCTGCTTAAGATGGGATAGGTGTCCCGCCAATGTAAAAAATAAAGATAACCGGGCATTGCTGTCCCGGTTTTTCTATTTTTGGACAAATCATGAATTTATGAGCACTTTATCCCTTTTTAGAAAAGTAGCAGTTGCTGAAGGTATTTCCTATATCGCACTGATTTTTATCGCAATGCCATTGAAGTACTTTGCGAACATGCCATTGGCTGTAAAGTATACTGGATGGGCGCATGGTGTATTGTTCATGTTTTATGTAGTAATGGTAATCATGTGCTGGATGGAGTACAAATGGAAAATTGGAAAGACGATTTTAGTGTTTTTAGCTTCATTATTGCCTTTTGCGCCTTTTTATGTAGATAAAAAGTTAAAGGAAGAGCCTGTGGGTCAGGTTAAAGCATAAAAGAAGGGGGTTATTTTAAAAATAAGTCTTGGATATATTGGCTTGAATATATACATTTGCATCCCGCTTAATAGCAATGCCCAGTTGGCGGAATTGGTAGACGCGCTGGTCTCAAACACCTGTGGGAAACCGTGCCGGTTCGACTCCGGCACTGGGTACGACTCAAAAGCCTTCGATGAAAATCGGAGGCTTTTTTGGTTTACGCCCGATATGTAAAAATCAGGTAGAAATTGGATCAACTTGGACTGTACTATAAGTTCGGATCAAGTCATAACCTTGTGGAGCAGGCTCTTATTTAAGTATAAATTTTGACACGCTAAACAGAAAATCTTTGCTGTCACGGATGCTCTTATGCCTCTGGAAGTTGTGCTGAAAGCTTTCCATTTGCATGGGAATGACTCAACCGAAACAAGGCCGGGCTGTTCGTAAATAAATTCAAAATAGCTTAAATAATAAAGCTATATCGGCCGGGTACTGCCTGAGTACTGGTCGGGTACTCGTTAGGGTAAGAGCAGTGCTAAAGTAATGCGAGAGCATGGCAAGTCCAAGTCAAAACAACTAGTTGAAATGACTTGGACTTGCCATAGTTAAAGCCCGTTCTCAACCTGTTGTCATCCCGACCACCACTCAGGCACAACCAAACCATAACTAGTTGAAGATTAATGAAATTATAATTTCCCCTTTGACTAACCCACAGACAACTGCGGACAATTGCAGACAGCTGCGGACAATTACGGACATTTTTTACGCATCAGGATAATCTTTAACGCGAATAGCTTACATTGGTGGAAAGGCATTTATTTATTATAGGAAGTTTAACGGGTAAATTTCAAAGGGAATCCTGGACGATTTCATTTTTAAAGCAGCAGTTTGGCGTACTGGTTGTTTCAAAAGTTCTGTACCGGGCACAATGAAAACCGAAAGGCATCAGAGAACTTTCGTCAAAGTAGCAAGCCTGGAAAAATCAGGATCTTTCCTCCCCCTAAGAATTCCACTGAAGCGTTGGCCGATCTCTTATCAAAGTAATCAGGAGCGTTTAATACTGATAAATTGAACTATAAAATCAGGAAGTAATTTGCTTATTAAAGAATCTTAAACATCTGCTTTGAACTCAAAAAATATCAAACCCAAAACTGGAAATTTAATATCATATACTCATTATCAAAAACTAAAGATGACGTTTGAATAATGAAATGAGTTCTTGATAAATTGCAGAAGACCATGGTCTAGGTATTTTATAGTAGGCCTGTTTTATAAGTTGTATATATGAGTGTTTTTTATAGGCAAATCAGCCTATCAACCTTTTCAATTATACCAACTTATGAATCAATCCTTCAAGCTTGCACTCAGGGTCAACTTCCAACCGCCTTGTATAGATCTGCTTTGGTGCTCATGTGCATCCATTGGTGCGCAATCCGATGTTTCAAAATATAACTGCAATAAACTATTTACGCTTCATTTGTCACTTTTGAACATATTTTAGTCACAACAAGCTATTTAGATATCAGGCATAAAAAGGACATTATCGGTTCAAGAAGGCTTAGAAATCTGTCAAGGTGTTCAAAGTATTCCCGCTCATGGGTACTAACCGGAATCGAACACATCGATTCCGGTTTTTTTATGACTTTTCTGGGCTTAATGATGCCTCCCATTGTGTTCAAAGTATTTCGGTTGAAGTGATCAGAAAATGGGAAAATATTGAGCGTAATTGGAAGAGGTAGAAAAAGTCGGCTTATATTCATACTATTGGTATTAAATTTATATAATATTACTTGCTTTGGAAAAAACACATGCTGACGCCTTGTTGATAAATCATGTATTGAAAAGAATCAATCTATCAAAAGATGAACAAATACATTTTACCTCACTTTTTACCTTTAGAAAAATTTTGCCAAGGCAATATCTATTACAGCAAGGGGAGATTTGTAAATATGAGTTTTTTATAGTTGAGGGTTTTTTACGTTCCTTTTTTGTGGATAAACTTGGCAATGATCAAACGCTCAATTTTGCTTTCGAAGACTGGTGGATTTCTGACTCTAAAAGTTTTCTTCAATCGCTCCCCTCCGAAATTAATATTGTCGCACATGAACCTACTTTCGTGATGCAAATAGAAAAGGGAATCTTAGCTCAACTTTATCTTGATTTTCCAATATTTGATAGATTCTGGAGACTGCTAAATCAAAATTTCAATCTATCGCAAAGTGAAAGAGTTTTAAACGCTATTTCAATGAATGGAGCAGAACGGTATCAGGCATTGATTGTTAAATATCCCAAGATTGAATCTCGCTTAGCCCAAAAGCACATTGCTTCCTACCTCGGAATTACGCCTGTATTCCTAAGTATGATCAGGAGAAGCCATTCAAATATTAAATAAGTTTAACCTATAAAATTAAAATAGTTAAACACTTTATTTGGCATTAACAAGGATATTTGGATTTTTAAATCACATCCTTAAATAAGATTATTATGAAATTTGATCATGCGGCTTTACAAGTTCAAAGTATGGACAGCGCAATTGCTTTTTACACAGAAAAGTTAGCCTTTACTCTAAATCACAGCGCTATAAATGAAGAGGAACAAGAGGAATATGCTTTTATCTCCGCTGGTGATGTCCGTATTGAATTAATCCAGGATTTGACTAGTGACTATAGCTTGCCTATATTGAAAAAGCCATTTTGTCCCCATTTATGCATCGAAGTAGAAGATTTGGAGCAAGCTGTAAGTAAGCTGAAAGCGATGGAAATCCCAATACTAAGGGGGCCATTGAAGATTGAGAATGAAGAAACCTGGGTATATTTTTCCGATCCTGATCACAATATCCTTGAATTCATCCAATGGTATAATAAAAAGTAATGGCTCAAATGTAGTTTTACCCTTCTGGCCGGAACCAAAAGGTTTCCTGCTATCCTGCAAATCAACATTGAAAAATAAACGATTTGTTGAGCCATACAGGCAAACTCTTTGAGCCGTGGAAACAACTATAATGGATTTTGAAGCTTGATCTTTATCTCATGAAAAACATCACAAAAATTCAGTTGGGTCAAAGTGGCCCGTTCGTTTCCAAACTTGGTCTAGGCTGTATGCGTATGTCCTCTATCTGGGGCGGCCCTGTACCTGAGGAAACAGAAAGTATAGCTACCATTCATGAAGCCTTGGATAGTGGTATTAATTTTTTGAATACCGGAGACTTTTACGGTGCCGGTCATAATGAAATGCTGATAGGCAAAGCCATTAAAGGAAGACGCGACGATGCCTTTATCAGCGTAAAATTCGGTGCCATCTTTCACAATGGCCGGCCAATAGGAATGGATCTGCGCCCAGTCGCTATCAAGAATTTCATAAACTATTCTCTGACCCGTTTGGGTATTGAAACCATTGACCTCTATCAGCCAAGCCGGATGGACGGCAGTGTGCCGGTAGAAGATATCATTGGAACGGTGGCCGACCTGATTAAAGAAGGTAAAGTTCGTCACATTGGTGTGTCTGAAATTACGGCCGGGCAACTTCGTAAAGCTAATGGCATTCATCCCATCAGCGCGCTGGAGATCGGTTATTCTCTGGCCGACCGTCAAATAGAAAGTGAACTGCTCCCAACAGCAAAAGAATTAGGCATTGGTATAGTGGCTTTTGCGAATACTGCAGAAGGTTTATTAACGGGTGAAATGAAGGCACCACTTGCAGCAAAAGATTACCGTAACCATTTCTCTCGTTTTCAAGGTGAAAACTTAATTAATAACCTGCGAAAAGTAGAAGTATTAAAGCAATTAGCCAGCAACAAGGGGATTACACCAACACAAGTTGCGATCGCCTGGGTGAAGGAGCAAGGAGATCATCTCATGTCTTTAGTAAGCATGAGCCGCAGGTCACGTTTGCCAGAAAATATTGCAGCGATGAATATTGTATTTACGCCAGAAGAAATGAGCACCTTAAACACTACATTTACATCAGGCGCTATATCTGGCGGCACTTACTTACAACGCTAAATGACAAGTCCGGCAGAAATCCTCCCCGGTGTGATCTTCTATTCTTACCTCTCTGCTGAACGGAAAGAGAAAGTATGTTTATGGAACCACCATACCTTAATATTCCAGGTTTCAGGACAGTTTATATTAGAGACTTCTGTGCAAAATATTTCGATGAACGGAGGTGAAATGTTGCTAATTGGCAAAAATCAGCTGGGTACAATTACCAAAACACCACTACCCGGGGGGAACTATGAAACAATTGTTATATCACTGCAGGAGGATCTTTTGCGTAAGATTGTATTAGAAGAAAAGCTTGAAGCAGACCAGAAATATGTCGGTCCGCCAAATATCTTAATTCCGTCTAACGAATTCCTGCAGGGATATTTTCAATCTATAGTTCCTTATGCGCGTAGTTCGGGAGCGACCATGACAGACGCTATGGGCATTCTTAAAGTGAAAGAAGGAGTTAAACTGCTGCTGCTTGCCCTTCCGGCACTTCGCAACTTTTTATTTGACTTTTCAGAACCTTATAAGATTGACTTGGGAAGGTTCATGCTCAGCAACTTTCATTTCAATGTTCCTGTCGGAAAATTTGCGCAGCTGACTGGCCGCAGCCTGGCAGCTTTCAAACGTGACTTCCAAAAAACTTTTGGCTCACCACCACGTCAGTGGTTGCAGGACAGGCGGCTGACCGAAGCAAAGCACCTTATCGAAACCAAGCACCAAAAGCCTTCGGCGATTTATCTTGACCTGGGTTTTGAAAGCCTGTCCCACTTCTCGCATTCCTTCAAGAAAAAATTTGGCGTGGCACCTACTGAACTCAATTGCGATCGAAAGTTGTTCAATTGACAGGCTTCTAATCCTGATCAGAATTTGCGCTCCGCATCTCTGGAATCCGATGTCTTTCTCTTATCTTTGCCGATAACTCAATATTCTCATACTGTGATTAATGTAAATAACATCTCCGTTTCATTTGGTGGAACCGTCCTGTTCAGTGACGTCACCTTTTCGATAAACGAGAACGATAAGATTGCCCTGATGGGTAAAAATGGCGCGGGCAAGTCGACCATTCTAAAGATCATTGCCAATGCGGCTAAACCTACTTCTGGTAACGTAACCGGTCCAAAGGACGCGGTAATAGCGTATTTGCCACAGCATTTGCTTACCCAGGATAAGGTTACCGTTTTTGAAGAAACGATGAAAGCTTTCGAAGAGGTCAACCAGATGCAAAAAGAGCTTGATGAGGTGAATGAGCAGCTCACTATCCGTACCGACTACGAAAGTGACGATTACATGAAGCTGATTGAACGCATGTCAGAACTGAGCGAGAAATTTTATTCGATCGAAGAGACCAATTATGATGCAGAGGTAGAAAAGGTGTTGAAAGGGCTGGGCTTCGAGCGCAAGGACTTTACCCGCCAAACTTCGGAATTTTCAGGTGGATGGCGGATGCGTATCGAATTAGCCAAAATTCTGTTAAAGAAACCTGATCTCATCTTACTTGATGAGCCTACCAACCACATGGATATCGAAAGTATACAATGGTTGGAAGATTTCCTGATCAATTCGGCAAAGGCGGTTATGGTCATCTCACACGATCGTGCCTTTGTAGATAACATTACCAATCGTACCATTGAGGTGACCATGGGTAAAATATACGATTACAAAGCAAAATATAGCCATTATCTCCAATTACGTGCTGATCGTCGTGTACACCAATTGAAAGCTTACGAAGAACAACAACGTTTTATTGCAGATAACCAGGAGTTCATAGACCGGTTCAGGGGAACTTACTCTAAAACTCTGCAGGTGCAATCGCGTGTAAAGATGCTCGAAAAGCTCGAAGTGATTGAGATCGATGAAGTAGATACTTCGGCATTACGATTGAAATTCCCACCATCACCGCGTTCTGGTCAATATCCTGTGATTGTAGAAGACCTGACTAAAACTTACGGAGATCATGTGGTGTTCGAAAAAGCAGCCATGGTAATCGAACGTGGAGAAAAAGTGGCTTTTGTCGGTAAAAATGGTGAAGGTAAATCGACCATGATCAAAGCCATTATGAACGAGATCGATTTTGAAGGAAGTTTAAAAGTAGGTCACAATGCAAAGATTGGATACTTTGCCCAAAACCAGGCTGCGTTGCTTGACGGGAACTTAACTGTATTCGAAACCATTGACCAGATTCCACTAAGTGATGGTTCTATAAAAATTAAAGACCTTTTGGGTGCCTTTATGTTCAGCGGTGATGATACTACGAAGAAAGTTAAGGTACTTTCTGGAGGAGAGAAAACCCGTTTAGCTATGATCAAGTTGCTGTTAGAACCTGTAAATGTGTTAATACTGGATGAGCCAACTAACCATTTAGATATGAAGACTAAAGATATTATCAAAGATGCGCTTAAGGATTTTGATGGAACTTTGATATTGGTATCCCATGATCGGGATTTCCTGGATGGGTTGGCTGAAAAAGTATTCGAGTTTGGAAATAAACGCGTTCGCGAGCACTTCTCGGGTATCAAAGAGTTCTTAGCCTATAAGAAAATGGCCAGCTTAAAAGAAATCGAACAAGGCTAATCTTTTTGTTCCTGCTTATGGAACACGATCTAAAAGCCTCCGATTTTGCAATGCTCCATAAAATGTCTAATTTTTTGGAGCATTGCAAAATCGGAGGCTTTTTTGTTTTTTTTAACTGATTTCTTCACGCAGAACAAATATCTTTAGGTATTAAACAGGTAAAATGAATAATACAAGAGTATATAAAATGTCTTTTGCATCCGTTTATCCACATTACATTCAAAAAGCAGAGAAAAAGAGGCGGACAAAAGATGAAGTAGATGAAATTATATTCTGGTTGACAGGATATGATCAGCAAATGCTGCAGCAACAACTGGACAACAGAACTGATTTTGAAACCTTTTTTGCTCAGGCACCGCAAATAAATTCAAATGTTTCAAAAATCACCGGTGTAATCTGCGGTTACCGTGTAGAAGAAATCAAAGAAGAGCTCATGCAAAAAATACGTTATTTAGATAAGCTAATTGATGAATTGGCAAAAGGGAAAGCAATGGATAAGATTTTAAGGAAGTAAGCAATAAACGATCATATTTCAATTTCGGTTTTAAAGACCACTGTAGCATTACCTTTTATCTTAATCAGTACTGGTAAATCGTTCTCAATTCTAACGCTGACATTTATCACCCCGGCTCTATTGAGCTTTTCCCCTTGTTTACCATTAAATTCAAATAAATTCTGCTGAAAACCGGCAATTTTATTCTGTATAAGATATCCACCCAATGGCCCGTTTGCATTACCTGTAACCGGGTCTTCATTGATTCCGATGGCTGGAGCAAACATTCTTCCATGTGTGAGTATGTCTTCATCATCCGATTCAAATGTGAATACAAAATATCCATTACAATTAAGCTGTTTACTTAGCGCAATCAAAGTACTATAATTTGGATTCAGCGCATTTAGCTTTTGCCTGCTTTTTATCCCAACCATAACTTTTGAGTGTCCTGTGGACGCAATCTGTACTGGACATCGTTCATCAGTATCCGAATGATCAAGTCCTAAGGCAGCTAATATCTGTTGAGTTGTTGTGGAATCAAACGCAGGACTAAGTTCAAATTTGCCTTGAGTCATAATAACCTGGTAATCCTCATCCTCCTTAACAATCTCGAAAGGAAGCGTACCAACTTTGGTTTTAAATCTTAAAATACAAGAATCCAGATTGTGTTCCATAGCTTTTGCATACATCGCGGCAATTGTAGCGTGTCCACAAATCGGAACCTCAGAAGTTGGTGTAAAATATCTGATCAGGCCATCAGAATCATTGTCGTCAGGAGAAAAAATAAAAGCTGTTTCAGAATTGTTTAATTCTCTTGCAATCTGTTGCATTTGAGTGTCACTTAACCCGTCGGCATTGACAACTACTCCTGCTGAATTTCCGCTAAATCTCTCTTTTGTGAAAGTATCTACTTGATATATTTTAAAGGTTTTCATAGTCGTTCCGGGTTTGTGGTAAGCTGTTGTCTACGTAATTTGCTTATAGTGCAAAGTGATTGGATTTCAAATATATCTAATTTTATAAGCATTATTTCACTTACCTCTCCCGGATTATTCTTGGAAAATGTGTCATAAATAATCAAAATGCGTAGAAATACGATCTGCCTATTGAACATCAATATGCAGGATTTGACGATTCTCTTCCTGGATTTGAAGGTAAGGGTGAGAACTGGTGGCTGGTCTAATTTCTTTACCTCAGTATTCCCGATTACGGAAGATTAGCATCGCAGAAGACCAGTATCGACTCCGGTAGCAGTAAAAAAGAAGATAGTGTTGTAAAAGGTTATTCTTCCCATCAAAAAATGGTAGAGGAGTAGAAAAGTAAAGGGGCTGTTACCCGGTCCTTTTACTTTTATTATCCCAATGCTGTTGCAGTATAACCGAAATGCTTTTTAAAGGCAAAAGAAAAATGAGACAGATCCTCAAATCCAAGATCCAGATAAATTTCATTGGGTGCTTTTTTCTCCTTTTCAATAAGAAAATGAGCTTCTTGCAATCGCCTTTGTATGAGCCAGCGGTTAGGCGTTTGTCTGAATATATCTTTAAAATCTCTTTTAAATGCAGACAGGCTTCTTCCTGTAAGGTAAGCTAATCTTTCAAGGCTTACATTAAACTTGTAGTGCTGTTGCATATAAGCTTCCAGGTCAATTCTGCCAGGTTTTCCAAAGTCAAAGAATAAGTTGACCAATTCTGGTTGTATAGCTAACAGGAGTTGGAGGAGCTTTTCTCTGATCTCGTCTGTACGTTGTATTGTTGCTTCCTGACTTTCGTATGCAGGCAGCTGCTTAAGGATGAAATCTGTAATGGCAGACGGACTATCCAATGGAATAAAAACATCAGAGACAAAATGCCCTGCTGCTGAAATCCCATATTTCTTTTGATATTTCTTCAGAAATTCTTCATCAAATATGACCACAACTTTTTCAAATTCGTTCTGGTCTTTTTGCTTGTTATATCTTGCCAACCTGTTTTTACGCACGATGCAACATTCTCCAGGCTCTATTTTTTTGTGTTTCGTACCATCATAACCATTCATTTTACCTTTGAGTATAAAGATGAAAATGTGTTCGGGCACAAATTGCTCTGGCGAAATCTGCGGACCTAAATAGCAGGAAGTTATTGCTGTAATCTTCATATTGTTTCAATCAAAAGGATGCTGATTTACAGGCTTCCACCATTTTGTAAATACTTGTCTTTGGCCAGTTTTTTAATGTCACTGATTTCCAGAACTTGTTTAGCATAACCATTATGTACTGCATTAATCATAGCCTGTCCCAATTCATTCAGGCTGATGATGTTTTTGGGTGAAAAAACTTTGATGATGTTTACAATAACTACATAAAGCATTTTGGCATTTTTTTGCCCTTTTGCAGGCGACATGCCACCCGGACGGAAATTGTATTGTCCTTTAAAAGGTAATTTTATCAAATCGTTTTCAGTTTTACCTTTTACCCGCGCCCACATTGTTTTACTTTTCTCTGTACTATCAGTATATGCACCAGTGATGTAATTGAAAACCATTGCTGGATTAATCTTAACCAATGTTTTTGCAAATTGCAGGGTTGTATCATAAGTAATGACAGTGTATTTTTCTTCATTAATTCCTAAAGAACTGATACCGGCACAGAAAAAGCAGGCATCATAACCTTTTAATGAATTGCTAAAGTCTTTTATTTTCAAAAAATCAGGGACTAATAATTCCTTTAGTTTGGGATGTGCAATTTCTAAATGTTTTCTATTGACCATCAATATTTCTGTAATAGCATTATTTTGCAGGCATTCTAATAAAACGCCCTGACCAGCCATTCCTGTGGCCCCTGTTACTATTATTTTCATCGTAGATTTAAATTTTGTTCAGGTTATATTTTAATAAACTTTCTGCAGCAGCCAGAACCGCCTGTTCATTGGTTCTGGGTTGCCAGCCTAAAAGTTTTCTTGCTTTTTCATTGCTCGCATTGCGATTGATGCCCAGCATTGGTACAATTGCCCTTGCTTTCGGACTGAATATTGCAGCCAAACGAACAAGCCAATCCGGTAACGTTTTTGTTGACGCATTTTTTGCAGCCTCTGGTAGCTCCTGTTTCAAGAATTGAGAGATCTGCGGCAGAGACATGGTGCCACCTGCCAGTGCAATAAAACGTTGCCCATTAGCTGCAGGATTTGTCATCGCACGAATGTGTAAGTCTGCTACATCACGAACGTCCACAATACCCAAAACCAAATTGGGTATGGTTTTCATGGTGCCATCTAATATGCTTTTCAATAATTCATATCCGCTTGATAAATCAGCATTGAATGATGGACCGAAAATTCCCATTGGATTAATCACCGCAAGTTCTAAGCCCTGGCCTTCTGTTTTGATAAAATCCCAGGCAGCAAGTTCGGCCAGGACTTTAGACTTATTGTATGCTGATAATCCCTTTTCAGCGGGATCAGTCCAGCTCTCTTCTGTAATTAAGGCAGTTTTGACTTTATTGCTATAGCCAACAGCTCCAAAATTAGAAGTCATGACAACGCGTTTTACACCTGCATTTCTTGCGGCTTTCAATACACGAAATGTTCCTTCTACTGCAGGTTTTATCATTTCATTTTCGTCTTTAGGTATTTTTAAATTAATAGGGGATGCAATGTGTAAAACATAGTCGCAGTCTTTTGCTGCTTCATCCCAATTTGCATCTCTGGTTAAATCTGCTTCTATAAATTTAAGCTTATCAAATTGAATAATGCCGGCTGTTTTTAGCATGGCCAGTATTTCTTTTTTACGGTCTAAAGAACGAATTGTAGTTTTTACCTGATAACCTTTTTGCAACAACTGATGGATAGCGTGAATACCCACAAAGCCTGTACCGCCTGTTACTAAAATAAGTGTTTGGTTGTTTTCCTTTATCATAATGATGAGATCAGGATACAAAGATGAGTGTTAATTTGAACTCAAGCTTTGTTGAAAAGTCCAAAGTTTAACTGTCAGGAAGCTCAGTACTTATATTTTTATTGGGAGTGATTGATGTTGATAGCGATCCATAATTCCGGTTTGTACCATCTTTATAAGACCACTGATCCTAAAAAAACAGTTAGTTCATCGTAGAATGTTTGAGAGATATTACATATTTTAAAGCGCAGCGGTAAGCATTTGATGTAACATCCTGATTGGATAATGAATAAAGCATCAAACAAGTAAAGCTTCTTAATTGTATTAAATACAGAAATTAAAATCAAAAGAAATGGGTAAAATTACAGTAAAAGACGGCACTGAAATTTATTATAAAGACTGGGGAACCGGGCAACCACTTTTTTTTCATCACGGTTGGCCTTTATCCGGTGATGATTGGGATGGACAAATGATGTTTTTTCTGAAACAAGGATACAGGGTTATTGCGCATGACCGCAGAGGACATGGAAGATCAAGTCAGGCTTCTGGCGGACATGATATGGATACTTATGCGGCTGATGTTGCAGAGCTTACACAAGCACTGGAGCTGAAAGATGCAATACATATAGGCCACTCCACTGGTGGTGGTGAAGTTATCCGTTACGTAGCAAAGTATGGACAAGGACGTGTGGCAAAAGCAGTACTTATAAGTGCTGTTACTCCAATAATGATACAATCAGAAAATAATCCGGACGGTGTTCCTTCGGCTGTTTTTGATGAGATCCGTGAAGGAACTGCAACTCAGCGCGCGCAATATTTTCAGGATTTTACGATTCCATTTTATGGCTATAATCGTGAAGGCGCAAAAATATCACAAGGTGTCAGAGATAACTGGTGGCGTCAGGGAATGATGGGTGGGGTAAAAGCACATCATGACGGTATTAATGCATTTTCAGAAACAGATTTCACTGAAGATCTTAAAAGTGTAGATATTCCTGTACTGGTTCTGCATGGTGAAGATGATCAGATTGTTCCTTTTCCTATTTCGGGGGCGAAAGCAGTGAAGCTTTTAAAGCATGGAAAACTTATTTCATACCCGGGTTTTCCTCATGGAATGCCAACAACCGAAGCTGAAACCATCAATGCAGATCTTTTAGCTTTCATTAAAAGTTAACTTCTATTCAACAGCTAAAAAACAGTAACAGCTGAATAATTAACACTAAAAAAATGCCCCCAGGCAGTGTACAATCTGCTGAGGGCATTTTTTTTGCTAATCAAATCAATTAATGAACAGGGCTGCCACAGCCTTCACCGTTATCTCCAAGAGAATCTACTCCTGGAATAGTGCCGTCCGGACAAAAAGAAGTACAGGAATTCTGTCTTTTCACACTGCCTTCATAACAAAAACAACTGCAACCTGCAGGAGGAATTGGTTTTCTTCCACCCATAACATCTCTCATGTCTTTTCTTGACAGTTTTTGAACTTCATTTAAAGTTTTCATACTAATTTATTTTAAGTCTTGTTAAGTCAGCTACGAATTACTAGAAGCTTAAATTAAATGTAATGAAATTTATAGATAATAGATTAATTGTAGTTAAATAATTACGAAGAGTTGTGTTTTTTTGTTAATTCAAGCTTATTATATATTTTCTGATCAGCGTTAAGCCTTGCTTGTCTAAAACAGTTGTGGATCCGATCAGGTCAATCCTAATACAGCAGCTATATTGTTTTACAGAATGTAGGTACATTTGACTCGATGTCAACTCCATTAAAATGAAAATCATACCGATCAGGCATATCAATGAAACACGAAAAGAACCGGGTTTATCGGGAAACTTTAGCATCCGGAACCTCAGTGATTTACTTGCCGGACAAGATATGCTACAGGAGCTTCACAGACATGATTTCTTTTATGTTCTTGTTTTAAACAAAGGTATTGGTGATCATGAGATTGATTTTACAACCTATACTATTTGTGATCATTCAGTTTTCTTTATGCGTCCAGGGCAGGTACATCAACTCCGGTTAAAGGCAAAAAGTACTGGGTACCTGATCCAATTTGGAAATGAATTCTTTTGCTCAAATGAAAAAGTATCAAACCAGCTATTGCGCAAAGCAGGCAGTTTCAATTATTATCAGTTTAATCCTGATAAATTTCAAAAGCTACTGGCCATATTAAATCATATTTTCCAGGAATATACTGTCAAAGAAGGGAAATATCAGCAAGTTATTAAAGCAAATATGGATGTTTTCCTGATTGAGCTTATCAGGCAGCAAAACAAAGATATTTCTGAACATGACAACCTCTATTCGCAGGAAATAATGGAAAAGTTCTCAGAATTATTAGAAAAGCATGCTGTTGAACATAAACAAGTAACTCAATATGCAGCTATGCTAAATCTTTCTACGTATCAGCTTAATTCAATCGCTAAGTCAATGCTGGGCAAAACTTGTTCAGCGCTCATTAATGCGTATATGATATTGGAAGCGAAAAGAAATCTTCTGGCAACAGCGAATCAAATTAATCAAATTGCCTGTCATTTAGGATATGAAGATGTTTCCTACTTTATCAGGTTCTTTAAAAAACATACCGGGTATTCTCCTGAGATGTTTAGGCATAACTTAAAATAAATCCTATAAAACTAATTTTTTGTCCTGTCTTCTGGTTGAAACCAGAAGTTACTTTTGTAGTAAGAATTATTATCGGGAAGTTTTAAATTAATGTATATGAATAAGTCTGTAGAAGAAGAAGCTGAAAATAAATGGAATAACCGTTATCAGGAAGCACATTATGCTTACGGGAAAGGTCCTAATTTGTTTTTTAAAGAATGGCTTTACAAATTTGAACCCGGAGCTATATTAATGCCTGCCGACGGCGAAGGGCGTAATGGAGTATTTGCTGCTCAGCTTGGTTGGAAAGTCACTTCATTGGATCTGAGTATAGCTGGAAAATCAAAGGCTTTACAACTTGCTGAAGAGAAGCATGTCGCCTTGGAGTATATCGTTGGAGATTTGGAGCAACTCGGATTCGAAAAAGAATCATTTGATGCCATCGGACTCATCTATGCACACTTTGCAGCTGAAAAGAAGTCTCTGTTTCATAAAAAAATGGATAGCTATCTTAAACCAGGAGGCATCATTATCCTGGAAGCTTTCAGTAAAAAGCATTTAGAACTGAATAACCTCGACCCTAAAGTTGGCGGGCCAAAAGATATCGATATGCTATTCTCTAAAGCAGAAATAGCTGCTGACTTTGAAAATTATGAGCCATTAATTCTGGAGGAAGTGGAAGCATTTTTAAATGAAGGAGAATATCATATTGGAAAAAGTGCCATAGTCAGGTTCGTTGGCAGAAAACTTTATTGATATAAATTAAATATAATTTTAATTTATTTAATTATAATTAGAAGGGTAAATCCTAATGCATAACCGCACTTAACTTGACAAATATGAACGATCAAATATCTGAATTAGAAATATTAAATTATATCAATGCTCACACGCTTGTTGGAATCAAAGGAGGGACAAACAGAGCGACATTTCTGGAGATCTGGATGGTTTCTGTTGGTCAGCGGATTTTTGCCAGAAGCTGGGGAATGAATAATAAAAGCTGGTTTACTGAATTCGTTTCGCAGGGTGTCGGGCAACTAAAACTAGGAGCGCATAGCATTGAAGTTCAAGGTCAGCAGTTGAAAGACGAGCAAATGAATAAACTGATCGATCAGGCTTATAAGGACAAGTATATTCAAAAGGAAAATGAACCCTATGTAAATGAGATCACTGAAGCGAAATATCATAACTTCACAATGGAGTTCTTTCCTTTATAAATTAGCGTACAGCAGTCTTGTTTTTATTGCGGTTCCGTGGTGCCTTTAGTATTCAGTTCCTTTTGTTTCTCCATATTGAACTTAAAAAGCTCTTCCGTTGAGACTAATTTCCGCTTGCATTTTTCTATATCTGTACCTTCTTCTGACCATAAGTAGGGGCGGAAACTATAAGATTTACTTCCATCCAGGTTCGCAATGAATTGATTCCATGTGGACCACCTTAAACCTTTATAAAAGGCAGACAAGTCGCTGTCAAAACAGAAACGGATAAATTCACTATAACCAAGACCGAGCGGTTCCCATTTTAAACTGTTAGGAGCCAGGTAATAAACATTCTTTAAGTCCTCTCCAAATGCCCCGTAGTTTATCGCAAAAAAACCGCCGGCAGCATCATCAGCTACTAAAAGATAAGTTGGTTTATCCCCATATTCCTGGATGGTCTTTCCTTTGTTCCATTCTGAAACAGAACGGTTCAATTTTTTGCTTCCTGATCCCAGAATTCTTAACCAGCCATCATCAACCATAATTCCACCGCTATTGTAAATGACTGCACCCAAAGTGGAATAAGTGGAAACCTGGGTGTTGAACAATACATTTTTAGCTTCAACTGAATCAAATTCAAGCACCTGAACTTTATTCTTTGCAGAATCAATCCACTTCTGAACTAATGGCCAGGCGGGATCTGTTTGATTAATTAGCTCATTCAGACTTTGCATTTTGTTTTGTGCAAAGGTGACTGCTGACATTAGGGTAAAACCCAGTATTAAGAGATTTTTAATTGCGCTTTTCATCGAAATGGAACTTATCTTTTCCAAAGATAGAATGATTTTAATAACCAGTGGTCTGAAAATATTTTTATAGCTGAAAAAGAAATATTGATTAAGCTTATGGAAAGACATATGGAGCAGCATCCATATTATAAATGAGCAAGAAGTATTTTATAGTATAGTGCTAACCTCTAAATTTTAAAGCAATGTTAGGTTCAAAAATCGATTTATTTGGCAGTGAGTGGCTTGATGTAGTATTTGAGCAGAAAAACAAAAGTTATGGTGCTTATATGCTCCGCAGACAAAGTTCTTCTGACACAGTTAAAGCACTTTTTATTGCAGGAACACTTTTCATCCTGCTGTTTTTATCTCCTAAAATTATTAGCCTGATTAAAGGCAGTAATACATTGGATGAGCATCAGGAGATAACAAGGGAGGTAACCGTTCAGGCTACTCCTCCAGTAGTTAAACATGAAACTCCGCCACCTGCTGCAGTTGTACCGCCCCGTGCTAAAGAGCCCAGTGTTAAATTCCCGCCGCCAATAGTTGTGGACAGAGAGGTTGAAACAGATCCAGTGCAGATTAAGGATCTTGTGAATGCAAATCCAGGGCAGAAAAACATCGTTGGTGATCCGGATGGACAAGTTGTAGTGACAGGGCCAACCGGTGATGGACTGGCAAAACAAGCCGCGGTTGAGGAAGATCCAAAGGTTTACGACTTTGTAAACCTGGAGGTTCAGCCCGCTTTTCCTGGAGGAATAGCTCAATTTTACACCTACTTGTCCAAGGCAATTAGATTTCCTGAAGCAGCTCAGGAAGCTAATGTACAGGGTAAGGTTTTTGTATCTTTCATTGTAGAAACAAACGGTAGATTGACGGATATCAAGGTAGAAAGGAAATTGGGTTATGGCACTGATGAAGAAGCTATTCGGGTATTAAAAGCTAGTCCGGTATGGACTCCTGGTATTCAGAATGGAATAAAGGTTCGGGTAAGGTATAATATTCCGATCAGTTTCTCTCTTGCGCAATAAAATAACAAACAGGACGCATCAATAAACCGGTACGCCCTGTTTGCTCTTGAAATTACTTTTTATTCAGCTGAAGTTCTTTTTCCTAATATTTTAAGACTTTTCTCTTCGCCATCTAGTACAGCTACATGAGGTAATGTACCCCAGTCTTCAAAACCAAAATGTCTGAATAATCTTAAACTAGGTTCATTATGTGCAAAGATAAATCCTAAAACAGTCGTTATTCCCAGCGCAGTGCAACGACTCAATGAATCAGCCAATGTTCTTTTACCCATCCCTTTACCACGTTGATTCTCCTCCAGGTAAATACTTATTTCTGCAGTACCGTTATACGCAGGTCTGCCGTAAAAAGCTTGTAAGCTTATCCAGCCAACAATCTCTTTGTTTTTGTTTTCAATTATCCAAAGTGGATGTTTATCTGCAGTATGTTGTTCAAACCATTTTATTTTACTCTCTACGGTTACAGGCTCGGTGTCAGCCGTTACCATTCTTGAAGGAATTGTTGAATTATAAATGGCTACAATTGTTTCCAGGTCAGATAATGTGGCATTTCTGTAGTTTATTTCTTCCATTCACTTGAATACATGATTAATATTGGCCTATTTAAATCTTTTTATTGCTTTAGACTGGTGAAATTAGAAATGTTATCTGTGAAACTGAAATTTTTAACAGATTTTTTGCTTTATCTGGTAAAAAGGCAGAAGTTTATTTATTAATAAGTTATTGTTATTCCGCCACCATAACCCATATCACTATCATAGTGTGTAGAAAAGGAGAAATATTTAGTCATCGCGTACCTGAAACCAGCCATATATTCTCTGTCTGTGTTTCCGGAAAGATTTAACCTTAGCCTGTTGGTGATTGGAATATCTTCACGTTTCAACTGAAAACGCAATTTTCCTTTGCTATCTAACCTGGCTTCCGCAGTGACCAGCATAGGTAAAGTGTATTGCATACCTATTACAAATGCCTTTCTGTTAGTCTGATTAGTCAACTGCCCAAGCATATTCTTCTCCCTATTATTCTCTCTGCTGTTGTAATGATAATCAAAACCAATGAAAGGCATGAACCATTGCATTTTACCTATATACCGCCCGAAATAGGTTTCACTCTCAAATCCATGACTTGCCTTGAACCCCAATCTCCATTCCGTAGCAATACTATAACGGGTATTTGCTAACCGTGCTGTACCATCACTACCATTACTTTCTAAACCTATATTGGTCATCAGGTGCATTTTCCTGTCATCAGCATACAGTTTCTGAATAGCGGCTTCAGGATCTGGGAGCAGCAGATTAGGTGGTGAATCCTCATAGCTGAAAATTCTGCCCATACCGCTCATCATATGGTATAATATATGGCAATGGAAAAACCAGTCTCCGCTTTCTGTCGCTGCAAACTCGATCGTATCGGTTTCCATCGGCATAATATCAAGAACGTTCTTTAAAGGCGCATATTCACCTTGTCCATTCAAGACGCGAAAATCATGACCATGCAAATGCATTGGATGGCGCATCATTGAATTATTGTATAAAATGATCTTTACATTTTCCCCTTTTTTAATCAGGATCTTATCAGACTCAGAAACTGTTTTATTATCAATAGTCCAGACATAACGGTTCATGTTTCCAGTCAGCTCAAAACGTAATAATTTCTCAGGCCCCTTTCTTAATGTAGTTTTTTCAGTAGCTTTTAACATCCCATAATTGAGCGTAACCAGATCAGCCTTTTCGCCCATATCCATTCCTTTCATTTCGGACATATCCGTTTTAAGTGCAGCAGTGACTGGTTTTTTCTTTCCGTAATTATCTCCCGTTATTTCCGGATACATAACCGCATTCATGTCCATTTGCTGATTGCTCATTTCCATACCCATCGGCTCCATATCACCATTCATCTTCATCATGCCGTTCATCATTTTCATCCCTTCAAAGTATTTTAACTTTCCTAAAGGTTTAGCAGGTACTTTAGTTCCACTGCCCAGCCAGATAGAAGTAAAACCAGTACGATCTTCGGCAGTAGATAAGAATTCGTAACTTTTATCTTCAGTAACAGAGACAATTACATCATAGGTCTCAGAAGGAGCAATAATCAGCCGGTCAACTTCAACAGGCTCAACATCATTACCATCATTAGCCACAACAGTAATTTTACCTCCTGCATAAGTTAACCAGAAATAAGTAGAAGAACTACCACCGACAATACGGAGTTTAACTTTCTCTCCGGCTTTAAACTGAGGTTGCTCATTGCTATGTTTCCCATTCGTCAGAAATTTTTCATAGTACACATCACTTACATCCATTGCGTTCATCCGCTTCCATTCATTCGCAACTTTGGTTTTAAAATAGCCCTTTTGTATCGCCTCTGCATAACCTTGTGTAGTTCCTTTGCGTATAGCAAACCAGTCGTTGGCATTATGAAGCGAGCGGTCTGCTTCTTCAGGTTTCATATCGGTCCAGTCACTCAATACAACCGGAATCGCAGGAATCGCAGGTTCATTTCTTTTGTTGAAGATTAATGCTCCGTACATCCCGCTTTGTTCTTGCAGCATCGTGTGGCTATGATACCAGTAAGTGCCATTCTGAATCACGGGGAATTTATACAAGAATGTAGTATGCGCTTTAATTGGCATTTGAGTTAAAAAAGGGACACCATCCATATTGTTGGGCAGGAATACACCATGCCAGTGAATAGAGGTTTCCATATCCATCAGGTTATGGACGTATATTTCTGCAGTATCACCTTCTGTAAATACAAGGGCGGGGCCGGGGATACTTCCATTGACAGCCATAGCCATTTTTGGTTTCCCGGAATAGTTAACGGTCGTGTCATTGACATAAAGATCATAACGAATTACCTTTGAACGGTGGCTTTTCTCCTGAGCCTGTGCAAAAGCAAACCCAAAGAAACCTGTGAATAGTATAGATATAATTAATGATTTCATTGCTGATTTATTAAGGAGATACTGTCTTTCGTTTGCTCCATCCAATTGATAACTAATGCCTGAGCCGCCAGAGATAGCTTAGCATTTTAAGAATTAAGGTATAAGTAGCCAGAGGCATAATTCCATCCCGAATACTATCGATTTTAAAGGAGAATTATCAGGATAGCAGGGCAAGCCTGTGAAAAAATACACCCTTAAATCAAATCTGAAAACTTTGTATGGCAATGCGTACATCCGGAACAGGGACACGGCTATGCCTTTCAAAATAAATATTGGGAATATTTGCAGGAATAAAACTTAAACTATCCTGAAAATAAACTGGTGCAGGGAAAATGGCTGAAATTGAATGTTGAAAACTATAAGCAGGAATAGACTGGGCCTCTTTATCAGCAGTTGTCAACTTTGAAACTTCATCTTTGCAGCAATTGTCTTTTTGGTGCGCTGCGATTTGGTTAGCAGCGGCATGAAGATGTTCCTTTTGTCCGGCAGCATGCTGATGAACGCCGGGTTTTTCAGGATGATGCATTCCGTTAAATCCCATGTCTGCCCCAATAGCACAAGCAAAACCTACCACAGTATTCAAAAAGAATACGATAATCAGGAAGGTTGCTTTAAGCATAATGGAACACTGGATTTTCATAGAGCACAAATATAGCGCATACCTGTTTTGATGGATTTACATAATTTGGATAAAAATATTCAAAATTAAACTCAGCAGCTGACTTCATTTTTTATATACAGCGCTATAACCTTATCGTGCACGAAAAAAACAGATCTGTACCAATAGAAAAATGATTCAAGCTTTGGATCATTTAGCTGTGGATTTGTCACCAATTTGTCAAAGAAACATTTTATTTGCTGATGCATCTGTGCCTTAAATACTGGTTTTTTTGGAGAGTGGTAACATCCCAAATGGACGTCAGGAAAAATTGACCTTCAAATTTTTAAGAAGCAAAAACGATTTTAAAATGCACCAGATTAATAATCTTTTTTTCCCTTCGGAATGAATAAATTGAACAATCTGATTGCGTCAATTAATAGGTAGTTTTCGACTTTGAAATGAGGCTTAATAATTTTTTTTATACACATTAAACCTTTCAGAAAAAATAAAGTCTCACACGATATTCAATAAATAATAACCTTATGATCAGTCACTTACTTTACATTGACCCAGGGACAGGCAGCCTGTTCTTCCAAGCTATTTTATCAGCTATTCTTACACTATCTGTTTTTGGAAGCAAATTAAAATTATTTGTTTTATACTTTATCAGAAGCATTAAATCCAGGAAAGGAAATAAAGAATAATGAGTTTACTGCAAGCAATTTCCTATAAAGATCCTGCTGGTTTTGTCGTTGAATTAGAGGATGGATATTATAGATATATTGCTCCTGACTACGCCAAGGAATTTGATCACCTCACCGGATCAGGACTCTATCAGGCTTTGATAGATCAGGAGTTAATGATACCGCATACTGAGGTTTTAATGGATGATAAATTCCCAGGTTATTATAAGAAGATATTTCCCCGGCAATTGGCTTTTATATCCTATCCCTTTGAGTGGTCTTATGCACAATGGCAGCAAATGCTATTAGCATATACCAGGATTAATCAGCTCTCCCTCGCACATGGAATGATCCTGAAAGATGCTTCCCCCTATAACTTCACTTTTCACAATGACAAATGTGTATTGATTGATACACTGTCTTTCAGCTTTTATAAAGACGGAGACCCCTGGATAGCCTACCGGCAGTTTTGTGAAGAATCACTGTCTCCATTTCTGCTCATGTATTACAAAGATCCATTGTGGTCAAAATTATACAGGGGAAGTATTACCGGGCTGCCTCTTCCTTTTGTGAGTAGTCATTTACCCTTCAAGACTCGTTTTGATACCTTCTGTTTAATCCATATTCATTTACATTCCCGCTTTAGCAATGATAAAAAAAGTAAAAGCGGAAAGGCAAGTCAGGGGCTGAATAAAGAGAAACTAGTGGTTCTTTTTGATACAATTGCCAAAAATGTTCTTGCTAAAAAAGAGCCTTTACTTAAAAATAGTATATGGGACCACTATTATGAAAATGACATTGAAAGCGAAAAATATATCACAGCTAAAATAGATATTATTACCAGGTGGCTTTCAGAAATAAGGCCCGGTGTGACTATTGATTTGGGCGCAAATACAGGTAAGTTTTCTCGTTTAGCTGCGCCGTTTTCGAAGACGGTTTACGCAGTAGAAAGCGATGTTTATTGTGTCGATGAAATTTATAAAAGCAATGTTCAGACAAAAGACAACAATATCACTTCAATTTTGGCAGATCTTGCAGACCCTTCACCAGGCCTGGGTTGGCATAACGATGAAAAGTCACCACTTTTAAAGCGGCTAAGAGGAGATATGGTGATGGCACTTGCTTTAATCCATCATCTCTGTCTGAGCAGAAATTTGCCAATTCCTTTCGTTGCCAGGCTTTTCTCTGAAATGACAACACAGTATGCGATTGTTGAATTTGTTCCAAAAGAAGACCCTAAATCCAAACTGTTATTGCAGCATAAAGGGGATATTTTTGAACATTACACAGAAAAAGAATTTATCAGTTCATTTGAACAATACTTTAAATTGGCAGCATGCCATCCATTTGAAAACTCATTAAGAAAGTTGTTTTTATGGGAAAAATTATAGAAGACTGGCTCAGCAAAGCAGTGTTTATTTATAGTTTTGGTTTGTTTTTTCTCCTTTATAGAAGCACGCTGTATTTTCCATCATTTGAGCCATTAACTTTTATCTGTTTTTTTGCAGCGTATGGTCTGATTAATTATACCATTCTTTTTATCCAGAAAAAACTGGGACTTTATGAATATGGGTCATTGTGGCTCATATTCTCCTGGATAATCTTATTGTTTATAGATCGGTTTTTAGATCTTTTGAGCAAATTTATTGATCCATCTTTTTTTCATTTAGCGTATGTCATCATGCTGATCATTATACTTTGTTTAATAATAGGTCTGATCAGTAAGAAAACGGGCTCCCGGAAACTGAGGAAATTGTATCCAGTTATGAATGTTTTTATTTTTATCCTCATAGGTTTGACTTTGCTTTCCGGGATAAAACTTGATCAGCAAGAAAAAAAACATGCTACTGCTTTGACTAACAGAAAACTACCCTCTGTTGAAATTAAGAATAATAAAGATCTGATATGGATACTACTTGATGAATATGCTGACCCTGCTAGTTTGAAAACTCAGTTCAAGTTTCATAGTTATCTGGTGGATTCTCTGGAAACAAAAGGTTTTTTTGTTTTTGATACGCTTCGCTCACGCAGCGATGCAACTGTTCATTCAATTAATAGTCTTTTTAATCTAGATGATAGTATTCCCAGGCCAAATTACAGTTATGCTACGAATGGATTAAATCAAAACTTATGGATAAAATCCTTGCAGCAAAAAGGATATGAATTTGTTAACCTTGATTTTTTTAACATTGGCGGGCATCCTAAATTTTATTTACTGAGGTTTTTTACAGATAACTATACAGATCAGCTTATAGATGGGTCTGTTTTTTCTATCTTACTAAATAAAATCATTAAAAAAGATATGCCTGCTGATCAGTATAATCAGAAAATAATTAGTGCCTTTAAGTTAAAGGTCCGTGAAAAAAGAGCTAAACCAGCTTTTATCTGGGTACATTTATTGATACCGCATGAACCATTTTACAGAGATGCAAATGGGCAGCTTAATAAAGATCCTGTTTTAGATGTTAACTCTTCTTCACACGCAAAGGTAGCTAGTCAATATACAGCCTATCTCAACTATGGTAATAAAGTAGTGCTGGAAATGTTAAATGGAATTCCGGACTGGAGAAATAAAACGATTGTTATTTCGGGAGATCATGGCGCAAGGATGATTGTGCCTGATAACGACCCCAGAAGAAAACAAACATTTGGTGCAATCTATTATCCTGATATGGATAAAAAAGAATTGAACAAAATTAAGTATATGCAGCAAATCCCGTTTCATCTTCATTAATAAATGAATAACAGAGCACTTTGTTTTGGAATTGTATCCTTTGCGAGATCATTTATAACGGTTATGTTTCTAAAAACTGTAAATGAGCTGACATAAAGCAAGAGCGGGAAACCGATATTTGTGGCGAGTATAAAATTAAATCATCTATGAAATTATTAATAACTTGTCTTACTGTTATCTTTTTCTCTCTTTCTGCTTCAGCGCAGGACATCGGTTCAAAAATACCTAACGCTATCTTTTACAACAGAGATAATACCCCCTTTTCTACTTACAATATTCCCAATGGTAAAAAGTCACTGATTATCTTTTTTGATGCAACCTGTGAACACTGTCAGAAGGTGGTTGCGCAAATGAGTAAAAGGACAAAGGAATTGAAAAACGTAAATGTCTACATGATTTCACAAGATGAGTACAGATCTATCGATTACTTCATGACTAATTTTGGAAAGCCATTTTTACAGCAAAAAAATGTAAAGGTAGTTCAGGATCGTGACCATGTATTTATTATGGCCTTTCATCCCAAACAATACCCTGCTATTTATTTATACAACGCAGATAAAAGTCTGGCTTTTACTTCGAGTAATCAAAATGATGTCCCTAAGTTTTTTAAGCTGATTAATCCTTAGTAAAATAGAACACTATAAAAAATGCCTTTCTGATCAAAAAATCAGAAAGGCATTTTTTATAAAATAGGGAATGTCATTACCAATTTATATGTTTACAGCATGGAAGTTAAACTTGACAAAACCACGCTGCCACAACACGGCCAGCAAGTGCTATTTCAAACTGTCATTGATGAAGAATATGAAACCTGGCAAGAAGGGATCTACAATGCAAAAGCTGAATATATACGAATCTCAAAAGGAGATATTTACGACATGTGGGGAGACGTAGTCAGGTGGGAACCCTCAGTCTAAGAACTTATGCTCCGAAAGCTTGTTCATTATTTTGTAAACGTTGAAATTAACTAAAAATAAAAGACAAAGTTATCTTAAAATCCAGTTTTCTTTATTCAGCCCCTGAATATATCACCTGTCGTTTAAGTTGTATTGAATATAAAAAAATAGCTTCCATAATCCTATGGAAGCTATTTTTGTTTTAAATAATCTCATTATTAGCGTTTTATGTTTTAAAATAAGCCTTTGTAAAGGTTGATGGTCTAACTTAAAACTGCAAGGAAAATCTCCCGGGGCCAATTAATTACTGGCTATTCGCTTCATTTCATTTCATTTTGTTTTACCAGCTTTCTGGTTTTTATTTCTTTCATGTTATTATATTGTGAATAAATTATACCTGTTTTATTCTTTTTGTTCATTCCTCTTTCTGAGGCAGAAACCTATAACCAGAGTCGTAAATTTGTTCTATTGAAAGAATTAAGGCTCAACTTGATTATAGTTTTTTCGATTTAGCTAATTTATTAGCTTAATTACAACTATTTGGATGTTAAGCGGGGTGGATTCTTTGACATACTGAATCATTTTGTAATAGAAGTTTTTGACAGAATAATATCTATAAAGTTTAATATTTTATCTACCTAATAATATGGAAAATCTTAAGATAATCGGAATAACTCCATTTGAGAAGCCAGATACCGAACTTGCAATTGCTTTAGATCAAGCAGGAATATTTCCTGTACTTAATCTTGGCTATCAGCTCCCTGAAGCAATCCAGGCATTGAATAAATTAGTACAAAAAGGTGTGACAGACTTTGGAGTCTGTATTCCGTCTTCTGATTTGACAACTATTGTTCTTCCTGCACAAGTAAGCCTGATCATTGTTCCTGATGGTGTCGGATTTCAGCACAAACCAGGAATTAAACTGGTTCGCCAGGTCTATGATCTGGAGTCGGCCAGGGAAGCTAAAGCCGCTGCTGCTGATGGGATTATTGTGAAAGGAAATGAAGGCGCGGGAAAGGTTGGACACGAATCATCCTTTGTGCTTTTTCAACGAATTATACAAGAAATAAAAGATATTCCTGTCTGGGTACAAGGTGGTGTAGGCGTACATACTGCTGCTGCTTTAATCGCTCAGGGAGCCGCTGGGATTATATTGGATAGTCAGCTGGTTTTATTTCCAGAATGCAGTGCACCGAAAGCAATCAAAGATAGCTGTGCTAAATTAAGCGGTACCGAGACCAGGTTATTTGGCAATTACCGTGTGTTATCCCGCCCAAACTCACCTGTAATTGAACAGGATATTACCCCGAAAGAACTTATTGCTTATTTTACTGACTTCGATCTGGATAAGAGTTATCTTCCTTTAGGGCAGGATATTACACTGTCTGCAGATCTCTTTAGCAGCTATAAAAAACTAAGTAAGCTCGTATTTGGTATCAAAGAAGCCATTTACGGACATTTAAATCAGGCAAAATCAATCAATGTAATCAGTCCTGAGAACCCACTAGCTAAAGAACTTAACCTAACCTATCCGATTGCACAAGGCCCGATGACCAGGGTAAGCGATGTTGCACAATTTGCAGATGCTGTATCTGGTGCTGGCGCTTTATCCTTCATCGCTTTATCCTTACTCAAAGGAGAAACCGCAAAAAACCTGATTAAGGAAACTAAAAGACTCGCAGGTACAAAGACCTGGGGAGTAGGTATTCTGGGTTTTGCGCCGCAAGAACTGCGTGACGAGCAAATGCAATATATACTAGAAGAAAAACCACCAGTAGTTTTAATCGCAGGAGGCCGTCCATCACAAGCAAAACCATTGGAGAAAGCAGGCATCAAAACATTTCTGCATGTGCCTTCAGCATCTCTGCTCGACATGTTCTTAAAAGAAGGAGCCCGGAGATTTGTTTTTGAAGGCCGCGAATGCGGAGGCCACGTTGGCCCGCTATCCAGTATGGTCCTGTGGGAAAAACAAATTGAACGTTTACTGAAAGAGGACAACCCGGAGCAAATCAGTGTATTTTTTGCCGGAGGTATCCATGATGCTTTCTCTACTGCATTTATCTCGATTATGGCTGCCCCACTTGCCGCAAAAGGCGTAAAAGTCGGTGTATTGATGGGAACTGCTTATTTATACACCAAAGAAGCCGTAAGTACCGGAGCTATTCAGGAGAAATTTCAGCAGCAGGCTGTACAAGCGAGTGACACCATATTATTGGAAACAGCTCCTGGCCATGAAACAAGATGCCTTAAATCTCCATTCTCTGATTTCTTCAGTGAAGAGAAGGTCAAACTTCAGCAATCAGGGATAGATAAAAAAGAGATATGGGCAAAACTGGAAACGCTGAATGTAGGGCGTTTAAGAATTGCAGCCAAAGGAATAGAGCGCAGAGGAGATAAACTGGTTACGATCAACGAAGCCGAACAGCTTACCCTGGGGATGTATATGATTGGCCAGATTGCCGCGTTGCAAAATAAAGTAGTTTCATTGCTTGAGCTGCA
This sequence comes from Pedobacter cryoconitis, assembly GCF_001590605.1. NCBI lineage: Bacteria > Pseudomonadati > Bacteroidota > Sphingobacteriia > Sphingobacteriales > Sphingobacteriaceae > Pedobacter > Pedobacter cryoconitis. The sequence goes on from NZ_CP014504.1 coordinate 176,994, forward strand.
CCAGGATGTAGCCGAAGGTAACTATCAGCATGTACTGAATGCTGCACTTTCTGTTCCACCAGAAAAAACCGGAAAATCTCTGGATGTTGCTATCGTAGGAATGGCTTGTATTTTCCCGGGAGCAAAAAATCTGGAAGAATACTGGAGCAATATTATTTTAGGAAAAGACAGTGTGACCGAGGTTCCTGATGAACGCTGGAACAAAGAATTATATTATGATCCGGAATCTACAGCAGGTGATATGTCACACTCTAAATGGGGTGGCTTTATTCCTCAAATAGACTTTGACCCAGTTGAATTTGGTATTCCGCCACAATCACTGGCGGCCATAGAACCTACCCAGCTGCTAACGCTGATGGTGGCTAAACAAGCTATGGAAAATGCAGGCTATCTGGATGGCGGTTATGATCAGGAAAATGTATCTGTAATTATTGGTGCCGAAGGTGGTAACGATCTGGCAAACAGCTATGGATTCAGATGTTTCTATAAACAAGTATTCGGAGAGATGCCAGCCGAAATCGATCAGGCGCTGCCTAAAATGACAGAAGACTCTTTCCCGGGTATTCTGGCTAACGTAATTTCAGGAAGAGTAGCCAACAGGCTAAACCTCGGCGGACGTAACTTTACCGTAGACGCAGCCTGTGCATCCTCTCTTGCAGCAGTTGATTTAGCTTGTCAGGAACTATTTTTAGGTAAATCTGATATGGTACTGGCAGGTGGAGCCGATTTACACAATGGGATCAATGATTACCTGATGTTTTCAAGCACACATGCACTTTCACGTAAAGGCAGGTGCGCAACTTTTGATGCTGAAGCAGATGGGATTGCCTTGGGTGAAGGTATAGCTATGGTCGTCTTAAAAAGACATGAAGATGCTTTGAGAGACGGAGACCGTATTTATTCAGTCATTAAAGGTGTTGGCGGTTCAAGTGACGGTAAAAGTTTAGGCTTGACTGCACCGCGTAAAAACGGGCAGGTACAAGCGCTGGAACGTGCTTATGATCAGGCTGGGATTACGCCTTCAGTAGTTGGACTGGTTGAAGCGCATGGAACAGGAACTGTAGTAGGTGACCGCACAGAATTAAGTGCGTTGACGGATAAATTTATTCAATCTGGCGCAATAGCCGGACAAGTGCACCTGGGCTCTGTAAAAACTCAGATCGGGCATACTAAATGTGCTGCTGGCCTTGCTGGTCTGATTAAAGCATCCCTGTCAGTTTATCATGGCATTAAACCACCAACAATCAATCTGAAAAATCCAAATAGCTATTATAATGTGAAAACCAGTCCATTTGCTTTTCATACTGAAGCAGGATTGTGGTCTGAAGAAAAACGTTATGCAGGAGTGAGTGCATTTGGCTTTGGCGGAACTAATTTTCATGCCGTAATTGAGAATAAAACCCCCGTAAATACAATGGTGCCGACCTTGAAAACGTGGCCTTCAGAGCTTTTTGTTTTCAGAGGCGATACTTATGAAGAAGCGAAAACCAAGCTAACAGCAGTTAAAACATTATTAGACAGCAATGCACAGGTTGACTTAAAAGATATCGCTTACAGTCTGGCTATGGCCGATCAAAAACCAATACAATTATGTATTGTCGCTGACCGGCAGGAAGACCTGAATATGAAGGTAGAACTTACGCTATCTGGTATTGAAAGTAAAGATACTTATGCCACTAAAAACAAAGCTGGTAAAGTAGCTTTTATGTTTCCCGGACAGGGCAGTCAGCGTATTAATATGGCAAGAGACCTTTTTGTCATCTTCCCGGCCATGCGGGGATTATTAAAAGACTTACCTGAATATGAAAAAGTACTGTTTCCAGATGCAGTATTTGATGCCAACTTGCTCAAAGCACAAAAAGAAGCCATTAAAGACACCCGCATGGCGCAACCACTACTGGGAATTGTCAACCTGGCTATTGCTAACTTCCTGAGAGAACTGGGGATTGTACCAGACATGGTTGCCGGACACAGTTATGGAGAATTGCCAGCGCTATGTTTTGCTGGTGCATTTGCTGAAGATCAATTGGTAGAACTCAGTTCAGCAAGAGCAAAAGCTATTCTGGATGCTGTTGAAGGCGAAGATACCGGAGCAATGATTGCGGTAAATGCCAAACAAGAAGAGCTGCAGAAAATCATTTCTGGCTTAACTGATATTTATGCTGTTAATTACAATTCACCACTGCAATGTGTGCTTGCAGGAACCACACCTGCAATTCAGCAGCTGATGGAAACCCTTAAAGCAGCCAAAATATCTTTCAGAGCATTAGAAGTTGCCTGTGCATTCCACAGCCCGCTGGTTGTTAAATCAAAAGAACTTTATCAGCAAGTATTAGCGGATGTTCAGTTCAATGAGCTGAATTTACCCGTATGGTCGAATACTACTGCAAGAGAGTACCCTGCACAAGCAGTACAAATTAAAGAAAGACTGACAGATCATCTGATCAAACCAGTGAAATTTGTAGATCAGGTGCAAGAAATGTACGCTGCAGGAGCCAGAATCTTCATCGAAGTCGGCCCGGGTAAAGTATTGTCCGGTCTCACCAAAGCCTGCCTGGGTAAAGACGAAATTCTGATGCATGCTGAAGACAACGGGTTGAATAAGCTGACCCATCTTTTAGGAATGCTGGCCAGTTATCTCTCTACCGGACGTACCGTCCACATCGAAAAATTATTTGAAGGCCGCGGCGCAAGATTATTAAATCTCAATGAACCAGCATTGTATAAAAAAAGCCCTACAGTCTGGTTCGTTAACGGCCAGCATGCAATTCCTTCTAACGGGAAATTGCCAGCTAACGGGGCGTTACCTATCATACAACCTATCCAAATGAAAAACAGAGAATTAAGATCAGAATCCTCACAAAACGCTCACTCTACCAGTGATTTGATGATGCAGGAATATCTGAACAGTATGAAATTATTAATTCAGGCACAGCGGGATGTCATGCTTACCTTTTTAGGACAAAATGTTCCTTTTAACCAAGGATTAGCTAATCCCGTAGCTTTACCGCAGCCTGTTTTCGCGCAACCAGTACCGCAGGCAGCCGCTTACCAGGCAGCAGCGCCGCAAGCAGTTATACAACAACCAGCAGCAGCGGTTCAGCAGGCAGAACAAAAGGATGTTAAACTTGCTTTATTAAAGATTGTAAGTGATAAAACAGGCTATCCGCAAGAAATGCTGGGCATGGAAATGGATCTGGAAGCCGATCTGAGTATTGACTCTATTAAACGCCTGGAAATTATAGGTGCCTTGCGCACCGAATTAGGAAGCTTTAGCAGTACGCAGAGTGAAGATACAGTGATGGAGCAACTTGCCAGTATTAAAACCTTAAAAGGGTTGGTCAACTGGATCACAGAAAACGCAGCACCAGCCAGTACCAACGTCTCTGCAACCATCAATATAGAAGTTACCGTTAATGGTAATCAACCTAAGTTTTCAGCAGAAGAGCTCAGAGCAGCAATCCTGTCTGTAGTGAGCGAAAAAACAGGCTATCCTGAAGAAATGCTGGGAATGGATCTTGATCTGGAAGCCGATTTAAGTATTGATTCCATCAAAAGAATGGAGATCATCGGTGAACTGAAACTGAAAATTGGCTTTAGCCAGGGGCAGGAGCAGGATGATGATATCATGGAGAAACTGGCAGCCATTAAAACGCTGAACGGACTGGTGAACTGGATCTCGGACATTGACTCAGAAACCAACGAGATACTCACAGAAGCAAAAAAAATCATAGAAGAAACCCTGGTAGATAATTCGAGTCTGGAAAAACTATCCAGATTACGTTTTGAACTCACTCCGGCAGCAGTATCTGATATTGAAGCGGCTATCCTTAAAGGACAGCGTTTTGCCATCACTGATGACGGTAACGGACAGGCTATCAAGATCAAAAATCTGTTTAAGAAAAGCGGTGCTTTGGTAGATGTGATATCGGCTGGTGATGATTTGGAAAGCTACCAGGGATTGATTATCCTGAATATGTTTACCACAGCAAAGAAATCAAGTATCATAGATCATTTTGCAATGATCAAACAACTGAATTTTGAAAAGGTAAAATGGGTTTATATGATTTCTGATATCAGAAGTCATCTGAATGACAGTGCCGATGTAGAAATGCTGAGACTTTACCAAGGCTATTCGGGCTTCTTCAAAAGCCTGGACAGAGAGTATGAAAATACCAAATGCAGAATTGTGAGCCTGGAAACGAAAATGTCTGGTGAAGCTATTGCCAACATTACCCTGAATGAAATCTTAAACCCTGATAAACCATCAGAGATTATTTACCATGACCAAAAAAGACAGATCATGGAATTGATTCCTGCAGAATTGGTTACCGGGCTTGAAGAATCTCATATCCAGTTGGATAAAGACGCAGTTGTACTGGTTTTGGGGGGCGCTCAGGGAATTACAGCAGAGCTGATGATTCACTTTGCCAAAGACTTCCCTTGTAACTATATCCTGGTTGGCCGTTCGGCAGATCCAAAATCAGCTGTTCAGGGCGTAGCTGCATCCTTAAAAACAAAAGATGAAATCAGGAGCTTCCTGGTGCAGCAGGGTGAACTTAAAAAACCAGCTGAAATAGAGCAGGAAACGGCCCGGATTTATAAAAATAATCAAATCCTGCACAGCATTGCCATGCTCGAAAGCGGAGGCTCTAAAGTAGTTTATGAATCCATGGATCTGCGTGATGAAGAAGGCCTGAACCGCTTCGTTGACAGTGTATACAAAGAATATGGCCGTATTGATGGCGTGGTACATGGTGCAGGACTATTAGAGGATAAACTGTTCCACAGTAAAACATCAGCATCTTTTGAACGCGTATTTGATACCAAAGTCACTCCTTTAAGAGTACTTGCAGAAAAACTAAAAGCTGAAACTCAATTTGTCATTCTCTTTTCAAGCATAGCTTCTGTTTACGGAAACCGCGGGCAAACAGATTACGCTGCTGCAAATAGTGTAATGGATAAATACGCCTGGGCATTGAAGCAGAAAATTAATGGAAAAGTACTGGCTATCAACTGGGGCCCCTGGAAAGGAGCCGGTATGGTTTCTCCAACACTGGAAAAAGAATATGAAAGAAGAGGCATAGCCCTGATTCCATTGCAAGACGGTATGGAAACGTTCTTAAATGAACTTAAATATGGAAAAGAAAGCCAGGTACTGATTATGGCTGGAAATAACTGGTAGCTAAGCTGTTTAAACGAAATACTCAATGAAGAAAACGGATGTAGCTGTAATTGGAATGTCCTGCATTTTTCCCGGAGCGGGAGATCTGGATACTTTCTGGAAAAATATTATTAATAAGGTTGATTCTACTCAAGTTGTGCCACCGGATCGTATTGATCCGGTGCACTTCGATAAAGATTCAACTGGAGTAGACCGTTTTTATTGTAATAGGGGTGGATTTATACCTGACTACAACTTTGATCCACAGCGCTTCGGTATTCTTCCTGTAGCCGTGAATGGTACGGAACCTGATCATTTACTGACACTGGATTTGGTTTACAGTTCCCTGGAAGATGCAGGTGTATTTGAAAAAAACACTTCCTTAGCAAAAACAGGGATTATCATTGGCAAAGGAAATTATGCAGGCCCTGGCGCAACAAGGGCTATTGAAATTGTAAGAACCGGTGAACAGATTGCTGCGGTACTGAAAGATTTACTGCCACAACTGGAAACCGCAGCAATAGAAAAAGTAAAACATGAATTCCAGGCACGCAAGGGCCGTTTTGGGCCGGATACAGCGATGGGGTTAATCCCAAATCTGGTAGCCTCACTCGTTGCTAACCGTTTAAATCTGGGAGGTGTTGCATTTACGTTGGATGCAGCATGCGCAAGCTCCCTGATTGCTATAGACCATGCGATTCAGGAATTGAACAGCGGACGCTGCAATATGGTGATTGCTGGCGGGGTACATGTTGGGCAGAATGCAGCTTTCTGGAGTATATTCTCCAATTTAGGTGCACTCTCTAAACAAGAAAAGATCAAACCTTTTGATGCTGGTGCTGATGGTTTAATAATTGGTGAAGGCTGCGGCTTTGTCGTCTTAAAGCGATTAGAAGATGCTATCCAGGATAAAGACAGGATCTATGCAGTGCTTAAAGGTGCAGGGGTAAGCAGTGACGGAAGCGGTACCAGCGTAATGAGCCCTTCAGTAAAAGGTCAGCTCAGGGCGATTACACAAGCCTGGGAAAATTCAGGATTGTCTGCTAAAGACATTGGTTATATTGAAGCCCACGGAACAGGTACACCTTTAGGGGATAAAACTGAACTGGAAACCCTGACACAGTTTTTCGGCCATGATGCTGAATTACCCAAAGCAGGAATTGGAACGGTGAAATCTAATATCGGCCATGCCATGCCAGCAGCAGGGATTGCCGGGCTGATCAAAACCTGTTTAGCTTTATACCACGATATCCTGCCGCCAACATTGCACTGTGAAAATCCTTTAACACAGCTCGCAAAAACCCAGTTTTCAGCAGTTCAGGAACCATTAAGCTGGGAGAAATCCGGGTTGCCTAAAATAGCCGGGGTCAATGCCTTCGGTTTTGGAGGGATTAACGCCCACGTGGTTCTGGAAGGATTTAACGCGCCTAAAAAAGACAAAGTCTTATTACTGGCACGTCCCACACACGAAGAGTTGATCCATGCTTTGGAAAACAACGATTATAGTGCTGGCAATGGAAATTACCGGATAGCACTATTCGATCCGACTCCCGAAAGAATTAAAAAAGCAATTAAGATTGCCGCAAAAAATAATCCCTGGCGTAATAAACAGGATATCTGGTATACCAACGAACCTTTAATTAGCAATGGTGGCAAAATAGCCTTTGTATTTCCTGGTCTGGATGGTCTGGCAGGTGGTGAAGTATCGAGCGTAACTGATTATTTCAATATTGCTGAAGCGCAGCATGCTAAAGCGGAAGGTTTACTAAGTGATGCCTTAAAAACACTGAATAAAAGCAGTGTATTAGACATTGCCCTGAAACAATTAGGCGTACAACCTGATATGAATGCCGGGCACAGTTTAGGCGAGTGGCTGGCAGCAAGATCATCAGAACTGGCCGAAGAAAGTTCTGTTTCACAATTGCTTAAAGTCCTGGATCCAGAAACTTTTGAGTTAAAAGATTCAAGATTTATCGCTGTGGGATGCGGAATAGAACTGCTCTTACCCATCATCGCCAATATCAATGACGTCTATCTTTCTAATGACAATTGTCCGCAGCAGGTTATTTTATGTGGAAGTAAAAATGCTTTAGAAGAGCTGACCCCTCTATTGAAAGCAAGGCAGATTTTTCATCAGATTTTACCTTTCCAGTCTGGTTTCCACTCTCCGTTTATCGCAGATAAACTGGAAGTAATCCTGGAAGGAATGAAAGACATGCAATTCCGCAAAACTACTACGCCATTGTGGTCGGCTACTACGCTGGAACTTTATCCCGAAGGCTTTGAAGCCATCCGTCAATTGAGCGCGGAACATCTGATTAAACCAGTGCGTTTCCGTGAATTGACAGCAAAACTCTATGAACAGGGGGCAAGAGTATTTATACAGATCGGATCGGGTGGATTAGTCGGTTTTATCGATGATACACTAAAAGGAAAAAACTTCAGTACCATTTCTTCCAACGTACCTGTCAGATCTGGAATCACTCAACTGCAACGCGTAATCGCTGCCTTGTTTGTCGAAGGTAAAGAAACCGGACTGGACTTTCTCGGACAAATTAAATCCAGCCCTGCTTCAAAAGGGAAGGGGATCAAATTAGAATTGGGTTTACCCACCATTACCGGACTGAATAGCCTGAAAGAGCTAGCAGCAGGGTCACCATCAGTTCATGCACAACCAAATCCCGCGGTATATGCCAAAGGTCTATTGGAAGATGTAGCTGATCCGGTGATGGAAGCTTTCAATGAAAATATACTGGAAATGGCAAATATCCAGGCCGAAATACAACAATTGTTTAAAGACAGAGTCTTGCAGCCTGCAAACTATACTAACCGGTTAACCAAGCCGGAATTCGCTACGCCTGAAGTGTCAACGCCACTGGCACCTCAGGTATTAGCAACACCATTAAACAGAATGCCTTTTTCCAAACAATTGGATATTACGCTCGAAAACTGTCCTTATCTGAAAGACCACGCTTTACTCAGACAGCCTAAGGACTGGCATTGTGTAGATGACATGGATCCGGTTATTCCGATGACGATGATTTTTGAGTTGTTTGGAGAAATTGCAGAAGAACAGTCTCGGGGAGAACAGGTTCATAAAATATTGAACATCAAAGTTTTTCAATGGATGAATGTGGTCAAGCCTTTCCGCGAAACGATTACTGGTGAATGGAAAGATCAGCAAAAGGTATACCTCAACTTGGAGCGTTTTGCAAATGCTGAAGTTTTGCTGGCTGAAAAGCTGGGTATACCACCTGCGCAACAATCTTTTGACATTGGTAAAATCCTGGACATCCAGCGCACCGCAGAACAGATCTATGAAAATCATATGTTTCATGGACCGGGTTATCAGGGCATCAAACACTTAAAAGCAGTGGGTGAAAAAGGGATTACCGGGACCATAGAAAGTGGTGCCGGAAAAGGGTCACTGCTGGATAATGCAGGTCAGCTTTTTGGTTTGTGGCTGCAACTGATCCTCACTAAAGACCGGATTGCTTTTCCTGTGAAAATACAGGAGATTGAGTTTTTCGGAAATATGCATGACCAGCAAGGTGAATTTGAATGTACCTGTGTGCTGACCGATATGAATGAAGAATTTGCGACAGGTAATTTTATCATTAAACGTGATCACCAGGTTTGGGCAATAATTTCGGGCTGGCAAAACAGGAGACTGGAAATAGATGACGCGCTATGGAGTGTTTCTATGTCACCGCTGCACAACCGTTTATCTAAAGAAATTGCCCCTGGCATTTTTATGTTTCATAATGCCTATTCAAGAGTCGTTTCCTGGGATTTTATTCTGAAACGCTATTTCAATCAGGACGAGAAAAAGTATCATAACGCACTGTTGCCTAACAAAAGAAAGACCTGGATGATTAGCCGGGTGGCCGTAAAAGATGCCGTCAGGGATTTGCTTAACAAAGAAAAACAGCATGCCTGCTATCCGATCACCTTTGAAATTAAATCGGACGAGCTGCAAAAACCTTATCCTCACGGTGGTCAAACTGCTGGTATTCATGTTTCTTTAGCACATAAAGGAACTGATGCCGTGGGGATTGCCCGCCTGAACAGACCTGTAGGGATTGATATCGAAAGTATTGAAGAACGCAGTGCAGGATTTTTTGACCTCGCATTCACCAGCACAGAAATGGCTTTACTGCAAGGCAGGGACAAAGCAGAATGGGCAACCCGTTTCTGGACTGCCAAAGAAGCTTATGGCAAGTACCTGGGTAAAGGCCTGCAAGGCAATCCAAAAGCCTATGGGGTAGAAGAGATCATAGGGGAAGAATTACGCATCAAAGACACAATTATAAAAACCATTAAACACCATAACTATATAATCGGATGGACGCAATAGCAACGAATCGGCAATTAAATAACAACGAAATCTTTGACTTGATGAAACAATTCATCACAGAAGTTATTGGGGAAGAATTTGTGGAAGAAATGGACATTACCCCTCAAAGTTCTTTTACCAAGGACCTTGAAATGGACAGTATAGAAATTGTATCCTTCTCTGAAAAGATAAAAACACACTTTGGTGAACAGATCGACTTTACAGGATGGTTATCTGCAATGGATCTGGATCAACTCATTAACCTGAACCTGGAAATGATCATTAATTATATACACGAATGCCAGTCATCCAAGTAAATCAAAGAGAAGTGCACATCCAGGAATTGAATAAAGGAGCAGCTGAGACTGTTCTTTTAATTCATGGCATGTTCAGCAATCTTTCTGTTTATTATTTTAATATCGCCCCGGTACTGGCCGAACATTTCCATGTGGTCATGTACGATCTGAAAAGCCATGGAATGAGTGAGCGTGTGCTGGAAGGTTATGACCTGAACAGCATGACTGATGATCTCTGTGCGCTGATGGATGTATTGAAACTGAAAAAAGTACATCTGGCAGGGTATAGTTTTGGAGGCCTCATTGCTTTAAAAATGGCGATGCGTTTCCCTGAAAAATTAGGCAAACTTGTGGTCATTGAAGCGCCAAATCCGAATGATGAAAAAACCCGCGGCATTATTGATGACTACAGCAGAGAATTCCTGGAGCACTATGTAGCGAATTTTACAGATACCACCAAGGTGAAAATGGGTAAAAGACAGATGGAGCGCAACCACAGGATGTATGAATATCTATTCTATCAAACCAGTATCAAAGAAGATATGATTCTGGAAAGCGGATTTTTCTGTACACCAGAAATGAATACGCTGGAAAAAGATACGCTTTTACTCTATGGATCAGCTTCTGATTGCTTACAGGCAGGAAAACAACTGAATAAACTGATCAGCAAATCCGACCTGATCCCACTCGATGGTGATCATAATATCCCGATTCAGAAACCAGAAATGGTCGCAAATATTGTAGCCGGGTTTTTTATAAACTAATTCAATCTTATACGCGCGCTATGGCAAAATTTGTATTTATTGTTCCCCCGCTCACGGGTCATATCAATCCCACTTTAAGTATGGGGGCTGTTTTACTGCAACGCGGACATCAGGTGGGCTGGATTACACTAGACCCTGACCTGGCTTTAAAATTACCTGAAGGAGGGGAATTATTATGGATTCAGTATGACGAAAGCGATCAGGATAAACAGGATAGTGAAAAGTATCTTGATATGATCACTAAAAAGATTGTTTATGGAATTGATAGTATCAAGTTTTTATACGAAGAAGTATTAATTCCGTTAAACCGGCATAGCTATGAAGGTATAGTGAGCTGGCTGGAAAAATATAAACCTGATCTGGTGATTACCGATCACCAGATGTTTGCTGGTGCTATTGCAGCAGTGAACCATAAAATTCCTTATGCAACCTCGGTTACTGCACCTGCCGCCATTAAGATTATGGACGAACTCCCTAAAGTTCATGAATGGCAAGTGAACCAGATCGTCGCGTTGCAAAAAGAACTGGGTATTGATAAATCAACTTCTATAGCTTGTTCAGGCATCCTGACGATGGTTTTAACGTCTAAAGATTTTTTTGGAGAATTGGAATTACCAGCTTCCTATCGTTTTGTTGGGCCGGTGATTAACCGTAAGCCAGTCCACACATACTTTAACTGGGACTTATTACAGAAAAATAACAGGCCTAAAATATTAGTCAGTATCGGAACAACCTTTGACCATGTGCATAAAAAGAACTTTTTTGCGAAGGTCATTGAAGCTTTTGAAGACGAAGACCTGACTGTAGTCGTTGTTTCTGATCCCTCACTTTTTGACGTCTGGCCAGCCAACTTTATCGTGCAGCGCATGGTTCCGCAATTGGAATTACTGCCGCATCTGGATGCTGTAGTTTGTCATGGAGGGCACAATACGGTCTGTGAAACCCTGATGAATGGTTTACCGATGGTCGTTATTCCAATTGCCTACGACCAATCACACGTGGCTGGAAGAGTAGTGCGTGTTGGTGCCGGTTTACGTTTGAATTTTAACCGTTTCAAAGCCAGGCACCTTCAGGAAGCTGTTCAGCAAATATTGCAGGATGCTGCATTCAAAACCTCAGCAGAAGAAATTAAAGCCTCATTTATAGCTGCTGGCGGTACCGAAGCTGCCGCTACTTTACTGGAGCAGTTTAGTGTCAACGAACCTTTGTTTTTATTAAATAATTAAAACAGGAATTATGTCTAAATTTTTATTTGTCGTACCCCCATTTTTTGGCCATATCAGCCCAACTCTTAGCATAGGCTCCAGTTTAATAGCCCGCGGGCATGAAGTGAAATGGATTGGGATTACACCGCTTGCCGCAAAACATATCCCGGAAGGCGGAGAATTTATTTATCCCGAAGCCGATCTGGTTGAGCATCAGGAAGAAATTGACCGGATATTAAAGCGTCAGGATGATGGCCCTGCTTGTTCTGGCCCGGAGGTCATGAAACTGGCACTGGAAGAAACTTATGTTCCATTTGCAAGGATCATGATGAAAGGCCTGGGAAACTTTGTGGACGAGTGGAAACCAGGCGTGATTGTAAACGACTGTATTACTTTTGCAGGGGCTTTATGTGCCCATATCAAAGGTATCCCATCAGTAACCACTACACCAGTGCCACCAGATGTGATCGGGGATACCCAGACCAGCGCACCAAAAATATTTGAATGGCAACAACAGCTGATCAAAGGTTTGCAACAAGAGTTTGGTATCTATGAAGATGATATATTCATTCATTCTCATAAACTCAATCTTGTTTTTACTTCCCAGGCATTCGCCGGATTTACGGAAACCCCGCCGCATATGAAATTTGTCGGCCCGGTAAAAGGCAGACCAAATCATGCAGCTTTTGACTGGGAAAGACTTGCGGCCGCAAAAACACCCAAGGTTTTCGTTTCTTTAGGCACTTTATTAGTAGATATCAGAGCTGCATTTTTTCAAAAACTGATTGATGCTTTTGCAGATCAGCCAATCACGATCATCGCAGCAACGAACCCGGATATTTTTGACGTATGGCCTGATAATTTTATCGTCAACGGCTTTGTCCCGCAAACAGAACTGATGCCGCATATGGATGCAGTGATCTGCCATGGCGGTTTCAATACTGTTAACGATACTTTTACCAATGGCTTACCGATGCTGATCACACCAATTGCTTATGACCATTTCCATACAGCCAAACTTATAGTTAATGCAGGCTGCGGAATTAGTATCCGTTACAAAAGATTAAAAATTGCTGATTTGCAAATTGCTGTTTTTGAATTGCTGGAAAACCCACAATACCGGAACGCAGCTTTAAAAATAAAAGAAACTTTTATGGCTTCAGGAGGAAATGACAAAGCAGTACAGCTGCTGGAAGATTTCGCTGAAGCGGAACAATTTGTCGAAGAATAATTAACGCCAATGAACCCGGCATGATTAAAATAAGTATTAGGCACACAGGGCAATAATTAGTTTAATGATCAAGGTTTCATCTAAAAAAAATGTAAATAAATAGATGAAAAGAAAACTGCTTTTTGGAGAAAGATTAATGCTTGGTGATGGAAAAACTCCTTTTAATGGGATAATCCCTGTTAAAATCCGTGGAGAATTTTCTGCTGCGAGCCTGCATCATGCCCTGTTAAGACTGCAACAGAAACATCCCTGGCTGAATGCGGTTATTTCTTACGATAAAAATAACCGTCCAAGCTTTACTACGGATACTGTTCAGCCCGTTAAAATTCCCGTTCAAATCATTTCCCGGCATAAGGATACCGATTGGGAAGTTGAATCTGTTAAGCAGTGGTCAATTCCATTTGAAACAGACCGGGATCCTATGATGCGTATGGTCTGGTTAAAAGGAGAAGGAGTTTCAGAACTGATTATGGTTATACACCATTGTCTGATTGATGGAGGTTCAATTTTGACACTGTTGACAACACTTTATGAACTAATTGACAATGGCGATGCTGATATAGGTCAGGAAAATCCGATCAAAGGAATTCATGATATAGTACCAGCAGAGATTCTGGGGAGCAGGAAAAAAAGATTGAAAGCAAGCCTGATCGGGAGTATAGCAGTTTTAGGATTGTGGCTTACCCCTTTAAAAAAGAAAGCTGTAGCAAGGCAAAAAGATTACCTGATCCATTGGACTGTTGAGGAGGAAATGACTGTAGCTCTTACTCAATTGTGCAAAAATTCTGGAGTAACCATGAATACGCTTTTATGCGCCGTGCTATTAAAAACTTTCAAAGAAGTCCGAAAAGATAATGCACACAATAAAATATCATGCCCGGTTGATCTCCGTAACCTAAACCACCGGATAAAAAAGGATAACATTTTTGCTTTTGGATCTATGTTCGTGGTCAGTTCTTATGCTGATCTCGACTTTATGAGCAATCTCAAAGCCATACAGGAAGACATCAGGCAGAAAATTAAAAAGCTCGATCCCCATCTGATGTTAATGGTACTGGAGAAAGCGCATCCTGTACTTCATAAATTCGGCCGTTTTTTAAAGTATAGTAAATCAAATAATGACTGTATGTTCTCCAACCTGGGAAGAATTACCATCCCTGCGCATTACAAAACATTTGAAATTGAAATGATCTGCACGCCAACAGCAATTGGCCCTTTAGGCAATACGACTTCACTCATCACTTCTACTTACCGTGGCAAGATGGATTTTTCATTTGTAGCCAGCGAAGGTTATGTCCCTTACCTGGAAGGTCAGGCTATACAAACAAGAATGATGACGATTCTCAAAGAACAATTACAAACACAGCTTCAACCAGCATAACAAATGAAAAGAAAATTGATCATTGGAGAAAGGGTAATGTACGTGGATGCAATTACCCCTGTAAATTGCATTTTTACGGCTAAGATCCGGGGTGTGATTGCGCCGGAAAACTTACGTGCTGCTCTAGATAAGATACAGCACAAACATCCTTTATTAAGGATGCAGATTGATGATCAGCAAGCTGGCGGGCCCTATTTTGTTTTGAATGAAAAGCTTAAAGTAATTCCTGTAAGGGTTCTGGAGCGCAATGGGGAACAGGACTGGCTGCATGAATCCAAAGCAGAATGGGACAAATTATTTGACGGTGAAAATGAACCACTGGCCAGGGTTGTCTGGTTAAAATCAGCAGAAGTATCAGATCTTTTATTCGTGCTGCCACACTGCATCTGTGACGGGACTACGCTGGTGACCTTGATGCAGGAACTGTTATTTCTGCTCGATGAGCCGGGTATGGAGCTCAAACCCTATGCTTCTTTCCTGTCTGTAAAAGAACTTTTAGCCTCGTCTTTTTCAGTTTCGCAGGCGAAGATTTTGAAAGCACGCCTATTTTCTTTACTAGGCAGAGCCTTTTTCTATTTCAAACCCACACAGCGTAAAGTTGCAGCAGGAAATAATTATGTAGTGCATTGGAGGCTGGATCAGCAGGAAACCGTTGAATTGGTTGAGCGCAGTAAAGCTGCAGGCACTACTGTTCATGCAGCTTTATGTATTGCGGTTATGAAGGCTTTTGAACAAGTGAGGGGAATAAAGGCACATGGAAAAGTAATTTGCCCGGTAGACATCAGGCAGTTTATCCCTGAAATCAAGAATGATACTATGTTCGCTTTTGCACCTATCGTAGAATTGGAGATCGATAAGAATGCGGAGATAGATTTCTGGACAAAAGCAAGAATGCTGAAAGCCGACCTGAATACTAAAGTGGGGGCCCTGAAAGTGTCAGAAATGCTCTGGATGAGTGAATATTTCCATGCGATTGTGAGCAGGATGGTCAGGTTTTTAAAAGCTACAGAGGGTACACACGATGTTACGCTTTCCAATATGGGCAGGCTCCGGATTGCTGAAAACTATCAGAATTTTGAAGTATTGGCTATTCATAGTCCGACGGTGGCTTTTCCGTGGAGAAATCCCAGTACGCTGATTGCAAGTACTTATAAAAATAAAATGGATTTTACCTTGATGTCTAATGATACTTTTTTGACTGAACAAGAAGCACGGCTTATTCAAGCAGAAACAATGAACTTATTATTTGAAGACCTAAAACAACTTTCTGTTGCCTGATATGCTGATACCTGATACAAAAAAAAATGAAGTCACGCTAAAGCGTTTTTTGCGTAAAAATTTGCTGTATTATATTATTCCGAATGTATTTTTCAATACGATCATTCCCTATTTTAGTTTTACAGACCTGAATGCCGTTCACTTATTTGATGGAACGCAAAACCTGGCCCGGTTTATTTTGCCAATGGCTTTTTTTCTGCCCTTCATCATTACTTTTGATATTCTGAAAAAGACCATTACACTTTCAGAGAAAGGACACTCCGAAATCATCTTGCCAGAAGGCTTCAGAAAAATTAAGTTCATCTTTCAGATGGCAGGCATGAACGGTTTTTGTACGGTATCCTTTGTTTTTGCAGTGATGCTTGGCCTGCATTTTGGCTTTCCTGAGTTTTATAATTATAATGGAACTGTTCTCGCTGTTCTTTTAGGATTAACAGCAGGCGTATTTTCTGTTCTTTTTACTTACCTGCCGATCAAAAAAATAAAGAAACACCATCTGCCTTATCCCGTGGAAGACCACGTTGATCAGCAGCAATTGATTAAAGAATAATAAGTAAAGGCAGGTAATCCTGCTTTAGCATTCCTCTTTTAATCTTAAGCTATGAATGCCGGAATTTCAACTGTTTTTCCTGGTGAACTACTGCCATCAAAACTAATTCAATTCAAAATCTTTTAATTCACTTTCCCGGCCATTGAGAATAATAGCTAACTGTTGTGCGCCGGGATAGAACTTCCTGGTCGTAATAATTCTAAAACTTTGTTTTCTATTGATCACAGCAATTTCTGCAGGCTGAAATTCACGCTCACTGATTTTGAAAACCTTTTTAGAGGCCTGGCCATTCAGCCTTTTATAATAAACTGCATATTCCATGCGGATTTTCTGTGGAACCAGTGCTGTATTTTTAACACTGATCGTAAATTCAAGATGCTCACCAATAGCGACAACTGCGGTCAATATTTCAAAATCCAGTAATTCGATAGCCGTACTTTCGAATCCATAATGTGCTAATATTTTAGTATGGCCTTGTTTCAGTAAACCGCGGCAGCCATGTTTAATGAGTGCATCCGTTTCTTTACTCAATCCCTTCCAGCGGCCGGCAATAGCGATCACAATTTCAGGATGATCTTTAGAAATGTCATTTAAGCTATTTGCTACACTTCTGCGTACATACGCTGAAGGATCAGTCTTTAGATTTTCCAAAACAGGGAGGATCATCGAAGGATCTTTTTTTAATCCGGGTACCGCCATTGCCCAGGGTAACCTTGATCTGCTGCCTTCACTGGCCAGTCTTCTGACATGATGGTTTTCATGTAAAGACCATTTTTCCATTTGCATCATCATCTGCTGCCCATATTTAGCCAGAAATGGTCTGACTGCAAACTCACAGCTGATAAATTGTGTAACCGATTCGATGGCCGGAATGGATGTTTCATAATCTTCCAGCCCGTAGGTTTCAATATAGTCCGGCAAAAATATATAAGCCAGCATTTGTTCTCCTGTTTGCTGTTTTTTCAGCTGATGAATCAGAGCGGATAAATGCCGGATTGCTGCTGGATACCCGGCAGGCAGGAACTGATGAATGACCAATGTGGTATGGTGCATCCGCTGCTTAAGTTCCATAGCAGTGAACCCCTCCACATTGATCAGTTCAATAAATCTTTTTTTATTGAATTCAGGATTGAGCTGAATCAGGCTGTCGGCTAATTTATTATAAAAGGAAACGGAATATATATCTTTTAATAAGCTCATTTAATTTAATCTTCTTTTTTTCTGACACCGCTAAGGTCGAACTGATTGTTGATGTTACCAACTATATTATCTTCATCTTTTTTGAGCAGGTTCATTTCTACCTGACCGCTGCTATGGTCAAATGTAACTGTAACCGTAGAATCTTTTAAGGTGACTGTTTTAAAAGGCATCTCTTTTTTCTCTGCCATACTCGTTATACTGCCAGCCAGCTGACCATCTTTCAAATCAAACTTCACCAAAACATCGGTATTACCATTGGGAAGCCCTTTAATTAAGACATTCCATTGCCCTACAAAATAGGTGTCGTTTTTTTGAGCTGATGCAGCACTGGTCATCAATAACAGTACTACAAAAGAGAAAATAAAGCTTAAATTCTTCATAATTGTCTGATTAAACGTTTTCTTTAAATATAAATAATAATTAGTCAAACGAAAGAAGCCGGCCCCCGTCTTTTTATAAACATTCGAACCGGCTTCTGAGGAAGATATTTTTGTATTATCCGACTAATTCAATTGCTTTATTTAAGCTATTTAATTCAACAGTACTTAAAGTGATATCCATTGTTTTTGCGTTGTCAATGGCCTGGGCAGCATTTCTTGAACCAGCAAGTACAATGCTTACGCCTGGTTGCAGGGTAGTCCATCTGAGTACTACTTGTGCAACCGTTGCATTTTTGCTTTCCGCAATAGGCTCAATAGTTTGCAGCAGTGCTTTTACTTTTTCAGGATCAAACTGGCCAAAATAACCGTTACGGTGATCATTTGATTTCAGTCTGGCATCTTTGAAATATTTGCCAGTCAGCAAACCTCTTTCCAGCGGACTGTATACAATGATACCAATGTTATTTTCTATTGTATAAGGCACAATTTCTTTTTCAATTGCCCTGTTCAGCATACTGTAAGAAACTTGGTTTGAGGCAAGGCTGATAGTTTTTTGTGCTTCCTTTAACTGATCAAGGCTGTAATTACTTACACCAGCTGCTCTGATTTTACCTTGTGTTATCAATTGATCAAGTGCTTCCATGGTTTCATCAATCGGAGTAGTTGCATCGGGCCAGTGTAACTGTAAAAGGTCGATATAATCAGTTCCCAGGCGCTTTAATCCTTCCTCTACTTCTTTAATGATATTACTTTTAGCCGCATATTTATAAACGGGTATACTTTTACCATCTGCTCCTGCATCAAAAAAGAATTCTCCTTTGCCATTATTGCTGCCATCCCAAACCAAACCGAATTTATTCAACAACTGGATTTTCGAACGATCTCTTCCTTTAATGGCTTCACCAATCAGTTCCTCACTTAATCCGAATCCGTAAAACGGTGCAGTATCGATACTGGTTACTCCATGGTCAAGTGAAGCATGAATTGCATCAATTGAATCTTGTTTTTCATTTCCACCCCACATGGTTCCGCCGATTGCAAAAGCACCATGGGTAATCGTTGATAAGTTTAATTCTGTATTTCCTAGTTTTCTGTATTCCATTATTATAGCTTATAATCACTGGCCGGAGCAGGGTTTAATCTACTCTTTTAGTGAGGTGTAAGATGGGTGCGCCATCTAATATTGGTGCAGCATCTGCTGCAAATTTTTTAATATGAGGAGTTACATTGTGTAAATCCAATTCTTCCTGACTTGCCCATTCTTCATGGAAAATAAACAAATCCGGATCTTCTTCAGACTGATGCAAATCATATTGCAGACAAGCAGCTTCACTTTTTGATCCTGAAACCAAAGTTTTTAGCAGCTTTTTTAACTGTTCAGCATTTCCTGGTGTACTTTTAATTATTGCTGTTAGATAAACACTCATGTTCTTGTTTTTGATTAATGAAGGTATTGGTTAAATGTTCCTGATATAATTTCATATCATTTACAATATCAGCATTCTTCTCTACATCGTGAAAATGGATACCAGCTAATGGCTGCATTCCTGTAAAAGCATTCATCCGGTGAAAACCAAACAATACGCCATTATCTACACTGCGCTGATCGAAAAACTCACCAGGCAAAGTGAAAGCAGTAGCTGGTGCATTCCACGAAGAAGTTACCATATATTTTTTGCCATGTAAAGAGCCACCAGTTCCGTAATTAATGTCCGGATTGGCCGAAGAGCGGCCATCGCTTCTGTAGATCCCTTTCTGGTGACCTTCAGTAAATACAACGTCAATATATTTTTTTAAGCCATGGGGTACCTGAAACCACCAGATAGGCGTATGGTAAATGACTACATCGGCCCATACATAGTTTTCAACTTCCTGTGCTGGATCATATTCATCATTGATATCGGTTGACCTGATTTCAAATCCAGGCTGACTTTTAAAGAAGTTTAATGTTGCATTGAAAATTGTGTTGTTAAAACGACCTCCGGAGTGTCCGAAAACTTGTCCTCCGTTGATCACAAATATTTTTTGATTTTCCATTTTGCAGATCTTTTAATTTCTAAGACAAAATTAAGTCTTCTGCTGGTCTCATTAAAATAGTATGAATCATAGTATTGTATCATAATTATGATACGTAGACATAGGTGTCTTAAACCTTGGGAAGGACCTCTATGAGATCTGATGATTACATCATGGTATTAATACGGATACTTGCTTTGATAAGAGCCATCGCTTTAACATATTCTATTCTGATGTCTTTTGGAGCATGTGTAGTATTATGGCTGATTAGTTTGATATAATTTTCTCCTTTTTCCGACTGATGGACATATCTTAAGATAGTCACATCATCTCCATCGATATTAATTGATAACAAATACATTTCGCCATAATAGATTCCTTCGCTCAGGTTATTTATCCTTTTATAAATGACAATATCACCGCTTTTCAGAACAGGGTACATGCTTTCTCCAAGAATATAAAGTGCGCCATCACTTTTTGGAAGTTTAGGGATATAAATATGATCGATGATATTTGGTGGCTGATTAAAAAAGTCAAGCAAATTACCTGCTGGGTTCATTTCGTAAAGCGGGATTCCCTGTTGGTGTTGCAGGTTATTCCTATTTCCTGTTCCGGGTGTATAAGTTCCTGCTGTTACAACTGCGTAAGCTACTGTTGCTGTTGGATTTGTTTCAGTAATCAGGGGATAGGTTAAAGAAACACCAGTTTCTTTTTTAACCTTGTTCATTTCTCCTGAGTCATTAAACATCCATTCAAAACTAATGTTAAGATCGTTACATAACTTCACAATAAAATCTACCTTAGGAACGATTTTACTCCTGTAGTTCCTGATGTTAGCTTCGTTTGTTCCTAAGGCGGCGGCGAATTTTGAATTGTTATCCTCAAAATAATTCACAGCTATCTCATTGATCTTTTTAATTATATCCATTTTGATAAAAAGGAGTTCCAGCTGTAAAGATTGCATAAAAAGAATAATTATAGCTGATATTGATGCGCAAATTAATTAGTATTTGTCTTGAATGCCCCCTGAAATTGACTTTTCAGGCAAGCAAGAGTATCCCTATTATCTATTTATATTAGTCTGGATTTTAAAGCATAAGTTATGGAAACAATTCTGTTAGACACAGACCGCACGTTTACTACGCTGATACAGGCCGTCTCTTCATTCGATGAGCAACAGTTAAATGAGACCCCTTTTTCTGGTAGCTGGACAGCCGGACAAGTGGCGCAACATCTTATCCTGGCCAATACAGGGTTCATAGAAGTTATGCAGGGCCCGGTCAAGGATGCCGACCGGGAACCAGGCCAGCAGCTTGGGCAGATCAGGGCCGATTTCCTGAATTTTGAGACTAAAATGAAATCTCCCGATTTTATCTTACCGCTGCCTATCGATTATAGTAAACAAAGGCAACTGGGGACGCTGGAAAATATCAAAAGTAGTTTAATGAATTTGATAGAAACTATGGAACTTGATAAAATATGTCTGACTTTTGAGTTGCCCGGCTATGGTTTTCTAACCCGTTTTGAAGCTATTTATTTTGTGAATTATCACAGTCAGCGGCATACCTATCAATTGAATAACATCTATCATCATTTATCAGAAGAATAGCACTGAAATTTTAGCCTCATTCTTTTACCTTAGCAAAAATCACAGGTTGATTATCAATAAATGCCGGTGGGCTATAAGTATTAAATAATTCTATAGTTATAAATATGAAAGATGAAGGGGAAGATGAGGTACAGGTTTCCTCACATCAGTTAAAACTGGAAGTAGAAGAGCAGCAAAGGAAGAAAATGTTCCTTTCAGGCTATCGGTTCTGGTTAAAAACAGGCGTAGTATTTCTGTTTTTTTGCGCAGGAGCATGGCTGTATTCCAGCCGGTTTTCTACACAGGAACTTTTTTTTCTGACTAAAGGAACAATACAGGCAGATACATTAGCTGATGGATCGGTCATTGTGCTGAATAAACACAGCCTATTGCGCTACCCTGAAAAGTTTAAAGGTAGTCAGCGCCAGGTCTGGTTAACAAAAGGAGAGACTTTCTTCCAGGTTTCCCCAGTGCAGGAAAAATCATTTATTATTCAAACCAGCAGTACCACAATCAAAGTGGCCGGAGCTTCTTTTAATGTAAAAAACAGAAAGGGCAGTATAGAGATCATTGTTGAAAAAGGAAAGGTTCAGGTGAGCAAAGGTGGTCAAATGAGCACGCTTAATGCCGGAGAGAAAGTCCTGATTAAACAGAGTTCATCTCAATTGATAAAAGTTAACAATACCGACCAACTGTATACTTATTACCGGACTGGCGGATTTAACGCCGGAGGTGTGCCGTTATGGAGAATGGTTGAGGTTTTAAATGAAGTCTACAACAGTCCTGTTGTCATTGGCAGAAAAGGGTTGAATAACAGGTTATTAACCGGGACTTTTAAAAATGTATCTCTGGAAGCCGTTCTGGCTGCCATCTGCCGCAATACTGGTTGCGCTATCAAGACAAAAAACAATCAGGTCATTCTTATACTGAACATTCTGCTGAACTCTTATTTTTCATGATTTACAACCCCTGAGGGATTGTACGTTATTCACTTGACATGTCAAGGGATTGTACTGCTTTTGTTTTACCTCAATTCTTTGCTTGCATACCATTTCTTTGCTTGGATACCAGATCAGAACTGAATATGTCGCAGTTGCCCCCTTAAATTGCCCTGTTTAACCCCGGGACAATCCAGTTCGTATGTTCATCTTAGCCTGATGTAATTATCAATAAATCTAATCTTAAGCTTATGGCAATGTTTAAAGATGTTAAGGCATTCAGTGGTTTCTCCGTAAAGGAGATATCTGAAGCCATGAAATTTTATGGGGAGATATTAGGACTGGAGATTTCCCAGACCATGGGGCAGTTAGTACTGCATATTGCAAGTGGTGGAACTGTATTCGTTTATGCTAAACCTAATCATGTCCCTGCAACTTTTACGGTTCTTAATTTTCCGGTTCAAAACCTGCAGGAAGCGATGAATGAATTGCATAAAAAGGGAGTCGAATTTATCATTTATAAAGAAAAAGACTTTGAAACTGATGATCAGGGAGTATTCCATGGCGGCGGCCCTAAAATAGCCTGGTTTAAAGATCCATCCGGTAATATCTTATCTGTTTTGGAACGGGACAGTACTGAATAAACTAATTTGCTGGTTGAATTGCCTATTGTGGGCTTAATACCGAAAGACTGGTCATAACATTGCAAAATGATCCTCCTGAGCCGGGAATCATTTTGCAGGTGTATGTTTAAAATATTTAGCTGGCACCTTCAAAGAAGAAGCAATTCAAGATTTCTTAAATGGCGTCGTAAATGATAACCTTTTCGAAGAAGCATCTGAACTCGTCTAAAAAGGCTATATGAATAGGGTGAGCCTGGTATACATCATGACCAGCAAGGTCTTCAAAGAATACAATCTCCGAGAAGGTATAAGTTGTATCCACAACTGCGCGGTCAATAGGTGCAGGAACCCCAATATGTATTTTTGTTACGGTTTCTATCTTTTCTAAAGATTCAAGGCCTTTTCTGAATGCATTTTTTTGATCTGCTGTGGTATCGGCTTTTAACCAGAATAAAACGTGGTGAGCTATCATCGTATTTTTTGTTTTTTTTATTCTGCAAATGTAATAACCTTCTCCAGTATACAAGAAAAACAAACAGGCGCAGGTGATACAGATGAATGAATTTGGGTTTTATATGTTATATTTAGGTATTAAAAAATAATCAAATGATAAAACTTGGTCTTCTCCTGACGAATCAATATAGATTATTAAGCGTAGCTGCTCTACTGGATGTCTTTGAAACAGTCAATAAGCTTTATATTCAGGATGGTCATCCTGTTCCCTTCCAAATTGATTTGTTTTGTAGTGATGACAGTTTGTTGCGTAAACCGGGCACCTATTTTTATGGCTATGAGCCGGTAGCTATTCAAAATTCTCCCCAGCAAGACCTGATTTTGATACCTTCGTTTATCAATGAAGATATCCAGCATGCAATTGCTGAAAACTATGCGGCAGTTAGCTGGTTAAATCAGCAATATGCAGCAGGGGCGGAGCTGGCCAGTTTTTGTACTGGTGCTTTTTTGTTAGGTGCAACAGGGCTGCTCAATGGAAAGATCGCAACGACACATGTTGATGCTTGTGCAGCGTTTGCTTCTGCATTTCCGGAAGTAAGCCTTCAGGCAGATAAAACGGTTACCCAGGACGGCAGGTTATATACAAGCGGTGGGGCAACTTCCAGTTTCCATTTGATGCTGCACCTTTTACAGCTACATTGCGGAAACTCAATCGCCATTAAAATTGCAAAGTTGTTTGCCATAGACATGGACAGACATACACAATCTTATTTCAATACTTTCCAGATTTCAAGAAAACACAATGATGACCTGGTTGCCATGGCGCAGCAGAAAATAGAAATGGCTTATCATAATACCGGAACTATTGAAGAAATGATCAAAGATATCCCTGCCAGCAGGAGAAATATAGTAAGACGCTTCAAACAGGTTACCGGAATTACATTAATTGAATATTTGCAGCAGACCCGTATTGAAGCTGCAAAAAAACTTTTAGAGCAAACCGTTGAGCAGATGACGGAAGTCATTTATAAATCAGGCTATAATGATCCTAAAGCTTTTAGGAAAGTATTCAGAAAAACAGTTGGAATGACACCAAGCGAATACCGGGATAAATTCTATTTAGGAACAAGAGCCTGATCCCGCAATGAACTGGAACAACAATAAAGTAATTGCCCATCGTGGTGCTTTTAAAAAGAATAACCTGCCTGAAAATTCAATAGCTTCCTTAAAAGAAGCGATCAGGTTAAAATGTTACGGATCTGAATTCGATGTACATCTCACTAAAGACAATTTTATTGTCGTAAATCATGATGAAGATTTTCAGGGGATCCCGATTGCAACTTCCACTTATGCTGAGTTGAGGCAAAAAACGCTACACAATGGGGAATACCTTCCAACTCTGGAAGCTTACCTGAAGGAAGGTATGAAACAAGAACACACGAAATTGATCCTGGAAATTAAAGTTGCTGCAAACCTTTCGCGTACTTTAGCACTGACTGATGCCGTGTTCGGAATGGTGCAAAAAATACAGGCCGGAGCGTGGGTAGAATATATTAGTTTTAGCTATGAAGCACTGTTGCGGATATTACAACATGATCCAGCCGCAAATACCGCATTTCTGGCTGAAATCAATGATGAACTTCCTGTTGAAACCTTAAAAAAAGATCACATTTTGCAGGCCGATTATGACTTCAATATTTACCAGACAGGAGACTGGTTTAACCGCGCCCATCGCTTGGGAATGACAATTAACGCGTGGACCGTTAATGATAAAAAAGATATGTTAACCTTACTGGAAAACAAGATCGATTTTATCACCACTAACGAGCCCGAATTATTGCTTAACTTACTAAGTTAACTTAGTTTATTTATATTTAATAGCTTAATTTATAGAGAATTAACGTGCAGGACTAATGCCCTTATAAATGAAACTATGAATAGCTGCTGTCGTAACTTTCAAGTCGGCCGATAAGTACCAGATATTGTTGACTCTTATACCTTTGCTCGAAGAATCCAGCGGAAACCTGGCTTGCTCAATAATCTTGCTTTTTGAATTCAGAATATCTCCGCCTATCTTAAATAGGTTCATACCAGACAGACTAGTTTCCATATTGGGTAAAATCTGATTCATAAATACCGGATATAATGCCGGACCTGCGCCTTTCATCTTGTTAAACAGCGCGACCAGGACAGTTCTTTGTCTTTCAGTTCTTTCATAATCACCACGGCCAACTGCTCTGATCCTGGTATAGGCTACGGTTTGTCTGCCATTTAATACTTGAATGCCGGCATTGTTTACATTTACCGGAGGGATATTTTCAATAATGGAAATCTCTTTCAGATAATTGTTCAGGTAAGGGATTTCTTCTGGTTTAACATTGATCTCTACGCCACCGAGTGCGTCAATCATTTTAGCCGTTCCGAAAAAATCGACATTGATATAATCCTGGATGTCCATATCAAAGTTCTGATTAATGGTCTTAATAGCTAGCTGAGGCCCTCCTAAAGCAAATGCGGCATTGATTTTATCCATTCCTTTACCTTCTATATTTACATAAGTATCCCGCAGGATAGAAGACATTTTAATTTTCTTGGTTACCTGATCAATCGTAATAATCATGATCACATCAGAGTTTCCTTCCTGGTTTTTATCCCGTCTGTCTACTGCGAAAAGCGCCAGATTGATCGGCGGGTTGGCAATAGCCGCAATCCTTTTTTGTGTTTTTGGTGAGATGCCTAGTGCAGCTGGTGTTTTGATGAGTTTAACTATGGGAATCGGGACCGTTGTTCCGGCAATATTGGCAGGCACTGCTGTGGTGGTTAAGCTGGTCGTGTCTTGTGCTGAAACTGTCAAAGAAATTGTGCTGAACAGAACCAGGCTTAAAAAGATATATCTCATAAAAACAGGGTAATCATTAAGTTAATTATTTATAATCTATTTGTTAACTGCAAATTATGTGCTAATAAATCAGATTAATTCCAATTGTTCTGAGATCCAATTCGCTTTAATTCCTGAAAATTCCCCCATTTTGAGCACTGGGGGTATAAATTTTACAGTTAGTTGAGATAATTCCCCTAATTATTGTGCTGCTGGGATCTTTAGGATAAAATGGGGAAATTAAAAGGGAGTATCTAAATAAAACATCATTATCTTCAAAGGGAGATTGCGGGTATTTGTTTATTGCCTTTAATCGATTGATTGCTGATAATCCGGGCTTTAGGTTAAAAAAATTAAGAGGATTTGATTCTTAAATTATATTTTTTTTAATACGGTCTTTCAGGAATTGGTCTTTGTGGCCGATTTTGGCAAGATATTGGGAATATAGAATGTAAATACAATAGGTATTGATAATTAGAAATTATTTTATCAATCCAATATTAAATTATAAAACTGATGTTTATTTTAATTCGTAATTGTTGATAGGATGTATAACTTGCATAATAATTGTAATGCTTTTGATACATTCAAAAACACGGTTATTTAGTCAAATAAAAAATCTCTGAATAATATTAATCTACATCTTAATTCCCTTTTAAATGGAAAATGTCTCATTTGGTAAAAAGCAAATTTTAATAGTTGATGATGAGCCAAGTATCTTAAAATTACTGAACTTCATCCTGTCAAAACAGTATGTTGTCCATGCTAAGGAGAGCGGATACAAAGCTCATCTATGGTTGGAAGAAGGAAATTTTCCTGATATCATTATTCTGGATTTGCACATGCCTCATTTTGATGGTACTTCTTTTCTGAAAAGTATTAAGATCAGTGGTTATTACCGGGAAATCCCTGTTATAATTTTATCGGCAGCAGAAGATCTGGATAAAATTGTTGCAAATTTGCCGTTCAAAGTAGAAGCACATTTCCCAAAACCATTTAATCCGGAGAGTTTAAAAATGGAAATTGCCAGAGTTTTAGCCACATTAACAACTGCTATTTAAAGAAATAATGGATTATAATTACAAAGGAATAAGGTTGGTTTACTGCGGTACTGAACTTTCAACTGAGTCAGCTGGGATTTTAGGGCAGGAGTATCATATTTTCAGCCTGGATGATTCCTCTAAACTGGAAGCATATTTAAGTTCTTTATCGTTGTTCTCGACACCTGATGTGATTATGATCGAGGTCAGAGAAAAGGAAGAAGAGGCAGTCTTTGCCATTATTGCAAAGATCAAGAATAATCCCTTAACCAGCGGATTGATCATTGTATTGTTAGCACAGCAGCACGATGTGAAATTAAGAGCAAGGGCAATCAAAGCTAAAATACATGATTTGTATTTCCTTCCTTATCAAATGGAAGACCTGAAAGACAGGTTAAATTTCTTAATCAAATTTAAGCTGATCAAGCCGAATATCGAACAGCTTTCCGTAATTAAAAAACAGAAAGAATATATAATCCCTACCACCAAAAGGATTTTTGACGTGGTAGCTGCTGGTGGTGTATTGGTGGTTTTATCACCGATTCTGCTAGTTGTCGCCTTATTGATCAAAATGGATTCTAAAGGCCCTGTAATTTATAAAAGTAAAAGGGTAGGTACAGGTTACAAGATCTTCGACTTTTATAAGTTCAGATCTATGAAAGCCGGTGCAGATAAGGAACTGAAAAATTTATCGGCGCTGAACCAGTATGCCGATGATGGAAGTGGTACCAATGCCTTTATGAAAATTAAGAATGACCCACGTGTAACTAAATTGGGTAATTTCTTAAGAAGTTCAAGTATTGATGAGATCCCACAGTTATTGAATGTACTGAAAGGGGATATGTCTTTAGTAGGAAACAGGCCTTTGCCTTTATATGAGGCAGAAATGTTAACCTCCAATGAATGGTCAATGCGGTTTTTAGGCCCCTCAGGCCTCACTGGTTTATGGCAGATCAGCAAAAGAGGAAAAGCTGATATGTCTGATACAGAACGTAAAAAACTGGATAACTTTTATGCAAGGAATTATTCGGTATGGTTTGATATGAGTATCATGTTAAAAACCTTCCCTGCCTTGTTCCAGAGAGAAAAAGTATAAATAGATAAAATCAATCCTATTAATAATCAACTAAAATAATAATCAAATGAAAAAAGTATCTGCTCTCACAGTTCTTTTACTATCGTTTCTATGCCTGCACGTATCTGCACAGGATTCGATTATCGGAGACATCAATTACGGCATATTGGATAAATATATCCAGGCTGCAAAAGAAAACTATCCAAAACGCAAGATACTTAAAGCACAGGAAGATGCAATTAAAACTGGTATAGCTGTAGCAGAAATATCTTATCTTGATATGTTCAGTGCTTCTTATTTTTATCGCCCTGGTGATAAACAAGCAATCAGTACACCTGGACAGACTGCAAATCCGTATATTGTAAATGGTATTCAATATGGTATCAGTTTAAACCTGGGCGCTTTCCTGCAGAAACCATTTTTAGTGAAACGTGCAAAAGCTGATTATAAAGTTGCTCAATTGCAAACCGCTGATTATGATTATGCATTAGTAAATGAAGTTAAAAAAAGATATTATACCTATATTCAAATGTTAAGTGAGCTGAAAATTAAAACTCAGACTGCACAGGATAACAATGGGGTAGCTGAAAATCAACGCCGCAGATTTGAAAAAGGTGAGATTCCGTTGGATGCTTATAATGGAAGCAGAGTGCAATTGTCAGATTCTAATTCTGCTAAAATACAGACTGAAGTGAATTTTCTGAATGCTAAAGATGCATTGGAAGAGATAATTGGCAGAAAACTTACCGACATTAAATAAAATAATTCAAGTTTATTACTGAAAATGGACATTCAAAGATTTTTAAAGCTGCTCAAAAGATATATATGGATACTGATACTGGTACCTGTAGTCGCTGCCGTTATCACTTATTTTCTATCTAAAAATATTCCTAAAGAGTATAAATCTCAAGTTCAGATTTCTACTGGTCTGGTAGATCAGTCTAAGCAATTGTCTTCACAGACCCAGAATGATTATTTCAAGACCAGTCAGCAATTCAGTAATATTATTGAAAAGATGAAAATGAGAAAGATCATGAGTATTCTTTCTTATAACCTGATTATTCATGACCTGGAAAATCCGAAAGCCGCGTTCAGAAAATATAGTCCTAAACTGGATTCTCTTCCTGCTGCGCAGAAATTGGAATTGCTGAATACTTACAAAAAAAGACTTGCGCAAAAGGTTCCGGTAACCGTTTATGATAACAAAAGGAAATTCAAATTATATGATATCCTGCAATCAATGGGTTATGGTGAAGCTGCCCTGAATAAAAAGATGATGATTTACAGACCTGATAACAGTGATTTTGTAAATATCGATTTTACTTCAGAGGATCCGCTTTTATCTGCTTATGTGGTCAATACTTTAGCCACCGAATTTATCAGCAATTATAGTATTGATGTTTATAACAATCAGAATAACTCTATAGCTGTACTTGATTCCTTACTGAAAAAGAAGGAAAGAGAAATGAATGCTAAAAATGGAGCTCTGAAAGGCTTCAAAATGAAAAATGGTGTACTGAACCTGAACGAACAGGCGGCTACAGTTTATTCTCAAATCTCTCAGTACGAGGAAAGAAAAGCACAGGCAATCCGTGATATTCAGGCAAACCAGGGTGCACTTTCTGCGATCAAGAATAAATTAAGAGGAGTTGGGGACCCTTACATGGGGGGAACTGTTGTAGAGGATAACAATACCATTCTGAATTTAAAAAGCGAATTGAAAGCTGCGAATGACCGTTATATTGATAACAGCTTCAGACAGTCTGATAAACGTAAAATAGATTCTTTACAGACTTTAATATCCAGACAGTCTGCAAGAAATTCTGATAAAAATGTAGTGGATCCGCAGATTGCAAAACAAGGATTAATCCAGCAAAAAAATAACCTGGAGATTTCAACAGAACAGATCAAAAACACGATCAGCTCTATTGATAAACAACTGGCAAAATTGAAAGGACAATACAATACAATGGTTCCTTTTGATGCCGGGATACAAAATTATGAGCGTGATGCTGATATTGCGACTAAAGACTATATGGCCGCGTTGGAACGTACAAATACAAGCCGTACAGAACAAAATACAGGTTTAAAACTTCAGGTTGCACAGGTTGGTTTGCCTGGTTCTGCGGAAGCTTCAAAAACTATTGTATATATCGCTTTATCGGGTATCGCTACTTTTGCAGTTTGTTTCTCTCTTTTGGTATTGCTGTTTTTAACAGATCATTCTATCAATACGATCCACCAGTTGGAAGCTGCGACTAAAATGCGCGTACTGGGCAGTTTGAATTATATCCCTGAGCAGGTTACAGATATCAAATCGATCTGGAATGATACTAAAAATAATAACTATACGATCCATAAAGACTTACTGAGATCATTAAGGTTTGAGATCGGTGATGAAATGGCGAAGGAAGACAGCCGCGTATTGGGGATTACAAGTTTAGGTGTAGGGGAAGGGAAAACATTCCTGGCTTCTAACCTGGCTTATGCTTATGCGATGACTGGTAAAAAAGTATTATTGATTGGTGGTGATCAGGTAGCCCCGGTATTGTCAGACTCTAAACAGTTACAAATCAGTCAGAATTTTGAGACCTTTTTGGTGAAAAGAGAAATACAGATTGATGACATGATTACCCGTCTGAATAAGATTGATGAAACCAGATCTTTATTGGAGATCCAGAGTGAAAGAAATCTGAGAGCTGGATTTGATGTACTTAAAAAACAATTTGATATCATTATCATTGATGTCAATAGCTTATTGAATATTAACCTTGCCAAAGAATGGCTTTCATTTACAGAGAAGAACGTTGCTGTATTTGAAGCAGGTAAAACATTGACTGGTTCAGACAAAGATTTAATAGCCTTTCTTAAGAAACAGCCTGGATTTATGGGCTGGGTGATAAATAAAATAAAATTAGCCGGAATTGATGGTTAATTTAGCGGTAGATATTTAATTATGCAGCGAGATTCTAATCACCTGTTTTTAAAGAAGTCGAGAATAAAGTTTTTAATTTTTGGTCTTTTAATAGCAGGAATATCCAGTTTTGCAACCGCAAAACTGGAATTATTAGTTCCGGTAGTATTAGCGCTGCTGGCCGTATTTACTGTTTACCTGATTTTTCTTTTCAGAAATCCAAAGGTCGGCCTGGTCACCTTAGTCATCTACTGTTTTTTACTGGGCTTTCTGGGCAGGGAAATAGGGGGTCTGTCTTATGGAATGGGGATCGAATTACTACTGATCCTGACCTGGCTGTCCTCCCTGATTTATTATAAAAGGGAAGACTGGCTGGTGATCCGCAATGACTTGAGCCTGTTATTCCTGATCTGGTTTATTGTCAGTGTAATTGAAGTCATTAATCCTGCTGGTGCAAGTGTAATGGGCTGGCTGATGGAAATCAGGTCTGTTGCCTTATATCCGGTCCTGCTTATCCCTTTGAGTTTTATTGTCTTTAATAAGAAGAGTGATCTTGATCTTTTCATTAAACTGATTCTTGGTTTAGCTCTTATTGCTGCATTAAACGGGATTAAACAGATACATTTTGGCTTATTTCCTGGTGAACAACGCTTTATTGACGGACCAGGCGGGGCAACCCATTTGATTTTTGGAAAACTGCGTGCATTTTCCTTTTATGATGCCGGGCAGTTTGGGGCATTCGAGGCTGTATTTGTGGTGATGGCCGTGGTACTGGCTTTAGGTTCCTCTAAGCTTTGGAAAAAAGTTACTTTATTAACCCTTGCTGGTTTTTACGGTTATGCGATGTTGCTTTCCGGTACAAGGGGGGCATTTTTTGCCTTGGTTGTCGCGGCAATTTTTGCGATATTCCTGACTAAAAACTTCAAGGTATTGTTTTTAGGCGGTTTGTTTATGGCCATCTTTTTAGGTGGGTTGAAATATACCACCATTGGAAGTAATTATTATGAAATTAACCGTTTCAGAAGCTCCCTGGACCCTGAAGATCCATCCTTGAATGTTCGTTTCAATACGCAGCGGATTTTGAGGGAATACCTCAGTTCGCGGCCTTTTGGTGGTGGATTGGGTGTTTTAGGGGCTTTTTCGGAATATAATCAGGATAAATTCCTCTCGATTATACAACCAGACAGCTACTGGGTTAAAATCTGGGCCATGTATGGCATTGTAGGTTTAACGCTGTGGTTTAGTATGCTGATGTATATTCTGGGGAAATGCTGTGGAATTATCTGGATGATACAGGATAAAAAACTGAAAGTAAAACTGATTGCAATCTTATCAGCCAGTGCTGGGATTTTCTTTTGCAGTTATGGAAATGAGGTCATCAATAATATGCCTTCTTCTTTAATTGTCTGTATTTCGTTCGTGCTGGTTTATCTGGGACCTAAATTTGATAAAGAGATTGCAGAGGAAAAATTAATTGATGCCAATAACCGCATTGTTGCGAACAGCCTAATTGTAGTTAAACCAATTTAATCAGACCCCTATGCCATTTGAAATATTTCTTATTCCCGGTTTACTCTTCTTTGCTTATGGATTTTATAAATCCAAAAAATACTTTGAGCAACAACAGCAGTCGAAAGAAGAACATAATTAATAAAAAAGATTGCTCATGAAGATAACGCTCTGGATAATTTTGCAAATCATTATTGGATACAATCTTGTGCTTCCAATAGTACTTTTCTTGTTTTATAAACTCTTTAGAAAAGAGAGAAAGAACAGCCTGCATCAGGCAGACTATGATTATGCGATCATTGTTACTGCCTATGAGCAAACCGGGCTGCTGCACTCGGTAGTTGATTCTTTACTGCAGGTGAATTATAAAAACTACCTGATTTATGTAGTAGCTGATAATTGCGATATCTCCAATCTGCATTTTAACAATGAAAAAGTAGTGCTGCTCAGACCGGAGACTGTTTTAGCCAGTAATACCAGGTCGCATCTTTACGCGATCAGTCACTTTAAAAGAGCGCATGAGATCCTGACTATCATTGATAGTGATAACCTGACAGATCCTGAATATATCAATGAATTAAATGTATTTTTTGACCAGGGATTTGAAGCTGTACAAGGCGTCAGGGCGGCTAAAAATCTGAATACAACATTTGCCTGCCTGGATGCAGCAAGAGATATCTATTATCATTTTTATGATGGAAAGATTTTATTTGAACTCGGCTCATCGGCTACATTGGCCGGATCCGGAATGGCTTTCAAAACAGCATTGTACAAAGCCTGTTTTGAAAACCTGGATATTACCGGGGCAGGGTTTGATAAGGTATTACAGGCACAACTTTTAAAGCAGGGAAAACGCATTGCATTTGCTGAAAATGCGATTGTATTTGATGAAAAAACCACGAATTCTGCACAACTGGTGAATCAGCGTTCCAGATGGATCAATACCTGGTTTAAGTATTTTGGGTATGGATTTGATATTTTATTTAAGGGAATCAAAGGATTGAACCGGAACCAGTTTTTATTTGGTGTGATCCTGTTAAGGCCGCCTTTGTTTATGTTCATTTTGTTATCCATGTTTTGCGCCTTTATCAATTTGTTTATTTTCCCTTTTTATACTTTGATCTGGTTCATTGCTTTTGGCCTTTTTGCAATTAGTTTCCTGATTGCATTATGGAGCCATCCTACAGATGCAAGAATTTACAAATCGTTAATTAACATTCCTAAGTTTATATTTTTTCAATTGTTATCTTTAGTGCATGCGAAGCAGGCTAATAAGCGCTCTGTTGCTACTAAACATGAAATTAATTCATAAATTATATGATTAGTCAGCCAGTGGAAGAAATTGTTTCAGGAAGAGATATCGTTATTGTTGGCCAGCAGCCATGGGATGTTAACATTGGAAGTAACTGTAAAAATATAGCCATTGAACTGGCTAAACATAACCGGGTCCTCTATGTTAATTCTGCCTTGGACAGGATAACTTTACTCAGGAACAGAAAAGATAGTAAAATTATCAAACGTAAAGCGGTCATTAAAGGCAAAACAGATGGCCTGATTCCGGTTGCGGATAACTTATGGACTTTATATCCGGATGTATTGATCGAATCTGTGAACTGGATTAATAATTTCAACATTTTCGACTGGTTAAATAAGCGGAATAACAGGCTTTTTGCAAAATCAATTTTAAAAACAACTGCATTGCTGGGGTTCAAGGATATCATACTCTTTAATGACAATGATATGTTCAAGAGTTTTTACCTTAAAGAATTCCTTCGTCCTTCGTTGAGTATTTATTATTCCAGAGATTTTATGCTGGCTGTGGACTATTGGAAAAAACATGGGACAAGAATTGAACCCGCACTCATTAAAAAAAGTGATCTGTGCGTTGCAAATTCCACTTACTTAAGTAATTATTGTAAACAATATAATCCGGCTTCCTTTTATATCGGACAGGGCTGTGAACTTGATATTTTTACCAGTTCCGCAGCTTTACCTGCCGTGCCTGCTATTGATCGTTTAAAGGGGCCAAAAATTGGCTATGTGGGCGCATTACAAAGTATCCGTCTGGATATAGAATTGATTGCGCATATTGCAGTGACCAAACCAGCCTGGAATATTATTTTAGTTGGCCCTGAGGATGATGTATTTAGCGCAAGTAAATTACATGAAATTCCGAACATCCATTTTCTGGGTGCACAGAAACCTGAAGATTTACCACAGTATATCAATGCATTTGATTTATGTATCAACCCTCAGCTGGTGAACCAGGTAACAATCGGAAACTATCCAAGGAAAATTGATGAGTACCTGGCGATGGGAAAACCTGTGGTCGCTACGCATACTGAGGCCGTAACGATTTTTGAAGATACCGTTTACCTTGCAGAAAATAAAGAGAGTTTTGTTACGCTGATTGAAAAAGGCTTGCAGGAAAATACGGAGGAATTAGTAGCTTACCGGGTGAAGATTGCACATTCGCATTCCTGGGAAAATAGTGTGGGTGAATTGTATAAGGCTATGAATCAAGTTATATAAATTATAAATGTCATTATCCGCGAAAATAAAAGCAAATCCGGTATTGAAAAAGATAGCGCACCGGATGTTGATCCCTGCTAACGATTTCAGGCCAAGATTATGGGTCAGATTGTTTATAAATCCTTTCAAACATAAAAAAGGAAAAGGATCAACTGTGCGGTCAAAGACCAGGATGGATGTTTTTCCTTTCAATCATTTTGAGTTGGGGGATTACAGCATGATTGAAGATTTTTCTACGATCAATAACGGCGTTGGGGACGTAGTGATCGGTACAAAAACGATTATTGGGATCGGTTGCACAGTAATTGGCCCGGTAAGGATAGGAAACCATGTGATGTTAGCTCAGAATATTGTAATTTCAGGACTTAATCATGGTTATGAATTGATAACTATGCCTCCAAGTGAGCAGCAGACGGTTACTAAAAAAATAACTATTAAAGATGAAGTCTGGATAGGCGCAAATTGCGTAATTACCGCTGGCGTGACTATTGGTAAACATGCAATTATAGGTGCCGGGAGTGTAGTGACTAAAGATATACCTGATTATTCGGTAGCTGTTGGAAATCCGGCAAGAGTAATAAAAGTATATAATTTTGAAAATAAGATATGGGAAAAGATAAAATCAAGTTGAGTTTATCTTTCCAAAGCTGAGCGCTATGAAACATCAATATAATCCCGCCTGGATAGATCAGTTTCTTTATACTTATGAAAAGTATGAAGATATAGATCCTGCTGTATTTTCGGCGGTCAATAAGGACCTTGACCGGGTACAAAGTAAAGACCCGCTGGTAAGTGTGGTGGTAATTGCATGGAATGAGGAGATTAATATCCTGCGTTGTGTGGCTTCTTTGTCTAAAATGGTCACTGCTATTCCTTTTGAAATTATTGTAGTGAATAATAATTCAAAGGATAAAACACAGCAAACGATTGATCAGCTGCAGGTGAAGTCTTTTAATGAATTAACACAAGGAGCAGGGCCGGCAAGACAAAAAGGGCAGGAAAATGCTTTGGGAAAATATATCTTAACTGCTGATGCTGACTGCTTTTACCCTGAAGTCTGGATAGATGAGATGATGCGTGTACTGACACAAAAAGACGTAGTCTGCGTGTATGGAAGATATTCTTTTATAGGAGAGCCTGGTTTTCCCCGATGGAAATTAAGGATCCTGGAGAAATTAAAAGATGCCATGGCCGAAATCAGGCATATTAAACAGCCCTATTTCAATACTTTTGGGATCAGTATGGGTTATGTGAAAGAATTTGGCCTCAAAATTGGTTTTATAAAAATCAACAGGAGAGGTGAAGATGGACAACTTTGTATGGATTTGATGCGCTATGGCAAGATTAAGCAGGTAAAATCCAGGAAGGCCAGGGTATGGACAGGGGTAAGAACACTGAGCCAGAATGGATCTTTTTATAATATTGTAATTTCCAGAATCAAAGAAGATCTTAAAAGATTTAAGTATAATTTTATTACGCGAAATTAATATATGTCCACGATGCCAGTGAATGCTAAGGAGAGCCTGTTTGATGATGTTACCCTGCTGATTACCCACTATAACAGAAGTAGCTCTTTGGAACGGTTGCTGCTTACTTTTAAAGAACAGCAGGTTCGTTTTAAGGAGATCATTGTTTCTGATGATTGTAGTGCTGATTTTCATTTGGGCCAGCTGGAGAAGATGGCGCAGGTGTATAATTACAGGTTGATCAAAGCAAAAATCAATGGTGGATTGGGAAATAACCTGAATAAAGGCCAGCTGGAAGTAAAAACACCTTATACTTTGTATGTACAGGAAGATTTTATTCCGCTGCCTGCTTTTGTGGCGCATTTTAATGATGCAATGGACATGATGCATGCAGAAGCAGACCTGGACCTGGTCAGATTTTATGCTTATGGGCCTTATCCTTATTTAAAGCCATATAAAAAAGGTTTCTCCACGATGGTTTATAAGCCATGGTTTACAGATAAAAACAAAATATACAATTATAGTGATCACCCTCATTTGCGCCGTTCTTCATTTTTTGAGCGTTTCGGCCAATATACTGAGGGCATAAAGTCTGACAAAACGGAATATGAAATGTGTTTATCTTTTATTCAAAATAAAGGAAGAGCATTGTTTTATGACCAGTATGATAGTTTGTTCCTGCAGGAAAATTCTTCAGCAGAACCTAGTACGGTGACCAGAAGTAACTGGAGACAAAGTGGGAACCCATTAATTTCATTCGTCAGACTGGTCTACAGACAAATTAAGTACAACTATGACCTTCATCTCAATACCAGGTTCAAAAGACACAAATAATTATGGAAACTAATTCTCGCATATCTGTTGTAGTGGCTTGTGATAATCACTATGTCATCTTAATGGCTGCCTTATTGAAGTCAATTGAAATGAATCATTTGAGTGATCATATCGTTGATGATCATATCTCTAAAACAAATAAGCAAAAGCTTACCGGATCACTGGTCTTAAAAAAGATTAACCTGATCTGGTTAAAAATGAGTGAGATTATTCCGGAAGGGGTGAAACTACCGCTGGTTAACAATTCATATCCGTTAAATACCTACATCAGGCTATTGATTCCTTATTTTATGCCTGAAGAGATTAAAAAAGTTATCTTTTTAGATGTAGATATGATTATGCTGGACGATATCAGTAACCTATGGAATATCGAAATCGGGGATAAGGTGATCGGCGCAGTCAATGACAATGCTGGTGACCATGAGAAAACGATTGCAGAAGGTATAGAAAACTATAAAGAATTAGGACTTGATCCGAATCAGAAATACTTTAATGCAGGTCTTCAATTGATCAATACAAAAAGGTGGCTGGAGCAGGATATTACGCAAAAAACCTTTGATGCGATCAATAATAATAAAAAATATGCTGGTCTGGGAGATCAGTATGGCCTGAATATTTCTTTATGCGGGAACTGGCACGAGATTGACAGAATGTGGAACTGCTTTTCAGTTTGTACAGATCCAAAGCCCAAACTGATCCATTATTTTCATAGAAAGCCTATTTATAAAACTTACGCTTACAACTATAGAGAAGAATTCTTTCATTATCTGAACCTAACCGCATGGAAGGGTTTTAAACCTATCGGAGAAACTACGCGGTATATGAAAAAGATAAATAATATCTTTGAAAAGATTAAACTGTTATTCTAACAAGGCGCTCAATGACTAAGAATTCAAATCAGCTTATTTCTGGTGTTACGTTACT
Organism: Pedobacter cryoconitis; assembly: GCF_001590605.1. NCBI lineage: Bacteria > Pseudomonadati > Bacteroidota > Sphingobacteriia > Sphingobacteriales > Sphingobacteriaceae > Pedobacter > Pedobacter cryoconitis. The sequence goes on from NZ_CP014504.1 coordinate 215,569, forward strand.
CATTACGCATTATAACAGAAGTGAGTCTTTGTTGCGTTTGTTAAAAACGATAGCCGGGCATGAAATTTCTTTTGAGCAGATTATTGTTTCAGATGACGGCAGTAAAAAGGAGCATCAGGACCGCTTAAAAGGGATGCAGCAGCAATTGGGCTTTACTTTAATCATGGCCCCGGTCAATAAGGGGCTGGGCAATAATATCAACAAAGGTATGGATGCGGTGAAATCTCCTTATATCTTGTATATACAGGAGGATTTTGTCCCTAAAGCTGCTTTTATTACAGCATTAAAAGACGGGTTGGAAATTATGAAATCGGAGCCTCAATGGGACATTGTCCGTTTTTACTCTTTCCCATGGTCACCTTATCCTTATTTAAAGCCTTACAAAAAGGGTTTTTCCAAAATGATATTTAGTTTATGGCCATGGTATACCAATCACCTGAAATTTCATGTTTACAGTGATCATCCGCATTTGAAAAGAGCAGGTTTCACGGAGAAATTCGGGAGGTATTTCGAAGCGCCGAATGGAGATGTGACAGAAATGAAAATGTGCCGGTCTTTCCTGAAAAATGACGGAAAGGCACTCTATTATAAAAACTATAAGGAGTTGTTTGAACATGATAATCCGGAGGATGAACCTGGTCTTTTCAGGCCCGATAAGGTGAAAACAAAAACTTATGCAGATATTAAGCCTTTATATTGGGCATATCTGAAATACAAACTGATGAAGGACACGGTATCTTTTGTACTGAATAAATAGTAACCTATGAGTAATAAAAAATTAGCTATCTCAGGTGCAAAATGGACAACCATTTCAACTGTTGTCAACACCGTGCTTCAATTTGTCCAGATAGCGATTTTGGCCCGGTTGCTGGAGCCGTCTTCTTTCGGTATTGTCAGTATCAGTACGCTGGTAATAACTTTTTTAGGGATTTTTGCCCATTTTGGTTTCTCCAACTCTATCGTTTATAAACAGGAGAGTGACAATAAAGTCTTATCTACTATTTATTTTCTGAACCTGATGATTGGTGCTGCCATGTTTGTGATCATTTACTTCGGTGCACCGCTGCTGGTCATGTATTACAAAGAGCCCCGGTTGCTGGAAGTCCTTCACATTTCTGCTTTTTATTTCCCTATCGTTTTTCTTGGACAGATTTACAATATCCTGCTGGAAAAAGAACTTAAATTCAAATCTCTGGCTTTAACAGAAATTGTATGTTCAATACTGGCTACCACGATCACCATTATACTAGCTTATAAAGGTTTTCAGGCCAAGTCATTGGTATTCGGTCTTTTAGCCGGACAGACACTTAAAATGCTTGTTCAGAATGTAATTGGCCGGGTATATTTTTCGCCGGTATGGTATTTTAAGCTGAAGGAGATTAAAGAACACCTGATGTTTGGTATTTATAATATTGGTGATAGCCTTTTAGGTTTTGCCAATAGCAATATGGATACGATCCTGATTGGTGGTTTATTAGGCGTAAAAGAGCTTGGTTATTATACCATTGCTTCACAGGTTGCGATTTATCCGGTAGCGCGGATCTGCCCGATTATTGTGCAGATCTGTTATCCGATCATGGCCAGGATGAAAGAAAATCTGGAACATCTGAAAGGTGCTTATCTGAAGATTGTTGATTTTCTATCCTATGTAAATATTCCGTTGCTGGCCGGCTTATTTTTAATGTCTGCCAATGTGATCCCTTTAATTTATGGCCCGGGATGGGATGCCACAGTTCCATTGATCAAGATCTTTGTTTTTACAGGGATATTTTCTTGTCTGATGTACCCGCTTTCTACAGTAGCTTATTCTACTGGTAAACCGAAATTACTTTTTTACCTGAACCTGATTACCTTAGTGATCAAGTTTCCATTGATTTATATCATGGCTAAACATTATGGTATTATGGGGATTGCTTATGGATTCTTAACCACGACCTTTATTACGCTGGTAATGAATTTCTTCCTGATCCAGTTTATGGTAGGTGATTTTATGAAAACGTTTCTGGAAAATATTGCCAAGCCGCTTTTATTCAGTGTGGCCATGGCAGTGGTTATCTTGTTATATAAACAATTTATAGGCAATACGGGGACTTTCCATACCATGGCCCAGATTGCTCTGGGTGGACTGGTTTACGCCGGCCTGACCTTAAAATATAAATTGTCATTCGCTGAAATTAAAAACTTAAAGCAATCCTTGTAAGTGAACAGAAGATTATATATTAAGAGTGTCTTCGGCTTAGCTGTAGCAGGTACAGCTTCTTTTTCTATTTTTAAATGGGTGAGCATAAACAGGGCTATCGTCCCTGCTGATCTGGTCCATAAAAGAGATCTTTTGGCGGAGCTTGCGGAACTGATTATTCCTCAGACGGATACGCCAGGGGCGAAGGCTGCAATGGTGCAAGATTATATTATCACGGTCATGCTGAACTGTACGCCTGCAAAGGAGCAAAATAAGTTTATTGATGGCATTGCCGAGCTGGAGGATTATACTGCTGCTCAATATGGTAAAGCGTTTTTGAAATGCAGCCCGTCAGAAAGAAAAGCCGTATTGAAACATATGGCCAAAAATTCATCCGGTTATTCTTACAAGATCCTGAATAAGATTAACAACAAGCTTTTTGGAAAACCATTTTTTCTGAAGCTCAGAGAATTAACTGTAGATGGCTATTGCCAGTCCCAGTTAGGGGCTACGCAAGGTCTTGCCTATGATTATATTCCCCACACTTTTGAAGCCTGTATCCCACTCCTTAAAAACCAGAAATCCTGGGCAACCAAGTAATTATGTACATCAGCGATAAAAACAAGCAACTCAATACTTATGATGCCATTGTAATTGGTTCAGGGATCAGTGGAGGATGGGCTGCAATGGAACTTTGTAAAAAAGGAATGAAGACATTGCTTTTAGAAAGAGGCCGGGACGTGAAACATATTGTAGATTATCCAACTGCAACACTTAATCCCTGGGATTTTAAAGCGGGTCTGAACAATACCATGAAGGACCGGGAGATTGATCCTGTTCAGAGTACTGCTTACAGCCCTGCTGATAAACATTTTTATGTAAGTGATGCGGAGCATCCATATATTCAGGAAAAGCCATTTAACTGGTACAGAGGTTATCAGGTTGGTGGCAGGTCATTGACTTGGGGCAGACAATGTTACCGTTTGAGTGATCTTGATTTTGAGGCCAATCATCAAGATGGTTTCGGTGTGGACTGGCCAATCCGGTATAAAGATCTGGAACAGTGGTACAGTTATGCAGAGTCATTTATTGGGGTAAGCGGGAACCGCGAAAATTTAAAACAGTTGCCGGATGGTGAGTTTTTAACACCGATGGAGCTGAATTGTATTGAAAAGCATTTGGGCGATTCTATCCGCAAGCATGATGAACACCGGTTATTAACGATTGCAAGGGTGGCTAATTTAACCAGGGGATGGGATCACCGCGGCCCTTGTCAAAACAGGAATCTTTGTAACAGAGGATGTCCGTTCGGTGGATATTTCAGCAGCAACAGTTCTACGATTCCTGCAGCCATGGCTACAGGGAATTTAACTTTAAGACCGTTTTCAATTGTTACTGAAATCTTGTTTGATGAGCAGCAGCAAAAGGCCAAGGGGGTTAGGGTAATTGATACTTTAAGTAATGAAGTCTATGAGTTTTATGCGAAGATAGTTTTTGTCAATGCTTCTACTATTGCAACTGCGGGCTTATTATTAAATTCTGTTTCTTCGCGATTTCCTGATGGTTTTGGTAACGGAAGCGGGCAGTTAGGGCATAACCTGATGGATCACCACTCTTCGGCGGGTGCTTATGGGGTGCATGAAGGCTATACAGAACAGTACTACAAAGGAAGAAGACCTTGTGGATTTTTAATCCCGAGATACAGAAATCTTCAGCATGATAAAAGCCTGGATTTTAAAAGAGGCTATAATATCCAGGGCCATGGTGAGCGCCAGGAGTGGATGGACAAAGCGCAAAGTATTGATGGGTTCGGGGAAGATTTTAAGGCACAGCTAACAACGCCCGGCCCGTGGACGATATGGATGGCCGGCTGGGGAGAATGCTTGCCTTATTTTGATAATAAAGTCTCTCTCGATAATTCCCGGAAAGATAAATGGGGACAGCCATTGCTTAAAATTGATTTTTCTTTCCGTGAGAATGAACATAAAATGATGACTGACATTCAGCACACTTGTGGGGAGATGTTCGAGAAAGCAGGGTTCAAAAATATTGATACTTTTAATTATAATAAACCAGGAGGTTCAACCATTCATGAAATGGGGACCGCCCGTATGGGACATGACCCCAAAACATCTGTTTTAAACAAGTTTAACCAGATGCATGAGGCTAAGAATGTTTTTATTACTGATGGCAGCTGTATGACTTCCTCTGCATGTCAGAATCCATCTTTAACTTATATGGCCTTAACAGCAAGAGCAAGTCAGTTTGCTTATGAGCAATTAAAGAAGGGTGACTTATAATTTACAGGGTGGGTTATTTAAGGCCCACCAGGTTTCTGAGTTTTTCTAAGATATTGTAGAACTTCTTTAAATACCTTGAACTTTCACCAATAGGTTTGAAATTCTTCCAGGCCGTCATATTCAGGTAAGAGAAGAATATTTCTTTGTATTTTTCGCTGAATTCGTAAGATTTATAGATAGGCTTTCTTCCGGTAAAATGGATCAGGAATGGTCTTTCTTCTTCCGAGTAAGCAAAACGGTTCCACAGCGGGTCGAGTTCCTGCCAATGCAGTGCGAGCACTGCATTCAGTCCGTATTGATCCTGAAATACAGCATGTTTTTTATGCTGGGTAAGGCAAGCCAATACTTTATTGGTAATGTCTGCTTTTTCCCATTTATCAATATCCAGTACCATTAATCCTGCATTGAAATATTTATTATCGGCTGGTATGCCTAATTCTTCATAATTACTGATCCCGCCCCAACGGGTTACCACCTGTATAAACTGATCCTGAACAGCGCCAACAATGTTATTGCCCAGATCGGTATGCCATAACTTACTGACATCTTCCAGCATAATCATATCTACATCCAGAAAGATAATTTTCTTGATATGTTTAGGGATGAAATGAGGGATGAATAACCTGGTGTAAATATTTAAGGGCAGACTGCTTTTGTCAACAGGAAGCTTTGCATCCTTTGGCAGACATTCTGACATCGCCATCCAATGAATAGAAGTAACTTCCTGGTTGCTGGCATTGCGTATTCTTGTCTTATTTTTAGTGGTAATGCCATCTTCTACGATAAAGAATTCCAGTTTTTCACCGGAGTGATGGTTTACCTCAATAGATTTGATTAAAGCTGCCAGTAAAATAGCATAGTGGTTATCACAAACACAAATTATAGCAATAGGATCCGATTTTTCCATCAATTTAACGTAGTTCTTTTTTTATAAATATATACAATTCAGGTCTTAAACCCATTTCGTTATTTGGTGAGCAGCTGTGCATTAAGTTTTAAAAACTTATACTTCGAATAGAGCCATTTAGCCGCAATAAAAGGGACGCTGTTGCCACTTCTCCATGATTTTCTGAAAGTTGCCGTACTTGGCTCTTCTGCTGAATTTTCTTGTGTCAATAAACCATAATGATCATCATAAAAAAGACATCTGCCTTTGTTTTTGATAAATGCAAAGCTCATCTGCATTTCGGTCTGGTCACCATTGAGGCCTTCAGGGTATCTGCCAAAGTCTTTTAAAAAGGTTGACCTTCTTAAATGGGGATGGTCCCCATAGAGATAAAATTTCAGGTTATTGGTATACCATGGGGCCAGGTGAAATACCTTTTCAGAGAAGCCCAGCTTATAAGGCTCCATATAAGGGTAGGGCGAATAAGAATATAAAGTGACCATATCCCATTTCTTATCTTGCTGCATAATTTGCAGGGCATCGGTAAAATGTTCAGGAAAAGTAGCCTTAGGGACAAAATCTTCCTGTATGTAAAGTGTGTATTCTGTATGGACGTTATCCTGGCCTTTGTTTATATTATTCCCCAATCCTTTGTTAACTGGGGTAGTAATTAACCTGAAGGTATAATCCTGCTGTAATTTTTCAATGTATTGCAATTGACTTTTTTCACTGCCGTCATCAGAAATAACGATGTCATCGAAATGGCAGTTCAACTCCTTAAAAGCCTTTAGAAGCCGCTCCAGCGACTTACATCTGTTGTAATGGGTAATCAGTAAAGTAACGCTTTTAAAATGGTATGGAGTGTTCATCATCTATTAATTGCCCGGCTATTGAATATAAATGTAATAAGTTTGTTTGACAACTAGGCAGATAGAGTGCCAAAAAAAAATCTCAGTTCATAGAGCGAGCTGAGATCTTAAATTATATTTTTTGTTTGCTTATTCAACAGCACCTATAGAAGGAGCAGTTGCGCTTCTTGGCTTGCCATAAAAATCTGTGATTACAAACGGTGTTGGTCTGCCTTTATATTTTGCAGCTGAGTTGCTTGTTAAGTTCAGTGAAGTCTGATCAGTGATGCCGGCTTGTCCGGAGGTTTCATTATATATATTATAAGAAGCGTTCGGAATAACCTCAGCCCATTGTAAAGCGATCAGTTTTTGGTTTGGCATGAAGTTGAAACCAAGGTTGTTGTAAACGTCAACTTTACCGCCCGACATGCCGTATACGTCAACTACAGCCGCTTGCCAATCATTAGACAGGTTTAAATTACCACAGGTATTGTTGAAGATAATCGCATTGGTATAAGTTGTTTTTCCAGGTGTAATTCTATCCGCATAAGCCTGAACTTCAAAACCTGAATATTTACGGGAGTTTAAAACGATGTTATTGTAGATCAGAATGTCTTTTGGTGTGCTGCCAACGGTGTGTCCCCAGGCCCGGATTGCATTTCCCTGGTGGTTGGTCACTAAGTTATCATGAAATCTACCATTTCCTGCAATCTGAAAGATGCCGTTATGGTTGTTATTGCTGGTATTGATATTGTTGATTTTGTTATTGTGGATATTATAATTTTCTACATTCCCCATAAAAACAACTGTACCTACATCAGGCGCATTCTGGAAGTCAATGTTAGCGACCTCAATGTTCTTCACTAAACCATAAACAACCCCGCCTTGAATATATCCCCCGGTAGTCAGGAACTGAGCTGTGTTGTCACAAGACATGTTCAGGAATTTAAGGTCTTTGGAGTAAGATCCTTCTGTTCCATCATAAACATCATTGTATTTAAAGGTAATATCCAGATCACCGATATTTTTAAAAGCTGCATATTGAAAAGTGAATTTGTTCAGGGTACCTGTAATGACTACTGCTCTGTAAGAGTTGTCTCTGAATGAAAATCCTTTAGCCAGTCCCGGAGTCCCGTCTCCGGATATATATACATTTTTTAAATTTTCAAGAGACATGGCATTATAGTTTCCTGCAAGTTCTACAAGCCCGTCATTTTTGAAGGTAATCGGACATCCATCGGCAGAAATTACATTCTTGATATTGATAGAAGTATAGTTCCCTCCTTTAATTTTAATCAAGTCATTGCATTTTACACCAAAGGTTGCACCGTCAAAATTCAAAACTCCGGAACCAGTGCCAATATTAACCGTTCTGTCATAAACAATTGGCGCGGGCGCTTTGGTTGTATCAGGCCCTGATCCAGGAAGAACCACTGAAATATCGGGATTTTCAATACTATTCTTTTTACAAGAAGCTAATAATAGAATCGAGGAAAGAGAAAAGATGAATATAATTGATAATGTTCTCATTTTTAGCGGGATAGTTTTGTGCATTATTTTTTCAACCTGATGCATAGATACACATATTATTTATAAACCAAAGAATATTATTGAGAAAATGGGGAAATTTGGGTAATTATTTCCCGATTTACATTGGTTGCTGTAAATTGGTTAACGCGTTGGAAAGGAGTTTGAATTATTTAGGGTGAAAAAGGCTTATATTGCTAAAACGAAAATTACCATTGACACTGATAAATTTGATGACTGTGGATTTATCATCGTCTGATTATCAGCTGTTTTAGCCTGATCTGGAATAATCATTTTTATTTATGATTAGTTTTGCACTATTTTAGAGCTCTCTTTTGATCAGTACAGCCCATGAAGAATGTGATGCGATGCGAGTTTGTAATTGGAATTAATTTAATTTTTCTATGCGTATAGCACATATTATAATTGCGCATAAAAATCCGGAGCAATTAAATCGTCTTTTGCTAAAGATGCAGCATCCTGATTTTGATTTTTATATCCACGTAGACAAGAAGGTTGATATTAAACCTTATGAATTTCTGGGAGCTATCCAGGGGGTTAAGTTCATACAGTACAGGTCGATTTGTAATTGGGGAGGGTACAGCACCCTTCATGCGATGGTCAGTTCCCTTAAAGAAGTATTGCTCAATCAAACGGAGTATGGGTTCTATAACCTGTTAAGTGCCCAGGATTATCCCTTAAAAAGCAATGCGGAAATTTGCGGCTTTTTTCAGCAAAATAAGGAGAAGTCATTTATCTATTATGAAGGTGAAGGTTCCAAATGGTGGGAAGGGGCGGTCTATAGATTTCAACGTTATCACTTAACTGACTTTAATTTTATTGGTAAGTTCTTTATTGAAAATATGCTGAACAAAATACTTCCACCGCGTAAATTCCCATTGTCGATGAAGCTATACGGAGGCAGCAAGTCGAGCTGGTGGAGTCTCAATAAAGAAAGTGCGGTTTATCTCGCCAATTATTTTGATACAGAAAATAAGATCAAGAAGTTTTTGAAGTTTTGCTGGGGGACGGATGAATTCGTGATCCCGACCATCTTAATGAATTCCCCACTAAAGGAGCGTATTGTGAATGATAACCTGCGCTATATAGATTTCCCGGATGGGATGGCAAATCCAAAAATCCTAAGGCTGGCAGACCTGGATAAAATGCTTTCCTCTCAAATGCTTTTCGCCAGGAAGTTTGATATTGGTATAGATATTGATATTTTAGCTGCAATTGATGAATATACCTCCAACAGTAAACAGGTTTAATCCTGATCAGAACCTGGTTTTTCTTTCTTATGGTGCAGAAACCGAATTTCGCAGGGCTATCTTTAGTATCCTGAGTTTTTATGCCTGGTCGGCTGCCAGTGATATTGAACGGACAAGGATTGTGGTGTATACCGATAAGCCTGTTTTTTTTCAGACTTACCTGGATCAGCCCAACATTGAGTATGTTACCATGACTCCTGAGGTGATGGAGGAGATGCTGGGAGGGACTTTGTTCTATCACCGCAGAAAGATAGCTTCAATTGACATGACCTTTAAGAAGTATCCTGAAAGCAATGTGATTTTTATTGATTCAGACACTTTTTTTACTGGTGATGCGACCGTGCTTTTTAATGGAATAACTAAAGATCATGCTTTTATGCATCAGCGGGAATATACTTTTGAGCAGGGATTAGGGATTTTTAAGAGCTTTAACGAGGGAGAATATCCGGAGGCATTTATCGCTTATATCTCTGACCGTGAGCTGATGATTGGCGGGAAACCAGAAAGGTTTACCAAAAGTGATTATGGCTGGAATTCTGGTGTATTGGGATTGCATAGTAGCTTTTCTACTTATATGCCTGATGTATTCAGGTTAAATGATGAATTCTATGAGAATTCCAGATGGTTTATTAGTGAACAGATTGCCTTTTCGTTAATCTTGCAGCGCAGAAAGATTTTGCAGGCTGCAGATGCGTCTATTCTGCATTATTGGGGTAAACGCCAGAAGGTAATGCTGGATAAATTGCTGGTTGATTTATTAAACAGGTATAAGCTTGCTGAATTAAAAGATAAAAAGCTGATCAAAAGAATAACAACCCATTGGAAGTTCAAGGTTGAGGTTGATATTATTCAGGAAAAAGCAGCGATTGCACTTTCTTTGGGATCATGGTTATATGGGCTGAAGAAAAGTGCACAAGTACTCCTGAAAGATCCTTTTAATCCTCTTTTGTATACGGAGTTAATTGCAGCAGCGAGTTCAAAAAGAAAATAACAAGCTATTGTGGCAGTACTTTCCACAGTGATCCCTCATATCTGAAAGGTTTAAACTGAACGTAATATTTTTCATTGGCAGCAATGAAATCATACGCTTTTTCATAATATTCACAGAGTTTATCCTGTATTTTGACCCTGCTAAAAAAATAACAGGGATAAGAGCTCTCAATTCCATAAAATACCGGAGGAACATGCTGTATAGTGATTCTGTCGGTATCACCGTTATTATAGCCTATATAATCCAGCATCACATAGGGAATCCTGGTCTCCATAACCTCGTTCAGCAATTGATAAGGTTTATCAATATATTGCAGCACACTACAGATCAGAAATAGCTGAGGCTTATTTTCAGCCATGCATTCCTGAATATTGTTGTAGAATTTAATGTGTTCATTTTCAAAGTGTTTCTTTCCTGCTGCTACAAACTTTGGTTGTTCAATAATGCACCACTTTAATTTTTTTAAATGCTTTAGATAGGGGTAATTCTGATAATAGGTGGTGCCCAGGGAGCCACCAAAGTCTATGACTGTAAGCTCATTGTCATTTGTAGAAGCAATGTATAGTAGTGTTTTTAATAAAGGGAAGTTCATCTGGACAGTAGCATAAGCAATCCCGTCCCGCTCATAGGCAATCTCCTTATTTTTAACCTGGTAAGTGGTTTCAATAATCCGGTTCAGGATATGATCTTCATCATAACCTTTACACTGTTGTTTAGCTTGCTCGTAAGTCTTATAATTACCTTTCCAGCCATATTTAAAACTATACCATCTTAAGGTATTTACAATAGGAGGGGCAAGTTCTTTCAATAAATAGAACATCCTTCGTTATTTTAAATGAAATTTATTCATGACCTCAGTAACGCGGAAAATATCTTCCGCTGTATGTGCAAAAGAACAAGGCAGACTAAGCGTTTGCTGATGAATTTTTGCGGAGATTGGATAATCGAAACTTTGGAGTACGTCCTTTAAAGCTACCTGATCCTGAGGGGGTACTGGATAGTGAATTTCTGTACCGATCTGGTGCTCCTGTAAATATTGTTTGAGCTGATCTCTTTTCGGATGCAGAATATTGTAGATGTGATAGACATTGTGAAAATCAGCATCAAGTTTTGGCTTGATGAATGAAGCATTCAAATGCTCATTATAGATTGCTGCCAATTTTCTTTTATGCGCATTGATCTCATCCAGGTGTGGCAATTTAATCCTTAAAAAGGAAGCTTGTAGTTCGTCAAGTCTTGAATTATACCCGATTACGCCATTATGATACTTCTTTTCCGAACCGTAGTTCCTTAATTGTCTGAGCTGATGATAGTCTGATTCAGTACGGCATAAAATAGCCCCTGCATCACCTAAAGCACCTAAATTCTTGGTTGGATAAAAACTGAAAGCACCAAAGTCACCAAAAGTTCCGGCTAATTTACCTTTATATTTTGCCCCATGTGCTTGCGCGCAATCTTCAATTATTTTAAGCTGATGTTGTTTGGCCAGCCCCAGTATAGGATCCATTTCGCAGCATTGCCCGTACAAATGGACAACCATAATAGCCACAGTTTTGGGGGTAATGGCGCGGGCGATCAGTTTGGGGTCAATATTGTAGGTATGACTGTCTGGCTCAACCAGTACCGGCGTTAGCCCGCATTGTATAATAGCCAGAATAGTTGCGATATAAGTATTGGAAGGCACGATAACCTCGTCACCTTTTTGAAATTTGCAGCATTGCAGGGAGAGGATAAGTGCGTCCAGCCCATTGGCTACCCCAACGACATAATTTTCCTGGTGGTAGGCTGCAAATTCCTGTTCAAATTGCGCAACTTCTTCACCCAGTATATACCATCCTTTATCCAGAAAATCAGCAAATTTACTTTTAAACTTTTCTTCAAATGGAAGGTTGAGTATTTTCAGGCTTTCATATGGAATCATAAGGCTCGTAAATATAGTCTTTAGGATCAAATGCTGTAGAAGCCAGTACTAAAAGAATTGCATCTGCTGAAAAGTCGTGCATCACATGCCAGTCTTCAGGCAATAACATTAAACATTTTTCAGGACTGTCTAAATCAAACATCTCTGTCTTTTTTCCGTTGTTATTGGTGATTTTGCAAGATCCTTTGATACATATTGCCGCCTGATGGGTTTCGTGATGTCTGTGGCCTCCGCGATCGGTATCATCTACAGAATAGATATAGAATAATCTTTTAATTTCGAAAGGAACAATATTATCGAGCACTGTCAAAATGCCTCTGCTGTCTTTAAAAGTTTGTATATTAAGTATGTGCGCCATTTGCTAATAAGTTCTTGTCTATTAAATTAAGGATTTCCGGATGGTCGGCCATATTAAACTTCCTTGCAAACAGCATATCTGAAGCTGCAATTTTTTCGAAGTCACTTTCATCTAGTGTTTTTGGGTTAGCTCCGCCAGCTGACCAGTCAATATATCTGTAGTTATTATTGATAACTCTGTCTTTGTATCTGGAATTGAGTAAGATAGTCTGGAACACAAATTCATCACTCGCCCAGCATAACGAGAAAAAGTATTTAAGTTTCTTATCGTTTTCAACTGTGTGTACCACGTGTAAGGCAACTTCAGGGCTCAACATCCAGAACATTGATTTACCGTAAGGATGGAGGTTATAAGGCAGCTTTCTTTTAGGCATGATCCTGTTGATCAGGTTTTCCAGTCTGTATTTCCCGATAAAGTTATAGCTGGTCAGGAAGTATTTTTCCATTCTGATCAGCCCTTCTTTCCAGTCATTTTTGATATCACGGTAACTTAAAAATTCTTTGCCTTTGTGCTGTGCAAAAAAATCATTGATAAAATCAGCTGATTTAACCGGGTAATCCTGTCCGCTCAGAAAATTGATAAAATCATATCGGATACCAGTTTTTGAAATCTCTTTGATACATTCAAAGGTTGCGGTCACGGTACTGAAGCCTGCCCACCTCACGTCAATCCTGTTGTTAATGAAATAAACGTTTGGGGTGTCTTTAAGGAATAAGTGTGGGTTTATGTCAAACTTTTTATCTACATGAATATAGAAGTCAAAATTAGGATGAGATAAACTTTTGATCATTCGCTCTGTTTGTTCTGGACTGGTATAAGTAAGGATCAAATGGGCAATACGCATTTTCTGGTAGAGTTGATGAAGATTTTATGTCTACTGTAACACCGACCCTATAGAAAAAATGGTGCCAGTATTAAAAACAGGTTAAAACGTCGCTTGTTATTTTATACTAATTAATGTTTAAATGCTAATAGGCAATAAAATTAATATTTTATTGCTATGGCTTATAGTCAATTCTAATTGAGAGGTACAAATCGCAATTTTTGCCCAAATTGTAGATACTCTTATACACAAATCTACTTATTTTATAATAATATCATTGTGAAAGGCCTGAATTAAACCAATAGGAGTTGGATTACTTATTGCTTATCAGGATTTAATTATTAGCACCAACTTATAGTATAGGAATTACAGGATATTATCCTCAAAATTTAAGCTATCTGTTACCTTCAAATCACTACTTTTACCAGGGATGAAACGCACTTCAATTATAACAGTTAATTTTAACCAGCCGGCGGTCACACTGGATTTTTTAAAGTCAGTAAAACTTCACACCAATTTGACTGAAGTTGAGGTTATCCTGGTCGATAATGGTAGCACAGAAGACCATTCGGCTAGCTTCATCAAAGAATATCCCGGCCTTATTTATATGGCTTCTCCTGAAAACCTTGGGTTTGCGGGTGGGAATAACCTGGGAATTGCAAAAGCGGAAGGAACCTATCTTTTATTCCTGAATAACGATACCGAAATTACCGGGAACCTGGTGACTGAACTGACCAGCGCGCTGGATGAAAACCAGGAAATTGGATTAATATCTCCATTATTATTGTATTTTGATGCACCTGATGTGATTCAGTATGCAGGTTCAACAAAAATGAATTACGTGACTTGCCGCAACAGCACCATCGGAGCGATGGAAATTGACCAGGGACAATATGATGAGGCTTTTGTGGAAACTGCTTTCTGCCATGGTGCTGCCATGATGTGCCGTAAGGCTGATCTGCAGTTTGCCGGGTTAATGGAAAACAACTTTTTCCTGTATTATGAAGAACTGGACTGGTGTGAGAAATTTAGAAAAGCAGGTAAAAAAATATGGTTTACAGGCCGTACCAAAATTTACCATAAAGAATCCATGAGTGTGGGGAAAGAAAGCAGTATTAAAACATACTTTATGACCCGGAACAGGATGTTGTTCATCCGCAGGAATACCAACTGGTTGAATACTTTGCTTTTTAGTTTGTATTATATCGGCATTGCCAGCCCGAAGCAAGTATTAATGTATATAAAGAAGAATAGGAAAGACTTGATTAAATGGGTTTTCCTGGGATTGAAATGGAATTTTAACCATTCAAAAGATAGTAACGATTTAGGCTTTAAAATATAAATATTGATGATTATAGTTTTTTGGATCAGCATTTTTCTGATTGTATATACGTTTGTTGGTTATGGTTTTATGCTTTACCTGCTGGTGAAAATCAAAAGATTGTTCAGCAAACCGTTTGCATTTAAAACAGATGCAGTTTTGCCAACAGTTACCCTGATGGTTGCAGCCTACAATGAAGAAGATATCATTGAAGATAAAATAAGGAATACTTTGGAATTGGATTATCCTGAAGATAAGCTGCAGCTGATTTTCATTACTGACGGGTCTTCCGATCAGACCGCAGCGAAAGTGGGTAATTTTAAAGAGATCACGCTCTTACATCAAGATTTACGAGCGGGAAAGATGGCAGCTATTAAAAGGGCTATTCCTTTAATCAATGGCGCAATTACGGTATTTACGGATGCGAATACTTTTTTAAATGCTGAAGCTATCCGTGAACTGGTGAAGCATTATCAAAATCCTAAGGTTGGGGCCGTTGCAGGTGAAAAGAGAATACTGGTTGAAGCATCGGCTGATGCCAGTTCAGCAGGGGAGGGTTTTTACTGGAAATATGAGTCTAAACTAAAAAAACTGGACTATGAATTATATTCCAATGTAGGAGCAGCCGGAGAATTGTTCAGTATCAGGACTGCATTGTACCAGCCTGTTGAAAGCGATACAATTATAGATGACCATATGATTGCCATGCGCATTGCTGAGAATGGTTATGTGATTGCTTATGAACCTGGAGCCTATGCTATGGAAACCGCATCGGCTGATGTCAAAGAAGAGCTGAAAAGAAAGATCAGAATCGCTGCGGGGGGCATGCAATCCATCCTTCGTTTAAAAAAAGCGGCAAATCCATTTCGTAATTTTGTATTTACGTTTCAATATATTAGTCACAGGGTTTTACGGTGGACAATTGTACCGGTTCTTTTAATCCTGGTTTTTATACTGAATGGCCTTATCGCATTTTCAAAACCTGTTGTCTTTTATCAATATTTATTTGCGCTGCAAGTGCTTTTCTATGTATTAAGTATGATTGGGTTTTATTTTGAACAGCGGAATATCCGTGTAAAAGCCTTATTCGTTCCTTATTATTTTTGCATGATGAATTATGCCGTACTTGCAGGTATTTTGCGATATTACCAAAAAAACCAGAGTGCAGCATGGGAAAAATCGAAAAGAAAAGCTTAACCACATTCAAAAATTTTAAGAGACACGTTGTCCAGCGCATTTTAGGATACACTATCCAGCACTTGCTGGAGTGTCCTTGCAAATTCTTTATCGTAAGGTGCCAGGAGCATCGTTTTATGGTCTCCGGGCACATCATGTACTTCAACTCCTTTTAAGGCATATTTCTGCCAGCCCAGGTATTTAAAATCCTCTACAAAATAAACATTGTCTGTGGCTCTGAACAAATGTACCTTCTCTTCAAAAGGAGCTAGTTTATAGGCTTGATAAGCAATGTCATACTTCTTGTCAATCCGCCTCATAATCTCATAGATTCCCCCCGCTTCTTCTTCTGTTTTTGTCTGGGTCCCAAAAATTTCCTTTAATCTGGTAGTGATGATATGTTTCTGATAATTAACAGTCGCTTTGGGGTTCTTGAAAAATGAAGTGATGATCCACCAGAATTTTGGTAACTGTTTCTTCACCCTTTCTTTGAAAACACTAAAATCATTTCCGTGGAAGTCCAGGTTTTTTGCATTGGTATCAAAAATACCCAGCATTTTAATCTCATGTCCCAGTTCTCTTAACTGTCTGGCCATTTCTATCACGACATATCCTCCAAAAGAATAGCCTGCAAGTGCATAAGGGCCATGTGGGTTTTGTGCCAGTATACTTTCTATATAATAACGGGCAATGTCTTCCATATTGTCCATGGGTTCTTCCACGCCGTCCAATCCTTGCGCCTGAATACCAAATACAGGTTGTTCCTGGTCTACATGCAACCCAATCCCACTAAAGTTAAGTACATTGTAACCGCCTCCATGAACAATATAGATCGGAGTCTTTGAACCTGATGGTTTAATAGGTACCAAAGAGGTATAGGTAGTTGGGCGGTTCTGTCCATCCAGTAATTTTCCTAAAGTCCGGATGGTCGGATATTCAAATAAAGTAGCAAGTGGCAAACCATGTCCGTTAGCTTTTTCTATCTGGATCATGAACTGGATTGCGATGAGTGAATGTCCGCCCAGTTCAAAGAAATTATCATCAATTCCTATTTCTTTGACATCGAGTAATTGTTCCCATAATTTGACAATGGTAAGCTCAGTTGCCGTTTGCGGTGCTTTATATTTGCTGAAATCACCAGCATGCAGATGGTCGGGGGCTGGCAATAATTTTTTGTCTATTTTACCACTGCTTGTTCTTGGAAATTCCATGACCCAGACAAATACGGAAGGGATCATAAAGGCGGGTAATCTGCTTTGAATTTCGTTTCTTACAAAAGCAGTATCCTGATTTCCGGTAGCAGAAGCTAAATAAGCGACTAATCTTTTCCGGCCGTTATGGTCTTCTTTCGCAGTCACTACAACTTGCGCGATCCCTGGAATGCGGTTTAATACGGCTTCTACTTCTCCAAGTTCAATCCGGTAACCTCTTATTTTAACCTGGTCATCGTTACGGCCCAGGAACTCAATATTTCCATCAGGTAATATTCTGGCCAAATCACCTGTACGGTAAACACGTACCTGTTTTCCATCAGGTAAATTTAAGCTGACAAACTTCTCCGCAGTCAGTTCAGGTTTATTTAAATATCCGGCAGCCAGGCTGGCACCAGCAATACATAATTCCCCAATTTCTCCCGGGGCCAGTATTTCCAGGTTTTCGGTAGTAATATGGATAGTTGTATTGGAAACCGGGCTTCCAATGGGAGGTAAAGCCGGCCATTTGGAAGGATTTCCGGTTAATTTCAATTGGGTCACCACATGGCATTCAGTAGGGCCATATTGATTGTAAAGGATACAACCCGGAACAGCTCTGAAAAACTGCTCAATCTGCGGGGTAATTTTCAACTGTTCACCGGCTGTCATCACTTCTTTTAAAGCTTTAGGGAATTTACCCATACTTGCTGCAGTTTCGGCAAGGAATTGTAAGGCTACAAAAGGCAGATAAATTCTGTTGATCTTTTTTAGCTCAATCTTATCCAGTAAGTTATCAGGGTTTAACCGGAGTACATCGTCAATCAGGATCAGTTGTCCGCCTGCACAAAGTGTACAGAATATCTCCTGGAAAGATACATCAAAAGTTAACGGTGCAAATTGCAGGGTTATACTCCCTGCTCCGGCAATAGAATTGACCATTTGCCACTGGATTAAATTGACCAGGGCAAGCTGGGTCATGTAAACGCCTTTAGGCTTTCCGGTAGAACCTGAAGTATATAAAACATAGCCGTTCGGATTCTGCAGGCTGTCGTTTTGTACAGGTAAACTATAAGTAAGATCGAAATCTATCGTTTGTAAATCCAGCTGCTGAAAGAACTTGTTTTCTACGGCCCCGGCAATACAAAAATGGAGATTTGAATCATTTATAATCTGGCTCAGCCTGATTTCCGGATAATTAGGGTCCATTGGCAGATAGGCTTTTCCTGCTTTAAGAATCGCCAGGATAGCCACGATCATATTAATGCCGCGTGTAGTACTGATTCCGATGATTTCCTCCTGAGGTGCACGGTTCAGGATTGCCCTGCTCAGGTTGTCGGCCCTGATTTCAAGATTGCTATAACTAATAGACTCATCCTGAAAAGTAATGGCGGTCTGATCTTTAAAAGCGGCGGCAGCTTTTTCAAATAAATGCTGAATTGTAACCCCTTTTAGTGCAGCAATCTCTGCGCTGAAATCGGGTATGGCTAATGCAGAAATAGCTGTACTTCTTTTAAAGACAGGAGCGGAAAGAAAATATGGATTATCCTGCTGAACCAATTCTTTCAGTTTCAGGTTGGGATGTGCAGTGATAAACTTTAAGATATTTTCAAAGCCAGCCATCATTTGCTCAATGGTCTGCTGTTCAAATAACTGGGTATTGTAAGACCATTCCAGCACAAATGAATTTTCTGAGCCGCTGGCATTAATGAACAGTTCGAAGCTTTCAAAAGCTCTTGGATTACTGATCAATTGATAGTCAAGGTTTTCAAAAGCTACCCCGTCATCTAAGCCCATGTCTACATTGAAAACAACGGGGGCCAGGGGGATTCTGGAAGGATCTCTTGCAATCTTAAGATTTTTCAATAAGTTACCCCAGGTAATCTGCTGATGATCGAAAGCATCCAGCACAGCTGATTTTCTCAGTTTCAGGTATTCCTTAAAACTGTAGTTTTTATTCGGGTAACTTCTTAAAGGCAGAAAGTTTACACAATGTCCAACCAGGTTATAATGTCCGGTAACGGATTGTCCGGAAGCTGGTAAGCCGACCACGACATCTCTTTGCCCGGTTAAAAGGTGCAGAAATACTTCAAAGGCAGCCAGAAAAGTAATAACCAGGCTGCTTCCTTCAGCTCTTCCGGTTTCCTTCAGCGCATGGATCAATTCCTGTGAAATATGGAAATCCAGGCGCTTACTCTGGAAGGTTCTGAGCTGCGGACGTTCATGATCAGTGGGTACATCCAATACTGGAATATGCTGTTCATACTGGCTGAGCCAGAATTGTTCGTTGGCTTTGCGCTCCGCGCTCTTTGAAAACTCCAGTTGTTCATAAGCAAAATCAGTTAAGGAAGTTGCTTCTTGCAGATCTGGATCAGTATGGTTGACCAGCGCAGTATAGATTTTACTGATGTCCTGTAAAATAATCCCCAGTGACCAGCCATCACAGATAACATGATGTCCTGTAAAAGTGAAATGGTATTCCTGATCGGAAAGCTTTTGCAGACCTGTTTTAAACAGCGGGCCATTCAGCAGATCAAATAAGAATAAGGCATCACTTTCAACGTATTGTTTGATCTCCTGTTCCTTTTGAGCAGAACTCAGCGCCGATAAATCTGTAAAAGCCAGTTCATCTTTTACCTGGTCAAAAATCAGGATAGTAGCACCGTCCCTGCTAAAAGCTGACCTTAAGGCTTCATGGCGCTGGGCTACTCTTTTGATCGTATCTTTTAATAAAACAGGGTTTATATTTCCTTTTAGACGGAGTGAAACAGATTCATTGTATGCTCTGCTCGCATCATTCCCTCCCAGCATACAAGAAGTCCAGATTTCTAGCTGAGGCTCCGTTGATGGTGCAGTACGAATGATTTCTCCTGCTATAAAAGGATCAAAATCAACTGGTTTATAGGTTATGTTTTGTTTACGCACTATCATTTTAACTATTTGACTCCACCTGAAGATATTTTCCCGGATTTTCCGGATCTGTAATGAACCAGGCAGGATTTCCCGATTGATCTCTCCCTAATCTTGCACCTGGAACAGGCGGTTGAAGTCCGGATGTTCCTGTTGAGCGGACAGGTTCAGTTAAAGATGGGGATTGATTTAGAGGAATTAGTCCGGTTTTCATTAATTCCAGCACACTTTCTTTGAATTGCGCTGCAATCTGATTGATTTCATCCAGGGTATGCGCCTCTGTTAAAAAACAAGGGAAACCATCCCAGATATGAATTCCTTTGTACCGCATTAAGGTAAACAGCAGCTCACTGTATGGATATTCTGCTGTAAATTTTATTTTCCACAAAGAACCAAAATGAGCGGCAAGCATGGGCAGGCCCAATTCCTCAATGGTATCATTTAATAAGCCGGCCAGATAAGTAGTATTGTTATTTAATTTGAGCTGGAATTCATGACCTTTTGCTTTCATGTATTCCAGGCTGGCTTTGCCAGCAGCCAGTGCCAAAGGGTGTCTGACAAAAGTCCCGGCGAAATAAGTAACGCCAACTTCCGGGTAAGAAGCATCTCCAAAAGACCAAAAACCGCCATCCAATGCATCCATAAACTGTTTTTTTCCAGCAATAGCTCCGATTGGTAAACCTCCGCCAATGACTTTTCCATAAGTGCCCAGATCGGCCTGGATGCCAAATATCGCTTGTGCACCACCCTGATTTGCGCGAAAACCGGTGATGACTTCGTCAAAGATCAGTACAGTTTCAGCTTTCAGGGTAATCTCCCTGAGCGCTTTCAGAAATGCTACAGGTTGAAATTCTGGTCTTCTGCTCTGTACAGGTTCTACCAGAACAGCGGCAATTTCATTTGCCCGCTCTTTGATGATATTTAATGACTCTTCAGTCCCATAATCCAGGACCAGCATATTTTGAACAGCTTCGGGCATAATACCCGGAGCGGCTGGAAAGCTTTTTAATTTTTTAGTTCCCCTGATAATGACCTCATCATTAATTCCATGATAAGATCCTGAAAAAGAAACAATTAAAGAGCGTCCGGTTACTGTTCTTGCAATTCTCATTGCGCCTAAAACAGCTTCAGAGCCAGTATTACATAAGGCAGCGCGGTCAAAACCAGTGAATTCACAAATCAACTGGCTAACATCACCGGCAAGCTCATGCTGCGGGCCTATTTCATATCCTTTTTCTACCTGTTCCAGGATTGCATTTTTTAATACCGGATGCTGATAGCCTAATAAGTTTGAGCCAAAACCATTCAGGGCATCTATATATTCATTTCCATCGATATCCCATAAATGACTTCCAGCAGATTTATTAGCGACAATAGAATAAACAATCTCTTTGGTATAAGGCTTGAACCCGGATACTACCCGGGGATCGGCCATATGGGACCTGTGTTTTTGTGTATAAGCTTTACTGGCAGCGGTTTTTTGAGTATAGCGTTGTGTTAATTGCGCCAGGAATTCTTTTTGCTCAGGTGTAAGCGCAGTTGAACTTTTTTCAATTCGTGCAGTGGCCCCGAATGGTTTTTTAATTTCTATCAGTTCCTCTGCAGAAATATCCGTTGCTGGTGCAAGTACCGGCGCGGCCGAAACTGCATCCCTGTAATTGGAAGGCGCAGATCCACTCATTAATTCTACCTGTTTAGTCAATAACTGCAACTGCTGAGCGATTAACCCCAGTGCAGTATCTGCAGGTGCAAAGGCAGGTGCAAAGGTAGCAGGTGCACTGTCTTGCTGTGTATAAGCCGGTGATGGGCTTGGTATAGCTGCGGGAACTGGCTCCTGTGGTGTATTTTTATCTATATAAAAGGCAAGTGCCTCAATAGTTGAATATTCTTCATTCAATTGTCTAAAGCTGACCGGAAGCGAGAATTCTTTTTTAAAGGTAATTGCTACCTGTGTCAGCAGTAATGAATCCAGTCCGATTTCAATAAAACTTGTATCTGGGGTAATGCCATCCATTTCAATTCCTGAGGCATTTTCCAGCAGATGTTTTATTTTCTCAATCAGTGTATCTTTCCTCATGGCAATAAGGGTTGTATTGTTTTGGTGAGTATTGGTCAATAGATTTTGTTTTGCAATGTTTTTTGGTTCTGCCCAGTATCGTTTTTTATGATAACTATAAGCTGGCAGCTCAACCCGCTGTCTTTGCTGATGGTTATATAATGCCTTCCAGTCTGGGGTTAATCCTGCTAACCAGGTTTTTCCTAAAGCTGTTAAAATGGCATCGTAAGCGCCTGTGGCTTCTTTTTTATCCAGACTGGCGATAGCGGTAAAAGTAGTTTTGGCTTCGTGCTGCCAGGCCAGTGTGGTACAGGTATTTCCTGGTCCGGCTTCAATCAATACTGGATGATCCAGTGCTAATA
Organism: Pedobacter cryoconitis; assembly: GCF_001590605.1. Lineage (NCBI taxonomy): Bacteria > Pseudomonadati > Bacteroidota > Sphingobacteriia > Sphingobacteriales > Sphingobacteriaceae > Pedobacter > Pedobacter cryoconitis. Next base: position 237,688 of record NZ_CP014504.1, read on the forward strand.
TCGTATCCAGTGCAGGAGAAAACCGCACTGTGTTTCTTAAATGTTCCGTCCAGTAAGCAGGGTTCTGTGCTTGCGCATCGGTCAGAAAATCACCAGTAACTGTAGAAACAATTGGTTTTTGCGGTCTGTTTAATTTAACCTGGCTTACAATTTCATTGAAGTCTTTGAGGATAGGGTCCATCATTGCAGAGTGAAAAGCATGACTGGTCAATAATCTTTTATGTAAAATCAGTCTTTCATCAAGTTTGAGCTGAAAAGCATCAATATCTTCATTCTTTCCGGCAACGACACATAATTTGGGACTGTTTATGGCTGCAATGGCTAAGCTTTCGGGAAGGATTTTCTCAATTTCCAAAGCAGAAGCTCTTACACTTAACATGCTTCCTTCTGGTAGTCCGCTAACCATTGCACCACGTGTAGCAATCAGTTTAAGACCGTCTTCCAATGTGAAAACACCGGCTAAATGTGCTGCAACGTACTCTCCTATACTGTGTCCGCAAAGGATAGAGGGCTGTATTCCCCAGCTGATCCACAAACGTGCAAGTGCATAAGAGGTGATAAATAAAGCAGGTTGTGTATATTTTGTATTGTTCAGCAGTATACCCGCCTGGAGGTCCTCAGCCGCTGCATAAATAAGCTGCCTGATATCCAGCTCCAGGTATTTGGTTAATATCAATGCACATTCATCGATAGCAGCTTTGTAAACAGGCTCATTTTCGTATAATTCAGTACCCATGCCAGGGTATTGTGCACCCTGACCAGGAAATAGAAATACAGTTTCGCCTGGCATTATTTTAACAATAGCAGTGGATACGGTATATCCCTCTGCTAATTCCTGTCCGGTATTTGCAACGAGGAAACTACGTTGTAAAAAATCAGCCCTTGTAGTTTGCAGCGTATAAGCAGCATCAGCGTGATTAAGCTCAGGTTTTGTATTCAGATATGTTTTTAAAACCGATTCATAAGCTTGTAAGCTCTCTGTTGATTTAGCCGACCAGGTAAACAGGTTTTTTAAACGTCCCTGATCTTCATTCAGTGCTTTTAAATGGTCGTGTTCTTCTACAATGACATGAACATTTGTTCCTCCTACACCAAAAGAGCTTACACCTGCTCTCCTTATTTTATCCGTATCCCAGGGTTTTAACTTGTCATTGACATAAAACGGAGAATCGGCAAATGATATATTTGGATTGGGCTTTTCAAAGTTGATAGAAGGAGGGATTTCTTTATAATATAAAGCAAGGGTTGTTTTGATCAGACCAGCCACACCTGCAGCTGCAGTCATATGTCCCATATTGCTTTTAATAGAACCTATAGCACAAAATTGTTTGGCGGTTTGGGTTCCGAATGCTTGTTTTAAGCCTTCAATCTCAATCGGATCACCCAGAGGAGTGGCCGTTCCATGCGTTTCCACATAAGAGATCGTAGCAGGATCAACGCCGGCATCCTGAATAGCCATTTCAATTGCAGCAGCTTGTCCATCGGTACTTGGTGCAGTAAAGCTTCCTTTGGCGCCTCCGTCATTGTTTATACCGACACCCTTAATCAGGCCATAAATAGTATCTCCGTCTTTTAATGCAGTTGCCAATGTTTTCAAAAGTACAACTCCTGCTCCATCACTGAATACTGTTCCGGTAGCGTTGGCATCAAAAGAGCGGCAATGGCCGTCCTGGCTTAACATGGCACCTTCCTGATAAATATGTCCGCTGTGAATGGGAGAGGTAATACTTGCCCCACCAGCAATAGCAACGTCACATTGGTTTTTTCGCAGGCTTTCTACGGCCTGGGTAACTGCAAGCAGAGAAGTAGAGCAGGCTGAAAATACACTCACTGCAGGGCCTTTCAAATCCAGCTGGTAAGCCGTCCGGGAAGAGATATAATCTTTCTCGTTGACCGTCATGACCTGGAAACTACCTACCTGGTTAATCAAATCGGTGTTGCCTGCCACATTATGAGGGAAATAACTGTTGTTTCCAGAACCTGCAAATACACCGATCAGGCCATCATAAACCGCAGGTAAATGTCCTGATTTTTCCAGCACATCCCTGCTGATCTCCAGGAATACCCTTTGCTGCGGATCCATGAGTTCGGCAAGTTTAGGATTGATCCCGAAAAATGCGGGGTCAAATAAATCTGCGCCATTCAGAATACCTCTGGCTTTTACGTATTGCGGATCATTTTTGATTTCATCCGGAATACTACTATCGAGATCTTTAAAGAAAGTAATTGTTTCTTTACCGTTACGCAGTACTTCCCATAACTCTTCGATTGTGTCTGCACCGGGGAATTTACCCGCCATGCCGATAATGGCAATCGGTTGTTCCGGATCTGAAGAGTGTACTCTTTGTTTTTTTGTCGCTGCCGCTGCCGTATCAAGATAATTTACGAGCTTACTGATTTGCGGAAATTGATAAAGTTTTGTGATCGGCAGTGCAATATGATGTTCAGTTCTTAAGGAAGAAACTGTTTTTAAGGCTAAAAGAGAGTTACCACCCAGTTCAAAGAAATTATCATTGATCCCGATTTGATCTATTTCTAATACATTGCCCCAGATTGCGGCAATTCTTTTCTCCAAAGTCGTTTTGGCCGGACTATATAGCGTGGCTAATTCAGGTCTTTTTCGTTCTGGTAAAGGAAGGTTTTTTTTGTCCACTTTACCACTGGTTGTTTTAGGCAGATCTTCCATCCAGATGAAAGCGGAAGGGATCATATAATCAGGTAAATTTGCTTCCAGTTCATTTCTGATCAGGCTTGTATTCCTGTTTTTAGTATCGGCAACAAGATATGCCAGCAACCTGTATTGGCCACTTAAATCGGGTTTAGCGATAACAACAGCTTGTTTGACACCAGCTATCTGGTTGAGCAAAACTTCAATTTCTCCCAATTCAATTCTATAACCTCTGATTTTTACCTGATCGTCCTTTCTTCCCAAAAACTCAATACTACCATCATTTTCATAACGGGCAAGGTCACCAGTCACGTAAACACGGGTCTGCAGACCATCTACGGCGATCCAGATAAATTTTTCAGCAGTTAGCTCCGGCCTGTTCAGGTAACCTTCAGCAAGGCTGGTCCCTGAAATTGCCAGTTCTCCGGTTTCTCCCGTTTTCAGTACATTGTTGTCCTGGTCTAAAATATAAATAACCGTATTGGAGATAGACCGGCCAATATTTGGCAATGGCGGCCATTTGGAAGGTGCTCCGGTCAGTTTAAGTTCAGTGACCACATGGCATTCTGTAGGGCCATATTGGTTAAAAAGAACACAGTTGTTTAGTCCTTCGAAAAATTCTTTGACCTGCGGAGTGATTTTTAACTGTTCACCAGCAGTCATCACCTCTTTTAAATGCTGAGGATATTGCTGGCTGGCAGTGGCAGCTTCAGCTAAAAACTGCAATGCCACAAAAGGCAGAAAAATACGGTCTATAGCAGCCTCATTGATGAAATTCAGCAGGTTGACAGGATCTAGTCTCAAGTCATCGTTAATGAGTACTAAGGTTGCTCCTGTAGTGAGTGTGCAGAATATTTCCTGGAAAGACACGTCAAAACTTACAGGTGCGAATTGTAAGGTTTTACTGCCCGGGCCTGTAATTGAATGCTGCTGCTGCCATAAAATAAGGTTGACCAGGGCAGCCTGTGTCATATATACTCCTTTAGGTGTACCGGTAGAACCTGAAGTATACAGTACATAAGCATTGGGATTTTGCACGAGTGGTGCTTCCTTTTGCTGTGATACAGCTGTTTCAGCAGCGGTATTGCTGATCATGATATTTAATGCTGATGAACCAAAAAGTTCCTGTTCCTGAACCTGACAAATGCAGGTTTTAAGACCAGAATCTGCAACGATTTGCTGTAACCTTTGTTTGGGGTAGGCAGGGTCTAAAGGGAGGTAAGCTTTTCCTGATTTGAGTATAGCCAGCAAGGTAATGATCATGTCGGCAGATCTGGTTGTACTTAAGCCAATAAGATCTTCATTCAGCGTTAATTCAGAGATTTTTGCACTCAGGTCTGTCACTCTTTTTAAGAGTGCTTCGTAAGTGAGCTGTTCCTGCCCGAAAGCAAGCGCAGTGAGTTTTGGGAAATTCTTTGCTGCATCCTCAAAAAGAGAATAAACTGAAGGAATAGCTTCCAAATCAACAAAATCCTGTTTAGTAGTGTTATGCATTAATTTCTAATTTTTTTAACTGATCATAAATGTCTTTCCTGATAAACAGGCGTTTCATCGCAACCGTGGAATGTGCCAGTACATAACCAGCTTTCCTTAATTTATTACAGCTCCTTTTTATTCTGAAATGGAATGATTTGTCCTTTGTATTGTAAATTTCATCAAATTCTACCAAGATAGCTTTAACATTCAGCTTATCTTCAATAATTGTATCAATCACCTTGTATTCAGCTCCTTCTATTTCTATTTTGAGCAAATCAATATGCTGGTGGCCCAGCTCGGTCATCAGGTTGCTTAAACGGTCAACAGGAGCTTCAATGAAATTCTTTGATTCTGTAAATAAAATAGCAGAATGAGAGGAATAATTCTCTCTTTCAGGGTCGTAGAACCTTAATGTTTTCTTCTCATCCCAGAGTCCTACCGGAACAAATTTGATTTCAGAGAACTGTTTGCTGCTGATATTGTAAACGTAAGGTGCAAGGGTTTTATCCAGGGTGAGCGGGATTCCATGATTTACATAATCTTTAACCTGATTGAAGTGGTTAATTCCATAAGGGGAAGGATCAAAAATGTAAACTTTTGCATCAAAAGCCATTTTAAGCTCTGTATCGAAAGAAATATCTTCGCCAGCACCTACACAGTAACAAATGGAATGTGATCCTAAAAAGTGATCAGGAACCATATATCCATGTCTTTCGGAGCCGAAATAGCTTAAGTTTTTCAAGAGCTGTACGTTGGACTGATGATGAATGCCGAGCATTCTTTTAATAAATTGAGTTGCCATCCTGAGAATGCGGTTGAATTTGCGTTAAAATTACGTTCTGATTGGTGTTGTCTTAATATAAGAAAATCAATTAATATTATATTAATCCGTTTTGATTTGGGTTATTTAATTCGTTTAATGCATTTTAGTATGACTTGACCAGGCTGATTAAGTTATTCAATTAGAATTCATTTATTTTGGGTATACTCAGAAGAACAGGCAAAGATCGTTCCTGTTCTGATATTCCAGGTTTGAGTTCATGATAACTTGTTGTCTGACTCTGTTTAAATCAATTTGTCATTGTTTGTTACCATTTAATCCTATCATTTATTTAGAAAGGAAAGGGGGTTCTTTTTATTCATCAGGGTATTATTTTCCCCAGTTAAATTCAATACTTTTGGAATTCAAAAAGCAGTCTGAAATTAGCAGACCTGTTAAGCAGAACCTATTGAAACAATGTTTATGGATAAAGATGAAATCGTAGTTAGTGAGATCTTAATTGCCGCCAAATCTTTGTTTGGGAAATTCGGATTAAAAAAGACAACTATAGAAGATATCTCTGCTGCCGCCGGAAAAGGAAAAAGCACGCTTTATTATTATTTCCCCGGAAAAAACGAAATCTTCGCTGCTGTTGTTAAAGATGAAATGAAAGCAGTAATTAAAAATTTGCGCGAAATAGTAAACCGCGTATTTTCTGCGGAAGATAAGCTAAAAGCTTTTCTGAATTTTCAAAGCACAGCTATCCTGGAATTCCGCAGTCTCTATAAAGTGATTTTTGTAGACATGATTGAATCCCGGAGGATGTTGCTGCCCCTTAGACTAAAATATGAACAGATGCAACTGGGGATGATCAGTGAAATCATTCTTGGTGGTACACAAAGCGGGGAATTCAGAGACCTTTCTGCAGAAAGTATTCATAAGATGTCCTTCGTATTGATCGTTGCTTTCAGGGGCTTGCACTTTCCGCTCTCTATTAATCCTTCAGAAGTACAATCCCATGAATATTTTGATGAGCTCGTAGAGATGCTTATTGAAGGCATTGGGAATTAAGAATTTAAACCTCCATATTTATAGCATGAATTACCTGGATATCCTGGATCAGGTCAGAGCGCATGTCTCGAACTTGTTTCACCTGAATAAAGATGAGAGATTAACTTATCATAACTTGTTGCATACCGAGCAGGTTGTGAAAGCTGTAGTCAAAATAGCCAACCATTACCAATTGTCAGACCATGACTTTTTTGTGGTCAATGTAGCTGCTTGGTTCCATGATATAGGTTACCTGACCAACTGTGAAAGGCATGAAGACCGCGGTGCGGCATTGGCTAAAGAATTTCTGGAATCAAAGGGAGCAGAGCCGGAATTAACGGATTTGGTAACCAATTGTATTCTGGCTACAAAAATGCCTCAGCGCCCGGTAGGGTTGTTAGAAGAAATTGTTTGTGATGCTGACCTTTTTCATTTAGGCAGTGAAGATTTTAAGGAACGAAATAAACTGATCCGTAAAGAAGCAATTGCTTTTTCGGGCAGGGATATTGATAAGGAGGAATGGCGTTCAAAAACCATTGTCCTTTTCGAAATGCACCATTACCATACCGATTACTGTCAGGGTTTACTGGCAGCAAAAAAGGAATCAAACCTGAACGAATTGAAAGAAAAAGTATTTAAAGATAAGCATGGGAAAGCAAAGGAAAAGGCTATTCATGATTCAGCCCCGGTTATCTCAGAAAAGCATACCGAAATAATTGTGGAGAAAAAAAAAGATAAGAAGCAAAAAAGCGACCGCCCGGATAAGGGGATAGAAACCATGTTCCGGATTTCTTCAGGTAACCATCAGCGGTTGAGTGATATGGCAGATAATAAAGCACATATTATGATCTCTACCAATTCTATCATTTTATCTGTTACTTTAAGTGTACTGCTGCGTAAACTGGAAGATAATCCTCATTTGATCATTCCGACATTGATCTTGCTGATTATTTGTGTGGTGACGATGGTGTTTTCTATCCTGGCTACCAGGCCTACCGTACCTCCGGGGACTTTCAGTAAGCAGGATATTGATGAAAAAAGGGTGAATTTACTGTTCTTTGGTAATTTTTACCGGATGGCTTTACCCGATTATGTGAATGGAATGGAGAAAATGATGGAAGACAGAGAATTCTTATATGGGAGCCTGATCCGTGATTTATATTCTCAGGGTGTGGTTTTAGGACGTAAATACCGTTTACTGAGAATTGCCTATAATGTTTTTATGTTCGGTATTATTGCTTCCGTTCTTGCTTTTGTTATTGCCAGTGCGGTAGTAGCTTTATAAAAATACGATGACAGAATATACCTTTTTTAACCGTGACCTGAGCTGGTTAAGCTTTAATGAGCGCGTATTGATGGAAGCTGAAAATGAGCAGGTTCCCTTATTGGAGCGTATCAGGTTTCTGTCTATTTATTCTTCCAATCTGGATGAATTTTACCGCGTCAGGATGCCGGTTTTGATGGCTATTGATAACTTTGATGAGCGTACCGGATTAAATAATAATTATTATAAAGCACAGTTTTTAATCAACCAGCAGCAGCAAAAGTTTGGGCATTTACTTGCTAACCAGCTTTTGCCAGCTTTAAAAGCAAAGGATATCCACTGGTTATATAATGAAGCTATTCCTGAATTGATCATAGATGAATTATCCCGGATCTTCTTTACTGAAGTACTGGCTTATATCAGGTTATTTTCTGTAGCGAAGGATGAAGATGGCTTCTTTGCTGAAAATAACAGATTGTACCAGGCAGTAATCCTGTCGGATGCGGCCGGTATAGAACGTCTGGAAATAATTACGCTTCCTTCTGATGTTTTGCCCAGGTTGTATGCGGTTAACAAAGAAGATCAGAAATATGTTGTGTTTCTTGATGATATTATCAGAAATAACCTGAATTATCTTTTTCCTGCTGAAGAAATTAAAGGCGTCTTTAATATCAAGATCACCAGGAATGCGGAGATGAATATTAAAGAGGAAATCGAAGATCTGGATGAAGATATTACGATTGCGCTGGAAAAGGAGCTAAAGAAAAGGGATCTGGGTACTGCTACCCGGTTTCTATGTCAGCCAGGGATACCACTCAGACATCTTTATAAAATCATTTATGCACTCAATCTGGCTAATTCTTCGGTTGTAGAAGGTGGATATTACCACAACATGAAGGACCTGAGTAACTTCCCCTTTCAGGAAGTTGGGCTAAACTATCCAAAGTGGCCGGCATTGCCGAACCTGCTTTTGAAAAAAGAAGAGACTCTTTTTGAACAAATATTTAAAAAGGATCTGATGGTTCATGTTCCTTATCAGAATTATGATCCGATATTAAGATTTTTCAATGAAGCGGCAAATGATAGTTTCACCGAAGAGATTTACGTGACGCTTTACCGGGTTGCAGATAATTCCAGAATTGTCAATGCTTTAATGACTGCGGCAAAAAATGGTAAAAAGGTAACTGTAATGGTAGAGCTGAAAGCTAGATTTGATGAAGCCAATAATATCAAGTGGGCTTCCCGGATGAAAGCTGCAGGCGTAAAAATCATTTATAGCAACAAAGAACTGAAAGTACATGCAAAGGTGGCACTGGTTAAAAGAAGAGTTAGCAATCAAAGTCATTATCTGGGACTGCTGGCTACAGGAAATCTGAATGAATCAACAGCACGCTTTTATACGGATCATATCTTATTGACAGCTAACCAGGCCATGCTGGGAGAGTTGAAACAGCTATTTGGTTTCCTGAGCAAGAAGAAGAAAAAACCATTGCTTGAAGATGCTATTAACTTTGAACATTTATTAGTTGCGCAATTCAATTTGCAGCAGAAATTTATTGCATTGATAGACCGTGAAATTGTCAATGCAAAAAAGGGACTGCAAGCTGGGATTATCATTAAGATGAACAATCTTGAAGAGCGGGTATTAATTTCCAAGCTTTATGAGGCTTCTGCTGCGGGTATAAAAATACAATTGCTTATACGGAGTGTTTGCTGTCTTATTCCCGGGATTGAAGGGCAAAGTGAAAATATCACGGTAACAAGAATTGTAGACAGATATCTGGAGCATGGGCGGATCTTTCTTTTCCACAACAATGGTGAGGAGGATCTTTTTATGGGATCGGCTGATTGGATGAACAGAAATATTTATGGCAGGATAGAGGTCTGTTTTCCAATCTATAACGAGGAATTAAAAATAAGACTGATAGAAATCTTAAATTTACAGTTAAGGGATACTGTTCAGGCAGTTGAACTCAACGAAGAAATGCAGAATAACTATTGTGCCGGTGAGGTTAAAGTCCGCTCTCAACAGGCTATTTATGATTATCTGAAAGAAACCACTTTACATACCATCGAAAATAACGTATCATGAAAGCATTTCTTAAAAAGCTGAGTTACCTTTTGCCAATATTGATTCTTATTGGGTTTTATGCCTGTAAGCCAGCAAAGCAATCTTATTCAAGCCCTAAAGTCTATGATTTCAATCATCCTGAGAAATTTATTATGCCCGAAAGTTTGCATGAGATCTCTGGAATTGCTTTTTACAAAGGTAAAAGTGATACGATCTATTCCATACAGGATGAAGAAGGCCGGCTTTACAGACAAGCCTGGGGGAATAAAAAACAGCAGCATACAGTTTTTGGTAAGAAGGGGGACTATGAAGATCTGGCAATTTTAAACGAGACGGTCATTATTCTGAGAAGCGACGGCACACTTTTCACTTTTCCTTTTACAGAAGCCATTCAGCCGAAAGCGGGAAAGATTAAAGAATGGGCCGATATTTTGCCGGATGGAGAATATGAGAGTATTTATGCTGACCAGCAAACCAACCAGGTTTATCTGTTGTGTAAAAACTGTAAAGGAGATAAAAAAAAACAAACGATGTCCGGTTTTATCTTTACTTATAATCCAGCGAAAAAAGAATTGATTGCGTCGGGTAATTTCTCTATGGATCTGAGTGAACTGGTTACTTCAGGACAAATTCTGAAAACGGGATTAAAGGCTTCTGCATTAACAAAAGATCCGCATTCAGGAGATTGGTATATTCTTTCTTCGGTAAATAAACTGCTGTTAGTAGCCGGTCCGGACTGGAAAGTTAAAAGCGTATACCGGTTAAATTCTTCTATTTTTGCCCAACCCGAAGGAATAGCTTTTGATAACCAGATGAACCTGTATATTTCTAATGAAGGTGATGAACTGAGTTCTGGAAATATTTTAAAGTTTAAGCGTAAACCCTGAGCATTTGATTAAATTTATATGAATGCCAATTAATGACTCTTATAATTGAAAACAAAAAATGCAGGCAATAACGATTGACTTTAACAAGTACGTGTGCGGAGATGAATTAAATGGGATGAAAGCAGATATCCGGCTTTCCTTAAAACCATTTATCAATTTCCTGACGGAAAAAATTAAAGTAGAAAAGACAGCCAAAATAAATTTCTATACTTATCTGCTGGACCAGTTCTCTGCTTTTCCAGAATTGATGGACCCGATCCCTGTTACCGATGTGGCTAAATACAATCATTTGTATGAACTGATTTATACTGCGCTATCTCCTATCATCAACGACGAGAAGGAGCAGCTTTGGGCTTTAAGTAAACCGGTTTGCCCTTGCTTTCATTATGGGACAAATGCTTTTTATAAAGTTTTGCTGGATGATAAAAAAGAAGGGCTGAATGCAGATCTGGCTTTACCTTCTCAAAAGGAAATGCAAAAGACCATGTTGAGTACGCTATATAATCTTGTGCTGCAAAAGTTTTACAACTTTAGCCTGGGAACAGATCAGCATGTGATTAAATCTATTGTTGACCATGAAACGCAATTACTAAGATATTACAAATTAAATATAGATACCCGTTTTGTAGAAGTCACCAGTACTAAAGCTTTACCTGAGCTGACACTTCAAAATGTAAAGGAGTATATGCAGGATGAAACCAACAGCCTGGATACCCTGATGACGCTATTGCCTTCAGAAATGTTCCGTGTAGAAGGGATTTCTATTGTGAGTTTAGTAGATATTACTGCAGAATATGCATTGGAATCTATTAAAAATGCTATTATATCACATAACCAGTGTCAAATAGGGTGGAGTACTGCTTCAATTTCAGCCGCATTAAAGTCTTTAGTGGGCAGTGACCAGATCTCCTTTGGACTATTGCCTTATCTGAAATTAAATGATAAGGTCTTACCTTACTTTCACGAAGGCTTTCAAAGCGTAATCATTCAGCAGGCAAAGCTAGATGGAGTTAGTGAGCCAGAATATTCCAAGCTTATAGAAGACTTTGTCGCAAACCCGCGCAGATTGATCTTTCCTGAGCTTAACATAGAAGAATATTCAACTTTTCCGATGCTGAAGCTTGCTGCAGCTGCAGGAATTAAGTCTTATGCTATTTTTCCATTGTATTACAATGCCAGGTTGATTGGCTGTTTAGAACTTTATACTAAAGACAGCTCTGCTTTCAATGGGAATACTTTGTCCAGGATTGAAAGTGCATTTCCTTTACTTGCACAGCTTTACCAAAATATTATTGTTGATTTTAACAATGAGATTACGACTATCGTAACGGATAAATTTACAGCGCTCCAATCTTCTGTATCCTGGCGTTTCAACGAAGTTGCCTACAATTATATGCAATCTGGCGATTGGAAGAAAGACCTTCCTATTGAACCTGTTTATTTTAAGGATGTACATCCTTTTTATGGGGCAATTGATATCAGGAATTCGAGTATTGAACGGAACCTGATGATCCGGAAAGATTTATTTGCACATTTTGAAATCCTGGAAACTGCATTGGGAAACCTGAAGAGTGTTATTCCGGAAATTGTAGAAGATGATTTTCCAAGGCAGCAATCGTCCTGGGACCATAAAGGTTTCGATGAGATCTCTGACCGGGAAATTATGAAAACTGATGACTATTTACAGCATCAGCTCCCTCCTTATCTGAACGTCCTTAAAGAAGTCTATCCTGAGGCTGAAGGAATCATTAATGAATATTTTGAGCTGACACGCCAGGGAGGGAAGATCTTTGAAAACAGGGATAATTATGAGCAAAGCATGCAGACCATTAACCAGGCAGTGAATAAACACCTGGATCAGTTCAATGCAGAATTACAACAACAACACCCTTGTTATTTTGAGAAATTCAGAACTGATGGGGTAGAGTTTGATATTTACCTCGGACATTCGATTGCTCCGGACAGAGAGTTCAGCACAGATTTGGTGGCCGATTTCCGGTTGAGGCAATTGAAAGCTATTGCACAGATTACGAAACTAACACATGAACTGAAGCCGTCCTTACCAATTCCATTGGAAACTACGCAGCTGATCTTTGTTTATGAGAAGATCATTGACATTAGTTTCCGTATCGATGAACAAAGATTTGATGTGGAAGGAAGTTATAATATCCGGTATCAGATGGTGAAGAAAAGGATTGACAAAGCACATATCAAAGAAAGTTCCGAGCGGCTGACCCAGCCAGGTAAAATTGCCATTGTTTATTTCAATGCCTCAGAGGCAGATGAATATATGGTTTATATCCATAAATTACAGCAACAAGGCCTGTTGACTGATCAGGTGGAATACCTGGAGGTAGAAGAATTACAAGGTGTGGAAGGACTTAAAGCATTGCGCGTAACAGTCGCCGTTTAAAAACAGATTAAATGATCATAATTTCCAGAAAGAATAAGCTAAACCTGACAGTATCATTAACTACTCTGTTTTTTAGTTTCCCGTTATTTACAAATGCGCAAGTAAAAAGCACAAAGGATTCTATTACTATAGCGATTGCTCCTGAATATGATGCCGTATCCAAAACACACCGGTTCTTCTTAGGAGAGAATTACCGTAAGCAATGGGCCACGCCTGTAAAGATGCGGGTTATTGACTTGCAGAAAGAACAAGGTGGAATGAAATTTCTGCAAATGGGCGGAGGGATGCAAACCCGGTCAATGCGTTTGGAAGATGCTTCGGGCAGGGAATGGGTATTAAGAACAGTACAAAAATATTCTGAAAGAGGTTTACCTGAAAATCTAAGGGCAACGATTGCAAAAGACATTGTGCAGGATCAGATCTCTACGAGTCATCCTTATTCTGCATTAATAGTTCCTCCATTAGCTGATGCGCTTGACCTTCCGCATGCCAATCCCGAAATTGTATATGTTGGTGATGATCCTGCATTGGGACAATATAGAAAGGATTTTGCCAATGCGGTTTATTTGTTGGAAGAACGCATGCCGACTGGCTACGAAAAAAGCGATAATACCCTTAAATCACAGCGGAAAGTAGAAGAAGATAATGATATTCATTTCAATCAAAAACTGGTATTAAGAGCTAGGTTGCTTGATTTTATTGTAGGAGATTGGGATAGACATGAGGATAATTGGAGGTGGCTGAAGCTGGAAGATAAGAAAGGCGATAAGGAATATGTTCCTGTCCCGCGTGACCGGGATAAAGTGTTCTTTAAGTCTTCTGGTATATTTCCATGGATTCTTTCTCATCAATGGCTGAACGCTAAACATCAGCCTTATGAACCAAATATCAGGGCAGTTGACCAATGGAATTTTTATCAGCGTTACTTTGACAGATATTTCCTGAGCGGACTGAGTGAAAAAGACTGGCAGGAAGAAATCAAATATGTACAAGAGAAATTGACGCCTGCACTTTTAAGGAAGTCAATGCTGCTGATGCCGGCAAATATCTTTGCACAAGGTGGAGAACAGACTTTGCAAATTATGATAGCAAGGAAAGATAACCTGGAGAAAAGTGCAATGACTTATTATCGTTTTCTGGCCACTACTGTCGAAATTCCTGCTTCTGATAAAAAAGAGTATTTTGAAGTGAAACATCAAAAAAATGGTCACATCGAACTGACGGTTAGAAATATTAAAAAGAGCGGTGAAACAGGCAGAAAGCTTTATCAACGTACCTTTGATCCGAAGCTAACCAACGAAATCAGGTTATATGGAATGGGAGGGGATGATGTTTTTGAAGTGACCGGAAAAACGAAATCTCCTATTAAAGTTCGTATGATCGGTGGAGATGGGCATGACAAGTTTGAAATTGACCAGGCGCTGAACCATAAATCCAATACTTATATCTATGACCGTTCGGATGAAGAAAACGATCTTCCGGCCGCGAGTGTTGCCAAACTTCGTTTATCAACAGATACAAGCGTCAATCAATACAATAAAAGAAGCTTTGTATTCGATCAGTTTGGGCCATTGTTTCATGTAAACTATAATATTGATCAGGGGATACAAGCAGGTGCAGGTTTAATCCTGGAAAAACAGGGTTTTAGAAAAGCTCCTTATGCTGCTCACCAGGAATTTTGGGTAGATTATTCAACGGGTCGGAAATCCTTTATCTTAAGCTATGCCGGAGACTTTAAAAAAGTAATCGGTAATGCTAATTTCAAAGTGAATGCAAACCTGCTGGGCCCGAATAACCTGAGTAACTTTTTTGGCTTGGGGAATGAGACTGCTTTTATTAAAGAGGAGCCTAAAGGGATGTCTTATTACAGAAACCGCTACGATTACCTGACGGCAGATTTTCAGGTCTATGAAAAACTTGACAAATGGACCGTAGGTGGAGGGCTAACTACAGAATATTATACCAGCAGCCGTAAAGGAAATGAAAACCGGTTCCTGAATGACTTTAACCTGAGTAACCCGGAAGAATCTGTTTTCTCAGACCGTGTTTATGCAGGGCTTATTACTGAAATAAAATATGATTCCAGAGATAATATCTCTATACCTAAAAAAGGAATGTACTGGAATACCAGGATTACTGCTAACCAGCAACTCAACGGAGATCATGAGCGTTACGGAAAAATACAATCAGAATTCCGTTATTATCTGAATCCGGGACATTCCGGTTTTGTAATTGCGAACCGTTTGGGTGGAGGTACCACCGTTGGTGATCCTGAATTTTTCCAGCAAATGCAGTTAGGCGGTGTACATAACCTGCGTGGTTTTCATACCAACCGTTTTACAGGGAAATCCATGCTGTATTATAACCTTGACCTGCGTCTGAAGCTATTTGACTTTACATCTTATATTGTACCCGGTTCCTTAGGCCTTTTAGGTTTTAACGATGTAGGCCGTGTATGGATGCCCGGACAAACCTCTAATCAGTGGCATCACGGTTATGGTGGTGGAATTTACATTGTTCCAGCAGATTTAATCCTGATCCAGGCAGCAGTAGGTTTTTCAAAAGAAAGTACTATGCCTTACATCTCGGTAGGGTTTAATTTCTAAAATTTCATAAAAGAAGGTGCCGGACTGATTCAATATTCATTCCGGCATCTCTCCACAGTCTGTCAGAGTTCTTTATAAACCACCTTAACTGAACTTTTTACACCATCAACTGTTGCATTGATCGTTTCCGGATAACCATCCTTGTTAAAAATATAACTAAAACTCTGCTGCATACCCGGACTTAACAGGTTATTGCAAAGCTGTATGTTATTTATTCCGGAAAGAAAGAGTTGCATCTCTGCAGGGAAAAGGTTGTTCTCTTTTTCCAGTTGTAATAACCAGGTATAACTGCTCTGCTTAAACATGCCATTTTTGAGATCATAATTATAGCCTAAACTGAGTGTACCTCCTTTGTCAGCACTCAGGCTGCCGGTCGCATGATAGCTTTTCTCCTGTTCAGCTATCTTTCTGTTATTTATATCGAAATAACTTACTTTAATGACTTGGTTTTCCGTATTGTAATCCAGTTCGTAAGTCCCGTTCTGGACATAGCTATTCCCTTTTATTTTATAGGCCGTACCGCTGATCACCCTGCCTTTTTCATCCAGATCATAACTTGTACCAGAAACCGGCTCCTCATTTTTAAAACGCTCCAGCTCTATGGGCTTACCTGTTTGGTCATAGGTTATGACCAGCGTTCTCCCGTCTTCGTGTATTATCTTTTGAATAGCGGATTGCTGGGTATAGCTGATCACCACTTTCGACTTGCCGGTCCCCAGCTGTACCGGAATTAATTTCCTGATTCCAACCTCCACAATTGGTGGAATAATTTCGGAATCCTGAACTGCTCCATCTTTCTTTTTGCAACCTGTGATTCCCAATAACAAGATCAGGCTAATCCTGAAATATTTTTTGTAAGTTTCCATATCAATAATAAATTTAAGATTTAATTAAAACCTCAACTTACTCTTGTATTTCCATATAATGTTTAAATATTTAAATAAATATCCTAACAATAACAAAATAAGCCTGATAGGCATTGAAAAAAAATAATACAATTTAATGAAAAACAAACTGCGCTTATTTGGGTTATAACTCATATTTTAATAGCAAATTATAAACAACCCTTTATCCCAGTACTCCAAATAATTTATGGAAATAATTCATCTCAGCGCAGAATGTTATCCGATAGCTAAAGTTGGCGGTTTGGGGGATGTAGTAGGTGCATTGCCTAAGTATCAAACCAAACTTGGCCATTATGCTAAAGTGGTGATGCCAGCCTATAATAACTCATTTTTGCTTCAAAACGAATTTGAAGTTGTCTATGATGGATGGGGCAACCTTGGAACACGCCATTTTCCTGTTCGCATTTTCAGAGAGAAAACCAATAAGCTGGGTTTTGATCTTTATCTTGTTCACATTGCCGGCTTAACAGACCGCGACAAAGTTTATGGTTATGAAGATGATGTTGAACGTTTTCTAGCCTATCAGATTGCTACATTAGATTGGATCAATCAATGGGAACATCGCCCGGATGTGATCCATTGTCACGATCACCACACTGGCCTTGTTCCGTTTATGACAGGCAATTGTGAAAAATATAAAGACCTCAGAAATATTCCAACTATACTGACTATCCATAATGCGCAATATCAAGGGCAGTTTGGATGGGATAAGTTACATTATCTGCCTGCTTTTGATCTTTGGAGATCGGGCTTGCTGGAATGGAAAAAAGATATTAATCCACTGGCTTCAGCAATTAAATGTGCGTGGCGTGTAACGACTGTTTCTCCAAGTTATCTGGAAGAGATCAGCTACAATGCCAATGGACTGGAAAGTCTTTTAGCGAGTGAAAGAGGAAAGTCTGCCGGAATTTTAAATGGTATAGACAATGAAGTATGGGATCCGCAAAAAGATCCTATGTTAACAAAAAATTATGCAATAAGGACGGTAGAAAGTGGAAAGAAAGCAAACAAAGTGGCCTTATGTGATGTTTTTAATTTAGATCCTGCAAAACCGCTGTTCACTTTTATTGGCAGGTTAGTGGGAGAGAAGGGAGCAGATTTATTGCCTGCAATTTTCCATAATTCATTAGCACACAGTTACGGGAATATAAATATTCTTGTGCTGGGATCGGGTGAGCCTGATGTTGAAGAAAAACTGGTTGAATTAAAGGAATGGTTCCCCGGAAATTATAACGCTTATATAGGTTACAATGAAACGTTGTCCCACCAGATTTATGCTGGAGCAGATTTCTTATTGATGCCTTCGAGGGTAGAGCCTTGCGGGTTAAATCAGCTATATGCTTTGCGTTACGGGACAATACCAATTGTAAGAAGAATTGGCGGATTAAAAGATACGGTGGTGGATATAGGTGATGGTGGGTTTGGTATTTGCCATGACCAAACAAGTGTAGAAGATGTTGGACAGGCTATTGGAAGAGCTTATGATCTTTATCAGAATAAGAAACAGGTAAAGGAGATTTTGAAATTTACAATGCAACTGGACCACTCCTGGGATAAGGCAGCCCAACAATATATAGATCTGTACCAAATGTAATTTATTCATATGACTGAAAAAGTACTAGGAGTTATCCTTGGCGGTGGCCAGGGCTCCAGATTATCACCGCTTACGCAGACCCGTTCCAAACCCGCAGTTCCGATTGCCGGGAAATATCGTTTGGTAGACATTCCTATTTCTAATTGTCTGAATTCTGGTATTCACCGCATGTTCGTACTTACGCAGTTTAATTCGGCATCGTTAAATAAGCACATTAAAAATACATACCATTTTAGTCACTTCAGTGATGCTTTTGTAGATATACTTGCAGCTGAGCAGACTCCTGATAATCCGACGTGGTTCCAGGGGACGGCTGATGCTGTGCGTCAGACGATGCATCACTTGTTACAGCATGATTTTGAGTATGTCCTGATCTTGTCGGGTGACCAGTTGTATCAGATGGATTTCAATGAGATGTTACTGGCGCATGAGGAAAGTGGCGCGGAGGTTACTTTAGCGACTATTCCAAGTACGGCTAAGGATGCAACGAGTTTTGGCATCTTAAAGGCGAATGAAGAAAATATAATTACTTCTTTCATTGAGAAGCCGAGTGCTGAATTATTGGTAGACTGGGCTTCTGATACGGGACCGGAGATGCAGGCTGAAGGGCGTAATTACTTGGCTTCAATGGGTATTTATATTTTTAACAGGGATTTATTAGTCAAAATATTTGCTGAGAATCCTGATGAGAAGGATTTTGGTAAGGAGATTATTCCGCGTGTATTACAGACGCAAAGGGTACTGAGTTATCAGTATGAGGGGTATTGGACGGATATTGGTAATATCTGCTCTTTCTTTGAGGCGAATCTGGGTTTAACGGATGATATTCCAAAGTTTAATTTATTTGATAGCAACCAGAGCATTTTCACAAGGCCGAGGATGTTGCCTCCGACCAAGATTTTAAGTACGTCTTTAGTGAAAGCGGTCATTGCAGAGGGGTGTATTTTGAATGCGGATCTGATTAAGCATTCTGTGATTGGTATCAGGTCAAGAATTGGAAATGGTACGTCTATTGAGAATACTTATATTATGGGAAGTGACAGGTATCAGACACTTTCGGAGATTGCAGAGGAAAATGCTGCGGGAAGACCGCTGATCGGGATTGGTGACAGGTGTAAGATTTTTAACGCGATCGTTGATAAGAATTGCAGGATTGGGAATGATGTAGTGATCAATGGGGGGATTCATTTAGAGGATGGCGATTTTGAGTGTTATGCGGTTAAGGATGGGATTGTGGTTGTGAAGAAGGATGCAGTAATTACTGATGGAACGGTGATCGGGTAAGGGGGTTCTCCTGAGGGTCAATTAAAAAAAGGTTGAGCAGTTTTCTGGCTTGCGTTCCCTGAAGAGGGATCCGAGGCTCAGAAAATTGCTCAACCTTTTTTTATTGATTCAGGTTTTAATCCTTTTCCGATCACCGGTTGCATGAGTTTTACAACGCAATACTTTATTCACAACCTTGTGGTTGTTGGTAATATGGTTAGATATCGTTATGGATTGCTGTTACTTGTTGTTAATTGCTGGTTAGGTGTTGTTGATGGATTGCTAATCTCTTAATGATTTTTTGAAGGATCCAGAATTAAATGAGACTTTAATTTCTGAATTTGATAGAATTTTGGGGCATAGAATTATACAGATCCTTAGCATATTAGGATCAGATAGAATTTTAAGATAAATTGTGATCGTGTTTTAGATTACGATTTTAGTGTTGTTTTGGGTAGGGTGTCCTGTGCAGATTAGCACTCTGCCGGCTGCGATTTCTTCATCGGTCAGGACTTCGTTATAGTCCATTCTGACACCGCCTTCGGTGCAGGAGGCCACGCAAGAACTGCATATCCCGGCTCCGCAGCTGTAGGGTACGTTGATGTTGTGGGCAAGGGCCACTTCCAGGATTCTTTTATACCAGGGTACTTCTAATTGGTAGATGTTTTTATTGAATTCAAGGAGAACTGTGTAAGTGTTTTTGTCTTTAATAACCTTCTCTGTCATGTCGTCATCGTCTGCTTCGTCTTCGGGGATAAAGTAGGTTTCTTTTTTTATCTGATCTATACGGAAGCCTAAGCCTAACAGGGAAATGCGGCACATGACCATGTAGTCAATGGGGCCGCAGGTGTAGCATCGGGCATCGGATTGGTCGTATTGGATGTTGGAGTTGTAGAGGTCGTGGAATGCGAAGCTGTTGAGGCGTGCGAATTGGAGGTTCTTGGAGTCGCTGAGCAGGTAGATTAGTTTAAAGCGTTCGGGGTAGTCTTTTTGCCATTGGTTTAGTTCTTCGTAGAAGAGGGTTGTGGTTGCGGAACGGTTACTGTAGATCAGTACTATTTTTGAGTTTTCTTCCTGGAGCAGGGCTGTTTTTAAAATGGAGTAAATAGGCGTGATGCCCACGCCGGCTGCAAAAAGGAAGACGGTACGTTTAATGGTTTTGACAGGAGTATAGGTGAAGATTCCTGTTGGGGGCAGCACAGTCAGGATATCTCCGGTGGCTGTTTTGTGGTGCAGGTATTTAGAGATTTCTCCGTTTTCTACGAGTTTTACTGCGATACTGAGGAGTTCATCAATTGCGGGTGAGCTGCAAATGGAGTAGGAACGCCTGATTTCTTTGTTGTTGACCTGGAAGAGTACGGTCAGGAATTGTCCTGCTTCGTAGCTTGGCAGCAGGCCATTTACGGGTTCGAATTGAATGAAGACGTTGTTTCCGGGACGTTGTGAAATTTTAGTAATACGTAATTGCAGGGTAGTCATAGCATACAAATCTATCGATTTATTTTATAAAGGGTGACTTAAATATAGTTGAAAACGAGGGAGAAGATGGTTTTTTCATGGGGTATTGAACTGACTTCCAGGTTGCCGTAGTGCATTTTCATGATGTTACGGGTAATGGTTAAGCCAATGCCAGAACCGTTTTTCCGGGTCGTAAAAAATGGGACGAATATTTTCTCGGTAAGTTCAGGTTCAATTCCTTTACCGTTATCGGTAACGTCTATGAAGAGCTTGCTTTGTTCCAGGCGGTAGTCGATTTCTATCTGGGGATGATCGACGTTTTCCAGGGCATGGATGCTGTTGGTGATTAGGTTGATTAAGGCTTGTTCTACAAGTTTCAAGTCTACATTGATGGTGATTTTTGAAGAGGTTTGACCTACTGATAGTTTGACGTCTTTTGCAGCAGCAAACGGCTGCATCAGCACCTGGATGTGCTGCAGGATTTCGCCTATACTATGGGATTCGAGTTCAGGTGTTGGTAATTCAGCAATTAAACGGTAGTCTTTAACAAAATCCAGCAAACCAATTGAGCGTCTTTTGATGGCCTGAATTGCGGGTTTGAGGTCTTCAAGTTCCTCCTTGTTGAGGGAATCTTTGTTCGCAACCATGGTATTGACGGTGTCAGAAAGGGAACTGATGGGGGTAATGGAATTCAGGATCTCATGAGAGATAACACCAATGAGCCTGTTCCATGCTTCTATTTCTTTTTGCTCAATTTCATCCTTGATGTTTTGGAAAGAGATGATCCTGTAATTTGTATTGTAGAGGTTGATGGGGATCACTTCGGTAGAGAGCTGGATCAGTTTGTCCTGAATTTTTAATTCAAGGAATCTTTTACCTCCTTTTTCTATGCGCTCAATTTCAGTGGCGAAAAGTGGAAGGTGTTCTTTCAGGCGGTGCCAGTATTTATAGGCTGGAACTTTTAGTAAGGCTGCTGCGGCTTCATTAAAGAAGGATATTTCTGCTTGTTCAGGTATGGTGTTGTCGTCTTTTAGTACGATTACCCCAACGGGAACCTGCTGAAGAATAGTTTTAATAAGCTGAAACATGGCATCCTGTTCCAGTTGGATGTCTTTATGCGTTTTAATGATGTCATCAAAGGAACTGTAAAGGTCGGGAAAACTGCCTTTGGTACTTTTATTTCTGAAATTTAAGGTATGATCCCGTGTTTTGATAGCGAGTATAAAACGTTTGATATCAGCTCTGATCTGATTGATATAATTGTAGAGCGAAATGATACTGATCAAAAAGATACAAGAGACACCGGCAATGGTAAACCAGAGCTGAGTTTTCAGCACGAGGTATGCCAGCAACAACGCCAGTGAGTTGATCAGTAAAAGACTAAAAAGGAGCCTGAAAGTGAAACGTTGATAAAACATAAGCTATAATCCGAATTTTTCTATCCTGCGATACAGGGCTGCGCGGGTCAGACCAAGCTCAGCAGCAGCGCGGGATATATTTCCTTTGTGGTTTTCTATTGCCTTTTGTACCATCATCTTCTCCATTTCTTCCAAATCCAGTGTCTGTGGCATTGGTGCGGTACCACCAAATCTTTGTGGGCTCAGTTGTAAATCCTGCTCGGTAATCTCTTTACCATCGGCCATAATAATAGCCCGTTCAATCACGTGCTGCAATTCGCGGACATTTCCTGGCCAATGATAGTTTAATAAGGTCTTCTCTGCCTTTTCGGTGATGCTGGTGATGCTTTTATGATACTTTGTGCTGAATGTATGTAAAAAATGATTAGCAAGCTGTATGATGTCCTCTGCACGTTTGTGCAGGGGAGGAAGTTCCAATTCTACGGTATTAATCCGGAAAAGTAAATCCTGACGGAATGTACCTTTGGCAACCATCTCATTCAAAGGCATATTGGTGGCCGTAATTAATCTTATATTCACTTTACGGTCTTTGCTCTCTCCCAAACGTGTTACAGTCCGGTTTTGCAGTACTGTAAGCAGTTTGGATTGTAGGGGAAGCGAAAGGTTACCGATTTCATCGAGGAATATGGTTCCGTTATCCGCAAGTTCGAATCTTCCCGGCCGGTCATCCCGGGCATCCGTAAAGGCACCTTTAGCGTAACCAAACAGCTCACTTTCAAAGAGGTTCTCATTTAAAGAGCCCAGATCGACATGCATAAAAATGTGGTTCTTTCTCAGGGAATGTTTGTGGAGTTCGTATGCGAAAACCTGTTTTCCAGTGCCGTTTTCTCCAAGGATCAATACGTTAGCATCAGTTGGGGCAACTTTAATTAAGGTGTTTTGCAAATGCCTGATAGGCTCAGAAGTGCCGATAATATTTTCAAATTTGCGTGCCTGATCGGTTTGAATAGAGGTATTGATCTTCTCTAATTTTTTAACTTTTTTAGTGGATTGCCTTAATTTAGAGGCAGCAGAAAGTGTTGCATAGAGCTTTTCATTTTCCCAGGGTTTGAGGATAAAGTCCGTTGCCCCTTTCTTGATGGCTTGTACAGCCAGTTCTACATTGCCATAGGCAGTCATCAGAATAACTACATAATCTTTATCAATAGATAAGATGTGCTCTAACCAATAGAGCCCTTCCCGGCCATTGCTTGCCCCTTTCTGATAATTCATATCCAGCAGAATGATATCTATTTCGTTATGGCTCAGCAGAACATTGATTTCCTTTGGTGATTTGCAAGTAACAACCTGGTTGAAATGCTGCTTTAAAAAGAGCTTCGCACTGAGTAGAATATCATCGTCATCATCGATTACTAAAACGTTTGCTTCTGTCATTTTGTGAATTTTTAGGCAGCAGCCAGGCTTTGTGATCCAGTCGTTTAAATAGCTGCTGAACAAAAATAGTGGAATTGTCCGTTGCTGTACAACAGGTGTCCGATAATGAACGGTAATTTTCTCATTAAATGTGTTAATTCTTTGGTATGTAGTGTTTTAAATATGTTTCGTTGCTTTGGCATATCCTTAGCTTAAGGCCAGATAGATATTACAATAGTTATCATGGATAAGATCATCGAAAAAAAGAGATTCAGTACTAAAAAGATATTAATGCTTACAGGAGGACTTTTGTTAGCTGTATTAATGGGATATGGATATAAATTATCATTGAATAAAGTTTATAAAGCTGATGCAGACAAACTGACGATCAGTAAAGTGAAATATGGTGATTTTGAGGATGTAGTTTTACTGAATGCGAGTGTGGTACCCTTAACTTCAGTAATCGTGAGCTCTCCGGAAGGTGGGACAGTAGCTGAAATTTTCACAGAGAATGGGGCTAGTGTAGTTAAAGGCACTCCGCTGTTAAGAATTGCTAATCCAAATGCCCTTTCTAACTATACCTCGAGCGAAACCAGTATTATAGAACAGATCAATCAATTGCGTAAAGTGCGTCTGGATCTGGAACAAAATCAAAGGGTAATGGCTCAGGATATGATGGTGATCGAGAATACACTGAGAACCGCTGGCCGGAAATATAAAATTGATAGTGCGCTGTTTTTGAATAAAGTAATTACCAGGGAAGAGTTTAATACTTCGAGCCAGGATTATGAGTATAATAAGGGTAGAAAAGCGATTTTAAAACAGGCAGTTAAACAGGAAAACCAGAGCAGGACAATGCAGTTACAGCAAATTGATGTTTCTGTAACCAGAATGAATGAGAGCTTGGAAACTATCCGCAAAAATATAGAGAATATGACTATTAAAGCGCCTGTTTCAGGAAGGTTGTCTTCTTATGATCCTGTAATCGGTAAATCTTATACGGCCAATGAGATGCTTGGAAAGATTGATGTAATGCAAGGCTATAAATTGCAGGCTGGTGTGGATGAATATTATATTAACCGGGTAAAAGAAGGGCAATCTGCTAATTGTGAGTTTAATGGAAAAACTTATCGCCTTACGGTCAGAAAAGTAATTCCTGAAGTCACAGCCGGACAGTTCCAGGTGGAATTAGTTTTTGAAGGGAAATCACCCGATGAGTTAAGAAGAGGATTATCTTTACAAGTAAAACTTACACTTTCTGACAATAGTAAATCTTTGCTATTGGCACAGGGACAGTTCTTTCAGAGTACCGGAGGATCATGGGTATTTGTGCTGAAGGATGGAAAAGCCCAAAAAAGAAACGTAAAAATAGGCCGTAAAAACTACCTGTACTATGAGATTATGGAAGGGTTGCAGAAAGATGAAGAAGTCATTACTTCCTCTTATGATCAATTCAATCAATATGATATTGTAGAGGTCAGTAAGTAATCAGATAACAATAGCATAATCAGATAGCAATGGCGTAATCAAATGATTAAAGCGTCAATTCATAAAAAGACATAAAAATATAAATCATAATATCATGATAAAAATTGAGAACCTGGAAAAAGTATACAAAACGGAAGAAGTAGAAACGACTGCCTTGAATGGAATCAATATGCATGTCAAAGCAGGGGAGTTTGTCTCTATTATGGGCCCCTCAGGTTGTGGAAAATCAACTTTACTGAATGTAATGGGACTCCTGGATAAACCTGAAAGCGGCAGTTATAAATTTCTGGAAACAGAACTGTTGACTATGAATGATAAAGAACGCTCCAACTTTCGCAAAAGAAATATGGGTTTTGTATTCCAGAACTTCAACCTGATTGATGAACTGACTGTATTTGAAAATATAGAATTGCCCCTGATTTATAATAAAGTTGCTGCTCCTGAGCGTAAACGTCTGGTGAATGAGATGATCGAAAGGATGAATATTGTGAACCGCAGTGGTCATTTTCCTCAGCAGTTGTCCGGAGGTCAGCAGCAACGTGTTGCCGTAGCAAGAGCTTTAGTCACTAAACCAAAATTAGTATTGGCAGATGAGCCTACGGGAAACCTGGACAGTTCTCATGGAAATGAGGTTATGGAACTGCTTTGTGAACTGAATGAGCAAGGGACTACCATTGTGATGGTGACCCACTCTTCGCATGATGCTAGTTTCTCTAACCGGATTATTAACCTGAAAGATGGACATGTAATTTCAGAAAAAGTAAATAAAGCGAGGTCTGAAGAACTTATCTAAGCAACGTTTTCATTTAAAAAGCGTCAACCTGTAAATTGAACCGCCATCGTACTCAACCACCGACCATGTTTAAACTCAACCTTAAAATTGCATTCAGGAACCTTTGGAAGAATAAAGGGTATACTTTGATTAATATAGCTGGTTTATCTATTGGTATGGCAGGTTGTATTCTGATCTTTTTATTTATCAGTTATCAATTAAGCTTTGATCAGCAGTATAAAAATAAAGATAGAATCTACAGGGTAGTGAGCCACGCGTATTATGCAGGCGGTGAAGAATTTGATCGTGGAGTTCCCTTGCCCTTAGCTTCTGCTATGCGTAATGATTTTGGAATGTTGGAACAGGTTGCTGCTTTGGAGGGAAGCTGGGGAATGATTAAAGTCAAAGATTCCAAAGGGAATGTGAAAATTAAAATTCAGGAGAAAGCATTTTACGTAGAACCTGATTTTTTCAGAATATTTGATTACGAGTGGTTGGACGGAAATCCGGAGCAGGCTTTAAAAGAGCCAAATACAGTTGCACTTTCGCAAAAGACAGCTGAGCGGTTTTTTGGTGATTGGCATCAGGCCGTTGGTAAAACTATCAATTATCAGAATAATAAAGATCTAAAAGTTACAGGTGTATTTGCTGATATACCAGAAAATAATAGTAATGTGATCAATATTGCAATTTCTTATGCAAGCTTTGAAAATAGAAATCAAAAAAGATGGGGGTCAATATCTTCAAATTCAGAGTGCTACGTTTTACTTAAACCAGGTGTAACAACTGCTGACTTAGCGAGTCCAAAAGCAGTATTCCTGAAAAAATACTATGTCGAAAAGACAATTGCTAAACCGGATCATCTTTTTCAACGTATGGATGAAATCCATATAGATGAACGTTTCAGTAATTTTTCTGGCAAAATAACCAGTAAAAGTGAACTGTTTGGCCTTACAGCGATAGGTGTGTTGCTGCTAATTACCGCATGCATCAACTTCATTAACCTGGCTACTGCACAAGCGATAGGGAGGTCTAAAGAAGTTGGTGTACGCAAGGTAATGGGAAGTGGTAAAAAACAGCTTATGATCCAGTTTTTAACCGAAACAATGCTGCTGACTTTCATCGCATTGTTATTGGCTTGTGCAATCACAGAAGTTGCTTTGCCAGGTATGTCTGCCTTGTTTAAGGAAAAAATAACGTTTAATCTGCTGGAGCGCCCGGTCATCTTTGTATTTCTTACCTGTATGGTCTTGTTTGTTAGCTTTTTATCCGGCTTTTATCCAGCAATGGTCATGTCTGGATTTAGTCCGGCGCTGGCTATTAAAAACAAGGTGAATATTGGTCATGGTGGTGGGTTGCTACGCAAGGTGCTTGTTGTTGTTCAATTCGCCATCACAATTGTATTAGTTACTGGTACATTAGTCATCCTGATGCAGATGAAATTTATGAGAGAAAAACCTCTTGGATTTAATTCTTCAGCCGTAGCTTTAATTACCATTCCTACTGACAGTCTAAGCAGACAGAAATTTGAAATTTTAAAGAGCAGGGTTAAAGCTCAACCCGGTGTATTAGCTGTTAGTTTATGCAATAATGGCCCGAGTGCAGATGATAATACAAATAACGCATTTGCTTTCGATGGAACAAAAGAGGCTGATTTTCAAGCTAACACCAAAATTGTAGATGCAGATTATCTGAAGACATTTGGTTTGCAGCTTGTGGCTGGAAGATACCTGAGTCAGCGTAAAAGCGATACCATCCATGAATTTGTGGTGAATGAAACTTTATTGAAAAAATTGAATGTTATCCATCCTCAGGATGCAATTGGAAAGAAAATCCTGTTTGGAGGGTTAAGTATACCTGTGGTCGGTGTAGTGAAAGATTTTAATAATCTGAATCTGAGAGCTTCAATTTCCCCGATCATTATGGGTACCCGTAATGATCGTTTCGAGATTATGGCAGTGAAAATGAACGCGCAGCAAATTCCAGCAGTCATGAAAAATATAGAAAAAATCTGGAATGAGTATTATCCGGATCATGTATATTCTTCTGATTTCATGGAAGATAAGATTAATAAATATTATGAAAGTGAGCAGATTATGGGCACACTTTTCAAAGTATTTGCCCTGGTCATCATCTTTATTTCTTTCATTGGTTTATTTGGCTTGATCGCTTTTGTTGCGGCGCAAAGAACAAAGGAAATGGCTATTCGTAAAATATTGGGGGCAAGTGTATTTGAACTGATGAGCATGCTGAATACGACTTTTATCTTCCTGATTTTAATAGCCAATCTTGTCGCCTGGCCAGTAGCCTATATTTTTATTCAGAAATGGTTATCAGGTTATGCTTATCGTATAGAACTCAGCATCTGGCCATTTGCAGCCGCGATGTTTATTTCCTTGATAATTACTTTGGTTACGGTAAGTTTTCGCTCCTATAAAACAGCGAAAACTAATCCGGTAGACGCACTTAAATACGAATAAAAAACGCAGGATGTTTAGACTCAATCTCAAAATTGCATTAAGAAATCTCTGTAAAAATAAAGGATATACCTTTATCAATATCGCAGGCTTATCTATCGGTATGGCCAGCTGTATCCTCATTTTTATCTTTATCAGGTATCAATTGAGTTTTGATCAGCAATTCATCAATAAAGACCGGATTTACAGGGTAGTTTCTTATTGGAAATATGCGGATAAGGAAGAATTTCAGAGTGGTGTTCCAAGGCCTTTGGCTGCGGCTATGCGGAATGATTTTGGGATGCTGGAAGAAGTCGCTGCATTAGAGCGTAGCAGCGGAATTATCAAGGTAAAAGACCAATCAGGTAAGGTGAGGTTAAAAACAGCAGAGGATGTGTATTATGTTGAGCCTGGTTTTTTCAAAATATTCGATTATCCCTGGCTGGAAGGAAACCCTCAGCAAGCATTGGTACAACCAAATACTGTAGCGCTTTCTCAGAAAATGGCTTCAAGGTTTTTTGGTGACTGGCACAAAGCAGTAGGGCAAACTTTTCAATACCGGGACAAGATCCTTAAAGTAACAGGTGTATTTGCAGACATTCCTGAAAATAACAGTAATCCTATCCATATCGTAATAGCCTATGCGGGATATGAAAATAAAGATATGAAAGCTTGGTATACGGTCTCTTCAAGTTCGGAAGTCTATATTTTGTTAAAAAAAGGAGTAGACATTGCTGACCTTGAAGGGACTAAAAATGCCTTTCTTAAAAAATATTATACAGAAAAACAATCAAATGTTAAAGAAGATCATTTTTTTCAACCGCTGGCTGAACTGCATAAAGATGCAAACTATGGCAACTTTTCCGGGAAAATAATAGAGAGTAGTCAGTTGAAAGGCTTAACGGCTATTGGTGTGTTTTTACTCCTCACTGCTTGTGTAAATTTTATTAACCTGTCTGCGGCACAAGCAATAAGCCGCTCTAAAGAGATAGGGGTGCGTAAAGTGATGGGGGGCACACGAAAGCAATTGATGGTGCAGTTTCTGACCGAAACACTGACAATTACTATTTTATCTTCACTGATTGCATGCGTATTAACAGAGGCTGCTTTACCAAGTATGATCGCATTGTTCAGGGAAAATATCTCTTTCAGTATGGTGGATCATCCGGTTATTTTTGTGTTCATGATCGGGCTTGTTCTGCTGGTTAGCCTGGTCGCTGGTTTTTATCCGGCAATGGTGATGTCAGGCTTTAATCCTATCCTGGCCATAAAGAACAAAGTTAACTTAAGTAATTCGGGGGGTGTTGTTTTACGCAAGGTGTTGGTGGTTATGCAGTTTACACTTACTATTGTCCTGATGACAGGCACGTTTATCATCATGAAACAGATGAAGTATATGCGCGAAAAGCCATTGGGATTTAATCCTTCGGCAATTGCCATGGTAGAGGTGCCGGGGGATAGTCTCAGCCGGTTAAAATATGGCCTGTTGAAAAAAAGAATATGGAAGGAGACAGGTGTGCGTTTTGCAAGTTTATGCAGTAGTGGCCCTTCCTCAATAGATGTTGACGATTATAATTTCTCTTATAATGGGAAGAAGCCACGTTTTCATGTGGGCAGTAAATATGCAGATGCTGATTATTTTAAAACATTTGACTTAAAGATAATTGCAGGAAAGAGCTTTTCTCAAAATGATAGCTTGCAGGAGTATATGGTGAATGAGACTTTTCTCAAAAAATTAAATATAGTACGTCCGGAAGATGCAATTGGACAAAAAGTTACATTGGGCGGAAGTTCAGCTCAGCTCTCCATTGTTGGCGTAGTGAAAGATTTCAACAACACAAATTTAAGAGAAGCTATTTCGCCGATTTTATTCCATAAAAATTCCAGGGAGGCTACTGTGATTGCTGTCAAAATGAATACGCAAAATATACCTGCTACGATGAAAAGTATTGAATCTATATGGAATTCTATTTATCCGGATCATGTGTATGGGGCCACTTTTATGGAAGAAAAAATCAATAAATATTATGAGAGTGAGCGGGTAATGGGTACGCTGTTTAAGGCATTTGCATTGGTCATCGTATTTATATCTTTTATTGGTTTGTTTGGATTGATTTCTTTTGTCGCTACACAAAGAACAAAAGAAATGGCAATACGTAAGGTTTTGGGTGCAAGTACATTAGAGTTGGTTAATATGCTGAATTTTTCTTTTATGGCGCTTGTGCTCCTGGCTAACCTGATTGCCTGGCCAATTGCATATGTTTTGATAGATAAATGGTTGTCTGGTTATGCGTACAGGATTGAGTTAAATAGCTGGCCCTTTTTAATTGTCACCTCTATTTCGATGGTGGCAACCCTGCTGACGGTCAGCTTCCGTTCTTTTAGTGCCGCAAGAACAAACCCGGCAGATGCATTGAAAGATGAATAATTAAATGATTATGATTAAACTCAACTTCAAAATTGCCTTACGTAACTTATGGAAGTATAAGACCTATACTTTGATAAACATTGCCGGCCTTACAGTGGGAATGGCATGCTGTATCCTGATATTTATTTTTATCCGGTATCAGCTTAGTTTTGATAGCCAGTTTAAATACAGCGATCGTATTTACAGGATAGTCACTAACTGGAAAATGGCTGCTGGAACCAATACTTCCCAAGGTGTGCCTATTCCGCTGGTGAAAGCCATAACGCAGGATTTCCCACAGGTAGAAAAAGCAGCAGCTATCCAGGGCTCTTATGGGATGATCAGTATTAACAATTTTTCAGGCAAACCCGGTCTTAGAGAGACATCCCGCCTGTTTTATGCACAACCTGCATTTTTTGAAATCTTTAATTTCACCTGGCTTGCAGGGAATCCTCAACAAGCATTAAGCCAGCCGAACACCGTAGTGCTATCTGATGCTAAAGCAATTCAATATTTTGGAGACTGGCATAAGGCTGTAGGGAAATCCATCCGATTGAACAACAAAGCAGATTTAAAGGTAACAGGTGTATTCAAAGCGCTTTCTGAAAATACCAGTTTGCCGCTTCATGTGGTTTTAAGCTATGCGACCTTTCCGGATAAAAATGATAAAAACTGGAACTATGTGATCTCTCATTCTGAATGCTACATTCTACTAAAAAAAGAAGTTGGAATCCATGATTTAGCTGCTTCTTTAGCTGCGTTCAATCATAAACACTACAATGACACAGATAAACAGGGGCAGCAATATCATTCATTCCAACCACTGAAAGATATACATCACAATGGGCTTTATGGGAACTTCGCCCATAAAACGATGGAAAAGAAGGAAATTTATGGGCTGGTGATTATTGGTGTTTTTTTACTCCTCACTGCTTGCATTAACTTTATTAATATATCGACTGCACAAGCCATAAACCGGTCAAAAGAAGTTGGTATCCGTAAGGTAATGGGTAGCGGACGCAAACAGCTTATGATCCAGTTTTTAGCAGAAACACTAACGCTTAGTCTTATCGCTTTATTAATTGCCTGCGTGCTGACAGAAATCACAATTCCTTATTTACAGCATCTTTTTGATGAACCTATTTCTTTCAGTTTGTTTGAACACCCGGTAATCTTTGTCTTTCTTGCTGGGCTGGTGCTTACCGTCGGTTTGCTTGCGGGTTTCTATCCTGCAATGGTTATGTCGGGATTTAGTCCTGCACTAGCTATTAAGAACAAAGTAGCTTCCAATCAGGCTGGTGGGTTAGGACTGCGCAGAATTCTGGTTGTTGTCCAGTTTACGATTACTGTTGTGCTGATTATTTCTACGCTGGTAGTTTTAAAGCAAATGAACTATATGCGGCAAAAACCACTGGGCTTTAATCCAGATGCAGTTGCTATGATCCGTTTACCAAATGATAGTCAGAATCAGCCAAAACAAAACCAGCTAAGAGAGCGGATATTAACTATACCGGGTGTTAGCCAGGTTAGCCTTTGCGACATGGCTCCTGCTTCAACTATGGTGAATGAAAGTAAATTCTCCATAAACGGGATTCTGATTAAAGATTTCGAAGTGCGGGTATTACATGCAGACCAGGCTTATTTTGAAACTTTTAACCTGAAGATGATTGCCGGAAAAAGCTTATCAAAAAGTGATACGGTTAATTCATATGTGGTGAATGAAACCTTTCTGAAAAAGATGAATATAGCAAGTCCGGAGCTTGCACTTGGAAAGTTAATCCGCATTGATAACCATGAGGCCAGGATAACGGGAGTGGTGAAGGATTTTAATGATAAGTCTCTGCATCAGGAAATTTCTCCACTTGCACTTTCTTCCGACAAAGGTCTGTACACAAATCTGGCTATTAAAATGGAACGGAAAGATTTGCTGGAGTCCATGAAACAAGTGGAAAGTTTATGGAATACTATTTTTCCGCAGGAGGTCTACGAGGCGGATTTTGTTAGTGATGACTTAAACAGATACTATCAGACGGAGAAAGTAATGGGTGTCTTATTTCAAAACTTTTCAGTGGTGATTATCTTCATTTCATTTATTGGTTTATTTGGCCTGGTATCTTTTGTGGCCTCGCAGCGTACACGTGAAGTGGCGATCAGAAAAGTTTTGGGTGCTACTGATTTTGAACTGGTCAAGCTGCTGAATGGTTCATTTTTACTACTGGTATTTTTGTCGAATTTAGTGGCATGGCCAATTGCTTATCTCTTTATCAGCAGGTGGTTGGCTGGTTATGCTTACCGGATTGAACTCAATATATGGCCTTTTGCAATTGCCATGTTTACCTCAATGGGCATCACCCTGCTGACGGTCAGCTTCCGTTCTTTTAGTGCCGCAAGAACAAATCCGGCAGATGCATTGAAAGACGAATAAAACAAAAAGTATTAATTGATTAAACCTTATATTTATCAAAACATGATACAATTACAGAATATAGAAAAATACTACGCAAACAAAGGACTGAAAAGTTATATCCTCAGACATGTGAGCACAACCATACAACAAGGCGAGTTTGTTTCGATTATGGGGCCTTCTGGTGCCGGTAAATCTACTTTACTGAATATTTTGGGAATGTTGGAAGAGCCTACTTACGGAAGTTATGAGTTTATGGGCGAAAATGTAGTTTCATTGAATGAGCGCAAAAGGATAGAACTTTACAGAAATCATATCGGTTTTGTTTTCCAGGCTTATCATTTGATAGATGAGATGACTGTTGCCGAGAATATTGAAGCGCCTTTACTTTATAAAAAGGTAGGTAGTGCAGAACGTAAAAGCCGCGTGGCAGAAATGCTTGACCGCTTTAACATGGTCGCTAAAAAAGATCTTTTCCCTAATCAGTTATCAGGTGGTCAGCAACAACTGGTGGGTATTGCAAGGGCTTTAGCAGCACAACCACTAATTATCCTGGCAGATGAGCCAACAGGAAATTTGCAGTCAGCACAGGCTTTGCAAATCATGGATCTTTTCAAAAAACTGAATGAAGAAGAAAACATTACTATTATCCAGGTAACGCACTCTGAAATCAATGCAGGTTATGGTACACGTATTTTACATTTGCTTGATGGAGTAATCAGTGAGGATCTTCAGGTGGTGGTATAAAAAAGTATCTTTGTTCCATGTTACGTCAGTTTACCGATCAGCTTGATCAGACCATTACGATTAATTATCCACCAAAGCGGATCATTTCTATTGTGCCTTCCCAAACCGAATTATTGTTTGAACTGGGCTTGAATAAAGAAGTGATCGGGCTGACTAAGTTTTGCATTCATCCTGCGCAGCAGTTTAAGGCTAAAACTAAAGTAGGAGGGACGAAGAAACTTAATATCGAACTGATCAGAAGCCTGAAGCCTGATTTAATTATTGGCAACAAGGAAGAAAATACGAAAGAAGATATAGAATTGCTCCGGAAAGAGTTTCCAGTATGGATGAGTGATATTTTTACGTTGGAAGATGCCATGAAAACCATTACGCAGATTGCAGAACTGGTAGACAGGCAACCTGAAGCAGCTTACTTAAATTATCTGATCAACGCGGGGTTTACAGATCTGCAAACTTTAGCTTTACAGCAGGGGATAGCTAAAACAGTCGCTTACCTGATCTGGAAGGGCCCTTACATGCTGGCTGGAAGAAATACTTTCATTGATGATATTTTGGTTAAAAACGGGCTGACTAATGTGATTAAGGCTGATCGTTACCCTGAAATTGAACTTCAGGAGCTGGCCGCATTAAAGCCGGAACTGATTTTACTCTCTTCAGAACCGTATCCTTTCCGGGAAAAGCATATAGAGGAATTGAAAATGGCCATCCCAGGATCCAAATTGATGCTGGTAGACGGCGAAATGTTCTCCTGGTATGGCAGCAGATTGGTCAAAGCGGTTCAATATTTATTTCAGTTGCAAAAAGAATTAAAATAAATTAGCTTAAAATGAATGTGTTAGCTGTTTAGAGGTGAAATAAATGCAAAAGGTTTTTGATAATTGATAACTATCTCTATCTTTGCAGTCCAAACAAAAACAATTCCTAACTGCGGATGTGGCGTAATTGGTAGCCGCACCAGACTTAGGATCTGGCGCTTCACGGCGTGGGGGTTCGAGTCCCTTCATCCGCACAATAATGGTGATAGATTTAATTATCTGTCACCATTTTTATTTTAAGGGGTTTTTTATTGATACTTTACTTGCAGCTAGTCCGATAAATTAGGTTAATTTTGTACTATTATTGAGGTACAAAAATGAATGAGCTGCTCAGAAAATATGATTCGCTGGTATTGGAATACAACAAAACAATTGTTGAAAGTTTCAGTATACAAGATTTTAGAGAATACAATGAAATCTTATTTTCAGCCCATAATTGTGCTGTAGAAGGCAATACTTTTACAGTTGATGAAACCCGTGAATTAAGACAACAGGGCATCAATTTAAAATTGCACAACCGATCTCTTTATGAAGCTTACGAAATTCTTGATCACTTTAAAGCTTACGACTTCCTTTTTAATAACCCGGATCAGCCCTTAACAGAGGAATTGATCAAACAAACTCAAAAAATCTTAACAGAAAATACAATCAAGTTTTCAAAAGGGTATGAGCCGGGTGAATATACTGATACTCAAATGGCAGCCGGAGATACTGTTTTTGGTGATTATAAAACCAGTATAGCACGTATGCCCTCATTAATTACTTCTACACAAAAAGCGATTGAAAAGGCTGAACTCCATCCTTTGGACATTAGTGCAAGGTTTCATCAGTTTTTTATTTACCTGCATCCATTCCCTGATGGGAATGGGCGAACCGGGCGATTAATCTCAAACTTTATACTGGCTAAATTCAATCAGCCTCATTTAATCATTGGTACAGTTGAAAAGGCAGCCTATGTTGACGCCTTAAAACAGTCCGCCAAACATCAGGATACAGATATTTTAACTGTTTTTTTTGCTGAAACAGCTATCAGCAGAATGCAAAGAGAAATAGATCAGCAGAAAAATCTGACTCAGAACTTCACCATGAGTTTCAAACCAACCCAAAAAGGTAAAGCTTGATAAGCATAATGCTGACAGCAAAATAAAAGCTTTCTTCTCTTAATTCCCGTCAATTTTCTTTTGGAACACCGCAAACCATCGATAGCTAATATATATCCTTGAAGCTTTGAGCAGGTATTTCTATTAATCTTCTGACACAATAAATCATAGTAAAGCAGTTTTACGCCTGTTTAAGACAAAGACAAATTACTTTGAAGCCCTGTTTACTCCTTGTTCAGGCTATGTTTCCTTTCGGTTCTCTCCCAGTTTGATACGGGTTTGAAGCGGGTTTGATACGGGTTTGAAACGCCTCGACCCGTATCAAACCCGTTTCAAACCCGTATCAAACCCGCTTGAAACTGCAACAGAACCCAGCCAAAGACTTTCCTGAAACATGCTTTATACATTGTTCTTTCAATATTTGTCAGGTCTTCAACTAAT
Organism: Pedobacter cryoconitis; assembly: GCF_001590605.1. Lineage (NCBI taxonomy): Bacteria > Pseudomonadati > Bacteroidota > Sphingobacteriia > Sphingobacteriales > Sphingobacteriaceae > Pedobacter > Pedobacter cryoconitis. The sequence continues at coordinate 273,504 of NZ_CP014504.1, forward strand.
TCTTAAACCCGGTTTTTTCACGAAAAATGCGGCTTAAAATAACATTAAAAACACAATTTGATAATTAACTATGTCTTATTCGGGAAAATTAATACTTTTGGCACCTCTATTGAAGAGGGGGTATCGAAGAGTTTATATCCTTCATACGCGTAAATCCTCTAAGAATACCGGCGTGGATTTCAATAAAAAGACATTTAAACACATTGATTTAGAAAGATGAATATTACACAGGAAAAAATTGACAACTTAAATGCAGTTGTAAAGATTAAAATTTCGCCTGAAGATTATACTGAAAAGGTCGATAAAACTATTAAAGAACAAGCGAAAAAATCTACCCTTCCGGGATTCCGTAAAGGAATGGTTCCTGCTGCACATATTAAGAAAATGTATGGTAGAAGTATCCTTGTGGAAACTATAAACGCTTTATTAAGCGAAAACCTGAATAAATTCCTGACAGAAAATAAAGTTGAAATCCTTGGTCAGCCGGTTCCGGTTGTTGATAATACCAAAGATTTTAAATGGGATGGTACTGACGATTTTGAATTTGACTACGAAATTGGTCTTGCTCCAGCAGTTGAAGTTAACATCACTGCGAAAGATAAATTTACACAATACAATGTAAAAGCAGATGACGAGACTCTAGCTTCCCGTATCAAAAACATCCGCCGCAGCTATGGCAAAATGACAAACCCGGAAGTTTCGGCAGACGATGATGTACTTTATGCCGAATTAGCACAACTTTCTCCTGATGGTTCAGTTTTTGAAGGTGGAATTACCAATACTGGTTCTATCCGTTTAGATCAGGTTAAAGACAAAGCAATTTTAAAATCTTTAATCGGACTTAAAAAAGATGCAGTACTTGAATTAGATCTTCAGAAAGCACTGGGAAACAACCAGGCGGTAATTGCCAAGTTGTTAAACATTGGAGAAGATGAAGCTAAGGATCTGCAATCTAAATTCCAGGTAACGGTTAAAAATATCAACCGCTTAGAGGAATCTGATTTGAACCAGGAGTTCTTTGATAAAATATTTGGTGAAGGTATCGTTACTGACGAAGCTGGTTTTACTGCAAAAATCACAGAAGAAATTGAAGGTATGTTCAAACAGGATGCGGACCGCAAACTGCAAAATGACATGTATACTCAGTTAACTGAAAACGTGAAAATGGATTTGCCTGATGAATTTTTAAGAAAGTGGTTAAAAGCTACCAACGAAAAATTATCCGATGCAGAACTGGAAGAAGGTTACAATGATTTCGCGAAAAACCTGAAATGGACTTTAATTGAAAATAAGATCATTAAAGACAACAGTATCGAAATTAAATACGAAGATGTATTCCAAACAGCTAAACAACGTTTAGATGCGCAATTCAGGATGTACAGTCCAGCTCCAATGCCGGAAGATCAGTTGTCACAATACACAGCTACATTCCTGCAGGAAAAAGACAACGCAAACCGTATATTCGAAGAGGTAAAAGCAATTAAAGTTTTTGAATACATTCAGTCGGTTGCCACTTTAGACCAAAAAGATATAGCTTATAATAAATTTCAAGAGTTAGTTGAATCTGTATAACAGGTTTCTCAAATTTCTTTAATCTTATCGTAAGGCGGCTTTAGTAAAGCCGCCTTACTTATATAAAGTTATTTCTGACCTGTGTAAATTAGGTAGTTGAATTTAAAAAGGCACTTAATTTTACAATAACCAAATAATTTGTCAACTTAGTTTGATTAATTTGGATTTGATAAAAGCAAAATCCCCGTAAAAAGGACGCACAGTCAAACCACAAAACAAAAATAGAAACCCGATAAACTTATATACAGATGAACCGAGCCCTTCGCGAGCTCCATCTGACAATTAAAAACAAGTAAAATATATACAGATGAATATAGATAAAGACGAATTTAGAAAATATGCAGTTAAACATCACCGTATAAACGGCTTAAATGTAGATCGTTATATTGGTCATACAAATAGTTCACCAAAAAGCATGACTCCATACATCATTGAAGAACGTCAGTTGAACGTTGCTCAGATGGATGTGTTCTCCCGCTTAATGATGGACAGAATTATCTTTTTAGGTGACGCTATCCATGATGGTAATGCAAATATCATTCAGGCGCAGTTACTGTTCTTACAGTCAACTGACAACAACAGAGATATTCAGATTTATATCAACTCACCAGGTGGGTCTGTTTACGCTGGTCTGGGTATTTATGATACGATGCAGTACATCACTCCTGATGTAGCTACCATCTGTACAGGTATGGCGGCATCAATGGGTGCGGTTTTATTAGTCGCAGGTGCTAAAGGTAAACGTGCGGCATTGACACATTCACGTGTAATGATCCACCAGCCTTCAGGAGGTTCACAAGGTGTGGCTTCAGATATGGAGATCAACTTAAGAGAGATGCTTAAATTGAAAAAAGAATTATATGATATCATTTCTGACCATTCAGGACAGAGTTACGAATGGGTAGAAAAAGCATCTGACCGTGATTACTGGATGAAAGCAGATGAAGCTAAAAGCTTCGGAATGATTGATGAAGTATTAGGTTCGAATAAAAAATAGATAATGGCTAAACAAACTAAAGAATCCCGTTGCTCTTTTTGCGGTTCAAATAAGCAGGATACTTTAATGCTTATTGAAGGGCTTGATGCATACATTTGCGATAAATGCGTGACACAGGCTCATCAACTGGTGCTGCAGGAATTTGGCAATAAACAAGCTAAATCACTGGATGCTGCCGGCCCCCTCTTAAAGCCAATGGAGATTAAAGCACATATTGATCAATACGTTATTGGGCAGGATGATGCTAAGAAAGTACTTTCTGTAGCCGTATATAACCACTATAAAAGGTTAGGACAGAAGATTGATGCAGTGGATGAAGTGGAGATTGAGAAATCTAACATCATGCTGGTTGGTGAAACTGGTACAGGTAAAACTTTGCTGGCGAAAACAATCGCTAAAATTCTTCACGTACCTTTCTGTATCTGTGATGCTACGGTATTAACAGAAGCAGGTTATGTGGGTGAAGATGTAGAAAGTATTCTGACCCGCTTACTTCAGGCAGCAGATTATGATGTAGCTTCTGCTGAACGCGGAATTGTTTATATCGATGAGGTAGATAAAGTTGCGCGTAAAAGCGATAACCCTTCTATTACCAGAGATGTATCGGGAGAAGGTGTACAACAGGCTTTATTAAAGATCCTGGAAGGTACCATCGTCAATGTTCCGCCTCAGGGTGGACGTAAACACCCTGATCAGAAAATGATTCCTGTGAACACGAATAATATCCTGTTTATCTGTGGTGGTGCATTTGATGGCATTGAACGTAAAATTGCCAACAGATTGCGTACCCAGGCAGTAGGTTATAAAGTTAAAAAGGATGACACTGAACTTGACCTGGACAATCTGTACAAGTATATCACACCTGCTGATTTAAAATCTTTTGGTTTGATCCCTGAGCTGATTGGACGTGTTCCGGTATTAACTCACCTGAATCCGCTGGATAAACAAGCATTACGTAATATATTAACGGAACCTAAGAATTCTTTATTCCGTCAGTATGTGAAGTTGTTTGAATTTGAAGGGGTAAATCTTGTATTTGAAGATGAAGTTTTAGACTTTATCGTAGATAAGGCCATGGAATATAAGTTAGGTGCAAGGGGATTAAGATCTATTTGTGAAGCTATTATGCTGGATGCGATGTTTGACATCCCGTCTGACCCAACTATTAAGGAACTGGTCATCTCGCTCGGATATGCGGTGGAGAAATTTGAAAAGGCAGACTTTAAGAAGTTAAAAGCTGCTTAAAGAATTTAAAATCCCCGTTTTAACGGGGATTTTTTTTTAACTTGTTATTTGACCACAATTAACCAGTATCAGGAGGTTTGTCCTGAAATTGTCCGCTCTGGCTGCTATGGTGCAGTCTATAATTATTAATGATATGAACGAAGAAAAAGAAGTAAAAAAAGACGAGGCTATTGTAAAAAAATCAAAAAAGAACAAAGAAGTAGATTCACCGGTAAAACCGGGTTTGAAATCTAAAGGAGATATCGTTAAAAACTGGTTACCAAGATATACCGGCCGTCCGCTGGAAGAATTCGGAGAATACATTTTACTGACCAATTTTAGTAAATACTTACAAATGTTCTCGGAATGGAATGATAATGCACCAATCATGGGATTGGATAAACCAATGCAAAGTGTAACTGCAAATGGGATTACGATTATAAATTTTGGTATGGGAAGCCCGATGGCGGCAACGATGATGGATTTACTGACTGCAATTATGCCTAAAGCAGTATTGTTTTTAGGAAAGTGCGGTGGCTTAAAAAAGAAAAACCAATTAGGAGATCTTATCCTTCCGATTGCTGCAATCAGGGGAGAAGGTACTTCTAATGATTATCTTCCGGCAGAAGTGCCTGCATTGCCTTCATTTGCTTTACAAAAAGCGATCTCTACCACTATCCGTGATCACTCACGCGATTACTGGACAGGAACATGTTATACCACTAACCGCAGGGTTTGGGAGCACGATAAGCATTTCAAGAAATATCTTAAAACTTTGAGAGCAATGGCAGTAGATATGGAAACAGCAACAATTTTCACCACTGGTTTTGCCAATAAAATCCCTACTGGTGCTTTATTGTTGGTTTCTGATCAGCCAATGATTCCTGAAGGCGTGAAAACTACTGAAAGCGATAGTTCAGTAACTACAAATTATGTAGATACACACCTTAAAATTGGTATTGATTCTCTGAAACAATTAATCAACAATGGATTAACTGTTAAACACCTTAAATTCTAAATAGAATCGGTATTTTTAGGATAATCAAATAACTGTAGACTTCCTGTATGATGGCTTACCATTGACCAGTCATCAAATGGGAAATCTATATATACCATACTTGCAGTGGGCAGATTATAGATATGTGCATCAGCAAGATAGTTTAGGAAATCTGTTAATCCGGGATTATGCCCGAAAAGTGCCACCCGGTCATATTTCGGATCCAGTTTATTCACTACCGCTAATAAAGCTGTGGTATTGGCTTCGTAAATAGATGGTTCTTTATGAATCTCTTCCTTTGGGATATTCCAGGTTTCTGCAAAGTGTTTAGCGGTAGTCAAAGCTCTTTTAGCCGGGCTGCTCACTAATAATTCGGGAATAAGGTTTCTTTTACTCATTCGCTCTGCCATTTCGGGGGCATTTTTGTTACCCCGGTGATTTAATGGTCTGTCAAAGTCAGCAGTTCCGCTTGCCGCCCAGTCCGATTTGCCATGTCTTACTAATACCAGTTGTTTTGCCATCCTTTTTCTTATTCGTTTGAGAAATTAACAATTATCTCACCCGGAAGTTTTTCCATACAGTCAAAATGTCCAAGCGGGCATTGCTCTAATCCAAATTTAGAGCAGGGTCTGCAGGCTAAATCAATACCTGCCAGCAATGAGTTTTTTATTTTATAAGGATATACGCCTAATAATTCGGGTGTAGTGCCTCCCCAGATTGAAGCTATTGGTTTGTCAAATGCTTCGGCAATATGGGTCAGACCGGTGTCAAAACCGATCACTTTATGCGCTTTGGATACAAGGAATACGGACTGATCCAGGTTAGTCAGACCACAAGTAGAATAGATGTTATCGCCTACAGCTAGTTTAATCTCTTCTGCATTGTCTTTAACGTCATTTCCTCCTAACAGCACAATAGGAAGATTAATCCCTTTACAGATCTCTATAATCTTATGGTTAGGTAATCTTTTGGTGAAATGCGTAGCGCCAATAACGAAAGCGACGAATTTTTCCTGATGTGTAACAGGAAGCAGGTCCCGGATTTGATATTCTTTCGCTATGTAATAATCAATTGGTTTGTTGTCATTTTTTACGCCAAGAAACTTTACAGTTTCCAGGTAGCGGTCTACTAAATGATCTTTAGAGAAAAGACTTGTCCATTTGAATTTCAGGGCTAGCCATTTTTTTACCGTATCTTTTTTATAGGTGGAAGAAGGGATCCGGGTTGATAACTTGATAATTGTTGTGCGCAGGTTATTGTGCAGGTCAATAATCAGATCAAATTTCTCCGCTTTAATATCCCTGATAGTCTCTGCCAGGGTCGGTTTTAAGAAGTGTAATTTTGTTAAATATGGATTTTGCTGATAGATATATTTAAACTGTTCCTTGGTCAGAAAGTGAACTTCACAACCTGGTATTTGCAGTTTTAAACAGCGGATAACGGGTGTGGTATAAATAATATCACCCATAGAGCTGAATCTGATCACCAATATCTTTTTAGGTATGCTCAAATCAGGATATGTTAAGATTTTTTTATTTTATCGATGATTGCGCTAGAAGAGTATCCCGGTAAAAAGCTTAATACCTGTACATTACCGCCATTTTCAATGACTTCTTTAGCGCCTGCAATTTCTTCTATTTTATAATCTCCTCCTTTAACCAGTACATCTGGCAAGACCTTTTTAATGAGTTCCAATGGGGTATCTTCATTAAAAAAGACCACTGCATCTATGAAAGACATCGAGCCTAAGATGACCGATCTGGTGATTTCATTGTTAACTGGTCTTAAAGGCCCTTTTAGTCTTTGTACAGAATCATCACTGTTCAAACCGATAATCAGAATGTCTCCTAAACTTGCAGCTTCAGTTAAGTAAGTAATATGCCCGGCGTGTAATAAATCAAAACAGCCGTTCGTAAATACAATTTTCTTGCCTTCTCCTTTCCAGTAATTTACCAGTGAATTGAGTTCAGTTAAAGAAACAATTTTTGGGCTTAAGGAATGATTGATACTCATGTTGACTAATTTAATATAAGTTATCTACTGCTTTACAAAAGATATGACCGATCAGAATATGCATCTCTTGTATACGTGCTGTAACATCGTTGGGTATAATAATGTTTAAATCACATAAATTATTCATCTGGCCGCCATCTCTTCCCGATAAACCTATTATTTTACAGCCTAGTTCTCTGGCAGTGTGGAGTGCCTGGATAATATTTGGACTGTTACCACTGGTTGATATCGCTATAAAAAGATCACCAGGGCGGGCAAAAGCCTCAACTTGTCTGGCAAATACTCTTTCAAAGCCGTAATCATTACTGATTGCCGTTAGGGCAGAAGTATCTACGGTTAAAGCTATTGCCGGTAAGGCTTTACGGTCTTTAACATATCTTCCTGTTAATTCTGCAGCAATATGCTGGGCATCAGCAGCACTTCCGCCATTGCCTGCAATTAATACTTTTCCTCCGGCAAGAACAGTGTCTGTCAGTAATTTGCAGCCGCTTTCGATTTCAGGGACCAGTTTGGCAATAACCTGGTCAATTGTATTTTTATGATGATTAAGTTCTTCTAATACCATTAGTTTATTATTTTGATGGCGGCTAAAATTTCATCAACCGTTGTAGTGGCGCTGCCAATGTGTTTAATGACAATGGAAGCTGCATAATTTGAAATATGGCAGGCTTCTTCTACCGTAAGACCTAAAGTTAAGCAGTAAGCCAGTGTCGCAATCACAGTATCTCCGGCACCGGTAACGTCGTAAACTTCAGTTGCCCTGACCGGTAAAATCTGATGGTTATCTGGTGTAATAATAGCTATTCCTCCTTCAGAAAGCGTCACAATTAAATAGGCAGCATGGGTCGTGTCAAAAATGACTTCAGCTGCCTTAACCAATTCTTCAGCGCTGTGTATTTTCTCCGTTTTGGCTGCTTCGGCAAGTTCTTTACGGTTAGGCTTAATGATAAATGCGCCTTTATATTTAGTATAATCCAGTCCTTTAGGATCAACGATGATCCGTTTTTGGTGTTGGTTACAGTATTCAATCAATGCAAGACACAAGGTTTTAGTTAATAAACCTTTGTTGTAATCAGAAAGGATAATAATATCACTTGCTTCAATATGAGTATAAACAGCCTGCAGGAAGCTTTTTTCCAGCTGACCCGAAATATCATGCGTTTCTTCGTGGTCTATTCTTACGATTTGATGCGTAGAGGCAATTACCCTGGTTTTTACTGTTGTCGGACGTGACTGATCAGTTAAGATCAGTTGTGTATCGATGTTTTTAGTTTGCAGAATTGCTTTGATTTCTTCTCCGAAACTATCATCGCCAATAATACCGGCAAGAGATACTTGTGCACCCAGATCGATCAGATTACTGGCCACATTGGCTGCACCACCAATTATTTTATTTTCTTTTTTGACATTGACAATGGGTACAGGGGCTTCTGGTGATAGCCTGGACGCACTGCCAATAATATAATGGTCGAGCATCAGGTCGCCTATGACAAGGATCTTAGGCTTTTGACTTTGATGGTGTGCATTATATAGTTTTTCTGCAAGCATGCTTATATATTAATGTTCAAAGATAGGTATAATGGTCTACTTAAATTCCGTGTTTTACGGTGTTAAAAAAAGCAGTAATTTCAGCTAAAGTGAATGCATTTAAACATTGTTTTGCTTGTAACCCACCTTTTCTTCCAATGTACACGCCATAATGCATATCTCTGAAACCTTCCATACGGTGTGCATCAGGGTTTATCGAAAGCAATACGCCTTTTTCCAGTGCATAACGGTGCCATCTCCAGTCCAGGTCTAAACGCAGCGGATTCGCATTGATTTCTATGACTACATTATTGGCTGCACAGGCATCAATAATTTTAGCGTAAGCTATAGGATAGCCTTTACGGCTTAATAACAAGCGTCCGGTTGGGTGACCTAAAATTGTTGTATATGGGTTTTCTACAGCTTTAATCAGCCTTGCTGTTGCTTTTTCTTCATCCATCCTTAAATTGCTATGGACAGAAGCTACAACGAAATCGAATGTTTTTAAAACTTCATCACTATAATCCAGCGAGCCATCGTTCAGAATATCGCTTTCAATTCCTTTAAATATTTTAAAAGGTGCGAGCTTTTCATTAAGGGCATCAATTTCTTTATGTTGTGCAAAAATGCGTTGTTCGTTTAATCCGTTGGCATAAAATGCGGATTTGGAGTGATCACACATCCCAAGATATTCCAGGTTAAGGGTATCTTTACAATAGATGGCCATTTGTTCTAAGGTATGCACGCCGTCACTCCAGGTGGAGTGATTGTGAAGGCTTCCTTTGAGGTCATTATAAGTGATGAGTTCTGGAAGTTGGTTTGCTTTCGCAAGCGCAATTTCGTCCAGACCTTCTCTAAGTTCAGGAGTGATGAAAGCGAGTCCGGCTTTGCTGTAGATAGCATTTTCGTTTGTAAAAGGGCCGTTGCCTGCTAGTTTTAAAACTTCTTCTACGTGAGCTTCGTTACCAGTTAGTTTAAAGAGGCTCAGGTAAAAATCTGCTTTCGGATAAATGTGCAACTGTATTTTTAAGCCGAAAGTGCTCATTGCTGTATATTGATTTTCTGTCTGTTGTTCGAAAATAAGGTCTTTCAGCAGCGGAAGACCAGCTACAATAGCTGCCGGATCTTCTGCACCGATCACAAAATCAAGTTCATTGATAATTTCCAGGTATCTGCGGTATTCTCCGGCGACGCTGATTAAGGTGTCTTTATTGATTTGATTTAACCAGATTTCCAGTTCTGCGGAAAGCGTATTTACCAGAGTTTCTGCCTGTGCATACAAGAATTTACCCTGAGCAGCCATCTTAAATTCAATGACCTTTTTGATCTCTTCCTGTGTTTTTAATCCAAAGCCTTTGGCTTCTATCAGGCGATTTTCATTACACGCATAATAAAGTTCTCCGATGTTTTCAATGCCGAGGTCTTTCCAGATTACCACAATCTTTTTTGGACCAATACCTTTGATACCAAGCATTTCAACAATTCCTTCCGGGGTTTCTGCAAGAATGTTTTGCAGTTCTGTCATTGTTCCGGTCTGAAGTAATTCTGCAACTTTAGCGGCAGTACTTTTACCAAGTCCATCGATCTTCTCGATTTCCTCCATGGTTTTACTGCTGATTGCATAAGGCAGCTTGTCTACTTTGAAGGCAGCATTTGCTATTGATTTTATTTTGAAAGGATTCTCATTGTGAAGCTCCATCAGTTGTGAAAGGAGTCTGAGGCTACGGGCTATGGTTTTATTTTCCATCGGGGGCAAAAATAAATAAAAAGAAGCGTTTTTTTGGAACAATGTGTTTCTGATCCTGTTATTAAGGATAGTACCCGTTGTTTTTAAGGAACGTGTATTCACAAATGCTTGATATCGATGAATAAATTAAATTATACGGGCCTGTTGCTGTTTGCAATGGCTACAGCTTGTCATTCTCCTGCTGATCAAAAAAAAGATCCCTTTTCAACAGCACATACAGTTACTGCCATTGAGGATAAGAAAATAGATAGTACCAAACTCATTATCGCTGGAAAACAGGCAGGTAGTATTTACCTTGGGCAGGATATGCAGGCTGTATTTAAGTTATTGGGGAGACCTGATGATGGTGATGCAGCGATGGGAAGTGCATTGGCGATCTGGAATAAAAAAGAGCCATTGCTTGTCTTTTCTTCTTATCGGGATAGTAATATGGTGATTAAGGGCGTGAAACAAATTTCTGTTTCTGCTCCTGGTTTTAGTACAGCAGAAGGAATTCATACCGGTATAAGTTTAAAGGCATTAATGGTGGCTTATCCTGAACTTGAAAAAGCAGCAGTTTATACGCATCTGCAAACAAAAGCTGAGCTTACAGTCTATGATGCTGTAGCTAAAGGGATTGCTTTTGATGTACAAAAGGATACCTGTACTGCAATTACCATACATCCTTCCAGTAAATCTGTTAACGAAGTTTATCTGACTATGTATCCCGGCTGGAAGAAATTGTAAGCTGGGTAGCTGTTTCTCCGGAATATACTTATCTTATGAGGATATCATTTTATTCTTATGAAAAGACGTTTCAATAAAAGTATGCTTTATATTTTATCCCTGATTTTTCTTTGTGGGATTGTATCTTGTAAAAAAGATAAGCTTGCTGCTGATCCACCTGTTGTGAAGGATGGTGCAGCAGATACATTAGCTGTTTTATTCCGGAATTCGTACCGGGTATATGAAATGCAGCGGAATGCAATTGGAATTTACAGAGATTCAAAGTTGTTTAAGGGAACTGATTATCATCCGGCTTCTGTAGCTAATATCGGTATTGGGCTGGTGTCACTTTGTATCGCGGATCAAATGAAATGGGTTCCGGATGCGGATAAGCAGGCTATCATTACTTTAAGAAGCGTTCTTGCACGCAATAAGAGTTTCAAGCTGGATGTAAATATTGCCGGATTTCCGAGGCATTTTGTAAATATGGAAACTGGAGCACAGGAGTGGGGCTCTGAGTATAGTACGGTTGATGCGGCTATTATGGTTTCAGGAGCTTTGTTTTGTAAGAACTATTTTAAAAATAATCAGATAATTTCCGGGCTCGCGGATTCTTTATATCAGTCTATTGACTGGTCAAAAGCAATTGCCGATCCGCTAACTGGTAAGCTTTATCTTACGCTTGATGCAAATGGGAATGGGATAGGCACTACATCGGTTTATAATGAATATATGCTGCTGGCTCACCTGGCTTATAAAGCCGAAAATGGAAAAGGGGGCCCTGCAACTAATTTATGGACTAATTTCTATGCGAATACGCCTAATTTACCTAAATCGAATTACGCTAATTATGAACTTTTAACAGATTATCCAGGTTCATATCTCTCCGATTTTATTCCGCAGTTTTGTTATTATTTATGTCAGCCGTATGCTGCAAATCCTGCTTATATGAACTATATGAAGAATGCAATGCTCGCTGATCAGCAGTGGTGGACAGCAACCGGTAAAGTAGCAAACTATGAATGGGGGCTGGGAGCAGGTAGTGATCCTTCCGGTTATCATGCAAACCGGATTAATGATAATGCCGGGCAGGTAGTTTCTCCGCACATTATAGGTGGTTTTATTCCGGTTAACCCAACTGCTAAGAATGATTTAATGAGGCTATACAGAGCTAATAAAGGGGTCTACAAGCTTCCTGGAACTGCATACGATATTTTATGGAGATATAGTGTGAAGGATCCGGCCTGGACAGCTAATGAAGTTCAGGGTATTGATTATTCAACGATGCTTTTTGGACTGGCTACTTTAGCTGAGCATTGTGGTAAAGACTTTTTTACCGTGAATAACAATTATAAGTTTCCTGTATATTCTTTTGTGATTGCTAAATGATTAAAAGAAAGGTGAGGCTACTATAAGCCTCACCTTTGGTTAAAGCCCTTCTATTTCTTCCATGGAGAGCCCAGTAAACCCGGCAATTTTAGCCAGATCAAAATTCTCTTCTTTCATTTTTTTTGCGATGGCCAGCGCAGTTTCATGTTTTCCTTGCTCCATTCCTTTCTCCAAACCTTGCTCCATGCCTTTTTCCATGCCTTTTTCCATGCCTTTTTCCAAACCTTTCTCCAAACCTTTCTCCATGCCTTCTTTTTCTGCTCTTTCCTTTACACATTCCATCAAACCTATATCGTCTTCTTCCTGCTGTAAAATCGATAGGTATAAAAGTTGTTGTTCTGGTGATAAGTTGTCCATTTCAGCGATCTTAAATATTTTTTCAAAAATACGTTTATCCAGATATTTAGGAATCTGATTCAAACTGTGCATATGTTTAAGCAGATAAACCCATTTGTCCAGCTCATTTTCCAGTTCATCTTCTTTCTTGTCAAATTTAGGCAGTTCTAAAAACTTAAATCCCAGTCCATTGTGGAATATTTTACCAGTACCGGTATTGACCAGTGAAATACTTTGCAAATAATCATCACTCAGACAATTCTTCATGTTAAAATCCAGGATTGCAATCAGGAAAACTTCTTTCAGTTTAACTCTCCAATTACCCTTTCTCATCAATTTCTGTTGTTGAATGAGCCGGCTCAGGTAAAAGATGCAGCGGTCTTCAAAATTATCATGTGCTGCACGTTGCATTTCTACGATAAACTGCTCACCCTTGTCCCCGGTACACAGCAAGTCGAAGAAGATCTTTTTATCTTCCTTGCCATCCCCTGCAAGTTCAGTTGGATTATATACAATATCGGTAATGTGTTTTTCTCCTTCAAACAACGCGTTTAGAAAATCAATCATGATCTCTTTGTTGGGTTCACCGCCAAAAAGATGTTTAAATCCAAAATCTGATAATGGATCAATGTATTTATTTGTACTAGCTGACATAATTCTTAATGATTTAGGTCAAGCTACTCATGTTCTGTATTTAAAAGTTAATAAATATCTTTATTGTTAACAAGTGATTTATTAAAGAAACCATAGCTACCAAAAAAAGGCCTTCTCAATACTACTGAAAAGGCCTTTTTAACTTTTAATACAAGTAGATACTACTGAATGTTGATTTCAAATGGCATTCTTGCTTGAATACCGCTATTAACCACTACTTTTTTCAATTGCTGATACAACAGGAAGTTTTCGCCGAATTCTTGTTTTGCATAATACATTCTTACATTATCTCCTGCATCTGATAAGAAAGATTTTAACGGATCTATTTTCTCAGGATATTCTACGATTTTATAACTGCTTAATTTCGCTTTTTTACCAGCTGCAACAATTGCATCATTGAAACTGCCAATCTTATCCGCCAAACCGATTCTAACTGCATCTGTACCTACCCAGACATGTCCGCCGCCTATGGAGTCAATATAAGCTTTAGAACGCTTACGGCCTTCGGCTACGCGGCTGGTGAAAGTGTCATATACATGGTTAACGTCAGTTTGAATGATTAATCTTTCTCCCGGGGTTAATGGGCGGTTTGTACTCATGATATCTGCATACTGGCCAGTTTTTACACCGTCAAAAGTAATTCCTATTTTATTGGTTAACAGGTTCTGGAAATTAGGAATGATTCCGAATACACCGATAGAGCCCGTAATCGTATTTGGCTGCACAAAAATGGAGTCTGCCGCGCAAGCAATATAGTAACCGCCCGAAGCTGCAACATCACCAAAAGATGCCATTACAGGTTTCACTTTTTTAGCCAGTACAATTTCTCTCCAGATCACGTCTGAGGCTAATGCACTACCGCCACCTGAATTTACGCGAAGTACGATCGCTTTAATTTTATCATCCTGTCTGGCTTTTCTGATGGCACGGGAAATACGCTCTGAACCAATTGACTCATCACTGCCTTCACCACCTGTAATATCACCATTAGCATAAATAATCGCTATTTTGTTTTTGCTTTCAGTGCTTTCTTCTTTCTGATTGGTTGCATAGTCATTGATGCTGACAGTCGCAATAGTTTCCTTTTTGCCTGTTCCACTTAATGCTTTCAATTCATCAATGACTTCATCTTTGTATTTAAGGCCGTCTATCATTTTATAATTCAGTGCATCCTTAGGGGCCTGAATTCTATAAGTATCAGCCATTTTATATAAACTATCTTTCGGGATATTTCTGGATACAGAAATGCCTTCCAAAAAAGTATTATATAAACCACCAAGGTAAGCGGTAACCTGCTGACGGTTGTAATCACTCATTTTAACATTCGTGAATGGTTCTACAGCACTTTTATAATTACCAACGCGGATTATCTGCGCTTCTACGCCTAATTTCTCCATGGCACCTTTGAAAAAGGTTAGTTGAGAACTGAATCCTTTGAACTCTAATGTGCCTTGTGGGTTCAGGTAAACTTTATCAGCTACTGAAGCCAGGTAATAAGCATCTTGTGTATATACTTCGCTATAAGCGATTATCTTTTTCTTACTGGTTTTGAAGTCGATCAAAGCATCCCTGATTTCTTTTAAAGTAGCTTTTCCTGCTCTTGGAGAACTTACGTTCAGATAAATACACTTAATGTTATCATCGGTTTTTGCTCTTTTTAAAGCTCTCATCAAGTCGTTAAAGCCCAGGCTTTTTCCAACGTTTGAACCTATAATAGGCAGATTGTCAAGTGTTTTGTTTGGTGTACGTTCTTTAATAGCCTGATCAAGGTTAAGATAGAGCACAGAATTACTGACAACATCCACTGTTTTGTCGCTGTCTATAGAAGAAACAATTGCGACCACAAAAACGATAAAGAAAATGGCAATAAGAAAAGTGGAAATGATAATTCCTACTACGGTAGCAAAAACATATTTAAAAAATTCTTTCATGTGGATGTTTAATATTTAATTTGTAAATATATTAAGAAACTACCTGAGATTTATCAACTAAATTAAGGGGCGCTCTTAATGAATTAGCTTTTATATGGAATTGGAGTACAAAACAGTTTATTTGTTACTTGGAAGTAACCTGGGAGAAAGAAAAGAGTTAATTGAAGAAGCTATTTCGAAGATTGAAAGCAGTATTGGGTCAATAGTCTCTAAATCAGCTTTATATGAGACTGCGGCTTGGGGAGACGAAGATCAGCCTTCATTCTTGAATTTAGCAATTGGTGTGCAAACAAACAAAACCGCTGATTTGGTGTTGGAGTTAGCATTGGAGATAGAGCAGGAACTGGGTAGAGTAAGATTGGTGAAATGGGGTGCCCGGCTGATTGACATTGATGTGATCTTATATGGACAAGATATTATCAATGACGGAGAGCGGCTACAGGTTCCACATCCAAGGATGCAGGACAGGAGGTTTGTACTGGAACCGCTGGCAGAAATTGCCGGAGGGGTTGAACATCCTGTATTTAAACAGCCTATATCAACATTATTATCTTTATTAAAAGATAATTTAACTGTATATAAAATATTATAAATTTACTAGTTTTGTTTCAAATGATTGACGAAGAAAAAAATAATAGCCCCCTTGATCTGTCTTATCTCCGGGATATGTCTGGCGATAGTGCTGAGTTTATGATTGAAATGATCGATATGTTTAAGGTACAAACACCTTTATACGTAGCGGATCTTGAACAATCATTTGAAGCTCAGGACTGGGAAAAGATGGCGGGCTATGCACATAAAATAAAGCCTACGCTATCATACGTAGGCAGAGAAGATGCCCGCGGACATCTCCAGCTTATCGAAAACAATGCACGTGATATGAAAGATCTTTCGGATATGCCACGCGCTTTAAAGGAGTTGAATGAATTTATAGAGATCTTGTACAGACAGCTTGATGAAGCGAAAGCAGAGTTGGCAAAAAGACTGTAATGAAATCCTTAAAAAACAAAAAAGCTGTCAGAGAATCATGAGATCCGCTGACAGCTTTTTTTATAGCTGATGAATTGATTACAATTTCGGCAAGCGCCTGAAGTGTAATAAAGATAAAGCGATGTAAAGTACCAGTACAAATGGAACTGCAGCAAACTGCAGGAAAGCAACCAATATTACTGACAAAATCAGAAATATAAACTTTATTTTATTTGGTTCCCATTTCATGGAACTGAATTTCAAAGAGAAGATTCTGATTTCACTGGTCAGTAGAAAACTCATGATAACCGTTATTGCAACCAATAAAATGGAAGAGCCAATTAATGCTGGATAATCTTTCTGGATAAAAGGCAATGACACAATAAACAGGGTATTCATAGGTGTATTTAAACCGATAAAGTCTTCTGTCTGCCGCGTATCTATGTTAAATTTGGCTAAACGTAACGCAGAGAATATAGTCATTATAAAACCCAGGTAAGGAAGGTATGGGGAAGAAAAATCACTCTGTGCGAGTAATTGAAACATGACCACTCCTGGCAAAAATCCGAAACTTACCATATCTGCTAAAGAGTCAAGCTCTTTACCGATAGGGGATTTTACATTCAGCAACCGGGCTGCGAAGCCGTCAAAAAAGTCGCATATGCCGGATATTAAAACGGCATATGCTGCAATATTCAAGTCTCCTTTAAATGCAAAAACCACGCCTATACAACCCGAAAAGAGATTGGCACAGGTTAATGCATTGGGAATGTGTTTCTTCATATCTGACTAGCTGTTCATAGAAATTAAGAACTCTTCGTTAGTTTTTGTGTTCTTGATTTGTGCCTGAACAAATTCCATAGCCTCCTGCGCATTCATATCTGCAAGGTGGTTACGTAAGATCCATACGCGTTGTAAGGTATCTCTGTCATGTAATAAGTCGTCTCTACGGGTACTTGATGCCGTGATATCGATAGCAGGGAAGATACGTTTGTTAGACAATTTACGGTCTAATTGTAATTCCATATTACCTGTTCCTTTGAATTCTTCGAAAATTACTTCGTCCATTTTAGAACCTGTATCAGTTAATGCAGTTGCTAAAATAGTTAAAGATCCTCCTCTTTCAATGTTACGGGCAGCACCAAAGAAACGTTTTGGTTTATGTAAAGCGTTTGCGTCCACACCACCAGATAAGATTTTACCAGATGCAGGAGCAGTTGTATTGTAAGCACGTGCAAGTCGTGTAATTGAATCCAGCAGGATGACAACGTCGTGTCCGCATTCTACTAAACGTTTTGCTTTTTCCAATACGATATTGGCAATTTTCACATGACGTTCAGCTGGCTCATCAAATGTAGAAGCAATGACTTCTGCACGTACGCTTCTTGCCATATCTGTTACCTCTTCCGGACGTTCATCGATCAGTAAAATAATCAGGTAAACTTCAGGGTGGTTTTTAGCAATTGCATTGGCAACTTCTTTCAACAGGTTTGTTTTACCTGTTTTAGGTTGTGCAACGATTAAACCGCGCTGACCTTTACCGATTGGGGTAAATAAGTCAATGATACGGGTAGAGTAGTTATTGGTTTCTGTGAAAAGATTTAATCTTTCTGTCGGGAATAGTGGAGTCAGGTAGTCGAAAGGGACTCTATCTCTTACATCAGCTGGTAAACGGCCATTGATCGTCTCTACTCTGACCAGTGGGAAATATTTTTCGCCTTCTTTTGGAGGACGGATACTTCCTTTAACTGTATCTCCGGTTTTTAAACCGAAAAGTTTGATCTGAGATTGTGAAACGTAAATATCATCAGGTGAAGAAAGGTAATTGTAATCTGCCGATCTTAAGAAACCATATCCATCAGGCATAATTTCCAATACACCTTCATTTGTGATGGTATTGTCGAAATCAAGATTTGAATAGCTGTTCTCGTTCTGCTTCTGATTGCTATTGTTACCGTTGTTATTGTTGTTTTTTGGCCTGTTATCTTCTCTTACAGGTTTTGACTTCTTAATTTCTGCAGGTGCTGTAACAGCTGGCTGAACAGGTTGTCTTTCTTCAGTTCTTGGTGCTGGAACAGCAACCGGGGCCGGAGTTTCTGACTGAACATTTCCATTAGTTGCTGATGCAGGTGTAGTTTCAGGCTGTACCTGCTGCTCTTCTTGCTGCGGTGTATCGAACAGGGATGCTCTGTTGAAGTTATTTCCGTTGCTGGTTGCCGGAGCTTGTTCTGCTTCGTCTTTAGGAATACGTGTCCTTTTTCTAAGCGGTTTTTCTGCAGTATTGATTTTCGGAGCTTTTGGTTTAGCTGTTTTTGCCGGATTTTCTTTGACAACATCATTGCTGATTGCTGCTTCAGGAACAGCAGTGGCAGGTGCAGCTTCAGGTTGTTGTTCACTGATTTGATGAATAACTTCAACCAATTCAGCTTTACGCAAATCATCAGCATTCAAGATCCCCTGAGATTTTGCTAACTCCCGCAATTCTGCAGTAAGTTTTTCATTTAATTCTGTTTTGTTAAACATTATGTGGGTGTAGAGAAATTTTTATAAACGAAATTATTTATCAGTAGATCAAAGCAAAAAAATGCAATTATGAATTTGAAAATAGAACAAATTTTTGTGAGATTTTCTGGAATGATCAGATAAACTTTTGAGAATTATGTTGCAATTGTATGTAATTGTATCCTAATCTCCAAGTAAAAACGAAAATTGTTATAAAGATTTTACTTAATATGTGCAAAACTCATCTTAAATAGGCTCTGAATTGCTGTGGAAAATTTGGCATATTTGCGCATAATCTAAGCCCAAATGAATAAGAAGCAACTATTTGAACAAATTCAAGCTAAAAAATCGTTTTTATGTGTTGGACTCGATCCGGTGTTGGAAAATGTTCCAAAACACTTGTTGAGTTTTGAAGATCCGATATTTGAATTCAACAAACAAATTATTGAGGCGACCAAAGATCTGTGTGTTGCTTATAAGCCTAACACAGCGTTCTATGAATCAAGAGGTTTGAAGGGCTGGGAGAGTTTATTGAAAACATGGGCTCATATTCCTGAAGATATTTTTACCATTGCGGATGCAAAAAGAGGAGATATTGGAAATACTTCTGCGATGTATGCGGATGCTTTTTTCAACGAAGAGAAATCGGGAATGAGTTTCGATGCGATTACTGTTGCTCCTTATATGGGAAAAGATTCTGTTGGTCCTTTTTTAAAGTATGAGGATAAATGGGTTATTTTACTGGCACTGACTTCAAATGAGAGCCATAGTGATTTTCAATTGTTTGAAAATGCTGATGGAAAGCTTTATGAAGAAGTAATCCGCGTGTCTTCGAAATGGGGAAGCAGTGATCAGCTGATGTATGTAGTTGGCGCAACAAGGGGAGCTGAGTTTGCAAATATCAGAAGGCTTGCACCGGATAACTTTTTACTGGTTCCTGGTGTAGGTGCACAAGGTGGAAGTTTAGCAGATGTCTGCGAATTTGGCTTAAATGCAACTTGTGGTTTACTGGTGAATTCATCAAGAGGGATAATTTATGCGGGTAAAGGGGAAGACTTTGCGGAGAAGGCAAGGGAAGAAGCCTTAAAGTTGCAGCAGGAAATGGAGATAATCCTTGAAAAATCAGGTTTATTATAAGTTTCTTACAATAAAAAAGAAATCTTGATGTGAGAAAAAATGTTTAAATTGCTATTGGCATTGTTATCAATAAGAGTCCCTGTTTGGGGTATGATTATTGCACAGGCCTGTTAATAAATTAAAAACATGTTTCAGCGCATCGTAACCTATTTCGAGAAGCAAAGTTTTGGGGTCTGTACTTATATTGCAGACCGTTTTGACATGTCGATCAGTAAAATCAGATTATTCTTTATCTATTCTTCTTTTCTGGCAGTAGGTTTTCCTATTGTTTTTTATATAATGGCTGTGCTTATTTTAGATGTCCGCCATTATATTAAAAGGATCAGACAGCGGATTTGGGATTTATAAATTTAATGTGCTGTTATAAATCAGCATAACAGGACTCATACAACTATATATTTTATATTTGTTGTTTATTAATACAGTTACGAAAAATGTCGTTAAGGGGAAACCAATTTAAATCTAATTCATTCAAAAACGAATACGGGGAGAAGCCAGGTTCAAGAGCATCGTCCAAAGAACCAAGAGCAAGATTTGAAAGGATACCTTCACTGAATTTTCAGGATGAGAGGGTTTTGAAAATTGCAGGCTTGTTTTTCCTGATTCTATCTATCTATTTCCTTGTGGCATTCACTTCCTACCTTTTTACCTGGCAGGAAGATTATAGCTATGTAATTGATGCAAATGGTGGCTGGAGTAATCTTTTTAAAACAGTAGAAGAGTTACAGCAGCATAATATTCCTATTGTAGTACAAAACTGGCTGGGTAAGTTTGGTGCGTTATTATCTCATCAGTTCATCTATGAGTGGTTTGGTGTCGCTTCCTTTTTATTTGTATTCGTTTTCTTCGTTATCGGTTACCGCTTATTGTTTAAGGTGAAAATATTTGCACTGGAAAAAACATTGGGTTACAGTCTGTTTTTCCTGCTTTTCCTGTCACTGGTTTTCGGGTTTCTGCATTCTTTTATTGCTGATTCTCCGCATTACCTGGAAGGTGAAATCGGGTATTGGGCTAACCGCTTACTCGTTGCTCAGGTTGGTGTGACCGGGGTTGGTGGGCTGATTGCCTTTTTAGGACTGACAATTTTAATTATTGCTTACAATATTGACTTTAAATTCCCGGAGAGGGTACGTCATGAAGAAGAGGAAGAAACTATGCCTGAGGCTTCTGGTAATGCTTTCTCAGACTTTAAAGAGCAAGTCGAAAGAGTTTCTCCCCTAGAACGTGCATCGCCTGTGGCAGTGAAAGAAAATATAGAACGGCCTGATCAGATAGAATTTACCTTAAATGACAGACTGGCTTCTGAACGTAAAAAGGAGCAGCAGAATATTACGCTGACACCGAGCCGTTTCGAAGAGAAGGAAGCTGAACCTGAGGTAATAGTGCCAAAAGCACCTATCTTAAATGTAATGAATGCACCGATCATTCTTTCTCCGGCAGTAGAGCCGATTAAGGAATTGATCTTTGAAGAAGTTAAAGCAGAACCGCAGTTAACGATTCAGAAAAGTGAAGAGGAAAAGAAATCGGATGATCTGGTAGAACAGTTTGGTAATTATGACCCTACGCTGGATCTGGCGAGTTATGTTTATCCTAATCTGGAGTTATTAGAAAATTATGGTTCTAACAAGATCTCAGTAAACGCAGATGAATTAGAGGCTAACAAGAATAAAATTGTTGAGACACTGAATCATTATAATATTGAGATTGATAAAATTAAGGCTACGATTGGCCCGACGGTAACGCTTTATGAGATTATTCCTGCTCCGGGAGTCAGGATTTCAAAAATTAAGAACCTGGAAGATGATATTGCCTTAAGTTTAGCGGCATTGGGTATTCGTATTATTGCGCCGATGCCTGGAAAAGGTACCATTGGTATAGAGGTTCCCAATATGCATCCGGAGATGGTATCGATGAGAAGTATTCTGAATACTGAAAAGTTCCAGAAAACGGAAATGGATCTGCCTATTGCTTTAGGAAAAACTATTTCTAATGAGGTTTATATTGCCGATCTGGCTAAAATGCCCCATTTACTGGTTGCAGGAGCAACCGGACAGGGTAAATCTGTTGGTATTAATGCGATCCTGGTTTCTCTGCTTTATAAGAAACATCCTTCGCAGCTTAAATTTGTACTGGTAGATCCAAAGAAAGTAGAGCTGACATTGTTTAACAAGATCGAAAGGCATTTCCTGGCGAAACTTCCGGGGGAGGCTGATGCGATTATTACAGATACAAAAAAGGTAATCCATACTTTAAATTCGTTATGTATTGAGATGGATCAGCGTTATGATCTGTTGAAGGATGCACAGGTGAGAAATTTGAAAGAGTACAATGAGAAGTTCATCAAACGGAAGCTGAATCCAAATAATTCACACCGTTTCTTACCTTATATTGTATTAATTGTAGACGAGTTTGCCGATTTAATGATGACCGCTGGTAAAGAGGTGGAAACGCCGATTGCCCGTTTGGCTCAATTGGCACGTGCAGTAGGTATTCACCTGGTATTAGCCACGCAGCGTCCTTCGGTAAATATTATTACGGGTACAATTAAAGCGAATTTCCCGGCAAGGCTTGCTTTCAGAGTATTGTCTAAAATTGACTCCAGAACTATCCTGGATAGTGGCGGTGCGGATCAGCTGATTGGTCGTGGAGATATGTTGTTATCTACCGGAAATGATCTGATCAGGCTACAGTGTGCATTTGTGGATACACCTGAGGTTGACCGTATTTCTGAGTTTATCGGTAATCAGCGCGGATATGCAGAGGCTTATCAGTTGCCTGAATATCTGGACGAGGCGGCAGAGTCTGCCAAATCTGATTTTGATCCGAATGACCGTGATGTGATGTTTGAGGATGCAGCCAGGCTGATTGTAATGCATCAGCAGGGTTCTACTTCTCTGATCCAAAGAAAAATGAAGCTTGGCTATAACAGAGCGGGCAGAATTATTGACCAGTTGGAGGCTTTTGGTATTGTTGGCCCTTTTGAGGGAAGTAAAGCAAGAGAGGTATTAATACTTGATGAACATCAATTGGAACAGTTATTGAACGATCTGAAGAAATAATTAGAAGAGCAGATGAAGAAGATATTAGGTGCATTACTGATTTTATCAGGAATAAGTTTTGGTGTATATGCTCAGCAGGATGTTAAAGCAAAGACTATTTTAGCAGATGTAAGCAAGAAATATAAATCATATGATATCGTAAAGGCAGATTTTACTTTTACACTGGAGAGCCC
Organism: Pedobacter cryoconitis; assembly: GCF_001590605.1. Classification (NCBI taxonomy): domain Bacteria; kingdom Pseudomonadati; phylum Bacteroidota; class Sphingobacteriia; order Sphingobacteriales; family Sphingobacteriaceae; genus Pedobacter; species Pedobacter cryoconitis. The sequence goes on from NZ_CP014504.1 coordinate 296,436, forward strand.
TCAAAATAAGGCGAAAGAAACTCAGCAGGGGACGCTGATTGCAAAAGCTGCTGCTAATAAATATAAAGTGATCATGACTGATCAGGATATGATCAGTGATGGTAAAAGCCAGTGGACTTATCTGAAAAAAGATAAAGAAGTACAGGTTTCTGTTGCAGATAATGGCAGTGATGCATTAAACCCTGCAAAGGTGTTTACTTTGTATGAAAAGGGGTTCAAATATCTTTATACTGGCGACCAGAAAGTAGGTGCAAAGGTTTATCAGCTGATAGATTTATCTCCTGTAGATTCAAAGACTTCTTATTTTAAGATCCGGTTAAGTATTGATAAGGTGGCTAAGCAATTGTCAAATGTTTTAATTCTGGACAAAAACGGTAATAAATATACGTATACCATAAAATCGTTTATGGGCAATGCGAAGGTTCCGGAATCGACATTTACATTTGATGCGAGGAAATATCCTGGTGTTGAAGTAGTTGATTTGCGGTAATCAGATTAAAGATAAATGGGGTTCAGACAAGGCGTCTGAACCCTTTTTTTTTGTTATTTTTGAACTACATTAGACTCTGTTTTAATTTTAAACAGGATCTTATAAACCAGCTGCTTTTGAAAATTACATTTTTAGGTACTGGCACTTCCCAGGGAATTCCTGTGATTTGCTGCAATTGTGAAGTTTGCCACTCTGATGATCCAAGAGATAATCGGCTGAGGGTTTCTGTATTGGTGGAAACGGGGGATAAGACGATTGTAATAGATAGCGGGCCTGATTTCAGGTACCAGATGCTGCGTGCAGGTGTAAAGAATCTGGATGCGATTGTATACACGCATGAGCATAAAGATCATGTTGCTGGGTTGGATGATATTCGTCCTTTCAATTATTTGCTGCAGAAGAACATTGACATTTATGCGACCGAAAGAGTTCAGGATGCTTTGAAAAGAGAGTTCTCCTATATTTTTGCGGAAAAGGTTTATCCGGGAATTCCGCAGATCAATATACATACGATTGCTACGGAGAATTTTTATATCGGAAAAACGGAATTGATTCCTTTGCAGATCATGCATTATAAGCTACCGATCCTGGGTTTCAGAATTAATGATTTTACCTATATCACCGATGCGAAAACTATTTCGCAGGAAACGATTGCTAAAATAAAAGGAACAAAGGTTTTAGTCGTGAATGCTTTGCAGGTTGAAGATCATATATCGCATTTTACTTTAGGAGAAGCGATTACCTTTGCACAGGAAATTGGTGCGGAGATGACTTATTTAACGCATATTGGCCATAATATGGGGAAACATGCGGATGTGGAAAAGGAGTTGCCGGAGAATATCAGGTTAGGGTATGATGGACTGGTTATAAATTTATAATTTTTAAAATAGTTGCTCGATTATAGCGAATAAATATATATTTGCACCTCACAAGATATCCGGGTGGCGAAATTGGCAGACGCACCACCTTGAGGGGGTGGCGCCTGAAAAGGCGTGGCAGTTCGAATCTGCTTCCGGATACACTAATGAAGAATAGCCAGTCATAATTGACTGGCTATTCTTTTGTAACACTTGCTGATTTTTAATAAGCTATACTCGCAGTTAAACCGATACCAAAAACAGTTGCTGTAGCTGTTGAGCCATCTTCCGCTCCATTATAGCTTTTATTAAATTCAGTCCAGCTGTTTGCAGAAGAAGGATAAGATTGCTGTAGCAGATTACCAGAGCCCTTATTTACAATAACTACCTTTGCACCTCCCCCTATAACTGGAATGTCACCTAAATTAACTGTTGTCTGATCTGATCCTCCTGTTGCAGAGGTTGATGAACCTGTAGTTTGATTAATTTTTAAGTTAACTGGTGCAATCACTCCAACTGCGTAAGAAGTAAGTACAACATTAGATGCAGCTGTATGGCAATCTTTTACTTCAGATATCCATTGTGTATAATTTCCATCTGGATAAGTGCTCACAATAAACTTGATTCCGCCGGTATTTTCGCAATGCGTTCCTCCTCCGGCTAATATTGCCCCATTAAAATTATTAAGTGATGCGTAAGCGACATCGGTGCCGCTTCCCGGATGTGTTCCTTGCTGCTGATTGAGCACAACCTTTAGTAAATTACCCGGATCATAGATACACAAAGCGTATGCGGTTAAGGTATCTGTGTTTTTACAGCGATATTTAAGATCGTCACTATTGGCTTCCCATCCGGAAACACTGGTATTTCCATTACTTATCACCGTTGTTGGAAAAGAAGCTGTTAAGTAAGCAGTAGCTGAGGTAGGTAGTATCTGCGCACCGCCCGAGACAACTTTATAGGCTGCGGGCAATGGCTTAGATCCGTCGACGCTGGAATTAGTCGATGGATTTACCAAGACAACAGCTTCATAATCCAAACCTAAAGGAATTGTATTGGATATGACTGTAGGATGGTTAATGCTTTGCGCTAAAATAAAAAGATTGATATAGTCCAATAGTATATGAGATGCTGTTGGGTAGGTTGACTGTATTAATTTCCAGTATTCAAGACTTTTATATACGCCATAAACCGTATCAGCTGTGCAGCTTTTTGCAAATTCATCATATTGAGCTGAGGTTGATGTTAATCCAATTCTGGAAGCTGCAGCAGAGCTGCCACCTACAGCTTTTACTTCGTTGTCAGCATTATACTTGCTTAGGCTGCTGGTCACCGTGCTGGTAGCTGTTGCTGTAGCATCAGCACTGCTGCCTGCACCATTATAAGCAGCTTTTACTGTAGCAGATGCTGATTGCTGTTCAGCATAAGTTTGGGTACTTATCTGTAGTGTTGTCAGAATAATTCCACCCAAATTTAAACCTGTGATCAGATGGGTGCCATATTGTTCAGTAAAGGCTTGCGCATCTCTAAGGCTGCTGATGCTTTTTAAGGCAGTTAATAAGGATGGTTTTAACAAAGATAATATGGTTGTATAGTCTGTCGAATTATTATAGCTGATCGTGCCGCAGTTAATTACAGACGTATTACTTGCGCTCAGGCTGGTACTGGTTTGCTGGGTTTCTTCTGAATAGTTGGCCTGGACAGATCCGCTATAGCAGGCGTAACTCATGCTCATGCCCATAGAAGCGGCAATTGAAGTGCTGGTTGCTTCCATACAGCTTTCTATACTAAATACCCCTTTAAATTGGCCTTGAGCAGTTTGTAAACTTATTTGATCATCAGCTACACTTGTGATCAGGTTATTCAGCGTATAGTTCAGGATGTCCCATGGTGCACTGGCAATTGCTTCATCAAATGCATTAAATGATTGAAGGATAAACTGCTGTGGGGTGGTAGGGCTTACTGCTGTCAGGTTTATTGCTGCAGTTGTTGTTTCTTCTGTTGTCGACATTTTTAATAATAAGTTAATGTGAAAAGATTGATTTTATTTAGTCCAAAACAAATCTTTTTCCTCATAAGATACAAGAAACAGCGGTGCCGGCAGTAGTCACCACGTTAACTTTTATGTCACCTTGATTTTCAGCGCTTTACATGATGTGTGTCGGGGTTGTAGGAAACGGAAGGACCTGATCATAATTTCTCCTCTGTAAATATGATTAGCCTAGGCCGTTACGGATTTTATGAAATCGGATGGTGTTCCGCCGTGGAATCTTTTAAATGATTTATATAAATGGAACCTGGAACTGAAACCAGCTTCTTGTGCGATGGCATCAATTGTATAATTGCTAAATTTTCCTGTATTGACCAGATCTATAAAATAATTTATCCGGTGTTTATTAGTTAGGTCTGTCAGGCCTGACCCGTAATTGGCATACAAGAAATTGCTCAGTACATCTGCTGAAACATTTAGCCGTTTTTTTAGAGTTTCAACTGAAGCATCTTTATCCAGGTAAAACGCATCCGTAAAAAATACCTCAATGAATAAATGCTCCGGGAGATCGTCCCCTGTTTTTTTATCAAACAGGTTTCCCAGTTTAATTTTTAAATTACTTCTGTTGAGAAATTTAGGCCTGAATAATAAAAGTAAAAGGGTCAGGAAATTTAAGATCAGGATACAGAGGTTTGGTAGACTACTATTCTGTGATTGAGAGTATTGATTAAAAAGCAGGCTTATCCAGGTAAATAGCTCAATGGTCAATAAATAAAGAGTCCATTTTCTCAACTGAATAAAATAGATGTTTTTCCGTTTGTACTTCGCTAAGATCTTCAGTACTATTCTCAGGTTAATTACAAATATAAGGGAGGCGAAAATGATCTTTGCCAACCTGACAAAATCTCCTGCTCCGGGTAAGTTCCATAATGGAATACCCGGATCAACAGGCACAATGAAGGTAAAATAGGCCAGGCATACTATATGTGTAACGATCATCAATAGCCCGCAGGAAATGATATGCCATTTTAATTTACTTTCATATAAATAGGCGAAAAAGCTAATTACGGCCGCTACTAGTAAGGACTGGGGTGTTTCTATTATCCAGCGATTGTAGGAGTAATGAGAAAAATAAAGTGAACCAATCCCGCGCCATGCAAGACCTGTGGTCAGTAAAAGAATTATTATTTTAAGAATAACGGGTCTTTTAAAATTAATTGATACCTCTACAAAAACAATAAGTGCTTGTATAATAAGGCAAACGGCAACGTAATTAAGTAAGATAGAGAGCATAGGTTTCAGTATGGGATATTTTAAACGAAAATATATAATTTTATTACCTGTTTTTTTGGAATGATTAATTTTAATCATTAGAAGACTAAATTCTTTCTGTTACCAAAATTAGTTTAGCTTGCTGCTGATTAACCTTATAACGGAACAATTGAATATGGTAAAATTCGGTGCATCTTTATTATCATGGATCCTGCCAGAATGGAAGGCAATTGAGGGGGCTTATGCAATTCAAAAAACAGCAGCAGCAGGATTTGATGTGCTGGAGATCTTATTGCCTCCTTCGATGAAAATCAATACCACAATAGTACGAAAACAATTAAAGGAACATCATATTAAGGCGATCTGTTCATTTAATCTTCCTGCTAATTGCCATATTCCTTTTTATCCTGATCAGGCATATGATGCGATTAAATCGGCACTTAACAAAGCTGCTGAACTGGAATCAACAATTCTTGCAGGAGTGCTTCACAGTGGTATTGGTGTTTTTTCAGGTTCGCTAAAAACTGCTGAGGAAACTGAAACAGTAGTTCAGGTATTAGCGCTGTGTGCCGATTATGCGAGCCGTTTAGGTGTAACGATGTGTTTAGAGCCTGTTAACCGGTATGAAAGTTATGTATGCACCTGTGCTGCTGATGTGCTGGATTTAATTGAACAGGTTGGCTCACCTGCTTTAGCACTTCATCTGGATACTTTTCATATGAATATCGAAGAAGATAATTTTCGTGATCCGGTGATCAATAGTGGCGGTCATTTAAAACATATGCATATTACCGAGAGTAATCGCGGTATGCCAGGAGAAGGAAATGTCAACTGGGATGATCTTTTTGAGGCGCTGGCAAAGATTAATTATGACGGCGCATTAGTGCTGGAGAATTTTTCTTCTGCTATTGACGGGATGGCGGAACGTGTTAAGCTATGGCATCCTTCCAAATATAATGCACAGGACCTGGCAGAAGGTAGTCTGGCTTTTATCAAGCAAAAGGCCCTGGATTATGGGATGTAATTTTTCTTACCTTATATCTTTATAATCAACTCCTATATCTGGACATTCAGCATATTGAAATTTTAGTTGAAGTATTCAATGAATATAAAGGGACATTACTAGTGGTTTCGCATGATATTTATTTTTTGAGACAAATCAATATAGATCGGTCGATTGTTTTGGATGATTAATAGAAATAAATATTAGCTTGCGATATGGAACTACATCCAGAGATTAAAAACTTTATAGAGAAGAGAATAATGCCAGATAATCTCTATCTCCCTCAGAATTATCCCGAAGTCAAAACCTTTGAGGAATTCCAGGACGGTTATAGGTTTAATGGAACGACTGGTGAAATTTATACCGGTACAAAGCCCGCTGAATTCCGGGAAAACTGGTATGTTATCTGTTCTAACGAGATGAATGATCCTTTTTATGTAGATTTATCTGAACAGGACCGGGGTTTCCCTGTCTATTTTTCATGGCATGGAGCAGGGAGCTGGGAACCAGTTAAAGTTGCTGATGATTTAAATGATTTTGCAGCAAAATTGCTGAGCATACAAAAGGTAGAAAAGGATAAAGATGAGTTAATCAATTTGCTGGATGCAGATTTTGATTTGACTATTGAATTATGGGAGGAAATGTATGTATCAATTGAGGAAGAAGAAGGTGATGATGGTGAAGAGAAAGGTCCTTCAGAATGGATCAAAGGAAAAGTCGTAATCAGAGACATTGGTCAGCAGAAAATGAAAATTGTCCATTATTTGAAAGATCATTTCAAATTAACTCCACAACAGGCATTAGCATTAAGTAAACAAAAGGATATTGAAGTTGATCAGGGGCATTTGCTCTATCTCAAAGGGCTGGTTGACTATTTGAGGGAACTAGGTGCGACCGCTGAATTTGTAGCGGATAAAATATAAACTTTACGATTCAAATGATCAATAAAACTGAATGCAGATTACCAAGTCTGCATTCAGTTGTTTAATCCTCATCAATTCCTAGTTTTGAGGTTGTCTCATCGTTGTGTCTGATCTGCGATCAGTTCTTTTTAACGTATCATTTGCTGGCCACCCTTTTTTCTTTGTTTTCTTTTTTTGTGGAGATTTTTTGTCTGTACGCTTTTTGGAGGTGTCTTGTTTTTGCCTTGTAGTATCCTGTTGAGGCATTTCAATTGCAAATGTTGCGAAGCCGAATGTGCAGAGCATCATCATCATTAATAACTTTTTCATGGTCTTAATATTTAGTGAATATTTTGATTTACAGATGCTTAAACAAAGAGTATAACTGTTGGTTTTTTTTATTTCAAAAATCAGGTATATGTCTCGCGAATCACGTATTTAACCTATATTGCAGGTATATTCATTATTTTGTTTGTTTTTGTAATTAAAATTGCTTTTGTTTTTCTTTTAAGATATTTGAAGTATATTTATATGAACTAATTGTGTTTGATGAGAAAATATTTATTATCATGTGCAGCAGTATTGTTAATCAGTACATTGTCTTCTTTTAGCGGTGTACCTGCGAAAATTCAAAATCCTATAACTTCAGCACTATATTTTGCTGTTCCAGATGCTCCGGTTTTTAGTTACGCTAATTACAATGGAAAAGGACGTACGCTGGTTGGTGTTGGACTAGTACCAGGTGCAACAGGTTATAATTGGTATTTGAACGGCAAATTCTTATACACAACAACTAATAATTATACGAGTGTCGGAATTAATTGCGGCTCATATGGTGCGATAGGCGTTGAAGCTGTGAATGCCTCTGGTGTTTCTGCACTTACCATCAAAGGAGTAATCGGTTGCAGTCTGGAAGATTAATATTTAAGCTAATCTGATTTAGGTGTTGCTTGTGAAGCAGGCAAAACCCTTTTAATTTTTTCCGATTGAGAATCTTGTCGTTTTTTAGCACTTCACGTAATTTTAGCTATAGTTGCCGTAATAATATAAACCCATTGATATTATTGAATTACTTTTCATCAAGTAGAGCTGAAAAGAATATTTAACCTTAAACATATACAATGGGCGCAAATAATGATTTATTTCTGGATATAGTCGAGTTCAATGCGAAGTCGGGATTCGTTGCAGACGAGCTTAATTCTTTAAACAGTGAGCAAACTGGTGGTTTGCCAATGGAGTATATCACAAATCTGCTAAAATGCAGGATTCTTGAACAGCAGCTGAATGAGCTAAAAGGTTTATTGAGTAAGCATAATTCTTAAGCGTAAAGCGCAGGTTTACCTCATAATTTCCACATTCTCTTAAATATTTATCTGGTTTTATTAAGACTTAAAAGTTATTCTCATGTTATTTTAATAATAACATGTAATGATTGTTCTTAACAATTTAATAACTTCAATGTATATCCGTATTAAACTGAGAGCTACATCTTTGGCGGAATTTAAAAGCTTAGATAAAACCATTTATGAGAAAAAACTACAAATTAATTTTCGTGGTTACCCATTATTTTCAGCAGAAGTCTTTTTTGCTGCTGCTATTAATGCTGGCCATCTCAGTCTGTACGTTTGCACAACAACAGGCCAGAGTTATTAAAGGAAAAGTAACCGACGAAAGTAACGGCGGTTTACCCGGTGTGACTATCAGGGTTAAAGGAACTAAATCAGCTACCTCTACTAACCAGGACGGTAATTTTTCTATACAGGTAAATGGCCCGCAGGACATTCTTGTATTTAATATGTTGGGAACGCTTACCAGGGAGGTGATTGTTGGTAACAATCAAAATTTAAACATCACACTCGTTACGGATAGCAAACAGCTAAAAGATGTAGTAGTAATTGGTTATGGCACTTCTAGTAAAAAGGATTTAACAGGAGCTGTGACTTCTGTGAATGCCGAAGAATTTAACCAAGGTGTAATGACAAGCCCTGCGCAATTACTGCAAGGTAAGGTGGCAGGATTAAATGTAACCAAAAGTGGCGATCCTAATGCAAAACCTTCTACTATATTAAGGGGGCCGTCTACTTTACGTGAGGGTGCAGCACAAGAGCCTTTTTATGTAATCGATGGTGTTCCTGGAGCATCAATCGACCTGTTAGCACCTGCTGACATAGAAAGTATAGATATTTTAAAAGATGCCTCTTCTACCGCAATTTACGGGTCAAGAGCTGCGAATGGGGTAATCATCGTTACTACAAAAAGATCAAAGGGTGGACAATCCAGACTTTCTTATAGTGGTTATGGGGCGGTTGAAAGTGTATCTAAAAAATATGATATGCTCAGTGCACCAGAATTGCGTCAGTATTTGAAAGACAATAAGCAAGTGTTAAACCCTATTGATGATGATGGATCTGACACGAACTGGCAAAAAATGCTGGAAAGGACTGGTTATTCACAAAATCATAATTTGTCTTATGGTGGTTCAGGTGCATCTTCAGAATATGGTGCAAGTGTCAATTATTTCGACAATCAGGGAATCCTGAAAAATACTTCTTTAAAAAGAACGATTGTCCGTGCATATGTAAATCAGCGGTTCTTTAATGACAGACTGAAATTAGGTTTGACGATCACGAACAGTGCTACGACTGGTAATGATATTTATCAAACTCAGGCCCTGTCAAACATGTTGTTCTATTTGCCAACAGTAAGCCCTTTCAATGCGGACGGGACTTATAAAGAAAACTATGACAGAACGGGTAGCGGAACAAGAAATCCGCTTTCTATTGTTGATAATAACTCCATTAAAAATGTAAATAACAAAACTTTAATCAATGGGATGGCACAAGTAAACATCTTATCTGGTTTGAAGTTTACCGCAAGTTTATCTACACAAAAAGATCAGAATAATTCAAGTTCTTATTTAAATAGCCAGTCAGGACTTGCCAGAGGAGTGAGCGGACAGGCGATCAAAGCTGATGTACTGAATAAATCTGAAGTGATAGAAGGATACTTTAACTATGATAAAGTATTTGGTCAGCATAGCTTGAAATTGCTTGCAGGTTATTCCTGGCAGGAAGACCGGACTAATGATGGTTTCGGCGTAACAACGCAAGGGTTTTCGAATGATAATCTGGGCGCAAACAATATCTTTTTATCAAACCCATCCTTACTTTCACAAATTACATTTGCCAACTCTCCAATCTCCACTTTAAGATTAATCTCATTTTATGGAAGAGCGCAATACAATTACAAAGAGAAATATTTGTTTCAGGCCTCTTTAAGAAAAGATGGTTCTTCTGCTTTTGGTATCAATAGCCGTTGGGGACTATTTCCTGCGGTATCTGCCGGATGGAGAATTATCGGAGAAGATTTTATGAAAAGTGTACCTGTGATCAGTGATCTGAAATTGAGAGCTGGTTATGGTAAATCAGGAAATAGTCTTGGTTTTGATGCCTTTTCTGCTTTATTAGTTTATGGAACACCTGCAACCAGCAGTAAATACCTGAACAACGGAGTCATCAGCAATGCAATTGGCCCGGTAAGAAATGAGAACCCGGACTTGAAATGGGAAAGCACTTCGACTACCAATATCGGATTGGATTTTGGTTTATTCGGGAACAGAGTTACAGGTTCAGTAGATTACTATATCAAAAAGACATCTGACCTGATTTATTCTGAGTATGCTGTTTCTACCACGCAGTATTTCTTACCAACCATTACGGCCAATGTAGGCAAGATCAAAAATACGGGTATTGAATTGTCTTTAAATGCTTTAGTTGTAAAAACAAAGGATTTTAGCTGGAATACTTCACCAAATATTGCGCACAATAAAAACGTAGTGGAAACCTTATCGGATGATTTCTACAAAATCTCTTATATACAAACCGCAGTATTGGGCGGTAAAGGACAATCTGGAAATTATAGCCAGATTATACAACCAGGAGAAGCATTGGGAACTTTCAAGCTTTGGAATTATGCAGGTAAGAATGCTGCAGGTGTAAGTACCTATGTCAATGCAGCTGGGCAAACAATTGCCACTCAGCCATTAACATCTGATGCTAAAATTGCTGGCAATGCGCAGCCAAAATATATCTACGGCTGGGGGAATAGCTTTACTTATAAAAAATGGGACCTGAGTTTCCTTGTACGTGGCGTATTGGGAAATAAGATCTTAAATGCTACTGCAGCTGGTCTGAATACACCTGCTGATGCTAAATTACAGAACATCCCAAGAGCTACACTTGGTGAGTCTTTCAATGATGGAAATGCTTACCTGATTTCTGACCGTTACCTGGAAAGTGGTTCTTATTTACGTTTGGATAATGCTACGTTAGGTTATTCCATCAAACCAAAAGTGCAGACCATTAAAGCGATCAGGCTTTATGTAACGGCAAATAACTTATTTGTAATTACTAAATATACTGGACTGGATCCTGAGATTAACATCGGAGGTTTAACACCTGGTATTGATAATAACAACTATTACCCTAAGACCCGCACATTCAGTCTCGGTATTAACGCATCATTCTAATTTCAACGAACAATGAAACAGATATTTTTATTAACGGCGGCATTTGCTGTCATGTTAGCCACTGTATCCTGCACAAAACTGGATGTAAAAGTGGAATCTCAATATGTAAAAGATAACTTTCCTACTACTGACGCTGATTACGCGGCTTTATATGGAACGATGTATTCTAACCTTTCTTCTCAATTTGGAGTACCTTATTTCAGAATGCAGGAAATGTCCACTGATGCTGCGATCTTACCGGCAAGAGACGGAAATTTTGATGACGGTGGGCAGTACAGACAGTTGCACTACCATACCTGGACATTTGATCATCCAAACGTGAAAACAATTTGGGAATGGGGATTTGGAGGAATTAACAACTGTAACCGTCTAATTTCAGTGACCAATGCTTCTTCAGCATCCGATGCAAAAAAGGCTTCCGGAGTAACGGAAATAAAAACTATGCGGGCATTGTACTACTTCCTGATGATGGATCTTTATGGTAATATTCCTATTATTGATAAGTTCCCGGTAGAAGCGGGCGCTTTACCTGGTACAACAAGCAGAGATAAGGTATTTGATTTTATTGAGAAAGAATTGCTGGCGGTTATCCCTAATTTACCTCAGAAAACAGGAGCAAATCAGAAGTTGCTTTATGGAAAACCAACGCGTGGAACAGCTTTCGCCTTACTAGCTAAAATGTACTTGAATTCACAGGTATATACTGGGAAACCCAGGTATACGGATGCAGTAGCTATGGCAGATAGTGTAATGAAAAATACAACTTATCAGCTGGACCCTAAGTACTCAGATATCTTTGATGTTAATAATGGCCCTCAGATTTCTGAAACGATATTCGCAATTCCTTATGATCAGCAGATTCCGGGTAACCAGATGACCAGGTTCGGTTTCTACCCTGCACTGGCTACTGCTTACGGGATTACAGGAGTTGGATTTAGTATTTCTATGAGTACAACACCAGAATATTATGATCGCTTTAATCTGGCGAATGATATCAGAAAAAGTTTCTGGTTGGTTGGGCCTCAATTTGCCCCGGATGCGAACAGACAACCTGATAAGACAAAGCCTGTATATATCGCAGGAACAACACAACAAATTGTATTGACACGTGATCTGATCCTCAAACCCGGTAAGCCAATGGATGTGGGAAATACAGTAGCCGACCAGGCAAAGGGGATCCGCTCTGTTAAATACTGGCCGGATGTGAATGCGATACAAGCGACACGTTTGAACGGTAATGATATGCCTTTTTTACGTTTAGCAGATGTCATGTTGATGAAAGCAGAAGCTATTTTACGCGGAGCTTCACCAACTGCAGTCAATGGAGAAATGCAGACTCCACTAAGTTTAGTGAATAAAATCAGGGCAAGAGCTGGTGCAGAAGCGGCAACAAGCGTTGATTTAGAATCCTTATTGGATGAAAGAGCAAGGGAGTTGAGCTGGGAAGCCTGGAGAAGGAACGATTTGATTCGTTATGGTTTGTTTGAAAAGGAATACCCTTTGCAAAATGATGTACTCTCGATGAATAAAGATGCTGCGAGAAGACTTTATCCGATCCCTGCAACTGAACTGCAGTTAAATTCCAATTTAAGACAAAACCCAGGTTATTAATTCTTTTAAACAGCCGGGTTTTTCCGGATGTTCTCATTTTAATACTTATGATAAAGACAGTTTCCAGCGCATTGCTATTGTTTGTATTTCCATTATTGATACCAAAAGATGGAGATAATTTACCAATTAATAAGATCCAGGTTATTGGATCGCACAACAGTTACAAGAAAGCGATTGATCCTCATTTGTTTGACGTATTCAGAAAAAAGGATTCTGTATCGGCCAGCAAGATAGACTATGAGCATATTGGCATAACTGAACAACTTGATCTGGGGTTAAGAAATCTGGAAATTGACGTTTACTCAGATGCAAAAGGAGGGAAATATGCACATCCCAGAGGTTTGGATTGGGCGAAAGATCAGGCTCCTTATGATGTTGATAAAGAAATGAAGGCACCGGGTTTTAAAGTTTTTCATATTCAGGATCTTGATTTCAGAAGTGATTTCCTGACCTTGAAAAGTGGATTGGCGAAATTGAAAAAATGGTCAGATGCACACCCTGATCATACACCCATATTTATTACACTGGAGGCCAAAGACAATAAAATAAAGGGAGAGGGTTTCAGTGATCCTGAAGAATTTACAGCAGAAACATTTGATCAGCTGGATAAGGCACTGCTTGATGGACTGGGCGTGGACAAGATTATCACACCAGATGTGGTGAGAGGAAACTATAAAACATTAGAAACTGCAGTTTTAAAAGATAACTGGCCTGTACTTTCAGCAGCAAGAGGAAAGTTTCTTTTCATTCTTGACCAGAAAGGTGAGAAGATGGAACTTTATATCAAAGGTCACCCTTCGCTAAAAAATAGGGTGTTATTTGCAAATGCGGCTGCTGGCAGGCCTGAAGCTGCGATGATGATCCTCAATAATGCTAAAGATCCAATGATTCCTCAGCTAGTTAAAAAAGGATATATTATCCGTACCCGTGCGGATTCGGATACACAAGAGGCACGCCGAAATGACCATGCTAACTTCGACGCAGCATGTGCTTCCGGAGCCCAGATCATTACTACAGACTATTATTTAAAAAGTACTCATTTTAAGTCTGACTATGCAGTGAGTTTTGAAGATGGTCAGTATTTCAGGATCAATCCATTTTTTAAATAGGTTAATGTGAGTCAATCTCGGTGGTTTATCGCAGTATTAACAATTTGATTATTGGAAACGTGCGCTTAATGAACCATAACTTAATTGGCGGCTCTTCTTTGTGGAAGAGCCGCTTTTTTTCTTTTATGGTTTCAGCGTAATCAAAGTAACTTTTACATCAAATGAGGTATAGACATTTTCTTCTTTTCCCAGCGTAGAGAGGTGGCTCATCAGGCGATCTGTGGGATTGATATCTTTTAAATAATACCAGGCAGGCTGATCTATTTCATCACCAATATCAGTTAGAATAAGGTGATTGTAAATCACCCAGATTCTTTTCTTTCCTTCAAATGATTTAAAGTCCTTTTGTAAATGATTTAAATAGTCCGGATAGCTGGTTGAAATTTTACGATAATCTCCTCCTTCAAGTGCTATGAAGTTATAAGGATAAGTATGCTTGTAAAAACGATAACCAGGCAAGTTATTCCAGTACACATAAACTAAGTCGCCTGGTTTAAAATGAGTATTGACATAAGTAAGCGCTTCTTTTTGAAAAGATCTTTTATGAATGATAAATTCATCGGGATGTACCAGTGTTTGTACTGCGCTGTAAACTGGTGCTGCTATCAAGAGGATAAAGAACAGCAGGCTCATTCGTTCAGATTTGAAAAAAGAGGCAAGCTTATCTGTTCCTTTGACAATAAACAGGATGAGCAAAGGGCAAATGAAAACCCAGAAACGTTCATTTAAAGGGTACAGTTTAAGTCCTGAAGCTAAGAACATAAACAAAAAGGGAAATAGCAGGATTAGCGCATATCGTTTCTCCCTGATATAAATCCAGATGCCGTAAAACAGGCTAATAAGTGGTAACCATGGAGTATTCAATAATGCTTTAAGCAAAACAGAATTTCCAGGATACAATCTCCAGGTCAGGCCTAGCGGATATTCTATTAAATGATATAGAGCCGCTGGATACCAACGCAATTCTTCCATGTTGACTGGTGGCAATGGCATGAAATAATGATAAAAATCAAACCATTCAGCTGCCCATTTAGATTCTGCATGTTTATGGGTAAACAGCAAATAGTTCAGGGCAAAACCAGCTGCCCATAATAGAAAAGGAACCAGTTGCCTGAAGAATGGCTTCCAGTCTCTTTTGTAAAGATTTTTACAGCTGATGCCTGTCGCCATTCCGGCCAGGATAAATATAGAAGAGTAGGAGAACCAGAGAATAACTGCGCCTAAAATCCCCCAGGTTAGGAGTGGTTTCCATGTTAACCGATGTTGATAGCGGATATAAATATACAAGATCAGTACGGTGGCAAACAGTTCAGTCGAATACTGTTTAATCTCAACAGAATGGAAAACAAGAGGAGGGGCCAGGGCTAACAGGGCAACCGCCATTACTGCTGCCAGTGGACGAAGAAAATACTTTGCTACAGGAATGAACAGTGGAATTGCCGCTATACCACATAACATAGGAAATAAACGCAATACGATCTCATTCGTCCCTAAAAGATAAATACATGTTTTAACGCTCCATAAAAATCCAATCGGTGCTTTCTGCTGATAGTCCAGTGCTTGCATTACCAGCTCAATATAATTCATTTTGATCAGGCTGGTCGCCAGATAAACTTCATCCAGCCACAGAGAACGGTTATAAAAAAGATGGAAAAGACGAACGAAAATACCGCACCCAATAATTATACTGTACCAGATATTCTGGTTTTTGATATAGCTGGATTCTTTTTTACACATATGAATGATGTTCAGTCATTTGAAACTCTTTAATTAATGTAAATAATTCATAAATTTAGAAATTATTTAAATAGCCATAGGTGGATGTTATAAATTGGAAGAAAATAAAAGTTCTGATTCTTGATGTGGACGGCACTTTATACAATCAGTCTGGATTAAGAAGAAGAATGTTATATGCTTTGCTAAAATACTATTTAGTCAGGCCAATACAACTTAAAGATCTTCTGATCTTGTACTTTTTTCGTTCCGAGCGTGGAAAAAGAGCAGGTTATTGCAGTAATAATCTTGAAATTGAACAATATCAGTGGTGTGCGGCTAAAGTAGGCGCGCCATTGGAAAGAATTAAAAGGGTCGTTTCCAAATGGATGTTTGAATTTCCAAATCCCTATTTATATGCTTGCCGTTACGCTGAATTATATCCATTTTTGCAACTGTTAAAGGAGCATCAGATCAAAGTAGCTATTTATTCAGATTATAGTGCTGTTGAAAAGCTAAAAGCTTTAAAAATTGAAGCTGATTTAGTGATTGCGTCTACTGATAAAGAGATCAATTGTTTGAAGCCGAAACCAATAGCGTTGTTTCATATCATGAAGCATTTTGAGGTTGGTTCAGCAGCCTGTCTTTATATTGGTGACCGCGACGAACTGGATGGAATATGTGCTGATGAGGCCACAATACGCTACCTCAATATCAATAAATATAACTCAGGCACTTTATATACAGTGCTTGCGAATAGTTTAAGGGAACATTATAAATAAGAGATTGTAAATGACGGTTAAAAAAAAGGCGGGCCTTAAAGATTATATAGCTCTCGCCCGCCCGGATAGCTGGGTAAAGAACGTTTTCATGGTACCTGGAATGCTGTTTGCATTATCTGTATTTAAAACACCTATAGACAGTCATCTGTTCTTTAAAATCATTGTTGGAATCATTAGTACTTGTTTAATTGCATCGGCAAACTATGTAATCAATGAATATCTGGATGCGGATTTCGACAGATTCCATCCTTTAAAAAAGAACAGATCTTCTGTTGTATATACTGTAAACCCAAAGATAGTTTACCTGGAATATGGTGCTCTGGTAATTATAGGCTTATCATTAGCTTATTTGATCTCTTATAAATTTATTCTTCTTTCAGCATTTCTCTTGTTCATGGGGGTTATCTATAATGTAAGGCCTTTCAGGAGCAAAGAGCGTGTATTTCTCGATGTACTCTCTGAATCCGTGAATAACCCTATCCGTTTTGGTTTAGGCTGGTTTATATTTTCTCCGGCATTAGGTGCTCCGGACAGCAAATGGGATTTCGACTGGATCAACACTTTTCCTCCAACAAGTATTATTGTTGCCTACTGGATGGGGGGAGCATTTTTAATGGCTACTAAACGTTTTGCAGAATACAGGATGATTGGTAATCCTGAAACGGCTGGTCAGTACCGGAGATCGTTTAAGTTTTATACCGAGAACAGCTTGCTGGTCTCTATGTTTTTTTACGCGATTACCTCTGCATTTTTCATGGGGATTTTCCTGATTAAAGACAGAATAGAATTACTGGTTAGTTTTCCGTTTTTCGCTTTGTTGTTTTCCTGGTATCTCAGAATTGGATTATTAAACGATTCTCCGGTACAAGGTTCCGAAAAACTACATACGCGTAAGTGGTTTATGTTATATTTATTTCTTTTTACGGCATTGCTTTGCATTTTGATGTTTGTTGATATTCCATGGCTATATTGGTTCCTTAAAAACGCATCCAATTATTAGATGAAATACAATTATTACGATTTAATTATTGTCGGTACCGGCTTCTCTTCTACATTTTTTCTGAAAAAGTATCTGGAAAAGAATAAAGAAGTAAAGAGGATTCTTGTGCTTGAACGCGGACAGTTATTCCCGCATAGTGAAAGATTAAAGCTCAAAAGAGGGGAGCTTGCTGATTCTCCGGCTTCAGGTAACTCCTGGGAAGATCAGATCATGAATAAAACCCCAGAGAAAAGATGGCCTTTTACCACTGCTTTTGGAGGAAGTTCCAATTGCTGGTGGGGATGTACACCGAGATTTATGCCTTCTGATTTTAAAATGAAGACATTATTCGGCTTAGAAAATGACTGGCCGGTCACTTATGAAGAGCTTGACCCTTATTATGAGGAAGCAGAAGAACTGATGGCTATTTCCGGGCCAGAAGGAACACCTTTTCCTAAGAAAAGTAAATACCCGCTTCCGCCCCATAATTTCAGCCCGATAGATAAAATACTGCATCAGAAATATGGAAATCAGTATATCAGCCAGCCTACTGCAAGGGCCAGCAGGGGTACAAAAGGAAGAAACCAATGCATGGCCAACTCAAGTTGTGATGTTTGTCCGGTAGACGCTAAATTCACCATAGAGAATTCTGGTATTGACGTTTATCAGAACGCGCAAGTGGAGCTTTTATATGGTGCACAGGTTTACCGTTTGGAAACCGCAGGCAATGTGGCAAAAAAAGTGTGTTACGTGAAAGACGGAAAGGATTATGAGATTGCCGGAGAGGTTATCGTTCTGGGTGCTAATCCGATGTTTAATTCGAATATCCTGTTAAATTCGGGGGATCGGAATCCATTGACCGGTAAAGGATTTGGAGAGCAGCTTGGCATGCAGGTTTTAATTTACCTGGACAATCTGAAGAACACAGGAGGCAGTACCTGGGTCAATGCTAACGGTTATATGTTATATGATGGGAACCATCGCAAGGACTATGCAGCTTGTTTGATAGAAACCAATAATGCACCTTATAATATCCGGCTTGAAAGAGGTAAATGGCTAAACATGACTTCTTTCAGGATGATTTTTGAAGATTTACCATTGGTAACGAATTATATTACTACCACTTCAGATAAACTGGTTCCTGAAATCAATTTTAAAGGGGGCAGATCTGATTATGCGCTGAAGGGAATGGAAAACATGAAAAAAGTTCTTCCGGGAATCCTATCCTGTCTGCCTGTTGAAAAATTAAAATTCCTGGATCCTTTCCCTAATGAAGGGCATATTTTAGGGGGCACCAGAATGGGCAAAACCCCGGCAGACAGTGTGGTAGATAAAAATATGGTTCACCATCAGTACAGAAATGTTTTTGTATTAGGCAGTGGCTCTTTTACTACTTTTAGTGCATCAAATCCAACGCTGACTTTATCAGCCATGTCATTATACTCCGCAGATCATTCATTTTAGCTATGAAAAGAAGAAAATTCATCGCCATGGCAGGTATTGGAACAGGCTTATTAATTCTTCCTCCTGCATTATATATCGCTTCTCCGGCGTTGCGGAAACACGCCGTCATGTTAATCAGAGAAGAATTGTATTACCTGAAACTTGATACCGCCGGAGTGGAACAGTACGTCAATGATTACTTTAGTTCTTCTTCCAATAATGTGATCACTAATTTAAGGTGGAAAGCCTTTTATTATTTAGGGATCAAAGCGGAAAAGTCAAACCAGATTTTTGAACTGATCAAGTTTTACCTGCTATCAACAGATTTTTTTATCCATAAAATGGATGAAAGTAAACTGGTCAGCTACCTGGGGTTATATAGTCCTTATAAAAGCCCTGTTCCGAATCCTTACTCCTTTGTATTATATCCAGCTGATTAATAATTATTGTACATAACTAAGCTTAAACTTATGGAGTATCTTCTGAATTGATATTGTTTCTTTTGTAAGGATATCAATTCAGAAGCTGTTTTAATCTGTCTTTGCAATAAAAGCAATTAAGCTTGTTAGATCCTGGTTAAGAGAACGAATCGTAGATTGTAACTGATTAATCATTGTTGCACGCGTATGTAAATCATCTGAACGGTAATAACCTCCCTTGCCAAATAATAAAGCTTCCTGATCCTGATCAATATGACCATCAAATTCATATTGTATCCACCTGTTTTTAATGCTTTGCGAAAGGGTTACCTCTCCTTTATTACTGAAGCTTTTTTCATGAAGCATCGCCCATATAAATTCTGGGTAATCGGTATTTGTTTTCGGTTCAGACCAGATTGTACGCAACAAATTGTGTTCATGTTCAAATTCCAGTTGTTTTCCTTTAGGATTTATAGTCAGCGCTCCTAAACCAGCACTAACTAAACCGCCACCGACACCAACAGCAGTTTGCACGCTGTTTTTAGTGATGACAGCTGTAGCAACAGTTGTTAATGCGCCCAGGATTACAGATCCTACTGTTAGTCTTGTATTTCTTTTACTATTAATACCATCCAGATAAGCTGCGGCCATATCAGCCCGCTCTCCCTCGCAATCCAGCTCAGCAGCTACCGCTTGTAACTGAGTCTGTGCAAGCAATATTCTGCTGGTTACTTTCTGTCTGAGCAAAAATGTTCCGGATACAGGTTCTTTTGTGGTTTGCTTTATTGTCCAGAGCTCATTGATTGCACTACTGATTCCTAAAATCTGGCAAAGGAGTTGATCGTGTGGGGAAATATCCGTTTTCGACAAGTCAACTTTTATTGAATCTTTCCAAAGAATTTCATGTTGAAGGTAGGGAATGTTTGGTGCACAGTAGTTATACTTAAAACTTTGCAACCTGGTATTCATCGTTGTCTTTTTTGCAGTGCTGCAAGAAGAAATGATTGCAATAGAAGCTATTGCGAAGGTTGTTTTCAGAAGTTGTGTCATAAATAGACGTTAAAGATGCTTTGAATTTCTGATAGAATCCTGTTAATATAAATAAAATCAGAATTAAAGCTTAAAAAGGAGCAGCCAAAAAAGACAAAGGCCCTATTGATTTGTTCAATAAGGCCTTTGTCTTTTAGACCACAGCTTCAACCAGAAGATCTTCATGCAGGGTCACACTCTGAAGGGATTGGTTTTGATCAAACCAGAAACAAGTCACATAACCGACTTCTGTTAGCGTACCGGCAGTCATATTCGGGCCGCCCGATTTTAGCGCTACAATTGCGCCTGTTGCAAATTTTGCCATAAGATTCAGTTTTAGTATTAGGTTTTATTAATGAAATCTGCTTTTGATATTACGAGTATAGGTAATTTCTACTACAAATATAGTGTGCCTGTATTATTAATGAAATACTTATACTATTTTGAAATAGTTGTAGTACTATTAAACAATATTAGCTTAACACTGAGTTGATAGTGTAATCATTGTTTTGTAAAACATATCTAAACATTTTTTATGAAAAAAGCTATACTCTCATCCTGCCTTATGCTTACCTTATCCTTATATTCCTGTAAAAAGAATAATGGGGGAACGATCACCGGAAATATGACTTATCCAGATATGGCCGAAGCTTCAGACCCTGCGGTATTGATGACTGCAGCAAACGGCGTAAAAGTATATAATGGAGGCTTTGGTTCTGCTGTAGCAGCTGACCCCAATGATCCTGAAGTTTTTTACCTGTTAACAGACCGTGGCCCTAATGCAGATGGTCCTGCAGATAATATCAAGATATTTGGTAAGCCCGACTTTACGCCTCAGATTGGTAAATTCCGTTTGAAAGAAGGAAAGTTAGTTTTGGAGCAAACCATATTATTGAAAAATGCTGCCGGAATCAACCTAAGCGGTTTGCCAAATTTGCCAGGTGCTGGCTCTACTGAAGAAACAGCAATTGATCTTAACGGGGCAGTTCTGGCACCAAGTAAAGATGGGCTTGATTCCGAAGGATTAGTTCGCGCTGCTGACGGCAGTTTTTGGGTGAGCGATGAATATGGGCCTCATCTTGTTCACTTTGATCCATCTGGAAAGACCATTGAGCGGATTAATCCATTTGGAGATGGTACAGGTGGCCGTAAACTTCCTGCGGTACTTGCAAGGCGTAAACCGAACCGTGGTATGGAGGGGTTAACGCTCACTCCTGATGGAAAAACCTTAGTAGGAATCATGCAGTCTCCAATGTTTAATCCTTCTAAAGCAGAAGTAAAGGGATCTGTAGTGCTGCGTATTGTAACTTTTGACATTGCTACTGGTGCGACTAAGCAATATGCTTACTTACAGGAAAATGCTTCGCTAACTGGAGTTAGTGAGATTCTGGCGATAAATAATACGACATTTTTAACTCTGGAAAGGGATGGAGATTATGGAGGAGCACCAACTACTCCCGCAACCTTTAAAAAAGTATTTAAGATTGATCTTTCTCAGGCTACAGATCTTTCTGATGCTACGAACAGTGCAGCAGGCAAGTTATTTGGAGGTAAAACCCCAGAACAATTAAAAGATTTGGCAGGTCTTCAGACAGCAGGTATCGTACCAGTCAGCAAAACAGTTGTACTTGATCTCTTAAAAGATTTGCCATCTGTTTATCCGCATGATAAAGCAGAAGGAATGGCTTTGGTTAATGGAAATACCCTGGTGATCTCAAATGATGACGATTTTGGAGTGATTCCGGGAGATAATGGTTCATTTGCACCTAAAATTTTACCGGCTACGAAGACGGTTGACCGCAACAGGTTATATTTTGTGAAGATTAAATTATAATATTTTTATAATAAAATAGAAGAGCTCTCTTGTCCTGAAGATAAGAGGGCTCTTTGTAATTGTCAGATTTTCTGATTTGTAGCTTAATATTTTAGTGTTGATTGCTTTGAATCCGGTTGTTTAAAATGATTTATTGTTTCAATATCTTCCAGTAAAACGTGAACAAATTTGTTGAATATTTTATATCATTTCAGAAATAATGCTACATTTGTCGCCACAGAGCGGATATCCAGAATTTTAATGCCCGGATGGCGAAATTGGTAAACGTTGCGGTCTCAGAAGCCGTTGGAGTAAGATCCTTGAGAGTTCGAGTCTCTCTTCGGGCACGATATGTGTTTAAAACCGCCTAGCATTCAATATGTTAGGCGGTTTTTTATTTTTCGGTGTAAATTAGGTGTCGAAAATAAGAAGTGCTACGGATCAAGTCATAAACTTGTGGAGTAGCCGATATAGTTGAAATTATTGCTGGTTTACAGTTTGATAGTGATGAATCTTTACAACAGATCATGGATTTTGAAAGAAGGATTAACGAATTAGAAGAAATTAGTAATGAATACAGGTGTGAATTGCTCTCAGCCTTAAATAAAATCAAGCTATTTATAAAGGATGAGTTAACACTGAAGACACTTGCAGCCAGGGGAAAGTAAACAAATAAACTTAATATTGTTGGCCTTCGGCAATGATGGCTGCCAATGGATGAATTACCAACTGGACAATAACTCAATTTATTGAACGATTCATTATAATGAACAATTAGTTTGTTTATTGAGATAAGTAGCGTTATCTAGAATCATTAACCGAAACAGGGATTTAAGTTTACCTTAAATCCCTGTTATTAATTGATGACCATTCCATAAAAAAACATTAATATTGAATATCACCAAGTGTTACCGAATGCGTCCGAAGAATATTTAAGCTCTTAGTTCTTTCAAAATAATCTTTTGATGGGATTAATTTTTCAAAATCTTTCAAAAACTCCGGGGTTATTAACATGGAGTAATTTCCACCTTTTGTTATCAATATTGGTAAAACATAGATAGAATTTTTATACTGATTGAAAATCTTCTTTTTATCCTTTTTGATTTCGTTAGAGACTTTTTCATATCTTATCAAACTATCAGCTCGATTTGATGGATTGGTAAACTCAACTTTACTCACCTTTCCTAAGCCGTCTATGTATACTATAATTGAAAATAGAACGGATTGTTTTTCTGGAGGTAAGGCATCAAAATTAAATGTTCCTTCTGTCATAATACCACTTAGCATGGAAGTATATATTTGATCCTCCGGCGTAGTGATTCGTGCTTTTAGCTTTTTATTTTGAGCATTTGTCTGAACTGATATCAGAATTATTATTGATAAAAAAAATAATTTAGTTATTTTCATAATTTTAAATTTAAGGGCAATAACTGCCTTTCGACTGTGTATTTGCAGTAGTAGGTTTTGTACTGTATAGGGTATTTATTTTAATAAAATCACTTTTTGCCGATGGTGCTAATCTATTAAACAAATTAGTATTCTGTAAACCTCCCCATGCTAAATTTCTAGCATCACTTTCAAGTAAAGTTGGAAATATTGACATAAGATCTTTAGTTAGCATCTTAACATAATTATCGGCAATATATTCATGTTGTACTGGCACCAACATTGGATTTCCAGGTATATCCGGGCCATACAATGCATTAAGGTATGCGTGTAAGACTTCATGGTATACAGTTGCTACATTATACTCCAGAGAATTGTTTGGCATTTTATCTGTATTAAATGATATAGTCAAATCATTTAAATTAGTTTCACTAGAAAATCTAGTGTAGGCTTCGGCATCTTTAGTATTATTGAATGGATAATCGTAGAAAGCAACATTAAATTCTTTGCCTGACAAAAATGTATTAACCATTAAATTTTTAATTTCACTCTTTACATTTTTTCCTAATGCCATTTTAAGCGCTGCATTTATGCAAGGATTTTGGACGTTGTTAGCAGTGTCTCGTCCTGCCTCTGGTGTAGAGCCTGTTGATCCACCTGATGGAGGTACGGGTTCGACAGGATAATAGTCAACAGGCCCATAACCATTATCAGTTGAAGGCCCCTGAGGATCTCCGATTTGTGGTGTAGTTGGGCCTTGCCCTTCAATTTCAACTTCTTCAAGATCATGGATGCCATTTACGGCAACAGTTTTTACTCCCGTGAATATTTTTGTTTTATTATTAGCTAACAGCAAAAATAAATTACCATTGCTACCGATTTTATTTTTTTGCTCGTATAACATAACACTGTTGGTTATTGACTTTGCTAATTGGAACCTGCCTGATGTTGCATCATACTGTCCTGCTTTTAGTAATGCACCATTTAAAGCATAAAACTCTAATAATATTGAATTGTCATTCGACACAGTATATTTTTTGATTACCTCATGTGGCAATCCATTGGTTATAATCACATTTAATTCAGAGAATGAATTAGTTGTTTGTTTAAGAGGAATGGCGAGAACGGTTTTATTTTCACTATTTATGCTGGTCTTGATATTTGACCAGTCTGGCGCCATGCCAATAGATTTTAAACTGCTTATCAGTGGGATTCCTGCTAGGGATTGCTTTTCAAGAGATGATTTAGCAATATCTACAAGAGACTGCGTAGATAGTTGGCCTTTAGCAACCTCGGGTACATTGTCTTTTTTACATGAATGCAAAAAGAGCATTATAGGAACAACTAAAAATAGATGTTTACATAAAAATTGTTTTCTCATACTTAATTTAGATTTGGTCAAGTATCGTAATTAAACTGAGCTGAATTTTTTCTTTTACGCCAAATGAGGTTTTGTCGTGGTGAAAATCGGGCAAATACGGAAACCCGTATTTTTCTCCTTCAATTAGGATGATTTTCAATTGCCTCACCAATTCATTTAACATAAGCTGTGGCTGCAAAATCAGCAAAATAGATTCCTTACCTTTGCGCGGAATTATAGCTATTTAGCCTTGATTCAAAATAATAATAAATCATTATATGCTGAGAAGAAAGACAATAGTATTGGTTATCATATGCCTGATTTTCACCATCAAGGTAAATGGACAAACAACTTGTAAAATAATGCCTGATTCTCTGGGCAAAGACCTCGCAGCTGCCTTCTTAAACCAAGAAGATCTTAGTCAGCTATCGATTTTCCCAAACGCTCCATCTGCTGCACCGCTACTCATCAATGCATGGAATAAACTACTTAATAAAGCGAAAAACAAGGAAATTACTCCAGCAAATACTACTTTCTATAACAGTTACTTCTCAACCAACCAGGTTTTAGACAATTCCCAAACACCAGACAGACTCACCTTATATGTCACATTTAAACATGCTGCTGATACACTCGCAATCAAACTGGACTTATTGAAACAGGATGACCACTGGTTATTAACAGCAGTCAAAGACAATTTCTTTTGGCTTAAGACAGCAGAAAGTAATAAGATTAGTTTTGAACCTGCCATTGGAAAGGAAGAACCAGATGCAGCAAATTCATTACCTGTCTATTCAACAACTCATGCTATCAAGGATGACCATTGGATAACAGCAGGAACATGTGTTTCAGACCCTAAGCTATTTGTCGATGCAGTATTAAACGATATGGCTGCTCATACTCCTGTAAAAGAGCTTCCTTATCTGGTTTCTGAAGCCGAATTTATCCAGTATTTTCGCTCAGATATCCTGCAAATGGCAGGTAATAAATTAAAAGGTTCGCCAGGTGCCCAGGAAAAAGAAATATTAACAAATATTCAGACGCTGATGAATAAACATCCTGAACAATATTATAGTGAAATATTAAATGATATCAGTTCGGTTTCCGACTATCTTGGAAGTACTAAATATACGATCAGCAAGAATAAATCAATAAGCTATAAGATTGGGAATTTTGATAATGACCTTTATGCATCCGGTAAAATAAGTTTGGAGGTGACCGTCAAATTTGAAATTGAAAATGGTGAAGATACAATTCAGTTCTCCGGTTACTGGATTAATGGCAAATGGATACTTGCAGAATTGGACCGGTTGTCTATTTAAGCTTTGCAACACTTCTGTATGTAAAGTCAAATCTTTCAGTACCGGATATTTTTACCATTACTAATCTCTAATTTTATAAAACAGGCAAATATCCTGTCTTAATAGAGAGCTCAATAATGGTAAATGAAACACATCAAAAGAAACTATCAAGTATCCCATATTCAGTATTAGATTTAGCAACAGTAGTTGCAGGAAAGACACCTTCTGATACTTTTATCAATAGCGTTGATCTGGCGCAAAATGCAGAGAAATTTGGTTATACCAGGTATTGGCTGGCAGAACATCACAACATGATTAGTGTGGCCAGCTCTGCAACTTCGCTGCTGATCGGTCATATCGCAGGGAATACCAAGACCATCCGGGTAGGTTCTGGCGGAATTATGCTGCCTAACCACTCCCCGTTAATCGTTGCAGAACAGTTTGGAACTTTGGCCTCGTTATATCCAGGAAGAATAGATTTAGGCCTCGGTCGTGCGCCGGGGACAGATCAAACCACTGCAATGGCTATCAGAGGAGAGCGCTTTAACGCGGTGCATGACTTCCCGCAAGATATTATCAAATTACAAACTTTTTTCTCTGCAGATAATGCAAATAGCCGTGTCAGAGCAATTCCGGGTGAAGGACTCGACATTCCAATCTGGGTACTGGGGTCAAGTACTGACAGTGCACGTTTAGCTGCCGCTATGGGACTTCCTTATGCTTTTGCAAGTCATTTTGCTCCGGCACAATTCCTGACAGCAATCAACCTTTACCGTCAGAATTTCAAACCTTCTGAACATCTTAAAGAACCATATGTAATCTCTTGTATCAATGTAATCGCTGCAGATACAGATGCGGAAGCAGACAGACTGTCCACTTCTTTAAAACGCTTTTTTATGGGAGTTGTAACCGGTAAACTTGAACTACTGCAACCTCCGGTTGACCATATGAATGACGTGTGGACTGACTACGAAGAAGAAGCAGTGAGCCAAATGATAGCCTGTTCATTTTTTGGTAGTCCTGAAACTATCAAAGAAGATATGGAATCTTTTATTAAACAGACCGGAGTTGATGAGGTCATGGTTACTTCTCACATTTTTGATCATCAGGCAAGATTGCATTCGTACCAGCTTTTTGCAGAGCTGATGAAGGGGTAACTGGCGTCTCAAACAAATAACAAAATCTCTCAGGAGACTAAATGGATTTTAAACTAATATAGCATGGAATACAGACAATTAGGCGCATCGGGACTTAAAGTGCCCGTATTAAGTTTTGGTACTGCAACTTTTGGTGGTGGAAATGAATTCTTTAAAGCCTGGGGAAGTACACAAGCAGATGAAGCAAGCAGACTGATCAACCTTTGCCTGGATGCAGGTGTTAATCTTTTTGATACTGCGAACGTATATTCTAACGGACTTTCGGAAGAAATTTTAGGGCAAGCCCTCAAAGGGTTGCGCAATAAAGTTTTAATCTCCACTAAAGCTACTTTTGCAATGGCTGACGGACCAAATGATCTGGGATCTTCCAGATTTCATTTGCTAAAGCAATGTGAAGACAGTTTAAAAAGACTGAATACTGATCACATTGACATTTATCACATGCACGGTTTTGATGCAACTACACCAGTTGAAGAAACCTTGAAGACTTTAGAAAACCTGGTAGAAAGTGGTAAAGTACGTTATATAGCCTGCTCTAATTTTTCAGGCTGGCACTTAATGAAATCCCTTTCAGTTTCCGAAAGATACGGATGGTCCAGATATATCGCCCACCAAGCCTATTATTCTTTGCTTGACCGGGAATTTGAATGGGAATTAATGCCATTAGGAATCGATCAGAAAGTTGGGACGATTGTATGGAGCCCTTTGGCTTCGGGACGTTTATCAGGAAAATACAGACGCAACCAACCACTTCCTGAGAATAACCGTGTACAACAGGGAGGAGGGCATGGACCTGCTCTAGATGAAGAACGTTTATATACAATCATGGATGCACTGGACATTGTAGCCGAAGAAACAGGTAAAACTGTTGCACAGGTCTCATTAAACTGGCTATTACAGCGTCCTACGGTTTCAAATATTGTAATTGGGGCTAGAAATGAAGAGCAATTGAAACAAAATCTGGAAGCAATAGGCTGGAACCTGAATACAGATCAGGTGAAAAGACTAGATGAGGCTAGTCAACTGGAGCCGGTTTATCCTTACTGGCACCAAAGACAAAGTTTGCAATTAAACCCATTGCCAGAATTTTATAAAGGATAATATTCCTGTCAACGCAACTATGGTTGGAGATTGGCTGGCTCAATAAAATGAACAAAAACAAAAAACCAATGAAAACCATAGTTGTTTAATAGGTGTAATTTGTAAATTAGCCTAAACTAAATATAAACTTATGAAATACATTTCACTGCTTTTACTGATTACGGCAATCTCCTTCACAGGTTTTGCACAAAACAAAGATGCTATTCTTGGTCAATGGGTTAACTCCACAGGGGAGGCACATGTAGAGATTTATAAAAAAGAGTCTAAATATTTCGGTAAGATTGTATGGCTTAAGGCTCCGAAAGATGAAAAAGGCAATGCAAAAACGGATATAAAAAATCCTGATGCCAAACTGAAGTCAAGACCTATATTAGGAATGGAAATGCTTAAAGACTTTGTTTTTGAGGATGGTAAATGGACTGACGGAAAAATCTATGATCCTAAATCGGGTAAAACCTATAGCTGTAATATGAACCTTAAAGACAACGGTGATTTGAATATGCGCGGGTATATCGGTATCTCGATTATTGGAAGATCTGAAGTCTGGAAAAAAGTTAAATAATGCGAATACTCCTGTACCTTTTATTGCTGACGCCCTTTGCTGTATTTTCACAAACCTATGAACTAAGTACTGTTAGTACTGGAACCAATACCAGTATCAGAGGGATGTCTGTCGTATCTGACAGCATTGCCTGGGTAAGTGGGAGCAACGGATTTATTGGCAGAAGCATAGATGGAGGTAAGGAGTGGACATGGACAAAACCCAAAGGCTATGAAAAACTCGATTTCAGGGATATCGAAGCATTTGATAAAAACCATGCAGTAATCGTCAATGCAGGTTCCCCAGCATATGTTCTTCGTACTGAAGATGGAGGTAAAAGCTGGACTGAAACCTATAAAAACCTGGACTCTGCTATATTTCTTGATGGCATGTCATTCTGGGATAAAAAACATGGGATCATCTTTGGTGATCCCATTCAAAATCATTTACAACTGCTTATTACCGATGATGGAGGATGTAACTGGAAAGATGTATCCTCCAGATTAGAACAGACTTTAGCAACAGGCGAAGCAGGTTTTGCTGCAAGTGGCACCGGAATTAAAACCTTGCCCGGTGGAAAAGTCTGGATCGCTACAGGCGGTACAAAATCAAACATTTATGCTTCTGACAATTACGGGCTGAGCTGGAAAAGATATGACTGTCCGATTTTGCATGGAAAAAGCACTACCGGAGCATTCTCCGTTGACTTCTATAACGAAAATCAGGGGATAGTAGTTGGTGGTGATTATGAAAAAGATAAGGAGAACACCAACAACGTCTTACTCACCAGCGATGGAGGAAAATCATGGTCAAAACCATCCAGACCAGTATTCGGTTTCCGTTCGGGAGTAATCTGGTATGATGATAAAACCTGTTTTGCGACTGGTACCTCAGGTACCGATGTTTCCAGAGACGGAGGAATGAATTGGTATCACATTTCTGAAGAAAGCTTTAATGTCATTCAAAAAGCAAAAGGCGGCAAGCTCATTTTACTTGCCGGTGGTAAAGGGTTGATCTACAGTTTGAAAATCAAATAAGCTGACTAATCAATTTCGAGAATCTCTTTAGCAAGCGTAATCATTTTCTCTGTACCTGTATACTTTCCATGCTCATCAGATAATTTGATCACATCTGTCCACTGCTCATTCTGAGGTTGGGCCTGGGTCATCTTAATCACAATATTCATAGGTTCAGGCCCAGCATCATTAGTCAGGTTAGTTCCAATACCGAAGGATATACCAATCCTGTTGCGACAATGGCCAGCTATGCGGGCAACCTTTTCATAATTAAGCGCATCAGAAAAAATGATAGTTTTATTCTTTGGATCTATACCCATCCGCTCATAATGTGCAATAACTTTATCCGCAAAAAGCAGCGGATCACCACTGTCATGCCTAACCCCATCAAATAGCTTCGAGAACATTTTGTCAAACTGTCTGAAAAATACATCAGTCGTATAAGTATCAGATAATGCAATCCCTAGATCTCCGCGGAAAACCTGTACCCAATGCTCTAAACCTAAAGAATTTGCCATTTTAAAACCATAACGTGCCGCATGGAACATGAACCACTCATGCGCATGTGTACCAATTGGTTTGGTTTGATGAACCATTGCCATATGCACATTACTAGTTCCAATAAATGAGCCCTCCCCATACTGTTGTAAGGTTTGCAATACTAAGCGGTGAATAGCATAAGAATACCTCCGGCGTGTACCGAATTCAGCAACCGTAACTCCAAGATCACGGTAGTTTTCAATCTTTTTCCTTGTTCTTTGAATGACCTCTTCGTTGCTGATTCTAACTGCATGAGTCAGCTCGTAGAATAGCTCGCAAATTAAGGACATAATTGGAACCTCCCATAAAATAGCCCGATACCATAAGCCTTCGATATGTATTTCTAACTGATCGCCCACCTGTTCAATATGAACTTCATCTGGCTGATAACGATAACCTTCCAAAAAATCCAGGTACAGCGGATCAAGATAAGGGCAGTTTACCTGCAGGAATTTCTTTTCCTCCCGCGTTAACCGCAGCGCTGGCATTTCATTAACGGCTTTACGCAATGTATCACCAAATCCCGGTGGAAAAGAATGTTTACCACGGTTTATAAATTTATAACGCACTTTGGCATAGGGAAATAAACGTATTACGCCCTGTTGCATCGTGAACTTATAAAAGTCATTATCAAGGATGGACACAATTGAAGTAACGGGTTGTATAGTCATATCGTAAGGCTAATCATCAACTGACTTAACACAATTCGCGCCATTAGCTGATGGATTGGCCTTAAATATAAACTTAATTGGCACAGTCACTGATATATTAGTTCAATGGGGATTGAATCACCGCGGGAAAATCAAGGAAGATATACTTGTATAGTTTCTTTACCGTTATAGTGTTGTGCAAGCGAATCTGCGGGATTGGTTATCAAATAATAAAGATTTTGTACTGAAAGATAAAGATGCCTTAACAAGGCATGGTATAAACATACACTATATTTACGGCGGATATTTACAGCGGAAATACTGGCGGCACAATTAATATAATTGGCAGCATAATAATTTACAGCAATACATAAAGACTCTTAAAGTCGAAGCGGGGAAAACACACAGGATGACTAAAAAAGTCAAGTTTATTAATACCAATCAGTCTGCATTTTATAGTACGGTACGAAAAAGGGTTGATACCTATTTTACAGCAAATAATATTTCTATCCATGCAAATGGAGCTATGTGGTTTAAAGCCATATTCTTTTTAACAGGTTTAACAGTACTATATTTGCTTATTTGCTTCGCTAATCTTAGTCTGCCAATCTTATTGTTGCTAGCCATATTGTTGGGTACGTTCGGTGCATTTGTCGGGTTTAATATCTGTCATGATGCCATTCATAATTCCTTTTCGGGCAATGCCACTGTCAACAAGATTTTCAGCTTCGTGTTTAATCTGATTGGCGCCAGTCCATACGTCTGGAATATTTGCCATAACATTGTGCACCATACCTATACAAATATTGCAGGGCATGATGAAGATATTGACGTAGCGCCAGGTCTTATCCGGTTTTCTGATACCGAAACGGTTAACAAACTGCAACGTTATCAGCATTACTATGCATTCATATTGTATAGTTTTTCTATGTTATCATGGGTTTTCAGAAAAGATTATAAGAAGTTTTTTCAACATAAAATCGGAGAACATACCGTGGTTCATCCCCGGGTCGAATATTACAAACTATTTGGTTATAAAGCAATCTATTACTTCCTTTTTATAGCCTTGCCTTTACTGGTGATGCCGATTACTTTTGGGCAATTTGTAATCGGTTTTCTGGCTATGCAATTTGCTCAGGGCTTAGTCCTTGGACTTGTGTTCCAGCTGGCACACGTGGTAGAAGGAACAGATTTTCCATTACCGAATAAAGAAGGAAATATGGAAGAAGCCTGGGCAGCTCATCAAATGAGAACTACGGCGAATTTTGCAGGAGGAAGCAAAATAGCGGCATTTTTATGCGGGGGATTAAACCGCCAGATAGAACACCACCTTTTTCCAAAGATCTGTCATATCCACTATCCTGCAATAGGACTTATTGTTAAAGAAACCGCCAGAGAATTTAATCTTCCTTATATAGAAAGTCTCACTTTTACAGGCGCTTTGCAATCACATTACCGAACGCTGCGGAGGCTGGGAAAAGAGACTTATCAAACAAATAAAAACATTAACAGGGAAGTTTATCCTGTTCCTGAAACTGTTGTTGTTATACTCTGAATTTAATGAGTTTGATTATATACCGCTGAAGTTTAACTGATTTAATGAGGCATATTAACGGAGCACATTTGCAGGAGTATTTTTTTTACTAACCGGGATCAAGACCCGTTTCCATAAACTTTTATCAATACGATTGGTATCTATATCATTTATCCAGAACAAACTGGAGGTGATATATACAACTTTGCAAGTTTTATAAATGGGGTAGGTCTTTTGATCAGAACCACAGCCTTTTCTTCTTAAAACTATCTGAGTACCCGGATTGTCTTTTTGTTCAAATAAAGTGCGGTCAGTATTCCAGCTGCACATACCAGAAAAGACAGTTATAAATGCTAGAAAGGCAGCAACAAATGCAATAACCAATGTTAAAGCTATTTTTCCCAGCAGCAGCTTTTTACTATCTGTTACTTTTAACGTACCTGCTAAAGTAAAAATCACAGCTGTTTGTAATCCATAAAATACAAACAGCTGGTGAAAGTTTCCGCTTTTTCCAATCTTGATTTCCAATGGAATAACTTTTCCGAACAGCGCTATAATTACCCAACAAACAATGACAATTATCGAAGCCCAAAATATAAGTCTTTTAAGCAACTGTATCGAAGAATTGTTAACCATTCAGGTAATTGGTTATGTTCGTCAGTACTTTCTCTGATAGTCTTTGTTTCGCTTCAAACGTAAAGCCTCCAAACTGATCTGATAAAATGATATTATCATGGCCTGAAAATTCTTCTGCAAAGTCTCCAACTCCATCTGCATCGAAAATGGCAAAATTCTTTGCATCCGCAATCCAGTTCAGAAAAGCTTCCTTCTCAAAAGGTACACCCAGAGATGTATTGACAAGAATTGAATTTGGTTTCTTTAACTTAAACTCCCTTTCTGTAAGTATAACTGTGTTTTTTGGCAAATGTGTCGAGATGATATCACACGATGCTATTAATTCCGCTAAAGGCAAAAATGTAATCCCATTTTTTTCCTGCTCGTACTTTCTGCTGCGGCTAAAATAAAATACCTGCATTCCAAAATGCTGTGCGGTTTGGGCAACCATCAGTCCTAAGGTTCCCAGACCAATGATCCCCATGCTTTTATTTTTTAACTCTACAGGCTCATCTTTCCATCTGGCCTTTATTAAACCTTTCAATAAGAAAATCAGCTGTGCGAATATAAATTCTACCGCACCTTCATCCCCATAATCCTTAACCCCTTTTACCTGGATACCTTTTTCACGGGCAGCTATAATATTGACATTTGCAGAAGCTTCGTCATATAAACTGCAACACATACCAATATATTTTAAGTGGGAAGTCTGTGCAATGATCTCTGCCGTAATTTTTGTTTGCCAGCTCACCAGCACACAGTCTGAATCTCCAATACGGGCAAGCGTTTCATCGTCATCCTGAGGATAATCACTATAGATGCTAATCTTATTTTTTGATAAAGCAGTAAGCTGGTTTATGATTTCCTGAGTAAGGCCACAGCTATCTATGATGGTTATTTTTTCAAATCGCATGTTAGTGTTAATTAATTATCAGAAATGCGAATATATATTAATTGTAATCAGTAAGATATAAGTTAAACAAAAAGAAAGGAGGTTCAATCGACGAAATCACATAATTGACAGGTAAGTAGATAAGAGTCACGTTCTTATCGCATATCAAATTAAAGTCACAAATCTACTATACCTCTACCGCTATTAAGCTGAGCTTTATAACAAATAAAAATTGAGCTTTACAACAAAATATACTCCTTGAATACTTCCGAACTTTAACTTCATAAAATCATAAAAATGACAAATTCAGAAACAACCACAAAAGTTTGGTTTATCACCGGAAGTTCAAGAGGATTAGGAAGAAACCTGACCGAAAGTGTGCTCGCAAGCGGAGCTTATGTAGTAGCAACAGCCCGTAATCCGGAAAAATTAAACGACCTTCTGGCAAAATATCCGGATCAGCTTTATACTGTAAAGCTGGAAGTCACAGATCAAAATCAAATTAATCAGGCAGTTAAAGCGGCTATCGGGCATTTTGGCCGTATTAATGTATTGGTAAACAATGCCGGTTTTGGCATTACCGGAGCTGCTGAAGCTTTTACGGATGAAGAAGTGCGCAGTCAGCTGGAAACTAATTTATATGCGCCTATTGCGATTACGCGTGCTATTTTACCTTATATGCGTAAACAACGCTCAGGAAGGATTCTTCAGATCAGTTCTGTAGGAGGGAGGGTTGGTCATTTCGGACTGACAATTTATCAAGCTGCTAAATTTGGCCTTGGTGGTTTTAGCGAAGCATTAGCTCAAGAAGTTGCTCATTTGGGAATTTATGTAACGAGCGTAGAGCCAGGAGGATTCCGTACAGACTGGGCAGGTGATTCGATGAGTTATGCGCAAACAGTGGAAGGATACGAATCTACTGTCGATCAAATAGCAGGACTCTTTAAAGCAGGTAATTTTGTGCCAATGGGAGATCCTGACAAAGCTGCGAAAGTAATGATTGATTTAGTTGAACATCCAAATCCACCAGTGCACCTGATACTGGGCAGTGAAGCTGTAGGGCTTATAAAACATGCTGAAGCTTTAAAAACAGCAGAATTTGAAGAGTGGATACCAGTATCTGTCTCTACCGACCACACAAACGCCGTCAATTTTCTGGAAACTGAAGAAGGAAAAACATTGTTGAAAAAAGCGTAAACCAGGAGCCAGTTTATCTTATATATTTGAGCTTGATATGTTCCAGAAAGAAGAAGATCAAAAATTGACCCACATACTCTATTCCTGCTACTTCAGCAAGAGTAGAGAAGGAGAACAGTTCGTACCTGAACACATTTTTAGTTATCAGATTTCTGGAACTCTTCAGCTCAATGATGGCCATCAGTCTCATGTTTTTAAAGAAGGTGACTTTCGGTTCTGCAAAAGGAACAACCTGGTTAAATTCATTAAAATACCACCAGAAAATGGAGAATTCAGGTCAATATCAGTTCGTCTTGATCAGCAAATGCTTCGTGATTTTAGCAGAGAGTATGGTTATTATGATCAGGTTAAAAAGCAAGGCAGTGAGATTATTCAGGAATTAAAGCCGGATCCACTTTATAAAAGTTATATGGATTCTCTTCTTCCTTATCAATTCAAACAACCAGAGAATCAAAAACTCTTGTCTTTAAAATTAAGAGAGGCTATCCTAATCCTGCTGCAAACTAATCCGGAACTGGCAGATACCCTATTCGACTTCACAGAGCCAGGAAAAATAGATCTGGAAGCCTTTATGAATAAAAACTTTCACTTCAATGTGGAAATGAAAAGATTTGCTTATTTAACCGGAAGAAGCCTCGCAACCTTTAAAAGAGACTTCGAAAAACTTTACCAGATTCCCCCAGGCAGGTGGTTACAGCAAAGGAGATTACAAGAAGCCTATCATTTGATCAAGGAAAAAGGAAGGGCGGTTTCAGATGTTTATCTGGAAGTCGGTTTTGAAGATCTTTCCCATTTTTCTTTCGCTTTTAAGAAAAAATACGGGCTGTCACCTTCAAGGATTTAAACCAACTAGTGCCTGTATCTTAAAAGTCAGTAATGCACCATTGATCAATGGAGCTTTACTGACCGCCTTACCTATATCCAGAAGCAAAATATCCGGTGCATATTATTTGTAAGCCTGGTTTATTTGCTATTAATCTTTCTTTTTAACAACTCTTTATATTCAGGTCTTTCAGACTTTTCCATACCATCAGAAATTTTTATCCCGGCTTTCTCAAACTCCCGGATTAATCTTTTATCAAAATCTGCAATGTAGGATTTAAATGATAAAGAATCTTTTTCTTCAGGAATTGTCTTAAAAGGAATAGGCTGTTCTTTAAATTTTTGTAAAGTGGCTTTAGTACTATCGTTTCCTTCAAGAAGTACGGAGTCACCATTGTATGTAAGCTTCGCCACGTATTGACTTGTAAGGTATTTTAAAGAATCATTTTCTATTTTATAAGGAAGTTTGAACCGGCCTACTTTCTGATTATAGAAAACTATGTATTGCGAATCAATATCAAATTCGCTATAGCCATTTGCAATTGAAAATCTATGCCATTTTCCGATCAGTGATTTTTTATTTCCTGCTATGTTTTTATGATTCGGGGAATTGCAGGCAGAAAGAGCAAAAATGGAAAAAGCAAGAAAATAAAGTGTTGATCTCATCATAATGAATTGTTAAACAATATTAAAGAGGTATTCTTAGTTCAGGTAAATGACAGGAAATATCAGACAAATACTGCCTGGCAAAAAACCAGGCAGTATTTGTCTGTTCTTAACTTTAAAGCAGCCTTTATTGTTGTGCCCAGATCGTACAGTTAATATTGCCACTCGTATTAGTACCCCATGTCTCTGAAACCATAATGGCCGGAATATTTAACTGACCAAGTGTATATCCTAAGCTTTTCCATTTGTTATAGTGGTTGGCAAAAGTAATGACGCGGTTTTGTCCGGTAGGAGCTTTTGTAACTCTGGAGCTGTAAATCTGTCTGAAACCATCACCACCATCAATATTTTTACCTGGCATCCAACGGGTCCATACGTTATAAGCTGTACCATCGCTATCAAAAGTGCCTAGGAAAGTGCCGGTATGAGGTGATTCTTTGCCCCATGTTTCGTTCACATAATATTCATAATAAGGGGTTCTGCTCCATCCATACCAGCCAAAAGTACCACCACCAGAATTTGAATAACTGGCAAGGTTATATCCTATTTTGTAGGAAGCGGAACCTACAGAATATCCTTTGCCACATGTAAAATTACCATTAAATCCGCTCCAGTTAACGCTGTAATTTCCGGCTGCACCATTTGCGTAATTAACGGTACCGGTAGCGCCATCACTTTTCCAAAGTGACCAAAAGAAGCCGTTATGTGTGCCCGATTGGTAAGATTCGACAGCAGCTTTCCCTTTGGGAGAAGCACTCTCTTCAGGCTCTGCATTAACCTCTTTTTTACAGCTGGTTAACATTGTAGAGCCAGCAAGCAAAATGATTGCAGCAGTACCAAAAGCAACCTTCCGGGTTACTCTTGTCAATGAATTTTGTTTTTTCATATAGGGTTTTGTTTGTTTGTTGATGAAGCAAAGAAAACATATTTGAAAATGAAACATGGCTAATAATCGGCAAAGTTGTTACACAAATGTTCAATACTATATTATTTTTAAACCCTGTTTATAGGTCTTATATCTGTTCAGAAACCTGCCTAAAGTTCATTAGCTGGACAATTCATAATGCTCCACTTTTTGAGCGGACAGGATAAATCTTTTGAATCCACTTGATTGGATCAAGTCATCAACTTGTGGAGCAGACTCTTTTTTAAGCATAAATTTTGACACGCTAGACAGAAAGTCTTTGCTGTCACGGATGCTCTTATTCCTGTGGAAGTTGCGCTGAAAGCTTTCCATTTGCATGGGAATGACTCAGGGGAAACAAGGCCGGGCTGTTCGTAAATAAATTCAAAATAGCTAAATAATAAAACTATATCGGCCGGGTACTGCCTGAGTACTCGTTAGGGTAAGAGCAGTGCTAAAGTAACGCGAGAGCATGGCAAGTCCAAGTCAAAACAACTAGTTGAAATAACATAGACTTGCCATAGTTAAAGCCCGTTCTCAACCTGGTGTCATCCCGACCACCACTCAGGCACAACCAAACATAACTAGTTGAAGATTAATGAAGTTATAATTTTCCCTTGGGCTAACCCATGGACAACTGCGGACAATTGCAGACAGCTGCGGACAATTACGGACATTTTTTACGCATCAGGATAATCTTTAACGCGAATAGCTTACATTGGTGGAAAGGCATTTATTTATTATGGGAAGTTTAACGGGTAAATTTTCAAAGGGAATCCTGGGCGATTTCATTTTTAAAGCAGCAGTTTGGCGTACTGGTTGTTTCAAAAGGTCTGTACTGGGTACAATGAAACAAGGAATGGAAACCCAAAGGCATCAGAGAACTTTCGTCAAAGTAGCAAGCCTGGAAAAATCAGGATCTTTCCTCCCCCTAAGAATTCCGCTGAAGCGTTGGCCGATCTCTTATCAAAGTAATCAGGAGCGTTTAATAAGGATAAATTGAACAATAAAATCAGGAAGTAATTAGCTTATTAAAGAATCGTAACCATCTGCTTTGAACTCAAAAAATATCAAAAACAAAACTTGAAATTTAATCCCTAATCCACAAGTTTATGACTTGATCCGGTATTGATCCATTGAGGATCAATACCAAAACTTGTGGGGAAGCGTGAAAATTTTTAGTTTTGGGCTTTGAATTTTACAGATGTTATCAAGTTACCAAGAGCTCCTACGTTTATTATTACCCGATTTTATATTAGAGAATTTTGAGTTGAAATCTGCTCGTAAAGAGCATGATATTTTACATATTGCTCTGGAAGAGGTGAATTCTATTCCAGTGGCATTTGAAAAGGATAAACTGGAGTCCAAAGGTTTCTTTCCTACCATCACCGTCCAGGATTTCCCCATGCGCGGACATCAGGTCTTTTTTCATATCAAACGACGCAGATGGCTGAACCATACCACAGGAAAAGTGGCTTACCGAGACTGGAGCCTGGTTGCTAAGGGAACGCGAATGACAGGGGAATTCGCGGCTTTTTTAAAACAACTCAGTCAGTACCGCCCCGAATGATATTCAAACGATCGGGAACTTTTATGGAGTAAAAGGCAGAAATCTTGGGCGTCAGTACAAGGATTTTTTGAGTGGTTTTAAGAGTTGGGATCAAAAAGAACATGCCAGTAAATGGTTGCTTTATCCAGACAATCTGGGTACACAACTTTCCATAGATGAGACCAGCGTGTCCCATGGCGAGCTTTATACCATTGTCACTAATAAAGCTGCCAAAGGCAAAAAAGGGGCAATTGTAGCGATTGTTGCAGGTGTAAAAGCAGAAACTGTCATTGAAGTGCTTAGAAAAATTCCATTGAATAAAAGGCGGAAGGTGAAAGAAATTACGTTGGATATGGCTGGTAATATGGAACTGATTGCCAAAAGAGCATTTCCTGTTGCGGTCAGGGTAACCGACAGGTTTCATGTACAGCAACTGGCCACAGAAGCCTTGCAGGAAATGCGAATCAAGCACCGATGGGCAGCATTAGATGCCGAAAATGAAGCGATAGAAAAGGCGAAAAAAGGGAACTATGATTTCCAGTCCAGCTTTCTCCCTAATGGGGATACCCTCAAGCAATTACTGGCCAGAAGCAGATACGTTTTGTATAAACGTGCTGAATATTGGACTCAAAGTCAAAAAGAAAGAGCAGATCTGTTATTTGAGCGTTATCCGGATCTGAAGCAGGCCTATGATTTAAGTATGAACCTCAGCAATATCTTTGAAAAAACTACCGATAAAGTGTATGGTTTGGCCAGGCTGGCCAGATGGCACGAAAAGGTAAGGCAAGCGGGATTTAAAGCTTTTAATACCATTTCAAGAACAATTGAAAATCACTATCAAACGATCTTGAATTATTTCGACAACAGATCTACCAATGCTTCTGCGGAATCTTTTAATGCCAAACTCAAAGCTTTTAGATCCCAATTCAGGGGGGTGAGAAATATCGAATTTTTCTTGTACAGACTGTCTCGGATTTACGCCTGATTTAATTCAGCCCCACAAGTTTTGGTATTGATCCTCCATTGATCCCCGATATCAGCGTAATAAAAAATTACGTATAAATAAAAATGGGAAGTCACGTCTTTCAGAACGTGCTTCCCATCGAGTACTCAGAGCGGGAATCGAACCCGCACGACTTTTAAGGTCACAGGATTTTAAGTCCTGCGTGTCTACCAGTTCCACCATCTGAGCAGGTGTTAAACCTTTTAAAAATAAAAACCTTCTTAGAGAAGGCTTTAGAGCGAAAGACGAGATTCGAACTCGCGACCCCGACCTTGGCAAGGTCGTGCTCTACCAACTGAGCTACTTTCGCATTGGTATAGTATTTCAGGTTCTGTATAACTTTATACAGGGAGTACTCAGAGCGGGAATCGAACCCGCACGACTTTTAAGGTCACAGGATTTTAAGTCCTGCGTGTCTACCAGTTCCACCATCTGAGCAGGTGTTAACCTTTTAAATAAATGCCTTCTGGTAAAGAAGACACTTAGAGCGAAAGACGAGATTCGAACTCGCGACCCCGACCTTGGCAAGGTCGTGCTCTACCAACTGAGCTACTTTCGCATTGGTTTTATCAACATCATCCGATGTTTCCGTCACATTTGCAAGGCTTAAAACTGTATACCTTGTTTCCGTTTGGGATTGCAAATATAAGGACTTTTATATTACTGTCAAGTTATTTTGAATAAAAAAAATAGGTATTAGCTTAAGTTATTGTCCTTCAGTACTTCAGAAATCAAATTATTTTCAAAGCCCTTCCCCATAAGGTACGTAATTAGCTTATATTTCCTCTTATAGGCATCTTTCTCTACTAAAACTGCTGATTTCTTTTCAGCAGCAGCGAGAATAGTTTTTAAATAATCATCATAATCAATAGAATTTAATGCTTTTAAAATCATTTTCTCCGGAATCTTTTTCAATTTAAGCCCCTGTTTGATTTTAACCTTGCCCCATTTCTTGATATTAAACTTGCCAGATACATAAGCCATCGCAAACCTTTCCTCATTCAGAAAATTATTCAGGATAAGTTCTGTGATCACTTCTTCCACGTCATCATGTCTTAATCCCCAGTCATATAGCTTATTCCTGATTTCCTGCTGCGCACGTTCCTGGTAGGCGCAGTAACTTTCCGCTTTTACTAAAGCAGTCCTTTTGTCCAGTGCAGGTTTTGAATATTCTTTTTCCAATATAAATTCCTTGTTATATGTAGCTGATATTGCAAATATCCGCATTATTTATTACAGCTTGTTTACAAATAAACGCTAAACTAAACTAAACTGGCTCTTAGAAAAGTTTAACTTTATCCCATTCTAGTATTCGGATCAATGAGTGAAATAAACTATACCATTCAGCAATTGGCTGAACTTTTAAATATAAAATCCTTCGAATTAAAATATCCCGCTTTAATTAATAGCCTGCTTATAGACAGCCGTGTAGTGATCAGCCCGGAAACCTCTTTGTTCTTTGCTTTGTCAGCTGCCAGAGACGGACATGAATTTCTTGCAGAAGCCTATGCCAATGGCATTAAAAACTTTGTCGTTAGTAAAGCTGGATATCAGGAAAAATTTCCTGAAGCTAACTTTCTTTTGGTAGATGATGTGCATGCGGCCTTACAACTCATCGCTGCAAATCACCGAAACGCATTTGATCTGGAAGTCATCGCAATTACAGGGAGTAACGGGAAAACTATCGTTAAAGAATGGCTATATCAATTACTATCCTCAGATTTCCAGGTTGTCAGGAGCCCGAAAAGTTTTAACTCACAGCTTGGTGTTCCCCTTTCTGTCTGGCAAATTCATCAGGAACATACCCTTGGAATCTTTGAAGCTGGTATCTCTAAAAATGGAGAAATGCAGCAGCTCGCTGAAATTATACAGCCCACTATTGGTATACTTACCAATATAGGAGAAGCCCATGCCGAAGGATTTACCTCTCCGGAAGAAAAGTTGAAAGAGAAATTGAAACTCTTCAAAGATGTTAAACTATTTATTTACAGTCCTGATTATACCGTAAATATACCTGCAGATGAACTACCAGGTGAACAACAGTTTTCCTGGAGCACAAAAACTGAAGCAGATTTGTCCATTTTGTTTGTGGAACCAATCAATGGTAAAAGCTATATCAAAGCGCTTTACAAAGGAGAAGAAATTGAATGCCTGCTTCCATTTGGCGACGGGGCATCCGTAGAAAACGGAATTATCTGCTGGGCCTGTTTATTAGCCCTGGGATATACCCCAGAGCAAGCAGATATTCGTTTAGAACATTTAACAGCTGTAAACATGCGTTTAGAACTGAAAAATGGTATCAATCAATGCTCCATTATTGACGATTCCTATAGCGCTGACATTTCTTCGCTTGCTATAGCCCTTGATTTTCTGAATCAGCAAAATCAGCATCCACTGAAAACAGTGATCCTGTCAGACTTGCCCGAAACGGGAAAAACGGATGTGGAACTTTATACTGAAATTGCCGCTTTGTTAAAACAAAAGCAGGTAAACAGGTTGGTTGGTATAGGATCTCATATCAGTGCATTCGCTTCCCTCTTTGATTTACCTGCAGTATTCTATGAAAATACAGAAGAATTCATTCAGAAGTTTGCTGAAATAACATTTAACAGTGAAACGATCCTGGTTAAAGGAGCAAGGCGATTTGAATTTGAAAGGATCAGTAAACTCCTGACGCAAAAAGTTCATGGAACAGTCATGGAAATTGATTTAAACGCATTAGCCAGTAATCTGAAATTCTATAAAGCAAAGTTAG
Organism: Pedobacter cryoconitis; assembly: GCF_001590605.1. Lineage (NCBI taxonomy): Bacteria > Pseudomonadati > Bacteroidota > Sphingobacteriia > Sphingobacteriales > Sphingobacteriaceae > Pedobacter > Pedobacter cryoconitis. Next base: position 339,365 of record NZ_CP014504.1, read on the forward strand.
CACCCGGCGTGAAAGTAATGGCCATGGTAAAAGCCTTCTCTTATGGCAGCGGAAGCTTCGAAATTGCCAATTTATTACAATATCATAAAGTAGATTACCTTGCTGTAGCTTATACAGACGAAGGAATTGCTTTAAGAAAAGCAGGGATAACTTTACCAATCATGGTGATGAGTCCTGAACCTTTTGCTTTCGAGGCGATTTTGAAATATAAGCTGGAACCTGAACTTTATAACCTTGATATTCTGAAAGCATTTGTTGCTTTCTTACCTGAAACACAAACAGCTTATCCAGTTCATATTAAAATTGATACCGGGATGCACAGACTGGGATTTGAAGAACCAGATCTTCCAGCGTTATTGCCCTTGCTCAACCAGACTAAAAAGATAAAAGTAGTTTCTGCATTTTCGCATCTTGCAGCAAGTGAAGACCCGCAGCATGATGAATTTACAGGCTATCAGCTGGAAACCTATTTGCATCTTAGCGGAGCCCTGCGCAAAGGATTAGGTTATGGCTTTATACAGCATATTTCCAATACCTCGGCAATAACCAGACATCCCGAAGCGCAGCTGGACATGGTCAGAATAGGTATAGGTTTATATGGCTTTGACAGTGGGCTGGCAGATAAAAGCGGACTCTGTACCGTAGCTGTTTTAAAAACTACGATCACACAAATTAAGACAGTAGGCCCTAAGGATACTATCGGTTATGGGCGCTGGGGCGTTTTGCCCGATGGGGGCACTACAGCAACTATAAAAATAGGTTACGCAGATGGGTACCGCAGATCGTTTGGAAACGGGGTAGGGAAGATGCTCGTTAACGGTAAATTTGCTCCTGTAATCGGTACCATTGCCATGGATATGTGTATGCTTGATGTAACCGGACTGGACGCGAAAATTGGGGACGAGGTTATTATTTTCAATAATGAGCTGACGGTTGATGATTTAGCGAAGCAAATTAATACTATTCCCTATGAGATTTTAACAAATATCTCTCAAAGGGTAAAACGCATCTATTTTTATGAGTAGTTTTGTCTTATGAACAGGATTGGGAAGGCACTGTTAAATTACCTGATTAAGGGTTTACTGATAGTATTGCCTATAGCTTTAAGTATTTACATCGTGATATGGGCAGTGACCACAGTCGATAGCTGGTTGAATGTCAATAATATTCTGGGGGTTGACCCAAGAACAGGAGAAAGCAGGAATATTCCTGGTTTAGGGCTTGCGCTGGTTATAGCGTTAATTCTGGCCGCAGGGATATTTGTGACTAATTTTGTAACTGAACCAATGTATAACTGGTTCAACCGGTGGATGAACAGATTGCCTGGGTTAAATTTTATTTATTCTTCTATTAAGGACCTCACAGAGGCATTTGTTGGTGATGAAAAGAAATTTAATCACCCTGTTTTGGTAGAAATGACTGCAGATATCAAAAGGATTGGCTTCATGACGCAGAGCGATCTGTCGTCAATTGGCTTACCCGGAGATTGTGTCGTTTATTTTCCATTCTCGTACTCCTTTGCCGGACAAGTTTGTGTCGTGTCTAAGGATAAGATCAAAGAATTGAAAATGAATGCTGCTGATGCTATGAAATTAGTTGTATCAGGAGGGGTTAGTCATATCTAACCCCTGTATAATACCAGCCTAGAAATTTGGTTTCAGAACGTATTTATCATAGAATCTGAAAATATGCTCTGTTGCTTCCTCAGCAGTATCCGCTAATCTGAACAAGTTTAAATCTTCTGCATGGATATTATGCTCTTTCTCTAACATCGTGTTTTTGATCCAGTCAATTAATCCACCCCAGTAATCCTTACCTAACAATACGATCGGAAAACGGGCAATTTTACCGGTCTGAATCAATGTAATCGCTTCAAACAATTCGTCCATTGTTCCCATTCCACCAGGTAATACAATAAATCCCTGTGAGTATTTCATGAACATGACTTTTCTTACAAAGAAGTAATCGAATTGCAGTAATTTATTGTGGTCAACATACTTATTGTGGAACTGTTCAAAAGGCAGGTCAATATTCAATCCTACAGATTTCCCCCCATTGGTATGGGCGCCTTTATTACCAGCTTCCATAATACCAGGGCCACCTCCTGTAATTACACCATAACCGCGGTCAGTCAATAATTTACCGCAATCTACTGCCATTTGATAATATTTATTCGTTTCAGCAGTTCTTGCAGAACCAAAGATGGATACACAGGGGCCAATTTTAGCCAGCTTCTCAAAGCCATCTACAAATTCAGCCATTATTTTAAAGATCTGCCAGGAATCAGTCACTTTGATCTCCTGCCAGTTTTTGTTTTCAAACGCGCTTCTTATTTTCTCTTCACTCGTCATTGCTATGCTTATTTATATTTTAAAATTTAGTTTGGTCAGCCGTATTTCGTCCGGTAACCCAAAGTAGTAAAAATGTAATCAAACCGTTCAGCACAATCAGCTCAAAACCCATCGCATAGCCAAACCATTTTATACTGTGTGTATTGATTACAAAACACAACACAGGGGATGCAATACACAAATAAGGTACTAATTTATCTGCAACTGCTTTCTTTGTCAGCATCCCGAAAGCAAATAAACCTAACAGCGGACCATAAGTATACCCAGCCGCTGTAAATATTGAATTGACCACAGAATCATCATTGATAGCTTTAAACACCAGGATAACAGCAACCATAACAACCGAAAAACCGATATGTACCCAGTGTCGCTGCGTCACCAGTTTAGGGTCATTCTGATCTTCTTTTTTGTCAAAATGGAGGAAGTCCATACAAAACGAAGTCGTCAATGCAGTCAGTGCAGAATCCGTAGTTGCGAATGTTGCAGCTGTCAAACCCAGCATAAAAATAATCCCTGGGATGATATTTAAATGATTTAAAGCAATTTCAGGATAAAGATGATCCGGTGTTTTTAAGTCAGCAACTGCTATGCCATTTTTTGCAGCATACAAGTATAATAAAGCGCCTACACTCAGGAAAAAGATATTCATGACTACAAATACACCTGTAAAAGTGAACATGTTTTTCTGTGCTTCTCCAATACTTTTCATGCTTAGGTTCTTTTGCATCAGGTCCTGATCCAGCCCTACCATGGCTACGGTAACAAAAATACCTCCTAAAAACTGTTTCAGGAAGTGAGATTTGCTGCCCAGGAAATCTTCCCAGAAGAATATTTTGGAGTAACTGCTGTTTTTTACTGCTTCAAAAGTACCTGCTATATCCAGATGTAGTGATCTTGCAATGAATATAATCGACAGGACAACCGATAACAGCAGAAATACAGTTTGCAGCGTATCGGTGATGATAATAGTTTTAAGACCACCTTTGTGCGTGTAAACCCAGATTAATACCAGGCAAAGTACGATAGTTAACCAAAATGGGATATTCCAGGCATCAAAAATGAATTTTTGAAGGACAATAGCCACCAGGTATAATCTGAACGAAGACCCGATCGTTCTGGAAATCAGGAAGATTACAGCGCCTGTTTTATAGCTGTAAGCACCTAGCCTTCTTTCCAGATACGTATAAATTGAAATGAGGTTCATCCGGTAATAAAGGGGTAAAAGGACAGTGGCTACAATGATGAAACCTACTGCGTTACCCAGTACAAACTGGAAATACCCAAATTCACCTTTGCCAACTGCGCCGGGCACAGAAATAAAAGTTACTCCCGAAAGGGCTGTTCCAATCATTCCAAAAGCTACCAGGTACCATTTTGAATTGCGGTTCGCAATAAAAAATGAGGCGTTGTCAGATGAGTTCCTGGAGGTGAAATAGGCTACTCCTATTAAAAGAGCAAAATATCCTAACAGAAAGGATAAAAGTATGGCGGGAGTCATATATAATTATACTTTAGGAGCTAAATGTAATAAAATCATCTGCTAAAAATCAAAAGGGTGTTTAAAAAAGTTGATGATAAATTTTTAACAGTCTGTCTATTTAATGCGACATATTATCCTTATCTTTAGGAAAAATGTCGGTTATGGTGTTACGTGAAGATAATCTGGTCTACTTACTAGGTGGGGCAGATCTGATAAGAGAAAAGATTAAGTCTGTGTTTGATTTGATTACTTTAAGCAATAAAGGGATCAAGAAAGCTTCTTTGGATGCTCTGGTGGGGCATATGGGGATGACCAAAAAGAACTTTGCTGAAGACATACTAAATTTATCTGTTAAAACTCTGGAACGAAAAAAAGCAGACGATTTACTAGACAGATATACTTCTTCCCACATTATAGAAGTGACCAAGGTAGTAGCCCATGCTTTTGAGGTATTTGAACAAGAAGAAAAAATGCAAAGATGGTTAAACACACCTAATAGGGCATTGAATGAAATGAAGCCATTGGACTTGTTTTATATTCCTACAGGACTTGCGATGGTTGATAATGTACTGGGCAGGATTGAAGAAGGAGTTTACTCTTAGCAATTATCCTACATGATTGTATATCGTATTGCAAAATTAAAAAAGAGAGCTACTGATTTGTCTGGCATGGGAGCTTATAAAGAGGGTGGACGCTGGAATAATGCTGGAACTTATATGTTATATACCAGTGAAAATAGTTCGTTAGCTTATCTTGAAAATCTGGTCCATTTTGAAATAGAAAACAGTCCTCCAAATCTCTATATTATGAGTATTGAACTCAAAATAGATGATACACTTATTTATACACTCCCTGATAAAATTTATCCTGCAAACTGGCAGGAGATAGGTAATCTTCAAAATAAAAGAATTGGTGATGAGCTAATGGAAGAACGGAAATTTCTGGGTATTAAAACCAGATCGGCTATCAATAAATTAGAATACAATTATTTGTTGAATCCTTTGTTTCCCGGCTATCATGAGCTGGTTAGTGTCAGGTTAGTTGAAGAATTAGCGGTAGATGCGAGATTAGTGAAATAAAATATAAATTTGTAAATGAATTTTTCTTCCAAGCTACTCGAAGATGCTGTTAACGAATTTTCTAAACTACCTGGTGTAGGACAAAAGACTGCATTGCGTCTGGTACTGCACTTATTGAACAAGGAACAAGAGGAAGTAGATACTTTCGGGAACTCCATCATCAGGCTGAGAAAAGATATCAAGCACTGTAGCATCTGTCATAATATATCAGATCTGCCCATATGCGGGATTTGCAGTTCCAATAAACGGGAGAAAGAAATAATTTGTGTGGTCGAAGATACGCGTGATGTTATGGCTGTAGAAAATACCTCTCAATATTTTGGCGTTTATCATGTATTAGGCGGTTTAATTTCTCCAATGGACGGAATCGGGCCATCCGATCTGTTTATAGATTCTTTGGTCCAGCGGGTTGCTACTACACCTGTTAAGGAGGTTATTTTAGCCTTAAGTGCAACTATGGAAGGCGATACCACACTTTTTTATCTTTACAAAAGACTCAAAGACTTTCAAATACCAATTACTACTATTGCCCGTGGAATCGCTTTTGGCGGTGAACTGGAATATGCAGACGAAATCACTTTAGGCCGCTCAATCGTTACCAGAGTACCCTATGTCAATTCAATAACCAAATAGATCACAATGGATTTTAAGAATAAAGTAGTCATTATTACCGGTGCCTCATCGGGTATAGGAAAGTCATGCGCTGAAGAATTTGCCAAACGCGGAGCAAACTTAGTACTGGCAGCCAGGCAATTTGTGACTTTATGTGAGGTTACTGCCGATCTGGAAAAAAGATACGGGATTAAAGCCCTGGCTGTACAAGCTGATGTCAGTAAAGAAGCAGATTGTGAAGCACTGATCAAACAGGCGTTATTAACCTTTAACCAGGTTGATATTATGGTAAACAATGCGGGACTATCTATGCGTGCACTCTTCAACGAACTTGATTTATCAGTCCTTAAAAACCTGATGGATGTCAACTTCTGGGGTACAGTTTATTGCACTAAATATGCATTACCTGAAATCCTGAAGACTAAAGGGAGTATAATTGGCGTTTCTTCTATTGCAGGCTATCGTGGTTTACCGGGCAGAACAGGTTATTCAGCGTCCAAATTTGCAATGAATGGATTTATGGAAGCGCTGAGAACAGAGCTCCTGCATACCGGAGTACACGTGATGGTCGCTTGTCCGGGTTTTACTACTTCGAATATCAGAGTGGCGGCCCTGGCAAAAGACGGTACCTCACATGGAGAAACCAGTATGGAAGAAGGAAAGATGATGTCTTCAGCAGAAGTTGCAGTAAATATAGTCAATGGAATTGCTGGGCGTAAACGTACACTGATCATGACCGGACAAGGTAAATTAACCGTATGGATCAATAAACTATTTCCGGCACTTGCCGATAAACTGGTATTTAACCACTTTACAAAAGAGAAGAATGCCTTAATTAAATAAGGAATGACCCCTATAAAAAAACTACTGATGTTATTTGCCTTTCTGGGACAGTTCTTCGCTTTATCTGCTAAAGTAAAAGTAGAGAAGAACATTAATTATACGGCAGCAAATGACAAATACAGGCAACTGGATGTCTTTTATCAGCACGACGTTTCTACAGCTAAAGACGTCGTAATTTTTATCCATGGAGGCTCATGGAGCAGCGGAAAAAAAGATATCTACTGGTGGCTGGGAAGGAACCTGGCCCGTAAAGGAGTGGTTACTGTAAATATAAACTACGGTTTAGCACCAGCCTATAAATATGACCGCATGGCTGAGGATTGTGCTCAGGCAGTAAAGTGGGTGAAAGAACATGTCAAAGAATACGGTGGGAACCCGGAAAGGATTTTTCTGATGGGACACTCTGCTGGTGGGCACCTTGCTGAACTGATCAATGATAACCCGGTTTATTTTAAACAAGCCGGTATTGCAAACCCAGTAAAAGGTGTGATTTTGAATGATGCCTTTGGCCTGGATATGATAGAATATATGAGTAGCGCAGAAAAGGATAACAGTTATTATGATTTCCTGCGGACCTTTTCTACAGATCCGTTAACGTGGGAAAAAGGTTCTCCTTTACATTATGCAGCGAACAGTAAAAATCCGCACCTGATCTTTTATGGCGCGAAAACTTATCCTGCAATACAACTACAGTCCGAAAGGCTGAATAAATTGCTTAACAATGCTCAAGTGCCATCTGCACTGCATATCATCCCTAAAAAGAAACACGTAGGGATGATTTCGCAAATGGTATTTGGCAGCAATCAGCTTTATGACTTCATACTGGATTTTTTAAAACGCACTTAAGAATTTACTACCTATCTATTGTAATTTATTTATGTTTACAATTCACAAATTTTAACCTTTAATAAGAAAAAAACACGAAAATGAGATTTCAAAAAACACACTTACTATTAGCTGGTATCGGCTTATTCGCTTTTTCTCTTCAAGCTTGTAAAACGAAGAAAATCGTTGCAAAACCTAATCCACCAGTAGCAGTAGAAAAACCGGTAGAGAAACCAGTAGAAAAAGCACCTGTAGAAGAAAAAGTGGAAACTCCTGCACCAGAGAAACCAAATTTCAACTTCGCTAATGTTCAGTTTGAATTTAACTCTGACGTCTTGAAAACAGCTTCCTTCCAGATCCTGGATAATGCAGCTAAAGAAATGAAAAAAGATCCTTCAGCTAAATTTGTTCTGAACGGAAACTCTTCAGCTGAAGGTACACCTGAGCACAATATGTCATTATCAGTAGACAGAGCAAATTCAGTAAAATCATATTTAGTGAATGCAGGTATCAGTGGTAGTAATTTATCAGTAAAAGGATTTGGCGCAACCAATCCAATTGACAATAACTCAACTGAAGCAGGTAAAGAATTGAACCGTAGAGTAGAGATTAAAGTAGCGCAATAACAAGCTATTTCATAGCTGGCTGAAGGTCCTTTCTTAAGGAGGGCCTTCAGCCATTTTTTTATAATGCCGATTTTTTATAATGCCGGATAAATAACGGAACTTACAGGCTTCATAATCCAGAGACATGAGTATCCTTGAATTTATAAAGCAACCGTGGCCATGGTACGTTGCGGGCCCATTGATCGGAATGACCGTACCCATACTGCTGCTGATCGGTAACAAAGCATTTGGCATCAGTTCTTCCTTACGTCATATCTGTGCGGCCTGTATGCCGGCTAAAATCCCATTCTTCCAATATGACTGGAAAAAAGAAGCCTGGAACCTTTTCTTCGTTGCAGGGATATTTTTGGGTGGTTTTATTGCCACATCCTTACTTTCTAATCCTTCAAATATTGTATTGAACCCTAAATTGGTAACCGAATTATCCGGCTATGGTATCACAGATTATCAGGCTATGGTTCCTGTGCAACTGTTTAACTGGTCTTCGCTTTTCACATTGCGCGGACTGATTATGATGGTTGGTGGTGGTTTTCTGGTTGGTTTCGGAACACGCTATGCCGGTGGATGTACAAGCGGGCATGCTATTATGGGGATTTCAACACTGCAATGGCCTTCCTTAGTCGCTACTTGCTGCTTTATGACTGGCGGTTTTATCATGGCTAACTATATCCTTCCGTACATTCTTTTACTCGGCTAATCATGAAAAATAATATAAAATATCTGTTAGTCGGTATTGCATTTGGCATTGTTTTCGTCAAGGCCGAAGTCATTAGCTGGTTCCGTATCCAGGAAATGTTCCGCTTGCAATCTTTCCATATGTTTGGGGTAATTGGCAGTGCAATCGCAGTAGGCATACTCTCTGTATGGCTCATTAAAAAGTTTAATATCAAAACGATCAATGGAGAAGCCATTACTTTTACGCCTAAGACTTTCAACAAAGGTCAGATTTACGGAGGACTGATCTTCGGTTTTGGCTGGGCGATTACAGGTGCTTGTCCAGGACCATTATTTGCACAAATAGGGACAGGTGCAACCGTAATCAGTATTACCTTGATCAGTGCCATTGCAGGAACCTGGGTGTATGGAAGGTTTAAGGATCATTTACCGCATTAAGACTCACCAATTCCGCCAATCGATGTAATCTGATTATTTTCAAGCTTTATTTCAATTCCATGTTCCGTATCCAATTGATAACGGATTGGAATAATGATAGTCTGATTATCCTCAATCCTGATTTGCAGTATATCTCGCATGTATTCAAAATGTTTTTCAGCTGTATCAATATTTAATGGCGCTTTTCCTGATTTTTCCTCATGCTCATAATAATGCGCATATAATCTACTGTAACGCTCAAAACCTTGCGCTTTAATGGCTAAAAGTACATCAGGAAGATTATTCAAAAATGCTGTATAGGTATCGGCGTATGCATCAAGACTTATTTTGTTTGGAGGAGTATCTATTTCATCCCCATCTTCATCAAACTCACTTCCTAAAAATATTTCTATTTCCTGTTCACTGAAATTTGGAATGTTATATTTTTTTTCAGCGGTATAGCCCATCAAACTTTCCGTTACCTGACCCCAGAATTTGTGTTTGCTCATCTTAATTATAGTTTTTGTTACTGTGCGAATGTAATTGTAAATAAGTAATTTGTCTTCTCAAAAAAATATTTCAACAAATAGTTGTTCTTTTCCAAAAACAATTCCATATTTGTTTCACAATGATACAAACAAACGGACTTAACATTTGGTGGTGGCACAACGCAATAGCGTAGTGTAACCCTATTTTGTACGTTTTATTTTATATACAATATTTTGAGGGTTGCTTTTTAAGCAGCCCTTTTTTTTTGACTCTCCATGAAGAAAATACTCAACCACTTATTCGAAAACAAGTCTTTTAGCAGGGAAGAAGCCCAGCGGATTTTAATAGCAATTGCCTCAGGGGAATTTAATACTTCGCAGATTGCAGCGTTTATTACGGCCTTCGGGATGCGTAATATAACAGTTGCAGAGTTGCAGGGGTTCCGCGACGCAATGCTTGACCTTTGTGTAAAAGTAGATCTGTCCAATTATGAGCTGGTCGACCTTTGCGGTACCGGAGGTGATGGAAAAGACACTTTTAATATTTCTACACTCGCTTCTTTTGTTGTAGCCGGAGCAGGATATAAAGTTGCTAAACACGGTAACTATGGTGTATCCTCAGGCTGCGGTTCTTCCAACGTGATGGAATACCTTGGTTATACTTTCACTGCTGATCAGGATGAACTGAAAAGAAGTCTGGACAGGGCAGGGATCTGCTTTATTCACGCCCCATTATTCAATCCTGCGATGAAAATCGTAGCACCGATACGCAAAGACTTAGGTGTTAAAACCTTTTTTAATATGCTGGGGCCAATGGTTAATCCAGCACAGCCAAAAAATCAGATCGTAGGCGTATTCAGTCTTGAACTTGCCCGCTTATACGCATATTTGTATCAGGAAACCGATAAAAATTATACGATTATACACGCTGTGGATGGCTTTGATGAAGTCTCCCTGACTTGTGATTTCAAAACATTCAGTAAAAATGGAGAAGCTTTAGTTAAAGTGAGCGACCTTGGTTTTGAGGAATTTGATGTACATGAAATTGTTGGCGGTGACACGATTAAATCATCAGCTCATATCTTTACTAATGTATTACAAGGCACAGGGACTGATCCGCAAAATAATGTAGTGTTGTGTAATGCGGCAATTGCGATTCAGACTATTAAACCAGAGCAGTCTTTTGCAGATTGTTTTTATGAAGCAGAATCTTCGCTCGTTGGTGGAATGGCCTTGAAAAGTTTCCAGAACTTAATCGGATGAAATATAAATTGAAAATCTGCGGGATGAAAATACCAGCTAATCTAGCAGAAGTGGTTGCTTTACAGCCCAACTATATTGGCTTTATCTTTTATCCTGGTTCTAAAAGATTTATTGGTGAGCTCGATCCTTCGCTGATTAAAAATATACCGGCAACTATAAAAACTACAGGTGTATTCGTGAACGAAGAATTGGAAACTGTAAAAAATGCGATCGTAACTTATCACCTGAAAGCTGTTCAGTTACATGGTCAGGAAAGCGCAGCCTACTGCGAAGCGTTGAAAGGATATGCAGAAGTAATCAAAGCATTTGGAATTGATGAAAGTTTTGATTTTGATACATTGGACGAATATCAGGCGTATACAGATTACTTCCTTTTTGATACACAAACTCCGGATCATGGAGGCTCTGGGAAAACTTTTAGCTGGCAAATCCTGGGGAATTATAAAAACAAGAAACCCTATTTTCTGAGTGGTGGAATAGGAATTGATCAGCTTGCTGAATTGGGAAAGATCAAAGATGAGAGCTTATATGCAATAGATGTCAATAGCAAATTTGAACTTTCACCAGGACTAAAAGACACTGCATTACTAAGTAACTTTAAACAGGGACTTGATAAAATTTAAATATTACAAAGTTGTTATTGCAACTTATAAAAAGATAAGACTATGAATTATTTTGTAAATGAAAAAGGTTATTACGGAGATTTTGGAGGGGCATACATTCCCGAAATGCTTTATCCGAATGTAGAAGAGCTCAGACAAAATTACCTCAAAATCATTGGGGATGCAGAATTCCAGAAAGAGTTTCATGCACTGCTGAAAGATTATGTAGGCAGACCTTCTCCGCTTTACCTTGCAAAACGGTTATCTGAAAAATACAATGCGAATATCTTTCTTAAAAGAGAAGATCTGAACCATACTGGGGCGCATAAAATAAACAATACTATTGGCCAGATCTTACTCGCTGAGAAATTAGGTAAAAAGCGGATTATCGCTGAAACTGGTGCAGGACAGCATGGCGTGGCGACCGCAACGGTATGCGCATTGCGTGGTCTGGAATGCGTAGTTTATATGGGCGAAATCGACATTCAACGCCAGGCACCTAATGTAGCCAGAATGAAAATGCTGGGTGCTAAAGTTGTTTCTGCAGTTTCAGGAAGTAAAACACTGAAAGATGCCACCAATGAAGCAATGCGTGACTGGATTAATAATCCAGTAGACACACATTATATTATCGGATCTGTAGTTGGGCCGCATCCTTACCCTGATATGGTTTCTATCTTTCAATCTATCATTTCTGAAGAAACTAAAAAGCAATTGATCGAACAGACTGGAAATGATCAGCCTGATTATGTCCTGGCTTGTGTAGGTGGCGGAAGTAATGCGATGGGCATGTTTTATCATTTTATCAATGATGAAAATGTAAAGCTGATCGCTATTGAAGCAGGAGGGAAAGGTGTGGATACCGGATTCTCAGCAGCAACTACTTTTCTGGGTAAAGAGGGTGTACTGCATGGAAGCAGAAGTATCCTCATGCAAACCGCAGATGGACAAGTTGTAGAACCGCATTCTGTTTCTGCCGGATTGGATTATCCTGGAATAGGTCCTCAGCATGCACATCTTTTCAAAACTACCAGAGCAGAATATGTTTCGGTCACAGATGATCAAGCATTGAACGCAGGATTGCTATGTACCCAAATGGAAGGAATTATTCCTGCCATTGAAAGTGCGCATGCGCTTGCCCATTTAGAGAGAATGAAATTTAAAGGTGGAGAAAATGTAGTCGTTTGTTTATCCGGCAGGGGAGATAAAGACATGGATACTTACATGAAACATTTCGGTTTTTAGAGTCTGTTTAGACAGTCTTTTATATATACTATAGCATACAGATCAAATGAACAGGATTAATAAAATATTCAAAGAGAAAAAGAACAATATACTATCCATCTACTATACAGCAGGTTATCCGGGTTTAGGTGACACGGTTGCAATTGCAGCTGCCCTGGAAAAAGCAGGAGCCGATATGCTGGAAATAGGTTTTCCTTATTCAGATCCGGTAGCAGATGGACCGGTTATTCAAGCCAGCAGTAAACTGTCCCTAGACCAGGGGATGGATTTAGACTTGTTATTTGAACAGTTAAAAGAATTGCGCAAAACAGTTACAATCCCGGTCTTGTTGATGGGGTACGTAAACCCAGTATTACAATACGGTGTAGAGCGTTTCTGTAAATCCTGTGCTGAAGTGGGGGTTGACGGTTGTATTGTACCCGATCTGCCAATGGTCGAATATGAAGAATTTTATAAAGACGTATTCCTGAAATACGGATTGAGCAATATATTTTTAGTTACCCCGCAAACTTCAACAGAGCGTATCCACAAAATTGATTCCCTGAGCAATGGATTTATCTATTTATTATCTTCTTCTGCTACAACAGGGCAAAACTTGCAAGTATCGGATACCACAGAAGCTTATTTTTCAAGGATTGCAGACCTGAAACTAAATAATCCAACAATGATCGGATTCGGGATCAGCAGTAAAGAGACTTTTGATAAAGCTTGTAAATATGCAAATGGAGGAATTATCGGTACAGCTTTTGTAAAAGCTATTGCAGCAGGTAACCTGGATGAGAATATTGAAGCGTTTATGACGAAATTTACGTCATAAACGCTGCTAATAAGAATAAAGCTGCTCATAAGAATAAAATAGCTCGGTACAGGCAATCTATCAGCACGAATACTGGTGAACTTATTATAAATAGTTTTCCAGTATTCCTTTTCCCTGACGGATAATCTCAAAATCGCCCTGCGTACAATCTACCACTGTAGAAGCTTCATTATCGCCATAGCCGCCATCAATCACCGCATCAACTAATGCTTCATATTTCTCATAGATCAATTCAGGATCTGTAGAATACTCCACCAGCTCATCATCATCCTTAATCGATGTTGACAAAATCGGGTTGCCTAACATTTCAACTATTGCCCTCGCAATACTGTTATCAGGTACCCTGATCCCGACAGTTTTCTTATTTGAACTCAGTAATTTTGGAACATTGTTGTTCGCATTGAATATGAAAGTAAAAGGGCCTGGAAGGGCTTTCTTTAACAAGCGGAATACAGTAGTGTCAATCGGCTTGACAAAATCAGAGATGTGTCTGAGGTCAGAACAGATAAAAGAAAAATTCGCTTTTTCAGGCTTTATGCCTCTGATCTGACAAATTCGCTCAATCGCCTTCTGGTTGGTGATATCGCATCCTAATCCATATACAGTATCAGTGGGATATATGATAATACCGCCCTTTTTGAGGACTTCAACCACTTGTTCAATCGCTTTCGGATTCGGATTTTCCGGGTATATTTTGATTAACATATGTAAATTTACAGATAATTTGGTTGAGTCGTTGATAAATGTTCGTACTATTGCCCCTGATTTAGTAATTACAAGAGTATGAGAAAAGCATTTATTGCGATTGCCGCATTTTTAGTCACGGCAACTTTGATGATTAGCCTGGCTTGGCCACCGTTTTATTGGGCCTTTATTTTTATAGGTCCTGTCATTTTATTGGGCATTTATGACCTTTACCAGCCAAAACATAGTATTGTTCGAAACTACCCGGTTTTAGGCCGCTTAAGATATCTTGCAGAAGATTTGCGCCCTAAAGTATACCAGTATTTTGTAGAAAGTGACACGAATGGGAAACCTTTCAGCAGACTAAACCGTTCGCTGATTTATCAGCGTGCAAAAAAAGAAAATGATACTATTCCATTTGGTACACAGCTTGACGTTTATGAAAACGGATACGAATGGTTAAGCCATAGTATTGCAGCGATCAGTCACCATGAATTGAACGAAGACCCAAGAGTATTGGTCGGTGGCCCTGATTGCGCACAGCCTTATTCTGCAAGTATATTAAATATTTCTGCCATGAGTTTTGGTTCCCTGAGCCAGAATGCGATCCTTTCTTTAAACGGAGGCGCTTTTATGGGCAACTTTGCACATAACACCGGCGAAGGAGGGATCAGTGATTACCATGCTGCTCCAAAAGGTGATTTAATCTGGCAGATCGGAACCGGTTATTTCGGTTGCCGTAACGATGATGGCTCATTTAACTATGATGCTTTTGGCATACGTTCAAAAACTGAGCAGGTTAAAATGATTGAGATTAAACTTTCACAAGGAGCTAAACCCGGACACGGTGGTATTCTTCCTGCAAAAAAGGTAACTCCGGAAATTGCAAGAATCAGGTTAGTAAAAGAAGGATTTGACGTGATTTCCCCACCTGCACACTCGGCGTTTTCAACACCTTTAGAGTTGCTTGCTTTTGTGAAAAAGTTAAGAGAGCTATCTGGTGGAAAACCAATTGGGTTTAAGTTATGTATCGGTCGTAAAAGTGAATTCTTTGCGATTTGCAAGGCGATGGTAGAAACAGGTACTTATGTAGATTTTATTACCGTTGACGGTGGTGAAGGTGGCACAGGAGCATCTCCACAGGAATTCTCAAACGCAGTAGGTATGCCTTTAAGAGAAGGTGTAGCTTTTGTTTATGATGTGCTTTCAGGTTTTGATTTAAAGAAACATATCAAGATTATTGCCTCAGGTAAAGTTTCATCAGGATTTGACCTGGTAAAAAACATTGCATTAGGTGCTGATTTATGTAATTCTGCCAGAGCGATGATGTTTGCTTTAGGCTGTATCCAGGCGCTGGAATGTAATAGCAATACTTGTCCTACAGGTGTAGCTACACAAGATCCTAGTCTGATGAAAGGATTAGTGGTAGAAGATAAAAAAGTACGTGTATTTAACTATCACCGTTTAACGGTAGCAAGCGCAGTTGAGCTTTTAGGTGCGGCAGGTTTACGCCATACTTATCAATTGAGCAGGGCTTATATCAACAGAAGGATTGCACCAAATGTAATGCAATCTTATATGGAAACTTTCCCTTATATCCCTGAAGGCAGTTTGTTGAATACACCTTATCCATTGAGATTTGAACTGGGCATGGCTTTAAGTACTTCCTCCAGCTTTGCACCTACAGATTATAGAGTAACTGCAATTGATTATGCACACGCGAATTCATTTACAGATACGCAGCAATCAAACAACTAATTAATCAGAATATAAAAAGGGGATGTGTCTTTACAGATACGTCCCCTTTTTTATATCAGAATATGGAGTTTACCAAACACCTACACGGTTTGCAGGTGCAACATACATCTTTGCAGTTGCTGGTACGTTAAATGCTTTATAAAAAGCTTCCATGCTGTAAACAGCACCGTTAACTCTGAACATTTCCGGAGAGTGCGGATCAGTTTTTAAACGAACGCGCATAGACTCGTCTCTGCTCTTGATACGCCAAACCTGCGCAAAGCTCAGGAAGAAACGCTGATCGGGTGTAAAACCATCAATCTTTTTATCGCTTTTGCCATCTGGCGTTAATTTAAATGCCTGATAAGCAATTGCTAAACCACCGATATCTGCCAGGTTTTCCCCTAAAGTCAACTCGCCATTTACATGTTGGTTATCGAGTAAAGTAAAGCCATTGTACAAGTCAACTACCCTTTTAGCTTTCTCTTTGAATTTAGTCGCATCTGCAGCTGTCCACCAATCTTTAAGGTTTCCGTCTTTATCATATTGTTTACCCTGATCATCAAAACCATGTGTCATTTCATGGCCAATTACAGCACCAATCGCCCCATAATTGATTGCATCATCTGCATTGACATCAAAGAAAGGAAACTGAAGAATTCCCGCCGGGAAAACAATCTCATTAATAGAAGGATTGTAATACGCATTTACCGTTGGTGGCGTCATTCCCCATTCTGTTTTGTCTACAGGTTTCCCCATTTTTTCTACCATTTCTTTGTAAGCATGTTTATCTGCCGACTGAAGGTTCGCGAAATAGGTGTTTTTTGAAATTTCTACATCATCATATTTTTTCCATTGATCAGGATAACCGATCTTTTTAATGAATGCATTCAGTTTCTCCAATGCTTTTTGTTTAGTAGCAGGAGTCATCCAGTCTAATTTCTCGATTCTTGATTTGTAAACTTTTTGAAGATTATCTACCAGTTCCAGCATTCTTTTCTTTGATTCTGGGGTGAAATGCTCCTTTACATATAATTGTCCAAGCAACTCGCCCATGTTTCCGTCTGTGCTGCTTACAATTGCTTTCCAGCGTTCTTTTGGTGCTTTCAGTCCTTGTATAGTTTTACCGAAGAAATCAAATCTTGCAGTACGGAAATCTTTGCTCAATGCACCTGTCGCGTTATTGATCGCATCAAACTTTAATTTTTCTTTCCAGATAGCAATTGGCTCTGATTTTAACAGGTTATTTAGCGCCTGATAGTATTTTGGCTGACCTACGATGATCGTGTCAGTTTTAAGCTCTAATTTGCCCAATACTGTTTTCCAGTCAATGTCAGGAGTCAGTTTCTGGAAATCGGCCAGGTAATATTTGTTGTAATTTTTCGGGATATCACGTAACTCAACAGGAGTAGAATGTGAATTTGCAATACTGGTTTCCAGTTTAAGGATATGGTCAGCAGATTTCGCTGCGTCTTCTTTTTTTGAACCTGTTAAGACAAAAAGCTGGGTAATGTAGTTCAAAAAACCTGCTCTGATTTTCTTGGTTTCTGCATCATTATTGAAGTAATAACTGCGTTCTGGTAAGGTAATACCAGACTGGCCGAAGTTAACTGCGTTTTTATTGCTGATCTTGTCATCAGGCCCAACATGGAAGTCTAATAAATCGCCGTTACCATTTTTATAACCATCGGCAATAAAACTGATCACCTCTTTATAATCTTTCAATCCATCAATCTGTGCAAGCAGAGGCTTTAATGGGGTGTAACCTAATTTTTCAATAGTCACGGTATCCATTCCACTGGCGTAGAAATCACCTACTTTTTGTTCCAGGCTACCTTTGCTATGTTCTTCTCTGGCAGCGTTAGTCAGGATCTGCTCCAGATTTTTTATATTATCATTGTATAACGTATAGAAAGAACCCCAACCCGTTTCCGTCTTCGGGATTTCTGTATTTTTCATCCACTTCCCGTTGGCATACTGAAAGAAGTTGTCTCCCGGTGTAACCGTGGTGTCCATGCCAGACTTATCAAAGAACTCTGTTCTGGCCTCTTTATGAGCAGTACTGCCTTTGTCTTTGTTCTGACAAGCAGCTAGCAGTGCCAATCCTGCTAATGGTAAAATTATTTTTGCTTTCATCTATTTGTTTATTGTTTTTTTCTGTCAGATGGAGCCTTTGATGATTAAAATAAGTATTGCCCTTCGGATTTAATTATTTTAATCATGTCAGGTTCATATTTGAAATTTAAGTCTAAAACTAATCAATAGCGGTGAAAAAGCACAAAAAAAGAGGATACCATTACTGATATCCTCTTTTTAGATAATTTATGGCGTTTAAAACTCTGCGTTTTTCGGGAAACGAGGGAAAGCAATCACATCTCTGATGTTGGTCATACCAGTAACAAACAAGACTAAACGTTCAAAACCTAAGCCGAAACCAGCATGTTTAGCAGAACCGAATCTTCTGGTGTCTAAATACCACCACAACTCTTCCTGAGAGATATTCATTTCATCCATACGCTGAGTCAGCTTGTCCATTCTTTCTTCTCGCTGTGCACCACCGATCATCTCGCCAATACCAGGGAATAAAACGTCCATCGCCGCAACAGTCCTTCTGCCTTCAGCATCCGGCTCATTCTGGCGCATATAGAATGCTTTAATATCTGCTGGATAATCCGTTAAGATAACTGGCTTTTTAAAGTGTTTCTCTACCAGGAAGCGCTCATGCTCAGATTGTAAATCAGCACCCCACTCATTAATCAGGTATTTAAACTGTTTTTTCTGATTAGGTTTTGACGAACGCAAAATCGCAATTGCTTCTGTATACGTTAAACGTACAAATTCATTATTGATACAGAAATTCAGCTTTTCTATCAATGATAATTCACTGCGTTCTTGCTGTGGCTTGGTTTTTTCGTCCTCTAATAAACGGTTATTTAAGAATTCAATCTCTTCTTTACAGTTGTCCAGTGCGTAAGTGATGATATATTTCATCATATCTTCTGCAAGCTGCATGTTGTCTTCCAGGTCAGCAAAAGCAAATTCAGGTTCAACCATCCAGAATTCTGCAAGGTGACGTGTAGTATTTGAATTTTCTGCTCTGAAAGTAGGGCCGAAGGTATAAATCTGACCAAAAGCCATCGCTGCCAATTCACCTTCCAGCTGACCGGAAACAGTTAAATTAGTCGCACGGCCGAAGAAATCTTCAGAAAAATCTACTTTTCCGTCTTCAGTTCTTGGGGTCTGATCAAAATCAAGAGTGGTTACTTTAAACATTTCGCCCGCACCTTCAGCGTCAGACGCTGTGATTACAGGCGTATGCATGTAAACAAAACCTCTTTCATTATAAAATTGGTGTATTGCAAATGCCAATGCGTGACGCACTTTGAAAACAGCATTAAAAGTATTGGTACGGAAACGCAGGTGTGCAATTTCTCTTAAAAATTCAAGACTGTGTTTTTTTGGTTGCAAAGGGAATTTTTCCGCATCACTATCACCAAGAATTTCGATAGAAACTGCTTTTACATCAACACGCTGGCCTTTACCTAAAGATTCTACCAATTGACCAGTTACAGCAATTGCTGCGCCTGTGGTAATCCTTTTTAATAATTCCTCCGCTGTATTTTCAAAATCAACAACTATCTGAATATTTCCCATGCAGGAACCATCATTGATGGCAATAAACTGGTTGTTACGGAACGTTCTTACCCAACCCATTACGGTCACTTCTCTGTTAAAATCAGTTGTTTCTAACAGGCTTTTTATTTTTTCTCTTTTAATCATGATTTTCTTGTGGAGCGCTCAAAAATAATGATTTCCATTTAGAAATAACAGGGTTAAACTTTAAGTTTTTAGCAGGAGAGTTAAAATTGCAGCTTATCGGATTATGGCTGAAAATGAGTTAAGCTAAATTATTTTAGGTTTATTTTGGTATTTTTTGCTAAAATAAATTGTTTTATTCTTTATTTGTGGATAATTTAATAGGAAACAGCTGTTTTTTATTGTTTAATTTTTGTTTTTTACTGAAATTGTCTATTTTTTGATGTGTTTTATTGCTTTAAATTTGTCTTTTAATTTTTTTTGTATAAAATATTGTGTGTTTAATTGAGTTATTGTGTCTAATAATCAGGTAATTGTATTTTTTGGTGTTAAATGATGTGTTTTAATTGTGTTAATGTTTTGTTTTACCATAAAAGTCCCTATATTTGTATTGCTCGTTTAAATTATATTTGGTTAAGAAACCTCTGGCTTAATTGCTGGAGGTTTTTTTGTTTAAGCAAATTGTGGAAAAAGACGTGAGCTGAATAGCTTTTAGAAATTAAAGGCATAAAAAAATGCCAATTGCTTTTAAACAATTGGCATTTTTTATATAGTAAGCATCCTTTAAACCGGACACGAAGAGTTTCCTCTTTTTTTATCTGTTATAGACTAAGCTAAAACCTGGGTAACTAAGGCAGCAGCATCTTTCAATGCAATTGCAGAGAAAACTTTCAAACCAGACTCATCAATTAGTTTTTTCGCTTCAACAGCATTTGTACCTTGTAAACGACAGATAATTGGAACAGGAATATCTCCGATCTCTTTATAAGCGTCAATTACACCCTGAGCAACACGGTCACAACGAACGATACCACCAAAGATGTTGATTAAGATAGCTTTAACATTCGGATCTTTTAAGATGATGTTAAAACCAGCTTTTACAGTTTGTGCGTTAGCTGTTCCACCTACGTCAAGGAAGTTAGCCGGCTCACCACCTGCAATTTTGATAATATCCATAGTTGCCATAGCTAAACCAGCACCGTTAACCATACAACCAACGTTTCCGTCTAATTTTACATAGTTTAAGTTTGATTCACTAGCTTCAACGTCAGTTGGATCTTCTTCCAGTTTATCACGCATTGCTGCATAATCAGGATGACGGAATAAAGCATTCTCGTCTAAATCTACTTTCGCATCAACAGCAATAATTTTATCATCTGATGTTTTTAAAACCGGGTTGATTTCAAACATTGCAGAATCAGTGTTGTCATAAGCTTTGTAAAGCGCAGTAACAAATTTCACCATTTCTTTAAAAGCAGCACCGCTTAATCCAAGGTTGAAAGCAATTTTACGTGCCTGAAACCCTTGAAGACCAACTTTAGGATCAATCTCTTCTTTGAAAATTAAGTGAGGAGTGTGTTCTGCAACTTCTTCGATATCCATACCACCTTCGGTAGAATACATGATGATGTTTTTTCCACTGGCACGGTTCAATAAAACACTCACATAGAATTCTTTTGTTTCAGAAGCTCCCGGATAGTAAACATCCTGAGCAACAAGAATTTTATGTACTTTTTTACCTTCTGCACTAGTTTGAGGTGTGATCAATTGCATACCTAAAATATCGGTAGCTCTTTGTTTAACCTCGTCAAGGTTTTTAGCCAACTTAACACCTCCACCTTTTCCTCTTCCACCAGCATGTACTTGTGCTTTAATTACTACCCAGTCAGAGTTGTAGTCTGCTTTCATTTTTTTAGCAGCTTCTACAGCCTGCTCAACAGTTTCGGCAACTATGCCTTCTTGTACGGCAACACCAAAACTTTTAAGTATTTCTTTACCTTGATATTCGTGTATATTCATTTGCTGAAAAAATTTGATCCAAATCTACAATTTCATATTGGTTTTAAAAACTTAGAGCCAGTTTAAATTTATAAAATAACCTTGTTTATTGCTTATTTTTCAGTGAAAGCAGGCAAATGTTAAGACCTTAACATTTTCTATACACGCTTAACCATGGTTTTACCTGAATGTAAAAACTGCAAATCTTCCGTTAATTGAATTTAATCTCAAATTTTGTAAGTTTGTTGCATGCTAAAAGCCACAGGTATCAGAAAAGCTTATGGAAGTCTGCCTATTCTAAAAGGAGTAGATTTTGAAGTTGCCAAAGGAGAGATTGTCAGTATCATCGGGGCTTCAGGTGCGGGTAAAAGTACTTTACTGCATATTTTAGGTACGCTGGATAAACCAGACGAAGGAACTGTTGAATTAAATGGGACCAAACTGGCACAGCTTTCCGGTGAGCCCATGAGTATCTTCAGAAATCAGAATATTGGTTTTGTATTCCAGTTTCACCATTTACTGCCGGAATTCAGTGCACTTGAAAATATCTGTATTCCTGCTTTTATTGCTAAAAAGAGTAAAAAAGAAGCGGAAACCCGTGCATTGGAACTTTTAGAACTGCTTGGCTTAAAAGATCGCGCGTCGCATAAACCAAACCAACTGTCGGGAGGGGAGCAGCAGCGTATTGCAGTAGCCAGAGCTTTAATTAATAATCCTGCCATTATATTGGCCGATGAGCCATCAGGAAACCTTGATTCAGCAAATGCTGAGTCCCTGCATCAGTTTTTTATCACCCTGCGTGATAACTTTCAGCAGACATTCGTAATTGTTACCCATAATAAAGACCTTGCCTCAATTAGCGACAGGGTTGTCACCATGAAAGATGGTTTAATTGTATAAAATTTGAAAACACTGATTACCGGAGGCAAATCTGCCCAGGCACAAAAAATATTAAAGGCATTTACCGGCGACCAAATCCTGCTAGGGGATTATGGCGACATGCCTTCTTTTGCATCTGCTCAATACCAGTTTGTAAGTTTAGGCGAGCGGAATGAGGATACCATAGCACATACACTACTGAACGCTTGTTTAGACCAGCAAGCAGATCGTTTATTGCCATTGTATAGTTTCGAACTGGAAGCTGTGATGCGGTCGGCTGTTTTATTTGAAGAGTTCAATATTCATGTTTTATTACCTGATTTGCTTCATTTCCCGCTTTACCTGTCTGAAAAGATCACAGATAAAAATAACTGGGCTGTGTTTGACAAAGGAGAATTGCTTTATGCTGCTATACCAGCGGCTCAATTAGCCGTACTGGGAAAAGAAAAAACATTAAATGGTGTTTTCTATATGAATGAAGCACCGCAGGAACAAGCATTATTTACGATTGCGTAATGAAATACCAAGAGCTCATTAATCCCAGACAGGCCTTTGTTTTTGGTCTGGATGATGTCTTATATCCGCTAAAGGATTATCAATTGCAGGTTTATTATCTGTTTGCACAGTTTATAGAGTATGGAGAGCAAATAGATGCACAGGCAATTGTGCAGTTTATGAATGAGGCCTATCTGACAGATGGCGCTGAAGCTATCTTTGCTAAAACAGCAGCAAAGTTTAATTTACCTCAGAAATACATCATTAACTTTGATTTACTGCAACAGAATGCAAAGCTCCCGCTAAAATTATTGCTTTTTGCACCTGTTCTGGATTTTCTGAAAGAAATCCATGCCGCTGGTAAACCTATCTTTTTATTGGTAGATGGTGATCCGGTACAGCAGTTGAATAAAATCAGGCAAATGGAGTGGAACGGTTTAGCGCAGTCTTTGGTTGTCTATTTTAGTGCAGAAACAGGTACTTTTAAACAGACGCTGGACATGATCGTCCTGAAGCATGACTTAAAGAAGAAAGAAGTTTTAGTCATTGGTAAAAGTCTGTGTGTCAGTGAAGATAAAATTGAATTTTTAGCTGTAGATCAACTTTAATACTTATTCTTTCTTTACCTTAATTGCATATTTCATATTGCCTATTTATGAGGATAAACTTATCAAACAATCGTTTAGCGATTTATACGCTGTTTCTTTTAATCGTGATTTCAAGTTCATGTAAAAAGAGCCCTAAGCCAGATATTACAGATAACCCAACAGACAGAAACGGAGGATTACCAGCTGTGGGTACGCGTACACAGTTGACGCTGGATTCGCTGTTTTTATATGCTAAACAGATTTACTACTGGAGTGATGCGATCCCTGCTTACGATGCTTTCAATCCAAGACAGTATTCCAGCAAATCAAAGCCAATCGATAATTATGATGACGAGTTATTTGCCATCAGTAACCTGAAGCTTAATCCTGCCACTGGTAAACCTTTTGAATATAATGGTTATGGTTATCCTAAGTATTCCAGGATTGATGACCTGACCCAGGCAAATCCAAATGCTACTTCTGCAATAAAAACTGCAAATGTAGATGTAGACAATAACGGATATGATGTAGGGATCAGGCCTATTTTCTATCTTTTCAGAAATTCTGATAAATATCAATTATTTGTCACTGCTGTTTATCCGGGGTCTCCGGCAGAAACTGCTGGTGTGAAAAGAGGCTGGTTAATTACAAAAGTGAATGGCCAGACTGTAGGTGCGAGTTACACGAATGAAAATGAAACTGTATTTAATTCGTTTTCGGCAGCTTCCGTAACTATTGAAGGTTATAACTCCATTGATAAGGTTCCTTTTAGTTTAACGCTGAACAGAGCTTCTTATAAAAGCAATCCGGTTTACACCGCTAAAGTTATTGCCCGTTCAGGTAAAAAAATAGGTTATTTAGCTTATGCAAGATTTGCACGCTTATCAAGCAATACCGGAGCAAGTGATGCCAGTTTGGATCCTGTATTTGCAGATTTTAGCGCGCAGGGTGTAACTGACCTTATTATTGATTTAAGATACAATGGCGGTGGTTATGTAAATGCAGCATCTTATCTGACCAATCTGATCGGACCATCAAGTACTTCAGGAAAGACTATGTTCACTGAAATTTATAACCCATTGATGCAGGCTGGTAATGCAACTATTCTTGCCAATCAGCCGCTTCTTGATGGAGATGGAAAGATTATACGCCAAAATGGAAAAATAGTGACTGCCGCTGACGATAACTATTCAGTAGCAGCCAATACCATTACATTTAGTAAAAAAGGAAGCCTGAGCGGAGTCAATAATGTCGTTTTCATTGTGACGCGTAATACAGCTTCTGCAAGTGAGATCGTAATTAACAGTCTTAAACCTTATATGAACGTAAAATTGGTAGGGGATACCACCTACGGTAAACCTGTTGGATTTTTCCCTATCGTACTGGAAAACAGATACCAGGTTTATATGCCAATATTTGAAACCAGAAATTCAAAAAATGAAGGTGGATACTATACAGGGATGGTACCCGATGTATTGGATGAATATGACGACCCTGAATACGTTTTTGGTGATGTAAGAGAGAATTACCTGGCTAAGGCATTAAATGTACTGGCACCTTCAGTTACCGCTACTCAGGGTATTGCCAATACGGAAACCAGGAGAGCTAGTACAGTGGAATTCAAAGGCCAGCAGATCAGAAAGGTTAATCCTAATAGTGAATTTGTAGGAATGATTGAAACCAGGCATTCCCGGAAAAGATAAAGTAAGGCGAAAAAGGCCGGGATTGGACATGCCCCAAAAAGCATTTTCTGTTACAATAACCATGGGTCTGTCCTTGTTGTTTTTCAGGCCATAACTGCCTGTTTTCAGGCTGATTTAGTCAGTTAGAAAACAGGCAGTTAGAGCAAAGAAAGAGTTGCGGAATTATTTATTATCTTCTTTTTGACTGAAGTCTGTCACGCAGTATTTTTTCTACGGTACGCTCTTTATCAATGTTATCTGTGATTTCTAAAATACCATTTGCAGCATTAATGAAAAATGCCTGATTGATATTCTCGAATTTGTCTGAAGATTTGTGGTAATCTTTATGATCTTCTACTCCAAAGTAGATGAAAGGAATGTTTTTGGCATTAAAAGCAGACTGATCACTTTGATTTGTCCAGTCATCTGCTCCCAACCTTGAATTATCATGTCCAAAAAGTATTTTTAAATCAGGAATGGTTGTGGCAATATAGTTTTTGAGTTGCGGATATATATAGGTTCCGGCCGCATAAAGTTCACCTTTATCATTATGACTGATCATATCCAGGTTAAGGTTCAGTTTGATTTTACTCAGTTCAACCGGAGGATGGTTCACAAAGTACTCAGAGCCTTTCCTGCCAAATTCTTCTGCATCAAATGCAACAAAAATCAGGGTATACATCGGTTTATTCTTTGCATAGTGCGTGGCTATTTTCAGTAATCCAGCTACGCCGGAAGCATTGTCGTCTGCACCATTATAGATTGTTCCGTTAATCACGCCTAAGTGATCATAGTGTGCGGAAATAACGATTACTTTACTGGTTGTCCCTTTGATATAACCAATCATATTCTTACCGGTAATTTTTGGATTATCAATACCCGCAAAAGTAAAGGATTGCTGGTAGCCATTACAGCTTTTGTAGGCTTTGAGGCCAATTTCCTTAAAACGTTTGGTAAGGTAAGCCCTTGCTAGTTCGGCACCTTTAGTACCTGTTTTTCTGCCTTCGTAAGCATCAGAAGACAGAACCTTGACGTCATTGATTAACTGATCAGCGTGAACGGGTTGATTGGATGTTTTTACTGCATTGCAACCCAGTGTAAATGCCAGGGGTAATAGCAAATATAATTTCATAGCGCCAGAATTTTTATTAATAGGTTGTTGTGTTGATATCCCTAATATATTACAAATTAGTGACACTTCAATGGGCTATCGTAAAAACTTAACTAAAGGGCTCCTGTTCTTATTTTACACATTTAGCTTATTGATCGGCATAGGAATCAGTAGTCCTGTAACCCAGGTGATACTGACGGAAGTGCTGATTTGAAAATAGCTGAGAATTAAAATTCATATAAAAATGGAATACAGACGTTTAGGAAAATCGGGATTACAATTAAGTGCACTTTCTTTGGGAAGCTGGCTGACATTTGGTAATCAGATCAGTGATAAAGTTGCGGATGAACTGATGGGAATTGCTTATGATGCTGGTGTAAACTTTTTTGATAATGCAGAAGGTTATGCAGAAGGAAAGTCAGAAGAAGTGATGGGCAAAATCATTAAAGCACATCAATGGGAGCGTGAATCATACGTAGTTTCCAGCAAAGTTTTCTTTGGAACTGAAAATAAAGGCCCGAACAGGACCGGCTTATCGAGGAAACATGTGATCGAAGCTTGTCATGCTGCGTTAAAGAGGTTACAGGTAGATTACCTGGATTTATATTTTTGTCACCGCCCTGATAAGAACACGCCTATTGAAGAGACGGTGTGGGCAATGAATACTTTATTACAGCAAGGGAAAATCTTATATTGGGGAACTTCAGAATGGAGTGCTGCAGAGATTCTGGAAGCTATCCGCGTGGCACGCCAGTATCATCTGGTCGGACCGACAATGGAACAGCCTCAGTACAATTTGCTGGAACGGAATAAATTGGAAAACGAATATTTATTGTTGTTTAAAGAGTATGGACTGGGTACTACAATCTGGTCACCTTTAGCTTCTGGATTGCTTTCCGGTAAATATACTGCTGGAGATGCAAAAGACACACGGTTGGACATGAAAGGGATGGAGTGGTTAAAGGAATCGGCATTGGCCGAAGAAAAGCTGGCTAAAGTTAAAAAATTACAAACGCTTGCTGATGAGCTGAATGTGCCTCTGGCTAAGTTATCGTTAGCCTGGTGCCTGAAAAATCCGAATGTAAGTACAGTTATTTTAGGGGCATCAAAAACAGAGCAGTTAAAAGAAAACCTGACTACTTTAAACGTATTGCCTTTATTAACGGATGAAGTGATGGAAGAGATTGAGGGAGTTATGGAAACTAAACCTATATTGCCACAGTTTTAAGTAATATTTTTAAGCAGTAGTTTTGAAATAAGCAAAAGGGGCTGGAAATTAATTTCCAGCCCCTTTTGCTTATTTTAAAATGTGTCTAGTAATAAGTTAAACGCACTACGCCAGCTAGTTTTTTAGCCAGGCGGATCACTTGTCTAGTATAGCCGTATTCGTTGTCATACCAGGTGTAAATCACAACAGACTTATTGTCTTTTGCCATGATGGTAGCCGGGCCGTCAATAATTGAAGCATGGCTGTTACCGATTAAATCAGAACTTACCAGTTCATTAGAGATGGAGAATTCTATTTGTTCAGACAAGTTTCCGAAAAGAGATGCTTGTTTGATGATCTCTATAACTTCATCTCTTGAAGTCACTTTATTCAATGACAAGTTAAGAATGGCCAGTGAAACGTTAGGAGTAGGGACACGCACTGCATTTCCTGTTAATTTTCCACCCAGATGAGGAATTACTTTTGCGACTGCTTTATCCGCACCAGTTTCAGTAATTACCATATTTAAGGCCGCAGATCTGCCGCGACGATATTTTTTATGGTAGTTATCTAATAGATTCTGATCGTTTGTATAAGAGTGAATAGTTTCTATATGTCCTTTTTCAATGCCAAAAGCATCATCAATAACTTTCAATACCGGAACAATCGCATTGGTGGTACAGGAAGCATTGGATACGATCGTTTCTTTCGTGAAATCGAAATCCGCATCGTTAATCCCTGCGACTATATTTGGAATATCTCCTTTGGCTGGTGCGGTCAATAATACTTTAGCGATACCATTAGCTGCAAGATGACGGCTAAGTCCTTCACGGTCACGGAATACGCCTGTATTATCAATTAATAAGGCATCTTGAATGCCGTAAGTTGTATAATCTACATCTTCAGGATGATTAGCTACAATAAAATAGATAGTTTGTCCATTGATGATAAGCGCTTTATTAATGAAATCTTCAATAATAATACCGTTAAAAGTTCCGTGGACAGAGTCTGTACGTAGTAATTCTGCGCGTTTAATTAATTCCTCATCACTATAAGTCCTGGTTACGATTGCACGTAGTCTGAGCTGTTCACCTTTACCGGCCTGCAGGATCAATTCTCTTGCTGCCAGTCTGCCAATTCTTCCGAAACCAAACAGGACAACATCTTTTGGTAAAAGACTGATTTTGTCTTTGCCAATGTGACGGCTGAGTTTGCTGATGACAAAATCGTGCATCGTTGCAAAATCATTGTTTTCATCCAGCCATTCTGCTGCCAGTCTTCCAATGTCAACACGGGAAGGGGCAAGGTTACATTTGGCAATTTCATTTGCGAGCTCCAGTGTCTCATAAATGTTGATGTCTTTTCCTGAAATTTCTTTAGCGTACTGGTGGTGAGCAAGGATTTCGCTGCTGCCTACGTCGAATAATGGTTTACGAAAAAGTACAAGTTCAATAGATCTGTCAAACCATAACTGGCCAACAACATTGAGTAATTCAACTGCTTTTTTCTCTTTTTCAATCCAGTTCTGAAATTCGGATTGGTATTTATTAAACATATCGCG
This sequence comes from Pedobacter cryoconitis, assembly GCF_001590605.1. Classification (NCBI taxonomy): domain Bacteria; kingdom Pseudomonadati; phylum Bacteroidota; class Sphingobacteriia; order Sphingobacteriales; family Sphingobacteriaceae; genus Pedobacter; species Pedobacter cryoconitis. The sequence goes on from NZ_CP014504.1 coordinate 368,226, forward strand.
ATTATTTGGTTAGAATGCCACAAAAGTAAAAAAGATTGGGGGAAACCCAATCTTTTTCTATCCGATATTTGATTTAAGAAGTTATTTAAATTACGCTACGGCTATTAACCCAAGTATGATTTTAATATTTTACTTCTTGAAGTGTGACGTAAACGTTGCAGCGCCTTATCTTTGATCTGGCGGACACGCTCACGGGTTAAGTTGAATTTCTCACCGATTTCTTCCAGAGAAAGTGGGTGGTTAGTACTCAATCCGAAGAAAAGAACAATGATTTCGCGTTCACGTTCTGTTAATGTAGACAATGAACGTTTGATCTCTTCAGAAAGTGATTCGTTAATTAAGCTACTGTCTGTATTGGGTTCATGGTTTTCTAAAACATCTAATAAAGTGTTTTCTTCACCCTGAACAAAAGGAGCATCCATTGATACGTGTCTTCCTGAGTTACTTAAAGTGTCAGAAATTTTATCAACAGTTGTTTCCAGGATATCAGCTAATTCTTCCGGAGAAGGTTCGCGTTCAAATTCCTGCTCCAGTTTAGAGAATGCTTTACTGATCTTACTCAATGAACCCACCTGGTTTAATGGAAGACGTACGATACGGCTTTGCTCAGCAATAGCTTGTAAAATTGACTGACGAATCCACCATACTGCATAAGAGATGAATTTGAAACCTTTAGTTTCATCAAAACGTTTAGCTGCTTTGATTAGTCCAAGGTTACCCTCATTAATTAAATCACCTAAAGTTAATCCCTGATTTTGATACTGCTTAGCTACGGAAACAACAAAACGTAAGTTTGTTTTTGTCAGACGCTCCAATGCGGCCTGATCACCTTCACGTATCTTTCTTGCCAGTATTACTTCTTCTTCTGCGGTGATTAAATCTACTTTACCAATCTCATGAAGATATTTGTCTAGAGATTGACTCTCGCGATTGGTTATGGATTGGGTGATTTTGAGTTGTCTCATTTATGTGCTTTGGTGCTCTTTATGTGTTAGAACGTGCAAAAGTAAGGATTAAAAGGCAATTTAAAAACATAAATTCCTGAAAATGTTACACTTTACACTGGTTATTTGTATGATAATTTAATAGCAATAATTATTCCAAAGTACATTTGACAGTCTGCCTGTCTTATATTGATATATGTACATTATTTATTGCATATCAATGATAAATGCTTGTTATTTAATAATTCATCTTTTAGAAAGTTCTATTATTTTTATAATAATCATGGCGTTTTATTGATTTAATATGATAATTTAATTAAAAAAATGTTTCTCATTTAACAGATGTCTGCCAGTATTGTTTGCTATTGTCATATTGATTTTTTATAATTTTTTCTTAAAATCCTATCTTTTGAGAAAAGATGTCTGCAAAAGCCGGCAATTTTACCGATTTTTATAATTATAATTTCAATAACAAATCACATATGCCTATAGTCATTAATTTAGATGTAATGCTCGCGAAACGCAAAGTGTCTCTTACTGAATTGAGCCTGAAGGTTGGTATTACTTTATCTAATCTTTCTATCCTGAAAACGGGAAAGGCAAAAGCGGTCCGGCTGGAAACATTGGAGGCTATTTGTAAGGCACTGGATTGTCAGCCGGGAGATATCCTGGAGTATAATCCAATGCCTGTTGAATGATGAGCTTGATGATGAGTTTGTGCTTTGATTTAAATCCAGGCTATAAATCTGCCAGTTTCAAAGTATCTTTTAATCTGATCCCTTTTTCTGTTTGCTGTACGGTACAGCATTCATTCACTGAATCATGCTCTAAATAAAGAATGTAGTTTTTAGCAGCAGCTTCTTCTAAAAATGCTTTTTTCTCTTTTAGGGTTTGTAAAGGAAACATGTCATAAGACATGACATAGGGTAGGGGAATATGACCGGTAGAAGGTAGTAAATCTGCTGTATAAATAATAGTATGGTCTTTGTAAGTCAGTTCAGGCAACATCATCGCATCAGTATGGCCAAATGCAAAACGTACTTTAAAGCCGGATTGAAATTCAATTCCTTCCTGGTCATCGATAAATTTGAGCTGCCCGCTTTCTTGTAATGGCAGGATATTATCTTTCAGAAATGAAGCTTTTTCTCTGTCATTGGGATGAACTGCCCAGTCCCAGTGTTTTTCGTTACTCCAGTAAGTAGCTTGTTTAAATGCAGTGACCAGTTTTTCGCCTTCGCGGACAATCGCTCCTCCGCAATGGTCAAAGTGTAAATGGGTCAGAAATACATCTGTAATATCAGCTGTACTGAACCCTTTTGCTGCCAGTGACTTTTCCATTGTATCTTCGCCATGCAGGTAATAATGGCTTAGAAATTTTTCATCCTGTTTATTCCCGATGCCTGTGTCAATCAAAATCAGGCGGTTGCCGTCTTCTACTAATAAACAGCGCATTGCCCAGGTACACATATTATTTGCATCTGCGGGATTATTTTTTTGCCAGATAGATTTTGGAACCACTCCAAACATCGCACCACCATCCAGTTTAAATAATCCGGTATCTATAGTATGTAAGTTCATCTGAATAAAATTTGGTATGCTGTAAAAATAAGAAACCCGCTGAGTTATCAGCGGGTTTCCATGTATCATTTAAGCTGTTTTTTACAAGTGAATTACTTCTCCGTAAGCGTCAGCAGTAGCTTCCATGATCGCTTCACTCATTGTTGGGTGAGGGTGGACAGCTTTTAACATTTCGTGGCCAGTAGTTTCTAATTTACGGGCAACAACGATTTCTGCAATTAATTCAGTTACGTTGGCACCGATCATGTGAGCACCTAAAAGTTCACCGTATTTAGCGTCATAAATCATTTTGATGAAACCATCTTTTGCACCAGCTGCACTAGCTTTACCTGAAGCTGAGAACGGGAATTTACCAATTTTCAGTTCATAACCAGCTGCTTTTGCTGCTTTTTCTGTATATCCTACAGAAGCAATTTCAGGTGAGCAGTAAGTACAGCCCGGGATATTGTTATAGTCTAATGGCTCAGGAGACTGTCCAGCGATTTTCTCTACACAAATAATCCCTTCTGCAGAAGCTACATGCGCTAAGGCTTGTCCGCCAACGATATCACCAATTGCATAATATCCTTTTACAGAAGTATTATAGAATTCGTCTACCACTACTTTACCTTTCTCAGTTTTGATCCCTGTTTCTTCCAGACCTATGTTTTCAAGGTTCGCAACAACACCAGCAGCAGAAAGAACGATATCACATTCGATCGTTTGCATACCAGCAGCAGTTTTTACCTGAACTTTACAGCCTGCGCCAGTGGTATCAACTGATTCAACGCTTGATGAGGTCATGACTTCGATACCAACTTTTTTGAAGCTGCGCAGCAATTGTTTAGAAACGTCTTCATCTTCTACAGGAACAATGTTCTCCATGAATTCAACTACAGTTACTTTCGTTCCCATTGTTGCATAGAAGTAAGCAAATTCTACTCCGATAGCTCCAGAACCAACGATCACCATTGATTTAGGCATTTCAGGTAAAACCATTGCTTGTCTGTAGCCGATGATTTTTTTACCGTCTTGTTTTACACTTGGCAATTCTTTTGAACGTCCGCCTGTGGCAAGGATAATATTTTTTGCAGTTAACTCTGAAGTAGAACCGTCTGCACCTTTAACTTCTACCTTATTGCCCGGTTTAACTTTACCGGTACCCATTACTACGTCAATTTTATTTTTTTTCATTAAAAACTGAACGCCTTTGCTCATTCCTTCCGCTACACCACGGCTGCGTTTGATCACAGCTGCGAAATCAGCTTCAGCTTCGGCAGTTTTGATACCGTATTCTGCTGCATGATTGATATATTCAAATACCTGCGCACTTTTTAATAAAGCTTTGGTTGGGATACAGCCCCAGTTAAGGCAGATTCCACCTAAGGATTCACGTTCTACAATTGCAGTTTTTAAACCTAATTGTGACGCTCTGATTGCAGCAACGTATCCGCCGGGACCGCTACCTATTATAATTACATCGTAGTTCATATCTTTAATAGGGGACTTTAATAGTAAAGACCCAAAATTAAAAAAAATTGTTCGTTAAACAGCGTATTTGGTTTTTGTGACACTAAGAAACTATTTAAAATTCACCTGCTCATTTGTTTACGCTTATTTTTAGCTGCCACATTACCAATTACAAGCCGGGCAGTAAGGCTACCGGAAGGCATTTGGCTTGTTTCACTTGAAAAGAAACTATAAACAATTTGGGTATTTCGGTCTGAATAGAGGCTGAATTTGCAGGAAGAGAAACCCAGCTCCGCTTTTCAGTAAATAGCGCCATTTTAGCATATTCCAAATAATGAACTGATAAACTGTAGGTTAAGCATGTATGATAAATGTTAATTGTGGATAAAAAACATATATAATTAATGATTAATTAACATTGAAAGCTAAAACGTTCTGTATTTTATCTATACTTTTGTGGCTGTAAACTATTATGTACCTAAAACGCTTTGCGTTTAAACAAAACAATTCATTAAAAAATAAAGTATGAAGAAAGCTCTACTATTTAAAATTGTAGTAATCATGTTAGCAGTTGTGGGAACTATCTTTTCTGCAAATGCCCAGGTAACTACCTCAGCGATGACGGGTGTCGTGAAAGATGCTAAAGGACCGTTACCTGGTGCGAGCGTTAAAGCTATCCACGTACCAACGGGGTCAGTTTATACGACAACTACAAACGGCGATGGTCGTTTTACAATCGCTAACATGCGTGTTGGCGGTCCTTACTCAGTAACCATTACTTTTATTGGATTCCAGGCTGCTAAATATGACAACCTTAATCTTAAATTAGGTGGTTCTTATCCATTGAACGTTGTTTTATCAGACGGAGCGCAACAATTAAGCGACGTTGTGATTACAGCAAACAAAAGCAAGATCATTAACAGTTCAAGAACTGGTGCTGCGACTAACGTATCACAGAAGCAAATTGAACAGCTTCCGGCAATTTCCAGAAGTATTACTGATTTAACTAAATTAACTCCTCAGGCTAACACTAAAGGTGATGGTTTCTCTTTTGCGGGTAGAAACAGTTTGTTTAACTCACTAACTTTAGATGGTGCGCAAATGAACAACGTTTTCGGTTTATCATCATTACCTGGTGGTGCAACGGGAGCTCAGCCTTTCTCTTTGGATGCATTGGAAGAATTACAAGTCAACCTTGCACCTTATGATGTAAAACAAAGTGGTTTTACTGGTGCTGGTGTAAATGCGATTACTAAAGCAGGTACAAATAAATTCTCAGGTTCTGTCTATACTTATTACAAAGATCAGAACTTACAAGGTTATGATGTTGGTGATACAAAACTTGATAAATCAACTCAGGCATTTTTAAATAAGCAATTTGGTTTCAGATTAGGTGGAGCAATTGTTCAGAACAAATTGTTCTTCTTTGTAAATGGTGAGATTTCAAGACGTGTTTCTCCAGGTACAAACTTATTAGCCAATCCAAATGCAGTAGCGAATAAAGTAACAGATCCTAAAAATATGTCAAGAGTATTGACCAGAGATTTAGACCTGGTTAAAAATACAGTATTGAATAGATTTGGATATGATCCGGGTGTATATTCAGGCTATAGCAATCAGCAAAATGCAGATAACGTTACTGCACGTTTAGACTGGAATATCAACGATGCAAACAGATTAACTGTACGTTATAACTATCTTAAATCTTTCAAGGATGCCGGTGTAAGTACTTCAAACTCTAACCAGGGACGCGGGCCATCATTGACCTCAATGATTTATGATAACATGAGATATACGCAGTATAACAATATCAATTCTGTAACTGCGGAGTTAAATACACGTTTCAGTGATAAATTTGCAAACAACCTGCAATTGGTTTATACTGGCTTCCGTGATTACCGTAAAGCAAAAGGAAACCCATTCCCGGTAGTAGATATTGAAGATGGAAATGGTGCAAACTATATTTCATTAGGTACAGAGCCTTTTAGTGGCCTGAATACCTTAAATCAGGATATCTATACTTTAAATGAAAACTTTAACATTTTTGCAGGTAACCATACGATCACTGTTGGTGGTTCTGTAGGATACCAGAAATTTCAAAATGCATTTGCTCAGTTCTTATATGGACAGTTCAGATACAAAAGCGTATCTGATTTTGTATCTGCTGCAAATGGTAATACAGCTGTTAACCCTCTTTTATACCAGTTAACTTATTCGACTGATAAAAATAATCCAATACCTGCAGCGGCTACTTTCAGCCAGATGCCAGTTGCGGTTTATGCACAGGATGAGTGGTATATCAAACCTAACTTTAAACTGACTTATGGTTTAAGATTAGATATGCCAATTTATACTTCAACAATTCAATCTAATCCATTGGTAACTGCGGCTACTTTCCGTGATGGTGAGAAATTAGATGTTGGAAAATTACCTAAAACACAGCTTTTATTCTCTCCTCGTGTTGGTTTCAACTGGGATGTTAAAGGTGATGGTACTGTTCAGGTACGTGGTGGTTCTGGTATCTTTACTGGTGCTGTTCCTGCGGTTTGGTTAACTAACCAGGCTGGAAATACAGGTTTAGGAACTGGTAACGACTTTTTAAATAATCCGAAAAACCGTCCGTTTAGTCCTGATCCGGCAGCTTATATCCCTGCTAATCCAGGAAATCCTGCAACGTTTGCGATTAACCAGGCTTCTAATAACTTTAAAGTCCCACAAATCTGGAGATCAAGTTTAGCAGTTGATTATAAATTACCAGGTGGTTTAGTAGCTACTGTGGATGGATTATATACTAAATCCTTAAACGAAGTATTCCACAGAGATGCGAATTTAGTTAACTCAACATCCAGCTTAACAGGTTCTGGCGATACCCGTCCTTACTTCCCAGGTGGTAACTTAAACAGAATTAACCCTTTCTTAACGAATGCTATTGTGTTTGATAACACAAACAAAGGTTATGCATGGAGTTTAACTGGTCAGATCCAGAAAAGATTCGGATCGTTCGCTGATATTATGGTAGCTTATACCAGAAGTGATGCACGTGATATTACTTCAACTCCAGGTTCACAGGCTGCGTCTGCATTTAATGGTAACCAGGTTGCTGGTGACCCAAATAAACCAGTATTGGCTTATAGCAGTTTCTTAGTTAAAAACAGGATCATTGCAGCTGTTAATTTCAACTTCTCGATTATCCCTCAATTGCCTACTTCTATTGGGGTAGTATATGAAGGTTCTCCTTATGGTGATTCGTTTGGTAACACAAGGTTCTCTTATGTTGCTGCAGGAAACATAAACAATGACAACTCTACTTTTAACGATTTAATGTACATTCCCAGAGATCGTAATGATATCCGCTTAATAGATATTCCTGCTGTTGCCGGCAGATCTACTGCAGAAACAGCTGATCAACAATGGGCAAGATTAGATGCTTATATCAATCAGGATAAATATCTAAGCAAACACAGAGGTCAGGTTGCGGAGAGAAATGGTGCTGAATATCCTTGGGCAAACCGTTTTGATATCAGAATCTTACAACAGATCAAAACTGTAATGGGTTCAAAATCTAATAGCAGGTTCGAAATCTCTGTTGATATTATCAACTTCGGTAATTTGTTAAACAAAAACTGGGGTTCAACACAAATTCCTTCTTTAACCAACTTTATGCAATATAAAGGGGTAGTAAGCCCTACCAACCTGACTCCTACTTATACTGTTAGCCAGGATTTATCAAACTCTACTTTCAGAGTGAATACAGATATCGCTTCAAGATATCAGATTCAGGTTGGCGCAAGATATAGCTTCAACTAAGTTTTTAAATTTTTGATTAAGCCCCGTTCTGATTATTCAGGACGGGGCTTTTTTGTTTGCTGCATTGATTGAGCTGGATCACTTTTTTGTCATATTAGGTTAAACAATTAATTGGTATATTTAATTTGTGTTTATTTGCAACCGAATGAACGTTCAATTAGATGATACTTCCGGAAAACGTGTTGCTGTCCTAAACAGCACACTCGCTTTGATTAAAGAGCATGGGTTCCATGGTGCCCCCATGAGTTTAATTGCCAAACATGCTGGCGTTGCAGCAGGTACTATATACCACTATTTCGATTCCAAAGAAACCCTCATTTTAGAGCTTTATGTTCATGTGAAGGATAAACTGGCATTGGCAATATCTGCGGGTGATGACGCTGAAAAGCCTTATAAAGACCGGTTTTTCAATTTGATGATCAATCAGTTCAATTTCTATGTGGAAAATGAGGACTCTCTTTTTTTTCTCGAGCAGTATATGAGTTCTCCTTTCGCCAAGAATTTCCCTGAATGTGATAGTCAACTATTTGCAGACAAGGTTATTACATTATTCCAATATGGCATAGAAAATGCGCACTTCAGAAATATTGACTCAAGGCTGCTTGCCCCGACGATTAAAGGGACGCTTGTTGCCGCTGCGACTTTCCAATTATCTGAGCAAATTGTGTTTTCTAAGGAAGATATTCTCGAAGTAATCAGCATCATATGGGATGGAGTTAAAAGGCAATAACATGAACGATAGTAAAACAAACACCCTTAATATATATATGAAACCTCACAAATTAATTTTAATGATGCTCGTCTGCATATCAGCTCTGCTGCCAGGAGTGGTATTCGCTCAGACGACAGTTAGAGAGCAGCCGACGCTGAGCAATGCAACCTTGCAGGAATGTATTGATTACGCTTTGAGCAATAAGCCTGGGGTACAACAAGCGCTGATTGACGAAGAGATAGGTGAACGGGATATCAAATCAGCGTTATCTGGTTGGTTACCTCAAATTAATGGTACTGGAACAGTAAACCATAATTTTAAGCAGCAGTCTCAGATCCTGACTACAAACGGACAGTCTTCTTTACTAACTTTTGGTGGTAAGAATACTTCATCTTTTGTATTACAGGCTGATCAGCAGTTTTTAAATGCGGGATTGATCCAGGCTTCTAAATCTGCTAAGTTTTACAGACAACAGTATAAACAAAGTACAGAAAATACAAAAATCAGTACTATTGTTGATGTAAGTAAAGCATTTTATGATGTGCTGACCAGCAAAGAGCAATTAAACATCATCGCGGAAAATATCGCCAGACAAGAAAAACAGTTGAAAGATGCTAAGGCGCAGTATGATGCTGGTCTGGTTGATAAAACTGATTTTCAAAGAGCACAGATTAGTCTGAGCAATTCTCAGGCTGACAGAAAAAGAACGGATGAGCTGTTGAAGTATAAGTATGCGTACTTAAGAGAGTTAATTGGTTATAGCGCAGAAAAGCCATTCGGGTTATCTTTTACTTCAAGAGATATGGAGAATGATGTCATGATAGACACGACTCAATTGTTAAATTATCAAAACCGTGTAGAATATCGTTTGCTGGAAACACAGAGAAGTTTGCAAAAGATTACGACCAGTTATAATAAATGGGCTTATTCTCCTACACTTTCTGGTTTTATCAATTATGGGTTTAATTATCAGAATAACTCCCTAAGCAATTTGTACGATCAGAATTTCCCAAGTTCGGTTGTTGGATTGAAATTATCGGTGCCGATCTTCCTTGGAGGAAAACGGACACAGGAAATTAGAAAATCGCAGTTACAGGAGCGCAAGATTGATCTTGATTTAGTGAATACAAAAAACAAGATCAATACGCAGTATGAGCAGGCTATTGCTACTTATAAAGCGAATCTGAATGATTTAAACACGAATAAAGCGAATGTTGAAATTTCAAAACAGGTTTACAGCACGATCAAGCTTCAGTATGATGAGGGGATTAAAACCTATCTGGATCTGACAACTTCGGAAACTGATCTCCGTACTGCACAAATTAATTATCTGAATTCATTATATAACCTCCTTTCGTCAAAACTAGACGTAAAACAAGCATTAGGGACAATCACCGTAAACCAATAAAAGACATGGACATTAAATACATAAAATTAGGCATCTTAATCCTTGGTTCAGTAACATTAGCATCTTGCGGTGGTCAACCTGCACCGCAGCAAGGACCTCCTCCGGCTACTCCGGTAACCACTTATACGGTGGATGAACAACCTGTAACTACTGTGGATACTTATCCTGGTGTAGTTATAGCCCTGAACGAGGTTGAACTTCGTGCGCAGGTTGGTGGTTATATCACAGCAATCTATGTAAAAGATGGTCAGCGTGTAACTAAAGGACAAAAATTATATGAAATTGACCGTACTAAATATCAGGCGGCTTATAATTCAGCTCAGGCTAATGTAGCGGTTGCGAAAGCAAACCGTGATAAAGCGAAGAAAGATGCGGACCGTTATACTAAATTAGCACAACAGGAAGCGATCGCTAAACAACGTGTAGATTACGCATTAACTGACTTGGCAAATGCTGAATCACAAATTGCTGCAGCCAAAGCAAATCTTGCTTCGGCTGCGAATGATTTACAACGTTCAATTATTGTTTCTCCTTTAAATGGAACAATCGGTATTTCACAGGTGAAACTGGGCGCTTTGGCTTCTCCGGGTACTACACTTTTAAATACGGTTTCTACAAATGATCCGATCGCGGTTGATATTCCTGTAAATCAGGGTGAAATCCCTCGTTTTATCCAGTTGGAGAAAAACACAGCTGCGGTTAAAGATTCTCTTTTCAGCATTCAGCTTCAGGATAACAGCATTTACAAGCGTCAGGGCAGAATTATTGCGATTGACCGTGCGGTTGATCCTCAGACAGGTACTATCAAAGTGAGAATCAGCTATCCTAATGAGGGTGGAAGGCTTATTTCCGGGATGAACGTGAACTTACAGGTGCTGAATAAAGCGGCTGGTAACCAATTGGTAATTCCTTATAAAGCGGTTACAGAGCAATTGGGTGAATTCAACGTTTATGTGGTTGGTGACAGCAGCAAAGCAGTACCAAGAGTAATTAAGGTTGGTACACAGGTAGATCAGAATATTGTAGTGAAAAGTGGTCTGAAAAAGGGTGAAGTTATTGTAGTAGATGGTGTTCAGAACGTAAGACCAGGTGCAGTAGTACACGCGGGATCGGCAGCAGAAGCAAATGGACAGCAACCGGCAGCGGCTGCACCAAAGAAATAGTTATTATAAGAATTTCAAGAATATGATATCAGATGTATTTATAAAACGACCGGTCACGGCGATCGTCATTTCCATATTAATTGTACTGATAGGGGCGATCGTGATCACCACATTGCCGATCAGTCAATATCCGAGCATTGCTCCGCCTACGGTTACCGTTACTGGTACGTATACAGGAGCTGATGCGCAAACGGTAGAACAAACGGTAACTACACAAATTGAGAGTCAGATTAACGGTACGCCGGGTATGAAGTATCTTTCTTCCAATAGTACATCAGATGGTCGTTCGGCCATTACTGTAACTTTTGATGTAGGTACAAATATTGATATTGCAGCACTTGATGTGCAGAACAGGGTGGGTATTGCACAACCAGGTTTACCTGAAGCTGTTCAACGTTTGGGGATTACGACTAAAAAAGCAAATAATGATATTTTGATGGTTATTGGTCTGTATTCTCCAAATGGAACTTACGACCAGAAATTCATTTCAAATTATGTCAATTTATATGTAAAGGATGCGTTATTGCGTATCAAAGGTGTAGGTGATGTGCAGGTGTTCAGTCAGCCGTTTAGTATGCGGGTTTGGTTGGATGCAGGTAAATTAGCGAGATTAGGTTTAACGCCAGCGCAGGTTTCTGCTGCGATTGCAGAACAAAATACACGTGCTCCGGGTGGTAGTGTTGGTGGGCCGCCTCAGCAGAATTCACAGACTTTTGAATTCTCGGTGGTCATGGATGGTGATTTAAACTCTGAAGAGCAGTTTAAAAACATAGTTGTAAAAACTGGCCAGGATGGTTCTCCTGTTTATCTTAAAGATGTAGCGCGTGTAGAGTTAGGTGAGTTTGCTTATTCTACAACTGCAAAGGTAAATGGTAAAGTAGCTTCTTTAATGGCTGTTAACCAGACTCCTGGTGGAAATGCGGTTCAGACTGCTGAAGGTATTGATCAGACGATGGCTGAGTTGAAGAAATCTTTCCCTAAGGATTTGGATTTCAAGATCAGTTATGAAACGGTTTCTATTATTAAAGTCTCGATCAGTGAGGTAATCCATACTTTGGTCGAAGCGCTTATCCTGGTGACAATTGTTGTATTCTTCTTTTTACAGAGCTGGAGAGCAACCTTGATTCCTGTATTGGCAATCCCGGTTTCTATTATTGGTACTTTCATCTTCTTTACTTTACTTGGATTCTCGATCAACGTATTAACGATGTTTGGATTCGTCCTCGCGATTGGTATTGTGGTGGATGATGCGATTGTGGTAGTGGAAGCGGTCCAGCATTATATGGACCATGAGGGACTTTCTGCTCCTGATGCTACCCGTAAAGCGATGAAGGATATTACAGCTCCGGTAATTGCGATTGCATTAATTCTTGCGGCAGTATTTATCCCGGTAGGGTTTATTCCGGGTATGGTTGGTCAGTTGTACCAGCAGTTTGCGATAACGATTGCTGTATCGGTATTGATCTCAGCGTTCATCGCTTTATCATTGACTCCGGCTTTGTGTTCGTTATTGTTAACGCCTATGAACCTGACCAAAGATTCAAAAGGATTGAATAGGTTCTTCTTTAAATTTAATGGATGGTTTGCAAGGGTAACTGAAAAGTATTCGAATGGTGTTAAATGGGCTTTGAAAAAAGCACCTTTAGTGATGATTATCCTGGCTTGTATTTATGTGGGTACGGTTGGTTTATTCATCAAAAAACCTTCAGGGTTTATTCCGAATGAGGATGCTGGTATCTTTATTATGGGGGTAACTTTACCAGAGGGTGCATCAGCAGTTCGTACCAATGCGTTTATCAAAAGGATTACTGATTCTATACAAACAAACATTCCTGAAGTTAAAAATATCACTTCTGTAAGTGGTATTAACATTCTGAACAGATCATTCAAGTCTAATGCGGGTACGTTTTTTGTACAGTTGAAGAACTGGGATGATCGTAAAAAGGACGTGGCTACAGTTTTAGCTGAGGTTTCTAAAACATTTGCTGGTGATAAGGACGGAAGTGTGCTTGCAGTTACGCCGCCGCCAATTCCTGGTTTAGGTATCAGTGGTGGTTTCTCCCTGCAGATTCAGGAAAAACAAGCTGGTGATATCAAGAAGTTTGAAGGTGTTGTTGGCAAATTCCTTGCCGCTGCGAATCAGCGTCCTGAGATTGGGATGGCTTATACGCTGTTTAATGCAAGAACGCCGAATTATCAGCTGCATGTTGATCGTGACAAGGTGAAAAGGATGGGGGTTTCTATCGGAGCGGTATACAGTACGATTTCTGCTTATCTGGGTAGTAGTTATATCAATGACTTTACTAAATACGGACGTAGTTTCCGGGTAGTTTCTCAGGCTGATACAAATTTCAGGAGCAGCATTGAAAACTTAAACCAGATTTATGTAAATAATAGTGTTGGAACGCCTGTACCGCTAAGTGCGTTTGTTTCTTATAATATGACTGAAAATGCGTCGATTATTAATCACTATAATATGTTCAGGTCGATCGAGATTGGTGGAGCTGCAAAACCTGGAAAAAGTTCTGGTGATGCGTTACAGGCATTAAGAGAGGTTGCTGCACAGACTTTACCACAGGGTTATACTTATAATTTCTCGGGTTTAAGTTTGGAAGAAACTGAGGCGGGTAACAGTACGACACTTATTTTCGGTTTGATCGTGGTGTTTGTATTCTTATTATTGGCTGCTTTATATGAGAGCTGGTCAGTACCTTTCTCTATTTTATTAGCGGTCCCACTTGGTTTATTCGGGGCGATCCTTGCTTTGATATTCTTACCAAAACTGGATAATAATATTTATGCGCAGGTTGGTCTGATTACATTGATTGGTCTATCTGCGAAGAATGCGATTCTGATTGTAGAGTTTGCTAAGGAGCGTGTGGATTGGGGAATGGAGTTAATTGCTGCGACTATTGAAGCGGTTAAATTAAGGTTACGTCCGATTATCATGACTTCACTGGCATTTATTCTGGGGGTTATTCCTTTGATCATCTCTTCTGGTGCTGGTGCGGTATCTCGTATGACTATTGGCTGGACGGTAGCTGCGGGTATGCTTTCGGCAACTATTCTTGCTTTGTTTATTGTTCCGGTACTGTTTGTACTGATCACTAAACTGGCTTATGGTAAAAAGAAATTGGCTGAGTTAGAAGCTAATTATAAGCCAGAAGAACATGCTGATGTACTGCATGCAGATTAAGTTTTAATAATTTTATGAAAAGGCCTTCTCATGCATAATTGTGAGAAGGCCTTTTTTTGTGGAATGTAGTTTCTGTATGGAGTTATTTATTCACAATAGAGATATTTATTACCTTTTAAATATAAAACGGGAGTAGCTTGACCTAAATCATAAAGAATTATGTCAGCTAGTACAAATAAATACATTGATCCATTATCAGATTTTGGATTCAAACATCTTTTTGGCGGTGAACCTAACAAAGAGATCATGATTGCCTTTTTAAATGCATTGTTTGAGGGAGAAAAACGCATTACCGATCTTGTTTACAACCCAACCGAACTTGCCAGGGATGACAAGGAGCATAAAAAGGTCAGTTTCGATTTGCTGTGCACCGGGGACAACGGGGAGCAATTTATTGTAGAAATGCAGCGTGCAGATCATGATAATTTTGAGGACCGCTGCATTTTTTACCTGAGCCGGCTGATCCATCAGCAAAAGCTAATGGGTAACCGGCACTGGGAAGTTAAGATGAAAGAGGTTTTCCTGATTGCGATCCTGGATTTTAACATGAAAAATTGCCTGAGTGACCATTATCTGCAAAGCATTTCACTGGTCAATACCGGTACAGGTGAAATATTCCACAATGGACTGGGATTTAAATTTTTGGAACTGCCTAAATTTGGGAAGAAAGAAGATGAACTGGAAAATGAACTGGACAAATGGGTGTATATGCTTAAACACATGCACAGCCTGGATCAGATTCCTAAATACCTGGATAAACGCGTTTTTGAAAAAATATTTAATATCGCCGAAATGAAGAAATTATCACCAGAACAACAATTTGTATACGACTCGATTTTACAGCGGGAAGAAGATGATTACAGCAGGCTTAAATCTGCGGAACGGAGAGGAAGGAGAGAAGGAAAAGAAGAAGGGAAAGATGAGGGAAGGGAAGAAGGGATAGAAAAGGGTTTAGTGCAAGGAAAACATGAAACTGCGCTGGCTATCGCAAGAAAAATGAAGGAAGAGAAGTTTGATAATGATAAAATTGCTGGATTTACGGCACTCCCGATTGAAGAAATAGAAAGCCTTTAAACACAGGAGGCTGTATTACGATACAGCCTCCTGTAGATATCTTTTTTTATTTCACTTCAAAACTGTAAGTAGCACCTTGCCAGATAGCTTCATAAGCTTTGCCCTGATGTTCACCTTTTACTTTTTGAAATTCAGCTACTTCAATAACATATCTTCCTGGCCAGATCGGTGTAAACTGAACATTACCATTTTCATCTGTTTTAGTTTCTTTAGACCATCCTGAAGGAGAGAATATAGTAACTGTTTTAGCTTTTGCAGCCTCTTTGTTTAAAGATGCTGTTAATTTAATAGTTTGATTCACTTTTACTGGCGCACTGTTATCCAGTTTTAAATTCAATACGTTGGTATTTGCCGCAATTGTGCTGGCTTTTCCAACATTAACATTGGTACTGGCCAGAAAATGATATTTAGTTGTACCACCAAGTTCTTTGGCTTCATGGCTGACTTCTAAATTGTATGCGCCATTTTTATCAGGTGTAAAGCTACTTGTAAATGAATTGCTGTCTGCTGTAAGCTTCAGCTGAGTTCTTTGCTGGTCAGGGCCTACAAGCCATAAGGTAAAGTCTTTAACGTCAGAGTACCATTTGGATACATTTTCTCTTTCGTTAGACACATATTCACCGTAATAGACTTTTACAGTTTGCGACTGACCGATTTTTCCGGTGTTAACGGTTTCTATCCATAGTGCGTGTGCAGAAATTTTGCTGGTAATTAAGCAGAATAAAATGCTCAGGGTTAAAAAGGTTAGTTTCTTCATCTTTTATATAATTAATAGGGTTTTAAATTGTTTCCTGTAATTCAGGTTTTGATATTTTAAGGGGTTTAGCTTCTTTAATTGAAGCTGATTGCGCAAGTTTCGTGTTTTTAGTGCCTTTTTTCTTGAATTTACGACCGTACCAGATCAGAAAGCCTGTTATTGGCAGGGAGGCACCAATCAGCGAAGCCAGGAATGCCAGGACTTTACCAGGAAAGCCAAGTATACTGCCTACATGAATGTCATAATTCATTTTACGGATTTTACCGCCTGCTCCTGCATCTGCATAAGAAGAGGAATAGATGTCATCCGATTTCAGTTCTTTTAAGGTATGCTGGTCAAAAGTATAGCCTACGTTGTTGTAAAACTGACCTGCGCTAGGGTATACTGTAATATTTATTGCAGATTTTGCTTCAGAGGTATCAGGGAAACTATAATAGAATCCAATTGATTTCGGGTGTTTAGCTGCGACTTTCTGCCATGCTAAATCCATCGCTTTTTCTGGGGTGTAAAATTTGTTTGCCTGTAAGGAATCAGATTCCAACCGTTTGAATTCGGTTAGTTTTTCTCCTGTAGTGACCCAGTATAAACCTTCGCTGTACCATTGGATACCATAGACCATACCTGTTAGCGCAATAGCGAGCAAAAAGAGCAGGGAGTAAAATCCAAGTACATTATGGATATCAAGATTCAACCTTTTAAAGGAGGCTCCCCATTTAATCTTAAAACTTTTGTCGCGTGTAGATTTATTCCACTTTTTAGGATACCACCAGATCATTCCGGTAATCAGTAACACCACAAATACCATTGTACCATAGTTTACGATTGGTCTTCCGATTTTGTAGGGCATCCATAAAAAACGGTGTCCGTTGAGTATAAACCTGAAGAAGTCAGTTTCTCCTTTTTTACGTTCTACCGCGCTGACTACTTTTCCTGTGTAGGGATTAATCTTTAAGGTCACTCCACCACTTCTGCGTTCTTTAGATTTTGGATCTTTTAGTGCAAGCGTGATTACGCGTCCTTGCTGATACGTGGCATAAGAAGCAGCCAGATTCGGATACAGGTCCTTTGCAACGGTCGTGAGTTGAGCGGGGGTAAGCACGGCTTTATCTTGTTTTTCTACTTTAGTCTCTGGTTCTAATAAAGCTGTAATCTCTTCATTGAATACCCAGATACAGGCCGTAATACAGACAATTAAAACGATAACTCCGGAAACCAGGCCCAGCCAAAGGTGCAGCCACTTATTGATCCTTGTAAAGAGTGAATCCGTTTTCTTCTTTTTTTGCGGGTTTTGCTTAGTTCCGTTAACCATAGCCTGATTTGTTTTGTTATAATTATTAAATCCCAATTTAATAGCTTAATGCTGATATAGCTGTGATTGTTCCGCCTTCTACTTTTAGTCCACGTCTGGCAACAGCTAAGTTGGCGTCAAATACATAGACATAACTGCCTTCACTGGCAGTAGTAATCCCTATATATCCTTTTAACCCATCTTTTGGAGAGTAATTGGTCGTAGTCGTTCTGGTGATGTCGGCAGGGATCCCTGTTACCCACTTAAAGGTTTTGTTAACTACATCTGCTATAGCAAATTTTCCAACAGGTCCGATTGTCGTATTAGGATTGGTGTACATATGTAAAATGAATATACCTTTGCCAACATAAGTCTGAGAAGAAATATGATAGCCTCCGGATTGTTGCTGCACGTTGAAAAAGTAAGTTTTGTCAAATTCTGTTGTTCCTTTATTGATACGCACAACAGCTGATGGGTTCTTGGATATTGGTTGACTATTATTCGTAGCTGAAGCTCCTGAAAAAGCATAAGCATCTCCATTTTCGATTTCAACCAGGCCATTATTGAAGTAAGCACCAATAAAACTGGTGCGGTTGTCTCTGATGATCTTTTCAAGTTTAAGTTCCGGATAAGAATAAACTGCTACCCAGGTACTATCAGGATACGCAGTTCCAAAAGCATCAGGGGCAGCTCCTTTAATGCTCATGTATGGTAAAAATACTTTATCACCCACTTGTGTTGCTCCGTTAAAGTGTGCGCGTTCTCCGTTTCCGGCAAGCTTAACGATGTTGACTTGTTGTTCGCCAACAATCTGATACTGGCGCGCGTCAATACGGAACATACTGGCAAATTCATTTCCTGACCTGGGTACTTTAACCAGGAATACATCGTCTTTGACTGCTGCAGAAACATGTACGGTCTCACTTTGAAAATTAGTAAGCTTAGTTAATTTACCACTGCCATCCAAACGGTAACTGGTTACTGCGCCAGGATTTCCCTGTCCATATAATAAGCTGAAGAATCTGTTTTTATGGGAGATGTAATATCTGTAAGATCCGTCTTGTTCTATTCCGTTACCTTTGGTGGTAATCATACCTTCATCGAGGTTATTTGCTGTTAACAAGTAATCAGCAATACCTGTAGTACCGATTGGTGTCGCAGCGATGATATATTTTGTGGCACCCGTTAATTCTGTGTCTGCATCTTTTACTTCCGAAAAATCCAGTGGCGGATCGCAGGCTGTTAAAAGGCTGACCATACCCAGGGCAAGTAGTTGAAGTATATTTTTGTGTTTCATTTTCAATTTTTTTATGGGGATTATCTGTTATTGCTGATAAAATATCTCACTTTGGCATAAAATGCTCTTCCTGGTTTTTGAAGGGAGAAGTTGTCGTATACTCTGTTGTCAGTTAGGTTTTTACATTCCAATGCAATGTTGTATTTACCATTTCCAAGGGTGTATACAACGTTTACATCTTGCATCCACTGTCTTGGAATATCATATTTTGTATCTGATGTACCTTGGCTTGGCCATGACAAATAATAGGCGTGAACGTATAAAACATTATAACCTAAGGTCAGGGTATTATCTTTTTTACCTACATGATTAAAGAAGAGTGAAGCATCAGCATTACCAAATAAGTAAGGCATGTTCGGGATTCTGTCTCTGTATAAAGGACTTTCCATAGTTTGTCCCTGCTCATACTTTGTATTGTTGCGCAAATTCTGATAAGTCATGTTAACACCTGTAGTAAACAGATTTTTAAATGAATATCTGATTTCTCCCTCTACACCAAGATTAGTTACGTCAGCTACGTTACTCATCACTTGCTTGGTTTGGTTTTGATTTAACATGGGACGAATAAAGTCCTTCGCATTTCTGTACAATACACTTCCGTCAAAACTAAATTTGTGTATTTGATTGAGCTGTGCCTGATAACCTAATCCCAGATTATAATTATGGCTGTATTCTGGTTTCAGTTCAATGTTCCCATCAAGATTCAGCAAATCACCAAAGAGTTCATCGTTTTCTGGTAGTCTGTAACTTTTCTCATAAGAAGCTTTAAGTTGAAGTGTTGGTTTCAGGAAATAAGTGGATGCAATACCATAACCAAGCTTATTGAAACTGTTTTTTTGATCCTGATAAGCTACATCACCCCAGTTGCCGCTTGGGTTATAACTCACTGAATATTTATTCTGCTGAGAAAAATACTTGGTAAACACAGAAGTGTTCCATTTTTCTGAAGCACTGTATTTATAACCAAAGCCTAAGACATTTTTTGTGTTTTTACGCGGCTGTTCGTATTTGTCACTTTCTGGAAAAAGTTCGTCAGAACCTTTTCTGTTAAAAGAGTTAAAGACATTGTTTAAGGCAAATGAATGCTGGTCACTCAGGGTGTAAGTAAGGTTTACAGCACCCATACCGTTGTTGTTTTTGAATTTGTACAGGGAGCGCTCACGTTCACTTCCCAGACCTTCATATTGTTTGTATTCCTGGAACCAGTTGTAACGACGGTATACTGTATCGATGTTTTGTTCTTGTCCAAGATTGAAGTTTCCATTAATTCTCAGGTCAAGTCCATCGACAAATAAGTTTTTCTTGGTATACAACACATTGGGCATTACGATATTGCCTTTTCTGTGCCAATCACCAAAAACACTGACCATACGGGCACCTGTTTGAATCTCTGCATAGTTCTGGCCTACAGTAACTCCAAATAATAGTTGATCTGCATAAGATTTATTAACTACGCCAGCGCTGGCGATAATGGTTTCGTTATGATAAGTATCATGGAATCTTTTTACTTTTTGATTCCTGAAATACTTTCCTGAAAAAGCAGCAACGTCTGTGGTTACTGTATAATTATTGTCTGAGTAATTCTGGAAGGCGTTCAGTTGAAATTTAAATCCGGAAGCAGTAGTATATCCAGTATTGATAGAGGTTTTATGGGTATTGAATGAGCCATACGAATAAGATACATCTGCATAGCTTTTCATATCATTCGCTGTAACAATGTTAATTGCTCCGCCTAATGCATCTGAACCTAACCAAACCGGAACTACACCTTTATATACTTCTACACGCTGGGCAAGATTGATTGGGATATTATTGATCTGGAATGATGAACCGAAGTTATCCATAGGTACACCATCGAGAAAAAACTTAACCTGTCTGCCGGAAAAACCATTTAGCGAAAATTCCATCCTGGAACCAACACCGCCGGCTTCACGTACTCTTACGCCTGAAACCCTGTCTAAAGCATGGGAAATATCAAGTGTAGAATTGTGTAGTTTTTTAGCATCTATAGAGGTTACGTTAAAGGCTTGCCTGTTTGCTTCCTGATTTGCTGTCCGGCCGATAACTGAAACTTCTGAAAGATTGTTCTCATCTGCTTGCAGGGTAAATTGTGATTTTTTGGCATTAGCTAACGGAAGATTGATTTTAATGGTTTGTTCTGTATAACCAATATGTCTGATCCGTATTTTATAGGTGCCTGGTGACAGGTCTTTGAAGTTGAATTCTCCAAGAGAGTTGGTTACTGCTGATTTATTAATTTCGATTGCTGTTACTCCCGCACCTTCAAGTGGCTGACCGTTAGTGTCTTTTACTGTTCCTTCAAAGCTATGCTTTTGTTGTGCGATGGCATTAAAGCAGCTGAATGTGAGTAAGAGTAAAATAAAAAAAGCAAAAGGTTGTTTGGTAAAAATTTGCATGTGTTATTTCTTTTGTGTTTATTTAGACTTGTTATTAACAATAGGCAAAAATAACGTATTCGAACTACGAGTTTTGCAGCAAAGTGTACGGAATCAGCAGTGGGAATGGTAGAAGTTTATATTAAAAAAGGAGAAGAGGTATTGATCGAATCAGTCAGTATCATTAAGCGTGAGTATGTTTCTGTGCATAAAGCAACAGTGAGATCAATAGATTCAGGTACTTTGTTGTTTCTTCCAGACACTACTTTTGATACTAATTTTGCAACTACTTTACCTGTTGAGCTTTCTGGTCATCAGTTATATAAAATCGGATATGATCTTCAGAAAGTTTTAAATGAGCTGACTAGCCGCGGCTCTGGTAAATACACTAATTTTTATACCAAGCTTAAAATCTGCGAGATTATTGTAATGGTTATTGAAGCGCAGGAAGAGGCAGCGGGGCCTGTTCACAAATGGAGTAAAAAGGATATTGCCAGTTTTGAAATGGTTTCCAGGATAATCAGTCAGAATCTCTCGAGGAATATTTCTATTGCAGGTTTAGCTGAGAAAGCTGGGATGAACCGTACCAAACTTCAGGCGGGTTTTAAAGAGATTATGGGGCAAACGATTAATAGTTATGCTTCTGAGCTTAAGATGCAAAAGGCGAAAACATTGCTACTCAATAAACCTGGATATAGTTTGAAACAAATTGCGGCGGTAGTAGGCTATAGCTGCGGCAATCATTTTTCTGCTGCGTTTAAGAAAAAATTCAGTTTTTCTCCTTCCTATTTTAAAAATACAACGAATCTGGTGTTCTCTGTATGGTTGTGGGATTTTATGTTGCTTTAGACAGGGCATAAAAAAAGAGCTTGTTTAAAAACAAACTCTTTTCGTCTATATTTTATAAGGCTTATTCGTAGTTGAATTGCCCTTTTTCACTGGTAATGGTTACTTGTTTATGCGTAGATTCTTCTACGCGACCGATAATTTGTGCGTCGATATTAAAACTTTCAGAGATAGCTATAATATCATCAGCGATTTCCTGAGGTACATATATTTCCATACGGTGACCCATATTAAATACTTTGTACATCTCTTTCCAGGCTGTACCTGATTGTTCCTGAATCAATTCAAAAAGTGGAGGAACAGTGAATAGGTTATCTTTAATTACATGAATGTTATCATTGATAAAGTGGAGCACTTTAGTTTGTGCACCACCACTGCAGTGTACTAATCCATGGATCTGGTTTCTGTGTTTCTCTAATACTTTTTTGATAACCGGGGCATAGGTACGGGTAGGAGAGAGTACCAGTTTTCCAATAGTGATCTCTGTGTTTTCATCGATACGGATTTTATCAGTTAGATTTTTACCGCCGGAGAAAACCAGGTCGTAAGGTACTGCCGGATCAAAGCTTTCAGGATAGCTGTCTGCTACTGATTTATCAAATACATCATGACGTGCAGAAGTTAAGCCATTAGAGCCCATACCACCATTATATTCAGTTTCATAGGTTGCCTGACCTGAGGAAGATAGTCCAACAATAACATCTCCGTTTTGAATGTTGTGATTACTGATCACTTCATCACGCTTGATGCGGCAGGTGACAGTTGAGTCTACAATGATAGTACGTACCAGGTCACCTACATCGGCAGTTTCACCACCTGTAGAATAAATGGAAATACCCATTTCCCGCAGTTCAGCGAGGATTTCTTCTGTTCCGTTGATAATAGCAGCGATAACTTCTCCTGTAATCAGGTTTTTGTTTCTGCCAATTGTTGAGGAGAGTAAAATATGATCTGTAGCGCCTACACAGATTAAATCATCAAGGTTCATAATGATTGCATCTTGTGCGATGCCTTTCCATACAGAAATATCACCGGTTTCTTTCCAGTATACGTAGGCTAAAGAGGATTTAGTACCTGCACCATCAGCGTGCATAATATTACAGAAAGCATCGTCATTACCTAAAATATCAGGTATGATTTTACAAAATGCTTGTGGGAAAATACCCTTGTCTATGTTTTTGATGGCTTGATGCACATCTTCTTTCGAAGCCGAAACGCCACGCTGGTTGTACCTGTTATCACTCATATTGCTGCAAAGATAGATAAACGTCCGAATGTAGACGATTCAAACAAAAAAAAATAACCTCTGCATTTTATTGCAGAGGTTATATCAATAAATTAATGGAATTCTATTTTAAAAATAGCAACTCTCTGAATTTTGGTAATGGCCAAACACTGTCGTCTACAATTTGCTCTAATTTGTCAATGTTGTAACGGATAGTATCAAAATGAGATTTAACTTTCTCATCATAAGCGATGGCTTTTTCTCTCGAATCTTCAATGGTATTGGCAACTTTACGTGCTTCTAACATCGCATCAATTGTAGTTTTTACGATTGACAAGTGATCAGATAATTTGTTGATGATTGCTAATGGTGCAACCAATGCTTCTTTTGGTAAGCCTAATTCTTTAATGCTTTTCGCATTTTCTAATAAGGTATTCTGATAAGAGATACAAGCAGGAATAATCATGGTATTCGCAACTTCACCCATTACTCTGGCTTCAATCTGTAATTTTTTGTAATAACTTTCTAAAAGAATGTCATGACGTGCATGCAATTCACGTTTAGTGAAAATATTTGCTCTTTCAAATAATTCAGTTGATTTCTCAGAGATATAAGCATCTAATGCTAATGGCGTAGTTTTGATATTTGCTAATCCACGTTTAGCTGCTTCATCTTCCCAGTCCTGGCTGTAACCATTTCCTTCGAAACGAATATCTTTTGATTCTTTGATGTATTTTTTGATAACTGTTAAAAGAGCAATATCTTTTTTCTCGCCTTTTTTGATCAGTTTATCTACTTCAACTTTAAATTTAACCAGCTGATCTGCCATGATAGAGTTCAGAACTGTCATCGGTGCTGATGAGTTTGCTGAAGATCCTACGGCACGTAATTCAAATTTATTACCTGTAAAGGCAAATGGTGAAGTACGGTTACGGTCGGTATTGTCTAATAAGATTTGTGGAATTTTAGGAATACCTAACCACAATGCGTTATCTTCCTTGATTTTTTTGCTGATACGTGAGTGTTCGATTTCATCTAATACTTCGTTCAATTGCTGACCTAAGAAAATAGAAATGATTGCCGGTGGTGCTTCGTTAGCGCCTAAACGGTGATCATTACTTACTGAAGCGATACTTGCTCTTAGTAAATCTGCGTGTTCGTGCACTGCTTTGATTGTATTCACAAAGAAAGCAAGGAACATCAGGTTATTTTTAGGCGTTTTACCTGGGGCTAACAGGTTTTTACCTGTATTTGTAATTAATGACCAGTTGTTATGTTTACCTGAACCGTTGATACCTGCATATGGTTTCTCATGTAATAATACTTTGAAGTTATGGCGGCGTGCAACTTTTTCCATCAGATCCATCAATAATTGATTGTGATCGATAGCCAGGTTGATTTCTTCGTATAATGGTGCACATTCGAATTGCAATGGTGCAACCTCGTTGTGACGGGTTTTTAAAGGAATACCTAATTTGAAGGCTTCATTTTCAAAATCAACCATGAAAGTGAATACACGCTCAGGGATTGATCCGAAATAATGATCGTCTAATTGTTGTCCTTTAGCGGACATATGACCAAATAAAGTACGGCCTGTTAAAGCTAAATCCGGACGTGCGTTAAATAAAGCAAGGTCAACCAGGAAGTATTCCTGCTCAATACCTAAAGAAGCTGTTACTTTGTCAATTCCTTTATCGAAATATTGACAAACATCAACTGCTGCTTTGTCTAATGCGTTTAATGCTTTTAATAAAGGAGCTTTATAATCTAATGCTTCACCTGTATAAGCTACGAATACAGTTGGAATACATAAGGTCTTTCCTGCTTTACTTTCCATAATGAAAGCTGGAGAAGAAGGATCCCATGCAGTATAACCTCTGGCTTCAAAAGTATTTCTGATACCACCATTCGGGAAACTTGATGCATCTGGTTCTTGTTGTACTAAAGCACTGCCTGCAAATTTTTCTACCGGACCATCAATCGTAGGTTCGAAAAAAGAGTCATGTTTTTCAGCTGTAGAGCCTGTTAATGGTTGAAACCAGTGCGTATAGTGTGTAACTCCTTTAGACATCGCCCAATGTTTCATCGCTGTAGCGATCTGATTGGCATCATCCTGATTAATTAATTCACCCTGATCGATTGCTGAGATAAGTTTTTCATAGACTTCTTTAGATAAGAAATCTTTCATTTTCTTTTTATCGAACACGTTTGAGCCAAAAAACTCAGAAATTTTGGTTGATGGAGCCTTAACTTCTGGTGAAACTCTGGTTTGTGCTTCTTTTAATGCGTTTGTCCTTAAGCTTTTCATTAGTTTCTTTAAAATTTGATCAAAAATATAATTTTTATAATTAATTATTGAATAATTCTGACTAAAAAATCAATTATCAATATGTTAAATAATGTTATCTGTGATATTTTGGTCCGTTTAATAAAGGTTTCGCCTCTTTAATCTTGCTTTTTCGGCTTTAATGCTCGTTTACGCATGAATTGCTTTTTTTATTAAATGGATGTTATTTTTCGGAATTTAGTCATTTCTATCCTTATAATTTGAAGATAATCTTGTTTTTATGTTAAATTTCTACTCAAACCTTTATAATTTTTACATTTGATCAGAATTTAAAACAAGAAAAGAGCTTATGTTCAAAAGAATTCATCACGTTGCTATAATTTGTACTGATTATACGGTTAGTAAAAATTTCTATGTTAATATATTAGGTTTAACAGTTGTTCAGGAGGTCTATAGAGAGGAACGTAATTCTTATAAATTGGATTTGTCTGTAAACGGGCTTTATCAGCTGGAATTGTTCTCTTTTGAAAATCCTCCTGAAAGGCCTTCCAGGCCAGAGGCTGCGGGGCTGAGGCATTTAGCTTTTGAAGTTGATGATGTTAAGGCTGTTGCGGCTGCGCTGAATGCTAAAGGGGTAGAAACCGAAGCGTTGAGAATTGATGAGTATACGGGTAAGAAGTTTACTTTCTTTACTGATCCTGATGGTTTACCGCTGGAGATTTATCAAAGCTAAATGGGGAGTGTTTTCAGATTTAAACAGTTTGAAGTAGATCAGGCTGGTTGTGCGATGAAAATAAATACGGATGGTGTTATTTTAGGAGCTGTAGCGGAGCATCTGGATCCTGTAAACATTTTAGATATAGGTACTGGAACTGGAGTCATTGCATTGATGATGGCGCAGCGTTTCCCTTCTGCCTGTGTAAATGCAGTTGAAATTGATGAGTCTGCTGCGCTGGCGTCATCAAAAAATTGTTTGAATTCTCCATTTGCTGACAGAATGAGTGTGTTTTATTCTTCCTTTGAAGATTTTACGACCACGCTGAAGTATTCGCTGATTGTTTCCAATCCTCCATATTTTGTAAATGATTTGAAGAATCCTGAAAAGAGAAAGGAGATTGCCAGACATGCAGATGAGGATTTTTTTGACTTGTTATTGAAGAAGGCTGCGGGAATGCTAACTGAGGATGGGTTACTTTGGTTAATTCTTCCGGTGAAACAGGCAGCGTCTGTTGTGGTGAATGCAGTACTTCAAAAACTTTTTCCTTCAAAGATCGTTCATGTGTATTC
Organism: Pedobacter cryoconitis; assembly: GCF_001590605.1. Taxonomy (NCBI): domain Bacteria; kingdom Pseudomonadati; phylum Bacteroidota; class Sphingobacteriia; order Sphingobacteriales; family Sphingobacteriaceae; genus Pedobacter; species Pedobacter cryoconitis. The sequence goes on from NZ_CP014504.1 coordinate 394,940, forward strand.
GGATCAGACTAAGGCTTCTTTCAGACAGATTATTTGTCTTGGTTTTTCTGACAGGCCGCCTTTGGAAGAACATTTATATATATATGAAGGATTGAATTTATATACGGATCAGTATAAATATCTGCTCAGCGATTTTTTACTGGCCTTTTAAGATGTTTTTAATAAATTTTAACGAATTCTAAATGACAAAGATTGGATTAATTTCAGATACACATGGTTACCTGGATGATGCGGTTTATAAGCACTTTGACGAATGTGATGAAATCTGGCATGCGGGAGATTTTGGGCCTGATGTTGCGGAAAAGTTAAAAGCGTTCAAACCGCTAAAAGGAGTGTACGGAAATATTGATGATAAGGAGATCAGAGCGGAGTTTCCAGAGCATCTGCGTTTTAACTGTGAAAATGTAGATGTCTGGATGACTCATATTGGCGGATATCCTGGAAAATACGCTCCAAATATAAAGGGTGAAATATACACTAACCCACCAAAGCTTTTCATTACTGGCCACTCTCATATCTTAAAAGTAATGTTCGATCCTAAAATTAGCTGTTTGCATATAAACCCGGGTGCAGCGGGTAAATCGGGCTGGCATAAAGTTAAAACTTTAATTCGTTTTTGTATTTCGGAAGAAAAAATCCATACCTTAGAGGCCATAGAAATAGGTAATAGGTAACGTATAAAATACACTAAGTATATATGTCGGGTATAAAAACATTAGGACAATTCATTATTGAGAAACAGGCTGATTTCTCTTACGCAAAAGGAGAGCTCTCCAGATTATTGAGAGATATAGGAATCGCTGCAAAAATTGTTAACCGCGAGGTAAATAAAGCAGGATTAGTAGATATTCTCGGGGATGCAGGAACGGTAAATATCCAGGGGGAGGGGCAGAAAAAGTTAGATGTTTTTGCAAATACCCAGTTTATTTCTGCACTGACCAGCGGAGGAGAGTGCTGTATTGTTGCAACTGAGGAGGAAGATGATTTTGTCCCTATTGATTCTCCAGTCTCTAAAAATGCAAAATATATTGTTTGTATCGATCCTCTGGATGGTTCTTCAAATATTGATGTCAATGTAGCTGTTGGAACTATCTTTTCTATTTACCGCAGAAAATCTGTGGAAGGAATGGCAACTTTAGCTGATGTGCTTCAAAAAGGTACAGAGCAGGTAGCAGCAGGTTATGTGATCTATGGTTCTTCAACGATGCTGGTTTATACTACTGGTAAGGGAGTGAATGGTTTCACACTTGATCCTTCTATCGGTGAGTTCTGTTTATCTCATCCGAATATGAAAGTGCCTAAAGATGGCAGTATTTATTCGATCAATGAAGGGAATTATGTGCATTTCCCTATGGGGGTAAAGCAGTATCTTAAATATGCACAGGTTCATGATGAAGCAACTAACAGGCCTTACACTTCAAGGTATATTGGTTCTATGGTTGCTGATATTCACCGTAATTTAATTAAGGGGGGTATTTATATTTATCCAACTACAGCAAGTTCTCCAAATGGAAAGCTGAGGTTGTTGTATGAGTGTAATCCAATGGCATTTATTATAGAGCAGGCTGGTGGTACCGCTTCTGATGGTTTCAGAAGGATTTTAGAAATACAGCCTGAGGAATTACACCAGAGATCATCTATTTTTATCGGTTCGGAGAAAATGGTAAAGATGGCTGAAGAGTTGATGGCCACTTATGCGGTAACTGATTCGAAAGTTAAAACTGCTTAGTTTATTGTTATAGCTAATATATGCCGGACAGATCTTCTGTCCGGCTTTTTTGTTATAGTAAGGTCGCTCTGTTTTTTTCTGCTTCAAATTCTGTATCGATTTGCTGTGCTGCTCTGTCTTTGGAAGCTGCAACGGCTAATACATCGCATCTTTCGTTTTCAGGATGATCGTTGTGCCCTTTGATCCAGATAAATTTGATGTCGTGTAATTTATGTACTGCCAGGTAACGAATCCAGAGATCTTTATTCTTTTTATCCTTGAATCCTTTTTTGACCCAGCCAAATACCCATTTTTTTTCTACGGAATCTACAACGTATTTAGAGTCCGAGTAAATGGTAACCTGCGCGCCTGGTTGTTTGATGGCATTGAGGCCTTCGATAACGGCGAGCAGTTCCATCCTGTTATTGGTCGTCATGCGGAAGCCTCCGCTTAATTCTTTATAATGACTACCTGAGCGTAATATTACGCCATATCCTCCTGGCCCTGGATTTCCGCTTGCTGCACCGTCCGTATAAATTTCAATCATTATGCTTGTGTAATTACTATAAACAGGGGTATTTGTTTAATTCGTGTGGGGCTAAATTACAAAAGAAAATGTAAATGGAGGTAAGCGCAGCTTGTTTAAGAAGGTTCTGTGGAAAGAATAGTGGCGGGCATATTTTATTGTTGCCAAAAATTGAATTCAAAAAAAAAGCAGTCTCTAAAGACTGCTTTTATACTGATTTTATAATGGGTGGAATATGGGGCTCGAACCCACGACCCTCGGTACCACAAACCGATGCTCTAACCAACTGAGCTAAAACCACCGTGTTTTTCAGTTTGACAAAAGTACGAATTATAATAACGTTAGCAAATTATTCCGAACTAAAATCTGAATTATTTTTTAAACTATTCATAGACAGTATTTTAAATTTTAATAAAATTTTAAAATATATGTTGGATTTGAGGCCGTGAGGATAGATAAATGACATTGTCAAGAATTTTCAAGCGTTCGGCATAACGTTTCTTATGGCAGATAGCGGAGATCCGGAAGTTTTTCAGGTTACCTTCAGAAAAATAAATGGCTATTATCATAGTGTAAAAGGTACAATTAACATCATTGTATCATAAATACTTAAAAAGTGTTAAAATTTTCTTTTTGTTAGAAAAGAATATTACATTTGAGCTTACCCTTTCGAGGGTATGTTTTTCATAGGTAGATGTAGGGCCGGAAATTTATTTTCGGCCCTTTTTTGTTTCTACAGGTTCTGTATCTTTACCACCTCTATGAAGAAGAAGAAAATCATCGTCGCGATCACCGGAGCCAGCGGTTCTGTCTATGCTAAACTCTTATTGAATAATTTGCTGCAGTTGGCTGACCAGATCGAAGCGGTAGGTGTAGTGATGTCTGACAACGCAAAAGAGGTTTGGCGTTTTGAATTGGGAAATAGTGATTACGAACAGTATCCTTTTACCTTTTATTCAAAAATGGATTTTAATGCTCCTTTTGCTTCCGGATCTGCAAAATTTGATACGATGATTATTATTCCTTGTTCTATGGGGACTTTAGGAAGAATTGCCCATGGCATCTCTAATGATTTAATTTCAAGAGCTGCTGATGTTATCTTAAAAGAACGCAGGAAACTAATTGCTGTAGTAAGAGATACGCCTTTTAGTCTGATTCATATCAATAATATGAAAACGGTGACTGAAGCAGGTGGTATTATCTGTCCGGCCAGTCCATCTTATTATAGTATTCCAACCACTATTGAGGAAGCAGCACAAACTGTCGTGAGCAGAGTCATAGACCTTGCAGGGTTGGAGCAGGATAGTTACAGGTGGAACGAAAACCAGTAAATTAGTATAAAGATAAGCTGCTTGCATAATTTGACAATGAACAAATGTTGGGGTTATACAAACATTAATCTAAAAACTTATCTTTGCAGCTCAAATGAAAGCTGATATATTCAGCATTATACAATAATGTATAATACTTATTAGCCTCATAACAATATATTTCAATGAAGAAAGTAGCATTTTATACACTGGGTTGCAAGTTAAACTTTTCGGAAACTTCAACTATCGGACGTCTTTTTACTGATGCAGGTTATGCTGTTGTAGATTTTACTGACGCCGCCGATGTATATGTAATCAATACCTGCTCTGTAACTGAGCATGCGGATAAAAAGTGCCGTAAGGTAGTGAAGGAAGCTCTTAAATATGCACCCAATGCTTATATTACTATTGTTGGTTGTTATGCGCAGTTGAAGCCTGTTGAAATTGCTGAAATTGAAGGTGTGGACATGGTATTGGGCGCGGCCGAGAAATTCCGTATTGTAGAATATATCTCAGACCTGACCAAATTACCAAAAGCCGTTATTCATCAGCAAAATATTGAAAAAGTTAATCATAATTTTATAGCTGCCTATTCTATTGGGGACAGAACACGTACTTTCCTGAAAGTTCAGGATGGCTGTGATTATCCTTGTACTTATTGTACAATTCCGCTTGCAAGAGGTGGCAGCAGAAGTGATACTATAGAAAATGTAGTTAATCGTGCCCGGCAAATTGCGGAAAGTGGTGTAAAAGAAATCGTACTGACTGGTGTAAACCTTGGTGATTTTGGTATCCGTGACGGAAAGCGTGAGGATAAGTTTTTTGATTTGGTGAAAGCTTTGGACGAGGTTGAAGGGATTGAAAGAATCCGGATCTCTTCTATTGAACCTAATTTATTAAGCAATGAAATTATCAGCTTTGTAGCTGCTTCTAAAAGATTTGTGCCCCATTTCCATATTCCATTACAATCGGGTTCTGATAAGATCCTGGGACTAATGAAAAGACGTTACCGCAGAGATTTATACACGGAACGTGTAGCAACAATTAAAGCATTAATTCCTGATTGCTGTATCGGAGTAGACGTCATTGTTGGTTTCCCGGGAGAAACTAAAGAAGACTTCTTAGATACTTACCAGTTCCTGAATGAACTTGATATTTCTTACCTGCATGTTTTTACGTATTCGGAGCGTGAACAGACTGAAGCTGCTGAAATGACTGGTGCTGTTGCCGGAAGTACACGTGCTGACCGAAGTAAAATGCTGCATATTTTATCTGATAAAAAACGCAGGGCTTTTTACCAGTCGCAAATAGGAACTGTTGGAGAAGTTTTATTTGAAGACGATCAGAAAAATGGTTTCATGCATGGTTTTACCAAGAATTATGTGAAGGTGAAAGCTAAATATGACCCTGTAATGGTTAATGAAATTAAAATGGTTAAACTAATGGAATTAACTGCTGATGGTGAGGTAGAAGTTATGGAAACTGAACAAGTTTTAGCACATTAATCTTATATTCGCGTAAAAAAAATATACGCGTATGTTTCCTACCGTTTCTCATTTTATAGAATATCTCTTCGGTATTCAGGTTCCTCTGCCTTTTAATACTTTCGGTGTATTTGTCGCCCTGGCTTTTATTGCGGGTTACTGGGCGTTCACGCAGGAACTGAAAAGAAAAGAGGCTTTAGGTTTATTGCATCCTGTAAAAAGAATCATCACTATTGGTCAGCCTGCAACGACTACAGAATTAATCTCTAATTGTGTTTTTGGTTTTCTGATTGGTTATAAACTGGTTTATGCTTTATTGAACTATCGTTTGTTTGTCAGCGATGCACAAACGGTACTGTTATCACTGAAGGGAAATATTCTGGGTGGTTTACTCTTTGCCGGATTATTTGCGTACTGGGATTATAAAGAAAAAAATAAATTCAAACTTGCCCAGCCTAAAAAAGTAGAAGTTACGGAACATCCTTATGAATTAATGGGGAATATGATCGTATGGGCTGCGGTGTGGGGGTTCCTGGGTGCAAAAATATTTGATAACCTGGAACACTGGGATACTTTTATCCAGGATCCTATAGGCGGGTTATTGTCTTTTAGTGGTTTAACATTTTACGGAGGATTAATCTGCGGTGGTGCGGCTGTGTTATATATCGCAAAGAAAAATGGAATTAAGCCTTTACATATGCTGGATGTCGGCGGACCCGGAATGATGCTGGCTTACAGTGTGGGCCGGATTGGTTGTCATATGTCTGGTGATGGGGATTGGGGTATAGTCAATATGAATCCTAAGCCTTTTACCTGGTTACCTGATTGGTTGTGGGCATATACCTATCCAAACAATGTGGCGATGGAGGGGATACCTATTCCGGGCTGTGTTGGCAAATTCTGTAACGTATTGCCTCTTCCTGTATATCCTACGCCTATTTACGAGGTGATTGTATGTTTTATCTTATTCCTTATTCTATGGCGTATCCGCCACCAGATTAAGCTTCCGGGCATGATGTTCGGAATTTATCTGATGATGAACGGAATGGAAAGATTTTTCGTCGAACTGATCCGTGTCAATTCAAAGTATCATGTTGCAGGTATCTCTTTTACACAGGCAGAGTTGATTTCTTCTCTCTTGTTTATCGGTGGTTTGTTATTGGTAGCGTTCTCGATAAAGAATAAAAATACACACACAAGCTAAATTTTACAATTTGAATTACGAATTACTGAGTTCACAGGTTATCGCAATCGCGCGGTTGGCGGGCAATTTTATACGGAAGGAATCGATGCGTTTTGATGCGGAGGCTATTGAATTCAAAGGATTAAACGATTTGGTTTCTTATGTAGATAAAACTGCCGAAGAGATCATTGTCGAAAATCTTGATCAATTAATACCGGATGCTGGTTTTACAACCGAAGAACAAACGGTCAATACGAAAGGGAAAACATATAACTGGATTATAGATCCGCTGGATGGTACGACAAACTTTATTCACGGCGTGCCAACTTACTCTATCAGCATTGCTTTGTATGAAGAGGACAAGCCTGTTTTAGGAGTTGTTTATGAGATCAACAGGGGCGAGATGTTTCATAGTTATAAAGATGCCCCTGCTTATTTAAATCACAAGCCTATCCGGGTTTCTCAACGGAATAGTCTGGCAGATTCTTTACTGGCTACCGGTTTTCCTTATTATGAATTTGACAAACAGGCTCAGTATATGAGGTTACTGGCAGAGTTAATGCAGAAAACACATGGTTTAAGACGGATAGGTTCTGCTGCAGTAGATTTGGCGTATGTGGCTTGTGGTAGATTTGATGCATTTTTTGAATACAATCTGAATTCTTATGATGTGGCTGGAGGGGCTTATCTGGTGCAGCAGGCTGGTGGAAAGGTGATGAATTTTGGCGGTGGCGATGAATTCATCGAGCGCAGGGAAATTCTGGCTACCAACGGTTTGGTCGATATAGAAATGCTGGAAGCTATCCAGCGGCATTTTGAAGGTTAAACATAAAAAACGGTCTGTGAATACTTCACAGACCGTTTTTTATGTAGTCTTATACAGACCTGGTTTGAATTATAAAGCGTTGGAAACAACTTCTTTTACTTCAGGAACCATACGCTGCAATAAATTCTGAATACCAGATTTTAAAGTGATTGTAGAGGAAGGGCATCCGCTGCATGAACCGCGAAGTTCAACGGTAACTACACCTTCTTCAAATGATTTATAGCTGATTGCACCACCATCCTGTTCAACAGCAGGACGCACGTAATCATGTAGTATCTGCTGGATTTTTACTTCCAGGTCAGATCCTTCAAAAGCAGGGGCTTCTTCTGTGGTAATTTCTTTTATTTTATATTCTGATTCTACAGCACCTTTAACAAACTCCTTTAAGATAGGCTCAATATCAGTCCATTCAGCATCTTCAGTTTTTGTAATGGTCACGAAATTACTTGCGAAAAATACACCACTAACAAAATTAAACTTGAATAATTCTTTTGCAAAAGGAGAGTGCTCAGCACTTTCTTTTGTAGCGAAGTCCTCGCTGCCATTAATCAGAAGTTTATTAACCATAAACTTCATGGTGGCAGGATTCGGGGTTTGTTCTGTATATACGTTAATAGTCATTGTCTCTTTTTTCTTACAAAAATAAATAATTAGCGATTCAATTACAGATATCGATGTCTGTTTTAGGTCATTATATATTATCTTGTATTAAGGTACTATTTTAAACCTGAATTTAGTTAAAATACGCCAGTATAATTAAATGGAGTGATTTGTTTTAATTCTTGCTTTAAATCCTCATCGATTTGAAGACCGTCGATAAATGCTGCCATGGTATGCGCAGTAATTTTCTGATTGGTACGCGTCAGGTCTTTTAAGGCTTCATATGGATTAGGATAAGCTTCTCTTCTCAATACGGTTTGTATAGCTTCAGCAACTACTGCCCAGTTATTTTCCAGGTCTGCAGCAATAACTTCATTGTTTAATAAAAGCTTGTTCAGCCCTTTTAAAGTAGAAGAGATAGAGATTATAGTATGTGCTACTGGTACACCTACGTTTCTTAATACTGTGGAGTCTGTTAAATCTCTCTGTAAACGTGAAATTGGCAGTTTCGCAGCAAAGAATTCAAAGAGTGCATTGGCAAGGCCAGCATTTCCTTCTGCATTTTCAAAGTCAATAGGATTTACTTTATGTGGCATTGCGGAAGAACCTACTTCTCCTTCTTTAATTTTTTGCTTAAAGTAGTTTTTAGAAATGTAAGCCCAGATATCTCTGTCCAGGTCAATAATAATCGTATTAATCCTTTTTAAGGCATCACATTGCGCTGCAAATTGGTCATAATGCTCAATTTGTGTAGTATGTTGTGCACGGTTTAAGGTTAAAATATCATTGACAAAGTGGTTGGAAAAGTCTACCCAGTTAATTCCAGGATAGGCAATATGATGTGCATTGAAGTTTCCTGTTGCACCACCAAATTTGGCACTGTGGGGAATGTTTTTAAGCGCATTCAATTGAATTTCCAGGCGTTCTGCGAAGACTAAAAACTCTTTACCCAGTTTAGTGGGAGAGGCTGGCTGGCCGTGAGTGTGCGCCAATAAAGGAATGTCTTTCCATTCAGCAGCTAATTCCTGAAGTTTAACAATCAGCAATTGAATGTTTGGATAGTATTCTTCTTCAAGTGCCAGCTTAAATGTATAAGGGATTGCTGTATTATTGATATCCTGAGAAGTTAATCCGAAGTGGATAAATTCTTTAAAGTCTCCAAGGTCTAAATCATCAAATCTTTTTTTGATAAAATATTCAACAGCTTTAACGTCATGATTGGTAACTTTTTCTGTGTCTTTTACTTCCTGAGCATTTTCATCACTAAACTGTTCGGATATACTGCGGAGTTTGCTGTAATTTGTTTTATCAAACTGGCTTAATCCTGTTAAACCAGTTTCACATAAAGCGATGAAATATTCGATTTCAACGTATACTCTATATTTGATTAAAGCCGATTCCGAAAAATATTTAGCCAGGTTTTGTGTGGTGTTTCTATAACGACCATCAACTGGTGATATAGCTTGAAGAGGAGATAAATTCATGTATAGGGATATTTTTACAAATGCAAAGGTAGCATTTTACTCAAACCTATAGGCACAAAAAAAAGGCTTTGGAGAACCAAAGCCTTTCTGTAGATTTTATCTAGCTTATTTTTTAGCTTCAGCAGCTGGTTTAACTTCAGTAGTAGTAGTTTTAACCGCTGTATCTTTAACTGTTGAATCTTTAACAGTAGTATCAACGTCAGTAGTAACAACTGAAGAATCAGTTACTGTAGTGTCAGTTGCACCAGCTTTTTTTTCTGAGTTACATGCTGCTACTGATAAAGAGATTGCTAAAGCTAAAAAGCCGAATTTGAATAAGTTTTTCATTTGAATTCTATTTAAAATAATTAATTAATTTTACAGATTAATACCACAATGATCAAAAGGTAACCCACTATTTTAAAAAAAGATTTAAATAATTTTTTTGTCTAATATTGGGTTACCATTCACGTATAAATGTATTAATTGGTGAGTAACAAGTTAAGCGATTCAGTTCCAACAGATAGAGAGGTAGTTTTAGGGATACTAAATAACTCAGAAGATGCACTTAATAAGCTGTACGTCGGGTATTTTCCGATGATTTTGCAGTTTATTATAAATAATAATGGTGATGAGGATGATGCAAAAGATGTCTATCAGGAAGCGATTATTATTTTATATAATAAAATTAAGAGCGGAGATTTTGAGTTAAGCAGCAAACTTAAGACCTATATATATTCAGTTTGCAGACGTATTTGGTTAAAAAAGCTTGCGCAGCAAAGCAAAAAAACAAATAATGTTTCTGATTTTGAGGATGTAGTGTCAGTAGAGGTTGATTTAGAGTATCATGAGGAGAAAGATCTTCAGTTTGAAAAGATGGGTTCGGCGTTAGAGAACCTGGGGGAACCTTGTAAAACTATTATTCAGGATTTTTATATAAATAATCTCTCCATGCAGGATATCTGTGAGAAGTTTGGCTATACCAATACGGATAATGCCAAAACTCAGAAATATAAATGCCTGCAGAGATTAAAGAAATTATTTTTTCAATCTTAAGTACGGTATGAGGAACGACATAGAATTAGATGCTATCATTGAAGATTACCTCAGGGGTAAACTTACAGCTGCAGAAGCAGAAGCTTTTGATAAATTGCGCGCCAATGATCCTGTAATTGATCATAAAGTAGTTGCGCATAAGGTTTTTATGGACGCAATAAAGCAATATGGTAAAGTCCTTTCTTTGAAAGAGCAGATGGACAGGGCCCATGCCGGAATAAATGTAGCTGCACTGAGCGAGGAGCTGAGACCGCATCCTTCGTTTATTATCAATATGTGGCGCAAAAATAAGTCGGCGATGGCTATTGCTGCTTCATTCATCCTGCTTACTATATTCTCTATTTATTCTATACAGCATAATACCTTGCAAAATGGTACTTATGAGGTAATGCGCAGAGAGATTACCAATATCAAAAACAGTCAGAATAAACTGGTAAGAACTATCAATTCAAGTCCTAAGACTGACAAGGGACATGTTCGGTCAGCACAGTTTGGCGGAACGGGGTTTGCTTTAACTGCAAATGGATATTTATGTACAAATTATCATGTAGTAAGAGATGCAGATTCAGTTTATGTACAAAATAATAAAGGAGACTCTTATAAGGTTAAGGTTGTTTACCGTGATCCGCAGTATGATATTGCAATCCTGAAAATTATTGATGAGTCGTTTACACCGCTTTCAGCTATTCCTTATAAATTGAAGAAAAATAGTATTGGAATGGGTGAAAATGTATATACGTTAGGGTATCCAAAAGATGACGCTGTTTTGGGTGAAGGTTATATTAGTTCAAAAACAGGCCATGTCGGCGATACTACGCAATACCAGGTTTCTATTCCAATCAATCCTGGAAACAGTGGTGGTCCTTTACTGGATAACTATGGTAATATCATCGGTGTGATTACTGCTAAAGAGAATCAGGTTGATGGCGCAACGTTCGCCATTAAGTCTAAATATATTCTGGAAGCTTTAAACGCGATTCCTCAGGATTCATTAGGTAAGAAGGTTATCTTTGCTAAAAAGAATCCTTTACAGGGCTTAAACAGAACTAAACAAATAGATAAAATTGAAAACTATGTCTATATGATCAAAGTATATAATTAAGCGAAATGCTTTTTTAAAAAACCCCGAAACATAATGCTTGTTTCGGGGTTTTGTTTTTAAAGCCAATTTTATGGAATTTGGAAAAGTAAATTCAGATCAGGTAAAGGATATAGATTTTACGTTGCCTGAAGATGGAAGGCAGACTTCGAAAGTGTTAAATGATGCGCAAAGCGATCATAAGGCTGAAGTCTTTATAGGTTGTGCGAAGTGGGGCCGGAAGGAGTGGGTAGGATTAATCTATCCGCCTAAAACTAAGGAAGCGGATTTCCTGGATGAATATGTAAAACATTTTAATGCGATAGAATTAAATGCAGCTTACTATCAGATTCCTTCTATAGAGTCGGTGCGCAAATGGCGTAAAAAAGCTTCAGATAATGCACCTGTTGATTTTTTATTTTGCCCTAAATTTCCCAAAATTATCAGTCATGATCAAAGGTTGACAGGATCGGAGCAAGCTACTTCTGAATATTTGAAAGCAGTTGCCGAATTTGGAGATACATTAGGTGCTTGCTTTTTGCAATTAAGTGAAAGTTTTGGGGTGAAAAATTTACCGGTTCTATCAGATTATCTTAAATTTCTTCCTGCAAATCCAAAGGTATTTGTAGAACTAAGACATGCGCAGTGGTTTGCTGATCCGGTAGTGAGGCAACACGTTTTTGAACTCTTTACGGCCACAAAGAAGGGAGCTGTAATTACGGACGTAAGTGGAAGAAGAGATCTGGTACATATGGAGGTTACTATTCCTGAAGTATTTATCAGATTTATAGGCAATGGTATTGCGCATAAAAAGAGTGATTTTGCAAGGATTGAACAGTGGGGAGAAAGGCTCCGGTTATGGCAGAAGAAAGGGCTTCAAAAGATTTACTTTTTTCTGCATCAGCATGATGAACTGGACACCCCTGTTTTAGCTGCGCATACGATAAAGGTGTTTAATGAACAGCTGGGACTGAATATTCCGGCAATATCGCTCCAGCCTACATTGTTTGATTAGCATCATTAAATATGAATGTTGGATATTATTGATAATATTCTACTATATTAGTAGTGTTTGTAAACACATATAATTGTTCGATTTAAAATCAAAAAATAATAAGATTATGAGTATCAGAATAGGAGATACCGCTCCAAATTTTAAAGCTAAAACATCAATTGGTGATATCGATTTTTATGAGTTTCTTGGCGATAGCTGGGGAGTGATTTTTTCACACCCTGCTGATTATACTCCGGTATGCACAACTGAATTGGGCCGTACTGCTTCACTTAAGGGAGAATTTGAAAAAAGAGATGTGAAGGTGATTGCCTTAAGTGTAGATTCTGTAGAATCTCATAAAGGCTGGATACAGGATATTAATGAAACACAGGATACCAATGTTGAGTTTCCAATTATAGCAGATGAAGATAAGAAGGTTGCTGATCTTTATGATATGATTCACCCTAATGCTTCTGAGACTTTAACAGTGCGTTCTTTATTTGTAATTTCTCCTGATAAAAAAGTAAAGTTAATGCTGACTTATCCGGCTTCAACAGGCAGGAATTTTACGGAAGTATTGAGGGTCATTGATTCGCTGCAACTGACTGCTAAATATAGCGTGGCCACACCTGCCGACTGGAAGGATGGTGATGATGTGGTGGTGATGAATAGTATCAAAACAGAAGATATTCCTGCTAAATTTCCGAAAGGTCATCAGGTGATTAAACCTTATTTAAGAACTACTCCACAACCAAATAAATAATTTTTAAAACTTGTTGCTTTTCTTTAAGTTTGATATAATTGATAATTTAAAGAAATATTAATTTTTATACTTAAATACTATGAGTACGGGAAAAGTAAAATGGTTTAATACGCAGAAAGGCTACGGATTTTTAATTTACGAAGGAAACAAGGATATTTTTGTCCATTTCAAAGATGTTATTGGCGGTATTGAAAGTCTTCAGGAGAATGATAATGTAGAGTTTGATATCACTGAAGGAAAGAAGGGCTTACAAGCAATAAACGTGAAAAAAATATAGATTTAGTCTTGATGCTAAATTGCTGAAGCCTCCCGTAATTGGGAGGCTTTTGCACATTAATAATGCTGTATAATTGTGCTTTTGATAATAATTTTACCCTCAGTATTGCTTTGCGTAAAGATGATGAAGGCTGTGTCATCAGGTTTAATATGATATTTATCAACCAGGGTAGCCGCTTTGTCTGGATAGTTTCTGACAATTACATTTCCAACCAGGTTTTTTTCCTTCTTTATTTTTGCGGCAGACATTACCTCGTTGAGCCGAAATATTCTTCCTGGAAACTCTGGATGAATGACAGAAGAGGTATAGAGTTGAGTTTGATGATGAAATTTTTGCAACTGATATCTTTCTGCAATGAGGTTAAAAGCACCGCTTTTTAAAAGGGCTACATCTGGTTCATATAAGTATTGACCTGGAATAACCGAACCTGTAATAGTAGTGCTTCCTTCTTCACCGAGTATAAATCTGAACTGCTTTTGTGTCGCATTTAAGGTAGAACAAATGATGTTAGGGGAACCTTCAAAATCTCTTTCGATCACCCAGATCAATTCTTTGCATTCATTTTTAACACTGACAATATGTATTTCAGCTACGTGATCCAGTTCTTTTAATCCAGCGCTGAGATCTAGTAGCGGAGCAGTTTTAAGCAGTATCCGTTTTGCTTTTGACAATAACAGACTGAGATTTTCTACGATATCAGGAGTACAGTCTTTGAGCATAAAAACCTTTCCGGAAGTACTTCTTCTGGCTGGATCAATATAAACGCAATCGAATTTCTGATCGGTGTTTTTTAAGAATTCAAGACCATCTCCGGCAATGAATTGTACATTTTTCTGGTGTAATAAAACTCCGTTATAACTGGCAATTGCTGATAATTCTTCATTGATTTCACAATGTGTAACAGACTTTATTTTTTTGGAAAAGTAATAACTGTCTACACCGTAACCACCTGTCAGATCAATGATTGAACTTCCTGTGGCCAAACCAGCTTTATAAGCTGCGGTAATCTCTGAAGAACATTGTTCTACCGATAATAAGGGTGGGTAGTAAATGAAATCGGTATTAAACCATGTTGGCAATTTGCGGAATGACTTTTTTCTGGACGCGATCTGATTGGCCAGTTCTTTTCCCGTAACCTCTGGAAAAGGGCTTTTGGCCAGGGCAATTTTATGCACATCTGCGTTTAAATTGTCATGGATATAATCCTGAACAGTCTGTTCTGTAATCCGCTTATTCAAGAGTTGATTTATCTTTCATTACAATCTGGCAGGTATGACGACTTTTTACTTCCAGTAAAATATCTTTATTGATAGTCACTCTGTTAATGGTATCCTGGTTATAGTAACGGATGGTCACCAATTCCAGGCCTTCGTTGTATTTTACTTTATATAAGATTGATAAATCCTGAATCAGGTTATTTATCTTTTCTTCTTCATGGTCTACACTCACAGAAAAGCTCAATGCTGAATTCAGCATTGTATTTACTTTCACTTTGTGTTTATGAAACAGGCTGAAGATATCACTCAGGTTTTCTTCAATGATAAAGGAGAAATCCTTCGGTAATATCGAAATCAACACTTGGTTCACTTTGAAAATGAAGGAAGGTACTGGAAGTTCACTGTTAATACCATTAATTGCTGTCCCTTCACTCGTTGGATGAAGAAATGACTTCACATACAAAGGGATATTTTTATTTTGAAGGGGCTTGATCGTCTTGGGATGAATCACTGTTGCCCCGTAATAAGTAAGCTCGATAGCATCATGATAAGAAAGTTGTGGGATCCGCTCTGTTTCATCAAACCATTTGGGGTCTGCATTTAATACCCCTGGTACATCTTTCCAGATAGTCAGTGCCGTGGCATCCAGACAGGCACAGAAAATAGCAGCAGAATAATCTGAGCCTTCTCTACCTAGTGTGGTTGTAAAGTTTTCACTGGTACTGCCAATAAATCCCTGAGTGACTACAATGCTTTTCTTCAATAGTGGAACAAGGTTACGTTGGATTTCTGTTTCTGTTTTGTCCCAGTCTACTTGTCCTTCGCGGTAAGTATTGTCAGTTTTAATGAAGTTTCTGGCATCTGCCCAGACTGCAGAAATATTACTTTCATTGAGATAAGCGGCTACAATTTTAGTAGAAACTACTTCACCAATAGAAACAATCTGGTCATAAATATAATCTGGGGCATCACTTGCTTCCTCCTCTAAGAGCCATTCGATTTCTACGAAAGTATTAGCGATGTCATTAAATACAGGATGGTTATGGTTATCAAATAAATCATTTAAGATATTGAAATGATAAGCTTTGACTTCATCGAGTAAGTTGTGCGTGTTTTCTTGCCCGAGGCTATAAGCGTTAGAAAGCAATTCTAGTTTATTGGTCATTTTACCCATCGCAGAAACTACGATCAGTAAATTTTCTTTTTCAGCTTGCTGGATAATAGCAACAAGATTTTTTACTGCTTCTGCATTCACGACAGAAGCACCCCCGAATTTAAATACCTGCATTGTTTATTTGAATTTTTTTTTAAAGCTGGTCTTTATTAAAAGACGCATTTAACCATCCTGTCTCAATCTGAGCATTATATTTAGTATAGAAGTTGATGGCTGGTTCATTCCAGTCCAGCACTTGCCATGTCATTCCTTTATAATTTTTATCCCTGGCTTCTTTCATTACTCTTTCAAAAAGGATCTTTCCTAGCCCTTTTCCTCTCTGGCTTTCTGTAACAATAAAATCTTCCAGATATAAACGACAGCCTTTCCAGGTTGAGTATCGGGTGTAATAAAGTGCGAAACCCAGAATTCCTGTTGCATCTTCTGCTACAAAAGCTTTCCAGACAGATTGTGTTCCAAATCCGGCGTCTTCAAATTCTGCTAAGGTAACAGTCACTTCTTCCGGAGCTTTTTCATAGACTGCTAATTCATGGATCAGCTCCAATAAACGCGGGCAATCTTCTTTTACTGCGAACCTGAGTTGAATATCCATGCGTTTATGCTTTATAATGTTTGATTTTTCTTACACCAAAAATACTGCTTCCTATTCTTACCATTGTGCTGCCTTCTTCGATTGCTAATTTGTAATCGCCTGACATTCCCATAGATAATTCTTTAAATGAATCTTCTTTTCTGAAAAAGCTGGTTTTAATACCATCAAAAAGTACTTTTAGTTCCTGAAACTCATCTTTAGTTTGTTTTTCAGGTGCATTGTTCGTCGCAATACCCATCAGGCCGGTAATACGGATGTTTTTCATAGCAAGGTATTCTTCTGATCTTAAGAGTTCGATCGTTTCTGCATGATCCAGTCCAAATTTCGTATCCTCGTCAGCAATATAAACTTGAAGCAAACAGTCAATTATCCTGTCATTTTTTGCCGCTTGTTTGTTAATTTCTGCCAGTAGTTTTACACTGTCAACAGATTGGATCAATTTGATGAAAGGAGCGATGTATTTAACCTTATTAGTTTGGAGGTGCCCAATCAGATGCCATTCAATATCTTTTGGCAGCGCTTCTTGTTTTTCTACCAATTCCTGAACAATGTTTTCTCCAAAAATCCGCTGTCCTGCATGGTATGCTTCCAAAACTGCTGCTGCTTCATTGAATTTTGAGACGGCAATTAATTCGACATTTTCCCCTTCTAATTCCTTTTTATATTTTAATAAGTTATCTGCTATGCTCATTTATCAGTATTTTTGGTAAAATTAACAACCTTAGCTTAAATAGCTACGGAAAAAATAATGTTTTATAAACAATGAGAAATTTTTTGTGCATTTGCCTGCTGTTCATCGGTATAGGAGGATGTAAGCCGGGTATACCCTCAGATATTGTCCAGCCAGATAAAATGCAGGATGTTTTATTTGACATCCACATGGTGGACGGATATATTTCAACTATTGCCAACGCAGATTCAGCGAAAAGCACAAGTGCAGCTTATTATAAGGGTATTTATAAAAAGTTTGGGATTGATTCTGTGATGTATACTAAAAGTATGAATTACTATTATGATCATCCTGAGGTTTTGAATACCATGTATGACAAGATTACAGGAAAATTAAAGAAGGTTAAAGAGAAGGAAGATAAAATCAATGCGAAACGTTTAAAGAAAATTGCAGCTATCGAAAAGGCAAAAAAAGATAGCCTGGATAAAGCTGACCCTAAAAGGGTAATCAGAGCGGCAGCGGCTAAAAAAGATAGTCTTGCCAAGGCAGAAATACTGTTGAAAAAGACTAAAGCAGATGCTGCGAAAAAAATGAAGAAAGATAGCCTTGCCAGAGTAACTGAATTGAAGAAGGTGAAAAAGGAAGAGGCCAGGAAATTAAAAGTGCGCACAGATGAGGCAGCGGCCATGAAAAAGGAAAGTGGTGCCAGTGCGGCTAAAAAGAATAAATAGAAATGATATATCCCGATAATTGTTTAGATAGACTTGGCTTCAGTGAAGTCAGACAACTCATCCTAAAGCATTGCCTGAGTCCGATGGGACAATATATGGTCAGCAAAATGCAGGTGATGAATAAATTTGATCAGATTAATAAGTTTTTAAGACAGACTAAAGAATTTAAAAATATCCTGGAAAACCAGGAGCCGTTACAAATCAGTACTTTTTTTGATATTAAATCACTGGCCGAAAAGGTAAGGGTAGAGGGTAGTTACCTGATGGAGGAAGAATTATTCCAGATTTACCTCTCTTTACAGACTGTTTTTTCAGTATTGCGTTTTTTTGAGGAGAGAAAAGATGTTTATCCTAATCTGGAAGCGCTGTTTGAGCATTTGCCAGTGGAAAAAAACATCCTTCGGAAAATAGAAGCTGTGCTTGATCCTAAAGGTAAAATCAAACCTAACGCTTCTTCTAAATTGCAGGAAATCATTGGGGATATTGCTAAAGGCGAACAGGAAGTCCGTAAAAGGATGGATGTAATTTATAAGCAGGCAGTAGCCAGCAACTGGGTAGCAGACGGAAGTTTAACGATCCGTGACGGAAGAATGTGTATCCCTATCCTGGCGGAGAATAAGCGTAAGATGAAAGGTTTCATTCATGATGAATCTGCCAGCGGGCAGACAGTGTATATGGAGCCGGAAGTAGTATTTACGCTGAACAATAAAATAAGAGACCTCGAATTTGATAAGAGACGTGAGATTATCAGGATTTTAATTGCACTGACCGATGATTTAAGGCCGTTTACGCCATTACTGCTTTCTTACCATGGTTTCCTGACTAAACTGGATTTTGTAAGAGCTAAAGCTTTATTTGCTATTGAGGTAGAGGCCGATATGCCTGTGCTGGTGGCTGAACCAAGAATTAAACTGATCAATGCAAAGCATCCTCTGTTATACTTGTCATTTAAAGAAGACAAGAAAACAGTTGTGCCCCTTAATATTCATATGAATGAAAATTTAAGGATCGTATTGGTTTCAGGGCCAAATGCAGGAGGTAAATCTGTTTGCATGAAAACTGTGGGGCTTTTACAGCTGATGTTGCAATCGGGATTGCTGATTCCTGCACATGAATCAAGTGAGGTGGGTATATTTGATAATATCTTCGCCGATATTGGTGATGATCAGAGTATCGAAAGTGATTTAAGTACCTATAGTGCACATTTAACAAAAATGCGTTATTTCGTTGCACATGCTACACCTAAGTCATTGGTGATGATTGATGAGTTTGGTACCGGGACAGATCCTCAGTTTGGCGGGCCAATGGCCGAAGCTGTATTGGAAGTGCTGAATAATAAAAAGGTGAGAGGCGTAATGACCACCCACTATTCAAATCTTAAATTATTTGCTGGTAATACCCCGGGACTGGAAAATGCTTCTATGTTGTTTGATAACGATAAGATGAAGCCTTTGTATGTACTGGAAATAGGTAAGCCTGGAAGTTCTTATGCTTTTGAAATTGCGCAGAATATTGGCTTGCAAAAAGAAGTACTGGCTTTGGCCCGGGAAAAAACAGGAACCAATCAAAATAGAATTGACAGCTTACTGGTCGATCTGGAAAGAGAGAAAAAACAGATTTATGATACTAAAATCCAGTTGTCTCTGCAACAGAATAAAGTAAAGAACCTGGTCAAAGAAAACGAAGAATTACAGCAATTTTTAGAAGAAAACAGAAAAACGCTGATTAAAGAAGCTAAGCTTGAAGCGCAGACGATTATAAAAAATGCAAATAAGCTGGTAGAAAATACAATTGCTGGTATTAAGGAGAATCAGGCTGATAAAGTAGCAACTAAACAGCTAAGACAAGACTTACAGAAGAGTTTGGTTCAGCACCAGGTTAAAGAAGAAAAGAAGCCTGAGAAGGTAGTGATTTCAACGACTGCTATTGAAGTTGGTGATTGGGTACAGCTGAATAATACGGAAACAATGGGACAGGTAATGGAAATTAACCGTGGTAATTTAGTGCTGGCACTAGGTGATCTCCGTTCTGTTGTGAAGAAAGACAGGGTACAGAAAATCAGTAATAAGCAGGCAAAAAAGGTTGTACAAAGCAATTCTTTTTCTGGAAGAATGTCTGAGGCCATCGGTAATTTTACTGCTGAACTGGATCTTCGCGGCATGCGTGGGGAAAATGCGATCCAGGAAGTTGAAAAGTATCTGGATAAGTCAATTATGCTGGGCTTTCCTTTTATTAAGCTGATTCATGGTAAGGGGGATGGCATCCTTCGGAAATTAATCAGGGAATATCTGCGTAAGTATAGCCAGGTCAACAGGGTTGAAGATGAACATGCTGATAGGGGCGGGGATGGTATAACATATGTGTATTTCAATTAATTAAACATAATTCATCCTGGATTGTTTAATCAATAAAAACCATCCTGTTATGAAAACAATTTTTACTTCAATCTTTATCTTGTTTTTGCTATCAGCTTGTGAAAAAAGCAAAAACAATGATAGTCCGGAAACTTTACCGGATGCCGATATAAAAACAGAAGTACTCACTCAATCTTTAAGGTTCCCGTGGGAAATGATATATGGACCAGATAATTTTATCTGGTTCACCGAAAGGGCTGGAAAAATCAGCCGGTTAAATCCACTGAATGGTGTGATTACTTTAGTACACACCATTACTGAAGTAACGAGCGTTGGTGAAGGTGGGCTGCTGGGGATGGCATTGCATCCACAGTTCAGTACTAATCCCTACGTATATGTGGTTTATGACTATGGTTCTGGAAATAAAGGAAAAGTGGTCCGGTTTACTTTTAACAATGGCGTTTTGAGTGCTCCATTAGTTTTATTGGATCAGATCCCGGCTTCCTCCATTCATAATGGCTCAAGATTACTGATTACTCCGGATCTTAAATTATTGGTGACCACAGGCGATGCCAGTGCTGCTGCTCAGGCACAAAATACCAATAGCCTGTCCGGAAAAATTTTAAGGTTAAATCTGGATGGTTCTATTCCTTCAGATAATCCTTTACCAAATAATCCGGTATGGTCTTACGGGCACAGAAATCCGCAAGGATTGGTAATGGCAAACAACAGGCTATATTCTTCTGAGCATGGGCCTGATAATGATGATGAAATTAACTTGATTCAGAAAGGCAGAAATTATGGCTGGCCAAACGTGGAAGGATTATGTGATCAAGCAGAAGAAAAAACATTTTGTGCGCTTAATAACGTGGTAGAGCCGATGATGACCTGGACGCCTACCATTGCACCATCGGGTTTAACCTACTATAATTCGGACTATATTCCGCAATGGAAAAACTCTTTATTGGTTGTCGCGCTTAAAGGCTCAAGGCTGTTACAGCTAAAACTGGATGAAAGCGGGACAAAAATTACTTCTGCAAAGGATTTTCTGCAAAATCAGTTCGGCAGATTAAGAGCAATCTGTCAGTCGCCGGATGGCAAAGTTTATATCGGAACCAGCAATGGAACAAATGATCAGATTATAGAAATCTCTGCCCGTTAATTATTTGGTTACTTTACTAATCAGTCCATGAGATGCTAACTTTTGGGCAAATGTGTAGAGCCCAAACAGACAAATTGATGTAAACAGCAGTAGATTAAGAGATTTCATTCAGCATATTTTGTTGCTAAACAATTGTACGAAATTGTTTGGAAACAGATCCATGTAATAAAAAATATTAATATTTTGCCGGGGTGGTTTTTATCTATAATTTAGCAACCAAACCAAATATATGATCAATAAGAGAGTAGCGGATGCTGATGAAGCGATCCGCGATATTATAGACGGACAAACGATTATGCTTGGAGGTTTCGGACTGTGTGGTATTCCTGAGAAGTGTATCGCCGCATTGGTAAAGAAAGGCGTGAAAGAGCTTACTTGTATTTCTAACAATGCAGGTGTAGATGATTTCGGAATTGGCCTGTTACTGAAAACCCGCCAGGTAAAGAAAATGGTTTCTTCTTATGTAGGAGAAAACGCCGAATTTGAGCGACAATTGTTGAGTGGGGAATTAGAAGTTGAACTGATCCCTCAGGGAACTTTAGCGACCCGCTGTATGGCAGCTGGTTATGGCATGCCTGTAATTTATACCCCTGCTGGTGTAGGTACGGAGGTAGCCGAAGGGAAAGAAACCAGGAATTTTAATGGAAAGGATTATCTGATGGAATATGCATTCGAAGCTGATTTTGCAATTGTAAAAGCATGGAAAGGTGATACTGCAGGCAACCTTGTATTTCGCTCTACAAGCCGCAATTTTAATCCGGTTATGGCTATGGCAGGTAAAATCACAATTGCTGAAGTAGAAGAGCTGGTAGAGCCTGGTGAACTTGATCCGGACCATATCCATACTCCGGGTGTTTATGTACACCGTATTTTCCAGGGTTCAGCTTACGAGAAAAGAATAGAGCAGCGCACAGTAAGACCGCGTAATTAACCAATCAAATATTTATGTTAGATAAGAACGGAATTGCGAGACGTATCGCCAAAGAATTAAAAGACGGTTACTATGTGAATTTAGGAATTGGTATCCCTACACTGGTAGCAAATTATATCCCTGATGGAATCAATGTTGTACTGCAATCCGAAAATGGTTTGCTGGGTATGGGCCCTTTTCCTTTTGAAGGTGAGGAAGATGCTGATATGATCAATGCAGGAAAACAAACAATTACTACCTTACCTGGTTCTTCAATTTTCGATTCAGCGATGAGCTTCGGTATGATCAGAAGTCAGAAAATTGACCTGACCATATTAGGTGCAATGGAAGTTTCTGAAAACGGAGATATTGCCAACTGGAAAATTCCTGGAAAAATGGTGAAGGGAATGGGTGGGGCAATGGACTTAGTGGCTTCTGCAAAAAATATCATTGTAGCTATGCAGCATATCAATAAAGCAGGGGAAAGTAAATTATTGCCAAAATGCACTTTGCCATTAACTGGTATAAATTGTATCAGGAAAGTAGTTACAGAATTAGCGGTACTTGATATTTTACCGGAAGGTGGCTTCAGGTTAATTGAAAGAGCACCAGGTGTGAGTGTTGATTTTATTAAACAATCTACCTCAGGAAAGTTATTCGCTGAGGCAGATGTGAAAGAAATGGAGCTAAACTGATCGCTGTGAACTCAGTACAGTTTCTTTTAATTCGTCTGATATCTCTTTAGAAGTGGCGATAATATCTTCCGCCACATGTTTATTGTTAATAATAATTTTCTGACAAGATTCCTTATAAGGAAGCAGAAATTGTTTGTAAGCAGGCATAACGTGGTTAACCCATTGGTACATAATCATATCACGGGTATAACCACGTTCTATCTCATCTCTGGAGATTCTGCGGTTAAGTGTGATTTCTTCATCTGCATCCATGAAAATTTTCAGGTCGAATAACTGAGACAATTCAGGGTAATGAAATACAAATAAGCCCTCTACAATAATGATTGGTGCACTTGTTATATTCATTAAACGTGCGCTTTCCTCATTAATATTGAAAGTGTATTCTTTTCTTGAAATTGACTGACCGTCAATCAGCAATTTTAAGTCCTCCAATAATTTGGAGTCATCAATTCCCTCTGGCAAGTCAAAGTTAACCCATCCGTTATCATCTACCTTTTGTTCACCGATTGGTTTGTAATAATCATCTTGTGAGATTAAACATACTTCCTCTGTACTGAAATGGTGGAGAAAACACTTTAAAAAAAATGTTTTTCCTGAACCACTACCTCCAGCAACACCTATTATATAGGGTTTGTTATTGTTCATTCGCTTGTCCACTGTACGTTAAATTGCACAAAAACCTTTTATCCAATGCGCCCAATGCATCGGCTACCGCTTTTGTGACTACAATAATAACATCTTTTGTGGACTCATTCTCAGTAAATTTACCAACAACCTTCGCAAACGTAGATCTGTTGCTCATCGGATTAGTGATTTTCATGATAGTTCCGATAGGTGCAGTACGATGAAGTACCAGCATTTTTGAAGAGTCTAAATCTTTATCCATGATCCATACTCCAGCACCTTTTTCATCCATTTGACTCAGTCCATAACGGCTGGCTGGTAATCTTAATGAAGGGTTTTTAACAGAATCTATAGTGTCGGCATCTTTTGGGTCTGAGTCACTAGTACGCTCACTTTTAACCGGATACTGTCCGTTTATTAGTAATTTCTGACCAACATAAAGAGAGTTGGTTGTTAAATTGTTTTTAGCTTTTAATTGATCAAGTGTTAAATTGTATCTGGTGGCTATAGAGTACATGGTTTCATTAGAAGCCACTGTATGTTCTAAGAATTGGTTCTTGTCCGGAGTGCCTTGACGTACTGGCGTAACTGGTTCAGATTTAACAACAGGTGCTTCTGATTTTTTTACAATTTCAGGTTTTTTCTCCTGAACCGTAACTGGTGTTGGCTGAGGTGTTGGATGTGCAGGTGTAACCGGAGTAGTCACTACTGGTTTGGTCTGAACAGTTTGTGCCGGTGCTGTTTGTACCGGCGTTAAAGAAGTTGTTTCTGCACCGGCTTTCACAGGCATTTTTAAAATCTGACCAATTTTAAGATTAATGGTCTTCAGTTCATTGATTCTTTTAATGTCTGCTACTGTTGTACCATATTGTCTGGCCAGCATCATTAAATTTTCTTTAGGCTGGACCGCATGTTCGGTAAATTCTGAATTTCCAGTATCCTGAGTCGTTTCTGCTGGTTTATTTACTATTGCATTCTGTTTGGCAGGTTCAACATGTTTGGTCGTTACTGTTTTGGCCGCGGGAACTTGAGCAGGCCCTGAGAAAGGGACATTTGTTGGTACTTTGACTAAAACTCCAATAGAGAGGAATTTATTCTCATTATAAGCGATGATTTCCTTCGGGCTTACATTATATCTTCTCCCAAGGGAGTAATAAGTGTCTTTAGCGGCAACCTGGTGTAAAATAAGCTTTTTGCCATTCAGATTCTCAACACCTACGGAATCTCTTAGATTATTAGCCTTAACTGCTGATACGTTCAGGATAAGACCAAATAATAACGGTATATATAATTTTTGCATTAACGTTCTTGTGAATGATTAATTAGGCAATTATACGAATAATATATAAGAGCCTCAATTCTGAGTATTAAACGACAATTATATGTCTCTATTGTATCATATAGTTTTTTTTCAAAACCATTTAATGCCTGTAAATGTTATTCTATCATAGATTAACAATCCACAAATTAAATAAAAATACATTATGGACGCAAAAGAAATTAGTTTGAGTGAAAAACAAGTTAAGCCAGTAGTAGATCTACTGAATGATTATCTTGCAAACTATCATATTCATTATCAAAAGCTAAGAGGATGTCACTGGAATATCAAGGGTCAGAATTTTTTCACACTGCACCTTAAATTTGAAGAATTATATACGAATGCACAATTGACTATCGATGAAATTGCTGAACGTGTTTTAACTTTAGGAAAACCACCACACAGCCGTTTTGAAGATTATATTAAAGAATCGGAAATTAAAGAAATCAATACAATCGGCTTACAGGATTTAGCTATGGTTGATGCTGTATTGGAAGACATGGCACATTTAATTCAATTAGAACGTGATCTGTTAGAGGCTACTTCGGCAGCAGGTGATGATGGTACTAATGATATGGTTAACCGTTTCATGCAGTTCAAAGAGAAAAATACATGGATGTTACGTTCATTTGCTGGTAAAAAATAATAGGGCATATGCTCTTCGTTTAATAATTGAAAAACCATGCCCTGAGCATGGTTTTTCTCTTTTAATGACCTTTACAAACCAGAAATCTTAATACCTTTGATCCAGATGGGATATAAAAGCTTAGCCGAATGTGTGGCTGATTTAGAAAAACATGGTCATTTACTCCGTATCAAAGAAGAGGTAGATCCTTACTTGGAAATGGCAGCTATACACTTAAGAGTGTATGAACAAAAAGGCCCTGCATTATTTTTTGAGAATATTAAAGGAAGCCCATTTCCGGCAGTCTCTAATTTATTCGGAACCTTAGAGAGATCCAAGTTCATGTTTCGTGATAGCTTACCTCGTGTAAGCCAACTGGTAGACTTACGTTCTGATCCTATAAAGGCGCTTAAGAATCCTTTTAAATTTGCTGGTGCTGGTCTTACTGCTTTTTCAGCCCTGCCATTACAGCAGCGTTTATTTAAGACTGCATTTAAAAAAACAACAATTAGTCAGTTACCACAAATTGTGAACTGGCCGATGGATGGAGGGCCTTTTGTCACGATGCCGCAGGTTTACACGGAAGATGTAAATAAACCCGGGATATTCAATGCTAATCTGGGTATGTACCGGATTCAGCTTGCTGGGAATGATTATATAAAAGATAAAGAGATTGGGGTACATTATCAGATCCACAGAGGCATAGGAGTACATCAGTCGAAGGCTAATGCGAAAGGCGTACCGTTGAAAGTAAGTATTTTTGTAGGTGGGCCACCATCACACCCGCTTGCAGCAGTGATGCCATTACCGGAAGGTTTGTCGGAAATGACATTTGCAGGTGCATTGGGTAACCGTCGTTTCCGTTATTTTTATGACGAGGAAGGATTTTGCTTATCGGCCGATGCTGATTTTATCATCACCGGAACAGTTTATCCACAAGAAAATAAACCGGAAGGCCCGTTTGGTGACCATTTAGGTTATTATAGCCTCACTCATCCCTTCCCTTTAATGAAAGTACATAACGTATATCATAAGGAAGATGCGATCTGGTCATTTACAGTTGTTGGCCGCCCACCTCAGGAAGATACCAGTTTTGGTGCATTAATTCATGAAATCACAGGATCTGCCTTACCACAAGAAATACACGGGTTAAAAGAAGTCAATGCAGTAGATGCTGCAGGAGTACATCCGTTGCTATTTGCAATAGGCAGTGAAAGATATACTCCATTTCTTAAGGAGCGCAGACCGCAGGAAATATTAACAATTGCAAACCATATTCTGGGTAAAAATCAGCTGAGTTTAGCAAAGTATGTTTTTATAGCAGCGCGGGAAGATAATGAAGCTCTGGATACCCACGATATTGAAGTTTTCTTAACGCATATCTTATCACGTATAGATTTAAAGCGAGATCTTCATTTCCATACCGAAACAACAATTGATACGTTGGATTATAGTGGTGAAGGTTTGAATAGTGGTTCTAAAGTTGTATTAGCAGCTGCGGGGGATATCAAAAGAACATTGTCTAAAGAGCTGCCCAAGGGTTTTACATTACCAGTATCATTTGGTGCTTATCATTTTGTAATGCCTGGGATATTGGCTATTACCACTGAGCAATATACTACAGCAGAAGAGGCGGCTATTTTGATGGCCTCACTGAATCTTCAGTTAAAAGATCAGAACCTTGATGGGATTGCTTTAATTGTATTGTGTGATGATGCTGCGTTTACAGCGGAAACTATTAATAACTTTGTCTGGGTTACTTTTACCAGAAGCAATCCTGCTGTAGATATCCATGGAGTAGGAGAGTTTATCACTAACAAGCATTGGGGGTGTACAGGGCCTTTAATTATTGATGCAAGGAAAAAGCCACACCATGCGCCTGAACTGATTAAAGATGCTGAGATAGAAAAAAATATAGACAGGTTCAAAATCTGATTTACTATTGCATAAAAAAGCGCTTGCTGAATCTCAGCAAGCGCTTTTTTATGTTCGATACTTAAAATCTTACACCAACGGTCATGAAGATATTATTTCTTGCCACTTTAGTAGATGCCAAAGGTTGAGAGTTATCATCCAGATAGTAAGGATTAAAGAAGTTATTAGTTTCGATACGCTGATAAGCTAAATCAACATAATACTGATTGATGCGGTAACCGATACCACCAGAATAAGATTTAATAGCAGATAAATTACCTGGATCTTCTTTATAAGGTGTACCACTGTAACCATAACCAGCTCTTAAGCTGAACAGATCAATTTTATATTCTCCACCTACTCTGAAATTAACAGCACTTGTATAGTTGTTTTTGATGAAATTGTTATTGCTGATAATATCAGCAGGATAACCATCGCTTTCTGAAAGTTTAGTAGACTTATAATCTACATAATCAACATCTGCAGTTAACAATGCATTTTGACCAATAATAAAACTTGCACCAAATGAACCTTTATATGGAGTTCTTACATTATAGTTGAAGTTAGTATTCATATAATCACCCAATGGTAATTGAGTACCGCCAGAAAAACGGGTATCTAACGTCTCACTTGAATTTACTTCCATATGCATCCATGTCGGTGCCTGGAAAGTAGCTCCTAATCTTACAGCTTCAACAGGTTTGTAAATTAAACCTAATCTTCCTGTAATACCTGCTCCGCTTGTATTGCTGTTCACCATGTTAAGCAGGTTATACGTAGTTCCTGCATATGGATTTGGTTGGTTAAACTTGTCAGTAGCATCAGATGGATTATTAACAATAGTTCCTGTTTCTGAATATGCAGAACTTGTTTCATAACGTACGTTTACAAAACCAATGCTCGCACCCAGATAAAGATTGTTAGAGATATTCATTGCTCCGGAGAAATTCAGTTCAGACGTTGAACCACGGCGAACTTCATTCTGGCTTTGCGTATTATTAGTAGCTGATGTAGCTGGCACATACTGATTAGTAGTGCCAGGGACTTTGTCAATCAGGTAATTGTCAAATGCTGCTTTTTCAATACTTCCCTGGTTCAGGCTTCCCGGAGTATATCCGTTTGCACGCTGAGCCCAGTCTGTAGCGATAGAACTCTGTGTGTTTCTGCCTGAATAGTTATTTTCAATACTAAAATCGTTATTTCTATTGTAACCTATACCGAAAACTAAACTAACTACACCTTTGTTTAAGTTACTGCCTTTTGGTCTGACCACTGGATTGTACCATACAGCTGCTGCCTGGTTTAAATTAAACTTGTCTTTAGACGTATTTGTATTTTTACCCAGATAATTTGAATTCGCCTGTATGATATTGAATTCTGGTGTTACACTGAATTCTGAGCGGGTAAACATTCCTAAACCAGCAGGGTTACCACCAATAGAACTGATGTCTCCACCCAAACTTGTTTGCGCATTTCCTAAACCTTTGAAACGTGCTGAACTTCCGTAATCAGTTCGTGAGAACCTTAAAGCATCACCTGCATAGATGCTTTGGGCATAAGTATTACCTGTAGTGGCTACTATAGCCACTACTAAGATTTTTATGAATTTTTTCATTTAGATATTAAATACATATAAGTTTTAGTTTCTGCCACTGCGTCCGCCGCCGCCACCGCCTGATGATCTGCCGCCACCGCCGCCACCACCACCACCGTAGCTACCGCCTGATGATCTGCTTTGACTTGGCGAATAAGAAGATCTCTCACTGTTTCCTCTTTGCTGAGGAGCATAGCTTTGAGATGATCTGTCAGGTCTTGTAGAAGACTGGCCGTAAGATGATCTGTCACCGCTTCTGCTGTAACCACTGTTTCTGCCGTTTCCATAACCATCAGCTCTGCTATTTCCATAGTTTCTGTTTCCGTCAGGATTTGATCGGCTTACGCCAGAACCGTTGTAGTTGCCTCTGCTGCCATAGCTGGTCGCTCTTCCTGAATAGTTACCATTGCCGTTGCTTCTGGTATCTCTGCTGTAAGCTGGTCTGTAAATGCTGTTGGACCGGTAGTAACCACCGCCCCAGCCGCCACCCCAGCCTCCGCCGTAGTAACCGCCACCATAATAGCCACCACCATAGAAGCCTCCGCCCCATAGTCCGCCGTAACCGCCACCCCAGCCCCATGGAGAATAGAAAGGAGAGTAAAATCCACCGCCGTAGCCAAAGCCTAAACCCCATGAACTACCGTAGTAACCGTTACCGAATCCCATTCCAAAGCCTAATCCTGAGTAATAAGGAGAGTAACCGCCGCCATAAAATCCATCATAATAAAAAGGATCATAATAGCTTCTATAAGGGCTGCCATAATAAAATCTATTGATACGTGAAGAATAATCCATGTCAGCATATAAATCACTGCTGCCATAATAATCATCATTATCATTATAGCCGTCATTTACTGATTGCGACGAATACGTGCGCTCAGGTGCGGTATACTCTACCGCTTTCGCTGTTGAACCATAAACATCGTCACTATGACGAGTTTGCTGGGCCATTTGAGGAGCAGAGCAGGAGGACACGGCGAGAGCCGTAACAACCAGCATGCTGTAAAATAAATGGTTAGGTTTCATAATATGTGAGTTCTTTGTGTGTGTAAACAGTTTTTTTGTAGGCATAAATTTATAAATTTGTAGCCTAGCATGCAAGTTATTTAACACAATAAACGTTCCAAACAGTTATGAGCAAAGGTATTACAAGTAAAAACGAGGATTATTCCCAGTGGTATAACGACATTGTTATGAAAGCCGATCTGGCAGAACATTCAGCTGTAAAAGGATGTATGGTTATAAAGCCCTATGGCTATTCCATTTGGGAGAAAATGCAGGCTGTTTTAGACCAGAAATTTAAAGACACAGGGCACAGTAATGCCTATTTTCCTTTATTCATTCCTAAGTCATTTTTTTCTAAGGAAGCTGCACACGTAGAAGGTTTTGCGACAGAATGTGCAGTTGTGACACATTACCGTCTTAAAAATGATGGAGAAGGCAATATTATTGTTGATCCGGAAGCGAAATTAGAAGAAGAATTGATCGTAAGGCCAACTTCAGAAACCATTATATGGAATACTTTCAAAGGATGGGTGCAGTCTTATCGTGATTTACCTTTGCTGATTAATCAATGGGCAAACGTAGTAAGATGGGAAATGCGTACACGTCTTTTCCTGCGCACTACTGAATTTTTATGGCAGGAAGGCCACACAGCACATGCAACCTCTGAGGAAGCAGTAGCAGAAACAAAGCAAATGCTTGATGTATATGCTGAGTTTGCTGAAAAATGGATGGCTTTACCAGTAGTTAAAGGAGTGAAAACAGCTAATGAGCGTTTTGCAGGCGCATTGGATACTTATTGTATCGAAGCACTGATGCAGGATGGAAAAGCATTACAAGCAGGTACCTCTCACTTTTTAGGTCAGAATTTTGCAAAAGCATTTGATGTAAAGTTCACCAATAAAGAAGGTAAAATTGAACACGTATGGGCAAGCTCATGGGGTGTTTCTACGCGTATGATTGGTGCATTGATCATGGCACACAGTGATGATTTAGGGTTGGTTTTACCTCCTATGTTAGCACCTATACAAGTTGTTATTGTACCTATTTACAGAAATGACGATGACTTTAATAATATTACTGCTTATGTCAATGAATTAACGCCTAAACTTAAAAAATTAGGTGTCTCTGTGAAATATGACAACAGAGATTCTCAACGTCCTGGATTTAAATTTGCAGAATATGAATTAAAAGGAGTACCAGTACGTCTGGCTATTGGTGGCAGAGATCTTGAAAATGGTACTGTAGAACTGGCCAGAAGAGATACTGGTGAGAAGAAAACAGTAAGTCAGCAAGGGCTGGATATTTATATTGTTCAGTTATTGGATGAAATTCAGGAGAATATCTATAAAAAAGCTTTCGATTACAGGAAAGAACATATTACGATTGCGAACACTTATGATGAATTAAAAGACCTTTTAGACAACAAAGGTGGATTTATTTCTGCACATTGGGATGGTACGCCAGAAACAGAACAAAAAATAAAAGAAGAAACAAAGGCTACAATCAGATGTATACCGTTAGATAATAAGTTAGAAGACGGAATTTGTATTTATTCAGGTAAGCCATCTGTTCAACGCGTTTTATTCGCCCGTGCTTATTAAGCATAAGGCATCAAAAATTTAAAAAAGAGCAACATGAAATTTGCAACTAAAGCCATACATGCAGGTCAGGAACCTGATCCAACAACAGGAGCAGTAATGACTCCAATCTATCAAACCTCTACTTACTGGCAAAAATCGCCGGGTGAGCACCAGGGTTTTGAATATTCGAGAGGAACAAACCCTACCCGTCAGGCATTGGAAAATTGTCTTGCTGCACTTGAAAATGCGAAATATGGTATGGCATTCTCTTCAGGAATGGGGGCTACAGATACTGTTTTACGTCTATTGCAGCCAGGTGATGAAGTGATTACAGGTAATGACCTTTACGGAGGCTCATACCGTATCTTCACTAAAGTATATGCAAAATATGGCATTAAATTTCATTTTCTGGATTTGTCAAAACCAGAAAATATGCTGCCATATATCAATGATAAAACTAAGTTGGTATGGATTGAAACACCTACTAATCCAACAATGCAGATTATTGACATTGAAGGTGTAGCTAAAATCACGAAAGAAAAAGGATTGATCCTAACTGTAGATAACACTTTTGCTTCTCCATATTTACAAAACCCGATTGACCTGGGCGCTGATATTGTGATGCATTCCGTAACTAAATACATTGGTGGCCACTCTGATGTAGTGATGGGTGCTTTATTGTTGAATGATGATCAATTGTACAAAGACCTTTGGTTCATCTACAATGCTTGTGGGGCAACTCCAGGTCCGCAAGACGCTTTCCTTGTATTAAGAGGTATTAAAACGCTGCACCTGCGTATGAAAGCACATTGTGAAAATGGTGAGAAAGTTGCCCGTTTCCTTAAGACACATCCTAAGATTGATAAAATCTACTGGCCAGGTTTTGAAGATCACCCTAACCATGACATTGCGAAAAAGCAAATGCGTGGTTTCGGAGGAATGGTTTCTATCACCCTTAAAGGTGCCGATCTGGCAGAAACATTCAGAGTAGCTTCTTCTTTTAAAGTATTCACTTTAGCAGAATCATTAGGTGGAGTTGAATCATTGATTAATCACCCTACTACAATGACTCACGGTTCAATCCCTAAAGAGGAACGTGAAAAAGTAGGTGTAACAGATAACTTGTTACGTCTGAGTGTTGGAGTAGAAGATATCGATGATCTTTTAGCTGATTTAGCGCAGGCGCTGAGTTAATGAGATAGGTCTCTATCACCAATTCATAAATTATTACAAACATATAAAGCCAGTTTAAATCTTTTAAACTGGCTTTTATAAATAAATACCATTGGAATTTTTAGAACTAAAGGATTTTCTGGACATTAAAGTTGCCCAATATAACAGGTCCAACTTCATCACAAATGATCCAATCTGTATTCCACATCGCTTTTCTAAAAAACAAGATATTGAAATTGCCGCATTCTTTGCAGCAGTTTTGGCTTGGGGACAGCGTAAAACTATTATCAATAAATGTACTGACCTCTTTGACCGGATGGATAACGACCCTTACAACTTCATGCTGCACCACGGTGATGAAGACCTTCGTCGTCTATTAAACTTCAAACACAGGACATTTAACGATACAGATCTCCTATACTTCGTCTCCTTCTTTAAACATCATTACACGCTTTCGGACAGCCTGGAAACAGCCTTCCTGCCATCAAACTTCAGCCAACTTGAAAGTTTCACCGCTGAACATGCTTTAAACCATTTTCGTACCTACTTTTTCAGTCTCCCGGATTCCCCCAGGAGAACCGTTAAACACATCTCTTCACCCGCTCAAAAATCCACCTGCAAGAGATTAAATATGTTTCTGCGCTGGATGGTACGCAAAGACCAGGCAGGAGTAGATTTCGGCGTATGGACAACCATTTCCCCTGCAGACCTCATTTGTCCATGTGATGTACACGTAGACCGTGTTGCGCGTCGCCTTGATCTGATCACCCGTAAACAAACCGACTGGAGAACTGCTGTTGAGTTGACTACAGAACTTCGCAAATTCGATCCCTTAGATCCTGTGAAATATGATTTCGCACTATTTGGCCTTGGTATAGAAGAGAAATTTTAAAGTCAAAATGCTATCTTTAAATTGGTTAAGACACTAGGTATAAATTGAATTACGAATGGTAACTTTTGAAGCAGAAATAGAACGCTTCTCCAAAATGGGTGAGAAAACCGGATGGACATTCGTGACCATCCCAAAGGATATAGCCAATCAGATCAAACCTGATTGCCGGAAAAGCTTTCGTGTTAAAGGACTTCTCGACGAACTGCCTGTAACCGGTATGTCATTCATACCAATGGGGGAGGGAGACTTTATTCTTGCCCTGAATTCCACTATACGTAAACAATTAAAAAAAGAAGAAGGCGCAAAACTGCATTTGCAGCTCGAAGAAGACAAAACTTTCAAAATAGAAATGCCAGAAGACCTGGAACTCTGTCTGCTGGAAGAAAGACATTTTTTAGAGAACTTTCTTAGCCTTCCCAAGTCCCACCAGAATTATTATATCAACTGGCTTAATACAGCTAAAACCGAACCTACACGTATTAAACGGCTCACACAAATTGTCATCGCTATGGATAAGAAACAAAATTTCTCTGAAATGATGCGAAGCTATAAAAATGAAAAATAGATATGCAATAAGGAATCCAATTAGCTATGCAACAAGGAATCTAATTAGTTATCTAATAAGTAATCCAATTAGCTATCCAACAAGGAATCCAATAAAATCTGATTAGAAGGAAATGTAACCAGCATTTCCAATGTGGAAAAACCTTTAGAAATCAAAAAGAGGGTTATGTACCCTTCTGACAATGATTCCCACTTCAGGGAATTCCGTCAGAAGGGTGCATAACCCTCTTTTTGATCTATCTTTTATAACTTCTAAACCAACTCGTAACCTTCATCTGAATAACGCCAACAAAAGCCTCTCTGAAAATCCTTGTACTCATTTTTGAAGTCCCTTCCGTTCTATCCGTAAATATGATCGGTACCTCAACCACATTAAACCCATACTTAATCGCTGTAAACTTCATTTCAATCTGAAACGCATACCCAACAAACCTGATTTTATCAAAAGGAATTGTTTCTAAAACAACCCTTTTATAACACTTAAAACCAGCAGTAGCATCCTGAATATTAATCCTTGTAATCAACCTCACATACATCGAAGCAAAATACGACATCAATACCCTGCTCATTGGCCAGTTTACCACATTGACCCCTCTCACATAACGAGAACCAATGGCAACATCAGCCCCATTAACACAAGCTTCCCGCAACGCAAATAAATCATCAGGATTATGAGAAAAATCAGCATCCATTTCAAAAATATAATTGTAAGAACGCTGTAATGCCCACTTAAAACCATGGATATAAGCCGTTCCTAAACCCAGCTTGCCAGTCCTCTGCTCCATATGTAAACCAGGAAATTCCAACTGTAATTTCTTTACAATAGCTGCCGTTCCATCAGGCGACCCATCATCAATAATTAAAACCTCAAAAGGAAAACTCAGGTTAAAAACCTTACGGATAATCTTCTCAATATTTTCTTTTTCGTTATAGGTAGGGATAATGACTAAGCTGTCTGACACGTGTGTAGAATAAATGGTAATAAATTATTTGCGAAAATATTGATTAAAATTGAAATTAACCTAATTATCAAGTGATTTAACATACCTTAACAATAAATCTGCGGATAAAAAAAGGCTGTAGTTTCAAAAACTACAGCCCTCTAATTATAAATATTTACCTGCTAAGAGGTAGCATTCATTGTTTTCTGTAACCACTTAGTGATGAAAAACAAGATCACCGAAGCAATACCTGCCATCACTACAAATAACATAAAGAAATCATATAGATTTTTAATTGTATAGCCAAGGAAAGTAGGTTTCTCAGGATTAAGATTATAAACCTCTACTACAGAAGCAGTCTTGTCACTACCCTTGATAATATAAATTTCAGTTTGAGCAGCATTTGTACCCAATAAGAATTTACCCTCTTTTTCACCAGCAACAGCTAATTTTGCAATTTCTGTTTCATCCAATTTTCTAGGAGAGATCCTGTTGATTTTATTGGTATCAATAGTAACAGCTTGTTGCGCTGGAGTAATTGAAAGTGCCACTAATGAATCAGGGCTAAGCGAATGAGCGTTCTTTTTCACTGTACTTAGATCCCACTGCTGAATATTCTTTTTGCTGTTAGCAACTTGTTGCCAGTCAATAGCACTATTTGTCAATACCAAAGGACTAACCTTATACTCTGCTACTTTGGCTTCCTCTTCAGGATACTTAGAGCTTAATTTTCCTGCCAATACGTTTGCACCTGCATTTGCAAGGAACCATACCGCCATTAAAAGAGAAGATAGTTTTAAAGGAGAAAGCTTATTTACCAATGATAATCCGATGGGAGAAAGACATAGCTCACCCCAGGTGTGGAAAGCATACATACCAATCAGGTAAATCATACTCACTTTTATTCCTGCACCAACATCTTTAACACCAGTTGCAATAACCAGGTATCCCAATGCAAGCAGCATTAAACCTATAGCCATTTTAGTAGGGGCAGAAGGTTCTTTTCTACCCAGCTTAATCCATAACCACGCAAATACCGGAGCAAATACGACTACAAAAATAGAGTTTAAAGATTGGAACCAGCTGGAAGGAACTGTGAAGAAACCTAAATTTCTTTGTGTTTGCTCCTCCGCAAAAAACGTTAATGAAGCTCCTGCTTGTTCGAAAGCACTCCAGAAAAACAAGACAAAGAAAGCAACTATAAAAATTACTGATATTTTTTTCTTCTCAATCTTCGAAAGTGTTTTATCTGTAAAGATCATGACTGCAATACCAACTACTGCAATAATCAGCAGGTAGCTTAAATAACTTACAATTTTAGCATCAATATATAACATGCCTACACATAACGCAGAAAAAGCAAATAAACCAAGATAAACCAAAACCGGTGAAACTTTTTTGTCACCAGGATTAGCTGGCTTTAAGCCTAAAAGATCTCCATTTGGATCACGAACATACTTATCTCTGAAGTTGATAAAAACAATAACCCCAATAGCCATCGCGATTGCCGCAGCAAGGAAAGCCCATTTAAAATCTGCAGGATTACCAGTGTCACCAAAATATCCACAGATAAAGGGGCCCAGTGCACCACCAACATTGATTCCCATATAAAAGATCGTGTAAGCAGCATCAATACGGCGGTCACTCTTAGGATAAAGCTGACCTACCATTGAAGAGATGTTTGGTTTAAAGAAACCATTACCGGAAATCATAAAACCTAACCCTGTAAAGAACAAGAAGGTTGAAATATCAGGCATCGTATGGTAAAGGGAAGCACAGCCGAACATAATCAGCTCTCCCAATGCCATTAGTATACCCCCGGTTACAATAGATCGTCTGTTTCCCCAGTATCTGTCGGCGATAAAACCACCGATTAAAGGAGTCAGGTATACAAGACCTGTATAGCTTCCATATAAATTTGACGCAAATGCTTTGTCAAATAATAAGGCTTTGGTCATAAAAAGCACCAAAATAGCCCGCATACCGTAGTAATTGAAACGTTCCCACATCTCGGTAGCGAACAGTACATATAATCCTTTTGGATGGCCTTTTTGAGCGGAGTCTAATTGCTCTGGCTTAAGGATTTCAGATTGATCCATAAAAATTGTTTTATAGGTTAGTTAATTTTAAAAGTTCGCAAATTAATTCTAATTATTGGTTTTTCCCCGTAACTATTTTATTCCTTTTTCTTCCATAATACCATTCAGCCATTTCAAAAGAAAGAAAGCAATAACAGCAGAGAAAAGAAGCAGGCTAAAGTTTACCCAGAAGAAATTAGCTTTGTTTTCATAAGTATCCCAAAGCGTAGCTAGTACACCAGACAATTTATTTCCAATAGAGGTAGCCAGAAACCATCCGCCCATCATCAGCGAAGTAATCCTTACCGGACTCAACTTCGAAACCAGTGATAACCCCATTGGGCTTAAAAATAATTCACCGATAGTAATTACACCGTAACCGGCTACCAGCCATAAGACAGAAACTTTTTCTGCGCCATTACCACCAGAATAAACAGCACCGATCATTACCAGTACCGAGAGTGCTGAAATGAATAAGCCGAATGCAATTTTTGTAGCTGTACTTGGTTCTCTTTTTCTATTGCGTAGCCAGGTGAAGAGTGCGACTACTAATGGGGTCAGTAAAATGACCCAGGCCGGATTTATTGACTGGCTTAGATTGGTTGCCCAAAGCTCAACTTTTCCACCTTCTGCAGGAAGCTTATCAGCTGGAATGTTTTTAAAATAAGTTGGGTAATTGTATTCTTTTAATACGATTCCATCTTTCTTTTGAATGCGGAATGCGTTGTCATATAAAGGTATAGAGTCTTTCGAATAGGTGAAGTTTTGTGAGAAATTAAGTTTAGAGAAGGTCTTTTCGGCAACTGGGTTTTGTAAATGTCTGTCTGTATAGCGGTCAGCCCAGGTCGTTAATGCAGTACCATTCTGTTTGAACACCGCCCAAAACAGGATTACAACAGCAAATATTGTAAGTAACGCAGCAATTGGTCTTTTTTCGTCTTTATCAGCCTTGGCAAGTAAAGAGCCGTAAAAATAGATTACAGGCACACAAGCAAAGATAAATGCATCTGTAGAAGCAGAGCCAACCAGTGCGTGGCCTATTAATTTAGTTGGAAGTATCCAGCCAATTACTCCAGCAATAACAGATGGGACTAAAATTACCAATACTATTTTCAGGAAAGACATATCTCCTTCCTTTACGCCTTTTTTAACGTCAAAAGCCCTGTAATGCTTCATCCCGTAAATAAAAATAGCTACACCAATGAACATCCCAACTCCGGCTGCAATAAATGCATAACCCCAGCCCAGCATGATATATAATGCAGCACCAAAGAAATTACAGATAAAGGCACCGATATTAATACCCATATAAAAGATATTATAGCCCTCATCTTTTTTGTCTGAATATTCAGGCGTAGAGTAGATATTACCCAGCAGGGTAGATATATTTGGTTTGAAAAATCCATTTCCAATAATGACCAGCGTCATAGAAAGATATAGAATTGGTAAACTATGCACTGCCATCATACAATAACCAACACCCATTAACAGGCCGCCCAGGATGATTGATTTTGCGTAACCTAAATAACGGTCAGCAATTAATCCACCTAAAAATGGAGTAAGAAAAACAAGTGCTATAAAAGTACCATATAAGTCGGCAGATTCAGCTTCGGTCATCGAAAAACCGGCTTTAACATCTTTTAAATATAGGGTGAAGATTCCTATCATCAGGTAATATCCAAAACGTTCCCACATCTCAGACAGAAAAAGGAAAGTCAGCCCTTTCGGATGCTTTACTTTAATGGTTTCATTCATCAATTTCAAAAATTAGGTGTGTGTTAGCGAAGTGACGCATCGCGCAATATAAGGACATGACCCCGTAATCACAAATTTAAGGCCTATAGGGGGCGGTATTTTGCTTAAAAACTAGTTCTTTACAGTTGGTATTTCTTTAGGTTTAGGGTCTATATAAAAATCATCCTTCGCATCGGGATCATTTTTTAATTCAATATTTTCCATCAGTTTCAATTGATGGCCTGCCAGGCGATAACCGTCAAAACTAGAATCGGAAGCATAGTATTCAAAATTACCTTCCATATTAGGGTCAAAAGGAGCAAGGTGATCAAATACAATCATTTGTTCATTTTTGTCAAGCCTTAAGGTCATGGAATTCAGTTTATTGTATTCAAATACAATTCTGTTTTTTACTTCAGTATTTTTAGGTCCCTGAAAAATTGTCTTTCCAAATTTTAATTCATCATTTGCAAATGAAAGGACCTCAATGACCTTTTTAGAAGTTTTGCTGTTATTGCCTTTCCAGCCAAGTAACACATAAGAAGTATTTTGTCCGCTTACAATCAGCGGGACAATTTCATAATACCGTGCACCGTACCATTGTTTATTAGTTGTAATCAGATTCGTATCAGAAATATGTTCCGTATCATCAATCAGCGGATATAATTTCAGTTTTCCGTCTCTTGTAGCTAATTGAACAGTACCAAAAAAGCGGTAAGTACCTTCTACAGTAGGAACATACCAGGAGAAAATCCGGAAAGTATTATCCGGTGATTTTACAACAGAAATTGTTTGCAGAGAATCGAAACCGAAATCAAAAGAGGAAGGAGTCTTCAAAGCCGTTACCAACGTTTTGATGAATTTAGAATTCTGTTCAAAGCGGTCAGTATTAGTGGACGCTGTAAATAAGTTTCCAGTGATTTTTAACAAGGAATCCTGATACTTATTCAGCTCAGCGGTACCCGGAGTAAGCTGCGCAGAGACATTAGTCACCGCACAGCTCATCAGGAATAATATAATGAAGGGTTTGAAAACCTTAAACATCAATTTAGATTTTTTCAATAACCAATGCACTTGCGCCACCACCACCATTACAAATTCCGGCAACGCCTATTTTACCATTGTTCTGATTCAATACAGAAAGCAGGGTCACTACGATACGCGCACCTGAAGCACCCAGTGGATGTCCCATCGCAACTGCACCACCATTTACATTAACCTGAGAATCAATTAAACCCATTTCCTGGTTATTGGCTAAAGAAACTACAGAAAAAGCCTCGTTGATTTCAAAGAAATCTACATCAGTAATACTTTTTCCGGCTCTTTGCAGCGCTAGTGGAATAGCTTTTGACGGAGCAGTCGTGAACCATTCAGGTGCCTGCTGTGCATCAGCATAACTTAAAATACGGGCCATTGGTTTTAAACCAAGTTCTTTTGCTTTATCTGCACTCATTAAAACTAATGCTGCTGCACCGTCGTTCAATGCAGATGCATTTGCTGCAGTAATTGTTCCGTCTTTTTTAAATACTGGTTTTAAACCTGGTAATTTATCAAAGTTAACGGAGTAAATATCTTCATCCTTATCGACAACTGTTGTATTTCCTTTACGATCCACTACTTCAACAGGAATAATTTCCGCATTGAATTTACCATCATTGATAGAAGCCTGCGCTCTTTTATAAGAACTCACTGCATAATTATCTTGTGCCTCACGGCTAATATTATATGTTGATGCACATAATTCAGCAGCAGAACCCATATGATAGTCGTTATAAACATCCCATAAACCATCCTTAACCAGACCGTCAGTTAATTGCCCATGTCCCAATCTATAACCTGTTCTGGCTTTATCAAGATAATAAGGAACATTACTCATACTTTCCATTCCACCAGCAACAACAATATCATTTTGTCCTAAAGCAATGCTTTGCGCTGCAAGCATGATTGCTTTAGTGCCAGAAGCACATACTTTATTTATTGTGGTAGCCGGGACATCAGGTAAACCCGCAAATTTAGCCGCCTGAGTAGCAGGTGCCTGACCTACATTTGCAGATAAAACATTGCCCATGTATACTTCCTGTACATCTTCAGGTTTAATTCCAGCTTTTTCAACAGCAGCTTTAATGGCAAAACCTCCCAATTGGGTGGCTGTAAAACCTGACAGCGAACCGCCGAAACTTCCAATTGGTGTCCTTAGTGCTGATACGATAACTACTTCTCTCATTTGTCTCTATTAAATTTGGTTGTTGGCAAATCTAATAATTTTAAATTTGCTCAGGAAGCTCTTTTTTAAAACCTACAATAAAAATGACTTAAACATAGACTGTGCATATTCACCCCAATTCTTTAACGCATTGGTCATTTTAAGCTTCAAACCCTTGTTATCAGTTGCTTTACTTTGGCAGGAGTGATTAACTTATTGATGTCTACTGATCTGTATATTAAAGTTTTAGCAAACTATGTAACATTTTTATGAGGCAATGCCAATGCTAAGCTCATTGCTGGCAAACCCGTAACTGATTCAGTATCTCCGGAAACTGGAATCTAATCTGTGTTAAATAAGGTTAAAGTTTTTAAAAATTAAGCTTACCTATTTTTATGTTAACTATTTAAACGTTTAAGTTTTTAATAGGTTACTCCATGTTAAATATTTTGATATTAAAATATTGATATCAAAAAATTAATTGTAATGGAACTATTTCTAGATGAGTTCAGAAAGGTGAGCTGACTGGTTGAATATTTCCCTTTTTATTTCCGGATTGTGCTTGGCAGGTCTTCAGTAGAAAAAATTATAAGGCTTTTTTTGATCAAAAAACGTTTTTCCTAAGCTATATGTGTAGAATTACATTCAACAGTATTGTTGAATAGTAAAAAACTAATTAATATTGAATATTAATTAGTTAGCTGTATTTGATGGAGATATTAGACAATAGAGGAAAAATAATTGTAGAAAAAATGCCCTGGACTGAAGAAGAATTATTCAGTCGTGTCAAAGCAGGAAATAAAAATGCTTTTGAACAACTATATAGAGACCATAGTGTTGGCATTTATTACAATCTAAGAAGAATGACCAGGGATGACGAACTTGCTAAAGAAATTCTTCAGGATGTTTTTACAAAGGTTTGGGAAAAGAAAGCAATACTCAAGATTGATAAACCTTTTCAATATTATCTTTTCCGTATGGCCCAAAATTCGGTGACGAATTTCTACCGTAGCATCAAGCGGGATAAAAAAATGTTGGAAAACCTGCAGCATCTTGCTTCGGAAATTACGCATCAGCCAATTGAAAGTATAAAAACGGGAGTGGAGGAGGAGCTACTGCTTCAGGCAGTAGATTGTCTTTCTCCACGAAGGAAAAAGATATTTATTCTATGCAAGCTAGAGGGTAAGTCCTATGAAGAAGTCAGCAGAACTTTGGGAATAAGTGTTTCCACGGTAGGTGATCACATTGTTAA
This sequence comes from Pedobacter cryoconitis, assembly GCF_001590605.1. NCBI lineage: Bacteria > Pseudomonadati > Bacteroidota > Sphingobacteriia > Sphingobacteriales > Sphingobacteriaceae > Pedobacter > Pedobacter cryoconitis. Next base: position 437,210 of record NZ_CP014504.1, read on the forward strand.
AGGAACGAAAACAATTAAACAGCGGTTAATTAAGCCAAATAGTCACTCTTCTTTTCGAACAATCCATGCTGATCGGTACTGGTCATATTTTCTGTGAAAATTATTTAAAAAAAAATGAAAATAGAGCAGATGAAAATGGATGGTTTTGCGTCTTTACTATATAAGATCACTAAAATAAAGGTATTGCTACCAACGCCCGTTGCTCTGGCAAGTTTAGGTTAATAATAGTTAATAAGCCAGTCGATGTTTGTGGATGCAACATCGACTGATTTTTTTAAGCTATCCTTGCAAATTCAATAGTATAGATCGTATGAGGTGAAGAATGCCATTTACCATCTTTATTAAATTGAATTCCTTCAGGTTCGGTAGTCCATATCATCTGGTCTCCGCTCACATTTAGCTTATAAACTTCAGTTTCCTTACCAAAAGATTGGATCAGATAAGATTCACTACCTTCTCTAAGTATCTCATACGTCGCTTTTGAAGGAAAGGTGTCATTTTCGTTAGCTTTGAAATTTACACCGTCTAAACCTATAATAATATCAAGTTCTGTATTGATCTGATCAGGGTGTATTGTATTCCCTTTCTTATCATTAAATACATATTTATCTGATATAGCTTTCCACTTTCCTATAATCTGCGTATTGATCTGTTCTTTATTGTCCATTTATAATTTATTAATCTTTTTATCATCAACCACCTGTGAATTGCAGATTGGGCGATTTTTGCTGCAAATATGCTACAAAAAAAGCAGTCGGTATCTTATTTATAAGATATCGGCTGCTTTTTAAAAATAAGTATTTGAATAAACTGGGCTATTACTGCTATTTTAATTCTACAGGATAAGTGTTTTTTCCATCATTCCAGCTGCCCGTTAAACTTCCGTCTTTCTGAATTTTCAGCTTGAAAGATTCCGGTTTCTTTGGAACATCATAATTCGGCGCTTCTTTCAATAAAAGTGAAGAATCTTGATTAATAGTACCTCTCAATTCAGTTTTTTTACCATATTTATCATAGAAATAAGAAGCTTGAAAAGAATCTTCCCCAATGTAGGTAACCAATAATGTGATTGGATAAAGCTGATTTATTTTGCCCTTAAATACACCTTTTCTTAAAACCTGACTTTGAGGAACTATGCGTTTTGATTCTGTAACAGCCAATAGATATTTACCATATTCATTTAAGTAAGGTTCCAGGAATTTATGAGTTAACAAGTTGCTATAAATATCTGTTTTACCCTCAAGCGCCTGAAAATAATGAGATCCAGAGCAAGATCTTCTGATTAAAAGCAGACCGTTCTTTTGAAATTTAAGATCATCAAGATTCAGGTTATCTTTATCTTGCTCCAAAAGGCATGAAGAGTACGTGGTAATCAAAGATTCATCTTTATTCGCTGAACTTTTTAAGCTTTTAAGATAACTGCTCAATCTTGTTTTACGACTTTTTATAATGAATTGGCGAATCGCCTCATAGCCTTCTTTTGTCACCAGATCGTTAAACTGTATAAGTCTGCCTGTTTGTGAATCAAAGTTGTTAATTGCAGAATGTGTATTGAGAGAAGCACTAGTATATTCACTATTGATTTCTACAGAAAACAGTTTAGGTGTATTCACGAGGACTTCATAGGTTAATATGGTTACACCTTGATTTGAGCCTTTCTTTGGTCTTACATTTTCAAAAATGCTGATTTTCTGTTTTCCGGGAAGAATATCCAATTCTTTACCCTGTAAAAATGTATTAATCAGGTTTTGTGCAGGAGTTTTTCCGGTTAGTACGGGGAAATCATATTCTCCAGATTGTTCGAATGTCTCTTTAATCGGACTAACTTTGAAATATTGTGCTTCTGCCTGTATTGAAAATGTTAAAAGTAATAGAGCAGTAAATGATTTAATAATGGCCATTCCGATTGATTTTTTTTTATATAATTGATCTTGCAGTTAAATATCTGTTTTTTATGCTAATGTCTTTCTCTTAAATGAATGTTTATTCCTTAATTAAGGTGTATTTTTCATTAATTAAATTATTTTTTTAATCTTTTTTGTGATGATATTATTTTTTCTTACAAATTCTGTGCTAGAATAAGACTTACTTTTTTTTCTTAATCAGGTAAATTCCTGTAGTATAATTCAGCTCAACATTTTTTTTGCTTTTATCAATAGAGAACTCGATCGTTTTTATCTCAAATGTAATTGTAAAATTTTTCGTGTTTTTAGTGAAGCTCAAGAATGCAGATGGCAAGATATACTGCGGAGGATTATCGCCATCCGGCTTTTGCAGATAAGGTTTTAGCTTTGACTCCTGTTTTATTAAATCACCTGTTAACTCATTGATGTTAAAAATAGCTATATCATCAGCTAATCTGATCTGTAATATACCGGGTTTTTTTACTGCTGTTTCAATTGAAATTTTATCAATTATATAATGACTATTTGCGTCGTTATAATTGATATTTGTCTGATCAATGATGAAGTCATATCCGTTAACTACTGTAATTCCCTGTTTAATATTATTTAAAATATAATGTTTCTGCTCATCCTGGTCCGCATGGTCAAAATAGAAGCGTTGTCCTGAAAATTTCTTCAGTCCGAAATAGCTGATTATCCATCTCATTTTTTGATCCTGTACCTCATATCTTGAAGTCCTGAGGTGGCCATAACTGTCTTTAGCTTTGCTTAAAGAATCGCTGACCGTTTTAAGATTTTGAGTTACATAGGGCTGGAGCACCTCAAAATTATTATGGCTAACAAGGTATTCTAAAGTAGCCACTGCTTTTTCACCATTTTCTTTAGAAATCTTATTGATTCTTACAAATTTTCCGTTTTCAAAGGCATGATTATCTTTGAAAATGCGGAGTAAAATAGTTTTTTGAGAATAAGTTGAAACAGAAAAAGCACTTTGGGGCCCATAGATAGACAACAAGGTAAGCAGACATAGTGAAATCGGTATTACTTTGATATTTTGCTTTTTTGATAACAAAAAGTAGAATGTAATAAATAACAGCCAACATGCTAACAACGTTAGAAAGTAACGTGGTTCTGTAAAGCCATAAAGAGATATTCTTGTGCCTAATGCTATAAATAACAAGAGCAGGAGTGGCAACATTAAAAAATAGAAAGTGCGGGCGAAAGTTTTAATCCATTTATTCTCTGCTTTTTCGCGTATAGGAAAAATGAGCAATAAAGAGAGTATTCCAAAAACAGCATAGCCTAATATTAAGTTAGAAACCAATCCTTTTGGTAATCTCCATTGTATGAGTATTTTGATTTCATAAGCTAACAGGATAACTACATATAGTGTTGCCAAGGGGATCAGGACATATTGAGTGAATATTTTTAGGCCTTTTGGATAGCTGAAATCCTGGTTTAGCTTGGAGAAATCATCAGGAACGCCAGAAAGAAAAAACACAGTATTGAATATTCCGGTAATACAAACCCAGAGGATATAAAAAGTATCATGTTTAAAGTCTACACCAAATAAGAGGTTCATCGCACCTATGGCAGCTGCGATACCTGCATATAACGCGGCGCTGTAAAGCATACTAGTTAAAAAATGCAGAAAAAGTGTTTTGTTAAATTGCCAGAAACCTTGTATTGCATCAAGTTTAGTGAAAGCAGCAAAGGCGACTAATAAATGTCCGGCAAGGGCCAGCAAGAAAAACCGGACTACATCAGCAGCATTTACAAGCGGATCAAATGCAAAAAATAACAGCGCAGTAAGCAATGCCGCAATCAGGTTATAAATAAATTTTTGCGGGGTTTTAATGGAACGGCTTTCACAAAATAGGGTAGTAGCCAGGCTGATCACCAATCCCAGCACTGCAGTCATCAATACTCTTTTGCACCAACTTTCTTTCAGATAATTCAGACTTTCCAGCTCTATATAGGCTATTGACGCTAAAGTTGCGATAAATGCAAAAAGCATTTCGAAAGGAAAACGCTTTAAAACGCGATATAGACTTTGCTGTAAGTTTTTAAGGGAAGGGAATGTCATCATTAGAAAGTTTAATCAAAGGTATAAGTCTTGATTTGATAATATCAGACAATTTACAGAATAACCCATGATTTATTTTGTAACTAAATAAGAATGTCTAAATTGGATTTATTGAATATAAAATGATCATTTATGGCTAAGACACACCAATATAAAACAAACCTCGTATGGGCAGGAAATAAAGGTTCAGGAACAATGGACTACAGATCTTATGATCGGAATTTTATTGTTTCAATTGATCAGAAGCCTGATATAAATGGATCTTCTGACTCTGCTTTTCTTGGTGATAAAACCAAGCATAATCCTGAGGATCTGCTGGTTTCATCTATCTCATCCTGTCATATGCTCTGGTATCTTCATCTGTGTTCACAAAATGATATTATTGTAATGGACTATAAAGATGAGGCGACAGGAACAATGACCGAAAATGCAGATGGGAGCGGGCAATTTTCAGAAGTTATTCTGCGGCCGGTAGTGCTCATTATTGATGAAGCAAAACATGAAAAGGCAATTAGTTTGCATGCAGAAGCACGTAAAATGTGTTTTATCGCCAATTCATGTAACTTTCCCATTAAGCATTTACCTCAATGCATTGTAGAACCTAAACGCTAATCCCTGATGAAATTAAAATTGATCCTTCTTGTGCTGTTCTCTGCAAACCAATTATATGCTCAGGACACAGTTACTATACGTAAAATCTACGATGAAGCCCTGGTGAATAGTAAATGCTATGAAAACCTCCGTTATCTCTGTAAAAATATTGGTCCGCGACTGAGCGGATCTGATAATGCTCAAAAAGCAGTTGTATGGAGTAAAAAACTAATGGAAAGTTACGGCTTTGACAAAGTATATCTACAAGAAGTTATGGTTCCGCATTGGGTAAGAGGAGCGAAGGAGACAGCTTTTATCATCGACGGTAAAAATCGCATCCCCGTGCCAATTGCTGCATTGGGTATGAGCATTGCTACGCCAAAAGACGGACTTACAGCCAATATTATTGAAGTGCAAAGCCTCAAAGAAGTTGAAGAGCTTGGTGAAAATAAGATAAAGGGTAAAATAGTTTTCTATAATCGTCCTTTTGACCCTAAATTTATCAGTACAGGTGAAGCCTATGGCAGATCAGGCGACCAACGTTTTATGGGGCCGGCAACCGCTGCTAAATATGGTGCTGTTGGTGTAATTGTTCGTTCGCTGACTGAAAGCCTTGATGATTATCCGCATACTGGTGCTACATTATATAATAAAGACGGTAAAAATATACCAGCTGCGGCTATATCAACCAAGGCGGCGAATAAATTGAGCGCTATGCTGAAAATGCGTAAGCTGCCCCTGGTTAAATTCTATTTTAAACAAGATTGTCAATTACTTCCTGATGTATTATCCTACAATGTGATTGGTGAATTGACAGGTACAGAACATCCCGGTAAGTTTATTACAGTTGGCGGGCATCTTGATTCATGGGATTTAGCCGAAGGTGCACATGATGACGGTACCGGTGTTTTACAATCAGCAGAAGTGCTGCGCATATTTAAAGCTTTGAATTACAAACCTAAAAATTCTGTACGTGCGGTCTTTTTTATGAATGAAGAAAACGGCCATAACGGAGGTACTAAATATGCTGAGCTGGCTGCCAAAAATAAAGAAGAACATATCGCAGCTATTGAAACAGATGAAGGTGGTTTTACTCCGCGTGGTTTCAGCTTTGAAGATGTATCAGCTGATTTTATCAAAAAGATTAACAAGCGATGGAAACCGATACTTGAACCTTACGAAACAGATCGTTTAACCATTGGACATTCAGGGACTGATATTGGCCCATTAAAGGAAAAAGTTCCCGGCGTTGTTCTGATTGGCTTCAGACCTGATTCTCAGCGCTATTTTGATATCCATCATTCTTCAAATGATGTTTTTGAAAATGTAAATAAACGTGAGCTTGAATTAGGTGCTGCAAGTATGGCTTCACTGATCTATTTGATAGATCAGCATGGACTGTAAAAAAGCGTTATACCTCTGGCTTGTTGTTTTTTTTACAAACCTGCCGGTAAAAACTAAAGCACAGTCATCTGCACAAAAAATGACTTTTTCACGCGCTGATACATTAAAAGGAAATCTTACTCCATTACGGAGTTGTTATGATCTTAATTTCTATCACCTGGATGTGAAGTTTAATATCGACAAGAGATTTATCAGTGGAAGCAATCTGTTTAGATTTACAGCAACACAGGATTTTACAAGGTTACAATTTGATCTTTTTGCTAATTTAAATATTGATAAAATCGTTTATCATAATCAGGTACTTCCGTATACACGTGAATTTAATGCAGTATTTATTTCTTTCCCGGAATTGATTAAAAAAGATAGTAAAGATGAGTTTACTGTATTCTATTCTGGTTATCCGAATGTAGCACTTAAAGCACCCAGAGAGAGCGGTGTTGTATTTGCTAAAGACTCACTGGGTTATCCACTGGTCGCAACGGCTTGTGAAAGCAAAGGGGCAAGTATCTGGTGGCCTAATAAAGATCATCTTTCTGATGAACCAGATAGTATGCTGATTAGTGTAAGCGTACCCAAAGATTTGAAAGAAGTATCTAACGGGCGTCTGAGAAAAGTTACTGACCTTAAGAATGGTTATAAAAGATTCGATTGGTTTGTAGGCAATTCCATTAATAACTACAATGTGGCGGTAAATATTGGGAATTACACGCATTTCAGTGATAGTTATACTGGTGAAAAGGGAAAGCTTACCCTGGATTACTGGGTATTGCCCTATAACCTGTCAAGAGCGAAAGTTGATTTTGCCAAGAATGTAAAACCCTTATTAAAAGCATATGAATATTGGTTTGGCCCTTATCCTTTTTATGAGGATGGGTATAAGCTGGTGGAAACACCCTATCCTGCTATGGAACATCAAAGTGCGATCAGTTATGGTGGTTATATGCGGGGCGGTCCGAAAAATGAATTGATAGGTGTACCGGGAGGGGAGAAATGGGATTTTGTGATTGTTCATGAAAGTGCACATGAATGGTTTGGTAATAATATTACGGCTAAAGATCTTGGCGACCTGTGGATACACGAAGCTTTTGGGAGCTATGCAGAATCTTTATTTATAGAAAAATTATATAATAAAAACGCAGGACAGAAATATCTATATGCTAACCGTGCAGGTATAGCTAACGACGGATTAATTGTTGCGCCCTATCATGTCAATCAAATGGGATCAGGAGATATGTATTCGAAAGGGGCCATGTTGTTGAATACAGTCAGGACGATTATTAATGATGATGAAAAGTGGCGGAGTATTTTGCGTGGATTAAACAAAGAATATTATCATCAGACAGTTACCTATAATCAGGTTGTTCATTACATTAGTATGAAATCCGGCCAAAACCTGGAGCCAGTATTTGATCAGTATCTCCGCTACAAAAGTTTGCCTGTTTTAGAGCTTGCAGTCAAAAATGGAAAACTTAATTGCAGATGGATTGCAGAAGCTGAAGGTTTTAACATGCCTATACGAGTTAAAATATCAGGTGGAGCGTATCACTTCATTTATCCCTCTGCTAAGTTTGCGCCAATAGATTTAGCGGGTATATCAGCAGAAAATATAGAAGTTGATACCTCCAATTATTATATAGGATTAATCAGACCTAAAATATAAGCTATTACAGCTGTTTCTTAATGGCAATAAGATCTTCATTGCCAAATTCTGCTTCTGCCTCCTGAAAAGTTTTACAAACTGTATTCCCTAGTGGAGAATCCAGACCTTCTGCCTTTGCCAGCCTCAGATCTTTAGTCAGGAGCTTTAAAGCAAAGGCAGGATTATAATTGTCATTAATGATCAGCTCGCCTTTTAACTTCATGAATATGCTACCTAGTGCTCCATTATTGATTATGGACATGATTTTTTCTGCTGAAATACCATGCTGCTCACCAAAATTAATAACCTCCGCAAGTCCTTGCGCTTCAATAGCTAAAAGTGTATTGATGCTTAGTTTAGCAAGATTTCCTGCACCAATTTCGCCAATAAGACTGGATGAGCTTCCTAAAATGCCGAACAGCGGTTTGATGTTTTCATAAACCGATTCTTCGCCACCTGCCATAACCACCAGTTTTGCTTCTTCAGCCTGCTTAACGCTGCCTGAAACAGGGGCGTCAAGATAAAATGCGCCTTTTTCTTTGCAAAGTGCAGCCATTTCACGATTGATTGCCGGAGAAACGGTACTCATATTTACAATAGTTTTACCAGTAAGTTCAGCAGACAGAATTCCTGTTTCCGATTTAAAAATATCATCAATGGCCAGGTCATCGGTCACCATTAAAAATAATACATCAACCGTATTGGTCAATGTTAATACTGATGGAGAAACCACTGCACCTTTGGTTGCCATAAGTTGTGTATCCTGCTCACTTCGGCCATAAACATAAACCTGATAACCTGCTTTTAATAACTGTCCTGACATAGGCTGCCCCATTTTTCCCAGGCCAATCCAGCCAATCTTTTTATTTTTCATTTCTCTACGTTTAAATTCTTCTTTTAATTGCTGTTAAGAAAAGCCGGTCAACCTGATCAAACTCTCGAATATTCAAAATTACATTTTCAGCACTTAAATTCAACTGTGTTCTATATGAATAAAGTATTTTCTTTAAGTCCTGACATCTATGGGAGAAATGAACAAAATGCAAAATTTTTCAGCAATGTTCGAAAAACATATAAATTATAGTTTCTTTGTCAGCAGACAAATACAACAGATTAATAATGGAAAATAAAAGAGATTATTTAATTTTTGAGGATGTTAGTTCTGATTCCTCATTAAATGAATTGTTCGATGCTTGTGTTGCCTCTATATTAGAAGGAAAGGCGCAGGTGTCCAATACCCGTGAAGAGCCTGAGTATCCATCTTATGAATGCTTTCTTGTGAACGGACGGGAAATTTTAGTAGATGCTCCATTGGAATATTATTTATTTAAACTTGATAATAGCGGTTTCGTATATGAAAAGGCAAGGGATTTTTCTGATACTATGCGGAAGCTCTGTGGATTGCAGTGGCATGTGGATAGAATCTTGTCAGACTGGGTGGATAAAAATGTCTGTGATCCATTTTTAGAACAGACTATCGATAACGATGGGTACGACCATTATAAGTTAAAACCCGGCAAATCTATTGGCCAGTTGCAGGAAGATTATTTGCGTTTTGCCTGCTATATTGGAGTGTGCTTTGTAAAATTCGGTGGAAGCGAAGGCCAGTACACAGCAAATAATATTTTTAAAATGGCCAAAGCAATTGGCAGTGACTTACCCTTGAAACTGAAGAAACAAGGCAGCGGAGACTTGCCCCTGGAGATAGCGCAATACAAAGACAGCATAGTTTCCTGCGATGCTAATGATGTTTTTGCGACTATAAAAATCACATTAAAAGAAGAGAAAGAAGAAGCCTATCTGCTGGTTTTGAATTTTCTTTGCCGTTTGTTAGCATTTGGTTTTCCCGGGTCTTACACCATAACTTTCAAAAGTCCGGAAAAGAATTGGCTTCCTATTAAGGGATTGCAGAAAAAAGGCGTTCATCAGTTGTTTGCGAATGCAGCAAGATGGCCAGCCCTGTATGGGAAAATTGAAGATTACGCAAGGCTGGCCATGAAGGAATTTGAATGGTACAATGATTTCGAAGCAGAGCACTGTGCTATGCCTGGTAGCTTTGCTGTATTTACATTAGGGCTTATGGACGAAAAATATCAAACACTTATCTGTGATTATTTGAATATATGCGATGAAGAACATCAAAGTATACAGGGCGAATTTGTATTAGCATATATTGAAAAATATGGTTTTACCGAAAAAGGTCTGGAGCTTTACGATTTATGTGAAAAGAATATACAACAACTGCCCAAAAAACTATCGGTTCAACACGCGAAGTTGAATTAGATGTGATGCTATCACCACATTAAACTTAATCTGAAAAGTATATATTAAATGGATAAGAACGAAACCACTGCGTTTAACAATGAAATCGGCCAGGATTCCCTTTGAAAATTTACAATTGAAAATTACCATAAATAGTTTCTTTTCCATAAATGTAAATCATTAACGTTAAAGCGCATCATCAGGAGTAGAGAATGTCCGTAATTGTCCGCAGCTGTCTGCAATTGTCCGTAGTTGTCCATGCCTTAGTCAAAGGAGAAATCCTAAGGTTTATGAATCTTCAGTTAGTTGTGCTTTTTGACACGCTAAACAGAAAGTCTTTGCTGTCACGGATGCTCTTATGCCTGTGGGATTTGCGCTGAAAGCTTTCAATTTGCATGGGAATGACTCGGCCGAAAGAAGGCCGGGCTGTTCGTAAATAAATTCAAAACAGCTAAATAATAAAGCTATATCGGCCGGGTACTGCCTGAGTACTGGTCGGGTACTCGTTAGGGTAAGAGCAGTGCTAAAGTAGCGCGAGAGCATGGCAAGTCCAAGTCAAAACAACTAGTTGAAATGACTTGGACTTGCCATAGTTAAAGCCTGTTCTCAACCTAGTGTCATCCCGACCACCACTCAGGCACAACCAAACCATAACTAGTTGAAGATTAATGAAATTATAATTTTCCCTTGGGCTAACCCATGGACAACTGCGGACAATTGCAGACAGCTGCGGACAATTACGGACATTTTTTACGCATCAGGATAATCTTTAACGCGAATAGCTTACATTGGTGGAAAGCAATTATTTATTATGGGAAGTTTAACGGGTAAATTTTCAAGGGGAATCCTGGACGATTTCATTTTTAAAGCAGCAGTTTGGCGTACAGGTTGTTTCAAAAGTTCTGTACCGGGCAAAAGGAAACAAACAATGGAAACCCAAAAGCATCAGAGAACTTTCGTAAAAGTAGCAAGCCTGGAAAAATCATGATCTTTCCTCTCCCTAAGAATTCCGCTGAAGCGTTGGCCGATTTCTTATCAAAGTAATCAGGAGCGTTTAATACTGATAGATTGAACTATAAAATCAGGGAGTAATTAGCTTATTAAAGAATCGTAACCATCTGCTTTGAACTCAAAAAATATCAAACCCAAAACTTGAAATTTAATCCCTAATCCACAAGTTTATGACTTGATCCATTTAAACTCGCGCGGCTTTAGAAAGTTTATGTATAAAAAAAGAGGCCAGAAGCCTCTTTTTTTGAATTTAAGTCGGGGTGGCAGGATTCGAACCTACGACCTCCTGCTCCCAAAGCAGGCGCGATACCGGGCTACGCTACACCCCGAACTTGATCAACATTCCAGTTATTAATAACCTTCGTTGTTGTTGGGATTGCAAAAGTACAATAATATATTTAGTAAGCAAACTTATTCTTGTTTTTTATCATTAAATAATTAATAAATATAAGCTATAGTCCTGTAATCAGTTGATTAATTGTTTTTTATAACTCATCAAAGAGAATTTCTTAAAGTTACTTTAAAAGGAATTTGAATGTGTTCAGAGGAATTACTAAGCAGTAATTCGGCAGCTTTTTCTCCCATCATCTTAAAATCCGTTGAGATTGTAGTGATTCCATCCAGGATAATTTTTTTAATAGGAGTTTCATTGTAAGATATTACGCCGATGTCTTTTCCTATCTTGTAATTCCCCTCAATGATCTTTTCAATCAAGATAACCAGATCATCCTCAATCAGATTGATATATACCGATCCATACTCCATTTCATGATTATCAAGATTATTCAGTATCTCATTGTCATAGTTATAGTGCTGACAGAAACGCAGAAAGCCAATTAATATTTTTTTTGAATAATAAGAATTCTGCGGAAAGATTATTTTTAGCTTATTATACTTTGATAATCTATCAATCAGCTTTTCCAGCGCAGAAAAGATATCTTCTTCAAAATTCTCATATACTGCTCCGAAATTGCCCGTTACACCTTCAGCAAGTTTATCCATCAGTATGAGTTTCTCTTTGGCAATCGTATCAATCAGTTTATAGCCCATTTCTCTGTTTTCATAAAAATGAGGGATAATCACACACTTGGCATAATGATCTGTCTTATCCAGCAATAACTTCTTAAACACATTAAAATCATTGTTATAGATATAGAAATCAATAGCAGCCTCATTTCCCAACGTTTCGGAAAAAGCATCATAAATGAGCTTTTTATGGATGCTCAGCTTATTGAAAAGCAATAATACTTTTACTGGTCTCTGGAACTGAGTATGGACAATAAAAAAGCCTTTTCCGGCGACAGACTGGACTAAACCCATTCTTTTGAGTTCATTATAAGCGCGCTCTACCGTACTTCTGGCAGTTTCCAGCGCATAGCTAAACTCATTGATGGAGGGGAGTACATCATTTTTTTTGATCTGCCCGGACTGAATCCCCTGCAGGATTGAATTGATCAGTTGCAGATACTTTGGGGTAATAGAATACGCATCAATCCTTGCAATTTTCAGGATGTTGTTCATGTTTAATGACAATTCTTTAGACTAATAAATTTACAGAATTAGCGTCCCGGCAAGAAATTTAGAAAAGAATTTTGCTTTCCAGAGATAGTTGGTTTTACTTGGTTACAAAACTTATTGTTGTCTAATCAAAATTATCAAATGATTATAATGTACTGATATACAGTATTTAGCCTGCTGCTGAAAGCCCTGTTGAAATCCAGTCCAGATTAATCCTTTAAGCAATCCCCACGTCTATAGTACAGGTTATGAAATTAATAGGTTAAAAACTAAAACACACAAAAATGAAAACATTTAGAAATCTAATGCTATTGGCAGTAGTAGCATCCTTATTAAGTTCCTGCATCGTTCAGGATCGTGGATACAGACATCACAGAGGTGGTTACGGTGGAGGTTACTGGCATCGCGGCTATTAATCTATAATTAGCAAAACATAAGGGTGATCAGCATCAAGACTAACATTTCAAACAGGAACTGGAAGTTGGATACTGGTCACCCTTTTTTAATAAATTTTTAATACTGCTGTAACCTTTTATCTGCTTAGTCATCTTAAAGACATAACCTTTAAAAGATGAGAAGACTAACCATTGGTATTTTGGCCTGCACAATCAGCCTCTTTACACTTTCCTCAGCAAACGCCCAAACTAACCCAGGTACCGGTAAACTTAGCGGTAAAGTTTTGGATGAAAAACATAGCAATCAATCCTACGTTTCAGTAAGTTTATTAGCAGCCAAAGACTCAACTCTGATTAAAGGCTCTATTACAGATGATAACGGAAGCTATCTTTTCGAGCGTTTACCAGAAGGACAATATCTTGTCGCTTTCAATATGATAGGTTATAACAGAGTTTTTAAAGGCCCGTATGCTATCAATACGGCACATAAAACTTACAACATTGATAATGTAGAGCTGGTTCCGGCTTCTAAACAGCTGAATAATGTTAATATCATTGCCCGCAAACCTCTTATAGAAAGGCAGATTGATAAAACAGTATTAAATGTAGAAAACAGTGTTTTGGCAGCAGGGAATACTGCGCTTGAAATCCTGGAAAAAGCACCAGGAGTAAGCGTTGACAAAGACGGCAACGTAAGTCTCAGAGGAAAAACAGGAGTAACAGTTATGCTCGATGGCAAACCAACTTATCTTTCCAGCGAACAATTGGCTAATCTTTTGCGCTCTACAGAAGGAAATGCAATACAATCTATAGAATTGATCACCAATCCATCAGCAAAATACGATGCTGCCGGAAACTCTGGAATTATTAATATCAAACTAAAAAAGAACAAAAATTATGGTACTAACGGCTCACTAACAGCAGGAGCAGGTTATGGTAGATATTATAAAGTAAACAGTGGATTATCGCTCAACCACAGAGAGAAAAAATTTAACGCATTTGGTGAATTTAATTATGGGAAGAATAAAAGATTCCATGACCTGGATATTGATCGTGTAAACAATACCGAAGCAGATCAAACCTTTTTCAGACAAAAAAGTACACAGATAGGGGAAAGACAGAATTATAACTATAAGGCTGGGCTGGATTATTTTATTAATGATAAAAATACTATTGGTGTAGTCGTAAACGGCTACAACGCTACCGGAAATAATAAGGATACGAGGGTAGTGACGCTGATTGGAAGTCAGCCCTTGAAAACAGATTCATCAGTTATCGCCCTTAATCCAAATCAGTATAAATATACAGGTATCACTTACAATTTGAACTATAAAGGTACGATTGATACTGCAGGGCAGGAAATTTCGGCCGATGCTGATTATTCCAGATATAACGGATTACAGAACTCCAATTACAATAATACTTATTTAAATGCTGACGGTCAGCCTTCTAAAGTACCATACATTTTTAGAAACAGGACACCATCATTGGTCAAAATATTAGTTGGAAAGGTAGATTATACCTTACCTATTAATAAAAAGATGAAACTGGAGACAGGGCTGAAAAGTAGTAAAGTCAGTACCGATAACGTCTCTTCTTTTGAAAACTTCCTGAATAATAGCTGGCAGAATGATCTTGCCCGAAGCGATCATTTCATCTATGATGAAAATATAAATGCAGGTTATGTAAACCTGAACCGTGAATTCAAAGGATTAACTGTACAATTAGGGTTGAGAGCGGAACAAACGAATTCTAAAGGTAATTCTGTTCCTAAACAACAAATTTCTGACCGCCATTATTTTGACTTGTTTCCTAGTGTTTTTGTAAACCGTGTACTTTCTAAAAATCATGAAGCTGGCTTTTCTTACAGCAGAAGAATTGACCGCCCTAATTACGAAGATTTAAATCCTTTTGTGTATTTCGTAGATTTATATACTTACAGCATGGGGAATCCATTTTTAAACCCTCAGTACACAAATTCGTTTGAGATTTCTTATTCTTATAAAAAAACGATAAATGCTACACTTGGCTACAGCCATACCAACAATGCAATTTCAAGAGTACTGGTTTCTGATACAGCGAAGAAAACATTGTTTATTTCTTCTCAGAATCTTGCGCAAAAGAAATCTTACAGCCTGAACATCAATTCACCTCTAACCTTGTTTAAGTGGTGGACAACAAACAATAACCTGACTATTTTTTATAACGAATTCAGTACACCTAATCTTTTGGGCGTGCCTTATAAAGGAGGCAAAACAGCTTTTAACTTTAACAGTAATCAGACTATCACTTTGAACAGTACCACGAATTTTGAACTATCAGGTTTTTACCGTTCAGCACAGATTGATGGAACATTGGCGGTGAAACCTATATATGGTATTGATTTAGGGATCAGTAAATCATTCATGGAGAAAAAACTAAGTCTGAAATTAGCTGCAAATGATGTCTTCAACTTACAGAAATTCAGAATTACCAGTGCGATCCCATCACAAAATTATAGCGTTAATGAAAAAAGTGAAACCAGGGTTTTCCGGCTAACTTGTAGCTATAGATTTGGCAGCACGTCCATTAAAGGAGCCCGTCAACGTTCTAAAGGATCATCTGAAGAAGAAGGCCGTGTTAAATCAGGAGGATAAGCCCAGCATTTTAATTGCAGGCTATAAAGGTAAACCGATTTCTGACTTAGCCTGCGAGATCACCAATGAACTATGTACATTACCAACATTTTCAAGTGGGGCAATCTTTTGACGAAGAAAAGCATTATAAGCATGCATATCAGGAATGATAATCTTGAGCATAAAATCATACTTGCCAGTGATATGATAACATTCCAGCACCTCAGGATAAGAAATGACAGTTTTCTGAAATGATGCCAAAGCATCCTCACTATGGCTGGTCAGTGCAATCTGAGGAAAAGCAACCAGAGAAGTTGTTATTTTTTCTCTGTCCAATATGGCGACATACTTCTTAATATAGCCCATTTCTTCCAGTCTTTTTCTCCGGTCAAAAATCGGAGAAATTGTTCTGTTCAGCTGATGTGCAAGCTCTTTATTGGTCAATCTTCCATTTTCCTGCAGAAGATTTAATATTCCCAAATCAGTAGGGTCTAAATGCGAATTCATAACTAGAATTATTGGCTTGGTGTAAACTTATTTGCAGGCGGATGATGACTCAAATATAGCGTATTTCATAATTGAGTAGGCGCTAACTCGTATAAAAAATGGGTTTATAAGGGATACGATGCTAAAAATTATCTATTACTAATAAATGATAAAACGATTTTATACTAGCGCACGACCCAAATATTAGCTGAATCGTGCGCAGTAATTTTATTTTATTAATTAAGGCTGGTTCCACCAAAGCGGTGTTAATAACCGGGTCTTTTCAGAGTTATCAGCTACATTCTTCGGATTTCTTGTCGCTTCATTAGTCTCATAAACCATAGCCTGTATCCATGGATCAGCATCATTTGATGAAAAAATAGTTGTATTGATATTTAGCGGTTTTTTAAGCCCGGGACCATAAATCTCTTTGCTATAATCCATTCTGCGCATGTCTACCCAAGTCTCATTATTTAAGCACTGCGTAATATATTTCTGGCGGAAAATGTGACTTAATCCTTGCGTCAGACTGGAAAAATGTGAAACAAGACCATCACCAAGCTGTGCCGTCCAGTAAGCATTTATTTCAGCAGCATTCACCCCTAATTTTCTCATATTGGCTTTTACCCCTAATTCATAGTCTGCTAAAGCACCCGCTGTATTACCAGAACGTAATTTGGCTTCAGCTTCGATTAATTTCACTTCCGAATAAGTAATGAAAGGGAACGGAGAAGTCTTATTGGTATAATATCCACTTTTGCTAAACGGACCATAATCAGCAATAGCTGTTTTGGTAGCATCACCATTAGACCCATCTGCTAATATGCCTTGCCCACCAGCAAGGGCGCCTCCAGACCTCAATCCTCTATACTTTCCATCAGCTGCTGCGGGAAGCATAATCTTTGTAATCCGCGGGTCCTGGTAAATGTTATTGGTTACAGGAAAGCTCGTTAACATATTGACGAAGAACTGGCTCCACGTAAAATACCTTGGATCAGTAGTACTGGTAAAACCACCCCAGCTTGACCATGGACTTTCATCAGTTTGCAGTCCGCCTTCTATATAGTCAAATTGTGCATCCATACCATCTGTATTAAAAGCATTTTCGCAGGCCTCTATAACCTTTGCCGGATTATAAAGTGCTGTCTTTTTTGTTAAATGATTCAGGTAACGTGCTTTCAACGCATAAGCAAAACGTTTCCATTTACTGACATCACCCTGATATAGGATATCCCCATTTTTAGAATTCAGTGCTGCCGTTTTATTTGTTCCATCAAAGGCGACAATTGCTTCATCCAATAAAGTCTGGATGCGTTGATAGGCAGTTTGTTGGTCATCAAAAGAAGGAACAAGATTGATACCTGAAACTCCATTGTAAAAATCATTCACTACAATGGAACCATATTGATCCGTCAACATGCCAATATTTAAAGCCAGCAATGTCTTACCTGCTCCTGTGAAGTGCGGATTTCCTTCAGTTTCACCCAGATTAATTAAATCGACACAGTTTGGCATCGTATAGACATAAGCATTCTGCCAGAAAAAATAGGAAGCTGTATAACGCCACTGCTCTGCGTTTCTGTTAGTTCCAGTATTTAATTGTGTGGTTCCATATTGCACTAACCCAGCAATTTCTCTGGAACCACGCCACATCGAAGCGCCATTGGTTGTTGTAATTGCACCAACTAAACGGTTTGCAGCCGAAACAGAAGTTGGATTGTTTGGGTCTGTATTCACATCCAGATATTTTTTGCAGGAGGTGGTAGTCATTGCTAAAGCACCAAGGCTTAAAACTGAAATAACTTTTATAGATAATGCTTTCATGATTGATAATATTAAAATGATAATCTTAAACCCAAATCAAATCCTCTGGTTGCCGGGATACCCAGGTTGTCAAAGCCAAATGACCCAGAGCCATTCACTCCGGCACCACTGCCAGACACTTCGGGATCCACACCAGAATATTTAGTGATCAGGATCAGATTCCGGCCAGTTAATGAAATCTGTAAATTAGATAGTCCAACACCCTTAATCCTTGTTTTCGGAAAACTATAACTTACAGTAGCATAGCGCAGGCGGTACCAGCTACCATCTTCCACAAAATCGTATCCTTGTTTGGCATATAACGTTTGATAATAATTCTGATCTAGTTTGATACTCTTAGTATTGGCTAATCCTGTAGACTCTATAATCCCATCAAAAACTTTAGTGGTTCTGTCCAGTGTTTTTTTACTGGTACCCGAGTAAACCATGGCATTTTCTGTGTTATTGAAAATATCACCACCACGTCTGATATCAATCATAAACGACAAAGACAGGCTTTTATAAGTGAAAGTATTGGTAATTCCAACTGTGAAATCTGGATTTCTATCACCAATCAGGCTCAGCGCAGGCGCTACCTGCGGAGCTCCATTGTTATCTAACAGCAGTTTCCCATCACTATTGGTTTTCCAGGTCGTACCATTGATCCCAAATAAAGAACCATCTAGAAACGCGGCGGCCTGTGCTACATTAGTGCCCCCGGCAGCTACCCACGCATCTGATAATTCTATTCTGTCTAATTCTCCTGGTAATGATTTTACTGTTGATTTATTCTTTGCAAAGTTCAGATCTACAGACCATCTGAAATTTTGATGGACAATAGGCTGGATATTTAATATAGCCTCAACACCCCGGCTATTGATAGAACCTCCATTCAGATAGGCCAGAAATGCACCAGACGAAGGAGTTGTACGCGTACCAAGAATCTGATTATCTGAAGTAGAATTATAGTAAGTAACATCCAAACCCAATCTGCTTTTGAAAAACCTGATGTCTGCTCCAATTTCAAACGAATTCGTGAATTCAGGTTGAAGCAGCGGATTTCCATAATAGCCACCTGAATTTATAATGAATCCCCTTGGATTAATCGTAGAGCTATTAGTGGTAGTACCTAATGTGGTAGCCAATACATATGGGGGGGCATCCTTACCAACCCTTGCCCACGAAGCTCTGAACTTTCCAAACGAAAAGACCTTATCATCCGATTTAAGACCCATTTCCTTTAATACTTCAGAAAATACAACAGAAGTACTTACTGCAGGATAAAAGAAGGAGCGTGCATCTTTTCTAACCGTAGATGACCAATCATTACGCCCGCGTAAATTCAGATAAACCAGATTTTTATAATCCAGGTTCAAATCTGCAAAAACGCCCATTATCCTTCTTCTGGTAACATTATTAATACTTGTCCTGGTATTTGGTAAAGTATTATTCAGCGAAGTGAATGTAGGGTCAATGAAGCCCAGACCCGTTGTCGTTACCCCTTCGTATGCCGTTGATTCAAGATTGTGGCCAAGCGTAAGGCTGGTGTTAAAATCATTCCAAAAAGTTTTTTTTCCAGTAACCAGCAAGGTAGAAGTCGTGATCTGATTGGTAGAAGCAACTTCAGAAATAGCTCCTTTTTCTTCACCAACAACTGTTGTTCCGGAGCCCCTGATACTCTTAAACTTTTCATTGTAGAAATCCGTTCCTAAACGGTAAGTTACATTCAGGAAAGAAAAAGGATCATATACGATGTTTCCATTGGCGATTATCCTGTTCACCTTGTCGGTAATGGGCTTATAATTGCGGCTCCAATACGGATTATCCAGACCAGTAAGTGTACGCTGGCTGCCATCTGGATTTAAATAAATACGCATGTTATCACTTGTTGGCCATAGGGCTGCACCCATTACACCGCTGCCACTGCCCTGCAAAACATATTTACGGTCAGATTCTACATAATTCAGCGTTCCGCCAACTTTTAGCTTATCCGAAATTTTGCTGTCTCCGCTTAACCGGAATGATTTACGCTTATAACTGGTGTTTTCTACAATTCCTTTCTGATCCAATAAACCCGCAGAAGCAAAAAAAGTAGTTTTTTCATTGCCGCCACTTGCTGAAACATCATGTGTTTGTGAAAATCCGGTTTTAAAGAAATCATCAAGATTATTATATACAGGTTCCCCCGGATTTAACAGTGAACCCCATGAACCAGTCGCTACTGCATTAGAAACACCCTGTTCCCCTTGTTTGTAAGTAGATTGAAGTTCTGGCAGCTTATTGACCCGGTCAAAAGAGAAATTATTTGAATACGTAATTTTACCGGCACCCAAAGCCCCTTTTTTAGTGGTAATTACAATTGCACCCGAAGCCGCACGTAAACCATATAATCCAGCAGCAGCAGGTCCTTTTAATACGGTGATGCTTTCTATGTCCTCGGGATTGATGTCAATAGCCCGGTTTGAGGCCGGGGCCGCACTTGCAACTAATCCACCCTGAGAAACAGGTGTACTATTGTCAATTGGGATACCATCTACTACAAAAAGCGGCTGGTTATTCCCACTTAACGAAGACCCACCACGAATATTAATGCTCGCCGAAGAACCTGGAGCACCACTTGAATTGTTGATTTGTACCCCAGCCACCTTTCCCTGCAATGCATTCACAATATTAGGCTGATTAGATTCTACGATCTCTTTTGCCTTTACATTTTGTGTGGCATAACCTAGTCCGCGTACCTGTTGCTTCACACCGAAAGCGGTTACAGCAACTTCAATCAAGCCTTTGGAATCTTGCTTCAGTATAATGTTGATCCTGGCTGTCGCTCCAACAACTTGTTCCTGGCTTATTGAACTAATAAAGGAGAATACCAGAATTTGTCCTGGCGTTGCCTTAATTGAATAATTTCCGTCTGTGTTTGTCATCACGCCCAAAGTCGTTCCTTTAATTTTGACGGTCACGCCAGGCAGTGGTAATCCATCTTCTGCTGAAGTTACTTTTCCTGACACTATTTTTTCCTGCCCCATTACCTGCATGGAAAAAAATAAGACAGTCACCAGGAATAAGGGTATAATTTTCTTCATTTCTTAATGATTTAGGTTAATTGTTAGGTTAATATATAATGGAAATAAGATAATAAATCCTGCTGATACTGCGTGATTTTATCTTTATATAAACCAGAAGACAAAATCATGATGCCAAAAAAAGCCGATTCAAAATGCGGCGATTATTTTTCAGGAAGAAATAAGAGAGTGATAACCTCTGAACCCCATAAGTTCGGGAGAATTGGCTGAGGACGTAAACGAAATAAAAGTGGGGAAGCAGAACGGACAATAATGACCATTCTGCAGGTCATTAATATTCTACAAATACCTCGTCTGGATAACACCACAACCAGCGTTCTCCAGGTTCAGCAGATGAAATTACCGGATGTTTACTTTCATGATAATGTTTGGTCATATGTTTTTGTGGGGAATCATCACAGCAAAGCGTTTGCCCGCAAGTTTGACAGACACGTAAATGCATCCACTCAGTATGATGCTTGATACACTCTTCACAAACATAATCTTTACTTAATTTGACGTCTTTAACCGCAGTAATATGGCTGCAAACTTCTTGTTCATCCATTTCCTTATTATTTATGTAATATAAAGTTAAAAAATATATCTGATCAGTTTGTTTGGATCCCTTTTGTCAAACCCTTATTTATAATACAATCTGACACTTTTAAATTGGCGGCCATTATCGTTTGAAAAATTGGTTCTGCTGTGTATAATTCTGTGATTATTGAGGACTAAAAAGTCTCCTTCATTCAGATAATACTGCTCTCCGATTTCATTAATTATATCTTCAAGCTTTTTGAGCACATCTTTAGCAATATGTAATAAGGTTGTTGTATTAATCGTTTCCCCATTATAGCGCAGCTGATACTCGTTGTCTTTTTTAGTTAACACCGCAGCTTTACCGGAGCTGAATTCGAATATTGGTGTACTTAAAATGTCTATATCAATTTCGGTTAATTTGGCCAGAATATTATCGACATTGCATAAAATTGCTGGCTTATTATCCTTATACGCTGAATTCAGACATAAATGTGCTATAACATCATGAAAATAATCCTCCTCACTGGATACCTCAAAATATTGCTCTGTAATTGGTGAACCGACTTCATTGCAAATTGATTTAAAAAGATCAAGGGGATTGGCAGAAGTATTTTTAACAATACATCCAAATTTGTCTTTGTGTAAATTTTCGGCTACTGATGTGGAAATGGAGGCGACGTAGTCATGTCGCAGTTCCTTATTCTGGAGATCAATGATATGCATAATTGTTAAATTTAATTGTTTAAATAGGTAGGTAGTTTTAGATTTTTTTCTGGTTTACATTTCTCTTTATTTGCTATTTATATTCTTAAAAGTTATTTGTTAATCATTAAATGCAAGATTAAATACTATTTCTTGATATTCCAAAGAATATTTCACCTATTAGTGAATAGTGCAACTTGCTTATACTGATACTTATCGAATGCTAAATTCTTAAATTTATTTGCACGAAAATCAAAATAATTCAGAATAGAGCAAATAGGAGTAAGAATCTATCAACAGCGGTGAGAATAGCCTATGAAAGATGCTGATGTTAAATGGAAAAGGAAATTTACTGAAGAATGGAGCGGGGGAGATTTTATAGCCTATTTTTTAGCCTTGGTATAGCTCCATTCAACAAGCTGGTGAAGGCTTTTGATAATTCTTTTTTGATCGGGCAGTTCATTAATGTCCAGGCCGCAAAATGTACTGCCATTTGACTTTGCGTGTAAAACCAGGTAATAAATCCCCCCAATTAAAAGGGCCTGGATAGCTCTTATATCTACATCGGTCCCTCCGAAATGCGGATCGGTAAGTTTAAAAAGTTCGTTGCCTAAAATCTCTCTGGCATCAGCTATTTCCCGCATCAGTGCGTTCTTCTCACTGATTTCCCAAAGAATAACTTTCTGCATTTCTTCAGCATCAAGGAAAAAGTTAAACTGGTCAACTAAGATCTGACTGGCAAGCTCCTGACCAAAATTGCCTTGATTGGCTTCAATTAACCCTTGTATACCTTCCGAAAAAGCACTCCAATAATCTTTCTGCCGTACATAGGTTTCTACAAGCTTGTCAACATTCTCGAAATACAGATAGATAAGTTTCTTGTCAGCTTTGGCTTTAGCGGCAATATTATTCACCCCCAAACCCTTATAACCTTCAGTCTTTATAATTTCACCAACGGCATTCAGTAATTTCAGTCTGGTTTTTTCTTTATTTCTTATCGGTCCTTCGGTAACTTTTCTGACCATCTTATACGCTTTGTCCTACAATATCAAGTTTTTGATTTACAAATTCAAACGCATTCAGGGCTTTATCTAATTGTTCCCTCGTATGGGTTGCCATTAAACTCATCCGTATCCGGGCATCTTTTTTTGCTACAGCAGGATACAATATTGGATTTGTATAGATACCAGCCTTCAGTAATAACTTGCCAGCATCACCGGTTTTATGAGGATCACCGATTTTAACAGGGACTATAGCAGATGCAGTTGTCCCCGTATCTATTCCTATATCCTGAAGCCCTTTCTTGAAATAATTGATATTTTCCCAGAGCTTTAATTGCCAATGCGGTTCTTCATCAATTAATTCAATCGCTTTAATGATACCTGCTGCTGCAGGTGTGCTCGTGGCTGAGAAAATCTGCTGCCTGGACTGAAATTTAAGAAAATTGATCAGGTCAGGATTTGCAATCACATAACCGCCGATATTTGCGAATGTCTTGCTGAAAGTTCCGGAAATAATATCGACCTCCTGTAATAAATCATGTTGCTCCAGGGCCCCCCTTCCGGTCGCACCCAGCACTCCGATCCCATGGGCATCGTCTACCATTACATAAGCACCATACTGCCTGGCCAATCCGATAATTTCCCTTAAAGGTGCAAGATCGCCATCCTGAGAATAAACACCATCAACAATTACCAATTTAGTTCTGTACTGAGATCTGGCAGCTTTTAAAATTCGTTCCAGAGACTCCATATGGTTATGAAGAAATGTTTTTGTATTCGTTAATATGCAACCCTCATAGATACTGGAATGCACAGCCATATCCACTATTGCCAAATCTTCTTTCTGTAACAGGCTCATTAAAGTAGCACTATTAGCCGTATAACCGGTGGTATAGATTACTGATGAATCTTTGCTCCGCTTAAAGAAAGCAGCAATTTTCTCTTCTAAAATCTCATGATAAGAAAAATGTCCACCAATTAACGGTGATGCTCCTGCACCAGTACCGAAGTCTGATATTCCCTGAATAGCAGCCGCTTTTACTTTTGGATGCTGCGTAAAACCCAGGTAATCATTAGAGACAAAGCTCACATAATCAAAACCATCCTCATGTATTGAAGTTTTTACACGCATTTCCGGACCGCAGCCTGAGAAATTCTGAAGACGGTAATTCATATGGCCATTGTCTTTCATGTATTGAAGGAAATCGCCGAAAACAGCTGCTCTATCATACATATCATGGCCTTCAATGTTCTCGAAATTTTTAAAAGTAGCAGTAGTGAAATCCATTTTCATGGCTATTTAAGATTGAGAGGTGAGCGAAAATAATTTAATACAATGCTAGTTAACGTTATTCAAGTTTGCAAATAAATTTCACGTTATATTGAATGATGATGATTTGTCTATATTTACAGCGTGAAAAAGGCATGTTTATACGTACTATTTCCAATTCTTTTTCTGAATACCTCTTTCTCCGAAGTATTCAAACTGCCTCATCTTGTCTCACATTTTCAACAGCACCACCAACAAAACAGTCAGGTTGGGATTATCGATTTCTTATCCATGCATTATTTTGGGGAAGATTTAAACGATAATGATGATGAAGAGGACATGAAACTGCCATTTAAAAAGATCAGTAGCCAGGGACATATTTCTCAAGCTATTTCTTTTTCAAAAACTATTCAATTTAAACAACACTATATCTTTTTGGTAGAAGCCCCTGTTAAACCCGGGCAACACTGGCTGTGCAATCCTGCACTCGACAATTTATTCAGGCCACCCAGAGTATAAATTCTTCTTTTAAAATTCCGCAGAAGCCATTTAACCGGCTTTAATTAGTGTGCCATAGAAAAAATGTCTCTATAGCACTGACGTATTCCTGTTTTTTAAAATAATTAGAAATTATGCTTAACCTGATTATTAGCTTTTCTATAAAGAATAAGCTGATCATTGGTCTTTTTGTACTCGCGCTAATTGGCTGGGGTACTTATGAGGTCACCAAATTACCTATAGATGCACTTCCCGATATTACAGACAACCAGGTCCAGGTGATTACTGTATCACCCTCTCTTGGTGCACCAGATATCGAAAGATTAATTACATTTCCTATTGAACAAGCCTGCAGCAGTATCTCTGGTCTTAAACAAATCAGAAGTTTTTCTCGTTTTGGACTTTCCCTGGTTACTATTGTATTCGATGAAGAGACCGATGTTTACTGGGCAAGGCAACAGATCAGTGAGAAATTACAACAAGTTCAACAAGAGATTCCTGCCGGTGCAGGATCTCCTCAAATGGCTCCTGTTTCAACCGGACTGGGCGAAATTTATCAATATGTGGTCAGACCACTCAAAGGGTATGAAGCGCAGTACGATGCTACAGAACTCCGGACCATTCAAGACTGGATTGTACGCCGCCAGCTTTTAGGAACCCCCGGTATCGCGGAAGTGTCCAGTTTCGGTGGTAAACTCAAACAATATGAAATTGCTGTGCGTCAGGAACAATTAAAAGCCCATAATCTTACCATTGCTGATGTATTTGAAGCGCTGGAAAGAAACAATGAAAATACCGGTGGCGCTTATATTGAAAAAGGTCCTACCGTGTTATACATCAGAAGTGAAGGATTAACCGCTACAACGCAGGATATTCAGCAGATCGTTGTCAAAACATTAGAGAATGGTACCCCTTTACTGATGAAAGATGTTGCGACTGTTCAGTACGGAGCTGCAATCAGGTACGGCGCAATGACCTATAATGATCAGGGAGAGGTTGCCGGTGCCGTGGTCATGATGCTGAAAGGAGAAAATTCTTCAGTAGTCGTTAAAAGAGTTAAAGATAAGATTGCTGAAATACAGAAAATGCTGCCAAAAGGAGTAGTTATTGAACCTTTTCTGGATCGGACTAAAATGGTGGATAACGCTATTCATACTGTAGAAACCAACTTATTAGAAGGTGCATTGATTGTTATTTTTGTTCTCGTATTCTTTTTAGGTAACCTCAGAGCAGGGCTTATTGTATCGTCAGTTATTCCGCTTTCGATGTTATTTGCAATTATTCTCATGAATAAATTTGGCGTTGGCGGCAATCTGATGTCATTGGGAGCCATAGATTTCGGACTGATTGTCGATGGGTCTGTTATCGTTGTAGAAGCAATATTACACCGTTTTTCGCATTCCAAACAATTCAGAAAAGCAGGACATATCAATCAGGATGAGATGGATAAAGAAGTAGGTAAATCTACTGGCTCCATGATTAAATCGGCCGTTTTCAGCCAGATCATTATTCTGATCGTTTATTTACCAATCCTCTCTCTCGAAGGCATTGAAGGAAAGATGTTTAAACCGATGGCATTTACAATTGCATTTGCTATTCTTGGTGCATTTATATTATCCATTACCTACGTTCCCATGATGTCGGCCCTATGCCTCAGTAAAAATTTGAAGCATGAAAAAAATATGACTGACAGGTTGATGGCATGGTTGGAAAGAAGATATCAGCCCATACTCAGTAAAGTATTACATTTTCCTAAAACTATCATTCTGGTTACCCTTTCACTATTTGTGCTCGCAGTATTTATACTTACCCGTTTGGGCGGAGAATTTATTCCCCAGCTGGAAGAAGGTGATTTTGCCGTTGAAACCAGGCTATTGACGGGTAGTAACTTAAACAACACGATTGAAACAACGCAGAAGGCTTCTAAAATTCTCCTGAAAGAATTTCCTGAAGTCCAGAAAATCGTCACCAAGATTGGAAGTGGCGAAATCCCTACAGATCCGATGCCTTTTGAAGCAGGTGATATGATGGTTATTCTTAAAGATAAAAAGGAGTGGACTTCAGCTAAATCATTTCCGGAATTAAGTGCGAAAATGACCAGGGCACTTGAAGTTGTTCCAGGTATTACAGTTGGATTCCAATTCCCTGTTCAGATGCGTTTTAATGAATTGATGACAGGAGCAAGGCAAGATGTGGTCTGTAAGATTTTTGGAGAAGATCTGGATTCTCTGGCGAATTACGCACATCGCCTAACCGGAATCATTCAGACTGTCAAAGGAGCTATTAATATTTATGAAGAAAAAGTAAATGGGATGCCACAGGTTGTGGTTAAATACAACAGAGAAGGCATGGCTAAATATGGCTTGAATGTGAGTGATGTAAATCGTGTCGTGAATACAGCTTTTGCCGGGCAGGTAGCAGGACAGGTGTATGAAGGAGAAAAGCGATTTGACATGGTGGTCAGATTAGACGGTGGGGCACGCAAGAACATTGCTGACATCCGTAACCTGATAGTTCCGGCAAAAACCGGTGGTCAGATTCCATTATCACTGGTCGCATCGGTAGAAGAAGTAGAAGGAGTGAACCAGATTCAGCGGGAAGACACCAAACGCAGGATTATTATTGGTTTTAATATCAAAGACAGGGATGTACAATCCATCGTCGAAGAATTACAGCAGAAAGTTGGAAAAGAACTCCGCCTGAATAAGGGCTATACCATACAATACGGAGGGTCTTTTGAAAATATGACCGCCGCCAAAGCAAGGTTAAGTATTGTGGTACCTATTGCACTTTTACTTATCTTTTTGCTGCTGTACTTCGCTTTTAGTTCAGTAAAACAAGGATTGCTTATTTATACTGCAATCCCATTGTCAGCAATTGGTGGGGTTCTGGCACTGTGGATGAGAGATCTTCCTTTTAGTATTTCTGCCGGAGTGGGTTTTATCGCTTTATTCGGAGTTGCTGTTTTAAATGGAATCCTTTTAGTAACTGAATTTAACCGTTTGAAAAAAGAAGGCTGGACAGATGTTAAACGTATTGTGATACATGCTACCAAATCCAAGCTCAGAGCTGTCCTGATGACTGCTCTGGTCCCTTCTCTTGGATTTATTCCGATGGCTATCAGTACTGGTGCTGGTGGTGCTGTACAGAAACCACTGGCTACAGTTGTTATCGGTGGTTTAATTGTCTCGACCTTACTTACCCTATTCGTTTTACCTATGCTTTATATACTTTTTGAAAAAGGATTCAAATATTTCAGGCCACAGAAAGCGATAGCTGTCCTGATTATTTTATTCTCAATCAGCTTTCATGCAATCGCTCAGGAAAAAATACATTTGCCAGCGGCGATAGACAGCGCATTAAAAAATAACAATGCTTTGCGTGTTTCCGCACTGGAAACCAATTATCACCGGGAATTGAAAACAAGCAGCTTTGATGTTCAAAAGGCAACTGCAGGATTTGAATTTGGTCAGTATAACAGTTTAAACAATGATAACAGGTTTTCGATCTCGCAAAGCATCGATTTCCCTACTGTATACACCAGGCAGTCGGCTATTTATAAAACAAATATCCTGATTAGTGAAACTGGACAGCTACAACAGCAGCTAGGGCTCAAAACAAGCGTTAAGTCTACCTATTACGGATTGCTGGTTTTGGAAAATAAACGCAGGCTATTGCTACAAGCTGACAGCATTTATGGTAACTTTCTGAAGAAAGCTGAACAACGTTTTAATTCAGGAGATGTAGACGCACTAGAACTCGTCACTGCCAGAAATCAGCGTTCACAGATCTCTAACCAGCTGGAAATTCTAAAAACAGACTATGAAGTGTTATTGAATCGCTTTAACCTTTTGTTAAATAGCCAGCAGAAAATGGTTCCAGAAACCGATAGCGTGTTATACAAACTTTCTTCTTTGCCACCAGCAGATAAAATAGCAGATAACCCTTCGTTAAAATTGCAACAACAACAAATCCTGCTCTCTCAACAGCAGTACAAATTAGAAAAAAGTAAGCTCATGCCTTCCTTAAATCTTGGTTACAGTAACGCCAGTATTGTAGGCTTGCAGACTACAGCTTCGGGCACTGATTTATACTTTGATAAAAGTAAACGTTTCTCTTCTGTAAATGTCGGTGTTGGAATACCGCTGTTCTTTGGTGCACAGCGTTCAAGGATCAAAGCCTCGAATGTATTAATCAGGCAGCGTGAACAGGAGTTTTCTGTGATTGAACAGGAGTTGACTAACAGGATGGGAGATGCCTTGAAAATCTACGCACAGCAAAGCAGGCTGGTGACTTCTTATCAAAACTCAATTCTCCCGAATGCATCCAGGATAATTACCATTACTACCGATAAATTAAATGCAGGAGAAATCGGTTATCTGGATTGGGTGATCCTGATCAATCAATCTATTCAGATCCGTAGTGAATATTTCAATACCGTTCAACAATTGAATGAAGCGGCTTTTGAAATAGAAAAAATAAGTGCCATTAACTAAGTTTTAACAAAATATACAGATGAAACCATCAATAAAAAAGATGAAAAAAGTAATTCAATTCGCATCCCTTATGCTCTTTTTATGCGCATCCTGCAGCAATCAGCAACAAGATGAAAAGGCTGCCTTAAAGGAAGAAAAACCTCAAACAAAGGTTGATGAAGAAGTGGTTCAGCTTTTGCCAGAGCAGATCAAAAACTCAGGAGTGGAAACCGGGCCTTTTGAAAAGAAGGAAATGCACACAGCCTTAAAAGTGAATGGTGTGGTTGACGTACCACCAGAAAATATGATATCAATCAGTATCCCATTAGGCGGATATGTTAAAAAGATGAGGCTGATCCCAGGAATGCGGGTAGCTAAAGGAAGTATATTAGCTACTATAGAAGATCAGCAATACATCCAATTACAACAAGACTACCTGACGGCAAAGAGTAAATTGAAATTTGCAGAAGCAGATTATATCCGTCAAAAAGGTTTAAATGCAACAAAAGCAACAAGTGATAAGCTTTTCCAGCAAGCAGAAAGTGAATTTAGCAGTCAAAAAATCCTGGCGCGTTCACTAGCCGAAAAGATCAGGTTAATCGGTCTGAACCCAAATGCCTTAAACGAGAATAATATCTCAAGAGCGATTAATATCTATGCCCCTATAAGCGGCTATGTCACTAAAGTAAACGTGAATACCGGGAAGTATGTTACTTCTTCAGATGTTTTATTCGAACTTATTAATCCGGGTGCTTTACATGTGAACCTGACAGTTTTTGAAAACGATGCATCCAAATTAAAAGAAGGGCAAAGAATCATTTGTACAACCAATAAACATCCAGAGAAGAAATACCTGGCTGTAATCCATTTGATTACACCAAACATAGGCGAAGACCGCACAACCAGTGTACATTGTGATTTGAAAGATGCGGATAAAGATTTATTGCCCGGTACTTTTATGAATGCAACTATTGAATTAAACAATAACAGTGTTACTGCAGTTCCTGAAAGCGCAGTAGTGAAGTGGGAAAATAAAGAATATGTTTTTTCTGCAGAAGGAGAAAATAAATTCAGAATGCGGAAGGTAGAAACCGGAGTGATTAACAATGGATTTGTAGAGATTAAATCACCACTGGATGTGAAATCAATTGTAATCAAAAATGCTTACGCGATTTTAATGAAAATGAAGAATAGCGAAGAAGAAGGATAAATAATTAATTTCATGTTATATTTACGACGAAGGTTGCCTTAAACAGGTGACCTTTGTCGTGAATAAATATAACCTTCCAGTCTGAATGAGCGCCCTTAAACAAATACTTTCAAAGAAAACTGATAAAGAATTATTGTTTTATATCAATAATATTGATAAACATACGGATGAAGCCGTACAATTAGCGCTTGCCGAATTACAGCTTAGAAATGTTGAGTTACCTGAAACAATAACGAGCGATATAACAGGAAAGCTTAATGTGAGAACAATACAGACCTTACAAGGAAAAGAAGAAGTCTGGACTGAAAATATCGATGAATACCTTGAGGCTCCAGAATGTTATACTAAAACTGCTGTTTATGCTTTTTCAATTTTATTTTCTGTTCTTCTCGGTGCATATATGCTGGCTGTAAATTGTAAAGCAACCGGCAGAAGAATGTGGCCGGTTGCTTTATTTGGTGTTCTATATACTTTGTCACTCCCTTTTGTTCTGGGAATTATAAAACTGGATGGTATAGGCTTTGGCTATGTAGCTAACAGTGTTGTGACCCTGGTTATGTATGAATTATTTTGGAACAGTGAGCTTAAAAGAGATTTTAAATACAGAGCTAAACCAATCTTGGTTCCATTAATTATAGGCATTATTATCGCTATTTTTATATTGATACGAATTGTTATACTGAAAAATAAATAACACACCATTGAGTAAACTAAAAACATATTTTAACTGGAGTACAGGCAAAGATTCTGCCCTTGCTTTGCACTATTTGATGCAGGATAAAAACTACAGCATAGAACATCTGCTTACCTCAGTGAACCAACAACATAACCGGGTCAGCATGCATGGCTTACGCAGGGAATTATATCAACTGCAAATTGATGCACTCAACCTTCCATACAGTACTATAGAATTGCCAGAACAGCCCTCCATGCAGGAATATGAAATGCTAATGGAAAAGGAAGTTTCCACTTTACAACAACAAGGATTTACGCATGCTGCTTTTGGCGATATTTTTTTAGAAGACTTACGGAAATATAGAGAAAACCAATTATCAACCTTAAATATAAAAGCTGTTTTCCCCCTTTGGAAAAAAGATACCAAAGAATTACTCACTGAATTTATTGACCTCGGTTTTAAAACTATCCTGGTTTGTGTCAAAGCAGATTTACTCGATCAGGAATTTGCAGGAAGAATTATTGATGCAGACTTCATTAAAGATTTACCTTCGAATGTAGACGTTTGCGGAGAGAATGGCGAATTCCACACCTTTTGTTTCGATGGCCCTATTTTCAATAAGCCTGTACCTTTTGAAATAGGGGAGAAGGTTTACAGAGAATACCAAGCCCCTAAAACAGCCGCTGACTCTTGTTCCACCCAGCCCGCGAAAAGTAATAGTGGATTTTGGTTTTGCGATTTATTGCCAGTTAATAATAGCTAATCATTACAAATAAAGCCGATGAACCGAAAATATTTCATTTCCTCTCTGGTTACCTCAGCAATCGTATTTCCAAGCTTAAAAAGCCGGGCTGATTTCCCAGTAGAAGAAGAGATCAGCAAGATTAAAATCCCACCTTATCTAAAACCCGGTGATACTATAGCCATTACTAGTCCTGCTGGTTCGATTAGCTTATCAGGTATCCAGCCCGCTGTTCAGTTGATGGAAAGCTGGGGATACAAAATTACAATTGGCTCAACCATAGGGAAAAAAGATTTCACCTATGGAGGCACAGACAAAGAAAGACTCGATGACCTGCAACAACAATTAGATAATCCGGCTATCCAAGCAATTATGTGCGCCAGGGGTGGCTATGGTATTGTTCGTATTATTGATCAGCTGGATTTTACTGAATTTATCAAACACCCTAAATGGTTAATTGGATTTAGCGATGTCACCGTTTTACACTGCCATATTAATCAGAATTTTGGCATAGCAACCCTGCATGCTAAAATGTGTAATAGCTTTCCCGACGATTGGACTAAAGCAGAACCCATACAGATTTCTACAATCTTATCGATCAGACAAGCATTAGCTGGCGAAGATTTTAAATATACTGCTCCCACAACACAATCAAACCGGTTAGGTAAAGCAGAAGGAGTGCTAGTAGGAGGTAATCTCAGTATTATCGCCAGTAATTCTGGTACAAAATCAGATCTGGACACTGCTGGTAAAATCCTGTTCCTGGAAGATACAGGTGAATATTTGTACAACATTGACAGGATGTTCTGGAATCTGAAGCGAACAGGAAAACTAGCTCATCTTGCAGGATTGATCATTGGAGGATTTTCTGCAAAACCAGATGACCCAGGCGAAATATTTGGTAAAACAACCGAAGAAATTGTGATGGAGAAAGTTAAGGAATATGATTACCCGGTTTGTTTCAATTTTCCTTCAGGGCATCAACGTGCTAACTTTGCACTGAAATGTGGAACCCAACATCTGCTTGAAGTTGGAAAGGAAGGAAGCATACTCCGCTCATTATAATAATCAGGCGTTTTATTTTTCCTGAAAGTTTATTTGTCATTTTAAAGTCTTGTTTTAAATCAGTCTAAATAATAACTGTTTAGTGATCACTTGATATTGTAAGTTTGTAGCCTCAAACAACACACATCAATATTTATGCTTTTTTCAACAACAAAAGTCGCTGTAACCGCATTTTTTCTTTTGCTGGTTACTTCAGTTTCCTTCGCTCAAACAGGAGGGATTAAAGGAATTATAAAAACATCAGACGGGGTACCAGTAGAACTGGCTATGGTTGCAATTAAGGGCGTTGCCAATACTGCCACTGATAAAGAAGGTCAGTACCTATTGAAGAATATTCCAGCCGGCACCTATACTATAGCTGCACGCCTGGTAGGATTAAACTCAGTAGCTCAAAATGTGACTGTAAACAAAGGAGAAACGATAATTGTGAACCTCACCTTTAATGCCTCTAGTCAGCAATTAAAAGAGGTCATTGTGAGCGGTGGAAAAACCAATAAATTCGCAGTGAAGGAAAGTAATTTTGTTGCAAAAATGCCTTTGAAGAATCTCGAAAATCCGCAGGTCTATTCTGTCGTTTCTAAAGAGCTGATGGCAGAGCAGCAAATCACTAACTATGATGATGCTTTGAAAAACGTTCCTGGAATTGATAAGTTATGGTCTTCTACAGGACGTAGCGGAGACGGTGCAGGCTATTTTTCTCTCAGAGGATTTGCTGTGCAGCCTACACTGGTAAATGGTCTGCCAGGTTTAACCAATGGAAGTCTGGATGTTTCTAATGTAGAGCGTATCGAAGTGCTTAAAGGCCCATCAGGAACTTTATTTGGTAGCAGTTTGATTTCTTACGGTGGATTAATTAATACAGTAACCAAACAACCATTTGATGGTACTGCAACAGATGTCAGTTATACTGCAGGAAGTTATGGCCTGAATAGAATAACTGCCGACTTCAATACAGCACTGGACAAAGACCATAAAGTACTTTTCAGGGTGAATGCAGCTTACCACGATGAAAACAGTTTTCAGGATGCAGGATTTAAGAAAACAAGATTTATCGCACCATCTCTATCCTATAAAGTAAATGACAGATTATCTTTCTTATTGAATACTCAATTTTTGAGCGCAGAAGGTACAAATCCTACGATGCTGTTTTTCGACAGAGGTACCGCACTTAAAGTGAATACACTGGCAGGCTTAAACTATGATCCTAAAAAATCATTTACCAATAATAACCTGAGCATTAAAACTCCGGTTGCCAGTATGCAAGCGCAAATGAATTATAAAATATCAGATCAGTGGAATTCTCAAACTGTAATTTCCAGAGGTACAGCGAAATCTGATGGTTACTACTCTTATTTATATGAATCTTCGAAATCTGTTGCCGGATCTTCTAAATTTGACCGTTACATCAGTGATCAGAATTCTACTACAGAAACAACTGACATTCAACAGAACTTCACAGGCGACTTTCAAATTGGTGGAATGCGCAATAGAATTGTTGCCGGGCTCGACTATTTCAACAGGACATTTATAGACAATAGCTCAGCTTATGCAGGCTTAGGTTTGGTTACGTTAGGAGGAACTGACACGGGAGTACTAACCAAACAAAACGCAGATGCTGCGATAGCTGCAGCAAACAGTTACAATAACAGCAATACCAATCAACAAGTTTACAGCGCCTATGTATCAGATGTCCTGAACTTCACCCCAGCGCTTTCAGGAATGTTCAGTTTACGCGTAGACAGATTTCAAAATGGAGGGCAAACTGCTGCGGCTGCAGACAGGTACTCACAGACAGCATTATCCCCTAAATTCGGATTAGTATATCAGGTATTAAAAGATAAACTTTCTGTTTTTGGAAATTACATGAACGGTTTTACCAATGTTCCGCCAGCAAATGTGTCTATAGATGGGATCTCTTCTACAAAAACTTTCAAACCAGAACATGCCAATCAATGGGAAACAGGAGTAAAGACAGATCTATTTGAAGGTAAACTGACTGCTTCATTGAGCTATTATGATATTCGTGTAGCCAATGTGATCTTGAATAGCGGTCAGAATGATGTTTCACAAGGCGGTAAAAACTACAGTAAAGGGTTTGAAGTAGAAATACAAGCTAACCCCTTTCCTGGTTTTAATATAAACGCAGGTTATAGTAAAAATACAAGTAAACTAACAGGGGCAAGTGCAGATTATGAAGGCAGAAGACCAGAAAGTGCAGGGCCGGAAGATCTTATAAATGCTTGGTTTAGCTATAAAATTATGAATGGAAGTGCAAAGGGACTAGGTTTTGGCTTTGGCGGAAATTATGCTGGAAAGAATCGGATCTTGAACAGAGCAACAACTGGCGTGTTTACACTTCCTTCTTATACAGTACTGAGCGCTTCAGTTTCTTATGGTGTAAAGGCTTTTACTTTTGCATTTAAAATGGATAATTTTACCAATAAAGAATATTATAAAGGTTGGAGTACAATTGAACCAATGAGACCAAGAACAGCAACAGGTACCATTAGTTATCACTTTTAATATAAAAAACAGTTAAAAAGTCCTTATTTGCGTCATGTAGGTAAGGACTTTTTTTTGTTTTTAATGATTTCGTGTTCATATTTAATGATTTTTTATATTTTAAAATTCTTTTTCCAATATAAATATCGCTCAAACATTAATTTGTCTCCTGTTTTCTTATTTTAATGGTTATTTACAGTGTTTTTGAGCCGTTTTGTTGGTTTATGTTTTGTTTTTAATGGTTAATTGTTGTTTTTTGTAGTATTATTTCTGTTTTTTGATTAAGATTATTGTTTTTTTTACGTCATTTTGTGATTGTAATTTTTAAAATTTTATTAGTCTGGTTATTGTATTGTATCGAAATTGTTATATTAAGGCAACTACAATTAACTAAAAACTAAACTAAATTTTATGAAGAAAATTCTAACGATCTTTTTCGTGATGATGCTATGTGCAAATTTTGCAATAGCTCAGGAAAGAACCATTACAGGTACGGTTACAGCAAAAGAGGATAACCTACCTCTGCCAGGCGTAACTATTCGTTTTAAAGGCGCCAAGGGCGGAACCCAAACAAAAGCAGATGGAAAGTTTTCTGTCAAAGTACCCGCAACAGTAACTACCCTTGAAATTTCCTCTCTCGGCTTTATTACCCAGGAGAGGATAATTGGCAAATCGTCTGTGTGGAACATTGTGATGGAAAACAGTGCTCAAACCCTTAGCGATGTTGTTGTTGTAGGTTACGGCACACAAAAAAGAGGGGAAATTACTGGAAGCAGTTCCTCTGTAACCGGAGCCGCGATTGCGCAAAAACCAATTCAAAGTCTGGAAGCTGGTTTAGCAGGGCGCGCCTCCGGTGTACAAATTACTGTTCCTTCCGGCGTTCTGAATTCACCACCCGTATTCCGAATTCGCGGAACAAATTCAATCTCATTGAGTTCTCAGCCACTATTTGTTATTGACGGTATCGTAGCTACCTCAGGAGATGCTTCAAATGTAGCTTCGCTAACCGCTGCGGCAACTAATCCTTTGGCTAGCATCAATCCAAATGATATTGAGAGTATTGACATCGCAAAAGATGCAGCATCCACTGCTATATATGGGAGCAGGGCAGCGAATGGAGTTGTATTTGTGACCACAAAAAAAGGTAAAACAGGAGTTCCCAGAATAAATTATGACAATTGGGTTGGCTGGTCAAGCCCTTACCGTCTGCCAAAATTATTAGATGCATTTCAGTATACAGATTATAAAAATGAAGCTGTAGCAAATGCGAATTCAATTCGGGCAGGCAGCGTAAATATTATAGTGAACGGAGTTTCGCGATTACCGAAATTTGCGCTGACTAATGGTCCCGATGGGCAGCCAATTAACACCAGATGGTATGATTATGCTTATCATACAGGTTTTTCTCAAAATCATAATGCGAATATCTCTGGTGGTACTGAAAATACAAAGTATTACATGGGCGCAGGTTATTCCGATCAGCAAGGTATTTACATCAAGAATAGCTTTAAAAGATTAAATGCACTGTTTAATATAGATAGTAAAATTAATGATTACCTGTCCATTGGAGGTAAGTTAGCTTATTCAAATGAGAGAAATCTTGCAGGTATCAATTCAGGATCTAACTATGGTGATGCTTATGGCACTTCTGGCGTAGCAAGAACAGCATTGGTCAATGCACCAAATGTTTCCCCTTACAATAACGATGGGAGCTTTAATCTGGGAGCTACATTTGTAGGACCGATGAACAATGTGGTCAGTGGTAACCAGGTTGGGTTCTATAACTTTGCACAAGTACTTTCTAAGAACAGAGAAAACAATGAAACAGATCATATCCAATCTAACGCCTATATACAGCTCAATCCTTTTAAATGGTTATCACTGAGGTCTGTTTATGGGATTGATAACATCAATTCTGACAATGATATTTTTTACAATCCGGTACACGGACCGGGGCAGGGGCTGAATGGTCAGGCCTTTGGGATCTTCAGAAAAAGAAAAAACTGGGTCTGGACTAATACTGCACAGGCAAATTTAACTACGGGCAAGCATAACTTTAATGCGTTACTCGGTCAGGAACAGCAAAGAAATACCGTGACTGGTTATGGCATAGACCGTCAGGGATTAGCAGACCCGGATTATAATGTGGTACAAGCAGGTTTTACATTAAATAATGCTTCATCAATGATTTATGGTGAAAACTATCTGTTGTCTTATTTTGGACGTTTGAACTATAACTTTGACGGAAAATACTTCCTGAGCGGTAACTTAAGACAAGATGAATACTCGGCATTAGGGC
Source organism: Pedobacter cryoconitis (assembly GCF_001590605.1). Classification (NCBI taxonomy): domain Bacteria; kingdom Pseudomonadati; phylum Bacteroidota; class Sphingobacteriia; order Sphingobacteriales; family Sphingobacteriaceae; genus Pedobacter; species Pedobacter cryoconitis. Next base: position 474,966 of record NZ_CP014504.1, read on the forward strand.
AAAAGAAAGGAACTTTCTGGGGAGTTTCTGCAGGATGGGAAATCACTAAAGAAGAGTTCTGGAAAAACAGCAGCTTAGAAAATATCTTCAGTAGTTTTAAACTAAGAGGTAGTTACGGTAAAGTTGGTAATATTGGCGGTATTGACGATTATGCGACCTTAACAACTTTCACCTCGGGATTATATGGTGGCGCTGCTACTTCTATCTATAATGCTGCTGGTAATACCCAATTGAAGTGGGAGACCAGTAAAAAAACAGATATAGGTTTCAATTTTGGAATTCTAAAGAACAGGTTAACTGCCGAAGTTGCTTATTATAAAAACAACATCGACGGGCTCATTATTAATGTTCCGCAAGCCCCATCTGCAGGTGTGCCGACCAGTATTTTACTGAACGCAGGTACCATGTATAATAAAGGATTTGAATTTTCACTAAATGCAACCCCGGTACAGACCGCAGCATTCAGCTGGACAAGTAATTTCAATATCTCATTCAACAAAAACGAGATCACATCTCTTGCTCCGGGGCTGAAAGAAATCATCTTTGCTACCGGAAGTACTTCAACCGGAGAGAACGTAAACAGAACTGCACCTGGTTATTCCATTGGATATCTTTATGTAGTTAAAACTGCAGGTGTAGATCAGGCCACAGGTAACCGGATATTTTTAAATGCTGCCGGCAGGAAAGTGACTTATCAGCACATTGTACCAACCGGACAATCCAATTGGAAATACCTTGATAATGGAACCACAGCACCAGCAATTACACAAAGTGCTGACGCAGTAATGTATAAAAACTCTTCCCCAAAAGTTTATGGTGGATTTGACAATACTTTCCGTTACAAAGGATTTGATTTAAACGTGATGCTGACCTATCAACTGGGCTTTTACGTTTCTTACGGAACCAACGCAGGTTTGCACGATCAGCGCTACTGGAATAACGCAGTGGATGTATTGAACCGCTGGCAGAAACAAGGAGATATAACTGATTTTCCAAGAGCAGTTTATGGCGATAATGTTTCCTATGGTAATACTATTCCATTGGACATCAATGTGTTTAAAGCTGATTTCGTTAAATTAAAGAATCTGTCTTTCGGTTATACTTTTCCTAAATCGATTTTAGAAAAAACAAAGCTCAATAACCTTCGGGTTTTTGTAGCCGGACAGAACCTTGCGATTATCACAAAATACCCAGGCCCTGATCCTGAAGTTGCTTCGAATGGTTTAAATCCGGGTGGGCAAGGATCAGATAGAAACTCCGGTCCAAATTCAAGAACCTATACCATGGGACTTAGTGTAAGCTTTTAATTGATCAAAATAGAAAATCATGAATAAAAAATATATAATTATAACGGCAATATATAGCTTTATGCTAGTATCAGGTGCCTGTAAAAAAGAACTCCTTAACCCAATATCTCAAACTACTGTTGCTAGTGATAATGCATTTGATACACCACTGCGTATCGAAAATCAGGCCTTGTCTCTGTACGGATCTTTAAAACATGGAAATTTCTATGGTGGCAGGTATGTAGTCTACGGCAATTTAAGAGGAGAAGACTTTATCAATGAAACCAGTAACCTGGTTACCGCATCAGATGTATGGAGTATGAATGTTGCGAACAGTGCAACTTCCGTAAAAACACTGTGGTCACAAGGATACCTGACCATCAACAGATGTAATGTCTTTATTGACGGCATGACCGAAAAGGGGACAGCAGTAGTAGGTGCTCCTTCGACTGCCAAATACATTGCTGAAGCCAGGTTAATCAGGGCCTTATCTTATTACAGCTTGCTACAGGTTTTTGCTAGACCTTACTTAGATGGGAATGGGAATAAACCCGGATTACCGCTTAGATTAACAGGGATTACAGCCCCAGGATCTTCCGATCTGGCCAGAAGTACCGTAGCGCAGCTATACGATCAGATTATTGCAGATTTAAATTTTGCAGAGACAAATTTGTCTTTAACAAACACAACTTCTAATGTAACAAGGGCACATCGTAATACAGCCATCGCATTAAAAACCCGCGTATATCTGAGCATGGGTAAATACGCTGAAGTAATTACTGAAGCTAATAAAATAGTTCCCGCAGTTGCACCTTTCAAAGCAACAAGTGGTGTCCCTAATGAAATGCAAGCTGATCTTGCTTCAGTATTTAAAACATACACAACTGCTGAATCTGTATTTTCATTACCCATGTCTTCTTCTGCAATTCCGCTGGATAACCCTGGTACTCAAAACTCTTTAGCCTCTTATTTTTATATGACAGCAAGTGTACCCGGCACAACAGAATATTCTTTGAATTCAACAGGGATTCTGGCTAATACAGGATGGAAAGCAACTGACCTGAGGAGGAACTTAATCTTTAACAAAGCTGATGGTAAGAAATATATTGCTAAGTTCACAGCGCCAAGTCCTTATACAGACTGGGTGCCTGTTATCAGGTGGTCTGAAGTGTTGCTAAATCTTGCAGAAGCAAGAGTGCGCAGCTCAAATTCAATTGATCCACAAGCACTATTGTTGATTAATGCGGTACGCCAGCGCTCAGATGCAACCACAGTGATTGCTCCCGCATCTGTTGCTGCATTTACTGATGCTTTAATATTAGAAAGAAGAATAGAATTTTTAGGTGAAGGCTTAAGAGGTCCTGATCTGACCAGATTATTGCTCACTATTCCAGCTAAAGGAAGCGCACCATCTAAAGGTCCTGCCGAAAATGGATATATCTGGCCAATTTCTTCGGATGAACTTTCTTTAAATAAATTAATGACAGATAATTAATGGAAGTTAATTAATCTTATAAGAAGATCTCTGAATACTATTCAGAGATCTTCTTATAACTTATGTGATCAATTTGCCTTATCTAATCCACCTGCCTTATCTGATCCATCGCCTTATCTGTAAAACCATCTCCACTGTAAAAACTATTGTAGAAATCCAGTCGATTTCTTGAATAATTCAGCTCATTAATTACCGGGACACCCGTTCCCTCGTAAGTTTTTCCATTACTATCGGTATAAATTTCATTCGATAAACTAAACTCCCATCCATTAGGCAACTCTTTCCATAAAATTTCTGAGAAGATACCAGCAGTTCTTGTACCCATTGTTCTAATATTCGGGTAGTGCTGAGCTGCTAAGGCGAAAATTTCTGCCGCACTCGCTGTCTGACCACTTAAAAGTATGCAGACCTTACCTTTGTAAGCAGAATTTGCGGGCTGCAAAATGTATTTTTGCTTTGCTGTATTACCTTGATCAGTTCTGGCCTCCACAGAAAGCACATGCTTACTTTCACCAACAAAATAACTTAAAAGCCTCAAAGCCACCGTCTCCAGTCCACCACCATTAAAACGAAGATCAATAACTATTGAATCAGACTGCCCAATATCAGCCAGGATCTTTTTCATAATCTGGTCTACACCGTTAATTTCATCCTCAAATTGCATCAGAGGTAACCTGGAGTCTTTAACCTGATCATATTTCTTAGCAAAATCAGGTTGATACTTGTCAGCTGGAGATACATAAGCTGAAAAGTTATTCATATCCTTAATCATCAGATAACCAATCTTTGTACTTTTCAACTTTCCCCAATTGATCACCCCATTATTATAAGTGTGTTTATCTACTAAATATCTTTCTTGTATCGCCTTAACGATATCATCCTTTTTTCTCCTGATTACAGGAGCTGCTACAGCTACTTTTGTTTTCAGTTCATCCGGAACTTCCAATCTGATATGACCATCGCCTATTTTTTTAACGATTTCTCTTAAGATATCAGCTAATTCCTTTTCAGAACTTATTTTTTTTACCCTTGGCAGGTAATCTTCATAAACCTGTTTCCAATTTATATTTCGTTCCCTGAAAAATGCATAATTATCATTGAAGGTCTCCCAGAAAACTTTGAAGTTTTCCTCATAAGAAGCTGCAGCACTGTCGGGGTGAGTACACATCGGAGGCAATGAATCAACCCGTTTAAAAATATAATTTACAATTCCACCTGGATTAAGGATAAGTTCATTCTTATCCAATGAAACAATTGTAAACCTTCCACTCATCTTGCCTTCCGCAAGCGCTTTACAGTTCATGTTATTCGTATTGTAGTAAGTATAAGTAGAATCCTCAATCTTTAAGCATCTGCCGTAGCCCTGTTGGACCCAGGAAGTATTTTTGAACTGATTTTCTGGATTTTGCTGGGCACTGGCACCCAGGGCCATGAGCAGTACGCAAATAGTGAAATTGAAATTTATCATGTTTTTAGAATCTTATTCCTGCTTTAAATATTTGGACAGATTAGCTTGATTAGCCTTGAATATATGCCATGACACACTGATTAAAGTCGTGGAAATTAAAGCGATGACCGCTAATCCAATAGGTAAAAAAGAAAATTCAGAGTTGGTGGATAGTTGATTGAACATGCTGTCTGTCAGGAAAAAAGAAAGTGGTATCCCTACCATAATTGCCGTGGTCAAAGCAAATAAAAACTCTTTATATATCAGGTAAATAATATGAATGATATCGGCACCTAAAATTTTACGGACACTAATTTCTTTCATCCTTTTCCCTAAAATAATAAGCGCCAGGCCGAAAACTCCCGAGATTGATATCACCGTCATCAGCAGAGAAGTAACAGCTAATACAGTTGAAATTGTTGAAAAGCCATTGAAGTAACCATTGAACACCTGATCCTGGTCATAAAAATCGAATGGAAGGTTGGGGTATAAATTGTGCCAGATGCTTTTGATTTCTTCATGCACATTTGAAAATAGACCGGATGAACTTTTTATATAAACGAACTTCACTTCCTTAGGAGTGGCGCTCATTAATAACATAGGTGCAACCTCATACTCAAAACTTTCATAATGAAAATCATTTACCTGCCCAATCACTGAGTAATTATGATGGTTATAGAGAATATTTTTTCCAATAGCTGTAGGCCAGTTCATCATTTTTAAAAAGGCCCGATTTACAATTACGGCATTTTTTTGATCAGTCAACTGTTTTTCGCTGAAATCTCTACCTTCAGTAACTGTCATTCCTAACTGATTTATAAATCCTGGTAATACACTGATGCTTTTAACCTGTTCAGTTTTTCCTTCATTTTTAATCGAAATCTCTTTAACATAATTACCAACGGGCTGAACGGATCCTGTAACTGCTACTATACTTTTACTCCGTTTCAGTTCTTCTTTAAAAGTTTGGTAAGAAGACCCATTATCCAGGCCGACTACAACAGTGCTTTCAGGCTGATAACCCCAGGGCTTATGCTTGATCTGTTTGGTCTCCTGTATAAATGCAATAGCGGTAGAGATGGAGATAAAAGTGAGGAAGAATTGAATACCGAGCAGCGCCTTCCTGAAACGGTTATTACTGCCCATTTTAGTGTTTCCCTTCATCATACTTACCGTATCCAATGCAGATATGTAAAATGATGGATACAAGGCTCCACTTAAAGCGGAAACAAAGATCAGAAGCAACGCTGCTATCCAGGTGCGGAAGTTTAAGAAAAATCCAGGACCAAGCTCAAATCCTGCAATTGAACTGAACCATGGAAAAAAGAAGACTTCAGCCAAAAATAGGCCAAGAAATACCGCAATTGTACAAATTATCATGTTTTCAATGATAAATTGAAAAATGATTTGTTTTCTGCTGCTGCCCATCACCTTTCTGACACTGATCTCTTTTAAGCGGTTGGAGGCCGATGCTATAGTGATATTTATATAATTAAAATAGACCATTAATAAGATAGAAACACCAATTACAACGAGCATAATCAAGCCGATTGGTTCCATGGTATTAAAATAATTTCTGGCCACCTTATAGGAATGAAAGTTCATTGTTTTTAGCGCCTGATAATGAAAAGAAGTGAGCTGATCATCGGGATGTGCCGCATTGTAAAGCTTAAGATATTTTTTGTCCTGAGACCTGATGGATGACAATGTCTTTACATCAGCAATTTCTATAAAAGTGATATTTGCAGCCTCACGCCAATCACCGGCTTTGTCTATTCCTAAAGAAACCATTCTGGAATGTGGTATAAGCGCGGAAAAACTGAAAGATGCATTAGCAGGATATTTACTAAAAACACCTTTAACTATAAAATTCTCAGCTATAGTGCGGCCATCCACATTAAAAGTAATCACCAATGAATTTCCAACAGCATTAAGATGGCCAAACAGCTTTTCCGATAACTCTGAAGTCAGGACAATACCATCTTTATCTGTAAAATGTTGTTTGTCGCCCCATTTTACCGGATAGTCAAACATCTTATAAAAATCATCATCAACAAAAGTAATCTTGTCCCTGAATACATTATCCTTTTGCTTGATGATCACGCTACTATAACTTAGACGGGCTACATTTTTAACCTGAGGAAAGTCATTTTTAAGTGCAGGGCCCAGGGGAGACGGAGCATCACCATGATATTGCTGCTTCCCATTTTTGTCAGTTACTCTTTCCACAACAAACAGATGATCTATTTTGGAATTGAAAGCATCCTGGTGCATAGCCCAGTAAGCATACTCGAAAACCATTAAGCAACACCCTACAGCTAATGCAAGCCCTGAAATATTGATAAATGAAGATGCCTTATGTTTGATCAGGTTACGAAAGCCAAGCTTCATGTAGTTTTTGAGCATAATGTAGTTTTAGTCTGGTATCAATTTACAAAGACAAGCCAATCCACATGCCAAAGTAAAGACAGCTCCTGCAACACTTATAAAGGCGGTAATTGCGTACTAAGATACATTAAGGTGTTCATTATCGAACTTTGGTGAACGAAACTGTACAGGGGAGGATGGACTTAAATAGGTGAGCAAAATATTGGCCCGTAAAAAGTACTGAATATCGTTCTTCTAAAAAATGTATTTCAGCACGTCTCCTATTTATAAATCTTTATCGCGTATGGGAACTAATATATGACCGAACATTTTTAGCACCTGTGTTAGAAGCTTTGTTGTTATCTTTATCAAAAGTTTTTCAATCAGTATTATCCTGGCTTTACCGGCCATGAGGACCATACTTTGTTGTGAAATGATTTTATATTGCTACTATGATAGACTTATCTTACGCTGAGAATCAAATTCATTGTGTTACGAATTTTAAGGATCTTGTTTCTACACCATTTAATGGAGAAATTAATGCGATTTGCTGGACCCGCGAACTAACAGGTGATTTTGCTGAAATTGTTAAAAAGGTAGAGCTAAGCGAAAATATAACGGTAATTGAAAAAGAGGAACTTCGTGAGCTTCAGCTGAGTGAACAAGGACAATTTGCCCGCGAGATTCTCTTAAATGATTTGAAGGCATTGGAAGCTCATGGTGCATCGCCAATACTTAATGTGATCAGTTACTATGACCGGGATGATACCTACCCATTTTTTCCGACCGATGTTTATTCTTTTCATGTAGATCGCTCGCCTATACCAACCAATACCTTTTTATGTACTTACCATGGTGAGTCAAGTGAAATATTGCCAAATTCACAAGGCATAAAGAAAATACTTATTCCAGAAATACGTGTTGAACTCGAAAAAATATATGATGGAGCAGAGGAAGATTTTGAATCCTTCTTAGAGGAACATTTCTTTGATCTGCATTATCAAGCTAAACCTGATTCACACCCAATAAGCTTAGGCCTTGGTCACCTATGGAGATTGGCAGTTGATCATCCTGAAAGTCAGGTTCCTCCTTGTCTTCACCGTGCACCAAAAGAAAAATCCGGACAGAACAGGTTGTTACTGATCTGTTAATAAATCATTCACACATTTTTCTTAATGATTTAAATCTTGAATAACAACATTCGAGACCGCAGTAATGAATCGTAAGTTGAGGATCTTTTAGGTAAAGGAATACCTGGAAGTATATTATTGAATCATCAGGGTGATAAATTCAATTTATTGTATCTTTCTGAAAAAAAATAAATGAAGAAAACCAAACTACTAATTCTAACCCTGTTTATTGCTAATTTCAGTTACGCACAAACCACATTAATAGATAGTTTAATTCAAAAAAACTACTCCACCTTTAAAAAAAACAATAACAATACTTTCGAAGGTAAAGGATGGGTTACCCTACAGGATGAAATCCGCAAAAATAACTCTGTGTTATTAGGCGAGCTACATTTCACTAGTGAAGTCCCTTACTTCACAAACGCGATTATCAATAATATTAAGTTCGACAACTATATTCTGGAAATTGATCCCTATACAATCAACACAATATCAACAAAAATTAAATCCTTATCCCCAGCTGAACTAGACAAATTCCGTAATGAATCAGGTTCAGCTTTATCTTTTTTACAAGGTGAAGCTGAGTTTGATTTATTCAAAAACATACTTCAGCAGAATATCAAAGTATATGGAGCTGAGCAAATTAGTTTATTTTCAGACCGGTTACTGCTTTCTGAATTGAGTAAACAATCCAAAAATGCTAAAGCAAAAGAAATTTATAAGCAGATGATCGCTAATTCCGCTGCTTATGACACAAAAAACAACACCACATTCTATTTGTTCTCTGACGATTGTCTGGCAAAAATGAGCGCATTGAGCGCTCTGGATTTATCAGCCAACGAAAAAGAGCAGCTTGAAGCACTAAAATTAAGCAGGGAACTATATTTAAGTCGAATTCATCGTATGAGAGTTCAATACATGAAACACCTGGTTCTTGAAAAACTCCCTGAATGGAAAGACAAGAAGAATCTTTTCAAATTTGGTGCTAATCACCTGCCTAAAGGAGAGAGTTTAATGGAAGTATTCGATATTGGCAACTTGGTTTCCAATATTGAAGAGGCAAATTACCGGAAGTCATTACACATTATGCTTATCGGAAAGGAAGATGGTGAAACATTGGCTGATTTAGATGAATATAAATCTTTCTTAACCGTCGTAAAAGATGACAATTGGTATGCTTATGATTTAAGACCCTTGAAACAAGCAATCTCTAAAAAGAAGCTTAAAGTAGAGGATTTGGAATTGGAAAGAATTATAAAGGGTTACGACTATTTGGTTTTCATTCCAAAAGTGACTAAAACCCCAAAAACTGGCAAACAAGACCATTAAATCTGTTCAAGAGCCGGATGTTTTACAGGGCAGATGTCTTACAGGCAGAAATAGTTTTTTATAGTCTTATAGGGTACATCAAACTCTATAAGACTTTTTTACCATCTTTATTGATATAGAATGTTTCTCCTTTTTCGTAAACTTCAATCTTACCTTCATCAATATCCTTAATGTAACCATATTTTACAGGAGTAATTTCCAGCCCATGAGTATTGGTCAGGCCATATTTGTTATCAAGTTTTACAATAATTAAGTTTTGTGATTGCAGGTAGTCGTATATTTCAATTCCATCATATTTTAATGGAATCAACACTTCTCCTTTTGTATTGATTAAACCACATTTATTATTGTTTTTTATCACTGCAATAGCGGGCAATTTATTAGTATAGAATATTCCGATATCATCGAACTTTATCGGAGCGACTTCATCTCCTTTTTTGTTAATCAAGCCGTACTTATTAATATTTTGATTGCCAATAACATTAATTATAGTTCCGACTTTTGCAATCCCATTTTCATCAAAATCAGCTACATGATCATATTTAATTGGAATTACTACAACTCCGGATTTATTGACAAAGCCAGACTTACCTTTTAATTTGACGTCGGCCATTCCGTTTTTAAATTTTCCAACATAATCATATACAATAGGGACAATAATTTGTCCTTTTGTATCAATAAATCCATGTTTATCATTGATAACCGCAGCTGCTCTTTCCTCAAAGAAATTGGCGCCTTGTTCATATTTTAAAGGAATTTTTTCTATTCCTTCAGGAGACACAAAACCATATCTGAATTCTTTATTTTTAACCTCTCCAATTTTTTTTCCTACTGAAATCAGCCCATCTTGCTCGTAGTCGCTGATGTAATCATATTTTAATTTCCAATTGGACGATTGACATGAAGCCATTTGGCAAAACAATGAAAGTAAGACAATGGTATTTAATGATTTTTTCATCAGTATAATTTGTTTTTTCTTAGTGTTTGAGTTTTTAATGGTTCTTCAGAGCAATCGTGGTTTAATGGTGATGAAACTATCATGTGTTATATACCACATCAAGTTTAACTGATTTATAAAATGGAAGGATTTGGAACGGCCATCTTCTTAGTATGCGGTCATATTATTTGAAATCAGCTTGATGATGTCTTGAGTTCCATTCTGTCAGCAGATTTAGTATTGGTAATAGCTCTAGTCCTTTATCAGTCAGCGTATACTCTACCCTGGGAGGCATTTCTCTGAAAGCCTCTCTTTTTACGATACCGTCTTCCTCTAGTTCTTTTAATTGTTCTGTCAGGATCTTCTTGCTAATCAGGCCCATTTTAGCGTGGATAAGACCAAATCTTTGCTGTTTTAAGCCAATAGTATAAATGATGATCGGCTTCCACTTGGTACCAATTGTTGCCATTGTCCTGGTCATCGGACAATTGTGACAGATAAAAATTTCGTTAGCCATATTAGTTACAAAAAGGTGCCCACTATTTAGAATATGCCCTTCAAAGGTAATCAAATCAATAGTAACTTTGCGTAACTAATTTATAAAAAAATGAAAAAATACAATTTATCATTACTGATCATCCTATTGGCCAGCCTCATTTCAGGTGGTGTTAATGCACAGCAAAAAAGTAATCAGGCTGGTTATTATCATTTGTCTCTTGGAGATTTTGAGATCATAGCACTATCCGATGGTACTGTTCCTGTAGATGCAAAGGGACTGCTAAACAACGACAGTAAAATTCCGGCACTTTTAAAAAAGGAATTCCTAACTGATACCGTAGAAACTTCTATAAATACCTATTTAATCAGGGCAGGAAAAAGATTGATTCTTGTAGATGCAGGATCAGGAAATCTATTTGGTCCGCACATTGGCGGGGCACTTGTTAAAAGCTTCCAAAAAGCTGGTTTCAAACCGGAAGACGTGACAGATATACTCATTACCCATATCCATCTGGACCATACAGGGGGACTAACTATTGCTGGAAAGATGATTTTCCCCAATGCGGTTGTTCATATCAATCAAAAAGAGGTCGATTTTTGGAAAAGACGCGAAAAAGTAAATGATTTAGATACCAGAGCGATAACCAGCAATATGCAGCCCTATTTAAGCTTTAAAACTTATCTGGATGCAGGGCGAGTGAAAACGTTTAAAAGTGATACAACTTTGTTTCCTGGGCTAAGCACACATGAATATGCTGGTCATACTCCAGGACATACTGTATATGCGCTGGATAGCAAAGGAAAAAAACTGGTATTCTGGGGAGATCTGATCCATGTGGCTGCCATACAGTTTTCTGATTTAGGAATTCCAAATGAATATGATGTTGACAAGGTGAAGGCTATTGCTCAGCGTAAAAAAGCATATGCTCAGGCGGCCGATGGAGGATATTTTGTTGCTGCCGACCATATCTCTTTCCCGGGAATCGGTCATGTGAGACGTGATGATGGTGGTTATGTATGGATACCTGTCAACTATAACTTAGAGAAATAAAATGAGCACAATGAGGATCGAATTTGATAATATCAAAAAAACAAAAAGAATACTTTGTCTATCGGCTTTTTTAATCATTGCCTGTATCAATAATTCACAAGCACAGAGTAAACAACAACAAGATTCGCTTATGCTAAGGTCGCTCTTCGATAAGGCCTTGACCAGTAATAGGGTCGGACCGGATTTGTTTTATCTGACTAAGAAAATTGGAGCGAGAATCTCAGGCTCGGAAAACGCCGGGAAAGCGGTAGAATGGGCAAAAGCAAAAATGGAGGAGATCCATCCAGACAAAGTGTATTTGCAGGAAGTAATGGTGCCACACTGGGAAAGGGGAGCCAAGGAGAGTTCCTCTTTTAAGGCGAAAAATGGAAAAGAGGTTTTGATGTCGGTTTCAGCGCTTGGTGGGTCTGTTGATACCCATGGGATACTTAAGGCACAGGTTGTTGAGGTGCGAAGCTGGGCAGAGCTTGATTCTTTAGGCGTAGCCGGTGTTGCTGGTAAATTTGTATTCTTCAATAGAGCAATGGATCCAAGGGAGATTGAAACTTTTAAGGCCTACCTTGCGGCCGCAGACCAGCGCGGTAGAGGAGCGATAGAGGCTGCCAAAAAAGGTGCCGTTGGTGCATTAGTTAGATCTTTGACGCTTTCGATAGATGATTTTCCTCACACCGGAGCAATGAGTTATGCAGCGGATGTTAAGAAAATTCCGGCAGCTGCGCTAAGTACCAAAAGTGCCGATCTGCTGAGTGCTGAACTAAAGAGAAATCCAGCACTTTTATATTCACTGCAGATGAATTGTGTACAGTTGCCTGATGTGAAAAGCTATAACGTGATTGGTGAGATTACCGGATCCAAATATCCCTAAAGAATTCATTACCGTAGGCGGACATATCGATTCATGGGATTTGAGTGAGGGTGCCAGCGACGATGGGGCGGGCTTTGTACAGACCCTCGAAGTGCTGCGTTTACTCAAAGAACGTAAAAATAGACCTGAAAGAACTTTTAGAGCTATACTTTATATGAATGAAGAGGCAGGAGCGCATGGTGCACTGGAATATGCCCGGAAAGCAGTGTTAGCAGAAGAAAAACATATTGCCGTTTTTGAATCAGATGCTGGAGGATTTACCCCGCGTGGATTTCGTATAGACGGTGATCAGGAAGCTATTGCGAGAATCAGGAGCTGGAAGGGGCTTTTTACCCCGTATAAAGTGGATGATATCCAGTCGGATCAACGGGGTATCGACCTGATTCCTATGAAAGGTATCTCTAAGGTACTTATCAGTCTTACTTGCGATGATCAGCGCTTTTTTGATATCCATCACAGCGCGCTTGATAATTTTGATAAAATAAATATCAGGGAAGTTGAACTAGGCGCCGCATCGATGGCAGCTTTGGTGTCTCTGATTAGTAAATATGGACTATAAAAATTAATGTATGAAAAACTTCAAATTAGGTATAATACTGCTGATCTTGGTTTTAGGTGGCAGTTCTGTTTTTGCACAAACTCCGGTTAAACCTGTACGGCCCTTTAGTAATTACCGGATCGCCGGTGGGTTGGTGTTTGTTTCCGGACAGATTGGCGTCAGTGAATTGATAGCATGCAAGAGTTCTTTTACTGATGAAGTTCATGCCTGTATCAAAAAGGTTTCTTCCGTATTGAATGAAACAGGCCTTTCTTTACAAAATACGGTAAGTATCACGGTGTATCTAAAGAATATAGAGCAGTTTAATGAGTTCAATGAGGTATATCTAAAATATTTTAAAGCTCCTTTCCCTACACGTACATGCGTTATTGTAAAAGATCTGGTGCAAAATTCGAATATTGAAATAAGCGCCGTGGCTAGTATGAACTAATCAATGGTTCGATAAAAACGAAAACCCTCTAAACTGTGAGATTTAGAGGGTTTTTCGTTTTTATCGAATCAGAGAGCCGAGTAGGGCACATATTATTAAATACGTATTGCCCCAATTTGATACCCCAATTACCTTTTTATCATTGATGAACTATGTAAGAATATAGTTTTTAATTCGATAACAAGGAAGCTATTTAGGATCAAATATCTTCGATTCGACTCCGACATTGAGTACAACTCCTTTTTACAGTACGTAGAAAAGAGTTTTTGTTTTTTTTAAGCTTGCTTCTCTGATCTGAAAATATTGGAGTATAGTTCGGATACTGAGCATAAGATTTTGTTGATTGTGAAATAGAATTCAGGTTTGTCTGTTGAACCTTGTTATTTATTTCGTTGCTAATATATAGTTCTGTTAATTAATAATTAAAGCATGTTATTTATTGTCGCTTGTCTTTATGGTTAGAGGCTTAAAGTTTACTTTTTACGTTTCTAAAAAGGTTAATAGTTTTTATTATTGACATCCCAAAACAAAAAATTATGTATCTCAAGCAGTAATAAGATTAAATAATTAATATTATGTAGTCTTTATATTAATATTAGTGATTTTAATTTATCGTTTCAGTATTTAAATAATTACTTAATATTATTTTAGTTTAATATTGATTTAACTTTAGTTTGTCATATTTGTTTTGTAAGCATATGTAAATAAAAATGCAGGAGTAAAAAATGTACTTATTGATACGTAGGATTTTGCCACTAGTTACATTATTCATCATATGTCAAAATCAGGTTTTATTAGAGAATTATATATTTTGGACACTGAACAATAGGCATAAAAAGCAAAACTAAATGGTTAAATCACGATCATATCCTTCAATAAAACATACATGATCAACTCAAAATCGCTTGTTAATTATTTAGATTCTATTGGTATAACTTTTTATGCGGGGGTTCCTGATTCAGTTATGGAGCCATTTTGTACATATCTGGATAAACATAAACTAGATAAATCACACATTATTGCTTCCAATGAGGGTAGTGCTATCGGGTTAGCAGTAGGAAATTATTTATCAACGGGTAATCTACCTGTAGTGTATATGCAAAATTCCGGATTTGGGAATGCATTTAACCCGCTCACCTCAATTACCAATAGAAGCGCTTATAGTATCCCAATTTTACTATTTATTGGGTGGCGTGGAAGCCCAGGTGAATCAGATGAGCCACAACATGAGCTTATGGGAGATATAATTATAGATCTCCTCAATTTGCTTGATATTAAATATGAAATTCTATCAAATAATTTAACCGAGGGTGTTCAGCAGATTCAAAAGTTATATGACTTGGCATCCTCTAATTTATGTCCGGTTTCGCTATTAATACGAAAGGGGACTTTTGAAAAAGATACAAATAACAGTTTTGATTCCATATACGAGATTTCCAGGGAATCTGCCATTGGTGTTTTAATGAAAGGTCTGCCAGATTATTTTTTTGTTTCTACAACAGGGAAGTGCTCTAGAGAAGTTTTTGAATTTCGGGTGTCTAATAATCAGACACATAACAAAAATTTCTATTGTGTAGGGGCCATGGGACATGCCTCCGCAATTGCCATGGGAATAGCAATGAATAATCCCAGCAGAAAAGTATGTGTTTTAGATGGTGATGGAGCAGTTTTGATGCAAATGGGAGTATTAACCACATTGGGGTGTGGACAATTACAAAACTTATTACATGTAGTTTTAAATAATGGCGCTCACGAATCAGTTGGTGGCCAAAGAACTTTAGGATTTAGTGTGGATCTAGCAGCTATTGCAAAAGGTTGTGGTTATAAAAATGTATATACTGTAACTGTTTTTCAGGATTTAATTGCCCTTATTCCACTTATAAGAGGTATAAATGAATCTTGTTTTATAGAAATTAGGATAGATAATTTTTCCAGGGAAGACCTGATCAGGCCAACTAAGACACTTATACAATTGAAAAAAGAACTTATGGGAAGTTTATTAGATAGTAATCTATAAAACTTTATGGAATATAAATGTTCATTATAAAATAATGCTATGAATCTATTATTTGATCAGATTAAATTAGGAAAGAAAAGACGGCTACTTGAGGCCCATTCTGCTATTTCAGCAATGATTGTTGAAAATTCTTCAATCTATGATAAGAATGGCGAGAAAAAGGAATTTGATGGCGTATGGGTTAGCAGCTTAACGCTTTCACTAAGTAAAGGGCTACCGGATATTGAGTTGGTTGATATAACTAGTAAACTTAATCTCATTCAAGAAATAAGACGTATTTCTAATAAGCCTATAATTGTTGACTGTGATACTGGTTCGCTCAAGGAGCAATTTGGTTTTATAGTTAATGCCTTAGAAAGAGGTGGAGTTTCTGCAATTGTAATTGAAGATAAATTTGGTTATAAACAAAATTCTTTAATCGAAGAAAATGAGAATCAAAAGCAAGAGTCTGTTGAAAATTTTTGTGATAAAATCAGAATAGGAGTTAGAGCAATGCAACATGATACGATAGGAATCGTCGCCAGAATAGAAAGTTTTATTTTAGGGAAGGGACTTGATGACGCACTCTTTAGGGCAAAAGCCTATATCAATGCTGGTGCATCTGGAATTTTGATCCATAGCAAAGATAAATCAGCGGATAAGGTGATTGAATTTGCAAAAGTATTTAAAGTTGATTTCCCTAATATTCCTCTTTTTTGTGTTCCTTCTAAATTTAACTCTATAGCTGATGAGGAGCTTTTTAGTTCGGGTTTTGATGTTGTAATCCATGCAAATCATTTATTAAGAGCTGCATATCCAGCGATGTTAAATACCGCTAAAAGTATTCTGCAATTTGACAGATCATATGAAGCGGGTACTGATATTATGGAGATCAATGATATATTAAGCCTTATTCCTGACCCTAATGTGATGCCGATATAAACATTATTTTAATAAAAACTCTATAGCCTATTTTCAAGTACAACTTTCCAGAGGTATTCTTGGTTTTCTGGTGTTTTATACAGCATTAATCTTTAAATAAATATTAATCAATTTTAAAACTGTGCAAATCCTATTAAATAATTTAATCATATGAATTCTGTTCTTCAAAATATACCTAATTATATGTCAAAAACTATTTCCGACAAGGTTTCGTCTAATCCGGAAATAGTTAATCTTAGTATAGGAGAGCCATATTTTTTTCCTCCTGACGCCGTATATAATGATTTGAAAAGTAAATTATTTACACATGGTAGCTATGACTTGATTCCACATAAATATGCGGAATCGAAAGGCGGATTGTCATTAAGAAATGAGATTTCTATTAGATACAGCAGGTTATATGATGCAAGTGTAGACCCAAAAAATGAAATTTTGATAACACATGGTGCTGCTGAGGCTATTTGGCTATCAGTTTTAACATTAACATCAATTGGTGATGAGGTTATTATACCCGACCCGGCATACCCTATGTACGAAACGGCAGTAAAACTTTTGGGAAGGGTTCCGGTAAGATTACCAACTCATGCAGATACAAATTATTGTATGGATATACAGATTATTAAGAAATATACTACAGCAAACACTAAACTTATAATTATTAACTCTCCAGGAAATCCTACTGGAGGTGTATATGGTAGGGATTTAATTAATGAAATTGCAGAATTTACAAAGGCAAATGGAATTTATTTTGTTCATGATGAAGTATATGATTCATATGTCTTTAATGATAAGCATTATAATATATTTAGTTTAAAAAATAAGATTCCTGATAATTGCATCCTGATAAATAGTTTTTCAAAAAGTTTTTCAATGATGAGTTGGAGGCTAGGTTGGATGATTGGGGGAGAGCATATCATATCAAATGCGACTAAAATTCATACAAACTTAACCTTAAATCTGGGTGGATTTCATCAAGATTCGGCTTCAATTTTATTAAACAATGAAGTGGTCGATTCTGAAGTGATGGTCCATTTTGAAAACATTGGTAGAAGTATGGTTAATTTGTGGGAAGCAATAAGTAAAGTTGAAGGTATTGATGCTGGAAATAAGCCACCAAAAGGTGGGTTTTTTCTTTTTCCTAATGTTTCTAAATTATATGAAAAAATCCCAAATAAATTCAAGACTTGCAATACAATAGGTGAATGTGTGACAGAATATTTTTTGGAAAGATATAAGATAGCAGTTGTTCCGGGTTGTGTTTATGGTCAAAGTGGAAATGATCATATCAGAATTGTTGTTGCAGTAGAAGAAGATAAGATAAATCAGGTGATTCTCAGACTCGAAAATAATTGATTTTTTCTCAAAAACCCTATAATCGTTGTTGGTCTAATGTTTAAGCTTGCAAGTTTTAGTTGAATTTTCACTGAAATCTTGCAGGTTTTTAAATTCAAGTTTAATGTTTTGTCTCCTGTCGTATTAATGCAGGGTTAAATTGATATTAATATTTACTATACGCCTCATTTTTTATTAAAAGATTATTTATATTCGATTATGGTTAAATTTTGTTTAATAATTATTATATATATGTGTGTGTTTGATGGTTTTAAATGTCGTATTGATTAATTTAAAAGTAATTCAGCCAATGGAATTTTATTTTTTGTACGAAGAAATTATTTTGTTAATCTATAGGAAAAATGATTAGATTTTCTTCCGTCTATAAGGTTATATACCTCACGATATTATTAGTATTAATACAGCTTGCTATTGTTCGCGGACAAAATATTAAGGGGCGTGTAGTAGGAGTAAATGGAAAAGAATTAGCCTATGCAACCGTTTCGCTCTTTAAAGATACAGTAGAACTCAAAAAATTGAGTTGTGATTCATTGGGGAATTTTGAACTAAAATTGCAAACATCAAATATTAATGGATACAAGCTAAAAGCATTTTATTTGAAAAATGTATCTCCGCTAGTAAATCTGACAGATCCCGAGCATTTTGTGAATTTGATAATCAATGATAATTCAACAATACTCAAGGAAATAAATATTGTAGGCAATAAGCCATCCCTGATAAGAAAACCAGATAGATTTCTCTTTATACCCGGTAAAGCATTAGCAGAAGGAAGCAGCTCATTAGACATGATGAGACATGTCCCCTTAATCAAATATGAGGAAAGTGGCGAAGCCCTTTCAATTATTGGTAAATCAGGGACTGTAGTTTATATTAATAATAAAAAAACTACTATTCCAAAAGAGATGTTAGTCCAGATGTTAAGCTCTTTACCTGCGGAAAATATTAAAAGTATAGAAATTATTACTAATCCAAGCAGTGAGTATGCGGCTAATACAACTGGTGGTATTATTAATATTAATATAAAACGTCAGTTAAACGATGGATGGTTAGGCAACCTGGCTTTTATAAGCCAGCAATCAAACTATAATAAGAGCTTTTTAAATGGGTCTGTAAATTATCGGAAAAATAAACTATCTATCAATGTTATCCCCTCGTTTAGCAATGATTATAGCTTTCATACTGACGTAAATATGTTGAATTATACGGATGGAAGAGAACAGAAAATCGATTCGAGATATTTTCGCAGATATACGGTTTTAGGTGGGGGATTAAATGTTGATTACGATCTTACCAAGAACGATTATATAAGCTTTAATGGCTGGAGATCTAATGTTTACGGGAAATCAGATCAAAGTAGTAATACTGCGTTTTCAATGGCCGGCCCCCCAACTTCAAATACCCAGCAGAATACACTGATCAAAAGTGACGATTTTTATATTTACAATTTCGGGAATCTTAATTATCATCATGCTTTAGATACCCTTGGTGTATCATCACTTGATTTTAATATTGATTACAATCAATTTTTTCAGCGCAAGAAGGACGATGGTAATTTCACGGATTTAGATTATGCGGGAAATGTATCCCGTCCGACAGTGCGCTATAAAAGCAACTTGCCGCAGGATTTATTTAATATGTCTGAAAAGGTTGAGTATATACGTTCGCTGAATAAGGGGATGAGGCTTAAAGCAGGTGCGCAGTTTAGTAATACGCATGTAAACAATGATCTGCATTATTATAATTATGTAGATCAAAATTACATTCCTGATAATACGCTTAGTAATGACTACTATTATTCAGAAAAATATCTTGGTGGATTTGTTAGTTTAGAAAGAACACTTAATTCTAAATGGAGTACTAATATTGGGCTGCGTGCAGAAAGAACAAGCTATTCAACTGAAGTACGAAATTTAGGGATCGCCAAAGATTCAACTTATACAAATTTATTCCCCAGTTTATCAGTTGGTTTTACACCTGATCAGCAAAATCAATTTGGTTTAAGTATTTCCAGAAAGATCAATCGGCCGAACATTGAATTGTTGTTCCCTGGCAGGACATATTATAATGAAAACTATTATGCAGAAAATAATCCTTTTCTTCAGCCAGTATTAATATATAATACAGAACTAACGTATACTAGTCATGGTAAATACACTTTTTTGCTAAATTATTATAATGCAAGAAACAATTATGCAAATTTCACTGTACCCGTAACCGAAAATGGGATTTCGAAGCTAAAATCTACTTATATCAATTATGGGCATGTAAATGCCTTTGATCTGGTCATTGTGGTCAATCAAATTTTCTTTGATGGCTTTTGGGAAACTAACTTTACCCCATCGTTTAATCTAAGTTATTATAAGGGGGCTAACCTTTCAGTACCGACTAATGTAACCAATCATAGTCTTAATATTTTCTTAGATAATACATTATATATTTCTAAAACGAAGAAGTGGACGGCCTTTGTAACATTTAAGTATACTGGTGCCAGTAAGGATCTCTCTGGCGAAACGCTCAATGCCAGGTCTTCTCTCAATTTAGAAGTGAAAAAAGTTGTCCAGAAGTTTTCATTCTATCTTATTTTAGGAGATATCTACAATGGTAATTCTACAGTTAAAACCGCCAGGTTGTCCAATCAATTGTTAACACGAAACCAAATAGAAAGCAATAATTATAATAGATCAGTAGCACTTAAAATCCGCTATAATTTTGGTAATAACCAATTAAAAACCAATAAACAAAGAGGAATAGGAAATGAAGAGGTCAAAAGAAGAGTTGGATTCTAAAATAACTACCAAAGAGGTAATATAAAGAACTTTTGCGCGAAAGAGGGCCGTACTCGAAAAGCCTTTTTAAATAGAGTAGAGACAACGTAAATTTCAAAAAATGACAAAGAAAACAAAACTTGACCTATCTTCATTTGAGGTATTGGCAGAAAATGACAAGGGAGCTTTAGTTGGGGGATTCTCGACTATTATTAGTAACCCGCAATCTTTAGTTAGCGAATTGGGGAGTATCAATGCAAACGTTGGAAACTGTTCAACTACGAACAACTGCTCAGGTGGTAACTGTACTACAACTTGTGGTGGACACTAACCAATAAAGAATTGTACTGTGTAAGGATGATAAATCCTTACACAGTAATTAGTGCCAGATAGCAAAATCAATCACATTTTACAAAAAAACCTAGAATGAAATACAGTCAGTTTAATGCAGTTATACCTTATGATGAAAAATTCGCATTGTATAATTCTTACAATCAAAAGGTAATTTTTATTGAAGAAGGGCTAAAAGATATATTAAATGCTGCGATTTTTGAAGGAATTGATAATCTCCAGGAAATTCATCCAACATTTTATGCATATCTGATAGCGGAGAAATATGTGATAGAAGAGGATATTAGGGAGGTGGAACTAGTCAAAGAAATCACTAAACAGGTCGATGAGAATCACACCGATTTTTTTCTCACAATTAATCCCAGCATGAACTGCAATTTTAAGTGCTGGTATTGCTATGAAACTCATGTTAAAAAGTCAAAACTTGATGAACCAATGATTCAAAAAATCAATACGTTTATCGATACGACTATTGCGAAACCTGAAATCAGAGCTTTCAGTTTATCATTCTTTGGGGGAGAGCCTTTGTTGTATTTTAAAAAAGACGTTACTCCAATTATTAAGGCTTATGCGGATGCTTGCAAGACCAAAGGCATAACGCCAAGTATTGGTTTTACAACGAACGGTTATCTCATCAATGATGAATTTATAAATTTTTTTAAAGACAATGATCTTACCTGCTCTTTACAGATAACACTTGATGGTTATAAAGAGGAGCATGATTTGGTTAGGTTTGTAAATGCAAATAAAGGTTCTTATGAACAAATCATGAAGAATATCAGGTTGCTTATCAATAATAAATTCTATGTCCGTTTAAGGATTAATTATACAGATAAAAATCTCCATGATTCCTATAAAATTGCTGATGACCTGGCAGATATTACACAAGAATTAAAGGATAACTACCTGCTCATTGACTATCACAGAGTCTGGCAAAATGATAAGGTTGATAATTTGAAGGTAGTGCTGGATAGGAATGCAAATATAATGCGTGATCAGGGGCTTGAAGTGCTGACTAATTTCTCTCCGAATAATGTGCTCAGTTCTTGTTATGCAGATAAAAGAAATAGTGCGGTTATTAATTATAACGGAGATCTTTTTAAATGTACTGCCAGAGATTTTACCAATGTAAAAAGAGCGGGTTATTTAAGTGAAGAAGGGGAGTTGATTTGGGAAAACGATTATCTGAACAAAAGAATGAATGCCAAATTCAAGAATAAACCTTGTCTTACTTGTAAGATTATGCCGATCTGTAATGGAGGATGTTCGCAACATGCAATGGAGCATTTGGAGGGGGACGATTACTGTGTTTACCATGGAGATGAAAATGAAAAAGACAAGGTTATCGCCACTAAAGTAGAAGAATTAATGAATGCTGCTGTTGCTGTTTAAATTGAGTAGACAAATATTAAATGTTTTCTAAAAGAAATAAGTTTAAATTTTTTCATCAGCTCGAAAGCATTGATTGTGGGCCGGCATGTCTGGCTATGGTAGCTAGTTATCATAAAAAACATTTCACTTTAAAAGAATTAAAAAAATTGTGTTCTATTACCAGAATGGGGGTTTCCGTTCAGGATATTATTACGGGTGCACAAAAGATAGGCTTTGAAGCAGAGGCTTTAAAAATTACAATAGAGGATTTGGAGAAAATACCGCTACCATCAATTCTGTACTGGAAACAAGACCACTTTATATTACTCCATGAAATAAGAAATAAAAAGTCAGGGAAAAACTATTTTCTTGCTGATCCGGGGTACGGGGAAATTAAACTAGATCAGGAAACCATCATAAAGGAATGGTTAGGGACAAGCGATAAAGGAGTAGCTATAGTATTACAAGTAGCTGAAACTAATGAACTCAATTCTTCAAAGTTGGAGAAGATGCGGTTTAAGGATAATCCGCTGGTAAAGCCCATTGTTGCTTTTGTAAAAGAAAACAAATTATTATACTCTTTCACAACACTGCTACTCGTATTGGGGTTATTGGCAAACTGGGCCATGCCATTGGTTTTTCGCAAGATTATTGATGAAGGGATTATCAATAAATCTCTGCAGATGGTATGGATTCTTTTGCTGGCCCAATTTGGTTTGTTCCTGGGTAACTTTTTCTCTGATTCAATAAGTCATCTGATTTTAACGAAGATTAATTTTAAGCTAAGTCTTCTGCTTAAAAATAAGTTGTTAAATAAGCTCATGAGACTTCCTATTAGTTATTTTGATACGCGATTGAATACGGACACGCTCCAAAGGTTATCTGATCAGGGCAAGATTCAGGCATTTATAACCTGGAAAGGATTGGAACTAATTTTAAACTTCCTGAATATAATTGTCTTTAGTACAATGTTGTTTTTTATGAATAAAATCATATTTGTCATATACATTGTACTTAGTATTTTATCATTTGTCTGGGTCAGTTTCTTTCTGAAACTAAGGGCGATCCTGGAATATTCTATGTTTTTGAGGCAATCTGAAAATAACAACAGTTCTTACGAATTTATTATGCATATGCCCGAAATAAAAATCAACGGTGCCCAGCAAAATATGATAGATAAATTGTTGACTATTCAGGAAAAACTAAATAAAATAGAACTCAGGTCGCTCTTTCTGAATCTGTATCAGGTTGTTGGTGTAAGTTTTATTTCTAAGCTGAAAGAGTTTGTTACTATTGCGTTCTGTGCTTTTTTGATCATTAATGGCAAAATGACTTTAGGCTCTTTATTGAGCATCACTTACATACTGGGGGAACTTTCCAGACCTATTCAAAACTTTATTAACTATGTCAGGGACGCGCAAGATGCTGATATTGCACAAAAAAGAGTAAATGATATCTATACCGAAAAAGATGAAAACGAGTCCCATCATTTGGCTTTAAAAGATAAAATAAAAAGCCTGAGACTGGACAACGTATCCTTTAAATACCCTGGTAGCTTTAACCCATTTGTTATCAATCAGCTTTCATTTGATATTCCTGTAAATCAGATAACTGCAATCGTAGGCCAGAGTGGCAGCGGTAAAACGACTTTATTGAAACTGTTATTGTCTTATTATGTCCCAACTGGTGGATCTGTTTTATTAAATGGAACAGATTTGTCTTCGTTTAATGCTGAACAGTGGAGGGAACGTTGTGGCGTAGTGATGCAGGATGGCCACATTTTTAGTGGTACAATAGCTGAGAATATTGCCTTTGCTGATCCTGAAATTATGCCTGAAAAAGTTAAAGAGGCCGCCAGGATTGCTTGTGTTGATTCTTTCATTGAACTATTGCCATTGGGATATAATACGAAAATAGGGAATGTTGGTATTCAGTTAAGTGGTGGGCAGAAGCAACGTATACTAATAGCCCGTGCAGTGTATAAAAATCCAGGTTTTATACTTTTAGACGAAGCAACCAGTTCACTGGATGCTAACAATGAGAAAAATATAATGGACAATTTGAATGAATTCTTTATTGGCAGGACTGTGGTAGTTATAGCACACAGATTAAGCACTGTGAAAAATGCTAATCAAATTATAGTAATGAACCAGGGTCAAATAGTGGAAATTGGGGCTCATGATGAGCTGGTATCCGGCAAAAAACACTACTACGAATTAATAAAAAATCAGTTAGAATTGGGCAATTAGTACCCTGTTTCTTTGTGCATCAATAATCCTTTAAATCATTTTAAATTATGTTACCTGTCATTAAAACATATGCGATTAATCTCAAACACAGAACTGATAGAAAGGCTCATATCCAGGCACAGTTTGAGGGAAGAAAAGAATTCGATCTTAAAATAATAGAAGCCTGTGAAGCTCAGATTGGCGCTGTTGGCTTATGGAACAGCGTACTTTATATTTTGGGAAATGTGGCTGATAGAAATGATGAGTATATAATTATTTGTGAGGATGACCACCAATTTACTGCTAATTATTCTCCTGAATTGTTCATCAGTTGTATTGAACAGGCAAGGGCAAAAGGAGCGGATATCTTGTGTGGAGGTGTAAGTTGGTTAAATTGTGCTATCCAAATCTCAAAGGAACTTTTTTGGGTGGAGAAATTTACTGGTGGACAATTCATCGTCATCTTCAATAAATTCACTCCATTTCTGTTGAGTGCCGTTTTTAAAGATAGTGATTGTTATGATCTCGTTATTAGTTCGCTTACTAATCAAAAATTCATTATCCACCCATTTATTTCTACTCAGAAAGAATTTGGATATTCTGATGTAACGGAAATAAATAGCATAGAAGGACGCGTAAATGGATTGTTTAACAAGACTTCGGCAAGTGTTCAGATCTTAAAAGATGTTTCTGCTTTCTACAAAAAAAGTCAGGATAAAATTAATCAGGCAAATCATGTTGCAGTAATAAAGGATATGGTAATTCCCACTTATATTATCAATCTTAAAGACAGAACAGCCCGTAGAGAACATATTGAAAAGCAGTTTGAAAACAGACCTGAATTTGATTTTAGTGTTATTGAGGCCTGTGAACATGAAATTGGCGCGGTTGGTCTATGGAACAGTATCCGTAAAATCATTGAAATTGCACAGTCCAATGAAGATGATGTGATCATTATATGCGAGGACGATCATGAATTTACATCAGATTATTCCAGCGATCTTCTAATGAAAAATATTATTGAAGCCTATCAGCAAGGAATAGAGGTTCTTTCTGGTGGAATAGGAGGATTCGGTGCGATTATTCCTGTCACCAGAAACAGGTTATGGGTCAATGCTTTTTTGAGTACTCAATTTATAATTGTATACAAGCGTATTTTTCAGAAAATACTGGATGCCCCTTTTGACGATAAAGTGGTGGCAGATGGTGCAATATCTGAAATAGCGGATAACAAGATGGTTTTATATCCATTTATATCAGTTCAAAAAGATTTTGGCTACTCGGATGTGACAGCTGTCCATAATACAAATAGTGGATTAGTGAATACAATGTTTGAGGATACCAGTATGAGAATTCAAAATATCTATAGCGCCATGGATGTCCTTTTTGAAGAGATGATTGTGGTTTCGGTTTAATCTTAATTATTTCAGCAAATGAATACTAATCATTACGACTGGCCAGCAGATGACAGGGATAAATGTATTTCAATGGAAGAGCAAGTGCATTGTGTGCTTTTGAGGATGTTGAAAATATTTGATCTGATTTGTACTAAACATGACATTACCTATTGGTTAGATTATGGAACCTTATTAGGTGCTGTACGCAACAAGGGATTTATTCCCTGGGATATGGAAATTGATATAGGGATGCCGCGTCATGACTTTGATACTTTTAAGAAGGTTGGTATTGCAGATCTACCTGTAGATCTTTTCTTTCAGGATGCTTTTACTGATCCTGATTATTTACATAGCCATATTATAGAAGCAAAAATAAGAGATAGATATAGTAATTATATTGAGTTTGAACAAGCGAACCCTGAGTGCAAATGGCATAATGGAATTCAAATAGACATTTTTGTATATGATCTGGACAGTGAGTTAAGAGACTGTATCTCCAATTCATTTGAAAGAGTCCTGACAAATAAAAAGGCATTTTTCTTTACAAAAGAGTTTCAATATCTCTTATATCAGCAATTTGGAGATACTCAATTTCCGATTCCTGATTGTTATCATGCTTATCTGACAAGAAATTATGGCGATTATCTTGTGCTTCCACCAATTGAAGAACAGGTCGCAGAAATTGTAAATCCTTTTGATTCTTGTCAGCATAAGGAGTCTTTAACGTGGAAAAATAAGCCCTGATTTCAACATTAATAATCTTTAAACTAATCCTATGAAATTAAGTAATGAAAAAGTTATCGAATTTGAGGAGAATGGATTCCTGACTATTCCAAAATTCTACTCAGATAGCATAGTAGACCAAATTCGAATAGCTGCTACTGATTTGATGAATCAGCCCAATTTATTAAATGGATGTACTAAATATTACGAAAATAGTGTGATCAATGCTAATGAAATTCTTTGCAGAATAGAGAATTTTATCGGTTTCAATGATTTTTATTATCAATTGATGAACGATCCAGGACTCCTATCTATTCTGGAAGTGTTGTTCAAAGAAGCTCCTGTGCTTTTTAAGGAGAAGATAAATTATAAACTACCAGGAGGGAATCCATTTGCACCACATCAGGATGCACCTGCATATGCAATGTTTGATTGTGATATTTATCTGACAGTGATGATTTGTATTGATGACAGTGCTAAAGAAAATGGAACGCTTGCTTTTGCAAAAGGAAGACATAAAGAAGGAATATTTCCAGTAGGTGAAACAGGAGAGATCCTGGAATCTTATACGCGTGAAATGGAGTGGGATCTGATCAGTTTACGGGCTGGAGATATCATGATATTTGATTCGTTTGTTCCTCACAAATCTGATGCTAATCTAAGTGAATATTCCAGAGGACTGATTTTTTCTACTTATAATAAAATATCTTTTGGTGATTTACGAAAGGATTATTATGATTTAAAACGAAAACACTTTCCGCCTGATCATGAACGTGACCCAAATAAAGATTATAGCCTGAATAATCCATTTAACCTTGCAAACCCTCTTAAATAATTCAATATCATTCTTATGACAACTAAAATTGAAACTGCTGTAGTTTTAGCTGCAGGGGCCGGAATCAGAATTAGGGAATTCTTTGATGTTCCAAAAGGGTTTATTAAAATTAATGATAGACCTATTATTGAAATTTCCGTAGAGAAATTAATAGCAGTAGGGATTAACAGAATTGTAATAGTAACAGGGTATAATCATAATTTTTATGAGACTCTGGCAATTAAATACCCTCTGATTGAATTGATTTTTAATGAAAAATATGCCTCCTGTAACCACTTGTATTCATTATGCTGTATAAAAGGAATTGTTAATGAAAGTTTTTTATTACTTGAATCAGATATCGTTTATGAACAACGGGCACTCGAAAAAATATTGGATATAGATGAATCAAATGCAATTATAGTCTCTGCAGTTAGCGGATCTGGGGATGAGGTTTTTGTTGAATCCAGAAATGAAAATCTTGTCAATATGAGTAAGGATTCAAAAAGCATTAATCAAATAACAGGGGAATTTATTGGTATATCATTATTTTCGATGCCCTTCTTTAATAAAATATTTGAACTGGCTGAAAAAGACATAACAAACTTGTCAACAGGATCATACGATACTAATGGAATTACCAGTGCGGCACAATATTTCCCTGTCTATTGCCTGTTGATACAAGATCTGATCTGGGTAGAAATTGATACTTACGAAATGTATGTGGACGCTATTAAAATTTTTTAATTTATGAACTGGCAAAAAATATGGGAAGATAAAGGAAATACCACCATCAATAATTTAAAGGAATTAGACGGGTTTGATCATACAAATATTGATGAAAGTTTGGTAGGTAAAGAAATCACGTCAATTTTAAAGATTCAGGAATCAGACAACGTTCTTGAAGTAGGGTGTGGAGCCGGCATGATTGCACAGTTCCTGAAATGTAACTATGTAGGAATTGATTATTCAAAGTCATTGGTTGAAAAACATATACAAATCCTTCATAATTCTGTTTTATATGGTCAGGCAAATGATCTCGTTTTTAAAGATAGAATATTTGATAAGGTTTTTGCCTTCAGTATTTTTCAATATTTCCCTGATAAGAAATACGCGCTGGAGGTTATCAGTGAAATGAAGAGGGTTTCAAAGGGCTCTATATTTATCGGGGACATTCCTTTATCATCACATCGGGAGGAACATTTACTCTTTGAACACAAAGATTTCGATGGCTGGGAAATTTATGAGGGATTTTATAACAATGAAAGATTTAATGCAATTTTGAAGGTAGGTTAGAATCCGCTTTTTATTTCCTGAAATTCCATAAATGAAAATAGGGTCGAAATAAAACAAAAAAAACCTTAAATCGTACGATTTAAGGTTTTTTGCCGACTTTTAAAAGTCAAATAGTCGGGGTGGCAGGATGCTTAACCCAACTCTTAAAATCTTGATTGTTAATCATATATCAAATAAAAATCAATTCAGGGAGCCTAATAGGGCACATATTGTTAGATATGTATTGCCTCAGTTTAGCGGACTAATGACCTATATTAATGATTATCAATGAACTACATGTAAATCTAGTTTTTTAACTATTAAAAAGCAAGTTTTTAAGAATAATTAATCTTTTTACATTGCTGCAATACTTACTGCCTATATTATTAAATTAGAAAATAACTTAATAAAAGCAGATTATCAGTTAGACTTACGGTTGATTAATTATTCCTATAGATAGAATAATGTAAAACTGCTTGTTGAGGATTGGAGAAAATAGCTATTGCGGATAGTAAATAAGTAGATAGTATAGTTTAAGAAGACAACAAAAAAAACTTATTCTTGGGAAGTGAATAATAATAGAAAAAAAATATTTTATATTGCCATTCAAAATTAACCTCTCGTGGATAAAAATCTAGCAAAGTTTAAAAAAAATAACTCAAGTGTTAATGTTGTAAAAGAAACAGAACATTTAAATATTGAAAATTTGTGGGCTGATTCAACATTTATGTGCCGGTTTTCAAATAATGAAGACTTTAGTTCTTTAGCCAATGTTTTTCTGCCCGCAGAATTGGCTGCGCTTTACCATTCTGATACAAAAACTATTGAATTTATTTATGCTCCAATTGATAAGGATCATAAGTTGATAAGTAGAAAATTTAATTTTTATTATAAAGGAATTGAATTTACTGCAGAATTCAAAGAACCTTCAGAAGCATTAGTGTTGTTAGCCACCGCATTTAGAGAAGTCGGCTTAGGTTCGTCTACCAATTATCGAAATTTGGTTAAGTTCCGTGATTTTTATAAAAAGGATACAATGCCAAATTTTGTCAAAAATTATTTTGGTGAGAAAGTGCCAATAGTTTTTAGTATATCTGGTGACTTTGATGCATTGGAGCTTGATTTCGTGAGCTTTTCTAAGAATCTGAATTTTTATCTTGATTTCTATGATAGAAAGTCACCTTGGATTTTAATTTATGAACAAGACAGGGAAGCTGAAACATATAACTTACCTTGCTATAGTAATGGAGATGAGTTTCCTTCAATATTAAATACAAGAGAAATAGACCCTGTATTAGTGGATTTATTTGGTGTTGCCAAGATGACTTCAAACAGCAGATTGAAGTTTTTGTTTTATTTTCAAGTTCTTGAATATTGTTCATATTATCATCTTACCGAGGAATTTAAAAAAAAATTGACTAATATTATAAAGAGACCAGACTTGCTTGTTAATTCATCTTATTATGGCAAGCTAATTACTGAGGAATTTAAGGATAATTTCAAAATGAATGATGATTCTGTTAAATTAGAAAAGTTGATCGTTGAATATGTTGTTTTTGATGATATAAAGATGGAAATACAAGACAATGCTGAATATTTCAAAAAAGATATAGTATTTGATGGTGGTTTTGTTATTGGGGGATTAATTAGTAATATCGAAGAACTTAACAGTCCACCCAAGCAAATTCTAAAAACAATTAAAACAAATATTGAAAAAATACGTAATGTATTAGTTCATATTCGAGAAAGTAGAGAAAATAAAATTATTTTGCCAACCAAAAGAAATACCAATTTATTATTACCATATTTGCACTTAGTAAAAAGAATTGCAGAAAAGGTAGCTATACAGTATGAATAACTATTTAAACATAAATATCATGGGAAACGATTAAAAAAAAACCAAAAAAACTAATTTAATTATTTAAAACCAAACCCTCTTTAAGAGGGTTTTTTAGTTAATGTATCTGGTACTTTTAGGCTAGTATAAATTCTAATCCTACAAGGACAACAAACTTAAAAATGACTAACGAATTTATTAGTTGATCAAGTAGGCATAAAATAATAGAATTTAGACCGAAGTATAGATGAAAAAATGTGATAATTTATACTCGATACAATTTGGTCAGAACTCGTTATTTGTCAATGTCCAATTCCTTCACCACTTTAAAACATAAAATTCTAGTAGCAAGTTTGTATAATAGAAAAGATTGAACATTTTCAAGCTTCTTATATGCGGTGAATCCATTTTAAAGCCCTTTCTAATAATTCATCCGCTGGTCTATCTGAATAATATTTTGAGGCATATTCATAAAATCGATTCCTTGTATCAGGGTGATTAAATTCCATTACTGTTAATATCAACATCGGCCATCTTTTGGTTTTGGTCATGAAGCCATATAATGGTAAATATGGCGGTGCATAATAAAGCGAGTTGGTAACAAGTTTTTCATATAATGATTTGTTAAAAATGCGCTTGAAATCCCTTACCACATCAAAAGCAATTACATTCTTACACCCTTGGAGCAACACATCACCAAAAGCCGGATTTCCCTCATCCCAAAAAAAGGTATGTAGATAATCAATAAATCCTTTCTCCATGATATCACATAAGTCTTTACTGTAATAGGTATAGGCGGTTTTAAAAAGTTCAAGAGAGAAATTGTCTTTATATTTTTCGATGATAAAGCTGATGACTTCATTTTCCCGTTCAATAATTTCATCTATTGTTGGTGCTTTACTTCCCACGCCCGGAACTGTAAGCAAATAGCGTGGTTTTGAAAAAAGTTCAAAATAATAGCTCTTAAAATAAATTGGTTTCCTTTCATACGTCACTTGTACGTATAAGGGATAGGTCAGTTGCCCGTGGAAATCCACTTGTTTAAGCCGATCATTTAGATATGTTTTGAAACTAATTTTCATTTTTTATAAAAATTTTATTTGTGTCCTTTTGCATTATTTTAAGGCTTTCAGGATTTACCATTTTCTATTTTAACTATCAAATCTAATCAAAGGTCATCAATATAAATTCCAGTCTTTGCTGATATAACAATTCAAATATACTGATTTGTTATGATGTATTTTATATTACCATAACAATAATCTACCTTTGTTTCATTGGAGCTATAAATACTTGCAAATGATATGGGTTAGCATTCTCCAAGAATAGTGATTTATTTTTTAACCTTAACAGTTTATCAGATGACAGCGATTGAATTGATTACAAAAGAAGACTTAAAAACATTTAGAACAGAATTGCTAAATGATATTAAGGGGTTACTAAAACCGGGAATGGGTGAACAAAAGCAATGGCTGAAAAGCTACGAGGTTAGAAAGTTGCTGAACATTTCGCCAGGCACCTTACAAACATTACGGATTAACGGGATTTTGCGTTTTAGTAAAATTGGCGGCATGCTGTATTATAAATTGGAAGACATCCACCGCTTATTGGAAGAAGGGAGCTAGTGATCTGGATATACCGTTAGGCAGCTATATAGCTTAGCAGCTCTACAGCTGGGATATGATAACCCAGTCATTTGGCCGCTCGGTTGAGCGAGCGAAAAGACAGAAAAAGGAGCTGGGAAACCCGGCAAAGTTGGCACCCTGCCGCTCCTTTCAGGAGGCGGCAGTGCATGGAAATCGCAGGACGTAAGGCGAAGCTTTCAGCACGCCATACTATGCGATTTGTAGGAAGCAAGTTTGTGTATTTGGTACCCAAATACTCCGTTCAGCCAAGGGGCTGGAACGGAAACTTGCTTCCTGCTCCCGATGGTCGCCGGAAGGCCGGCAAGACACTTAAAGCATGAGAACTATGACCAGTACTATATCAAAGAGCGGTCAAAATGACCAGCTCGATAAGCCAAAGAAAAGTGCCAAAGGCAGGGGAGGGGCACCGAAGAAGAGAATCAGGCGTGAAGTGCATGTTAAGGTACGGCTTAAGACTACAGAACGTTTCCTGATTGAATCCAAAGCGAGGCAAGCAGGTATGCGGATAAGCGACTGGGTTAGGGAAGCCACCCTGAAAGCAAAAGTAGTATCACGGTTGACAGCCGAAGATAGGCGAGTTTTACACATGCTGGCGGGCATGGCAAATAATCTGAACCAATTGACTAAACTGGCACACACCAGTGGTATGCTGTCCATTGCAATCAGGTGCAGTTCATTACTGGAAGAAATAGATCAGGCACTTAAATATTTGAATAGCGATGATGGGAAAGATACCTAAAGCGGGCAAAAGTTTTAAAGGTTGCGTAGAGTATTGCGTGCTGAAAAACGATGCGGAAATTCTGGATGCTAATGGCGTACGAATTGATCAGGTCGCTCACATTACCAGCGATTTTAACATGCAGCGGAAAATGCGCCCAAGTCTGGGGCAGGCAGTTGGACATATTGCGTTGAACTGGAGTCCGGAGGATGCACCAAAGTTGACCGATGAATTGATGGTCAATATCGCCAAAGAATACTTGCAGAAGATGAATATCACCGATACACAGGTGCTGATGATCAGGCATCACGATACCAAACATCCACACCTGCATCTTATTTACAACCGTGTTGATAATCAGGGAAAGCCGATTAGTGATGCCTATCAGCGGTGGAAAAATGTAAAAGCCAGCAAAGCACTCACCTTAAAATATAGTTTCCATATGGGTGAAGGAAAGGCAAAGGTCAACCGTCCGCAGCTTAAAGGAGCCGATAAGGTGAAATATGAACTCCGCGATAAGATTAAAGCCATATTGCCAAAAGTCATCAGCATGGACGAACTCCAAAAGCAGTTGGGTAAACAAGGAATTGGGATGATGTATAAATACAAGAGTGGAACCGCAGAGGTGCAGGGAGTTAGTTTTACTAAAGGTAAATACCAATTCAAAGGATCGGAAATCGACCGCAGTTTGAGCTATGGAAAAATGATTAAGGTTATAGCAGACCGTATGCAGGCACAGCAAGGGCAATCGCAAAAGGAAAAAAAAGAGCAGCCGAAAAGCCTTGCCGATCATTTAAGAGAAGTGATAGAATCAACTTACCTAAAGTCCGAACCCGAAACTCACTACCTGTGGGAACAACCGGAAATCAATTACTTGCAGTCAGAATCACAGGTCAATTACATGAACAAAATATTACCTGATCCATTCTTACCGGAAATTCATATTTCGGATGACGTAGACGATGAAGCCATACATGGCCGTAATAGGCAGCGTAAGGGGCAAGCCCACACAAATAGGCGGTAAATAAGCTAACTAATCAATTTATTTATAACATTTTGAAGAAAGGAGTGAAAATATGAACAATCAACAAACACCTGAAAAAACAGTAATAGATGAAGTAGTTGAAAGCCTGATTAAAAGGACAGAGCTACTGGAAAAAGAGCAGTTAGTAAAGAATGAGGTGTTATTGGCAAAGGAAAAAGAGACACAGGCTTTATTAGCTAGCTTTGATAGCAAGTATAGTAATATAGTTATTCAAGCCCCAAAACCGGATATGTCCGGGGTAACCGCTGAATTGTTTAGAAGTTTAACGGAC
Organism: Pedobacter cryoconitis; assembly: GCF_001590605.1. Lineage (NCBI taxonomy): Bacteria > Pseudomonadati > Bacteroidota > Sphingobacteriia > Sphingobacteriales > Sphingobacteriaceae > Pedobacter > Pedobacter cryoconitis. The sequence goes on from NZ_CP014504.1 coordinate 509,092, forward strand.
ATAAAGGAAACTATTGAAAAATGGCAGAAGCCGCTAAAGAAAGAATATCGCATTACGTTATTTCCAGAACAGCTAAGAAGTGTGGAATATGTCAGGGCAGTTTTAACCAGATTAATCTTGGGTTTCATTGGTTTGGTATTTTTGATTTTCACTTACCTGCTCATGAATAAGTATATCCAATAAATTTTTTGAATATTTATTTAGAAACTTGTGCGCCGTGATTTCTGAAAGACTCAATAGATTAAAGAAAAGCGTACCTAGTTACGCTTTTCTTTAATGTGATCTGGCTATTTCTGAGACTCCTCATTTTGTGAAACAGGAAAAGCCTTTTTAGGTAAAAATTCTTGCGGTGAAATACCCCAGTGATCTGCAAGTCTATTGATATGATTTAGATTATATTTTGCATTATGCTCAAGATTCTCGATTTTATTAATGAAGCTACGGTCTACCCCAAGTATAAAGCCTAAATCCTCTTGGGTAAGTTTTTTCTCAGTCCTAATTTTTAATACAAAATCCACGACAAACTGTTCTACATCCGTTAAAGTCTTTTCCATTCTTCGAACCAATGAAAAAAATATAAGCAAAAGGTGACATATATGTCACCTTTTGCTTATATTTGATTTGAGCTTATTAAATGTGGGGTGAAGTTTTGATCAAACCTCTTTTTTGTTTTGCTCAAACATCTATTTAACCAGAATTGATTTATGATTTAACATTTTTTGAATATTTATTTTAAGAGTCTTGCGGCGATTATCTGAGGCCGTATCGCAGGACAGCAGAATATCCCATGATCTATGCTTAGATATGCTATCTTTGCACATCAAGATAGATTTGGGGTCTGCTGTAATCCCGTGTTACGTAAGGCCTCAGAAACTTTAAGTCGCCACGGTTGGCAGATCCCAAATTTATCATCTCCAATTATCCAAGACTCATTTGAACAGTTTATTAACTATAAATGAGATGATATATGGAAATGTACCCCTTGTTCCCAACAGATGAACATTCTTTTTATTTTAAGATATTCGTCAAATCACTAATTCAAAAATTCTTACCTCAACAAATTTTCTGCTTTGCAAAAAAGAGTTTATTAAAGCAATCACATGGCTGTTTTATCGATTCTGGAAATGACTATGATAGTCATTACTGCTTATTGATCGTAATGGAAACTACTACACGAATTGATCACGAGATACAGGAATTTGCTAATGTTCATTACAAGCATGGTGTAATTATTATTCTTTGCCACGGAAAAGAAACTATCCTGGAAGCCATGAAGGCCAATAACAGGTTCTTCATTACGGTTTTTAATACAGGACATTTAGTATACAGCCATGACGGTATGACCGGGCCAGATTTCCCGGTCAGGTTTATCCCTACACAAGCCGGGATAAAAGCTAAAAAACAGCTACAGCATCGAACGCCATTAATTGAGGGTTTTCTTACTGGCGCATATCAATGTTTGATCAATGGGCAATATAATATATGCACTTTCATGCTTCACCAGACTATAGAACAATGTTGTATTGTGCTGATTAGAGTGCATATAGCATACCGTTCAGAGATTCATAATTTAAAACGTCTTTTAAACCTCTGTAAATGCTTTTCCAGCAAACCTTTTAAAACATTACTATCAGGAACCTCTGAGGATGAAAGACTATTTGAAATTTTGATTAAAAGCTATTCGGAAGCACGTTATGGGGATCATTTCTCAGTTGAATCTGAGGATGCACAGCACTTATATGATAGGATTACAGATTTTGTAAGTCTTGTCAAAGCGATGTGTAAAGAGAAAATTCAGAAACTGGAAAACGAGGCCGCTTTATACAAAAGAGTAATGCAGGAAAGTGAGGTTATAAATGGATAAGCCGGATATAGAAGTCTCACTTTGCAATAAACGGTTCTTAATGCTCCCTTTTCAGAAAGGAACCAGAATCCTGCTGCGTCAAACAGTTGATCTGTATTCAAATTTAGCTTCATTGCAGTTTCCTAAAAATCAAGATCAGGTGCGTGTAGTCTCTTATAAGGGTGGGATCTTATTACTGGCTGTAATTGTACCGAAGGCAATAGAACAGCGTGTATCTATCAAGGTTACAGAAGATTTTCTACTGGTCAGTTGTAGTTCACATCAAGGTGAAAAATATCTCAGCTATTATGCCAGTTTATCGCTGAACTACTTGCTGTGCAAGGGTGATTCAGCAGATTTCCAAGAATTTTATTAAAAGCTACCCGTGATGAAAATGAAGAAAATTAAAAAACAATTGAACTATCAGCCGAGTGGTCTGACAGCCGATCAGATGGAAAATCCAGTAAGATTGATGTCTTATTTTTTTGCAGACTTCCCCATCCATGAGACAAGAGACAATTTATGGGAACTATACAAAGCCTGGATTTATCATTCCGCAGCATATAGGGATGAAGACCTAACAAAGAATATGATGTGTTTTTACACCCAGTTCCTGGAAATGGTCAATGCCTGTTATGTCTATGCTGAAATGACAAAACCTAAAAAAATGATTGATGAAACGAATTAACAAGCAACAAATCATAGTCCCTTTAGAATTTAGCGTGGCCTGTGCGATATATAAAGTTGAGATTGTGGAGGTATTACAGGTTTTCTCCGACCATGTAAGGCTATATGATACTATGCGTGAGGATTATTGCGAAGGGTTTTCAGAGGCCACCAGAACCGTTGGTTCTTATGTAAGGGCAAAAAGGAAACGGCCTGTGCATAGCAAAGCCATGAGGAATTGCGGCGCATTACTCATATCCTGTCTATCAAATATTAAAGTATTGGCCACAAAAAAGGCTGGCCTGACCGCTATTAAAAGAGAGAAAACCCGCCCCCTTGTCAACATGATTTTTGATGCAATGGAACGGATTTATACCATTTCAGACACCTTATACCTTGATGAATATTCCGCTATCAAATTGAACAAAGATTTTTGCGTACTCTGTGAAGCTCATAATTGTTATCCCAAGGAATTTCTGGAATATTTTATGGGCAGAATTTCAGCAGCAGATGCCCATGCCCATAAAGGGTTAAAGCTCACCTATGATAATTTTACTTTTTCTTTGTTCTCAAATATAGCAGAAGGTTTTGGAGGAAATAACCCGAAAGCCTATCGATTAACAGAAACCGAACTCAATTTCTTTGGGAGAATGGAGGAATTACATTTGGGACTCTACATCATACGTAATCTGGAGGAACGCACAAATATTTTAAGAGAAATTTACCTCGCACACTATCTGGCTACCACTCAAAACTAAACTTACCATTATGGAAACAGCAATTAACCTTACCCTACCAGAAGACTTTGACATACTTTGCAGTATTTACCAGATTAAGCCAGAGGTGCTTATACAGCAATTCATCAATCAGGTTTCTTTTCCTTCTTATTTTAGTAACCCGACTGGAAGCGATTGCTGGGCAACCCTCTGTTTCCTCAATTTCATTGATGTGGAGAGTCCAAAATTCCAGGTGAATGAAGATTTGGGAATTCACTACCTAACTTTATTCAAGAAAGCGATCAGGTACAACCTTGTTACTAGCCCAGAGGACAAAGTTAAAGCTGTAAATAGTGGAAGAAAAGTTATCAGGCAATGGTTAAAAGCCGTATTGGCTGAACGTACCAAATATATAACTGATAGTTTATGACTTGCTTTCATCTTATCAATTAAACAGTCAAAATGGCTCCTAAGATAACTAGAGAATGACCCTAATGATGTAAGTTGGTTTGAGATAATTTATTTCTTTTGGAGTTGTTTGTTAAATCAATTGTGATAAATTTTAGTTACATTGAAAATAATTATCCATTTAGATCATTGTATACTTAATTTAACTGCCTATGTCTTCCTTTAAATCGATTTTAAGTCTTAGTAGTGTACATGAGGCATCAACACCGATAAATTCCAAAACGTATAATCTAATGCACAGTGAGTTTAGCTTGAATCAATCCACTCAACAGGATGGGAAAGCAGTAGGCTTAGTGGCAGGTGGGACAATTATTCTCCATTTAGATCACTTTGTAGATCAAAACCTAACAAAATGGGCTTTTGGTCACCGTGAGCGAAAAAACGGTCTATTATCATATCTGGATATTACAGGAATTGCATTTAACAAAATTGCATTTAAAGATGCTTGTTGTGTTGCGTGTTATTTGAGTTACTCTAAGTTCGGGGATAACAATATAGTTACCACATTAGTGATTCAGGCTAACGAAATAGAGTTAAATGGAGTTGTTCACAAGAATGAATGGAAATAGTTAAATCAAAATGTTATGAACGTTAAAGCAATCTTATCAGTTGGAATTGAAAAATACGAGTTAGTGCATCTTGATTTTTCTGTCGAACAGGCAGTTGACGATAAAATGCAACCTCAACACGAGGTTTATGGTGGTTTCTTTGAAATGGAAATCGCTCAACAAATAAATGCCTTAACTTATAAATGGATGGTTAACAATTTTGAACAGCGCGATGGTAAAATTGATTTCAAAGATGAAGGCGGACAAACTATGCACACAATCCATTTTACGAAAGGTTATTGTGTGAATTACCGTCAGCAGGTTAGTGCGACAGGGAATCAAAGTTTAACTACTTGGTTAACTATCTCGGCTGGTAAAGTCATGTTTAACAATATTGAACTGGATAATAATTGGGTAAAGAATTAGGCCATGGGTAAACAACAAGAACATGGGGTCAATCAAGCACCCTATAGGGTATATAGCTTAATTGAATTTCAAAGACTAGGCCGTTTGGGCATTTGGCCGGGTGCCAATGTGGAAGGCATCGGTTATGTTCATCAGGGAAGGCCAATCCCTAAATATATATCCGTTTACGCCTCAAAATGGACAAAAGGAACTCAACCAAAAAGAACATCCCTATTAGATAAAGTTAATTCTGGTGTTTTATATGGAGGAATTGCTGCAGGTATATCAGAACACGGTAAATTTGGGTCTATTGCTTTGCGGTACAAGGGTGGATTTAATCCGGTATATTATCGGTATAGCCCGAAGTTGGGAGCAGGCTATAGAGGGGGAAGCAGGGCTGCAATTGAGACGTTTCAAATTAGTGGTAATGGGGGAGTAGGGCACGTGGTAGGCAATACGATTGCCGTTGCGGGTATGGGAATTTCTTTTTATGTTGGAGTTGATTCCTATATGAAGGACGATAATGCCGGAGTTCGAAAGGCAATTGTCGACATCATTATGACTAGAGTTGGAATGATGAGTCCAATCGGATTCGTTATTAGTTCAGTATATTTTTTAATTGACCCTTTAGATCCAAATAGTCGTAATAGTGAAACGCGTAACCAAGAAATAACACCAATAGACAACCTTAGCGTTGATAAAAAAATCATGACCCCAGATGAGCAGGCGGCAATGAAAATGAGACAATTGAACAAAATAGAAAGACCAATTATTAAACGTAAATTTTAAAAATGTTAGACACCATAAAAAAAGCATACCGTTATTATTTCTATAGAATGTATTTATTTTATTTAAAGAGGTGGAATAATAGCAGGGGAATGGGAATATGGATGAGTCAAGCAGCTATGATGGGTACATTTATGGCAAATTTTGCTACATTATTTATAATATGGGTAAACATTTTTAAGATTAATAGAACTAACCTTTTGCCGGATTATAAGACGCATAAGCCACAAATTATTGTTGCTATTATTATCATAAATACCATTTTTTTAATATTCAATAGATTTATTTTGATAGATAAATTCGACGAAATCGTTCACGAATTTAAGAATGAGGATAAAAAGACCCATATAACCAGAGGATGGATAGTTACGATATATGAAATTGGCTCTTATGTTGCTCTTTTTGGATTAATGTTGGCTACAATTTGACGGGTAATAATAGAAATCTCCCCTCGCTCACTTGCGGCCTGCGGAACCCCATGCTCATGCCTCTGCGTTCCCGCTTTTGCATCTACGGAGTGGTAGCAGTGAGTTTCCTGTTTTCAAGTTTGGCTGTGCGAGGTCGGGCGGTACACATCTACTTGTACCTTTAATAAATCAACTGGAGCTGTCTCTGAAATTAATTAATAAACCTTTGTTTTGTTGTGAAGAATAATCATGCTTCTAATTTCTCCCTCAGTCTGGCCATATCTCCTCCTAGCTTGCTATCTACTACTTTACTGTAGATTTGTGTCGTGCTAAGTTTTTTATGCCCCAGCATCCTGCTAATAGTCTCTATGGGTACACCATTGGTTAGGGTAACAGTAGTTGCAAAGGTATGCCTGGCAATATGGAAGGTCAAAGGCTTGGTAATTCCACAAATGTCCGCAATCTCCTTTAGTGGGCTAGGCCAACAGCGCTTTGCCACCTTGCGGTGGTAAGTCTCTGCTAACCCGCCCCCGAACCGTACGTACATGTCTCCATGTATACGGCTCTCCATTGTCAACATAACTTTACTTATCATAGCTTTTATGGATTAATGCATCACAGCCTTGACAGACTGCGAGTGTTTTACGATGGCGTTTGATCATCACTGCATTCCATTTGGTATCAGCTTTAAGCTGATTAATGTTACGTACGTGATGCATCACGAGGTCTCCCATTACACCGCAAAGTTCACACTTTCTCTCTCTGAGCCTTTCCACAAGTGTGGGGGCAGGAAGATACATGGTATTGGGAGCCTTGTCGTAATAATTATCCTCGTAGATGTCTTTGAAGCGTTTACATCTGAATCCCCCATTATACCACACTCTTTGTTTCGCGTTGCCTTTATTATCCCTATAGGGGATGACCACATCCGTCCCGTCTCTATACTTCTCAAGTATTTGTCCGACAGTTCTTTTGTGCTTACGGCCGAGCGTTTTGAGCATGCTATATTTCATGAAGTAATTGAACTTCCATCCCCGATAGCCGATGTTGTCTGCGATGGAATAGTAGTTGTAGAATCCCCGCAATTCAAGATTGTATTGCGCCATGATATCTGCATCTTGCCTATTCACCATATACTTGCGAGACGATGGCTTAAGCGTTTGTTTCCTGTCTACTTGTGTGATAAGCACAGCGTTATAGGACTGAAGTCGCTTAAGTACGGTTTCGTAAGATAAATTTAAGACAATTGTTCCTGACCACGGACGGCGCTGTAGTCCACATCGTGTACGCGTGTGGTCCATGGACCGGCGTGCAGTGATTTCGTATCCAAGGAATTTTGCGGGTTCTTGTGCGCTGGTAATCAAAGTCTTCTCTTCAGACATTTCCAATTTGAGTTTTTCACTCATGAAAGTGGTAATATCAGCTTTGATTTTTTCACATTCTCCCTTGCTGCCGATTACTCCGATGAGGAAGTCATCAGCATACCTTATGTACTTCAATCTTTTGAACGTGTCATCCATGTCCCTTGTTGCTGGAATATCCAGCATTTCCGTACGCATTTCGGCCATTTTCAATTTCAGTTCAGCTTTGCGGTTTTCATCCGTTTCCGCTTCCAGTTTCCATCGTAATGCATTTCTCTGATTCCGGTTACGCTGATACTCAGTGGTTAGTCTACGTGATTTGCCTTTATTGAAACTTTCTGCATACTGTTTTACATACTTATCGAACTTGTCAAGGTAGATGTTAGCCAGGATAGGACTAATGATTCCGCCTTGCGGTGTTCCTGAGTAGGTATTGTTGTATGTCCAGTTCTCCATATAGCCAGCATTCAGGAACTTACGGATTAAACGCAGGAAACGATCATCAGAGATACGTTCTCTGAGGATATCGATCATTACATTATGGTTGATATTATCAAAGAAACCTTTGATATCGCCCTCAATAAACCATCGTGTTCCCTTGAATGTAACCTTAATGTCCCTTAATGCCGTGTGGCAGCTTCTGTTGGGACGGAAGCCATGTGAGGTGTCTTCAAATTGCCCCTCATAGATGGCTTTCAGAATCATATGTACCACTTCCTGCACGAGTTTATCCTCAAAAGAGGGAATACCCAACGGGCGTTTCGTTCCATTCTTCTTGGGTATATACACCCGGCGGGCAGGATGAGGCTGATACGATTCGTCTCTCAGACTTGCCACAAGTTTCTGAATGCGGTGAATGCTCATTCTGTCGACGGTTCTGCCGTCGGTGCCCGGCGTCATATTACCTTGATTGGCATATTTACGCTGATAGGCGATGAAAAACATTTCCTCATTAAACAGAATTCGGTAGAGCCTTTGGTAACGGTAGCCCGAATCTTTGCTATGTTCGCATAAAGCGTTTAATACTTGCACTGGATCTCTCATACGTCTCACACGTTTTCCTTAGTTTGTATTAAGTTGACAACTGCTTCCCTTCGCCATGTACAGGGTATTACCCTGCTCGGACTACTACGGAAGCTCCGTTTCCATATCGGGTATTCAGTATCTTTATACATAGCCCTTTTTTTTTTATATATGGGCATCCCGACTTAGGAAATCCCCGTTTAGCTTCGTAATGACTGTTAGCGCGACAGACTGTCGGATGCGACTTTCGTTCTTTTCTCCGCTTATTGCGGTTGTGCCGTAGCGGTGTTCTATGCTCTCAAAGGCTACCTGTCAATTGAGATAGCTACGGTGTGACAATACAACTGCCTTTCGTCACAGGTTCAACATGCCCCACTGAACTATCATTCAACCAGTATAGGCTTCATCCTCGTGTCTGTCTTTCTCCCCAGCAATGCACTCGCCTTTGGCAATTAAAGCGGCCATGCTGTAAACCGACATGCTACACTCCCTATCAGGTTTCCCCTCCAGATAAGTCGGTCGGGAGTAGACTTGGAACCTAGTCTAGTCTCTTGCTAAAGAGACATTCATTACGCAACCTTTACGGGCGCACAATATCCATTTAACTTCTGATTCGACATCACAGGCAGAACTTTACCCTCTGCTAATGTTTGTGGATGCTTTCTGTATTTTTCAATGATATGAAGTGCTTTAGGTAATAATGGCACCGTTACCGGGGTATGGGTTTTTTGCCTAGTGGTTTTTATCCAAAATTCGCCTTCTGCAACTTCGACAATATGCTGAGGTTTTAAATTGAATACATCAATATAGGCCAGTCCGGTATAACAACTGAATACAAACAGGTCTTTAATAGTTTGCAAACGTGAAATAGACATGGTTTTCGCCTCTAGGTTTGCCAGTTCCCATTCAGTTAAGCATTCACGTTCTACCTTTTCAAATTTTAGCTGGTAGGCATTAAATGGGTTTCTTTCCAGCCATTCCAGTTTTACCACAAGATTGATCATCTTACATAAACGTTCAAGGTGTTTCATTACCCCGTTATTTGCCATTGCTGATAAACCGTTTTTATCTTCTACCTGACGCAGATACATTTCAAGGTCGGTAATGAATTTATAATTTAGCTCTGAGAGGAATTTATCATCTGTACCCTGCTTTTCTTTAAGGAACTGTAGGATATACTTTTGGGTCGTGTAATAGTTTTTCATTGTTCCCCATTCCAGATTGTCCTTTTCCTGCTGGTTGTGGTAATCAATCAGTTTGGAAATGGTGAGGTCCTGCTGGTCTTTTCCTAAGAACTTATCCTTAATCAGGTCGGCAGTAATTAATTTTTTCTGCAACAGCAGCGTTTGATAGCTTTCAACAATTCCTGATCTGAATTTCTCCAGGTAATTATTAAGCAGAGTCATTTCCTGTCTGCTCCCTTTTGCCATTCCTTTTTTTGCATTCCAGTTATCCTCTTCAATTGTCCGTTTGGTTGCAATATCAGACCGTTTACCATTTACTGTAATCCGGGCGTAGATAGGTGTCTTTCCGTTACTGGTAGTCTTATATTTTCTCAAATAGAAGATTACGCCAAATGTGTTCTGCTGCATACTCATATCATTAAATTTGTTTACAAATGTTTTGTCATTGGCTTTAATGGTATTGTACCCTGTTTCAAAAGGGGCACAACAGACATCAAAAACAAGCAAAATAAAATATATAATTTATTGATAATCAAATAGATAAATTCTGATTAGTGCCCTAATATAAATATTATAAATGGGGCACCGAATAGGGCACGTTTTTCTTGATTTCGATTGATATAGATAGGGTTGAAATAAAACAAAAAACCCCTTAAATCTTTGATTTTAAGGGGTTTCGGTGCCTGTTAGCACTTTTTGTGTCGGGGTGGCAGGATTCGAACCTACGACCTCCTGCTCCCAAAGCAGGCGCGATACCGGGCTACGCTACACCCCGAAAAATTGGTATCACCTTTGTCCCTCTTGCGAAGGGTCTGCAATCCTGCAGAGACCAGACTTCAAACGATCATAAATGATCTTTCTGATTTGGTGTGCAACAAAGGTAAGTAAAGAATTGACATTTTTATCGCTCACGAGCATTTAAACTGTAAAAATATCTTAATGTGTTGCTTTTCAAGGAGAAAAAATTTCAGAGCAGATGTGGATACAGAACAGATAGGAGGGGATTACTTGAAAAAAGCAGTTCAGGCACGTGTTTAAACTTATAAAACAAAGCTTAACACGCACCTGAACACTCAAAATCTCCTGAAAATTCAATTAAGCTATCAATTTTTTTCTTCTGTAGTGCCTGAAAACAAAATAACCAGCAACAGCCAACACTATTAAAGCCCATAAATTAGCCAGGATCAGAATAAATTCCTTAAACACACTCCATCCATTCTCAAAACTTAACCAGAACCGTTTAAAAAAATCAGGCCGATAATCGGACAACTCATCATTGACCACTATCATTTTTTTAACCGTATTGTCCTGGTAAAAATTTAAAGTAATCGTACTGTACCTTACATTCCGGTCAGTCATCAAATTATTCACCTTATTATCTACCAAATCATCTTTCAATGCTAAAGACCTTTCCGCAACACTGATCTTTTTTCCTGAAACAGAATTATTCAACTGCGTTACCGCTTCAACCTTATTCTTATTTTTCAACTGATTGCTCAAATAATTCAAGCTCACATCATCCTGTTTTAAAGACTGTTCATCAATGAACACTGCCATTCTTGTGACCTGGTTCGTAAAATCATCCAGCTTTTCAGAAGGGATTTTTGCAACTACCAGACCCTCCACGCGGTAAGAAATTAATTCCAGCAGAGAATCAGCCGAATACTTTACCTTATCATTCTGTATGACCACACTATGCGTATTAAACTCAGCAATCGTACCACCCTCAGCCCTCAGGATCTTCCCCAGCGTTTCCTTCGTAAGCTGGACATCCTTTACCCTGAACTTCATGTCTGCAGTTTTAACAATTTTTTCAGTTAATGCAGTATCAGATGATAAGGCAGAACTCTGTTTTTGCAGATCAGCAACGTCATAAGCACCCGATTTTTTGTCACTGCTACAACCCAGGGCAGTTAAACCTAGTATTCCATAAATCAAATATTTCTTCATCATGTTAAGGATTAAATTTTCCCTTAATACTGCTATACACCATTAAGTAACCCTATGTCATCAACATATCTCAGAACCCTTACTCAATTAATTTAAAGCCGCTTTAACCAGAAGCAACCTTCCATATCGGTAATCAACCCTTTCATTTTGGAAGGGTTTTAACCTTCTCAATTTTCTTGTAAAATCCATTTACCTGCTTAAAATGCTTGTGTACAGCTATTTAAGTTATGTTGCTTTTCTTTGGTATAGCGATTGGATAAGGCCATAAAAAATAAACACCATGATGACTGTACTATTATTAATCGCTCTTCTGATCCTGACGTGGATCTGCTACAAATCAATCGACTGGTTCGAAAAAATCTAAAATTATGATCGCACTATTTATTATCGCAATCGCAGTATTTATCTATATGATTTACGTGCTGATTAAACCCGAAAAATTTTAATTGAACGCTATGAACACTGAATTATTTGGAATCTTCGCTACCTACCTGCTTACCCTGGTTATAGCTATTCCTTTAGGCAAATACCTCGCAAAGGTATTTGCTGGTGAAAAAGTCTGGACTGACTTCTTAAAACCTATTGAATCTGGTATCTACAAACTTTCCGGAATTAACCCTAACGAGCAAATGAATTGGAAACAGCACATGAAAGCGCTGATGACCATCAACCTTGTATGGCTAGTTTATGGATTCTTCGTTTTAATGAATCAGGATAAGCTGCCACTTAATCCCGACGGTAACCCAGGAATGTCTCCTGATCTTGCCTTTAACTCAATTATCAGTTTCGTTGTAAACTGTAACCTTCAACATTATTCAGGAGAAAGCGGTGTAACCTATCTTACACAACACTTTGTGATGATGTTTCTTCAATTTGTGAGTGCCGCAACCGGTATCGCAGCTGCTGTAGTCTTCTTTAAAGCCTTCAGAGATAAAACCTCTACCAATCTGGGTAACTTCTGGGAATTCTTTGTGAAATCAATCACCAGGTTATTATTACCTCTTTCCCTGATCATGGCTGTTATCCTTGCCTTTTCAGGTACGACCACCAGTTACGAAGGAAAAGACAAATTCATATCATTACAGGGCGATACTGTAAACGTATCAAGAGGCCCGGCAGCTGCATTTGTAGCTATAAAACACTTAGGAACAAATGGCGGTGGCTGGTTTGGTACAAACTCTGCACACCCCTTAGAAAATCCATCCTATTTCACCAATTCGGTAGAACTAATTGCACAGGTGATCATTCCTATAGCGATGGTTATTGCTTTCGGTATTTTTATCAGGCGCAGAAAACTATCCTGGATGATATTCGGCGTAATGACTATCGGTATGCTCTTACTGCTGATCCCAACCGTAAGCAGTGAGCTGGGTGGGAACCCTGCAATTGCAAAAATGGGTATTTCGCAGCTTACCGGTGCAATGGAAGGTAAAGAAGTACGGTTCGGGCCGGCAATTAGTGGTTACTGGAGTACCGTTACCACTATTATCTCTACAGGATCAGTAAACAGTATGCATGACAGTTCGATGCCACTAACAGGCTTATGGCAATTATTAGGGATGATGATCAACTCCTTTTATGGAGGCTGTGGAGTAGGGGTGCTCAATTACTTTATCTATCTCATTATTGCTGTATTCATCTCTGGTTTAATGGTAGGCCGGACACCAGAATTCCTGGGGCATAAAGTAGAAGCAAGAGAAATTAAGATTGCAGCATTAATCACCCTGTTAAGTCCTTTTCTGATTCTTGCTGGTACAGCACTATCAAGTTTTATCATCGTCAATCATGCAGATGCGGCATGGGCAGTACAACCAAAAGCATGGTTAAATAACCCAAGCTTTCACGGTTTCTCAGAGATGTTATACGAAATGACTTCTTCCAACGCAAACAACGGTTCTGGATTTGAAGGCTTAGGCGACAATAACGTGTTCTGGAATGTGTCTACAGGATTTTTATTATTCCTGGGCAGGTTCTTACCAATTATCGGCCCTATTGCTATTGCTGGATTACTGGGTGCTAAAAAATATATCCCGGAATCTGCTGGTACTTTAAAAGCAGAAACACTGACTTTCAGTCTGATGACTTTTGCGGTGATCATTGTTTTAAATGCCCTTTCCTATTTCCCTGCCCTGACTTTAGGCCCGTTGGCAGAATATTTTACCCTGATTAAATAGATTATCATGAAGTCTTCTAATAAATTATTTGAACCTGCATTGGTTCAAAACGCCCTTAAACAATCCTTTATAAAACTTGATCCAAGGGTGATGGTGCGTAACCCAGTGATGTTTACTGTCGAAGTAGGAACACTGGTGATGGCATACGTTACGGTTTATTCTTTCAGCCACGCCGGACAAGGATCACCACTATATAACTTCTTTATTTTCTTAATTCTGTTCCTGACCGTACTGTTTGGCAATTTTGCAGAAGCCATTGCTGAAGCCAGGGGTAAAGCTCAGGCAGACAGCTTAAGAAAAACCAGGGAAGAAACACCAGCTAAAGTAGTTCTGGCAGACGGAACTTTAGAAATGCGTTCATCCAGTCAATTAAAAAAAGGAGATGTTTTTTTCTGTGAAACCGGAGATACCATCCCAACAGACGGAGAAATCATTCAAGGTATAGCTACCATCGATGAGTCAGCTATTACCGGAGAATCTGCGCCAGTAATCAGAGAGTCCGGAGGTGATAAATCGTCCGTAACAGGGGGTACTAAAGTACTATCGGATGAAATTAAAGTGATGGTGAGTACTGAACCAGGAGAAAGCTTTCTGGACAAAATGATTGCGCTTGTAGAAGGAGCATCCCGTCAGAAAACGCCAAACGAAATTGCCTTAACAATCCTCTTAGCAAGTTTTACCTTAGTATTTGTGATTGTCTGTGTAACCTTGAAACCTTTCGCAGATTACGCAAATACACCGATCACAATAGCTGCATTAATCTCTCTGTTCGTTTGTCTGATCCCTACCACAATCGGTGGCCTGTTATCCGCTATCGGGATTGCCGGAATGGATCGTGCCTTACGTGCAAACGTGATTACCAAATCAGGTAAAGCAGTGGAAACCGCAGGTGACATTGACGTACTGTTATTAGATAAAACAGGAACGATCACTATTGGTAACCGCAAAGCGACCAACTTTTACCCTACAGCAGCAGTAGACGTTAAACTGTTTACCAATGCCTGCGTACTGAGTTCCTTAGCCGATGAAACCCCAGAAGGAAAATCAATTATTGAGCTGGCCAATGCACAAAATAATTTTGCATTGCCAACTACTCCAGAAGGCGCAGTATTTATCAAGTTTACTGCCGAAACCAGGTCCAGCGGAATTGATACCCCAGATGGAAGACGTATCCGTAAAGGAGCTTTTGACTCTATCCGTAACATCGTTCAGAAAGCAGGAAATATTTTTCCTCAGGATATCGAAGACGAAGTTAAAAAGATCGCTTCCAACGGAGGAACCCCGCTTGTAGTTTCAGAGAACGAGAAAGCACTGGGTGTAATTGAATTACAGGATATTATCAAACCAGGGATCAGCGAACGTTTCGACCGTCTGCGTAAGATGGGTGTAAAAACAGTGATGGTAACCGGAGATAACCCGTTGACGGCTAAATTTATCGCAGAAAAAGCAGGCGTAGATGACTTTATTGCTGAAGCAAAACCTGAGGATAAAATGAACTATATCAAAGACGAGCAGGCCTTAGGCAAGCTGGTTGCGATGATGGGTGATGGTACAAACGATGCTCCAGCCTTAGCACAAGCAGACGTTGGTGTAGCCATGAACAGTGGAACACAGGCTGCAAAAGAGGCTGGGAACATGGTCGATCTGGACAATGATCCAACCAAACTGATTGAAATTGTAGAGATCGGTAAACAGCTGTTAATCACGCGTGGTACCTTAACAACATTCTCTATAGCGAATGACGTAGCTAAATACTTTGCTATTGTTCCGGCCTTATTTATTGGTTCAATACCAGCTTTACAAGCTTTGAATATTATGGGTTTACATTCCCCTGAAAGTGCAATTATGTCGGCTGTTATTTTCAATGCGATTATCATTCCGATCCTGATTCCACTTGCTTTAAGAGGTGTAGCTTATAAACCAATAGGCGCCAGTGCATTATTACGCAGGAACCTTTTGATTTACGGTCTGGGCGGAGTTATAGCACCTTTTATCGGGATCAAGCTGATTGATTTACTAGTTGGACTATTCGTTTAAAAACATAAAATCATAAAAACATAAAGTCATAATAAACACAAGATCATAATAAACAATAAAAGATCATGAAACCTGCATGAGCTAACAGCTCTCCAATAATTGATCAAGCTCATGCAAGCTTCATAACCATAAAAAAATTAAGAAACCATGAAAAAGTACATCTTACAATCTATACGTCTTACCGCAGTTTTATTAGTGCTGTTATGCGTAATATATCCTTTAATCGTTGCCTTTGCCGGAAGTTTCTCTAAAGGCAGCGGCGGTGGTGAAAAAATCATTCAAAACGGTAAAGTAGTAGGTTATGCCCTGATCGGTCAATCCTTTACAAAACCTCAATATTTCTGGGGCAGACCATCCTCAGTAGGTTACAAAGCAGATGGATCTGGTGGATCAAACAAAGGCCCGTCAAACCCAGATTACTTAAAAGAAGTAAACAGCAGGATAGACTCTCTGCTTAAATACCACCCTTATCTGAAACGCAGTGATATTCCTGCCGATATGGTGACTGCCTCTGGTAGTGGACTGGACCCTGATATTTCTGTAGAAGGGGCAGCTATTCAAATTAAAAGAGTAGCCATGAACAGAAAATTAAGTGAACAAGTCGTATCTGACCTGGTTAAGAAAACTGCGAATGGCCCACTGCTGGGGCTATTTGGCCCAAGTACAATCAATGTACTGGAATTGAATGTTGCATTGGACAACCTGAAAAAATAAGCTGAAGCCAGTTTAAACGAAGCCTGTTTAAAATCAATAATCATAGCCAACCCTGTCCGATTTTAAACAGGCTCTTAAAATTCCTCTGAATTAATACCCTTATCAACAAGAAAAACGCCTTATAATTTTATAATAAAAAATACAATGAACAAAATTTTGATGACAGCTGCCACTGTTTGTATGGGTTTGGGTGCCTTTGCGCAAGACGAACCGAAGATTAAAATTTCTGGTTATGCCGAAGTATACTATGGACACGACTTTAACAAACCAGAGAACAACAGCAGACCTGGTTTTATATATGCACACAATAGAAGTAATGAAGTGAATCTGAACTTAGGTTATATTAAAGCCGCCTACGACTCCGGAAAGATCAGAGCTAACCTGGCCATCATGGCCGGCACCTACGCCAATGCCAATCTTGCTGCTGAATCAGGGGTGTCAAAAAACATCCTGGAAGCAAATGTTGGCTTTAAAATATCCAGCAAAGCCAACCTTTGGATAGACGCGGGTGTATTTTCTTCGCACATTGGTTTTGAAAGCGCAATATCAAAGGACTGCTGGGTATTGACCAGGAATATATCTTCAGAAAATACCCCCTACTTCGAATCCGGAGCGAAGGTTACTTACAGCACCGATGACAACAAGTTTACCGCTTCAGCCCTGTACTTAAACGGCTGGCAGCGTATCGCACGTCAGGACGGGAACAGGCAACCAGCCGGAGGCCTGCAACTTACCTGGAAACCAACCGATAAAATTACAGTAAACTACAGTAATTATCTTGGAACCGAAGGTGCTGACTCCGTGAGAGTAACCCGTTTCTATCATAACATTTACGGTATATTCCAACTGGCTGATGCTTTTGGCGTAACCGTAGGATTTGACTACGCTACACAGCAAAAATCCAAAACTGACCACAGTAAAAATGAAGTATTATCCCCCGTGGTTATTGCGCGTTATACCATTAACCCTAAATGGGCGATGGCAGGCAGATTTGAATACTATCAGGATAAAAATGGGGTCTTGATTGCTACTGATACCCCTAATGGATTTAAAACCAAAGGTTATTCCTTAAACATTGATTATGCCCCGGTACCAAACGCAGTGGTCAGACTAGAAGGTAAAGTATATGATAGTAAAGACAAGATATTTAAAAGAGAGATAAGTGCTGTAAACTATAATGCAGTAGTTACTGCAAGTGTTGCAGTCTTCTTTTAACTCCTTTTAATCCCTGTTGATTCTCCTTTTTAAAAGGATTGACCAGGGAAATGATTTTAAAATGATTAGCCGGAGAAATAAGATCTCCGGCTTTAAAAACTAAAAATTAAAAGCTATAAACATGGAAACATTTTTAGAATTTTTATTTACCGCTTCAATCACTGTTTTTGCAGGATTTCTGTGCTTAAAATACGGACCAAAAACAAAGAGAAAAGCAAGAATTGCCCGGCTGAAAAGAGGGCAGGAAGTCAGGCTTAAAAACCCGCATCAAACGATTGCAATTCAAACAAATTACCGGAATTATTCCGTTAAATTTATATTGATTTTATTAATAGGAATTACGTTCATTACCGGTGTATCCTATCTCGTTGATATTGGATATGTGATCATTACATGGTAAACCGATTATATTGTGGAAGATAATAAAGAACAATCAGTACGTCAATTCCTTGACCTCGTGAAGAAATCACGGCGCGGCAAGTTCAAGATCTATATCGGCATGAGTGCAGGCGTTGGAAAAACCTACCGGATGCTGCAAGAAGCGCATGCCCTGCTCAAAAGCGGGATTGACATACAAATCGGCTATATCGAAACCCATAACAGGGAAGAAACCCATGCCCTTTTAGCAGGAATACCGCTCATTCCCAGGCGTAAACTATTCTACAAAGGCAAAGAAATGGAAGAAATGGACGTGCAGGCCATCCTCAGCAGGAATCCCGAGGTTGTCATCGTGGATGAGCTGGCACACTCCAATATTGAAGGAAGTAAAAACACAAAACGCTGGCAGGACGTCATGGATATCCTAGAATCCGGAATCAGTGTAATCTCGGCTGTGAATATCCAGCACCTGGAAAGCATGAATGAGGAAATCGAGAAAATCACTGGTATTCCCATCACAGAGCGCATCCCGGATAGAGTATTGGACATTGCAGATGAGATCGTCAACATTGACCTGACCGCTGATGAGCTCATAGACCGGCTTAAATCCGGTAAAATATATGATAAAACAAAAATAGAAAGAGCTTTAGGGAACTTCTTTCAATCCGAGCGTATCCTTCAACTCAGGGAGCTCGCTTTGCGGGAAGTGGCTCACCACGTAGAAAGAAAAATCAGTGTAGAAATCCCTAAACAAATCAAACTCAGACCAGAACGATTTATGGCCTGTATCTCTACCAATAACATAACCGCAAAGATCGTTATCCGTAAAACAGCCAGACTGGCATCCTATTACAGATCCCCCTGGATTGTACTCTATGTGCAGAATAATAGTGAAAGTAGTGACCGGATTAAACTAGATTTGCAACGGCATCTGATCAATAACTTTAAGCTCGCTACAGAACTCGGAGCAGAAGTAATTAAAGTAAAAAGTGATGACGTCACTAAAACCATTATAAGAATTGCCCAGGAAAAAGAAATTACCACAATCTGCATCGGTAAACCTCACTTGAACCTCTTTCAGGTCATTATGAGAACCGCTGTCTTCAATGAATTACTCAGAAATATTTCATCCACAGAAACAGACCTCGTCATTCTATCCTAAAGCAATCCAACTAATAAATCAATAAGTGAACCAACTAATGAACTACAATAAGCAATTGAATCAGAAATCCAACTAGTGAACCAATAAGCGATCCAACTAGCAAATCAATAAGTAAACCAATTAGTAAATCAATGGCAATCCAACTAATAAACCAATAAGCAACCCAACTATTAACCCAACAAGTAACTCAATAAAAAAAAATGAAATTGTATGCTACTTTGCAACAGATAAACCTAACTGGATATCCTAAAAAAATATAGATGGTGCTAAGGTGAAGAGCATTGTTTATTCTGCCCATTTCGGGCCTGAATAAATGCCGCTCGAACATAGCACCTCTATATTTTGCGAAGCCAGACAAACCCTTTTTTAAGCAATATACAATGAAACCTGCGGCATTTCGCAAGCTTCATTACCAAAGAAGAACAATAAAAAACGCAATGAAAATAAAAACCAAACTCCGCCTCGGATTCGGATTCCTATTTGTGGTGGTACTCTTATTCGGCTCAATCTCACTCTACTACATGAACCAAATCTCGGTCAGTGCAAAAGTGATTCTGAAAGACAACTACGAAACCCTGAGTTACACCAGAGAAATGCGTTCCATACTCGACCAGAACGACCTTCCCCTCACCACAGAACTACAGAAAAAATTCACAAAACAACTAAACCTCGAATCAAAAAACGTGACCGAGAAAGGAGAAAGAGAGGCCGTAAATAATCTCAAACAATCCTTCAGCGAACTCACTAACCCTGCAAAGCAAAAAACAGCACTTGCAAAGATCAGATCTCAACTCACGATTATCGACAAACTCAACATGGACGGTATCGTCAGAAAAAACGATGTCGCTCAAAAATCCGTTGAAAAAGCCAGCCTGTACCTGATTACCGCGGCCAGCTTCTGCTTCCTCGTTCTATTCTCCTTCATCGTCAACTTCCCGGGATTTGTCGCCAACCCCCTAAGAGAATTCTCCGAAGCCATCCAGGAAATCGGGCGTAAAAATTACAAACAAAGACT
The DNA here is from genome assembly GCF_001590605.1 of Pedobacter cryoconitis. Lineage (NCBI taxonomy): Bacteria > Pseudomonadati > Bacteroidota > Sphingobacteriia > Sphingobacteriales > Sphingobacteriaceae > Pedobacter > Pedobacter cryoconitis. The sequence continues at coordinate 529,144 of NZ_CP014504.1, forward strand.
CGAATTTGACGGCACTGACGAATTCGCAGAACTCGCCAGATCATTCAATGAAATGGTTGAACAACTCAACAAATGGGAAAACAGTAACCTTGCTAAAATCCAATCAGAAAAACTACGGATCGAAGCCATTATCGAACAAATGCAAGACGCCATCATCGGGCTTAACGAAAAACAAGAAATCCTTTTCATGAATAAAGTTGCCGCACAAATCCTGAACCTTGACAAAGGAAAAGTAAACGGATCCAACGTCAAAGACCTCATGAAGAAAAACGATCTTCTGGCCAGGATCATGAATAACGAAAAAAACGACCAACCCATAAAAATCTACGCAGACCAGAAAGAATCCTACTTTCAACTCCAAAAAAGAGAAATTATCGTACCCATATTCGAAGACCAGGAACTACCCGTTCTGCAAACCGGTAAAACAGCCGGGACAGTCTACATCCTCAATAACATTACCCAATTTAAAGAACTCGACGAAGCTAAAACCAACTTCATTGCTACCGTATCCCACGAACTTAAAACACCCATATCATCCATAAAAATGAGCCTTAAACTCTTGGACGACGAAAGGATCGGGCTCATGAACACAGAACAAAAACAACTCGTTGAACACATCAAAGACGACTGCAGCCGTCTGTTAAAAATTACCAGTGAACTCCTTGACCTTGCACAAGTAGAAACAGGTAACCTGCAACTAAACTTTGTCAAAGCCAATCCATTGGAAATCGTAAACTACGCCCTGAACGCAGTCCGTTTCCAAGCCGGGCAGAAAAACATTCAACTCGAACTCATCAGTAAAGAAAACCTGCCGCTTGTCAACGCAGACGTAGAAAAAACAGCCTGGGTGCTCATTAACTTTCTATCCAATGCCCTGCGCTACAGCTCAGAAAAATCAAAAGTTCAAATCGAAATACAAGAAAAAAAACAAGGAATAGAATTTTCCGTAAAAGACTTCGGAAAAGGAATAGACGAACAATATCAAAAAAGACTCTTTGACCGCTACTTCCAGGTACCCACAGACGGAAACAACAAATCAGGCTCTGGCTTAGGACTGGCAATTTCCAAAGACTTTATAGAAGCCGAAAACGGTAAAATATGGGTAGAAAGTGAAATAGGGGAAGGAAGCCGCTTCTGCTTCTTCCTTCCCGTTGCTGAATAATCTTTTGGTTAGGTGATCATGCTAAAGGCCAGCGCGGCAGCTAACTTAGCCGTGCGCTGGTCTTGATCAAAAACCGGATTACACTCTGCAATATCCATGCTGATAACCTTTCCACTAGCCATCACCGCCTTCAAGCAACTAAAGAAAAACGCATCAGGAATAAGACCACTAAAAGCAGCAGCACTTACCCCGGGTGCAAACGAAGACGAAAATACATCCATGCAAATCGTCAGGTAAATATGCGTTGAACCCGCAATAAACTCCTCCAGCTGACGCTGAATCAACTCCTGATTTGAAGCCATAAAACCTTCTGCAGCAATATGCTGAACACCCAGTCCCGCAGCCGTATCAAATAAATACTTCGTATTGCTGTTCAGCTGGATCCCAACAGGCATATACCTGAATGGCTTGCCCGATACCTTGCAATCCTGCGCAATCTGAAAAAAACCAGTACCAGAATTTGTACCATGCGCATTAGGCTCGCGCAAATCAAAATGCGCATCAAAATTGATCACACCAATATTATCCCCCTTAGCTATATAACTATCGATACCCGTATAATGTCCATAAGCAACCTCATGACCACCACCAATAACCAAAGGCCGGTAACCATCTGCTAAAGCAAAGCCAACAACCTCAGCAAGCGAACGTTGCGCACCCTCCATATCCTGATCCGTACAAAAAATATCACCTAAATCAAGGAAAACAGTATCTTCAGGAAAATGAACAGGTAAATTGCAACAAGCCTTACGGAAATGAGCCGGGCCATCTTTTGCACCAACTCTGCCACCATTACGTCTCACTCCCTCGTCACAAGAAAAACCAATCAAAGCAATTCCCTGCTGACCCGGTGAGAGCAACGGGATAACCCCATGTAAAAGATCAACTAAAATCACCCGCTGATGCCAGCGTTGAACAGCCAGATCAGTCCCATCATTACGTCCAGACCAAGTCTCAACCCATGTTTTGCGATAAAATAAAGAGTCTATCATACGATTGTTCCGTTTTTCCAGACCATACCTGGTTTAATTTTTCCCTGATGGTATAAAATCTCCCGGTAATCACTACAAGGATAAGCCTGCATATCAGCTAACATCCCCTCGGTCAACGTACCACGATCCTTTAAACCCAATGCCTTTGCAGCTCTGAAAGTCAATCCTGCGAAAACCTCAGCTGTGCATAATTTCTCTGCAGCACTCATGACCGCAGCTTGCATCAATAAATCCCCCATAGGCGCAGAACCTGGATTCCAATCACTTGCAATAGCCAGACAAGCACCTGCATCCAATAATTTCCTTGCAGGCGCATATTGCATCCCTAAACCCAAAGAAGCACCAGGAAGCACAACAGCTACCGTCTCAGTACCCTTTAACAACGCAGCTTCTCTTTCCGTACTCGCTTCCAGATGATCTGCCGAAACAGCCCCAACTTCAATAGCTACTTCCAGTCCACTGGTCGTAAACTGATCCGCATGTACTGTAATTTCAAAACCCAGCGCTTTTGCAGCCAGTAAATAAGGAACTGAGGCCTTGCGGTCAAAAGCACTCTCTTCGATGAAAATATCTACCCGGTTTGCCAGATCCTCCGCCTTCACCAACGGTAATAAATCTGCCAGTACATGATCCAGATACTCCACCTGTGAACCCTCAAAATCTTTCGGTAAAAGATGTGCTGCCAAACAAGTAGGAATCAAATCGGCAACAGTAGTTAAAGCAATCTCTTTAATCGCTCTCAGCATTTTCAGCTCATTGCTTACATCCAGTCCATAACCACTCTTAATTTCTATCGTAGTCACTCCATCTGCCAAATGCCGCTGTACCCTTTGCTCCAGTAATTCCACAAGCTTTGGCAACCCTGCTGCGCGCGTTTGCGTTACAGAATCCCAAATACCACCACCACTTTTCGCAATTTCCAGATAAGTTTTGCCTTGAATACGCAAGCTATAATCCTTCGCTCTGCTTCCTGCAAAACAGATATGCGTATGGCAATCAATAAAGCCAGGAAGCAAAACCTGCTCCCCCTCAATTTTTTCCAGCGGCAACTCAGGATTTGCAAGACGTAAACTCTCAAAATCACCAGTAGCCACGATCTTTCCATTTTCTACAATAACCCCACCACCAGGAATCACTTCAAGCTGGTCATCATTTATAGCACCATTCAGCGCTAATCCCGATAAGGTCAGGATCTCGCTGAATGGACCGATTAGTTTTTTCATCTCAAATGTGTTAAACTATCCTATTTTTAAACCGAACTTTTCGGCCCATATTTCTGCCTGCTCATAACCTGCATCTGCATGACGGAAGATACCCATAGCCGGGTCATTGTACAATACACGGCTGATGCAACTCGCAGCGCGCTCAGTTCCGTCTGCCAATACCACCATACCCGCATGCTGCGAATAACCCATTCCTACACCACCACCATGATGGAAAGAAACCCAGGTTGCGCCACCCGAAGTATTGGCCATCAAGTTCAATAAAGGCCAGTCAGAAACTGCATCAGAGCCATCTTTCATAGACTCCGTTTCACGGTTAGGGGATGCAACAGAACCACAATCCAAATGATCGCGGCCAATAACGATCGGCCCTTTTACTTTGCCGCTTGCGACCAGTTCATTGAAAATCAGACCTGCTTTTTCGCGTTCACCCATACCTAACCAGCAAATACGTGCCGGTAAGCCCTGGAAACTAATTTTATCCTGCGCTTTTTGCAGCCAGTTGATCAAATGCGTGTTTTCCGGAAATGCTTCCATCAACGCACGATCAGTTACATAAATATCTTCAGGATCACCAGATAAAGCTACCCATCTGAACGGGCCTTTACCTTCACAGAATAACGGTCTGATATAAGCAGGTGTAAAACCAGGGAAGTTAAACGCATCTTTTTCTCCACCTTGTTTAGCAAACTCTCTTAAATTATTTCCATAATCAAAAGTAACCGCACCCAGTTTTTGCAATTCAAGCATGAAACCTACATGGCGGGCCATACTTTTCAATGACAATGCTTTATATTTTTCGGGATCACTTTTTCTAAGCGCCAGAGCTTCAGGTAAAGATAAACCGTTAGGCACATACCCATTCAAAGGATCATGTGCAGAAGTCTGGTCAGTCAGGATATCCGGAACTAAACCATCAGCAGTTAAACGCTCCAGTAAATCACCGGCATCCATGACAATTCCGATAGAAATAGCCGCACCAGAAGCTTTAGCTTCATTGACCCAATTAATCGCTTCTTCATAAGCATGCGTAATCCGGTCAATGTATTGTGTATCTACACGTTTTTGAATTCTGGTTTCATCTACATCAGCACCTAAAAAGATAGCACCTGCCATAGTTGCTGCCAGTGGCTGCGCGCCACCCATACCACCAATACCAGCACTTACAATCAGTTTGCCCGTCAAATCATGATTGAAATGCTGACGGCCACACTCTACAAAAGTCTCGTAGGTACCTTGTAAAATACCCTGCGTACCAATATAAATCCAGCTACCTGCTGTCATCTGGCCGTACATCATTAATCCTTTGCTGCGCAATTCATTGAAATGCTCCCAATTTGCCCATGCAGGTACTAAATTACTATTCGCAATTAAAACGCGTGGTGCCTGGGGATGACTTCTGATGATACCTACCGGTTTGCCCGATTGTACCAATAAAGAATGGTGCTCATCCAGTTCCAATAAAATTTCAATGATCTTGCGCAATGATTCCGGGTTACGGGCAGCCTGGCCAATACCGCCATAAACTACTAATTCTTCCGGGTTTTCGGCAACCTCACCATCCAGGTTATTCAGCAACATGCGCAATACAGACTCTGTCTGCCAGCTTTTAGCATGTAATTGCATCCCTCTTGGTGCTTTATAAAACGGATGCTTGGCGTAGGTGTTAATAAATTCTGAAGTCGTCATCGTTGAATAGGTTAATATGGTTAGCAATGGCAGTTTCATTCGCAGTCTGCAATAATGAACCGTTAGTTATCAAATGATGTAATTGATTAATATCGTCTGCAAAAAGACGGTCTTCCTTGATATAAGGAACATGTTTTCTGATTAAATCATGGCAGGCCTCAATTACCGGTGTTGATTTCAAAGGCCGTCTGAATTCTATAGCCTGTGCAGCATATAAAAGTTCAATCGCCTGGATAAATTCAAGGTTATCAATCACCATATGCAGCTTTCTTCCGCTAATAGAGCCCATAGAAACATGGTCTTCCTGCCCTAGAGAAGTAGGGACGCTATCCGCACTTGCCGGAAAGCATAAAGTTTTATTCTCGGTTACCAATGCTGCTGTTGTATATTGAGGGATCATTAAACCAGAGTTTAACCCTGCATCAGCAATCAGTAATTTTGGTAAATCATATTTACCTTCATTCATCAGGTAACAACGACGATCTGCAATATTTCCTAATTCTGCTGCGGCAACCGTTGCATAATCAAGCACCATAGCTAAAGGTTGTCCGTGGAAATTTCCTCCACTGATCGTATCTTCTGCACTAAAAATAACCGGGTTATCAGTCACTGAATTCAGCTCAATCTCTGTTAATTCTTTTAAATGTAACCAGGCATTACGCGAAGCACCATGTACCTGCGGCATACAGCGGATAGAATAAGGGTCCTGTACACGGCTGCAATTGATATGTGAAGTTCCGATTGCTGAACCTTCGAGGATTGCAGATAAGCGGTGGGCAACCAGTTTAGTGCCTTTATAAGGTCTTAAATTATGTAAACGCTCATCAAAGGGGCGGGTAGAACCAGTCAGGCCTTCTAAAGACATTGCTCCGCTTAAATCAGCCAGATCCAATGCATCATTCAACCGCTGAACCGCTTTAACAGCAAAAGCAAGAATAAACTGCGTGCCATTAATCAGCGCTAACCCTTCTTTTGGGCCTAATACGATTGGTTTTAAATGATATTGTTCCAGCATTTTTGCAGCTGAGACTTTTTCTCCATGGATAAACACTTCACCTAAACCAATTAAAGGCAGAAACAGGTGAGATAGGGGAGCAAGGTCACCAGAAGCACCTACCGAACCTTTTTCAGGAACAAAGGGAATAATGTCATTGTCAATATGCCAGATAATACGGGTTAATGTTTGTGGGGCAATACCAGAAAATCCCTTTGCTAAAGCCTGAACTTTAGTAATCATCATGATTTTGGCAATTTCCAGAGGAATTGGCTTACCTACACCAACACTATGACTTTTAAGGATATTGCTTTGTAAAAGCGAAGTGTCTTTTTCCGAAATATGGGTATCACATAATGGGCCGAATCCTGTGTTAACGCCATATACAGGTTTTTGACTGCGGACAATCTTTTGTACTTCTTCCCACGAAGATTGAATATTTGCTGCTGCTTCAGGACTAACCTGGCCCTTGGTCTGACCAGCTGCAATAGCCAGGCAAATTCCACTGGTCAGGTGGTCAGTTCCATAAAAAAATGAGTTATGCATTGGATGGAGATTTAACAGGGTGATGAATTTTGTGTTGAATATTTTTAACGATATCGATGGATTTGAAAGTAGTTTCCAGTTTAGTCAGCGTGGCTAATATCGCGCTGCCTTCTTCGCTTGCGCCTGCTACTTCTTCCATGGTTGCAGTGATGGCATCCCAAACAGGAATGATCCGCTCTAAAAGTGCTTTTCCTTCTTCACTCAGGGTCACTAATTGTTTACGGGCATCTTCAGCGCTGGTTGTACTGATGACTAAACCTTTGTTTTTGAGGTTGGTAACCAACTGGCTCGCTGCGGGATGAGAAACTTCAATCTGTTCACATAGTTCCTGAATGGTTAATGTTTTATTTTCAGAGAGTAGGTAGAATACTGGGAACCAGGTGGTTTCAAAGACGATACCTTCTGCCCTGTATGATTTGTTGATTTCTGAAAGAAAGAGTTCACTCAACCGTTTCAACCGGCTGCCTAACACTAAATATCCTAATGACTGATAGTAATTCATACTCAAATATATAAGTAATTATATAAGTACTTATATAATTTGGTGAAAATAATTGTAAATACTATGATAGTTAGGTGCTTAGCTGTGTCTGAGCAGTAGTTGACAAAAGGTTAAGCTCTACTTTGATAAAAGATAAAGCGCATTTTAAACAAGTCTCTAGCTGGGTTCTGTTGCAGTTTGAAGCGGGTTTGATACGGGTTTGATACGGGTTTGAAACGCCTCGACCCGTATCAAACCCGTATCAAACCCGCTTCAAACCCGTATCAAACTGTAAGAGAACACAACCAATGTTACTACTGTTCTATTGTTCTTCGGGTAGACAAATAGAATCTTAAAGGGAAAGTAGCGGTCGTATATGCGCACAAAGAGATAGTGAAGATGATTGCTTTGTTTCTGTCCGGCTAAATTTTATCATTTTGAAATACCTTATTTCTGATAAAAATCATGGATTAAATTTCAAGAAAATCTGAAGCAGATATTAAAGGAATATTAAGGAAAAATAAGATATGATAATTATTACTTTTTGATAGTCAATTGTTTATCTATCCTGTTAAATTTTTGCTTTTCTGACAGATACTCAGGAATTTTTTCGGAAATACTTCTTTTATATTTATTACGTTTAGTTTTTTTTACAACTATTTAATGATAGGTTTGGTAGCTCTTATCAAATGATATATGGTCCCATTAATATTTAAAGGAAGGTACAGTGTTCTGTTTTCCTTTTTTGCTGTTTTTTTATTCAGCTCTTTCTTAATCCGGACAGGTCTGCTGGCCGTTTCATCTGGTAAGACAGATTTTTCCATACTATCCATTATTCAATTATATTTTACAGGCTTTTTCTATGACTTTGGCGTAGCCCTTTTCCTGGTTACACTTTTCAGTATATACCTTTTATTTTTACCTCAGAAGTGGGTAAACACCCTTACCAATAAAATCATTACTTATAGCTGGTTGTTCCTGATCCTGTTGATTTCCTTTTTCTCTTTCTTCGCAGAACTTACCTTCTGGCAGGAATTTGAAAGCCGTTTTAACTTTATCGCGGTTGATTACCTGATTTATACCTACGAAGTTGTAAACAATATCAATGAATCCTATCCATTACCACTTTTGATAGGGGGTGTGTTATTATTGGTATTACTGGTAATGTTTCTGTTTGCGAAAAGAAAAGTTTTTACCCATGCTTTTCAATCTAATACTCCGTTCCGTACCCGGTTAATGATTTCTGGTTCATTGTTAATCCTGACCATACTTTATCCTTTATTTGTTCGCAATTCATTCGCTGAAAGAGGAACTAACCGTTATCAGAATGAATTGTCAAAAGCTGGTATATATTCTTTTTTTGCTGCTTTTAAGAACAATGAACTGGACTATAATGATTTCTATGCTTTGTTACCTGAAAATGAGGCTTTCAAGGTAATCAGGAATGAATTAAAAGAGCCGAACAGTACTTTTGTGACTAACGGAAATTCTATCAAAAGAGAGATCAATAATACAGGAACTACCTATAAACCCAATGTAATAATGATTACGGTAGAAAGTCTGAGTGCTGATTTTATGGAACACTTTGGCAATACGCAGAAGCTGATGCCTGTGCTGGATTCTCTGGCCACAACTAATCTGCTGTTTACCAATATGTATGCTACCGGAACCAGGACAGTGAGAGGGATGGAGGCTTTGACTTTAGCCAGCCCACCGACACCAGGGAGCAGTGTGGTCAGAAGACAAGGAAATGAAAAACTAACTACAGTAGGTCACATTTTTGAAAAAGCCGGTTATAGCAGAGCCTTTTTTTATGGTGGCGATGGCTACTTTGATAACATGAACGAATACTTTGGCAGCAATGGATTTGATATTATAGATAGAGGAAGAAATATTAAACTGGATGATGTTTATGAAACCAAAAGAACAATTATTCAAGACGATCAGGTTCATTTTGAAAATGCCTGGGGAATAAGTGATGAAGACTTATTTGCTGCGGTTACACGTGGTGCTGATGCAGAATTCAAACAGGGTAAACCATTTTATAATTTTGTGATGACAACTTCTAATCACCGTCCATTCACTTTTCCAGAAGGTAAGATTAAGTATACGTCGGGAAGTGGAAGAGAAGGAGCAGTGCGCTACACGGATTATGCAATCGGTGAATTCCTGAAGAATATCAGCAACAAACCATGGTATAAAAATACAGTCATTATTATAGTTGCTGACCATTGTGCAAGCAGTGCAGGCAGAAATGAAATTGATATCAATAAATACCATATTCCGTGTGTTATTCTCAATTTGCCAAAAAAGGGCAGCCAGGTAATTGATAAAATGTGTTCTCAAATTGATATTTATCCTACATTATTCAGTTTATTAGGCTGGAAATATGAAAGTAATTTATATGGGAAAAACCTTTTTGATCCCACTTATCAGCCCCGTGCGGTCTTGGGTACTTATCAAAAGCTGGCTTACCTGAAACAAGATAGCCTGGTGATCCTTGGCCCTCAGCAAAAAATGGAAACCTTCTTGTATAACAAGGCAAAGAATGAACAAGTTCCTGCTAAATTATCAAAAAGGGTAACCGATCAGGCAATCGCGAACTATCAAACTGCTTACGACTTATTCAAAAGCGGGGGAATGCACCAGTAGCTACAAATTTCCTTCAGTATTCAATAGTTTCTTTGCTTAATATCTATAAGCTTAAAGATTATTGCATGAAGTTTTTCAGTTTTATCTTCGCGGTATGTTTACCCGGAATGGTGTTTGCCCAGCAGGTGGATACCCTCAGTAAAGATTCAATTCAACACACGCCAAAACAATCGGTGATGAAAACGCGCGGATTGAATCCTCCTCAAATTAAATCCTTTATAGTCCCGGCAGTACTGATCAGTTATGGCCTGGTATCTTTAGGGAATAATGCCATCAGAAGACTGGATTACAGTACCAGGGCAGAGTTGCAGGAAGACCATCCTACTTTTGCCTTGCATGCGGATAACTTTCTTCAGTTTGCTCCGGGAGCTGCTTTTTACGCGCTGAATCTTGCAGGCGTGAAGAGTAAACATGGAATTGTTGATGGTACGGCAATTTATGTACTGGCCGAAGCGATCATGAGCGGCTCAACTTTCAGTGTAAAGCATATGGTTGGCCGTGTGCGTCCGGATGGGGCAGATAACTACTCTTTTCCTTCAGGGCATACCGCAAACGCTTTTGCAGCAGCCGAATTTCTGAACCAGGAATACAGAGATGTCTCCCCATGGATCGGCTATGCGGGTTATACCGTAGCTACGGCAACCGGTGTTTTAAGAATGTATAACAATAAACATTGGGTAAGCGATGTGGTTGCCGGAGCCGGATTTGGTATTGCTTCTACTAAGCTGGCTTATTTAATTTACCCACACCTTAAAAAACTGGTGATGGGTAAACAGGCTATGAAATATTCTTTAGTACCGATGTATCAGCAAAAGGCAGCAGGACTTTCATTCAATGGCACATTTTAAGACCCATATACTTTTTCTGGTGATGGCCGGATTTGGACTGTGTCCGGTTAGGGCACAGCAACCAGTTAGAAATCTTGAGTATTTTTACCAGGAGGCAGTTAAACGCAGTCCGTTGTTAAAAGATTACCACAATCAGCTACAAAGCAGCAAAATTGATAGTATGCGGGTTAAAGGAGGTCATCTTCCACAGGTTTCAGCATTGGCCAATGGAATGTATGCACCTGTGGTTAATGGTTATGGTTTTGATGAGGTGCTGACCAATGGGAAAGCCCTTGAAGCGGTACTGAATGTAAATTATAACCTGGCCAGTAAAAAGAATATCAATAACCAATTGGAAGGTATCCACCTGCAAGCTGATTCTATCCGGTTTGCGACTGGTCTTTCTGCACTGGATTTACAAAAAGCAGTAACAGATCAGTATATCACTGCATTTGCCAGTCAACAGCAAGCTGCATTTAACCAGGAAGTTTATCAACTGCTCCATGAAGAGGAAATCGTGTTGAAAAAGCTGACGCGTGCAAACGTCTATAAACAGGTAGATTACCTGACTTTTCTGGTTACTTTTCAGCAGCAGCAATTACAGTGGAAGCAAGCTGAACTGCAATTGAAAAATGATTATTCTACACTGAATTATTTAACTGGTATTGCTGATACTACTGCGCACGAATTAGCGGAACCAATGATTGAACCAGTCTTGCTCAATGTTGAAACTGGTTTTTTTTATCAAAAGTTCGGAATTGATAGTTTAAAGTTAATCAATCAGAGAAAAGCGGTTGACTTTAATTATAAGCCTAAAGCCAGTGTATATGCGAATGGTGGATACAATTCATCTTTTGCTTATCAGCCTTATCGGAATTTTGGTGCAAGTGCTGGTTTCACTGTTGCAGTACCAATTTTTGACGGACATCAGCGGAAAATGCAATATGATAAACTGTCAATTTCACAGCGGACTATTAATGTATATAAAGAGTTTTTTCAAAGTCAGCATACCCAGCAGCTTAACCTGCTCAGACAGCAGATTGCTGATCAGAATGGGTTATATAAACAGGTTTCTGAACAGATAAAATTTACTAAAAGCCTGATCCAGGTTGACAGCAGATTATTACAGACCGGAGATATCAGGATCGCTGATTTTGTCATTGCAATTAACAATTATCTGGCAGCGCAAAACCTGAAAAGACAGACTAATATTACCCGGTTAAAACTGTTTAATCAGCTGAATTACTGGAACAGATAACAATACTATTTTTAATAGGTAAACAGGCATCCCAATAGATAACCAGGCTATCCTGAAAATGGAAAAGCTTAAAAATATAAAAATGAAAAAGCTAAAAGTTAACGCCTTATTTCTCCTTCTATTTAGTGGAATACTCGTTTCTTGTCAGCAGTCTTCTAAAACTGCGGCAGAAGATACTCCCGTTCCGGAAACTCCGGTACAGGTTACTACAATAAGTAAGGCGACGCTGAGTGAAGATGTCGTTTTAAATGCTTCTTCTGCTTATCAGGAAAAGAGTTTTGTCAAAGCAAATACAAATGGCTATTTGCAAAGTTCAACATTACAAGCAGGTGCGGCGGTTAGCAGTAACCAGGTTTTATTTAAACTCATCACTAAAGAGGCCAGGGCAATTGGCAATTCGATTAATCAACTCGACCCTGGGTTTAAATTCTCAGGAATCTCAACTATCCGTGCAGAAAAAAGCGGCTATGTTATCCTGGTGAACCATCAAAAAGGTGATTATGTACAGGATGGTGAAGCGCTGGCGACAATTATCAATCAGTCGAGCCTGGTGTTTTTACTGGATCTGCCTTATGAAATGAGGAGTGTCCTGTTGCAAAATAAAGCTTTGGAATTGACACTTCCTGATGGAGAGAAATTAAAAGGAACGATTACTTCCTCTTTGCCTGCTGTTGACTCTTTAGCGCAGACGCAGCGAATAATCATTAAGGTAAACGCTACGCACCCGATTCCTGAAAACCTGATTGCAAAGGTGAAAGTGGTTAAATCGGCAGCAGACAATGTGCAAGTGCTGCCCAAATCGGCTGTGCTTACCAATGAAACCGAAGATGAGTTTTGGGTCATGAAACTGATCAATGATTCTACGGCAGTTAAAACGATCGTGAAAAAAGGAATGGAAGATGGAAAGTCGATTCAGATTTTGTCCCCGGTTTTTGGAGCGAAAGATCGTTTAATCACTATAGGGAATTACGGATTGGCGGATACGGCAAAAGTTAAAATCATGCATTAATGAAAAACTTCTTTATTTCCCATAAAAATCCGCTGCTGGTCGTATTGATCCTGATATTGGCGGGTGGACTGTTTTCTTATCAGCGGTTAAAAACTTCTTTGTTCCCGGAGATTACTTTTCCTAAAATAAAGATTATCGCAGATGCAGAATTGCAGCCTGTAGATCAGATGATGATCACAGTGACACGGCCGCTGGAAAATGCAGTGAAACAAGTGCCAGATCTTCATGTAGTGAGAAGCACAACCAGCAGAGGAAGCTGTGAGATTTCTGCTTACATGAACTGGAATGCTGATATTGATTTGAGTCAGCAAAGGATTGAATCTCAAATCGGGAAGATTAGAAATAGCTTGCCTCCGGGCGTAAATATTTCGGTAGAGAAAATGAATCCCTCGATTCTTCCGGTAAGTGGGTATACTTTAGAGAGCCATACGGAATCACCGATAGCGCTGAAAAAATTAGCTACTTATACGATTAAACCATTTTTGTCGCAGGTCGATGGGGTTTCGGAGATCAGGGTAATCGGTGGAAAAGATAAGGAATACTGGATTCAGCTGGACCGGCAGAAAATGAGTGCTTTGTCTATTAGTCCGGATTTACTGAATACGGTACTTACGCAGACAAATTTTATCAAATCCAATGGTTACTTATCAGATTATAACTATCTGTATTTATCAATTACCGATGCGATTATCAAAACAAAAACGGATCTGGAAAACCTGATTGTCAGTAAAAAGAATAACAGAATAGTTAAGGTCAAAGATATTGGTGAGGTCAAAATACAAGAAGCAGTAGCTTATACCCGGATTAATGCAAACGGTAAAGATGCGATCCTGGTTGCCGTGATTAAACAGCCGAATGCAAATCTGGTTGATTTGTCGGCGCAGCTACAGGAAAAGATAGTGGAGCTTAGAAAAATATTACCAAAAGGAGTAACGATCAAGCCTTATTATCAACAGGCTGATTTTGTAGAAGCATCGGTTAAAAGTGTCAGTGATAGTCTATTGATCGGATTGGTTTTAGCAATTGTTGTGGCCATTATTTTCTTACGTTCTGTGAGGGCGAGTGCAACGATACTGATTACCATCCCAATTACGCTGTGTTTAACTGTGATGGTGCTTTATGGGATTGGATATTCCTTGAATATTATGACTTTAGGTGCCATTGCAGCGGCTATAGGGTTGATTATAGACGATGCTATAGTTGTAGTGGAACAGATTCACCGGACGCATGAGGAATACCCGGAAGAGCCTACTGTTAATTTGCTTAAAAAGGCAATAGATTACTTATTTCCGGCGATGTTGGGATCTTCTATCAGTACAATCGTAATCTTCGTTCCGTTTATTTTAATGACTGGAGTTGCTGGCTCTTATTTTCAGGTGATGACCAATACGATGATTATCACATTAGTGTGCTCGTTTTTTGTAACCTGGATAGGTTTACCGGTGGTATATTTACTGTTAACAAAGGATGCTGCTTCCAATTCAGTTAAATCGGTCGTGCATCAGGTGCATCAGCAAAACTGGGTTTATTATTTTATAAAAAAGCCCTGGATCAGTTATGTTTCTATGGTGATTTTAGCGGTCATTATCTTTTTAATTCTGCCGCGGTTGGAAACTGGATTTCTGCCAGAAATGGATGAAGGTAGTGTCGTAGTCGATTATACTTCTCCTGCGGGAACTTCACTGGTGGAAACAGACCGGATGTTAAAAGAGGTGGAAAAATTGATTATTAAGATACCAGAGGTACAAACTTACTCCCGCAGAACAGGTACTCAAATGGGATTCTTTATCACTGAACCTAATACTGGTGATTACCTGATCCAGCTAAAAGCAGACCGAAAAAGAAGTACAGAGGAGGTGATTAGTGAGATCAGAGCGAAGATACAAGCTTCTCAACCTGCATTAGTGATAGATTTTGGGCAGGTGATAGGAGATATGCTGGGTGATTTAATGAGTTCTACCCAGCCTGTTGAAGTTAAAATATTTGGTAACGATCAGGATAAGTTAAAGGCTTTATCAAAGCAGATTGCAGCACTGATCGGTAAGGTTACCGGAACTGCTGATGTGTTTAATGGGATCGTTATCGCTGGCCCGTCTGTTAATATTCAGCCTGATTTTGCCCTGCTGGCACAATATGGGATTACACCGGGAGATTTTCAGTTTCAGGTTCAAAATGCATTGCAGGGAAATATTATTGGGAATGTATATGATCAGCAGCAGCTTACACCAATCAGGATGATTTATCCGGGGAGTAAACAATTCGGAGTGGCTGACGTCAGTAAATTACAATTGTTTTTACCAGGTGGCGGCGTGGTTCCTGTTCAGCATCTTGCCAGCGTAGCTATAAAAGCTGGCGATGCAGAAATTAAAAGAGAAAATTTACAGTCCATTGGTGTGGTCACAGCAAGGCTGGAATCCAGAGATCTGGGAAGTGTAATGGCCGATATTCAAAAAGAAATTGGCGCAAAGATTAATCTGCCTGCGGGTTACCACATTGAATATGGCGGAGCTTATGCGGAACAGCAGCAGTCTTTTAAAGAGTTGCTTACTATTCTGGCAGCTTCAAGTTTACTCGTGTTTAGTGTAATCCTGTTTCTCTTTAAGGATTTTAAAATTGCTTTTCTTATTCTGATTATATCCTTATTGGGGATTTCGGGAAGTTACCTGGCTTTATATTTAACGCATACACCTTTAAATGTAGGAAGTTATACGGGGTTGATTATGATTGTGGGGATCATCGGGGAGAATGCAATCTTTACTTTCCTGCAATTTAAAGAATCTTTAAAGGATAAAAATGTAGAGGAAGCTATTGTTTATTCTATATCAACACGGTTAAGACCCAAGTTAATGACTGCTTTGGGTGCAATCATTGCACTAATGCCACTGGCTTTAGGAATAGGGGCAGGGGCGCAGATGCATCAGCCGCTGGCTATAGCAGTGATTGGTGGTTTTATTATCGCATTGCCATTACTGCTGATTGTTTTACCGAGTATGATAAGAAGGCTTTATGAGGATAAATAAGCAAAAAGAATTATTTATTGATAATAAGTTATTTTAAGTAATTTTTAGATTATTAATTTTACAATAGGGATGTGTAGTAATATTGATCAACTAATATGTATTTTTGTGAATCGCTTAAATAAAACAAATGCAGGAAAAGATATACGTAGAAAATTTTGGGCCTATTTCTAGTGTTGAAATAGAAATTAAAGACATTAACGTATTTATAGGAACGACTTCAAGCGGAAAAAGCACAATTGCAAAATTGATCTCTGTTTTTAAAAGTGACCAGCTACATTATAAACCAGAATGGTTCGATGGTTCACAGGGGGAAAGTTCTTCCTATATTCTGCAATTTAATAAATTATTGGTTAGTTATAATATTGATTTTCCAATAAAAAGTAATACGCTGATCCGGTACGAAAAGAATGGACAATTTTATGAGATTAAGAACGGAAATATTAACAGCAATTATTCACTTTACAGTAATCCTGGACATTGCAATGCTATTTATATTCCTGCAGAGCGGAATCTTTTTTCTACGCTTTCGCAATCCATTTTCAGCCTGATCAGCAGCGATATTGCACTTCCAAAGTGGCTTCTTGATTTTGGGAAAAAGTTCGAGAACGCCAGAAGGGATATAAAATTCCTTGACATCGATTTTCTTGATATCAAATATAGATTTTCAGAGGGCAACGACATTATTGAGCTTAAGAATAAGGAAACAATTAAACTTTCTCAGGGATCAAGCGGGCTTCAATCAGTAATTCCTTTGATGATGGTTATTCAGCATTTAACGGAGGATATTAATAATATAGATAAAGAGGTAAACTATGATCTTTTTGTAGTTGAAGAACCAGAAATGAATCTATATCCTTCTTCTCAGAAAGAGCTATTGGAATTTATTATTCAACGGGTAAAAAGATGTAAAGACAAACTGATTATTACCACACATAGTCCATATATATTAACCACTCTTGATAATCTTGTTCAAGCAGGAAATGTCAATATCAAAGACCCGAAAACAAGGAGTATGCTTGGAAAAATTGTACCAGATTCATTGTGGACTGATTTTGACAAAGTATCCTGTTATTTTTTCGATGGTGGAACTGCAAAAACTACTTTAGATCATGAATTACGTACATTAGGCTCTTCAAAAATAGATGATGTTTCTGAAAACTTAAGTACTGTATTTGATGCTATACTTTCTTTAAAATATCAGGATAAATGAGTTGTATAGAACTGAAAAGGGTACTCGATCCGAAAAATTTTCATGAGAATTGCTTTTCTTTTTCTTCAGTTGCCACTGAAAACGGAAAAAAGTTTAGGATTGAGAACAAAAGCAATGCGGATATTTGTAAGGTAAAGGTTGATGGATGTTTAATTACCGATAATACAGTCCGGAAATGTGATTTCTTATTTGAGGTTAGCAGCACTACAAAAACTTATTTACTTGTCGAACTTAAAGGTGGTGATTTGAACTCAGCTGTAAAGCAAATAGAATCTACTTATGATTTACTGCATAAAAAACTCAATGTTCCAGTAGAGAACTTCAAAGGTATTATCGTTTCAAGTGCAGTACCTCGCGCTGCTAACTTAGCTTTCAGAAGATGGCAGGAAATACTTCGTAGTGCTAAAGGATTACATCTGGAAAGAAAAACGGATCAGTGTATTTATACCATATTGTGATCTGTTTTATAATCATCTTTTTTACGGCGCGTAAAAAACTAGCGGCACAAATAAATACCTGGTCAATCTCTTAGAATTAATTAATATTTACTATTAGGTATTATATTTTTTATATTTATAAATATATGATCGGTGTATATCTTATATTTATCAGGTCCATATTCAATTACGCTCATCATGAAATTAAGAATTATTAGTGCTTTGCTACTTATAGCATCGTTAAATGCTGTAGCTCAGCAACCAGTTATTAAGGCGGACAGCCGCTTGAATGGGTTAGACACTACTTTTCAACGGGTACTTAAAACCTGGAATGCCGCAGGTTTTGCTGTTGCCGTTATACAAAAAAACAAGGTGATTTATGCCAAAGGTTTTGGTTACCGGGATGTGGCAAATAAATTGCCTGTTACATCAAATACTTTATTTGCGATAGGCTCTTGTTCAAAGGCATTTACGACTACATTGGTTGGCAAGCTGCAAAAGGAGGGGAAAGTAAATATTGATCAGCCTGTAAATAATTATCTGCCCGCATTAAAGTTTTACAACGAGGACATGACCAATCACATTACGCTTCGTGATATGATGAGTCACCGGACGGGGTTGTCCAGGTTTGATATGTCCTGGTATTTATTTAATACATCTTCTGCTGACAGTCTTTTAAAACGTATTCAATATATGGAACCCAATGCAGGATTGAGAGAGAAATGGCAGTACAATAACTTTATGTATATGGCACAAGGGGCACTAATTGAGAAAATAACCGGTAAAAGCTGGGCAGATAACATCAAAGAGAAAATTTTTATACCATTGGGTATGACCCATTCAAATATTAATATACCTGAGCTTTTAAAAGGTGGAGAGATTTCTAAAGGATATGGTGTAAAACCTGATCACACATTAGATCAACTGGATTATTTTAATATTGACGGTATGGCACCTGCTGGTGCTATTAATAGTAATGTAAATGATATGGCGAAATGGATGAGCGCCTGGATCAATAACGGAAAATACGAAGGCAAAGAAATTATCCCCGAAAATTTCCGTAACCAGGCCATCAGTTCACAAGCTATTGTTGAGGGAGGTTTGCCAGAGAAGGAATCTAAGGACATTTATTTCGGAAACTATGGTTTCGGCTGGTTTCTGGATTCTTATAAGGGGCATTACCGTGTGGAACATGGCGGCAATATTGATGGATTTTCAGCTATTTCTTCCTTTTTTCCGGCAGATAGTATAGGCGTTGTTGTACTTAGCAATCAACATGGTTCAAAGGTGCCTGTTGTGGTGAAAGACATCATTGTTGACAGGCTGCTCCACCTGAAATATCAGGACTGGATTAGTCAAATTAAAAACGGGCAGGATAAAGCTGAACTGGCCAGGGATAAGGAAAAGAAAAAAACAATAATAGCTCCGCATCATGCTTCTACCCATCCTATAGCAGATTTTGCAGGGAGCTATAGTCATCCTGCTTACGGTACTATGAAGATTTATGTAGAGAATGACTCTCTGTTTGCAAAAAGTAAAATCCGTGCTTATTGGTTAAAACAAGCTAATTACGATATTTTTGAGTTTTATGATAAAGATCCTAAAGATGGAGTAAATACTGCTACAGGTTATGCTGGTTTTAATCTGCAGTTTCATATGAATTTATCCGGAGATATTGATGGTTTTGAAGCGCAGCTTGAAAGCAGATTAAAACCATTTTTATTTGTCAGAGCGAAAAATGTTAAACAGGCTAAGGCTCCTGAATAAAATAAACTTAAGGGAGTTGTCAACACTCCCTTAAGTTTATTTTGGTTTATTTTTCCTGAAAAATGGAAATTTAATCAATTGAAGAAAGTTAGCCGGAGAATGCCCATGATATACATCCAGTCCGAATTTTATTTCACTGGCCTTCATTTCTTTATAAGTACCAAATAACCTGTCCCAGATACTCAATACATCACCATAATTGCAATCTGTATAAGGCAATTCAAAGTGATGATGTACATGGTGAAGGTTAGGTGTAATAAATAGCAAGCCACATATCTTTTCTGTTTTAGCGGGTAGCTGCAAATAGGTATGTGCAATTAAATTTGCAAACGTCTGCACGGTTTGTCTCAGTAAAAGCAAACCTATAGAAGCTCCGGCCAGAAATACCCAGATTACCTGGAAACATACCCTGACAAAAGTTTCTCCGGGATGCTCTCTTACTGTCGTTGAAACATCCATTTCTATGTCGGTATGGTGAACCAGGTGGAAATTCCAGAGTGGGCCAGCCTTATGCATGATCACATGATACACATATTCGAAAAAGTCCATTAAAAAGAAGCCGGCAACATATTTTATCCATGCGCTTTGACTATGCGGTAACAGGTATAAAATACCCCAATGATGAAGGGTGGCCCAGCCTGAAACGAAGATTACAAGAACGGTCATGGCCAGCTGAACTGGAAGGGCAGTCAGGATAAACATCAGGTTAACCGAAGTATGCTGCCATTTTTCTTTAAGAGAATGCAAGGCAACTCTGAATTCTGCAAGCCATATAGAAACGATAACTACAAGATATAAAATGATTTGTATAAGTGTTCCATGATCATTTAGCATGGATGATATCGTGTTCATGTTGTGGTGTTTATGAATTTTAAATTTAATATAAACGGGGGTGTAAATTAATATTGAAGCAAAACTAAAGTTATAACATGTTTGCATATCACCACATTAAAAGGCGATTAAAATCCATTAACTCAGATTTTGTGATTTCCCTGATTTATCATTAATTTGTAGCAGCTATGAGCTCCCTTATTCTAAAGATTTCCCATTTATGTTTCACGCGCAACTTTTAATTGTACTTACGCTGCTTTTTGCTGTTTTTATCCTCACTATGCTGGGGCAAAAACTCCATATATCTTATCCTATTTTTTTAGTACTGGCTGGTTTGGGAATAAGTTTTATTCCGGGTATGCCCCGGATAGAAATAGAGCCGGAAATGATCTTTCTGCTCTTTCTTCCACCACTGCTTTATGAAGCAGCCTGGTATACTTCATGGAACGATTTCTGGAAATGGAGAAGGGGCATCGGGATGCTCGCCTTTGGCTTGGTATTCCTCACTTCTACAATTGTAGCCTTCGTTTCTACAGCCATGATTCCTGGTTTTACTTTAGCTATGGGCTTTTTGTTAGGAGGGATTATCTCGCCACCTGATGCAGTTGCTGCAAACTCAGTTTTGAAAACCCTGAAGCTTCCTAAACGTTTGACAGCAACATTGGAAGGAGAAAGCCTGATCAATGATGCGTCCAGTTTAATTGTTTTTCGTTTTGCATTGGCAGCAGTATTGTCGGGTTATTTTTCTATGGGACAGGCTGTTGGTCAGTTCTTTTTGGTGGCAGGAATGGGTGTTGTCGTTGGTTTGGCAATTGCGCATATGATGTATGTAGTGCATCGGTTTTTACCCACAACACCGAGTATAGATGCTGCCCTGACCTTGATTACTCCTTATATGATGTATATAGCTGCAGAAGAATTTCACTTTTCGGGTGTAATGGCAGTAGTGAGTGGAGGATTATTTTTGTCTTATCGTTCTCATGAGCTATTCACAACTGGTAATTCGCGTTTGCAGACCATTGGCGTATGGGCTACTGTCATCTTTATTTTGAATGGCCTGGTCTTTATCTTAATTGGTCTGGAACTTCCGGTAATTATGGCCGATATGGGCGGTTATTCCATCGCTGAAGCAATCAAGTATGGAGTAGTGATCAGTTTAATTACGATTGTAGTCAGGATTATTTATGTGATGTCACTCGCTTATGTACCTAAATGGGTTGGAAGTACCAAAAGAATGGATCATTACAATCCGACTTGGAAGGCACCACTGATTGTAGGTTGGGCAGGGATGAGAGGCGTAGTTTCTTTAGCCTCCGCATTGGCTATTCCATTGTTATTAACCAATGGGCAGGCCTTTCCACACCGCAGCTTGATCTTGTTCATCACTTTTGTAGTGATCCTGATTACTTTAGTTTTTCAGGGATTGACCCTTCCATTAATTATCAAATGGGTTAAAATGAAGGATACTGGTGATTATTTGCCAGATGAAGAGCAAGATGCGGGGATCAGCCTCAGGTTAATGAATATTGCAGTGAAAGAGCTGGATGAAAAATATACAGATGAAATACGGAATAACCCATTTGTAGGCTGTTTGAGAGACCAGCTGCAAAATGATAAGGTCATTATGGAGCAGCGTTTAGAATCTTTGGAGTGCGATGGGATGAGAAGAGAAGAAGTGGAGCATTATAACCGGATATTATTGCATATTTATAAACTACAGCGTAGTGAGCTACATGTTCTACGGAAGGAAAATTTTTACAGTGATGAAGAAATCCGTAAGCACGAGAGTCAGCTTGACCTGGATGAGACCAAATTGATAAAAGCTGAACATTAGCGGACAGTAGTTGTTCATTTCCGTACAGTTGATTCCTAATAATACCTCTTTTTTGCTTCTGTAACCTGCTTTTTAGCATGGCACCAGGATGGCTAATAATTTCTGGAAATCAAGCACAATTATGTTTCAACATCATTTATTACTGATCTATAGAAATTTCAAAAAGTATAAGAGTTCATTTTTTATCAATCTGATCGGATTGAGTGCAGGGTTAACTTGTGCTTTACTGATTTATTTATGGGTAAGTGATGAGGTTCAAATAGATCATTTCCATGCTAAAAGCGGACAGCTTTATCAATTGATGGAAAATGAGCAGACAGAAAGTGGAATAAATACTACTGATCAGACTGCCGGTATTTTAGCTGAAGCTTTAGCTAAAGAAATGCCTGAAGTGGAAGATGCTGTAGCAGCTTCGCCTGCGTATTGGATCGCAGAAACTAAACTCTCCGCTAAAAATGAGATGGCTGTGAGGGGTGGTGGACTTTTTGCGGGAAAGGATTTTTTTAAAGTGTTCTCTTATCCTTTGATTGCAGGAAATATCAGCCAGGTGCTGACCGCCAAAAATTCTATTATTGTTTCCGAGCTGCTGGCCATGAAGTTATTTCATACCATAGATGTGCTGGGCAAAGAAATAGTTTGGGAAAATGCAGATATGACCGATGAAAACCACGCCTTGATTTCGGGTGTGTTTAAAGCTATACCAACCAGTTCTTCGGTGCAATTTGATTTTGTCGTATCCCTGCAATTGGTCATGGGGCCATCTTCTTCCTTCTTAAGCTGGGGGAATCATGGGCCAAATACTTTCATTGTGCTGAAAAAGGGTGCAAACCCGGAAACTTTGAATGCAAAGCTTAAGGGCTTTATGAAAGCAAAGGGAGAAAACCGCAGGGAACTCTCTATACGGCCCTATGCAAATGGCTACCTGTATGATCAATACGAAAATGGTAAACAAGTGGGTGGCAGAATTGAATATGTTAAACTGTTTGCACTGATTGCCATTTTCATTTTGATTATTGCTTGTGTGAACTTTATGAACTTAGCTACTGCCAGAGCTGCCGTCAGAATGAAAGAGGTGGGAATCAAAAAAGTAATGGGGGCGAGCCGCCAATCATTGATGATGCAGTACCTGGGGGAATCTGTTTTATTAACTTGCTTGTCTTTATTCTTCTCCTTGCTTTTTGTAGAGCTGTTACTTCCACAATTTAATGTACTGACGGGTAAACATTTGTTCTTACATTTTGACTGGAAGCTTATTTTAACTTTAACAGGGATCATCATTTTTACCGGGTTAATTGCGGGTAGTTATCCGGCTTTGTATTTATCAGGATTTAATCCCGCGGCTGCGTTAAAAGGAAAATTAAGTCATAGTATGGGGGAATTATGGACGCGTCAGGGCTTGGTCGTTTTTCAATTTACACTTTCAGTTATTCTGATCGTTTGTGTATTGGTGGTTTATAAGCAGATCGAATTTGTTCAGCATATTCAGATCGGGTACAAAAAGGACAATGTGTTATATATAGAGAGTGACGGGAAATTAAAAGAGAATCCTGGTGCTTTTATCGCAGAGATCAGAAATATACCGGGTGTAATGAATGCTTCTAGTATAGACAAGCGCTTTATCGGAGATCTGAAAAGCACAGTTGGCTATTTTAACTGGGAAGGAAGAGATCCAAAACGGGTGATCAAATTTCAGTTTGCAGGCATCAATAGCGGTTTAATTGAAACCATGGGCATGCAGATGGCTGGTGGACGTTCTTTTTCCAGCAAATTTGGTGCTGACAGTACGAAAATCATCCTTAATGAAGCTGGAATAAAAATGATGGGTTTAAAAAATCCGATTGGCAAGATATTCAGTTTATGGCATAAGGAATTACAAATTATAGGAATCGTTAAAGATGTCCATTTTGAATCGATGCACGAGGTCGTGAAACCTATGTTTTTTCTGTACAATTCTAAACAGGCGAGCAGGATTATGGTTCAGATTAAAGCGGGACAGGAAAAGGAGGCTATCACTGAATTGCAGCAACGTTATCAAAATTTCAATCCCGGAGCTGGCATGGTTTACCGGTTTTTAGATCAGGATTTTCAGGCTCAATATGTAGCTGAGAACAGGATCTCCCTATTGTCAAGATACTTTGCTGGACTGGCTATTCTTATTTCTTGTCTGGGGCTTTTTGGACTGGCTTCTTTTACGGCACAGCGAAAACTTAAAGAAATTGGTGTCAGAAAAGTACTGGGCGCAAGTGAATGGGGGATTATTTACAGCCTGTCTAAGGATTTCGTTAAACCTGTGCTCATTTCTATAGTGATTGCTTTGCCTTTAAGTTATATCGTTACGAAACACTGGCTGGATACTTTCGCTTACCGGATAGATTTACAGTTTTGGTATTTTGCAGGAGCTGGATTTCTTGCACTCTTTATTTCCTGGCTTACGGTTAGTGTGCAGGCGATCAGGGCAGGGCTGAAAAATCCGGTGGAGTGTTTAAGAGACGAATAAGCAGCAAAGGTGAATAAGATTGGCCATTAAACAAGAATTGCTATCATCTAATAGGAAGATGATAGCAATTTCTTTGTTTAAGCCTATAGTTTAGTCCAGTAAAGTCCAGGTTCTTTTGGTCTGAACCTGTTGTACCATTTGCTGTTCTGCAACCACAATGTTTTCTTTACGCTGCCCGATGTATTCAAGCATGCTGAGTTTATTCCAGAGTGCAACCATTACTTTTAAGAATTCTTCAATGGTTGACATCGAGGCCTGGATATTCTGGTGGTCATAAATCATTTCGATGTTACGGGCCAGCAGTTCTTCAAAGTTTCCGGGAGTCACATCACGCCATTCGTAGAAGTACTTCAACATTTCTTCTCTTTCTTTAGGTTCGATCAGTTTAATGCCTGTAAAAAATACATGCGCCAGGTTTGAGCAATAACCTGCAATGTAAACAGGTGACTGCTGATAACCCAGGTTTCTGTAATTGAAAAAGATCTGGGCAATATAGTCCAGTAGTTTTTCAGACAGTAAACGAATGTTTTTTCCCAGCGGGGTAATCGCATCTCTTGCGGCAGTTTTATCAATGATTTTAAAAGCCGCCAGCTGCAAATCATTGATCAATGTACTAAACGATTCATAATACCTGATTAGTCCCGGGTGGCTCACGATAGAGCTGCTTGGTGGGATATAACTCGTGTTGATAGCAATCCTGCCATTCTCCAGTACAAACTGGCCGATAGTCAAATGATAGTTATCAGTAGCATTCGGAGTCATCTCTGAGGCCGGAAGAATTGAAATACTATACTTTTTGCTGATGTCGGGGTATCTTGGCGGGTTATCCTGTGGATCTGGAGTTCCTGAAGGTACTCTGTCAAAAGGATTTACGAGCAGCAGGATATTATAGATGGCAACTTTAGAATAATCGGTGTTTTCATTGCTGAAAAACTGACTGTAAGAAAGCTGGTTATCATAGTTTGATGTGTTTGGAATATCAATTCTGCATCCTTCGGCAGTAATTGCATTACAATGTCTTACTTTGATTTCAATATGATTTGTTGCCTTTTCTGAGATTTCTATATCATGTGATACGCGCTCACCTGCAAATGGGGGGAGCAGACCATAATTAAAGTTGTTGAGCGATATCGAGTTGGCATCTCTCACAAAGTCCTGGTTAAACTGATCTGTAGCAACAAAATGGCTGCTGGATAGTTTCATCCCATCCACCCAGTTAACGGGTTTGTATTTTAATGGTGAAATCATAGTAATTTAGTTAGATGAAAATAGATTCGTCTCCGATAGTTTCGGGTTTATTGGCGTTTTCAGATACTCTTTTTGCATAAATAGTAATCTTCTCTGTAATCCGGTTATTGATAATATCATGGTCAGGATCTATGAAGATATTCTTTCTGAAGAAAGATGTTTTGATGAAAAATATCCATTTATAAGATTCTCCATCTTCGCCAGTATATTTAACCGGGCTTTTAGGGAATTTCAGGTTGTAATCTTCAATAAATTTATAGAACCAATTACCGAATATCATATTCTCTGGTGCTTTGGCTTTAACACGCAAAGGCTCCGGGTCACTGGTGTTTTTATACAGTTCAAGCTCCAGTACCAGCATCCGGTCAAAATCCAGGTGGTCCATATCAATATTGATTGGACTGGCAGGGTATTGCCAGATCTTATAAATCTCTGTCGGGATACTGATCAGCGCTACATAGGCCCACCAGAAAAGTAAAGGGACAACAAAGGTCAGGATACTGGTTGCTGCCCATAGCCCAAAGTGAATATCACTCAGCCAGTTGAATGCAAGTTGAAACAGGTAAAAACTAAGCAGTGAACCGACTAATATGCCGAATACAATAAAAAGCTTTCTGTCCAGCAGTTCTTTTGGATATTTTTTAGTGAACAGGTAAACAAAAAAGGTACCGGTCATCAGGTAGTAAATCTGGCAGATAATATATCCCCAGGGCATAAAATCAAAGCTCAGGAAGCCAAGGAAGCCAGGCAGTGCCAGTACTATACTTAATACGAGGATGCCAATGATCAGTCTTTTGTTATTAAGAAATTGATTTTTCTTATTTACAATTGAGAGCAAAGCAGCGGATACAACAAATATTAAAGGGAATAATAAATATCGGATAAAGAATGATTGAACGTCCATTAAATTGTACTTGATGTTTTTGTTTAACTGTTAACAAATATAATACCTTAAATCTATCAAAATAAGAATGGTATAGTTATTAGTGTATATTAGTTTAATTATACCGTAAATAAATATATGAATCCTTGATGATTGTTTTAATCATCATTGATCCATCTGACAAAAGAAAAGCAATAAATATAAACAGATGAAACAGAGACTGCATTTAAGGAATGATCTCAATACTGATTTTGAAGCTATCACAAAAGTTGCAGAGTTAATAGAGAATGGTGATTTTCACACTGATCAGATTGCAGTACTCCCTGTCGGCGCTAAACAAAGGGCTTATGCGAAGGATATCAGCAATTATTCATTTTATTATTCGGATAGTAAACGCAAGGACTGTTTAACTATAGAGGTTAACCAGGAAGGTTTTTATGATATGCTCCCTGAGGGCTTGTTCCATACGCCGCCTACTGGCAGTGCGGGCATGTCTGAAGAGGAAATGGTAGAAGATGTACGCCTGAGAAGAACGGAAGAAAAAGACGCCAGGAAGTTCTTTATGCCTTTTGAAGCTGAGGTGAATTATCTTAAAACAGTATTGCAGCTTTATGAGAACAGGTTGGATAAAAGAACTACTTATAACGACCTGACGAATATCTTTGCGGCTGGCTGGAAAGAGTTTGAATTGCTTGATAAAGAGCAAAGTATAATCTGGATGCATTTTTTACCGGTGATCCATCAGAAAAGAAATGACCTTAAATTTCTTGGGCAATTATTGACTGTCCTTTTTAAAGTTCCGGTAGAAGCGGTTTTAAAAAGTACGAATGTGAAGCCTTCACCGATCGATGAAGGATTGCAGTTCAGGCTTGGTGCTGGCGCATTAGGGATAAATTCTATTATCGGCAGCAGTTTTTTGAGTGATGAGGAACAGGTATTTATCAATGTAGGGCCTGCTGATATTAAAAAACTAGTCAATTTTATGCCAGGTACAGCACATGCACATTTAATAGATCTTGCGGTATCTTACCTGGTACCTGTTGAAACTGAAGTGACTACAAATTTAATAGCGAATCAGCAAAACCAGGTTGGATCGCTGGGCGCGGATACCAATAACTCCTATTTAGGGTATACTGTTTATCTTTAGCCCAGGACCGCTTGTTTTTTTTAATTAGTAAAAGTTCTTTTTTAACTTAATAAAAGCCTGTAGTGGATATTCATGGTGCTTCGGATTTCCAGTTTAGATTTGGTTAAACTGAGCATAGATTTCCATTCTTCTTCGTTTAATTCGTTTTGCTGGGCAGGAGTAATGATAATATCCGTGGTTTTAAGAAAACCTTCTTTTGGATTTTGTGCAGGCATCAACCCTTTGCGGATATTTACAGCCTTGATCTTATTCCCTAACTCGAAAAAGCAAAAGTTAATAATGTCTGACTGGGTAACCAGCCTGTTACCGGTTGTGAGCCCGTATTTATAAGCCTGAACTCTGTTGGTCGCATTTAATCTGGATCTTCCCCCTTTAGTATTACTTAATAAAAACAGACTTTCTGGTATCGTTTTGCTGCTTTCAAAGGATTGCAGGTGACTTCCGGATTTAATTTGGTTCCCCATTTCGGCGTTCGTTGACCAGAATTCAAGAAAGAGTATATCGGCGTTATTCAATGGTTTGACAATGATATAATTCAGCAGTTCTTTAATCGTAATGAGCTGTGCTTTTGTCTTTTGTTCAATAATGGAGATATTTTGCTCCAGTTCTTTCAGGGAGCTGTTGAGGAAATCAGATCCATAGGCAGAAAATGCAGCTTTCTCGTCCCTTAACAGTTCAAAAAGATAGTCTACAATTTCCTTCGCATTTCTGTTGTCAAAGCGTTCTGAACCTCCGTAACGTATTGAAAATGAACCTGCATTCGCATCATCATCATGGCTGTGCGGAATTTCAGTATAATAGTTCCCTGCTTTGTCAGTCAGGGAGTCTACACACAGAAACTGGTCATGGTCCTGAAGTTTGATGGGCATAATATTGGTCATCATTTTGAGCCGGTGCTTAAAGTCATGTATCCTTTTATTAACCACGGGAAAGGCATTGATAGCAACATGCAGTTCATCAAGCATGGCCTCATTAATTGCAGCTGGGAAAACGACTTTTAACCACAATATTGGTTTTTTGAAGCTGCTCACGCTGCCTGCCTGGAAGACTGTGTCAAATTCTTTCGGGTAATTTTGAAGATAGGGTTGATGCGGGAATATGTTTTCCTCATCAACGGTCAGGAACCTGTTCGCATAGAAGGCATTAACGTCTTGGGTGATCAGGTTTAAAACATCCTGATTATCAAATGGAGACTGGCTGTTTTGTGCTGTTTCCAGGTAGAATTTATTTAAGGAAAGGTTGACCGGCAGATCATCTAAAAACCATTTAGACAAGGCAATCAGGTCGTATACATTATCATTAACAGCGTAATTACGCCAGTCAAAATAGAAGCTTAGTCCAGGTATAAGGTTTATTGCCGGTGGGTTTTCTATTCCGATATAGAGTGTATTTTTCTCCAGGCCTTCCCCTGGATTACTATGGGTAAGTAAAGTCTTATTGTGCTGCGCATCAATTTTAAATATATTACTTCCGTTGGCGAGGTAAGCTATTTCAGAATGAAATACTTTAACAGCCTTTAAAGGGCTAAAGAAGATGTCTGATGTGTTTTCTCCGCTATTTTCACTTTTATCTTTCAGCCTTTTTCTAAAAAAGAACTGGGTTTTGGTATCAATTGTTTCTGTAGGCTCAATAGCGCGTGCATGTAATATCGCATGCGCTGGGAGGGCAGAGGTTAGGGTGTCTGAAGCTAAAATGCGGGAAATACGATCCAGAATACGGTTCTCCAGATTTTTTACATCATTGGAAACATTGAAAAGTTCTGTACTTAAGGCTTCAATCAGCAATTTAACCAGCGGATCAAAATCATTGGTGTTTTTTATACCCCAGTAATCTAATGCATTTTTTAAAATCCTGTTCCTTATTTCGTCTTTAGAGGAGTAAAATATGTTCTTCATTTAGCGTTTGTCGTTTAATGGGTGATGAAAATGATTTTCACCTTTGTTTTTTGCGCTTAATCGCATTAAAGATCGTGTAAGCTTAAGTAAATTAATTTAAACCAGTAGCATTGTCCTGTCTTTATCGTATTGTAACAGCTTTGTGATGTAGCAGGCTGTATATAAATTAGTTCAGTGTTTCCTTAAAATAGAACACTCTGGTTAACTTGAAAGTGGACTTAAGAATAAGCCAGTGTTAAAATAATATTTTTCTCCTGTGATATTCATTTTTCCCCAGATAGAAATATCCACTTTTTTCTTGATTTCTGTAACATTTCTGAGAGAAAATTTCTTCTCTACTTCGGTCATATTGATTTCAACCTCAACCTGATAGAGGCGACGTTCATATTCTGTAATAGATCTGAGCAAAGATTGCCTGAATTTTTCTTCCCAGGTTGTCTCGCTAACTATTAATTCGAAGTCTAAATCCCATATTTCGCAGCCAAAGTTCCTGTTATGCCTGTGTTCTCCATATCTGGTAAAAATAATCAACTCTATATTCTGAGAGATTGATTTCCCCAAATCGGCCTCTGTAAGGTCTTTGTTGTCGAGAATGTTTTTTAATCGAAATGGTTTGTTATATAAGAAATCTGACATTGGTTAATACTTAAATGGAACAATAATTGGTAAATGGTTAATCAATATTACGTCCAAAATTTATATATTGGAATAGAATACTAACAGACTTTTAATAAACATGTTATTATAATTAAAATCTTACACCTCTCAAATCTAATCAACTTCCGATGAAACCTATAAATGCTCAGGAACTGAACAAGTCATACCGGCTCTTTATTTTTAATTTCATTTCCGTAACCATTTTTGCCGTAATCTGTGTTTATCTGTTTTTTGCAGCTTCCAGATTTGAATACGAGCTTTTGGAAAAGGAAGTGAAACAAACAGAACAGTTGCTTTCTAAACGGAAAGATATCAATACTAAATTTGATATGATCCTGTTAAGATTCAAAGAACTTTCCAAATACACCTCCATCAATTCTGAGGAGATGAATAATCAGGCGATCATGCTTGAAGATATTCAAAATACAAATTTCAAAATCAAAGACATCATTAAAAAAGAAAAGACAACAGTGAGTAGTTTTCTGTTGTATAAAAAAATGACTGAAGATATTTCTCAGATGGCAGGAATCCAGGATTCTTTGTTTACCACGAGATTTCAGATTGAGAATGTAAAAACACAATTGGATGCTTGTTTTCAAACGAACAACAATGCGGCTAAAAAAATAAGAGGGGGAAGGTTTACCAGGTAATTATGATTAAATTAAGTATAAAAGAACGAAGAGATCAATTCCTTTTTTTTATCGGAATATTTCTATTTACTACCGGATTACTAAGCTTTGGTTTGTTTTACGATTATGGTAACGGCAGGGTAGTTTCAAAACAGGATCTTGCTGATAAACTGGAACAGAATGCAGAATTTGAAGCTACGGTTAAAGAACAAAGAGCCACTATTGATACGACTTACAAAAACATTATGACTTTTGATCCCGGGGTACAGGCTGTATTCCTGGAGAATGATATCAAAAACTCAATGGCTTCTATCAAATCGAATTATGAACGGAAAGCTTACGATGCACGTTACAAAACATTTCTGCAGGCTTCTCAGCTTTATAGTGATTTGTTTTATAACAGAAGAGAACTCAAAGGAAATAACAAGGATATTGAGAAATTAAGCAAATCCTTAGAAGATTGTAAGTTATCTACTCGCCAGCTCAGACAGACCATGGGCAGCCAGCCGAACCAGAGATAACCAACCAAACCGAATTAATAACAACAAAATATAAACCTATGGCCGATACTAATACTACGAATGGAAAATCAGTAAGCAGTAATTCACAGGGATACATCTTCCTGTATATTTTTATTGCAATCCTGATTATTGCTGCACTTATCTTTTTATTGAAAAGCTCATTTTTTGATAAACGCAGTGTTGATGCAAGAATCTTAAAAGATGAGATGTACCTGAATGAAGATCTCGTATTTACCGACAATACCAGGAGCGCAAAAAAATGGCTTTGGGAGTTTGGTAACGGGGCGAAATTAACGACACAAAACGGGAGTTACCGCTATACTAAATCAGGTTCTTATATCATCAGGCTAACTGTTGACGGAGAATTAAAAGAGCAATTCCCGGTTACGGTAAGAGATACTGTTGTTGCCGCTTTGGATACGATGGTCACGATCAGCGGTCCAACCTCGGGGGTGGTAAACGAAGAGGTCAGGGTAGAGGCAGAAGGAAAGGGTAACCAGTTTGAATGGTCTTTCGGAGAAACCAACCGGGTAGATGTAAAAGGCAGAACTGCTTTATATACTTTTCATACTCCGGGTAAGTTCATGGTGAAGTTAACAACCGACAGAAGTCACAGACCTATTTATCATACTATTTTTATTACAGATCCAAATGCGGAACTGGATACGGACATGGTGGTACCTGGTGAAGGGGAGCAAAAAGTTATTGATGATATCAGGGCACGTTTGCAGGCAATTGCGAATGGGGCAGATTTCAATTCAAATTATTACTACCTGATCCGCAGGTATATGTGTAACAATGAAAAGGTTACTGTAGCCGTTGACCAGGACGGGGTTAAAAAGTCGAGTGATTTTTATTCTTATTGTATGGGACTGACTTTCGGAGGTGAAATTGTTGTTGATGAAGCTCAATTGACAATCAGCCCTAATTCTACTTGTGCCACTCTGGTAAATATCAAACAACATTCAGCCAATACAGTAAAAAAATAACCACTATGAAAAGAATTATATCCCTCTCTATATTGATTGCCCAAACTGCTTTTGTCATGGCACAATCGCCGGCAGCTTTTGGAAAAAAAGTAAAGTACATGCCTAAGGCTTATGCCAAGCCATCTGCTTTAACGAACCTGAGTGAAGATGGTAGCAGAACTAAACTGCCGTGGATTGTTTTCTCAGACAGAGATGAAAACTATACCACTACAGCACCAGGAGGAAGCCTGATCATGAAAAAGCTGAACTTTATGGAGCCTTTTTATGTTTCTAAAGATGAAAACGGATATTTAAAATTGATTAAATATAAGGCCGGAATGATCAGGGGAAGAAAGATCAATGATAAGAAAAGTGCAATTAGCTATGGCTGGATTCCAAAGTCAAAAATGTTATTGTGGCAGCGTTCTTATTCTAATCAGAAATCAGGCTATCCGGAAAAATCAATTGCTATTGTAACCGGTAAAGTGCCGATGACGGAATCTAAATTCTATTACGACAATACCGATTCTGCTTTCGTTTACAGTTCTCCTGAGCTTAAAAAGAAAGTGAGCAAGGTGAGGTTGCATGAGCTGAATTATATCTTTAAAAAATCTGAAGATGGTAAAAAATACCTGATTGGAAATGAAGATCAGCTGGTTACCGATAGTGCTGCTAAAAGTATTTACGGATGGATAGCTTCTGATGCTGTGCATAGCTGGGGTGACAGGTTATATATCACACCAAAACAAATTGATTCTTATGATCAGAGTGATTCGGTTGCTTTAGCGCTGACTGGTGTACATATGGATCCGCTTTTAGCTGCAAATGATATTATCCTGAGAAGTTCTCCAGTGGTAAATGATGATGGTGCAGGGAATTATACTTTAGGGGTAGCCAGTGATGTCTATAATAAATCAAATAATAAACTGATTACGATTAATGGTGCAACATTGTCTTACCTGACTTATTTGGAGTTAAGAAAAAACATCCACCAGATCAATGTGATTTTTGTTGTGGATGGCGGAAGTCCGATGTCACGTTACTTTTCAGGGTTAACGAATACGATTCAATCTTTTGAGAATATTTTCAATGACTATGGTAAAAAGCATAAGGTAAGTTACGGTGCTGTGGTTTATAGAAATGAGGCTGCCGGAACGTTAAGCACGCCTTCGATCTCTCCTGATTACAGGAAATTAATGAGCTTCCTTTCTACAGAGGCCACGAGAACTGAAAGATACAATGGGAGAATTGTTGCTGAACCTGTTTTTGATGGGGTAAGAGCTGGTTTAAATATGCTTAAAAACCATAAAAACGAAACGAACCTGATTGTGCTGATTGGTAGCACTGGAAATGAGACTTCTTCTGCTTACCGTTTAACGCAGCTGACTGAAGAGTTTGCCCGTGCTGATGCCAGGTTATTGGCGATTCAGTTGTACAGTGATTATGATCAGTTGTTCAATAATTTTGTATTACAGTCTAAGAAACTGGTTTCTGAATCTGCAGTTTATTCGGCAGATAAAAAGAAAAGATTTTTAGTGAAGGGTGAGGGATTGAACAATACACAGGCTTACAATACGAGTCAGCTGGATTCAATTTCTTATTATCTTGATTATCCAAAAAACAGCTTAATCCAGGGCGGGGTAGTTTTCCCGACCAAAGGTTCCGTGAATTCAAATGAGTCTATGAATATTGCCATGAGACGCTTCATCAAAGAAACGGACATGGATATCAATAACCAGGTGAGTTCTCTGGACAGTGCTTTCAGGTTAACCGGGATTGAACGTAAAAACCTGTCTCCGATTGTGGAAGCTCAGCTGAGTGCGCCTGTTGGGGAAGAAGTAGCGGATAAAATGCCGCATAATGGTTTTAAATATTATATGACTACTGGTGTGCATTCAGATATTGTATCGAAGAATAAAGATTTGATGCAATATGCATTAATCCTGAATACCATGGAGTATAAGCAGATTGGTGATATTTTCTCTTTAATGATCGGACAAAATCTTCAGCCTGATCAGTCTTCTTTCAGAAAGAAGTTACAGAAAAACTATTTTAATATTCTCCGTAATTTCCTGGATGTTGATATTTCAAGAGGACATATTAAACCAATGACTTTAGCCAAATATTTCAAAACGGTAACAGGTTTGCCAGTTACCAATGAACTGTTGAATAAATACACAGTTGGCGATTTAAGAAGCCAGAGCAAAATGCCACAGGCAGATTTTGAGTCTTATATTAAATTCCTGATCAACTCAAATGAGCAGATTAAAAGAGGAACGCAGGTTGGTCAGCAATTTATTTCCAACGGAAAAACTTACTACTATATCACGGAGAAGAATTTTGTGCAGGCCGCTGCCAGTGAAAGTGCAGTAAAAGAAACACCTTAGTATCAGATATTATGAGTCTTACAAACATTAGTGAATCAGTAAAGCTAGCAATCAGGGTCGCGCAATCCCTTGCTAAAGAGTACCGTAATCCTGAATTTACTGCTGCTCACCTTTTAAAGGGGTTAATGCATAAGGAAGTTGGATTGAGGGGGTTTTTATCTTCTATTGGAAAAGATGAGGAATATATCAGTGAATGGGCTGAAGTAAGAATTGAAGAGTTAGAAAAGACTTCTTCCTCGCAGGAGGAAGTAAAAGGCAGTCCTGAAATCGCAAAGGTTTTTGAGGAAGCTGACCTGGTAAGGATTAAGCTTGGACTGGATTTAATTACACCTGTATGTGTACTTACTTCTTTATGTAAACCTACGGTAGGGTTTAAGCCGGATCAGTTGAAGTCCTTTCCAATTAAGGAAAAGGAATTGCTGGACCTTTATTTAAAGGATGAAGAGTTACAGGCTGTTGTGGCACCAGTTTCCGGAAGTGGAAAAGGGGCGCAGGGCGGTGTTGGCACGACTGCTTTACATAAGTATTGCATTGACCGGATTGCACTCGCCCGTGATGGCAAAACGGATCCGATTATTGGCCGGGATAAGGAAGCGAGAATGATTATGGAAATCCTCTGCCGCAGAACTAAACCAAATGTAATTATTACTGGTGATGCCGGTGTTGGTAAAACAGCTCTGGTCGATGGTTTTGCACAGGATATTATTGCAGATAATGTTCCTGAGTTATTGAAAGGGGTGCAGCTTTTTGAACTGGATCTGGGTTCTTTAATTGCAGGGGCTTCTTATAAAGGAGAAATTGAAGACCGTTTGAAGAATATCTTAAAAGAGATTAAGCAATTTGATAAGGCTGTATTATTCATTGATGAGATTCATACTTTATTAGATAATAAGGGCCCTATAGGTGGCGGCGTTGGTAATTTATTAAAGCCTGAACTGGCCAGAGGCGAGATTACGGTCATTGGTGCGACAACCATTGATGAGTACAGGAAAATTATAGAGCCGGAACAGGCTTTTAGCAGAAGGTTTGAGGTTTTGCAGGTGAATGAACCTAATGAAGCCTCAGCGATTAAAATGCTGGAAAAACTGACGGTAAAATATGAGGAACATCACCAGCTGAAAGTTCAGCCAGATGCGATTCCTGAGTGTGTGCGGTTAGCGAAACGCTATATGAAAGACCGCAGGCTCCCGGATTCTGCTTTCGACTTGCTGGACCGTTCTATGGCGGCCATGAAAATGATGAACGATACTTCAGAGAAAGTGCTGGAAGAGTTAACCCAGACGCTTGCTGAGTTAGAGTTATCTGATATTGACGAAGTAACTGAACTGACTGACTACAAATGGCTATACAACCAGTTGCAGGATAAAGTAAGCCCGGTATTGTTGGGACAGCTGACGGATGAAACACAAGTAGAGGCTTTTGAAACAGCCGATGAGTATCACCAGTATATTGCTAAAAATCTGGATGCGCTGAAGGTATTGACCGAACGTAAATCAGACGAAGTGACCAAACAGGATATTGCTTCTATTGTTTCTTATAAGACAGGTATCCCACTGGGGAAAATCCAGGCACAGGAGAAAGAAAAACTGATGAACATGGAAGCTTTCCTGAAAAGAAGGGTTGTTGGACAGGATCAGGCTTTAAAGGCTGTTTCTGATGCGATTCTGGAATCAAGAAGTGGGTTGAACAAAAAAGGTCAGCCTATTGGTTCATTTTTCTTGCTTGGGCCAACAGGAACAGGAAAAACAGAACTGGCCAAGTCTATTGCTGAATTCTTATTCAATGATGAAAAGGCAATGATCCGTTTTGATATGTCCGAGTTTAAGGAAGAACATTCTGCGGCTTTGTTGTATGGAGCGCCTCCGGGATACGTGGGTTATGAAGAAGGTGGTATGCTGGTCAATAAGATCAGAGAGCAGCCTTATTCTGTGTTATTATTTGATGAAATTGAAAAAGCGCATCCTTCGGTATTTGATACTTTCTTACAGATTCTGGATGAAGGGCATATGCATGACAGGCTGGGTAAAGAAGGTGATTTCTCCAATTCGCTGATTTTATTCACTTCTAATATTGGTAGTGAGTGGATCTCTGAGCAGGTGGGACAGGGAATTATCCCGACTTCACAGCAGTTAATGGAGATTATGGCACGTCAGTTCAGACCGGAGTTTTTAGCGCGTTTGTCTGAGATTGTACCTTTCGCGCCAATCAATGAAAGCAACGTAGTGCGGATCTTCGAGATTCAGCTCAAAAGTTTAATTGATGCTTTACACAAACAAGGCATAGCTTTTGAGATTGAAGAAGAAGCAACAAAGATGCTGGCACTGAGTGGTTTTACGCCTAAGTATGGGGCGAGACAATTATCGGGGGTAATCCGGAATGAGTTAAGAAGACCGATCTCAAAATATATTATTTCTGGTGCTTTGAAAAAAGGCAGTACGATTGTAATCAGAAAGCATGAAACAGAAGAAAAGCTGGAGTGGGAGATTATTGAGCAAACTCCTGTTACTGAATTAGAAAACGAATTATAGAATTATTACTGTTTTATAAAATTAAATTCAATATTTTTATTGTAAATAGATCTTAAACCCTTAAATATCAACACTATGTTTAACTATGAAATTGGCGGAAACGAAAGAAAAGTAGATACTTCGGAAGCCTTCGCAGATATTGCCCATAATAAAACACTTTTTATCCAGAAATTAACAGATAATGAACCGATCAAACCTGAAAAAGTAGAGGGTTTAAAAACTGTACAGGAGGTCTTTAATCATTATAAACCTAAAGTTAATGTGGGTTTTGAGCGCCAGGATGGTATGCCTGTAGCAGAAACCCTGCATTTCAACAACCTTGGAGACTTCTCTGTAAAAAGTATCATTAACCAAAGTACACACCTGAATAATATCAATATTGAGCGTGAAATGTCTTTAAATGTGATTAAACAGTTGAAATCAAATAAGACATTGAAATCTACGCTGGACGATGCGGAAACTAAACATGCGTTTATCAGTGCATTGAAGAATTTCGTAGCTGAGTTAGAAGAGAATAAATAGATCAGGTATCATAGGTAGAATATAAAATATATTATGGCAACTCCAGAAGAACAAAAAATAACACAAGATAACTCCCAGGCTGCGGGCTTCAAGCCAGCAGAAAAGCAAGAAATGGGGAAACTGTCTCTCCAGGAGAGTTTAGATAAATTAGCAAGAGTTGGTGGTTTCGATTTATTGGAAGCAACTGTTGATGGTTTGCAAAATTTAAACCCTGAAAGAAAAGCAAGAAAGCAGATTTTCCTGACAGGGGATGAAAAGAAAAAAGAAAGAGAAGAGTTAAAGAAGAAAATCCAGTTGTGGATTGATGTATTGGAAGATTCTGATTCTGTAGCTTCCATGACGACAAAAAGTACAGAGAAGTTATTGGCTGCAGAAGAAAATCTGAATAAAAATATAGCTTCTGCGCTGGAAAGTACCAGGGAGTTGGAGCAGGCTTACCGTTCGGTGAATTTGTTTTATCAGAATACTGAGGCAGACAAATTGAAAAATGTAGTCTTGCTAAATGCTTCTATGGATCAGATTAAAGATCTGGACAATCCAAGGTTCGTTGATTATGTGAGCGATGAGCTGAAACAAAAATATGATCGTCTTGATTTACGTGAGAATTACTCTTTAATGGTTATCCCAGGTTATATGGGCTCTAATAAAGTGGTGGAGAAGTGGGGTAAAGTGGCTTATGAAAATAAAGCCATGTTAGTAACTGACTTCGCCGATCTGGATCAGCCTGATGATGTGATTGATTTATTCACGGCAGCTAATTTAACTGGTGCTGATGCTTTCAGATCAAATGTAATCATGACTTGTAACTGGTTAGTAGGCAGGGGTAAAGTGAGTGAGGTTGGTGAGGAAGATGATTTAACGATTCCTGGTTCAGCTGCATTGGCTGGAAAAATGTACTATACTTTGATGTCACAGGTAACTGCTGGTAAAAAGCATGGTGCGATCAATGATGTAGATGGAGTTAAATTTGATCTTAAAAAGAGTGAGATTTCTCATCTGGAACGTATTGGTTTAGTGCCAATGGTGAATGAGTATGGAAAAGTAATGGCTTTTTCTGCTAAAACATTGTTCAATGGTGATAACATTGGCTTACAGACTTATTCTGTAGTGCGTGTGTTTGATTATGTAACTAAAGTGCTTTTTGATTTCTTAAACAGAAGGGCTTTTGAGAACTGGACTTCTAAAACTGAACAAGATCTGCGTGGACAGATTGTGAAGTTCCTGGATGGTATTCAGGGGCCTGAGCGTTTAATTGAGCGTTTCAAAATCATGCGTTTTGAGCGCGATGAATTACAGAAAGATAAAATTCACCTGGATATCCATATTACTCCTTATTTCCCTGCAAAAAGTTTCGTAGTGAAGCTTGATGGACAAAAAGGGGAGGATGAAGAGACAACCTGGAGTTCAGAATATGCACAGCAATAAACTAGGTTCAATGACCAGCTGCTGCTGGTAGCGGAATATTTATTTGTTTTCAAAATATCCGGACAGATTCAAGTAATCTGGACCGGATATTTTTATATATATCGGTTCACATTTCCTGGCTTAACAATTTCTTCATATTTTAGCAATTGATTCTTACATAGGCCCGCAAATAAATGAAACAACTATTGATCATAAATGGTGATCCTGAAAAAACTGCTGCTACAAGTTATTTGATCCAGGCATATGTTAAGGGTGCTAAAGAAGCTGGTGCACATATTAAAGAGATTGCAATTGTTGACCTGATCTTTAATTCCAATAAACAATTCAATAACCGGGTAACTGAACTGGAGCCTGATTTGAAACGTGCGCTTGACCTGATTTTATGGGCAAATCATGTGGTTTTATTCTGTCCTGTCTATTTATCATCTATTCCAACACGTATTACTGGTTTTTTTGACCGGTTATTTATGCCTGACCAGGTTTTTCATCCTTCTCAGCAGAAAGTCAACACTAATTTTAGCGGCAAGTCTGCACGAATAGTTTCTATTCTTGACCAGGAAACTTTTGAGTACTGGAAACAAGACAAGAAAATTACTTACTTGTCTATTAAAAGAAACGTTTTCGAAAATTGCCGGTTTCATCCGGTCTTAACCAATACTATAGGACAGTTATATTCTTTGGATAATGACTACAGTAAGAAGTGGTTAAGGAAGCTTGAGGCCTTCGGATCGAAGATTATTTAGTCTTAAAGCGCTTTTTGCAGTTTTATTTAGAATTATTTATTATCTTGTTGGTAATAAGGTGATTTGGCAAACTATTTGCTATTGTCTTAGTAATTATAAATAATAACCCTAAAACAAAAAGTTATGGCTTTCAAAGCAAGATTAAACTTTTCGGGCAAGGAGTACGATGTACTTCATTGTGCCTATTCTCTAAACCGTGATGTGGATGCAAAAGGAAGACCTTCTTCCGGAGTGTATGGTGGAACAATCGATATCGAACTCGAATCTACTGAAGATACCTCAATTGTTGAAGCAATGGTAAACAATCAGTACAAACCTTTAACAGGCACTTTGCTTATCAAAAAATCTGATGAGGATGCAAAGATGAAGGAAGTTCATTTTGAAGATGGATACATTGTTAAGTATTCAGAAGGAATCAACATCACTGGAGATAATCCAATGACTTTGAAATTTCAGATCTCTGCCCGTAAATTAAAACTGGGTAATGCAGAGCACACTAATGACTGGCCTAAGGCTTAATTGTAATTGACCGTTTAACATTTAAAAAAAAATTATCATGGCGTTTAAAACCAGATTGAACTTAGGTTCTAAAGAGTACGATGTGTTGCAGTGCAGCTATTCATTAAACAGAGATGTAGACGCAAAAGGCCGTCCATCATCAGGAGTTTACGGTGGAACTATCCATCTTGAAGTGGAGTCTACTGAAGATACTTCGGTGATCGAATCAATGGTGAACAACCAGTACAAGCCTCTTTCAGGAACGATTGTGTTCAAAAAAGGCGAAGAAGATGCAAAGATGAAAGAACTGTCATTCGAAGATGGTTATATCATCCAGTACAATGAGGGAATTGCCGTTAACGACAATACACCAATGACTTTAGGTTTTGTAATTTCAGCACGTAAGTTGAAAATCGGTAATGCCGAGCATACTAACGACTGGCCTAAAGCTTAATTAAAATATAATTGAGGGAAAGTCTGCCGCAGCTTAGGTTGCTGGCAGACTTTTTTTTTGTCCCAATGTGTGAACGTATTTTTTTGGTTAATCAATAATTAATTGGCGGAATCCGTTCTGATGGTCCATATAGAGCTTTTCGCAATAACGGCAAACTTTTTGTTAGGGTTTGTATAGTAAATACTAAAAATTTCACCCAAAAATTAAAGTTATGGCTTTCAAAGCAAGATTAACCTTTTCGGGCAAGGAGTACGACGTGCTTCATTGTGCTTATTCCCTAAACCGTGATGTAGATGCAAAAGGAAGACCTTCTTCTGGTGTATACGGTGGTACGATCGATGTAGAAATCGAATCAACTGAAGATACTTCTATTGTAGAAGCGATGGTCAATAATCAGTATAAACCGCTGACCGGGGTATTACTGATCAAAAAAGCTGATGAGGATGCAAAGATGAAGGAGGTTCATTTTGAAGATGGATACATTGTGAAGTATGCAGAAGGAATCAGAATTACAGGAGATAGTCCGATGACAATGAAATTCCAGATTTCTGCCCGTAAATTAAAGCTAGGCAATGCAGAACATACAAATGACTGGCCTAAAGCTTAATTAACCTTTAAATTCTGAGCGTATTTTGTATATAGTATCCTAATTGCGATATTTATACAGATTTCTCAATTTTATTGCGTTAATCAATTAACAAATTTTTACAATAAAATATTATCATGGCTTTTAAAACCAGATTAACTCTTGGATCAAAAGAGTTCGATGTGCTGCAATGCAGTTTTTCATTAAATAGAGATGTAGATGCTAAGGGCCGTCCTTCGTCAGGTGTGTATGGGGGAACTATTCATGTTGAAATCGAATCAACAGAGGATACATCGATCATTGAATCAATGGTGAATAACCAATATAAAGCTTTGTCTGGAACTATCGTTTTTAAAAAGGGCGAAGAAGATGCAAAGATGAAAGAATTATCATTTGAAGATGGTTATATCATTCAATATAACGAAGGAATAGCTGTCAATGATAAAACACCGATGACTTTAAGTTTTGTATTGTCTGCACGCAAGTTAAAGCTTGGAAATGCAGAACATACAAACGACTGGCCAAAGGCTTAAGTTTTTCTTTAAGGCCATCATGTATAGATATGATGGCCTTAATTATAAAATCATTTTAGTAATCCCTTGTATCAATTGATAAGTTATCCAGTACGCAAGCATGTGTTGCAAATTGGATTTAGTAATAGGAGATAAATAATCAGGCTAAAAAATGGTTGAAAAGGGTAATATTATAAAAATATCCAGTGGAACATTCAGTGAAACTGCATCGAAAGACTATACTGCGCTTGCTAACACTATCCATAGCAATGCAGCACATAAAATTATAGAAAATTCTAAAGAAGGTATTGTATTTGGTGAACCAGAGGACATGAAATTTACAACTGTAGATGGAGTAGATGTCATAGCAGGTGTTTTTTTTGATGGAACATTAAATAATATGTACAATACAACAAGTAAAACTGGTGAGGGGAGCTATCAAAATGACTATTCCAATGTTGCCAGGTTATTTCTGGTATGTAGGGAAGTTGGGACTACTATCATAAAGATATATGTTGAAGGAATGGGGAGTAAGAAAGATGAAGAGGATGATTCCGATGGTTCTGGATTTGGAACAAGTAAAACTGGTATTCCCGCGAGAGTTTTAGAGGGCTGTGGAAGTTTGGCTGATCAGATTTTGTCAAAGGTGCCAACCAAAAATATTAAAACACTAACGATTGATGTCTTTGGTTTTAGCCGTGGGGCGGCAGCAGCAAGAAATTTTATTTATGAAGTGGGACTTTCAGATTATCCAGCACATGTTTCAGGACTTTTTAAAAATAAGTTTGATATTCATGGGCAACGTACCACAATGGATAATTTACCAAAGGGTGGTGAATTGGGAAGAAGATTATTGGAGAATAAAATAAAAGTTAAGGATATAAAAATTCGATTTGTTGGTCTTTTTGATACAGTTTCATCTTATAATAGCTCTTTTTCACTTATGCCAGATTTTAGTGATGATGTAAAGGAACTTCATCTGAATTCTCTTGGCAGAGTAGAAAAAGTAATTCATCTTACTGCGGCAGACGAACACCGGAAATACTTTGCACTCACTCATATACAAAGTGCTGGAATTAAGGGTATTGAAAAAGAGATGCCAGGAGTACATTCTGATATTGGCGGAAGTTATCCAGATGGTGAAGAAAAAGTAGAAAGTATTTTAAAGGGTAATAATGAGATTCTGCAAAAAGAGAAGCAACGTTTAGTTAAGGAAAGTTGGTATTTGGATAGGCAGTTGGTAATTAGCAGTGGGAAATTAATTGGTACACGGGACTTTAAAAATCATTATAGCTTTATTCCATTACATTTTATGTGTGAATTCAGTTCAAAATTCTCTAAGCCACTACCTATTGACCAAATTGCTCTTGAAAAAAGATATCCAATTAGTAAGAACCCGAAGTATTTATTGTGTTTTATTAAAACAAGATTACATAATTATGTATTTGGAAATGAGGGGCCGCTTAGATTCAAATATTTTAGTGAATTAGATGAGATGCTAAAAATTGGTA
Organism: Pedobacter cryoconitis; assembly: GCF_001590605.1. Classification (NCBI taxonomy): domain Bacteria; kingdom Pseudomonadati; phylum Bacteroidota; class Sphingobacteriia; order Sphingobacteriales; family Sphingobacteriaceae; genus Pedobacter; species Pedobacter cryoconitis. Next base: position 572,687 of record NZ_CP014504.1, read on the forward strand.
AATTAACTAAAGCTATGTATGATAAAGAGTTTGTTGAACAGAAGAATTTGCGTCTTTTAAGGAATGGCTATTTACATTGGTCATCTAATTTTGAGGGAATAGCAAAAGCATTTCAACCGAATTATGACAATAATAAACAACGTAAAAGAATTCCTTATGACGGTTAAAAAAGCTATAATACTCAAGCTAATCATTATACAATTTATTTTGTCAATTCAATTCTCATCATGTCAACTTATGGAAAAACAAGAATATAAGTGGATTCCTACTATCGGAGCGCCAGAAGAGTATCCAATAAGAATTATAAAAGGAGAGTTTATTTCAATTGATGGCCACAATACTACATTGCCAGGATCTGAGTTTGTCAATCAGGGTTGGGGAACTAGTGGAAGCGTAATGGTGAGTGGCGCGAAAAAAAAAGCTATTCCAGATAGTCTTGCCCTGACGTGGCTTTCTTATGCTGATAATAAATTCTACAGTGGGCGCTTTGCGCTACCGAAACAAAAAATATCAGATTTGTTTAAACTTGGCTACTTAGATCATGATATAAATGAGCAAAGAACTTATAATTACCTAACAATTGGTATGACACCTGGAGGTGGAGTTGTTTTATGGGTTACTGGTGGAGTGAGACAAGTACAAGTGAGTGATTTTTATGCAAAAGAAGTTAAATTGACCAAACAAGATCTTAGGCCAAATGATACTTATTTATTTGAACCAGGCTTTGCAAAGGAGGCATATGAGCGAAATTTAGCACCTGAAATTCTTGAACGTGTAGAAAAAGAAGGAATTAATAAAGACTTGCTTACAAAGTGGTTGAAAAGGTATAATTTGAACTTTACTGTTAATTCAAAAGCTGTTAAGTTTTATCAGCTCAGGTTATTTTACTTAAACGCAGAACAGGAAGAAATTTTTGGCTCCGATTTGCTTGATCATAAATCTGAACAAAGAGCTGCTCCCAAGGAGACTTATGTACAGTGGATTGATTCGAAGGGACGTAAAATGATCACGAAAATAGTCTTTGATGCGGATGAAATTCAGCGTGTATTTAATGAGCTTCCTCAAAATGCTAAAGCAGAATTAAATTTTGAAGTAGATCCTGACGAATATACTGTTGCTGTTACTTTCAAAACAGACGGGAAGGAAATTAAAATAACAAAGCAAAAATCTAAAACTGAGCACGAAACCACTTAAATTAAAACTCAAAGGTCTTCTTCATTATACTTTTGCTGATTTGAAGGTGGCATAGCGGGAGGACTCCCGTTTTTCATGGCTTGGTAATGTGGTGAAATAATCTACGCCAGCAGCATTAAATTCATTCTGAATATTTCAAACAGCTTACTATAAATCAGAGCCTGTTTATTGGCCTCTCTGGTATAGGCATTGATCTGATAGGAGACATAAAAATCATCAAGACTGGTTTACAACAATAAAAATTTTTGGGCTTCCAGTATATATTCGTTCTTTAAGGCTACTATGATTAACATTTTATAAATATCGGTGTAAGGAATATCACAGATCAATGTTAGCGTCTGGTGTATAATAAGACAAGACTTTTTTGTATAACTTGAATAGATGACCCTGCTGCTCGAAACTCTCATCGAGTTTGGTACGATAGGGGTTACTTTAACGAGTTAAGATAATATAAAACTAAAAAAAAGGAAACATGTTTTAAGCCTGGAAATATATTCACTATTTCGGATGTGGATGTTGTAGAGCGTACCCGCTATGATATATCATTCAAATATTTCTTGGAGATGTCTCCTGAAGAGGTTGTGATCAACCCCAGTTCTCGGAAGAAGTTCAGAAAGCTTATTACTGCGCAAGGCAGCGTATCTTGTGGATGATGATTTCAAGAATCAAATGCTAGAGGAAAACGAATCAAATGATATCTTAAAGGAAATAGCATATTGTAAGGAATTACAAAAGTGTATCGAGTCTGATGGGATACTAAGCGAGATACCTGCTGTAAAGAGAAACTCAACTTGTTGAAGCATCTCATACATTGTTTGTCAAAAAATTACCCCGTCAGTAGCCAAACAATGTCACCTGCCAATGCATACAGGAGTCGTATGTCCACTAGCTAAAACATGCCGGATTTAACTTCTGAACCTCGTATATCACGAGTTAGATAGCTGAATTTGCTGTTAAAGCTATATATTCATGTTTTTTATTGGAATTCCGCCATTTTATCTTGACTTTAGAGCGATCGTTAAGCTGTTTACTTTTGATAATCAGGTTCGTATCAGGTCTTTTTTATACACACCACATGAATGATAATAGCGCTTTACCCGATTCGGATCTGGTTATAAGATTAAGGAATGGGGAAGAGGTTGCCTTTAAAATTATCTTTGACAGATGGTTTAAGAAATTGTATTATTTCAGTTTCAGATACCTGAAAAGTAAGGAGGAAGCAGAAGAGATGGTACAGGAGACGATGCTGCAGTTGTGGGTTACCCGTGAAAAGTTAGATGAAAGATATCCCGTTTCTTCTTACTTATATACGATAGTAAAGAGACTTTCCTTAAACAGGCTTAAGCAGATTGCCAGCTCAAAATCTGCGGCTGAACATCATTTCGTCAATTTGAAAGTGACTGTTAATACCACAGAAGATGCATTGTCTTTGAGCGAGCTTAAAAGAATCACTGCGGAAGCATTAGCTTTAATGCCAGAAAAACAGCAGCAGGTCTACAGAATGAGTAGAAATGAGGGGCTTTCGCTTGATGAAATTGCTTTTTCTTTAGGTATTCTTAAAAATACTGTCAAAAAACATCTTTCTGAGGCTTTAAAAATGATAAGAATTCATTTTGCTTCCCGTTATTACCTTCTTGTAGTTTCATTGGTTTCAATTATCAATAAATAATTCATTCAGATATTCTTTGTTTAGAGAGTTTGGACGGCGTTTTGCCGATGGTTAATTTTTTTTTATAAAAAAAATGAAAATTGACTACTTCTTTCTATCACCTGAATTGTATTACTATTAAATCAGATCTATAAAATATCTGATGGCCTACCGGATGAATAGCGAAAGACTAAAAGACTTATTATATAGTTACCTGAACGAAACAATGGATCAGGAAGAATTTGATGAACTGCTTTTGTATATAGGCGATGCCGATTATGAAAGTGTTTTTTATGAATCCATGGATAATGAGTTGCAGGCGGACAGTGTTAAGTCCTTATTAAAGCTGGATGACCAGGAAATATTTTTTAAAAGAATAACAGAAGATCATCGTTTTTCGGCAGCAGTTACTAAGTTGCCTTCGTCAACTGAAGTACCCACGTTGTCTGAAGTACCGGCATCAACTGAAGTACCTGCATCAACTGAAGTACCCGCAGAAAGATTTAAAATTTATAATAAAAAGTTGCTGAGTGCTGCGGCAATACTAATTATCGTTGCTGCTGGTCTATACTTTGGCACCTCTCTTTTTCGCACACCATTATCACCAGCACAGGCATATCAATTTAAGCCAGGTCTGGGAAAAGCTGTTTTGACACTTGCTAACGGCAGCAAAATTAATTTAGAGAAGGCGGGAAAAGGTCAGCTAGTGAATATGGCTGGTATTCAAATTACCAATACAAAGGAAGGCAGCATCGTATATAAGGTTGTAGACCAGGATAAGAAAAGCAAATCTTCACTGAATACTCTGCAGACCCCTATTGGAAGCGGATACCAGTTGCAGCTGCCGGATGGAACCAGGGTATGGCTGAATGCAGCCTCATCACTTACCTATCCTTCGAGTTTTGCCGGTGCCAAAGAACGCAGGGTTATCCTTAAAGGAGAAGCCTATTTTGAAGTGGCACATCAGAAAGATCAGCCTTTCAGGGTAGTGACTCCTCAACAAATACTGGAAGTATTGGGAACGCACTTCAATCTTAATGCATATGATGATGAACCCGATCAGAGAACTACCTTACTGGAGGGATCAGTAAAAATTAAATCCAATGGCGCCAGACAGTTCATCCTTAAACCTGGTCAGCAGGCGCGCGTAAAGCCAGGCTCTGCCCGGATAGTCAATGTGGATCCAGAAACGGTATTAGCCTGGAAAAACAACGATTTTGTTTTAAAGGATGAAGATTTCAGCGCAATCATGCGCAGGATTGCCCGCTGGTATAATGTAGAGATTATTTATGACGCCTCTGCTCCGGAAGATCTGGAGCTTGGCGGATGGGTGTCGCGCACTAAAAATTTAGGTGCTGTGCTGAAAGTGATTGAATCAACCGGAAAAGTTCATTTTAAAGTTGAAGGAAGGAGGATTACTGTGACGAAATAGCTACCCCACATTTTCAACAGTAATGCCTGCAAAGAAAGAAGCCAGAGGTGCGCTAACACCTCTGGCAGATGGTCTGGCCTTACGTCAATAATTTGCATCAGTATCAACTAAACCAACCAAACCTACCAAATGTATAAAATTTATACTAAACCATTTGGCGTGCCGAACAGTCATGTCCATAAATTCTTGCTGATTATGCGATTAACCCTGCTCTTGACCATAGTGGCGATAATGCAAGTAAGTGCTGCTGTATATGCGCAGCGCATTACCCTGAAGGAAAACAATGCACCGCTTGAAAAAGTTTTTAAAGAAATCCGTAAGCAAAGCGGGTATGACTTTGTGTTCGACCGCAAGCTTCTGCTCAAGGCAAATAATGTAAATATCAATGTCAATAATGCTGCGCTGAAAGATGCGCTGGCAGCCTGTTTCGCCAATCAGCCCTTTACTTATACTGTAGAAGAGCAAACCGTGATTGTGAAGGAACGGGTAAAAATAGAAAAACCAAAAAATGATGTGAATGATATTATTGTTACCGGTACGGTGGTTGATGAAAATGGGAAACCACTGCCCGGGATAACAATAGCTATAAAAGGTATTCCCGGAAACATCGTCACCAATAATGTGGGGAGTTTTATTATTGCCAATGTAGATGAAAACGCTGTACTAATTTTTACTGCAGTAGGCAGAGAGCGGGTAGAGATTAAAGTAGAGGGAAGGACCCATGTTATTGTAGTGGTTAAGAGCAGAGTAAGCGACCTGCAGGAAGTTGCAGTAAGTACAGGTTACCAGTTGCTGAAGAAAAGCAATATGGTAGGTGCCACTTCTACCGTCAAAATGTCTGATTTATATAACAATGGTATAAGTTCTATAGAACAGCTGATCCAGGGTAAACTGGCCGGTGTAACCGTTACCAACACCAACGGACTGGTGGGGGCAAGGCAACGGACCAGGGTTCGTGGTACCTCTACACTGTCTGGTTCAGCAGAGCCGATCTGGGTAGTGGATGGTATAGTGCAGGAAGATCCGCTGCCTTTCAAAGCACAGGAATTGAATACACTAGGGGCTATTACACCAGATAATGCTGATTATATCAGAAACTTTGTAGGCAATTCCATTGCCTGGTTAAATCCAAATGACATCAATGAAATTACAGTACTGAAAGATGCCGCTGCAACCGCAATATATGGCGTAAGGGCTGCGAATGGCGTAATTGTGATTACGACCAAACGAGGGAAGGCCGGACCAGTTTCGATCAATTATTCTGTGGCCATGAGTAGCAATGAACGGGTTACTTACGATAAGTTAAACCTGATGAATTCAAAAGAACGGGTGGCTTTATCACGGGAGATTTTTACCCGCGGACTGGTATCAAACCTTGTGAACAATAATATTGGCTACGCTGGTGCGGTAAATGATTATCTGTATGCCAAAACGATCACTGCAGATCAGTTCAATACACGCGTTGCTGCACTGGAAACCATGAACACAGATTGGTTTGATCTCCTTTTCAGGACGCCGTTCAGCATGAGCCATAACCTCAGTGTTTCGGGCGGCAGTAACAATACATCCTATTATACCTCTTTTGGTTACAACGATGTAAAAGGAACAGCAATAGGCAATGATAGTAAAGGCTTCACGGGCAATATCAGTGTAAGTTCCCAGGTTACAAAAAAGTTTAATTTGTCTGCCAGATTATCTGCTTCGAAAAGAACAACAGCAGCTTTCAACCAGGTCGATCCTTATGGATATGCCTCAAAAACCAACCGGTCAATAGCGGCTTACAATCCGGATGGATCGCTGTCATTTTACAGGAACCCCAGTGAAAGAAAGTTTAATATTTTAAATGAAATAGCGAATACCGGAAATACAAATAATGTGCTCTCTGCAAATGCTTCAATTGATGCCAATTATGATATTTTACCTGGCCTTAAAGTACAGAGTTTACTCAGCTATAACTCCATTGCTACAACGGGAGAGAGTTATGCTACAGAGCAGTCTGAGTATGTTGCCAAAACCTACAGGTTTTACGATTATGGGATGTTTAAACCAGTAGATGCGGGGTACCAACAAAGTAAAATGCCTGTTGGAGGTGAATATAATATTGATCAGAACAGTAATACTTCATGGAGCTGGCGTAACAGTATTTCTTACAATAAAGCATTCAATGAGAAACATGTACTGGCGATAATGATTGGTCAGGAAATGAACAGTTCCAGATATACCGGCTATGCAAATACTTCGTTAGGTTACCTCAGAGACCGGGGAAAAGCATTCGCTACACTTCCGGCAAGTACAATCTCTTTCGGGACTTCGTCTGTGAATGATTACACTACCCGTTTCGTGCCTAAAATTACAGATAACCTTACGAATACCACAGGTATATACTTCACTTCGAGTTATACTTATGATAACCGTTATGTGGCCAATTTCAGCTTGCGTAATGACAGGTCAAACCGCTTCGGACAGTTCACCAATGCAAAATTTACTCCTGTATATGCAGGTGGGATAAGATGGAATATGGCCAATGAGAAATGGTTTGCTTCCTCTTACTGGCTCTCTAATCTGAGTCTCAGCGGCTCTTTTGGTTATCAGCGAAATATCTCTGCTGCGGTTAGTCCGGATTTGGTTGTCAAAACACCAGGCTCAGCGGTGCAAAGTGGTGTGATCGATGAGAACACAGGAGATGTGCTGCTTACCATTGGCTCTTTACCTTATGGCAATCTGCGATGGGAACAGAACAGTAGTATGAATTTAAGTTTGGATTTCAGTTTACTCAATAACAAGGTACAAGCATCGTTTTCTTATTATAGCAAACGTGGTAAAGACCTGATTACTGCACTGCAGGTACCGCTGGAATATGGCGTGACCAGTATGCTGGTCAACGGAGGGTCCATGAATAATTCCGGGTATGAGCTATCTGCAAACTTTGTACCCATCAGAACCAAAAACTTTACCTGGTCGGTTGGTATCAATACGTCAAAAAATAACAATGAAATCTTAAATTCAGGCGCACAGCTCCGTACCTGGCGCACAGCAGTATTAGGAGGGCTCAATAATCCTGGTGATCCCGTGTCTGGTTTTTATGCGTTTAAAAATGCCGGGATTGATCCGGCAACGGGTATTCCTAAAATAGACCTGAGTGTGGCCAATGGTAAAGATCCACTCACAGATCCAACGGCTTATCTGCAGTATATGGGAAAAATGGATCCTGATTTTATTTCCGGCCTGAATATGAATTTCCGCTACAAAATGCTCTCGCTGAGCAGCAGTTTTTATCTGCAGCTGGGTGGTAAAAAGTTTCTCACGCCGCTCTATGACGGTGATCAGAAACTCCCGAATGAGTTTGAGAATTTCTCCAGAAATGTGTTGAATAGATGGACGCCAGCTCATAAAGATTCGACTATTCCCGGACTGCCTGATTATACAATTCCTTCTGTAATGATTCCGGGAAGTACACGCGCCGAAAAGATCTATGATTTATATAATTATAGCGCAGACCGTGTGGTAAGTGGTTCCAGTTTACGCTGCCAGAATATCAATGTTTCTTATTCCTTAAGTAAAGAACTGATCAAAAGATTGCGCTGTAAAAACGTAAATATTGGTGCGGGTATCAGTAATCCTTTTTCGTTCAATAGCAAAGCCTTTGAAGGACAGGATCCTGAAGTAGCCACTGGCGGGCAGCCAAGAACCAGGGCATATACACTCAATTTAGCTATCAGTCTATAATTATCAGATCATGAATAAAAAGAAATTTACGCTATATAGCCTTTTACTTATAAGTATAGTATTTGGCTCCTGCAAAAAGTTCCTTGCAGAATACAGTCAGGATGCCATCAGGCCAACTACAACCGCAGATCTGGAAGCATTGATGTACAGCGATGCCTATCCTTATAATACGCCATTTGATAGTTTCGATCTGTTGACTGATGATATCCAGTGTAATGGTTTGGCCAAAGGAAATGACAATCTTCCGGTAGCAGGATATAGTGATATTTTACAGGTGGGCATGGGTATGTTTAAGTTCGACCCTCAGATGTTTGAAGGCTCTTCTGTCATCGCTGAGCGTGCAAATGTATATACTGCGTATTATACTAAAATTAAAGGATGTAATGTGGTGCTGGATTACCTGGATAAGGTGTCCGGAAGTGAAGCCAGTAAGAATGCTATTTTAGGTCAGTGTTTGTTTTTAAGGTCTTTTTACTATCTGAAACTGGTCACTACTTATGGGAAACCTTACAGCGGGACTGGTGTAAATCCGGAAGCAGCGCTTGGTGTACCACTTATACTGTCCAGCCAGGTTAAAGATGGTGGTGTGAAAAGAAATACGCTGAAAGAAGTTTACGATCAGGTTGAAAAAGACCTGTTGCAGGCCGCAGATTTGCTTCAGAATAATTTTGAACCGCCTACCACTTTCAGGGTTGGTGCAACTTCAGCCAATGCATTGTTATCACGTTTTTACCTCTACCGGGGCTTGAATACAGACTGGGACAAGGCTATTGCCTATGCGGGCCGTGTATTGACGGTAAAATCATCATTGACGCAGTTGATTAGTTATTATGCAACAGGTTTTTATATTAATCAGGGCATTTACCTTTCTACCGGGCCAGAAGTTTTATGGGGTTACGGAGGTTCTACAACCACAGAGAGCAATCCTTACTTTCCTTCACAAGAGCAGTTTTATCCACCATATGCTGTTTCTGCAAGTCTTGCTAACCTGTATAACAGAGGAGACGGAGCAAATACAGGCAATGAGGGAGATTTACGCTACAAAACATACTTTCTTACTTATGATAATGGTAGTGTATTCTTGTTTAGGTCAAACAAAGCACCTTCAAATGCCAGGTATGGTGGTAAAGGGTTGCGTGTAGCAGAGGTCTATCTGAACCGGGCAGAAGCTTATATCAAACGTTTTATTCAAAGCGGAAATGCAGCAGACCGGAATGCAGCTTTGTCTGATCTGAATTATTTGAGACGCAACCGTTATGATACACGCAATACACCTTACACGCCAGTGGAGATTACAGATGCTGCTGCATTGTTTAAATTTTGCCAGGATGAGCGGCGCAGAGAACTTTGTCTGGAAGACGGGCATCGCTGGGTAGACATTAAAAGATGGGGGCTTGCTGTTACGCATACTTTTATTGCTGCGTCCGGCAGTACAACACAACATGTACTGCAAGCCAATAGTAATTTGTATGCTTTGCCAATTCCTTATGTTGCTTTTCTCAATAACCCTCAATTGGTCCAGAATCCTCAATAATGCTGCTGTCAGTTGCGATTATCAGTCTTATCTAAATGAATCATCAGATGAACTATAAATATACCTTAAGTCTGCTCACTTTATGTGCGTTGCTTATTTTAAACTCCTGTAAAAAAGAGGAGGGTGCACTAACTCCTTCCGGTAGTATTGACAGCTATGTGCTTCCGCAAGGGAACAATGCATTTGACAATACGATTGTGGGCTACTATCAAAAATACAATTCTTATTTATTGTATAAATTTAATCGTAAAGATATCTACTGGAGGCCTGATGGCTATAACATCCCTGACGAACGTGAGGATAAAACCGGCCATGAAGTAGAGATGGCTGAAGTGGCCTATATTCCGGCACAGCTTGAGCTGATCAAAACGAGTTTTTTTGATTTATATTCAGATAAATTTCTGAAGAAGTTTTTACCTGCAAAAATTTTGCTTTGCAGCAAAGTAGATTCGGTGAGTGGAGTATTTGATTTTGAGACTTTAAAATTCAAGAAGTCAGCCGTAAGTGTGGGTGCCTATACTTATGATAACAGTATTTGCGTGAACTATGGCAATGTGAAAGTTACGACCATGACTGCCGCGGACAAAGTTGTTTTTCTGAAAAAAATCAATACCATGTTTGTGGATAACATCGCTGCCCGTAGTTTATCCTTGCCTACCACTGAATTTACGAATTCAGCTGATTATGCGTCTTCCATGACTACTTATGCTGAAGCGTATGGCAGAGGGATCATTGCTGGTTTCAGTGCAACAAGTCCGTCAATGGATTGGAATATGTATATCAGGGCAATGGTCACCTTGTCTGAAACAAAGCTCAACCAGGAAGTACAGGTGCCTGCATCAGATATATACCCGGCTCCTGAGCCTGTAGGTATTCTGAATCCTGTGATAGATACCAATGGTCAGATCAGGAAGCGCTATACGCTGGTCAGAAATTATTTTATCAATACCTATGGCGTCGATTTGCAAACCATAGGGAATGCGGCCAATCCATCAAATTAAAAATACACATACACACCATGAATCCTTCATGCACCTGTTCCCTGTTTCGGCTGGGGGCAGGACATGAAAAAAGACCAGCCTAATCCAGAATGATGAAAATTAGTAAAAAAATACTGTTGTACCTGCTGCTGCTATTGTCTAGTCAATATCTGCATGCACAATCAGAACAGGCTATCCCGCAAATCAGTAAATATATCAAGCCGGGAGCCAAAACTTTTAAAGGGATGTTTAACATTTATGTACAGGATGATAAATATCTGGTTGAAATTCCCGATCAGCTCCTTGGCAGGGAAATCCTGACCAGTGTAACAATTATCAGCGGTTCTGCACAGCGTAAACGTAATCCGGGTATGCGTTTCGGTTTCGCCGGGGATGCGGTAAATGACCGGGTGATCCGTTTTAAAAAGGGAATAAACGGCAAGATGAACCTGGTTGCACCAGATTTTATTCAGGCTACCGATACCTCAAGCGTGTATTACAATTCGATCAAAGCTAATCTGGTACCCACCTTGCTTGCATTTGACATTATCGCTGTCGGAAATGCGAGCTCACTGATTGATATCACCTCGCTGTTTGCTGGCGATAGTGATCTTTTTTCTCTAAAGGGAGCTGCTGCAGAACTGAAACTGGGAGGATTTGAAGCCGCTAAATCCAGGATACTGGGGGTGAGCAGTTTTGAAAACAACGTCGTGTTTCGTTCCATTAAAAGTTATGGTGAAGCTGCTGCTTCGCCACCAGGACAGGTTGAAGCACCGAAGCCGGACGCACCTGCAAAAGCAGAAGAAACTAATCCTACCATGTGGGAGGTGGGGTCTAGCTGGTTTCTGCTACCACAGCTGCCTATGCATCAACGTTATGCGGATAAGCGAATAGGCTACTTTACCACAAGGTTGACCAGTTATGATAAAAATCCTGAAAAAACTGAAGATTTAGTTGTCGCGAACAGGTGGCGGATGGAACCCAAACCAGAAGATCTGCAGAAATTTAACAATGGTGAACTGGTAGAACCTGCAAAACCTATTGTTTTTTACATTGACCGCAATACACCCGCTTACCTTATTCCTTATATGATTGAGGGCGTAAATGCATGGCGCAAGAGCTTTGAGAAAATAGGCTTTAAGAATGCCATCACAGGTAAGCTGGCACCTACGCTGAAAGAGGATCCCGACTACAGTATGGAGGATGTCAGGTATTCTTATATCTCGTACAAACCTTCGGAAGTGGCCAATGCCTATGGTCCGCAGGTAGTCGATCCGCGTTCCGGTGAAATCCTGACCTCACATGTTGCTGTATTTCACAATATTCTTGAGTTGTTGCAACGCTGGTATTTTTCAATGTGTGCAGCTACAGACCCGGGGGCTCGTAAAATCCCGATGAGTAAAGATTTAATGGGCGCCTTGGTTAAAAACGTGATTACGCATGAAGTAGGTCACACCCTTGGCTTGCGTCATAATTTTGCAGGCAGTTCCTCTTATCCGGTTGACAGTATCCGTAACCGTGATTTTATCAGGAAAAACAGTTTCGGCCCTTCTGTGATGGACTATATGCGCTTCAACTATGCAGCGCAGCCGGAAGATAAGATGACCCCTGTAGATTTATTGCCGGTAATTGGTGTATATGATAATTATGCGATTGAATGGGGATATAAATATATGCCTGAAAAAGATCCAAAAACTACAGCGGAATATCTGACTAAATGGGTTTCTGAGAAAAGAAAAGATCCTAAGTTTTTCTATTTAGAGGAGTCGGATGCTTTCGATCCAAGAGTGCAGAGTGAAGACATTGGCGACAATAACATGAAGGCAAACGCGCTCGGTGTAGAGAACCTGAAAAGGACTATGGTCAACCTTAATCAATGGGGAGACGGTCCGGATCAAGACTATTCTACGTTAAGGTCGATGTACCGTGCCGTTGAAGGACGCTATTTTCAATATTTGCAGCATGTAGTTAAAAATATAGGGGGCGTAAATAGTGACAATGCATTGCGTACTGAAAATAAAAGTAATTATATTCCCGTAAGTGATACCCAGCAAAAGGAGGCAGTAGCCTATTTAAAGAAATATATGCTCACTGAACCCGAATGGTTATACCCTGCAAACATAGGTGCCAAAACAAAATTTAACTTCAATACCGATGTTGAAGATACTTATAGTGATTTATTAGGCAGACTGATGGCTAAATATAATCAGTTGGCCACGATAGAAAATATCACAGGTAAATCAGACTATGCTCCGGGTGAATTTTTAGCTGAGTTGCAGCAGTTTATTTTTAGGGATATTGAAAATGGTAAACCCATTTCGCGTTATAACAGGATGCTGCAAAGGGCCTACCTGAATAAAATTTTATTGCATGTAGATAATCCGTCAAATTTCGGCAACAACATCGGCCTGATTATGAATAAGCAGATGCTGCTCATTCAGCAGCAAGCGAAAGCTGGTGCGGCAAAACAGAGCGATTTCATTACTAAAAGTCACCTTGTTTCCATCGCAAATATGATTGCAGTGTGGCACAGTGGTAAGAATGACGCTTATTTAACCAAATAACCCATATGCTGAGCGCAACAAGTGATATGTACCTTATTGAACCAACAATTTCAACAACTAAAATGAAAAATAGCTTAATTATATTATTTACGGTATGCTTTTTCTTTTCCTCTGCTGCAGCTTCTGCACAGGGAAAACAAAAACCAAAAGTCAAAGCGGTGACCACGGTACCGGCAAATGTGGTGCCGGCCAATGAGCTGATGCCTTTTGATAAGTTCTTTAAAAAAACAATGAAGATTACGCCGGGAGAATTTACCGTTTATCAGGATGACTCGAAGTATTTCCTGGAGATTCCTGCTTCTGCATTAAATACGGATCTCCTGGTAATTGGTGAGATTATACGCGGATATTCGCAAAGTGTTGCGCAATCTTCCGGAATCGTGCGTTTTATCAAAGCTACAGGCAACAATTTGAATGTGACCAGAGAGGTGTATAAAGAAGCACTGTCGCCAGACTTTAACCAGGGTATGGAAAGTTTAGTACAGAAATCCAACCTGATCCCTGTTAGTTTTGTCCTTCCGGTAGAAGCTGCCGGAAAAACGAAGGGAAGTTATATTATTGATGTTACCAGGCAGTTAATGGAAGGCGGAGATCTTTTTTCTTTCAAAGATGTGAGTGATTTAAGTAATTCTGATGCAGCACGTTCTGGTGTACAGCAGGTAAAAGTGGGAGAGAAAGGGGTGGTTTTCACTGTACTGCGTACACAGACACAGCCCGGCAATAACGTTAACGGTAACAAAGCAGTAGACCGTGCCATAGCACTTATGCTGAACCTGAGCATTCAGCGCCTGCCGGATGCGCAGATGAAGGTAAGAGAAGCAGATGTCAGAGTAGGTTTTGGTACGGTGAATTACAACGATTTTGGTAAAAATCCATATGGGGTGCGCAACGTAAAAGTCATCACCAAATGGAATCTTGAAGTGAAGGCGGCCGACCGCAAGAAATATGCTGCCGGAGAATTGGTGGAACCGCTAAAGCCCATCAGCATTTTTATTGATCCGGTTACGCCTGCACCTTTTGTACCTGCTATCAAAAAAGCAATACAGCAATGGAATACTGCGCTCGAGACTGCAGGATTTAAAAACGCGCTGGTAGTGATGAATACTGCAAAAGACAATTGGTTGTCTGCCGGCAAATTATTGATCGAATGGGGAAGTCCAGGTCAGGGTCTTCCAACCAATGTGGTTACGGATCCGCGTACCGGAGAAATACTGGCAGCAAAAATGGATGTCGGCGATAATTTAATCAATGACCTGCTGCCTTCTTATTTTGCTAAATGTGCATTTATAGATCCAAGAATCAAGAAAGACCTGTACCATCCTGAAGTGAGAAAAGAAATATTGGAATGGAAAGTAGCTACGGCATTGGGTGAATTGCTGGGTATGATACCAAATCTCCATGGTAGTGCGGCGTATAGCCCTAAACAACTCAGGTCTGGCGCATGGCTGAAAACCCATAGTTTCACTTCGTCTATTACCGATGATACCGAGTTTAATTACGTATTACAACCAGGAGATCAAGTGGATGTGGCAGATCTGCTGCCGCATGTATCCAGTTATGATAAAATGGCTGTAGGCTGGGCTTACAGAGTTTTTAGCGAGCCTGCTGCGGAGAAAAAAGCTTTAGCCAGCTTAAAATCTACAGATGCCGAACTACTTTTCCTGGAAGAGAATAAAAATGATCCTTTTACACGCAAAGGCGACCTCTCTGATGACCAGCTTGAGGCATCAGAACTGGGCATGAAAAACGTGGAGCGTTACTATCTCCAGGTAGAGCAGATGACAGCAGCAATGAAGGACAAGGATGAGGACTGGACCAACTTCAAAATACTTTCCAACGCTTTTCAAAAAAGTTACCAGCTGTATACAGACAATGTGGTGAGTTATATTGGTGGGATCTCTACCCGCCCGATGTTAAAAGATTACAATGATGTACCTGTAATTTATACGTCTAAAAAAGATCAGAAAAGCGCAATGGCACTATTGAATACCTGGTTCTTCAATGGCCCGCCTGTTTGGATACAAAGTAAACAAATGAATTTACTGAACAGTGAATCTGAAGCTATTAAGATGGGCAGAAGTACGCAGGATGCATTGCGCAAATTCATCACACCGGAAGTGCTCAATAACCTGATTAAGGCAGAATATGCCCTGGGAAAAGATGCCTATACCGTGAGTGATTTATTTGCTGATCTTGACCGTTATGTTTTCAAGGATTTTGATACTACGCTTCCTTTCAATGAATATATCATGCTGATGCAAAATAATTTTGTGTACGATCTTACAGATGCTGCGGTGAAGAACACCAATATTACTGGCGGACTAACTGATGCGAGTGAAGTACTCCATATGTATTTCATCAGAACGATGGCGCATGTTGGAGAAATGGGCGAAAAACACCAGGATCCAAGAGTACGTGAACGGTATAAAATGATGAAGCAGAAGATTGAGCGCGATATCAACCAGAAACCAAATTAATTTATTGACATCCATGATTGATCGTGGCCTGAGGAAATGATGGTCATGATCAATTTTATGCATAAAAAAGATGATGAAACAGATAATGATAGTGTTCTTGATCACCTTCGGCACCACTGCATTTGCGCAGCACCAAAAGATCAATTTTGAGCAGATAACTATTCAGGAAGCATTAAAAAAGGCCAAAGAACAGCATAAGCTGGTTTTCGTAGACTGTTTTACGGAATGGTGTATTCCTTGCAAACAAATGGAGGCAGGCGTTTTCAAGACGGACAGTGTTGCTGCTTTTTTCAACAGCAATTTCATCAATGTGAAAATGGACATGGAAAAGGGGGAGGGACCGGGCACGATGAAAACTTATGCTATAGGCGCTTTTCCTTCTTATCTGCTATTTGATACTGATGGAAAACTGCGCTACAAATTTGTTGGGGGAATGCCTGCAGCAGAATTTATGGCCCATATCAGAAAAGGCATGCATACCGATAATGAGGAATCGAAACTGACGGCCAGGTATGATGCCGGTGAGCGCCAGCCCGATCTGCTGAGGGCACTGGTCCTTTTAAAAATCCGTGTTGCAGAAAGAGGTATAGCAAAAAAGATCAACGATGAGCTGATGGCTGTTCTTACGCCCGCACAGCGTGCCCTGCCGGAAAATTGGGTGCTATTTGGTGAAAACAGGTACGCCATGTACCTGTCTGATGTGGATAGTCCTAATTTCAACTATCTCGTTAACAACTGGAAAGATTTTTCAGTACAGAACAAAAAAGACACAGTAGATCATAAAATGTCTTTTATTTTTAGAAAATTAGCTGGTGAATGTCTGGAGGGCTATTATTTCAAAGATAAGCCTTACAATAAACAAGCATTTGAACAGTACAAAGCGCAGATTGAAGCTACTGAAATGCCTGACAAAATGCAGTTGCTGGTACTGATTGACATGGCAGAGGCAGCGGGCCGGAAAGATTATAGTAAGGTTACCTCCCTGTTTGAAAAAAACGCCAGTACTTTTTCTGAAGATAACCTGAGGATTATGTGGCCATATATCACGATGTGCTCGGTGATTCCCGACTATAAATATCCCCGTGCCAAAGAGATTGCTGATGAAGTGATCAGGCGGACTAAAAATCCTTTTCTGGTTTCAAGCTGTGAAATACTGAAAGAGAATCAAATCAGGGCAAACCAACCTTCCGGCAAATCAAATTAAACCAGGATGGATCAAATTAATGTACTCGGCAAAAGGGCTTTTCTTCTCTTTAAAAGCAAGCATACACTGATATGGCTAATCTGTTATACGCTGCTGGCTATCCCTGCAGAGCTGTGCGCTCAGGTACCTGACTTCACTGCTGCGGAAAAGTTTGATGCACCGAACCTGCAAAAGCTGATGGGAACTACGCAGGTGATCCCTTTTTTCTTAAAAAAGAGCAATCGGTTCTGGATGACAGCAGAAGATCTGCTTGCAAAATCATCATCAGGCAAGAAAATGTCATCGGTGCAGGTGCAGGTGCAAGTGGAAAATACTTCAGTTGAAAGGCAATATTTTCTGGTAGATATGGACAGGAAAGAGAAAAAGCTGCTATTCAATAAAAGTGTAATTCTGGCCCGGCTCGCAAAGCTAACTGGTAAGCCTGTTGAAAAACAGCGAATTGATTATACTGGTGATTTTTCTGAAGATGAAAAGACCGTCAGTATCAATTATGATGGGATCAGGTATGATTATGCTTATCAGCAGGAGACATTGGTTCAGCATGTAGCGCAACAAAAATCAGCCCCTGTTTATCTGATAGGGAATAGCTCACCTGATAAAAAGTGGCTGATTTATGCCCGGCATCATAATCTATATCTTAAGAAAACATCGGGAACAGCAGATACTGCAGCGCGCGTACTTTCTGCTGATGGCGCTGCACATTTTTCGTTTTCCATAAATGATGAAGATCAGTTTGCCAGTAATAACACAGAAACAGATGCCGTATGGGCAGATGACTCCAGAAACTTTTATATTTTGCGGAAAGATACCAGAAAGGTTGAGCATATGACAGTGGTCAATTCATTGTCTGCGCCAAGGCCTTATGTAGTCACTTATCCCTATGAGCTACCCGGAGATCAGTATGTAGCACAATTTGAATTGTTTATTGGAAATACTGCTGCAAATACCTTAAAAAAAGTAGACATTGCACGCTGGCCAGACCAGGAAGTGAGTCTGGTCAGGAACGGTATCCTTAGCAATGGGGAAATCCTGCTGGTTCGCAAAAAAAGGAGCCGAGATGAAATGGAACTGTGTGCTGTGAATTTAAATACCGGTAAACTGCATGTGCTGATCAACGAGGTCAGTAAGCCATTTATCAATGAAGATTTATTTAATGTATCAGTGATCAACGGTCGGAAAAATATTTTATGGTGGAGTGACCGTACGGGTTGGGGACAGTATTACCGCTATGATTTAAATGGAAAACTGCTCAATGCGGTCACTGCCGGAGAATGGACTGCAGGTAAAATTGCCACTGCGGATGATGCGAAACAATGCCTTTACTATTATGGTTACGGGAAAGAGAAAAACTGTAACCCTAATTATGCTTTCGTTTACAAAGTTGGTTTTGATGGAAGGAAGGATAAACTACTGACTCCTGAAAATGCTACCCACGCTGTTTTTATATCGCCAACCAAAGCGTATCTGGTAGACAATTATTCTGCAATAAACCTGGAGCCAAGATCAATAGTTAGAAATAATGAAGGTGGATTTGTGCAGGAAGTGCTAAAACCAGATTTTAGTCAATTGTATACCTACGGATGGAAGCAGCCGGAGATGTTCACCGTTAAAGCAAAAGATGGCGTCACAGATCTTTATGGACTGATGTGGAAACCTTATCATTTTGATCCGGATAAAAAATACCCTATCATCTCACAGGTCTATCCTGGTCCCTTTACAGAAACGGTGTGGAACGAATTCACCGTACTTGACCGTTATAACAATACCTCACTGGCACAAACAGGATTTATAGTGGTGGTAATGGGGCATCGTGGAAGTTCACCTTACCGGAAGGCCAGTTACTATAAATTTGGTTACGGTAATTTAAGGGACTACGCTTTAGAAGATGATAAATACGGACTGGAACAATTAGGTGCACGTTATCATTTTATAGACATGAACAAGATTGGTATTTTCGGTCATTCCGGCGGTGGGATGATGTCTGCGGCCGCAATATGTACTTATCCCGATTTTTATAAGGTAGCCGTTTCTTCATCGGGCAATCATGACAATACTATTTATAACCGTACCTGGACTGAAAGCTATCAGGGATTTGATCAGCCCGTCGCTTTAAATCAGAGTCTCGCTAAAGATCTGAAAGGACATTTGCTATTGGTTTCAGGCGAATCTGATCAGAACGTAAACGTAGCCAATACCTATAGAATGGCAGATGCACTGATCAAGGCTGATAAAGATTTTGATTTGCTGATCCTGCCGGGTCAGAGCCATACTTATGAAGAACCTTACAAAACCTATTTTCAAAAACGTTTAAGAGCGTATTTCGCGAAATATTTACTAATTAAATAGCGAATCAGTAATTAAAGAGCAGACCTGTAATTTTATTACTTAGCAGACTTTAATTAAATATAACTCTTCCTCCCATTAAAAACAGCTATTTTTAATGGGAGGAATTTTCTGACGCTTTAATTGAAACTGCAATCGGATTGCATAGTTTTATTAAATTAGGTGATTAGCTGATTTCTTTATTACCTTCGTCTAAGTATATGAGATTATTATCATTCATAGGGATTGTATTAGTGCTGGCTCTTAATTTAGTGCCATGCGGAGATGCTGTAGCCGGTTTGAATAGTAGTGCCAAAATTGAGCAAGCGCATCATTCAGAAAGAAACAACGATAATTGCAGCCCTTTTTGTAATTGTGCTTGTTGTGCTACTGCTTCTGTAATCAAAGATGCTTTAGTAATTTCTACTCCTTTTGCTGAACATTTACCTGTACTTGCGGTACATTTAGCAGGAAAGTTCATTACTGTCAATCTTCCGATCTGGCAGCCACCACAATTGATTTCTTAACCATCTTCATTTTTCTATACGTGCCTTGCGCATGCTATAGGTCATTATTATTATTTAATAATTCCATCAATGCTTTTATCAAGGATTAGCTGATTCCGTTTGGGAATTATTCTTTGATATCTCATTATAAATAAGATATGCTAAGTAAGCTCATAAAATTTTCCATTCACAATAAATTGGTGATTGGTCTGTTTACCCTGGCGCTGATTGCGTGGGGGGTATATTCACTGAAACAATTACCTATTGATGCTGTGCCGGATATTACCAATAACCAGGTACAGGTGATCACTTTAAGTCCTTCTCTTGCTTCAGAAGAGGTAGAACGGTTAATCACTTTTCCCGTTGAACAAACAATGTCTACCATTCCTGAAATTGAGCAAGTACGTTCTATTTCCCGCTTTGGACTTTCTGTAGTGACTATTGTTTTTCACGATGATGTAGATATCTACTGGGCAAGACAGCAGGTCAACGAAAAGCTCTCCGAAGCGAAGAATAATATACCTCAGGGAATCGGGAATCCGGAAATTTCGCCTATTTCTACTGGTCTGGGGGAGATTTATCAATATGTAATTCATGCTAAACCGGGTTTTGAAAAGACTTATGATGCCAGGGAATTAAGAAGTATTCAGGATTGGATTGTCAGAAGGCAGCTTTTAGGAACGCCTGGAATTGCCGAGGTGAACAGTTTCGGTGGGTTACTTAAGCAATACGAGATCGCTTTGGATCCAAATAAACTGAATAGTTATAATTTAAGTATCAGTGATGTATTTAAAGCACTGGAAAGAAATAATCAAAATACAGGTGGGGCATATATTGATAAAAAGCCCAATGCCTATTTTATCCGTAGTGAGGGATTGGTTGGGAATATAGAAGATATTAATAAGATTGTAGTTAGGAATACCAGTTCGGGCCTTCCTGTTTTAGTCCGTGATATCGCAAATGTACAGCTGGGAAATGCGATACGTTATGGTGCTTTAACCAGAACAACGGCAAAAAGTCATGGGGAGGCGGTTGGCGGAATCGTGATGATGCTGAAAGGCTCAAATGCCAATGATGTAGTTAAAAAGGTCAAAGAGAAGATTGCAAGGATTAATAAAACACTTCCAAATGGTATTGTTGTGGAAGCGTTTTTAGACAGAAGTGCTTTGGTAGACCGTGCAATTGGTACGGTGGCGAAGAATCTGATTGAGGGAGCGCTAATTGTCATCTTTGTATTAGTCTTGTTCCTGGGTAATTTCCGGGCAGGTGTCGTAGTGGCATCCGTGATCCCATTGGCAATGCTATTCGCTATTTCCCTGATGAATGTGTTTGGGGTTTCTGGTAACCTGATGAGTTTAGGAGCTATCGACTTTGGGTTGATTGTAGATGGGGCAGTGATTATTGTAGAGGCTACAATGCACCTTTTGGGCGCAAGTCAGCTGACCCGGAAAATGACACAAGATGAAATGGACCAGCAGGTAGAACAATCTGCTACCCGGATGATGAGCGCCGCTGCTTTTGGACAGCTTATTATTTTGATTGTATATCTGCCGATTCTTGCATTGGTGGGTATTGAGGGTAAAATGTTTGGCCCAATGGCTCAGACTGTTTCCTTTGCTATTTTGGGTGCATTTTTATTGTCATTGACTTATGTGCCGATGATGTCTTCTTTGTTACTAAGTAAAAAGCCAGTTGTTAGAAAG
This sequence comes from Pedobacter cryoconitis, assembly GCF_001590605.1. Lineage (NCBI taxonomy): Bacteria > Pseudomonadati > Bacteroidota > Sphingobacteriia > Sphingobacteriales > Sphingobacteriaceae > Pedobacter > Pedobacter cryoconitis. The sequence goes on from NZ_CP014504.1 coordinate 593,977, forward strand.
AATTTTTCTGACCGGATGATGGATTTCTTTCAGAAGTATTATACACCATTAATTACGGGTGCTTTGCGTAAACGTATAACAGTTGTTGTTTTATCAGTTGTTTTACTGGTCATCAGTATCTTTTTGTTTACCAGGATGGGTGGAGAGTTTATTCCTACTTTGGAAGAGGGTGATTTTGCTGTGGAAACACGTTTATTGACCGGAAGTTCATTGAGTCAGACGATTGATAAGGTTAATCAGGCATCCAAAATCTTATTAAATGAGTTTCCTGAAGTGATAGAAGTGATTGGTAAAGTCGGTTCTGCTGAAATTCCAACAGATCCTATGCCAATGGAAGCTACTGATTTAACGATTATACTGAAGGATAAAAAGGATTGGGTAACTACAAAATCCAGAGAGGAATTAGCTGATAAAATGGCCGCAGCACTGGATAAGGTTACCGGGGTTACTTTCGGTTTCTCCCAACCGATTCAGCTAAGATCTAATGAACTGATTTCGGGAGTGAGACAGGATATTGGAATTAAAATATTTGGAGATGATCTGGAGACCCTGACAGCTATTTCTCAGAAAATAGGGAAAATTGTGACTACTGTTAAGGGGGCAAAAGATTTATACCTGGAGCAGGCTACTGGTCTTCCGCAGATTGTGGTGAAAATTAACAGGGATCAGCTGGCACGTTATGGAATCGACATTGAAACCGTTAACCAGACTATTAATTCTGCTTTTGCGGGACAGTCGGCAGGATTGGTTTATGAGGGGGAAAGAAGGTATGATATGGTGGTACGTTTATCTGAGCAAAACAGGCAAGGGATAGATGATGTGAAAAACATCTATATTTCTGCACCTAACGGGACTAAAGTTCCATTGATCCAGTTGGCTTCGGTCGAGTTCAAGATCGGCCCAAATCAGATTCAGAGAGAGGATACTAAACGCAGAATCATTGTTGGGTTAAATGTTCGTGGTCAGGATATTTCCACTGTTGTTGGAGAGATTGAGCAAAAGGTCAACGAGAAAATTAAATTGCCTCCGGGTTATTATATTACTTATGGTGGTCAGTTTGAGAATCTTAAAGCGGCAAAACAGCGTTTGACAATTGCTGTCCCGGTAGCATTGTCGCTTATTTTATTATTGCTGTACTTCTCTTTTGGATCAGTGAAACAATCGGTCTTGATTTTTTCTGCTATTCCGATGGCTGCTATAGGTGGCATATTCGCGCTGTTATTGCGGGGCATGCCATTCAGTATCTCTGCTGGGGTTGGCTTTATTGCTTTATTCGGTGTGGCCGTGTTAAACGGGGTTGTGCTGATCACTGAGTTTAACAGGTTGAAGGCTAGCGGGATCAGCGATCTCAGGGAGATTGTGTTGAAGGGTACAGCGCTGAGATTAAGACCTGTATTAATGACAGCGACAGTAGCCTCACTGGGTTTTCTTCCGATGGCACTTTCTACTGCTGCGGGCGCCGAAGTACAAAAGCCATTGGCTACTGTAGTGATCGGAGGCTTATTAACTTCTACAATTTTAACTTTACTCGTTTTACCTGTGTTATATACTTATTTCGAAAATTTCAAAAAGGGCAAAAAGGAAATTGCAACTGCAATGGTTGCTTTGCTGATGGGTTTATTTTTCATGCCGTCAAAAACGATGGCACAAAGCCCGGTAAACAGCAGGGTTATCACTGTGCAGCAAGCTGTAGAAATTGCATTGGCTAACAATCAGTCGGTTAAGTCTTCTCAATTGCAAATCAGCAAACAGCAGGCCATTCAAGGTACTGCATTTGATTTGGGGAAGACCAACCTGAATTTGCAGTACGGACAGTTCAATAGTATCAAAAGAGATAATAACATATCAGTGCAGCAGAATATCCCATTTCCGGGATTGATTAAAAACCAGCGCAATTTATATGATGCGCAGGTCCGCAGCAGCGAGCTAAATCTTTCAGTGACACAAAACGAACTTATTCGCCAGGTAAAGAGTACTTATGCACAATTAAGTTATTTTAAAGCGCTTCAAAAGTTGTATAAAAGCCAGGATTCTATCTTCAGTAATTTTCTGAAAGCATCTTCTCTGCGCTATCAGACCGGAGAAACAAATATGCTGGAACGTACTACGGCCGAAACCCAATTGAATGAAGTACGTAATCAGTCTGAAAAGAATGTGGCTGATATATCAATTTATAGTGTTGAATTACAACGGTTGCTGAATACAAAGGAGATGATAGATGTAAGCAGTGATTATTTAAAGAAAGAGAACTGGAATCTGATTGCCCCTGATAGTCTGGCTAATACTTCTTTGTTGGCTTTACAACAGCAGCAGGTAGAAATCGCTGATCAATCTTTAAGGGTAGAGCGTGCAAAGGCAGGCCCTGATTTTACAGTAGGTTATTTTAATCAGTCGATTATTGGCAGTCAGACTATAAATGGACAAGATCGGATTTTTAGTGCAGGTAAGCGTTTTCAGGGGATACAGGCAGGTATTTCCATCCCGCTATTTTATAAGCCATTTGCAGGGAGGATTAAAACTGCTAAAATAGAGAAACAGATTGCGCAGACTGAGTTCAGTTTATTTCAAACTAATCTGCAAACTCAATATAAGCAGGCCGAACAGGATTTGCTGAAGAATTCACACAGTGTTGATTATTATGAGAAAAATGCTTTGCCAAATGTCAATCTGATACTGAAACAATCACAAATTGCTTTTCAAAGTGGTGATATCGGCTATCTCGAATTTTCACAGGCTTTACGGACTTATTCTGATATCCAGTTTAGCTATTTGCAAGCAATTAATCAATATAATCAATCGGTTTATACACTTCAGTATCTGATTGACCTAAAATAATTTAAAAAACGATATACGATGAAAACAAGAATTGAATTCAAACAGGCTATTTATATACTTTCTTTTGCTATGGTTGTCCTTGCTTCCTGCGGGAATAAAAAAGTAGCAGAAGATCATACTGCTGCTGCTGCTGCTGCTGCTGAAGCTCAGGCGAAGGAAAACGCAAATACAGTGGAATTGAGTGCTGCGCAATATAGAACTAGCGGTGTTACCTTGGGAAGGGTAGAGAAAAAATCAATCAGCGGAGTCCTGAAAGTGAATGGGACAATAGATGTCCCACCTGAAAATCTGATTAGTATCACTACACAAATGGGTGGGATTGTGAAATCTACTCCTTTGCTGCAAGGTTCAACAGTAAGTAAGGGGCAGGTTATTGCTGTACTTCAAAATCAGGAGTATGTGCAGTTACAGCAGGATTATCTGGAAAATAAGAGTCAACTTGAATTGGCAGATTCTGAATATAAAAGACAGCAGGAATTGGCGAGGCAGAATATAAATGCACAGAAAGTGCTGCAGCAAGCCAAGTCCCAATATCAAACGATGTTATCCAGAGAAAGTGCTTTAAGACAACGTTTGATGCTGATTAATATCAATTCAGCTACTTTAACACCGGCCAATATCCGGAGTACAATTAATATTTATGCACCAATAAATGGCTATGTGACCAAGGTAAATGTAAACTCGGGCAAGTTTGTGAGTCCGAATGATGTGATGTTTGAGATTGTAAACAGTGCAAATTTACATGTGGAACTGAAGGTGTTTCAAAAAGACGTAGATTTAATTAAGAAAGGACAGAAAGTTCGTTTTTCGTTACAAAATGAGGCTGAAGAGCGTGTAGCCACAGTTACGTTGGTGGGTAGGGAAATTAATGAAGATAAGACAGTTACTGTTCACTGTGTGGCGAATACGCAAAGCAGAAACCTGATACCGGGAGCTTATTTAAATGCATTGATTGAAACCGGAACTGAAGAGGTAAATGCTTTACCAGAGTCTGCTATAGCTGATTTTGCAGGAAAGAAGTATATTTTTATCGAGACTGGGCAGCGCAAAGGAAAAAATGCTGAGCTTAATTACCATTTTCAGCTTTTAGAGGTCACAGTTGGATCGGCAGCTGCAGGATATGTTGAAGTTGAACTTCCTGAAAGCTTCGATCTGACCGGTGCTAAAGTGGTGACTAAAGGAGCATATGATTTGATATCAAAGATGAAAAATAGTGAAGAAGAGTAGCCGATAAGTATTTTATAACAGCTGATGTGTCCATAGCCAATATTGTCTGTGAAAATTACAATTACATTCGCGCGTTTTTGTTGAGCATACAGCGTAATGAAGGAAGTTAATTAATCAGAACACTTAAATAATATGTTTTCATATTACCAAATTCAATACTTTTACAAGGTGAAGTTCCTGACGATGCTTTTATCCTTTTATTTCCCCCAAATACGGTTTATAAATCTCCGGCTGGGACGTTCCACCCATTGATAAGTAATATAAGAGATCATAATGAGCAGGATCAGATAGGTTACGCAGTATAAAACTCCGCTTGAAAAATCAATATTCTGTTTACCTCTTCCTATTCCTGTAATCCCTGGCAAATAAATACCATGTGAAAATGGTTCTTGCAGAAAGATCTGCATGAGATAAACTGAATAAGAAATATCTCCCAGGAATTGCGGGATTTTCCGGTTGCAGAACTTTGCGATTTTACCAGTATTAGCTGTAAAGCTAAGTACCAGCATAGCGAACAACAAGACTGTGAGACTATCATTAAGTGCAAAATGCATAGACATAATGATCGCGAAAATTATAAGCAGCGCAGTTATATCATGGGATAAAGCTTTTCTGACAGCGAGCAATTCGTAAAGCAGGTATACAAGAATACCAGTTGTAAATCCAGCTATTCCACGGATATATCCATAATCAAAAGTCGTATTCAGGTTATGAGGGACTGGAATGGCAGGATTTATAGGGTTTTTTCGCGGAAGCAAGTACATAATGGAATAATATGCAATTACGATAAGCAAGATCAAAATGATAACAGAAATGGCTTTTTTCTTGTTAATACATAAGGCAATGATTGGAAAAAGCAGGTAAGCAGCCCATTCGGCACTAATGCTCCAGGAAGGGATATTCCAATTATAGATCTTTGTAAAACCAAAGGAATGGAGCAGGAAAATATTCGGTAAAATGTCAGCTGGTTGCTCAAGGATAATTGGAGGATTACCCCAATCTGTAAGCCAGCGCACAAGGACTACGAGCAGCAAGAGTGAAAACAGGTGCAAAGGATAAATTCTGGCAAACCTGGCAACAAGAAAGTTTTTCAACGATTTTGCCTGGATCTTATCTTTAAATTGGCTGTTATATACATGCAGCATGATAAAACCACTCATGATAAAGAACAGATCTACCATCAGGTAACATTTTTCGAAAAACATAGATTGTGCAGCAGGAACAAACCTGGCAACAGCCATTTCAAAATGAAAGACTGCGACTAATAATGCTGCAATTCCACGTAAGGCGGTTAATGAAGAAAGATACTCAACTTTATGGGCTGTGATCTGAGTGGTTTGATTCATATGGGGTTTATAGCTGGTTATATTTTCTTCTTCATTATTCAGGAGATTTTAAAAGTTACGGTATTTTTCTTCCAGAATATAGAGCGTGTCGCTGAGTGATCTTATTAAACATAATTGTTACAAAAATAGCTCGCTATATAAAAGCTTTTGGAAGCAGACATCATACGGTCTGAAGCTTAGGATAGTGAGACTGGAATTAGGGTTGGTTTTTTGCTGAAAGGCCAAAAAAGTGTTCTGATTTAAATCCTTGCGCTCAGATTTTTTTCTTAGTTTGTAATATTGAAGATTTGAACATGGCCAACCAACAAATACAACGTATAAAATCCATCAGCGAATATCACCGGCTCAGGGGCCTGCATCAACCTGAGCATCCATTAATCAGCTTGGTGGACTATGCGGCCATGAAAAATTCACCCGACAACAACAAAATAAGCTGGGTATATGATTTCTATTTCATTGCCTTGAAGAAAAATATGAATGCCAAATTCAAATATGGTCAGCAGGATTATGATTTTGACGAAGGTGTTATGTTTTTTATTGCTCCGGGACAAGTTTTCAGGATTGAAGTGATGCAGGATGCCCCGGATAAATCAGGATGGATGTTATTGATCCATCCTGACTTTTTATGGAATTTTACACTGGCAACCACTATAAAAAAATATGAATATTTTAGCTATTCTGTTCATGAGGCTTTGTTTCTATCAGAAAAAGAAGAGGCTGTAGTTTCGGGAGTTATCCAAAACATTCAGCAAGAGTATCATGCTAATATTGATACATTCAGCCAGCAAATTATCATTTCTCAAATCGAAGTGCTGCTGAATTATTCCCAACGTTTTTATCACCGCCAGTTTATTACCCGCAGAATTGCAAATCACAAAGTCTTCTGGATCAACTGGAAGCTTTACTGGATCAGCATTTCAGCAGTAATGCGATGATCGAAGGACTACCTACCGTTCAATATATTGCGGGGCAGCTTAATCTTTCCGCTGATTATTTAAGCACTTTACTGAAAGTAACTACCGGTCTTAATACGCAACAGCATATACACGAAAAACTGATAGAAAAGGCAAAGGAAAAACTAGCGGGCACTGTGATGTCTGTAAGCGAGATCGCTTATGAATTAGGATTTGAACATTCACAGTCCTTTAGCAAGCTGTTCAAGTCCAAAACCAATCTCTCGCCAAGGGAGTTCCGGCAATCCCTGAGTTAAGGATCGGTTCAGGAGTTTAGAAAGACTTTAAAAGGGATGGGGGTAAGCTTAAAAATATCGTGTTCAAGGGGCACTGGGCTGAGGGAAATATAGCGCAATAGTAATCATTGAGTAATATCCATCCGGTTTCTCCCAACAATCCTTAAAGTTCACTGTTGTCCCTTGTAAATTATAAAAGAGAATGGAGCAATATCTGGTTATACTTACAATTATAGGAGTAGGAATTCTTGGAATGGCCTGGATGCCCTCTTTTACTGCCAAAACCAAGATATCTTATTCAATTGTTTACCTCCTGATCGGTATGCTGCTTTACAGTATTTTTGATTTCCTGCCTGCTCCGAACCCAAGAACACATGGTGAATTTACGCTTCACCTCACAGAACTGGTACTTATTGTCTCACTGATGTGCACAGGGCTGAAAATCGACCAGAAATTTTCATTCAGGACATGGATAATTCCGTTCAGACTGATCACCATTACTATGTTCCTTTGCATCGCAGCAGTTGTAATAATAGGTATCTATTATTTTAAAATGCCGCTATCTACTTCAATATTACTTGCTGCAGTGCTTGCACCTACTGACCCTGTATTAGCTACCGATGTGCAGGTAGGAGACCCCAATGAGCAGGACCGTGACAATGCTAAATTTTCCCTCACTGCCGAAGCTGGTCTTAATGATGGCATGGCCTTTCCGTTTGTGTGGCTTGCCATTGCGTTGGCCATGACCTCAGGAGGTGACACTTCCTTTTTGGTTACCTGGGCATTGAAACATGTATTTTACCAGATTATTGTTGGTATACTTTGTGGATTCTTACTGGGTAAATTATTAGGTTATATACTCTTTACACTTGCTGAGAAATACGAAAATTTCGTCACTCAAGATGGCTTTGTGTCTGTCGCAGCAACCCTGGTTGTTTACGGTGCTACTGAAATTACTCATGGATATGGATTTATTGCCGTATTTGTTGCTGCAATCACACTTAGAGCTTACAAAAGAGATCATAAATATTATAACCGTTTGCATGCATTTTCAGATCAGATTGAAAGAATCCTTGTCGCCATTATGCTGATTCTCTTTGGAGGAAGTCTGGTACGTGGGATTATGAACAGTCTGACCTGGCCAATGGCGGCATTTGGGATTGTCTTTATCTTTGTTATCCGGCCATTGTCCGGGCTGATCGGTTTAATTGGCACAAAACTCAAAATCCAGGAGAAACTGGTCATCAGTTTCTATGGTATTCGTGGAATGGGATCTATTTATTATCTGGCTTTTGCTTTTGGAACCACCTTTTTTAAAGATCAGGATGCCCTTTGGTCAATTATAGCTTTTATTGTACTCATTTCTATTGTTATACATGGCATTACTGCTGGCTTTACCTTTAGAAAGCTTGAGCAAGTATTGCCTGAGGACAATGAAATAATTGCCAGATAATTCTTACTCAAGCTTTAAATTACTAGTTTGTTTTACCAGGGACAGTTTGATTCCGGAAAATATTCTTCACTGTTGGTTATTGAGTCAAAGCAAAGATAATTATAGAAACTGATTGTAATTTTCTGGAAGGGGATGCCTGGTTTTTAATAAGATGATAATGATATATTAATATCAATTCTACCACATATAGACCAGCGCTGCTTACTTTTGCGGCGAAGGAAGAATTGTCTTTTGTTATTTATATCGTTTCCTTCTGGTCAAATCAAAAATATGAGAAAATTAAAAAATCTGAAATCTGCTTTATTCTTATCCGTTGCAATGGGTACAATCCTGGTGTTTGTGAGTATGAAAACTATTGTACCCCGATTGAAACCGGACGTATTTTATACTGTAGGCCATCGTGGCACAAGGGGTCTGATGCCTGAAAATACTATTCAAGCGATGAAAAAAGCAATTGATCTGGGTTCCAATACTATAGAATTTGATATACATATCACAAAAGATGGGCAGGTCATCGTATACCATGATTTCTCATTTAATCCTGAGTATACGCTTTTGCCAAATGGTAAAGAATTTACTGAAGGAGACCGTAAACAATATACCTTTTACCAAATGAATTATGCAGATATCCGCAAGTTTATCATTGGTGAGAAAAAATATTCATCTTTTCCACAACAAAAGCAAGTGGCGTGTTATACACCTCTTCTAAGTGAATTGATTGATTCTGTAGAAACATATACCAAAACCAATAAACTTCCCGGAGTTAATTATTTGATAGAGATTAAGTCTAATCCGTTGACTGATGGTTTTGAACAGCCTGTCCCTGAGATTATGGTAGATAAGATGATGGCCGTAATCAATACCAAAGAAATAAGTAAAAGGTTTATCATCCAATCTTTTGATATACGTCCGTTAAAAGTAATGCATCAAAAATATCCTGAAATCCCTGTGGGGCTTTTAACATGGGACCGTAAAATCAGTATGGCTGAGAATCTGTCTAATATGGGATTCAGTCCTGATTTTTATAATCCTCACTATGGGATGGTTACTCCGGAGCTAATTGATTCCTGCCATAAGAAAGGTATGCTGATAGTTCCGTGGACAGTGAATGAAATTGCTGATATGCAGCGGATAAAAAAGCTTAAAGTGGATGGGATTATAACTGATTATCCAAACTTTTTTTCTGATCTTTTGAAGTAAAGAGCTGCCGCTGATAAGATGTTATTTCAAGGGTTATGCAATCACTTGCTATTTGTTATATATATTCCTGTATCACTTACCAATATTCCTGATTAGCTGGATGAAGTGATCTTTTAGCAGATTCTTATCGTAATTTTGATGTAGAAGATTTGCTAATGAAACCAATAACGAAGCTTGAAAGTGTAACTCATTTTAATGAAGAAAGGGGGCAGGAAGCTTTCCACCCCTTAATTACCTTATTAGATCAAATCCAATAAGGGTACACCGCTTCTTATCAGATCTGTACATTGTTTTTTTTAAGCATGAAAAATGTGCTGACATAATCTATGGTCGCAGTCCATACGATTATCAAGAAGAATCGCTTCTGTTTATAGCACCAGGTCAGCTTGCGGGTTTTGAGGAGGACGGTACAGTGATACAGCCTAACGGCTGGGCCCTTGCTTTTCATCCCGATCTGATCAGAGGAACAAATTTGGGAAAGACGATGAGAGACTACCATTTTTTCTCTTATGATATTCGGGAGGCATTACAGTATCAACAAGTAAAGCACAGAAAAAAGATAATCGCATGGCGGCATTAAATACACATCAGCAAACCTTAGCTGCAATAGCAGCGCTAACTGCAACTGGAAATTTATCAGAACTGAAATCTGCTTTGAACAACGGACTCGATGCAGGTCTTACTATCAATGAAGTAAAGGAATCACTTGTACAATTGTACGCCTATTGTGGTTTTCCCAGAAGCCTGAATGGTATGAGTACATTGATGACCGTGTTGGCAGAAAGAAAGTATAAAAATATAAAGGATCTGGAAGGTAAAGATGCTACACCTGTAAAGGATAGCAATAAGTATCAATCAGGAAAGCATAATTTACAGCAATTGACAGGAGTTGAAGAGAAAGGGCCCAAAACCGGAGTTAATGCTTTTGTACCAGTAATTGACGTTTTTTTGAAGGAGCACTTATTTGCTGATATCTTTAACCGTGATGTTTTGAATTACCGCCAGCGGGAATTTATTACTATTTCAGCATTGGCCGCAATGCCAGGAGTAGAGCCTCAGCTGAAAGCTCACCTATTGATGGGTAAGAACACAGGTATAACTGATACACAGTTAACGGATCTTGCCAATGTGATCGAAATAAACGCTGGCAGAACACAGGCAAATATTTTAAGAAGGCTGATTGATAAGCCTGAATTACCTGTCGTACAGTTTGATATGATGGTGAGGATATCTGAAATAGAAATTCTTCCAGAATATCTTGAAGAATATAAGCGTATTCTTCAAGAGGAATCATCACAGTCTGTAAAAATTGAGCCTGGTGTAATTTCGATCCTCCCGATGTACCAGAAAGAAAATCCAATGCAGTTCAGGCTTTTGGAGATCTATGCCAGTGCGGCTGCTTATCAATCTCATTTGCAGTCAGCGCATTTCAAACATTACAAAACTACCACCTTAAAGATGGTGAAAACATTGAAGCTGGTAGATATGGCTACGCTGGATCCTGAAACGATTGAATTCATCTTTGAAAAACTAAAGTAAAACGTTAATTTTTATTCAGCAGCAAGACTGGCTCACTTTTGAAAATGTTCCCTAAGCCTCCTGATAGGCAGATATCGGGTAGCTCTTGTTTGGTGGTAAGTTTTATCACAACATCATAAAATTTCTTAGATTACCTGATTTATAATCGATAATATGGTCGCTGTTCCAACTTTTTAACGGGTCATAGCTTTGGCACTTGAAACTGCTGTTACAATTGCGCCTTTGGCTACTGCATGATTAAAGTTAAAATTAGGTGTAAATAGTTGGACATCTTTTAAGTTGTTGAAAGATTTAAGCAAAGCATTCTCAGAAACAACCTTCTTGTATTGTTCGTACAATGCTTTCGGGATTAATCGTAAATTCATTTTTCCATATAGTTTTTCCTTTGAGAAAGGGGATTAGCTTCGCTGATTCCTGGGGGGGGTGACCTCCCCCGAAAATCTCTACTTTATAAAAGTCCGGTTTTACGGGGAGAAGTCAATATAATTTACCTGACTAATTTTATTATGACCTATCTTGGGGCGGATTACAAGAAACTTCCGCATTTAAAAATTTCAGCCAAGCTGTACAACAAAGAATTAAAGATGTTATTAAAATAGAGCAAAGCGGAGAAGATACCAACGGCAATAAACGTACTCCTAAAGGAGATACTAAGGGAGGATGTTAAATTTTAAAATATGAAAATCTTAATCAATGTAGCTGCGATTTTTACCTTAATAATTCTAAATTCTAGTTGCTCTACTAACCAAGGATTAATAAAATCGAAAGAAGGAGCTTACGAGATCATTATAAATAAAAGTTCTTCAGATAACGACCCGGTAATTTCAGGGCATGTCTATGAATTTGGAACAAAGGATCCTGTTCTCGCGGCGTTTGTATGGAATGACAAGCATTACGATGTTAAAACCCAAGTTGATTTAAAAGGCAGATTTAGGTATACAACTAAGCCAGGTAAATATAAAACACATGCAAGTTTTGTAGGATTCAGGCCATCATTGACAAAGTCATTTGTAGCTTCAAAAGGAGATACAGTTTATATAGACTTCTATTTGAAGCTTGATACATCTGGTTTTCCCGATCCTGTAATTAAAGCGAGAAAAAGTCAAAAAAAATAAATCTTCTTAAAAAAACTACATCAAAGGGGTCTAAGGTAAACTTAGATCCTTTCTTCTTTGTAGATCCGAGATAAAAATCTTTCTATTTCTGATAATCAGAGGTTGATGCTAAATACAAAAACTATGATTAATACAAAATTAATTCGATCAATAATTTTAACTGCTCTAGTGTATTCTGCTTTTACAGGATGCGTAACAAAGCAATGATTAATAGAAAAGACACTAGGTAATTATGATATACATATATCAAAATCCAATTCAACTAAAGGCCCTTTTGTTTATGGTGATATAAAGGAATATAAGACAAATGACCTATTGAATGGTGGTATAATCAAAATTGATAATAAGATCATTAACAAAGTAAATAACGCGGGTAAATTTAAGTTCAACATCAAATCGGGAAGACATACTTTTACTAGTATGCTTATGGGATACTATGGAATTGCAACAATAAAGTAGACATTCGGTTAAGCTGCAATATTTTGTTTGTTTAAATTTCTTCCGAATTCCCCTGGGGACAAGTATCCCAGTGCAGAATGTAGCCTTTTGCGATTGTACCATGTTTCAATATACTCGAATACGATACGCGCTGCTTGGTCTTTGTCAGTGAACTTATACTGGTAGACATATTCAGTTTTAAGGAGCTTAAAGAAGCTCTCAGCTACTGCGTTGTCCCAGCAATTACCTTTTCGGCTCATGCTCCTGATGATTAAAAGATTTTTTTCCAAGAAGCATCGGAATTCATTGCATGCATATTGAACTCCACGATCAGAATGAAAGATGAGTTGCTGAGTAACTGGTCGTCTTGATTGTGCCATTTTGAAGGCAGGGATTGCGGTGTCATTTGCTTTGATCGTTGTACTTAGCGCCCAGCCGATGATTTTTCTATCCCCCAGATCAATCTCCGTTGTCAAGTATAATAAGATTCAATAATTTCTAAGGTTCCGGAGACCCTCGTTTTGCTCGTAATAGAGCGTGTTTTATAAGCCAAGTAATGGGTTGAGTATTTATAATAGTTTCTGGCTCTTAATCTTTTTCCGTAACAGACTTTGGTAGCATCAATAAAAAGGATAAAGCTTTTGAATAATCCAGATCAGGATATTCCAGACCTAATGCTCTTATATTATTGTAATAAGTCGCATGTTGCATATAGTAATATTTCTCGGACTGGATAAACCAAGCTTTATTTCCTAATTTCTGAGCAAGAAACCATTTCTCAAACAAACGTCCACTGCGCCCGTTGCCATCGTTCCAAGGATGTATTTTTACAAATACTAGATGGATCATGCTGGCAAAAAAGAAAGTCTCTGATATTGTTAGTTCAGTATTCAATAATATCTCCAGATCAGTGTACAATTTATCCATTTCAGACGGCACTTCAAAAGGAGAGGCGGCTACGTATTCAATACGTCCATCTTTTGTCGTTACAAACATATTCTGATTCCTGAACTTTCCCAGCCAGTTTGTAGATACGATGTGTCTGGCTAAAAGGGAATGCATTTCTGCAAACGTTTCTTTGTCTGGTCTGTTTTCTGAAGCAAATTGATAAGCAATATACAGATCGTCTATTTTACGGGTATAATCAGGTTGAAATTCAATATGGAAACGTTTATGTTTAATATAGGAATCCAATTCTATAGCTTCTCCTTCAATTTTGCTGGAATAAACAGAAGCTACTGAATTATAAAAACTAAATTCCTCTGTAGAAAGAGGAGCATCTTCCAATTGATTAAATGCTGTAAATAAGGCTTCCTCGTTAACAGTTGTCTTGTACTGTTCAAGCAAGTCTTTTGGGATGATTTGTAAACCCTCAATTACCAGCATGTTCCTGAATTTAGTTATAAAACAAAAAAAGCTTTAAATCTAGATTTAAAGCTTTTTAGGTATTTCAGCGGAGGAAGAGGGATTCGAACCCTCGGTACCGTTGCCAGTACGACAGTTTAGCAAACTGTTCCTTTCGGCCACTCAGGCATCCCTCCGTTTAAATTTGTTACCCGTTTTCCGGGGTTGCAAATATAGTAATACAATCATTAATTCAAAAATATTTTACACATTTTGTAGGTAATCTATACGCACATGATAGATGCTCATAAGCATCGTCTTGAATATCAGCTTTATAGTTTCTATATCTTTTAACGTTAAATCGCAATTATCTAATTGATTTTGTTCCAATTTGTAATTAATGATGCGTTCAACCAGATCATTTATGTTTTGGGCGTTAGGATTTTTGATACTTCTTGAGGCTGCTTCGACCGAATCGGCCAGCATTAACACCCCTGTTTCCTTAGAAAAAGGGATAGGACCAGGGTAACGGAAGATATTTTCGTCCACAAATTTCTCTGGAGAATTCTTCAGGAAGGACTGGTAGAAATAATCTACACGTGTATTTCCATGGTGCGTTCTGATAAAGTCAATCACACTTTCCGGCAATTGATGTCTTCTGGTAATTTCAATTCCTTTATGGACGTGCTTAATGATAATCTGTGCGCTCTGTTCGTAAGGTAATTTATCATGCGGGCTCAGGGTCGTATTCTGATTCTCTATAAAATATTGAGGATTCTCAATTTTACCAATATCATGGTACAAAGCACCAGCTCTGACCAGCAGGGAATTTCCACCGATTTTGAAGATTGCTGCTTCAGCTAAATTCGCTACCTGTAACGAGTGCTGGAATGTACCCGGGGCTTTAAATGCAAGCTCTCTTAATAGCTTGTTATTTGTGTTTGTCAGCTCGATTAATGCAACATCAGAAGTAATACCGAATACACGCTCAAAAGCATAGATCAGTGGATAAGCTAATAAAGATAAAAGTACACTGATAATGAAAGGAACAAAGTTCATCCACTCAATTTCCTGGAACGAACCATCCCTTAATAAGGCGATTCCGACAAAACAGATAAAATAAGCCGTTAAGATGAATAAAGCAGATAATAACAATTGCTCTCTTTTGATCAGGTTTCTGATACTATAAATTGCAACCATACCCGCAGTCACCTGGTAAAAGACAAATTCAAAACTATTAGGGACAAAGAAGCCCGCTATCAGGATAACAAGCAAATGCAGGTACAAGGCAAGGCGTGTATCAAATAATATCCTGATGATGATCGGAACGATACAGAACGGGATATAATAAAGGCTAGGCAGGTTAAGCTTGATAGACCAGGTCAGTGCAAGCAGCAGCATGGTAATGATCAATAATAACAATGATAACTGCCTGTTATCACTAAAAATATCTTTTCGGAACATCGAAAGGAAGACCATCAATAAACTCAGGATAAAACCTACCAATAAGATCTGGCCCAGGTAAACTAACTTGCTATCCCCAATAGTCTTGGTTTGTGCTTCATACGTTTCTTTGAAAGATTGAAGCTTCTGAAATACCTCATCATCGATCACATTATTTTTAGCGATGATCAATTCTCCTTTTTGAACCATTCCACGAGTCGTAGAAAGGCTGTTTATGGTGTTATTTTGTACAATTGCAGTCAACTTCTCATCAAAAACAATGTTTGGTTGTAAATGATCCTCAACCAGGTTCATCACGACCTCTTTTTCTTTGACTTTAGTCGAAGTAAAAGTTGTATTGAAATAATCAAGCGCTGTTTGTACCGTAAATGCATCCTGTGTGCTGATTGTCTTTGAAATATTATTATTTAACAGCGAGATATCGTAATACTTGCGGCCTTTCTGATGCTTCGGATTGACTGCTATAATTCCCTTTTCATAAATGCTTTTTAATAATTTAAGCGAGGCTATTTTATTCGGTATTTTTTCTTCTTCAGGAAAAGCATTTCCACGCCATTTTACATCAAACTCATTGCTATAAGCTTCTTCAACTGCCGTATATAGCTCAGGACTGTACCGGTAAATTGGAAGGACGTTCTCCAATGCGTCCTGTTTATCTGTGGTAACCTGCGGATTAGTCTTCAAAATGGCGAAACTAAATGGAGAGACAAGGTCTTTGTTCAACCAAACTTTACCCTTTTGAAATTCATACCTGAAACGCGGTTGTTTAGGTAAAAAGAACGTAATGATAAGTACAGTCAGCACCATCATAATATATTTAATATTAGAAGAATACTTTCTGTAAAGGATTTTATGGGAATTCTTTTTGATTTTAGCCAAAATGGTGAAGGTTTTTTATTGTACAAAAATAAGATTTTTTAATGAATATGACCGTGTTACCAATAAATACGGGATCAAGCTTGATTACATCTGTCTTATTATAACTATTTTTGATGAAATTTTTAACCATGCAGCAAAGTGTCCTGATTATTGATGATGAAAAAAAGATATGTAGTCTTTTAGCAAGAATTATAGAATTAGAAGGATTTACAGTGTATCAGGCCAATACAGGGAAAGAAGGACTTAAGGTGCTGGCTAATCAGGAAGTCCATGTAGTGATCAGTGATGTGAAACTACCGGATGTAAATGGCGTAGAGCTGGTTAAACAAATTAAAGAGATAAAACCTTATGCAGAAGTTATCAATCTGACTGCTTTCGGAACCATTCAGGATGGTGTAAAAGCGATGCGTAACGGTGCATTTGATTACATCACTAAAGGAGATGATAATGATAAGATCATTCCATTAGTCTATAAAGCGATGGATAAGGCCAAACTCCAATACAGAGTCTTTGAGCTGGAATCTAAAATACAAAAGCAATACGATTTCAATTCTATACTTGGACAGTCCAAAACTATTTTAGCAGCGGTAGACCTGGCCCGCAGAGTTGCGCCAACAGACACGACCGTATTACTGCTGGGAGAAACGGGGACAGGTAAGGAAGTTTTTGCACAAGCCATACATTTTGAAAGCGAGCGCAAAGTAAAGCCATTTGTTGCTCTAAACTGCAGCGGCTTTAATCCGGACCTGCTCGAAAGTGAACTGTTTGGGTATAAACAAGGAGCTTTTACAGGAGCTCAGAAAGATAAAAAAGGATTACTGCAAGAAGCAAATGAAGGAACACTCTTTTTGGATGAAATAGGAGAAATGAACCTTGATTTACAAGCTAAACTTTTAAGGGTACTGGAAAATCAAACCTTTATCAAAGTAGGGGATACCCAAACCACTAAAGTAAATGTCCGGATTATAGCTGCAACGAACAGGGATTTGAAAACCGAAGCAGAAGAAGGCCGTTTCAGGCTGGATCTGTTTTACAGGTTATCTGTCTTTTCCATAGAGCTTCCTTCTTTAAATGAAAGAAAGGGCGATGTACTGCTGATTGCGAAATATTATCTGAAGCAATTTGCTGCTAAAGTAAATAAACCAGACTTTACGATGGATGAACAGTTTAGCGAAAACCTGCTTAACCATGTTTGGAAAGGGAATATCAGAGAATTGAAAAATGTCATAGAAAGAGTAGTCATTCTATCTGACGGTCAAATCCTGAATGCAAGTTTGCTCCCTTATGAATTTCACCATGGCGCAGCTGAAGGCGACGGGATGAAAATGGAGACTGTAGAAAAAATGCATATCATTAAAGTATTAAAGTATACAGGTAATAATAAAACTGAAACCTCCCGTTTACTGGGAATAGGATTAACTACGCTTTATCGTAAACTGGAAGAATATCATATCTCTTAATCAATTATATAAACTTTAGCCATTCAATGATAGCGAATTTTAATGAAGAACATGCTTTCCCGATCGGGCGTTATGTTCCAGCCGAAACTTATACACCACAATCCCTTAACTCCTGGATAAATTCTATCAAATCTCTCCCTTTGCTACTGGATTATTGTATCGAAAACCTCGATGAAGCACAATTGAATGTACCCTATAGAGAAGGGGGCTGGAATACCATACAGGTAATTCATCATATAGCCGATAGTCATATGAACGCCTATATCAGGTTGAAACTGGCGCTGACAGAAGATCGTCCTACCATTAAACCTTATGAAGAACAACTTTGGGCAGAGTTGCCTGATGTTACGGATGTGCCTTTAAATGTTTCCATCACCCTGGTACACGCTTTACACCGCCGCTGGACATCTTTGCTATTACAAATGACAGATGAGGACTGGAAACGTGAATATCATCATCCCGCATCTGATACTTATGTCCCATTATGGCAGATGACAAGTCTATATAACTGGCACGGCAAACACCATGCTGAACAGATCTTATCATTGCGTAAAAGAATGGGCTGGTAGCTTAAAGCTGCGGATAAATCAGCAGTTTAGTCTGTGACTCAAATAGATGTTCCAGTTTACGCTGCGTATAAGTAAGTGAAAGCAAGTAAGTTGTTTCCAGCTTTCTATCCAGCACAACAATCATGAAATCATCAGGCATGATCCTTTCCTTTAATTTTCTCCAGTCTTTCCAGATTTCTGTGGAATCGAATTTAAAACTGACACTCGATTTCATCAGCAGTAACGCATGTTCAATATGTTTTTTCGTAGACTCGTCACAAAAGCAATCTACAGATAGACTCAGCTCAACACTCAGTTTACAAACCTTGGCAAGCCATACTTGCATATTCTTCTCCATTAAATAAGCTGGTGGACAAACCAATTGGATGCTGGTATGTACAGTAATCGGCTTATGCAAATGCAGGATAAATAAATTTGCTGGTGAGTTTTCAATCAGTGCAGCAGACTTGTCTCCTAAAAACTTATCAATAACGGTGTTCTTCCTCGGCCATCCGCTAATGATAATATTCGCAGATTTTTCCTTGGCAATCCGCAGCACACCACTCGAAACGTTGTGATCCAAAGTAGCAATCACTTTGACCATCGTATCATTTCCAGAAGCATATTTGGCAGAATCATTCAGCTTTTTACGGGCGATAAGCAAGTTTGCCTGTGCATTATCACTATCCGGCACAACTGACAATAAATTAATGGGCTGATCAGAATTCTTATCTTTAAACAATACTGCAAGATCCAGCATGGTGTTCATATTGTTGAAATCTGCAATAGGAATTAAGATATTCTCTTGATTTTGAATCATCTCCGGCCCAGTAAGCTCTTCTTCAGAAACAATGTTCCTGCTAGCTTTCTCCGTTGCAAAAGAAGCAAATACGCAAGTAACCAGGATCAGGATAATAGTTCCGTTCAGGATATTGTCATCAATAATTTTTGCCTGGTAACCCACTAAGATAATCGCTAATGTAGCCGCCGCATGGGCACTGCTTAAACCGAAAATAAGCAAACGCTGGTTTTTAGTATACTTGAAAATCCACTGTGTTAGAGTAGCCGAAAAATATTTACCAACTATAGCAACTACTGTTAAAGCACCAGCAACAATCAAGGCATCAGGCCCCCTGAAAAGTACACGTAAATCAACAAGCATCCCCACGCTGATCAGGAAAAAAGGGATAAACAAAGCATTACCCACAAACTCAATTCTGTTCATCAGGATAGACGAATGGGGAATCAGCCTGTTTAAAGCCAGCCCAGCTACGAAAGCTCCGATAATAGGTTCGATACCCGCAAGCTGCGCTAAGAAAGCAGAGAAGAAAACGACCGATAAAACAAAAATATAGTGAGAAGTCTTTTCACTTTCCAGTTTAGTAAAGAACCATTTCGCAATTTTTGGGATGACAATAAATACCGTTGCAGTAAAAATAGTCAGGGATATAGCCAGCTGAATCCAGAAAGAACTGTTCAGCTCACCCTCCACAGAACCCATAATCACGGCCAGGATAATTAACACCGCAGTATCTGTCAGAATCGTACCTCCAACAGTAACCGCTACCGCTTCATTTTTAGCAATTCCGAATTTATTGACAATAGGATAGGCTACCAGCGTATGCGTAGCAAACATGCTTGCCGTTAAAATGGAAGTCAGTAAAGAATAATGCAGCAAATAATAGCAGACCGGAAAACCAATTAAAATAGGAACAGCAAAGGTCAGAAACCCGAATATAAAACTCTTGTGCTTTTTCTTCTTAAACTCTGCCAGGTCAAGCTCAATACCCGCAATAAACATGATGTACAATAAACCGATGGTTGCAAAAAGCTCTATCGCAGAGTTTTTCTTCAGGATATTGAAACCATTGGGGCCGATCAGGATTCCGGCGATAATAAACCCTACAATGCCAGGGATTTTGATTCTGCCCAGTAAAATCGGGGCAATCAGGATAATAAACAGTAATAAAGAAAATATCAGTACCGGATTGGTAAAAGGAAGCTGGAACTGCTTGGTGATATGGTCAAAAATATTTGTGTGCATATATTCATTATGAATTATTTTACCAATTTGTTAACTACCTTATTTAAGGTTAATCCCTGCACGATAATCGAAAATATAACAATGATATAACTGGCCGAAACAATCAGGGCTTTATACGGAGAATCTGGTAAAGATAAAGCAAGTGCAACAGAAATCCCGCCTCTTAATCCTGCCCAGATCAGAATGCCCAGCTTGTTATAATCAGTCTTTAAAGATCTTCTCATCAAAATACTTGGTACAGCAATACTCAAGCCTCTGGCAATCAGTACAAAAAATACAGAAAGTAAACTAATCAACCAGTAGTTATTGAAGAAAGGAATCACTACGATTTGCAATCCAATCATTACAAAAAGGATCGTATTCAGCAAATCATCGATTAATCCCCAAACCTTATCTAATATATCTTTAAGATCTATAGTATCCGCATTTTCTCCTAATTTCATGTTGCTTAACATCAATCCGGCGGTAACCGCTGCCAAAGGGATAGATACGTGCAATAAACCACCGACTACAGAAATCCCCATCACCATAGCGAGCGTAATCATTAAGATCGTTTGCAACTCATCTACCTTTTTAACCAGTCTGGTGCATAAATAACCTGAGGCCACACCCAATAATATACCGCCAAATACTTCCTGTGCAAATAACAAAGAAGAATGTGACCAGGAAAAAGCTATATCCGTATTTTCAGTAAGCTCCCGCAGGGTTACAAATAAAAGGATACCCACACCATCATTAAACAATGATTCACCACCAATGATGGTTTCCAGTGAAGGTGGGATTTTGGATTTCTTTAAGACTGACAATACAGCCACAGGATCGGTAGGGGAGATCAGCGCACCAAACAGGAAACAATACATTAACGGGATTTCTATATGCAAAAAAGAAGCTGCCCAGAAAAACAGAAAACCAAATATTGTTGTACATCCGATTACACCTACCGTACTCAAAATAAGTACCGGTCTTTTTTGTGCTTTAAGCTTTTCATAATCGAAATGTAATGCACTGGCGAAAAGTAAAAATGCCAGCATCACATCCAATAAGGTTTTGGTGAAATCTATACTCGAAGTAAGTTCGGAAATAAAATTATAAGCTGCCGGGAAAGTCTTTCCCGTAATCAGGATCAAGACAGAAAGGCTGATTGCAATCACCATAATACCTATCGTACCAGGTAATTTAACGTAACGGTGATTGAGGTACGAAATGAGCGCGCTGATGGTTACCAGGATGGTAATCGTAGTAAAAGTATCCATTAATTAAATTAGGGTTTTCATCTCAATTTATTGTTTAAACCACAAAATAGGCTAAATTGTTCATTTTTGGATACATTTATTGGACTCTTTTCCTATTTAAGCACAGCAAACTAAAAGGAATTAATCCTGTTTACCAGAGAAAACCAGAAGGAATTAATCCAGCAAATACCAAAAAATCTACAAACCAATTCAGGGAGCGATAGTCAATAAGTTAAAACAAAACATTGATAAACAGTGCTTAATAAACAATCCTGTAAATCTGTTGCAGAACTAAAAAAAACGATTAATTTAGTCTGCTTGGCAGAACGCTTAAAAATAACACTGGCTGCCCTTAAAATAAGCATAAACACGATACCTAAATCAATAAAATGCAATATTCAAAACTTGGAAGATCCAGTCTGGAAGTTAGTAAAATTGGATTTGGCTGTATGTCCTTAACCGGAGGCACCAGCGAAAACCAACTGATTATTGACCAGGCACTAGACCTGGGAATCAATTATTTTGATACCGCAGATCTTTATGAACATGGAGAAAATGAAACTAAAATAGGTGCATTATTGAAATCCAGGCGGGATCAGGTAATCCTGGCGACCAAAGTTGGCAATCAGCACCGGGCTGATGGAAATGGATGGGACTGGAACCCCAGCAAAAAATATATCCTGTCCGCAGTAGAAGATAGCCTGAAAAGACTGCAAACAGATTATATTGACCTTTACCAGTTACATGGAGGTACTATTGAAGACCCGGTTGATGAAACTATTGAAGCCTTTGAAATTTTAAAACAACAAGGTAAAATCAGGTATTACGGAATCTCTTCTATCCGGCCAAATGTGATCAGGGAATACGTACAGCGCGCTAACATAGTGAGTGTGATGATGCAATATAGCTTACTCGACCGCAGGCCAGAAGAGGAATGCCTGGAATTGCTTCATGACCACAATATTGGTGTAGTGGGGCGCGGAAGTATTGCACAAGGCTTATTAGCAGGTAAACCCGCAGCACCTTATTTGAATTATAGCGAAGCAGAAGTTGCTCAGGCAGCAGAAGTTATCCGCTCCATTACCGATCAAAGCAGCTCTTCAGCACAAACAGCTATTCGTTTTGTTTTACAGCATCAAGCATTGGACAGTGCAGTGATGGGAATCCGTACATTGGCACAATTAAAAGACATTGCTGCAGCAGGAGATTTTCCACCACTTTCTAACTGGGAAATTGAATTATTAATCAAAGCAGTACCTGCAGCTTACTATACAGCACACAGATAATATGAAACTATCATTTGGCACAGAAGTCAATCATCAGCCTAATTATTTTCTGGAGAAAATATGGAAAGGCCTAATGCTGGGGCCTGGTAATCTGGAAGGAAGTTATCAGGATTACCAGCGCCGTCACCTGGAGAAATTTGGGAAATGCTGGGATGGAGATACCTTCGGAGAATTCCTGGAACCAAAAATTCATACTATCCGCAGAGACTTAGACAATGAATGGCGTGCGGGAATGGAAATACAGCTCGTTATTCATCTGAATTCAACCGATGAATTTCAATTTGCACCCATCCTGAGATGTCAATCCGTACAGCGGATACAAATTGATTATTCCAATCTGATCAATGATAAAGGACCGGCTGTTTTTATAAACTATGAATTGATAGACAAAGAAACTTTAGTGCAGCTGGCTATTAATGATGGCTTTGCCACAGTAGAAGACTTTTTTCTTTACTTCAACGAAGAGTTCAGCGGGAATTTAATTCACTGGACACCATTAAAATATTGAAATAGCTTTAATCTACCTGTAACCCATTGCCTGCAGATTAAACAATTCCGCATAACGTCCGTTTTTATCCAGCAATTGCTGATGACTTCCAATTTCTACCAGTTCTCCCTTTTCCAGCACAAGGATTCTGTCGGCCATCCTTACCGTAGAAAAACGGTGAGAAATCAATACCGCTGACTTTCCATGAGTCAGCTCAGAAAAACGTTGAAAAACTTCATACTCGGCTCTCGCATCAAGCGCTGCAGTCGGTTCGTCCAGAATTAGCAACTGTGCATCCTTCATATAAGCCCTTGCCAAAGCCACTTTCTGCCATTCTCCGCCAGAAAGCTCCACACCCTCTGAAAATCTTTTTCCCAGCATCTGGTCATATTGCCCAGGTAATTTTTCTGCAAGCTGATCGGCCAGGCTCTGATGTGCAGCAGATTTGATTAAACTCTCATTTTCTTTCTCCTTGATATTACCAACCGCTATATTTTGAGAAAAACTCATTTGATACCGGATATAATCCTGGAAAATAATCCCCAGGTTCATTCTTAAATCCGCAAGATCATATGCTTTTAAATCTATGCCATCCAGTAAAATCCGGCCTTCTGTAGGATCATATAAGCGCGCCAGCAACTTAACCAATGTTGTTTTTCCAGCACCATTTTCACCAACCAACGCCAGTTTTTCGCCGGGAAACAACGTAAAACTTAAATGCCTGTTCGCCCAGCGTTCAGAATTCAGATAGCGGAAACCAACATCCTCAAAAGTAAAACCTGTTTGAATAGTCTTTGGAAACGGAATAGGTTTGTCTGCTGTAGTAATCTTTGGCATTATCTCAAAGAATTCGAAGAAATCACGCAGATAAATAGCACCCTGGGATACCGCTGTGAAACGGGTCAGGATTCCTTCCAGTAAAGTCCTGAGCTGCCGGAAAGAACCCGCTAAAAAGGTAAGTTCCCCAATTGTTACTTTTCCTGAAACCGCGTCCAGGATAATCACTACATAAGCCCCGTAATATCCTGCCGTGCCCAATAAGGCAAAAAACACACCCCATGCCGAACGTTGTACAGCCAATCTTTTATTCGCCTTGTAAAACCTGTCCGATAAAAGCGAAAACCGGTCAATCACAAAACCAGAAAGATTAAATATTTTGATTTCCTTCGCTGTTTCATCACTAGCCCCCAAAAAACGCAGATAATCCAGCTCCCTTCTTTCGGGCGTCTGGCCTCTGGTTAACGCATAACTTTGATCGTTAAAATAAGACTCCCCCAAAAAAGAAGGCAGAATGGCCACGAATAAAAGTAAAATCAACCATGGATTAAATACAATCAGGCCCGCTGCAAGAAAGCCCATCGTAATCAGATCCTGTAACTGGCTCATCACCTGCGAAAGTAAAATTGTACGTCCCACAGTTTGCTGCCTGGCCCGTTCCAGTTTATCATAAAAAATAGAATCTTCAAACTGATCCAGATCGAGCGTAGCGGCATGCTCCATGATCTGTACAGAAGTATGTTTAGAAAAAAGATCTCCCAATAAACTGTCCAGTAGCGAGATCGCTCTGCTCAATAAATCTGAACAAATAGCCAATGCAAATTCCAGCGCAATCAATTCCCACAAATAAGTCAGATCATGCTGTTGTGGCGTTTTACTGAATAAGATCACCTGATCGATAATCAATTTACCCACATATAACATCGCCAGCGGAGTTGCTGACCGCGCTATCCGCAAAAACAAGTTTGAAATGGTCATCCGGGGGCTTGTTTGCCAGACCATTTTAAAGAATTCCGGCAAATTACCTAAAGCTGCAAGTCTTTCTTTGAGCGTTAAACTTTCTTTTTTGGAATTCTGAAGAGAAGATTTATTGAACAACCTGTTTGTCGCCATGCTTACAAAAATACGTAAACTCTTCGAACAGACTGGCATCTTCACCTGGTTTCAACCCCTCATGCGGAATGGCATAGTATTTTCCATTGATTTGATGTCCCAGCTCAGTTTTCTCAATTTCCAGATTTAAGAAACCATGCTGCATTGTACATGCATTTTCTAAAGTAACGTGATCAAAAAGGTCGCTTTTATCCGTAAACTCGAGGTCATCACTCTCCACTAACCAGTGCATCTCGTCAAAACCGCCCGCACCACAAACGATAAATGGAACTACTTCTCCATTCGCATAAGTTTTATTAAAGCGCTGATAATTATGTACATGTCCACTTAATACAAGATCTGGTGTTACCCCTGCAGCCTCAAAACAATCTTCCAAGAAATTAATCATTGGTAAACTGGAGCTATGGTTAAAATCTGCCGAATAAGGTGCATGGTGAACACAAACTACAATTGCTTTCTCTGCACGTTCAGTAGCAGCCTGTTTCAACTCCTCAATAAACCATCGTTTTTGTTCTTCAGTAATGACCCCGAATTTAGGGACATTGCTATGCAGGCCTATAATATTAGCCAATGGCGTTTGTAAAGTCCAGTACACATGAGGCTGCATTCCACTCATACGATTTAGTTTAGTACCGAAAGGGACCGGTCTTGGCGTCTTTCCGCAAAACACACTCGTAAAGGAAGCAAGACTTGAATAAGGTGTTTTTACATTCGGGTTTACATCACTATCATGGTTACCCGCAATGGCATAAATCGGAGCAGGATAGTCTTTATAGGGGATGAAAAATTGGCGCTCGTACTGTTCAGCTTCTCCAAAATGATAGACAATATCACCCACATGGTAAAGAAACAGCGGCTGATCTGCCGGGCTTTTAGCCTGATGATATTGCTTGCTCATTTCTTCTGCAATAAGCTTTTGAAAAGAAGGGGACTTTAATCCTCCTGTATCACCAGCAATCTGGAAGACCATTTTATGAGGATCAGGCAAAGTTAATCCTGAATTTAACCGGTAAGGATATTCTCCGAACGGTTCCGGCAGCGGCTGAAATTTATAGGTATCGTCTGGTTGGTTTAATTTAAATAAAGGTGTTTTTCTATTTTCTGATGACATGCTTATTTATGCGTTTTTAATCAGGATAGCCTCGAGCACATTCGCTGCATCATCGCATTTATCGGTAGCCATCTCCAGGGTCTGGAGAATCTCTTTTTGCTTGATGAGCTCGATCGCATCTGTTTCTGAGATAAACAAACGGGCGATGGCAGTGTTGCAAAGAAAATCTGCCTGGCTCTCTCCCTTATTAATTCTTAAACAAACATCAGCAATAATATTGGTATTTTTGAAATTACGGAGTTCCATTATCGCTAATTCCAGATCTTTGGACATTTCTGTGATTAACTTGGCCAGATGTACAATTTCCTGACTAAAAACAGTGACTTTATACAATTCAATATTTAAAGAAGTCGCGTAGATATAATCCGCCACATCATCTAGCGCACTTACTAAAGCATGAATATCTTCTCTGTCAAAAGGAGTGATGAAATTTTTGCTCAACTCCAGGAAAATTGAATGTGTAATATCATCTCCAGCCTGTTCCAGCCTTTCCGTTTCTCTGAATTGTGCAATCTGCTGCTCCTGGTCCTCAGTCGTTACCGTTAATAAAAGGCTTTGGGAGATCTTAACCAGATTTTTAGCATCCTGCTCAAACAGTGGCTGGAATTTTTTGTCTTTCGGACTGAAGAAGTTGAATACAGAATTCATCGGAATGGGGTTTCTGTAAAAATAAAAAGGTAATGTTAAGTCTTCATCAACTCTGTATGAGATTAGCTATCAGGCAATAAGTTTCTGTATAGCGGCTTCGGGGATTAAAGTCGGGTCCTTGAATTGTTTGTTTAGTAAACCTCTGCTAATGCGGACTGTACGCGTTGTAGTGACGATAACCGCACCAGATTTGGTATAACTATGGGACACATAAGATCCGATTGAAGGATCAAACAACTGAATTCTAAAAAGTAGTTCGTGGAAAATGAAAATGGGTATCGGCACGTTGTAAAGGTAAATTAACGATTTGGTAATGTTTAATTATCATTCTGTTAATGATGATTTTAAGTTAACATAGATTTAATATTGGATTGGTGTTTTGTCTCAGATGACCTTTATTATATCTATAGAAATTTGTAAGATGTTTAAACAGATTGGATTAAATATTAATTTTTTAAATTATAGTACTCTTCAATGTAGAACAATCCCTACATTTGCGCCACTCAAATTAAAAAAATGGCAAATCATAAAGACGTCAATAAGCTAACCGCGGCAGGTTTATTAATTAGCTTAGGGATTATTTACGGGGATATAGGTACTTCTCCACTCTATGTTTTCAAAGCAATTATTGGCGACAGGTTAATTACTGCAGACCTGATACTGGGAGGTTTATCCTGTATCTTCTGGACATTAACACTTCAAACAACTATAAAATACGTAATCATAACCCTGCAGGCAGACAATAAAGGGGAGGGCGGTATTTTCTCTCTATACTCTTTGGTTAAACGTAAAGCAAAATGGCTCATTATTCCCGCCATGATTGGTGGCGCAGCCTTGCTCGCTGATGGAATTATGACACCAGCGGTAACTGTTTCTTCAGCAATTGAAGGTCTGGGTATTATTTATAAGGATCTGCCAACCGTGCCGATCGTTATCCTGATTATCACTTTCCTTTTCGGTATCCAGCAATTCGGAACTTCATTTATTGGTAAAGCTTTTGGTCCGATTATGTGGATCTGGTTTACAATGATTGCTGTTCTGGGCGCAGCTTATGTCATGCAGTTTCCGGAAATCCTTAAAGCAATCAACCCTTATTACGCCTATCATATCCTGACTACTAATCCTGAAGCATTCCTGATTATCGGTGCAGTATTTTTATGTACAACAGGGGCAGAAGCACTTTACTCTGACCTTGGTCACTGCGGACGCTCTAATATCCGTGTGAGCTGGGTCTATGTTAAAATCTGTTTGATTTTAAGTTACATGGGACAAGGCGTATGGTTATGGCAATTACAAGGTAAACACCTTGGCGAAATTAACCCATTCTTTCATATTATGCCAGACTGGTTCTTGATCTACGGAATCCTGATTGCAACTGTAGCAGCCGCTGTAGCCAGTCAGGCGCTGATATCAGGATCATTTACCCTGATTTCAGAAGCTGTAAGATTAAATTTATGGCCTAAAGTTAAAATCAATTATCCTAGTAATTCAAAAGGCCAGTTATACGTGCCTTCCATGAACTGGGTCTTGTTTATCGGTTGTATCCTGGTGGTCTTGATTTTCCAGAAATCAGAGCATATGGAAGCAGCATACGGTTTATCAATTACCGTAGCCATGCTGATGACAACTATCCTGGTCTCTATCTTTTTAATGCGTAAAAAGGTTCCGATGTACCTGATTGTGATCTTCCTGACGATTTACGGAGTGATTGAATTAACCTTCCTTGCAGGTAACGCAGTGAAAATCCTTCACGGTGGATGGTTTACATTAATCCTGGGTATGTCTCTTTTTTCTATCATGTGGGCCTGGTCAAACGGTCGCCGGATCAGAAACAGGTACATGCGTTTTGTGGATATTGAGAAGTATTTTCCAATCATCAGTAAGATCAGTGAAGATGAGACTATTCCTAAATATGCCTCTCAGTTAGTTTACCTGACCAGTGCCAATTTCAACTTTGAAATTGAATCTTCCATCATGTACTCTATCATTCAGAAACATCCAAAAAGAGCTGATGTATATTGGTTACTACACGTTGATGTAACCGATGAACCTTTTACAATGGAATATAAAGTAGAGCAGTTAGTTGATAAAAAACTGATCAGAATTGATTTCCGTCTTGGATTCAGAGTAGAGCAGCGCGTAAACGTACTGTTCAGAAAAGTAGTAGAAGAGATGGTTAAAAACGGAGAAATTGATATTACCAGTAAATATGCTTCCCTGAAAGAGCACAATATTGCAGGAGATTTCAGGTTCGTTGTGATAGAGAAAGTACTTTCAAACTCCAACAGTTTACGCTTTATCGAACGCTTTACGATGGCTTATTATACTATTCTTAAAACGTTTAGCGTACCAGAAGAAAGAGGATTCGGACTGGACTTAAGCTTTGTCGCGGTAGAAAAGGTTCCGCTGATCGTTGATATACCAACTGATTTTTACTTAAAAAGGCTGGATTAATCCTTCTTGCCAAAATCTGACGGCCTGATGTTTGTGAGCTGAAAAAATGCTTTACTGAAGGCCGCCAGACTATTATACCCTGTTAAATAGGCTATTTCTGTAGTCGTCTTATCACCCAGCATAATGAATTCTATGGCCTTTACTGTTCTGATCAGCTTTAGGTACTGTAAAAAAGAGATACTCATTGTAGACTGAAACAAACGCGATAAAGTACGTTCACCCATTCCAAAGCGGCTGGCCAGGTTTTCCAAAGTCAGCGGTTGCGCAAAATTCTGAGAGAGATATAAGACAATAGGCCTTAACTTCGTATTCGATGTCGTGGGCAAAGCAATCGGAAATGATTTGGTACTTAATTGTGGTAAAATATCTTTGATCGCTACCAGGAAATTGTAACCAGGATCTTTCTTTTCAATTGTTCCTGTCCAGTTCTCTGCAAAGACCAGCATCTCAAATAACAGGCTGTTTACCGGATAGATCCCTAATTTCTGATAAAAAGGGTCTAAATGATCATCTTCCGTATAAAAGTATAAGTTATGGGTCACCGTAGCTGCATTTCTCACATTCAGATAATGTTCCAGGCCTCCTGGTATCCATACATAATGCCTTGCCGGAATAATATAGGTCTTACGCTGGATATGAATATAAGCAATTCCACCTTCCACATAAGTGAGCTGCCCTTTGGTATGAGCATGTCTTGGAAGGCTGCGTTCTAGCTTCTCATGGACAATAAAAATACTTTTTGGCTTAAAATCTATGTTTTTAAGGTAGGCTGCTGTGTCTAAAACTGGCATTGGCTGGAATGGACAAATATTTGGTAATATAGATAAAATTACAAGTATTTCATAGCCGTAATTTTGTATCATTCTTAAAGACATGTACTACATTAATAAAAAACTCGTTTTGTTGCTCTTCCCTATTTTCCTGTTCAACAGGCTGAAAGCACAAGAGACCACTCCAATTTCAATGTCACTGAACCAGATCTGGGAAAAAGTGACCGAAAATAATAAAACCATACAAATGCAGGACCTTCGGGTAAAAGGAACTGCAGAAGGAATTAAGGATGCTAAAGCAGAGCGTCTTCCTGAAATTTCTGCCGAAGGCGAATACGCAAGAGTCAGCAATGTCCCTATTTACGAAAATGGGCTATTCCATACTCCGAGTCAATTTGAAGTGGTACATACCTCCTATAAATTTGGCGGCAGCGCTTATCTTAACTTGTATAACGGGAGTAAAACTAATATCAAGATTGCGGAAGAAAAGAAAGAAAATGAGATCGCTATTGAACAGCGTAACCTGACTAGTTCGGAAATGAAATTAAGGGCTACTGCTTATTTCCTTGACCTGCAAAGGAGTAATATTTTTAAAGCTTTGCTATTAAAAGATATCAGTGATCAGGAAAAACAACTGGCAGAAATCAAACAATTGCTTAAAAATGGGGTCGTACTGAAAAGTGATGTACTCCGTGTGACCCTAAAATTATCCAGACAGAAAATGGCGCTGGTCCAGCTGAACAATGACCTGGCTATTGCCAATCAGAAATTGAACATACTGACCGGATTGCCTGATGAAACAGTGATTCAGCCGGCAGAAGATTTAAAAGCTGATTTGCCGGTGTTGAAGCCTTACAATACCTATTTATCAGATGCGATGGCACATTCTTTTGCTTATAAAATATCCGAAAAAGAAACAGAGTTACGTAAGCTGGAGGTAAAGAATGTAAAAGCAAATGTGTCTTTTAAGCTAGGTTTATTTGCCAATTACGCTTATTCATATCCTCAGATTTTGCTTTACCCTTATTCAATAGCCGTTTACGGCTTGGGTATGACCGGGATTAAAGCAAGTTTCCCGATTTCAGCTTTTTATCATAATACACATAAGGCGAGGGCCGCTGAACTCAAATATCAGCAGCAGGAAGTTGAACATTCGGATACAGGAGATAAAATCAGGCAGGAAGTGAATGAAGCGTATTTGAGATATAAGGAATCGCTCACGAGGATTGATGTGGCGAAGGAAAATATCACTCAGGCGACAGAGAACCTGAGGATAGTAAACAATACTTATTTCAACCAGTTAGCCTTAGTGACAGACTTACTCGATGCAGATACACAATTGCTTCAGACGCGTTTCGATTACGCTGCGGCCAGAATCGCAGCACAACTACAATTTTATCAATTACAAAAGGCAATAGGTAACCTCTAACATGAAAACAAAGAATAACTATACGAATACGGATCAGCTGATTACAAAAATAACAGCCTGGATTGCTGGTGTCATTGCTGTAGGGCTTGCCGTCTGGGGAATTATATCCCTGGTTCAGCTATACAATTACGAGGATACGAATGATGCACAGGTAGAAGAATATATCAATCCGATTACTTCACGCGTGGGTGGTTTTATCAAGGAGATCAAATATGAAGAAAATCAGGAAGTGAAAAAAGGAGACACTTTACTAATCATTGATAACAGTGAGTATCAATTGCAACAAGAAGAAGCTGAAGCTGCACTTTCCAATGCACAGGCGCAGATTTCTGTATTAGAAAGCAATGTTTTAACGACCTCTAAAGTTTCGCAGGCAAGTCAATCACAAATTGCTTCTGCAAAAGCAAAATTGGTAAGACAACAACAAGATTATGACAGGTACTCTAAATTATTTAAAGTAGAATCTGCCACGCAACAACAATTAGAGAACAGTAAAGCAGCGCTGGATGTAGCTACGTCAGAATATCAGGCCGCTCAGGAAAATTACCAGGCATCCTTATCTAAAGTCAATGATATCAGGTCGCAAAAAGGAGTTTACGAAGCGGAAATCAAACGTCGCAAAGCTTTGCTGAACAGGGGTAAACTCGAGGTGAGCTATACGGTTATACGTGCACCATACCATGGTAAAATGGGCAGAAGAACAATTCAGCAAGGGCAACAAATCCAGATTGGACAAACACTGGCCTATATCGTAAATCAGGAGGCAGGTAAATGGGTGATTGCTAATTTTAAAGAAACGCAGATTGCAAAAATGAGAGTCAATGGAACAGCAGAAATTACTGCCGATGCTTTTCCTGGTCAAACATTTAAAGGTGCTATCGTTTCTCTTTCTCCGGCAACAGGAGCAAGGTTCTCCTTACTTCCTCCGGATAATTCTACCGGTAACTTTGTGAAAATAGTTCAGCGTATACCTGTTAAAATTAAACTGACAGAAAGTAAAGAAGTCGTAGATCAGTTGCGTGCAGGGATGAATGTCAATGTCAAAATAAGTAAAGACTAATGAGTTTAACACTGCCAGTATTTAAATCGTGGGTGCCAGTCTGGTTAATCAGGGCAGCTATCTTTCTGGTTATCTTTCCGGGACTTTTGCTATTCGGCTTATCAACTGCCAGTGGCGCCGGAGCAGCTGGATATTATGGTATTGAACCAGCAGACGTCCAGTACTCTATGGTGATTTTTTATGCGGCAGTAGCCGGATTCTTTGCGCTGGAAAGAAGGTTTTTCATTTTCATTGCTACCAGGGAATACTTTATACTCAGCATTCTGATCCAGATGGGGACGGCTTATGTTTGTTTTCATACACAGAATTTATATATCTTATTGTTTTTTAGATTCCTGCAGGGGATGTCTAATTGTATGTCTACCAGTATTTGCATTACGCTGATTTTTGGCAGCCTGCACAATGAAAGAGCAAGGGAAATAGGTTATTCTATCTTTTATGGAATGCTATTGTGTATAACACCCATATCCACTATCATTACCGCACCTATATTAGACGCCTTTGATTATAATGTCTTATATAAGTTTATCATTTTCGCTTATATCCCAGGCGGGATTTTGCTTCTGGTGATTATGAATAATATCAGGCTGAACAAAAAGATGCCACTTTATCAGCTGGACTTTTATAGTTTTATCATTTATGCGCTGGTCTTATGTTTATCAGGCTATACACTAGTCTACGGACAGCAATATTACTGGCTTCATGATTCAAGGATAGTCTGGAGCTTATCGGGAACGCTGGTATTGATAACTTTACATGTCATTCGTCAGCTCCATCTCAGACGTCCATACCTGAATCTGGATGTCTTTAAGCACAGGAATTTTAATGTAGGGATGTTTATGATCTTCATCTTATATCTGGTACGTGGAGCTTTAGGAATTATCCCGGTTTATTTCGCTGTTATTTTAGGGATGGACCCTATACATATAGGCTATATCATGGCGGCGAACATTGCCGGTATTCTATTGAGTGTACTGATCTCCTCGCGTTTGATCATTATGAAAAGACCAATCCGGCTGGTTTGGCTCTATGGTTTTATATTGTTATTGATTTTTCATGTCTGGATGTGGTTCCTGTTTACTACACAGGCTGATCCCTCTACTTTTGTTCTCCCCTTAATTATCCAGGGAATGGGGGCAGGGATGCTGATGACGCCAATTATTGTTTTTGCGATCTCCTCAGTACCTGAACATTTAGGGAGTTCTGCCTCTGCAACCGGCGTATTCTTTCGCTTTACTGGATTTTGTTCCAGCATTGCGCTAATTAATTACTTTCAGCTGCAACAAAAGAGTAACCACATCAACCGTTTCCAGGAACACCTGAGCGGGCTGAATACTGTGGTTACTGAACGCCTTGCGCAATACACAGGTGCGTTAACCAATAAAGGTATGGCACCCGATCAGGCAGCCAAAGTAGCGAGAGGTTTATTGAACAGGACTGTAGACAGCCAGGCACAATTAAGGGCTATGATGGACTATGATCTGCTGATTAGTATTTTGCTGATCGCTGTATTGCTCGTTATCGCTTTATTTCCGAAGCTGAACAGGACTAAAATTAACCTGAAATCCAATCAGCCAGCTCCGGCATCTTATTAAAAACCTGTTTATTCTGATCTCCTGTACGGCAGGGGATCAGGTGCGGATTATCTTCTCTTTTTCATCTTCGTCTTCATCCCTTTGACCTGCACCGAGGTCAGTTTTGGTCTTTTTGCCATACAATGGGTCATCATTTTTCGTCATATTATTGTCAGAATCATTGTTTTTGGCGTCTTTTAGCTGATCTTTTATTCCTTCCTGTTGATTTAGATTTTCAATGGCAGGAAGCTCAGCTCCATCCCGGTGTTCGCTGGTACTATTGTACCGTGGTAAGGTCTGTTCTTGTGGTTTGTCTGTGTTAAAGTCTTCTGAATCAGCTACTTTATGTTTTTCTTGTGAATTGTCTTTTTTCATGCTTTTATGAGTTAGTGAATCATAGCATCTTTAACAATACCCGGTAGAAATGGTTTTAAATAAACATCCAGACATATTAAAACCCAATTATCGTTCGTTAATCATTTGGAAGAAAACAAACAATTATTAACTTTAAGCCCAGAAATCAAATTTAATTAACAAAAATATCATGGAAAAATTCGCAAAATTAAAAGAGTTAATCGCCGGAGTTGAGGCAGATGCAGACAAGTTTTACAATTCAGGTAACGGTGCAGCCGGTACTAGAGTACGTAAAGCAATGCAAGATTTAAAAACACTAGCTCAAGACATCCGTACTGAAGTAACTGAAAAGAAAAACAGCGACAAATAATAATATTTGTACCTGCATTAGCAGGCTTAATAAAAAAACCGGTTCATGATTAATGGATC
The DNA here is from genome assembly GCF_001590605.1 of Pedobacter cryoconitis. NCBI lineage: Bacteria > Pseudomonadati > Bacteroidota > Sphingobacteriia > Sphingobacteriales > Sphingobacteriaceae > Pedobacter > Pedobacter cryoconitis. The sequence continues at coordinate 628,782 of NZ_CP014504.1, forward strand.
GGTTTTTTTATTGGAAGAGATTGCTGAATTGAGTATAGCAACGGTAGTAAAAATTAAAACCCGTTTTACTTTTTCAGCGCCAATATATTACCTTCTCCCGGATGAAATTCATTTTCAGTTTTTGCGATTACAATCGTAGCTACCCCATTTCCAATGATATTCGTGATTGCACGCGCTTCACTCATAAACTTGTCTGCCCCTAAAAGGAACGCAAGCCCCTCTACAGGGATTTTATGGATCGCAGTAAGCGTAGAAGCCAATACGATAAAACCGCTGCCTGTCACGCCCGCAGCCCCCTTAGAGGTTAACATTAATATACCAATGATACTCAGCATCTCTGCAAATGATAAATGAACATTATACAACTGCGCTAAAAAGATAACTGCCATTGATAAATAGATAGATGTCCCATCCAGATTGAAAGAATAACCAGTGGGAATAACCAGTCCGACAACCGATTTACTGCAACCCAGCTGCTCTAGTTTTTTCATAATAGAAGGCAAAGCCGATTCCGAAGAAGAAGTTCCCAAAACAAGCAGCAATTCTTCTTTGATATATTTAAGAAAACTAAAGATGCTTAAATTAAAATACCTGAGGATAGAGCCCAGAATTACAAATACAAACAGTGCCATGGTTAAATAGACCGTACCCATCAGTTTTCCTAAAGGGATCAGTGTTTGCAAGCCAAATTTACCAATCGTATAAGCCATTCCTCCGAAAGCACCAAGAGGTGCGAGGTACATTACGTATCTTAAACCGCCAAAAACTAATTTTGAGGCTTTACCTAAAACACCGATAACCGCTTCTCTTTTTGAATAAAAATTGAGTGCAACCCCAATCACAATCGCAACGGCCAAAACTTGTAAGGTCAGGTTAGACATAAAAAACTTGCCCCAGTCAAAACCAGCACCCGATTCGGCAGCTTTAGTGTATTTAGAAGGATCTTGTATATTCAGGCCTGACCGGTCAATGTGCCCCGGACGTATTATATAAGCCACAAATATGCCTATAGCTAAAGCGAATGTAGTTACGATTTCAAAATAAACCAGTGACTTCACACCAATCCGGCCCACCTTTTTCAGGTCGCCCATGCCGCTGATTCCTAAAACAATAGTCAGAAAAATAATCGGCGCAATGAATAGTTTGATAATATCCACGAAGGTCTTACCTACAATTTCCATTTTTATAGCCAATGCAGGATTTGTGGTTCCCAGAACAATCCCGGCAATAATTGCAATCAAAACCCAAAAAGTGAGATTTGTAAATAGTCTTTTCGTAAAGCTCCTTTTTTGTATTTGATCTGAAGTAGTAAGATTAATTTCCATATTGAAGGATTAAAAATAATGATTATTAGTTTAGAATTTTAACCTCTTTTTGGAAAGATCTATAATAGACTTCAGTATAAAACCCAATATTAGCCCGATATTTTTTTGGCGCCTGAGCAAAGGCTGTTTTACCAAAAATAGTAAATAGTGTAAGCAAAAGAATGCCAGTCACCTATAAATTAAATCCCGATATAAACTTCTTTGCCACTCTCTTTTACTGCCGTACTCAGCAAGTATTTGATATCTGGCATGATAGCAAGTGAATGGAAATTTATATTTATGATGTATACCGCGAAGTTTCAAATGGAGTGTGGCTGCGAATGCTGATTTAAAACAGCTGGCGCTTACTGCTTTTGGGAATAAAGATGAGCAGGGCATATTTCATGTAGCGTAAGTTTAACTTACGCTACATTTTATGGTTTTGGACGATGTGTTTTCATCCAGTTATCTACGGAGTACGGTCCCGAACCTACTACCCAAAAAAGAACCAGCAGGAGCAATACAATGATTGACAGCCATAATTCTGAATTGAGAAAAGAGAACCCTTTAGAAATATTAACAAAGAAAATAGCACCCAACAGAATTGGGATTTGTATCACAGCAGCAAAGCGCGTAACCAATCCGATCAGGATCAGTAAACCACCGACCAGGTGCGCAAAAGCCACCGTATGTAATACCGCAACAGCCATTAATCCTGAAAATCCAAGCGTATTGTGCTGTATAATCCATTCTTGCTGAACTCCGGTGTCACTGACAAAGGCAATACCTTTGCTTAAAATCAGTAATCCGAGCCCGATACGGACTATGTCGAGCGATTTGGTATGATGGAGATCACCCCAGTGCTCAATTTTTTGAACCATATTCATAAAACCTCCTTTTTAAGATAAACTCATTTGGTATAAGTAAGTTAAGGATAAAATATAGTTAAAACACAAATAATTGCTGCTTAAATGTTTACGATTTAAAACTTAGGCCATAATCAGTTCGTGGTTAAGCATAGCACCCGCAATACTACCTGCTGCCACTGCGTTTGCAACAGATCTCATCGGACTTGTATTATCTCCTGCTGCATATACTCCCGGAATTGTAGTTTTTTTGAAATCATCAGTCAAAATATAACCTCTTTTATCCAATTCACAGCCCATTTCTGCAGGCACAAGGCAATGTTGTACAAATGGAGGCCTGGTATAAAGTGCATCAATTTTTTCCAATGTTCCGTCTAAAAACCGAATGCCTGTCAATTGTCCTGCTACATGTTCGATGCCCGCGATTGGCTTTTCAATAACGGTAACTTTTGAAGCGCTGATTTCCTGTTGTTGAGCGGCACTGAATTTTGGCGTTCCGTTGGTGAAAACGCGGAGATCTTTGTTCCAGTTGGAAATTAATTTGCTGAAATCTACTGTGTTTTCATCATTTGATAAAATCCCCATTGGCTGATCTTTATATTCATAACCATGGCAATAGGGGCAATGAATAACAGAAATTCCCCAGCAGGACGAAAGTCCGGGAATATCAGCAAGCTGATCTGCTACACCGGTCGCAAACAAGAGTTTTTTCGCGCTGATCTGTAAGCCTGAAGCAGTAGTTACTGTGAAATTAAAGTCTTCCCCAATAGCACTGACCACAGCATCTTCCATAAACTGGATTGTTGGATAAACTGACACCTGATCCTTCGCTGCTTTCGCAATTTGCGCCGGACTAAAGCCATCCTGTGTAATAAAATTATGAGAATGTGGGGTTTGACGGTTACAGGGTTGATTACTGTCAATGATCAATGTTTTTCTGATTGCCCTGCCTAAAGACATCGCTGCTGATAAGCCACTATAGCTACCACCAATAATGATAACTTCAAATTCTTGTTTTTCCATTTTTATAGTTTATTAATTCCGATTCCGTTACTGAATGAAAACCAGGCAAAGCCTTTAATGTCGTTTTTTGCTACCGCTCCACTGGTTGAAGATTGAATGGTCGCTGTGACAATTCCGCTCATCAACAAATTGATCCAGGCAAGCGTAAGGTTAGGACTGATAATTCCCCTTTTTTGTAATTCCTTAATGACAGCTGTAGCCGGAGAAAAAGTCTGGTCATAGGTTGCGCAATCCTCATCTTCTTTCTGGTGCTGATGCCCCTGATACTGATGTAATTTTTGAAAGAAAGCATATTTAGAACCGCAGTCTATACTTGCATATAAAACCCGCTCTAACTGGATAAGCGGATCTTCAGCGCTATTGATGGCATTGGTAATATTGATTTTGCATTTGTTCTGCATTTCAAGGTGGCAAGCCTTTAGCAAATCATTCCGGTCTGTAAAATACCGGTGGAGTGTTCTTCTGGTTACTTGAGCCCGTTCAGCTATCTTTTCAAGTGCGCTTGAATAGTCATCATTAAAGATTTCAATAGCAGTATCAATAATTTTTTGTTTGGTGTCTTTCATGCGTATTCAATTTTACATTTCAATTTATTCAGACACAATTTTAGGATTAATTTCTCAAATGTGAGACATTTAGCAAGACAATTATAGGTGCATTTCTGCTAATCAACTGATTTTTAATCAATTGATTAGCGGTAATAATTTAATTAAGCAATGAAATTAAGGAAGGTAATCCAGTATTTTTTCTAGTAATTCACTCTCTTTGTATGGCTTAACGATATAGTCATTCAAACCTGAAGAAATGTAATTCTGATGAGATTCAGGAGAAATCTGGCCAGTTATAGCGATAATTGGTGTCCTGCATTTTTTTATATCATAGTGCGCTCTGATCTTCTTAGTTAGCTCAACACCATCCATACCCGGCATTTCTATATCTGTTAACACCATATCATAATGTTGGGCATCAAATGCTTTTAAGGCATCTTCACCATTGGTTGCAGTATCAAAACTAATTTTGTGCTTATTAAAAATCATTTTGATAACCAGTAAATTCATATTTGCATCATCCACTACCAGTAAATGAATGTTTTTAAAAGCATCTACTCTGGAAACCAGGGCCTCTTTGTCTGTTAAAACTTCTTGTGGATGCGCTGCAATTGCATAAGGCAGTTCCAGGTGGAAAGTTGTGCCTTTACCCAAAATACTATTCACCGTTATTTTTCCATGATGGAGATCAACCAGCTTTTTGCAAATTGGTAATCCCAATCCTGATCCTTTTTGCCAGTCCATGCGCTTGTTGTTGATGACTTGTGAAAACTCATCGAAGATAAAAGGCAGTTCTTTTTCTGAAATCCCTATACCAGTATCACTGACTTCAATCAACAATAAGACCTGACCAGTTTCTGTTTTCTTACTATTGACCTTTACCCGGACTTCTCCCTGGTCCGTAAATTTAATTGCATTAGCAATCAGGTTGACCAGGATTTGTTTTAACCGGTAAGGATCACCTGTGATCAATAGCTCTGGTGCATCCTTTTGATTCAATATCAATTTCAATCCTTTCTGATCGGCAAGTACAGCGGTGGCTGCAACAATTTCATGCAGAATAGTTTTGTAATGAAAAGGGGTTTTTGAAAGAGACAATTTTCCTGTTTCCATCCTTGAAAAGTCGAGGATTTCATTGACAGCAGACAGTAACATCGAAGAAGAGGTTTCCAGCAAATTTGCCATCGCCGCTTGTTCAGTATTTAATGGAGTAGCTTTAAGCTGTTCTGTTGCGCCCAGAATTGCATTTAACGGTGTCCGCATTTCATGACTTATGCTGGTAAAGAACCTGGATTTAACGATAACCTGTTCAGAAGCTAATTTGTTGGCTTTGACAATCTTATTATAGGCACGATAGAGTATAATCAGCAAAGAAATAATCACGATCATTGAAACTATATTGATCAGGAAATTGATCTTTCCTGAAGTGCCTATGACTTCTAAAGAATGCAATGTTTGGTCTCTTAATGACATCTTTCTAGCTTGCTGAAGCTGATGTTCCCTGGTTCTGAATTCATTAAACATCACTTTGATATTGTCCAGGATCTGTCCGTTGGTTTTTAAAATTGCTCTTTCATTTTCGGTCAGCAACTTGTGATTCCCACGCTGACTTTCAAAAAGGTTTTTATAGAATTTTTCTACATCTTCCAGATTTTTTCTGGTATAAATGTTGTCATTTTCATTAGCCTCGATGATAACGGTCTCTGTTTTACTGGTCAGGGCAGTATCTTTTTTATCATCTTTATTGAGTATGGCACTTTTTATACGCTGAAAGAACTTGGTCTTCTTCGCTTCAGGAACGGGCTTGATGACTTCGGTTTTGATAATCTTTTTGACGACAGGCCGTGGTGGTTTCCTAAAGGAAATGGTGGCAGGTAAAGTTGTACCAGTATCAACTTTCAAATTGACAGACATCAGGGAATCTGTCATCTTTTTGATTTTAGCATAAAGTAAAATCTGCTTATTCCTTTTAGCTAAATCGCTGGAAATATCACTGGAAACAGCATTTAAATCTTCTTTTGAGAAGCTTTCCAATAGAGAAGAGATATGCCGGATGCCCTGGCTATATTTGATGAAATATTTCTTTTCCCATAGGGAGGTGTACATTCTGAAGTTGTTTTCCGCTTCCTGCATTCCCATATTAATGGTATCCAGCTTGTAGATTTGCTCGTTATTTGCATCTCGCTGCAGACTTGTGGCCTGAAGTGTTTTTTGCTCAGTATATTGGTTGAAAGATGTTCTTAACAGCAACCCAATAAATAAGACAATAATTACCAGAATTACTATAAAAGAGATCCGCTTATTCTTCATTTTATTTTTTTTTCAATCTTATTTCCTGTTTTTTTCTACGAAGGAATTTTGGTCCGTGGATCGTAAAAAATCTTACAAGAGGTTTCAGGCTAGGCTATAAACCAGGACAATTTTCAGAAATGGCTTATAAAAGGTTGTAAATGTAGTTGAAAAATTTGTTAGAAATATATCCGGGGGAGAAGCATTCTGATTTGGACCGGACAATATTTTATTTATTGCCATTTTATTAAGACCTTGGCCAGCTATGTCAGACTTTCGTTTAGAAGTTTTTTATACCGTAGCCAAACGGCTTAGTTTTACTAAAGCTGCCGCTGCTTTATTCATCACACAACCTGCGGTGACCAAGCATATTTATGAATTGGAACAGCAATATGATAATAAACTTTTTGAGCGGAAGGGGAATAAAATTCAGCTGACACCTGCCGGAGAGCTCTTACTCAGTCATACGGAATCATTATTTAATATCTATCGGAATATTGATTTTGATATGAATGCCCTGGTTCATAAAAAAGAAGGAATTTTAGCATTAGGGGCCAGCACTACTATTTCCCAGTATGTAATCGCGCCGATCCTTGCAGGGTTCAGGAAAAAATTCAGCGCAATAGCAATCAATTTGATGAATGGAAATACTGAACAGATCGAGAAAGCTTTACTGGATAAAGAAATTCAGCTTGGAATTATAGAGGGAAGATCTAAACATCAGGAAATCAGTTATACCGAGTTTATCAGAGATGAAATTGTATTGGTTTGCGGTCAGGACCATCCTTTGGCTAAAAAATCCGAACTCAGTAAGGCGTTACTGCTGGAAAATTCTTTTGTAATGCGTGAGCAGGGGTCAGGCACACTTGAAGTTATAGATTACGCTTTAAAAGAGATTGGAATGGGGGTATCAGACCTTAAAGCAGAAATACACCTTGGCAGTACCGAAAGTATTAAATCTTACTTAATGCATTCTAACTGCCTGGCTTTTATCTCTATACATGCGCTAACCAATGAACTTCAGCGCGGAACTTTAAGGGTGATTGATGTAGCAGGACTCCACATAGAACGTCATTTCTATTTTATTCATCTTCAGGGTAAGCCAGATGGTTTATCGGAGGTTTTTTTACGGCATGCCCGCTTAACTCATCACCTGAAGTAATGGCGGATTAATTTTCGCGATTTGACCTGCGTGGGCATTAGGGACATCTTTGCAGCATAAATAACTAAGATGATGCAAATGAGCCTGAATACCCGAAAAATTATATTTATTGTTGCCACACTAGTTTGCCTGTTGCCTTGGATGTCCCCGCCATTAGCCCTTTTGCTGGGCCTGATAATTGCCCAGTTAATGGAACATCCATTTCTCAGTTTTAATCCTGTCGCAACTAACTGGCTGTTAAAATTAGCTGTAATCGGGCTTGGATTTGGAATGAACCTTTCCTTTGCACTGAATGCTGGCCGGGAAGGCTTTTTGTTTACAGTATGCTCAATTTTTGGTGTGCTTACACTGGGTTTCCTCCTCGGTAAGGTATTTAAGACCGAACGTAAAACCTCCTTTTTGATTTCTTCTGGTACAGCTATTTGCGGAGGGAGCGCTATTGCAGCATTATCTCCAGTCATGAAAGCCGGAGAAAAAGAGATTTCCGCAGCATTGGGTATTGTATTTATACTGAATTCTGCTGCCTTATTTATATTTCCGGTTATAGGGCATGCTTTGAATTTATCGCAAAGCCAGTTTGGAATCTGGTGCGCTATTGCCATTCACGATACAAGTTCTGTGGTTGGGGCAGCCAGCAAGTATGGGGAGCAAGCTTTACAGATTGCCACCACAGTAAAACTGGCAAGGGCATTATGGATTATTCCGGTTGCGTTTGGTACAGCCTTTATCTTTAAAAGTGACCAGAAGAAAGTTAAAATCCCTTATTTCATTGGATTGTTTGTACTGGCAATGTTAGCGAATACTTATTTACCATTCATTAAACCATTCACTCCGTATGTGGTAAATGTGGCTAAAACAGCATTGACTTTGACCTTGTTTTTGATAGGAAGTGGCTTATCATTTAAAGTGATTAAAGCAGTGGGGATCAAGCCTTTTTTACAAGGAGTTATCTTATGGATCGCTATTTCAACAGTTTCGCTATGGGCAATTATGCTTTTAGCTTAGGAAACTGGATCCAGAGAATAATTTTTGTGCGAACGTTTGATGATTCGCTGTGAGCCATTCCTGACAATATTTGATAAGCTGCTGTAAGCCATTCTTGACAATAACTACGCATAAGCCTTTAAAAAAAGGCCTGCTAAAATGATAGCAGACCTGTTTTAATTGGTGGTTGTGAATTTCTTTGAGTGGTGGTGGAAACGATTCTTATAGAAAGGCAGCATCTTGTGGAAAGGGAGCGGGTTTTTATGGAATTGCTTTTTACAATTTGTTAGCAAAAAACAAGGTCTGAGGTCAGTATAATTACAACAATTTTTGTTTTTCTCATGAAGTAATATTTTTACTATGTATATGATTTTAGTAGATATTCTTATTTTAATGGATAGTTTGGTTAACTAAATAAACTTTAAGTGAATGTAGGTAAAAATATTGTATGTTTTTTGATAATTAAATTTAAAGGCACAGGTGGGGATGACCAGAGGAGCGGACATGGCTTTTATGAAATTTGGCTCATGATTTCCTAAGCAGATTGTTTACAAACGATTAGCTAAGGAGTTACAGGCAACCAGATCAGGAAATGGGAAATTACCGGCTACAGTTTTATAAGACTATAAGCTATTCATTAGTTACCCGGCTGGTTTCTGATCTGTAATTCCTGTTTTGCGCCATCTGCTGTACTTAACAAAACTCTGGCTTCGAATGCTTGGGCTTTTTTCGTTGTAGGGAACCAGTTTCTGTCGGGAGTAACTAAGATCAGCAATCCGTTTTCATCACCGATAACTGCGAAGTTTTCTGTTTTAGGTTGTTTAGCGTAATAATCAAGGCCGTATTGACTAATCAGTTTTTCTGCAGTCGCAAGTACATCGCTGGTTACTATACCAATTTCACTGGCAAATAGTATCGAGCTACTCTCAAATGTAGTATTGGATTGATTGTCAGCATCAAAACGGCAGATCAATTCGAGCAGGTTCCCATTGTTGTCATAAAAATAGAATGACTTTGCATTCCAGGCTTCAAAGGAAGAAAATTGGCTGTTCGTTGTTACTGGTAATACTGTTGTTCTTTTTTTTAGCCATTGAAAGGCTTCTTCCAGCTTATTATTTGGGATATCAAATGCAAGGTGATAATTAGGATCCTGAACAGCTGATTTTTGAAAAGATACCTTTGTCTTTCCAATCAGAAAAGATACTTCATTTTCGCTTTTTGAATTGGTTTTAATATCGAGTATAGTGTTGTAAAATTGCTCGGTTTCTATAATATTATTGCTAAGTAATTCAATCGCTTCAATCTTCATCAAAAGGGTTTTAGTGTGTTCTGTTTGTTTAAAATAGGGCTGTTAGTGTCAATATACCCTTAAATCTTTAATTTTAGCTATCGAAACAGGATGTTGACAATAGCATTATTTTTGAACGATGATAAAGGTGGAACTAGTCCTATTAGCCCCAGCTATCTATTGATATGTGTATGAATAATTGATTTATTTCTTTCTTCAGGAGGTTATTGGATTAATCTGCATCGAATAAATAACCGCTATAAGCAAGGCCTTTGGCAACGCTTGTAAAATTATCTCCCGAATTTACCGGGATATGAGGGAATTTATTCCTGAAAAGATCTTGTACGCCTCCAACTAATGAGCTTCCGCCGGTAAGGAATAAACTATCAATTTCTTCAGGTTTGATCTTATTTTTTAACATGAATTCATCAAGATAAACACTGATCTTTTTGATATCTTTTTCAATTACTGCAGCATATTGTTCTCTGGAAACTTCTTCATCTATTTCAATTTCCATATTTGAATAGGTAAATTGAGAAACCTGCTCATCAGATAAAGTAATTTTTGTTTTTTCAATAGCACGAAAGATAGAATAACCCAGGTTATGATCAATTAGCGTAATCAGGTTTTTGAACTTCCTGTCTTTTTTAGAATAGTGGTAATAATCCTGTAAGTCTTTTTGTATCCTCAACCCGTTAAAGAAGTTCATTTTATCCCAGGTACAGATATTCGCGAAAAGCGACATTGGAACAGTCAGCACTTTTCCGGGCGTAGCTTCATATAAGGTATTCTTCCCGAAATATGGTGTGCCTTTATCCCACATAAAAGCAGAATCAAAGCTGTCTCCACCGATATAAATACCACCAGAGGCTATCATATCATTTCTTCTGTCTTTGTTGCCGGAATGATCAGGATCAAGCATCAGGTAAGTGAAATCTGTCGTTCCCCCACCTAAATCGGCTACCAGTACTTTTTCTTTTTTTGTAATCGTCTTCTCGTAAGCAAAAGCAGCACCAATGGGCTCAAACTGAAAACGTACTGCTGTGAAACCTGCATTTTCAGCTGCTTTACTCAATCTTGTTTGCGCCAGGGTATCTTTGGATGCACTATCATCATCAAAAAATACAGGGCGACCAATCACAGCCTTCTGACAATCATATCCGATGATTTCATCAGCTTTGGTTTTTAAGTCTTTCAGGATTAAAGCGACAAGGTCGGATGCATTGTATCTTTTATTATGAATCCGTGTTTCTATAAAACTGCTTCTGGATAAGATTTGCTTGATAGATTTGATAAACCTTCCCTTCATCCCATCGCTTAGATAAGCATCGATAGCATTTTCACCCACCACGTAATTTAAGGGCAGGGTTGCACTTTGTTCTTGCTGAAAATACAAGAGCGAAGGAACTGTTATAGTACTTATGATTTCTTTCTTTTCTTCGTCATAAATAGATAGTGCAGAATTGGTTGTTCCAAAATCAATTCCATATAGAAACTTACTCATCTCAAAAGGGGAAATATTGTTTTATACTTAATTTTTATGCCGGTCTTTTTCCTTTGGTTATTGGTAATAGGATAGGAGTGAAGACCTTACAGACTATTCAGATTGATATACGCTGTTTTGGCGCGTGCAAAGGTAAAATATTAAAATAATAATTAGATTATAACCTTGTATTTAATGTTTTTTAGCGGATTATTCAGCGTTTTGGACAGCATGCTGCCTACGCCTATATTATAGAAACTGTCAGGGAAAATACTATCTTGTTGTCAATTAATCTTTAATACTATGCATTCAGGAGGTATTCCTTTTCAGAACACAGATTGGGAGAATATTCCCGCGATACAGCATCCGGGAGAAACTGGTGTAGCTTATTGGAAAACTTTAGAATTTGGTGATTTACGGATCAGGGTAGTAGAGTACTCTGAAAACTATAAAGCAGATCATTGGTGCTCCAAAGGACATATCATTTATTGTATTGAAGGTGAAATGATTTCTGAATTGGCCGACGGGAGCCAGCATAAGCTTTCAAAGGGAATGTCTTACCAGGTTTCAGACGAATTGAGTTCGCACCGCACGTTTTCTGAATATGGTGTGAAGCTGTTTATTGTAGACGGTTCTTTTCTGAAGTAATATTTGACGTGCTGACCAATTCTGTTTTTTATAGTCAGCACATCAGCTTTCTTATCTTTTCTGCAGAACGTTCACAATATTAAATATCTGTTTCACTTCATCAAGATGAATATCGAAATCAGGATAGGCAACTTTGTCCGGATTTAACGAATGGCAAGTAATGATACCCGTTTCAGTATCATGGTTTGAGATCCGTTTCGCGATAATACCCATCTTACGGTGTACAATGACATAATCTTTAAATCTGTGGGTATGAAATTTAGAAGTCCACAGGTGCTGCTGGATTTCTCTTCCAGTGGCAATACTTCCATCGCTGATACTCTCTTTAGTGTTATCATCCATACTGTCACCAACTATTTCAAATGCTCTGTAACTGCCTTTATGATATTTGTCCACGATTATTGTATGCTTTGGTAATACTTCTAAATACTCAGTGTCCTTGTAGCCGGATAAATAGCCAGCATAAGCATATTCATTCACTAAAGGTACCACCATTAAATACTGCCCATCTCCCAGGTCTATAAAAGGAGAGTCCGTAAAGTCTAAGGGATATTGTATTTCGCCAATTGATCTGGCATTTGGTTTTACGGTATTCACAGTCATTTCCCCTTTGCCAGTTTCCAACCATTCTATATTTAAAGAAAATTCTTTAAAAAGTGCATTTTTGATATCTCCGGAAACCTTCACTTTTCCTCTTTCGACATCCGCGAAACTTCCTTGTTTTAGTCCGGTAACCATCCCGAACTCCATTTGAGTTTTATTGAGTGATTTCCTGAATATTTTAAGACGTTGATTTTCAGTATTTTCCATGATTATTTAAAGAATATTCTATTTAAGTATTGCAAATATAGAATATTCTATATTATATTTGTATCGTACAACGAAGTAAATGTACAAAAAATAGGATTATACAGGAAATAGATAATTGGCATAAGCTGATTAGCTATACAGATAAAAGGAAAATATGAGTGATTTCAGCATAGCAAAACAGTTGACAGGAATAAATGAAGGCGGATATGTGAATGATCCGAATGATAAAGGAGGAGAGACTTATGCGGGTATCTCCAGAAATAATTGGTCCGGATGGAGAGGCTGGCTGATCATTGACGGGCTGAAAGATACGAATGGTGTTTCTGCTGCGCTGATCAACCAGAAGGCAAAAGCCAATGTGCAGTTAACTCAACTGATCTGGTCTTTTTACAAACAGAATTTTTGGGATATCAATCAGTTGAGTTTGATTCATGATCAGCAGCTGGCCAATACGGTTTATGATTTCGGAGTGAATTCCGGAACGGTAAGGGCGGCTAAATATTTACAGGATTCAGTTAAGCTGGTCTCTGCTATAAAGCTGTCTTCAGACGGCATTATAGGCCCCTTAACTCTCCAGGCAGTCAATAAAAGTGACCCAGCTAAACTTACTTTAATATATAACAGTAAAAGACAGGCTTTTTACAGTTCGATCGCAAAAGGGACACAGGCCAGGTTCCTGAAAAGTTGGTTAAGCAGGATTAAACCTTATAAAACTTAATTACCATGGAAGAAATACAAAATCCACCAACAGAAACACAAGACATGATAGACAGAAAAGCTGCATGGATTGAAAGAATGTTTGACCGGTTGTTTACCGCTGTTCAGCAGAACCCTTTTGCTACGATGCTCCTGCTTTCTGTCGCAATGAACTTTTGGCAATACAGTGTCCTGAATGAGATGAACCAGCTTCGGATCAGAGATATAACCTCATTAAATGAGAAAATTAACCTGGCTGTAGAAAAAGGTGTTCAGCAGGAATTGCCTAAACAGCTTGCCCCTTACAAGGAGCAGCAGGATAGCAATAACAAGAAGCTGGATACTTCTTTAAACCATTTAAATGGAACGGTAGAATCGGTCCGGAAATACTTTAATGAAAATAAGAGATGAAGAAGCTTTTAGCGCTGCTCGGATTGCTGTTGCTCACTGGTATGCTGTCAACAAGGGCCCCCCCTGAAAAAATAGAATTTATAGAAATCACGGACTATCCGGTTAACTGCAGGCTGGATAGCCTTAACAATACTTTGGATGAGTTGAATAAACTTATGAAGCAGTTCGCAGATAAAAAGAAATTTTAAACCATTAAAACAATTAAATTATGAGTCAATTTTCAGTACACTCAACAGCAGCCGCTGCACAAGATCAAACAGGTTCTATTACTGTAAACGGTCAGATCATTACTTACACGGTGAAGGGCAATATCATCATTTATTCTGATGGTAAAGTTGCAGCACCCTCCATCACAAGCACAGATTTTCAAAAGGCTTATGCAACGGCAATTGTGCCGGTAGTAACCCCGGTAGATCCTCCTGTAGATCCTGATTTTGTAAGTATAGGTACAGGTTCAGGTCAGCTGATTCTGGAACCACTTGCCAATACCAATGTGAAGATTGTTCCGGGTAATTACGATTACATCTATGTCGAAAAAGCAACTAATGTCAGAATGGATGCAACAGGAGTAGTCCTGAAAGGTGGATCTATTGATGTTGGTCAGGCAGATAATTTCGAGTTATGGGGAGCATCAATTATTGATCAGTCTTACCGTGCTATTTCTTTTGAAGGCCATAGCAATGGAGTTTATTTGCATGATATCAGCTTTAAAAATGTGGGTGACTATACTATTTCTTATCACTACAAAGGGATATATGATGGTACGGATGCATCTACTTCTAAAGACTGGAAATTGGAGCGGCTTACTTTTGAAAATACGAGTAGCGGGTTTCATTGCGATGGCGCATTTGCAGCAGAAGGGATTGTAAATCTGATGCGAAACTTTAAATTCCTGAATTGTGTAGTTAAGAATTGCCCGGGTATTGGAAATGTAGCTTATGTTGGACAGGTTGATGGTTATGAGATTGCCGGAAATATCATTGATAATATCAATACAAGATATGATGATCCTAATGCGCCAAATGGCTATCATAATGGTATTTTCCATATGAATGGTAATGGATCTTTCCATGATAATAAAATCACAAACCACCAGGGAAATGCAATTCGTGCATGGGGCGTATCCTATGGCGCTGAAGCCAAAGATATTTCGATTTATAATAACATCGTTTGGAACAGTTGGAAGTATTCGGCGTTTGAGCTTCAGGTTACTCCGGAAATACAGGATTATCTGGCGGCTTATCCTTCCAGAATTAAACCTACTAATGCAAAGGTATATAACAATACTGCAGGTCATCTCAACAGATCTCATGACTGGGACGGGGTAATGATTGATTTGTATCATACAGGTGGTACGCTGGAATATTACAATAACCTTGGTTTTGAAATGTACAGACAGGATCAATCCCGTTCAATAGGAGATATGATCAATATGGGCGGCCCGGAAATGATCCGTAATGAGAATAATCAATACTTCCCTACGCAGCAGGAAGCGGTTGCTGATACCGTTACTTTTCTGTCGTTGATACCTGGAGTTGGTGCTCAATAAACTATCAAATAATACCTGTTAAAATTAGTTCATCCGGTCAGCATATTGCACGCTATTGCACAGAGGGAATAACCCCGGGAGCTTTGGTTATCAATATGCTGCACCGGTTTGATTATCAAAATATTAAATATATTCTTATGAAAAATATACACCTTAAAGAATCCTTGTTCTTCATTTCCATACTGATGATTTTATCGGGCTGCGGAACTTCCCGACGGCTGTTTCAGGCAACGGGAAAAATGAAACAGGAAACTGCCCGGCAAATTAAAAAAGATACAGTGAGTTTAACGCTTGATCATTCATTAACTACCATCAGAGAAAAAGCGGATACCATATTGGTTATTCCCGGACAAGTGATTACCACAGATACCTATATTGATTTCGATGAGCTGGTTAACGGAGTAATGGCTATTAAAAGCCCGCTTGCAGAAGTAAGTTTAATCTTAAATCCTGTAACCAAAAAACTTTCGGCCAGAGCTTTGATCAAGGAGCAGGTGATCCCGCTGAAAATTAATAAAGAGACAGTGATACAAAAGAATTTAACGGTACTGTCAAAGAAAAATGAGCTGAGTTTAAATACCAACAAGACTGAAGTTGAACAAGCTGTTAAAGAAAAGGAAACCTTAAAATTAAGCGCATGGCTTCCTGCTTTGTTAGTGTTGATTGTCCTGGGATCTGTTTATTACTGGGTAAGAAATAAAAGCTGGTCATGAACAATTGTTTCCTGTGGTCTTGGATTAAAGGTACCAATGAAACAGCCCTGTTTTTAACTAATGGCGGAGACGATAAATCTTCTCCTTTGCCATTTTAGCTTTTCAGTTCAATAATTTATTATTGCTTATTCACAAAGATACCTCTGAAGGCAGACCAGCACGCGTTCTTTATATCAATAGGAAGTGCGTCTTTTACATAAAATTGAATACCGTTTTCATCATAGAAATAACGGAAATAATTTCCTAGTCTATCAGGTTTCTCACCCGTATGAATATTTTCACGATTAACCAGCCAACGAGAGTAAGTTACTTCAACGCCATTCAATGCATCCTCAAGATCTTTAATCTTGCCAGAGTTCTTGTCGCTGTTAATCATATCACTATAGTCTTTCATATTAAAATATCCATTTAATTGGCAAAGATACGGAATATAAAAGGGTTAAGAGACTATTGATTAGATTGCTGAATAATCGTATTCAAATCTTTACTTGATTTGAGTATGATTATTCAGCAATCTGGTTATCTTCTTTCGGTAAATGCGCCACCGAATTCATTACCTGCTTCATTTAACATTTTGTTAATACGTCTGTCATTTGGCAGCTCTAATTTTGCCCATATTTTATGGGCGAAAACAATACTGTCGGATTTAACGGAGATGATGTAAATAATTTCGATGGAAAAGCATTCGGGGAGCTTTACCGGCGCATGTATCCTACGCTAAAAAAATATGCGATTTACCTGGTAAAGGATGTTGAAGAAGCTCAACTTATTCTGAATGACGTGTTTATTGCCATCTGGAAAAATAATACCCGGATTTCAAATGAAAAAGCATATTTGTTCCGGGCAGTAAAAAATGCTTCAACGAATTACCATAAGGTTTCCAGGATAAATTTTCTGCACCTGGAGGAAGAAGAATTGCCTGACATTCTGGATGAAACAGCAGATCCTGCTCAGCTTTACCTCGATAAGGATCGCAACAGGATCTTATACAGCTTGATTGATCAGATGCCAGAACGCAGGCGTTTGGTTTTCTATCTATTCCGTATAGACGGTTTTAGCTACAAAGAAATCGCCGCTTTATTGGATATTTCAGTCAGAACAGTCGAAGATCATTTGGTTAAAGGCTTTCAGTTCTTGCAGGAAAGGGTGCTGAAAAACGAAGCAGAATTCAGGTAAAAATACCCTTAACCATTTCTTAACGTAATGTTAACGTTTTGCGGCCCGTAGTGCATGCCCGCTTTCTTGTCTTGTTTCTATAAAAGCATAGGAATGGATCAAGAGAACTGGAAATTTGTAATGGATTATTTATCCGCAAAGGAGCATGCCAGCGGCGACGTTCAGAAAATTGAACAAGAAGAGAAAAAGATACAAGAGTGGCTTAGTAAAGATTCCGGACATCAGAAAGAACTGGATCAGGCTTTATGGTTATGGAAGCATACTGCAACGCTGCCGGAAAATGACGAATGGAAGGAAAGTTTCAATGTTATTCAAGCTTCTTTACTTCAGGAGGCACCACAAAAGACCATTAACTTTAAAATCTGGCTAGCTGTTGCCGCTATTTTTACGGCAGTAGCCTTGTTCACTTTATTCTATAAAATACAGCAACCGGTTTTACAGCAGACCAGTATGGCCTGGATCACAAAATCGGCAAGTTCCGGAAAGATGATTAACGTGATGTTGCCAGACGGTACACAAATCTGGTTAAACTCCTGCAGTAGTATCAGCTATCCGGAGAACCTTCGACATGCTGATTTAAGAACGGTAAAACTTAAAGGTGAAGCCTTTTTTAAAGTCAAAAGGGATGTGAAGCATCCTTTTATAGTTCATAGTTTGAACATCCAGACGCGCGTGCTTGGAACAAGTTTTAATATCCGTGCCTGGCAAGGACAGCAAACCGAAGTCACGGTGCTCACAGGTAAAGTGGCCGTTTCCAGAGATTCAGCAGGAACACAATCGGCAGCTATTCACTTATTGCCAAATCAAAAGGCTGCCGGTAATTCTGCTAAACTACATTTGGAAAATGTAGAAGATGCCCAGACTGCTATTGGCTGGACTGAAGGCAAAATGGTTTTTGATCAGTTACCTGTAAAAGAAGTTTTTGAGACTTTAGAAAGGAGATACGCAGTGAAAATTATTGCAGACCAGTCCTTTAAAGGCTGTAAACTCACCGCGAAATTTAATAATGTCAGCTTAAACGAAGTATTGAAGACCCTTCAAATGACTTTAGATATCCATTACACAATCAATAAACACACCATTTATATAAAAGGAGGTAAATGTAATTAGACAACTATAAAGAAAAAGCCGAAGCATGTTGACGCATGCCCCGGCTAATGATTTCAATTTTATTTTAACCCATTCAATGATTAAAACATACAAAGTTATGAAAAAGTCCGCAGTGACTAATCAATTAATTTTTAAAGTAATGCGTTTCCTCACTCTCCTTTATTTTATGCTTACTGTCCTGTTCTTTGCTGCGCAAGCATCGCCTTTAAAGGCGCAGGAACTGAATAACAGGATAAGTTTCAATTTTAAAAACGGCACTTTAACAGAATTGCTGAAAAGCATAGAGAAGAAAACCAAGCTGTCTTTTGTTTACACCAATAAAGATGCAGTCTTAAATCAGCAGATTGATCCTGTTAAAGCCGAAAACGAAATGGTGAGCAGCCTGCTTAACCGGGTTTTGATCCCAAGACAATTAACTTACATCATCCAAAACAACCAGATCATTATTAAAAAGGCTGTTCGGGTCAAAGGTAAAGTTACGGATGAAAAAGGTTTACCTGTACCGGGGGTAAGTGTTTTGGAAAAAGGGAGTAATAATGTCAGCACGACCAATCTGAACGGCGATTATAGCTTAAATGTAAGAGAGCCATCCGCCACTCTGCTATTTAGAATGATGGGCTATCAGCCTAAAGAATTCGTGCTAAAGGGAGAAACAGCAGTCAATATCAGCCTTATTCCGGATGAAACTGGTTTATCTGAAGTAGTGATTACTGCTTTGGGTATTAAGCGGAATGAAAAAGCGCTCGGTTACTCTATCGCTACCCTAAAAGGCAGCGATGTGAATACGGTAAAAGAAGTGAATGTGGTGAATTCCATTGCCGGAAAGGTAGCGGGTGTAAATGTGGTGAGTACGGGCTCTGATCCGGGATCTACTGCGATGATTACCATTCGCGGACAATCATCTATTGCAAGCGATAACCAGCCACTTTTTGTAGTGGACGGTGTTCCTGTAGCACATTCGCTGCGGGCTACTTCCGAAGTTGGCCGTTCTTCTGTAGATTATGGAAGCCCGGTTGCTGATATCAGCCCTGATGATATTGAAAGCATCACCATCTTAAAAGGAGCCAGTGCTGCGGCTTTATATGGCAGCAGGGCAGGAAGTGGAGTGGTATTGATTACCACCAAAAGCGGTTCATCAGCTAAAAAAGGCTTGGGTGTAAGCTTCAACTCCAATGCGATGTTTGACCAGGTGTGGATGTTTCCGCATTTCCAGAATCAGTTTGGTGCAGGGGAATATACGGATGATCAGGCAGTGAGCACTACCTCGGCCTGGGGCCCGCGCCTGGATATAGGAACCAAACATTTGCAATGGAACAGCCCGCTTGATGCCCAAAGCGGAAAAGCTATACCTACCGACTGGGTATCACACCCAAATAATGCTAAAGATTTTTACAATACAGGTTCTACCTATACGAATAACATTGCCATCACCGGTAAAAATGCAGATGGCAATTACAGGTTATCTTATACCAATATGGTCAATAAAGGGATTGTCCCGCATACAGATCTGAGCAGAAATACCTTAAACCTGGCAGCGACTTATGTATTGCATCCTAAAGTAAAAATCAGTACCAATATTGGTTATGTAAATAATAAAAGCGATAACCGCCCTTCTGCTTACAGGGAAAGCGTGACGCAAATGGTTTATTCCATGCCTTCCAATATGAATATTAATGATTTGAAGAATTACTGGAAACCAGGCCGGGAAAACTTAGAACAATTTTCTCCGGATGATTCTGATAACTCCTACTTTGTCGCTTATGAACATACCAATGGCTACGATAGAAACCGTATAACCGGAAACGTACAAGCAGTATTTGATATCACGAATGATTTAAGCTTAATGGTGCGTACCGGACTTGATCTATACAATGAAGCGCATGAGACCAAACGTCCTTTTAGTGCGAAGCGATTTAAATTCGGTGGTTATGGGGTAGATAATTCTTTCTTCAAGGAGCAGAATACAGATTTCCTGCTTAATTATAAGAAAACGCTGAACCAGGATTGGTCTTTCGGTTTGTCGGTTGGTGGGAACCAAATGGACCAGACCAATAGAAGTACTGCTATGCGTACCGAAAGTCTGAGTATTCCAGGGATTTATAATATCAATAATGCACGTGCAGGAACGATCACCAATGCACAGTATAATTCCCGTAAACGAATCAACAGTTTATATGGAATGGGACAGGCTGCATTTAAGAACATGGTATTTCTGGATGTAACCGGCAGAAATGACTGGTCAAGTACCTTGCCTGCTCAGAATAATTCTTATTTCTATCCTTCAGTTTCATTAAGCACTGTTTTAACGGATGTGTTTAAGCTCAAATCTGAGCTGTTATCCTTTGCTAAAATCAGGGCGAACTGGGCACAGGTAGGGAGTGACACTGATCCTTACCAACTCTACAATACAATCCCTTTTAACCAGGATTGGGGAGATGTGAAAAGGGCGACCATTGAGTTTAACCTGAAAAACAATTTCTTAAAGCC
The DNA here is from genome assembly GCF_001590605.1 of Pedobacter cryoconitis. Classification (NCBI taxonomy): domain Bacteria; kingdom Pseudomonadati; phylum Bacteroidota; class Sphingobacteriia; order Sphingobacteriales; family Sphingobacteriaceae; genus Pedobacter; species Pedobacter cryoconitis. The sequence goes on from NZ_CP014504.1 coordinate 649,329, forward strand.
TGAAATCGCAACTTCTTATGAGTTCGGTGGAGACCTGCGCTTTTTGAACAACAGGTTAGGTCTGGATGTGACCTGGTATAAAACCAACAAAAGAAACCAGATAATTAATATCCCAACAACGATTACTTCTGGTGCATCGAACCGTTTAATCAATGCCGGAAACATTCAGAATAGTGGTTGGGAAATTGGCTTGAATGCGGTTCCCGTTCAAGGTGCATTTAAATGGGAAATCAATGCAAACTTTACCAAGAATGAAAATAAGGTAATCTCATTAATGGAGGGCTTGCCTGAATATTCTATGGGGAGTGCCGATGGGGATAATATTCGTTATTTAATAAAAGAAGGAACTAAAATAGGAGATTTTTATACACCAAGTTATACTAAAGTTCCAGGCGGACAGTATGCCGGAGCAGCTTTACTGGATAAAACAGGACATTATATCCGTAATAACGCTGAATATATAAAAGTTGGAAACTATAATCCTGATTTTACCATTGGTTTTAACAATACTTTCACTTATAAAAACCTGACGCTTAATTTCCTTCTGGACTGGCGCAAAGGTGGTAACTTCTACTCTTATGTGGTTAAAAGTCTGATCAATGCAGGTTTAACGGATAATACCATTGCCGGCAGAGATGCAGACACCGGAGGTCTGCCATGGGTTGATTCGCAAGGTAACAAGCGCAACGACGGAATGATAATTCCTGGTTATATAGCGAGTTCAGATGGTACTTATAATGAAAATAAAGTCATTATTGCAGCGTCTGATTTTTACAATAACACTTACAATAAGTATTATGAGCGTTTAACCTATTCTGCTTCTTTTCTGAAGCTCAGGGAAGCTTCTATAACCTATGTGTTTAGTAAAAATGTGTTGCGTAAACTTCCGATAAGCAACCTTTCTATTTCGTTGATCGGCAGGAACTTATATACCTGGACTGCGAATGGCCTGGGTTATGATCCGGAAACTACGATGAGTGTTACCGAAGGGTTTAAATTGGGTGTTGGCCATTGGACCTTACCAGGGACACGCTCTTTTGGCTGTAAATTAAGTTGTAATTTTTAATCCGTATCCAAATGAAATTCAGATATAAAACTATCCTGGTGTTGTTCATGGCCATACTGAGTGCCTGCACCAAGGATTTCGACAAAATCAATACCAATCCTAATTCTCCGGAAACGACCAATACAGAGTTCCTGATGTCCGAAGTGATCTTGTCTACAGCTTATGCTTACCAGGAAAATTCAGTGGGCAGAAGACCTGCTTCTGCTGCAAGATATCTTACACTGATCCGTAATACTGGTTATGACCTGTTTGACTGGGGACCGGTGGACTGGGACGATACCTACGCACGTTTATCGGTGAATAAAACCTTGCTGGAAACTGCAAAAAGCCGTTCCGAGAATCAGTACGTCGCAATCAGTAAAATTATGAAGGCTTTTAATTTTGCTTACCTGACTGATCTGTATGGAGATATTCCTTATGCTCAGGCGCTGCAGTCGAAAGAAAGTAACCTCATTTATCCTGAATATGATCAGCAACAGGTTATTTATCCTGATTTATTGAGAGAATTGCAGGAGGCTAACGAGCTGCTGAAAGGAAGTACGGGAGAGATTAATGCTAAAGGTGATGTGCTGTTCAATGGCAAGGCCTTGCAATGGCGTAAGTTTGCCAACACTTTGCGCTTAAGGATGTTATTGCGGATTTCTAAAGTATATGGTGCCGCATTTACAGAGATGCAGACCATGGTGAATGACAAGAGCACTTATCCTGTTTTTGAAAGTAGTGCCGATAATGCAGCAGTTGCTTATCTGGGGAATTTAGCTGCCTATAGCTGGCCTGGAGGCCCATTGGCGATGATTGATTTTGATTATCAAAAGACAAAGGTAAGTAAGGAGCTGGTAGACAGACTTGTTCAAAGAAATGATCCGCGATTAGGTCTTTGGGTAGAACCAGTTAAAAGTACGACAGGTTCAACTGTAGATCTTAATAAATATGTTGGCGTGCCTAATGCTATTGATGCACCTGCTGCTTATAATGGGGGAGAGGACCATGTCTCTGTTTTCTCTTCTTCTTTTTTCAGAAAAAATGGTGGATCCACTAACCCTTTATTGAATGCCAGTCTGATCACTTATACTGAGCAATGTTTTATTCTGGCTGAGGCTATCCAGAAAGGTAAAATCACTGTGCCGGGAGAAACTGCAGAGTCGATGTATTATAAGGGAATCAAGGAGTCCATGAAAAGTTATGGACTTACAGCACCCTCAAATTACTTTGACCAGGCCCTGGTTAAATATGATGGCACATTGGAACAGTTGATCACTCAGAAATGGATAGCGATGCTGTTTAAAGGGTCGGAAGGCTGGTTTGATCAGCGCCGAACTGGTTATCCTGCTTTTGTTACCGGTCCTTTGGCTGCGGGCAGGGGAATTCCAAAACGTTATGTTTTTCCAGATTCTGAAAGTGCTAAAAATAAGTTGAATTACCAGAAAGCTATCGCTGCTTTCGGCCCTGACAAAGAATCCACGCTAATGTGGTACCTGAAATAATTTAAAATTTATCAAATGAACAAATCTATATATACTGCTGCACTACTTGTTATTGCAGCGTTTACAAATATTCAAGCTCAGGACTTTAATCCAAAACCTTTTCCAGACCGCGTCATTTTAACCTGGAAAGGCAATACTGCTGTTAGTCAGACGGTAACCTGGCGTACTGATACTACAATTACAGGGGCTAAAGCACAAATTAAAGCGGAAGATTCCAGTCCTGCGCTGGAAGAGGCTATTACAGCTTATGATGCAGATTCACATGTATTGTCTGGTGGCCAGAATTATGCGACAGCGAAGTATCACCAGGTTACTTTTAACAACCTGAAGCCCGGAACGGTATATGCTTACCGCGTTGGTGCAGGTGAATATTGGAGTGAATGGTTCCAGTTTACCACAGCATCTGCAGATCAGAACAAGCCTTTTTCTTTTATTTATCTGGGGGATGCACAGAATGATATCCGTTCTAAATGGTCGCGCGTAATCCGTAAAGCATTTACTCATGAACCGGACGCACGTTTTATTATCCATACCGGTGATTTGATTAACCGGTCAAACAATGATCAGGAATGGGGCGAATGGCACTATGGTGGTGGTTTTATCAACGGAATGGTTCCGAGTATGCCTTCCCCTGGAAACCATGAGTATGTTCGTGATGAGAAAAGAAAGCTGGTTTTAGATCCGCATTGGGGTGTACAGTATACTTTGCCTGGAAATGGCCCGAAAGGTTTAGAGGAGTCTGTTTATTATATCGACTATCAAAATGTACGTGTGATATCATTGGATTCTCAAATGATTATCCTGGATGAGGCTGCTGCAAAGGCTGAGTATGAATGGCTGGAAAAGGTTTTAAAGGAAAACACAAAATTATGGACAGTGATCACTTTTCACCATCCTATTTTTTCTACGGCCAAAAGCAGGGATAATAAAGATTTCAGAGAGCGGTTTAAACCTTTATTTGACAAGTATCATATAGACCTTGTTTTGCAGGGACATGACCATACGTATAGCCGCGGACAGAATTTACCACGCGGATTATCTGGTAGAGAAGCCAGCGGACCAGTTTACCTGGTTTCTGTGGCCGGCCCTAAAATGTATAAGGTGGATGGCGCTAAGTGGATGAATGTTTCTTTGGAAAATACACAGTTGTTCCAGGTGATTCATGTGGATGGCGGAAACCTGAAGTTTGAAGCTTACAAAACCTCCGGAGAATTATTTGATGCTTTTTCGCTGAAAAAATCAAATAGGGAGCATGCCGCGGAATTTACAGATATGAACCCTGCTGCAAAGCATTAATTAGTTAATGATGAATTGTAAAACAAACTTACTGGTAATGGTATTCAGCTGTTTTGCTTTGATCACATTTGGGCAGCGGACGGTAGCTCCGCTTCCCAAATGTAAAAATGGCTTCGTCGTAATTGCCCATCGCGGAAGCCATCTGGTCAAACCTGAAAATAGCATAGCCGCAATTGAAGACGCGATCAGTCTTGGTGCTGATTATGTGGAACTAGACCTGCGCACAACCCGTGATGGTCAGCTGGTTTTAATCCATAATGAAACCGTTGATCATACGACTAATGGCAAAGGGAGGATTCAGGATTTAAACCTGGATGAGGTGGCGAAGCTGACTTTGAATGCTAAGGATGGTCATTTATATAGCTTGCCTTCTTTTAGAGAAGCTTTAAAAGCTTGCAAAAACAGGATCAATATTTACCTGGACTTTAAGGAAGCTGATGTAGCACAGGCCTACGGGGAGATTAAGGATGCGGGGATGGAAAAGCAAGTGCTGGTTTATCTCAATAAAGCGGAGCAGTATACTTTATGGAGGGCAGTGGCCCCTCAAATGCCGCTGATGTCTGGCCTGCCTTCGTCGATAAAAACAAAAGAAGAATTGAGCGCTGTTTTACGTCAAATGCCATTAGAAGCAACTGATAATATTTCAGATCCAATGCTTGTCGCTGCATTAAAGGAAAGCGGATTGTCTGTGTTTTTGGATGTGCAAATGGCTGATGAAGATGCGATAAAATGGAAAGCGGCAATGGATAAAGGAGTTCAGGGTGTTCAAACCGATCATCCGGAGGCACTGATCAAGTACTTAGAAACAAATGATTTGCGTGATGGTTTGAAGGTTTCCAGGCTTTAGATCTTTACGTGGAATTAATTTTTTTGGCGTATATATTACCCCCCGCGGATGTTATCTAAGGAGTTTGGTTTCTGAAACTATGTGCAACTTACCTTATTTAATAATGTTAAGTTAACACTGAAAGTTATTTTTATCATTATTTTATATGTAGGTTTGCTGATAAAGGCAACATAGTTGTATTTAAGTTTAAACAATCCATGATTCTGTTATGAAAAATCAATCAAGCACTATTTTTCAAGGTGTAAATAAGAAAGAATTTTTAATCAGAAATACTTTCAGACTGGCTATATTAATTGTTTTATTTTTAGGCATCAATACGTTTAAAGCAAGTTGTTTAAATAAACCTCCTCATGTAATTATCGGTTATGTAGCAGGTTATGATGGTTTGGTTGATATGAATATGATCAAACCAGAAAAGTTGACACACCTTAATTATGCGTTTGCTAATATCAAGAACAATAGGATCAATTTAAAAAATGCGACTACAGATATTGTTAATTTAAGAAATCTCAACAAATTGAAAATTAAAAATCCAGATTTGAAGATCCTTATTTCAGTTGGCGGATGGACCTACAGTAATAATTTTTCAGATATGGCGCTGACAGATACTTCCAGAAAGGCATTTGCCAGGAGCGCTGTTGCATTTGTAGAGAAATATAAACTTGACGGACTTGATATTGACTGGGAATATCCGGGGCTGCCCGGCGCAGGCAATGTTCACAGACCTGAAGATAAACAGAATTTTACCTTATTGCTAAAGGCTTTAAAAGAAGATCTCAATAAGCTGGGGAAGCGAATTAATAAAAAACTTGTACTGACCATAGCAGCAGATTGTTCTAAAGATTTTCTGGATCATACAGAAATGAATAAGGCGCAAGCATACCTGGATTATATTAATTTAATGGCGTATGATTTTCTAAATGATCCTCCGGGAAAAACCTTTCATCAGGCGCCGCTATATCCCTCGAAAACTTTCAATAACAATAACTCTATTGTGCAATCCGTTCAGCGGTATTTAAAAGAAGGCATACGTCCGGAGAAAATGGTATTGGGAATACCTTTTTACGGACACATTTATCAGATCAAATCTGATGCGCGCAGTGCTGTCGGAGCAGAACTTAAATCTGCTGTAGGTACCAAAGGTTTTGCGGATATAAAAGACAGTCTCATCAATTCAGGACAATTCCAATACCACAGGGACACAACTGCTAAAGCTGCATACTTATTCAATCCTCATAATCAACAGTTTGTTACTTTTGAAGATGAATGGTCGATCCGGTACAAATGTAAATATTTGAAAGATCAGGGACTAGCAGGGGTGATGTTCTGGGAATATAGTAATGATGAAAAGGGAATTCTTTTGCAGGAGCTTAACCGAATGATGAAATAAGCATCAGGCTCTGCTGTTACCTGATTTTTGTTGCTGATTAAAGCACGGGTTGAATTTTATGGGTTCGTTGTTTGATTCCTTTTGAATTCACTTGGCCTCATTCCATACTTTGATTTAAAGACTGTAGAAAAATAATTTGGGGAAGAAAAGCCAACCATATAGGTGATTTCTGCTATACTATATCTTTCATTGGTCAATAGATACCTTGCTTTCTTCAATCTCCTGTTCAGTATATAATCGTTTACACTACAATCCAGTAAAGCTTTTATTTTTCTATAGAGCTGAACTCTCGAAACCCCTAAAGTCTTACTGATCTGCTCAACACTGAAGTTTTCATTACCCAGGTTCTGTTCTACAAGGCCAGAAAAATCATTGATAAATTTCTTATCCAGACTTTTGGAAATGGGCTGTTTAGCAATTGAACTGATATCGCTTGTATAGTGAGACTTTAACAACAATCGGTTTTTTAGCAGATTCCTGACATTGGCCAGGAGATAATTATAATTAAATGGCTTGATAATATAAGCATCTGCCATGCTTTCAATACCGTTTATCTGCTGCTCGAGGCTGTCTTGGGCTGTTAACAGAATGATCGGTATATGTGAGGTACGGACATCGGATTTAAGCTTTTCTGAAATTTGTCTGCCTGAAAGGTCAGGAAGAACAACATCACAAATAATCAGATCTGGTACTTGCTCATAGGCAGAAGTGATACCACTTTCTCCTGTATTAGCGATGAATATCTCATATTCATCGTCAAATTTATCTCCCAGATAATAAAGCAGGTCAGAGTTGTCTTCAATAATCAATATAGATTGTTCTTTCAGTTGTCTGAGCGCGTCACTGCTTTTTTGTTCTCTGTGCTCCTCTAAATCTGTGGTATAAATTTTTGCATTTTCATGCAGTTCCTCTTTGAGCAAAGGTTCAACGGATTTCTCTTTTACGCTGAAGTGATCTTCCCCGGTTAATAATTTTATAGTAAAGGTCGTACCATACCATTTTTTACTTTCTACTATTAAATCTCCATGATGAAGTTTCATCAGTTCTTTGGATAAGGACAGGCCTAATCCAGATCCTCTTGCAACATTTGATTCGGCCTGATAAAAGTGCTCAAATATATGATTAACCTCCTCGGGCTCCATTCCAGTTCCATTGTCTTTAACTTCTATGGCTATAAAACGGTCCTGACGCTTGATGGTTAAATGTATTGTTCCATTCGCAGTGGTAAATTTAAGGGCGTTGGATAAGAGATTAAAGATCACCTTGTCTAACATATTTGCATCAAACCATACTACAATATCTTTTTCCGTTGAGATCAGCCTAAGGTCTATATTTCTTTTTTTTGCGCTGTGCTGAAAACTTTCCAGTATTTCATTCACAAAATCAGTCAGCTTATTTGCTGATGCCTTTATACGCATTTTATCAAGTTCTATTTTTCGATATTCGATCAGCTGATTAATGAGCCTGAGCAATCTGAATACATTTTTATGAATCAATTTTAAGTTTTGCCCGGCCAGTGCATTTATTTTTTCATTTTTAATCAGATCTTCCAGGGGCGAAAGTATCAATGTTAATGGGGTACGGAATTCATGCGAAATATTTGTAAAGAAATTGAGTTTGGCCTCAGTAGCTGTTTTTGCTTTCTCTGACATCTCGATCAGCTGGTTACGCTGATTTAAGATTTCCAGGTTATTGGCCTCCAGTTTTTTATTGATCTTCCTGTTTTCCTGAAGGGAGAAGAAAGCTAAACCACCAAATACAAAAGAAAGTACCAGTGCAATCACTATAATGTTTAAAATAAACTGCTGGTTATCAAAAAGAGACCGTTGCTCTTCCAATAAGGTCTGCTGACGTTCAATATCCTGCTGTTGGCTGCTGAATTTATTCCACTGCATTTTCATCAGTTGAACATTTGATGAATCAATAACCAATGAAGGCAGTATGTTTTCTTTATCAAAAGATGCTTTGCCCAGTATTTTGAAAGCAGTAGAAATAGCCTCTTTACCCCCGGTAGGGTATAACATGCTTGCATTAATTACTTTACTGTCAATCATCTGCAGTCCACCACCTGCTCCGGGCAGTGCATCTATACCAATAATTTTAATTCTCTTCGTTAAGCCGAGCTGTTGGAGTACCTCTTTTGCGCCTGAAGCCATTTGATCATTATGCGCAAAAATAAGGTCTGTGTAAGTCAGTGCTTCTTTAAATTTCAAGAGTTGCTTTTCTGAGTTGGGCTTTAGCCAGTCTCCATAAATTTGTGCAGAGATTTTGATCCCTTTGAATCTTTCCAGTCCTTTTGAAAATCCTTTTTGCCGCTCAATTGCAGGAGAAGATCCCGGCAGCCCCATAATTTCAATAATATTTCCCTTTCCGGCAAGTAAAGAGCCTACATACTCACCAGCCATCTTACCAATCTGATAATTATCGGCACCAACATAAGCGGTATAGGAGGATGAAGATATTTTACGGTCAATGATAACCACCGGAATACCTTTATTATAGGCCTGTTCTACAATAGGTGTAAGAGGGTTGGCCTCATTTGGAGAGATAATAAGGAGGTCAATTCCTTGGTCAAGCATTTCTTTGACCTGTTTAACTTGCCTTTCGCTGCTGTTGTTCGCATCTCTGTAAATTAATTTAGCATCGGGATGAAGTGAAAGCTCCATTTTCATTTCTTCCAGCATGGTTCTTCGCCATAAATCGGAGCCTACACATTGAGAAAATGCGATTACATATTCAGGATCTTTCTTTTTCTTTTTTCCGCACGATAAAAGGAGCGCACTCAGTAAGACTAAAATAAATATCCTGGCTAGCAAGAGATGTTTTTGAACCATAGTTATCAGTTGATATGAACTGGATTTACCTGAGCAAAATTTATTTGGTTAGATCCTGCTTTTAACAATTTCTATTAAAGGTAGAGAAAATAGACATGGGTTAGAAGATAAGTAGCCTTGACGGGAGAGAACAATTGGAACGTAATGTATCAAAAGTATAAAATGAATGTTTCAAAAACATAAGTCTGGATTTTATTTAACATTATAAATCATTTAAATGACTGAATATCAATGTTTTGTTTATTGTTGATAATTTGTATGTTTTTGAAACAAATTTGATGTTAATGAGCTGTGGTTTTAGGCAACTTACACTCCACAACCAATAATAAACTCTTTATGAAAAAACATTCCGTCCTGGCTTGGTCCATGGTCGTAGCCCTTGGCGGCTTTCTGTTCGGATTTGATACTGCTGTGATTTCTGGTGCAGAGAAATCAATTCAGCAATTCTGGAATCTTTCTGCTTTTGCTCACGGTCTTACGATCTCTATTGCACTTATAGGAACTGTTATTGGCTCTCTTATCGGTTCAAAACCATCAGATCGTTTTGGAAGAAAAAACACTTTATACTTTGTTGCGGCAGCTTATCTGCTCTCTTCGCTGGGAACTGCTTTAGCAGATAACTGGCATGTATTTTTAGCATTTAGATTTCTGGGAGGACTGGGTGTAGGGATTTCTTCAGTTACCGCACCTATCTATATATCTGAAGTTTCTCCCGCGCACCGCAGAGGCAGACTGGTAGGCTTGTTTCAGTTCAATGTAGTACTTGGAATCCTGATCTCTTATCTTTCAAATTATCTTTTAAGCCAGGGAGGAGAAGCGTCCTGGAGATGGATGCTTGGTGTGCAGGCATTCCCTTCCATTATCTTTTTGGTACTGATCTATTTTATTCCGGAAAGTCCCCGCTGGTTAATCCTTAAAAGAGGAGCGACAGAAAAGGCGCTGGAAATCCTCAGAATCATCAATCCGCTAAACTGCAATGAAGAACTTGCTTCAATTCAGAAATCCGGTTTAGACATTCAGCAGAATAAATCAGCAGATGGGCTTTTTTCCGGTAAGTATAACAAACCAGTCATGCTAGCCGTTTTATTTGCTTTTTTCAACCAGGTTTCGGGCATTAATGCGATTATTTATTATGCGCCAAGAATATTTGAAATGGCTGGTCTGGGTGCACATTCTTCGCTGCTTTCTACGGTTGGTATTGGTATGGTCAATTTCATCTTTACATTGCTGGCCATCAATATCATTGATAAAGTAGGCAGAAGAACACTCATGTTAATCGGATCTATTGGATTGATTGTTTCATTGGCACTCATTGCATTTACTTTTTTAGGCGCAAAATCCAGTGGGTTTCAGATTCCAATCTATGTGATGCTTTTTATTGCTTTTTTTGCTTTTTCGCAAGGTGCGGTAATCTGGGTCTTCATTTCGGAGATCTTTCCAAACCAGGTACGCGCAAAAGGGCAAACGCTTGGAAGCTCTACGCATTGGGTCATGGCAGCATTGATTGCATTCTGTTTTCCTTATCTGGCAGAATCCTTTGGCGGTGCTAATATCTTTTTCTTCTTCTGTGCGATGATGGTATTACAGTTAATATTTGTCTGGAGAATGATGCCTGAAACAAAAGGTCAGTCTTTGGAACAGATAGAAACTGGAATTGTAATGCATTAAAAATTAAACCAAATTATAAATCTTATGAGAAAATTTTACCTCACCTGGCTTTTTGTCCTGGTGGCGATTGGCTTGGCATTGGGCCAGACCAAATCTGTCAGCGGAGTCGTTACCGATAGCGAGTCCGTTCCCCTGGAAGCAGTTACTGTTGTTATAGTCGGTACACAGAAAATTACAAGGACAGATGCTAATGGTGCATTTAGAATCGAAGTAACTGCCGGGCAGTCTTTACGGTTTATTTATATCGGTGCCGATCCATTAACCTATCCGATAAATGCAGAATCTGCCAATTTAAAGATCAAATTAGGGATTTCGATCAACAAGCTCAACGAGGTTGTGGTAACGGGTTATCAAAAAGAACGCAGGAAAGATATAACCGGCGCAGTAAATGTTGTTGATGTTGCTAAAATTAAGGATATTCCATCTGGAAATGCAGTGAAGTCACTTCAAGGCCGTGTACCTGGCGTACTGATTACGACAGATGGTTCACCAACCGGGCAGGCAACTGTCAGAATTCGTGGAATTGGTACTTTAGGTAACAACGATCCCTTGTATGTTATAGATGGCATTCCAACCAAAAATGGTATGGAGCAGCTCAATCAAAGCGATATAGAATCTATTCAAGTGCTTAAAGATGCATCGTCAGCCACGATATATGGCTCAAGAGCTGCAAATGGAGTTATTATTATTACCACAAAAAAGGCAAAGAAGGGTTACTCCAAGGTTGATTTTAATGCCTCTGCTTCCATCCAGAATTATGCGACGAAATTAAAAACCCTGAATGCAGAAGAAAGGGGAAGAGCTTACTGGCAAGCCTCTGTCAATGATAAGGTCAATCCTAATAACAACCAGATCTATCAATATAACTGGAATAATAATTTTAACAACCCGGTATTAAACAGCGTAATTTTTCCAGAATACATTGATGCTGCTAAAACTATGAAGCCTGCAGATACGCACTGGTTTGATGAAATTTCTCAAAATTCAATAATTCAGTCTTATGATGCCACAGTTTCCAATGGCGGAGAAAAGGGAAACAGCCTTTTTTCAATTGGTTATTATGACAACAAAGGGATTGTCAGGAAATCAAGAAGTCAGAAATATACGGCAAGATTTAATTCTGATTATAGTTACCTGAATAACAAACTGAAAGTTGGTGAGAATTTTTCGTTGAGCTATATTAAAAATGCACTTATTCCATCGAGCGACATTCTTTTTGCCTCGCTTGTTCAACAGCCGGTTGTTCCTGTACATACGGTAACAGGTGGTTGGGGCGGCCCTGCTGCAGGGATGACCGATAGACAGAATCCTGTAAGGCTAATTGAGGACAATACACAGAATAGCGCTAATTTCTTCAGGCTTTTCGGAAATGCATATGCAGATTACCAGCTTATTCCAGGCTTAAACTTCAGAACCAATTTTGGAGTAGATTATAATGGTACTTACCAGAGGTTACTTAAAAAATCATATACTTCTGGCTTTTTATCTGATCCGGCTAACCAGGTGAGCAATTCTCAAGCCTATCAGGGTAATGTGATCTGGCAGAATACCTTAAATTATAAGGTCACCCGTGAAAAACATAATATTGAAGTCTTGCTTGGGCAGGAATACATTAAAAACATTAACCAGGAATTCTCTGCAAGCAGACAAGGCCTTGCGCTTGAAAATATTGATTATGCCTATCTTAATGCAGGCACAACAAATACGCTGAATGGTGGGAGTGGTGCAGGAAACACATTATTATCCTATTTCGGAAAAGCCAATTACAGTTATAACGATAGATACATTGCATCTGTTACTTTAAGAAGAGATGGGTCTTCGCGTTTCGGTAAAGAAAACCGTTATGGAATATTTCCCGCATTCTCGCTGGGCTGGAGATTGAGTGAGGAGAAATTTATAAAGGATCTTGGTCTGTTCTCTGATCTGAAACTTAGATACGGCTGGGGCCGTTCAGGAAATCAGGAAATTCCAAACAATGCAACGCTTTCTCTGTATTCAGCTATTTATGGTACCGATCCAACATGGGATTTTGATCGTGGGACGGCATATGATATTAAAGGGGCAGGTACTGGTCAGCTTCCTTCTGGTTTTACTTCAATTCAGCAAGGGAATGACAAGCTGAAATGGGAATCGTTGAAAGAGTCTAATTTTGGTGTTGACTTTGGCCTTTGGAACAATAAGGTTACCGGATCAATTGATTATTTTATCAAAAAGACTTCAGATATCCTGATCAGTCCGGGTTACCTGGCCGTACTTGGTGACGGTGGTAACAGCTATAGCAACGGTGCTTCCTTGCAAAATAAGGGGCTCGATGCGATCATTAGCTATGAAGATAAAATTGGAAGTGACTTCAGTTTCAATCTGACTGGTAATTTTTCTCTCTATAGAAATAAGGTAACTTATTTACCTAAGGATGTTTTAGCTTCCTATCCAGGAAATGGTACAGATAAAAATGTACTTGGAAGGCCCATCAATTCTTACTTTGGTTATGTCGCAGATGGGTTGTTTACCTCTCAGGCAGAAGTGGATGCCTATGCCAGTCAACCAGGAAAAGGGTTGGGACGGATTAAATACAAGGATCTGAATGGTGATGGCGTAATTAACGATCTGGACAGGGATTTTATCGGCAGTAACAGTCCTAAATTTACTTACGGTTTAAACGTATCACTTACTTATAAAAACTTTGACATGAGTTTTTTCCTTCAGGCGATAAACGTAGATGTGATGAACGAGTTTAAGACCTATACTGATTTTTCTTCGTTATGGACCGGGACCAACTGGGGAAGCAGAACGCTTGATGCCTGGACGCCAGCTAATCCAAATTCTACTATACCTGCTTTAACGCTGGTAGACCGTAACAATGAAGGCAGATCTTCAACTTATTTCATTGAGAACGGTTCCTACCTGAAGTTGAGAAATCTGCAGATTGGTTTTAACCTGAAAAAGGCGCTGAATATGAAAATACAGAATCTAAGGGTTTATATTCAGGGCAGTAATTTATTCACTATTAAAAGCAAGTCATTTACAGGGACGGACCCGGAAATTCCAAATTACGGATTTCCTGTACCCATTGTTGGAACCATTGGCTTAAATATCACATTATAAAATCTTAGCTATAAAGAAGATGAAGAAAATATTCTACCTACTTGTTTTTTCCTGCATGATACTTTCTTCATGTGAAAAAGCACTGGACGAACCAGCGCAAGGCGTGGTTTCAGGAGAGGATCTCAGTACTCCTGAAAATATTGATAAAATGGTAATAGCGGCCTATTCCGCTCTTGGTAATGACCACTATACCTCACCCTATTCTAGTATGTGGCCTTATGGAAGCGTACGCGGTGGGGATACTTACAAAGGTGGTGATGGCCCCGGAGATCTTTCTGAGTTCCATTTGTTCGAAACCTTTTCATTGAACAGACCGGATAATGCACTTCTTGATCAATTATGGTTCAGGTTGTATATCGGCGTTGGAAGAGCGAATGACGCCCTGATAAAAATGGATGGCGTGGCCGAAAGTGCTTATCCGAATAAAGTACAACGCCAGGCAGAATTGCGATTTTTAAGGGGACATTTTTATTTCCTGTTGAAAATTCTTTTTAAATACGTGCCTTATATTGACCAGAATACAAAAAAAGCTGACTATGCAACCATTTCGAATAAGGCATTGAGCAATGATGCCCTCTGGACCAAAATTGCTGATGATTTCAGAGCTGCGGCAAAAGACCTGCCTGTAGATCAGGGAGATCAGGGAAGAGTAAGCAAAAATGCAGCAAAGGCCTATTTGGCGAAAGTTCTGTTGTATCAGGCTTATGTACAGGGAGAGAATAATAGCGTGAGTGGAATTGACGCTGCTAAATTAAATGAGGTAAATACACTTTGTGATGAGGTAATTGCTTCTGGTAAATTCAGCTTGAATACTGATTATGCCAGTAACTTTCTGTCAGCAGGGGACAATAAACCGGAATCTGTATTTGCTATTCAATACTCAAAAGATGATGGCACACCAAAAGGCAGGTTAGATTACGGGCATGCTTTGAACTATCCAATGAACCAGGAATACGGATGCTGTGGTTTTAATATTCCGAGTCATGATTTGATTAATGCTTTTAAAACAGATCCCAATGGATTGCCGTTATTTACTACTTACAATAATACTGATGCTGCAGCAGCTTTGGATTTTCAGACCAGCTCATTTGACCCGCGTTTAGATCATACGGTAGCCAAACCAGGTGCACCGTTTAAATATAAGTCTGCTTTTGTTTTTCAGCGTTCCTGGGCACGTGCTCCTGCAATTTATGATGCCTTTGCCAGTATGAAAGAAGCTGTGCTGCCTGATGATCCATCTTTTCAAAAAGTTCCGCCGTTTATTGGCAGTTCTAAAAACTGGGCAGTTATCCGTTACGCAGATGTATTGCTTTGGAAGGCCGAAGCACTCATAGAGCTAAACAGACCTTTTGAAGCTGTACCCCTGATCAATCAGCTTAGAAACAGGGCTAATGCAAGTAAAACCCTGCTAAAAAATGCCAGTGGAAATGCAACTTCCAATTATAATGTACAGCTTTACCAACCAGGGGTGAATTGTAACTGGACACCTGAGTATGCGCGGCAGGCCCTGAGGTTTGAAAGAAGACTGGAATTTGCTACAGAGGGTTATCATTTCTTTGATTTGGTGAGATGGGGAATGGCTTCCCAGACGATGAATGCTTATTTCAATATTGAAAAATCTAGGGTTGCACACCTTGGTGATGCCAGATTTACAGGCGGCAGAGATGAATACTTTCCTATTCCTTTAAATCAGATTAACTTTAGCGGCGGTGTATACAAACAAAATAATGGCTGGTAGTCAGCTCAATGTTCAGAAGTATTACGCCGAACATTTAAATTAATTTACATTAAGCAATCTTTATCATATGAAAATCAGCCATATATTACCCTTGCTACTTTTATCCTTTGCTACGATTTCAACTCAATCTATAGCTCAATCTGTTCAGCAAGAAGAATACAGACCGCAGTTCCATTTCTCTCCAAAAGCCCATTGGATGAATGATCCAAACGGAATGGTTTATTACAATGGGACTTATCATCTTTTCTTTCAATATTATCCTGATGGTACCACATGGGGGCCAATGCATTGGGGCCACGCCACCACCAACAATTTTTTGAAGTGGGAGGAGAAACCTATTGCACTTTATCCGGATAGTTTAGGGATGATATTTTCTGGTAGTATCGTTGTTGATCAGCACAATACAGCAGGTTTTGGAGAAAATGCTTTCATTGCGATATTTACGCATCACAATCAAAAGATAGAGGAGGCTAAAACAGGGCTGCACCAGTATCAAAGTATTGCATATAGTAATGATGAAGGAAAAACCTGGACAAAATATAAAGGAAATCCTGTGCTTCCAAATCCCGGGATAAGCGATTTCAGAGATCCAAAAGTAATGTGGTATGAGGCCGGTAAAAAATGGATCATGACCCTGGCTACAAAAGACAGGATAACTTTCTATTCCTCAGCAAATTTAAAGGACTGGAAAAGAGAAAGTGATTTTGGTGCAAATCTTGGTGCACATGGAGGGGTATGGGAATGCCCGGACCTTTTTCCACTGGAACATAATGGCAAAACCGTTTGGGTACTTTTAGTCAGTATCAATCCCGGAGGGCCAAATGGAGGATCAGCGACCCAATATTTCACAGGTGATTTTGACGGTAATAAGTTTGTACCAGGTTCCAAAGCAGAGAAATGGATAGATTATGGAACAGACAACTATGCTGGCGTAACCTGGTCAAATACTGGTAAACGGAAAATCTTTATTGGCTGGATGAACAACTGGCAATATGCAAACGTGGTACCCACAAAGAACTGGAGAGGTGCGACAACAATTGCCAGAGATCTGTCTCTGGAAGAGAAAGCAGGCGATTTTTACTTGCGGTCTGTCCCGGTAAAAGAAATGAATGCACAGCTCAGACCAGTTTATAAAAAACAAGCTTTAACGCTCCATAAGGAAATTGAGTTGTCTGCTTATGCTAAAGATCTCCATGGAAGGTTAAAGCTGGACTTTACCTTTAATACGACTAAAAGTATTCAGGTTGTGCTGAGTAATAAAGAAGGGCAAAAGCTGCTGGTTGGTTATGATCATCAAACAAAAACATACTATATTGACAGAACTCATTCTGGTGCTGCTGACTTTGAAAAAGGGTTCGCAAAAAAGCACAGTGCGCCAAGAATAGCTACTGCAATAAATGCCAGAATCAGCCTGATACTGGATGTGGCTTCAGCAGAACTTTTTGCGGATGATGGTTTAACAGTGATGACTGATATATTTTTCCCTAAAAGCTTAATCAATGGAATTAAGTTATCCGGAAATGGAAACCAAAAAATAACTAACATCGTTATCTCAGCAATACCTTCTTTTAAATAGGTAAGATCTCTGCTTCCGGGCAGTAAAAATACAACGCAATCAGCTCAAGAGCCTGCTCTACACTGCCCCAAATACACTATTTTGGGGGCAGTGTAGAGCAGGCTCTTTTAATATCGCATTCACTGGCTATACTTATTTATAGCTTACAGTTTTTATTTAAATAATTGAGCTAAAGTCTGGTTTAATTCTTCTCCTCTTAAATCTTTTCCTACGACATTGCCATTGGGATCAATAAGGAAACTGGCTGGTACCGCTCTGACACCATATTCTTTGGCAGCGGAATTTTGCCATCCTTTTAGTTCAGAAACATGTGTCCAGATTAGGCCATCAGCTTCAATGGCTTTCAGCCACGCATCTTTTTTTGAATCCAGAGAGATGCCCAGAATTTCAAAGCCTTTATCATGGTATTTCTTATAAGCAGCAACCACGTTAGGATTCTCTTTTCTGCAAGGGCCACACCAGCTTGCCCAGAAGTCAATCAGTACATATTTGCCTTTAAAATCTGACAAATGAACGATCTTACCATCCTTGTTAGACATACTAATTGCCGGAGCAGCCTTACCTTTAGCCGTTTTTGCATCCGTTGCCAGTGCTTTGGTGATCAGGTCACCTATAGCAGATTGCTGGGCTTCTTTCGTTAAACCCGCAAACAGTTCCCTGGCGACAGGAAAGTTTGGATAGCCGATAAAACGGTCGTAAATAATTGCTGCAGTTCCGGCAGAGGAAGAATGCTGATTGACGTATTCTTTTACTGCGATTTGATTTTTTTTATCCAGGTCTGCAAATTCCTTGTCAAATCCGGCACGTGTTAAAGAATCTACTTTAGTTCCGGCAGCTTTGGCGGCTTTTTCCGCTTTATCGAGCCTGTCATAGATACCACCTGCTATTGTGGTAATTTCTTTCCATGGGCCTTTGTAAAAACTTTGGTATACCTCCTGAGCTGAAGATCCTTTGATTTCAGCGCTGGCAAGACTGTCTGCCGGTTTCGTTACAGTAATAGCCGAATTCTCCAGGATAAACTGAATAGGGTATTTCAGGCCTTTAGTATTTAAACTGTAAAAATCCGGGGATTTTACCGATCCTTTGAATACGAATTTACCATTGACCACTTGAGCAGAATCGACTTTAACAGGATTGCCGTTCAGCTCATGCTCCAGGTAAATCTTACCAGATGCAACGGGAATATTTCCCTTCAAAAGGTATTTTCCATTTTGAGCAAAGCTTTGTGCGCCAGAGCAGATCATTACTGCTGCGAAGGGCAATATTGCGAATGCTTTTTTAAAATTTTTCATCTTTGTATTGTTAAATGTTAGGGGTCTTTATAATTTCATTTTAGCGAGCATTTCTTCAAGGCTCAGATTTTCGGCAATAACTATCCCTTTTTCATCAAGTAAAAACATTGCCGGAATGGCTTGTATTTTCCATGCGGCTGAAGTACCCCCATTGTCCAGGAAGCTTGGCCAAGGCAATTGCTCTTCTTTTTGCGCCTTTGTCCAGTCTGCTTCTTTTTTATCAATAGAAATACTCACAATCTGCAGGCCCTTGTCTTTCAGATCCGCATAAGTTTTTTTGAGATGGGGGATAGACTTACGGCATGGCACACACCACGAGGCCCAGAAATCAACCAGCACATATTGATGTCCTTTGGTTAAAGCAGCCAGATCCTTTGTTAAAGTTCCATTACTTTTCAGGTCTAACAAAGGAGCAGACTTACCTGTAAAACCAACCGGATTGATCAATTCACCAAGTATTTTTCCGTAATAGCTGTCTTTGGCCTGTTTCGGGAAAGCAGCATACATAGTATTATCTTTTGGTGTATAATAGCTGTAAAGCTCCAGGGCTAAAAACGGCCCCCACCAGCTGTCCTTGTTGTCACTGACTGCTTTTGCCAGGCTTTGCTCAGCAAGTTTAAAGAATGCAGATTCATTGTCCGCAATCTTTTTCCATGCAGCAGTTTCTTTCAGCTGTTTCACCAAAACTGTATCCTTGGCCTGATATGCTTTGTTCACCTGATCCATAAATCCTTTGCCCGCTTCATTATTGGCTTTATAAAGGGAATCGAGCATATACTTTGGCGCCACTTTTTTAAGGTACAGCAACTGTGCCGCACTACCTTTCACTACCACATCAGTAAATTCATAATACTCGTTTTGACCATCACCTTTCAGCGTAGCAACTGCCTGAAAGTTGATTTTAGCAGGCTCCACCATCAGTGACGTTGCACCCGGAGTTCCTTCTACCTGAATAGAGAAGAACCGTATACCGTCCACTTTACTATTAAAAATGAACTGTCCTTTTAAAACTGTTGCCGTTGCAACTGGTTTTTCATCGGTATGAGTAGCGCCAGGAACGAGGTTTAATTTTGTGCCTTCCGGCAATCCTTTGATACTACCTGTAATGGTAAAAGGTGCTAAAGCTGCTGTTGCAGTACCCACAAACGCCATCAGCAGAAGGAATGTTAGGGTAGCCTTTGTCGTATATTTCATATGCTTTTTAAAATCAGGATTATTTATTTGTCGACATTTTGTTTAATGGTCCCGTTGCCCGGATTTTTAAATGCGCCCTGAGGGAAAGGCATTGTCCACAAATGAGAAGATGGGGACAGGGAGTAATTTTGTCCATTTTCTGTTTTTGTCAGGGTCGTCGCATAGTTCGGGTCTTTATTTAATCGGCGTGCATCAGCGAAAGTGGTAATGCTGTTGATCAGCTCATTGGCTTTGGTACGTTGAATCAGCTTCACTGCCGTTATCATATTCGATGCCGTAAGTGGAACATAGTTTTGTGCGAAGATCCTTTTCACACGAACGGCATTCAATGTGGCCATCGCTCCTGGAATATCATTCAAACGTGCCTGACATTCAGCTTTAATCAGATAAACCTCAGTTGTGGTCAGGCCGCCATAATTATAAAAACCAGTGGTGATGCTGGTATAATAAGTGTCAGCAGCGACAGTTCTTAACTTCCAGCGTGAAGCAAACCTGGCATCACCAGTTTCAAATCTGGTTGCGCGATCAGTTCTCAATGCAGATTCACGTGCCGCATTATAGTTTGTGCCATGTCGGAAATAATAGTTCTCTACAAAGTCAAAGCCCATTGGTGACTGGGCATTGGTATACACATCCGGTTGTTCGATCTGTGTTTTATAAGTTGTATAAAACTGCGTCCAGTCGTATAATTTATCGTTATACTTCAA
This sequence comes from Pedobacter cryoconitis, assembly GCF_001590605.1. Classification (NCBI taxonomy): domain Bacteria; kingdom Pseudomonadati; phylum Bacteroidota; class Sphingobacteriia; order Sphingobacteriales; family Sphingobacteriaceae; genus Pedobacter; species Pedobacter cryoconitis. The sequence goes on from NZ_CP014504.1 coordinate 669,526, forward strand.
TGCCTCATTTGCCGAGCTCAATGCTGCTGCATACTGGCCCATAGTGAGCAATAAACGAGCTTTGAGCGCATAGGCTGCACCTAAGTTCGGATGTAAAACTGTTGCACTGGTGGCGCGGAGATTTGGAATTGCCTCCTCAATATCTTTCAGCATGAAGGTATACAATTCTTTAATGCTGACCTGCGTATGAGGCGCATTGATGTCGGCACTTAAGATCAGCGGCACTGCTAATTTACTGGCAGCATTAGCCTCCTCATAGGTATCAGCATAATAGTTGGTCAGTACATAATAATTGAGTGCTCTTAAAACTTTTGCCTGGGCAATCAGCTGCGCTTTATCGGCTTCTGAACTTTCTGTTGCAGCAGGAACATGCTCAATCAGGAGGTTACTTGTTGATATCGCGGTATAGGCATTGTAATAGGTTGTCTCGTCACCATTATTCAGTGCGATCCTGTCCGCATTCTCATTCCAGAAATAATTTGCCGAGTATAATGGATAATAATTCAGGTTTGCTGTAGTTTCAAACTTATCATTCATTAAGAGTACCGCCTGCGTTATAGTTGTACGCTGGTTTCCATATTCATCACGAATCATTGCTTCATAATCGGCCAGCGTGGTTGGAACTTTTACTCCTTTTGGAACAACATCCAGAAATTTCTTGCAACTGCTCAAACTAACTAATAGTATCAGTGCTGAGATTTTCAGTGTATTTGATAATATTTTTTTCATCTCTTCTTGCTTTAAAAATTAACATAAACACCCCATACATAATTTGCCGGGAGATATCCATTCAGTAAATATTTAGCGTCTTTGCTTTTCGCTATCGTGAATGCATTCTCCACATTGAACTGGAACCTTAAATTCTCCAGGTTTGCCTTTTTGATAAACGCTTTCGGTAAGCGGTAGGCAATGGAGATGTTTCTAAGACGGATGTTTGACGCATCAATCACATTGATATCTGATTTCTGATAGATATCAGCGCTCTGGCTGTTATAGGCCGGATCTTCTGCAAATACCAATCTGGGAATATCAGTTCTGTTCTCATCACCAGGATTTTTCCATCTGTTGGTAATTTCTTTATTTACCGCAGTAATTTCAGTTACATAACCCCCAAGGGCGCTATTATAGGAACTTCCCAGCGCTGGTAAAAATGTATTTCTCATTTTATGTCCACCTTCAAACGTCAGCAAAAATGAAAAAGAGAAGTTTTTATATTCCAGCAGGTTATTCCATGAACCACTATAAACAGGAACTGTAGAGCCACTGTAAACAATAGATTCTAAAGTGGCTGGTGAACTCAATACTTTTTCCCCTTTCTCATTGTAAACCTGCGGCAGGCCATCTGCGCTTAATCCTGCCCAACGGTAACTATAAAGCGCATTGTAAGGATTTCCAATCCGCGGATATGCCTGTGGCTGATCCAGTTGCAAATAATATACTGGTGCTTCGATGTTAACATAAGTCACCTTATTTTTGTTATGCGCATATAAAATACTGGTATTCCAGGTCAGCTCTTTGCTGCGGATAACATCGGCAGAGATAGAGATCTCAATTCCTTTGTTTGTCATTTCTCCATTGTTGATCGCATAAGTAGAATAGCCAAATCCTTCTGTTGGTACACCCATGGTGCTTGCGAGCAGGTCTTTACCTTGTTTATGGTAGTAGTCAACAGATCCGCTGATGCGGTTTTTGAACAAGGCAAAATCAGTACCGATGTTGTTGGTTGTTGTTTTTTCCCATGACAATAAAGGATTTGGCCGGGAACTTACCGTACCCGACTGACCACCTACATTATTGTTGCTATTGTAATAAGCCGTCAGGTATGGCGCTGCATCCTTTGCGATATTTCCACCGATACCATGCGACACCCTTAGTTTTAGCAGATCTACCCATCCGGCATTGAAGAAAGATTCTTTATAAATATTCCATCCGCCACCAACAGACCACAGAGGTTTATTCTGATATTTAGAATTGGTACCCCATAAGTTGGAACGGTCCCAGCGCAAACTACCAGTTACCAGATATTTACTGTCATAGGCATAAGCTGCATTCGCGTAGACAGACACGAATCTGTTTACATTTTCACGCTGAGTGGCAATATCACTATTCGAAAAATATTTACCACCCAGAATTGCACCTTGTACTGCGGCCAGCGCTTTGGCATCAATCAGATCAAATGTCAAAACATTCGGATCGTAGTTATACAGATACTGATCTTTAAATTCCAGCTTTGTGTTTTTTATTTCAGTACCCACAATGGCAGTCAGGTTATGTTTATCTCCAAATGTTTTGTCGATATTCAGTTGCTGACGGAAATTAGAGGCGGAAGTAAAGTTATTCTGATCGTAATTGATGTTTCCATAAGGCATGTTAAAAGTTACCGGGCCCTGGCCAACCTTTCCGGCATAACCATTGATCATATCTCTCACATAATAAGAGTCTTTTTCATACAGCCTGTTGAAGCGGTCTGAACCAAACTCATATTGAAAAGTAGAACGGTAAGACAGCCATTTTGTAATATTTGCATTTAATTTAATGAATGACCTGTTACTAAAACTTTTTAACCTGCCGAGATTACGGCCCTGCTCATCCAGCGGCGTAATGTCCATGTTGTAAAGGCCATTGGTACTGATCAGCGACATCGTATTTGCACTCAGGCGCGAAGCAGCAGTGGAGGTAAAGTTAGTTCTATCTTCATTGGTCAGCCTGTCATATGGCAAATAGGTATAACCCGGAGATGAAGTGTTATAACTTTGCTGTGCCGCATTATTATAAGACAAGTAATTGCTGAGTTCCAGTGTCAGCCATTTATTGATTTTTGTTGTATTGTTTATGTTTAAGCCGAGGGTTTCGTCTTTTGTATATTTATTTTCAGACTTATCGTTGCGATAGGTAAGTGAAGAATAAAAAGAATTGCTTTCAGAGGCCGTGCCAGCACTCACATTATATTGCTGATAAAGTGGGTTACGCTTGCTATACTTTTTGACATCGTCATAGTATTGATAGCCACCGGATGCCAGCTGATTTAACTTCGCATCCAGCTGCGCCTGAGTTAATGTTCCTGCATATTTTGCCAGGATTGCTTTAATTCCCTGGCTCTGATAACCTGCATTGGTTAATAAATTGGCTGCATAAGCAGCAGAATTTACAGCCTTTAATTCTGGATTTCTGATTTCCCACTCTTTTTCAATATCGATAATATCAGCCGAACTGGTCAGGTTACCGGTATATACTGCAGGTGAGGAAATTGTCAGTGTACTGGAAGCAGAGATTTGAACTTTGCCTTTTTTAGGTTTTTTTGTGACAATAACAACAACTCCATTTGCTGCTCTTGCCCCATAAATAGAAGCCGCTGCAGCATCTTTTAATACTGTAATACTTTCAATGTCTTCCAGATTTAATCCTGGCAGGTTCTCTGTAATCGTACCACTGGTATTGTATTTTGTATTTTCTACCGGAAAGCCGTCAATTACATATAAAGGATTGGTCACGCCTCTCATCGAGGTCGTTCCTCTGATCAGGCCATTGTTATATCCTGCAACCCTGCCTTCCAATAATGAATTCAGACTGCTCAGGCGCTGCTGTTCGAGTTTTTTTACCGGGATGGTGGAGAATGCCCCGGTAACACGCTCTTTTGGGAGCGTCTGATATCCGGTAGAGACGGTAACTTCTTCCAGCTGGCCGGTTTGTTCGGTCAGCTTAATGATCCCCATATTTTCCTGAGCAGGAATTTCCTTACTTTGATAGCCTAGAAAAGATATGACCACAACAGCCTGATCATCAACATTACTTAGATTAAATTCACCATTTGAATTCGTAAGTGTATGTTTCTTTGTCCCTTTAATCTTTACTGTTGCTCCCGGAAGAGGAAGGTTATGCTCATCAAGAACTTTCCCTTTCACCTCAATCTCCTGATACCGGCTGATCAGTTTATCAACGAAACTAAGTTTCTTTTTTTTGATCAGTACGGTCTTGTTGCCGATGCTGAATTCAAGCGGCTGATTTTTGAAAATTTCATCCAGAACATCTTTCAGCTCTGCATCCTTCACATTGATATTTACTTTGTGTGCATCTTTCAGCAACGAGTAGGTGACTATAAAATCATATCCGCTCTGGTCGCTGATCCGATCAAAAATCCTGAACAGTTCTGCATTTTTTGCGGATAACGTGATCTTCTGTGCATAGGTTCCTGCACTGACTTGCATGATCAATGCAAATAAGAGAAAAGTGGTTAGCTTCATGATTCTCCATAGTTTAGACTGCGCGTGCGGAAGGCACAGCAGATGGGTGCAATTTTTGTACATTTGTTTAGGTTGGTTCTGGCTTTTGGCTTTGTATTTTGAGATCGTGGCCTTAAGCGGTTAGTTGACAATTTTGTTGATAGCCAGCTTGTTTTATATACCAGTTCGATTGGCGTCGGGCTGGTATTTATTGGTTCTTCTGGCAGTTAAATTTCAGGTAGTTTTTATTGCATTACGGTCACCCTCCTTCCTTCCACTTTAAATCTCACTGCATTGGAATAGCTGAGCATATTTAACACCTCGCTGATATTCTTATACCGGGAGATTTTCCCGCTGAATTTTTCTTTGGATAGAGTTCCCTGATAGGCAATGTCCATATCATACCATCGGCTGAGTTTCAGCATAACTTCATCAATCTGCTCTCCGTTAAACCGGAAGTACCCGTTTTTCCAGGCCATTGCCGATTTAAGGTCAGCAGGAGAAATCAAGATTTCTGTACCCTTGTTCACGAGCGAAGTTTCCCCTGGCTTGATCAGCTGTTCTTTTTTATGCTTGTTGGTAATCCGCAGACTTCCTTCCAATAGGGTAGTACTGGTCTGCTGTTTATCCTGATAACTGTTGATATTGAAATGCGTTCCCAGGACCTGTACTTCCTGCTGATCTGTTTTCACAATAAAAGGATGTTTCTTGTCTTTTGCAATTTCAAAGTAAGCTTCTCCTTTCAGTTCTACACTACGGTTCTTCAGACCGGCAAAAGATGCCGGGAACCTGATCGAAGAAGCGGCATTCAGCCAGACTTCACTGTGGTCGGGCAGTTGTAACCTGTAGCTCTCCCCATTTACCGTAGATAGCATGTGCATTTTACTTGAAGCATCAATATGCTGACCATTTTCACTATAGATCAACTGGCCGTCTGCTGACTTGCTGATAACGACTCCTGCTTCAGCTGCAAATTGTCCGCTGCCGGCTTCCGAAAGCAGAACTTTCTTACCGTTGTCAAGGGTTAGTGTTGCTGAGTTTTTACCCGCTGGAATGTCATTGCGAAAAATATTAACCGATTGCTGCTGACTGCCTTTCTGAAATACCAGTCCAATGGCAGTCATCACAAATATTGCTGCTGCAACTGCTGAAACCTTCAGCCATAAACTGATGGGCTGACGAGTGATTTCATGGACAGGATTTTTAGAAGGGGCTTCAGGTTCTACCTGTTCCCTGAATTCAGCCCACTTGCTATCGGTATTGAATGCCTGGTATATTTGTAAAGCTTCTGCAGCATCCGCACTGATCCCCTGAAGCTCTTTAAGCAGATTTTTTTCTTCAGCACTAAGCTCCAGACCAGCATCCTGATTTTTCTCCAGTTTTTCCAGAATTTTATCCCAATCAGGATTAAATGGGGTGAGTTTATTATCCATATCAACTAATTGTCGTAAGAAAGTGGGAAATGGGTGACACTAAACTGAAAAAAAGACATCACTAATAAACAAGTGTATGATTATGAGTGGTTTAAATATTGAAAATCTAGAATATTCCCATTAGCAGACCAAGAGTTTTGCTTCTTAATGCGGTATAAGCTCTCCGCAATTGGGTTTTTACAGTGTTGATGGAAATACTTTGTTTTTCAGCAATCTGAGTATAGCTGAGTTTTTCCATCGCATGGAGTATAAAAATATTTCTGCGCTCCTGTGGCAGTGACTGAATCATCTCCATGATTTTTATATAGCGCTGGTGCTGAAGTTCCTGGTCTTCCTGTTCTTGGTACAGCACTGCTTGTTCTTCGATTATTGTCAGCCTCGTATTGAGCTTTTCAGTAGTGGCGGTTTTTCGGATATAGTCGATACTTTTATATTTTACGGCCCTGCGGGCATAGGCCTCAAAGCTGGTGTTGAGCTGTACAAGATCCCGTCTCTGCCAGTAGCTGATGAAAAAATCCTGCACTACATCTTCAGCAATATAAGGATCATGAACGTAGTCCATAGCCACCATACACAAGAATTTATGATTCTTACGAAAAAGTACTTCGAATTCAATAATACTGAGTGCGGCGCGTTCTTCCCCCTCCATAAACCAAATATATAAATATACTTATAGAGAATTCAGCATAACCCCGGCGATTTCAGAAATTTAAAGCTGAGGAAGATTATTGCACTGAAAATTTCATCCGGAAGGAAGATGGCTTAAAAATTTTCTTTCTTAGGTATACACACAAATACTGAAAATTAATTAAAGAAAGCGGTGCTTTCAAAAGGTCCGGAAGCTAAAGATTATTAAAACCATTTTATTGTAAAAAATCGTAAGTTAGGAATATAATAAAATGAGAATAAATGTTATTCTGCACATCAAATGGTTTTTTGTTTAATAACCAGTGGTAATTAGGTGAAAAAATATTAACATTTTTCTTTATGATTAAACGGGTGATTCGTAATTATCGTGCGCTTTTAGCTACAGAACCTAAAATACTAAATAAAGCAAGGATCAGGCTTTTAACTATATTACTGCTTACTTTTATTTTTCAGCGCTTATGTTTGCTGCTTTTTCTGTTTCATGAAGTTCCTGAGCAATTTATCTTGCGTACTGTTCTATTTCTGGGAGTTTTAGTAGCAGGGTTTGCCTTCTTGTTTATTTTTGGATACTGGAAAGCGGTTGCGCATTTCTTTTTGCTCAGTATCAGCTTTTTGATATGGTCAACCATTATTTTTTTTGATCAGGGTTTGAATTTGGTTGTTTTACAATATACTTTAATCATTATATCTTGTGGTTATTATATATTGGGTTCGAGATGGGGATTGGTTTATTCCCTTGCAAATCTTCTTCCGATTATCTTCCTTTTATTGTTTTCGGCATACACAGGTTTTAATGTTAGCTATGATGATCAGAAGTTAAACGTTAATATTTTTAATTTCCTGCTGGTCTATAACTTTCTGGTACTGCTGTTTACGCATTATTATTTTTTCAATGCGTTCAAAAAAACTAATCGGAGGGAGCAGAAATTGAAGGCTAATTTGAAAAAATTATTAAAAGATGCGGAAGAGATTGCATCTGCCAAGACTAACTTCCTTTCTAAAATGTCTCATGAGCTGCGGACACCACTAAATGCTGTTGTTGGTATGGCTAATATACTTTTGATGGATGAAGTGAAAAACAGCAAGAAAGAGAACCTTGAGGTTTTGTTGTTTTCAGCGAATAACCTCATGTTTATTATTAATGAAATTTTAGATTTTGACAAACTTGATTCTGGGAAAATCATTCTCAATAAACAACCTTTCCGTTTTGATGCTTTACTTAAAAATATAGAAGCTGCTTTCAGACCGCAAGCGGAGGCAAAAGAAATCGTTTTCGATATTGTCAGCGATACTTCTATAAACAATCTTGAAATCGTTGAAGATCATAACCGCCTTTCTCAAATCTTTTTTAATCTGGTTGACAATGCCATTAAATTTACGCCAAATGGATCTGTTTTACTGAAGGCTGAAGTCAGGTTACTGACCACAAAACAGCTGAAGGTTTTATTTACAATTCAAGATACAGGTATAGGCATTTCTTCCATACAGCAAAAGGATATTTTTAATCCATATTTACAGAAAAATAGTTCAACAGACCGGCAGCATTACGGTACAGGTTTAGGATTGACGATAGCTAATAAATTGCTGCATCTTCATGACAGTAATTTAGAATTACTCAGCACTGAAGGGAAAGGCACAACTTTGAGTTTTGAATTGAGTTTTGAAGTATGGAATGACACGAGTTCAGTTCCTGCTGAGAGCCAGGGGGAGCATCTTTCAGATTTGACTGCACTAAGAGTTTTGGTTGCTGAAGATAATGCTGTAAATATTCTGGTTATCAATAAAATGTTGAATAAATGGAATATCTTCCCAAAAATAGTTGGGAATGGAAAGGAAGCTTTAGAAGCCGTTTTGCTAACAGATTACGATGTGATCTTAATGGATATAAATATGCCGGTTATGGATGGATTTGAGGCTGCAAAGAAAATCAGACAATTACCGGACGAGAAAAAATCATTGATTCATATTATAGCCGTAACAGCTTCTATAGGTGGAGCAATTGAAAGTCATCCTGGTTATAAATACATTGATGATTGTGTCCTTAAGCCATTTCCTCCGCAGCTGCTAAAGGAGAAACTGGATAAATTAAATCTTTTAAGGTATTGAGGAAAAATAGCCGGCTCATTTAGTAACTTTTGTTCTGGTGATTACTCTAATAATTATAGCCTTATCAAGACTTGGGGTAAGAAAAAAAATCATGAGAATTATTGAGAACAATACTGAACTAAGACCCTTCTGGGCTAAAATTTTTAATTTCGATTGGAAGTTTGGTTCTTTTTTAATCCTTATTATTTGTATTCCCAGGTTCCTGCTTGTTCTTGATGCAAACGCAAGTGGCAACTATAGTTTGATTGGCGCAGTAATGATCGTATCTGCAATTGCACCATTTATCTTTTTAAGTAAAAGCGGCCGAAGGAAAATAGGGATTATAGGAACCCGAAAATATAAGTGGATTTTAAAGTCTCTCATTTTTGGTGCAGCAGCCAGCCTTTTACTTTATTATCTAGGACATATTCTCTATGGTATATCTTATGAAAACTGGTTTGCTTATATCGCAAAATCGTATAAAATCCCAAAAGAAATATGCGGAACGCAAAAAAGCATTCTGTTTATTATTATGGCTGTTACAGGTATGACTTTTAGCCCTATTGGTGAAGAATTGTTCTTTCGGGGAATTGTTCATTCAAGTTTTGCAAAATCTCTGGGAGAAAAACGGGCTTTGCTTATTGATGGTCTTGCCTTTTCTATTACTCATATTTCTCATTTTGGACTTGTTTTCCTAAATAATCACTTTAAATTATATGTGGTTCCAACTATCCTGTGGGTATTGTCTATGTTCCTGTTGAGTTTATTATTTTATTACTGCAAGAAGAAAACAGATTCTCTATTGGGGCCTGTAATCTGTCACGGCGCATTTAATCTGGGAATGATTTACAGTATATTCTACCTTTTATAAAACTATCTTCAGGAGTCGTCAAAAATGAAGGTGAAAAAATATATTTTTGATGTAAGGGCAGAGAACTATGGAAATTTACATTAACAGGGAACATTTATTGAAGGATATTGAATATCCGGATCGTTATCTTCCTGGCAATTTGCTTAAAACTTCGGCTGTTATATTTAGTATTATTCTGTTATTTCTTTTATTGTTTAAGCCCTTTGGCGTGTCTGCGCCGGAACAAAAGATAGACTATTTTCTGATCTGTGTGTTTCATGCATTATCTCCGGCAATAATTATTTATGCTTATTTTGGAATCCTTAACTATTTAAGAGAAAGATCGCAAATGAATAGCTGGACTTTACTTCAGGAGTATGTTCAGATCGGAATTGTCCTGCTCTTAACGGGTATTGCGGGCTTTTTAATGCGTGACTTAATTTATCAGCATATTGATAATTGGTCCTGGTATTATTTGTGGGAAGAAATAAGAAACAGCTTAGTGGCAGGCAGCCTTTTTTATTTTGTTTTGCGAATAGGTAATTTCTATTTTCAATCCAAAAAAGGCGATCCGTTTGTACTTCAATTTATTCCACTGCATATTGAACCGGGGGAATCAGCTGTGTTATCTCCGGTCTTTATTAAAACACAAGTTAAACAGGATGATTTTAGTTTGTATTTAGGCGAACTGCTTTTTGCTAAAGCAGAAGGCAATTATATTGAGCTGACAAGTTATAAAGATGCTCGGCTCAGTACCGAACTTAAAAGAATTTCCCTGACACAGTTTGATGCACAAATTTCCAGTCATCCTCACTTCTTTCGCTGCCACAGAGCTTACCTGGTAAACATGCTCCAGATTGAAAAAGTGTCAGGTAACTCTCAGGGTTATGTACTTGCTTTCAGGTTTACCGAAGCAAAGGTGCCTGTTTCAAGGGCACAGTTAAGCAATTTTAACGGACTTTATGAACAGCTTCAGCAGCAGTATAGTACCTAAGCTTGTTGTTCGTCACAAAGGCTAGTTATTGGTAACAAGTACTTAGGAGGGTGTTTTTTGTTGTGGTAGGTTTGCCATCAGTATCAGTGAAGCTATCAATCCTAAACAAAAATCAATCATGTCCTTAACAAAACCACTCAACCACTCAAACAAGGTATTTTACATCGGCAATATTAAAGTATTGTTAACGCTGCTCGTGGTGCTTCACCACACATTTATTGCTTACGGGTTTTCTGGTGGTTGGTATTATACAGAGAAAACGACTCATATTGGCGCAATGGTTCCTATGACGATGTTTGTAAGTATAAATCAATCTTTCTTTATGGGCTTTTTCTTTTTGCTGTCAGCCTACTTTACAGGCCCTTCTTACGATAAAAAAGGAGCTAGTCAGTTTATGACTGACCGTTTGCTAAGGCTTGGTATTCCGTTACTGTTCTATTCTTTTGTATTATCACCTTTTATCAGTTATCTGGTTTATTATTTCGCGAAAGGACATCGTATCACTTACCTGCAATATTTATCCGGATATAATACCTGGATAGATTTTGGAGTACTGTGGTTTGTGGCTGCTTTATTGGTTTTTACCTTAATCTACCTGACAGGAAGAAGCCTGGTTAATATTACCTTCAAAAAGCCGGTGCCTGTACCGGGGGCTGTGGCTATTCTGCTTTTTGCTGTTTTATTAGGGATAATAAGTTTTTTGACCAGAATATTTTTTCCGGGTGGGTGGGTGCTTAAGCCATTGGGATTTCAATTAGGGCATTTTCCACAATATATTGCATTGTTTATGGTTGGATTGCTGGCCTATCGGAACCAATGGTTTGATGGCTTGTCCGAAAGCACAGGAAAACGTCTTGTATGGTCTGCATGGTTATGCTTATTGTTTTTTCCGGTATTTTTCATGATCAGGGTCAAAATGAATATACCGGTTGCCTGGTACTCTGGCGGGTTTCACTGGCAGTCTTTATTTTACGCTGTATGGGAACAATGGATTGGACTTTCTATCCTGACTGCGCTGCTGAGCAGGGCAAAGCGGTCATGGAATACTTCATCACCGCTGCGTGGCAAGTTATCCCGCTGCTTGTTTGCGGTTTATATTTTTCACCCGCTGGTGATTGTTGCGCTAACTCTTGCGGTAAGAAACTGGGCCGTTGATCCTGCGATCAAGCTTATGCTGGTAGCTCCTTTAGCCGTATTGGGCAGCTTTATGCTCGGAGCATTTGTTTTACTGATTCCGGGAGTGAAAAGGATTATTTAAGCAAAAGCTGTGGTCGTCGTAATATCACTACTTAATTGTTCAAAGAAAATTCTAATAGCCGGAAGTCAGTCTTCCTGAAGATAACTCTTATGGAATTCATAAATGTTTTGTTTAATAACTATAGGAATAGCAGTTACAATTTTCCAGGTATCAATTAAGCAGGCTCAGGAAGAATCAGAATTGGACAGCGTGCCTTATGGATAACATCAAAAATATCACTTCCAAAAATAAAATCTTCAACCTTCTTATTGTGTCCACCCATAACAATCATATAGATTTTTTTTTCTTTTACAACGGACTGAATATTTTCTGCCAGTGAACCCTCTAAATTGAATGTTTTAATAGTTGTTTATTTTGAAACATAATTATTGGTTGCCATAAGTTTCTCTATTCGCTTTGCTTCTTGGATAAGTTCATCCGTACTTTCGTCCTTGTATATGGCTAATAAATGTTTAGGACCAGTAACCGTTTCTGCTACACCAAATGATTGCAGGTAAATGTTTAATGAGGAGCCTATGGGCTGTTTTTAATTAAGGGTCAGATTTATAAAGATCAGCAAGAATGATAAATATTATGGGTTAATACATATTATCTTATTGGTTATCATTTGTTTATGTGATTTTGATCATATTTTAGCCTGAATTTTTTTCTAAAATTTGTTAAGAGGTTTATGGAGGTTATATCCTTTATTAAAATATATTTTATGAAAAAGATCTTAGTCCCAACTGATTTTTCTATACCAGCCGAAAATGCAGCTCAGTATGCTGTAAAGCTGGCAAAATCCTTAAATGCAGATATTTTATTGTGTAATGCAATAAAGGTGCCCTCCGAAACACCAATAGCTGCACAAGTGGCCTGGCCTTTAATGGATTACTCAACGCTGAAGGAAGAAGCTACAACTGAGCTTGATACACTGGTTGAAAAGCTTTGTAATACTTCCGGTTTGGATGAAGAAGAAAATGTTTGCCCAAGGATAGCATGTGAAAGTAATAAGGGGACTGTTCATGAGGTAGTCGGTAAGCTTGTGAAAGAGCGGGAAATAGACCTGGTGGTCATGGGGATGGCTGGGGCAAGTGGGGTGGTTCAATTCTTATTGGGAAGTAATAGTAGAGAAATGATTGAAAAAGCAGATTTTCCTGTTTTATTTATTCCTTATACTGCTGGTTTTAAGAAGATTCGCAAAATTGTATTTGCGACAAATCTGGACAGACACGAATTGGAGCCTCTGCAATCATTAATTAATCTGGCTAATCTACTGGATGCTGAAATCACAATTACCCATATTACCAATAAAGAAATTGATAGAAAGAGCAAGCAACAGCATAAGATTGATGATTTTATGAAAGAAGTTGTTGCGAAGGTAAATCATCCTGAAATTAAATTTGAAAAGGTGTGGAATATAGATGTTGATCATGGATTAGAATGGATTATTGATCAGCAGGATGTAGACCTGGTAGCTGTTGTTCACCACCACCACGATATTTTAAAAAGAGTATTTAATGGAAGTCATACCCAAAGGCTTTCAAGGCATATAGAAATCCCTCTTTTGGTATTTCCACCAGATAAGAAAAATTAAATCACTAATTCAAAAATACATGGAAACATTAATTAAGTTATCCGCGCGTTCGCTTGAATATTATATTAATGCCAAACGATGGAATGCTGACCTTGAATTTTACAAGGATGAAATTGATTTTCTGAATAAATTACTTAAAGAAAAATTTTCACATCTCACCAATACAAAAAGAAGTATCGTGGTTATTCATTTGATAGATAAATTGGCTGAGGTAGTTAATGAAAAGCATCAGGTCAAAGAATTGCTGGATAATCAGCTTAAAGACCTGGAGCTTTTAGCTGAAGATCTGCTCATTGAAAATAAAGAAACTATTGCAGGTAAACAGGCGCATTTAGAATATCTGATAAGGGATCTGGTAAATGAATACCGGGAAATAAAAAAGAGCATTTTTGTGCTGCTGGATCAAATTCTGACCGAAGACAGGTTAATAGTAAATTAACCCGTCATGGAAAAGCCTGAGCCATCCATTCAACAATTCTGGCATTTAAAATTAATCAGTAAATATTTCGAATTTGGTAAGATATCTGCAGCATTACAAGCTGGCATTCAGGAACCAGATTTTGAAAGAGATAGGGATATCCTTTGAACTTATAAAAATTGTACAATTCCCGAAGGTAAGGTTGACTTAAAAGTTTAATGATCAGAACAGTAATCACGTATTAGACTATGCCTGGCTAAACGCCTTTATGCAGCAAAGATTCTATAACTGATCCATATCATTATTTCATCTAATAGATATCATGTTGTCATTGTTTTTTTTAACTCAACTTTAGGTGTAGAATCTTCTTTGGCTTCTTAGCATCAGGTATTATGAAAATTACAACATTATTAACTCTGCTGGTTTTTTCCTCTATATTCTTAATTGGAAGCCCAAAATTGGAAAATAACAGACTGAAGCATGTCAATGACACTGTTGCCATAGCAAAAGCAATACATGAACAACTTAGAAATAATAAGAATGACCTGTATTATCCCGAAACTGTAAAAAGGTTTTATACAAAGACTGATTATAAACTTTTATGGGTATTACCAGACACAGTAAAAAATCATACCTGGGAAGCTATGCTGATGTTGGACTGTGTTTTGCAATTTGGATTAAATCATGCAGATTTTCATCCGGAAAAATTATTGTTTGACAAGTTGCATAAGTTGATTGATCATTATGATACCATAAGTTATACAGAGAAGGCAAAGTTCGATGTGTTATTAACTGATGCCATGATCACTTTTATGAATCAGTTACATTATGGGAAACTTAATCCGGATTATCCCGCAAGAAAGATTGATAGAGAAAAGGTAGACTTTAGGGCTGATCAAGCTCTTTTTAATGCATTTCAAAGTAAAGAATTTATGAGTGCCGTTGTGGATGCTCAGCCCAGGTCACGCCGTTATCGCGCTCTTCAGGAACAGATGCGTTTAATGACCGGACAATATGTTGGTGATTGTTATGAAGTTCCCGAAGGACAGATCAAAAAGGTTGCCATCAATATGGAGCGTTTACGCTGGATCAATATGAATGAAGATAGATTTATTGAGGTCAATATACCTTCTTCTATGTTATCTGTTCATGAAAGTGATACGGTTTATAACTTCAAAGTAGTGGTTGGCCGCCCGGCACATCCTACTCCAATATTGCAGAGTACTATTGGTTATCTGATGACTACAACACGACAAAAAAGTAATTACACTGCTGCATCAGCATCTATTGATTTTTGTTTCCCCAATACTTTTGATATCGGGCTATATGGTACTGCCGGAAAAAAACTATTTGAGAAAAATGACCGTGCTTTTAGCAATGGAAATATATGGGTTGAAAATGCTGGAAAGCTTGCTGCGTTATTATTAAAGAAGGAAAAAGACATTTCTAAAATGGCCTTAATGTATAAAGCGATTAAGAATGGTGAAATCAGGACTTTCAGTCTGAAAAAGACAATGCCGATCAAAGTAATTTATATTACCAGTGAGGTAAAGAATGGGGTAATAGTGACTTATCCAGATTTGTATAACCTGGATAAGTCTATGGAAAAAGCCTTATATAGTGTCAATCCGATTTTAACAATTGTGAAGTGATGAGATTTATCCTAAAATGTAAAAAGGGTAAAAAACCCGATCTGAAAAAGGCAACTGTCACATTGGATATCCATGGAGCTAATTTAGTTGATGGCAGCCTGTTTCCGGTTATGGTATTGATAGATCTTGAAGAGACAGACTTGAGAAGTCTCAAAGAAGAGCTGGATCAGGAATGGGAAATTTATCCTGAGAAAATTTACCAGGTTCCTTCACCAAGGAAGGTAATTAAAAAGTAGTAAGATGATGTTATGAAAACAATTTTAGTACCAACGGATTTTTCAGATGCCGCTCATAACGCGTCTACTTACGCTTTTAACTTAGCAAAGAAGCTGAAAACCAGACTCAGGTTGTGTAATGCGCTATATTTGCCTGAAAAGGGTAATGTATTCTAGCCATCTGATAATTACAATACGCTGAAAAAACAGCAAAAAGATGAATTAAGGGTTTTAGCCAGAAAATTGGTTGTGGAAAGTAAACTATTGGAACCCGAGCCAGCATTACCTGGTATGAAAAATCTTCCTGACCCTGAGATTAGTTATCGCAGTGAGGTGCAGTTATTAATGAGTGTGGTGGTTGGGTTCTTATCTGTAATATGGTATGAAGTGGTGAAATGGAAAAACAAATTTTAACCGGGTAAAATTAATAACGGTGATTTCTGATTTGTAACTAATCTTTTAATCTTGCTTTCATGAAATAGTTTCCACAAAAAAGAATGTTTTTTATGGATTAGCACAAGAAGATCAGCATGTGTTTCTTCTTCAAATTCTATGAGATCCTGAATAATATTCTTTCCTTGTATATTTTTAAAAGATATTTTTTTGAAGGTCAGTTTACCCATTTCCTGAATGAATTCAGATAGATGATATTCTTCATTAAAATCAATTACAATCGGAGTTGGAGGCGAGATATGACAGACGTGAATATGAGATTTAAACAAATCAGCCTTTTCTGTTAGAAGTTTTAATTGTTTTATATCTTCAATTGCAAGGTCTGTTGCAAAGATTATAGTTTTTATAGCATCAGTTAGCACTTTTTCAGAGATCAACAGCACAGGACAATTACTTTTATTGACAATAGTATTGATACCTCCACCAAATAGGAATTCGTTACCTTGATGATGACGGGTGCCTATAGTTACCATCGTTATATTTTTCTCCTTTTTGATTAAGTTTGCTATGGTGGAGAAAGTGTGGTCTTCATCTATAATTGTTAAACCTGGTATTCTGGAGATATCAGTGTCCCTTTTTAAAATGGACTGAAGTCTTATTTTTTCAATTTTAAGGCTATCAATACTTTGCTGTTTTGCAATATCCTCATATCCAGTTGGAAAAAGGATTTCCGCTGAAGATCGTACTGCAGGCACAGGATAAATATTACACAATATAATATCCATTTTCATTTTGTCAGCCAGACTCATTGCAGATTCTGCCGCATTTTTGGCGTACCCGGAAAAGTCAGTTAAAACTAAAATACTTTTCTTATTGATCTTTCTCATATGAACTGGTAGAATTGCAATTGTTATTTTAATGTTCTGCCTGCACTTTATTTTCTGATTTTTCAGCACCTGCTAATTCATGAATAAAGCAGGTAAATATCCTTCTTCCTCTATTTTCAAACCTGCTTGTTGCTAATTGAAAGGGAAAAACTGTACCATCTTTCTTTAAACCAGTTACTTGAAATGTAATGCCTGTGATATCCGGGATTATCCGTGGCAGATAGCGCTGCCTGTAACTAAGAGACTCCAATTTATTTGTACAGGGCATAAACGTTGAAATATTTTTTCCGATTACTTCCTCCGGTGTATAACCGAAAATTTTACAGGCCGCTGGATTTACAGATTCAATCTTGCCAATAAAATCTACAGTAATAATGCCATCTATTGCATTATTGAGGATGCTGATTAATGCGAGGTTGTCCATCGTATTTAATTTAAAATATGTTATCGTTCATAAAAATATAAGATTAGTTAGTGTTGTAACATGATGATTATCAGTGATAAAAATGAGGGATGTCACTTTTTTTTCTTCCAGGTAGAGCGAGCTTAGTAAGCAGTTACCACTGTTATGAAAAGTAAGCTTTCTTCCTATATTTTATGTTTGAATTCAGGCTCTTCGAGTTTAAAGTTTAGTCTTTATGATCCTGTTTCCAGGCAAATGGAAATTGCAGGAGTAATTAATGCTATAGGAACATTAAATGGATGGTTTAAAGTCAGTGACAGTCGGGGTACTTTACTGAAAAATGAGGCCGGGTTGTTCAAGGATATGCATACCGCAGTTGAGTCGTTAACCAAATGGCTGGATGAGCATCAAAGTAAATATCCATTGACTGCTATAGGGCATAGAGTGGTACAAGGAGGGCCTGATCACAGGGCACCTGAAATGCTGACTGAACAACTATTGAAAACACTAAAGCAGTTCATTTTTCTTGCGCCTAACCACTTACCAGAGGAGCTTGCAATAATTCATATATTTCTGGAAAAGTTCAGAAATCTGCCACAAGTTGTTTGTTTTGATACTTTTTTCCACCGTGATATGCCCTTTTGTGGCCATCACTATCCTTTATCATCGAAGTATACTAGTAAAGATCTGATCCGATATGGATTTCATGGTCTGTCTTATGAATATATTATGCTTAGGCTTAAAGCCAAGCACATACCCATAAAAAGCAAAAAGATTATAATTGCTCATTTGGGGAATGGAGCGAGCCTGGTTGCTGTAAAAAATGGATGTTCTATAGACACAACTATGGGTGTTAGTCCAATTGGCGGGCTTGTGATGAGCACACGCAGTGGAGATCTTGATCCCGGAGCAATATTGTTCTTATTAAAGCATAACAAACTCTCGGTAGATGAATTAGATAATTTATTGAGTAAGGAGTCTGGGCTGAAGGCAATTGCCGGAACAGGCGATGTAAGAGAGTTATTGGAAGTTGGGCATACTAATGCAACTGCTGCCAAGGCCCTGGCTTTGTTTTGTTATACAGTCAGAAAACAGATAGGAGCATTAACAGCTGCTATGGGTGGCTTAGATATTCTTGTATTTACGGGGGGAATAGGGGAGAATCTGGCTGTTATTCGTAGCCGGATTTGTAAAGATCTTGCTTTCTTCGGAATAGCATTAGACAGCAGGTTAAATCTTTGCAACCGTGAAGTTATTTCCTCAGAAAAAAGCCGGGTTCTGGTTCACGTAATTAAAACAAATGAAGAACTGGTCATTGCCAGGCATACTCAAAATATGGTCCAACTTAAATAATTAATCATCATGAATGTAATTTCTGATCAAACCATTGAAAAAATGCACGCCTACTGGCAGGCAGCCAACTTTCTTGCTGCCGGGCAAATCTATCTTCAAGATAATCCTTTATTAACAAGCCCGTTGAAGCCGGAGCATATTAAGCCCCGTTTACTTGGTCATTGGGGAACTTCACCAGGGTTGAACCTGATTTATGTTCATCTCAACAGATTGATTAACGAAACAGATGCTGACATCTTGTATGTTTGTGGCCCTGGACACGGAGCTCCGGCTATCGTTGCAAACACTTATCTGGAAGGTACGTATACAGAAGTTTATCCCGCAATTACACAAGATAAAACCGGAATGAAGCAGTTATTCAGACAGTTTTCTACTCCAGGAGGGATTCCAAGCCACGTAAGTGCACATACACCAGGGTCAGTTCATGAAGGCGGGGAGCTAGGTTATGCACTTTCACATGCATTTGGTGCTGCTTTTGACAACTCAGAATTGATTGTGGCTTGCGTGATAGGCGATGGGGAGGCAGAAACAGGCCCATTGGCCGGCAGCTGGATCGGAGCCTCGTTTTTGAACCCGATGAGAGATGGCGCTGTATTGCCAATTCTCCATTTAAACGGATACAAAATATCTGGCCCGACAGTATTGGCCCGTAAAAATGATGAAGCCTTAACCCAGTTATTCAAAGGGCAGGGATATGAAGTGTTTTTTGTGGAAGGAAATGATCCTATGACTGTACATCGCCAGTTCGCAGAAGTACTTGATGAGGTATATCGCAAAATTAAGCTCATCCAGCAAAATGCAAGAATCAGGGGTACATTTAACGATATCTATTGGCCGATGATTATTTTGAGAACCCCTAAAGGATGGACAGGTCCTAAAGAATGGAACCATGTCCCTATAGAGGATACCTTCCATGCACATCAGGTTCCTTTGGCTGGTGTTAAAGAAGATTCTGGGAAATTAAAATTGCTGGAAGAATGGATGCTGAGTTATCAACCCGAAAAGCTATTTGATCAGGATGGACGGCTTATCCCAGAGGTTGCTGCTATGGCTCCATCAGGCAATAAAAGAATGAGTGCATCTGCCTATAGTAATGGCGGTCTTTTGCTGAAAGAATTAATTTTACCGGATTTTAAGGATTATGCACTCCCAATTTTAGCACCTGGAAAGATGGAAGCAGAAAGTACCCGGAATTTGGGCCGTTTTATAAGAGATGTTTTTAAACTGAATGCGGAAAGAAAAAACTTCAGACTATTCTGCCCGGATGAAACTACTTCTAATCGGTTGGAAGCAGTATTCCAGGTTACTAAGCGATGTTTCATGGAGCAAATTATCGATAAAGATGAAAGTCTCTCCCGGGATGGCCGTGTGATGGAAGTGCTGAGTGAGCATCTTTGTGAGGGCTGGCTGGAAGGATATCTATTAACAGGCAGGCACGGAGTTTTTCCTTGTTATGAAGCATTTGTGACCATTGTGGATTCGATGTTCAGTCAATATGCCAAGTGGATTAAAACTTCTAAAGAATTGCCCTGGCGCAAACCAGTGGCTTCACTGAATTACCTGTTAACGTCACATGTATGGAGACAAGATAACAACGGGTACAGCCATCAGGGGCCAGGATTTATTGATACTGTGGCCAATAAAAAGAATACAGTGATCCGTATCTATTTACCGCCTGATGCAAATACACTTTTATCTGTAATGGATCATTGTTTTCGCAGCAAAGACTTTGTAAATGTAATTATAGCTGGTAAACAACCTGAATTGCAATGGTTAACAATAGAAGAAGCGGTTGAACATTGCAGAGCAGGAGCATCTGAATGGAAATGGGCTGGAAACGCAGGGAAAGAAGCTCCTGATGTGATCTTAGGCTGTGCAGGAGATGTTCCTACGCTTGAAACGGTAGCTGCGGCAAGTCTTTTGCGGGAACATTTGCCAGAATTAAAAGTACGTTTGATTAATGTAGTTGATCTGATGTCTTTATCGCCGGTGGCTTATCATCCTCATGGCATGAGTGAAGAAGTTTTTGAATCACTATTTTCTAAGACTA
This sequence comes from Pedobacter cryoconitis, assembly GCF_001590605.1. Taxonomy (NCBI): domain Bacteria; kingdom Pseudomonadati; phylum Bacteroidota; class Sphingobacteriia; order Sphingobacteriales; family Sphingobacteriaceae; genus Pedobacter; species Pedobacter cryoconitis. The sequence continues at coordinate 689,961 of NZ_CP014504.1, forward strand.
CTCCGGTAATTTTCGCTTTTCATGGTTATGTCCGTATTATTCACGACCTGGTACATGGACGGCCAGATCCGGCAAGGTTTCATGTTAGAGGGTATATGGAAGAAGGAACGACAACTACGCCATTCGATATGGTCGTGCTGAATCAGATGAGCCGTTATCACCTGGCAATGGAAGCCGTAAAAAGAGTACCTCATTTCCATCAGCAAGCAGATTCGTTTATTGCTTATTGTGAAGGTAAACTAAAGGAGCATAAAAATTATATCTGTACTTATCTCGATGATATGCCCGAAATAAAGAATTGGAAATGGATAGATAAGCCAATTATTGAAAAATAATTCAGTAACAAACTATGTCGTTTTAACACCGAAAAGATAGCCTACAGCAGCAGTCATTAACATCGCTGCTGTTCCCCAAAAACAAATCCGGATAACAGCTTTGCCCATAGAGGATCCGCCTGCCTGAGCCGCAACAATTGCAGAAATAGCTAAAAATACGATCGAAAAACTATATTGACAAATGACCATCAGGTGAAGTGGCGCGAAAATGGAAACCAACATTGGGAGCATTCCGCCCGTGATAAATGAGCCTGCCGAAGCTAAAGCAGCTTGCATTGGTTTTGCCTGGGTAATCTCATTGATACCAAGTTCATCCCTCGCATGTGCACCTAAAGCGTCATGCGCAGTGAGCTGCATAGCAACCTGCAAGGCCAGATTTTCTTCCAGGCCTCTCTGCTGGTAAAGTTTGGCTAGCTCTTTCAGTTCAATTTCGGGCATCTTTTCCAATTCCATTTTCTCCCTTTTCAAATCGGCAGTTTCAATATCCGATTGTGAACTCACAGAAACGTATTCTCCGGCAGCCATAGACAACGCTCCGGCAACCAATCCTGCTAAGGCAGCCAATACAATTGGTTCTCGTGTTGTACTCGCTGCGGCAATGCCAATGGCCAGACTGGTTGTAGAAAGAATACCGTCATTTGCGCCTAAAACTGCTGCTCTTAACCAACCGCTTCTATTGGTGTAATGTTCTTCAAGTTCCATATTATGTTTTTCCTCCGTTAATCATGTCTGATACTATCCCTTTGCTTTCTTTCCGTTCTGCCAGCAGTACACCAACGATATGTACCAAGATAAAGATCAGGATTAAATACATACAAAAACCATGAAATCCTTTAATGCTGTGACTTAGATTTTGACTGATGCCTAATTCCTGATCAAATGTCATAGATAAGCCTGTTAAAACCATGAGGACAAGTAATGAATAGAAAATGAGGTACAAGCATTTAACCGTAAACTCGTGTAAGGCTGCATGAGATTCCTTACTATGTTTACGATAAGCCTGGTAAGCACTTTTTAAGTTACCGAAAAAGCCTTGCCTTGTAGACGGAGAAAATACAGAGAGCAGCCGGAACAAGAATAATGCTGCAAGTGTATAACCAAAGTAAATATGGATACTCCAAATCTGATCTTCCATACCATGTGCTATATCTTTGGCTTGTTGAGCGGTTATTGACGTATCAGATTGCTGTAGTATAAATTTGGTATTACTTTTTACATCGAATAAAGTTGAGTTTAACAGCACTGTGAGTAGCGATCCGGTAATGACCAGCAGATTTAGCCAATGCCACAGCCTGACAGATTTGCTGTGCTTTTTCAATTTAGCAAGATGATCAATGTCGTTTCTTAATGGTTCAATGATAGCCATGTTGATTGCGTTTTAATGCATCTGGATTTTATGTTCCAGATGCATTGTGTTTTTATTTTACTTTTAAATTTAAAGTAATGATGTTGGAAACCAATCCTGTAGATCTGCTATAGTGTCCGTATCTCAGTTCTAGCATATTCAGATGTTGCCAGCCAAATACACCGTGCGGAGGTGCAAGCCGGATTCCCGCCCCATAAAAATCACTGTTCAGGGTTGACAGGTCATAATCACTGGTAAAATAGGTAGCAGAAGTATCATGTTGCCCATAGGGTGCAAAATATCGGGTTCCTGTTTGCTTGTTATAGCGGTAAAATGGACTTAAGGAGATAAATGAGGTGAGTTTCACCGGAACTTCTATTTCTGCGGTATGTGCTCTGATGCCCCAGTTATCCATAAAATAACGGTAATAAGTCCGTATAATCACCTGGTCAGTGGCAAAGTAGTTTAACCTTGCGGCAATAGGTAATTTATATCTTTTATCAGGTAGCGTTTCTGCTCTTAAAGAACCATCTGTAAAATAATCACGTTGGTATTTGGTGGCTAGTAAACCCTTTTGATAAGCAGGTTCAATAATAATCAGTGCCTGAAGTTTTGGATTGATAACCTGTGAAATAGAGAAAGAAGTGCTGAATGAATTTCTTGGGCTAGAGCCTTCACTTCTCGGTTCACGACCGTTGCCGCTTGTTGCGGGCCTCAGTTCAATAGGCAAAATGACTTTCCATGTATCTAAAAATGCCTGTAGTTTAAAATCAAACTGAGTATTTTTATCTTTCGATAAGCGGGTCAGGTTAAACCCTGCACCTAGTGACTGATAATCATATTCCCTGGAGAAAGAACCTGTAAAACCAAAAGCATTTCCGGTTTTTTCATTGCTTTGCGTCCAGTTTAAAGATGGATAAATACGAGTATCGGCCATCGATGCTGAAGAAATCGTACTTGGATCAATCTTATCAGAAGAAGCAGAAGTATAATGATCTACACCCAGTTCAAACAAAAAGGTGTTTTTCTTGCCTGCTTTATTGAAATTGGACATTTGCAGATCGATTGTATTAGCGAAATCTGTCAGTTTTTCAGTTCCAATGCCACCTGTAACGGCCGAATTGTTGCCGTTTTGATGATAGTACGCCGATACCAGGTTGATCTCGTCTAGTTTAAGTTTCCTGCTTTGATAATTACTGCTGTCGGCAGGGGCAGGTTTGATTTTAATTTGTCCATGGGCACTTAAAACACCGAGGAACAGCAGCAGTACATGCAGATAAATCTTTCTCATGATTTTTATTTAGTTACAACCACAACCACCACCGCTTTTGCCACCATTGGCACCAGAACCACCCTCACGGTATAACTGGAAACTCTGTTCAAACTTTTGCGCTGTTCGGGAGGATAAAGCCATTTCAAAATCATTGAGCTTATTTTTCTGATACGGTTTTACTGTTGCACATGCGCTCAGCAGGCTTATTGCAAAAATGCCCGAGCCGAGTAATACTGCTATTGGAATGGACTTTCTCATATCATTGTTTTACATTAATGTTCTTCGAAGTATATAGCTGATCCTGGTCATCTATAATGATACAGGCCACATGTTTTAACTGGTTGATCAAATCAAGGCCTATCTGCACACCCATCACGATCACAGGTGTGGCGAGTGCATCGGCTAGTTCGGCGCTTGGACAAATGATGCTTACACTTTTAATTCCGCTAACCGGTAAACCCGTCTTGGGATCAATCGTATGGGAGTATCTGCGACCATTTATAGTAGCATACTTTTCATAATCGCCAGATGTTGCAATAGCCATATTGCTAATGTTTAGCGCAGAAAAAGGGCGGCTGCTTTGATCAGGATCGGCGATGCCAATTGTCCAGGGCTTGCCAGTTGATTGGCTGCCCCAGGTAATCAGGTCACCTGCTGCATTTACTATTCCGTGTTCGATTCCTATACGCTGCAATACTTGTTTAGCCCTGTCGGCTGCATATCCTTTTCCTATGCCACCAAACCCGATCCGCATGCCTTTTTGTTTAAGCATGACCGTAGAATTTTCAGGATCTATAATTACATGCTGGTAGTTGATCAGGCTGACCGATTGACGTGCTGTTTCAAAATCTGGCAGGGAGGTCATATTGACATCAAAGTTCCAAAGGCTTTTATCGATAGAGCCATAGCTAATGTCGAAGGCACCCTGGGTAATGTCTGATATTTTTACTGCACGCTGAATGAGCTCAATCACTTCGGGATCAACTTTAACGGGCTTTATACCTGCACATTGATTGATGAGGCTAGTCTGGCTGGTCTGTTTGAATGTACTCAGTAATTCTTCAATCCTGCTAACCTCGGCTATAGCTGCATCAATAGCTTTTTCGCCAGCAGTTTCATGACCCGCAATTACCGTAAACTCAAAACGGTTACCCATGAGTTTTAATACCCTATTGTAAGTTGCGTCTGCCATGTTATTATTTATTAACAGATTTAGTGCTTGTGATTTCCTGAACAAATTTTTCAGGAGTTTCATTAGGATAGCCGTCCCATGATTTTAAAACTTTCCCATTTTCATCCAGCAGCAGGGTGTAAGGGAATTTACCATCAGGGTTATATTTTTCTGCCAGGGCTTCATTTAGTTTAATCTGTTCGGCAGACAACTGGTTTTTCTTTTGCCGTGGGAAATCTGCACGTACTAATACTAAATGAGCTTTAGCATAAGTTTCAAAAAAGTCTGATTCTAAGATTTCTTTTCTTAAACGGATGCAGGGGCCGCACCAATCTGACCCAGAGAAATTAACCAGAATTTGTTGATGAGTGTTTTTAGCCTGCTGTTGTGCCTGGGTAAAATTGCTCATCCAGCTTAACGAACCAGGAAGAATTGATAATAGTATGATTAGTAATAGTTTCATCTGTCTGTCCTTAATGTTAAGCTAATATCAAGGCGAATTCTGAAGACATTATGAAGTTGTCTGTTAAAAAATTTTAAAGCGTTATTAACTGACTTTTATCCCCGAAGCTTTTAAAATTGATAATGAATTGGTGACATTCCTGATTATAATTGTAACTCAATTCATAGTTTTGTTTTAAACAGACCTGTTTCAGAATGGCCAGGCCCAGACCTGTACCGTCTGAAGCATTGTCTTTATAGAATCTTTCAAAAATCTTTTGAGAATGAAGCGCGGTAGGTAAGCCAGTGTTTGAAAATATAAGGCTATCATTTTTTATGGTAATCATCATTGAGCCACCATCGTTATTGTGTCTTATCGCATTGCTGAAAAGATTATTGATTAATATCTCTATTAAAGAACGGTTTGCAAAGACAGAGAATGCGCTGATCCTTGTTTCTACCTGTAGCTCTCTTCTTTGAATGAGCTCCTGGAAATAGCCGATTTTCTCCTCAATTAGTGCTTTAATGTCGATTTCTTCTTTGTCCTGAAGCTGATCATTGTCAATTTTGACTAACAGCAGGAGTGATTGATTTAACTTCGTCAATTTTGAGGTAGCCTTATACAGATCGGCCAGAATTTCACTCTCTTCTTTACCGAGTGTATTAAATTGCAGCATAGTGTCAAGTTTGGAATTGATCACTGCAAGGGGTGTCATCATTTCATGGGATGCATTTTCAGTAAACAGCTTAATCTCTTTGTAATCTGATTTTACTTTCAGCGATACTTCAAGAACGGCATTACTCAGCTCTCTGAATTCTTCAATATTGGTTTGAACCGGCTCAAATACATTCTCCTGGTTAATGTTAAATGCTTTGATGTTGATTAACAATTGGCGGAATGGCAGCCACATTCTTTGAATCAGAATTCTGTTGACCAGCCATAAAATCAATAACAAAACAATTACTGGTAATAAAATAATCAGAATAATACTTTTGATCTGTTCCTGCCGCTCAAGTTTAGAAGCCATGATCATCACTTCGTATGGTTGTCCGTTTAAGATTAATTCTGTTTTCAGATACCTTGCTGATTCATCGTGTTTCTTTTTAGGATTGTAGAAAGTTGTATCGGCGAAATATTTACGTTGATCAGATAGCTTGTTTATTTTTTTATAGTCAACAATAACATCATCAAATCCATCCGGGGATGGGAGGATGTTTTTAACGTGCGTAAAGTCACGTACCTCGAGAAGCTCCTCGTAAAGATGATCATCAATCTGTTTATTGATATATTGTCCGAGCGTTTGATAAAAAAGAAATCCTATAACAATAAGACCTGTGAGTGTGATGATAGCCAAGATCCTGTTATAACTGCTGAATAATTTCATGAATCAGTAAATTTGTAACCCACTCCATAAACCGAATGAAAATAGTCTTTGCATCCTGAATCTGTTAGTTTTTTTCTCACATTTTTAATGTGGGTATAAATGAAATCGAAACTATCTGCCATATCAGCATCATCGCCCCAAATGTGAATTACTGCTGCGGCTTTAGAGATTACTTTATTTTTGTTGACTACAAAGTACAATAGGAGTTCAAATTCCTTTCTGGTCAGGTATATAGGTTTTCCGTTTACTTTCGTTTCCTTAGCAGTAGTATCAATTTCTATCTCATTGAAATGAAGTATACTATTTCCATTGAAATGCCGGCGTCTTACTATGGATTGTACCCTGGCGTAAAGCTCAGACAAATGGAAGGGTTTGATCAGGTAATCATCAGCACCAAGACTTAATCCTTCAATTTTCTGATCTAAAGAATTGCGTGCAGAAATAATCAGTACACCGTCTGCTTTATTTATTTTTTTAAGATATTTTAATAGTTGAAGACCTTCTCCGTCAGGTAGGGTTAAGTCCAGTAAAATACAATCATAATCATAAATGGATAACTTCTGATAACCTTGTTCATAGGTAGAGGCATGATCACAAATGTTTCCTTCAACTGTCAGATATTGATTGATACTATTTCTCAGGCCTTCTTCATCCTCAACAATTAGAAATTTCATAAATAAATATAATGTTAAAATCTGAAGACTTTCTGAAGCTGGCAGGATTAATGAGTCTGGATTAATCCATAACAAATGCATTTTTCGAGGAACTTATCTAAAATTGATTTAGATCAAAGCTGAATGGTGGAAATGAATTGAAAAATTATGGTGCAAGGGTTTACCTATCAGGATGTTGATTAAACTGATAAAAGACGCTATATAATGCCTTTTATCAGTTTAAATAGAGAAAGACTACCAGAACTTCACATACAATGCAGCAATAAGCAGCAGGGTAACTACGATCAGTACCATTGTAGGAGGTTCAACTTTGAACATGGATTTGTCCAGTTCGAAAGCTTTAGGATTTACTTTAGGTCCGGTCAAGCTGATCAGAATCATAATGGCCATGGTAAAGAAAAAGGAAAGTCCCATACAGATATGGAAAGGAATCTCAAAGCCGCCTTTACCATTTGGATACGCGGTATAAAGCAACGTATCATTACCCAACAGGCTTGGTGCCATTTCGTTGAAGAATACAGATAATAGAAATCCTGCCAGCACACCAACAATAGCTGCACTTCCGGTTGTTCTTTTCCAGAACATACCCAGGATAAACATCGCAAACACACCCGGACTGATGAAGCCTGTATATTTCTGGATAAATGTAAAACCACCCGCGCCCCCAATTCCCAAAAGATCATTCCAGGTAAAGAGTATAGCGAGGATCATTCCAACGAATACTGTTGTTCTGCCCACCAAAACCAGATTCTTTTCTTCTGTACCTTTCTTAAAGTACTTTGCATATATATCCAGCGTAAAGATTGTAGAGATACTATTTACTTTCCCTGCAAGAGAAGCAACAATGGCTGCGGTAAGTGCAGCAACAGATAGCCCTTTAAGACCGGTAGGTAAAAAAGTAAGTATTGCTGAATAAGCTCCGTCTTTACCGCCTATTAATTGAGGCAAATGTCCGCTTTTATACAAAACATAAGCTGCGATACCTGGCAACATTACGATGAGTGGCATCATCAGCTTCAAAATGCCGGCAAAAAGAATACCTGTTCTTGCCGTTTTAATGTCCGCACCCAATGCACGCTGGGTAATATACTGATTGCATCCCCAGTAGTTCAGGTTAATGATCCAGATACCCGCAACATAAGAAGCCAGTCCGGGGAAAGTCAGGTATTTACTAATTTCATTTTGTGTAGATGCAGCAGTAGGTTTTGGGATAATCATTTTGAAGTGCTCAGGAGCCTGCTCCATCAAAACATTGAAACCAGCAATGGCATTAGGGCCAACACCGAATTTCTCGCCAACAACAGTTAAAGCAATGTAAGTGGTCACCAACCCTCCAAAGATCAATACAGCTACCTGAATAACATCAGTATAGGCCACTACTTTCATACCTCCAAGGGAAATGATCAGTGCAAATACAGCGAGCCCGATCATAATCACATGGAGATAATCTCCGCCTGTGAGGCCGTTGATGGCTACTGCGCCCAGGTAAAGTATAGAAGTCAGATTCACGAATACGTATAAGAATAACCAGAATACAGCCATGATCAGGGCAACAGATTCATTATACCTGGTCTTTAGAAACTGTGGCATGGTATAAATCTTATTCTTGAGGTAGACTGGAATGAACCACACGGCAACTATGATCAGTGCAATGGCTGCAATCCATTCGTAGGCCGCAACAGCTATTCCAAGAAAGAAACCTTCACCACTCATGCCAATAAATTGTTCGGCAGAAATGTTTGAGGCAATCAGCGAAGCACCAATGGCCCACCAGGTTAATGTTCCTTCAGCCAGAAAAAATGCTTTGGCGTCATGCTCATTTTTTTCGCGCTTCCGGTAAATGTAATACCCATAGCCAGAAACGACTAAAAAGTAGATGATAAAAACTACATAATCTGTAGTGACTAAGTTGTTGTTCATAGTAGGCTATTTGGTTAGTTTGAACAGGTTGCTGGTTTATTTATAAAAGATTTCATTCCATTGAAGCTCATTTCTGAACTGGTTGATTTTCGTATCAGCCCCAATGTTTATATATTCTATGCCTGCAATGTTGGCAAAATCCAGTAGGTGTGCAGTGGTCAGGTTCTGACTGTAAGCAGTGTGGTGTGCACCTCCTGCATAGATCCAGGCTGCACAAGCTGTTTTCATATCAGGAAGAGGTTTCCATAAAACTTTTGCTACTGGTAGTTTTGGTAATTCATGTGCTGGCTCCACGGCTTCTACTTCATTTACAAGTAAGCGAAAGCGATTGCCCATATCTATAATAGAAGCATTGAGTGCATTTCCACCTGCCACGCTAAAGATCAGTCGTGCGGGATCAGCTTTACCGCCAATGCCAAGTGGGTGAACTTCCAGTCTTGGTTTTTCATTGGCCAGGGAGGCATCAACTTCCAGCATGTGTGAGCCCAGTACCATAGAATTAGCAGGATCGAAATGATAGGTATAATCCTCCATAAAGGCGTTTGCCCCAGGTAATCCGGCTCCCATTACTTTACAGGCGCGTACCAAAGCTGCTGTTTTCCAGTCGCCTTCTCCGGCAAATCCGTATCCTGCTGCCATTAATCGCTGTGCGGCAATACCTGGCAGTTGGATCATGCCATGTAAATCTTCGAAGGTATCGCTGAAACCTTTAAAATTACCATCTTCAAGGAATTTTTTAAGACCAAGTTCTATTTTTGCAGCTTCATAAACGGAAGTATGCCTGTCTCCGCCACGGAGCAGGTCAGTAGTCATCTGGTAAGTTGCTTCATACAGCGTCAGGAGTTCCTGAATGGATTCCTCAGGAATACTGTTAATCACTGCCACCAGGTCACCTATACCATAAGTATTGACTTGAAAACCAAACTTAAGTTCTGCTTCTACCTTATCACCATCAGTAACCGCTACATAACGCATGTTATCGCCAAAGCGCGCAAATTTGGCACCTTGCCAATCATGCCAGCCAGCAGCAGCCCGTGTCCAGGTATCGATTTCTTTCAACACTTCCGGATCCTGCCAGTGTCCTACCACCACTTTTCTGTCTTTACGCATCCGTGTGACCATAAACCCAAATTCACGATCACCATGGGCACTCTGGTTAAGGTTCATGAAATCCATGTCAATGGTACTCCATGGAATATCACGGTTAAATTGCGTATGCAGATGTAATAGTGGTTTCTGAAGAATATTCAATCCTCTTATCCACATTTTTGCAGGAGAGAAAGTATGCATCCAGGTGATCACGCCAATACAATTTGCTGTGATGTTGGCCTGTTGCAGGGTTTCAAATATCTCTTCAGGTGTTTTTACTATAGGTTTATAAACTACTTTAACGGGAATCTGCGGGTCTGAGTCAAGCGATCCGGCCACCTGCTGTGCATGTTCTGCTACTTGTTTTAAGGTCTCTTCTCCGTATAAATTCTGGCTGCCAGTGATGAACCAGACCTCTAACTCTTTTAAATTTATCATATTTTTTTATGTTGTCTTTGTTTATTTAATTTGTGAAATACGGAACAGGGCTGCTCCATGTTTATTGACCTTAGCAGTAAGGATTCCTTTGACATTACTTTTGTTGGTTTTGCTCCAGAGGTCTCTTACCTTACAGGGTTTGCTAAAACCAATGTCGTTCAGGTTTACAGAAATATCTGCCGCCCCGTTATCGTCTCCGGGATTAAAAAGTGCGACATATTTATCTCCGGTTTGCGGATCATCTGCGACCCAGCAGATCCCATTTGCATTACGAAACAACTGTCGGTTATTAGTGCTGTTTTTCAGGATATTGATCACTTCACTGTTGTTCAGTAATGATAGTGTAAATGCGTCATTTCCCGGCAAATCGCCACCAAACATCAATGGTGAACGGAATATTGTCCACAGGGTCATCAGGGTATATTGTTCATCTCTGGTAAATGCTGTCATTCTTGGATTTCCGCGCTCTGCACGAATACCTATTTTCCCAAGCGGGAGCATATCCCCATCTGGCCAGGCACCAGGTGCACGATAGTTGTTCCAGCGCTCAAATACATCAAAATGATCTTTCAGCATAGTCCAGTTGTCCCAGAAATCGTCTACAGTACGCCACATATTGGCATGGTTCTGCACATGGGCAGCATTTGCTATGGGAGTTTCTCCGGGCGAAGTGCTCAGCACAATCTTTCTGCCTGTGAGTGCGATTGCTTTACGGATCATCTCTATTTCCCCGGTATGGTAAGGTCTGGAAAGGTCATCCACCTTAATGAAATCTACTCCCCATGAACTATACAGTTTAAATAGCGAGTTATAATATTCCTGTGCACCATCACGTCCAGCCACTACAGTGTACATGTCACGCAGCCACTTGCATTGCAGTTCTGTGCTGTAAATATCTTTAGCGGTTGCCTTACTTCCCATAATTGGAAGATTGCGTTTTACAGCTTCTACTGGAATGCCCCGCATGATGTGAATGCCGAATTTTAATCCTTTTTGATGAATGTAATCTGCCAGAGGTTTAAATCCCTTACCGTTTGCAGCAGATGGAAAACGGTTGACAGCCGGCTGGAACCGGCCATAGGCATCGAGTACATAGTCAGGATCTTTTTCATTATAGCCGTTTGCTTTGTCGTTACCTACGTACCAGCGGATGTCTACCACTACATATTCCCATCCAAATGCTTTCAGATTTTTATGCATATAATCTGCATTGCTTTTTACTTCAGATTCCACTACCGTGGGGCCAAAGCAATCCCAGCTGTTCCAGCCCATTGGAGGCGTCTCAGCCCAATTGTGAAAATCTTTTTGTTGTGCATTCACTCTGGTAAGCATTCCGGTCAGGAGTGCAAATGCCAATATTATCTTTTTACTGACCATAATAACTATCCGGACCATGTTTACGTTCAAAATGCTTTTTTATCAGTGCCTCTTTTAATTTTGGTGACTGCTGGTTAATTTGTCTTGTCAGCAGGGCCATATGCGCAACGGTTTCCAGTACAGCACTGTTATAAACTGCTTTTTCGGCTGTCTTTCCCCAAGTAAACGGTGCATGATTTCCAACCAGGATCATTTCAACCTCATGATGATCATAACCGAGTTTTTTAAAATGATTGATGATCTGAAAGCCAGTTTCGTATTCGTAATCTCCATTGATCATTTCATCACTCATTGGAGGAGCACAAGGTATATCCACAGTAAGGTGGTCGGCATGCGTAGTACCAAAAATCGGAATATCTGTTTGTGCCTGTGCCCAGGACGTAGCATAAGTAGAATGGGTATGGACTATCCCATTGATCCCGTCCCAATGTTTGTAAAGTACAGCATGGGTTTTAGTGTCAGAAGATGGTCTGAGTGTTCCTGCTACAATGTTGCCGTCGAAATCAACGATGACCATTTTATCTGGTGTCAGCTCTTTGTATGGCACGCCGCTTGGTTTGATCGCAAATACACCTCTATCTCTGTCTGCTGCACTTACATTTCCAAAAGTAAAGAGCACAAGTCCTAACCTTGGCAGTTCCATGTTGGCCTCGTAGGCTGTTTCGCGTATTAGTTTATAATCGGTCATGATACATAAGGTTTGATGTCCTTTTTGCTGTATTTCTCTACATATCTGCCCAATGCCAGATATTCCTGATAATGCTGGTTATACATCTTTTTCTTTTTCTGATTTGGCTGATATTCTGCTTCGAAACCTGTTCCCATAATTTCCATTGCGGTTTCGATATTTGGATGGATTCCAGCAGCTACAGCAGCGAACATGGCCGCCCCAAGTGCACAGGTGTGCTCAAACCGGTGAATTTTGATAGGCATTTCTAATACATCAGCCATCATCTGCATGATATAAGGTGATTTTTTTGCGACTCCTCCAATACCGATTATTCCTTTTACCGGAACCCCCTGTTCTTTGAATCTGTCAACAATGCTTTTTGCACCAAAACAGGTTGCAGCAGCTAAGGCACGGAAAAACCTTGGTGCATCAGTACCCAGGCTTAAACCGGAGATCGCACCTTTCAATTCCTGGTTTGCGTCTGGAGTCCGCCTTCCGTTCAACCAGTCAATGGCCAGCTCTGCATAATCGTTATCACCTAATAGTTCGGCCTGTTCACTTAGACTTGAAATAATCTTAGCTTCCAGTTCATCTTTTAAAGCAACTGCGGTTGCCTGGTCAATTAAGTCTGATTGAGTGAGAAGATGATCTAATGGCCAGCTAATTAGATTTTTAAACCAGGCATAGACATCGCCAAAGGCCGATTGACCAGCTTCTAAACCCATTGTTCCGGGAATAACAGAGCCATTTACTTGTCCGCAAATACCTTTGACCAGTTTACCATCAAGGTCAGCCAGCGGTGCTACAAGGATGTCGCAAGTGCTGGTGCCCATGATTTTACACAGGTAGTAAGGTGATATCTGCCCGCCAACTGCCCCCATATGTGCATCAAATGCGCCTACGCCAACTACCACATCTGTTGATAGTCCCAGCCGGCTTGCCCATTCTTCACTCAAGGTGCCTGCAGGCTCATCAGAAGTATAAGTATCCTGGAAAAGCTTTTCTCTGAACCCTGACAATAGCGGGTCTAATTTGCTGAAAAATTCTTCTGGAGGAAGACCGTCAAACTCTTCTGCCCAAAGCGCTTTATGTCCTGCTGCACAGCGGCTCCGTTTCATTTTTCTGGCGTCGTTGCCCCCTGTTAACAGGAAAGGAATCCAATCGCAATGCTCTACCCATGAAAAAATGGCACTGCGAATTGCGGGATCTTCCTTCAATACATGAAGAAGTTTGGCCCAAAACCATTCGGAAGAATAAATTCCACCTACATATTTAAGATAGTTTGTCTTGAATTTAGTGGCGTGATCGTTGATCTGTGCCGCTTCTTTGATTCCTGTATGATCTTTCCATAATACAAACATGGCGTTTGGATTTTCTTCGAGACCAGGGGTGAGGGCGAGAGGGGTTCCGGTGATGTCAACGGCTACAGGAGTAGAACCTGTCGTATCTACAGCAATCCCTTTGATAGCAGCAGCTACTGCTTCGCCGCCGGCTTTTGCGATACAATCTTTAATAGTATGCTCTAACCCCTCAATGTAGTCAAGAGGATGTTGTCTGAACTGATTTAATGCAGGCTCACAATAAAGTTTTTTTTGCCACCTTTTATAATAATAAACTGAGGAAGAGAGCTCTGCTCCATTTTCGGTATTTACAATTACAGAGCGAACAGAATCCGATCCGTAATCTATACCGATGACATATTTGGTTAGATTCATGGTAATTATAATAAACGTCTAATTAACGTTTATTTTTTTGAGAAATGAAAATTATTCTGAAATTTATTTCAGGTTTCGTTATTTCCAGGCTTATCAGATGCTTTTTGGGCTGGGGCTGAAATTTCAAAATAAATAATAATCGTTCATTTGACATTTAATTTAAAATTTATACATTAGCCTGGGCTGCAATTAAAGCCTCGCGGCTTACTCAACAAACAGAACCAGATAACCAAGAACAAGAGCCAGGTATGAATTTTTTAAAGTTGCGGCCGGGGCTGCTGATTTATGGTCGTGTGCTCTTGATGAGCGTTATTATTTTTACATTGACAAGCGGGGCTGCGGTGGCCCAGAAATCAAAAAATACGGCTTATCTTTTTACCTACTTTACTGGTAATAAAGGGTTGGAAGAATCAATCCATTTTGCGATTAGTGATGACGGTTACACCTATCGCGCATTAAATCATAATCAGCCAGTCATCAGTTCTGCTGCAATCAGTTCAACAGGTGGAGTACGCGATCCGCATATTTTACGCGGATCGGATGGAAAGACCTTTTATATGGTTGTGACAGATATGGTCTCAGCTAAAGGCTGGGATGCTAACCGGGCAATGGTATTGTTAAAGTCTGCAGATCTTGTGAACTGGACTTCAAGTATTGTCAACATCCAGAAGCGATTTCCTGATCAGGAGAATTTACTGCGTGTGTGGGCACCTCAAACTATATATGACAAGAAAGCTGGTAAGTATATGGTTTATTGGTCTATGAAACATGGGGCTGATCCGGATAAAATATACTGGGCTTATGCCAATAAGGACTTTACAGATCTGGAAAATGAACCTCAACAACTTTTCTTTAGCCCAACCAATGGTGCTTGTATTGATGGAGATATCATCTATGATCAGGGAAAATATCATTTGTTCTTTAAAACTGAAGGGGAGGGCTTAGGGATTCGCGTTGCAGTTTCGGATAAGCTGAAAGAAGGCTATATTTTACGTGATGGATATGTGCAGCAGACGAAAGATCCTGTAGAAGGTGCCGGGGTTTTTAAACTTAATACTGGAGAAGGGTATATCCTGATGTATGATGTCTATACAAAAGGCCGCTATCAATTTACCAAAACAAAAGATTTAAAACATTTCAGTGTGATTGATCATGAGGTAAAGATGGATTTTCATCCGCGGCATGGTACAGTTCTTCCAATTACTGCACAGGAAGCAAAAGTATTGTTAAGAAAATGGGATATCAGGTAATCCGGGTGTTGATTACAAAGATATTGTTTGTCATTAATGCGCTAACGAATTCAATAACTACAAAAATGCGTTTACTGCAGTTGATTATTTTTGTTGTTTTTTTTGGAATTCAACCTTACGCTGTCCAGGCGCAGTTATGGTCAGAAAATAGTGGAAAGTCACTCTATGGTGATTATGCATTTAAAACCTATACCATTGCTGATGGACTTCCATCTAAAAGTACAACCGCTACCTTCAAAGATAGCAGAGGGTTTATATGGGTTGGTACAGAAAATGGTTTATGCCGTTTTGATGGTTACACCTTCAAAATTTTTAATCACAAGCCTGCCGACAGTACGTCTATCAGTAACAATTTTGTAAGCAGCATTGTGGAGGACCGGAAAGGAATGTTATGGGTAGGTACAATGGACGGCTTGAATAGGATGGATCCGATGACCGAAAAATTCCAGTCCTTTTATCATAAAGAATCGCTTCCCTCATCTATTAGTAATAACAAAATATGGGCATTGCTCTGCGACAGACAGGGGATAATCTGGGTAGGAACTGATGATGGGTTTAACAGGTATCACGAATCTACCAGATCCTTTACCGCCTATCAGCCCAATTCTAAATTGCCATATACCATGGTCGGCAAGTCTGTTAATGCTATTATTGAAGATAAACAGGGACAGCTCTGGCTGGGGAACTGGAGCGGAGGGTTAAACAGGTTCGACAAACGTACGCAGCGCTTCAGTAATTTTAGGCAAAAGCAGTTGCCCGGATCCAAAAATCCGAACGATATCTGGACGCTCACCTCTGATAAAAACGGAATGATATGGGTAGGTACCTATTGGAATGGATTATTTCGTTTTGATACCGGAACAAATTCCTTTACTCCAATTACACCTCCAGATAAAAGTAGTACAGGAGTTTATAGTATCCTGCCTTTAACGGAGCATATTTTGCTTGTTGGTGGAAATAATGGCTTTTACTGGCTGGATACCCGGAACAATAAATGGGAGGCGATTAAAAACCTGGTAAATTATCCTTTTGGTGGTGCCTATAAAGATAAGGATAACATTATCTGGATCAACGCCAAGAATGGGTTTTTGAAGATTGACAGTAAACAATATAAGTTTGAGCTGGAAGACCTGAAACTAGGCAATACTGAAGTGAAAAGCATAGCAAGTAAAGATGACCGCCTTTGGATCGGTACGAATAAGGGCTTGTTTGTATTTGATTACCGAACGGGACAACTGTCAGTTCTGAAGAAAAACGGGACGAAAAACAGCCTCAAAAGTAATGATATCAGTAAACTTTATTTTGATACCAAAGGAATCCTGTGGATCTTAACTGAAGATGGATTCGATAGTTATAATCTGCAGAAAAAGGAATTTTCCCACCATTTCCATCATTCTATTTTGGGCAGTCTTTTCAATGAAGACGTTTTCAGGGACATTCTTGAAGCCGAGCCTGGTATTTATTATCTGGCTACTGATGCTGGCCTGAAAATTTACAATAGCTTCAACAATACTTTTAAGCATTATTACAGCAATAAGAACGACAAATATGCCTTAAGTAATAACCACCTTTATTCTTTATTAAAGGATCAGAATGGGGAGATATGGATTGGAACTTATGGTGGTGGATTGAACCACTTTAATCCTGTTACTGGACGTTTCCGGGCTTTCGGGCCTGCGGAAAACTCCGGGAGTGGGGTTAGCAGTAATATTATCAGGGGGCTATTCCGGGATTCAGGTAACAATATCTGGGTTTCCACGCCAGATGGACTTAATAAGTATGATTTTAAGCGCAAACGGTTTGTAGTTTATTCTAAAGTTGATGGTTTTTCCAGTAATGTATTCAGGGATGTTACGGAAGATCGTAAAGGTAACATCTGGGTAACTACTGAAAACGGGTTGTCAAAATTAAATCCTGCAAATATGGTTATCAATAATTTTGATGAGGCGGATGGTGTGTATGTGAATTCGGTGATGCTCAATAATGGGGAAAGTATTTATCTTGCCGGAGCACGGGGTGGGGTAATTAAATTCAATCCGCTTACCATCCAATTTAATAAGATGGTACCTCCGGTTTATTTTACAGATTTTCAACTGTTCAACAAATCTATTGTTGCTGATTCGGGAGGGCCACTCAGACAAAACCTGAACATTGCAACCGAACTGACGCTGGATTATGAACAGAGTGTGTTTTCCTTTGAATTTGTTGGACTCAATTATCGCCATTCGGAAAAAAATCAATACGCTTATATGCTGATTGGATTTGATAAAAAATGGAATTACGTAGGTACGCAACGTAAAGCCACCTATACCAACTTAAACCCGGGAACCTATAAACTCTGGATCCGGGCTTCCAATAACGATGGGGTCTGGAACAAGGAGGGCAGGGTGCTGATGATTTGCATTCGCTCGCCATGGTATTGGAGATGGTGGGCTTATGTAGTTTATGCAGTTGCAGCCGGTCTGCTGATCTATTTGTACTTTATTTACAGGAAGAAACAAGATGAGCTGAAATACAAGATAAGGGTGGCCAGTATAGAAAGTGAAAAGGAAAAAGAGCTCAGTGAAAAGAAACTCTCCTTCTTTACTAACATCTCCCATGAATTTCGTACACCACTTACCTTAATTATAAATCCGATCAAGGAACTGTTGTATCATGATGATAAAAATGTGGATATCAGTAACCTTAATATTGTATATCGGAATGCAAAACGTCTCCTTAGCCTGGTAGATCAGTTACTGCTGTTCAGAAAAGCGGATTCCGGGGCTGATCTGCTGAAGGCTGCTGATCTGGAAATTGTGAACCTGTGTAAAGAAGTTTATTTGTGTTTTTCTCACCTCGCCAGCTCAAGAAATATCAGGTATGAATTTCTGAGTGCTGCAACACATATCTGGATATACGCTGATAGGGGAAAATTAGAAATTGCTATTTTTAATTTGCTGTCAAATGCGATTAAGTTTACCCCGGACGGGGGAAGTGTAAAACTTGAAATTCTTGAAGCATCCGATAGGCTAACTATACAAATCAGTGATACAGGTTGTGGCATTCCTGAAGCAGCCGGAGAGAAAATCTATAACAGGTTTTATCAGGAAGCAGATGAAAATAGTTCTTTAAGAACGGGGTTTGGAATAGGGCTGTTTTTGGTACGTAATTTTATTGAAAGCCATGGCGGATCTATTACTTATAAGAGTATCGCTAATCAAGGGACTACTTTTTCGGTTGAATTGTTAAAAGGAAAGTGCCACATCAATCCTGATCAGCTTATTCCAGAAACGGGAATGAGCTCTCAGCTGTTGATGGAATTGAGTGATGAACATGGAATCCAATCAGAACAGCTGATTACTGAGCAGTATGATCATGACCTGACATCAGAAAAAAAATCAATCCTGATTATAGATGACAATCCATCCATCAGGAATTACTTAATTGGGATTTTCAAAGCGCAGTATCAATTGTTTGTTGCAGAAAGCGGGGAGCAGGGGATGGAGATGATTCGTGAAATACTGCCTGATTTTATTATCAGCGATGTAATGATGCAGGGGATTACCGGGATAGAGATTTGTAGCCTGGTCAAGGAAGATGCTGCTTTATGTCATATACCGGTAGTACTATTAACGGCCAGTACTTCTCCGGAAATTAAATTGAAAGGACTGGAAATTGGTGCTGATGATTATATTAGTAAACCTTTTGATAAAGATTTGCTGATGGCCAGGGTGGCTGGAATTTTGAAAAGTAAGAACAGCCTTCAGAAATATTTCTACAATGAAATTACGCTGAACCCAAATAATTCAAAGATCTCAGCAGAGTACAGGGATTTTCTCCAGCAGTGTATCCAGATTGTAGAGCTGTACATTACCGATCCAAATTTTAATATTCAGGTACTTGCGGATGAGATTGGCATGTCCCGGTCCAACTTGTTTGTTAAAATTAAATCCATATCCGGCAGATCCTCTAACAGTTTTATTCGCTTTATCCGGCTTCGGAAGGCGGCCGAAATATTTATCAATACAGATAATACGATATCTGAAACCATGTTTATGGTTGGGATTATTGATAGTAAATATTTCAGAGCGCAGTTTCATAAACTCTTTAACATGAATCCTTCTGATTATATCCGGAAATACAGAAAGAACTTTTCTAATCAGATCAGCCTTGGCAAAGGCATCAAAACAAATCCAGGCCGCTTTGATCCGTAATTGCCCGTCATCCCTCATTTTTTATGTTTTTGATTATAAAACCAAGTATTTACCCCTTAAAAATTGTCTGTTTACCCCCCTTCATTCTCTTTGAAACCATCGAATTTAGCCCCGGTTAAGCTATTCGAAATACCTGAATTCCGGCCAGGCCCTGAGCAAATGCCTGCCTGATTCATTCGTTAAAAGATTAACTAAAACACTAAACCAAATATAAAGCGATATGAGAAAAGTTATACAAAACGTATATTCTCCCTTTTGGCTGTTGACAAAAAAAGTATTTGTTGTAACTGCAATAAATGCCTTGCTGCTCTCAGTCCAGTCTACAAAAGCTTCTGAAATGACGACCTTAAATGTCCGTCAGCAAGTGATAAGCGGTACGGTCCACGATGAAAAAGGGGGCGTGTTTCCTGGTGTTGGCGTCACTGTCAAAGGTACGGCCATTACAACAGTTACCAACGCACAGGGTAAATACTCCATTAAGGTTTCTTCCGATAATGCAGTACTGGTATTTAGTTATGTAGGTTATGCCAGCATGGAACTTCCTGTCAATGGAAAAACTGTTGTGGATGCCAGGCTTTCGGCCGATGACAGATCGCTGAACGAACTGATTGTTGTAGGTTATGGTACGCAAAAAAAGGAAACCGTAACAGGCTCAATCTCGCAGGTTAAAGGTTCAGACCTGGTTAAAAGCCCGCAACCCAACCTGTCTAACGCGCTTGCAGGGAGATTCTCCGGTGTAGTGATCAGCAACAGAGGTGGGGAGCCAGGTTATGACGGATCAAATATCACCATTCGGGGGCAGGCAACAACCGGCAGTAATAGTGTGCTGGTCGTAGTTGACGGGGTTCCTGGACAGGTTGGAGGACTGGAACGTCTGGATCCGAATGATATTGAAAGTATATCGGTATTGAAAGATGCCTCGGCTGCGATTTATGGAAACCGCGCTGCCAATGGTGTCATTTTAGTGACTACTAAAAGAGGTAAGACTGGTAAACCTACAATCAGTTACAGTTTTAATCAGGGTTTCAGTTCCCCGACACGTTTACCAAAACTTGCAGATGCTGCGACTTATGCACAAATCATGAATGAGATCAATTTCGATTCCAGTCCCTCAGGAGGAATGAATCAATCTTACAGTGATGCGCAGATACAAAAATTCAGGGATGGGTCCGATCCATTATTGTTTCCAAATACAAACTGGACTAAGACCGTACTGAAGGATGTGACCACACAAAGTCAGCACAGCCTGTCTGTAAGTGGTGGTAGTGAAGACGTTAAATATTTTGTTTCGCTAGGGGCTATCAATCAGAACGGACTCTTTAAAAATGGGGTAACCAGCTATAAACAATACAATTTCCGGTCAAATATTGATGCTAATATCAGTAAACGCCTGAAAATCGGATTATCACTGGCCGGAAGGGAAGAAAACCGTGAATTTCCAATTACTAAAGCTGATGATCTGTTCCGTTCACTTTACCGCTCTAAACCTATTGTAGCTCCGTTCTATCCAAATGGATTACCAACAAGAGGTATAGAAGGCTCAAATCCTGCTGTTCTGGTAAGTGATTTGGGCGGTACAAGTAAAAGCCCTACACAAGTGTTAAATGCTATCTTAAAAGGAAGTTATCAGATCCCGGGAATTGAAGGATTATCAGCTGATGGATTCTTCGCTGTGGATAAACTCAATACTTTTGTAAAGACCTTTGACAAACCTTATGTACTCTATGACTACAATGCATCAACCGGTATATACGCCCCGGGGATTTACGGTGGAAATAATCAGAAAGCTACATTAAAGGAATCTCAGCGGCGCGAATCACTCTTGACTTCAAACCTCAAATTGAATTACGCACGCCGCTTCGGCAAGCATGATATCAATGCTTTTGCCGGCTTTGAACAAAGCAGTAACAATATTGAGTTTTTTGACGCCCAGCGTTTCAATTACCTCTCTAACCAGTTGCCTGAGTTATCTCAGGGTGGAACAGCCGCTACTGATTTTCTGAACTCCGGTTTTAGTTCAAACTATACCAGAAGGAGTATCATTAGTAAACTGGCTTATACCTATGATGACAAATACCTGTTTGAAGGACAACTTCGTCGTGACGGATCTTCAATTTTTTCTAAAGGCAAACAGTGGGGCACCTTTCCTTCAGTCTCTGCAGGCTGGCGTATCAATAAAGAGAAATGGTTTGAAAACATCAAATTCTTTGATGAGTTGAAACTCAGGGCTTCGTACGGATCACTGGGTAATGACAACGTAAATGCTTTTCAATATTATGACAATTACATTTTAGTAGGGAACGGCTTTGTGGCACAGGCACCAGGAGGGACGCCAGCCATCCAGCCGGGAGTTGGCTTGTCGAAACTGGCCAATCCTGACATTACCTGGGAAGTCTCCCGGAAACTGGATATTGGTATGAATGCAACCTTCCTGAAGAACTTCACTTTTGAAGCCATTTATTTCAAACAAAAGCGTTCTGATATTCTTTCCTCACGTAATGCATCCCTTCCTGGTTCCTCAGGTATTGTTAACCCTTATGATGACGGCAGTCCGACTTATAATCCTTTAGTACCCTCAGAAAACATAGGTAAAGTTAACAGTGAGGGGTTTGAGGCTACACTTGGCTATACGCATCGTGGCAATGAATTCAACTGGGGCATTTCAGGTAACTTCACTTATGCAAAAAGCAAAATCATCTTCATTGATGAAGCTTCGGGTACCTTAAAAGACCAGCGGCAAACAGGCCGTCCATTGAATACTTATCTTTTGTACAATAGTACAGGGATTTTCCGTACCCAGGCAGAGCTGGATAATACTCCGCATGTTCCAGGTGCAAAGGTTGGTGATTTGATCTATCAGGATCTTAACGGAGATGGCGTACTGAATGCGGACGATATGGCCAGGACAAAATATGGTAATATCCCACAGATTACTTATGGTTTTAACCTCAATGCCTCGTATAAAAATTTCGACCTGTCTGTATTATTTGCAGGCCAGGCACAGGTAAGCCAGTATGTACTTCCCGAATCAGGCAGTATTGGTAACTTTTATAGCAGCTGGGCTGATAACAGGTTTAGTGCTGCTAATCCAAATGGTACCTTCCCAAAGGTGTCTGAACGGTCATCTAATTCAATCAGTGGGGGAGCCTACAAAAATAATTTCTGGCTTAATAATACGGCTTTTCTGCGACTTAAAAATGTAGAACTGGCCTATAACGTGAAAGCAGATTTTCTGTCAAAAATGAAGATTTCGGGGTTAAGGGTGTTTGCAAGTGCATTCAATCTGTTTACTATCACTAAAGTAAAAGATTATGATCCGGAGGGCAGCAGTGAAAGCGGGCAGTTCTATCCTCAGCAGCGGATCATCAATTTAGGTGCAAACGTTAAATTTTAAATCTTATCAAAATGAAGTACAAATATAACCTACCAGTTTTTATTTTATTAGTTAGTGTACTGGCACTGAGCTCATGTAAAAAAGATTTTCTGGACGTTACTGCAACTGACAGAATTCCCACCGTTACGCTGGAAACCGATACAGCAGTATTTGAAGCTTTTGTAATCAACTCTTACCTTGGTACAAGACTTCAGAGTAAAGAAGCAGAAGGAACCAATCCCGGATTTGGGCGGGGTTTTGAATACAGTATGTGGAGCTCGCTGACTGACGAATCCATTTATAACAATGATGACGATACCTGGTTGATCCAGCGGGGGCAGCTGGCGCCGGAGAACCTGGGTGCACTAGGCGCACTATGGGGCAGAAGTTACCGGAGTATACGTGAATGCAATTATGCATTAAGTGTTTTAACCAAAATCCAGATGAGTGCGGGTCGTAAAAAAAGGCTTGAAGGAGAGCTCAAATTTATAAGGGCATTCCGTTATCAGGACCTGATCCGGAATTATGGAAAAGTGGTACTGGTGGGAGATCAGGTACTGGGTTTAAAAGATAATCTGCAGGACCCGGCCTTATTTAAACGCGCTACAATTAAAGAAGGGATGGATTACGCAATCGCCCAGCTGGATGACGCAGTATCGAAATTACCGCTGGACAATAGTGGTGAATGGATGGCAGGCAGGGCCACAAAAGGTGCTGCCCTGGCATTAAAATCAAGACTTACACTTTATGCAGCCAGCCCTTTATATGCTGCAGGTAGCTGGGAAGCTGCTGTTGCAGCGGCACAACAAGTCATCAGCCTCAATAAATACAGCATTTATCAGGGAGGGTATGGTAATTTATTTTTGACCAATCAAAGTAATGAGTCTATATTCGAACGCCTGTACACCAAGAATGCCAATCACGTGCATCTGGAGATTGCAAACGGACCAAATGGCTATGGAGGTTGGGCAGGAAATACACCAACCCAGACCCTGGTAGAGGCTTATGATTTGACCAACGGTTTACCTGCAAATATCACCAACCCGCTTTATGATCCGGCCAAACCCTATGAAAACCGCGATCCGCGCTTTAAAGCTACTGTCTTGTATAATGGCGCTCCATACCGCGAACGTAATATAGAAACTTTTATACCGGGTGGAAGAGATAGCAAGGATGGAAATGACAACTGGAACACCACAAAAACGGGTTACTATCTTAAGAAATTCATGAATGATGCTTATCCTTTACAAAATCCGTGGGGTAATGCGGGTTTCCAGCCATGGATCTATTTCAGATATGCCGAAATACTACTTAATCTCGCTGAAGCTTCAAATGAAGTCTATGGACCAGATGCAGTAGGGGCTGGCGCAACGATGAGTGCACGTCAGGCTATCAACATGATCCGCTCCAGAGCAGGGGTAAACATGCCGCCAGTTACAGCAGCATCTCAGAGCGATATGCGCACAGCGATCAGACATGAGCGTCAGATCGAGCTGGCATTTGAAGAACATCGTTTCTATGATGTCAGGAGATGGAAAATTGCTGAAGTGACCGAGAATTTGCCATGCAGAGGGGTGATCATTACTAAAAATACCGATGGCAGTTTTACCTATACTTCAAAGATAGCACTGGATGGGCGCAAGTTCGAAACCAAGCATTACTGGCTGCCAATTCCCAGGGCCGAAATTCTTGCTTCAGGCAACCTGCTGGAACAAAATACCGGGTATTAAATCTGGTAAATGAAATATGTTCAAATTTAAGACGTCCGGAATTAACCTTTCCGGACGTTTAATCCTTTAGTCTAATTAGAAAGATATGTCTGGAACTAAAAGTTCTGTTATTGCAATTATATTTTTTGAAATATTGATGGCGCTTCCTTTTTTGATAAGCGCGCAGGGGATTAATCCTGTTAAAGTTGAAATCGATCTCCGGCATCCTGCACAGGTGATTGAGGGATTTGGTGCTTCTGATGCCTGGTCCTGTCAATATGCGGGGTTATGGCCGGAAGAAAAAAAGAAGAAGATGGCCGATTTGCTTTTCAGCCGCGAGCTTGACCATCAGGGAAAGCCAATTGGGATTGGCCTGAATTTCTGGCGTTTCAGTATAGGTGCCGGAAGTGCAGAGCAGGGTGAAGCAAGCGATATCAAAAACGAATGGCGGAGACAGGCTTCATTTTTAAAATTAAATGGAAAATATGAGGATGATGCTATGACGGGCCAGTTGTGGTTTATGAGCGCGGCCAAGGCAAGGGGCGTGAAGAATTTTCTGGGGTTTGTCAACAGCCCTCATGTTAACTTTACCTTAAACGGGAAATCTTATTCTGGTGATGGCAAATGTAACTTCGACTTTAGCAAGACAGCTGCTTTCTGCCAGGATCTGATCAGCAACATTCAAATTATAAAAAAACGTACAGGCATCACATTAGACTACATCAGTCCTGTAAATGAACCTCAATGGAAGTGGAATGAGGCTAAGCAGGAAGGTTCCCCTTATACAAACAAGGAGATCGCCCAACTGACCAGAGCACTAAGTTTGTCACTGAAAAAGGCAGATCTCAATACTAAAATACAAATTGCGGAAGCCGGGCAGCTGGATTACCTGACCAATCACAAAGATTCGCTCAAAAGCCGGCAAGTAAGCTATTTCTTTGATAAAAAATCTCCGGGTTATCTTGGTGACCTGTACAATATAGACCAAAGCATTTCAGGACATAGTTATTTTACCACAAGTTCTGAAGATAGGTCAGTACGTATAAGAAGTGCAGTGGCCAGTGAAGTAGAAAAAATTAAGGGGCTCCGCTTTTGGATGTCGGAGTACTGTATTCTTGGAGACAGCCTGATGAAAGGAGAAGGCCGGGATACTGGGATTTCTCCGGCATTATTTATTGCAAAACTTATTCACCACGATTTAAGCTATGCGAATGCAACCTCCTGGCAATGGTGGCTTGCCATTTCACCAAATGATTATAAAGACGGATTGGTTTATATAGATAAAAACAAAACGGATGGCAAAGTATACGAAAGCAAAATGCTTTGGGCCCTGGGGAACTATAGCCGCTTTATACCTGCAGGGAGCCACAGGCTACCTGTGAAACTGGAGAACGCTGATCAGGTTTACGTATCCGGTTTCCGCAATCAGGGGAAAATTATCATTGTAGTTGTCAATTCCAGAAAAGAAGCCGCTTTACTTGAAATCAATGGCATTCATAAAAAACAAATAAAAACCTATACCACATCAACTACATTAAACCTGGCTCCTTCCACATCAAATTCAAATTTGATCCGTGTTCCACCTGAGTCAATAACTACACTCCTAACTGATGAAAAATAAGCAGATGAATAAGTTTCCAATGAAAATATTAAAATATACTTTTTTCTTAATGGCCATTCTTCTGGCTATAATCACTGAAATTAACCCTGCACAGGCACAACACACTTTTACCCTGAGTGACAGTACATTTTTATTAGACAATAAGCCCTTCCAGATCGTCTCAGGGGAGATACATTATCCCAGAGTTCCAAGAGAGGCCTGGAGACACCGCATGAAGATGGCGAGGGCGATGGGACTCAATACAATTGGAACTTATGTGTTCTGGAACCTGCATGAACCTGAAAAGAACAAGTTTGATTTTGGCGGTAACAATGACATTGCTGAATTTGTGAAAATAGCTAAGGAAGAAGGGCTGTGGGTAATTTTAAGACCAAGCCCCTATGTTTGTGCAGAATGGGAGTTTGGCGGGTACCCTTACTGGTTGCAAAATGAAAAAGGGCTGATTGTAAGGAGTAAAGAAAGCCAGTACCTTAAAGAATACCAAACCTATATCAAAGCGTTAGGTAAGGAATTGGCCCCTCTGCAAATTAGCAATGGTGGAAATATACTCATGATCCAGGTAGAAAATGAATATGGTTCTTATAGCAATGACAAAGAATACCTTGCTATTAATCAAAAACTATTCCGTGAAGCAGGGTTTAATGGATTGCTATACACTTGCGATCCGGAATCTGATCTGGAAAAGGGGTATTTACCAGGACTATTGCCAGCCATTAATGGGCAGGACAATCCTGAAATTGTAAAACGTAAAATCAGAACTTTGAATGGTGGTAAAGGCCCGTTTTTCATCGCAGAATGGTACCCTGCATGGTTTGATTGGTGGGGGGCTCCTCATCATACCGTCCCGGCTGAGCAATATACAGGTAAGCTGGATTCGGTATTAAAGGCTGGTATTTCTATTAACATGTACATGTTCCACGGAGGGAGTACCCGTGATTTTATGAATGGTGCCAATGCTAAAGATACTACCCCTTATGAACCACAAACCAGCAGTTACGATTATGATGCGCCTTTAGATGAAGCAGGTAATGCGACAGACAAGTTCATGAAGTTCAGGGCAGTTATTCAGCGTCACTTGCCTGTTGGACAGGTGCTTCCTGAGGTTCCGGCGAATAAGCCATCTATGGTTATCCCGGCAATCCGGCTTCAAGCTGCCATTAAATTAGCTGATCTTTTAACTACTCCGGTACATAGCCTCAAACCGATGACTTTTGAAGACCTGAATCAAGCCTATGGATTTGTATGGTACCGCACACAGCTCGAGGGTGGTAAGACAGGTATCCTTAAAATAAAAGGTTTAAGAGATTATGCTGTGATCATGATCAATGGAAAACGTGCCGGTATTTTGGATCGGAGGAATGCTCAGGATAGTTTGTCTCTTAAACTGGCGCCAGGAAAGGTAGTCCTTGATATTTTAGTGGAAAACCTTGGCAGGGTTAATTATGGCCCCAATTTACTGAAGAATAAAAAAGGGATTACAGGTGATGTGACTTTTGCAGGTACTGAACTTCAGGATTGGGATATGTTCAAATTCCCTTTCAAAGAGGTTAAAAGTTTGAAATTCAAGCCAGGTTACCATGCTGATCATACCCCGGTAATCAGAAAAGGAACATTTATGCTGGATAAGGTTGCAGACACTTATCTGGATATGAGAAACTGGGGCAAAGGTATGGTTTGGGTAAATGGTAAAAACCTGGGGAAATACTGGGAAATAGGGCCGCAGCAAACGCTTTATTTACCTGTAGAATGGCTTAAGAAAGGTGAAAATGAAATTATTGTGCTGGAACTTTACAAGCCTGAACAGCAATCATTAACGGGACTTGATAAACCAATTCTGAATCAATTGCATCTCCGGTAACATGCAATTGATTCACGGAAACTCTTATCCGGATATTAATTTATCCGGATTAGGGATGAAGTTTAAAAAGGCCTGAAAGTTTGCTATGTACTTTTTCTTGTCAAGTTTAAAATAAAAAGCACCTTTTTTTGACGCTGATTTATCTTTTTCAGGGAGTTTGATCAGCAAACCCGTAGAGGTTAATTTTCTGATGAAATTTCTGTTATCAATATTGGTATTGTACACGTCTTCATATAAACTTTGCAATTGAGGTATGGTGAATTTTTTTGGTAAGAGTTCAAAAAGTATAGGATGAAGCGCTGCCTTATATCTGATCTTCTTCTTCGCATTTTCTACCATTTCATCATGATCGAAAATTAGTTCTGGTGCATCCTTTAACAAAAACCATTCGGCATGATATTGATCCGTAATTTGCATTTTATACTTATTGATATCTATTAATGCAAAGTAAGTCACAGAAAGTGTCCGCTCAATAGGATCTCTTAAAGGATCACCATAAGCATGAATCTGTTCCAAATAAACACCTTCCAGTCCAGTTAACTGGGTAAGTACCCTATTGGCAGCATTATCCAGACTTTCTTTGGGCCCGACAAAACCACCCATTAAACTCCATTTATCTTTTTCAGGTTCAAAACCTCTTTTGATCAGGAGCAATTTTAAGTGTTCTCCATCAAATCCAAATATAATGCAATCAACAGCTATTAAGAACCGGTCCTGATTTGTATACTTTGTCATTGTGTTAAATTAATAAAAAATATGATGTCTTAATTTGAATGTAAAGTTATTATAATACTCATATTAATCGTTAGTTTGACGTTTAATATTCTTTTTATACATTAGTATTACCGAATCTTAAAAACTTAATATGAACAAGAACTATAATTTAATTTATCTGAGCATTATTTTATTACTCACCTTAACCAGGTGTGAAAGCAATTCCAGTCCGAAGTCCAAATCTGTAACTACCGATTCGGCTTCCGTTTCAAAGTATATTATTCCGGAAGCCGGTGGTTTCGAAGGAAATATAGATGGCAAAGCTATAACCTTATATACACTGAAGAATAAGAATGGAGCAGAAGCTGCAATCACAAATTATGGCGGCCGGCTGGTTTCCTTATTGGTTCCAGACAGGAAGCAGAAATTGACTGATGTGGTTTTAGGTTATGATAGTTTAAAATCTTACCAGAAAAAAGGCGAACCTTATTTTGGTGCAATCATTGGCAGATACGGTAACCGTATTGCAAAAGGTAAATTTGTTCTTGACGGAAAATCTTATCAATTACAAGTGAATGATGGAACTAATACATTGCACGGTGGCGCTGACGGATTTTATTCAAAGGTTTGGACGGCTAAAAAAACAGATGCACAAACTTTAGAGCTGAGTTATCTTGCTAAAGATAATGAGGCGGGTTATCCAGGTAATTTAACAGTGAAAGTGACTTATAAGTTAACCGATGACAATGCGCTTATGATCAGCTATAGTGCAGTAACAGATAAGACAACTATAGTTAATCTAACCAATCATGCCTATTTTAATTTAAATGGCGCTGGAAATCAGACGATCACAGATCATTTATTAACAATTGAAGCCGATGCTTATACCCCAGTTGACAAAACTTTAATTCCAACCGGCAAAATTGAGAAAGTAAGCGGTACACCATTTGATTTTACAAAACCTACCCTTATTGGCGAAAGAATTAATGATAAAAATGAACAACTGGAATACGGAAAAGGATATGATCATAATTTTGTACTCAGATCCGGATCTGGTTTACGTAAAGCAGCAACAGTGATGAGTCCGAAAACTGGCATTGCTATGGAAGTTCTTACAACGGAACCAGGGATTCAGTTTTATAGTGGTAATTTTCTGACAGGTAAAGATCAGGATGGTAAAGGTAAAGTGAGCTATGCTCACCGTTCTGCTTTTTGTCTGGAGACACAGCACTTTCCTGACGCACCTAATCAGCCCTCATTTCCTGCTACTGTATTAAAACCTGGAAAAGTATATCAAACAACTACAGTATATAAATTTTCGGCGTTGAAATAACCGGTCTCCCAAGTCTGTTATTATAAGAAAATGAGTACCTGCTCCTTAATTTTTTAGACTTTAATTGATTTTAATTTTAGGCTTTACCAATCTTATTTAATTTATTCTGCTATTTTTTATTTTTTTTAAACCCGCAAAAAGCTATCCTTAGATATGTTTTATGCGGGTTTTTATGCTTTTGTAAATAATTATAAACGTATAATTAACATTTATTTATAAACGTCTATTTGACGATTAATAATTATTTTATACATTCGATTATTAATCAATCAAATTGATTAGGCCAAATATAAATTTTGCAAGGATAGATGAAATCACCAGGTCTGTAAAGGAGTGTGGTTAATCTGGATATATGCAAATAATTAACCTGTTATGAGCAACTCTAAAAGGGCTAAACCTGCTTTAGCGATCATTCCGTCTTTAGATTTCACAAGACTTTTTGTCTTCATGATGTGCTTATTCAAATTAAGCAGCAATTCACCGGCCGGTCATTCAAAAAACACCTTAACAACAGCTAATCAATCACTAATTAAATAATGATTTCATGAATATTTATATACTTAATAATAGTTTTCGCTATGTCCGGTTTGGGCTACTGCTGATCGGGCTGTTTTTGTCGACAATGGTACTGGCACAAACCTCACCAATTAAAGGAAAAGTAGCTGATGAAAGTGGTGCAGGCTTACCGGGTGCTACCATCAGAATTAAAGGAAAGACTGGTGCAACAGCTTCAGATGCCAATGGTAATTTTGCCATACAGGCAGTTTCAAATGACGTGCTGATTGTTAACCTTATCGGTTTTACTGCACAGGAGGTGCCCATAAACGGGCGTCCCCAGCTATCCATTCAATTGAAGCCAAGCGTAAAAGAATTAGGCGAAGTGGTGGTAGTGGGCTATGGGACCCAACTAAAAAAAGATTTGACAGGTTCCGTTTCTATTGTCAATACTAAAGAGCTGAAAAAGACCTCTGCAAGTGATATAGGACAATTATTACAAGGAAGAACTGCAGGAATTGCAGTGACAAACGATGGACAACCAGGCGCTTCACCTACTATTCGTATCAGAGGACTGGCCTCCTTTAATAACCAGCAGCCACTTTATGTAGTAGATGGAATTATGCTATCTAATACCCCGCGTGATTTTAGTCCGAATGATATTGAATCCATGCAAGTTTTAAAAGATGGAACTGCAGCAGCAATTTATGGTGCAGCAGCAGCGAACGGGGTAATTATTATTACGACCAGGCAAGGAAAGAAAAACAGCCCGCTGAGTATTGAATACAACACCTATTTTGGAGCAGATAAAATCTGGCAGAAAATACCCGTAGTTGACCGTGCCGGGTATCAGTTATTGAATAACGAATCTCAATTAAATGGGGGACAGACCATGGCACCCGCAAACGATCCGGCCAGTCCAAAATATATAGGAAATATTGACACCGACTGGCAAAAAGAAGGATTGAAGACAGGGTACCGGATGAACCATAACCTGAATTTCTCTGGCGGTGGTGAAAACTCCACATTCAATGTATCTCTGGATTATTTTAAACAAGGAGGTACTTTTGTGGGGAATGGACCGGATTATAACCGTTATACCGGACGGATCAATACCACCCAGTCCAAAGGGATTTTCAAATTCGGGCAATCACTAAGCTACACACATTCCAAAGAAAACTCATTGACTTTTCGCGGAGACGTACTTACAGGCGGCAGACCTCCGCTGATCAACGATCTGGTCATTGCCATCCCAACACAATTAGTTTATGATCCAACAATGCCTAATGGTTATGGAGGTACACAATCTGACAGGGAAAGAGCGATTTCTTTAAATGTACCAGCTGTGAATTCGATGTTCACAAACTTTACAGAAGTTGACCGGATTTTTGGTGTGGCCTGGGCAGAAGCGCAGTTATTGAATCTAAACGGTCACAGCCTGAAATACAAAGTCAATGCGGGTTATGATAAAACTATAGCACGTGATTTTGCATTTCAGCCAACATTTGATCTTGGATTTTTCTTCAAACAAACCGTAAACCGTCTGGACGATAATTCAAGAACATATACAAATGCCCTGGTTGATAATACACTTACTTATGATAAGAAATTTGATAAACATACTTTTAATGCAGTTCTGGGGGTGAGTTACAATAAAAATACAGCTCTGGTCAGGTCCGGACATGCGGAACAACTAGATCCCAACTACCTCGTTTTAGGGAACGGATCAAATAAAACGGTAGATGGAAGTCTTACTCCTTATGCTTTTTTTGGACTCTTTGGAAGGCTAAACTATAATTATGATGACAAATATTTACTGACAGCAAACTTCAGACGTGATGGTTCATCCAGATTTGGTTATGGGTATAAATATGGAAATTTCCCTGGTATCTCAGCAGGCTGGAGAATCAGTAAAGAAGCATTTATCCACCTGCCAAAGTGGATTACAGAATTGAAGTTAAGGGGCGGGTATGGACAGCTGGGAAATGCTAATATTGGTGATTTCAGATATTTGGCATTGCTTAATCCTAACATTGTCTATAACTTCAATGGAACCAAAGTGACCGGTGGAGCACAAACAAATGTGATTGATCCAAATATCCATTGGGAAACAAAAACGACATCAAATATTGGAATTGATGCCACTTTTTTTGATGGAGCAATTGATCTGACTGCTGAATATTATAATAATAAAGCTACGGATGCGCTGATTGGTGAGCCCATTCCGGCGTCCGTGGGTTCTAATGATACTGCCCCGTTAACCAATGCAGCGAGTATCAGGAATACGGGTATTGAAATTAATATTGGCTATCATAACAATAAAGGGGCTTTCACTTATAATGTTTCAGGTAATCTGAGTACAGTGAAAAATACTTTGCTGGCATTAAGCAGCGGAGAAACATCCAGAATTGTGGGTGGATTTGTCAACACTGTCGGGCATGAAATTGGCCGCCATTATGGGCGTGTAGTTGAAGGCGTTTTCCAAAACGCAGATGAGATTAAAAATCATGCATTTCAAAATGCCTTTACTGCTCCGGGTGATTTGAAATTTAAAGATATCAGTGGCCCTGATGGTAAACCTGATGGGGTAATCAATGACCTTGACCGTGCAGATCTGGGCAGCTCTTTACCGAAAGTATATTATGGGTTGAATTTTACTGCCGGCTATAAAGGTTTTGATTTTACTTTATTCCTGTCTGGTGCTGCGGGCAACCTGATCAATGGATCTTTGTATCGTACACTGATGCATACCACTGACTATCTCAATTATCATGAGGATGCTTTAAACCGATGGACACCAGCAAATCCAAATAATGAATATCCAAGACTGGCGGCAAATGATCCGAATCAGAACGGAATAGAGTCTGACCGGAAAAACTGGCTGCAAAAAGGGGATTATTTGAGGATCAATACGATTTCTCTTGGCTACACGATTCCCAAGCTTAAAGTGAAATGGTTACAATCTATCAGAGTTTATGCAACTGCGCAAAACGTATACACCTTTCAGTATTATAAAGGATACAATCCTGATTTTGCACAGACCCGTCCGTTTGAGCCCGGTTATGATCCAGGATCTTTTCCAACGCCAAGAACACTGATGATGGGTTTACAAGCCAGATTTTAGAATTAAGAATACAGAGATAGGATAGCTTCATTACCAATTAACAAGCAAATAGATACTGATGAAAAAAATATTATGCTATATACTTTTAGGCCTGTTAAGCACAGGTTGTAAAAAACAGCTCGACCTGCAAAACCCCAATGCCAAGACCATAGATCTTTACTGGAAAACGGCAGATGATGCACAAACGGGTGTAAATGCGATCTACAATAGTCTGATCCAGGATGGTACTTATATGCGGATGTTTCCAGCCCTTACAGATGTAAGGGGGGATGATTTTGCAGGAGACAGTCCCTGGGGTGATCTGGTACAGGTTGGAAACTTTAGTATCCCTTCCAATTCCGGACCTGTTCAGTGGATCTGGGCAGCACATTACCAATTGATCTGGCGTGCAAACCAGGTAATTATCAATGTACCTGCAATTGCTATGGATGAAGATTTGAAAAAGCGGATTATCGGGCAGGCACATTTTTTACGGGGTCTGGCTTTATTCAATCTGGCGAATACCTACAGAGATATTCCTGTTCCATTAGAATTGCCGGTTGATAAATCAAAATACCGTACACCTACCGCAACAGATGAAGTTTTATGGGCACAGATCTTTGCTGATTTCAAAGCTGCTAAAGAGGCACTTCCTGTTACTTATGCTGGCCTAAACGGGCCCGATGCAGGGCAAACAGGGCGTGCTACTAAAGGAGCGGCTACAGGAATGCTCGGTAAAGCGTATTTGTATAAAAAGAAATGGGTTGAAGCTGCTGCTGAATTTAATGAGCTGATCAATGGAGCCCAAAAGGGAAAATACGCTTTGATGGCTAATTACAGGGATAACTTCAAAGAAGTGAATGAAAACAATGTGGAATCATTGTTTGAAGTACAATTTGGTCAGCCAGATGCCGTAGGTGGTACGGTGATGAACTATGGAGGTGAACCCAATGCCAACTGGAAACAGGTGAGCTCTGTAGGAAGAACTTACGCCATGGATGGTTATGGCTATTCAGATTTCCTGCCAACCAGATGGATGTATAATGAATTCAAAATAGAAAAAACTAAAGATGGTAAAAGTGATCCAAGGTTGCTGGCCACGATTGCTTCTTATGAACCTGCTGATAATTCCATTACAGTTTATGGAAACAAATGGCCTTTTGCTTTAACCGCAATCTATCCGAGAAAATATACGCATGATGGCTTAAACTGGCCAGGGAATGACGACCAGGAAAACTCAGGAATTAATAACAGGATACTCAGATATGCAGACATATTGCTCATGTATGCGGAGGCTTTAAATGAGACGGGAAATACCGCAGATGCTTATACTTATATCCAGCAGGTAAGAAACAGAGCAAATCTGTCAGATCTGAGTACCACCAGCCCCGGCATGAATCAAGTGCAGATGAGAACGCAGCTGGCACATGAACGTGCGCTGGAATTTTCGATTGAATGTATCAGGATCAATGACATTATCAGATGGGGATGGCTATATGATCCCGCTAAACTGGCAGAGTTGAAAGCGCACGATGCAGATTTTAATACCTGGACTCCAGGCAAAGAATATTTACCAATTCCACTTTCAGAATTAAATGTTAATCCTAATTTGAAACGTAATCCCGCAAACTAAATCCCAACCATAAATTTGATCATGATGTTCAAAAAAAATATAATCAAAACACTAGGTATATCCCTGCTTATGCTGGGCAATAGCCACTTGCTGACCGCACAACAAACTACGGTAACTTTAAGCGCAGATAAACCCTCAGGACAGATTAGTAAACATATTTACGGGCACTTTGCAGAACATCTGGGCCGCTGTATTTACGATGGATTTTATGTTGGAGAAAACTCTAGTATACCCAATACTGAAGGCGTAAGAAATGATATTATTGCAGCCTTAAAGAACCTGAATATTCCAAACTTAAGATGGCCGGGCGGTTGTTTTGCAGACCGGTACCATTGGAAAGATGGCGTAGGGCCGAAAGGTCAGCGGCCTTCAATTGTAAATACCATGTGGGGTGGGGTGACCGAAGACAATAGTTTTGGTACCCATGACTTCCTGAATATGTGTAAACTACTGGGTACAGAACCTTACCTTGCCGGAAATACCGGTAGTGGCACAGTACAAGAGCTTTCAGATTGGGTACAGTATGTTAATTTTGAAGGTAAAAGTCCAATGTCCGATCTTAGGGTGAAAAACGGTCAGCAAAAACCATGGAATGTGAAATTCTGGGGCGTAGGAAATGAAGCATGGGGATGCGGAGGAAATATGACCCCAGAATATTATGTTGGTGAATACCGCAGATATGCTACATTTATGGAGGGTAAAAACCTTTTTAAAATTGCATCCGGAGCTAACGTAGACGACTACCACTGGACAGAAACCTTAATGAAAGGTATTCCGCTGCACATGATGGATGGTATTGCTTTACACCATTACTCTTTTCCAAGCTGGGATAAAAAAGGTCCTGCTGTTGGTTTTACTGAACAGGAATATTTCGAAACAATGAAAACAGCATTGCGTATGGACGAACTTATTACCAAACATGCTGCCATTATGGATAAGTATGATCCGAAGAAAAAAATAGCTTTGGTAGTAGATGAATGGGGTGGATGGTTTGATGTAGAAACTGGCACAAATCCCGGATTTTTATATCAGCAGAATACGATGCGTGATGCGATGATTGCAGGAACCACCCTTAATATTTTTAACAATCATAATGACCGGGTTAAGATTGCGAATCTTGCACAATGCGTCAATGTACTTCAGGCTGTTATTTTGACTAATAAGGAAAAAATGCTCCTTTCTCCAACTTATCACGTGATGGAAATGTATAAAGTTCATCAGGATGCGACCTTACTTCCTGTAGTAGTGAAAAGCGATGATTATGTGGTAGGCAATGAAAAATTACCAGCTGTATCGGTATCTGCTTCTAAAGATGCGAAAGGCTTGACACATATCTCGGCAGTTAATATCGACAGGAATAAGAGTGAATCCATAGAGATTATTTTGAGTGGTGCACAGTATAAAACTGTCCGCGGCAGAATTTTAACTTCGGCCAAAGCAGATGACCATAATACTTTTGAAAAACCAGATTTTGTAAAACCGGCTGAATTTAAAGGTGCAAATCTGAAAGCAGGTAAATTAACAGTAAAAGTTCCACCATTCTCTATTGTCGTACTGGAATTAGAATAACGGCTGATGAAAAAAATGAGACGAATGGATTTTCAAAGGCATTTTAAATAACGGATACAAATGACTACAGAAGGATTAAAAGGAGAAAAATAAGATGCTAAAAAAATGCTTTTTTACCGCAATTGCCACGTTCAGCTTACTGAATGTGATGGCACAGAAAAATATAACGATTGCTGTTAACCCAGATAAGATCACTGCTAAAATACAGCCCGAAATGTGGGGCGTTTTTTTTGAAGATATCAATATGGGCGCAGACGGAGGTATTTATGCAGAGTTGATTAAAAACCGTTCTTTTGAATTTTATAAGCCTTTAATGGGCTGGACTATTCAGGGAAGTAAAATTCAGGAAGGTGACCTGCAGGTATTGAATAAAGGCGAAAAAGATGCTAATAATCCACGTTACCTCAGGGTTATTTCCAGAGGAACAAATAAAGCTGATTTAAATATTACGAATGAAGGATTCAAAGGAATAGGCGTTAAAAAAGGGCTTTCTTATGATTTTTCCGTGTTTTACAGAGAATCTTCTCCAGCAGTAAAACTACATGCTGAACTGATTGACAGTACCGGGAAAGTATTAGGGAGTGCTGTTCTTATTCCAGAAAAAAGTGATGGCCAATGGAAAAAACAATCCGTAACCTTTACTGCAAACCAGACCGTTAATAAAGCAAAATTCAACCTTTGGTTTGAAGGGGCTGGCCAGATAGACCTGGATCAGATCTCTTTATTTCCGGGTGATACCTGGAAGAACAGAAAAGGTGGCCTGCGTGGAGATATGGTACAGATCCTGGCAGATATGAAGCCTGGCTTTATCCGTTTTCCAGGCGGATGCATAGTAGAAGGGCATGACCTGTCTACCCGCTATCAGTGGAAAAAAACGATAGGCCCTGTCGAAAACAGGAAGCTAATTGTCAACCGCTGGAATTCAGAATTTGCACATCGGCCTGCGCCTGATTATTACCAGACCTTCGGACTTGGATTTTATGAATATTTCCAGCTTTCTGAAGATATTGGTGCAGAACCGCTGCCTATTCTGAACTGTGGGATGTCGTGTCAGTTTAATACAGCCGAACTGGTGCCATTAGATGAACTTGACCCTTATATTCAGGATGCATTAGACCTGATTGAATTTGCTAACGGAGATGTGAATACTCCATGGGGCAAAGTCAGAGCAGAAATGGGGCATCCAGCACCTTTTCATTTAAAAATGCTCGGCATTGGTAATGAAAATTGGGGCCCACAGTATTTAGAGCGCTTAGACTTGTTCACTAAAGCCGTTAAAAGTAAATATCCGGAGATTAAGCTGATCAATAGTTCCGGAACTGATCCTGATGGAGCACGTTTCGATCTGCTCAATACTTCTTTAAGAAAAATGAAAGCAGACATCATTGATGAGCATTATTACCGCTCACCTCAATGGTTTTTAGCAAATGCAAAGCGGTATGACAATTACGATAGAAACGGATCGAAGGTATTTGCAGGTGAATATGCTGCGCAAAGCGATGGAATTGCTAAACCAACCAACAAAAACAATTGGGAATGTGCGATTGCTGAAGCCGCATTTATGACCGGTTTGGAAAGAAACGCAGCAGTGGTACACATGGCTTCTTATGCGCCTTTATTTGCACATGCCGATGGCTGGCAATGGACGCCTGATATGATTTGGGTAGACAATTTAGCTATATATGGTACCCCAAATTACTATGTACAGAAGTTATATTCCTTAAACAAGGGAACGGATGTCATCGATATTCTGAGTGATCAGAAAGTAATAGCAGGTGAGGATGGGATTTATGCTTCTGCCGTATTGGATCAAAAAACAAATGAGGTAGTTATTAAGGTAATTAATGCTTCTTCATCGGCAAAATCGAGAAATATTGTAATCAATGGAAGTAAAAAAACGGCTTCCGGCGGGAAACTTATCCAGTTGCAGAATGAAAACCTAAGCGCTGTAAATACTTTCGCCAATGCTGTAAATGTGAGCCCAAAAGAAAAAGAAATAACGATTAAGAATAATCAGACCTTGTTAGAGTTGCGACCTTACTCGTTTAGTGTTTTAAGGGTTCCTTTGAAATAAACCGGAATGAAAAAGTATTTGATTTTAATCTTGTTTCTTTTCGGGGTATTCCGCTTAAGTGCTCAGGAATATCAAACAGCTATATCCGTCCACGATCCTGTAATGATCAGGCAGCATAACCGGTATTACCTGTTCAGTACTGGCTGGGGCATTAATGTCTGGAGTTCAGCTGATAGGAAAAGCTGGAAAAAAGAACAGCCTGTTTTTAGTAAAGCACCTGAATGGGCAGTTAAAGCTATACCGGAATTTAAAGGCCATATCTGGGCACCAGATATCTATTTTCACGAAGGAAAATATTATCTGTATTACTCCGTATCTGCTTTTGGTAAAAACACTTCGGCTATAGGAGTAGCAACTAATGCAACACTTGACCCGGATTCTCCTGATTTTAATTGGACAGACCATGGGAAAGTAATTCAGTCTTTTCCAGGGAAAACAAATTGGAATGCAATTGACCCTAATGTAATCAGTGATGAAAAGGGTATGCCATGGATGGTCTTTGGCTCATTTTGGGACGGGATTAAACTAGCTCAGCTCAGTAAAGACCTGCTGCATATTTCAGCGCAGGCTGATGACATACCTACTATTGCCAGCAGAAAAAAGGTTCCTGGAGCACCGAATCCTCCTGCTGTAGCTGGAAACCCTGTTGATGCTGGCGGCAATGCTATTGAGGCACCTTTCCTTTTCAAAAAAAGCGGGTATTATTATTTATTTGCTTCCATAGACTATTGCTGCAAAGGTGAAAAAAGTACTTATAAAATGATTGTTGGACGTTCCAGGTCAATTAAAGGTCCTTATCTGGATCAGAATGGTATCGCAATGACTAAAGGAGGAGGGACATTGGTACTGGAAGGTGACGCTGGCTGGTATGGGGTCGGTCATAACGCAGTCTGCTCTTTTGATGGGATAGATTATCTCATCTTTCATGGCTATGATGCGAAAGATAGAGGAGTGCCAAAACTCAGAATTGAAAAATTAAACTGGCTGAACGAATGGCCGCTTGTAGTTGAAAAATGATGAAATTAAACAAGATCTTAACGCTGTTGTGCTTTTTCTCAGGCACTGTTTATGCGCAGAAAAAAGATTATCCGATTCAGCCGGTGGCTTTCACTCACGTTCATGTAAATGATCAGTTCTGGGCCCCAAAAATGGAGATCAATGCCAAAGTAACTATTCCTCATACCCTGCAGCAATGTAAAATGGATGGAAGAATAGCTAACTTTTTAAGAGCTTCCAAAACTATTCCCGGAGACAAATTAACTGTCTTTCCATTTGATGATACGGATATCTATAAAGTGATAGAAGGTGCATCTTATGCGATGCAAATGAAAGCCGATCCGGTGATGGAGAAATATGTGGATACACTGATCAGTATTATTGGTGCTGCTCAGGAAAAAGACGGTTATCTCTACACTTTTCGTACAGTCAATGCGGCTAAACCTCATCAATGGATTGGCAGCAAACGCTGGGAAAAAGAAGAAGAACTTAGCCATGAGCTCTATAACTCCGGGCACTTATTTGAATCTGCTGCTGCCCATTATCAGGCTACAGGAAAGAAAACTTTATTAAATATAGCCCTGAAAAATGCAGATTTGCTGGTCAGAGATTTTGGCTACGGTAAAACAGAGCGATATCCGGGGCATCAGGTTGTAGAAATAGGACTGGTTAGATTATATAGGATCACTGGTAATGAGCAGTATCTTAATCTGGCCAAATTTTTTCTGGATAAACGTGGGCCTAAAGGCAATGCTTATAACCAGGCCCAGGCGAAGGTCGTTGACCAGCATGAAGCAGTTGGACATGCGGTAAGAGCAGCCTATATGTATACTGGTATGGCTGACGTAGCCGCAATTACGGGAGATAAAAGGTATCTGAAGGCCATTGATGATATCTGGGAGGATGTTGTGAATAAAAAACTTTACATCACTGGAGGAATTGGTTCAATGGGTGAAGGTGAGGCCTTTGGTGAAGCTTATCATTTGCCCAATATGTCTGCTTATGCAGAGACCTGTGCGGCAATTGCTAATATTTACTGGAACAGCCGGATGTTCCAGCTACACGGTGATTCTAAATATATCGATGTTTTAGAACGCACCTTATATAATGGTTTACTATCGGGAGTTTCTCTTTCAGGAGATCGTTTTTTTTATCCTAATCCTTTATCTTCTATGCACCAGCATGAGCGTAGTGGATGGTTCAGTTGTGCCTGCTGCATTTCTAATATGACCAGGTTTTTACCTTCTGTACCAGGTTATGTATATGCTCAAAATGAAAATAACTTATATGTAAACCTATTTATGGGGAATACGAGTGAGATTAAACTTCCTGTTGCTCAAGTGAAAATTGCACAGGTTACCGCTTATCCATGGGATGGAAAAGTGGAGATAAAAATAGATCCGGAAAAAAATGCAGCATTCACTTTACATATCCGTATTCCTGGATGGGCACGTAATGAGCCTGTTCCAGGTACATTGTACAATTTTGTGGAGACGAAGCCTTCACCGGTTATGCTTACTTTAAATGGTAAGCCATTTAAATATACAGTAGTTAAAGGTTATGCAGTTATTGACCGCACCTGGAAGAAGGGTGATCAGTTAGTGTTTGCTGTTCCGATGGAAACCAGAAAAATTTTAGCAAATGAAAAAGTAAAGGATGATAAAGGCCGCTTTGCTTTCCAGCGGGGGCCTGTTGTTTATTGTCTGGAAGGTCCGGATAATAAAGACAGTGTAGTTCAGGACATTATTATAGCTAAAAATGCGGTGGTAACTTCACACTTTAATCCTGATTTACTAAATGGAATAGAAGTATTAACTGTACCAGGCTCAGGCACGCACAGAAAGCTCAATAGTAATGAGCTGATTAAAGTTGATCAAAAAGTTACTGCAATACCTTATTATGCCTGGGCAAACCGGGGAGCTAGTGAGATGACCGTTTGGGTACCCTATGAAGAGTCTGTTTCAAAACCCAGGCCTGCTGCAACTATTGCCTCCAGGAGTAAAGTGTCAGGATCATTAACTAATAAACAATTGCTGGCTGCTGTAAAAGATCAATATGAACCGGCTGATGCTAAAGATAAAAGTTACCCTTATTTGCATTGGTGGCCCAAAAAGGGTTCAAATGAGTTTCTGCAATACGATTTTGATCAGGAATATGAAGTTTCAGCCTCAAAAGTCTATTGGTTTGATGATAGCCCATGGGGTGGGTGCCGGGTTCCTGACAATTATCAGCTTCTTTATTTAAGTGAAGGAAAGTGGGTTCCTGTAGAAGCAGTTACTGATTATCTTATTGAAAAGGATAAGTTTAATGTTCTTCGTTTTAAACCTGTAAAAACTAAAGCGTTGAGACTGAAAGTTCATCTTCCTAAAGATAATTCTTCTGGAATTCATGAATGGATAATTGAATAACTTAAGGATTTTTTAGTATTTCCAGATGAACTTGTAACTAGGTTGTGGCTGGGTACTGTAGGGGTTGTGGCATACATTGAAGTAGTACTGAAATAGGGTTGAAGTAGGATTGAAGTAGCCTGAGGTACTTCAAGGGTAGTTGAATGCTACTTCAACCCTACTTCAATGTATGCCACAACCCCTACAGTACTACACCAGAATACGGGTTAATATTAAGATTAATTACCTGTCCTGAATGGGGATTTTATTTGAAAAGTGAAAGACTGACCGGATTAGTCAGTTCCATAAGCTCATATGATCCAGATCATAAAAATTGGATAATTATATGCTTAGATTTGAATACTTATGAGAAAAAACATCCTTCCCTTTTTACTTACAGTATTGTTGATGAGTGCCATAAATTTGGTGCAAGCTCAGCAACATGCATCAGATGATCTAAGAATTCGTGAGCTGGAAAAAACCTGGACAGCGTTTTTAGATAAAAATGATACTACTGCACTCAAAAAAATCTGGACTGAAGAATATGTTGTAAATAATGCAAATGGAAAAATAGCTACCAGAAAGCAAATTTTAAATATTCTCAAAGGTGGACATGTATTTTCGAAGGTGGACAGAAATATTGAACGGATTACATTTAATGGTGATATTGCAATTGTTATGGGGGCTGAAACTGAGTTTCAAAATGCAGCTGGCGAAAAATCAGCTAAGCAGCTTAAAAGACGATTTACTAATATCTGGGTAAAAAAAGATAACGATTGGAAACTGGTTGCAAGGCAGGCTACACCAGTTAATTTTTAGCAATTGAAAGGTGGTTTTTTCAAGAGCAGTTTTTGTAATCAGTAACGCTATCCTATAGCCTCTATGAGGTCTTCTTTGATAAATATCCATTCTTTATTTTTAAGACATACCGGATCAAAATCATTATCCGCTGATTCAAAGTTTGTGAAACCAATGGTCAGGAAAAAACCAGATTTACAAAACACAATAGATATTGGTTGATTAAGTCAGCAGAATTGTATTGGATACCTTAAAGGAAAAGAAGATGACTGAAGCAAAACTTGCTGTTTGGTTGAAACCAACCATAAATATCAGTAAGATATTTGTCCTTGATTTCTGCCAATATTATATTAAAATTAAACAGGAGAGTTGAAAAATTAGATGTTCAAACTACGCCTTATCCTATCGCTATTTTTCTTAAATTTGGACTTCTGATATTCTAAAACCAATATATGAGTAAAATCAAAATCCAAAACTTTGGTCCCATTAAAGAAGGTTTCAATCAAAATAATGGTTGGATGGAGATTAAAAAAGTGACGGTGCTAATTGGCTCACAAGGTTCTGGCAAAAGTACAGTTGCAAAGTTAATTTCCACAATTAGCTGGATTGAAAAAGCTTTAATGCGCGGTGAAATTTCCGAAAAAACAGCTGAAGAGAAAGGGTGGTTTCGCAATCAATGTGCCTATCAGAATATTAAAAGTTACTTTCATCGCAACACAAGCATCTATTATAAAGGGGACGGAATTGATTTTAGCTACGTTGGGGGCCTGGTTAATATTGAATATAGGATACAGAACAACTATTATCTGCCAAAAATCATGTATGTACCGGCAGAAAGGAATTTTATTAGTGCAGTGAGGAATGTGAGGGACTTGAAAGGTTTGCCAAGCACACTTTATACCTTTGCTGATGAATTTTTTGATGGGCTTAAGGCGTCGAAAGAATCTTTGATTTTGCCTATAAACGATACATCACTTATTTACGATCCAATATCTGAAATTCCAATGCTAGTTGGAAAAGGTTTTAAATTAGAGCTTTCAGAAGCAGCAAGTGGTTTTCAATCGCTGGTGCCTATATACATAGTGACTAAGTATCTCTCTACATTGATCAACAATCGGGCTGACAAACATAAAAGCCAGCTTAGTCTTAGAATATCTGAAAATTTGCGGAGAGATGCCGAGAGTATTATAAAAAATCCCAACATCTCAGAAGAACTGAAGAAAATATATCTTGAGAATATGACCTCACGCTATTATTATTCAGCCCTTTTGAATATTGTTGAAGAACCGGAGCAAAATCTATATCCATCTTCTCAGCGTAAAGTGCTCAATATGCTGCTTGAGTTTAATAATCTTCAAAAAGATAATGTTTTAGTTATGACAACTCATAGCCCGTATATCATTAACTATTTGACATTAGCCACTAAAGCTGGAGAGCTATTAGCTAGTATGAAAAATATGACTAGTAGTGATAGGGCTGATCTTAATAAGATAGTTCCTGCAATGGCAGCAATTTCGGGAAATGAACTTGCTATATATGAGCTTGATGAGGATAAAGGAGCAATTAATTTACTAGAAACCTTTGATGGACTACCATCGGATGATAATTGGTTGAATGAAGAATTGGGAACCGCCAATGACCTTTTTTCTGATTTGATTGCTTTTGAACAAAAAATATCTCGATGAGTACAAATTTTCTTAC
Organism: Pedobacter cryoconitis; assembly: GCF_001590605.1. Lineage (NCBI taxonomy): Bacteria > Pseudomonadati > Bacteroidota > Sphingobacteriia > Sphingobacteriales > Sphingobacteriaceae > Pedobacter > Pedobacter cryoconitis. The sequence goes on from NZ_CP014504.1 coordinate 734,604, forward strand.
TGAAAAATGTTGGAGTAGCTCAAACTTGAGACGGTTTGGAATATGCGACGATACTCCACCGCCATCGATACCTGCATACCTTAATGAAATAGATGGAAAAAAGTGGATAGCAGTTGTGCATAATGACCGTCAAATAAAGGTAGAATTTGTCGCTATTGATAACTGTATTGAGTTTTCTAAGAGAGACGATGGTAAGGATAAAAAACGTTGCGATGGCGCTTTGTTCTATGAAGATACTGTAATCTTTGTTGAGTTAAAAGATATCGTTGGGGCTGCTAAAAACTGGGCAGATCCGGAACAGCTGATGAGTGCGATAGCAGAATTTGAAACAACCGGCTTAGCAAAGAAATATTCGGTGAAAAGAGCCCATTTAGTTAACAAACAGCGACCAGTCTTCGATCGGGGGCAGGCTGTGAAAATTAATACCTTTTTTAAACAAACTGGTTATGAACTTCGTCTAAATGTACATATTGATATTTAATCTGATATTCTGGATTATAAAAATACAATAGTCTAATATAGAAATTAGGAATTCTGAGCTTGATGCATCGAGATTTTCCATTGTAATTGTTTATATCTTAATCTATAACAACCTTTTTATACAAAAAAAGGCAACGTCTGGAGCAACGTCGCCTTTAATTAAGAGATAAATCTCCTGTACACCCAATAGGATTCGAACCTATGACCTACGGTTTAGAAAACCGTTGCTCTATCCAGCTGAGCTATGGATGCATTTCCCCTTGTTAGGGACGACAAAGGTAAGATTAAAGTACTTTAAACGCAAATATATTTTAAAATAATTCTAGAAGTGTATAGATTTTGAGATTTCAATCCTTTGCTGAGGATGGGATTCTGCATAAGCAAGAACCATATTCAAAATATAATCATTTGAAGTATAAGGGACTATACAAGATTTTAGGTTTTCCAAATCAGTAATATCACTGTGAGAAGAAATATAACCCATCCCATAAAATTTACCCTCTTCCACCCATAAACAGCTCTTTTCATCCTTATTTCTACCTGAATCTATCAGCGCAAAGGAGGGAAGTGCAACTTTTAAATGGGTAATAGCCTCATTCACTCTGGTATTATAGTTGGCCGGATCTTCTATTCCCAGGCAAGCACCATGACAATTTCCTTTCTCATGCGCAGTACAAGCCAGTCTGTTCTTCTGAATAAAACATAACTTTTCACATAGCGTATGTTCGTTGATCATTCCCCGTAACATACTTTGTCCAGACAGCAAACTGTTAAAAGTATATAAAGCATGACTGTTTTTCTTATACTTATCAATACCTAAACGGATATAACCCTTCTGGTCTTCAAAATCATATAAAGCATATTTCTGTTCAAAGCGCTTTAAAGCTCTGTTTTTTTCTGGCCAGTGTTTCTGTATTTCTGAAGCTTCCAGAATCAGCGCCATCAACTCCGTGCCGCAAATCGTGAAATCAACTTCATGAATTTGTTTAAGGAAATCCTGCCTTTGCTGATTAGTCTTATTTCCGGAGAAATGAGAATATACCCTTTTCTTGATATTTATAGCTTTACCAACGTAGATAATCTTCCCTTTTTGATCTTTAAAATAATAGACACCGGGTTGCCCGGGTAAAGCATCAATACTATCCCTTGATAAATTTGGTGGCAAAACTTGTTCTTTGGAGCTTTTCAATAAGGAAAGCGGAATAACTCCTGCCTCATCTTTTTCCAATAAAAGCTTAAGCAATAAAGCCGTTGCTGCAGCATCACCACCAGCGCGGTGACGGCCATTTAATGGAATACCGAGTGATGCACAGAGCTTGCCTAAACTATAAGAAGAAAGTCCGGGGACAATTTTTCTGCTCATCCTTACCGTACATAACTTTTTCGATTGTAACACAAATCCCGAATGTGCAAGCTGATGCCTTACAAAAGAGTAATCAAAGTTCACATTGTGCGCTACAAAGATCTTATCCTTTAAAAGCTCATAAATTTGAGGAGCTACTTGTTCAAACAGCGGAGCACTGCTAACCATCTCCTCACTGATGCCGGTTAAAGTTTGGATATAGATTGGTATATCCTGCTGAGGATTAATTAATGTTTCAAAGCGGTCTATGACTTTTGAACCATCATGAATCAGGATAGAGATTTCTGTAATCCCATTACCGGCGGCAAAACCACCGGTAGTTTCAATATCGACTACTGCGTATTTCAACATTTATTAAGCTATAGGTATATACAAATGTGCTAATAAATTTAGTAAAATAGCAGGTTTCTCAAAAATTTATGCCAAAGTTGTTTCTATTTGTATAGGATTGCTCAACATTTTATGAATAGGACATTTATCTGCAATTTGCATTAGCCTGGTTAATTCTGCTTCAGACAGGTTTCCGCCAAATTCAATTTTGCGTGTAATCTTGGTTGAAGTAGACATCTCTTGCTCATTACAGATAGCCAGATGGATTTTAATGGTGTCCAGCGCCATTTCTTTCCGGTCTGCATACATTCTGATCGTAATTGCAGTACAGCTTCCTAAACTGGCTAAAAGCAGTGCGCCGGGATTCATCCCTTCGTCAGTTCCGCCAACATCGGCAGGCTCATCTGCATAAATAAAATGTCCGCCTGCATAAACTTTGGTCAGGTAATGGGAACGGTCCAGTTCGGTAACTGCGGTGATTTGTTTCTTATCCATAAGGTTTTTTTGTGGTTAAATTTAAGCTTAATATAAGCAGGAACTTAACAGAAAAATGTTGCCGGCTTAAAATTAGTTAAACATTTGATAACCATATTTGTTATGATAGACCAACTAACCAATTATGACCATGTTAAGTAATTATCTCAACTTCCAGTTTGATGTGCAAGGCAAACCTGTCAGCGGTTTTTGCCTTCAGATCCAAGACGATTTTCATGAAACCTATGCCGTAATAGTGGAAGGCTACCATTCATTTTGTATCTGGCTTGATCAACCTTCTTCTACCTGGCGCTCCTCCAGATATACTAGTGTAGAACCCGGGGTACTGGAAAAAATCATCAACTATCTCAACAGTCATAAATCGGCCTGATTCCAAAGGCTAATGGAAAAATAAATAAGCTACAAACACAGCAGCAATGATTCCTGCTAAATCTGCAATCAAGCCAAATGGAATTGCATAACGTGTACGCTTAATACCTACTGAACCAAAATATAGGGCTACAATATAAAATGTTGTATCTGCTGAGCCGTTAAAAACACAAGCTAAACGGCCTACAAATGAATCAGGACCAAAAGTCTTCATCGTATCTACCATCATTGCTTTTGCCCCGCTTCCGCTCAGTGGTTTGATCAATGCAGTCGGCAGGGCTGGCGTAAAGTCAGTATTGACGCCCAGATGTACAAAACACCAGGTAAAACCATCCACGATATAGCCCAGTACTCCAGAATTTCTTAGTACGCCAATCGCAACCAGCATCCCTACCAAATAAGGGATAATCGTAATACAAGTAGTGAAACCATTTTTGGCGCCCTCAATAAAAGCATCATATACATTCACTTTTTTGCGGACAGCACCCAGAATAAAAGCAATAATAATAGAGAAAAGGATAAAATTGGAAGCTACCCGCGAAACCACCTCAATCTGTTCCTTAGTCAGGTAGTTTGTGAAATAATAGATCATTCCTACCAGAAACACGGTAATACCGCCTAACCAGGAAATGACTACTGTATTGAACAGGTTAATCTTTTGCTTAATCGCAACAGCTACTAAACCCACCAAAGTGGCCACGTAGGTCGCAATCATACAAGGAATAAATATATCTGCTGGATCTGCGGCTCCCAGAATCGCTCTCTGGGCCATAATGCTAAGTGGGATCAGCGTAAGACCTGAAGTATGCAACACTAAAAACATAATCTGCGCATTGCTGGCAGTATCCTTATCAGGATTAATTTCCTGTAAACTTTGCATAGCTTTTAAACCAAAAGGAGTGGCAGCATTATCCAAACCCAGTAAATTGGCAGAGAAGTTCATCACCATATGGCCAGTAGCAGGATGGTTTTTTGGTACTTCAGGAAAGATACGGCTAAAGAAAGGGCCGATAATACGGGACAGGAAATTGATAGCCCCCGCTTTTTCACCGATATTCATAATGCCCAGCCATAAGGTCATAATACCCACCAGCGGCAAGGCAATATCCATCACACCCACTTTTGCAGATTCGAAGGTACCATCTACAATCAGTTTGAATATTTCTGTATCACCAAAAAAGATTAATCTGATCAGTGCAACAACGAATGCGATAAGAAAAAACGCAATCCATAGATAATTTAATGCCATATTTTAGTTTGAAGCTATGAATGTAAAAAAAAGGATCTGTATTCATCAGCATACAGATCCTTTTTTATCATCAAAACGAATAATATAGATTAAGGCTTGTCGCCGGTCAGCTCAAAACCCCATGTTTTACCTTTTTCTGTAGCTGGTATTCCGCCAGTCATCCAAACAGGTGCTTTGGCACCTTTCAGGTAATAATCAAAAAACTGCTGTTCGCGGATTTGAATATCTTTTCTGTTTTGACGAAGCACTAAGTTATGTGCTTCATTGTTGTAATTTAATAACCATGCGGGTTTACCTAATCTTTTCAAACCAGTAAACATCTCGATTCCCTGATACCATGGTACGGCTCCATCTGCATCATTAGACATGATTACTACCGGAGTAGTCACCTTTGGCAAAGAGAAAAGTGGTGAGTTTTCGATGTATAGTTCTGGTTTTTCCCATAGTGTTGCACCAATTCTGCTTTGTGTTTTCTCATACTGGAATTGTCTGTTCATCCCAGATTCCCAGCGGATACCGCCATAAGCAGAAGTCATGTTAACTACAGGGGCACCAGCCCAGGCAGCAGCATACATGTTCGTCGCTGTAATTAAGTGCGCAACCTGGTAACCGCCCCAGCTTTGGCCCTGGATACCTATTTTTGTCCCATCAACCCAACTGTTCTTTTTCAGTGATTCTACACCTGAATTGACATATTCTTCGGCAGATTTTCCTGGATATCCTTTCTCATAACTAATATCTGGTGCAAATACCAAATAACCATTGCTCACAAAGAATGAGATGTTCAATCTTGATGGAGTAGGGGCAGGAGCCACGTAATTGTAAAGTCCGTCTGTCAGTTTCTCATAGAAATAAGCGATCATCGGATACTTTTTAGCCGGGTCAAAATTCTCCGGTTTATATAAAATACCTTCTGCTTTATATCCTTTTGGCGTAGTCCATTTAACCAATTCTGCAGTTCCCCAGTTATAATTCTGTTGCTGCGGATTGGTGTTGCTTAATTTAGTTTCAGTTTTTAAATCAACAGATACATAAACATTAGGGGAGGCAGTATAGCTTGCTTTGTCGTAAATAAAACGCTCAGCAGCTTTTGCTTTAACTAATGGCGAGTATTTAAACTTAGCCATTACAGCAAGTTCCGGACTCTTGGTGTCTCCTGCTTTTGTTTTATAGAAACCTTTTTCTTTCGTGATGTTGTTATACGCGCTCAACCACATCTCATCTTTTTTGCTGATGAATTGTGCAGCGGTATCTAATTTTTCATAACGGAATGTAATGCTGTTCTGTCTTCCAAAACCATTAGTCATGTTTTTTGGCGCAGATTTTCCATCTGGTGTAAAGCTCCAGATATCATATTTGTCGTAAATTAAAATTTGCTTGTCTTCTTCAGTCCATCCTGCGATACCATAAACTTTTGGATCATCAGGCATGTCGTTATCTTCGTCTGCGAACTTTACAGTAGTATTGGTATTTAATGCAGTAATTTTAGCTGTAGCTACGGTATAAGCAGACCAGATCCCTGTTTTATTGTTATAGAACAAGACGTAATTTCCACCTGGAGAAACAGATGCCTGACCATCTAAAGCTGATATAATCTTCTTTCTGGTCCCAGTTTTAGTGTCGACCAGGTAATAGTCGCTAAGTGATAAACCAGTCCATTGTGCTTGTGCTCGGTTTCCGTAATCTGTAGAAGCCAATACGAAATTAGCATCTCCTTCTTTAACGATGCGCGCTTCCGGAAGTTTAACGTCTGTTAAAGGAACGATTTTAGGATCGCTGCTAAAGATGTCGATAACTGAAAGATAACTTCTCTTAGCTTCTTTATCCGCGGTTTTTAGCTGAATAGGCTGCAGATAATCATCTTTATATCCCCAGATATCTAATTTGGCATGTTCAAAGTCTACCAGGGTAGTATCTTTCTCTTTTTTTATTGGCGCAATACCGAAAAACAATTTGTTTCCATCTTTACTGAAAGTCAATTTTCCGTCTCCGCTAACAGACCATTTAGCAGGCATACCGTCAATTTCATAATCTACTAAAGCTTGCGCAGTGTCCAGTGTAAGGGTATTGAAGTAAATGCTGTAATCTTTGATCTCTTTTTTCTCTGGAGAAGTCTCCCCTAAAAAGGCTATTTGCTCACTTGCTTCATCGAAAATGAAACTCTTGAAATTGCCTTTAGCACTCACCAGTGTTTTAATAGTTCCTTTTTCAGTATTCAATAAAAATACACCAGGTTTTACTGTTTTATCTTTTTTTGATCCAACACAGTTATAAACCAGTTGTTTACCGTTTTTACTGAATTCATATTCAGTGACATATTTAAAAGTTCTTTCAGTACCGGTTAACAGATTTCTTAAAACAAGGTCAGAACCTGCTTTATTAGCTGCGTCCTTTTTCTCCTCTTTTGCTAAGAAATCATTTGCTCCATCTTCTTTTTCTTCAGCAGTAGATTTTGCTTTCTTAGCCGTATCTAAAAGCGGTTCTTTCTGATAAGCCAGGTAATTTCCTTCATTTGCAGGTATTTTGAATGATTTTATTCTGGGTACTTTAAGGATGGCAGCAGTACTCAGGTTGACAAAACCTAAAGAGTCTTTAGTCATTTCGTCTGCTTTTTTCTTTTTAATCTTTTCCTGGCGCGTAGTGGCAAATAGAGGTTTAATTAAAAAAGCAGCAAACTTTGAGTCCGCGCTGAACATTAATCTTTCACCTCTTGGTATCTGTATTTTAGTAGTATTTGTCAGGTTGTTCAGGTACAGGCTGGCATCGCCTTCTTGTTTAACGATGGAATAAGCAGCCCATTGCCCGTTATCTGATAACTGTTTAACGCCGACATTTTCCCATGAATCATAGACCGTATGGTCTAATGGTTTTTTCTGGGCGAAGGCAGCGCTCGCAAAGAATAAGAGAATAAGAGTAAGGTTTTTCTGCATAATTGAGGGGTTGGGATTTAAATTCAGCCTTAAAAATTGTAATTTTTTACCAATATATGCCATTTGTATATTAAATTTTACATAATTCCTAAACAAAGAAATGGTATTAAAATAGAAATGGCCGCCTTTCTTAGAGAAAAGCGGCCATTTACCGGAATCTTTTGAATACTTATTTATTCTTTTTTTCTTGTGTTTTAACTTGTTGCTGCTGACGCATGTAATCGTCTAAACGAGTCTGGAACTTAGATTTTTTCTTTTGCTCTTCAGGTTTCTTTTTGTTTTCCTTCAGAATATTGTGAATTTTCTCATCGTTAACCATTGACTTGATCAGGAACTGCTGACCAAAGGTTAGCATATTCGCCAGGAAGTAATAGTAGTTCAAACCAGCAGGATAGCTGTTCAGTACACCTAAGAATACAACTGGCATAATGTAACCGATGTATTTCATTTGTCCGGTGGCACCTGATACCTGGTTATTGAAATAAGTATAAATCAAGGTAGAGATGGTCATCAATACACACATTAAACTTAAGTGGTCACCAATAAATGGAATTGTAAATCCAAATTTAATGAAGTCATCATAAGTTGAAAGGTCATGCATCCATAAGAAACTTTGTCCTCTTAATTCGAATAAATTCGGGAAGAAGAAAAAGAACGCCATTACGATAGGCAACTGAAGCAGCATCGGCAAACAACCGCCCAGTGGATTTACACCCACCTGTTTATACAGCTTAAGATATTCCTGTTGTAATAAAGTAGCATTGTCTTCACCTACTTTGGCTTTAATCTCATCCATTTCTGGTTTTAAGATTCTCATTTTAGCCATAGAGATATAAGACTTGTAAGTCAATGGTGACAATACAACTTTTAAGGCAATAGTTAAGACTAAGATAATCAGTCCATAGTTCCAGCCAAAGCTCTCCAGGAAGTTAAATACTGGCAATACAACAAATCTGTTAATGTATTTCAATGGCCAGTAACCCATTTCTACCAGTTTCTCAATTTCTTGTCCCTGAGCTTTCAGCACTTTGAACTGATTGGTTCCGAAATAGAACTTCATCTTGTAGTTCTGTGCATCAAGCTGGTTGAAAGGAAGGTTTACTTTTGCAGCATATCCTTTTACATGACCTGGTTCAGTCAGGATTCTTACGGCAAGGTTAACCTTGTTAAAAGGATCAGCAGGAATCAGCACAGCTGAGAAAAAGTGTTGCTTGAAAGCAATCCACTCAATTTTAGCTTTAGACAAATTCTCTGTTTCATCTTTAGCAATGCTCAGGTGATCAGGGTTTTTATCCGCATACTTGTAATAAGGTGCAGAATATTGCTGCTCGTTTTTCAACGATTTTTCCTGTTGAAGTAATACAGTTTCCCAGTCCAGTGAGATACTATCTCTCTGAATAACCTGGTTCATCCCTTTTAAGTTGATGTTGAAACCAACGTTATGAGATTTAGGCTGTAAATCATAAACAAATTCAATGTATTTATCCGCACTGTAATTAGCGCGCATCACCATTGCATTAGCTGTTTTTGTTGCTGTAAAATAAAGATCATTGGTCTTTACCAATTTACCGCCAACGTTTAAGGTTAAGCCGAAAATGTTTTCGTCACCATCAAACAATACGACTGGTTTATCAAGGTAAGTCTTTTCACCTTTTACTTCTACAGCTTTAATTTTACCACCTTTATTAGTGAAAGTTAATTTTAAAGCTTCATTTTCTAATACGCTGGTAGTAGCGGTACCAGAAATACTGGTTCCGAAAGGACCTTTCAGCGCTGCTGAGTCTAATTGCGGAGCCGGTGCATTTTCAGCAAGAGCAGCAGGTGCATGTTTAACACCAGCTTTACTAGCGGAATCAATAGAGATCCGCTCCCGTTCTTTCTTCATTTCAGCCTCACTTGGCTTGAAGAAATAGAAAGAACCCGCCAAAACGATCATGATCAGGAACAATCCTGTGAATGTATTTTTATCCATTATTGTTATTTAAACGCGTATTAGTTTGTTTTTTTCTTCGCATACTCCATCGCAGCGGCGACAAATTTAACAAAAAGTGGGTGAGGATTAGCAACTGTTGATTTTAATTCTGGATGAAATTGTCCACCAACGAAAAAAGGATGGTTTTTAAGCTCTATAATTTCCACTAAATGGCTGTCAGGATTAGTACCTGAAGCAATCATTCCAGCTTCTTCATATTGGCTTAAATAAGCACTGTTAAACTCATAACGATGTCTGTGACGCTCATTGATGTGTTGTTTACCGTAAGCTGCAAATGCTTTGGTACCTTTTTTAACATCACAAGGATAAGAACCAAGGCGCATTGTACCACCTTTAGTTGTTACTGTTTTCTGGTCTTCCATCATATTGATCACAGGATCAACGGTTAATTCATCGATTTCAGTTGTATTTGCTGTTTTTAAGCCCAGTACATTACGGCCAAACTCAACAACCGCACACTGCATACCTAAACAAATACCAAAGAAAGGAACGTTATTTTCACGAACGTAACGAATAGCATCAATTTTTCCTTCAATACCACGGCTACCAAATCCTGGTGCAACTAAAACACCGTCTAAATGACCTAATTTCTCTTTTGTATTTTCTGAATTAACCTCTTCAGAAGGAATATATTCTACTCTTACTTTACATTCATTTTTAGCACCTGCATGAATGAAAGCTTCAATAATTGATTTATAAGCATCCGGTAATTCCACATATTTACCTACCAGACCGATTCTCACTTCAGAAGTTGGGTTTTTAAGTCTTCCTAAAAAGTCTTTCCAGCTTTCCATATCAGGCTCATTTTTCTGTGCCAGTTTAAGTTTGCTCAATACTATTTTATCTAATTGTTCCTTCATCATTAACAATGGAACAGAATAAATAGAAGAAGCATCGATAGATTCAATAACTGCATTGACGTTTACATTACAGAACAAGGCGATCTTTTTACGGATATCCATGTTAATATGCTGCTCTGTACGGCAAACCAGGATATCTGGCTGAATACCATATTCCAGTAATGCTTTAACTGAATGTTGTGTAGGTTTTGTTTTAAGCTCACCAGCTGCTGCAAGGTAAGGGATCAGTGTTAAGTGGATCACAATCGCGTTATTCGCGCCAGCTTCCCATTTGAATTGTCTTACAGCCTCAATGAAAGGAAGAGATTCAATATCTCCAACAGTTCCACCAAGTTCAGTAATCACAATATCATAGTCACCTGTTTCACCAAGGATACGCATATTGCGTTTAATCTCATCAGTGATATGCGGAACAACCTGAACAGTTTTTCCCAGATATTCACCCTGACGTTCTTTGTTGATTACATTCTGATAAATACGACCTGTAGTGATATTGTTAGCCTGTGATGTAGGTACATTTAAGAAACGCTCATAATGACCTAAATCTAAATCAGTTTCAGCACCGTCTTCAGTTACGTAGCATTCACCATGCTCATAGGGATTTAACGTTCCGGGATCAATGTTGATATACGGATCGAATTTCTGAATGGTTACACGGTAACCTCTTGCTTGTAAAAGTTTGGCCAATGAAGCGGAGATGATGCCCTTACCTAAAGAGGAAGTAACACCGCCCGTAACAAAAATATACTTAGTCATGTTTGTGAGTTTGTGAAATAAAAGCCGCTTTTAAGGGCGTTTTTATTGTTTTTGTACGGGATACAAAGCTACGGAAATATTGTGGAATTGGGAAACTAATTGTGAATCTAATCGAATAACCGTGATCAGATGGCACCATGCTTCAAAAAAAAAGACCAGATAATATACCCGGCCTTTTTCTATTTTATATTTGGTTAGAATATGCGTAGTTCAATAAATGCTAAAACACGAGGCCATAACACTAAGGTAAATCTAATATTAATTTTAGAAATTAGTATACACATTGGTGAATAAAACCAATTATAATTGTAATTAGCTGATTTACAATGAGATTAATTATGTGTGTTATTTTGATTTATCGTTTTAAGATGTGAATATAGCGCCAATCGACAATTTTATGGTAAAAACCGGGATAGGAGCAATTAATTATTACGGGCGGTTGTCATACACTAACATTGTCGCGTTATTTGCAGCATTCATAATAGTTTCTGACCTTTTTTTCCTGCTCAGACCAGGCAATATAAACCTTGCTTTCTTTGCCTAAACGGTATTTGAAACCATTCACGCCAGTTTTTTTTAATTCTTCAAAAAAGTTTTTATCTGGTGTATTGTTGTCAGGTTTTTCTGATTCGGTGACTGCAGGTTCAATAAAATTCTCTTCATCAAAGAAAAGGGAAAGTTCTTCTCTCATAAATTGCAGCTGCTCTTTCTTTTTGCCCAAATCAATGCTCTCTTTATAATTGTCGAGCAGGGCTGTGGCTTTCAGTGTTTTGGCGTAAATCTGCTGACCGCTCTGTGTCGTAATTGTAAAAACAAGCTCCATGTTTTTTGGCTCATCTCCATTCAGGACAATTTTAAACGTATCCAGTTTCGTCGTATCACTAAAGGAACGCAAAGCAGTCTTTATATGGGATGCACCATCTTTTAAGTGAGGTGGTTCTGAGGAATTACAAGCTGTTAAAAACAGGGTTAAAATTAAAAGGGAACTATAAACGCTTTTCATGCAGAGGTATTTTCTCCCTAAGATAGGGAATTAATTGCCCTTGATCCTAATAATTATCTCCAGATCTTCGGGTGTGTCGACGGCAAATGTCTCTAAATCAGTTACCTTAGTTTTTATTTTGTAGCCGTTTTCCAACCATCTGAGTTGTTCCAGGCTTTCTGCAAGTTCTAGTGTAGAAGGCTCGAGTTGCGTGATTCTTAACAAGGTTTCGGTTGTATAGCCGTAAATTCCTATATGTTTATAGAATTGAAAAGCCTTCAGCCAATCTTGTGGTGCTTTATTCCGTTGGAAAGGGATAGTCTGTCTGCTAAAATAAATGGCTTCCTGATTGGAATTGAGTACGACTTTGGGGATACTCTGATTGAATAATTCCTCTTCAGTATATATTTTTTTGATTAGTGTAGCCAGTTTTACCTGCGGATCTTCAAAGCAGGAACTCAATAAATCAATCTGAACGGGATCAATAAAGGGTTCGTCTCCCTGTATATTGATAACCACATCAAAACCAGGATATTTTGTGGCCACTTCAGCGCAACGATCTGTGCCACTTTGATGATCAGCCCTGGTTAAAGCATATTCTCCGCCAAATCGCTTTATTTCGGCAATAATTCTTTCGTCATCTGTAGCAATGACAACTTGATCAAGGCTTGCAGCGCTGCAAGCCTGTTCATAAACACGCTGAATCATACTTTTACCGTTGATATCGATCAGCGGTTTGCCCGGGAACCGCGTTGACGCATACCGGGCAGGAATAATTCCTAGTTTAGCCATTTTAAAAAAGTCCGTGTATTTCTGCTTCGATAGCTTGTATCACTGTACCCAGATCTTCCGGATTGTTTGTGAAATCTAATTTGTCTTTATCCAGGATCAGTAGTTTACCCAAGGAGTAGTTCTTAATCCAGGCTTCATACTTCTCGTTTAGTTTTGACAAATAATCCAGGCGGATACTTGCTTCATAATCACGGCCTCTGCGTTGAATATTGTTCACTAAAGTAGGGACCGAAGCGCGCAGATAAACCAGTAAGTCTGGCGGTTTGATGAAAGAAGTAATGTTTTCAAAAATATCCCTATAGTTCTGATGATCTCTTGTCGTCATTAAACCCATTTCATGAAGATTTTCTGCAAAGATATGTGCATCCTCATAAATGGTCCTGTCTTGTATCACGTCCCTTTTATTATTTTGGATAGCTACGATCTGCTGAAAACGATTGTTCAGGAAATAAATTTGCAAATTGAAACTCCAGCGTTTCATATCACTGTAGAAATCTTCCAGGTAAGGGTTGTTGTCTACTTCTTCGTACAAAGCTTCCCAACCATAATTTTTAGCCAACAGGCTTGTTAAAGTAGTTTTACCGGCGCCTATGTTGCCAACTATTGCTATATGCATATGATCCTCTGATGAGCTTAAATTAATCTAAGGTATTAAAATGGTTTGAAACCGATCAGTTCTCTGACCTCTTTTATTGTTTTCCTTGCACTTTCTCTTGCTTTCTCTGCACCAAGATTAGCTATTTTACGCAGATAATCGCTGTCCTTAGAGATTTCTTCAATACGTTCACGGATCGGACTGTTAAACACAATCATATCTTCAGCAAGCTGTTTTTTGAAATCGCCATACCGGATCTGGCATTTGTTGTAAAGTTCACCAAAGTGCGCAATGGTATCTGGTGTGGAAACAATTTTCATCAGATCAAACAGGTTTTGAATCGCTTCTGGCTTTGGCTGGTTCTCTTCTGTAGGGCCGCCATCAGATACTGCTTTTAATACTTTTTTACGGATGATTTCCGGAGAATCAGCCAGGTAAATGCAATTCGCATCGCCTTCTGATTTTCCCATTTTTCCTTTTCCATCCAGACCAGGTACTTTAACCAGGTTCGCTGAATAGTTGAATGCAAAAGCTTCAGGGAAATAATCTGAATTGTATAAACGGTTAAAACGGTTACCAAAAGTACGGGTCATTTCCAGGTGTTGTTCCTGATCTTTACCTACAGGGACTTTAACCCCTTTATGGATCAGGATATCTGCTGCCATTAAAGCTGGGTAAGTTAATAACCCGGCATTCACGTTGTCTGGCTGAGAGCGGACTTTATCTTTAAAAGAGGTACTTCTTTCCAATTCGCCCATATAAGCGTTCATGTTCAGGTACAGATAAAGTTCGGTGACTTCCGGAACATCAGACTGGATATAGATAGTTGCTGTTTCCGGATCGATGCCGCAAGCCAGGTATTCTACCAGTACGTTTCTAACGTAACCGTGCAGGTCTCCAGGGGTAGGGTGCGTAGTTAAGGAGTGTAAATCAGCAATGAAAAAATAACAATTATACTCGTGCTGCATCTTTATAAAGTTGGCTACTGCGCCAAAATAATTGCCCAGGTGTAATTTTCCTGTTGGACGTATACCGCTTACTACTGTTTCTTTCATTTTGCTGGATTTTTTTGCTGAAACCTTTATTGTTTAACGTTAATTGACAGTGCTGATTTCTGCCAGTATAGGTTCCTGAAGGTCAAAATTAAGAAAAAACACCCATCCGAAGGTTTAATAATTGATTTTTATGTATGAACAGACTGTGTATGACCGATATAATGTTTGAAAACTTGCGCTGTATTCCCTTAACCGGCAGGGCTATATTTTAGCGTGGAATATTACTTGTAAAAGCGTATTTTTGAATTCCTCTCTGATGGAAAAGAGGAACAGGTATTAATATGCTTTAAAAGAGATGGAAATTGCTAAAGAAACGATTTATAAGGTAGCAGACCTTGCAAGAATAGAGATTGCGGAACAGGAAGTGGAAACTTTGCAGGCTGATATGAACAAAATCCTGACTTTCATGGAAAAGTTAAATGAGCTGGATACCCAAAATGTGGAGCCGCTTGTTTATATGAACCCTGAAGTGAATGTGTGGAGAGAAGATGTTGTTCAGCAGGATATTACTGTTAGTGAAGGTTTGAAAAACTCAGCTTTGCACAATGAAGACTTTTTTCTTGTCCCGAAAATACTGGATAAGTAATTGTAACAACAGAACACCGGCGCTGTCTAACCTCTAAAAGCTAATCAAGCTTTTCATCGTTAAAATATAGGTACAAATGGAAAAACCGTTAATAGATATCAAGGAAATAGGCCGTAAATACGTGATAGGGACTGAGGTTATCCATGCCTTGAAATCAGTTTCACTAAATATTAATAAAGGTGAATTTGTAGCCCTGATGGGGCCTTCGGGTTCAGGAAAGTCAACTTTGATGAATATTCTGGGCTGTCTGGATACGCCAAGTAAAGGTGATTACATCTTAAACGGAATCAATGTAAGTCAAATGACGGACGATGCACTGGCAGAAGTAAGGAACCAGGAAATCGGCTTTGTATTCCAAACCTTTAACCTGTTGCCAAGATCAACATCATTGGATAATGTTGCTTTGCCACTGATCTATGCTGGTATTACCAAAAAAGAACGCGATAGAAGAGCCACTGTAGCATTGGAGAACGTAGGTTTAGGAAACCGGGTTACACATAAGCCTAATGAACTTTCGGGCGGTCAGCGGCAGCGTGTGGCTGTTGCAAGAGCATTAATCAACAATCCCTCTATTATTCTGGCCGATGAACCTACGGGTAACCTGGATACCAAGACTTCGGTAGAGATCATGGGATTGCTGGAAGAAATACATAGCAAAGGAAATACGATCATTCTGGTTACACACGAAGAAGACATTGCTTTACATGCACACCGGATTGTGAGAATGCGTGATGGACTGATTGAAAATGATTATTTGAACACAGATATCAAGACTGTTTCTCCGCGGCTTTCTAAATTAATGGAGGCAGGCGAAGATTTTGAAAAAATGGGACATAATTAATGAAGATATATACCAAGACTGGTGACAAGGGGGAGACCTCATTAATCGGTGGGACACGTGTCCCAAAATTCCATTTGCGCATTGAATGTTATGGTACGGTAGATGAACTTAATTCCTATGTTGGTTTGATCCAATGTCAGGAAATCGATATTCATGCAAAGCAGATACTAAAGGAAATACAGGATCGTTTATTCACCATTGGCGCTTCCCTTGCTGCAGACCCTGAAAAGTCAAGGATGAAAATTCCTGATTTAAATTTAACGGATATTACGTTGCTGGAGACAGAAATGGACGAGATGAATGAAATTCTGCCGGAACTCAAACATTTTGTACTGCCCGGTGGGAATACTGTAGTTTCTTATTGTCATATTGCAAGATGTATTTGCAGAAGGGCAGAAAGGTTAACAGTACATCTGGCCATGGATAGCTTTGTTGACGATAAGGTCACGATCTATCTGAACAGATTAAGTGATTATCTGTTTGTGCTGTCAAGAAAGCTTGCTTTTGATGATAAAACAGATGAAAGTATCTGGTTACCAAGGTTATAAAATGGTGGAAAAAAAATTTGTTTTCATCAGTATTTTTAATATACTTTTGCAAAATAAATAAGAACAATAAAATAGTATAGAATATGTATTGGACATTAGAATTAGCATCGCATTTGGAAGACGCTCCATGGCCTGCAACAAAAGACGAACTTATTGATTACGGTATCAGATCAGGTGCACCTGTAGAGGTTATTGAAAACCTGCAAGCATTAGAAGATGACGGTGAACCGTATGAAACTATTGAAGAAATCTGGCCGGATTATCCGACTAAAGATGATTTTTTCTTTAATGAAGACGAATATTAGATTTACTTGAATTTAAAGTTATTCTTAAATACGCATAATTGAAAGCCCCGTTAACGGGGCTTTCTTTTTTTGGAACGATGATTGTTTATGAAATGTCAGGAGTTGTCTCAACTTTTTTAATCATTTAATTAACGAACCAAAAAAATTACAATTATGGGAAATTTACTTTATTTAGTTGCAGTAGTGTTAATCATTCTATGGGTAATAGGCTTTTTCTTCCATGGCTTTGGCGATGTAGGAGGTCTGATTCACGTATTATTGGTGATTGCAGTAATTGCCATTATCTTGAAAATAATCAACAGAGCTGCTTAATAGCTCTACATAGCGAAAAATATGTATAGAGGCTCCTGAGAAATCAGGAGCCTTTCTTTTTTAACAGAAAGGAAGCAAGTTCCAGGTCTTGTGTATAAGTTATTTTGATATTATCTCGTTCTCCCTGAAGCAAATGGATGCTGAACCCTGCTCTTTCAACTACTGAAGCATCATCTGTGAATTCATTCCGGTAGGGTTGAAGATAAGCCTTCTTTAGTTGCTCGGTCTGGAAGGTTTGCGGGGTCTGAATCAGGTAAAGTTCATCTCTGTTTAAAGCTTCAGAATCCTGTCCTTCGCGCTTTATTCTAACAGAATCAACAGGTTGTATCGCTGTAATTGCATTCCCTTTTTCTGCTGCCATCTGGTAAGATTGCAGGATTACTTCTGCTGTAATTAAAGGACGAACAGCGTCATGTATGGCCACAATAGCTTTTCCTCTGATTACTTTCAGTCCATTTTTTACAGAATTAAAGCGTTCTTGTCCTCCTTTAATAACCTGGTGTGGTATTTTGAAGTCATGTTTGGTGCATAATTCTTCCCAAAACAGGTGTTGGTGGATATTCAGTACTAAAATAATTTCAGGATTTAGGACACATTGATGGAAGGCTTCCAGGGTGTGCATTAAAATAGGCTTGCCATCCAGTTCTAAAAATTGTTTTGCGACGGCCAGATTCATCCTGTTACCTTTACCGCCTGCAACAATTATAGCATAATATTTCATCTGTCTAATTTAATAAAGTCAGGAGTTTTTCTGTTATTAAAGCCTTTTAGTTTTGCTTAATCATAAGCACAGTGCTAAATTTATAAATTTTTAACAGATTCCAGGTCAAAAAAAATAGGAGAGATCAAAAGATCCTCCTATTTTTTTATGGTTTGTTTAAGCAATTAGATGATTAACATTGCATCACCGTAGCTGTAGAAACGATATTTTTCTTTCAATGCAACTTCATAAGCATTTCTAACATAGTCATAACCTCCAAATGCACTAACCATCATCAGTAAAGTTGATTCAGGTGTGTGGAAGTTGGTGATCATTGAATTTGCGATACTGAAGTCATATGGAGGAAAAATGAATTTACTTGTCCAGTCGTTCGCTGGTTTAAGCATTCTTCCTGAAGAAACAGCTGATTCAATGGCACGCATAGAAGTAGTACCTACAGCGCAGATACGTCTTTTTTCATTCAATGCTTTGTTAACTATATTAGCTTGTGATTCTTCAATAATGAATTGCTCTGAATCCATTTTGTGTTTTGTTAAATCTTCAACTTCAACAGATCTGAATGTACCTAATCCTACGTGAAGGGTTACTTCTGCAAAATTAATCCCTTTCAGTTCCAGACGTTTCATTAACTCACGGCTAAAGTGCATACCTGCAGTTGGAGCGGCAACAGCACCTTCGTGTTTAGCGAAAATAGTCTGGTAACGTTCTTTATCCTGAGCAGTAGCTTTACGTTTAATATATTTTGGAAGCGGAGTTTCTCCAAGGATCTCAATGTTTTTTCTGAATTCTTCGTCAGTACCGTCGAATAAGAAACGGATAGTACGGCCACGTGAGGTTGTATTGTCTACAACTTCTGCTACCAGTAAATCGTCATCACCAAAATAAAGTTTGTTTCCTACGCGGATTTTACGTGCCGGGTCTACTAAAACATCCCATAAACGTAATTCTTTATTCAGTTCACGTAGTAAAAACACTTCAATTGTAGCACCTGTTTTCTCTTTATTACCATATAAACGTGCAGGAAAAACTTTGGTGTTATTCAAAATCATGACATCCTGATCATCAAAATATTCTAAAACATCTTTAAATATTTTATGTTCAATTTTACCGGTTTCTTTATGCAAAACCATTAAACGGGCTTCGTCCCTATGTTCTGAAGGATTATTGGCAACTAATGATTCAGGTAGATTAAACTTAAATTGAGATAACTTCATGTTTTTTATAAAATAATTAAGGCCGCAAATTTAAGAAATTTAATGCTCATTTGTATATAAATATTTATTCTGATAAATTTATGTTAAATTTTCGTTGCTACATTAATATTTTCAATGGTAATGTAGCTATCATGTACTACTTGATTTGATGCGTTTAGTTTTCTGCTGTATAGGATGGTTCCATCGGAATTGTAATGTTTTCTAACGTTGTTGGCTTGGAAAGATTGTGGTCCTGATAAACCTCTTGTAAAGATTTTCTGATAATAAATTGAATTTCCTGTAACCTTTTACCCGTTTTTTAATCTAAAGTGTAATTATGATGATATTCAGACTTATAGGTGAAAGTTTCAGGTTTGCTGCCGATGCACTCCGTCAGAATAAACTTCGGACGATGCTCTCTTTGTTAGGGATCACAATCGGTATATTCACGATTATTGCCGTTTTTTCGGGGGTAGATACGCTGCGCAATAAGTTACAGGAAAGTGTCGATAAATTAGGATCAAACACTCTTTTTGTCCAGAAATGGCCATGGGGTTTTGGTGGTGATTATCCATGGTGGAAATATATAAACAGGCCTGATCCAAGTATCAGAGACTATGAGGCTTTAAAAGAGCGGATGGGAAATGTGGACGGGATTTCTTTTGAGGCTTCTGCGAGCAACAGAACGATCAAGTACAGAAGCAGTTCTGTAAATGGGGTAACGTTAAATGCAGGAACTCAGGATTATGATAAAACCTGGACGCTTGATTTCCAGGAAGGAAGATATTTTACGGAGAGTGAGGGTAAGTCTGGTGCTCCGGTAACCATAATTGGTGCTGATGTGGCTTCGGGATTATTTAATGGTGAATCTGCTGTTGGTAAACAGATTAAGGTCATGGGACGCAGGTTGACGATTGTTGGGGTGTTCAAGAAGGAGGGAGAGGATATGATCGGGATGTCGCAGGATAAAAATGTATTGATCCCTTTGAATTTGGCAAGGGGATTATTTGATGTTCAGAATGGTAATTACGGGCCTCAGATTACAGTGAGAGGAAAAGCAAATATTCCGTTAGAAGAAGTTGAAAGTGAGCTTGAAGGGGCTATGAGGTCTATTCACAGGACTAAACCTGGTGCTGAAGAAGATTTTGCATTAAATAAAACGACCATGATTTCTAATCAGCTGGATATGATGTTTAAAATGGTCAGGATAGCGGGTTGGGTGATTGGTGGGTTTTCTATTTTAGTAGGGGGATTCGGTATTGCAAATATCATGTTCGTTTCTGTAAAGGAAAGGACAAATATTATTGGGATACAGAAGTCGCTGGGGGCAAAGAATTATTTTATTTTATTGCAGTTTATGTTTGAGGCGGTTGCGCTTTGTGTTTTAGGAGGGTTGCTGGGGTTGTTTCTGGTGTATAGTTTAACGCTGGTGTTTACGTATGTGGTGAAGGTTGAAGTGGTTTTATATATGAAAAACGTGATCATGGGGATTGGTATTTCCGTTGTTATAGGCATGATATCTGGTTTTTGGCCGGCTTTCTCGGCTTCAAGGTTGGATCCGGTAGAGGCTATACGTTCTTAATTTTTTTCTGGAAGAATAAAAAAAACGGTTATGCTACATGGAGAGCTGCATATTTCGCCCTGAAGGGGGCTCGAACGCTAGGCTCTCTATGTAGCATAACCGTTTTTTTTATACACAAAAAATTGACGGATAGCCTGTTTTGAATCCACCAGTTTAAGGAGGAAAAGCAGGCGAAAAACTGGATAAAGATCCTATTCAGGAAATACTTTTGGGTTGGGTTGGGTTGTGCAGGGAGGTGAGTATGGTGATTGGCTATAAGGAGCTTAAATCTGAAAATTGACGGATAATCTGTATTTAATGTGGCAGATCCGGGTTCCAGTTTAAGGAGGAAAAGCAGGCGAAAAATTCATAAAGATCCTATTCAGGAAATACTGTTGGGTTGTGCAGGGAGGTGAGTATGGTTCTTGGTTATAAGGAGCTTAAATTTCTTTAATGTACTGATCAGAAGTTAGCTGATTATTCTTTTCTTTTGCTGGTAATGAATGAGTACAGCGAGTACGAAACCAATAAATACAACTGTCATGCTAAAGGGGAAGATGTACAGCATTCCAAAATGACTGGCCACTGCGCCGACTAATGGTCCTGTAATTCCAAGAGACAAATCTATGAACAGACCATAACCTCCCAATGCGGCACCTTTGTTAGAGGCTGGAACTAATTTAACGGCTTCTACGCCTAATGCTGGAAAGATCAGCGAAAAGCCAAGTCCTGCAATTCCGGCTCCAATGAGTGCGAGGTGAGGGGTTGTAGCCAGAGAAAGGATAAACAGACCCACTGACTCAAGGGCCAGACAAGCTATCGCTGTTTTCATTCCTCCGTATTTTTCGATAGAACGGCCAAAGATAAGACGGCCAACTATAAATAGCAGACTGAAAACGGACAGACATAAGACTGCGCCAGCCCAGTTCAGGGAAGCATAGTAAAGTGTAATGAAGGTAGAAATTGTACCGAAGCCCAGGCCACCTAAGGCCAGGCAGATTCCATAGGGTGATACTGTTTTTAGTACTTTGAGAAAGGGTTGTCTGGGTTCTTTCTGGTCGCCTTTCATAGCTTGCTGAGTTCTGGCATAAAAGAATCCGGTTATTCCGACTACAATAATCAGTAAGCCGATGCTACCAATGCCATAGGCGTTGTGTAAAATTACGCCTAAGGGCGCTCCTACAGCAAGCGCTCCATAACTGGCGATGCCGTTAAAGGAGATGGCTTTGCCGGTATGCTGATCGCCGACTGCAATTATTGCCCAGTTTACAGGACTAGCTCCAATCAGTCCTTCTCCAAAGCCGGTTACGAAACGTGTTAAGACCAGAATTCCTAGGCTTAGTTCCGGGATGTCTTTGAAATGATAGGCTGCAAAGAGTAATATTCCACTGATGGCAAATCCTCCCATACCGATTAATACTGCTGGTTTTGGCCCTTTTTTGTCAACGATGTTTCCGGCATATCCGCGGAACAGGAAAGTCGTTACGTATTGCAGACTGATTACTATCCCTGCAATCATTGGACTGTAGCCTAATTGCTGGTGAATGAAAACTGGTAGTACTGCCAGCGACAGACCTATAGTGAAGTAGCCGAGAAAAGAGAATGTAACGAACTTTGTGATTGTTAAATGGACTTTTGATAAAGATGTGTCCGTGATTGTAACTGCTTGCATAACGTAAAATAATCCCTCTTAAATGTAATAAACCCCTCAATGCTAAGACGAAGCGACAAAGCTAAAGAGATTTGTCAGGAACCGCAGAATTAATGGGGTGGAGGCTTGTATAATTACTTTAAGATGAAATTAAAGAAGTTTTTGAGGCTTTACCTTTAATAGGTATAAGTGGTAATTGTAACAATTTTATCTCTTCATAACTAATATCGTTCTTATATTTGATTATGGGACTTATAAATATTCAGGAAAAAAGAGTAATCGTAGTTTTTTGGAAAAATAATATGGAGAGTCCTTTTGAAGTATTTTCTAATCTAAAGAATTTTTGTTTAAGCTATCCACAGTTTAACTATAATACCATAAGTAATTATTTGAGCAAGGCTAAAGTCGCTTATGAAAATCAGGAAATACGGATAGAACGTAAAAATATTATTTCTAAGCCTGCTCCCGAACTCCGGATTAGAAAAATAGCACCTGTACTAAGAAAGGTTATGATGAAAGATGCCAATGATGAACAACATGACTTGAAATATTGGTTGGGCCGACCGGTAAAAGAGCGTGCTGCTGCAGTTACTTACATCATTTCTCAATCTTTAGCAAAGGGACAAAGAATGGATAAAACTAAGCTGGTAAAGAAAAGAATGTACGCATGACATTAGCCTTAAATCAACAAATCTGCTATAAAACATTAAAAGCCAGTGATCATGATAATCACTGGCTTTTTTGATATTGCTTATTTTAAATAAATTTATAATTCTAATTGATAAACTAACTCAATTTAGCTAACGCTTCTTTGATTCTTGATACTGCTTTTATCAATTGCTCTTCTGCTGCTGCATAAGAAATACGGATACAGTCTTCGTTTCCGAAAGCCTCACCTGTAACAGTTGATACATGCGCTTCGTTTAATAAATAAAGACACAGGTCTTCAGCATTGGTAATCACTTTACCATCAAAACTTTTTCCAAAATATTCTTTCACTTCAGGGAAGAAATAGAAAGCGCCGTCCGGAAGGTTTACCTTAACACCCGGAACTTCTTTCAATAGTCCATAAACCAGGTCTCTGCGTTTTCTGAACTCATTTTTCATTTCAACTACACTGTCCAGGCTACTTTGATAAGCTGCAAGTGCTGCACGTTGTGAAATTGATGAAGTTCCTGAAGTAATCTGACCTTGTAATTTATCACAAGCATTTGCGATTTCAGTATTAGAAGCCATGTAACCTACTCTCCAGCCTGTCATTGCATAGGCTTTTGAGAAACCATTGATAATGATAACACGGTCTTTGATTGCATCAAAAGAAGCAATCGAAGCATGTTTGTCTACAAAGTTGATATGTTCGTAAATCTCATCAGAGATGATATAGATATTCGGGTGTTTTTCAAATACAGCTGCAAGGCTGGCTAATTCTTCATGGCTGTAAACCGATCCTGTTGGGTTACATGGGGAAGAAAACATAAAAAGTTTTGTATTTGGGGTAATAGCGGCTTCAAGCTGATCTGCAGTGATTTTGAAATCATTCTCTACTGTTGCATTGATGAAAACAGTTTCACCTTCTGCCAATTTGATCATTTCAGAGTAGGAAACCCAGTAAGGGGTAGGTACAATTACTTCTTCTCCCGGGTTAACCAAACACATTACTGCATTAGCTAAGGATTGTTTTGCACCAGTTGATACTACAATCTGATCAAAAGTATAAGTTAATCCATTTTCATTCTTCAGCTTTTCAACAATTGCCTTCCGCAGTTCAGGGTAACCGGATACAGGAGTATAATAAGAATAGTTCTCATCGATTGCCTTTTTAGCGGCCTCCTTAACATGTTCTGGTGTAAAAAAGTCAGGCTCTCCGAAGCTTAAATTAATTACATCAATTCCTTTAGCGGTGAGTTCTCTCCCCAGCTTTGCCATTTTAATGGTCTGTGATTCTGATAGGTTATTGATTCTTTTCGATAAAAATGTCATGATTCGCTTATAAGAAAGCAAATATAAAAACCTGGAGCAATTTGGCACTAAAAAAAGTAACTTATAATATATAAATTATTGATTTTTTATTTAAAGGGGAGTCTGATTATCAATTTAATAATGAACATATCCGTTATATGCTTGTAGAATTGTATTTTTGAGGCTAAAATCAATCCATTGCAGCCCAAAAAGAAAGCAATACTCGTTTCACTCTGCATTAGCGTTGTCCTGATGCTGGCCAAATTCGGTGCATACTTTATTACACATTCCAATGCAATTTTAACAGACGCCGCCGAAAGTATTGTCAATGTATTAGCCAGTAGTTTCGCTTTTTACAGTATCTACCTCGCTACTTTGCCAAAAGATGAAAATCATCCTTATGGTCATGGTAAAGTAGAGTTCTTTTCTGCTTTCGTAGAAGGCGTACTGATCGCGGTCGCAGGATTAATTATCATTTTTAAATCCAGCTATGATCTTATAGTTCCAAGAGAAATTCATCAGTTGCTCGACGGAGCAATCATTATCGGAATTACCGGGGTGATTAATCTGCTGGTTGGTTATTATCTGATCAATACGGGTAAAAAACACCGTTCGCTTACTTTGGAGGCTGATGGTAAACACCTGCTGACGGATGCAGTAACCAGTGGTGGTTTGGTTATGGGTATACTTTTAATCAAAGTCACTGAAATTTACTGGTTAGATAGTGTAATTTCTATTCTGCTTGGTTTCTATATTGTATATAGTGGGTACAAGCTAACCAGAAAATCTGTAGGTGGGTTAATGGACGAAAGTAATGTGGAACTTGTTGAAACCATCGTAGGCATCTTGCAAAATAACAGGCATAATTCCTGGATTGATGTTCACAATTTAAGAGCTCAACAGTATGGTTCAGATCTTCACATTGATTGTCATTTAACACTTCCTTATTACTATGACTTGAATCAGGTACATACTGAAATTTCATCAATTGATCATTTAATTAACGGAAATGCCGACAGGAGTACCGAACTGTTTATACATGCCGATCCTTGTTTACCAGAATGTTGTAATTATTGCAAGCTAAAAGATTGCCCGGCCAGACAGGAAGCGTTTGCCGGAGAAATTGGCTGGAACGTAGAGAATGCGACAAAAAATAAAAAACATTTTAGCCAATAGGAAACTCTTTTATCATAGCATGGGTGAGATGTTTGTTTATATTTGTCCCCTTATTAGTTGCCTTTATGAAATATTTGCGCCGTGAAAACTTCGTATTTTATTTGAGTCCAGGTAGCTGAATATATAAATATCAGCAAAACAAACATTTCAACCATGAGTTATTTTAATGTAAGAGTTTACGGTCTGTTAATCAATGCAGATAATCAGTTATTGGTTAGCGACGAACAATCAGGAGGACGAAGCTTCAGCAAGTTTCCAGGTGGTGGATTAGAATACGGTGAAGGCCTTATTGATGCACTAAAACGTGAATTCATGGAAGAGTGTAATGCTGAAATAGAAGTCTTAAGCCATTTCTATACCACAGATTTTTACGAGAAGTCTTCTTTCAATGATAGCCAGATCATCAGTATCTATTACCTGGTCAGAGAAGTAGATACTTTAACCATGAAGTTCAAAACAGAAGCTCTTGATTTTGATCCTGAAACTCTGCAATCATTCCGCTGGATTGATTTGAATGAGCTGAAAGAAAGTGATGTGACTTTTAAAACTGATCAAACGGTTGTTAATATGTTACTTTCATTAATCGCTGAGTCTGCAGATTAAACTATAATATTTATGCTGGTTTAATCGGGGACATCTTCTGATTAAACCAGCATTACTTTACCTGATCAATCAGGATTACCCTTTCTGGGGTAATCGCATAAAATAAATCGCCCTTTTCAGCCTTAACTTTACTTAGACCCGTAAAGACACTGAAAGCAGGCAAGATTGCACAATTCTTTCCGAAATAGAAACAAGGCAACCTCATCAGCTGACGTGCTTTTCCATAGATCGTTACCCCCGGATGGATATGTCCTGTAATATTGTAATACTCATCGGTTAGCTCAGGCTGATCATGTATAAATCTGAAAGGTGCAGCTAATAATTCTTTTTGATAGGTTTCAATGCCTAAGCCTGAATAATCTTCTGGTTTTAACCGGTCATGGTTTCCTTTGATCAGGATAATTTTCAACAGCGGATATTGCAATCTCCACTGGCGGAAAAGCTCTGCTTCACTATTCATCTGATGATGAAACATATCGCCGGTAATCAGTAAACAATCAGGCGAAAATTCGGTAATCAGCGCTGTTAGTTTATTCAGGTCTGCTGTATTTAACGTGACTGGAATCTGGATACCCGCTTTTCTGAAATGGGCTCCTTTGCCCAGGTGCAGGTCACTAATAATCAGCATCTTTTTGCTTGTCCAGTAAATTGCTCTTTGCTGGCTCAATACCAGCTCTTCTCCTTTAATATTAATGATCATTTTTTATCTGCGTATGGTCTGCTTTTTATCTGCTTCAGCAGTCATTCTTGCTATCCGTTCTCCCAATTCCTCGGTACTCATATTCTCTCTCAAACTATCTACTTTTATCGGAAAGCACAAAGGTGTATAACTTTCAGCTTTGATAATAATTACTTTGCTGGCTTGTATTCTGTGCAGCGCTGCGGCCAGCCTTGGTTCTTCAATCTGCTGATAAAATGCTTCATCATAGGCCTGACGCAATAATAAGTTATGTTTATCATAATCACTAAAGACATTGAAAAATAAAGAAGAAGAAGATTGTAAATATTTGTTCGCAACATATTTACCAGGATAACCCTGAAAGACCAAACCAGAAATACAGGCAATGTCCCTGAATTTCCGCCTGGCCATTTCTGTCGCATTGATACTCGCTACAATATCTTCCCCTAAATTAACCGGGCTGAAGAGCAACTTGATGTTTTCCTCATCTAAAGGAATAGGTTGTTCACTAAGCAGCTCAAAGCCGTAATCGTTCATCGCAATAGAAAAACTTATAGGTTTTACTTTACCCAGCCGGTAAGCTATCAGTGCTGCCATGATTTCATGCACTTGTCTTCCTTCGAAAGGGTAAGCGAAAAAATGATAGCCATCCCTGGTTTTAATCAGTTCAATCAGGAACTCATCATCCTTGGGAACATGTGAAACCTTTGCCTGCCGTTCAAATAGCGGAAGAATAATATCAAGCTCTTCGTCCTGATGTGTTTTATCCAGTGTCTCATTATACTTTTTTCTTAAAATTGCACCAAGATTAGCAGTTAAAGACATTCTTCCACCCATCCAGCTTGGTGTAATAGCACTTTTGAGTTTACTTTTACGCACCAGGACAGTCATTTCTTTGACCATCACAAATTCGAGCACCCTGCCTGCTAAGGTGAAACTATTACCAGGTTTCATTTTTGCCATAAATGATTCTTCAAGCATCCCTACATATCCGCCGGTCAGATATTTAACTTTGATCATCGCATCACTGACAATGGTTCCGATATGTAAACGATGCCGCATAGCTAACTGTCTGCTTTTAACTTTCCATAAGCCATCTTCTTTTTCTACTTTACTGAATTCAGTATAAGCGGTTAAACTATCGCCGCCAGTAGTGATAAACTGCATCATCCAGTTCCATTCTGAAAGTTCCAGCTCTCTGAAAGCGAAGGTGTTTTTTACTTCTTTATATAATTTCTGCTCATCAAATCCGTCACCGACAGCCAGCGTCACCATATATTGAATCAATGTGTCAAAAGCCATGACTACAGGTTGCCGGCTTTCAATGTTCTGCGTTCTCGCTGCCTCTTTAATTGCTGCAGCTTCGACCAGTTCCAGTGCGTGGGTAGGTAAAAAGTAAATTTTAGAAGTCTCAAAAGGAGAGTGGCCGCTGCGTCCGGCACGTTGAAGAAACCGCGCAACCCCCTTAGGAGAACCAATTTGAACTACCGTATCTACAGGTTTAAAATCTACACCCAGATCAAGAGAAGAAGTGCTGATTACTGCTTTCAGTATTCCGGTATGAATCGCTTCTTCAATCCAGTTGCGCAATTCATAATCTATTGATCCATGATGAATAGCGATTTGCCCTGCCAGGTTTTCATCAAGTTTCAGCAGGTTCTGATACCAGAGCTCAGCTTGTCCGCGGGTATTGCAGAAAATTAAAGTGGTTTTACTCTTTTCAATAATGGGCAATAATTTATGCGCAAGTTTATGGCCGAGATGACCTGCCCAAGGCAACATGTCAATATGATCGGGCAGGATCGACTTAATCTGTATCTTTTTCTCTATATCAGCAACGACAGTTGTTTTTAAAATATCCTGGTCAGGAACCAATACATCCAGCGCCTCTTCCATATTTCCTATCGTCGCCGAGATGCCCCAGACTCTCAATAGCCTTTCGGGATGTTTCTCTTTGACCAAACCTTTAATTCTGGAGATGGCAAGTTCTGCCATTACCCCGCGCTTGCTTCCTAATAATTCATGCCATTCATCTGCAACTATGCATTGTAAATCTTCGAAATAACTCAAACTGTTTTTCTGCGCAAGTAACAGGTGCATGCTTTCAGGCGTAATAATTAAAACTTCTGGCATCTGTTTTTTCTGCTTCAGCTTTTCATTTTGAGGAGTATCACCATTACGCACACCTACTTGCCAGTCGATTTCCAGTTCCAGACAAACTTCGCGCATGGCTCTTGCCAGATCTTTAGCTAAAGAACGCAATGGGGTAATCCAGATAAGTTTTAGTCCGGTGCTCTTTTTTCTTTTTTTTAATGCGCTGACTTTTACCGCACCCGCTTTTACTGCGCTGGCTTTAACAGGTAACTGTGTATTCAATTCATCGATCACGACAGCCAGAAATAGTGAGAATGTCTTTCCAAAACCGGTAGGTGCATTCACAAGACCACTGTAACCTTCCGCGTAATATTGCCAGGCATCAGTCTGGAATTTAAAGGGCTTTTTTTTCTTGCCTTTTAACCATTTGATCACTTTTTTATAACCCGTACTCTTTTCCAGTATCATAATCTTGAGTTTCGTACCCGTATGCTATTGAGCCGTTCAAAGCATACATGAAGTTCTTATAACGTTGAAGCTAACAATTGTTTTAAATCGTCCAG
Source organism: Pedobacter cryoconitis (assembly GCF_001590605.1). NCBI lineage: Bacteria > Pseudomonadati > Bacteroidota > Sphingobacteriia > Sphingobacteriales > Sphingobacteriaceae > Pedobacter > Pedobacter cryoconitis. The sequence continues at coordinate 763,645 of NZ_CP014504.1, forward strand.
CGTATTGATTTCTGAAGCATTTTTATCTTTTCGCCAGCGGGCGATACGGGGGAAACGCAAAGCCAGGCCTGCCTTATGCCTTTTGCTTTCAGCGATACCTTCAAATGCAATTTCAAATACCAGTTCGGGTTTCACCGTTCTTACAGGGCCAAACTTCTCTATCGCATTTTTCCTCACAAAGCTATCTACTTGTTTAATTTCTACATCGGTTAAACCAGAGTAGGCTTTGGCAATTGTAATTAACTGCTCCCCATCTCTCACTGCAAAAGTATAATCGGTAAAGTGATTTGCCCGGCGGCCACTTCCTTTTTGTGCATAAATCATAACGGTATCAACGGTATAGGGATTGATTTTCCATTTCCACCAGTCACCACGCTTACGGCCGCTGTGGTAAAGAGAATCCAGCTTTTTCAGCATAATACCTTCACTGTTATTCGCTCTTGATTCTTTTCTGATCTCTGCTAACTGATCCCATTTGTCAAAATCAATAACAGGGGAGAGAATTGCAACATCTTTAATCTGGAGTGCAGCAATAACTTCCACCAGAATTTTTCTTCTTGCCGACAAGGGGGATGTTCTGATATCCTGACCTTGAAATTCCAGAACGTCATAGCAATAAAAGCCTATAGGCGCATCCTTTAGTTGTGATTTATGAATAGTTTTTCTGTTTAAACGTTGTTGCAGAATACTGAAAGCCTGTACATTTCCATCTTTAACAGATAATATTTCTCCATCGATTACGGTTCCATCCGGCAGTTCATCCACTAGAAAATGTAATTCCGGAAATTGATCAGTCACCAGTTCCTCTCCTCTGGACCAGATAAACAACTCGCCATTGCGTTTTACGAGCTGACCACGGATACCGTCCCATTTCCACTCTGCCTGCCACGCAGTAGTTTCACCCAGGTTTTCTGGTGTGGTATCCAGTGCATAAGCCAGACAAAACGGGTATGGCCATGAATTATCAGTGTTTACATGTGCACCATTGATGAGTTCCTGATAAGTGATTTCTGCGGGCATCCATTTGCCCATGATACTATGCATGATTTTATTGCTGTCAGTATCACTTTGTTTGGCCAATGCATTCACGAGCATCTTGTTAGATACCCCAATTCTGAAATTTCCGGAGATTAGCTTATTAAATATAAAACGCTCCCGGGTATCCAGGCTATTCCATGCGTTCAGGATAAATTCTTTTTTTGCAGCATCATCCTTGTTACTGATCAAAGCAAGATCTATAATCCATTCATGCAGTTTGCGGTCTGTAATGTTTTGAGCAGGAGGGAGTACCAGTGCAATTGTTTCACTCAAGTCACCCACACTGTGATAGCTTTCTGCAAACAGCCAGGCTGGAATGTTGCTTAATTCTATAGCCCATTCTCTGATTAGTGCTGTTGTGACAGGTCTGCGCGGTTTTTTTCCGGTAAACATGGCGATCACATAGGGTTTGTCCCTTTCATCGGCTGTGCTAAAATAGCTAACCAGGGCCGCGATCTTATCGTTGGTCTTATTGCTGGTTTCCAGCTGCTGTATCAATTCCGCGAACCTTTTCAAATTAAGCTTCTTTTAAGATTTCTTCTTCTTCCCCTTCGTTTCCGTAACGTGTTGTTACTTCTTCTGCTTCTATTCCTATTTCATTGAGGTATCTGGAAAATGTAGACACAAATCCGTGTGTTACAAATACCTTTTCGGCCTCAGTAGCTTTAATTGCAGACAATAAGCCTGGCCAGTCTGCATGGTCACTCAATGCAAACCCCGCATCAGCAGATTGCCATCTGCGGCCTGCCCTAACCTGCATCCACCCAGAACAGATTCCTGTCGAAGCACTCATTAAACTTTTCATCCATTTGCCATCTGCAAGTGCAGGAGGAACGATTACGATTCCCTTTTGTAGTTCTTCTTTCTTAAGATCAGGTGTAATTCTGATGGTTTTAGGAAGGTCAACACCAGCACTGATAAATCCTTCATTGAGGTTGGCGATGGATTGATGTACATAGATATTCTGATCGCCTGCAAGGTTTTTAATCAAGCGTTGTGCTTTTCCTAAACTATAAGCAATCAGTACACTTGTCTTTAACTGTTCATGGTTATCTGAAACCCAGTTTCTTATTTTTCCAAAGACTTCTTCTTGTGGCTGCCACTTATAAATAGGCAGGCCAAAAGTGCTTTCTGATACAAAGGTGTGGCATTTTACAGGCTCAAAAGCGGTGCTTATCCCATCATATTCTACTTTGTAATCTCCGGAAATTACGCAGATTTCACCTTTATATTCCAGTCTTATCTGGGAAGATCCAATCACATGTCCAGCAGGAAAAAGACTTAGCTTAACACCATTGATTGTGATTTCCTTATAATAAGGTAAGGTCTGAACAGGTAAATCTGCACCCAGACGTTGTAATAAAACAGGTTTCGTGAGCTCATGACATAAATATGCTTTATTGCCGGACTTTACGTGGTCTGCGTGTCCGTGAGTCGTTACAGCCAGATCTACTGGTTGCCAGGGATCGATATAAAAACCGCCCTGTTTACAGAATATACCCTTATTAGTGAATGAAATCAGTGCCATTGGATGTTACAACAAACAGGTATCTGTAAAGTTTTATGTGAAATGTTTAAGCTGCTTTAAAATAGGTTAACTATCAGATACACTAAAACATATCCTGTTTTTTATGGTTAGTTAAGTGGAGCTGATTCACAATAAGTGCTGGCTCTTAATCAACAAAACAGCTTGGAAATTATAAATATACAATATGAAGAAACTGGAAAACAAAACTGCATTGGTAACCGGATCGGATTCAGGAATCGGACGTGCAATTGCAATTGAATTCGCTAAAAACGGGGCAAATGTAGTGGTGTGTTATCATAGTAAGGAAGAAAGAGGGCAGGAAGCATTGAAAGCTGTAGAAGAACACGGTGGAAAGGCTTCGTTAATTGAGCTTGATGTGAGTAACGAGCAAGACGTGGAGGCAAAAATGGAGGCTATAATTAAAGAATTTGGCGGAATTGATATTCTGGTCAACAATTCGGGTGTAAACGGTTCTGGAATTCCTATTGATGAAATGGACACAAAGATATTTGACCGGACAATCAAAACTAATTTATACGGAACATTTTTCTGTAGCAGGAAGTTCATTCAGCACCGCAAGGGGATTAGCAAGCCTGGTAAGATCATTAATATTTCTTCTGTTCATGAAGAAATCAATGCACCTGGAAATGGAGATTATAATGCCTCTAAAGCTGGTATAAAAAACCTGATGCGGACCATTGCACTGGAAGTCGGCAAATTTGGAATCAACGTAAATAATATAGCGCCAGGAATGATTTTGACTGCGATGAATCAAAAAGCAGTGGATGATCCGGAGATCAGGGAAAAAGCTGAAGCAAATATTCCGCTGGGCAGAGCAGGAAGACCAGAAGAAATTGCTTACCTCGCTCTATTCTTAGCTTCTGAGGAAGCAAATTACGTGACCGGAAGTACTTATGTAATGGATGGGGGATTGATGATTAACATCGGGCAGGGAGCTTAATAGATCTCTAAAGCTAAAAGCCCTTTATTTGCATTGCCCCAATAAGTATTTAACTTTTTTGGGCAATGCAAATAAAGGGCTTTCGGATTTAAATACTGGTTATTTGCCTCCTGCAGGGCAATAAGTTTGCAGGAACTTAGTGTAAGTTTTAGAAAGATGTTCTCTTGTACCTTCACCTTCGGAAATTCCATGTGTACGATTCGGGTACGACATCATTTGAAATACTTTCTGGCTTTTAATAAGCTCATTGATCAGCATTTCTGCATTTTGATAATGTACATTATCATCACCTGTACCATGTATATACAGTAAATTTCCTTTTAAGTTGTGTGCATTGGTAACCGGCGAACCCTTAATGTAAGCTTCTTTAGTTTTTAATGGCGAACCCATGTAACGTTCCTGGTAAATATTGTCATAAGTAAGCTGATTGCCAACTGCTGCAATAGCAATACCTGTTTTGTAAATTTCAGGGTATTGGAACATCAAATTAAGGGTTGATGAACCACCGCCGCTCCATCCCCACACCGCAACTCTGTCTTTGTCTACAAAAGGCCATTCGATAATCTTTTTCGCAGCCATCGCCTGGTCACGGATATTTAAAACGCCGATGTTTTTGTAAATAGACTTGCGGAATTCACGCCCTTTTGGTGCTGGTGCGCCTCTGTTTTCAATAGAAATATAGATATAGCCATCCTGAGGCATATTGCCAGCATATAAAAAGTTATAACTAACGCCATAAGTATCCAATACAGTTTGTGCACCTGGTTCACCATAAACATAAAATACAACAGGATATTTTTTGGTTTGGTCAAAGTTATCTGGTTTTTTCATCCATCCGTCTAATTCCACCCCATCTTCAGTTTTGATTTTGAAGAATTCTGTTTTGTTCTTCGGTGGGCGTACCCTTGCCATTTGATTGGTCAGACTTCCTTCCATTGTGAAAGGATTACCCGTATCCATTTTCATCCATTCACTGATAGGGGCTATGTTTGCACTTTGATAAGTGTGTTTGGCAAAAATCCCGTTAGGAGAAATATCATATTCATGTGTTCCAGGGAAAACAGAAGGAGTAACCTGTTCTAACTGCCCTTTACCGTCAAGTTTTGTTTTGTACAGGTATTTTTGCGTTGCATTGGTTGGTGAAGCAAGGAAATAAAAAGTGTTGTTCTTTTCGTCCACCAGGCTGCTTTCAATGACATCATAATTACCTTTAGTGATCAGCGTCTGTTTTTTTCCGTCTTTACTGATTCGGTAAAGGTGACGCCAGCCATCTTTTTCACTTGGCCAGATAAATTCTTTTCCATTGTTGATCCATTGCCATTCTGGAGCAGCATCAATCCAGGCTTTATCAGTTTCTGTATAAATGTTATTTACGGATCCGGATTGTGTGTTCGCTACAAATACACGACTTGTATTTTGCGCTCTGTTGAGCTGTTGTAAGATCACATCGTTCGTATTCGGAACCCAATCCATTCTCGGGATATAATTCTGTATCGCATCCCCTGGTACTTTAACCCAGGTAGTTTGTGCAGTGCTGACATTGACTACACCAATTTTGCACGAAGAAGGATCTTCTCCAACAATAGGATATTCTACAGGTACAGTATACGGATAAATTGAATCCGTATTATTGATCATAAGGAAGTTTTTGATCTTTTTGGCGTCAATCTGCCAATAGGCAATAGAAGCTCCGTCAGGGCTCCATTTAAAGCCATCCCTGCAGTCAAATTCTTCTTCATATACCCAATCAAAAGTTCCATTGATCAGCCTGGCTGTACCATCTGTAGTCAGTGCTTTACTTGTTCCGCTGCTCATGTCTTCTACATAGATATTATGTCCGCTTACATAAGCAACTTTACTTGCATCCGGAGATAGTTTGGCAAACATCAGAGAAGAAGCTGGTTTATCTTTTCCAATTTGAACCAGTTTATTGGTCTTTAAATCGGCCAGCCAGTAATCTCCTCTGGTTTCATAACGCCATACTCTTTTACTGTTTGTATAAATCAGGGCTTTAGTACCATCAGCAGAAAGTACGAAATCTTTAATTGATAGTGGCTGATTCTGGCCTGATGGGGTAAGCAGCGCACTGCTGATTAAAGTTTTGGTTTCGCTTTTAGGTAAGGTAACTATCTCAATTCCTCCAGATGAATTCTGGTAATAACCATTCCCATCTTTCGTCCAGTTGATTCCTTCTTTTTGGTGTTGGGCATGGGCTGCCGTAATAGCGAAGGATGTGATAAACAGGGCAATAGATAATTTTAAAATAATGAGTTTTCGCTCCATTTGATTTCGTGGTTTTAATTTATTTCAGCAATCAGGCTCTTGCAGAATTTTATAATGTATCCTGCTTTTTTTGCTGTTTTTTTGATCTTTCCTGCGCTTCAAATGTAATACATTGTTTGTTTCCTTTAAAGCACATTTGAAAACAATTGTGACTGTAACAGCGTAGCAATTGTTTTCAAATAAAAAGGCCCTCTGGTCTGCATTCTTGAAATGCTTACTCAAAGGGCCTTTTAAATAGAGTTCAGCGCTTATTGACCGCCCATTGCTCTTAAAGCATCCATCGTAGTTACTTCATAAGCTGGGGGAACGTCTAATGTGATCGGACCAACTTTGTCTTCAGTTAATGCTGTGATCGTTAAAACTGCCTTTACACCGTTTTGTACACGTGTAAATTTGATAGGTGTACCTTTTAATGCTTTGAATTCTTCGCCAATGATTCCTTCAGGTAATTGAATATCATTTGTTGCCCAAAGTTCATAAGCAGTACCTTTATCGTCTTTGTAGGTGTATTTCTCTGTGTTATAGTTTCCTATTTTTAATTTTTCGCCAGTACCTTTGAAATCACTTAGAACAGGAGGTTTACCCATAGTCTGCTCAGTTTCTTCTTTCGTAGTTTTTACTGCATATTGTTTTTGAATAGGAGGAACGTCAACCAATACCAATCCGTTTTTCTGAACACCATCCGAGATGATAGTGATTTTTGCAGGCCCTTGCTGCATTTCTATTTTTAACAGGTTTCCACTGAATTTTAATTTAGTCTCTGCAGGTAATTGTGAGGCCATAGACTGCTGTTCTGCAGTCAGCTCATAAGTAATACCATAGGTAAGTGTACCTTCATTTACTTTTTTCTGTGCATGTGCAATCACAGCTGTGCTGATTAATATTACAGCTAGTACACTTGTTTTAATCGACTTTAACATATTTTTTAGTTTTTAATAGTTTACCATTTAATTTTTTCCTTGCTGAGAAATGAAGCAATCCCTTTTTTAAAGTCTTCACTTTCTCTAACTCTTGCATTAATTTGTACCGCTAAATTCAGGCTTTTTTCCAGTTCAGGATTCGTAGTCTGACCAATGAGTTGTTTAGTCACCATTAAAGCGTTTCCGGAGGCTTCATTGCAAAGCTTTTGCGCAAAATCCTGTACCTTCTGACTAATTTCATCTTTATTTGTTACATAAGTAATCAAATTATAGGCCAGTGCTTGCGCTGCAGAGAATAAATCGCCTGTCAGCAATATCTTTTTGGCAATTGTTTCGCTGGTTTTACGCATCAGAAAGCAGGAAACGATTGCAGGAACAAAGCCCAGTTTTACTTCTGTATAGCCGAAATTCGCCTCAGGAACAGCGAAAGTAACGTCGCAAACCGTTGCCAGGCCACAGCCGCCAGCAATAGCGTGCCCTTCAACTTGTGCAATAACCACTTTGGGTAAATAATAGATTGTTGTGAATAACGTCTTTAGATTTTGACTGTCCTGAACATTCTCTTCATGGGTATTGTTTTGTAATTGTTGTAGATAAGCAAGGTCAGCACCAGCACTGAAAACAGGGCCAATGGCCTTTAAAATGATCACTTTCACCTCTTCGTCATCAGATGCCTGCAATAAAGTCTCTGTTAAAGAACTAACCAGTTCCGGACTAAAGGCATTGCGTTTATCTGGACGGTTCAGCGAAATCGTAGCGATACGGTCGGCTACAGTATATAATATCAGTGGTGATGTCATGTATAGCGTTATAAAATATGAGGCTTATTTTAGTCAAAAGTAAATAAAAAATAATGCAAAGAAATGGCATATTTCACATCCTGATAAATTGACCAGCTTCTTGTTATTTACGGCAAAAACTTTCAATTCTATTTGCTTTACTAAAAATATTAGTATAATTTTGTGGTGCTATGGAAAAAGAATTCAATAAACAATTGAACAATCACCTGAATCAATGGGTACAAAACAGTCAGTCTTCAAGCTGGTCAATTACAGCAGGGGATTTCTTTAATGTCGATGAAGATAGTTCTGTAAAAGTTAACCTGAACAAGTTGAGTGAAGGATACAGGACGAAACAAATTGTCAATCAACCAGGTGATTATTGTAATGTATTCTTACAAGCGATAGAACCCTATCTGGTTCAGTTTTTAATTCAATTTGGTGTTAAATCTTATAAATTCAGATTTGTTTTTATTCTATTTGGCACTATAGCAAAGGATTACTTTGTGAGTACCACTAAGATGATATAAAAAAAATATGATAGATTCATCCACTAATGAACAACAGCAAGCACATTTTATTGATGTCATTGTACTCATTAAGGAAGCACTGCGCCAAAATTGCTGGATTTATGAACCGCATACTGCAATGTGGTATACGCCAGAAGAATTTGGAGCTAAATATCAGGATAGTAATTTTGAACAGGGCTGGATTGAGCAGTTTAAAATTATGAATCCTGTAGATTAGCGGAAACCTGGTTTTAAAATCAGTGTCGGTTTACTAAAATTTATAGTATCCGTCCGATGGCGCTGAATAGTATAATTCCTGTTCGTTGCGTCTACCCATATTTCTTTGAAAGTGATAACTGATCTCAGTTCACCCATTTTTAATTGTGGCTCACCGTGTACCCAGACCGCATCAAAAACAGCTTTTTCCTTGATACCCCAATTGTTAAAAGCAGTATCCAATAACAATACCTTGAAATTTTTAAAAAGAAGCTGATGTTCCCTGACCTGGAGAGTTTTTGAAGTCAAGGTTTCTTTCCATTTCAGACAGGTGATTTCACGGATCTTCAATTGATCCAGTGCAGGCTGAATATGGAATTTAAATGCTGGATCGCCCGGAAGTAAATCAGTAATCAGCACAGCCTGAGTTGAGCTGATAAAAGCAACAGCATAATTTCTGTTTAAGGTAAAAGGAATGATCTTTTGCTGCCGCGCTGCACTGAGTTCACCTTTGACAAACATCACCTGGAAGCAGCCTGCAGCAAAAAGCGAAAGTGCTAAATAGTATTTGTTTTTTTGTTGCAGGGCCATACAGCTAAAGAGCAGGAACAGGCAAAGTAAAATGAGCTCAGTTTTTGTAAACCAGATCATATGGATGCTGGAGTAGGGGAGAGCAGCAATTTTTTCTAATCCACGGTTCATGAAAATAATCAGCCACTCAAAAAGTGGGGCTATCCAATATAAGCGAAATAGTAAGAGTAACATACCTATATACATCAAAAGTGTAACTGGAAGTACGATAAATAGATTGCTGAGAATGAAGTATACAGGAAACTGATGGAAATAATAACTGCTCAGCGGGAAAGTGAAAAGCTGTGCTGCAATGGAAAGGCTGATCAAGCTCCAGAGCTTTCTTAACCAAAGTGATTTGAAATTAATGAGCTGTTCCAGTTTTGGCTGCAGATAAATTAAGCCTGACACGGCCAGATAAGAGAGTTGGAAACCTACATCCCAAAAGAAAAAAGGATTATAAAGCAGCAGGCAGAAAGCTGAAAAATATAATACCTGATAGTTGTTTGCCTGGTTATGAACAGCCTTAGCCAGGATAAATATACTGAGCATAATCGCCGAACGTAAAACTGAAGCGGAGCAGCCTGTTAATACAGCATAGCCCCAGATCAGGAGTAAAAGCAGCAGGACTTTGCTCCATTTTAGCCAGACTTTTCTGTCCATCCAGCCCAATGCCTGGTTAAGCACCAGATAAATAATCCCCACATGCATTCCTGAAACAGACAGCGCATGAATAGTTCCTGTTTTTGAATAGGCTGCCAGGGTTTCTGCACTTAAATCTGCCCGGTAACCAAGGATTAACGTAGAAGCTACTGCAAAAGCATTGTCGTCTTTAATTAAACGTCTGTAAAGAGCCACCTGATTTTTCCGGAGTGCCAGTGCAAAGCTGATCAGTGCGTGTCCTGTTTTAATTTTGGAAGGAATTAATTCTTCAGGCTGAAGGAAGATTTGATGGTGGATATTTTGCATGGCCAGCCAGGATCTGAAGTCAAATTCTGCTGGATTATAAGGAGGGGCTATTACTTTATAATGGGCAGGGATATAGTAATTTTCTCCATAATGAAGTTGGGCAGGGGAGGCTGAATCCCAGTGCAGGGCGACCAGTAAATAGCCGGATGTCTGCTGTTTTTGATGACCAGTATAGTTTGCCAGAACCCTTGCTTTAAATCTTAAAATTGAACCATGTTGCTGCGGCTCATCGGCTATTGATATGCTCAGAAAATTTGCCTGATGATGAGAAAAGTTGTTCGGATTTTGAATCAGATTTTCATTAGCATACACAATTAAACCCAGACTGAAAAAGAGTAAATTAATCAGAATTGCCAAAAGTCTTTTGTAATGGTAAACTTTAAGTGATTTGTATAAAAAACTGATTATTAATGATAAAATAAAGATAGAAATTGCAAATATTAGTACTGGCAAATTTAATTTGGTATTATCTGCTGCGTGCAAAATCCATAATCCTATGCAAAACGGGAGCAGGATTTTTCCGAAAATACTTATGTTTTGCCGTATACGCATTTAGAACTGATAACGCAGTTGAAGCTTGATTTCAGACTTTTGATTGCCGCTGATTTCTTCCAGTCCGGAACCTGTTTTCTCCATTCCCGGATACAGGTATACTGCATATCTTCCCCATACCCTGAGTTGCCTGGATAAGTTATAACTCAGGTTAAAATAAGACCTGATCCCTTCTCCGCTATAAATACCAGAACCCGTACCATGCAGCACGTCATCTTCGTAAGCATAGATCCTGCTATTGTAAGATGGAGTATGAAAAAAAGCCAGCCTGAGATTCGCAGAAATTCTGGAAGACATGGGGTGGTAAGCTACATCCTGATAAAATACATATCCATATTCAGCATTAACAGTCCCCTTTTGATACCGGGTCAGTTCAAAGCGGTTTTGCAGTGTTATTTTCCGGTTGACCTTAAATGTACTCTCCGCTCTGAAATTATCCTTCCTGAGGTCAGTTATCGGGTTCACAGGCTTGCCTGAACTTGCGTTCTGTTTGCTGTGTTTGGTTTGATAACTCAATAAGGCTTTAAACTTTTTATCTGGCTTAAAAGTAATTCGTCCGGTCAATTCATATCCTGAAGAAGCCTCATCAATTCTATACTTTGCCCATGGGAACCAAAAAATATCGCCATAGGCGGATAAAGACCACTTTTTAGTCAGATTGATATGAAAACCAGTATAAATTCCTTTCTCGTTTGCAGCTGTACTTCCTTCTCCGGCCGCTTTGTTGTAAAAACTAAGATGTTCTTTTTCATAATTACGGAAAAGAACTATCGCAGAGATACGGGGCGATAAGCTGGCCATAGCCCCGGTGAGTACTGCGGTACCACCGGGTATGCTATGCGCCACTTCACCAAAAAAATAAATATTCCGGAATGTATAGTTGTAATGAAGTCCGAGATTACTAAGTTCACGGCCAGTGAAATTATACTGTTTGTAACGTGGGGTACCCGTAATAAATCCATGCTCATAACTGGAATGGTACGCAGTAATACCAATATCTAAACTGTTTTTGTTATAGGTTAAGGCCATCCCATAAAGCAATAATCCCAGCTTTCCTTTATGCTCGTTCTCGGCTGCTGTCCGGTGTAAACCACTAGTACTGATTGCCGATAACTGCGCATTCCTGCCAGTAGATTTTGATAAGCTTGCGTCTAGTTTTCTAAGTGACAGGAAACCTGTAAAGTCAATGTTTTTTAATAAATTATAAGTTACACCAGCACCTCTGAAAAATGAATACTCGTTAGCAGAAGTATAAGGTTTAAGTCCGGTATCTTTTTTTGCGATACCCGCTACATCATCCCCTTTTCCAAAAGATGAACCAGACCAAAGACTTAAACCCTGACCAAATTGCAAGCTGTAATCTCCAGCAATGATCTTTTTAAACCTGCCGGATTTATAGAAGGCCAGGCTTCCCGAAATAAAGTCAAAACCACTTTTGCTACTGCCGCTGAAAAAGCTTTCTCCGGCATCTTTTTTGGCTACGATGGAAAGTGCAGCCTGATCATTCAGATGATAGCTGTACTTCAGCAATAGTTTTTCAGGAGTGCCCAGATATCTGCTTCCTGGCAGGTCTTTATAACCTTTTTGTTTTTCCAGCAGCCGTCCATATCTCAGGGTAAGCTCACTTAATCCTTTTCCTGCTTTACTGAAATCCAGCGGTGACTCTTCCTTCACGGTAACAAATGGGAGCAACCTGGTAATGGTCGTGATATCAAAGCCGGCTATGGCCTGAAGTTCCAGCACATCCTTTAGTTTTCCACTGAGCCGGATATGCGTGAAAAAGTTACTGATCTGTAGTGAGGAAAGAAAGAATAGCTCTTTTAGCTGCTCCGGGCTGGTTCTGTTAAGGTCTAAAGGGTGTTTCAGGTAAAAGGAAAGCTGTTCAGTCAGCTCAGAAAGATCTTCTGCTGTAAAATTCTCTGAAAGCGTTGCGGTTATTTCTTTGATTTGCACCTCTTCCTGGGCGCATGCAGTGCTGCAGGGGCAAGAAAGGACTAAGGAGAGCAATATTCCGTATCCCGGCAAAGAGATCCTGATACTTTGCGATCCGGGACACTGGATGGAAGAATTAGCTGGCTTTGGCATAATGAAGCCAAAGTACTGCTGATTTTATTAATTAAGTTAATTTATTAATTAAATTTCGTCGTTTAACTTTAATAAGAAGTCTTTTAGTTTTTCCAGTGATGCAATGATCTTCTGGTTCTCTTTAACGTCTGCACTGTTATTCTTTAAATGATCTTTTGCACCTTTTAGTGTAAAACCTTTATCATCTACCAGGTGGAAAATGATCTTCAGATTTTCAATATCTTCCGGAGTGAAAAGACGGTTTCCTTTCTTGTTTTTCTTAGGCTGGAGAACGTCAAATTCCTTCTCATAAAAGCGGATCTGTGAGGCGTTTACATTGAACATTTCCGTCACCTCACCCATCGTATAATACATTTTATTAATTTCCCGTTCCTTGTAAGGCATACTTCTATGTTGATATTTAGTGGTTTATAGCTTTTATGTAAAGCATTCAAATGTAAAGGGATTTTAGTAGAATACCGCAATAAAATTTTAATTTTGTTGGATAATTTCTACTACGAATGACAGCAAAAGAAATCAGACACGCCTATTTAGCATTTTTTGAATCGAAACAACACCATATCGTTTCATCCGCACCTATCGTTGTAAAAAATGATCCGACACTGATGTTTACCAATGCAGGTATGAATCAGTTTAAAGACATTTTTTTGGGAGAGGCACCTGCCAGGTATCCAAGGGTAACCGATACACAACGTTGTTTACGGGTTTCCGGTAAACACAACGATCTTGAAGAAGTGGGGATAGATACCTATCACCACACTATGTTCGAGATGTTGGGGAACTGGAGTTTTGGTGACTATTTCAAGAAAGAGGCTATTGCCTGGAGCTGGGAATTATTGACAGAAGTTTATGGTATCCCTAAAGATAAATTATACGTATCTGTTTTTGAAGGAGATGAAAAAGAAGGTCTTCCAAGAGATACGGAAGCTTTCGAATTGTGGAAGCAATATGTTCCTGAAGACCGCATTGTTTTAGGAAATAAAAAAGACAATTTCTGGGAAATGGGCGACATGGGGCCCTGTGGTCCATGTTCGGAAATCCATGTAGACTGCCGCCCTGATCATGAACGTGCAGCCACCAGCGGGAAAGAATTGGTCAATGCTGATCACCCGCAGGTGATTGAGATCTGGAACAACGTATTTATGCAGTTCAACAGATTAAAAGATGGTTCATTACAACCATTACCTGCACAACATGTGGATACCGGGATGGGCTTTGAACGCCTGGTCCGTGTATTACAGGATAAGGCTTCAAACTATGATACTGATGTATTTCAGCCACTGATCCAGTTCATCGCCAAAAAGGCTGGTATAGCTTATGGTGCTGATGAAAAAACGGATATTGCGATGCGCGTTATGGCCGATCATATCCGTGCGATTTCATTTGTAATTGCAGACGGACAATTACCGGCAAACAATAAAGCAGGCTATGTAATCCGAAGGATTTTAAGAAGAGCTGTACGTTATGCTTATACTTTCCTTGACTTGAAAGAACCTTTCTTAAACCAACTGGTGCCTGTTCTTGCTGAACAGTTCAAAGGTGTTTTTGAGGAATTGGTTTTACAGCAGGACTTTGTTCAGAAAGTGGTTTTGGAAGAAGAGGTTTCTTTCTTAAGAACACTGGCTACAGGTATTCAGCGTTTTGAAAATTATACCGCTAAACAAGCAGATTTCCTGATGTCTGAAAATGCAATTGACCTGGAGAAATCTTTTGAAGATCCATGGGTTTACAGCATACTGAAAGATCAGATGGTGATTTCGGGTGATTTTGCTTTTGAATTGCAGGATACTTATGGGTTCCCGATTGACCTGACTGAACTGATGGCCAGGGAGAAAAGATGGAGTGTGGATATGGAAGAGTACCAGAAAAGCCTTCAGAAGCAAAAAGCAAGATCAAGAGCGGCTACAGCCATTGATACAGGCGACTGGATTACAGTTCATGATGATCCCGAAACAGAATTTGTAGGTTATGACTTTCTGGAAATTGAAACTAAAATTTTAAAATACAGACAAGTTACTGCAAAAGGAAAAGAGCAATATCAGATCGTATTGCAGAAAACCCCTTTTTATGGCGAAAGCGGAGGCCAGGTAGGTGATACCGGCCGTCTGGAAGACCATAGCAGGATGTTCTCTATTGAAATTACAGATACCAAAAAGGAAAATGGGGTAATCGTACATTTCGCAGATTCCTTACCTGAAGATATAGACGGTCAGTTCTGGGCTGTTGTAGATGAAGATAAGCGCGTACAGACAAATAACAATCACTCGGCGACACATTTATTGCACGCGGCACTAAAGAGCGTCCTTGGTGACCATGTGAATCAAAAGGGATCTTTGGTGAATGCTGATTACCTGCGTTTCGATTTCTCTCACTTCACAAAGATTACTGAGGATGAATTAGCAGCAATTGAGCATATCGTTAACAAAAGAGTAAGAGACAACATCGCTTTAAAAGAGCAAAGACTTGTTCCTTATGAAGAAGCATTGTCGAGTGGGGTAACTGCTTTATTCGGAGAAAAATATGGTGATTTTGTTCGGATCATTACTTTCGATGATAATTATTCAAAGGAATTATGTGGCGGTACACACGTTCAGGCAACTGGTCAGATTGGTTACTTTAAGATCATTTCTGAGAGTGCTGTAGCTGCAGGTGTAAGACGTATCGAAGCAATTACAGCAGATCGTGCAGAAGAGTATGTAGTTAACCAGGATAAAGAAATAAGCCAGTTAAAAGCATTGCTTAAAGGAAATAAAGACCTGACTGCTGCGGTTACTGCTTTGATTGAAGAAAATAACAAGCTTAAAAAAGAGGCTGAAAAAGCAGTTGTAGAGCGTTCAGGAAATCTTAAACATGAAATCGTTCACCATATGAAAACGATCAACGGCATCAATATGATAGCTGTTCATGTGGATCTTCCCAGTGCAGATGCAGTGAAGAACCTGGCTTTTTCAATCAAGGATATCGTAGATAACCTATACCTTGTTTTCACGACACTGATCGATGACAAACCAGGGATCAGTGTCATGTTATCTGATAATCTGGTGGCGGATAAAAAACTCAATGCCTCGAATATGGTTAGAGAATTAGCTAAAGATATTCAGGGCGGCGGTGGAGGCCAGCCTTTCTACGCTACTGCCGGAGGAAAAAATAAAGATGGATTAGCTAAGGTGCTGGAAAAAGCGGCAACTTTAATTCAGTAAGCAAACCAACCATTTCATATAAAAACGGGCTGTCTCTTTTCTTTAGATTTAGAGGGCCCGTTTTTGTATAGTTAGTAATTGCGCGCTGCATTGAAAAGTTATTTTAAGCTAAAGACCGCTTTGGGTTTTAGAAACATTCTTCCGTTTGCATCTTTGCTCCAGTCATAATGAGTTTCCGGCCACTTTTTTTTCTTGTCCTGTAATGGACTTTGATATTGATCCGCAGGGATACTATCTGTTTCAAATTTGCCGCTTGGATAATGGAATTGATAGATATAGTCAAAATGATCAGTAGAACTGCCCTTTGCATTAAAAACTACAGTTTTTTTATCAGGTGACAGGATTGTAAAGTCTGCCTGCATTCTTTCTTTCGGATCTGGTCTTGGGATCAGGTAGGCCTTTGCTGTGCGCTGATTAAAAAGATAATCGTTGTTTACCAACAGCAGATGACCACCTATTTTAGAAATACCCCGATAGATACTTTCATCTCCTGAAGAGATTTGTTCTTTAACTGGACGCTCAATCCGGTAAACTTTTAAGCCGTTTGGCTGTGCACGAAACACAAAAATACGGCTGCTGATATTGGAAGGCCCCGGCATATCCGCAAGGAATGCAGTTTTTTGTGGATTCAGATAATAGATTGTATAGAAGTCTGATAAAGGTATTTCATCTGACTGATAATCCTCAACCAGGTTTTTCAGGTTAGGATTAAAACGGATTGTTGTATCTCTGTAAGTGATAATATTCCAGGACATGCGCCCCCTGCGCCCAAATATACCACCTATCAATTCTTCCTTTTTATTAGTCAATGTTAGTCTTTTAAAGAGCTGCGCTGTACCTTGTGCAGGTATATTCAAGTCTGTCTTTTCCGTAAATAATTCTGCTTGATAAACCCTTTCTTTTGGTTGACTACAGGAAATTAAGCTGATGGTTAGCAGACTTAATTTCCAAGTATTTTTTATTCCCTGTAATCTTTTCATTTCAGGGATGAAGATAATTAAATTAAAGCTTCATTTTTTGAATTCTGACCGCATTTAAGATCGCCAGTAAAGCAACACCTACATCTGCAATTACAGCTTCCCATAAAGTTGCAACTCCACCTGCCCCTAAAATCAATACGATTACTTTCACACCCATGGCCAGTGCAATATTCTGCCATACAATGTTTTTAGTCAGTCTTCCGATTTTAATCGCTGTAACAATTTTTGAAGGCATATCGTTCTGAATGACAATATCCGCAGTTTCAATAGTTGCATCGCTTCCTAATCCGCCCATGGCAATCCCTGCATCAGCTAAAGCAACAACCGGAGCATCATTAATTCCATCTCCAACAAAAGCGATATGCCTGCCTTGTTGTTTCAGCTCTTCTACTTTTTCTACTTTGTTTTCTGGTAAGAGATCACCAAAAGTACGATCTATGCCTAATAATCTGCCTATTTTGCTAACCACAGCCTGTTTATCGCCGCTAAGCATCACGGTCTGGATTTTCATTTCGTGCATTTCCTTTACGGCTTGTATGGCATCTTCTTTCAGCTCATCAGCAATCGTAATAAATCCCGCATAAATCCCTTCAATGGCAACTACAACCACAGTATCTTCTTCCTGAACTGCTTCATCAGCATAAGCAATGTTAAACTGATCCAGCAGTTTGATATTTCCAGCCAGTACCTGTTTGCCGTCAATCAAACCTTTAAGCCCTTTTCCAGGCACTTCTTCCACTTCACCAATCTTTGTGCCCTGTAAAACATCGCCCGCATGTAAAGTTACCGCAGTAGCAATAGGATGGGTAGATTTACTTTCAATAGCTGCAGTTAAACGTAATAATTCTTTTTCATCACCATTCACAGCAACCACGCGCTGTACTTTGAAAACACCTTTAGTTAATGTTCCGGTTTTATCCATCACTACAGTATTAATCGTAGTCATTACATCCAGGAAGTTTGATCCTTTGAACAGAATACCGTTTTTAGAAGCCAGGCCTATGCCGCCAAAATAACCCAGTGGAATAGAAACGACTAAAGCACAAGGGCAGCTGATGACTAAGAAAACAAGGCCGCGGTATAACCATTCTGCAAATACATAATTGGTTACAAATAGATAAGGCAGGGCTACCACTAATACTGCCAGAGCGAATACAATGGGTGTATAAACTTTGGCAAATCTCGAAATAAACAACTGGGTTTTAGATTTTCTGGCTGTTGCATCCTGTACCATTTCCAGAATCCTGTTCAGCTTACTATCTTTAAATAGCGACAAAACTTTAACCTCTATTACTGTATTCAGGTTAATCATTCCGGCCAGTACACTGTCCCCTTTTGCTTTAGAATCTGGCTTGCTCTCTCCAGTCATTGCAGCAGTATTGAATGTCCCTTTAGCAGAAACCAGTTCACCATCTAAGGCTACTTTTTCTCCGGCCCTGACCTGGATCAGCTCACCAATTTCAACATCGGCAGGTTTAACAGTGCTGGTTTTTCCATCCCTGATGACATCTACTGTATCCGGACGAATGTCTAATAGTGCTTTAATACTGCGTTTTGCATTAGATACAGCAACATCCTGGAACCATTCTCCGATAGAATAAAATACCATCACCGCAACACCTTCACTGTAAGATCCGATAGAGAATGCACCAATTGTCGCTACACTCATCAGGAAAAATTCGTTGAAGAAATCCAGTCGCATTGCTTTTCGAAAGGCTAATTTCAAAACGTTATAGCCTGCCAGCAGATAAGCAGCCCCAAAAATCAGCAGGGAAACCGATTTGGCTGGTATGATTTTAAAACCATATTCCAGCGTTAGCATCACGGCAAGTATCGCTAAGGAAATTAATAAAGGGATCTGGCCTTTCCAGCCTGAATTTTCACCATCTCCATGGTCGTGGTCGTGATCATGGTCATCATGACTATGGGCGTCGTGACTGTGCCCGTCATGACTATGCGCATTATGCTGATGTGGCTTATGTGTTGCAGCAGGTTTTTTATCTGCAATGGTAGCTGTGTCACAGCAGGTGTCTATATTTTTAGTGGCCATAATGGTATCTTAAGTCAAAGAGATTTATTAAGCTAAGCTTTTTTTGATTCTCTAAAACAAAGGTACTTTAAACTATAGCGCAATGGTATTGCAAACTATTGAACACATTTATTACAAACGCCTTTAACGATCAGGTTAACTTCTTCAGATTTAAAGCCGTCTGGTAAGGCAATTTGCGGGATATGGTGTTTAGGCAGACAAGAAGTCTCCCGGCAGGTATTACAGAAAAAGTGAACATGCAGGTCGTGGTGATGTCCGGCTTCGCAATCATTTTCACAAAGTGCAAATTTGGTTGCACCAGAACCATCATCGATACTGTGTACCAGTCCTTTTTCTTCAAATTTCTTCAATGCACGGTATAAAGTGATCCGGTCTGAAGGGTCTAATCCTTTCTCCAAATCCGTCAGGCTGATCGCTGAAGACTGCTTCAACAGAAAATCCAGCACCAGTAACCGCATAGCAGTAGGGTTAATGTCTTTCCGGATCAGCATTGCTTCAATATTCTCAGTCATCATGAATCAGGTTAATATAAAATGGTAAATAGCCTATAAAAATAAAGTATCACAACCCAAAGGTCGTGATACTTTACAATAAGAATTAATAATATCAGTAATTTATTGGTAATATCTATTAATTACGGCCACCTCTTCCATGTCCACCACGGTCGCCACCATGGTTTCCTCTGTCTCCGCCATGGTTTCCTCTGTCCCAGCCATGGTTGCCTCTGTCTCCGCGATCATGTCCGCCATTTCCTTTTCCCCAGCCATTTCCTCTATCATGACCTCTTCCCCAGCCGTTACCATTTCCTCTGTAATAATCTCTTCTGTCGTTACGGTAATTATTTCTGACTACGACCCGCGATGGTCTGCTGTAATAGTTATTGCTTACATATTGCGTTCTGTAATAATTGTGTCTTGTCCATGGATTAGCATAGTTATTAATCACAACTTTTCTGCCACCATACAAATCATAACCTCTGTATCTGGAAGGAAGAGAACGCGCACGGATCCACCTGTTGCCACTTAAATAAACAAATTGACGGGTTGGTACATAGTAATAGCTATCTACATCCGGCAGGTAATAATAATCAACGTGATCATACCCTCTAGGGCCCCATTGGGGTTGTGACCCAATATTTATACTTAAACTCACCTGCGCTTTCGCTGCTGGTGCAGCTGCAAGGGAAGCAATTCCGATAGCAGCAATTAAAAGTAATTTTCTCATAACGTTTCAAATTTGTGTGTGTATGTAAATTGTCAAAGTTTATGCCATGATTATAAATGCATCCTAAACCCATGGTCGTAAACTTATTTGGTTATATTTGTGAGACAGTAATTCACGACATTAGTTTAATTTATTGCCTTAAATGAGTACGAAAACTGCTATTTCTCCCACAGCATTTGAATTGGTATCAGGCTTAGAGATTCACGTTCAGTTAAATACAAAATCGAAAATATTTTCTTCAGATAGCGCAGCTTTTGGTGCAAAACCTAATGCGCACATCTCTCCGGTTTCATTGGCTTTGCCTGGTGCATTGCCTAAAATGAATAAAGAAGTAGTTGGAAAAGCGATCAGAATGGGGCTGGCCCTGAACTGTACAATCAATCAGACCAATTACTTTGACCGTAAAAATTACTTCTATGCCGATCTGCCTAAAGGGTATCAGATTACTCAGGATAACAAGCCGGTTTGCCAGAATGGATATATTGACCTGGTTTTAAGTGATGGCACGGAAAAGCGAATCGGAATCAACAGGATTCACATGGAAGAGGATGCAGGTAAAAGCATGCATGACCAGGATGATCACTATTCTTTTGTTGATTTGAACAGGGCAGGGGTGCCTTTGATAGAAATCGTAACTGAACCTGATATCCGTTCTGCCGAAGAAGCTTCTGTATTGCTAACCGAAATGAGGAAGCTGGTGAGGCATCTTGATGTAGGGGACGGAAATATGGAAGAAGGAAGTTTCCGCTGCGATGCCAATATCTCTGTCCGTGAAAATGGAACGGAAGAATTCGGTACGCGCTGCGAGGTGAAAAACCTGAACTCAATCCGCAATGTACGCAGAGCAATGGAATTTGAATTTAACCGCCAGATCGGGGTGATCACAGGCGGGGGTTCAATTGTTCAGAGCACTTTGACTTTTGACGCTGACCACGGAACTACAGCGCCAATGCGGACCAAAGAAATGGCAAATGATTATCGTTATTTCCCTGATCCGGATCTTCCGCCGATAGTGATCTCAGATGAATGGCTGGCTGCTTTGAAAGCGGGGATGCCGGCATTACCCCGTGAAATTACAGCAAAACTAATGGCAGATTTCGGGCTGAATAATTCAGAAGCTTCAATTTTCACAGAGGACAAAGAATTGCTGGACTATCTGAATGCTGCTTTAGTTTTGGTGAAAAATCCTAAAAACCTGATTAACTGGCTTACTGGCCCGATCAGAGCTTTATTAAATGAACAGGATGCAACTATTACTACTTTCAAAGTGAGTCCTGCACAAATGGCCGCGGTCGTTAACCTGGTAGAAGAGAAGAAAATTACGCAGCAAATTGCTTTACAACAATTATTACCGGCTATACAGTTGGCTAAAGATGCAGATGTTGCTGCATTGGCCGGGCAGCTTAATCTGCTGATTGTAGAGAACGCTGATGAACTGGATGGTTTTGTAGATCAGGTGCTGGAAAAATTCAAACCACAGGTTGCAGCTTACAAAACTGGTAAAAAAGGAGTTTTAGGTTTATTTGTCGGAGAAGTGATGAAACTGGCGAAAGGGAAAGCAGACCCGGCAAAAATTAATGAACTGTTATTGGGAAAATTAAAATAAGGATTAATCTATAGAGTATATAAATATGAACAGAATAGCCACCCTTTTAATCGTGTGCGTTGCATTTGTCGCTTGTAATGACAAAAGCAAATTTGAGATCAGCGGGAAATTTGAACACGCTAAGCCACAAGCAAAAGTTTATTTATACGGAATTAACAAAACAAGCGAGACACCGCTCGATTCTACAGTATTATCCAATAAAGGAGAATTTAAATTCAACAGAAGTACACCTGAAGTAGATTTCTTTAGAGTGAAGATTGAGAACAGCGAATATATGCTGATCGCTAAAAATGGAGATGTCATCAAATTAGAGGCAGATCTTGAAGATAAAAATCTTGCTTATAAACTATCAGGAGCAGCAGAAGCTGACAAACTGGAAGAATTGAATAAGAACAAAAATCAGTATGTGGCGAAGCTTGCAGCTTTACAGGCACAGTTTGAAGAAAATGTAGCGAATCAGCCGCACAACAGAGATGCTATCGCAAATCAAATGAGACCAGCGCTGATTAAAGAAAACGAAGGATTGGTAAACTATATTCTGAAATTTGCCATGGACAATACGACTTCCCTTGCTGGATTCTATGCTATCAACTCTTTAAATCCAAGTGATTATGAGAAAGAAATGATTGCATACTCAGAAAAAATCAAGAGTAATTTCAATAAAAATGAAGCAGTAACTGACTTTTTAGTGAGAATGGCTAAATTGAAATCTGTACAGATCGGACAGCTTGCGCCAGATTTTACCATGAATACACTGGATGGCAAAACGGTTAAACTATCAGATTTAAGAGGTAAATATGTTTTGCTTGATTTCTGGGCTTCCTGGTGCCAGCCTTGCAGACAGGAAAATCCAAATGTAGTAAAGGTCTATAACAAATATAAAGACAGGAAATTCACTATTCTGGGTGTATCCTTAGATAAGGATCCTGTAGCATGGAAACAGGCGGTAATTGCCGACGGATTAACATGGACGCATGCCAGTGAACTGAAAGATTTTGAAAGCCCTACAGTAAGAATGTACCAGGTTGAAGCTATTCCAAGCTCATTCATATTAGATCCATCCGGTAAAATCATCGCTAAAAACCTGAGAGCTGAGGAATTGGATACGTTTTTAGAAAAGACTTTACGTTAATCCTAATTCAATGTTAAACTATCAGGTGTCATTAACAATTTGTTAACTTACCTTTAACCTGGTTATGCAAATGATTACTTAATTTCGTAACAAATATTTAAAGACATGAGCGCCGTAAAACAAAAGATACTGATAGTTGATGATGAACCTGATATCTTAGAGTTAGTCGAATATAATCTTAAAAAAGAAGGTTATCAGGTTTACCTGGCCAGTAACGGACAGGATGGGATTGCAGTTGCGAAGAAAGTGCATCCTGATCTGATCATTCTGGATATTATGATGCCTAAGATGGATGGAATTGAAGCCTGCCGTCTGATGCGTGCTATTCCTGAGTTTAAAAATACTTTCATGGTTTTTTTGACTGCAAGAAGTGAAGAATACTCAGAAATTGCTGGTTTTAATGTAGGTGCAGATGATTATATCGCTAAACCAATTAAGCCGCGCGCTTTAGTAAGCCGCATCAATGCTATCTTGAGAAGAAATGTAAGTAATGATGAAGTTTCTGAGAACAAAGTTGAAATCGGAGATTTAGTGATCGACAGAGAGGCTTATCTTGTTTATCAGAGCGGACAAAAAGTAGTATTGGCAAAGAAAGAATTTGAATTGCTGTACCTGCTGGCTTCTAAACCTGGTAAAGTATATACAAGAGAGTCAATTCTTAAAAATATATGGGAAGATTCTGTAGTAGTCACTAACCGGACTATAGATGTGCATATCCGTAAATTGAGAGAGAAATTGGGCGAAACTTACGTGGCAACTGTTAAAGGAGTAGGGTATAAATTCGAACTTTCTTAATCATTTACATTCTTATTTCAAATGGTAAAGGATGAAATTGTACTTTTGTACTGTTTTATAAATCCACACCATTGAAATATCCTTCATTTAAAGACCTCATTCTATTCGAAGACGATAACCATATCGTTGTAAATAAGCCGCCATTTGTTGCCTCATTAGACGAGCGTGGCGGCTCAGGCGAAGTTAATATACTTCGCCTTGCAAAGCAGTATTCAGCTGATGCCCAGGTTTGTCACCGTTTGGACAAAGAAACATCAGGTGCAATTATCATTGCTAAAAACCCGGAAGCCTATCGTTCAGTCTCGATGCAATTTGAGAAGCGTAAAGTTCAGAAGACGTATCATGCCGTTGTTGACGGGTTGTTTACGTTTAAAGAGCTTTTCATTGACCTGCCTATCTTAAATGATGGAAACAGGAGCGTGACGATTGACCGTAAGGAAGGAAAGCGTGCTGAAACCATTTTTAATTCTATTAAGTTTTACAGACATTATACTTTAGTAGAATGTAAGCCGATTACTGGCCGCATGCACCAGATCAGGATTCACCTGGCTACCCAGCGTGCTGCAATTTGCGGGGATACTTTATATAAAGGTAAACCTGTATTTTTGTCCAGTATTAAAAAAGGGTACCGGATTGCAAAGGATGATGAAGAGCTTCCGATTATGAAGCGTTTCGCCCTGCACGCCAAACATGTGATTTTTAAAGGACTGGATGGGGAAGACATCGAAATTGATGCACCATATCCTAAAGACTTTGCTACACTGATTAAATTGTTAGATAAATTCGATTGCTAAACTCATAAGAAATGTACGTAAGATTGGTCAACTATCTTGACGCTTTAAATCAATACCGAAGGACAAAAATCTCCAATAGAAACTTCCTCGTTATAGCGGCCATGATAGTTGGCGTTTTGGCCGGACTGGCTGCGGCACTGCTAAAAACGATTACCCATCATATTGAAGACTTTTTACAGGACGGTTTTCACTGGCAATATAAGTATTACCTGTTCCTGGTTTTTCCATTTATAGGGATACTGCTTTCTGTAATGTATGTAAAGCGTTTTATCCGGAAAGGGAAATTCGAGACTGGTTTAACACCTTTATTGTATACCATCTCTAAAAAATCAAGCCGGGTAGAGCCCCATAATATCTATTCTCAGATTATCACTGCGGCCTTAACAGTTGGTTTTGGTGGATCAACCGGACTGGAAGCACCAATTGTAACTAGTGGTGGGGGTATCGGATCTGTTGTAGGGCGCTTTTTAGGACTCTCTTACCGCGAAACTACCATGCTGCTGGCTTGTGGTGCAGCTGCAGGTATTGCAGGCGCATTTAACAGCCCTATTGCGGGAATCGTTTTTGCGATTGAAATCCTGTTACCTGAATTTACTATTCCGGCATTTATACCGTTGTTACTTTCTTCGGCTACGGCTGCGGTTGTGGCGCGTTTCTTTTACAATGAACAATTGTTCTTTTTGGTTACCGAAGGATGGAAATTCAATTCATTAGTCTGGTATGTTGTACTGGCTGTGCTGATTGGTCTGTTTTCGATGTATTTTACCAAAGCCAATTATTTTATCAAAGGACTGTTTTATAAGATCAAACATCCTTATCAAAAGGTTGTAGTTGGGGGGATCGTATTAGGGGCAATGGTTTTCCTGTTTCCTACACTTTACGGCGAAGGATACATCACCATTAAAAATCTTTTGGGCGGAAATTATACGGCTGTCATTACAAACAGTATTTTTTCTGCTTATAGCAACATTCCTACCGTTGTCATTTTATTCACTGCGATTACGGTATTTGCAAAATCGGCAGCTACCCTGGTTACCCTTGGAGCTGGCGGTAACGGAGGGATTTTTGCACCCAGTTTAATTATGGGTGGATTGATCGGCTTTTTGCTTGCTTTCACAATTAATACTTTAGGAATTGCCCATGTGAATGTTTCCAACTTTATTGTTGCGGGGATGGCGGCTTCATTAAGTGCAATTATGCATGCACCGCTCACCGGAATATTCCTGATCGCTGAAATTACTGGTGGGTATGTACTGATGGTGCCTTTAATGATTACCTCAGCAATTTCTTATCTGATCAACAGAAGTACTAATAAATATTCTATTTATACCAAACCTCTTGCTGAAAGTGGTGAACTGATGTCTCATGAAGACAAAGACACTACGGTACTGCACATGATGAAGTTAAAATACCTGGTAGAGAAAGATTACCTGGTATTGAATGAAGAAGAAACTATTGCAGAAAAGCTGCCGGAGATCCTGCAGTCTAAAAGAAATATTTTCCCGGTCATTGCAGAAGACAAATCTTTTAAGGGTTTGATCTTTGTGGAAGATGTATTGAAAAAAGCAATCAATAATCCGGCTAATCCGGATTTAACGGTACACGATTTAATGCAGACAGCTCCTTCTATTGTATTCATTACAGATTCTATGAAAATTGTATTGAAAAAGATGGAAAAAGAGAATGCATGGCTGTTGCCTGTTTTGAATGAACAGGAAGAATATATTGGCTTTGTTTCCAAAACTGCGGTGTTCAATAAATACCGTGCTTTATTGAGCCGCCAGGCCGATTATATGGAGTAAATTTTAAGCGGCTCCTGTGTTTTTTGGAGCCGCATCATTTTCATACCTCCATTTTAATGTTGTTTTAATCTCCAGAAGCTTCATTCTCAGTACTATTCAATTCTTAACCCTTATTTAAGCTAATAAATTGATAATCAACATTAAAATCCTTTAATGTAGGTTAGAATCCTATGCGTTAGGGGTATCTTTGGGGCAATCAATATGCACTCATAATTAGAAGGAAAATGAATATTTTAATGATTGAAGATGAGCCTAAGGTTGCTGCATTTATTAAAAAGGGGCTGGAAGAACAATTAAATACTGTAACCGTTGCTTATGATGGAAATATGGGCTGTAAAATGGCCCTGGAGAACGATTATGAGCTGATTATATTAGATGTTATCCTTCCTTATCTGAATGGGATGGAAGTTTGTAAACAAATCAGGCAACTAAAAAAGGAAGTTCCTATTTTAATGCTTTCTGCTTTAAATACGGTAAGTGATAAGGTACAAGGGCTGGAGAACGGTGCTGATGATTATTTAACTAAACCCTTTCACTTTGCAGAATTGCTGGCCCGGATCAAAGCCTTAGGCAGACGCCGCGATCAGGTTTTACCAGGAACTATTTTCAGGATTCATAACCTGGAAATGGATTGTTACAAAAAGACTGTCACTCGTAATGGTAAAAATATCATTTTATCCGCTAAAGAGTTTACACTGCTTGAAGTGCTGATGGCTAATAAAGAGCGGGTATTGTCCAGAGTTTATATTGCTGAAGCGGTTTGGGGAATATCATTCAACAGAGGTACTAACCTGATTGACGTTTACATTAATTACCTGCGGGCTAAAATTGACAAAGGTTTTGATCAGCAACTGATCCATACTGTGATTGGAATGGGTTATGTAATCAAAGGATAATTAATGAAGTAAAAGCCATCCCGATGAAAGTTAAAAACAGACTGTCACTGCAATTTACCTTTATGTTTGCCATTTTACTTTTGGTGGTACTCACAGGTATTTATGTGCTTGTAGAACATAATCGCTTAAAGTCTTTTATGAATAAGCTCGATGAAAGAGCAGTAACAGTTGCGCAGTTTTATCTTGCCGAAGATAATTTATCAAAAGATATATTCCGCCAGGTTGCCAAAAAGTTCCCTCAATCACTTACCCACGAATCTATCCGGGTTTACGATGACAAGTTTAACTCCAAATTTACCAGAGAGGATTCTATTAGCTGGAAACACGATTTCCTGTCACAGATCGTTAAAAAGAAATCCATTCATTTGCGGCAGGGAGAGACGCAGATTACAGGGATTTATTATCCCGATAACTCAGGAAATTTTATAGTCGTGGTTTCTGCAATTGATGACCGGGGTTTGCATGATATGGAGCAGCTCAAACTGATCATGACGGCATTTTTTATCAGTTCTCTTTTTATTACTTTCTTCATCGGGCGTATCTTTGCGCGCATTTCATTGCAGCCTATCGTTTCCATTACAGACAACCTGAAAAGAATCAGGGCATCCAGCTTACACCATAGATTAAGCGTTAATCAGGCTAAAACTGATGAAACAGATAATTTATCTTCTGCTATTAATCAACTGCTGGAGCATCTGGAACAATCTTTTGAAAGTCAGAAGTCATTTGTTGCAAATGCTTCTCACGAATTGCGTACACCAATCACTTCTATATTAGGGGAGGCTGAAATCACTTTGATGAAAGAGCGCAGCCCTGAAGAGTATAAACATGCTTTGCTGGAAATTGTAGGCAGTGTAGAAAGGTTAAACTATATTATTAATAGTTTAATGGAGCTCATGCAAACCAATTTAGACAACAAAGATTTTCAAAGTATAAGAATAGACGAACTGATTTGGGAAATTGCAGATGAATTAGCTTTTAAGACCAATACTGATCCGGTTAAGATTAGCTATGATTTACCTGCCGATCAATCCAAAAGGACCTTACAAGGAAACAGGCAATTGTTATTTATTGCCATTAATAATATCCTTAAAAATGCGATTAAATTCTCTGTTGGCCAGGAAGTCTTATGTACAGTAAGTTATAAGAATCAACAAATGGTGATCGCTATCAAGGATACCGGTATTGGCATTAGTTCAGCCGATATTAAAAAGATATTCCAACCCTTTTACCGTTCAACCAATGCGTTGAATTTTTCGGGCTATGGGATTGGTCTTTCTTTAACCAATAATATTGTGAAGCAGCACAACGGTTCTATTCAGGTGGAATCAGTTTTAGGACAGGGTACTGTCTTCTATGTTTACCTGCCGATAAATTAGCCTGCATTAAAGCTTTCTAATGAACTTCTAATGCCCATATAATCTGTCCTTAAGTAGTCCCTAATACCCATACTATAGCTTTGTTGTTCAAATAATAAAGCTATGCAATTGAAATTTGTGCTCCCTGTATTGCTGTTAAATCTCTGTGGTTTTACCGGAATTGATTCAGTAATTGCAAGGGATGATGGAAGAAATGATACACGTGATTCCTTAAATATCACGATTAAACAGGCAGAAGACCTGTTTCTCAAAAATAACCTGAATTTAATAGCTGGTCAATATAATATTGACGATGCCAGGGCACAAGTGATTACCGCCCGCTTGTTCGATAATCCGGAAGTATCCTATGAGAACATATTATATAATTCCGCAAACAAGAGGATACTGGATGTCAGTAAACAAACCGGGCAGCGTGCTGCAAGTATCTCCCAGCTTTTTCAAACTGCGGGTAAACGGAATAAGAATATCCGGCTGGCCAAAATGGGTGTACAGCAAGCAGAATTTCAGCTTTTTGATCTTTTGCGTACGCTTAAATATACTTTGAGAACTGATTTTTATAAAATTTACTATCAGGAACAATCTGCAAAAGTATATGCCAGAGAGATCAGCTCTTTATCAAAAACCCTGGTTGGATTTAAGCAGCAATATGCTAAAGAGAATATTGCACTAAAAGAAGTATTAAGGATTCAATCTCAATTGTACACGCTTC
Organism: Pedobacter cryoconitis; assembly: GCF_001590605.1. Lineage (NCBI taxonomy): Bacteria > Pseudomonadati > Bacteroidota > Sphingobacteriia > Sphingobacteriales > Sphingobacteriaceae > Pedobacter > Pedobacter cryoconitis. The sequence goes on from NZ_CP014504.1 coordinate 792,622, forward strand.
AATCAGAGCTAAATGAACTGAAAGATGATATTGATGATGTCCAAAGTGAATTTAAACTGTTAACCCGTACCAATGCTAACCTGCAAATTGTACCTCAGCTTGAATTTAAGCTGGATGGCAAAGATGTATTGCAACAGGTTACCTATAAAAAACTGCTTGACTCTGCTTATACCAACAGGTACGATTTAAAGCTATCACATGCTGTGATTGAATCCAGTAACCTCAACCTCCGGCTGCAAAAGTCGATGGCTATACCAGACGTCACGATGTCGATCACTTATGACCGTTTTGCAGGTTATACGCCTAATTATACGGGTCTTGGAATCAGTATACCGCTTCCACTTTTTAACCGGAACCAGGGAAATATCAGACAGGCAAAAGTTGCGATTGATGTCAGTAAAAATGCTTTGGCACAACAGGAAGACCAGCTGCAAAGCGATCTGGATAATAGTTATCAGGCTGCGGATAGATTGGAGAGACTTTACAACAGCTTTGACCCTAAGTTTAAAGCAGACTTTACCCACCTGATCGAAGAGGTTTATAAGAGCTATGAAAAACATAACATCAGCTTGCTTGAATTCCTTGATTTCTATGATTCCTATAAAACCAATGCAATCCAGCTGAACAATCTGCAGCTTAACCGGATCAGCTCTTTAGAACAGTTGAATTTCGTTACCGGTACTCCATTCTTTAATCAGCAATAACCTCTTTATATGCATACTTATAAAATATTTACGTTGGCAGCTGCATTTGGTACTGCCACTTTATTATTCTCGTCTTGCACACGTCACGATGCAGCCTCAAAACCTGAAGATAATAAGTTTAAAGTCACAGATAGTTTATTGGGCAGTCTGTTAGTGGATACTGTTCAGCAGGCCAGTGCAATTTCTCAAATCACACTGACCGGGACGATAGAACCTGATGAAAATAAGGTTGCTAAAATTTATCCCATGGTGAGTGGGATCACTGAAAATGTAAATGTGCTGCTGGGAGATGTCGTGAGCAAAGGGCAGACGCTGGCCAGTATGCACAGTGTAGAAGTTGCTGGCTACTCAAAAGACCTGATTAGTGCAGAAGCAGATTTGAGGGATACCAAAAGAACGCTGGAGGCTACAAAAGACTTGTATCAGAGCGGCCTGGCTTCGGGTAAAGATCTGGAACAGGCAAAATCAGACTATCAAAAGGCATCGGCAGAAAATAGCCGGGCACATTCAGTGATGTCAATCAATAAAAGTGATCAGCGTGGTTACCTGATCAAAGCACCGATCAGCGGATATATTGTAGAGAAAAATATCACCAGCAATATGCAGGTGAGAGCTGACAACACAGAGAACCTGTTTACCATTGCTGATCTTTCTTCTGTTTATATCATCGTGAATATTTACGAGTCTGATATCACGAGCGTACAAACGGGTTATCCGGTTCAGATTACTACGCTGGCTTATCCGGGAAAAGTATTTACCGGGAAAATAGATAAAGTGTACAATATGATTGACAAGGACAATAAGTTAATGCGTGCCCGGGTGAAAATCAGCAATCCGGGAAATTTACTGAAACCGCAAATGTTTGCCAATGTAGTGGTACAGGCAAAATCAGGAGAGAACCTGCCGGTGATTAATACCCGTTCAATTGTACTGGATAATGACCGGAATTATGTAGTGGTTAAGGAGGGGAAATCGCAGGTACGTATACAGCCAATTACTGTTTCCAAACGTGTAGAAGACCGTGCCTATATCAGTGCAGGCTTAAAACCCGGTGATCAGATTATTGCGTCAAGACAGCTGTTCCTGTACGAATCTCTGAAATAACATGATCCGCTTAACCCGTTTAAATTCAAGCAATGAATAAAGTAATTAAATCAGTACTGGCTTTTTCTCTTAAGAACAAGTTCTTTATATTTTTCATGACGTTCCTGCTCTTGGTAGGAGGGTATTTCAGTTTTAAAAGCATTGCCATAGATGCGTTTCCCGATGTAACGAATACTTCACTGACTATTATTACCCAATGGCCCGGCCGCAGTGCAGAAGAAGTAGAAAAGTTTGTAACCCGGCCGCTGGAAATAGCGATGAACCCGGCACAGAAAAAAACATCCATCAGATCCTCTTCTTTATTTGGCCTTTCGGTAGTTAAAGTCACTTTTGAAGACAATGTAGAGTATGATTATGCGCGTTTACAATTGAATAATCACTTGGGCGATGCCGATTTACCAGAAGGCACAAAGCCTGAAATTTCACCGCCTTACGGGCCAACGGGTGAGATTTTCAGGTACACTTTAACCAGCAGCAAGAAGTCTGTTAAGGAACTAAAGACACTAGAAGAATGGGTAGTTGAACGTGAAATACGTTCTGTGCCTGGTGTAGCGGATGTAAATAGTTTCGGTGGCCCTACTAAAGCTTATCAGATTACAATTGATCCTGAAAAAGCTGTGCAGTATGGCGTTACGCCACTGGAAGTTTACGAGGCTGTTTCTAAAAGTAATATTAACGTAGGTGGTGATGTGATCGAGCAAAGCGGACAAGCTTATGTCGTGCGGGGAATTGGTTTGCTGAATAATATCAATGAGATTAAAAACATCATCGTTGATAATGTGAAGGGGACACCAATCTTTGTGAAAAACATCGGTGAAGTTACAGAATCCAGTTTGCCACCTCTTGGACAGGTTGGCCGTGATGGTGATCCTGATGTAGTGGAGGGAATTGTAGTGATGCTGAAAGGTGGAAATACAAATGATGTAATTCAAAGCCTTAAAGCAAAGGTTGATGAACTGAATAATAGTATTTTACCGGATGATGTAAAGATCAATGCTTTTTATGACCGGGAAGATCTGGTAGATTTTGCAACGCACACCGTGCTGCATAATATGGCTGAGGGGATTATTTTCGTCACTGTCATCGTGTTCTTGTTTATGGCCGATTGGCGGACTACCATCATTGTGGCTATTGTAATCCCACTGGCTTTACTCTTTGCATTTATCTGTCTGAAATTTAAAGGCATGTCTGCCAATTTACTCTCGATGGGGGCGATTGATTTTGGGATTATCATAGATGGGGCGGTCGTGATGATGGAAGGTATCTTTGTGGTACTGGATCATCGGGCAAAGAAAGAGGGGATGGAGAAGTTCAATAAGCTCAGTAAGTTGGGCATGATCAAAGAAGCTTGTCTGATCAATGGTAAAGGCATATTTTTCGCGAAATTGATTATCATTATTGGTCTGCTTCCTATTTTTAGTTTTGAAAAGGTAGAGGGTAAAATGTTTTCTCCTTTAGCCTGGACATTGGGTTTTGCTTTACTGGGTGCACTGATTCTGACTTTTACCCTGGTGCCGGTTATGGCCAGTGTCCTACTGAATAAGAATGTCCGTGAAAAGCGCAATTTTTTCGTAGAGTGGATTACCCGCAATTCCATGCGCCTTTTCAATATTTGTTTTAAAGGCAGGAAAATTGCCTTTCCAATAGCTATTGTCATCTTAGCAGTCAGTCTTTTCTGCTTTAAGTTTTTAGGTACAGAGTTTTTGCCGCAACTCAACGAGGGCACTATTTACGTGCGGGCAACCGGGCCTTTGAGTACTTCGCTGGGTGAATCTGTTAAACTCGCTAATGATATGCGCAGAACCTTCAGAAGCTTTCCTGAAGTTAAACAGGTTATTTCTCAAACAGGCCGTCCGGATGATGGAACAGATGCAACAGGATTTTATAACCTGGAGTTTCATGTGGATCTCTACCCACAAGAGCAGTGGAAAAGCAAAGAGAGTAAGCCTGAGTTGATTCAGCGCATGCAGGAAAAATTGAAGTTCTTTCCGGGGATTGATCTCAACTTTTCTCAGCCAATTTCTGACAATGTAGAAGAAGCTGTATCTGGCGTAAAAGGATCTATAGTAGTGAAGTTATTTGGTGATGATCTCAAATTTGTCGAAGAGAAAGAAGAGAAAATTTTCAAGATCATGAAGGATATTAAGGGAGTGGAGGATCTTGGGATTATGCGGAACCTGGGACAGCCAGAACTGCGGATTGATCTGGATCAGGAAAAAATGGCCTTTTATGGCGTAACTACCGCAGATGCGGGGGCGGTTATTGAAACGGCAATCGGCGGGAAAGCAGCCACACAGATTTACGAAGGGGAACGTAAGTTTGACCTGCGGATCCGTTATCCTGAAAACTTCAGGAACAATGCCAATGCGATCGGCGATTTAAGGGTGCCAACACTTTCGGGCAATAAAGTTCCGCTGCGGGAGATTGCTAGTATCAGAAAACTGGTTGGCCCGAGTTTGATTTACCGCGATAAGCATAAGAGATATGGTGCAATCAAGTTTTCTGTTCGCGGCCGGGATATGGGCAGTACAATTAAAGAAGCCCAGGACAAAGTAAATGCTCAGGTTAAGCTGCCTAAAGGTTATCATATAGAGTGGGCAGGAGATTTTGAGAACCAGCAAAGAGCAACTCAGCGTTTAACGCAGGTGGTGCCAATTAGTATATTGTTGATTTTCTTTGTGCTGTTTATCTTATTCGGAACCATCAAAGATTCATTACTCGTTTTAAATAATGTACCGTTTGCAATTGTAGGTGGTGTATTTGCATTGCTGCTTACGGGGATAAACTTTAGTATTTCTTCGGGGATCGGATTTATAGCTTTATTCGGGATTTGTGTCCAGAATGGGGTTATCCTGATTACCAAGTTTAAATCAAATATTAAGGAAATGCGGCATAATCATCCTGAATGGACGTTTATTGATGCGCTTAGAATTGGTGTGGAATCCCGCATCCGTCCGGTAGTGATGACTGCAATGATGGCAGCGATTGGATTATTACCAGCAGCCATGTCAACAGGTATCGGTTCTGAGACTTCTAAGCCACTGGCTACAGTGGTGATTGGAGGATTAATTTCTGATACTTTATTTAACCTGTTTATATTCCCGATTGTATTTTATTGGGCTTACCGTAAAAAGGTAATGAAACAAGATAAGCCTTATACCGCTATTGCTGAATAGCACGGATTAAAGAAGGACTATCCGGGATCATATTGTGTTCGGTGTTGAGAAGGGGTTGGTAAGGCTATTGGCCTTACCAACCCCTTCTCAACACCGAACACTTATAGAGGTTAAAGCATTCCATTATTGTTGGAACTTTTCCTGCATTCTTAATTAGACAACTCTAATTTAATTGAGGAAAATAATAGCTAAATTTGCGCCGCAAATGAATAACAATAAATCTTTTACATTACCACCAATTCCTGCCGTTTTTTTATCAATTATCAGTGTTCAGTGCGGAGCTGCAATAGCTAAAGGTCTGTTTCCCGTTTTAGGCGCCCAGAGTACAGCCTTGATCCGCATCGGTCTTTCGGCTATTATCCTGATGGCTGTTAACCGGACAAATTTAACGAAGCTTACCGCTAAACAATGGAAAGCAGTTATTCCTTATGGGGTATGTCTGGGTTTAATGAATCTGATTTTCTACATGGCGATTGAGCGGATACCACTTGGTTTAGGGGTTACGCTTGAATTTGTCGGGCCATTAATTGTGGCCATCTTCGGATCTAAACGTATCACTGATTATTTATGGATTTTACTGGCCGGAATAGGGATTGCGCTTATTGCACCCTGGACCGGTAAAGGAATTGATCTCATTGGTGTTTTATTAGCGTTGACCGCAGGAGGTTTCTGGGCAGGTTATATTTTAATGGGCGGAAAAATTTCCAAGATTATGAATGGTGGAGATGCAGTTACAGTAGGTATGTTATTCGCTACCATTGTCGTTGCACCATTTGGAATTGGAAGTGGAGGACTGATGCACTTAACGCCAGCTCTTCTTTTAATGGGATTCGCATTGGCACTTTTGTCCAGCGCGATACCGTTTACACTTGAAATTAATGCGTTGCGGCAAATGCCTGCACGCACGTTTAGTATCTTAATGAGCCTGGAGCCCGCTGTAGCGGCTTTGAATGGACTGATTTTATTACATGAATTTTTAACTTTTAATCAATGGCTGGCCGTTGGCTGCGTAATCATTGCCAGTGCAGGGGCAACATTGACGACCAGGAAAGCCGTTGTACAAGAAAATGTATAAAAAAATCCGGGTCTGATGTAATGCCCCATAATTGTGTCACTTTTGGGGGCATTACATCAGACCCGGATTTTTCATAAAAGCTTATTTTGACAGGTATAATGTCCTATTTTGACAAACCATCTTTTTTAGCTTTTTCTAAGATTTTTGCTGCGCGTGAACCGCTATCAGGATGTGAACTTAACATCTTTTCAGTTTTACTTTTTTCAGCGCCAGACGATTTTTCCATATCAGCGAATTTCTGGAATGCACTTGCTAAAGCAGTTACTTTATAATTGTGCTTTTTCATAAACTCGTAAGAATAGTCATCAGCTTCACTTTCTTGTTTACGGTTGTATTTACTATCTAAAAGTGCATTGGCAAAACTTCCCAGCTGACTTTGTGAAAGTGAATTCACTACGCCTGATTGAGAAGATGCTGCATCTGATATCGCTTCTCTTTTATAAGCACTTCTCACTGCATCTCTGGTATCCTTATTGGCAACATGTCCAATTTCATGACCGATAATTCCTAATAATTCATCATCACTCATGATATCCATCAGCGAAGAAAATACGCGTACACTGCCATCTGCACACGCAAAAGCATTGATATCTTTTACTTTATATACTTTGTAGTTTAATTTAAGTCCGCCTTCATTTTGATGTTTTGAAAAGATTTTATTCAAGCGGACAGTATAAGGATCTTTAGCAGCGGCAACAGTATTATGTTCATCCATCCAGGTTACAGCTTCACCAGCAAGTTTTGCGGCATCAGCATCTGAGAAGGTCGCTGCTTTTACGCCCTTTTGTAATGCACCAAGACCTTTACTGTTTAACTTAATTTGTGCGGAAGCAGCCTGCGTTCCAAGAGAAAGGGCTAAGCCCAGCAGAGCGAGAGGTAAGATAGTTTTATTCATTTCTTATTATTTAGTTGTTTGTTACGTATGCATGAACAAATAATATACAAGAATTGTTTGCCTGGTAAATAATAAATTATTCTTTGTGATTAATAGAAGGAGTGCTTTTTTTAAGGAAGGTTGCCTGCTTCTTTTTTAAGTCCAGTGTATAGGCCTTGTTCACATATTCATCGTTAATACGCCGGTTAGCTTTATAATAATCCTGAAGTATTTCTTCTCTGCTTAGCAGGGAGAGGGTGGGCATAGCAATTGGCTCATGTTCATTCTTGCTATATTTATCTCTGGGAAAGGCCAGGGTAGGAAGTCCGGTAAAGTAGATATTCCATTTTTCCTGTTCCAATGCACCGTACATCAGGTAAACATAATCCAGCTTGGCCAGTGTGTCCTTGTCCTGGACGAGTAATAGTAAATAACATTTGTCTTTTCTACTGTTAAAAAACACAGCCTCATCTAACTTCCAGTTACTCTTTTTGAGCACCTGAATATCTTTCAGATCCTCAGAAAGCCATTTCTTCAGGTTTTTATTCGTAGTAGTCTGTACATCATGATAAATGTCGTTTTCCTTAAAGACATCCAGTTGTGCATCAAACAAAGCTCTTCTGCGATCTGTATTAACACAAGCAAAGAGCCCTATAATTGAAATAATTATCAACAAGTACCTTTCTCTATGTTTATTCAGCATCAGTTCCTGTGTTTCCATGAATTATACCTAATCAAGGTAAGAATTTTAACCTGAATTTTACAGAAATAAAGATTGTTACAGCAGCGGAAACCTATTTTTGACGATAAGAAATACTCACCAGCAGCAACAGCCCGGCAATCACACAGAAGGCGACAGAAAGAGAGCTGTAATAGGCAATAAAACCAATCCCTGCCGGACCAGCCAATGAACCGGTATAACCTATGGTCGTTACTGCGGGTAAAGAGACTGAAGCAGGGACACCTTTTACTTTGCCAGCCGCACTGAATAAAACAGGGACAATGTTCGCAGCTCCCAAACCTACCAGTACAAAGCCTACCAAAGAAAGCCATCCCCACGGACTGAATACAGCAACAAGGTATCCTGATGCTGAAATAGCGGACCCAAATAAAATTATCTTTTGAGGACTTACTTTGTCAACGAATTTATCACCCAGTAAGCGCATCGCTGTCATTGCAATTGAAAATGCGGCATAACCTGCTCCGGCAATAGCTGCGTCAAAGTTCTTGATATCTTTTAAGAATACAGCACTCCAGTCCAGGATTGATCCTTCTGCGAGAAAGACAATAAAACACATTAAACCCAGGAAAATTACAGCGCGCCCCGGCCAGGAGAATTTTGTCTTTTCTGTAGTTGTTGATTCCTGGTCTGAAGATAAAAGCGTTTGATATTGACTGACTGCAATCAGCAGCAGTAAAACAGAAATACTTCCTATCGCAACTATAGGCTGCAGACTGAATTTGAGCATTCCACCCATAAACAGTGGGCCCAGGATTCCACCCAGGCTAAACAGTCCATGAAAAGAAGACATGATATGCTTTGAATAATGACGTTCTATATTGATGGCCTGAGCATTCATCGCTACATCAATCGTTCCTATAGCAGCGCCAAAAATAAATAAGGTAAGCCCCATTGTTAATGGCGTATCCATAATAAGCAGCAAAGGAAGCAGGATTGACAGTAATATAATCGCGCTCAGAATGAGTTTTTTACTGCCATGTTTTCGGATCAGCATTCCGGTAATTGGCATCATGAGTAAAGCACCTGCGCCCATTAAAAGCAGTAGTAATCCTAAATTTGCATCATTAAATCCAAGACGTTCTTTAGCATAAGGTACAATTGGTGCCCAGCTGGCAACAGCCAATCCACACACTAAAAAAATAAGCATGGTCGATCTGCGTGCACTAATAATGGAAGAAGAAGGTTTGGTGGTTGTTTGCAACATGGTGCAAAGTAAAGCAAATCTACACAGTAGTGCAGCATATAATCCTCCCTGAAGGCATTTTGAATTTTCCTTAGTTGGCTAAAGGGTATAATTCTTTTGCTATTAATTTCAAGGCATGCAATGAATTAATTTCGGTGATGATGAACAGCAATAAAGACATTTTAACCGGATCTGTTGGTTTTTGGAAGCCCGGAATCTTAAAATGGGGCAATTGATTGTCATTGATTACGCCATGAAAATGTTCGTAAATTCCTATACTGTTTAAGTTTAAGGTAGTAAGCAGTTTAAGGATCCTGTAATTATTGGTTTCATCATCCTGCCCCTGCAGATAGATTAGCAATTCCCTTTGTACTTTCAAAACATAAGTATATACGGCAAAAGAGATTTCTTCATTAGGTTGCTGATCCTCAAATCTGAGGACAGTTAATAAATGGGTAACTATAGTAGTATTAATGCCTCTTTCGAGTAGTGTTTTTTCTATGAAACGATGATTTCTTTCCTCCTGATACTGATGTTGCTCAATAAAGCTAAAAGGGACTTTTCCATCAGTTTTAAAGAAATTTTTCAGTTGTGTCTGCATAAATTGCAGGATGCCCACCAACGCATTATAGAGGCGTTGTAAAATAAGTTCGCTATCATCATCTTCGTCGTCCTCATAGTCCTGAATGTTTAAGAAAGTATAAACTTTTTCGGCCATGTTCACCAGTTCATGCTGGTACTGATGGAAATATTTGGTAAAGAGTACCGCATCTTTTTGCAAACTTGCGTCTTTAAATATCTGACAAATACGTACAGCCTCTATGGCTATATTTTCAATAGGATTACGCTGCTCAGTCATCCAGGTATCAATGCCTTCACTTTCGTGTAAGGTATTAACCAGTGACTTGAATTCCTGCAGTTCATATTTCATGGTATTTCTGGCGTTTATTGAAAAATTGTGTTTTAGTTTTTTTATTTTTCAGGGGCCTCATAAGCCCATTTAATAATATGACGTATCGTTTTTGTGATTTCTGCTCTTCCTTCAATGCCATTGATATCAATTCCACAAATAGTGCCCCCATTAATCTTTGCTTGTAAAATAAGGTAATAGATGCCCGATACAAGCAATGCACTCACCGCTCTGAAATTCACCTCAGAATCTTTAAAATGGGGATCAGTATGTTTGAGTAAGCTTGCACCAATATTTCCCCTGATATTACATATGCTGGCCATTAATGGGCTTTTAGAGGTCAATTCTTCTAAAACCATATGTTGCATAGCTTCTTCCTCATATAAAAAGGTAAACTGACGTTCCAGCATAGCTGATATAATTTCTTTTGCCTCATCAGGAGTTTTGATGTCATTGAATTCCTGTAATTTGTCTGCAAATCCCAGCCAGTAATCTTTTTCCAGGATATAGGTTTCTACCAGCGTGTTTCCGTCGCCGAAATAACGATAAATGAGTTTTTTATCTACACCTGCTTTATTCGCAATTTTGTTTACGCCTAAACCTGAGTATCCTTTTTCTATAATAATTTCCCCTACGGCCTGAAGAAGTTTTCTTTTGGTCTGTTCTTTATTTCTATGTTTGACGTTGTCTTTACTTTCCATTGCCGGGATGTGAATGCTCCATTCTTAATTTTCAGTAATCATCAGCCTGGAACATAATGTGCGTCAGACTGGGGAAGATCTGCGCAAAATTATCTTTAGGTAAAATAATTTTCATTGGAGGTAGTTAATGATGTTTCCTAAAAGGCAATATAGTGGATATTTTATTCAAAAGTGGTGACTTAGTATTTTTTTTAATTTTCAGGCATTTTATACTGAGGAAGTTAGCGTGAACTCCGGTAATAAAAGAAAAATACAGGCTAAATTTTATGGATAAATTTTGTCAAAAGACGATATACGGTAAAGATGAAATTATCCGTTATTTTGTAATATGAAAGGATTTATTACATTAAAAAGAATGATTATTGCCGGGCTCTTACTGACTATTTCAGTAAATGGCTTCGCACAAAAAAATGACCTGCGAAAAAGACTTCAGCACATAGTTAGTTCACATGCTGCAACTATCGGATTTTCATTAATAGATTTACAGAATGGAGATACAATTACAGTGAATGGAGCAAAACATTTGCCGATGCAAAGCGTCTACAAATTTCACCTCGCTTTGGCCATCTTAAATCAGGTAGACAAAGGTAAACTTCGGCTGGATCAGAAAATCCTGGTTAAAAAGGCTGACCTGCTGCCAGATACCTGGAGTCCGTTGAGAGAGAAATATCCAAATGGCGAGGTTGAAATACCTTTATCAGAAATTTTAAGCTATACAGTTTCGCAAAGTGATAATAATGGCTGTGACCTCTTGTTCAGATTAATGGGAGGACCGGCAAAGGTTAATCAATATATTCATAGTCTGGGCATTAAACAGGTGGCTATAGTGGCTACAGAAGAGCAAATGCACAAAGATGAAAATGTACAGTTCACCAACTGGACAACCCCTGTTGCTGCAACAGATTTGTTAAAGTTGTTTTATAGTCAAAAAATCCTTTCTAAAACTTCACACGATTTCTTATGGAAAGTAATGACTGAAACGGTTACCGGCGCAAATAAGCTCAAAGGTTTATTACCTGCTGGTACTCTAGTTGCGCATAAAACGGGAAACTCTGGTGCAAATGCAGCTGGTTTAACAACAGCGACCAATGATATTGGTATTGTAACACTACCAAATGGAAAACATTTTGCTGTTGCTGTATTTGTATCGATGACTAAAGAAGATGAAAAAGCGAGTGATTTAAGCATTGCTGAACTGACTAAAGCCAGCTGGGATTACCTGGCTGCAGGAAAACCTTAGTTTTGGGCTTTGCCGTGCTTAAGATGCAAACAGATTGTTTCAATAATTACAATCCATGAAATTCTAACCTAACTCATTTATAAATAATCTTCTGATCAAATGCAAATCAAAATAATTGAAGGCAGTTATTTTGATTTGTTAATACATTTCCAGGAATGCTGCCAATAACTTATCCTTTAATCTTGTTTTTCTATAGACAAGTATAGTCGCCGATGTTCCAAGCTCCTTACCAATTGAAAACGTCTTTAATTTTCTATTTTGATAATACTGTTCAATTAACTCAGCCGGCAATATGGTGATGGCCAGATCAGCCTCTACAAAGTTTATGATGCCTTCTAAAGAATTAACCACGATACGTTTGTAATTGACAACCCCTTTAAAGCTGAGCCACGATTCCAGTCTGGCTCTATAATTACAGCCCTGATCGAATACCACTATTTTCACTTGTTTATCCTGAATAAGCTCTTCAATCTTTTTATACTTAGTGGAAGCTACCATCACTAGTTGTTCTTCTTTAATTGTTTGTTGTGCCAGCTCAGGTACCGAAACAGGTGCAGCTACAAAAGCAGCGTCCAATTTATAATTAAGCACATCATTGATTAGGTTTGGAGACATATCCGCTTTAAATTCAAGCTCAATATCCGGATACATTTCGTTGAATTTATTGATCATATCAGGCGCTTTCAAAGCCATTGTTGTTTCGATACAGCCAATTCTAAGCTGACCAATTAATTGATCACTCTGAGCTAACTCTCTTTTCGCCTCTTCTATTAATTGCCCTATCTGTTTAAAATAATGCATTAATGTTTCACCCGCGGCAGTCAATTCAACTTTTCTTGAAGTTCTTGTGAAAAGTGAAACAGCAAATTCGTCTTCTAAACTTTTAATTCTCGCTGTCACATTAGACTGAACGGTAAACATCGCCTCTGCAGCTTTGGTAAAACTTCCGTTTGCTGCTACAGCTTCGAATATTTTAAAATCATTAGTATTCATAATAAATCATTAATTGTGATTATTTGTATCTGTATTAATCGTTTTTAAAGATTAAATATATGGATTACTTTTGAATTATAAAAACAAATAGAAGAGTTATGATGATCAATAAACAATACTTAAAGCTGTTGCTGGCTTGCTTAATCACCCTGGGAGCCAATCCAGTTTCAGGTCAGTCAAATACTCAGGTTAATTCAAAAAAAGAAATCATGAAAACAGAACAAATTCATTACCACAACATCAAAGTCAACGGGTTAAATGTATTTTACCGTGAAGCCGGATCAAAGGATGCTCCTGTAGTTTTACTATTACATGGCTTTCCAACTTCATCCTTTATGTTCAGAAATCTGATACCTGAACTGAGTGAAAAATATCATGTAATTGCACCGGACCTGCCAGGTTTTGGATATTCTGATGCACCAGCCCACGATCAGTTTGACTATACTTTTGATAACCTGACTAAAACTGTGCAGGCATTAATTGATGAATTGGCTTTGAAACGCTTTGCTGTTTATGTTTTTGATTATGGAGCACCGGTAGGTTTCAGATTGATGCTTGCTAACCCCGAAAAAATTACTGGTGTTATTTCTCAAAATGGCAATGCTTATGAGGAAGGGCTGAGTAAAGGCTGGAATCCTATTCAGAAATACTGGCAAGATCCATCTGCTGAAAACCGGAACAACCTGAAAGAATTTGTGAGTCTGAAATCTACTAAATTTCAATATTTTGAAGGCGTAAGCGATCCCGCATTGATCGCACCCGAAACTTATACCTTAGATCAGCATTTTCTTGACCGCCCGGGTAATGTAGAAATACAGCTTGACCTGTTGAAAGACTACCGCACAAATGTTGCGCTCTATCCAGAATTTCAAGCTTACTTCAGAAAGTATAAACCACAATTATTAGCTGTTTGGGGAAGTGAAGATCCTTATTTTTTACCAGCCGGAGCAGAAGGGTATAAAAAAGATAATCCAAACGCTATAGTGAAATTTTATAAAACGGGCCATTTCGCGTTAGAAACTCACATGAAGGAAATCAGCCAGGATATACTGACTTTTTTAGCCGGTTTACCTCAATAAATTCTTAATTAGCCCTGGTGTGATTGGCATCAGGGCTAATTTAAGCTCAGGACTTTTTTTAATCAGTGCCTCATAGCATGAAAATATCAAAGCAGGTCTTAAAAAACAATATCTTTGGGTTCGCCGCTAAATAATGGCGGGCCGGAAATGAATACTAAGGTGAAGCAACCCAGAGAACTCAATGTCGAATTGTTGAGGATAGTCCTGATGATTATGATTGTTTGTCATCACTTTTTGATGCGGGGGAGAGGACTTCATCTTTTATATACTTCAGAAAGTCCATTGATCAATCAAGACGCATTGCAGGGGCTGTTCATTGATAGTTTTCTGATTATGACGGTCAACTGTTTTATATTTATCTCTGGTTATTACGGAATAAAATTCAGGGTAAAAACAATACTCAGCCTATTTATACAAGCAGTTACCTATAGTATTGGAATTGATATTGTATTTGGTTTATTTAACGGAGAAAGTCTTTCTTTTGATACTATACTGAATGGATTACTCTCTGTGCCCAATGGCCAGTGGTGGTTTATTACCACCTATTTCTTCCTATATCTGTTAAGCCCTTTTCTTAACCTGGCTGGTAAATACTTATCTAAATATCAGTTTTTATATATTTTGGGTATGTTAACGCTCATTAACTTTATCATTGGTTTTACACTTAATCCTGATTCATTAGGCGTACTGAATGGATATTCTTTATTCAGCTTTATCTGCATTTACTTTTACGGACAGGCTTTCGGCCTGTATATTGACTTTAGAAAAGGCAAATTCTTCTATCTTATGGTGTATTTGATTTGTTCACTCCTGATCTTTGGAATGTTTTTTACCAGTATGAAATATCTGAGTATAGGTCTGGCCTGGCGCGCATTTTTCTACAATAACCCACTCGTGCTCATCTCTGCCATTTCTTTCTTCTTCTTATTTAAGAGCCTCAAAATATCTTATAGCAGGATATCTTTCTTTTCTTCTTCGGTACTGGCTATTTATTTGATTCATGAACATCCCAGATCGGCTGATTTTCTAACTGATAATCTGAACCGGATTGCAACAACTTATACGATCGGGAGTGTGTACTTCACCCTGTTTTTAATCGCCGTATTATTATTTGTATGCGGTACATTGATAGAAAAAGTGCGTTCAGCAGTTACTGAGCCATTTTTAAACTTCCTGGTTGCGAAATTCAGATTGGATCGTCTGGATGAAAAAATGAAGTAACCTTCAGATTGATCCAAGCATTTATCTATTGAAATCTGATACTCCCGCCAAATAGCTGGAATTGACGGGAGGGCCAGATTGATAACCGAAGCCATTAGAAGCCGGTTGAAGTAATCATCTCTTTTAGATTTTCAAGATCTCCTTTTACGGCATCCATTTTTGCATAAGCCAGGTCATAAGCATCCTGTCCTAAAAATAAATGAAGCGGAGGATTTTCTTCGGTTGCTACTTTAATAATTGCCGCCGCTGCTTTTTCAGGATCTCCGGCCTGGTTACCATCAATAAGGTGCTGATGTTGATGCTGACTTTCACGAACCTCTTTATAAGCCTCAATTGGATGCTTAGGTACATTTAAAGAGCCTGTAGAAAGAAAATTGGTGCGGAAATATCCTGGAGAAACAATTGTGGCATGAATCCCGAATGATTTAACTTCTGCAGCCAATGCTTCTGTGAAACCTTGTACTGCAAATTTCGTAGCACAGTAAATTCCGAATCCAGGGAAATAACCTGTAAAGCCACCAATAGAAGAGATATTAAAAATATGTCCAGACTGCTGCGCACGTAAATGCGGCATTACTTTACGGATCACATTTAAGGAACCAAATACATTGATGTCAAAATTTCCTCTTGCTTCTTCATCGCTCAACTCTTCCAGGCTACCTGAAAGGCCGTATCCTGCATTGTTCACTACAAAGTCAATGCGGCCAAACTGGCTGATTGCTTTTTCTACCGCCTGTTCAACACTTTGCTCTACTCTGAGGTCAACGCTCAGTGGCAGGTAGTTTTCTGATGCTGTAGCACCCACACCTTCATTTAATTCATTGATACTTCTGGAAGTTGCAGCTACCTGATATCCCTGTGCTAATAATTGTTTAATTAACGTAAGTCCTAACCCTTTGGAAGCCCCGGTCACGAACCACACTTTTTGATTTTCCATAATTTGTGTTTTTTTTGTAAGACAAATGTACCTCGGATACCCTGCGAACAGTTTGCACAATTCAACCCATTAGTTGCGAAATTCAAACCATGGAAATTTATTTAGTCATAAATGCATATATTCAGTTCAATTTATGCTACCCACAGAACAGGATAAGAATTATTGGGAACAAATGCTGCTTGGGGACAAGAACGCGTTGTTTGGCTTATATAATAACTTGTATTTCCATCTCATCCGCTTTGGTTTAAAAATTAATCCTGACGATGAGCTGGTCAAAGATTGCGTTAATCAGGTATTTCTTAATCTATGGGATAAAAGAGCCCGGCTTACTCCGGTTGAAAACGTAAAATCTTATCTGATGACCTCTCTCAGAAGATGTATGCTGGATCAGCTGGCTTATATTGACCGGACCAATCTGGCAGTTAATAAAATGGGAAAAGGGGAGGCGGCGAATGAGTTGTCCTACGAAGAGATTATGATTGGCGTACAACAGGATGAAGAACTCAAAAATAAATTACGGGTTGCTATCGCACAACTTACCCCGAGACAATCGGAATTGATTCAGCTTAAATTTTTTGAAGGATTAAGCTATGAACAGATCGCAGAGCGGACTTCTCAAACTATCAAAACTGCTTATAATACTATTTATGATGCAATAAAAATACTGAGGAAGATCCTTAAATAAAGAAAATTGATTCTTTTTGAAAATAAATCTGCATTTCTCTTAGGAAAATTAAGTCATTTCTCCGTCTATAAGATAAAACGGATATATGAAACTTCCTGATCGTGGGTTTTTGGTAGAAGAATTAGTTTGTAATGATTCCTTTCAACAATATTGTCTGGGAATAAGTCTGGAAAATCATATTTTATGGGAAGAGTGGATAAATAATACCCCTGAAAGAGCAGCAGATATAATTCAGGCGAAAAATCTGGTGAATATTTTGACTATTAAACAAGGAAACAGACTTGAACAGGTTAAAGCATTAAAAAGCGGATTCAGACAACAGGAAATATTAACACAATTATTGAATACAGTTCCAGATGAAACCCCGATGAGTACTAATGGACGCAGTAATATTAACAGATACTTATATTCTGATAAAAAGACCATTTTAAAGACACCTGCTGGTTTTTATAAATACATCAGCTTTGCTGCTGCGGCAGTAATTATTCTGATCTCTCTTTATTTTATTCAGCAAAACTACTCAACTTCAAAAGACCTTAAGGCTGAGCACCCGCTTTCGGCCTCAGTTTTCTCTTCTGGTCGTGCACCTAGAAAAACCGTAATCCTGATTGATGGAACGGTAATTACTCTTCATCAAAATAGTGAAATCAAACTGGCTAAAAATTTCAATCCCGCACAAAGAGAACTTTGGCTTAAAGGCGAAGCTTTCTTTGAAGTCAAACATGACGCAAAACATCCCTTTATTGTACACACACCTTTTAATGATATCAAAGTACTGGGAACGAGTTTTAATGTCAAAGCCTATCCAAATTCAGGTCTGATCGAAACCTCTCTGATTCGTGGCAGTGTACAAGTAGAATCGAAAAGATATCCCGGGTACCGGGTCTTGCTGAAGCCTGATGAAAAACTATCATTTCATAATACCCCTGCTCATCAGGACGAAAACCTTAAAAATATCTTCAAAGTTTCAGCTCTTGAACGCAATGCACCAGGCAATAAATCTGAAGAAATCCAATGGATTCATCACCCGATAAGTATTGACAATGAACCATTGGCTGCAATTGCAAAGAAATTACAAAACTGGTACGGTATCGAAATCTATATCGCTGATCCGGAAGTTGAAGCTTATCGCTATTCTGGAACCTTTGAAAATGAGAGTGTTATAAAAACTCTTGAAGCGCTGCAAATGGCCTATCCTTTTGCTTTTAAAGCGGAACAAAACAGAATTATCCTGAGTAAATAAAAGCTGGACTATGAACACAATGTGCAAACACCGACAGAACCTGCAATCACTAACATTACCTGCAATCACTAACATTACCTGTAATTAACAACAAAAACTAACCACCTATACAGTATATCAAACACCTTAAACTAACCAATATGAGAAAAACCTTACGCTTAGAAAGAGCTGGTAAGTATTTGATTAACAGCAGGACCTTGCTGCTCACCAAACTTACAGGCTTCATTTTACTGATGATGTGCATGCAGGTTTCGGCCACAGGATTTGCACAACAGAAAATAACCATTGATGCAGATCATATCAGCATCAGAAATCTGCTGAAAACGATTGAACAGCAAACAGATTACCGGTTCGTTTACAGTGATCAGACCTTGTCAAAAGAGGAAAAAGCCTCATTAAACCTCCATATGGTTTCGCTTGACGAAGCGATGAAGTCTATTTTAAAGGAAACCAGGCTTACCTATACGCTGAAAGAAAACAATCTTGTGGTGATTTACCCGGCAGCAAAAACACGAATTGATCTGGTGATTTCTGGTCGTGTGGAAGATGAGGCAGGACTACCATTACCCGGCGTATCCGTTAAATTAAGCGGATCAACTGTAGCTACTACAACAGATTCGAAAGGAAATTACGCAATCCGTGTGCCTGATGCAGCTGCGATCCTTGAATTTTCTTACGTAGGCTATATTAAACAGACACTTTCAGCCAGTGGAAATCCAATCAATGTGATCTTAAAAAGTGATAACCTGAACTTACAGGAAGTTATAGTTACAGGTTATACAAACTACAAACGTACCCAATCTGCAAGTGCAGCAACTTTAGTTACTGCAGAGAAAATTAATGATGTAGCAGGGCTGACCTTTGACCAGATTTTACAGGGCAGAGTGGCAGGAATGAGTGTGATTTCCAGTTCAGGACAACCAGGACAAAGCGCTGCAGTGGTAATCCGCGGGGTTGGGAGCGTAAATGGATCTTCTGCGCCATTGTATATTATGGATGGAACGCCAATAGAGGCAAGCTTCTTTCAAACTATCAATTCTGCTGATATTGAAAATGTGACCGTATTAAAAGATGCCTCTGCCAAAGCACTCTATGGATCAAGAGGATCTAATGGTGTTATTGTGATCACTACTAAAAAAGGAAAAGCAGGTAAAATACAAGTACAGTATACTTCACAATATGGTTTTTCGAAACTAACAGATCCTAAATTCACCATGATGAATACCGCTCAGCGCTTATCATTTGAAGAAGGTGTAGGTCTTGATTTTGGGAGAGACCTTGGACCGGGATGGACTTATTCTCCTAAAAACCCTGATTATATATCCGGAACTCCAGGTTTCAGACAAAATGCAGATCATACTTTAGATAGTATAAGAAATATCAATATTGACTGGAGAGATGAATTCTATCAGCAAAGCAAATTCCAGGAACAACAGGTTAGTGTGAGTGGTGGAAACGAGAATGTACGTTTTTATAACTCGCTGAATTATTATAAACAGGATGGGGTTGCTAAACGTACGGGGCTGGAAAGATATGCCCTGAAAAGTAATCTTGATTTTAAATCAGATAAGTTTTCAGGAAATGTAAACTTGAATATTGGCTATTCTAACCAGAGTTTTACTGAAGGGGAAGGGAGCAGCAGAGGGGGTACAGCGATGTCTGCAGTTTATTATGCGCTTCCTTATGAAAACCCTTATGCACCTGACGGTACTTTGATTCATCCGGGTAACCAGGATCAGTATTTTATTGCAGATCAGCGGGAAGGTAGTCAGGCATTGGAACGTTTATTTAATTCTTCCAGCAAAACTGATCAGTTAAAATCTATCATTGGTGTGGCTTTAGCTTATCAAATCCTACCAGAACTGAAGGTTACGACCAGAGCAGGTATAGATTATAGAAATTCAACCGATCAGGCTTATATCAATCCGGATTCTTATTATGGATCAACTGACAATACCAATACGCTGGGTGGAAAAGGCAGATTTGATGAAGGCACCAGAAGGAATTTCAATATCATCTCTACAACAGGTTTGACTTATGCTAAAACCTTCAATGGAAAACATGATTTTGAAGCTTCTGCTTTTTATGAATATGTCTATAACAACTATAACTCTTTTGGTTTTACCGGCTTTGGATTAGATGGAAGATTACCAGAAACACCAGCTGGAATTACCAATAGCGTAGATTATCTGCCTAATGTAGGTGGTTCAAAAACAAGCAGCGCATTAGCTTCCTTTATGAGTGTGGCCAGGTATACTTATGATAGCAAGTATACCCTGACCGGGAGTTACCGTTATGATGGGTCAACGAAAGTTGCTCCACAAAATAAATGGCATGGCTTTTACTCGGTGGGCGCAAACTGGAATGCTAAAAATGAAGATTTCCTGAAAAATAGTACGCTTATTTCAGCATTGAGTTTCAGGGTCAGTTATGGTACTTCAGCGAGTCCTTTTGGAACCGGAGACTTCTTATATCTGCCAACTTATGGCGCAAATGTAACTTATGGAGGTAAACCAGGAGTCAGCCCGATTTCTGCTGGTAATCCCAATTTCGACTGGGAATATGTGAATGAATTCAATACAGGTTTTGAACTGGCTTTATTTAAAAGTCAGCGATTACGGTTGTCGGCAGATTACTATAATAAAATCACTAATAATATGTTCATCGATCAGCCGCCATCAGCTACAGCCGGTTTTCCACTGCTGAGTTTAAGTACCGGAAAGATGAGAAACAGGGGGGTAGAGTTTGATTTGAGTGGTGATATCCTAAAAACCAGAGATTTTACCTGGACTGTTGGGGTGAATGCTGGTTACAATAAAAACGTAGTACTCCATGTAACTGATGTTGCGGATTCTTACCCTGATGGGGATACAAGGATCTTACAAGTTGGTTTGCCGTATGGATCTTATTATGCGCCGCAATGGGCAGGTGTGAATTCACAAACTGGTGAAGCACAGTACTATAATCTGGATGGAAGCATTACTACAACTTATAATTCCAATACGCAGAGTGTAGCGAAATCCGGGAGTTTATATCCTTCATTCACAGGAGGTTTTAACACTAGTTTAAGCTGGAAAGGAATTACCGCAAGTGCACTATTTTCTTTTGTATCCGGAGTTTCCCGTTGGAACAATGAAGATTTTTACAATGAAAATCAGCGTTATGCAACCAGTAACCAGTCTATCAGAATGCTGGATGACCGCTGGATGAAGCCAGGTGATGTGAAAGCCTTGCAGCGTTTTGATATCCCGAGAAATTTCACCTCAAAAGATATCCAGGATGCTTCTTTTTTGAGGTTAAGAAATGTAAATATCAGTTATACTTTGCCTAAAACGGTGCTGGAAAAAATTAAGGTGTTCAGTAACTTAAAGGTTTTTGTACAAGGACAGAATTTAGTCACCTGGACCAAATGGAGAGGATTGGATCCTGAAAATAATGGTGTTGCGGGACTTTTCCAATATCCAAACGCAAGAACATATACCGCAGGAATTAGTGTTAACTTTTAAAATTACAGCCATGATTAATCCTATAAAATATACCCTAGTACTCTCTCTGTTCATGTTCTTTTCTTCCTGCACCAAACTGGATTTAAAGCCTACAGATACTATAGATGCAGAAAAGGCTTACCGAAACCTGAATGATGTCAATTTAGGACTGATTGGAGTTTATGCACAACTCAATTATACTTTGATAGGCGTGAATGCTATTATTTCTGACGAAGTAATGCTGCCTACAGAGAATACAGTAAGTAATACAGATGCTCACCGGTGGCTTTATACTGCTGATAATGGCTCTGTTACGAGTTCTTACAGTGACTATTATGTCGCAATAGACAGGATAAACAGAGTTTTGGAAGGTTTGGATAAACTCACTAGTACTGATAAGGCAACTGCAGACCGGTATCGTGGAGAATTGCTCGCCTTAAGAGCTTTTTGTCACTTTGAATTACTCAGAATGTATGGTTCAGCATATCAAAATGGAGCTCTCGGTGTTCCTTATATGAAAACCTCAGTAATCAGCTACCCGGCAAGAGATGCGTTTGAAGTTGTGGTAGCTGCCGCTAAAGCCGATCTTTTAGCAGCTAAAGCATTGATCCCTTTATCTTTTGATGATAAAACAAGAGTTACTAAAATTGCGGTTTCAGCGATACAGGCAAGACTGGCATTGTATGAAAAAAACTGGGCAGAAGCAATAACCTATTCTACCGAAGTAATCAATTTAATGCCGCTGGCCACAACAGCACAATTTCCTGGCATATGGACTGATGCTGCAGATGATGAGGTGATATGGAAGCTAAAAAGGATGCCGGATGAAACAAGGACCGGTGATCTGTTCTTCCGTCAAACCGGAAGTATAGTTTTATATGCACCATCTTTTAAATTGATCAATTCTTTTGATCAGGAAAATGATATCCGTTATCAAGCTTATATCAAATTTGATGATACAAGAGGGCTGAAGAAATCTCAGTACTTAGTCAATAAATATGCAGGTACTGCGCTTTCGCCAGGGTTAGCAGATTTGAAAATGTTCCGCACAGGAGAAATGTATTTAATCAGGGCTGAAGCCGAAGCAGAAAGCACCGGGAATGCAACCGGAGATCTGAATACTTTGCGTGCTGCCAGGATTAAAGACTACACCGCAGTAAATTTTGCTGGTAAGGATGATTTAATTCTCGCAATTTATACTGAACGTTTTAAAGAATTAGCTTTTGAAGGCCATCGGTTTTTTGACTTGAAACGCAGAAATTTACCTGTAGAGAGATTACCTGAAGATGCCATAAATACTTCTGGAGCGATTAAATTGCTGCCTTCAAAAGCACAATATTCACTCCCATTACCTGCATTGGAAATTTCCGTTAATAAAAATACTGTTCAAAATCCTAACTATTAATAAGTCTTTGAGTGGAGATCTTAAATTTTTCTCCACTCAAAAATTGTTATTATATTTCAAATCACCTTCAACCAAAATAAAAGAACCAAAATGATGAATAAGAACTTAAAAACAATAGCTGTCCTTTTGTTATGTTTTGCAGCTAACCTGGCTTATGGACAAGAAAAATACGTTATGGTTATCCATGGGGGAGCGGGGACCATTACCAGAAAAAATATGAGCCCTGAAAAGGAAGCAGCTTACGTTGCTGCATTAACTAAAGCATTACAGACAGGATATGAGGTGTTGAAATCCGGAAAGACCAGTTTAGATGCAGTAGAAGCTACTATTCATGTGATGGAAGATTCTCCATTATTTAATGCCGGAAAAGGTGCTGTATTTACCCATGACGGGAAAAATGAAATGGATGCTGCAATTATGGACGGGAAAACAATGATGGCAGGAGCTGTGGCAGGAGTAACGACAATTAAAAACCCTATCTCGGCAGCAAGGGCTGTAATGGAAAAATCTGAACACGTGATGATGGTTGGCCCTGGTGCAGAATCATTTGCGAAACAGGCTGGAATTGAAATTGTTGATCCTGAATATTTTTATACTAAGGAGCGTTGGGACGGCTTGCAAAAAGCTATTCAGGAAGATTCTACGAAGTCTGTTTTAGACCATGGTAATAAAAAATCGATGAAATTAGGTACTATTAACCCTGATTATAAATTTGGTACTGTAGGGGCGGTAGCCTTGGATAAAAATGGAAATCTGGCGGCGGGTACTTCTACTGGTGGAATGACTAATAAAAAATATGGCCGGATAGGGGATTCTCCGATCATTGGTGCAGGGACTTATGCAAATAATGCAACAGCTGGTATTTCATGTACAGGATGGGGCGAATTCTATATTCGCAATGTAGTCGCTCATGATATTTCGGCCATGATGGAATATAAAAATATGTCTGTGGCAGATGCTTCCCGTGCTGCATTGGATAAAGTAGGGAAAATGGGTGGTGATGGTGGTCTGATTGCCATGGATGCAAAAGGTAACGTAAGTATGCCTTTCAATACCGAAGGGATGTACAGAGGTACCGTTACTGAAAACGGGAAGATTGAAGTGTTAATTTATAAATAAAGGGACGATGATTTATAAAATTCAACTGCGTATTCCCCATTTAATTTTCCTGGTCTTATTGTTTGTAGTGCATTCGTCACTTGCGCAATATAAAACCAAGCCAGTAGTGCCGGTTTTACCAAAAGGAAGCTTATTTATTATAGGAGGCGGTGATCGTTCTCCTGAACTCATCAGCGCGCTGATCAAAACGGCCAATCTCAGACCGGATGATTATATTATAGTCTTACCTATGGCAACAGCCGAGCCGGAAGCTTCATTTGAAGCGATTAAAACACAATTGTCGGCAGTTGCTAAAAATAATATCTACAGTTTCAATTTTGCGGGAGAGAAAGTACGGGACCAGTCCTGGCTTGATTCTCTGGCAGGGGCAAAGTTGGTTTTTATTACCGGTGGAGATCAGAACCGTTTCATGAAAGTTGTTCTGAATACCCCAGTTTACAGCGCAATTCATAAAGCCTATCAAAACGGGGCGACTATTGCTGGCACCAGTGCCGGAGCTGCGGTAATGAGTAAACATATGATTACCGGAAACCAGTTGCTGGATAACAATTACAGGGAAACATTCAATAAACTCAAAGCAGATAATATCGAATTTGAAACTGGAATGGGGTTGTTGGATTCCGTAATTATCGATCAGCATTTTATAAAACGCAGTCGTTACAATCGTCTTTTATCTGCAATCACTGCCTATCCGGGATATGATTGTATCGGAATTGACGAAGGCACAGCCATCATTGTACAAGGTAAAAACATTACCGTAGCCGGGGTAAGCCAGGTAATCCGGGTAGCTGATCCTGAAAAGATGAAGGTCCGGGAAAACCAGCTGGTTACTTTTGATAATTTAAGGTTTAGCGTTTATGGACCCGGAGATAAGTTTAAGCTGAAGTAGCTCAATTAAAACGCACAGTCATTTTTTACGAAATGGCTGTGTTGTTCAGAAATATCTTAGCTTAAGGGTAAAAAATATAAGATGAAGATATTGGCTGAAACCAGTCGTTTAGTTTTGCGGGAGCTCTTATGGTCTGATACTGAAGGTATGTATGAAATGTATACTGATCCTTTAGTTCTTCAGTATTTGGATGAAAAGCCATTTACTCATATCAAACAGGCAGAGGATGCTATTGAGTTTATCAGAAAGCAATACATTGATCATGGAACTGGCCGGCTTGCGGTGCTCAAAAAAGAAACAAATGAATTTATAGGCTGGGCAGGGTTAAAATATGTAACCGCAAGCTATAATAACCATAGCAACTACTATGAAGTCGGCTATCGGTTTATGCAGAGATACTGGGGTAAAGGTTATGCCACAGAAGCTGCTCAAGCTTCTGTGGACTTTGGTTTTAATGAATTAAAACTCCATGAAATCTATGCTATGGCAGATTCTGGCAATGTAAGTTCAAGAATGGTGCTGGAAAAAATAGGGATGCATTGTCTGGAGAAGTTTGATTTATCAGGACATGAACATGACTGGTTTAAAATTACCAGGATGCAATGGGAGAAAGGGAGCTCTTAGTGCGTACCGATTCAAAACCATCAATATCAAGGGTTTTTAGTTAAAATTTGTTAAATCTATATCAACAAATAGCTTTTCGCGCTAAATCGATCTTTCAAATACTATATTTGTAACAGGTTTGTTTCAGAACGCTAACCATTTGATGTTCACCTTAATACTAATTAATGAAATCCATATTACTGTAATCAGCCTGCCTTTTCTAAGGGTTTATTAGCGCAGTCCCCAATTATTTAATGATTCACTTTTTTTTATGCACTGACATTATATAAATAGTCTTTACATTGTGATTACAATCTATAGGAATTAAAACGCAGATCTCAGCTTTAACAATTTATTACTATGCAGGTTAAAGAACTCACCTTCTTTCTATTTCATTTTCCCGGCAAAAAACAACAGCTATGCAGTATAATCCTTGCATTAATGGTCACTGTTTTAGGCATCAACGTTGTATATGCACAGCAATCTATAGTGATCACCGGAAAAATAACGGATGGACAAACCGGTGAGGCTATACCGTATGCAACTATCTTTGTAAAGCTCAAAAATGGAACAATCAAGGGTACTGCTTCTGATTTCGATGGACTATATCATTTAGCGATTCCTCATGATATTGCCAACGACTCTATCTATACGGCCTATGTCAGTTATTTGCCCGGCAAAAAACTGTTGCCTAAAACTCCGCATACTATAGTTGATTTTCAATTAGCGGTTAACGGGCGCACTTTAAATGGAGTTACCATCAGCCCTAAAACTTATGTAAACCCAGCCTGGGAAATCATGGATAATCTGGTTAAAAACAAGCCCGTCAATGATCAGAAATATCTGAAAAGTTATCAATATCAGAGCTATAACCGTATTGAGATATCGGTCACTAATATCAGTGAGAAGATGAAGAAAAATAAGGTGATTAAACAGGTTTTACCCTTGATGGAGAATTTGCAGAAGATTGCCGGGGAAGAGGGAACACCTATTTTACCCATATTTATGTCTGAAACAGTTTCTGATTATAAATATACCACCAGTCCGGAACGCAAGACAGAAAATGTGCTGCGGACCAAAGTAAGTGGGGTAGGCATAGAAGATGAAACATTGATTTCTCAATTAGTAGGCTCTACGTTTTTGCAGTATAACTTTTACAGTAACTTTCTAAAACTCGCCAACAAAGATTTCATCTCGCCTACCAGTGACAACTGGAAAACACATTATAATTATGAGCTGATTGATGCTTATGATAAAATAAATGGCAGAGAATGCTATAAAATTGAATTCAAGCCAAAAAGATCACATGATCTGGCTTTTGAAGGGGTGATGTGGATTACAAGAGATAGCTACGCCTTATTCCAGATTGATTGTAAAGTTTCAAAAGATGCAAACCTGAACTTTTTAAACAAAATCAGGATACAGCAGGCGATGGTAAAGGCAGAAGGGACTACTGCATGGTTACCAGGACAGACCCGTATCGTTGTGAATGTAGGGACTACACAAAAGAAATTATCTGGTTTTATTGCCAAGTTCTATTTATCCAATAAAAATATTGAAGTCAATAAGAACTATCCGGCTTCAGATTTTAAAGAGAGCCTGGTGATGAGTAAAGATGTCAATAAAAAAGATGACCAGTACTGGGTGAAAAATCGTGCAGATTCCCTGACTGCTGCTGATAAGGCCGTTTATAAAATGATAGACACTGTTAAGAATCTGCCTTTGGTGAAAACCTATGCGGATATAGCTGGGATGCTAATCAACGGCTATTATAAAGTCGGTAAGCTAAGTTTCGGCCCTTATCCTTACACTTATAGCTATAACGATTTGGAAGGAAACGTACTTAGAATAGGGGCAACTACCAATACTAATTTTAGTGATAAACTGATTCTGAGTGGGTTTTTAAGTTACGGATTCAGAGATGAGCGCTTTAAGTATAAAGCTGCTGTCGATTATATTTTTTCCCGTAAACCGTGGGTACAAGCGGGTGTTTCTTTTCAGCATGATATCGGTCAGACAGGTTATCAATTTGAGAATTTCATTAATAAAACGAATAATGTATTTATGGCTTCTATCCGGAATGGCAGAGTGATCAGAAGGGGGCCATTTACTCAAAATATAAGTCAGGCTTATATTCAAACTGACATCACACCGACCATAAGAGGTAAACTGACTTTAGCTCACCGTACTTTTGACCCCTTATTCAATTTTCATTACCATGATCAGGCAGATCAGCGGACTTATAACCGGTATGAGGTTTCTGAAATTACCTCAGAAGTACAATGGACACCAGGAAGACGTTTGCTGGAATCTTCTAAAATCAACAAAAGATTAATCATTGGGAATGGAAACAGTAATCCAATATTAACCTTCAGATATATCAGAGGGACTAAAGCTTTATATGGAGATTTCGACTACAACAAATTCTATTTTAACATTAGTCAGCGACCGCGTATGGGGATTTTGGGAATCGGGGATTATTCTCTGACCGCAGGATATATTCCAAGTGCAATCCCTTATCCATTACTTGAAAATCACCGTTATAGCTTCAATACAATGCGCTTTATGGAATTTACAAGTGACAGGTTTATCTCGTTGAACTATACGCAACATATGGAAGGACTGATCACCAATAGTATTCCATTGTTAAAATCCTTAAATGTGCGTACTGTTGCTGTTCTGAATATACTGCAAGGCAGTCTATCAGATAAAAACAATGAGTCCTTTTTAAGAGGGCGTACCAATCTGAACCGGAGTTTAAATAATGTCCCATATGTAGAGATCGGTTATGGCGTAGAGAACATCTTTAAGATTATCCGCATTGATTTCTTACATCGCCTCACTCAAAAGGAACATTTAAGTGAGCCTGGATTAGAGCCTTCAAACTTTGCAATCAGAACTACCTTACAATTCCGCCTGTAAATTGTTGATTTTACCCCAATCTGAAAGTGATTGGATTACCTGATCCATTGATTTTCCTAATGGTGATAATTCATAGGTATATAGTTTTTTTTTCAATGTGGATTCCTGCCTGAGAATCAATCCACTTTTTTCCAGTTCTTTTAATTGTAAGGCCAATACACGCTCACTAATAGCAGGAAGCTCTCCTTTAAGTTCAGAAAATCGCTTACTACCTTCGCGCAATTTTACCAGTAATGTAAGTTTCCACCGGCCACTTAACTGTGATAAGGTATACGCTGCATCGCATAACCCATGTAATTTTTGTGCGTTGATATAATTGGTCGAAGTAATTTTTCTCATCTGATGAACAGGAAACCTGATCGCTTACAATTTTGTAAGTTCATTACTATAAGCGCTTCCGGCTGTAAATTTGAAGATAAATTCTTAAATTATGGCAACACTAAAAGATGATATCGGCATAACAGGCTTACACCATATTGCAATCAGAGCAGAAAATTTTGAACAGACTGTTCAGTTTTACACCGGAGTGATAGGGTATACCGTTAGTCATACCTGGTCATTACCGGAGTTTAAGCTTAAACAGGCGGCGATGCTCAAATCGCGTGATGGTTTTAGTTACCTCGAAATATATGATAACCAAGCTGATATCCCCGCGCAGGGAAGGAAAAAACTAGCAAAAGAAGAATTCATTCAAACTGCTTTATTACATATTTGCCTGACCGTCAAGGATTCAAAAAAAGCCTATGAAATGGCTATTGCAGGTGGAGCAACAGCTTGTCTTGAACCGATGGTGCTGCATTTGGGCAATCCAGCTATTACGGTGCATAATTCATTGGTTTATAGTCCAAATGGAGAAGTGATAGAATTCATGGAAAAGGCAGGATTTTAAAGAGTGGATTTAATCCACTCTTATCTTAAATAGTCCAATACCTCTTCTGCATTTTTATCAGGAGGAAAAACAGGATAAAAATATTTGGTGATTACTCCATCTTCAAAGATCAGGGTAACCCGTTTCAAATACTTAAGGTGACCTACCAGGTGAAGTGGTAGGTTTAAGGCTTTTGTAAATGCCAGATTTTCATCACTTAATAAGTCAAAAGGAAGATGCAGCCTTTCTTTTGACTCCAGCTGGTCCGCAGTTGATTGTGTACTCATTCCGTACACTTGTGTATTCAACTGTTTCAATTCCTGATAATGATCGCGAAAGGAACAGGCTTGTGGTGTACAACCTCTGGCACCGGGAATAGCATCCCAACCCTCAGGAAGCGGAACTTCTGCGGGCCCGGTCATCGGATAACAATAAATTACCAAAAGGCCTTTAATCCTGGAAAGCGCTACTAATTCGCCATGCGTACTATGCAACGACAACTCAGGCATAGTTAAACCTAACAGATGACTGCATGCTCCGTCATCTTCAGGAACAGGTAAACCCGGAGGCAGGATCTCTAAATTCGTCTGATCGGTCATCTTGCTTAGTTAATTGGGATTTCAAACAGACTGAAAGAACCGTGTTTATAATGCGCAGGTAAACTGCTGACATCATCCAGTTGTGTAACACCCAGGTAGTTGAAACCACAGCTGATATAGTAATTATTCAATTTATCATTACCACTTCCAGTATCCAGTCTGACAAAAGAACGTTGATTTTCCTTCGCATACTGAGTTGCCCAGTCAACGATATGTTTAACATATGAATTGCCTCTTAAGGAAGGATTTGTGGCGATACGGTGGATATAAACTGATGGATCTTTGTCTTTTTCTTTCCAGATGGCCGGATCATTAAGGGTAATGCAGAAAGTACAGGCGAGTTGTCCGTCAACCATGATCTTATAATGCCTGTTTTCATCAATTTCTTTCTGAATAAGTGATCTTTCAAATCCTTGCCAGAATAAAAGGCCTACTTTTTTCATATGCTCAGTTGCTTGATCGTAAAGGCCGAATATGGCGTCAATGTCTTTAGTGGTACTATGTGTAATTTCCATAATGAATTTTCTGTATAACTACTTTCTCTATTAATTAAGGCAAAGTTAAGGTAAATATTGCTATGTATGCAGATGCAGTTTTGTTATATTTGAGCATAGCAGTTTAAGATTATGCAAGATAAAGTAGCTCAAAAGGATCATTTGTATCAGCGGATAGCAAATGTATTAGAACAGCAGATTAAAAATAATGTACTGGCTATTGGCGACAAACTTCCTTCACTCCGTGAATTTTGTAAACGTTATGGAACAAGTCAGACTACCGCTATAAAAGTCTACTATGAGCTTGAAAGTAAAGGGCTTATTGAAACCAGGCCAAAATCAGGATATTACATAAGCGGTTCTTTAAAACGAATTCCTGCACTGCCAAAAATCAGTGAGCCCAGCGCTGAAACCAGTCAGATTCAAATCGAAGATCTATTGGAAAAAGTTTACAATAATGCGGCCCCGATGAGTATTACATTGGCTCATGCTGTTGTGGCCGATGAACTGCTGCCCATCGCAAAGCTAAATAAAGGGATGATTCAGGCCATGCGGGAGTTAAAAGGCAGCGGTACTGCTTATGGGGAAATTCAGGGGAACGAGAAATTAAGAAAGCAAATTGCCCGGCATGCTTTTACGATCCCAGACTTAAGCCATGAGAATATTATTACGACAAATGGTTGTATCAATGCTATTTCTTATGCAATGATGGTACTGGGCAAACCAGGTGATACTATTGCAGTGGAAAGTCCGGTATATTTTGGGGTTTTACAATTGGCCAGGAGCCTTGGCCTGAAAGTGATGGAACTACCTACACATCCGCAAACCGGGATCGAAATAGATGCCTTGAAAAAAGCACTGGAGGCGAATAAAATTAACTTGTGTTTGCTGGTAAGTAATTTCAGTAATCCTTTAGGAAGTTTAATGCCTGATGAAAATAAAAAGGAAGTCGTGAGATTGATACAAAAGCACAATGTCCCTTTAATAGAAGATGATATTTATGGAGATATTTACTTTGGGACCAACCGTCCTAATACTTGTAAAACGTATGATGAAAGTGGATTGGTGCTCTGGTGCAGCTCTATATCAAAAACGCTGGCACCGGGTTATCGGGTAGGTTGGATATCACCAGGGAAATTTAAGTCAGAAATTCTCAGAATGAAGCTTTTTCATGCGATTGCTTCTACAAATATTACACAGGAAGTGATTGCAAACTTCCTGGAAACAGGGCGTTACGAACATCATTTGCGTAAGCTGAGAAATACATTGCATACCAATAGCCTGCAATACATCCGCGCTATCAACGATTATTTCCCCGAAGGAACAAAAGTGAGCAGACCGCAGGGAGGGATGGTTTTATGGGTGGAATTTGATCAGAAAATAGATACAATTCAGTTGTATGACCTGGCTGTAAAAAAAGGGGTTAGTATTGCGCCAGGCAGATTATTTACTTTACAAAATCAATTTGCTAACTGTATGCGCCTGAACTATGGGATGCCATGGAATAATCAGCTTGATAAAGGGTTGAGGAGCCTGGCCGATATTGCTGCTGAACTGAATCGATAGAATTCTTCAAAATGACAAAAAAATGACATCTAAAACATTTTAGTTTGCGTTCATATTTTATGAGGCTGGCTAACCAGGCTTCGATCAGCTTATGAATTTATTTAAGGTATATTTCTCCGAAGGTAAAGCGCATTCTCCGGAACTTATGGAGATCAAAAATTTTCATGTAGATCGGATCTGCACAAAAACCGGGGAGCTAAAATGGCTGATTGTAATAGCCGAAAGTAAAGAGAAAGCAATCATGCAGGCTGAAAAAGGTTATGAAGCTATTGATACTTCCAGGTATAAATCCACGCGTGGTTATCTGAAAGTTCATTGGTGAGACTCTGTTGCGTGAAAAATTAGCCGCGCTAGCCACCGCTGTTTATTGATTGCACATTACTAATAACTAAGTTATACTACATTCTTCCAGTAAATCCAATATAGGTAGTAGTAATTTACCTTTTTCAGTATTCCTTATTTATCGCATCAGATGAATTCTCTTTTTTCATATGAACTTCTTTTTTTGAGTAACTCTCAAATTAGTGAACATAACAATCACTTTAAGGGGTCATTTACCTTTACAAAATACTTATAACAAAGATGAAAAACAGTAGTATGAAAGGAACTCGGGGTCAGAAGCTGGTGATGGTTAATAGCTAAAGAGATTAAATATATCGAGTGTAATAGCATATCTTAAGCTCTGATAATACCCGTAAGGGTATTATCAGAGCTTAATTTGTGTTTTTTATACCCATACGGGTATAAAATGAACAATTATCGTTATATTGTACCCGTAGGGGTATTATTATGGAGTCAATTATTGCATTTATTAAAGAATCCAGAAAAAAAAATGGTCTTTCTCAAGAAGAATTGGCTTTTAAGGCTGGTGTTGGGTTACGATTTTTACGTGAACTGGAAAGAGGAAAAACAACCGTTCAGCTTGATAAAGTGAATAATGTATTGAACATGTTTGGCAAACAAGTGGGCGTAATTGATAAAGAGCCGGGTCATGACGAATAAAGCAAAGATATTTTATAATGAGGCGCTTGCCGGCTCTCTTGAAAAGAATGATGACGGCTATAGTTTCATCTATGATGACGTTTACTTAAAAAGTAAAGATTCAAAACCTGTAAGTCAAACGTTGCCTCTCCGCCCTCATCCTTATACCAGTCGTGTTCTTTTCTCATTTTTTGACGGATTGATACCGGAAGGATGGTTATTAAATATTGCAAGCAAACACTGGAAAATTAAAGGAACAGACCGTTTTGAATTGTTAATTACCCTTTGCAGAGATACTATAGGCGCAGTGACCGTACTGCCAAATGAAGAGGAGGATGTAAATGGCTAATTGTTTATTTTGTTATAGGCCAGTTGAATCAGGATTAGCTTACCATGCCAGCTGTTGTAAAAAGTTTTTCGGGATAGAAAAATTGCCAGAATTAAAACTGGATAAAGAACTGCTGGACAAACTTGCAGAAGAGACCGTAAATAAGCGCATCGCAGTAACAGGCGTTCAGCCCAAGCTTTCTCTCGATCTGGAAAGTATTGAAGTCGGAAAAAGATTAACTATAGTAGGTCTTTGGGGAAGATATATACTGAAACCTCAGAATGCGGAACTTGCCCAAATGCCTGAAGTAGAAGATCTCACCATGCATCTGGCTAAGTTATTCAGGATCCGGACCTGCGAACATTGCCTGATACCGACTGCGGATGGTAGGCTAGCTTATGTGGCCAAAAGATTCGACAGGAAAGATAACGCAAAGATTCATATGGAAGACTTTTGCCAGCTGGGTGGATTTCAAACGGAGCAGAAATATGATAGTTCTTATGAGCGGTGTGGTAAACTAATTAACCTTTATTGCACTAATAAGGGATTGGATCTATTCAGCTATTTTGAACTCCTGGTATTTTCTTTCCTGAGTGGGAACAGTGACATGCACATGAAAAATTTTGCCATCTTGTATCCAGGAAACGAGATTGTATTTTCACCTGCGTATGACTTGGTTAACAGCGCACTGGTATTTCCAAAAGACAAAGACGATATGGCAATGCTACTTAGCGGCAAGAAAAGAAATATTAAACTTAAGGATTTCCAAAATCTTGCAAGTTCACTCGGATTAAGTACAAAAATTTTTACCAGGATCATAAATAAGTTAACAGGTAAGGAGGTTGAAGTTTTTGATTTAATCGACAGGTCTTTTTTATCGAAGGAATACAAAGCTCAGTATAAGAAGATATGGTTGGAGCGGACTGCGAGATTGCATTGAGGATTTAACGACATTTCAAATAGAATGAAATTAAGAATTAGCAATTTGCAAGAAATGCATATTGCTAATTCTGACCAACCAGTAACACTTTTTAGCTACAGGAAAATATTACTCTTATTCAAACACAGCCTGAATCTCTACAGCTGAATTCATCGGTAGTGAAGATGCACAGGAAGCAGTATTTCCCTGAAGAATAGTTTTATCCCGGATCTGAGGTTTCTGCCAAAGGATTCCTGTTCCAGTCTATCTTAGCCGATAAATACATCAGCGCAGCTACGATAATAAATAAGCCAACACTTCCGAATAACAAAGCCACGTCCTGTAATTGGATGATCACGTAAACAAATCCGTAGAAAATAGTCAGGATCCCTACAAATATCATCGCGGGTTTCCTGTTCTTCAATAAAGCTGCGATAAAACTACCAATCAGCGAAACCGTCGCAACCGAAGCAATGAGGTAAGCAAGATTAAAACCAACGCGCTCACTAAATGAGAGCAATAACGTATAGTAAATAATCATTGCTGCACCAATCAGCACATATTGTAAAAGATGTACCTTTCTTTTGTTCAGCAACTCTGTGAAAAACAGAGAAATGAAAGTCAGCATAATGATTAGAATTGAATATTTACCCGAACGCATAGTCTTTTGATACTGATCAACAGGAAGAATGAACTGGACACCAAAAGAGCCATCTTTTAAAGGTGACTGTACCGAAGTTTCCTGCATTGGATTTTCTTTAATTGCAGGAACGTTAACCAGCGTTGTATTTTCATTAATCCACTGCTGAGAGAATGGTCTGTTAAAATAGGGCATTTTCCAGGTTGCTGAAAATGCATTAGCCGATACATTGCGCTGTTCAGGAAGATAACGTCCTGTAAATTTCGGATTGCCCCAGCTTCCGTCAATTTTCACGGTTGTGCTCTTTCCAATATGGAGGAAACTCAGCTCATTACTGCCTCTTAAATCCAGGTCAAAACTGAAATCCAATGCTGTGTTTTTACCCGCACTCAGATCAGGCTGAATAATCAGGTTATTCGTAAATAAAGAAAGTGTAGTGAAATCTGGCTCCACAGCATAATCTTTACCTGCTAATTTAATAACCGGATTGTTTTTTAAACCTTTCAGATCGCTTAACCCAATAGCTACCTTTGCCTTATCCCATTGAACCATATCGGGGTTAATACCAGACTTTCTCAATTCCATCGCACTGAATTTTCCATTTACCCTGATCTTTGAATTGTAAACCACCGCATCAAATATTCCGCGATGCAGCAATTGCGGTTCTGCTTTCCCAGTAATATTCAAGGTCTCGGGCATGATGTAGATATTGGTTAACACTTCTTTTGTAGTCACCTTTCCTGCACTGTCCTTGTGGTTAACTGTGGTTTTGTAAGGAATGACTAAAATCGGGCCCTCCACCAATTGACTCCCAGACCACTTATCTGATATTTCATTGTTCACTTCTTGTTGTCTGGCCTGTCTTTCTACAATCAAATTCTGAACCAGGCTCGAAGGAATGAGCAGGAGCAAAGTTAAAACGCCTATAAGACATAACTTTACGATCACGGATTCCGAGAACCAAGTTCTGAATCCATTGTTTTGTTTTTCTTGTTGATAGTTCATATTGATGGTTTAAAAGTACTTTGAAATTCAAAGTATATAGGTAAAAAAAAGGTTATTACTTTTGTTGTTTAATTAAATTTTCAAGTGCTTCCAGGTGTTTTTTAAACGCAAGGATACCTTTTGCCGAAGCAGCATATTGTGTATTAGGTTTACGGCCGATGAAACTTTTGGTTACAGTAATGTATTCTTCCTTTTCCAACGCTTTGAGATGGGAGGCGAGATTACCGTCTGTTGCATTCAGCAGCTCTTTCAACGCATTGAAATCATAATACGCATTGGCAACCAGTACGCTCATAATTTGCAGGCGTATCCGGTTTTCAAAAGCTTTATCGAAAGATTCCAGGGAAATTTTCACTGATTGTATTTAAAGTGCATGATTGAACCATAAAGAATATGCAGGATACCAAAACCGATAGTCCAGAAAACAATTCCATAACCTGGGATTAAGGCCGCCACTAAACCCAGAATAATCTCACTAAATCCAAGCCATTTTACGTCAGATAACGTGTAATGACTTGCAGCTATAAGGGCGAGGCCATAAAAAATCAAGCAAGCAGAGGAAATAATTGCATATTCACCGCGGATCAGCAAGATCAGGATAAATAGTCCGCCTGTTAGCAGGGGAATGGTCATGTTTACCAATAAGCGTTTACTTACCGGGTTCCAGAATTTTTCTCCTTTTTTACGCGCCTGACGGATAGTCAGCCAAATCCCTGTCACCAAAGAAAGCACTAAAACACCAGCAGCAATACTAGTTAATTGCCATAAAATCTGTGATTCACTAATATAACTGTTTCTATATTGCAAAATACCTTGCGCATTATAGACTATTTTATAAGCGATGAATGCACCAATTAATGAATATATTCCAGCCATAATCCCTGACAAACCACTCAGGGAGATGAATTTGGAAGAACGTTCCATCAGGTTACGGATAGAACTCAGCTCTGAATAAATATCTTTTTCTTGCATTTTAAAAGAACTTTGAATTGCAAAGTAAAACATAAAGATTTAATTTTGCAAGAACTATTTATTAAACAGGAGCAATTCCTGTAATAAAAAAACTGACCGTCATTATCCAGGACGGTCAGTTGATCATTAATTAAATAAGCCAGGCTACTTTTTGTTCGGATTGATGCGGGCTTCCGATAATATCTTTGTAAAGCTCAGGTCTTCTGGCCTGGATATAGCGATGCCCACCTGCTTGTATTAATTTTTCAGGCGTAAGCACCGCTATTACATAAGCATCACCTAAAGTTTTACATTCGGTAAGAACATCTCCGAAAGGATCAATAATCATGGAACATCCATTTTTCAGCTGGTCATCATCCATCCCGATCGGGTTAGCGAAAACCGTATAAATTGCATTATCGTAAGCTCTGGCAGGTAGCCATTTCATTAGCCAGTCGCGGCCTTTCATGCCTTCAAACTCCAGGCGGAGAGAGGTTGGATCATTTGCTCTGTTTTCCCAGAGCGCCGGATTTACAAATCCTGCTCCAGGTCTGGTAGAAGGCGTACACATGGTCACGTGTGGCATAAAAATAATAGCTGCACCTAAAAGCTTGGTTGCTCTTACGTTTTCAATGATGTTATTGTCATAGCAAATCAAAATTCCGCACTTCCAGCCGTAAAGCTCAAAAATGCAGTATTCATCTCCTGGTGTAAGGAAAGGATTTATAAAAGGATGTAATTTTCTAAACTTGGCAACCAGCCCACTTTTGTCTATGCAGACATAGGCTTTAAATAAATTACCTGCTTCATCTTTTTCAAAAAGGCCGGCCAGAACAGCAATATTATGTTTGGCTGCTATTGCTTTAAGCGCTAAAATACTTTCTCCCGAAGGAATTAATTCTGCCAGCTCAAGCATTTGTGTTTTAGAAAGATTTCTGGCGAAAGTATAACCAGTTACCGAACATTCATGAAAAGCGATGACCTGTGCGCCATCCTTTGAAGCTTTTCCGGCCAGCTCATCTATAACTGACAGGTTATAGTGTTTATCTCCACTTTTGTGCTCAAATTGTGCTGTAGCAATTTTTAGGTTTTCCATCATTAGCT
This sequence comes from Pedobacter cryoconitis, assembly GCF_001590605.1. Classification (NCBI taxonomy): domain Bacteria; kingdom Pseudomonadati; phylum Bacteroidota; class Sphingobacteriia; order Sphingobacteriales; family Sphingobacteriaceae; genus Pedobacter; species Pedobacter cryoconitis. Next base: position 830,367 of record NZ_CP014504.1, read on the forward strand.
GTTTTAGACAAAGATATTGGCTGGGAATTCCATAAAAATGTACAAACCCGACAACTGGTAAATTAGCCGGGTAACGAGATTAATCAGGTTAACAATCCGTGCTGGCCGGGCTGATAACTCAGGAAATTGATAGCCAGCGGATCAGCAATACTGCTGTATTGACCAGGCGTTAACCCTGTATGTTTTTTGAATTCACGGATTAAATGCGGCTGATCGTAATATCCGGCCTCGTGACCTAATAAAGTCAGGGTTTCCTGAATTGGTTGATCTCTGAGCTGTTTCAGAAATACATGCAGTTTTACAATCGTACTGAATCTTTTTGGACTGATCCCGATATTGGTTATAAAGGTCCTTTCCAGTGTTCTTTCATGGTAACCAGTAAAAGCGGCTAATTTACTGACCGGAAGTAAACCTTTATTTTGAGTAATAAAGTTAAGGGAAGCCAAGATTAATGGCTGATCAGGAAGCTGTCTGCTAGCAATTAGTTTTCTGAAAAAGTCTTCAGCCAAAGTAATTTTACTAGTGATTGCAGTGCTGTCGGATAGTTTTTCATAAAGTGCTGTACCCTTAGACCCAAAGAGGTCTTCTGCCTTTATACGTTGATTTTTAAGTTCCTGGGAAGGAATACCCAGTATTTGACTCAGCCCATGAGGATGGAAAACAACAATCATTAAAGAAGTTTCTCCCTGGCAATATAAATCCTGAAAAGAATCAAGCTGACCGTAAATAAAAGAATCCGGAAGTTCAACACGTATACCTGAGCCGGCAAAATGTGAAATAAGCGGGGTCTTAAAAGAAAACACCATTCCTGTATTTCCGTCAGAAAACAAACGCAGTTTTTTTACCTCTTCACTTTGAGTAGTTAAAAAGAGATAATGCTTAATCGTTGCTGACAAATCTAGGGAAGGCAATACCTGCATTTATTGGTTTGTTGCTGTATTTATAACGTAAAGTAAGAGGTCTTTGTTGTCGATCATCAGGTCTTTATCATAGCTGAGTCCAAGTTTTTCCAGCAATTGAATAGATTTGACATTGTTTCTTAATACAGTTGCCAGGATTTTTGGATGAACAGGATCTTTTTTTAACTCATCCAATACGGCTTTTGCAGCTTCAAAAGCATATCCCTTTCCCTCATGATCAGGATGAAAAGCATAGCCAATATCATGGTGTTCCAAATAATCGCGTTTCATAAAAGTGACTACGCCAATCGGGAGTTGTTGCTCAGTTAACTTAACCAGGAAATAATTTGTACCCGGACCTGTTGTTAATTTCAGAATGTAATTTTTGGCATCTTCAATGGTTTTAACATTCCGGTCTCCAATAAATTTAAGCCATCCGGGTGTATTGACCAACTCCAGAATGAAGCCTGCGTCATGCAACGTTACAGCTTGTATATGGAGTCTTGTGGTATTTATACCTTTTTCTTTCATCCCTCAGCTAATTATTGTTTGGCATTTAGCACTTCAAACGCTTTATAAGTACTATGGTGTAAAATAGTTAAGTGGTTTTCTGCCGGCATGGGGTTAAAGGTAACCTGAAAACTCTGATCTGCCGATTTTTTTAAGACTGCTGCAAGGTTTGCTGCATCATTCTCCATAACTTTTCCTTCTGTACCTACAGAAACATATACTTTAATATTTTTAGCCAGACCTGATTTTAATAACTCAGGAGCTTTTGCAAGCAGGGATTCATTATCCCACCATAAGCTTGGGCTGATAATTATATAGTTATTGAAAAGCTGAGGTTTTTTCAGCAAAACTTCGGTCGCAAACAAACCACCTAAAGATTGACCAATAATTGTCCTGGTGTCATTGGTTCTGTATTTCTGCTGAATGTATGGTTGTAAATCCCTTTCCATAAAGGCCATGAATTTTTCTGATTTTCCTGTTGTTGGGAAATCTTTTAAATCCTGCTGGACAGAAGTAGGGAAGGTAAAATCTCTTTTTCTGTCAATATTTGCGATACCCACGACAATGGATTTAGGCATCATCTGTATCATCGTGCAGTATTGAACAAGGCCTGCAATATGGATGAAATCTTCATTAGCAGATCCATCCAGAAGATAAATAACCGGGTAGGTCGTTTGAATGTCCTGATCATAACCTTCAGGTAAATAAATATTCAAAATTCTTTTTTCTGCTAATTGAGCAGATTGAATTTCATCAGTTATCCCTAATGTGAAGGGTTTTGTTGAGGTCTGTATGCTGGCCGTTTTATCCTGGCTTTTGGAAACGTTACTGAATAGGGCTATAAATAATAAAAAGAAAGTTAAATGCTTCATTGTGCAAAGCTACTACTTTTAAATACGATTGAAAAAAATGAAGACCAGCGGATGAACGGGAAAATCCGCGTTTCTGCGGTTATTTTGCAGGAATCCGGATTTCTAATTTGAGGTATGCTGGTTATCTTCCAGGCAGTACTAATCTGGTAAATCTTTACTTGCAGGAATAATATGTATCTCTCTTTGCGGATATGGAATGCCGATATTGTGCTGATCCAATGCCTCTTTAAGTGATTGAAAATTACGATGATAAGTTGCCCAGAAATCGCCATTGGCAGACCATGATCTGATTGTCAGATTAACCGCATTATCTCCCAGAGAAGAGACTAAAACAACGGGGGCAGGGTCTTTTAAAACCAATGGATCATTAGTCAGCACATTCAGGATAACTTTTCTTGCCGTATCTATATTGGCATTGTAAGATATGCCGATACTATATTCCTGCATCCGGTTTGTATTATCTGAAACATTGTTGATGACTGCATTAGCCAGCGGGCCATTTGGTGCATAAATCGTAGTCCCGTTACCAGCTTTTAACGTGGTGTAAAGGATATCAATTTTAAGTACCGTACCACTTACATTGTTGCTGGATGAAATAAAGTGGCCTACTTTAAAGGGCTTGAACAACAGGATTAATACACCACCTGCAAAATTTGAAAGGCTCCCCTGAAGGGCCAGGCCTACTGCAAGACCAGAGGCAGCTAAAATTGCGACAAAAGATGAAGTCTCTATTCCAAGGGTTGATGCAACTGTAACCAATAAAAGGATATAAAGTATAACTTTTAAAATGCTGATTAAAAAGTTAGAGAGTGAAAGGTCAATCTTTCCTTTATTCAAATGATTATTTAAAAACCTGACTAAAAATTTAATGAGCCAGAATCCTATCAATAACGTAATCAGTGCTAGTAAAAGGGTAGGGGTTTTGCTGATAAATGTATCCAGCAAACGTGCTAAGTTGAGTTCTATTCTATCCATAAATTGTTTTTTATAGCCGTAAAGCTATTCTCGCAGATTGTTTTAAATTTAACATTTATGGTGCCATGTTTTTTTTACATCCTGCTGAACTATTTTAAGCCGCCTGTTAGTAGTTAATTTGTAAACCTACCGCAATAAACACGTTTTTGAAGACTTCATCACTCATAATGTCTTTAAAGGCAATGAAGATTCATAACTGTTCTTTTTGATGTAATGTGCATTTAAGGGGAATTATGTTTTAATTCATCTCTTCGTGCACCACTGTAATTAGCATGTACACGTCCGTAGGTTTTATTGTATAACAGGATAATGGCGCTATCGTTTGGATTGCCTGTCGCAGTGATATCCTTCTCCCAGGTGAATTTAAAGGCGTTTTTCGATATAATAACCTTTACATTTTCCAGTTTTTTAATTTTAGCCGGAACAAAAAGATTGATGATGAATTAAGGTGGGGATAGTAATGGAAAGTGATAATGACAGCGTTTGCTGAACAATACGGTTACCAGCTTGAGAGCTGATTATCTTAAAGCGCACAAAAATATAATGAACAAAATGGCAATGACTTTTGTATTTATATTTGTTATAACACTAAATAATTGAAAAACGATGAAAGCAGTAAAATCCTATGCAGCGCAGAGTGCTGATAAACCATTAGCTCCCTATCAGTTAGACCGTCGTGAACCGGGAGCTGATGATGTAGAGATTAAAATCTTGTATTGTGGTGTATGCCATTCAGATATACATACCGCAAGAAACGAATGGGGAGGAACGATGTACCCTGTAGTCCCAGGACACGAAATTGTTGGAAAAGTAACTAAAGTCGGAGATCAGGTGACCCGTTTTAAAGTAGGTGATACCGTTGGCGTCGGCTGTTTTGTGGACTCTTGTGGTCATTGCAGAAACTGTGAAGAAGACAATGAGCAATATTGTGAAAATGGACATTCACAAACCTATAATTCGTTATTACAGGACAAAAAAACAATTACTTATGGTGGTTATTCCAGCCATATTGTAGTGACTCAAAAATTTGTATTGAGTGTATCTGATAAATTGCCTCTTGAAAAAGTAGCCCCTTTATTATGCGCAGGAATTACTACTTATTCTCCATTGAAACACTGGAATGTTAAAAAAGGAGATAAGCTTGCAGTAGTTGGTTTAGGCGGATTAGGGCATATGGCAGTAAAAATTGCGGCCTCAATGGGTGCGGAAGTAACGGTATTAAGCCGTTCTAAAAGCAAAGAAAAGGATGCACAGGAATTAGGAGCACACCATTTTGAGATTACCACGGAAAAGGAAACGATGAAAAAGCTGGCTAACAGTTTTGATTATATCATTGATACGGTATCTGCGGAACATGATTACAATGAGTACCTGGCCTTATTGCGTACCAATGGGGTGATGGTTTTATTAGGTGTACCACCTAAACCTTCAGATGTGCAGGCATTCCAATTGATTGGTGGCCGTCGTAGTCTGGTAGGCTCATTGGTAGGAGGAATTAAAGAAACTCAGGAGATGCTGGATTACTGCGCGGAACACAATATTACTTCAGATGTAGAAATGATTAATATTGACCAGATCAATGAAGCTTATGAGCGCACGCTTGCCGGAGATGTTCATTATCGTTTTGTAATTGATATGGGATCGTTGAACTAGTCAGCTTAATTTGAACAATAAATAGAAAAAAGGCACTTTTCGGGTGCCTTTTTTTATATCTCCCTGATAGTTAAAGTCTATAAATATAATAGACTATTGATGATTATTATTACTTTTGCGCCGAACATGATTGTATTAAAAAATATAACTAAACAATTTCATCAGAAAAACAGGGAGATTACGGCTTTGTCGGACGTCTCTTTAACTGTTCCCAAGGGTAAAATCTATGGGGTGATCGGGGCATCAGGCGCAGGAAAAAGCACCTTGATCCGCTGTGTGAATTTGTTGGAAAGACCGACATCTGGTGAAGTTATTGTAGATGGGCTGAACCTGATTGATTTATCACCGGCAGCGCTGGCTAAAGAAAGAAGACAGATCGGCATGATCTTTCAGCATTTCAATTTATTATCTTCCAGAACGGTTTCTGAAAACATTGCATTTCCTTTAGAATTGGATAAAGTACCTAAAGAACAGATCCAAAAAAGAGTGGCTGAATTGCTGGCTCTGGTTGGGCTTGAAGATAAAGGAAAAGACTATCCGGCTAATTTATCTGGTGGACAGAAACAAAGGGTTGCGATTGCCAGAACGCTGGCGAGTAATCCAAAAGTGCTGTTATGCGATGAGGCTACAAGTGCTTTAGATCCGGCAACAACAAAATCTATTCTTACCTTATTAAAAGATATCAATAAAAGGCTGAACATTACTATTTTGTTGATTACCCACGAAATGGATGTAGTGAAGAGTATTTGTGATGAGGTTGCAGTTATCAGTGCGGGTAAATTAATCGAGCAGGGAACTGTCAGTGAAATTTTTGCCCATCCTAAAGCAGAACTTACCCGTGAATTTATCGCTTCATCCTTGAAAATAAATATCCCGGAAACGTATATGGAAAGACTGAGCCCTACGCTGACTGCAGATAAAAAGCCATTATTAAAGCTTGAATTTACCGGGCAGTCTGTAGATGATCCTGTACTATCAGAAGTGAGCAGGTTATTCAACCTCAATAACAATATTATTTACGCACAAATTGAATATGCCGGAGGTGTTAAATTTGGCGCTATGGTGATTGAAGTTTCCGGTGCACAGCAAGACAGCCTGAAGGCAATAGCATATTATGAAGAAAAACAGATCAAAGTGGAGGTTTTAGGGTATGTCTGATGCGATGATTTTAATGATGTTCAAAGGAACATGGGAGACTATAGTGATGACCTTTGTCTCTGGTTTTTTCGGTTTTGTGATCGGATTACCGACCGGAGTCATGCTTTATCTGACCAGAAAAGGTCAGGTACTGGAAAACAGAACGCTGAACAATATTGTATCAGTTTTCGTCAATGTTTTCCGTTCTATTCCGTTTATTATCCTCATTGTATGGATGATTCCTTTTACCCGGATGCTGGTTGGGACTTCTATCGGTATTGAAGCTGCTTTAGTTCCTTTAAGTATCGGAGCGGCACCTTTTATTGCCAGAATGGTAGAAAATAGTTTAATCGAAGTGCCGGGTGGTCTGGTTGAGGCGGCAAGGGCGATGGGGGCAACTCCTTTTCAGATCGTTTGTAAAGTATTATTGCCAGAAGCATTGCCCTCACTAATTAATACGGCTTCGATTACTTTGATCACACTTGTTGGTTATTCGGCTATGGGTGGCGCAGTTGGTGCAGGAGGATTAGGCCAAATCGGTTATCAATACGGCTACGTAGGTTATGATGTACTGGTGATGAACGCGGTATTAATTGTACTGGTTGCTTTAGTTTTCGCAATCCAGTTTACCGGAGATTTTCTTGCTAAACGTGCAGACCATAGGAAATAAGTAGTTTTAAGCTAAAAATAAATAAGAGGGACCAGGTTTGCTCTTAAGTTCAATTAAAAATATAAATACTGAGAACAACAACAAATATATACTGATGAAAATAAAAATCAATTTACTGGCGGCTGTAGCTGTAATCGTTTCAGTATCCTTATTCAGCTGCGGCAGAGGTGCTAAAAAGAATGACCCGAACCATATTAAAGTAGGGGTAGAATCGGGGCCGGAATTTGCAGTTGCTGAAGCTGCTCAGAAAGTTGCCAAAGAGAAATTTGGCTTAGAAGTAGAATTGGTACAATTCAACGATTTCGTGATGCCTAATGAAGCGCTTAGTCAAGGGGATCTGGATGTGAATGTATTCCAGAATAAACCTTATTTAGATGTACAAACTAAACAACGTGGTTATAAATTTGCAATTCAGGGAAATACTTTTGTTTTCCCATTAGCTGGTTATTCTAAAAAAATCAAGAAAATTGAAGAGTTAAAGGAAGGAAATACAATTATCATTCCTAATGACCCGACAAACGGTGGCCGTGCTTTACTTCTTTTACAAAAATCAGGTTTACTGAAATTAAAAGATGGTGTTGGCTTATTACCTACTGTAAATGATATTACCGAAAATCCTAAAAAGATAAAGATCCTTGAATTGGAAGCTCCGCAATTGCCAAGAGCACTGGATGATCAAAATGTAACTATCGCTGTGATCAATAATACTTTTGCTAGTTCTGCAGGCTTAATTGCAGACCGTGACGGACTAATTGTAGAAGATAAGAAATCACCTTATGTAAATATCATTGTATCCAGAGAGGATAACAAAGATGAGGAGAAGATTAAGAAATTTGTAAAAGCTTTTCAATCTGAAGAGGTAGAAGCCGCTGCTGCTAAAATATTCAAAGGTGGTGCTGTTAAGGGGTGGTAAGAATTAGTTTTAAACTTTTACAAAAACGGTTGTCTGATCAAAAAGGCAACCGTTTTTTTGTGAATAGCGTGTTCAGGCTAAGCTGCTAATTCATTCTGATCTTAACCAGGGGAGATTTGGTAGCCCAAAAAAGGAAAGCTTAATTCATAACTATGATCAGATATTGAGGCCCAGGAGACCAAATATCTTATAAAGTTCAGCTTTTGCTTGCTCAGGGGCTTCAATGTCAAAATCTCCTCTGTTCGTTGCGTTGGTTATTCCAGTCTTCAGATAAGGTTTTAATCTTTGGTATATATCAGGATTGCTGCGCACAAAATATTTTTCTGACTTTTCATAAGTTTTTAGTGGATCATGGCTTTTCAGTTCCTTTCCAACAGGATCGCATGCTCTGAAATACTTGCCACTATTCTTCACATGCATCAAAAACCAAAATTCAAGACAAGGCGTATTAATCAGTACATGGATTTTTTTAATGTTTTCAGCTTCTTTTTGATACTGCTTTAATTCCGGGATTTTTCCTTCAGCAATGACTACATCGAGATCAATAACCCATATCGATAAGTCATAAATTCTGGCATTTGTCTTTACCAGCTCAAACTGTTCAAAAAGGGTTTTCTTTTTGGGAAGTTCGGGCAGAATAGATATTCCATGAAGTGTCTCGTTTTTCCTTAACATTTGCAGATACCAAAGTTCAGTTTCTCCATCTACAACCAAAGAAAAAGTCTTTCTCCCTAAGCCCTTTTTTGTACCGCTAACTCTCATTATCGAAATCCAGATAATAATCTTCTAATTGTGGTACGGCACCAAGCTTGCCCGATTTGTATGCATTGAATACAGATGTAGTATCCCGGATAACACTTGAATCGAAGTCACTCAATGCGTAAAGCTCTATACTGCCATCTGAAATTTTTTCTGTGAACCATATGGCATCATCCCGAAATATATCTCTTTCCATCAGTAATTCCCGGTAATGGGTAGTCGCTATGATTTGAGAACCCTTAACATTGACAAGAAATAGCAAAAGAAAATGCTTTAATAGTTCTGGGTGCAGTGAAGATTCGAGTTCATCGATTAAGATTACACTACTTTTCCCAAGTATCTGGTCTAAAAGGCCACTGAATTGAAAATACCGCTGTGTCCCTTCTGATTCTTGTGCGTATGGCAAGATATAACTATCAGAGTGATCACCATTCAACACTGAGTGACGGAAACCAATTTCAAGTAAGTCCAGCGATTCAGGATCCTTTTCAGAACTAGAGCTTGGTGTTCTAGAGGCAATTTGTTTGTTAATAAAACGCATGATTTTACGCATATCATCATCATAATCAATTGTTCTTTTTTCCAGTGCTAAGTCGGTAATCTTGAAATCTGCTTTTTGAAGAAATTTAATTATATGATCCTTATTAATCTCTTTATTTTCAATTGCTTTATTAATTGAATCACTCAAGTCAGTTTTAGGGGTAATCAGCTTTCTAAGCACCTTATCGAACCAGTCAGTTACGTCTCTGAGTTCAGGAGAGTCAATATTTGACTTTAAAAAGCCACTTAGTACAGGATTATTCCACAAGGTATTTGCCTCTAAAATTTCCTCCTGAGTCCGTTTGAGCTTGGCCTTAGTACCAAATTTAATTTCAGTCAGCTGTTTCTCAATATTCGTTTCGCGTTTATAAATCAAAGATTTGTTAGGAGAATAAAATTCGAGCTTTTCAAAAGTAATAGCCTCCTTTGTGAAAGCAATCTCGTAACTGTATTTGATTCCGTTTTGGAAAAATATTAATTCAAACTTCGTTTCCTGAGCTGATGTTAATGCGTTAAATAGAAATGGGGTGTAATTTAATGTCGTCTGTTTCTGTAATGGTGAGGAGACGATTAATGTCCTTAAAGAATCAAGAGCCTTTAAGATCGTAGTCTTTCCTGAACCATTAGCACCATAGATTAAACCTAATTTTAATAATCTTTGTCCTGGAGCAGGTTCGAGAATAAAATACTTTTCCAGATCCTGAGATTTATCAGCTTCGAAAGACAGTGTAACAGTATCTTTTATACTTCTGAAATTTGTTATAGAAAAGCTTACAATCATAATTTTTCCTTGTTATCTGTAAATCGCTTACAAATATAGCTAATAATCTGTCTTGTTTTATAAATAAACGATTTCCATTTCCGCCAGCTATTTGATAAGTTTAGATATTATTATAGGATAATGTGGCTAATATGACTGCGGCTATTTTGAGTCAGTAGAATGGAAGAGATGATAATAATCAGTTGTTGTGTCTCTCAAAATAAGCTGTTGCGTATCTTAAATAATTGAATTAAAGGCTATCATTCGATGGCCTTTTTTTTGTTCCTGATTTTAAATAAACATTGGAACTAAAATTGTAGTAATTTTACCACACACAGAGTTGAATTAGCTTAAATGAGTAAAGTATTTACGATTACTGAAGGTCTGGAAAATATGGGCGCATTGCGTACCGGAGGCCAGGGTTCAGTTTACAAGGGAAGAAGGTTTGGTCCTATTATAACGGCAGTGAAATTATTGCCAACACCGGTTCATACGGAAAGTACAGAAGATAAAAACTTCAGGAGTTTCCAGAATGAGGTGGAGAAATTGAAAAAGGTAAATGAGGAGCCTAATCCTAATATCGTTAAGATCTTAAATTCAGGAATTACAGAAAGCGGATCGTTTCCATTTATAGAAATGGAGTTTATTGATGGTCCTGATCTCGAAGAGTTACTAAAAGAACCGCATGATAAAATATTCCCGGTCAAGGAAGTGATTAAGGTGGCCGATCATTTGGCAAATGCTTTAGCGCATTGTCATCAGGTTACGGTAAAGCATGGGGATATCAAGAGTAATAATGTTAAATTTAATATCCATACGGGCAATTATGTCTTACTGGATTTTGGTTTATCGGCGATGTCTGATGAGCAGCGCAGAACGAGTATCCGCCATGCGGGTGCAATCGAATTCATGGCTCCTGAGCAGAGTGAAGGACAAATGCTACTGGAAACGGATATTTACAGTTATGGCATAATCCTGTATGAGCTACTGGCTGGCCAGGTTCCTTTTCCTTTACTGGATAACGGGCAAAAGTCAAGGAATGATGTGCTGGTTGGACATTTAGAATCGCCAGTTCCTGATTTGCTGACTTTAAGGCAACAGAATTTGCCCGAAGGCTGGTCGGAGGAGAAAAAGATGCATGAGATGCAGGTTCCTGCATGGTTGCTGTCTGTGATTAGTAAATGTCTGGAGAAATCACCGTCAGACAGGTATAAAAGCGGAATGGCTTTACAGTATGCAATTGTCCACAGTAGTATTGCTGATGCGGGAAGTGCTATAGCTGATGCTCCGGGTACTGCCTTATTGCAAAAAGAAAATGAGCGTTTGCAGACTTTACTGAGGCATTATCAGGAAGCGCAGGATGAAAAACCTGTTGTTCGTGATGCTGGTATAATTGCGATTTCCAAGCCTGTATTTTATGTTTTATCAGCTGGGGTAGTTTTTATGATTGCATTGTTGAGTTACTTTTTACTGTTTAAGGAGGCCGATAAACCTGTTAAAAAGGAGGTCCCTGTGAAAACAACGATAACTCCGGCGACCGTAAATACAGCTGAAGAAGATAAGGGGTATAGCTGGGATAAAGAACGCGATTCTTTAAAAGATAGTGGAAATACAGAGACGCAGCCAGTACAGTTAAAGCCTGTTCCACAAACTCCGCGTGATACAACAACGATGAATCTGGACACCACACTTCATTTCTAAAATTTGATTAACCAGGGTTTTCCTACATAAAAAAATAACATGGCAGAAAAGTCAACTTTCTGGAAAAAGACAGGTCTTCAGGACTGGTTTCTTCCAACAGAAAAAAGTAAAGCTAAAAAAATAGTCAAAGGTTTAACGCCTGACGAGGTTTATAAATATATACTGGATAAATTCAAGGAGTCTATTGGGCAGCTTTCTTTTGCGAACCGTGTAGTTTTTTATCATGAATACATTATTTGTTTCAATGAGGAAGATTATAAAGAATTTCTGGATCATAAACAGGGTTTGTTCGGAATCATTGTGCATGAGTCTGTGAACCAGTTTTATGAGGTATTAAAGGAATACCGCAAAGCGGGTAAAACGGTGGAACCTTCGAGTTCCAAATGGGTTTTCAGATTGGCTTCTCACCCGGATTATGAGCGTGGTGATAAAGGCTTTATCGGTAAATTATTGCCGGGAAGTACTAAAAAAGAGGAAAATTTAAGAGTCACTTTTATTCCAAGACAAACAGGAATTGCAGAAACGCTTGATGTGAACCAGGATATTTTAAATGGCTTCACCTATTATAGTGAGGGTTATTATGAATTGCCTTATGCAATGGATCTGGAAAACGCTAAATTGGTTAAGGGGAAATCTGATAAGGTTCTTGCACGTTTTGAAACGATTATGCCAGATCAGAATTTCAGGGGTAAAAAGCTGGAATATCTGATGACCACGCAAGAGATATTGATCTCTGGTAAGGATGAAGAGCGAAAAGAACCTTATATTTTTAGTATTCCTTCAGATTGGGTGAATACGCCTCATCTGAGCATCCGGTATGCAGAGGCTGAGGGTAAGTTTTACCTGGCCTCTTTCGGAGAGAAAACAATGGTCAATGAGGTGGAGGTATACCGGAGTTCGGTAGATGCTCCGGATTGGGTAGCACTGCCTTTTAATTCAAAGATCCTGCTGAACGGTATTATCGGGATCAACATATTTAAACCTTAGATCCGGATGGGGAATTATTTATCAATTGGGTTGCTGGCTATAGGCGTTTTATTGCTGTTATGGCATTTTACAGATATTAAAAAATCACAGAAATAATGGCGGATCGTCTATTTGGAATTACTGACGCAGGCAGGGTAAGAGAGAATAATGAAGATGAATTCATTATTCAGGAAGTCATGCAAAATAAGTTTATGATTGCGGGTGTGATTGATGGCGTAGGTGGATATGCTGGCGGTGAAATTGCGGCTGCGTTAACTAAAGAAGTTATTTTAAGGGAGCTGGAAACGATTGAGCCAGATTTGATCAGCCAGCTGAGCAGGGTTTTTTACCTGGCTAATGAACAGATTGCAACGCATAAACAAGGTGATCTGGAATTGATGGATATGGCTTGTGTAGCAACGCTTGCGGTGATAGACAGACAAAATAACCTATTGTATTATGTGCATGTGGGGGATACCAGGTTGTATTTATTTCGTGATCATTCGCTGATTAAGATTTCACATGATCAGTCCTTTGTTGGTTTTCTGGAGGATTCCGGCAGGCTTACCGAAGAAGCAGCGATGCAGCATCCTAAACGAAATCAGATTAATCAGGCTTTAGGGCTTACGAGCCGTGAGGGAATGACTGATGCTTATTTTGAAACAGGTTCTTCTCCTTTTTTACCGGATGATTTGATCTTGCTTTGCAGTGATGGATTAACGGATATGGTAGATGCGGCATTGATTACGGCAGTATTGAATGGCCCGGAAACACTCGCGGTAAAGGCCGCACGTTTAGTGGAGGAAGCAAATCAGGCGGGTGGCAAGGATAATATAACAGTGGTACTGGCAAAAAATGATAAAGTAAGAGCGTCTTACGAGTTTTCAAAGCCGGAGCCAGTTAAGCCTGTAGTGAGCAGTGCTGTTACTGCGACGTCTGTTACTGCTACAGCTGTTGCTGAGCCTTTTAAAGGAACGGTTAAAGCTGCGTCTGAACAAAATATAGTTCAACAAAAAAGTGGTAAGGGGCTGATTATATTGCTGTCTGCTTTATGTTTATTGTTTTTAGGAACAACAATCTGGTTATTTTTATACCATACTGCTGAAGGAACAAAATTAGAACAGCCGGGAACGGTTTTGGTTACGCCGGTCAAACCTGGATTAAATCCTCAGGAAAAAAAGATCAGCGATATGCTTTTAAGTTTAAAAGGGGATACGCTTTTGCTTGCCGATACCGTATTTAAAGTACCTGTTCATTTAAGCCAGGCATTGACGATTGACAGGGATACACTGATTCTTAAAACGAAAGGGAATATTGTTTTTCAAAGTGATTCTGCTTATAAAGGGCCTGCGTTAATTCTTTCTCCAAAATGTAAGTATGTGAAGATCGATCAGCTGGTGCTGGAGAATTTTGAAACGGGCGTAGTTTCTTATAACAATTCGCTGGATTTAAAAAATATACGTTTTAATAAAGTTAACTATCCGGTACAAGTGAGGTTTGTTTTTCCAGACCAGTTTTATGTGAATGGAAGGTTATCTAAGCGAAATTATGCGGCTGATTCGCTGGCTAAGAAATAAGTATGGATAAGAGAGAGACTGAAGCTAAAGGTAGAGGGCAGGAACGCTTGTTTTTAGGACTGATCGCTATTTTAATGGTGGTGCTGTTCGTCAGGTTATTTGGTGTATTGCAGGGACGGATTAAGGAGGTAGATCAACGCCTTAAAGATGGAACGGTGGTGAATTTAAATGCACCTGAGCCAGCTAAAGCTGTGAAAGGATTACTAACCAGGGGATACTATCTGGAAGATCCGCTTGACGTAGAAGTTGTGCGTAATTCTATTGCTGCGCAAGAGGCGAAGGGTTTGTCTTTTACGAATGTCGGTGATCTGAATAAAAGAAGGTTTAATGTGCTGGCTGATGACGCTTATCGCAATGGTGGATCTGCCTTTAAGAAAAGGGTGGCTGTGTCGAGGTCATTGCTGGGATTTACCGGGGATGATGAAGTTCGTTATACTCAGGAAAAAAATAATGCGCCTGCAATGCCTGCGGTTAAATCTGCAGGGATGGGCAACGGGGTAATTAAGGGTAAGATAGAACATCAAGGGGATGCGGTAGCTGGTGTTCTGGTGAGGTTGTCGACTGTTCTTCCTTCGGATAGTATAGAGGCGAAATCATTCAGGATTTATGCACGTACAGATGCTTCTGGTCAGTACTCCTTCACGCAATTACCGGAAGGAAAAGCTTATGAGGTTATTCCTTTAAAACCAGATGCTGAGTTTGGACAGGTTAAGGGTGTACAGGAACTCAATGGTTCAAAGCAACTTAATTTTAGTGAAATGCCACATATGGTCAGGTTGCTTTCTTCGCGTGAGTTTACGCTGCTGAAAAATGACGGGGCTTTAATTGTACGGACACCTGAGCAGTTTAAAGTTGGATATTGGTGCGTTGCGGGTGGTTTTTTACTGGCTTTTTTACTGATACATTTGCTGTTGTCTTTTAAATTTCCGGAGGCTGATCAATTGATGTTGCCGCTTTTAATGTTATTGACTGGTTTGTCTTTTCTGACATTACTGAGTTTGCAGGATCCGGTGAGAGATCGTTTTCTGGCAGTTGATTCTTTAGGGTTCTTGTATTTTGGTGTTGTTGGTTTAGGTGTGTTATTATTTTTGAATATCAAACGCTTTACGGCTGATTCTGGTGTATACCGTTTACTGATTTTCAAAGACCGTTCAGCAGCTAATGGGTGGCCCTGGATTGCATTGGCAATTGCGCTTTTAGGGGGTACGTTATTATTTGGTGGCGGGCCTGAGGGGAGCGGTGTAAAAGTGAATTTGTTAGGTGTACAGCCAAGTGAGGTGGTTAAATATATTGTGGTCTTATTTTTAGCTGGTTTCTTTGCGCAGAATGAGCAGTTCATTGCTACGTATTCGAGCTGGAAAAAACGCTGGTCATTTTTCTCTTTTGCATTGGCAGCTATCTTATTTACGCTGTTCTTGTTTTTACTGCTAGGAGATCTTGGCCCGGCAATCGTGATCTGTTTCACTTTTATCCTGCTTTTCTCTTTCTCAAGAGGTGACTTTATGGAGATGGCGGCATTTGTGCTGCTATATGTACTGGTGGCGTGGTTTGTAGGGAATGTATGGCTTGATGCTTTAATTACTTTTGCTGTTTTAGTCTTATACCATGTGTTGAAACGCAAATCTATGAGCGAGTCGGCAGTGATGGCATTGATTGTGATTACAGCCTTTTTAACGATTGATAAAATTCCTTATCTGGATAAAATTGTTCCTGGCCCGGTAGCGAGATTGGCTGATAGAAAAGCAATCTGGCAGGATGCGTGGAATAATGAAGTTTATGGGGGAGATCAGGTTGCAAACGGCCTTTGGGGTATTGCTACTGGTGGAATTACCGGACAGGGTACGGGTGAGGGTTTTGCGAAAACTATTCCTGAAGCACATACGGATATGATTCTTCCTGCGATTGGGGAAGAGTTTGGGTGGACTGGGATTACCTGTGTCTTCATCTTATTTTTAATCTATTTGCATCGTTCGATCATTATTGGCCGGCGAACGGGAACTCCATTCTTGTTTTATATTTGCGCAGGTATCGGTATTTGTACTTTCATTCAGTTTTTACTGATTGCCGGCGGATCGATTGGCGCACTGCCTTTATCGGGGGTATCCCTTCCTTTTGAGAGTTATGGCGGATCTTCTCTGGTCATTAATCTGGTCGCTGCCGGGTTCTTATTGTCAGCTTCTTCGGTTAGGGGAACAGCTGTACAGATGAAATATTTGACCGGACAGCAGGATAAAAACCTGGTTCCGGCATTAATTGCTGCTTGTGCGGCTATCTTATTGTTGGTAATCAATATTTCGCGTTATAGTTTTAATACACCTGCATGGGTAGTTAAGCCAGCTTTAGTCGCTGATAAAAGCGGAAGCCGGATGTTCAGCTATAATCCGCGGATAGGGATCTTAATGAAAAAACTGGAAGCGGGAACTATCTATGACCGTTCAGGTTTAATTTTAGCAACGAGTGACCCTGAGTTGGTTAAAAAGCAAATGCAGGAGTTACGGGAGGCTGGTGCAGTTGATTATAAACTGGATTCTGCCAGACATAAAAGGGTGACGCGTTATTATCCCTTTGAGGAACAAATGTTCTTTTGGACTGGTGATGCAAATACCGGAGTATTTAGTGGTGGTATCAACGGGTATTTTGCGGAGTATGAACATGCGGCAGAACTAAGAGGATTTAAAATGCCTTTGACAAGTTATACCTTGATTGCTTCCCGTTATAAAGAGGATCGTTTTTTGCCAAGAGGGCCGAAAGAAATGACTGTGCTTAAGAAGGATTATGCTGAATTGACTTCTTTATTGGTTTCTGGTTTAGACAGTGCAGAGATCCAGACTTTTAAAAAGCGTAACAGGGAGGTGAGGTTAAGTGTGGATGCCAGTTTACAGACGCATTTGCAGGCTGGTTTAGCGAATGATCCTAAGTTGAGTAAAAACAGGGTTTCTGTAGTGGTTATGTCTGCTAATACAGGAGATGTGCTGGCTTCGGCGGCTTTTCCTTTGCCTCCGGTTAAGAATTGGGAGCAGTTGACGATGAGTCTTCCGGATCAGAATAAGCTGGATTCCTGGACAACTACAGCTGACCCGGGTTTCGCGATTGCGACTCAGCCTGGTTCTACTGCTAAATTGTTGACCGCTATGGCTGGTTTTAATAAATTAGGGTTGGCTGCTGCAAAGCAAACTTACCTGGTTAAAGCGAATGAAAGAATTCGTACTCGTGGTGCTGAGCCAGATGAAACAGGACTGATTGATATGGAACAGGCTATTGTAAAATCAAACAATGTTTATTTTATCAAATTGGCAAACCAACAGCACTTGCAGGAGCAAATGGGAGCGTTGTATTTGAAAACGGGTATGTTTTTGCATGGGGTTGGCGGTTATTATTATAGCCGTAAATCTGTGAATGAAGAACAGGAGCAGCGCTGGCTTGATTTGTGGCGTAAAACTGAATTCAGCAGCGCTTATAATCCAAACAATATTTACAAAAACCGCGCAACGGGTATTTCAGGTATGGCCTGGGGGCAAGGGGAATTAATTTCTACACCTGCTGCTATGGCACGTTTAGGTTCAGCTATTGCGAATGGAGGAGTTTTAGTGCCTAACCGTTATGTCTTGAAGTTGGCAGATTCGACTATCAGGCAAAGAGAGGGTGTGGTATTGGCTAAGGATCCGGAAGCTGCGGCTCTGTTAAAACAGTATATGGTTGAGCAGAGTGCACGTAAGGCTGGCGTATTTGGAATCTCTGTAGCAGGTAAAACGGGTACGCCTGAAAGGATTATTAAAAAGAAGAAGGTTAATGATGGCTGGTATGTGTTTTTTGCACCTAAAGCTGCTGAACCAGGTTATACCGTAGTGTGTATCCGGGTGGAGTCGGCAAAAGGCTCTTCGGAGGCTGTAAGGGTTGCGGCCGAAACTGTAATTCCTTTGCTGGTGCGTAAGGGATATATGAAAAGTATAAATTAATTATATAAAGATGTTTGATTTTTTTAAGAAAAATAAAGTGGATACGCCTTTAGATGCGAAGGGGTTAAGAGATGAGATTTTGCAGTTTATTAAAGAGGAGTTGCAGCAACTTGATGGTGGCGAGGGCAAGTATTTAAAATCATTAGCGCTTTTTGTAAGGGCGAGCGCTGAAGAGTTGTTTAGTTATGAAACTGCTTTATATAGTGCTGCGCCTGAAAAGTTTCAGGAGGAAGTACAGCGTATTGCTGATAATTTTGCTTTAGACCTTCCTGAAGGATGGAAGTTAACAGTACATTATGTAGCTGAGTTTCCGGAAAGTGTTATTGAACGTAAGCACTTGAAAGTAGGGCTGGTGCTGAAAAATTCTGGTTCGCCTGTGAATACTGCAGTTGGCTTAACTGCAAGCTTAAAGGTGATTACTGGCCGTGCTGAACAGGAAGTTTATAAGATTGAGGCAGGAATGGGACGTATTAATATAGGCAGAGAAAGCAATGTACAGGGAAGTGATGGGAGTTTCAGGATCAATACGATCGCCTTTCCGGCAGACGCTCAGGAGCGTAATAAATATATCAGCAGGCAGCATGCGCATCTGGAATGGGATCAGCAACAGGCTTGTTTCAAGTTATATGCTGATGAGGGTGGGGTTCCTCCGGGAAATAAAACCAAAGTAAGAGTGGCGAAAGATGAGACGGTGCATAAATTAAATTCAACGCAAATCGGTTATAGTTTAAAACATGGAGATCAGGTCATTTTAGCTGATGTAGCAACGCTTG
This sequence comes from Pedobacter cryoconitis, assembly GCF_001590605.1. Taxonomy (NCBI): domain Bacteria; kingdom Pseudomonadati; phylum Bacteroidota; class Sphingobacteriia; order Sphingobacteriales; family Sphingobacteriaceae; genus Pedobacter; species Pedobacter cryoconitis. Next base: position 849,028 of record NZ_CP014504.1, read on the forward strand.
AGTTCACTATATTAGCATGATATTTAATAAATAAGAAATGTTTATTTGCAGATTTAAAAGATTCTGCGTGCGATTTTATTTAGTTTAGCGCATATTTCCCAAAACCGTTTAAATTAAATGACTATAAAAGCACTGTACCTTATACCTTTGCTGATTTTTCTAACTATTTTTGAGATCAGCGCGCAAACGAAACATACCATAAGTGGTTATGTGAAAGACGCCCAGACGGGTGAACAATTAATTGGAACGACAATCAAAGTGGATGGAGCCACTAGTGTTTCTACAACTTCCAATGAATACGGCTTTTTCTCTCTGACTACGCAAAGCGGCAGCTATAAATTACTGATTGGTTCTGTAGGGTATATTTTAGATACCAGAGCCATTAATCTGGACAAAAATATACAACTTAAAATTTCTTTAGTTCCTCAGGATAACAATCTTTCTGAAGTCGTGATCTCTGCGGCACCGAAGGATGAGCATGTGCGTTCTGCAAAAATGGGCGTTGAAAAACTCAGCATGAAAGAGATTGACAGGGTTCCTGTTCTTTTTGGGGAACGTGACCTGATTAAAGTCGTACAGCTTTTACCTGGGGTAAAATCGGCTGGTGAAGGAAACAGTGGCTTCTTTGTGAGAGGTGGTGCTGCGGATCAGAACTTGATTTTACTGGACGAGGCTATTGTTTATAATCCTTCCCATTTATTGGGTTTCTTCTCTACTTTTAATTCTGATGCGATTAAGGATGTAACCTTATATAAGGGAAATACGCCTGCGCAGTATGGTGGACGTTTGTCTTCGGTGATGGATGTAAAGATGAATGAGGGAAATAACCAGAAGCTGAGTGTGAATGGGGGAATTGGGATTATTGCTTCAAGGCTGACTGTTGAGGGGCCTATTGTGAAGGATAAGGGTTCTTTTTTAATTAGTGCCAGACGTACTTATGTGGATGCTTTTTTAAAGGCGAGCAGTGATACGGTAATCAAAAAGAGTGCTTTGTACTTTTATGATTTAAACCTGAAGGCCAATTACCAGTTTGGGGAGAATGATAAAGTTTTCTTATCTGGTTATCTTGGTCAGGATAAGCTTGGTCTTGGTGGTTTATTCGGCCTGGATTGGGGGAACAAAACGGCTACTTTAAGATGGAATCACCAGTTCAGTCCGAAGTTGTTTGCTAATACTTCATTGATTTATAGTGATTACCGTTATAATATTGATTTGACTAATTCTTCTTCGTTCAATGGAAAGATCACTTCTCAGATTAAGGATTGGAATTTAAAAGAGGAGTTCAGTTTTTATCCGAATACAAATAATACGTGGAAGTTTGGGGTAAATTCTATTTATCATACGATTAAACCGGGTGAGTATAGTGGTGATTTTACTTTGAAGAGCCAACCTTATACCCATAGTTGGGAAAATGCTGCTTATGCGAGTAACGAGTGGAAGGCTTCTGATCGTTTAAAGGTTGAGTATGGGGTACGTGTAAGTGCTTTCTCTGTTTTAGGTGGAGACAATAATTTTTATACACTGAATCCAGCTGGTGCGATTGTAGATACGCTTCATTATGGTAAGGGTAAAATTGTAAAGACTTATTTAAATGTGGAACCGAGGTTTTCGGCGGCTTATCAGCTGAATGCAGTGTCTTCTTTTAAGGCTGCTTATGCGAGAAATACGCAATCTCTTCACCAGTTATCAAATTCTGCAACGAGCAGCCCGACTGATAAATGGGTAGCCACGAATAATATTATCAAACCGGAGACTTCTGATCAGGTTTCTCTGGGTTATTTCCGTAATCTGAAGGACAATGCTTTTGAGTTTAGTGCGGAAACTTATTATAAGGTGATGAATAATCAGGTGGATTACAGGGATGGAGCGAATGTGAGAAGTAATGATCCGATTGAGCCTCAGCTTTTATTTGGTAAGGGCAGGGCTTATGGGATTGAGTTATTGCTACGTAAAAAGACGGGTCGTTTGACGGGCTGGATTGGTTACACTTTATCGCGTTCGGAAAAAATGATTGATGGGATAAATGATGGGGATTGGTATGCTGCGAGACAGGATAGGACGCATGATCTTTCTGTTGTGGGGATGTATGAGGTAAATAAGAAGTGGTCGCTTTCAGCAACTTTTGTGTATTATACGGGCAACGCGGTTTCTTTCCCAAGTGGTAAATATTATTCGGATAACCAGGTGGTTTTCTTGTATACGCAGCGTAATGCTTACCGGATGCCTGCTTATCACAGGTTGGATCTGAGTGCTACCTGCAAGTTAAAGGAGCGTAAAAATTTCTCTTCTGAACTGGCTTTTGGGTTGTATAATGCTTATGGGCGTGAGAATGCTTATGCGATTACTTTCCGTGATAATCCTGATGATCGTTCTCGTACGCAGGCTGTACAGACTTCTTTGTTCAGGTTCGTTCCTTCTTTTTCTTACAACTTTAAATTTTAAAAATGATGAGACGCAGTATTGGTGTTTTCTGTTTATTGATATTACCGTTTATTTTCAGTGCTTGTGAAAAAGTGATTGACGTGAAGCTGGATGGTTCGGCTATTCAAATTGTGATTGAGGGTGAGGTGACTGCAAATGCGGGCCCTTATCAGGTGAGTGTTTCGGAGACGAAGGATTTTAGTGGTGATAATAATTTTGTGGGCCGCAATGATGCGGTGGTCGAAATTAAGGATGTAACCACGGGGGTAAATGAGACGTTAACGAATAAGAGTGCTGGGGTTTATGCAACGAGTGCTTTACAGGGGGTTGCTGGGCATACTTATCAGCTGACGGTAAAGTTGAGTGGGAAGGTTTATGTGGCGGCTTCTACGATTCCTTTGAAGGCGGTTAAGGTGGATAAGCTTTATGCGAAGCGTTTTGAGCTGGATAATGACAAGATTTTTATGGTGCCGGTTTTTACTGATCCGGTGGGTAAGGGGAATTATTACAGAATCAGACAGTGGGTAAATGGTGTGTTGGTGAAGGGTTCTTTTGTACGCAATGATGAGGCGATGGATGGCAGGACTTTCGATAATGATCTTTATTATGAGACGGATAAGAAGTTTGGTAATCCGCTAATTAATAATGGGGATTTAATGCGGGTGGAGTTGCAGTGTATTGATAAGGGTACTTATGATTATTACCGGACTTTAAATGCGACGATTGGGCAGGAGACTGATAATCCTGCGAATCCGCTAAGCAATATTTCTGGTGGTGCTTTGGGGGTGTTTAATGCTTGTCAGTCTACGAATATAACTGCGATAGCTAAATTTTAATTGTAATTTTGCGGATCGGGTGGTTTGGTTGTTATATTTTATTTTATTTTATTTGAAAATGGATAAGTCTGAGGTTGAGCAGGTGTTAATTACGGTGAAGTCTGGAACGGAAGAGGCTCTGAATATAAAAATTTATAAGAGTGGGATCCTGGCCCGAAGGGGTTGTGGTGGTTTACCTGGGGTAAAGGTTTCGGGTATGAGCTTTACGGGTGATTCTACGTATTTTGACAGGTTAATGGGCAGTGTTTCTCAACAGGTGCTGGATGAGAATATAAATCATGAGGAGAAGATTGTAACGGGGTCGCTGGAGTATTTGGTGGCTTTTTACGGGGTGAGTGGTAATGGGGATGTGGGGGAGCGTGCGGAGTGGACGAAGTCTACGGGTTTAAGGTTTTTTATGGATGAGGGGACTAGTTTCAGACATAATTTACTGGGGTTTGTGGATGGGTTGGCTATTGAGGCTATGAGGTTGACGGATTCGTGGTATTTTGATATTATGATGTTGGGGTTGGATAAGATGAGGTCGTCTTCGCTTCCTGTACAGACGCTTGCGAATGCGCCGAAGAGTGAGGAGGGGTTGTTGCAGGATTTTCAGAGTTATTTTGAGCAGGTGAGTAAGAAGGGGTTGCCTGGTTTTGCGGAGGGAAAGGTTTATGTGAGTGAGGGTGGGGTTGAGCATGGGTTGTCGTTTTCTAGTGAGGGGGAGGGGTTGACGTATAAGTTTACTGCGATTTAGGGCTCTGAAACCATATATGTGTTTTCTGATTTGCATTCCCTGAATGGGGGCTTTGTAAAAGGGAAATAATAAAAAACCCTATAAGTGTTTTCCGACTGGTATTCCCTGAATGGGGGCTTTGTAAAAGGGAAATAATAAAAAACCCTATAAGTGTTTTCCGACTGGTATTCCCCGAACGGGAATAAGGTCTGGAAAACACTTATAGGGTTTTTTTATTTCTCTAAACTGGCGAAAGGGGGATCAAGTCATAAACTTGTGGATTAGGGATTAAATTTCAAGTTTTGGGTTTGATATTTACTTAGTTCAAAGCAGATGGTTAGGATTCTTTAATAAGCTAATTACTTCCTGATTTTATAGTTCAATTTATCAGTATTAAACGCTCCTGGTTACTTTGATAAGATCGGTCCACGCTTCAGCTGAATTCTTAAGGAAAGGAAAGATCATGATTTTCCAGGCTTGCTACTTTTCCGAAAGTTCTCTGATGGCTTTGGGTTTCCATTGCTTGTTTCCTTGTGCCCGGTACAGAACTTTTGAAACAATCTGTAGTCCAAACTGCTGCTTTAAAAATGAAATCGTCCAGGATTCCCCTTGAAAATTTACCCGTTAAACTTCCCATAATAAATAAATGCCTTTCCACCAATGTAAGCTATTCGTGTTAAAGATTATCCTGATGCGTGAAAAATGTCCGTAATTGTCCGCAGCTGTCTGCAATTGTCCGCAGTTGTCCGTGGGTTAGTCCAATGGAAAATTATAATTTCATTAATCTTCAACTAGTTATGATTTGGTTGTGCTTGAGTGGTGGTCGGGGTGACACCAGGTTGTAAACAGGCTGTAAGCATGGCAAGTCCATGTTTTTTCAACTAGTTGTTTTGACTTGGACTTGCCATGGACTCAACTTGCTCTTACCTTGGTCTTACCCTAACGAGTACCCGACCAGTACTCAGGCAGTACCCGGGCGATATAGCTTTATTATTTAGCTATTTTGAATTTATTTACGAACAGCCCGGCCTTGTTTCGGCCGAGTCATTCCCCTATAAATTGAAAGCTTTCATCGCAAATTCCACAGGCATAAAAACATCCGTGACAGCAAAGACTTTCTGTTTAGCGTGTCAAAATTTATGCTTAAAAAAGAGCCTGCTCCACAAGTTTATGATTTGATCCCGAATGGGTTGTTATCAGGGTTGCTTTATTGGATTATTCGGTGCTGATATCCTTAGGATTGCTTTCAGAATTGTTATGGTTTACTGATTGGATTGCTTCCAGGATTGCCGATGGTTAACTGAATAGTTCGATAAGGTCAGCTTTTGATAGTGATTTTAAGAGGGAGGTATCGGTTTGTATGATATCGTTAACGAGTTCCTTTTTTGTTTCCTGAAGTTTCATGATCTTTTCTTCGATGGTGTTTGGACAGATTAATCTGATAGCGACCACATTTTTCTTTTGACCGATCCGGTAACAGCGGTCGATGGCTTGATTTTCTACGGCTGGGTTCCACCAGGGGTCTACGAGGTATACATAGTCTGCCTGGGTGAGGTTGAGGCCGGTTCCGCCTGCTTTCAGGCTGATGAGGAAGACGCGTATGTTGTCGTTTTGCTGGAAGTTTTCTACTTTCTTTTCTCTGTTTGTTGTTTTTCCACTGAGGTATTCGAATGGAATATTTTTGTGCTCGAGTTCTTTTTTGATCAGGTCGAGCATGGTAACGAATTGCGAGAATACCAGGATTTTATGCTGGGGTGAGTGGCTGTCTATTTCTTCCATCAGTGTCGTGATTTTAGAAGAGGTGGCACCGTGAAGAAGGTTGTCTTTGAGCAGGGCAGGGGAGTTACATATTTGTCTGAGCTGGGTTAAGCCTTTGAGGATGTGTAGGGTGTGCTTTTCTTCATGGTCGTCTTTTTTAGATAGCAGGAAGTCTTTGTATTCGTTTTTGCAGGCGTCGTATGCGTTTTTTTGAGTAGTTCCCATTTCACAGTAGATCACCATCTCAGTTTTGTCCGGGAGTTCTGAGGCTACTTCTTTTTTTGTTCTGCGCAGGATAAATGGACTTACTTTTTTCTTTAGGTTGGTAGCCGCACGGGTGTCTTTGAATTTATCTATTGGGGAGGAGTAATGATCCCTGAAGTATTGTTTGCTGCCGAGTAGTCCGGGACAGGCAAAGGAGAGTTGTCCGTAGAGGTCAAAGGTGTTGTTCTCGATCGGGGTACCGGTTATAGCAATTTTATTTCTGGATTGCAGCAGACGGACTGCGCTGTAACGCAGGGAGTCAGGGTTTTTGATGGTCTGGGATTCATCGAGAAAGATGTAGTTAAAGAAGTACTTTTTAAGCCAGCTGATGTCATAGAGCAGGGTTCCGTAAGAGGTTAGAATGATCTCATAACTGCTGAAGTCTTCGTGGTCTTTTATTCTATCTGCGCCGTATATGGTGTGGATTTTAAGGTCGGGGGCAAATTTTGCTATTTCTGCCTGCCAGTTAAAGATCAGGGTAGTGGGTACAACAATGAGGTTGGTGTTTTGGTGCCCTTTGTTGCGTTGGGAAAGTATGAATGCAATGATCTGGATGGTTTTTCCAAGTCCCATATCGTCTGCCAGGCAGCCACCGAAGTTAAATTCATCAAGGAAGTTCAGCCAGTTCAGGCCTTCTTTTTGGTAGTCACGGAGTGTGGCGTTCAGGGCAGCAGGGATTTCTACTTTTTTGATGTTCTTAAAGTCAGCGATCTTAGTTTTGTAGGCTGATAGTTCAAGTTTTACTTCTGCTGATAGTACTTCGTCTTCGTAAAGGTCTGTGATTTCGGTGAAGTTTACTTTCGGGGTACGGATGGATTCGTCAACGATTTCTCCTGCGTCGAAGTATTTGGTGAGCCGGTCAATCCATTCCTGAGGGAGCAGCCCCATGGTGCCATCACCGAGCTTTACAAATTTGCTTTTGTTCCTGATTGATCTGTGCAGGTGTTTGAGTGGTACTTTCTGGTTGCCGAATGTAACTTCAAATGCAGTGTCAAACCAGTTGAGGCCACTGTTTACGGCTATGGTTATTTTAGCCTTGTTAGGGTTAACGTGATTGCCTTTTAATTGGTTAAAGCCCAATATGGTGATGTTTTGTTGGCGCCATTCTTCAAAGGCGGCTAAGAACCATCCTTCGTCAAGGAAACGTTTTTTATGCAGGTAAAAGCAGTCTTTGTCGAGTTGTTCTTCAAAGTGGGGGTGTTGCCGGGTCATGGAAGAGATGAATTGAAGCTCTTCTTGTTCATCACGGGTTACGGTAAATATATTGCCGGCATGGTCTGCGGCATGAATTTGCTTTCTGGACAGGACAGGAACCTCAACGTTTCCATATTTCATCACGGGAGTAATTAAAACGTAGTTTTCAGAGTCTGAAAGATAAATGATCTTTTCTGTAGACTGGTCAAAGTGGGTTTCTTTTAATTGTTCGTGAGTTGCGGGTTTCAGGTAAGAGTAATTGATATGAATTTTATTCTCCAGCTTAGAGAGGATGTCTTCTTTGAAGTCTGCATATTTCGATTCGTGGATAACCAGGTGGTTATTATTCTGCCTGAAGAAGTCCACAACTCTCAGGAAATCTGGGTTGTCAATAAGGTATAGGATGCCGTTGTAAAAGATAAAGTAGCTGAATTTTATATTGAGGAGTTTTAAATCGTAGGCTTTGTTTTCCAAAATAAGTTCACCTGAAATGGTATAGAAGCCGTTGGTGAGATTAACGGCCAGATGAATATCAAGTTGAAGGCTTTCTAGTTTAACAGGAATAATGGAGCTGATTGTTAAATTAGGAGAGATTTTTGGGTCATGGTAAAATACATCCAGCTGGAGAGGGTTTTTGACCAGGGCTTTTAGTCCATTGATATCGGCTTCTGCCTGAGCGGTTTCATAATTCTGCTGGAATTTGGAAATAGCAGTATAGAATTTTAGTTCTTCGGGGTTTTCGGTGGCCCATATGTAATCCATTGCATTCAATTGCTTCAGAGGGTTACGTATTTTACCAGTCGCTGTGAGTGTACATTCTAGTAGGTCGGCCTGGAAATGGGAGTAGTAACGGTGCTGTTTTAAAACAAGGATTTTATTGGTGTCTTCTTCTACTGGGTTATGTTTTAGGAATGGGAGTCCTGGTTTCGGTAATAGGAGCTCCTTGATCAGGTTATTATTCTCTTTTGTAATAGGAAGGAGGTCTTTGATCACCGGAATGATCTCGAATTTTTTATTTCCGTATTCGATGGTAAATAAATCATCAGGACTTTCATTCTCCAGACCATAGGCGGTTGCGAATGCTCTTATTTTTTCATGTCTGAGCTGCTGGTCAAAAAAGATCCTGAGTTCCGGCCGTTCTATCAGGTTAAACAATACCTGCATCTGATGTTCGCATAGCCGGTTTTTAATGGCGGTACAGCGGCAGGATAAAATTAGGTTGTTTTGATGAAGCCGCACATCGGCTTGTGGAAATTTAATGGCATTGCCAGGATTTAGAAAAGAAGCATAACCAATAGAAATATGCTGTGGCACGAGATTAAAATAACCTGGTGCTGTGGTATCTGCCTGGGCGGAACTGTGTTTTAATATAAAGACCGTATTGAAAAGGGCCGGTTTAAAATCTGTAATTATATAGGTTTCAGATGGGTTTTTAGCAGTTTCAAATAGGTTTGGGAAGTCGGCCATAGTGTAGTTGATAAAGATAAGGCTTTCCGCTGAATGCATAAAATAGGAGAAAGAATAAATATATTTAAAATAAATTCTACTATTTAAGTAGACATTATTATATTTGCTGTCAGTAAGAGAGAATTGTAAGGATTTACAAAGAGCAAAAAAGAAAATTTGTGTTGTTTCTCTCTGACAAAATAGTCATGTGGCCGAGTGGTGAGGTGTGGGTCTGCAAAACCCTTAACGGCGGTTCGAATCCGCCCATGACGTCAATTGTAATCTTAAGGATTGCGTAGGGTACTTGATTTTAATTAGATCTAAGTTTTGTTTTGTTGATACTCCAGGTTGGATGACCTGGAGTATCTTAGTTTACAGGGATATCAAACTAGTGATTTTGCTGCTAAAACAAATCAGATGTGGATTGGAAACCACCTCATGTTGTTGTTTGCGTAGGTCAATGACTTGTTGACGTAAAAATATTTTAAGATCGAAAACTCTTCCTTAGCTTTATACTTAAGCTCAGTTTAATAAAGGTTTGACTTTGTACTTTTAAACTAAGCCCTCAAATTGGTGTGTTTGATATACTAAAGGGGAATCTAGGTTCCCCTTTAGTTATTTATAGCATTTCCCATTTATCCTGCTTTCTTTTAGCTCCAGCTTTTTCTTCCTAAAAATTTAATTGTTACAGGTTCTGTATTGAATGTTTGGAAATCGTTTAAATTAATAATTGTATCTATATATTGATATTGAATTGTTGTTAATCCATTTGTCTAATTATTGTTCGAATTGTCTATACAAATGTGTATGGTTTTTGGGACATCTGTGTTTTGGAAGAAATAAAATTACATATATAAGTGCTTTTATTGGAAAATAACTTGATATTTTGCTCATGTCAGCCAACTGTCAGGCTAAAGTGCCAGAAATTGGTATGCACTTTGTATTTGTGTTTATATATAATCTGAAAAACATAAACACTATGAGTAGCAACGACTTTAATTTTCGACTTTACAGTTACAAGGATTCTTTACAATCATTTGCTATTTCTTTCACCAGGGATATGGAAGATGCGAATGATTTGGTCCAGGATACAATGTTAAAAGCTATTAATTATTCTAACCATTTTAAGGAGGGAACAAATTTTAAAGCCTGGTTATATACTATAATGAAAAATACGTTCATTAATAATTACCGCAGAGCAACGAAAACAAATTCTATCATGACTGTGACAGATGAGATCACTTCGGATAAATTACACTTTAGTGCTTCGGTAAACGATAGTGATGGAAAGTTTGTTATGGAAGACATTTATAAAGCACTTTCTAAATTACAGCCGGAATATTATATTCCATTCCTTAAGTATTTTGAAGGTTTCAAATATCATGAAATTGCTGAACAGCTGGAAATTCCAATTGGTACAGTTAAAACAAGAATTCATATCGCGAGACAGCTGCTTAAAAAAAGTTTAAAGATGCATAGCGATAGTTTTATGCGAAAAGTTAATTAAAAATTATTTGCTCAGATTTTAAAGCGTCTTCATGTGTTATCAAATAAAAGCAGCAATATCCTTGCTGCTTTTATTTTTAATTTGATTACAATTGTGTAGTCAATTCAAATCATTTATCATCTTCATGAATATAGCCCGGCTGGATGCTCACCATAAATTGTACCTATCGTTAATTGTAGCATTGGTCGTTTTTGTTTTGTGCTATGGGAAGATGTCAGCCTCAACACAGTTTATATTGGTCTGGATTGGTTATGCTTTAACGCAGTTAGGACTTTCATGGGCAACGATTTTTACCGTACATCCTCTTGAAATGAAGAAGATTTCAAAGGTACAGGATAATAACCGCACCCTTATTTTTATGTTTGTATTGGTAGCTGCATTAATGAGCCTTTTTGTAGTAGTGCTTCTATTAAAATCAACCCAGCATCTTACAGGATCTGCGCTTACTTTACATATTTTATTATCAATAGCGGCGGTAATGTGTGCATGGGCATTAGTGCATACTATATTTGTATTCAGATATGCGCATCTTTATTACGAATTTAAGGGTAAAAATCTGACTAAAGCTGTTAAAGATGGGAATGCTGCAAAAAAATCTGATACTGTAATAAAAGAAGAAGATCCCTCTAAGTATAAAGAAGGATTGGAATTTCCTGAGGAGAAGACTCCAGATTATCTTGATTTTACTTATTTCTCATTTGTAATTGGGATGACTTTCCAGGTTTCTGATGTTGAAATCAGTTCCAGAAGAATCCGCCGTCTGGCGCTGATGCATAGTTTAGTCTCTTTTGCATTCAATACCGTAATTGTTGCTTTGAGTATTAATATTATTTCAGGTTTAATGACCAAATAGTCTTTTTATTTAGTAAAAACCATTTCATATAGCGCTTGTTATTGCAGTTTAATGGTTGAAATAAAAACTAACGGGATGAATTATAAAAAGACGATTATCTTAACTGCTTGTACAGCAATTATGCTGCAGGCTTGTAACCAATCTGCTAAAACTGAAGATCAAGGTACATCAACAATATCCGCTGATACAGTTTTAAGTGAATCTGCCGCTGGTGGACATAAAAACAAAGCAGCAAAACTAAAGCCGGAAGAATCTTTATTTATAGAGAAGGCGGCAGTAGGTGGATTGATGGAGGTTGAAATTGGGAATCTGACCCTGCAAAAAACGAAAATTGATCAGGTAAAGGACTTCGCTAAACGAATGATCAAAGATCATACGCAGGCGAATAATGAACTTCAGACCTTAGCTTCGGGCATGGGAATCAAATTGCCTGACGCATTACCTTCGGCAGAACAGAGTCATCTGGCTGGGATGAAGCAAATGATGGGAAATGAATATGATCAGAATTATATGGATATGATGGTTAATGATCACGCAAAAACTATTGATTTATTTAATGGTGCAAGCAGATTTGATAATCCTGAATTAAAATCTTTTGCCTTGAAAATGCTGCCAGTATTACAAGAGCATAATCGAACGGCTCTTAAATTGGATTCATTGGTTAAGTTGAAAAATAGAGGTCCTAAGGGTGATGATTTACCTAATGTAGATAAAAAACATAAAAACTAATTGTTTAAAAGATTTGAAAATCTCCGGTATCTGCTCCGGAGATTTTTTTTTGCGTAATCATTCCGGTGTATTTTATGGTGATCGTTTGGAGCGTGTTTAATGAATTAAAACAGCATGTCTTTTTGGTTTATTTTTCTTCAAACAAATTAATAGTTAACATGATTTTGTTTTAATTTGGAGATGATTTTTAGAGTCAAAATTAAAGAAAGCATAATTTTAAGTACTTAACATATTGTTAACATTGACTTAATACACGACATTTACCTTCGTGCTGCTTTTAATTCAGAAAGCTAAAACATTTAACCTAAAAAGAATTTGCATTGGCTTAGATTTATCTCTAATTCAGCATAGCCTTGTGCAGGTTTTAATCCAAACAAAACATCTATATGAAAAAAACTTTACGCTTATTATTAATGCTGCTGACCTTGGTGTGGGCTGGAAATTCTGCTTTTGCTCAGGGGGTAACAACTGCTTCCATCAATGGAGTGGTAACGGATGGCAAAGCGCCGATACCGGGCGCAACTGTAGTCTTAACACATGTACCTACCGGGACAGTTTATGCGGTTGAAACCCGTAGTAATGGACGCTATAATCTGATCAATGTTAAGATTGGCGGGCCATACACATTGAAAATATCTTATATTGGTTTTAAACAATATGTTCAGAATAATTTAACGCTTTCAATTGGACAGGATCAGGCTATTAATGTTAAAATGGATGATAGTTCCACTGACCTGAAAGAGGTAAAAGTAGTAGGTACACAAGGTAAAGTAATGAATTCTTCACGCACTGGCGCAAGGGAAACAATTACCCGTGCACAGATTGATGCTTTACCAACCATTAACCGGTCTTTAGCGGATTTTACTAAGTTGACTCCTTCTGCAAGTAGCACAAGTGCAATGAGTTTTGGGGGAAGAAGCAGTACTTTTAACAATATCACGGTTGACGGTGCGCTGTTTAACAATTCTTTTGGTCTTTCTGGTACGCTGGGAGGACAGGCAAATTCGCAGCCGATTTCTTTGGATGCAATTGATCAGATACAGGTTGATCTTGCTCCTTATGATGTGCGCCAGGGTTTTTTTACTGGTGCTGGTGTAAATACAGTTATCAAATCTGGTACAAATGATATTAAAGGTTCTGTTTATTATTATGGTCGTGGTACTGGTTTAACTGGGTATAAGGCGGGTACTTCTGAAGTCACTAAAGTTCCTTTTGATTACAATACCAGGGGCTTAAGTATTGGCGGGCCAATTATTAAAAACAAACTGTTCTTTTTTGTTTCTGGTGAGCAGGAAAGAATCAGTAACCCGGGTAATACATTCGTTGCCTCAAGACCTGGTTTAAGTGGTGGAACAGTTTCAAAGGTGAGTGCATCAGTTTTGGATGATATTTCTAATACCCTAAAATCAAGATATGGTTACGATCCGGGAGCTTATGAGAACTACAGTTATAAGACACAGAGTGATAAGATTACGGTGAAGCTGGATTGGAATATTGATAAGAATAATACTTTGAGCGCAAAGTATTTTTATCTTAAATCATCCAAAAATCAGCCTCCAAATAGTTCAGGAGGAATTATAAATGATAAAGTTGGCGCTGGGTCAACACGTGGTGCTGGTCCTGGTTCTCTGCCATTCTTTGGCGCGGGATATACAATAAATAATAATTTTAATATAGGAATGCTGGAACTGAATAGTAAGATCAGTAATACTATTTCTAACAAATTAACTGTTGGATATTCTGCTTTACGCGATTTCCGAGACCCGTTATCTTCCAAAAATGTACCAATGGTTGATATTGATAATGGGGTTACTGATGCTACAGGAAAAATTATTACTGCCCCGAGTGGGGTTTTAACAAGCTTTGGCTATGAGTTATACACTGCTGGTAACTTGTTGAGTTCAAATATTGGTCAGCTTTCAGATGACTTAACCATTTTTGCGGGTAAGCATGAGATTACATTAGGTACGAGTAACCAGTCTCAAAGTTTTGTGAATGGTTTTGCACCTAATTATAATGGTTTATATACCTATAACTCTGCTTCCGATTTTATCAATAACCTTCCAGCTGCGTCTTATAATTACCGTAATGCTGCAAATGGTGGTGATTTGCCATTGGTTCGTATTAAATCCTATAATTTTAGTTTATATGCACAGGATAAGTTCCGTGTAAGGGATAATTTTGTACTGACTTATGGTTTAAGAGCTGATTATAATTATTACCCGACCAAGCTTGATCCAAATCCAAATGCTGCAGCATTAACTTTTCAGCAGGGTATACAGGTTGATGTTTCTAAATTGCCTAAAAGCAGAATTCAGTTGTCTCCACGTGTAGGTTTTAACTGGGATGTAAATGGTGATCATACGACTCAGGTTCGTGGGGGTACCGGATTATTTGCTGGTTTAACTCCATTTGTATGGATTTCTAACCAGGCTTCAAATACAGGGACATTATTTAGCTCCGGTACGGTTAATGGAACTAAAACACCTAATGATCCACGGTTGATTTATAATCCTGATGTGAATGGTAATCGTCCTTCGGGGGCAGTTGCAGCGAATACTTCCTATGAGCTGGATGTTACAGATCCTAATTTGAAATATCCAAAAATCTGGAGAACTAATCTTGCGGTAGATCAGCAATTGCCATTTGGTATTATTGGTACTTTAGAGGGATCTTTTACGAAAGATATTAATGCTATTTATCATCAGAATCTGGTTCTTCCTGATAGTTATACTACTTTACCTGGTGTTGAAGGTCAGATCCGCTATACTTCTAACAACAGAACATCTAACAATGGTGCGCCTGTTAGTGCCGCTAATCCAAATATTTCAGGTTTATATTACCTGACCAATACGAATAAAGGTTATTCTTACTTCGTAACTGCACAGTTACAGAAAAGCTTCCTGAATGGGTTTTATGCGAACATCGCTTATACACATACAGGTTCTAAAGATGTGAATGATGGCGGATCTACGGCTAGCATTATCTGGGCGGGCAGGCCAACAACTGGTAATCCTAATGACCAGAGTTTATCGAACAGTACTTATGTAATGCCAAGCCGCTTTATTGCTTCACTGGCTTACAGAAAGGAATACCATAAGAATTATGCAACTTCAATTGGTTTATTCTTTGAGGCTGCTAATAATGGTGCGGTTTCTTATATCACCAGTGGTGATCCAAATAATGATGGCGCAGCAAATGATTTGATGTTTGTTCCTAAAAATAAAGGTGATATTAATCTGGTTGCTGATTTTGCCGGAGATACCAGGACAACTGATCAAATCTGGAATCAGTTAAATTCATTTATTAGTCAGGACAAGTATTTAAGCCAGCACAGGGGAGAGTATACGAAAAGAAATGGGGTAATCTTACCTTATTTTCAACGTGCAGATTTAAATATTACTCAGGATTTCTTTGTGAAGTCCGGGAAATCAAGAAGTCAGAAAAATACAATCAGAGTTGAGTTTAATATGATCAATTTGGGTAATTTCTTAAACCGTAACTGGGGTTTATATGAGAATTCATTCAATGGATTTAATACAGGCTCGGTAGCTGTTCTTAAATACCAGGGTACTGATCCGGTTACAGGCAAGGCAAATTATTCGTTCCCATATCTGGATAAGGATAATCTAATTCCAGTAACGAATTCAAAGAAAGTAAATACGGATCAGATTTCACGCTGGCAGGCACAGATCGGAGTGAGGTATATCTTCAATTAGGCATTTTCATTTTAGATAAAAAAACAGGATATCGTCAAAAGATAGCCTGTTTTTTTATGCGTAAGGCTCTGATTGCAGTATTGTAGCACCTGGCATAAAAATGACCTGAGGTGTAAAATAAATATACATGGTTTTTGTAGGCAATTAGCTAAGTTTACCTGAGTAAAATAACTTGTTAAACTTACCTTATGGAAACTTCAGAACCTAAGATACTTTTTTTTGATATTGGTGGCGTATTGCTAACCAATGGCTGGGGACATGATTCCCGCAAATTAGCTGCGGAAAGATTCGGACTTAATTATGATGAGCTAAATACATTGCATAATTATATTTTCAATGTATTTGAAATCGGAAATATTACACTTGATGAATATTTGGATACCGTTATTTTTAATCATCCAAGGGATTTTACCCGGGAAGATTTTAAAGAGTTTGTGTATTCAAGATCCAAAGAACTTCCTGGTTTATTGCAGTGGATGAAGGAGTGGAAAAGAGATTGCGGGTTCCGGGTCATTTCTATTAATAATGAAGGTAAGGAGTTGAATACTTACCGAGTGAAGAAATTTAAATTGCATGAGTGTTTTGATGCTTTTGTTTCTTCCTGTGATGTGAAGATGCGTAAGCCAGATCCAAATATCTTTTTACTGGCTTTAGGGATCGCACAGGCCAGACCTGAACAGTGTTATTATTTTGATGACAGAATATTTCAGGTGGAAACAGCAAAAAGCCTGGGTATGCATGCTTATCACCATACAAGCTTTGAAGAAACGAAAGCAATTCTGGAAAGAATAAAAAAAGAAATTTCCCAGCCTCAATAATTATTTAGTAGCGGTAGTTTCTACAATACCTTTGACCAGGCTTTTCCATTGTGGATAGGAGAGACCAATTTTTGCAGTCCAGCCAACAAGGGTATTTCTTATGTTATCGGTTAGGTTTGAGGTGTCTGTATTGGGCACCTCATTTCTACCATGCTCTTCTGCAGATACGGTTGTGCCTGATTGTTTGACCTGGAAAGTTGACGTTGCCTGCTGGCTGAAAAAATGTGCAATTTCTGGATTTTGCTGTGTGGGGTTAGCTGCTGGTCTTGCCTGTAAAGTGATTACTGAAGATGGGGTTGTAATTTCTTCTTCGATTTTTTCGATGCGCACCCAGTCAAAGCCATCTCCGGTACGCGTCGCTGGTCCGGGAATATCAATTTTCAGATAATCACCTTCTTCGGCTTCTCTGATTACTTCATTGCCATTTTCATCTGTTAAAGTAAAAGTGGATAAGGGGACTTTACAGATTTCTGCCCAGCAAGACACATTTAATAATCTGTTTTTTGCAATCTGATAGAATGCTTTAGCTTCTTCTGGAGTAAGAAATTCAGTTTTTGCAGTGGTATCTAGTTGACTGCCTTCTTGTTGCTTTGGGATTTGGTTTTTCATCGCGTTTTTATCCTTTAACGGTTAAGTGATGAAAATGTTTAAGATTTTATTTGACGACCCAATAGCCAACAGCTAGCCAGATCATCCCTTTCACCAGAAAGAATAGGAATCCCCATATGCCAACTCTGCCAATCCACTTGAGGAAGATGTCCTTTTTTGAGTCCTTTTTCTCCTGGTCCATGATGTTATAAAATTAAACAAAATCTTTAAAAAGAGTGATTGTAAAAATAAGTTTGACTCTTTTTTGTCATATAAACGATTTAGTGTAAAATTTATTTTTTTAGGTAAACTTTATGGCACAACCGTTGTTCATTAGTTGACAAATCACCATTATTATGAAAGATCAAATTAAAATTCAAAGTACTAGCGGCAAAATTAACGAGGGAGGTCTTTTTATTGGAGATCAATTGCAAAATCAAGGACATATTTCACCAGTTTCCTTTAAAAACACCAGTGATATTAAGAGATCTTTGCCGTCAAGTATGCAAAAGAAAATCAATCCAAGACTTTTGATTTTGTAACTATCGCTGTTTAAAATCTAAATATAGGTTCTCGCTAATCAGTGCGGAGAAAGGGAGTTTCAAACAGAGGCTCCTTTTTTATTGGATAATGTTTCTAAATAGAAATGAGATTTCCGGCTTTCCATTCAGACTTCTATTTTTGTTGCAAACAAACAAATAGATGTCGAAGACAAAACTTACAATCAATAACAATGGGTCTGTAAAGATCGAAGGCGATTTTGAAATCGTTGACAGAAGTGGAAATGTGTATGGGCTGCAGGGCAGAGAAGTACTTTCAATTTGCCGTTGTGGACTATCAAAAAATAAACCTTTCTGTGATGGTGCACACAATGGCCATTTTGAGCACGAGGCTATTGCATTTGATCTTCCTCCTAAGAAAGTTTAAGAAATTTAAAAATCCGCTTCCATTAAATTGAAAGCGGATTTTTTGTTAATGAATCGATTTAAAGCTCTCTGATCCAGATATTACGGTAGCTTACTGGTTCACTTTTGTCGCCATGGGCCTGTAGTTTAACAGGTAGCGGACCGTGTGCTTTTTTATAAGATGCCTCCCCAACATATTGAGTTGGTCCTTTCAATTCAAAGTTATTCTGAACTAATACGCCATTGTATAATACAGTTACTTTTGCTGGTGTATTTACTGTACTGTCTGCTTTAAAGGTCGGTGCAGTCCAAATTACATCATAAGTTTGCCATTCTCCTGGTTTTAGAGAAGGGTTAACCAGTGGAGTGGTCTGTTTATAAATACTTCCTGCCATACCATTGGTATAAGTGTTATTGTCGTACGAATCCAGAATCTGAAGCTCATATCCTAAATCGCCTTTACCCATAGATGCCAGAAAAAGACCACTGTTGCCGCGAAGTTGTCCTGTTCCTGTTATATTTTTTGGTACTTGCCACTCTATGTGCAACTGGTAATTTCCGAAAGATTGTTTGGTCTCAATATTACCGGTTTTTTTATTAACGGTTAGCTGGCCATTGGCAACTGTCCATTGTGCAGGTTGTGTCCGGTCATCGGTCATCACCCAGGAATCAAGGTTTTTGCCGTCAAATAAAACTACAGCATCCGAGGGGGCTGCATTGATTGTTTTCCCCGGAGTTACTTTCTTTGGTACGGGTGTGTAAAATTCTGTATCCTCATGTTTAGCCTGGGCATTTGCTGTTGCCAGCCCTATTCCGGCGATCAGTGCTGAGGTAATAATTACTTTCTGTAGATACATATGATAACGATTTAGTTTTCTTTAAAGGTTTATTTTTGATGGATCAATATAAGAAATTAATGCTGATTAGCTGTTTTATCACGAAGTTGTTGCTTGGTAAATTTCGCTTGTTTTTTGTTTTCGGCAAACCTGTTTAGGTATCCACACCTATTTGCTTTTTATAGGATGAAGGTGTGCAATTGTATTTTGATTTGAAGACTGTAGAAAAATAAGTAGGGGAAGAAAATCCAACCTGATAGGTGATTTCGGAAATAGAGAGGTCTTCATTGATCAAAAGATATTTAGCTTTTTTGAGCCTCCGGTTTAATATATAATCGTTAATTGTGCAATCCAGGAGTACTCTTGTTTTCCTGTATAGTTGAATCCTTGAAATTCCCAGGGCGCTGGCAATGTCGTCTACATTAAATTTGTCATTAGCGATATTCTGTTCAATCACATTGGTGAAATCATGCATAAACTTCTTATCCGGCTTGCTTAATGCAATTGTTTGTGGTGTTGCCGGGCTTTCGTTCCCGAATTTTCTTTTGATTAATTTTCTATTCCAAAGCAGGCTTTTTACACTTTCTTTCAGTAGGATGAAATTGAAGGGTTTAGTCATATAAAGATCTGCCATTTGTTTAAGCTCACTGATTTTATGTGCTTCGTCACCATTTGCTGTTAATATAATAACAGGTATATGAGATGTTCTGTCATCATTTTTTAGCGCAGGTGTGATTTGCAGCGTAGATTGCTCATTCAAAGTTATATCAGTTATAATCAGGTCTGGAATCATTTCATAGGCTAACTTAAGCCCTACAGAATTACTGCTTGCAGTCAATACTTCATATTCTTCTTTGAAACTGTTTTTTAAATATTCAAGCAGCTCTGCATTTTCTTCAATAATGAGCAAAGTTTCTTCATTTAAGTAACCATCTGGTTCAGTAAGGATTTGCTCTGGTAAGTTATCTGGCAGAATACCAACAGTATACTGACTTAATTGATCGGTATTTATGGTGAAATCACCGTTTATAACGGGCGTTTCAGTAATGTTGTGTTGTTGTTGTAAAGGCAGTTTAATATAGAATGTAGTTCCATATCCTTTTTTACTCTGAATATCTATGGTACCTTGATGTAATTCAGTAATTTCTTTAGAGAGAGAAAGACCAAGACCAGAGCCAAAGAAATTGCCTTTGTCTGCTTGATAAAATAGTTCAAATACATGTTTAATTTCTTCTTCGGTCATTCCATTGCCTTTGTCTGATACGGAGATTTCCACGTTCTGGGCACCCGGATCATTTTTTATCCTGAGTTGAATTTTCCCATTTTCAGGACTAAACTTAATGGCATTAGACAATAGATTAAACAACACCTTATCAAACATATTTTTATCAAACCAAACCATAATTTCTTTGTCAGAGCTGGATAGTTTTAATTCTATGTTTTTTCTTAAAGCAAGTACTTTAAATGAAGATATAATATCTCTGGAGAAAGCAATAAAATCCTGACAGGTTAAATCAAGCTTCATTTTATCGTATTCTATTTTTCTGAAATCTGTAAGTTGATTGACCATCAATAATAACCGCTGTACATTTTTGTGAATCAGATTCAATTGTTGTTTTGGGATATTCGGTGAATTTCTATGGTCAAGCATTTCCTCCAGCGGGAGAAGAATTAAGGTAAGTGGAACCCGGAATGCATTAGAAATGTGTGTAAAGAAACTAAATTTTGCTTCTGCTGTTGCCTGTGTGGCTGTCGATAAGGCAATGAGCTCTTCCTGTTGTTTTAGGATTTCTTTGTTTTTTAATTCTAATTCTTTGTTTTTTATGTGGTTCTGGTAAAGTAAATGACATGCGATACAAGCAAATATGGTTGTAATTATCAATGCAGTTATCAGAAAGTTTAAACTATCTTGTTGTATAAGCTGTATGGGTTCCTTAATCAGGGTAGTCTTATTTTGTGTTTTTTCAGGAGAACATCCGGAAACGAAAGTGCTGGTCATCAGTATTGAAATAGAGATGAAAAGCAGGCCTCTCTTTTGGTGTGCTTGCATAGGTTTGGGTAGGTAGTGATAAGCTGATAACAAGGTATATAATTTTTTTGTCATACTGTATTCAATACACTATGTCTGGTAATAATTTATGATTTTATCATTATAGTATTCATCTCTACAATGTTACAATTTCTAAATATATTAAGAAAAGATTAAATATTTTAGCACACATATTATTATTTTATTTATGTAATATATTGTTTAATAGTGTTTTGTGATTTGTTTAATGATAAATTGATTTTAGTTTTAATTGATACAGAATCAATAACTTGAGAGCTTATTTACACATATATTGCTTTGACTAGCCGGTATAGAAAGGCTGGTCATATTGTGAAATCGAATTGTCCATTATCTAATTAAAAAACACATCAAAAAACAGAAAGCCTTTCTTATCAACTAATAACTAAACCAAATAATTATGAACGAGTTTTTACTACAAAAAAAGTGGTTTATCTTTTTAGATAAACCCAAATCTCAGCTGCTGCAAAAAACAATTTTCTGTTGTCTTGCTTTACTCAGCTTTAACTTTTCTTCTTATGCCCAATCCGTAGTTAAGGGTGTGGTGTCGGATAATGAAAAGAATACTTTAATCGGTGTGACCATCTCTGTTACCGGGACGAATGTAAGGGCAATGACAGGTGCTGATGGTAAGTACGTGATCAATGTTCCTGCAACAGGAAAATCACTGACTTTCAGTTATGTCGGGCTTCAATCACAAACGATAGCTATCAATAGCCGGACTACGGTTAACATTACTTTATCTTCAGGTACTGATCTGGATGCAGTAACGATTGTAGGTTATGGATCTGTAAAGAAGAGTGATTTAACCGGTGCTGCAACTACAGTTTCTGCCAAGGATTTCAATAAAGGACCACTGATTGCTCCTGATCAGCTGATTCAGGGTAAGGTAGCAGGTGTTCAGATGATCAACAATAGTGGACAGCCAGGTGGTGCCTCTACAGTTAGAATCAGGGGAAATACAGCTGTGACTGGCTCTGGACAACCGCTATATATTGTTGATGGGGTGGCACTTGATGGAAGATCTGCCAGACCAACTGGTAATGGTGGAACAGCTACGGCTCCCGGCGACAATAAGTTAGCTGCTTCTGGTACTTCATCAGCCGGAAATCCACTGAATTTTATTAATCCTGCTGACATTGAGTCGATGGAAATTTTGAAAGATGCATCTGCTACTGCGATTTATGGTTCGAGGGCTGCTTATGGTGTGGTTTTAATTACGACTAAGAGAGGTAAAAGTGGCGAAACAAAAATTGATGTAAGTGCATCTGCTGGGGTAAGTACATTGGCAAGAAGCCTTAAGACATTGGACGGTGGTGAATTTCGTAATGCTTTAAGTAAGTATGGCTTAACTGGTCTGGATTATGGCGATAACGTGGATGCAATGAAAGCAATTACCCGTACTGGTTATAACCAAAACTATTCGGTTGCAATTAGTGGTGGTAATGACGGAAATGTTTTCCGTGCTTCTCTAGGTTATCAAAATCAACAAGGTATTATCAGAAAAAGTGATTTCAAAAAATATAGTGGAGCGTTTAACGGGAACTTCAAGTTTCTGGAAAGTAAGAAATTAGGATTGGATGTCAATATGATTAGTAATCAATATATTGAAAATCTTCCTCCAATATCTACAGATGCAGGTTTTACAGGTAGTTTAATCGGACAAGCTTTATCCTGGAATCCTACCCGTTCGATGTATAATCCGGATGGATCTATATTTATTGATCAACAATCAACTACGATTAATCCAATGGCCATGCTGGCGGCTTCAAATGATAAGTCAAAAGTAACGACGGTTTTAGGAAGTGTATCACCTTATTATAAAATTACGCCTTGGTTAGAGTTCAGGATGCTGGCAAGTATAAATTATAGTACTGGTATCAGAAGAGCTTCTACCCGCAGTTTCTTAAATCTGGAAGGGGTAAAACCAAATCTGCCATTTACTGGTGGAGTAGCTAGTTATTCCAATACTGAATTGATTACACAGCAATTTACCAATACACTGAATTTTAATAAAGAAATTGCAAATAAGCTTAATCTGAATGCGATAGTTGGTTATGAGTTTACCAATTATATCAATAAAGGTCAGAATATGACTGCGAAAGGATTTGGAGACGTAGATGTTGATTATACAGATATCTTTCATGCTGTTGCACCAGTAAACCGCACGGCAAATTCTTATTATGATCCGACTTATCAATTGCAATCTTATTTTGCAAGAGCGATTTTTAATTATGATAATAAATATTTGTTAACTGCAACTTTCAGGGCAGATGGTTCCACTAAATTCGGTTCTGATAACCGTTATGGCTACTTCCCTTCATTTGCTGTAGCATGGAATATCAAAAACGAGAATTTCATGAAAGATGTTGCGTGGTTAAATCAGTTAAAACTGAGAGCTGGATATGGAAAAACAGGTAATCAGGAATTCCCATCAGGATCTGCTCAACAACGTTATGATATCGTTTATTCAGGAACAAGCCAATCGCTGGTAGGGGTAAACAATGAGAATAAAAAATTAAAATGGCAATCTGATAAACAGATGAATATTGGTGTTGATTTTGGTCTTTTTAACAATAAGATTACTGGATCGGTGGATTACTTCGATAAAACAACAACCGATCTTTTATTCCCGCAAATTCCATTGCAGCCAGCAAATCCAGGCGTAACGGTAACCTGGATTAACTTACCGGGACAGATTAAGAATAAAGGTATTGAGCTTACTTTAAATGCGAATATCATTGATAAAGAAGATGTCTCTTTCTCTGTAGGTGGTAATGCTACTTTTATTAAAAATAAAGTAAAAAATGTTGTAGGTATTATTAAAACAGGTACACTAAACGGGCAGGGGTTAAGTGATGTAACCTTAGAGGTTATTCAGGATGGTTTACCACTGTTTGCTATGGTAACCAGAGAATATAAGGGATTAAATGCTGCTGGTTTATCTCAGTATACTGAAGATGGCTATAAATCTTATTATCTGGGTAATCCGAATCCAAATGTCATTCTTGGCTTTAATCTGAATGCGAGATATAAAAAACTGACATTCGGTGCGAATTTCAATGGCTCATTAGGTCAGAAGATTTACAACAATACTGCGAATTCAGTATTGCCAATTTCTAATCTTGGAATCGGTAGAAATATTGCTTCTGAATTGTTGAATTCTCCTATTCAGGAGTCTCTGGCGAATCCAATTGCTGCATCTTCCAGATATATTGAAAATGGAAGTTATGTGAAATTGGCTAATGCTACAATCGGTTATTCAATCGGTAATCTTGGAAAAACAATCAAAGGAATGAATGTTTTCATCAATGGACAGAATTTATTTGTAATTACTAAATATACTGGGTTTGATCCTGAGGTAAATGTGGACAAAAGCTTAAATGGAGTACCTTCGGCAGGGATAGAATACATTCCTTATCCAACGTCCAGAACGTTCAATTTAGGTGTAAACTTTTCTCTTTAACTAATGATAATTCAAATGAAAAATAGATATATAATTGCTTTTATGGCGCTGACAATATCCTTGTCGGGCTGTACAAAATTAGATGAGAAATTAAACGGACAAATTGGTAATGGTGGAATTAATAGCGGGAACGTTGCCGATTTGTTAAATGGAAGTTATAAGGCTATGCGTAGTCCTTTTCAGGGGCCATTTGGTTTTTGGGCATTGCAGGAATTTCCTTCAGATGAAGCGATTGTACCTACAAGAGCTGGTGACTGGGATGATAATGGTGCCTGGCGTGCTTTACACTTACATCGCTGGGAGGCAGATCATACCCGTATTTCCAGTAGTTTCAGAGATTTGAACGGCGTGAGTTATGCGGCTACAAATGTATTGTTATATAATCCAACACCTGTACAGGCAGCAGAAGCGAGATTTCTTCGTGCATTTGCACAGTTTTCTATTCTGGATGGCTGGGGACAGGTTCCTTACCGTGAGCCTGGAGATGATGTGAGTTTACCTTCGAAGGTTAGAAAAGCATCGGAAGAAATTGCTTACCTGATCGCAGAACTGACTGCAATTATCCCTTCGCTTCCTGATGGGGCTAATTATCTTGCAAATAAAGATGCAGGAAAAATGTTGTTGATGAAGTGTTACCTGAATAAAGGTGCATTTTTAAATCGTGCGGTACCAACTTTTGATGCTGCAGATATGGCAAAAGTTATCACACTTGCTGATGAAATTATCAATTCTGGTAAGTATCAGCTGGCAACAAACTATTTTGATAATTTTGCGCCTAACAATGATGTGATTTCTAAGGAAAATGTATTCACATCCCAAAACATTGGTGGTTCTGATGCGGGTGGAGTGAGAGATATGTGGACGATGCCTTTGCATTATAATCAAAAACCAAATGGTAATAATGGATTTTCAACTTTATCTGATTTCTATAAGAAATTCGAGGCATCCGATCAACGTATTGGTGGTGCATACGCTGGAGTAACAAATATTTCTGGTGTTAAAGTGGGCTTTTTGATCGGTCAGCAAGTGGATGAGAAAGGTGCATTAATTAAAGACAGACGTAATAATAACCTGATCTTTACACCGGAAGTAAGTAATGTGGAAACTGACGCTAACCACCTGGAAGTTGCAGGTATCCGTGTTATCAAATATCCTATTGATTATACCTATGGTTCAACTGGAAAAGCAGACAATGACTGGGTGTATTACAGATATTCTGATGTATTGCTTATGAAAGCTGAAGCACAGGTGAGAACAGGCTTAGCTGGACCGGCCTTGACGGTGGTTAATGGACTAAGGACTGTCAGAGGAGCTAGTGCTTTAGGAAGCTTAACATTGGATAATTTACTGGATGAACGTGGACGTGAGTTTTTCTGGGAAGGGGTAAGAAGACAAGATTTAATCCGTTTTGGTAAATTCTTAACGCCATGGCAAGAGAAACAAGTTGACAATCCGAGAAATCTGGTATTCCCTATACCAGATAATCAATTATCGAATCCAAATTATATTCAGAATGCTGGATATTAACAGCAATTAATTCCATTAAAAAAGGTTAATCTGTGTAATGCAGATTAACCTTTTTTGTTTTTAGGGTACATCAAATGAACAGAAAATAATCAAGGTTTATTACTTCTTTAAAACTTAATAGATTTTTAATTACTTTAGCATAGCACGAAATATGCTGTAAATGATTTTGAATAAAGGAAATTCGCCTGAATTATAGGTAACTATTGACGGAAGAAATATTATGTCAGACTTCAATGATTAGGATTCAAAAATACCGTATTCTGTTTTTTATCCTGTTTTTATTGCTTATCCAGGCTGGATATGCACAAAACAAATATACAATTGCCCAGATCCCAGATCCAAAAGCCAGCGGTAATGGTTATGTCAGTAATCCTGATCTTATTTTAAGTCCTGCTGGTGTTGATTCTCTGAATAGAACAATTACCGATCTGGAGCAAAGAACAAAAGTTGAAATGGCTGTAGTGGTTGTCAATGATTTTGACGCAGGTCAGGAGGAATATGATTTTGCGTTACAACTTTTCAGACAATGGGGAATAGGGAAAAGTAAAGCAAATAACGGACTTTTATTATTCATTGCCGTTGATCGTAAACAGTATCGCTTCATTACGGGATATGGTCTGGAAGGCTTATTACCTGATGCAGCGCTCAAAAGAATTGGAGATCATTTTTTGATTCCTGCTTTTAAAGAAGGAGATTACAGCAAAGGCGTGGTCAATGCTTTAGGGACAATTGCTGCTTATCTGAATCAGCCAGGAAATCAAAAGGAACTCAGTCAATTACTACCTCCAGATCCTGGCCAGCGCAATACGTGGCTATGGACGATTGCCAATACAATATTAGTTATGGGTTTATTTGCTGCTGTATTTTTCGGGATCAGGAAAAAGACTCCTGAAATTTCCAAAAATAAAGCTTCTGCCAAAACTAATGCCTATGATAAAACTATTGGTTGCGGATGCGGAGGTTTATTTATGATTCTTGTAGCTGCTGGTTTTATTATCGGATTTACGACTGGTTATAGCTGGGTCAAGTCTTTGGATATGCGTACAATCCCTCTTGTGCTTTATCTTATTTTATCTATTATACTTCTTGCCAGGTATATGAATGCGATCAGCGTGTTAAGAAAAATACATCAGGACGACCTGAATTTTAGCCAGGCTGTGAAAGCATTAAACCGATCTTCAATTTTCTACCTGGTTGCCTCTCCGCTAATTTTAATTGTGATGCTTATGGAGGCTTACCGCAGAACGCAAGCTGCCAGCCGTTTTAAACCACAGCTGGATAGTCAGAATAGGGAAATGAGCAGGGTTGACAGAGATCAAACTGCTCCTGATCAAACTTTTTTGACTAAAGGACAACTAAAAGAAGAGCAATTAGAGGTCAATCATTATGATATTTGGTTGAGCAGTGACCAGGCAGCGCATAAAATTATTGGTTATCCGGGGAGCAATTTTGCTGATTTTACTGTTTGTCCAACCTGTAATGCCAAAACTTTAAGTAAAGAAAAGCTAGTCACACTAAAAAAAGCAACTTATACTAAAGAAGGTGAAGGCAAAGAGGTTAAAATATGTGAAAATTGCGGATATGAGGAATTTATCAAATCGGTTATTATTGCTGTACGGACCAAAAGTGATGATTCCCGTTCATCTGATTCTGGCAGTAGCAGCAGCAGTTCCTCATCCTCAAGCAGTAGTAGCGGATGGGGCGGTGGAAGCAGCGGTGGTGGTGGTGCCGGAGGAAAATGGTAAACAAACAGCTATAATTTGATCAGTTCATTGCGAAGTGCAAATAAAACAAGTCCTGTACGGGATTTTATCTCAAATTTCTGAAAGAGGGATTCCCGATAGTTATCTATCGTATGCGGGCTGAGATTCATCTTGTCTGCTATTTCTTTATAAGTGAATTCAGAACAGCAATGCTCTAAAAACTTGCGCTCATTTGCAGAAATTTCCTGTAGCAGATTTTTTGAAGAACTATTGTTTTCCTGCAAAGATCTGATTAGTTTTCCTGAAACAAGGTTATTCATAAAGTAGCCATGTGCAGCTATGGTTTTGATAGCCGTAATCAGATCTGAGGTTCTGGACTCTTTTAACAGATATCCTCCGGCACCACTTTTGAGCATTTCAATAATGGGTTTGTCATCATCATACATACTTAAGGCGAGGACTTTAATTTGAGGATAGTTAATGGAAAGCCACCTGGTAGCTTCATACCCATCCATTTGAGGCATATTAATATCCATTAGAATCACTTGAGGAAGCTGATGCTGAGCAAGCATGCTGATCATTTCTACGCCATTGGAAGCATCAAACAGAATATTAATTTCATCTGATTCATCTAAAAGGCTAACCATTCCTTTTCTAAATAAAGTATGGTCATCAACGATTGCAATAGCTATTTTTTCTTCTTCCATTTTGAGCGTTCTTAAAAATCTGTTGATTAATGATCTCCATTAAACGGCCTAAATTTATAAATTAAAAGTGTTTTTTGTCTTTTTAAAATGAAACAATGCAGAAATCTTAGTGGATTAAATCATTATTTTATTGATAGGGGATTGAAATCTGAATTTCAGTACCAGCGCCTGTGGTGGAATTAACCGTGAAATTCCCGTCCATCATCAATGTCCTTTTTTGAAGATTAGCCAGACCTAAGCCATCGCTTGCTTTTAGTTTCTCCTCCAGGATGAAACCTTTCCCGTTATCCTGTACAAAAAGAGATAAAATATCTTTGGTTTGACCGATGGTGATTTTGATCCTGGTCGCATGAGCATGTTTAATAATATTGCTCAGGATTTCCTGGAACAGCCGGAACATAATTAACTCTTTGCTGGCATGTGCTGAAATAGAATGCGTGGTATTGTCAGTGAACACAATTTCGTAAGCCAGACCTTTCTTTAGCCAGTCCAGTTCATAAGCAATAGCGTGGCCAAGACTCTTTTTGATGAGTTCCTGTCCGTTCATTTTTTTTGAAAGCTGCCGCAGTTCTTTAATTGCACGATGCGTTAATTCCGCGGCAGTATTAATCTTCTGCTCTCTTAAATGATCTGCTTTAATAGAGCTTAATGTCATACTGGTCAGACTTAATAATTGTCCAATATTATCGTGCAGGTCACCTGCGATAGTTTGCAGGATATGCTCTTGCACTTCTATCTGGCTCTTTAATAATTCCAGTTCAAATGCTTTCTTCAGTACTTCTTTTTCTTCAAGATGCTTTGCTTTCTTTTTATTGTATAAAAAAATGTAAATAATCAGGAAAAGGGGGGCAATCAGGAAAATGAAGGTGATTATGGCAATTAATAGAATTAATTCCTTTGACGATATCTGCATATAAAAGCGTAAGACCAACAACTATATAAAAGTATATTCAGAATATTAAAAGTAACATACCTTGTAGATAAACTCAGTGAACGGGCTTTTTCTTGCAAAAGATAGTCAAAAAACACGTTACATGCAGTGCTGCCGAAATAGAAAAACAAGACACCATTAACGATCCAGAAAGGAGGGTAAGTCTCCAGCTTTCTAAAATGTTCGTCTTTTAGAATCAGCACATAATAATACAGGCTCGCAATAACGAAAACAACAGACATGAAAGCAGCTGTTTTATAAGCAAAATTACTAAAATGATTCGTAAACAATTCCAGTAGGAAAACTGAAATAAACAAACCTAACCAGCTGTAAAGCTGGCTAGGTTTATGGTGATATTTCCTGTACAAATGATAAAAAAAACAACTTATCATGGTACATTCAATCACCAGGAACCAAGTATAGAGAGCGTAATTTGGTTTATGTTCCAGGCGTAAACTGATGCCAACCGTTTCTACGATACAGACCATTAAAAGATAGAGCATAAAGGATCTCCAGTATACATTTTTATCTTTATACAGGCAGATAACACTTATTAACAGGCAAATAAGTTCCGTAACAGTATTGACAGTGAAAAACGCGTGCATATTATTTCTTTGAGAGATCAGTTTTTTGTATTGGGTCAAGCAATGTTGCTCCTTCGAATTCGCAAGTTGCTGGCGGAGGACATAATTCACCTCTGTTTTCAGGAACGAAAGTCACAATAAACCCTGGTTTTTCTGATTTTGCATTCTTTTGTGCCACACCTTCCTGGTTAACCATGTTTTCATAATAATCGAAATGCAATATTTCATTACCAGTTTTAACAGGTTTGGTTGAAACCATGAGTAAGGTATTATATCCCCAATATTTTTTTTCAGGCACCAATGTTTTTCTGCCTACCAGGGTAGTATCATACTTTTTGTTATAAGTAATCATATAGAAACGTACACCGTCTCCGTCTTCTTTCTCCAGCTTGTTCAGCATTTGCTGTAATCTTGTTTTACTGAACCAAACGCATCGTGTATCTGGTTTTTTAGGTTTGCGTGCTCTTTCTTCCTCTTCAGTCGGGTCTACAAAACCTGCATGTGAAGCATAATTATTGACATATTCTCTTGCGGTTCTTACATCAACCAGAACCGAATCAGGTATAATCGCACCCTTTGAAGTAGTAGTAGCTCCTTCGGCGGTTGTTTCTTTTTGTTTACAAGCAACAACACTGACTGCAATTAAAGCAGTGAATAGAATAGTAAATTTTAATTTCATAATGTGGGTGTTTTTTTATGCTAACCTAGGTAAAATATTTCTTACCGAAAACTGTCTTTTGCCTTTTAATAAAGCTAAAATGCTGAAACCGAAAAGCTGTTTTCACCCTGCCCTTTTTCGGTCATCAGCTGGATATTTGATCTAAATATTTGTTCTTAAACCATTACAAGTTATGTGTACGCAAGGCGTTATTCAACTCATCGGAAAGCCGGTAAATGAAAAGCAGGCAGCCGTTTCGTTCAATCTATTACCTGGTTCAGATCCGGGAACTATGGGGTGCTTTCTTTCTATTTGGGAAGGAACCCGTGTTCTTTCGGCTTCTGAGGCATTGCAAACCAGGAGGATAATTAGCGGTGAGTTATTTGGAGAACACCTTTTTGATGAACTTTCTATAGGCAAAAAGAATTATATGATTGGATTGGGGATAGATAAAGGGAAGGAAACAGAAACAATTGTTGCCACTCTTTCTTTAAGTGTATCCGCTATATTAAATCACCCGCTTCCCACTGTATGCAGTAATATCAGTGTGAATTCAGATAATATTGGAACGGATTTTCTGATTGCACATTTTGCTGGTCCATGCTGTAATCAGATCAAAGCAAACAAAAAGTGGATTGCATTGTTCCAAGGGGAGTTTAATGCTGGTATTTATGACGGAACAAATATGATCGCTACCAGTAAAGCTGCCCCTTACCAATATTCAGGAAGTATTATTATGAAAAATATACCAAAGGGACTGGCTCGTTTTGAAACCTACACCTTAATTTTTGGACAGGGACTGGATAAATTCGGTAATCTTGATTATAGTAAGTTGATCAGCAGCTGTACTTTTATTGTTTGGAGATCTAAAATTTATATTGGCGCTTCAGCCACCAGTCCCATTTTGGCCTATTCACCTATT
This sequence comes from Pedobacter cryoconitis, assembly GCF_001590605.1. Classification (NCBI taxonomy): domain Bacteria; kingdom Pseudomonadati; phylum Bacteroidota; class Sphingobacteriia; order Sphingobacteriales; family Sphingobacteriaceae; genus Pedobacter; species Pedobacter cryoconitis. Next base: position 880,183 of record NZ_CP014504.1, read on the forward strand.
TTACTTAACGCGATATAAATTACTTGTTATGGGCTTGGAAATATCTCTTCGTTTTCTTCTGATTATATTCCTTCTGATTCCTCAGAATGTAGGTGCTGAAAAGCCTCATCCACACCCTTTAAAAACTTTCCAGGTTATTAAATGAGGTCATTGAAATAATTTTACTTAAATTTCAAGCCTTCTCTATCCAAAGTTTTTTTATGATGAATACTAACGAACTTCAACTCAGAACCGTCAGTGTAACACGTTATGTTACGCCGTTACGCGAAGGAGGATCTATGCCTGCTATTGCAGAGGCCGATGATGATTTTCTTTATGTCCTTAAGTTCCGTGGTGCAGGGCAGGGAGTTAAGGCATTAATTGCAGAAATTATCGGTGGTGAAATTGCCCGTGCACTCGGATTCAGAGTGCCGGAAATTGTGCTGGCTAATTTGGATGAGGCCTTTGGCCGGACAGAACCAGACGAAGAAATACAGGATCTGCTTAAAGCCAGTGTCGGCCTTAATCTTGCGCTTCATTACCTTTCTGGTGCAATTACCTTTGACCCGGCAGTGACCAGTATCGATGCAAGATTAGCCTCGCAAATTGTATGGCTGGATTGTCTGCTGACCAATATGGACCGTACAGCCCGCAATACGAATATGCTGATCTGGCATAAGGAATTATGGCTGATCGATCATGGCGCTTCTCTTTATTTTCACCATTCGTGGCAAAACTGGGAAGAACAAGCACAGCGTCCCTTTACGCTAATCAAAGATCATGTATTACTGCCATGGGCAACCGAACTGGAGGAAGTAAATGCAGCGTTTAGCCCAATGCTTACTAAAGAGCTGATTCAGGCTATAGTTAACCTTATTCCAACAGAATGGTTAGGGGAAGAGCAAACTTTTAGTTCGGCAGAGGAACACCGCAATGCCTATGCACGGTTTTTGGAATTGAGAATTGCTAAATCAGAAGTTTTTGTAAAAGAAGCACAAAATGCAAGACAGTCACTTATTTGAGTACGCAATAATCCGCGTTGTGCCCAGGGTAGAACGTGATGAGTTTATGAATGCAGGTGTTATCCTGTATTGTGCTAAACAAAAGTTTTTACAAGCAGAGATCTTGTTAAATAAAGAAAAACTGAGTGCTTTTTCTAAAAATACGGATATTAAAGAAATCGAAGATAACCTGCTGGCTTTAAAACAGATTTGTGCTGGTGGAAAGGAAAGTGGACCAATTGGTCAGCTTGATGCAGCCTCGAGGTTCCGATGGCTTACTGCAATGCGGAGTACGGTGCTTCAAACTTCCAGGGTACATCCTGGATTTTGTAAAGATGCCAGTGAAAAAATAATAGCGTTGCTTGAAGAACAAGTCCTTTAACTAAAAGCCCCCTTTTGAAGATTTTAATCTTTAAAAGGGGGCTTACATTTTTTATAATCAGCTTATTTCTGATCGTTAATTTGCTGTTCTGCTTCTCCAATAAGTTTTACAGAAGAACTGTCATTTTGATCCTTACGTACTTTTTTTAGTTGATCAAGAACATTTAAAATAACCGGAGCTGCTCCCTGTGTTTTATATTTGACTCCTATTTCTTTTAACGCATTGATTCCTTGTTGCGCATATTCAGGACTTTTAACACGGGCAGTCATAAAAGCGAAATCTTTAAGCATTTCAAACTTGGTCTGCGGATCACTTTCTTCAAAGTTTTTAAACACAAAAGGCCATTCTGTATCACCACCATTTTTTGCATAAACAGCAATAATAGCTTTTGTTAAATCCCCTTTGTTATCTTTTTCAAAAGCTTTAGCCATATTTAATGATCCGGCTGGTTTTAAATTTGCCATGGCAAACAAGGATGCCCCCTGTACTGCATAAGAATTGCTCTTTAAACCCGCTTCGAAAAGTGATAATTGTTGCGCTGCATCTTTAGTCGTACTGATTATTTTTAATGCCTGAGCTTTTGCAAGATTGTTATCATCATCCTTAGCTATTTTAAGGATAAAAGGTATTGCTGCATTAACTAGTGCTGTATTTTCCGGATTGATGCTGCTCATCGTTCTCATACGTAATCCATAATACTTATCCTGTAAAGCAGCCAATAATATTTGCTGGGCTTCCGGAAGTGTTTGCTGTGCAGTAGCTGCATCTATCGCCTCTAGTCTGTCCATATATAATGGCGCATGCTGATACTGGAATAAAAATTCTGTGATATTCTTGTGATCTGTCTTTTGACTTAACGTAATTTTATCAGCGTCTGCATTAACCAGCTTAGGCTGAGCGGCAACCTTAAAAGTCAAAGTATCCGACTTACTTCTCATCCAGATTTGGTGACGTATTTTCTGTGTCCCATTATAGAGGTCTACAGCCATAGGCAGCTGAAATGCTTTTCCTTCCTGTGTTTGATTCAAATAAACAAATTGCGTTTTTGTTGCCTCATCCCATTTATACTTAATGTCCAGCAGAGGATGTCCAGCACCATAATACCACTGATTGAAGAACCAGTTCAGGTCTTTTCCACTTGCTTCTTCCATAGCTAAACGCAGTTGCTGTGCTTCACCATTTTTAAATGCATTGGTTTTCAGGTAAATATTTAATCCTTTGAAAAATACGTCAGGAGTTAAAAAATGACGCAGCATATTCAGGATACGGCCACCCTTTTTGTAAGACACTGCATCAAACATGTCCATTGCATCATGGTAATGGAAACGTACAAGATCTTTCTTTGCATTTTCAGGATTCTCCAGGTAAGTTTGCATCGCCTCATTGTTGTGCTCATCACCCGTATCTTGTCCATACTTATGCTCAGCCCATAAAGTTTCACTAAAATCTGCAAAAGATTCATTCACAGTAAGATTACTCCAGCTTTCGGCAGTGACATAATCACCAAACCACTGATGGAACAGCTCATGAACAATAGTGCTTCTTCCTTTATCATAATATCTGTCAGCTAATTCGCGGGCGGTTCCCTGTACATAAGCACCGTGGAGTGTAGCCGTTGTATTTTCCATTGCACCACTGACATAGTCTCTGACTACAATCTGTGAATATTTATTCCATGGATAATCTACCCCTAAAGTTTTAGAATAGAATTCGATTGCTTCGGGAGTGAATCCAAATATATCTTTTGCATAAGGCGCATAAGCAGGTTCCAGGTAATAACTAACTTCTTTATCACGCCATTTATCGCGGTAAATCTTAAAATCACCAACTGCCATCATGAATAAATAAGGAGAATGAGGGAGTTCCATTTTCCACGTATCTGTTCTTGTACCATCCGCATTCTTTTTCTGCGAAGCAAGCCTGCCGTTAGATAAGGTTACGTATTTACCCGGTACAGTCATACTGATTTCATCAGTGGTTTTCTGGTTCGTCCTGTCAATAGTCGGAAACCAGGCAGAAGAGCTTTCCAGCTCACCCTGGGTCCAGATCTGTACTGGTTTACCTTTTTCTGTACTATCAGGATTGATGAAATAAAGTCCTTTAGCATCTGTTATTGCTGCACCAGCCTCAATTTTTAACTCATCTGGTTTTGCAGTATAAGCGATGTAAATAGTATAGTTTTCTGTATTCTGATATACTTTATCCAGTTTAATCGCCAACGAAAGGTTGTCGTAAGTATATTTAAGTGGGATATTTTTTCCATTTCTGACTACCGCAACGGTTTTGATATCCATACCTTTTGCATCCAGTCTTAAACTATCGGTCGCGTAAATATGGGGCTTTATTGTTACCCATTCTTTACCATATAAATGACGTTTTTTATAATCAAACCTGACATCCAGTTTAGTATGAATTAAATCATTGATCTTTTCTGCACTACCTCTGTAAATCTTTAATAGAGGATCCTCCGGTTTTTGTTGTGCAAATGCTGGCATTGCAATCGCTGAGGCGATAAAAAACATCGTCTGTAAGACTGCTCGCTTATAAGTTATTGGTTTTATAATCATTTTAAGATCTTTAAAATATCCGCGTAAATCTAAGCGGAAAAACAAAATAATCACAATAAACTCATTTATTTGTAATAAACAAAGTAATTCCTTTGTTTATTACCCTTGTTAGCTATCTTTGTGGTCTGCTTTATCTCTCCAGCTATCCGAATGCTGCAGATAAAGTTCCTAAACTGAATAACAATGGAAAAAGATGATTTGATGCTCGAACAACTGGCAAACCGTGAATACGAATTTGGCTTTGTTACAGCGATTGATATGGATATTTCTGAAATCGGACTCAACGAAGATACAGTAAGGTTTATTTCTGCAAAAAAGAATGAACCCCAATGGCTACTCGATTGGCGCATGAAAGGTTTCAAAGCTTTCCAGAAGCAAGAAATGCCACAATGGCAAAACTTTAAGATGCCCGAAATTGACTTCCAGTCTATTTCTTATTATGCCGCTCCCAAACAACAAGCTAAGTATGCCTCACTGGATGAAGTAGATCCTGAGTTGCTACGTACCTTTGAGAAACTAGGTATTCCGATGTCAGAACAAAAACAGCTGGCAGGTGTTGCTGTGGATGTTGTATTTGATAGTGTTTCGGTAACTACAACTTATAAAAAACACTTAAACGAGCTGGGAATAATTTTCTGCTCGATCAGTGATGCTGTTAAAGAACATCCAGAACTGATACAAAAATATCTGGGCTCGGTAGTACCACATACAGACAATGTTTTTGCATCTCTGAATACTGCTGTATTTTCTGATGGATCTTTTGTATACATCCCTAAAGGGGTTAGATGCCCGATGGAACTTTCTACCTATTTCAGGATTAACGCTGAAAATACGGGTCAGTTTGAACGTACATTGATTATTGCTGACGAAGATAGTTATGTAAGTTACCTGGAAGGTTGTACTGCTCCAATGCGTGATGAGAATCAATTGCATGCTGCTGTGGTAGAATTAATTGCCATGAAAGGTGCAGAGATCAAATATTCTACTGTTCAGAACTGGTATCCTGGAGATAAAGAAGGAAAAGGCGGGATTTTCAATTTTGTGACTAAGCGTGGAGCTTGCCGTGGTGAGCGTGCTAAAATTTCATGGACACAAGTAGAAACTGGTTCAGCAATTACCTGGAAATATCCAAGTATTCTTTTGCAGGGTGATTATTCTTCAGGAGAGTTTTATTCTGTGGCAGTGACCAATAATATGCAGATCGCAGATACTGGTACAAAAATATATCACCTTGGAGCGCACACTAAGAGCAGAATTATCTCTAAAGGTATTTCGGCTGGAAAAGGACAAAATAGCTATCGTGGTTTAGTGCAAATGGGCCCTAAAGCGGCATATTCACGGAACTTTACACAATGTGACTCTTTATTAATTGGTGACCTTTGCGGTGCACACACCTTTCCATATATCGAATCTAAAAATAATACTGCTACCATAGAGCATGAAGCCACGACCTCTAAAATTGGAGAAGATCAGGTGTTTTACCTGAATCAGCGTGGAATTGATGCAGAACAAGCTATTGCGCTGATCGTTAATGGATACGCAAAAGATGTACTGAATCAATTGCCAATGGAATTTGCAGTAGAAGCTCAAAAATTACTTTCTCTTACACTCGAAGGCAGCGTAGGGTAGACCATAAAAAAATAAAGAATACTATGTTATCAATAAAAAATCTTCATGCGAATATTGAAGGAAAAGAAATCTTAAAAGGAATTAATCTGGAGGTGAAAGCCGGTGAAGTACATGCGATCATGGGCCCTAATGGTTCGGGCAAAAGTTCATTGGCATCTGTACTGGCAGGTCGTGAAAATTACGAAATTACTGAGGGTGAAGTTTGGCTTGATGGTAAAAACCTGTTGGAAATGAAACCAGAAGTACGTGCACGTGAAGGTGTTTTTCTTGCATTTCAATATCCTGTAGAAATTCCTGGAGTATCGAATATTAACTTCTTAAGAACTGCATTAAGCGAAATTAGAATTCACCGTAATCTTCCACCGCTTTCAGCTAAAGAATTCCTGAAGATGACGAAGGAAAAACAAGCTTTGGTAGAATTTGAAGCCAAATTGGCCAATCGTTCTCTCAATCAGGGCTTTTCAGGTGGAGAGAAAAAAAGGAATGAAGTATTTCAACTCGCCATGCTGGAACCAAAATTATCAATTTTGGATGAAACAGACTCAGGACTGGATATTGATGCTTTGCGTATTGTATCTAACGGTATCAATAAATTACGCTCGGCGGATAATGCTTTTGTACTGATTACACACTATCAACGCTTATTGGAATATATCATCCCAGATTTTGTACACGTATTATACAACGGTCAGATTGTACGTTCTGGTACAAAAGAACTGGCATTGGAACTTGAAGAAAAGGGATACGACTGGTTGAAAGAAGAATTCCATGGCAATGAATCAATAAATAAAATATAAGATGGTAAATCAGTTAACAGCTCCATTCTATAATCAATTGATTGCTGAGTTTGAAAATGCCCCAAAAGGTGAAAATACCAATGGCGATTTATCAAAATCAAGAGAAGATGCTTTTGAGCTATTTAAAGCGAAAGGTTTTCCGACATCAAAAGATGAAGATTGGAAATTCACTAACCTGACTCCGTTTCTTACTGATACTTTCTCTTTAACTATAGGGGAAACAGATCAGCAAGAGGTTAAACAAGCAATAACTTCAGCTACTATACCAGGGCTGGATGCTTGGTTATTGGTTTTACTGAATGGTAAAATCCAATTTGACTTATCAGTTTTACCAGAGGTGGATCAATTGATTGTTCTTCCGCTTGAAAGTGTGATCAATACAGAAAGCTATAAAAACTATATCACCTGTAAAGAAGCAGAAGGTAATAGGATGTATGCATTAAATACTGCATTTTTTACAGATGGATACTTCCTTGAAGTGCCAAAAAATGTAGTATTAGACAAGCCTGTACAGATTATACATCTTTACACCGCTACAGAAAATATGCTTTTTCAGCCACGCCACTTAATTGTTGTGAACGAAAATGCAAAAGCAGAACTAATTGATAGCGCGGTTTCCTTAGGGAATGCACAGCGCGTATTGATGAACAGTGTAACACAGGTAACAGTAAAAGAAAATGCAAACCTGATCCAGTATGTGATTCAGGATAATGCAGCAGCAGACAGGCTGATCAATTATAACCACATTACACAAGAGCGTAATAGCCGTTATGATAACTTCATGTTCAATTTACCAGGTGCAGAACTGATCCGGAATAACCTGGAAATTGTGCTGAATGGTACTGCAACAGAAACGCATTTGTTAGGTCTATACCTGGTAGCAGGTCATCAATTAACCGATAACCATACCGCTATTCACCATCGTTTCCCGCATTGTGATAGCAATGAGATTTATAAAGGAGTATTGTTAGATAAAGGTAAAGCCGTATTTAACGGGAAAGTATTTGTAGAGCGTCCAGCTCAGAAAACCAATGCTTTTCAGCAAAACAGTAACCTTTTACTAAGTGATAAAGCACAAGTATTTGCTAAACCACAGTTAGAGATCTTTGCAGATGATGTGAAGTGTAGTCATGGTTGTACCGTAGGACAATTCGATCCTGAATCCTTATTTTACCTGCGTTCGAGAGGGATTTCTGAAGAATCTTCACGTAAACTACTGGTAGAAGCATTTATGTTTGATGTTACTCAAAAAATTGAAAATGAAGCAATAAAGGATTTTGTTCAATCTTTAATTTATAAAAAGATGGAAAATTCATTAGCAACAATCATTTAAAAGAGGTTGAAAATGGGCAAATTAATAGCAGAAAATATCAGAGAAGACTTTCCAATACTACAAACAAAAGTATATGGCAAGGACTTGGTTTATCTTGATAATGCAGCAACAACACAAAAACCCAAAGCAGTTTTAGCTGCTGTAGCGGATTATTATAAAACTTGTAACAGCAATGTACACCGCGGTGTACACTTGCTTAGTCAGCAAGCAACCGCTGCTTACGAAGAAGCCCGTCATAAGGTGAGTCAATTTATAAATGCTGCTTTTAGTCACGAGGTTATTTTCACTAAAGGGACCACTGACGGAATTAATCTGGTTGCTTCCTCATTTGGGAAAAAATTCCTTCAAAAAGGAGATAGTATCCTGATTTCTGCCATGGAGCACCATTCCAATATTGTACCCTGGCAAATGATTTGTGAAGAGCAGGGAGCAACCTTAAAGGTTATCCCTATGGATGAAAATGGCGTATTGCGATTAGATACCCTGCCTGAACTTTTAGAGGGAAGTGTAAAGCTGGTCTCAGTTACTTATGTATCGAATTCTCTTGGGACAATTAATCCAATCAGGGAGATTATTAAACAGGCACATGCCAAAGATATTCCTGTAATGATTGATGCTGCGCAGGCTATACAGCATTTACCTGTAGATGTACAAGAACTGGACGTCGATTTTCTTGCTTTCTCAGGACATAAAATTTACGGGCCTACCGGGATTGGTGTACTTTATGGTAAAGAAAAATGGCTGAATATGATCCCTCCTTATCAGGGAGGTGGAGATATGATCAAAACGGTTACTTTCGAAAAGACGATTTACAATGATCTGCCCTATAAATTTGAAGCAGGTACTCCAGATATTTCCGGGGCGATCGGACTGGGGGCAGCTGTAGATTATGTTAATGCTATTGGTCTGGATGCTATACAAAAGAAAGAGGATGAATTATTAAATTACGCACTGCAGCAATTGGCAGGTTTAACGAACCTTAAGTTTATCGGTAAATCCGCGCAACGGGCAAGTGTAATTTCATTTTTAATTGATGGTGTGCATCCTTACGATCTGGGAGAATTACTCGATAAACAAGGAATTGCGATCCGTACAGGACATCACTGTACTGAGCCAATTATGGACTTTTTTGGGATACCAGGAACATGCAGGGCCTCATTTGCCTTTTACAATACACATGCAGAAGTGGATTTACTGGTAGCAGGAATCAAAAGAGCTGCTGCGGTACTCCTTTAATTTTTACAGATGACAATTAACGAACAACAGGACGAGATTATAGAAGAGTTTGAACTCTTTTCAGACTGGATGGATAAATATGAGAATATCATCGATATGGGGAAAGAACTTCCTTTAATTGATGCGCAATATAAGATCCCGGAAAATCTGATTAAGGGATGTCAGTCCAGTGTCTGGTTACATCCGGAATACGTAGCCGGTAAAATATTATTTACGGCTGATAGCGATGCTATTATTACTAAAGGCTTGATCAGTATGATGGTCCGGGTTTTATCCGGACATACCCCACAGGAAATAATAGAGGCAGATTTGTATTTTATAAATACCATAGGCTTACAAAATCATTTGTCTCCAAACCGTTCGAACGGATTGCTGTCGATGTTAAAACAAATGAAAATGTATGCCCTGGCTTTTAAATCACAAGATTAAAAGATAGTATGATGAACGAACCATTGTTAAGAGATAAAATTGAAGAAGCGTTGCATACAATTTATGATCCGGAAATACCAGTTAATATTTATGAGCTGGGCCTGATCTATAAAATTGATATGCTGGAAGATAACAACGTACATATTTATATGACGCTGACTGCACCAGCGTGTCCTGCTGCCGGAGAAATTCTGGGAGAAGTAGAAACTAAGGTGAAAGCTGTAGAAGGCGTAAATGAAGTAGAAGTACGGCTTACTTTTGATCCGCCATGGGATAGAGATATGATGAGTGATGAAGCAAGATTAGAACTGGGCTGGTTGTAATGGAAGAAAGTAAAGTGCCATTTAGGGAAGGTGCCGTAAACCTGCTGAAAACCAGCGGGCCGCAATCTCTATTGTCGCTTGCGCGGGAATTTAAGGTAACAGTAGAGGGTGCGCGTTTCCAAATGCTCCGGCTGGAAAAAGAAGGTTTGGTCACTTCGAGTAAAACAGTCACGGGAAGAGGCAGGCCACAACAATTATGGTCACTCACCAGTATGGGACAATCCAGATTTCCTGATACACATGCTGCGTTAACAGTGAAGTTAATGGAAGTGATGAAAGAACTGCTGGGCGAAGGGGCAGTTTCGCAGTTGATTACTGCAAACGGCGAAAAAGGTACTCACAAATATCTAAAAGAATTAGAGGGAGTCTCTGACCTCGAAAAAAGAATTCATAGTTTTGTCTCTATCCGGACAAAAGAGGGCTATATGGCCCAGGTAATCAAAGATGAAGAAGGGTTCATCTTTATTGAAAATCATTGTCCTATCGGTGCTGCTGCTCATGCAAATCCCGCAATATGCAGTGCCGAGTTTAAAACTTTACAAACCGTTATGGGCGAGAATGTACCTATCAAACGTATAGAGTATATTGTTGACGGGGGCAGAAGGTGTGCTTACCGTATCTCTTCTGCTAAATCATAATTTTTTTGTTCTCCATCTTTCCTTAATTAAATTCATCATTTACATTTTCTTAATTGGCAAATATTATTTAATTGATTATCAGTAGATTAGTTGAATTGTTCTTTTTTTGATTTCAACTAACACCTAAAAAATGTTCATTATTCTACAATAGGTGCGGATTTTTTGATAAATTTCGGGCGTTTGGGGCTGCTCCCAATATTGCCAAATATAATTACTGCTCAAAATGTCTGAATTTATCGTAGCTCCATTTTTACTCGTCCGGTCCCCAGCTTACAGCTGTGAAAATTTTAACGAAGTTTTTCTCCAGCAACAATTAAAAACTGATTTCTTCAGGGCAAGTCTGTTTTTTGCGAGTCAGACGCTGTATATTGAATTAAAGAAAAAGAATTTTGACTATGCTCAATTCAATGAACAAGTAAAGACTACGCTGTGGAAATATCTGAACAGAATGTGCTTCAGACCATTACCTTATGGTCTTTTTTCTTCCTTTTCCGTTGCAAAATGGACCTCCGGAAAGAATAATCTATCTTTTAGTGGTAAAGGTGAGTTGACAGCTCTTCCAGATTTTGTATCCGTTCTGGACTACATTCATGGATTAAGAATAGCGGACCTGTCAGCTATTCGTTACTATACAAACAATTCAATGTATACAGCAGCAGGAGAATTGTATTTTGTTAGCGAGGCCTATACTGAACAGGATAAACATGTTATTGTCCATTTAAAAGTTATCCCCGGCCTCAAGAGCTTGTTAAAATTTATAAGCCAGGGGCAGACCAAAGATGCTATTATAAATTATTTGATAGCACATTACGGTGAAGATGCTGGTGCTGATAATTATTTTAATCATTTAGTTCATGGAGGGGTCATTGTTTCAGAACTCCTGCCAAATGTTACGGGAGTATTATATAATGAGCGTTGCGTTGAGCTGCTGAAAGAATATACTCAACTTGATCTGAAGGGGATCAGCACTTTCTCTATACCTGTTAATGATCAGCATAATGAATTACCCGGGCTGAATAAACACATAGAAGAAATCCTGGTCAGGAATGAAAAAAGTGCGCCATATAGTCTATATCAACGCGAAATTTCCGGTGGACTAAACAAGGAAGTACATCCTGAATTTATTTCACTGGTCAATAACCTGGACAAGCTAACCAAAGATAGGAATGAGGAACCAATGCTTGCCTTTAAAGCCGCTTTTATAAAAAAATATGAGCGCCAGGAAGTTCCATTAATGGAAGTTATGGATCCGGGAGTTGGTATTGGATATGATAACCTGACTTCGGCTTTTGATAATCAGGATGATGAATTTATAGTTGATTTACGGAGACCAAAGGAATCAAAAAGCACGATAAAATGGGGAGCAGCAGAAAGAATGCTCTTTGAAAAATGGAGTAATTTTTCAGGAAAGGGACCGGGCAAAATCCAGCTCACACAAGAGGATATAGATTTACTTCCGGAAAGTAAATCTATATTACCGCCTGGTATGTTTCTTTTATACAAGAATGTTGATCAGGAATTGTGGATAGATCAAATAGGGGGGATGTCAGGAATCGAACCCGGAGCCAGGTTTGGAATTACAAATTCAGAAATTGATAGGCAGCTTCAAGAGATATGTGAACAAGAGATGTCTGTAAACCATGATTTTATATTTGCCGAAATTGCCTTTTCTCCAGCTAACAGAACCTCAAATATCAATCAGCGGGGGCATTTTTACCCTTATGAAATTCCTATACTAACGCATCCGACACGTTCGGCGGAGCATACCATTAAATTGAATGATCTGGCTATTTCGATTAGTAATAATACTATTTTGTTAAGATCAATTAAACTCAATAAGTATATCATACCAAGACTTTCTTCAGCTTATAATGTTCAGCTCACCACTATTCCTGTATTCAGATTTTTGTGCGATCTGCAGTATCAGGGAATTAAGGCAAGTTTATCATTTTCTTTGAAAGATTTTTTTCCTGGTATGTCATTTTACCCACGGGTACAGCTCAACAATGCCGTTATTTCTGCCGCAACCTGGATATTAAATCAGGATAAAATAAATAAAGTAATTGCACAAAATCTGGATTTTTGGGAAGAATTGGCATTGCCTGCCTATTTCAGTTTGAATGAAATGGATAACTTTCTTGTCTTTAACAAGCATAATAATGATGACCTTAAATTATTTAGAAAATGCATCAGAAATAAAGAATCGGTAACCCTAAAAGAATATGTTTTTCCTGATTGTGCAGCTATACAAGATGCAGAAAAAAGACCTTACGTGAGCCAATATATTACATGCGTAGTTAACCAGTCTAAATCATATGCTGCACCTCATTTAAAATCCAATAGAACCGCAAGTGTTAAGAAATTAAAAGTTAAACGGACATTTTTTCCGGGCGATGAATGGCTATACCTTAAATTGTATGCGCATGATTCGTTAATGGATAATATTCTAATGGATACAGTGTTACCGGTTATTCAAAAATATAAGAAAAAAAATGCGGCGTTTAAGTGGTTTTTTATCAGGTACAATGAAAACGGCCACCACCTTAGATTACGGTTCTTTATCGATAGAGAATTGGCTCATACCTTATTATCGGAGCTCAACACACGATTGAAACCATTATGTAGCTCGGGGAAAGTATCAGAGATTTCGCTGGATACTTATCAGAGAGAACTGGAGAGATATTCTGGAGAATTAATACAGGAAATAGAATCGTTATTTTATCACGATAGTGAATATATCCTGACCGCCTTTCAAATAGGTGGACTTGACTTAAGGTCTAAATTAAGCTTTGCAGTGCATTCTGCACTTTTAATAGTCAAGAGTTTCCTAAAAGATAAAGCGCAACGGTTTGAGTTCTTTACTCAAGTGCTTTCCGGCTTTTCAAACGAATTTAATAACACCGATAAAATAATTATTCGTAAACTGGATCTTAAATATCGGAATTTCCGGAAAGAGCTGATTGAAAGTGAACATTTTTCTGACAGAGAGAATAACAGTGCTTATCCCTGTTTTAATCAAATGCTTCAGGACCTCAACGACAAAATATCACACTGGACACCTGCAGATAAAAATAATTTAATCGCAAGTCTGATCCATATGCATATGAATAGAATATTTGAGAATAAGCCGAGAGAATATGAGTGCCTGACCTATCATTTTATGAATAAGCATCAGGCTTATCTCAATTATACTACTAACGATGAGTTTTGATAACGTTGCTATTTACCTTTTTTAAGAGCTGATCTTTAAAAGAAGAGCCGATAGGCAGGATCATCTTATCAATCATAATTTTATTGCCCTCCATCATCGTTACTTTGTCAATATTGATAATATATGATTTATGGATTCTGATGAAATTATTAGTTGGTAACCCTGCTTCGATCTCCTTCATTGTCAGGTATATAATATGGTTGTTTTGAGGGGTATGAATAACAATATAGTTATTTAGCCCTTCAATATATTCCACATCATCATAATTGACTTTGAGCATTTTACCTTTGATCCCTGGATTAACGAAAAAATAACTTTCATTTTTAGGTAAGCTCTGTGGCCGCTGCCCTTCAATTTTATCAATAACTTTAGTAACTGACTTTAAGAATTTTTCAAAGGAAATAGGTTTTAGCAAAAAATCAGAAATATTCTTCTCAAATCCCTGTACTGCATACCCTGCATGCCCGGTTGTGAAAATGATGGCTGTGTTTTTATAAATTAAATCTGCTACATCCAGACCAGACATTTCCGGCATATCGATGTCAAGGAAAGTAATATCTATATCTTTATTTTCATTAATATATTTAATAGCTTCCAGTGGATTTTGTGAGGTGGAAATGATTTCCAGCTGTGCACTGTCTGCAGCATATTTTTTTAGTGTTTCGATGGCATGGGATTCATCATCTATTATAAAACATTTATACATAAAGGTTATAAGGTTATTTGAAGCTTGAACGTATAATCATCTGCAGTTTCTACGATTTGGATTTCATGAGTATCCGGATAATATGCGTCAAGCCTTAGTTTTAAATTTTTAAGACCTATACCGTGGCTGTGAATAGGTTTTCTGGTTCTTATTTTTCTGTTGTTTATCGTAAATTCCAATTCATTGTTTTTAATCTCAAGATTGATTTTTACTGGGTACTCTGTATTTTTAAGGTCTGCATATTTAAAAATATTTTCAACTGGTGTTAATAAAATCAGAGGAAGTATCTGAAGGTTAGCAGTATTTCCCGTAATGGTGAAAGATAACTGTAAATTATGATCAAACCTAAATTGATTTAAGTCTATAAAAGAAGCAATTTGTTCTATTTCTTCTGAAAGGTCTACTTTTCCATTTTGCGGTATTTCAGTTAAGGCATAACGCATAATATCAGAAAGTAATAGGATGGGTTTAGTTAATTGAGGTGCTGTTGTTATTGCCGAATTATGAAGGAAATTTAAGGTATTGAATAGAAAATGAGGATTGATCTGTGATTTTAAATAGGCGACCTCAGAATCAATGAGCTTTTTCTCCAATTGCTGATGGTGAACCTGGTCCAGTAGTTTGTTTTTCTCCAGATCCGTGATCTCTTTGCGTTGCGTAATAATATTTAAAGCAAACCAGTAGGCCGTACTTAGTCCGAAAATATAGATAAACCTATAGGCAATCCTTGCAATAGAGTCTAAGGTCAGTGTAAATGGTACGACCGTTGAATTACCAAGCGCAACATAAAACCAGGTTATCACGTATTTTAATACTAAATAGGCAATTAACTCCAGCAATATGAACACTATACCAATATATGTAGGCCTTTTATAGACCAGCGGCCATACGAAATAGGTGTTAATATAGAAAAAAATAATGTTCAGTGTATAAGCAAAAATATAATCTGCAGGAGAAGACATTGGGATATGCAGCAGGAATATAAGGAGAAATTCATAAGCAATAAATAATGTCCATACAAAAATATGAGCACGGTAAAATTTGAAGTTTTTTGAGCTAGATGAGAAAATCATTATTTCAAATATAAGAGATTATATGATTATTTACCCTGACAATAAAGCCGTTCGTGTAATAACTTTTTGAATGTTAAAGGATACTCTTATCATTATCAAAAACCAAACGCTGTTATTATGAAAAAAATAAAATCGACTCTTTTGAAATTAGAACTAACGCCAGTATATCAAATCTGTTCAGTAAAGAAATCTCCGGACACTCAGTATCCCTATACTTTTACACCCGAGACTATTGTCAGTATAACTATTGGCGGAAACTTTTAATTACAAGAACATAGCAATACATCTACCTGCCCTAAATAATTAATCCATAAAGAGTACCAATGATTTCATTACAATCATTGGTGCTTTTTTTTTGAATTAATTTAATCTTGGCTCTGAATTTGATTAACTGTTCATAGTTAATAATGAATTCAAATCAAACCCGTTCTATTATGAAAACGATGAAATTATCGAAGTTGAAAATTGCGCTTGTTTTGTGTGCAAGCTTATTCTTAAGCGCTTCGGTTAATGCACAGGAAAAGGAAGAAAAGAAGGTAAAAGATGCAACAACAGTTCTTGCAGATTTTAGTAAGATGAAGGAATCAATCCCATCAGAATTACTGGCTGTTACGCAAGGGATAATTGTCGTGCCAAAACTGATTAACGCAGGTTTTGTAATCGGAGCGAAAAGAGGTAAGGGTGTTGCCATGGTTAAACGTGCCGACGGTACATGGAGTAATCCTGTTTTTGTAACCATTACCGGAGGCAGTATTGGTGCACAGATAGGTGTTCAGTCGGTAGACCTGGTATTAGTCTTTAAACATAGCAATAGTCTGACTGATATTAAAAAGAGCAGTTTTACGCTTGGTGGTGACCTTTCTGTCGCTGCTGGTCCTGTAGGCAGAAATTCTACCGCAAATACAGATTATAAACTGGAAGCTGAAGTTTATTCCTATTCCCGTAGTAAAGGTCTTTTTGCAGGTATTTCATTAAATGGGGCTTCTCTGGCTATTGATGCACCTTCGAATACTGCTTTTTATGGAAAAGCAATGACCGCACATAAAATATTCGATGCCGCTGACAATTCTTCAGCAATCGTCAAAGAACTAAAATCGACCCTGACAAGTATGCAAAAATAATTTGCACGGAATCAATGTCCTGAAATTCCCGGCTGTATCATGCAGTTGGGAATTTTTTTTAAACTAAATTTCAGATTATCGGTTATTATCATGTCTTAAATTAAAGATTAAAATCATGGCTGAATATTCAAAAAAAGCAAGCGTGAAAGTTGAAGAAACTATGCATGAAATGAAAGAAGGTAAATTGAAATCAGGGAGCGGAGCAAAAGTGACCTCTAAAAAACAAGCAATAGCTATCGGTCTTTCTGAAGCAAGAAAAGCAGGAGCGAAAGTGCCAAAGAAAAAATAACTAAGCTTGACGGTCGATTAAAAATTCACGCTGATAATTCAGTGGACTTTTGCCTGTAATAGACTTGAAATATTTATGAAAGCTGGCAAAATTGTAAAAGCCACTCTCATAGCAAATCTGTTTCACGTTAATCTTGTTTTCAATTAACAACTTACAAGCATGACCTATTCTTATTTCATTGATGAATTGAGAATAGGTTTTTCTAGTTCTCGATTTGAAATATCTGCAAAAATAATTTACGCTCACATGTGCAATATCTGCGACCTCCTGTGTTTGAATTTTACGTTTAAAATTGGCTAAGGAAAATTCATAGATCGCATGTATCCTGTCATTTTCTGAATCTTCAAAATCATGTTTAAAGCCTATCGAAGAAAGTAGTCTTGTTTTAGTACAATTGCCAATGGCAGTGAGCGCTTCCATCAGCAGGATGATTTTCTTTGAGCCCTCTGCTTGTAAAAGTTGTTCCAGTAACTCACCAATACTGTTTTTCATTGATCCGCCAATCTGGAGCCCTCTTTTGGCTTTTTCAAGCGTAACCTTTATTAACTTGTTTTCCGGCAGGTTGAGAAAAACATCTCCCCAGAAATTCTCATTGAAATGAATCACACGTACATCAGCACTCGTTTTTACCTGCTCATCAAAATACACATCATCAAATCTCCAGTAATGCGGCAGGTGCGCGCCGATTAAAATAACGTCACCAGATCTGAAGCGTTTTATACTATCTCCAATAAACTGGGTACCATTACCTTTCTTGAAATGAATCAATTCTACTTCGGTATGGTAATGCCAGCGGTTATTAATATAAGGCACATTATCCTGTCTGGCATTGAAAGAATGAATTGGGTTCGGAGATGCTTTTAAAAGTTGAGGTTTCATTTTTTGTTATAAATCATGGCTGATGAAAGGTAAATATGCCAAAATCATTTAATCTTTCGTTCAAATGATAAAATAAATAAAATCAAAAATACTTTCCTTTGAATAAATAAAGATACAAACGCTCTAAAAATTGAAAATAGATAAATGAAGACCTATTGTTTAACGCTTGATTTGATTAATGATCCGGAACTTATCCGGGAATACGAAAAATATCATCAGAAAATATGGCCTGAAATTTATGCCAGCATTAAAAACTCAGGAATAAACAGGATGCAGATTTATCGTTTCTCCAACCGGCTTATGATGCGGATGGAAGTGAATGATAGTTTCAGCTTTGACTATAAAGCAGCACTCGACGCAGAAAATGAACGCGTGCAAGAATGGGAAAAACTGATGTGGAAATACCAGCAGGCCCTGCCAGGAGCCAAGCCCGGAGAAAAATGGATGTTAATGACTCAAATTTTTGAACTTGAATAATATGGCGTCTTTAGAAACCACTTACTTTATACAAATCCATCCATCAGACAATGTTTTGGTCGCACTGGTTGATTTACCAGCAGGATTTAAAGTAAAGTTTAATGCGCTGACTTTTGATATTATCACACCGATAGCCGCCAAGCACAAATTTACCATACATGAGCTGTCTGAAGGGAACAGTATTTTCATGTATGGCGTGTTGGTGGGTAAAGCAAACGGAGCCATACCAGCCGGACACCCGATTACAGTAGATAACGTAAAACATGCCGCTGAAGGCTATCAATTGGGAGAAAGAAAAACCCAATGGCAGCAACCAGATACTACAGCTTTCATAGATAAAACCTTTATGGGATTTCATCGGAAAGATGGTGCAGTTGGTACCGCTAACTATTGGATTGTGATCCCGCTGGTATTTTGCGAAAACCGCAATGTAGAAGTTCTTAAAGAAGCGCTGACCGATAAATTAGGCTTTAAAAAGACTAAAAGTTATGAAAATGAAGTAGACGGGCTGATCGCTTTATATAAAACAGGGAAAAGTATAGAAGAAATTTTGCAGGCCGACCTGCAGGATACCGCTTCAGCAGCCCCAGTCAATAAACTGTTTCCAAACATAGATGGGATTAAATTTCTGAACCATGATATGGGCTGCGGTGGAACAAGAATGGATTCCGATGCACTTTGTGGTTTGCTGGCTGGATATATTACTCACCCTAATGTGGCCGGAGCAACGGTGCTGAGTTTGGGCTGTCAGCATGCACAGATTAGTATTCTGGAAGCGGAAATTAACAAAAGAGATCCCAAATTCAGTAAACCACTGGTTATTCTGGAACAACAAAAATTAGGAACTGAAAGTAAGCTACTGCAAGAAGCACTCAAACAAACATTTACCGGTTTAATGCTGGCTAACCAGGAAGAAAGAGCGCCCGCACCCTTATCTAAATTATGTATAGGCCTGGAATGCGGAGGCTCTGATGGATTTTCAGGGATTTCGGCTAACCCGGCACTTGGCCATCTTTCAGATTTACTGGTCACTATGGGCGGAAGTGTTATTTTGGCTGAATTTCCAGAATTATGCGGCGTTGAACAAGAACTGAGTGATCGTTGTATAGATATAACTACTGCTAACCGGTTTATGGGGCTAATGCGTACTTACAATGCCCTGGCAGAAGCTACAGGATCTGGGTTTTATGCAAATCCTTCTCCCGGAAATATAAAAGACGGCTTAATTACAGACGCCATAAAATCTGCAGGTGCCGCAAAAAAAGGAGGTAATTCTCCTGTGACCGCTGTTTTGGATTATCCGGAAAAAGTAACAAAACCTGGCCTTAACTTATTATGTACCCCAGGCAGCGATGTAGAAAGTACAACTGCTGAGGTAGCCTCAGGCGCAAATATTGTACTTTTCACCACGGGCTTGGGAACCCCGACAGGGAATCCTATTGCGCCAGTTATAAAACTCTCCACAAATACAGTTTTATTTAATAAGATGCCTGATATTATTGATATTAATTGTGGTACTATCATTGAAGGCACTGAAAGTATCCAACAGGCAGGAGAACGTATACTGCACTATGTAATTGAGGTGGCAAGCGGGCTGATCAAACCTAAAGCAGTACTATTAGGACAGGATGATTTTATTCCATGGAAAAGAGGTGTTTCATTATAATTTAATATATGTTTAGTTTAGAAGGAAAAATAGCCATTGTTACCGGTGGTGGAAGTGGTATCGGAAAAGCTATCGCTATGCTGTTTGCCAGACAAGGTGCAGCTGTACATATTATCGAACTCAATGCAGCAGCAGCAGAGGAAACGGTCAGTGAAATCCAGAAAAATAAAGGAAAGGCTCATGGACATAGTTGTGATGTAAGTAACCAGAACCAGGTATTGGATATCTTTAACCAGATTGGCTCAGTAGATATTTTGGTGAATAATGCCGGCATAGCACATGTTGGAAAGGCTGGTACTACAAGCGAAGAAGATTTTGATAAAGTATTTGCCGTGAACGTGAAAGGGGCCTACAACGCTTTATTCGCAGCAATTCCCTTATTAAAAGAAAGTAAAAGTCCAGTGATTTTGAATATGGCCTCTATTGCTGCTGTGGTAGGTATTACAGACAGATTTGCCTATTCCATGAGTAAAGGAGCGATATATGCCATGACGATGTCTGTTGCAAGAGACTACCTGGAAGATGGTATTCGTTGTAACAGTATTTCTCCGGCAAGAGTCCATACGCCTTTTGTAGACGGTTTTATCTCAAAAAATTATGCAGGGCAGGAAGAAGAAGTATTTGAGAAATTAGCTAAAAGTCAGCCGATTGGAAGAATGGGCAAACCTGAAGAAATAGCTGCACTAGCTTTATATTTATGTGCAGAAGAATCAGGATTTATTACAGGAAATGATTATCCTATTGATGGAGGATTTATAAAACTTAACAACTAAAGATACTTATGAAATTAATAAGATGGGGCGGTGCAGGCCAAGAAAAGACAGGCGTGATTATCAATGATATTAAATATGATACTTCTGCTTTCGGCGGTGATTACAATGAAGATTTTTTTGAGAAAAACGGATTGGCAAGACTAGCTGAATTTGTCAAAGCAAATGCCGGTAAACTAACTATAATTCCAGACTCAGCACGATTAGGCTCACCAATTGCACGTCCGTCTAAAATTATATGTATTGGTTTAAACTATGCAGATCATGCGAAGGAAACCAATGCACCGCTGCCAGTTGAGCCCATCATTTTTATGAAATCAACCACAGCATTAGCAGGACCAAACGACGCGATTATCACGCCTAAAAACTCAGTTAAAACAGACTGGGAAGTAGAGCTTGCCGTAGTTATTGGTAAAAAGGCATCTTATGTGGAAGAAGCCGAAGCCCTGGACTATGTTGCAGGATATACCTTGCACAACGATGTTTCGGAACGTGAATTTCAAATCGAAAGAAACGGAACCTGGGATAAAGGTAAAGGCTGTGATACATTTGCGCCCTTAGGCCCATTTTTAGCTACTCCTGATGAATTGGGTGAGCTCAATAAATTACGCTTGTGGCTAAAGGTAAACGGCAAAACGATGCAGGACGGTAATACTTCCAACTTTATTTTTACGATTCCATTCGTAATTTCTTATGTAAGCCAGTTTATGACTTTACTTCCCGGAGATGTCATTTCTACAGGAACACCAGCCGGAGTTGGACTTGGATTTAATCCACCAGTGTACCTGAAAGCCGGTGACGTAGTAGAGCTGGGTATTGATGGCCTGGGAACTTCCAGACAGGAAGTGAAAGCTTATGTTAAAAATTGATATCATTTAATCACTAATAATGGATCTGCAATTAAAAGATAAAATAGTCATCGTTACTGGCGGGGCAAAAGGGATTGGCGAAGGAATTGTTCGTCAATTGGCAAATGAAGGCGCAATACCTGTGATTATCGGCAGGAAAGAAGCCGATAACCTGAAACTCGTCAATGAAATCAGCAGTGAAGGGAAACAAGCCTTTCAGCTCGTTGCAGAACTGACAGATCCGCTGATTGCAGCACAAACCATTCAGACAATTATCAATACTTTTGGCCGGATAGATGGGCTGGTCAATAATGCCGGAGTGAATGATGGGGTAAGCCTGGAAAATGGAAATTATCAGGATTTTGTAGCCAGCCTGCATAAAAATGTAATCCATTATTACCTGATGGCCCATCATGCACTTCCTTATTTGAAAAAAAGCAAGGGCTCGATTGTAAATATTGGCTCGAAAGTAGCAGAGACAGGTCAGGGAGGAACATCAGCTTATGCCGCATCAAATGGTGCAAGAAATGCGCTGACCAGAGAATGGGCTGTAGAATTGTTACCTTACAGTATCCGCGTAAACGCTGTGATCGTAGCTGAGTGTTACACCCCATTGTATCAAACCTGGATCAGCTCGCTGCCAGAACCTGAAAAGAAACTGAAAGATATTACGGCTAAAATTCCATTTGAACAGCGCATGACCACGACAGAAGAGATTGCCAATACCGTTGTTTTTCTACTCTCGCCAAGATCAAGTCATACCACAGGACAGTTGGTTTATGTAGATGGAGGTTATGTACATCTTGACCGGTCTATCAGTTCCTGAGATATTTTGCAGCAGAAGCTGTAAACAGCCTGTAAGATTTCTATATTTGCAAAATGTTCAGAAGCATTCTTGTACATCTGCTGATTTTTACCACATTGACCGCTAATTTTAGCCAGGTCTTTGTGCAGGCAGGGTTTGAACTGAACGAGAACTATATCGTCTCCAAACTCTGTATTAACCGCGATAAGCCGCAAATGCACTGCAATGGTAAATGTTACCTGATGCGTAAATTAAAACAGGCAGAGCAAAAGGAAAAGAGCAGGGAACGCGAAACTCAAAGAAGTATGCACCAATTGGGTGTAGTCGTTGAGAAACTATCATTTAATCCTTACCTGACCCTGGTGATGCAGGAGTATAAGGAAGAGCTACCTTTCCGCCTGCCAGCCTATGCAGCTGAGATCTTTCAGCCACCCCGCGTATAATTCTATACTTATTGAACCGGAATTCCAGGATTTTTTTTAAAAATCTCTAAGGAACGGTATAACATTCCCGGTCATCTTGTCCTTCCAATAGTTTGAAATTCAGGTTTTAAAAACGAAGGAAAGCAAGGGTACGGGCAATATTTATATGAATTATAATTTTCCAATTAATGAAACTTTTCAGATTAATACTGCTATTGGCTTGTTTTGCCTTTTTTAAGCAGAACGTTCAGGCGCAAAACCAACCCGTAACAGGTAATATATATGATTCTCAAACCAGGCAGGCACTCGCCGGGGTCAGTATCAAAACTTCCGACAATAAATTGCTCACTATATCCGATAAAAATGGGCATTTTAAAATTGAAAATACCACCCCAGACCAACATTACAAATTCTTTCTGGTCGGTTTCAAACCACAAGAAGTTGATTACAGTAAAAAAGAAGGAAGTCTGAACATCCAGCTCGATGCAGATGAATCCAGTTTAAACGAAGTACGCGTCACAGGTTTTTCCGGAAACCGGACCAAGAAAGAAACTGCAGGTTCCATCGGAATGATCACCAATGCAGACCTCAACCGGGGCAGCGGACTGTCCTTTCAGTCGGCCCTGAATTCTATTCCAGGAGTAAGAATGGACCAGAGCACGCTCTCTGAAGCCAGAATTTCGATCCGAGGAAACGGCGTCAGATCTTCTTACGGATTAAGAAGCATCAAAGTTTATCTGAATGATATTCCAGTTACAGAGGCCGATGGAACAACCCGGATTGAAGCTTTAGATGTGAACAGTATTGGCAGGGCCGAAGTCATTAAAGGACCAGCCTCAAGTATTTACGGTGCAGGCACAGGCGGCGTGATTAATTTCCAATTACAACGCTCTCCCTATCAGGAACAAAGTCTGGAAGCATCAGGCTTAGCGGGTAGTTACGGTTTACATAGACTGGCAGCAACTTACCGGAACGGCGGAGACAAGATTAACAGCTATGTTTCTTACGGATGGCAGGAGTATGACGGATATAGGGCGCACAGTAATGATATGCGCAGGTTTTTATCCGGTAATTTTCAGCTATTTCCAAGCAATAAGCGGATCATTACCCTATTGCTGAACAGAACGACGCAGTATTCGCAGATCCCAGGATCGCTGACAGCCGATCAGGCGAGCGCTAATCCACTGCAAGCTAATGCCAGCAATCTGGATAAGCAGGCCGGACGGTATCAGACCTGGACCAGGGTTGGCTTAGGGCAACAATATCAAATCAATGATCAATTGTCCAATAGCACCAGTGTTTTTACTTATTCCTATGACCTGAATCACCCCTTACCTTATGCTTATCTGAGAAATTTTTATCAAAGTTATGGCGGAAGAACAAGCTTTACATATAACCCTGGTTTCTCCAGGCTGCCCACTAAGTTCATTGTAGGAGCAGAATTTAACGAAGGCCTGACTAAAGGGACCCAATACGTCAATAATAAAGGTACCGAGGGCGCAATCAATGGAAATATAGATTACCGGAACACACTCTACTCCTTATTTTATCAATCCGAGACACAACTCGGAGCAAATACATTGTTAACCCTGGGACTGAGCTATAACAGCCTGAAATATGATGTCTCAAACTATTTGGTGCCAACACAAAGCGGAATAAAAGATTTTAAACCTCAGGCTACCCCAAGAATTGCAATCAGTCACCATTTCTCTGAAGCACTGAGCTTACATGGAAGTGTGAGTACCGGTTTTTCTCCACCATCTAGCTCAGAAGTGAAAAACGTGGATGGCTCAATTAATCCAACCTTACAGGCCGAGAAAGCAATAAATTATGAAATCAATGCTAAAGGTAACTTGTTAAATTCACGTTTAAGCTATGACCTTTCTGTCTTCAAAATGGACATGAAAGGGGAGTTGATTGGACAATCCGTACAACAGGGCATTACCATTTATAACAATGCAGGTAAAACAACACACAACGGAGCAGAACTAGCTTTATCCTGGCAAATTCTAAAACCAGAAGATAATCAGGAAATAGCCAGCCTGAGACCTTTCGTAGCTTTAACCTATTCAGCTTTCAAATTTAAGGATTACCAGATTCTGGATGCGAATAATGCAGTGACTGCTTCTTATAATGGAAATGCACTGACTGGAATTTCACCTTGGGTGATCAGTGCCGGACTTGACCTGGAAACTCGTTTTGGATTATATGGATATCTGAATTATTATTACAATGATAAAATGCCATTAAATGATAAAAACACAGACTATAACGCAGCATACCAGGTAGTCGGCCTTAAAGCGGGCTATAAAAAAAGATTGGGAAAAATGTTCGAGGTGAATGTTTACGGTGGCATTGATAACTTATTTAATGAATCCTATAGCTCGATTCTATCCTTAAATGCAATAGGCTATAGCGGTGCGCAGCCAGCCTACTTTAACCCTTCGCCTAAAAGAAACGGTTATGCAGGACTTAGCTTAAAGTATTTCTTCTAAGGGTCAGGGAATGGATTCTTAACATCCAAAATCAAAAGAACTTTAAAAAAACAGGCTTTGCTGTTTCAAGACATTGGCTGCCCCTTCAGGCAGGCGTCGACTTGAAACAGCAAAGCCTGTTTTTTTAAAGCTAAATGGAAAAACTATTCCTGTGTAATCTGACGAACCGAAATTGAATTTGCAGTAGACCCTGTAATATAAACAGTGTAAATTTTATTTGCAGCAAGCGCTGTTAAATCGAAATTCCCTAAACTTGTAGACTGGCCGGCAGCAAAAACCTGAAGAGAAAGAACACCAGGAGCTATCGTAGCGAAATTTGTTGCCACATCGCGGCCAAGATTTGCAGCCAGATTTTCACCAGATGAACGTCTGATGTCAATATTAGCCGGAGCCGCATCACTTAAATGTACAAACCTTACTTTAGCTTGTCCGCTAACAGGTGCACTTCTGTCATCTTCAAAAATTTTAACTCTGGCAGCTTGTCCGTCTCCAGCTAAAAAAACAGTATAATTAGAACCATTTCTAATATCCGCTTTACCCGTTGCATAAGCCGTTGAAGAACCATCAGTTCTGAATTCCATAACCAGGTTATTACCTGAATTAGTAGAAATATAAGCTGATGCATTTGCAAAAGCTAATCCTCCATTTACAACAGCTGTATTTGCCAGGTAAAATCCTTGATTAGCAGAGGATGGTGAAGCATTTACAACCTTAACATTTGCCGATCCTGAACTATCAACATCGTTTTTCTTACAAGAAGTTACCAATACAGCCAGAGATAAAATAGCGGTGCCCTTCAATAAGTTTTTTAATACTGATCTTGTTTTCATAAAATTGATTTAAATTAAACAGGTAATTAATTTTGAATAACATTGTTGTTACGATTAAGCGTTTGCAAGAATTAATCCTCAGCACCTCATTCCTAAGTTTAAAATGAAAAATCAAAATATATTTAACAGATAATCAGCTATTTATGGTGTTTTTAAATAATATTTAAAACTTTTAAGGGTAATTTGAGATTTGCAAAAATAAGTGTACTGAATAGTGTACATCATAGTCTGGCTAACACGGTTTTGTATCCAGAAGAAATCAACTGTTGATACCGTGTGTTAAACATTAATGAGTTGAAAAATTGGAATTAAGTTGTGGAGGTTAACCACCAGGTATTCCCAAAAGGATCCTGGATACCTCCACACCTTCCATAATCCATATCAGCTACTTCAGTAACGACAAAAGACCCATGGAAGATAGCCCGCTGAAATGTTTCATCCGCATCGCCTACGTAGATAAAAAAATTACCAACTGCTTTCCCATACTTATCTGCCGCTTCTGAAAGCAGCAGCATACTATGTCCAACTTTAATTTCCGCAGATAAAACGGTTCTGTTATCACTTGCTATATTTAATGACTTTGTCTCTGCATTAAAAACAATTTTGGCAAATTCAATAAATTCTATTGCATTTTCGAGCATCAGGTAGGGGAGAGTCGTATGTTGATCCTTGTAATTATTCATGAACGTAATTTTTCGTTATCCCTGCTGTTGTTAAATTGGCAAGGTGATAAGTTTAACAAATAAGGTGACCAGCTGTTTTTTTATTCCTGTCAATAGCCTGAAATCTTTCTTATTAATAACTTAATATACGTGTAAAAAAGATCAATTTAATGATATAGCTCATAAATGTATAAACACAAGAAACATACAGCTTTTAGTCTTTTCATAAAAACTGACTATGTACTTAAAGTTGTCAGAATGTAAAATTTAATCATCTTATCATAATTATCTCTATATTGCCCAAAACTATACTGGAAATAATAATCGGATTTCTATTTTTGCGGAGATTTAGATGGATGAATTCTGCCTTTAAGCTCTCCGTCTGATAAATTTAGAATAACCCAAGTTCAAACAATGCACAACCAAGGAAAGAAAATCAGAGTTGCAATTTTAGGCGTAGGTAATTGCGCCAGCTCATTAGTACAAGGCGTGGAATTTTACACTAAACATGCAGAAAAGACATCAGGATTGATGGCTAATGATATCGGTGGATATAAAGCAGCTAACATTGAATTCGTTTGCGGATTTGATGTAGATGAAAGAAAAATCGGTCAGCCATTAAAGGAAGCTATTTTTGCCAAGCCAAATTGTACGATCATATTAAATGCTGACATAGCATCAGAAGCACCTATCTACAGGTCACCAGTTATTGATGGAGTATCTCCACAAATGATTGCTTATCCTGAAGCTAACAGATTCATCATCAAAGATGAATTAAAGAATACTGATATTTTGATTGATAGCGTAACCTATGATCAAGCTCAGGTAACTGCTTTACGTGCCGAAATTGTTGCGCAATTGCGTAAACACGAAGCCGAAGTATTAATAAACTACCTTCCTGTTGGCTCACAACTGGCTACAGAATTCTATGCAGAAATTTGTATTGAATTAGGTATCTCTTTAGTGAACTGTATCCCTGTATTTATCGCTTCAGATCCTGCATGGGAGAAAAGATTTATAGATGCTGGTATTCCAATTATCGGAGATGACATGCGCAGCCAATTCGGTGCAAGTATTGTTTCTCAGATGCTTCAGGAACTGGCTTTCGAAAGAGGTCACCATGTGAAAGCTCACATTCAGAGAAATGTTGGCGGAAATACAGATTTCCTTAATATGGAAGACAAAAATCGTCTGAAATCTAAAAAGATCTCTAAGGAAAACGTAATCCGTGCACAAAATGATATCAGAGGTATCTCTACAGAAGACAGTTTCCTTCACGCAGGCCCTTCAGAATATATCGCTTATTACGGAGACAATAAAGTAGCTAACTTCCGTCTGGAATTAGAAGGCTTTATGGGTGCACCTGTAATCTTTGATGCTCAACTATCAGTTCAGGATTCCCCTAACTCTGCAGGTGTAGTGATCGATGCGATCAGATACGTTTATGTAGCCAGAGAATTAGGTCTTGTAGGTGCTCTTAGAGGACCATCAGCTTCTACTCAGAAAACTCCACCAGAGCAAATGATGTTTAGTGATGCAATTTACGAATGTCATGCACTTGCTAAACGTGAGTTAACAGCATCAACAAGAAAACAATTAAAAAAATAGAACTTATAGCCCTATAAAAAAACGGCTCCAGACCTGAAAGGTCTGGAGCCGTTTTTTTATATAGAAATTAGCAGACTACCAGTTTCTTTGCGGACAAGTGACTTTGTACCTGTTATTCAGCAAAATGCCCAATACAATTTCATGCGTACCATTACTTATTGAACCCAGTTCAGAAGTTGTAAAATCATAAGCATAACTCAGCACAAACAGTGAGCTGATATTAAAACCTGCCATCGCAGATACCGCATCCTGCGGACGGTAACTTCCTCCAATCCAAAACTTATCTTTAAATGCTACTTTAAAATTTATATCTGCAGACAAAGGGGCAGGCTGGACTTTTTTGAACATGACTGAAGGAGTTACCGAAAGCTGCTCATTGAGGAAAAACTTATAGCCGCCTGTGACAAACAGATGAGGTACCTGTTTCCCCTCAACTGCCGCCTGAGCATCAGAAAAATTAAGCGGTTTATTCAATAACTGCTGAACGGATACACCTGCAAAAAAATCAGGTCCATATAACCAGATCCCTGCATCAAGATCGGGCTGTGTTCTGGTATTAAAACCTGGAGTAATTGCAGGATCAATACTATTTTCAAAACTCAGTTTTGAAAAATCCAATGACATTCTTGAAATTCCTGCGGCTACCCCCAAACTCAGGTTTATTTTTGGGCTTAACCCAAGATGGTAAGCATAAGAGGCCTTAAGGTCCAGCACTTTAATAGGTCCTGTTTTATCCAATGTCCCGGAAATACCAATTCCATGATGCGGCTCAGCAGCCATATAATTCTGCAGATAACTACGTTCCATAGGATTTGCACCTTTTTCCGCAAAAGAATTTGAGTTTCCATATAAATATTGCTTGCCCAATGGCGCATGAATAGAAAAAAAAGAGGTAACCGGACCATCATTTATTCCAGTCCATTGTACCCTGGAACCTACTTTTACATCGGTATAATTCTCTATACCAGAAAGTGCAGGATTGAGCAGGTAATTATTGAAAATATACTGGGTATACTGTGGCCTTTGCTGACCATAACTAACCTTAAGAAGAAAAAAACCAGTTAATATCAGGAATACTGTTCTCATAAATTACCTCAATACCGTTAAGGAGCCCGATTGTGTTTTTTGCCCATCATGTAAATCAATCACATAATAATACACCCCTACAGGCACATATTCTCCATTATATTTCCCGTCCCAGCTTTTTCCATCACCGGTTCCAGCATAAATTCTTCCACCATATCTATTGAATACATATACATCAGCAGCAGGATAGCTATCCAGAGCAGCGATAGCCCAGGTGTCGTTGATACCATCTCCATTTGGCGTAATGGTATTCGGAATGCTTAGTTTTTTCAGTACACGAATAGAAACATCCTGCGCACTGCCCGCACAGCCATTTTCTGACCAGGCAGTTAAAGTATAAGTGACATCGTGCGGAGGGCTGGCTACAGGATTCAATTTGGTTGGATCGTCCAGGTAAGCTGCAGGTGTCCATAAAAACCTGGCATGATCTCCAGATACCTGTCCATCCAGCGTAACCGTTTGTCCTTCAATGATTGTCCGGTTGCGCCCTGCGCGGGCCGTTATTTTCTTAAATACATCCAGCGTCACAGTCGCTTGCTTTTCACAGCTGCCATTGGAAATTGTAACCGTATATAAAGTGGTTTGCAAAGGAGACGCGACCGGATCAGCAATGTCTGTAGCCGACAAACCAGTTGCCGGTGCCCATTTATATTGTGTCCCTCCTGCAGCGTGAAGTACTATCGAAGCTCCCTCACAAATAGGCGCCGGAACATCAATAAGTGGAATTGGAACTGGCAACATATTGACCTTGATTTTCGCAGCAGCAGTGCAAGTACCCAGCGTTGTGGTAACCTGATAATCGCCAGCGCGGTTAAGGGCTGCATTTTCGATGACGGGTGATTTTTCTGTTGAGCTGAAGTTATTCGGCCCAGTCCATAAATATGGGCCATCCGCACCTGTCACGTCCAGCTGAATTGTATTGCCCTCGCAAACTGTCTGCTCAGCCACAACAACGGGTTTTGGCAAAGCTTTTACGTGAATATTAATTGGCGATGATGTAGTTCTGCAAGCCGGTGAACTAAAGTTTGTGGCTTCTGCAGCCATCAGGCGATATTGGAAATCCCCAACCTGTAAAGACCCCGCATTCAGGTTGAGTTGTATTGCGGTTTCCCCGTTCAGATCTGACCACTGGCTATCTACCATTTGTTGCCATTGATACTGTAGCGTTGGTGAACCTTCGACAGTAGCAGACAGTACGACGCCATTTCCCTCACAAATCGTCTTTTCTGTCTGGCTTGTATGGTCTGTTAACGGTGTGATCTTTGGTCCGCAAGCTCTGAAAGTAATGTCGTCCAGGGCAAGGTCATTTCCATCCCCGCCCGGTCCGTTATTGGTAATTCTGATTTTAACTCTGGTCGTATTACTGGTTCTGAACAAAAAACCATATTGTTTCCACGTAGCTACAGCGGTTTCCGGAATATTTCCGGTAATGTAGGTCCCTAACAGCTGATCATCCAGAGTCAGTATTGAAAAAGTAAGATTGGGTTTGTTGCCTGAATAAGTCAATAAATTGGTGACCCAGGCTGCGAATTCATAGGTGGTATTCGGACACAAGTCTGTGTTAATGGCTGTTTCATAGAAAACACCAGGCTGATAGCTGGCATTAATCATCATCATATAACCATCCGGGTCATTTGGTGTGTGATTGACCGTATTAAACCATGATCCCTGACCGATACGCTTCACAATTGTATAAGAGCCATCACCAGGGGAAAGTGAAGCAGTATACTGATAGTTCGTACTTGAACCCAGGGACGGACCGAAATTACCTTTGCCTCTCCCAAAATCAATATTCACAACCGGGTCGCCAAAGCTGCCCGAACAGATCTGTGAAAATACTTTTTCCGGTAAAGTAATGCTACAGTACAAAAGAACAATATATAAAATTTTACACTTCAATACTCTACAATATTGTATAACCTTCAAGTCTTTTTTTTCTAAATCGGGTTGAATCTAAGGATAAAATTCATGAATCTGTTTTAGATATAATACACTCATTTGTAGTTTTTTATAGTTTTAAATCCCGCTATGATCTATTCCCTGGGAATGCTAAAACATTATAGTTTTGAGTATTCTACGTAATTGTAGAATAATGAGCAGTGAATAAGTATTCCTCAAAGTGGTGAATAACTCCCTGTAGCTCTAAAAAAAACGGGACATGATGTAAAAGATCATGTCCCGTTTTTATCAAAAGGTTTGAAATTATTGAAATGAATTATTTTTCAAGCAACGCATTGATCTTTTTTTCAAAAGCTGCCTTATATCTTGTATAATAATCTCCAGTACCAGGCCCGTAAAAATCGGTTGTAATTTCCGTTACCTTTCCACTCTTATCCAGAATCAATGTAGTTGGAAACACCTTGATAGCAGTGAGCTGCGGTAGTGTTTTCTCCGTATGTAAAGAATCAGAAACAGTTGCAGGGGTGATCAGCAAAGGATATTTCACCTTAAATCTTTTCTGAAATTTGCGCACACTTGCAGCAGAACGTTTGAAATCAGTAGTGTACTCGTAAGCAAGCCCGATAACTTCTACACCTTTCTTATTGTTCTTGTCATAATACTCGCTTAGGAAGGCTGTTTCGTCCATACAATTAGGACACCAGGAGCCCATTAGCTGAATAATAACTACTTTATTTTTAAATCTTTTATCCTGAATTGAAACCTGTTTTCCATCGATATCGGGAAAGCTGAAATTTAAATGTCCATCCTCACCGTCTTTGAGCCTGGTCACCTGCTCAGTGGATAATGCTGCCTGATCATCCTTTTTAGCAGTCCATACCTCTTTTGAAACCGGGCCACTATATAAATTACCGTTTGTAATATTTCCCTTATTAATCTTTCCGGTAAATACCATCGCATGGATACCATCAAAAGTTGATATCTGGAGGGAATCTCCAGTAACTATTCCGGAAAGATAGCGGTAATCGCCAGAAGGGGTAAGGATAGATCCGGTAACCTGGTTGCCATTTTGTACAAACTGTCCAATAGCTTCCCGCTCAGAATTATTACTTCTTGTAAAATCAATTTTCCATTTACCAGCTACACTTTCAGTGGCATCCCCATGAACAGCCGGAAAACGATAGGCCTCCTGAGTTGTCGCAGTAAAAGGCATGACAATATCTTTTGAGGTAGTTTTTCTGATCCATGTTCCCGAAAGGCTATCTTTTGAGATTATCTTTAACCTGAAAGCAGATTCAAAAACCGGCATATTAATAAATACAGAGTCCTTTACAATAGTTACCTCGTCGGCAAGCATTTTTTCAGGCTCATTAACGATATAAAAAACTGTTTTTCCTTTCTGCTGTTGAATGTCAAGATTGAAAATGATCTTATTTCCATCATTTCTTAAAAGTGCAGCACGCCAGGCCCCATGCCGAAGAGAAGTCTGTGCAGAAGCACCAAGAGATAAAAGAGCAAATAAACCTATAGCAAGGGTCTTTTTATACATATGCGTAATTAATTTTTGATCGATTGTTATCATAATGGACGAATATACTACATGTAATTAAAATCTACTAACTCTGTAGAGTAACAATACCGTCAAATTATCATAATGCCGGTTTGAGTTCCCATTGATAGTGGCTTTCATTCGTCCCTATCAAACTAAATCCCAGGGATTTTAAAACTTGTTGTGAACCTCTGTTTTTGACTTCGCAACTTGCTGTGATCACTTGTAATCCAGGTTGTTGAAATGCCCATCCGATCAAGCCCTTCACGGCTTCGGTTGCATAACCTTTGCGCCGTGCACCCGCTATAATTCCATAACCCACATCTGCTTCTCCTTTTAAATCAGGTAAACCTTTAAAACCAGTATCCCCAATAACAGTATGTGTTTGCTTTTCAATAATCATCCACGATTCAAAACCAGACGGAGTGCTTACCAGGTCAAGTTTATTTATAATCCGGGGTAATGTATCCAGCATATCAGCATCCGGCCATCCATCACCTGGCTTTAAGCCTAAAGCATTTAAACCGCTAAAATCCTTTTTCAACACCTGTTCACAAATGGAATAGGTAAAAGGAATTAAATAGAGTCTTTCTGTAATAATCTTTTTAAAGGACATTATATTTTTGGTTACCACACCTAACGTAATGATAATTTTCAGGATGATTGCATATTTTATTAAATCATTTTAGGGTTATTTCTTCGTACCCCTAAAATAATTACGCTTGAAGCAGGAACCTGTAATCAAAATTTCCATTTGCTTTTAGCAACGGAAATTGGCGGCTTAGGTTGAATGAATTGCATTGTTAAGCTCTGATAAATTGTGTAAGCTTGCAAATCATGGAAAATCAAAGGAAGCTCAGGCCTGTCATGTTTGTTGGAACCTCATCTGATGTAGGTAAAAGTGTGATTACTGCCGGATTCTGCCGGATCTTTAAGCAAGATGGCTACAGGCCTGCACCATTTAAGGCGCAGAATATGTCGCTTAACAGTTATGCTACTCCTGAAGGTTTGGAAATAGGCCGTGCACAAGCAGTGCAAGCAGAAGCTGCCGGGATTCCCTGTCATACCGATATGAATCCTGTGCTGCTTAAACCAACGAATGATCAAACGGCACAAGTGATCCTGAATGGGAAATCTATTGGAAATCAAAGTGCAAAAGAATACTTCTTATCAAATGATCGTGCAACCCTCTTTGAAGAAGTTAAACTCGCCTATCAAAGACTGGCCTCCCGCTATTCACCCATCGTTATGGAAGGGGCGGGGAGCATCTCTGAGCTGAATCTTAAAAAAAGAGATATTACCAATATGAGGATGGCCATTGCAGCTGGTGCAGCAACTTATCTGGTGACAGATATTGACAAAGGCGGTATTTTTGCCAGTCTTTATGGAACGATGCAGCTGCTGGAGCCAGAAGAAAAAGCATGTATCAAGGGAATTATTATTAACAAATTCAGAGGCGACCCGGATCTTTTCCAGGATGGAAAAAAGATGATAGAAGATTTATGCGGAGTTCCTGTTATCGGAATTATTCCCTACTTCAAGGATATCTTTATCGAAGAAGAAGATGCCGTTTCTCTGAAGCTCAAAAGAAATCAACCTGTGCCGGGCAAAGTCAATATTGCGGTGGTTTTAGTAAGCAGAATGTCTAATTTTACTGATTTTGACCGGTTAGATAAAGATAGCCGGGTCAATCTCTATTATACCCATACCGCAGCAGGGATCGCTCAGGCAGATATTGTAATCCTTCCTGGCAGTAAAAATACTATCGAAGATCTGATTGAACTCCGGCATAACGGATTGGCAGAAGCGATTATCCTGGCGCACCAAAACCAGCGGACCGTGATTGGTATCTGCGGAGGATATCAAATGATGGGGAAAACTATTAAAGATCCCGGTCAAATAGAATCTGCTGCAGGAGAAATTGATGGTTTAGGTATTTTACCCGTCGAAACCCTTTTACGCGATGAAAAAACGACCAGACAATGTAGTTTTACCTACCGTGATTTCTCTGAAAAATGTATTGGATATGAGATTCATATGGGGGAGACTAAAGTTCAGGGAGCACCACAACCTGTAGCCCATTTAGAAGAAAAACAGACTGATGGCTATTTTTTATCAGAAAAATGCTGGGGTTCCTACCTGCATGGTATTCTGGATAACGAGGTCGTCATCAATGATTTGGTTGCCCCCTATACCGATTTGCAAGTACCGTATGTAGATTATTTGCAATTCCGAAGCGAACAATATGATAAATTAGCGGTATTGTTAAGAGAAAACCTGGATATTGAACAGGTATACCAGCATATAAAAGATTAATAAAATGTTTCAGGGACACGGAGACGATGGATATTTACATCAGCAAACATTAGCAGCAGATTTTAGTACGAACGTATGGCATGGTGGAGCACCAAAAGGCCTGAAAGAACATCTTTTTACGCAATGGGACCACGTGCAGCGTTATCCTGAAGTACTGGCAGAAAGCCTTACTCAAAAGATAGCCTCTTTCTATGGCTTTAAATCTGAAAATATATTGGTCACCAATGGTAGTACCGAAAGTATTTATCTGGTTGCTCAGGCTTTTAAAAATGGGAAATCAACAATAACTATCCCTGCTTTTGCAGAGTATGAAGATGCTTGTAAATTATTCGGGCATCAGCTGCATTTCCTGAATTGGGACGATTTGGAGACCGGTATTTCCAGTGATACCGGATTGCTATTTATCTGCAACCCGAATAATCCTACCGGATCAGTTTTTAAAGAACTGGAAACCTTAATTCATAAACATCCAAAAGTCCTGTTTGTTGTTGATGAAGCTTTTATTGAATTTACTTTATCGATTACCTCAGTACTTGGTTTAATTGAAAAATACAGCAACCTGATCGTTTTACGCTCTATGACCAAAGCCTATGCTATTCCGGGTTTAAGGTTAGGTTATATCGCTGCCAATCCAGTGTTAATTGACCGGTTAAAGTCATTTAAATTGCCTTGGGCAGTGAATGCAATGGCTATAGCAGCCGGTCATTTTATTTTTGATCATCTCCATACGATACAAATTCCCCTGCAGCAATTGTTAACAGACAGGAATGAGTTGATCAGGAAACTGGAGGGCAGTCCGCTGAAAGTTTATCCCAGTCATACCCATTTTTTTCTGGCTACTACAAATCAGCATACCGGCGCGATATTAAAACAGTTTTTACTAAAAGAATTTAATATATTGATCCGTGATGCGGGGAATTTCAGAGGACTTACCGAAAAACATATCCGTATCGCCACTTTAAGTCAAAATAAAAATCAATTGCTGATTAATGCTTTAGCTGAATGGAAAACTATATAATCATTGTAATTCCCTTGCTTGCAGGTTATCTGCTGGATTTACTCTTTGGTGATCCCGAAGGTTTACCACATCCAGTCCGGTTTTTTGGCAGTCTGATCAATTTGGGTGAAAAGTACCTGAATCAGGGGAAATTCAGATTTCTTAAAGGAATGATCATGGTGCTGATCTTATGTTCCGGAACATTTTTAGTTTTTTACGGAGCGATCCATTTTATGCTGAGCCACAGTGTGCCTGTATATTTTCTTTTTGCCACTGCTTTTGTCTATTACGCTCTGGCTAATAAAGGACTGATTACCGAAGGGAAACAAGTTTTTGATACTTTGAAATATAAAGGGCTCGAAGCCGGGCGCAAACGCTTATCCCGTATCGTAGGGCGTGATACATCCAATCTTGACGAACAACAGATCCGTGTTGCCGTTTTTGAAACTATGTCAGAAAACCTGAGCGATGGCGTAATTGCACCGCTGTTTTTCTACTTTATAGCTGGTATCCCTGGTATGCTTACTTATAAAATGATTAATACATTGGATTCCATGATCGGTTATCGCAATGACAGGTATGAATATTTTGGGAAATTCGCAGCGCGTCTGGATGACGTTGCCAACTTTATTCCGGCAAGAATAACAACCGTATTAATGCTGCTAGTAACTTTTAGTATGCGGGGCTGGCAATTCGTAATGAAATATGGGCATCAGCATCAAAGCCCGAATGCTGGTTATCCTGAAGCGGCACTCGCCGGTATACTGGATGTTCAATTTGGGGGGCCGAATGTTTACCATGGGATTTTGGTTGACAAACCACTTATCGGTAGCAACAGCCGTGAAATTAAACACGAAGAATTCAAAATAGTGAGCAGTATCAATCAGGGGGTTTGCCTGCTCATGGTGCTATCCATCAGCATCTATTTCTTTCAGCTCTAAACACTCCATGACCAGTCCAGTACAAAAATATATCATTAGCGGAGGCCCCGGCTCAGGTAAAACAACCCTGATTAACGGATTGCAGCAACAAGGTTATTTTTGTGCTGAAGAAATATCCAGAAAGATGATCATTCAGGAGGCCGCAAAAGGATCATGTTGTTTGCCCTGGATAGATATTTCCTGTTTTTCAGCTAAAGTTTTTCGGGAAATGATCCTTTCCTGGAATCAGGCACCTGCAGATCGTATTGTTTTCTTTGACCGTGCTATTCCTGATATTATTGCTTACCTGAATGTAGCTGAAGTCGCTGTTTCGGAAGAATATTATACTGCTTTAGCGCTTTACCCTTATCACAAGCAGGTTTTTATACTCCCACCATGGGAAGCTATTTATGTAAATGACAGTGAACGCTGGCAAACCTATGAAGAGGCAGTGCTCCTGAACGAAGCCATCAGTAAGGCTTATACTGCCTGCGGATTCGAGCTGATTGATGTTCCCAAAAACTCGCCGGCAGCGCGCATTGCATTTATCCTCGATTTTATCTAGGTTTGCAGTCTTAAGGCTGCATTTTAGGGAAGCATCTGTTTTAAGCGCATTAAAAATTGAACAAGTGCCCGTAAAATGCTTTAAGGGAATCCCGGCGTAAATCCGGAACAGTCTCCGCTGCTGTAAACCTCGTTATTGAACTGCTGTTAAAACCACTTTCGCAAAGAAGGGAAGGTCGCAGTTTGAGGAAGTCAGAAGACCTGCCTTAGGAATAGTTATTAAATGCTTTCGGAAGAAAGGCTAAACTTTATGATGAAAAAAACAAATTATTCATCATTCAGGGGAATATTCTCCTGTCTGATCGTTTCTCTGTTGCTGATTACCTCCTGCAAGCAGAACCAGTCTGGCCAAAAACATACCTCCGCAAAGACCGGCAGTGCGGCAATCAAATACGCCAAAGGCTTTAATATCGATTATTATGAGGACTATAAAGTGGTCAGTATTTATTCCAGTATGGGCGCACATGCAGACACCGTTCAATATGTTTTATTAGCGAAAGGGGCAAAGGCTCCGGAAGGCTATAAAAAAGCACAGTTGATACAAATTCCTGTCCAAAGCCTAATAGCCATGTCATCTATGCACATCGCATTAGCTGATTTTGCAGGTTCAGCAGATGCAATAACAGGTTTGGGGAGCTTAAAATATGTAAGTTCTGAAACCGTAAGAAAAAACATAACTGCGGGTAAAGTCAAAGAAGTTGGTATAGACGGAACCATGAATGATGAAATGCTGATCAGTATGAAACCAGGTCTGGTGATGGTGATGGGAAGCCCTGATGCTAAATTCAGTAAATACGAAACGCTGACCGGTGCGGGTGTACCTGTAATGCTCAATTCTGAATGGCTGGAAACTACGCCGCTTGGCCGTGCAGAATGGGTTAAGTTAATGGCCGCATTGATGGATAAGGAAGACTACGTTAATACTAAATTTGATGCAGTAGAAAAAGAATATAACCGCCTGGCAGCCATAGGGAAAAAAGCGGTAACTAAGCCTACGCTGGTTTGTGGGATGCCTTATAAAGGAACATGGTATGTACCGGATGGTGACAGTTACATGGTTCAGTTTCTGAAGGATGCCGGCACAAATTATAAATGGGCAGATGTTCATGGAAAAGGTAGTTTGCCACTTAATTTTGAAACTGTTGCCCCAGTTGCCCTAAAGGCAGATTTCTGGTTGAATGTAGGAACCGTAGATAGTAAAAATGAGATCAAAGCAATAGACAATCGTTATGCTGATTTTAAACCATTTAAAGAAAACCACATTTTTAACTTTAATAAAAAGGTAAATGATATTGGTTCCAATGATTATTGGGAATCCGGAGCTGTTAACCCACAGCTAATCTTAAGCGACTTAATCAAGATCTTTCATCCCGAATTACTACCGGATTACCAGCTCGTTTATTACAAGCAATTGAATTAATCCTAAGAAATTGAACAAAATAAAAGTTTTAGTATTGCTCGCCATATTAGTGGTGGCTTTCTTGCTTGATGTAGCCCTTGGTTCCGTCCATATCCCTTTGAAAGACGTAGTCAAGGTCTTATTTAGCGCTGATTCAGGAAATGATACCTGGGTTTATATCATTGAAAAAATCAGGTTACCTAAAGCCCTGACAGCTGTTATTGTGGGCTGCGGCTTATCTGTCAGCGGTTTACAGATGCAAACACTTTTCCGCAACCCACTTGCAGGGCCTTCAGTTTTAGGAATAACTGCTGGTGCTAGTTTAGGGGTAGCCCTGGTCATGCTGTCTGCCGGGAGTATTACCAGTTTATACACCATTAAAGAATTGGGCATTTCGGGAAGCTGGTTAATTATTGTGGCTTCTTCTTTAGGAGCAGCATTGATCATGATTTTGATCGTGTCCATTTCCTCTTCTTTAAAAGATAACGTTATTGTATTGATCGTTGGCGTGATGATTGGGAATATCACACTTTCAGTAATTAGTATCTGGCAGTATTTTAGCTCACCTGAGCTGATTAAAGATTATTTGCTCTGGACATTTGGTTCTTTGGGCGGGGTAACCGGCGGGCAACTGTTAATTTTAGCCATTGTCGTATTTGCGGGCTTATTAATTTCATTCCTGTCTTCAAAATTGCTGGACGCTTTACTCCTGGGCGACAATTACGCCAGAAGCATGGGGTTGACTGTAAAGCGTGCACGAATTCTGATTATTGGCAGTACAAGCATTTTAGCAGGAGGGATTACTGCCTTTTGCGGTCCAATCGGTTTTATAGGGATAGCTGTGCCGCATTTAGCAAGAGCTTTATTCCATACTTCAAGCCACCGTATTTTAATTCCTGCTTGTTGTCTGATTGGAACAGTCTTAATGCTGATTTGTGATCTGGTTGCACAATTGCCAGGAAGTCAGACTGTTTTGCCAATCAATGTGATTACTGCACTGGTAGGGTCACCTGTTGTGATCTGGATTATTGCCGGGCCAACTAAATTAAGAGGATTCTAATGGAAGCGCAAACCTCATTATTACAGACCTCAGCATTGGCCATAGGTTATAAAACAGGAAAGGGGAAATCCAAAGTGATTGCCGGCCCTTTAAATTTAGAACTTCATGCCGGGCAGCTGGTTTGTCTGCTAGGTCCGAATGGTTGCGGTAAATCTACGCTGCTCAGAACTATTTCTGGATTACAACAGCCGCTGAAAGGTGAAATTATACTGGACGGTGCAGTGCTGAACAAGCTTAAACCAGCGCAGGTTGCAAAAAAAATAAGCCTGGTACTCACTGATAAGGTCAGCGCTGGTAACCTGGATGTTTATTCGCTCATTTCATTGGGCCGCTATCCTTACTCAGGGTGGCTGGGCATATTGACTGAACAAGACAAACATATTATTGAACAGGCTATAAAGGCTACAGATACCGGAGCTTTTATAGGCAGAAAAATGGATAGTCTGAGCGACGGGGAGTGTCAGAAAGTGATGTTGGCCAGGGCAATGGCACAAGATACCCCGCTGATTATTTTAGATGAGCCTACTGCTCACCTTGATTTGCCTAGCCGGATACAACTCATGCGTTTATTGCATCAGCTCGCTAAAGAAACTAATAAAGCGATTTTACTTTCTACACATGAACTTGATTTGGCACTGCAGGTTGCTGACCAGATCTGGCTGATGCGCAATGGTGGACAGCTGGATGCCGGATTGCCAGAAGAGCTGGTCTTAAATGGGGCTTTTCAACATGCATTTGAGAAAGATGGAATTGTCTTTGATGCGGCGAGTGGCACCTTTAATATTCATTATTCAGGGAAACGCGATATCAAAGTGACAGGAGAGGGCGTTGCTGCTTTCTGGACTAAAAAGGCCTTGGTCAGAAATGGCTTTAGTATATCCTCAGCAACAACTCATACTTTAAAATCAGCAACAACTCATACTTTAAAAGTTTCTGTGAGCGGAGAAGGGCCGGATACACTTTGGACTGTACAAAAGAATAATGAATCAGCTACCTATACTTCCTTGCGTGGATTTCTCCAGGCACTTTAATATTCCGATCATCTGAGCTATTACAACACAAACACACCAATACTAATTTATATGAATAAAAATTTACCTTTATTATTTAAAAACCTGCTTATAGGTACGGTTTTACTCAGCAGTTCTGCATTAGCGCAGGAAAAAAAAGCTGATTCTGTGAAGACGAATGCACTTGACGAAGTGGTCGTTACTTCTTCAAGGACGGAGATTAAAAGACGTCATGTACCGCAAAGTATGACGGTCATCAGTAAAGCAGTCATAGAGATGACTTCTTCGCAGGAAGTAACGGATCTATTGAAAAAAAACTCTTCCATCAGTATTGTACAATATCCGGGTTTGTCTTCTGGAATTGGTATTCGTGGTTTCAGGCCACAAACAAGCGGCTTAAATCAACGTTCTTTATTATTAGTTGATGGTCGTCCGGCGGGTACAGCAAGTATTGCTACGATTAATCCATCGGATATCGAGCGTATTGAAGTGCTCAAAGGGCCTGCTTCTGCCTTATATGGCTCATCGGCTATGGGTGGGGTAGTGAACATCATCACTAAAAAATCTTTTGGTGATATCCATGGGAATGTTTTTGCCGAGTATGGTTCTTATGAAACGACTAAACTAGGTGCCTCTGCAGGTGGGAATATCAGTAAGAAATTAGACTTTGATTTGTCTTTTCTGAATTACGACAGAGCTAAAAACATGAAATTAGGGAAGGGTAATTTGTTCAGAAAGATGCTTGGTGCTAATGCTGCACTCTATAATTATACCACCGGGCCTGTTGAAATGGATGATAAACGTTCTGATGGATTGAGACGGGACTATACAAAATTGAACTACAATACAGGAAGTCTGAGATTAGGTTATCAGTTTGATGCCAACTGGAGACTGGATGTT
Organism: Pedobacter cryoconitis; assembly: GCF_001590605.1. Taxonomy (NCBI): domain Bacteria; kingdom Pseudomonadati; phylum Bacteroidota; class Sphingobacteriia; order Sphingobacteriales; family Sphingobacteriaceae; genus Pedobacter; species Pedobacter cryoconitis. The sequence goes on from NZ_CP014504.1 coordinate 922,059, forward strand.
CGTGGAGAACGCTTTGTTGCCAAAAATGTAGAATCTCCGAGTGATATACAATTTGGAAACGGACAGCCGAGTACAAAAGATATTGAACGTCATAATGAGGAAGCAACGCTTTCCGGTACTATCGATCAACACCATTTAACCTTGAAAGGCTATACTTCTCAGGAAAATAACCTGAACAATACCTTACTGACCGTAAATGGACTTGTAGCACCTTACGCATCTTATAAAAGTGTAACCAGCTGGAAAGGCATACAGGCCAAAGATGCTTACCAATTAGGAAATCATTCAGTGGTTTTTGGTCTGGATTACAGCAATGCTTTAACAAGCTCCCAATCTTTTAATCCTGATGGTTCTGAATCTGCTCCATATTCTCCAAACTACAGTCTTTCTTCTGGCGCGGCTTATATTCAGGGGCAATTAAATTTTCTGGACAATAAATTAGTTATTAATCCAGGTGTACGTTTGGATCTGATTACTTATAATGTGAAGCAAACCCCATTGTTGACCACTTATGCAGGTGGAAAAAAAACAAATCCTTTCTTTAGCCCAAGTTTAGCCGCCCAATATTCGCTTAACAAGTTATTCACTGTTCATGCGACTACAGGCCGTGCTTTTGTAACGCCAGACGCTTATAACGTAGCTGGTTATTCTGAAAGAGTTAAGGATGGTAAAGCAAGTGTGATCCAGGGTAATGCTGATCTGAAAAATGAGAACAGTATTTCATGGGATGCAGGTCTGAGATTCAATAAATCTGAATGGGGGCTGACTGCTGATTTCACTTATTACAATACCTATGTTAAAGACAGGATCACCACGCAGACCAGCGTACCTGTGCCGGCTGAAAATACACCAAGTGGTTTTCCAATTAGCAGCCGTATGACTTATATCAATGCAAATAAAGCAAATATCAACGGTTTTGAGGCTGAGGTTGCATGGGATTTCGGAACACTGGCAGCAAAAGACTATTCTTTAAAAGTTTTTGGGAATGCAACTAAATCATCTAAAGCAAAAGAGGTTACGATTGCAGCTAATGGTACTGAATTGACTAAAGACATTTACAATGTACCCAACTTTACCTCAAGCTATGGCTTTGAATTCAACAACCTGAAAGGGCTTGATTTAAGATTAAGCGGCAGATACGTTGGTAAACGTAAGGATACTGATTTTAATGACCCTAAATTTCCTGAAATTGTTTATCCTGAATTTATGACAGCAGATTTTGCAGCCAGTTATACTTACAAGAAAAGACATACAGTTACTTTTCTGATGAATAACATTACAGACGAAAACTATTATGAAAAACGCGGGTTTAACCTTGCAGGAAGGAACTTCTCTCTAAGATATAACATCAGCTTCTAAAAAAGGGTACTATGGTTAGACTGCGCCCAAAAAGTTAGACAATTTCTGGGCGCAGTCTAACCATAGTACCCTTTTATATTTAAAGACTTTCTATTTCTTCCCTGGAGAGCGCAGTAAATCCGGCAATTTTATCAATATCAAAATTCTCTTCCTTCATTTTTCCTGCAATAGCCAGCGCAGTTTCATGTTTACCTTGCGCTATCCCTTTTTCTAAACCTTTTTCGATCCCCTTTTCTATTCCTTTTTCCATTCCCTCTTCTATTCCTTCTCTTATTCCTCTGCGTTCTGCAGATTTAAGCCGGCTATAATCGTCCTCTTCCCGCTGTAAAATCGAGTCGTACACAAATTGTTGTTCTGGTGATAATTTCTTCATTTCAGCGATATTAAATATTTTTTCAAAAATACGTTTATCCAGGTATTTAGGAATCTGATCCAGGCTGTGCATGTGCTTAAGCAGATAAACCCATTTGTCCAGCTCATTCTCCAGTTCATTTTCTTTCTTGTCAAATTTAGGCAGTTCCAAAAATTTAAATCCCAGTCCATTGTGGAATATTTTACCAGTACCCGTATTGACCAGTGAAATACTTTGCAAATAATGGTCACTGAGGCAATTTTTCCTATTAAAATCCAGAATCGCAATCAGAAAAACCTCTTTCATCTTAACTTCCCAGTGCCGGTTACTCTTTAACTTTTGCTGATGGATCAGCCGGCTCAGGTAAAAAATGCAGCGGTCCTCAAAATTATCATGATCTGCCCGCTGCATTTCTACAATGAACTGTTCTCCGGTGTCCCCGGTGCACAGCAAATCGAAACTTACCTTTTTATGATCCCTGTCATCCCCGGCAAGTTCAGTTGGGTTGTAGACAAGATCGGTAATGTGTTTTTCTCCTTCAAACAAGGCGTTTAAAAAAGCAATCATGATCTCTTTGTTGGGCTCACCACCGAAAAGATGTTTGAATCCAAAATCTGTTAATGGATCAATGTATTTATTTGTACTAGCTGACATAATTCTTTATGATTTAGGTCAAGCTACTTCTATTTTATATTTAAAAGGTAATAAATATCTCTATTGTGAATAATTAAATTAATAAAGAAAATAAAACTGATTATGTTACTTTAGTATTTTAACTTTAGGAATTGAGGTGATGGACTAAGAACGCTTTTTAGATTTTATTTATTAAAATTGTACTGCTTATTAAAATTGTGCTGCCGACCGGCTGAGCAATGATCAGCAAAGCTTGTCAAACCAAAAACAAATTCATGAAGATATATACTAAAAAAGGGGATAAAGGGACTACCGGGCTTTTCGGAGGGAAACGTGTAGACAAAGATGATGTACGGGTAGAATGTGTAGGGACGCTCGATGAGGTAAATTCTACTATAGGTATGCTGAGAGTAAAGCTTGGTACTGCCCATGAGTGGCAAAGTAACCTGCATAAAATTCAGAAAGACCTGATGGATATGATGTCACATCTTGCACGGCCATCTGATGCGGCAAAAATCAATACCAATCCAATGCCTGCCGACGGCCCTGTTTTTTGTGAAACATGGATCGATGCGCTGGAAAACGCAATGACAAATCCGTCAGATTATTTTATCCTGCCCGGTGGAAATGAGATTTCAGCACTTTGCCATATGGTCAGGACACAAATGCGTAGAGGAGAAAGAAGATTAGTCAGTTTGATTAAAACAGATGAAGTTGAGGAAACAATCCCTGCCTATATCAATCGTTTGTCCGATTTGTTTTTTACGCTTTCACGGGCTGAAATGGATAAGGCTGGTGTAGCAGAAGAGAAATGGCAACTGTTTTTATATAAGAGATTTAAGCATACTGATCCAGCTGTAAAACCATAAATATGCTGATTTTTATTACAGGAGGAGTGAGAAGCGGTAAAAGTGCCTATGCACAAAAGCGGGTGAAAGAACTTTGTCAGGATCCGGTATATGTGGCAACCGCTAAAATATGGGATGATGATTTTCAGGAAAGGGTAAAACGTCATCAGGATGACCGTGGGCCAGAGTGGACAAATTTTGAGGCTTACCGGGACTTACATCTTTTACCCTTGCAAGGACGGCATGCAGTGATTGATTGTGTAACGTTATGGTTAACTAATTTCTTTATGGACCACAATAATGATATTGATCTTTCTCTGGCCGATTTCAAAAAGGAAATTGATCAGCTGCTTGAAATCCCTGGCACTTTCTTTATCATTTCGAATGAATTGGGTATGGGATTGCATGCCGACACTCCAGTGGGCCGTAAATTTGCCGATCTTCAGGGCTGGGCTAACCAATATGTAGCGGCAAAAGCAAATGAGGCTGTTTTTATGGTGTCGGGACTTCCGTTGTTTTTAAAGCAATAATAATTATATTAGAAACTGTTTAAATTTAAACGGGCCCTTGAAGCAAAGAAATGCCAATTGATAAGAATATATGATCACTGAAGATTTAAAAACATTAATAGATAATAAGACAAAACCTCCGGGGTCTTTGGGCTTACTGGAAGATCTCGCTTTACAAATAGGAGAAATATTAGGAACAACAGGTCCGCAGTTAATTAATCCTCATCTGGTAGTTTTTGCTGCAGACCATGGAATTGCTAAAGAAGGTGTCAGCGCTTTTCCTCAGGAAGTGACCCGGCAAATGGTGCTTAATTTTTTAAACGGGGGAGCTGCAATCAATGTTTTTTGTAAACAACATGATATTCGTCTTCAGGTAATCGATGCAGGAGTGAATTTTGATTTTGATGATGGATTGCCATTGGGCGATGGAAAAATTGCGAAAGGAACAGCTTCGTTTTTACACGGCCCGGCAATGACTACTTTTCAGGCAGAACTTTGTTTATTAAAAGGTGAAGCCGTAGTTGCAGAAATCGTTGCAAAAGGATGTAATGTCATTGGTTTTGGAGAGATGGGGATAGGAAATACTTCCAGCGCTGCGGTCCTGATGAGCTTACTGTGTGATTTGCCACTCTCAGAGTGTATTGGCAGAGGCACAGGACTAAATGACGAACAGCTGCTTAAAAAACAGCAAATTCTGGAACAAGCAGTTGCAAACTATAAAGGAGACCGTGACATTTTCAAATTGATGGCATATTTTGGCGGATTTGAATTGATGGAAATGACCGGAGCTATATTAGCTGCGGGAAAAAGAAAAATGGTAATCATGGTAGATGGGTTCATTGCAACGGCAGCCTATCTTTGTGCCTATCGTATAGATCAAAGTATCAAAAAAAATGCTGTTTTCTGTCATGAGTCAGAGGAAAAAGGACATCGTTTATTATTGGCATACCTGGAGGCAAAACCCTTGTTAAGCCTTCACCTTCGTTTGGGGGAGGGAACTGGTTGTGCGCTGGCTTATCCGCTGCTTAAAAGTGCTGTAAACTTTTTAAATGAAATGGCTAGTTTTCAAAGTGCGGCGATTTCTAATAAATCCTGATGAATCAACAACTGAAACTTTTTTTTACAGCTTTATCTTTTTATTCCAGATTATCAGGTCCAGCTTATATACATCAGGATAATGCGCATAATTTGCCAGATTCAATCCGGTATTTACCTGTTGTTGGCTGGATTATCGGGCTGCTTACTGCTGCAGTTTTTATGGGGGCAACTTACCTGTTTGGTGAAGCTGTTGCAATTTTACTGGCTATGGTCGCTTCCATTTTGTTAACCGGGGCCTTTCATGAGGATGGCTTTGCGGATGTATGCGATGGTTTTGGAGGGGGATGGGCAAAAGAAAAAATTCTGACTATCATGAAAGACAGCCGCCTGGGCACTTATGGTGTTGTTGGACTGATCTTGTTACTGGGACTTAAATTTGCTGCTTTACTGCAGCTGTTTACCGAAACGTTTATTGCTGCAAATATGCTGACTATCACCGGGTTGTTTATCGTTGCACATGCGTTAAGCAGATTTGCAGCGATCACATTGGTTTTTAACCATAATTATGCACGTATAGAAGAAAGTAAAGCGAGTGGTGCTGTTGTTAAAGGAAAATTGATCAATCTGATTATTGCTGGTATTTTTACACTGATCCCGCTGGTTGGGTTAACTGTTTATCTGGCTCAGCCTTTATTGTTACTGACGGTAATTCCTGTATTGCTTTTTAGTTTTTATCTGGGTGCTTATTTTAAGAAATGGATTGGTGGTTATACTGGTGATTGCCTGGGGGCAGTACAGCAGCTTACTGAAGTGACAGTTTACTTGTCTTATATTCTGATATGGAAGTTTATCTGATCCGGCATACTACTCCTTTGATTGCAAAAGGGTTGATTTATGGCCGCATGAATGTTCCGCTTGCTGCAAGTTTTGAGCAGGAGAAAGATTTGATACTGCAGCAAATTCCAGCTGATCTGGATCAAGTGTATTCAAGTCCTTCTTTCAGGTGTCAGGCTCTTGCTGCTGAAATTTCCGCAGTTTATACGCAAAATGAGGCTTTATATGAACTGGATTTCGGAGATTGGGAAGGGGATACCTGGGATACGATTGACCGGGTGGAATGTAGTACCTGGATGGAAGATTTTGTGAATCTGGCACCACCTAATGGAGAGACTATGCTACAGATGGAGCATCGGGTTTTGTCTTTTCTGAAAGAAGTTCTACTGCAGCCTTTCCGGCAGGTCGGGATAGTGACTCATAGTGGGGTAATCCGCATTATTCTGGCACATTATCGTCAAATTGCTTTGAAAGATTCTTTTAGTTTGAAAATTGGGATTGGGGAGGTGTTTGGGCTTAAGCTATAAAAAAAGATAGAAACTAATGTTCGGCTAAACTCTACGCCGGACCGGCTCGAGTTTCAGGCCTTCACATTTAGTCTCTGTCTTTTTTTTCTTTCTCCAAGCCGGTATTGGATTTATTGGTTAGGAGAAAAAAATTGGGTGCATAATTTGGGAGAAAAAAGTTAGGGCTTAATTTTTAAAGCTCCCGCAATAGACGCTTTTGGGGACTTCATCGCTCATGACATCTTTAAAGACGATAAAAACCTCATAGGTCCTACCCCTTGGTAGTGACTGGACTGGAGGCATAAAGTGTCTTTTTTATGCAGATTTTTGAGACAACTGACCCTGGTTTTTGAATGGGTTTGTTCGTAAATTGCTTAGGCCATCCAGAATTATCAGAGGAGTTGCACTACTTGCTGGTACCATCCTTTAGCTCACTGACTATGCGCTTATACTCAATTCGCAGTTCTTAACAATGAAATTTTGGATGGCATTTTTTAAGCGGATTATTCGCTTGGTTATCTGGTTTTTAGTTCCTTTTAAAAAAGTAAAAACTCAGATATTGACACAATATGTACAATTAGCACCCTATTTATCGATATTTTGCTAAATTTGGGTTGCGCTTAAAGGATACACCGGACGGGTTAGCAATTTTATATTACATGGGATTATTCGATATTTTCAAAAAGACTGAAACAGCAAAGGAAACGGAAACTGGGAAAACGGTTAAGAGTGAGTCAGTTGCCGGTGCAGGAAAACAACAGGTACCTCAGGAGTATCTTGGAGATTTAGAAAAAACACAGATGCTGTCTGTACTTTTGGCGGTGCCAATGGAGCATAGAGATGAGGAATGGGTAGGCCGGTTTTTAGCTGATCTGCCGCTGGCCAGCTTACGTTGCGGAACACCACAAATTATAGCCGGACCTGATGGGTTCCCTTATTTTCAATTATTTGTTCCTGAGCCTGGTGAAGAATATCAATCATTTTATATTGAAAGAATGATTAGTGATTTCCTGCTGGAAAGAGGATATGGAGTTGTAATTAATCCTGGAGAAGGACAGCCTGACTGGGTACTTTCTTATGGAGATCTTTTAAATTATCACCTGAATGGCAGTTTCTTTACAGCTGAAGACAGCCAGTTCAGTATGAGTAGCAATACAGAAGAAGTAGTCGCTGAGGGGGAAGAAATTATGGTCGGACAGCCTGCGGAAACTATTCTTCCAACCGAAACAAGAAAGCTTCTGAAAGATTTCTTTGAACTGAATGGTATCGAAGGCCCTAAAGTTTTGTTAATGGCCCGTACAGTAGGCGATGAACTCAAGCAAGATTTAGCTTTTAATATTACACCTGATCGTTTTGAGACAGAAACTCACTATAGAAATATGATGCAAACCGTTACCTGGTATCTGCCAAGACACTATTCTGTAATTGGTTTACATGATGACAACATTGAAAATGGCTTTATGCCTTTATAGTCAGCCAATTTTTTCCCTCCGTAAAACGCGTAACTAACATAGCTGCTACGGTGTCGCCGGTAGAATTTAATAAGGTGGCCATCGGATCTACTAACGTTCCGATGATCATCGCCGGTGGTAATGCTTCAGGGGGGAATCCGTAAGCGGAAATGAATAATAATTCGCCTACATAACCTCCGTTCGGAATACCTCCCTCAACGATACTGACCAGCACGGTCATTCCTAAAGCTATGGTTATCGTTTCTATATTGTCAAAGCCTTTGCCAAACATGGCGAATACAACAGCCATTTTAATAATGGAAGAAATACTTGATCCGTCTTTGTGCAGGGTTGCTCCGAGTGGGATCGTCACATTGGCTATGTAGGAGGGGATACCTATTTTTTGTGCAGCGTCTAAATTAGCAGGTATATTAGCAATACTGCTGCAAGTCCCTATCGCAGTGGCTGATGGGATAATGTTATTGTTCCAGTACTTTTTAATGCCTTTCATCCCTCCGGCCACGAAGGCGTAAAGGGTGAAAATAACCACAAAATAAAAAGCCCCGGTCCCGTAGTAGAGTCCGAGGGACCTGGCATAAGTCCCAAATAACTGGGGGCCAAAAACACCGACCTGGTAGGCGAAATAAGCTCCAAGTCCTAAGGGAGCCAGTTTCATGATAATAATAAATACATTTTTGAAAACTTCATTTCCCGCAGTCAGGAAATTGGAAAAAGCCGTTCCATAGGAGCCAGAACGTAAAGTCGCAAAACCGGTCAGTACAGAGAATATAATCATGGCCAGCATACTTTTCCTGGATAGCAATTCAAAGAACTCGCTGGTGGTCAATAGTTGCGTAATCTGATCACCAAAAGGTTTTTTAACTATAGTTTCTGCGAGCGGAGTATTGGTCATGTGCTCATGAACAGGGAAAATCCGGACTGCCATGATAGTTAAAGAAGCGGAAACCAGAATGGTCGATAGAAATACCAAAACCATCACTGCCATCATTTTACTGAGTTTGTTAGTTTCTTTCAGGCCACCAATAGCCGATGAAATAGAGAAAAATACCAGCGGGATTACAGCAGTAAATAAAAGATTAAGGAATATTTCTCCAATAGGCTTTAATACTTTAACACGTTCGCCAAATATTAAGCCGGCCAAACTACCGGCAATGATACCAGCTATCAGCCAGATTATTCCTTTATAACTCTTATAGAAGCTGTTCATGAGGCTAATATAGTTTTTATTGAGATAAAATAACTATTAAAATACTAGACATTATAGCGTGCCTGCTCATAATATAAATACAAAGAGGCTCCGATATCTAAAAAAAATATATAATATTGGCAGCTTGTTTGATGCTTTAACCTGGAAGCGCCTGAATTTTACAGACGCGGAGTTAATCTGATAGATAATTAATGAAAAGAAGATCATTTGTGCAGAAGGCGGGACTTTTAACTGCTGCCCTGGTGTCGGGAAAAATGTTATCATTTGCCGCTGACCCCGGGTTTCCAATTGTAAGAAAATCAATAGAGCTACGTCGTTTTACCAGCAGAGCAGTTGAAAATGCGATTACAGAATTTACAGATAAAGTGAAAAATAAAGAGCTTGGCTGGTTATTCAATAATTGTTTTCCAAATGCACTGGATAATCTGGTTACTTATAGCGAAGTGGGCGGAAAGCCGGATACGTTTTTAAATACCGGAGATGTAGATGCCATGTGGCTGAGAGACAGTAGTGTTCATATGTGGACTTATTTGCCGTTTTTAAAGCGCGATAAAGGCTTGAGGAACCTGGTGGGCGGGGTCATTAACAGGCAGATGTCTTATGTTCTTAAAGATCCTTATGCCAGCTCTTTTTATAATGACCCGCTAAAAGTGGGTTCTATGAAAGATGACCTGACTACGATGCTCCCTGGTGTACATGAGCGCAAATGGGAACTCGATTCGCTGTGTTATCCTATCCGCTTGTCTTACAGATATTGGCAGCAGACTAAAGACACCAGTTTTTTTGATGCCAAATGGCAAGATGCAATAAAAACTATTCTGAAGACTTTTAAAGAGCAGCAGCGTAAGGACAATTCCGGGCCTTATCATTTCCAGCGTACCACTTTGTGGGCAACTGATAGTTTGCCGATGGAAGGATTTGGTTATCCGGTAAAACCAGTCGGATTGATTTGTTCTGCTTTCAGACCAAGTGAAGATGCGACCGTTTTTTCTTTCCTGGTTCCTTCAAATTTCTTTGCAGTAGTGAGTTTGCGTCAGGCTGCTGAACTATTCAGGGTAATTAAAGCCGATGAGTCATTGGCTAAAGAGATGGAAGCGCTTGCATTGGAAGTGAGATTGGCCTTGCAAAAATATGCAATTATAGAGCATGCCACCTATGGTAAAGTCTATGCTTATGAAGTGAACGGAATGGGAAGTTATAACCTCATGGATGATGCCAATGTACCCAGTTTGCTTGCTTTACCATATTTGGGTGCTATCTCTATGACAGATCCGGTATATCTGAATACAAGGAAAATGGTCCATTCTGTGGATAATCCATTTTTTTATAAAGGAAGTTTGGCCGAAGGAATAGGAAGCCCGCGTATTACCAAACATATGATCTGGCCAATGAGTATTATTTCCAGAGGATTGACCAGCACGGATGACGAAGAAATTAAGCTTTGTTTGAAAATGCTGCAGAAATGTCATGGAGATACAGGTGTTTTACATGAGTCTTTTGATCCGGATAACCCGAAACAATTTACTGGCTCTCCCTATGCCAGGGCAAATAGTTTGTTTGCAGAGTTTTTGTGGAAAACCTATCAGGAACGGCCTTATTTATTGGTTTAGCTTCTATAGGAGCTTTATTGTCATCGAAATGAAATTATGAAGAATGCTTAACATTAACTTAACATTAGGTTGGCATATTTGTAAATGTTCTTACCGATACTCGCTGCCACGTTTTACTTATTTACATTTATAGCTGCTTTTAAAATGGAAACCCCTTTAAAAGGGTTGCTGTTTATTCTTGCTGTTGCAGGGATCAGTGCTATACTTTATCTTTTTATTCTGTTTCCAGGTATATCTGGTGTCGCGGTGGCATTGATGCTGGGTGCATTTATTTTACGTCAGGGAAGCCGGTAAAAAAAAACCACCTGGCTAAAAAGCTCAGATGGTTTATATTCCTGTTGAATACTGGTGTACTTAAAACCTGTGAAGGCTTGAAGTGATGCTTAATTGTTTCGCTGGAACTGTTGCTCCCAGTAAGCCTTTAGCATAGATCGTATAAAAGTTTCCGGCTGTAATTTCCACATCTGCAAGCGTAGCAGCAACTGCTTTGGTAGTTGGGTTAACCAGTGATACTTTGTATTTAGCTGGTTTAAGGTTTTTAAACACTGTGTACTCCTTGAAAGCCCTGTTTTTGAACGAAGTCGTATCTCCATCAATAACCAGGTCATAAGCTGGCGAGTTTGAAGAAAGGTTGATAAAACGTATTTTACCCTGACCTGCAGCAGGTGCAGTGAAGTCATCTTTAATCACAAGGAAAGCAGAGCTATCAGCTTTGTTAATCGTCTGACTGGTGATGTAAAGCGAGTGATACTGGTTGGTTACCAGGTCAAAGTTCGAACGGTAAAAAGTTTCTACCGAACCTGCTTTCGCTAAAGCCCCCAACTGTTTTCCTGAAATCAGCGTAAAATAGTTATAGGTCTTTCCATAAGGTAAAGAAACTGAACTTACTTTTCTGTTGTTCAGAATAAAATCGATAGAATCATTGAGCGGTGAAGCATTTGTAATCGATAATGCTGAACGGTCCTGCTGAATAGGGCTATCTTTTTTACAAGCATTGAAAGAAAGAACAGCACCAGTAATTGCGGTAAGGACTAAAGTTCTCTTGATGTTTTTCGAAAATGAAGTAAGATTAAATTTCATGTCTTAAATGTTTTAATAAGATTTATTGAGTGTTTTTGGAGGTAAAACGTAGCCAGATTAGAAAACGCTACAACGTTTCTGGAGAAATATTGAAAATGGAAGAAAAAGCCCATATTTGTAAATTTATTGAATGTTGCTGTAGCGTTATGCCGGTGAGCTGCGTTTATGCTTTTAATCCGGTTCTGTTAAATTAATGGAGATGGTTACAATCTGCGTTCAGGCAGGGTATAATAGATATAATGACTTATTAGGTTTAGCGAAGCGTGGATAATAAAAATACAATGTTCCAGGAGATCATTGCGGGTCTTGGTGCGCGTGATGAGCGTATACAAGAACGTATTTATGTCCACTACTGGGGTTATCTGATGGGTATATCGACACGTTATTTTAAGGATAGAAACGCTGCTAAGGAGGTGGTAAACGATAGTTTTATGAAGGCATTTAAAACCATGTATGACTTCAGGCATGACCACAATCTAATAGATTTTCAAAAAACTTTTAAGGCCTGGCTGGCCAAAATAACGGTTCGTACTGCATTGGATAGGATCAGGGCCAGCAAATCTGTGCTGAGCTATGTAGATGAATATGAAGAGGGGACTGTGGGTTATGTGGAAGTAGAAGAGAAGCTTTTTGCTGAAGATATTCTGAAGCTCCTGCATGGGATCCCTGATTTACACCGTACTGTTTTCAATCTTTATGAGATTGAAGGCTTCAGCCATGACGAAATAGCTTCATTGTTAACAATCCCGGTCAGCTCGAGCCGGACTTATCTTACCCGGGCAAAGCAAAAGTTAAGGGAACTCTATAAAAAAAGCATTGAAATTACTGATGGAATATCCTAAGAAAGAACTGATAAAGGAGATTGCTGATCTTTTCGAAGATTATCAGGAAACCTATGTGCCGGGAGAATGGGAGTCATTTTCAAAGGTAAAAAAGAAGAAGAAGTACCCGTTTGCTGCGAACTGGATCAGAATTGCAGCAGTATTTATATTAATGGCATCTGTATTGCCTTTTGCATTTAATCAATTATTCCGTCAGGAAAAGACTCCCCGGATAGCTGTTATCAAGCAGGTTGCCCCGAAGGTACAGGGACCATTGGCTGCTGGTGCTGGCAGTAAAGCGGCAACGCCTGCAGAAGAAGGCCTGGTTAACGCAGGTCAATCCGTTGTGGTTGCTCAATCTGCAGAAAGCGTGGCTTTGAATAATGGTAATCGTTCTGGTATGGCTCAGGCAAGTGCAGAAGATGTTGTTTCTGAAATCAGGCGGCAACAGGTTCCGGATACGGTTTCTTCCGGAAAAATACAGTCCTTGCAGCTGCAGCAGGAATTAAGTCTGCAACAGAAAAAAACGGCACAGGAATATGCGTATGCTAAAGAAAGGATTCAAGCCTTTCCGCAGGCAGGCGCTAAAGATACAGCGAGCCTTGCTCCGCATGAAAAATTAACGACGGCCGAATTTCTGCTGGCTGAATCAAAGCATGCGGGCAAAGCCTTGAAAGTTAAAGAACAAAAAGGATCAGATTGGGATTTTGGATTACAGGTGATGCCAACTGCGACCAGTGACCGGATGAATATCGGGGGTGGGGTGACTACGGCTTACCGCCTTTCTGATAAGTTCTCGCTAAGCTCGGGAATTTCATATCTCCAGATGCAGGCTGCGGGAGAGGTTCCGGCACAAGGGAACAGTGGAGCGGGCATCAGTACTTTTGCTGAGAAAAAGCTGGTCGGTGTTGACGCTAATCTGAAAGCTATAGATATTCCAATTGCGCTGGTTTATAAACTGAATAAGAGTTTTTATACGAGTGCAGGTATTTCTTTTTTCAGCGTGCTTAGCGAAAAAAGAAATAATACTTTTGAGCAGACTGCTCAGGTAGATTTGAATGGCTATGATTTTCAGACTGGTGGCCCTTCAACTTTTAAGGCGGTATCAGTTGAGCATGTCGAGGAGCCAACTGTAGAAAGGCATTTAAGGGGCAACAGTTATATTGGCTATTTTAATTTTTCTGTTGGACGTCAGCAAAATATCTTCAATAAATACAAAGTCCGCATCGAACCATTTATTAAAATCCCTGTAGGCAGACTTTCTTCAGAGGATTTAAATTTAACGAATAGTGGTATCAAATTTCAACTGTCATTTTGATAATTTTCAGGATTATTCATTTTATGGCCTGATGTTTGACGTGTTGCGCACAGTACATTTGCCTGTCTGACTTTTCTACTTATTAAAGCAATATGTTTTGCTTGTCAGTCAGTTCTTTTAAGAAATTAGCGAAAATCATCGTCTTTTTTCTGAAGAATGTATTTATTTATCATTAGTTGTAATAAACTATAATGTTTTAGCTTAAAAAATAACTTAATGATGTAAATATTATGTTAAATAATTTCTAATTTTATTTCAAAACAAACTCACGATTTAAATAATATACAATGAAAACACTGGGACAGAAATTCAAAATTCTCCGTCAAAAAAGAGGCCTTAACCAAAAAACTATGGCCGAGTTATTAAAAGTATCTATTCCTGCTTATTCAAAATTGGAAACAGGCATTACTGATCCAAACTTCAGCAGGATTCATCAGATTGCAAAAGTACATGGCTTGGATATCAGACAACTATTGAATACAGGAGAGGATGATAAAAGCGAGGTAGGGGAAGAAAATGAACGCTTAAAGCAAAAAGTGATGGAACTTGAAACAAGTGTAATCCGTTTGCAGAGTAAGTTAATTGATCTTTATGATAAAGAAGATCTTCGTGCTAAACCGGGACAGTCTAAATAAGAGGACAATCTTACAGCTTTTTTTATTTTTAATTTAATACCATTATCATTTCAATGTCGGATTTGACAGGGAAAGATTGTGGAATGAAATATTTACAATACTTTTGGACCATAATTGAATTTCGGTCTAATTATTTATTAGCAGTTTTGAATGGAAAAGGATGAGATTGTAATAGAGGAGATATTATCAGGAGCAAAGAAACTATTCGGTAAACATGGGTTGAAAAAAACAACCATGGAAGAGATAGCAACTGCTGCTGGTAAAGGAAAGAGTACGCTCTATTATTATTTTCCAAGCAAAATTGAGATCTTCGAGGCCGTTGTTGAAGATGAAATGAAAAATGTAGTGAAGCGGATCCGCGAAGCTGTCAACGTTTCATTAACGGCCAAAGAAAAACTAAAAGCTTATTTACAAGCACAAATCACCTCTATAATAGGTTTTCATAGCTTTAGAGAGGTATTGTTTGATGATGTTGTTGATAGCATGAGAATGCTGATTTGTATCAAATCCAGGTATGAACAGATTCAGATTGATATGATTACGGAAATCCTCCTTGGAGGAAGCCAGTCTGGCGAATTTAAAGAAATGACACTGGAAAGAATGAATAAGATTTCTTTCGTCATGGTCACCGTTTTTCGTGGACTGCATTTCCCTTTATCCATAGAACTTTCTGAGCAGCGGACACATGAATATTTTGATGAAATGATCGATATGCTAATTACAGGGATAGGTAAGGATGCTTTAAAAAAGAAGACTGAGAATAATTAATCTGAAGGGTATTTCTTGTTTTAACGGGAAATATAAGGAAGATTAAAACAATAAAATAAGAGATAAAAGGTGTAATTATTTATTTGACAATAATATTATAGACTAAAATACGGTTATGGTCTAAGAATAATTTACTTTTGTGTATCTTAAAATTAACATATTTTTAATATATTAGATCATGTTTCATTGCGGTATTTTTTGTATTAGGCTGTGTATGAATAAAATAAATTATGAATCTATCTGAAGTAAACATTATACAATTCAGGCATGCGTAAAAAATTGGGCGATAGGATTGCAGCATTTAAAGATGCAAATGCAATTAAGGAAAAAGGATTATATCCTTATTTCAGATCGATAGAGTCGGCACAAGACACTGAGGTCATCATTGAAGGAAAAAAAGTTTTGATGTTTGGATCAAATTCTTATCTGGGTTTAACTAATCATCCGAAGATTAAAGAAGCTGCAAAACTTGCTGTTGATAAATACGGAACTGGTTGTGCCGGATCAAGATTTTTGAACGGAACACTGGATATCCATTTAGAATTAGAAAGAAGACTTGCAGCTTATGTAGGTAAAGAGGCTGCGGTATTGTTCAGTACAGGGTTCCAGGTTAACCTTGGGGTGATTTCGTGCTTACTGGAAAGAAACGATTACCTGATCCTTGATGAATATGATCACGCTTCTATCATTGATGGTAGCCGTCTTTCATTTTCACGTACCATCAAATATGCACACAACGATATGGAAGACCTGCGTAAGAAATTAAGCAGATTACCGGAAGATTCAGCAAAACTGATCGTTGCAGATGGTATTTTTAGTATGGAGGGAGATATTGTTAAACTTCCGGAAATTGTACAGCTTGCCGATGAATTTGGAGCAAATATCATGATGGATGACGCGCACAGTTTAGGTGTTATCGGATTTAACGGTTCAGGAGTTGCTTCTCACTTTAATCTGACTAATGATGTAGATCTGATCATGGGTACTTTCAGTAAATCATTTGCTTCCTTAGGCGGGTTTATTGCAGGAACAGAGGAAACAATAGAATACATTAAACACAGAGCACGCTCATTGATGTTTAGTGCAAGTATGACTCCTTCGGCTGTAGCGAGTGTAATTGCAGCATTGGATATTATAGAGTCAGAACCAGAACGTATTGATAAACTTTGGGATAACACGAACTATGCAAAAAAACTACTTTTAAATGCGGGATTTGATATCGGTCATACTGATAGTCCAATCATACCTGTTTATATCAGGGATAATGATAAAACTTTCCTGATTACCAATATTCTGCACAGGAACGGGATATTTGTTAATCCTGTGGTTTCACCAGCTGTACCTTCAGATTCATCTCTGATCAGATTCTCTCTGATGGCTACACATACCTTTGCTCAGATTGAGGAAGCGGTAGACAAACTTTATGCTGCTTTTAAAGAGGTTCAGCTAACCCCGGTTAAGGTTAGTATCTAAGCTATGAAACAGAGCGTTGCCCGTAATGGCAAAAAGGATTTGAGTTGTGTTCCTGAGTTATTTGTAGTTCAGGAGCATATATTTAGCTTTTACAAGCCTGGTTTTAGGCAACGGTCTGTTAAAAATGGTCTTACTTCTTATTTGCAGTTATTTGAAAAAGCGATATGAAAAAGCGTGTATTGATAACTGGGGCAAGTGGTTTCGTTGGATACCATTTGATTGCTGCAGCCATTGCTTCTGATTTAGAAGTTTTCGCAGCAGTAAGGCCAACTAGTCATATTAAACATCTTCAGGATTTTAATATACAATATACGCACCCTGATTTCAGTGATATCGATTCACTTCAAAAAGAGTTAGCAGAAAAACAATACAGTTACATCATACATGCTTCTGGTATTACCAAAGCTAAAACTCAGGAAGAATACAATACTGTCAATGCAGTATATACTCAAAATCTTGCTTTAGCAGCCATTGCTGCAGATATCAACCTGGAGAAATTCATTTTTGTGAGCAGTCTTGCGGCGCTGGGGCCTTTAAAGGATCTGGCTGGCCTGATTGAAGACAATTCTCCTGCTCATCCTGTAACTAATTATGGCGCAAGCAAACTGTTGGCCGAACAATACCTGGCAGAAATCAAGGGATTACCACTGCTGGTTATACGCCCGACAGCAGTTTACGGGCCCAGGGAGAAAGATATTTTTATCTTACTACAAACTATAAATAAAGGACTGGAGCCGCATATCGGTAGTTTTAAACAGCAGATCAGTTTCATCTACGTGAAAGATCTTGCCAGAATTATTATAGAGGCGCTGTTCTCTGCTGTAACAAACAAACAGTATAATGTGTCTGATGGTGGTATCTATGACAGATACGCACTCGCAGAAGGGGTAAAGAAAGCATTGCAGAAAAAAACATGGAAGTTTCATCTTCCCGTTCCGGCAGTGGCCGGACTGGCAGCAGTTATGGAACTGATTTATAAAAATTCTGAGGATGCGCCTACACTGAATAAAGAAAAAATGAATGAACTGACGGCCATCAACTGGGCATGCAGTATTGAAGGACTCCAAAGAGATTTTGGGTTTAAACCTGTTTATAATCTGGAAAAAGGATTAGTAGAAACAGTAAATTGGTACAAGAATAATAAGTGGCTATAAATGGCTGCGTTAGTTAAATAGAAATATTTATAATATTAGTTTTAAATTGTTATTTGTTGATATGAAGGTGTTTGTGGAATATAAAATGGATCTTTTTTTTGCTCTAATTATTGACTTTTTTACTGCATTAGTCCGTCCGCAGGTATTTTTTTTGAAATTTGTTCTTATATAATTATGAAACCACACCTAAAAAAAATCATACTGATCTGTGCTTTGGTAATGCCATTTTTTGCATTTAAAGCTGCAGCTCAGCAAACTGTGCCTGCTTCACGTACTGTGATCACAGGTACTGTGTCTGATGCAACAGATAAAGATCCTGTTCCTTATGCTACTGTGCTCTTTAAGGGGACAGGGATCATCACTAAAACGGATGTGGATGGTAAGTATACCATTTCAACCAGTGAAGCGCATACGCAGTTGCAGATTAGTTATGTAGGCTATAAGACATCTTATGTGACTGTTAAACCAGGGGAAACGCAAGTGGTTAATGTAAAACTGCAGTCTGAATCTCAAAAATTGACGGAGGTTGTGATCAGTTCTAACAAAAGGCCTGCTTACAGAAATAAGAATAATCCAGCAGTGGAGCTGATTAGAAAAGTAATTGAAAATAAGGCTAAGAATCAGAATAAGAACTACGATCACGTAGAATATCAGCAATATGAGCAAATGCTGTTTTCTCTAAGTAATCTGTCTGAAAAATTCCAGAACAAACGTATTTTCAAAAACTACCAGTTCCTTTTTGAAAAACAGGATTCTACAAAGATTGGTGGTAAGCTGACACTTCCTGTTTTTATGGAAGAAAAGGTGTCACAGGTTTACCTGCAGAAGTCTCCGGATAAGAAAAAGACGATTATTACGGGTGATAAGCATGTGAATTATGACAGTAAATTCATTGACACCGAGGGTCTGAGTAAGTATTTCGAAAGGATGTATGCGGACATTAATATTTATGACAGTAATATTTCTATAGTGAGTAACCAGTTTTTGAGTCCGATCGCTGACTCGGCACCTACTTTCTATAAGTTTTTTATTACTGATACGATTAAAACGCATAGTCCTCAGCTGATTGAGCTTTCTTTTATTCCAAGGAACAATTCGGATCTTTTGTTTGAAGGTAAGATCTACATCACAATGGACGGTAATTATGCTGTTCAGGATGCATTCCTGACCGTGAATAAAAATATCAACCTTAACTTTGTCAGAGCATTGGAGGCTAAGCTTGATTTTGATAAAAATCCGGATGGCAGATATCATTTGTCTAAGACAAATCTGATTATCGATTTTGGTATCAATAAGAATAAGGGCGGAGGTTTTACAGGGCAACGTACAGTCAAGTTTAACAATTACAAGATCAATAACCCTCAACCGGACTCTGTTTACAGAGGTGCAGCTTTAGTGGTTAATGCACAGGCTGGATTACGTTCAGAACAGTTCTGGGATAGTCAGAGACAAAATGATACTTTAGTAGGTGCCAATCTGAAAATCTATAAGAATATTGATACTTTACAAACGATCCCATCCTTTAAAAGGACGATGGATATTGTAACCTTGTTCTTTGCCGGCTATAAAGATTTCGGGCCATTTGAAATGGGACCAGTCAATACTTTTTACAGTTTCAACAGTGTAGAGGGCTTCCGTTTACGTCTGGGTGGCCGTACCACTCCTGCATTAAGTAAAAGAATCTATTTTGAGACTTATGGAGCCTATGGTTTTAAAGATGAAAAGTGGAAGTATTTCCTGAGTGGTACTTATTCTATAAACAATAAGTCAATTTATGCATTCCCGCAGAACTTTGTTCGTGCAAGTTTCCAGAGGGATACCAAAATTCCCGGACAGGAACTTCAGTTTGTACAGGAAGATAACTTCCTGCTCTCGTTCAAACGCGGGGAAAATAATATGATGACTTATAATGATATTTATAAGATTGATTATACCAAGGAATTTGAAAACCATTTTTCTTATGGTTTGAGTTTCCGTAAATGGACACAAAAACCAGCAGGATCATTAGGCTTTTATAGCTTTAATGCTGACAATATGGTTACACCTATTGATAAAATCAATACGACTGAGCTGACTGTAAATTTACGTTATGCGCCTTATGAGAAATTTTACCAGGGAAAAGTATACAGGACACCAATTATTGATAAATACCCTATTTTCAATCTGCGCTATACCGCAGGCTTGAAAGGCGTATTGGGTGGTCAGTACAACTATCACAATTTCATGGCCAGTATTGATAAGAGATTCTATCTGTCGCAATTTGGCTATACGGATGTGACTGTAGAGGGCGGGTACATTCTTGGAAAGGTCCCTTTTCCTTTATTGACTATCCACAGGGCCAACCAGACCTATGCTTATCAATTGATGTCATACAATTTAATGAACTTCCTTGAATTTGTCAGTGATCATTATGCAAGTATCATGATCGATCATAATTTCAATGGTTTCTTCTTTAATAAAATACCGTTGCTTAAAAAGTTGAAATTCAGAGAGCTGGTTTCATTCAAAGCATTGTATGGCGGATTAAGGAATGAAAACAATCCAAACACAAATCCATCACTGTTCCAGTTCCCTAAAAATGAGCAGGGCGTATCGACAACGAATGCATTAAGCAGCACTCCTTATATTGAGGGAAGTGTAGGGGTAGGTAATATCTTTAAATTACTACGTGTGGATATGGTGAGAAGATTTAATTACCTGGATAATCCGGGCGTATCAGAGTGGGGTATCCGTGCGAGAGTTAAATTCGATTTTTAGAAAAAGAAATAGTCAAATATATTTACCATGAGAACATTATCGTTCCGTTTGTTTTTTCTGTCAGCAGCAATAGCTTTAGGTAGCTTTGCCACTGCTTTCTCACAAACTCAGGATCAAAGTAACCCCTCGCCGCTGAAGTTTCCGGTACCCAGGGGAATTAGCAATCAGCTGTTCTACTTGCAGCGGGACCCGAACACCAATACGATTATCTGTGAATTAAATGCTGATGTCAAAGGACAGGTCAATAAAGATGAACCAATTCTTGTATACTGGATCCGCTATGATGAAAATGGGGAGAAAAAAGAATTGGGTTACGTTCAGCGCAAATTTGCTTATGGTATAAGTGCCAAAGCAATTGGTAAAGATCAGTATGAATTACGTTTTGTTTCTCATAAGAAATTACCAATGTACCTGGTGAAATCTGAGGAAGATAAAAAATATCATGTTTATGTGACAGTGAATAATAAGAAAATCCAAATAGAACGCATATTTTTGCGGATAGAAGGTGGATCGTTCTGGTTACCTAATGTGAAGTACGTCGAGATCAAAGGTGTAAATACTTCCAATAATGCGGTTATTACTGAACGAATCAAAATTTAAAATAATACCCTTAATTATATTGCTATGAAGAAAAATTTTATTTCGAATTCTTCTGATTCTATCAGGATGTTCAAAAGTGGATTTTTAGAGAGCTTGTCCAAAGTTCATTTTTACGTACCCCTGATTGTTTATATTCCGGTTATTGGTTATCTGTGCTGGCTTGCTTTTACTGACGTACATATGAATTTCTTCAGCTTTATTGGATGGGGGGCGCTGGGATTATTTATCTGGACTATTGCTGAATATATTCTGCACCGTTATATTTTTCATTTTTACCCCAAATCCAATATAGGGAAGAGAATACATTTTATTTTTCATGGTGTTCATCATGATTATCCAAATGACGCCAAACGGTTGGTAATGCCTCCAACAGCGAGTATCCCTATGGCGTTGGGACTTTATTTCTTGTTTTTATACCTGCTTCCTGCGGGGACTATATACGCCTTCTTTACAGGCTTCTTAGTTGGATACCTGGTCTATGATATGGCGCATTATGCCTTGCACCATGCTAACTTTAAAAATCCTTTCTGGAAGAAGTTGAAACAGCACCATATGCTGCATCATTATTCTGATTCAACTAAAGGGTATGGAGTGAGTTCAGCATTGTGGGATAAAGTTTTAGGTTCAGACTTTGATAAAAAGGTAAATACTTAATATAAGGTCGTTCAAAAGACGGACTTGCAAAAAACCTTCTGATATTTTATCGGGAGGTTTTTTTTTGAAGCGCTGTTGTGAATAAGTTTCTTTTGTGGTCATTTAATGTAATTTTAATTGATGAATATATAACTGATGTTTAAATGAATTTCATTTATGTATTGCTATATTGGACTTTTAGTTACCTGTTCCTGTTTGATTTATGTTGAGATGGTATTTTTTGATGTTCCTGCTTTTTTTACTGCTGTCAACGCTCAGGTCAGCTGCCCAGGTTGCTAAAACAGATTCAAGTGGCGTGAATTTAAAGGAAGTCAATATTGTCCGTAAGCGGCAGCCAGTTGTAATCAAAAAAGATACTATTGAATATGATGCGGCATATTATGGCGTGGATTCCAGTTTAATGGTCGAAGAATTGCTTAAACGTTTGCCCAATATGGAAATAGGGCAGGATGGTAGTTTAAGGTACGAAAATAAGGAAGTTTATAAATTAAGAGTGAATGGGAAGGACTTCTTTACCGGAGATGTAAAGGAGTTTATCCGCAGGCTTCCTGTGGGAATAGTTTCCAAAATTCAGCTAATCGAAGATTATGGTGACCATGCTGCTTTTACAGGGATCAGGACAAAGAGTCCGCAGAAGATGATCAATATTGTGACCAAAAACGGTATAAACAGCGGTAAATTCGGAGTTGCCGGGTTGAGTGCTGGTAATAATTCAAAAGCAGGACTGGATGCAAGCGGAAACTATTGGCTGGATGACAAGCAGATTTCTTTAAACACCAATTTAAACTATGCAAAGAATGCACTTGGTGTAGACAATTCAAGTAGTTTTAATACAGTGTATAATGACAAATTCAGTGATAAAGTTAAAATTACCTCAAATTACAGGTTTGATCAAAGAGGTAATAATTCCAATAACAGTTCGTTTATAAAAACTATTGCCCCATCGGGTGAGATTCTCAATTCCAGTACTGCTAAATCCGAAAATAAAACACAACAGCACCTGGTTAATTCATCGTTGATTTATAATCCTGCCGAAGAAACAGAAATAAGGATTTCTCCATCTTTATCTTTTTCTGATTCGCACCTAAATATGGATAGAGTGAGTAGTCAAACAGGGATAATTAATCAGGATTTGAGTTCAAATGCCAGAGTTGCAAATCATTCCAGTTCTTATCAGGCTGATTTTTCTATTGATCATCGTTTTAAAAAGGAAGGCAGGTCTTTGTCTTTCCAGGGATCGGTTCAAAGAGATCAGGGCAAACAAGGAAGTCAAACATTGAATACGATGCGGGATTATCTTTTTCCCGGAGATACGGGAAGAGATTCGGTTATCAATTTATTGATTAATGAAAATTCAGTAGAGAATAAAAAGGGGTTTAGTCTAGATTTTCGGGAACCTTTAAGTGAACATAGCAGTTTACAGTTCAATTTTTCAACTGAATTGTCAAAGCTTAGCTCAGATTTCAAAACGGGAAAAATTGATGCTGATCAAAAGATAACCAATTCAGACTCCCTGAGCAATCATAGTCTGGTCAGGACAAATACTCAGATTTATAGTTTGAGTTATAACTTTTCCGGTGAGAAGATGGATTTTGTGGCTGGTGTAAATTTAAACCGGAACCTGTTGGAAAATCAACAGGAGAAAATAGCGGAGACCCGGTTTACTAAAGTTAACCAGGTTTATCCGGCAGCCAGTTTTAACTACTTATTTAACAGCAGGAATTCTATTAAATTTACCTATACCGGGCAGGGTACGTCTCCCTCTATATTGCAATTACAGCTCAATACGGATGATTCAGATATTCAGAACAGAATAGTAGGTAATCCAGCTTTAAAACCTTCATTTAATCATACCAATGAGCTTGTTTTTCGAAATCAAGCTAAAAATGGCCGGTCTTTTCTGTTATCCGTAAATTATACAATCAGAAGGAATATGATCAGTTTAAACAAAACACTTTTTACAGATTCTTCTGGTTTGATCAAACAGCAGACCAGCTATGTTAATTTAAATGGCTCTTATTCAGTTGCACCATACTATTCTTATACTATTCCGTTGAAATTAGCCGGTTTACCGGTTCGTATAGCTGTGAATGGGCAAGTAGCCTACAATAACTTAGTGACGCTCACTGATGGGCAAATTAACCGGAATAAAGTCCTTACAATTTCTCAATCCGTAAGCGGCAATATAGATGCGCAGCAATTCAATGTACAGGCAGCTGCTATGTTGACCAATACTTCCAACCAATTCGCTATGCTGCCTGATCAAAACCTGAATATCCGGACGTTCCAGTTTAACCTGTCCGGAGCACTGACTTTTGGGCAGTATAAAGCAATTGCCAATGCCTTGAAAAGAATCAATTCTGGTTATACAAATATGCTGGCCGGAAATCCCCTGATCATTAACCTGAGTTTAGAGCGAAAGTTGTTTTCGAATAAAAAAGGTACAATCGGTTTGCAAATTTCTGATTTACTGAATCAAAATAATAATGCGATGAGGTCTTTCGCAGGTAATTCAACAATTGATGAGAAATCAGTAATTGTTACGCGTTATTTTATCTTTTCATTACATTATAGTCTGAATAAATTTGCTAAGAAGTAATTGTTAAAGGTTATTTATTTTCATTTTTGTGTTTTTAATGTAAATAAAAATTTCTTTTTAAATATTTTAATTTGATTTTAAGTTTGTATTTTGTAATCTTAAGTTGTTTTTGAAGCTCGGCTTCAGGGACTCAAATTATTTTAAACTAAAATCAGACCAAATGAAAAAAATCTTATTTATTTTTACCGCAGTGCTGTGTGTGACACTTTTTAGCCGTTCAGCTAAGGCTCAGGGTAATTACAGTATCGTTCTTTTTGAAGAAAATTATGAAACTACAAGTGATCTTTATACGAGTGGGACCTTTGGTAGTGGCCCAACGGTTAGAAAGGATAAAAATTCTTATTTCAATGCAGGAATCGGATACCGTGCTAATTTGAAGAAGTACAAGGTTTATGAATTTGTAACCAATTCATCTTCTTTGAATGACAGGGCAAGATCTGCTAAAATTTATTCAGATGGTCCCATTACATTTACGGTTTATGATAGTCCTGATGCTAAAACAAATGATGATTACACAGTTATCCGGGTTAAAACGGCTGCTAATGGTGTTTATATTTCTTCATTTGAGAACAATTATGAAGATGATAATTTAAAGGTCACTTATTATCGTAAAAATGGTCTGGATGGAAAAGTATCTTCACTGATTATCACGCAATAATATAAGTAGTCAGTTTGTTAAATATCGCTGCTGTGATGAGGCTGTATCATAAATTATGATCAGCTTCATCACAGCAGCGATATTTTTTTTGCCTGGCTGTTTGATAAGATTACAGTTAAAATTATACCTGATTTGTCTATTGGTTTTAACTGGCATCTTATATGTGGTTTTAAATGGTATTTTGCACCTGATGAGATTGGCATAAGTTAACTTATGGTTATTAATATACATTTATATGTTATTTAATAACGGCTTTTTTTGCCTACCCAGTTATTTATCCTGTTGTTCTCTGACGGGGTGTATTTATTTAATTTGTTTTTATATGGTGTTTTAAATTAATTTAATGTTAATTAATATTAATAAATATGCTTTTTAGCTGATTGAAATATGTTTTTATTATTTATTAATATTTTTTAATAAAATTAATTGTTGTTTTTAATTATTTAATGTAATTTTAAATTACTTAAAACATATGTTTTATAATTCATTATTTAATTACTAATAAAAAGAGAAATGAAAATTAAAAAATTATTATTCGTTGCTGTTGCTGTTGTTGGTGGTACTCTATTTAGTAAAGCTGCAAATGCACAGGCATTTGCTGAAATCCAATTGTATGAAAACAATTTTGGTGATGTTTCTCACCCATGCGGGGTGTTTGGCTCTATTGCGGCAACTCAGCCAGCTACTGTAAATAATCCTTATTATTCAATAGCGCTTGGTGGTACTGCTAACCTGAAGAATTTTCTGCTTCATCCTACTGCTTCATTTACGTCGATAAATGACAGAGCTAGATCTGGAAAACTTTCCGGTACTGCTGGAAGAAGTGTTACTGTTTTTGATAGTCCTGATGGAAAAACAAACGATGATTACACTGTAATTGAATTCAAAACTACTGTAACTGGTTATTACCTGGATACTTTTGAGAAAAATTATGAAGATAGTAATGTGAAAGTTACTTATGTACGTAAAAATGGTTTGGATGGAAAAGTTTCTGCTATCCGTATCCAATAGAAACAGGGATTGATTTCCTGGATATTTTAAAGATGGTTTTCCAGCTATAACTGGAAAACCATTTTTTTTAACTTTTCTATTCATCGTCCATGAGCCATTAAAGGTTTCATCTGACAGAAATAATAACGCAATGAAAGTAAATATTTTAGTAGCCCTGTGCTTATTAGCCTGCGGGTGCAAAAAGAGTGTGGAGCCTTCCAGTACTTTAAAGTCTCCATCTGCTGATGTGACCGTAAATGCGGCTGATCTTTCAAAAATCAAAGTCATAGTCAGGCTGCATCCTTCAGAGGATTATTTTCCGATGGAACCCCTCGATTTTATAAGAAAATCCCGCTTCAGACATGAAAGATCTGGTTCTGATGAAGGGTATAATAAAAACTCAAATAAATTTGTCAGAAATAATTCTCATAACAATGAGTATTATGATATTCCTGTAAATGTTATTAATGGGTATGGGCTGGAAAGCAGTGGCAGGAACAGAAGGCCAAAAGATGACAATAAAGGAGATTATAATGTGTTCCTTGAGCCCGATGATAATTTGCCGGGGGATCATGATCCTAATACAAGGGTTTCATCTTTTCTTTATACGCCAGATAATATCAGATTACAATACTGGTTGTTTTATGGGTACAATTATTCTAATGTATCGGGGCTGAGTTTTTCTCATCAGGGAGATTGGGAAAGTGTTACACTGAATGTTTTAAATGACAGCATTGAAGGCGCATGGCTGAGTGCTCATGGTGATGACAAATATTATGATAAAAGTGCACTTGAAATCAGCGTAACCGATGGGATTCAGACTTTATATATTTATAGTGCAAAAGGAACGCATGCCTTATACAATCATCCGGGAAAGTATCATATTCTTAATTCAGACGATGCTTCGGCTGGTGGGTATGAATGGTTAATCACTACTAAAGTTTCTAAGCTGGAAAACCAGTCCTGGAAGGATTATGCTGGTGCCTGGGGTGAAGTGGGGAGCAGGCAGCTACTACAGGGCCACTTGGTCCATGGTTCAAAAAAATCAAATAAAATCTGTCTTATTATTGCCATAATATTTTCTTAACACACCATAATCCTGACTATTTTACTAATTTCGTCTATTAATTTAAATTCTGGCGCTTTAAATTTTATTTAAAGCGCTGTTTTTGAATTGCATATATTGTAAATGGAAGATTCTTACTATTTGAATTTTTTCGGTTAAATTTACTTTATGCGTCTTAATTTGAAGAAATAAAAAATACGATAAGTTTTATGTTATATGCAATAATCGCTGCGGGAGAAGGTTCCCGTCTTTCCAATGAGGGCTATATAGGTTTAAAGCCTATGGTCATGATCAATGGGGAAATGCTGATTGACCGGTTGATGAGAATTTTCATTAATAACGACGCGGAGGTAATCTATATTATAATTAACGAAAATTCTTCTGAATTAGCAGAATATTTAAAGAATTACGAATCTGCCGTACCGCTTAAAATCATTACAAAAACCACGGAGAGTTCTTTGCATAGTTTTCATGAATTGTTAGAAGAATTTAAGGATATAGAAGAGTTATGTCTGACTACGACTGATTCGGTTTTTGAAAAAGAAGAGTTCCAAAACTATATTGAAGATTTTAAAGCAAACAAAAATGATGATGGACTGTTAGCAGTTACGTCATTCATTGATGATGAAAGTCCATTGTATATCAATTTTGATCCTAACAATGTAATCAAACAAATTACTGACCATGCAACTCAGGAAAAATCATTTGTTTCTGGTGGGATTTACTGCCTGCGTAAGAAAGCACTTGATCTGGTTCCTGTAGCAATTAATAGCGGACTACACCGGATGAGAAATTTTCAAAGACTTTTAATACAAAATAACCTGGTGGTAAGAGCGCATAGTTTTAATAAAATTATGGATGTTGATCATGTTTCAGATATTGAGAAAGCTGAACACTTTTTAAGCGAGGTAGAAAGATAAGTGGACGAAAACGTAAATAAAATAACCCTGCTTGGGGTTAAAAGAGGGAGCATATTTTCTCCTAACCATATTGGTAACGACGAGGCAATTTTTAACCTGACCATTTCGGAACTGGAAAAACTGGGTCACCAGGTTACGGTATGCACTGAAAATGAATTTTTAACTATGCCTGAGATAAAGGAAGAATTCATTTTTACGATGGCCAGGGAGAAAGATGTAATCTTAAAGCTGCAAGTACTGGAACGTTCTGGGAAAACTGTTATAAATTCTGGATTCGGTATTGAGAATTGTTTTAGAATTAATATGACAAATGCTCTGATTAACGCAAATGTACCTTATCCTAAAAGTAAAATTACCTCAACGGAAGAGCTTGCTGCAGATTTGTTTCAGGATTTACCCGGAGATGGATTCTGGATTAAAAGGGGTGATTTCCATGCCATTCATAAAGAAGACGTAACATATGTGGAATCTGAGGAGCAGGGAAGATATATTTTAAAAGAGTTTAGCCTCAGAGGAATACCTAATGCACTGATTTCTCAGAATTTATTAGGTGACCTGGTTAAGTTTTATGGGATCAGGGGAAGTGAGTTTTTCTACTTGTTTTATCCCTATGATCATAACCACCATAAATATGCTCAATATGAACAAACCAATGGAAAGACTTTCCATTATCCCTTTGATCAGGAGCTGTTAAAAAGTGTAGCGAATACTGCTGCTGAAGCATTAAATATATTTGTTTACGGTGGCGATGCTATTGTGAGCAAAGATGGGACGTTTCGGATCATAGACTTTAATGACTGGCCAAGTTTTGCACCGTGCAGAGCACAGGCTGCGCCATATATCGCACAATGTCTGATAGAAAATTTTACATTAAAAGTTGATGAAAGAATTTAACCTGACTGAGGAACAGTCAAAAATATCATTTGAGAATACACTGAAATCTAATGATACAGAAGAGAAAATAGATATCTACTTTTACCGCCCTATTGGTTATCAGATTGCACTATTTTGTGCGAAGCTCAATATTACTCCAAATACGGTTACGATAATCAGTATCTTTTTTGGTGTGGGGGCGGGGATTATGTTCTATTTTCCAGATTTATGGCTGAATGTGATTGGGATGGGCTTGTTAATATTTGCCAATTCTCTGGATAGTGCAGATGGACAGCTTGCCAGGATTACAAATAACAAAAGTCGTCTGGGAAGGATCCTTGATGGTTTTGCCGGGGACTTTTGGTTTGCGTCCATTCATATTGCGATTTGCTTGCGTCTTCAGAATGAAGGCTGGCCGGCCTGGATTTGGGTATTAGGTGTTGGCGCAGGGGTTTCCCATATTTTCCAGTCTGCTATGGCTGATTATTACCGTAATGTACATTTGTTTTTTATCAAAGGTGTGGCTGGAAGTGAGCTGGATAATACGGACGATTTGCAAAATGAATATGACAGGGATGTTAAGCAGACCAGTTTATTTTTACGGATAGTTGCTAAGGGGTACATTAATTATACCCGGTTACAGGAAAGATGTTCTCCTTATCTGCAGAAGTTTTTAAAGCTTGTCAAAAAAAGATACACAGCTGAATTACCTGCAGATTTAATCAGTGAGTTTCGCACATTGAATAAGCCATTAATGAAGTATACAAATATTATCCAGTTCAATACCAGGGTAATCTTTTTGTTTCTGTGGTTGTTTCTGAATGAGACCTGGGTTTATTTTGTATTTGACCTGGTCGTTTTAAATTCGATCTTAATTTATATGGTGAACAGACAGGAAAAAATAAGCCGCATGTTTTACGAACGTCTGTCGCTTAAAGCTTAAATCAATGAATAGTAAGGCTTATAAGGTAATATTCATGGCACTGGGCATTGTCACGCTCGGCTTTATGATCTACAAACTGGGTTTCCATGAAATTCTGGGAAATATAGAAAAAACGGGCGGATGGTTCATTCCTATTATAGGAAGCTGGCTGGTTATTTACGGACTGAATGCGCTTGCATTTCGTCAGATTATTGAAGAGCCTGCGTTACCTGAAAGTAAGTTGCCTTTTTCAACGGTTTTGCGGTTAACGATTACCGGATATGCAATCAATTATGTTACTCCTTTTGTAGCCCTTGGTGGTGAGCCTTACCGGATCATGGAGCTTAAAAAGTTTATGGGTATTCATAAAGCAACTTCTTCTGTGTTGTTATATGGAATGATGCATGTCTTTTCACATATTGTTTTCTGGGTGCTTTCGATCTTATTGATCCTGGCAGTATTACCGCTGGAATCAACGATGGTTATTGGTTGTATTATTGGCTTTATTGTAGGTATCCTGATTATTTTATGGTTTTTAAGTATCTATAAAAAGGGTTTCACGGTCAATACTTTTTTACTCTTGCAAAAGTTGCCTTTTGTCAAAAAATATGCGACTAACTTTTTAAAGGAGAAATCGGAATCTCTGCACGAAGTGGATGATCAGATCCGGATGTTATATGAACAACGGAAGTCACGTTTTTT
Source organism: Pedobacter cryoconitis (assembly GCF_001590605.1). Lineage (NCBI taxonomy): Bacteria > Pseudomonadati > Bacteroidota > Sphingobacteriia > Sphingobacteriales > Sphingobacteriaceae > Pedobacter > Pedobacter cryoconitis. The sequence goes on from NZ_CP014504.1 coordinate 952,417, forward strand.
GATGGCACTTCTGTATGAAATCCTGGCCAGGATAGTTACTTGTGCAGAGATCTATTTTACAGCGGTGGCCATTGGTTTGGATATGACAGTTTCGCAAGCGCTGATTATCAGTTCGGCTTCTTCATTATTTGCAAACATTATTTTCTTCTTTCCTATGCAGCTTGGGGTAAGAGAAGGAGGGCTGGCACTTGCACTTCGTAGTGTGGGTTTACCAGCAGAAACTGGTATTTTTATTGGGATCATCATGAGAATCAGAGAAATAGTGTGGATTATCTTTGGCTTTATTTTAATGAGAGTTTCAAAAAGATAATTTGAAAATATCATGTACTTTTGTCAGGAATAAAATATTCAATCATATGATAAAAGGACTCTTATTTGATTACGGCGGGACGATTGATACCAATGGCCTTCATTGGGCAGTAGTATTAAAAAACAGCTATCAGAAATTCGATATACAAATACCAAAAGACTTATTTTTCAAGGCCTATTCTTTTGGAGAAAGAAGCCTGGCTATTCACCCCATTGTAAAGCCTTCATTTACCTTTTTACAAGTATTACGTGCAAAAATTGAACAGCAGTTTATTTTTTTACAGGAGAATGGATTTGAAATTGACAAAAAATACATTGAACTGATTGCCAGTGATTGTAATGCGTTTGCCAGACAGACTGTTCAAAATGCCAAAGTTATTCTGGAAGAATTAGCTGCAGCTTATCCTTTAGTTATGGTTTCTAATTTCTATGGAAATCTGAATGCCGTACTGGAAGATTTTGGGATCAGACATCTTTTTGCTGAAGTAGTTGAATCTGCTGTAGCAGGGGTAAGAAAGCCTGATCCTGCAATTTATGGGTTGGGTGTAAAAGCTTTAGGTTTTAATCCTGAAGAGTGCATGGTCATAGGAGATTCTTTCAGTAAGGATATTATCCCGGCTAAAGAGATTGGATGCCGTACAGTGTGGCTGAATGGTATTGGATGGGAAGATGATGACCATTTAAGTGCTTCCAATACCAACGGTGTCCTGGCTGATGAAGAAATCAAGGATTTTTCAGCGCTTAAAAAGTACCTGGTTACTACCTGAGTTTAATTGTAATACCCCAGAAAATTGGCAGCAATACCCGCTATTAAATTATCCGAACTTACCCGTCAGATTCAGGAAACAATCCACGGTGTTTTTGGCTCGAAAACATTTTGGGTAATTGCCGATATTACGAATTATACTTATAAACCTCAAAGTAATTTCCATTATTTTGAACTGGTTGAAAAAGATAAATCTTCTGCGAAAATCCTGGCTAAAATAGGAGGGAGAGCATGGGGTAATGCTTCTGTGAATATTTCTAATTTTGAGAAGGCTACGGGGCAGCAATTTAAGAATGATATTAATGTGTTAATTCAGGTTGCAGTGCAGTATAATCCTTCTTTTGGGTTACAACTTAACCTGCTTGATATTGATACTACATTTACTTTAGGCCGATTTGAACAACAGCGTAAAGAAACGCTGGACAGGCTGGTGAGGGATAATCCTTCATTTATTCGTGTGGTAGACGGTCAATACCGGACCAGGAACAATGAGTTGCCTTTAAACAGGGTCTTACAACAGATTGCGGTAATATCATCTGATACTTCTGCTGGTTACCATGATTTCAAGCATACACTGGAGAATAATACTTTCGGTTATCATTTTGACGTTGATGATTACTTTGCGTTGGTGCAGGGAGAAGGGAATGCGGGGCAGTTTTTAACTAAACTTATCCAGGTATTTGGTTCAGGCAAGCAATATGATGCATTGGTGATTATCAGGGGAGGTGGTGCTCAAACAGATTTCCTTATTTTCGATAACTATGAACTTAATCGCGCGATTGCGAAATTCCCCATTCCGGTAATTACAGGGATCGGCCACCAGAAAAATGAAACTATTGCCGATTTAATGGCACATACTTCTACAAAAACACCAACAAAGGCGGCAGAGATGCTGATTGCACACAACAGGAATTTTGAAGAAGCTGTATTGTCTGTTCAGCAGCACCTGGTAATCCGGACTTTTCAAATGATGAACCAGCATAAGGAGTTGCTGACCAGGTTAAACCAGACGATTATTAACTCATCGAAAAACCTGCTGCACGAAAAACACAGGGATATCCTGAATCTTTCGGGCATGGTGCTGACCAATCCTAAAATTATGATCTCCAATAAGCGCAAAGACCTGAAAAACCTGCTGGAGAACTTTAAATCCTTTAACCGGATGTATTTTGCGAATCATAGCAGGTATATTGGCCATTTTGAATCTGTAGTGAGAATGATGAGCCCGCAGAATATTTTGAACAAAGGATTTGCCATTGTAAAAATAAATGGCCAGATTGTAAATAATGCCGATGCGATTGAGCCTGGAACGGAGCTTACTATAGCTTTGAGTTCAGCAGAAATCAATACAAAAGTTTTAGCTAAAATATCCCGCAATGGAAAAGAATTTGAATTATGAAGCGGCTTATAGTGAACTGACACAAATTGCCCAGGAAATAGAAACTGAAGCTGTTTCTGTAGATGTACTTGCCGAAAAAGTAAAACGGGCTTCCGAACTGATTGCTTTTTGTCAGACAAAATTGAGGTCCACTGAGACTGAAGTCAACAAAATTATAAAGCAGATGGAAAACCAACCCTTATAGTTACATTCGTCCACCATTTAATTTAAAAAATCAGCCATGTTAGTTTATAGTCCAGAAGAAGAAGAAGTATTTTTTGATCAGATTGATCAGGTTTATACACTGACTGAGTCTCAGAATTTAGAAGAAGCTGAACAGCTTTTATTAGAGATTAATGAATCGATCCCTCATCCTAAAGAAAATTGCAGTGTTGGCGGCATATTGCTGGACAGCATTTTCTCTTTTTATGAGCAGACCGGTCAGGTTGAAAAGGCATTGCCTCATTTTTTAAAAGAAACTGAATATCTGCAGGAAAAAATGAAGACTGAAACTGTAAAAAGTTCTGGTCATTTTATTACCACGGGCAGCATTTATTATGCGCTTGGCGACCTGGATAAAGCAAGAGTATATTTTAAAATTGCCCATGGTTTAGGGAAAAATAGCATTTTTCATGATTTTAATGCAGATTTTCTGCATATGGCAGTAACCTCTGATGTGGAATTTGAAGAGTTCAAACAGAATTTTGTTCCTGTTGATGGTTCATTACAAGAAGAGCTGACGGATGAGCAGCAGGACTTGATGGAAGAATATTGTGAGCAGGGAAACCTGGAGATGGATGCAGAGAATTTCGATAAAGCTGCCGGATGGTTCCAGAAAGCGTTAGACGTATTGCCAGCGCCTAAAGAAGATTGGGAAGCAGCAGGGTGGGTTTCTGCCTCTTGTGGCGATGCTTATTTCAATGCAGGGAAATACAAGGAAGCTTTGGAACATTTGCTTGTAGCGCATGATATTTATATTAGTGAGGAAGAAGTGAACCCTTTTGTATTGCTTAGATTAGGCGAGACTTATTTTGAGCTGGGAGATCATGAAAATGCAACCTCAAATCTATTGGCAGCTTATGAAATGGAAGGGGCTGAGCTATTTGAGGATGACCAGAAATATCTGACGTACCTTAAAACAAAACATAAACTTTAAGCACTGATCAGTTGGTGCGCTATTGTGGAGAGTAAGAAAGAGATATCGAATGGTTTAGCTACAACTTCATCTGCACATATCTCTTTCACTATCTCCGGTTTAGGATGCGTTGATAATACGATCACCGGAATATGGCTGAAGTCTTCTGCGGCCTTAATGGTTTTACATAAAGCGGTTCCTTCTTCAGTAGGACTGATTACGTCCAGCAGAATTGCATCAGGCTGGAAATTTCTGATATGTTCGAATATTTCTTTTTCTGAAGACAGCAAGTCGACATGATAGCCTTCATCTGTCAGTACAATATTAATCAGTTCAAGAATATCTCTGTTCTTTTCCAATACTAATATCTTTTTATTCATAAGGCTTTATATCCTGTTCTTTATTGGAAGATAGTTAAACATCCGGTGAACAAAAATAAGTACAAATTTTGACCGGTATGAAATTACAGCGTCATTTTTCTTCCGCTTCCAAAAAGACGATTATAGCTTATTTTTCAGATAGGATAGCAATTAAAATGCTGTTCTATAGGTTTAATTCCCAAAAGTTATATATTTGGCTCTGTATAAAAAATTAAACATGGAAAAATTTTCAAAACTAAAAGAATTGCTTGCTTCTGTTGAAGTTGATGCTGAGAAGTTTTATTCTGCAGGTAATAGTGCAGCGGGAACAAGAGTACGTAAAGCGATGCAGGATTTAAAAGTTCTTGCTCAGGATATCCGTACTGAAGTAACTGAGAAAAAAAACACAGCTAAATAAAGTTAGCACAACCTTACCTGAAAAGGGGGTTTCATTACCCTCTTTTTTTTTGAATTTTTCTATGCCATACCTAGCCAAACCAGAACGTTATACTCAAATGCAATACCGCCGTTGCGGTAAAAGTGGTTTAAAATTACCTGCTATCTCTTTAGGGTTATGGCATAATTTCGGACACGTTGATCAGCTGGAAAATTCCAGGAATATTATAAAATTCGCTTTTGATAGTGGAATTACACATTTTGATCTTGCAAATAATTATGGTCCGCCTCCCGGATCAGCAGAAGAGAACTTCGGTACAATCTTAAAGCAGGATTTTTCGGCTTACCGGGATGAAATGATTATTTCTTCTAAAGCTGGTTATACGATGTGGGATGGTCCTTATGGGGACTGGGGATCTAAAAAATATTTAGTTTCCAGTCTGGATCAGAGTTTAAAACGGATGGGACTTGATTATGTAGATATCTTTTATCACCATCGTCCGGATCCGGAGACGCCTCTGGAAGAAACAATGGCTACACTTGATTTAATGGTCCGTCAGGGAAAGGCTTTATATGTTGGGATTTCAAATTATGCTGCGCCTGAAGCGGCTGAAGCCTTGCGTATTTTAAAAGAATTGGGTACCCCATGTTTAATTCATCAGCCTAAATATTCCATGTTTGAAAGATGGATAGAGGGCGGGTTATTAGACTTGTTGGGTGAACAGGGTGTTGGTTGTATCCCATTTTCACCGTTGGCCCAGGGTTTACTCACGAATAAATATCTGCATGGGATTCCTGAAGATTCAAGGGCGGCAAAGCCACATGGATTCTTACAGGAAAACCAGATTACTGCGGAACGTCTTCAGCAGTTGCAGGAATTAAATACTTTAGCGGTTAAACGCGGACAGAGCCTGGCACAAATGGCTTTATCCTGGATTTTAAGAGATGATCGGATCACTTCGGTACTCGTAGGGGCAAGCAGGGCAGAGCAGCTTGCAGATTCGATTAAATGCCTTGATCAGCTGTCTTTTAGCGAAGAGGAATTGAGTCTGATTGAACATGTTTTATCTGATCCGGCTAAAAACTGATTTTACTGACCGATATAAAAAATCAGTAAGTTTGCAGCCTTAAACGGAAACAGGTGGTTTGTTTGCAAGCCGCCTGTTTTAATATATATAAATAAAAAATGACTATAGAAGAGAAGATTAAAGCATCAGAGACCCGAATTTTTAAAGCCGTATTTCCCAATACTACCAATCATTATGATACTTTGTTTGGCGGAACAGCCATGCATATGATGGACGAAGTGGCATTTATTACCGCAACCAGGTTTAGCCGCCAGAGAATGGTTACGGTAAGCAGTGACCGGATAGATTTTAAAATGCCTATTCCTGCCGGAACTATCGTGGAACTTGTGGGTACGGTAAGCCATATTGGAAATACCAGTATGAAAGTAAAGGTGGAGATCTATGTAGAGCAGATGTATTGTGAGGATCGTGAAAAAGCGGTGACTGGTGAATTCTCATTTGTAGCGATTGATGAACATAAAAAGCCTACAGCAATCCTTAAATAAGTTTTAAGCTGTCGCATTAAAAGGGCCGTATTTTAAGGAATAAGGCCCTTTTATAATTTACTTGCTTTCCAGTATCGTAATTTGACTGATAATCTGTTCCTCTTGTACAGGATAAGGTTTATCCGCTCTTATAGTTTGATAAACTGCTTCGAATAAATTAAGATAAGAGGCTTTACCTGGTGGGATGCTTGTTTTTGTGATTTGACCACCTGCATCAATTGTACTCAAAATGCCTTCTTTTCCTGGTAATTCAATTCCGTATAAAGGGTCATCAGGGCTCATGTTTTTTAGCAGTTGTGTTTCCTGGATGTCTGAACGGTGTTTGAAATAAGAGCCTTTGGTTCCGTTCATCACAAATGCTGGCTGCTGCTCTACCACAAGCATACTCATAGTAATAAATACTTGCAGATTTTCGGGATATTTTAAGTGCAGGTAAGCATAGTCATCTACCTGAGTATCGGGACGGTAATAACCTAATGTTTTAGTCCATGATAATGGCTCACCAAACAGGGCAAATACCATGTCAAGCAGGTGAGGGCCAAGGTCATACAATAAGCCACTGCCTGGCATTGGTGTTTCTTTAAATACTTTAGGGCCAATCGTATACCGATACCTGTCGTAACGGATATGGGCTTCTACGAGCTGTCCTAGTTTTTTACTGTCTACAATGTCTTTTGCGGCTAAAAAATCGCTGTCGTAACGCCGGTTTTGATAGGGAAGAATATGCAGGTTAAGCTCTTTTGCCTCTTTAAAAAGCAGTTTAGCTTCTGCAGTGGTCACTGTAAATGGTTTTTCTACCAAAACATGTTTACCAGCGCGAAGGGCTTTTTGTGCGAATTCAAAATGCGTATAATTTGGGGTATTGATAATGACCAGTTCTATTGCCGGGTCTGCAATAAGTTCAGCTACAGAATTATAGCTTTTGATTTCCGGAAAACGGAGTTGTGCTGTTTTTTCTGATCTTTCTACTACTGCATACAGTTCAAATCCGGGATGTGCAGCTACGAATGGGGTGTGAAATAACTTTCCAGACATTCCAAAGGATAATATGCCTGTTCTTATCGGTTTTTGCATGGATAAATATATTAAATTTAGCCCGGATACTAATTCTATTCAGATGCATTCCTTGTTTTACGGGATGGCTGCTAAATGCAGTTATTGCAGGGTTGAATGGAATTATAAGCAGAACATAATAAAAGGGGGTTAAAAGTATCAGATGATACTTTTAACCCCCTTTTATAGCTGGATATGGTGGATTAAATACCCAGGTTTTTTCTGATTGCTGCTGGTATTCCGCCTTTGTTCAATAAGAAAGCAGTCGTTTTATATTTTACATAATTCTTGGTTACGTATAAATAACCTTTATAGTCATTGGTTACGCCCCATGAATTTTTAACGATATAGTATTCTCTGCCATTTTGATCCTTAGCTAATCCAACGATATGCATACCGTGATCATCAGTAGTTTCATAGTTGTCAAAAGCTAACTGACGGTTCTCCTGAGTGATTTCCATTTCTGGTTTTGGCTCACTGAACATACCCGCTTTTTCCTGCTCATTCATTTCTTCATAGGGTTTAGCAGGGATATAAGCTACGCCATTTTTGTAGGAGAAAGATTTTTCACTTACATCAGTAGCCCATGCTACAGAGTAACCATTTTTCAATGCGTTGTCAATGATGTCAGTGATTTCATTGACTTTAACGTTATAAACCTGGTCAAATGACCAGTTGTCTTGTACTAATAAAGTGAATTTACTGTAAAAAGGATAGTCATTAAATGAAGACAGTTCTACATAGTCATCAGGATTAATACCTACGACTTGTTTTGCAAAAGTTTGTGGCGTGTAGCTTTTGCCTTTGTAATCGAATTTTTCAGGAACCTGGCCTAAATAAGAATCAATTGCTGCTGTATAAGCTTTCTGCCAGTTTGGCGTTAAGGTTTTGTTTTTAACTACAGCTTCTAATATGCCAGTAGTAATTGAACCCATTTCACCTAATTTATTGATTTTAGTACCGTAGTTTAAACCGGTATAATTTACTTGTGGAACTGCACCGTATTTTCTGTACATATTGATTACATCGTGCAATGCACCACCGTCACCTAAAGAAACAGCACCGTGCATACGTACATAGTTTTTACCTTTTTCCACATAAACGTTACGTGCTGAGAACATTTCTGATAAAGCTACAGGCTGTTTACCCATTCTGATCATTTCTGATTCCAGGAAAGAGTTGGTAGAATAGCTCCAGCAAGTTCCTGAAGAACCCTGGTTCTTTACAGCTGTGTTTTCAAGGTTAATCACATCCGTGAATTTAAAACCTGAAGTACTGTTTGCTGATTGATTGTTTTTTAATGAATTGACCAGGTTATCCTGAGCAAATCCAAAAGTAGAAGTTAATAATAGTCCTGAGGCGAAGACTAAAGGTTTAAATATTGATTTATTCATTATTGTGTGTTTGATTAGTATTCAACGTGATATTTGTTGCGCAACAATGTTGCATTTGCGTATCTTTGTCTGGCAATGTACATCTTTTAGGCAATATTGAAAAAATATTACCGGGAAAATATCCTGAACAACATAAAATTTACACAGCGGACTATTGAACGTTATTTTATTTGGCTAAGAATGGACGTAAACAGTAAGTTTGTAATTAAATAGAGCTCAAATTTCAATAAATAAATGAAAGCAAAAGAAGTCACAATCCTCACAGGGTTTTTAGGTGCAGGAAAAACAACAGTCCTGAATGCGGTAATTTCAAAGATGAAAGATACCCGTTTTGCGATTATAGAGAATGAGATTGGATCGGAAAGTATTGATGCGGGATTGATTATCAAAGGGGATGAGGATATTGTGGAATTGAACAACGGATGTATTTGTTGTACGCTGAATGATGATCTGTTTGAAATTTTAAATAATTTGTGGGATAAGAAGGATTCTTGGGACCATTTGATTATAGAAGCTACCGGGATTGCTGACCCTGCAAATATTGCCCATCCTTTTTTGACTATGGACCAGGTAAAAAGGGGATATGATTTAAAAAGAGTAATTTGTATTGTAGATGCGGAGCTGATTGAAGATCAGTTGAAAGAGCGTCCGGAGGCGATTAAACAGATCGCTTTTAGTGATAGTATCTTATTGAATAAGGTGGAGCGGGTAAGTGAGGATTATGTGAAAGAGCTGCAGGCCGTTTTGAAGGCTATTAATCCATTTGCAGAGATACTGATTGCTGCTCAGGATGATTTTCAGGTACGTAAAATGTTTGCCAGAGAACGCTTTGCTAACTTTTACAGTAATCCAAAGCCTGTTTCAACGCCGAGAGGGATGTTTAGTTTGAGTAATGGTACCGATGAAAAGCAATCTTTATTAGCTTTTGCGGCTTCGCATCAGAAACATGAACATAGTGATATTGAAACGATACTTTTAAAGTATAAAGAGAGTTTGAATATTGAAGAACTGGAGCATCGGATGATGGTTTTTCTGATTGTGCAGTCGGCCAATGTATACCGGATCAAAGGAATTATTTACAGCCATCTCTTTCAAAGCAGGATCATTTTGCAAACCGTTGGTAAGTCACTCTCTATCACGCTTGGGGAGAATTGGTTGCCTGATGAGATTAAGGAAACAAAGATTGTTGTGATTGGGAAAGGGCTTAAAGTATTTGGTTTCGATAAGATGTTTCGGACCTGTTTATATACTGAATCTGAACTAAAATAGTAAATTGCCGGTATGGTTCTTCGCTATAAAATATTGTTATTGCTGGTTATTGTGCTGACTTCCTGTTCTTCGCGAAAAGCAGATCCTGCGGTTCCTGTAGTGGAAAATGGAGTAAGCAGGTCGCTGGCAATTTATCGTAAGTCAGTATTGACGGCAATTCATTATACGCTGGAATTCGATATTCCAGCTGAAAAAACGAAATCAATTTCTGCGCATGAAATTCTGAATTTTAAACTTGGTAGTGCCAGAACACCTTTACAGCTTGATTTTAAAGAAGATCCTGCAAAAATCAGCTTGCTGACGATTAACGGAAAAACGGTTCCTGTAACGTATAGTAAGGAACACCTGATCCTTCTTCCTGAGTTTTTGAAAAAAGGGGACAATGAGGTTCGTATCCTGTTCCGGGCAGGTGATGGGGCGTTGAACAGGAATACTGATTATCTGTATACTTTATTCGTTCCGGATAGAGCACGGACGGTTTTCCCCTGTTTCGATCAGCCTGATTTAAAGGCTAAGTACACCTTGACGCTTCATTTGCCTAAAGATTGGAAGGCGATAGCCAATGCGGAGCTGAAAGATTCTGTGCAGAAACAGGAGCGTAAAACTTATCATTATAAGAGTTCTGATTTGTTAAGTACTTATTTGTTTGCTTTTGCGGCTGGTAATTTTCAGCTGGGCAATAGTACGGTCAATACACAGCAAGCGAGTTTTTTATACCGGGAAACTGATGCTGCAAAGATTAAATCAAGTTTGCCCGCTATATATGCTATCCATGCTGCTTCATTAAAATATTTGGAAGACTGGACTGGGATCCCTTATCCTTTCCAGAAATTCGGATTTGTAGCTATTCCTGATTTTCAGTTTGGTGGAATGGAGCATCCTGGTGCGATACAGTATAAGGCAGCCAGTTTGTTTTTAGATGCTGGTGCAACTAAAGATCAGCTCAATGCGCGTAATAACCTTATTGCGCATGAAACTGCACATATGTGGTTTGGTGATCTGGTTACAATGGACTGGTTTTCTGATGTTTGGATGAAAGAAGTTTTCGCTAATTTTATGGCGGATAAAAGTGCGGAGGAAGCTGATGGAAAGGATAATTATGCGCTTAAATTCCTGATTGATCATTTTCCTGCAGCTTATGCGGTTGACCGCACAGCTGGGGCCAATCCTATTCGTCAGCCGCTTGATAATTTAAAGGATGCAGGAACGCTTTATGGGAATATTATTTATCATAAGGCTCCTATTATGATGCAACAGCTGGAAAAGCTGATGGGGAAAGATAAATTTCAGCAGGGTGTGAGAGAATATCTGAAGAAATTTGCAAATAGTAATGCTTCATGGCCGGATTTGATCCATATTCTGGATAGTCATACTGCTGTAGATCTGGAAAAATGGAATAAGATATGGGTAAATGAGAGCGGCAGGCCTGTAATTGATTATAAGATAACTTATCAGGGAAATAAGGTGAGCAATCTGATGGTTATGCAACAGGCTGAATCAGGAGCTCAAAGAGAATGGCCACAAAATTTTGAGGTAACTTTATTTTATCCACACGCTGTTAAAGTAATCAATGCTGATTTAGTGGGAGCCCAGCTGGATCTTAAAGAGGCTGTTGGGTTGGATAAACCATTATTTATTCTTTTCAACTCCGCTGGAGATGGTTATGGACAATGGCCGGTTGATCCTTTGGTTCAACAATATTTGTTTAGTCTGGAAATGCCATTGCACCGTTCTGTTGCCTATATATCATTGTATGAACAGATGTTAAGCGGGAAAAATATTCGGCCTGCTGATTTGTTAACGCTTTTTAGCCAGGGTTTGGCTAAAGAAGGAGAAGAGTTGAATATCAGGTTACTCAGCAATTATATCAGTACGATTTACTGGCAATTCAGTGGGGTTAAAGAACGGCAGCTTTTATCAGTTGGGCTGGAAAATAAATTATGGGATGCGATGCTGCAACAGAAGAGCAGTAATAATAAAAAGCAGCTTTTTAAAGCTTATCAGGATATTTTTCTGAGTCAGGTGGCGAGAAACAAGCTGTATCAGGTCTGGAAGAGTCAGAAAGCTCCTGCTGGTATCACACTTTCTGAAGATGATTATACTAGTCTGGCACTTTCTCTGGCGGTGAGAGATGATGCGGATAGTTCTATTTTGCCTGCCCAGGAGTCCAGAATCACAAATCCTGATCGTAAAAAACGGTTTGAATTTATGATGCCGGCTGTCTCAGCAAAGAAAAGTGTAAGAGATGATTTTTTTGATAGCTTAAAATACCCTGCTAACAGGGCAAAAGAGTCAAATGTTCTGGCTGCTTTATATTATTTACATCATCCTTTGCGCCAGCAATTTAGTGTCGTTTATTTGGAGAGGAGCCTGGAATTACTGGCCGAAATCCAGGCTACTGGTGATATTTTCTTTCCGCAGTCCTGGCTGCAGGCTACCTTTGGGAATTATCAAAGTAGCGAAGCTGCTGCTATTGTAAGGGATTTTCTTAAAAATCATCCAAATTACAGCCCACGTTTGAAGGCGAAGATCTTACAGGCAACTGATAATTTAGTCCGGGCAGAACGGTTATCGTCACGGCGAAGTAAATAAGGGCACTTACTGGCGGTGCTAAATAAATATACGAATTTTTTCAACACTGACATTGAAAAAATTCGTATATTAGTCTTCTAAAACTCAAAGATATGTCAGCTACAAGTGTATTACTTTCAGATAAACGCACAGAGACACTTCGCGTCAAGTTTAATGCAATTGATGTAAGCGATGATATGAAGGTCTTTCAATATGCGAGGCAGGGATTAAAACCCGGTTTATTCTATGATTTTGCTGAAGCGATTAATATTTCAAATAAATCACTGGCAGAGTTGATTAATATATCTTCCAGGACAATCAGCAATTATAAAGAGCAAAAGAAATTATTAGAACCTGTTTATGGGGAACATTTGCTTAAACTCATTGGGCTATATAAAAAAGGGGTGGAGTTATTTGGCTCTGTAGATGAGTTTAGTTATTGGTTAAATAAACCTTTCTGGAATTCAAAAGAACGGCCTATGGACTGGTTGACAACTCCTGGTGGAGTAGATCTGGTTGCTGATGAACTCTTGAAAATGGCTTATGGTGACGCCGTTTAAGTGTTCATATGATCGTATTCAGAATAGGGCATAAAAATTATGCAGGTTCGCTTACTGCTTCAGGCGCAAATGGACGATGGGCTTCTGCTGGCAAGCCAGTAATTTACTGTGCGGAAAATATCCCGCTTGCTTTCATGGAAAATATGGTCAGGCGGCAGGGGGTTGGTTTTAATCAGGATTTTAAGACAGTTTTTATTGAAATTCCTGATGATTTACTGATCAGTACAGTGGAAGAAAGTAAACTGGATCCGGACTGGCGCGATCCTTATGATTATAGTCATTGTCAGCCAATAGGCAATAAATGGTTTGATGATCTGCGGATACCTGTGCTGAAAGTTCCGTCAGCTGTAATGCCTGAGTGCAATAATTATGTAATCAATACTTTGCATCCTGATTTTAAAAAGATTAAGTTAATTGCGGTGACGGACCTTGTTCCTGATGCCAGAATAGAAGATATCCTCAAAAAACACCATTAAAATAATGTTCAGAAATTAATGCAGATGATCAAACCAGCTGAGGGAATCTTGTAATGGGTTTTAAAATTATAAAGTTTATATTTTTTGGCAACTATTTTATAGGTTTACTGGCCGTGGCTTTGACTATAGAGTCCACTTTACAGTTAAAAGTTCCTTTTAACTCTCTAAATTATTATACTTTATTATTTCTTGCACCAATAGTCTATTATACCTATGCGTATATGGGGGCAACGAATAGTCAGAAAACACAGAATCCCAGAACAGCCTGGTATGCGGAACACCGTAGTTTTATACGGGTAAGCCAGCTTTTGCTTAGTCTGATATGTGGAGGACTTATTTTCTATATGGCCGGCAGTAATTTTGAGGCAATTTTACATTTACCGCTGGAGTATTGGATGGTTGTTGGTGTGATTATAGCGATGGCTGTTTTATACTATGGGTTAGTGCCTGTGTTTTTCTTTAATCTCAATTTACGAAATACGGGCTGGCTGAAGCCTTTCATTATTGGTTTTGTATGGGCGGCTACTGCCAATTTATTACCGCTGATTTTGTTGAAAATAGAAGCTGGTACTGATGTAACCAGAACGACACTCTGGTATTTTCTTTTTGTAAAAAACTGGATGTTCTGTACGGTAAATGCGATCATGTTTGATATGAAGGATTATGCGATCGATTCTAACAATCAACTTAAAACTTTTGTGGTCAGAATAGGACTTAAGAAAACAATATTTTATGTGCTGATCCCACTTTTAATTACGGGGATTATATCGCTGTTAGTTTTTGCCAATATTGAACATTTCCCGCCTTCAAGGATCTTTTTTAACCTGATCCCTTTTGTATTAACTGCATTGGTTGCTTACTCCATGAACAGGAGAAAGAAAATATTTTACTATCTTATCGTTATCGACGGTTTAATTATGGTGAAGGCGATTTGTGGTATTATTGCTATGCAGTTTATTTAATTTGCTTTAACAGACGGAAATGAAGAATAATTATGACAGTATAGCTGATTATTATGATGTACTGAGCAGAATGATCTTTTTCCGGTCACAAGTGAAGGCACAGATTCAGCAGTTGAGTGCTATTCCGGCTAACAGTACTGTTTTGATTGCAGGTGGGGGAACGGGCTGGATATTAGAGGAACTGGCTAAAGTTCATGCTTCTGGTTTAAATATCACTTATGTCGAGATTTCATCCAGGATGCTTGAACGCTCAAAAAAAAGAGAGATCAAGGGGAATAAAGTGGAGTTTGTGCATGCGGCTATGGAAGATTTTAAACCTTCTGGGGTATACGATGTGCTGATCACTGCTTTCTTTTTTGATAACTTTTCTGCGGACAATATCCAGCTTATCTTTAATCAGCTCCATGCTTTACTTAAGCCTGGTGGAATATGGCTTTTTGCGGATTTTTATTATACAGAGAAAGCAGGAAAGAAGTGGCAATTGTTTTTGTTAAAGTCTATGTATTTATTTTTCAGTAAGATTTCATCCGTAGAAGCAAAAATGCTGATTAATACAGAACATTTTTTTGAAGAGCAGTCTTATAGTATCATAAAAACAGCTTTTTATTATGGTAGGTTTATTAAGGCAATAATTTATCAGAAACCTGGACAGCTTATCTCTATTTTAGAGGACTAATTGGCTTTTAGGCTTGAAAATTTTTCTTTTTTCATGGTTTTAAGCGCTTTTTGAGTCAGTCTATTGTCATATAAAGCAGTTTTTGATTGATTATGGATATAATTTCTCTTAAATCTCCATTTAAAAGCCCTTAATAGCCCTAAATAGTAGTTTTTGAGCCTAATTGTTTGAATTTAATAAGTATTGATTTGAACTGAATATTTCTGATTGATGTGCTAACAGATACTTTTGCAATGTACAATAAACACTAAGTAGAATATCGATTTAATTTAACATCATTCTAATGCCCCGAATATCATTTTCTACCCTTCTTTTTTCCTCTTTCCTATGTACTGCTATTGGTGCTGACGCGCAAACTTTAAATATGAAGGATGCGGTGAATGCAGCGATTACAAACTATGGAACTATAAAGGCGAAAGGCAATTACGTGAGTGCCTCTAAACAGTCAGTTGAACAGGCCAGAAGGGAGTATCTCCCAAATTTAACGCTTGCTGCACAGCAAGATTATGGAACAATTAATGGTCAGAACGGACCGCTTTCTGCTTTAGGTGGGTTAAGCACGGCCTCGTCTGGCCCGGCACTTGCCCAGCAAAATTGGAATGCTGCTTTTGGAGCGCTTTATCTCAGTAACATAAACTGGGATTTTTTCAGCTTCGGAAGAATCCGTGAAAAGATCAAAGTTTCGAAAGAGGTCCTTAAGCGGGATGAAAATGATCTGAACCAGGAAATATTCCAGCACGAAGTGCGGGTGTCTGCTGCTTATCTGAATCTACTGGCGGCTCAGCGCCTGACTAAGTCTCAGCAGAAAAATCTGGAAAGAGCTACAATTTTTAAAGATAATGCTGCACTGCGTGCAAAAAATGGTTTGATCGCCGGCGTAGATTCTGCATTAGCTGCTGCAGAGGTATCTAATGCTAAAATTTCACTAACCAAGTCAATTGACCTGGAGCAAGAACAGGCAAACAAACTGGGGATTTTAATGGGGGTCACTGCTACTGATTTCAAAGTGGATACTGCATCTATTAACCATGTTCCGAAATCAATTTTATTAACGGATACTGATGTGAATTTCAAGGAGCATCCGCTTTTAAAGTTCTATAAGAACAGGATAGAGGTTAGTAACCAACAGTTGAATTATTATAAAAAACTTGCTTACCCAACTTTTTCTTTAATTGGGATATTACAGGGCAGAGGGTCTGGATTCGATGCTAATTATCCAAATAACCTGAATGCATATTCACATAGTTATGGCGATGGGGTCAATCCAACAAGAGGTAATTATTTATTTGGTGTTGGCGTAACCTGGAACTTAACAACAATTCTGCGTAATTCTCCGCAGGTTAAAGCACAACGCTATATTTCCAGTGGCCTGCAGAATGAATATGAGCTGGTTGATCAGCAATTACACGCGCAGCTGGCACTTGCTGAAACCAAGATAAAAAATGCAATGGATAACTATAATGAAGCTCCAGTGCAGGTTAAGGCCGCGAGTGAGGCGTATTTGCAGAAAAGTACTTTGTATAAGAATGGGTTGACAACGATTGTTGATTTAACGCAGGCACTTTATGCGCTGAACAGGGCAGAGACTGATCGTGATATTGCTTATACCAATGTATGGCAGGCTTTATTACTGAAATCGGCCGCAATGGGTGATTATAATCTATTTATTAACGAATTTTAAGCTGCTACCCAGATATGAATTTAATACGTTTTGCATTGCGAAAACCCATTTCAATAATGGTGTTTGTTGCCGGTTTACTGTTTTTTGGTATCAGTGCCATGACCAGTATCAAGGTCGATATTTTACCTCAGATGAATTTGCCGGTTATCTATATCGCCCACCCGTTTGGGGGATATACACCTACTCAAATGGAGTCTTATTTTGCTAAAAACTATGTCAATATCCTGCTTTTTGCAAATGGTATAAAAAGCATTGAAACTAAAAATACACAAGGTTTGATGCTGATGAAGCTGACCTACTATGAGGGAACGAATATGGCACAGGCAGCCTCAGAGTTGAGTGCGCTGTCCAATCGGGCCCAGGCGATCTTTCCCCCCGGGTCCCAACCCCCCTTTGTTATCAGGTTTGATGCTTCGTCATTACCTATTGGACAGCTGGTATTAAGCAGTCCGACCCGTAGTAATAATGAGTTGCAGGATTTAGCGAATACCTATGTCCGTGCTTCTTTTACGGCCATTCCAGGTTTACTGGCCCCGGCACCTTTTGGAGGTAGTCCGCGTACGGTAGAAATTAACGTAAATCCAGGTTTAATGCGGTCGCATAATCTTACTATAGAGCAGATTGTAAGTGCTATCAGTACCAATAACCAGACGGCTCCTTCGGGAAACGTGCGTATAGGGGATAAAAACTATATTACACCAACCAATTATACGATTAAAGAAATTAAGGATTTTGAGAATATCCCATTGTTTAAAGGAGGGGTTCAGAATCTTTATTTACGGGATGTTGCCAGTGTAAAAGATGGAGCAGATATAACTAATGGTTATGCGTTGATTAATGGTAAACGTTCTGTTTATCTGAGTATTGCAAAGTCGGGAGATGCTTCTACATGGGACGTAGTTAAGAACCTGAAAGCTAATTTGCCGAAAATTCAAAATACATTACCTGAGGATGTAAAGTTATCTTATGAGTTTGACCAGTCTGTGTCTGTGATCAATGCGGTAGAAAGTTTAATCAGTGAGGGTGCAATAGGAGCTATTTTGACGGGATTAATGGTATTGTTATTTTTAGGAGATAAAAGAGCTGCATTAATTGTTATCCTGACCATTCCAACTTCAATTATTGCAGGTGTATTGTTCCTGAAATTATTTGGACAGACCATTAATATTATGTCGCTTTCGGGGCTGGCACTGGCGATTGGTATCCTGGTAGATGAGTCTACGGTAACTATAGAGAATATCCACCAGCATTTTGATATGGGTAAACCTAAAGCACTGGCTATATGGGATGCTTGTAAGGAGATTGCTTTTCCTAAGTTACTGATCTTATTATGTATACTTGCTGTATTTGCACCTGCTTTTACGATGACAGGTATACCTGGAGCCTTATTTTTACCTTTAGCGCTGGCTATTGGTTTCTCCATGATCATTTCTTTCCTGTTGTCTCAGACTTTTGTACCTATTCTGGCCAACTGGTTGATGGTGGCACATCCACATAAGCATGTCAAAACTAATCCTGCAATTACTGAGGATGAGGATGCCTTTAATCAAACCGGCTTAACATTGGAATCTGAGCAGGAAACACTAAATCAGAAAAAAATCCTGGTAGAGCGTGAAGGTTACCAAGAGGGTGGAAAGGTGACTTTGTTTGATAAATTCAGGAATCGGTTTATGCGTTTCATTGATCGTTTATTCCTGATCCGTAAACCGGTAGTTATTATCTACCTGATCGTTATTATTGGTTCTGCAATTTTGATGTTATCGAATATTGGCCGTGATGTATTGCCTAAAGTGAATTCAAGCCAGTTTCAGCTGAGGATGCGTGCTCCCGATGGCACACGCATAGAAAGAACAGAAGAAAAGGCAAATATGATTCTGAAAGTCCTGAAAAAACTGGTAGGGCCTGAGCATGTGGGAATTACTTCTGTTTATGTTGGACAGCACCCTGCACTTTTCTCAGTGAATCCAATCTATTTATTTATGGGTGGACCTCATGAGGCTGTTTTCCAGATCGCATTGAAAGATTACCATGTGAATATGGATGAGCTGAAAGATAAGTTGCGTGATGAAGTTAAAAAAGAGATTCCTGATGTAAAGTTATCATTTGAGCCTATCGAATTAACTGATAAAGTATTAAGTCAGGGTTCTCCAACTCCGGTTGAAGTCAGGATTGCTGGTAAAAACAAAAAGATAAATGAAAAGTATGCGGGTAAAATCGTCTCTGAATTAAAGAAAATAAATTACATGAGAGATGTGCAGATTGCACAACCGATTAAATATCCTTCTTTGAATATTAATATTGACAGGGTACGCGCGGCTCAACTCGGAATTGACTTAAGTGATATCTCAAAATCACTGGTTGCCTCAACTTCGTCTTCCCGTTATACGGATAAAAATAACTGGGTGGATGAGAAGGTCGGTTTATCTTATGGTGTTCAGGTACAGGTTCCTTTAAACCAGATGAACAGTAAGGATGATCTTGGTGAAATTCCTCTGCTTAAAAACAGCAGCAGACCTGTGTTAAGTGATGTAGCTACGATTAAAGCTGATACGACTTATGGTGAAAATGATAACCTTGGGGCTACGCCATATTTATCTGTAACTGCTAATCTGAATGATAAAGATTTAGGATCAGCCAATAAAGATGTGGCTTTGGCTATCAAAAATCTTGGTGAACTGCCAAGGGGAGTTGTGGTAGAACAGATTGGTCTGGGAAAAGTGCTGGATGATACGCTGAGTAGTTTGCAGACTGGTTTATTAGTGGCTATTGTTGTGATTTTCTTAATGTTGGCAGCTAATTTTCAGTCATTCAGAGTACCGCTTGTTATTTTGGCAACAGTTCCGGCGGTAATATTAGGTTCGTTATTGCTGTTAAAATTGACAGGCTCTACGCTTAATTTACAGTCTTACATGGGTATTATCATGTCGGTCGGGGTATCGATTGCCAATGCGGTACTGTTAATTACGAATGCGGAAGAATTAAGAAAACATAATGGTAATGCACTGGAATCTGCCAGAGAAGCAGCGGGGTTACGTTTACGTCCGATTATTATGACCAGTGTAGCGATGGTAGCGGGTATGTTGCCGATGGCTATTGGTCATGGTGAAGGCGGGGATCAGGTATCTCCATTGGGAAGAGCGGTAATCGGAGGATTAATTGCTTCAACTTTCGCCGTATTAATTATCTTGCCTTTGGTATTTGCCTGGGTACAAGGTAAAGTTTCTACGCAGTCTTTATCATTAGATCCGGAAGATGAAGAAAGTGCACATTTTATTAAAGGATTACATGAAGGTAAATAATAATCAGGTGTTGAACACCTTAGGTACAAATAAGAACAGATACATAGCATCTCCTATAATGAACAAAGAAATATTCCGCCGGACTTCCTTTTTTTTAAGCAGTATTGCATTGGCAGCTTTATTAAGCAGTTGTCACCATGAAGAGAAAAAAGAAAATAAGACTACTGAGAAAAAAACTGAGATCAAGACTTTTGTTTTGAGCAAAGAGAAAATGGCTACTTCATTAAAAATGCCTGGTGAGCTGATTGCTTATCAACAGGTTGATCTTTATGCTAAAGTGAGCAGTTTTGTGAGAACGTTAAAGGCAGATATTGGGTCTGAAGTTAAGCAAGGACAATTGTTAATGACTCTTGAAGCGCCAGAACTGGCTTCGCAGCTTGCTGCTGCGGAATCTCGTTTGAAATCTCAGGAAGCTGTTTATACGGCTAGTAAAGCAAATTATGACCGTTTGTTTGAAACCAGTAAAACTCCCGGAACAATTTCCAAGAACGATCTGGACCAGGCGATTGCCAAAAGAAATTCAGATTTTGCGCAGTTTAATGCTGCAAAGGCTGCTTATAGAGAAGTTGGTTCTATCCAGAATTACCTGGAAATCCGTGCTCCTTTTGATGGGGTGATTTCTTCAAGAAATGTGAATCTTGGAGCTTATGTAGGGCCTTCGGGAAAAGGATCTGAATTCCCATTATTCACTTTACAGCAGCAGAAACATTTACGTCTGGCCATCTCTATCCCAGAATTATACACGGGTTATCTTAAGGAAGGAGATGCAGTTACTTTTACAGTGAAATCACAACCGGATCTCTTGTTTACTGCTAAAGTAAAAAGGTTGTCTGGTGCACTGGATCAGCGTTTACGTTCAGAAAGGGTAGAAATGGATGTGCCTAATTTACTGAAGCAGCTTTTACCCGGAATGGTCGCAGATGTTTCTATTCCTTTGCCAGCGAATGCGAGTACTTTTACTGTTCCTAAAACGGCTTTAGTGGAGAGTGCTGAAGGAATATATGTGATTCGTGCGCAGAATGGAAAAGCAGAAAAGGTAACCGTAAAGAAAGGCCGTGAGACGGATGACAGGATCGAGATCTTCGGTGATATCAAAGAAGGAGATGTACTGGTTAGTCAGGCAAATGAAGAAATTCATCCTGGAGACGTTATCAAACCATAATATTACAATAAAAATATAGGGACATCTTAAAATTTATGCAATTTTAATGCGTGAAAAAAAGTATGTCCCTTCAGGAGTTTTATGAGATGTTTGCTGTTAACCGACCAGACGTCACTATTCCCAATACAATACTTGATGCACATACCGGACATTTTAATGTATTTAAAAGGTTCGGTTACTGCACCTTAAATCCTTCTCCTTATAACAGGAGAGATTTTTATAAAATTGCCTACATTATTGGAAAAGGGGTATTACATTATCCAGACCGTCAGATAGAAATTGATGGTTGTGCATTGATGATTACCAATCAGACTATTCCATATTCGTGGCAGTCAACTTCTGAATTCCAATCTGGCTATTTCTGTTTGTTCACTGAAAATTTCATGCGTCAGCGTACAGAACCGTTAAAGAATTCTTTGCTGGCCAGGATACAGGATAATCCTGTGTTTTATATCAATAAGGAACAACAGGGACATGTGGGCAGGATCTTTGAAAAAATGTTGGTAGAAATGGAGAGTGATTATACTTATAAGTATGATCTGATCCGTAATTATGTCAATCTGCTTATTCATGAGGCGATGAAAATGCAGCCTGGTGAAGTACAGGTAAAATCAAATAATGCTTCTTCCCGCATTGCATCTTTGTTTTTTGAACTGCTGGAAAGACAGTTTCCCATTTATTCTCCTGAGCATGTATTACAGCTTCGTACAGCGAATGATTTTGCTGCAAGGTTGTCTATCCATGTCAATCACCTGAATCATGCGGTGAAGGAAGTAACTGGTAAAACGACTTCAGAGCATATTTCCGGGCGTATTGCAAATGAGGCTATTGCCCTGCTTAAGCATACGGAATGGAATATTTCAGAAATAGGCTATTGCCTGGGTTTCGAATATCCTGCAAACTTTAATCTTTTCTTTAAACGCCAGACCATGGCCGCGCCAAAAGCATTCCGGGAGAAAACAATTGGCTTAAGTTAGTGTTGTTGCTGTGGCCTATAGCTATGCAGTCTGTCCATAAACATATGTTTTTGATTTTTTTTATGTTACAGTCATAAATTGGTATGATTTTTAACATACATTAACATCTTAATTGAGAAACATTTGGTTAATTAGAGTTATTATGTGGTATACAAATAGTTATCATCTAATACACAGCTGATCAGTGTCGTGATTAAGCAGTTATTTGCATAAAAATATTAACAAAAAGACTTAGGCCAGGCGTTTTAGATTATGATTGATATCCAGAAGAAGTCTTTTTGTGTACTAACTGTACTTGTTTTTCTTTTTACATTCCAGGCTGCAGCGCAGCGTACCGTAATTTCAGGAACTATAACAAATATTAAGGATAGAAGCGCTATTCCTTATGTTACAGTTTTGTTTAAGGGTTCAAAAATAATGGCAAGAACAGATATTGACGGAAAATACGAGATTAGTACGACTGAGCCTTATACGCAGTTACAAGTCGAATATATAGGCTTTAAAACACGCTTTTTTCCTGTGGTTGCTGGTCAGTCTCAGGTACTGAATATTAAGTTGCAGGAAGAGTCACAGAATCTGAGTGAAGTAAAGATCAGTTCTAATAAAAAGGCTCCTTACAAGAATAAGGGAAATCCAGCTGTTGAACTGATCAGGAAAGTAATTGAGCATAAATCGATGAACAGGCTTGAAAGTGCAGATGCAGTGCAGTATCAGCAGTATGACTGGATGCAGTTTTCACTTAGTAATTTATCAGAGAAATTTAAGAATAAAAAGCTTTTCCGTAAATATCAGTTCTTATTTGATCAGCAGGATTCGTCTGCAATAGGTGGAAAAAACATTTTACCTATTTATCTTCGTGAACGGTTTTCTCAGAATTATTACCGTAAAAATCCTGAAAAAACAAAAGTGATTATGCTGGCTGATAAGCATGTGAATTTTGATAACGGGCTTGTTGATAATAATGCTATTGGTAATTATTTTGAAAGAATGTATGCAGATGTAAATATCTATGATAACAATATCATTTTTACAAATAGCCAGTTTTTAAGCCCTATTGCTGCTAGTGCACCTACATTTTATAAGTTTTTTATTACCGATACGATCAGGACTTCAAAGCCTAATTTAATTGAGCTTTCGTTCGTGCCCCGTAATAAAAATGCACTGTTATTTGAAGGAAAGATCTATATCACAATGGATGGGAAGTATGCTGTTCAGAATGCATTCTTGAAAACGGGCAAAGATGTAAATATAAATTTTGTCCGGGCTATGGAGGTTAAGCTAAATTTTGAAAAGGATTCATTGGGCAAGTTTTACCTGAGTAAAAGTCATTTATTAGTAGACTTTGGTTTGGGAAGTGATGGGGGCAGAGGCTTTAAAGGAGAGCGGACGGTCGTGATTAAGGATTATAAAACAAACGTAATGCAACCAGATGCGATTTATAAGGGGGAAAGCCTGGTTGTGGTTCCGGAAGCAGAAAGCAGGTCTGATCAATTCTGGGCAAATAATCGTCTGGATACTTTGGCGAAAGAAAAGATCAAAATTTACCGCAATATGGATAGCCTTGGTCAAATGAAGTCTTTCAAGCGTTTAATGGATGTAGCTTCTATTCTTTTTATAGGTTATAAAAAATATGGAAAGACTGAGGTTGGCCCTATCTATAGTTTTTATAGTTTCAATAACCTGGAGGGCTTCAGATTAAGGTTCGGAGGCCGGACGACTACAGACTTCAGTAAAAGATTTTATTTTGATACTTATGCTGCCTATGGTTTTAAGGATGAAAAGATGAAAGGTTATCTGAGTGCTGCTTATGCTTTTAACAATAAGTCTATTTATACTTTTCCCCAAAGTTTTATCAGAGCGAGTTTCCAGCGTGATGTTGATATTCCTGGAGATGGTGCTAAAAATATAATTCCAGAGGATAATTTTATTGCATCTTTTAAACGTGGAGAAAACAATCAATTCTTATATAGTGATTATTACAGGGTTAACTATATGCAGGAATATAGCAATCACTTTTCTTTTAATCTTGGGTTTAAAAAATGGGCGCAAACTCCTGCTGGATCGCTCATTTTCGCTAATTATGTAGCGAATAAAGCGGTACTAACTGATCGGGTTATCAGTTCTGAATTTAGCCTGGATCTTCGTTATGCACCCTTTGAGAAATTTTATCAGGGTAAAACTTTCCGTGAGCGGATTATCGAAAAGTATCCGGTATTTAACCTGAATTATTCAAGAGGAATAAAAGGGTTATTTGGAGGACAATACAATTATCATAACATTATGGGCAGTATTGATAAGCGGTTCTATATGTCACAGTTCGGACGTTCAGATGTGAGATTAGAGGGTGGTTATATAGCGGGTAAGGTGCCTTTTCCATTACTGGATATCCATAGAGCAAATCAAAGTTATTCTTACCAGATATACGCTTATAACCTGATGAATTTTATGGAATTTGTAAGTGATCATTATGTGAGTTTGAATATTGATCATAATTTCAATGGATTGATATTAAATAGAATACCATTGATCAAAAAGCTGAAATTAAGAGAGTACATTACTTTCAAAGGTTTATATGGTGGTTTGAGAAAAGAGAATGATCCTAATCAGGATGCTTCTTTATTGCAGTTCCCGGTAAATGGTGATGGCGTAAAAACCACTTATTCGCTCGGTAAATTACCATATATAGAAGGAAGTATAGGGATTGGGAATATTTTTAAAGTTGTCCGCCTGGATTTAGTCAGAAGATTCAATTATTTAGACAATCCTGGTATTTCTAAATATGGGTTAAGGGCAAAGGTTCAGTTCGAGTTTTAGAAGGCTTCGTTGATGCCGACGAACACACCATTTGACCCATTACCAAAGCCATAATCAAGACATAGGTTTGTTCTTGTATGTTTGTTGAATAAGATACGTAATCCGGCTCCTCCACCTGGTTCCCAATAGTCGAATAGACGTGTGCGGGACTGGTTATTAGCAGTTTGCATATTGAAGAATGTGACGCCGCTGATTAGTTTATTCGCTGTAATGGGGAATCTGTATTCCAGTTCATTGTAAAAATAAGAGGGACCTTTAAAGCGGGCAATTGTATAGCCACGGCCCATACGCTGATAACTATCGCTTCCTGTTCCTGGCAATTCCAAATAGGGGATTTTTCCTTTTAACAGATAAGAGCCCCATAACCAGAAGGCAAGCACGTGCTCAGGATTCTTTCTGGATAGTGACCAGTATTTCCTCAATTCTGTTTTTAATTGTGTGGCATTCTGGTCACTGCCTAACCATTTTCTATTTGATCTGAGCGATAGATTGATATAAACCCCTTTATAAGCACGAAATGGTTGGTCACGTGTATCATATAATAGATTTACTGAGAGTCCGCTGGCTGTATATCCATACGTAGGGAAGCCATTTTTAACACTGTAAAAGTGATTCCTGGTTTTTGACTTGGCTGAATTCTCGCGTTCGTCGTCAATATTTGTATAATAATTAAAAGCCAGGCCTGCTCCGGCATAAAAGTTATCAAATATCTTGCGGTATATATTTTCATATAACTTTGCATAAGTATACTTGATCGGAGATATTCCAGGGTCATCTTTGCCTGTGCTAATCCCATGGTCAAGAACAACAGTTTTTCCAAATTCCCAACTTCCTTCCAAATACCATTGATTGGCTTCAGAATAGACGTTATGTTTTAATTGTATCAGGGCAAGCTGGTTAGTTGAAACTGCTCCGAAAGCATCAAAAATTGATATTGTAGTGGTTTTAGGATTGCCGAATATCTTAGTTACGGCAACATCTGCACCGAACATGAAGCCTGTACTTGGGGTATATCCAATGGTTGGCAGAACGGCCAGACTGCTGGTCTTTTTTAAAGTAGTATCCGTTTTTTTCTTAAACAATATTCTAAATATATCGTTTACATCTTGCTGTGCTACAGTGTCTTTTAAGGCAGATTTTTCCTGTGCAATTAGCGCACAAGAAGTACTCATCAAAAGAAATAACGCACCCAGAAAATAACGAAACATATATTTTTTAAAATTACAAAGAATATCTTCAATCTTGTCAAGGCTGTCTCATAAATTTTAATACTTTTAAGCATGTTGATTCAACACACCGCTCTTCCTGTTGCTATTTTATTGATTGCAGGCGGATATTTTAGTGTCTATTTCCGAAAGTTAACTATAGGAGCAGCCACTACCGGGGTATTATGCGGAATACTCATTTTTCTTGGAATTGGTTATGCAGGACTGGCTTTGCTGGCCGCTTTTTTTTTATTGGGGACACTGGCTACAGCATGGGGCAGGAAAGCGAAAACGCAACTGGATAAACCTGGGGATGCTGTTCAAAGAGAATCCGGACAAGTGCTGGCTAATGCTGGGGCAGCAACGCTGCTTTCTTTTGTAGCGATAGTTTTTCCTGCGTATAAAGAGGTTTTACTCTTGATGGCAGCTGGAAGTTTTGCCTCAGCTACAGCGGATACTTTATCTTCTGAGTTGGGTGTATTATATGGGAAAAGGTTTTATAATTGTTTGAACTGGAAAAGAGAGCGAAAAGGGCTCGACGGTGTCATCAGTTTAGAAGGTACATTGATTGGTATAGCAGGGGCAGGTGTAATTGCATTAATCTACAGGCTGTTTAGCGTAAGCGCTGGTGGCATGGTAATTCTTGTTTTTGCAGGTTTGATGGGGAATTTTTCGGATTCAGTGCTGGGAGCTGGTCTTGAACGGCGCAATTTTTTGGGCAATGATTGGGTGAATTTTCTAAGTACGTTATTTGCCGCAGGCATAACTCTGGTATTAATCAGCGTTTTCTGATGGTTTTAATTTTCTGATCGTCAAATGAAATATTTATATTGGAGATTATTGAAAAAGACCCTTAAAATTAACTAAAATTGTCAGTATAAAACAACGAGTTGGCCCGGGTTGTTAATCTTCATTAGAAAAAAATGAATAAAATAAGGGATCGATGCAAATATGCGACCCCTGAGAATTGAAATAACAAATTATGAAACAAATATTGAAGATAGGACTGGATTCTGCAGCGCCTTTTCCTTTACACAGCGATTATAATTCATCTGTATTTGAAGGATTTGAGGTAGACATGATCCGGGCAGTTGCTGAAGTTTTGAATCTCGAACTACATTATGAGGTTTCATTATGGAAAACTATCCTCGAAAAGCTATATAAAGGTGAGCTGGATATGATCTGCTCGGCAGTGACTATGACTTCTTCCAGGCAAATGATCCTGGAATTTAGCAAGCCTTATTTGCAATTCCAGTTATGTGCGGTGGTTAATGGTGGAGATGGTCTGGTTGATCTGAGTAGTTTTAAGAATAAAAAAATAGGGATCAGGACTGCTACTGAGGCTGAAAAATATGTCATGGCCCAGTTTCCCGGGAATGTAACTGTACATACGGATACAAATGATGAACTCTATAAAAAGCTCCTTGCGCATAAAATCGATGTGCTCATAGATGATTCACCTATTGTGGGTGGCTTTCTTGCAAAACATCAATCCCTAAAGATTGGTATGTTTATGCCGGGAACAGAGTCTGAATATGCTATAGCAATGAAAAAGGGTGATCTTGCACTTAAGCATCAGATTAATGAAACTCTTGATTTGTTAAGGCAAAATGGGATTTATGATGCTATTCATGACAAATGGTTTAATAGTATTAAACTTGTCTGATTATCATCTCATTAATTAATTGTAATTTTGTATCTTAATTATTGTTTTTAGAGCTGTAAGATTTGTACCGTGGATAAGAAAAAACATAAAGATAAAAAGCATTCCAAATCTAAAAAGAAAAAGGAATGTTGTGAGAAGTATAAAAAAGGTAAGCGCTGCGATAATTGTCCTTTAGGGTAATTTAATCTTCAGGCCTTTACAGACTTTGTAGCATCCTGTATAATCCCAATTAAACGGGGGTTGTTTTCGCGGTATGCCTCGCTGAGCCAAATATATTTTCCCATTTCTATATCGTAAATTGCAACGCTGGGACCATGCTCAGGCCCAAGTTCGCTAAAATATTGATGGCAGGCTACAATAGATCCTAATCTGCAGTACCAATCCTGATCCAGTTTATAATTGATGTTGATTGCTAAGTATCTCATACTTCAAACTTAAGCAGTGGTGTAAGGCCCTTCAAGAAAATTATATAAAATAGCCGATATGTTATATATTAAACCAGTTGCACCAAACAAAACGGCTTTTTGATTGCTTTTATAGTATAGTTTTTACCCAATAAGTTATCAATTATGGAAAAAATAATACAGGCCTTGTTCAATACCGATTCAGAGGCATTTAATGCCATGCAGGCTATACGTCAATTAGCTCATTCACAAGAAATTTCCTTAGGGGAATCTTATATTCTAAGTAAGGATAAGGATGGAAATACAGCGATTCGCTCTGCTAAAGATGAAGCGGAAGGTTACAGTGCAATAGGAGGAGGGATAATTGGTGGATTAATTGGATTATTGGCCGGACCGCTTGGTTTTCTTGTAGGTATAGGTGCTGGTATGGTTGCCGGTTCTGTTGGCGATACAGTCAGGGCAGAAGGAGTATCAGATTACCTGGATAAAGTTTCTGCAAATATTCCGAACGGTAAGTCTTTATTGATTGCTCATGTTTGGGAAGATTGGGAAACTCCTGTTAATACTGTTCTGGAGCCGTTAACGCAAGATATTACCAGAACAAGTGTAGACGATGAGGCCTTTATTCCAGCACCTGCCAAACTTGTCGCTCTCCGTGAAAATCAGTTGTCACGCTGGGTAGATAATCATCATGAACATAATGCCGACAGAGGTACTTTAGAAGCTCACTCGCAAGAAAAACAGGGCCGGATGGAAAGTCGTATCAAAGAACAAAAAGAAAGGCTTGAGCAGCTTAAAAAGGATAGGTAGTTTTAATTTATTTGCAGGTAGTAATTATTCGTTTTTAAGGGAGTCTGCTGGGTTTGATTTAACTACTTTAATGGATTGAAAGCTTACTGTCAGTATGGTAATTAGTAGCGAAAGTCCAATTGCAATCGCAAAAGGTAATATAGAAATAGCTATTCTGAAACTATAGGAGGCCAGCCAGTTGTTTATAAGGAGATAAGCAACTGGAAATGCGATTAAATTACCAATAGCTACCAACTTTATAAAATCTTTGTTCAATAGGGTAATAATATTTAAATTACTTGCCCCTAGTACCTTACGGATGCTTATTTCTCTTTTTCGTTGTTCTGCCATAAATAAGGCCAGCCCTAAAAGTCCAAGGCAGGAAATGAAAATAGCAAAACCACCAAACCAATTTGATAAAATGCCCAATAGCTTTTCGTTATGAAATTTCGTCTCGAAACTTTCATCTACAAAATGCCTTTCTACCGGAAAATCTGGATTCATCGTTTTAATTATATCATCAATCTTATTGACTGAATTACTTACATTCTGATTAGGATTCAGCCTGGCAATGATTGTATATATTTCATTCATATTATAACTAATAGCCATCGGTTCTGCCCTTTTATAGGGAGATTCCATAACAAAATCTTCCATTACCCCTATAATTGTTAATGGTTGGTTAGCATATTTAATTACAGTACCTACAGGATTTTTTAAACCCATTATTTTTACCGCTGCTTCATTTATGATAATTGTTGCTGAGTCTTTATATTTGGGAGAAAAATCCCGTCCTGACAACATTTTTGCACCGGTTGTTTTAGTGAAATCGTATCCTGTGTTCCGGTAATTAAAGATGAATATATCACTTGGTTTTTTACCTGCCCAGCTAAAATCACTTGTATTATTCCCTCCATCATCGAGAGATTGACTGAAATAAGTTACATCGGTGACGGCACCGGATTTAAGTAATTGATTTTTGATCAAAAGTAATTGAGATTTGGTCCTTATTTTTCCTTCGGCAAATATGTCTATCAGACCGGCCTTGTTATATCCAATCGGTTTATTTCTTACATAATTCAATTGCTGATAGATTACAGCAGTACAAACTATAAGGCAGGCGGCGAAGATAAACTGGAAGACTACAAGTATTTTACGGATTGAAAGAGAAGAATTTCCAGCGGTATTAAATCCCTTCAATACTTTAACTGGTTCAAAGGAGGAAAGATAAAATGCGGGGTAACTTCCTGCTACAAATCCGGTCAATAAGGTTAAACTAACTAATACTGACCAGAATTTCCAGTCTTTATAGTTAATAGTCAGTTCCATATGTAGTAACGCATTAAAATATGGGAGACTGATTTCCAGTAAGGTAAAGGCTATCAGCATGCCAATAAATGCTAATAACATGGATTCCAGCATAAATTGACTGATCAGGGATTTTCTGGAAGAGCCAATTACTTTGCGCACACCAACTTCTTTTGCCCTTTTTTCAGATCTTGCTGTAGAGAGGTTCATGAAATTTACGCAGGCAATCAGCAAAATAGAAAAAGCGAGCATCAGGAAGATCCTGAGCTGATCAATTTTACCACCTGTAGATTTTCCATTTTCAAATTTATCATATAAGTGCATTTTAGAAACAGGATGTAGAAAGGCTTCACTGGAAGAGATAGTTCTGTTTCTTTTATAAATCCCTTTCATCTGATTGTTGACCTGATTGAAAAACTGATTGTCTTTGAGTTGTACCAAAGTCATGCAGACATTGCTTTTCCAATTGGGTTCTTTGAGAGGTGGATTATGCTTCTCATTTAATGCCCAGGGCAATAGATAATCGAACCTGATACTATTGTTTATGGGAATATCTTCAATCACAGCTTCGACTTTCAGGTTTTCAGTGTTTCCCAGTTTTATTATTTTATTAATTGGGTCTTCACTGCCGAATAGACTTTTAGCTAGTGTTTCGGTCAGTATTACTGTGTTTACTTGTTTTAAGGCAAGGGCTGGATTACCTTTAATAAATTTATAGTCCAGTATTTTAAGGAAAGACGGATCGGCATAAATTGCTTGTTTTTTGAAGTTGTTATGTTTATAGCTGATTAATGTTTTTTCTGGGAAGGTAGAGTGAGAAGTGTAGGCTACTCCTGGTATTTTATCCCTGATCTCTCTGGCCATTGGCGCAGGAGTCCATGGCCAGCTTGTGATCTGCCCATTGGCGGTTAAATTATCAATCGCCAGGTAAGTCTTCTCATGATGAGTAAACTGCTTATCGTAACTCATTTCATAAGCGACATACAGTAGTAAAATGAGACAACTGGCCATACCAATTGCTAAACCACCAATGTTTATGAAAGTAAATACCTTGTTTTTCCAAAGATTACGCATTGCTATTTTGAAATTCAGTTTAAACATATCTGTTATTAAATAAGGATCAATTGATGAATTGATCGTTTAGCTAAGGATATGCCAATAAAAAAAATGTTAATCCAATAGCAATAAACTATGTTTTCTAAATTAAGTTAAAAATAATCGTTCGTAAATGAACATATAGTGTGCATCTGTGAACAATAGATAAATTTAATATGCTAATTTTATTAGCTAAATTTATAGCTTTGAGCTATGAACCGAATAGACCGCCTCTCTGCTATACTCATTCAATTGCAATCACGCAGAACGATCAGAGCACAGGATATTGCTAACCGTTTTGAAATTAGCTTGCGAACAGTATATCGGGACATAAGATCTCTGGAAGAAGCTGGAATACCAATTATTGGTGAAGCAGGGGTGGGATATTCACTGACAGATGGCTACAGGTTACCGCCGGTGATGTTTACCCGTGAAGAAGCTACAGCATTCATTACTGCAGAAAAGCTAGTCGTAAATCTCACTGATACTGCGAATGGTAGTTCTTACAGCAACGCGCTTTATAAGATAAGAGCTGTTTTGAAAAGTGCAGATAAAGATTACCTTGAAAATCTGGATGACAAAATAGAGGTATTTAAGGCTACGCATGTATCACCAGCACTTCATGCGCATCATAACCCTTTACAAAGTATCTTGAATGCCATTGCAGGGAAAAACGTAATGCAATTAAATTATTTTGCCTACTACAGGCAAGAACATACATCAAGGCTGATTGAACCAGTTGGTGTATTTTATCTGGATAACTACTGGCATCTGATTGCTTATTGCAGAGAAAGAGAAGCGTATAGAGATTTTCGTTTTGACAGGATCACAGATCTTAGTACATGCCCGGAACTCTATAATGACCGTCATCCATCGCTGAAAAATTATCTCCGTGATATGTTTAAAGAGATTAAGTTGGAAGAAGTGATTATAAAAGTTGACCAGTATGCTTATCCATATCTTGGACAGCAAAAGTATTATCATGGATATGTAACTGAAAATCAGCTGGAGGATGGCATTGAAATACAGTTTCTCACTAATTCTTTAGAGGGTTTTGCCCGTTGGTTTATTGCTTTCGCTGATCACGCTGTTGTTTTACAACCAGAGGCATTGCTGGCCAGAGTGAGATGTATTTATGCTGGTATTGGTGAAAAACTCGCTTAATAAAAAGAGCTACTGACATAGGGTTGTCATCGGGCATTTGTTTCTTTGACTTAACAAATAAAACAAATATGACGTCAACTATTCAAAACTTACTAAAAGAACTAACCGAGGAATCGATAGTTACCCGTAAAATGCTGGAACGTACTCCAGCTGATCAGCTGGATTGGCAGCCGCATGAAAAAAGTATGTCTATCAGTAAATTGGCTGGACATATTGCTGAATTACCAGGTTGGGTGAGCATGACTTTGAAAACGGATGGACTAAATTTTGCAGACCAGGGTTATCAGGCGCCAGTGTGGAATTCTAATTCAGAATTACTTGAAATCTTTGAAAAATCATTGGCTGAAGCAGTGGCAACGCTGCAAACTACAAAAGAAGAAGATTTATTGCCAAACTGGACATTAAAAAATGGGGAGCAGGTGCTGATGTCAAAAACAAAAGGGGAAGTTATCCGGCATTCTATGAGTCAGATTGTTCACCATCGTGCTCAGTTAGGCGTTTATCTTCGTTTATTGGATATCCCTCTTCCGGGTAGTTATGGGCCAAGTGCAGATGATCCGAATTTATAAGCTTTATATTTTCTTTAAAAAAAGGCCTTCATCTTATTATGAAAGCCTTTTTTTTAGTTATTTCTTTTAACTTCGCAAGATGTCAATAGAAGAATTAGAAGCCTATTTTACTGGAATAAATTTACCTGATCAAATTGAACTGGAACGTGGGGTTATGGTCATGAATGTACCTCTTTTTTTAGAGTCACATCTAAATTATGTAAAGATCAATCCTGACTTAAGATCTGCTGAAGTTTTTATTCACCGCTTAAATCAACTGAAGGATAGGTTAGAAGAACTTAATGCCTGATTTCTTATACTTCCATTAGTATTACCCCTGCGAGGGCAATCAATGTCAGTACAATGTTTACTTTAAAGTGGTTAGACCATCCTAATTTTGCAAATAAACCACCGCAAGCACATGGGTATTGGTCATAGATTTTAAAGACCACTCCTCCCACATAAAGTGTAAATGCACCCATCATAAAAAAGGATGAATACATTCCTATCAACCTGGTCTGTGGAATTAACAATAATCCAACTAAGATAAGCTCAGACAATGGTAAAACGTAAACTAGAATCTTTCCCACCCATTGGGGAAATACCTGTGTCATCAGTGCTTGTTTAAACTGATGGAGATTAAATAGTTTTGATAAGGCTGCATATGCCCATAACAAAACGAGCATTCCGGTAATGATGATAATAAAAGGATGTAGGTTCATAATTTTATACATTAGGTTAATTCCAAATCAATTAATTGCAGAACTGAACGAAATAGTCATTCTAGGGAAGGACGTGTAAAGACATATTTTTGTCAGTCTGCAATTAATAGGGATCGTTAATTTATCTTGTTTGATGAAGGCAATTTACTGACGGATTTGGCGCTAAAAAAGGGACAAATGTCCCAAAAGGATTAAAGTTATAGTACAAAAAAAAAGCTGTAACCCCTGGTAGAGGGAAACAGCTCGGTAAGGCCGGTAAAATGCCGGCTGGTCAAATAATTTGAGAAAGTATAAGGGGAAACTGCGCGGTTAACTGCTGATCCTAAAATCTTCTGGTTCTGGATCTTATGCGGTTTAGTGTTTTTCGGGATATGCCAAGATAGGCGGCAATACTTTCTACTGATGCTTTCCTGAAAATTGCAGGACAATCTCTCATTAAGTGCAAATAATGTTCTTCGGGTGTATAAGCAGCGAATTCAAGAATTCTCTTCTCACTCATTTGCTGGTAATCCTGCATAATCTTCCGCACATATTCATTTGATTCAGGGAAACTTAGCAATATTTCTTGCACGTCCTCAAAAGATATGGATAAAAGTACACCAGGCTCCAAGAGTTCTATATAAGTGTCTGAGGGAATCTGATTGAAAAAACTATTGAGTGGAACCATAATGTCATTCTCATTCCAGAACCAAAAAGGTACTTTCTTTTCTTCTTTAAAAACAAATCCCATAGCAGATCCTTTTTCGATAAACCAAGCGCGGTTGGGGATTTGTCCTGGTTTTAAGATAATCTGACTTTTGGCATAATACTCCCTCTTAATCATTTCGTTGAGTTTTAATTCTAACTCTAAACGCAAAGAATTCTTTCCTGCTAGCAGTCTGAACAATTCTTTATTTTCCATTTCATATTATAATTTAAAAATGACACGAATTATTAATTAGTCTGTAAATGTGATCTGCACTTAAAGTCTAGATTTTATGCAAATCATTATAAAATAACTCAATATTTTATTGTTAAGTTGGTACGAGCAGTTTGATGTGCATACATGGTGTTATAGGTTAATAATCAACAAAATACGAAAAATATCATTTACTTTAATTATTATAAAAATAAATGTATTAACAATTCTCTATCAATTAAGAACTTTATATTCTCTTTATACTCAAAACATTGCTTAGAACCTTATTAATCTGATGTTTTTAAAAATATTTAGAAATTTAGCTGGGGAAAAATCTTTGATTTTATACACATATATGTGATGTGTCATTTGTCACATCACAATTGGCTTATTGATTCTATGCTTTTTTATTTATGTTATTTATTTAGGGTCATTAGTTCCACGAAATTTGAAATTATAATTTGCGTTTATTAGTACTGAATTTTTATAATTATTTAGTTATCAATATGAGAATTATGATTTAATCCGATTCAAACGCTTTGAAAAATCAATTGATATACTGAATTTATATTTATTGGTTTGTTCTGCAGTAGGATGATTTTGCTGGTGTTAATTTGCAGTATGGAAAAATGGCGATATCAAAAAATAATAACAGCGTGCATAAATGTAATTTATGTACGCTGTTATTATTTTGGATGTTTGATTTTTGTATATAGCGTATAGAAATTAAATAGACTGCTTGCTCATCAATAAATTTCAGGATGGGCAAATGGAGCAGGCTATTATAGTTCATATAATTAGGTCTAAATAACGATAACTTGTTTGCCTCCGCGTAATTTGACTTCCTGCCCTTTCCAGTTAAATGTTCCTGAGGTTTGTTGTGGTAGTAAAATCTCTGCATGGATTCCGTCTTTTCCAGTTCGTTTAAGTGTAACAGATACTTTTCCAGAAGGAATAGGCATTGTACCAGTAACTTCTTTTAATTCACCTAAAGAGGGTTTAATTAATACTGATTTAAAACCAGGGCTTTCTGGCATGATACCGCAGATCGTAGCTAGAAAATCATAATCCGGACTCGCACTCCAAGCATGACAATCAGACCTGGTAGGTTCAGGTTTTTCTGCGAAAGTTGTTAATCCCATTTTTAGCATAGCTCTCCATGGTTTGAGCTCCTGATAATATAGATCGCCCATCTCAGCCTTTTTTAAAGCCTGCGTTAAATAAAATCGATAAAAAAAAGTAACCTGACCAATTGATTTATCATTCAGAACCTTTCTCATCATTGTTTGTGCTTCCTGTAGTGTAACACCTCCACTTAGTATGGCCCAAATACCTGCATGCTGACTATAGGTTAGTTTTTCTGGGGTATCTGCCATCAAGCCATTTGCTTCATTATAACAGTACCAGTAAGTGTGGTTATTCAATTCTGATGCGAGCATTACCTGATCATCCGCCTGTGCGGAATGGTTAAAAGCTCTGAATAGTTCTGCGGCTTGATTTAAGGTATAGGCATATTGTAAAGTGATGATAGAAGAGTTTCCCTGATCAGCTCCTGGAGCGGTGCCCCATTCATTGAAATTATCCCAGTCTACAAAATTCCACCATGTGAGGGGGCCTAACATCTTTTTCTTTTGATCAACACGGGTATGAAACCATTCCAGCGTCTCATTGATAGCCGGAAGAAATTGTTTGACAAAGGCATCATCATGCCGATGCATCCAATAATCATGAACCATAGATACCCAAAATAAAGAGAAGGTGGGAATGATTTGTAATCTGTTGCTTGGATAACGCCCTTGCGTTAATCCTTCGGGAGTGCGGGAATGATAAAAATCAAGAATCGCTTTTCGCATGAGCCTGTCATCGCCAGAGGTATAAAGAGAGATTAAAGCTTGTATACGACTATCGCCTGTATATTGTAATTGCTCATAATATGGCGTGTCATAATACATATCTCCAGCACAAAGTTGTGCTGTACGCCAGCCTACCTTCCATATTTCCTGTAATGAAGGATCATTGCTGGAAAATGAAGCCTTCATTTTTAGCGGATAGCCCGTTTTCATCCCATATATATCATTCAAAATCAATGGGGCATCAGCAGTCATAATATCCAGCTGCAAATACCGGTAAGCTCTAAACCATAAAGGACGGAATTTTCTATTCCCTTCACCATCGGGCATAAAAATGTCGTAATTTCCTTTAATTTCTTTTCCTTCTATCTCATTTCTATTCCCTTTTTGATTTTGTTTATCAAATAATGCCTCAGAATATGTCATCTTGACTCTCGATCCTTTGCCGCCTGAAACTATTAATTCGGGATAAGCAGCTGTCATTGCCTGCTGGTCCAGTAAAATACTGACCCTTTGGTTAGCTGGAATAGTAAGTGGGCTCTTCCCTGTTAGCAAATCTTTTGTTACTTTAATACTGTTTGTACGGCGGATGGCTGGAAAACGTAATATACTTTCCGTAAATAAGGGAATATTTCTTGGCGCTAAAGTCCATAAATTATCAGTTCCATAGCCTACAGGCTGAGGATGTGTGAGCTCTGCTGCAGCGTTCCACGAAGCATCATTATATTCAAGAGTTTCCCAATCCCATAGATACAATTTGCCATCTACCTGGTCCCCCGGGCCAACGACCATATAGGCTTTTAATCTTTCTCCATTATCCAGAGAACAGGGGATATAGGCATTACTTTTTTTGACCTTCCAGCTCAGATTAGTATTGACCATTTGCTCTGCGTCAGAATTACCCTGCAGGACAAAAGCTGTTTGATTAGAAACTTGTGCCACAGGAGCAAGGTTACCCATATTCCATACCAATGCGGCAAGAATATTCTCTCCTTCGGTTAAATAGGGAGCGATATCTATGGTTTCATAAAACCAGTTAAACAGGTCACCGCGAGCCGGGCCTGAGCAAACCGCTTTACCGTTTACAAATAGACGATAGCGATTATCTGCACTTACATGAATTAAAAAGGATTTTGGTTTAGTAGCTGTAGGAAGTAGAAAAGTTTTTCGGAAATGATAGACTCCGTATTCACGTTGTTGTGTGGCTGGAGAAGTAATCCAGGATGCAGGCCATGCATTTTGAAGCAATTGTGGATTATTGGAGGGTGGCGCCTGACTCATTACCTGATTTATGCCACAGAATATGGTGCACATTATAAGGATTAATCTGAATTTCATAAGCTCAGTTTATACAAAGGTGTCGGATATATTTGGTTTTATTAAAATGGTAAAAAAACCGATTCTATACATATGTGTAAATGTGATAGTCGGCATGGCGAATTTACATAATTCTTTATATTTTAGATAGTTAGTTTTAAAAATAGGTGTAAATACGTTGATTTGGAATTCACTATTTTTTAAATAAATGCGGTCATTATTTTTTTAAATGCATTTAGCCGGATTCAACTTTCTGCTTATTAAAAATTTAGAAAATAGATTTTTGCCAGTACTGAAAATTTTGTGATTTAACCACTTAGTTATATAAATATGAGAACTACGCAATTGGTTTATCATTCTTACTCTGATGTGGAATTAACTGCTTACTTGAAAGAAGGGGACAGGGCTGCATTTGAAGAGATTTACGAAAGGTATTGGAAAAAACTCTACAACGAAACTTTTAAACGGTTACGAAATATGGAACTGGTGGAAGAAGTTGTTCAGGATGTCTTTAGTAATCTCTGGATGAAAAAAGAAAAGAAAAACATTGATAACATCTATCCATATCTTTTAGGGGCTATCCGCTATCAAGTATATATACTTTATAAAAAGGGTAAAACACCACCACATTTTGAAGCCCCGCTTGATCATCTGCTTTTATCTACACTACAGGCTGATTCTTTATTTAAAGCGAAAGAACTTAAATGGTGTATTTCTATCTGGCTGACAATGCAACCCGTAAAACGGGCGGAAATTTTCAGAATGAAATATCTGGATGACCGCTCTACAAAAGAGATTAGTGAAATACTTCATATTTCCCAAAAAACGGTGCAGAATCAATTACTTCATGCTTTTTCAGACTTACGGGCTTTTTTAAATAGAATTATGGTGTTTTTATATTTATTATAGTGTTAGTTTTTAATTAGCCTTTTGCTCTTCCTCATCTTCGAAAAACTTGATACTCGTATTATTTGAATGTAACCTGGCTATAAAGCCCTGAAAATAATCATGGGCAAAAACTCTCGCTCCTGAATTTCGGATATAGTCATCGTCTTCTCCTATCTGAAGATCTTTAAAGGGGTGCTGCTCCCAAAATGATTTTCTATAAATCAGACTTGCACCGGTTAGCCAGGGGCGTTTAGAATTACTATTTTTTGTCATCCAATAGCGATTAAGAGTGGGAGCGAAAAATTGCACCTGGTCGATGCCACAAATGTCAGCATCAGCATTCATTAATGCTTGAACCTGGTGGGAAATCCAATCCTGTGCGTACCAGTCATCATCATCCCAGTGTGTAATTAATTCTCCATTGGCTATTTCACAAGCGATATTACGTTTTATGCCTATTTTGCCAATTGGTTCAAAATAAAAATACCTGATGCGTGGATTTTCATGTATTAAATCAATTATAGATTCTTTTCCGTCATCAATAATAACGAGTTCAGCATTCATATAATCTTGCTTCAGAAAATTGGCTATCGCATCAGGAATAAAATCTTTACGATTAGCAGTTGGCATAATACAACTTACCAATGGCAGGTCTGAACTGGTCGAAAAGATAGAGTGCTTTTCACATACTTCCGGAGCATCCATCTTTTTCACCCATTTTTCTACTCTTATTTTTTTTCTTGGATCTTCATACATTAGGATGCCAGAATTTTCTCTGTGGATGACGCTGATATAACCATCAATGTAGTTATGGGGACGTATTTTAGTTTTGGATGACTTCCAGATAAAGTCATTATCTTCTCCAGCCTGCAAGCCGTGGAAGGGTTGCTGGCTCCAGAAAGATTTCCAGTAAGCTAAAGTTCCACCATAAACCCATGGCTTTTCTTTTTCAGTATCTCTGTAGGTCCAGCTTTTATTGGTAAAAGCAGAAAAAAAATTGATATCGCATAGACCGGTAATATCTGCACCAGAGCTAATTAAAGCATTGGCCTGCTGGCTCACCCAATCCTGCGCATACCAGTCATCATCATCCCAGTGAACAATAATTTCTCCTGTAGCCCTTTCGCAAGCTATATTTCTAACCTTGCCAAGACTGGTACCGAATGAATTATTATATACGTAATGGATATTTGGATGTTTGGGGATCAGTGAAGCGATAGAATCTTCACTGTCATCAATAATAACGAGCTCTGCATTTGGATAATCCTGGTGCATAAAAAAATCAATAGCATAGGGAATGAAAATCTGCCTGTTTGCTGTAGGCATGATGCAGGAAACTAGTGGTAAATCCATAATCAGGTTTTTTTACAAT
Organism: Pedobacter cryoconitis; assembly: GCF_001590605.1. NCBI lineage: Bacteria > Pseudomonadati > Bacteroidota > Sphingobacteriia > Sphingobacteriales > Sphingobacteriaceae > Pedobacter > Pedobacter cryoconitis. Next base: position 992,453 of record NZ_CP014504.1, read on the forward strand.
TTAGGCAAGAATGGAAAAGATTCAGAGGGACAAATGTCCCAAAAGGTGTTAATTAAATAATTTGTAGCATCAATATTTAAAATATTTTCAATTGGCATAGGAGATTGACTGGTTTTGATATACTGTTATAATAAAGGATATCATAGCACACCAAATTAAATGAACTCAAAAAAAATTAAAGACGAATTTATAAAGGCGGTTAAAGCTTATTTAGAAGGTACTGCTGACGAAACTCAATTGTTATTCGTGGAACAATACTTCGATCTTTTCTTAGACACGGAAGATGTTTTCGAATCTATGGATAATGATGAAATACAAGATATCCATGACCGGATGCTTTGGAAGATTAATTATGAAATTGAAAAAAAAAATAGAATTTTCCCTGGTAACATGGAGACTGTGCGGTCATTTTCGAAGTATCTCTACATAGCTGCTGCGGCTGCTTTCGTAATTCCTATGAGTCTTTATATATATCAAAGGAATCAGGTTAAGCCAGTGAGTACTCAACTGGTCACTAAAATTACACCTGGTGGAAATAAAGCTGTTTTGACTTTGGCCAATGGATCTAAAATATCTTTGGCTGATGTGAAAAATGGAGAGGTTGCGAATCAATCGGGTATGGTTATTACTAAAAGCAGAGATAGTCAATTGGTTTATCAACAAACCTCAATGTCTTCTACTGTTAAAGAAATAGCATATAATAAAATAGAAACCCCTAAAGGCGGACAGTTTCAACTCATTCTTTCTGATGGAACAAAAGTCTGGCTTAATGCATCATCTTCATTACGTTATCCTTCTGTATTCGGTCAGGATGAACGCAAAGTTGAATTGGATGGAGAAGCCTACTTCGAAGTTGCTAAAAATACGGCCAAACCCTTTTTAGTTTCTTCAAGCAAACAGATAGTGGAAGTTTTGGGTACGCATTTTAATATAAATGCGTACACGAATGAACCTGTTGTCAGTACTACTTTACTTGAAGGAAGTATTAAAGTGACCAGCCCTTCAGTAAATGCTTACAAAATTATCAGGCCCGGCCAACAATCATTAATTGATAGAGATGATGATGATTCGGGAATTAAAGTGAAAAATATCGATCCTGATGAAGCTGTCGCCTGGAAAAATGGATATTTCATGTTCGAGAAAGAAGAACTTGGAAGTATACTGAGAAAGGTATCGAGATGGTATGATGTCGAAATCGAAAACCCTCAAGGGGAGAAATTGGACAAGCTGTTGTTTAGTGGAACAGTATCAAAGTACAGTGATGTATCGAAAGTATTGAGAAAACTGGAGTTAACGGAGTCTGTTCGCTTTAAGACAATAGGGAGGAGGATTATAGTTATGAAGTGAAACGCTACTCAAATGAAAATCAAATAAGTCAGGGGTGCGGAAACACCCCTAACTGTTTGGTTTATTTAAGATTTAAGTAACCTATTACTAATGCAGAGAGTGTACCCTAGAAGATATTTCTCTTTGCAAAAAAAACCAAGCATATAAAGGTATGAATTATTATACTAAACTTTCGGGGTGCCTGACGGGCAATCTGAATAAATTTTTATTAGTAATGCGACTGATGATTATTTTGTTTTTTGTGGGTATGATGCAAGTGTCCGGAGCCACGTATGGACAGAAAATAACCTTGAACCAAAACAAAATAAAAATCACACAGCTTTTTAAAGAAATTAAAAGACAAACCGGGTATGATGTACTGTGGCAGTCTGAAATGCTGAATGAAAACAAGATAATTAGTGCAAATTTCAATAAAACTGACCTTAGGGAAGTTATGGCTCAATGCCTTGCCGGGCAAAATTTAACATTTGCGATTGAGGACAATAGTGTTGTGATTAAGCAACAGTTAGCTATGATTCATCCGGTAAGTACTTTGGTTCAGGATTCTATTATTTATAGAGGGAAAGTCTTGGATGAACAAGGTAAACCTTTACCTGGCGCGACTATACGTTTAAAAGGGGGTGTAAAAAGCTCTGTAGCTACAGAAAGTGGATATTTTGAACGGTATGGGACTAAAAAAAGTGTCCTTTTGATCTCCTATATAGGATATAGTACTAAAGAAGTTTCTTTGGTTGGCTTAAATCCTGCAGACATGATTTCGATTAAAATGAGTCTTCAGTCTAATGTTCAGTTGGGTGAGGTAACGATTGCAAGTAATGGTTATCAGGATATACCTAAAGAGCGCATTACAGGTTCCTTTGAGGTAATTAGCAAAGAACAATTGCAGCATACGACGAATACAAATCTGCTTAAACGGTTGGAAGGTATAACAACCAGTATGGATTTTAGGAATGATCTGACTCCTACAAATTCAGCAAACAGAGCAAATATAACAAGCAGATCTCCGCTTACAAATTTGACTATCCGGGGAAAAAACACCTTGACGGTTGCAGGATCAGATAACAATAGTGGCAGACCCTTAGTAGTTATAGATGGGATTGCAAGTCCATATTCTATTGATCTGGTGAATCCAAATGATGTGGAAAGCATGACCATATTAAAAGATGCTGCGGCAGCTTCTATTTGGGGGTCCAGAGCAGCAAATGGAGTAATCATAGTGAAAACTAAGAAAGGAAATTATCAAACGCCTTTAGAGATTTCATTTAATGCTAACGTGAACATAACTGAAAAACCGGATCTTTTTTATCAAAAGATAATGAGTACGTCAGACTATATTGATGCGCAGGTGCTTAAATATAATAAGGACTATCCTGATCCGTCTACTCATATACCTGATCCGATAGTTATCCTCGGACAGGCTGCAAATTCGCCTGTAGCTGAAATCATGGATCGGCAGCGACGAGGACAAATTAGCCCTGATATGGCAAAATCTCAACTAGACGCATTGCGTGGTAATGATGTGCGTAACGATCTGAATAAATACTTTTTCCGTAATGCTGTTACACAGTCTTACGCGCTGGCACTTTCGGGCGGAACTCAACAATTGGCACAGCGATTTTCTGTTGGTTATGATAAGGCATTAGATAATACGAGAAATTCTGGTTCGAACCGTGAAGTGCTAAACTACTCAATTTCTGCAAAACCTTTAGCTAAACTGGACCTTCAGGCAGCTGTCCTTTACGTCCAGTCAAATACGAATGGGCAATCAGGTTTTGGTAATTTTAGCGGAACAAGTAGCCCGACTGGCACCGTATCCTTGTATCCTTACAGCAGGTTAGTAGACAGTCAGGGTAATCCAGCAGCGATTCCCAGAGGCTACAGTCAGGCACTTTTAGATCTTTTAAACACAACTTACGGAGACAAACTCTTGAGCTTTGACTACAAACCATTACAAGATATTAATGACGGTTATGTCAAATCAAAATCGCAGAACATCAATATAAATTTAGGAGCAACCTATAAAATTTTGCCAGAACTATCTGCTAATGTAACTTACAATTATAATCTCAGTTCTAATAACGTGACAGACTTGGAACGACCTGATTCCTGGTATATGAGGAACAGAATAAATATGTTTACATCTCCTGTAAATTCCTTTGATCCTCAAACCGGCTTAACAGTGATACCAGGCACCAGAAATATACCTTTGGGGGCACAATATACAAAGGCTGTTACTACAACTAACAGTCAAACCTTAAGAGGACAGTTAAATTTCAACAAAACCTGGAATGATAAACATAATATTTCTGCGATTGCAGGAATTGATATTTTCAGAAGTTATTCTAAGCTCATGTCCAATGGTTATTTAGGATATAATGAAAAAGATCTTTCCTTTGCTAATAATTTAAATTACAATTATTTATATTTTTTATTATTAGCTGATCCTGTATCCGGTCTGGGTATTTCCAACATTTCTGTTCCTGGGAATTCGATATCCGATGCAACTGGAAGAACAATCAGTTATTTTAGTAACGCAGCGTATACATATAATAACAAATATACATTATCTGCAAGCTTCCGAAGAGATTTATCCAATGTGTTTAGTTCGGCAGGAAATAACGGAGGAACTCCTTTTTATTCTGTGGGTGGTAGCTGGAATATTAATAATGAGAAATTCTATAATTTCTCTCTGGTGCCAAATCTGAAATTAAGAGCAACTTTCGGATATAACGGGAATACGAATCCTGCCGCATCTGCCACACCAATTCTAAGTTATGTGCCGGCAAGCCAGGTGTTTGATGGTAATTTACTTGGATATGCAGATATACAGAATCCTTCAAATATCAAATTAAGGCCGGAAAAAACTGCCGTATTAAATTTCGGTCTTGATTTTGGTATAAAAGGCGGGCGTTTATCAGGAAGTGTGGAATATTATCAAAAAAGAACCAAAGATCTATTGGCAAATAATGCAGCTGATCCGAGTATAGGTTTTAATCAATTGACATTCAATTCAGGTAATTTGTTTGGCAAAGGTATCGATCTGACTTTAAATTCTTTAAATATAAGGACCGGACTATTCAGGTGGACAAGTAATTTCTTGTTCAGCTATAATAGAGTTAAGATTACAAAGATATATTCGCCTATAAGTTATACTGCTGGTACTTATGTATCTACCCCTATTCTTTTTACTGAAGGCGCTGATCTTTCCCGGGCATACGCTTATAAATGGGCAGGATTAGATCCCCAAACCGGTGATCCCAGAGGTTATTTAAACGGAAATATGGTTACTATAGATAATAGTACAGCTGGTAATGATGCATATAATGCAATTAGCACACAACCTGCCAGTTCTTTACATTATTTTGGTTCATTGATTCCTGTTTATTACGGATCTTTTCGTAATACATTCAGCTATGGGAATTTTTCACTTTCAGCAAATCTGCTTTATAAATTGGGCTACTGGTTTAGAAGGCCTCTTTCTAATATGGTTCAATATAACTTTTTATATACTGACGGTAACATCCAGGGAGGAGAATATGCAAACCGCTGGCAAAAACCAGGGGACGAAGCATTCACTAACGTACCTTCAGCCATTTATCCTGGTAATGTAAACAGAGATGCATTTTATAGAGGTGCAGATATCAATGTTTTGAAAGGTGACCATGTCCGTTTGCAGGAAATCAATCTCTCTTATACGCTGAATAAAAAGAATTGGGTGCTCAAAAATACTAGAATTTACGCCAATGTAAGCAACCTGGGTGTGATCTGGAGAGCAAATAAACAAGGCCTTGACCCGGATGTATTCGATTATCCGTTGCCAAGAACCTATAGTCTTGGTTTAAGTGCTAATTTCTAAAATTGAAGAAAATGAAGATTTATAAATTCTTATTATCAATCCTTATGCTCAGTTTAATGCTGGGTTCCTGTAAAAAATACCTGGATGTTAAGGTTTCTAGTCAGCAAGGAAAAGCTGAGACTGCTGAAGACTGTCAATTGCTATTAGACAATTATACGGTTATGAACACAGGATATCCAAGTGATGGAGAACTTTCTGCAGATGATTATTTTATGCAACCTAATAATTACAGTAGTCTTAGTGATCCTGTTGATCGCGCCCTATTTATTTGGTCGGCTGGTGCAAGACGTGCGTCTGCAGCTCCACAGTGGCAGAATCCATATAAAACAGTACTCCATGCAAACCTCGTTTTAGAGACTATTCAAAAATTGCAGGGGGGGGCTACAGATCCGGTGACCTTAAATACTTTAAAAGGTTCAGCATTATTTTACAGGGCATATGCTTTTTGGAATGTTGCACAGTTATATGCGAAACCATATACAGCAGCAAGTGCCGGCCAGGATATGGGTATTCCATTGAAAATGTCTTCTGATTTAAATGATAAATCGGTGCGTGGTACTGTTCAGCAGACCTATGACCGGATTGTTCAGGATCTTCAGGATGCTGTTAATCTATTACCTGCTACTTCGAGTGTTCCTACAAGGCCAAATAAAGCGGCTGCCTACGCTATGCTTGCACGTACCTATTTGTCGATGGAAAATTATCCGGGTGCTTTAAATGCTGCAACCTCGGCATTACAGCTTAATAGTCAGTTGCTGGATTATAATTTGATCAGTGCCTTTTCTAACTCTCCTTTTAATCCGCGCTTTAATAAAGAAGTGATTTTTCATTCCACCACCAATCCTGGGAAAACCTTGGTGCCTAATCTTTCCGCAGCAAGGATAGATGCAGATTTAGTTGCGTCCTATGATAGTAATGATTTAAGGGGGCAGATTTTTTTTAAACGCATTGCAAGTGACGGGACCTACCGTTTTACAGGGAATTATGAAGGTTCATTTTTAGCGTCCAATTTCTTTAATGGATTGGCTGTAGATGAATTGTACCTGATTCGTGCAGAATGTTATGCGAGGGCTGATAAACCTACGGAAGCAATGACGGATCTGAATACTTTGCTTACGACCAGGTGGAAAGTTGTTCTAGATGGAGATGGAAATCCGACTACAACAAGTACTTACGTTGATTATGTTGCAACTAATGCAGCTGATGCTTTAAATAAAGTGTTAACAGAACGCAGAAAAGAATTAGTGATGCGGGCGCAGCGCTGGACAGATTTGCGTCGTTTGAATAAAAACACTGCAACTGCAAAAAAAATAACCAGGACACTATCAGGTATAGGGTCTTTCGAATTGCCTGCAAATGATTTAAGATACGTTTTGTTAATCCCTGATGAAGTAATAACAAATTCTGGTATAGTACAAAACCCTCGTTAAAACAAGTATTTAACCAAGTAATCATAATAATTAAATTAACATGAAACGATTGATGAGATGGCTTCAATTGTCCGGTATTAGTCTACTGGCGGTTTTAGCGGTAAATGGGTGCAAAAAAGTTCAACCTCAAGAAACAACGACCAAGACCGATGTACAAGTAACTTCTTTTGTTGGCAGTGGCGGTACGCTTGGCGCATATATTGATGGAATAGGCAAATTAACAGCATTTAACAACATAACTGGTATCGCAATTGATGCTAAGGGAAATGTGTATGTAAATGATCAGAACAACTTTTGCATTCGTAAAATCACACCTGCGGGTGTGGTCAGCACTTTTGCTGGTAGCGGGGTAAATGGTTATGCTGATGGAATGGGTACAGCAGCGCAGTTTAGTTATCTTGAAGGCTTGGCTATTGATGCCTCTGATAATTTATATGTATCAGATTATGGAAATAATGTAATCCGTAAAATTACTCCCGTAGGAGTGGTTAGTACTTATGCAGGTAATGGACAACGGGGTTTTGTAGATGGGCCAGTTGCAACTGCACAATTCAATCTTCCAATGGCTTTGGCAATCGATAAAGCTGGTAATATGTATATAGGAGATAATGGTAATGTTTTAATAAGGAAAATTTCAGCTGGTGGGGTAGTCAGTACTTATGCTGGTATTCTAAATACTCCAAATTTTAACCCTAGTCCCTATAGTGGACCCGCCAATGGTGTTAGTTTTGGACCTATAATATCTGGAATTACATTAGATGCTCTTGGAAATGTTTATGTTTTAGATAATTATAACGGTTTAATATACAAAATTACTCCGACAGGAAACGCTGTTACATGGGCTGGTGATGGAGTTAGAGCATATGGAGACTTTGTCCCATATAGAGATGGAATTGGAGTAACTGCGGAATTTAATTATCCATATGGTATTGCAAGTGATGCAGAGGGAAATATATATATTGCTGATACTGATAATCAACGAATCCGCAAAATTACACCAGATAGTGAGGTTACTACGTTGATTGGTAATGGCGAATTCGGAGAGGCTGATGGAAAAATTGCAGACGTGAAACTTTCAAATCCAAAAGTATTAGTATCAAATCTAAATGGAGATGTTATCTATTTTACAGAACGAAACCGTATTCGTAAACTAGAATATATTACTACCACTACTAAGCCACAAAATAGCTGGAATAACCCTCAAAGTTGGGGAAATTCTCATTAATAAAAGACAATATAACTATTAATTTATTATCAATAAAAGCTTAGTAAAATGAAAAATATATTTATGGCAATCGTCATTTTTGCAATTTCAATCTTAACAGTCAGTGCACAAGAACAACAAGAAAAAATTAAGAAAAGAATAACTTATAGCTTTGGAGGACATATAGGAATACCGGCTGGCTATGTGGCAAACTATTCATCGATAGTTGTGGGGGGCTCTTTACAAGCAGAGTACCCGATTTTTAAAGCGACTGGCATTACTGCAAGCGCCGGCTATCTTGACTTTATAGCTAAACGTGGCGGTAAAGGAGCTTCCTTCATACCGGTTTTACTTGGAGCAAAATACTATTTAGCACCAAAAGTTTATGCTTCGGGTCAGGCAGGTCTTTCTTTCTACGGTGGCAGGGATTATGCGGATGGTAATGGAGGGGGGAGCGGTGAAAAATATTTTACATATGTGCCTGGTGTTGGCTTTCATACTTCCAAACATTTTGATGTATTGCTTAAATATGAAGCGGTTTATATTGCTTCTTCTGCAAGAACATATTCTTCCGCCGGCGTAAGAATCAGTTATAATTTCAATTTAAATTAAACAATGAAATTAACATATTATGTTGCCTCTCTTTTAATGCTGTTTTCATTAAAAGGTCTGGCACAAACAGACACTAGTTCTTTTAAATACAGGAAACCTCTTTTTGACTTTGATTATCAAAAGCCTGTTTTTAAATTACAGAATGAACAATTGACAAATAAGAATAAATTTTTGCGTTTTTCTGTTGTTACAGGATATAGAGAGGGTGTTCAATCAACTTCTGGTGCATTTGGATTAAATTTTAATTCATCTATAAATAAAGTGACTGGCTTACAGCTGGTCACTATGTACAATTTATCAATTGCCGATATACTGACTCACGGTATGGTGGAGTATGGCAACATATTGCTGGAAGTAGATGACCCATCAAAATACATTTATAATCCAAAATATGGTGATAAGGAAAGTTGGATGAGAAAGAATGCTTTTTGTTATGAACTGGTCCTCCCAATTGGCGTGGTCAAAGGTAGTAAAACGTTAGATGAATATCTTGCCAATGCATTTGGAGTTAAATTCGGTATGGAGAAAAAAATGGTTAATGCACTTATTCTTGTACATACTTCGACCGTCGATAAACTAAAATCAGCTGGAAATGGCGAAGCAAAATATGATATGAAAGGTTATTTTAATAACGTTACCATGGATAAGCTAATTTATGAGTTGGCTGAAGCCAGATTACAACCTATAATAGATGAAACCAATTATAAAGAGCCTATAGATCTTGACCTTAAGATTGATTCATGGACAGATCTTCCGGCTTTGCGTAAAGAATTGAATCGGTATGATCTTGATCTGATTGATGGAATGCGTGAATTACAAATGTTTGTTATAAAAAAAGATAACCAATGAGATTAACAATAATATTAGCCGTAAAGTTCTTCTTAATGGTTTTGAATGTGAATGCACAACAAACCTACACTGTACCAGATCAGAAAACAACAAATCTCCCAAATTTATCTATTGGAGATCAGTTACCCCATTTTTCTATAAATAAGCTTATTAATGCAAATAAAAAGACAGCATTGACAACTGAATTTAAGGATCAATTATTAATAGTAGATTTCTGGGCAACAAATTGTTCTGGTTGTGTTGCTGCTCTTCCTAAAATGGATGCTTTGCAAAAGAAATTTGGTCCTAAAATCAAGATTCTACCGGTAACTTATGAGAAAGAGGCTAATGTACTTGTTTTCTGGAAGAACAATAAATACACTAAAAATCTTTCGCTACCATCTGTCGTGGAGGATAAAATATTTGCTACATATTTTAAACACCGGTCTATTCCACATGAAGTTTGGATCTATAGAGGTAAAGTTATCGCAATTACTTCATCCGATTTTGTAGATGCAGACAATATTCAAATGGTACTTAACGGTCAGCAGGTTAGTTGGCCGGTAAAGAATGATTTTGATGTTTTTGATGCTACAAAGCAGTTCTTGTTTACTCCTGATCCGAATCAAGTTGATACTTCATCAACATTTATGAAATATACGGCAATATCTGATTATAAAGCGGGTGTAAATGCAGAAGGACTTGGTGGATCTGGTATTATAAGAGATTCCCGAAAAAAAATAATCAGGGCATTTTTTCTGAATTATCCTATTTATAATGCTTATCAGATCAATTGGAACTATTTAATAAAACCTGCAGATTTAGTAAGACCAAGTTCTACGTTAATGCCAAACCAAATCATATGGGAAGTCTTGGATAAATCCAGGTATATCTTTACTGAGGGAAAGGGTGCATTGCAAAATTGGCTTACAAGAAATGGTATCTGTTATGAATCTGTAAATCCTGATACTGGGCAAACCGATATTATAATTCATAAATCCATTATCGCTGATCTGGATCGTTTGCTGGGCTTACATGCTCGTTGGGAAAGAATAAAAGAAAATGTTCTTGTTTTAGTTCGGAATGATAAAAATATTTTATTAAAAAGTAAAAAAACTTTAACTGGTGAGTATGATGATCATTTAATCGTCAAAGGATCTTTGCATCAATTCAGGGATTTACCATTAAATAGTTTAATTACTCAGATGAATCGCCAGGCTGACAATCCGTATGTTTTTGATGAGACTGACTATACAAATAAATTAGATATGGATTTGAATTTCTCTTCATGGACCGACATTGCTGGAATAAAAAAAGCATTGAAACCTTATGGTTTGGACTTGAAAGAAGAAGAAAGATTGGTGGATAAATTTGTTTTCACTGAAATAGATGGGGGAGCGTTGGCTGATCATAGAGCGATATCTGAAGCAAATGCAAAAAGAGAAGCGCAAAAAGATATGAAAGGGCCCTTACCTGAAGAAAACAATTTTTTTTTATTAACGAATAAAAAAAGACCTGGTGTGGTAACTTTACCTTCTGGCTTACAATATAAAATTATCCATCAGGGGAAAGGGAAGAAACCTGGTTTAACAGATAAAGTGAGTGTGAATTACACAGGTGCGTTGGTTAATGGGAAGATTTTTGATAGCTCTTTAGAAAAAGGTCTCCCATATATTGTAAATGTTGACAAAACTATACAAGGCTGGACAGAAGCTTTGCAGTTAATGCCGGTTGGATCTAAGTGGATGATTTATGTTCCCGCAGCTCTTGCGTACGGAGGTAGGAGTAATTCAGGGCAGATACCACCAAATAGCACACTGATTTTCGAAATAGAACTACTACAGATTATCAAATAAACATGAGAGGTCAAAATATAGGAGTTGCAATCTTTAGGAGATTAATACTAGTAGTATTTATGCTGATATCAGCAAATATTTTATTTGCTCAAACAGGTGAAAAAGTTAAAGATAACTGGCAAAACCTGGATCTTAGAACTGATAGTGTATTTGGAATTAGTATGGAAATGGCATACAAAGAATTGTTAAATGGAAAGAAAGCAATTCCGGTTATAGTTGCTGTGATTGATGGAGGTGTAGATATAGCTCATGAAGATCTTAAATCTGTAATCTGGACAAATCCAAATGAAATACCAGCAAATGGGAAAGATGATGATAAAAATGGTTTTATAGATGATTTACATGGCTGGAATTTCTATAACTCAACAACGAAAGAAGACGATAAAACGAAAACAATATTAATAAAAACTAAATTAGAAATTGTACAGGCAGATCAGAAAATATTAGATCAGATCTTGCAAAAGATAGGAAAACCGGCTCCTGTTATTAAAGATTTCAAGGACTATATTCCAATTAATGAAGCTGAATTTAAAATGCAGACTAACTTAGTAGCTGGGTTGAAAAATTCTTCAGAGTTTGTGACTTATAAAAAGATTAGTTTACAAAGAGGAATTAGTTATTATAAGATGCAGCTTGCGTATTATGAAAAACAAGATTTTGATCCTATTACAGGAGGTCCTTCTTCTTATCATGGCACTCATATTGCCGGTGTTATTGCGGCTGCTCGTAACAATAATATTGGGATTAAAGGTGTAGCTGATCATGCACAAATAATGGTTATAAAAGCTATTCCCGGGATTGATCCGTTGGGTGAGGGTGGACAACAAACATCATTTGCTCAGCTGAGTTCTGTAATTCAGGATGAAAGGACTAAAGCCCTGGCAGATGCGATTTTTTACGCTGTGGATAATGGCGCAAAGGTGATCAATATGAGTTTTGGGCAGCCTTGGGCTAAAACATCTGTGGCAGTTGATAAAGCAATAAAGTACGCGATAAGTAAAGATATATTGATCATTCATGCTTCGGGTAACGAAGGAAAGGATCTGGATCAAATGATTATTTATCCTGACCGCGAAAATCCAGAAGGACAGGCAATAGCAGCTTGTTGGATAGAGGTGGGAGCTTCAGGGTGGAAGAATGACGAAAATATAGCAGGTCGATTTTCTAATTATGGAAAAAGTAGTATAGACGTGTATGCTCCAGGTATGGAAATTACTTCTACAATTCCGAGGTCGGCATATCTTGACGATACAGGAACAAGTATGGCTGCACCTGTAGTTGCAGGTTTAGCTGGCGTTATTAGAGAATATTATCCGGAATTAACCGCTAAACAGGTAAAGGTGATCATAATGAAATCGGTTGAACAAGTCTGGGCCTTAAAAGACAAATGTATTTCTGGAGGGATAGTCAATGCCTATAAAGCTTTCCAGTTGATTAAACCTAATAACTAAATGAATTCAATATACCTGATTTAATAATACAATAAACAGCATAAGATTATTGTATTATTAAATCAGCTTACAGTTAACAATTTTTTCCATAAATATAATATTTAGAACCCAGTGGTTCAAATGGTTGTGGTAAGGCTGAACCCATCGAAAAATTAACAATATAAGTCCTGATATTGTTAGACAAAGGTGATGATGGATTACCAGAACCTGGCGCATAAATTGCACAAATTCTACATCCTGTGGAACAAAAAGGTTTGATAGATAATAAATTATAACTACTAGATAGAAGCGGGTTCCCAATTCCATCATGAATGTACCAAAATCTTGCCATAATATGTGGTTTTTCTGATTTGCAATATTTTAGCACTTTCGATTCTTCAAAATTCTTGCCAAAATATAATTAACAATACTTTAAGAGAAAATACTCCATCCCTATTTCAGGTTGTTGGATTCCCCTTATTAGCGAATTTGTAATATATGTTCTGATATTGAGTGATAATTACGGAGATGGATTTAGACTGCCTTGTACATAAATAGCATAGATTTTACGTCCATAGGAACATAATGGAGGCGCTATAGTAAAAGTATACCTGCAGATAATAAAGGATCGCAATCCATTAAAAGCATAACAATATCTTGTCATAATTCTACATACTTTTATTTATCAAAAAGTGATCAAAAAACTTTAATCTATTCTATTCTTTTTAAGATTTTGCTTTCCCTGAATTATATTTATTTATACCATCAAAATATGAAGATAAGTTGTTAGCATCCTACTTTGCCATAAACATATTTTTTAATGTTTGCACTTGAATCTGGTTGCGCAACTTGATTAGCCATAACAGTGACTATATAAGTCCTGAGATTTGTAGATAACGGTGATGATGGAACACTCGAGCCAGGTGAATAAATAGCACAGATAGTGCATCCATTTATACAGACTGGTTTAAAAGGTAGTAAATTGTAACTTCCAGATAAAAAAGGATCACCAATTCCGTTGTAAGCATACCAAAATCTTGCCATAATAAATGATTCTTTTATATATCAAAAAGATATCAAAAAACTTTAATATATGCCTACTCTTTTTGGGGTTTTCGGCTTCTCCCTGGTTAATCATAATTCAGTTCTTGATGAAATTTTGAATGCTTAAAGAACTTTATAGTAGATACTATTGTACAGTATTTTACTTTATTTAATAATTCAGAGAACCTATATGGTTCCCTGAATTATTAACATTGATGTTAGATATTTTTGCCATATGCATATTTTTTAACAGCCAAACTTGAATCTGGAGCTCCAAGCAGTGTTAATTGAACATTGGCAATGTATGTTCTAAGGTTGTTAGATAAAGGTACTGATGGATTACCAGAACCAGGTGAATAAATAGCACAAATATTAGCCCCATTGGTACACGCAGGTCTAATAGATGCTAAATTATAACTTGAAGGTAACAAGGGATCACCAAATCCGTTGTACGCATACCAAAATCTTGCCATAATAAGTGATTCTTTTTATTAAAAAGAGATCAAAAAACTTTAATTTTCACCTACTCTTTTTAAGGTTTTCGGTTTCCCCTGAATTTCTAGATTAGTATCAAATTGTAGTAAATTGAGATCTAAAGATTTTTGCCATATACATATTTTTTAACACCCAAACTTGAATCTGGAGCTCCAAGCAGTGTTAATTGAACATTGGCAATGTATGTTCTAAGGTTGTTAGATAAAGGTAATGATGGATTACCAGAACCAGGTGAATAAATAGCACAAATATTAGCCCCATTGGTACACGCAGGTCTAATAGATGCTAAATTATAACTTGAAGGTAACAAGGGATCACCAAATCCGTTGTAAGCATACCAAAATCTTGCCATAATAAGTGATTCTTTTGTCTATCAAAAAGAGATCAAAAACTTTAATTTTTCGCCTACTCTTTTTAAGGTTTTCGGCTTCCCCATAATTATCATTGTGATAAGAGAAATTTGTAACCAATTAAATCATAACTTTTATTGCTGCAGACTATTGAAAGTTTTTTCTTGATTTAATTTACGTTTGCTTTATCTTCCGGATGAAAAAGCAATAACTTTTATCAATGATTTCATAATACTAATTTACGAAGGCCTGTCTTGGTTTGCTAGGGTCAGTAGTCCCCAACTGTTAATCCTTTGATTTTTTTTAAGGTCAAAAAAAACCCTCAATAAAGAGGGTTTAATATTTGTTATATTACGCTTCATTTTTAAGTGAAGCTATTTTAAAACTCCCGTGGCGGGTTCGGCAGACATTCTTACTTCTAATGGAACAGGAGGGAAACTGGAGGACGGCTGGCCTTTGCTTTTAGCAAGGGCACGGATAATATAGATAAGTAATCCTGGAGTTCCTTCAATATCAGGTCTGCGATCTGGGTCATCAGGAAGCTCATCTGCGAAAATAGCGGATAAATAAGGACCATCTACAGTTTCAGGTGCTTTGTCTAATACAACATAGCTATCTGGATCACAAATATCCAGTTCATTGTTAATCAATTGATACCAGGGCATAGCATATTCTTTTAATAATAATACCTACTCTTTTTAGGGTTTTCGGTTTTCCCCTCAAAACTAACATCCATCCAGTTGCTGGCATATTGTCTTTTATGTCTTGGGTCTTCAAAAGGTTTTAAAGTCGTGTTTGAGTTATGTAATGTTGCAATAAAACCATCAGAATAATTGTGTGCATGAATTTTAGCACCCATATTCCATGCATAATCATAATCCTCTCCAATTTGTAAATCTTTAAATGGATGTGCTTGCCAGAAAGATTTCCTGTATGCCATAGTTGCTCCCGCTAACCATGGGTGCTCTAAGCGATCCCCTTCATATCTCCAGAATTTTCCAGCTCTTGGAGAGAAAAAGATAATTTGGCTCAACCCTGATATATCTGCTTTAGATTCATTTAAGAAATTAACCGATTTACTGATCCAGTCATATGCATACCAGTCGTCATCATCCCAATGCATAATAATTTCTCCCTGTGCTTTTTCACAGGCAAAATTCCTTTTGAGCCCTATACTTCCTAAAGGGTCAGTATAAAAGTATTTAATACGGCGATGATTGGGTAATAAAGGCCTGACAGATTTCTTTCCGTCATCTATAATGATCAACTCTGCATCTCTAAAATCCTGGTTTAGAAAGTGCTCAACTGCTAACACAACAAAATTCGGACGGTTAGCGGTTGGCATAATGCAGGATACTAAAGGTGTGCTCATGATTCCTTTTCATCCTCTGGTGCATCCCAACCAATTGCATGTTTTTTATGCTTTGGATTTTCAACAGGTTTAATACTCGTATTATGTGCGTGTAAAATTGCCACAAATCCTTGCACATAGTCTAGTGCAAAAGTTTTTGCCCCAGAATTCCAGACGAAATCGTAATCTTCACCAACCTGCAAATCAATAAAAGGATGTTGTTGCCAAAATGATTTTCTATAGGTCATTGTAGCTCCGCATAACCATGGTTTATCTACATCGCTATCTTCATACATCCAGCGCTGGTTTGCTGGCGGAGAGTAAAATACAACGCGGTTCAGACCGGCTATATCTGCTCCTGAAGTCAATAGTGCATCTGTCATTTTGCTAATCCAGTCGGGGGCATAATAATCATCGTCATCCCAGTGCATAATAATTTCTCCCTCAGCCTTTTCACAAGCGTAATTACGTTTAATGCCAATAGTTCCTAAAGGTTCTGTATAAAAGTATTTGATTTTTGGATCATCTGGTATTAACGAAGCAATGGAATTAGTCCCATCATCTATAATCACAAGTTCTGCATTGGGATAATCCTGTTTTAAAAAATATTCAATAGCAAAAGGGATGAATTTTTGCCTGTTTGCAGTAGGCATAATACAGGAAACAAGAGGTGGATTTATCATAAAATTGTTTTTTTAAGGATTATTGTTTTAATTATCTATCAGTTTGATAATTTTATTCGAAAGCTCTTCAGCTAGTAGCTCACTCTGTTTCATAAAGGATTCGAAGTGTTTATCATCATGAATATTTGCACCGTGATAAATATGAATGTATAGAAATGGGGCATCATCAATCTGGCATAATATCTTTCTGCCGGATAAAAATGTAGTTATAGAGGTATTCTCTCCGTCTTTAGTATATGGATTCAGCAAAAATATTTCCTTTCTGCACAATAGGGTTCCATCCCAGTTATGGGAAAAAGCATGATAAACCTTTTTTGTACCAGCATCGTATAGCATAATCCGGGATAATACACTACCCTGATAGCGTTCTCCAACAATTTGCATACTGTTGAATTGAAACATCAATCTACTAGGGTGATACCAGTCATTGTCATCCCAGATGCACAAATAATCTCCTGTACATTTATTAATAACATGAATTTTCGCTTTCTCTAAAGGCTCATCTCCGGTGTGTTCTACTGTGACTATTTTCAAAATATCCTTTTGCCGGGTATTTTCAACTATCTCTTTAGTAAGGAGGTCATTCTTAAGGTAAGAAATCGCTAACTCTTTATTTGGATAATTCTGATCGGCAAAACAAGAAATAGCTTTTTTTAGCTGCTCAGGCCTGTTATTTGTAACGCATATACAGGAAATCAAAGGATAAGATTGATTCATAAGAAAATATTTAAGTCAGAATTTTATGCATTTCTCAGATACACATACTTTTTACTGCCTATAGGCGTTTCCGGTTGTAATTGACCAGTTAAAAGTGCATTTTTAATATATTTATGCATATTAGGAGAAAGAGGTATATCTGGATTAATACCTACACCTGTTGCATAAATTGCACAAATACGATCTCCGCATAAACAAGAATGTTTAACCGTTGCTTTCCAATATCTCTCAACGTCAGTCGGGTCACCACCCGGGATAAAAGCATACCATGATCTAGCCATAATGAATTTTTAATATTTAGCTAAAATTACATGAATCGGTCTGGCAGTTATAGGGTCAAATGTCCCAAAAGTTTAAGCTGTTGCCCGGCATTTTGAATTCTTTGTAACTTGTCGGAAATAGATTTAAATAATGAAAAACAAAGTACAAGTTGATCTCATCATTTTGAGTTATGCACAAACGGATGAATTAAAGAAAGTTACTGTTGACTGTGTCGAATCATTGATGCGGTCTGAAAACCCCGAAGAAATTAAGTTTAATGTGATTGTAATTGAATCAGAAAAATCAATAAAGCCATTTCAATATGAACAGACGAAAACTATTTATCCGAATGATGAATTTGGTTATCATAATTTTATGAATATTGGAATCGAAATGACAGCATCACCCTATATCTGTATCTGTAACAATGACTTGATTTTCCATCCCGGATGGGCAACAGAAATTCTTAAAACCTTTGACAAATTTATTGACCTTTCCAGCGCTTCCCCATTCTGTACCTTACATCATCCTAAAATGGGATTTAAAAAGAATGATGGTCCTAAATTAGGCTATCGCATTCGAAATGAAGTTGCAGGATGGTGCCTTTTTTTTAAGCGTGATTTATTACGTCTGACAGGACAACTAGATAGAAACTACAAATTCTGGTGTGCAGATAATGACTACTCCAATACCCTCTGGGTATTAAAGTTAAACCATATGTTAGTGACTTCCTCTTTTGTGGATCATCTGGAAAATAAAACATTGAATAGTCAGACACCAGAGCGGCAGGAAGAGCTTACTGAAGGAGAATCTATTTATTTTGATAAGAAGTGGAAGTGCAGGACGGGACAAGGCTGGGTTCTATTATGACCCAGTCTTGGCTTTATGCTTAGGGTTTTCAAAATACTTAACAGTGGTATTGCGGGGATGTAAAACAGCTACAAATCCATCAATATAATCATGCGCAAAAATTATTACTCCCGGTTTCGAGATGAAATTATCATCTTCTCCGGTCTGCATTTCTTTGAACGGATTTTCAGCCCAGAAAGCCTTTCTATAGGCCAGGGTTGCTCCACTTAGCCATTGACTTGGATTTGACGGATTATTCCTGTTCATTGCAGTTCCCATCCATAAGGTATCAGTTACGGGCGAAAAAAAATGAATATGTTCAATACCACAGATATCAGCTCCTGATGTTATCAAATAATCATATTGTTTACTAATCCAGTCAGGAGCATAAAAATCATCATCATCCCAGTGCATAATAATTTCTCCATTTGCAAGGTTACATGCATAATTTCGCTTTGCGCCAATAGTTCCTATAGGATCTGTATAAAAATATCTGATCCGGGAATCATCAGGTAATAAAGGAGCAATAGACTCTACTCCATCGTCTACAATAATCAATTCTGAATTGCTATAGTCCTGCTTTAAAAAATGGCTTAACGCAAGAGGGATGTATTTCTGTCTGTTTGCCGTAGGCATAATACAAGATATAAGTGGTTGATTCATGATGCTTTTAATTTGTATGTACCTAATTTAGTTAGGTTTAAGTGGTAGAGGTAGGGTCAAAAGTCCCAAAAGTTTCCTGTACTGTACTTGGATTCTTGTTTTTTGTAACTTGTTGCAAATGAAGAAGAATATGAAGATATATCTAATAAGCTATGGCGATGCCAGGTATGCCAGACAGATAGAGTTTTTTAAAGAAACAGCTTTGGCCTCCTCTTTTTTTGACGAAGTCACTATTTTTAGCCCTGAAGATCTTGAACCCGTATTCAGCAAGCACTTTCAGGAAGTCCTTAATCAACGAAGAGGCGGAGGATATTGGATCTGGAAGCCATATTTAATACAAAGAGTACTAGAATCCCTTGATGACGATGACATTTTAATCTATTGTGATGCTGGCTGCATGATCAATAGTAACGGTAGCAAACGTTTTAAAGAATATATCGGGCTATTAACTCAATCAGCAACTGGTTGTATCAGTTTTGAATTGCCGCATAAGGAAATAGAATATACAAAACAAGAAGTTTTTGATCATTTCAGCCCCCCGGAAAATGTAATCCATTCTAATCAGTTGATGGCTACAGTAATCATGTTAAAAAAATGTCAGCATACTACCCATCTCGTTAATAAATGGTACGCATCCTTATGTGAGAACCCAATGCTATTTACTGACGACAAAAATGAAACCACTCAACACCAGGAATTTATTGACCATCGTCATGATCAAAGCGTATTCAGCATTTTGAGAAAAACTTATCAATCAGAAATTATCCCTGATGAAACCTATTTTCTTGATTTTATCAGAGAAGGCCAGCCTTATCCTATTTGGGCATCCAGGTTGAGATGATAAAGCTGGCATCATAAATCAGGAGGGTAACACCTCCACTTTGACATCCAGAAGACTACGCATCCAATCTGTACTTTCCTGATCGAGCTGTTCACTTTTCTTTAAATAATAAGAAAAATGGAAATAGCTCAAAGCATTGTTTCCGTGGTAAACGTAAAGATAAAGAAAGGCACTGTCTGAAATATAATCAACAAGTTTTCTGGATTCCAAATACTTGATTACTTGTGCATCTTCAGCTACCTTATTATCTGTAAATGGATGTTGTAAAATAATGTCCTTTTTGCATAAAAGGCTCCCACACCATAGATAAGGAAAAGAAAGATATCCCTTCTGAGTCGTCGCATCATATAACATGACACGTGTGAGTATACTAGCCTCACGAAATTGTCCTTTAGTCCGCATGGTGTTGTACTGATGGGCTAGTCTTCTGGCATGGTACCAGTCATCGTCATCCCATAAACAAATATAGTCTCCATTGCAATTGGCAATCGCATGATTTCTTGCTTCTCCTAGTGACTTGTTTCCTTCACGCTCTAGCCGGACAATTCTCAGATCAGATACTTCTAATATGCTATCGATCAGATTTTTCGTTTCCGTATCCTCTTTTGGATAAGAAATAACCAGTTCTCTATTTGGATAATTCTGGGTATCAAAACTAACTATTGCCTTAAGCAATAACCCAGGTCTGTACGCTGTAATACATATACAGGAAATTAGCGGGTGTGATAATTTTATTTTCATGATTTCCTCTCTTTTATCTCACAATTTAAAAAGGATTCACACTTTATGATAGGGCCAAAAGTCCCATAATCTGGCCGTCAACACTATTCAGTCCGCTAATTTTTAACTTAGGAATAAGCAAAATTATAAACGATGAAGATTAGATTTTTTTCCGATTACGAGGTTTCTGAGAACCTGATCACAAGATTCAAAGCAAACTATAAAATCAATGATGTATCATTAACTTTTACAGCCGCCGATGATTACGACTACGCTGTAGTTTTTAACAGGGCCAATGATCCCCTGAAACCCGGAGCTAAAATTATAACAGTAATTCAGGAACCCTCCTGGAGTGAAGCACATCAAAATAAGTTTTTTTTGACCAGCAGTGACTATATCATTGTCCATGACCAGGAGCTATTTGAGAGAATCAACAAGGTGAAATTAGGGGGGAAGATCATTGAATCCCCAACTTATATGTTTTATCATGATCATGTAGACCATTCCTTTTATAATCAGACCTGGCAAATCAAAAAAGAAAAAAAGCTCTCTATGATTGTATCTGGGTTATACTCCAGTAAGGCCAATTACCAGAAAAGGATAGAGGTGTTAATGAATATTCTGGAATCTGATCTGGATATTGATGTTTACGGTCGTGGCCTGAATATACATGATTCAAGATATAAAGGAGATCTGGAATATAAATACACTGGTTTGTTACCTTATGAATATTCTATAGCCATAGAAAACTCTAATGAGAAAAACTACATCACAGAAAAATTTGTAGACTGTGTTTTATGCAACACCACACCTATTTACAATGGAGCACCAAACCTTTCAGAAGTATATGATCAGCGTTATTATAGAACAATAGACCTGGACAGTCCTTATATCGTTCAGGATCTTAGAGAGATCATCGCCCATCCTGCTCCTGGCTCATCCATAAATAAAGATATTTACTTCAATGAATACAACTTATACACCAAATTAAAAGAAATTATATATGGCTAATCACCCGCATATATAGAAGGTGGATTTGTTTTTTGATGAGGCTCAGGTTTTGTACCTACCCAATACAAGAACACACATAGATATACGATTATTGCCAGCAGCAATACAAATAAGATGATTTTGATTAACCTTGACATAGTTTTCTTTTAACCTCAAGATAACTAACAACTACTCAGGTTGAGCGGGTCAAAAGTTCCATAATTACTATAAAAAAGCAATAAACAGGGTCAAATGTCCCTAAATACAAGACTGCGGATAACCTGCTGATTTTGTTTGTAACTTGTCATCACAAATACAGGTACCTATGAAAAGCAAGACCGAAATTGACGTTATTATTTTAAGCTTCGCACAAAACGAGGAATTGAAACTAATCACCCAGCATTGCATCAATTCTTTGATGGCCTCAGAAGATCAGGAAATTATCAAATTTAACGTAGTTGTGATGGAATCACAGCAAGAAATGAAACCCTTTCAATACAAAAATACGACTACCATATATCCTGAAGAAGCGTTTGGTTACCATAGATATATGAATATCGGAGTTGATATAACTTCCTCCAAATACGTTTGCCTCTGTAACAACGATTTGCATTTCCACCCAGGCTGGGCTACTGAAATATTAAAATCATTCCATAAATACTATGACCTGTCTAGTGCATCCCCATTCTGTTCTTTTCATCATCCAAAAATGGGATTTGAGCAGGATAATGGAATTTACCCTGGCTACCGTAGCAGATATGAAGTTGCAGGGTGGTGTCTCTTTTTAAAACGTGACATTTTCAGACTTACTGGAAAACTGGATGAAAATTATCAATTCTGGTGTGCTGATAATGATTATGCCAATACACTGGCTGCATTAAAACTCAGACATGCACTGATTTCATCTTCCATAGTGGATCATCTGGATAGTTGTACGTTAGATCAGCAGGCAGAAGAAGCCGCAATTGCTGCCAGCGAATTCTTCTACCTGGAGAAAAAATGGAACCACAGAAAAATGGCAGGCTGGACCTGTGTATAATTCCGGGCTTAGTGTCCGGAATTTTTTGAGAATAAATTAATTACAATCACACCGATGATAATGAGCACAATGCCAATAACAGCGGGCATATCTGGCTTTTGCTTATAAAAAATGGCTCCCAGTGCCGTAACCAAAATTATACCCACACCAAACCGCATAGGCAATTCCAAGATCTATTTTTCTTAAAGTCAGGCTGAGAAAATAAAAAGCAATAGCATAACCAAAAATCACAATAACAGAGGGCCATAGTCTGGTAAACTCCGCTGATGCCTTTAAAGCGGTAGTTGCTATAATCTCTGAAATGATAGCGAGGAATAAGAATAAATATGTTTTCATAAGTAGGTAGTTGTGCAATTATCCTGAATATATTCAGGATTGGTTAGTGGTTCTTTTTGTGATTGCGGTTTTCGAATGATTTAATTGTTGTATTATCAGGATGCAGCATAGCTATAAACCCATCAATATAATCGTGTGCAAATACCTTAGCTCCGGGAGTTTGAACAAAGCCCTCATCTTCACCTTTTTGTAAATCCTTAAAAGGATGCTGTTCCCAAAAAGATTTTCGGTAAACCATCGTGGCCCCTGCAAGAAAAGGCTTTGAATTTGGATTATTTCTATTCTCTGCATCACCCTGCCAAAATGCCTGCATGATCGCAGAATAATGGTGGATATGTTTGATTCCGCAAATGTCTGCCCCGGAGCTCAGCAG
Source organism: Pedobacter cryoconitis (assembly GCF_001590605.1). NCBI lineage: Bacteria > Pseudomonadati > Bacteroidota > Sphingobacteriia > Sphingobacteriales > Sphingobacteriaceae > Pedobacter > Pedobacter cryoconitis. The sequence continues at coordinate 1,015,728 of NZ_CP014504.1, forward strand.
AAAATTGACCTGCTGGCTAATCCAGTCATACGCATACCAATCATCATCATCCCAATGCACAATGATCTCACCCTTTGCCTTTTCACAAGCATAATTGCGTTTTGCTCCAATTGTACCCAGTGGAGGGGTGTAAAAATACTGGATGTTAGGAATCTCCGGTAATAAAGGAGCAATAGACTCCTTGCCATCATCAATAATAACTAATTCAGCATGGTGATAATCCTGTTGTAAAAAATAATCTACAGCAAAAGGAATGTATTTATGCCTGTTGGCAGTCGGCATAATACAGCTAACTAAAGGTTGTTTCATAATGATCTATTTGACCTCAATTTAAAAACGATTGACACTGCTTTGCAGGGTCAAAAGTCCCAAAAAATCAATCACCTGATTACGCTTTCGATTTCTTTGTAACTTGGAACTGACCGTGAATCCAACACTAAATTTAACAGCAGTTTATGAGTAGTATGACATCCTTTTTAGCCTATGCAGAAGCCAGAAACCGTGTTTTAAAACCTATTGATGGAATAATTATGTATCCTTTTGAAGAAACTGCCATTCCCCAGTACGTCTATTTTATGCCCAAAGGATTGGCTGAAGGAGAATGCCTGAGTGACTTTTTCAAGCAGCAGTTTCTTCACCTTCCTGAGCTGTTTTATGTATTGTATTTTAATCCCATCCGGTGGATACTTCCTGATCTCGCAGAACGTATTCACGCGCTGCAATGCATCCCCGTAGGTTATGGCAAAGACCGGAAACTCTTTCAGTTAAGCTATGGAAGAATCACCTTCGATGTTACACCAGTAAGCGAAGAACCGGACTTTGAAGAGCAGACCGTATTCAGGGTACCGCTATACATTGCTGAAACGAATTTCTTTGTCAATGTAGTGGAATTGCCCAACAACATGGGAACGCCTAAATTATTCGAAAAGATAGACTTTACCTGGCAATAGCACCTTAAAGTATCAAATAACCCATTCAATCAATCAGATGAAACTAATAGAAAAAATTGACCGGCATGAAGTCCTCAGAAGATGGGCAATAGGAGAGGTGTATTCAGAATTCTTTAATCCACTTTATGAATCAGGAAGAGAAGAGACTATGAAAATGCTCTTTTCGGGCAATCGCTATCTCGAACGCGAGGGGATAGACGTAGTTTTGGAGTTTAAACAGAGCTTAGTAGACTCGATTTCGTTATATGTTAAATGGTATAAAGCAATACTGGAAATTAACAGATCAGATCTGGATATGGTTTACACGTTGCAGCTGCCTGGCTGGGAACGGAATACAGATGGATCTTATCTGGTTGCAGATGCAGCTAAAAACATTAATGAAATGCCATTTCTGGATCCCCGGGTTACCGGTATCTACAATGCGTTGAAAGATAGAGAAGTTAAACTACAAGGAATTACTCTTTTGGCCGTAGATAAGATCGGGCCATATGTAGCAGTAGAAGGAACAGGAAGACTAACCAGTATTTACATGGCGCAACAACTGAATAGCCTGGATTTGATTAAGGACAATCAGGTGGAAATCGCTTTAGGACTATATTAATGGGATACATCAACAGATTTAATTGCGGAAGATACTATAAATACCGCCATTACCATAAAAGTTTAGGCGCAAAATATAATTTAAAAAATTATTGCATAAAGCTATATCGATTATTCAGAAAAACTAAAACAAATTAGCTTTTTTGTTTGCTATCTATTTGATAATCTAATGTTTATATGTTTGTTTGATGGTTCGTATTTCTTTTGTGCTTTCAGCTATTTAATCAATTATTAATCAATAATGAATACTCAGGAAGTTGCGGATAAATTCATTCAATTTTGGCGTGAAGGTAGAAATGATGACGCTATTAAAGCGTTCTATTCAAACGAAATTATTCACCAAACCCCGGGCTTTCTGTATGCCAGGAAGATGGAACAAACCAGTGCCGCAGAGATTTCTGAACTATTGGTGGTTGGAGAATATTTTTGTTTGAGATTAAAAATGGATATAATCCTTAAAGATATTGGCAGGAGCACTTTAAATGAGTCGTGGGTATTCGAAGTAAAAGAAGGTAAAACTGTGTATGAGCGCTTTTTTAACTATAACACTACAGCCGTTTTAGCTTGCTGAGAAAAATATTATTCGTTTTTTTAATGGTATATGAAAATATATAACTACATTTGTGAATATTTATAATAATAATACAATGCAAGAAGGAGTAGTAAAATTTTTTAATGAAACTAAAGGTTTCGGATTTATCGTACCAGCAAATGGCGACAGTGAAATCTTTGTTCATTCAACAGGCCTTATGGCTAGCATCCGTGAGAACGATAAAGTTACTTATGATGTAGAAGAAGGCCGTAAAGGTCTTAACGCAATTAATGTTCAGTTAGTTTAAGTTTATTAACTATATAATTGACCTGGACCGGTCCGATTCATCGGACCGGTTTTTTTATGCCCGATGGGGTCATATGTCCCAAAATAAGCAGATACTATGCACTGCTTTTCTCATTCTTTATCTTAGTTATCTATAAAAAACAGATACCTATGACGAAGATCAAATTTCTCTCCAATTATGACGATTCAGAGAGTCTATTAAAAAGATTTAAAGCAAATTATCTTATTTACGACAATGATTTAGACTTTACCATTGCGAACGATTACGATTATGCTGTGGTATTCAATCGTACTGATGAACCCATTATTCCGAGAGCTAAGGTGATTACTGTCATTCAGGAACCATCGTTTAGTAAGGCACATGAATATATAGACTTTCTCTTGCACAGTGACTATGTGCTCGTGCATGATCCTGAATTATTTGAGAAAACACATAAGCTTCACATAGGTGGTGATGTGATCACATCACCTTCTTACATGTTTTATCATGATCTCGTACCTTATCAGTTTTTTGACGCAGCTATAGTTATTAAAAAAGAGAAAAAATTATCCATGATCGTCTCTTATTTAAACAAACCAGTAGGGATTTACAATAAACGCATTGGTCTTCTGAACAAGATCCTGGATTCGGATCTGGATATCGATATCTATGGAAAGCGGCTGGAAATTGAAGACCGGAGATTTAGAGGTTGGCTGGAACACAAGTTTACCGGTTTACTTCCTTATGAATATTCTATTGCAATCGAAAACTCAAACGAGTGGAATTACGTGACTGAAAAATTTGTGGATTGTGCTTTATGCCGTACAATTCCTATTTATAATGGTGCGCCAAACATTGCTGATATTTACGACGAGCGTTATTTCAGAACAATAGATCTCGATAGTCCTGATATTATAGGAGATATTAAGAAAATAATTAAAGAACCTGCTCCACTATCAACAAGAAATAAAGATATTTATTTTAATCACTATAATCTTTATACAAAACTAAAGGAGATTATCCTGGAGAAACGTTATGGATAAAAAACAGGTGGGGCCTCCAAAAAGCCCCACCTGCGTTTAATAAATTTCCAGTGCTCCCTCAATCTCTCCATAAATGCGGTCAAGATCCTGATCACTGATACAATAAGGCGGTAAAACGTAAATTACGTTTCCCAGCGGACGCATTAAAATCCCCTTATTCAAAAAGTAATCATATAATAAATTCCTTAAGTCATCAAAATAAGAAGTGCCGGTCTCCGTACGCCATTCAATGGCCAGAATTGTTCCTGTTTGTCTTGCTGATTCTACCCGCATATGCTTCCTTATCTTTTGAATAAAGCCAGCATGTTTGCGGCAAATCCGGTCTATATGCTGTTGAGTTTCTTCCATTAGCAATAAATCAATGCTCGCTGAAGCTGCTACACAAGCCAGTGGGTTCGCTGTAAAAGAATGGCCATGGAACAAAGTCTTCATCTTATCTTTAGATAGAAAGGCATTATAAATCTCTTCCGAACAAGTAGTTACTCCCAAAGGCATTGTTCCTCCCGTTAAACCTTTAGAAAAACACATCACATCAGGTTCTTCCACCAAATGATTTGCAGCAAAATGTTTTCCTGTGCGCCCAAACCCGGTAAAAACCTCGTCTTGTATCATTAATACTTTTTCCGATCTGCAATGTCTCATTAACTCATCCAATTCGGCAGCCCCGTACATTAACATTCCCGCAGAACCTTGAACCAAAGGTTCGTAAATAAAACACGCCAGCTGATCACTTATCGCAGAGATCTGTTTCTTCAGCTCAGGTAAATTTTCTGCTGTTGGAAGATCAATGTAAAACACTTCAAATAAATAAGCATCGAATGGAGCTGTCCATGCGCTGCGGCCGCTAACCGACATCGCGCCAAAAGTATCCCCATGATATCCATTATGAAAAGCCATTACCTTGATTTTCGGTTTATCCTGATTGTGCCAGTATTGCATGCACATTTTTAAAGCTACCTCTACAGATGTAGACCCGTTATCTGTATAAAATACTTTCTCCTGATTTTGAGGCAGGAGACCTAAAAGCTTTTCAGCAAGTTCAACCGCAGGCTCATGAGTGAAGCCTGCAAAAATCACCTGGTCAAGTTTTTTGATTTGTGCCGATACCCGGTCTGCGATATAAGGATGGGAGTGGCCATGGAGAATTACCCACCATGAAGATATCGCATCTATATAGCATTTACCCTCCTCATCAAATAAATAACTGCCTTCAGCACGTACAATTGCTGTAGGGATGATGGCATTTAACATTTGGGTATAAGGATGCCAGATAACCTTTAGGTCTCTTTCAGTTAAACTTAAAGTATCTTCTTCTATTAAGTTCATAATGATGGTATTGTGTTTGTTATTTTTTCTTTTTGCATAGGCTTTAGGCCTAACAGCTCAAACATTTTACGGTCATCATCTAACCTTGGATTTGGTGTAACCAGCAACTCTTCACTTTCACTTGTGAAGATAGAATTGGCTCCAGCCATGAAACACCAGGACTGTTCTTCTGTTGTCATTTCTGCGCGCCCGGCACTTAACCTGACCATAGATTTTGGCATCAGGATCCTTGCTGTAGCAATCATTCTGACCATTTCCCAAGAATCAACTTTTGGTAAGTCAGCTAAAGGCGTGCCCTTTACCCTTGCCAATGCATTTACCGGAACGGACTCAGGATGTTGTGCCAGTGTTGATAAAGTGTGGAGCATATTGATCCGGTCTGCATGCGTTTCCCCCAACCCGATGATTCCACCAGAACACACAGAAATTCCTGCTTTTCTGACATTGTTCAAGGTGGATAACCGGTCGTCATAGGTACGCGTATTGATAATTTCCTGATAGTAATCTTTAGAAGTGTCCAGGTTATGATTATAAGCATATAATCCGGCCTCTTGTAACCTTGCAGCTTGTGTTTCAGTGATCATACCGAGTGTGCAACAAACCTCTAAACCAATCTCATTTACACCCTGTACCATTTCAAGGATATTTTCAAAATCCCGGTTGTCACGTACTTCTCGCCATGCTGCGGCCATACAAAATCGAGAAGAGCCAGAATCCTTAGCTCTTTGTGCAATCGCCACTACGTCATCTTTTGACATTAATGCTTTTACGGTAATTCCTGTATGATAACGGGCAGCTTGCCCGCAATAAGAACAATCCTCAGGACATCCCCCTGTTTTTACAGACAACAAAGTGCAAACTTGTACTTCACTTGCCTTATGCCACTGGCGATGCACCGTTGCAGCCTGATAAATAAGTTCCAGCAGCGGCTGATGATAAATGTTTTCGATTTCCTGGATAGACCAGTCATTGCGTATAGTCGTATTACTGTTCATGCTCAATAAATTTAATTGATAATTGGAATTGGATTAAACTGAAAAGGTGCATTTGCAATCGAATCTCTGTTGATTGTTGTGAATTCAGGTAATTTACTCCATGTACTGTTTTTTGGCAGATGATGGAGCAGGACATTCAGGGTGTCAAAATCGAAATCCCCATTGAGCACCAGATGTTTCAATGGAATATTTTTACTTGTTAATGCATGGATGCTTAATAGGGTATGATTAATACAGCCCAGGTAATTTCTCACTACCAGTATGGCTTCTGCCCCTAAAAGCCGGATCAGGTCAATCATCAGAAACCGATTAGAGAGTGGGACAAATAATCCTCCTGCGCCTTCGATCAATAACTGATTGTCTGTTTCGGGAAGATGAAAATCCTGGACGCGTATTTCAATTCCTTCACTTTTTGCAGCGCGATGTGGTGATGCAGCCATCTCGAATTGAAAAGTCTCAGGATGAAAAACACTTTTGGTGTTGCTAATCAGTTGTTTTACTTTGTTAGTGTCCGTGTTGTCCAAATCTCCGGCTTGTACTGGTTTCCAGTAATCAGCTTTCAATTGTTCAGTAATTACGGCAGAAACAATGGTTTTTCCGACTTCGGTACCAATGCCAGTGATGAATAAAGGCTTCTTGTCCATATAATTTATTGGCTCTGTTGTTTGATATGATGGCATAATTCAAGTATCTCATTGTCGGTATTGTGGGTATGTATACAAATCCGCAGCCTTTCACTTCCTTTTGGAACAGTTGGGCCTAAAATTGGGCGCACGTCAAAACCTTTACTTTGTAATAGATGACTGAACTGGATGACTTTTGTATTGCCAGAAATAACCAGGCAATTTATTGCTCCTATATTATTGCTGCATTTTATTTGATGCTGGAGCGGTAAATTAGCCCTCAGGAGCGAAGATTTGTAGCGTAAGGTAATTTGTAGTTCAGGATGTCTTAAAAGATGCCTGTAGGCAGTTTGTATCGCTAAAAGATTGGAAAAGGGTAGGGCAGTAGTATAAATAAAGGGACGCGCGAAGTTAATGAGGTAATCTCTCAGTAAATCAGTGCCTAATATAATTGAGCCATGTAAGCCTAGCGCTTTTCCAAACGTAACCAGGCGCGCAAATACCTGCTGCTGTATTCCCAGAGAATCGACTAATCCAGTTCCGGTCACACCAAAAGCATGTGCTTCATCAACGATTAAATATGCCTGATACTTTGCACACAAAGCGGCAATCCCAATTAGATCAGCACTATCTCCATCCATTGAATAGATGCTTTCAACCGCAACATAACAAGCCCCAGTACTTCTTTTTAGCTTCTTTTCCAGGTCTTCCAGATTATTATGGCTGAACTTGAACCGTGCAGCAAAACTCAATCTTGCGCCATCAATCACAGAAGCATGAATGAACTCATCATAAAGAATGGTATCACCTTTCTGCGGCAGACAGGAAAACAGGGCTGAATTCGCAGTATAACCAGAATTAAAGATCAATCCACTTTCACTCTGGTGATAACTTGCAATCTCTTCTTCAAGCGCTTCCGTGAAAGCAGAATTTCCACTAAGTAACCTTGAACCTGTTGCGCCATTTGATGCGTTTGGATGCTTTTTTAAAGCTTTGTCAATTGCCTGACGCAGCTCTGCTGAGTGTGAAAAACCTAAATAATCATTTGAACTAAAATCATATAAGTTGTTCTCTGTCTTTAAACTACGGAAAGTAGAGTCAGTCTTTCTTAACCTTAATTTATCGAGCATCATTTCATCAGCGCCACGTATCATTTTATACAGCTTTAGCTAAGTCATTGATCCAATTTTGATATAAAGTGGCTTCTATAGTAGTTATCTTTTCTGCATGACTCTCCCAAGTTGTGGAGAATTTTTTGAGTTGTACAGTCATTTCTTCCAGATGACCTTGCTCTTCGAGGATGATAGAACGTACACTCACTTTGCTCTTATGCTGCGCAAGTACGGCTTGATAAATCGGGTAAATCAGATCTGCACGTACCTCAATCGCATAGGTTACCAATAAATAAGCTGCAAATTTTAAGGCTGAACCAGTTAACTGCAGGTTATCCCTTAAATAGCGGCTGGTCATCAGGTCCAGTTTATTCAGGTAATACTTGCTGCTATAAGGTGCTAGCAGGTAGTCCGGTTCATAAGTAGGACAGGCGGCTGCATTTAGTCTGGCTATTTGTTTCTTCAGATAGAAGGCATGCCGGTGTTCTTCTGCTGCATGTTTTAAAACCATATAGGTTGATGTTTCCGGTCTTTCGTTCGCTGATATCTTCCTGGCCCCGATATTCTCCTGTAAAGAGAGTGTATTCAGGAAGCGTGCGTGTAGGTGATCATTACTGACTATATGTTGAAGAAGCTCTTCTAGTTCCATTGATTTCATTAGTTTATGCCAAAAGTATTACCTTGCCGGATAGTTAATAGGTACCAGTTTTAAGTTTATGAGTAGTCCGGTTCAAATTTCTTTTCCAAGTGTTATCCGTATAGATCGGTTATTAGACCGTCCTGTATACCTTCAAATTGCCCATCAAATGATCAATGCAATACAAAGAGGGGTGCTTTTAGCTGGAGTTCAGTTGCCTGGAACGCGCAGCCTTGCAGAAGACCTGAAAGTTCACAGAAAAACCATTATTGCAGCATATGATGAGCTGGATGCTCAGGGATGGACTGAAATAAGGCCTAATAAAGGCACTTTTGTAAGGAACAAAGGGCCGCAGGAAAATATTGCCCTGCAACCTTACGATGAAAAATTTCTGACCAGTTATCCCGCAGAAACCGGGTATCGTTTCAAACAAAGCATTTTGCTTGATGTATTAACTGTTAGTTCCACAGCAGGACTGGAATTTAACGATGGTCTGCCAGATATCAGGCTGCTTCCGCTGGACAGACTATCTAAGGTTTATGGTGGAATCCTGAAGAGTAAAACCAACTATAAACATTTTGGTTATTCACACGTAGAAGGAAATGAATATTTTAGAGAAACCCTGGCGTCTTATCTGAACAATACCAGAGGACTACATATTAATAAAAATAATATACTGACTACCAGGGGGATTCATATGAGTATTTATATGGCATCCAGTATGCTGATAGAACCTGGAGACCTGGTTATCGTTGGTGATTTGAGTTATTATCTCGCCAATATGTGTTTTCAGCAGTGTGGAGGCAAAATTATTTCTGTTCCAGTAGATGCAGATGGAATATCTGTAAATGCGATCCGTGAGTTGTGCAAAACGAAAAAAATAAGGATGTTATATCTTACGCCACATCATCATTATCCAACCACAGTTACCTTAAGTGCGGAGCGCAGGGTAGAGTTGTTGCAACTTGCCCTCACTTATGGTTTTATCATTCTTGAAGATGACTATGACTACGACTTCCATTACAATGGTAATTCAGTACTTCCATTAGCAAGTGCAGACACGAATGGGATGGTCGTTTATATCGGCTCATTTTGCAAATCACTCGCACCTGGTTTCCGTTCCGGATATTTAATTGCTCCTGAAAATCTAATCCGGGAAATGGCGAAATTCCGAAGGCTCGTAGACCGGCAAGGGGATATGTTAATGGAGCAGGCTTTGGCCGAATTACTAGAAGAAAAAGAGATTCAGCGCCACCTTAAAAAGGCGGTGAAAATCTATCAGGAACGCCGGGATACTTTTGTGGATTTACTACAGAAACAGCTCGGTGAAGAGCTAAGTTTTTCTTCTCCACCCGGTGGACTATCGGTCTGGACAAAATGGAATCCTCAGCTTAATCTGATGCGGATCAGTAAAAATTGTTTGAAGAGAAATCTACATCTTCCTCAGGAATTATTGTACCAGACAGATAGCTTTACGGCGATGAGATTAGGTTTTGGAAATTTAACGGTAAGTGAACTTGAAGAGGCTGTTGAAATCTTAACAAAGGCTGTTAGAGAAAGTTAAAAATAATAATAATTTAAGTTATCATTTGATAATTTGATTTTTATAATCAATTGTTATTCAGATATATTTTTTAATTTATATAGTTTTTTAGTTTATTTAATATGATAGGTTTCCTTATTGGTTTTTATCTGACCTGCTAGTGAAACTGCGGCCGGTGAAATTAGTAAAGTAACTAAAATTAAGCTCAATTTTGCTATCGAAAACTGGAGTGAAAATTGCCTGTAAAAACATATAAAGCTCTGCAGCAATGCATGGCTTTATGTGTTTTTACAGGATAATAAGTCATCTGAATTTTGGGACATATGACCCATTTTGAGCCTTGAAAAAGTGTGTAAATTGTTCAACTATTATAGAAATATAATACGATGATACCATGCAGAACGTAAGATGTCAAAAGAATATAAAGCAGACAAAATTGTTAAGAGCCTTGAAAACTTGATATATAATCATCTTTATAGCACTATCGATATTAATAGTGAATCCCTGGTTAAAAATTATACGCAGGAAACTGTAAATGACTATATAAACAGATGTTCGGATCTATGGGAGCCAGTGATCAGCCGACAAATGTTTTAAAAACTTATAAAATCTCAATTCCTTTTTCTTCTAATTCATCGAAAATTATCGAATTGATAGTACTCTTGGTATTTTCAGCCATAGAGATATCCTTACACCAGAAATAAACCTTAATCGTACTGCTGACCTTGTTTTTCGGAACAATGATCACCTTGGGCTCTTTACTCGTAAAAATGTTATCACTCGATGCGACAACACCCTTAATCAGATCAATAACTTCTTCTCGCTGGAAAGGATTACTCACGGAGAACTCGATCACTACACGCATCTGATTATTAGTCAGCGTCCAGTTGATAATATTATTAGATAAAATAGCTCCATTCGGAATGATAATTTCCGCACCATCGTCAGTCAATAAAGTACTTGCCCGTATCCCTATCTCTTTAACTCTGCCTTTTTTATCACTGATTTCCACCACATCACCAATACGAACAGTTTTATCAAAAATCAGGATAATACCAGAAACGAAATTACTGACAATATTCTGAAGCCCTAAGCCGATACCTACGCCCAAAGCGCCCAGTACTACAGTAATCTTATCAATTGGTAATCCTGAAGCCGCTACGGCCAGTAAAAAGCCACCTATAAGCAAGACTAATTTGGTTACTATCAATTTAGAACGCTCCCCTTTGTTATCATCCAGCGAATCATCACCCGTATCTCCAAAGAAGTAAGCAATGTATTTCTGCAGAAAGTTGGCTACCCAAATAATCATCAGGAACAATAGAATGCCCCAAAAGGTAAATACAAGGGTTCCAATTTTGCGTTTTTCGGTTAATACAGCTACTAAAGTGGTATATAAACTGTCAAATATGTTCAGGTTGACCAATAATAGAGTCAACCAGATCAAAAATACCCCGATACCTAATAATCCACGCAGACTTTTTACAACCGGCTCCCAATCAAAATGCTCCGGATAATTCTTCTTGATCCTGCTCGTTTTGATCTGCAATAAAAAAGCCTCAGTAATCACTCCTGCAAGGATAATCAAAGAGATTGCGTGTAGTAAAGAACTTACAGCGCTACTGTAAAAAATCTGGGTTAAAGTAAAACGGCCAAACAAATTACAGCTAATAGCCAGGAAATTAAAGACGATGTAAATGATACCAACACTCTTCAATAGCCTGTATTTTATGGCTTTCTCTTTTAAAATTTTGTAACTATACAATCCAAAAACAAGAGAGGCAATACCGAATATCAATAATAACCAGCGTTGATAACGCGCAGGCATTCCCAAAGAACGCAAGATAACCGGGAAAATAAGCAACACTACAAAAATACACCACTTGTAAAAAACCTCTCTCGGGAGTCTGTTAAAAAGTAACGCAGTAATGCTCAATGCCAATAAAACATGAATTGACTCTATATAAAGCGCAGGAGCCAATAAGTCAAAAACAGGCGCCAGTGTTAAAATGAAGATCAGCGTAATCAGGTAAGGTTTTTGCCTGATAAAAGTAAAGTTCAAATCTTTAACCGACTCTAATTTACCTCTTTGCTTCAGGCTCTTAAAATTGAAATATACCCAGAAGAAAAAAGCAGCCCCAAGCACCAGTAATAAAAATCTGCTGCCCTGCGTATACTCGAAATAATAACCTGAAATTTGCTGCTCACTTTTTATAAATCTCTGGAAGTCGGTTCTTTTATTCGCTTTTTGATCTACCGATTCCCATAAATACCGTCTTTCCTTACTAAAAGCTTTGATGCTTACAGAATTAAGTTGGTTATCAGCTGTATACTTCAATTCCCTGACTGTGATAATATTAGCAGATGTACGTGCCTGAAGATTGTTGATTAAACTGGTATTGGATTTAATCAGGCTATCCATCACAATGCGTTTCTTACCCAACTCTACAAATTCAGCCTTAAACATCCGCTTTAAAGAATCTGTTTTGAAGATTTTCATCAGCACAGAATCCTTACGTAACGTAAGAATCTGAGTTTTAAGCCCGTTTAATTCTTTGTCATACCGCTGCAGGTCATCCATACAACCTAAGTTGTTGGTCTCCAATTCATCCAACAAGGTCTGGTACATTTGCAGATTCTGCACATTCAGGGTCCGGTCACTTTGTGACAGACGGTTTTTCAACAAGCCGATTGCCGCTTCGTCCTTCATTAAATGCATCGCGATAGGCTTCAGCAAATAAAAAGAAGAAGTAGTGACCTGTACCTGGTTGATAGTTTCAAACACTTTACCTAACCTGAGCAGATAATCACTCTTGTTGAGTACCGTCGAATCGCTCAGGTAAGAAAGATCATTACTTGCTTTAACAGCTTTCTTTTGCTGCGCCAAAAGCCCCGCACTATTAAAAAATAATACGATAAACAGGATCAGCAATCCCGGGCGCTGAGCAATTGAAAAATGACTGTTAAACTTCATGTATACCTCTCGGGCCTTAAATTGTTTTTTCGTAAATTCTGTATTTTTTATAAGGATCCCCCTTGATTGCCTTGATTGCATTGTTCACTAAATCATTGTGTTCTAGTGTCCATGATGCCTCTGCGTACTTTAATCCTTTAGCTTTATAAGCTTTAATGATATTTCCATATAAACAAGCCTCAATTCCCATTTTACGGTAACCTTCTACTACACCCAGCAATAAAATCCTGATTCCAGAAACCTTTTTCTTATTCAGCAGCAGTTTAAAAATACCAGTAGGGAATAATCTTCCTCTTTTGATTTTGATCAGGATTTCATTGATATCCGGAATAGCTACGCCAAAACCAACAATCTTTCCTTCCTGTTCAGCAACCAGGCAAAAATCCGGATCTAAAATCATTTTAAGATCTTTAGCCTGATAATCATATTCTTCATCATTCAACGGCACAAAACCCATGTTTTTATCCCATGCTTTATTGTATACTTCGCGAAGGTTTTCTGCTTCCTCTTTGAATTTTTTCATGTTAATTTTACGGATAGTAATATTGCTTCGTAACAAACGTGACTGCAATTTATCCATTAATTGTACAGAACGGTCATCATAAGCATCACCATCCCACTTCCAGGCAATCAGATCTACCTGTTTCGCGAGGCCATTTTGTTCCAGCAACGCAGGATAGTAAGACGCATTATAAGGCATCATCACTACTGGGCGGGAATCAAAACCTTGTATCAGTAAACCGCAAGGTTCATTGGTAGAGAAATTAACCGGGCCGATCATTTTAGTCAAGCCTTTCGCTTTTAACCATTTTTCAGCTTCCTGAAACAATAAAGATGCACTCTCTGCATCATTGATACAGTCGAAAAATCCGAAGAAACCATCATTGGAATTGTTTGCAATATTGTGGTTGTTATTCTGGATTGCGGCAATACGACCAGTTACCTGATCTCCATCATACAGCAAAAAAGTCTGCAGCGAAGAATGCTTATGAAAAGGGTGGGTAGTTAGTAAATCTTTTTGAGCAATGAACAATTCCGGAACATAGTACGGATCATTTTTGTAAAGCTCATGAGGAAAATCAATAAATGTTTTAAGTTCTTTTTTTGATTTTACCGCAATTATTTTTTTCATATGAATAATTTGATTGGAGAGGTTGATACCTGTTTGTAAGCCGATTTTATATTTCGGTCTTCAAATATATTCAAATGCATAATAGATTGTATGATTCGCTGGCATTTTGCCTGCATCATTCTCCCCAGGCAGTTAACAGGATTGCTCTTGAACCCCCATAATTACGGTGTTCACATAGGTAAATTCCTTGCCATGTACCGAGCGCTAAACGCCCATTACGAATTGGAATCATCAAAGAGGTATCCAGCAAAGCTGTTTTCAGGTGGGCAGGCATGTCGTCCGATCCTTCCTCATCATGCAGATAATCCGGATCATTCTCCGGAACTGCTTTATTGAAAAATATTTCGAAATCATGGCGTACTGTCGGGTCAGCATTCTCATTAATCGTTAGCGAAGCAGAGGTATGTTGAATAAAAACCTGGCAAATACCCGTTTTTAGCGTACTGATTTCCGGAAACGCCTGAAGAATATCAGAAGTAATCAGGTGAAAACCTCTTTTTCTTTCTCGCAGAAGGATAGAATGCTGATAGAATTTCATTTTTGTTATTTAGGGTTCTATTATCATCAACGGTATTTCTCCTGTAATCATATAATCAGGTTAACAAAAAAAGGGGCAACCATTTGGATGCCCCCTTTAAAATCGAATACCAGCTACTAATAGTTAATCGTATAACTTACGTTATAAGTACGACCTCTGCCTAAGTAATAATAAGTTTGAGGAACCCCCAACGTGCTGTAAAGAACCTGAGCACGTTTACTCCAGATAGTTTGATACTCTTTATTTAATAAGTTTTGTACACCAAATGATAACGTTCCAAGAGGTAACTTAACATGGCCTAACAAATCTACTGTTGTATATCCTTTCAATTCGTTGTTCACATTGTCTTTCAAGTCAAAAGAGTGAAAGCCTTGCGCTTTAAATCCAATTGACTTATTGCTCCATCCAATAAATGCGGTTGCTTTTGACGGACTTGCATTGCTGATATCCTGTGATTTCCACGAGTCATCCGCTTTGAATTGAGATTTGATATACAAACCATTTCCACCAATTTCAAAACCACTTGGTAAGGTCGCTGAGACAGAAGCTTCAGCACCAAAATTACGTTGCTTACGGTCAATTACTTCAACAGCGAAGTTGGCTGTATTTGTTTTCATGTCTTTATCAGACCAGGAATAGAAAGCAGCAACCTGTGCATTCAGTACTTTACCGCGATGACGCCATCCTGTTTCTAACTGGTTGGTTTTTAATCCTGTAAGTGGAGATGTGGTTACACTGCTTCCTTTAACTAAATCCCAGTTTGCACCATTTAGCGCATAAGTACCCTGACCATAATATTTAGCCGGGTCAGCCAGGTTAAAACCTTGTGCAAAGTTAACCCAAACCTGCTCAGGTGCAGAGATTTTGTAAACCAGACCACCATTTAACAAGTTAACGTCATAGTTACTTTTACCACCTGGAATAGTAGCAGCAGTTTTACCTAAACCAAAAATAATAGGTACTTGTGCATTAATTCCAACAAAATCGGCAACTTTTACATACATTCTTTGCTGTCTGACACCACCTGATAAACTCAACTTGCTTGTCAGATTCCATTGCGCCTGCATAAAACCAGAAAGACTATTGATATCAACACCAGGATAACGGCGTACTGTTGCAATTCCATTGTTGATCATTCCACCGCTTGAAGCAGCAAGCGCTCTGTCAAATACAGTTTGATTACCAATAAAGTTTTCATTATCACCGTCAACACCATAAGTTAAATTAAAAGCTGACCATTGTTTGGCAAGCACTAACTTCACCGCACTATATCTGGTCGTTTGAACCGTAGAACCTGCATAAATAAGGCGGCCACCGGGTATCGCCGGGTTAATCACCTGACCAGGGAAAGGGTGGAAGCTGAATTTTTCATTTCTGCTTGATCCCTGGATATATAAATCCTGGCCACCTAAAATATCCGAAGCATGGTATTCAGCATTGATCGATGCACGTGATGTTTGTGGTTTTACAGAGGATGAAAAACCATTTCTCATTTCTAAAAGCTCTGGTTTAGCTAATAAACCAGCATAATTAGCACCTAGAAAAAGATCTTTATTACCTACATAACCAGAATTGTAATACTGTGCATTTACTTTCAAAGTTTGTTTGGCAGTCAACTTAAATTCTGTATTTGCGAAAATATCAAAAGATTGGTTGTACTGTAAATCTGTTTGTGTAATATCTGTGAAGATCTGTTTGTTATTCGCATCGAAAGCAGCATTGTTTTTCTGATAAGCAATACCAATTCTGCCTTTAAAGTTCTCACTGCCACCAGAAATAGACTGCGCAAAACGCACATCATGATCAGCATTTTGTTTTAAACCACTGCGGATACCAGCTTCAGTTGTGAAAGCAGGAGGGCCAGCCTGTCCTTTTTTAGTGATAATATTGATAATTCCACCCGTTGCGCCGCCACCATAAATTGAGCTTGCTCCAGAAAGTACTTCAATGCGTTCAATGTTAAAAGGATCAACCGAATCAAACTGTCTGCTGACCGATCTTGTACTGTTTAAAGAAACACCGTCAATCATCACCAGGACATTTCTGCCTCTTAAGTTCTGACCAAAGTTTGTACGGCCTTCAGGACCGGCGTCCAAACCAGGAATCAATCTGGCTAAAGCCTCTTTTAAGCTAACACCACCTTTAATCTGTTCCTGTAAACGTTGATTGTCAATGATCCATACTGTTCCTGGAATTTCACTAACCTTACTCGGTTTACGTGAAGAAACTACAACAACTTCATCCATAGTATTGCTTGGATCAAGTGCCAGCTCCAGGTTCAACTGTTGATCTTTAACTAAAGTTACTTTTCTAACGGTTTGGTTGTAACCGATATAACTCACAATCAGATTGTAAGTACCTGGCTCAAGTTTTAATTCAAAATGTCCTTCCTTGTCAGTACTGGTTTCCAGCTTTTTGCCCTCAATTTTGACATTTGCTCCGCTAAGCGGTTCGGTATTGTGACTAATGATTCCACTTATCGTCTGCGCATTGGCGCCTGCGTTAAAAGCAATCATTAATATTAAAATTAAGTATAGATTTTTTCTCATTTGTTTGGGTTTTTGATTTTTACACCGCAAAGCAATGATTTATTTGGATTAATTCCAAATAATGACTTATTTTTATATTTTTAATCAAATATTAAGAATGAACTTGAAGAAGATTGCGCGTCTCGCACACCGGTGGTTGGGTTTAACCTCTGGATTAGTGGTATTTATTGTGAGTATAACCGGTTGTCTGTACGCTTTTCAAGATGAAATAAGAGATGCTACAGAACCCTGGCGTAAAATCGAAGTACAAAATAAACCAGTACTTTTGCCCTCTAAACTCAGCGCAATCGCAAAAGGAGTTCATCCCGAACTCGAGGTAGGCAGAATCGTTTATGTCAGTAAAGACAGGGCAGCCGTAATTTTTTTAACAGGAAAAGGACAATTCTACACCGTTCATATTAATCCGTACTCTGGCCAGGTACTCCATGATCAAAACCTGCGCAAAGACTTTTTTACTATTGTCCAGTTTATCCATATCTACCTGCTATTGCCCGGGCCAATCGGGAAAATGGTAGTTGGTGTATCCGTATTTATATTTTTATTCATGCTGATTAGCGGAGTGATCATCTGGTGGCCTAAACGAAAAACACAAGTTAAACGGTCATTGACCATTAAATTCAATGGAAAATGGCGACGTGTAAACTATGATCTGCATAGCGTTTTAGGAGTTTATACTTGCGTAATCGCTTTTGTTCTGGCCTTTACGGGTCTGTCAATTAGTTATGACTGGTTGAAAACAGGGGTAAAGAACACAATTAACCTGGGCAATGCCTACGCGCTGGAAGAAAAAATTCCGGTGGTGAAAGTAACCAAACTGCTGGACTCAAATAAATTATTGGATGTTGCCTTTTTGCAAACTGTAAAAAAATCTCCGTATTCAGACATGTTTCTGATTGCTCCACTAACAAAAGGCTCAGCAGTACTGGACATCACAGTTTATGAGCAAGCACTATTCTATTACAAAAGTGACCGGTATTACTTCAATGCCAATACTGGTGCTTTAGTCAAAGAACTGGCTCACCGTGATAAAAGCAATGGACTAAAATTAAATGAAATGTCTTATGATTTGCACACCGGACAGATACTAGGCACAACAGGTAAAATCATTGCCTTTATGTCCAGTTTTATCTGCGCCAGCTTACCCTTAACCGGCTTTCTTTTCTGGAGAGGCAAGCGAAAAGACAAGCGAAAAGCCCTCGCCAATAAAAGTTAAAAATATTTCTTTCTTTTTATCGATTTAGCAGCAAAGCAGCCGCATGGAACTGCTATGTTATAAAAATATTAACTCAATATTTTAAAAATAATATTAAAATATCGCTGTAAATCAGTTGTTTGTGGCATTATTGGTAATTAGTCTAAATATAATTTGTAATTGTTCTAAATAACATCTTACTTAGCGAAGAAATTTAAACTGTAATGAAGAAGAGGATCTTAAATCTTGTTTTCGCTCTTATTGGTTTCCCTTCTGCTGATTTAAATCCGCACCGGACTTCATATTTATACAGGATCACAAACACGCTTATTAATACCCCCCTAATTATATAAAACCGTGAATAATTAAGACCGATATGCTATCAATCAACCTACAAGAAGAACAGTTAATCACATTATTTGAAAATAATCCTCAAAAGGATATTTTCCATCACGACAACCAGGAAGAATATCTGGATGCCATAGGTAAAGTAACCCTTGCCGTAAAGCGTTTCCTGGATAACAATAAAAAACCATTCAGCGGAGTAACTCCGGCAGAATTACGTCCATTATTTGCAAAAGTGGATTTTGATAAGCCCTTACCAGACTACGATAGTCTTTTGGATGAGGTAGAAAACCTATACACCAACCATGCTGTAGCCTTTCATCATCCAGAATATATTGCCCATTTAAATTGCCCGCTGGTTATTCCTGCGATTGCGGCAGAGGTGATGATCTCTTCTATCAACTCATCTTTAGACACTTGGGATCAAAGCGCTGGCGGAACCTTAATGGAACAGAAGCTAATTGAATGGACATGTAAAGAAATCGGTTTCGGTGACCTTTCAGATGGAATCTTTACCAGTGGCGGTACCCAAAGTAACCTGATGGGCTTATTGCTTGCCAGAGATCATTATGCCTTTAAACTCTTGAACCACAATATCAAACAAGATGGTTTGCCGGCTGAAGCTTCACGTTTCAGGATCTTTGTTTCAGAGATGGCCCACTTCAGCATTCAGAAAAATGCTTCTTTACTGGGACTGGGTGAAAAAGCCGTGGTGAAAATTAAAACCGATCGTAGCTTCAGAATGAACTCTGTACTGCTTGAAGATGCCATTAAACAAGAGATCGCCCTAGGAAATATCCCTATTGCGATTGTAGGTACCGCAGGAACGACCGATTTCGGGAATATTGATCCCTTACAAGAGATAGGCCGTTTAAGTACTAAATATGACTTGTGGTTCCATGTAGATGCTGCCTATGGCTGCGGTTTACTGTTAGCCAATAAATCCCGCAAGCTGATCAATGGAATCGAACTGGCCCATTCAGTAACAGTAGATTATCACAAATCATTCTTTCAGCCAGTAAGCAGCGGAGCCTTTTTGATTAAAGACAAGAAGTTTTTCGGTCTGATCACGCACCATGCTGATTACCTGAACCCTAAAGATCACGATCATGATGGTTTACCTAATCAAGTTAATAAATCTATTCAAACTACCCGTCGTTTCGACGCCTTAAAACTTTGGTTTACCCTGAGAATGATGGGGAAAGAGAAATTAGGAGGGTACTTTGAGACAATTATTCATACTGCTGCCCAAATTGCTGCTATGCTGCAAGCAGACCCAGCATTTGAATTGATGAACGAATCCGATATCAGTGCCCTTGTTTTTCGCTACAACCCAAGAGACGGACAAGCAGACCTGTGTGCAATGAATCAATTCATCAAAAAAAGTATGTTCAACGGTGGAGAAGCACTTGTTGCAGGTACTAAAATCAACAAACAATTCTACCTCAAATTTACCTTACTTAACCCGCTCACTACAATTGACCACGTTAAAAACATCTTCAACATCATCAAACAACATGGAAACGAATACCTACAGTTTAATAAAACTACAACAGAATTCTGGAGAAATTAATTTCAATTCTCTCTTAAACTGCTATTGCAGGGAGTTTAGCAATTGGAGCCGCTATCAGGGAATTCCCAAATATGACCAGCCACTGGCTGACTATATGGAACTGACAGGACATCAATTACACTTACGTTTCGATTTTTCTGAGTTTGGATTTGAAGTATTTGCCCCTTTGAAACACTATGCAGAAAGCGGAAGACATGTATTTCACTTTCCTGTAATCTCACGTGAACTGGCTACCGATGAAATCAAGCCAATAGATGCCTTGCGCTTTATGGAGCTGATCATTCTATTTGCAAGTGCAGAATTCCCGGAAATTAATGCAGAACTGGTGAAATCTCGTTTATTGAATAGTATTGAGAACTTGACAAAGTACCAGGAATATTTCAACCGTACCGGGAAACTGGTTAACCGGGTGAAAATGAACTTTATTGAAACAGAACAATCCTTAGCATTGGGACATAGTTCACATCCGCTGACTAAAGGAAGAATGGGTTTCAAAAACGAGGAAGAGCTCTTGAGATACTCTCCGGAAACAGCCGGACAATTCCAATTAGCATATTTCTTGATTGCACCTAACCAAGTGATAGAGAAAAACGCAGAAGGATTTGATATTACTGATACTTTCAAAGCAGAATTGTTGCAAGCAGTTCCGGCAGATCATCAGATAAAGTCATTAATAGATCAGTATCCAGACTGGAAAGTATTGCCAATGCATCCATGGGAGGCAGAATATCTGCTGGCCCTGCCCGAAGTAAAAGCAATGGAAAAAGAAGGTTTATTATATAGCCTGGGTAACTGGGGAGCTATATATACGCCAACTTCTTCTGTACGCACAGTATATAACCGCGAAAGTGAGTGGATGTATAAATTCTCACTGCATGTGAAAATTACCAACTCCGAACGCGTAAACTTAACCAGAGAATTGCACCGCGGATATGATGTAAGCCGCTTATTAAAAACAGACCTGGGTAAGACATTGAAAAAAGAATTTCCGGAGCTTGAATTTGTAACTGATCCTGCTTTTTTCTCTATAACGTATCAAGGGAAATTTATCGATGGCTTTAACACCAGTATCCGTCATAATGTGTTTAAAGATGAAGCTGCAGATAAAAATGTGACCTTATTGGCCGCGCTCTGTCAAGATAGCTTATTAGGTGAAAAACCAAGAATGGTCAATGTCATCCAGCACGCTGCAAAGCTTAAGAATAAACCCGTTGATCAGGTAGCCATTAATTGGTTCAAGCAATATCTGCATATCTGTGTAGGGCCGATCGTTGGAATTCTGAACAAGTATGGGATGGCTTTTGAATTTCACCAGCAAAATGTACTGGTGGAGATGGATAGTCAGAATTTTCCGGCTAAACTTTATTTCAGAGATAACCAGGGCTTCTTTTTCAGAGCAGGTAAAGCAGAAGAATTATTAAGCTATCTGCCAGACTTAGCCCAGGAAAGCGGATCTATAGTTCCAGAGGCTTTAATCTTTCCAAAATTAACCTATTACCTGCTCATCAATAACCTGCTGGGTATTGTGAATGCCTTGGGCTGCAATGGCCTGGCAGACGAAAGAACGCTTATCGATCTGATTTACCTTGAATTTAAGCAATTTGAAGAATCTGATACTACTGGTTTTGTTGATTATGTAATTAACAGCAGAAGCTGGGAAGTCAAAGGTAACCTGCTGACCAATCTGATTAATATAGACGAAGCGAGTGCGCCTATTGACAATCCGGCAATCTACAGAGCCTACCCTAATCCATTGAATAAGTATTTTTTCTGTGATAACCTGATTAAACCGAAAATTGACGAGGTTATTTACAGCAGATATTTCCCTAAGGAAGATATCACAATCTCACTGCGTTCATTTGACGTAGACAGAGATTTGGAAATGGTACATGATTGGTTTAACCAGGAACATGCCAAGCCAATCTGGAAAATGGATGGGCCAATCAAAGAGCTGGAAACTTTTTACCGTACGTTGATCCCAAGTGATCATTCCCATAGTATTATAGGTGAAATTAATGGCGAGCCTACTTTTACTATCGAACCTTACTGGCCAATGCGTGATACTGTAGGTGCTTATTACGAAGCATCGGCTACAGATTATGGAGCCCACCTATTAATTGCCCCAACTGACAAGAATAAAAAATACAGCTTCTGTATCGGACAAATGATTATGGATATGGTCTTTATGAATCCGGTTGTCGGGAAATGTATTGGTGAAGCGGCTGTAGAGTCGAGAGCTATGCACATTTTCGTGACCAGGTTAGGGTTCAAATTCCAACGTGTTATAAAAATGCCTACTAAAGATGCAAACTTAACATTTTGC
This sequence comes from Pedobacter cryoconitis, assembly GCF_001590605.1. Lineage (NCBI taxonomy): Bacteria > Pseudomonadati > Bacteroidota > Sphingobacteriia > Sphingobacteriales > Sphingobacteriaceae > Pedobacter > Pedobacter cryoconitis. The sequence goes on from NZ_CP014504.1 coordinate 1,038,001, forward strand.
TATCGCGAGTGGTATTGGGAAAAGTTCCCCGAAAGTAAAGATGTAGCGTTAATGGGCCAGGTGGCCGGAGTATAAATTCTGAGAATAAATGAAAACACAAAAGATTTACGACATCATAGGTATTGGTATCGGTCCTTTTAACCTGGGAATGGCCGCACTGGCAGCACCTTTAGAAGATTTGTCGGTTATATTTTTCGACCAGGCAGCGGTTTTTAACTGGCATCCTGGAATGATGCTGAACGATGCTACCCTTCAGGTTCCATTTATGGCCGATCTGGTAACTTTAGCAGATCCAACAAGTCCTTACAGCTTCCTTAATTTTATCAAACAAACCGATCGCTTGTATAAATTTTATATCCGGGAAGATTTTTATATCCTGCGTAAGGAATACAATGCCTATTGCAAATGGGTAATCGCACAATTGCCTTCTTGTCAGTTTAATCAGAAAGTATTAAGTACTGACTATGACGATGCGCAGCAGCTTTATAAATTAATTGTTGAGGATCAGCGTAGTTTGGAAAAACAGGTTTATTATACACGTAAACTGGTTTTAGGTACCGGCACTGTTCCGAAAATGCCAGACTTTATAGAACCAGGCAAGCCCGCTAATGTAATCCACACTTCTGCTTATCTGAATACCAAAAGTGAACTGTTGAAGCAGCAAAACGTAACTATTATTGGTTCAGGACAGAGTGCTGCAGAGATTTTCTATGATCTTTTGCCGGAAACCGAAAATGGATTAAAACTCAAATGGTTTACCCGTCCTGATCGTTTTTTTCCAATGGAATATTCAAAACTTACTTTGGAGCTCACTTCACCAGAATATGTTGACCATTTCTATAATCTACCTGATGGAAAACGCAAGCAAGTATTGAGTAAGCAAAACTCATTGTTTAAAGGCATAAATTATAGTTTAATCAATCAGATTTTTGATAAACTATATGAATTAAGTGTGGACGGTGAAGAGCCCAATGTGAAATTAAGCCCGAATTGTCAGCTCAATAATATTACTGTCGCCGAAGACGGTAGTGCCAATCTGCATTTTTACCATACAGAGGTGGAAAAAGAATTTGTAGAGCAAACTGATTTTGTCGTGCTAGCTACCGGTTATAAATATAAAGAGCCTGCATTCTTGCAAGGCATTCATCACCGGATTTCAAGGAATGATGATAATTTGTATGGAGTCGGGCGTAATTATGCCATAGATACCAATGGTGATGAAATTTTTGTACAGAATGCAGAATTGCATACGCATGGTTTTGTAACTCCTGATTTAGGGATGGGCGCTTACCGGAATTCCTCAATCATTAACACCGTGTTAGGCAGGGAAGCCTATAAAGTTGAAAAGAAAATTGCCTTCCAAACTTTTGGTGTGGCAACGGCCGATGAATCAGAAAACCCACTTAAAGATATTCTTGCAACAGAAAACCTGGCAGTTTAAGGCACTGTCCACAGTTAAAATAAAGACCATGAATTACAATCATTTTGACAATATTAAACCGCTTAAGAAAGCAGTTTGGGATAAGGTGAATTTAAATTATATCGCCAAAGCCATTGTAGAACTTATGCACGAAAAACTTGCAGCGCCTGAAATTACAGGAACTGATACTGCTGGTTTGACGCATTTCCGTTTAAATACGGATCACGAAAATATCTATTATACTTTTGCTGCAAGTCTTCGTGCTTTAGATTACTGGCATATCCAGAAAGAATCGCTGCGTAAATTTGTGGATGGAACAACTGTACCGTTGGATAATGCGCCTGCATTTTTCACAGAAACACAGCAGACTTTTGGCGTGAAATCCTTTACACTTGCACATTTTGTAGAAGAAACACTAAATACCTTATATGCTGATGCATTTATCCATGAAAAAGGGCGCTTAACCGCAAATCAGCTTGCTGATGCAGATTATCAGACTATTGAAAGCCAGATGGACGGGCATCCCTGGGCCACGATTAATAAAGGCAGGATTGGATTTAACCACAGCGACCAAGGCAAATATGCACCAGAGGCAGGCCAGTCAACGCAATTAGCCTGGTTAGCAGTTCATCAAAAGCGAGCTGATTTTAAATCTCTGGCATCTATTGATCGGACTGTATTTTATGAAGATGAATTAGGTTTTGAGCAGATTAACCAGTTTAATGAAATACTAAGTGATAAGAACTTAAACCCTGCCGATTACTTATTTATTCCTGTTCATGAATGGCAATGGAATAACAAGATCGTTTTACAGCTTGCCCATGATATTGCCAGTCAATATGTTGTGCCCCTGGCTTTAGGAAACGATCTTTATAAATGTCAGCAAAGTATCCGTACTTTCTTCAATATTAGTAACCCACGTAAACATTACGTTAAAACAGCGATTTCGATCTTAAATACTTCGATCTTCAGAGGTTTATCGCCTAAAAAACTAGCTATTGCGCCAAGAGTTACCCAATGGGCAAAAGATATGCTGGATGGTGATGCTTATCTGAAAGAAACTAAGGTTGTTTTATTAGGAGAAGTGGCTACCGCAGCTTATACCCATCCTCAATATAGCGCAATCCCCCAATCTCCTTATCAATATCAGGAATTTCTGGGGGTAATCTGGAGAGAAAGTGCAGAGAATTATTTAGAAGAAGGGGAGAAAATTATGACGATGGCTAGTTTGCTGTATGTCGATGATCAAGGGAAAAGTTTGGTTGGGGCAATGATTGAAAAATCTGGAATTAGTCCACAAGAATGGCTTCAGGCTTACTTAAAGGCCTACCTTAAACCTATCTTAAGGATTTTTTATAAACATGCTTTCTTCTTTAGCCCGCATGGGGAAAATACAATTATGGTGATGAAGGACTATATCCCTCAGCGGATCATCATTAAAGATTTCGTAGAAGAGATCGTATTGACAGAAGAATCAAAATCGAAGTTACCTGAAGATCTCGTTAATGTTTTGAGAGAGATTGACGATGAATTAGCACCATTATTTATTTTGTCAGGAATTTTTGATGCTGTATTCAGATATTTAAGTAATATTTTCCACTCTTATATTGGTTTGAATGAAGAGGAATTCTGGAAAAACGTAGCAGATACTATTTTAGAATTTCAAGAAGAGAACCCTGAACTAGCCGCTAAGTTCTCGAAATTTGACTTGTTTGTTCCTGAATTTGCAAGAGTTTGTATCAATAGAGTTCGCTTATTGACACATGGTTATAGTGAAAGTACAGATGTACCAACACCAGAAGTGATTGGAACTTTGGTTAATCCTGTAGCCTTTGCGATGCAAGCTAAAGAGCAGGCTGTTTTAAGTTATTAACTATTAGAAAGGCGGATAGCGGTTGCATAATTGCTATCCGCCTTTTATATTTAAGCTTCAGGAGCTAACCTTCATTAACTGGATTACTTACAACCATCCCTGACTGCACACGAATTGGCTGATCCGAAAATTCAGTGGCGTTTAGATCCTGCAATTGCCGGAGGCGGGCTTTTTCATGACATTGCACTATAACGATTAGTGCAAAACCAATACTAAGATTGTCTGATTCTGCTTTTTTTTATTAAAATTGCAAAAAGCATTACGCTGATCCGAATAATTACAAAAAATATGAATTTTCAAAATACATTATCATTTGCCAGGACAATGGATGAACAGGATCCGTTGCGTAAATTCCGCGATGAATTTTTATTTCCACAGCAAAATGGTAAACCTTTTATATATCTGTGTGGTAATTCACTGGGTCTTCAACCCAAATCGGCACGGGAAGTGCTTGGAAAAGAATTGGACAATTGGCAGAATCTTGCAGTAGAGGGCTGGTTTGAGGGAGACAGTCCATGGATGTTTTACCATAAAGAACTTAAAAAACTAATGGCACCAATTGTTGGCGCAACGCCTGCCGAAGTTTGTCCAATGAACACGCTGACAGTTAACCTTCATTTGTTGCTGGTTAGCTTTTATCGCCCGGAGCAGAAAAAATTTAAGATCATTATGGAGGCCGGTGCTTTTCCTTCTGATCAGTACGCACTGGAAAGTCAGGTGCGTTTTCATGGGTATGACCCTGCAGAAGCCATTATAGAAATCGCTCCAAGAGCTGGTGAATACACTTTGCGGACAGCAGATATTATTGCCAGTATTGCTGAAAATGCAGATGAGCTGGCCCTGGTTTTATTTGGTGGGATCAACTATTTTACCGGTCAATGGTTTGATATGAAGGCTATCACTGAAGCTGGTCATGCTGCTGGTGCAATTGTAGGATTTGATCTGGCGCATGCAGCCGGAAATGTGCCAGTGCAGTTACATGAATGGGATATAGATTTTGCCTGTTGGTGTTCTTATAAATACCAAAATAGTGGTCCGGGTGGAATAGGAGGCATATTTGTCCATGAAAAACACTTTAAGGATGATACCTTAAACCGCTTTGCAGGTTGGTGGGGATATCAGGAATCTACCCGTTTTAAGATGGAAAAGGGATTTGTTCCTGAACCCGGAGCAGATGGCTGGCAAATTAGCTGTTCGCAGGTGATGCCAATGGCTTTATATTATGCTTCCCTGCAAATTTTTGAAGCTGCAGGTTTTATGGGACCAATCAGGGATAAAAGTAAAATTTTAACAGCTTACCTGATTTATATTATAGACCAGGTAAATTTGGCGATTGGCCATCAGCAATATCAGGTGATTACGCCCGGAAATGAAAATGACAGGGGTACACAGGTTTCTATTATTGCCTCTGGAAATGCAAAAGGTGTTTTTGAAAAATTGGTTGCACATCATGTATTGGGGGACTGGAGAGAACCGAATGTGATTCGATTAAGCCCCGTACCTTTATATAATTCTTTTGAGGATGTTTTCCTGACAGGTGAATTGTTGTTGAAAATAAGTAAAGAGATAGCTATATGATCAATTACAATCCTAAAGATTGGTTCACGTTTATTTTTCATATCCATAAAGCAGATACATTTCGGAAATTATGGCCGCTAATGCTTAGCGTAGCTGTGTTTTCCGGTATCATCGCTTATTCAGAACTTCATTTCTTAAAATTGGCACAAACAGCAACAGTCAAGAATATAGGGATGATGCATAGTTTGCTGGGTTTTGTGATTTCCATGTTATTGGTTTTCCGGACAAATACTTCTTATGACCGTTGGTGGGAGGGCAGAAGATTATTGGGAGAGCTGACAAATATCAGCCGTAACCTGGCAATCAAGATCAAATCACTGAAGTTGGGCGCGCAGGAATATGAGTATTTCAGTTATGCAATTCCAAAGTATGCCTTTGCACTAAAAGAGCATCTTCGGGAGAAACAGTATTTTGGTAAGAACAGTTTTTTGGTAGAAGTTGATGGTGGAAAGCATATTCCTAATCAGGTTGCAGCAAGTCTTTCTGCGCGGATTTTTGATTTGGAGGCTGCGGGCAAAATTTCAGGCGAGCAACTGATTATATTAAGTGGCGATCTGAACCGTTTTACAGATATATGCGGAGGTTGTGAGCGGATTAAGAAAACGCCTATCCCTTTTTCATATAGTGCTTTTATTAAAAAGTTCTTATTTATCTATGTGATCACGCTGCCATTCGGCTGGGTATTTAGTCTGGGTTATTTCGTGATTCCGATTGTACCTTTTATCTTATATGTACTGGCAAGTTTAGAGCTTATTGCCGAAGAAATAGAAAATCCGTTTGGCGAGGACGCAAATGATTTACCTGTTGACGAGATTTGTAATAACATTGAAAAGCATGTGGGAGAGATTCTGAACTAAATGATAAAAATAGCTTATCATCCTTTGTATGCACATCCTTTACCAGAAGGACATCGTTTCCCCATGTTAAAGTATGAGCTGATACCTGAGCAGCTGTTACATGAAGGTGTGATCAGTGCTGATCAGCTTTTTGCACCTGAAATAGTAAGTGAAGAGATCGTATTGTTGTCGCATGATTTTGGATATTGGTCGCAGCTGAGAGATTTTACTTTACCACCCAGAGCGCAACGCAGAATAGGTTTTCCACTCAATGCGCAATTACTGGAACGGGAATTAAGAATTACTCAGGGAACTATTGACGGGGCACTGTTCGCGAAAGCGTCTGGCCTTGCTTTCAATGTGGCTGGTGGTACGCATCATGCAGGTTCTGACTGGGGGGAAGGGTTCTGTTTGCTGAATGACCAGGCTATTGCTGCAAATTATCTGTTGAACAAGGGCATTTATAAACGGATTCTGATTATAGATCTGGATGTGCATCAGGGAAATGGGACTGCCCAGATTTTAGAGAATGTACCGGGTGTATTTACCTTCTCTATGCACGGGGAGAAGAATTTTCCCTTCCGCAAGGAAGTTTCTGATTGGGATATAGGATTGGATGCCGGAACACCTGATGACGTTTATCTTTCATTGCTTGGCCATGTATTGCCTGAATTATATGAAAGGCACAAACCGGAGTTTGTATTTTATTTGTCTGGAGTAGATGTTTTGAAAACAGATAAGTTAGGGAAGCTGGGGATGAGTAAACAGGGATGCAGAGAAAGAGACAAGATGGTTTTTCAATTTTGTAAAGAAAAAGGGTTACCCGTACAGGTGAGTATGGGTGGTGGATATTCACCTGCTATTAAAGACATTGTAGAAGCGCATTGTAATACCTTTAAAGTTGGTTTGGATTTGTTGTCTCCAATGTGAAAAAGACAGGGATATGTAAGCTGCGCATTTATTCCTGATGCCAAAATAAAATCCTGCTTCAGCTGGATTTCACCTTTTTTTCAACATCCATCCCGTTCTGGACAGCTATCCATTGTGATGCCAGATCTCACTGATAATGAGTGTTGAAAAGCCAGCAACCTATTCGCTGACATTATATTCTTTAAGTGTTTTGGAGAGGTTTATGCAGCTGGGAAAGGAGCTAATGGTTTTTTAATGTGAAGTATTTTGATGAAATTTAGGGATTCTAAAAAAGGAGAATAGATGAAGATTGTAATTGCAGAGAAACCATCCGTTGCACGTGAATTAGCTAAAGTATTTGGCGCAACGGGTAGAAAAGACGGATACATTGAGGGGAAAGGTTATACTTTCACCTGGGCATTCGGACATCTGCTGCAATTGGCACCCCCGCAGGAATATGGCTTTATTGGCTGGAGAAGACAACATCTGCCCATGCTTCCGGCTAAATTTAAACTGGCGATCCGGAAAATTAAAACCAAGGATGGTTTTGTTGAAGATCCAGGCGTAAGAAAGCAGCTCGATATTATCAAGAAACTTTTTGATGAGGCTACAGAGATTATCGTCGCAACGGATGCCGGGAGGGAAGGTGAACTCATTTTCCGCTATATCTATTATTTCCTGAAATGTAAAAAACCGTTTAAAAGACTTTGGATCTCCTCGCAGACTGACGAAGCTATTAAAGAAGGATTCCGGAACCTGAAACCCGGTACTGATTATGACACGCTATTTAATTCGGCACATTGCAGGTCAGAATCTGACTGGTTGGTCGGAATGAATGCTACTCAGGCCCTAAGTATATCCGCTGGTTCAAGATCAGTACTTTCGCTGGGCAGGGTACAAACACCCACTTTAGCAATGATCTGCTCCAGGTTTATTGAAACTAAGAATTTTGTACCCCAATTATATTATCAGCTGGGGATACAGCTGGATAAGGACGGACAACTTTTTAAGGCCGTTTCTATAGTCAACTTTAATGTAAAAGAAGAAGCTCAGGTTTTATTTGACAAGATTGAAGATACAGGCTCTGGATTCCCAACCGGAGGAAAGATCCTGGATGTGGAAGCTAAGCCGCGTAAAGAACCCCCTCCATTATTGCACGATTTAAGTAGCTTACAACAAGAGGCCAATAAGCGTAAAGGTTATACCGCAGATCAGACGCTTAACCTGCTGCAGAATTTATATGAAAGTAAACTGGTTTCCTATCCGCGTACAGGTAGCAGGTATATTGGAGATGATGTTTTTGCTGGTGTTCCTCAACTGATTACACAGCTGACAACACACCCTGATTTTGGAAAACAGGCAGAGTTCTTAATGACTGTACCTTTGAATAAAAGAAGTGTGAATGCAAAAAAGGTTACCGATCACCACGCTATTTTACCAACAGGGGAAACCCCTGCTCATTTAAGTGCAGATAAACAGGCTGTATATGATATGGTTGTGGGGCGTATGCTGGAAGCTTTCCATCAGGAATGTATAAAAGAGGTAACTAAAATAACGATTGAATCCGGTTCCCTGTTTATTGCAAATGGAACAGTAATCCGCTCTGCAGGATGGCGATCGGTATTAAATGATAAAGAAGAAGATAAGAAAGATGAGGATAACCCTTCTCTTCCAAAAGTTAAAAAGGGTGAACTGTTACCTATTGTAGAAAAGGCCTTATTAGAGAAACAGACTAAACCTAAGCCTTTGTATAATGAAGCATCTTTATTGAAAGCACTGGAAACTTCTGGTAAAGAGATTGAAGATGAAGAACTTCGTTATGCAATGAAAGATAGTGGACTGGGAACTCCGGCAACCAGGGCATCAATCATCGAAACCCTGATTACCAGAGAATATATTATGCGGGAGAAAAGAAATCTTGTCCCGACTTTTAAAGGTCTGGCAGTTTATGATGTAGTGAAAGATCAGAAGATTGCACAAGCAGAATTGACTGGCTCTTGGGAAAAAAGACTGGAAGAAATCCGGTCTGGAGCTTCTGTTGCAGACTTTAAAGCAGAAATCTCTGAATATACAAGATCAATTACCAATGAATTACTTGCTGCAGGAGCAGGGCTGGCAGAAAAATTAGTTCCAAAGAAAGAAGATCCGGCGGTCGTATAGCAATAGCATTTTTGAATTTGTTTTCAAAAAGGGTAATATTTCAAAAAGGATATTATCCTATTTTCTTCAGCAGCAAAGCAGATAATTGGGTGGTAATCTTTCCCACTTTACCGTCACCAATTTCTTTACCATCTACTTTTAGCACCGGAAGGATATTTTTCGTTGTGCTGGTCATAAAGGCTTCACTTGCATTATAAAGTTCCTCCACGCTAAACTCACGTTCAGTTAGTTGAAAACCTGTGTCTTCGAGATTTAAGATGTTTTTACGGATTACTCCAGCCAGAATGTTGTCTTTAGCAGTAACGACTTCACCCTCAGTAGTTACTATAAAAAAGTTGGCCCTTGGCGTTTCTCTGACAAAGCCATTATACTGATACAATACATCATTCGCATTCTTCTCTTTAATAAATGGTTGTAACCAGATTGCCATAGCATAATCCAGCGTTTTCATTTCTGAAAACTGTCTTTGATAGGGATAAGTAACCAAAGTAGTTCCTTCAGCTTGAAGCCCCTTAGGTAACGTTAAGGCCGTCTGTGTAATGATCAGGTTCTGTGCAGCCGGAAGGGTATAAGCATCAGCAGCATAACCACCTGTTAAAGTCATCTTGATCCCTGAATCCGGTAAATTATTTCTTTGCATCAATTCAGCAATAATATCTTTTAGTTCTGCAGGAGTTTGACTGATCTGCAGATGCATTTTTTTTGCTGAATTATAAAATCGGGCTATATGGTCATCTAAAAAAACAGGTTTACCATTTATTGTTTTAAAGAAATCAAATATTCCATAGCCTCTTTGTATGGAAAGATCTGTAACTAATAAGGAAGCTTGTGTTTCCGCTATAAAAGCATGGTTTAGAAAAACAGTATTAACTTTCATTATTCGCTCTCTTTAGGGTATGGTAAGGTATTACAATTAAAAAGGTGCTGCTAATTAACAGGTCCGTGCAATATTAATAAATTTCCCGGGCTTGATACTTCATCCAATTGTTATATTCGTTCTAGAATTTCTATGTATAACATTTTAAGCTGATGTTATTGCATAGTTTTTATAATTAGCTATTCTGAACCTATGTATATCACTTTATTTATTCTCGGCGCATTATCCTTATTGGTTTATGCCATTTTAACCTTACCGGTTTTTGGTCGTTTGCCTGAAGGTGCAAGGCTGGAACGTATCCGGCGGTTGCCTAATGCACAAGGCGATGAACTCCAAAACCAATCTTTAACATCCATGGTGCCAGAAGATGGTTATTTTGCAATTTTCAAAGCCATGCTGAAAGGTAACCCTAACAGCAGGCCGTCAGCTATTTTACCACATGTTTCACCAGAACTCGATTCCGTATCAGGTACAAAAGTTACCTGGTTTGGACACTCGTCTTATTTATTGCAACTGGATACTTTAAAAATACTGGTGGATCCCATATTTAGTAAAACACCATCTCCATTTTCTTTTATCGGTAAAAAACAATACGCTGGTACTGATTTTATCAGCGCAGAAGATTTTCCTGCAATTGATGTGCTTTTGATTACCCATGATCATTATGATCACATGGATTATCAAAGTATATTAAAGCTAAAGGATAGTGTAAAACACTTTTTAACCTCGGCAGGTGCAGGATCTCATTTAATCCGCTGGGGAATTCCAGCAGAAAAAATTACCGAATTGGCATGGGAGGAAGAAGCTGTTTTATTTGGGCTGAAATTCACAGCAAAACCAGCAAGACATTTTACTGGAAGATTGTTTAAACGCAACCGTACCTTATGGTCATCGTTTATTTTGGAAACTCCTGAACATAAGTTGTTTTTGGGCGGAGATTCTGGTTATGACAGCCATTTTAAGCTTATTGGTGAGGAACAGGGCCCCTTTGATCTGGCAATTTTAGAATGCGGGCAGTACAACGAGTTATGGCCTTTAATTCATATGTTTCCTGAACAAACAGTGATGGCAGCAAAAGATCTGAAAGCAAAAGTACTTTTGCCTGTGCATTGGGGAAAGTTCACGCTGGCTTTACATGACTGGAATGACTCTGTTTTACGGGTTACCAAAAGTGCTGAAGAATCAGCCCAGCAGATCACAACTCCATTAATGGGCGAAACCTTTGTACTCGGTGGACCTTATCCAGATACAAAATGGTGGCTAAATGTAGAGAATGGTAAACAATAGTTTTTAATGCTTGTTATACCTGTGAATTCAAAATATGAAAGCTATGAAAACGGATCTTATAGAAATTTTTCAAACAATCAGGGCAACTTTACAACCTTATACTACTTTAGGCTTCAACGATGGGACAAATAGCGATCAGAAATACGATCTTTGGGCTGCTTCTCCTGCACAGCAGGATGGAGAGGGAAAATCTGGCGTATTCTTTCTCAGCATAGAGATTAAGGATGACCATGTTGCTTTTGAATTATTGCCTGATTCTATTCCTCAGCATGAGCGCACAATGTTTATTAAAGAGCTGGATGATGTAACTTTGAATTTAATAGAAGATAAAGTTGCTGCCGGCTACAAGATATTCAAAGCGCATGAATGGGTTTAAGGAAACTTGGAATTGAGTGGAGATAAAAAGAGCAGGTATTGCTATAACAAAAAACAAGAGTGAGTATACAAGAAATAAGCTGGCAACAAGAGCTTAAACAAGCGTTACTGGATATTGGCATGGAGTCAGAACTTTATACTTCTGACTCTTTTCTTTTATTGAAGTTCCTGGATAATGATAAATTGTATCTTAATTTATTAAGTATAACAATCCATCCTGGTTCAGCAGAAACGTTACGATTGCAACAGGAATATGCGGCTTCAGGTAACCAATTGATTCAGCTTTGGGAAGATATCTGGGCTGATAAACCAAAACAGATTCTGAGTCGTATTCGTGCATTAATGGGAAAGAACCAGCGGATTCATGGTAGAAAAACTTCTGTGGTGAATATAACTCAACCTCAGGCAGATACTTTTTTAAAAGAAAATCATCTTCAGGGATCAGCTAAAGCGAGGCATAGGTATGCCTTGGTTTTCGATAGTCAGTTCGTTGCTGTAGCTACCTTTAGTGGCAAAAGGAGAATGACCAGAAGACACGAAGATTATACCTCTGTTGAACTGATCAGGTTCGCCACTGCCGATGGATTTACAGTACAGGGTGGCCTAAGCAAGCTGATTAAGCACTTCATCAAAGCTGTTCTCCCTAGTGATGTGATGACCTATGCCGACCTGGACTGGTCTTATGGAAAAGGATATACCAAGCTAGGCTTTGAACTGGTTGGGCAAATTCCCCCGGCAGAAATATGGCTGGATACGGTGAATAATATCCGCTATTTTCCGCATCGCTTGCCAGAGGAAATCAGTGTTGTTATTGCTCAACTAACAGGAGCAGAGAAAGCAACCTATTTAAAATCTTTAAACTATAGCCGTGTTTTTAATATGGGGAACCTGAAATATATCATACCATGCAAATAGAGAAAAACCCACTTTTAATTATACTTGGTCCAACGGCCTCAGGAAAAACTAAACTTGCGGTTAGTGTTGCAGCTGCATTGGATGGAGAAGTTATTAGTGCAGATAGCAGGCAGGTATTTAAGGATATGGATATTGGGACCGGAAAGGATCTGCATGAATACAAGATCGGTGAAAAACTTATTCCCTATCATTTGATTAATATCAGAGAGGCAGGTGAGCATTACAATGTGAATTCATTTAAAGAAGATTTCTATCAAATAGTTGAAAATCTTAACCAGCAGCATAAAGTACCAGTGCTGTGCGGTGGCACAGGCATGTACATTCACAGTATCCTGCAAAACCATCAATACACTGCGGTTCCTGTCAATGAAGAATTGCGCACAAGTCTTCCATCCCATGATATTGAAGCATTACGTAAAGTATTAGCAGGTTATCCGGCAGCATTAACAGCCCATGCAGATCTTTCTTCTGCTAAGAGGTTAGTCAGAGCTATTGAAATTGCAGCATATTTACAACATCATACATTAGTAGAAGAAAATCGTCCCTTGCTGAATCCTCTGGTGATCGGGTTGGGTGGAGCAGTTGATTCCCGCAGAGAAAGAATTTATAGCAGGCTAAATGAGCGTTTTGACAATGGTCTTATTGAAGAAGTCGAAGGGCTTTTAAAGCGTGGTGTAAGTGCTGAAATGTTGCTCTTCTATGGTTTGGAATATAAATTTATCACCGAATATCTTCAAAATAAGCTCAGTTTACCAGACTTAAAAGATAAATTGTACATCGCAATCCGCCAATTTGCAAAGAGGCAGATGACTTTTTTCAGAAAAATGGAAAAAGACGGTATTATGATAAACTGGCTTGATTCAGCAATGGAACCCATCCAATTAAAGCAGGAAGTTATCAAATTATATACGGAGTCATTTGGCCAGTAAGCGGCTGTTACATAAGCTGATCAAGTCTTCTTGATCAGGCGCTGCAAGATATGTCGGCCTTGGTTATTGCTGAAAAACTTCCTGATTTGAAAAACGCTATCTATACCGTATTGAAGCTTGTTTGATAAGGAAAAAGAGCTGTTGATTATTGTAGTGGCATACATTTTGTATTTACCCCATGAAAGGTTGATAAAAATTGTCAATCGTCAAAACACATGAATAAATATAATAAAATGAAAAATTCTACTAAATATCTTGCTTCGGCAGCAGCTGTTGTGGCAATGTTTTTTACAACTAATGTTAGTGCTCAAAAAATAGGTGTTGGTGCAAATATAGGTATCCCTACAAATAACAATTATAGTGTTGCTGCTGGTATCGATGTGCGTGCACAGTTTGACCTAACTAAACAATTATCGGTTCCAATCGCAACTGGTTATAATCACTATTTTGCAAAAGACCGTGTATATAGTGTAGGTGCTGTCAACAACATTGAAGTTCCTGACTATGCTTACATTCCTGTAAAAACTGGTTTAAAGTATTTCTTTGATCCAACGGGTTCAGGTATCTATGCAATGGGTGAAGTAGGTGCTGCTTTTGGTGTATCTAAAGATTCAAAAACAACTTTCCTTTATGCCCCAACTCTTGGTTACTCATGGAGTAATGGTTTAGACTTAGGTATTAAGTATGAAAATACTGGTAAAGGTGATGCATTACGTTATGCAAATAACTATGATAACAAAAGTGTAGGACAGATCGCTTTGCGTATCGCTTACGGTTTTAAACTATAGTCAAAAAGATAAGTTAAATATAAAAAGGTGGGTGTCTTAAAAAGATACCCACCTTTTTTGCTAAAAGAAATACCGGCAAGCCGGTATTTAACTAAGTCCATTAAAACCAGTTGCGTCAAATATAATCTTCCTGAATTACCGGATCACCTTATTAAACAATAGTTTAACCCTTATATTCACTAAGCCTGTAAAAACCATTTGTTCTACGGTAGTGCATTGATAACTTATTTAAGCATTCTCAACAGCTGATCCTGCATAATAGATACTTTCGCTTCCAGATCATTGAACCTGTTATAAAGCTCTCCTGGCTCAGGGAATTCAAAGATAAAACCTGCTCTTAATTTCCATACTTCTATTACATCCGAAACGTCTAAAATTATATTCGGATATTCTCTCTTATTTTGATTATCAGATAGCAGGATAAGTTTTCCTGTTTCATGAATTCTGTTTAAAGAGCAGATAATTGGAAATGTGTTGCTCAAAGCTATATTTTATTTATTATTTCATTAATGAATGAATATTCACTTATATTTGATTAATCATTTAATACTTATGCGTACAAGAGATATAGAGAAAGAGAAGCTGGTAAAAAAAATTGCTGTAGAAACCATTGCAAATGGTGGTTTTGAAAGTTTTAGTATGAATAAGCTCGCCAAAGCTTGTGGCATTTCCGTAGCCACACTTTATATTTATTACAAGGACAAGGATGATCTTCTTTCCCAGCTTGCTGTAGAGCATGGTAGGGTGTTAGCAAAATCAATGCTGCATAATTTTGATGCTGAAGCTTCTTTTGAAGACGGGTTACGCCAGCAATGGGAAAACCGCTATCGGGAGTTGATCAATAACCCAATATTAAGCAAGTTTAATGAACAGTTGAGGGCGTCTGTTTATCAGGATCAATTTCTCTCTACGTTAATGGAAGATGTTTTAGTGAAATTCAAAAGATTTAATGATAATATTATCTCCCGCGGAGAAGTCAGGGAGATGCCTTTTGAAGTTTACTGGTCAGTTGCATTTGCACCGCTTTACGCTTTAATTAAGTTTAACAATGAAGGACAAAGCCTTGGTGGAAAGCCATTCAAGATGACAGATGAGATGTTATGGGAGGCTTTTGATCTGGTTGTGAAAGGATTGAAGAAGTAAATTAAATGATAATATATATAATTAAACAGCATTAAGAATGACAAAAAAATGGAAAATTTCAATCATATCCTGCTTTTTAGAACAGATATAAAATCTGAAGCGGATAAACAGGCTTTACAGCCTTTATTGGACGAGAACAAAAATATTGAACAATGGAATGTGGATCTTGATGATGAAGACTATGTTTTAAGAATAGTTTCTTATAACCTAAAGCATGAGCAAATCATCCAAATGGTCCGTGATCACGGCTATATGTGTTGTGAATTAACTTAGAATTATGAAAACTGAAGGAACTATACCTTTTTCGGGCTATCAAAAGATAGTAATCTTTATTTTAGCAATGACTCAATTTACTGTTATACTTGATTTTATGGTAATGTCTCCTTTGGGAGATATGCTGATTAAGTCTTTAAGTATGAAGCCTTCCTCTTTTGGGATTGCAGTTTCTGCTTATGCTTTCAGTGCAGGTATCTCAGGTTTATTAACTGCAGGTTTTGCAGATCGTTTTGACCGTAAGAAACTGCTTTTATTCTTTTACAGTGGTTTCATTGTTGGAACCTTTTTATGCAGTTTAGCCAATTCCTTTGAGCTATTGGTTGCTGCACGTATTATTACCGGCTTATTTGGCGGGGTAATCAGCTCTATTTCTATGGCTATTATTACCGACCTTTTTGGTTTACAGCAAAGGGGAAGAGTAATGGGCTTTATACAAATGGGCTTCGGTGCAAGTCAGGTATTGGGTATCCCCATAGGTTTATATATCGCGAACAAATGGGGATGGGAGTCACCTTTTGTGATGGTAGCTGCGGTAGCCATAATCATTGCCATTTTAATTGTGGTGGTTTTAAAACCAATCAACAAACATCTTGGTTTGCAACATGACCGGTCTGCATTTAAGCATCTTTGGCATACAGTATCCAAAAAGAATTACCGGGTTGGTTTTGCAGCAACAGCTGCACTATCCATAGGTGGTTTTATGATGATGCCTTTTGGAAGTGTTTTTGCAGTTAATAACCTGCATGTTACGGCTGGAGAGTTACCTGTATTATTTATGGTTTCCGGGGTAAGTTCATTGATTATTATGCCTTTAATTGGAAAGCTGAGTGATACGGTGAGTAAATTCAGAATTTTCAGTATTGCTTCTATCTGGACCATACTGATCTGTGTAGCTTATACCAATTTATCTGCAACACCATTCTGGATCGTAATTGGCCTTAACGTGCTGATGATGATAGGGATTATGAGCCGTATGGTTCCAAGTTCCGCTTTAACAAGCGCAATCCCTGATATGGAAGACAGAGGCGCATTTATGAGCATTAATTCTTCTATGCAGCAAATTGCAGGTGGAGTAGCGGCAGCAGTTTCAGGGATGATCGTCGTTCAGCAGACTAAATTTAGTCCTATAGAACATTATGATATCGTTGGTTATGTGGTTGTAGTGGTCACATTGATCAGTATATTTTTAATGTACAGAGTGAACCAGCTGGCTAAAAAGAAAACAGTTACTGCATCGCCTAAGGCAGAAGAGCCTGACCTGGTTATGTCGGAGTTTTAACAGTATTTACGGCTTTTTCGGCCAGTATGTTAAAGTAAATTAACGGAACGTATTGTGGTCGGTGTTGAGAAGGGGTTGGTAAGGCCATTGGCCTTACCAACCCCTTCTCAACACCGACCACTGATACTTGCTGAATAGTTCATTGTCTTTTGGGTAAAGACGACAACTAGCCGGGCTCTTTTATTATTTATAATAGTATTATCAGCTCCTTCTGATACCTGATTTATCTATCATTTGATTAAATGAATCTTTAATAACATGGTTTAATTCCTGCTGTTTATAACCAGCCGTCAATTGATCGAGCTGATGTAAAACAGACAAGCTTAATCTTGTATCCTGCAAATAAGCCTGCTGGAATTCCGGGGCCAGTGTACAAACATAGCTGAACTCCTGAGCAAGGAAACCAGCTGTTTCTTTAGTCAGCTGATTCGCCTCTTTAATCCGGTTGAGCGCATATAAATTCTGAATGGTACTAATCCTGTTTACCGTATCTCTTACCGAATAATTAGTCAATGGTAAATCTCTCAGACATTTCTGCATTAAATATGCAGCCTTTGCAGATTTCCCTTCCATAATCAGATTACCAGCAAGTGTATTGTTAAATCCCCAGGTAGAAAAAACAATTCTTTTGGATTCCTGATCCAGATAAGAAGCCTTATTGAATCCTGTATAATCCATTTTATGCATCACATTTGCATACATTACATCCGAATTAGTCTTGTCACTTTTATCTCTGTTATCCTCGGCTGAAGTTTTAAAAGGGAGTAAACGATACGCATACCCTTCCAGGTAAAGGTATTGATCAAGACCTATATAAGTATCTTGTGATACCGAAGTTGCAAAGTATATCGGGCGTTCCCAATTGTTATGAATGAGAATATCAAATAGGGCTAAATCGCCTTTACTAGCATAAGATTTATTAAAGTTCCATTCCATTGTTTTGCTCACCTGCGCTTTTTGAGCAGGAGTGATGGTATGCGTTTTAACGAGCTGTTCGGGATCTATAGTGAGTTTTAGCTTTTTAGTGGGCAGAAAATTCATAAACGTGCCATCGGTCATCTGTACCTGATCTTCTTTGTTTTCAGAAGTCATTACCGAAAACAAATCCTTCAACTCTACACTATCAGTCAGTCCATAATCTACGTAAGGCAGATAATCCCTGACACCAGTAACATACTTTTCTTCAGCCATCGTGATAGGTAATGCTGCAGATTTATTCATTTGCTTCTTCAATTGATTGATAAAAGAGGCATCGGGTAAAAACTGCATACAGATTACACGTACATCTGTTCTGAAACCCTCTACTTCCTGCGCGTACCAAAGTGGAAAAGTATCATTATCTGCATTCGTAAAAAGGATCGCATTCGGTGCGCAAGAATTTAAATAGTTCTTAGCCCAGTCTGTTGCTGTGGTTTTATGAGAGCGATCATGATCATCCCAGCCTTGTACACCCATTAATACAGGTGCCGCCAGTAAACATATTCCTGTAGCAATGATCAGACTTAATCTCTGCCTGGCTATTTTTGATAAAAGTTCTTTGAGGGCCAGTACACCAAAGCCAATACAAATGGCAAAAGCATAAAAAGAACCTGCATAAGCATAATCCCTTTCCCTTGGTTGCAATGGATCTTGATTTAAGTAGAGAATAATTGCTATTCCAGTAAAGAAAAACAAAGTAATCACCACAATTCCATCTTTTTTATTTCTGCGGTAAAGCCAGATCAGTCCGGCAATTCCCATTAATAATGGTAATCCATAATACATATTATGTCCAGCATTGGTGGTGATTGTGGCAGGGAGATCAGCTTGACTGCCCAAGCGTAAGCTATCCAGCGGTTTGATACCGGTAATCCAGTTACCATCTTGTACGTTTCCAACGCCCTGGACATCATTTTGTCTTCCTGCAAAGTTCCATAAGAAATAACGCCAGTACATAAACCCCAATTGCCATGAAGTAAAAAAGCTCAGATTCTGGGTGAACGTTGGTGTTTGTCCTTCGTTCAGACTTAGCCACTGTTGATAATATTTATCGTGTCCTGCTTTCTGACTAAAGGTTCTTGGGAAGAGGATGTTTTTGTCGTAAACAGTTTTGTAGGTTTTTCCGGATATTTCGTATTTTGAAGCTCCTTTGCGGTATGTATTTCCGGTTTCTTTTTGCTCTACTACTTTAGCATCAAAGGTATTACCGTAAATTAAAGGTACAGACCCATAATTTGTACGTCCCAGGTAGTCGTAGAGAGAAAATGGCTGATCCGGATTGCTTAAATTGATATTGGTTTTTGCATCTGCTCTGATCAGGATCATCAGGTAGGAGCTAAAGCCAAAAAGAACAAATACCAGGCAAAGCAGCCCCATGTTCAGGTTATATTTTTGGTGACGTATGGAGTAACTTATTACGCTATACAAAATTGCAGCAAAGAGTAAAATGAAACATATTGCACCTGACCCAAAGAAAAGGCCAAAAGTATTTACAAAAAGAAGGTCGGCCTCTGCGGCGAAAAGAACAAAATACTGGATCAGCACAAACTGAACAATTCCGACGATCAAACAGCCAATTAAAAAGGCTTTAATGGTTCCCAGGACTCCACGCTCCTTCACTTTTTTAAAGTAATAAACAAGAGTTACGGCAGGTATGGTCAATAAACTTAAAAGATGAACACCAATAGAAAGGCCCACAATAAAGGAAATGAAAATGAGCCAGCGGTTATTGGTTTCGCTCTCCCATCTCAAAATGGCCCAGAAAGTAACTGCAGTAAATAAGGAGGAGAGCGCATAGACTTCAGACTCTACTGCTGAAAACCAAAAGGTATCTGAGAAGGTATAAGCGAGCGCACCTATAGCTCCTGCTGCAATGATACTGAAGGTTTTACTGCCAACTTTTTCTTTGCTATAAACTTTGGAAGCAAGCGCTGTGATAGTCCAGAAAAGAAACATAATCGTAGCTGCACTGGCAAGCACAGCACTGAAATTAATCCAGTAAGCAATTTTTGCGGTGTTACCCATGGCCAGCAGGCTGAACATTTTACCGATCATCAGAAAAAGAGGAGCACCTGGCTGGTGTCCGACTTGTAATTTGTTAGCGGTCGCAATAAATTCTCCGCAATCATAGAAACTTGCAGTTGGTTCCATGGTGAGCCAGTAAGTTAGCAGCGCAATGCCAAAAAGTGCAAAACCAGCAACCGTATTGATCAGGCGATATTTCTTTTTTTCTTCTGGTGTATTGATCAATTCACTGAATTCTGTATCAATCAATTCACGCACTTCAGTCATATTGAATTTAGCAGAAGCCGGTTTCTGTTCCAGAGCAGTAAGAAGGTGATCATATAATTCGTCGAGCATGTTTTCAGTGAGCGATAAACTCAGCAGATGCTGGCGTATTTCTAAATGTTGCTGCGCGGTTAATTTCATGAGAGCTTAGATTTGAGGTTAAGCAGCAATTGCAGATTCCCAATAAAACTCTCGGCTTCCTGAAGTTTGTTTTCTACTTCTTTTTTGCCCGCAGTGGTCAGCGCATAATATTTGCGCACTCTGTTGTCCACTAATTCTGTACTGGTGCTTAACATACCATCAGCTTCCATTTTGTGGAGGCTGGGATACATTGCACCTTCTGTTAGTTTAATTTCTCCATTGGTGATTTCCTTCACCTTCTGGGTGATTTCATAACCATACATCTTCTCATTTTCCTGAAGAAGTTTCAAAATGATAGTTTGCAGGCTGCCCTTTAACATTCCGTTTGCTGTACTCATAACACAAATATATAACTTTCTTATATACATAGGAAAATTATGTATACTGATTTTTAGTTATTTAATTCATTTTATTGACGGTAATTGTAAAAGGCAGCCTTTTTAAAGAGAAAAACAGATTCAGATTTACTTTATTTTAGTATAAATTTCCACGATTTCCTGATTGATATTTAAGCTATCAATTTTCTCAATACCTTTCTGTGTGATTGTATCATTCTTTAAAGTCAATGTGAATTTAAAATCTCTGTTTTCCCAGTTGCGGTAATTACAATATTCTAAATGCTCCTGGTATTGATCACCTTTAAGGGAAAAAGTTCCTGCACCAGCATCGTAAACTGGAACAGGTACAGCTCCTTTTGCCAGGTCATGTTTGAAAAAAGCAAAATGTGTCCCATTAAATAATTTTATCATTTCCTGTCCTTTTACAGGGTAAGTAATTTCTGTTTTAGCACCTCTAGTGACCTTACTGGATACCAATTTCCAGGTACCAGCAATAGATTGATTTGTTAACGCAGTGGAGGGCGGATTTTTGTCTGTGCAGGCAGCCAGGCTGGTAAGTCCGGCGAGTAGTAAGAATTGAAATTTCATTTAATTTGGTTAAGGGGTTAATTTAGGTTAAAGTGATGTTTTAATTAAAAAATTAAAACAGATACAATCTAGTAAAATAATTGTATAACAGGATGGTATAAATTATACGTTTAGTCCTGTGATTTCCGGAGGATACAATCGTTTGAACCTGAATTTGAAACAGTCAGATTCCGGGCCATAGTAATTCCTGATTTATTTTCCAGTAAAGAAAATAAATCAGGAATTACCCTAAGAAAATGTTTGAATTTTATTGGTGCAGAACCAGTTCACAGTCTACCATAACTTCTTGGTATCCGGCTGCTTCTGTTTTATGGTCAATTAATTTTAAAAGTAGTTTAATCGCATTTTCACCCATAGACTCAGGATTCTCTTCGATAGAGGCCAGGGGAGGGTTGTCCAGGTAACGGATAAATGGCATATTTCCGAAACCAATGAATTCTGTTTGTTCCATTTTTTCATATTTATTGGCACGAAGGTATTTCATGGCATCAAATAGAATCTGCTCTTTAAAAGCTACTAATGCGGTAGGCGGGTTTTCACTATTGTAAAATAGTTCTTTAATTGCAGTATTGGTATTCTCCTTGTCAAAGTCTGTATAAGCGACAAGGCTGGCATCAAAAGGAATATGGTTATCATTCAATGCGTTGATATAACCTTTAAACCTATCATGTGTAAAACTGATCATTTTCGGGCCACCCAGGTAGGCAACTCTTTGATGTCCGCGCTTAATCAGGAAATCTGTTGCTTTATAACATCCCTGATAAGTATTACTTAATACTTTATGACAACTTAAATTAAAGCTTGGGTTTCTGCCATAATAAATAATTGGCAGGCCAAGGTTTTCAAACATATCTAAATGGTCAAAGTTCTGTGTATTCTTAGAAATGGCAATAATTAAACCGTCAATACGACTTTTAAGCAGCATATTGGCCAGATCAACTTCCTTTTTCAATTCATCGTAAGATTGACCTATAATTACATTATAGCCATATTGCCGGGCATGCTGTTCAATTCCGAAAATGCTTCTGGTAAAGTAATGATCCATCAGATCTGGTAAAATGATACCAATGGTATAAGATTTCTGAATCTGTAGATTAAGCGCAGATTTGTTCGGCGTAAAATGCAGCTCAGCAGCCATTTGCTTTACCCTTTCTTTGGTATAGGCATTAATGGTAGGATAGTCGTTAAGAGCTTTGGATACTGTAGATATTGATATTTTTAGCTTTTGAGCTAAAAGTTTCAGGGTTACGGGCGTTTTTGTACTCATTAGGTTAGTTAACGATCGCCTAAATATAAAGATAATAAACTATCAAATGTTTGATAAGCACGGTCAGCATGTTTATCGCCTGAGGATTAAGAATTAAAATGTTCCTCAGCTATTTTAATTATTAAATAAATCTGATATTGAGTAACCATAGCAAATGCTGTTAAAAGGCTATAAGACCTAATTTATTTCAAACGTTTGAAACGAAGAATCAAACGTTTGACGGCTAATTTTAACAGGTTATATGAATGATATGCCTTTAACGTTTTATAAATTGCATCTGCATAACGATGGTTTTTTAGCATAGTTTTATTGAAAAGATTTGAATAATGAGTGTAACAGAAAAATCAGTTATTTATAAAATGATACAGACCATGCGCTGGTTTGGTCCAAACGATCCCGTGATCCTGAGTGATATTCTGCAGGCAGGCTGCAGCGGTATTGTCAGTGCTTTGCACCATATCCCGAACGGGGTAGTGTGGGAGATAGGGGAAATTGAAAAACATAAACAGTTGATCGAAAATGCAGGTTTAACCTGGGATGTAGTAGAAAGTTTACCCGTACATGAAGCGATTAAAACACAGGCCAAAAACTTTGAATACTCTATAAATAATTATAAGCAATCTTTGAAGAATCTTGCGGCTTGCGGCATCCATACTGTTACTTATAACTTTATGCCTGTGCTGGACTGGACGCGTACCAACCTGGCTTATGAATTGCCAAACGGAGCCAGAGCTTTGAAATTTGAAAAAGCTGCAGTCTGTGCATTTGATGTTTTTATGCTAAAAAGACCAAATGCTTCAATGGCCTATACCAAAGAAGAGCTCCTTAAAGGAGAATCCTGGTTTAATCAGGCTGATGAAGCGCAGAAAAACCTGGTACAGCGTAATATCATAGCGGGCTTACCCGGAAGTGAAGAAAGCTTTACCCTGGAACAATTTCAAACTGCTTTAGACCAATATCATGGAATAGATGAGGAAAAACTAACCAGTCACCTGGTACATTTTCTTTCGGAAATTATGCCTGTGGCCGATAAGTTTGGAATTAAAATGGTCGTGCATCCGGATGATCCGCCTTATGCAATTTTTGGATTACCACGTGTAGTAAGCACTGCAGCACACCTGCGTAAAATATTTTCAGCTGTACCCTCTCTAAATAATGGCCTTTGTTTCTGTACAGGTTCTTTCGGCGTTCGAGAAGATAATGACCTGCCAGAAATGATCAGAGAATTTGCAGCAAGGATCAATTTTATACATTTAAGAAGTACGAAAAGAAATGCTGAGGGTGATTTCTTTGAAGACAATCATTTAGAAGGTGATGTAAATATGTACCAGGTAGTTAAAGAATTGTTTAATCAGCAGCAATTGCGAAAGCTCAGTATTCCTGTGCGTCCTGACCACGGCCATCAGATGCTGGATGATTTACGCAAGAAAACTAATCCTGGATATGCTGCAATTGGCCGTTTAAAAGGCCTGGCAGAATTAAGAGGACTTGAATTTGGAATCTTTAATGAATATCTGCTGAAGAATAACTCATAAGGGTTGTATTAACCAGTATAACGCTGCAAGACAAATGTTATAACCAAATATTAAACTGAAAATTAGCTGATATGACGGAAAGTACGATCATTACTGATAACTTTTTATTAAGTAATAAAAAGGCAGTTTTGCTTTATCATGAATATGCAAAGCATTTGCCTGTAATTGATTTTCATAACCATTTGTCTCCGCTGCAAATTGCAGAAGATAAAAAATTTGATAACCTGACTGATATCTGGCTAAAAGGTGACCATTATAAATGGAGGGCAATGCGGGCATTAGGAGTTGATGAAAGGTTCATTACCGGGCAGGCCAGTGATGAAGAAAAATTTAAAGCCTGGGCAGAAGTCGTACCCGCAACCCTAAGAAATCCCTTATTTCATTGGACACACATGGAGCTTAAGAATCCATTCGGGATCAATAGCTATTTAAATAAAGATTCCGCAGACAGGATTTATCTGCAGGCCAATGAACGCTTAGCTCAGGATGAATTCTCAGCCCGGAGTTTATTGAAAAACTTCAAGGTAGAAATGTTAAGCACCACGGATGATCCTTGTGATGATTTAACCCATCATCAGCAATTGATCAAAGAAGGTTATGAAATTAAAGTCAAACCTTCCTTCCGGCCAGACAAGGTTTTTATGATTGGCGAGCCTGTCACATTTAAAGCCTATCTTAAAGTATTAGGTCAAAAAGCAGGAGTTGAAATTACCACTATAGCTTCCCTGCTGGAAGCCTTAAAAAATAGAGTTGACTTCTTTGCTTTACAACAATGTTCTATATCAGATCATGGTTTAAGTACCTTACCAACCCATTTTACATTAAGCCTTGCGCAGGAACAAGAGTTCAAAACCTTCCTTAAATCTGATCAGGCTGTATTCTCGGATCCTGATGCCTTTGCGGGTTTTATTTTAACTGAACTTTGTAAAATGTATCATGAAAGGAATTGGGTACAACAATTTCATGTAGGAGCTATCCGGAATAACAATCCACGAATGCTGCATAAACTGGGCCCTGATACTGGTTTTGATTCTATCGGGGATTATAAACATGCAGAGAATTTGACGGCTTTTTTAAGCCACCTGAATTTAACAGATCAACTGGCACAAACCGTTGTTTACAATCTCAATCCTGCGGACAACGAAGTTATTGCAACTATGCTGGGCAATTTTGCTGACGGCAGGATTAAAGGGAAGATGCAATTTGGATCAGGCTGGTGGTTTTTAGATCAGAAAGATGGGATAGAAAAACAGCTCAATGCTTTATCAAATATGGGAGTGGTCAGTACATTTATTGGAATGCTGACCGATTCGCGCAGTTTCCTGTCTTATTCCCGTCATGAGTATTTCAGAAGAATAATGTGTAATCTTTTCGGCTCAGAAATGGAAGCCGGCTTATTGCCTGATGATGAAAAATGGGTGGGAGAGATGATTCAGAATATCTGCTATTACAATGCTAAAAACTATTTCGGACTAAACCGGGGCTAATCAATACTATAGTAATGGAAAATCTATGCTCTTTAAAAGGTAAAGCCATTGTAGTGACTGGAGGAACGGGATATCAGGCTAATGTCTGATCCATATCAATCAACCTGAACCAAAAACAAACCAAATATAATGAACGAACAAAAAGTGGGTAACTACCGCTGGACAATCTGTGCGCTGTTATTTTTTGCAACTACAGTAAATTACCTGGACAGACAGGTTTTAAGCCTTTTACACACCAGGCTCGAAGCAGAGTTTAACTGGTCAAACAGTGACTATGCAAATATTACCTCTGCTTTTCAATTGGTCTATGCGATTTCCATGCTATTTGCAGGCCGGATAGTTGACCGTTTAGGAACAAAATGGGGATATGCCGCTGCCTTGATTATCTGGTGTTTAGGTGCGATTTTGCATGCTAAAGCCATTTTTTTAGGCGAAGGGCTCTCTTCTCTATTAGCTGTTTTAGGAATCACCGGTATTTCTGTTTCTGTACTCGGATTTATCTGTGCAAGAGCAGTATTAGGTTTCGGAGAATCAGGCAATTTTCCCGCTGCTATTAAAGCCACAGCAGAATATTTCCCCAAAAAGGAACGCTCACTTGCCACTGGTGTTTTCAATTCTGGTGCAAATGTAGGCGCTATTCTGGCTCCATTAACTGTGCCCTGGATTGCTGAGAAATGGGGATGGGAATCCGCATTTCTCAGCATTGGGGCCATTGGTTTTCTATGGTTATTTTTCTGGTTCATCTTTTATGAAAAGCCAGAAGCGCAAAAACGCTTATCTAAAGCCGAACTGGAATATATTCAGTACGATCCCGATGAGAAGGCTGTTGCAGTGGATGATACTGAAAAAGTTTCCTGGTTTAAATTGCTAGGTTATAAACAAACCTGGGCATTTACCTTTGGCAAGTTCATGACAGATGGTGTATGGTGGTTTTTTCTTTTCTGGTTGCCTTCTTATCTTAAAGTTCAGTACGTGATGGACAATACAGCCATCATGGTTCCACTAGCAGTTTTATATAGCATGACAATGATTGGAAGTATTGGTGGGGGATGGTTTCCTATGTATTATATGAAAAAAGGATATACGCCATACGATGGCAGGATGAAAGCCATGTTGATCATTGCCCTTTTTCCTTTAGTGGTTTTATTGGCACAGCCTCTGGGACATATCAGTGTCTGGATCCCTGTAATTTTAATCGGTATTGGTGCTTCTGCGCATCAAGCCTGGTCGGCTAATATTTTTACAACGGTCTCTGACATGTTTCCCAAAAAATGTATTGGCTCTGTAATAGGTATTGGCAGTATGGCTGGTGGCCTGGGAGGAGTGTTTATGTCTAAATTAGGTGGAGGGCTTTTTGATTATTATAAATCATCAGGCCATATTCAAACAGGTTATACAATCATGTTTACAATTTGTGCTTTAACTTACGTAATCGCATGGGCAGTGATGAAATTTCTGGTTCCAAAGTATAAAGTGATTACTGATTTATAGTTTTTTATAACCAGTAGAATTTCTAATGATAAGTTCAGAAGGTATTGTCGTGATATCTTGCTGAACTTTATTGTTTTTTGGATCAAGTGAATTCAGGAGTAGTATTGCTGCAGTTTGTCCAATCAGAAATGCGGGCTGAGAAATAGTAGTTAACGATGGATTCAAAATCCCGGCTGTCGGATTATTCGAAAAGCTAATCACCTGCAGGTCCTGAGGGATTTTTAAATTTAATTTTTCACAGGCCAGATAGATCGGTAAGGTTAGTTTATCGACGATCGCAAGGAGACCATCTGGTCTGTTTTTAGCTTTTAAAGTATTGTATAGCTGGTCATAACATTGCGTATCGTCATCGCAAAACAAAACGTGAGTTTCTTCCAGCGGAATATTATTGTCGGTCATTGCCTTTTGATAACCCAGGATTCTCTGCTTGCTGATCTCCAGGTTTGTAGAAATCGTACAGACGCTTATCTTTTTGCAGCCGCAAGTCAAAAGATGCTGAGTAGCCTGATAACAACTTTCAAAATCATTCGTTACCACCATTGGCAGCTGCATTTGCTCCATGACTCTGTCGAAAAATATAACAGGGATATTTTCCTGTTCCATGGCGGCAATATGATTGGTAGCTATCGTATTTTTAGTTACAGAGATCAATAACCCATCTATTCTTCCTTTTTTGATATAATCCAGTATTTCTTTTTCCCGGTTATAATCTTCGTGCGTCAGATAAATCAGCACATGATAGCCTTTTTCCCTGGCTACAGTTTCTATACCGTTGATGACCAGCGCAAAAAAATGATCAGTAATTTCGGGTAAGACAACAGCTATGGTCTCACTTTTCCGGGTTCTTAAACTCCTGGCATAGGTATTTGGCGTGTAATTGAGCGCTGCTGCCAATGCCCTTACTCTTTGCTTTGTAGGTTCACTGATCTCGTGGCTATCCTGCAGGGCTTTAGAAATCGTAGTAGCGGATAAATTCAGTTTGCTGGCCAGTACTTTGATAGTTATGTTTTCCATAAGGAGCTCAAGTTTACCCAAAAAATACAGAAAATAATCGATTATTTACTTTATCGTTAACGTAAATAATTAATAGGAGACCGGTTGGTTTAAGGAAACAAATCGTGATATTTAAATAAGGTAATTGTTTAATAAACAGATCAGTTGATGATCAGAATTTTAAAACTTATAAAATGAAAGAAGCCATCAAATCAACCCAGGAAAATCCATTGAATTCACTTGATCAATGGGAAGACGATCTGTTAGCACGTTACCCTGACCCCAAAGCAATTTCTCAGGAAAAAGATACTGCTGCATTCAGGAATTATGAAACACCTGAAAAAGCATCTGTAAAAGAATTTTACCGGTTGCAGCATCTCAACCAGACTTATGATTTTGTCCAGCAGAAAAGAGCAGAGTATCTGAAATTTGATAAAATGGAGATGTCAGTCTGGGAAGCTTTTGACTTTTTAAACCAATTGGTAGATGACTCAGATCCGGATACTGACCTTGATCAGCTCCAGCATTTATTACAAACCAGCGAAGCGATCAGAAGTGAAGGGCACCCCGATTGGATGGTATTGACTGGTCTTTTTCATGATATGGGAAAAGTACTTTGCTTATTCGGTGAGCCACAATGGGCGGTAGTAGGGGACAGTTATCCTGTAGGCTGCGCTTATGCTGATAAAATAGTTTTCTCTGAGTTTTTTGCAGAGAACCCTGATTTCAAAAATCCATTATACAATACGAAATATGGTATCTATGAACCCGGCTGTGGATTGGATAACGTAACCATGACCTGGGGACATGATGAATATGTCTATCATTTATTAAAAGACTATCTGCCGGAACAAGCTCTGTATATGCTCCGTTACCACTCATTTTATCCTCAGCACCGCGAAAACGCCTATGCACATCTGATGACCAGCCATGATAAAGAAATGTTTAAATGGGTAGATCTGTTTAATCCCTTTGATCTCTATTCTAAAAGTGCTGTCCCGCCAGACTGGAAAGCGCTAAAACCTTATTATGAAGATCTGGTTGCTAAATATCTGCCTGCTAAATTGCGGTTTTAAGCAAAGGTATACCTGTCATTTCTTTTAGATTCATTACATTTACCTAACACGGTTAGCTGTAAATGTAATGAACTTAATGCCCTCAATTCTACAACCAAATATCAGACTATGAACTCGAAACTCTCCATAGGGGGTATTGGCGTCTTTGTAATTTATTTTATCATCGTCGCTTTATATGGATACTATGTTTACAAAAAGAAAAGTAAGGTTAATGATTCTAAAAATTTCTTTTTAGCCGAAGGGTCACTCACTTGGTGGGCAATAGGAGCCTCAATTATTGCCTCTAATATATCTGCAGAACAATTTATCGGAATGAGCGGAGAAGGGTTTTTCGCTGGTATAGCAGTTGCTGTCTACGAATGGCTTGGGGCTGCGGTACTGATTCTGGTAGCTGTATTTTTTATGCCTGTATATATCAAGAATAAGATCTATACAATGCCGCAATTCCTTAAAAACCGTTACAATGGCAGTGTAGCATTGATCATGAGTGTATTCTGGATTTTCCTGTACGTTTTTATCAATTTAACGTCTATCTTATATTTAGGAGCCTTAGCTATCAATGGATTGATAGGTGGTGACTATTTTCATATCGTCATGATCTGTCTGGCAGTATTTGCGATAATAATTACGTTAGGTGGCATGCGTGTAATTGGCTATACTGATGTGATCCAGGTAGGTGTCCTGATTATCGGTGGCCTGGCTACCACGTATATGACTTTAACTATTGTTGGCGAGAAGTTTGGCGTTGGCAGTGAAGCTATTGCAGGTTTTAAAGTTTTACTGAGAGAAGCGCCAGAACATTTTCATCTGATGCTGGCCAAACCTAAGCCAGGTGCTTCGCAGGTGGATATCAATAAATACCTGATTCTCCCCGCTGTAGGGATGTATGCAGCAGGTCAGTGGATCAGTAATCTCAATTATTGGGGTTGTAATCAATATATCACACAACGTGCACTGGGTGCTGATTTACAGACTGCCCGTACAGGTATTCTTTTTGCGAGCCTGCTTAAAATATTAATGCCAGTCATTGTCATGTTGCCGGGGATTATCGCTTATGTGCTATACAAAGGTGGTCATTTACAGTTGACAGGAGGCAAAGACAGTGCATATTCTGCTATTCTTAGTCTTTTGCCGCCCGAATTAAAAGGTTTGGCTGCCGCTGCTTTAACTGCTGCCATTGTGGCCTCACTGGCTGGAAAATGTAATAGTATATCGACTATTTTTACACTTGATATCTATAAAAAACATATCAATATACAATCAAGTGAGCAGCGAATGGTATGGACAGGACGTATTGCTATTGTCATTTCCATGGTTGTCGCAGTATTGTTTACCTGGAATGATTTACTGGGAATCGGAAGGGCAGGTGGTTATACCTTCGTTCAAAAATACACCAGTTATATCAGTCCAGGGGTTTTTGCGACTTTCATTTTAGGGATGTTCTGGAAGCGTACCAATAGTATAGCTGCCTTTACAGGCATTATCTTTGGCTTTCTGATCTCTGTTTTCTTTAATGAATTTGCAGTAAAAGTATTTGGCCCGGAAACAATTTTATATACAGCTTTTCCAAATATGGATGGGATATATGAAATTCCATTCTTTATTTGTCTGAGCTGGTCATTTATCATCACTGTGCTGGTTATGGTTGGTACAAGTATTTTAGGTCCCCGTATCAATCCTAAAGCTTTTGAACTCGATGCACAAATGTTTAAGCTAAAACCATCATCAATAGTATTAATCGTATCTATAATGCTGCTGTTAATTGCAATTTATGCACGTTTCTGGTAACTAATCGTATCTCATTCCCGGGTAGCCCAATAACCTCCTCCATAAAGTAAGCTGGCCGATGCAGCTGGCTTTTTTTTATGATGATTAAAAATTAATATTAACCATTGAGATTAGCTGTTTTTATTGCCTGATCAACCTGATCGCAGGTTGATCAGGCAATAAAAATATCTGGTAATTCTTTTTTTGGAAGCTTATGCTCAGGTGATTCCTGAAATTTATTTTTGCCCCAGTCCCAATCTTCTCTGAAATCTTCATCTGCGTGAAAATAATATCCGCGTTTACGATAAGAATAACCTCTAACAGGGTCAAACTTTTCTTTTTCTTTGTTTTTCATTTTCATAATCTGATCGCATTTATTCTGTATTTCCGGCTATAACAAGCTCTGTTATAAATGGTTTGTCATAAAATAAAATTGGGCTATTCAATGTGGTATACGATCCCGGAACAATTGATATCTTCGCACCTATCCTATAATTATTTGTCCCTGCCTGTTTTTACAATAGCTGTTCTGATATAATTATAAAAAGATTCTCTATAGGTTGAGCCCAATAAAAGAACGGTCTTATTTTTAAGTACAACCATATTTCCATCAATATGAATGATCTTTTTATGATTAACAATAAATGATTTGTGTATTCTGAGAAAGATATCAGGAGGGAGTTGGATAATTATTTTTTTTAAGGGTACTTGAACGATACAAGTTTTTTTGTCTAAATTAAAGATCACATTATTGTTATTGGATTCAATATAAAATATATCATCAAGCTCTACTTTAAATAAGCGGTTTGTTGCCAGTTCTTTCAAATAAATATAGGATGGATTTAAAGATTTAGGTTGTTGCGTAACCATTGAGGGCTGGGGCAAAGCATAGATGATTTTGCCAATACATTGAATGAATTTCAGTTTCGAAACTGGCTTTAGCAGATAATCTATAGCATTATGCTTAAACGCTTCGAAAGCATACGCTGTGAACATACTGATGTAGACAATTTTGGTAATGGAGGCAATCTGAGCAGAAAAACCGGCTCCTTCAGAAACAGGCATATCAATACCTAAAAAGACAAAATCCGGCAACATCGTTTTCACCTCGGCTATACCTTCTTCAGCTTTGGTATGGAACCCAATCAGTTCAAGAAAAACAATGTCGTCAATATGCTTTTTCAGCGTATCAATTGAATTAAGATCTTCATCGATAATATAACAAGTTATCTTCATCTCACTTTCTTTAATTACTTTAACCTATCCAATTCTGCCTGGTTGCTCAGGTCTTTTTTAGGTGCAGTAGGCTTACTACCAAATTTGTAATTAAAGCTTAAACTGAACCTTCGGTTTTCATTTTTATTATAAAAACTGCTGTACAAACCCGCTGTCTCATTTACTCCTTGATTGATATAACTGTAGAAAATATCTGTAACCCCCAATTTAACAGCTCCTTTATTTTTTAATACCGCGTACTTTAAGCCTGCATCAACTCTGTATCTAGAGTCAATCCGACGCGTGAGGACTATGCGTTTTGATTTGAACAATCCCATAATTTCAAAAGACAAGCGGGGATTTAATTCAATAGAATTGAGCAGATTGAGGTTATATGCTCCTTGTTTCAGATCAATATAGGTATCAAGGATGGGCGTTTTGTATCTTTCATAAAAAAAATCTCCGTTTGCGGTGAGATTCCACCACGATGAAACTCTCTTATTGTAACTGATTGATAAGTTGAGTGTATTGTAATCTTTAAAATTATCTATAGTCTGTTTAGTAGCCCCAGTGCTATCGGCCAGTGAGGTAAAATAATTAAAATAATTTTTTGTTTTACTGTAGGAAATTGCCATGCTCAGATCTTTTTTAAATAAGTAGCTGAATTCAATGGAATGGGTAGTCTCTGGTTGAAGTAAGGGATTGCCCTGTGTATAAAAGTATGGAGAAGAATAGTCAATAAAAGGATTTAAATCCTCGTAGCCGGGCCGTCCTATTCTGCGGCTATAAGACAAGCTGATTTGGTCTTCTCCGATATCTCTTAACAGGAAAAGGCTTGGGAAAAGCTGGAAATAGATTCGGTCAAACTTTGCTCCTGTAGTTATAGAGTTACCCTTATAATTAGTTTGTTCTCCTCTTATGCCTATCTGAAGGTGGGTTAATTGACCTAGTTTTGTTATATAGTTAAGATAAGCTGCGTTTATATATTCCTTGTAATCGAAAGTATTGCTTCGATTGAGATCTGTGATAAGATTGCCCTGTACATCTCCATTTTGGAATAGGATATTACTATTGGAGTGGGTATAAGCTGTTTTGATCCCTATTTCAAACTTGGCATTTTTAGAGATAGGATTGGTATAGTCAAGTTTTGCTGTGTAAACCCTGATATCAATATCCGAAGCATTTAGTACCTTTTCCTGTGGTCGGTTTAAGACCTCATCTTTGTTAAAATAACTATTGATAAAGGTATTCGGATTCGACGACTGGTAAGCGGTATAATCTGCATTAAATAAAATTACATGTTCATCAGCTCCGAAAATGTGTTTTGCGTTAATATTCAGACCGTAGGTATTATAGGAAGCCCTTCCATTGTTTAAAGAAGATAGACTGGAATCAGGCTGGCCACTGTTAAAATCTTTAAATAATGTATTTTGCGTGAAATCTGACCGGTTAGTGTTGTTATTTAATGTGCCCAGTATTCCGATGGTATTATGTTCATTAACTGTATAGTCAGCACCCAATCTTAAATTATTGGAAATAGATCGGTTGTGCGCTATTTCATGCTGGTTATACTTAATGTTTTCAGGTCCGGTTATAATCTTATCACTCAGAAATGTTGAAGTTTGCAGGTTATGCTGGAAGCTATAGTTACTGAAAATGTTCAGCTTCTTTGCTTTAAAATTCAGAGTTATACTTTCAGTAAACCTCGGTCGTACACCCACAGTAAATCCAGTAGTTACTGTACCGTTGAAGCCAGGATTACTGCCCTTTTTAGTTTTGATATTTATAATTCCCCCTTTACCCTCTGCATCATATTTAGAAGAAGGATTGGTAATCAGTTCAATTTTATCAATCGAATTTGCCGGCATACTTTGAAGCAGGGTACCGATCTCAGCCGCAGATAATTTTACCGGTTTATCGTCTATCATTACAATTACCCCCTGTTTTCCTTTCATGCTAATTTGCTCGTTATCAATGGAAACTCCAGGTGCAATTTCCAACAGTTCATTGACCGAGCCGCCGCTTGCCAGTATGCTGTTGTCTACATTCATAATTGTACGGTCAATTTTGCGCTCTATAAACTGTTTTTTTGCAACCACACGCACTTCGTTCAACTGTTTGGAGGACAAAGGAAGCAGTACAGGGGGCAGTCTGACACCTGCTGAGGTTAAAGCGAAAATATTGCTTAAAGTAGTTTTATATCCCATTTGAAAGACTTTAATCAAATAATTTCCGGTCGCAATATTTTTAAAAGTATATTTCCCTGTACTGTCACACAAGCTGCTTTTTACCAATGATGTATCTTTAGCTTTCAATAGCTGAACTGAACTGTAGGCCAATGTTTTTTTAGCATGATCATAAACATAACCCGTAACCGTTGCCGGTTGAACCGTATCTTTAACTGTACTGCTCACGTCTTTAACGGGCAATAGCAAGACCTCTTTTTTTGATCTGGTATAGATGATATAATTACTATTCTCTACATGATAAAAAGACAGGTCAGACTGTTTAAAGAGCTGACCAAGTACTTGTTCTATATTTTGACCGGCAATTGGATCTATCTCAAAAGTGGTAGTTTTTCCTGTAAGTAATCCGTCCTGATACATAAAATTGATATGGTACTGATGAGCTATTTTGTCAATTATTTCCTTTACAGGACGTTCATTAACTGAAATCTGCGAGGCATAGGAAGGATTAGAAAGATGAATAAAACAGATAAGTGCAATAAAAAAGGTTAAATACTTCATAAAGATGTAAATGGGATTATTGTACAATTAACTGTTTAGATGAACTTTTAGTGAATGTTATATCCAGTGCAATAGAAAGTCCTTTTAAGAATGCGGATTCACTTCCGGTCACAAAAGTTCCTGTGAGTTTCTTCTCCAGTATTTTTGGGTTGCGAACTACTACCTTATAACCATAGAGGTCTTCAATCTGTTTAAATACTTCTATTACAGGTGTCTGTGAGAATTCAAGTTTGTTGTTTCTCCACACAATTTTCTGGACTGCTTTTGTCTTTTTTCTAATGATGGTATCCTGACCAGATTGATATTCAAATACTTCCCCTGGTTTCATCACAAATTTTTTGGCTTTAACTGCCAGGCTAACTTTACCTGTAACAAGAGAAACATTGATCAGCCCACGTCTGTCGTTCACATTAAAAGTTGTTCCAAGTACTTCGATGGCGAGCTGACCGGCATGAACCACAAAATTATCTCCCGGTAGTATAGTGCCAGACTGATGTAAATGATTTACCACAAAAAAGGCTTCGCCGGATATCCAAACTTCTCTTTTTTTATTGCTGCCCCAGTTCTTCAAATAATGCAGTTTACTGTTGGCATTGAGTACGACCTGGGAATGATCGGGAAGAATGATGGTTCTTTTTTCTCCGAAAGCAGTAATATACGTTACCTGGCGATTTGCCTGATATAAAAAGAATGCTCCTCCAACCAGAAGTAACACAGCAGCTGTACTGATTATTCTCCATAATTTTGTGGTGTGCGATATTTGATGTATGGTAGTTTTTGCAGCTATGTTGTCCCACAACACATCTTCTTCCTGCTGATCAAAAATCGCAGGTTTTAAAGTGATACCGGATATAATTTTAGACGCCTGCTCCATGTTTTTAATTTGTTCAGGATGACTAAAACGTACATTTTCCCAATAAGCTGAAAGCTCCGGATTGGGTAACAACACCCATGATATGAAGGAGAGATCTGTGACGAAATCTTCCAGGTTATAGTGAGTTAAGTCCGGATTTGGTTTGATCATATTACTGCATTTATAATGATTAGCAGTTTTGATCGGTTTTTACCCCACCAAAATTAAATTAAATTTATTGAAATATATAAGTAGTTTGTTTTCAGTTATATAAGGTTAAATGTAATGTAAAAATATAAATCTGAAATCTTTTAACGTTAAGTTTTTTCGCATTACGGCAATGGCCCTTCCCAATAGTTTATATGTTCCTTTCGCAGAAATATTCATTATCTCAGAGATGTCTTTAAAGGAGAGTCCTTCATAGTACCGGAGATAGATCACCTCATATTGTCTGGCGGATAATTTTTTCAATGTGCTCTCCAGTTTTATCTTAATATCAAGATGATATTCTTCTGTGATCATCTGCGCCTCTTTGTTGAGTGTAATTTCAAATAAAGGGAGGTCATGTACTGATACAAATTGACTATCAGCATTCACTAGTTTAAGGAGATTAATCCTGAAAGCTTTAAACAGATAATTTTTAATATGACCAGTACTATTTAAATGCGCTCTTCTTTCCCAGAGGGAGACAAATAAATCCTGGATGCATTCTTTGATCAGTTCTCTGTCTCTGGTGAATCTTGTACCATAACTGAATAGAAGACGTGAATGCGATCTGACTATTGTTTCGAAAGCTATACGGTCACCTTTCCTAAAAGTATCCCAGGTTATGGTATCGGATTTAATGACTGATTTTTTCAAAAGGAATATTAAAAATTAATATTATAAATAATGAAACCTGTTTTTTTTGTAAAAATAGTAACTGTAAAAGTGTTTCAAATGTAATAAAATTAATTATTGATCTATATAGGTAAACCTGTAAATATCATTAGTTCACATGAATAGCGTCCGCCTTCACCATACTTGTGGCGAAGTTCTATTTTGTTACGATTATATTTAGTTACAATCTTAAACCAATTTATTTGTTATGGAAAATTCAAAAGAAAACCAATTCGATCCAAAAGAGTTTTTGGATGCAAAAGTTATTTCTCCTCTTGAACAAGAAAAACTTTTAGGCGGTACAGCTGAAGCTGTTGAAAAAGAAACGGTAAGAGAACATGTAAAAGAGAGCTAAAAATTACTCTTTAACATAACAAGCCAGACTGTGAATACAATCTGGCTTGTTCATTTCAAGTTAAGATTAATCCTGATCAAATGGAATTAACTAAGAAAATTACTAAAAGTGAAGACTCCCAATCTGCATGGAGCAAAGAATGGTGGACAACCTTTTTAAAAAAGTCTGATTTTTTTAAAGATTCAATTCTTATTCCCGGTGTAATGGATGAGGAAACTGTTGACAGTTTTAATGGTATGACAGGTTCTATGTTAAGGGAGATTTTTATTCGGCAGAATACATCCTATGACTTTAGGTTATATCTCAACGGGAAATCTCAGTCCAGGAAATATATGGTCGATAACCTGTTCAACTTTCCACCATTAATTACGGAAACGCTGGCAGAATGGGCTGACCGTGTTTTTAGTGATCAGAAATTCGGACTGATCATTAATTCCGGGGAAAAGTTCTCTAATGAAATGGCAGAGAAGATCGCATTGTATCTGAATCCATTGTTAGAACAGGCAGGATTGCCGTTAAAAGGGATCAATATTACTGTTTTTGTTGGCAACTACGGGTTTACTCCATTGGGCATACATACCGATCATCCTGGTGAGAATGTAATGCATTTGCATCTTGGACCGGGTGAAAAAACGATGTATAACTGGGATATAGAGGCCTACAAAGAACTTGCGGGCGATGTATCGAACAATAAAAATATAACCCCCTTATTGCCCTACGCAAAAGCATTCCAACTAAAAGAAGGAGATGTTTACTTTATGCCCTGGAATAAGTTCCATATTGGTAACACAGAGGATTTTTCTGTAGGAGTAAGTGTTTGGTATAATAATATGCCATTAAATAAGCTATTTGAAAATCTGATCAAATCATTTAAATATCAATTCTTAAAAGAAGATGATACAAATGATAAATCTATGATTGTCAGGCCTTATAAAAAGCCTGATGCAGAAGAAGGATTTGAGCAGATACTTTCCGCTTTGGAGATGGATGAAAATAGAATAAATAAAAGTCTGAAAAATCTGTCTAAAGAAGTTTTTGAAGCTTATATTCTCTCTTTGTACAGTAATCAGGGATGGAAATCGCGGCCTATTTCTGTTGAGGATGAACTATCTCAGGATGGTGTAAAACAAGATGCCTCTACATTTCATCATTTGAAAGGCAAAATTATCTCTGTTCCGAAATCCTATAAAATGACCTATAAAGTTCTGGAGAATGGTCAGCTAAGAATTTATGCAAGGGGAACAAAAATTGAAATAAAATATCATCCTGAGCTTATCGCTATAATAGAAAAACTAAATGAAGGTGGAAGTTATCTTACAGAAGAACTACTTACAGCATTAAGTAAGGACTGGCCTGAAGATGCTGGTCTTTATATACTTAATCTTTTATACCTAAAGAGAGCAATAGTTTATTAATAAACAATCAAACAATAGAATATGTCAAATGCGCCTTTATCAATTGTCAATTCTACAGAAAAATTTCAACTAAATCGTGCTGGATGGGAAAGCATTCTTCATAAGACGGCTAATTTTACTGCGCCTGATGTACAAACTAATGTACTGGAATCAGAAGATAGGGTAAACTTCAGAAAGTGGATTTTTGATGTGATTCGCCATATTTGTATAAATAAAACAAATGCCTACGGCTTCCGTGTATATCTTAACAGTGAAATTGTCAATAAAGATTACCTCACTGAAAACGTATATCCTCATATACCTGCGTTAGAAAGCGATGGAACACAGTGGATCGAGGATGTCTTTCAAGATCAGAAATTTGGTATTATCCTTAATTTCAGCGAGAAATTCAGTATGCCGATGGCTGACCGTCTTTCAGTATTGATTCATCCACTTTTAGATCATCTTGGAGTTCCTTCTAATGGCATGCACACTACTGTATTTATAGGTAATTATGGTTTTACACCATTAGGAATCCATCAGGATCATTTTGGCGCTAATGTTATTCATTTTCATCTTGGCCCGGGCGATAAAACTATGTATACATGGGAAGCTGGACTTTTTGAATCTTTAGATGGGAAAAATAAACCCCTGGCGGAATTATTGCCTCTGGCTAACGCTTATCATTTTGAGCAGGATGATCTTTTTTTTATGCCTTGGGATCAATATCATATTGGGCAAACTGACAATTTATCTGTTGGCCTTACCGTATGGTTTGATAACCATAGTAACCACGCATTAGCTGAAAGACTTCTGAAGTCTATTACCGTGCAAATGGATAATGAAAATCTTCAGGAAATTACTAAAATGCAGCATGGGATAGCTGATATTGATTATAATCCGGTTGAAGAAATATTTAAGAACCATTCTAAGATTGCCGATTTACCATTTAAAGATCTTTTGAAAGAGGTCTTTAGCGATTTTAAAATGGCTTTGTTCAGTAATTGTGGGTGGACATCCATACCAATTACTATGGAGCAGATTTCTGATGATTTTAAAGTAGATGAAAATTTCGGGTTGTTAGAAAATGTCTATGTTCAGCTACCTTATCCCTTCCAACTTTATTATACCAGAACTAATGCAGAAGAAATAACTATATATGCCAGAGGAGCCAAAATAACCATCAGATTTAATCAATTGCTGGAGGATATTATAAATCGGCTGAATACCAATGAAATTTTCCATACGGGTTCATTGCTAAAGCAATTAAATGAAGAGTGGCCACCGCAGGCTGGGTTATATTTTTTGGCTCTGCTATACAATAAGCGGGCACTTTACATTACTGACTAGTTTCGTACTCTTAATCTGTTTGTATTGAATGAGAAGTTTTCCGCATTATTCACAATTTGATTCTATTGATTGCGGGCCCGCCTGCTTGCAGATTATTTCCAGATTTTATGGCAGAGAATATTCCCTCAATTTATTACGTAGTTTAAGTAATGTTGGGCGTGAAGGCGTATCAGTATTGGGTATCTGTCGTGCTGCGGAAAAACTAGGCTTCAACTCTACACCAGTTAAAATTAGCTATTCAGATTTGGCTTCGCGTGTAAATCTTCCGTGTATTGCGCATTGGCAGCAAAATCATTTTCTGGTAGTCTATAAAATAACAGCTAAGTATGTTTATCTCTCGGACCCTGGTTCTTCCAAACAGAAAGTTACTGTTGCTGCTTTTAAAAAAAACTGGATAAGCGATGTTGATGGCGATGAAAAAATTGGAATTGTCATCGCTTTAGAGATGCTACCAGCATTTAAGACTATAAACCTGGAAGATTCAACAATCACGCAAACCAATAAAACAGAAGGGTTGAAATATCTTTTCCAGCATTTGTTCAGTCATAAAAAAGTGATTATTCAAATTGCATTCGGACTATTTTTCAGTACTTTATTTACGCTGATTTTACCCTTTCTTACTCAGGGCATTATAGATTCCGGGATAAAAGACAAAGATATTAATTTTATATACTTACTGATTTTTGGACAAATAGCTATTTATACGGGCCAGTTAGTCATAGAATTTATCCAAAACTGGCTACTGATGTATGTTGGTTCCAAGATTAATGTGACCATGGTCTCTGAGTTTTTATCAAAGATTATGGCTATGCCCATTAAATATTTTGATACTAAACTTTCGGGAGATCTGTTGCAGCGGATAGATGACCATAAAAGAATAGAGAGGTTCCTGACCTCTAAAACGCTGGGACTACTATTCCAGGTGCTATTGTTTGCAGCCTTTGTTACCGTACTTGCCTTCTATAATGTTACCGTATTTATTTGTTTTATGATTGGTACTGTAGCCTATATTGGATGGGTATTGTTATTTCATCGTAAAAGGAGAATACTCGACTTTCAAAAATTTATTGAATTGTCTAAAAATCAATCCAAGCAAATTGAAATTATTAATGGAATGCAGGATATTAAACTGCACAATTCAGAAAGACAGAAACGATGGGAGTGGCAGGAAATACAAGCAAGGTTATTTGACATAAACCTTCGATATTTGTCATTGGAGCAATATCAGCGACTGGGCGCAAAATTTATCAATAGCATTAAAAATATTATTATTACCCTGATCGCGACAAAGGCCGTAATTGCTGGTGAAATGTCTTTAGGCCAGCTAATTGCTATCCAATTTATAGTGGGTGAGCTCAATTCACCATTAAGCTCGGCAATAGATTTCATCCAGTCTTACCAGGAAGCCAAAATCAGCCTGGATAGAATCGGAGAAATGCAGACCCCCCAGACAGCTGGCAATAGCCTTACAGACCATTTGTTACATCCACTTTCTTCTGGATCTTTACAATTAAAAAAAGTCAGTTTCACCTACGCAGGAACACACTATTCAAAGGTTTTGAAAGAAGTCGACCTTCATATTCCTGAAGGCAAAACTACAGCAATTGTTGGGTTGAGTGGTAGCGGTAAAACCACTTTATTAAAGCTTCTGATGAAATTCTACGAACCTACTGAAGGACAGATTATTGTTGGTGATATCAACCTGAAATCTATAAATGAGCATATTTGGCGGGATAAATGTGGTTCTGTACTACAAGATGGATATGTTTTTTCTGATACTATTGCAAGAAATATTGCTTTAGGCGTAGAGAGTATAGATCATGAAAAATTGTTTGAGGCAGCAAAGATTGCTAACATTCAGGAATTTATTGATTCATTACCCTTAGGTTATAATACAAGAATTGGTCCGGAAGGTATAGGTGTAAGTCAGGGGCAGCGCCAACGCTTGCTCATTGCCAGGGCCATTTATAAAAATCCG
Organism: Pedobacter cryoconitis; assembly: GCF_001590605.1. NCBI lineage: Bacteria > Pseudomonadati > Bacteroidota > Sphingobacteriia > Sphingobacteriales > Sphingobacteriaceae > Pedobacter > Pedobacter cryoconitis. The sequence continues at coordinate 1,079,367 of NZ_CP014504.1, forward strand.
GATTATATATTTTTTGATGAAGCTACAAACGCTTTGGATGCAAACAATGAAAAAAAGATCATCAGAAATCTTGATGAATTTTTTAAAGGAAGAACAGTGGTCGTTGTTGCACACAGGCTCAGTACGGTGATTAATGCTGATAAAATTTACGTGCTCGAAAATGGATCTATTATTGAATCAGGGTCTCACCGGGAGCTCATTGATAAATCTGGCGCCTATTTTACTTTAATAAAAAATCAATTAGAGTTGGGGAATTAATTAAGATGGAAAAAAAGATTAAACTAATAGACGATAAAACAAATATGATATTGAGCCGTCCTCCTGGATGGGTCTATCGCTGGGGAATGGTAGTGACTATTGCTTCTGTTTGTTTACTTATCTTTTTATCATTTGTTATCCCTTATAAGGAAAGTATCTCCTGTAAGGTTAAGCTTACTACTACACAGCAAATTATGCCAGTGGTAAGCCCTGTAGACGGAATTGTTAGTGAAAAGACATTTTACGAAAACAAAGGAATAAAGGCTAATCAACTTTTATTTACTATTTATGACGTATCACGTAAGAAATACATGGATATAAAGGCGCCTCATTCTGGGCTTTATATGACTTCACGGTTTTTTTTTACAGAAAAAACTTACGTGAAGAAGAATGATACTTTATTTTATATTGCACCAGAAATCACAAGTAATAAAGATCTATATGGCACGGCCTCGGTAAATGCCTTTGAACTATCAAAATTGAGAATTGGCAATCAGGTTCAGCTTAGCATTGAACAATTTGGAAAAGTAATTAGTTTTTTTGGCAGAATCTCTTTTATTTCCCGTATTCCTAATCAGAAAGGAGATTATCCATTTTATATTCTGCTGGATAATAAAGATATCCAGTACTTGACTTCTCATCAACTTATTTATTTTAATCAGGCTGGTACCGCTCAGGTTAACTACCGTAATCAAAAACTGATTTACAAGTTGTTTAACTTTCTGTAATAATTCAAAAGTATTCAAAAGCTTAACAGATGGAGCTTTTTACCCAAAATTTGACCTTGATCTCAACTTTTGGCACTGATCCGATAAATTGAATATTTCGGAGGGTCTGTAAATCAAAAAAGTCTTTAATCATATGATTAAAGACTTTTTTGATTTATCAAGATTAAATCTTGCGGACCGGACGGGTCTTTATGAAAGTAGGCTAACAGCCTTTAAATGACGTTTTTTATGCTTTTTCGATTTTGACTCATGAATTACTCACTAATTTCATAGTATAATATAGCTGCAATGCTATGACACTAATATACGGAAAATATGTGATATCGCAAGAATAACCACCAAACATGCTAAATAGTAATTATTACTAACTAGAAATAAACATTATTTCAGAAGAGACTTAAATGTTTAAAATATTCCTTATCATTACTGTAGTTCAATTAAATGACATAGTAAAAGAGATGTCAAATATATATTGTCATAATTATTTTGGGAGTATAGTTACATACATCACTAAACACTGACAATTTTTTCATGATAATTCTATTTAACGCTCAGAAATGGAAAACAATTTTTTTTTATACAGTGAAACAGAGAATAAAGTACAAATCGAAAGATTTCATATTTGTACTTGGGAATTTAAAACAATTGAATCATTTGTTGAATTTGGTTGTGAAATTAATAAAGAATCCTTGGCTGGTAATGATAACCTCAAATTAAACTTATCTATCTCCTGGCTCAAAAAGGAATGCAAGGTTAAAGATTTATATCTTCAACTTTACGACACAGCTAATAGTAGATTTATATTTAATGATTCAGTATTAGCAACTACTTCTTTAGATGGAGGCGCTAATAGAGCAGGTATAATACACAATTTTGAAGAAAGGGAAGATTTATGCATTCTTCCGGTTGTGTTGCAATTTGAACCAACAAATAAGCTTAGTATCGAAATAGATTTAAAATCTTATAACAAGCAAGATAATAAACCAAACGTCTATTTCAGATTTTACATTATGCCTAAAGGACATTATCTATCAACAAGGAAGTTGGGAATCAATAAATCAACTATAATTTATGATACTAAAATAAATGAGAGAAGAAATATTCCAATAGAACAAAATGCTGAATTTTTAAACAAAAAACTTTGCAATATAAAAAGCTGTTTTTCTTTCAATATATTACCAAACAGATTTGATATGATGTTTTCAGATACATCTCTAAAAAATGTGAGAACCCTTGAGCATTCTTCATTCCATCAATATTTAGGTAAACTAATCGATATACCAAAGGATGAACTTATGGTTGTGTTTAATAAAAAAGATAACCTTACAGCTTTTACCTTTTTCTCCATTTACACAGATGAAAGGATAGGACCCGCACAGTTTATCTATGCAATTTTGGTGAACATAATATGCGGAATATTATTATTTATACCATCATATCGAAAATCTTTTCATCCAGAAATGAAATTTATCAATGTTTGGGGGAATTTACCTGTTGAAATTTATACCGCTATCTTTTTAGTCTGTTTTACATTAGTATGTTTTTTATGGCCAACTCTTAAGTTTTACACTAAATCATTAGTTCAACATGTATTTTATAAAAATTGATTAGGATGAAAGCACTACTAGACACTAATATAATAATACATAGAGAATCAGGAAGGGCATCAAATCAGGATATAGGTATTCTTTTTAAGTGGTTGGATAAGGCCAAGTATCAGAAATGTATCCATCCTGAAACCATAAAGGAGATTAATAAAAACCCTAATAAAGCTACTGTTGATTCTTTTAACATAAAAATGGATAGCTATGAATTATTATTAACCACTGCTCCAATGTCAGCAGAGGTCGAAATGATATCAAATAAATACGATTCAAATCAAAATGACGAAGTAGATTCGATATTATTAAATGAAGTATTTAACTACCGTGTTGATCTACTGATTTCTGAAGATAAAAAAATCCATAAAAAAGCTCTTGAGCTAAAAATATCTGAGAAAGTTTACACAATAAATTCATTTCTGGAAAAAATTTATGCTGAAAATCCAGAGTTAATAGAGTATAAGGTCTTAAGTGTAGAGCAAAGGCTATTTGGTGAATTAGATTTAAGCGATCCCTTCTTTGATACATTAAGAGAGGACTATTTCGGTTTCGACAGATGGTTTAATAAAAAAGCAAATGAAAGGGCATATGTAACTTTCAATAAGGAAAATAATAAAATCCTGTCTTTCTTATATATCAAAAAGGAGGATGAAAATGAATTGTATACAGATTTTAATCCAACCTTTGCTCCAAAGAAAAGACTTAAGGTTGGGACATTTAAAGTTGTTAGCAATGGAGTTAGATTAGGGGAAAGATTCTTGAAAATAATATTTGACAATGCACTTGCACAAAAAGTTGAAGAAATTTACGTGACAATTTTTAACAAAAGAAGTGAACAACTTAGATTAATTTCGCTATTAGAGGAATGGGGATTCAAATTTTTCGGAATAAAGGGTCAAGACGGTGAATTAATATATACCCGAGATTTCACTCCCAGATTTGATTTGCAAGATCTTAAAGGCACTTATCCTTATCTTGGACTAAAAAATAACATATTTCTTTTACCAATATACCCAGAATATCATACCGAATTAATGCCTGACTCAATTCTTCACACTGAATCAAAATCAAATTTTATCGATAATGAGCCTCATAGAAATTCTATTGGTAAGGTATATATTTCTAGATCGTGGGAAAAAAATATTAGAATAGGAGATATTCTTGTCTTTTATAGAACTGGTGGCTATTACAAAAGTGTTGTGACCACGATAGCAGTTGTTGATAATGTTTTCTTTAAGTTTGACGATGAAAACGATTTCATAAAAAAATGTAGAAAAAGGAGTGTCTTTACTGATGAAAAGCTTAGAGAATATTGGAATTATTCCAAAAACAACCGCCCATTCCTAGTTAACTTTTTATATGTTTACTCTTTACCAAATAGAATTAATTTGAAGAGATTAATTGAGCTTGAGGTAATCAAAGATTTGGAGAGTGCTCCAAGAGGTTTTCAAAAAATAACTAAAGAGAAGTTTTACAAAATATTAAAGGACACAAAAAGCGATGAAAGTATTATTGTCGATTAAACCAGAATACGCATTTAAAATATTCGACGGCACAAAAAAATTTGAATTTAGAAAGGTGAGATTTAAAAATCCTAATATAAAGACAGTAATAGTGTACGCTTCTTCACCTGTACAAAAAGTAATTGGAGAATTTGAAATTGAGGACATTCTAAGTCTTGATCCAAAAAAAATCTGGCATATAACTGAAAAATTTTCTGGCATATCAGAGGATTTCTTTTACAAATACTTCGAAAATCGAGAAATCGCGCATGCAATAAAAATTAAAAGTACTAAACGATACATAACGCCACTTTCAATTAAAGAAGATTTTAACGTTTTTCCACCCCAATCATATTTATATCTATAAGATAAGAGATTCAACTCGAGAACCTTTACAATTTCATTAGCTTATAAAATGCTGCTGATAGAATTGTATCGGCTACAATATGGACATTTCAATTTTATTCGATTTCTTTGCTTCATCATTGGCATAGTCAATCACTGTTTGGATATTATCAAATATCAGTTTAAATGCCTCAAAATTAAACGAATCGAACCCATCCACCTTATTAAATATATTTTCCGCAAACTGATTTTTACTTAGTGCAAAGTTTATATTCTCTGTGTTAATAACACCGCTGTCAATTATTTGAACTCGCCTTGCCTGTAACTTATTAACATGTTTAATAGTTAGCTTTTCTTTAGCATGCTGTCCAGTTTCCTTATTAAATTCGTTACTTAAATAGATCCGTCTTCCGTTCTTATCTTTCGTTGTGATTTCTTTATCCGTATAAAAATGCTCAATACATATATCAGTAAATTTCCGATGATCTGGTATAGGAAGAACCATAGAAAATACTTTGTTACCCCATTCCTTAAAAGTGTTTTTTGTCGAAGCCACATTTGCAAGAAAATTTTCATCATCCCTATCGAATAAGCAGATTACAATGGAACCAGTTTCATGACTTTTTGAAAACGTTTCACAAAATTTTAATAGCTCACCATTTGACATCTTATCCTCTTCTTTATAATGATGAAAATGTAAAGACAGATTATGATATAATCCTTGACTTCTAAAATGACTGAATGCGGCTTCAATATGCTTTATATCAGATTTACCTTCAGTAAATAGAATTGGGTCTTTAGAACTTTGAATTTGTCTTCTTATAATTGAAAGCATAACCGATGGAGCTAATACTTTAATCCTAGTGTAAAGCTTTTCGTAAATTCCATCATCTCTTCCTCTAACAATCCCGATATAATTAATCTTACCTGCCAGTTCTTTTGTGTAAGCCAATTCTATATCGCCAGGCATATAGGTTTTGGGATTAAATTTCGAAAAGTGTTCAAAAGCGGCCAAATAAAGTCCATATTTTTCCCATGCATTTAACATTGACTTTACTTGACGAAGATAGTCCCTTTTAATATTTATAAATTTATTAACTATCAAACCGGTAACCTCCTGTCTGTTAGTTTTTAATGCAAATCTTACTTTGTTATAATTAATTTTAAAACCATTCTTGTGGAGAATTTTTTTTATTTCGTTGCTTAATTCAAGCTTATCAGTTTCTATAATACCGATTGATTGTGGTAAGGATTTCAAATTAGTTGAAATAGTAATATCATCAGCATATCGGCTATATAAAACTTTCGATGTTTTTGAAAGTTTCATAAACTGATTATCTAGTTGCCTACAAACGAAATTCGACAATATTGGTGATGTTGGTGCCCCTTGTGGCAAACTTCCATCATGGCAACAAATTCTTGTCAGTGCATTTGATACTTCCTCATTAAAATTAAAAGGGTGATTTAAAAATATGCCCTTAATGCGTCCAAAGCTAATCGATGAAAAAAAATCACTCAAATCTATGTTTACAAGAATCTTCTTATTAATATGTAATTTAGCATTTGTAATGATACTTTTGTTTTGTACGAATCCATGAACAGATGGTTTTCCTGCATATAAATATTGAAATATTATTTGTAATATCTGTTGGATTTCTTTTAACCTTTCAGTTGGGGTGGATATACTCCTTAAATTACCATTTCTTTTTTGAATCTTAAATATTCTATACTTTTTCTCATCTGGAGCATAAAACAAAAAATACTCTAATGCACTAATCCTTAGATTCAGAAATGTAGATAGTTCTTTTATGGAATTTAGTTGTAAAAATCTCTCTAAATATTCAGGGGCTAATTCTTCTTTTTTTTTCATTAAATAAGGTGCTCACTTTATTCTACTTATTATTAAAAGTATTTTATAGTATTATGATTTCGATCAGACAGAATTTCAATCAGACGAATTTTCAATCAGGCGAATATTGTAATAGGATTATATTGTAATTAATATACTAGCATTCCTATAATTGTTGCAGGAATACAACAAAAAGCAATTTTATTGTGAACACCTTATAAAGGCTAATATATAAATATAATTGTATCATATCACTATATTATTGTACACTTAACGATATGTGATAAATTGAGATCACCTCACAGAGATTCATAATGATAAAATATTGCCCAGTAGATCTTTGCCGGATTTCAATTGTCAAAGAATTTAAAAGTCTATTATCTAATAATTTTGTGATAAAACATTAAAACATTATACCTATTGATCTGCTGAATGACAATTGCATGTGCTCTAATACAGCAGTTTTTTTCGTAAACCCAAAGCACCCCCCCCTCGGTTTTGCAGGCCGCAAATGAGCGGAGGGATTTATATAAGCTATGGTGTCTTTGTGGCGATTATACTATATGTTGGATGATAATGTTTCATTATTAATTTCATAAGCTCCCAATACAGTGCGTATTGACATTGAAATGCAGCAAATGGAACCTTTGCTGTAGTGTTAGCTCACTTGGCTATCGCATCAATATGACGGGAGCTGTTTACGATAGAGATCTGTAGAAAATGTAATTCAAAGCACAGGGTGCAGCGGAGTTACTAGCAAAGCAATTTTCTTTCAAGCCGAACTGCAATACATATAGGAATAGGCTATCTATTATTTGTAAAACTAGTAAAGATGTTGAAGGAAGATTACTTATATCACTACGTATGGTCACCCTAGGGAAGTGCAAGGAAAACTGTAACCTTTCATAGTGATTTCAGCCATTGGATAGAATTGGGGTTGACATAAAAGCTTAAGTTTTTATGTTCTATTATAGCTATTGAATCACAATATATAGTAAACATCTCAATGGAACCATTGGCACAAAATATAGTAAGGACTGTCGTAATTTGACCTGGAAATTCTCCGTCAGCATAAAAAATATCTGACTTAAATAATCCAAGCAAAAATGCTTTTACTTGGTCATTTATTATCTTATTTTTAGAGGGCTTATTAACTTCAATAATTTTAGCCTGAATTCGTAAAACACTTTCAAAATCAATACCGGCATCGATATTGATGTCATGTAACAGGGGCGCTGAGATCATAGATACGTTCAAAATCGGAGGGGGTGGATACTCCATAGTTGGTGTCGCCATTTGCCAGGTAGAATTTTCTTCAAATTCCATCCAATTTTGGCTACCTTTATTAACAGCTCTCGTTATTCCTGTTCTTGCCTGTACAGGTACACCCCACATTTTAGCAAGTAAGAACAGTAAGATTGAGCCACCCATTCCAGCTCCGGTATTACAGCTGTAAATCTTTACTAACTTAGTATTATGCATTTTTAACTGCTTCAAGTATTCTAATCCACTCTGATAAGAAGCATGAATAATGTTTTCCTCTGAAGCTACTCCTTGACCATAACCAGTTTCAAGTTGACCTTCATTTCCATGACCGCAAATTTTTATTATTGCCCCATTCATTTCGGTGATTCGTAAATCTGAAGTATACCAGAGTGCAGGAGGCCGGATAACTTTCATTTCTAAAAGTTTATTGTTAATATTCAAAACCAATTGCTGGGTGGTCGAATGCCTCATACTATCTGACAATGAGTTAGCCATGATTCGATTTGCCCCATTATCAGGACCTGTCGACACAGAACTTATAGTCACAGGATCAAGATACCGACGAGGCGTGTCCTCTGGTTCCCTGTAGAATAGAGCTGATATATTTATCATGTCTCGTTATACTAAATCCAACTGCTTGCTCCAATAACATATTCAAACTTTTGACCAGTCGGTCCTGGAATAGGACATGCTAAAAAAATCTCACTTGCTGGTAACACTGTAAATTCCTTCGACTCTGTCAATATTCGATGACCAAACTCATTTAAGGTATAAATATCGATACGAGTCCAAATACTAGTTTTAGAATGACTATTTCTTAAATTTAAACCATATGAAACCCATTCTGGATTACATAGTTTACCAGTAATTATAATACTGATATAGTTAGAAAGTATAGCAGCCTCGGTGTTTAATTCAAACTCTCCCATATTTATTAAGCATTATTTATTACAATTAAGTTTAAATCTGCTTGAAAATACAATTAATTTCTTGAATTGTATGCAAGTTTGTATTCCCATTATTAGGAATATTTTGTTCATTAATCGTCCAGATAAAGGTTAAATTGAGTAAATTAGTATCGAAAGGGATCTAAATATAGATATATGTCCATTGTTAACAACCTAATTGAGTGCAGTATAAGAGGAATTGCCCAGGGACGAAAGAACTTTCTGTTCTGTGGTTCCCATGACAGGGCGCAAAGAAGTGCTATGCTATATTCTTTCATGGGAACATACAAGCTATTAGGCATTAATCCAATGGTCTGGATGATAGATGTGCTGAAAAAAATCAATAAACAGCCCGCAGACCAAACTCAAGATCTTTTACCGCACCGATGGAAAAAGCTGCAGGAAATCGAACCTGTGCTGTAGTGTTAGCTTATTTAATTTCAAATTATATTACATTTGGTTAAATAGAAAATTGCCAAATATGTTTAGAGGTTTTAATTTGAGTTTTTATGATCATCAAATAGATGACTATTATAAGACTGGTTTACAACGTTACAATGAAGACAGACTAGCAGTTAAGGAAGGAACGGAACGTTTTCTTTTGCCAGACGGTAGTTTAGATGGTGAACTCATGGAGTCTGAATGGTTTCCAAATGTTGAGGCTGATGTTTTCATTTCTCATTCTCATGCCGATCAGAAGTTAGCCATAGCATTTTCAGGTTGGTTGTATGAGACGTTTAAGCTTAAATGCTTTATTGATTCTTGCATTTGGGGACAGTCAACAAAACTTTTAAAAAATTTAGATGATAAGTATTGTGTAAGTACGAGACATGATGATGGTAGCGTAAAGACTTTTAGTTATGATACTCGAAATCGTTCTACAAGTCTTGTTTATTTAATGCTATCTACTGCTTTGACCAAAATGATTGACAGAGCAGAATGCCTTATGTTTTTAAACACTCCTGAATCGACTACAACCAAGAAGGTTATTTCAGATTCTACTTATTCGCCTTGGATTTATTCCGAGATTTCAATTAGTCAAATGATTAGAAAGTTGATCCCAGAAAGATATGATAGGCGATCTATAAAATTTTTTAGTAAAGGTGGAGTAGCTGAACCCATCACAGAATCCTTAAAAATGAAATTTGTCATGAGTTTAGGTCATTTAACTGATATTTCTAGCTATGATTTAATTAAATGGGGTGAAAAATACGATGAATTGGGCAGTGATAAAAGATATCCGTTGGATTTATTATATGAAAAATTTCCTATAGATTTGTCCTCTTATAAATAGTAAAATGGAAAAAAAATTAAAGCATCTTGAATTTATCCAGGCTGTAATCACCAGGGCAAATTCAAATTCTTTCTTACTTAAAGGATGGGCTATTACACTTGTTTCTGCTTTAGTTGCATTTGCTGGTGAGGCAAAAAATGCGAATTATGTTGCTGTAACTTTTATAGCTATACCTATTTTTTGGTATTTAGACGCATATTATTTGGCTTTGGAGAGGAAGTTTAGATGGTTATACGATGATATTCGTTTGCTTAAAGATGAAGATATTGATTTTTCAATGGACATTAAACCATATAAAGACAAGAAAAATGTTCAATTTTTTAATTGCTTTAAATCCGGTACAATAGCAACAGTTTACCTTGGGATACTTTCTATTTCCCTCATTCTAATCTACGTTTTTAAGTTTTTATAAATCAATTTAGAAAGAAAAGCCTGATTAGAGAATCAGGCTTTTCTCTTTACTGTATTTAGTGAAATTATAATTTCCCTTTTCTCTTCTTTAACCGTTTGGCTTCTTTTTTAACTTCTGCCGCTTCCTTTGCCGTCTTTTTAGCTGCCGACTCGACTTCTGCTAGAGTAAGTTGTTGGGCTTCCAACTGCTTGGTTTTCTTTTCTATCCCTTTGGGATCTCGATAGTACAACGTATCAGCTTTATAAGCTATGTTTGGTACCATCTGCCGTACTATTCTAAACTTAATATCATTGTCTTTCATCCTACCATTGTCATTCCAGAGATAAACGCAGAGACCTATTGAAACTGCTGATAATGCAAAAAGGACTAACCCTCCAATCATAAAACCTTTGGTTTTGTCTTCAAAGCGGTGAAGTAGTTTGACCCGCATCTCTTTAGGGAAGTTTTTGAAAAGTACTTCCTGCTTCTTGATACTCGCCTCACTGCTCAACATCAACTTTTGCGTAGCAATGATCTGCTGGCTGATTTCTTCCTGTATAGGGGCAGTTTTGTCCTGTTCAGCGTTTTTGATGATCAGCTCTTTTAACTCGTCAAGCTGACCGCTATAATCTTTAACATACATAAGTTTAGCTAATATTTCTTCGGCACTGCTCATTCTTTCCCCTAATTTAATGGTGAGTTCCTGATTGTCCTGTAACTGTTCCTGTATTTCCTGTGTGTTCATCGGCTTATTCCGTTAGATTGTTCCTGATCTGTTTGCTGTCCGGTCTTCTTCTTTTTCTTCTTCCGGTAAATTTTGGCATCGTCCTGATCGCCTGATTGAGCTGGTGCAAATTCCGGGCTTAGCAAGATTTCCAGTAAATTTTTACCCCCGCTAAAGACAGGCTGACTGTCGTGCTGGTAATTTGTCCTTAGTACTTCCCTGATCTGGTGCGCTACAGAAGGACTGTTCTCTATACAGGCAATACGCTGTTGCTCCCTTTGCTGATTGAAATTGAGTTGTGCATTTAAATTGCAATAGCTGAATGTCCTATCAATAGCGGAGCCTTTCATCTTGAATCCGTCTTTCTCAAAAGATATGCCCTGTACTTCATTTGTACCGCTCCTCATTTTAAAGTCAATCTGTATGCCTTTAGCCTGCAAATTGCTTTCTAATCCTTTCCAGCTGACAGACTGTTTGAGCGCTGATTTAATGGCATCGAATAATTCATATCTTGATTTCTCCTTTCCTGTTAATGCGTGACGGTTTACCTGTTCTTTACCTTTTCCTAAATGGTAGCCGTGTTTTAGGGTTATTTCTTTACAGGCTTTGATGTTCTGCCCGTAACTATTGTTATCAGAAATGGTATTGCCCTTGTTGTCTACCCGATTGTAAATGATGTGCATGTGCGGGTTTTTCCCATCATGATGCCTGACCATCACATATTGGGTATTGCGGATATTCATTTTCTCCATGTACTCCTTTGCCCGCTCTACCATGATTTGATCGCTCAACTTGGGCAGGTCCTCATTGCTCCAGCTTAAAACCAGATGTCCCACGGCTTTACCTAATCCCGGTCTTGTTTTCCTTTGCTGGTTAAGATCCTGGGTAATTAAATAAGCATTTTGCATCCGCACACCGTTGGCATCCAAGATTACAGCATCTTTCTTGTCAACGACATAACGGACACAACCGCCAAAGCTTTTTCCTGTAATGGGCTTACCGATCATGTTTAGTAATTTTTAGCATCACTTCTTCTACCTGTGTGAGCATCATCCGGCACTTGGCGGATAAGGACAATAGTCCTTCAACGTGAGCCAAATGGGTAAGCTGGTTCAGGTTGTTGGCAAGCCCTGCCAATAATCTATACCATCCACTTTCCTCTGTAGAAAAGCGGGGCACTATGCCTGCACTTTTTGCCGCCCTTCTAAACCACTCGCTGGGTTTTACACCTGCCCTTTTAGATTTGTCCTCGATCAGTAACCGCTCGGTAGGGGTCAACCTGATCATCAGGATTTCACTTCTTTTGATCCCTTTCTTTGGTCTGCCGGGCAACCGTTTTTTTACAGGCTTTTTATTTTCATCTTTGACTTGCATCCCATTTTCTCCTTTCTCATTTTTCAATGTGACCATCGGGAGCCAACCGAAATTTTTCCCCAAAAGGGAAAAATCGAGTGTTTTTGTATAGCAAAAACATTAACTCGCTCCCTCATTTTCTCCAATTTGTACCGTTATAGAACTTCGTCAGAAGTTCTGCAATCGGGGCAGGAATTTGGTTTCTTCCCGCTGGTTTCAGCCAATTTAATTCTGTCCATCTTCGTTCAATAGCCATATTGAACTGGCATGGGTCGGGTGGTAGGATGGCTCATAAATGATATACCCGAAATCAATTAAATCCTTCAAACATTTGTGATAGGTGGCAATGGACTTAATACGGGAGAAACGCATGAGCCTGCTCCGGCTAACCCGTGTAGCTGCTCCCGGTGAATGATCAGTGCGGAAATAAAATACCACCATCAACAGACTCAAATGGGAAGGCAACAGACGGTGATCGTCTGCTGCTCTTTTCATAAAAGTGGTGGGCGGGTAATTCATACCGCACCTCCTTCCTCTGGGCTGTCCCCAAGCATATGATTAAGATCTTCAGATTTGTAGTACATCGTTCCCCCGACCTTTTTAAAATGAAGTGTGCCATTGATACGAAGGTTCTGCAATGTTCCCGGTGAGATACTTAATATCTTTCTGACTTCGGCACTTTTTAGCCAGGTCTTTGCAAATGGCTGTTGTGGCTGTAGTACTTCTTTAAGTTCTGCGATCAGTTCTGATTTAAAAAATTTTAAATCTTCCGGGGTGATAATGTCAATATTCATAAGATCATATTCAGGTGAAACAATAGGTATAACTGAATAGCTGTGTATCTGATCAGCTATATCGCTGTAGGCATGGCTATACAGTTAGGTACTGTTTTCAAAGAAGCGGTGATCTTGAAATCGGGCGAATGTGGTCTTTTTTGGATTCATCTGTTTGCATTTTGATATGACTCAAAGGAACAGGATTGACCAACATGTTCATGACCCTTCAAAAAACGAGGGTAACGGGATTAGAAGAGATATTAATGTAAGGCATAGTTAAGCCATTATCTACCAAATAGATACAAATAGTATGGCGATGAAGAAAAAGGAAGGGGAATGAGACGCTAATTAAGCTCTCTTTTTTGCGGGCATGATTTTAAAGAGCTTTTTGTTTGCTGGAACGGGTGCGTGTTTCACACTTGATGGGTTGTTATTGTCGGCAGGGAAGTACCTTTTCAAGGTGCTCAACTTAATTTCCTCATGATCTTCTGTGAAGTAATTGTTAATCATTTTCATCCAGACAGCCTGTGTTCTGGAAAATAACAACTCCTTGCCATCGTCCAATTTTAGGTCTTGCAGTTGCAGCAACAGGTCAACCAGAACTAAATAACTATCGGGATGAAGATTGATTTTATCAGTGGTTTCTTTCGATTTATACATTTTTACTTCCTCGTCACGCTCCATCAATTTATTGGTCAGTCTGTGGTTTTCCATTTGCAAGCGTACATTAATGGCCTTTTCAGTTTCATGGGAGTTCCATTTGTCAACAGAGAGCAGAAAATGAGTAAGACTTCTTAAATGCTCGATTTCCTGCTGATCCCGTACGTGGTTTTTACTTTCATAAATATCTTTCTCCACCAGTGTCTTTAAGCGGGTTTCGATCAGGCTCCAAAACCTCTTAAAAAAAATACTCTTCCTTGCCATCTGTATTTTTGCCCAAATAATATTTCAGATGATGGTTGTAAAATTCTGCCCATCTACTGGCATCAATGGCGAAGATTCTTAAAAAGAAATGCTTTAAAAAGCTCTTTTTATTCCAATGCAAGTAATTGCCAATGTCTAATTTATTCTTAGAGAAATCAAAAGTGTCTCGTGGTCGGAAATAGTCTAAACTCATAGGATGTGATTATATCCAAATATAACCAAAACCCTTGGTGATATTCCTTAAAGTTGTGGGAGGTTTAATTAGAGTTAAAGACTATCTGTAATGTATTTCGCCCGTTCTGCAAGTACAATTTTCAGCCATTGCCTCATAATGTTCCTTCCGGTGGTTAAAGAGGTTTCGCATGATGCCGGATTAGCATCATAATTATATTGCATGGCCTGATCAAAGGTATCCAGATAACGTTCTTCGAGTTCCCTGTTTACTTCATAATGGGATAATTCCACCTCTAAAAATTGAAGAAAAAACAGCGTGCCCCAGCGATTATTGTTACTGGGGCTACTATAGTATTCAGGCAGGGATACCTGATTGATGAACTGCTGTACAAAATATTCTGGATTGATCTGGTAGATCGAACACAGGGTCTCAAAGTCTTCTGACAAGGTAATGTGAATAGTGGTTTCCATAGGGCATAGGTTTAATTGGGGTTCATGGTCTGATAATGTATGTGGTAAAAATCCCGAAGCGTGTCTACCTTTCTTTTAATGTCACGGATAATGTAAACTTCCAGACGGAGTTCTTCCAGCCGGTCGTAGAAATCAATCTCCCAATCAGTCAATTCTATCCTGATATGTGGATTTCTGCCAAGACCATTGGCGATTTTCAAAAAAAAAAGTATTGACGAAATTGGAGTATCCTTTTAGTCCAAAACCTACGTCGGCATCCGCTACAGAGATATAGCCCATGAAATATTCCAGAAATTCTTTTGGATAACAGTCATATACCTCACAAAGCACACAAAAGTCCTTACTTAATTTTAAGGCAGAATAGTCATCAAGATAGATCATATCAGATGGCGTATATAGGCGCTCCATTGCATCAAAGATGTTCTCCACAAAACAGCGGGTGTAACTGCGTTTGGTAGTGGTTTTCCATCCTCTTCGTTTCATATGGGCAAGGAGTTCAATTTGTCCCATATTACGCAAAAATAGTTCCCTGCATTTCCTCATTCCTGTACTGAGGATACGGGGCTTTTTCTTCCTTCTGTAACAGAAGATCAGGCAGTGGCAAGCCTCTGAAAATCCCTCATGATAGGTATTGTTGATAATGTCATAGACTGTTACATGATCAATAAACACCTGCAAGACCTCTGCCACATCCATTTTATATAAACTACAGGCTACTTTAAATTCCATCGGAATAAGGATGAGTTCATTTTTCTTCTGTCTCATTACCATAAATTTAAAATCAACAATGTATTATTTGGTCTGCATCTTGGTATAGAGGTAGCTGGCATCTAAAAACTCCATAAACTGGGTATAAAAGCACAGCATATCTTTGATGGTTTCTTCGTTGGCATATTGTGAAGACTGGATTACCCATCCTTTATACAATTCCCAAAAATTCTCCCTTGTTTCGTGGATAGGGAAATCGTGAAAGAAATAATCCATAGTTTCAAAAGGATCCTTAATCTCCCGTGCTTGCAGGCGGGTCGGCTGGTAATTCAGCTCTTTCATTATCTTCTTCCTTTTCATGGCTTTAGGCTTCATCAATTTTTAATTCACTTTCCCCTTTTAGCTCTTTGTATACAAGGGCTTCATGCTCTAATTCTTCAATTTTAGCAAGGCACATCTCTTTAACAAGGTCTACAAATGCAGATACACGGTTATACAGATGATTGGCATCCTGCGCACTAACTTTAAAACCTTCACCGTAACGTGAGCCGGAATAACTTTTCATTAAGAGGTTAAAGAGTCTTTCATCTTCGGGATTGCCTGATAAAAATGTTTGTAGTGGTTTTTCAGAAAATGCGGTGCATAATCGCAGCATGCGTAACAAGTTATGCACTTCTGTTCGGTAGGCAATATGTACCCTGACCACCAAAATACAGCACTGTTCAACAACTTGGTGTAGCATAAAAGTGGATACATTATAATCCTCTTTAGACAGGCATTCCCCTGCACCACGTAAAAATCCTTCGGCAAGGGGCATGCGATGGTGATAATGTTTTTGTGCTTTTTTTGCAGATTGAGTGGGAATGAACTTTTCCATGAAATCAAAATTGCCCATACCGTCACGACTATATAACAACTGTCCGGTAGTATAAACGGTCATGAAAAATCGGTTATTGGCTTTAATTGCAGCCAAAATACTTTCCTGACCTTGACAGATGATCCCAATCCTGCCATGTTGATAGTAAGTATTGGAAAATTCCTGTACCTCGTGATCAATACGGGTGGCAGTTTCTGTTACCATCAGTAAACTATAGTTGCTGTAATGGCTGTTTTGGTGATCTTTAAAACAGCCTGTAGTTTCCGTTAATACTTTGGTTTTGGCAAAACAGAAAAGCTGTAGGGGTTGAAACTTGTCGACCAGGCTTTGGACAAATCTTTTGAAGTAGCCCGTTTGGTGATCTGTTGCTGAAAGAATGTGCATTTCCATATCAGTTGGTTTTTGATTTATTTAAATCAAAAATGCCGGGTAACACTGCTGTGATCTACTAATTTCACTGGTGGTTTACTAAAAAATCTTGGTAGTTTACTATCGTAAAAATCATTATATTTGTTATTATGGAAACACCTACTAAATCTAGCAAAATGCACTTAGGCCGAAAGATCAGAGGAATACGGGAACTTCGGAATATAAAACAAGATTATTTGGCTACTCAACTTGGTGTGAGCCAACAGACGATTTCAAATATTGAGCAGAGCGAAGAAGTAGAAGAAACTACCTTAGATAAAATTGCGAAGGTCTTAGGGATTTCAGTTGAGGGGATCAAAAATTTCACGGAAGAGGCTGTAGTCAATTTTTTTAATACATTCAACGATACTAGTGCATTTAATAATCATTGCACCTTCAACCCATTAGATAAATTAATGGAAGTCGTTGAGGAAAATAAACAACTATATGAACGCTTACTTGCAAGTGAGCGTGAAAAAATTGAGTTGCTGAAAAAATCATAAGCAAAAAAAAGTGGCATGATCAGGTGACCATGCCGCTTATCTAAATTAACGCTCTCCACATAAAGACGTTTGATAAAGGGAAATATTGTGTACCCTATAAAATTACGCTGCCTCTGATTTATTTTTCAGTACTTCCATATCTTCACCCACCTTGTTATCCATGATCTTGGCATAAATCTGCGTAGTTTTTATGCTGGTATGCCCAAGCATCTTACTTACGCTTTCAATTGGGATACCATTTGCCATAGTTACGGTGGTAGCAAAAGCAACTCTGGCAACCTTGAACGTTAGATGTTTTTCTACTGCGCTTAAATCTGCAACCTCTTTCAGTGGGCTAGGCCAACAGCGCTTTGCCACCTTGCGGTGGTAAGTCTCTGCTAACCCGCCCCCGAACCGTACGTACATGTCTCCATGTATACGGCTCTCCATTGTCAACATAACCTTACTGATCATAGTTTTTGTGGATTAATGCACCGCAATCTTGACAGACTGCGAGTGTTTTACGATGGCGTTTGATCATCACTGCATTCCATTTGGTATCAGCTTTAAGCTGATTAATGTTACGTACGTGATGCATCACGAGGTCTCCCATTACACCGCAAAGTTCACACTTTCTCTCTCTGAGCCTTTCCACAAGTGTGGGGGCAGGAAGATACATGGTATTGGGAGCCTTGTCGTAATAATTATCCTCGTAGATGTCTTTGAAGCGTTTACATCTGAATCCCCCATTATACCACACTCTTTGTTTCGCGTTGCCTTTATTATCCCTATAGGGGATGACCACATCCGTCCCGTCTCTATACTTCTCAAGTATTTGTCCGACAGTTCTTTTGTGCTTACGGCCGAGCGTTTTGAGCATGCTATATTTCATGAAGTAATTGAACTTCCATCCCCGATAGCCGATGTTGTCTGCGATGGAATAGTAGTTGTAGAATCCCCGCAATTCAAGATTGTATTGCGCCATGATATCTGCACCTTGCCTATTCACCATATACTTGCGAGACGATGGCTTAAGCGTTTGTTTCCTGTCTACTTGTGTGATAAGCACAGCGTTATAGGACTGAAGTCGCTTAAGTACGGTTTCGTAAGATAAATTTAAGACAATTGTTCCTGACCACGGACGGCGCTGTAGTCCACATCGTGTACGCGTGTGGTCCATGGACCGGCGTGCAGTGATTTCGTATCCAAGGAATTTTGCGGGTTCTTGTGCGCTGGTAATCAAACTCTTCTCTTCAGACATTTCCAATTTGAGTTTTTCACTCATGAAAGTGGTAATATCAGCTTTGATTTTTTCACATTCTCCCTTGCTGCCGATTACTCCGATGAGGAAGTCATCAGCATACCTTATGTACTTCAATCTTTTGAACGTGTCATCCATGTCCCTTGTTGCTGGAATATCCAGCATTTCCGTACGCATTTCGGCCATTTTCAATTTCAGTTCAGCTTTGCGGTTTTCATCCGTTTCCGCTTCCAGTTTCCATCGTAATGCATTTCTCTGATTCCGGTTACGCTGATACTCAGTGGTTAGTCTACGTGATTTGCCTTTATTGAAACTTTCTGCATACTGTTTTACATACTTATCGAACTTGTCAAGGTAGATGTTAGCCAGGATAGGACTAATGATTCCGCCTTGCGGTGTTCCTGAGTAGGTATTGTTGTATGTCCAGTTCTCCATATAGCCAGCATTCAGGAACTTACGGATTAAACGCAGGAAACGATCATCAGAGATACGTTCTCTGAGGATATCGATCATTACATTATGGTTGATATTATCAAAGAAACCTTTAATATCGCCCTCAATAAACCATCGTGTTCCCTTGAATGTAACCTTAATGTCCCTTAATGCCGTGTGGCAGCTTCTGTTGGGACGGAAGCCATGTGAGGTGTCTTCAAATTGCCCCTCATAGATGGCTTTCAGAATCATATGTACCACTTCCTGCACGAGTTTATCCTCAAAAGAGGGAATACCCAACGGGCGTTTCGTTCCATTCTTCTTGGGTATATACACCCGGCGGGCAGGATGAGGCTGATACGATTCGTCTCTCAGACTTGCCACAAGTTTCTGAATGCGGTGAATGCTCATTCTGTCGACGGTTCTGCCGTCGGTGCCCGGCGTCATATTACCTTGATTGGCATATTTACGCTGATAGGCGATGAAAAACATTTCCTCATTAAACAGAATTCGGTAGAGCCTTTGGTAACGGTAGCCCGAATCTTTGCTATGTTCGCATAAAGCGTTTAATACTTGCACTGGATCTCTCATACGTCTCACACGTTTTCCTTAGTTTGTATTAAGTTGACAACTGCTTCCCTTCGCCATGTACAGGGTATTACCCTGCTCGGACTACTACGGAAGCTCCGTTTCCATATCGGGTATTCAGTATCTTTATACATAGCCCTTTTTTTTTTTATATGGGCATCCCGACTTAGGAAATCCCCGTTTAGCTTCGTAATGACTGTTAGCGCGACAGACTGTCGGATGCGACTTTCGTTCTTTTCTCCGCTTATTGCGGTTGTGCCGTAGCGGTGTTCTATGCTCTCAAAGGCTACCTGTCAATTGAGATAGCTACGGTGTGACAATACAACTGCCTTTCGTCACAGGTTCAACATGCCCCACTGAACTATCATTCAACCAGTATAGGCTTCATCCTCGTGTCTGTCTTTCTCCCCAGCAATGCACTCGCCTTTGGCAATTAAAGCGGCCATGCTGTAAACCGACATGCTACACTCCCTATCAGGTTTCCCCTCCAGATAAGTCGGTCGGGAGTAGACTTGGAACCTAGTCTAGTCTCTTGCTAAAGAGACATTCATTACGCAACCTTTACGGGCGCACGATAAGCGTTCATTTTTTGGTTGCTGTTCATAGGTAGCACCAAGCCAGTATCAACACAAAGTGGATGATCAGCATATCGTTCAAAAATTTCTAAAGCAATTGGCAATAATGGAACATTACAAGGAATACCAGACTTATGCCTTTTTTTAATAATCCATAGTGATTGGTCAATGCCAGTAACAACTTCTGATTTCCTTAGCTCCACCAAATCAATAAAACTTAAACCTGTATAACAGCAGAAAATAAAAGCATCACGGACAATCCTTAGCCGCTCTATTGCAAATACTTTATTATAAATAGCTTGTATATCGGTAGGCATAAGAATTACCTGCTCAACCTTTGTAATTTTGTTTTTATGAGCTATAAAGGGATCATAGGTCATCCAACGATTTGCAAGGCAGATCCTTATTACTTTACCAAGATTTTTAATATGTTTTACTGCTGCGTTATTTGCACAACGGCATTTGCTTCTCAAATAAAAATCAAATTCGGTAATAAAATAGTTGTCTACTTTTTCAACGAGTAGATCAATAACTTTAAATTTATGCAGAATGAATGATGTAGTATGCATTAAAGTGGTATTGTACTTACTTAGGGTTCCTTTTGTAAAGTCTTTTCCTATCAGTGCTTCCATCTTATCATTATGGTCTTGAAAAGCAGTGAGCAGAGTATGTGCCTTTTTCTCAATTCCTAAAAACTTATTTTTAAGGGATAATGCTGTAATCTCCTTATCTGCTTTAAATAGATCAGTATGTGCCTGATCTACCTTATCTTCAACTATTTTAAGATAGGTATTGATTGTTTTTGCATCTTCTTTTTTTCCGTCTAAGCGGTTAATCTGCGGATTCCAGCGTTCTGGATCGCATTGTTTTCCAATTGATAATTCTTTAGGTACTCCATTTACAGTAATACGCATGTAAATTGGCATTGTGCCAGCAACATAATTTTTTGGCTTCTTCAAATAGAAGAGCAGGCTAAATGTGTTTTTCATCTTTTTCAGATTAGAGTTAAACAAAATTAGCGTTGCAGCTATAGGCAGTCAAGATGTTCAGATTATGAACTAGCTGTAATACAATTATTTACATGCTTTTCAGTGAGTAAGGCATCCGCCTTGATTGACTCACTGAATTAGGATCAATACCAAAACTTGTGGGGAAGCGTGAAAATTTTTAGTTTTGGGCTTTGAATTTTACAGATGTTATCAAGTTACCAAGAGCTCCTACGTTTATTATTACCCGATTTTATATTAGAGAATTTTGAGTTGAAATCTGCTCGTAAAGAGCATGATATTTTACATATTGATCTGGAAGAGGTGAATTCTATTCCAGTGGCATTTGAAAATGATAAACTGGAGTCCAAAGGTTTCTTTCCTACCATCACCGTCCAGGATTTCCCCATGCGCGGACATCAGGTCTTTTTTCATATCAAACGACGCAGATGGCTGAACCATACCACAGGAAAAGTGGCTTACCGAGACTGGAGCCTGGTTGCTAAGGGAACGCGAATGACAGGGGAATTCGCGGCTTTTTTAAAACAACTCAGTCAGTACCGCCCCGAATGATATTCAAACGATCGGGAACTTTTATGGAGTAAAAGGCAGAAATCTTGGGCGTCAGTACAAGGATTTTTTGAGTGGTTTTAAGAGTTGGGATCAAAAAGAACATGCCAGTAAATGGTTGCTTTATCCAGACAATCTGGGTACACAACTTTCCATAGATGAAACCAGCGTGTCCCATGGCGAGCTTTATACCATTGTCACTAATAAAGCTGCCAAAGGCAAAAAAGGGGCAATTGTAGCGATTGTTGCAGGTGTAAAAGCAGAAACTGTCATTGAAGTGCTTAGAAAAATTCCATTGAATAAAAGGCGGAAGGTGAAAGAAATTACGTTGGATATGGCTGGTAATATGGAACTGATTGCCAAAAGAGCATTTCCTGTTGCGGTCAGGGTAACCGACAGGTTTCATGTACAGCAACTGGCCACAGAAGCCTTGCAGGAAATGCGAATCAAGCACCGATGGGCAGCATTGGATGCCGAAAATGAAGCGATAGAAAAGGCGAAAAAAGAGAACTATGATTTCCAGTCCAGCTTTCTCCCTAATGGGGATACCCTCAAGCAATTACTGGCCAGAAGCAGATACGTTTTGTATAAACGTGCTGAATATTGGACTCAAAGTCAAAAAGAAAGAGCAGATCTGTTATTTGAGCATTATCCGGATCTGAAGCAGGCCTATGATTTAAGTATGAACCTCAGCAATATCTTTGAAAAAACTACCGATAAAGTGTATGGTTTGGCCAGGTTGGCCAGATGGCACGAAAAGGTAAGGCAAGCGGGATTTAAAGCTTTTAATACCATTTCAATAACCATTGAAAATCACTATCAAACGATCTTGAATTATTTCGACAACAGATCTACCAATGCTTCTGCGGAATCTTTTAATGCCAAACTCAAAGCTTTTAGATCCCAATTCAGGGGGGTGAGAAATATCGAATTTTTCTTGTACAGACTATCTCGGATTTACGCCTAATTTAATTCAGCCCCACAAGTTTTGGTATTGATCCCCATAAAGGGTGGAATATGGGGCTCGAACTCAAAAACAAAAAACCCTCAACTTTTTCAAGTTAAGGGTTTTTAGCGGACCGGACGGGACTCGAACCCGCGACCTCCGCCGTGACAGGGCGGCATTCTAACCAGCTGAACTACCGGTCCGTTCTCCTTTGCTCTTAACTCACATAAATGTTTGTTTAGATGCGCTTGGGGCTGCAAATATACATTGTTTAATTAAAAAATAGCCTAAAAATCACTTATTTTCATAGATATTGCATAACTCGCTGGATGTGAGTGTGATTTATTACAAAGACTTGTTTCCTGATATTTTGAAAACAAAAGTTAACCTCTGATTAGCACTGGTGCAAACTTAAGCAATTGAATAAAAACAGTTCAAGCGGGTGTTTTAATGGCTAATACGTTTATTTAACGACAGCTAAACAATATTGAAATAACATTTTAAATTGCGGTATTTCAACATTAACTTGTACGCATAGAACTGACAGCTATATTTTTATTGGTCAGCTATTGATATACTATGATTGTTTGTGCTAAAGTAACAGTATTCCCGGAATATGCTTTGATGCTTCAGGAGGTTAAATCTGCCTCGCCGCATTGGGATAATCATTTTAATAGCGGTAACTATGAAGGTAACTGGAAAGTATTACCATTAAGATCAATCGGGGGACAGAATACTATTATTCCGGGTTTAACAGCAAATGATATTTTTGCAGATCATCCGAATCTGGATATGTTCCCGTCTATCCGAAAATTACTGGCCGCTTTTCAGTGTACAGTCAAATCTGTAAGATTATTAAATCTGGCCGCCGGGGCAGTAATCAAGCCACATTCTGATCAAGAACTTTCTTTTGAACAAGGAGAAGCAAGACTGCATATTCCCCTGATCACAAATCCGGATGTCGCATTTTATGTCCAGGATGAGCGGATAACCATGCAGCCGGGAGAATGCTGGTATATGAATGCTAACCTGCAGCATCACGTTACAAATGGAGGGAAAACGGACCGGATACATCTGGTCATAGATTGTGAAGTAAATACCTGGTTACGGGACCTGATAAATTCAGCTGATTACATCAGTCGTAGACCTGCTTATAGCCAGCAACAGCTCCTTGATATGATTTGTGAATTAAGAAATCAGAGTACCTTAACAGCGAATCAGCTGGCAGATGAGTTTGAAAAGCAGTATGATCAATATTGTCCTCTGGATCAGATTTTATCCTTCTTGCAAGAGATAGGGCTGGCATATCAGCTGGAAACAATTGAAGAAGATACTTTTTTACCCGGTCTTAAAATGCGGAATGGTGCTTTGGTGATCGATACAAATCGATTGCTTTATCCGGGTGATGTGTTACATGAAGCCGGGCATCTGGCCTGTATGCCGCCCGGTACCAGGCAAAATATGAATGATAAGCTGGAAGATTGTGATATGCACAGGGGTGGAGAAATGATGGCTATCGCCTGGTCATATGCAGCCTGTATCTTTCTTAAAATAGATCCTGAAATTGTATTTCACCCTGATGGATATAAGGGTGCAGGGCAAAATCTAATCCAGAACTTTGATGCTGGGAATATCATTGGTTTACCCTTGTTACAATGGTATGGGATGAGTTATGACAAGTCAACAGCAGCGGCATCCGGACATCAACCTTTTCCCCATATGATAAGCTGGACTTGTCTGAATCAACCTTTTGAATAATATTTTAAATCAGTTACTATGTTTTCTACTTCACTAACGCCTTCACAGGAAACAGGAAAATTAAAGGTCATGCACCTGAAAAGATTCTGGGAAAAGACTTTATTTAAAAGGAATGGGAAAATAATTGACAATGAGCTTAGAGGAGAATGGAGGTTCGATAAAGTCCTGCTGTCTGCATTAGGACTGGGGCTGGAGCAGACATCAGTTTACTTGTTTGCAAATGCACCTGATTTTGAAGAATTTGAAGACTGGATTATTGAAACAGCAGGTATGCCTGTGCCTGAAACTATTGCCCGTTATAATAATGAATTTGGCGGCAAGAATTTGTTAAATAAAGATATTCCTGATGTGCTGAGCAATGAACAGCTTAAATGCTGGGATCAAAACGGATACCTCATTTTAAAAAATGCTGTTTCTAAAAAAGAATGTGATGAAACGATTGAAATCATCTGCCAGTCTATAAAAGTAAAAAGAGAAGAATCCGAAACATGGTATCAGCATCATGCTTCCCGGCAGGGAATTATGGTGCAGTTATTTCAACATCCTGCAATACAAAAGAATAGGGAGTCGGCTATTATACGCCAGGCATATGAACAGCTATGGGGCCGTACAGATTTATGGTGTACAGCTGATCGTGTAGGTTTTAATCCACCAGAAACAGCTGAATGGAAATTTCCAGGACCAGATTTGCATTGGGATGTAAGTCTAAGTTTACCTGTTCCTTTTGGTTTACAGGGGATACTTTACCTGGCCGATACAGCATCAAACCAGGGTGCTTTAACAGTTGTTCCGGGTTTCCAGGACAGGTTAGAGAACTGGATGAGTGAACTGCCAGCGGGTGCTAATCCAAGACAGCAAGACCTTCATGCACTAGGTAGTTTCCCTATTGCAGCCAATGCGGGCGATTTTATCATCTGGCATCAGGCTTTGCCGCATGGTAGCAGTCCTAATACTTCACAAAAGCCAAGATTTGTTCAGTATATTAATTATGAACCTTTAAATCTTTTTGAAGCTGAGAAATGGATTTGATAGGCCGGATTCTATTCTTTGCAGCGTTTGATGATTAACAAAAGCTCAATATCATCAATTGATGATTTGTATGTCCGTTAATGCACATACACCTGTCCAAAAACGAACAGCATATCTTAGTCACTTGTATGTACTTATCTGTAAAACAGTACATTAATGTGTTTTCAGCCCGTGGTATGAAAATGGTACCTGAATTTATGATCAGATTCAAATCATCCCACTATGTTTAAGCTAAACTTTAAAGTAGCCCTTCGTAATCTTTGGAAAAACAAAGGCTTTGCCTTGATCAATATCGGAGGGTTAGCTATTGGCTTAACCTGCTGCCTTTTGTTACTTCTTTATGTGAATTATCAGTTGGGGTATGATAAGCAGTTCAAAGATATAGACCGCATCTATGGTGTACCTAAACATGCGGCTAATACCGCTGGTTTTGATCGTACGCTTGGCCCGCTGGACAATGGCTTGCCTGCAACACTTGCTGCGGAGGCACAAGAAAAAATACAAGGTATCGAAGCCGTAAGTCGTTTGATAAATATTTATAAATTAGTTAATTACAAGAGTAATAGTTTCAAAATTAATAGCTGGGCCGTTGATCCCCAGTTCCTGCAAATATTTGAATATAAATTTATAAAAGGTAATGCCCAAACCGCCTTTGCGGATCCGAAATCAATATTGATTACAGCAAAAATGGCCGATAAGCTTTTTGGAAAGACCAACCCGATAGGACAGGTTATCAAATGGGATAACCGGGAAGCACTCAAAGTAACAGCTGTTATTGAAGATTTACCAGGCAATCAAACCATACAATTTGAAGCGTTGACTACATGGACTTTCTTTCTGATGAATAATCCCGGATTTAAGGATTTAGGCTGGTATACCGGCTATACCAATACTGTCATTAAATTAAAAGACAACAAGTACTTCGGGTCTGCTGATGCCGCTTTAAGAAAAATGATCATTGAACATTCAATGGATAAATACGATCGTACCGAAGCCTTTCTGTTCCCTTTCAGTAAAACACATTTGTATACCCAATTTGAAAACGGAAAATCAGTTGGTGGGAAGATTGATCAGGTCAAACTATTTCTGTTCCTTGCTTTTTGTGTTTTGGCTATCGCATGTATCAATTATATGAATCTTTCTACGGCAAGATCTGAAAAAAGGGCGCGGGAAGTAGGGGTAAGAAAGGCTTTGGGGTCTACCAGGAAAGCTATTGCCGGACAATTTATGGTGGAATCATTGGTACTATCATTTATCGCCATGACAATTGCGTTCGTGCTACTCGAATTTTGCCTTCCCTATTTCAACCATCTGCTCGATATTGAAATGACTATTAATTATGTTTCTATACCTTTTTGGTTGGCTCTATTGGCACTAATCCTGATTACAGGAATTCTTGCTGGCAGTTACCCCTCATTTTACCTCTCCTCATTTGTACCCGTAAAAGTTTTGAAAGGCTTTACTGGAATTGGAAAAAAATATTTGCCTATTCGCAAGGTATTGGTTGTCGTACAATTTGGCTGTTCGGTTTGTATGATCATCTGTGCCATCATTATTTATAAACAAATCAGCTATATCAGGAATAAACCTTTAGGATTTAATAAAGAAAACCTGGTTGAGCTGGAAGCTACCGGAGAGTTCAGCAAACCTGGAAAACGGGAGATATTCAGGAGAGAACTGATCAGATCGGGGGCTGTCCTTTCAGCAACGGATTATTCTACAGGATTAACAAATCATGGTAACAACTCTTCTGATGTTACCTGGCCGGGAAATAATGACAACTGGAAATATTCGTGGAACAACAGGGTGACTGGTTATGATTTTATCAAAACTATCGGTGCTGAATTGGTATCGGGCAGAGATTTCGCCAGAGAATTTGCTACAGATACCAGCAATGTATTATTGAACGAAAGTGCGGTTAAAGTGATGGGGTTAAAAAACCCAGTGGGAACTATGATTACTAAAGCCGGAAGTCCGTTCAAGATCATAGGTGTTATCAAAGATTACAGCTATGAGTCGCCAGCCTATAAAGTATCACCTACAATTACTTTTCTTGCAACACCTGCCACACCGAAAAGAGAAATTTATGTAGAGTTACTAAGGCTAAATCCTGCACAGAATTTGAGTACTTCTATACAAATGATTAAAGATCTGAGTTTAAAGATGAACCCGGCATATCCTGTGGAGTTATATTTCGTGAACAAGGAAATGGAAGATAAATTGGCTAATGAGCGTTTGTTGAGCGTCTTATCGAATCTATTTGGAGGGTTTGCCATCTTGATTTCCTGCCTGGGACTATTGGGGCTGGCTTTATATATGGCAGAGCAAAGAAGCAAAGAAATCAGTATCCGTAAAGTATTAGGTGCAGATCTGAGCCATTTACTGATCTTGTTGAATAAAGATTTTATGAAATTGGTACTGATCTCCAATTTGATCGCTTGTCCAATGGCCTATATCATAAGTTATCAATGGATACAGCAATTTGATTACAGGGCGGAAATAACGCTCTGGCCAATGATAGCTACGGTGGGGTTGTCGATAGGTATTGCGCTGCTTACTGTCAGCTTACAGACTTTTAAAGTTGTCCGGGCGAATCCTGTTGATGCGTTAAAATATGAATAAGATTTAATTCTATTCCTTTGGCAAGTCTTGATTAGCTCACTGAATTACTCAAGGTAGTATGAGGAAAATCGAATATTTCGGAGAGGTCTGTAAATCAAAAAAGCCCTTAATCTTACGATTAAAGGCTTTTTAATGTTTTCAAGATTTACATCTTGCGGACCGGACGGGACTCGAACCCGCGACCTCCGCCGTGACAGGGCGGCATTCTAACCAGCTGAACTACCGGTCCGTTTCTCCCTTGCGGGGCTGCAAAGATAGAAAACAATACTTCAAAACCAAATCTATTTTTTCTTTTTTTTCTTTTTCCTGTTTAACCAGATCATAAACCCGGTTACAGGTAAGCTAGCTGCAACTAAACTGGCTATAAAAGCTATAATTTTTCCAGGTAAGCCTAAAATAGCACCCACATGGATATCATAATTCATCCCGATAAGCTTTTCTCCAGCATTTTGCTCCTCATAATTCCTTCTGTACAGTAATTTTCCAGAATACTGATCAAATTGTAAAGCATCAGCATGATAATACGTTTCCTTGCCCTGTATTCCATAAATATAAATCACCCCATCCGCACCAGCAGCAGGGGAGACGTTTATCCTGTCTGAAGCCGGTAATAATATTTTCGATTTATTAAATACAATATCTACCGGATACGATACAGAAGTGACAGGTTTTGATTTCACCTGCTTGATTTCAGGAGGCGTTATTGATCCGGAAGCTACTACATATACCATAGTCTGAAACCACTTAAATGCGAATACCATGCCCGTTAAAGCTAAAACCAGCGTAATTAACATCACGTAAAACCCAGAAACATTATGAAGATCATAAACTACTCTTTTAAATCCAGCCTTCCATTTGATCTTAAAACTTTTATTAATATTAGTTTTACTCCATTTTTTTGGCCACCACATGAGCATACCAGTAATCAGCATGAACACAAATATCAATGTACTATAACCAACAATGTTTTGCCCGTAAGTATCATTTAATAACAAACTCCAGTGAATGAATTTTACAATATTAAAGAAGTCATACTTATAATCATGGAAGCCTGTAACTGCCCCGGTATAAGGATTAATGAAAACAGACTCATAATAATCAATTGATCCAAAGTACGTTAATGCTTTTGGATCACCTGCTTTATAAGTCATGAATTCCCATGCATGCTCCTTATCCTTATAAGTCGTAGAGAAATTAACCGGCCGGTCCTTGCCTAATGCCTGTTCAGCTTTCTTTAAAAGCGTGCTGTAGGGTAGTGTAACCGCTGATAAAGGTTGCTTCACAAAGAATGTTTCCCGATGAATAAGATCAGATATCTCTTTTTGAAAAACAAATAAACAGCCAGTAATACTAACGATCAGCACAACCACTCCAGTAACTAAACCTAACCAGAGATGTATTTGACCTATTATTTTGCGAAATCTTGTCATTAGAATTTATAAGCAAAACATACGGCTTCAGACGTAAAAGTGAGCATTGATTGTTTTTATTTAAGAAGGGTTAATTCTTTCAACTGCTATCTAAGCAATCTATTTAGACTCATTAAAAATTATGCAAATCAACAAATATTTGATCTTAACATCAAATATTTTAACAATTCTTTTTCAGTTAAATTATCAAAAGGCGTATTCAGAGCCATTCTTATACTTATTTTAATCAATATCTTACGATATGATAAGATTATTGATACGGGGAAACTCTAGCTTTGCCTGTGTAAAAAGAGCAGGGATTTTAACTCATCACCTGAATTTTAGCAGGAGAATAAATTGGCAGGTAATTAATTACACAGGATAATGCGAAAACAAATCCGTTCTATAAGAGACAATTTAATCGGATATTATATATCTCTGCATTTCAAAATGTATTAGATTTGCTTAGAATATGAAAAGGATTTTAACTTTAAACTTAGCATTGCTTTTAGCTTGCGGGTTTTCAATGACTGCAAATGCTCAGGAAGTAAAAAAAACTTCAAACGATGAGCCGCGATATAATTTCTCTCCAGCTTATGAATTTCTGCGTTCTACGCATGGCAATTACTTTAATGGTCCTTCATTCAAAGTAACCAGAAATCTCGAAAGCCGCTTTAAACCAGGTATTGGAATCGGTTATGCCACTACAAAGCTGCATTTTGATAATGCACTGCTACTTCATAACATGAAACTAATCCCGATTTATGCCAATGCAAGTTATGATATTACGAATAAATCTAAGTTTGAACCTTTTGCAGAGGCTTCAGCAGGTATTACTTTTCTTAGATATGACCGTTCCAGTGAAGCAGATCCATCAACTGTAAACCGTATTAACGAAAGAGGATTATATCTGTACGGTGGCTTTGGTGTCCGTTATAAAGTAACAAATCATATCGCACCCTATATCTCAGCTGGCTTTAAAGGATTTAACAATACCCTTAACGACCTTGATATTAATCCTCATGGTATAACTTTTCAAGCAGGGGTACGATTTTGAGTACTGCCGACGAACAGATAACTCATCATCATAAGCGTTTCGAAAACATAAACTACGAAGACAAACATCTGGTTGGCCGTTATTTTGAAGGATGTACCTTTTATAAATCAACTATAAAGGGGTGTCTGTTTGAAGACACTACTTTCAATAACTGCACTTTTGAAGAGTGTGATATTTCACTGATTAAATTTAAAGATACTTTTATAAGTAATTTAACCGTAGTAAACTGTAAAGCTATCGGTATACTTTGGTACGATACTTTAAATCCTTTCTCCATCATTGCCAGAAATTCTATACTGAGTTACTCTAGCTTTTTTGGAAAGAATCTTAAAAAAATACAACTGACTAACTGTACAGCAAGGGAGGTAGATTTTTCCAACTGTAACTTGAGCAGTGCTGATTTTATTGGTACTGACTTTTTAGGTTCGACCTTTTCCAGTACTGACCTCAGGATGGCTAATTTTACAGCAGCACAGAATTATCAGATAGATCCCGCAGGTAACAAGATCAAAGGAGCTATTTTTCAATTACCAGCTGCTATCTCTTTTTTAGATAGCCTTGGGATAAAAATCGTTGATTAAATGATCAATAAAAGAGGAAGTATCATCAATGAAATCCGGTCTCTGAAAATTGAATATTCGAAAATACCCCTGGGGGGCTACGAGTAAAAACAGCAATAAAAAGAGCTGCCATTTTTTTTAAAATGGCAGCTCTTTTTGCAAAATACCTTAATAAGCAGCAGTAAAACGTTGCTTTACATGTTTTGCATTTTCCAGTTCATCTATAATAGCAACCGCTAAATCTTCCACTGATAAGATACTTCTGCCATTTTCATCAAACACCGGTGTATCCAGGCTTGTTCTGTAAGAACCTTTACGAATTCCTGAAGTTTGTGGCCCCATTTCAAAAGCGGGACTGAAAAACGTCCAGTCTAAATCTTTTTCTTCCTTAATAATATTCAGATAATCTCTGGCAGCAGTCGCACCGGGCTTATAAGCTGCAGGGAAATCAGGTGTATCAACAGCCTGCACACCAGGGGCAACCTCTAAACTTCCGGCGCCGCCAATTACAATATATCTTTTCACATCTGATGCACTGATACCAGCCTGTATAGCCTTTGAACCTCTTAAAAACTCTGCATATATATCAGGATTAGTCCATCCTGAATTATAAGCGCTGATCACTGCATCCTTTCCATTTACAACCTTGGTTACCTGAGCAGCATCCAACACATCAGCTTTTTCTATTTTCAGGTGATCATGATGTACTGTGATTTTTTCCGGGTTCCGAACGACAGCAGTTACCTCGTGCCCTCTGTTTAATGCTTCTTTTAAAATTGCTGAACCTACAAATCCTGAGGCTCCGATTAAGACTATATTCATGCGATTGAAATTTTATATTTTAGGATACTGATTGAAATTTTTCACCAAACTGTTTCAATGTTTTTTTCTCTAGCTTGCTGGTCAGCGAAAGTTCCGCCTCTGTGTACAGCTCATCCAGGTGCTGATTAATCTGGCGGCCTACAATACAGGAAGGGTTTGGAGTATTGGAACGGCCAAGCAGGGGAGGCGTGCGTACAGCTTTATAAATTTCTGACAACAAAATTTCTGCTGAAGGCCGGGCAAGCGTACAACCCCCGCCATTACCCTCCTTACTGGAAATAAACCCCAATTTGCGCAGATTACTGATTTCCTTACGGACCAGTGCCGGATTCAGGTTAATACTACCAGCAATCCATTCTGAAGATAACCTTTCGCCCTTGGCTAAATCAAGTAAAGTAAGGATATGTATAGCCGTAGCAAACTTCGCGTTATTCATCTGTAATAATAATTGTTACAGTACAAATGTATGTAAAAGAATTACTTAGTCAGATTTATTCTGTCTTATTTATGTAAAATGAAATTAGCCTGTTATTTTGAAAGTCTCTTCTCTAAAATTACAGTGTTCCCGATTTTGCGTTTTCTGGAATTGTTCAGAATCACATTATAGTCACCCAGGAAACCTGTGCCTACTATATTTTGCGGAAAAGCAGAGCTTAACTGAATTTTTTGCTGTGGCAATTGAATTCCATTGAAAAGCAATCCAGGTACATTTACCTCATAAATGGTATCCAATACTTTTTTGGCATGGATATCAGAAAGGATTCTTTTAACTGGCTTAAGATTATAATCTGCAATTAATTTACGGCCTAAATCCGATCTGGAATTGAGCTGGAAACCCGCACCTGATCCGAAATCCAATGCGAAATTAGTTTTGATACCAGCAATTTCAACCGCAACTTTTGGATAAGAATCATTCTTATAATTGATCGTTGTAAAAGCCGCTGATGGCGCAAAAGGCTGTTTAGAAATAGAAATTTGATTCTGATCATTATTGATTTTCCAATTATAGCGGTAAACCATTTCAGTTCCGGTAGCTCCGGCTATAATGGTATCAGGAAAAGCATAATTTACAATAGCCTGCTCACTTCTGAATTTGAGGTTTCCAACCATAATCTTTGGAGAATAGAAAAGCAAACGGTTATGGGGCCTGCCATTGGGCGCAACTAAAGTCAGCACATCTCCGCTTGGAGAAAGAGATCTTTTACTTTGGAAGTAGGGAGTTAATCTTAAGGGTTTAGCATAAGTGCCGAATAAAAGGGACATACTATCCCGGTCAATCTTTACGGGAATAAAGATCCGGTTGTACTTATCCTTTTGAAAGTTTATCTTAGTAATTACAGGTGACTGTGCATTTGAATGCTGTGATAAAACAGAACAAAGAAAGGTGATACAGGTTACTGTAAAAATTGACCTTAAAGTTTTTTTATAGTCTGATTTTATGGTGTTCATCGTCGTGTGGATTTATTGATATAAAAATAATCAATTTAAGAGAACAAAGCTACCTTTAAACAATTTCCTTATTTTAAATGTTATAACGCAAACACTCTTCTATGCCTCTTTGGTTAAAACGCTCCATTCAAATATTTTCTGGTCTTATTCTCTTAGTCATTGTAATCTTTATCGGCCTTGCAATGTATGTGAGCGCTAATAAGAAGGAATTGCAAGCTGCTATAACCAAAGAATTAAATAAGAATCTCAACGGTAACCTGACTATTGAGACTATAGAACCCACCTTTCTTAAAGGCTTTCCCAATGTGTCTGTCTCCTTAAAAAAGGTAGAAATTAAGGATAGCTTATGGAATATTCATCACCATTCGCTGCTAACTGCAGGAGACCTTGATATTTCTGTCAATACGATGGCACTGTTAAAAGGAACTATAGAGATCAGGAAAGTTACGATCAACGACGCCTCAATTTACCTATATACTGATAGTAACGGTTACAGTAATACTTCAGTATTTAAGAAAAAACCAGAGAAAGAACCGGAAGTTAAAGAGGAAAGTTCGTCCGCTACTCAAATCAGACGTTTTGATCTGAATGCCGTCCGGTTTATCCTGGATAACAGGAAAGGTAATAAACTGTTCTTATTTGCGATACAAGACTTTAGTGGTAAAATAGATTATCCATCCTCAGGCTGGAAAGCAGACGTAAATTTAAAAACGCTGGTACGCAGTCTGGCCTTTAATACAAAAAGGGGAAGTTTTGTAAAAGATAAACTGCTGGAAGGGAAAATGGACATCTCTTACAATGAAAAAGCAGGTATGATTGAAGTCAAGCCCAATACTTTAAATATAGGAACAGACCCCTTTATCCTGGGGGCAAAATTTAAGCTATCAAAAGATCCAGTTGAATTCTCTATCAGTGTAGAAGCACCTCATATACTTTGGAAAAATGCCTCTGCGCTGCTTGCTCCAAATATCACTTCAAGACTGAACATGTTTAACCTGAATAAACCTATTTTTGCCAAGGCTATTATAGAAGGAAATATGGGCGCAGGGGGTGACCCTTCGATCTTCGTAAAAGCAAGAATAAAGGACAATACGCTAACCGGTTTTGGCGGTGTAGTTGATAATTGCAACTTTGCCGGAGTTTATACCAATAACTTTATCAATGGAAAAGGTTATACGGATGAGAATTCCGCAATTAAACTTTATCATTTTTCTGGTAGTTATAAAGAACTTCCCTTTACCATTGATACCGTCTTTATTCATAACCTGGATAAACCAGTAGCGACAGGTATTTTTAAATCTCAGTTTAATGTCGCTAAACTGGGAACTCTTTTGGGAACCGATGTTTTAAACTTTACTAAAGGCACGGCCGATGTAAAATTGAACTACAGTGCGGATATTGTAGACTTTAAGTTGAATAAACCGATGCTGACAGGAACAATCAATGTGAAAAATGCAGATGTAAGTTATGTGCCGAGAAATGTGAACTTTAAAAACACCTCTATTTTTCTTGACTTTAAAGGGCCTGATTTGCTGATTCATGATATCAGGCTTCAAAGTGGTAAAAGTGTAGTTTTTATGGATGGAAGTGTCAAAAACTTCTTAAACCTTTATTATAATTCTCCAGAGAAAATCCTATTGAACTGGAGGATGCATAGCCCGGACCTTTATTTAGGTGACTTCCTTGCTTTTCTGGGGACAAGAAAGAACAGGGTACCTGTTAAATCGAAGAATAAAAGCAATAGTTTTGCTACCCAGATAAATACAATGCTCGAAAAAGGCAATGCAGAAATTAATTTACGGGTTGATAAAGTTCATTACAGCAAGTTTACAGGAACAAATGCAACTGCAGATGTTTTCCTTTCTGAAAATGGACTGAGTTTGAAAAATGTAAGTTTAAAACACGGCGGAGGTTTGATTAAACTGAACGGGAAATTGCAGCAGAATGGTCGTTTAAACAATTTTGCATTAAACACAGTGGTCTCTAATGTGAATATCAGTAACTTCTTTTATTCATTTGATAATTTTGGTCTGGAAAGCCCGACTTATAAAAATCTGAGAGGGAGCTTCTTCACCAAGACCAATATTACAGGGAGCATAGATGGCCAAGGTAAACTTATTCCCAGGTCAATGAATGGAAACGTCAGTTTTGATCTTAAGAAAGGGGCTTTAGTGAATTATAACGCAGTGAAAAGTATTGGTAAGTTTGCTTTTCCGTTCAGGAACCTGGATAATATTACTTTTGATAACCTTAACGGTAATTTTGATATTAATGGAAGGCTTGTTACTATCAAACCGATGATGATCAATTCAAGCTTATTGAATATGAATTTAGCAGGTGTTTATGCGACTACCGGAAAGGGGACTAACATACTACTTGATGTGCCACTCCGAAACCCAAAGAAAGACGAAGATATTATAGATAAGCAGGAGCTTAAAGAGCGGAGGATGAAAGGTATTGTCGTACACATCCTCGCCACAGACGGAGAGGACGGTAAGATCAAATTTAAGCTGGTTGGGAAAAAAGATAAGGAAAATTAAGGCTGTAAGCTTTCAAATTTATCTCCGATTAAAAAGATAAGATCTTCATCTGCAGTTACCTCATCATTTGTTACCCACATATCATCCTCAGAGAGAAATATTTCAAAGTTTTCCTGACCAGGTATGTCAACGATAAAAATTGAATCGTCATCATTTTCAACTTCAGTAATGATCACAGGAATTGTTTCACCTTCAAATTCTACTGAGAATTCTGTTTTTAAATCTGCCATGGGCCAAATATATTAAATTTTCGCATCCAGATCTAGCTTGATGAGGGGGATAGGGGCATAAAAATGATTCAATGGTCCTTTACCTTTTCCTGTTTTTACATCAATTCCCTCAGCAATAGCACGATGTACATAAGATTCTGCATTTTTAATAGCCTCTGGCATTTCCATATTTCTTGCCTTAAAACAGGCAATCGCAGCAGAAAGCGTGCAGCCTGTACCATGCGTATTCTGACTTGGAATGCGATCATTCCCGAAGGTGAACTCTCTACCTGTTTTATCCAGGTAAAAGTCATAAAGTTTGTTTCCTTTCAAATGCCCACCTTTAATCAATACCGCCTGTCCACCAAAGTTCAGAACCTGATGTGCTGCAATTTTCATTTGTTCTACGGTAGAAATTTCCATAGCTGTTAAAATAGCGGCCTCATCCAGATTTGGGGTAACCAGGGCAGTGAGCGGAATCAATAAATTTTTCATTAATTCAATAGTATCTTCTTTCACTAACCGATGTCCGCTTGTAGCCATCATAACCGGGTCCAGAATCACAGGGATTTCGGGGTAAAGCTTTAAAATATCAAATATGGCCTTTAATAAGTCTGGATTTGGGATCATACCTATTTTAATGGCGCTGGGCCTGATATCTTCTATAACTGCTTTAATCTGGTCAATGACTACCATAACAGGTAATTCAAAGAGATTGGTTATCCCCATGGTGTTTTGCGCAGTAATTGCTGTAATTGCAGAAGTCCCATAACAACCTAAAGCCGCAATGGTCTTCAGATCAGCTTGAATTCCTGCGCCTCCACCACTATCAGAACCGGCAATCGTTAATACAGCGGGATAAACATATTTAAAGTCAGTAGGCATGCTTGTTTTGAATATAATTGTATTATTTAAAGTAAAACTATCAATATATATACTAATAACAAGGAACTGTGATCAAGCTGATCATCCATGAATATCTTTTTTATAATTGTTTGAAGAATATTTTGATGCCGTAATTTTATCTTAAAAGCCATCTATCCGGGCTGTGCGCTCTTTTCTTAATTCAAAGAAAGTCAGAACCCTATCTTCTTGAAAACTAAATATATTCTTGGTCGTTTTTTTGTTAACGTATAGTAGATATCCAGGGAGATTTTTAATTATTAGTTTTTAACCTGACTGTATATCCTGCCTTAATTAAAAAAGGCACCGAGCCACATCAAAGATTAGTTGGTGATCTATCTGATACCTCCGGGTATGTAGAAGAATTGGAATTAATTTTTAAAAATAAAGTATGAGCGCTCAAAAAACACAAGAACAACTGCTGGCTGAAATAAAAGAATTGAAAACTCAACTGGAGAAAGCCAATGATACTATTGAGGCTATCAAAACAGGCAGAGGCCTCTCAGTGAATCAGGAACATTTTATGCTGCTTGCTAATCATATTCCCCAGATTGCCTGGACTAATTTGTTATCCGGAAAATTTAATTTCTTTAATGAGCGCTGGTATGAGTACACAGGCTTATCATTTGATGCCACAATTGAAGAATCATGGGACAATATTATTCATCCTGATGATCTGGCAGCAACCAGGGAGGAATTCAACCGCTGTATAAAAATAGGAGAGATGTTTGAAATTGAAAACCGGTATAAGCGGAATGACGGTGTCTACAGATGGCATCTTAACCGGAGTGTCCCTTTAAGAGATGAAAATAATGAACTCTTGTTTTGGGTGGGCACCGCAACTGATATTGACGATCAGCGAAGGTCTATTGAAAAGAAAGATGAATTTATTGGAATAGCCAGTCATGAACTAAAAACACCATTAACCAGTTTAAAAGCCTATTTACAGCTGATCTCCAACTATAAAAAAGAGGTCGTTCCTGGCCAGGTGAAAACTTTTATTGTCAAAGCCGAAAGTTCTATCGTCAAGTTGCAAAATCTGGTTAATGACTTGCTGGATGTTAGTAAGATACATGCTGGAAAGCTGGATTTTAGTCAATCACAGATGAGTGTCAAAGAGCTGATTACTACTTGTGCAGAGCATGCGGGCTATATGTTTCCTGATTATAATATTATTTTTAACCCTGGTGCAGAGGTCAGGATTAAAGGAAATACAGAACGCCTGGAGCAAGTACTAATGAACCTGATTAATAATGCGGTAAAGTACTCTCCACTCCATAAAGATATCATTTTATCATGTACGAAAGAAGGTAATCAGGTCCGGATTTCTGTAACTGATTACGGGATCGGGTTATCCACCAGTCAGCTGGATAAGATTTTTGAAAGATTTTATCGTGTTGATGTTAAAAATACCATGGCAGGCGGATTGGGAATGGGTTTATACATCTCTATGGAAATTATCAAAAACCACAAAGGTACAATAGGTGTTCAAAGCAGAATTAATAAAGGCTCTACTTTTTACATTTTATTACCTTTGCTTTCATGAAATATGCGTTAACATTCTTGCTTTGTCTTTTCGGCTTGTTCAGCTGTGCTCAGCACTTTAAACTAAACCAGCTTGAATCACTTATAGGTCAGCCAGTTTCTTCTGTTACTGATAGTCTTGTACAGCATAGATGGGAAGTAAGACCTGAGTTGTCAGGGAAACAAGGACATCAGTTATATAAAACCTTCTCTTTCGGAAACCATGCCTCTGAACAAGGTAAAGCATTGTCCTGGTTCAGGATTCAGGCAGATAACGAGATTACCAATCAACTTTACTATCAAGTTAGTGGTGCTGAAGCATATCAATTGATTCTGGAAGAAATCAAGCAGACAGGAGCGGAGAAAAAAGATATACAGGAAATAGAAGCGCAACAAATCAGTACCTACTATATCTCAACTGATTATATTTTCCAGACGATAGTAGGTAATGATAGTTATACAATAATGGTAATGCCGAATCAATAGCCTTAGAAAGCTTCTCCAAGACCAATAGAAAAGCCGGAGAATCCTTTACTTACGCCATAATCAACAGCTATATTCGTATTAGAACCCTTGTTAAATTTGATCCGCATACCAGCTCCAACCGCGGGATGTATTTTCTTAAAGGAATTGGTTTCCGGTTCAGCGACTGAAGTTGCATTTGCAAAAACCACGAAGCCTAATAAACCATTGTCAGTAATATCTCTTCTGTACTCACTTTCTACATAAAATAGAGATTTCCCTCTGTATCTGTTTTGATCCATACCTCTGCCAGACTTGTTATAAGGGTCCCAGCCAATACTCGGTAAGTTCAGGTAAGGAATGCCATTATTTAATCCTGTCCAGAAATAAGACCATAATGCCAGGGTATTCTGTTGATGTGGTTTGGTATTCAACGAGATGTATTTTCTTGCATCTACATAAAGTGATTTCCAGCTCGTTTTACTTCCCAGAAATTTAGGGTTGGTTCTTAAAACGAAGTTCAGATAACTTCCCGGCAGCGGATTGATAGCGTTATTTCGTGTATCATATAATAAGTTGAAAGATATACCCGAAGAAAAAGAGTTACTTCCCTCTTCAGTTCCCGAATTATAGCCAGTAAATTTCTGAAGACCGGGATCGGATGCTCTTACATTTACAAAGTAATCGAGTGTATAACCAAAACCTGCATAAAAATAGGGTTTGATTCGTTTCAATGCACTCTGATAAAATCTGATATATTTATAATCTACTAATAACTTCTGATCTTCACTTCCACTTCCTAAACCCCAGGTATACTGCGGGTAAACCAGGAAACGTGTATCTCCCTGAATATTCCAGGTATTGTCTGCTAACCAGATATTGGAACGCAGAGGCAGTCCAAACCGGCTTTTCAAATTCCAGTATGGCGTAAATGTGACGTTCGAGATATTCGTTGTCTTGCGGTCACCTAAATAAAAACCCGCACTGGTTGAGGTAATCAATGCTGTTCCTCCTCCTGGCACATTACCTCCGATAGGTAAGAGTGAAAAGAAAACTTTTCTAGGCTGATCTCCAGTTTTTACACCTGGTTTTATTTTAAATAATATTTTGGCATAATCTATCAAATCCCGTTTAATCGAAGTATCACGGACTTGATTATTTGCAGAAATAGCATCAGCTGCATTTTGTGCACTGGCACTGTAAGTAATCAATAAAAAGGAGAACAGAAAAATAGATTTTTGCATTAGGCAAGAAGATAGTTGGTGTATAATTACAGCTTAACCAAATGCCGTGCCGTATTGTTTATTTTTTTATTAAAATACTTAATATTTCTGCTGGTTGTTATTTGTTACCTTTGGAATACAGGTGTTATTTTATTAAAATATACCAATACAGTTTGGCTATGAAACAATACCGATATGAAGAATTTACAATAATTATTGAAGCTCAGATCAAAGAAGGAGTCTATAAACCAGGACATAAATTACCATCGGTGAGAGCTTTAATGCGAAGATATGCCATGAGTACGGGTGCTGTACAACAAGGTTTTGACTATTTAATGAGTAAAGGTTTGGTAGAAAGCATTTATAAATCTGGCTATTATGTGGCTAATTTGCCTGAAAATCAGGTCAGTATTGGTAGTATAAAACGAATGCCAGTAATCAGAGATGCTGTGTTTAAGCATAAATTATCACAGACAACTTCTTTGCGTGCCAGCAGGAATTCTTTAACCGAGTTTAATGTAGCTGCTCCGGGAGACTTGTTAGTCCCTCAAAAAATGATTTTGAGAACTATGCAACAAGTCATCAGAGAACAAGGTGCCGGACTATTAAGATACTATCCATCAACAGGATCCGAAGAATTAAAACATAACATTTGCAAACATGCTGCCCATTATAATGCCAAACTTAATGCGGATGAGCTGATCATTACCGATGGTGCACTGCAGGCGTTATACATTGCCCTGGTCTCCATTTGTTCTCCTGGTGATATCGTTGCTGTAGAAAGCCCTTGTGTATTTTCCATTCTTCAGGTAATTAAGACCTTACAGCTAAAAGTGATAGAAATTCCAATGGATTCCCAGACTGGATTTGATATCGGGCATTTAAAAAAAGCATGTTCCACTATAAAAATAAGAGCAATTATAGTGACCCCGAATTTTCAAAATCCTACGGGGATATTACTTACTGACGAACAGAAAAAAGAGTTACTGGCCGTTGCACACCATCAGGGGATAGCTATTATTGAAAATGACGTATATGGAGATTTAAATTTCACAGGGCAAAGACCAGCTAATCTTAAATCATTTGATGAAAGCGGCCTGGTGATGACCTATTCTTCGTACGCTAAGACACTGGCTGCGGGAATCCGGCTGGGTTGGTTATCTGCAGGACAGTTTTTTCAAAAAGCAGAACAAGTGAAATTTTCGACTGGCAGCACTGTTGCCCCCGTCTATCAGGAAACCGTAAATAAACTGCTGAATTCGAAAAGTTATGACAGGCATATCAGAACCTTCAGAACAGAGTTATCAAAAAATGCTTATTATACACTCAATCTGCTGCG
This sequence comes from Pedobacter cryoconitis, assembly GCF_001590605.1. NCBI lineage: Bacteria > Pseudomonadati > Bacteroidota > Sphingobacteriia > Sphingobacteriales > Sphingobacteriaceae > Pedobacter > Pedobacter cryoconitis. The sequence continues at coordinate 1,120,709 of NZ_CP014504.1, forward strand.
TACTTATTTTCCAAAAGGTACGCATGTAGCTATGCCCGCAGGGGGATATAATTTATGGGTAAAGCTGGCTGATGAGATTAACATCAAAGATTTTTATCTGCATTGCGAAAAAGTAGGCGTAAAATTTACACCGGGAGAGACCTTTTCTTTCTCTAGTGATTTTAAACGGTTTTTCAGAATAGTATTTGCTGATCAGTATTCTGCAAAGCATATCGAAGGGTTGAAACTTGCAGGTAAAACTATGTTGTAAATCCAGAAATCTACGGGCGCCAATAAGATAGATTGCACATCAATGAGATCAGGTGATAACTGTATCGGTCATTTAGCTGTAATGTGTATCTGTATCGGTTAATGATCCTGTTTACCTTTGATCCTATAAAATTAAAATCATGGATCAAAAAGTTATCACGAAATTCAAAGTAGCAACTGAAGATGCAATTTCTGAATTATTGTACCTGACCAGGACTATTGCTTTAGAAAAATATGCACATTTAGTAAACGAAGAAGTCATCGAAGCTTATATTTCACTTCATTATAATGATAAACAAATAATTGATGAAATGAATAGTTTTGGTAACCAGTGGCTGGTTGTCTATGTAGATGAAAAAGCAGCTGGTTATGCATTTATAACTACTCAAGGCAAAAGACCTGTGGTATTAGAGGGTAAAAAGGCAGTCTCTATTGCTGATTTCTGTGTTTTAAAAGAGTATTTACCTGGCCAGGCTAAACAATCCCTGCTCAATAAATGCTTAACTATTGGTAAAGGTTATGAATCAATATGGCTGACAGAACAAATTGATAGTCCGTTAATATCATTTTTTGAAGCCCATGGACTTCAGCCTATAACAGAAAGAAATGAACATATCCATCCAGACATCCCGATGTGCTATCTGATCAAAGAGAATTAGTTTTTAAGGAGCAGCTTATAGAACCTGCTGCTCCTTATTGCTAAATCCTGGAGCCCAGGTGTCTGTCTTTCTGATCCCCGCTAATTAAATAAGTCAGTTCATCACAATAACATAGTTGATCCCCTTGAAAACGAAATTCTCCGATGACTTGTATTTTCATATCCCCGGCCGATTTTTTACTGACGATATGATTGGAGAAAACAGTGTAGCCTTCCTGAACTAATGTTTTGATATCAATTTGAATCTCAGGCATATCTTTTTTCAGTTTTTTCATATGCTGAGTGAAGCCCTCAAAATTCAGCATATGACCATCTACATGCTGCACATAATTTGGACTAAAATATTTACTAACAAGCTCTTCATTGTAAACAGGACTTTCAAGTACTTCTGAAAACAGCTCTTTTAAACGCGATTTATAATCTATCATCTCTCTATTATTTGACTACAAAATTATCATGGATAAGCTGCTGTACAATGGCATATAGGTGGCAATTATTGGACTATCCGCGGAAGCCCGGTTCTGTTTTTCGTCTATTTCTTAAGTGGACAAATTGATTTGTGGTTAGGTATGTTTAAACGTTGTTAAGAATTCATAATGCCAATTACCTGTATGAATTTTTCCTTGCCATTGCTCGTGTTTCTGAGGTCTGCTATGGATTACTATTCTTTAATGATCCTGGAATTAGTGTAATCATTATTCTTATCATTTTTCTACCGGGAGTTAAGCAGGTATTATTAGTCTTCAGGAGTAAAGTAATACCTTATTAAGCGGTATAAATAGTATACTAATTGTTCGCATTTCTGAAAATATCTGACGAGATTTTTTCAGGCAATCCAGCTATGTTTTGTAGGGGTTGTGGCTAGGTTGTGGTATACATTGAACTAGCCTTGAACTAGTATTCGACTACCCTTGAAGTAGCCCAGGCTACTTCAATCCTACTTCAACGGTTCTTCAACCCTACTTCAATGTATACCACAACCCCTACAGTACCCCTACAAAACCAGGCCTTAACTATGCGCTGTCCTGGCCATGGAATTACCTTCAGAAAGGTGAGGTTTTATAATGAATTATATTGTTTTGATTTAACTGTGATCGGCCCGTAGCGCCAATCATTGTGCATACTTTTTGCGGTATTCAGTAGGCGTGAGGTAAGTATGTTTTTTAAACGAAGTATTAAAAGATGATTTAGAGTTAAATCCTATCTCATATAAAATTTTAAGGATGGTCAATTTCGCCTTTGCCGGATCTTTCAGGATTTTCATTGCCTTTTCAATCCTGTAGGCGTTTACAAAATCAAAGAAATGCTGATCCAGGTGATTGTTAATCAGAATAGATAAATCCTTTACAGGCATATTTACCTGACTGGCAAGATCCTGTATAGTCAGTGCAGGTTCAAGATACGGCTCTTTTTGAAACATATAATCCCTGATGCGTTGAAGCTCTTTTTGATCCTGAACGCTCAAAACACCTTTAATCGGCTGGCTGGCTAGATGAGCTTCCAGTACTAAATTTTCGCAGGCTGAATTTCAGAATTTATCCCTCTAAAAAGGTCAGGATTATATAAGGCCTTCAATACGAACCAGTATAGGATGAATACCGCATTGATTCCAACAATAATTTGTGCACCGTTAAAAACATCGTTACTGACAATAAATTTTAAAATATCCTTTAGCATAACTATAGAATGTACAACCGTGATCACAATAATGAGTTGAAACAGCCATTTATAAGTGATTGTCCTGCTATCTGCATAGTTTTCCAGGTAAATCTTCCTGTATTTTCTTAAGACCAGGAAAACACCAATAAAATAGCATGCAAATTGTAAATGTCCCATTTAGCAACATGGTTTTTGCAGCTGGCCCTTCTCCATAATTTTCAAGAAAAATTGCTTTTGCAGTAATATCCGCCAGATAAAACCTCGGTAATAACACCAGGTTATAAACAATAAAAGGGAGCGCATGCGGCAAATGTTTAGCTTTTAGCTTGAAATCAGAAAAACAAATGGACAACGCATACAAATAAAATACAGGATTGATCAACCAGGAAGTAGAGCGTCTGAATAACTCCAGATCAGGATGATATTTGGTGAAACCGTAAATAAACCAGGCGCTCAGATCAATTGCATTCAGTAAAATAAAGCCAGCCAACAAGACATTTCCTAACTTTCTCTCACGGTGTACAGTGAGCAGAAAAAATGATAAAAGGATAGAAACAAAAACTGCAATCAGACTGATTATGCTTATCAAATTAGTACTATCTATTTAGCGCATATTGGTGTCAACTAAATTAAATATATTGTTTAATTACACAATATTATATTGATACTGTCTTTAAACTGACTCCAGAAAACGGGCATGAAAATCGGAAATATCACTTTCCTGAATTGCCTTCACCACCATGATTGCCCAGCAGACAAGGAATCTGCAGGTCCCTGATCCGTTTCGATCACTTCATTTTTCCAGGGCGCAAAATCTACCAGGTCATCCAGACCATAGACCTGATCCGCTTTTCGTTTTCATCATGAGTTCATTAATTCATCATGAGTTCATTAATATGGAACAAATTTACAGCTGAGATATTCTTAATTGTTCATGCTTTACTGCTTTGCATCGAGTATTTGCCTACCTTGATTTTAAGCATTTACCAACCAAATCAGGTGGATTGTAAACGATATACGGTAATTCCTTAGAGACAGTTGAGGACAGTGGGTTGCGTGACCTTCTATACCTTCGTATTCACTTAAAAACATACGCATGAAAGTAGCGAAGTATTTATGGATAGCAGGGGCCATGCTAATGAGTCAGACAGCATTGAAAGCACAGCTGGCCCAGATTCCATATGAAACCCGCGGATCGCACCTGATCGTCAAAGTACAAACCAATAACAGTGATTCATTAAGCTTTATTTTTGATTCGGGTGCCACTAATATATCAATAGATTCACTGACAGCAGAGCGTGCTGGCATTAGTAAAGAGAACCGTGAAACTGTCGCAGTTGGTGGATCTGGAGGAACTCAGAACTATAAAATGGCTTTACATCAGAACTTAAAGCTAGGAAACCTTGAAATCAAAGATGTCAATATGGTATTGATAAATTTCGCTTCGCTTTCTAAAGCGATAGGCGTAAAACTGGATGGTATTATTGGATATGAAGTTTTGAGCAAATATGTAACAAAGCTCGACTTTGAACGTAAAAAGATATCATTTTATGATCAGATCAAATCAGTTGATACGACAGGTTATACCGTGATCCCTTTTGAATTTAATAAAAACATACTGATCCCTCGTTTTCCTATTGCTATTACTTTAGCGAACGGAGAGACTTTTACGGGCAGGGTCATGTTTGATACCGGCAATGTTTTTACGCTGATTGTGAGTACTCCTTTTAGTAAGTACCATAACTTCGACAGCAAGCTGGGAGAAACCAGTGTGCAAATGGGCAGGGGCTTAAATGCGATCACACAAGATCAGCTGGCAACCATTAATTCTATGTCATTTAATGGGTTTAATTTTGGTAAAATGGGCATCAGGCTGACAATTAATGATCAGGCCGAACCTAAAGAAGGCTATTTAGGGATTTTAGGAATGGAAGTGATCAGACGTTTTGACGTTATCCTGGATTATATGCAGAAAAAGATCTACCTGAAGCCTAATAAAGCTTACCACGATGCTTTTCCTGCCGAACCTAAAAAAGCAGGGATCTATAAAGAAAGCGAAGACTTTTTGGCTAAAAATAAGACCAGGCCTGGCGTAAAAGTTACCCCGTCAGGTTTGCAATATAAAATTATCAAACAGGGAAATGGTGAAAAACCCACTATGGAAGATAGGGTAAGCCTCAATTTTACTGCTACCCTGGTCAATGGTAAAAAAGTATGGAGTACCTATGACGAGAAAAAACCATGGGTCCACCGTTTAGATAAGGCTTTAGATGGCTTGGGAGAAGCGGTGCTGATGATGCCTGAAGGCTCTAAATGGATGCTTTATATTCCTGCTAAACTGGCGTTTGGAGATACAGGAACAGAAGAAGTTCCACCTGGTGCAGTTTTAATTTACGAAGTAGAACTCTTGAAAGTAGCGCGTTCCTGAACTGTTGATTGGACACAAAAAGTGACATGCCCCAAAAAGTGTCTAACTTTTTGGGGCATGTCACTTTTTGTGTTAATTGTGTATTTTATCCCTGTTTTCTTACATACTTAGTCAGGATCACAATGACCTGGCCTTCAATTTTACCTTCTATCTGATCAGTATTATTATCTACTAAACGGATGTTTTTAACTACCGTACCCATTTTTGCATTTAACTGAGAACCTTTTACATCTAAAGACTTGGTTAATACCACAGTATCACCAGTTTGCAATACTGCACCCAAACTATCTTTGTGTACCTCTGCAACACTGGTATCATTATCTAATCCGCCAGCCGCTTTTGCCCAGGCCAGTCTCTCGTCATCAAGATACATCATGTCCAGGTTATCCATAGCCCAGCTCTCATTGCTCAGACGGTTAAGCATACGCCATGAAACTACTTGTACTCCAGGTATTTCACTCCACATGCTTGTCGTTAAACAACTCCAGTGTTTGCTGTCCAGTTCTTCTTTTCTGTCAATTTGTGCCAGACATTTCTCACAGATAATGATGCAATTATCTTCATTGCTGCTTGATTGTGGTGGTACCTCGTATAATTTAAGAGTTTCTCCGGATCCGCATAACTCACATTGATTTTCGCTTCTTTTCAGCAATTGTTCTTCCAATTTCATATCCTTCTGTTCAAATAAAGAGCGCGAAGATAATTATTTTAGCCGGAAATAACGTTTTCTACTTTTAATGGTGTTTTTTAAGGACAAAAAGCAGTATCCTACAAGTTCAAAAGACAGTATCCTTCAAGGTCAAAAGGCAGTATCCATATTGTGACAAAATCGTTTGAAATACCCCGAAGACGTCTGCTATTTTTTCTTATTTTGGGTTTTATGAAACAACTTGTATCCGCATTATTTATTTCCGCAGTTTCCATCTTTCCTGCAGCCGCGCAACAAACCCAGAAACCAGTATTACACGGTAAGAACTGGATGGCGATTACGGGTAAGCCACTGGCTGCAACAGCAGGGGCGATGACCTTTCAAAAAGGCGGAAATGCAGTGGATGCAGCTTGTGCAATGCTGGCTGCAACTTGTACCATGTGGGATACTTTAAGCTGGGGAGGTGAAACCCAGGCATTGATCTATAATCCAAAAACTAAAAAAGTAATCGCAATTAATGCAATGGGTGTCGCACCAAGCGGAGCGACTGTCGACTTCTTTAAAAATAAAGGTTATAATTTTCCTCCGGAATATGGCCCTCTGGCTGCGACTACTCCTGGTACACCCGGCGGACTTTTATATATGCTGGCCAATTACGGAACATTAAGTTTGGAACAAGTACTTTCTCCGGCTATGGAAATGGCAGCAGGTTACCCGATAGAAGCACAGGCAGCCAATAGCATTGAACGTGGAAAAGATAAGATTAAAGAATGGCCTTACAGTAAGGAAGTTTTTCTGACACATCCTGGTGAAAAAAGAGAAGCACCTGAAGCAGGTGAAATCTTTGTTCAAAAAGATTTGCTGGCCACACTTCAGAAAATGGTAGCAGCAGAAAAAACAGCTTTGAAACAAGGAAAGAATAGAAAACAAGCAATTATGGCTGCTTATGACCGTGTTTATAAAGGAGATATTGCCCGCGAATTTGTACGCAGCAGTCAGGAACAAGGCGGGCTGATTACAATGGAGGATCTGGCCAAATGGAAACCTTTGGAAGAAGAACCGCTGATGGTCAACTACAAAGGGGTTGATGTTTATAAATTACAACAATGGACACAAGGCCCAATGCTATTGCAAGCACTAAATATCCTGGAGAATTTTGACTTGAAAGGCATGGGATATAATAGCACGAAGTATATCCATACCTTATATCAAGCGATGAATCTTGCATTTGCAGACCGTGACTTTTATTATGGTGATCCTGCTAGTGGGCCAAAAGGGCCTATGAAAGGCTTATTAAGCAAGGAATATGCAAAAGAAAGAGCAAAACTTATACAATATGATAAAAATGATGTGGCTATAGGCCCTGGTAATCCCTATCCTTTTGAGGGAAGAAAAAACCCTTATATCAAACTATTGAAAGACAGGGGTTATGAACTGGATACCACAAAAAGGAACTTTGCACCTGCGCATGATATGACCAATAATATGCCCGATGCAGCCTATCAGGACAGACTATGGTTAGGTACTACTTCTGTAGAAGCCGCTGATAAAGAAGGCTGGGTAGTTTCGATGACTCCTAGCGGCGGCTGGTTACCAGCTTGTATTGCCGGGAAAACAGGGATGGGAATGAGCCAGCGGATGCAAAGTTTTGTGCTGGACTCTACTTTAAATCCTTTTAATGTAGTGGCACCAGGTAAAAGACCGCGGGTAACTTTATCACCTTCTATGGCTTTAAAAGATGGTAAACCATTTTTGGCTTCTGCCGTTCAGGGTGGAGATACCCAGGATCAGAATCTATTGCAATTCTTTTTAAATGTAACAGAATTCGGAATGAATGTACAGCAAGCTACAGAAGCTGCAAACTTCAATACCAATCAGCTCTGGCTATCGCTGGGGGGTACGAAAACAACAGACCGTCAGCCTAAACCCGGACAGATCTTATTAAATGATAACACCACGCAAATGGTGAGGGACGAACTAAAGAAAATGGGTTATACCTTAAGCTTTGGAGGCAGGACCAGCGGCCCGGTCAATGCAGTTTATTTTGACTGGAAACATGGCGGCCTTTGGGGAGGGTCCAGTAATCATGGCGAAGATTATGGAATAGGCTGGTAATTTTATGGCATAAGTAGTTAGTTTTATAGGATAGACAGGTAAATTTTGTATCTTAAGGGATAATTTTCTACGATGAACGGTACACCTGATCCAACGAATGAACAGGAGAAATCTCCTGCAGCTGAACCTGGAAAATTCCATCTGGGGATTTGTATGGCTGGTGCAGTATCTGCCGGAGCTTATACGGCAGGTGTAATGGATTATCTGCTGGAGGCGCTGGAAGCATATGAAAAAGTAAGAGGGCAGCCAGGTATACCCCAGCATCAAATCGAAATACCAGTAATGGGCGGCGCTTCGGCAGGAGGAATGACCGCTATGCTTACCGCTGCAGCTTTACAGCGTGAAATGCATCCAATTGAACATCCCGGGCATGATATCTTAGCAGAGCATAAAGATCATATTTTATACCATTCATGGGTAGACCTCACAGATAAAGATATGTTTGACAGAATGCTCAGGAACGATGATATCGAAGGAACAATAGTCTCTGCACTGAATTGCATGTTTATTGACGAGATCGCTGACCGGGTATTGAAACCTAAAGATCCTGAGTCTGTTAGCTGGAAACCTTTACCCGTTTTTTTTCCTCGTAAACTAAAACTATTTACCACCTTAAGCAATCTTGGCGGGTTTACCTACAATGTGAATTTTAATGCGAGTGGGTCAAGGCGTCCTTATTATATGAAAGTCCACCAGGATTATGCTTGTTTTGAACTGACTTCAGAAGAACAGGAAGTTAACCCTTCTTCAGGCTGGATGCCGCTTAATTTCAGAACCGGAACTAATGCTCAAATCGCAGTTGATGCTGCGCTGGCTACAGGTGCATTTCCAATAGGGTTCAGAGCAAGAAAAGTTACCCGTTCTAAAGATACAGTCAATAATAATCCGTTGTTTGATGAAAAAATGCTTCGGGCAATTCAGATTACGACTGATCCTTATCAATCACTGAATGTGGATGGAGGTATGATCAATAATGAACCTTTTGATAAAGTAAGGGAAGTGCTAAGCGCGGTTTGCGGACAGCAGGCCCCAGCACTATACAATGATTACAATACTTTCAATTCCACAGTATTAATGATTGCGCCGTTTCCCAGTACAAAGCCAGTTGACATTAAGCTGTTTGATAAATTAATGCATGTGATGGGGCTCACTTTATCAGCGATGGTCAGCCAGATGCGCTCGAAAGCCGCACAAGTTGTGGATGCAATGAATGAAAGTTGTGCTGGTCAGTTTCTGATTGACCCTTCCCGTGAGTTAAGAAAAACGGATGGTACTAAAATCGATCTTCAAGGAGAGCGTGCTATTGCCTGCGGTGCACTGGGAGGCTTTAGCGGCTTTTTGAACAAAGAATTCAGGGTGCACGATTATTTCCTGGGCAGACATAACTGTAAGATATTTTTGCGTGATTATTTTACAATTCCTGACCTTGCTAAAAATGAAAATCCAATTTTTAAAGCCGGATACCAGGGAATTGATTCTGATAAATATCGTTCAAAGGTAGATGGGAACTGGCAGATTATTCCAATAGTTGGGGACGTTGATTATACATTCCCTCAATTAGCCTTTAGTTCTGGCAGCAACTGGCCAGTGCAAAACTGGGAGGCAATCAGCCAATATAATGGTGTCCTGAAAAGACGTGTACAAGCACTGATTCTTAATCTGGTGAAATATAAGGCAGTACAAAAATTCTTTTTGTGGATTGGGACCCGGATTTTATTGCGGGGGATGATTACCAAAGCCATGCTGGCAACCATTAAGGATGAACTTAACCGCTGGCAGCTGCTGAAATAGTATACTATGAATAAATAATATACTATGAATAAATGGTATGTTATAAATTGAAGTCGATATAGGTTGTTGGATCATCGTAATAAAGATCATCATCAAATAATATCCGGTTATAACCGCTGCCAAGAAATTTAATTGTCGTATAATCTCTATTGTTATTTGTATACAATGATACATTTATAACAGGCAGATTATGATTGAAAGGAATGGAACGGTAACCGGAAACATTGTATGTCTGAACATTAAAGCCATTTTTAATGGAGATTACACAATTGTCACAGGATACTTCAAATCTATAATCAGAGTCAGGTCCGTCATTTGTTTTAACACAGGAACTTAATAAGAAACAAATTAATAATAGGGCTGCAAGCTTATTCATTATGGAAAATTATAAATACCAAAGGTAATTATTTAATGCAGCTTCCTGTTGTTTGATCGTGGAATGAAGGTTTTTTATTAAATGCATATTTCATTCCAGGATGAAGTATGTATTTTGACAATAGGGTATATTTGAAGATGGAACTTGAAAATTTAGCCAGTGTGGCAGGATTGATCGGTGAACCAGCACGTATTAAAATGTTATGGGCATTGATGGATGGTAAAGCTTATACGGCGACCGAACTAGCTTTAGTAGCTGGGGTATCCCCGCAAAGTGCAAGTATGCATCTTGGAAAAATGGTACTGGCCGATTTATTAAAGGTGAGTAATCAAGGGCGTCACCGGTATTTCAGTTATGCAAGACCAGAAGTTGCTTATGCGGTCGAAGCTTTGTCAAACTTGGTTCCGCATCAAAAACAGGAGATTGTCCCGGTCAGTAAAGATATCCCTTTTGAATATTGCAGAACCTGTTACGATCATATTGCGGGCAGGGCGGGGGTAATGATTAACGAAAGGTTATTCATACTGGGCTATCTGACAGAGAAAGACCAGCGTTACGAAATGACTGCTAAAGGTGAGGTGTTTTTTAAAGATTTTGGGATTGATACAGACAGTTTATTAAAGCAAAAACGTCCATTCGCCAGACCTTGCCTTGACTGGAGCGAGAGAAAGCCGCATCTTGCAGGTGCGCTGGCTATGGTCATCTTAAAGAAAATGATTGCTGAAGACTGGATGAGAAAAATTCATGATTCCAGAACTTTGATGATTACTGCTAAAGGGCAGTCAAATTTATATGATTTATTAGGTGTTAAAATTTAACCTGTATGGCTACCAAAACTATTGCTTACCTGACAGATGCGCATTTAGGTCAGAAAATTATCCTGGATAAGGAGACCGGTCATATGCGGTATGAGGAAAATATAGAAGAACATAAAGATAAGCTGAAATTTATTCTGGAAGATATCCGTTCGGCTGGGATTACTGAAATCATATTCGGCGGTGATATCGGTACTCAGGAAGCTAATCAATGGTTCTTTGAAACTATTGATGGATTTAATTTCAAGCTTTTAATGGTGCTTGGCAATCATGATACCTATTCGCAGGTTAATCAGTACTATAAAAAGTATCAGTATTATAAAAAGAACCAGTACTATAAAGATGATCAATACTATATACATCCCGATAAGTATGGTGATGAAAACGGTAATAAACAAGATGCTGAATCTGGCAATGAACTGAACTACGCCTATGAAGAAGGAAACTTTAAATTTATTTATTTGGATTCTTCTTCTAACGCGGTTAGTACGGCCCAGCTGAACTGGCTTGGGCAAGAACTAAATACGGATAAGGAAATATTACTTTTTATACATCATCCTGTTTTGGAAATCAGAACTCCATTGGATAAAATAGGGGCTGCTTTAAAAGGAAGAGACGAAATTAAAGCATTGCTCTCGGCGCTTCAGAAAGAAGTCCTGATTTTTTGCGGACATTACCATATGGCTGATGAATTGACGGCTGGAAATATAAGGCAGTACGCTACACCGGCATGTTCTTACCAGATAGAAAAACTATCAGAAAAGATTGAGATTGATACTTTGACATTTGGCTACAGAATGATTACTATCAATGATAATCATATAGTTACAACAGTTAAATTATTTGAGGCATTATAGTATATTTAAAATATGATAAAGATAAGTTGTCCTTATGATTGGGTTTGCGGACAGGAGTTTACTATAGACGAGCTGAGCGCTCATGATCAGGATTTTGTAATTAGCGCTGCAGCTAAGAAGATGAAATTAATCTTTATTGATTGTCCTGTTTGTAAAGTCACTTTCTCTTATAATCCATCCAGTAATGTAAGTACAGCATCCGAAATGATCAATCCTGATCAAAAAGATAAAAAAGGGCCTGTACGTAAAACTTTGAAAGAATTTAATGCGTTGTTAAAAAAAGATAAAATAGTGCTCCTTCCAGCATATCTTGCTTATTTAAAAAGCGCAAAATTCAAGGCTCAATTGAAAGTATTTAAAGATCAGGATGCATTTGAACTTTTGAGTTACGATTCCATGCGTGAAGTAGTCAATATTGATGGAAGAGACTATGTAAATGCCAGACAACTCAAAGGATTTGCATTGTCTTTAAGCGAATTGGAGCCAGAAAATAACAGGAGTCAGGAAACTGGTGTCAGTTCAGCTTATGGAAAGGACAATTATTTTTTTACACTCGATGAACTGGCTGACAGTATAGTTATTGGCCAGTCTGGTACCCGGCTTTTATTTATTGATAGCAGAGATCAGGATACTTTATTTGTTTTTCATCCGGATGGAGGAGATATAGAAAAAACAAGTTTGTCTCTGAGAAATTTGATGAATCTATTAAACAATTGATAAACGTTTTAATTTATTATTATTACTTCAGTTTTTCCAGTTTTAGTTTAATATCAGATCTATATTTTATGGTCAGTGCTTTTTCAAAATATTTAGCTGCGGCTGGCTTATTATCTTTTGATAAGTAATAATCGCCCATACTATCATAAGCATTAAAACTCTCAGGATAATAATGAATATTGAGCTTAAAGAACATTTCAGCTTTGCTATTGTCTTTTTGCTGAAGAAATATATAGCCCAATCTATTCATATCCTGTTCTGAAGGACGGACGTTATAATCCATTTCATTCGACAAGGATTGGTAGTGCGAGCTGATTAATTTTTCCAACTCAGCTGTAGTTGATTTCTTATCGAAAAACTGATTTATAGGTTGAGTTTGTGGGAATTTATAGTGTCTGAAAATAAATTTTAAGGCATCGTATTCAGCAATTAAAGGAACGGAAGTATGATCTTCATCAGGATAATATTTAAAGCACCACTTCAAGCCCTGGACTGAACTCAGTTGATCTGAAAGCGCTAGAATTGATCTTAGATGTTGCGTAACCTGCGTAGTATCTTGTCTGACCGCAGCAGTATCCATTCCGGGATTTATTGTATTTGCTGCTCCCAGAAAGAGTGATGTTTTTATAAACTCTTTTTCCAGGAATACGGGCTTAGAATTAGTGAGTAGTTTACCCTGATCATAAGATATACTTGGATCAATTGCAACATATGCATTAAATAATGAGGTATGGTGGATTAGGATGTTCATTACGGTCAATCCTCCTAAAGAATGTCCTATCAGTGTCCGGTAGGGGGCAGCCGGATAATTTTTATCTACATAAGGGATGAGTTCCTTTTCCAGAAATGAGGTGAAATCCTCTCCTCCACCTGAATTTCCGAAGATTGAACTTTTGAAGGGTGTCAAATCTCTTGTCCTGTTTCCAGGCGTATTAATAATGCCAACAATGATCATTTCCGGGAAAATTTTATTGCCATTAATTATGCTCAGCTGGTTGATCATGGCTGTTAAAGTCAGGAAATTATTTTCACCATCTAAAATATACATTACCGGATAATCAGTTTTGGAAAAAACACTCGTATCAAGGGGGGGAGTATAAATCCATAAAGACCTTTTTTCATTTAATATAACTGAATGTAAAGTATCTGTATGACCTATAGAAAGAGGTGGTTGCTGTTGAGCGTTTCCATACATTGAATTCACAGCGAAGACTACACTTAAGAAGAAGTTTTTCATATTTAGCATCCAGCAAGGATACGGTACTTCAATATAGCTTTGAAAGAAATGTGACCAAATTGTTCTTTCGTGGGGTGAATGGTTTCTATGCTTATCTTAACCGGCAGATTATTTCTGGGAGGTGGTGCCTCAGTATACTAATTTTACAGAAGTAGTTGATTTTTTTGAAAGTAAGAGTTCTTGTTTATATATTGACATGGGACCTTCAGGAACCAGTGCTGCTTTTGTGAAATATATTTTACATTTGGGTACTGCGTCTGAAATCTTTCAAATTAGGAGTCCTTATCAGGGAGAAATGAAACAATTGAAGAAGTTACGGGCTATTATAGGGTAAAACAGGAGCACATGGAAGTTAAACTTTTTCGGGTATCTAATGAACATATAAAAAACCAGTGTTATCTTATCTATGAAGGTAATTCGGGTATTTTGGTTGATCCTGCATGGGATTATGAGTTGATCAATGATTTTTTGCAGGAGAATGAGATTACATTAAAGGGGGTACTTTTAACGCATTATCACCATGACCATACTAACCTTGCGGCGGCCTTTGCAGAAAAAAACGTTGTTCCTGTCTATATGTCTGCAATTGAAATCAAGGAATATGGCTTTACTGTTCAGCATCTGATAGCGGTACAGCACTTACAAGAGTTTGTGGTGGATGACTTTAGGATTACTGCTTTACTGACCCCCGGTCATACTAAAGGCAGTATGTGTTATTGGATTGGCGGGCATTGTTTTACAGGGGATACTATTTTCATTGAGGGAGTAGGGATCAGCAGTGAGCTGAATGTCGGCTCTTTATTCAATTCTGTGCAATTTATAAAGCAATACTTGCCGGCGCATACGCTGATCTGGCCTGGACACTCCTTTGGTCAGACTCCAGGTAAAGAACTTAACTTTTTGTTGAAGAATAATATCTATTTTCTGCTGAACAAGAAAGAGGCATTTATAGAATTCCGAATGCGTAAAAATCAACCTGATCCTTTTGCTTTTAAATAATATTTATGCCCATTACTGTTGAAAAGATTGTTTTACAAAGAGCTAACGGTCAATTTCCTGCTGCTATTGCTATAGTGAGCCAGACATTGAGTGAATTAAAAGACAATCGCTATTCGTTTTTGCATCCCAATGAACTGAACTTCTTTGCTGCTTTCAAATTTGAGCGGGCTCAGCATAGTTATTTGCTGGGAAGATTTGCTGCTAAAAGTGCCTGGAGTGCTTTTGCAGAAAATTTTGCAGAAAATAACGTGATGACGGCAGTTGAGGTCACCGCTGGAATATTTCAGCAGCCAGTGCTGTATTTGCCTGATGGAGGAAATGTACAGCTTAGCATCGCGCATACAGAAAAAATAGGAATGGCTATAGTTTATCCGGAGGGTCATCCGATGGGAATAGATGTAGAACTTATTAATCCGGAGCAAAGTGAAACGATCAGAGAGGTTGTCGGTTTGAGAGAACAGGGCAAACTCCATTTGATCCATAGTGATGTGCACAAAAGCCTAACACTTTTATGGACCATCAAGGAAGCTTTATCGAAAGTGCTAAAAACTGGTTTAATGACTCCTTTTGAACTGTTTGAAGTAGAGAATATACAGCATCTGGAGGATATCGTGATTTGTGATTTTATTAATTTTCCGCAATACAAGTCCTTATCATGGTTAGCTGGTGGTTATGCCTGGTCTATTGTTTTACCACGCAAAAGTAAAATGGACCTGGCAGTGATCAGGAAGTTATATTGGCCAGATCTGGCAGCTCAGGTATCCTGAATAAAGAAATTACCGATTTCAATCGGCTGCTGATACTTTTTGATAAAGTTTCTTACGCTCGTAGGCAGGTATAGATAACCAATTCCATCACTCCCTAACAAACCACTATGGATGGGGCTGATAGCTGAAATCAGTTTATCTTCTAGTTGCAAAATAAACTCCGGCCCAAAGAACCCTCTGAATACAGGGGCGAAATTTGTCATGATCTGCGGATCTATATTGATGGGTTCTTGCAACCAGGCAGGAAATTGTGCCCCAAATTTTGATGTGGTTAATTTTGAACCTTCAAACCATTCTTGTCCTGCCGGAAAGTCATCTTTTGCTTCCTGTGCTGAGAATTTAGTCAACACTATTTTTCTTTCTGGAATAGGAGCCGGCAGATCTGCTAGCGCTACCGCTTTCCCGGTATCATAATGTAAAATAACTTTTACTGTACCATTCTTTAGTTTTTCAGCTTGTCCGGGATCATTGACAGTATAAAGACTTGGCATATGCGTACCAATTCCAAATTCCGGATGTATTTTAACAGCTAAAAATACGCTGATGCAATAATTGCTGTCTTCCAGTAAATTGTTAACAGCAAAACCGCTATCAAAAAGATCTTTCTTTAAAGACATTAAAAGCAGCATTGGTTTTTGTGTAACCGGACAAACAGGATAATCTGCTGTTTCAATGTTAGCTACTCCGCCAATACGGGAAGTATGCTCCTGTTGTCCAGAATTTGTAGTTGTTAGGTGATACATAATTAGCTTAAACTGGCAGCAAAATAGTTATAATCTTCGTTTTATTGCCTGCTTTCATTTAATTACCTACTTTAAGCGCTAGCTTCAGGCATTGATCATAGGTTTATATTTACCCCAGTTATCTCCGATGATCCAAAGATTGATCAGGAAAAATGGCAATGCAATGGCTAAACCAGCTGGTTCGTAAATGGCGTTATGGATTATAATGCCTACCATTACAGGGAAAATAACAATTGCACCAAGGGCTCTGTATTTTGGTAATATAAAAAGCAGGCCGCCTATGATTTCAACGATTCCTATAAACGGCACCAGCCAGGAAATTCTAACAAAAGCTTCCATGAGTTTCATTTGCTCCGCCGTCATTTTTGGCATAGGCATGTAATTGAAGAGTTTATTTAATCCGGCATTGATAAACATCAAAGCGAAAAGAATACAAAGCACAGTTTTTAAGATTTTCATGTCAATTAGATTTTGATGGGATTTAAATTACTGTTTTATATTTGAAAATCAATGAGTTAGCGCTAAAAAAAATAACCTTATTTTATGTGTTGCTTTCTGTATTTTGATGGAGACAGCTTGATAACGGCCTTAAACTGCTTGCTAAAATGTGCCCAGCTGTTATAACCACTATCGTAACAAATATCTAAAACAGGGCGGTTGGTCTCTCTCAAAAGTTTACAAGCATGTCCGATTCTGATCTCTTTGATGAAATCAAAATAGCTTTTCTTAATATTCCGTTTAAAGAAACGGCAGAAGGCAGGGATGGACATATGGGTAATCCCTGCTACCTCTTTTAAAGAAATCGGATCGAGGAAATGTTTAAAGGAGTAGTCAATAATTGTTTCAATGACTGAGTTTTCTTCACCGCTGGTCATCGTGTCAAAAGCCGTTGTAATGGTTTTTTGCTGCGTTGACGTACTGATTTTTTGCATGCAACTGATCAGGAGCAGAATACGCTCAATCCCTGTGGCAAATTCCAGTTTTCTGATTAATACAGCAATATCATCTGATAAGTTTTCCAGGAGTTGAATACCTGTGGTTTTGCTGTCTAATAACCCAGCTATATTTTTCATTTCCGGCAGGGCCAGAAAACCTTCACCCCAGAAATCTCTCATAAAATGAATTACAATCGCACTTCCAATGGTGGTATTCTGTGATTTTCTAAACCAGTGCGGTACGTTGGTATTGAGTAAAAAGATATCTCCCTGTTTATATTCTCCAATATAATCACCGATCAATGCAGTTCCATTTCCTTCGGTAATCAGAATTAATTCACATTCCAGGTGCTTATGCCAGGCCGTTTCAAAATCAGGTGTTTTGTAAGTCCGGCAAGCGAAAGAGTTATATTCTTCTACATGAATTTTCTGAATGAGTGTCTTCATAAAAGTGGAAATATATGTTATTTAACTGCTATCTGAACATGAAATAACGTTGCTGAACCTAATAAGTGATCAGATAGCATATTTTTTTCAATAAATAACGGTTGAACAGGGCTTGTGTTATTCTGTAGATTTAAAACTAAGGAATTCTTTGACGCTGAGACAATTTTAACCTGAATAAAACCAAATATATTTTTATGAATGAAATTTCAATAAAAGCTGATTATGGAAGATAGTACATACGATGCGATTGTAGTCGGGTCTGGTATCAGCGGTGGCTGGGCCGCAAAGGAGCTTTGTGAAAAAGGTTTAAAAGTCTTGATGCTGGAACGTGGTGGCCCTTATGATCATGTTAAAGATTATAAGACTGCACAAAAAAATCCCTGGGAATTTGAGTACCGGGGAGGTACAACAGCTGAACAGAAAAAGAATTATCCTGTGATTCATCGTGGTTGGGCAGCCAACGAAGCGGTAATGGATGCCTGGGCAAATGAGCAGGATTGTCCTTATACTGAAACCAAGCCTTTTACCTGGTGGCGCAGTTACCGGATGGGTGGCCGTTCTATTTTATGGGGCAGGCAGTCTTATCGCTGGAGCCAGATGGACTTTGAAGGCAATGAAAAAGATGGTATAGCTACGCCGTGGCCGATTGGTTATGCTGATTTGGCTCCCTGGTATGATCACGTAGAGAAATTTGCAGGCATCAGTGGTTCTATAGACAATATCGCGCATTTACCTGATGGGCACTTTTTACCTCCTATGGAGTTGAATTGTGTGGAGAAGGATATGGCACAAAGAATAAAAAAAGAATACCATGAAAAGCGGCATTTAATTATTGGAAGGGTAGCCAATCTTACTGCTGCAATTCCCGGCAGAACTAAATGTCAGTTCAGAAACCGCTGTTGGGAAGGATGCCCATTTGGAGGCTATTTCAGCACCCAGTCTTCTACTTTACCTGCAGCAATGAAAACCGGAAATCTTACGGTAAGACCTTATTCTTTAGTGAAACAGGTTCTCTATGATCAAAATTCAAAAAAGGCGACGGGAGTAGAGATACTGGATACCGAAACTAATCAGACTTACGAATTTAAAAGCAAGATCGTTTTCCTTTGTGCCTCGACGTTGAATACGGCCTGGGTTTTATTGAATTCTGCGACTGATATCTGGCCCGGTGGTTTAGGAAGCAGCAGCGGCGAATTAGGACATAACGTGATGGACCATCATTATAATGTAGGTGCTTCAGGATCGGTTGAAGGGTTTGAAGACCAGTATGTGTATGGCAGAAGAGCCAATGGATTCTATATTCCAAGATTTGTGAATTTAGGAGGAGATAAAAGAGATTATCTGCGTGGTTTTGGCTATCAGGGTGGTGCAAGCCGGGAAGGTTGGGGACGAGAGATTGCTGAGCTGAATATTGGCGGTGATTTTAAGGATGCTTTAGCTGAGCCAGGAAAATGGACTATCGGGGCAAGTGGATTTGGAGAAATTCTCCCGTATCATGAGAATAAAGTTTCATTGGATAAAAATAAGAAGGATAAATGGGGCCTTCCTGTACTGGCTATGGATGCGGAATTGAAGGAGAATGAGCTGAAAATGCGCAAAGATATGAAGGAAGAAATGAGGGCAATGTTTGATGCTGCAGGAATAAAAAACATCAAAACCTGGGATAATGGACATGCATTGGGGCATGGTATTCATGAAATGGGAACCGCCAGAATGGGAAGAGATCCAAAAACCTCTGTTCTGAATAAATGGAACCAGGTTTGGGATTGTATGAATGTGTTTGTGACTGATGGTGCTTGTATGACTTCTTCAGCTTGCCAAAATCCTTCCTTGACTTATATGGCTTTAACGGCAAGAGCAGTAGATTATGCAGTGAGTGAATTAAAGAAAAATAATATTTAAGCTGATGGAAAGAAGAGAACTTTTAAAGATGATTGCATTGCTTACTGGCGGTGTTATTATTGGAGGTAATACTCTACTGACTGGCTGTAGCCCTGAAAAGGGGAAATTGCAAAATAAGCTGGTCTTTAGTCAGCAGGATCAGGATTTTCTGGATGAAGTTGCTGATACGATATTGCCTGCTACCAAGACTCCTGGGGCTAAGGCAGCTAAAGTAGGTGCTTTTATGACGGTTATGGTGAATGATTGTTATGAAGAAAAAGATCAGAAAGTGTTCAGGGAAGGCATCGATAAACTCAATGCGGCCTGTGAAAAGATGCATGGCTGTGAATTTATGAAAGCTACGAAGGATCAAAAACTATCCTTGTTGGGTATACTGGATCAGGAGGCTAAAGCCTATCAGGCTAAAAGAGGTGACTTACCTGCTCATTATTTTACCATGATGAAGCAATTGACACTTTTAGGCTACTTTTCTTCAGAACCTGGTTGTACAAAGGCAATGCGTTATATCGCTGTACCTGGCCATTACGAAGGATCAGTTCCTTATAAAAAAGGCGATAAAGCCTGGGTTTAAGACATATGTATTTACTAGGAATCGATATAGGTACATCTTCCATCAAGGTTTCGGTGGTGGATATTGCAACAAGGAAAAGGATTGCCACAGCGCAATATCCTGATGAAGAAGTTGAAATTAATTCGCTGCGGCCTGGCTGGGCTGAGCAGTCTCCTGAAATTTGGTGGCAGCATGTTACTCAAGCTATACTCAGGTTAAATGCAACCGGGGGTTTTGATCCTAAAGCTATCAGGGCCATTGGTATTGCTTATCAAATGCATGGACTGGTGCTTGTAGATAAAGACCAGAATGTATTGCGGGATAGTATAATCTGGTGCGATAGCAGGGCTGTTGAGTTAGGTGAAGAGGCTTTTACGGAAATCGGAGAGGAAAAATGTTTGCATCATTTGTTAAACTCTCCTGGAAATTTTACAGCTTCAAAACTGGCTTGGGTGAAGAATAATGAGCCTGAGCTTTATCAAAAGATAGCTAAAATAATGCTTCCAGGTGATTTTATTGCAATGAAGCTGACGGGGAATATCACAACAAGTATTCCAGCACTGTCTGAGGGAGTATTCTGGGATTTCCGTCAGGATGAATTATCAAAAGATATTATGGAGTATTATGGTTTTGATCAAAATATAATACCCGATATCCAGCCACTTTTCTCTGTACATGGGCAGCTTAATTCAGAAATTGCAGCACAATTGGGTTTACAGGAAGGAATTCCAGTCGCTTATAAATCTGGTGATCAGCCTAATAACGCACTTTCTTTAAATGTGCTCCGGCCTGGAGAGGTTGCGGCAACTGCAGGTACGTCCGGAGTAATTTACGGGGTCAGTGATGCCTTGATTTATGACCCGGAGTCCAGGGTAAATACTTTTGCCCATGTTACCTATAGTACAACTCAAAAACACACAGGTATGTTGTTGTGTATCAATGGCACCGGAAGTATGTACAGATGGGCAAAGCATAATTTTGCACCAGATTTGTCTTATAATGCGCTGAATGAGCTGGCAGCAACTGCTCCTATTGGAAGCAAGGGCTTAAAAGTTCTGCCTTTTGGCAACGGGGCAGAGCGGATATTGAATAATAAGTATACGGGTGCACAATTACTGGGAATCGATCTTAATGTGCACGGAAAGCCTGAAATCTTCAGGGCGGTACAAGAGGGGATTGCTTTTGCATTTCGTTATGGGCTGGATATAATGCGGGAAAATGGAATGCAGCCAACAGTGATCAGAGCGGGAATGGCGAACCTGTTCCTAAGCGAGCTTTTTGCGCAGACATTTGTAGATGTGACTGGCGTTCCTGTAGCGTTGTACGAAAATGATGGCAGTGTGGGTGCTGCAATAGGTGCTGGTATTGGTGCAGGTATTTTTGAAAGTGTGGAAGAAGCATTCCTCCATCATGAACCAGTCAGGTATTTAGAACCTAAAAATACAGAGGCCTATGAGCCTTTGTATACCGAATGGAAACTTTTTTTAAATAAAGCTTTATAAAGCTGAATAAAAACATAGATATGACAAGAATAGTAATTGGAGAAAAAGAATTTTTTAAAGGGATAGAACAAGTTCAGTTTGAAGGTTTGGAAAGTGATAATCCGCTGGCTTTTAGATGGTACAATCCAAATAAATTAGTAGCAGGTAAAACTATGAAGGAACATTTTAAGTTCGCTTGTGCTTACTGGCATTCATTTAATGGAAATGGGGCCGACCCTTTTGGTGGAGCTACCCATGTTTTCCCTTGGGATGAAAAGAAGGATCCCATAGAAAGGGCAAAAGATAAAATGGATGCTGCTTTTGAATTTATGACGAAAATGCAATTGCCTTATTACTGTTTTCACGATGTGG
Organism: Pedobacter cryoconitis; assembly: GCF_001590605.1. Classification (NCBI taxonomy): domain Bacteria; kingdom Pseudomonadati; phylum Bacteroidota; class Sphingobacteriia; order Sphingobacteriales; family Sphingobacteriaceae; genus Pedobacter; species Pedobacter cryoconitis. Next base: position 1,142,456 of record NZ_CP014504.1, read on the forward strand.
ATGTCGTTGATTATGGCAATGATATTGCTGAAAATGAGCGCAGATTACAGGCTCTGGTTGATTATGCCAAAGCAAAACAGGCGAGCAGCGGGATAAAATTACTTTGGGGAACAGCCAATTTATTTAGTCATCAACGCTATATGAATGGTGCATCAACCAATCCTGATTTTCATGTATTAGCGCATGGCGCTGCCCAGGTAAAGGCTGCTTTAGATGCAACTATAGCTCTTGGTGGAGAGAATTATGTTTTCTGGGGAGGCAGAGAAGGTTACATGAGTTTATTGAATACCAATATGAAGCGCGAGCAGGAACATCTGGCTAAATTCCTTCACACTGCTAAAGATTATGCAAGAAAAGAAGGGTTTAATGGGACATTTTTTATTGAACCTAAACCTTGTGAACCGTCTAAACATCAGTATGATTATGATTCAGCTACAGTAAAAAGCTTTTTACAGGAGTATGATCTGCTTGCTGACTTTAAACTGAATATAGAAGTGAACCATGCAACTTTAGCAGGACATACTTTTCAGCATGAGTTACAAGTTGCTGCGGATAGTGGTTTATTAGGATCTATAGATGCCAATCGTGGTGATTATCAAAATGGTTGGGATACGGATCAATTTCCGAATGATATTAATGAACTGACTGAAGCGATGCTGGTTATTTTAGAGAGTGGTGGATTAAAAGGTGGAGGGGTGAATTTTGATGCCAAAATCCGCAGGAATTCAACTGATCCTGCTGATTTGTTTTATGCTCATGTTGGTGGTATGGATATTTTTGCACGGGCGCTGCTTACTGCAGATGCTATCCTTCAAAAATCGGATTATAAAAAGATAAGGGCTGATAGATATGCTTCTTTTGATAGTGGTAAAGGTGCCGAGTTTGAGCAAGGTAAATTAAGTTTAGAAGATTTAAGGAACTATGCTGTACAAAACGGGGAACCTGAAATACGAAGTGGAAAACAGGAGTATCTGGAAAACCTGATTAACAGATATATCTAGATTGTTTGAAATTCGCAAATAACGGATTGAAATCTTCAAACTAGAGGTTATGCTTTAACAGATCTTTGTGGTATCAAAATAAAGATATGATTATGGAGAACCAACGTAAAATAGCATTAGTAACAGGCGGTAGCCGTGGATTAGGTAAAAATATGGCACTTAAACTTGCAAAGAAAGGTATTGATGTTATTATTACTTACCTGACTAAAGAAGATGAAGCTAAAGAAGTCGTTGCGCAAATTAAAGCGGCCGGACAAAATGCTGCGGCTCTTCGCCTGGATACGGGTGATGTGAAAAGCTTTGATCAGTTTTTTGAACACTTAAAAGGAGTGCTTAAGGATACATTTCAAGCAGACAAATTTGATTTTTTAATCAATAATGCTGGGGTGGGGCACAATACCTTAATTAAGGATATGAGTGAGGAAGTGTTTGATCAGCTGACGAATGTACATTTTAAAGGAGTTTATTTTCTGACACAAAAAGCATTGAATCTATTGAATGATCAGGGTGGTATTGTGAATGTTTCCTCTGGTCTTTCGCGGGTGAGCATGCATGGATATTCTGCTTATGCATCCATGAAAGGGGCAATTGAAGTTTTTACCAGGTATTTGGCGGCAGAGCTTGGTGCAAGGGGTATCAATGCAAATTCTATAGCACCTGGCGCTATAGAAACTGATTTTGGAGGTGGTGTTGTGCGTGACAATGAGCAGATTAATCAGCATATTAGTGGTATTACTGCGCTTGGGCGTGTTGGTTTACCTGAGGATATTGGTGGTGTTGTAGCTTTCTTATGTACACCAGATGCCAAATGGGTTAATGCGCAGCGTATCGAAGTTTCAGGGGGAATGAGCATTTAATCTCTCCATTTATTTTCAATACGGAGTGTTATATTTGATTTTTGCAAAACGGTATGCCACAAGAAACGTCTTTAGAAGAATTTTATCAAAAAGTTACGGCCACTCTTCCTGTAGATATCAACAGGGAGATTGGCCATTTCAATGTTTTTGAAATTGATAAGCTATTTGATAAAAAAACCGGTACCCGGATTATGCCTTATAGTAGAAGGGCTTATTATAAGATTAGTTTGATCAGGGGAAAAAACAGGGCCGAATATGCTGATAAAGTAATTGAGATCCCGGAAAGTGCCCTTCTTTTTGCGACACCAAGAATACCTTACCATTGGGTCGCCCATGATGATGACCAGACCGGTCTTTTCTGCATTTTTACAGCAGAATTCCTGGCTAAAAATAAGGTCGGGATTGCGCTGGACGACTTGCCTATATTCCAGCCCGGGGAATTGCCCATCTTTCAGCTTTCAGCAGAAGAGAGCGCAGCGCTTGAAATTATTTTCAGAAAAATGCACAGGGAAATGGACTCCAGTTATATTTATAAATATGACCTGATCCGTAACTTCGTAATGGAAGTGATCCATTACGGGCAAAAGCTACAGCCTATATCTCCATTCCATGTGGTACAAAATGCAGCAGAAAGAATCACTTCATTATTTGTAGAACTATTAGAAAGGCAATTTCCAATTGAAACTTCGGGGCAAAGATTGATGCTCCGGACGGCTAAGGATTATGCAGACCGGCTGGCTGTCCATGTAAACCACCTGAATAAAGTATTGAAGGAAAGTTCTGGCCAGACTACGACCAGTATTATTACACTGCGGGTAATTCAAGAGGCGAAGATCTTGCTGAAGCAAACTGACTGGAGTATTTCGGACATTAGTTATAGCCTGGGGTTTGATGATTTAGCCCACTTTTCAAACTTTTTCAAAAAGCAAACCGCTATTACACCGATTGCCTTTCGCTCGTAATCCCAATTGCGTTTAGCGCGCAATCTGTTTAAACCGATCAATCTTAAACCAACAAAATCCCGGCAAAACATATGTTTGCCGGGATTTTGTTTAACTCCTTTTAAGATAAAGAGATATTTTCGCTGTCGATTAATTCTACCTTTTTACCCATTTTCTTTTGAATGATTTCAAAATGGTGTAATTCATTCTGGCTAACCAACGAAATCGCGTCTCCTGGCTGATCTGCACGACCAGTTCTTCCGATACGGTGAACATAATCTTTAGGTGACCGTGGTAATTCGTAATTGATCACAAAAGGAAGAAAATTAATATCAATTCCTCTGGCCATTAAGTCTGTAGCTACTAATACTTTAAGTTTGCCTGATTTAAAATGCGTTAAGGCATCAGTTCTTGCACCCTGGCTTTTCTTACTGTGAATAGCTTTGGCATCCATGTTATTTTTACGAAGCTTGTTGACAATAGCGTCAGCCTGCTTAACTGAAGAAGCAAAGACCAGTACTTGTTTCATTTCATGATGATTAATCAGGTAACGTAAAAACGGCCCTTTTTTTTCATCCGAAACGATATAACCTACCTGGTTGATCAGTTGGAGCGATTCCTCTTCTTCTTCTATCTTGATGACTACAGGATCATGCAATAAGATTTGGTGAATATGTTGAAGATCGGCATTCAATGTAGCTGACAATAGTATATTTTGACGCTTTTCAGGTAATAGCGCAATGATTTTATTCACTTCTTCTTTAAATCCCAGGTTAAGCATTTTATCTGCTTCATCCAGCACCAATGTTTCAATACTGGATAAGTGTACCGCCTTTGAGTCTACTAGTTCCAATAATCTTCCTGGTGTGGCAACCAATACATTTACACCCTGCATAGCCATCATTTGAGGGTTAATAGAAACACCACCGTATACCGCTAATGTTTTAACAGGCTCAGGAATTGCTTTGCTGAAAGTTTGAAAAACTTCTTTAACCTGTTCAGCAAGTTCACGTGTAGGCACCAGGACCAATACGTTTGCATGGCGGTTTTTTACACCCAATGTTTGTTGCAGGTTCATTAAAAGTGGTAAAACATAACTTGCAGTTTTTCCAGAACCTGTTTTGGCAATGGCTAAGACATCTTTTTTATTTAGTATAGCTGGTATAGCTGTTTGTTGAATAGGAGTAGGTACTGTAAACTTCTGATCTATCAGCGCTATGAGTAAAGCAGGCGATAAACCCAGGGATTTAAAAGGCATATTACTTAATTTTTCGTGTAAAAGTAAACAAAAATCATTGTTAGCCGTTGGAGAAAGAGGAGAGACTTTTTGGTTATTGTTGTTGAAAAGAAAAAATATTACATATTTTAATGGAAATTTTAGGCATTAGCTATGAATGATGATATACGTATGGCAGTTTCTCTGCCTCAGGAGTTAGAAAACGAAGTGTTTGAATTAAGCGACCTGGCTTGTGAATTACTAGAGGAAGGTAAAGTTGAAGAAGCATTAGAAAAAATAAAGCTTGCCTGGGATAAAGTGCCGGGAACAAAGTTTAATACTTCCGTGTCTCATCTGATCTTATGCGCTTTAATTCCTATTTTAAATACAGCAGGTCAATATAAGGAGGCATTGCACTTGGCTAAAGAATGGATAACAGATCTGGAAACCTCTGGTTACAAAATCTATCATACTATACCTTATATCTTACACGGGGAAACCTTATTATTTCTTAAAGATGCAGATGCAGCAAAAGAATCTTTTTATCAGGCCGTAAAGTATGGTGCTAAAAAAAGAGATTTTAGTGATCAGGCTGCTTTTTATCTGGAGGTTGCTCAAAAGAAACTGAATGACAATCAGGAGATTATGGCACTCTTTCAGGAGAAAGTTTTGTCCCGTTCTGTGACCATATTAAGACCTGAAATCGTGGAGCTTGCTGAAGAGGTCAGTGCGCGTATTGAAGAATTAAGTGAACAGGGAAACGAGTTGTTTGAGGAAGAAAAGTATCAGGAATGTATTGAGGTTTGGAGTGCGGCTTTGGCCTTGATTCCTGAACCCCAAAACTCCTATGGCGAAGCTTTCTGGCTGGAAACTTCTATCGGAGACTGTTATTTTATGTTGAAGGATTTCGAGCAGTCACTGGTACACTTTTTAAATGCAAAAGGGAATATAGAGTCCAATGCATACGAAAATCCATTTGTGATGTTGCGTTTAGGGGAGTTGTTTTTAGAAGGGGATCATTTTAATGATGCCAAAGAATTCCTGCTCCGGGCTTATATGTTGGAAGGGGAAGAAATATTTAAAACAGAAGATGAGAAGTATTTTGTGTTTTTAAAACAAAATGTTGAACTCAATAAGCCCGGTTAAGGGCTCGTATTTATTGTAAATAGCGGACAAACATAGCAATCCGGACAAATATTAAATCTCATAAAAGGCTTTTGACATGGGAAAGCAAGCTTTTATTACTAGTTTTGCGCGCAAAGCATGAATTATGGAAGCGAGTGAATTAAGAATTGGAAATTATACCTTAGATCATGGCCATCCTGAGCAAATACCATATGGATCTGATATTGATTCTGCAGGATTAATGGATCCGATTCTTTTAACAGAAGAGTGGGTAGTTAAATTTGGTTTTGAACGTTTTGAATTTGAATACGAAGAAGGGACTGAAACCACTTATGTATTAGAGAAAAAGAATGGTCATCAATTCGTACTCAATGAAAGTTTACAGCCTATGGATGGCGAAATAGCCATGTTAGATTACAAGTTGCAGTATGTTCACCAGATTCAGAATCTTTATTTTGCATTGACTAATGAGGAATTAGTGATCAAAGAATAGGATCTGAATTTTTTCCTGTTTAAATAGCCGGATGATTCCGGAACCTGTAATGTCATCTTGTTCCTCAAGCTGAAGAAACTAAATTCAACAAGTCTGTTTTTAAATTTATTCTCCTGATTTAAAGAAAATAACTATTTTTGTATCGATTAATACAAAATAAAAAAATGAAAGGAAGACCAGTTACTTTTGACAACGAAGAGGTGATCTTAAAAGCCCAGAAAATTTTTTGGGAAAAGGGATATACAGCCACTTCACTTGCCGATTTGCTGACTACCACTGGTATGGGCAGCGGCAGTTTCTACAATACTTTTAAAGGGGGGAAAAAGGAGCTCTTTAGAAAAGCGATACAGCAAAGGCGGGAAGCATTTTTACAGTTCAAGACTGAGCTTAATAACAATGAATCTCCAATTGATTTGATTAAGGATTTTTTCAGGAGTATTGCTGCTGCTGATAAGCAAACACATCTGCAAGGTTGTCTTATTTCAAATACAGTAACAGAGATGACTTTTGTTGATATTGATCTTGAAAATGAAGCAATAGCAATTTTAAAAGATGTGGAGAAAATGTTTGCTGCAGCTATTGAAAAAGGACAGCGGGATGGTCATATCAAAAATCAAACTGATCCGCTTATTCTGGGCAGATACCTTGTCACATTCTGGAATGGGTTGAATGTGACCAGGAGAATGTATCCAGACAATAAAGTTCTCCAAAAACAGATTGAAATGCAGCTGGATATCATCAGTTGATTTTTTTTGTTCAATTATGTATCAATCATTACAAAAATAAAAATATATTATGGATTTACATTTAGATTCAAAAACAGCATTTATCAGCGGTTCTACGCAAGGTATCGGCTTTGCGATAGCCAAACAGTTAGTAAAGGAAGGCGTAAGCATTATTCTTAATGGGCGTAACCAACAAAAATTAGACCTGGCTATACAAAGTTTGCAAAAGGAATATCCTGATAGTAATATTTCAGGAATTGTGGCCGATTTTTCTAATGGAGACGAAGTTAAGGTATTAATCGCTGCATTACCTCCTGTTGATATTCTGATCAATAATGTGGGGATTTTTGAACTCAAATCTTTTGGGACTATAACAGATGCTGAGTGGACGAGGTTCTTCGAGGTCAATGTAATGAGCGGAGTAAGGCTTTCGCGTGCGTTGTTACCCAAAATGCTGGATAAGAACTGGGGCAGGGTGATTTTTATCAGCAGTGAGTCTGGGATTAATATTCCTGAAAATATGATTCATTATGGGATGACTAAAACGGCATTGCTTTCGATAAGTAATGGTTTGGCCAAATTAACGAAGGGCAGTCAGGTTACAGTAAATACCATATTAGGCGGGCCAACTTATTCGGATGGAGTAGCAGAGGCTATAGTGCAAATTGCTCATGCTCAAAATCAGGATCCAGAGCAGCTTAAAGCCTATATCAGTACAAGTACCAATCCGACCTCTTTGCTGCAGCGTTTCATCGAACCGGAAGAAATTGCCAGCCTTGCTGTTTATCTTTCGAGCCCTTTGTCGATTGCTACAAACGGCGCCAGTTTACGAGCAGATGGTGGTGTACTAACAGGCATTTAAGTTTTAATTGCTCAGGGTGGTTAAATAGACTTCATAATTGAAACCTCACTTTTTTGTGAGGTTTTTTAAGGTGAATACCAACAATGATAAACCAAGCAAAATAATACTTGTCCAGGGTAGCTGATGAATACCAATGTTCACGATCGCTAATCCGCCAACTGTTGAGCCGATTGTTACGGCAAGATTTCCGCATGAAGTGAAAATACTATTGATGAATTCAGGGGCTTCTGAAACTGAAGAAGTGATATTTACATTGCTAATCAGAAAGCCACCTGCATGGATGAATCCCCAAAATACGATGACCAGTATCATAAAGTTATAATTAGCCCCCAGAAAATATGTTAAGCTATGGATTCCTAACAGTGATAACATAAAAAGTAAGGTAGTTCTTTCTATATTTTTGCTTAAAAATTTGCCGGAAAAGTAATTCCCTGCAATGCCGGTTATGCCAAATATCAACAACATTAATCCAATTTCTGAACCATTCATATGGGTTACATTTTTCAAATAGTCAGCCATGTATCCGTAAGTAGAGAACATGGCGGCAATCATCAGGCAGGCTAATAAAAGACTTAATAACAGCTTCCGGTTACCTAGTATTCTCCAATAGGAAGTTTTGATTTTAACATTGGAAATGGGGATAAAAGGAAGAAAAATCCAGATTGATAAAAATGAAATGATATTGATAACTGCAGATAAGAAGAAAGAGGCTCTCCAATTAAACATTTCTGCTATAAATGTTGCCATCGGTATCCCGAAAACTGTTGCCAATGTTAGCCCACCAAATACGACGCTAACAGCTTTAGGTGACTGTTCTGAAGGAACAGATCCTGCAGCAACGGCCAGGGCGATGGACCAGAAAACCGGATGTAAAATAGCAGGTAGTGCACGGGCAAAAAGTAAAAATGAAAATGAAGGCGTAACAGCTGAAAGTATATTGGAAATCGAAAAAAACGGCCACTACCAGTAATAATGTTTTTTTTCTATTAGCATTCGAGAATGCTAATGTTATAAAAGGGGCAGAGATAGCTATGATCAGTGCAAAAATACTCAATAACCATCCCGCCTTATCAATAGTAACATGATAAGTATTTGCTATTTGTGGTAAGATACCAATCACACCAAATTCGGTCGTTGTAATTCCGAAAATCCCTAAAGCCAGTACATAAAGTGTTCTTTTCATAGTTGTTTTTTATGCAAATTTGAAGCATAAATAACCTGATCAGATGATATGCACTTTTATGTGCGATACTATCAAAAGGGAAAGTATACTGATAATTAGAAGCTTAATCATGCCAGAATTTTTTCACGATAAAAAACTATACTATACTCCAATTGAATTTGCCTTAAAACATATTGGAGGGACATGGAAAATGCCTATTCTCTGGAGGCTTCAGACTAATATTCTCAGATATGGAGAATTGAAAAAAGATATTCCGCATATCACGCACAAAATGCTGGCGAGTCAGTTGCGGGAACTGGAAGATAAACAACTTATTGAACGGACGGTTTATCCCGTTGTCCCACCTAAAGTTGAATATAAGATTACTGCTAAAGGATTAAAAGCAATCCCGGTAATTGAGCATATTATGAAGTATGGTTATGAACTAATCCAGGAAGCAGGTATTGAATATCCACCAAAGATTTAATTAACAATAGGTTACCTGCTGAGAAACATCATCATTTGATTAATGATGATGTTTCTCAGCAGGTTTTGTTTTATAGTTAATTATTCAATTTATAGCAATTTTTCCTGCTCTTCATGCCATTTTGAAATTTTGATCAACGTATCTATGAATTGTTCATATTTTCTGGCACCAATTAAATTTATATATTCTGCAGTCATGTCATCTGCCATTTGACAGATCGTATCATGGAGTTGCTTTCCTTTTTCGGTCAGGAAGATCATGATTGATCTTGCATCAGTTTCACTTTTCCGTGTATAAGTCAAACCTAATCTTTCCAGTTCCTTTACTGTTTTACTCACGCCCTGCTTCGTTACCATGATCTTGTTTACCAGGTCATGATTAGAAATCCCGCCATGACCAATATTCATAAAATAAGGCATAAAGGTCATATTGAAATCACTATGTACTAAGTTCGCTAAATGGGTGGTGGCCGCTTTATCAGTATGCCGCTTTAAAATATAGACCTGTTTGAAAATTAACCTTTCATAATTGTTCGCATCTTCCATGGTTGCGAATTTAATATAAATATTACTTATTTAACTCATAACTATAATGTCATCTAAATCTAATATTGACAATCTTGTTAATAAAATAAGTAAACTTAGTTGACTATAATGGTCAACTAAGTTTACATTTGTTCCGTTAAATATATATTATGGAACCAGTAGAACAAACCCAATCCTCCGCTAAAAAAGTTGTAAAACTATTGATTGCCGGCCTTGTAGCTATTTTTATCTGCTACTTCGCTTTCAACAAAATTACGCATGCGCTGACCTATGAAAGTACTGACAATGCACAGCTCGAATCAAATGCTGTTCCTGTTCTGAGCAGAGTTTCCGGTTATATTAATGATTTTAAATTGTTGGATTATCAACAAGTACGAAAAGGGGATACCCTTGTGGTTATTGATGATAGTGAGTATGTACTTGCCGTAAAACAAGCTGAAGCTGATCTTTTAGCAGCAAAAGCCGATTTGAGTAGTGCGGAATCTCAAATCCCAACTATTGGTTCCGATCAGGATGTGGCTTCTGCAGGGATCAGTGTAGAAGAGGTGACTTTGAAACAAGCGAAACGTGATGTAGGCCGCGATGAAACTTTATTCAAAGAAGGATCAATTACCCAAAGGCAATATGAAAGAAGTCAATCAGCTTATCAGACTGCTGTTCAGATGCTGGCTTCCAGCAAAAGTAAACTCAAACAAGCAGGGACGCAAAAAGGGAATGCCAATGCATTGATCCAGCGTGCAAAAGCAAACATCTCTGCGCGTGAAATCGCACTCAAAAAGGCGAAGCTAAATCTAAGTTATACAAGAATTATAGCTCCTTCGGCTGGTAAACTGGGTAAAACCAATCTTAAAAGCGGACAATATGTACAAGGTGGGCAGCAATTGTTTAACCTGGTGAGCAATGATAATTACTGGATCGTTGCCAATTTCAAAGAAACCCAGATTGAACATATGAAAGTAGGGCAACTGGTAGATATCGTCATTGACGGATATCCGGATCATAAAATTACGGGTACTCTTTCTGGTTTCAGTGATGCTACAGGAGCAAAATTTTCTCTGCTGCCACCAGATAATTCTACCGGAAACTTTGTGAAAGTTACGCAACGTGTGCCGGTTACTATTCAGATCAATGATGCCGGAGCGCTTAAAGGAATATTAAAGGCCGGCCTGAGTGCGGCTATCGATGTAAAGGTGAAATAGTCATGAAGGATTTCAATTTTACCAAATTTTAAAATGGAAGGCGAAAGAAACAAATTCATAAAAATAATCATTGTAATTACCTGTATCACAGCTGCTATAATGGAGTTGATTGATACCTCGATTGTCAATGTGGCGCTGACTAATATTAGCGGGACTCTGGGCGCGACTCTTGAAGACGCCTCATGGGTAGTGACTGCTTATGCTATTGCAAATGTGATCGTGATCCCTTTAACGGGTTTTCTAAGCCGTTATTTTGGAAGAAAGAACTACTATCTCGCCTCAATTATCTTGTTTACCCTGGCTTCGTACATGTGTGGTAATTCATCTTCTTTATGGATGCTTGTGTTTTGGAGGTTTGTGCAGGGAATAGGAGGTGGTGCGCTGCTTTCTGTTTCTCAGGGGATTCTGTTCGACCAGTTTAAACCTGAAGAGAAAGGTATTGCTGGTGGTATATTCGGAATGGGTATTGTTATCGGGCCCACCATCGGACCTATCCTTGGTGGATATATCGTAGACAATTATCATTGGGCATTGATATTTGATATCAATATTCCTATCGGGATAGCGGCGGCCTTGCTTACCTGGAAATTTGTAGACAAGAAAGCTGATGAATATAATATTGATAAGAAATCAATACCAATTGATTATATCGGTATACTATCTTTAACCATAGGTGTTGGTGCCCTTCAGTATATCCTGGAAAAGGGGCAATCTGATGACTGGTTTGAGGACGAAAATATTCGTTACCTGACCGCTGCTGCCATACTAGGGTTGGGACTGTTTATCTGGTGGGAACTCACGACCAAAAATCCGGCTATCAATTTAAGAGTAATGAAGAGCAGAAACCTGATTGGGAGTAACATCCTGACCTTTGTCTGTGGCTTTGGGTTATTCGGTTCTGTTTACCTTTTCCCGGTGATGGTTCAAAGGGTAATGGGATATACGCCAACGGAATCTGGCTTATCGATGATCCCAGGCGCACTGGTCACCATATTTGCAATGCCGTTTATTGGTGCAGGTTTGGGCAAAGGGGTAAAGCCAATTTATTTTGTATCTCTGGGTTTTGCACTGTTCATTTTACATGGATACACCTCTTCACAAGCTGCCCCGGATGCTGATAAATGGTGGTTTATTGTGACGCAGATCTGTCGTGGAGTAGGTACAGGGTGTTTAACTGTGCCTTTATTAAGCCAGGCTGTAGTCGGGTTAAAACCAGCAGATATGCCCTATGGTATCTCTCTTAACAATATGTTCCGTCAGCTTGGAGGAGCATTTGGTATCGCAATTATGAATACTTATGCCACTAACCGTTTTGCAACGCACCGGATGGACCTGGTTTCTAATTTACAGGGCAATAATCCGCTGTTAGGGGAGCGGCTGAATGGAATAACACAAGGTTTAATTGCTAAGGGAATGAATCCTTCATTAGCCAAACAAGCTGCCTATGGCGCATTAGACCACAGTTTATCCAATCAAGCTCAAATGCAGGCCTATTTAGATGGTTTTCTGCTGATCGCTATTTTCTTTGTCTGCACGATCCCATTTATGCTCCTGTTGAAAAATGAAACGATGGATGCAGAAACAAGAGCAAAAGTTGCAGCAGCGGCACATTAATATGAAGGCTGCAAATTGTCATTAATCAAAAAAACATGAAAAAGTTATTCCTTATTATATCCCTGATTTCTCTGGCTCCAGCTTTGCATGCGCAGGAAAATGCAGGAGATCTTAGCACATTGATCAATCAATCATTCACTTATTTCCCTCAGTTTAAAGAACTCGGGCAAGCTATAGATGTCGAACAGCAGCGCATAACGCTGGCTAAGTCTGCAGGATTACCTGTTGTGCAGGCAACAGGCAGCTACAGGTACACAAGTCCGGTGTCTCAAATTAGCATTCCCGCCGGTGACAATGCACTTGATCTTCAGATCATGCCTAAAAATAATTACAATGCATCACTAGATGCAAGTTATACCCTTTGGGATTTTGGAGTAGTTAAAGCAGGTGTGGACCGTGCTAAAGCTGGGCTGGAATACGCAAAAGATAACCTGGAATTTAACCGGAACCAGTTGGCATTTCAGGTTGGGAATATTTATTACCAGATTGCTTACCTCAAAAATGCAATCTCGATTCAGGATAGTGTGATCAATTTTTTGGAAGTCAATAAAAAAGATACGGAAATAAAGTTCAAAAATGGAGACGCTTTGAAATATGATGTGCTTTCTATTCAATCCAGCATTGATCAGGAGGGAAATCGTAAAATAGACCTTCAAAATAACCTGAATAAACAATATGCCTTAATGGAGTATGCAACAGGAACCAGGATTAAGGCGAATTCTTCAGATTTTGTTTTCCCTGTAGCAAATAAATATGACCTGAATGAGGCTTTGGCCGAAGCACAAAATAACCATCCGGAGTTCAAGTTGATTAAGGACAAGATTCAACAAGCAGAAGCAGACCTTAAAGTCAGTCAGACTAACGGTAAACCTGCATTGGTGATGAGCGGTGGAACAGGGTATAAGAATGGTTTTACACCAGATCTTGATAAATTCAGGTATAATTATTCTGCGGGTGTTACCTTAAACATTCCAATTTACCAAGGTGGAAGAGCTAGAAAGCAGGTCAGGTTATCGCAAAGTCAGCTTTTACAGACTAAGTATTCAGAAGAAAGTCTGAGCAATACCTATCGTAAAGATATTCAACAAGCTATGATTGATATTGCCAGCAATACCTCTAGTCTGGTAAATTCGGCAAGACAGGTTACAGAGGCCAAAGAAGCACAAAAACTTGCGTATAGCCGCTATAGAAATGGAATTGGGACAAATTTGGAATTGACCAGTGCAAGTACCAATGTTCAAAAAGCAGAATTAACTAATCTACAATACAAATACCAGTTATGTATTGCACAATTGACTGTTGCAAAATTAACTGGACTAAAATACTGGTAAATATATGTGTCAATTTATATTAATTCTTTCGACAACGATAAAGACTCCATTTGACCTGGACCGGATCAAGCAGACCATTGATAATTTTAGCAGTATCATTGAATGGAGTCAGGATCTTGATGACATCGACAAAATTCTTCGCATAGTTGCTCACGAAGATATCAGCGAAAAACTGGTGCTGAATCTGGAAAGGGCAAAAGTAAGCGCATTGGTCATGCAGGTATTTGAAAGATTATGATATAATAAATCAGAAGAAAAGGATTCAAAATATAAGGTCTGCAGTTCAGTTATAGCCTTATGTTTTGAGTCCGCTGATAATATTAAGCCCGGCAAAACCCAATACTAAAATAATTATAGATATTTTTGTCAGGAAATACAATTCCATTTTGAAAACAGATCTTTTCCTTGTTACGCCTCCTTTTACCCAACTGAATACCCCGTATCCTGCAACTGCCTATATCAAAGGTTTTTTAAACACTAAAAATATCACTTCAACTCAGGCCGATTTAGGTATTGAAGTTATTTTGGCTTTATTTTCCAGAAAAGGCCTGGAAGATCTTTTCTTTCAAGCTGAAAAGCTGACTGAGCAGCCAAAAAGTTTAAATGCGAAACGGATCCTTGCTTTAAAAAAGGAGTATATCAGGACTATTGATGTGGTCATTGCTTTTTTACAGGGTAAAAATCCAACCCTGGCTTTACAAATTTGCCAGGAAGACTTTTTGCCGGAAGCTTCAAGATTTATGCAATTGGAGGAACTGGACTGGGCATTTGGTTCAATGGGAACACAGGACAAGGGGAAACATTTAGCTACCCTGTATCTGGAGGATATTTCAGATTTTATTATTGAATGTATAGACCAGAATTTTGGTTTTAGCCGTTATGCCGAAAGATTAGGCAGGAGCGCGAATTCATTTGATGAGCTTTATAAAGCTTTAAATCAAAAGTATACCTACATGGATAAACTTTTGATTGACATTTTAGAAAAGAAAATTGCCGTTATTCAACCGAAATTATTCTTGATTTCTGTTCCTTTTCCGGGTAATTTGTATGCTGCTTTCCGATGTGCACAATATGTAAAACAGCACTATCCTGAGATTAAAATTTCGATGGGTGGTGGTTTTCCCAATACAGAATTGCGTTCCGTTTCTGACAAGAGAGTATTTGAGTTTTTTGATTTTATCTCATTGGATGACGGGGAATTGCCGATTGAACTCATCTATAATTCGATTGTTAAAGCCGGGCCTTTTAATCTTTATAAAAGAACTTTTCTATTGGAAAATGGAGAAGTTACTTATAAAAATGATGCTTTAAGAAGTGACTATAAGCAATTTGATGTAGGGACGCCGGATTATAGTGACTTACAACTCGATCAATATATTTCGGTCATAGAAATTGTAAATCCAATGCACCGGATGTGGAGCGATGGCCGCTGGAACAAGTTGACCATGGCGCATGGATGCTATTGGGGGAAATGTACTTTTTGTGATATTTCTTTAGATTATATTAAGGTCTATGAACCCGTTGCAGCTAAACTGATTGTTGACAGGATTGAAGAATTAAGTGAGAAAACAGGGCAGAATGGCTTTCACTTTGTGGATGAGGCTGCACCACCGGCCCTGATGCGTGAGGTAGCGCTGGAGATTTTAAGAAGGGAAATTTCTGTAAGCTGGTGGACAAATATCCGGTTTGAGAAAAGCTTTACCAAAGACTTATGTATTTTGCTAAAGGCATCAGGCTGTATCGCTGTTTCTGGTGGTTTAGAAGTGGCATCAGATCGGTTATTAAAGCTAATTGACAAAGGAGTCTCAGTGGAACAAGTAGCCCGTGTTACCCGAAACCTGACAGAAGCGGGGGTATTGGTACATGCTTATTTAATGTATGGCTATCCAACGCAGACTATTCAGGAAACTGTAGACAGTCTGGAAATGGTGAGACAGCTGTTTGAAGCAGGCGTTTTACAATCTGGTTTCTGGCACCAGTTCGCGATGACCGCGCATAGTCCTGTTGGCATGTTTCCGGAGAAATTTGGTGTGGTTAAAGAGACTGAAGTGATTGGAACCTTTGCTAATAATGATATTAATTATATTGACAAAACAGGAATAGACCATAATAAATTTAGTTTCGGCTTAAAGAAATCGCTTTTCAATTTTATGCATGGCATTTGCCTGGATTACAAATTACAAGATTGGTTCGATTTTAAGATCCCCAAAGTAATGGTCCCCCCGGATTTTATTGAGAAAGCTTTAAAGGAAGAAAGCAAGTTTGATACTAAACCAACTGCCAAAGTAGTTTGGTTAGGAGGAAATCCAGAGACGAAATGCTTTTCAAAGAGTAAAAAAGGTAATGCTATGGAAACTATGATTTTAACTTTCCACGATAAAAAAGAGACCTTTACCATTCAGACTAATAAAAATGAAGGAGAATGGCTGGCTTCAATCTTACAAAAAATAGCAGTTTCCAATACGAAGATTTATACTTTCCAGGAAATTAAAGTTGATTTTGAAACTACAATGGAATATTTTGAATTGTTCTGGTATTCAAAACCTATTTATACTTTAAGAGACTTTGGGCTATTGGTTTTATAGCCCAAAGTTCATTGTTTATTCGTATTTCAGTGCTTCAACAGGGTTGGCTTTTGCGGCCTTATAAGCTTGAAAGCTAATGGTTAAAAATGCGATGATTACTGTCCCGGTTATAGCTATCAATATAATTGAAAAGGATACAGCTGTTCTGAACTCAAAACTGGTAAGCCATCTGTTCATCACCTCATAAGCCAAAGGAACACCAATACAAGCAGCTACGAATACCATTTTCAGAAAGGAAACTGAGAGCAGGTTCATAATATTGCCAACTGAAGCGCCCAGTACACGGCGAACCCCAAATTCTTTCGTACGTTGTTCTGCACTATAAGTAACCAGCCCGTAAAGCCCCATACAAGAGATTAGTATTGCTATACCTCCAAACAAGTTGGCCAGAATCCCCAGAATCTCTTCTGAATGCATTTTCCTGGAATATAGTTCATTGATAAATTCAATTTCCACCGGATATTCCGGATTTATATTTTTGGTAACGGCCGAAATCAGCGCTATATTTTTACTTAAGCTATTGGCAGGATTTAACTGCATATTAATAGTTCCACCCTCATTTTTACTAAAATTGATCACCATCTGGCGTCCAGAACGGTAAGGAGAATCCCAATTAAAATCTTTGAAAATGCCGATCACTTTTAGTTGTTTTCCAAAGAGCTTTACTGTTTTTCCTACAGGGTTTTTAAGCTTCATTACATTCACGGCTGTATTACTTAGCAAAATTGCTGCTGTATCTGATGCAAAATCCCTGGAGAAATCGCGACCTGCTATCAATTCTACACCGCTTGTTTTTATAAAATCATAAGAGGTCTGAAGGCGGTTAAAAACAATTTCCTTTCCTTTTTCTTCCATTCCCGTCCATTCAAATCCATAAAACCAGTTTCCTACGCTGATCATGCTCTGGGATGACTGGTTTACGGCAGTAACCGCCCCGGTTTTCAGTACTTGCGCTTTAAATAATTCAAATTTACTATACAATTCACCATCCTGAGGCATCTCTGCCATTAAATTGATATTATACCCGACTGGCTTGTCCTTGATGAACTGCATCTGTTTATAGATCACCATTGTAGCGATGATCAGCATAATGGCAAAGCTAAATTGTGTAACGACCAGCACTTGTCTTAAATTGATGGGGATGAGTTTCGCCCTCGCAGTTTTCTTTTTTAAAGTTTGATTTGGGGTAAAGGAAGAAAGGAACAAAGCTGGATAAGCTCCAGATAAAAGCCCGGTTACTAAGGCAATAACCAGAATACCCAACCAATAACCTGCATTGTTATAGTGAATTGTAATATTTATTCCCAGCAGGTTATTGAACAGGGGCAAACTAACTTCAACAATAGCAGTAGCCATCAGTACTGCTATTGTAGTCAGCACCATAGCTTCGGTCAGGAATTGAGTCACCAAAGAAGCTCGTGTTGCACCAATAGTTTTCTTGATCCCGACTTCTTTTGCCCTGCGCTCTGATTTAGCAGTAGCCATGTTCATGAAATTGATACAGGCGACAAGCAAAATACCAAAAGCCAATGCGATAAAAAGATAAATACGTTCTATGTCGCCACCTACACTTTTACCGTTCAAAAATTCGCCATGTAAATGTTTATCTGCTAATGGGAACAGGAAATTCTCATTCTTTTGGGTTGTATAATTTTCATTGAAAAGCTTTTTTACTTTAGAATTAATCAGGTCAATATTGGCTGAATTATTAACCTTGGCCATTGCAAGAAAGCTAAAATCTCCCCAACCTGGGTTTTTAACATAACTGTTTATACTTTCAAAAAAAGACCAGGGCATCAAATAATCAAATCTGAGGGAAGTATTGGCGGGAAAGTCTTTGATTACACCTGTAACCTTTAAATCATTCGTGTTTTTATACCTGACTGTTTTATTTAATACAGCTGTGGTGCCGAATAAAAGCTTTGCAGTCTCTTGTGTTAAAATGATCGAATTCGGCGTATTCAGTGCCGTATTGGGGTTACCAGTTATAAATTCGTAATTAAAAACTTTCAGGATTTCCGGATCAGCAAAGAGATCCGTTCTTTTAAAAACATTTTGCTGATTCGCGATGAGCGATTTATCGCCTCCACCAATCCGGGTGATTACATCTATCTCAGGTATTTTGGCCTTAATAGCCATTGCGATCCCATTTCCTGGTGATACTCCTGTACTTGTAATTTTTCCATTGGCATCCTGAAAATTGGTCATTACCTGGTAGATTTTGTCCGCATCTTTAAAGTGACCGTCAAAATTGCGCTCATAATTGATATATAAGAGCAGGAGCAGGCAGGCAGACAAACCAATTGCCAGGCCAATTATATTAATCACAGAAGAAGTCTTGTTTCTCCAGAGATTACGCAAAGCGATTTTTAAGTTGAGTCTGAACATGTCAGCAATGATTTATTTAATTAAACAAATACAATTGATCTGCAATTTACTAAGTTTATGCCAAGAGTTGTTTTTGTTTTAAATCGTTGCTGTACAGTGTTTTAATTTTTAATCGTTTGTGGGTTTGTTCACTATCGAACGGTAGGCGTACACTGCCGGACAGTGGAAGTTTACAGCAAAATCCCAAACCTGATATTTTGGAGATTCTACTGGCTTCCAGGATTAAATGTCGTTGTATGTGCTGAGATACATTATATCCTGTTATTTTATTGACAGTATCATTCAAGTGAGAAACTGATATGGACATGCAGCTTGCATACTGCGAAGGTCTTTTCCAGGTTTTATAATTACGTTTCAGTAAAATCTGAAATTGTTGTTCAAGATTCGCAGTTCTGCTTTCCATTGGTGAACTGTGTTTAGCAGATAAAGTGGAACCTATTATTAAATTAAGAATGGACAACAAAAGAGAATGAACGGCCTGGTAATGATATATATTTTCTGCATTATTGTACATCTTATACATTAAGCCACTCATCTCTGCAAGCTGTTGTTGCAAATCTTTATCTAAAATAAAATCATGGATTTGATTTTGATGCAGTAAAGCTTGCAGCTCGGCAGAAATAATATCTGGAAGAAAATCAATATTATATACTTCAACATCATTGATGGCGATGAGTTGATGCACCTGTTCTGGCTGGATAAGTAATACAAAAGGTCCCTCAAAAGAAAGTTCTTTAAAGTCCAGCATTACCTTCATTGTGCCTTGTAAACTCACGATCAAGATATACTGTTTGTCTCTATGGGGCACAAATATGTTATGAGCAATACTTTTTTCTATGGTCCAGTTTTTGGTAATTGATATCCCGATTTTATTGGAAGATGAGATGTCAAACTCCAATATATCTTTATTCCTGCTATCCATTAAACTTTATCATGAAAAACGGGTTTTAATATAATTTCATTAACTGTTTGAATAGTTGGTTTTTAATCTTTAAGTGGTGATGCTAAAGATTGTGCCAAATGTATCAATCCAATTTTAATAAAAACAGTTATTTAAGATAAAAAGACGAAGAAATTGGTTGTTTGTAAGTATAATAAGCTTTTTATTGGTCTATAGATTACATTAAATTAGTCAATATACTTCAGCATACGCTTTGAAGACAAAAGCAATAATCTGATAATTTCTTCAATATCTTGCTCCACTAAAAATATTAGCATAGATTTGTGTGCTGCTGAATTCCTGCAGCATTACTATATGGAGCCTAATTCTTCTATATTCCTAAACAATGATCAGCTCCGAAAGGAATCTCCTGGTGGATTGGAGAAAAATCTGAGGAATCATTATGGAGAAACAGCATGGCATCGAAATTGGAAAGCAGCTTTTCCAGAGGCCTTCAGAGAGGTAAGTTTTTCTGATGTAAAAATGGGAGAACTTCATCGCGCAGATGTACATACTCCTTGCGGTACTACCCTTGAATTTCAGAATTCTCCTATTTGCCTGGAAGAATTAAAAAGCAGAGAAGCTTTTTATCCGAAGCTGATCTGGATTCTGAACGGGAAAAAATTTAAAGGTTTCCGGGTTTTGAAAAACTTACCGGATGTAGATGATCCCAGAATTGCTGCTTATGATTTCTGCAATACAGACCATCTGTCGATGATCAGAAAGGCTGATTTCCTACAAGGGACAACCCGGGTGCTGAATTTTCAACATCCTGAACTTAAGAAACTTCCACTAACCTCTTATTATTACTCATTTTGCTGGAAGCATCCGCATCGGGTATGGTATCAGGCCAAAAATCCAATCATTGTGGATTTGGGAGGACATTTTATTTATCAGCTGAAGCAGCGCAGGCAACTATCCGAAGATTATCCCTACCTGCATATGATGACCAGAAAATCCTTTATTGAGCAATATGTCTGCTGATTTTATTAAAGTATTACAACCTATTGTGCACTACAGTTTCCATTTTTTAGTGCCTGGAGCTATTGCATTTTTATTTTTCAGAGCGCAGTGGAAGCGGGCATGGCTCATCATGATCTGCACTATGCTGGTAGACGCTGATCATTTATTAGCGACACCAATATTTGATCCTGGAAGATGCAGTATTGGTTATCATCCACTGCATTCTTATTATGCTATTGCATGTTACTTTATATTGCTGCTGTTCCCTAAAACCAGGATAATTGCAGTTGGATTATTGTTTCATATGTTTACGGATTGGCAGGACTGCCATTGGGCTGATATTGCAATGAACCTGCAAAGTATTATTGTTTTGTTTTGACATTGGTCGTGGGAAAGAAGCCATCCTTGAAATTAAAACCCATAATATTTGTTTCAACCACTTTTTAGCTCACACTATTTTTGATTGGGTGATTAATTTAGATAATTTGGGGCAACAGCAAATTATATGCTACTGCCAAATTAAACTTATTGATAAGATATACATTAAATGGATAGGGAAAAAACCACCGCGATACCTCTGCAAACAAAACAACATTTCGAAATTTTAGATGGATTAAGGGGCATTGCAGCCTTAGCAGTTGTCGTATTTCATTTTATGGAATGGGTTTTTACAGATCCCAGCAAGAACTTTATCGGACATGGTTTCTTAGCTGTCGATTTCTTCTTTTGTCTTTCAGGGTTTGTAATCGGGTATGCCTATGACAATCGGATAGTAAAAATGGGAATGCTTAACTTTTTTTCATCAAGGATCATCAGGCTGCATCCATTGGTTATAGCAGGTTCTGTACTGGGGTTGCTGGCATTTTTGTTTGACCCCTTTGGCGGCCACCTCGAATTGTATAGCACTGGTAAAATCATTTTGACTTTTTTTTGCTCGCTCTTCCTTATTCCCTTACCAGTAATAGCTGACCGTGGATTTAACCTGTTCAGCTTCAATGCACCGGCATGGTCGTTGTTTTGGGAATATGTTGCCAATATTGTTTATGCATTCGTACTTTATAGGATAGCCCGTGGCTACCTGTTGCTGTTGACCTTACTATCGGCCGTGGCTATTTGCTATGTAGCTTACCATTCCGGCAATTTATTAGGTGGCTGGAGCGGTCCAACCTTTTGGGATGGAGGCGTTAGGATAGCGTATTCTTTTTTAGCAGGGTTACTTATTTACCGCTCCAACTGGATTATTAAAAACAGACTTGGATTTATCGGCCTGGCCATATTACTGCTTCTGGCCTTTATAATGCCATTTTCAAAATGGAACTGGTTATCCGAACCTCTGATCGTACTGTTTTACTTTCCCTTGCTGATTGCTTTGGGAGCAGGCGCTACTTTGGCAGCTGACTTGAAAAAAGTTTGTATATTTTCTGGAAAGATCTCTTACCCATTGTACATGACGCATTATGCTGTGTTATGGATGTTCGGTAATTATTATACCAGTCATAAACCTGGTAATATGCATTTGACTTTCATCATCCTGTCAGGGCTAATTCTGTTAGTTGGGGCAGCATACCTGGTCATGGTATTTTACGATATCCCTGTAAGAAAATATTTAAGCGATAAACGGAATGCCAAACAAAAAGCTAATAATGTTTAGATCAGCCTGGCGTTTCAAATATTTGTCCTATTAATCAATTTTAAACAGCCAAAACAGCTTATTGCTGCCTAACCGGGAAACCCTTAGTCGTTTATAATACTACTGATGGTGACCTTGATCACCTAATGATACTGACGTTTAAAAAATCATTCCTTGATTTGCTTACAAGCTTCAGGGGTTTGCATACATCCGCGTGATTTGGCTTACCGACCTTTGGATTATGGAAATAAAACAAATAGCATTGGGCAGCCAGGGTTTGGTTGTGCCTATGATCGGCCTGGGCTGTATGGGGATGACGGGTTTTGAAAACGCGCATATGTATGGTCCTGCGGATGAGCAGGAAGCAATCGCAACGATTCAACGTTCGCTTGAATTAGGTGGTAATTTTTTAGATACTGCCGATCTGTACGGACCGTTGAAGAATGAACAGTTAATCGCTAAAGCGATTAGTGGTAAACGTGATCAGTATATTTTAGCGAGCAAGTTTGGCTGGGAGATTGATGATAACAATAAGGTAACCTGGGCCATCAATGGTAAGAAAGATTATGTTAAGAAATCTTTGGAGCGTTCGCTCAAAAATCTGAATACGGATTACATCGATCTGTATTACCTGCACCGTCTGGATAAAAATACGCCAATCGAAGAAACAGTTGAGGCGATGGCTGAGCTGGTTCAGGAAGGTAAAGTGGGTTATATCGGTTTATCGGAAGTTTCGTCTGAAACAGTTAAGCGGGCGCATGCCGTGTACCCAATCACTGTCGTACAAAGCGAGTATTCTTTGTTCGAGCGAACGGTAGAAGAACGTGGGGTTTTGGCAACCTTAAAGGAACTGGGTATTGGTTTTGTAGCTTACTCACCGCTGGGCCGTGGATTCTTATCCGGACAGATCAAAAGTATCGATGACCTGCCTGAGAATGATTTCCGCAGGGCAATCCCGCGTTTCCAGGGCTTACAGTTCGACAAGAATATTGAATTGGTGAAAGCTATTGAAGTCATGGCTGAAGCCAAGCATGTTACTTCTTCGCAACTGGCATTGGCCTGGACCATGAGCAAAGGCATCCTGCCGATCCCGGGAACAAAACGCCGGAAGTACCTGGAGCAAAACATTGCGGCTACAACTATTGTATTAACTCAGGCGGATCTATCACAGCTGGAAAGCATTGTGCCTTTAGGTACGGATACCGGCGCGCCTTATGATGAGTTCAGTATGAGCTTAATTGATTAATTTTGTTTATGAACTCCATTAACTCTATATCCGAATTTCACCGTTTGCTGTCCTTAACAGAGCCCCGACATCCGCTGGTGAGCGTGATCAATCTGGCGGAAAGTGTTTTTTTGGAAGATGAAATCTGGAAAGGTTTCATTAACCGCTTTTATTGCGTGGCGCTGAAACGCGAAGCCAAAGGTAAGATCAGGTACGGACAGCAGCATTATGATTACGATAAAGGAGTATTGAGTTTTACTGCGCCTAACCAGGTGCAACAACTGGATCTGCAAAATATGGAATGCGGGTCCGGTTATCTCCTGATCTTTCACCCGGACTTCCTGTTACAACATAAGCTGGCAAACGACATTCATCAATACGGTTTTTTCGATTACGCAGTTAACGAAGCGCTGCACTTATCGGCCGGGGAAGAAGATGACCTGATCACGATCCTTCATAAAATCGATAAGGAGTGCCAGCATATCGATAAGCATACTCAGGAGATCATTCTGACGCATATAGAGAGCCTGCTAAAATATTCCAACCGTTTTTATGAGCGGCAGTTTTTAACCCGTAAGAATAATAATTCAGCGCTGCTGACCAGGTTTGAGCAGTTGATCGATGACTACTTTAACAGCGATGTACAGGGTTTACTCACCGTACAATATATTGCTGCGCAGCTGAACCTGTCACCGAACTACCTGAGTGACCTGCTTCGGGTTCATACCGGGCAGAACACTCAGCAGCATATTCATGAAAAACTGATCGCGAAAGCCAAAGAAAAACTTTCCACGACCAGTCTTCCGGTCAGCGAGATCGCTTATGCCCTGGGTTTTGAGCATGCGCAATCCTTTAGCACGCTTTTCAAAAAGAAGACAAATTTATCGCCGCTTGAATTTCGTCAGGCTTTTAACTGATGACCACGGACAAACTGTGTCCCGGCCATGTGTTTTTGTATAAAGTATGGTGTGTTTAAAGCCTTTCGTTATTGACAAGACAAAACTCTGGTTAAAAAAGAAGAATGATGTATGACTTTATCACATTTAACTCAAACTCAGTGATTATGTAATGCAGGTCACAATGATGGCCTTAAGGTCTGAAATTTACGGTAGATAGTATTAAAAATACAGGGAGTCTATGATTTCTGCTATTGCAGATAAATGGTTAATAATCCTAAACTCCGAACGCAAGAATTTAAATCAAATTGATCATTTTTTGAATACAGATATCAAAGGATAATGGGTTCTGTTCCAATCAAGTCTATCGTTTTTCCATATATAAATTCTTTGCATGAACAACATTGAACCTAAATTGATTATACCGGTATTTCATATCAATTAAATAGGTGTCTTTTGATGCCGAAAATCTATGGGTTTGAAATTATTGTTTTCAAGGAGGAGGCCAAAAACTTTTGTGAAAATCAGATCCTCTTATAAATTCTTAATTAGATAACTTAAATTCTATGAATATAATTTATTATTGTGGTTAAAATGCGTTTTGGAAGCATTTTAATGAGGAGATGCCAGAAATAAAATGACGAAATAAATAAATCAGCCTCTGGTTTTCATTTATAGATGTAACCATGCAATTAAAATTTATATTTTTTATAAATACGATTTATTGAAGTCTATTTAGTGAAATTTAGTTGTCTTTCTTCAGCTAAAGAAGTATAGGGTTATCTTCCATAAAAGACAATTATTTTAACATTATCATATTAGTTTTTATATTATCATTAATTATCCGGATAAAATGAATTTATTAACTTTTTTTTATCATAATTGAATATACAATTTGTTTATGTAATTAATGTTTGTAATATTTGTTAATAATAAACAGTGCCAAATATTTGCCTAAATAATTAGTATAGTTAAATACATCAACAGACTTTTAAAGATTGATTACCAGGAGTAGAAAAGCTACCGGAGCTTCAGCTGAATTTTCTAAGAAATTAGGAATCAGAAAAAGAAAAATTTTAAAGTTGATTGGGTAATTTACGGCTATTGGAATGTTGTGTGTTGCTATAAATTAAACAATTTAATCATGAAAAGTAATAATCTTAAAATCAACAAGGGAATAATTATCTCGCTTGATGAAGACAATTGTTTGAATTAACAGACACCCAGAAACAATATAGTGATAAACTAAGGCTTTTAAATGTGCCTTGAAACAAGCATGCGCAAGGATAGAACCATATTGCAATGCTTAATTTGAATATACTTTATAATTTGATGAACGAGATAGAGATTTTATCCAATATTTTTTGGCAGAACAAAACTAAAAACAAAGAAAAAGTTATTTTCTCAAAAGGGGAAGTTAAACATGTTAAAATAGAAATTTCAAAACATCAACTTGAAAGTTTTACAAAAGTTTCAAAAAATAATTTTCTGTCAAAGTTTTCAATTGTTTCTTCTGTTTTTTCGTTCATCATAAGTGATTATTTTGAAAATTATCAGGGTATAATTAAAGTATACCCATCCCACCTGATCGATTTAGATAAATGCCTATTGCTGGAAATTGAGGATAATAACCCAGAAACATTTAAAGAGCTATTGCAATACGTTACTTATGAGATTAAAGAAGCTTTTTCTCATAAACATTATAATACTTTAGAATTGGATCTTGAATTGTTTTCTAATTTTTCAATTCAATTTGGGCAAAAAACGGCAGTTTTAAAAGATGATATCTCTTTGTTATATGAGGAAACAGAAGACAGCCTGGTTTTAACATGTTATTATCAGCCTGGACTTCTGGAATGTGTTATTGAAAGTTTACTGCGCAATATTGCAAATATTCTTTCCCATTATACATTGCTATTAAATAGTCAGCTATGTTTATATTCTTTTGTTACTGATTGGGAAAAAGAACGCATTCTTAAATTCAACCCAACAGCGGTTGAATATACCGACAATAAGACCATTGTTGAGTTGTTTGAAGAGCAGGTAGAAAAAAGTGGTGACGATACAGCCATTCTTTTCGAAGGCGTGGAACTTAGCTACGGCAAGCTTAACGAGG
The DNA here is from genome assembly GCF_001590605.1 of Pedobacter cryoconitis. NCBI lineage: Bacteria > Pseudomonadati > Bacteroidota > Sphingobacteriia > Sphingobacteriales > Sphingobacteriaceae > Pedobacter > Pedobacter cryoconitis. Next base: position 1,168,757 of record NZ_CP014504.1, read on the forward strand.
CCGCAAATCAGCTTGGCAGATATCTCCGGAAAAATTATCATATTAAGGCAAACGACCTGGTTGCAATAAAACTAAATAGGAGCGAACATATGCTTATCGCGATTCTGGGTATCCTGAAGAGCGGAGCTGCTTATGTACCCATAGATCCAGAATATCCTCAGGATAGAATAGACTACATAGCGCAGGATGCAAAAGCTAAAGTTACAATAGACGCAGAATTCCTGCTGAAATTTGAATCAGAAAAAAAAGCTTATACCAAAGAAAACCTTCCTATTATAAGCGCACCCGAAAGCCTCGCTTATGTTATTTATACTTCTGGTACAACGGGCCGTCCGAAGGGCGCCATGATAGAGAACAATTCTCTGATCAACCGTTTACAGTGGATGCAGAAAGCCTATTCTCTTCATGCTGAAGATACTTTGATACAAAAAACGACTTATTCTTTTGATGTATCTGTATGGGAGTTGATTTGGTGGATGCTTTATGGTGCAAGACTTTCTGTTTTGGCACCTGGTTCAGAAAAAAATCCTGCTGCGCTCATTGATCATATCGCTAATAATAAGGTAACGGTAATTCACTTTGTACCATCAATGCTACAGGTGTTTTTGCAATATCTGGAAACGGATCTAAACTCGGTCCGTCAATTAGTTAGCCTTCGCCAGGTATTTGTTAGTGGTGAAGCATTAACAATTTCACAGCGAACATTATTCTATAAACTACTGCCAAATGTTTCATTGATGAATTTATATGGCCCAACGGAGGCGAGCATTGATGTTACATTTTATGATTGTATTGAAGCGCATTTTGCAGGGAGTGTCCCTATAGGCAAGCCAATCGACAATACCCGTATTTATATACTTGATAAAAAAAAGACTTTGGTTCCCATCGGAATTGCAGGTAAACTCTATATATCAGGCGTTGGGTTATCGAGGGGCTATTTGAATAAGCCTGAATTGACATCTGAAAAATTTATAGAGAACCCTTTTGAAGATGGAGGCAGGATGTATGATACTGGAGATTTGGCCAGGTGGCTGCCAGATGGCAATATAGAATATTTGGGGAGGAAAGATTTTCAGTTAAAGATACGGGGCTTTAGAATAGAGCTTGGGGAAATAGAGACAAATATATTGAATTTCAGTCCGGCTATTAAACAGGTAATTGCTGATGCGAAAGAAGTAAATGGAGAAAAAGTATTGGTTTCTTACTACGTTGTAAATAACGGATCAACAGTAAATAAAACTGAACTCCGTGAATATCTGCAAAATAAACTGCCCGGGTATATGGTGCCAGGTTTCTTTGTTGAGTTGGAGAATATTCCATTGACCCCTAATGGTAAAGCCGACCGTAAGGTATTACCTGATGTTATTTGGCAAGATTTGATCAGAGGAGTGTATATAGCTCCGAGAAATGAGAACGAATATCAACTTGCAAAAATATGGCAGGAGGTATTGGGAGTAAATCAGGTAGGGGTTACAGCTAATTTTTTTGAACTGGGAGGTCATAGTTTAATGGTGGCCCAGGTTCTGAACAGGATCTACAAAAAATTGGGTATGCAGATAACCTTTAAAGATTTCTTTGCTTATCCTACTATCGAAGGCAATGACAAATGCCTCAAGAGTAAACATTACACTCCCATACCAAAATCAGCAGTACAGGAGAATTATCCGTTAACCCCATCGCAGCACAGACTTTGGGTGCTTAGTCAATTAGAAGGTGGTTCGCAGGCCTATAACATGCCAGCTATAGTTACCTTAAAAGGAAACCTTAATATCAGCTATTTTGAAAAAGCCTTCAGTATTTTTATAAACAGGCACGAAATACTTAGAACATCATTCAGGCTGGATAATATATCGGGTGAAATCCGCCAGTACGTTGCTCCGAAAGAAGAGATCAGGTTTAAAATTGAAGTGATTGATTTTACTGAAAAGAATGAAGCGGATATAGAAGAGTTTTTACAGGCGGCCAATGCCAAAACCTTTAATTTAGAACAATCTCCATTAATAAGAGCAACATTACTGAAGAGGAAAAAAGGCGAAAATCTATTTCTTCTGTCTATGCACCATATTATTGGTGATGGTTGGTCGACAGAGGTTCTGATATCAGAAGTAGTTGGCAATTATAACAAACTTCTTCAGGAGGGAGATCTGGAAGATGATGGGTTTGAAGAAAATGAATTGTCTATCCAATATAAAGATTATTCGGTATGGTTACAGGAAGAGATCAAAAGCGAAAAGTATCAAATTGCAGAAAAATATTGGTTAAAGCAACTTGAAGGTGAACTTCCGGTATTAGAATTACCGAGCTACAATACACGTCCGCTAATACGTACTTACAATGGAAACAGTGTAAGTCATCTGTTTTCGGAAGAATTTACAATAAAGCTCAAAAATTATTCAGCGAAACATGAATCTACGCTGTTCATGGTCCTGATGGCAGGTATCAAAGCTTTGCTTTACAGGTATTCTGGTCAGAAAGACATTATTGTCGGAACCCCGATAGCAGGAAGGGAACATCCAGATCTGGAAAACCAGATAGGGCTTTACATTAATACTTTGGTGATAAGAACGGTAATGGAGGATGACAATAATACTTTCGAAAGTTTATTGCAAAAGGAAAAATCTACCTTATTCTCTGCTTACGAACATCAGATGTATCCTTTTGATGAACTTGTAGCAAAGCTGAATAGCAAGAGAGATACAAGCAGGTCGGCGTTGTTTGATGTCATGGTCGTTTTCCAGAATCAAAGTCAGCTAAAATTAGGCAATACCAAAAATGATATAAAAGATTTAGAGATAGAGCGGTATGAATACCGCAGAAGAACATCTCAATTTGATTTGACATACAATTTTTCGGATGAAGGAAAACATATAAAACTGGATATCACCTATAATAAGGATATTTATGATGCACCGCTGATCAATAGAATGTTTAATCATTTCGAAAATCTGATCTCCCTGATCATAGATGATGAAGACAGCGGTAAGAGTATTGAAGAAACAGATTTCCTTACTGAAAAAGAATACCAGCAACTTCTCGTTGAATTTAATGAGGTAAAAGTAACAAATCCGGAAAACAGAACCATAATCGATAGGTATGAAGCGCAGGCATTTCTGGTACCGGATAATATTGCCCTCGTTTTTGGTGATGTGAAGCTTACCTACCGCGAATTATATGGCAAGGTTAATACCATAGCTTCTATCCTTGGGAGCCGCGGTATAAACCCTGGAGATAATGTGATTGTAAGTATACCCCTTTATCCCGAAAAGGCCATTATCAGTGCTTTGAGTATTATGAAATTGGGTGCAGTATATGTTCCTGTAGAGGCTGATGTTCCGGATGAGCGTTTGAAGTTTATTGTTGAAGACGTTCGGGCTAAAATAGCTTTAGTAGACCTGGATACTGTATCCAGATTTTCAGGATTACTCCCTTTATTAGCCATAGAGAAAACAGAACTTCTGGAAGAAGAGCATAGTGTGGTTAAGAACAGGTCACAACAAGATGAAATGGCATATATTATTTACACTTCAGGATCTACAGGTAATCCGAAGGGGGTAATGATCAGCCACAGCAATCTCAGCGATTATTTTGACGGGCTTGATTCAAAAATATCCATCGCAGCCAATAACTCATTTGCCATGATGTCTACTATTTCTACAGATCTTGGTAATACTGTTTTGTATTCATCATTAATCCATGGTAAAACTCTTCATGTTTTTACCCGTTCTCAATTGAGAGATGTAGAATATATCAAAAAATATTTTAGCGATACAAATGTAGACTGTATCAAGGTTGTTCCTTCTTATTGGAAAGAGTTGGTGCAGGATAAAAATACAATTGATTTCCCTGCTAAAATGATAATTTTCGGTGGAGAAGAACTTAACAGTAGTATCATAGCCAATATCCGTTCAAAAAATAAGGGAATCAGTATTATAAACCATTACGGACCAACAGAAACAACCATAGGTAAATTATTGTACAATGTTAACGGAAAGGGTATTTCTAATAAAGTTCCAATCGGAAATGTATTTGGGAATAATTTAGGCTATGTTGTAGATCCAAAAGGTAATTTATGCCCTTTAGGCGTAGTAGGAGAACTTTTAATAAGTGGAAAAGGAGTTTCCAAAGGCTATATCAATAATATGCCTTTAACGAATGATAGTTTTATAGATTATAGGCTAAACGATCTTAATTCAAAAGCCTATAAAACCGGTGACCTGGTCTACAGAAATGAGGATGGAGATATTATCTATGTTGGAAGAGCAGATAATCAGGTTAAGATTTTAGGGAACAGAATTGAGTTCGGTGAGATTGAAAAAGCTGTAAATACCTTTCCAGGGATTATTGATAGTGTAACGCATATAATATTGGACGAAAAAGGGGAAAAAAAGATTGTTTCCTATATCGTTACCACTAATGCTACCTACCAAACACAGGAAATAAAACAGTACCTTAAAAATAAGCTGCCATATTTCATGGTTCCGCATATTATCCATCCGATTGATGTGATTCCGCTAAGTTCGAATGGAAAAGTCAACCGTAAAGCATTGCCCAAACCACAGCTGGACATTGCTTCCCATTACAGCAGTATTCCACGAAATGATCTGGAACGTGAGATTGCCGAAGTATGGGCTAAGCTATTAAACAGGGAGCTTATCGATACAAGAGCTAATTTTTTTGAAATTGGTGGAAATAGCCTTAAGGGCGTAAGGTTTGTTAATTATATCAGAAAGAAATTCAACCTTGATTTTGGACTGGAACATATCTTTCAATACCCAACGATAGCTGAAATAGCTGATTTTATGGAGAAGATCGGAAGTAAGCAGAGAGAAAATGCAATTGTAAAAATAAACCAGAAAGAGGGAGAACTTTTTGATCTTTCAAGTAACCAAAGAAGACTTTGGGTTCTCTCTCATGACGAGAATACATCTAGCGCATATAATATAACTTCTGGGCTATTGGTAGAGGGTGAGCTGGATCTTGAAAAGTTGGTTTCTTCTTATCAACATGTCCTCAATAAGTACGACAGTTTCAGGTCATCCTTCATATTTGATGGAGAGCGGCCGATGCAGAGGATTCAGGATAGAGTAGCACCTATTGTTGAAATAGTACATCAGGAATATATTGATGAGGACCAGCTGCAAAGAATTCTGGAGAAGGAAAATGATGTTGCATTCAACCTCGAAATAGCACCTCTTTCCAGGTTAAAAATATATAGCATATCACCGGTTAAACATTTTTTAGTTTTAAAAGCACACCATATTATAACCGATGGCTGGTCTACGGGTATCTTAATACACGAGTGGTTCAATAGCTATAAAAAGCTGTATCATGCTAACGAACTTGATCAGGAAAAAAGTGAATATTCATATCAGGATTTTGTAAACTGGCAAAAAGAGTTTAATAACGGTGAAAAAATTAAGGAAGGAGAAAAGTACTGGAATGAAAAACTCAACAGCACATTTTCATTAGATCTTGAAGATTATGATTTTTTCAGTAAAGTTCAAAATAAATCAAACATAACCACTTTTAAAGTAGAAGACCAGCTTTACGAGCGTATGAAATTACGCTCAGTTGAGTATAAAATATCGGTTTATTCTATTTTGCTCTCGTCCTATTACCTTACGCTTTATTATCTTACAAAACAACGGGATATTGCTTTAGGAACATCAGTTGCCGGACGTCCGGAGCAGGAGTTTGAAAATGTAATAGGTTTCTTTGTCAATACAATTCCGGTAACCACCCATATCAACCCTAAATACAAACTATCGGAATATGCCCAGCAGGTATATCAAAATATCACAGCTGATATTTCTCATCAGTATGTTTCGCTTGAAAGTATAATAAGTAATATAGGAACTCATCTAAATGAGTTATTTCTGGGAAGATTTGTTCTGAATGAAGATCAATATAGCTTTTCTGAACTTATTGAAACTACCGATATCAGATCGGTTAAACTCTATACTACCGATACCACTGTTTCTAAGTTTGACCATAGCATGGTTATGAGGATATCCGGAAATTCTTTATCAGGATCTATAGAATATAAATCTGACAAATTTTCCGGGCAGTATATGGAATTTATTACGAAGGCCTATTTAAAAGTACTGGGAATATTTATTGAAAATCCTGAGGCTGTAGTAGAAGAAAACACATACCTGGTAGACATGATGAAAAAAGAATATATAGAAAAGAAACAAAATAACTCATTTGAAAACTTCTTAAAGAGCATAAACTAATAAATTATCTGCGACATGGAAAATAACTTTAATACCCTCATCAATATACAACCTAAAGAAATCAGTAATCACTATCCTAAAGACATAAAGTTTGAAATAATTGGGAATGAATTTACGAAAATAGCAGTAATAACATCAGTGGGAGACAATGAGCTGGAGGATTGGCTTTCAAAAAATAATGATTTGGTGGATGAAATTTATGAGAAAAACAGAATCATTCTATTTAAAAAATTTAAAAGCTTTAGCTCTAAAAAAGAATTTTCTTCAATTGTTTCCAACTTGTCGACAGGAGGAGCACTCGACTATGCCGAGCCTTCTTCTCCCCGGACACAATTGGAAGATAAAATATATACTTCTACAGAATATCCTAAAGAACAGTCAATACCTCAGCATAACGAACATTCTTACTCAAAATCCTGGCCTAAAAAATTATTCTTTTATTGCGAACACCCTTCGGAGGTTGGGGGGTGTACACCTATTTGCAACAGTTCTGCTGTGTACAATAAAATACCATCAGCTGTTACAAAACGGTTTGAGGATAAAGGTGGTGTAATGTATGTGAGAAACTTCAGCCAGGAAATGGATATTCCGTGGGAAACTTTTTTCGGAACAAAAGATATCAAAGAGGTAGAGAAATACTGTAAGGAACATCATATGAACCTTAAGCAGATTGATCAAAACAGGCTCAGAATCGACTATGTTGCACAGGCTACACTTCTGGATAAACCTACCAATAAAAAAATATGGTTTAACCAGGCACATCTGTTCCATTACAGTAATCTGGATAGTGATGTTTACAACTATTTAATAGATACTTATGGAATAGATAACCTTCCGCGTAATAGTTATTATGGAGATGGAACAGCCATATCCATAAGCGATCTGCAGCTCATCAGAGAGGCTTATGAAGATGTTGCTTTCAGGTTCGATTGGGAGCAGGGAGATTTGCTCATGATGGACAATATTAATTTTACCCATGGCAGAGATCCATATGATGGTACAAGACAACTCTATGTGTCTATGTCAGAAGAGGATGGTATTCATAATTACTTAAAAGCTGCAGCTACGACAAAGGTAACTGAAGCCAGGAAAAATACTGCTGCTTTTTTTATTATCAATGAGTCTAAGTATGGAGATAGTAAAGCAATGCTTAAATATAAACTTGCCTTATCGTGCAGAATGCTGAGAAGTCTTCAGCTTGATGAAGGAAGCATCAGCGGGCATATCAGTATGAAAGTCCCTAATGAGAAAAACTTATTCTGGGTAAATCCTTTCGGAATATTGTTTGATGAAATAACACCCGATAACCTGATATTGGTTAATAACGATGGGGAAGTGCTTGAAGGAGATTATCCGATTAATGTGGCCGGATTCTGTATACATTCAGAAATACATAATACCAGCAGAGAAGCCAATTGTATTGTACATACACACTCGCCATGGGGAACACTTTTTTCATCGCTTGAAAAGCCCGAAATCCTGATGCTTGATCAGAACAGTTGCATGTTCTATGATAACTATGTATTGTATAATGAATTCGATGGCCCTGTTAATACAACCGACCGTGCCATTAAATTGGCTGAAAAACTGAGAGATAAAAATATTGCCGTTTTAGCGAACCATGGCGCGATTTCTTGTGGGGAAAGTATTGAAACGGCTATGATGTATATGATCAGTTTGGAACGTTCATTCAGGCTGAATGTACTGGCAAGACAGATGAATGAAAAAGTAAATCTGATCGATTCCAAAACAGCACAAAATTCCAAAGAGTGGATCAGCAATCCTATGGGCTTTAAAATTGAATTCGACGCTTTGGCCAGAAGAATTGAACGTGAATATCCTGACATCAAAAACTATTATCCAATTTCTTTAAGTATATGATAAAAAGATATAATCTGTCACCTCAGCAAAGTATCACTTATCTAACTGATAGTGATGCATACAATGTAATGGCTTTTTCTCTGGACAAAACTTATAGTCAAAAACTTTATGATGCTATACAGGAAGTTCTGAATGATGAACTATGTATTTACATGAGTATTACTTCTTTGGGGAAAGAACCTATTTTAAGTGTGGGGGAGGAAAGGAATTTCGAAGTGAAATTATCGCCGAAAGAAGAGATAGAAAACGTAGAAAATTTAGCCTATAAAAAGCATAACCTGAGTATTACCATTGTTCAGAATGATGAGAATGCAGTGAGCTTAACATTTAAGTATTGCCTTTACTATTTTGATAACTGGAGTATAATAACGCTGTACCACCGTATTTTAGAGAAGTATCATACCGGAACTTATCATAAATCTGATGTGGACTACTTGCAATACTCAGCTTGGCGGGAACATATTAACAGTGAAGAAGGAAATGAAGAAAATCTGAAATTCTGGAGAGATACAATGACAAATTTCCGGCCTTTTAGAACAAATTTAGAATTGAACCTTTCTGAGGCAGGAAAAAGGAAAACACAAATTCATAAACTCGGTGATAAGCTGGTAGAGATATTACGAAAGCCTCCAATTGATAAAGAGATACTGTTGCTGTCAGGATGGCATTATACCCTTTCGCAGGTATCTGCAGATAAAAATGCGGCATACGGATTAGGCTATGTAAGTCATGGCAGAAGTTTTGATCAACTTTACAATAATATAGGACTTTACGCCAATCCTTTGCCTTTCTATGCAGAAGCAATCAAAGATTTTTCAAAAATAGAAGAATACTGTGGCAGCATAGCAAAATTAATGACGCTACTGAATAGCCGTAAAGAATATATTCCCCATAATCAGGACTATTCGGATTTTATGAAATCAAATTTCCGGTATATTTTTGAGTTTATTGATTTGGGCATAATTACCAAAGATAAAACCCAGGTGAGTCAGCTCATAGATCACCGGAATAATTACTCCGGTTTTATTACTCAGGTTTATTCCGCAGAAGATGAAACAACTATTGCACTGCACCATAATGATATAATCAGAAGTGAAGATGTAGCCTACCTGATGCAACTGTGGGAGCACAATACGATTCAATTGATAGAAAAATTTCATGAAAATATAGACGCTATTGAATCTTACGGGACAGGCAGTGCAAAACAGCTGAAAAAAGAAAGTACGGAAACCGGAGAATCTCTTTTGGACAGATATTTTGATACAGTTCAGCATTTTCCTGATAGGATCGCTGTAGAGGATGAAAACGGAAAATATAGCTATAAACAGATCAATGATAAGTCAAATGAACTGGCAGCGTTAATTTTGCAGAAAATATCCGATACTTCTTCTCCAACAATTGGAGTAATGTATGATGCTGATTATCACTTGATCGTTGCTTTTTTAGCAATACTAAAGATCAATGGCAGTATTGTTCCTATTGATCCTAATGATTCCGAGCAAAGAATAAAACATATTCTTACCCATGTAAATGCTCAGCTTTTAATTACGGGAAGCAGTTATCAAAAGGAAGAATTTGAGCCTAAGTTTTTTCTGGATATGCTGAATTTAACAGGAGCAAATCCTAAGGCTGATAATTCCTTTAAGTCTACAGTAGTCCGTACGCCAGACAGCACTTCATATATCATATATACTTCAGGAACAACTGGGGTTCCTAAAGGAGTTTGTATCCAGGATAAATCTTTGCTAAACTATGTCGATTTTCTTAATGGAACACTCGATATAAGCCATAATGACACTTCTATACTACTTTCATCCTATGCTTTCGATTTGGGCTATACGAGCTTATGGGGAACTCTGCTTTCGGGAGGAAAGCTACAGATGGTAAAAAAAGATACATTGTACGATGTAGACGATGTAATCAGTAAAATTATAGATAAAAAAGTCACTTATATTAAAACAACCCCTTCCTATTTCAATGCAATATTAAATGCAAAGGACTTTCATAAACTTGAAGGATCAGCTCTCAAAAAGATCATTTTAGGAGGAGAAAAAATAAAAACAAAAGATTTAACAGACTTTAAAAATTATTTTCAGACTATAACGCTAATTAACCACTATGGTCCCACAGAAACCACGATAGGAACTGTCTTCAAAAGGATAAGGAGCATAGAAAAGTATGTGGAAAGACCAGTAATCGGAACCCCGATCCCCAATAATTTTGTTGTTGTGTTGGATGACAGGAATAAAGAAGTTCAAAAATATGAAACAGGTAATATTTATATTGGAGGTATAGGGCTCGCTAAAGGATATCTGCATGACGATGACCTTACCTCTGAAAAATTTATTGTCCATCCTGAATATGGAAGGATGTATGCTACGGGAGATGTAGGTTTCTTTACTTTGGAAAATGAAATCATGTTCTTGGGAAGAGGAGACAGTCAAGTAAAAATCAGGGGTTACAGGGTAGAGCCGGATGAAGTGAAAAATGTAATCAGGTCTTTTCCAGAAGTAACGGATGCTGTAGTATTGCCTATAGAAAATGGTGGAGAGACAGAACTTTGTGCTTTTATAGCCGGTTTCTCCAAAGAAAAAGCTTCGGTTCTGGAAGCATTTCTAAAAACTTCTCTGCCTGAATATATGATTCCGGCCAAAATTCTATTTATAGATAAAGTTCCTTTAACAACAAATAATAAAGTTGATTTAAAAGCTCTTCAACATCTCTATGAAGAAGATAAATCGGGAAAAGGCATTCCTGAGTTGTACAAAGAAATGGAGAGTTTTGTAACTACAGAATTGCATGGACAACTATCAAGGATCTGGAAAGAAACCCTGATGGTGGATGAGATTACAGGTAGCAGCAACTTTTTTTCTCTAGGAGGGCATAGCTTAAAGGGGATACAAATGCTCAACAAAATCTATAAAGAGTTCAATGTAAAAATAAGGTTAGGGGATATTTACAAATATCCGGAGTTTGAAGGCCTGTCTGGATTTTTGCTGGAAAAAGTAAATCAAAGTGATGAATCCAGCTATACAAAGATTTACCCTGTGCCAGTTCAGTCCAGATATGAAGTTTCAAACTCTCAGAAACGGATGTGGTTATCTACAATAAATAAAGAAAGTGCGGGCTTATTTAATGTGCCCATGCATTATTCAATTAATGGTGCTCTTAATATTGACGCAATTAAGGCTTCTTTTTTAGCGCTCATACAAAAGCACGAAACCCTTAGAACCGTATTCAAATATGAAGATGGGGATATTTATCAATATATTTTATCAGCAGAAGATATTGATCTGCATATTCCTGTCGTAAACATAACCGATACACCGCCAATTATATCTTTTTTGAGGCAGGAAAGATATAAGTCTTTTGATCTTTCCCATGAACTACCAATAAGGTTAACTTTAATCAAAAAATCCGAAACGGCGTATATTCTTGCAACAACGCTTCATCATATTATTTCTGATGGATGGTCACGGGAACTTTTGTATAAAGAGATCAAAGAAAATTACAATACTTACCTTAAAGATAGGCACATCAATGTTAAGCCTTTGGCCATACAGTATAAAGATTATGTAAGCTGGCACAAAAGAAAGTATAATACATATGAGGATTTCTGGAAAAACTTCTTTTCTGAAGATATTCCTGCCCTGGATTTTCCGATAGACTATGTGCGCCCGGGCATGATCTCTTATAATGGAACTGCCATAAGCACAACATTGACAAAAAACCTGGCTGGCTTGAAGCAAAGTCTTAAAGAGCGGTCTCTTTCCCTTAATAATTACCTTATAGGTACTTATGGCTTATTAATCCATGCTTATACTGCGCAAAGTAAATTCTACATCGGAACAATTTCTTCAGGAAGGACTCATGTGGATACAGAACAGATTATCGGATCCTTTATCAACTATTTGCCTTTAAAAATTAAGGTTTCATCTGGTATGAACTTTCATACATTCCTTGAAGAAAACACTAAAGGGTTTGTGCAGGTGTATGAAAATGAAGATTATCCTTTTGATCTGATGGTGGAAAAATACTTGCCCAGCAATGATGCATCCAGAAATCCTTTCTTTGATACGACAATTGTCCTGCATAATGAAGAAGAAATTTCCCGTAAGGTCTTTTTTGATGACGGAGTAGAAATAGAAGAATTTACCCATGAAGAAGAAATTGGAACTCACTCCAAAATAGAATTCAAAATAGATCTTACGATAAGAAAAGAAGAACTCAACATTCGATTGGAATATAATACCGACATTTTTTCTGAAAGTAAAATGAGGAAATTTCTGCAGTTATATTCAGATCTGATTGAGAAAATGGTGAATAATTATGAGGGGACCCTGGATGAAGTTATTGATGCACTGCGCATTGAGATTAGCCAGGATCAGGAATTTTTAATATAGTTAAAAATAAATATGGAGATTATACATATTTTAAAATCACTCGATAAAAAGGGGATTAGTTTAGCGGTTGAGCTTACACAGCTTAAGCTAAAAGGGAACATTTCTCAACTTTCTGTAGAGGAAAAAACGTTTTTGAAAGAGAATAAAGAAAGGATAATAGATTATTTCGTCAAAAAAGATAAATTTTATTTCTTCCGTGATGTGCTTTATTTTGGAAATGAAGAATTAGATGCACTTGATTTAAATGATTTAAGGAGTAGTGGAAACATGCTGCGTCAATTACCTTCCAGAATAAATAAAACCATTTCGGTTACGGAGTATAAAGAAATAAAAAAAATCACAAAAGAACATAACATTACTTTTCAGTCTTTATTTCTTGCTGCTTACAGAGCGCTATTATATCGGTATACGGAACAAAAAAATGTCATTCTGTATACCAATCTTTTAAATGCAGACGGAAAAGAAACCTTATTTATAAAGAATAAAATAGAAGACAATGAGACTATAAAAAGTCTTATCGGAAAAGAAGAGATAGCAATTCATGCTGCATCGGCTGGAGGTCAACGGAAAGATTTAGTGGCTGATCAGGAAAAAAACACCTTACTGGATGAGTTTGTAAAAACAGGGATGTTTTTTTTTAGTGGTTCTGAAAATCAGCTGTATAATCCAAGGCCTGAAGGCATAAGCACTTCGTATATTGATATCCTGATTAATGATGATGAGGAACAGTTTAATATTAGTATTGATTCACATCCTTCGTATAAACAGGAACATATACAGCGGTTGCTTAAGCACCTGGTAAACATAATCAAGAATCTGCCAGTCTATTTTAATATAGCTCTTCATGAAATTGACTATAGGGGTGAAGGTGAAAATCAGATCCTCGAATATCCGGACCCTGATCAATCACAAGCATGGGAAAAAGAAAACCTGATTGCAAAATTTGAGGCGTCATTTAATAAATATTCTACAAAAACGGCGATTGATTTTGAAGGAAAGTTGTTATCGTATGGAGATGTAAAATATCTGTCGGATAAAGTAGCTTATTACATTAGCAGTTATACAGGAAACGAGAAAAGCTATATTAGTATCTGTCTTAATAAATCGGAATATTTTATACCAGTATTATTAGGTGTTATAAAATCAGGAAATGCGTATGTCGTGATTGATCCTTTCATCCCTGAAGAAAGGAAAAAATCGTTGCTCGAAGATATAAGCTGTAAATTGATATTCGATGAACTTCAACTTCAGGATTTTTTAGAAAAGATAGAATATATTATTCCATCACAGCTAAAACCTAATATGCATCAGGACGATCCAGTATATCTAATGTGTACATCGGGGTCTACTGGAAAACCTAAAGTGGCTATTAATACCCATAAAGGATTGCTGAACTTGTTACAGTGGTATAAAAATGATATAGGAATCGGAGAAGAGGACAACATTGGTATCATCAGCAACATCAGTTTCGACCTTACCCAGAAAAATTATTTTGCACCGCTTTTAGCGGGTGCTACAATTTACCTGGAGAATACAGGCTTGTATAATATTCCTGGCTTTATTGATAAAAATAAAATAACAATAGCCAATGTTGCACCGGCTGTATTCAGTTCCTTCACTGATGCAGAATATAAGGTATTAGGCTCTTTGCGTAAAGTTATATTTGGTGGTGAGAAAATAGATCCGGCAATTGTTAAAAACCTAAGGAATGTGGTAAATAACATTAGAATATACAATTCTTACGGGCCAAGTGAAGCAAGTGATGTTTCTTCATTTTATGAAATAAATAAAGAAAATACAAATATTTACCCTATAGGAAAAGCCATCCCTAACGTAAAAGTATACATTATGGACAGTAAATATAATGTTTTGCCTTTAGCACTAAAGGGTGAAATTGTTATAGGAGGGATAGGTGTAGGTTTAGGATATGTAAACAATCCCTCTGAAACAGATATTCGTTTCTACGAACATCCCAAATATGGAAGATTATACAGGACTGGAGATTTAGGAAGACTGTTGGAAGACTATAATTTTGAGTTTTTAGGAAGGAATGATTTTCAGGTGAAACTCAGGGGAAACAGGGTAGAATTACAGGAAATAGAATCTGCGACCACCAATTACTCCAGCCACATCAGAACTGTTTTGGCAAATATTGTTTCTTCTAATTCTGAAAAATATATCGCAGTATACTATTCTTCTGATCTGCCAATTAACAATGTTGAGTTAAAAAAATATTTGACGAAATATTTGCCAGACTACATGATTCCTATGTATTACATTTCATTGGGAGAGTTTCCTTTGACCCCTAACGGAAAAATTGATAGAAAAGCTTTGCCGCCAGTATCATTTAAGGATACAATACAAACAGCGTATGTTGAAGCAAAGGGCGATTTCGAAATTAAAATCCGCAGTATCTGGGCTGGCCTTCTAAATCTGGAAGAATCGCAGATAAGCACTAATGCTAATTTTTTTGCAATAGGGGGTACTTCTTTAAAACTTTTACAATTGGTTAAAGAAATCAATCAGTTGAAGGAAATTAAACGGGAAGTAACACCTGTTAATATTTTTGAATTTCCTCAAATTTCAGAATTAGCTGGTTATCTGAATGGAGAAACAGCCAATTCTGATAATACCAAAGCTATTGAAGAGTCTTTGAGTACCATGGATGAGACACTTAGCATTTTAAATAATTATTCAACAGAATAACATGAGCGAATACACAGGTTTAGAAATTGCAGTTATAGGGATATCTTGCAAGGTACCCACTGCAGATAATCATCATATATTTTGGGATCAGCTTAAAAAAGGATTTGAACCTATTGATGAACTAACTATTGATGAAATAGTTGCTTCAGGTGTGCCAAGAGAATTAGCGGAGAATAAAGAATATGTATCCAAAAGCAGGCGGTTGAAAAATAAAAAAAATTTCGATTATTCTTTCTTTGGCTATAATAGGAACGAAGCCCAGTTACTTTCTCCACAAACCAGAATGCTTCATCAATCTATATGGGAAGCAGTGGAGGATTCTGGAATTGATATTAAAAATATAGACAATAGCAGTTTGTTCGTCAGTATTATAGAAGACTTTACATGGCAAATGCATGTCAGGTCATTAAGAGATAAATTGCCGATAGATTTCTATTCTTTCAATTTTTTATCTGCCCATCATTTTACTCCCGCGCTGTTATCCTATAAATTTGGCTTTACAGGTTTGCCGCTGCCCATTATGAGTGCGTGTTCAAGTTCACTGGTTGCTATCCATGAAGGATGTAAAAGTCTTTTATTGGGAGAATCAAAGTATTCTATAGTAGCTGGTGTCAATTTTTTTAATAGTAAAGAGAAGGGCTACCTCTATAAGGAGGGGGTAGAATCAAAAGACGGGCACTGCAGGGCTTTTGATGCAGATTCATCAGGAACATCCTGGGGTGAAGGTATTGGAGTTGTAATTCTGAAAAAATTAAAAGATGCGATAAGAGATAAAGATCATATTTATTCAATAATTAAAGGTAGTGCATGCAATAACGATTCTAACAGGAGAATAGGATATGCAGCTCCAAGTGTAATCGGTCAGAAAGAATGTATTGAAAAAGCACTAAAATTCAGCAGGGTTTTACCTGAAACTATAGCTTATGTAGAAACTCATGGTACAGGAACATCTTTGGGAGATCCTATTGAAGTTGAGTCGCTTACCCAAGCATACAACTTAGGAAAGGAAAATAGGATTCCAATAGGCTCTCTTAAAAGTAATATAGGCCATACCAGTTATGCAGCCGGAATATTAAGCTTTATAAAAGCTACGCTTTGCCTGGAAAACAGGCAAATTCCGCCAAGTATTAACTTTAAAGCTCCCAATCCAAACATCAACTTTGAACAAAGCCCTTTTTATGTAAACAATGAGGTTCTGGACATAGAGAAAAAGAATTCGCCTTTGAGAGTAGCCGTAACTTCATTAGGGATAGGCGGCACTAATGCGCACATTATTCTGGAGCAAGCCCCAATTGTCGAACCTAATAAGCTAGAAAACAGTTTCACTGATATTCTTACAATTTCTGCAAAATCTGAAAAAGCACTAAGAAAAATAGCCTTAAATGTTTCAGATTTTATAGAAAATGAACGCGTAAATATTCATGACCTGGCTTATACTTATCGGAAATCACGATCCGGTTTAGCGCTTAGAAAAAGTTTTATATTCAAATCCCGTGAAGATTTAATTTCGATGCTACGGAATTTCTATAAGGAAAATTCGAACTTACAAACAGTATCCCTAAATAATAAGCCCGTAGTTTTCGCCTTCTCCGGGCATGGCTCAGATTACAGCCAGATGGGTGTTCAGATGTACCATAATTCTGAGGTTTTTAAAAATTTTATGGATCTGTGCTTTTCTCTACTAGAAAAGATTTCTGATATAGATTATAGAAAGGCATTTTTCAACGGAGAAGAAATTGACCAGAAAAGATTAGATTATACAAATCCTCTGATTTTTTCTTTTCAATACGCATACGCACAATTATTAATAGAGATGGGACTGAAACCATCTTATTTGATTGGACACAGTTTCGGAGAATATGTTTGTGCATGCTTAAGTGGGGTTATTTCTCCTGAAGAAGCGCTAGGTATTGTATATAGGAGGGCAAAATTGCTAGCGCGTTTGCCTGAAGGTAAAATGATCAGTGTTCGTATTCCCCTGGCAAAACTTGAAGGTATACTAAAAGAAAGCGAAA
This sequence comes from Pedobacter cryoconitis, assembly GCF_001590605.1. Lineage (NCBI taxonomy): Bacteria > Pseudomonadati > Bacteroidota > Sphingobacteriia > Sphingobacteriales > Sphingobacteriaceae > Pedobacter > Pedobacter cryoconitis. The sequence goes on from NZ_CP014504.1 coordinate 1,185,998, forward strand.
ATGTATTTATATCAGCATACAATTCACCTGATAGCTATACTGTTTCTGGCTTGCTGGATAATATGTTACTAGTACAGGGAAAATTAAAAGAACAGGATATATACTTTACCGAATTAGCATCTGATGGCCCTTACCATACTCCTTTTACGGAGATGATAAAAGATGAGTTTAAGTCCTTTTTAGATAAGTATACATTTAAAAAGCCTCAAATTCCATTTACTTCTTGTGCAAGTGGGGGGATGGTTAACGAAAACTTTGTGATAGGATCAGAATATTGGCTTAATCACATGGTCATGCCTGTTTTATTTGATAAGTGTGTCGATACAATTTTTTCAGGAAAAGATAACCTTACAATTATAAACATTGGTCCCGGAAATACGATCTCCAAAATACTAAAGAATACAGATATCAGTATCCAAACGTATGATACCTATAATAAGGATACAACTGAATATGACCAGATGTTTAACTTCATTACGTTATTATGGGAGAAAGGATATCAGATAAGCTGGGAAAAAACATTTCAGGACCGTAATATCATATCGGCGCCGGTATACCCATTTGAAAAGGTTGAGTTTATCGATGAAATTATAATGAATCCAGTGCTGCAAAAGGAAGAATTCCAGGCACCTGAAAAAGAATATTATACCTATCGGGAAAAATGGGAAGTTCATACAACAGATGCCTCTGAAAGCAAAACCAATCAGGATGAAGAACAGATCATTGTGATCTCTGATGATCATCATGTTTATGAAAAGCTTTCTTTCTTTGGCAATAATGCCATATATATCTGTAATCAAGACAAAGATAATTGTTCAATTGAAATATCTGAAAATATCTTATCTGTTGACTTTTCAGATGAGAAACAAACTTCCGGGCTTTTCTCCGATTTAAAGAAAAATGGTATTGTACCAAGAACCATATATTATGTCTGGTTTGGAGATAAGAAAACTGAAGAAGGACTTTCCTATGGTTACCGTTCTATTTTTCATTTCGTAAGGGGATTTGATAGTGTATTTTTCGATAGGGAACTCAATATTACTTTGATAGGAGATTCTTTATACAAGGTAAAACCAGATGAAAAAACGAGTGCAATAAAGGCTACCGCATATAACGCCCTGAAAATGATCAATGTGGAATTTGAGAATATTACAGCCAACAGCTTGGACGTATCCGAACTTGGCTATCTCTCACAGGATATATTGTCTCTGATTAAAAAGAACGGAAAAATACATTTTGAATATGCTATCAGAGAAAAAGAGTTGCTCACCAAAAAATTTGAGGAAATTGAGCTGCCGTCAGATCCTTACAAACTTTCACAGTCAAATACCTATCTGATAACAGGTGGTTTAAGGGGACTTGGTTTTACAGTAGCTAAACATATTGCTGAAAATTGGCAGGCTAACTTAATAATTATTGGGAGAGGAGATGAAAATACCGAGAATCGCAAGTTACTCGAAGGCTATGGGTCCAAGGTTATGTATCTGCAGGCTGATCTTTCAGATTTCACCGTGCTTAAAGAGAAAATAGAATTTGCTCAGCAGGAAATAGGAAATATCACTGGAGTTATACATGCCGCTGGAGTAGGAGACTATAATGGAATTATTCTAAGAAGGGGAACGGATGATTCAGCTGTGTTTAATCCTAAAATATATGGTACTGAAAACTTAGTTCATGTATTGAAAGATAACACTCTTCAATTTTTCCTGGGCTATTCGTCACGTGCAGTGTCAAAACCGTTTATAGGCCAGTTGGGGTATATTGCGGCTAATGCTTATTTAGACAATTGCTTATCAAATATCAATGGTATAACGGTTCACTGGCCAATTGTATCAGGAGTAGGAATGATTAATGAAGCATTAAAAAATGTACCTGAATACAGGCATAAATCTATTTTAAGCAGATCAATTACTGTTTCTCAAATGCTCGAAATACTTTTTAAATCTATTTCATCTGGCGAGCATCTCGTCATTGCTTCCAGAAGCAGAATGGACGTAGAAACAGGATATCTCGAAATTACAGAAGAAGAAGATCTGGACCATGTAACGTTCTCTCAGGAAAGAGTGTTTACCAATAAAGAATATTTAGCACCGGAAACAGAAACAGAAATTAAGCTGGTGAATATAATTAAGGAAGTATTGTGTGTGGATGAGGTGGGAATAAAGGATAATATGTTTGAGCTGGGTGGAGATTCTTTGAAAGCAATGGTGATCCTGAATAAAATAAAATCAGAATTCAGTTTAGAATACAGTCTGAAAAAACTCATGGATGCTGTAGACTTTCAGCAAATCTCAGAAGAAATACAAACAATAACCGATAATAAAATAACATTAACATTTTAACTAATGGAACTTAAAGAATTATTGACATATATTGAGGCTAATCATATTGATGTAAGCCTTAGCGAATCCTATAACTTAAATATCGTCTTAAATAAAAAAGACGCTGAAAATAAAACGCTAATTGATGCTATCAGAAACAACAAGGAACACCTGATCAAGCACCTCGAAACGAAAAATAGTGCAAACCTTATTCCTATTTACAGGATGACGCCTTTTCAAGAAGGTTTAGCAGGGTTTGTTAAAAATAATCCGGAAAGTTCCAGATATATCATCCACCTTACTTTTAGATCAGAAAGAGAGATAGATTATAATGCTTTCAAAAAAGCATGTGGATTTCTGGTATCAAGCCATGAGATTTTGAAATCTTCATTTGATTATGATGTTACAGAACAGGTTTTTAAATCGAAAATTATTGATACCGGTGAGTTTTTTTGTGAAAGAATAATTCCCGAAGAGGAGGAGGCTTTCAGACAGGGAAGTTTTGATATTTCCAAAGAATCACTGATAAAATTTGCATTGCTTGATAAGCATATTATCATCATAAAAATACATCATATCATAGCAGATATTGTATCTGTGCAGCTTATGCTAAAACAGTTGTTTGGCTACTACAGCAGTTTTCAAAATAATATTGCCCCTGAGGCTTTTCCATCAGTTCCTTTTTCAGAATATACTAAATGGCTATTGAAACAGAACCATGAAAAAGGGTTGTCCTATTGGAAAAATCTGTTAGAGGATTATGAGGCAACACCAATAGAGCAAATAGTTCCTGCCAAGAAAACACTTCAGGAAAGTTATGCTGAATTAAATGTTACGTACGACTTGAATAATGTCACTCAGAACATATTAAAAAACCATAAGCTTACAAACAACACAGCGATTAACTTCTTCTTTGGATTGGTTTTCGCTAAATATTTCAGAAGCAGAAAGTTTGTATGGGGCAATACAATAACCCATAGATACATGGATCATGATAATTTTAGAGATATTATTGGTCCTATGATTACAACAATACCAGTAGCAAATGATTTTGACCAGCATGAAACGATTATAAAGTCTATTTTTGATTTTCATTATCAGCTTTTAGATTCCCGTGAGCATTCCTATATTTCTACCCCGGAAATCTATGAGGCCATTAATTCTAAAAACCTGTTTAGTGCGAATTTGAGTTTTCAGGATGTTTCGGAAAATAACGATGATACATTTAACGATGTCAGTATTCAAAGGCTGGTTTCTGAAAGTCAGAGTATATCCCATTTTCCGCTTTCTATCCTGGCATCTTTAAAAAATGATAAAATTTCATTTAGCATTAGTTATAGATCAGATATATTTTCTCAGGATATAATCAAAGATATGACCGACATTGTAATAGGCCTTTATAATAATCTTGAAAATCTGACTGATCGAAAGTACTCGGAACTGGATATTTTTGAATATAAAAAAGATGTAGAAAGGTCCATTCTGACAGGAGAAAATTTCGACCAGGAAGATATGTGTATACAAAAGCTATTTTCAGATGCATTAAGAAAGTATAAAGAAAAAATAGCAATAGAAGATGTCGAAAATAATTCCCTCACATTTACCGAGTTGGATGCGAAGAGTAATTATGTTGCCAACCAACTGATACAAAAAAATATTACGGGTGCAGTTGGGGTTCACCTTAAGTATACTAACAATTTAATTGTAAGTATTCTTGGGATCTTAAAAGCCGGATGTACAGTGATTAGTTTAGAGCATGGTTATCCAATAGAGCAGCTTAATCTTATAACTTTAGAAACTGATTTGAAGGCCTGTATCCTAAGCTCCGAAGAAAAAACATTATTTGGGGATCGTTTACCCTATATAAAAGAAAATTGTACCCTAATCCGTATTTCGGAATCTGTCCCTTCAGAAAATAGCCTTATTTCCGAAAGAAAAAACCAGTTAGGAGACACCCTGTCACTTTATTATACATCAGGATCTACCGGGATTCCTAAAATAGTCAGGGTATCGCATGAAAATACAATAAATGGGTTGCTATACCTACTGCAAAATTATCCTTCCAGTGTTCAGGATATCTTTTGTCTTAACATCAGAGTTTCCTTTAGCCCTTCAATAAGAAATATATTAGAAGCAATTATACAAGGTAATAAAATAGTTATCCTTCCAGAATATCTGTATTATAATATAGATAAGTTCGTTGAAACTGTAGCCCAGAAAGAAATATCACGGCTGTCACTTACGCCAAGTTTTATCAAACTTCTTATTGAAAGCGGCAAAGAAAACTTCCTGAATAAACTTAATTTCATAGAAGTACGCGGGGAAGCAATTTCTATGGAAGACATCAGATTATTTAAAAAACTTATGCCTGCAACAACAATTGTTAGTAGATATGGGTCTACAGAGGCGTCTTCTACTGCCTATAATGAAGCTTTGAATGCTAATATTAATAACTCTTCGAGATATTTTGCTCTTGGTAAACCGATACACAATACCCTGTTTAAAATTATTGACGATAATAACAATGTGCTGCCATCAGGAATTATCGGAGAAATATATGTCGAAAGTAAAAGTGTGGCACAAGGCTATATTGGAAGTCCAAATAATAATTTTATTTATGATAAAAACCAGCTTACAGGATTAAAAACCGGAGACTTAGGCTATATAGATCAGGATGGTATTTTACAGTTTATCGGAAGAAAGGATGCGATGTTAAAACTGAGGGGATATCGTATTGAGCCCGAAGAAATAGAACTTGCCATGGAGAAGTTTGAAGGGGTAATGAAGGCGAAAATAGTTCCTGTAGATGTAGAAGACCCTACGATGGCAAGGTTAGTGGCTTTCTGCCATGTAAAAACTGTGGAAGAGTTTAGCGATATCAATCTTAAACACTTTTTAAAGGATATGTTGCCTAACTATATGATCCCTAACAAAATACTCTTTGTTGATAAATTTCCACGAACTAATACGGGTAAAATAGACATACAATCCCTGAAGAGGTTAATAAATGTAACAGATAAAAACAGAACTGAAACAAAAAGCATCACTGAACAGAGGATAAAAGAAATTTTCACAGACATTATGCCAAATTCTGTGATTTATATTGATGAAGAATTTTTTGAAATGGGGGTAAATTCCATTTTAACTATGAAGGCTGCCTATAAATTAAGCGTTGAGTTTAATGTAAGCTTAAAAGGGGCAGAGCTTTTTCAGCATGATACTATTGAGAAACTGGCGGTGTACATAGAAAATATGATCCAAAATAAAAACTTCAAAAGAGAAGAGATATATCATATTCTGAATCGCAATGATGATAATAAGGATATTTTCTTCCTTATACCACCACTTACCGGAACATCATTATTTAATACATTGAAACCTTTTGTTCCAGAAGAAATTGATTTTTATGTTTTCGAAACTATTGCTGTCGAAGAGTACAGTGTACTGGCAAAAGATTTGGAAACATTGGCAGGATTTTATAAGAATTCTGTTCTTCAGCTTTGTAAAGGCAAAAGAATACATATGGGCGGTTGGTCTTTTGGAGGAAGTACAGCTTTCGAAATAGCATTACAACTACAGGCTCTTGGCGTGGAAGTGAGCTCTTTGGTATTATTGGACCCAAATATGTACAGGCCTGAATTTGATAATGATGATAAACAGAGAGAAGATTATGAAAAAATAATCCGGGCTTTACTTGTTCAGGAAAATATTGACCCCGATGAGATCGGTATGGATAGGTTTATAGAGCAGGCTTACCATTCTAATTATGTAATTAAAAACTACAGGCCAACTTCTATATATAAAGGAGATATTGCCCTTATTAAGCCCGAATTAACTTCAGAATTTGAGAGAAACCATGACACTCCGTTCAACGGTTTCCGTGAATATTGTGATGGCGAAATTAAAATTAGCTTCACCCCTGGAAATCATATGACCATGGCTACCGGTCCTGCAAAAGTTGTTGCGAATCTTATATTCTCGAATTTAAATCTGGAAGCTAAATAATTATGATAAAAAAAGGCTTGTTTTTTCTTATAGGGATATTACTACTTAACGGGTGTAAAATACAACATTCCACTTATACGCTAACTGAAAATAGGTATTCCCTGAACGAGATAAAGGAGAAACGAGGGGAGGTAATGAAGTTGAACGATTCGTTATATAAGTATGGAAAATTTAATTATAAAGATTCCATACTTAATTATAGAATTTTGATGCCCGTTTCAGTAAAGGAGGGGAAAAGATATCCGCTTGTTATTATATTTCCCCATTCAGGTGGGATAGGAAAAGATAATATGAACCAGATGACAACGCTTCCTAAATATTGGTTACAGGAAAATGTCCGTAAAAAATATCCTGCTTATGTAGTAGCCATACAATATCCGGTACGTTCATCAAACTATCTTTTTGACCAATTTAAACGCATGTATTCAGTACCGGACGACTATTGTATTGAGGCCACTTCCGAACTTATAAAAAGTTTAACACAGCAATTGAAAGTAGATGATCAACGTGTTTTCGGAATAGGTTTTTCAATGGGGGCCTCTACTTTGTATAATTTGCTAAACAAACACCCGGATTTATTAACCGCTTCCGTAAGTATTTCCGGAATTCCTGATCAAGACTTCAGCGAAAAAGTGGCAAAGTCGCCAATATGGATAATACATGGGAATGAGGATAGTGAGAATCCTATAACTCCGGACAGGATGCTGGTAGAATATCTCAAAAAAATAAATAATAAAAACTTTACCTATTGGGAGATTTCAAGTTTAGAGCATACGGTATATCCAGATCTGTATGATACTGATATGATCCCAGAATGGTTGTTTAATTTGAAAAAATAAACGTTTTACCAGTAAATTATAATCAAAATCAGGATAGATATCGGTTAATAAAAATTAGATAGCTGATTAAAAGGAACAGTAGAAATAAATGAAAAGAACTAAAATCGGAATATTTGGGCTAGGGGTAGTAGGTAAAGGAGTATATGATCTTTTAAAAGGGATGCCTGAATTTGAAGTAGGTGCAATCGTTGTAAAAGATAAATTCAAACCGAGGAATATAGACGAAAAAATCATTACTTATGACAAACATGACATCCTGGATGATTTGGATACGGATATTGTAATTGAACTTATAGATGATGCAGAAGAGGCATACGATATTGTGACCACTTCTTTAAAAAAAGGAAAGGCTGTTATATCCGCAAATAAAAAAATGATATCGGCTCATCTTAGAGAACTTATAACTCTTCAAAAGGATACACAAACACAATTTTTATACGAAGGCGCTGTTTGTGGGAGTATTCCTATTATAAAAAACCTGGAAGATTATTATGCAAATGATAATGTATTATCTTTAACAGGTATCGTTAATGGATCTACAAATTATCTTCTTACAAAAGCTTTTGAAGAGAAGGTACCTTTTAGTGAAATAGTACATCGGGCGAAAGAATTGGGCTATCTTGAAAGTGACCCTTCGCTGGATATTAATGGTTACGATGCCAGATCAAAACTAAAGATTCTGATTGCACACGCTTTTGGAAAAATAGTAGAACTGGATAGTATTCTGATGATTGGTATTCAGAATATTTCTGATGCAGATATTGATTTTGCAAAAGATCAGAATTTGAAAATAAAATTGATCGCAAAATCTTACTCACATGAGGGAAACCATATTAACTTGGTTGTACCTATGTTTATTTCAGATCAGAGCGATTTTAATCCTATCAATGATGTGTTTAATGGAGTGGTTCTGAACTCACAACTTTCTGATAAGCATATTTATATAGGCAGGGGAGCGGGAAGTTTACCTACAGCTGTTTCCATTATACAGGATCTGTTTTTAATTAAACAGCAGTATTCCTACGCCTATAAGAAACTGGAAAAAACAACAGATTTTTCAATAAACTATCCTTCCTATAAAATATACATCAGTTACTCTACTACAAACCATTTATTAAGTGAGGTTGAACAACATTTTAGTAATGTGATCAGGAAAGGGGTATTGAATAATAATAGTTATATCATAGGCGAAATGAAGCATGAAGAATTATGCCATGTACAGCATAAATATGAGGGAGCGGGGATTTCTGCAATATTGTTTGATACTATCCAGCCAAATAACCAATAAATCGACATCTAAAAATGAAACTGACTCTTCCTCAACAAGATATTTATTTCGAACAGCTTTTGTTTCCAAATGAACCTATTTACAATATAGGAGCAAGAATTTCTATCAAAGGATATTTAGACAAAGAAAAATTTGAACAGGCGTATATCGCTTTAATACAACAGCATGATGCCTACAGGTGCCATTTAAAAGAAGTGCATGATAACGTGGAAATGCTGATTACAGATAAAATCCGGCAACTCGAATTTATTGACTTTTCGTTTAAAGAAAATAAAGAAACTGCAGTATTGGATTTGATGCAACAAGAGTTTAAAAATCCTTTTAGTATAGAGAAGGATATATTTTTATATCGTTTTGTTCTAATAAAAGTAGACGATGATTTCCATTATCTGTTTTCTGTTTACCACCATATAATTACCGATGGATGGGGAACATCTTTGATGTTTACACGTTTGGTGAAAAACTATAACGATATTATGGAACACGGAGCCATAATTACTTTATATCCATATTCTTACGAGAATTTTATTATTGAAGATCAGGAGTATTTCAACTCTATGAAATTTATTAATGATAAGGAATATTGGGCTGGGAAATTTAAAATTATTCCTGAAAATTTATTTCAAAAAATAGATCCTTCACTAACAATCAATACCAGTTACAGAAAAGAATTTATAATAAAAAGAGCTGTTTATGATGGATTGGTAAGATTGGCTTTAGAAACAAAGTCGAGTACCTTTCATATTATCCTTGCAATTTTATATACTTATTTGGCTAAAAAATCTCAAAATAACCATGTTTCAATAGGATTGCCTGTTTTAAACCGTTCGGGAGCTAAATTTAAGAAGACTGTGGGTTTATTCATGAGTGTAAATCCTTTACTACTTTCAATTGATGAAGAAGAAACGTTTATTGATTTAGTAGAAAAAATCAAAGCACAGCTAAAACACGACTACCGTCAACAGCGTTTTCCCTTGGGGCAATTGGTAAAAGAATTGGGGGTATTTAATCAAAAGGAAAGGATATTCAATGTTACATTGTCTTACGAAAAGCAGGATTATTCAGCTCATTTTATAAATACAATTACTAAAGTGGTGCCGCTTAGCCATGAATCAGAAAGAGTAGCTTTAGCATTATATATAAGGGAATTTGACGAAAGGGAGGATGTGAAAATTGATTTTGACTATAATCTGAATTACTTTACACAAGAAAGTATTCATAAGCTTACAGAACATTTCCAGCTACTTATGGAGTCAGTTTTGAGTGATTCCGGTCAAAAAATAAAAAACCTGAATTTCCTCACCGAACACGAATGTAGAAAGCTTTTAATAAAATTCAATAACAGTGAAAAAGCTTATCCTAACAATAAAACGATTATTCAGTTATTTGAAGAACAGGCTGCGAAAGCGCCTGATAGCATAGCGGTATGGGATAAGATAACAACCTTAACGTATAAAGAACTAAAAGAGAAGTCGGATAATATAGCAAAGTACCTGCTTTCAGGTTTTGGAGCGCATAATATGCCTGTTGGCGTATGGACTGAAAGGTCTGCAGAACTTATTATTATTCTTTTAGGAATACTTAAAGCTGGGAAATGCTATATTCCTATCGATCCAATGCTTCCGAAAGAGCGGGTCGAATACATTATTGGACATAGTCAGGCCTCACTCATCATAACCGAAGATACACTTTTAAAAGAATTTGAATCAACAGGAACATCAGGCGATAAAAATCAAATACATTTTATTACCAAAGAGGAACTGCTGCGGTTTGAATATACATCGGCGACCGAATTAAATTATAATGCTAACCCTGGCGATACAGCCTATGTTATTTATACATCTGGTTCTACAGGAAATCCAAAAGGAGTAGAAGTAGGGCACCTTGCGCTAACCAACTTCTTAACAAGTATTCAAAACATACCACAAGTTCAGGCAAATGATGTGCTGTACTCGGTTACCACATATTCCTTTGATATCTCCATTTTAGAATTTTTTACGCCACTAATATCTGGAGCAAGCGTATTTATTGCTGGTAAAGCAACATTAAATAATATAGAACAATTAAAAAAAGAGTTAGCGCAAATAGCACCGAGTATTATTCAAGCAACTCCAAGCTTTTACCAAATGTTATTTAATGCAGGCTGGAAAGGAAATGAAAATCTTAAAATACTTTGTGGAGGAGATAGTCTGAATGAATCTTTAGCAGAAAAACTCATAACACACAGTAAAGAAGTGTGGAATATGTACGGACCAACAGAAACTACAATATGGTCAAGTGCAAAGAAGATAGATAAGCCTTCTGATGCCTCTAATATAGGAAAACCAATTAATAATACCCAAATCTATATTGTTGATAAATTCCTTAATCTTTTACCTGAAAACACTGCAGGGAGAATTTTCATCGCTGGAGATGGAGTGGCGAAAGGATATTACAAAAATGAAAAACTTACCCAGGAGAAATTCATTGATAACCCTTTTTATATAACTGAAAAAAATAATCCTAAAATGTATGATACAGGCGACTTAGGAAAGTGGAATGGGGAAGGAGAAATAACATTTTTAGGACGGAATGATTTTCAGGTTAAAGTAAGAGGATTCAGGATAGAATTGGGTGAGATCGAAACCCATATTTTGAGGTTCAGCCCGTTAATCAAACAGGTTGTAGCGGATGCAAAAGAAGTAAATGGAGAAAAGGTATTGGTTGCTTATTACAAAGTAGATAGCGCTTTAGATAGAAGCTTAGAGATAAATAAGATCGAATGCAGAGTATATCTTCAGGGCAGGTTACCAGAATATATGATACCTGGTTTCTATATAGAGTTAGATGATATCCCGTTAACTCCTAATGGCAAAGTTGACCGTAAAGCATTACCAGATTTTACGGAAGGAGATTTAATCAGAAGAAAATTTGTTGCCCCAAAGAATGAAATAGAGAAAAAGCTGGCGGAAATATGGCAGGAGGTACTCGGAATAGATGAAATAGGTATTACCGATAATTTCTTTGAACTCGGTGGGCATAGCTTGATGGCAGGGAAAATAATAAATTGTATTTCCAGAGAATTAAATCATGAGGTTTCATTAAAATCTATCTTTCAGAATCAAACTATCGAAAGTTTAGCAAAAGTATTAGGGAACGATAGTAAGGGAAAAATGTTCATTCCTAAAGCAGAGATAAAAAACTTATATGCATTAACAAATGATCAAATGAATATTTGGTTGGCCTCTCAGAAACTGGATTTTTCCAATTCCTATAATATGTATTCCGTTTTTGAAATAGAAGGAGATATAGACGCGCTTTTATTGGAAAAGTCAATCAACTCCATTATCCAGGAAAATGAAATATTAAGAACAAATTTTGTAGAAAAAAACGGCGAAATATACCAAATAATCAGAGCGGATAGAGAATTCAGTTTAGCTATTCTTGACCTCAACGGAAAGGATTTTTTGTCCTCAATTAAAGGCTATGTTTCGCAAAATTTCAATTTAGAAACGGATTTGCTTTTCAAATCAATTATTGTTCATTATAATGCTAAACAATATCTGATTTTCTTAACCCATCATATTATAGTTGATGGCATTTCTTTAGAAATCATATTGACCAAACTAATTAGGATTTATAATGGGATACCTGTAAAATCAACGAGTGACATTCAATTTAAAGATTATTCTGAATGGCTGAGGGGACAAAATAATTTTCAGGCCGAATCAAATATCCCGAAAGTTTACTTAGGAAATAACACCTATACGAAAGTTCTGATTAATAGTCAGATACCAGGAATAGTAAAAAGTAAGGTATTTCATTTATCGATACGTCAGTACAATGAATTAAGAAAAATTTCAAGTACCAACAATACAACATTGTTTTCTTCTATTCTTACCATATTAAGCGTTGTTCTAAATAAGATATATCAACAAAATCCAATTTGCCTGGGGACTGTTTTTAGCGGCAGGAATAATGTCCAGCTCGAAGAAGCTGTAGGGATGTTCATAAAAACCCTTCCTTTCCGGCTTTCTGTAAAGAATGAACTTACTTTTAAAACATTGACAGAAAATACCCAAAATAATTTACTGGTTTTGGAGGAGAAAATTACACAGCCGCTAACGAGTAATCTTGATACATTGACCGAATTTTTAGTGGTCTATCAACATTCGGATGTACTGCTAAAAGAAAGCATCGACTTTGGAACATTTACATTAAAAAAGCAAACCATACAGGCTACATTACCAAGATTTCCACTTGTATTCAACTTCTTTGAATCTGGCGGATTAAGGTGTGAAATGGAATACGTTGAAAGTATTGATGATACTATCGTAGAGATGATCTGGGATAAAATAACGCTTATGACCGATTGGTTAACTAAGTATCCGGATGAGATTATTGAAAAGGTAAACTTATCAACTCATAGAGAAATACAAATAAACAGTTCAGTAGATATTGATTTTGATTTTTAGATCAGGGAAATATTATTTTATAAACAGATTATGATAAAAATCAAGAAAACGAATTTTTTCTTTCTTATAATATATTCACTGGCAAATACATTTTTGACGTTGGGAATTTTATATATTGTTAACAAAACTGTAGCCAATAAAGAGCTTGTCAATAACGGGCTTGCTATACCTTTTTTTTCATTTATAATATTTTCATATCTGCTGAATATTTTTTTTCAGAAAAAAATCATCAGGATCTCGTATGATTTCGTTTACGATAGCGAAATCAATATAACCAACAGTCTTAAGGATATAACATTAATACGCCTCAATTCTTTAGGAACGGAACGGATACATGGGATATTGGAAGATATTAGGGTATTTATATTTCTTCCAGGAGTTATTACCAATACGCTGAATTCGTTACTGTTAATCCTTTTATGCATTGGTTATCTTTTTAGCCTTTCTATAATGGGAGCAGTTGTTATTGTTTTATTGATTTCTATAATTTCATATCTGTACTTTTCGATGAGTAAAAAGTTATCTGCTCAATTACTCGATCTCAGAAACAGTAATGATGATTTCAATAAATTTACACAAGATATATTACAGGGATTTAAAGAATTAAAAATTAGTGCAGCAAGACAATATAATCTATCACATAATTTTATTATTCCCAATAGAAATGATGCCAAAGAAACTGATATATATATCAGCAACAGTTTCAGCGCCATTAATGTTCTTAGCCAGTATGGCCTTTATTTTATTTTCGGAGTAATTCTGTTTGTATTGCCGTTCATTGGCATAGTTTCAATAGATAAAGTCGTTTCATTCATTGTGATCTTACTATTTATGTCAGGACCCATAAACAGAATTATCACGATGCAGAATCTTTATATGAGAATAGGGGTTTCTCAAAAGAGGATAAGGAAGTTCTTAAAAGAAGTAGACATCAGCGCCACTTCCGATAAACAACCTGCTGTTTCTTCCCCTCTCTCATTTAATATTTTGGAGTTTTCGCACTGTGTATTTGATTATGACTCATTTACATTGGGGCCAATAAATCTCACTATCAAAAAAGGAGAAGTAATATTTATTGTTGGCGGAAATGGCAGTGGTAAAAGCACATTTATCAATTTACTTACAGGCTTATATACTCCTTCAACAGGAAAGGTTTATTTGAACGGGGGCGATATCTCGAACAATATAGAAGGTTATCAGAACTTGTTATCAACCATATTTACCGATAATTATATTTTTTCTCAGAATTATGATAACTACCAGATTAAAAAGAACGCTAAATATATTGAGTATCTCAAAATGATGGAAATGGATAGTATTATAAAAAATGATGACGACTCTTCGGTCAGGAGAAAGTTTTCCAAGGGTCAAAGTAAGAGGATATCCATGATTCTTGCCCTGCTTGAGGAAAAGCCCTTGTTAATATTGGACGAATGGGCAGCAGACCAGGATCCGCATTTTAGAAAATATTTTTATGAAAACCTTATTCCTTTCCTTAGGCAGCAGGGAAAAACCATTATTGCAGTTACTCATGATGACAAATATTTTAAACATGCTGATAGAATTTTAAAATTCGAGTACGGTAAAATCATACAGGATATTGCTGTGGAAAAAGAGGAGGATTCAGCAATAGTAAATATTTGAATCCATAAGAATGATTTCCTCTTTGAATAGAGTAAGTAGCTGTAGTGATCTTATAAAAGAGATATAAAACATGGCTGAACTATCAATAAATATTAATTTTTTTAATTTGAGACAAATGAAATTTTTTTTAGCAATCTTCTTATCATTATCCTGTAACTGTATATATGCGCAGTACAAAATAACAGGGAAAATTTTTGATAAAAATAACAACCCTTTGCCTTTCGTTGATGTAAAAGTCAATAATACCAAGATTATTAAAGTCTCACTTACAGATAAAGACGGTGTTTATACCATAACTAATCTTCCGTCATCAGGTTATGAAATTACAATCCACACCTTATTGTCCAAAGAAATTAAGAAAAGTGTAACGGTTATAGATAAAGATTTGGATTTGGGGATTACCTATATAGATCAAGAGAAAAACCTACAGGAAGTTGTTATAACTGGTCAAAAAAAACAACAGGTAGAACAGAAAATAGACCGCCTGGTGATAAATGTTGAAGGAACCCCAATCGGGATTTCAGGATCGGCTTTAGAAGTTCTTCAAAGATTACCTGGAGTAGAGATAGGTTCTAGTGGCAGTTCGATTACACTGAACGGAAAATCGGAAGTTGGCGTATTGATAAATGATAAACTAACCCGGATTCCTATTTCTTCATTAATCCAGATTTTAAGCAGTACAAACGCAAAAGATATTGAAAAAATTGAGCTTATTTCAATCCCACCGGCAAAATACGATGCAGAATTTACAGGAGGATTAATCAATATCAAACAGATTAAAAAAAACGCAAAAGGCACTAATGGAAGTATCGTTGCTGGGCTGGGGTATGGAAAAAAAGATAAAGAGAAATTTGGGATTAACTGGAATGCGCGCAATAATAAAATCAATTTTTATGGTGATCTGAACTATGATAGGAATAATACACCCAGAACCTTTACAAATTCTGGTACAAGCCGCTCTTCTGATCAATCACTAACCAGCAGTTTTACCGAAACATACAGGGATCCCATTATTACCGGGTATTCAGGACGATTAGGATTGGACTATTATATCAATCAGAAATTTACGTTTGGCGTATTGGTAAATGGAAATTTAAATAATTTTAAGCAGGATGCAAGCGGATTTAATATAAAGAACAACCTAAATAACACTACCTATACGGGTTTATTTAATGATGAAGATAGTTACAGAAATTTATTCACTTCCAATTTAAACCTCAATTACAAAATAGATTCTCTGCAGGTGATAAATTTTGATGTGGACTATCTGAACTACCTCAACAAAGCACCTAACAATTATAACAATCAATATTTTGATAAAAATGGGGCGTTAGAAAGAAATGAAATGTTTTCTGTTAAAAAGCACACCCCGGTAGGTGTAGGAGTTGGGAAAATAGATTACTCCCGAATACTTAATGAAAAAATTAAATTAGATTTTGGCGGTAAGTATACTTATTCAAAACTAAACAATACCGTATTAGTAGATGACCTTATTGATGGACAATATGTTCAAAATAATAACCTGAGTGAAAAATCAAACTTAACTGAAAATATATCGGCTACATATTTATCGGTAGATTGGGGGGCTAATGAAAAAACAAATGTTAAATTAGGTTTACGTTATGAATACTCCACACAGAAGCTTGATTTACTTAGTGCTGGAAATGCATTGGATACTAAGCTAAGCGAACTATTCCCTTCGCTATTTTTCTCAAGAGAGATCGGAAAAAAATCTAGTTTACAAGCTTCTTACGGAAGAAGAGTGTCGAGGCCTACTTATTTTGATCTGGCTCCTTATGTATTATTTTTAGATCCCAATACTTTTTATTTTGGGAATATCAGGTTAAAACCTTCAATTAGCAATATTCTGTCCCTAAACTATAAATTCCAAAAATATATAGCAAGCGTAGAATATTCTCATGAAAAGAACTCAATTGCAAGATCTCAAACAGTTTTCTTACCTGAGTCTTCTCAGCAACGTTTAACATCTCTTAATCTTGATTATCTAAATACTTTAACCTTTTCAATAAACGCACCTTTAAAAATCAATAAATGGTGGGAGATGCAGAACTCTTTTCAGCTATCTTACATAAATCAGAAGATTAATGCCCAGGAAAATGATGATACTTTTTTTATAGTACGCACTACACAAACATTCAGTTTACCTAAAGATTTTTCAATTCAGCTGTTTTCAGCATATAATTCCAACCGTTTATCAGGCGTTAGCAAAATCAAACAATATCAAAGGGTAAACCTTAGTGTAGATAAGAAATTAAAAAAAATGAATAGCAGTATCCAGCTAAGTTTTAATAATGTATTTGGTCAGATATATAGCTTTGAGTCTATTGAAGCCGATAACAGTTCTTTTGTAAAATATAGCTACGAACCAAGAATTATCAGGTTTACTTATACTTATAATTTTGGAAACTCTAAGATCAGCAAGCAAAGAAAAAGAGAAGTATCTTCTGAAGAGATCAAAAATAGATTGGATTAAACAACAGTATAATGCTTAGAGAAAGAATAGAACAGATTAATCAAGGAATAGAAAAAGTACTGAAGAATAATCCAGATATCAAAGCCCTGATATCCGTAGGTAGTTTCTCGCAGGGATATATAGATTTATTTTCAGATATAGATCTATATGTATTTACTACAATTCCCAAAAAATACATGAATAATACGGATGATAGCTGGATTTCGCATTTAGGCAATATTATTTCCAGAAGGGTTTTTAGGGATTCGGGTGAAGGTATTGATAAAAATAAAATAATTTTGGACAATGGCTTAATGTATGATATAACAATCGTAAACCTCTCGCGGTTCAATATGATTAAGTATTATTTCATGTTGAAAAAATACAGATTGATAGGTGTATTACCTAAATTTTTAAGCAGGTCATTGTCAGGAAATATTATCAAATTTTATAGTACAATACAAAGGGGATATAGAATTCATGCTGACAAAATTAATTTGGAAAAAACACTTAATTATGCAATCAATTTTTCAAAAACAAAAAGCGTTACACTAACGGAAAAACAGTTTTTGAATGGATACAATTTTTTTTGGCAATCCTGTTACACGGCATCTGTTAAATTAATAAGAGAAGAATTTTATTATGCCTTGCTTGTTTATGATCACTACTTAAAAAAAGAATTAATAAGGATGATTGAGCAAAAGTGCTTGCTTGAAGAAAAGGAAAAAGATGTTTATTACAATGGTCATAAAATTAAACAGTGGGAGGGAGAAGACATATATAGAAAGCTGTATAATACCTTACTTAAAGACGATATAATTTCTATGCAAAATGCATTGATACAAACAGCAAAGCTTTATCAGTATTACTCAGCAATAGTGGCAACTCATAATGGATTCAATCTCAACATTGAGTTTGAAAAATTTGTATTAAACTTTATCAAAAATGTAGCCATTCCGGAATGTGAAAAACAGCAGGACGTTTATAGAAGTTAACTATACGCAGGTGGCAGGAAGCAAAGGCAAGCTTATGAGGTAAATGTTCATGGTCTTCTGCCATTTTAGACTGAAATTTTGAACTACTTATCGATATTTAGTTTATTGGATATCGATAAGCCTCAATTCCTGGTGAATTTTTCTTTAATATATTCCATTCAGCGGATATTTTTGCAATGATAAATGGTAATGTTCTATAAAGTAAAAATGACCTGTTATTTTTTTTTAAAGATATCAATAAGTGAAGATTATTTATGCAATATGGCATCCAAAGAAAATCTCAAGGAGAGCCAGGTAAAAATACAACAGATTGAATACTCGTTATAAAATAATCCCCCAAAATGCTAAGTATATAATCAATAAGATATAGGAGAAAATCAGACCATAAATCAGCTCAATATTATTAATGGTATTTCGTTTGACAAGAACCAAACCAAAGCATACTAATGTACTAACAATGTATATATAAGCGAGGTAAATAACAAATTCAAACTTCTTGATAAGACCAAATAACAAAATGTAAATATTTTGGTTGGTAGTTTGAAAGATTCCCAAGCTTAAAGACAAAAACAACGCAATTCCCAGAAAGGAATTAAATAAAATAAGAGAATATAATGTACGATTCCCGGGTGCTTTTAACTTAGGGATAAAAATAAATATAGAACTTATAATCAGTAACAGGGCAATAATCAAGGACGATAAAAATAACCAATTAGGTTTATTAAAGTTTTCTGCCAATTTAGATATCCCTTTATTGTAAAATATATTATGTGAAACAAACTGAACTTCGGGCGCTTTATTTCCAGTTTCAATAGCCGAACCGCTTATAAAACGCGCTAGCATCTGTTTCCCTTCTTTAGAGAAACTAGTCCCATGGCCATATAGCATTTTAACCAAATAGCTGTTTTTTAGTTTTTTAGCAAGTTTTTCGCCGTTTGATAAGGGAGTAATTGGATCATACTTACCTGCAAAAATCAAAGTTTTATAGGTGCTGTCACTTTGTTTATCCTCATCGCTTGTGGGTTTTTTAGTAATTCCCCAGCTTTGACAAACGAATAAATCAGAACGGTAGAATAATAGCGCTCCATTTTTATCATGCTGTTTTGAATTTTCATCAAAAAGAGAAATACTTTGATTGTTATATACATCATTGCACGTCACACAATAATAGGTTCCGAAATCTCTTTTTAGCGACTCAGAAAAAGATTCCACAAGACTGGATAATACATCTTTATTTTCTTTATTAAATGCGTCTATGATTAATGGAATAACCTCTATCAGCTGTTTGTTATAAAGAGATTGTTGAATAATAAGTTTAAATTCATCTGCATTATAGGTAAAATGCCCATTAGGGATGATTTTTTTATCAACAATTACTGAAAAACCTTTTCTGTTCAATTTATTAATTACCGAGTAGTACTCTTTTTCCAGATCAGGGAATTTGCTTTTAGAATCTTTAAATAATAGATGTAAACTATTAAGGTAATTTGAAGTGTTTTTGCTATAATAATCAGATATTTCGGAAATAGGAGAATCTAGAATTAAACCTTTAACATCGCCAGGATATGTTTTGGAATAAAGCTGGGCAATATATGTTCCATAAGATATTCCATAGATAAACCACTTATCAATTCTTAATTCAGTTTTTAAAGTATGTAAATCCTGAGCAATATTATTACTGTTGTATTCTGCGGGGTCTATTTTATCTTTCAGAAGATGTTCTTTACATTCCTTCGAAATATCTACAATAGCATTTATCTCTTTGTTTCCCTGGGTATCCTGGCTGAAAACATTTAATATCTTTTTTCCAAGATCTGGGCAGAGGCTAGGTTGGGAGAATCCTGTTCCTCTTAGATCAAGCAAAATTATATTAGCTTTTTCCCTTAGTGGATGATTAAGCCATTTTTTTATAGCACCAATTGACCATCCTCCCGGACCTCCCGAAACAAAGACAACATTTTCATTTGTTTTTTTTAGAGATAAAAGTTGGACAACTGCCAATTTTATTTGTTTTTTAGGATAATTCCAATTTTCCGGAACATTAAAAAAATAGTATTTAATATCTTTATTATTTACTTCTTTCCAATCTGGGAAAAATGTATTACAAATCTCCAATTTGGTTTTTGGGTTTTGAGCGTGAGTAGCAAGAGAAGCGAATAGAAATAGAAAAATTAAAAATCGGCGTATCATAAAGAAAAAATATAGTTTGAATATAGTAAGATTACAGTGAAATTTATATTTTTATTAAATTTACACCAATAATTACTTCTGCAACAACATCTTTTTTTAATAGCATTTAATCGTATTATCCAATAATTTATTTTTCAGCTTTTATCTGACCAATAGCACTTTTTTTTTATTTTTGATTTTATCCTTGGAGATAAAGCAAAGCCATCTAAATTCATGGTCTATATACCTAATGTTAAGATCGCTTTTCTGATTTTTAACAAACAGGTATTTTTTTACATGTCTTTGCAATACCTTAAACCTTTTCAGCATTCCTCCGGCATAATCTATCTTTTCTACCAATTCCTCTATCTTTTTGTTATGAATTTTGAGACCTGCCTTAGTGTTCCTCAATTCCGGTTCACATTCTCTGCTGGTGCAAAGTTCTGCAGATTTTCTGTCAACAGTAATCCTTAAATAGATGGATACAATAGCTTTAACATAGTTTTTTTGGTTTTTTTAATTAGAAAAAGCAGCATGAAATCCATTTTTCATAATGACCGATTTAAGGTTAAAGAAAGTTAGCCTTGCAGTTCTATGTACACAAGATGTTCAGATTATGAACCGACTGAATACCAATTGATTAATACAAATTAGGGGAGTTTGATGAAATAAAGAATAACGCGCCTAATGACGCTCATTTTTCATGTGATTTATTGCATAATTTGGTATATCCCATAAAACACAAAACCCTGCAATCTTTTGATTTGCAGGGTTTTAGTTCTTTTTGATACTATTCTCTGTGATCCCGCTGGGATTCGAACCCAGGACCACTACATTAAAAGTGTAATGCTCTACCAGCTGAGCTACGGAATCAATTAATTCCCTTTGTTTAAGGAGGTGCAAAGATAGAAATTAAATATTAAGATGCAATTAAATCTGAAAATAATTTCAATAAAAATATTGATTTACTTGCCCGTCTAAACTAATTCATTGAAAATCAGAAGAGGATGTATTATAAGTAAAATTGAGCCTCTGAGAATTGAATATTCGAAAATACCCCTGCAGGGGGGGCGGGTAAAAACAGAAGAAGAGGGTAATCATTATTTATGCACTGCGCCCCAAAAGTTAGACACTTTCTCGGGACACTTCATTATGATATACCCTCTTCAAAGCAAAAATGTAAACTATATTAAACAATCACTAAGACTATTTCAAAATATACATGATACCATTGATATCATCATTTCCACCATACTGACTCTGTATCGCAATTTGATAATTTGCGGCATTTGCAGTACGTTCATACTCGTGATACTGAAAGCGGCTTGCAATACGGCCACCATTTCCAGTACCCGGACCAGTGGTGAAAGTAGGGATACCTGTACGGCGATAAGTAAAATAAGACTCCAGTCCCGAATGACGGAATAAAGCCAGGTACTTTTGCTGTACAATCTGTTTAAGGGCAGTTGCTGTATTATACTTTACTTCAAGCTGATTGTAATAAGTATTCCAATCTACATTGATAGTATAAGTATCATAGTTAGCACCTAAAGCAACGTTCGTTGAACCCGGACGATAGAAATAAGCAGTAAATGTTCCCGTGCCTGTAGGGATTTTATAAGAATCCATAGAACTTTTAATACCCGCAGTATAATAACTCTCTGCATCCCCAGCAGCCCAACCGCGATAAATCCCCTCAGCAATATTGAACATCAGTTCAGCATAACCAACCTGGATACTTGGCTCACCAGTATACGTTGAATAATAACGTTTTCTGTTTAAAAATGAATACTTCTGTAAACCCGCGTTGTTATACATAATACCAAGATCCTGCCCAGCATCAGCTCCAATAAAAGAAGCGAAATCTGTAGGGCTCAGTTTTAAAGAATCTACCTGATAACGGGAAGGTTCGGCAGTTACAAATACCCTTGGATCTTTTAACTTTGTTAACAAACTGATATAAGTAGCAGAAGTGTTTTTTCTCGATCCGCTCTGTCCAAAGTTATCAGGAGTCTGTGGGTAATAGTTCGTTGGTGATATATAAACATATTGCATGTTATCAGCAGCACTTTCCATGATAGGATATTTAGTTTTATTGCTGATAATATCAGAGAATTGTTTTTTTACATTTAGC
Source organism: Pedobacter cryoconitis (assembly GCF_001590605.1). Taxonomy (NCBI): domain Bacteria; kingdom Pseudomonadati; phylum Bacteroidota; class Sphingobacteriia; order Sphingobacteriales; family Sphingobacteriaceae; genus Pedobacter; species Pedobacter cryoconitis. The sequence goes on from NZ_CP014504.1 coordinate 1,208,320, forward strand.
TGTGTATCGTCATCAGCTCTTTTACTTAGCTGAATCAACAAGCGGATTCTAAAAGTATTGACAAGTTTTTGCCATTTCAGCAAATCACCATTAAAATAGATATCCCCGGTAAGTATATTCTCTTTTGCTGTGATTAAAGTTGTTAAATCTGTGTTCGCACTTTCTAATAATGCCAGAGATTGTAACATCACATTTTTCTGTGTATCATAAGCAGGAGTAAGGTTAGCTATTCCGGCCAGCGCATCAGTCATTGGAATATCTCCCATTTCCATGCTCATTTTAGTGAATAAATAAGCCTTAAAGAACTTACCAAGCGCAGCATAAGAGTTAACAGCTGCCCCAGTCTTACTAGCTTGTTTTTCCATTTCAACGACGTTTTTTAACACCGTATAATAATCATCGCCATACTTGAAATCATAGCGGTTATTGCCATAATAATCATAATTATTCAGGTAATACTGACTATTTGTTTCTTTAGAACCATCAGGACCTTCTACAAGGCCATTGCCAGTTAATATTCCATTTAATAGTAAAGAAGCTTGTACTGCAGTTGGTTTATTATTATTGATCGTTTTCTCTTCGAAGTCCTTCTTGCAGCCAGAGATGGTCACCACAAGTAAAAGGGGTAGCAAAGAATAAAATTTGAATATCTTTTTCATCTGTATATAATTGTTTTTTTCGAAATCTTTATTGTTTTTGATTGAACTCAAGAGCACTTCGTGGTTTAACGGTAATGAAGCTATCATGATTTTATATTTTTCACCAGTATCGATTTGATTTTTGTGTTTAAGAGCGCGCAGGCCCGTTTCATTTCGTTGTGTGATTTGGAAAATCATGATGGTTTCCTATTGGAAATTATAATGTAACGTTAATGTTAAACCCATAACTACGTACCGTAGGTGATTGTAAGCCAGTTAGAGGAGTTTCTCCATTATACTGATCTAAATCAACATCCTTAAACCTTTTGTCTTTATAGAAGTATAATAAATTACGGCCTACCAAAGAGAAAGAAGCTTTTTGAATGAAAGTACCCGCAAGTAATTTCTTAGGAAGTTCGAATCCAAGCGTAACCTCGCGAAGTTTTGCGAAAGTTTTACTCATCAGGTTGGCCTCATCGAAATTATAATATTTACTTACGTAATCCTGAACAAATACCTTATTTGTATTTGGCGAAAAAGCAAGGTCGCCGTAATTCAGAATCGCACCAGTTTTAGAATCATAGTTGATAGATGCACCATTAGAAATCACTACACCTTCACCAACATAAGTACCATTATAGCCTTTCTTACCATAATTAGCCCAATCCTGGTAACGCGCATCGCCTAAAGTACCTTGAGCAGTTTCGATATTTGAACCACCACGCATAGTTTTGTTATGCATGTAATCAATAGTTTTCCCACCTACACTACCATCAAACTGAACACCTAAACTCCAGCTTTTGTAATGAAACTTGTTATAAATACTCCATGAATAATCAGAGTTCAAGTTTCCAAGGTATTGATTAGCACCACCGTTGACCAATGGTTTTCCAGCTGCATCATTAATAATCTGTCCGTCCTTAGTTCTCACGAAAGCAGTTCCATACAATTTGTCTGTACGATCTCCCTCTTTGAAAAATGTCTGATAAGTATCTTGTCCTTTAGGAAGTTCTTTATAAACGCGCTTATAAGTTGACCAGTTGACTAAAACGTCCCAGCCAAAACCACCCATATCTTTAATTGGTGTGCCGCTCAGGGAAACCTCATAACCAGTCTTTTTTGTTTTTAATGCATTCAGATATAATATATTATAACCCGTAGCAGTAGAAATCTGGTTCGCTAAAACCTGTGGCCCATCTATGTACTGGAAAGCTGTAGCACTTAAACCTAATCTGTTCTCTAAGAATTTGATATCAAAACCTTCTTCGTAATTTACACGTGTAGTAGTTTTAATACCATTTTGATATAAATAATCCGGGCCATAACCAGCAGCCTGATTGTTATATGGTTTATTGATATTAAAGGCTGTATTCAAAGAATAGTTTGGCCCATTATAAGGAGACATATAAGTATTGCCATAACCTAGTGGATTGTTTGTCAGGTTAGATGCTGTTTGTCCGCCAAATGCTGTAATCGAACTGAAAGGAGCAGGACCAATACTTGCACTGGTTGCATCTGTACGTACATTGGAAAATGATGCTCTTGCTTTCAGGAATGAAATAAGATCTGGCATTTTGATATAATCAGAAATTACAGTTGCCAATGATACACTTGGATAATAATAAGTTGTCGGCGTCTGGAAAGCAGAAGACTTATCAATTCTGCTCGTTGTTGATAAAGTTGCATATTTACCGAAAGCGGCATCTAATGAGAAATAACCACTCAGTACCATCATGCTGGAGTTGAAACTCGTAGACTGTACTGGATTTTTAGAGTTACTAAAAGAATAAACTTCAGGAACATTCAGGTAATCAGTAGATGTCCAGCTTGAATTATAAGATAAGGTACGAAGATTTGTTCCGACCAAACCAGAAAGATTTACAAAGTTTTTAACGTTATAATTGAAGTTTAATAATAACTCATTGTTGTTCTCAAATAAATTACGTCTGTCTTCGCGATAGTCACCCTGATTTCCTTCACGTCCGTAGGGGTGAGCAGAGAATGGAAGTTTTTCTGTACGTAAAATACTGTACGTATCAAATTGAGAACGAAGTGTTGCGTTTAAATGGTTATCAATTTTGAAGTTTGCAGAAAGATAACCGTACACGTCATTTTTATAATGTCCGCGTAACCACTTTTCTGTCATCAGATAAGGGTTATGGTAACGCTGATATTCAGCAAACTGCGATTGAATACCTTCCTTACCTGGCTGCCAGATTGCTTTAATGTCAGGTGCATTCACATCCCAGTCTGCACCAGTCCAGATTGCTGTACTATAGATTAAACTTGAAGGTCCGTAATCCGCATCAGGAAAGTTATCTGTAAATTGTCTGTTAAAATCAAGATTACCTTCGATTTTCAATCTTGGACTTGGATTGAATGAACCATACATGTTGAAATTGACAATGTTAAGTCCGCTATTAGGGATATAACTTGATTGTTTTGATTGTGAAACTGAAAACCTCGTTGTATAAGTCTCTCCATTAGCACTTAAAGAAACATTATTGTTAGTTTGATACCCAGTTTTCAAGAAGTTCTTTAAATTGTTTTTACCTCTGGCTGTATAGGGAGTCGCTTGTCTTACCCCATTTATTACCGGGCTATCATACTGAGGGATTAGTTGTCCGGCGAAATAAGGGCCCCAAACATCGTAATCTCCATCAACACCACCTGGTGCACCACCTTTACCATCTACGAATACGTACTGTGTATTCTCACCAGCGCCATATGAATTCTGTATACGAGGAAAAGTCAAAAATCCACTATTAATAACTGTGCTGCTGTTAAAATCAACAGTCAGTCCTTTTTTATTCTTATCACCTTTTTTAGTCGTAATCAATATCGCTCCATTTACTGCACGGCTACCATATAGGGCAGCAGCTGCAGGGCCTTTTAATACGGTATAAGTTTCAATATCGTCAGGACTGATATTCCAGGTATCAGTATTGATAGGAAATCCGTCAATCACATATAAGGTTAACTTATCACCGCGGATCATCACGTTCGGCTCTCTTAATACCTCAGGAGAAGGGCCAACAGATAAACCGGCCACTTTTCCTATCAAACCACCGATTGGATTCGGGTCACGTGCTTTTAGCAAATCATCACCATCAACGGTCTGTAAAGCATAACCAATTCTTTTGGTGTCTTTCTTGATGCCTAAAGCGGTAACTACAACCTCAGAAAGCGCCTTGCTATCTCCTTTTAGCAATACATTAATGATAGTTTCATCACCAATAATGATTTGTGTTTTTTCATATCCAAGATATTGGAAGGATACTGTTTGCCCTTTTTTTGCTGTTAAAAGAAAGTGACCGTCCATGTCTGTTACTGTACCTTGTTTGGTACCGTCAACCAAAACACTTACCCCCGGTAAGGATTGTTTAGTTTCGTCACTAACTGTACCTGATATTTTAATTTGCGCCGCTAAGGTCATCGGGGCAAACAAAAATAACGCAACAGTTATTACTTGTTTTAATTGCTTGTAAAGCTGTTTCATTGATGTGGATTTAGGTTGTTATGTGTTTTGATTTTACACAGCAATACTAAACTTTGTTTATTAAAACTAAACCAATTTAGTATTATATGTATTTAAACTTTTGCTGTTTTAGCTGATGCTAAACGCGTCTTTAGCAACAGGTTCGTTACCTATTGTTAATAGCATTTTAATGAAGACTTTATGGTTTACTATTATTGTGGTTGAAAAACCGTTTTATTTGTGTGTAAAATTATCAAATGATAATAGCTGCTGATATTATTCAAGGAAAGAAGCAGAGTTGAAGCAGTTATCGTAAAAGAGGCTTAGTCCATGAATTTTAAACAGGCTCTAAAAAATAATGTTCACATTTGTTGTTTAATTATAGCATAATGGACATACTGGTTATAGAAGATGAACAAAGAGTGGCTGAACTGATCAAAAAGGGATTAGAAGAACTTGGGTTTCATATTACACTTGCCTTTGATGGAGAAATGGGCAAGAGGCTGGCTTTAACAAAAACATACGACCTGATTCTCATGGATTTGATTCTCCCAAAGATCAATGGTATTGATCTTTGTAAAGAGGTGCGTATTGCCCGGCCTGATATTCCTATCATTATGCTGACTGCTTTGGGGACTACGGATGATAAAGTTGAGGGGTTTGACGCAGGTGCAGATGATTATCTCGTTAAGCCTTTTGATTTCAGGGAATTGCATGCCAGGATACGTGCTTTAATTAAAAGAAATCAGACACAGAATAATACTTTCAGCCAGGGATTTATTTTGCGTTTTGCAGATCTGGAAATGAATCTGGAAACCAAACTTGTTAAGAGGAATGATGTACCAATAGATCTTACACCTAAAGAGTTTCGCTTGCTTGAATATATGATGGGAAATTCTGAAAGGGTTTTGTCGAGAACAGAAATTGCAGAGAAGGTTTGGGATACTTTTGATTCAGGAACGAACTTCATTGATGTATATATCAATTATTTAAGGAAAAAGATAGATAAGAATTACGAGGTGAAACTGATTCATACCAAACCTGGAATGGGTTTTATATTTAAAGAGGGATGAAAATAAGAGCGAAACTTTTGTTATTGTTTTTAACACTTTTTGGTGCTTTGCTTTTGGCATTTGCGGTGTTTATCTATATTTCTACAGCGCAGAGCAGAAAGGATCAATATTATAAGCATCTTAAAAGAGAGGCGATTACGAAAGCGAATTTGCTTTTTGATGCGAAAGTTCCTCCAACGGTGTTGCAGTTGATTTATAAGAATTCTATTAACTCTTTATTTGAGGAAGAGGTTGCTGTGTATGATACTTCGTTTAATCTGCTGTATCATGATGCGGTGCAGATTGATAAGGTTAAAGAGACCAAACAGATGATCAATCAGATTATTCTTCAGAAGGAAATAACTTTTGAACAGGGATCTTTGCAGGTTGTGGGACTTTTATATCTGCATAAAGGCAAAACTTATGTGATTACTGCGGCTGCAAATGATAAGTATGGACTGACCCGTCTGGAAGAATTTAAGTATACTTTGATTATTTCTTTTATCATTATTATCAGTTTGACGATTGCTGCGGGTTATTATTTTGTAGGTAAGGCGTTAAATCCGGTTGCGGAGATTGTGGATAAAGTGGAAGAGATTACTGCGACTAATTTATATAAGCGTGTACATGTCAAAAATGAACGGGATGAGATTGGTGAGCTGGCTATTACTTTTAATAATATGCTGGATAGGCTGGAGCAGTCTTTTGATGGTCAGAAGAGTTTTGTAAGTAATATTTCTCATGAGTTGAGAACTCCGCTGGCAACGATTGTCGGGGAGTTACAGCTGGCTTTAATCAGGGAACGCAGTGTTGAGGAGTATAAGGAGGTGATCAGGTTGTCGCTGAGTGATGCGCAAAGGTTAGTGAGGTTGTCTAATGGTTTGCTTGATTTAGCGAAAGCGAGTTATGATCAGACTACGGTAAGTATGAAGGTTTTAAGGACGGATGAATTGTTGATGGATGCAAGGGAAGCGGTTCTTAAGGGATTTGAAGATTATAAGATTGATATTGTCTTTGATAAGGAGATTGATGATGATAATGAGATTTCTGTTAAGGGAAATGAGTATTTGCTGAAGGTGGCGTTTATTAACCTCATGGAGAATGCGTGTAAGTTTTCTGCTGATCATAGGTGTGTGGTGAGTATCAATTTTGATAAGGGGTCGGTTATACTTGGGTTTAAGGATTCGGGAATAGGAATTGAGAGTGAGGAGATTGGTAAGGTGTTTTCTGCTTTTTACAGGGGAATGAATAAGGGGTTTAGTGCGGGGAATGGGATCGGGTTGTCGCTGACGGAAAAGATTGTGGGGATGCACCAGGGGGAGATTAAGGTGAGGTCTATTGTAGGGGTAGGGAGTGAGTTTACCATTGTTATGGCACATGTGGTTGTTTCACCTGGGTAAAAAAAACCGCAACTGTATATTTGACTGGTACGCCTGAATTAGGCGTAAGGTCTGCATATACAGTTGCGGTTTTTTTTCTTTATCCACGTGGTTTATGTACCATTTATATTGTGTTTAGATAATGGTTTATTTATATTGTTGAAGGAGCTAATTGCTTTACAGGTGTTGTTGAGGAACTAATTGCTTTACAGGTGTTGTTGAAGGAGCTAATTGCTTTACAGGTGTTGTTGAAGGAGCTAATTGCTTTACAGGTACTGTTGAAGGAGCTTAATTGTTTAACAGCTATTGAAGAAACTGATTGCTTTACGAAGGAGTTTAATGGATACCTTATAATTTTCTTGTAGTATCATTCTACGAAATCAACCTTTTTATAATTTCTACACTTCTGGCCAGATCTTCTTTGGTGGAAGATGCAAAGCCTAAGCGAATGGCATTGGTATCGTAGTCTTGATATTTGTGGGCTTTTCCATCGGATAAGAGTAATCCTTCGCGGTAAGCATTTTTTGCAAGTTTTTCCAGGTTGATTGATTTGTCAAAGGTTGTCCATACTGACATACCGCCTTCGGGAGGGGTAAAGTTTATGGCTTCTTTGAGTTGATTACTGAGCAGATTGCAAAAGAAGTCGCGCCGTTCTTTGTAGGTTGAAAGTGTTTTTCTGAGGTAACGCTGGATTGTACCGTCGTTCAATAAATCAGCCATTGCGTTGTCAAGTACGTGATCGCCTTGCCGGTCCAGTAATATACGGACTTTAGCGAGGTGTTCAATGATGTTTTCGGCAGCTACCAGATAGCCCATCCGAAAGGCCGGGGAAAAGCTTTTACTAAAGGAGCCGCAATAAATGACCATCCCGTTTTCATCAGCGCTGGCCAGGGGTAAGAGCGGGCGGTGTTTGAAGTGGAAGTCAAAATCGTAGTCATCTTCAAAAATGATGAAGCCATATTCATTGGCGAGTCTGAGCAATTCTAGTCTACGGTCAATTCTTAGGGAGACTGTGGTTGGGTATTGGTGATGGGGGGTAACGTAGACCATCCTTATTTTTTGTTTTGTGCAGATTTTTCGGAGTTCGTCAACTATTAAGCCGTGTTCGTCTACGGGGATTCTAATGAGTTTAGCACCGGCGTGCAGAAAGTTATGTTCAGCGCGTCTCCATCCTGGGATTTCAGAAACTACAATGTCGCCGGGGCTGATCAGGGCATTGCAAATCAAGTTAATACCCATTAAGGTACCTCTTACTGAAAGAATGTTTTCGGGAGTGGTTTTCAGTCCTCTCGTCGTATTGAGGTATTCAGCTATAGCTTGTCGATAGGGGTAAGGGCCGGCAGGGTTTCCGTAATTACCAAATTTAGGGTATAATCCACTTCTGGTGAGTTGGTTACGATAGGCGCGGTAAAATTCCTTTAGTGGTGCAAGTCTGGGGTCGGGGTAACCGTCGTCTAAATGAAGGCCGGGTACGATTGTTTCTATGAGCGTATCAGGGTAATCTCTGGGCTGAAAAGTGAATCCTGCGGTCTTTGATGAGGTGGATGTGATTGACTTTAGCTTTTCTGGTGCGTGGTCTGCTACATGACTGGAAACAAAAGTGCCACGGCCTATAGCGCTTTCAAGCCAGCCTTGCATCTGCAGTTCTTCGTATGCTTTAGTCACTGTAATTCTATTGATTTTTAAAAGATCAGCGAGGTCCCGGCTACCTGGAAGTTTTTGGCCTGATCGTAGTTTGCCACCCCGGATTAGCGATAACAGGGTGTCTGCTAGCTGAAGATATACGGCACGTTCGGCGGAACGATCAAAGGATAGATCTGCAAATAGTTGATTGATAATTGGACTATTCATTATCTTATAATTGGACTACTAAGATAATCCAATTACAACATACTTTTGTTTAATCAGCTCATTAATCAGTTATTTGGATAGAAATCATGTATATACCTAAGCAATTTGAGATTGAAAAAGAGGCAGAAAAGATAGCCTTCATGAAGCAGTATAGTTTTGCAACTATAGTGACTACTAAGGCGGGTATTCCAATTGCTACGCAACTTCCGTTTTTGATTACAAAGAATACCGGTAGTCTGGTGTTGAGTGCACATTTTGCCTTGGCTAATGAGCAGACAGGCTTTATTGAGCAGAATACCTCGCTGGTTATTTTCTCAGCGCCACATGCTTATATTTCTCCAGCTCATTATGATAAGATGGAGAGTGTGCCTACCTGGAATTATGTTGCTATACATGCTTATGGAAAGTCGAAAATTGTTGCGGATGAAAATGCGAAAATTAAAGCATTGGAAAACATGATCCTGTTTTACGAACCTGGTTACCTTGGACAATGGAACAAGTTGTCAGAAAAATTTAAAAAGGGAATGATCAAAGGAATCGTAGTGTTTGATTTGATAGTGACAGATTTACAAGGACAGAAAAAAATAAGCCAGAATAAAACTAAGATGGAACGGGAAAGGATAGCTGCCCATTTAGAAAAAAGTGACGTCAGCTCAGAAAAAGCAATAGCAGAATTTATCAGAAAAATATAAGATGGAACAAATTGAAATTATTAGCGCATCTCTTGAGGATTTTAAAACTATACAATTAATAGGCAGGCAGACTTTCTTAGAAACATTTGCGGATAACAATACGGAAGCCGATATGGCTAAATATTTGGAAGAAAGCTTCAATTCACAACAGATAAAAGCTGAATTAGCTAATCCGGATTCTATGTTTTTTATAGCCTGGGAAAATAAAAATCCTATAGGTTACTTAAAAGTGAATAGCGGTAAGGCACAAACGGAATTACATGATAGTAACGCTATTGAGATCGAACGCATTTATGTTAAGAGAACGCATCACGGTAAAATGGTAGGTCAATTGCTTTATAATAAAGCACTGGAAATGGCCATACACCAAAATAAAGCTTATCTGTGGCTGGGGGTATGGGAACAAAATCCCCGTGCCATCAGGTTTTACGAAAAGAACGGCTTTGTTGCTTTTGATAAACACATTTTTAAAATGGGGAATGATGAGCAAACAGATATTATGATGAAAAAGATATTAACTCCTGCCTCATGAATTTTAGCATCCAACCACAGTTAACCAATGAACGTGTCGGACTCTTACCGCTTAAGGAAACCGATTTCGAAGAATTATACCGCATAGGGTCTGATCCAAAAATATGGGAACAACATCCTAACAAGGACCGCTGGAAGAGGGAAGTATTCCAGAACTTTTTCGATGGTGCGATAAAGAGTGGAGGCGCATTTAAAATCGTTGATGAGCTTACCGGGAAAGTGATGGGCAGTACCCGGTTTTATGATTATGATGAGACAGAGAATGTGATTTTTATCGGCTATACTTTCTATGGTACAGCTTATTGGGGAATTGGCGCCAATCTTTCAGTGAAAAAAATGATGCTGGATTATATATTTCAGTTTGTATCAAAGGTGCAATTCCATATTGGAGCAGAGAACGTTCGTTCACAAATCGCTATTGGCCGTATTGGAGCCGTTAAAATAGCTGAGGAGCAAGTCACCTATTTCGGTGAAGCTCCAAAGCTCAATTTTGTATATGTAATCGACCGGGATTTACATTAATTATACTTGTTTGATTTTTTGAATTCCTGGTTGTAAATTTTCAGGTTACTTTTCAATAGCTGGCGCGCTACATGAATTCTCGTTTTAACAGTACCAATAGGTATATTCAGCATATCTGCTATTTCATGGTATTTATAACCTTCGAAATATTTGATAAAAGGTGTGTAATATTCGGTACTTAACATTGCTAATGCTTTATTTACATCATCACTAATGAATTTATTATCAGCCTGGTTATGAGAAGCACTTTTATACAACTGAGCAGAATTAATTTCTTCGGTAGTATCTATAATGCTGCGTTGTTTTACCGTCCTTCTATAATCGTTTATAAAAGTATTTCTCATGATCGTATATAACCATCCTTTCAAGTTTGTTCCTTCAACATAAAGTTTTGAATAACGAATAGCTTTTAATAAAGTTTCCTGAACTAAGTCATCAGCATCGTCCATGTTTTTTGTGAAATTCAAGGCGAAAGTTTTTAAAGAAGACTTGTGGTCATTAACTTGGTAGGGGAAGGAATTACTGATCATAAGTTGAAAGATTAGATTATAAATGCTGTTGATTAAATACATTTTTTTTATTCCAACTCTTATACCAATTAATTTATTAAAAATCAAAAAATAGATTACCTGGAAAGTTTATTATTTTTCTGATTTATGGTAAATTTAGAATGATATGAAATTTATTTGTTTTTAAGAATATTTAATTTGTTTATTCGTGTTTGTTTTTATCGTTTAGTGGTGGTATTAGGCATTGATGTAATAAGATTTAAGTTTTATCAATTCATAAAACGAACTGTTAATTTGATTTTGGATCGAAATTGTACCTAATTTAATATGTACTGTTTTTAGTACTTTTTTTGTTAAACAGGAGAAATCATCAAGACGAAAAAGATTTAATTTGATGCCAATATTCTACATTATAGCTTTCAATTCTTAATTTATTTGTATAATCAGGGAAGACGAATGTTAATATCAAAAAAATCATCAGCTAGATTGGAACTGAATTTTTAATTGATATTGAAAATATCTTTGCACGTGGCAATATTCCTAAACTTTATAAAGATTAGATTCTTCCAGGCGTAAAGCTTGAAAGGATAAATCTGCAGCAATTTTATTCCTCATGCTGCAAACCGGATCTGCATCGCGGTCTCTAATGAATTTCTAATGAATTTCTGTTTGTCCTCTAACAGCCTTTTCCAGTGGGGTGTTTTATATTTGCAGCAGATTAAAAAAAAGCAAATTATGGACTCAGGCCCCAATTCAAAGGTACGATTAATCGTACCGTCAAAATCAAATCAATTCATTATTTAACCGCCTGCTAGCGCTTATAACTTCTGTTATGCCGGTAGAGGCATAAAACAGAGTTATGTTCATTTTTTCAAAAATACAGATAAAATATACCCGCTATATTGTAGATTATGATTATCCAGTGAAAATGGATACCAGGCCTGCTATCACATTTGGGGTGGCTGATCATATCTTCAGCAGACAAAATTACTATCAATCTATTTCGTTCAGACAGCTTTTCTTTGGCACATATAATTTGATATTAAATGTGATCAAACTTGTTGCCCAACAAATTAAAAAATGGAGGGCCTGCTATGACAATATTTGAGTTTACGCTAAGGCTCGCCATCGCTTTTGCACTAGGCGCAGCAATCGGTACAGAACGCCAGTGGAGGCAGCGAATGGCTGGCTTAAGAACAAATATGCTGGTTTGCCTGGGCGCCTGTATGTTCGTTTCTCTAGGTGTTAAAGTTGGTGGAGATGCCTCTGGAAGAGTGATTTCTTACGTAGTGAGTGGAATTGGTTTCCTGGGTGCGGGTGTTATTATGAAAGACGGGCTGAACGTAAGAGGATTAAATACAGCAGCTACATTATGGTGTTCTGCTGCAGTTGGAGCCTCTTGCGGCCTTGGGTTCCTTCCTGAAGCAGCAATCGTTACAACTTTCGTCATTCTGACCCATGTTTTAATGCGTCCGTTGGGCGTACAATTAAGCAGGCTTCCTTTAAAGAGTACTAAAATCCCTGTGGCTTATCTGCTGATTATCAAATGCAGACAGGATGTAGAGAATCATTTGAGAGTTCTGCTTCTCCAGTTTACAAGTAATGACAAAAAGCTATTGCTCAGATCCCTTAAAAGTACAGATGACGGTGATCCGGGCAAGGCTGTAATTACAGCAGAAATACTCGCTAACAGTAATGAAGACGTAATTATGGAACGGATCGCCGGACGATTAACTATCGAACACGAGGTTTCTGAAGTCAGCTGGAATAAGGCCGGAGATGAGAACGACTTATAGCCATAAATGAATGATTTATAAAAACATATAAACTACTGCAAGCAACAACCTTCTACTTACTGCAAGCAATAACCTTCTACTTTATAATATGATGACTATCGTAAAAAGAGGCTTAAAAATAAGAGCCCTCGCAGACAACAAAAAAATGATTGCTAATGGCAGCGATGAGGCTGCAGCAACTAAACTTCAGAACGTTTCCCGCTCAGACCAGGACTTTTACCTGGCTATGCTGGATAGTTCAACGGAAGGTTTGTCGGGCATGCAAGCTAAAGAAAGGCTTGGCAAGTTTGGAATGAATGAAGTTCATCATGAAAAAGCTCCGGCATGGATTAAACAATTGATCCAGGCTTTTATAAACCCGTTTATCGGTATTCTCCTGATTATTGCTGTCATCTCTTTTATACTCGATGTCTGGCTCGCTGCTCCGGGAGAAACTGATTATAAAACAGTCACGATGGTCGGTATTATGGTGATGGTCAGCTCATTATTAAGGTTTTTTCAGGAGTACAGAAGTAATAAGGCAGCAGAGCAACTTAAAAGCATGGTGAAAACTACAGCGACTGTGGTGCGCAAGCCTACCGGGAAGAAAGAACTGGATATTAAAAAACTGGTACCCGGAGATCTGATTCTGTTGTCGGCAGGAGATATGGTCCCTGCAGATTGCCGCATTGTACAATCTAAAGATCTTTTCGTTAGCCAGTCCATGCTGACAGGAGAATCTTTACCTGTAGAAAAAAGAAGCCTGGTAGTAAGGGATGCGGAAGAAAAACCATTGGTAGAACTGGATAATATCTGCTTTATGGGGACCAATGTCGTGAGTGGGTCTGCAACTGCAATTGTCGTAAATACAGGAAATCAGACCTATTTCGGCTCACTTAGTAAAGTAATTGTAGGTAAACGTGCGGAAACGAATTTTGATAAAGGGGTCAATAAAGTGAGCTACCTGCTGATCAGTTTTATGATCGTAATGGTGCCTTTGATCTTCCTGATTAATGGATTGGTTAAAGGGAATTGGTGGGATGCGCTGCTTTTCGCAATCGCCGTTGCCGTAGGCCTGACGCCAGAAATGCTGCCGATGATTGTGACCGCGAACCTTGCCAAAGGAGCTGTGAATATGAGTAAGCACAAGGTAATTATTAAAAGACTGAATGCGATACAGAATATTGGGGCAATGGACGTGCTGTGCACGGATAAAACCGGAACGCTAACCATGGATAAAATTGTATTGGAAAGACACCTGAATATTTTCGGACAAGAAGATGAAGAAGTACTCAAATGGGCTTATCTCAATAGTTTTCATCAAACAGGATTGAAAAATCTGCTTGATGTTGCCGTGCTTGAACATGTCGAATTGCATGATTACCTGAAAGTGGAAGAGTACTTTTTAAAAGTCGATGAGATTCCTTTTGATTTCCAGCGGCGCAGAATGTCTGTGGTGCTGAAACAACGCAATGGAAAACATTTACTGATCTGTAAAGGTGCTGTAGAAGAAATGCTTGACCTGTGCAGCCATGCCTTTGATCCTGGAGATGATAAAGAATTACATATAGAATCTGATAAAGTAATTCCTATGGATGAAACCATGCGGAATATGATCCTTCAGACTTCAAAAAAACTCAATACAGAAGGGCTTCGGATCCTGCTTGTGGCCATTCGTGAATTTGATGACCGTGCACTGAATTATGCCGTGGAGGATGAAAAAAACATGATCCTTACTGGGTTTATTGGCTTCCTTGATCCCGCCAAACCTTCGGCGAAAATAGCTATTGAAGCTTTGCAGAAATTAGGTGTGAGCATCAAAGTGCTGACAGGGGATAATGAGATTGTCACTAAAAAAATCTGCCGTGATGTAGGTATTCCTTTCGACAAAATCCTGCTAGGCGCGGAAGTAGAAAAAATGACCGATGCAGAATTACAGGAACAAGTAGGAGAGGTTTCTATCCTCGCTAAATTAAGTCCGGTTCAAAAGTCGCGTGTGGTTAAAATGCTGCAAGTAAAAGGCCATACTGTAGGTTTTATGGGAGATGGGATCAATGATGCTGTAGCCCTTAGAGATGCTGATGTAGGGATCAGTGTAGACACAGCAGTTGATATTGCTAAAGAAAGTGCTGATATCATTTTGCTCGAAAAAGACCTGATAGTTTTGAGAAAAGGGGTAATCTATGGCCGCAGGACCTTTGGTAATATTATCAAATATATCAAAATGACTGCCAGCAGTAATTTCGGTAACATGTTCAGCATGTTAGGAGCAAGTGCCTTTCTACCATTCTTGCCAATGCTTCCTGTACAAATTTTGGTTCAGAATTTATTATATGATGTTTCGCAGATCTCCATCCCATGGGATAAAATGGATGAAGACTTTATCGAAAAACCCAAAAAATGGGATGCCTCAGGAATTAAAAGATTTATGCTTTATATAGGCCCCATCAGCTCGGTATTTGACTATGCCATGTTCGCAGTGATGTTTTTCGTTTTCAAAGCGGATACTCCTGAACATCAGCGTCTGTTTCAAAGTGGTTGGTTTATCGAAGGATTATTGTCCCAAACACTCATTGTACACATGATCAGGACCCGTAAAATCCCATTTATTCAAAGTTGGGCAACCACACCGGTAGTCGCTTTGACCTCATTGATTATGGTTATCGGCATTTTTATACCGTTTTCACCTTTTGCAGGGGCCTTAAAGATGGAGCAATTGCCACTAAGTTATTTTCCATGGTTGATTGGAATCCTGGCTTGCTACTGTCTCCTCACGCAATTTATTAAAGGATGGTATATCAAAAGATTTAATCAATGGCTATAATCAGGGCTGGCAGACAATGGATAATGGCTATCGTATTAATTATACTCGTTATCGTATTCGCAGAATGGTTGGAATACCATTTTCATAACCTATCTAATTTCTCAAACAAAGACAAAGCACAATATGAACTTAAAAAATAAGCGTCAGTCGTATCTGACTGGCATTGCCATGGTCATTATCGGAATGACTGCATCCTGCAAACAGCAAGTAACCAAAGAACCTGCCGCTGATTTTACTTTGGAAGGTGATGTTATTACTGTGCCTGAAAACTCAGGGCTGAAAAGTAAACTGAAATTTATAACAGTTAATACTGAACCTTACCGGATGCAAATGATGACCGCCGGAACGGTTAAAGCTATTCCTACCCAGTTTGCAGAAATTGCCCCGCCTTTTCAGGGCCGGGTAACTAAAAGTTATATCAGATTGGGGATGAAAACGACCGCTGAAACACCCTTGTTTGAAATCAGTTCTCCGGATTTTATTGCCGCTCAAAAGGTGTTTTTTCAAGAGAAATCGCAAATGCAACAAGCTGAAAGGACTTTGAAGCGCCAAAAAGACCTGATGGCTAATGGCGTTGGTACACAGAAAGATTTGGAAGAAGCGCAGACCGGTTATGATGTAGAAAAAAAGGAATATGAAAATGCAGTTATAGGCATTAAAATATTCAAAGCAAATCCGGAAAAATTATCCTTAGGACAAGCGCTTGTAGTACATGCGCCAATTACCGGAGAAGTGATTGAGAATAAAGTGGTTTTAGGCCAGTTTATCAAAGATGACGCAGCCAGTGTAGCCACCGTAGCCAATCTGAATAAAGTATGGGTTGCCGGGCAGGTTAAGGAAAAAGACATCCGTTATATCCATGAAAAGGACGAATGTGAGATAGAAGTAGCCGCGTTACCTGGTAAAAAACTTCAGGGAAAAGTTTACCATGTCAATGAAATTGTTGACGAAGATACGCGCAGTGTACAAGTTCTGATCGAATGTGACAATAGCGACCATACGCTTAAACCGGGAATGTATGTCTCTGTTAATTTTATTGACGCACCCACATCGGCTGTGCTTATTCCACTGAAAGCTATCCTGCAAATGAACGATGCAAATTTTGTTTTCGTGGTTACTGCAGCTGGTAAATATATCAAAAGAAAGGTGGAAACAGGCGATACAGAAGGAAGTCGTGTGGTCATTAAAAGTGGTCTGGCCAAAGGCGAAAAGATCGTATCAGAAGGCGGTTTTTATTTATTAGAAGCTAAGTAATCACATTATTAGAAGCCCAATATCACGCTATAAGCCCAATCATATGAAGCAATTAATTTTTACCGCAATAAAAAAACGCTGGCTCTTTGCAGCTCTTTTTGTACTCCTGGCTGTATTCGGATTTTACTCCTGGAAACAACTTTCCATAGAAGCGTATCCGGATATTGCGGATGTAACTTCTCAGGTAGTTACCCAGGTGCCAGGTCTGGCAGCCGAAGAAGTAGAACAACAGATTTCTATCCCTATAGAACGTGCACTCAACGGTTTACCCGGTATGCATGTGATGCGCAGCCGGAGTTTATTCGGTCTGTCGCTCATCACTATGGTCTTTGATGATGGTGTCGATGATTACTGGGCGAGGCAAAGAATTCAGGAACGGTTAACTGATGTCAAGCTTCCTTTTGGCGCGGTTCCGGGACTTGATCCGCTGACTTCACCAACCGGAGAAATCTACCGGTATATTATAGAAAGCAAAAATCATGATTTAAGAGAACTCACTGATTTACAGAACTGGACAATTATACCAAAGATTAAACAAGTACAGGGTGTGGCTGATGTGACCAACTTTGGAGGGATTACTACCCAATATCAGATAGAAATTGACCCTGCTAAATTAGCACAATATCATATTGCGCTTGCCGATGTACAAACGGCAATCAGTAATAATAACACCAATGCAGGGGGGAGTATTTTAAACCGTGGAGAACAAGGGTATGTCGTTCGGGGGATAGGTCTGGTCAAAGATTTAGCCGCTTTAGGTGATGTGGTTATTAAATCTGTCAATGGTGTACCTGTATTTGTAAAAGATCTGGGCGAACTGAAATATGGTACACTGGAACGCAAAGGGGTATTGGGTTATACGGATCGCAAGGTGAATTATTCTGATGGAATTGCAGGAATTGTAGTGATGCTGAAAGGACAAAATCCTTCCGTAGTACTCGATGGAATTCATCAGGCAATAACAGAGCTGAACCATGGTGTTTTACCTGAAGGAGTAACTATCCGTGCTTATCTGGACAGGACAAACTTAATTAATACTACGCTTGATACGGTTTCTCATACGCTTTTAGAGGGAATGGCATTAGTTATTGTGGTGTTAATTGTTTTCCTGGGAAGCTGGAGAGGCGCATTAATTGTAGCCATCACAATCCCAATAGCGCTGCTTGTTGCATTTATTCTCATGCATTTTACGAAGATCCCTGCCAATCTGCTCTCTCTGGGTGCAATTGATTTTGGGATTATTGTAGATGGTGCTATTGTAATGCTGGAAACCATCCTGAAAAAAAGGGAAGATCATCCTGATCAGGAATTGGAAGAGGTTTCTATTAGTCAGAGTGCTTTAAGCGTTGCCAAGCCTGTTTTATTTTCAACGATTATCATTATTACCGCTTACCTGCCTTTGTTCTCTTTTGAAAGAGTAGAGAAAAAACTATTTACACCCATGGCTTTTACTGTAGGTTATGCTTTGCTGGGTGCATTGGCAGTTGCATTGCTATTGATACCGGGACTCGCTTATGCCGTTTATAAAAAACCAGGCAAAATCTATCATAATACATGGTTGGAAAAACTGACTGCATGGTATGAAAAGCGTCTGAGTAAAATCATGGACAAGCCAAAAAAGGTATTTATGCCGTTGGTTTTAGTGTTGGTAAGCGCTATTGTCCTGTCAGTTATCGTTGGAAAAGACTTTTTACCACCATTAGATGAAGGTTCAATCTGGTTGCAGGTATCGTTGCCTCCCGGGGTTACTTTAGAAAAGTCAAGGGAGATGAGTGATGCACTGAGAGCAGCAACGATGAAACACCCTGAAATCACTTATGTGAATGTCCAGGCAGGTCGTAATGATCAGGGAACTGATTATTTTACCCCTTCACATTTTGAAGTTTCTGTAGGACTAAAGCCTTATAAGGAATGGGAAAGCGGCCGAACTAAAGCCGCTCTGGTTGAAGATTTGTCCAGAGAATATGCTGCTATGCCAGGTTATTCAGTAGCTTTTACACAGCCAATGATTGACGGGGTAATGGATAAAATTTCGGGTGCACACAGTGAATTGGTAGTTAAAGTGTTTGGGAATGATTTTAAGGAAACCAGGAGAATCACTGAAAACGTGGTTTCTACTTTAAGAAAAGTAAAAGGAGCTGTTGATATCGCAATTGATCAGGAACCTCCTCTGCCACAATTACAAATCAGGATAAACAGAGATGCTGTAGCCAAATACGGACTGAATATTAGTGATGTAGCCGAATTGGTTGAGGTTGCTATAGGTGGTAAAGCTGTTTCACAGATCTTTTCGGGCGACAGAGTTTATGATGTGATTTGCCGTTATAAAGAAGCAAGCCGGAATACACCTGAAAAAATAGGGAACCTGATGCTAACTTCATCAACGGGAGCAAAGATTCCTCTGTCGCAGATTGCTGAAGTGAAAACTGATCTGGGCGAAAGTTCTATTTCCAGGGAAATGAACCGCAGACAACTAACTGTCAGGTTAAATTTAAGAGGAGTTGATTTAAGTTCATTTTTGAAAGATGCACAGGCAAAGATTACAAAGCAGGTTAAATATGATCATGAAAAGTATAAAATAGAATGGGGCGGCCAGTTTGAAAATCAAAACCGTGCTTACGCTAAACTAGGAGTTGTTGTGCCTTTAGCCTTAGCCATTATGTTTTTATTACTTTATGGCGCGTTTGGAAAGTTCAGACAGGCAGGTTTGATTTTAAGCATTGTTCCGCTCGCTTTATTTGGTGGGATGTTAGCTTTAAATATCAGGGGAATGACGCTGAACGTTTCTTCAGCAGTAGGTTTTATCGCACTATTTGGTGTCGCTATTCAAAATGGTGTGATTCTGATTTCTCATATCAACGAATTGCGCAAAAAAGGATATGATTTACTCAGGGCAGTTTTAGATGGTGCAAAACATCGCTTCCGGCCTGTTCTGATGACTGCAACAGTAGCGGTATTAGGTCTTTTGCCTGCTTCTTTAGCTACGGGTATAGGCTCTGACGTTCAAAGACCACTGGCTACAGTGATCGTTTATGGCTTGTTTGCCGCAACAGCAATTACATTGTTCGTTTTACCAGCACTTTATTACCTGCTGGAAAGTAAATGGGGCAAGGATGATTTTCAGCCATCGAAAGTGGCTGGTTAATAAATCGATTAGAAACAATCAATCAATAAATCGATTAGAAAAGTAATGCAATAAATCCATTGGAATAAGTAATTCAATACTAAATACATGAAAGTTATTAAATGTTTTTTGTCCTGGTGCCTGTTTACAGGTATCACCTTGAATGGACAAGCACAGGTAGATACCCTGTCTTTAAAATCAAAAATATCTGTGCTTCAGTTCCTGAACCGTGTAGGAAAAGAAAACCTGGGTTATGCCGCAGAAAAGTACAATGTAAATATTGCAGAGGCGGGGATTGAAACCGCGAAGATCTTTCCAGACCCTCAATTTTCAGCAGGTGTATTTGATAATCAGCAGGGTAAATTGAAACTGGGGCAGGGGGTAACATTGGGGCTGGGAACAACCATTGAATTGGGTGGCAAAAGAAAGGCCCGGATTAGCCTTGCTCAAAGTGTGGCTGAATTAAACAAAGCATTATTGCTTGATTATTTAAGGAATCTGAGAGCTGATGCTGCACTGGCTTATTACACGGCAATTCAACAGTACGAATTATTGCAGGTGCAACATTATTCTTATCAAATGATGAAACAACTGGCAGACGCAGATGCGATCCGTTATAAACTGGGCGCAATTACAGAAACAGATGCTAGACAATCCAAACTGGAAGCCAGCAATTTACAAAATAATGTTTATCAGAATGAAGCAGACTGGAAAAATTCGCTGATTAAGCTAAGTGCTTATCTTGGTAAAAAGAGTGCAGATACTTTAGTGATGCCAGATGGCGATTTTGAGAACCTTTCGCGTGATATAAACTATCAGTCCTTAATCAATAATGCGCAGCTCATCAGGGCAGACGCTGTAGCAGCATTAAATAATAAAATTGTCGCGGACAGGAGCCTGGCTTTGGTAAAAGCAAACCGGAAAGTTGATTTAGGAGTTAATGCGGGACTACAGTTTGCTGGTGTTTCGACAAATGAAATTGCGCCAACGCCTTATCACCGTACTTTTAATGCCGGATTTAGTGTTCCGTTGAAATTCTCAAATCATTATAATGGGGATTTAAAAGCTGCTCAATTTGCGATTAAGCAGGTTGGTATTCAATATGAACAGGTTCAGCAACAGATTCAGGTTGAAGTAACACAGGCTTATTTTAATTATACTGCAGCCCAGAAACAGGTTCAGCAATATAAAACCGGGCTGCTGAGTGAAGGGGAAAAGATTTTGACGGCTAAAATATATAGCTATAAACGTGGGGAAACTTCTTTGTTGGAAGTTTTGAACGCGCAAAGGACGTACAATGAAGTACAGCAAGGATTTTATGAATCACAATCGAATTATGCAGCTGCACTGATTGAATTAGAACGTGCTGCGGGGATCTGGGATATTAAATAAGCCTATTGAATGAAATTTTGTTGCTACACTAGCAGACGTTGCGCAGTTAAACATGGTTACTGATCAGCCAATAGTTGGTAAGGCAGTACACGGAGAAGTCATTACACTGGTTAGCATAAGTAATGATTTATGGTGGTTGGTACGTAAAGCCGTCCCATTTATTTGGGATGGCTTTTTAATTGGTAAACCTTCCGCAATACACGCTTTTGGAGACTTCATAACTGTTTTCAGGCTGATTATATGACTGATTTTTCAGAAATTTCCTTTTCGTTTGACGAATATTTAACCAGGTGATTCTGCAAATGCAGTAGTGCAGGATTCGGATTTTCTTTTCTATTGAGCATAATCAACGGAACAGTTTCTTCTGTGTTTTCCAGTGGTATGAATTTTAGTTGTAATGCATATCCATTTTCTACATTTTCAGGTAAAAGTGAAATGCCAAAACCACTTTCAACCAATCTCAACACCGAGTTTAGCTGAGAAGCATGATGTGAGATTTGTGGTGTAAACCCTGCATTTGAACATAAAACTAAAAAACTATCAAATATAGTGGGGCCACATTCGCGCGTGAATGTGATAAATTGTTCATTCGCCAGTTCTTGAACAGAGATCTTTTTTTTTGCGGATAGTGAATGTGTTATGGGTAAAACAGCTACGAATTTTTCTGAGAGAATCAGTTTTTCTTCTAGTTTTTCGGGATGCAGCCAAGTTCTTACAAAAGCGGCATCCAGCGTACCATTATTTAATTCATGGACTAATTTGTGGTTAGGTAATTCCTCAAATTGTAAATTAATGTGTGGATGACTTTTTGTAAATTCTGCCAGCAACGCAGGAAGATTACTATGCATAACTGCACCTACATAGCCAATTCTCAGCGTACCCGTTTCTCCCTGACCATAAATAGCCAGTCGTTTCTTTACAGTTTGCATCTGCAAAATCATTTGCTTGGCATCTTGTAAAAAGTCTTGTCCGGCAGGGGTAAGTATAACGCTTCTTTTAGTCCGTTCAAAAAGTAATACACCCAGGTCATTTTCTATCAGCTGAATCATTCTGCTCAGTGGAGGCTGTGAAATATGTAACCTTTCTGCAGCCCTTCCAAAATGTAATTCTTCTGCTAAAACCAGAAAATAATTCAAATGTCTTAAATCCATAGTAATACTATTCAGGTATTAATTGGTGATAAAAATAGTATTTTAGGTATTAAAAGGTAAATGTAATTTTGTATATGATCTATTGTCAACATGAAAAACTATTTACTCATCCTCTTATTTATTTATTCTTTCCCTGTTATGGCGCAACAAAAAGATAACCTGGTTCAGGCATTACCTTACAGCAAAGTGAAATCTGCTAAAGATTTTATTTTCCTGTCCGGACAAATAGGCATCAATAGTGCTACCGGATTATTAGTAACCAGTAGTTTCGAAGCTGAAGTACATCAGGTGATGAAAAATATTGGAATTTTACTTCATGAAAAGGAGTTAACTTACAGTGATCTGGTGAATGTTACTATTTATTTGAAAAGCATGGACAACTATCCCATAACTAATCAAGTGTATCGTAGCTATTTTACCGGAGATTTTCCAGCCAGAGTTTGTATTGCTGTTACTGATCTTCCTGCGAAAGCAAATATTGAAATTGCGGCTACGGCATTGAACCAAACTAACTTTTCTGCTGAAAACAAACAATTGATCAGACGATTCCTGGAGGAAGTACGCTCGGGTAAAAATCCTGATCGCGCCGGGTTATATATGGCAGATACTTTACTGGCGCATCAACTGAATGCGGAGGCAGAAACAACGGTTAAAAGAACACCGCAGAATTATGCTGAACACGTAAAAGAATTTCTGACTTTATACGGGAATTTTCATTTTGAAATCACTGAAATTATTGCAGAAGGTGACCGTGTTTATGTCCGATGGAAACAAACTGGCAAACATATGGCTACCATTGACGGGCATCCGGCAACGGGAAAACCAATAATTGAAATTGCAAGTGCAGTTTACAGGCTCGAAAACGGAAAGATTAAGGAGTATTGGATTCAGATTGACAGACTCGGACTTGAAAAACAATTATAACCTGGAGATTGTAAAATAAACCGTGTTTCTAAGTTAATAATTAATGAGTTGACAGGGTTTATTTTACATACGCAGGTTGAATCCTTTTTTACTGGTTGGCGGGTGCTTTTATACTGATTGTCGGTTCCTTTTTTACTGATTAAAATAATTGTAATTTCTGATCAATCCGTCATAATCGCTATCTAATCCTTCGATATCACTGCTGCTCAGTCTGCCATTTTCTCCGGCATCACGCAATGTCTTTTTGGTATGTAATAAAAAATTGTGGAAGCTATCATAAAAGTTTTTGTAGTTACCCTCTTTGTTTGCTTTTTTTGCGTTTTCCATATTCAGTCCGGCATTTTTAGCCTGCGCAATTTCTAAGGCAGCAAACCCTGCTTGTGCCTGAGCACTGATCTTTGTATAACTATTTGCATTATCTGATAACAAATCAATAAAATTACGGATGTTCTTCATATCAGTTTTCATCGCAATAATATACTCTTTAAGCGGACTATCTTTCAATACAACGATTTCTGCGGCATCAGCGATCTCGTTCACTTTTTTCATGAGCACAATTTTTTCTGTATATAGTTTTTGAACGGTGCCTCTGATGGTATCAATTAAAGCATAACTTTTAGCTCCTTTGTCATCTTTATAATCCTGAGCGGTCAGATAATCTTTTAACTGCTTATAGTCAGTATTCATTTTTTCGAACTTCGCATTGTACTGTGTTACCTGCGTTTTAAAATAAGCCTGATTCTCTTTTCCCAGTTCAGGAACTGGGTTTTCTATGGTTATACCGTTCATATTGTTAACGGTAAACTTGGTCAAATGAGGATGAATGATGCGAAGGAATCCGAATTTATCACTGGGATTCTTTAAGGCTTTTTCGATTTTTTCAGTGCTTCCGAGAATATCTTTTAAATAAGAATTATGACTGTTGGCCATATCTACAACAAGGTTGGTATACTCAATAACACGGCTTGCAGTATCTGCAGCTCCTTTATCGGTAATTTCTGATGTGGTTTGCTGCGGGGCTTTCTCTTTTTTTTTCTTGTCTTTACAAGAAACAGCTGTAAGGAGTATTACTACACAATAGGAGATATAAATGATAGTTTTTTTCATAGGATAAAGCTTGATGAATGGCAAGGTAAAGATATTTTTTATAACAATAAATAACAGGATGGGACTCATGAGGCCAAAAAACAAAAAGACAAAATTTGATGCTTGATTAGTAAAACGTTTTGACTTATGTGCGCCCGATATACAATTGCGTGTTCGATATACCCTGAAAAAGTATTGTATTTCATTATCACTTGCGATGTGTGACGCCAGATATTATAGTATTCCAGTTTAATTATTAAATTATTATTATTATAGCATCCTTAGGCTTGATTCTTCAGCATCATATTTAAAAGATTCAACATTGGATTGTCCCAATTTGGCAGTACAGATGCTGACTGTGTAAATTATGTGATTTATGATAAATAAATTATCATTGTTGTAATTTGTAATTGTATTTTTATATTGCTTTTGTGTAGTTTTGAAGAAGTGTTTTTAATTTAAACCAATAATTTATGAAGACTAAAAATATAATATTCAGGAGTAATATTGCCTTTAAACACATATATGGAAGCTAATATAGATACTAGAGATCGACGGTTCAGCGGACTCAGCATTGGTACTGGAACGGTTCGCTACTCAGATCTTAGCTATTTGATTACCACGAACGACATCTCTATCAGCGAAGGTTACACAGGTTCGATATTGTTCGGTTTGGATCGTGGAACCTGGGGCGCAGGTACAGTGCCATGGCTTGCCTGTTCGGGAACGGTCTGCCATGTGCCTGCCGAACGTTACCTGGTGCTAGGTGCCGATGGATCGGTAAGAGTTAGTGGCGGTGGCGTTATAAAGGAAGAGGTGCCCATCTCAAGCTGTGGAGTAGACCCGAGGAAGCGTGGACCTCTTCGTGAAGTACGCGGTATTGCGAAAGGTAAAGCTTATGCTGTAGGAACCTGCCGGCAGGCTTATGTTCGCGATGATGAGGATCAGTGGAGATGCATTGACCAGAGCGCCCAGGTCGGTGACACCCCGATCACCGACACGAGCTTTGAATCTATCGATGGGTTCAGCGAAGAGGAAATTTATACCGTGGGTTGGGAAGGAGAAATCTGGAAGTACGACGGTTCTGTCTTTAGCCAGCAGGACAGTCCAACCGAGCTGGCGCTCTACAAAGTTCGCTGCGCACCGGACGGTTTTGTCTATGCCTGTGGTCAGCTGGGAACCTTGCTCCGGGGACGCGATGATCAATGGGAAATAATAAAGCATGAAAGCACCCGGGACGACCTCTGGGGTATGGAGGTTTTCGATGGACAATTGTACGTGTCTTCTACCAGTTTCGTCTATCGACTGGAGGATGGCAAGCTCAATCCTGTTGATTTTGGGGACGACATTCCGAGGACTTGTTATCACCTGAGTGCGGCTGATGGGATTATGTGGTCAATAGGGTCCAAGGATGTAATGGAGTTTGATGGTTCGAACTGGAAGCGAGTTTTGCGAATTGACTAACTGGCTGTCTAAGCCAGGCAAGCCTTTGGCATTGTCTTTCTGATCTGTGATAGAATTAATTTGAATTTAAAAATTCATGGACAGTATAAAAATGAATAGGAGATGTGAGTTGCATTTTTAACCACAAACTAATAAATTATGGAGACTAAAAATATAATATTCGAGAGTAACACCACCGTTAATTTACACATATATGGAGACCAATATGGATACTAGAGATCCGCGGTTCAGTGGACTTAGTATTACTACTGGAACCGTTCGCTACTCTGACCTCAGCTACTTGACTACTACGGACGACATTTCTATCAGCGAAGGTTATACGGGTTCGATACTGCTCTCTCTGGATTGTGGAATTTGGGGTGCTGATACTGTGCCATGGCTAGCCTGCTCCGGAACTGTCTGCCATGTGCCGGTAGAGCGTTACGTGATGCTGGGCACCGACGGATCGGTAGAAGCCAGTGGCGGCGGCACTGTAAAGAATGAGGCCATCGCCAACTGCGGAGTAGACCCGAGGAAGCGAGGTCCTCTTCGTGAAGTACGTGGGATTGCGAAAGGTAAAGGCAGAGCTTATGCTGTAGGAACTTGTCGGCAGGCCTATGTTCGCGATGATGAAGATCAGTGGAGATGCATTGACCAGAGTGCCCAGGTCGGTGACACCCCGATCACCGACACCAGCTTCGAATCTATAGATGGGTTCAGCGAAGAGGAAATTTATACCGTAGGTTGGGAAGGAGAAATCTGGAAGTATGATGGTTCTGTCTTCAGCCAGCAGAACAGCCCGACCGAGCTGGCGCTCTACAAAGTTCGCTGCGCGCCGGATGGTTTTGTCTATGCCTGCGGTCAGCTTGGGACCTTGCTACGGGGACGCAATGATCAATGGGAAGTAATAAAGCATGAAAGCACCCTGGACGACCTCTGGGGTATGGAGGTTTTCAACGGACAATTGTACGTGTCTTCTACCAGTTTCGTCTATCGACTGGAGGATGGCAAGCTCAATCCTGTTGATTTTGGGGACGACATTCCGAGGACTTGTTATCACCTGAGCGCGGCTGACGGGATCATGTGGTCGATAGGGTCCAAGGATGTAATGGAGTTTGATGGTTCGAACTGGAAGCGAGTTTTGCGAATCGACTAACCCAGCTATACTTTTTATTTCAGGAATTTTAATAATCGAATCTGTCATTGAGTTAATTTGAATTTAAATTGGAAAAAAAAACAGGTGCTTTTAGAGAATTTTTTTAACTAAAACCAATAAATTATAAATGCTAAATATATATTATTCAGGAATAATATGAGTGTTAATTTACTCACATATGGAGGCTTATATGGATTCTAGAGACCCAAGGTTAAGTGGACTCAGCATTAGTACCGGAGTAGTTCGTCACTCAGACCTTTGCTATTTTATTGCCACGCACGACGAGGCTATGAGCGAAGGTTACACCAGTTCTATACTTTATACGCTGTATGGTGGAATCTTGTATGCCGACCTGGTGCCATGGCTTGCCTGCTCCGGAACTGTCTGCCATGTGCCGGTAGAGCGTTACGTGATGCTGGGCACGGACGGATCGGTGGAAGCCAGTGGCGGTGGTACTAAAATTGACGAGGACATCGCCAGCTGCGGAGTAGATCCAAGGAGACGCGGGCCTCTTCGTGAAATACGTGGTATCGCAAAAGGTAGAGCCTATGCTGTAGGAACCTGCCGTCAGGCCTATGTTCGTGAAGACGAAAATCAATGGAGATGCATTGACCAGAGCGCCCAGGTCGGTGATACGCCGATCACCGACACCAGCTTCGAATCTATCGATGGGTTCAGTGAACAGGAAATTTATACCGTCGGTTGGGAAGGAGAAATCTGGAAGTACGACGGTTCCCTGTTCAGCCAGCAGAACAGCCCGACCGAGCTGGCGCTCTACAAAGTTCGCTGCGCGCCGGATGATTTTGTCTATGCCTGCGGTCAGCTTGGGACCTTGCTTCGGGGACGTAATGATCAATGGGAAGTGATTGAGCATGAAAGTACCGAAGAAGACCTCTGGGGTATGGAGGTTTTCAACGGACAATTGTACGTGTCTTCTACCAGTTTCGTCTATCGACTGGAGGATGGCAAGCTCAATCCTGTTGATTTTGGGGACGACATTCCGAGGACTTGTTATCACCTGAGCGCGGCTGACGGGATCATGTGGTCGATAGGGCCCAAGGATGTAATGGAGTTTGATGGTTCGAACTGGACGAGACGTCTGCGAATTGACTAAGCCGGGAATTTTGTAGGCTTAAGCCAGATTATCAAATAATAAAATTGGTCTAAACCGAAATTTGCAGAAGATTAACAAAATAGGATTTATGATAAAGCATAGATCCCATTTTTGTTATTTCAAACCAAGCAAGAGTTAATAAGAAAATTTAAAAAATCTGATCAATTATTATCGCAATACACATCCAACTCAACACGAAATAAAAAAAAACAAGAATGCCAGTCCCGGATACCTTAACTTTGCAATCATCTTTTATAACCGCTCAACAATGTATCAGGCACTGAGGGAACATATAGAAAAAATCACACCACTTAGTGAGGATGAGTTTGCTTTTGTCTGTACTCATTTTAGTATTAAAAAGTTCAAAAAACATCAATTTCTGGTTCAGGAAGGGGAAGAGGTAAAGTATTCTTACTTTGTCGTTTCCGGACTTCTGAAGTTGGTACATACTGATGATACAGGGAAGCAGCGTGTTGTTTCTTTTGCAATGGAAGATTGGTGGGAAAGTGATTACTATGCATATTTCACTCAGACCAAAGCGACCATGTCGCTAGAGTGCATTGAAGATACGGAAACCTTATGCCTTTTACTTGAAGACTATAAAAAGCTATGTGATAGTTTGCCAAAGATGCAGCGTTTCTTCCTTGAAAAAGCGAATTTCGGTTTTATAGGATCGCAACGACGCATTATATCCTGGCTAACCTCTAATTCCAAAGAGCGTTATGAGCAGTTAATTAAACAATACCCCTCACTTATTCAGCGCGTACCCAAGAGCCTTCTTGCTGCGTATCTGGGCGTTTCGCGCGAAACCTTAAGCAGGTTATCTCCTTAATATAATCTTTCTTAATTTGTTGGTTTAACAGCTCTCAATTCTTAGTGTGACAAACCTCACTTTTTAATCGTGAGGTTTGTCAAGAGTCAATTCCAGCTCTTATGAACAACTTTGCAGTACAAATTTTAAACTGCAATCATGAAGAAAAGCAGCAAACTTTTAGCATTTCTATTCATAACCAGTGTACCAGTATGGGCACAGGCTCAAAAGACTAATCAAATGGAAAAAAGAAGCATTAACCCCTGGAAATGGCAGGATGAACGCAGTTATGTACAAGCTGTTGAAGTGAAAAATGTAGAAAGTACGCTTTATGTTTCAGGACAGACTGCTATCAGCGCAGATGGAATATCTAGTAATGAAGACATGAAGTCTCAATTAATTCTGGCTTTACAAAATCTGGAAAAGGTTATTGGTGAAGCCGGATATGAATGCAAAGGGATCGCAAGATTAAACATCTATACGACTTCCACTGCAGAGCTTTGGCCACACTTTGCTGTTTTTCAAGACTGGATAGCGAAACATGAAGTTAAACCAGCACTCACTTTGCTGGAAGTTAAAAGCCTTTTTGAAACCTTGAAGGTTGAACTAGAGGCTACAGTTGTAAAATAAGTAGTCAATGTTATAAAAAAGCCGAATCATTATAAAGATGATACGGCTTTTTTTGTAAATAATAATATTATATAGGTTTAACTATTTGTTATCATATGCATAACTGATCATCCATTGAACGCCAAACTTATCATTAAACATTCCGAAGAAATCACCCCAGAAAGCTTTGGCCAGTGGCATGGTCACTACACCTCCTGCGGAAAGCCCATTGAATAATTTTGTAGCTTCTTCTTCACTGTCTGCTTTGATGGCAATATAAGCATGGTCACCTTTGTTGACCGGCCCATAACACGCTGGTCTGTCACTATCCATTAAAAAACTTCCACCACCAATTGGTAAGGAAATATGCATAATCTTATTGATTTCGCTTTGATCAGGCCAGTATTCTTCTGGCATAGTATCAAATCTGGAAACCATTTCGAATTCACCTCCAAATACGGACTTATAGAAATTAAATACTTCTTCGGTATTACCATCAAAGTTTAAATAAGGGTTGATTGCTGCCATGATTTATGATTTTAGATTATAAATTTTGTCTGTTTTGAATTGTTGTATAACAAATGTAAAAGCATTTTAATGTTTTGATAGGGTATGAATTAGCCAATCTTAGTGGTTGTTTGCGACTAAGAAATCAGGTATGTTATAGTTGGATTAATAATAACTACCGAGATGGAGATGATTGGTTTTTTGGAAATTACCGATCCTATGATATAGAAATAGTTATAAAATGAGATTAATAAAAAGAATGTTTTTTTTTAGGCTGATTTGTGTGTTTTCTGCTACCTTGTACTCAAAAAATAGCGATGAGAAAAGTTGTTGCCGTATTCCTGGTAATAAGTAGTATAGCCTTTTCGGCTTTTAGTCAGCAGGCAACTGTGTCTGCTGAACTTGAACAAGCATACCGGGCTTCTTACCAATCGGTTATGGATGCTTATAAACAGAAGGATTATGTTGCAGCGGAGACAGAACTTATTAAATTTCGTAACAAATTTATAGGTATGCCTGCTAGTATAAAGCGTAATTATCCTGATGTGATGGCTAATCAATATTATAGCCTTTCTTGTGTAAATGCCCTGAATGGCAATAAAAATAAAGCAATGCTATATTTAGACAGTGCTTTCCGCAATGGTTACAGTAATTATAAAAATATGCTGACAGATACTGATCTGAATCTTTTGCGTAAGGAAAAGCGATTCAAAATAGTATTACAGCAAATTAGAGAAAAAGGGGATTACGGTTATATTCTTCAAAAATCTGGTGCTTATAATCTTAAAGATAAAAGGGTAGTGGTGAAATTTACTTATCAGGATCCGAATGCACCCGAGCTGGTTAAATTCAGAAAGCAATATAAACTGGATTCTGTAAGTGGAAATGGAGATGAAATCAGCAGGTTTAAAAATTTGCTATTTTGGGTACATAATGTGATCAGGCATGATGGCAATTCAAGTAATCCAATCCATAAAAATGCGATTGATTTAATAGACATCTGCAAAAAAGAAGATAGGGGAGTGAATTGCAGGATGATGGCGACTGTGCTGAGAGATACCTACCAGGCTATGGGGTTTAAATCCAGAACGGTTACCTGCATGCCAAAGGACACTGCTGATCTTGATTGCCATGTTATCACAGTTGTCTGGTCTGAAACCAAAAATAAGTGGTTATGGATGGATCCTACTTTTAATGCTTATGTAAGTGATGATAAAGGCACCCTGTTAAATGTAGAAGAAGTAAGAGCGAAACTGATCAAAGGAGAACCATTGGTTTTAAATGAGGATGCGAATTGGAATAACAAAACTAAGAAAACCAAGGAAGATTATCTGGATTATTACATGTCAAAGAACTTATACTGGATCAATTGTGATGTTAAAAACGAATGGGATGTGGAGACCCGGGGAATTGGAAAACCGCTTCTGGAGATTGTCCATTTATATCCGGGTGGATTTTCCAGGATTAAAGGAGATAAAGTGATTAATAAAAGTGACATTACTTATGCAACTAATAATGCTGTTGATTTTTGGGCTAAACCGGGCAACTAAATAAGCTTACTGTAATTGTTTGATATTTGCTATGATCTGTTTGATTTGAGCAAACAGGAGTGTCCCATGCTGTAGTACTTTTATGGAATAATTCCTTAAAAACAAAACAGAATGGATTTAACAAATTACAGAACCCTTGGGAAATCAGGGTTAAGGGTAAGTCCGCTTACGCTTGGAACAATGACATTTGGTGAAGAATGGGGGTGGGGCTCAACTCCTGCAGATGCTGAAGCCATAATGTCTGAATATATAGCCGCTGGCGGAAACAGTATTGATACTGCCAACATTTACACTAAAGGGCACTCTGAAAAAATTATCGGTGATTACTTAAAGAGTACTGATATTCGCAGGGATCAGTTAGTCCTTTCCACTAAGTTTTACTGTAACCTGTATCCGGGCGATCCTAATGCGGGTGGTGCAAGTAGAAAAACAATTATAAGTTCCCTGGAGAATTCATTGAGAAGATTGCAAACCGATTATGTGGATTTATACTGGATGCATGCTTTTGATCCATTTACGCCAATTGAGGAAACGATGTCAGCTCTGCATGATCTGGTTACTGCTGGAAAAGTTCGCTATATCGCGATTTCTGACACACCTGCTTGGAAGGTTGCACAGGCTCAAATGATTGCTCAGTTTCGTGGCTGGTCTGCTTTTGCAGCATTACAAATTGAATATTCACTGCTGGAAAGAACTGTGGAGGGTGAATTGATCCCAATGGCACAGGATCTTGGAATAGGAGTAATGCCCTGGTCACCTTTGAGAGGCGGGATTTTAAGCGGGAAATATACAAGAGCAAATCAGGGAGAGACCCAAAGCGGAAGAAATAGTCTGGAAGGAGGCACTCATTTTGATGAAAATACTTACCAGATCATTGATCGCTTAACTGAACTTGCAAAGGAAAAAGAAACTACTCCTGCCAGTGTTGCTTTAGCCTGGGTAGTGAGCAGATCCGGAGTTACTTCTACTCTAATTGGCGCACGTACAATGGGGCAGCTGGATCAGAACCTGCAGTCTTTAGCTGTGTCATTATCCAATAATGATATTGCATCATTAGATGCGCTTTCAAAACCAGTGTTAAATTTCCCGATGGAGCTTATCAATAACCGGGCAGCAAATTTGGCTCAGGCAGGTACAAGTGTGAATGGAGTAAGCTCTTTAAAGCTTCCTTTAGCACCACAAAGCATTAAAGAAGTCTATTAAATTTTTAGGCTTAAGCTAAAAGCCCTTTGATAAGTGGTACTTGTGCAATGGCTCTGTGATAAACGGGGCCATTGCACAAGTAAGTGGATAGTCGATCGGCTGATTTTATGTACTTTGAACTGCTGATTTCAGAGAGAGCTCCAGCACGATTCCTCCGGGAAATTTATCTTCCCATACCGGGTCTGTTGATAATATCCTGCTATTATAATCCAGTAAGTTTGCCATGAAAATTATCTCTTCTGCGCTATAAATATGATCAGTTGATGTAAATTCCACGGTTTCAGAATGTGCTGCCGATTGAATGTTAAATGTTATCGGAACCTCTGCTGTATGGCTGAAATGATCCCATTTAATTTTACCGCTTGGCCAGGCATACTTAATCAGTTCGCCTGCTGAATTTTGAACCTCCTTATACGTAACTACAGGATTTGCAACATATTCCATAGTATAAAAAACATCATGTAACTCTATAAATATTTTTCCTTTATCACTTAATAGTGGTTTAATATAGAAGAGTAGATCGAAAACTTTATGCATAGGTATTGCACTGAAGGCGCTGTATAAGCAAGCAATACAATCAAATTTAACGTTACCAGTATTATTTAAAATAGATTCGGGCAGGTATCCAACAATGTAATGATCAGGTTTTAGAAATCCCTGCGACACGGCCAGCTCCTTCATT
Organism: Pedobacter cryoconitis; assembly: GCF_001590605.1. Classification (NCBI taxonomy): domain Bacteria; kingdom Pseudomonadati; phylum Bacteroidota; class Sphingobacteriia; order Sphingobacteriales; family Sphingobacteriaceae; genus Pedobacter; species Pedobacter cryoconitis. The sequence goes on from NZ_CP014504.1 coordinate 1,241,577, forward strand.
TCCTGACTTGAATCTGCAGCCCATACCTCTATATCACCTTTTTTAAAGGCTTCTATAGCGTGCAACGATTGTCCTGCAAATAGTTCGATAAATGACTGACATGGATTCTCCGGTTGATAGGTTTGGAGTATGAGTTCAAGCTGGCCTTTGAAATCTCTGTTATTAGTTACAGCTGCATAGGAGCTGGCATATTTTTCATATAGTTTATTATTCATGTGCAGTAGATTTTGCAGGCTCTTTTCGAAAAGATAATTGTAGCACAACTGAACTCGGGTAAAGCGCTGCCCAAGTTGGATGTTCTGTATAGATCATGGATTCCAATCCAACAAGTTTTGCAAGAAATACGATATGTTCTGCACTATACATGGTGTCATAAGAAGTAAATTCCAGTTTATCAGTACGTTGTGAAGACTGAACTAAGAATTGTACCGGAACTTCTGCGCGGTAAGTGTAACGATCCCATCTTATTTTGCCGCTTGGCCATGCATATTTAATGAGTTCCCCTCTCGAATTTTCTATCTCTGTATAATGGATTTGTGGGTTTGAAAGGTATTCAGTCATTAAAAAGATGTCATGCATTTCGATAAATATTTTGCCGTTTTCACTTAATTTGTCTTTGCAGTGATTGAGCATAAGAAATACGTCTTCCATATTCAGGTTACTAAGACCATTATATAAACAGGTAATACAATCGAACTTTGTTTCTGTAACGCTTAACAATGCATCTGGAAGATCTGCAACTATATACTTTTCCGGGTTTTCAAATCCTTCAGCTAATGCTAGCCGTTTCATCTCAATACTTGAATCTATAGCCCAGACATCAATACCGTGTTTTCTTTGTGCTTCTATACTGTGCAGTGATTGTCCGGCGAATAATTCCAGTAATGACTTGCACGGATGAGCCGGGTCATAAGTTTCAAGAATGAGCTCCAGCTGGCTTTTAAAATCTCTGTCATTGGTTACATCTGCATAATAACTTGCAAACTCCTTATATAGTTTATTCTTCATACTGATATAGTTTATTGTTTCTTTTTAAATACTCCGCAAACCTTTGAATGCCTAAGCAATTTAACTTGGATTAACAGATTATTTTAGGGTCAGATGACCCTAAATGCGCTTAAGAATCCAGCACAGTACTCAGTTAATCGCTTCCCATTTCCTGCCTAAACGGTATCCCCATTTCTTCTCATAGTAAATATCCTGTTTCCACATCAGCTCATTAAACCGCTCTGGCTCTTGCTTATTTAGTGTAGTATGATCCAGGTGATCTACCAGAGAAGAAGTAACCAGAACATGCACTAAATTTAATGCTGAAAGTAAATGTGTATAATCGTGGGAGGCATGTCTGAAGATAAAGTTCTCATCTAAATGGCCTGTTACATGGAGCATACTGCGCTTGAAAAAAAGGCACCATCCAGAAACCTCAACACGTTCTCTGTAGCCTTGAAGTAAACCAATATTGGGTTCCATACCTATTTTAGTATGATGAATAGTACACATTGGAGAAGCACTGGAAACATTCCAATAAGTGTTAAAAGGTTTCAATATTTCCGTTGCCCATTGCGGATGGAAAAGCAAATCATTATTGCATAAACAGATATAGGGTGCTGAGGTCATTGCAATACCGATATTCATATAGCGGTTGTAACCAAAGGGCTGATCCGGATAAACCGTCTGGCCATACTCGTATTGAAAAGGCTTTAAATCTTTTTGAGATTCAACAACGATGATGTTGAATTTGATCAGTTCCGGATCTTCAGAAGCCATTAATGAAGTGAGGCAGTTCCTGGTAACTTGCTTTAATTCATCTGTTTGCGCAAAGCTTAGAATGATAATATCTATTTCCTTGATTTTTGATGCCATAGTTTATGAATTAAGTTTAACCAAACAATTAGCGTTAAACTATTTTCTAAATTATGACAATCCTAAAGAATTATTTAGGGTCAATAGTCCCAATTTACTGTGGGATTACTTTACAATCTCCAACTGAACTGGTCCTTTTAATCCTGAGGATTGTAATTTTACAGTGGGATCATACCAGTCATAATAAGTTGAGGTTATTCTTTTGTTTTCAGGCAGTTGATGATCCCCAATCAGCCTGTTTATCCAGTTATTGACGACTTTGATTTCCAATTCATTTTTGCCTGGCCTCAATGCTTTGGTAATATCAATTTTGTAAGGTGCGCTCCACACTCCGCCAACAGCTATTCCGTTAACCTTAACTTTTGCTATAGCGATAACATTTCCCAGATCTAATACTATTCGTTCTTCATTTTTAACTTTTGACAATTCAAAACTATGATGATAATAAGCGGGGCCGGAGTAATATTTAATAAGCTCATCTTTATTTTGGATCCAGTCTTCTAATTGTTTAAAGATTACTGGTTTGGAAGGCCCATTCAGGTTAACATCAAAGTTAACCAACCACGGGCCTGTGAGTAGTATTTTTTTGACTGGCTCAGGATAATTTAAGTATTTATTTTTTTGAATACTGTCCTGCTTTCTGAAAACTATAAAAGCGCTTTCATAAGCTGTTAATTTTAAGGGAACTATGGTGGATCTGGCAGTTTGAGTATATTCAGGAAGGTCACGAATATGGCCTGTAGTTGCGTCCCATAATTCAGGGATTTTTCCGGAAATCCGGAATTCAGGACTTAGCTGTACAACCTCGCTTTTTTGATTGGAAATAAAATAAACTGAACCATCTTTTAGTGCTCTGTGAATGAAAAGTACAGAATCGGTTACAGCTGTTTTAAAATCGGGGATGATGTTCTTTAATTTAAAAGCATCTTCCAGACTCATTCCGTCAATCACCATTCCTTTCCCGAAGTGATTGACTTTAATAGTGGATGAATTGATATTTCCCCAAAGTTCAGCAGTTAGCTGCTGAACTTCGAGATCTGCCTTGCCGAGGTTTTGTAAACTTGGTGATCTGGATGGTCTGGGGCCTAAAATTACTGCCCCTTTAGCTACCATTTCTTTGAGCTTTGCCAGCAATTCAGGCCTCATGCTTTCCAATCTGGGCAAAACCAGGATCTTGTACTGCATCCCATCGGGTAAAACCAAATTGCCGTCTTTTACCGTTAACCTGTTTTTAATCACCTCTGCATTGATATAATCAAACGCATAGCCATTGGGGAGGGCCGGTTCTTGTATTCCTGTCATTTTTGGAGCGTCTTCGCTAATGAAATAAGCAACATCTGCTACATATTTTCCCTGCTGCAAGATTAGATTACATCTTTTGATATATTTTAAGAAATCATCCATATCGTAAAACCACGTATTTTTGCGGTTAAATTCAGTTCCGAAATAAGCGTTCATCCCTGGTATTTTACCTCCGTCAGGCTGCTGGATATAAACATGCAGCAAAGTGTTGTTAATTCCTTCAGTAAAAGAGCGGTCTGCACGTTGTTTCAATGTAGCGGGGTAATTCATGAAGTACTGATCTGTTGTTGTAAAAGATTCAGCAGAAACTTTTGTTTTTCCGTAGATATGTGCACAGGACGAAGCAGCTTTGTTTTCTATGATACCCTTGATGCCTTCATTCCAGAATTCACCACTAACTTCATCAGACTGTCCTCCATATTGTAGAAATTCTCCGGGAAAACCATAATGACCGTAATTTTCCAGCCAGATAGTTAATCCGTTTTGATGACAGATGTCTCTAAGTCCGCCCACATAATCATAAGCGACTTTATCAGCTATAAAACGTCTGATATCCCATAGAAAACGATCCGAATGGTCAGCGCTTCCCACCACATTTCCTTGCAATACCGGAAGATAGGGAAGCGGATCATAGCCATAAGTCAGTTTAAACGCTGTGATGAACTGATCAGTCCAATTCTGGCTGCCAGTTTCATAACTATCTCCTACGGCCACTTTCCAAGTTTTACGATCTTGTGCAGGAATACGGCGTATAATTTCTCCCAAAAAGGCATTAAAGTGTGCAGTAATATGTGATCTGCTCATTTTATCAACTTCAAGCCCTGTTCCTTCAGGAGTTGCATGTGCATTCTGAACTTTTGTAGGTGTCATTCCAAGACGTTCAATAATCCATTTTCCTGCCGGCACCTGCCAGTTTAAGGTACCATCAGGCAACATGTATTTCGAAATATCCAAAACTTTATCCGGATCAATTACATAGGTTTTGTCTTCGATAACAGGTTGAGGCTGCCATTGATAGGCAGGCCAATATACATAACCATCAGGCCACATCTTTGCGAGCGTTTTTTCCAGATAATTTTCTACAAAAGGTACAGATGAGAACTTAATTTCTGCAATTCCGCAGTTTGCTTTATAAGCAGTAAATATTAACCGGAAATCTTTAGCTGTAGTAGCAGGAAGTGAAATAGTTGCCGGGCCATAAGGAATAAAGCCGTTCTTAAGGTTTGGATTTGTACGGTCTATAATAAAATGTTTTATGGTTTGATAGGTCTGGTTGATTTTGACTTGAAGATCACCTTCTAAACGAGCAGGAACATGCGCTGTATAAATGACAAGACTGCGGGCGGTATATGGTTTCTCTGTAGAAATATTTAGTATAAAAGGTTTTTTAGCAGGGAGATGGAGAATTGTTTGTTCGTTTTGGTCTGTTAAGTTATCCAGGTTTTTTAGTGTGGGGATAGCGCTAAGCTGAGGTTTCAGGTGCCGGATATCTGTACCATAATCTTTAGGCGCAGGATAAGCAATTACTTTCACGTCCTGGAAAACAGAATCAGGTTTTTCTAGTTTTTGATGGATTTGAACTGGACCATTAATCACAGTTTCTGAAGCAGTAAGATAGCGCATAGACTGCGCTGGTTTAACCCATGGACCTCCCGATTGACTCCATCCCGGGCAATTAAAAATCCCTATTTCGATGCCTAATTTAGTAGCTGTTTTTAAGGCGGTATGCAAAATGTCCCACCAGGTTGCTGTAAATAGTTTTACTGGGCCCGCATTCTTTTCACCCCAGGTCACATTTGCAATAAATGCACGGTTAATTCCCACCTTTTTCATAGCTTCAAGATCCTTTATCACACCTTCTTTTGATATGTTTCCAGAAACCCAGTACCAATAAACACTAGTTTGAATACTATCTGGAATCTGATGAAATCCCATTTCTAATGCAGCCATCCGGACACTAGCTTTAGGTTGTGAATGTGCCTTAAATGCACTAATAGTAACCAGTAGCAAACAAAGAAAAATTGTTTGGATAGTAAAAACCAATTTAGTAAGCATAGGATACATCACGCTTCTTTATTTTTTCAGTTCATTTTTATAAATGGTTCCGCTTTTCATGACAAAAGGAATTTGCTCTAGTAAGGTGATGTCGTGGAGCGGATTATCTTTAACTGCTATCAAATCAGCATATTTACCCTTTTTTAGTGAGCCGACCTTATTTTTCCATCCTAACAGATCTGCAGCATTGATGGTGGCGGCCTGTATAGCCTGCATCGGGGTGAGCCCGAATTTAACCATGTATTTAAACTGTTTGCCGTTCCAGCCGTGTGGATAAACACCTGCATCTGTACCAAAAGCTATTTTTACACCTGCTTTAACTGCGCGCTGAAAACTTAACCGTTGTTCTTTTCCTACCAGCTTTTCCTTATTGATAATGATTTCAGGGGTACCATGTTTTGCATAGTCACTGAGAATGTAATCGTCATTATAAATATCTGCCACCAGGTAAGTGCCGTGTGCTTTCATGAGTTGTATCGCTTCATCATCGAGGAAACTACCGTGTTCTATGGAGGCTACACCAGCTTTAACAGCCATTTTTATAGCCACCGTGCCATGTGCATGGGCACAGGCCTTTAATCCCCACAAATGAGCTTCCTGGACAATTGCATTCATTTCTTCTTGTGAGAACTGTGGGGCGCCTACACTTACTTCTTCTGTCAGTACACCAGCACTTGCGCCAAATTTGATTACTTCGGCACCGTATTTTATATTATAACGGACTTGTGCACGTACACCTTCTATGCCATTGGCGACACCAGTCATTTGTTTAGGGCCTATCCAGTCTAAAAAGGGCGAGAATCCGTTCAGGTCGCCATGGCTGCCGGTACTCCCAATAAATAAGGTAGCGACGAGTAGTCTGGGGCCAGGTATATCACCCCGGTTAATTGCGTTTCTTAAGGATACATCAATAAATGCTGAAGCCCCTACATCTCTGCAGGTTGTAAATCCGGCCTCTAAAGTTCTTTTTGCATAGCTGGGGGCAACTATAGCCAGATCTACTGGAGTGCGGCGGAAAATGTCCTCATAGTAATTTTCTCCGGGCTGAAAGGTCATATGGGTATGACAATCGATCAATCCAGGCAAGACTGTCGCATGGCTGAGGTCTATAATTGTTGCACCAATTGGTATAGTCAGGTCCGGGCCAATGCTTTTTATGGTGTCATGGTCAATTAAAATCAACTGATTAGTTAGTGTTATTCCTCTTTCTACATCAATCAGGTGGCCGGCTTTAATCACTTTTACTGAATCGTTTTGCTGCTGCGCAAAGCCATTAAATGATAAAATTAGCAAAGTTAAAGTGATGATTTTTATACGGAATTGAATCATATATGAGCGTATTTGGTTTACTAGCAGCAATATATGAAATAATTTTAGTCATACTGAGTGGATGATTTTTCATACCTGGATAGCTATGAATTTAGCCGGTGGTTATGCTTTTGCTTATTATGAGGTTATTCATAAACTGCTGATTTTGCCTGGTTTCTGGCTAATTTAAAGATGAAATACATTAAATTAGGCCACAGTGAAAAATAATTAATGAATCAAGAAATCAGAATATTACATACCGCCGGATTAGTTGTTATTAAAGAAGGAAAAATTCTTTTGGCTTTTAGTGGGAATAAAAAAGCCTGGTATCTTCCAGGCGGAAAGATTGATAGTGGAGAAACTTCACATCAGGCCATTCAACGGGAAATAGACGAAGAATTGAATATCAAAATGAATCCAGACCTGTTGAAATTTTACTGCCATATTACTGCACCAGCTTTTGGTGAAGAAAATAACCTGGTTATGGAACAGGATTGTTTTATTTATGACTTAACGGAAAAAATAGCAGCCAGCAATGAAATTGATGAAGTCGGTTATTTTGATCTGGAAACTTACTTGCAAGAACCAGCACAGGTTCCAGGGGTACTGACGCTTTTTGCAAAGCTGGAAGAGGATGGTTTATTGAAAAGTATTTTTAGCAACTAGCTCAAGAAAAAGCTATCACAAGAAAAAGCCGTATTATTAATATAGCACGGCTTTTTCTTTGAATTACATGAATTACAAAGTCTCCAATGTAGTTTTGATAGTTTTCTCTATAGCCTTTACGATTGAATCTTTATAGGCGATAAAGTTATGCTGACGTGTTTCATCTGAATCACTTTCCTTAACTGCTTTTCTACTTTCTTTTACTTCTTGTAATTCATTTTTGTATAAATCACCGAATGTATCAGGTTCTTTGTTTTTCAATATTCTGACAGTGTGTGAATATTTTTCATGGCTGTCAACAAGATTAGCTAAACTTTTCTCATCATAAGTAGTTAAACCAACGATTCTTGTCAATAGCTTCTCAAGCTTTCCTCTTTCTTTTGCGTAACCCATAATTGGGGCAAATATACCAGAATTATACTATTTATAATAGTTAGTTTATTATTTTACAGCTACCTGTGTCAATTTTCTGAAAATTTCATCCAATGTTCAGTTGTGTACATAAGCTGTTCAATAACGAACAGTATAATTACAGACAGACCTTTAAATAAGTTTTCAACGTATTTTATTTGATATTTTTGGACTGGCACACAATTAGACTTCATTCGGAAAATTATCGCTATGTTTTTCATAAACTTTAAAATTGCCTTACGTAATATTCAAAAAAACAAGTTATTCTCACTAATGAACATTGGTGGATTAGCTATTGGTATGGCCTGTTGCTTATTGCTGCTGCTTTATGTAAGCTATGAATGGGGTTATGATAAACAGTTTGATTCAATTGACAGAGTCTATATTACCCGGGTAAATATTAATATTAATGAAGGACTTGCTACTTCTATTGCTTCACCAAACAAGCTTGCTGATGCTGCATTACAGCGATTACCTGGAGTAGAGCTGGTAAGCAGGATGAATCTTGGAGGTGACTACAACAAGCTTTTTAGTCATGATCGGGAAAATTATAAGCTGGACGCGCGTTCTGTAGACCCTTCTTTTCTGAAGATCTTTGAGCAAAAGTTCATTTATGGTAATGCTGCTACTGCATTCCATACGCCAGAATCCGTAGTCATTACGACCTCAACTGCACGCAAATTATTTGGGAAAAAGAATCCAGTTGGGCAAATTGTAAAATATGACAACAGACGATTGCTGACTGTATCGGCAGTGATTGAGGATTTGCCAGAAAATCAAAGCTTTCAGTATGACGCTTTATTGAGCTGGGCCTTTTTCGAACAGGAACACCCTGACAATAAGAACAATGGCTGGGGGTCTATTACTTGTACCACACTGGTTAAATTAAAAGATAAAAATCAGTTTGAGGCGGCAGATGCAGGGATGAGAAAATTGATCAGGTCAAATGATCCGAAAACGCAATTGGAAGCTTTTCTGTTTCCATTCGCTAAATATCATCTTTATAATGAATTTACAAATGGTAAAGTTTCCGGAGGCAAAATAGATCAGGTAAAATTATTTTCTTTGCTGGCTTTTTGTGTACTGCTGATTGCAAGTATCAATTATATGAACTTATCAACTGCCCGCTCAGAGAAACGGGCCAGAGAAGTAGGCGTCCGAAAAGCATTGGGTTCTACCAGAAGCAGTTTAATGGGACAGTTTTTTATTGAGTCTATGCTATTTTCCTTAATTGCTGCAATTGTTGCTTTCGGATTACTGGAATTGTGCTTGCCTTATTTTAATAACCTGCTGGGTATAGCGATGAAGATTGGTTATGGTGGTTATCCTTTCTGGCTTACACTTGGCATATTGGTTTTAGTGACTGGTTTACTTGCTGGAAGCTATCCAGCGTTTTATCTGTCTTCATTTACACCAATAAAAGTTTTAAAAGGCTTAAAAGGTATTGGCCGTTCTTCTTTGCCAATCCGTAAGGTTTTGGTAGTGCTTCAATTCAGCCTTTCTATTTGCATGATTATCTGCGCTATAATTATTTACTCTCAAATTCAGTTTATGCGGAACAAACCTCTTGGTTTTTCTCAAAATAACCTGGTTGAGCTTAATTTAGAGGGCGAGTGGAGAAAACCGGAAAAACTACAATTATTTAAAGCAGAACTGAAGAAATCGGGTGCTGTTATAGCTGCAACAGAATTTGCACAGTCTTTCACGAGTGATGGTTCTATTACCGGTAACTTTAGCTGGCCTGGTAAGGCTTCAAATGATCAGTCCATAATTAACTACAGAAGTATTGGTTATGATTTTAGCAATACCATAGGGGCAAAGATAATCGAGGGAAGAGATTTCTCTCCTGAGTTTGTGGCTGACACATCGACTTCCGTTTTAGTTAATGAGGCATTAGTAGAGAAAATGGGTATCAAGTCTCCGGTAGGAAAAATAGTCCATTGGGGAGATAATCCACCTTTAACTATTGTTGGAGTTGTTAAAAATTATTCCAATGAAACGATAGGAGGAAAGGCTGTTCCGACCTTCTTTTATTACAATGTGAAGAAAAGTAATATTTTGATCCTGAGCATTAATCCAGCTATGAATTTAAGCGCTGCTGTAGGTACTATTAAACAGATCAGTCAACAGCTTAATCCTGCCTATCCCTTAGCAGTGACATTTATTGCTCAGGATTTGAAAAATAAGCTGAAAAGTGAACAGCTTTTGAGTGTATTGTCAAATCTATTTGGTGGATTTGCCATTTTTATTTCCTGTCTGGGTTTATTGGGACTGGCATTATATATGGCTGAGCAACGCAAAAAAGAAATTAGCATCAGAAAGGTTTTGGGTGCTGATCTGAAAAGTATTCTGATCTTATTGAATAAAGATTTTATCAAATTGGTCATCCTTTCAAATGTTATTGCTTTTCCAGTTGCTTTTATTTTAGCGAATAATTGGTTGAAAAGCTATGATTACAAGATTTCAATAGCTGCAGCGCCTTTTATTGCTGCAGCAGTACTATCGTTGGGTATCGCTTTGTTAACGGTAAGTTTGCAAAGTTTTAAAGTTGCAAAGGCGAATGCTGTTGATGCGTTGAAATATGAGTAATTATTTGAGCGGTATCCGGGGCTTAAACCTAAAATTATGCTAAGCATAATACTGTTTCATAAAATAAAATAATACTTTTCTTCAATTTTAGTGAGCAATTTGTTACAGCAAACTTTTTTCCGTTCCTGATAACTTAATGGCCTGATTAAACTGTATTCTTCTGGTAGAAATAACTTGTTTTCATCAATAATCAACAGGAGCTGATTACCTGAAAACTGATTAGCAACTGCCTGGACTGTTTCTTCGCTGGTAATCAGAAAATATGTTGTGGCAAAGTCTTCCTGTAAAAAATATTCTATAAGATTGAGGAGGAATGGATTAGCGTCTTTGCCTAAATATATGACTGCAAAGGCATAAATCCCTTTGGTCTTATTTTGAAGTACCTCAATATGCTCATCGGTAAATATTGATTTATAATATAAGAATTCTTCAAAAAATGGACTGCTGGATTTCAACTCTTGCGCTACAGTGTCAATAGAAATCTGGTACTTGTTCCTGAAATAGTTGTTGATCCACGCACACATGGCCGGGCCATAATCTGGGTCTCCGAAATATCCGCTGGTTTGAAAACCAGGATAATATTCAGGATGAAAACCTGTGAAATTTGCTTCGATGATATAATATTCATCTGCATGGGTTATGCCGATGTCCCAACCGATCAAAGCGCCTTGTAAAATCGTTGCTGGTAGCGAAGCCAGTACTTTTTGTACAAATATTTCTGCAGCAGAACTTTTAGAAGAATCCACACCAGCCATGATAAAAGTCAGGCCATATATTAGATCGTTGCCAAAAGTATGAACCCTGAATTCTTCGTTAAGATCTAATCTTTCTTGCAGCATCCACTTTTCCGGCTGATCTTCCCTTTCCTGACTTTTCTTTTCCTGGTAAAGCTTAATAATGTCTTCCAGTTCGGCTGTTCTGTCAAAACTAGCTGCCTGGCCTGTGCGATGTCCTAATGTAGATTTGACAAAAAAACCATGCGCACATAGTTCCCTGATTTTCTTAAGTCCATTATTTTCGGCTAATAATTCTGAAAGACCAATTGTTTTGGCAACACAACCAGGGAAATAGTGATTTAAAATTTGATACTGTCTGTATTTATTATCCAGCCTCCACCTGAAAACATGATGTTCATTTACATTCAGTTTTTTTAGGATCGCCCTGATAAACAATACTCCCATATTACCAGAGATGTTAGCGAGTAAAACAGGATCACGCCATAACTCAAAGGTCTCGTTTACTGATTTCCTTTTAATAACCTGGACACTGGAATTTTCAATATCAGATATTATGCTTTCTAAGACATTCGTATATAGCTCCATAAAATTCTAGTAATTTCATGAAGCTACAAACAATATAATAGCTAAATAGGGGTCAAAGGTTACAAAAAATAGTTTAAAATTCCAGATTGAGTGTGTCGAAAATTTCTCCCCTGGTAAGCTTGTCATTGATTTTGGCAATAACTTCAACTTTAGCTTTCAGGCATAAAGCCTGATCTGTCAGGCGAAAAATATCTTCAAAAAATACCAGTTTTACGCCTTGTCGTTCCATTCTTAATTTGACCTGAAAAGTATCTCTGGAGGTGAGTGATCTTTTAAAGTCCATTTCTATTCTGGATACCATTAACAGAATGCCTTTTGCGGTTAGTTCCTTAAAGGAAATCAGCTTTGATTGCAGATATTCGTGCCGGGCATGTTCCAGATAACCTTGATAAACTGCATTATTTACGATGCCTTGTATATCGCATTCGTAATCTCTTACCTTAAGCTGAATTTCAAATATATAGTCTTGCATAGTCAGGTGTAAATATAAAGCAATTGAATTATTAAATTTTAGATGAGCTGTATTTACTTTCAGTTTTCTGACGAGTTTACAAACTGGAATTAGTGAACTTGAAGATGGATCTTTTTATGAGCTCTGCAGCAATGGCTTTTTAATTGAGTGTAGTTGTGCACTCTATGTTAGAATGATAAAATAGAACTATCTAATCTTTATGAATTGTGTAGGTGAAATTCATTTGTATCTGTATATTAATAGTTTATATTTAAATACATTCTTGCGTTATATAGTGTATGATGATTGCATACAGAAAGAAAAAATACTTTTCCAGATCATCAACTCGCTGGTTTTGCGACGTAATTCATTGTCTTTGCCTTGCTTTCTCATAGTCAGCAGCCCAAGCAGTAAAGATATAGCCCTTACTATCTTGTCAATTTGCTCTAAACTTAGGATAATGCCATAATCATGAAAAATGTATGAGTAGAATTAAGCCGTAATGACCGGAACAACGTGTCTTTTAGTGCTAAGATATTTGTTCATTATTATCTGTAGGTGTAGTCTGTATATGTCTGATGATTAATTGTTTATTTTAAGTGTACTTTCGGTTTCTTTCGTTTCTGAAAAAACGAAATACACGGATAATTGAAAATAATTAACAAGTCTCTGGAGGATTGATTTTAACTACCGTTTGGGTTATATGCCTGAAACGGATTATCTTTTACCACTACGTATAAATATTTATCACCTGAAGAAGCTATTAATATATATAAAGTTTTTTATCAGGTATGCTTAAGAGCTGAGGATATAGGGCTTGCTATGGATGGATGAGGCAGGGAAATCATTTCACGACTAACGATCTCGGGACAGATGGTTTTGTGGGTTGGTTATAGACTTAATCGAGTTCTTAGCGGTAGTAGTGCTGGCCACCATAACCATTAATGTACTGGCTAGTGCAGCACCTTTCTGACCATTGCAGGCAGTAGCAACTTTTGCTTTGATTTCGGGATTCTGAACCCAGTGAAATTGAAATAGTGTGCAGCTATTCAAGTAGTCAAAGCGCAATGTTATCAATATTTGATGCAATAGATGTATTGAAGGACAGATGGCGACTAACGATTATTCTATCCCTGATTTTTGGGAATAAAAGGTTCTGTCAGTTATCCAAAGAGGTAAAAGGTGTCTCTGATAAAATATTAGCGAAAGAGCTCAAGGAATTGGAAATAAATAAGCTGATCAAACGTACCATTTACGACACTTTCCACCCACTGTAGAATATTCAATTACTACACATGGAAGATTAGTGGAAAAGTTATTATTGAACTAAAAAACTGGGTGACCTGCATAAAACAGCTATAATTGGAAAATAAGATTTGCTTTTGTAATCCCGTTGGGATGATTAATGATTTTGGGTCTTGGATCTGGCAGAATCATGTGAATTAAATCAGCTGCACAACTCACAAAAAGTGGTATTTTAGCATAAATTCTAATGATGAAAAGAAACTTATATCTGATTATTCTTTTGTTGATGGCGCAGGTTGTGCATGCTCAAAAGAATCCTGATTATAAACAGGCAGCCAATTTGATCTATAAAAATATCAATGCCAGTTTTTATGAACCCTCAACAGGTTTATATACAGAGACGAATTCAGTAGCCAATAATCCTAACAAACATTCCTGGTTATGGCCTTTATGTGCATTGATACAAGGTGCTAATGAAATGGAAATCCTTGATCCGAAAAAGGATTATATGTCTGGTGTGGCTGCGGCGATTGATCAATATTATTCCACAGTTCCTCCCGCACCTGCTTATCAGGATTATGTGACCTCAGAAAGATTGAGTTCCAGATTTTTTGATGATAACCAATGGATCGCGATTGCTTATCTGGATGCGTATCATAGAAATAAAAACCCCGTTTACCTGGAAAAAGCAAAGATGATTTATCAGCATATGGTTAAAGCTGGCCTGGATACTGTTGCTGGTGGAGGTTTATATTGGAAGGAAGGGGAACTGAATAGTAAAAATACATGTTCCAATGGCCCGGGAATTCTGGTTGCGCTGCAATTGTATAAGTTCACCGGTGAACAGCAATATCTTGAACTTGCATTAAGTCTGTATAGCTGGACGAATAAGCACTTGCAGGCTCCGGATGGCCTTTATTATGACGCGATAAAGATTCCTTCTTTAAAAGTTGATCAAACCTTATATACTTATAATACTGGATCTATGCTGCAAAGCAATGTGCTTTTATACCAGGTAACAAATGATAAAAAGTATTTGGACGAAGCTTATCGGATTGCTATAGCGGGTAAAAAACATTTCTTTAAGAATGGCAGGCTTCCTGCTAACTATTGGTTCAATGCAGTCATGCTAAGAGGTTATGCAGAATTGTATCAAGTAGATCATAATCAGGATTGGATCGTATTTTTTAAAGATGATGCCGACAGGATCTGGAGAGAAGAAAGAGATGGGAATAATTTGCTGGGTAAAAAACCGGTGAAAGAATTAATAGATCAGGCAGGGATGCTGGAGATTTATGCAAGGCTTAATGCATTGCTGAAATAAAACTGATACCAATAAAAGGATATTAGCCTGTTTAATGGTAAGACTTGTATAAACCTTAGCAAAAATCATGTTGCCGGGTTTATACAAGTCTTTATTGAACTATTTATTATACTTTAAGATCGCCTTCAATAGAGTCGTCCATTGTCTTGCCCACAGCTGCCCCAATTACCATTTTAATTCCGGCAATTACATTTCCATGTTTATTATCCCAATAGTATCCTGTATCTGGTGCTACTTTGATAATAGCAATACGAGGATCATCTTCCCCTTCAGTAAACCATGTTTTCATGATTGGGTCCCATAACTCCTTAATTCTGTTTTTATCTGCTGAAAGTATTGCAGCACCTTCAAGAAACAGGAAGTCGGAATGTGCAGAGCCCTGAAAGTATAATTTCACTTTAGAATTAGCACTGATATCCTGATAGGTATGGCTATCATTAGCAACCAGGAACCAGATTGTACCTTGTTCATCCACTTCCTGAACACTCATTGGACGTGTGCCGTTAGATTCTCCGGCTGAAGGTTGTGTACATAGAAAACAGGTTTTTGCAATTCCAGTTAATTCCTTGATCTTCTCAATAGCTGATGTGCTATCCAGATTCTGGTGATTCTGCTCAGTTTGGTTTTGATTAATGCTGTCCATAAATTTATATTTTATTGAAACAGTACAATTAATATAATTATTTGTTTTGATTTTAGAATATTACGATAGCTTTAGATTTTCCCTTTGTAATCAGTTTCAATGAAAAAAGCGGCAATACCACTACATGAAGGCGAACTTAGACACGTAGGGCTAGAGTTCAAAGCCATGAAGGAATTTAATCATTTTATACATATTCCGCATCGCGATGATCATTATATGTTCCTTGTTCAGCAGAAGGGAAACTTCCTGTTAGCGGTGGATTTTAATGAAGTAGTTTTAAGTGGTCCTTCTCTTTGTTTTATCACGCCCGGACAAGTGCATAGCTATATCAATTGCCAAAATTGTGAAGGCTGGTTCATTTTTTTGGGCCATGAACTAATTTCAAACCAATACCGTGAACTCTTCGATACTTATCTCCATATCAAACAAACTGTTGCTGTAGCAGCAGATGATGCCGCTTTTAAAATAGTGCCAATAATGGAAGAAATGGCCAGCCAGAAATCGATCCCACTCCAAAAAACATTGATTAATTCATTAGTGGATACTTTAGCTGGTTTAATTGCCTCAAGAATTATACAGTCACAAAATTCCGACCTTAATATCGGCGGACAAAAGTACAATACCGTTGTCCGGTTCAAACAGTTAATTCATGCCAAATATAAAGCGCTAAAACAGGTCCATATTTATGCCTCACTGCTCCACATAAGCCCGCTTTACCTGAATGAACTTACCAAAGAAATCACCGGTTTTCCTGCCAGTTACTGGATAAATCAGGAGATTTTACTAGAAAGTAAACGGCTTCTATATTATACAGATCTTGATGTTAAACAAATTGCCTATGAATTAGGGTTTGAAGATCATGCTTACTTTTCCCGCTTTTTCAAAAAACACACTGGCATGACAGCTTCCGGATTCAGAAGTCTGAAACCATGATTTGTCCAATCATGACCATTGTATAGTCAACTTCGCCGGGCATTGTCTTTCTAATTTTGTACTTGTAATATTCAACTTAATAATACAAGACAAATGTTAGAAAAAAACGAAACAAGATTAGTTATTAGCGGTAACCGTGGCCCGGGGAAAAGTATTTCTTTAAAGATGGCCGCTAAGGGTATTGACATAATCCTTACTCACCACAAAAGAAAAGAACAAGAGCTGCAGGTTGTTGCTGGCCCCATTACAACAGATTTTGCCCGTTGGATTAGCGCACAACGCATTGAATTAACTGGAGGTATGAATTTATAATACAATGGAGCACAAGATAAATATGAATATCGGGAACCCTGCAGAAAGAGATTTTATTAGAATTTTAACGCCTATTATTATATCAGTTTTTACCATATACCTAACCATTGGAATGACTTTGGGAATCCTTCCTGGATTTATAACACACGATTTGAATTTTGGAGGCTTGATTGTTGGTATAGTGATGGGTTTACAATCTTTAACTACCTTATTGACAAGAGCATATTCTGGAAAAATAGCGGATACAAAAGGGGCAAAGACAGGTTACCAAAAAGGAATATTGTTTGTGATTTTTTCTGGTATGATCTATATGGCAGCAGCATTTTTCAGCCATAACATTTTAATAGCATTGAGTCTGATATTCTTAGCAAGAATTGTTCACGGCATATCAGAAAGTTTGTCAATAACAGGGGCATTAACTTGGGGAATAGGCTTGACCGGTGCTGAAAAATCAGGAAAAGTAATGACCTGGAATGGCATCGCGATGTATGCAGGGATTGCAATAGGAGCACCTGTGGCTATCTGGATAAACAGCTATTTTGGTCTGACTTATGTTTTTGCTTTGATTATCGTCCTATCGATTTTTGGCTGGACTCTTACCACTAAGCTTCCTGACCTGGTTGTAGCTAAAATACATATCAGAACGCCATTTTATAAAGTGATTGGCCTGATTGCGGGGCAGGGTTTAGGATTGGCATTCTCTTCTATAGGGTTTGCCTGTATCTCTTCCTTTATTTCGCTATTATTTGCTGAAAATCATTGGGGAAATCCATCCATAGCGTTCATGGCTTTTGGAATATTTTATATCCTTACCAGGGTATTTTTCTCTTCCTTTCCGGATAAATACGGTGGATATAAAGTTGCACTTGTTTCTTTAATTATAGAGATTACCGGCCAGCTTTTGATTGGGTTCTCTTCCTCAGAAATCATGGCATTGGTAGGGTGTAGCTTGACTGGGATTGGATTTTCGCTGATTTTTCCTGCGCTGGGTGTATTGGCTATAAAGAAAGTAGAGCCACAAATGCGTGGAACAGCTTTAGGTGCTTACGCTGCATTCTTTGATTTTTCTTTAGGATTAGCCGGACCCGTAGCAGGTATTATTGCAGGTTGGTACAATTATCAGGCTATCTACCTTTTTGGTGCAATCAGTTGTTTGCTTGCTATGTTCATCTTGCTGTTCAACAATAGAAATAAATAGTTATATATTCAGCTATTGCAACAAACCTCAATCCTGGAATTGAAGTCTGTTACAATAGCTGTTTTCTCTGCTCTACAGTTATGGAAGCATTAAATTTTACTGGTTCTTAACTGATCCATTACACACATCTCCTTCAGGAATGCCATCCAGCCATACTTTTAATACTTTAATCCGGTCTCTGGTTAATGCTTCCAGGTAACCGGCTCTGCACATTGCTTCTGCGGATCCATATTTTCCCATCTCTGGATATCTGGCAGCCAGGTCAGCATTTCTTAATTTTATCCATAACAGTTGGGCTGCCTTGATATTCTTAATGAATTGCGTTTTAGCAGCATATTCCTTTAATATCTTTTGATAGATAGTATTGAGTTCATTGTCTGCTTTTTTATAACTGCTGGCAGCAGTTGAGTTCATCGCTGTCTGGGTCTGCCCGTAAGAATTGTTAGTCATCAAAGCCATGCATAATACAATAGATGATGCTATGACTATAGATTTGAAATTTTTTAAGCCAGATTGTTTTTTCATAACTTGTTTTGTAAGGTGAATTTTGGTAAGGTAAAAGTTAATTAAATATAATTTAATCACTGAACGGTCTGCGTGCTAAAATGGTATAGCTGAAGTAAATATTTCCTGTTTTTTGATCTTGCGTTTTTGCAACTCAGCTGGCTTTTTAAGTCTGATATACCTGCTGCAAAATCTGATATACTTCCTGTAAAATCTAATATAACCTGCTGCAAAAGAAGTTTAAATGGATAGGGATTAAGCAAAAAATTAAGTCAGAGAGGGTGTAAAGACTTTAAAACTTATAAAAAATCGTCTATAAAAACTATTTATAACTATTGATTTGTTTATTTTTAATCAATCGTGTAAATACTTGCTTAAAATTATTTTTAAGCTATCTTAGGGCTTTAAGAATATTATGGCGTACAGGTGTGTAATTATTGATGATGAGCCTCATGCAATAGAGGGCTTAAAGAACTATATGATAAAGATCCCTGAACTGGAATTAATAGCTACTTATACTGATCCTGTATATGCATTACAAGAGATTGCTAAAGGAGATGCGATTGATTTGCTGATCACTGACATTGAGATGCCAGAAATATCAGGATTGGAGCTCGCTGGGTTAATCAGGGCAAAAACAGATAAATTGCTGATCACTACTGCTCACACTAAATATGCTTATGAAGCTTTTGATATACAGGCAGATGGCTATTTGCTAAAGCCTTATTCCTTTGCCAGATTTTTGGACACAATCCATAAATTATTTCCTCCATCAACCCAGGATTCAGATTTTGCCGGAGTCCAACGTGACCAGAACTTTTTTTTTATAAAAAGTAAAGACGACAATTTGAAACTGGTTAAGATCCGTTATGATGATATTGTGCTGATTGAAAGTAAACTTAACTATGTGATGGTTTATACAGTCGACAGAAGTATTCTGACCTATATCTCCTTAATAGAGATTTCAAATAGAATGACCAGAGAAAGAGGTTTTGAACAGTTTCACCGCAGCTTCATTCTGAACAATAAACACATTGAATACATTGAAGGTAATACGATCGCATTGAATAACGGAAGAAAAATTACCGTAGGTGAGCATTATAAAAAGGATTTTAATGCATTTGTAAACCGTAGTCTGTTAAAAGCAAAACGCAAACCATAATTAAGCTCAGAATATATTTATCCTGTAAATCTACCTTTCTATAACGTATTAAACCCTGTTCATCCAAAATATTTCCAATTTATGTTTTATCGGATTAGTTTAAATGAAAACTATTGAGATCAAATTAATGAAGTTAAAAGAAAGTTTGATGCGCTATTAATTTCATGAGACCTACTGCCTTTAATATGATGAAAATTGTTCAGACCGTATTCCTTGTTTTCTGTTTTTATGCAGCTTCTGCACAAGTATCTATCAGTGGGAAGGTAACAGATGATCAAAGGATACCATTGCAGTTAGTTGTGGTCAGCCTGCAGCAGGGATCAGCTGTGATGGGTAATTCAATTACAGATAGTCTTGGATATTATCATTTTAAAAACATTGTTAAAGGAAATTATAAGTTTGTTTTTAAGTATGTGGCTTATAAAGACACAGTGATACCAGTCAATGTCAAAGCCGATACCATAATCAATTTGCAATATCAAAATATACAAAGCTTAAAAGAAGTAACAGTACGCGCAAAGAAACCAATTTTTGAAAGGCAAATAGACAGGCTCCGCTTTAATGTCGCTGAAACAGATCTTGTGTTTGGAAATAATATTTGGGATGTTATTGAAAAAACGCCCCTGGTAAATGTCTCTTCTGACGGTACCATTCAAATCAGCGGTACTTCGGGGGCAATCGTATATATAAATAATAAACGGAAAGTACTTACAGGAAATGCACTGAAAAGCTACCTAAGCAGTATTCCATCAGATAACCTGCTGGCAATTGAAGTGATCACCACTCCGTCCAGTAAATACGATGCAGAAGGCGGTGCTGGAATCATCAATATTCTGACCAAAAAGAATAAGGAAGAAGGGCTGATTGGAAATGCAGTATTAAGCACAAGACAAACTGCTGTCAATTCTGAAGCGGGAAGTGTTTATCTCAATAACCGCAAAGGGAATTGGAATATATATACTGATTTATATATGAGCAACAGAAGCAGGAAGCCAGAACTCAAAAAGGAAATTTACTATCCGGCAGGGACTACAGATAATTTGACGCTCAGAAGTATTAATTCTCTAAATGATTTCCAGGACTTGTCCCCTGGCGGAAATTTAGGGATTGATTACCAGATTAATGAAAAAAATGTAGTTGGGCTTTTATTCGATTATGCAGGAAGCTGGCACAAAGAGACGCGTAATGCTTTCAGACGTGATTATTTTAGTGATGCGGATTCCCTTAGTCTCACCAACAATCGGGATAAATTAAATTCACAGACCTATTCTCTTAATTTAAATTATCAGGGTAAACTTGATTCTTCAGGAAAGCAGCTCAGTATTGATTTTGATGCACTGGAATATAGATCCAAAAACAATTCCGTGAGTAAAACCGATGCATTGGATCTGTTAACCAATCAATCCTTATTTGTTCAGGACTGGTTCAGGAGTTCATCTCCGCAGCATATCAGCAATCAATCAGTTAAGGTTGATTTTGAATGGCCTGTCAATAAAAATACTTCCCTTGATTTTGGTGCAAAAACATCCTTCTCGAAAATTAATAATGATCTTCTTTTTGAGGACAGATTAACTGAGAATGTTTGGGTAAAAGATCCCAAAATAAGTAACCTGTTCAAATACAATGAGAACATAAATGCACTATACGGTATCTTAAACCGGACGATAAATACAAAATGGTCTTATCAACTGGGATTAAGAATTGAAAATACAGTTGCAAAAGGTTGGCTTGAAAGTATAAAAGTTGTAGATAGAAATTACATTAACTTTTTTCCGACTGCCTTCTTAAAATATACCACTGGAAAAGAAAAGACCTTTGTTCTGGCAGTTTCCAGCAGAATAACCAGGCCAAGTTTTTGGGATGTTAATCCATTCAGAACTTATACGACTGATCAGACCTATTTTGAGGGAAATCCATTTTTATTGCCATCCAAGTATTACAGACAGGAACTAAGCCATACTTTTAGCAATAAAACAGGGACTTATTCAATTCAGTTTGCCGCCAGTCAGCTGCTGGATGAATTTTATGCACTTCCTTATAATCCTTCGGAAAATGTTATTGCCAATAAAAAAGTGAACTATGGTAATAAATATGCTTTTTCAAATACAATAACCTATTATAGCCAGCTATTGCCCTGGTGGAAATTAACGGCATCAACGCTGACCGGTTATGTCATGTCAAAAGGATCTTATGGCGATCATATAGCTATCGATAACAGGTCTTTTCTTTTTAGTATTTCAACCAATCAAACATTTAATATTTCTAAGAAGAAGGGGCTTAGCTGTACAGTAATAGCTAATAACACCTTTCCTGTTACTATTGTAAATACGGAAATCGGAAACAGACTCGAAACAGAAGTCAGGCTGAGGAAATCGATAGGTTCCTGGAATATCACTTTATCAGGGCAGGATTTTTTTAAGAGCAACCAGGACCGCTATAAAATCAGGTTAAATGAACTCAGGATCATGGACCAAAACTATTATGATACCCGGAGTGTGGCACTTTCAGTGAGTTTTAGTTTTGGAAAATCAACTGTAAAGGACAAAAGGGACAGAGATCCAGGATATGAAGATCTCAAGCAAAGAACGATGTAAAATTGGTTAGTTAAATAGGATGTATTCTCTTGTTTCATTCAAATAAATATATAAATGAAAGGGCAAATGCCATGTCCTTACTGATGGCTGATTTTCAACCTTAAACTATAATCCCATGAAAAAAAATGCAAAAATCGCATCAAGCTCAGAAGAAAAAAGTATCCTTAGCGATGCTGTTAATTCTTCAGAAAACGAACAATTGGATCTTTACAAAGCCATTTTTGGTGGAGTAAGTTCTGGCTGCTCAGTTGTTGCTGTTGGCAACCTGCGTTCGAAAGTGTCTGCTTATGATAAGCATGAAACATTCTTACAAGCAATTAGCTAATTGATTTCATAGATAGCCAATTTTAGCTAATTGGCTATCTATTTTTTATGGAGGCTTAAGACTGAACCACAATCACATTGAAATAACCTGAACTTTATTTAACTATGAAAAAAGTAATCTCTTATGTGCTTAAGATTGCTAGTCGCTGCAATCTTAATTGTTCGTATTGCTATATGTACAATTTAGGGGATCAAACCTATCTGAAACAGCCAAAATTCATGTCTTTAGCTACAGTGGCGGCATTGTCTGAACGTTTGAAGTCCTATTGTAAAAACGCAGGTATAGATTATGTTCAGATCGTATTTCATGGAGGAGAACCACTTTTACTGAGTAAGGAATATTTCAAACTCTGTATCAATCTTTTTAAGGATACTTCGCCGGAAATTGAATTTGGTTTTACCATTCAAACCAATGGGGTGACAATGGATAAAGAGTGGTATGACTTATTCAAAGCTCATGATGTTAAGATTGGGATTAGTATAGACGGGCCTAAAAAGTATCATGATGCCTTCCGTGTATTTCATAATGGAAAAGGTTCTTATAATCAGGTTGCCGAGGCAGTTAAATTGGGTAGGGGAAATGGCCTGTCGGGTATTCTTATGGTGATGAATACAAACATTCCAATCCAGGAATTTTACAAGGAGCTTAAAGAACTTAAAGTAGGCAATTTGAATTTACTGTTTCCAGACGGCCATTATGATAAACTCCCTGAAGGATTTGATGCAGTGAGATTTGGTGAGGATGATTACACCCCCTATGCTGATTGGCTGATAGGACTTTTTATCCTATGGAAAGGGGATAAAAACAGACCTGTAATCAGGTTCTTTGAAACGCTGATCGAGATGATTGCAGGAGAAGAAAATGTGGGGAACCAGGCTTTCGGCAAAAAGAAAAACGGAGTAGTGGTTATAGAAACGGATGGCGGGATAGAAGTGGTAGATTCATTACGCGCATGTTATGAAGGGATTACCAGGAATAACCTTAATATTCATGAAAATGAAATCTCAGATCTTTTTGAGGATGATATTTTTGAAGTCTACTACAATGCACATGATATGGTGTGTGAACAATGTCTGAACTGCCCGGTTTATGATTTCTGTGGTGGTGGTTTTCTAGGCAGCAGATATGCGAATGATAATGGTTTTGATAACCCAACCATTTACTGCAAAGATATTATCAGGATTTTAAGTTTTATACAAAATGATATTCTTGATAGTCTTCCTGTTGAGGTTACGGCTAAAATGGAAGCTGAAAAATTAGTTTATTCAGAACTCATTCAGGAACTCAAAAATCCTCCTTTAATTGAAATAGAAAGTAACGTTAAGCAAAAACTAATTTCTTTTAAGCAGCCAGCTGTATTATGTACTTAAAAAAAGGACTTCACATTTTTAGTGACCTGGACACTATAGCAGAACAATTATCTATTAATAATGGGACGATGCCGGCAACCATTGAAACAGGATTGAATTATCATGAAGAATCCTATATTCCAAAACGGGAGTGGCGTAAACTGGAGCTTGCCGAACAGCGGATATTAATAGCGGATCACCGGAATACTGATTTCCGGCGAAGCATTTATATTGGAGAAATCCCTGAGAATTTAAAGGAATCACTTCTTTCACTCGGTTTGCAAGAATGTACGCAATTGGATCAGATATACCCTAAGATGAAAGAAGACGAGGAAAAAGTGAAGGCCATTAATACGGAGCTGGATACATTTTTACACCCTTTTTCCTCTGCTAAAAATTATAAATTTCACCGGATCACAAGAGCAATGCCCAATCGGGAAACCATAACCTGTCTTTATATGGAAGAGAAGTTTATCTATATAGGATTACATATTGATCAGAGTAAGCATTTTACTCCTCATACAGCCCATAAATCCGGCAATCGTATTTCCATAAATTTAAGTAAAGAAACCCGGCATCTGGCGTTCACTAATCTTTCTTTAATACAGGCCTTTAACATGGTAAAACAAAAAACAGGCCTAGCTGGTAAAGAAATTAATCCTGATAATATAGCTCATTTATTTTTTAAACATTACCCAGATTATCCTGTGATCAGAATTGCTCAGAAACCTTATCAATATTATATAGCACCTACAGATAACTTTTTTCATGATGCAACCACACTCGGTAACAAGGAAATAGATATTACCATCGTTTATACGGGTGTTTTTGATAGAGCTGGAATAAATAATTGATATATGAAGATAAAAAAGGGTATTATGCTCCACCGTCAATCCTTTGAAGATTATGAGCTGATCAAGATCAATTCGGGAGTAACTCATTATACAAAACAAGATACGGGAAAGGTTATTTACGAAGACCTTTCATTTTTACCGTCTTACGAAGAAGACGCTTTTACTCCAAAAAAGAACTGGAGAGTATTGAGTGCTCAGGAAATTAAAACACTGAAATCAACTGATAAACGCAGTGATTCAAATACGATATATATTGGGGATATTCCCGAAAACCTGAAAAATTCATTTCAGAAATTGAATTTAGCGCAATGTAAAAACCGAAATGATGTTTTTGCAAAGTTTAAGGCGAATCCGGAAGCAACTTTAGAAATTAATCAGGCGACAGAAGAATTCTTAAAGTCTAAAGCTGATGGAAAACCATTCCGCTTTCATTATTTGGGTACAAACCTGCCAAACCTGGAAGTTGTAGCCTGTGATACGACCGTATTGCCAGCTGACCATACCGAAGAAGATAAAAAGTATATGGGTATTCACAATGATGGTACCAAGTTCGTATCACCCCATGCATTATATAAATCAGGAAACCGTCTTACAATCAATCTTGGAAAAGAAACGCGTTCTTTTTTGTTTATAAACCTGACTATGACGCAAGCTTTGAACATGTTAAAGCAGAAAATTGATACTAAAAAACATCCTGTTGATATCATCAATATCTCTAAATATTTTTTTGAACACTTTCCTGACTATCCAGTGATTAAAATTGATCAGAAACCATATCAATACTATATCGCTCCAACTGATAATTGCTTTCATGATGGCTCTACACTTGGAATGAAAGGATTAGATATTATCATCGTCTATTTCGGAGCATTCAGATTTTAAATTAAATACGTATTACCTGGAATTTTATTATTTGAAAGAATGAAGCTAAAAAAAGGAATTTTAATACATAACCAGCTAGAACAAGGTTATGAAGTAGTCCATATTAATTCTGGAACCGTATTACATACAGCACTGGTGACCGAGCCTGTTAACTTTCACGGCATGGTTTATACGCCTCAGTATGAAGATAATGCCCGTATCGCTAAAAGAGACTGGAGAGCTTTAAATCGCGAAGAAATAAGAGGCATACAAGCGAAAGATAAACGGAACGATTATAATACGATTTATCTGGGTGATATTCCTGAAGCATTAAAAGCATGCTTTAAGCGATTAGACCTGGCTAATTCCAAGAGCCGCGAAGAGGTATTTGAGAAATTTTCAGGTGATGCAGCATTGACTAAAGAACTAAGCTCGAACCTCAATTCCTTTTTATCGCCGCTTGCAGACAACAAACCATTTAATTTTCATTGTATTGGGACCAACTTGCCTAATATAGAGATGGTTGCCTGTAATACGACTAAATTACCCAAGGATTTTAAACCTAAGGATATTAAATATATGGGTATGCACAATGATGGGACCCAATCTATGACCATCCATACCGCTCATAAATTCGGGAACCGGATTTCTATTAATTTAGGCAATGATACCCGGTCATTTTTATTTGTAAACCTATCCATGATACAGGCTTTAAATATGATCGGAAAGAAAATAGACCTCAAAAAGAACAACGTTAATATTGCAAACATACCCAAGTTCTTTTTTGAACATTTTCCTGATTATCCGGTCATCAGGGTGCAGCAAAAACCTTATCAGTATTATATTGCTCCAACTGACAATTGCTTTCACGATGGTTCCACTTTAGGCAATAAGGAATTGGATATTACGATGGTTTATTTTGGGGCTTTCCAATGCTGAAATTTTACAAGTATCCCTTTCAGAAGCAATTAGACTTAATGGACTGTGGTCCCGCTTGTTTAAAAATGATTTCTGAATATTATCAGATCACAACCAGTATATCAGAATTAAGAGAGCTATGCAATACTTCGCGCCTTGGAAGTAATATCGGGGATATTATGTACGGCGCGGAACAGGTGGGCTTTAAGGCTTTGGTATTTAAAACTACGATAGACTATCTTAAGGAAAAACAACCTTTTCCATGTATTATTCACTGGAGGAAAAACCATTATGTTGTTTTATACCAGATTAAAAATGGGAAGTATACGATTGGTGACCCTGCCTATGGGTTTGCAGTTTTGTCCGAAAAAGAATTTACAGAGGGCTGGGCGGGCAATGGGGAAAAGGGGATCGCTTTATTTGTCGAACCTGATTTAGAAAGTGATTATATCACAAAAACTGCCGGCGCTGAAGGAAAAAGTATAGGCTGGCAATTTGTAGATTTTCTCAGGCCACATGTAAAGCAGATAGGCTTTCTTCTTTTGGTGATCATGATTGCCAGTGCGATATCCATGCTTATTCCAAGAACTATTGAGTACATGACGGATAAGGGGGTAGAAAAGAAAAACATAAATATTATATGGAAAGTCCTGCTGTTTCAATTTGTATTATTCGGGAGTTTAACCTTTACAAATTATATCAGAAGTTTAATCCAGGCAAAACTGAGCACTAAGTTAAGTATTGGTATTATCTCAGATTTCCTGGTAAAGCTACTGATGCTGCCGATTTCTTTTTTTGACACCAAGAACCATGCAGATATTTATCAGCGGATAGATGACCATTCCAGAATTGAAACTTTTCTGTCTACAAAATTGGTGTCTTTTATCTTTTCGATATCGCTTTTAGTGGTGTACATTTTACAGATGTTCTTTTTTGATAAATACATTGTAATAAGCTTTCTATTGTTCACAGCTTTATCATTTGTGTGGTTTTTCTTGTTTATGGAGCGGCGTAGAAAGCTTGATTACCGCAGATTCGGGCTCGCTATTGAAGAAAGACATTATTTGAATGATTTGATCTCAGGTATGACGGAGATCAAGCTTAATAACGCACAATCGGGAAGAGTAGACAGCTGGCAGGAATTGCAACATAAATTATATGATTTCAAGTTAAGTAACCTGAAACTTTCACAGCTACAGCAGAATGGGATAAATACAGTCAATCAGTTGAAAAGTATTTTTATAACTTTTTTATGTTCGTACTGGGTAATTAACGGCACGATAACTTTTGGGGTGATGCTGAGTATCGGTTATATCGTTGGTCAGCTGACGCTGCCAATTCAGGACATCATGAATTTTTTTCACGACTATCAGGACGCAAAAACTTCCTTTGAAAGATTAAATGAGATACAATTAAAAACAAATGAAAATGATCAGGGGAAAATTAGTTTTCCTGGTGAGCTGAATAGGGGATTCGATGTAAATAATCTGTCTTTTAAATACGCTGGGATTCATAATCCTTATGTGCTGCGGGGAATAGACCTATTTATCCCCAAGGGAAAAATTACGGCTATAGTTGGTACAAGCGGCAGTGGTAAGACCACATTAATGAAGCTATTGTTATCATTTTATCAGCCTCAGGACGGTGCTATTTTAATTGATGATATCAATTTGCAAACTATCAATACAGATGAGTTCAGAAGCCAGTGTGGAGTAGTGATGCAAGACGGATATATATACAGCTCGTCTATTGCACAAAATATAGCCATGAGCGAAAAAAATGTAGATATTGAGCGGGTTTACCAGGCACTTAAAATTGCTTGTCTAGACGAATTTGTCGCATCACTTCCACAAAAACACAACACAGCACTAGGCAGTACCGGAGTAGATTTAAGTGGTGGGCAAAAACAACGTTTATTCATTGCAAGGGCAGTCTATAAAAATCCTCAGATCATTTTTTTTGATGAAGCTACGAATGCACTGGATTCAAATAATGAGCGGGCAATCATGGATAATCTGGAGCATTTTTTTATTGGTAAAACTGTATTGGTAATTGCACACAGATTAAGTACTGTTAAGAATGCAGCACAAATTGTGGTGCTGGAAAATGGAGAAATTGTAGAGCTTGGCTCTCATGCAGAGTTAACCAGAACCAGAGGCAAGTATTATGAGTTAGTGAAAAATCAGCTCGAGCTCGGTTAAAGCAGTCCATTTATGCTTTTTTATCAGCTGTAGTGAATTTTTTTACTATTTTAGTTAGCGATAAAATACTAATATTCTAACCAAGCTAATGTATGGGCCGGAGACGCTTCTTCCTGATTTTTTGTATTCTGGCAATTTTTGTGTTTGCGATTGTAAAATGTACACCAGTAAAAAGTAAAAGTAACGACAGCAGGGGACCAGCCTACGCCGGGAGTGCTACCTGTGTAAGTTGTCATCAGGACCTTACAAAATCTGCGGTGCACAATTCCCATTTTAATGCTTCAAAAATACTCACTGCACCTGGTTCTGCAGACAGCCTGCATATACCTGATGGAGAGTTCATTTTTAATGAAAACACTAAAGTGCAGGTAAAAAACCGTGCTGATGGCCTGTATCAGTCTGCGCTGCTCAATGGTGTGGACAGAAAAACTGAACATACAGCTATGATTTTTGGTGCAGGAAAAAGCGCGTATACATTCGCATTCTGGTACGGCAAACAACTGATGCAAATGCCATTGAATTACCTGACCAAAGAACATCAATGGGTAAACAGCCCGGGTTTCCCTGAAGACCAGATTTATTTTGGCAGGCCAATCATTGCGCGTTGTTTAGAGTGCCATAGCTCTTTCGCGGACAAAAAGCTGGTACAAGGGCCTAATTTTTCAATCACGGAAGAATATGTTAAAAACTCCATTATCGCAGGTATAGATTGCGAACGTTGTCATGGCCCTGCGGCTCAGCACGTCACCTTTCATCAAGAGAACCCTACGGTGAAAACGGCCAATTTTATGGTGAGTTATAAAAAACTGGCGTTATCCCGAAGAATAGATGCATGTGGGGTATGTCATTCAGGAACGGGTATCCAGACGGTGAGTTCAACCTTTAATTTTAAACCGGGAGATACGTTAAAAACATTACCTCAATATAATGCGTATAGCGGAGAAGATCCCGATGTACACGGTAAACAAAAGCCACTGCTTGAGGCTAGTTTGTGTTATAAAATTGGTAAAGCAGAATGTATTACCTGCCATGATATGCATGATAATAAGAGCTCTGGCGTGGCAATTTATTCCGCTAAATGTATCAGCTGTCATCAGGATGTGAAACATGAAACATTGAAAGAGAAGAACAAAGCTGTGCTGGCAAAGAACTGTATCGACTGCCATATGCCCATCAAAGAATCTCACGCTATTGGTTTTCAGATGAGCAACAGCAAAGAAAAGATACCCTATAAATTACGTACGCACCGTATTGCAATTTATAATGAGCTGGTTAAGAGAAAATAATAGTCATGAAATGATTTGTAGCTGTAATGAATTTTAAGCGTTGAACTTCAACGCTTAAAATCCTCTAAATTATTTAACGTATACCGTTTTGATATTTACAAATTCAAGAATCCCAAAACTACCCAGCTCCCTGCCATAACCAGAAGTCTTTATACCTCCAAAAGGTAAGCGCGGATCAGATTGTACGCGTTCGTTTACAAAACATGAGCCGGCTTCCAGTTCAGTTGCTGCAATTCGCTCGCCTTTGGCAATATCTTTGGTAAATACGGCTGAACCCAATCCAAAAATGCTGTCATTCGCAATACGAATGGCATCGTTTTCGTCTTTTGCTGAAATAATCGACGCAACCGGGCCAAAAAGCTCTTCATCATACCCTGTCATACCGGGTAATACATTGGTGAGAATAGTGGCAGGATAATAAGCATTGTTCCCTTCAGGTAATTCACCACCAAGAATACAAACTGCTCCTTTTTCAATTGATTTTAAGACTTGTGCATGAAGCTCGTCGCGTAGATCTATCCGTGCCATCGGTCCAATGTCTGTATCCATTTCAAGTGGGTTGCCCATTACGCTTTTCTTCATTTTATCCAGGAACAGTTGAGTGAACTCAGCAATAACTGATTCTTCAACAACAAATCTTTTAGCAGCAATGCAGCTTTGACCACTATTAGTGAGACGGCTGGCGACACAGATTTCTGCAGCCTTTTCCAAATCTGCGTCTGCCAGAACCACGTAAGCATCGCTACCTCCTAATTCCAGTACTACCTTTTTAAGCATTGCACCTGCCTTACTGGCAACAGTAATACCAGCGTTGGTACTGCCTGTAAGTGTTACAGCCTTGATACGTGGATTTTCGATGACTTTTTCAACCATCTTGCTGCCAATCAAAAGCGTTTGAAAAACGTGAGCAGGAAAGCCGGCCTGAACAATCATTTCTTCAATAGCTAAAGCGCAACCCGGAACGTTTGAAGCATGTTTTAAAACACCACAGTTTCCCGCGATAAGTGTTGGTGCCAAAAACCGGAATACCTGAAATAATGGAAAGTTCCAGGGCATTACGGCTAAAACTATACCGATTGGCTGGAAGCTGACATAACTTTTTGAGGCTTCAGTTTCGATAATTTGATCTGCAAGCAGGCCCTCTCCATTGATCGCGTAATATTCGCAGCATAAGGCGCATTTTTCTGCTTCGGCCAGTCCTTGTTTAACAGGTTTTCCCATTTCATTGGCCATTAATATGGCCAGCTCATTTTTACGCTCCCGCAAAATTTCGGCAAGCCTGTTCATTAGTGTTCTGCGTTGTATAGGAGTGGTTTTTTTCCAGTCCAGCCAGGCGCTATGTGTTTGCTCAATCTTCTCAGCTACTTGTTTTTCATTAAGCGTTGGATATTCTTGAATTTGCTGCCCATTAACCGGATTTATTGATGAAATATTCATAGGTGCGGATTTTTTATTTTGATTGTCAGTATTTTTTTTCTGTTTAATTACCTGCCAAAACTGAGCCAAATAAACAAGATTACGATGTGCCTTGTTAAGGCATGGTTTTGGTATAGTACTGTAGGGGTAGTGGTATACATTGAAGTAGGGTTGAAGAAGCGTTCGACTACCCTTGAAGTAGCCCAGGCTACTTCAATACTACTTCAATGCTAGTTCAATACTAGTTCAACCTACAACACAACCCCTACAGTACCCCTATAAAACCCTATCAGATCTTACCGTGAAATTACTTGAAATCATGTCTTATAGTAAGATTGAATTTGCACCATTGCAACAGCAAATATGGAATTACAGCTTATTTATTTTAAATGCTCGTGCAACGTTTCGCTATAAAAATTGTCAGTATTAAAAGTTGGATTACAAATGGAGAATCCAATCACGGCAATAGCCAGATTTAGTTTAGTTAATTACTGAAAGCATGTTAAAGGTGGATGCCACACATGCTTTCTAAATAGTGAACAAAGGAGCATGTTTATTTACATGATACCAGCCAAATTCTTCATGGCTCATACTGCTGCATCTTCTTAAGGATATAGTGAGTTTGATCCTATTTATCCATACCCATTTGAGCGTGTATCAATGGAGATTTAGGCGCCAGAAAATATCCTGTTAAACTTGCGAAAATAATAGGTACAATATTTTGAAAGCCTGTCATTGCACCAAGTAAAATAGTAATACTCACAGGCGTTCGTGTAACCGAGGCATTTAAAGCGGCCATGCAACAGACAGTAATTAAGGTAAGGTTTTGTCCGGGAAATAAATGATAGATAACTAATCCCAGAACAGTGCCAGCGAATAGTAGTGGGATAATAAAACCACCTCTCCAGCCTGAGGTTGCTGTAATTGCAATGGCTATTAGTTTCATAATCAGCAATAGGCATAAGAACTGGATCGTGAAACTTCCGCTAAGTACTGCTGTGAGTTGCTCATGCCCAAAATATCGGGTAAGAGGAATAAAATAAGCAATCGTTCCCAATAAGAAGCCGCCCAATGCCAGTTTATAATAAATAGCTAATGAGATTTTATTGAAGAGCAGCTTAAATGACTTGATGAACAGGGTAAATAGCCATCCGGTAGCCGCACCAGCTAAAGAGTAGGCAACAGCATAAAAGATGTCCCAGATTTTTGGGTTCTTATACGGAGGAAAGTTCCAGGCAGGCCCGAGATTAAGGTGTGTGATCAATACAAAAACGAGGTAACTTGCACAACTGGCCACCAGTGCTGGCATAAAAGCCTTATAATACTTGGTAACGTGCTTATGATCTAATATTTCTAAAGCAAATAAGCTTCCTCCAAGCGGTGCCCCAAAAAGAGCTGTAAATGCGGATGCCATCCCAGCAATGGTAATAGAACGTACATCTTCTCCTTTATAACCTAATTTACGTGAAATATACGTCCCTGTAGATCCAACCACTTGTACTAGTGGTGCTTCTGGCCCTAAGCTGCCTCCAGAGGCTATGCAGATCAAAGAAGATAAAATCATTGATGGATTGCTTTTGGGGTTCAGCCGGCCTCCTTTAAAATGTATATTATCTACCATCAAATCAATTTCGCCCGGATCACCCAGTTTATAAATGATCAATCCTGCTGCTAATCCGGCAATAGTCATTAAAGGAATAACAAATATTCCTTCTATAATTTTTAAAACTGTTGTGATATGCTCTAATACAATCCAGTAGCCACCAGAAATGATACCACCGATTATACCAATGATAGTCCAGAGCAGAAAGTCTTTATTGTAAACAAAGGGGTTAATTTTTAAGGGGTTCTTTAAGGTGTGCCGTAATTCAAAAATCTTTTTTGAGGTGGAATGTTTCATTGTTAATCAAAATATTTTTATTGTATTATATATTGCAAATGTAATATAAATATGGTTTTTTTATTTAAAAATGTTAATATTATATTGCTTGTGAAATATTAATAGTATTTTTGAGGTCTAATGTATATGTTATGAAAAAGATAAATGTTTTGTTAATAATTATAGGGATTATATTTATTGGCGTTGGTTTTTTAACCTTTACTAATCTGACAACTGTGAATAGCGTAGATTCGCATGCATGGACTATAAATTTGAATGGAATCAAATCTTTTCAATGGCCGGCTTTTACAGGCGGGGTTCTGATTGTAATTGGAATTATTTTCCATATCGCAGATGATGGACATGATAAAATAAAGATTGGCTAAATTCGTGCAGCTAAATGATGGTAAAATAATAAGGATGACAAAAACAAAAAATACCTGTGATTTAAATACCTGTTTTTTATGCAGGTTCTGTTTAAAAGAATGGAAACTTGCTATCGATGCCAATAAGCAAAATATCAAAATTAAAAAAGGTCAGCAGGTATTTAAAGAAGGAGAGGAAGTCAGGGGTATATTCTTTGTCTATAGCGGAAAAGTGAAAGTCCATAAGAAATGGGATGATGAAAAAGAACTTATCGTTCGTTTTGCCCAAAAGGGTGATGTTATAGGCCACCTGGGATTAGGTGGCTCAGGACATTACCCTGTTTCTGCCACTGCAATTGATGATGCTATAGTTTGTTTTATTGGGCTGGATTTTTTGGAATCAACGATGCATGTGAATACGGACTTCGTGATACAACTGATGCGCTTTTTTGCTGGTGAATTACAAGAATCAGAAAGAAGAATGAGTAATCTTGCGCATATGAGTATCAAGGGAAGAGTACTGCAGGCGCTTCTTTCGCTGCAGGATCAATTTGGTGTCGATGATCAGGGCTTTATAAATATTGAGTTGACCAGACAAGATATTGCTTCTTATACCGGCTCTTCTTATGAATCATTGTTTCGGACAATCAACGATCTTTTAGCCGAGAATATGATTGTAATTTCGGGTAAAAGCATTACAATTACTAACATTGATGAATTTCGTAAAATAACTGAAAATTATTAAGAATTATTTTTGTCCTTTAATCTTAAACCTTTGGAAGAGCTTTTAAAAGAGATCCGGGCCTGCATAATCTGTAAGGGGCAATTACCTGATTTTCCAAGGCCCGTAGTGCAGGCTAGTGTTGAATCTAAGATTGTTATCATAGGGCAGGCCCCCGGACAAAAAGTTCAGCATAGTGGTATTCCATGGGATGATCAGAGCGGAAATGAATTAAGAAGATGGTTGGGGGTGAGTAAGGAACAATTCTACGACGATAAACTGTTTGCTTTAGTTCCAATGGGGTTTTGTTATCCTGGCAAAGGTAATTCTGGTGATCTTCCCCCTCGTTCTGAATGTGCACCCAGATGGCATCAGTCCTTAATGGCTGAGATGAAAGATATTAGATTGATCATGCTTATCGGCCAGTATGCCCAAAACTATTACCTGAGAGATATAAAGAATACGACACTTACTGAAAGGGTAAGGGATTTTAAGAATTACCTGCCTTCATTCTTACCGATTGTACACCCGTCACCAAGAAATAAGATCTGGCAAAAGAAAAATCCGTGGTTTGAATACGAGGTCGTACCATTTTTGAGAGATTTGACAGCTGACATTATTCAGTTGAGTTCTATTTAAGCTGCCAAATCATTCAAAATTCCTGCTGGTGATCTGTTTTGTCCTCTTAGTCTTCCATTGGCACCCAGCCTTTCAGTGTTTCAAATATTGCCATTAATTTTGATGGGATTTTTTTGTCTTCTGCTGTATTAGGTTTAAGGATTGAAATGATTTTTTCTTCTTCTCCATTTTGAGTTAATTCTACCCAATCAGGATTGATTACTAAAGTTCTGCCTATTGCCACCATAGAAACACCGTAGTCTAAAACCTGATTGGCCATTTGAGGTGTTGTAATGCCTCCGGCAACAAGAACAGGAACTCTGTTATTCACATAATTGTTTAATACAACTGATATAGGCTGTGCTGAATGTCCCGGATCAACTGGTTTTTGATTGACAGCATCAAACAAAGAGAAATGCAAATAATCGATCTGCTCAGTAATTAGTCTATCCATCAGAATGTATGTTTCTGATAGTCCATAAGTCTGTTGCGGCATTTCTTCAGGTGAGATTCTATAGCCTATAAGAAAAGGAGCTTTAGCGTGTTCAGAGACTACTTTTTTCACCTCTCTTACAATTTCCATGCTAAGTCTTAAGCGATTTTCAAGAGAACCTCCCCATTGATCATTTCTTTTATTAAAAAATGGAGATATAAAATTTTGAAGCAAAAATCCGTGGGCTCCGTGAATTTCAACTCCATCAAAACCAGCTTCAATCGCTCTTCTCGTGGTTTCACCAAATGCTTTGATAATTTCTAAAATTTCATTTTCACTCAATTCTTTTGGAATATTTTCTTTATCAGATAGTAGAATAGTTCCACTCAAAACAGCGCTTGAACTTACCACCTCGCCATTAGGAATAAGACCAGGGATTGCTTTGTTCCCTGCATGAAACATCTGTAATATTGCTGGTGCTCCGCCACTTTTAGCTGCATCTGCGAGCTTTTTAAGGCTTGGAAGGAAAGTATCGTCGTATCCTGCAAATTCGTGTGTAAAACCGATGCCATTTGCCGTAACATGCGTACATCCTGTGATCACCAATCCTACACCATTTACTCTTTTCTTATAATATTCTACTTCTTCGTCAGCTATAGTAAAGTCATCATTAGATGCCCAGGTAGTCATAGGTGACATAACGATTCTGTTCTTTAAACTTATACCATTCCCAAATAATAAGGGAACAAACAGGTTATTGTATTTATTCATTGCTTAAAAATTAAAATTATACTACGAATTACTTAGACCGATAACTTATTGGATTCTCCTGTAATTTGTGAAATATTGCAAAAAACTCTTTAGAGTAGGATTGTTCATTATGTAAACTCAGCCCATCTAAACTTTCCCATTTTTCATTAAGAATAAAGATGTTTTTGTCTTCAATGCTTTGATGAACATCGTATCCGATGCAGGCATCTTCTTTTTTAGACAATTCCGGAAGCTTGTACAATAGATTTTTCACCTCTTGTTGATGCTCCGGCTTTGCCTTTACAATAACTGTTAAATAAATATTCATATAATTGTGTTTTGATATTAAAATGCCAGTTCATATGCTTTTGGAACAGGGATTTCTGAACGAAGTTGTTTTGCTGCTTCTAAAGGAAAATAGGGGTTTCTTAAAAGTTCACGTGCCATGAAAATAAGATCGGCATCTCCATTGGCCAGAATAGTTTCGGCTTGATGTGGATTGGTGATCATCCCTACGGTCCCAACAAGTAATTGATCTTTAATTTCGCGTTTAATAGTACTTGCAAACGGTAATTGATAGCCTGAACCGACTGTAATTTTAGCATCTGGAACTGTACCACCGCTGGAAACATCAACAATATCAATGCCCTTCTCAGCTAATTTTCTGCTTAACCACAATGAATCATTTATATTCCATCCTTCTTCCATCCAGTCTGTCGCTGAGATACGAACCGCAATAGGAAGTTCTGCAGGCCACACTTCTTTTACCTTATCAATAATTTCGAATAAAAATTTCGCTCTGTTTTCAATACTTCCACCGTAGCAATCGGTTCTTTTATTTGGAATAGGAGATAAAAATTCATTGATTAAGTATCCGTGAGCGCTGTGAATCTCAATCAGTTCAAACCCTGATTTTAAGGCCCTCACAGCAGCATCTACAAAAGCTTGTTGTACTGCTTCAATGTCTTTTATAGTCATTGTGCGAGGTGTTTGCATTGCTGGTGAAAAAGCAATGTCAGAAGGTGCAATTACTTCCCAGCCATTTTCATCATCAGGCAGTAGTGGACGGCTCTCCCGTCCAGAAGCCCAGGTACTTCCTTTTCTGCCGGCATGAGCCAATTGAATAGCAGGAACACTTCCAGCGCTTTTTATAAAAGACGCAACTTTGGTGAGCATCGCTATATGTTCATCTTTCCAGATCCCCAAATCTCCGACTCCGATGCGCCCGTCAGCCCGGACAGCTGTTGCTTCTAACATGACTGCACCTGCTCCCCCTATGGCTCTGGAGCCATAATGTACCAAGTGCCAATCACTTGCAAATCCATCCTCAGCCATATACATACACATAGGTGAGGTGACAATTCTGTTTCTAAGCGTAATTGATTTTACAGTCAACGGACTGAATAATTTTGACATTTCTATTTTTTTGACATAAAGCCCCACTGGAAGCAATAATATGCTCCCAGTAAAACTCTGAAGTAATGATTTTTGATTATTTATTTAGTGTACAGATGGAATAGTTTTGCAACAACTTTCCATTCTCCATTAATTTTGATCAATGAATGGTAATCCGTGAAATCCTCATCTGCAGCATCATGTTCCATTTCAATGCGAACAATTGCTGTGGTAGGTGTTTTATGTAAAACCGTAAGATTGGTTTTGATATTTGGTGCTGCGCCAAATTTTTCAACGTAGGTATAAAGATTATCTATGCTACCTTGTGATAAATCATCGCCTAAATGGCCATACATAACCGCATCTTGATGGAAGGTCTTTTTTAATTGCTCAACGTTTCCGGTTTTTAATCCCTGAACATATCCTTCCATTGCTGCCAGGACATCTTCATAATCTTGAACAGTGTTGATATTTTGATTTGCTGACATGATTTCTATTTTATTACCTGATAAATTTTACTGATGATTTTCCAATCGCTGCCGTCTTTTACCAATGTAAACATATCGGCATATTTGTCAGCTCCAAATTGTGATTCGATTCTTACTATTGCGGCATTTCCTTCTACATCCAAAGTGATCAGTTTATAACTTGCTTCCATTGGCTTCGCTGCCGAAAATCCATCAAACAATACTTGAATGGGAACACTTTTTAATTCTCCGTTTTCTGACCAGGACATCGTTGCAGTTGACGCAAATGCTGGTTTTGCAATATTACCGTCGCCTTTTCTTCCTGCTTCCACATACAATTCTATTGGCTTCAGGATGCCATCTTTTTGTTCTTGATTGTTTTGCATAACTTCTTTTTTATTATTTTGACTATAACTATTTTGAGATGAAATTAATAGGCTTCCAATTGTCAGGGCAGAAAATACTAGTACAGTTGGAATTGAGGAAAACAGTTTTTTCGCTATGTTTCTACTGCTTTTTTGTGATCCATCAGCATTTAATTTTGCTGAGTGGGTAAGGTCATTTTGTTTATGATTGTCTGGCATAAGTTATCTCGTTTATTTTCAGTATTCTTTAAATGAGATTAATATACTGTCAAGTAATAGCAGAATTATTAAGCTCTTTTTCTTTAACAAAGATACAGTGACGAGAATCCGATGGTTTTTCTAATTAGCTCAAAGATTTTGACTAATTAGTCCTTTTTTGGGATAAAAGGAGTTGGGGAATTTATTAACTGATTATTAGTTTAAGATAACATTCAATAGGGGGGATGCTTATCTGACACATTAATAGGGTATTATTCAGGATAGACATGGTCTATGTTATCCTGACTGAATGTAAAGCATCATGAATTGGAGTATCCCCGTCCTGCATAAGAATTACCTTTCCAATGGTTGAGTCATCTTCCAGTATCGCCACAAGCGTAGCTACAACATTAGCAATAGAGTTAGCTCCCGGGCTGGTTACATTTGTTTCTATTTTTCCAGTGCCCTGTTCCTCTTTGAGCGCCCCAGGTTGCAGTATAGTATAATCTAACTGAGTTTGAGTAGTGAGGTATAAGTCAGCGTAATGTTTAGCAATATTATAATCTGTTAAATCATTCAGGAAAGATTCCTTCCAGTGTTCCGGTTGTAAAGCGAAAACAGAACTAAGCAAGATATAGCGTTTTGCCCCAACTCTTTCTGCAGCCTGCATAGTTTTTATTGCTCCATGTAAGTCTATTTGTAAAAGATTTTTACCTCTGGATCCGGATACAAAATATACGGCATCTACTCCATTCGTGCTTTCTGTAATAGAATTTACATCATCTAGTAAATCAATATAGCGATGCTCAACATTACCAGAATTATTTATTGGTTTTGCATGTCTTGAACCAGCCACAACTTGATGTTGAGTGGCCAGTTTTTTGATTAAAAGTGAGCCAACTCTTCCATTTGCTCCGATTACTAATACTTTCATAGCTTCTTATTTTGATTATTTAAAGACGAAAAACAGTAGGCGCTTGCCCATGAAATTCTTTGAATATTCTTGAAAAGTGAGATGTATTCTCAAATCCTAAAGTGTAACAAATCTCTGAAACAGACATCATTGTTGTTTCCAGCATGTCTTTCGCTTTTTCAAGCCTTTTTTCTCTTATCCATGTTGCAGGTGCAACATTGTATATATTTTGAAAATCTCTCTTGAAGCTAGACACACTTCTACCAGAAAGGTATGCCAATTCTGAAACAGACACGGGAGAAGCATAATGTTGTTCCATCACGTTTCGGATATCAGTCCGTACAGGCTCGTGCAACTGCAGGATCTGTAAAAACATATTTCGGTTACATTCAGCAACATCATATAACAATTCGATAATTTTTAGACGAAGCTGTCCGGGATGAACTACAGAATGATCGAAAAAATAGGGTTTAAGGGATTGGGCAAATGCAACAAGACATTCATTCATTGGGTAAACGCCTGTTTTGATTTCACCCTCAGGTTTTGATACCTTAATTTCTGAGGTTGACAGAAATGACTTTAGAAGATCATCTTTAATGCTGAACATTAAGCTGTCGTAAATATTATCATTATCTGTATTTCCGAATTTATGATATTTTACAGCAGTTGCTTTTTTTAGCAAAATCATATCGTTCTTACCTAGCTTATATTCTTGTTTTCCATAAGTGAGAACGACAGATCCTTCCAGTACAATAAGGAGTAAATGCTGTTCGAGATACATCGTTCCCTTAACTTCCGTACTGTGTATGCACTGCTCGATTACAGAACAACCATCTAACATCAGGGAGTTTTGCGGAGCATCACAACCAATCAATGAAGTTGGAACTTTAATCATTTTTTTCATTTAATTATTTTTTGATGTAATATGGCATTATACAATCGACGGTACCAGATTAGTATGGTGTTTCATGAATTTGGATATTTAATGCTCAATCTTGCAAGTAATTTATTGTATTGATATTCGGTAGTTCGCCTTCAAAACCTGAAAGTTATAATAAGAAAAATATGATTAATCTTCAATTCTATGGTATCGATTACAAAGGTATAACGCATTTATACATGCGTATGTTCTTTTAAGGTCAAATATTTTTACTAAATAGTCCATTTCTTACTTATCCCTTGAGATACTAATTGTGTGCAGTTTTGTAAATCCTCAAACAATTTATTCTGCCTGGAAATGATCAAATGTCAAAGAGCATGTTGCTAAAAACAATGGGTTAATGAGAAAATAAAAAGAGAAGATCCATTTTGATAGTCTCTCAATAACCCCGAAAAATTAGTAAAAAATCACATTAGCGATTTGGCAACCGTAATCCGGCTTTTAATTAAAGGAGTACTTACTTGCTTTCAAGTCGACCAAAGCAAAGCCAGCTTCATTGTCGTTGCAGGACGACATGAAGCTGGCTTTTTGCAGGTACTGTTTATCACTTATAAGGATTTGGGCTGGGTATTTGTGAATTTTACTTTGTAAGGGAATTTAGGTATTTGACTTGCTGTCATTCCCCATTCATGATTAAAGTGTGTTTGAGGAGCTCCTGAAACAACAAGCCATACACGGCTTGTATTAGCTGGTTTGGTGAATAAAAGCGACCCCTGGGCATCTGCTCCTATTGTACTGTAAGTAGGTATTCCACTGCTGTTCACACTTACAAACCCATATCTCCACCCCTGTAGATTAACAAATGTCCCATTGTTGATGCCACTAAAGTTTACTGTTGCAGTATTGGCTGTAGGGACATTCAATTCAATAACATTAAAACCATAACATTCAGGCGCAGTCGCCTGGTCAACCGTATAATACTGATCGGCCGGGTTATAATTCAGTAGTGTTTTAAATATAGCATTCTGGCTTTGTGCAGCTGCCCTTACGTATTGGCCATTAGGGAGATCCCAATTTACGCAACGTCTGGCATAATCAAGGATTTCATTGTTAAGTACTGACTGGCTGCTGTTGGTAATGCGCTTGTAGGTTTGCAGTGGATGCTCAGGGCTAGTGGCCGAACGCCATAAGCGGCCAAGAAAGTCTTTCCCATATTTCAGCTTCCAATATTCCTGAAGATGAAAGGACTGGTACCGTATTTCTTCATTTGAAAAATTCTTATAGCAATTGTCATAAAAGAATTTTATATCATCTAAAGATCCTGCAGGATAGGTCTGACGCGACATATATTGGGCGCATTGTTCCCAGAAAGAACCCACATAATTTTGGTCCCTGTAGCCATAAGTTCCATCACAATGAACCTGATATTGAAAGGTATGTCCCAACTCATGTGCAAGGACAGAATTTATATTTACTGCGGCAGGTGAGACCCATAGTGCGCCAACAACGTTGTCAAATCCGGCACCTTGGGCTAACCAATCTGTGGAGTATTTCACTAAAATCATCAGTTTTTTTGTGTCCAGGTTTGATGCCTGTCCCGTAAATTTTAAGGTATCACGATAGCTCTTGTAAACCTGCTCTGCTTTCAACAGTATATCTGCTTTGTTGAAACGCAAACTTACGTTTGGAGCTTGAGAGGGATTGGTGGTAAAGCCTTTATCCCAAAATATAACAATATTGGCCGAAGTAGCCATTCTTGCGTAACTCCATTCAGAATTGTCATTATTCAGGTCTATACCTTGCCATTCATTTGGAATATAAATGTTTTTCTCCGCTGCCAATGCTAAATTAGCTCCCATCAATGCTGGTTTTTCATTTGTAGCGTCTTTTACATTTGCAGCCTCTTTTTTACAAGAGGCAATCATTACCGCAAGTACGATAATCATCATTTCTAATTTTCTTTTCATAGGTTGAGTTAGGTTGGTTTATTGTTTTTCAGAAACATTACATCTGGTATGTCATATTTCTATTTTTTTAGTCTACAATTTCTTATGGTTTTATGTTAATAATAGACGTTTAAATTTATACACTTAGTGGTAATAATAATTACCTTATATTAACTGATAGTCATTGTAAATTGTCGCAGAGTTATTCCTGAAATACTGAATTATAACTTGTAGAATTACCTTCATTTCTAAGATTTTCTTAATAGGAAGCAAAGAAGTGATTTGGAAATAAATAATAACTTTAAAAATAAGATGTTATGCTAAAAAGTTTTGTTGCGCTTTTGTTGAGGTTGGAAGCTATGTTAAACGCTAGTAATCGTTATATGGTGAAAATAACCAGATGCAAAAATCAAGGTTTAAACAATATGTGGATGGTTTTGGAATTCGACTCGCTGGATAACGCACCTTTTTTTAATATATTTCAGCTGCAAATGCTGTATTTCCAATACACAAAATAAATCTCAAATACGGGTAGAGCAAGAGCTGAAAAATATATAGTTTTAGATTAAGGCTATATTCGAGGCTAATTCAGCTGAATGGCGTTGAATAGTTTTTGTGTGATGGGGATACTGACTCTTTGATGAAATGAGTGAAGACGAAAGACGAGCTGCTCCAGGTTAAAATAATCATCATAAGTGACGAGATTTATGTTGCTATGAATAATCCCTTTCAACAAAGCTTCAAACAGACTTATTCAGCTATTGCCCCAACTTTCCAAAGCATCAGGTACAACAGTATTTATAATAGATCAGTGGCACTGGCCATCAGTTGGAAATTTGGGGGGGGGCGTCGGGAAAAAGAAAATGGCAACGGTATCGAAGAACACATTAATAAGTCATCAGTACTGCGGTTAAAACCATGAAATCTAGTAGCAAATCCACCAACATAGATATTTGCATATACCTGATTCCATTGAGTAAACTGATTCTTTTAGAGAGGCTAAAATAATTATAATTTCATATATATTTGGTTACGTTAAATTGAGTGATCCCAACTGAACATTATATGTACGAAATTATAACGCAATCTTTACGTGCTTTGGTAGATTTTAATGATGAGGAGCTTTTCCTGTTCATGCAGCGGCTTAAACCATTGAATTTAAAAAAGCATGACTTTTTTCTTGAATCGGGTAAGGTTTGTAAGGGAATGGTTATTATTCAGAAAGGCGGAT
This sequence comes from Pedobacter cryoconitis, assembly GCF_001590605.1. Lineage (NCBI taxonomy): Bacteria > Pseudomonadati > Bacteroidota > Sphingobacteriia > Sphingobacteriales > Sphingobacteriaceae > Pedobacter > Pedobacter cryoconitis. Next base: position 1,284,830 of record NZ_CP014504.1, read on the forward strand.
TGAGGTATTTTTCAAGAAGTGAAAAGGGTGATTATACCTTAGGATTTTCATTTGAGGGTGATTGGCTTGGTGATTATGAAAGTTTTCTCTTGCAGACGCCATCTGCTGATTATATAGAAGCTTTAGAAGACAGTGAGTTATTTGTTTTAAGTTATGCAGATATGCAGGATTTGTATAGCTATAGTCAGCGTTTTGAAAAGTTTGGCCGGCTAATCGCTGAAAGACTCTTTATCGATGCCGTTAAAAGCAAGCGAAATTTAATTATCCAGTCTGCTGAAGACCGCTATCTGGAATTAATTGAAGGTAAACCTCAGATTTTGAACAGACTTCCTCAACATCTTATCGCCTCTTACCTTGGGATTCAACCGCAAAGCTTAAGCAGGATTCGGGCAAAATTGGCCAACCGACGTTAACATAGGTTAATAAGCCAGTTACGCTTTTTAACTCCATATCATTTTATAGCTAAGAAATTCCCTTCACTTTTGTGGTGTTCAGTTTAACAACTTAAACCACAACTCAAATGAATCCAGCAAATGTTTTTTCAGTCGTCGGGGCAATTGCCGCCCTGCAATGGTTTTTGTTAATCTTCTTGCCTCATTGGAAGATTACACAATTGTTAGTTCGATATCGTGTCATTCCAATGGTTCTTTCTGCCATTTATTGTATATACATTATCGGATTTTTTAGTGTTCAAGGAGCAGGTTTTGGGTCGATTGCTGAAGTAAGAACGCTTTTCAATAACGATCAATTGCTCCTGGCAGGCTGGGTACATTATCTTGCTTTTGATCTTTTGATTGGTTTTTACATTCTTCAATCTGCTCAGTCAAAAGCCATTTCGCACATACTGGTAATTCCATGTCTGATCCTGACTTTTATGTTTGGACCCTGTGGTTATTTACTGTATCAGGTTATACGAAAAATCAAAACTTCCATATGAAAATGCTATTTAACAGGATCAAGGCTATAAGCCCAATTTTATATTACTTTTCCCTGGGATATCTGGCTTTATTTTTAATGTTGGTTATGCTTGCTCAGTTTGACCACAGGCAACTTTCAGGTGTTAATTTGTGGCTCAAACCTGGTAAATTTGCTTTATCTATTGCCTTATATTGCTTAACATGGCCGCTTTATTTACAATTTCTGCCCTTTAAATTGTTAGGTCGCCGTTTTGCAAATTTTACAGTCTTCGCGATGAGCTTTGAAATGATTGCAATCGTTTCGCAGGCAGCTAGAGGACAGATGTCTCATTATAATATTTCAAGTACCTATAACGCGCTTGTTTTTAGTTTGATGGGTGTTGTAATAGTTGCACAAACGTTATTTGCATTATATGTTGGCTTCACATTTTTCAAAGTAAAAGCGCTGAGCCTGAGTCCCGCTTTGCTATGGGCAATCCGGTTGGGAATCATCGTTTCGTGTATTTTTGCGCTTGAAGGAGGTATAATGGCCTCAAGGCTTTCACATGCTGTTGGCGTACCTGACGGGGGGCCTGGTTTACCCCTATTAAACTGGAGCCGAATTGCTGGTGACTTACGGATTGCACACTTCATCGGAATGCATGCATTACAGATTTTGCCTTTATTTGTAATACTCAGTGGTATAAAGAATAGCCGTCCTGTCCTGATCTTTGCATTGCTCTATTTTGCCCTGGTCTCTCTGTTATTATATAATGCAATGCTCGGAAGACCACTTTTCTAAAAAAAAACTCATTACTAGATAAAAATATGAAAATTTTAATGTTCGGCCCGGGAGTTATCTCCGCTCAATATGGATGGATAGTAATCTGGACAAGAATGAACAACATTCAAATTCCGCGCTACAAAACATGATGATTCCACTTCCGATACTCAGTAGGTCGTAATCCCGTCTTCTCCCTGAATATTCTTGAAAAATAGAAACTGGAATCAAAGTTTAGCTTTCCCTCTGGGAATACCAACGTTTACTTCTAAAAAAATCAGATTCCCAATACCAACCTTTTTCATCGATTCTAAATCTTTAGTCATGGTTTCGGCAGTCATATTGCCATCCATAAAATACCAGTAAACCCCAGGTTTGTAACTGTCATCAGGTTTCAAAAATTCCAATTTCATTTTTGTTAGCTGTTCATTCGATACATTGGCAAAAAAGCAGGAAATTGCAAAAGGATGGGAAAAAGTCTTATACTTATAATTTTTAGCTATGCTCAAATGTTTAAGCTGTTTGGTTTTGCAGAAGATGCTTAAAAGTATAGAAAGTGGCCTGCTCATCAAATGGATTATTTGATAAATAAAATGAACATTTTGTCTTATTGTAAATTTTGCGGGTAGTCTCTATAGACGGTAATAAAAAAAATTACTCCAAACATTACATCAGAACGAAATATATCTTTATTTAGACGCTCATTATCAGATAATTCGGTAACGCATATTTTTGGAAGTTCTTTAAGATTGTCTTTGGTTTCTTTTTTCATATCTCTCCTAAATTATATTGTGATTTAAACATACTATCTGGATTACACAATCTCAGTTAGGTATGATAACTAAGTTTAGTGGTACCCAAAGGTGTCTTCAAATTTATGATAGGCTTTCCCGGATTTCCATAAATAGTTTCTTTTCCACTAATGTAGACCATTAGCGTTAAGGATTATCCTCATGCGTAGAAAATGTCCGTAATTGTCCGTGGCTGTCTGCAATTGTCCGCAGTTGTCCGTGGGTTAGTTCAATGGAAAATTATAATTTCATTAATCTTCAACTAGTTATGGTTTGGTTGTGCCTGAGTGGTGATCGGGATGACACCAAGTTGTAAACGGGCTGTAAGCATGGTAAGTCTATGTCATTTCAACTAGTTGTTTTGACTTAGACTTGCCATGCTCTCGCGTTACTTTAGCATTGCTCTTACCCTAACGAGTACCCGGCCAGTACTCAGGCAGTACCCGGACGATACAGGTTCACTCGGTGCTGATCAAGTCACCCGGGCTTCAAGTATAGCGAATTGATTTGGGACGATCATCTATCTAAATAATTGCCCGGATTTTTTCGACTTTTCAGCAGTCTGGTTTTTCGGGGGGAGGTCAACTTCAGTGCATAAATGACATGGATTTTAAAAGTACGTCCATTTTTTGCATTTATCAATCTAAAAACACATTGTCGGCAGAAAAGAAAATGCATGGTTTCAAATTTTATTTATTATACTAAAAATTTATAAAAATTAAAGTAAATTTAAAAATCGAACACTTATTGCGCTATTGAAAATAGTTCATGATTAAATTAATATTTATAGCTACAATTTATGATAAGAATTTTAATGTTGATTGTATCAATGCTCGCAGCTTCATGTTCCCAACAGAAATCTACTTATAAAATAGATGATTTAGATTCGAATGGCGAAATCAATTTACAAAAATGGAATTACATCATCTTTCATGATGATACATTGCATAAAAGTCCGGATAAAAATAAAGACTATATGAAATCAATTGGTTTAGGTTCTGAATTAGATTTTGCTAGCAACCCCAATTCTAATGGAATTTTCAGAATAAATCACTTTTTCTCAAAAGTTCCTCACACAGATGGCTTCAAAAGTTCAAAAGAATCTATTGTCGGGTTTGAAGAAATTAGCAAGTCGGATTTAACTGGATCTATTATTTATATGTATTGTAACATCATTTCTTCAAAAGATCAAACCGGATATATGATGAGTAGGTCTACTGATGGGTTAAAATTATGGGTTAATGGTAAAGAGATACTTCATACCGCTGAAACACGTGGATTTGAACAGTATTTCTCGGATTATGTAAAAATCAATTTGCATAAGGGTGATAATAACATTTTATTGAAGAAGGTTGTAAATAGTACCGATTTATTGATTGAAGTTAAATTAGCCAATTACAGCAGTGCTGTGAGAGAATATAAAAAGACTTCTACCGGGCTTATTCTAAGCAATGCCATAGTTCTAGATACGATTAAACTTAGAGAAAACCAGGAGAAGTCCTTGAAAGAAGCGGTTTCTTATCAATTTAAAAATATTCAGGGCAACATTGTTTATACCACAACCAAAACACCTAATTCCTCTCAAAATATAATTACTTCATCTTTAACAGAAGGCTGTGCCTACATGTGCTCATTAACATTAGGCGGTCAAGTGATTAGTCAACCTTTTTTTAAGGGAAACCCAGATAAATATTATGAAAGAATAAATACAAACAGATATTCATTTAATGATCACGTGCAGCAACAGATTGAACCATATATGTATAGACTGGATAAACTATTGAAACATGATTCCAGGAAATCAGATTGGTGGTGGTCATTTAAAGTTGCCAATTTAATATATGAAATAGAAAATTGTATAACTAAGCAAAAAAACAAATACCATAACGATCTAACATTTGGAATCCAGTACAGAACCTATCTTTCGACACTTGATTCAAGTATGCAGGATTACTTGCTGATAACCCCAGATAGTTTAAGCAGTCATGAAAAAGTGCCTCTGGTTTTGGTATTACGGCCATTCATAGAAACCCAGCACCCTTTTTTGACATCACCACAAATGTCAAGATATTGGGGATTATTATGGGCAAAAAATCTTTCAAATAAATATCGATATACGATCTTGATGCCCTCAGCCAGGCTCTATCAGCACGAACCAATGACCCCCATTGCTGAAGCTGACATTTTTCAGGCTATAGAAGATGTGAGTAAATTTTATTCAATTGATAAAAATAGAATTTACCTGCATGGGAATTGTTCTGCCGGATATAGATCCCTGGTCTTAGCAGAACATCATCCCCACTATTTTGCTGCTATGGGACTTTATGCACCTGTTACTCATTTGCTCAATGAAAATTCATGGATTATTAAGAATTCTCCACAAAAAAACATGAATAGTTATAAAACTATTCCAACAATATTACATTATGACCCTGTAGACACACACAATCCATATTCTGAATTTAAAGATTTCATTAAGGATTGTCATATAAAACAAATCCCTCTGACTATTTCCACAAAGAAATATTCTGGCTTACATTACAATGTTCACCTTGTCGGTGAAGAGGCATTTGATTTTTTTAAAGATAAAAAGAGGTCGACCGAGTTTAAAGCAGCTATTAGTCGTTCAGAAAATCCGGAGCGCACCATAAACCAACCTGTTATATTAGATTTTTTTGGCCACCCTTATCTATTTGTGGTAAATGAAAAAGATCTGGCAAAGCAGGGTAAAACAGCTTATGTGGCAAGAATGATCATGAAAGAATATGAGAAACTACTATTTGCCCGCTGTCCTATTAAGTATGACAGCGAAATTACTACCCATGATTTTGAAACTAAAAATTTGTTTTTTATCGGACATAATTTTAATAATAATCTAATTAAAAAATCACTTAAGAATATTTCCCTTTCGATCAAACATGATCAGGTAAAAATAAACAATACCCTATACCAGGGGGAAGGCATTACATTTGAAGCAATTTTTAGCAGCCCAATTAATAGCAAAAGGAATATAATTGTTTATAGTACAAACTCCATTTTGAAGTTTGAGCATAAAATATTATCCCCTTGGAAAAGTGGGTTTCAAAGACAAATAGCAATTTATGATAATTAAATCTATTAAATAATCAATTTAAGTTGTATTAAATTTATACTACACGATATGGCTTTTAAAAGTTTAAAAAAATGATATTAATTTCTAAATAAAATCATCAATTAAATAAAATATCGTTAAAATACTCTAGTTATATTAATAATATAACAAAAAACAACATTAATATTAAATAATTAACTCAGAAAATTAAAAATTAGAATTAATTATTATATTTGATAGAACTAAACAATATTTTTAATATTATGAAAAAATCACAAAAAATTTTAGGCCTAACCCTTGGTGGCTTTCTTGTTGCTGTAGGATTTGCATTTTCTGGTTTATCAGCTAGTGCTTCCGATTTATCAGAATTATCGGCTAAGGCTGGTGACTATTGCACCGGATCTTCCAATACGGACTGCAGATCATCTGCAACAGGGAACATTTATCCGCACATGGAATCTTCGAATTTTTAATTATCAGATCTTTCCTAAACACTAACAGAGGGCTACATTTGAGTAGCCCTTTTGTTTAGCGCCAACTTCACACAAGAGATATGTCTAATAAATAAATAATGTTTAAATTTCAGAACAGGCAAATATTCGCACTCATCACCGCGCTTCTTTTTTTTGTCACGTCGTGCAAAAATGATGCTGATCAAAAATGGAAAGAATACAATAAAAAATACAGCCCTATTACTCAAAATGTAATTCTCTCAGACTTTCCGAAACCAGATACGATCATCTTTCGGAAAACGGGACTGAACTTCGCTGATGGGATAATCGATATGGAATTCGTCGATACTTCTCTTGTATTGTCCAGTCGAATTGATTCCTTAAATCTGATAACAATTGGTTCCAGTTCCAGCCGGGTAACTCACAAGTTGATTACTCGTGGGAAGGATAGAGATCAGTTTCTCAATGTCTCAGACATTATACTTACCGATTCGGATAAAATATTTTATGCATTTGATATCACATTAAGAAAGTTTTTCAAAATGAATATTGAGCATATTTATAAGGGCAACTATAATCCTCTCCAAGTTCTCGAATTCAATTATAAAGCGTTAAAAGGAATCAAGTCTCCAGCAGTAATTTCACCGGATACTTTTGCAGCTACCAGTTATTTTAACAGTAAGTGCCGGTATCTAATCTTTAAATCGAATGATTCTTTATACAAGGGAATCGGCGAAATGCCACCGGCAGTATCTGGATGGCCGCAAAATGAGGAAGGAGAACTAAGCGATATCAGATCAATGAGCTACAGTGCAAACCTCAAAAGAAAGCCATTTACTAAAGATATAGTTGTTGCATATACCACTATGCCGAGAATAGAAATCTATTCAAAAAATAGGCTGAACAAGGTTATAATTGGTCCTGATAATTTTGATCCTATATATAAGTTTGACAAAGAAGGATCCAGGTTCTTTCCTGTCGAGTATGATAAAACGAAATTCTCCAATGTCGGGCTCAAGGTTGACTCAAATTACATATATAGCTTATATTCTGGTAAATCAAATTTTGCCTCATCCGCCGAAAAGCTACTGATATTTGATTGGAAAGGAAAACCCAAGAAAGTTGTTAGTCTGGGATTTACGGCTAGTAATTTTGCGATCAGGCGCTTACCCGAAAATAAAATGATCATGTATATAATTGATAAAAATACAGGTGATCTCTTAAAAGGTGAAATTTAAATAAAATTCTATGAAATATTTCTTTGTAATTGCCCTGTTTATTTGCAGTTCTTGCCGTCAATCGTGCTCTAAAGATGAAGCTAAAAAAGTTATGGGAGATTGGTTTTTACGCAAAATTGAACTTCCTGAAAATATGCGTTTGATAAATTCTGAAAATGTAGATGAGAAACTGGAATTTAATATCTATACAAAAAAGTCTCATAAATATATTCTTCATTATTTCCTTGCGGACTGTGATAAATGCGTTAACGAACTTCAAGAAATTCAGAGTTATTTTAATGCACACAAAGAACAATATAAAGACACCAAATTACTTTTAATTGCCACTGGTCCAATCGATCTTTACGTAAAAGATGCAGCAAAGAAGCTAAATTTTCAATACCCCATCTATTTTGACAAAGATTATCAATCATTCAAAATTTCCAATAAACTTCCTCTTGGAGATAAGCTTTATAACACTATGCTTTTAGATGGCGATGATAAACTTTTAATTTTCGGCGCATTTTATAGCAATTCCAAGGCTGAAAAATTATATGAAGGATTAATAAGTTGTGATTAAAATAACATGAAAACCCTTAAAAGCACCACCTATTTTATTTCTATTATTTTAATCGGCTTTGTTTTATATGTATTCATTATCAAGAGGTTTTTTATTGTTTATAGAGTTGATCAACATTCTATGGAAAATACTTTGATTGATGGGGATAAGGTATTGGTTAAGCTAACAGATAACATTTCAAAAAATGATATAGTGATATTTCAATACAACAACACAGCCTTTATTAAAAGATTGATAGGAAATCCGGGCGACTCTTTATACATAAAGAATAATATTGTATATGTTAATAACCAAAATATAGTCTCCCTCTACAATTTAAAAAATGGAGCTTCAAATTCTGACAAAGACATCATGATACTCAATTCTTTTGGTAAAAGATGGACTTTAAGCAACTGGGGGCCGGTAGTTATTCCTAAAAAGGGAGTTTCGATAAAGTTGACATCCGACAATTATTCGATTTACCAACGAATAATAGAAGAAGAACAAAGGAAAAATATAAACTTCCAACAGCTTAAGGATGTGAGTTACAAATACACATTTAAACATAATTATATTTTTGTGCTTGGCGACAATAGATTGCATTCTGATGATTCAAGGCTATTTGGGTTTATTCCAACTGCTAACATCATTGGAAAAACCAATTTGGTACTCTTTTCAATGAGCGACATTTCACGTATTTTCAAGACAATTAAATAAGAGATGAGTATCAGACATGCGAAAATAAGTTGGGATGTGTTTTTAACCCTGCAATTGATATTTCTAAATATTGCTCTTTTAGTGATAATAGATGGGTTGCCATTGTCGGTATTTTCAAGTAAGTATTTTGTGCTTTTTTTTTTCGCAGTCCTGACCGCTTTAACAAATTTCTATTTTTTTTTTAGATTTTCGATGGTCTTCAATAAGTTAGATGCGGCGGTTTTGGTGCTCATACTATACTTAGTAATTACGAATTTTCATTTGCCAATGCCTGAGCTGGTAGAAAACAAGAAATTGATAATTTTTTGCAATTCTGTATCAATTTATTTTTCACTTCGATTGCTCAATCTTTCGAATTTCACATTTAATCCAAGGTTATGGATATTAGCTTCTGTTTTTGTTTATTCAATTACAAATTGTGTCCTTGTATTCCTTCAAAAACTTGGATATGCTTCCTCCAATAACCCCTCCTTTAAAGCTACCGGGACATTTTTTCATCCAGCTCCTCTCGCAGGATATCTAAGTGTCATCTTACCTCTATCCATTTATACATTCTACGTCTTAGGTTTTCAAATAAATGGTCCTAAAAGATCACTTTTGGGAATAATGAAGTATTTGTCGTTGGTAACATGTACTTTCATCATCCTCACACTCCCATCACTACATTCCCGGGCAGCAACAATTAGCAGTATAGCAGGAATTGCGTTTATCTTTTTAGTACTATATAAGGGGAAATTTTTGAATCTACCTGGAAAGGCAAAAATAATCATAGTGGCAACTTCGATAGTAATTTTCAGTGGATTTTTATTTGCCCTTTGTTATATCAGGATTGACTCGGCTAAAGGCAGGATGCTCGTATGGAAAATATCTACCAAAATGATCTGTGATAAACCAGTATTTGGGCACGGTTTAGATTCATTTAAAGCTGAGTATCCAAAGTATCAGATGAGTTACTTTCAGCAGCAAAACTTTAATAATGCTAATGAAATTGTGCTATCTGATGAGGTAACAATGCCGTTTAATGAATTAATACAATTAGTTGCAGAAATTGGGTTTGTGGGCTTGTTTTTAATTTCTTTGGTTTTTGTCTGCGTATACACTTCTAAAAGTCCAGTACCATACGCACTAAATCCTATTACACCGCTATTCAGGTTAGGCATCAAGTCTTCCATTTTTAGCTTTATAGTGTTTTCATTATTTTCTTACCCCTTTTCGGTTGTGGAGTTGACTGTACTCTTCTTTATCCTTTTAGGTCTGCTTATTTCTGACGCAGAGGTTAGCCTCGATTCATATACCAATTCAAAAGCACAGTTTGTACTAAAAACATCCTTTGTATTGCTTAGCTTTTTTATTTTTACCATGACAAAACCAATATTGGATCAGTACAAGGGTTATAAGCTATGGTACAAGGCCTTAAGCACAAATTCTTCCTTAGCGGCGAATTCTTCATTTAATCAGGCATATCAAATATTGAGAAAAAATGCAGTCTTCATATCCAGTTATGGAAAGTTTTTTATTGCACAGGGCAACTATAACAAAACGGTAGAAATATTAAGTAAGAAACCAGCCAAAACTTATAGTGATATGATGTTACTCGGGGATAGTTATTCTAGTCAAAGATTGAATCCGCTAGCGATAAAAACATATTGGGAAGCCTATTTTCTTCTTCCTCATAAGTTTCTCCCACTGGCTAACCTGCTTGATATTTATCTAAATGAACATAATGACATCATGGTCAAAAAAGTAGCTAAACAGATAATAATGAAAAAGGTAAAATTGCCTTCCAAAGAAGTAGATGCTATACGTCAAAAAGCAATGTCGATCTGTTTTCCAAAACAAAAATAAATCTCCACTGAAAGCATCTTTTACAATACTATTTCAGCTTTCTAAAAAAATATTATTTTTTTCCTTACAACTTTTTGTAAAAAGTGACTCTTTATTATAAACCCCAAAAGCAAAGAACTCTTGAATGTTGAAGATTACGTAAAAAGCGCACAGAACGGTGATGAAATATCACTTGGAGTTTTGTATAAGTTATATTCTAAAGCGATGCTTAATACTTCTATTAGAATACTTAAAGAGCGTCATCAAGCCGAAGATGTAATGCAGGATGCATTTATTAACGCTTTTCGAAATATTGGCAAATTAAAGGATCCCAAAAGTTTTGGGGGATGGTTAAAAAGGATTACGATTAATGAGTCTTTAAAGCATATTAAGAAATCTTTTTTATGGGTTGAGGTTTCTGAAGAAATGGATATACAGGTAGATAGTGATGCCATCGAGGATGAATGGTGGAAAGATTTTGAATTCACAGAGCTCCTTAACCTTATTGACATTCTTCCAAGTGGATGCAGACTAATTTTTAATCTATTTGCTATAGAGAGTTTGAGCCATAAACAGATCTCTGATAGATTGAATATTTCGGAATCCACGAGTAAAACACAGTATAGAAGAGCGAAGCAAATGCTTCGTAATATGGCATTATCACAAAGGAAAATAGATGGATAAGTTAAAAGAATATTTACAGAATAACAGAGACAAGCTAGATATATATAAACCTGATGGTATCGAGTTTGAAAAGATATTATCGGAGGTAAAAGGACAACCTAAACCTCCAAAAATAAAACGATACTGGTGGATTGGGATTGCGGCATCTATCGTTCTGGGTTTGATCATATCTCACATAGCATATAAAAATGACCCAAGAAATGTAATAAGGGAGAAAGAGGTTGCCACGATAAGCCAGCGTAAGATTGTCGCGAAAGATTCGGTTGTCAAATATGAAGAACAATCTACTGTAAATGAAAATGCACCCTTAGCGCATAAAGTAGATCATACCGAAAATATATTAGCTGGAGTAAACAAAGAAAAGAAAAGTAACGATGTCCAGCTCAAGAAAGTCAAAGAAATAGACAGCATAAACTTGGTTTACAAGAAAATCATAAACAAATATCTTATTGATATTAATCGCGTTCTGGCTTCTGACCAAGTTGAACTTAAAGAAGTCAATAGACAGCTTCAGGAGATGGAATTAGATGAAGAAAAAATTCGTGGACTAATTCGTGAATTTGGTCCAAAGGAAAATCTCATAGAGGCAATGATACGGTTAAACCAACAAAAGATTATTTATTTAAAACGTGTTTACCAACCGCTAGTCAAAAGAGAAAAATTTCTGTAAATAATTTCAAATAATAAACTCAAAGGATATGAAACACTTACTGTTATTGCTATTAACAATGATTTATCTATGTAAGATGCCTGCAAAAGGTCAGACTACGACATTATATCGGAATGGAGCCAGTTCAAGCTATGATACCAAAGATAAATATGTTAACGTGAAGAAAAGCTTTAGAATCGGAAAAAAAGTTGATTTGAAAATTATAAAAAATAAATTCAGGAATATTGAAATCCGGCAAGGCGGCACGGACTCATTAACCATAGTAGCAAAGATTCGCTTAGACAACTCTAAATCAATAGATGAACGGGGATTATGGGAAAAAGCAAAAATTCGAACACGAACTGAAGGGTCTATTTTTTTCATTGAACCTATACTGACTCCTGACAAGATTCCAGCGGAGGGAGGTGCGACGACATTGAAAAGCGGTGATAGTAACGTGCTTTTTAACAGAAGTTTGAGGAAGAATGTTTCGGAAGAATCTATAATTATATACCTACCAAATACTAGTAACATATCAATTGACAGTGAGTTCTCAGATATAGTTGTGTCAAGCGGGTTTAAAGATATCGATCTTGTTTGCAACAACTGTTTTATAAATATTCCTACTATCCGAAAAGTTAATGCCAATCTGAAATATTCTGATCTTATTATAGAAGAAGTGGATTCCGCTAAACTAGATGTAAAACTTGGTACGCTGAATGTACAAAAAAGCCGTGCCATTGATGTTATTTCTAACATTACAGAAATTAAGCTCGGTCAGATTAAGTTTATGAAGTTGAGCAGCATCAATGATGAGATTGAGATTGATTCTGTAGATTTTTTTTTATGCAACAAAAAGAATGGATATCTACGAATAAAAAAGTTAGGTACTAATTTCACATTCGCCGGAATAGGATCTGATTTAACCATTGAAAGAATCAGCCCCGTCTTGAAAAAATTTGATCTAAAAAACGAATTCGCTAAGGTAGATATTTCTCTGGGTGATCTGTCAAATTATCAGGTTGAACATAGTGGTAAATTCTCAACTTTATATGCTCCTTTTCAGTTTCAGAAAGTTAAAAGAGGAAGCAAGGAATCAGATCTTTATCAATCTCCAGGTAGCAAAAATAGCAGCGTGGCGATTAATCTTGATTGTAATAATTGTAAAATTTTCCTCAAATAACCTTCAATCAGATGAATCGAATTATACTGTTTATCTTAATAAATTGCTTCTTTTTATCTGTAAAAGCTTCAGATATATGCAAAATTAATGGTCACTTAGCAGACAGTACGTCAAAAGTTTCAGTGAATAACGCTCTCCTCAATATTCGGAATGAACAAGGAGATTTGATACAAGTCACGAAAACGGATAATAATGGAAACTTTTACTTTACTTCTGAAAAGCATTCAAACTTAAAAATCGAGATTATAGCTTTAGGATTCTTATCTAAAACAATAAAAATCAGTAATCAGCAAGTGGCTGGCGATAGTTTAAATATTGGAGATGTATTTCTACATGCAATTGAAAAAGTGCTCCAGGAAGTGGTAATCACCGAACGCAAAAAACTCATCACCCAAGAAATAGGGAAAATTATTTATAATGTGCAGGGAGATCCGGAAAGCCGATCACAAAATATGTTTGAGATGCTGAGAAAAGTGCCACTTATTTCTGTAAGTGCAGAGGATGAGATTATTATGGCCGGAAAGGGAAATTTCAAAGTTCTCATTAACGGAAGAACATCGGCATTAACAGTAGGTAAACCAAGTGATATTTTTAAGTCCTTGCCTGCTCGTCTGGTTCAAAGAATTGAAGTCATTACTCAACCGCCGGCTAAATATGACGGTGAAGGAATTGGTGGAATAATCAACGTGATTATGGATCAAAAGTTGATATACGGCTATTTGGGCGGATTAAATTTTGGACTGGGTAAAATGAATTCGAATACAAGCGGAAACTTTGCAATTAGGTCAAATAAGATTTCTGTCTCTACCTTTCTGAACGGATTTTGGGAGTATCCCCCCAATAGTACATCATCCAGTATTATAAGAAGCGGTTTACAAGAAAGTAACAGTATTTACCAGAACGGTGGTATGAAAAATCGTGCAAATTCCAAAGTAGGAGCATTTACTATAGGATATGAAATTGATACCCTCAATCTTGTACTTATGGGAGCTAGTCTAAAAAAAGGCTACAATGATATCGTAAATCAGTTATCAACGTCTATTTTAAACTTTAATTCAAATAACAAATCATTTTTGACCGATAATTATTTTAAATCAAATAGTTCTGGTGGCTCAATTGATCTGAATTACGAACGAGGGTTCAAGAAGAGTAAGCAGCAGCTATTGACATTTTCATTGAATTATAACAAATCATCCAACAAACAGATTGGAGAAAATTTTTACAGTAATAAAATCAATTTTGACAATAACAATTTCTATCAAATAAACAATTCAGATTTAGAAGAAAAGGTTGCACAGATTGATTATGTGCATCCCATAAAATCTATTGAAATATCAGTTGGAGCTAAATTTACTTCTCGAGATGGTGAAAGCGAATTTTACCCTTCGCTTCCTGTTGGTAGTGATAATTTCAAGGATCTTGAAGGAAACAGATTTATCAATAAACAAGAGATATTTGCGCTCTATAACTCCTATAACATAAAAATTAAAGATTGGGGGATTTCAGTAGGAGCTAGGCTTGAAGGAACAAATAACAAGGCTGACTTTTATTCGACAGAAACCCAACTAGATCAAAGTTATCATAATTTAATCCCATCTGTTTTGTTTTTAAGAAAATTCAATAATACAGCGAGTCTGAACTTTGGATATACTCAAAGAGTTCAAAGGCCGGATATCAATCTCATGAACCCTTTTGTTAATAAGTCTGATCCTACATTTTATTTTACAGGAAACCCTTATTTAGCTCCTGTAACTAATCATACTTTCTCTTTAGGATACAGTTGGTTTAAAAAAGGATTTATAAACATTGGCACGTCCTATTCGTTTGCAAGGAATACGATACAACGTGTTATTGAATTACATTCCGATAGTATCAATTATTCAACCTACTATAATATCGGCAAAGACAAACGTCTTGATATAAACCTTAATGTTAATTATCCAATTTCCAATGTACTAAATATTTCTCTTAGCGGAACTGCAACGTACGCTGATATCAATGGAAGTGTAAGTGGTACAATGTACACGAATAATGGTATGCAGGGAAACGCCTATATGTACCTTAGTTATACCTTGAAGGACATTGCCCGTTTATCTGGGAACTTAGGATTTTATAGCCCAACAGTAATCTTACAAGGTAGCTCTCAAGGTTATCTTTACTCGTCTTTCTCAGCGGCCAAACAGATTTTTAAAAATAAAGTTACCCTTTCCACATCTGTAAGCAATCCTTTTCAAAAATACAGAACTGTAGAAAACCGGATAAAATCTCCTGACTTTGAGCAAACACATATTTATAAAAATTATTTCAGAAACTATTCTTTTAGTATAAGCTATAATTTCGGGAAATTAGACAAACCAATAAAGAAAAACAAGAAAGGGATAAAAAATGATGATAAAATTGAGAAAACAGAAAAAGCTGAAAAAGGGGGTACGCTATAGATCCGGACTTACCTAATCTTCTTTTCCAATGGCAATTCCACTACAACTGGCTAAGATCACATAGCTCATTGAATGGTCGTGCTCCAATTCAGGTAGTAACAGAATTATCAAATAAACACCTCTATGGGCTATCAGCGGTTATTGCAGCTCCGTCCATTTAGCGCACATTTTATATGCGATTTCGTGCATATTTTGCTATAATCCGTAAAAGCAAAAACCCTGCAATCATTTGATTTGCAGGGTTTTAATTCTCTTCGATATTGTTTCTTGTGATCCCGCTGGGATTCGAACCCAGGACCACTACATTAAAAGTGTAATGCTCTACCAGCTGAGCTACGGAATCATTCTCCTTGTTTAAGGAGGTGCGAAGATAGAAAATAAATATTAATATACACTATACTTCATAAAAAAACAACGTTAAAATAACTGCAACGTCGTAGACTGCTGATTTCCAGACGATGTTTTTGTCTTTACACTGGCCTTTGCATGATGTTCTGTGATCCAGGAAACATAATTTTCAACCTTAATTGGCTCTTTTAACAAACCTGTCGCTAACTGTAACATAGCAATCCGGTGTTCAATTACCGGTCTGTACTTCTGGAAAAGGTGTTGCAGCTCTTGCTGAACTTTATTTTTCGGCTTAATCCTGATATTTTTATTCACAGGGTTTAAAACCTGTAAATTAATCTCCTTTGTGAAATAAGTTGCTGCAGATTCAATTCTTTCCTGTAAAGCCGGCAAATCATTAAAACCAGTTTGCTTATGTAAATTGATAACCTGAACCTGAAAACGGTCAGCCAAAACAATCAGGTTTTTAATTGACTTTCTAAGCTGAGAAAATAATACCGCATATTCTGGAATGTTTGACCTGACAATTTCAGGGCGGGAGGTAACCACTTCCAGCTCACTCAGCAGTTTATTCAATGAAAAGTGGTTCAGAACAAGCTGAAGTATAAATGCCTGCTGTCCGCTCACCAAAAGGTCATCCAGCTCCTCATCCTGCACAGACTTCATATAATTGATAACTTCTGTATTTAATCTTAAACTTTCCGTGCTAATCTTTGATTTCAAAATCAAACCATTCAGCGTCCTTACACGACTCAAAGCCACATATACCTGTCCGGCTATAAATGACTTTCCCGCATCAATTATAGCATGATCAAAAGTTAAACCCTGACTTTTATGTATCGTTACTGCCCAGGCCAGTTTAATCGGATACTGAGAAAATTCACCAACCTTCTGCTGTACAATAATCTCTTCAGTATCTGTTTTATATTCAAAAGATTGCCATGAAGTCTTCTCCAACAACAGATCGTCTTCATGAGGGAAGGAAATATAGATCTCCCCATCTTTAACAGACTTTATTTTCCCAATCTTTCCATTATAAAACTTTCTATTGTCCCCGGTATCATTCTTAATGAACATGACTTGTGCACCTTCCTTTAATTTCAGCGTTTGTTCTGCTTGTAGACCTGCATCTCTGAACTCACCGCTGGTCTCAGCCATAAAAGTATACTCTTCGCCAGGAAGTTCATCTAATTTCGCTTTATTAACGGTATTAGCTTCTGCATTATGCGAAGTGATAATTATCGGGCTAAATTCATCCGTTGCAAGAAAATCCGGATCATATCTTTGATTAAGCAAAGCCAAATCGGCTTCAGTAATCTGATTGTTCCTGATACTATTTAGAATATTGACGAATTCTGGTTCAGTCTGCCTGAATACTGTAGTTAATTCTATCTGTAATAGCGGATTTCTGCGAATAACATATCCCTCAAAAAAATAGGGGGAAGCATAAGCCCTGCTCAAAAATGCCCATTCTTCTCTTTTAGTTACCGGAGGTAATTGATACAAATCACCTATCAATAGCAGCTGTACACCACCAAAAGGAATATTATTTTTTCTTACTGAACGCAGGATGGCATCAATCATATCCATTAAATCACAACGGACCATAGAGATCTCATCGATAATCAATAATTCTAATTCATTAAATAGCGCTGTCTTTTCTCTATTGTAACTTAAATCATTGACCATAGATTCAATAGAGGTAATACCCAATTGTAAATCTTCCAGACCAATTTCGCCGGGGAAAAAAGAACCAGCAGGTAATTGAAAAAAAGAATTGATTGTTGTGCCTTTAGCATTCATCGCAGCCACACCTGTAGGAGCCACCACCACCATTTTTTTTGAACTCTCTTCTTTTATTCTTTTAAGAAGTGTAGTCTTTCCAGTTCCAGCTTTTCCAGTAAGAAAAATGTTCTGATTAGTGTATTCAATAAATGATAATACCTTGTCGAAAATTGAATTAGAAGGCCCGCCGTTACTCATTCCGCAAATTTAACCGATTAATTACAAAATGCTAACGTAAATTTCTGTGTTTTTTTCCATTAAAGAGTCTATCTTTGCAAATGGCAAAATACTTAAAAGAAACCTCGAGAACTTTCAGCGAATTTCTCCTAATACCAGGACTAACATCTTTTGACTGCGTACCTGATAATGTATCCTTAAAAACCTCACTGGTTAAATACCGGAAAGGTGAAAAATCAACAATAGAACTTAATATACCTTTCGTGTCTGCAATTATGCAGTCAGTTTCTGATGATCAGATGGCTATTGCTTTGGCAAAAAATGGCGGCTTATCCTTTGTATTTGGATCTCAAACTATCCAAAAACAAGTAGAAATGATTGAAAAGGTTAAACAACATAAATCTGGCTTCGTAATTAGTACAGCTAATCTGATCGCAGAAAATACATTAAAAGATGTTATTGCTTTAAAAGCGAAAACGGGCCATTCAACTATTGCTATCACCGATAATGGTACAGCAAATGGTAAGCTGGTTGGTATTGTTACTGGCAGAGATTATAGGATTGGTACAGATCTGATGGATAAGAAAGTCAAAGAATTCATGACTCCATTTTCAAAACTGATTACCGCAAAAGTTGGTATTACTTTAAGCGAAGCCAATAGCATCATCTGGGAACATAAGTTAAACAGCCTGCCTGTAGTTGATGAAGATAATAACTTCAAGTTTTTTGTTTTCAGAAAAGATTATGATAACCATAAAGACAATCCTTTAGAACTATCTGACGAGACTAAGAAACTAATCGTAGGGGCTGGGATCAACACCAGAGATTACAAAGACAGAGTTCCTGCATTGGTGAATGCCGGTGTAGATGTTTTATGTATTGATTCATCTGATGGATATTCTGAATGGCAAAAAGCAACTTTGGAATATATTAAAGCAGAATATGGTGACAGTGTTAAAGTTGGTGCTGGAAATGTGGTTGACAAAGAAGGGTTTTTATACCTTGTTGAAGCAGGTGCCGATTTTGTGAAAGTTGGCGTTGGAGGTGGTTCGATCTGTATCACCAGAGAAACAAAAGGAATAGGCAGAGGACAAGCAACTGCTTTAATTGAAATTGCTGAAGCAAGGGATCAATATCTCAAAGAAACAGGAATCTATATTCCAATCTGTTCGGATGGTGGAATAGCTCAGGATTACCATATGGCAATTGCACTGGCTATGGGAGCTGATTTTATTATGATGGGAAGATATTTTGCCAGATTTGATGAAAGTCCTACCCATAAAGTATTAGTTAATGGTAATTACATGAAAGAATACTGGGGCGAAGGCTCTAACCGGGCCAGAAACTGGGAACGTTATGATATGGGCGGTTCTACAGGATTAAAATTTGAAGAAGGTGTTGATAGCTATGTTCCTTACGCCGGATCTTTAAAAGATAATTTAGAGGTTACAGTTGGAAAAATTAAATCAACTATGTGCAGCTGCGGATTTACCAGCATCGCGAAGTTTAAAGAAGATGCGAAACTTACCTTAGTTTCTTCTGTAAGCATTGTAGAAGGTGGAGCGCATGATGTGCTGGTTAGAGAATAAACTGATGCATAGTATTCAAGGTGCCGGTCTTGTACCTTGAATACTGATTTATAATACTTAATGCTGGTCGCCGAGTGTAATCCTAAGACGGTTCAACGCATTCATTAGCGAAATACTGGCGGTAAGATCTACTAATTCTTTTTCGCTGAAATGAACCTCCAGCTGAGATTTTAATTCCTGAAGATCAGGCTGCATCCTGGTAATTGATTCAGCCCATTGAAGTACCAATTTCTGTCTTTTATCAAAAACTGATGCATGTTTCCAGCCAGGCAGCTGATCAATAATATTTTGCGCCATACCCGACTCGCGCAATTCATTCGAGTGAAAACTACAGCAATACGCACAGCCATTTAACTGTGATACATATAATTCTGCCAGAATAATCAACTGGCCGTCTATTTCCGATTTTCTTATACTTTGATGAGATTTATATAAATAGCCTATGGTCTCTTTTGATATTTCCTGATAATTCATTTGATCTTTTTTATACAGCAAAAGTAGGACGGGAGTTTTTCTGGAGATGGTAAATAAGATTGAAAAAACAGTAATATCATTGGATCTTGCTTCAAAAAGTAAATGAATAGCTAGTTTTGCAGCATGGATTTTCTACATGACAGCTTTGCTTTAGAGATCGCCAGTTATGCAGAATGGCAGGAGAGGAGCAGGACTAACAATTTTTTCGAACTGGTCTATATACTAGAAGGAAAAGGTTTACAAAGTGTAAATCACATTCAGTTGCCATTTCATGAAAATGATATTCATCTGCTGCCTGCTGCAAAATGTTATAAATATTTGATTGAAGAATCTACACGTTTTCTATTTGTACGTTTTACAAGCAGTTATTTTGTCCCTCTATCAAATGATCAAGTGGATTATAGTTCATGGTTTAGCCGTTTAAATTTTATTCTGGCTAATCATCACCATCATCCTGGTGAGCTTATCCAGGATTTAGGAGATAGAACTCAAGTTAAAAAATTACTCGATGCCGTACTTTATGAGTATGAAAAGAAAGATATTTGTTCTGCTTTTATTATAAGAACGACATTGGTATCTATTCTGGCGATTCTTTCCCGTAATGCGCAGAAAAGAGTTTTGGATGGGAAGATGATCAGTGATTCCAAATTTGCAGATCTTTTAAGCTTTGTTAATTTCCATATTACCAATAAGAACAGGATCACTGTAGATTATCTTTCTGAACATTTTGGTATTTCGGCAACTTATTTTAGTGAATATTTCAGGCGAAATTCAGGAGAAAGTTACAAGGATTATGTATTGAAATCCAAACTTAAAATTGCAGAATCCAGGGTAGTTTATACCACGACTTCCATCAAAGAAATTGCATGGGAACTGGGATTTACTGACAGCAGCCACTTGAATAAAATGATGAAAAGACATTATGGAAAAGGAATGCTGCAACTAAGAAAGGGGCGCTGAGAAATGATTTGTTCATAGCAAATTAAAGTTGATGCATCTATCACAAGTATGGCTGCTGAAATTTATATTTAATTCTACCTTGTAGATGGGGG
This sequence comes from Pedobacter cryoconitis, assembly GCF_001590605.1. NCBI lineage: Bacteria > Pseudomonadati > Bacteroidota > Sphingobacteriia > Sphingobacteriales > Sphingobacteriaceae > Pedobacter > Pedobacter cryoconitis. The sequence goes on from NZ_CP014504.1 coordinate 1,305,537, forward strand.
TTTTTATATATAATTGTAAATGTTTGACATTTTCTTCGCTCATATTCTGGCAAAAGTATCACTAACCGAAGCGGAGAAGGCAACTGTAGAAAGTTTTTTTACCCCCAAAAAGCTTCGGAAAAAACAGTATTTACTTCAGGAAGGGGAGGTGTGTAAATACATGTCATTTGTAGTCAAAGGTTTGCTCAGGTCTTACAATGTTGATGAAAAAGGTGATGAGCATATGAGTATGTTTGCATGGGAAGGCTGGTGGATTTCAGATATGAGCAGTTTCTTCTCTGGTGAAAAAGCTGTCTTCAACATAGATGCCATAGAAAATGCTGAACTTTTGACAATCACCCACACCGCTTTTGAAGAAATGACATTAAAAGTCCCGGTAATGGACCGTTATTTTCGTATCCTTTTTCAAAATAGTCTGGTTACTAAAGAGCGAAGATTAATCAGCTCTATTACAGACGCAGCAGAAGAAAAATATATCAGGTTAACGGAATACAGTCCGGAAATCATTCAAAGAATTCCTCAGAATCTGATTGCATCTTACCTGGGAATCACTCCTGAAACTTTAAGCCGTATCAAGAAGAAGATTGCATTGTGCAATAACCAGGATTGATATAGATCAAGTCAATTTCTTGTTTTAAGTCAACTGTTAATCTTATCAGGTAAGCTATCTTTGTATACAGATAGTTAACCTTATAAGACATCTCATGCTGAATAAAACAATCCCAAAAATATTAATTACCGGGGCAACCGGACAGGTTGGTCGTAAAACAATCAATTTTCTCCTGTCAAATAAAGAAATAGAACTGGTGGCAGCGGTACGTTCCCCAGAGAAAGCAGCCGCGTTCACAGCTAAAGGGATTGCTACAGTTATCCTTGATTTTGATGACGAAAGTACGCATCTGACTGCTCTTAAAGATATTGATCGTATTTTGATAGTTACCGGTTACACCGTTGATATGTTACGTCAAAGTAAGGCTTTACTGGACAATGCTAAAGAGGCAGGCGTAAAGCATGTCGTACATCTGGGGGCATGTGGTCGTGATGATACTACTGTTGCACATTGGGCATGGCACCAGTTGATAGAAAGATATATTGAGTGGTCTGGATTTTCTTATACGCATTTACGTCCCGAAACTTTTATGCAGAATGTATTGAGTTATGGAGGTAAAAGAGCTATCGAAAATGGTGTAATTCATGCTTATGTTGAGGGTGCACGACTGAGCTGGGTTGACGTGGATGATGTAGCACAAGTTGCCGCTTTGGCTTTGGCTTATCCCGAAGTGCATGGGGGGCAAACTTACAGGTTGGGTTATGATGCGATAACTTTTGATGAAATGGCTGGATTGATGACTTCTATCGTTGGAAAACCTTTTTACTATGAGCCGCTTTCTCCTGAAATCTTCTTGCAACAAATGAAGGATTCTGGTGCAGAAATGGCTTATATGGGTTGTGTATACGACCATTGGAAAAGGTATGCTGCTGGCACTATTCCCGGTGCTGATGATACTTTTGATAACTTCTTTGATATTACAGGAAAACAACCTGTGAAATGGATTGATTTTATTGAAAAGCACAAGGCTGAGTTTGATTATTAAAATAACTAAATGGGCTTTTATAGGATCTGAAGCCAAATAAAGATGGCTTCAGATCTTCCTTTAATTTACTTGTAACTTTTGATTTAGAAGTTACTCTAAAAATAAAAGGAATATGAAATCTTTATATAACTATGCTGTTCTGGCGACATTGAGTGTTATAGCCGTTTTGCCCGCAGCCGCCCAACATCAAAATAATGGAGTCCAGCATGGCGACTCGTTATATCAAACAGTATCCAGATTGGATAGTACCATGTTTTCAGCTTATAATAAACGTGATTTGGAAACTTTTATGAGCCATTTTTCTCCAGATCTTGAATTTTATGACGACAGAGGTGGTTTATCCGACTATGCACATAATTTAGCTGCATTTAAAAGGAATTTCACAGATCCTGCTCACTCTTCAAGACGTGAATTGGTTAAGGGAAGTCTGGTCGTTTATCGTTTAGGCAATTTCGGTGCATTAGCTATTGGAGTTCACAAATTTTATGGCACTGTTAATGGCAAGGAAGAATTAGAAGCTACTGCAAAGTTTACTGAAGTTTGGGAAAACAAGAATGGAAAATGGCAAATAAAACGGGAAATGAGCTATGATCACAGGTAAGCTGAGTTAGCCAGGATCGTATTTCTAACCTGTAAGTTTAATTGGTTTTTTATAGCTCCTTAACCAGTAAATCATCAATGGTTGCTATTGCATCATAGGCTCTGACTCCAACAGTACCACTTTTAAACGTAGTATCTGTCACAGAAATTAAGGGTTCCGCAGTTTTATTAAAGTATATTTTAATAGAACTGCCTTTTGCCTCTATCCTGACCTTATAAGGTATTCCGATTTCCAATTTTTCGTCTTTTGATGCCAGTAAAATCCATTTCTGATCAATTGATTTACCTAATTCCACTTTTCCTGAAGATGCATCAATTCCTAAATAGTAACCATGATAGGCATCAGCGCCGATAACCTGATCGCTGACTCTGAATAATAATCCTGCATTACCACCCTTTGAATCAAGCCTGATTAATGCTTCGTAACTCAGATCTTCAAACAATGTACCGCTTGCAATCGCTTTTGACCCATGTATCCCATATCCCCACGAGCCTTTATTGGAAGCAGAATGAAATGCTCCATCCTTAATAAACCAGCTTCCGCCATAAATCAACCAGTCCTTAAGGGTTGCCTTGTTGAAATCTTCTTTAAACTGTTTGCCTGAACTTTTGGGAATACCAATAACAGGGAAATTACTGATCCTGATGTTTTCACTTCCAAACGGTGTAAGTGTAATTTCTTCTGTTGGTTCTGATGAGGCAACCGGGCTGGCTGGTACTTCTAAAGCATGCATTTGGTTATAAGCTAATGTCCATGCAGGTATCTTTTTAGCTGAAACTTTAAGTTTAACAGGAGTAGTGGCCTTGATAAATGGATTCTCCGGCATGGCAGTCTTTTGAACTTTTATTGCGCCTGCAAGATCATCGCGGTTAATAACTAATCCGTAATTCCAGGCAGAAGCAGCAGACACCTCATAATCGAAAAAACCGTTTACCGGATGTGTTTTAATACTATCATATTTCGCATCTGGTTGCAATGCATATACGATCGGGCCGCGTTCTACGGTTACAGAATTATTTACCTGATCAGTTAGGTACACTTCCATAGGGAAGTTAAGCAAAACCTGGTCCTGGGTATTCCATGTTCTGTTAATTGTATAAATCTGACCAGTTTTAACACCGGCTGCTTTTTTGCCATTAATGATAATCTGCGGATTTTTGCACCATGCCGGAACCCTTAACTTTAAGGGAAAAGAAGCCCTTTTTGCCAACTCTATTTTAATTCTTATTTTTTCCTCAAACGGATAGTCCGTTATAACCTGAAGCTTAACAGGGACTGAGTTTGCAACAAAAGCATTGACTTCAACTGGTGCATAAGCAATAACTGCCAGGCCTTTATCCGGAGTTGCTGTCCAGCTGTTTTTTACAAAATAAGGCCAGCCCATGTGCATATTATACCTGCAACAACCCATGCCTGAATACGGACTTAAAAGCAGTGCCCCATCATAATCCTCATCAAAGCCGGAATTTCCATGTTTACAAACTACCTGATTTGGCTGGGTATAATATAAATGAGATTTGATATCCCTGCTAAACTGTGCCGGCAATGTATTAAAAGCAATCTTTTCCAGTCTGTCTCCCAATTGTGCATCATGAACTATTCTTGCTGCGGTTTCCAGACTTTGCATCCATTCTACTACGGTACAGGTTTCAGTTCCTTGAAAAGAACTCTTTCCTGCCAGAAATTCAGTTCCGGACGCAATTCCTGAGGCCTGGCCATGATCTCTTATCAAATGAGCAATTCCTTTTTCAGTAGCCTCCCTGTAAAAAGTGGTCTGTTCAAATTGTGAATAGACCACTGGAAATTTAAGGGCCTGACCTACACTGACACTGTGTTTGGTATGGAAATCGTCACCATAAAAATAAAATTGATTGTTGGTGTAAATTGCTGCCCACGGATAAGCTTGCGATTTTAGTTTTTCGGCGAGTGTTAATAGTGATTTCTCCCCAGTTATATTGTAAAGCCAGAATACAATTTCTATAGTATCGCCTGTCCTCGATTTACTCCATTCCGTTAGCGGTTTTTTATCCAGATTGTTGAGCTGATATCTGAAATATCTGGTAAAAAAATCAATTACCCTTTTGTCATTAGTAGCCTCATAATAACTTTGTATCGCATACATCATTGGCATCCGGGGCCACCAATCTTTCATTTTTACAGGGCCGAATGCACCATTAGGTTGTTGATGCGTTAGCGTCCAGTTTATCCATTTTTGCGCCTTTTTCTTTAACATTGCATCATCCAGCGTATAAGCGAGCGCGACCAGACCTTTTACATAATAGGGGGCACGTTCCCAGCTTTCACCTTTGCCGCCAAGCCAGTCAGAATCTGCGCCAAGATTGGAAGCTTCCGGATAAAGTTCTTCAGCATGTCCTGTTGCTCCGTCTTTTTGCAGTTCCAGTTGTTTCAATAACCAGCCTTTAGCTTTGATGCTGCCTAGTGGGAGTTGTACGTAGCTAGCTGCTTCAAGAGGAGCACGGTTATAATGATACGGTGATTCCTTTTTATTTTGCGCAATAAGCATTGAAGGAACCAGAGCAAGTGCTAAGATTATAGATTTACTGACGTTCATGTTTATAAATGGCTATGCGATCTGAAAAGCAAGTTTAGTATAAATAATATACGTTTTACTGTCTGGACTATAAATTGATACGATATGAAGAAATTTTGAAATAATTGATAGCTGAATCCTGAAAAAAGAAGCTGTCAGTTCATTTATAGTACATGAAATGTCGTTATTTGTAAATATTGACTGGTGATTGAACTTTTGATAATGAAAAGTAACACAAAAAATAATTATTCTCTGCAGCGTCTCCTTCCGGCTCAATGGGAGGATTATAAATCGATAAGACTAGAAGCATTGCAAACTAATCCTGCTATGTTTGGTAGCAGTTACCTGAAGGAGTCTGCCTATAGTCAGGGTGAGTGGGTGTCTTTTTTAGAAAATGATAAACGTGCTATATTTGCTTTGTATGCTATGGAAGCGTTAATCGGTCTGACCGGCGTGATCCTGGATAAAGATGAGGCAACAAATGCGGTTTTATTTGCCTCTTTCATTAAGCCAGAATACCGTGGTAAAGGCCTGACGAAATTATTTTATCAAGCCCGGATTGATTGGGCGCAATCAAAAAACTGTAAGTTAATTACGGTCTCTCACAGAGCTGGTAATGAGATTTCCAAAGCTGCAAATCAACGTTTTGGCTTTAAATATGTGAACTCGAAAAACGTTGACTGGCCAGATGGAACCTATGCAGATGAACTTTTTTATTCTTTACAACTTTAGCGTTAAACCATGCCTAATCATCTAACACTTTTAGGTTACGGAATAAGATCTGGACTACTCGCCTAAACAGCAGCTCGTGCGAGAGAGAATTTTGACATCTCTGTCTTGCTGCAAGATGCATTGGATGAAATCAATCGTATTCAGACCAGGCAGATACTGAATGGGGCTGTGAAAACAGGCATACCGGGTTTCATCGCAAAAGATAAGTGATACTGAAAAATCAAATATTTCTTTTAGTAAAGACAAGTCAATCCGCTCTACAAAGTGCGGGCGATTTGTCTTTAAAAGTTAGATAATTCCAAGCTGGAGAATTAAAAGAAGATTTTAATCAATCTTTATGCTATCAACCGCTTTCTGCATAGCGTGTTCTTTGACTCCTGGTACTTTTAAGCCTTCAGCACGAAATACAGTCAGGTCTGTCATCCCTAAAAAACCGAGAAAAGCTTTTAAATACGGAGCAACAAAGTCATTGACTTTTCCTGGACCTTCTGAATAAACGCCACCGGAAGACATAGCCACATATACTTTTTTTCCTGTTACCATTCCAACAGGGCCATTTTCGCCATATCCAAAAGTTATTCCAGCCCTGGTAATGTGATCAATCCACGCCTTTAGTGCAGTATGGATGGTGAAATTGTAAAGCGGAGCACCAATGACAATGGTGTCTGCGGCTAATAATTGTTTAACCACCTTGTCAGAAAACCGGATAGATTCTTTTTCTTCTGCAGTCAGCTGATCTTCAGGAATAAAAAATGTGCGAAGGACGGCGGGGTTAAGGTGTGGGATTTCGATATCGACCAGGTTTACTTCTTCAAGTGTGCTGCCCGGATATTTTTTCTGGATTTTTTCGACGATAGTTTGACCCAGCTTAATGCTGTACGATTCTTTGCCTTGCAGGCTTGAAATTAAATGAAGGATACGTTTCATAAAAAATTATTTATTTAGTGATATGATCAATTGAAAATTCTGAGGCCCTTCATGTTGATGATGAAGAGGCCATTCGCTAGGATTATCAAAACAAAAGTAGGGTTACCAGGTGATCAAAGGTGAGTACTTACCTAAAGGAAAGCGGTTACATTGAGGTAATGTGATTACCTTTATGTCTATGAAAATGATTATAAATGAGCTGCTTCCGAGCAACGAAGAATGTGCTGGTTCGCTCAAAAATGTCCTTGATGCGCTATATGTCCTCAATGGAAAATGGAAGCTGGCTTTAATTCTTAGCCTGGTGCAATCATCAAAACGTTTTAACGAGATTCAGCATGCAATCCCTGAAATCTCCTCCAAGGTATTGGCTAAAGAATTAAAAGATTTGGAGTTGAATGATTTTATCAAACGTAGTGTATATCCGACTACACCGGTAAGCATTATCTATGAAGCAACAGCGTATAGCAGGACGCTGAAAAACGTGATAGGTGAATTAAGTGCCTGGGGAGAACAGCATAGAGAAAAAATTAAGCAAAGTATGCGGAAACCATCTGTCAATACTATTGGAGAACAAAAGGTGTAAAAACATGATTTGCAGAAAATATTTATTTCCTTATAATTACTATACAAATTTATTATAAGCAATATGCAACGCAGGAATTTATCCAATCTTCAGTGGCGGTTACTGCGGGTTTAGCATTAAATAGTAAATAGACAGCTCGATATTGAATATTTTAAATTAAAAAGGAAGCTATCAGTGGCTGTTCTACAATGGCCACTGATAGCTTCCTTTTTAGCTGTGATTTTTCTAAGAATGTTGTTCTTCGTGAATCCCTTCTGCAAATTCCTCCACCATTTTATCGTTAAATGCGGGAAGATCGTCAGGGCTTCTACTGGTTACAAGTCCTTCATCAACAATTACTTCTAAATCGTCCCAATGGGCACCTGCATTCACAAGGTCAACTTTTATAGTTTTTGTTGAAGTCATTTTTCTACCTTTTACAACCTCTGCTGTGATGAGTACCTGGGGAGCATGACAAATAGCTGCTACCGGTTTTCCCGCACTGAAAAATGCTTTAACAAAAGCAACAGCCTGATCGTTTTTTCTTAAGGCATCAGGATTTAATACTCCGCCAGGAATTAGTAAACCATCGTAGTCCTCAGCGCTGGCTTCGGCTATTGTTTTGTCAACATCTATTTCAATAGTCCATTCATGATCATCCTTCATCGCTTGAATCTTTCCTAACTTGGAAGAGATGATATGAACTATAGCACCTTCTTCTTTTAATCTTTGAACCGGGCTGGTCAATTCTGTTTCTTCAAAACCGCTTTCCGATAAAACGGCAATGTTTCGATTATTTAATTGTCCCATATTATTTTACTTAAGTTTATCTTTTAATTACCATAACTACAAATCCTGCCAGCAGAAAGTTTTTAAGATTATTATTTTAGAATAGTAAAGAAGGGGGATCCAGTTCCAAAAAATAGTTATGCGCTATTTTTATATAGTTTTTTTACTTCAATGCTGAATTTTCTCAATTCCGATGGATTGATTCAGTGAAACACTAAACTTTTGAGGGCTTTGTCTGTTTGCTAAATCAGATGATTGTAAATTATACAGAATCAGGATGGGAAATCATAACGCAGCGGTCACATGGATTACTGGCTGCACAGATCTGTGCGCATTGGAATAAAGCGGATCAGGGAAGATACTGGGTAGAAACAATAGTCGCTACAGCTGAACATGATGATGTTTACAACGAATTTGAAAACCAGGATCTGATTAATGCTCAAGGTGGCCCGGTAAATTTTAAGATGACAGAATTTAAAAAGGAGTATGCGTTCCGTTTGATACAGATGGCAGAAACTAAGGGTGCCTGGATCGCTTTAATGGTTTCCCGTCATATTCAATTCGTGCACGGAAAAGATCCAAAAGCCTTAACTTTTATTAATGATCTTAAAAAGCGAGAGAAGATTTGGATGAAAATATTGTCGGTTTCTCCGTCAGAAATAAGCTCAGCTTATCGTTTATTGGAATTTTGTGATGCTTTCTCTTTATTAATCTGCCAGCATGCTATTCAACCTGAACAGCGTAAAATGGACATTAGTACCGGGCCGGATAGGGTAGTTTATTCCATGTGGGAGAAGTCAGCGCAAGTAATGGAAGTTGATCCATGGCCATTTGAGATAGATAAGTTTAAGCTGAGTTATGAGTCCAGGACAATAACACAATTGTCTTTTAAGGATGTCTCTGAATTTCGTAAAATAGTTTTTGAGACTCCAGCGGTTTTGCAGGAGCTGATAATTAAAAGAGGTTAAATTTATCAAAAGGGTTCAACAAATAGATTTATGAAAAAGATACTAACTATAGCCAATAGCATTGCCTTAATCATCACAATTGTGATCAATTATCTTGCTAACACCGGAATATTTAATGGCAATACCATGAAAACGGTTTCTGATAAATATTTCAATTATTTTACCCCTGCAGGTTATGCATTCTCAATCTGGGGACTCATTTATCTCAGTTTATTAGGTTTTGTGTTTTATTCGTGGCGTAGTCTTCTTAAAGAGAAAGAAGAGGATTCACTACTCTTAAAAATCAATTGGTGGTTTGTCCTTTCCTGCTGTGCTAATTCCCTATGGGTTATTGCATGGCTTTATGACTACACAGGCTTATCAGTTGTTATTATGGCTGTTTTATTGGGCTCCTTATTGAAAATTATCATGAATACAGGTATGGAATTGGAAGCTCGTCCCTTAAAAATGTATCTTTTCATTTTTTGGCCTTTTGCCCTTTATTCCGGATGGATTTCTGTAGCGATAATTGCAAATATTGCAGCCTATCTAACTAAAATCAAGTGGGATGGATGGGGAGTTTCTGATGTGACCTGGACAATTATTATGATTTTAATAGCTGGTTTGATCAATGTATTTATGATCAGAAAACGAAACTTACGCGAATATGGTGTAGTAGGGATTTGGGCATTAATGGCTATCTCTGTATCAAATAAATCTGCAAATGGCAGCACGGCTGTCTGCTATGCTTGTTACGCCGTTGCGGCAATCTTATTGGTTTTTATAGTATTGAGCGGTTTGAAAAACCGGAATAGTTCAATTGATAAGATGTAATACTTGGTTATATTCGGACGTTTTAAAAATTAACTATGCGCACACATTCAAAAGAAACACAAAGTAGCTTGACACCTGATCTGGCACTTGAAATTTTAAAAGAAGGAAACGAGAGATTCGTAAATAACTTAAAAGCAAACCGGAACCTTTTACAGCAAGTCAATGAGACCTCTGCCGGGCAATTTCCTTTTGCCACTATTTTAAGTTGTATGGATAGTCGTACCTCTGCAGAATTGATTTTCGACCAGGGGCTTGGTGATATTTTCAGCATCCGGATTGCAGGGAATGTTCTAAATGAAGACATTTTAGGGAGTATGGAATTTGCCACTAAAGTGGTGGGCACGAAAATAGTAATCGTGCTAGGGCATACTAAATGTGGAGCTATTGTTGGAGCTTGTAATAATGTGAAAATGGGAAACCTTACAGGATTACTGGAGAAGGTAATGCCGGCAATAGAAAGCGAAAAAATCACTGAGGAAAACAGAAATGGATCGAATCCTTCCTTTGTAAATAATGTCACTAAACTAAACGTGCAATTAACAATTGAACGCATCAGAAACGAAAGTCAGATCGTATCTGAATTGGAGCAGCAAAAGAATATTAAAATTATAGGAGCTGTTTATGATGTGGATAATGGGAAAGTCGACTTCTTCGATTAGCTGTTTACCTTGTAAAAGCACGGCCCACTAATTAAACTTGGTGGGCTGTGCTTTTTAAAGCATGGCATTTAACTTTCTTTATGGCTGAATGTTAAACGAAAAGTTGAACCAATTCCTAATTCACTTTCAGCAACTATTGTACCCTCATGTTTCTCGATAATTCTTTTTACAATTGCTAACCCAACACCCGAACCTTCAATATCCTTGACATTGTCCATCCTGTTAAATAGTTCGAATATGCTCAATAAGTCATTTTGGGCAATTCCAATACCATTATCTATGATACTATAATGGACTTTATTTCCAATTAATTCACCAGATATATGGACCTTAGGAGCGCTGGAATGCTGCGAATATTTAACCGCATTACCAATTAGGTTAGAAAACACTTGTAATACCATAATAGGATCGCCTTGCATATCTGGAACTTCACCGACAATGATTTTTAAATTTTTGTTAGCGTAGATCAGCTGAAGATCGTTGATTATTTCAGTTATTAAATCTTCCGTTTTAATAGGTTGGAAGAGCATTGCTGTACGCCCAACACGTGAATAATCAAGAACAGCGTTAATCATTAAATTCATTTGATCTGCCCGGTCAGCTATTCTATGCAGCATTTTTTGGCCGCGCTCTAAAATGTTTTGGTCCCTGATCAGTAATTGGGCATAACTTTTAATCGAGGCAATAGGATTCTTCAAATCATGGGAAATCGTATAACTAAAGCTTTCCAGCTCCTGATATGCCAATTTAAGCCTTTCATTCATCATACGGGCAGTTCCTGCTTTGTGGTTTAGTCCATAGTTGACTTCCTCTTTTAGTTTGATAACTGCCTTAATATCTTCAATAGACCAACCCTCAGCAACACCACTTATCGTTTCTGTCCATATTGCAAATGAATTTCTAGGAGAAATGTTAAGTAATCCATTGCTATCCATAATTACTGGTTTGTCTGGATTTCCTGCCCATTTAACGTTTTGAACCTGTTCTGCACGGAACCAAATCAGATAATCTCCCAGTTCTTTAGAAAGTACCGAAATCAATATTCCGCTTGCGCTATCTTTATAGGCAGAAGCTTTAGGGTACACAGCAGAAAAACTATCAGTTTGGTATAGCGTATCTTTGACCTGATCATTTATCCAAAACATCAAATCAAGTAATTGTTGATCATTGGGCGTTTTCCCCAATTTATATATTTTATTATCGTGCACAAGCACGGCTCCATCAGACTTAACTACATCTAATAATGTTGTTTCTTCTGAAGTCAGTGCTTTCTCTATACTTTCGGTTTCAAGCAGTTGTTTAATGATTTTTTCCAGGCTGTTTTTGAATTCATTTTCATTTCTCAGGATTTCTTCATTTTGTCTGAACTCAAGTGCGGACGATGTTATCTGGCCGATTAGTTTAGCATATTCCCTGGATTTAAAATCAATAAAACGTGGTGTATAATTATGACAAGCTATTAATCCCCATAATTCATCTTTAAATTTCAAGGAGATACTGAAACTGGAAGCCACGTCCATGTTTTTTAAGTACTGAATATGGATAGGGGATACAGCTCTTAATTGACTAAATGTTAAATCCAGGTCTTGGGGATTATTTTTTGCTTTATTAATTCTTGCCGGGTGTGCTTCAACATCGGCAATTAATCGCGTTAAGTTCAATTTATATAATTCACGTGCCTGCCTGGGAATATCGGATGCTGGATAATGTAAACCAAGCCATGGAGACAAATCCGGATTTTTAGATTCAGCTACAACTTCACCGTGCCCATCTTTTGCAAAGCGATAGATCATTACTCTATCAAAATTTATAACCTGTTTTACTTGAATAGCAGTATTTTCCAGTAATTCCTCCAATTTGGAATAGGTAAGGATTTCAGCAATGGTATTGCCCATCAGTCCTTGTACATCTAACTGGAAACTGGATGCCGATAACTCGAATTCTAAAATATATTTTCCGTCACTTACGGAAATGATTAAATAATATTGGATTCCTGAAATCGTTACCGGAATAGGATTAATCCTTTCAAAACCTTTAGCTTTTCCGGAAGAAATCAGCTGCCTGCTTGATCAGGTTGATAATCCTGATCAAGCAGGCTTTCTATATGACCAATCGATTTACCTATCAATACATCAGGGACCGGAGCAATAAAATTGTTGATGTTATCACTGTGAAACTGAATACTCATTTCATCATCTATGACGACCAGGAAACCGTGAGATTGTATCTGTCCTGGAATGTGAATAGGCTCAATATCACAATTAGTTAAATCAACTTGGAAATTAGACATCACATTTAATTAGATTGTAAATATGGACTATTTATTACGGTTTAAAAATCTTTATTAAGCTATCGCAAATTATAATCGAAGATATAAATGATTAATTTTTTTTTAAATAGTAATTTATCAAAGGATAAATAAATTCAGGAAAATAAGCAAGTATTTTGAATGTGCAGCGTTATCATAATATAAATTAACCAGATACAGGATTAAGCAGCTTATCAAATGGAATATAAAATCAAATTAAAAGACGGAACTACGAAAATTATTCAAATCCTTGCGACCACATTTAAAAAGCTTAAAGTATGGAAAGTTGGTTTTGATGGAAAAGAGTTTCTGCTTTACAAAGTTGGGACAGAATGGATGCAACGCACAGAAGATTATCTGGAAGAATGTTATGTCATCTCCATAGGAGCCTATATTGATAGCCTGGAATTAAATTAAAAAATATTCATCTTAGCAATTTGCAAAATATTATAAGCGCGGGTTAATTCCTTTTTGCATTTTCAATTTCCGGTATTACATCTTCCTGAAGTAAGAAGCCTGCTTTGACCAGATCTTCACTCTCTTAATCGTATTGATGATTATCAAATTCAAAAAACCGTGTCTTTACTTATACGTTTCATTAATTTCTTTTAAAGCCTTGAAGACAGTTTAGAGAGGGTTTTCATGAAAGAGGACTTTTAAATAGAATTAAAAAACAACTTTAAAATAAAGATGTTATAGCCAAAAATACTTATATTATGGATAACAAACAGAAAACGGGAAATCCTGACAAAGACAGAATTAATGTAAAAGAAAGCTATGAACTGGAATATTGGTCTAAAAAATTTAAAGTTACGCCAGATCAATTAAAGCAAGCGGTTAAGTCAGCAGGAACTTCAGCGATTGAAGTGGAAAAACTTTTGAAAAAACTTAAGTAATTCGGATTGTGATGATGAACCTTCAGTCAAAATGCAGCCCTCGGCTGTATCCTTACCAGGAAAATGACATCAATATATTGTTTGAAAAATTAGGAGCTCATGAGCGCAATCACAGATTACTCTACCAGTTACCAACCGGTGGTGGAAAAACTGTGATCTTTTCGGAGATTGCACGCAGGTATATTGCTAAATACCAGAAAAAGGTGATCGTGCTCACGCATCGCAAAGAACTGTGCAGGCAAACTTCCTCGGTCTTGAAAACTGCAGGTATAGCTAACAAAGTGGTGAATAGTGCGCTCAAAAAAATTGGCAGGGGAGATGGTTATCCTTGTTATGTAGCGATGGTAGAAACGTTAAAGAACCGGATCAATGATGGTTTAATTGATTTGAAACGTGTAGGTCTGGTTATTGTAGATGAGGCCCATCACAATTCTTTTCATAAACTCCTCAGCAAGTTTGAGTATGCCTCCGTCATTGGTGTAACTGCTACGCCCTTCAGCTCAGATATCAATTTACCGATGAATAAAAATTATGATGAGTTGGTGCTTGGCGCCCCTATTGGAGAGCTCATTGCGCAGGGATTTTTAGCAAAACCAAAGACTTTCAGGTACGATGTAGAGTTGAATACTTTGAAAACAGGTTTAAATGGTGATTTTACGGTAAGTACTTCTGATGAATTATATGCTTCCCCGGCAATGCTTGAACTGTTGGTCCACGCCTATGAATCTCATGCTAAAGGTAAAAAAACTTTAATTTTTAATACGGGAATTTTTACCTCACGTAAGGTTCTGGAGGTGTTTTCAGATCTTGGTTATCCTATAAGGCATCTGGATAACAAGACCAGGCCTGAAGAAAGGGAGGAGATTTTACACTGGTTGAAAAAAACCAAAGGTGCCATCCTGACCTCCGTCTCCATTTTAACTACTGGGTTCGATGAGCCTTCAGTACAGACGGTAATCCTGAACAGAGCAACCACTTCGTTAACGCTTTATCACCAGATGATCGGTAGGGGGTCGAGACGTCTTCCCCAAAAGAAAACTTTTACGATTGTAGATCTGGGAAATAATACGGATCGCTTTGGCCACTGGAATGCTGCGGTTGATTGGAAACATGTTTTTGAAAATCCTGAGGTTTACCATGAAAGTTTAACGGCAAAAACCAGTTACCAGGCACACCAGATGCCTGCTGAAATGCGTTCTAAATTTCCTAATAGTTTTGAGATTTCTTTCGATGTGCAGTCAGCACATCTGCTGGCCTTGGCAAATGGCTTAAAACCTAAAATTGTTATTCGTGATTCTATCAGACAGCATGCATTAATGTGTGCAGACAATAGCGACTGTATTCCTGATGCCATTGCATTGATCACTGAATTGGAGAGAGAAATTGATTGGAGAATCAAACAATATGCAAAATGCCTGGGTAAGGTAACTAAAAATTATACAGAGTGGCTTCGTGAAGATTATCATCAAAAGCTGAAAATACTCATTGAAAAGCTAATGCGCAGAAGAGAGTTGATGCGAATGGCTGTTTAGTGAAGCATTTAAAAATGAAATTTAACGACAGCCGTTTCTGGAATGTCCCAGGATCTAATTGAATTCTTGTGAAACAATATATCAACTTACCTGTTCCAAATTAAGCAAAGCTTAAACTCATTTTTTATGAAAACACAACTTCCAAATCTGAAGATATATGCTGAAAAGCTGAACACCAGCAATACAATTATTCTTTCCACTGCAGGTTTTCAAGGTTCGCAAACTGTTGACCCGGCTAATTCAAAAAGCCTGACGATGGATTTTCTGGAGGAGTTTAAAGAAGCCATTAATTCAGGAGATGAAAGCCTCTGGCGGATGTGGCGTTAATAGGGGTAGAAAAAACAGGGATCAGGATTTATTTAAGTAATTTAAAATCTCTTTTTGAGCATCAGTAATAGATATTTACTATAAAAAACCGGATAGTTATTTGACTATCCGGTAAATTACCCATTATTATTTATGAATTTATAATTGATCACTACTTACCGGTTTCCAGATGTGGCGCATCTACTGGTTTAGACTCTGGAGAGCCTTTTTGACGTAAGTAAATGGTTAAAAATACGATTGAGGCTACTGACAAAAACTCGCTTTGCCAGTTCTGAAAGGTTTCAAACCAAAACTCTGACTCCCCGAGGTAATCCATTAAAGTTATTGTTGGAAGTTTTTTAGCAAGCTGTTCAACGTTGTGGTTATCCCAGCTTCCGTATAAGTGCATGGCCCAGCTGGCAAGAAACAAAATCACAAAACAAATAGAAAGAGAATTACTATATAATTTCAGGATCCAGCCACCCTTTCTTACGGGCCAGGGTGCATGAGGTGACGGTATTGGCTCCCTATCGACTTCTTCGGGCTGATCGAGCTGTTTGGACTCTGCAGAACCAATTTGGCGGAGGGAAATTGTTAGCATCACATATAACGCCATTTGGAGAAATTCACTTTCGAAGTTTTCGAAAGTTGCCGAAATGAAATGACCACTTTTAAGATAAGTACCTAAGCTGATTTCCTGTACGTGATTTTCCTTTAAATCCTGGTTATGTTGCTTCCAGCCTGTCAATGCCTGAGCACCAAGTGTAATCACAAATAAAAAAAGGAAGACTATAGTGAGTCCGTTACGATAGAAGTACGAAGATTGTACTGGTTTTGTTTTCATGCTTCAATTTATAAAAGGTTAATGCTATGAGGGGAGCCGCTCCGCTGGGTAACCATCATACTAATCATAAATTCAAACAAATTTTATTGCAGGCCAAGTCAACATTAGCTTGGCCTGCAATAAAATTACTCAGCAGCAGCCTCTTCATTGATGAAGCTTTCGGCTACTTCAGTCAATGCTACATCAGTTGCCTTTTCGTTGTCTAAAGTGAATTGCAATAACTCAGCAACATCAGTGTGCCCCATATTTTGTGCGAAGACTACAAGCGTCCCGTAGGTAGCGATCTCATAGTGCTCTACTTTCTGTGCGGCAAGGATTAAACCTGCGTCACGGATCATCGTACCCGCATCAGTATCTTCAATGATACTGTCCGCTTCTTTTAACAGGCCCTCCATAGCATCACATTTTTTTGCCTGTGGCTTTTCATCTAATAAGGTGAATACCTGCTCCAGGGTTGCGATGTGTGTATTGGTCTCTTCAGTATGTTTTTCAAAAGCAGTAGCCAGTTCAGGACTGGTCGCTGCTTTTTTCATTTTCGGTAAAGCTTTAACCAAATGTTTTTCTGCCCAGTAAATGTCTTTCAACTCATCCACAAAGAATTCATGGAATTCAGAGTTTTCCATCTTACCGGTTTTTCCAGTGGATTTTGAACCTTTTGTTTTGGCGTTTGCTTTTGAAGCTGATTTTTCGTTTGATTTTGGTGTAGTTGCCATAATTATTTGATTTAAAGATTGTTTATTATGTTTCTTTTTACATGCATTTAATCGAGCTTAGGGTACAACCCTATAATTTATTCTTTGTTTATTTTTTTTGAATTTTTAAATAGGAGTGAGATGTAATTAAATAATCAGAATAAACATATCTGATCAGCCTTTTTAAAAGTCTGAGTTTTTTTGAGGATTTTGGCGATGGGACAATGTTGAATACGTTTAGGCATCAATGTACTAAGACGTTCAATTATACTAATTTGAGTATAGGAATAAGGGTTGATTAAACTAGTTGAAAAAGGAATTTCAACTAGTTTAAAAAAACAACTTTAAAATAAGTATGTTATAGTTGAAAAAATATTGAAATAATAAATAGTCATTATGCCTGAATTACCTGATCTGGAGGTTTTTGCTAAGAATTTGCAAAAGCGTTTTAAAAATAAAATTCTGGAAACTGTTGAAGTGAAAGTGGCTAAAAAACTAAATGTTCCCGGTAAGGAATTGAAGCATGTGTTAGAAGGCCATCAATTGAAAAGTGTCTCCAGGGTTGGAAAGACTTTGCAATTGCATTTCGATAATGATGCGATACTGGGGATGCATTTAATGCTGCATGGTGAACTTAAAGCATTGGAAGAAGAAGAGGTTAAATTTCAAATTGTTTCTTTTCATTTCAAAGACGGAGACGGCTTTGCTTTGACAGATTTTCAAAAAGCAGCAACGCCGACGCTGAATCCAGAATATTCTGATGTACCTGATGCTTTGTCTTTGAATCCTGCACATTTTAAAGATTTACTGGCAAAAAAGAAGGTACAGATCAAGACTTTACTGATGGATCAGCACTCAATCAGAGGAATCGGTAATACTTATGCAGATGAGATTCTCTGGGAGGCTAAAATCTCGCCTTTTTCTATAGCAAAAGCGATTCCTGAAGCTGGAGTGGAGAAATTGCTAAAGACAATTATTCATGTCTTGTCTAAAGAATCTGCCGATATCGCCAGAAAACTTCCAGACGCGTTAAATGGGGAGGTAAAAGATTTTCTGAGAATACATCACCCTGATTTAAAGCAAAGTCCAACTGGCGCAGTGATTCAGATTGAAAAGAAAGGCGCCAGAAAAACTTATTATACGGATGAGCAAATATTGTATACACTTTAAACTGATTGCCTAAACTTATTTATGATGAAGCGAATACTAATGATCCTTACATCCCATCAGCAGATGGAAAATACTGATAGTAAAACTGGCGTATGGCTTGGAGAATTTACTGATCCTTATTATGAATTTATTGATCAGGGATATCAGGTAACTTTAGCTAGTCCTTTAGGTGGTAAGCCACCTGTGGATACAATGAGTGAACTAACTGAGCATGTTACAGGTGCTAATCGCAGATTTACGGATGACGAATTTGCTCAAAGTGCGTTCAAGCATACACATACATTGGTCGGGTTATCTGCTACTGATTTTGATGCGGTTTTTTTTCCTGGCGGTCATGGTCCAATCTGGGATTTGGCTAATGATGAGTTGAGCGCGAAATTAATTCTGGAGTTCTTTGATTTGGATAAGCCAGTAGCTGCGGTTTGCCATGGACCGGCGGCTTTGATTAAGGCAGCAGAACTTTCTCCGGGATTATTAGCTGGTAAAAAGCTGACAAGTTTTACCAACACAGAAGAAAAATTGGTAGGAAGATCAGCTAATATCCCTTATAAACTAGAGGATAAACTTATTGAACTTGGAGCTGATTTTAAATCTGCTTTGCTTCCTTTTCTTGTTAATGTGGAAACTGATGGGTTATTAATTACAGGGCAGAACCCATTGTCAGCAGGACCTGTAGCTAAGGCTTTAATAGAAGTTTTGGAGAAGGAGATTGAAAGTGAATTTTAAAATAAAATGCCCCGCAAGGGGCTTTTTTTTGATGATATTAAGGGTACAAACTTTTTTTTTATAAAAATGTTCTACCACTAAATATAACTTAACGGATAATGCTTGAAAATATTTATTTAGAGAAATTAAGCAACATGTTTGTTGCCGAAAAGAAGTACATTCTTTGTTTGAAAAAACTTTCGGCAGCGGCATTAACAGATGAATTGCGCAGAGGATTATTACCAGATTCTTCTGATCAGCATATGCATATTGAGCGTTTAAAACTGTGCTTTGAAATACAAAAAGCAAAAAAGGTTGGGATAATCTCACCACTTGATGCGTACTTTTTTGAGCACAGTAAGGATGTGGTTAAAGGAAAAGTTCCTTCATTGGAGAAAGATATTTCTCTCCTTCATACTTCCCAACAGATTTTTCAGCGAAAAATTCATGGCTATTATTCTTTGCAGCAAATGGCAATAGCTTTGGGCTTGGAACAAGCTGTTCTGTTGCTGGAGCAATGTTTTAAGGATGACCAGAATGCATATAATTATCTGGTACAGATTTCGCAAAACATTATTTATCCTAAAGCAGTAATTTAGTAATGACAAATTAGTCTGAAAGCCCTTCGCAGGACGATAAAACAATTATAACTTATAGTTGTTCTTTACGAGATCTTAAATACACGATCATTTTGTTGGCTAATGCGATTACATCTATGCAAACTAAGAACGAACTAATTAACGAATTGAGTGAACTTAATGAAGAACTCGAAAATTATTTCAGCAATACTATTATTCCACAACTTTTCATAGATGCAAACCTTGTGCTGAGAAAGTTTACACCACCGGCAATGAAGCAATTCAATCTCAAGTATGAATTTATTGGAAGAAATATAGGTGAAGTTCAAGAAAATTTTAGATTTCCAACTTTTATAGACAATATAAAAATGGTGATTGATACTGGGACTATTTTGGAAAAAGAGATCCAAACTACTGATATGCACTGGTATCAAATGAATATTCTTCCTTATCTGGTGAGGAAGGAAAATAAAACTAATGGTGTGATCATTACCTTCGTAGATATCACACCTCGCATCAGAGATTTAAAAGAGCAGGAAAAGCTTATCACTGAGCATGAATTATTATTAGATACGATTGCTCACGATATCAAAAATCCACTGCTTGCACTTGGCTTAACCATTCAAATGCTCAAGAAACTTCCAGAAAAAAAGATAGAAAGATTCCCTGTACTTCTTGAAAATGTGGAGAGAAGTCTGTTTCAAATGAAGAAAGTAATTGGTGATCTCGTTGATTCCCGCTGGCAGGAACAACGGTATCAGGCTGAGAATGAATTGCTGGATTTACAGAATATAATTGAGGATGTTAGGTTAACGCTCGCTCCACAAATTGCTGAAGCCAAAGCATCAATAATAGTCAAGAATCTGGAGACTTCTCAAATAAAATTTGTTAGGCGTAAGTTGCGTAGTGTCATTTATAACCTGCTAAATAACGCAATAAAATATGCTCACCCAGATCGGAGCCCCAACATTTTGATCTCCTCTTATCAGGAAGACTGTTATATGGTTATCAGCTTTGCTGACAATGGAATGGGCATAAGTCAAGAAAACCAAGGTTCAATATTTGAAAAGTTTGAGCGGGTAGAAGGAATAAAGGAAGGATCTGGTGTGGGTTTGTATTTGGTTAATACCATTGTCACAGCAGCTGGAGGAAAAATTATCATTGAGAGTAAAGAAGGTAAGGGTTCTGTATTTAAAGTGTTTTTGAAAGCCGACAATTAAACGCCTGAATAAATTTAGCTAGTCAATCAATTATGTAGACAACATAAAATCAAACCTCCTTTTTTTTAGTATTTTTTTGTACTAATAAAATATGTAATATCATTTTTAAACAATAAATACTACTTATTTGTACTTAATAGTGTATTATTGTACTAAATTATTGGAGATGATGTATTACGATTTAATAAGTGAAGTGATAGGGCTCATTAAGATTTATGAAAAGGAAACTGATCATAAAAGTCAGGACGGACACTTATTTGCGCAATGGATGAACGAGCATTATAAAAAAAACGATCATCAGATTATTTCAGAACCAGAATGGGAGGGGAAGTCCAATGGACGTTCTGCTGACAGTGTGATTAACACTTCATTGGTACATCTTTACCGGTATGCTAAACTCAATGCAAAAGCAGCAATAGCCAATACATCTTTTTCTACTCCCGATGAATTTATTTATTTAATTAGCCTGGTTTCATTAGGTAGTATGACTAAAACGGCCCTTATTAAGTTAAATGTTCATGAGAAGTCTGCAGGAATGCAAATCGTAAATAGATTGATCAACAATGGGCTCGTTGAACAGGCCTCGCTGGACAGCGATAAAAGGAACAGAATGATTCATATCACTTCAAAGGGAACTCAAGTGCTGAATGACAGTATGCAGAATATTAAAAAAGCCTCAAGCGATGTGACTGAGCCACTATCACACCTTGAAAAATTGGAGTTGATCAGGTTAATGACAAAACTTGAAAGCTTTCATGAATCGAAAACAAGAATGATTTCTTAAGAACCTATGAAAGAAATATTTGATAATCTATCGGACGAGTTTAGTAAAATGATTACTAAACGTTACAGTACCAGTTTCTCATTAGGTATTTACTTCTTAAATGAAAAGATCCGTCAGCCTATTTATTCTATTTATGGTTTTGTACGGCTGGCAGACGAGATTGTAGACAGCTTTCACGAGTTTGATAAAGACATCTTATTAGCTAAGTTTAAAAGGGATTGCTTTGAGGCTATTGCTGATGGAATCAGTTTGAATCCGGTACTAAATTCTTTCCAGCAAGTCGTGAACAAATACCATATTGAAAAAGAGCTTATTGAATTATTTATTCAAAGCATGGAAATGGATCTCAAAAAGGAATATTATACGGTTGAAAAGTATGATCAATATATTCTGGGCTCTGCTCAGGTGGTAGGTTTAATGTGTTTGCAAGTCTTTACAGAAGGGGATAAAACAGGCTACGAAAAATTAAAGAATCCGGCAATGAAATTGGGTGCTGCATTTCAAAAGATAAATTTTCTCAGAGATATAAATGCAGACTATTATACCTTAAGCCGCAACTATTTTCCAAATGTGGATCTGGCTACCTTTTCTAACATTGAAAAATCAATTATAGAAGACGACATTGAAGAGGACTTCAAATTGGCATTAGATGGGATCCGGCAATTACCTTCATCTTCCAGAAATGGTGTTTACCTTGCCTATGTATATTATAAAAAGTTATTTAACAAGATTAAAAACAGTCCTGCCGAAAAAGTAATGACCGAAAGGATCCGCATTTCCAATGCCCGTAAGTTTGGGTTGATGTTCGACTCAATTATTCGATACAAAACCAATACAATATAATATAAATGGAAAGACTTCAGCGTGATCAGATTTATCAATTGGAAAAGCAATACAGGATAAGCCTGATCAATAGCTTAGTTGGCTACAAATCTTTGAACCTTTTAGGGACTATCAGTAATGAAGGTATTACTAATTTATGCATCATTAGTTCTGCATTTCACTTAGGGGCTAATCCGCCGCTTTTGGGTATAGTAATACGTCCGGAACGTGCACACAATGATACCCTTACCAATATTAAATCAACAGGACAATATACTTTAAATAATGTATTACCAGATTGGTATATGCAGGCTCACCAGACCAGTGCTTCTTATCCAGCCGGAGTATCTGAATTTGATGTCTGTGGATTGAAAAAATTATATGTTAATGGTTTTAAGGCACCTTTTGTGCAACAATCCACTATTCGTATAGGTTTGGAACTAAGGGAAGTCATTGATATAGAAATTAACGGTACAACTATTTTAATCGGAGAAATTGTTCAAATATTATCTGATGATCAAATGATTGCAGCAGATGGGACGGTTGACCATGTTAAAGCAAAGACAATGACTGTTGCTGGGCTGGATTCCTATTTTCTTCCAGAATTTGTTGGACGTTTAGCTTATGCAAAGCCGGGGATTGAAACCCATGAATTAAAACAATCTTAATGTAGCTGACAAAAAAACATCATAAGCTCAATATTTCCTGCAAAAACCACTAAATGATAGAAAAATGTAATTAATAGTTTCATATTTTTTTATTTTTGAATGAAGTGAATTAGTATTACTGTGGTTGAATGTTAGTGCCTATGGAAATTAAAAATTTAGAAAATATTGAGCTGGAAAAATTGGTGTCTGTTATCAATTTATCATTTTCGGACTATATCGTGCCGCTGCAAATGACTTTGGAGTTATTGAAATCAAAAATAGTAGCAGAGGATATTCAACTTAAATTGTCTACCGGAGTATTTGATGGAGATCAAATGGTAGGTTGTATGCTCCATGGATTACGGGATAGTGATCAAGGACAGGTAGTGTACAATGCTGCTACAGGAGTAATTCCAGACTACCGTGGAAAAGGATTAGTGCGTGAAATGTATACTTATTTGCTGCCTGAATTGAAAAAAATACAGGTAAAGAAGATGATGCTGGAAGTGATTACAGGAAATCATGCTGCAATAAAAGCATATGAGAGAATTGGCTATACTGTTGCCAGAAAACTAGATTGCTACACAGGGAAACTTAATGTCGAAAAAAGCACTTCAATAAGCGCATTGAAGGAAATTGACAGCTTTAACTGGGCCGCATTCCTTTCTTTTTGGGATATCATTCCATCCTGGCAAAATGCAGGTCAGTCATTGGAAAACAGCAAAGAACACTGTTGCACTATTGGAGCTTTTAGCGATGAGCTATTAGTGGGTTATGCAATATTTAATCCAACATCAAGAAAAATAAATCAGTTCGCAGTTGCCGAAGCCCATCGTCGTAAAGGTGTTGGTAGTCAGCTATTTTCTTATATCAATGAAACTGTTGGGCAGCAGGATGTATACGTTTATAATGTTGATCATAGTTCTGCCTCCACAATGGGATTCTTAAAAAATCTGGGACTTCGTGAAAAAATAGCGCAGTTTGAAATGACCAGGCTGGTAGAGGATAAATAAAGGTCTTTTTTGCCTTTGCATATTTATTAGCCTATTTTAGTGTTTTTTATAAATGATGAATTTAACAGATAGTCCGCTCCTCAAGACCATAGTTGAAAGTGCTCCGGTAGGGATATGTATTCTTAATGCAGAAGATCTTATCGCAGAAATGGTTAACGGGAAATTTCTGGAGATTGCAGGGAAAGAGAAAAATGCTATCCTTGGAAAGTCTTTCTGGGAGCCATTTGCAGAGATTAGCGCCTATTATCAGGAGGCTCTTTCACAGGTAATTGTGACAGGAGAATCCTATTGTACAAATGATGTCAATCTTATGGTTATAAGACATGGCAAGAAGGAACAGATCAATGTAGCTTTTGTCTATGCCCCTGTGCCCGATGAAAACGCTGTGGTCAGCAAGGTAGCAGTCTGGATGATGGAGAACACTCCTCAAGTACGCAACAGGGAAAAGTCTGATCAGGCCACTGATAACCTCGAAAAGATATTGAATATGTTACCTGCTTCGGTTGTAGTGATCCGCGGACAGGAACTTATAGTAGAGATGATCAACGACACAAATCTTTGTTACTGGGAAAAGTCCAGAGAGGAAGTAGTGGGGAAACCATTTCTGCAAATATTACCAGATCTTGCCGATCAGCCTTTTGCCGGGCAGCTGCGCCGGGTCATAGAAACAGGAGAGGTGATCGATGTAAAAGAAAGCCAGGTACTGTTTACCATGAATGACGGAACAATACGCGAAACCTATGTTGATTATACTTACCAGCCGCTTTCGGATCTGGAGGGAAATAGGAATGGTGTTCTTGTAATGTCTTTTGAAATTACTGAACGTGTATTTTCCAGGCGGCTATTGGAAAAATATGCGCAGGAACTAGCTTCAGCGAATGATCAGCTTTCTATTTCAAATAATAAGTTAGCAAAGAGCGAGGCGCGTTTTAAGTTCCTGATCCAAGAGGCTCCGGTTGCGATCGGGGTATTGCATGGCAGAGATTTGGTGGTGGAAACAGCGAATCAAAAGATTTTGCAGGTTTGGGGGAAGACCAAACAAATTGTCGGTCTTCCGCTTGCTGTGGCACTTCCTGAACTCGAGGGGCAGCCTTTTCTGGGGATATTAGACAAGGTTTATACCTCAGGGAAGGCCTTCTATGCGAATGAGATCAGCGCGATGTTAGAGCATGGTGGTGAGTTGAAGAAGATATTTTTCAATGTGGTTTACCAACCGGTTGCCGGTTTGGATGGCGCAGTTTCGGATATTCTGGTTGTTGCAGTAGATGTGACCGAACAGGTAAATTCCAGAAAGCTGGTGGAGAAGAGTGAGCAGCATTTCAGAAGGCTGGCCGATCTGGTGCCTGCAAAGATTTCCAATGCGCTTCCCAATGGAGAAGTCACATTCTTTAATAAACAATGGTTGGATTTTGGAGGGATGAGCTTTGAAGATCTTCGGGATTTTGGCTATCACCAGATGATGCATTCAGATGAGATTGCTGCTTTCCAGGCAGGGCTTGCTGAAGCGTCACGTAATGGTGTCCCTCACATTTCTGAGATGCGTTTCAAGAATATTGATGGAGATTATATTTGGCACCTTAACGTAGCTTCGCCCATTTTAGACGATCAGGGAAAGATAACCATGTGGGTATGTTCAACGACCAATATCCAGTCGCTGAAAGAGGAAGAACAGCGTAAGAGCGATTTTGTAAGCATGCTGAGCCATGAGCTAAAGACCCCTGTGACTTCTATCAAAGGACATGTGCAATTGCTGTTGAGGCTGCTTGCCCGGGAAACTGGTTCAGAATTCCTGGGTAAACTGAATTCTTCTTTATCGCGTATAGACGCCCTGCTATTACAGTTGACCGGACTTATAGGCGATATGCTCGACCTGAGCCGGATTGATGCAGGAAGGATGGATTTGAAAAAGGATCGCTTTTTTATTGATGGTTTGGTTACTGAGGTGGTCGAAGACTTCCGTTTAAGTCATCAGCAGCATTTCTTTCATTTAACTATTGATAACAATATCGAAATTACTGCAGATAGAGACCGCATTAGCCAGGTACTGATTAATCTGATTGCTAATGCTATCAAGTATTCACCTTCCAGCAAAGTTGTCGATATTTCAGTAGCCCTTGCAGAAGATGAAGTACTTTTATCTGTCAAAGATTATGGCATCGGAATAGAGGAAAAAGATCAAAAAAAAGTATTTGACCGCTTTTTTAGAGTAGAAGGCCATAATGAAAAGTATTATAGCGGTTTTGGGATCGGACTATTTTTGGTCCATAACATTGTATCAAGACATGGGGGCAGGATTTCTGTGGAAAGTCAGCGGAATAAAGGATCTTTGTTTACCGTGCATCTTCCAGTATTGTAATAGAGATTAAACGTAAATCATTAGCGGAAAAGAAAGCCTCTTTGGAGGCTATTCTTTTGATAATCCAATGGGCGTAAACTGTTTGATCAGTTTTTTAATTGATTCCTCAGAAGGGGAAGCAAAATCTTTTATCTCTTCGAGTGCCTCTTGTCCTAGTAACTTTGCTCTTAACTGCATTTGGTTTTCATAGGCTGCAATGGCGGCTTCTATATTTTGAAATCCGCCACTGGTCAAACATTCACTTAAATCCAAAGCATCCAGCATTGCCGTATTCACACCCTCACCTGAAGGAGGCATCAAATGCGCTGCATCTCCAATAAGTGTGAGGTTCGGTTTTGCTTCCCAATGCTGATCTAAAGGGAAATAATTCAATGGTCTTGGAACAAAATGACTACATGCTTTAAAAAGTGTAAAAAATATTGGATCCCATCCTTCGTAATAGTTCACTAAGTAAGTATAAACTTTTTCACTGTCATTAAAATCTATCCCACTGGTCTTGATCCAATCTTCAGGGTAAAGAGAGGAGGCATAATACGTGAGCCCGCCATCACCTCTTGGTTGTGCAGCGATAGTTTTGCCGGAACCCATCGCAATAAGATTGCCTTTGTTAACCAAGGCATAAATTTCAGGACATTCCTTTTCAGGATCATCTATTTCACCTTGAATGATAGTTGCGCCCGAATAC
Organism: Pedobacter cryoconitis; assembly: GCF_001590605.1. NCBI lineage: Bacteria > Pseudomonadati > Bacteroidota > Sphingobacteriia > Sphingobacteriales > Sphingobacteriaceae > Pedobacter > Pedobacter cryoconitis. The sequence continues at coordinate 1,332,292 of NZ_CP014504.1, forward strand.
AGGGCTTTAATGTCTGTTACATAAGGACGGATTTTTGAGCGATATCCTTCTGCTCCGATCACAAGGTCTGCAGTCGCTGTTGTGCCATTTTTAAATTGTAGTTCCCAGATATTATTTACTTGCACCATGTGCTCAAATTGACTATCCCAAACAACGGTATCAGGCAGAAGACCAGCTATTAAAATGTTCCTTAACGCACCTCTGTCAATCTCTGGTCTGAAGTGTTCGTCGCCAAAACTTTCATCAGAACTTTGCTCATGTTCATCTGCGAGAATTTTCGCATTCTTGTCAACCAGACGAAACTTGTCGGCCCCAGGCATGTAATTAGCTTTGAAAGCCTCCATTAAACCTGCGTCTTCCATAACTTTCAGGCCAGATTCAAAGTGTAAATCGACGATTGCACCCTGTACACGTGCTTCATTATTGAAATCCCTTTCATAAACTTTCACATTTGCTCCTTTAAGTTGTAAAAGCCTGGCTAATGTTAAGCCACCCGGACCACCACCTACGATTGCTATTTTCTTATCTTGTAATAGATTTATTGTTTCCATTTCTTTATCCTTCTTTTGATACAAAGGAACATCTTATACACAGTGCAAGCAATGCGGATACGCAGTGAATATAGGACTATTCGAGGTTTTTAGTCCGGAAAGCTAGTGGTGTCATCCCTGTGATTTTTACAAATAACCGGGTAAAATAAGAGTAATCATCATAACCAAGTCCACCTGCAATCTCCTTTACGGATTTGTTAGAATGGTAGAGCAATCGTTTGGCTTCCAGAATAACACGCTGTTGTATATGGTAGGAAACTGGATGTCCTGTTATAGTTTTGACGCATTCATTTAAGTAGGGGGCAGATATGTTCAACTGTTCAGCATAGATCATTGGACTTTTTATCTTTATAAAATAATGATCTAATGAAGATTTAAATGATTTAGTGATCACCTCAGAACGTGAAAAGTTATCTGTGGTTTTAGCTTCAGATAAATACTGGGATACGACTAAGGTGACTAATGTGTTAAAACTCTCTTTCAGGATGAAATTATATAGTTTCTCGTGTTTCCTTTCAGAAAATTGTATGCATAGAGAGGCCGTTTCTGAAATAATAGCAAGTGTCTCTGTTTTTAAAGCCAGAATATTTGCAGGAGTGAGGCCTGCCAGTAATTTCAGGGTGTCCTGATGCAGGTTTTCGCTGGTGATTATCCAGCTGGTGGTTGTTGCATTTTCAAATGCGATTACGCGATGTATTTGATCAGGATGTATATAGATAATGGAAGGTGCTTCTATACGATGTTTTTGAAAGTCAATTTCAATATGGGTGGCTCCTTTCTCCTGTAATATAAATAAATGCCCATTGTCACGATGCGGGCGCTCAACTTCTTTAATATCAGGGGGGCCATTGAAAAATTTTCTCTCCATAAATATTCCTTCTCTGATTCCTGAAGGCAATGTATTTACATGAATATGGTTGCTTTTTTTTGACATCGTAAGCTACATTTGCTTTTTGGCTCCAATAATCCCGAAAATAAACAAAATACCTGTCATTTTTTTAATTCAAGCCGCTCAATAGTTAATGTAACAAATCTTCCATATTCTATTCTAAATAAGATTATTGAAAGATTCAATTCGGGTAAATTCTTGTATTGTAATCTCTTATTTTTATATAAAAATCATGATACGGAAATTTAATGCCATTCTCCTTTTTCTTACACTGCCTCTTTTTGCATTGGAATCCTATGCACAGAAAATGACCTTTTTTGATTTCAGGCCTGCAAGAGATAGTATCCAGACTTCTCGCGCTATCTCTTCCTATAATGTCGGTTCAGACAAGGATTTGTACCTGTTGCTCTCACCAGAGGCTTCCCTTCAAGCTGAACTTGCTAAATTCGCTCCTGCACTAAAAGCAGAAGAGCTATTGGCCAAGGGTAATTATAGTTTCAATTTTTATGTAGATGGTAAAAAGGCTTATACTGAAAACCTGGGGCCAGGTGCCATCCTGCCACAAGATAAGACTACTAACCGTCCTCTGGATATCGTTCTGATCAGCTCGGGCAGGTCTGGTTTATGGAGCATTAACCTTTGGGACCGATTTATGGCAAAAGCTGGAATGTCGCTTTTGAGTGCGCAACCTAAGGTGCTGGAAATAGGTGTGAGCGTATATATTGAACAGAATGGCACGAAATATAGTTCTGAGCTGATAAAGGCAAAAATTAAGGTGACAAGAATTCCAAAGAAAATCGATCCGCTGAAAATGGGGCCACAGCACATCGCCGCAGAAAGTGGTTTTAAACTTTCCAAAGCGAAGCTGAATAAAGAACTGATTGTTACACTAAATACAAAGATTGCCGATCATACCTACCGCATGATCAACGGGATCGTAGTCTTGAAGAAAGGGGAATTGCTTTTGGAACAGTATTATAACGGAGAAAAAAGGGAAACGCTGCACGATCCGAGATCGGTAAGTAAATCGATAACTGCAACCCTCACAGGAATGGCTATCAAGGAAGGTTTTATAACTTCTGAAAATCAGAGGCTCATGGAGTTCTATAAGCTCCGGAATTATGCGAATTATAATACCAAAAAGGACAGTGTAAAAATTGTAGACCTATTGAGTATGAGTGCTGCATTTGAAGGGAATGATGAGGTGGAAACCTCTGCTGGAAATGAAGAGAATATGTATCCAACAGCCGATTATACGAAATTTGCACTTGACCTTCCAATGGATCCTGCACGCCAGAATGGTCAAAGCTGGTCATATTTTACCGCGGGTACTAATTTGGTAATGGATATTCTCGACAAAAGTATACCGGGCGGGGCAGAGGCATTTGCTCATAAGAGACTCTTTGTACCATTGGGTATAGACAAACTTGAATGGGCACGAACACCTCAGGGCAAGCCTTTTGGGGGTGGCGGACTCAGGTTACGCGCGCTTGATTTTGCGAAGTATGGTCAATTATATGCTAATGATGGCATATATAATGGTAAGCGGCTGCTTGAAAAATCATGGGTAGCGCAAAGTTTTTCTCCTTTACAAGTACTTCCAGCTGATAGACCTGGTTTTTACGGGCTTCTCTTTTGGAACAAGGCTTTTGTTGTAGCTGGTAAATCTTACCAGGTAAATTATAGCAGCGGAAATGGTGGAAACAAGATTTACATGTTCAAAGATCTGCCCGTTGTAATCGTGATCACCGCTTCGGCCTATGGTAAAGCCTTCGCACACGTCCAGGCAGATGAAATTGTAGAAAAATACTTGCTACCTGCAATATTATAATGTTTTAAATTAGCAAGGCTAAATGTCTTACACTCCTGAAGCAAAAAGACATTTAGCCTGGCAGTTTTTAGGCTAATCCTTATTTCGCAGAATAAGCTGTCAGTTGACCAGAGATTTCCTTTATTGTCTTTATACTGAAAGAATGTCTGCCTGTTAGCCATCTTTTGATTTCATCAGGATTGATATCTACGGAAACAGCCAGTTCATTTTCTGAGATACCTCTATTGGCTAACGTTTCTGCTGTTTTACTGGCAACGTCCAGGTTGAGTTGCGTTAATTCCGCTATGGCAGGGTTTCCGTTTTCTTCCAGCCAGATTGATACAAAATCGTTATCTTCCATTAGTATTTTTAGTAATTTTCTAATTGCTCCGGGCCTTGCGCGCGGTATGTTCATTTGGGCGGCAAATTTAGTATAAATAAATTGCAACTAATCCTGCTATGGTCAGAATCAAGCATATTGCCCCTCATTTTAATATTGTTATCACTTATTTTAGTGACTACTTCAGGAATAAATCCGGCATCAGCTATCGGGCATATATAAATGAATATCATATAAAGCTTATTGAAAAGCGGTTAATGGTCCTTCATTAAGTATGAAACATATTGCTGATGAATTTGGCTTTACAGATAAAAGCCATTTGTCTCAATTTTCAAAGGCAGGAGAAAACTAAGTCCGGTGAACTTCAGAAAACAAGCCTAAGTCGTTTTACGATTTCATCCTTCATCTTTTTAGTTTTAGCAAAAGTCAACAAGCTTTCTAAAGTGTGCCGGTTTGATCTCTTATGTGCAAGTACATATTCATGGAAGTATTTATCACCCTTTTTAATTGCCGATAAATACAGTTGGGGTATTTTTAATTTCAGGATTAGGAAAGCCAAGATCAAGAGGTACTGCTTTTATATTTAAATTCATCGTGTAAGAGTTGGATGAGTAATAATTGTAAAAATTGGCTAAATTAGCCACACCAGGTCAATGGATAAATAAGGGCATATCATAAAGCTACTAAACCTAACCTGTATGCAAAAAACAAATTCTGAAAACAGACAATGAAAAATGATTAATGGACAAAATTAATTTATCAGTTACAATCGCTGTAATCACGATGTTCATTTCATTATTTCTATCATTTTTTCTGGTTACAGTCAAAACAGAACATAAATTAAGTAATCGTCTTTTTGCATTTTTCTTGATTTTAAATGCGATTGATATTAGCGTGAATCTAGGCTACTTTTTTGATATCCCTTTAAATGCAAGAGTTTTTATAAGCTCAATTTTTTTCTTACAACTTCCTGCTTTTTATTTATATGTCTTATCCGTTTGCTATGCTGATTTTAAGCTAAAACCAAAACATTTAATTCATGTGAGTACTTTTTTAATAGCCAATCTGATCTTATTGCCTCGCTTTTATACTGTCAGCCTGGCTTCTAAAATTAGTTTTCTTAAAAAAAGCAGCAGTATGCTGGAAATACAGTTCAATCATGTTTTAGTGCATATTCAAATTATATTATACCTCATTGCGGCTTTTATGATATTAAGAAAAGCAAAAAAAATATATCTTGAAAACTATGCAGGAGCAAGCATGGAGTCGCTTAACTGGTTATTTCAGTTTACCGTAGCGCTATCAACCTTTTATTTTATTGCGCTGTTAAAAAACATCTTTAAGTTTACTGAATACCCTGATATTTCCGAATCGTTAAAAATTGGGCTTTTCTTATTTGAACTGATTATTATTTTTTGGTATTTATATAAAGCATTAAATAATCCAGGCCTATTTAGAAATATCGATTCAAGATTAAAACTTGTAGCGGATATAGTTTCCGAAGACAAAAATAGTGCACAGTTAATTGATAGCGAAAAAGAGTACAATGAAGATTTATTGAAATTAAAGAGCTATATGATGGAAAAAAGGCCATTTCTTAATCCTTCTTTAACGATTCAAGATGTTTCTAAAGACCTTAAAATTCCTGTTCGGGATTTATCAGTTTTAATCAATCATAAATTAGAACAGCATTTTTATGATTTCGTGAATACCTATCGTATAGAGAATGCGATGGATATTTTAAGAGATGTTACCAAAAGTAAGGTCACTGTTTTAGAAATTCTATACGAGGTAGGTTTTAATTCAAAATCTTCTTTCAATACGGCCTTTAAAAAGCACACTGGTAATACACCTACTTCTTATCGTAAAAGTTTGTAAAACAGTGATTTGTAATTACTCGTACTTTTCTTTTTAATTACTCGTACTTATTTTTTGAAACAAATGCGTTCGACAACTTTTATTCGGTCGCACAGTCTTGATCCCTTCCACATATTTGTATCGAAATAATTTTTAACCTAAAACCCGATACAGTGAAAACATCATTAAAATTTTTAGCAGTGCTATTATTAGTAAGTAACGTTTCTTTTGGACAAGATATCCCGCAAAGAATTGATTCATTAATAAAAGATAATTACAAAAAAAATCCTAACGTGGGTATTAGCGTTGGTTTTATCAAAAATAATGAAGAATACTATACAGCTTATGGCAATCTGAATATAGAAAGTCAAATTAAGATTGATAAAAATTCCCTATTCGAAATCGCATCTATCACTAAAATTTTAACCTCAAATTTGATTGCGCAAGCTGTAGTTGAGCATAAAATTAAAACGGATGATTACATCGACGGTTTCCTTCCAAAAGCGTTTGTATTACATGAAAACCTTAAGAACAAAATAAAAATTTCAGACCTGGCGTCTCATCAATCTGGTTTGCCAGATATAGATTTTGCAAAGTTAATAGAACTCAATCCGCAACAGCCTGTAAATAATGTAACTATAGAAATGCTGACTGCGATAATCAATAATTGTACTGACCTTAAAGATTACGGGAAATACCGTTATTCTACGATTGGTTATACTTTATTAGGGCAAATACTAGAAAAAGTGTATGGCAAGAGTTATGATGAAATTATAAGGGAGAAAATGATTAAACCGTTAAAGATGTCAAATACATTAACGAAAGACTTTAACGTAAAAAACAGGACAACTGCTCATAATCCTGAAGGCGGCATTCAGGAATTCTTCAAATGGAATATTACAGCACCTGCTGGATTAGTAAAATCTAATGCTTCTGATATGGTTACGTATTTAAAAGCAGTCTTAAATGAAAAAACTGCAGTAGGAAAGGCTGCGATAATTACTGAAAAAATATACTATAAAGATAAAAATAGAGAACTGGGATTAGGACTAAATATTGGGACAGATGAGAATAATACACTTTATTTAAAATCAGGTGATTCTATGGGGCAATCATCGATTATATGTTACAATAGGATTAAAAATTGGGGTATCATCCTACTTCTGGATCAAAGGAATTCAAAAATGAGACAAGAGCTGTTGAATCAAATTTGTGATACTATTTTAAAATAAATATTTTAGTGATGAATAATGTGGCGGCTAAAGGCAAGAATCCGGTACCGTTCTTTTGCCGGCGAATATTCTGGTTGCTAGTGCTGGCCTTTATCAATTCTGCCTTCTGGTTTGGGTGCTTTGTTACTTGATGAAAAAGGAGCATTATATTCGCATTATGAAATCTATCAGTGCGGGAATATTATTATATCGAATTAATGGTGAATTAGCTGAGGTATTTTTAGTTCACCCTGGTGGCCCTTTTTTTCGAAATAAAGATAGGGGCTACTGGACTATTCCTAAGGGAGAGCCTGTTGGCCAGGAGGAATTGATGGCGACCGCTTTGCGTGAGTTTTGCGAAGAAACTGGTTATTTACCAGAAGGTGATTTTAAGCCGTTGAACCCCATTGTGCAGAAAGCCGGAAAAGTGGTGCATTGTTGGGCAGTAGCGGGGAATTTGGATCCTTTAAATATGGTCTGTAATACTTTCACTTTGGAGTGGCCACCTGGGGCTAGTAAATTTGTTGATTTTCCAGAGGTTGATAAAGGGGAGTGGTTTTCTTTGGATCAGGCAAGACTGTTTATCAATTTGCGGCAAATTAGTTTTTTGGATGAACTGGAAGGGATTCTTTCAGCTGGCTGATAACATTAGTTCGTTGTCTGTTTTACATAATTATGCATAGCTTTCTTAAGGCTGTTATTTTAAGCATACGTGTTTTGTCTTTCGGGATATAGCGTGTTTTGATTGACAGTTAGAAGTTTTAAAACATTCTTTCCAGGTGCGTGTTTAGTTGAGACTAACCAAATTTATATAGTATCAATATGGAGGATTTTAATTTAAATGCTGAGACTTCTGGTGTGAACAGAGAAGGCGATTTTCCTAAAGGGATTAAAAACATTGTTGTTGACCAAATTTCCGGACCAGCCGGTGCTGAAGTTAATTTGGATGGTGTTCAGCAAAGTTCCAATTTGTATCCGCTTGAGCAAGAATTGGATAGGGAAGGAGCTCCTGGTCATCAAGATGAAGATTTAGGCATCAATTCTGATGGAACTAATCCTGGTACAGAATATTTTCCACCATTGAATGAGCCTTGAGTGGATTTGCTGTTATGAAAAAAAATAATGTTCCTGTTTATTATTCAGGTACCAGTGGCTTACTATTGCCGGTGCGTAATAAGCTTTTTTATCCTGAGGAATTCAAAGAGAAAAGCAGGTTGTGTTTTTATGCTTCGATGATGAACAGTATTGAGATCAATAGTTCTTTTTACAAAATACCGATGGGTTCAACTGTTGCGAAATGGGCTAAAGATGTTCCGGAGAATTTTAGGTTTACTTTTAAGCTTCCTAAGATAATTACACACAATAAGGGACTTGCTTTTGATCCTGAATCTGTAAAACAGTTTATGCAGGTTATCTCTTTAGCAGGTGATAAGAAGGGTTGTCTGCTGGTGCAGTTTCCCCCTGGCGTACGTATTGGAAACTTAAATCAGCTAACTTTATTAATGGCCTGTCTGCGTGAATGTGATAAAGATGGTGACTGGAATATTGCCTTGGAGTTTCGTCATGTGTCTTTATATTGTGAGCAGGTTTACAGCTTACTTGATGAATATGGTTTGGGAATAGTGATACAGGATAAGCCACCTGCCATTACGCCTATGCTGAATACGGATCTCAACTTTGTGTACCTGCGTTTCCATGGACCTGGAGGAAGTTACAGGGGGAGCTATCAAGATGATTTAATGTATGAATATGCTGAATATATCCGGGAATGGATGGCAGAAGGAAAAACGGTGTATGCTTATTTCAATAATACTATGGGTGAGGCAATTGCTAATTTATTTACGTTGAAAGATTTGGTTCTTGGAACTGTAAAGGATGATTTGTAACAAGTTTTAGTGTTGAATTAGTAATACTTCTAAGAGCTCATCAAAATTTTTGACAGGTCATGACCGAAGGGATTTACAGCCAGAATTTCAGGAGAATTGCATTTGAATCAGCTTACACGATGTTTTTTAGTTTCGCTTGGGCTGTATCCAAAGTGACTTTTATACAAGCGTGAGAAATGTGAAACGTTTTCATAACCAACTTCATAGCAAACATTTGCAATTGTTAGTTGAGTAGAAAAGAATAAGCCCTTGGCTTTTTCCAATCGCTTTTCTTGTATCCATTTCGCAGGTGTTTTCTGAAATAAAGATTCAAATTCCCTCCGGAAGGTCGATAAACTTCTTCCTGAAATATCAGCTAATTCCTGCAACGTATAGGGTTGAAGGTAATATGCCTCAATAGTTTTTAATAAATCTTTAGTTTCATACCGATTGAGGCTTATCAATTGTTGTAAAAACTTTGGATTTTCCTGCGAAAGGCTATAAAGTAATTCTAGAATTTTTAATTTGAACAATCCCGTTTTTACATTTTGATTGTCATCGAAATAAGGCTTCATAGATGCTAGGAACGATTGTAAACGTCCTCCGTACTGATGAATGATGATTTCATCATCCAAAACTGCCTCTCTTGGATAATCATCCATTTCAATTAATTTTATAAAATCGATGATGATATCTTTCTTTAAAGTAAAAGAAACACTTTCATACATATAATCATCCAAGGCATCACCTGCTTTCACAATCTCTACATAAGTAGCCTTTTTTATTAATAACATTTCTCCCTTTTTTAATTGAAAAAAATGTTTTCCAATGTGCAATTCATTAGTTCCATCCACTGCAAATAGCAAAAAATGTTCTTTTAACATATTCTGTTTATGAAATGGGATTTTGTGCTGTTGACGGCAAATCTCTGTTGTGCCGATTTCCTCTGATGTTAAAATAATATGTGTCCCTTGAAATGAACTTTGATCTGCTATTTGTTTTACAACATCCATGCTACTGTTTTTTAACAAAAGTATATAATTTCTGGTTCCTGATTCATCGTAGAATCTTTTTTTCAGATGACGCGAAAAGTCATGAATTATGGAGTTTTCAGCAATCTAAATGTATAACATATAGTAGAACTTTGAAAAAAAATAATTCATAACAGTTATGCTACAATTTAAAAATTCAGAAAAGGTATTTGCAATAAAGGGGTTGTCTCAAGCCGTTGAAATCCCATTTGGTGACCAGAAAATGATTATACTATCGGGACAAATCCCCCTTAATAAGCAGGGTGAGTTAGTCGGTAAAGATGTAAAAACACAGACCATTCAGATTTTTGAGAATATCAGAGATATTTTAGAAACCTGCGGTGCTAGCATTGATGATATCATAAAACTTGGGATTTTTACTTCAGATATTTCCCAAATAGCTCTCTATAGAGAAGCCAGAGATCAATTTATTAATTCCAATAACCCACCCACAAGTACGCTTGTTGAGGTAAAAGGTTTATTTAGAAGCGATGTAATAATTGAGATAGAAGTTACTGCTCTAGTAAAAATATAGGTCAGTCAGCTTAAAATTGCCAATTTTCTCAAAATAAACCAACGATTATTGTTTTTATGATGATTAATTAATTTTCTTTATGAAATGTACATATGTTATTATGCAGCTATTTATTAAGAAAATAAATGTCAGGAAAACATTAATGCTAAATTTATAAATGGCTTTGGTCAAGATCACCACCCAAAGCAAAACTTACTTTTTGCTTTGGGTGCATGCTTGTAAAAACCATAAGGCACAACCAGCAACGGATAATATTACCGTATGTACAGTACGTCATTTCCTGTCGGGAAGATGTGTTTAGTATTGCAAGTTGTAAATACTTTTAAGATGGTCCATAAATGGTCATGAAGTCCAGGACGCTCATGCGGGCCAATTCCGTTGAATCAATACTTGAAGCTTTATCAACACAAAAAATTACTGGATATCGTGCCATCATACAGAGTTGAATAAGTGTTCTGGCAGCTCTGCCTGCATCTCCCGAAGGTAATTTCCCAATGCTCATTTGTGTTTCTAAAAAGTTTTCGAGTAACTCCTCCGTAGCTTTAGGCGCACGTTCATAAAACAACCTTCCCACTTCTGGGAAACGCGCACTCTCACCAACTGCAAGCCGATGCAAATCAATCGATTCTGACGAATATATTTCGTCAATATAGTGCTTCGCAAAGTCTCTAAGGGATTGTTCCAAAGGTTTGTCCGATTTTAAGTTTGGTGCTAACCTTCCACGAAAAGATGCCGTAGCATGCTCAATATATGCTGCAAAAAGAACTTCTTTGTTAGGGAAGTAGCGCCACAAGGTTTCTTTTGAGCCACCATAAGCTGACGCAATTGCAGACATCGTAGTCGCACCATAACCATACTCAAGGAATTGTTTTCCAGCTATTTCTATGATCATTTTACGCCGGGATTCTTGTTGCAATTCTTTTGACATACTTTTTTATTTGCTTTTTACCGTACTATGTAGTACGTTTGTCGGAGTCCGTACCATGTGGTACGGCTTAACAATTTAGTGATGAGTTTTACAACAAAGATACAATCCTACGATGGCGTAGGCAAGTTCAACGTCTATGTAGCTGAGCCCGATGGAAGACCCCGGGGAGCGGTTATCGTTATTCAGGAGATTTTCGGGGTAGATACCGACATTCGCTGGCGTTGCGATCTTTTAGCCCAGAGCGGTTATCTGGCTATTGCACCCGATCTTTTCTGGCGTCTGGATCCAGGCATGGAATTAGACCCGGATATAACGTCTACCATGAAACGGTCCGTGGATGTGGTTATTCGCTTCAATACAGATAAGGGGGTACATGACGTACAAACCACAATTAACAAAGCCCGTGAAATTGTAGGCAATAAGGCGAAAATTGGCCTGATCGGATATTGTCTTGGTGGGCGAATGGCCGCATTTGCCTCAGCCCGTACTGATATTGATGCAGCAGTTTCTTATTATGGTGTACAGATTGAGCGTATGTTGGGTGAAAAAGATGCCATCAGAAACCCACTCATGTTACATATGCCTGAGTTTGATGAGCACGTTGGTCAGGAAATTCAAAACCAGATTCATGCTGCATTCGATGGCAACGAGCAAATTACAATCTTCGACTATCCAGGACAACATCATGGATTTGCATGTGCTCTGGGCAAACGCAGGTCGGAAGCCACGGCAAAAGTAGCTAACGAACGTACCGCTCAATTTTTAGCGGAACACATTGGCTGATGTACTCAAAAACTAAATTATCTAAAAAAGAATAATGAAAATAATAGCTTTAGAAGAACATTTTGTACCTCGTCAGGTTTGCGAAGCCTGGGAGGCAACTGCTAAAATACAAGACTTTACAGTCTCCATGAATGGTAATCAATATGCCAGACAATTGGAAGATCTGGAAGATATTCGTATTCAAGCAATGAATGATGCCGGTATTGACGTTCAGGTGTTGTCCTTGCCGTCACCTGGTGTTCAGAATTTTAAACCAGGAGATTCCATATCGGTTGCGAGAGATTTTAACGATATCCTCACTGATGCCATTGCAAAACGTCCAGATCGCTTCGATGGGTTTGCTACCCTTCCTGTACCGTCGCCAATTGCAGCTGCAAAAGAGTTACAACGTGCTGTGCAGAAGCTTGGACTTAAAGGAGCGCTTTTAAATGGACGTGTCCATGAGCGTAATATGGATCATAGTGATTTCAATCCAATCTATGAGGCTGCAGAGGCACTGCACGTACCGCTATATATCCATCCGCAGCTTCCTCCATCGGGGGTGCGCGATGCTTATTACTCTGGCATAGGGCCGATTGCCGACATTATGCTTTCCATGGGAGCGATTGGCTGGCATTACGAGACTGGTATACAACTCCTGCGCATGGTACTTACCGGAGTCTTTGACCGTTACCCCAACCTTCAAGTAATTGTCGGTCACTGGGGGGAAGTAGTCCTATTCTATTTAGATCGCATTGCACAACTAAACCATGCAGGCCTGAAACTGGAACGCCCCATTGCTGACTACTTTAAACAAAACGTTTACTACACTCCAAGCGGTATCTTCAGTCAACACTACTTTTCTCGAACGATTGAGATTGTAGGAGTCCAACGAATGATGTTTTCCCAGGATTGGCCTTATCAAAGCTGCGGCGAAAACGGTGCCCGCACATTTTTAGAACAAGCTTCAATATCTCAAGCTGAGCAGGAAGCTATAGCACATGGAAATTGGGAGCGGCTTGTTAGTGGCATATTGCGTAACACAGATACTGAAACAGGAGGTTCAGGAAAGCTATGACTAGCATAGAGGAACGGCTTAAAGCTATAGAAAATGAGCATCAAATCCGAGCGCTGACTGATTCCTTTGCAGACATCTGTCTCTCTGGAAATGCGCAATGTTTTGAAGCACTGTGGATAGAAGATGGCATCTGGACGTTAGCCGAACCTCTTCATATAGAAAGTAGAGGTCGCGACAGTATTGCAAAGCTATTCCTTAAACTTGCAACAGGCAAACGTTTTTTTTGTCAGAAGCTTCATTCAGGTATAGTTACGATCTCGGGAGATACTGCAACTGCGCGCTGGATTTTGTCGGAAAACGCCACCAACCACGATGGATCTTTATATCAAAGCACAGCAATATATGATGATCGGCTTGTATTCGACGATGGAAGGTGGCTATTTCAGTCGCGATATTGCAAATTCCTTGACATATCCCATACTGGAAATAATTGTTAGTGAGCTCGACAGCTAGTAACTGCACACGAAATCATGTGCAGTTACTACTAGAAATGACGTTTTACATTTATAAAGAAATTGTAAATTTTATTAGTGGTTACCTATTATACAGATTTCATAATTTAATCAATAAACATACAATATGAAAGAATGGAATGATTTTTTTTTAGCCACAGCAGCGGGAGCAGCAACTTTGACGGGATTGATATTTGTTGGAATTTCTATCAACCTCACACATATATTATCATTCCCACTCTTAGTAATTAAAGCTTCAGTGGCTTTAATATTATTATTAATGATCTTAATTTTTTCGGCTCTTTTACTCGTTCCCCAGGAAAGTCATTACTTAATTGGTTACGAAACCATCGTACTTGGATTGATAGTCTGGATCTTAATAACCAGGGCAGATTTTAAAATATATTATCAATCATTGAAGGAATTCAAACGCATTTATCTTTTTACATTATTGTTTGATCAACTTGCTACAATATTGTATATCATAGGTGGGATCTTTCTTATACTATTCGGTAATTCTGGACTTTATTGGACAGTAATGGCTATCTTTTTATCATTCATCAAGTCCGTTTACGATGCATGGGTATTACTTATTGAAATTAAAAGGTAATCTAAATATAATTGTTTTTTTGAGCTTTTGCTGGCATGCTGTTGCCAAACCCGTAGCTGAACTATCCGAAAATCTTTACTTTATAAAAGTCCGGTTTTGCGGGAGAGGTCATATCGCAATCCATCATAGTTTGCTCCACGTTTTAATGATGAGATACAACGGCTCTTCCAGCGTCCTTACGGATAGCCTTAACCTTGACTAACAATGCGATAAATACCCCGGCTAAAAGCATTGAGATGCCTGCTGTGACGAATACACCAGAGATACCGGCATAATTAAATAGTAATCCGCCAATGGCTGCTCCCGCTGCAATGGCGCCTTGTACTGCTGCTACAACCATTCCTCCAGCACTTTCTGCCTCATCTGGAACTGCAGTGGACACCCACGTTGACCATGCAACTGGCACACCGCCGAAAGCCATTCCCCAGACGGCAATTAGCAATGCATGTCCAGTAAAAGAGGGCGGTAACAATACCAGGAGCAATGCTACAACTCCAACCAAAATTGGCATAATTATTAATGTCCAGCGCAGACTGTGTTCCATGAGCCGTCCTGCCAGAAGCGTACCGGCAAAGTTCGCAGCTCCAAAGCCCAACAACATCATGGCTATTCCATCAGCGCCAATTCTTATTGTATCCTCTAAGAAGGGGCGGACGTAAGTAAAAAGGGAATAGTGGCCCATATGTGCCAGCACGCAGCCCAGCATTCCTACTATTATGCCCGGACGCAGCAGTACTTTAAGCACTGTTGTAGATTTGGCTGCCCGCTGCGAAGGCAGGTTCGGCAAAGTAAACCATTGAAAAACTAACGTCACTATACCAACTGCCGCCGCTGCATAAAAGGCACTGCGCCAACCGAACAAGCCTCCCAGATAGCTACCCAGAGGTACAGAGACCACAGTTCCGACGGCTATGCCACTGAAGATTATCGATAAGGCGCGTGGCACCAATTTCAAAGGTACAAGACGCATTGCTACTGCTGCTGCCATTGCCCAAAAGCCTCCAAGAGCAATTCCGAGCAAAGTACGCATCAATAAAAGCACGATTATGCTTGATGAGAAAGCAACAAAAAGATTAGAGACGATCATCAAAGCAGAAAAGCTGAGCAATACGATCCTTTTGTCTAGAGATCGTGTAAGTCCGGGTAGCAACAATCCGGAAAATAATGCAGCTATCGCGGTCACAGTTACTGTCTGACCTGCTACCGCTTCTGAAAGCCCTAGTTCTGAAGCCATCGGTGTTAGCAGACTGGCGGGCAGGTACTCCGCTGTTAATAATCCAAAGACGCCCATTGTTAGCGAGAAAACCGCTATCCATGCTGGAGAGATCGGTTGAGTATTATCCTTATTAAAAAGGTTGACATCTGGTACCTGAGCACCATTACTATTTTTTTTACATAGATTTTCACTTTCCATAAATACATTATTTTTATGAAGCAAAGCTCCATTTTATGGTTAGTTTAAAATTATGCTAATCAAACACATGATTATTAAATTGGTGTAAGATTGGACATTTATAGGAAATCTACAGTTAGACAGCCATATTTCTAATTACATGGTAAGGTATAATATATCCGGAAGCAATAAAGGGATGTAGTAAGGTGATTTGATGTTTTTCTTTATAATTTGGAAATAGGTGTACAGAGAGTTTTCCTGTACTTTAATGGGGTTATATTTGTAAGCTTCTTAAAAAAAATGATAAAATTGGCCGAATATTCAAAACCCAGGCTATAGGCAATTTGAGTTATATCCCAATTACTGAACTGTAATAACGCTTTTGCCTCGTTAGCAATTCTATTGGCAATCCATTCCGTGGTAGTTTTGCCTGTGCTTTCTTTCAAAACTCTGTTCAGCGTATTGGTATGTATATTGAGCTGCAAAGCAAATTCTTTAGCTGTTTTGAGTTTCAAAGTTTGTGTAGGGGAGTCAATGGGAAACTGCAGTTCTAACAGTTCCAGGAACATAGTAGTGATACGCTCTGCTGAATTGACTGGCTGATAAAATGTATCTGCAGGTTGTATTTTCATTGCTTCATGCATAATGATCTGCACGTAGCTTCTTAATAATTCATATTTATGAGCGTATCCGGAACGGATCTCAAGGAACATGTTTTCAAAAATACCTTTTAACAACTCAATACTCTCTATTTTAGGAAAAAACAAATGATTGCCTCCTATCTTAAATAAAGGGGAGTGTGAAAGACTCTCACTTTTAAGGCTTTGGTTTATGAAATCCTCAGTAAACAGACAGAAATAGCCGGCTTTATCATTCGAAGTAGGCTCCCACGAGTAGGGAATTAAAGGGTTAAAGAAGGTAATGGATGGTTTATCAATCTTGATGACTTTATCAGCATAGCTTAATATTCCAGTACCTCTTGTGATCATAGATATTTTATAAAAATCCCTGCGGTTTGGCGGCAGGGATGTACTGTCACAAGAAAATTCTTCTCTGTTATAAACGTTGAATTGTCCGTTTTTAGGATATTCCCATCCATGCCGGCTATGAAAATCGCTTATATTTTCTTTCCTGTTCATCTCACAAAATTATGAAATAAAAACATTTAGAAGTTTTTGTTTATTTGAGATTGCAGGATTATGGTCACTTAGCTTGAGTCTGTTTTACAACGGGTTTAAATACTTCGTCATATTTTTCAAATGCAATTTGGTAATTTTCATTAGCATGAAATTCTTTAGCCAACAGCGTTGCACCCTGCATAGCCAGACTGGTACCCATCAGTAGCTAAATCATTTATCACAGGAACTTAATGGAAGATTCAAGCATAATTATATATCAAACTGAAGATGGTAATATAAAAATAGAAGCCCGTTTAGAGGATGAAAACGTTTGGCTTACAATTGAGCAGATGGCTGAACTTTTTAGTAAGTCCCGTTCAACAATAAATGAACATATCTTGAATATCTATAAGGAGAATGAACTTATTAAAGACAAGTTTAGTAGAAAAATCGGAATTTCCGATTTTTCTACTAAACCCACTAATTACTATAATTCAGATGTAATTATATCTGTGAGTTACCGGGTTAAAAGCCTGCAGGGGACAAAATTCCGTCAATGGGCTACTGCAAGACTCAAAGAATATATTGTGAAAGGATTTACAATGAATTAGTGAAAAATGCAGGTACTGTAAGTGGATCAAGTCATCAACTTGTGGAGCAGTCTCTTTTTTAAGCATAAATTTTTGACACGCTAAACAGAAAGTCTTTGCTATCACGGATGTTCTTATGCCTGTGGAAGTTGCTTTGAAAGCTTTCAATTTGCATGGGAATGACTCAGTGGAGACAAGGCCGGGCTGTTCGTAAATAAATTCAAAATAGCTAAATAATAAAGCTATATCGGCCGGGTACTGTCCGAGTACTGGTCGGGTACTCGTTAGGGTAAGACCAAGGTAAGAGCAAGTTGAGTCCATGGCAAGTCCAAGTCAAAACAACTAGTTGAAACAACATGGACTTGCCATGCTTACAGCCCGTTTACAACCTGGTGTCATCCCGACCACCACTCAGGCACAACCAAACCATAACTAGTTGAAGATTAATGAAATTATAATTTTCCCTTGGACTAACCCACGGACAACTGCGGACAATTGCGGACATTTTTCACGCATCAGGATAATCTTTAACGCGAATAGCTTACATTGGTGGAAAGGCATTTATTTATTATGGGAAGTTTAACGGGTAAATTTTCAAAGGGAATCCTGGACGATTTCATTTTTAAAGCAGCAGTTTGGCGTACAGGTTGTTTCAAAAGTTCTGTACCGGGCACAAGGAAACAAGTAATGGAAACCCAAAGGCATCAGAGAACTTTCGTAAAAGTAGCAAGCCTGGAAAATCAGGATCTTTCCTCTCCCTAAGAATTCCGCTGAAGCGTTAACCGATCTCTTATCAAAGTAATCAGGAGCGTTTAATACTGATCAATTGAACTATAAAATCAGGAAGTAATTAGCTCATTAAAGAATCGTAACCATCTGCTTTGAACTCAAAAAATGGATCAATACCAAAAAATATCAAACCCAAAACTTGGAATTTAATCCCTAATCCACAAGTTTTGGTATTGATCCCTGTAAGTCATCTGCAAGCCTTAAAAAAAGCAACTTAAGAATGTGACAAATTTAAAGAGCAAAACAAAAACCAGATTACTGAGGTTAGAGAAACATTTTATTAAGCAAATTGAAGAGGTATCTAAAAATATCCTGAAAAAATAGTGTAGTAGGCATTTTCTGAAATATCATTTAATATAAAAAGCCCCAATTTGCATTGAGGCTTTCGTGATCCCGCTGGGATTCGAACCCAGGACCACTACATTAAAAGTGTAATGCTCTACCAGCTGAGCTACGGAATCATCATTCTTTTCAGAATAATACTAGAAACGTTTCCGTTTTCAGTGATGCAAAAGTATCATTTTAAATTGAATAAATGCGTTCTAAGTGATAATAAAGCAGGATGTTTTGATTTTTGTTGCTAAAGTGTTGAATCATAGTTATAATAATTTTCATCATTCTATATCCCTTGTCTAGGAAGCTGGCTTTATTGAACCATTATCCAATCGATTTAACCTTTAAAGGAGAAAAATACATCATGAAAACCGCTTTATCTTGTAAAATATATAACACGACACAGCAGGAGAGGAGTCTTTACATGTTCAATAATTAAAAAGCTAATGTATCAACAGATTACCTGCACTGTACCCTATGCTCCGTTTATTTTGTGATCAGTCTTCAGCGCATTAGAATAACCCCTGGCTAAAAGTCTGTCTTTTTTAAGATCCCATAATTCAAACTGAACATTGATGATCTGCCTGCCAGCTTTAATAACCGTTGTTTTACCTGTGATTACATCTCCAACTTTTGCAGTAGAGAAATAATCTATAATATTATTAATCGTCGTATAAAAATATTCCCTTCCCAGGCTAATAATGGTAGCGCCGATCATATCATCCATAATAGCAGCCGTTACACCACCATGCAATGTACCAATCGGATTGGTCATTTCATCCCTTACAGTATATTCGAAAGTTATACTTCCATGTTCTATATCGCGTACTATTGGAGCCAGCCACAACATAAATGCTGATGGGGAATTTGTTACTGTTTTTCCAAGCTGATCGATCAAACCCTGCCTGATTTGAGTAGTGTCATTTTTCATATAAACCTTCTTTTGAGATTTAAATATACCAATTGGTATTATTATACTTGCTCATTATTTTAAAAAATTAGCTTATTCATATTTCAGCGCATCAATAGTATTGGCAACAGCTGCTTTATAAGAACGGATACTAACAGTTATCAAAGTAATCAACATTGAGATTAAGAAGGCCAGCGCAAAAGGCCAGACACCTAATTCTATACGGTAGGCAAAGCCCGACAACCATTTTGAAACCAATAGATAAGCTAACGGCCATGCAACAAGGTTAGCCACGAAAACCATTACTAAAAATGAACCATTCAGCATTTTTACCAATTCAAAAGTTGATGCGCCCAATACCTTTCTGATCGCTACTTCTTTGGTACGTTGAGTAGCCACGAATGAAATTAATCCGAATAGACCAATAAAAGATATGAATATGATTACCCCGGCGAAAACCCGAAATAATATAGCCATGATTTTTTCACTTTGATAATAACGGCTAACAACATCACTGACAAATTGAGCATTATAAATCTCATTAGGAAAAGTGCTGTTCCATAGCGCCTCAACTTCTTTCATAGCGGGCATAAGCTGAGCCTGATCCATCTTTATTGCGACCTTATAATAAGCATTCTTTTGCGGGTAAATTATAAGCGGAGAAATACTTTGTTGAAGCGATCTGTCATTAAAATCCTTAACTACACCTACAATCGGCATTTTAGTTTCATTCTGACTGATGATTTTACCAATTACCTCTTTCGGATTACTAATATTCATCTTCTTCAGAAAGGTTTCATTCACTACATAGCCATTCACGGTATCACTATTTAAAAATACTTTTCCTGCTATTAGTTTTAGATCAAATACCTTAAAATAATCAGCATCTGCTGAAGAGCGCCTGATTTCGAAATCTTCGTTTTGCTGTCCATTGTAAGAGAAATTAGTGGTACTCATTTCATTAGACAGTGGGGGAAGCTGGCAATAACTAAAACTTTGAACACCATTTATTTGCAGCACTCTTTCTTTAAAATTCTTATGCTTTGTCAGAGCAATACTATCATTTGGTACATTCATAATGGCAATAGCATCAGTTTTAAATCCTAATGGTTTTTGATGTACATAATTCATCTGCTCCATGATAATCACTGTGCCAATAATCAGGATAATAGTAATTGAAAATTGGATGACAACCAAAACTTTACGTAAACTCATATTTCCAGAGTTTACCGTGATTTTATTCTTGATCGCTAAAGCCGGACTAAAACCCGAGATAATTAATGCCGGGTAAAAACCAGCAAGCAAACTCACAACCACTACTAATGTAATCAGAAAGGTGAAAATTACCGGATGCTCAAAAATGCTGAAAGATATCTGGGTTTTAAATAAGCTTTCCATTTGAGGAAGCGCTAATTCTGTTAAAATACAAGCAATTATTAAAGCGATCAATGTGATGGTAAAAGTTTCAGTTAAAAACTGAACGATCAATTGCTTGCGTTTACCGCCCAGTACTTTGCGTATACCAACTTCTTTTGAGCGGTTAATTGATTGTGCTGTAGTTAGGTTAATGAAATTTATACATGCTGTAATGAGTAAGAATAAGCCAATTACACCAAGGCCGTACAGCTCACTTTTAACGGCATATAACTCTGCAAAATTACCTTGTTTCTCACTAAAATGGATGTCTTTAAGGGCTTGCAGCGCATTAGTCTGATTACCTTCGATCTTTTTGTCCTGATAGTATTTCTTATTAAAAAGTCTTAAAGGCTCTTTTAAAGCTGCAGCTCTGAATCCATTTTTCAGCAATACATAACACTCCGTTTGTGAACTTACCGAATCCCAACTCTTATTATTCTTTTGGGGAAAGTTCTGATAGCTGATCATGATTTTAAGCGGGAAACTACTGTTTTTAGGCATATTCCTAAATACTCCCGTAACTTTCAAGCCCGTTTTATTACGAAAGAAAATGGTTTTCCCAATTGCATTTTCTATGGTGCCAAAAAAACTCTTAGCAGTTTCTGCGGATAAAGCCACGGTATTAGGTTCCGTAATCACTGTTTCTGGATTACCATTCAGCCAGCCCATTTCAAAAATCTCAAAGAATTCTGGTTCGGCATAATGTACAACTTCTTCTGTCTTGATCCGGTCTGTTCCATTCTGGTCTTTAACCTGGATAATGCCATAACCCATTGATATGGTTGCAATCTTTTCTATTCCAACCAGCTCATTTTTCGCTGCTGCAGATAGCGGTATAGGAACTCCCTGTGTATCATCCTCGAAATTGCTGTATTTCCAATGTGTGGTGAATCTGTAAATTCTATCCTGGTTTTTATAACCTTCATCAAAACTCAGTTGATAACGAACAAAAATAAAGATGAGGATGCAGCTTGCCATCGCAATAGAAAGCCCCAGAATATTGATCAAAGTATAACCTCTGTTTTTCCAGAGGTTTCTCCATGCGATCTTTAAATTTAACTTGAACATATGAGATAGTTATAACTCTGGATTAGCTAATGGTATGCCAACCGAAAATTACTCAATAATATATGCCATAACCACTTTTCTTTAAAATAAAGCTTTTATACTGTTCATGAATGAACAGTTAACGATCGGAAACGTACAGTGAAAAAGATAAAAAACACGCTATAAATTTCTGGATTGATAGTTCCTGACGATAAAACTCATCAATAACACCGCTATATTTATTCCTGTTAATATAACTACATAGCTTAAGCTGTTTGCATGAGGCATACCACCCAGATAATCATTAAAAGTAAGCTTATTGATCACAGCATAAGTAAGTATGAAAAATATGATTTCATATAGTTTTTTACCATCAGTTATAATTCCGATACCTGCAGCTAATGAAATGATTAATACTGCTCCATTGATTATATTAACGACAGCGTATATATCTGCTAAAAATGCATACCTCAAAATTACAGGTAGTGCAAGTACAATCGCTAAGAGAATACCAGACAGAATTTGTGCCGGCAATATTCTGAACAATGGCCTGTAAGATGCAAATGTGAAATAATGCAGCCTGTTTGTTTTCTCTTTAGTCGTTAGATCTGACCAGCGCGTAACCTGTAAAAACCATAGAATAGGGAGTAAGTAAGCGTGTGCTATAGCTAAAGGAGCAAAGCACATACTTAGCCATAGCCCCATATTAACCAGCCAAAACCATTTGTTCCCTTTTCTGACGAGCAGGAGCATTTCAGTCTTTACAAAAGGTAAAATACTATAATCTGTAACCAAAGGAGGCATTAAACTTCTGTTGATCCCCTGGGGTGTCAGGTTTAATCCATCAATTTGCTTTGGTTCAGTTACTGCTTTCTTTTTAGCAGCAGACTGTTTGAAATCAAACCGGTGAAAAAAGAAAGAAGAAATATAAACAAGCAGTATACTAATTGCTATCCATAACAGCCGGCTAACCAGAAAAGGTATCTGCCAGTGAATTCCTTCATATACAAAAACTTTAAACGGTTTCTTGCCAATGAAGATAAAGCCGAATGACGGATCTTTAACACCTGTGTGAAATTGAGAACTAATTTCCTGAGCAATACTACTGGTGATTGTTTGCAATCCAAAAGGATCAAGCAGTGTAGCCAGGCTATTGGTTTGCTGCAATTTAATAGCGGCCATTGTTATCCCAAAAAGCATAAAGTAAATCAGAAATTGCAGCACAGTTCTTTTACCCAAAAATACTTCTGCCAGAATTGCCAGGGCAGAGACTAAAAACATGGCCGGAATTGGTAATATCAGGTAGGGTAAAACAAAATTGACAAGTACAAAAGGATAACCTGAACCCCTGATAAAAAACATAATTATGCTCACGATAAAGGTGCAGCAAACAATAGTAAGCAAGACCATTAAATTGCTTAACATTTTGCTCAACAGGTAATTAAAGTTGGTGATTGGAGTACAGGCAATGATCAGGCCTACCTCAGTATCAATATCTTTCTTAATGCCGCTATTCACCAAAAGAAAACCATACATAGAAAGCATCACAGTGACCATGATAGCCGAAACATAACCAGCCCATGCTGAATTATAAGCCCCCTTGAAACCTGGAACGTTTAAGGTTGTATAACTTGCGGTATGCAGTGGCACAAATAAATAGGCCATATATACCGTGAAGACCAAAGTGATTAAAAAAGAATAAGTACGTGTACGCTGTAAATAATCGGCCTGGAGAAGATTGTAGAAGTATTTCACAGGCTATGGATTATTTTGAGTTAGAAATAAATAAGCATCCTCTAAACCCACTTTAACTGGAGCAGAGGAAGGTGCAATAGCATTCAGGTCACTAATGTAACGCACGCGAACCTGATCAATTTGCCTTGCTGTATCAATTACCCGATATTTACTTTTAAATGCAGGAAGTGATGCAGGAGCTATAAGAACCTCAAAAACCTTATTTTCTGCGTATTTTATAATATCTGGCTGGCTGCCTTTCGTAATTAACTTTCCACCTTGCATAACAGCTACTTCATCGGCAATCGTTTCAATATCTGAAACAATATGTGAAGAAAGAATGATGATACAATTATCTGCAAGATCAGAGATCAGCTGACGGAACCTAACCCGTTCTTCAGGATCAAGGCCCACCGTCGGCTCGTCAAAGATCAGGACTTTAGGATCATTCAATAAAGCCTGCGCAATACCGATACGTTGTTTCATCCCACCAGAATAAGTGCCAATAGGTCTTTTTGCATCAGCCATCAGGTTTACACCTTCAAGTAATAGTTCAATCCGCTGATTCAAACCCTTTCCACCAACACCTTTCATCGCAGCTATATAGCTTAGAAATTCATAAGCGTTAAGATTTGGATAAACTCCAAAATCCTGAGGTAGATAACCAAGAATTTTGCGGATATGACCAGGACTCTTCACAATGTCAACACCATCTAAAAACAAAGTCCCTTGTGTTGGTTTACTGATTGTCGAGATAATTTTCATCAGCGTAGATTTACCTGCTCCGTTTGGCCCAAGCAAACCCAGTATCCCATTTTCCAGCGTAATTGAATAATCTTCCAGGCCAGTTTTATGCCGGTTGTATTTCTTTGTAAGATTTTTAATTTCCAGTACCATGCGTTAATTTATATGAATAAGACATAGCAGGCTATATTAAGTTACATCCTGAAAAAAATAAATTAAAGCTTAAAATATCACGTTTTAATTCAGCTATAGAAGCTTTCCCGGCACCACACAATTTATTTGACCTGGTTAAAATCAAATTATTTCAAACGCTTGAAATGATGAAAAAGCGGCCTTTAGCGCGTTTTTGGAGATTTAACTTAGACCATTTAGAATGCTGTTGTTTAATTTCAATTCCTAATCAAACTAAACCAAATATAATATGGCATATTCTCTAAACCTCCCTCCGGGGTATCTGCATCTCTATGTATCGTCCGCTAATCTTCAAATTAATCAAGCCCTCCCTGTATAAGTAAATCAATGGTCTTTCCAATTCCACAAATTGGGTAAACAAGCAAAATCAACCAAATATTTCAAAAATTATGGATAAACTTTACAGCTATTTTCTTTGTATCTCCCTGTGCTGCTGTCTTTCCCTCACTGCGCACGCACAACAAAAGATAACAGGGACAGTGAAAGACATTCAGGGTTTACCATTACCCGGTGTGAGTGTGAAAATTAAAAATACCACCATCGGCTCGTTCACTAACTCGAATGGCCAGTACAGTATCTCTTCTGCCAACCCAAATGGCGTCATCATTTTCAGTTTTGTAGGCTACCTTTCTAAAGAACTTTCCTTGAATGGAAAATCGGCGGTCAATGTAACCTTAGATGAAGATACACAAGGGCTTAATGAAGTTGTTGTAGTCGGTTACGGAACGCAGAAAAAAGTAAACCTAACCGGTTCTGTAGCGCAGATCAGTGGCGATGTATTAACAAACCGGCCAGTTCCAAATGCAATTGCTGCACTTCAGGGAATTTCACCAGGAGTGACTATTACCAGGAATAGTGGGAAACCAGGAGCAGAAAGTTATGGATTGCGCATCCGTGGTTTTTCGTCTGCTAATGATACTAAAGCCTTAGTATTAGTAGATGGGGTTGAAATGGATCTTGCCTTGGTAAATCCGGATGATATTGAAAATATATCCATTTTAAAAGATGCAGCCGCAGCCTCTATTTATGGGGCAAGAGCTGCTGGTGGTGTAGTTTTAGTGACTACTAAAAAATCTACAAGTGGTAAAACAAAGATCAATTTTAGTAATAACTACAGTCTAAATATTACAGCAAGACAACCCAAACGTTTAAACTCGTGGGATGAACAAGAACTAATTGATGAAGCCAGGTTTAATGCAACAGGAGCAAAGGAGTTCACAGATGAGCAAGTGGAGTGGCTTAAAAATCCAAACTTTAATTACAGACCCAGTTTAACCGCAGATCGCTGGGATTATTACGCGAATACAGACTGGATTAAAGAAGGAATGGATAAAGTGAATGCCTCACAAAATTATGCACTTTCTGTGGGTGGTGGAAAACAAGAATTAAATTACCTTTTATCCGGATCTTATTTTAAACGTGATGGTGTGATGCGTTATGGGCCTGATGACAATTCAAGGCAGAATTTACGACTATCAGTAAATTCGCAAATCAATAAATATGTGAGTGTAGGCCTGATTGCTGGTTATGTGAATTCAACCATTCAGGAAAACTCTTACGATTCAGGTAATATCATAGATTTACTATATCGTATACGGACAAGACAACCTGTTTTTACACCAGCCGAAGATGTAACTGGTCAGCAGTACAACGGTGACTTGCAATTGAACCCTATTGACATAGAGAAAAATGCGGGAGTTAAAACGACCAGTTATGAAAGTTTTACTGGGAAAATTAATTTAAATATAAAAAACGTGGTGAAAGGACTGGCATTCGATGTCTCAGCTTCCAGAAACCAGGACATGTATAACTTAAGATCAGAGAAAAGAACATTAATCTGGTATGGTAAGAGTACTAATACAATAAGAAACGCTATCAATACACCAAATCAACTTGATGTCACAAAGAATAAAGGTTACCAGGATAACCTGACAGGTCAGTTTACTTATGATTTGCAGCTGGCTGATAAACACAACTTTAAATTATTGGCAGGTGCTTCATTTGAACAATACCGTAAGGATGAAATCTCAGCAAGTGCAACCAGCATGGTCAGCAATGATTTCTTCAGTCTGAATTTTGGAGATCCTGCAAATAAAACGAATAATGATAAAATTGAAACCTGGGCTATTGGGTCTCTTTTCGGCAGATTAAACTATAATTATGACGGAAAATATCTTTTAGAAGCCGTGGTACGTCGTGATGGTAGTTCGCGTCTGGGGCCAGATAACCGTTTCCAGATATTCCCTGCATTCTCAGCAGGATGGCGCATTAGTGAAGAACCGTTCTTTAAAAATAATGTCCGCTTTGTAGACAATCTGAAAATACGTGGATCTTGGGGACAGCAAGGAAATGGTTCTGTGTTAGGTCTGTATGACTATATTTCTTTAATTACCAGTGGATTAACTATTAACGATCAGCCAAATCTGGTTTTCAATGGTACAAAAGCTCAGTATTTGTTTCAAAAAGACTTAGCATCCAAAAATAAAACATGGGAAACTGTGGAATCAAGTAATATCGGTATTGATGCAAGTTTATTCAAAAACAGGTTGACTATTACTGCCGAATACTATCAAAAGTATAATAAAAATATGCTGGCTACTTTAAACCTGCCGAGTATTATCGGCGTTGGTATTCCAAGTAGTAACGTCGGTGAATTGAAAAGCTGGGGTTCAGAATTGGAAGTAAAATGGAGAGATATCTTTAAAAACGGTGATTACCATATCGGCTTCAGCATTGCTGACAATCAAAATAAACTGACTAAATATGATGGTAAAAATTCTATAGGATCAGGCGGCAGAGTTGGTTTGTTACAAGGATATCCTTTAAACAGTCTTTGGGGATATCAAACTGACGGCTATTTCCAGACTCAGGCAGAAGCGGATGCTTATAAAACTAAAGTGAAATATCCATTTTTTGCAAGCCCAGCACCGGGTGATGTAAAATACAAAGATCTGGATGGTAGTGGAGTGATTGATGCTGGTGGAGGTACGCCAGATAAACCAGGGGATTTAGTTTACCTGGGTAACACCAATCCGAGATATACTTTTGGAATTGACTTAGGTGCAAGCTGGAAAGGATTTGATTTCTCTATGTTTTTCCAGGGTGCGTTGAAACGTTCGTTCTTTATTGAAGAAAACACGTTGTCTCCAATTCTCGGAACTTCAAACATGCCATGGACCATACACCAGGATCACTGGACGCCGGATAATCCGGATGCCTTTTTTCCACGGATGTATCAAACAAGCGCGCATAATTTCAGGCCTTCTGATAAATGGGTTCAGAATGGAAGTTACATCCGTCTGAAAACTGTACAGCTAGGCTATACTTTTAAAGTGAACAGGAAATATATTCAGAACCTTAAAGTGTATTTCTCCGGACAGGATTTATTTGAAAGAACAAATGTGCTGAGTGTATTTGATCCGGAACTGGGAGATAATGACAAAAACGTAAATGCGTCAACTTATCCATTTTACCGTTCAGTATCATTTGGAGTAAATATCACTTTATAAGGAAATTATCATTAAAATAAAACGTAGAGATGAAACAATATAACCTACTACTAATCTTTGTGCTGATGGTTACTTTACTTAACCTGAGCTGTAAAAAGCTGGACAGATTACCAGAAACATCTTTTACAGATGATCAGTTCTGGAACACTGAAAATGATTTAATAAATGCATCAAACAGAATGTATCAGCAATTGGCTGGTTATACCATAGATAATCGTGGAGACGATAACGTGAATCAGTCTGGTTTAAACGTGGTCAGTAACGGTAACCGTGGGGTTGCAGGTACTAGTGATGACTGGACAGTTCCGTACAGACAGATTTTTACAGCAAATAATATCCTGGAGAAGGCAGGTAAAGCACAAGTTACCGACGCGGTAAAAAACAGATATTTTGCAGAAGCCCGTTTTTTTAGAGCTTATGCGTATGCGGCTCTGGTGCAAAAGTACGGAGATGTACCTTTGCTGTTGAAAACGCTGACTATTGAATCACCAGAATTAACGATGCCACGTACAGAACGTACAAAGGTGGTGCAATCTATTTATGATGATCTTGATTATGCAGCACTTTGGTTACCAACCAGAGCTGCATTACCAGCTGCTCAATATGGAAGAGTGACTAAAAGTGCAGCCTGGGCCTTAAAAGCGAGAGTTGCATTAGATGAAGGTACCAGGGGCAAGTTCTTTAACACGCCGAATTATCAGCAAAATCTTCAACTTGCCGTACAAGCAGCAACCTTGGTCATGGGGCAGGGGCATACGCTTTTCGCTAATTACCAGGGAATGTTCACGCACGATGGTGAAGGAGCTGGCAATACAGAGAATGTTTTTGTAAAACTATACGGTTTAACAGCTGCATTAGGTTTAACGCATAATACCTCGCGTGATCTGGAAAACGGAAGAATTGCACCTACCCGTAATTTAATCCGCATGTTTTTATATAAAGATGGCTTGCCAGCTTACAATACTGACAATACCCCTTCAACCACTAAATCTACCTTTTTTGTGAATGAAAAAGACGAGGTAAGTTACAACACCATTCTGGATAACAGAGATCCGAGGATTACCACTTTAGTTTATAGAAGCGGGGAACAATCTTATCAGAGAGCCTGGGTGCCAGGGACTTCTTTAGGGACAAGATCAGCTTATGCCGCAAAGAAAGGGTTTAATTCTGCAGATTGGACAACAAATAACAATGCGACTGTACATAAACCATTGATCCGTTATGCAGAAGTCTTATTAATTTATGCAGAAGCAAAGTATGAAATGGATGGAGCAATCAGCGATGCAGATTTAAACCTGTCCGTGAACGCGCTAAGAACAAGAGCCGGTTTACCTGTTAAATTAACCAATGCCTTTGTGACTACGAATAACCTGAGCATGCGCGAAGAAATCAGGAGAGAAAGAACTGTGGAACTATGTCTGGAAGGTTTCCGTTACAACGACTTGTTGCGTTGGAAAATTGCAGAAACTGTTTTGCCGAAAACTTTACTGGGTGCTAAGTATAATGTGACAGAATGGGTGGGTACTACGGCTGCGTCTTTGAATTTGAATGCAGATAAAGTTTTAATAGTGGAAGATGCCAGTAAAAGGACTTTCGATCCGAAAAGGGATTATTTATATCCTGTTCCATTGCAGGAAATCTCACTGAGCGGAAATAATGTCGTACAAAATCCAGGTTGGAATTAATTTTAAAAACATGAAGAGAACAATTATATATTTAACCGCTTTTGCACTTTCATCCCTTGTTTTTACGGCCTGTAAAAAGGATGACGATAATTCAAAGAAAGGCTTACAGGAATATGAGAATTATTATTACGCCGGATTTCTGCCCTGGAATAATACAGGTACAGAATCAGTACTCCGTACACAAACTAAACTTGTGAAGTTCCCTGTTCAATTTCATTCGGCTTATGTGCGTGACTACGATGCAATAGCTCAATATACCTTCGTCACTAAAGGAATTGCAAATCCTGCGGTTGCCGGACAGGACTTTACCGTGGTTGATAAAAATGGGAATGCAATTACAGCAGTAAATGCGATATATTCACTTAATTTTCCACAGGCGAAAGCATTAGTTGATACGATATATATAAAGGTATTGAATAGTGCTGTTGCCGGAACAAGGAAAATAGAACTTGACCTGATTAAAAATACGAATGAAAAATACACAGTAGGAACCTTTACACAATCCTATATACGCTTTTTGGAAATCAAATAAAGATATATCCCGGGTTAACAGAGGGTTAATCCGGGATTAATAATGAATTGTAATTTAAACCCTGAATTTTGAAATATACTTGCCGACACCTCATCACACTGCTGATACCCTGCGTTTTATTAGGCGCATCTACTAGCTATGCGCAAAATAAACCAGCCAAACTGATCAGCTTAAACGATCAGTGGAAGTTCAGTAAAGACCAGGTAGCTGGTCAGGCTCCTTCTCCGAACCTGAGCTGGGGAAATTTCAGTATTCCACATAGCTGGAATACAACAGATGTTATGGACGATGAACCTGGTTATTACCGTGGTACAGGCTGGTATAAAAGAAAACTCAAACTCGATGCAAGTTTAAAAAGTAAAGAAGTTTTCCTTGCTTTCAATGGTGTAAACCAGGAAACTGAAGTTTATGTGAATGGAAAGCTGGCGGGAACTCATATTGGTGGATATACAAGGTTCGTTATCCCCTTACGCGGTTTTCTGAATTATAAGGATGATGAGGTTCAAGTAAAAGTAACCAACCGGTTTAATGAAGATATTGCGCCTTTGACCGCTGATTTTACCTTTTTTGGAGGTATTTACCGGAATGTGGAGTTGATGGTTACAGAACCGGTGCATTTCTCTAAAAATGACCATGGTAATAGCTCCGGCGTTTACCTGACTACACCAGAAGTTTCCAAAGAAATGGCTAGTGTAAAAGCGAAGATCTTAATTGAAAACGCTTCGGCAAAAGAAATTAAAGTTCAGGTACATACAGCTTTGACAAATGCTGATGGTGTAGTTGTGGCTAAAAGCACAGCCACCTTAACCGTACCTGCGCATCAAAAAAGTACTTTTGAACAAGACCTTAAAAATATTAAAAGCCCTCAGCTATGGTCTCCTGAAAACCCATATCTATACCGGGTTATTACGCAACTTATCGATGTTAAAACTAAAACTGTTCTAGACCAGGTATCTAATCCATTAGGCTTCCGGTGGTTTAAGTTTGATGCTGAAAAAGGGTTTTTCCTTAACGGAGAGCCTGTTAAATTAATTGGGGCGAGTCGTCATCAGGACTATAAAGGTATGGGAAATGCTGTTCCTGATGCTTTACAAATAAGAGACGTAGAATTACTGAAAAAAATGGGTGGAAACTTTCTGAGAGTTTCACATTATCCTCAGGATCCTCAGATCCTGGAAGCTTGTGACCGTTTGGGTATCCTGGCATCCGTAGAAATTCCTGTTGTCAATACGATAACAGAGTCGGCGGCATTTACCGAAAACTGCAAAAACATGCAGGTAGAAATGATCCGTCAAAACTTTAACCGTCCAAGCGTGGTGATCTGGGCTTATATGAATGAGATTTTATTGCGTCCTAAGTTTACAGATGACAAACCCAGGCAAGCCGTTTATTTTAAACATATCGTTACGTTGGCACAGACACTGGATAGTTTAACCAGAAAAGAAGATCCTTCCAGATATACAATGATTGCAAATCATGGTTCTTTTGATAGCTATCATAAAATAGGCTTGACTAAAATACCGATGATTGTGGGTTGGAATCTTTATTCTGGTTGGTATTCAGGTAATATTGAAGATTTTGGTAAGTTTTTAGACCGTCATCATCAAGAGTTAACAGATAAACCCATGCTGGTTACTGAATATGGTGCAGATGCAGATCCGCGTATCCGTTCCTTTTCACCTGTCAGATTTGATAAAAGTGTGGAATATGCGATTAGATTTAACCAGGTTTATTTAAATGATATTATCAAAAGACCTTTTGTAAGTGGTGCAATGGTTTGGAATTTAGCTGATTTTAATTCTGAAACCAGAGCGGAAACTATGCCTCATATTAACAATAAAGGTTTGTTAACCCTGGGCAGGGAGCCAAAAGATATTTACTTACTTTATCAGGCTTATTTACTAAAAAAACCATTCCTTAAAATAGCCTCAGGGACATGGAAAATCAGAACTGGAGTTGCAGATTCTTCTAAATCGTTCGCTACTCAGCCTGTACAGGTGACCACAAATCAGAAAACAGCAGAGTTGTTTGTCAATGGTCAGAGCCTGGGCGTAAAAGATGCAGTAAATCATGTTTGTTCCTGGGAAGTCCCATTTGTCAATGGTTTGAATCAATTAAAAGTAACCTCTGCGGCTTATAGTGATGAGCTGGATGTAGATTTTACCTTGCAGCCATTTGAATTTTCAGACCGTCAGGTTCCATTTAAAGAAATGAATGTTCTTTTGGGAGCAAAACGCTTTTATATAGATAATACTACGCACCAAATCTGGATGCCGGACCAGCCTTATCAAAAAGGCAGCTGGGGATATATCGGAGGTGAATCTTTCAAAGGCACGAATAACAGAATGTCTTATGGAAGCGATAAAAATATCATGGAAACTGACAACGACCCTGTTTATCAAACTCAGCAAGTTGGAATCAAACAATTCAAATTGGATGTACCCGATGGTGAATATGAACTTTCTTTATACTTCGCTGAACTCATTGGGGGTGTGACTAAAGAAGCTTTAGCTTATAACTTAGATAATAATCATCAAAAAGAAATAGTTAGACAGCGCATATTTAATGTAAGTATTAACGGAGAAAGCTTTCTGGAAAACCTGAACCTGGCTGCAGATTATGGGTATACCACCGCTGTAAAGAAAAGTACAAGGATTACGGTGCAGGGTGGAAAAGGAATCACTTTAGACTTTAAGACAATAGAAGGTATGCCAGTATTAAATGCTTTAGGGCTTAGAAAAATTTATTAATGATGATCAGATATTTTTGTGTGTTTGTTATTCTTGGATCTCTGCTTGGAATTCAGCCGGCAGAGGGACAGGAATCAAAACGTTTAAACCAGAATTGGGAATTTGTAAAACAAGATTTAGGCGGGATCTGGGAAGCTGTCCGCCCAGTTGGCAAAGGAAACCCTGAAAGTGTACCACTTTGGGAATCCGTGACCTTACCACATTGTGTAAATGCCACAGATGCGGTTGATCCTGATGTAAATTATTACCAGGGGCCATCCTGGTACCGTACCGCTATTGAGGTAAATAATCCTTACCAAAAAGGGCGTACGTTATTACATTTTGAAGGTGCGGGACAGAAAACAGCAGTCTATGTTTATACTACAAAAGTCGGCTCACATGTAGGTGGTTATGATGAATGGACGGTTGATATTACTGACGCAGTAGAAGCTTTCAAAAAAACAGAAGTCTACCGGAAACAGTTTAAAGGTAAAATCCCGGTTTCTGTACGTACCGACAATTCAAGAGATTTGGAAATGATTCCTTCAGATCTTTCCGACTTTAATATTTATGGAGGTATTTATCGCTACCTGAACTTGGTATATACGCCAGCGCTTTCTACTGACAAACTCTTTGCTAAAGCAGAGGTCGATGGGGACGGGAAATCTGGTCAACTTACGGTCAGCACGAGATTCTATAACCCAATGGGAATCAGTGAAGCTAAGGTTTTATTGAAATTAGTTGATCCTTCAGGTAAAGTTGTCGCCAAAACAGAAAAGAAATTAAATGGCTTATCAAATGATACTGGGTTATGGAAACTTCAGGTCAAAAGACCTGTCTTATGGTCGACAAATCAACCTTCATTATATACGCTTCAATATGAAATCCATTCTTCAGCTGGTGTTGCTAAGGGAACGGAAAAAGTTGGTTTCAGGAACTTTGAGTTTGTAGAAAAAGGGCCTTTTATGCTGAACGGAAAACGGTTACTGCTCAGAGGTACGCATCGGCATGAAGACCATTCAGGAGTTGCAGCTGCCATGACAGAAAATATGATCCGTGAAGAAATGATCCTAATGAAAGATATGGGGGTTAATTTCATCCGTCTGGCACATTATCAGCAATCCCGTATTGTTTTGAATCTGTGTGATAGTCTTGGAATTATGGTGTGGGAAGAAATTCCATGGTGCCGTGGCGGATTGGGTGGAGATGTTTACAAAGAACAGGCCCGCCGGATGCTGACCAATATGATCGAACAACATTATAACCATGCTTCAGTTATTCTTTGGGGAATGGGGAATGAAAATGACTGGCCTGGTGACTTTCCTGAGTTTGACAAGCAGAAGATCAGGGTTTTCATGAAAGAACTAAATGATTTGTCCCATCAATTGGATAATTCACGTTTAACGGCGATCAGGCGGTGTGACTTCTGCAGTGATCTTGTAGATGTTTATTCGCCTTCAATTTGGGCAGGCTGGTACCGTGGTAATTATACCGATTACAAAGCCGTTTCTGAAGAAGAGTTTAAAAAAGTAAAGCGTTTTATTCACGTAGAATGGGGTGGAGACAGCCATGCGATGCGACATTCAGAAAATCCTGATAAAGCATTAAGTAAAATAAAAACTGGTCTGGGAGCCGACGAGCGGGCAGGAGATGCTTCCTTATTTGGAGGTGCAGCCAGAATTTCCAAGGATGGAGATTGGAGTGAATCTTACCTGGTAAACCTGGTGGACTGGCACTTGAAAGAGCAGGAAACTATGCCTTGGTTAAGTGGTACTGCTTATTGGCCATTTAAAGATTTTTCTACTCCTGTAAGACCAGATAACCCGGTACCTTATATGAACCAGAAGGGGGTGGTAGAAAGAGATCTGACTAAAAAGGAAGCTTTTTACGTTTTCCAGTCTTATTGGACAACGCAGCCGATGGTACATATTTATGGACATACCTGGCCGGTAAGATGGGGAGAACAAGGGGAAGAAAAAATGGTGAAAGTTTATGCTAATTGTACAGAAGCTGAGTTATTTCTGAATGGTAAAAGCTTTGGTGTTAAGAAAAGAAATAGTCAGGATTTTCCTGCTGCGGGATTACGTTGGAACCTTCCGTTTGTGAAAGGCGAAAATACAGTTACTGTGGTCGGTAAAAAAGGTAAGGTTACGGTGAAAGATGAAATCAAGTTTACTTATCAAATCGAAAAATGGACTAAACCAGCAAAACTAACTTTGACTAAAATTGACCAGAAAGATGATATAGCAACCGTAGAAGTGAAACTCTATGACGATAAAAATATACAATGTCTGGATGCTGTAAACTGGATTAACTTTTCTTTAGCTGGAGAAGGTAAGCTCATGGACAATTTAGGAACCTCATCTGGTTCAAGAAAAGTACAGGCTTACAATGGCCGGGCAATTATCAAAGTGAAATTAAATAAAGGAAAAAGTGTGGTCGCTGTCCAGTCTGATGGTTTATCAGCCGCCTTTACCAATCTTTAAGCAACCTGAACAAATGAAATTAACCTATTGATTTAACCAAGCACTATGAAAGTAATATTTTCCATTTTATCTGCAGCTGTTATCTATATAAGCCCGGCGGTATTTGCCAATGACTATTCTCCTGCTGGAAGGGATACTATGATTGTTCAGGCTCCAGAGCCTTTGCCGGGCATATCCGTGTTGTCTGTTCAGAACGAATCTTCAACTCAAAAAGCATCTGATTCTACTGTCCAAAACGCATCTGATTTTACTGTCCAAAACGTATCAGATTTACCTCAGAAGGAAGGAATCATAAAGGGGGCGACTATTTTGCTGCGGAAGCAAATCCTGGCTGAGGCAGCCTGGGCAATGACCCAGAAGCCAGTTACGATAACAGACGCTTCCTCGCCCAGAAGTGCGGGTGGTAAACACGACTTTTTCTCTGAAGCTGATTATTTCTGGCCAGATCCTCAAAATCCTGATGGGCCATACATCAACCGGGATGGACTAACCAATCCTGATAATTTTGTAGAACACCGCAAAGCCATGATCCGTTTAAGTAAAGTGATCGGGGCGCTGGCTTCTGCTTATCAATTAACCGGAGATGAAAAATACGTTACACAAGCGATCCTCCATCTGAAAGCATGGTTTGTAAACCCTGAAACTCTAATGAATCCGAACCTTAATTTTGCGCAGGCAGTGAAAGGGAAATTTACCGGGCGCAATTATGGTATCATTGATACGATCCATTTAATGGAAGTTGCACAAGGGATGATTGTTATGGAAAAGGCAAGCGTATTTGATCTTCAAACTGCTTTAGCGATCAAAGGGTGGTTTTCAGCTTATACCAATTGGTTAAATACCAGTAAACCTGGGATTCAGGAGAAAATGGTAAAAAATAATCATGCCACTTGCTGGGCAATTCAGGTATCGTCATTTGCTAAATTATGTAACGATCAACCGATGCTGGATGCTATGCGTGTACGCTATAAGACTGTACTTTTACCCAATCAAATGGGAGCAGATGGTAGTTTTCCATTGGAAATGGCACGTACAAAACCTTATGGATATGCTATCTTTAATCTGGATGCGATGACGGTCCTTTGCCAGATTTTATCTACCCCGGCAGACAATCTCTGGGAATTTAAAACTGCCGATGGTAAATCTATCAAACTAGGGCTATCTTACTTATATCCTTTTATTGCTGATAAAAGCAAATGGAGTTTGAAGCCGGATGTGATGTATTGGGAAAATTGGCCGGTTGCACAACCTTTTCTTCTATTCGGAGCAAATGCTTATCAGAAAGAAGCCTGGTATGCAACCTGGAAAAAATTAGACCATAATCCACAAGTAGCAGAAGTGATCAGGAATTTGCCTATCCGCTATCCGCTGATCTGGTTGTAATAGCTGGTGCCATTCAATGAACAAAAAACAAGCATAAACCAATAAAAACTAAATAGATGAAATTGAAAATAAACTTAACACTAGTTACCTTATGGTGTCTCTCTGTGGGAAGCACGGTAAATGCACAAAATGTGAATGTAGCTAAAGCATTGGCCCCTGCTGAAAAACAAGTTGAGATCTTGCTTAAAAATTCAGTAAAAGTCATCGCATCAGAACCAAAGTATATTGCGCCACGTACGCTGGAAAATAATCAATTGAAATTAGTAATTGGGAAAGACTGGACCAGTGGTTTCTTTTCTGGTATGTTATGGTATCTGTATGAGCTGACCAAAGATCCTAAATGGTTGGAACCAGCTAAAGAATTCACGCAAAAACTGGCACCACAACAATTCAATACCGGAACACATGATTTAGGTTTTATGATTTATTGCAGTTATGGTAACGGCTATCGTTTAACCAATGATACCAGCTATAAATCGGTCATCATACAAGCTGCAAAAAGTTTGTCTAAAAGATTTAATCCAGTAGCAGGAGTGATCCGTTCCTGGGACCATAATGCAGATAAATGGCAGTTTCCGGTAATTATTGATAACATGATGAACCTGGAATTGCTTTTTGAAGCGACTAAATTAACGGGAGATTCTTCATTTTATAAGATTGCAGTGAGCCATGCAAATACAACTCTTAAAAACCATTTCAGAGAGGATTATAGTTCTTTCCATGTAGT
The DNA here is from genome assembly GCF_001590605.1 of Pedobacter cryoconitis. Classification (NCBI taxonomy): domain Bacteria; kingdom Pseudomonadati; phylum Bacteroidota; class Sphingobacteriia; order Sphingobacteriales; family Sphingobacteriaceae; genus Pedobacter; species Pedobacter cryoconitis. Next base: position 1,369,528 of record NZ_CP014504.1, read on the forward strand.
TGATTACGACCCTGCAACGGGTGCAGTAAAGTGGAAAGGAACCGCTCAGGGCTATAGTGACCCATCTGCCTGGGCAAGAGGACAAGCATGGGCTTTGTATGGTTATACTTTATGTTACCGTGAAACAAAAGATATCGCTTATTTAAAACAAGCAGAAGGTATTGCTAAATTTATTCTGCGTAATCCAACACTTCCTGCCGACAAAGTACCTTACTGGGATTATAACGATCCTCAAATTCCAAATTCGCCAAGAGATGCATCAGCAGCAGCTATTACTGCTTCAGGTTTGTATGAATTGAGCGGCTATAGTAAAGAAGGTAAAAGCTATAGAAAAACAGCAGATCAGATCTTGAATAGCCTGATTAAAAATTATACTAGCAATGCCGGAACAAATGATGGTTTTATTTTAGCGCATAGTACTGGTCATAAACCAGCAAAATCCGAAATAGATGTACCTATTATTTATGCAGATTACTATTATTTAGAGGCTTTGAAAAGAAGTAAAGGCGGGAAATAACCATTTAACGGAACGCCGGATAGGTGACCGGAAAAAAAAGCCGGACTACTTTTCTGAGGAGAAAATGGTCCGGCTTTTTTTTATTGAAGTACGACTTTTGTTAAATCACTTATAGTGAATATTTTATATGTTGATTTGTTGTTTTGAAACTATTCGTCATCCAGTAAAGAAACGCAATCTTTTCCAAGCAGTGCTTTACGTTCAGGAAGACTTGCTAAAGAAGTGGTGTCCTTGATACTTTTGTAAAGTGAAGTCAGGATACCTAACGTTCTTTCATCGGTTTCGCAAGCCTCTGATTTTTCAAAATAGGGAATAGTTTTCAGCACCTGGATTTTATAAGCTTTAAAAGCAATCGCATGTAATGCTGCATCCTTAAGCTTTGCAGCTTCACTTACTTTACGTCCTAAAGTATCACATTTCTTTAAATTGATAAATCCCAATGAGGTATAAGTTACATAGTAACCTGGAACAAGTTTAGTCACGGCTTCATACAGAGGCTCTGCTTTTTCTGGTTTACCCATGGACTCATATATCCTGGCCAGGTGGAAACTAACATTAGCAACTTGTTTGTCGTTCAATTCCGCAGAGCGGCTCAATAGGGAAGAAGCTTTCTCAACTGTTGCTGCATTCTGATCTTCATTCATTCTGGACTGTGTGTAATCAAAGTATAACTCTTTGATATCTTGCTTTTGAGCAAATGCTGTGCTGATCCCAAGTAATAGGAAGAAATTAAATAATACTGTTTTTTTCATAGGTAGTTTTTCTGATCATTTTGTCTTTCTTTTTTAATAAAGACAGTCTAAGATGCGATTATTTTAATTTATTATTACTTTTTTCTTTTTAATTACCTGGATAGTGTTCTGTATGTGGCTTTTAATTAATTTAAGGTAAACTCCATGATGGCCCAGTGATTTCAAATAGCTAATGAGCCCCTGTTTAACTTCCTGTTCAGCTATTTGTTTAACTACCTGAAAGCGCTTTGATCCGATTTGAGGCATTCGCATTTTTAGGATTCAAAGCAAATGATTTTTTATAGCTCAGCACAGCTGCTTTATAATCACCCGTGATTTCCAGGATTTCTCCGAGACTATCATGTGCATTTGCACTTTCCGGATAAAGTATAGTATTCAATTTAAAAATTGATAAAGCCTTTGCCATTTCTTTCTGACTTAACAGTTTATATCCCCAGCCATTCAGGTCATTCTCACCTGGAGAAAAAGTTGAATCTTTCTTCTTGAGTTCAGCTACGATAGCAACCGACTTATCGAAACCCTGTTTAAGAAGTGCTGTCCTTAACTTTTGAATAACCGGAGGTAGACCAAAACCATTTGTTTCGTGCATGTCCGGAATATAGTATGCGCCTATTTCATCAATAAACCTTTCTGGATTAGCACCCATTAAATTGGTCAATACCACTATAGAAAGATCATCCTTTAAATAAACAAACAAAGCAGATCTGCCACCACCTACCGGGCCAACAGCAGGATGTTCAGCTCTGGTCACTGTTGGCCATCCAAGCGCATAGCCATTAGTCAACTGATTAAATCCACCAATTTTTCCATTATTTAATAGGGCAGGTGACCATAAAGCATCTATGCTGGTTTTATCTTTTAATAGTTTGCCACTTTGCAGCGCCATGAGCCAGTTTGCCATATCTTTTGAAGTAGATAAGATGCCAGCTGCTGTTCTGAAAAATACAGGGAACTGTATATAACCAGTACCAGGCGTTTTACCTCTGACCATGCGGCTGTTAACATATTTACTCATCGTATAAGCTCCTGCCGAGTTCGGGATTACATCATATGAATCGCCAAATCTTGTTAATTGCATTCCAGCTGTTTTAAACTGTCTGTCTTCTATGAATTTTGTGAAATGTAAACCACTTAGTTTAGTGATAATTTTTCCAAGGATAACATAACCAGTTTGATTATAACTGAATCTCTCCCCAGCATTAAATTCCAGAGGTAAGGTTTTTACTTTTTCCCACGAGCGTAGCTCATCTCCATTTTCCAATACCTGTTCATTGGCATCAAGAATATCTGGTAAGCCCGATGTATTAGTTAATACCTGCTGCAAAGTTATTTTCTGCCAGGAAACCGGTAAACTATCTAAATAAAGTGAAATTGGGTTGGTGATTTTTAATTTTCCTTCTTCAGCCAGTTGCATCACTGCAACCCCTGTAAAAGCTTTGGTAATGGAATTGATGGAAAAAATACTTTGATCTGTTGCAGGAATAGAATTTTCCAGATTCGCAGTTCCATAAGTTTTTTGTTTGATCAATTGTCCGTGGCGAACTACTGCCAGTTGTAAAGCAGGAATGTGTTGTTGCTGCATTTTTTGTTTTACAAATACATCAATACTATCTGGCTGATCGGAATTTTGTGCTTTAGACAAAGCAGGGATCAGCATTCCGGAAATTAAAAGTGTTACTGCGAACTGTTTGAAATTCATTTTGTAAAAGAGGTTAATGATGTCTTAATTATAGCCGCCTCAATAAAGAGGAAATATGCTATAAGATCAGCATTAACGATTTAAATTACATTAGATATTCAAAAAAAATCCCTGCAAACATAAAATTTGCAAGGATAATCAAGTATTGCTATAAGTTTTATAGCCAGTAATGTTATTATATAACTATGAACAATATAAAACTCCCAAAGTAATAAATACCCATACTCCAATGTAGAAAAAACCTAAAAGGGCTGTTATTGTGTTATCTTTCATATCTTTTGTATTAGACAGCAAACATAAAAATTTTTTATAAATTATTAGCCTAATCATATGCATTAATACGTATTTATATGGTTTCTAAAGCTGTATAGTTACTACTAAAAGAATCTTTTGCTTTTGTAGTAAAAGAATAATGTTTGAGCTATCTCGTAATATATTTATTTAGTTATCTTCCGCACTGATTACAACCGACATTTAAAATCTCACGAGAATGGATAAAGCTTTGAAGATAAGCCGGAAAGAATATATACACAATCTGGAAGCTAAGGAAATCAATCCGATCAGTAGTTTTTTTACCAGTACCGTAGGAAAATTAATCGCAACGTCAACTATTGCTTTAAGTGCTCAACATGAAATTTATGTCAATCAATGCGAAGTAAATGGTACTCACCTTAAACTCGTATTTACTACAGGGCTTTTTGAATTTCAAAATATAGAATTGTGTCTTTGTTTACCGCAAGAATGGGAATTAAGGCGCTTTGCTTCTTCTCAGTTCATAGAAGAAACTTTTATAGTTGACTTGTTAAAAGAGATGACTATAAAAATGGAACGTAAAAAATCGGCATTTCAAATCGTTGAAGGACTTTTTCTTGATCAAAATAAGACACCCTGGAACAAGCTTTCATGGGATCAGGAAATTGAAGGTTTAGTTCTTGTTGACTACAATTGGAATAAAAATACTAAGCAAGAGGAGGGCCGGAATGAGGCAGATGAAATCATCACAATCTATACTTTAATGCCAGTTTATAAAACTAAAGGTAAAATTAAAGATAAGCTGAATGAAATACTCCTATCAAAAGATCAATTAGGCTGGGAGCAGCTTGCTTTTCCTTTGAATAAGGCAATAAGACTTCAAAAGATGTTAAATGATGGAGTAACTAACAACAACATGGAGAAAGTTCAGGAGGCAGTGGAGGGAGGTGCAGAGATTAACAGAGGCTATATAGAAGAGCATTGGCAAATGGGTTTTTATTCAAATCAAACAATTTTAACCCGTGCTTTTGATACTGAAAACGTATCATTGATTAAATATCTGGTTGAAAAAGGCGCAGAAGTACCCGTGAATGCACTGGCTTATCTTGGAGGCTGGGGGAAACGGGACATTTTTGAATATCTGATCAGCAAAGGGGCAGATATTAATGCGGAATCTGTAGGAATGTCGGCGCTGCAGCGTGCAAAATCTTTTAAAAATGCAACAGGTTTTGATGACTTAATCGCTTTAGGTGCGGTTAACTGATAATCAGGTTTGCTAATAACCAGATTTGCTAATAAGGAAGTTCGCCAATAAGCAAGTTCGCCAATAAGCAAATTTATTAATAATCAGGTTTGAATTGGATTATTCTTATTGCTGATGAAAAGGAATAAACCCAATTACCAATTGAAGAAAATATGAATGCAATAAAACAATATATAAAAGATAAAAACTGGCAGGAAATCTTAAATTATACTAAGACTTTAAATGCACAAGAACGTGTTGAAATGATTGCTTATCTGCATACTTTAGATCTTAATATTGATTTAATGGGTGTTTTACCCGATCAGGTAAAAGACCAGGTTCAGCCTGATTTTTATACTAATAGATTAGCTATAGAAACTACCTTGAATTATGCATTTATTACTTGCACAAGGACAATACAAGAACTTAAACTAACAGAAAATAATAAGAATGGCTGGGTTCAAAACCCATTGTGGCAGTATTTGAATTCCGGTGTGTTCGGAGCAGGGCCCTTATTAGAACTGTATAAACTGTTCCCACCAGCATATTTAAATCAAGCGATCAGAGAAGCTTCAAAAGCCCGTTTTCAGAATTTTGATTTTACCATATTATGGGACTTATATACGCATGGGCTTATTCCTTTTGAAGAAGAATTTTTTGTAAAGGTATTCTTTACTATTCCCATGTTTAAAAGAAATACGCAAAAAGATGCTGATTTTCTGTGGCAGAATCCAGAAGTATTGACAAAAGTTTTTCTTCAGTTTTATAAATATGAGGTTCCAGTTTTAGATACCTCAAAATGGGATACCCCCAATGGATTTGTTTGTAAAAGAGTAACTGAATTCTGGACAGAAGTATTCCAGTTGCTTTTAGAAAAGGGATATGTATTTAACCGGCTGCTTGTTCAACAGCTCATGGAGTCACTTTTGAACAATTGGAAAAAACCACAGCTGGATTGGCATATCCGGCTATTGGAGCTTTTGAAAACCACTTCAGCAGAATACTTAAGCTATCAAAATCTCTTATTTTCCTTACTCAATACCGGAAGCGCAAGTCTGATTAATTTTGCGGTCAAACAAATCCATTTGCTATACAAAGCCGAAAACTTTGATGCAGCTGGATTTATAGCTAATATCCCAGCTATTTTTTCAAAAGAGAAAGGGGAGAAATCAATTCTGACGAGCCTGGAAATATTAGATTACTTATTATCTAAACCTGATTATAAAGATAACGGGATTGCCGAACACTTGTCCTTACTCTTGATACAGCCTGATGTTAAAATCCAGGAAAGAACTGCATTGATGTTGGTTAAATACACTGATAAAGGATTTTTAAGGGAACTCGTGTCGCCTTATTTAACTAACTTAAAAGACAAACCTAAAACTATTCTTGGCCTGAATACCATATCAGCAGCTATAAATCCGGAGGTTCACAACCAAGAATCTAAAATTGTTAACCATAAACCTGAAGTCGAACATCCCCGATTAGCAGAAGATATACTGCTTGTCCCTGTGAATATTCCGTCTACCTGGGAAGAACTGCTTTTTCAGGTAGGGGCTTGTATCAGAACGAAGTCGGCATTAGATATAGACCTGTTTTTCGAAGGATTAAATCAGTTGCAGGATATCATCCCTTCAGGCTTTGAGAAGCAACTTAAACCGTATGGTAAACAGCTTTTTAACAAGTTCTGGGGAAATGAGGTGATGACTTGTTTTACTGAGTTCATGGACTATTGGATCAATAAGCAGATGATTGACAACAAGGAGAGTGAAGTTGTGCCATTTTTAAAACATAAGTGCCTGTGGATGCAGCAAAAGCTGGCCTCCAATAGTTTAGCCTCTGGTAATTCAGTTTCCAATCCTAAAGTACCTTTTCTTTCTACACCTACGCATGCCCCGTTTTATATTCATCCCAAAACACTTATTGAACGTCTGCTCCAATATGAAACACAAAAGGTAAAGGTTGAACTTGAGGATTTGATTGTCGCCTGTAACAGAACGCTTTATTCCTTAGCTGATGAAGAAAGTATCCATTTAGCCAAAACATTAAAAGGGAATTATACGGCCGCAATTCATTACGCGCTTGACATTACTGACCAGGCTGAACTAAACGAAGAGTTATTGCCGCTTTGGACACAGCTTACCAGGATAAAACATCCATCTGCTACTTTAAATGTATTCGGAAGTACCAGTGCTAAAGAATATCCAGCTGTTTGTAAACCTTTTAAGCTCAACTTTAGTGTTGAGATTGATAAAAATGAATATGCTACCTGGTATCGTTTAGCATTAGAAGATAACTGGAACGCTGCGTGGTTCTATAAAAAGAAAACAACATCTTATCCGTCCCTTTTTTATAATCTGGCTCCATTTAAAGCAGGTTACAGAGAAGAGATTCCTTACCAGATGAGTTTGACACCCCAATATCTGGAAGCTTTGTTATGCAGATATATTCCCGATACCTCCAGTGGAAATGAGGTCGCAGAACTGGAAGATTGCCTTTATCCACTTCAATTTTTGCTGGATCATCAATTGACAATTTATGATAGCGGATGGCTCTATATTGCGGTCTGTTTAGTATTCGAAAAGAAAATTTCCAGGGAGCTGGCTTCGGAGTACATTCAGCTTTCAATTTTAGGCAAACAGCAAGATTTAACGCTTTTGGCTGAAATAATAGGGAAATTGATCTCACTGAATTTTTCTCCCGTCAATAGACTTATAGAATACTTTGATAAGCCTGTGGATGCTATCAAAATAAAAGAATTTCAGCTGTTGGTATTAGAAAGTTGTATTCAGCATTTTGATGCCGGTAGATTGCCCGCGAACAGCAAGAAAATTATTGCTTATTATCTGGATTGGTCCAAATCCCTGCATAAGGAAATTGATACTGATACTTTATCAAAATTGAAAAGCAAATGATGCAGGATTTTGAATATCACTATAAAAGCTCTTCTACCATAGCGATTAAAGGAGCAGACAAGTCTTTTATGCTTGCTCACTGTTCAGAAGTAGAGAAAGATAATAATATACCCTGTTTTTTTTATGGAAATATTATCAATTCATTTGTTGCTTCAAAATGCTTAAGCGCAATGGCCAAAACCGTTCGTGCTCATTTTGCAATTACCCCTGATCAGCGGATAAGTCTGCGTGATCCGATTGTTTCTGTAGGCAATGAGCAGTTGCATTTTGAAGCATTTTCTTCTTGTAATAGTGTATATGCAAGAATAGATGTGCTTAAAGAAGGCATAGATGGTGAATTTATTCAATCGGGTTGTACCAATGTAGATTTTAACGATGCCACTATAAGAGCCTTTAATTCAGTTGTGAGAAATGAAAAACTGCTAATTGCTGTGGGGTCCAAAGAAATGCAGGTTATTACTGAAAATGCTTCAACTACAGAGAAGAAAGTAAGTTTGCCAGACCGGTGGATCAAAGGATTGGGAAATGTGCAGGTTTATTTAGCTCAAATGAATTTGATTTTTAAACTTGACAGAATCCAGGCTATACAATTGTTTAGAGGTTTGCCAAAGACACCCGTTAAAGTAGCTTACTTTCTTTTAAAGTCAGGTAATACTTATAGTTTCTCTACGCTGCCAAAACCAGGAAGTGTCAGGATTGGAGGTATTCATAGAATGGGGCTGATCGAAAACTTATTGATGTTTACTGATCATGTTTCTTTTTATCAAAGTCAGGATCAGCAAAGCATCGCAGTTATATTAGATTTTAAAGATATCCGTATGTTATTCTTATTATCTGATGGAGTTTACAGAGGATTTTCAGGAGAAGGAAAAAATCTTGAAAATCTGACTACTGAAGTTTCTGATGAACTGATATCAACTATTAATCATCAATTCAAAACGAATGAAATCTTTCAGCCAACGCTTATATCTATTGCAAATGATCTTCAATTTCAGACCATGGATACTTTGCAGGCTTCCCTTTCCAGTATTGGCTTATTAGGTTATGACTTACACACTAATTCTTATTTTTACAGAAAATTACCGTTTAAATTATCCCGGCTTAAAAGCTTGAATCCCAGAATGCAGAGTGCCATTAAGCTAATTAACCAGGGGGATGTTGAAATCTTAGTACAGGATCAAAATAGTATAAAAGCCCAGGTCAAAGGAAGTTCGGGAGTGATACATACAGTTCTGGGAAAGCAGGATGATTTTCAATGTACTTGTAACTGGTTTACTACGCATCAAAATAAGAGAGGTTTATGTAAACATATCCTCGCATTAAAAATGAAACTAGATTTATAACCTTCCGGGTTCGAAGATTGATAGGGCTTACTCTTGCAGCCTGATCAGTTCTTCCAATCGTTGGTGCGCGTACAATTCATCATATCAACGATAGTATAAAAACTGCTTCTATTCAATTAACTCCGGCTCATCTTACCCAGCTCGATCAACTGAGCGCCGTTTCTTTAGGCTATCCGCATGATTTACTAGCTACCGTTCAAAGTCGGCCCTGGCAGATTCGTTTTTCTTCTGAATGAATTACAGGAATGAACTTATTTCAACTGTTTTCTGATCTGTTTTACTTTTGAATAAAATCCAATACTTTCTTTATCAATAAGGAAATCCATGGTTTGAATAAGTTCTTCTTTAATCCAGCTATGTTTAATACTTAGATTGGCTAAGATGTTCAGGCAGTGTGACTTAATGGCCACTGGTACTTCTTCGTCTATCAGCCAGCTGAAGACTGTATTCACCAGAGCCTCGGTATCATAATTAGCCAGCAACTCTTTTAAAGCAGCTGATGCACTTTTTTTAGTCATTAAAGCCAGAATTTTGCTGTAATGTCTGCGTGCTGAAAGGTTGTTTTGGGCTGGAAATTTGAACAGAAAATAGGTAGCATGAGGAAAAAATCTGTCCTGATGTAAAGAAAATATGTTTTCTAAAATCCACGCAGCTCTGAAAGCGATTTGTTCGTCTTGATGAAAAGTTATATCGATGAGTTCTTGTACCGAAAAGGTTTGTTTTCCTGCAATTGAAGCCAGTTTTTGTACTTTGCTTTTTTGCAGTGTGGTTTTCAACGTATCAATTAAGGAATAGGACAGCATAAGTTAAAAATAGTATTTTTTTAAAAGAAAAACCACGCAATAGTGTAACTTATAAAGCTGGACAATTGCGTGGTTTTATAAGCAGTACATTAAAACTTATTATTTGCCATTCAAATAAATGCTGTCTATTTTCTTGCCAATCTTTCTTAAAGTTACTAAGGCGCCATCGTCTGTAAAACTTACTATCCTGTTAGCCAGAGGATATAATTGAGTATATAAAGGGTCTTTTTCCAGAATCATTGCATCTGTATAGTAATCTTTATAAGCTGGAAGTAAATACCTTGGACTATCTCCAGTATCGGGGATTAATGCTAACCGGTAAATCTCAGTACTGACACAGAACCTGATAAATTTCATTGCATCGTTAAGTTTGGTACCCGATAAGCTGGTATCCAGGCATAAAGCGTCCACCCAACCAATGGGAGTTGAGCCATGATCTGATAATGCCCATAGCCTGTGCTTAAGAGCTGGCTAATATTTTATCTTTTATCCTGAGAAATGGCAACTCAATGCAATATCTCAAGATAACAGCACCTAAAAAGGTTGTTCCAATACAGAAAATCAATGTTAAGCTACTGTCTTTTTCAAGTCCTGCCTGCTCCAATAGATTTTGGGTCATATGGATCGTGATCTTATGAATCAGGTAGATTGAATAAGATAATGCTGCCAGGTGGAAAGTGAATTTTGATTTAAATTTATAAAGTATACAATCCGGGCACACGGCTGAAGCTACGATAGCACCGAAAGCCAGCGATATCAAAGGAAAGCCAAAAATGGAGCTGTTAAAACTATGCGGATTAATGCAGATAAAACAAGCGCTTAATAAAAGGAGCAGACCAGATAGGAGCAGCCAGTTTGCATATTTATTTATTGTTTGATAAGCCAGCGGATAAAAAGCAAAGATTGCTGCAATTCCTACGCCGGTTAATAAGCCATCAAGCCGATTGTAAGTTGGATAATATATATACTTGTACCATATAAATAAAAAACCATCGCTGCTTAAATGTGGTGCAACTAACTGGTTCCAGCTCCATAATCTAAGTGCAAATCCTAAGATAAAGAAGCCTGTGAAAATATATACTGATTTTTTACCAAGTTTAAAATATTGGATCAGCAATACTATCAATGGCAATATCAAATAGAATTGTTCTTCTATGCACAATGACCATGCATGTGTAAAGGTGCCGGTTTTTCTAAGATCAAGATCCAGGTTTAAAGTAAAAGTGAGGTATTGCCAGATTGGAGCAAGCTGTGCTCTTTCACGGATAACCGGGATAGCCAGATAAAGTATCAATACAACCAGATATGCGGGGATGATCCTGAAAGTCCGTTTGATAAAGAACTCTTTTAAAGATAAAGGTCTTCCTTTGCTGATTCTCCTGAAAATTTGTCCGGCAATCAGAAAACCACTTAAAACAAAAAACAAGTCAACACCAATCCATCCCAGGCCAATAATTTCTTCTGGCCAATCCGGATGCGCGAAATTCTGATAATGATAAAAGAAAACTAAGGTAATCGCAAGCGCCCTAAGATGATCCGGGCCTGAAAGTTGAACAGGGGCAATCGAAATATGATGCATTAAGTTGGGGAAGGGAATATCGTGTTGACAATTTTTTTCCAAATTAAGTCTTTTATACCTAAATCGAACATGTTTTTATATTTACGTTTTAGTATTGAAATCTATTCCCTTCCTATGGAATAAAAATGCTTTTTCCCTTAAGGAATAGCCTGTAATTATTGCCGTTTTTTTTCCATCTGAATGATAATCTGTATATTGTGGTGTATATTCCACGCAGGTTTGCACAGAATTAACGCTCTCATGAAAACGAACAACAAGCCAACCTGGCTTGACTATTTGAATGCGCTTAAAAATAGAGGAATCGAAGCTGAACAGTTAAAATTAACAGGCTTTGATGATTTCTTCCTCGCTAATAACTTCGCTCAATCGTTTTTTATGCATAGTATCCCTTTTATCTATCTATTGGATTACCAAAGTGGCTTATACATTAATATGTCTGAAAACTTCGCAGGCTATAGCGCTGAATGCTTCCTGAAAGACGGTATTAACCATACCCTGGAAATCTATCAGCAAGACCATTTGAGATTGTTTGATGAAGAGATTTTTCCGGACCGTTTGCGGATTTTGGAGGAAATAGCACCCGAAGATCATAAAAATCATATATTCTCTTATCAATCTCTGATCAGGAACAGGTACGGTCAACACGAGCACTTTTTACAACGGAACTGCTTTATCTCAGACGAGGAGCGAAATCCTGTTTATAGCATGGGAATACTGATAAAAATCAATGATTTTGGAGACTATAGCCCCGTTGTGCAAACTGTTGAGCGGGTTGATACCGGCAGAGAGAAGGAAAATGAACTCATTTGTAAGAAAATTTACTACTTAAATAAAGAAGATCAGATTTTTTCCAAACGTGAAAAAGAAGTGTTGTCGTGGATGGCTGAAGGCTTAAGCAGTAAGATGATTGCGGATAAGTTATTTGTCAGTGAACATACAGTGATCAACCACCGCAGAAGTATGCAGCAAAAAAGCAATATGCCTAATGCGATTGCGCTCGTTGGATTTGCAATTAAAAGCGGGATCATTTAAGCAATTTGTCAGGATATCGATATATTTGATATTGCAGTTAGCAGAATTTAACCTATGGGCATATTAGATCTATTCAAAAAGAAACAACCAGTAACGACTACGAATGAAGATGACAACGGAGAATTGCCGTTACTAAGCGATTTTAAATTTTATTACCTCTATGGATTTACAGATCAGCCCAACCAGGTTTCAACCGATTTTGAGCAGTTCAATGCACTTTATAAATTAGTCATCGGACAAGTTGGGGGAGTGGCCATTACGAATTCTTATCATCCATATTTTATCGTCAACCCAAAAGGGACAACTGTTTGGGCAGCGGCATATATTAAATTATATATCAACGAAAAGAAAGGTGAAGTATTTAACAACATCAGCACTGCAGCTGCTATTTATGGGGTTGATACTTCACCTATTCTTAAGGACATGCATATATGGCCTGATACGAGGTTAACAACTACTGAGAATCCTGTTTTCAGCAAATATGTTCCGTTTATTATACCATTTCTGGTTTCAGCTAAACACCAGGAATTAAACTGGGATAAAGAGATTAATTCAGGTATGGCTACAAAAGGTAATGCCGCAGCTTATGTAGAACAAGTAACTGCAGCGATTAAATTTTTTATGCCTGAACCTGCTTTCATCATTGGCTTTGATGAATTTGACGAAAATAATCCTTCGGGAATGATTGACAAGTTTATTAAATGCAAATCAATGTTTAAGGCGTAAGTTTAGAATAAGCTTTAATCCTAAACTTAAGAAGGATTATTAAAGCTGCCCAGATAGACCAGGTTATTATAGCTGTTTAATGGTTTTTCTATAATCAATTCGTCATCTGCATAACTGATAATCGCATTGATTAATGGAAGCCCCTTTTTTACGCCGGCCTGGTAGATTGCAACTTCTAACTGATCGTCCCAAATTGGTAACTCCTCAATAGCACTCTGGATACTAATCCTTTTTCTGCTATGGTAAACGGTAATCCAGTCTTCATCATAGGCTTTTTCCAGGTTCAGATCTTTACCGAACTGGCTGCGCTGATTAAGGTCTGAATTGTCTTTGATGAATTTAGACTGATCAAAATATTTATCAAACTGTTCTTCAGTCTTATCTGTGGTCCCTGCCCATACGTGAATCTTTTGCTGTGCCATCTTTCTTTATTAACTCCGGTTTTTAATGGAGCCTTGCAAGGTAAGGGTTTTGTGAGGAAAAATAAGCATCCATTACCAGGTTTCCATCTCGAACATTCTGAACGGCATAACCACTGCTTTTTAAGCCATGGCTAACATTGGGAGAGGAGAGAAAAAGAGCGAATGAATCAGATCAGGTTCATTCTTTCTGCAATGCGGCATGCCTCCAGAGAGTTACTGACTCTTAGTTTCTCTAATATGTTCTGGCGGTGCCTGTTAACTGTATTGACACTGATTGATAACAGGTCCGCTAATTCTTTGCTCATTTTACCTTTCCTGATCAGTTTTAATATTTCTTTTTCACGAACTGATAGTATCTTATTATACTCTTTTTGATCTGGCTTAAGCATAACACCAGTAGCAGAATTAAGAATTACACCAGCTGTTGCTATGGTTTCATCATAAGATAGGTTATAAAGACAAAGCGCTAACCACAGACTACCATTTGAAGAACTACATACATAAAACATCCGGTGTTCTACGTAGCTGTATTTTCCATCTTTGTTGAGCATCCGGATTTTGCTTTTAACATGGTAATCAGATCTTTCAGCGATGGACAGGTTTTTTAATAAATTAAAGAACTGCAGCTCCAGGAGGTGTTTTTCAACAAGGTCATCCGGATGGATCTTGTTGAAAATATCATCTTCCCAAATGGAATTTATTTCTTTCGCATGATCATTTTCATCAAATCCCAGTTCTTTGGCTACTCTTCCATTATAGATATAACTTTTATTAGCTTCCATGTCACTAAGTACAGCTAAAGAATTTTCTATTTTGGAATACATGAAAGCCATATATTGGTATTGAGCAAGGTTTGCGGGTTTAGTATGCTCTTCTCCAAAAGGTTGCTTTAATAGTTTTTCATTGAGGGTATTGATAATATTCATTTAAATATGGTTATTAATCAGCATTGGAGAGCCGTTCACTGGAATTTACATTTGTACGTAAATATAACGTATGGTTATTAACTCAAAACAACAAATGAAGAAAATTATTTTATGCATCATTACATTCGTAATTGCGCAAACAGGATTTGCTCAGACCTTGGAAAAGATGCAGTGGTTTAATGAGCCGCAAAAGTGGGAAATTAAAAACAACGCACTGACCATGTCTGTAACCCCTCAAAGTGACTACTGGAGAATTTCACATTACGGCTTTACCGTTGATGATGCCCCTTTCTATTACAGCACTTACGGTGGAGAATTTGAAGCTAAGGTGAAAATTTCCGGAAACTATAAAGTCCGGTTCGATCAAATGGGATTAATGTTACGTACCGATCATGAGAATTATATCAAAGCTGGAATCGAATTCGTAGATGGTAAATACAATTTAAGTACTGTAGTGACACATAAAACGAGCGATTGGAGTGTAACTACACTAGATAAAACACCTGATTTTGTCTGGATAAAAGCGGTAAGAAGGCTTGACGCTGTTGAAATATTTTATTCTTACGATGATAAAACATATGTGATGTTGCGGAATGCCTATTTGCAGGATAATAAGCCTGTAATGGTTGGATTTATGGCAGCTAGTCCTGATGGAAATGGTTTCAACGCGAAATTTGAAGGTTTTTCAGTAAAACAACTTGCTGATCAGCGAAGATTGGAATGGTTGAAGAAAAACGCGGATTAATATAGATTTTCCTGAGTACTGGAAGTTGAGATAAACCCCTGCTAACGTGACGTTGGCAGGGGTTTATGCGTTTGTCGTGAATTGCACCTGATAATGGCGTTATTGCCCCTTATAGATTTTAAACGGAGGTGTTAACTTTAAGAAAAGAAAGAAGCTATGGAAAAGATGGAATTTAGTATTACGATTAATGCCCTGCCAGACAAGGTGTGGGATGTGATTATCGGAAAAGATACGTATGAATTATGGACAGCACCTTTTTGTCCTGGTTCAACGGCAAAGACAGATTGGAAAAAGGGAAGTAAAGCAATTTTTGGAGATGGTAAGGGGAATGGTATGGTTTCTGAGATCGTGGAAAGTATTCCTGGAAAATTTTTATCCATTCATCATCTAGGTGAAATAAAGGACGGGGTTGAAGATCCAACAACTTATCAGAACGAAGAATGGGGAGATGCTTTGGAGAATTACACCCTTGAATTGGTGAATGGTAATCAGACACTATGGCGCGTAAATATGGATATGAACGGTGAGTATGTAGACTTTATGGAGAAAACCTGGCCATTAGCGCTGCAAAAGGTAAAGGAACTTGCCGAAGCAGAATAGGTCCTGGTCATCCGGTATCCGTTTTTCGATGTTAAAAAAGTGAGCTGGCTAAATGATTAGCCAGCTTTGATCCTTACTCTTTAACAGCCTGTTTTTTCCAGGCAGTAGTCCCTGCCGAAGGAACCCTGATTTTTGTCGTATCTTTTCGTTTATTTTCTGGCCCTTGTAACTGATCAGCATGCTCGCGGTTGGTTTCTCGCAAATCATCCAGCAGCTGATCCTTCAACTCTTGATGATGTCCCTGCTCTTTTGAAGGGTTAAATGTTTTTGCCAATAATAATCTGGATTCGCGTCCGGATCTGGGTGCTAATAATACAGCTATAGCAGCACCTGCTGCGAGTCCGGCAAGAAGTGCAAAGGCAGTCAGATTATTATCTTTTTGGCCGTATATTACACCTTTAATGAGTTTTCTATAGTTCATAAATTTAGGTTTAATAGTTATTAAGATTCTTTGATACTTAACCAGTCAATTGCCTGCGGTAATTCCGACAGCTCGTAGCCTTTAGCTTCTCCAGGGCTTACATAACTGAAAATATCTGTGAATTTTTCAACAGACTTCTGGTCGGTTACAATGGCCATTTTTTTCCATTGGGTGAGGTGTTTAACACCTGCAATCAGATCCTGTATCCAGGCCCCGGCTGTAAAGTTCTTCACATCCGTCTCCAGCACCAATAGATAATAAATTTCTTTATAGCGTTCACTTAATGCCTCCAACCCAGGTAATAATACCTGCTTTAAGTCATCTTGAGTGACCTCGTCACTAGCGCGCACACCGAATACATGATCGGGTAAATTTGGAATGATAGTCAGCATATCTCATAAGTTAATCAGATGGTTATAACAAGATGAGCATGATAAGGTTTTTAAAATCCTGAATTAAGATTGTGGAAGTGGCAGGCTAAAGCTGAATGTTGAGCCTTTGCCGAATTCACTTTCACACCATATCTGGCCATGGTGCCGGTGAACGATTTCAGCACAAAGATATAAGCCAATTCCAAAACCAGAAATCGAGTACATATGGTTACCTTCCACACGATAATACCGGTCAAATATTTTACCAATGTCATCAGTTTTAATACCCATTCCCTGGTCTTTTACACTGATTTTTACAGTACCATGTGCTATGGAACAGGTTACGTTAATTATACTGTCCTGAGGAGAGTATTTTACTGCATTACTAATCAGGTTATGGATTACCTGTCCGATCTTATCCCGGTCAGCACTCAAAATGGTCGTTTTAACTGGGTCAAATATGACTTGATGGCTTAATATAGTTGCCAAAGACTCGTCTTCTGATTCTTTGAGGAGTAAAGCAAGATCAAAGTTTTGGCGGTCTATATGTATTTTACCAGATTCTAACCTGGAAATATTCAGAAATCCATTGATCATACCAGTCATCTTTGTGACCTGGGCATTTACTTTTTCCAATGCATTTATAATGAAATCATCTTCCTGTTTTGTCAGCTTGACAAGTAATAGCTGCATATAGCCTTTGATTGAAGTAAGCGGCGTTTTCAATTCATGACTGACCATTCCTATGAAATCATTTTTGCGGATTTCATCCTGTTTTTTCTCCGTAATCTCATGAAGGATACCGGTAAAGTAATCCCCACTCTCGCTATATTGCATCTCACCAATTCCACGTACCCAGCGAATTTTGCCATCGTGGTAACCAATGATCGGGTGCTCTGAGTCAAACCGCGTACCTTTGGTAAAAGCGGATTCAGCCAAATCTGAAACTTCTTGCCGATAATCTGGATGGATCTGGTTGAGGGCTGCCTCATAAGTAACTTCATCATCCGGATAGAATCCAAAGAACTCCTTTAGCTTTGATGACACTATAAAACTACGATCTTTAGCATTGATATAAAAAGTACCTAATCCGGCAGCATCAATCGCTATGCGCAGATTTTCTTCTGCACGTTTAATTTCTGTGGCTGCCAGGTATTGTTCTGTAATATCCATCACCACACCGGTAAAAGCAGAAAAAGTACCGGATGGATCCATTTTTAAATTACCAATTGCCCTTAGCCAGCGTAACCGGTTGTCATTAAGCCCGATTACAGGATAGGTAACATCGTAATCGCCATTGTTATAAATAGCGTTATCCATTTTTGCCGCTACGTAACTACGGTATTCTTCAGGAATCTGGGCTAGTGCCTGCTCAATAGAAAGCGATTGCTCAGGATAATAGCCAAATAGTTCTTTTAAGCGGGCATCAGTAACGAATTCCAGTGTAACTGAATGAATAAACCAGGTGCCAAAATTAGCCGCATTGACGGCTAAACGAAAGGCCAGTTCACTTTCCTCAATCTTTTGCTGGGCAATAACCAGTTCCTGATTAATAAAGGCCATTTCCTCATTCATTGCAATCAACTCTTCGTTGGAGGCGGCGAGTTCTTCATTGGTTGCAGCGAGTTCTTCGTTGGTAGCAGCCATTTCTTCATTGGTAGCGGCAATCTGCTCGTTAATATTTTGTAATTCCTCCGCACTTTTTTCCAGTGACTCCTCCCATTGTTTGCGTTCAGTAACATCTCGTGTAGTGCCGGCTACAGCTTCTACCTCACCTTGCTCATTGAGTACTGGCGTTAAAATGTAATCATAAACCCGTCTCCCTAAAGTGGCATGTGGAAAAGCCACTTCGCCGCGAATGGGTTGTTTGGTTATTTTAATCTGATCGATCTCCTTTTCATGCATCTCAGCATGCCAGGGCTCGTATCCGTTTTCTATTAACCTTTTTCCTATGGCAGTTTCCCAGGTTTTGCCCCACATGGAAAGAAGTGCGCTATTTACATAAGTAAAGCGGTAATCAAGATCAAAAACATACATCAGATCTGGTGTACCTGATATAATTGTTTCATATACTCTTTTTTGCTGGTCGGATTGCGCTCTGGATTCTCTTAAAGCTTCTTCAGTATTTTTGCGTTCAGTAATATCACTGGCAGTACCGAACCATTCCATGATTTGACCCTGATCATCCATTATTGGAACTGCTCTTGAAAATGTCCAGCCAGGTGTACCATCAGCTCTGATTACCCGATGTTCCAATTGAAATATTTTCTTTTCACGTATGGAATCAGCTATGGATGCCTTTACCTTTTCCATATCCTCTGGATGGATATTGTTTGCCTTCCAATCATTCGTAGGCTCGTGAGTGTCCTTTAAAAAACCACGGCCATCCAATTCACGCATCACTTGCCAATCTGCGCTCATGCTATAAATTACATCAGAAGTAGCGTTGACCAGCGCTGCAAAACGGGCCTCACTTGCAGCAAGTGTATGATCATTTGATATATTTTTGTCGAAGGAATTAGTCATAACTAAGAATAAAAACACGCAATAATCGTAAAAAAACAAGAAAAGATATAATTTGTTTTTCATCTGAAAAATAGCTTATGAAAATCATCATTTCCAGCTAAAAATAATTTCCCGTAAAACATTTAATAACAAATGGTGTTGATGCTGTAATCTTCATTTAAGACTGCAAAAAATTGGAAAACATTAAACATATTGGTATTCTTGGCGGTGGCCCGAGTGGCTTGTTCATGTTCAAACGGTTGATAGAATCGGGTACGACAGATCTGGTGATTAAGATATTTGAAAGAAAAAATAAATTAGGTGCAGGTATGCCTTATAGTTCAGAAGGGGCTAATGATGAGCATATTACCAATGTATCAAGCAATGAAATCCCACTATTGGTCACTTCACTTGCCGACTGGATTAAATCCGTTCCCAAAGATACGCTTGATAAGTTTCATATTGATCCCTTGCGTTTTAATGAATATAAAGTTCTTCCACGGCTGCTTTTCGGTCAATATTTAACAGCTCAATTTGAGCTGTTAAAAAAGATGGCCAGCAAAAATGGTATAGATTACCAGGTGTATTATAAGACTGAGGTAACAGATATTACAGATGTTCCAGCTCAGAAAAAGATAATAGTAGAGATAAACGGGAAGGAACAATTTGAATTTGACCAGGTGATTATCTGCACAGGTCATAAATGGCCGGATAAGCATGAAGGGAAAGTTCCCGGATTTTTTGATTCCCCATATCCGCCTGTTAAGCTGGCCTTAAAGCTTGACCATCCGGTTGCTATCAAAGGATCTTCCTTAACTGCAGTTGATGCTATCAGAACGCTTGCCCGCCATAATGGGACTTTTGATAAGGATAATAATGGTAACCTTTCTTATCAGCTGCTTGACCATAGTCCCAACTTTAAATTGGTATTACACACGCGGAACGGAATGTTACCTGCAGTCAGGTTTCATTTGGAAGATTCCCACTTATCCAATGATTCTTTATTGACTAAAGAAGAAATCGCTGAACATATCGCCTCAAATCATGGTTTTTTATCTTTAGATTATATATTCGAAAATGATTTCAAGTTGCCGATAAAAGAAAAGGAACCTGAGTTTTATGAAAAGATAAAAGACATGAACCTGGAAGAGTTTGTGGACGCAATGATGGAATTAAGAGAGCGTCTTGATCCTTTTCAATTGCTGAAGGCTGAATATGCCGAAGCTGAAAAATCAATCTCCAGGAAGAAATCCGTTTATTGGAAGGAAATGTTGGGCGTCTTGAGTTTTGCCTTGAATTATCCGGCAAAGTATCTCTCCGCAGAAGATATGCAGCGTTTACATAAATCTCTGACCCCATTAATTTCTATCGTAATCGCTTATATTCCTCAAAGTTCGAGTGAAGAAATGTTAGCGATGTATGAGGCAGGTGTGCTGGAACTTATTCCGGTAGGGGACGATAGTCACATTGAAGCGATGGATGAGGGTGGTGCAACCTACCATTATACTGATGAGGCCGGAAAGGAACAATCCGTATATTTTAATACTTATGTAGATTGTGTAGGTCAGCCTCACCTGGCTTTTGAAGATTTTCCTTTTAAAAGTTTAGTAAGCGGAAGAACTGTGAGCCCGGCCAAGCTTAAATTCCGTTCTGCAGAAGAAGGTCAAAAGGCATTAGCGCATGGTAAAGAAGTAACAGTGGATCAAAATGAAGACTATTATTTGAAAGTTTCAGGAATTGCAATTAATGATCATTTTCAGGTAGTTGATTCCTATGGAGCGTTGAATGATCGTATTTATATCATGGCGGTACCTTATATTGGTGGTTACAATCCTGACTATTCTGGTCTGGATTTCAGTGAAGCGGCATCTGCTGCAATTATCAAACAATTATTAGCATAAAATGAACGAAGAAATATCAGGAGAACTTAAATTATACATGATTTTATTAGGCTCGAAAGCCCCCAAAAGGAATGTCGAGCAGCACGATTTCTTTTTTGGTATCGCACGTAACTTGAAGGAACTGGTTCCTTCCATTCGCTCTTTTTGGCCAGAAGCAGGTAATAGTATTCATTTAGATGGCTGGCGCGAGATAACGATGGTAGATGGCTATCAGGTTAAGGTTGTTTTAAAAGAGGAAGCCCCTTTACCGTCATCGCCTTTACTTTCACCGAAAAAGCTCTTCTTTATTAACCTTGGCGGGTATCAGCCTGATATTCTGGAAGAACAGCATTATACGGTTTTGAGTGTGCACGAAGAACGTACACAGGCCATTCAGGAGGCAAAGAAAACTGTATTTTTTAAAAATAATAAAGTTAAAGGTGCGGGGTCCCATATTGATGAAAAATACGGGATAGATGTAGATGATATTTATAGAATCGAGGATATCCTTGCTGATGAATTTAAAGACCATTATCATTTATTGATTACCCCTTCATCAGGACAGGAAAAAGATATCATCAATTTAGGTTATCTGAAACTTGATAAGATCAAATGATAGCCGATGAAAAATTAGCGGATTGGGTAGCATCAAAGCATGCCGGACAACTTATAAAACGTACCGGAAAACCATACTTTGATCATTTGCTGGCTGTTGCTGAAATGGCAGCACCAGTCGTTGCCCTTGGCTATGAAACTGGTCTTTGTCATGATTTGCTGGAAGATACAAATACGAATGAAGAAGAGCTGATAGCGGCTTTGATTAGCTTTGGTTATACGGTTTCCAACGCTAATAAAATCGCATTTAATGTGACTGAACTTACCGATGTTTTTACAAAAACTGCTTATCCAAGGTTGACTAAGCTGGAACGAAAAGCACGGGAAGCCGAACGTTTGATGAAAATTAGTCCAATTGCCCAGACCGTTAAATATTGCGATCTGATTTATAATATTGATTGGGTTTTAAAGTTTGATCAAAAGCATGCGCAAGCGTATTTAATCAAAAAGAAGTTATTATTGACTGCTATGGTTAAAGGAGATGAGGGGTTGCGACAGCTTGCGCTGCACGCAATTGACAATGGCTTAAAGGCATATTTGTTTTTTAAACCGGAAAAATAAAGCTGATTTACTCCTGTATATTTTGAAATATCTATGGTATGTTTGGATATTGATTTACCTGATAATAATCCAATCCAGTTAATGAAAAAGTATTTTACTGTATTTTTTGCCTTTATTTTATTTCAAGCCCAAGCTCAATCCGTAAGTAATTATCTGGAAAAAATCAGGAATAATCCATCAAAGCTTACTGCTTTCTTTTCGCAAATGCCTAAGGGAGGCGATCTTCATCACCATTATAGTGGCTCTGTTTATGCAGAAAGTTTTATCGATTATATTGTTAAAAATAATTACTTCATCAACAGGGAAACACTGGCAATAGCCGAAAAGAAACCAGCAGAAGATAAAGAATGGAGCAAGCTAGGTTCCCTGAAAAAAGAAGGCCAGCTGGATGACTATAAATTCAGGCTATTAAAGAAATGGTCTGTTAAAGATTATAATAATGTTAGCATTCCTTCTGATAAGCAATTCTTTGAAACCTTTCCTAGTTTTGATGTTGCAAGTGAAAAAAATATCGATTCTGGATTACTGGAAATAAAAAACAGAGCAGTCAAAGAACATGTAAGCTATATAGAAACCATGCTTGGCTCTATTAAATGTGCCCCTATCAATGACCTGAGCTTACAATTTGATCCGAAATTTCATACTGTACTGCAGCAAAAAGATGAGCAGTATTGCCAGGCGTTACTCGATACACTTTATGGTAAGCTCATGGAAAAAAACATCTTTTCCTGTGCAGATAACTTCAGTGAAAATACCATTAACAAATTACATCATGCGATGCATTTGGATGATGATTCATTTATTATGCGTTACCAGACTTATACGGTAAGAACTTTAGAAGCCAGCGAGGTTTTCAAAAGGTTGCTCTTAGCTTTTGATGCAGCCAGTAAAAACCCGCTTATAGTTGGTGTAAACATCCTTTCTCCAGAAAATAATGAGGTAGCTATGCGTGATTATTGGTTGCATATGCAAATGTTCAGGTACTGCCATAAAAAATATCCTTCGGTTAAATATACAATGCATGCGGGTGAACTTACGCTTGGACTGGTAAAACCTGAAGAATTAACCTGGCACATTAGTTCAGCTGTTTATGATGCAGGCGCTTCGCGTATTGGACATGGTGTAGATATTCCTTATGAAGCAAATAGCTATGCATTGATGAATTATATGAAAGAGAAGGGGATCGCGGTAGAAATAAACCTGTTCAGTAATGAATTTATTTTGAAAGTGAAGGGTGACCGTCATCCGGTAACACTTTATAAAGAATTTAATGTACCCATTGTGATTAGCTCAGATGATGCGGGAGTGCTGAGGACCAATCTGACTGAACAATATGTTTTACTGGCCAGCAGATATCCTGAATTTACTTATAATGATATTAAAAAGATCATTTATAACAGTATAAATTATTCTTTTATTAAGGAGCCAGCAGTCAAGACGAAATTGCTTGCGAAGCTCGACCGTGATTTCACAGCGTTTGAAAAACTCATTATAAATACTCCGCAGAAGAAAAATTAAACAAAATTTCAATGATGGTCAAGATATTAAAGGCAGGGCTTCTTCTGTTTTGTGCAGTAGCTGCAGGATGTAGTAAAAATAATAGTTCATTACCAGACAGTCCGGTTAATCCTGTTGTAGTTACCGGTAAAAAGGGTGCTGATTTCAATGTGAATAATCAGAATGGCACATGGTATGGAAATGTGATTAACCTGCAAAGCCATTGGTATTATACCTGGGGTACAGATCTTCCACTGCAGTCCGCACCGCAAAATTGTGAATTTGTACCAATGTTCTGGGGCAGATCAAACGTGAGTGATTCGAATATTGCCTATGCTAAACAGCTTGGAGTACAAGGGAAAGCAAAATTTATCCTTGGATTTAATGAGCCTGATTTAGGCGATCAGTCAAATATGACCGTACAGGAGGCACTTGCTGCGTGGCCCAAACTTGAGTCCATAGGCTTGCCCTTAGGTAGCCCTGCAACGGCCTGGCCAACCAGACAGTGGATGTACGATTTCCTGGATCAGGCAATTGCGCAAAATAGACGTGTTGATTTTATCTGTGTACATATGTATGTAGGGACAGATGATGTTGCCTTTGTCAAAGTTTTACAGGAGCTGCATGATAAGTATAAAAAGCCGATCTGGATCACTGAATTTGCAACTGTTGCAAATAATGCAACGACTATGGCACAGAATCCATATACGCCGGAAATGGTGCTGGGCTTTATGCAAAGATTATTGCCCAAACTTGAAGCGCTTGATTTTGTACAGCGGTATAGCTGGTTTTCTGGTTCACCGACCAGTGCAAGGCTATGGTCTTCTGCCCTTGTAGATGGGAATGGTAATTTGACGGAGCTCGGAAAATGGTATGCTGCTTATAAGCCGAATACAGGGATTAAAAAGTAGTTTATCCCGATCTGTTAAGACCAGGATAAACTACTTTGCCAGAGTAAACTACTTCGCATTAATTAATGCTAAATTTTAATGCCAGAACCTGCTTGAAGTATTGTGACGTCTGTATTTTTTGATAGCCGCAAAATTAGCTTTTAATAGTTTGTTTTTCGATGATGGGTTTGCGGATTCATAATTGCCAACTGCTTTCATGGCCATGACCATATCATAATCCATAGCGACCTGCCCCTTATCAAAAGGCACATTGCCAGCGTTATTTCTGAACCATAATTTCCATTTAGCACTTCCTGGTGTATAAACGTAAGTGGCAGTGTCAGTACTTTTAGGGAAGGGCCCAGGCAATACGAATGATACAAAATTATCCTGTGCAGGGCTGTGACAGCTCATACAAGAAGATAAAGCCAGGTTTTTATACACTTTGCCAGTCGTTAAATCAACTGCCTTTTGTGCAACCGCACCGTCATTCGGACCACTAAGCCTGCCTCCCCAGCCTAAGGTCTCTTTACTGTAGAATGGTGCTTTAGGATTGATTATCGTTTCGGCCAACTTAGGATAAGGACGAACAACAGGACTATTTACATCAGGGTCATCGCCCCACATGGCGCCTAATGGTACCATCTTTTCCCAGAATGATCCTTTAGCATCTTTGTCATATACAAAAGTGGAATAAACCCAACCCGTTTTTGGAGATGTCTTACTATCTTTAACAATCACATCCATTTGAAAAAAGCTAACCTTACGGATCTGATATCCTTTTTTTGGATTTTCACTTGTTGGAATAGTATCATAAACACTAAAGGTTTGCGCATCTTTCATCACAGGCCATTGCGGATAATTGACATTTGAAAAAGCGAACTTTACAATTACACTGCCTTCTTTAAATTGAGCAGCATCATTCAGTAAATTAACTTTTTGCCCGGTCTTACCCCAGATTTGACCGACTGTATAAGCAGCAGTAGCATCATATAAGACCAGTGCATATCCGGCTTCATCTTCTTTCAGTGTGGTGAACATGTTTTTTGGGTTTCCATTTCCGAGGTAGACGCCTAATATGGCCTCCCTGTCTATCCCAAGCCAGGGTTCGTTGAACCAACCGTATTTAGCTGAGGTCCACTTTTTATTGTCCGTAAAAAATGGGATGATGTTAGGTGCAATATGGCTTTTTAACGAGTCCATATAAGCAAATACATTGGTATCGGAGATTGGCTGCCCGTGTAAAGCCTGTTGCCAGGAAGGATTGATCACGGGCTTAACTGTCGTTGGATAATCGTGACTGAGCACAAATAGGGGGCCATCGTATTGCTGTTTAGAAGGTATTGAATCTCTATAGTTTAAAAAGGCGCCATTTGTTGCTAAAGCTGCTGGATCAGATTTAAGTTTGCCGTCTTTGGAATTGCCCTGGTTATTACAGCTGTAAGCAATCAAGGCGATTGCGGGCAGTAAAATCAGGGTGGTGCAGCGGTTAATTTTTCTTTTCATATGGTTTGAAATTTAGGTTTGATTATTTAGTTTAAGGGGCGATTTTCTTCTGGTAACTGGTCATGTATTTTTTTGATTTAGCAAGTGGCTGTAGTATTGGCCGGATCGTCTTATTAATAAAGTAAAATAAACTCTTTTATCTGAAAATCTCAGGGAGGTATCTAGCTAGATGTTAAGGGTGTTTTAACCCTTGTTGTAGGTATTTATACTTTTAATTGGTTAGGGAAGAGGTTGGATTAATTTATGAATGCGTATGGCCGAAATTAGAAATCATTGTATATGAAACATTATCAGGTTTAGCGATGTTTCCTTCGGTAGATATGAACGACAAGCAGTGCAAATCGCAAACAAGTCCTAAAATTATCAGGTGTCTCCAGTCACTTAATTTTTTTATGGCAGATATGCAGGCCGGTATTGGCCCTTTCCTTGGAATATTCCTTTTGGCACATGGCTGGAAAAGTGGGATGATTGGTTCTGTAATGACCATTGGAGGGATGGCTGGTATGCTCATGACCGCACCAGCAGGTGCATTGATTGATGCGACAAAACGAAAACGCATGTACGTGGTTATCCCCGGGATATTTACTGTGACAGCGTCGGCCGTTATTCTGTTTTCGCAAAATTTCTGGATAGTCAGTATCTCACAGGTGGCAACGGCTATTGCGGGCTCGGCAATAGGGCCGGCAGTGATCGGT
Source organism: Pedobacter cryoconitis (assembly GCF_001590605.1). Classification (NCBI taxonomy): domain Bacteria; kingdom Pseudomonadati; phylum Bacteroidota; class Sphingobacteriia; order Sphingobacteriales; family Sphingobacteriaceae; genus Pedobacter; species Pedobacter cryoconitis. The sequence continues at coordinate 1,396,023 of NZ_CP014504.1, forward strand.
ATGACCCTTGGAATAGTCAAGCAAGCAGGGTTTAATCGCCAGAATGGTTATAATCAGGCCTATAATCATGCCGGTAATGTAGTTGGTGCAGCGTTGTCAGGTTATTTAGGCTATAAATTTGGGATGCATGCTATCTTTTATCTGGCTGCATTTTTTGGTTTGCTCTCTATCATATCTGTATTAATGATTCCTGGTAAAGCTATTGATGACAGTGCTGCACGCGGATTAAATGAAAATGAAACTGATACTAAAGCAAGCGGCTTAAGTGTGTTGATCCAATGTAAACCCCTGTTGATACTGGCTGCCGCACTTGCCTGTTTCCATTTGGGAAATGGTGCGATGCTGCCATTATATGGATTGGCTGCTGCAACTAAAAATCAAGGTGATCCAACTATTTTTGTCGCTATGACTATCATTATCGCACAGCTGGTCATGATCGGCGTATCTATTCTTGCGATGCGAATGGCAGAAAAAAGAGGCTATTGGTTAGTCATGCTCATTTCTTTTATTGCATTACCAGTGCGTGGCCTGATTGCTGCTCATCTAATTAGCCACATTGGATTATATCCTGTACAAATATTGGATGGTATCGGCGCCGGCCTGCAAAGTGTGGCTGTTCCGGGATTGGTTGCACATATTTTAAATGGAACCGGTAGGGTGAATATCGGTCAGGGAGCTGTGATGACAGTCCAGGGATTAGGAGCTTCTTTAAGTCCTGCTATTGGTGGATGGATCGCACAAGGAATTGGCTATAGTTCTACATTTCTGATTTTGGGCTGTTTCGCTACCATTTCCATATTATTGTGGTTGGTATTTTCTTCCACGCTAAAAACCGCCTGCGAAACCACAGCCAAAGTGGAATAATAAAATCAAATTAAACCCCTTAATTACTATATGGCACATATTTTTATTTGGATCATTTCCTTCTTAACTATTGCAGGTGTTATTATCCGGCCTTTTAAAATATCAGAAGCTATCTGGGCAGTAGGTGGGGCAGTGCTATTGCTTATTGCAAGGCTAATTTTACCAACTGAAGGATGGTCGGGGATCATTAAAGGCACAGACGTTTATCTGTTTTTAACTGGTATGATGTTATTAGCAGAAACCGCACGTGAAGAAAAACTGTTTGACTGGCTGGCTGCCCATGCAACTAAAATGGCCAAAGGATCAGCTAACCGTCTATTTTTATTGATTTACCTGGTAGGTATAATTGTTACTGCATTTTTATCCAATGATGCAACGGCTGTAGTATTGACACCTGCAGTTGCAGCTGCGGTTAAAGCCGCGAAGGTAAATAAGCCTTTGCCATATTTGCTGATCTGTGCATTTATTGCCAATGCTGCCTCATTTGTGTTGCCTATATCTAATCCAGCTAACCTGGTGATCTATGGAGCACATATGCCTCCATTATTGCAATGGCTGCCGCAATACATTTTACCATCGTTCTTTGCCATCGTATCGACCTATTTTATGTTACGTTTCACACAGCGCGATGCCTTAAAGGAGCGTATCGAAACTAACATTGTTATACCTGCACTTTCACAGGGTGGAAAGACAGCAATCATTGGTATTGCTGCGACAGCGATGATTCTGCTTATATCCTCTGCAATCGATATTCAGCTAGGTTTACCTACTGCTATTGCTGGAATTTTAACCTCGGCAATTGTCATCATCCGGGCAAGAAAAAATCCATGGATAGTTATCAAAGGTGTTTCATGGGAAGTTATTCCCCTGGTTGCCGGGCTTTTTGTCATTGTGGAGGCGCTTAATAAAACCGGAGTAACTCAATCACTTACAAATATCCTTGTGAATGCTAATGTAGCTCATGGAATTACCAGCACCGCCTGGTACAGTGGTGTTATCGTTGCTTTTTCTTGTAACCTGCTGAATAACCTGCCTGCAGGCCTTATTGCTGGTCATGTTATTCAAGCCGCTAATGCCCCAGAATTGGTGAAAAGTGCAGTCCTGATAGGTGTTGATTTAGGACCCAATCTTTCCATTACAGGCTCCCTGGCAACTATACTTTGGCTTGTTGCCTTACGGCGTGAAGGACAACATGTTAGTGCCTGGACGTTTTTAAAACTTGGTGCATTGATCATGACAGTAGCCCTTTTATTTTCCTTGGCGGCTCTTTGGATATAACTCATTTCTTAAGTATGTAAAAAAAATAGATTTCAAACTAGACCTTAAATATAGCCCTGGCTTTTGAAACTTAACCAAGTTGGCAGATTACCGGATGGAAACTCTCTGTCAGGATATTAATTAATATATGTGATAAATTTTCAGGACATAGTTTTAAGAATTTCTTGTAAACTTGCTATATCTTGATATTTAGCCCATAATTCTCATGCTTATTATAAAATACACACCGGTTTTCAGAGCGGACTGTATCGAAATCTTTAAGAGTAATTTACCTAAATTCTTTGCTCCGGATGAACTGCAATTATTTGAAACCTTTTTAGATCATGATGCAGAAGATAACTATTATGTTATACAGGAGGATGGACATGTATACGGCTGTGGTGGCATCTTTTTAGATGAAAAAACTGATGAGGCGGGCTTATCATGGGGGATGGTACATGCCTGGCATCACCTAAAAGGAATTGGTAAATTATTTACACAATATAGGATAGACCTCTTAAAGAAATTATACCCGGCAAAAATCTATAAAATTGATACTTCACAACATACCGCGGCATTTTATGAAAAAAATGGTTTTCACACGGTGGATATTATACCAGATGGTTTCGGTAAGGGAATCGATAAATATATCATGAAAATGGAAAATAGGTTAATGTAAGGAGGCTAGCTATTGATGAACTAAGTATTATACTTTTAATTTGATAGGGAAGAAGTTCGTGTGAAGAAGTATTGGTTTGCTAAGTAATGCGGATATTTGATAAGTGGAAATATAATACTAATAGCATATTTTGTTGTAATTTTAGTAAATTATTTTTCAACAAAAGTCTTTGTTTATGGGAAGGTTACCGCTGGAATTCAAAATTTTAAGACGTATTAAGGAGAAGTTGGATAAACTGATGTCTGATAGAGGAACCCCGGTTGAAATCAGATCAAACTTTTTATATGATTATATAATCAGAGATGAAGAACTTAAAAGGGTGTTCACTAATCGAAGGGTGTTTAATCAATTTTTAAGAGCACAGCATGATGGTGGTAATTTAAAGCAAATAATTCCCAATTATAGGGTTGATACTTCAAATCATAGTCATTATCAATGGCACTTTTATAAAGACACCAGTATAAATGCAGGGCAGGGAAAAGGAATTGAAACTGTTGGTAGTCAATTGACTTTTAAAGATGATGAGTTGATTGTTTCTGCTTCAGACGGAACATTATTGAGGACTCATCAAGAAAGAGGAATTTATGAGAAGCTTTTAAAATGTAATTACCTGACGATTGAATATGAGTTTCCTGTTTCAATCGACGGTCATAAGAAGTATGTTGATTTTAGAATTTTGAACAGAATGACTCAGAAAATATATTTTTGGGAACATTTTGGTATGACAAATTCTGATGGTTATCTGAAAAAAATGGAAGAAAAGCTTTTATGGTACAAGAATAATGGCTTTAAAACCGTTGAGGATGGTGGAAATTTAATTTATACCATTTATTCAGACCAGAATAAGCTTCAGCGGGATACTGATAATTATATAAATATTATTATCAAGTAGGGGTAAGGGGTTGGTAATTGAAGTAGATTTCGTTTAGAGATTTTATCAAAATCATATATTATAATAATCTGAATCAGGGTTTATTCAGTTACGGAAAACCGTAATTTATTCAAAGTGATCTCCTCCCTGAAAACGGGACTTTTGTAAAGAGATTTTCGGTCTCAAAATATAAAATTGAGATAATAATTGTTTACTCATTACAATATTTTCAGGATACGGTACTATATCCGATATGAAAAATAGGTACTGGTAATACGATTTCAATAATGGGTGAAAAAGGAATTTTAGAAAATCAACCGCCTTGTAGGCTTTTCCTTTGGATAGATGATCCTGATTCAGGAAGAAGATATGAATTATATAAAGAATAGGAATTGGTTTTCAAATTGGAATCCGACATTGTCGCCACGTCCTTTGTGGGAACGAATACTTGAGTAGCTAATCGTAGATTTTAAATAAAAAAGCCCCGTATTGTAAGACGAGGCACTTAATGTTTTCACAACGGAATAATCCTTATTGTGATTTGCTTTCATTCAAATATAGTGATTATTTATAACTTGGTATACGGGAAACCGTATTTTATTAAAATTTTAGTTTTTAGTTTTAAAAAATGTTAATTCAAGATTATGAAGAAAATTTTAGGACTTGATTTAGGCACAACTTCTATTGGATATGCACAGGTTAATGAAAGTGAGGACTTCAAAGATTCGTCGATTGAACGAATTGGTGTACGTGTCAATCCATTAAGTGTTGATGAACAAACCAATTTTGAGAAGGGTAAGCCAATTTCTATAAATGCTGACAGAACTTTAAAATCTGGCGCAAGAAGAACACTTGATCGTTATCAGGATAGACGCTCTAATCTGATTGATGCTTTAGTTAAGTCAGTTATCATTACAGAAGATACAGTTCTTGCTGAAGATGGTAAAAATACCACTCATTCCACTTTTGCCTTACGTGCAAAATCGGCTAGCGAAAAGGTAGAAAAAGCGGAGTTTGCTAGAATACTATTGGCTATCAATAAAAAAAGAGGGTATAAAAGTAGTCGTAAAACTAATAATAATGATGATGAAGGGCAGGCAATAGATGGCATGGCCATTGCCAAAAAATTATATGATGAGAACTTGACACCAGGTCAACTGGCCTATCAATTATTAAAAGAAGGTAAAAAATACTTGCCCGATTTTTATCGTTCAGATTTACAGGCAGAATTTGATAAAATATGGACTTTTCAAAAACAGTTTTATCCGGAGATTTTAACTGATGAACTTCAAAAAGAATTGGCAGGGAAAGGACAAAGGGCTACATCAGCTATTTTTTGGAAGAAATATGATTTTAATACTGCAGAGAATAAAGGTACCCGAGAGGAAAAGAAACTGAAAGCATATGAATGGCGAAGTACTTCGGTTGACAAAAAATTGCAGAAAGAGGAAGTCGCCTATGTGATTACGGAAATCAACAATAATCTAACTAATTCCAGTGGTTATCTGGGGGCCATCAGTGACAGGAGCAAAGAATTGTACTTTAACAAGCAAACTGTTGGTCAGTATCTATTTAAGCAAATTCAGAAAAACCCACATACTAAATTAAAAAATCAGGTTTTTTATCGTCAGGATTACTTTGACGAGTTTGAAATAATTTGGGAAACACAGGCTAAATTTCATCCCGAATTAACAGAAGAATTGAAAAATAAAATACGGGATATTATTATTTTCTACCAGCGGAAATTGAAGTCGCAAAAAGGATTAATAAGCTTTTGTGAGTTTGAACGTAAGGAGGTTGAGATAGAAAAAGGTGGACGCCGAATGAAAAAGACTATAGGTTTAAAAGTGGCGCCAAAATCATCACCTTTGTTTCAGGAATTTAAGATTTGGCAAGTTTTAAACAATGTTTTGATCAGAAAAAAGGGTAGTAAAAAGCGTAGAGTAAAAGAGCCTGATCAACTTAATTTAGTTGAACAAGAGCAGGAAGTGATGTTTTTTGATATGCAAACGAAACAAACCTTGTTTGATGAACTCAACGTTAAAGGAAACTTAAAGGCTAAAAGAATTATTGAATTGATAGGTCAAGATGCAAATGATTGGGAAATTAATTATTCGGAAATCGAAGGAAATCGAACTAATAAAGCTCTATATGATGCATATCTGAAGATTCTGGATTTAGAGGGATATGATACGAAAGCGTTGTTGGATGTGAAAACAAGTAAAGATGAGGTGGAGCTTGATGATATAAATATTTCCGGACCGGAAGTCAAAGATCTGGTTAAACGTATTTTTGAATCTTTAGAAATAGATACTCAAATTTTAGAGTTCGATGCAGAGCTAGATGGAGAAGTTTTTGAAAAGCAATCATCTTATTTGTTATGGCATTTACTATATTCTTATGAGGGCGATGATTCGCCAAGTGGAAACGAAAAATTGTATAAACTTTTAAAACAGAAATTCGGTTTTAAAAAAGAGCATGCACAAATTTTAGCGAGTATTACCTTATCTGATGATTATGGAAGTTTGAGTGCAAAAGCAATGCGTAAAATCTATCCATATATTAGAGAGCAGACTTTTGATAAAGCAGCTTCACTTGCCGGATACAGGCATTCTGCCTCATCATTAACCAAAGAAGAAATTGCCAATAGACCGTTAAAGGACAAATTAGAGCTTATAAAGAAAAATAGCCTGCGCAACCCTGTTGTAGAAAAAATTCTTAATCAGGTTGTGAACATTGTTAATAGTTTAATTGAAGCAAACAGTGAAAAAGATTCTGATGGAAATATTATCAGTTATTTTAAGTTCGATGAAATCAGGATTGAGCTTGCTCGTGACTTAAAGAAAAATGCAAAAGAGCGGGCCGAAATGACCCTGAATATCAATGCGGCAAAAATCGTCCATGAAAAAATATTCAAACTCCTGCAAGCTGAATTTGGAGTAAAGAATCCAACCCGAAATGATATTATCCGTTATAAGCTTTACGAAGAGTTAAAGAACAACGGCTATAAGGATCTATATACAAATATATATATTCCCAGGGAGATTTTGTTTAGCAAACAGATAGATATTGAGCATATTATACCGCAATCAAAAATGTTTGACGATAGTTTCTCAAACAAGACTATCGTATTCAGAAAGGATAACCTGGATAAAGGTAATAGTACAGCTTTCGACTATATAGATAGCAGGTTTGGGAAAGATAAGTTAACCGATTTTGAACAGAGAATTGAATTTCTTTTTGAACAAGGAAAGAAAAATAAAGAAGAAGGTATCTCTAAAGCTAAATATCAAAAACTACTGAAGAGAGAAGCTGATATCGGTGATGGATTTATAGAACGTGACTTAAGGGACACCCAATACATTGCTAAAAAAGCGAGAAACTTGCTTTATGAAATCTGTAGGATAGTTACACCAACGACAGGAAGCATAACTGATAGGCTACGTGAAGATTGGGATCTGGTCAATATTATGCAGGAGCTTAATCTCGATAAGTTTAAGAAATTGGGTCTAACCGAAATGGTTGAGAAAAAAGATGGTAGTTTTAAAGAACGTATTGTAGATTGGAGTAAACGAAACGACCACCGTCATCACGCAATGGACGCTTTAACTATTGCTTTCACTAAGCATAGTCATATTCAGTATTTAAATTACCTGAATGCCCGTAAGAATGAAAATCATAAACAGCATCATAATATTATTGGTATTGAAAGAAAAGAAACTGAGTTTGTTATTGATGATTTAGGCAACAAAAAACGTAAATTTCATTTACCGCTTCCAAACTTTAGAGAAGAAGCTAAAAAGCATTTGGAGAATGTTCTTGTTTCATTTAAAGCGAAAAACAAAGTAGTTACTAAAAATAAGAATAAAACTGCATCATCAAAGGGCGAAAAAATCAAAGTAGAGCTTACACCAAGAGGTCAATTGCATAAGGAAACTGTTTATGGTAAATATAAATTTTACGTAAGCAAGGAAGAAAGGATAGGGGGCAAATTTGATCAAAGGACAATTGAAAGAGTCGCAAATTCTACTCATAAAAGGCTTTTATTACAGCGCCTGTTGGAAAATGACAATGATGCCAAGAAAGCCTTTACCGGGAAAAATGCGTTGGCTAAAAATCCAATTTATTTAGATGATACAAAGACTTTAACTTTACCGGAAATAGTAAAGTTAACCTGGTTGGAAGAAGATTATTCTATCAGAAAAGATATTACACCTGAAAATTTCAAAGACATTAAAGTAATTGATAAAATTTTAGATGAAGGGGTGAAGCGAATTTTGAAAGAAAGATTAGCTAAGCACAATAACAATCCCAAGGAGGCCTTTTCTGATCTAGAAAAGAATCCCATTTGGCTTAATGAAAAAAAAAGCATCTCAATTAAAAAGGTTAAGATCAGTGGCATCAATAACGCAGAAGCTTTACATTATAAAAAGAATCATTTGGGAATAGAAATCCTTGATGATGAAAAAAAACGTATTCCTGTCGATTTTGTAAGTACTGGCAATAATCATCATGTGGCTATTTATAGAGATGAAAAAGGCAATTTACAAGAAGATGTCGTTTCATTTTTTGAGGCAGTTGCAAGGGTAAATCAGAACTTGCCAATTATTGATAAAACACTAAAAGCATATTTGGGCTGGACATTTTTATTTACAATGAAGCAGAATGAATATTTCATATTCCCAAATAAGCAAACTGGTTTTAATCCTACTGAAATTGATCTACTAGATTCAATGAATAATAAATTGATTAGTCCTAATTTGTTTAGAGTGCAAAAATTCACAGTTAAGGACTATTTCTTTAGACATCATTTAGAAACTAATGTAGAAGATGATTCAAAATTAAAGAATACTACATGGAAAAGGGAAGGATTAGGTGGAATAGGTAATATTGTAAAAGTCCGTATTAATCATATAGGACAAATTGTGAAAATTGGAGAATATTGAGGATGAAAAAGCATTAGATAAGACCAAAGTATAAGGACGTAAATAATTATCCTCTCATGATTAAAAGAACTCTCCACTTTAGTAATCCTGCATATCTTAGTTTACAACAGAATCAACTTTCCATTGATTTGCCCCATTTAAAATCTCTAGGGGAAAAGGAATCGAGAAAGCTTGTTCCAATAGAAGATATTGGAATAATTATACTAGATAATCAACAAATAACTATAACACATGGTTGTATTGCAGCATTATTATCTAATAATGCTGCAATCATCACCTGTAACAAAAGTCGCCATCCTACTGGTATGATGCTTCCAATTGATGGACATAATACACAGAGTGAAAGATTTCGATATCAAATAGATGCCTCGCAGCCTTTAAAAAAGCAGCTCTGGCAACAGACAGTTCAGGCTAAAATCTTAAATCAAGCTGCAATACTCTTTAACCGGGATATTCCTTGTAAAAACATGATCCATTGGGCAAAATCAGTACGTTCAGGTGATCCTGATAATTATGAAGGCAGAGCAGCTGTTTATTACTGGAAAAATGTCTTTCCTGAAAAAATAGATTTCTTTAGAGGCCGTGATGGTGATCCCCCAAATAACTTACTGAACTATGGCTATGCCATACTACGTGCCATTGTCGCTCGTGGTTTGGTCTGTTCTGGTTTGTTGCCGACATTAGGCATTCATCATCGGAATAAATATAATGCTTATTGTCTGGCTGATGATATTATGGAACCCTATCGTCCTTATGTAGATGAAATTGTGTTAGGAATAATAGATCGGGGTGAAAATTTCCTGGAGTTGGGTAAAGACATTAAAACACAACTTTTAGGTATCGCAACAGTTGATGTTCAGTTTGAAAAAAATAGAAGTCCTTTGTTGGTTGGTTTACAAACCACAACTTCTTCATTAGCTAAATGTTATGAAGGTACGATCAGAAGGATTAACTATCCAATAATGAAAAACTTCGAGACTAAGAGGGGATCGGGCTTCGATGAAAGCGAGGACTGAAATTCGATTTCTGTTGAACAATAGAGTAAGAAAGAAGATTCTAATAAATTATGATTTTAATTGATGCGTTTAAATGAATATCGAATTTTGTGGGTATTAGTTTTTTTCGATCTGCCAACCGAAACTAAAAAAGAACGAAGTATTGCGTCTAAATTTCGCAAAGAGATTTTACGGGATGGTTTTGCAATGTTTCAGTTTTCCATTTATTTGAGGCATAGCAGCAGTAGAGAAAATGCAGATGTACATATTAATAGGGTTAAAAGACTGTTACCAGAAAAAGGGCATATTGGAATTATGACAGTAACAGATAAACAATTTGGTATGATGGAGTTATTTTATGGAAAGAAAGAAAAAGTGTTACCGGATACTCCTCAACAACTCGAATTATTTTAAATGTCAACTTTACGAAAGTAAAAACACATAGAATAAAAATCCGGAAGCTTTTTTGTCCGGATTTTTTTAATTCTATTTATTAATGTAACTATCTGATATATAAACGTTTGTTGTAGTTCGTGTTGTTGTAAATATCAGTAGTTCAAAGGATGAAAGCAAATCACAACCGCTTGCTTGCTTGCCTTTATCACCGTTTAGTTGTTGTAAATATCAGTAGTTCAAAGGATGAAAGCAAATCACAACATGAATTTACAGAATACCTGAAAGATCAAAGTTGTTGTAAATATCAGTAGTTCAAAGGATGAAAGCAAATCACAACCGGCCAGTTCTTTAGCGAAGATGGCAGGTTGTTGTTGTAAATATCAGTAGTTCAAAGGATGAAAGCAAATCACAACTTCCAAATTATCTTTCGTTAATTCCTGAGCGTTGTTGTAAATATCAGTAGTTCAAAGGATGAAAGCAAATCACAACCAGTTGCCCCTTTTCTACCCAAATTTGTTTGTTGTTGTAAATATCAGTAGTTCAAAGGATGAAAGCAAATCACAACAATACATTCGCCTTTACAACCGACGAATCAGTTGTTGTAAATATCAGTAGTTCAAAGGATGAAAGCAAATCACAACGGGCAACTGCAACGGAGGATAAGGAAAATTGTTGTTGTAAATATCAGTAGTTCAAAGGATGAAAGCAAATCACAACTTCTTTTTTATATTTATTTATTTTACTGTGTTGTTGTAAATATCAGTAGTTCAAAGGATGAAAGCAAATCACAACAAGGTTTACGTCCCATTTATTCCCTTGTGAGTTGTTGTAAATATCAGTAGTTCAAAGGATGAAAGCAAATCACAACGCCAAAACGCATGAACAGCTAAAGGCGACTGTTGTTGTAAATATCAGTAGTTCAAAGGATGAAAGCAAATCACAACTATTTTCTTATCGAACGGTATTTGAGTGCCGTTGTTGTAAATATCAGTAGTTCAAAGGATGAAAGCAAATCACAACGAAGACGGCGAAGGTGACGCAGCGGTGGAAGTTGTTGTAAATATCAGTAGTTCAAAGGATGAAAGCAAATCACAACCAGTGCGTGCTGATTATACTCAACGTAGGCGTTGTTGTAAATATCAGTAGTTCAAAGGATGAAAGCAAATCACAACAGTCCTGATCTCGTGAGTAGGGCCTTCTTTGTTGTTGTAAATATCAGTAGTTCAAAGGATGAAAGCAAATCACAACGGAATTGAACTGCTTGGATTTATTTGTAGGTTGTTGTAAATATCAGTAGTTCAAAGGATGAAAGCAAATCACAACCAACACCCTGTAACCATCACTTACATTCCAGTTGTTGTAAATATCAGTAGTTCAAAGGATGAAAGCAAATCACAACTAAGTTGGAAAAGGTTAAAGAAAACCTCCGGTTGTTGTAAATATCAGTAGTTCAAAGGATGAAAGCAAATCACAACCATTTTGGAAACTTAGGAAACTATTTTATGTTGTTGTAAATATCAGTAGTTCAAAGGATGAAAGCAAATCACAACACATAACTTTGAACAGTATTTGTATCCTTGGTTGTTGTAAATATCAGTAGTTCAAAGGATGAAAGCAAATCACAACGATGCAGGTGCTATCCTTTACGATGATATGTTGTTGTAAATATCAGTAGTTCAAAGGATGAAAGCAAATCACAACTAATTGCCTCTTAATGTGCCTTCGATTCTGTTGTTGTAAATATCAGTAGTTCAAAGGATGAAAGCAAATCACAACCCCAACCGTGATATTTATCTATTTGCTTTGGTTGTTGTAAATATCAGTAGTTCAAAGGATGAAAGCAAATCACAACTTGTGCTCTAAAAAACGGTGCCGAAATCAAGTTGTTGCAAATATCAGTAGTTCAAAGGATGAAAGCAAATCACAACGTAGCACTACGAGTACTTTCCGGCAAACCGTTGTTGTAAATATCAGTAGTTCAAAGGATGAAAGCAAATCACAACTGACAGACCAAGTGTCGTTGGTTGCGCTTCGTTGTTGTAAATATCAGTAGTTCAAAGGATGAAAGCAAATCACAACTTTATCTCTTTTATCGATCAGGACCATTGTGTTGTTGTAAATATCAGTAGTTCAAAGGATGAAAGCAAATCACAACCCGCCAAACAGTTTTTACGATACTTAGAAAGTTGTTGTAAATATCAGTAGTTCAAAGGATGAAAGCAAATCACAACTATACCATTAAACTTGCATTTGTGTGTTGTGTTGTTGTAAATATCAGTAGTTCAAAGGATGAAAGCAAATCACAACTCATTCGAGTTTTGGAACTGGTTGAAATAGTTGTTGTAAATATCAGTAGTTCAAAGGATGAAAGCAAATCACAACATATCATTGCCTTTGCAGCTACGCTAACATGTTGTTGTAAATATCAGTAGTTCAAAGGATGAAAGCAAATCACAACACGAAAAGTCAAATTGATAGTATTAGTAAAGTTGTTGTAAATATCAGTAGTTCAAAGGATGAAAGCAAATCACAACTGCAGGATAGTCGCGCATTGCTTTTTCTAAGTTGTTGTAAATATCAGTAGTTCAAAGGATGAAAGCAAATCACAACCACGGATTGAAGGTTATTACCATATCTGGGGTTGTTGTAAATATCAGTAGTTCAAAGGATGAAAGCAAATCACAACATGTTCTGATGAAAATGAAAGGTCATCATGGTTGTTGTAAATATCAGTAGTTCAAAGGATGAAAGCAAATCACAACCGCGCCCGCAATTCTTTTTTCATGACAACGGTTGTTGTAAATATCAGTAGTTCAAAGGATGAAAGCAAATCACAACAAAGAATCAGCGAATTGCTTAATACTAGGAGTTGTTGTAAATATCAGTAGTTCAAAGGATGAAAGCAAATCACAACACGTAATAGTCGATAAACTTACGCTCCGTAGTTGTTGTAAATATCAGTAGTTCAAAGGATGAAAGCAAATCACAACTAAAAATGAATCTAGATTATTGGTCATTTTGTTGTTGTAAATATCAGTAGTTCAAAGGATGAAAGCAAATCACAACTAAGATTAGTACTCTCAGAATCTGACATTGGTTGTTGTAAATATCAGTAGTTCAAAGGATGAAAGCAAATCACAACAAACTTCTTCCTAAGAAAAATAATTCAATAGTTGTTGTAAATATCAGTAGTTCAAAGGATGAAAGCAAATCACAACACGTGACATGAAGGCCATTCCGGATGAATAGTTGTTGTAAATATCAGTAGTTCAAAGGATGAAAGCAAATCACAACCCAAGAGCAGCAACAGCTAAAATAATCGCAGTTGTTGTAAATATCAGTAGTTCAAAGGATGAAAGCAAATCACAACATTGCGCCTGCAGTTCTCTTATACGTTTATGTTGTTGTAAATATCAGTAGTTCAAAGGATGAAAGCAAATCACAACCATGGTATTGAAAGAATGATCTCCTTTAACGTTGTTGTAAATATCAGTAGTTCAAAGGATGAAAGCAAATCACAACCTTTCAGCCCCCATTTGACACCTCCTTTACGTTGTTGTAAATATCAGTAGTTCAAAGGATGAAAGCAAATCACAACGTTTTTTATGGTACTATCAGGGAACTTAATGTTGTTGTAAATATCAGTAGTTCAAAGGATGAAAGCAAATCACAACTTGTCAAGAAACCTCTGTTTTACTGCATTTGTTGTTGTAAATATCAGTAGTTCAAAGGATGAAAGCAAATCACAACAACGCCATCCACATACATTTTGAATCCTATGTTGTTGTAAATATCAGTAGTTCAAAGGATGAAAGCAAATCACAACCAAAGCGGTTACAGCCTCTCAATGGCTTTGTTGTTGTAAATATCAGTAGTTCAAAGGATGAAAGCAAATCACAACTGGTGGAATTGAAGGCTCTGCGCTTTCCCTGTTGTTGTAAATATCAGTAGTTCAAAGGATGAAAGCAAATCACAACTTACAGTTAAAGACGGAGTTATCGCAAGCGGTTGTTGTAAATATCAGTAGTTCAAAGGATGAAAGCAAATCACAACTAGTGGGTTTAGTGGCAATGTTTATTGCGGTTGTTGTAAATATCAGTAGTTCAAAGGATGAAAGCAAATCACAACGCATTAACAAATTATTTTAAATTATCCACAGTTGTTGTAAATATCAGTAGTTCAAAGGATGAAAGCAAATCACAACTAATGGGACCGCAACTATCAGAGCGTCACAGTTGTTGTAAATATCAGTAGTTCAAAGGATGAAAGCAAATCACAACCTCTTAATACTCGTTTACTTTATCTCTAATGTTGTTGTAAATATCAGTAGTTCAAAGGATGAAAGCAAATCACAACATTGCGCCTGCAGTTCTCTTATACGTTTATGTTGTTGTAAATATCAGTAGTTCAAAGGATGAAAGCAAATCACAACCGTTGAACCAGTTCATAAAATAATTATAAAGTTGTTGTAAATATCAGTAGTTCAAAGGATGAAAGCAAATCACAACCAACTGTCCCTTTTCTACCCATATTTGTTTGTTGTTGTAAATATCAGTAGTTCAAAGGATGAAAGCAAATCACAACAGCATATCCTTAATGAATTGCGAACAATATGTTGTTGTAAATATCAGTAGTTCAAAGGATGAAAGCAAATCACAACATGTAAACCGATAAGGCCTGGAATTTTAAGGTTGTTGTAAATATCAGTAGTTCAAAGGATGAAAGCAAATCACAACGATAACGGGATAACACGGTATCTGCTTTTAGTTGTTGTAAATATCAGTAGTTTAAAGGATGAAAGCAAATCACAACTCGGTGGTGGCCATTGTTGAAAACTTGCAGGTTGTTGTAAATATCAGTAGTTCAAAGGATGAAAGCAAATCACAACGGATCGAGTTGCAAGAAGGAAGATCAGCCGGTTGTTGTAAATATCAGTAGTTCAAAGGATGAAAGCAAATCACAACTCCTGCCGGAAAAGCCCAATTGCCCACTTGGTTGTTGCAAATATCAGTAGTTCGAAGAATGAAAGCAAATCACAACTTTCAGTGATCGTGGTGTCATCGCAAAAGTGTTGTTGTAAATATCAGTAAGAGTATTTACCGGATGGCTTATTGGGTGAGAAATGGTAGAAGGTTGTGGTGAAAGGTTTTTCATTTCTCTTATAGAAGTTAAATAATTTTTTACTATAGATTATTTAACTTCATTTTTAAGTGGCAAAATTTTTGCTGATAAGTTTTATTTATAAACATGCTCATAATTTATATACATGATTTTCAAGAGAAGTGATACTGTAGTCGTAAACATTTTCAATTATGAGTAAAGGAAACATTATTAAAATATCCAATGGTGTTTTTAATGAGATGTCAAAGAATGACTATACTATTTTTGCGGAGACAATACATAAAAATGCCGCAGGAAAAATTGTGGAGAACTCAAATGATGGTATTGTTTTTGGAGAGCCAATTATACCATCAAAGCAAATAGATGCTAAAATAATTGTTCATTTTAGGCCTAAAGTTGGCTGGAAGGGCGATGGTTATGGTTTTGATTGGTTAAGGCTTGCAGATGTAAGCCCAACTATGGTTGGTGATGTAAAGTATGAAACTATTATAGGGAAATAATATAGCAGAACACCTCATACTCCGGCAAATATCTATAAGGATATCAATTCTGCCGGTCCGGATTTTAGTGTTAATAATGGTCAAAATGTATTGAATTCCGGTCCATTTTTGGCTTTAAAATCTGAGTATGATAAGCACACGGTTCCATGGCGAAATAAGAAAAATAGTTCTGGTGTGGAAATTAAAGATGCCAATAACAATCCTATTAAAGAAGAATACTTTGTTTCGTGGTTGAGTTTATTTCCTAAAATGATTAGTACTCCTGAACGTCCAACTACTTATTCTAATACACAGGCAGTTTTAAGTCTGATTGTAGATATTGAAGAAGATGCAGATTCATTAGAATTTGATGATAATCCAAATTTTGTAATTACACCAAAACAAGTGATTGCAAGAGGGAAAGGGGTTAAGAGATTAAATGATGCAGTAACTATTGAGTGCAAGAAAGAATCGCAGTTGACCAGGTGATAACGATACGTAGTATTAAAACTATTGTTAATGGGACAAAAACGAGCGTTGTTGCCGGAAGATTAAAAGTTTGGGCTAATGTTCAGCGAAAAAAGAAAAAAATTGTACTTGTTGCTGTTAAAACAAGTATTTCTAATGCCTACATTGCAACTACAGGTCAGGAATATCTTTTTAGGAATTTTTGAATCAGGCATTAATTAATCCAGAAGTGGCAACTGATATGCTGGATGTGAGTTCGCTTCCTGATTTTGATAGTAAATATATCAATAGCGGACAAATTGCATCCTATTATGCAGATGATTATTCGACTACTCCGGTTACAGCAAATTCACATCGACCCAGTAATTTTCAGGCTATGGAAGTGTTTCTGAGCAGCCTTCTTCCTCCTAAATATAATGGGTATTTTAAAGCATTTTATCTCAATGATGGTGGTGGATATGTTGATACTTCTAATACTGTGCAGGGGTTGAATGGATATTCATCAGGGGATAATGTTGTTCTTTTTCCAACGAAAAATGATGAGACGGCAGCGCATGAGTTTTTACATTCCCTGGATCTGCCTCATACGTTTGTCAATGAAGAGGCTGCACCAGAGGCAAAATTCACCTTCAAGATTCAGAAAACAGATAATGTAATGGATTATAGTCATCAGGTTAATATACAAAGAACTAACTTATGGCATTGGCAATGGAAAATTGCACATGCTGCAGCAGAAAATGAATAACAGGCGATTATTACAATTAACCGTCATGAAGAAAATAAATAAGCAGTTCCGTATTAAAACTTTAGTTGTTGCTATTCTTTTAGCTGGAACGACATTATCTTGCAGTGGTCAAAAACATCAACCGAATACTACTACAAATTCTAAAAATATGCAACTACCAAAGGTCTCAGGTGATTTTGAAAAACTTGATTTAAACGAGTTGAAGGCAAAAGCCAATAAAAGCCATGGGATTAAAGTACTGCCTGATCGGAAGACGATTGAGATGGAAGTTTATGATTATCGATTTCAGGCAGAAAACGGTGACAATATCAGGTTCTCTGGTGATGATTATGGAGAGTACAGATTGGAGCAGCGAATCAGCAATGCGTATTTTAATCTGATAAAGATTTATTATCAGAATGGGAATGTAAAAAGTAAAGGTCTGGAGTTTAATGTATTTTATGGAACCTTTAAAAAGGGCACCTGGTACAGTTTTAATCCAGAAGGGAAGTTAACTTCAACCATTAATTATGATACACCTTTCAAATTTACCTTTGAACAACTTGTTCAATATTTAGAACAAGAAAATATTCCATTAAAAAAAGGACCTATAGCACAGAACCCCGGATATTTGACTTCAATTAAGAGGGCTGTTCCTGATAATCAATCTCCAGTTTGGCAAGTTAGCTGGTTAAAGGCTCCGGACAAAATTGAAGATATAGTAATTAGTGGTATAACTGGAAAAGTGATATCAAAAAGGATTCGGAATTATATCAATAATTAGAGATTATTAGTACAGGATCAATTCAAATTAGAGATATATTGTTAACTATTGATTGTATTTACTTGCAATTATATTTATGATTTCTTTTCTAAAAACTAAAATATGTAAGATTATTTCTAAATTTTTCCTGTTGTCTGGTTTGAGCGGTTAATTAAATTTACTTATATTTACGAAGAGAACGGATGGTGTCTCCTTATTTTTCTGCCATTCTTCATTATATCTGATTTTCTAAATTCAAGCCCTCCGGTTATTCCATTACCGATAACATGACAACAAACGCAGACGAACCCCGATATTCAGTTGCTGATCCTTACCCATGGTATAAATGGGTTCAGCAGAAAAAACCCATTTACAGAACGCCCGAAGGTATGTGGATGATCACAGGCTATGAGGATGCAATGATGTTATTAAGCGATCCACGTTGTTCGCATTGGGGGCAGGACAGCAAAACTTTTCAGTATTTGAGTCCGGTTGAAAAAGCCATTGCGCAAACATTACATGCGCTGGCACCTGGTAATACACCCGCATTTCGTAAGCAGATCATGCATCAGCTTGCTGCCAGAACGCTCCAGATCGATGAAGATGACATGAAGCGGCAAGCAGATGAAATTCTTGATGGGCTGCGTTCTTCCTCTGGTATGGAATTCATGAATGATTATGCCCATCCATTTACATTCGGAACGATTTGCAGTGTGATGGGAGTGCCGCAAGAAGAGGTGGGTGCGTTCTCCAAAATAGTGGGTCGCTTGCAAGGGGGGTACCTCAGTTTTATTGATGAAAAATCATGGTCAAATGGTGAGGACGAACAAAAAAAAATATTCATCGATACACTGCGAAGGCTGATCGGATTGAAACGGCAAACACCTGGTAAGGATTTATGCAGTGCTATCCTGGCAGTTGTGCCAGCTGATGAACAGGATGATTCTTATCTGATTTCACTCATGGTGCTGCTTTTTTATGCCGGCCATCAGAATATGATGAATTTTATGGGAAATGCTTTGGTGGCACTACAAGACAGAGTCGAAGACCAGTCAATGCTTCGCGAAAGCCTGCCATTTGCAATAACAAGTGTAGATGAACTGATCCGTTATGATTCTCCGCTGCAATCCGTTTTGCTAATTACTCAGGAATCGATCAATCTTCACGGCACTATTATTCCTGCCGGTAGCCAATTGCTCGTTAGTATAGGTGCAGCAAACAGGGACGCTGCAAAATTTGACGACCCTGACCAATTAATATTAGCGAGAAGACCAAACCATCTTGGTTTTGGCGCGGGTGCTTTCAGGTGTATAGGCGCGAGACTTGCGCAAATTCAGGGCGGTATTGGCCTGCACCGTTTTTTTGCGCATGTGAACTCTTACGCTCCTGTTGCTGATCCTATAAGCTGGAGTCATTTCAGCGTTCAACGAGGACCTTCTTCTATTTTATTGGATATAAACTGGAATCATGAAAGATGAATTGGCCACTGAGGGTGGTTTTATTGAGCGGTACGATCACATGATCCTGTCTGATGCCATGAAAGCCATGTATGGCAATTCAGGTTTTTATAATGTAGGCGATTGGACCAACAATCCTTCGACCCTGGAAGCTGCATGCGAGGCACTTGTAAACAAACATCTTGATCAGGTAGCAATGCAAGATCCCATCAGCATATTGGATGCGGGATGCGGACTGGGAACAGGTTCTGACGTCATTGCCCGACGGTTCGGCAACGCCCACGTTGTTGGTATCAATATTTCTGAAAAACAGATTTCTTTTGCACAGGAAGTCCATGCTGGTATTGATTTCAGGGTGATGGATGCTACACGAATGGAATTCCCGGACGAACATTTTGATTTAATCATCAGTGTTGAAGCTGCATTTCATTTTGATACCCGAAAAGATTTTCTTGATTGCGCCTACCGAAAACTTCGTCCAGGCGGTCAGCTTATTTTTTCGGACATGTTATTGAACAATACCGATTGGGTTGGAAACTGGTCTGTGCCGGATGCAAACCTGATTACTGACCTAAATGATTATACTGAACTATGCACCGGAGCCGGCTTTCAGTTACTCCAATGCACGGATATCAAGCATTTTTCCATACAGGGATTTTGTAATTATCTCCGTACTTCAATGCAACTGACAACTCTCGCCGATGGGCTTGAAAACTCGGTTATTGCCTACCTGCTAACAAGTTTGAAGAAACAATAAGTATAAAAAATAATGGTCGTTATAGGCACAATTAAACGATAAATAGTTTGATATTCCGGCGATGCACTCATCAGCCAGGATGCCAAACTATTTAAGAATGCCTGATTGCCAGGGTTATCCAATTACAGCCCGTACATAGTCGTTCAGGAAGAGGTTGCCGGGATCCTGTTTGGCCCTAAAGCTTTCGAATGCGTTTACCCGGCCATTTTGTTGATTTCTACGCTTCGTCAGCTCCTTCAGAAAGCCAGCATTGAATGGGGCAGAATAAGATCCCGCAGGCGCAGCCGGATCATAAAATCCAAACATCTTTCCATTATGTGTGATACCGCCCATCGCTACCCATTCACGTTCAATATCGGCAAAAAACTGTAACATCGCAGTGGGGTAAGCAGACGCTACTGTAGGCTCAATAAAGGCTATAAGATCAAGGTTCACAAACGTTGAATTTGGATTGTCGGTATAAGTTCCTGCCAATGCCGCGTTCCCTCCTTTTATAAAACGGAACTCCATAGGTGCAACGATCAGGAAATCCTTTGATTTTTTCAAATGGTCCGTCACTACATTCAGCCCTTTCCATACCAATTGCATGCCTGCATCACTCAGATCCGGTAATTCCACAAAATAAGACATGAACATCACCCTTGCTGCTTTACTGAGCCACAGGTCGGAGTATTTTGCCGCCGCAGTGTCAAAGAGGTTTTCTATTTCACCGTAGGCAAGATCCATCACTATTGATGCCGCAAATGTACTTCCGGAAGCCTGAGCTATTAACCCCGCAGCCTGTCCAAAAGGTTCGGCTATGCCTTCAAGTGGTGCACCATATTCATCACTTTTGGCCATTTCACAAGCATTAAGAACTGTGGATAAAATGTTCGGCGTTTTTGTAACAGGATTTGAATCTACATCCCACCTTAAAGACAGAAACTTGCTGGAGTAGGGGTTGTAAAAAGTCTCCATGCGTGTATGCTGCGCTACCAGTGCTTTGAATTTTGTAACAAACGAATTTTGATCGCTGACTACGAACGTTTCCCTTTCGGGTTTTAGGGTGGTGGCCCATGGGCGATCCATTACATCTACCGTAACTGAGGTAACAATACCCAATGCACCCAAAGAAACCCTGGCGAATTGTATGGGCTGCCAGCCGTTAACTGCCGGGGTATTTGAATCAATAGTGCTCACACTACCATCCGCGGCCATAATGGTAAAAGCTGAAGTTGTTTCCGAAAAGATGGGGGCGGCCGTAGTCGCACCATGCACATCCACAGCTGTCATCCCTCCCAGACTGAAAAACCCTCCTGCGGTAGCAGTGATCAGCATTTTATTATTCGATGTAAGAAATGCATCAAGTTCATCTTCGCGGACACCAGTGTTTAGCGTCACCTGCTGGCCAGATGGGTCCATCATGATATGCTGACTGCCTGCAGGACCAAGATCGGCATAGCAGGACATATCGATCAGCCAGCTTACTTTTTTGGGAGTATCACCGTTTCGGTTGTCGTCTGTAACAAGCGGTGGCTGCGAATGCCGCTGGCCGGAAACGCGTACCTGGACGCCTGCAGTAGCAGCACTCTGCAGAATGGCCTGCAGATCCGTACGGTTTTTTGGGTAATAATAAGTCTCCGTATTTGCAGGGGCATTGTAAATAATATTCCTGCTCCAGTTATGCCACGGTAGCAATACAAGTACCGGGGCCCAGGCGTATTTACTTACATTGTACTTTACATTCAGGCCATTGCCCTTCTGGTACTGGAATACTTGCGGCGCCTCGATATCCGTGCCCCACAATACATATACATACAGCTGTACTGTGGCACCATCCGGTACCCCTAACTGCGCAGGATCTACCGTTTTAGAAGTAAGCCCATTGATATCGCCCGTTTGGATGGACAATTTTTTGGGGTCGCTACCTACCTGGTACCTTACCTGGATTCTTGCAACGAATGCCCCCGAGTTTTCCAGGGTGATCATTCCGATTTTTTGTAGTGACATAGAAGTTGTTTTGCGTGTTTTTAATGTTTACAAATACGCTTTGCTTACGAAGACATTTTTCTGAAATGGCTATACGATGATCATGTTGAAACTTAAAGCAATGCGCTCACTGGATGAAAGGTTCTGGCCTACTGAATGCGGGACTTTGCTGTTAAACAAAATGAGACGCCGATCTTCCGGTGTATACCTTATCGTATTGAAGTTTTCGGATTTTGTACGGGCTGATGCCCATAAATTGTCCGATAGCTCTTCAAACGAAAGATCACCACAACCCGGGGCCGTACTGATGTAATAAACACCACTGATGTAAGATCCGTCATGCGTATGCATACGTTCATAATTTCCAGAGGAGGAAATACTGATCCATGAATCAGAGATGGCAAACTTGTTTCCAGGCCGGGTTTCCAGGATATCAAGATATTGGCTGATCTCCTGCACCAGTGCATTGTGCAAAATGCCAAATTCGCTGCGTGCAAAAATGTCTGGAACAGATCCGTACGTAGTGTACAAATTGGCTCTGGTAGAAATAGGGAACTCCTGCCGCAGCGAATGAGCGGCTTCAACCAACCGCTCGTTCGCTTCTTTACTGATGAGGTCGTCCTTATAATAAAATGCTTTTGGAAAGAAATATTCTACAGGCATATACTGATTAAATCAATGGTTCAAAGATGAAAAATAGTGTCACGCCCCATGTTGCATTTTCACAAGGCAGCTTTTAAATAAGGTTGTCAATATCTGATCCGGTTTGAAACCTGCAATCCGCCAATTGATCCGCTGAGCGCTGAGCTGAATACAACCTGGCTAAGACCAGCATCCCAGTTATTGCCAAGTGCCAGGTTCTTGCCAGTATTGACGGAAAATCCGATGGCCTCGCTCTTAATGAGGCCGGTTCCAATTCCCTTAGCCAAAGCTCCCCATCCTGCGGTTACAGGTCCGTTGGTAGCCAACCCGGCAAGTGCTGCGCCTTTCTCGGTGACCCATGCGCCTGCCTTCACAGCTGTTGCTACTCCAGGCTGACCGAAAACTTCTAATAGTCCTGCGGTAGCGCGCGCGGTAGCAGTAAATTCTGTAAGTGCTACCTGGGTTGATTTTGCTGCCATACCCAAACCAGCTCCGAAACCTCCGCTGAGTGCGCCAGTAAGCGCACCAATACCCATTTGGATACCATAATCTTTCCAGCTAAAATCATCGAAGTGAAAAGCCGAATAGGTAATCGAACTCACACCGGCTCCGTAGAAGACACCGGAAAGTGCCGCCAGTCCAATGGACACTGGTGTGCCCAATCCAAGCGTAAGTACGTCGAGAACCGCAGCCACCACATCGATAACTACACCTATCAGGATCTCTACAGCACCAATAAATATTCCTGCGATGGCACTAAAGAAACTACCGATGGAGAACATACCTGTTGGATCAATAAACAACACTGGATTGTTGGATGCATAGATATAGGGGCTAAAATACTGGCGGCCGGGATCTGTTGCAATGAACCGTCCGATTGCAGCACTGTAAAAACGGGCCCTGTAATTGTACAATCCTATTTCCGGATCAAATTCCTGACCGGTGTAAAGGTAGGACAGGAACCCGGGATTCGGCTCATTCACATTCGACAAAGCTCCAAATGTGAGATACTCATATGAGGCAACCACATTTCCACTGAGATCAATAACCGCCCTTGCAGACCCAAGATGATCTTTTAGGATATGGTACAGCGTTGCAGCGGTACCGTCAAACTTTCGCATAGCGATGAGACCGCCCGGGCCATAGACATAGTTTACAGAAGATCTTGTTTTTCCATCGGCACTGATAAAGATCTCCTGTAACGGCATCGCGCTCGTACCCCTTACGTACAATTTTGTACCCGCCGCAGATGTAGATCCTCCGGTAACGGTTTTTAGCAACCGTTCGTTACGGCAACCGTACGTGAAATTCAACGTAGCACCACCCGGTGTAGTATCTGCAATACTGACAGCCAGCATAGAAGCAGGGTCGTAAGTAAAGCCAAGGGCAAATTGTTTGCTGATCTTTGAATCGGCTGTGGTCATGGAAATAGGGTTCCCATTGTGGTTGTAGCCAAACTGTGCGATCACCTGTGAGCTATTCACATCACTAACGGTGTTTACCTGTTGGTTACCCTGGTTATAGGCGTAAGCACAAGAGATACTGCTACCCGAAAAGTTCTGTATGTTGCCGTTTGGATCATAACTCACATCTGGTGACGCTGATGAACTTGACGGTGAATTTGACGGTGAGCTTGCCGGGGCTTTCGCGTGCTGTAGTTGTCCAATGGAATCATAGGCATACTGTAGCTGTTCATTGGCCTGGCCACTAACCTGGGCGGCAGTAGAGGCAATGGTGCCATCAAAATATCCTGCGCCGCCATAGCCTCCTGAGGTGTAAGTAAGGGTTTCCTGAAAAATACTCGAGCCGCCCTGGTTCTGATTATTGATGTTCAGCAACCAGTTTGGTGCATTGAAACCATAGGTCTGTTTGATCGTTGCATTTGTGAGTGCAAGATGATTTTCCAAAGGTGTACCCACTGCATCATAGCTGAAATTTCCGATCTTACTGGTTCCCGATTGCCCAGGTGTCTGGGATGATATTTCGTCGGTAATGCCGGTAATCTGGTTCAATGAATTTAGCTGGTAAAAGATAGCATAGTCATAGGTTTCATTCGGATATTGAATTTGGGTAATGGTGCCAACATCATTGTAGCCGTAATTAACAACCCGGTCGTTACCGTTATCAAAAGAATTCACGGTCAGGATGTTGGTAATTGCATTGCCAAAAATATCGTAAGCCAGGCTTTCTGTTACATCTGCGGTTCCGGTAGTACCATTATTGGCTTGCATGGAAGAAATCCTGCCGATTGCATTTGAACCAATACCACCTCCATCATACACGTTCTTTTGTCTCCAGGTCGGCGTGTTTTGTGGCCAGAGTGGATCAGTATTGGCATATTGCTGCAACTGCTGCTGGTTCCAGGTCCCTGCAATGTAGCCGGTTTCAACTGGGCGGAAAAGGAGATCATATTTTATATAAATGAAATTTCCATCTGCTGCTCCCTGCGGATCCTGTTTGAAGCGGATATTCCCCGCCTGGTCATAGATAAATGTAGCTGGCGCATTCGTTCCCTGCTGCAGCGTGAGTAGCTGGTTTAAATAATCAAAAGTCTGTAGTGTTACCCAATCTTTCTGCACAGAATTGGCAGGCGGGTTGAAATAGTTTGGAGAGCGGACGATTGTCGGGTTGCCAGCATCATCAAAGCCAGTTTCATTTTTGATTTCAGTGCCGGTAGCAGACACGTTTTGGATCACCTGGCCCAGCAACGTGCTTACCTCGTAGAAGACGTTGCCGTTGGGATTCGTTGTCGTCTTTTTCGAATAAATCATAACTCCCGGCTGGTTAGCAGCAGCACTATAACGCGTATGGGTGCATTTGCCACCATTTACCCTAAAATCTTCACCAGGCACACTTTCCTGGACTACCCGGGCAAGTGGAGATGTTTCAAATGTTTGCCTTGCAAATGGATAACCATTATCAGCAGGATAGGCCGTGCTCACCAGTCCTGTCATGGTTCCCGCAGTCCAGTTCATGCCGGCAAAACCGCTACAGTAGCTAAACATCGGGTTTTGTTGGGGAGAAATGTAGGCCTGTTTCGTTCTTACGGCCATTCTGCCCAGATTGTCGGATACCAGCTGACCAACTACCATTTGTGAGCCAGCATATTGCTGCGCCTGGATATGCATGCCATTTGCATCGTCGAATGCGATAGCAGCCATTGGCGTTACCGCAGTAGCGATTTGTGAAATGGCTACTTTGTTGCCAAAGAAAATCGTGGGCACACCAGAAAAATCAGCAGATGCCGTATAGCTGAAGATCATTTTTCCATCTGCCCAGAAAACAGCGGTTGACTGGCCAGCAAGCAATGTCCACTGCTTGTTCATGGTATACACTGCGATGTTAGCGCCATCCAGTTTCAGCGCATAACGATAAGCGTTGCCGGGACTTGTAATCGTCCAGCCTTTGCCCGTAGCAGCGCCTTTGCTGATCGTAGCATTTGCAGGAAGCAAGAAGCCGGAATTATTAAATGCACTGCAAAGAGCATCCGACAAGGTACCTGCATCAAGCTGGGCTGCAAACGGATTCTGGGGAAGGTTAAATGCGCGTGCATCTACAGCAGGCAGCACGTTTACTCCGGTTGAATCCAGCAATTGCCAGGAAGTTAATTGCGGATTCCACTGAACGGTAAGCGCCGATCCCAGGCGGATACCCAATGGCGTAGCAGGTATTTCCAGCAGATTGAATTCAACATCCAACGCATAATCTGAGGTCAGATTATTGTCGGCATACGTGAGCGAGCCTGCTGTACCAGCTGATTCCTGCGTAAGGACGGTACCAGTTACCTTCCAGTTGCCGGCTCCTTGCTGCCATACCGAGGACCACTCTGAGCCACGTGTAAATTCGGTGAGCTCGCCACCATTGGCCCCGGTAATCGTGACTGAAGAATTGGGATTTGTGGTCGCAAATACACCTAGGTTTCCACTACGGGACAAGTAACCATTTTGAATTTTTGAAGTCCTGTCTGCCGCATTGGTCGATAAAATCTCCTGTTGGAAACTGTCTAATATTTTACGGCTTGTTTCGCCATTCGCGCCAAGTACTGCTGTAGGCTCTTCTAAAGGATTATTATAACCGTAAGCCTCAATAATACAAGCTAACGGTGTGAATCGCAGATTATCTACAAGCACATTGCAGGCTGTGTTCCCATTTTCACAAGTGATGGTAATCTGCGTATTGCCTTTGGGGTTGGGAAGCTCAATTAATTGGGATAAATACACCCATTGGCCAATGGTATCAGGGAAGTTGACAACAGACGAAGTGCTGCCGGCAACCGATATTTGCCACGAGGCATTACCGGCGCTATTGTTAAATGTTGAAGGTTTTTTGACCCAGGCAGAAAATACATATTGCTGATCCTGACGGATAGGGGTAAATGAGCCCTTCAAGCCTGCTGCGCCGGTGCTGCCTGCTGAAATGCTTAGACTGCTGGTGCCGGTATGGGCGTCCACTGCGGTATGCTGACTGTTGGGAATAATAGCGCTGCCAGATCCAATCGCCCAGCCAATTGGCGTTTCGTAAGTTTCAAAACCATAATAACTCACTTCATTTCCCGAAAGGCTGCCGTTTGGAAACTTAGCAACCAACGACTGCTGATTTTTATCGTAAATGAAAGAGGAGACAAGCTGATTGCCATCTACCTGCTCTGTGATGAGGTTGCCGGTACCTGATCTGGAAATAATTTTAGTCTTTAACCGCCATGCAGCTGTTGGCGTGTCAGGGGGGAATTGTGGTGCCACAATGCCCGGTGTCGTCCAGTCAAAAATTTGATAAGCAGCCAGCTTGCAAGAACCGGAACCGATACAATCGGTGTTCACGGTATTGTTCGCCCAATTACGGAAAATGGTCGCCTGGCTCTTGACATAATTCCTTGAACTATGATCTGCCGGAGCTACACTTTGCGTTGTCATGGCCACCGTAGAGAACATGTGCAACTTGTTGAACGAAGCAGCATATGCCGGAACCTGGTAAGCGTATAAGGTTTCTGTGCGGAGATTTTTTTGTACACCGTCCGCATCATAATAAGATTTCTCCTGCGATAGTAATACGCCAGTGGTCTTGTCATAAGTGCCAGTTGACCATTGCTCGATGCCATCTTTCATGTTGGCCGTCTTTTCGCAACGTGCATATCCGCCCAAAAGATATTTACCAGCTACATCTTTTGAATAGACCGTCCAGTAATTCAGCTGCGAGGATACGAGGTTGCCGTCGTCTGCAAAATCTTTCTGGCCCAGTTGAATTCCATTAAGGATATTCTGAAAATTCTGGAGCCCGCCAGAAGGATAAAGCGTCGATTGCTGGGCCAGTCCGTTGGAATAGTAAAACTGACTACTTCCTTCTGGTGTGGATGTTGGCAAAGCAGCCTTCTCTTTAACGCCGGGGACCACAATTACCAGTGGATATTGCGCCACGCCCATCAAGGCATTGTAGGCAATTTGTGACTCGGGTGAGTTCGCATAATAGTAGGATTGTGTAAAACTTTGTGTGGCGTCATATTGATCCTCAATCACGAGGTATGCCACCGGTGTATCCGTCACCGACTGGTTGAAATTAACTTCATCCAGGTTCCATAAATCCATGGTCGGGCTCGCCTCGAAAGAAGCTGCAGACGAAGGGTAAGTAACCAGGAA
The DNA here is from genome assembly GCF_001590605.1 of Pedobacter cryoconitis. Lineage (NCBI taxonomy): Bacteria > Pseudomonadati > Bacteroidota > Sphingobacteriia > Sphingobacteriales > Sphingobacteriaceae > Pedobacter > Pedobacter cryoconitis. The sequence continues at coordinate 1,424,040 of NZ_CP014504.1, forward strand.
GCGGCCGGCAACCAACTGTGTCCCGGGGGTACCATTGGGTACGTATGATTTTACATTATTCAGCTTCTGCGGCACTTGCGCAGTCCCGTTTTTTAAAGCTGCTACGTAGGATGATGCTGTATTGTCGCTGGCATCCTGGTAGCTAATAAATCTTGGGCCCCGGTTTTGGAGACTTTGCGGATAATTGAAACTGCCGAGTGGTGTTGACAATGCGCGCCAGGTGCCATCTGTACCCCGGAAATATATGGTTTTGCCCACCGTCATATAATTACCGGAAACACTTGGGTTGGTCCCGGATGGAACATTTGACAAAACAGACCAGGAGCCGGCATTGGGATTGAAGGCCGCCCATTGATTGGCCGCAGAACCACTGGATGGAGAAAGAATGGATATATCCTCACCAGTGGCCATGTTCAAACCAATTGTAGCGCCTGGGGATGAAAAGCTTTTCTGATTCCACACAGAGCCATAACGCTGATCGCCGCCGGCATCCCGCAACAGTGCCAGGTTATTATTGACAGTGGATCCAACAATGGATGTCTGGAATATTTGATAGAGCGTATTTCTATTTATAACGGGCGAAGACAAATCAACGGAGCCTGGTGATGACGGGTTTAAGACAAAGAAATCCGCATCCCAGTTAAATAATCTGACGCTATAGTTGATCGCTGTACTGGTCGTAGTTGTCGCAAATGTAAGTACCAATGAGCTTGGCGTGGGGCTTACCGCGAGGTAAGCCATATTGGCAGGCTGATCCACTACTACATCAATATTGTTTAAAGTCCATGTGCTGCCGGCTTTCCATGTGCCGTCTAAAGCGCGGTAAAACAGATAATTTTTCAGTTGCCGCGAACTTTGGAGATAACAGGACACTGCATAAAAATTCTGAGCCGCAGTAATAGCAGCCAGTACGCAATCTGAAGAATTGGGCAGCAGCGGAGATCCGTTTCCATTCCACATTCCATCCTGCCAATTATACGAGAATCCCTGTACCCGGTTGGTGTTATAATCGGTATTATAAGCCATTACAAAACTGTCTCCGGCCACAAATACAGACTGGGCTTTTGAATTCGCCTTTACGGTAAGCACAAAAGGCTGATTATTGTACATGACCCAGTTTCCGAATTTTAAGTCCTTTCCTGCGTCATCGTTACGGAACAGGTACAATTCATCGTTGCCCGTAGAGCTGTTGCGGAAAGAAAGCGCAAAGAAATTCTCCGTTGTCTGTACCATCAGGCTATCGGTCGCTACCGTTTTGCTAATGCTCACAGTTTGGTTGACCCACTGTCCATTCCACGACTGGATTTTTACCTGTACCTGGTTGCTGCTCTGGTAGGTGAAGACAACGTAATTGGATCCAAACCATACGCGGGGGATACTGCCTGTGATCGGATTTTGTAGCTGTACTTTTTTTGATGAATTACCAGATGTTATAGTCTGTGCTTTGTATTCAAAGGACGCCTTGCCGCCTTCGGGGTATACGACTGCGCTTAGGGCGCCAGGATTGATGCTGGACGGATTTGCAGGAAAATATTCAAAATTCATTGCAGGAAGCGTCTCGCCATCATTGGTGTATTGAAACACTGACTGGAGACACCGTTTGTACATTAACGAATAATTGCTGTCTGATGAGGCCGCATTATTCATGAATTCGTAGGTAAACTTCATGCCCGATAGTGGGTTACCATCTGCATCTGCCACGTCAACAGCATCTAAAAAGTAGGTTTCATACCTGTCTTGATAGGCGTTGGGAGAGGGCGGGGTTATCTGGGTATGTAACGGCTGATATTCGACGATCGGAGTGCCGTCATTTGCGCTGCCTGGATTAAGGATGCCGAATTTATTTCCATAATTCAAAGTAATGACCCGGCCGTAACTGTCAATTACTTTCCCCAGATAAGAAGCCTGGGTATAGGCAAGGCCTGAAGAGATTAATTTCTGCGCTACATTGATATATTGATAATGAATTGAATTGCCCATTGGCGTCACAATGGATACCAGGTTCCAGGCCGTAGGATAAAGTACCTGCGTTGCGCCCACATTGCTGGAGCCCATCCAGTTTCCCCAGCTTATACCCCATTGGGTGCCATTTGAACTGGTGTCATTTCCAGCACCGTAAGTGTAGGTAAACCCATCTTCTTTGAGGATGATCCAAACCTTCAATGCGGGATTATACTGTACAGACCAAAACTGGAAATTCCGCAGTTGAAATATCCAGTTACCGCCTGTGGTTTCCCCGGTTTTTACCATTGGGTTGGCGCTGCCACTGGAGACCAGGTAGTACGTATCGGACGTTACCGATGCGCTTCCCGCTTTGTCTACTGTAATCATTTCAATAGGCATTTGCCAGCCTAAACCCAGAATGCTGGTAGGAGCCTCCGTATTCCAGGTATTTAAATTGTTTTTTATGTTGCTGGAATAAAGAACAGATAGCTTTACATCAAGGCCTTCGAGCCCCGGTAAAGTCATAAGATCCAACGGCATGGATACACAGCCGCGAAATTTGTTGACACTGCTCTTAATGTTTCCTATTGCCGTTTTATCAAACTCAAAAGAGTGTAATGCAGGCACTTCAGATTGAGCAGCACCGCTGCTGTTATTTGATGATTTAGTAGACATAATGGGATGGTTTTATTTTACGGACTTGTGTGATTGAAGTTGGATATCTGTATTCTTCCGGCTAAAATGTCAGCGTTTTATTTTTAATTCAGAACAGTAAACTGTCTTCCGATTTTTTCTGGAGAAAGGGGCTCTATTTGCCGCGGAATGGTTTTAAAACAAGTTCCTTCTTTGGGCAGGGTTGTCATCATATGTCGTAGGTAGAAGTCATCGGGCACCTGGAATACATTTGTATTCGCGGGGTCTGCCTGTTCATCTACATGGCAACAAAGCAACGGTAAATAGGCTGGTATGGCTACACCTGCAGCAACAGGTCTCATAGCTGCGCTTAAATTAGGCGGTGAGCCATGGATTACTCTTGTATTCATGAAAAGCACTTGTCCCGCCTTCATAGGAATGTAATGCATGTACCCCGCTTCAATAGTGTCTACCAATTCGGGATAAGGCAGCATGCCAGGAGCACGGTAAAGATTATTTAAGCGATGGCTTCCCGGCAAAACACCAAGGCAACCATTGGTTTTATCTACGTCAACCAGGGGGCACCAGATACTAAGCCCTGCGTGGTTTTCTTCTTCTACAAAAGTAGGGTCCTGGTGCAGCGGGAACTTACCATATTCCGATGCTGCCCGCTTGGCCACGAAGCTCCCTAAAACAAATTTATATTCATTTAATGCGGGAAGCAGGCTCCGTTCAAAGACCTGTAAGATATTTTGATGGATGAAGCTCCGCATTTCAATATCCTGAAGTACCACAGAAGCGACAAAATCAAACGTATGTTGCACCTCCACAGCTTTAAATACCGACTTTAAGTCAGCTATATCTTTCGCGGTAAGAAGGTCCATGACCAAATACCCGTGCTCCTGGAAAGTTGCATCATATTGTGGGTCAAGGAATATGTTTTGTGCCATAATTTGTTGGATTTAAAAAAATGTAAATCACATCCAGTTATACATAATATCGCTGTTGTGTGGTGCTTTTGACGAGATAATTTTTGAAAGAACCCGTATGATAGTTGCAGTGGTAATGGTGGATTTTTTGTCTTCGTAGTATTTTCCCGAAGGATTGTTCCAAGGCTCGTAACAGAAGTTATCTGTCACACGGAGATTTGCCGAACCATACCACTGCCCATTCCCCGCCTGCCAGTTGAGCAAGGCCCGGAGATGGGTGCCAATTTTTTCATCAGAATAACCTCTGATGCATTCAATGCCAATATAACAGGCAAGATCAAAAGCATTGTCAATCTGGATGGAGGATGCATCATATTCATACGCATCCATTGGCTCTTCCAGCCCTAAACGATCCAGTACTTCCAACGTAATGAAGGTGCTGTAATAGGGATTTCGCCACCAATAAGAGCGCCAAAAGCCGTTGTCCATCCGGTGGGTGTGCAAAGCTTTTTTAAAAGGATCAAGAAATGTGATCCTGTCTTCCGTCGACATGCCGTGATAACCCCAGGGTGTAACATCCCAGTGACCTGTTGCCCATGCATCAGGTTCGGTATAGGTGGCAATACAATCACCATCCCGCCAGTGTTCCCGGAAGAATAAACGATCAGCCGCGTTAACGGCAAGTCCAAGTTCATCAAATAACGCTACAACCATCGCGGTTGAGTCTACATCAGGTCCTGTCCCGCCATTGAATCCCCATCCGGAATTATAACTTCGTTGTGCTGCCAGCCATTTGGCGGCTTTTGTTGCGGCATTAATAGCTTCGTTATTACCGCTTTTTTTGCCATACTGCGCCAGCGCCTGTGCTGCGTACGCAGTAACCCATTGGTCTGACGTGCCTACGGGCAGGTGATAATCGTCCCAACTGCCATTTTCGTTTTGAATCGATAGGAGGTACCGCATTGAATCTTTGAGCGATCCCCATATTTCATCTGATTGCGGCATGCCGTTTTGTATAGCATGCTTTACGTAGAGATTCAATCTGGGTTTTAGATCCTGGGTAAGTCCAAACCCGATGAAAGCTATCTGGTATTCCTGACTGTCCAGTATCATGCCGGTATCGACAGGCGTAAGTGAAAAGCGGGTTGTTAATTGGCTAATAATCGATGACCATTCGTCAGCAGTATAGCTGAGGCAATGGCCGCACAGGTCAGCTTTTACATCAGCATGTGCTCCGGTCAGGAGATTAAAGCCAACACTCATTACCAGCCCATTCAAATCCACCTCATATTTCTCTGTTGCAATGGCAAGAAAATCTTTCATTTCCTGCGATGAAAACAGGTCGATCCCTAAATGCTGGAAGTCTGTAGTTTCGCGCATCCGGAAGTAAATCTTTGCCCGCGAATTTTCTGGGTTGCTGCCTTCCAGCCCTGCACTTGCAACAGTACAGTGTTTTTTTAATTTATTTATTAAAGTTATTGCATCATTGGCTAATGGCAAAATTGCTTTAAGCCAATTTGTTACAGTATCCCAGCCTTTTTTCTGGCTTAGGGGTGCCATTTCCAGGTAGAAAGCAATTCCGGGCTGCTGCGGGCTTGTGCCAATCCATACAAATCCTTGTTTGTAAATATTGCGGTCAACCTTATTTTTTGGCAACAGCATTTCAATCGTCTTTTCAGTAACGGCTTTCAGCTCACTGCTTCCGCTGCTGTGAATAGTATGCAGAAGTGTCTTAATGGAGGAATGATAACGCGATTCAGTGGCCGTATGAAATGCGCCTGGATCGCCAATAACGCGTAGCGACGTTCCCTTGCCGGAAGTTGTAAGACAAAGCTGCAAGGGTGAACCATCATTGTTCAGACATGAAGCACCGGTAATAAAATCTTCAGAGCCAGCGTCAGAATCAAGGAGCTGGTAACAGCTACCTGTTAAAGAGTTGGCCGCAGGTTGGAGCCGTTCAGCAAGCGAAATAAGCCGTTGAACTTTTTGGCCGATACGTACACTACGAATCATATAAATATTAAAGTTGATGGACTTGATCAGTCCGTTCTGGTTTAGGAATTTAAAACCCAACGGTCGATTTGAGAATCAGCCGCTGGGTTTTAACAGGTTGAATTGACTGTTGCAACATTCTTTTGTTACCACAGTCAATTAGGCATTAACTACCTTGTTGAATGTTGATCTGTGGGGCCTGACCAGCATTGGTGCCTGCTGTACCTGATGTGCCATTTGACCCTGCATTTCCAGGTGTTCCGTTTGCGCCACCTGGTGAACCGCCTGTACCAGCTGAGCCACCTGTGCCACCAACACCGCCACTACCACCATCACCTGGAAGACCTGAAATTGGATGGCCAATAAGCTGAGAGCCGGAATCCAGACTTCCGTAAGTAATATTGATCACATTACCGGAGCCACCATTGCCACCATTGGCTCCGGTGCCGCCATTGCCGGCTGCTGCACCGTTGCCGCCATTATAGCCACCACGGGAATAGGCTCCTGAACTACTACCATTACCACCATTACCGCCACTACCGCCCTTTCCGCCATTACCGCCCGTGCCGCCTTGACCGCCATCGCCGCCGCCACCTACAACGGAGAAAGTGCCGGTAACTTTACCAATGTACATGGTAGTAGCGGGAGAGTCGCCGCCGTTGCCGCCATTGCTGGCATTACCACCATTGCCACCCACTGCGCCATTGGTGCCATTGGATCCGTCGTTGCATCCGGAAGCCCAGTTGCAACTTGCATTCTGACCAACTAGTCCATTTTGACCCTGTGCACCTGGCTGGCCATTTGTGCCCGCCTTACCTGATGCCCCAAGAATGTTAATGTCGCCGGGGATTTGCTGTCCGGCTAATTCCTTTGAAGCAGTAGTTGATTTGATGAGGTTAGCAATGGAAATTTTACCTGTTGTCTGGACAAAAATTTGTCCACCTGGTAAAACTTTTACTGTTCCGAACTGATTGTTAGCGTCCGTGATGTAAAGTGGACTTGTCGAAGTTACTGTTACGTCTATTGGTTTAGACTCTGATGAGGTTGACATAGAAAGTTTTTTAAGAGGTTAAAATTTAGTATTTAATATAGAAAGTGTTGTGTTATTAGAGCTATTATTTTATATAAAAATAATATAATTATATATATTTTCATAATAATTTAATTATTTTTAAATTATAGTTAAGGCGTTCGATGATAATTAGCTAAAACCACACGTCAAACTAAGCCTGGCAATATTTCTATGCAAAATAGTTATCGGATTTTTCTTCCACCCGAAGGCATTTTCCATTAGGCAACAGTTTTTCTCCATAGATATCTTCTTATATGGGGCCATAATTTGATCGATTATCAGGAAGATTACGCATTGCATTAAAGATGTCTTTTTTTAACCTGGCAGCAGGTAAAAATTTTTCATCAGGAATGCCTGATGAAAATAGATTAATGTCTTTATGAATCAGTGTATTATACCTACCTTAAAAATCATTTGTATACTGCGTATGGGAGGAATTCTATTGCCAGATTTTAATTGCTGCTGGCAACCTGATCTTTGGTTACTTAGGCAATTTTCAGGTATGGGGCTTCCTTATTTATCTGTTTTTCTTTCAAAATATAGCTTATATACTCGTAATTATTATACCTGATTACATTTTTCAGTCCAGTTGTTTAGTACTTTTATTGAAGTTTTAAGATGGGTTTCGCTTTAGTCGTCTTAGTTAAATATTAAATTAAAAATTTAAAGCTTGCTCTTTTAAAGTTTGTATGATTTCCTGTTCTTTAGATTCCTTAATGTTAAAACAATTAATTTCAATAGAATTGTCCAGATTAATAATGGCGGAGGTAAATCCTATTACTTTTTACCATAACTGGCAATAACTAAAGATAAACCTGAATGAGTTATTGAAACAGCTTGTCCAGGTGAATGATGACTATAAGAAGTTGCTTTAAGATTTTTATAGAAATTCATAACCAGCTTTAATTCTGAAAGATGGACAGCCTCAAATTTTATTTCCTGCAGTTTGCTAACTTGTATATTCACAGTTCAGTTGTGCTATGCAATATATAGGGATCTTGTTTTAATGGGTACAGATTAGTATTTGAAGACTCATTGCCCGATCCCCTGACAGGTGTATATTGTATTATGTCAGAATAAACGTATATCATTAACAAAGTTAAATTTTGATAAAAAATTAAAATAAAATTGATCATTTGTATAAATAATAATTTAATATTTAAAATAATTATAGTTAATAGGTTAATTTAGTAATTTTTTTAATCTTAATTTTGTTTTTTAAATATATTTAATTACACTATGGTGAATATTTGAGATGGAGCAGTATGAAGTAACATATATGTTTTATAGTAGTTGTGGTATAGTACTGTAGGGGTTGTGGTACACATTAAACTAGTATTGAAGTAGGGTTGAAGTAGGGTTGAAGTAGCCTGAGGTACTTCAAGGGTAGTTCAATCCTACTTCAACCCTACTTCAATGTATGCCACAACCCCTACAGCACTGCCACAGACCCTAGTGATAATTAGGATTCTGTATTGGAATTATTTTCGTATCTTTAATAGAAAATATAGGTTGATTATGTAAAAAATAATTTTAGCAACCAAAAGTAAATTCACGTTTGGGATTCAGAAAACAGATAATGTAATGGATTATAGTCATCAGGTTAACTGTATCCTGGAGTTTGGATCAAACATCCTGGAGATCGGATCAAACATTCAATTTCCAGAAAGGAATAGAGACCATGTCTGCGAAGCAATGGGCTCAGCTAAATATTAAATGCAAGTAGGTTCCACCCGGATTGACAGCTGGACAAGAATTTAATATGAAATTCTAATTCAATCTTATTTTTAACTATGGACCATTAGGATTAAAATAATAAATTACAAAATGAATCATCTACATCCCTCAGGCAGGTTCTGCTTTTCTTTTTTATGCGTATTGCTTTTTTCTCTTACTTCATTGCAGGTTAGTGCCCAGCTGTTCAGCCAGGATAGCTTAAAACTCATCTCCCGCCAGTTTACCTTCACTGAAGGGCCGGCGGTAAATTCAAAAGGCGATGTTTATTTTACGGATCAGCCTAATAACCAGATCTGGAAATATAATACAAACGGTAAACTTTCTTTGTTTATAAATAAAGCCGGCCGCGCAAATGGAACCTATTTTGATAAACATGGCCAGCTGCTGGTTTGTGCAGATGAAAACAATGAGTTATGGTCTGTTAGTGAAAATAAAAAGGTAAAAGTACTGCTGTCAACTGTAGATGGCAAGAGACTGAACGGGCCTAATGACCTTTGGGCTGATGCTAAAGGTGGGATCTATTTTACAGATCCTTATTACCAGCGTGATTATTGGATAAGGAAAAAGCCGGAAATTGAAGGACAGAAAGTTTATTACTTGTCGCCTGGTAAACAGGCTAAAGTAAGAGTGGTAGCAGAAGATGTAAACAAGCCAAATGGTATCGTAGGCTCAGCAGATGGTAAATACCTGTATGTTGCAGATATTCAACGGAACAAAATATACCGGTACACGATTGGTAAAAACGGTGATCTAAGTGGCCAGACTCAGCTTATTAACCAAGGCGCTGATGGAATTACGCTCGACAGCAGGGGGAATTTCTATCTTGCGGGCAATGGCGTTACTATATTTAATCCCGAAGGTGTACAAATTGGTCATATTGAGATAAAAGAACCATGGACAAGTAATGTGTGTTTCGGTGGAAAAAACCGTTCAGATCTCTTCATTACTGCTTCAACCGCAATTTATACGATTCCAATGAATGTTAAGGGAATAGAATAAGAACAATGTATTGTTAAAGGAATAGAATAAGAAACTGTGGAATAGTTTTGAGCTTGAATCCTAAAAGGCGCAATCTCTTGCGACTTTAGTAATCCCGCTGATTGACTTATGAATCCAATCGGTAACCAAGGGTATTATATAGTGCATACAGATAAAAAAATGTTTTTTTTCAGGTTGACCGACCTGAACGCCCGTAAAAGCAGAAATTTTCTGGTATTAATGCTTATTTTAATAAGTTTTATGGAATTTAATGAGTTCCATTGTTCTAAGGTAGTCTGTTTACCATCTTTGGTATAATCAATCACCTAACAAACCAAATGAAAAAGAACCTATTTATTTTGCTTGTCTTTATTGCACTGGCAGGCTTTAGTGCAAATGCTCAAATACTGGAACCAGTGAAATGGAGTTATGCTGCAAAGAAATTAAACGCTAAAGAGGCCATAATCTATCTGAAGGCAACTATCGAACCCGGATGGCACCTTTATTCGCAATATGTCAAAGATGGGGGGCCGGTTGCGACCTCATTTACTTTTCTTTCCTCCAAAACTTATAGCCTGATAGGCAAAACCATCGAGCCAAAGCCGATCACTAAAAATGAGCCTGTTTTCTCTATGAACGTTAGTTTCTTTGAACGTTCAGCAATTTTTCAGCAAAAGGTAAAACTGGTTGGCAAGTCAGTAGTGGTCAAAGGAAAAGTAGAATTCATGGTTTGTGATGACAAGCAATGCCTTCCACCCAGTGAGGTTGAGTTTAGTGTCGCTGTGAAATAAAGTATATCATGAATCTTATCAAACAATTTTCTTTACTGTTCTTTTTTATAATTGCATTTTCGGTCAGCGGATTTTCACAGGAAACTACCAAGCCTGATGAGCTGGAGTTCACCGAGATTACTGCGCCTGTAGATTCTGTTTCAAAAAAAGTAGATAGTGTGGCCCCCAAACTATCTAAACCTGTTTCAATTGAGGTCAAAGCGCCGGCGGTGGACAAACTGGAAAAGACCACTTTTTGGGGAATTTTCATTTCGGGCTTTATAGGTGGGCTCGCTGCATTGCTGATGCCCTGCATTTTTCCGATGCTACCCTTAACGGTGAGCTTTTTTACCAAAGGCGCAGAGAAAGGAAAAGCCTTTACCAAAGCGGCCTTATATGGATTTTTTATCATTCTGATTTATGTGATACTGGGTTTGCTCGTTACTGTAATTTTTGGTGCAGATGCGCTGAACAGTCTTTCGACTAATGGTGTATTCAATTTTTTCTTCTTTTTATTGCTGGTAGTTTTTGCCGCGTCTTTTTTCGGAGCGTTCGAGCTTACGCTTCCATCCAAATGGGTAAACAAGATGGACGCAAATTCTGACAAAGGTGGTGTTGCCGGTCTATTTTTTATGGCTGGAACCCTGGCGTTGGTTTCTTTTTCTTGCACAGGTCCAATCATTGGGACTTTATTGGTACAGGCAGCGACAACAGGGGCATTATTGGGGCCTGCAATTGGCATGTTTGGGTTTTCCCTGGCACTGGCAATTCCATTCGCCTTGTTTGCACTCTTTCCCTCTGCAATGAGTGCGCTGCCAAAATCTGGTGGCTGGCTGAATAGCGTGAAGGTGGTTTTGGGATTTCTGGAACTTGCTTTTGCCCTTAAGTTTTTGAGCAATGTAGATCTGGCATATCATTGGGAATGGTTTGATCGGGAGATCTTTCTGGTGCTTTGGATCGTGATCTTTGCGATGATGGGGTTCTATCTGCTGGGTAAGCTGAAACTTTCACATGATAGTCCGCTTTCGTACATTTCTGTGCCAAGATTGTTGATGTCGATTGTCATTCTTTCCTTTACTGTGTATCTGGTACCGGGATTATGGGGAGCGCCGCTGAAATCGGTTTCTGCCTTTCTTCCACCAATGGAAACGCAGGATTTCGATCTTTATACTCCTTCGCTGATCGGTGGTTCGCATAGTACAGATCCGCGTACATTGGATGAGAAACCGCATAAATATTCAGATATCTTTCACTCACCGCTTAAGCTAAATGCCTTTTTTGATTACCAGGAAGGTGTTGAATATGCCAAAAAGATGAATAAACCGATATTGATTGACTTCACGGGGCATGCCTGTGTAAACTGCCGTAAAATGGAAGCCAATGTATGGCCTGACCGTGAGGTGTATAAGATGATCAGCCAGGATTATGTGTTGATCCAGCTTTATGTGGATGACAAGACCGATGTTATGCCCGAAGACGTAATCATAAGCTCGAAAGGCAGGAAATTGAATACCATTGGTAAAAAATGGAGTGACCTTCAGGCCTCGAAATTCAATTCCAATTCCCAGCCGTTTTACGTGCTTTTGGATCCAGGAACTGAACAACCAATGGTCGCTCCGCAAGGTGCTGATTATGATGTAGAAAATTATAAGAAATTCCTGGAAGCCGGATTGGCAGCTTACGGGAAAAAATAAACTGGCTTTTTGTAGAAGTGCCAGAGTTTAGTTAATGAGAAATAGGGGGATAAGCTGGATGGCTTGCCCCTTATTAGTATAAAGGGCTGCTAAACTGAACAATGTTTAGGATATGAATTGTTAAGGGGCCTGGTGGATCCGAACCGATAATCAAATACCCGGATCCGGATAGATGAACCCAATAGAAGGGCAGATTACAAATGAGACAAATCTGGTAATTTAGGAGATAGGATAGGCCGTGTCACTTTTGGCTTCAGAGAGCACGAAAAAGCTTTGGACAGTGGTAATATTAGGAAGTGTTGCAAGTTTTTGACGGTAGAAGGTATGATAAGTGTCCATATCACGGGTAGCAATTTTTAAAACAAAGTCGAAACTTCCAGTCATTTGAAGGCACTCCATAACTTCCGGAAATTTTACGACCTCATCCTCAAAGCCTTTAAGTGTGTCTGCGGCGTGGTCATTTAGCAATACCTGGCTGTATGCGATCAGGTTCATTTCAATCTTTCGTCTATCCAGAATAACGACAGTCCGCATAATATACCCCAACTTTTTCAGCCTTCTGATCCTTTCATGAATAGTTGCCACGGATTTGTAAAGCTGTTCTGAAAGTTGTTTGTGGGTGATGCCCGCATTTATTTGAAGAATCCTAAGGATCTCTTTATCTGTTACATCTAGCTCTGTCATATGGTTATTTAATTTATCTGTTTATAAGAATAAAAGCCGGATTATTTTTGCGACGATCGAATGGCACTGAATCCCCCTAGTACATTGATGCATTTATTATATCCTCTCGATTTCATCATTGAAATGAAAATCATAGAACGATATCCACCTGCGCAATATACCAAATACTCTTTAGATGAATCAAATATCTCAGGAATTTCAAAATTTTTCTCAAGTGAGATATTTATTGATCCGTTAATGCAATCCTTTGCCAGCTCTGATTTATTCCTGACATCAATGAATTGTCTGGATTTATTAGCTGTATAAGCGTCGAAGTCCTTTGCTTCTATACTCGTTACCTCTCCTAATGGTTTTTCCGCTTTAATCCATTCGGCCATTCCCCCTGCCAGATATCCAGCGCATTGGTCATAACCGACCCTGCCCAGACGAGTGATTGTTTCTTTTTCGCGTCCGGGTTCACAGACTAATATGATTTCTTTCTGATCTACTGCAATCAATGCCCCAACCCAGGGTGCAAAACTCCCGTCCAGTCCTATATTGAGCGCTCCAAGGATATGTGCTTTTGCGAAGTCTTCCGAAGACCTGACATCGAGTACCAATGTGTCAAGATTATCCATCCGCTGCTCAAATTGATCAACTGATAAAGCATTTTCTCCACGATCGTAGGCACTTGAAAGCGAACCATAACCTTTTTTATTCAGGTTCACGTTCATTGAAAAATACGGAGGGGGAGCTTGAAGACCATCACAAACCAGTAAAATAAAATCTTGTTTGTTCAGCGCTGGATTCAGTGCATAGTTAGTCTTGCGTTGGTTGCCAAGTAAATCATACCGGTCTGTACTCAGGTTTTTACCACAAGCGCTGCCGGCTCCGTGCCCAGGATATATCATCAGCTCATCAGAAAGGGGGGAAATCTTCTTTCTCAACGAATCATATAACATTCCTGCCAGATCTTCCTGACCAAGATTTATTTTACTATCCTGTGCAAGATCTGGTCTGCCTACATCTCCAAGAAAAAGTGTGTCACCTGTAAATATTGCATAATCTTTTCCAGATTCATCCTCAAGCAAATAGCAACAACTCTCCAGGGTATGTCCCGGTGTATGCAGGAGCTTGATTCTGATCCCGTTTAGCTCAAAAAACTCTCCATCTACGGCATGGTAACTTTCGAACCCGGTTTCAGCACCAGGACCAAAAATGATCTGTGCTCCTGAACTGTTTGTAAGTTCCAGATGTCCACTGACAAAGTCGGCATGAAAATGAGTTTCGAAAATATATTTAATATTTGCTCCATCCTGCCTTGCCTGCTGAATATATTGGCTAGTATCCCGAATCGGATCAATAATTGCCACTGCACCATTGTGTTCGATGTAATATGATGCTTGTGAAAGGCATTTTTCATAATATTGTTTAATGATCATATTTTAGACTTCTGGATTTGTTTAAGGAAGTATAATAGACATTGTTTAGCTTGTGGTTAAGACACAAATTGCGGCGATAACATGGAACTGATTGATTCAAGCGTGAAGTCGATATCTTTCTCACTGGTCATTTTACTGAATGAGAACCGTATGGTTGCACCAGGGAGATTTTTCTTTAAGGCTGTGATCACGTGACTTCCTTCATCCTCACCACTACTACAGGCACTTCCACCAGATGCGCAGATTCCTTTATTGTCCATCAATGCCAACATCAAATCGGTGTTGGTTCCAGCAGGGAAATTTACACTTAGAACTGTATAAAGTGACATTTCTGTGCTGTTGAAGCTGATATCTTTCGAGAGTTTCTCCAATCCAAATCTCATTCTTTTATTCAGGGATTTAATGTGGGAATGATCAGGTGAAAAGTTATCCATAGCTAAAGCAAGGGCTTGCGTAAAGCCTATAATTCCATGAACATTTTCTGTACCGGCACGTTTTTTCCTCTCCTGGCTTCCGCCATGGATAAGCGCACCGAACTTTGTTCCATCGCTTACATAAAGGATGCCCGTCCCCTTAGGTCCATGAAATTTATGCCCGGAAGCCGAGGCAAAATGAACTCCATAGTCAATCAGGTTTATGGGATAATGTCCGATGGTTTGAACGCAATCCGAATGAAAGATCGCGCCATGATTGCGGGCGATAATACCTACCGCCTCAATCTCCAGCAAAACACCAATCTCATTGTTTGCGTGCATAAGGCTAACCAGACATTTATGACCTTGTTTAGTATAAGCTATCAATTGATTTTCCAAATCCAGCAGGTCAACTTCTCCCATAGTATTGAGCTTAACTAAAGAACAGCTGAGTTGTTTTTGCTTACAATAGTGTTCAATTGTATGCAGCACTGCATGATGTTCTATCGGTGAGGTAATAATATGTGTGCAGCCCAATTCATTTATTGAGGATAGGATTGCTGTATTATTGCTTTCTGTTCCTCCGCTTGTAAAATAAATGGAAGTTGCTTTTACGCCAAGCATTTCAGCAACCTGTTTTCTTGCAGATTCAATGGCCAGCCTGCTCTGTCTGCCCAGAGAATATATGGATGATGGATTTCCGTAGTATTCTCCCATGTAAGGAATCATTGATTCGAGTACCTTTGGGTCAAGTTGGGTCGTAGCAGCGTTATCTAGATATGCTATTTGGTTCATCATGAAAAGTTTATGTTAAACTTATTTTAGTTAAGCAAAGTTCATGTTGTTATAGTTCACAATCAATCATCCGTAAGTTTTCCATGATTATTCCGGAAATTTGGGTTGATTTAACCCTTATGATAGAATATTATCAGCTTTATCAGGTCGGAAGCATAAATTTTTCAGAATTATTTTAAATTTAAGCGATATGTTATGTCTGCCTTATATGATTCTAATGCAGATCCGTCTAAAAATATCCTGAAAAATAGTGTATTAAAGATTACATGAAAATTAGTAGATTAAGGGGTAGGTTTGAACGGATGCAGAATTTACAGGAGGGCTTTAAGGAAGGGTATACCCTAATGTTAACCAAGTTCGACAAGCTGCTGACAACATTAATGTAGAAATAACAAATTTAACTACTTAAAATAAAAACCATGAGAGCAATCAATCCCTGGATTAACTTCAATGGCAATGCTGAAGAAGCATTCACCTTTTACAAATCAGTTTTTGGCGGAGAATTCACAAAGATCATTCGTTTCAAAGACCTGGCAACTGCCGAATTTCCGGTAGCAGATAATGACGCAGATAAACTCATGCACATTGCGTTGCCTATTGGCCCAAATAACGTATTAATAGCCAATGACGTCCCTGAATTTATGGGACGGGTCAGCGAAAACGAAAACCGGTCAAAAATAGCAGTGAGTGCCGAAAGTAGGGAAGAGGCTGACAATATCTTTAACAGGCTATCAGCAGGTGGTGATATTGAGGGGCAGATTGGCGAAAGTCCATGGGGCACCTATGCTGGAATGTTTAGAGATAAATACGGCATTGAATGGATTGTGGAATTTGACCCAAATTACAAAGGATAAAATTACAATGAGGAAAAGGATCTCTTTAGCCTTACAAACAGCTAGTTATTTTAAATATTGCTCACGAACCTATGTAGATAAGGTTGGGATTCAGTAAAGTATTTTTTAGTGAAAATCTCCAATCTTAAGAGCCTCATTTACGAGTTTTTTTCTTGTTAGTTTTAAATTTCGTATATTTAGGTAATATTGATTTGAATCTAAATCTTATAAAAATATGACGACAATGACACTTCAGGTGCCTGATTTTCTGGAAAAAGACCATGAGGATACCGTCCGTTTTTTTGCTGCGAAATTATATGAGTCCGGTAAATTATCGCTAGGACAAGCTAGTCAGGTAGCAAATATGGGTAAATGGGAGTTGCCGAAATTCTAATCGATTACGATAGTTATAGCACTGAAACTGATGAAAACTATTTAAGCTGTTATGTTTATTTCGCACTGTGCGATTTAATGGAACACCATCTGGTGAATGCGATTTTGATGATTATTATTGGCCAGACTTTTTTGATGATAAAATGCAAAATAAGTTTTTAGTAACAGTGAAATCTAAAGGAGAGCTAAAAGTAATTTTAAATACTATATATCGTAGCTTATGTAAGCCAGTGAAATATTTGCCGAAAGTTAAACAGGATAAAGCTGTGATCAGGGATACTGGTGAGGCCATACCGTAAACTTTAACAACAGACGAGCAGTTGATAGGTTACTGTTTTCTATACATACGTAGCTTGAAGTGGCGTACGAATCATGTTCCGTTTTTAATATCCTATAATGGAGTTCCTGGTAACGATAAAAAATCTTTTAAGTGGTTTCATCGCTATATTTTAAAGTTAGGGATTTACCTGTACTGGAAGTTATCGTTGAACAGCAAACGTTAAGAGATATTTGCTTTTTAATGAAAGAATTAGCTCCTTTTAAATCTCCAAAAGAAAATGATAGCGAAAATAGAAGAGCTGAACTTAAGAAGTTGAAAAAGGCTAATTTTAGCAGGGTTTTTACTTTATGGCATGAAGCGTTTCGCACTGTTGCAGAGTAGGCGATATACGCATTATCACTTTACTTACGGTATGCGAAATATCAAAGTGAAACCGGTAAAAATGAACATGTCACCTTGTATATTTAGTAATGAGCTGCCTGAGTTATATTTTCTGTGGAAAGAGAAATCGGATTACTATAAACTTGAGCTTCGTTTTAAGATAGGTGATAAGTTATATGAATCGCCTAATTATTTCAATGCCTCCTTTTTTATGGCATCATGCATGAATCCTAGAAAAGGAAAGGACACGGATGTTTAATCCCTTATATGGATAATTGTGCTCAGTTCGGGCGAATAACAGATGACAATATAGATCCAATTTTAGTTTAGACTATTGTAAGGATGATTAACGATTATGAGGAGTTTGAACCTGATGTATGATTTAAAATCATGATAATTGAAAGAGAAAAATACGGGTCTCCGTATTTGCTCAATTTTCACCATGTAAAAGACTCATTTGGCGTAAAAAAAGAAATTACACTCAATTTAATTACGATACTTGATTAAATCTAAATTAAGTATGAGAAAACAATTTTTATTGAAACATCTATTTTTAGTTGTTCCTATAATGCTCTTTTTACATTCCTGTAAAAAAGACAATGTACCCGAGGTTGCCAAAGACCAGCCTTCCATGCAGTCTCTTGTAGAAATCGCTAAATCCTCTCTAGAAAAGCAATCGGTGGCGGGAAGTCCGCTATTGAGCAGCTTAAGATCCATTGGCATGGCGCCAGACTGGTCGAATATCAAGACTAGCATAAATAGTGAAAATAAAACCGTTCTCGCCATTCCTCTTGAACAAACAACTAATTCATTCTCTGAATTAAATGTGATTATAACCAATGGATTGCCACATGAGGTAATCAAAAAATATACTGTGTCGAATGACAATTCAATATTATTAGAGTTTTATGCCTTAAATGGTACATTACTAAAAGCAGGACAGTATGATGCAACATCAGGCAAGTTCCAATTAGCAAAGTCAATAACCAACAGGGTTATCTTATACGAGCAAAAAAATAAACTCGGTAGCAATGGTAATTTATTTTTGTTGTTAGGTAATAATAAAACAAAAATATCCACGGGAGTCAAAACTGTTGCCGTAAACGGCATCCATGACCTTGAAGAAGTTGAAATTGAAGGACAAGGCCCATCAACACCACAAATCGGAGATCCTCAGGGGCCTTCAACTGATAATGGTTATGGGCCTGTTGACTATTATCCTGTCGAATCCGTACCTCCATCAGGTGGATCAGTAGGTGGATCAGGTAGTGAAGGTGATCCGTCAAAAGCAGATCATCAGCTAGCCTCCGCCAACCTTCCTCCAAATAATACAGACGACAAACAGGTAGCAAATACATGTGTATTTAAGACAATGGAATGGATTAATAAGTATTTTGGTGGAAGTAAAGATCTTACAGCAATCATAAACAAGTATGCACAATCTACGGGACCTGCTGAATCTGGCCCGACTAGGGCTTATTATTTGGTATTGAATGGTGTAACTCAGAGTGAAATGCCAAATTTGATTGCTCTGTTTTTTAACACTAAAGCAACAGAATCAATTAAATCATCAATTGACGTTGGATTTCCCTTAATGGGAACTATCTCAACAGGGAAATTAACCAATGGAGGTGATATAGTAGGCCATGAAGTGATGATCACCGGTTACAATCTTAACGGCAGTATACAATATTTTGATCCAGAAACCGGGGTGTATGCAATAAAAGCGAGTCCGGCAGAGTTCACTAACTTAATTACCGTAACTTCAAATAAAAATTAAATTAAGAATTTCATGAAAAAGAACATTATTTTAATATGGTTTATTGTGCTTGTAGGAAACAATTTTTGTTTTTCACAAGATAAAGAGGATTTATCCAAATTGCCAATAGTAGTCCTGAAACTTTCCGATGGTACAGAAAAAATGACAAGGTATCCCTTAATTACATCTAAGCAATATAATGAAATGAAGATCCTACCAAGGGATAGTTTTTTCACAAAACATCCAGATTTAAAAGGGACAAATGTTCTTTCTTTTTCGTTAGTTCCAAGCGTCAAAAAAATATTAAGTATAACTGATATTTTTAAACTTTTTAAAATCGACGACAAGTATATGGACTACGATATTTACGGAACGGGTAATCCAAAGCCCCTTGCGGATAAAAAGAATATCTATGCACCTGAAAATTCCATACAGTCAGTGACTGTTGATGAACAGAAGAAAAGAGTTATGATTAAGTTGTTCTTTGCGGACAAACGTTAATCTACTAAGATATTAAAATAAAGGCCAGTTTAAACCAGCTGGCCTTTATGATTATTTGGATAAATATAGCCCCAAGACCCTGGTGGTAATTTATCTGTAGGTAGCCGCTTCAATACATCTGCTGACACGCAGTAAATATTTAGCAAGCCTCGACATTATCGATGGGTTCAGCGAACAGGAAATTTATACTGTAGGTTGGGAAGGCGAAATCTGGAAGTACGACGGTTCTCTCTTCAGTCAGCAAAACAGTCCGACCGAGCTGGCGCTCTACAAAGTTCGCTGTGCGCCGGACGGATTTGTCTATGCCTGCGGTCAGCTTGGAACCTTGCTTCGTGGACGCAATGATCAATGGGAAATAATAAAGCATGAAAGCACCGAAGAAGACCTCTGGGGTATGGAGGTTTTCGACGGACAGTTATATGTGTCTTCTACCAGTTTCGTCTATCGGCTCGAAGGCGATAAGCTCAATCCTGTTGATTTTGGGGTCGACATTCCACGCACTTGTTATCACCTGAGCGCAGCTGACGGGATCATGTGGTCCATAGGGATCAAGGATATAATGGAGTTTGATGGTTCGAACTGGAAGCGGATTTTGCGAATTGACTAATCCGGGTCAGTTTTGCCGCAACTCCCAATCTCGTGTCAAAAAATACAATACCATCTAAAAGAACTCGATCCTGTAAAACATGTTTTTACAGGATCGAGTTCGAAAGTTAGCTTATAAAAAAGGGAAATTTTGAGTACTATTGAGGATTTTCCTATTTATCCCAAAAAACACGTGTGTCCATATTATCTGGCCCACCATTGTCTGCAACTGCTGCCTGGTAATTCGTTGAGTTTGCAGAAAGCTCAAGCGTTGGATAAACAAACCGGCGAACAAAACCACCAGTTATATTTTGTCCTGGCATGGTATTGGGCGATAAGGCCGGGAAACCGCTTCTCCTGAAGTTAGCAAATGCCTCGGTACCATTGCCCCAGGACGCCACCCAATATTGAGTATTAATAAGGTTTAGTGCATTTGCCGTTGTATAAGCATTAACGGGATTATTAATAAATGCATTTTGTGTAGCTAAAGGAATGATGGCTGCTGGATTATAGGTTGTCCATTGATCCATTGCCGCACGGATACCATTCGCATAATAAACATCAGGTGTACTACCAGTTATCCAGCCTCTAAAAGCGGCCTCTGCCAGCAGTAATTGCGTTTGAGCATGAGTGATAAAAAATTGCGGAGCGGTTAAACTACCGAAAACACTATAATTAACCTGCGAATAATTAAAACCCGAGCCGTTACTACCTCTAAATCCAGGGGCAGTTGGTAAAGTAGCGTTGCTATAGCCTATAGGAAGTCCGAACTGATTTGCAGATATGGTGTCTGGTATGCTTGTAGGTGCCGATAATGGGTTTGCGTATTTGCCGGATATAAACTTCAATCGCGGATCACCACTATTTTTTAGTTGATCAACAAAGGGAGCCGCTAAATAATAAGTATTCGCTATCGCAGTAATAGTCTGGCTCACGGGATTCACGTAAGTTGTATTGTATTTCAGATAACAGTTGTCAGCATTTGATGTCATTACACCACCTGCTACGGCAGCTTGCACAATAGCTTGCGCTTTTGCAGGTTCAAATTTACTATATCTCATACCTAATCGAAGTAATAAGGAATAACCCAATCTTTTCCATTGGGCGATATTGCCACCGTAAAACACATCAGCCTTTACTATATCCTTTGTTGGATCTAAAGCTGCGGTTGCCGCAGTAACTTCGTTAATCAGGTCAGTGTAAATCATTGCCTGATTATCGTATTTAGGCGTAAGCACATTTGATAAATAGGCTTGTCCGGCTTCACTATATGGCACGTTTCCGTAACTATCTACCAGCATCATAAATTGGTAAGCTTTCCAGATTCTGGCTTCGTTATATAAATTTGTCCTTGCTGCATTGCCTTTGAGCTGGCTTAATATTTGGACCAGCAATTGAACAGGACCTGAAGAGCTTGTTGCGCCACTATTTGTTCCCGTATATTCAGCATTCCAATTTTGCGAAGTATAGGTTTGATTCAGCTGATTAAAATTAAATGCCGAGGTGATTCCTGAAAACGGATTTACAAATTGCTGCACAATTGTTGGCTCGGTTTCCATCGTTGCTCCATGCGTTCCAAATTGTGCACTCGTAAACAAGAATGATGCGTCGAGTTCTGTTGGGTTATTTGGATTAATATTCAATTGATCAAACCCTTTATTGCAACTGGAAATTACTGGGACCCAGATTGCGATGACTATAATTCTGATTAAATTTTTCATATTGTATATAGCGTTAGAATCTTACGTTTAAGTTAAATCCGAAAGTACGTGTTGTTGGTAGTGATGCTTGCTCATAACCTGTTAAGTTATCTCCGCTTGAGGCTATTGCTTCAGGATCAATGTTTGGCGTATATTTCTTAATGATCAATACATTATGACATACCGCAGAAAGCACTAAGCTTTTCACATATTTTTTATTGATAAATTTAGACAAGTCGTATCCCAGCGAAAGGTTTCTTAATTTAATAAAGCCCGAGCTATAAATAAATGGATCTAAGATATTCGTTGAACGATAATTTGCGTAAAAATCTTCTGCATTTACAGCGGTGGTATTTGGTAATCCGTCAGTAGCGTTTACGCCAGGAAAAATTACTCCACCCACACGGCCAGGTAAAGACTCTTTTGATAAACCTTCTCTTAATAAGTTTAAACTTGTGCTCGAGAGTACTTTACCTCCTGCTTTATAATCAATATGGGCAACAAAGGTAAAGCCTTTGTAGTTCAACGTATTTAGCCAGCCCCCTGTTGCTGTAGGAAGGCCACTACCAAAATTAACTGGTTTATCACTTGCTACGGGTTTGCCTCCCGATAATACGATATTTCCGGAAGCATCCCGCTTGTAAGTTGAACCTACAATTTGGTTAAGGGGTAAACCTACCACGTCAACAATAGACCCAAAAAACTCAGGACTGCCCACTACAAGTTGCGATTGGTTGTTAGCTAATGACAATACTTTTGAAGAGTTGAAAGCAGAATTAAAAGCGGTTTTCCAGGTAAATTTGTTATTTTGAACAGGTATTAATTCCAGGTTAAATTCTAATCCTTTATTATCCAAACCACCTAAGTTAACTAATGTGGTGCTATATCCGCTTGCTGCAGACAGGCTTATTGGAACGGCTTGATTAGTCGTTTTTTTATCGTAAGCAGCCACGTCCAGATTCACTCTGTTGTTGAACATGTGTAACTCGATACCTATTTCTTTTTCATTTACACCAAAAGGCTTAATTTGGGTGTTTGGTGAAGATGTCCCGTTTATACTTCCTAAGGGAAGCCCATTGAATGAATTTTGAGCAAGCGCAAATGTTAATGCATTGTAGCTTCCAACGCCCTGTGCGCTTCCGGTTTCTGCAACAGCAACTCTAATCTTTCCAAAATTTAACCATTTTGCTTTTGGAAGTAATTCCGAAAAAACGAAACTTCCGCTAATTGAGGGATAGAAATAGTGATCTATATCTCTGGCCAGTACCGAATACCAATCTGTACGGCCGGTAAGATTCAGGTAGAATAAATTTTTGTACGACAATTCTGCAGTACCATACAATGAATTTACTGTTTGTTTAGTCAAGTTGTAACTCGAATTTGCCGTAACACCGTTTCCGATCGTATATAAACCTCTGATGTAAAAGTTTGTTACCGCTTCATTAAATGTAGAGGAAGTTAATGGAAAGTTATTACCACCTGCCGTTGCATTAAATGAAAAATCTTTCCACTTATGCCCACCACCCAGCAAGAAGTCAAAATTATTTTGGCGTGTACTTGCTGTACTTATCCCATAGCTACCGTTGAACAGCCCTGCAGGTGCTGCAGATACAGCCAGCGTACCAGTTGGAGTGTTTGATTCATAGGTAGATTGCAAAAGGTCCATATTTGCCCTGCCCTGAAAATATAGCCAATCGAAAAACTGATAGCGTACCACAGCAGTACCTAACAAATGATCTTTTGTTTGTCTTTGAAATTGGTGCGCTAATATCCAGTATGGGTTGGTAACGGTAGCAAACCTCGAAGTTGGTGTTTCATTTCCGTTGGCATCCGTTGCGCCTGCCTCAAGTACATCAAAAGAAATGGAGTTAGCCAGCCTGTAAATTGATGTAGGAATTGCATTTCCCTGGACGCCTACAAGTGGCGGATTGTTATTAAATTGGTGATCATAGTTAACGTAAAATTGTGCAGATAATTTATCGGTAAGTTTATAGTTAATGCCAACGTTAAAAATCTTTTTATGAAAATCGTTGTTTGGTATTATGCCCTGAGCGTCTTGATTAGAAAGAGACACCCGAAAACTTCCTTTGTCATTACCGCCAGAAAGTGCAACTGTATTACTCCACGATGATGCAGGTCTAAAGAACGTACTTATTCTGTTTTTAACAGGCGCATAGGGACGTTGAACTCCGTCGAATTGATACGTTGGTACATCATCAAATGGCACACCAAAACTCCAGGCACCAGAACTCTGCGCAGTTCCTTGTGAGGAGGGACGAATATTATTTTCACCTTGCCCGTACTCATATTGAAAATCTGTATAATCGAGCGCTTGGTTTAGCGTAAAATTAGAGTTGAACTCAATACCTATTCCACTGTTTTTGGATCCCGACTTTGTCGTAATAATTATTGCGCCGTTAACTGCACGCGACCCATACAATGCTGCAGCGGTAGATCCTTTTAGAATAGTCATCGATTCGATGTCATCCTGATTGATACCTTGCAAATTATCTCCCTGGTCGACATTTTGTGTATAACCATTATTACTGCTCGCGCCCTGCGACATTGGCAAGCCATTGATTACGATTAGCGGCGAATTGTCTGCGGTGAAAGAAGATTGTCCACGCAAACGAATCTTTGTACTTCCACCTGGCCCTGCGGCGGGTGGAGAGACGTCCAGCCCGGAGATCTGGCCCTCAAGTGCATTGGCAAGGTTAGTCGTGCGGTTAGTTTGTAATGCCTGTACGTTGGCTTTCTGAGCCGAGTACCCCAGGCTTTTGGCTTCCCTCTTTATACCGAGGGCAGTTACGATAACCTCATTCAAAGCATTTGTAACCGCCACCATAGAAACATTAACAACGGTTTTTGTATTTACCGTTATTTCTACGGGATTATAGCCAATGGATGTGAACACCAACACCGCATTGGTATTTGCAACATTTATCTTATAACTGCCAGATGCATTGGTTGTAGTAGCATTTTGAGTTCCCTTTTCAACAACGCTAACGCCGGGTAAACCAATTGCCTGTTCATCGGTAACTTTACCTGTAATTCCTATCGAAGCTAATTTTAACTTTTTTGTTGTTAAAGATTTGCTAAATATTACGGTTGTTAGCCCACCAGCTGATGCGCTCGCGGATTCGAAAAGAATGAATACCGTTAACACCGTACAAATAAATACTAGTGGAAGTAATTTTTTTTTCATAATTGTTATTTGGTTAGCATTGTTTTTTGTAATAAACAGCTTAAATAACCGCAGAAGAGGCGGTGCTGTCATTTCGGAGCATACGCAGCGTTTAGCGACTACGTATGGTGGTGAATGTGAAGTAAATCTATCTCATAGGATTATATTGGTTTGCTGGTTAATCAATCCCTGCTCTAGTAAGCTAAGGCAAATGTGCTTAGGCTAAATAGTTTGTTTGAGGAAAATAGTTGCGAAGAACAGAAGATCACTTTTCATTTATATTTGGTTTCGAAACAGTTAGGTTACTCAATCAAATAAAGAGAACTTTAATGAAAATCAATTTCAGTATTACAGCAAAAAAATGTAACATATTAACATAGATATTTCTTTCTGTTATGAGTTGCTGATTGATGAGATATCTAAAAAACTTCTGTATATCAGTTGTTTATGATGTTATTTTACAACTGTGCCAGTCTAATGCACAAATAGAAAAGCCGGGTATTGTTAATATACACATATCAATAAGTAATCAGATGGATATTATATCGTGCATAATTTCTAATTTGATGTTTGTAATTAACCAAGTATAAACATGAAAGCTACGTTAAAAAAGGCTACTCCGAACCCGGAGCATTCCTTTAATATCCGTAAGGATATAGGGCATGCGATATTAAGTGCCTGGCATTATCACCCCGAGTGCGAGCTATTGGTTGTTAAAAGGACCTACGGTACCTGCCTGATAGGCGACCATGTTGGTCCTTTTAAAAATGGTGATGTATTTTTATTTGGATCAAACCTGCCACATACTTTCCGGTGTGAACAAAAATATCTGGAAAGCGATACTGAAAAAGTTGGAGAAACAATCGTGATTCTTTTTCAAACTAACATCTGGGGCGATGCATTTTTAAATCTACCTGAAATTAGCCCAATTGTTAAAATGCTGAATACTAGTAAGCTGGGTTTGCGGTTAAAAGGAGTAACCAGAAGAAAGGTCGGCAAAATAGCGGAGGAAATGCTCAACGAATCGCCTGCCCGTAAGTTGATCAGTTTATTATCCGCTTTGGAAATAATAGCTGTTTCGAAAGAATATGAAATTATATCATCCAACGGCTTTAACCCAGAAGTGAATAGCATCGATCAAAACCGCATCAACACGATATTCGAGTATACGTTTAATAATTACCACAAAAAAATAGGGCTAGAAGATGTGGCTGCATTAATTAACATGGGAAAGCACTCTTTTTGCAGGTACTTTAAATCCAAAACAAAGAAAACATATATCCAGTTTTTAATGGAAGTGAGAATTGGAAATGCATGCAGATTGTTATTAGAAGAGGAATTTAATATAACTGAGGTAGGCTATGCCTGTGGCTATAACAATATTTCTCATTTCTATCATCAATTTAAAACGCTTACGAAAAAAAATCCAATGGATTACAGACACAATTATCTTAAAACTGAGGAGAAAAAATTTACCTGACAGCAAGTTTTGAGTTGCTTTTAATGAGGCGTTTAGATGATCAAATCGTCATCAAATCAGGCAATGCAAACCAGTAATTTTAGTATTGAAGCATTTTATTGTATTATATTAACATCATGCTTTAAATGTGCGCTAAAAGGACTTATTTGCCTTTAGATTTTACCGCCTGGATACTTAAATAAGTTCAAACCTGATTTTCGATCCAAAAAACTAAACCAAATAATTATGAGAATTTATTACACCTCTAGCGGGATTATTATAAATCTCAATAACCAATATTTATTAACAGAAGAGAAAGGCTGGAATAGGTTTGTCAACAGGAGCAACCTACCGCAGGCAAAATCATACAATGGGGCTACCGCTTTAGGTCCTTGCCTTTTGGTAACAGACGGCCCAATAGATCCGGATACTAATTAGTTATATTCTAGACATGAAATCATATAGAAGTTCGACCTGGTTTGGGAAAAAAGATAAAATGGGCCTCATCTATCGCAGTTGGATGAAAAACCAGGGCATGCCCGAAGATATGTTTGACGGCAGACCGGTAATAGGGATTTGTAATACATGGTCTGAACTTACACCTTGCAATGCCCACCTGCGCGATATTGCCGAAAGTGTTCGTCGCGGGGTATTGGAGGCTGGCGGCTTTCCACTGGAATTCCCCATCATGTCATTGGGAGAAACGCTCATGAAACCCACTGCCATGTTGTTCCGTAATCTCGCCAGTATGGATGCAGAGGAATCAATAAGAGGCAACCCTATTGATGGTGTAGTATTACTTACTGGCTGTGATAAAACTACGCCTTCTACGTTAATGGGAGCGGCAAGTGTAGATCTGCCAACGATTGTGGTTCCTGGCGGGCCCATGTTAAACGGAAAATATCACGGACATGACATAGGCTCAGGAACAAGTGTATGGAAGCTGACAGAGGAATTAAAGAAAGGCGAAATTACTTATGATGAATATGCAGAAGTAGAAAGTTGTATGTCTCGTAGTCCGGGCCACTGTATGACAATGGGAACGGCTTCCACTATGGCTTGCATGGTAGAAGCGTTAGGTATGAGCCTTTCTGGTGGTGCGGCTATACCTGCCGTTGATTCCCGCCGGAAAAGGCTTGCTCAGCTATCCGGAAGGAGAATAGTTGAAATGGTTAAAGAAGACTTGAAAATTTCTAAAATATTAACCCGGGATGCTTTTGAAAATGCAATTAAGGTAAATGCTGCGGTAGGAGGTTCCTCAAACTTTATTATTCACCTCACCGCTATTGCAGGGCGTATGGGGGTAGCGCTAAACTTAGAGGATTTTGATGCTATTGGCAGTAAAATGCCTCTTCTTGTAAATCTTATGCCTTCAGGGAAATTTTTGATGGAGGATTTTTACTATGCTGGTGGTGTACCTGCTGTTTTAAAACAAATGCAATCTGTTTTAAAAATGGATACCATTACGGTAAGCGGGAAAACGCATGCCTGGAACATAGCTAATACAGGAATAAATTATAATAAGGAAGTTATTTATGAATTTGAGCAGCCACTCATTCAAGAAGCCGGAATTACTGTACTAAAAGGTAATCTTGCAGTTAACGGAGCGGTTATAAAGCCATCTGCAGCTACGCCCAGTTTGATGCAGCATCGAGGTAGGGCAGTAGTGTTTAAAGACATTGAGGATTACCATGCGAGAGTAGATGACCCTGATTTGGATATCGATGAAACTTGTGTAATGGTCTTGAAAACGGTTGGTCCGGTCGGCTATCCAGGTATGCCTGAGGTAGGCAATATGACTTTACCGAAAAAGCTGCTTGACAAAGGCGTAACAGATATGGTAAGGATATCGGATGGCAGGATGAGTGGTACGGCATATGGTACAGTTGTACTGCATGTATCGCCAGAGTCTGCTATTGGTGGAAATTTAGCTTTTGTAGAAAACGGAGATATAATTGAGCTGGATGTAGCCAATAAACGTATCCACCTTGAAGTGAGTGATGAAGCATTAGCCCTGAGGCGAAACAATTGGGTACAGCCAGTTCCTGCTGCAACACGTGGTTATGTAAACTTATATATCAAACATGTTCAGCAGGCAGATAAGGGTGCTGATCTGGACTTTTTAGTAGGCGGCTCAGGTTCAACAGTAACCAGAGACTCTCATTAAAGCAGGAGCATGGGGGTATTGATTGTTTTGGCTGTATATTCTTTTTATTAATTGTTGACATGATAATCCGTCGCATGATCTTTTAAGATTTCTATTAATAAGAGATTAGCCGTATGAACGATTACGGCAGAGTGGTTGTATGTGGTTCCATTGACAGTTATAACGATCAGGAGGCCGTCAGTGGATTAAGATTACTACCCCTGATTGTTTATAAAAAATTATTGATGCAGGGATTTTTAATCAGTGACTATAAACAGCGTTTTCCGGAAGGCAGAAAGCAATTGGAACAGTGGATAAACGAAGGCAAGCTTCATTACAGGGAAACCATAATTAAAGGATTTGATAAATTGCCTGAAGCTTTCATCGGCCTTTTCTCAGGAAACAATGAGGGTAAAATGCTCGTTGAAGTTTAAACTGTAAAATTAATTGGTGTTTTCGTAAACAAAAGCCTCCGGTTTTGCAATGCCCCAAAAAGTTATACACTATTTGGGGGCATTTTTATGAGAAAAAACAGGAATCACACAGCTGAGTTTAGGGCTTAAGGTATGATATGATCACAACATGAATGAGAGTATATTAACGAAGAGGGGTGCGAATATGCTCTTTCTTTACAATAGCACGGGTTTGTGCTATAAAAGCCGTTTTTTGTATTCGAATAATATGATCTCCTTTAGTTTAATGGATTTGTGCAGGGTTAATCAATAGTTTTGAATTCTTATTTGCCTTGCGGTAAAAGATACCAGCACCTTTCTCCTTGATCATATCGAAGACGCTTTTGCCGGGCGCCCAGTCTAATACCCTGGTATCCAATCCCCATGCTACAGGGCCGGAGTGTGCAGCAAGTTCTGCATCAAATAACTTTGTATATGCAGTGACAACTGCATCTTCATAACGCCGTATTGTATAAACAGTACTCGTTACAGCAATTCCCATGGTACTGCCGGTAGAAGTATAGGTGTAGAAAGCCTTATCACGACCAGCTTCAATATCTGCCTGTTTTGCTTTATAGGCATGGTACACCTTCGAAAAGTCAGCCACCAGATCCGTATAAATAACAGTTTTCTTTTGTTTAACAGCCACATTTACTCCTGTACCTTCATTGTCGTACGTTAATATCTTATTTAAGATATGTTTGGAAAAGATCCGGTAAGAAGAGGGGGTAACTTCAAAAGGGGTAAAATGCATATCATCTCCATCACTATTACAGGCATTGGCAATACCGTGAATATCACCCAGACGGCTCACTACGTCTGAACGGTCATTTGAAAAAGTAAATTGCACTCCTCTTGATTTAAGTTTATTCCAGCCAACGATCCTTTCACCCGCATATTCGTCAATACCTTTTGCGATATAAAGCTTATTTCGTTCAAAAAACTCGGCTAATTTTGCTTTCATATGCTTATTGGCAAGCATATCCAGTTTTTTCTTCTTATAGTCGTTGTACTCATCTATGGTGAAACCCCTATTCTGATGAAGGGCTAAGTAAACCATATTTATCGCAGCTTTATCCCATTTGAGTGTCTGTAAATGCGCTAAGATCCCCTTTGCTACACCAACCCCAAGTGCATTTCCCTGGCTATGCATTACAATCGTAATTGGATTATATTCTGGTGATGCTAAACCGGGCATATAAGGAAGGAAAGTATCATAACTAGGTTTTTCCATATATTTCAGATTCAGTTTTGCCCAGGTGAGACCCTGTTTATAACCATGCTGCATCCGGTGTCCGGGATCTGACTGCAAGCCATGAGACCCGTTAAAATAGTGTATATTATCTTTGGCGTCAAAATATTCAGCATACTTTGTGGTGAATTGATATTTATTCTCTTTCACATTCCAGTATTTCACATAACGTTGGAATTTAGTAGCATGGAAATACATATATATTGCCCTTGCTGGAAAGAGCCCGTTCTTAATAGATTCCTTAATCCGGGCCTTATTTGGGTTAGCTGTATCTTTTTTATATTCTTCGGGTGTATACCTGTCGTCATCATCCGTAAGATCTTTTTCATTGGTATTTTCAGCACCTCTAAGGCTATAGGAATCACCGCGCTCAGGAACTTTATCCATTAAGCTGTTCCAGGCCACTGCACCGGTGTTTTTTACCGGATCGCCCCAGAAGCCATTTATAAAAATTATATACCCTTTAAATTCCGGATGGCCGCTTTTAAGCTTTAGTTTCATTCCCCCGGTCGCTACCAGACTCCGCTGTGGACGGTATACAAATGTATTGTCAACTACAGCGGCTGGAAATGGTTCTTTTAATTTGGGTTTCACCTTAATTGCCGGCTGCGGTTTCTTTTCTATAGTTTTCTGCTTACCCATAACTAGTTGCCTGATATATTGGTTGATTGATAAGGTACCATTGGCATTGCAGAAGAGAGCTGGCTTATTTTTTCCGGATCAGCACCGCCCGGTGAGGCCCGCTGCAGATCATCATCAATAATGATGAGACCGCCATTACTGCATTTAACAGTAGAGTTATCCATTACGAACTTCCTGCTGCCCATTACCACTTTTTTACTGGTCTGCTGCCACTTTTGTAAAGCCGGAACACATGGGGGCTGGTTCGATGAACGCTTGCAGGAACCAAAATTAGGTGCTAACGTTTTATCTTCATCGGTCACTTTTAACTTCCCCTGTATAAATAATTTATGCTGAGAAGTGACTTTTATTTTGCCCTTAGCGGTTCCCAGCGAACATATTACACAGGCACCATCAATAACATATTTTCTACTCATGGCTGTAACTTTAAGTGATAAACAGTTAGTTTCTTATACCCTGGGCAATAACCGGAAATGGTTAATTCTGCTTTATCTATATGATGTTGTACTCCAAGGCTCAGCTCATACCGTCCCTGGTAATCAAAATAATAATCCATCTCTTCATCAGATTCCTGTCCGGTTACCTCTGCAAGGTAATTGTTCATCCCTTCCATATCAGTGAACGACTCACTGATCTGACCTGTCACATCTATCGTTGCTATATTTGAATTTTCATCAATAGCTACCAGCTCTTTATATTCTATCACGGGCAGTCCGGTTGCCCCAAAGTGTTTAAGTATGATCTTTTCAGTTCCAATACTTTCTTCTCCTGTATACGTCTGATATATATTATTAAATAAAAGATTGAGCAGCGGATCATTATGATAAAGTAATTTCATGTCATTCTTCAAAGTATAATCCATACTATCAAACAGTCCGGTTATTTCATTTTTTTCATATACAGCACTGATATCTTCTTTGGCTAATTCCCATTCTGACAAGATCCTTTTTTTATCACCTATACCTGTTATAGATCCGTACTGATCGGTTTTGATGATAAGGTTGCTGTTGATAGAAAATAACCTTGCGAATAACCATTCGTGTTTTTCATAATCACCTTCTGCATTTCCATTGATCTTAAGGTTATCTAAAAAAAGAAGATACTGCTGAGGCTCATCATCAGCTTTTATACGACAGGTAAATTCAATTAGCGTCTTATCTTCTTTATCGTTAATAATAAGCTGATCTGTGAGCCGTACAGTATAGGTCAGTTCTTTCAAAAGGGGAGTGACCGGCATCGCATATTCCATTCCTTTATAGATCATATGCAGCGCTGTTATTCTCCATAATCTATCCGGTCTTTACTTTGTATGGTGATCTTTCCTGTACCATCAATGAGTATTTTCCCTTCATTTGTATGCATTGTCATTTCTCCTGCAATGTGCTGTGCCTTTTTACCGGTAACCTGATCTGCATTTTCTGCCACCGTGGTTTTCATGTTCTTAACCTGTAAATCAAAGTTTTCAGTGACAAATTCCTTCTTA
The DNA here is from genome assembly GCF_001590605.1 of Pedobacter cryoconitis. Taxonomy (NCBI): domain Bacteria; kingdom Pseudomonadati; phylum Bacteroidota; class Sphingobacteriia; order Sphingobacteriales; family Sphingobacteriaceae; genus Pedobacter; species Pedobacter cryoconitis. The sequence continues at coordinate 1,456,152 of NZ_CP014504.1, forward strand.
TTCTTTCCAACGGATACGTCCATATTTTCCTGGACATTGATCTTCATGTTTTTCGAGTTGAAGGTCATCGTTTCCAATGCAGAAATAGTGATGTTATTACCCTGAGTATCAATATGTATCACGTTATTATTCTGATCGGTAATAGTTATTCCCTGAGAACCCTTACTGTCATCAAATTCAATCATATGTCCGCTGCGTGTAGACAGGCTTTTGAGATGGTTATTTGCCTGTATTGCACTATCAGTATTCTGGCTATGGTAGATGCTTCCCATCACGAAAGGCCGGTTAGGATCATTATATCTAAAGCCGACGATGACCTGATCTCCAATCTCGGGGATGACATAAAACCCCCTGTTATTCCCATTGACCTCGCCACTTCCGGCATCAGGCTGTAAAACCCGGATCCATTCAGTTGTTTCATCTTTTTGCCATAACATCTGAACCTGGATACGGCTTTGACCTTCAGGATCATGATTAGCGGTCACTGTAGCTACCTGAGATTCTGCTACAGGATAAACAACATGATGAACAGGCATTATTTCAGTAGCAGAAGGGATAGCAATAAAGTCATTGATATAGCGATTATTTCCATCTATCTGATGGACTACTTCTGTAATTAAGTAACTTCCGTAGGTTTCTTGAATAAAATCAGACAGCTCTTTTCTGGAGACTTCAATGTTTGCGATACTTCCCAGATTTACACCAGGGTTCCGGCTGTGTCCGGTAATCCTGACCATATCAGCTATTGTACCTTCTTTACGTAATTTAACGATGTTTTCCAGTTCCTTTTGATTTTGAACACGTGTATTTACAGGAGTATCATAGGTTTCAGAAAATAAGCTTTTTGACCTGGATACTGCAAATTCATGCTGCTCATTTAGTCCGCTAACCTCTCCGGTTGCTTCAGAATTATTGAGCTGGTGTAAGGAGGAATTATAACTGTAATGCGAAGTATTCACCGGACTGAGTTTCATTGACCAATTCAGATTATGTAAATCCTGTCCATATATAAGGTTAACTTCTACCTGGCTGTCGGGTTTTCCAAAATGTAAAGTATCCCCTTCATAATAGAACCATTCTCCATATTCTGCAGAAAGACGGTTCATAAAAGTAAACGCACTTTCTTTATACTGTGTAATATAAGGTATAGGCTTCGTATAGTGCGGTTTTACGGAGAAGCTAAGATCATTCCCTGCTACCGAAGAACCCACTTTATTCACGATCTCCTGAAGAGTCATTCCTTTAAAGGACTTGATGTTAGGACCACTATCCAGTAAGATCGTAGGACTAAATCCACTTAGTATCACTTCACCATGAAACCCGTGTCCCTGAGCCAGATCGATCTCAAATATGATACCTGCAAAACGGGTCTCATTCCCGGTTACACTATCAGTTAATACAATTGATATGTCTTTACCGATCAGCTCTCTGCTGCGGTCAGCGCGGTAACTTCCTGAAAGTTCAAAAGTATCGTGGTCAACATGTAATTCAAATTCATGATGCCGGTTAAAATACTGACGGATAATCAGGTTTGAGAAATGTAATACTTCTTTCCCTTCAATGTGGATCTCTGTAATTATTTTCTGTTCCAAGTTGGATAGATTTTAAGTAGGATAAATAAATAAGAAAATATAATACAATGGGAGACGGTGTAAATAACTTTATAACAATCAGTTATAAAAATTGTTTTAATTATGGTTTTATTTCTTAGTTTTAGAGTTAATGAGATTTGTCTGCTACGAAAATAGAAGTCACACGCATTGTTTCTTTACTGAAAATAGAAGGGGCAGTATTCTTCCAGACGATAGTTTGGTAATTAAATGCAGGATCCGCAAGTGTGCAGGTAATATATACATCATGGCCGTTTAACGCCAGAAATGCATTGGTCTTTGCATCAAGAGGTTTTTTGGATAGGGTAGTGGCCTTTCCGTTTTTCCAGTATTTGACGGTATGGAAAAGGGATGCAAGTGTATCCTGGATGCCGGCTACGTGTACATCCTGTCCCGAAACAGCAATGGAAGTCGCTTTTGAACTTTCATTATCGGTACCTGATTGATTAAGACTCTTTTTGGGAGCCAGTAATACTGGTATACCATTTTTCCAATAGGCTGCAAGTCCGCATTCCGTTCCGGCAATATAGACATCGTCCCCTGCAATAAAAATAGAATAGGCCTCTGAATAATTTGCTCCATTTGATAAATTGCTATCAATCTTCAGCGCTGTTTGTTTACCGTTTTTCCAATATCTGGCTACAGAGATCTCGTCTTTTTCATAGCCTGCTACATACACATCAGTTCCTTTGACTGTAATAGCTGTGGCACTGGCGTTTGCATGACCATCTGTTAAAACCACAGGAATCCCATTCTTCCAGTATTTAGCTATTGATTTTTGAGAATGAACGGGCTCAGCGGTATTTTTATCGCCATTGTATTCATAACCTGCTACATAAATGTCTGTACCTGATACCGCAATGGCAGTAGCGACCGCAGCAGTTCTTCCGTCAGTCAAAAAAACTATATTTCCATTTTTACTGTATACCGCACGTGCTTTACTGTTATTAGTTAAACTATCTTTTATAGCAATAAAACCTGCTAAATAGGTGTCTTTACCAGATACCGTTACTGCATTGGCAAACATTCCTTTTTTGTCAAGGCCAATGGCTTTTCTGTTTTTCCAGTAAGTAGTGGAGTCGCCCAGCTCGCCGCCCATATAAATATCGGTTTTGTCAAACCAGTTCAGAGAAGCAATGTTACTGTCTTTATGATCACATGAAATTAATACAGTAATTAGAATAAGAAAGAGCGAAAGAGCCGATTTAATTAATGATTTGGAATTACACATGATGTATGCTGTTAATTGATCTGCCCTTAAGCTTTTATAAATATAAATAAAATAATTTACTTGTATGTGTAATCTCAAATTGACGGGTTTTGTTTAACGCGCTTTACTAAAGCAGGCTTTTCCGGATTTCCATAAATAGTTTCTTTTCCACTAATGTAGACCATTATCGTTAAGGATTATCCTCTTGCGTAGAAAATGTGCGTAATTGTCCGTGGCTGTCTGCAATTGTTCGTAGTTGTCCATAGGTTATTCAAAATGAAAATCATAAATTTCATGAATCTTCAACTAGTTATGGTTTGGTTGTGCCTGAGTGGTGGTCGGGATGATACCAGGTTGAGAACGGGCTTTAACTATGGCAAGTCTAAGTCATTTCAACTAGTTGTTTTGACTTGGACTTGCCATGCTCTCGCGTTACTTTAGCACTGCTCTTACCCTAACGAGTACCCGGACAGTACTCAGGCAGTACCCGGACGATATAGGTTCACCCGGCGCTAATCAAGTCACCTGGGCTTTCAAGTATAGATCATTGATTTGGGACGATCATCAACCGTTAAATGAGCCATCAGTAGATTGATTTTCTGTCTGCCTTTTAAGCTTCTGAAGTTTTTACCTTCGCAGCGAAGGTATTGCAGAAAAGCCTGCAGTACAAATCAGTGTGAATACAATTTTAACAGTTTGTTTCATGAATAGCCTTTATAAATAAATCCCATTTCCATCCGCAAGCTTATAATAGAGCGTATCGAAATGAGATTTTTAATGGCTTTTTGTATTACATGCCGCCAGCAGGTTTAACCGAACTTGCAATCTTTAATAATTCTGCATCAGGGTGGTTACGCACTTCGCATTGTGTATTAAATAGCATCGTAGCGCCAGTTGCGGATGTGTAAACGGGCCATTTTGGTAAGCCAGCAGCATTTGGGTTTCCGGTTTTAGCAAAGTTGATCCAGGCACTGCTCATCTTTCCTGCTAATATAACGGCATCTTTTCCTCCACCTGTCATTTCCTGGCAACGCGCAATATTATCAAACTGGAAAGCGATGTCCATACAATGCATCGCTTTATATAACCCATTGTTTACAGGCGATTGCCAGGTAAACAAATACATATACACCGGTGCAGCATCTGCCAGCCCCGATTTCATATCGGCCTGCTTGATAGCCATCGGCCTGAAACTAAGATCAATATCTGTGTATCCTGACGGCTTGCTGGTGGAAGGATAAGCAGCTTTTACCGCTGCCATGTAAGCATCCGTTTTATCTCCGTATCTTTTTTGCAGGCCGGCTTTAAGGTCTTCCATGCTCTGGTTTTCTTGCGATGGAGCAAATACGTTAAATTCATTTTTTGTAGTGCCAACTAATAAAGGTATGTTTTTAGATAACTCCATTGCCGCGGGATCGGTTGGCTGATTAGGGAAAAAGTCTTCGTTTAAGACCGCATTCCATCCTCCGTCACCTGCTTTTCCTGCTTTCCTCATCTCCATTGAAATTTTTCTGAGTGCTTTTTTGCTAGCTTCATTCAAGATAGTATAAGGGATTTTTTGCAACGAATCAACCTGGGACGGTTTTAAATGCAATTCCTCCAATAAAGCTGCTGCAACTCTCTGCGAAACTGATTTTTCATTGAATGAAGTGATATAACTACCACTTTCTACTATAGCTTTTTGGAATAAGCCTTTAGCCTTTGGCGTATTCATCATACAGGTAACTTTGCCACCACCACCAGACTGTCCAAAGATTGTAACGTTATCAGGGTCGCCGCCAAATTGCGCGATATTTTCTTTTACCCATTGTAAGGCAGCAACAATGTCAGCTAACCCAGCGTTTCCAGAATTTTTATATTTATCGCCATAGGCGGAGAGGTCAAGAAAACCCAGCACATTTAAGCGGTGATTAATGGAAACTAATACTACATCGCCTTTTTTTGCCAGGTTTTCGCCGTCATAAGATGGCAGTTCGATTGATGAGCCATCTGTAAAACCGCCTCCGTGCAGCCAAACCATCACCGGGCGCTTTTTGCCATCGTTTAATTTTTGCGTCCATACGTTCAGTGTCTGGCAATGCTCGTTGGAGTAGCCCAAATCGTGATGGAAGGCAAATTCAAAGGGATCATTCACTGTGGTAGTGGGTGACGTAGGACAAACTGGGCCATAGGTCATAGAGCTGCGCACATCAGACCAGGGTGTTGGCTTTTCAGGTGTGGTAAAACGATCTGATTTAGCGTAAGGTATTCCTTTAAAAGTAAAGATGTTATTATGAATATATCCTTTTACTTTACCGCTTCCGGTTGAAGTTATAGCGATGTTGGATCCCGCTGAAATAGGGTCATTCTGGCAAAATGCCACAAATGGTAAACATAGGATAAGCAGCAGCACCCGGCTAGTTGTAGATTTTTTCATAAATTTTATTTAATAGGTTTATATTAAAACCATGGAGTTAAACCCAGTCATTGCAGACAGCGCATTATGTAAATATAAAGTAACGAGAATTTAATTCTGCAAAATTCCTTAATTATTTAAAAAATTTATTTACTTCATCTTCACCAGTGTAAACAAAATCCGACCTGTCAAAATAAAAGAAGAGGGTTGCAATATTTTTAAAGCTCTGATTGAAATTGATTCGGATATTATTTCCGGATAGAGTTATACCACTTTTGTATAACTCGTAGCGCTAAGCATGGTCACTTTTCCTGGTTTACAGGACAAACGGGCATCAGGATCTGAGAGACTTGTCAGTTTTTGATTTACTTTTTTGGGATGCTTATCTGAAGGTTGACCGGATTTGTTTTGAGCCTGGAATTTAATTTCCAATATAACTGTATTCTGAAATACATACTTCAGTTTAGAATGAACTATATGTTGCAGGATTAACAGAAATTTGTTGCTATGCAGTATAGAGAGAACCTTACCTAAAGTTCAGTATTGCTAACAATCAAAATATAATTTATGATAAACAAGAAAGAAGATATACCTGTATTTTTAACTATACAACCTAAAGTACTCTATTTTGGTACACCAGTAGCATTAATTACTTCTATTGATAAAAATGCTAAGACGAATATAGGCCCCATATCTTCTTTATGGGCATTGGGTTATAATTTAGTGATCGGGCTTGGATGCGATAGTAAGACTTATCAGAATATTATTGAGATCAAAGAATGTGTTGTCAATTTACCATCTGCCGATCTATTTGAAAATATTGAAAAAATATCAAATTTAACAGGATTGAATCCAGTACCGGCAAATAAGAGCGGAAAATATAGATATGAAGAAGATAAATTTTCAGCGGGAAATTTTCAGCCCATGGCTGCTGAAGTGGTTACTCCGCCTGCTATCGCTAGTTGTCCCATACAATTAGAATGTGTTTTGCAAAATCATTATATCGTAGAGTCTACTATAGATTTTATTCCTTTAATTGCTAGTGTCCACATGAAAGTGGTTAATGTTAGGGTACATGAAAATTTAGTAATCAACCAGGACTATATTGATCCATCAAAATGGTCACCGCTTATTTATAATTTTAGACACTATTACGCACTCGGTGAAAAAGTGGGTAAAAATTTTAGGGCAGATGTATAAACCAAACGCTCCTAAATTACTTTAGAAGCGTTTGGTATTCTGGTGATCCTGCTGGGATGTGAACATAATGCGAAAATCAGGGTTGATTCAGTATTTGATGAGTTTTTGATTTGGTACTCACCGAACCGCTCATCTTTTCATTTATTATAAGCAATCTGCTTTATATTGGGTAGTAATCTGATCGATTACCAATTTAGGATTATCCCAAAAAACATAATGAGTAGTATTTACAGCTAGTACAAATTTTCGATTCGGCCGCTGTGCAGCAAAAGCTTTTTGACCTGCTCGCCAAGCAAGATTATCATCTCCTGTTAATGGACTCTGCTCAGCACAGATAACAGTTAATGGGATTATTAGACTACTTGCTGAAGCATGCAGCTGCGTTATAGACGCTTTATAATTTATCCACTGGTAATATTGTCCGGGGTTTGATATCTTTGCCTCATCAAGCTTTGATCCAAAAGAATTTACCAAAGCATTTGTGAATTCTTCTGTCATAAAATTTGGTGCTGTAATATCGATCATTACTCCGCCTTTTACTTTACCCTGATTTTTGTCTGCAAATGTTATTGTATACGCACCACCAAATGAATGACCTACCAGGAAATAATTCTCGCTATATCCCAACTTATTCAGTGCAATACCTAAGCTATTGATTTCATTATTAATATTTAATCCAACGGTATCCAAAGGACTTTTGCCAAATCCTACTCTATCATAGGTAATCAGGGGCGCACCGGTTGAATTATGTAATGGATCAATTAATGATTTCCATACCGAACCATCATCGCCTGCTCCGGCTTCGAAAACAATCGGCACTCCTTTTCCTTTGGCAATCCGGAAGTGTAGCTTGAAGGTTCCAGTATTAATTATTGTATCGAGAATTTGGGCAGTTGCGGAAGAACCGGAATTACTTGGAGCGGATTCCTTAATATTATGATCTTTCTTGCAACTACAAATTAATACAAAGCCCATCAAAAGTGCAATCATTGATAAATATTTGCGTTTGATATGCATTTTACTGCAATTTTCATTTTTTGAGCAGGTCGGCTTCGGACACTTGAAATTTGTTTTCATAAATTCTATTTTTGAGGTATGACAAGCACCAGGCATTTAACCCTTACGTCACCAAAAAATATATATTCATCCTCAGTCAATTAAAACATAAAATATTCAGGAAAACGTTCTGAATTTCGTTTTACTTGTCTTTTAAGGGATCAATACCAAAACTTGTGGGGAAGCGTGAAAATTTTTAGTTTTGGGCTTTGAATTTTACAGATGTTATCAAGTTACCAAGAGCTCCTACGTTTATTATTACCCGATTTTATATTAGAGAATTTTGAGTTGAAATCTGCTCGTAAAGAGCATGATATTTTACATATTGCTCTGGAAGAGGTGAATTCTATTCCAGTGGCATTTGAAAAGGATAAACTGGAGTCCAAAGGTTTCTTTCCTACCATCACCGTCCAGGATTTCCCCATGCGCGGACATCAGGTCTTTTTTCATATCAAACGACGCAGATGGCTGAACGATACCACAGGAAAAGTGGCTTACCGAGACTGGAGCCTGGTTGCTAAGGGAACGCGAATGACAGGGGAATTCGCGGCTTTTTTAAAACAACTCAGTCAGTACCGCCCCGAATGATATTCAAACGATCGGGAACTTTTATGGAGTAAAAGGCAGAAATCTTGGGCGTCAGTACAAGGATTTTTTAAGTGGTTTTAAGAGTTGGGATCAAAAAGAACATGCCAGTAAATGGTTGCTTTATCCAGACAATCTGGGTACACAACTTTCCATAGATGAGACCAGCGTGTCCCATGGCGAGCTTTATACCATTGTCACTAATAAAGCTGCCAGAGGTAAAAAAGGGGCAATTGTAGCAATTGTTGCAGGTGTAAAAGCAGAAACTGTCATTGAAGTGCTTAGAAAAATTCCATTGAATAAAAGGCGGAAGGTGAAAGAAATTACGTTGGATATGGCTGGTAATATGGAACTGATTGCCAAAAGAGCATTTCCTGTTGCGGTCAGGGTAACCGACAGGTTTCATGTACAGCAACTGGCCACAGAAGCCTTGCAGGAAATGCGAATCAAGCACCGATGGGCAGCATTAGATGCCGAAAATGAAGCGATAGAAAAGGCGAAAAAAGGGAACTATGATTTCCAGTCCAGCTTTCTCCCTAATGGGGATACCCTCAAGCAATTACTGGCCAGAAGCAGATACGTTTTGTATAAACGTGCTAAACATTGGACTCAAAGTCAAAAAGAAAGAGCAGATCTGTTATTTGAGCGTTATCCGGATCTGAAGCAGGCCTATGATTTAAGTATGAACCTCAGCAATATCTTTGAAAAAACTACCGATAAAGTGTATGGTTTGGCCAGGCTGGCCAGATGGCACGAAAAGGTAAGGCAAGCGGGATTTAAAGCTTTTAATACCATTTCAAGAACCATTGAAAATCACTATCAAACGATCTTGAATTATTTCGACAACAGATCTACCAATGCTTCTGCGGAATCTTTTAATGCCAAACTCAAAGCTTTTAGATCCCAATTCAGGGGGGTGAGAAATATCGATTTTTTCTTGTTCAGACTATCTCGGATTTACGCCTAATTTAATTCAGCCCCACAAGTTTTGGTATTGATCCAAAGTTTTGTGAATTCGTGCGAATTTTGGCAATTCCCTAAAAGCAAAAACCCTGCTAATCGATCGATTGCAGGGTTTTATACGTTTTGATAGTCTTTGGTGTGATCCCGCTGGGATTCGAACCCAGGACCACTACATTAAAAGTGTAATGCTCTACCAGCTGAGCTACGGAATCATCATTCTTTTCAGAACAATACTTTAAAGCGTTTCCGTTTAAAGTGATGCAAATATAGGAGTAGGATACATATAGTGCAAATAAATATTGCCCTTATCTTATAGTAGCCTGATTCTAAGCCTGATTAATTGCATTTAACGTTAAAAAACTGTTAAATTAAGCTAATAAAGGAGGTTTTAATAGTGATAAACCTCCTTTATGAACCTCTATTTTACGATGTCTTCAGCTTCGTTTTTCTTTTTTGAAATGTTATACAATACAAATCCCATGAAAAGGAAGATCAATACACCCAGCAATTCATAACCACCAGCACCAAACCAGCGGGTAAATAATGGCTGAACATCTACTTTGCTCAGATTGCTTCGTACAGAAGGGATTACCATCAGAATTGCGACGACAACTCCTGCCAGTGCACCACCAGCAACAAGCCCCGTTGCAAAAAGATTTCCAGGGCCTAATTCTTCTTCTTCCGGAGTTTTCACTTTTTTGCGTTCTTTCCAGTCTACAATTCCTTTGATTGCACCACCCACAAAAATTGGTAAAGTAGTAGATAAAGGTAAATAAGCGCCTACCGCAAATGATAAGGAATTGATACCACATAACTCGATAGTAATCGCGATAAATACACCAACCAGCACATATTGCCAATCCAGGTTAAAAGAAAGCATCCCTTTAATCAGCGTTGCCATCAAAGTAGCTTGTGGAGCAGAATATAGTTCAGTACCAATGGCATGTTTAATACCTTGTGCAAGCATTTCTGGAGTAGGGGTGTCTAGAATACGAACAGTCAGTCCAATGACAATAGAAGACACGATTACACCTATAAATAAGGCGATCTGCTGATATCTTGGTGTAGCACCAATAATGTAACCCGTTTTAAGATCCTGAGAGGTTGCACCCGCGTTAGCTGCTGCAATACAAATCATACCACCCACAACCAATGCCATTGGCTCATAGACCTTACCAGTCCATCCAACTGCAATGAAAACAAGACAGGTCCCCATGATAGTTGCAATCGTCATACCCGAAATAGGGTTGTTACTTGATCCGATTAAACCAACAATACGACTGGATACTGTCACGAAGAATGCACCAAATAATACTACGAGTACGCCAATCAATAAATTGCTTAAAATCCCGTTACTTGGAATTTGTGGTAATACAGCCACAAGAATAATCAATGCTAAACTTCCTACACCAACAACTTTCAGAGAAAGGTCACGATCTGTTCTTTTAGTTTCTGCTACTGTTTTTCCTTCCTTAATAGAACCCAGACTATCTTTGAATGAAGATATAATGGTAGGGATTGTTTTTAATAAAGTGATAAATCCTCCGGCAGCTACAGCGCCTGCACCAATTTGTTTCACATAAGCCTGATAAATTGCTAATGGATAATCTGAAAACGTTTGTGTCGCAGGATTCCAGCCTACAGAACCACCTGCTTTAGTAATATCTGCAAGTAAGCCAAGCTTTACCAATTGATGTGCTGCTAATGCAGGATCAATTAATGTGGCAAGTAAAGGAATAAGTCCAAGCCAGGCAAGAACACCACCAGCTACCAGTACTCCGGCAATTTTTGGCCCGATAATATAACCAACACCCATATACTCTGGTGTGATCTCTCCGCTAACCTGTGCGGAAGGGAGAAATTTGTTAGCTTGTGTCGTTACCCAGGTTGGCGCTTCAGAAATCACATGGAAAACTTTCTGCAGCAATGCATAAATCATGGCAAAACCTAAGCCCCAAAAAGCTGTACATGCAAATGATCCACCTCTTTCTCCGGCTTTCAATACTGATGCACAGGCTGTTCCTTCAGGATAAGGTAGTGTGTCGTGTTCTTTGACGATTAATGACCTTCTTAATGGGATCATCATCATCGTTCCTAAAACTCCCCCAAGGATAGCGAGAATCAGAATCGTCATATAATTGAAAAATGCTTCTCCTGAACTTTGTCCGCCAATATCTGTACTCAGGAATAAAAATCCCGGAAGGGTAAATACAACACCGGCAGCGATGGATTCACCAGCAGACCCTGTAGTCTGAATAATGTTGTTTTCCAGGATAGTTGTTTTAAAAAATTTCTTGCCCAGCGTGATAGCCAGTACAGCTATAGGAATTGATGCTGAGACGGTTAATCCTGCTTTTAAAGCGAGATAAACGGTGGCAGCACCAAATATGATCCCGGCAATACATCCCAGTAAGATGGACTTGATTGTAAATTCTGCTACATTACTTTCTGCAGGTGTGAAAGGCTTAAATTCTTCTTTAATCATTATAAAAAAATATGGTTTAAAGATATCTTTTTTTGCCCATCTGACAAGCCTAAATAAGAAGAAACCATGTATTTTAGTGTTTTAATGAGTGTATTTAGAACACAATGATGAATAGTTTACAGGGTAGAAAACCCATGAAATACTTTAGATACACTGTAAAAAAGTCAAAATAATTAACCAGTAGTTCAACAGAAAATGATAAGTTGCGTATCCAAAAAGCATTAGTTATTTAAATATTGACAATGAATCAGCGCAAAATCCTTCTATTATCTTTTTTAATCTTCAGTACCTTCTTGATTACTAATGCACAAAGCAAAGTCGTGTTTAAAGAAACATTCGGAAAAAACAAGCTTCAGAAAAATTGGCTTACCGTAAATGGAAACTGGGAAGTCAAGGATCATATGATTCATGGAAGCAGGGATGTTAACTGGGCTATTTTGCTTTGTAACAAATCAGTTCCAGATAACTATATCCTGACATTTTCATCCTTAGTTGAGCCAGAATCGAACTTGTTTGAAGTAATTCTCAACCTGAATGGCCCTAAATTCCTCGGAATTCTGCTCAACCAGTTAGAAGACCGGGTTGCTATTGAAGACCGTTCCTTAATGCTTAATCTCGATCAGAGAGGTAGCTTTATCCAAAGTACCGGGCATATTGGTAGGATGCCAAAAGTAGATAGGCCCAAACAATATACCTGGCAGAAATGGAAAATCCAAAGAGCCGGCAACCAATTTTTTATCTGGATAAATGAGGAAGAGGTGATTTCTTTTACAGATAGCAAAAACTTTGTGAAACCTAATGGGCAGTTTGGTTTTGCAGTGAGTGGAAAGGCTTTTATTAAAGAAGTACAGCTCTTGAGCACAAAAGGAGAAGATGCGCTTCCTCCACAAAATTTTAAAGGTAAACCACCAGTGAAAAAAGTTCCATTTCATTTTGAATAATCAAGTCATAAAGTTAAATAGCTCTATATGTACGTTTTAAAAATATCAATATTTTTTGTCTTGCTTTTCAGTAGCCTGAGTTCCGATTCGCAAGTAAAATCAGTATACAATTGGAAGGGGGGCGAACTTCCTTTATATGAAAAACCAGGAGCCGGGAGCCGTGTGTTACTTAAAATCCCTAAAGGAGCTAGATTACAGCAAAGTGTTAGTCAGGCAGTATTACCATCCTTCAATATCATATTAAGCTATTATGGTATTACGGAATTACCGGGAAAAGAAGAACTGACCAGTAATGGTGGTACTTGGTATAGTATGCCTGGAACCTGGACTAAAGTAAAATATCAGGATAAAAGCGGGTACGTGCCGCAGCTGTTCTTGTCTTGTTTACCCGATTTGCAGATAGCTAAAAACAATAAAGATGATTTTGAAGAATTAACAACTGGTTATCTGACCAGGTTCTTTGGTACTCCGGTTTCCAGGAGTAAAAAGGAGTTGCCAAAAGGAAGTAAAGACGAGATTAATTATCAAAAAACTTACCGGTTTAAGAATGGTAACTACCAGGTTTCAACGTATCAGTATTTTGAGAAAGATGGGCCTGGAGGTGAAACGCATAGGCTGTTTTTAAAAGGTTTAGCGAAGCATGAAGCTATTTTATTAATGCTAAAGTTAACTTCATATAATGATTCAATAGATATTGATTTTCATGATGTTAAGAAAAGAGTAGTGACCAATAGTTTATATGATAAATTCTGCTGGTGGTATAATAAAGATTTGGAGAAGGATACGATGAAAGAGCGTAACATTGATACAGAATTCTTTTTTTATCAGGAGGGTGGTTCAGCAGGTATAACGTTGAAAGAAACAAAAGAGGGTGTTATTATTACCTATACTTTCGGAGGCTGTTAAATTCAAAAATAATCGATTAAAATAATTATAATTACTCTTGATGAATAAGTATTTAGCGTTTTCAATTATTGCAATGATGATGGTAGGGTGTTCAGGTGAGCAAACTGACCAGTTACTATTGGAAAAAGACCGTCTGGGATTAGTGAAAAGCCTGACATCGGATAAAATTATATTCTGGAAATTCGCCAAGCTTGGGGTACGTGCATCTGCTGTAAAGGATACAATGATGCCTGAATATCGTGATCACGCTAAAGAGTTACGGGCGGTATCTGGGATTATTGATAAAATGGGTACTGGAAAAAATAATATTTCCCTGGTCGATGCTGCACTATTGTATCGGGATTATAGTAAAATTAAGAGTTTCGTGATCAAGACGGATGAAGATATATTTCCTCCGTTGTTAGATGGAATACAACCAAAAACGGCACCTCTACATCGTTCCGAAGCTGATAAAATGGTATTGCAAAACGGAGAACATGCTATTTTGAGTATGCTGGCGTTGGCAGCAAAAGATTTAGGGATGGAAATCTCTCTTTACGAATGCAGTAAGACACAACCTGATAAATTGCCTGATGGTGAAATAAAGACGCTGCTGCAATTTGTAAGGGGTTTACTATTTTTTACGAACAAGTTCTATTATTTATCGGAAGATGAAATTGGTAATAATATCAAATGGCTTGACAAACAGCAAAAAGTAGATTTGCCTTATACACGTGCATTTTTTAAATGGGGTAAATTTAATAATGAGCAGACGCACGTTGCTTTTCATGGTTTAAATCATGTTTTCAGAGGTCTGGATCGTTTAATGATGAAGCGTGATATTGATGAAACCAGGGCTTTGGACGACTTTGAGGTTTTCCTGGCAGATGCGCATCAATTAGGCATTCAAAATGAGACGGTATGGAGTATAGAGAGTTTTGTATATATCAAAAGAGGTAAAAATGAGCAGGCCATAGCCTCCCTGAATAAGTTAAAGAAAAGCCCTTTACTGAGTGATAGTGAGCGTGAATCTATACAGCAATCCATCGAATACCTGAATAAAAGGGAGCCTGATGCAAAACTTAGTGGTGTTTATGACAAATTCTTTATTGGTAAAATAGCGACCCGGCAAATGTTGGTTGTTTTGGCTAAAATTGATTGGAGAACATTCCTGAAAGAACATAACATTGTGCAAACTGATAAAATGTTTGATACGATAGATCGGTTTGAAGTAGTCAATGCCGAGCTGCAAAAGATGAGTGATCCCAAGTCCATTATCCAAAAAGGGAATGAGCTGAAAGATAAAAGCAAGAAATTGCTAAACACTATTCCTGACTTATTTTAATAAATAGCTGTTTTTGAGGTTGAAATGGGTGTCTGAGTAGTTTTTTGTATTATATATTATAAGTAAACGTTTATTTACTTATGTTTGTCTTATGATTTATCCTTTTCTACAGCGAAAGGGAAATCTTTGATTATGAGACCAAAGAATTTAGAGAAAGAGGAAGCAATCCGTACAATAGCCCTGCAGATAATTGCAGAGGAAGGGCTGGAGAACCTGAGCATGCAGAAATTAGCGAAAGCCGCTAATGTTTCTCCGCGCACCATTTATATCAAATACGAAAATAAGGAAGATTTGCTGATTACGCTTTTTATTGAAGATGTATTAGGAGCTTATGAAAAAGCTGTGCTGGAAAACTTTAATCCTGACGTGGATTTTAACCAGGGGGTTAAAAAGATCTGGCTCAACACTTTTCATTATCTGAAAGAGAACAGAAACTCATTTGCTTTACTTCAGTATGGTAAGTCATCGCCTTTGCTAAATAAAGCTTTCCAAAAGGCAAATATTAAACAAGGTCATTTCTTTGCACCCATACACGATTTTTTGCAATTGAATGTTGCTAAAAATATCATCAGAGATTTCCCGCATGATGTACACCGCGCTATGTTATTTTCCCCGCTTTTAGATCTGGTCAATGAATACTTTAATTATAAAGAGCGGCCTGAACAAATTATTACAGAGGAAATAATTCTGGAATGCTGTGAGGCCGTGATTAAAGGAATGCTTAAATAAATAGCTTATGAATACGATTGAAAACAAAAAGATTGCAATAGTTGGAGCTGGCCCGGGTGGATTAACATTGGCCAGGATCTTACAAAGCAGAGGTGCAAATGTCAAAGTATATGAAAGGGATGCTAATAGTGAGGCAAGGCCGAAAGGAGCGACTTTAGATTTGCATTATGAATCTGGTTTAAAGGCTATTGATGAGGCTGGATTAATGGAAGAGTTTAAGGCTAATTACCGTCCGGGTGCAGATAAATTACGGCTGACAGATCAGCATGCCAATATTATATTTGACGATCAGGGAAATAAAGAAGCAGCAGAGGCACCAGAAACATTCCGTCCTGAAATTGACCGTGGGCCTTTACAACAAATTTTACTGGACTCCTTATTACCGGAAACTGTTGTGTGGGGCAGCCATTTTATTTCGCTTTCCCCACAGGGAGAAGGTTGGGACCTGGAATTTCAAAATGGCAACGCTGTCTACGCAGATCTGGTAATTGCTGCGGATGGTGCAAATTCGAAAATCCGTCCTTATTTAACACCAATCAAGGCGCTGTATTCGGGAGTTACGGTTGTGGAAGGAGCAGTGTATCATAGTGAAATTGCGTGCCCTGAAATACATGCGCTATTAAATGGCGGAAAGATATTTGCCATGGGAAACGAAAGATCTCTGATTGTAAGTTCTAAGGGAGACGGTAGCCTGGTTTTTTATACGGGTGTGAATACAAACGAGGAATGGAGCCGGGAATGCGGCATTGATTTTTCTGATAAATATCAGGTAATAGATTGGTTTAAAAAAGAATATGAAGGTTGGGATAAAGTATGGCTTGAATTATTTGAAAACGCAAGTTCAGGATTTATACCGCGTCCGCAGTACTATATGCCGCTGGATCAGAATTGGGAAACTTTACCTAATTTGACTATGTTGGGAGATGCGGCGCATTTGATGCCTCCTTATGCAGGTGAAGGTGTGAATATGGCGATGCTTGATGCCCTGGAGCTGAGTAACTGTCTGACTAATGATAATTTTACAACTATCAAATCTGCAATTGCTGCTTATGAAGAAAACATGCGTTTAAGAGCTGTAGAAGTCACTGAAGCAACATTAGAATCAACGGCTGCCATACATTCTCCGAATGCTATTTCTTATTTAATTAATATTATTAGCTAATGAAAAACTTATTTTAATTTATGGATTAATTTCCTATATTAGAAATCTCTAAGGCAGAGCGCTCTTGGTCATAATGTTAAGATAAGTTTTACGAATAGCATGAATAATTTACCAGGACTAGGGATACTGAAAAGTAAACACGGTCCTCCTAAGATTTTTGTATTTTTTGCTGTCGGTATCTTTGTTTTTTTATCGGGGCTTGCCTGGCTGATCTATGTGAATGCAATTATTCCGGCAGAAGAGCAAAATCATCTCAGTTTTTCAAGTGTTATATACAATACAAATCTTTCAGGAGAAATTGACCGGCTTTATTGGGTTATCATTTTAATCATGGTAATTGCAATAGCTATATTGCTGGCAGCTGTAAGTTTTACAATCGGAAAGACTTATTATCTTTATGATAAGGGTATCGTAATTGAAAATAGCGGGCAGCTCAAAACAATACTTTTTGAAGATATAGATGACCTTGGATTATTTAGTTCGGGAAATAGCTTTAATCCCAACAACATAGCTTTCCGGAATAGAAGGGAGGGCCAATGGGAAATTATGACTGCAAGGAACAGACATATATTTAAAGCAATAGATTTGATTTCAAGCTATCATAAGGTACTGTTTACTGCTAAAGTATTCAAAGAACTTAAAAAGGGTAATCGTATTGTTTTTAACTATATAAGTGATCCTGATTTAAATGAAATTACAGCAAATGGAGAACACTTTGCCAAGTCAGCGAATTCATTTTTAAATTTGCCTCAAAAAGAGATCCTGGTCTATCGGCATCACCTGATTATTGATGAGTTAAGCCTTCGTATTGCAGATATCAGCCATTTCTTTATAGACGATGAGAGGATCAGTCTGTACAACAAGGATAATAAGATTGCTTTTACTACTTCTTTAATGGGTTTTTTTAGCAGTGAAAGTTTTATTACAGTATTGCACAGACTAATCAGAATGTCAAGAGAGTTATAGTTTCGGTTTTCCGTTACTTTCCCAATGTTGTTTGCTGTGTTTAGCATTGCAAATGCACTAATAATATAGTTAAACTACTATATGGTCGTCTTTATTCTGGCGTTAAAATTGAGTAAGGATGCAGGAGCAAGGGGGCTGATTATTTCAGACCTGTTGTGAATCTGGTTAAGGCTACAAACCTATGATGGAAAATCAAAAAAGAAAACTCAAAAGAACGGC
The DNA here is from genome assembly GCF_001590605.1 of Pedobacter cryoconitis. Classification (NCBI taxonomy): domain Bacteria; kingdom Pseudomonadati; phylum Bacteroidota; class Sphingobacteriia; order Sphingobacteriales; family Sphingobacteriaceae; genus Pedobacter; species Pedobacter cryoconitis. Next base: position 1,473,903 of record NZ_CP014504.1, read on the forward strand.
ATCACTCGTTAAAATATTGGCGAAGTATGGGTTTGAGGAACTATTAAATAATACAAGCAGTGAGGCTAGTTTGAAGGATTCATCGCTGAGTGTTTATGAACGCATCAGGATGGCTTTGGAAGAGTTGGGGCCAACCTATGTAAAATTTGGACAAGCTTTTAGCAGCAGAGAGGATTTGTTGCCTAAAGAAATGATTGTGGAATTACAGAAGCTGCAGGATAAAGTGGAATCCAGACCGATGGATGTGAGGGAATTGCTCAAAACTGATCTGGGCATTGATCCTGACGAGTTCTTTACCTCTATTGCGGAAGAGCCTTTTGCTTCTGCTTCTATATCACAGGTTTATAAAGCAGAATTAAAGAATGGCCAGTCTGTAATTCTGAAAATTAAACGTCCGGGGATACGTGAAGTTGTCGCCTCAGACATGTTGATTATGAAAGATATTGCCGGATTCTTGACCAGTTATAGTGAGGTGTTCCGCAGGATTAATCTGGTTGAGGTATTGGAGGCATTTGAGAAGTCTATTTTTCAGGAACTTTCTTTTCTGAATGAACTGGCTAATATTGAGCGCTTTTCCAGAAATTTTAAAGGTAATGAAGCGATTTACCTGGCGGGCGCTTATCCTGAACTATCTAATGATAGTATTTTGTGCATGGAATTTATAGCAGGAGCTAAAATAACAGACAAAGAAGCTATCATTTCAATGGGATTGAGTCCGGAGAAAATTACGCATACTGGTCTTGATCTTTATTTGATACAGGTATTGGAACATGGATTCTTTCATGCAGATCCACATCCTGGAAATTTGCTGGTGATGCAAAGCGGTAAGATTGCTTTTATAGATTTTGGTTCTATGGGCAGTATGATGCCTACAGAAAAGGTGATGCTGGAAGATTTTGTTTCTTATTTTATGGCAGAGGATGCCAGAAGATTAATCGCCACCATGAAAAAAATGGCAATACGTTTCAATGTGGCAGATGAAAGTAAACTGGAAAGGGACATCCATGAGTTTTTTAATTTGCTGGATGGGGTTTCTCTGGAACAAATGGACATTAAAGAAGTGCTGACTAAGTTTTCTGCGATTCTGAATAACAATGAAATACTGATGCCTGATCATCTTTACCTCTTGGTTCGCGGGATTGTATTAATTGAAGGGATTGGCAGAGCACTGGTACCGGACTTGAATATTCTGGATGGTTTACGCCCCTATATATTAAAGATTGCATTGAAGAGACTTAGTCCTGAGGAATTGAAGAAGAGTGGTTTAAAACTTTTAAGGACACTTACGGAGGCCTTGAAAACTATGCCCGACGATGTTCAGTCCATTATTAGCAAGCTGAATAATGGAGATTTAAAGGTTGTACAGGAAGTGAAGGGCTTGCCTGCGCTTAAAACAATGGTGGAACGTAGTCTGTCCAACCTCAGTTTGAGTGTCTTTCTGTCGGGATTATTGATCACTTCTGCTATCCTGATTTTGGCGGATAAACCGCCTAAATTTAATGGGATACCAATTTTAGCTTTATCGGGATTGGTGATCAGTCTTCTGATTGGAATAGTTATCCTGGTGCAGGCAATTTTCAAAAGAAAATAAGGTGAGTTTCACCCACAGTTCATTTTTTTAGCGATGAACTGTGCTTAGCGCATTCGTCAGCAATGAAGCTAGCGGTAGAAAATTTCAAAGTCTTTTTCACCATAATGTTCAGGTAGTTTTCTGTGACTGATCAGATGAGCTGCTACTCCTCCAATTGCATCAGAACACATCGCTGAATAACCATTACAGCCACTGGCTACATATAATCCAGGCTGATTGGTTTCTCCGATATACGGTCTGCCATGCACCGAACGGTTGATGATGCAACGTTTAGTCAGGTATTCAACAGGTTTAATATTTGGTAATATCTTTACTAATGCCTGTTTTAATCTATTGATAAACTGATCACTGTTTCCTTTTCTAAACCAATCCTGTACCTGCTTAATATGATCAAAGTAGATGTCTTCGGGCATGTTACAGCCCATTTTTATATAATAATGGCCATCGGGGTACTGAACGGGCTGAATCAGATATATTCCTTCGGTGATGGTGTTGTCAATTTCATAGAGTAACGAAGGGAGTTTTGCTAATTCTGATGCTTGTGTGGGTGTCAGTCTGGCTAACAGGATAATTTCATTTTTTAGTTGTAAATCCAGCTTCTGAGTGATCAGGTTATGGAAATTTACAAATGATCCGGCGGCCAGCAGTATTTTAGGCGCCTGATAAGAGTGACCTTCTTCTGAGGTGACTATATATCCACGTTTATGATGGGTAATAGCTAAAACAGTCTCCTTTAGATTTGTTCCATTATGCTTTTCAAAAATTGATAATTGTGCCTTTAGCAATAACCTGGGATTAATCAGACCTGAAGGTGAGGGTTCTAACAGACCCTGTGAACTTTCAGGAAAACTGTAATCACCAAAATCTGAAGCAAGCGCTGCACCATTGGCATAGGCTGTATAATCCAGGCTGAATTGGCTGGCCAGATAAGCTGCTTTATTTAAATATTCATCTCTCCCTGCTGGATTTACGTATAAACAGCCAACAGGATTGTGAAAATGTATGCCGCTTTGTTCTTGCAGGGTGCGGTATTGTTTAACGGAGTCCAGATTTAAACGTGTCCAAACTTTATCTTTTCCGATGATGCGTTGTACACGCGCCTGATCATAATGACTTGCAAAAACTGTGGATTTATCATAATCTGAAGGCTCATCCGGCCCTATAACAGCAATTCTCTTCTTTGTGATCGACAGATATTTAGCGGCTGCCGATCCAACTAATCCTTTACCAATAACAATAATGTCGAAATCCTTCATCCTGTTTGATTTTATCGCCATCAGTTTCAACGAATGGTTATGGAATATAAGGATTAATTATTTTTTAGCGATGAAAAATTCAGAGCGTTCATAGCAGGGCCTTATATATTTATACCTTCTTTTGTCAAAGTAAGCTTATCTTTGATAAATTCAAACCTACCTTTCTTTAATGATTCCTTCTAATGAACAGCTTTTTCAGTCCGTATTTAATTATGCCACTCTTCCAATGTTTGTGGTTAATACGGATTTTGTAATAATTGCGCATAATAAACAGCATAAAATAATTAGTAATACCCTTGATCAGGATATTATAGGTGTTAATGTAGGTGTAGCATTTGAATCTTTAACGGGGGCTGAAGCATTGACTTTACTAGTTGATAATTTGATGTTATCAAAGAATAATAAAGAAGTTACGCAATTGCCTTCTTTTCAATTTATATCTCTTGCGCCGCTAAATGATGAAACTGAGAATATCTGGCGGATAGAAATTGTACCGGTCTTAAATAATGCACAGGAGGTAGATTATCTATTAACAATCTGGCATGCCGTTCACCTGACTGCAGAAATTATTCCTGTTACCCAAAGCCAGCTCACAGAGGAAATAATGGCAACCAGCGGACAAGTTGAATCAGGTACTGAACAGCTTGAAGCTGCTGCTGAAGAGTTAGAAACGATCAGCGATGAATTAACGCAGACACAGGAAAAAATGAATAAGCTGAGTCAGGAACTGGAAGAGAAGGAAAACCTGGATGCTGATAAACATTCAGATAAGAAACAGGAGGTAGAGAGCCAGCGGGACCGGCTTAAAAGGTTCTTAATGCAAGCCCCTGCAGGGATATGTATACTGGATGGGCCTGAATTTGTTTTCGAACTGATTAATCCTTCTTTTCAGGAATTATTTCCTAACCGCAGTCTTCTTGGAAAAACTTTTGTAGCTGCTTTACCAGAAATCAAAGGACTGCTGATGTGGGAAATTTTGCAGGAGGTTTATGCCACCGGAGAAACTTTCCAGGGAAGTGAAATGCTTATTCCCCTTGCAAATGAAGAGACTGGAAATGCTGAGGAACGTTATTTTAATTTTATTTACCAGGCACGTTTTGATTCGACAGGGAAAATAGACGGCATATTGTTGTTTGTATATGAAGTGACGGATATGGTTTTAGTGCGGCTTGAAGTGCAGGAAAATGAGCAGCGTTTCCGTTTACTGTTAAATGCGATCCCACAAATTGCCTGGACCAATACAGTAGAGGGCGAAATCAATTTTTACAACGAGCAGTGGTATAGTTATACGGGAATGGGTGCCGAAGAAAATCAAAGCTTGGCTTTAAGGCAGATGATGCATCCTGATGATCTCAAAAATCATATTGAAAGGTTTAAAGCGATTCTGGCCAGTGAAGATAGCGGGCATTATGAGACGCGCTTAAAAGATGAAAATGGCGGTTACAAATGGTACCTGATCCGGATGCAGCCTATTAAAGATGATGAAGGTGTGGTTTTGCTTTGGATAGGGACAGCTACTGATATTAATGATCTTAAAATTTTACAGCAGCAAAAAGATGATTTTATCAGCATTGCTAGTCATGAATTGAAAACCCCGGTCGCTTCTTTGAAGGCTTCTATGCAGTTATTGGACCGGATGAAACATAATTCTTCTGAGAAGATGCAGAGTCTGATCGGTTTGGCTGGTAAAAGTGTAGATAAGGTTAGTGGTTTGATAGATAGTTTATTAGATTCAAATCAGCTGGCCGAAGGAGGGATTCCGCTTCATAAGACCTTGTTTAATTTATCTGAACTGATTGGAAGTTGTGCCGTGGAGGTATTCAGAGATGATCAAAGTCAGCTTGTAATTACCGGAGATAAAGATCTTTCAGTGAACGCAGATCAGGATAGGATAGAGCAGGTTATCATTAATATGTTGACGAATGCGGTCAAATATGCTCCGGGTTCAAAAGAGATTACTATAAATATTGAAAAGATAACGGATACGGTTAAAGTGTCAGTTACCGATAAAGGGCCTGGTATTCCTGCTGAAAAGACGCCTTATTTGTTCGATCGTTATTATAGGGTAGAGGATTCCAGACAACCTGGTTTAGGCTTAGGCCTTTATATATGTGCGGAGATTATTGCTAAACACGAGGGGAAAATAGGCGCAGATAGTGAAGTAGGAGTGGGTAGTACTTTTTGGTTTATCCTGCCGCTTTAGCGCTCAAATCCTGGTTCAGTTCAAATTTTGGTTCGGCTCAAATTCCGATTCAAGTTTCAAATTATAATTTGCAGAAAAGTTCGAATTTCCATCAAATCCCTAACTTTTCTGCAAATGCCTGCATCCGGTTTTAATTAGTTCTTAAATATCAAAAATATCTTTTAATGCGGGACCAAAACTTCTGCTGGAATTGAGTTTGGTACACTCAGCATCGTTCATGATAAAAAAGAATGCACCATTAAAACCTCTTTTTATTTCTTTGATTAAATCAGAATTGATAATTGTACTTCTATTAATCCTGACAAATTGATCAGGTAGTTTTTCAGCCAGTGCTGTGATCGTAAAATCTGTGAGGCTCCTTTTTCCATCTATAGTATTTAAAAAGACATACTTTTCTTCGGCGTCAATATAAACCAGGTCCTGGATTTTGACTAACAAAATTCTATCGCCGATTTTAACAGTCAGCGTTTTAACCTCTTTTTTTATCTTCAACTGGCGCATCAGCAGATCCAGTGGTATCGTGTAATCAGGCTCTTGCTGCTGAGTTTGCAATCTATTTACAGCTTTTGCCAATCTTTCATCTTCAATGGGCTTTAATAAATAATCGACAGATTCTTCTTCAAAAGCCTTTACCGCATATTGATCGTAGGCTGTTGTGAAGATTACTTTCGGTGATTTTGCCAGACGGCTTAACATTTCAAAGCCATTCAGGACTGGCATTTCTATATCAAGAAATACCAGGTCTGGATTAAGCTTTTCTATTTGTTGTAAACCTTCAGCTCCATTGGCTGCTTCTCCAACAATATGAATACAATCGTGGACAGCAAGAAGCCGTTTAAGCCTTTTTCTTGCCAATTCTTCATCGTCTATAATAATGGTAGTCCAGTGCTTACCCATGTGTAAAAGGAATGATAATTTTTATTTGTTTAATGGGTTGATTCAGGATTTGCACCTCGTAATCGCTACCATAAAGCAGCTGTAATTTTTCATAAGTACTTTGCAGACCGTATCCAGTTTCCAGTTCTTCAGGAAAAGGAACACCGTTATCGATCACAGCAATTGTAATTTTATCTGTTTTTTGTATTTCAACACGTAAAAGGGCATGGTCAGCTACATTTTTCAGTCCATGCTTCAGCGCATTTTCTACCAGCGGCTGAATCAGAAACCGGGGGATTTTATCGTTTGATAGTGCTTCATCAACTGCAATTATAAAGTCAATCCGGTCACCAAATCTTACCCTTTCAATATCAAGATAAGTACTTACAATCTCCATCTCTTCCTGAACAGTAACCAGGCTTTCCTGATTTTGATTGATACTGTATCTGAATAATTTAGAAAGCTGGATAGTCATGCGCTCCGCCTGATCAGGGTTTTCATGTATTAAACTGGCAATCGCATTCAGAGAGTTATATAAAAAATGAGGATTAATTTTAGATTGAAGTGTGGCCAGCTCTGCCTCGGTTTTCATTTGATTCAGCTTTAGGAGATTCATATTTTTCTCTCTTAGTTTCGCATTCATATTTCTTTTTTGCGAAGTGTAGATTTTAATAACCGTGCAGACAATAACAACTACAACAATACTGAACCGGGCATCTTCCAGGTGTAAGAAATGATACTCTTGATGAAAGAGCCATGCTTGAATCAGGTATATCATTTCTATAGCGATCAGCATCCCCAGAATACTGGACAGATAATATACAATCAGGAACAGCCATCCTTTTCCACTGCTGATTTTCATGATCTTCTGAGAAACGAATATGGTATTGACGATGCAAAAAGCAATGACCGTACTAAATAAAACCTGGTAAATAAGGCTTCTTGTGCTAATCCATTGCCCTTTGAATGCGCTGATCAGTAAGCAAAGTGCAATGCCTACCCCAATTCCAACGGGGATATTATAAAGGTTTAACCTCAGCCAGCTTATCGAGCTGAAATTGTTCAGACTTTTTTCCTGGTGCTGATCCTGATCGCAGTTATCTGATATTTTCATCTTATTTACATTGCGCTAATAATGTTTTGGCAGATTCTGCTCCCCAGTTGGGATCTATAGTATTTGCGGGCTTAAATATAGCAAATTTTGCTACTGCTGATTCTAAAAGTGATTTAGCTTTTGCTTTTCCACCACCGAAAGCTTCGGGTGTGTAAAAGATGTCCTGACCTCTGATCAAATCGGTACGTGGGTTTTCTGGATTAAGTGTTGCTGCTTTTTGCAGTGATTCAGCAGACTCACCCATCAGGTACATTCTTGCTCGCGGATCAACAGACATTTTCATAAATTGAAGTGCACCTCTTAAGGCATAAATTTCACTGTTATTTGCGGATAGGGCATCAGCTTTGTCAATTTCCAGCAGCGCTTTATCCCAGTATTGATCTTTCAATTCTTTATCTGCTGTCATGTATCCCGCATAAAGGTGGCAATAGGCAGCATAATAAGAAGGAAGCCATTCTTTAGTTTCTACTGCAGCAATGCGTTCAAATTGGTTTTCGGCTTTGAGGTAATCTTCGGCTCCTTTAGCATTAGCAATTAGTTCTAAACCACTTTTTATAGCTTTTGTAAATTTAGGATCGGCATTTTGTGCAAGGCTATTTAAGCTAATCAGGACAAAAAGTAAGGTGATTGATTGCATTAAAGTTTTCATGATGATTTGTTTTGATGTAGGGTTAAAATTTATAGATGTTTTATTTGTGTAATTCGTTTATCTGAATTTGAGTAATTCATTTATCTTACAAAGGTGTTATCACCGATAGTGATCAGTATACCTATCAAAAAATCTCTTTTTGCTGCAGGTACAACAGCTTGTCTGTTGAGTCCGTTGGCACTATATTGATAGCCATAAACCTGGTTGAATCCTGGTACATTATTGATGTTCAGGTACAAGACTGAAAATTGCTTTAAAACGTGCGTTAAGTAACTGACATTTAAGCTAAGCGTATTGAAGTTCTGTGTCTTGTCGGCCAGGTAAACCGGATTATTTGGGTTAACATAAGGTCTGCCTGAGGCGAAGGTATAAGTTCCCCCAAATTGGGTGTGTAAGGATTCAATGAAGTGTTTGTAGACTACAGAAATGGTATGTTTAGCTGCGAAGGAAGGAGTGGCCATCATTGGAAAATCCCTGAAATCTCTTTTGGTGTCCAGGAAGGAATAGGATAGCCAGTAATCTGCATTTTTGATACTCTTTTTATCTCTCCAGAACAGCTCGAAACCTTTGGCATAACCGCTGCCTGAATTGTTTGGATCACCATTGTTGATTTTAGTTAGCCGGTTATAGTCTTTATAATAGCCTTCGATTCTGAAGTTCCGGTCTGGTGTATTGATTTCATATTTAAGGATATAATGATCCGCGTGTTCAAAGTCTGTTGGTTTGATAATCAGATATTCATCTTCTGGGTTTTGGTAAAAGCGTCCATAAGCAAAGGATAGCTGTGCGTGTGCACTGGTTTTGAAACCCAAAGATGATCTTGGCGCCAGGTTATACTTTTTGAGGTAGGACGAATATTCACCTCTCAGACCCAGGCGAACAACAATTTTCTGGGTTAAAAATAGGTCTGTTTCTGCAAATCCTGAGCTGATCTGATCATTATATGCTCTGGCTAATCCATTTAAACTTTCCAGCCTGCCGGTATGGAATGTCTCTGCACCGAATTTGAAATTAGAGAGTTGTCCAAAGGATTTGGTTACTGTCGCTTTCCCTTCCAGCAAATGATCCTGACGGCTATAGTCGTTAACAGTCATCAAACCTGAATCTTTGTCTTTAGTATAAGCGATGCCCGTTTCCAGCTTCCAGCTGTTTCCAAAATATTCTTTATAAGTAGAATTGAGATAAATATTAAAATTGTGATTGCTGAAGTAATTTGGTGTTGCCGGTGTATCGATGTTGGCGCTGTACAGGGCGAGATTCGTTCTGCTGTAGGAAGCATAGATTTTAAACATACCAGTTGAGGATGTTTTTAGCTTGTACTGAAAGTTGCCTCCTAACTGTTCCGGTGCTTTGATATAATTATGCTGCTGTTTAATGAGACTATAAGCGGGAGATAAGTTATAATAATAACCCCCTATGGTAATTGCGCTATTCTTGAACCTGATGTTTTGATCAACGCCACCGCCAACTGAGAGTAAGGAGATGCCTGTGGTGGTTTTTTCAGGGAGATCAGTGCTTTCTAAAACCAATGCTGAAGATAGCGCCTGGCCGTATTGTGCAGAATATCCGCCAGCAGAAAAAGAAGTGCCTTTAAATAAAAATGCAGATAAGCGGCCTCTGGATGCCTGATCTGGAACGGTTGCATTGAAAGGGCTTTTAACCAGCATTCCATCAAAATAAGTCTTGGTTTCTGAGGCTGTACCACCTCTGACAAATAATCCGCTTTCTGAAAAAGAGGTTTGTGCACCCGGTAAGGTTTGCAGGGCTGCAAATATGTCGGCACGTGAACCGGCTATGGTTGCAATGTCCAGTGAGCTTAGTATTGCGCCTTTCTTTCCGTCACCGGCGATGAAAGAACCAGCACTGATGCTTACCGTTTGTAATTGATTTATAGCTTCCTTGATGCTCAGGTTAAGGATTAAGTTTCCCTGGCCGAGATTGAGCTGGATAGAATCTTTTTCAAAGTTCAAAGCTGAATATATTAATGTTGCAGGGCCTGATGTGGTCGTTGTAAAAGCGAATCTTCCTGTACTATCTGTAGAAGCACCATCGTAACTGTTTTTTAAACTGATATTGGCATTGGCTACGGTTATTCCCTTAGTGGTTTTGAGCACACCAGATATTTTAGTCTGTGCTTTGGCCAGGGTAAAAGAAAAAAGGAAAAGGAGCGATAATTTAAGCGGTTGCATAGCGTTCTGTATTTAATTATAGAACGAATATGGCGGGTAATTGGGCAGCTGCAAGGGCAAAGCCGATGAATGGTAGTATTGGCAGGATGAGTGGTCGTTTTATAGGGAAATTATTACATTTCGCCACAATTAAAGGCACATAAAAACACCAAATGGAATTTACTAAAACCTACACTGTAAAGGATGAACATATAGATGTTCAGGAAATAATGGATGGCTTATACTATCCGTTTTATATGGAGTATTGCCGCCATGATTATATTAGAGAAGTACTGGGGTTCGATTTCGAGGAACAAGCAGGAAAAGGAGTTTTTATGGTATTATCTGGTTATAAAATCAGCTTTTTAAGATCACTTAAAAAAGGTGATAATTTTTCGGTGACTTGTACTTTATATACTGATAAAGCTGGTTTACCAAGATTGCACTTTAAACAGGCAATTATGATGAATGGAAAGGTGATGACAAAAGCAACTTTTACAGGAACTTGTATTCCGGCATCGGGAGGCAGACCTTATTTGCCGGAATCGCTCACTGAAAAAATTGCTGATGCACCAGTATTGGAAGAAGAAGTTTAATTAAGGCTTTGCTGCAATTGGTTCAGAAGGATAATATTTCTTTCTGAACCAAAAGGCAAGGTTGACCAGGGCAATCAGAGCTGGTACTTCTACCAGCGGGCCAATGACCCCGGTAAAAGCCTGACCTGAATTAATCCCAAATACGCCTATGGCAACTGCAATAGCCAGCTCAAAATTATTACCTGTAGCGGTAAAGGCGATTGCTGTGCTTCTTGAATAGTCGGCTCCGAAGTACTTACCTGCAAAAAAGCTTAACGTGAACATGATCGTGAAGTAGATGACCAATGGTATTGCAATGCGGATTACATCAAATGGGATCTGAACAATCAAGCTACCCTTAAGACTAAACATAATGACAATTGTAAAGAGCAGCGCAATTAGTGTAACGGGCGATATCATGGGGATAAACTTAGTCTGAAACCATTCTTCTCCTTTTAAACGGATCAGGCTATATCTGCTGATCACGCCCATTGCAAATGGAATACCGAGATAGATTGCGACACTTTTTGAGATTTCGGCAATTGTGATATTGACTTCCAAACCTTTAAGGCCAAAATAGGGAGGGAGTACCGTGATAAATACATAAGCGAAGACGCTGTATAACAAGACCTGGAAAATACTGTTTAAGGCAATCAGGCCCGCTGCATATTCGCGGTTTCCATCTGCCAGTTCATTCCAGACCACCACCATGGCAATACACCTGGCCAGACCAATCAGGATCAATCCGATCATATATTCAGGATAATCTCTTAAAAAAGTAATCGCTAAAAAGAACATGAGAAGGGGGCCAATAACCCAATTCAAAATCAGAGAGATACTTAATACTTTGGTGTCTTTAAATACTTCTCCCATTTTTTCATATTTCACTTTCGCTAAGGGTGGATACATCATCAGGATCAGGCCAATGGCGAGGGGGATATTTGTTGTCCCACTGGAAAACGAATTGATAAAACCAGCACAAGAGGGGATAAAATAGCCAATTCCAACTCCTGCAGCCATGGCTAGAAAAATCCACAGGGTTAAATAGCGGTCTAAGAAACTTAGTTTCTTCCTGTCATTTGTTGGGGCACAATGGTTTGCAGTCATTTCTGTAATTTTTAGGGATTGATGTTTTCTTTAACAAATGTTGAAGCGTAATCTTTAATGAGGTCACGGACTCTTCTGAATTCCTGCATAATCTCCTGGTCAGTTCCTTTGGCTTTTGCGGGATCAGGAAAGTTATAATGAAATTTTGATGCCTGAGTCGGGAAGTAAGGGCAGCTTTCTTTTGCGTTATCGCAAACGGTGATTACATAATCAAAATCGATGTGGCTATATTCATCAACATGATTTGAGGAGTGAGTGGATAAATCTATTCCAACCTCGCTCATGACCTGAATTGCTTTTGGATTTACACCATGAGTTTCAATTCCCGCACTGTAAATTTCGGCCTGATTGCCTGCAAATTGTCTTAGAAAACCTTCAGCTAATTGACTGCGGCAACTATTGCCGGTACATAATACCAATACTTTTTTCATCTGGAATTAATCTGTTGTATTTATATATTGCAATTTAACGATTGATAAGGGTAAAAAAAGGTTAACAGCAGTTAGGTCCGCCTTTGTATGAACCTAGAAAAGCACCTAATTGTAGTTCTAATTGTTTCCATACGATAGGGTTGATGCAATAGCATACGCTAACACCTTCAATTGTACCCCGAATGATTCCTGCGTTTTTAAGTTCTTTCAAATGCTGAGAAATTGTAGCCTGTGCTAAACCCAGTTCTTCAACCAGATCACCACAAATGCAAGTATTTGATTTTAAGATTCTTTGTAGAATAGCTATACGAGCCGGATGTGCCATTGCTTTTAACAATTGTGCCAGCTGATTTTGCTCGTCTGTGAATATTTCTGTTTTTGTAAGTCCCATATAGTATATTGCAATATTACGATGTATTGAGTTGTTCTCCAAATAATTTGTGTTTTTAATGAATAATATATATTGTGGGAAGGGTAGGAATGCGGGGCAGAAAGGAGTGGATTAATAATTCAGGTAATAAGCTGTTTCGCGTTTAATTTCTTTTAAGACAAAGCTGCTGCTCAGGGTAGATATATTGGATAAAGAGGAGAGGTGCGTTACGACAAAAGTATGGTAATCATTCACATCATCGACTACAATTTTTAACAGATAATCTTGTCCGCCGGCAATACATAATACTTCCAGTACTTCTTTAAAACAGATCACTGATTCTTCAAAATTCTTCAGCGTTTCTATGGACTGTTCTTTCAGGGTAACCGTACAGAGCACCAATAAATGCTTACCGAGTCTTTCGCGGTTAACCAACGCCACGTATTTTTCAATATATCCTTCTGTTTTTAGTCTTTTGATCCGTTCATGGGTGGGAGAAACACTCAGTCCAATCTGCTGTGCGATGTCTTTAGTGCTTAATGAGGAGTCTTTTTGAAGGATATTTAGTATACGTGTATCCAGCTTATCTAATTTATCAATCATTGCATTTTACTGAAATGGGATTCAGCAAGGTGCAAATATGATATTTTTTACTGTGAAAAGATTCCTGAACAGTATTTTTTATTGAATATCATTTAATCAAAGAAAATAATATGGCAGGTACATAATTTTGAAGAATTAAATACCCTATAGACATAGCCCCAAATGAAAACACAATTGAACACTCAGGATAATGATCGTCTGAGTACTTATATGAAAATGGCAGAGGAACGCGCTAAATATTTTATCGGGTATCCTATTGCGCAAGACTTTGATTATTCAGCGTTATATCCGCTATTGAAACTGCCTTTAAATAATGTAGGCGATCCATGGGTAGAATCTACTTATGATCTGAATTCCCGTTCGCTGGAGTTGGAAGTATTAGAGTTTTTCGCTGAACTGTTCAATGCGCCAGCAAAGAACTGGTGGGGTTATGTAACTAACGGTGGATCTGAAGGGAATCTTTATGGTTTATATGTAGCAAGAGAATTATACCCAAATGGAATCGTGTATTATTCAGAAGCAACTCATTATAGCGTACAGAAGAATATCCAGTTACTCAACCTGCGCAGTATTGTTATCAGAACGCAGGAAAACGGAGAAATGGATTATGAAGATTTAAATGCGATGGTTCAAATGCACCGTGATCAGCCCGTAATTATTCTGGCCAATATCGGTACAACAATGATGGAAGCTAAAGATGATTTAAAACAGATTCAGTTAATCTTACGCAAACAAGCGATAAAAAATCATTATATCCATTGTGATGCAGCCCTGGCCGGTACCTATAGTGCATTGTTAGATCTTAAACCGGGATTTGATTTTGCAAATGGGACAGACAGTATGGCGATTAGCGGGCATAAGTTTATTGGCTCGCCAATTCCTTGTGGATTGGTACTGGTTAAAAAGAATTATAAGGATAGAATCGGGAAAGCAATTCCTTATATCGGTACAGTCGATACCACCATTACGGGTAGCCGTAATGGTCACAGCCCTATTTTTATGTGGTATGCGATTAAGAAGCTGGGTAAAGAAGGATTGAAGCAGCGCGCGCTGGAATGTCTGGAAATTGCGGCTTATACAGTTGAAAAGTTGAACGCTATTGGTGTTAAAGCATGGACTAATCCTTCGGCATTGACAGTCGTATTTCCTGCGCCTTCAATCGCATTGAGACAAAAATGGCAGATTGCAACTGAAGATGGTAACAGCCACGTCATTTGTATGCCGGGTGTAAGTAAAGAACAAATTGATCATTTTGTTGCTGATTTAAAAGAAGACCTGGTTGCAAATGCTCCTGTTATTGGTTAATAATAAGCTATTTATTGAAAATTATTCATAAAAATATATTCATTAAAAAGGCAGAACGTTTTTATGTTCTGCCTTTTTTGCTACTGAAATGTTACTTTTTATAGCATCCGTTGGACTAAACAATGTCTTTCCAGTTTGCTGATTCCCCATTATGATTTGTATTTTTGGGTTTTCCTGTAATCTTGTATAAATTGATAGACACCGCAACTGTAAATAGAAAAAGATTTCTAACCTGGTTTTTAATAATCCTGTGTTCCGGGTTTATATTTTTATCGTTCATTGTCACCTTATTTCCGCCGTCGGCTTTCGATTTAAAAGTTTCTGCACTTGTACAATCAACTCAGAATCCTGAATTGGACAGGATCATGGAATTTATTAGTTGGTTTGGTGCTTTTCCTGTTCCGATGTTTATGGGATTTGTAGTGGCTATCATCTTTTACGTCTTTAAATTCCGTACAGAAGCACTTTTTGTTATATTCACTTTTGTTTCCGGGCTCATCAGTACGGTTATCAAAATACTGGTGAACCGGCCAAGACCTACTGTAAACCTGGTTAGAATAGTAGAAATTGCTAAACAGCAAAGCTTTCCAAGTGGACACACCTTATTTTACACTATTTTTTTTGGTTTTCTGCTGTTCTTGATGTGGAATCTTAAACAGATCAACCTGGTTTTAAGGATAGTGGTAGCTTTGCTGTCTGCAGTATTGATCTTAACAATACCTTTTTCAAGGATATATCTGGGTGCCCACTGGGCCACAGATGTATTGGGTGGATTTATACTTGGTCTGATCTGTTTATACTTTATCGTAATTCTCTACCTGAGAAAAGCGCAATAGTTATATACTCTTTTCTAAGATTAACAAGTGTTTGCAACGGATCCCATTTTCAATAATCGGATCCGGATAATGATCAATAAAGAAGTTGTGGTTCATACCAACAAGTTCAAAACCTCCTTTTTGATATAAAGCCAACTGACCTATACTTGAATTCCCGGTTGCGATCCTCAGTGTTTTAAACCCCTTGGCTATAGAAGCAACGGCAGCTTTTTCCAGTAAGCGTTTACCAAGACCAATACCCTGGTACTGAGTTTTAACAGCGATGTTTTTAATTTCAATCGTGTTTTTATTCAAAGGCAACAGTACAAAAGCACCTACGATTTTTGTCCGGTACAGTGCAACAAAAATCTGGTTATTATGTGTGTATGAATTGATAACTTCTATAGACGGGTCTGCAGATAACAGCAGATCATAGAGCGTACGGTTAATTTCATTTTTTTCTGTAAATGCCAATTCCTGGTGGATAGACAGGTGCTCAATTTTTTCATTGACCAGCCGCAACCGTTCTTCAATTGTAATGTCACTCTCCAGGCGGAGCGTTGGTGTTTGTAGTTTATTGAGCCACTGCGTATGCAGTTCAAAACTTCTGCTGGGAAAACCCGGCTGATCATAACCTGATGCCCATGTTATAAATTCAGTATACTTTTTTTTCCGGTATTCATCTGTGATCAGTAAATCTCCGTACCGTTCTTCTTCTCTTTTAATTAAGCGTGTTATTCTGATCGCAGGAGGAATCCATAAGAATACAACCAGGTCAAAGTAATTATAAAATTGCGCATTCCAATTTAAGATTGAGCCAGAAACAACAATGTTTTCATATTGCTTAAAATCATTGCTGAATAATTCGTCGCGTTCCTTTGGCTCGCGTTTTAGTTCAAAAGGTATTTCGCTTTTGAGCCAGTAATAGTCATCAGTATCCAGGTGACTAAAACCCCGCTCAATGGAGAGCCGTTGGGCTAAAGTGGTTGTACCAGAGCCTGATGCTCCAAAAATCATGATTTTCATCGAGTAGTTGAGTTATAGTAGATTAAACGAAAATATGAAAAGAATCGTTTATTTTTATCATTTACTAATAATATTAGCAAGATAGTATTGCGATTATTTACTGGTAACATCGCATAAGCTGACTCGGGAAGTATCTGAATAGTTAACTCTTTTCACCTGTTAACAGTCTGAATTTCCATATTTTAACTTGCTTTGAATTCTATAATTCTGCGCGAAATTTTTAATGTAAAAATTAGTTATACAGGTTTAATATATTTACTGTTTTTAGAATGGCCTTGTTTCATGGATAACTATGCTGACTAATGCTTTTTTAAGCCTTATTCAATGTTTCCTCACCGCTTATATTTTAAGCGTCCATGGTTAGGATTTTAAAATTATCAATGATAATAAGGCTTTCAGGGTTGCTAACTTAGAAGAGGTTATTTTAAGTGTTTTCAGGATGGTAAAAGTATCTGAGAGATATTCAATAATTGGTTTCTCGCCAAAGTCATCCCGCTGATTGAAAATGGTAAATATTACTTTGTATAGGACGATACCAATATCGATTTGCAGAAAAATAATGCGCAGCGTAAAGATGAGTTCATTTTTATGGATTTGGTATAGGAAATTCTTTAGTAGATAAGCCGCCAACTATTCCTGTTC
Source organism: Pedobacter cryoconitis (assembly GCF_001590605.1). Taxonomy (NCBI): domain Bacteria; kingdom Pseudomonadati; phylum Bacteroidota; class Sphingobacteriia; order Sphingobacteriales; family Sphingobacteriaceae; genus Pedobacter; species Pedobacter cryoconitis. Next base: position 1,490,634 of record NZ_CP014504.1, read on the forward strand.
CGTTTTGTATATTACCAGGAATGATCATCTTTTCTGAGAACAGGCTACCTGCGCTATCAGCTGCTTTGGATAAACTCTTTAAATACCTATAACTGGTTTCAGTCAGTAAGGTTACTTCTATAAACATCTTTCTGGATATTGGTTTATCGTCTGTACTGAAGGCATAAAATATTGTTTCTCCAGCTGGTTGGGCCTTTTCAACGAACCATTCTTTTTGATTTGAATTTCCGCTTCCAAAAACAGCTGTGGTATTTACCGGGCGGATATAAAATGGCTTCTTTTCACTCGTCTTGTCAGAATTTTGGCCGTATAAGATCCGGAAGCGGTAATATTGTTTTTCCTGGCTATTGTTCTTCAGCAGAAAATTGAACTTTAGTTTATGGTTATCACTATTAGACCCGATAACTGACTGGTTATTGATTTCAACAGTGGCCATATCGGGAATAATATCGCTGCCTTCAACAGGATTATAACCTGGCGCAGTCGCTGTTACTTTATACTTTTTATCTTTCAGTACGCCAATAGTGCTCACATAATACTTTTTACCAGCTATGGTCTGAGGTTTTAATGCTTCTTTGAAAATATCATTTTCATATAATTTTGTTTCGGCATTTTCGGGGTCTTTAAACGACTGTCCTTCCGCTAAGCTATCAGATACGGCAAATCGTACTTTAAGCTGGGTATTTTCATTCATCAATACATGCAGCACAGGACGATCAGCATCCTGAGGTAAGCCGGTAATTAATCTTTTCTCACAAGATGTCAATGATAAAATAGCAATTATGAGTAAGAAATCAGGTTTTTTCATGTGTATTTAAATTCACAGCTAAGACGCATAGGGTTGAACATACCCCTATAGCTTGCGAAATATTGTTGTAAAACATTGTAGCATTCTATAGTTATTATACGTTTTACTTCTTGATAACTATTTTTTACTATTAATCTCTTTCGACTATAAAATGAGGATATGTTTTTACTTACTTAAATTTATGCTTTTGTGTTGCAGGGGTAAACTCCGCTCCTGACAGCTTTGGTTTTCTGATTTCTTTTGAGCTCACTTCTCAACTAATTGCAATATTTATGAAAAGCAGTTCATTTATCTTGTGGTTTTTTAAGTATTTAAAATTAAAATAGTATTTTGAGCAAAAAACGAAATTGATGAAGAAATATATTGGAATAGCAGTTTTGTCAACTTTGATGGCCTGTACCGGTGCTGTTAAAAATGAAACTGCTGTAACAGACAGCACAGCTACTGCTGATCAGGCGGCAGAGGTGAATGATGTTAAGCTGGCCGACCCTAAATCGGAAAGTATATATAAAGGCTACATTAGCCTGAAAAATTCGCTGGTTGCCAGCAATGCCGCAGCTGCCCACCAGACTGCGCTTGATCTGGCTGCTTCACTTAAAGCTTTTGAAGGTTGTGAAAATACAGCCCTGATTGCAGAGAAAATTGCAGGTACTGAGGATATTAAGGTTCAGCGTAAAGAATTTACTGCGTTGAGTTCTGATGTTATCGCACTCTTCAAACATGCTGATCTTAAACAAGGATCTATTTATGTACAACATTGCCCGATGGCCAATAACGGCGATGGGGGAGATTGGTTGTCTTCAGAAAAAAAGATCAGCAATCCATATTATGGAAAAGAAATGTTGACTTGCGGCGCAGTGCTGGAAGTGATTAAAGCGAAGAAATAAGCTCAATTCTTACTTAATGATGACCCGCGGTTAACAATTATTTAACAGCTTTGTTATCATTGTATGTAGGCTATTTCATTAGAATAGTTAAATTTGTTATTTATAAATTAGAAGATATATGTCAGATATTGCAGAAATTAAGATCGATGGTAAAGTATATGAATTTCCCATTGTAACTGGTACCGAGGGTGAAAAGTCAATTGATATTTCAAAATTAAGGGATTTAACAGGGCACATTACCCTGGACTTAGGCTACAAAAACACAGGATCTACAAAAAGTGCAATTACCTTTTTAGATGGTGAAAAGGGAGTCTTGAAATACAGAGGTTATTCAATTGAGGAACTGGCAGAGAAATCTACTTTCCTGGAAGTTGCTTTTCTACTGATCTACGGAGATCTGCCAACAGCAAAAGCGCTTGAAGATTTTCAATCTCAAATCACCAAGCATACGCTGATCCATGAGGATATGAAAAAATTCCTGGACGGCTATCCTTCGAAATCTCATCCGATGGCTCAATTGGCTTCATTGGTATGTTCATTGTCAACATTCTATCCAGAATCGTTGAACGCGAACTCTTCGCCTGAAACAATGAACCTTACGATGATCAAATTGCTGGCTAAATTTCCAACAATTGTATCATTTATCTATAAAAAATCTTTAGGTCATCCACTGATCTACCCTAAAAATAAATATGATTATGTAAGTAACTACCTGAACATGACTTTCGGTCAGCGTACAGAAGAGGTTGAAATTGACCCGGTCGTAGTGAAAGCAATGAATACATTATTGATTTTACATGCTGATCATGAGCAAAACTGTTCTGCCTCTACTGTTAGAATGGTAGGCTCTTCAGATTGTAATTTATATGCTTCAGTTTCTGCTGGTATTGATGCTTTATGGGGCCCGCTTCATGGTGGTGCTAACCAGGCTGTAATTGAAATGCTTGAATTAATCAAAGAAGATGGTGGAGACACTGAAAAATGGATTAATAAAGCAAAAGATAAAAATGATCCTTTCCGTATGATGGGATTTGGTCACAGAGTCTATAAAAACTTTGATCCGCGTGCTAAAATTATCAAAAAAGCATGTGATGATATCCTGGAGAAATTAGGAATCAATGATCCTGTTCTTGAAATCGCTAAAAAACTGGAAGAAGCAGCTTTAAGTGATTCTTATTTTGTAGAGCGCAAATTATATCCTAATGTTGATTTTTATTCAGGTATCATTTACAGAGCTTTAGGTTTCCCTACAGATATGTTTACTGTATTATTTGCCCTTGGCCGTTTACCAGGATGGATTGCACAGTGGAAAGAAATGCACGAAAATAAAGAGCCTATCGGCCGTCCGCGTCAAATTTATGTTGGACATACGAACAGAGCCTTTGTTGAAATAGAAAAACGATAGAACTGATATCCTGATCTGAAAAACACCTTAAGTTTCAGAAACAGATAGGATTAAATAAAAAACCGCTAATAATTTATTAGCGGTTTTTTATTGAGATAGTAAAGCAGGAATCCTTTTAACTGTGACCGGGATTTAATAATGTACTTTACTGATCTGTATTTTCCGTAAGTCTCCGTGCTCGTCTTTTACAGTGATCGTGGCGGTTTCTTTACCAGCTAAGATATGCGGACGGTTCAGCATGTCACATAGCGTTACTTTAGAATAATCTACCTCATCAATAGCCAGGATCTGCTGTCCGGGTTTTACTTCATTTTTATACTTGTCCCAAACTACACCAATAGCAAGACGGTCATTAATTACCGTGGGTACAAATGGCCATTGTTTCTCTCTCACTTCATTCTCTTTGTGACTACTGTTGAAGTAGAATTTACTATGAATAAAATCAAGCGTGACAATTCCATACTTCAGAATTTTTGACCCTATAGCTGAAGTGCCACTTCTATTGGTTTCTACAATGGTATTGTTAAACAGTCCATTGCCTATTTTTATTTGGGGAAACCTTAATAAATATTTTTCAGCACTTTGCTGTAATCCCAAGCCGCCTATAGTATTGGCTCCATAACCTTTGGCCAGGATTTCATAGGCACCAGAATCGGGCAGCTGACTCACCAGATCTTCGGAGATCCGGAGAAATTCATTGTCACCGGTATCGAATCCCAGGTCAATTGTAATGTTATCTTTCAATACAATTTTAATCACCGGGTTACTTTGATAACTTGTATTGGTAATCAGCGGGGAACTGTAGCTCTCCATAAGATTTAACTTTTCCAGCTGGTCGGTCAGAATGATTACCTGCTTTGTTCCATTGATACTGACAATAGAATTGCGGAGAATATTGCTTCCTATTACGCCATCTATGCCCCAGCACCTGTAAAAATCGGGGAATAGTGTGATGGCAGGAATATGATTAAACAGTACTTTACCTATTTTGATCTCAGGAATCTGTACAACGCCCATGGTGTCGGTAACACCGTTGACATCAGAAAGTGTGTCCTCGTCAAGGAATTTGGCCTTCAACTGCTTAACCAGTTCAGGACTAATTGCAACCGGAGCACCGGTATCAAACAAGAATTTATGCTTTTTGCCATGCAGTTCTACCTGAATGAACATCTTGCCGTTTATCGTTTGATAGGGAATCTCTTCATAATAGTTTCTGGATGTGGTTCCTCCCTGGTTATAGGTGAATTCTTGTGCATTGACCTGCAGACAAATGGCCAGGAGTAAACAGAGGTTGGAAATGAGTTTCATTGCGTCGTATTAACGCAGCAATTTAAACGTTTTTAATTAATTTTCAACCAGCCCGTTATACTTAATCTCGGTTTATGCGTCATTAAAACTTCGTGTATAAGTTCACTGCTTTTGAAGAAAACACTTTTACCATTATCGGGCGATATTTTTTGCAAACTATCCTGATGATGGATACAAAGTTCTCCGCCATCATTTTCCTTCCAATTTGCATTTAAATAAATGATCATTGAATATTGCCTGCTATCATTGTTCTTAAACTGATCGAGATGTTTTTTATAAAAACTTCCCTCTTCATATAAAGTATAATGAAATTCATAACCGGTAATCCCAGTATAACAGGTACTATTCAGGTAACTGACAAAGCTATCCATCAAATCGAAAAAACTATTTTCATGGATATTATCGTGCTTTCTGTCTAACCAGTAGATCTTATCACTTCTTACCAGTTGATCATGGGAAACAATAGTTTCGTTCCCTGTCCCTGCTGATAGCAGTAATTTATCCTGATAAAGGCCATACAGATTTTCTTTGAGTTGTGCGGCTAGAGCCACGCTTAAAAAATTCTCTGTAATGCCTACCTTATTGTCTATAAAACTATCGATTAGCGTGTTGAAGATGTTTTGCAAGGAGCGGGGGTGGGAAAATATATGGCAAATCGCCAGCATGTTGGTGAAGGTAGGTTTAATTAATCAATAAAATGCTAAGTTTGCAACCCTAACGCGCATGTCAATTTTAACCAATGAATTTATTAGAAGCAAGAGTACTATGGAGTTATGATTATGAACTGGAATCAAAAACAGGAATCAACAATATTGCTGCCCAGTTTACAGGTGTTCCTCCAGTACATGATCATACTGGGGTTTTATTCTTAACAGAACAAGGACTATGGGTTCGGGGCGATGATCAGGACATAGATTTGAAAATCTCATTAGCAGATATAGCAGAAGTTTATATCGGCTTTGATCAAAGCTACCAGCGTAATTTTGTAAAAAACCTGGGTTTGTTATGCCAGCCGCTTAGAATTGTGACCAATGATGGGATTTCGAAAAAGACGATCTACCTGATTCTGGATCATAATTATTTTGGTTGTGCCAAGAACCTGACCCTATTTGATCTGCTGCAGGAAATGTTAGCATAAAAGGAAGAGATTTCCGGTTGAATCTCTTCCTTTTGAATCTCATCACCGTTTGGGCGACAAAAAATAGCTAAGTTTGCAATTCTTCAAAAATAACTATGGCAGATTTCTTTAAAAAGAACGGAGTTAAAATCATTTCAATTTTATTGCTCATTCTTATCCTTGGTGATGCATGGCTTTTATTAACCAAAGGCTTTTCATCTACCGTACTTTCTGGTTTAATAGGTTGCTCACTAACATTATTTGGTCTGAATTATTTCAAAAATAAAAGCTAAACCAGCATTCCATTTTTGATTTCATTATAAATGTCAGTGGTTTCCGGAACAGGGATGCCAAGCTGTTTTCCGTAGGCAATAATTGCCCCGGCAAAGAGTTCAAGTTCCGTGTTTTCTTTTCCTGATTGTACATCCAGTTGCAAAGAAGTCGGTGTTTGGAAAGGGAAGGAGGCTGCTTTCTGAAAAGTCTGTTCAATAATGTCTTCAGGAAGATCAATTTCTTTTCTGACTGCGATTGCCTGTATTTCCTGCATTACCGCTAAAGCCCTCTGGTGTAATTCTTCTTCTTCATTAACCTGTCCTATAGATTTATTGTACCTGGCAGAAACCAATCCAAAACTTGCAATAAAGAAGTATTTTGACCAGATAGCCGGAAATGAATCCTCCTTATAGTCGATATCGATTGAAGCATTCTTAAACAGGTCAACAATGCCCTGAGGATCGAATTCCGGATGTTCAGGATCTTTCCCTGCAATGATTTTACCAGGATTTCCTTTGTGCTCAACAATCCCTTTTTCTTTAATATGTGAGGCTACATAAACGCAGGAAGGCAGAACAATTCCATTGGTAATTATTTTTCGTATTCTTTCATAAATATCAACCCCATTCATCAGCGGAAGAATGACAGTATCATTTTTAATTTTATCTTTTAATTGATTACAGATATTCTCCAGATCATATTCTTTTACACAGATTACAAATACATCGGTATGGCCTAGTTCAGCTACAGTTTTAAAAATTTGATCTGGTCTGGCAATAGGATCTTCATGTGCTTCAGAAAGCAGGGTAAGACCATTTTCTTTAACAATTTCGTAGGTTTTTTCGCGGGCAATAAAAGTAACGTTGATTGCGCTGTCTGCAGTATATTTCTGAGCTAATTTAAACCCGAAATAACCACCAACACCACCTAGTCCAATTATAGCAAATTCTGTTGTTTTCATTTTTTGTTAAAATCAGTAAGATTACATTAATACACCTGCAATAGAAGCAGAAAGATAAGAAGCTAATGTTCCGCACATTAACGCTTTTAAGCCTAGTTTAGCTAAGTCTGCACGACGTTCTGGCGCAAGCTCTCCAATTCCACCAATCTGCATACCAACGCTGCTGAAGTTTGCAAAACCGCAAATAGCAATACTGATAATCAATATGCCTTTTTCAGTCACAATCGGAACGGCTTTAGTGGTCAGGTTTTTGAACGCAAGAAACTCATTTACAGTTAGTTTTTGACCAAGTAAAGTCGCAGCATTGCTAACATCCACATCTGGAATGCCCATTGACCAGGCAAATGGATAGAAAAGTCTGCCAAAAATCCAGTCCAGCGATAAATTAAAGTTTGGATTGAAAAGGTGTCCGATATTAATTAAAGTATAATCCACTAAAGCGATTAAGGCAATAAAGCCGATTAACATCGCGATTACGTTCATAGCTATTTTAAAACCTTCTCCTGCACCATGCGAAATCGCATCAATCAGGTTTGTATATTCACTTTTAACTTCCAGCTTTACTTTACCCATCGTTTGTGAAACCTCTGTTTCAGGAAAAACGATCTTAGAAATAATCAATGCTCCCGGAGCAGCCATTAAACTGGCCATAATTAGTTTCGGGGCAAGGTTCATTCCGGCCTGGGCACCCATGTTGGCATAAACGATCAGGATACCACCAGCAATACAGGCTAAACTACCGCTCATAGAAGCCAGCAGTTCACTTTTTGTCATTCCTTTAAGATAAGGTTTGATCATCACCTGAGCTTCAACCTGGCCAACAAAAGCACTGGCTACGTTACTCAGGGCTTCAGCGCCACTCACACGCATAATAAAGTTCATTCCTTTGGCAATGACAGATACAATACGCTGCATGATACCAAAATGGTAAAATATAGCGACCAGCACGCAAACCAGGATAATTGTGGCCGTTACATTAAAGGCGAAAATGAAACTTTCAGGGGCGGCATAGGCATGTGTTTTACCATCAAAACCAATCACAGCAACACCACCATAAACGAAATCAACACCTACTTTAGCGAATTGCTCGATTTTCTGCATTCCTTTACCAAGAAACTCAAAGAAGTGTTGAACGGGGGCAACTCTCAATACAAGAATTGCAATGACTATCTGGAGCGTAAGCCCACTTGCTACAAGTCTAAAATTAATCTTCTTCTTGTTATTAGAACAAAGATAAGCTAGGCCCAGTATAAAAATGACGCCAATTACTCCGTGAAAACGCTCCATAAAAAATATTCAAATAAAAAAAATTGGGTAGAAAAAATAAAGATGTGTATAAACTTGCAAATAATAACTATTGGGATGAATTTCTTTTGTTGAGTTCATCTCTGATACGGGCCGCTTTTTCATAGGCCTCCTCAGCAATAGCTTCCTGAAGTTTTTGATTAAGCTCCTCCACACTAAGACTTCCAAAGCCAGTTCCGGGAATTGAAGTATCAATATCGTCCTGTCCTTGTTCCTTGTTCAGGTTATCCATGTTTTCGAGAAAAACAAAGTCGTTACCTTCAATAACGATACCTGCAGAGGATAAAATAAATTCGTAGGTGTAAATTGATGAGTTGAAACGAACAGCCAGTGCTATTGCATCTGATGTCCTGGCATCGATTTCTTCTGTTCTTTCACCGTCTGTACAGATCAGCTTAGCGAAGAAGACACCATCTACAAGATTGTAGATTAGGATTTCTTTGATCTCAATTTTATAAGTCTGCGCAAATGTTTTGAATAGATCATGCGTCAACGGCCTGCTTGGGGTCATTTTTTCAATCTCAATTGCAATAGCCTGAGCTTCGAATGCACCTATGATGATAGGCAAACGTCTTCTGCCGTTTACTTCTCCAAGTACCAGTGCGTAGGCTCCGGATTGGGTTTGGCTATAGGATAAGCCAACAATATCTAGTTTTACTTTTTTCATATTTATGAATATCCGGCGGAAACTTTCATCTCCGCCTGATATTAATATTAAGCTTGATGTGCTTTTAGAGCCTCAATTAATTTAGGAACAACCTCAAAGGCATCTCCAACGATTCCATAATCAGCAACTTTAAAGAAAGGAGCTTCCGGATCTTTATTGATGACTACAATTACTTTAGAAGAACTTACTCCGGCTAAATGCTGGATAGCTCCTGATATACCTATAGCAATATACAAATTTGGACTGATTGCAATACCTGTCTGACCAACGTGTTCTGAGTGTGGTCTCCAGTCTGCATCCGAAACTGGTTTGGAGCAAGCCGTAGCCGCACCTAATAATCCAGCCAATTCTTCGATCATACCCCAGTTTTCAGGTCCTTTAAGGCCTCTTCCTGCAGAAACAACCAATTCAGCATCAGGTAAAGAAACTTTATCAGTAGCTCTCACGATTTCTTTAACTATTGCAGTAAGATCGGTAGGCTGAACAGCAGGAGAGAAGGCTTCGATTGATGCCGTAACTGCTGATTCCTTCACGCCAAAAGCGTTCGGGTTCAACGCGATTACTTTATTTGCTGAAACCAGCTCAGTAACAGCAAATGCTTTTCCGGAGAAAGCGCCTTTTTTAACCAGGAACTTACCGCCATCTAATTGTGGAAGCTCAATCGCACCATCAACTAAACCTGCTTTTAATTTAACAGCTACACGTGGAGCAAGGCCTTTTCCTGAAAAGGAGTTAGAAAGCACGACAATTTCAGCACCTTCTTTCTGAGCAGCTTCTGCGATTACTGCAGCATAAGCCTGGTTCACGAAATTCTTTAATTCTGCGCTGGCTACATTTAATACTTTGGCAGCACCATATTTACCTAATTCTTGTAATTCGTTATCTGCAACGTTACCGATAGATACAGCGGTAAGGCTAGTCCCTGTTTTATCTGCGATGGCTTTTGCATAAGAAACCGCTTCAAATACGGATTTCTTAAACTTACCTTCGACTTGTTCTACATATACTAAAACTGACATATTTTTTCGCTTAGATTTTTATAATTAATTTTTTAAAACAGACCTTAGATTACTTTAGCTTCGGTATGCAGCAGGCTGATCAGGTTAGCTGCTTCTTCTGCCGGGATTAATTTAACGGTTCCGCGTGCAGGAGGAGTTTCAAACTGTACTACTTTAATTACTTCTTCGATTGGCTGTGCCGCAACTACAACTAATGGTTTTGACCTTGCTGACATAATACCTCTCATGGTTGGGATCGTTGGGGCCGCTACGCCTTCAGCACAGCTGGCTACAAATTTACCCGTTACGGTTACGACCTCTTTACCACCTTCAATTTCTCTTTCAAGAGTTGCAGTAGTTCCATCGTAGTCTAATTTTTTGATAATAGAAACAGATGGGATATCTAAAAATCCACCAACCATCGCAGCTACCTGCGCGCCGTTATAATCAATTGATTCACGACCGGTAAGGATCATGTCAAAATTACCTTCTTTAGCATATTCAGCGATTTGAAAAGCGGTGAAATAAGCATCACGCGGAGCTGCATCAATTCTGACAGCGTCATCAGCACCAATGGCCAATGCTTTTCTGATAGTTGGTTCAGTAGCACTTTCGCCAACGTTAATTACGGTTACTGTTCCTTTTCCGCCAGCACAAAGTTCAATCGCTCTTGACAATGCAATTTCATCATACGGATTCACGATAAACGTAACTCCCGCAGTATTGAATTGGGTATTATCATTAGTAAAAGTTATTTTTGTCGTTGTGTCGGGCACGTTACTGATACAAACTAATATTTTCATATGAATAAGTTGTTTTTTAAATTGATGAAGCCATTATTTAACTGTTATTGGTTTTTATCAGTGTCTAAATATAACGATTTCAAAAAAATGTCTTTTTGCAAATCTAATTAAAAAAGCAGGGATTTAAAATGCAAAGTACCCGATTAAACAAGTTATTATCTTTTTTGGCAACAGAACCGAATGATCCATTTATTCTGTATGCACTGGCAACAGAGTATAACTCCTTAAATGATACTGAACAAGCCTTTTATTATTATCATAAATTAGTAGAAGAACATCCGTCTTATGTTGGAACTTATTATCATTTAGGTAAATTATATCAAAAACAAGAGCAGACCGATAAGGCAGTTGAGATCTATCAGCTTGGCATGAAAAGGGCCAGAGAAAAGGGCGATGGACATGCTTTTTCAGAATTACAAGGGGCTTATAATATGGCAGCAGGCCTGGATTATGAAGACGATTAATGAAAGGGATGGAAAAACGACAACTCCTGTTTGTTAAAGATGTCTTTCTTTTTACTTTTACAGCATTCGGTGGTGCTCAGGCACATATCTCGTTGCTGTTAAAGTATTTTGTTAAGCAAACTCATTATATCTCGGAAGAAGACTTACTGGAATTGAATGCGCTGGCCCAGATATTACCAGGACCTGCTTCTACACAAACGCTGGTTGGAATAGGGCATAAGGTTGGTGGGTTAAAACTAGCCCTCATCACCTTTCTGATCTGGATTATTCCCTCGGCAGCGGTAATGACTTTTGCAGCGATCAGTTTTGCGCAACTTGACCATAAAGTACAGTTTGTATTGATCTTAAAGTACATTCAGCCTATTGCGCTTGGGATAGTGGCCTTTGGCGCATACACACTCTCCAGGAAAGTCCTGATTACACAGACGGCTGTTTTTTTAGCTATTTCTGCTGTTATTGTGACATTGGTATTAAGAAATGCGTATGTTTTTCCGCTGGCTATCCTGGTTGGAGGAATGATTTCTTCTGCTTTGGAAACCCCAAAAGAAGAAAGTGAGATCAGGGTAAAGCTATTTGCAAACATTAACCCGAAAAAGTTAGCTTATTTTTTCGGTGTATTGCTTTTCCTTGCGGCTTTAGGCGCAATAATTAACCGGACCTCTCCGTTTAGTTTGCCAATCAGGCTGTTTGAAAATTTTTACCGTAACGGGATCTTTATTTTTGGTGGCGGACAAGTATTAGTTCCGCTGATGTTTACGGAATTTGTACAAATGAAGCATTATCTGGGCTCTTCTGAATTCCTGTCGGGTTTTGCTTTACAGCAAGCTTTGCCGGGCCCGACCTTCTCTTTTACGAGTTATCTGGGCGCAATCAGCATGAAGAATTTTGGTTACGGTATCTATGGACAAATGATGGGCGGAATAGTAGGGGTTCTGGGCATTAACCTTCCCGGATTGATTCTGGTGCTTTTTATCGTTCCATTTTGGGAAGATTTGAAAAAAATAACCAGGATCAAACATTCTTTGTCTGGCATCAATGCAGTAAGTGTAGGCTTTATTATTGCAGCATTTGTGTTACTCGTGAAGCCAGTTGGCTTTGATGTACTATCGATTGTCATTATTGCGGTTACTTTCCTGATCCTTAATTTTACCAGGATCAGTCCTCCGCTGATTGTATTGGCAGGAATATTACTGGGCTACTTTATGTAGCCCGGTAATCAATTATATTTTAGAGGTAATCAATTCTATGTTTAGAAAGGTGCGTCGTCATCATTGAAATCATCCATACGGGATGGCTTGATAATTACATTCCCCGCCGGGCGGTCGAAATCGGCTGAAGGCAGCATACCTGCAGCAGGACTATCCATAGAGAATGAGTTTGGTGGCATGAAGTCTTCTTCAAGATCAGTGAATTTCACGTACTTACCAATAAATCTCAACGGTACAATACCGGTTTCACCATTCCTGTGTTTCGCGATAATAACCTCACCAACACCAGCCTGCGATCTTCCGCTCTCATCTTCAGTGATTCCATAATACTCCGGACGATAAAGGAAAAGTACCATATCCGCATCCTGCTCAATAGAGCCCGATTCCCTCAAATCGGATAAGAGCGGACGTTTACCATTTACTCCCGGTCTGGTCTCCACCGCACGGCTTAACTGCGAAAGGGCAAGTACCGGAACGTTTAATTCTTTAGCAACCGATTTCAGGGCTCTGGATATACTACCAATTTCCTGCTCACGGTTACCACCACCACTTTGTCCTTCTCCTTTACCATGCATCAACTGTAAATAATCGATGATGATCATCTGGATATCGTATTGTGATTTTAGCCTTCTGCATTTTGCTCTGAATTCAAAAATATTCAGGGCAGGGGTATCATCAATTAAAAGCGGGGCTTCTGTCAGCGTACCAATTTTACTGTGGAGCTGCTGCCATTCCCATTCCGCTAAATTCCCCTTACGGATTTTTTCCTGTTCAATCTCTGTTTCTCCGGATATTAAACGATTCACTAACTGTACAGAGGACATCTCCAGGGAGAATACCACAACAGGACGTTTAAAGTCAACAGCTGCATTTCTCGCACAGGTAAGTACGAAAGCGGTTTTACCCATCGCCGGACGTGCCGCGATAATCACTAAATCTGAAGGCTGCCATCCGCCGGTAATTCTGTCCAGCGCAGTAAATCCCGAAGGAACACCAGTTAAACCGTCAGATTTTGTTCTTAATTCTTCCAGCGTAGCCAGAGATTGTTTAATAATCTCGTCCATTTTCTGGGTATCCCTGCGCAGGTTGTTCTGAGCGATATCAAACAGCCCTTTCTCTGCGTTATCCAGCAGGTCAAATATATCAGTGGTATCTTCGTAAGCGTTTTGGATAATCTCTGATGAAATCCTGATCAGTTCACGCTGAATGTATTTTTGTGAAATAATACGGGCGTGATATTCAATGTTTGCTGCTGAAGCAACACGGTTAGTCAGATTGGTAATATAATAAGCACCACCAACCATTTCCAGCGTACCCAATGTTCTGAGTTCGGAGGTTACAGTTAAAATATCTACTGGTTTGGATTTCTGAAATAAGATAGCGATCGCCTCAAAGATCTTTTTGTGCGCTTCTGCATAAAAAACATCAGGCTTAAGGATATCAATAACGGTAGAAAGGGCATCTTTTTCAAGCATCAGTGCACCAAGCACTGCTTCTTCTAAATCTATAGCTTGAGGGGGTATTTTACCCATATTACTCATTGGGGCACCGACTCTGTTTTTTCTGGAAGAGGTAAAGTTCTGCCTGTCCTGACCTTGTGTTCCGTTATCCGTATTCATAGCCCCAAAAATAGCGAAAAATTTAGTCCTGTAAAGATTTCTTTATGAACATTCTGACACCTGAATATCATAGAATTTTGCGCAAGGAATAAAAATTCTGCTATTTACTAACAGAATATTGTTGATAAGGAGCTGTGTATCAGGTGTAAAACCGATATGATGTTTCATACAAGTTTCCTGACTGCCGAAGCCGCTGTAACCGATGAACATTCGATTCCTCAATTCTCATTATTTCAGCTATTTTTGCAGGTAAAATATAATCAATGGAAAACTTTAGAAGGTCACCCAGGCCTAAAGAAAATAACGAGTTTGTTTTCGGTATACGTGCTGTAATTGAAGCAATTAAAGCTGGTAAAGATATAGAAAGCATTTACATGCAACGCGGTCTTACAGGAGAAATCATTCCTGAGCTTAAGGGCTTGCTGAGAGATACTGATATCCCTGTACACAATGTTCCTGTAGAAAAGTTAAACAGGATGACACAAAAAAACCACCAGGGAGTGGTTGCTGTAATTTCTGCCATTACTTTTCAGAAAATAGAAGATATCATTCCTTTAATCTATGAAAAAGGAGAAGTTCCTTTAATCCTGATCCTGGATGGGATTACTGACGTAAGAAACATGGGGGCTATTGCAAGGACAGCAGCCTGTACAGGTGTACATGCCATTGTTGTTCCGGCAAAAAACTCTGCACAAATTAATGCAGATGCAATTAAAACCTCTGCGGGTGCATTATTTACGATCCCGGTATGCCGTCAGCAAAATTTACACAAAACTGCCTTATTCCTGCAAGAATGTGGTTTACAGATTGTGGCTTGTACCGAAAAAACAAATGATTTGATTTATGCACCAGATTATACTGCCCCAACAGCAATTGTAATGGGAGCGGAGGACGAGGGGATATCAAATGATATTATGCGTATGGCAAACCATTTAGCGAAGATCCCTATGTTTGGAGAGATCGGTTCACTAAATGTTTCGGTTTCTACCGGCGTTATTCTGTACGAAGCGATCAGACAGCGCGGTACGAATTAAGAACCTGTTATTTACAGGTTCTAGATAAATTTCTGTCCAAAATTAGACTTTACATCTGCTACGATTTGTTTCACGCTCTGTTCTTCAGATCTGGGACAAATCAACAGTGTATTGTTCGATTCCACTACAATATAGTCATGTAAGCCCTGCAGGATAACCAGTTTGTCCTCAGGTACATTGACCATACAGTTTGACGAGTTGAACATCATCACCTGCTCAGAAGGGATCACTGCATTACCCACATAATCTTTCTCTGCCATCTCATAAATAGAAGCCCATGTCCCAAGGTCTGACCACCCGAAATCGGTAGGCAGCACATAAACATTATCAGCTTTTTCCATAATGGCGAAGTCAATCGAAATATTGGTGCATTGCAAATATGCATTGCCAATAAAGGCTTTCTCTTCTGGTGTATTGTATAAAGAGGCACCCAGGTGGAAAATATCATACATATCTGGCAGATGTTTACTGAAAGCGTCATTGATTGCTTTGGCCGACCAGATAAAAATACCTGCGTTCCATAAGAAATCACCACTTTGTAAAAATGACTTTGCCAGTTCCAGATTAGGTTTCTCTGTGAATATTTTTACTTTATTGATTTGCGGATCTGTAGGTAAGGTGGTTTCTACATATTGTATGTAACCATAACCTGTATCAGGGCGGCTCGGCTTGATCCCTAAAGTGATCAGGCAGTCGTTTTCCTTAGCAGCTTTTAAAGACTGCTCTATAGCTGCTATAAAGGCGTCAAGATTGGATATGGTGTGATCTGATGGAGCAACAACAATAGTCGCATCCGGATTAATCTCAGCAATCTTCATAGAGCCATAAGCAATACAAGGCGCTGTATTTCTCATAATAGGTTCTGCAAGGATTTGATTATCCGGAAGGTCAGGAAGCTGCGATTTTACCTTATCTATATAAATTTCATTGGTTACAATGAAAATGTTTTCGGGCGGACATATTTTTAAAAAGCGATCATATGTACTTTGAATAAGCGTTTTCCCTATACCAAAAAAATCGATAAACTGTTTCGGATGTTCGATTCTGCTTACAGGCCAAAAACGGCTGCCAACGCCACCGGCCATAATTAGGGCGTAATTATCTTTGTTCATATTAGGATTAAACTATAATAAACCTTCATGCAGAAGGTCGTGCAAATGTACAATACCAAAATAACCATTGGCATCGGTAATTAATAATTGTGTAATATTAGATTGTCTGATCAATTCGAACGCGGTTACTGCTAAAGTGTCTTTATCTATCATTTTAGGTTTGCTATTCATAATGTCTTTTGCTGTCAGGCCGGTAAGGTCTGCATATTTTTCCAGCATTCTTCTGATATCACCGTCTGTAATGATACCAATTATTTGGCTACCATCAACAACAACAACAGCACCTAAACGGTTTTTACTAATTGCAATTATGACATCTTTTACAGCTGCGTCAGCTAAAATACTCGGTTTAGCATTGCGTTCTGCCAGATCAGAGACTTTAAGGTACAGTTTTTTTCCTAAAGACCCTCCCGGATGGAAGCGGGCAAAATCCTGTGCACTGAATTCTCTGGCCAAAAGCAAGCTTACTGCAAGCGCATCTCCCATAGCCAGTTGTGCAGTTGTACTTGTAGTAGGCGCCAGATTATTAGGACAAGCTTCTTTTTCAACAGTGGTATTGAGAATCAGATCTGCTTGTCTGGCCAGCTCAGATTCGAGTTGTCCGACCATCCCGATCAGTAAAGCTCCGCACTGCTTTAGCAAGGGCGCGAGGACCTTGATTTCGGGGGTATTTCCGCTCTTGGAAATGCAGATTACAATGTCTGTTTTCTGTATCATCCCGAGGTCTCCATGCACCGCATCTGAAGCATGCATATAACTCGATGGCGTGCCTGTAGAATTTAAAGTAGCGACAATTTTCTGCGCAATAATGGCGCTTTTACCGATTCCTGTAACAATTACACGCCCGTTTCCGGCTATAATCCGCTCCACAATCGCTGCAAAATCGTCATTTATATGTTTTACGAGCCCAAGTATAGCCTGCGCTTCCGCTTGTAAAGTGTTGATCCCCGCTGTGATAATAGATTTTTTACTTTTCAAAGAGAAATATTTAGTATATTGATGCTTTAATTGGTGCAAAATTATGTTATTTTGAATCAAAAATAGCACTGAATATTTTATACACAAAATGGATGTGAAAAAGTCGTTGTTTGACAACTTACAAACCTTTTTTGGTTTCGACAATTTTAAGGGGGATCAGGAATCAATTATTACCAATGTTCTTGAGCGGAAAAATACCTTTGTAATTATGCCAACGGGTGGGGGGAAATCTATCTGTTACCAATTACCAGCTTTAATGTCAGAAGGTACTGCCATCGTGATATCGCCGCTTATTGCGCTGATGAAAAATCAGGTGGATCAGTTGAGGGCTTTTGGTGGAAGTGACAGTATTGCACACTTTCTGAATTCTTCTTTAAATAAATCGGAAATAGCCCAGGTAAAAAGCGATTTGTTAAGTGGTCAGACTAAATTATTATACGTAGCCCCGGAATCATTATCCAAGCCGGATAATATCGAATTTCTGAAGCTTATTACGATCTCTTTTGTTGCGGTTGATGAAGCCCATTGTATTTCAGAATGGGGACATGATTTTCGTCCGGAGTACCGGAGGATCCGCCAGGTGATCAGCGGCCTGGGACCAGACATCCCGATTATTGCATTAACTGCAACGGCAACACCGAAGGTGCAGCAGGATATTATTAAGAACTTGCAGATGGCCGACGCTACCTTGTTTAAGTCCTCGTTTAACAGACCCAACTTATTTTATGAAATACGCCCTAAAAGGGATGTAATCAAAGAAATCATCAGGTACATTAAATACAATACAGGTAAATCCGGTATTATTTACTGCCTGAGCAGAAAAAAGGTGGAAGAAGTTGCTGAAGCATTAAACCTGAATGGCATCAAGGCATTGCCTTACCATGCCGGATTAGAACCTAAAGTCAGAGCCGATACGCAAGACAAATTCCTGATGGAAGATGTGGAGGTTATTGTGGCTACCATCGCTTTCGGGATGGGAATTGACAAACCTGATGTTCGTTTCGTAATTCACCATGATATTCCTAAAAGTATGGAAGGTTATTACCAGGAAACTGGAAGAGCCGGACGTGATGGCGGAGAAGGTGTTTGTATTGCATTTTACGCACAGAAAGATGTAGACAAGCTGGCTAAATTCATGAAAGATAAGCCGGTGGCTGAGCGTGAAATTGGTACACAAATCTTAAAAGAGGTTATTGACTACGCGGAATCAGGTGTGTGCCGCAGAAAGCAGATCCTGCATTATTTCGGAGAAAACTTCAACGAGACAGGCTGTAACTGTATGTGTGATAACTGTAAAAAACCTAAAACGTATTTTGAAGCCGAAGAGCACTTAAAGGTTGCACTGACGCTGATTAAAAATATCGGGGAGAAGTTTGACGATGCACATATCCTTTGTGTTTTATTAGGAATGGAGACCGCGCAGACTATCGCTTATGAGCATAGTAAACTGCAGGAGTTTGGACTGGGTAAAGTAGAAGGTGAAAATCTTTGGAAATCTTTAATCAGACAGGCCGTATTGAATAACTTTTTATCAAAAGATATTGATAACTATGGTTTATTAAGACTGACCAATTCGGGAAATGACTTCATCAAAAACCCATACAGTCTTAAATTCATTCTGAATGTACCTATCGAAAGTTCGGCAGATGACGATGAAGATGATGTAAAACATGGTAGTGGAACGCTGGATACGCAATTGCTTCAATTGCTGAAAGATCTGAGAAAAAAGATCGCGAAACAGAAAAATGTTCCTCCTTTCGTCGTTTTCCAGGACCCTTCACTCGAAGAAATGTGTACGCATTATCCGATTGCTATGGATGAACTGAAACAGATTTCGGGTGTCGGAAATGGCAAGGCTATGAAGTTTGGTACGCCTTTCCTTGAACTGATCAAAAAATATGTGACAGACAATGACATTGAGCGTCCTATAGATTTAATTATTAAAACACAGGCAAATAAATCACAATTAAAGGTTTCCATTATACAAAATGTAGACAGACAGATTGGACTGGAAGATATTGCCAAATCTAAAGGGATCACTTATAGTGAAATCCTGAAAGAAATAGAAGCGATTGTGAACTCCGGAACTAAGCTGAACCTGAACTACTTTGTAGATGAAATGCTGGATGACGATCGCCAGGACGAAGTATTTGATTACTTCCGTGCGGCTGAGAATGATTCAATTGATGAAGCTTTGAAAGATTTGGGTGAAACGGATTATACGCGTGAAGAGATACAATTAATGAGAATCAAGTTCATGTCAGAACTTGGAAATTAAAGCTACAGCATGGTCAATTTTGAATTAGATAAATTAAAACATACGACTTCCGGTAATTTCTTTTTGATGGCCGGCCCTTGTGCAATTGAAGGGGAAGAAATCGCAATGAGAATTGCAGAAAGAATTGTAACCCTTACTGATCAGTTAGAAATCCCTTTTATTTTTAAAGGTTCTTACAGAAAAGCAAACCGTTCTAAAGGTGACTCTTTTACTGGTATTGGTGACGAAAAAGCATTAAAGATTTTAGAAAAGGTTGGAAAAACTTTTGGTGTACCAACAGTAACTGATATTCATGAGAGTGCTGAGGCTGCAATGGCCGCTGCATACGTGGATGTGTTACAGATCCCTGCATTTTTATGCAGACAAACGGATTTGCTGATTGCTGCTGCCAAAACTGGAAAAGTTGTTAACGTGAAGAAAGGGCAGTTCCTTTCTGCGGGTTCGATGAGATTTGCAGTTGATAAGGTTTACGAAGCTGGAAATAAACGTGTGATATTGACGGATAGGGGGAATACCTTCGGTTATCAGGACTTAATTGTAGATTACCGTGGTTTACCTGAAATGCAGTCTTTTGGAGTACCTGTAGTGATGGATGTAACGCACTCTTTACAGCAGCCAAATCAAAGTTCTGGTGTAACGGGTGGTAAACCTCAGTTAATTGAGACTATTGCGAAGGCAGCTATAGCTGTTGGAGCTGATGGATTATTCATTGAGACACATCCTGATCCTGCGCATGCAAAATCTGATGGTGCAAATATGCTTCATCTTGATTTATTAGAGCAGTTATTAGTGAAGTTAATTAAGATTAGAAAAGCGGTAGTTTAGTATTGGTGGTGGGTTTTACCCCTATTGGTGCGCTATTAAATAAGCTATGTGCTTCTATTACTGGTATATAAGAATAGGCCGTGTCATTGACACGGCCTATTCTTATATACCAGTAATGATGAATGAAGTTCTGCGGTTTTGCTGACGGCCAGCAGGGGTATCATTTGATGAAATTGGTTTAGTAGCACCGAATCCTTTGAATGTCAACCTTTCAGGCTTTACTTTATTTGCAGTCAAATAGTCATAAACTGCTTTGGAGCGCTGTAAAGATAATTTCTGATTCGCTTCTGCATTACCTTCATTGTCAGTGTGCCCCTGAATTTCAATGCTTACAGATGTGTTAGCCTGCAGCAATTGCAAAAGATTCGTTAACTCTGTAATTGATGGCGGAAGAAGTTCTGCTTTATTGGTATCAAAAAATATATTCTTTAAAACCACATTTGCACCAGGTTTAAGTTTTTCAAGATAAATTTCCAATAGATAAGGCTGACCCGATTTTGCCTGGTTCAATTCGAAATTCTCAGAATAAAACAGGTAACCATCAGCCACCGCATTAAAAGCATAAGTACTGCCCAGCGGCATCACTGCCAGAAATTCGCCATTATCTTTTGAGGTAAAGTCATTGAATTTAGTCTCTTTCGTTTTCAGGTTTACCACTTGTACTTTGGCTTCCAGATATCCACGGGTTTCTTTGTCTCTGACAATGCCTTTAACATAAGTAATGGGTAGCGGTCTTGCGGCGGCTGGTAATTTAAATCTGTAAATATCCATGTCACCTAAACCATCTTTAAGTATAGAAGAGAAGTACCCCTCGGTGCCATCCGGACTTACCATTAATCCACTTTCTTCATTGAAGGTATTAATAGGATAACCGAGGTTCACAGGTTTGCCCCATTTTCCATCTGCTTGTGCACGGCTGTAGAAGATATCCATACTGCCCATGCCCGGCCATCCATTAGAAGAGAAGTATAAAGTTTTTCCATCGGGGTGTATAAATGGGGTATTCTCATCATAAACCGTATTGATATCCGGTCCAAGGTTTTCTGGTTTACTCCATTCGCCTTCACCATTTAAAGTGGTTTTCCAAATGTCATATCCACCTATTCCTCCGGGGCGGTTACTCACAAAATAAAGTGTATTTCCATCCGGAGTTACTGCTGGCTGAGAATCCCAGGAAGAGGAGTTGACTACAGACCCAAGGTTAAAAGGGGCATCCCACTGGTTTCCGTTTTTATGACTTACATACAGATCACAACTTCCAAGTCCATCTGGTCGGTTACAGCCCGTAAAAAACAAGTACATTCCATCTGGTGAAATCGATTGCGCACCTTCATTAAATCTGGTATTAATTTTATCACTGAGCGGGATTGCTGTTTTCCATTCTTTATTTACTTTACGGGAGATATAAAAATCCTCATTCCCCTCAACTGTACGGCTAAAGATAAGTGTTGAGCCATCTGCGGTGAGTGTGGGTAAATATTCTCTGTCTTTGGTATTAATGAAAGGCCCTAAATTTATAGGGACATATTTTTCGGGTGCTTTGATTGCAACGGTTGCAAAATCACAATCCCGGATATATTTTTCCGCTTTTAAAACCATTTCGCGGTCTTTTCCCTGATAAGCCATCTTAAATAAGGAGAAGTGTTTCCCCGCATCAGCATATTGCCCGCTGTTCAATTCTGCTTCACCTAAAGAATAATAAACTCTCGCTGCCAATGGAACGGTTTGAATGTCAATCGCTTTTAAATAATTGACTTTGGCTTTTTCAAAAGATCTTTTCAGTTTGTAAATATCTGCCAATTGAACAAAAGCAAACTGAAAAGAAGGATCTGCTGCTACTGCATCTTCTAAAGATTTAGCAGCGCCGTCATAATCTTTGGTCAATAGTGACTTTTGTGCGTACTCGAAATTCTGTTGTGCTTTTTTTACAGCAGACTCCTGTGCCCGGACAAAACTACTAGTGATAAATAACAGATAAAAAAATGCTATTGTAATCTTCTTCATGTTTTTTCTATTAAATCGGGCATGGAGAGCCGTATAAATTAAAATTACAAATTTATAGGACTCTTTAGCAAGAGAGATGAACTTAATAAAAAAACAGGAATTAACCGCTTAAGGAATATTTAAGTATTTATGTGTTTGCAAGGAAATTTCCCACTTAGGATTGGCCATCACATAATCTATAATCATTGGCGTAATTTCTTTTGATTTAGACCATTCCGGCTGAAGATAAAGTTTGCAGGCAGGAGATACCGTTTCTGCATATTTCTCAGCCCATTCAAAATCACTCTTATTAAAGACAATAACTTTTAATTCATTGGCGAAAGGAGTAATGTCCGGACGCGGTGCTTTGAACTTTTTTGGAGATAAACAGATCCAGTCCCAACTGCCTGACAATGGATAAGCTCCCGAAGTTTCAATAAAAGTAAGGATGTTTTTTTCCTGCAGTTTTTTGGTCAGGTAATCCATGTTATAGATCAATGGCTCGCCACCGGTAATGACAACCGCTTTACCAGGAAATGTATCTGCTTTTTCAGCAATATCATCCGCTGAAGTTAAGGGGTGAAGTTCAGCGTCCCAGCTCTCCTTCACATCACACCAGTGACAACCCACATCGCAACCTCCAAGACGAATAAAATAGGCAGCTTTGCCTGTGTTAAAACCTTCACCCTGAATTGTGTAAAATTCTTCCATTAATGGAAGCAATGTGCCGTCTGCTGGAATATTATGTGCCATATATCAATTGGCAAAGTTAAATAAATATGCATGGAAAATAGGAATATATGTATATTGACCGCATTTAAATGACTAATCTATGAATAAGTACAGCAGTCATGGCTGATTTGCGCTGGTATAAAATTGAGGAAGAAATTCCAGCAGGGGATTTCATTCGTCAAATTAATCTGGCGGGTAAGAAATTGTGTCTGCTCAGGCATCAAAACGAAATTCACCTGGTGCAAAACTCTTGTCCGCATGCGGGTGGGATTCTTAGTGGTGGATGGTGCGAGCATGGGAAATTAATCTGTCCCATCCATCGGTACACTTATGATTTGTCAACCGGAAGAGGGGCAGAGGGGCAAGGGGACTACATAGATTTATATCCTGTAAAAGAAGAACCGGACGGTTTATATGCTGGATTTAAACAAAGCTTATTCAGCCGGTTTTTTGGCAAAAAATAAGTTTAAAAGAAAACGGCCTGTATTTCTACAAGCCGTTTTTATCAATAATAATGCTATTATCCCTCGCTTAAGAATAGATTTCTTTTTTAGCTGAGGCCAATGTGTTTTTCAATAACCCAACAATAGTCATCAAACCAACTCCACCCGGAACAGGTGTAATCCATGAAGCTAAAGGAGCTACGTTCTCAAAATCAACATCGCCATATAATTTATAGCCAGATTTGGTAGTCTCAGAAGTCTCTCTGTTAATACCAACATCAATAATGATTGCACCAGTTTTAACCATATCAGCAGTTACAAAGTTCTTTTTACCGATAGCAGCAATAATAATATCTGCCTGTAAAGCAATTTCTTTCAGATTGGTAGTCTTACTGTGTGTAAGCGTAACCGTACAATTTCCAGGATTTGCATTTCGCGCCATTAAAATACTCATTGGGCTACCTACAATATTGCTTCGTCCTACAACAACACAATGTTTTCCTGCGGTATCAATTCCATAAGCTTTCAGCAGCAATAAAATTCCATAAGGAGTAGCCGGAATAAAACAAGGCAGATTACGCATCATACGCCCTAAGTTTACCGGGTGAAATCCGTCTACATCTTTACGATGGTCTATAGCTTCAGTAACTTTCTCCGGATCAATGTGTTTTGGGAGAGGAAGCTGAACAATCAGTCCATCTACACCTGCATCACTATTGATCTCATGGATTTTTTGAAGTAATTCTTCTTCAGTTACGTCTGTATCATATCTGATCAGCGAAGATTGAAAGCCTACTTTTTCGCAATTTTTCATCTTGCTGGCCACGTAAGTCTCACTTCCACCGTCATTACCAACCAATATGGCTAATAAATGAGGTTTACGCCCACTTTGTGCTAAAAATTCTGCCGCTTCTGCTGCTATTTCTAATTTAATCTTTTCTGATGCGAATTTTCCGTCCAGTAACTGCATGTCAAGCGTTATGTTTTGTGTGTTAAACGATTAATCTAATTTAAGTACCGCCATAAATGCAGTTTGTGGAATTTCCACGTTACCTACCTGACGCATACGTTTTTTACCTTTTTTCTGTTTCTCCAACAGTTTACGCTTACGTGAAATATCACCACCGTAACATTTAGCGGTTACATCCTTACGTAAAGCTTTTACAGTTTCTCTGGCGATAATTTTAGCCCCAATAGAAGCCTGGATAATAATCTCGAACTGCTGACGCGGAATTAATTCTCTCAGTTTCTCACAGATCCTTTTTCCGAAATCGTAAGAATTACTGCGGTGGATTAACGAGGATAAAGCATCAACTGGTTCTGCATTTAACAGGATATCCAATCTAACCAGATCAGACTTGCGGTAACCAATCTGATGATAATCAAAAGAAGCATATCCCTTAGAGATAGTTTTCAAACGATCATAAAAATCAAATACAATTTCTCCCATAGGAATCTCAAAAACAAGTTCCACACGGTCAGAAGTCAGATAAGATTGATTCACGATAATTCCTCTTTTCTGAATACAAAGAGACATTACCGGGCCAACAAACTCAGATTTGGTAATGATGTTTGCTTTGATATAAGGTTCTTCTACATACTCCATTTTACTTGGATCAGGAAGATCTGATGGATTATTTACAATAATCAGCTCACCTTTGGTCGTCATCGCCTGATAAGATACATTGGGAACAGTAGTAATTACTGTCATGTCAAATTCACGCTCTAAACGCTCCTGGATAATCTCCATGTGTAACATGCCAAGGAATCCGCAACGGAAACCAAAGCCTAATGCTGCTGAAGATTCAGGCTCAAAGACAATTGAAGCATCATTCAGCTGCAATTTGTGCATGGCTTCTCTTAAGTCTTCAAACTCATCCGTGTCTACCGGATAAATACCGGCAAATACCATGGGCTTAACCTCTTCAAAACCTTTGATCGGCTCAGAACTTGGTCTGTCTTTATGTGTAATCGTATCGCCTACTTTTACCTCTCTGGCTTCTTTAATACCAGAAATAATATAACCTACATCACCAGTTTTGATGACATCTTTAGGAGATTGTTTTAATTTTAAAGTACCTACTTCCTCTGCAATATATTCCTTGCCGGTAGCTACAAATTTCACTTTGTCTTTTTTACGGATTTCTCCGTTTAATACTTTGAAATAAGCAACAATACCACGGAACGAATCAAAAACAGAGTCGAAGATCAGTGCCTGTAATTCACCTTCAGGATTTCCTTTAGGTGCAGGTACACGCTCAACGATAGCACGAAGTATATCGTGAACACCCTGACCAGTTTTACCTGAAGCCGGGATGATTTCTTCTCTCTTACAGCCAATCAGTTCAATAATCTGATCTTTGACCTCTTCTGGCATAGCACCAGGCAAGTCCATTTTATTTAAAATAGGGATGATTTCTAAATCATGCTCCAGTGCTAAATAAAGGTTGGAAATAGTTTGGGCCTGTATACCTTGTGAAGCATCTACGATCAATAAAGCACCTTCGCAGGCTGCAATTGAACGGGAAACTTCATAAGAAAAATCTACGTGTCCGGGAGTGTCAATTAAATTTAATATATAAGGTTGTCCATCCTGAACATAGTCCATTTGGATAGCATGGCTTTTAATGGTAATACCGCGTTCGCGCTCCAAATCCATATCATCCAATAACTGAGCCTGAGACTCTCTCTGGGTAATGGTATTTGTGTATTCAAGTAAACGGTCGGCCAAGGTACTCTTACCGTGGTCAATGTGTGCAATTATGCAAAAATTACGTATGTGCTTCATCAGTGCCGCAAATATAGAATATTAGCTTGATTATTCCGCACTGTTTGCCAGTTCCAGTAATTTTTTGACCAGTTCTGCGTCTGTAAACGAAGTACTATATTCATCTGCTTCATTTCCCATGCTTAATTCCCTGTTCCTGAACAGCATTTTACTCACGTGGTTTTTTCGGGCTGAAGCATGAAAAACTTTTGCGCTGGTTTTAAAAATCAATTCTTTGATATTTGAACTGCTGACACCAGCGCCGGGCATGATCGTAATCCGGTCAGCAGCCTGTTTAATGAGCGCAGTTAATTGCGCAGCACCCGCTATTGCAGTCGCTTTACCTCCTGAAGTCAGCACACGGACCACGCCAAGGGAAATCAAATCTTCCAGCGCTTCTTGCATATCAGTAACCATATCAAATGCCCGGTGGAAAGCAACCTGCATCGGCTTTGCCAGTTCGATCAGCTCAGCACAACGTTCTTTATCTATTTTGCCTGCTGCAGTCAGGATACCCGTTACGATGCCTTCACATTGCAACTCCTTACAGATTTTGATATCCTCTTTCATGAGTTCAAATTCCAGTGCCGAATACAGAAAGTCCCCGCCACGTGGCCTGATGATTGGAAAAACTTCTATTGCAAGCAATTGTTTGGCCAGCTTAATTTCCGCATAACTTGGCGTAGTACCACCCTCAGTCAGGCTGGCACATAACTCTACCCGTTTTGCCCCTCCAATTTGCGCCTCCAGTGCAGAACTTACCGAGTTGGCGCAAACTTCCATTTCAATCATAGCTGTCAATTTTAATAATAACTTTTTCCAGGAATTAACAGGTCTTTGTTTTCAGCATTACAAACCGCAAAACTGAATCCTTTTTGAATCGCATAGGCGCCGTATTGTCCTTTTTTATTCAAGGCTAAAAAGCCGACCTGGATTTCTTTAGCTTTTGCTGGTTTCTTTTTAATAATCCGCATCACCGCTTCTTTACAAGCTTCTTCTGGCGGATAGCCCTGACGCATCAATTCAACGACAAGGAAACTGCCCACGTTACGGATCACTTCTTCTCCGACACCAGTCGAAGTAGCTCCGCCAACTTCATTATCGACATATAAGCCCGCACCAATAATAGGGCTATCACCTACACGGCCATGTAATTTAAAGGCCATTCCACTAGTGGTACATGCGCCTGATAAATTGCCATTGGCATCAAGGGCAAGCATTCCTATGGTATCATGGTTATATTGGTTTCCTGGTAACCTGGTTGGTGATGCTTTATCGTATAGTTTGTTTTCAATGTTCATGATCGGCTCATACTTTGCAGTTTTAAGCCATTCTTTCCACGCTTTTTCACTTTCTGGTGTCAATAGGTTTATTTTTTTGAAACCATTTTCTAATGCAAATTGCAAAGCACCATCGCCAGCAAGCATCACATGCGGTGTTTTTTCCATCACCTGCCTGGCTACAGAGATAGGATGCATGATATGTTCCAGGGCAGCTACAGAACCGCAGTTACCCAACTCGTCCATAATACAGGCATCTAAAGTTACTTTTCCATCTCTGTCTGGTAAGCCACCATATCCTACACTTTGGTTTTTAGGGTCTGCTTCGGGAACTTGCACGCCTTTTTCTACAGCATCAAGTGCGCGGCCGCCAGTTGACAATACATCCCATGCTGCATGGTTAGCGGCAATCCCAAAATCCCAGGTGGAAATCACAATTGGTTTTCCTGCTGCAGCCACAGCGGAGGGGGGAAGAATGTTAGCCATCCCACTTTTATCAATAGCCAGGAGAGAGGCTGATAATGCGGAACATTTGATAAATTTTCTACGGTCAAACATAAAAACGGTTTAGGTGATTGAGTTACAAGATTACATTAAAAATATTATTTGTAAAAGGTCTGTAAACAGAAAAATCCGGCCCAGGCCGGATTTAAATAAGAAATTATAAGTTATTAATTGATCAGTTTAAATTGATCCGCATCCTTCAGGAAAGGGAAGTCTCTGCGTATTTTAATCAGATCGTCATAATTGATACTAAAAGTATAAAGATCTTCATCTTCCGGTTTATAATAGATCGTATTTCCAAAAGCATCAATGCACATGGAATGACCGCTATGGTAAACTTCTTTACCATCATGGCCTACCCGGTTAACAGCTACCACATAACTCTGGTTTTCTATTGCTCTTGCCGGGATCAGTGTTTTCCAGTGCGGAATACGTTTATCCGGCCAGCTTGCCACAATCAGCAAGACATCATACGAAGGGTCATTATTTCTTAACCAGACAGGGAATCTAAGGTCGTAACATACTGCAAGCCTAATCTTCCAGCCTTTTAATTCCACAACAATTTTATCTTTCCCTGAAGTATATGTTTTGTCTTCTTCACCCATACCAAACAGGTGTCTTTTATCGTAATGCTGATATTCGCCGGTTGGCAACATCCAGATCATCCTGTTGTAATAGTTGTTGTTTTCTTTGATAATGAGACTTCCTGTCACTACGCAATCGTATTTGGTTGCAGCAGCCGCCATCCAGGTCATTGTTTTGCCATCCATTTCTTCGGCAAGCGCTTTAGCATTCATGCTAAAGCCTGTATTGAACATTTCTGGTAATACAATAAGATCTGTTTTTTCCTTTACGCCTGAAGACAAACGCAGGGATATATTCTGCAGGTTTTTATCTATATTTTCCCAAAATAAATAAGCTTGAAAAATGGTGATTTTTAGATTATTTATTTTAAGATAGTTTGGGTTCTCCATATCTTGATCAAGTAATAGGCAGGTGAAAATTATAGTTTCATTAATCTTTCAACGGATTTTTCAAGTGTATCTTGCCTTTTAGCGAAACAAAAGCGCAGTACCTGGTGATCCGTGTTCCTGATATAAAATGCGGAAACGGGGATGGATGCCACACCAAAATCTGTAATTAACCTTTTTGCTAAAACAGTATCTTCCTCGTCACTAAAATGACCATAGCTCACGCATTGAAAGTAGGAACCTTTACAAGGTAGTAATTTAAACTTGGTTTGCTCCAGCAATGAACGGAAAAAATCACGCTTTTCCTGGAAAAAATCAGCTAATCCAAGGTAAACAGCCGGATCTTTTAAATAATTGGCAATTCCAACTTGCATCGGTGTGTTCACACTGAATACATTGAACTGATGTATTTTCCTGAATTCTTTCATTAATTGTTCAGGCGCAATACAATAGCCAGCTTTCCAGCCTGTTGTATGTAATAACTTGCCAAATGAGGCTGCAATAAAAGTCCGGTCACGCAACTCTGGGTAAGAAGCCAGAGAGTTGTGTTTTACGCCGTCATAAACCAGGTGCTCATAGACTTCATCGCTCATTATCAATACATCAGTACCTTTTGTCAGCTTAATCAGCGCGTTAATATCTTTAGCTGAGAGCACCGTTCCAGTTGGATTATGCGGGCTATTCAGAATAATCATTTTTGTGCTGGCAGTAAATAGTTTTTTAACCATTTCCCAATCAATTGTATAATCGGGAGGTGCCATTTCATAAGATTTGACCAGGCCACCCAACATCTTTATAGTAGGAGCATAGCAGTCATAAGCAGGTTCAAAAATAATAACCTCATCACCGGCCTGAATACAAGCAGTTAGTGCGGTGAAGATTGCTTGTGTGCCTCCAGCGGTAATCGTTACTTCAGAATCAGGGTGGTAGTTTGAGCCATACTGAAGGTTTACTTTGTCTGCAACCAGTTCTCTTAAAGATTGAATACCAGCCATTGGTGCATATTGATTGTGCCCGTTTTTCATGGCATCAGCAACAAATTCAATTAATTTAGGGTCGCAATCGTAATCAGGGAATCCCTGAGAAAGGTTAATGGCGTTGTGTTCAGCCGCTAACTGGGACATTACTGAAAAAATACTGTTGGATGTTCCCGGAAGTTTCGAGTATGTAGCTATCATGTGTTGGCAAAATTATAAAATAAATTAAGAGGCCGTTTAAAATTCATCTATATTTATAATTTTAGCAGGTATGACTTTTAAAACAAAAGAGAGCAGATTATTACTCGTATTAGGTAGTTTTTTTGTAGCTAACACTATTCTGTCAGAGTTTATTGGCGTTAAAATATTTAGTGTGGAAGCCACGCTTGGGATCAAACATTTTAATATCAATTTATTAGGTGTCCCGAATTTATCATTTCATATGTCCGCTGGTGTGCTCACCTGGCCATTGATATTTATCATGACCGATATTATCAATGAATATTTCGGAATGAAGCAGGTGCGGTTTCTTTCAATATTGACTGCGGTGCTTATCGGTTATGCTTTTTTTATTGTCTGGGGCGCGATGAACCTGAGCTCTTCAGATTTCTGGGTAAATCAGCAAATTAATGGGCAGCAGGTAAATATGGATAATGCCTTTGCAGGTATATTTGGCCAGGGGATGTGGATTATTGTCGGGTCTATTGTTGCTTTTCTGGTCGGTCAGTTTGCAGATGTGCTCATCTTTCATAAGATTAAGAAAATAACAGGAGAGCGTGCTTTATGGCTCAGGTCTACTGGTTCTACACTGGTTTCTCAATTGATAGATAGTTTTGTAGTTATATTTATTGCTTTTTATCTGAATCCTCAATATCACTGGAGCTGGCAAATGGTAGCGGCAATAGGATTAGTAAATTATACTTATAAGTTTTTGGTAGCCATACTGATGACACCCATACTTTACCTGGTTCATCATGTGATTGATAATTACCTGGGGAAAGACCTGGCACATAAACTAATCAAAATGGCCGGACGATAGGATTGGGGGAGCTGTTGTTTAAGTTTTTAAAACATTGCAGCTAAATTTGTTGTTGTTTAGGTGATATCAGGTATTGTGAATGATAGCTTAATGATAACAGATGAGAACGGTAACTTTTTCTTTCGATCATCCTGTGGCCGTAAAAGTGTTTTTCAATTGCATTTCGGACCCTCAGCTTAAACAAGACATTAAATTTTTGCGCAGTGATGAGTGGGGATTGCTGCATATCCCTATTGATGATATTCCGGAAGGCACTTGGAAGCTGATGCTGGAATGGAATTATGAAGGCAGGGATTTTTGCATGGAAAGAACAATTGAATCGACCGGCGCTGTTTTATAGCCGATGTTTACGGACTTTAAACAATTAAATAATTATTTTATCGATTACTTACAATCTGATTGCAAATAAAAGGTATGGTTTTTGTACCTTTGAGGAAATTTTTAGACATTAATGAAGATATTTATTACAGGCCTTCCGTTAGAAGTAGGGGAAGATGAATTAACAGCCGTATTTGGTGATTTCGGTCAGGTAAAATCACTTAGAATTATCAAAGATCGTGAAACTGGTCAGAGTCGTGGTTTTGGTTTCGTAGAGATGCCAGTAGACGAAGAGGCTAAAGAAGCGATCAAGAGAATGAACGGTGGCGATTACAATGGTAACCGTATCAAAGTTGCTGAAGCACAAGAAAAACCTAATACTGGCGGTGCTGGTGGTGGTGGCGGTGGTTTCAAACGCAACAACAACAACAGAGAAAGAAGCTATTAATTAGCTTTTTTCTATTGGATCGATTTTTTCTATCATCACATAGAGAACCAGGGTTGAGTACAATCATTCCTGGTTCTTATTTCGGGTGGTTCTTACAATTATCCTGAACAGATGTGGTTGATAAAAAAACACCTGCTATTTAACCTGGCTTATGCACTGCTATTTATATTAGTGCTGGCTTCCGGATACAAGCAATATACGCTTTTGAACTACGGTCTGATACCCTGTGTAACGCTGGTATTAATCGTGTTTTTCTGCTTGACTACCAAGCTGAGCGGCCGTTTCCATCAAAGGTTATTTACAGGTTTGGTTTTCGCCCTTACCGGCAGTACTTTGTTTCTGCTGAGGGGCTATGATCCTTCCTGGTTTTCTTATGGGCTCATCGCCTTTCTGACTTGCCATCTGTTTTATATTGGTGCTTTTTACCTTGACTTCCGCTCTGCACAAGAGCTGGATAAAAAAGGGGCAAGGATTGCCATATTTAGCAGTGCAATCACTTTTACTGCTTTCTATTTCTATCTCAGACCTCATCTGGGTACCTTAAGGTTGCCTGTATTAGCCTGTATTTTTATTGTTGCTTTACTCATTATGATGGCAGCTTTTAGAAATCAGCGTGTCAATCCCCTTAGCTTTAAGCTAATTCTTACAGGCGTCCTGTTTTTTATAGGGTCCGATGCACTTTTAGCCCATACTTACTTTATCAGTCCTTTTGAGTTTTCTGATTTGCTGATCAGCATTATTTATATGATTGCCCAATACCTGATCGTAATAGGTGGAGCAGAGCGGAAATTGATCAGGCCTTTAACAGCTGATTAGTGTTTTTCCCGGTCCAGAATCGTAAACTGCTGGACAAACCTTTCTCCTTGATTGTCAACTAGTGTTAAGGTATGTTTCCCCGGTGCCGGACTCAGACTGAGCTGATGTGTGTGTGCGGTTGTCGCTACATATTCGTCATCTATATGCCAGTAGATCTGTGCGTCAGCATTTTTATGAGTCGCTGTGAAAACAACTTTCCCTCTTTTTCCATCAAATTCCAGTGGAATATAAATAGCTGCATTGTTCTTCGGATAAATCATATCCATCACATAATTATTGCCAGTATCCCCGCATCCATTCCTAAATGGTGGGAGAGGTTTATAATCACTATGCTTAATCTTATAATAATATTCCATTGCCGGAGGTAAAATAAACCAGGGTTGGTGGACCATATTTGCAGGACTTATACATTGATCTGTTACCCTGAAAGTTTTGCTCTGGTCCAAATGTATAACCTTGTGGTAAGGACAAACTACAGTTTTCTCTCCTGCAAAAGGAACCAGTTCAGTGACACGATCAGGACAGTATTCGCTAGCTTTAAAACCACTTTGCCGGCATATACTCAGCTGTTTTAACTTGTTTTTCGGAGTTTCAAACCATTTACCTTTAGGGAGTTGCCTGAAAATATCAAATAACACTGGTGCTGCGACATCAATTCCTGTTAATCCGGGCCTGCCTTCACCATCCGCATTTCCTACCCACACACAAACTACATAGTCTGGCGTAAGGCCAATTGCCCAGGCATCTCTGAAACCAAAACTTGTCCCGGTCTTCCAGGCTAAACGTTGTGCAGAGGAAAATTGCTCCCATAATCCTTCATCACCGGGACGCATCAGTTCCTCCATCGCATTAAATGTATTCCAGATAGATCCATTGTCCAGCAAGGAATTACGCTGAAGTTCATTCTCTTCTAATTTTTCTATGTTTTTTTGCTGTACATAACCCGGAGCATCATAATCATGCGGATTATAATATCCTTTATATTCGTTATAATGGTTAAGTGACCTGGCCATTCCCATATAAGTTTTGGCGAGATCCCACATGGTCACTTCACTGCCCCCAAGGATGAGCGATAAGCCATAATGATCTGCTGGCTGATTGAGTGTTGAAAAACCTAATTTCTTTAATTGATCATAAAAGCGTGGATATTTATAAGTCTGTAATAAACGGACTGCTGGAATGTTTAAGGAACGGCTCAATGCACGGTCTGCAGCGATCGCTCCATCATAACCCAGATCATAATTTTGTGGTGAGTAATTGCCAATCTGAGTAGGAATATCAGGGATCAGGGTTTTTGGAAGTATCAACCCATCATTTAACATGCTGGCATATAACAGTGGTTTTAAGGTACTGCCTGGACTGCGCGGTGCTTTGATCATGTCTACATGACTTTCCAATGCTGCATTTTCTGGCTGATAAATGTTCCCTGCATAAGCCATCACTGTACCGTTTTTCACATTCAATACCAGCGCAGCAATGTTATCAATATCATTTGCACGGTACCGGTTGTTATATCTTTTTAATAAGGAATTGATCTTTAATTGCAGTGCTTCGTCTAAAGTCGACCTGATCCTTGTAGTGGGAATTTTTAAACTGGCTCTTTCTGTTTTAAATCTGTTCAGTAAATGTGGCGCATTTTGGGGTAATGGCCTCGGTTTTCCGGGTACGGGCTCGAGCTTTGACAGGTTGGCAGTAGCCTGGTCAATGATTTTTAATTTAGCAAGCTGGTCAAGCAGGTTATTTCTTTTGGTAATTAAACGGGTAATATTCCGGCCCGGATGTACCAGCCCCGGACTATTCGGTAAAACTGCCAGGGTTGCCATTTCTCCCCAGGAAAGTGATTGCGGACTTCTGCCAAAGTACCGCCATGCAGCTGCTTCCAATCCAACTACATTACTTCCAAATGGAGCATTAGCGGCATATAAACGTAGTATTTCTTGTTTTGAACTCCTGACTTCCAGACGGATCGCCAAAAGGATTTCTAAAAGTTTTTGAGCTACAGTACGGTCTTGCCTGCGGCTGAGCCGGATCGTTTGCATAGTCAAAGTACTGCCACCACTGACAATTCCTTTGGCG
This sequence comes from Pedobacter cryoconitis, assembly GCF_001590605.1. Lineage (NCBI taxonomy): Bacteria > Pseudomonadati > Bacteroidota > Sphingobacteriia > Sphingobacteriales > Sphingobacteriaceae > Pedobacter > Pedobacter cryoconitis. Next base: position 1,525,038 of record NZ_CP014504.1, read on the forward strand.
CGATAGTTTTGTCTCATCGCCCTGGCCATCGCTAAAATATCTACCCCGGGGTGTTTGTAAAACCGTTTGTCCTCAAAAGCGATAATACATTTTGCAAATTTGCCGGGAATAGAGTCAGCAGCAGGAAAGCGCCATTGCCCGTCTGAGGCAATAGCGGCATTCAATAGCGCTCCATTTGAAGCTTCTACTACATACGAAGTAGGAGAGACAAATAGTCTGGAAGGCAGACAGAGTAAAAACCAGCACCATAACAGGAATACGATACCATCACCAATCAGCAGTTTTGACACTTGCTTTATTTTTACGCTCATCTCTATTTAATCACCTGCACCCATTTTCCATCTTGCGTTGCACTAATTGTATTGTTGTACATCGCTTCACATTGTACTGCTGAAAGATAATATTTACCAATATAAGAGGCGTTCAGCAATACCTTATAAGTTACTGTTTCATTCTCTCTTAAATTGAAATAAGTAAATACGCGGTCATCTCTGATATCTCTGTAGGTATAAGGAGAAGAAGAAATGATACTTTCATTATCATTTACTCTTGTATTGATAATCTCCCAGCCAGAAGGGAATATCTGGGTCAATGCCATCTGTTCATACAGCCCCATTTTACCCGGATTTTTTACCACTACTTCCGCGTAAAAATCCAAACCTTGTTTTAATACTGAAGGATCAATTGGTTTTCCATTCAGTAATTTATAGCTGATCGACATATCCAGAATGTCAGCATTGTTAGGTTTGAAATTATTCTGACCTGCGGCTGGTTGTCCATCTAATATTAACCTTGCAAAAAGTACAGTTTGGCCATGATTGGTTACCGCTGCTGTTTTTCCTTTAAAGTTGATTGGCAGACTGCTTAAATACTGATTTCCATTAAATGTCCCTTTTTTACCATCCAGCTGATAGGTATAGTTCAATTTCGCAGAAGCTGAATTTTGTCCGCAGAATTTGGCTACTGCTAATAAACTGTAAGCTGTAGTTTGTGTGCTATACCAGTCATTTGTTCCTAATTTAGCGGCCAGAGTTTGTAATACCTGTGCTGCTTTCCCTCTTTGCCCCATCAGGGTTAGGGTCTCCAGGATCATAGCTTCATCACGACTGTCAGAACCATAAGTTCCACCTAGTTGTGCATAAGGCTTAACGGTTACCTCAAGTCCTTTAATCAATGCATTAGCTGCAGAAGCCTGTCCTGCAAGCTGATAAGCTGCTGCCAGTCTCCATTTAGCGCTGACCGACAAATATTCAAATGCACGTAACCTGTTCATGGCTGCCATCTCTGGTTTACGTGCCAGGGCCAGCACATATAAGCGATAGGCTTGTGAGAGATCGCCTCCGTAGAAATTGTTGCTATTGGGTACCCAGCTTCCTGCTTTTCCTTTCAGGTAACGTAAAACTTCATCCAGCATACCCACAGGGATATTATAGCCACCGTTTTGTGCTTCTACTAGGAAGTGTCCGGCATAATTTGTTCCCCATTCATCAGCCGCAGGTTCACCCGGCCAATAAGCCAGGCCTCCTTCTGTCGTTTGGAAGGAACGCAACCTGTTAATCCCAGCCTTGATATTCTTATCGGTTTGCGCTTTTTGCTGTTCGCTCAGTGGGCTTAATTTATTCAAAAATAATTGTGGGAATACGGCTGAAGTTGTCTGTTCCACACAACCATGAGGATACTGCATCAAATAACTTAGCCGCTTTTTAAGATTAACAGGAGGGATAGCTGATAATTCTACACTGCCAGAATTACTTCCTGCAATACCTAAAGGCAGATAATTTGTTGTCCAGCTTTGTCCGGGCTGTATAATGGCAGAAACTACATTCGTCACGTATGGATTTGGATTTCTGATATCCAGTTCGAGCTCATAAACCGCTTTTTCGGCGCCACTTTGTGCAACGATTTTTACTTTGGCAATTCCGGTCATCTGTGGTACAGTGACTTCAAAATAAGCCATTTGTTCACCCGGTTGTGCGTAAGTTAATTGCTTGGTTTTAAGACCCGCTACTTGTAAATTTTGAGTTTGCAGCTGTACATTAACATTTTTAAGATTCTTCTCGGTGGCGAATACAGTTACTGGCAAAGTAAAACTTTCACCCGGGCCGATAACCCTTGGTAAAGTAGCCAAGACCATGAGTGGTTTTTTTACCTGCACAGATTTCTCTGCAAATCCATAAGCACCATCTTGTCCGGCAACGACCATCGCCCGGACTGCGCCAATATATTGCGGCAACTTGAATTTATGCGTCTGACTGCCTCCTTTGCCTAAAGCAAAAGGCCCCAGGTATTTAACTACAGCGGTAAAGCGGTTTGCCTTTGCAGGGTTGAGGTTCCGGTTTGCACTACCATCACCTCCAATACTTAGAATACGTTCCAGATTACCGCCCCATGCGCCTAATACATAGTCAAAAAGGTCCCATGTTTTAACACCCAAACCTTCACGTGCATAAAATACAGCATGTGGATCGGGAGTTTTAAATCTTGTTAAATCCAATAAGCCTTCGTCTACAAGCGCAATGGTATAAGTCATGGCTTTTCCGTTCTGCTCAGATACGGTAATGGTGTTTTCTGTTTCAGGTTTAATTTTGTCAGCCATTTTAATGACTGGTTTTAATATCGTTTCCGGATCTTCAATGATTAATGGAATAGCTCCATACATCCGGATTGGAAGATCATTGACTGTTTGTGCGTGCGGTTGTAACAGCGTGATATTCGCAAAAACGTTTGGCGTCATGTTCTTTTCTGCCTTGAATTTAAACTGGGTCTGACCTTTTTTGGTATCGGTCCAATAAGTTTTTAAAACCCGGCTTCCATTTTCGATAGAGATTAAAGCTCTTCCGTTTTCGCCAGTAGGGATAGTCAAAACGACCTCTTCACCAACTTTAAATTTAGTTTTATTTGCAGTAAAAGAAAGCATAGAAGCCTCGGTAGGATTTGCTGACTGTTCACGTTGTGCCCATCCCGGCCAGTCCACATAAACAGCTTTGCCGGTTACATGACCGCCATTCAAATCACGAACTAAGACCAGATAACGTCCCCATTCAGGTTCATTAATGTGTAAAGTCCAGTTTCCTTTTCCATTTTGTAAGGTTACATTTTCTTTTTGAATCAGTTTATTGTATTCATTCTGCGTGAAATTAGCGAAGGAGTTTTGAGTATCCTGTTCCCACCACCAGCGCCATTGTACTTTGTATAATTCTACCTGCACATTTTTAGGGCCGGCAATTAGTTTACCATCCCGGTTTACATTCACGATACTAAAGTTATGATCTTTACCGGTCACCAGCATTCCACTTAGTTTTTCTCCCTCTGGTGCTTTGATCCCATAATAATTGGTAAAAACATGGTAGGGGATAGAGAAATTATCAATACTGAAATTTCCACCTGCTTCAAATACTTTGGTCGTAAAATTAGCCTTTAATACGCCTGGAGCGGTTGCGTTATCGTTCAGATTTGTATTGACAGCAGCCATTCCGTTTTCATTCAGTCTGCCTTCAAATATGGTTTTGACCTGCGAGACAAAGTTTACGGTCGGATTGTCAAAGTTATAACCACCAAAGCCAGGGAACGTAGTTTCCATGGTATTCAGATTCACATCTACTTTAGCTTTCAGGTTTTTCCCAACTGCTCCAAATAACCAGTTGGCAGAAAGGGCAGCAGTTGCAGTTGTTCCGGTACCTAAATATTTACGGTTACCAATGTCAAAACCGATCTTTAATCGGTTAGGCATAACGGTCTCTATTTTTAATGTTTTCTGAAAAGAAGCTCCACCGGCTTTTACTTTGGCTACCCAGTTTCCAGTAGGTGCGGTACTTTCAGTAGCTGTGCGGAAAGCATAAAATCCATTTAATGATGCACCGCTAATCGCCTTTTTGACCAGCTGACCTTGTGGGTTATACAATTCAAAAGTAACCGGATAAGCCGCAGGAAGTTTCTTTAGTTTATCTTCCAGAATGAAAGACAAGAAGAGTGAATCTCCTGGTCTCCAGACGCCACGTTCTCCATAGATCAATCCTTTTAAGCCATTCTGCACTACATCACCACCAACATCAAAACGGCTCAGCGGAAGTGAATTTCCATCATCGAGCTTTAAGTATCCACGTTCATCTCCATTTTTGGCAACCAAAAGGAAAGGCTTTCTTTTTAAATCAAAAGAAGCCATTCCATCGCCATCAGTTTTCACAGTATGAATAACCTGACGCTGATAATCCAGTAATTCAAGCGTAACCCCACTCAAGCCTTTTGTGGTCAGCAGGTCGGTCGCAACAATCAGCATGCTGTTGTCATTTCCTCTTTTAGCCACTAATCCGATATTGGATACTAATAAATTCCGGCTTGCAAATTTATCACTGGTATAATAAGATGGCGTACAAGGATTGTCTTTATCACTCCAGTTATAGCCCGGACTGTAATAATTATTATAGGTGCGCCAAAAATCATCGTCCTCATCTATCTTTTCACCGTAATATTCATTGTCATCATCTTGTGAAACCTCTTTTGCACCAGTACCTTCCGCACAGTCCAGAATATTATAGATTTGGCGGAAACTGAAAGTTACCCGGTACATTGCGCCAGGTTCTGCTTTAATAATTTTATCGAGATCCAGCACAAACCGGTTCTTTTTATGAAGATTCAAGGTTTTATCTTCATCCAGGCGGATCTTCTTTTGTAACAGCGGTTTACCAACCCGTCTTAATTCGTTCGCTTCTTTATAGTTGTTGTTCTGGAAAAACTGCGGGATATTATTCTCATATACTTTGATAATGGTTACATCGACAGCTTTCAGGTTAACGGCTTCAAAAGGAAGTACTAATTTGCCTGAGTTGGGAAGAATCGTTCCGCTGCCGGCAATGGTTACCGAAGGAAGTTTATTTTCAAATACAATATTGGCTGTGGTACTTGCATTGAGTACGCGCTCATTACTGTTGACAACTCCCTTGTTGACGGTTAGCGTATAATTCCCCAGGAGTGGTTCTGGCGTATAAATTTTTACCTGGCTACCGTCAATGGTATATCTTAAATCTGAGCCTGTTCCCAGTGTAATCAAACCTGTTAAATCCTGTCCGATACCTACTGGTTCTGAAAATTGTACCAATGCATAATCTTCAAGATTCTGTACTGCTTTTGTTGCAAGTACTTTGAATACACCATTTGCGGGTACTGCTAAATTTTCTTCGCCTTTATTTTTTGCATCTATAGCATCGCCAGACCATTTAAGGACTAGTTTTTCTTCTTTTGATGTTTTTTTGATACTATCAATCAGAAAAGTTGAAGAGTTTTTCTGCGGATTATGCTGCCATTTTATCTTTAACTGCTGATCGGATTCAAGCTCCAGACATTTTTCCAATAGTTTAGGATCTTCTTCATCAGCGGTGCTGATTTCTCCGGTCAGCTTCATGTAAGCTAAGGAAGTATTATTCTGGGATATCAAACCATTCTGGCTGAGGACTAACCCAGGTTTGATGACACTGAATTCGAAATCGAACTCTTCCAGATCTTTCTCTGTTTCGGTTACTTTACCAAGATCAAAAGTGGCCGTATATGTTTTTCCCGATTCTAACTTTTCATCCGGTCTGAATTCTACGGTTTGCGCATCTATCCAGTAAGTTTTACCTTTTACAGCAGGGGAGAAGCTGAACAAATTACGCGTATCCGGTTTACCCAGTTCACCCATTGTTTTCACCTGGCTGGCCAGCTGGATTCTGATAAAACTCTTTTTAGAGACTGTACCAGAAGTATAGCCTTCAATGTATTTTGCATAAGCCTGCTGCATTTCTGCCGGCTTGTGTTTTCTGAAAATGAAAATAGCAGCTATTCCTATCAGAATAACTGCTATTGAACCAATTAAGATTGGTTTTTTATTTTTGAAGAAGGCGTTGTTCTCAGTAGTCATATTTTTCCTTGCACTAGATATCTCAGGGAAAATACGAAAAATTATCGAACTGAAAATTTATTTAATCATCACTCCTGGTTTATTCATCAGGGGGATTTTGATCAGGTTATCATCCACTATACTTTCTGGTAAAAAGATAAATTTCTTATCATAAATAGTACCGTCAATATAGTAACTCAACCAATATTCATTCGTCAGTCCGAAAACTTCTGTATCTATCGCTTCAACTCCTTTAAAGGAATTAGCTGGTACATCACCTAAAAAGTGACGCAATATAGAAGTCTTTACGAGTCTGCCATCCTTTTCGCCATATCCTTTGGAGCTGATCAGTACATTATCAATTTGTACATTTTTCAGATTGACCAGGTAAACGGTCCAGTTTTTTACTTCTGGCGTTTCACTGATCAATACGACTGCCATGGCAAGGTCTTGCACAATATTTTCCGGCAGATCTTTCTTCATATTTTTATTTCTTTTTAACTGGGGCTTTTTTCTTTGCAGGTGCTTTTGCTGCTGCACTTTTTGTAGCAGCAACTTTAGTACCAGCTGCTTTCTTTTTCGTTGCTTTTGGTTCAAAAGCATTCGGAACTTGCTCCACAATCAGTTTTTTAACCTCTTCCAGAGAAAGTACAGCCAGTTCTTCAGGTGTATACTTTTCGTTAGTGGCTGGGTTCTTACCCAGTTTGAGCATGTCTTTTCCAAAACGGATGAAAGGTCCCCATCTGCCGTTTTCGATCGCAATTTTATCAGCAGTCCATTGTTGAATAAATCTGTTGGCTTCTTTCTCTACTTTTTTACCAATCAGTTCCTTGATATCACTATCAGATAATTCATCAAAGTTATAAGCTTTAGGTACGTTGATAAATAAATCATTCCATTTGATAAACGGCCCGAAACGTCCGGTACCTTTAGTCACAGGCAATCCTTCATAATGTGCAACAGGTGCATCAGCAGTAATTTTCTCTTCAATAATTGCAATTGCGCGGCTCTGATCAACAGTTAACGGATCTTCATTCTTAGGAATAGAGATATATGTTTCGCCCCATTTCACATAAGGTCCAAAACGGCCAACGCCTACAGCAACCTCTTTATCTTTATAGTTTTCCAATTGGAAAGGTAACCTGAACTGCTCTAAAGCGTCTTCAAGAGTCACCGTACCCACTGACTGCGATTTCATCAGACTTGCATACTTTGGTTTCTCTTCGTCATCATTCTGACCGATTTGTACCAGAGGGCCGAATTTACCAACCTTTGCGTAAACATTTTTACCACTCACAGGATCAACACCCAATAAGCGCTCACCATTTGCTCTGTCGGCAGTTTCAGTAGTCACTTCAACTTCCTTATGAAAAGGCGTATAAAAAGCATGGAGCATTTTTGTCCAGTTCTGTAAGCCCTGGGCAATCTCATCAAATTCCTTTTCTACTTTAGCCGTAAAGTTAAAATCAACTATACCTTTAAAATGTTCTACTAAAAAGTCATTGACAACTTCACCTATATCAGTTGGGAATAATTTAGATTTTTCCGCACCGGTAATTTCAGTTTTAATGGCTTTGGTGACTTCGCCATTTTCAAGAATAATCGAACCAAATGAACGGCTGCGACCATCACGATCTTCTTTCACTACATAACCACGATTCTGGATCGTAGAAATGGTTGGTGCATAAGTAGAAGGACGGCCAATACCAAGCTCTTCCAGTTTCTTAACCAGGCTTGCCTCTGTATATCTTGCAGGCGGACGGGAGAAACGTTCGGTTGCATTCATCACATTCAGTGACAGCTCCTGACCTTTAGCTAAAGGAGGAAGGATATTTTCGTTGTCTTTGTCTTCTGCGTCTTCATCATCACTGGATTCCAGGTAAACTTTCAGGAAACCATCAAATTTCATGACTTCACCTTCAGCAACCAGGCTTTCACTGCGTGTACTCACTGCAATTTGTGCAGTTGTTTTTTCAAACAAGGCTTCACTCATTTGAGAAGCAATGGCACGTTTCCAAATCAGCTCATACAGGCGTTGTTCAGAACTATCACCAGTTACGGTATGCTGATCAAAGTAAGTAGGGCGGATGGCCTCATGCGCTTCCTGAGCCCCCGCGGATTTAGTTTTATAAGTTCTCAACTGATGATACTTCTGTCCATAGGCAGAATTGATTTCATTTGCTGCAGCTGTTAAAGCTGTTTCAGATAAGTTTACCGAATCCGTTCTCATGTAAGTGATCTTTCCACTTTCATATAAACGTTGTGCAACCTGCATGGTACGTGATACCGGGAAGCCCAGTTTCCGGGAAGCTTCTTGTTGCAGTGTAGAGGTCGTAAAAGGTGCTGCAGGATTACGTTTAGCTGGTTTAGTTTCCAGGCTGCTGATTTTAAAACCGGCATTGACACAGTCGCGGACAAATTTCTCTGCTTCGGCTTCCTGTTCAAATCGCTGAGGTAATTCTGCTTTCACAAATTCCCTTGCTTTTCCTGTGCTGAACCGCGCTGTAATTTTATAGGCAGCGGCCGCGTTAAACTTATTTACTTCACGTTCTCTGTCTACAATAAGACGTACTGCTACTGATTGTACACGGCCGGCCGATAAAGAAGGTTTCACTTTTTTCCATAAAACGGGAGAAAGTTCGAAACCTACCAGGCGGTCTAACACGCGTCTTGCTTGTTGTGCATTAACCAGGTTATAATCAATTGTTCTTGGAGATTCAATCGCTTTTAAAATTGCAGGCTTGGTGATTTCGTGGAAAACAATACGTTTGGTCTTGTTTTCTTTCAATCCCAGCGTCTCAAACAGGTGCCAGGAAATCGCTTCCCCTTCGCGGTCCTCATCGGATGCGAGCCATACCATCTCGGCTTCCTTTGCTAATTTCTTAAGTTCAGCTACCACTTGCTTTTTATCGGCGGGTACTTCATAGGTTTGGGCGAAATCATTGTTCGTATCAATTCCCATATCTCCTTTAATTAAATCGCGGATGTGTCCGTAGCTCGATTTAACAATAAAATCTTTACCCAAATACCCTTCTATTGTTTTCGCTTTTGCAGGTGATTCAACTATTAATAAATTTTTGGCCATCTAGAAGGTTTTTCTGCAAATAAAACTATAAATAAGCCTAAAATCAAAATTCTACCAAGAATAAATCTCAAAAAGTATGATTTGGACGTTGAAATTATTGCTCATTTCTTAAATCCGGGGCCTTAATTTGTACGTTTAATGGATAGGAACCAATTAAGTTTACCTTCCTATTATATACGTGTAAATAATTTGTCCATATATTCGTCATAACATAAAATTTAAAACTATGAACACCCTACTTATTTTATTCAGTTTGTTATTTACCCCGCCGCAAAGCATTTACGATTTTACCATGAAAACAATTGATGGTAAAGAGATTAAGCTTTCAAAGTTCAAGGGTAAAAAAATCCTTATTGTAAATACAGCTTCAAAATGCGGTTATACGCCACAGTACGAAGACCTGGAGAAACTACATCAGAAATATGGTAAAGATGTAGTGCTGATTGGTTTCCCGGCGGGTAATTTCGGTGGACAGGAACTTGCTACAAATACAGAGATACAAGATTTCTGTAAAAAGAATTTTGGCGTTACTTTTTTATTAAGTGAAAAAGTGAGCGTGAAGGGAAATGACATTAATCCGATTTTCAAATACCTGACTTCTGCCAGTAATTCTGATTTTACCGGAGAGATCAACTGGAATTTCGAAAAATTCCTGATTAATGAAAAAGGACAGCTCGTTCACCGTTTCCGTTCTAAGGTTACACCAATGAGCCCTGAACTGACTAAGAACTTGTAACAATTGCTATACAAAGCCTTTAAGAGGCCTTAAAGCATTAATCAGAGAAATCCCTTAACAAGGATTTCTCTTTTTTTTAACCTGGAAACTGAGGGATTGATTTATATTTGCAACTCAGTTTCAACTATGCAGAATTCAACAAAGCTCAGTACATTCATTTTTCTTCTGGTTTCCTTCTTTTTAGGCTCCTGCAGCAGCACTTACCAGGTCGTTAAATCCAATCGTTCGGAATATAAAATTACACAGCATGTAACAGCCGATAGCTCAATTATCCGGACTTATCAACCCTATAAACTGAAACTCGATTCGCAAATGAATGAAGTTTTAGGTTATTCGGAGCATGAACTTACTAAAAACCTGGTCGGTGGAGAGTCTTCTTTAGGGAATTTCTTTGCTGACGCCACTTTATCAGAAGCGCGTAAAACGAATCCGCAAATAGATTTCACCATGCCCAGCGGAAATGGAGGATTACGTAATGATTTACCTTCAGGGCCGATCACCTTGTCTAATGTTTTTCAGCTGATGCCATTTGAAAATGAATTGGTTGTTTTTGAACTGAAAGGCTCAGACGTCCAGTCCTTACTGGATTATATCGCACGCACTGGCGGACAACCTATCGCTGGTTTAACAATGAAAATTAAAGCAAACAAGCCTGTTGACGTGCTAATTGGGGGTAAACCTTTCAATCCTTCAAAAAATTACAGCGTATTGACTTCCAATTATATAGCCGGTGGTGCTGATGGTATCAGCAGTTTCAAAAATCCGGTTTCCAGCAAAGTAATGGGACTGAAGATCCGCGATGCGTTAATCCAATATATTAAGGAGGCTAAAAATAAAGGAGTAAAAATCAGTTCAAAATTAGATGGGAGAATGACGAATGATTAACCGTAGAAAATTTATAAAGACTGGTGGTATTGCGGCAGCTGCAACCGCGCTGAGTATACATTCTTTAGATGCACTGGCAAATGGAGAACTGAAACAGCTGACTATTTTACACACAAACGATGTGCATAGCCAGATCGAGCCTTTTGCGATGGATGGGGGGCGGAACCAGGGTTTAGGTGGAGTAGCGAGAAGAGCAGCATTGATTAAAAAGATAAGAGCAGAACAGCAGCACGTGCTTTTACTTGATGCAGGCGATATTTTTCAAGGGACTCCATATTTTAATTTATATGGTGGAGAGCTTGAAATAAAGCTCATGAGTGAGATGGGATATGACGCGGCAACCATGGGAAATCATGATTTTGACAATGGAGTGGAAGGTTTTTATAAACAACTTCCCCATGCTAATTTTCCAATCCTGGTCAGTAATTATGATTTTTCTGATACGATTATGCATCAATCTACCCAGCCTTTTAAAATCTTTAATAAAGGTGGCCTGAAGATTGGTGTTTTTGGAATCGGTATTGAGTTGAAAGGATTGGTGGGAGAGAAGAGTTACGGGAACACAATTTATCAGGATCCTGTTTTAAAAGCTAATGAAACTGCCGGAATTCTTAAAAACGACCATAAATGTGATTTAATTATTTGTCTGTCTCACCTGGGGTATGAATATCCGGACAAGAAAGTATCAGATCAGACTTTAGCGGAAAACAATGACCATATTGATTTAATCATTGGAGGACATACGCATACTTTTCTGGATAAACCTCAGGATGTGAAGAACCGGGCAGGAAGGATAACAACGATTAATCAAGTCGGTTTTGCCGGTATAAATTTAGGACGTATTGATTATTATTTTGAAGCATACAGAGGGAAGAAATTATTAACTTCTTCTCCCTATATGATTTCAGATCAGCTGGATAGTTAATCCTGTTTAAACAAGGAAACCGCCCCCTAAAAGGTCGTTTCCTTCATAGAAAACAGCCGATTGTCCAGGTGCAATCGCAGATACATTATGGTCAAATACCACACGCATTCTGTCTTTTTCCTGAACGATGGTACTTAACATACCTGCATCTTTATAGCGTATTTTAGTAATCACATTATCCATGGGTTCAAAAATATTCTCATATTTAATCAGGTTAATGTTACGTACCATGGCTTCACTTCTTTCTAATTCTTCGGCTCTGCCCAGCATAACCGTATTACTTTCCGGAAGGATCTGAGTCACAAACATAGGCTCACCAAAAGCGATGCCCAGTCCTTTACGCTGTCCGATTGTATAAAAAGGATATCCCTTATGCTGTCCAACGATCATTCCATCGCTGGTAATGAAATTTCCACCTGCAACACGGTCTTCCAAATCTTCTACTTTATGTTTTAAGAAAGAACGGTAATCATTTTCAGGTACGAAACAGATTTCGTAACTCTCACTCTTTTTTGCCAGTTCTTCCTGTCCCATATCCAGCGCCATTTGTCTGATATCAGCTTTGGCGAAAGATCCTAAAGGAAACTGTGTACGTGCAAGGTTTTCCTGAGAAACGCCCCATAACACATAAGACTGATCTTTATTTTCATCCAGTCCTTTGGAAATTACATGTCTGCCATTGTCATGTTGTCTGACATTTGCGTAATGACCGGTTGCTATAAATTCACAGTCTAGTTTATTTGCACGTTTTAGTAATGCTTCCCATTTGATATGGGTATTACATAACACACATGGATTTGGTGTGCGGCCTGCAAGATATTCGTCAACAAAATTATCAATTACATAATCACCAAACTCTTCTCTGATGTCTAATATATAATGTGGAAAGCCATAATTAACTGCTAAGGTACGGGCATCATTGATACTGTCCAGACTGCAGCAACCGGTTTCTTTACTACTGCTTCCGGATGTTGCATAGTCCCAGGTCTTCATCGTTAAACCAATAACTTCATACCCTTGTTCGTGTAACATTACTGCTGCTACTGAACTATCTACACCGCCACTCATGGCTACCAGAATTCTACCCCTTTTACTCATTGTATTTTAATATGAGACAAAAATAACTGATTTTAGTTAAAGATTCATTTTTTAAGGAGTCAGATCCTTGTAAAAAGGTAAATGAAAAGTATGATTAAACGTTATAGCACATATGATACAGCGTTTTACAATCTTATGTGATATATTAGGCGTTTAATAAAAAACAAACCAAAACAGACTAATTGATGAAGAAATTTCTATTTTACAGTATTTTATTTATTCCTTTTATCGGTCATGCGCAGCAAGATCTTGCTAAATATGTAAAGCCAATCATCGGAACGCAGAAAATGGGACATACTTATCCAGGGGCAGTAGTTCCATTCGGTGCTGTTCAGTTGAGTCCGGAAACAGATACCTTATCCTATGAGCTGAACGGAAAATATAATGGCGATGTTTACAAGTATTGTGCGGGCTACCGTTATGAAGATAAAACGATAGTTGGATTTAGTCATACACATTTCAGCGGATCTGGTCACTCAGACCTTGGAGATTTTCTGATTATGCCCACACAAGGCAAATTACAATTAAATCCGGGTGTGGCTTCTGATCCTAAAGGTGGGTTCCGTTCTGCTTTTTCGCATCAGAATGAAGTTGCAGAAGCAGGATATTACAAAGTTAAATTAGACGATGATCACATTCTTGCAGAACTGACTGCTACAAAAAGAGTGGGCATGCATCAGTATACATTTCCTAAATCTGACCAGTCGCATATTATTCTGGACCTGATTGCCGGTATATATAATTATGAAGACAAGAATGTCTGGACTTATGTGCGTGTAGTCAATGATTCTCTGGTAACAGGTTACCGTCAGACTAATGGCTGGGCAAGAACAAGAACGGTTTATTTTGCGATGTCATTTTCAAAACCATTTGTGAAATATGGTCAGAAAAATTATGACCGCAAACAGGCATATAAAGGATTCTGGGGTAAGTTTGACCAGACAAAAAATTTCCCTGAAATTGCTGGTAAACAGATAAGAATGTATTTTGACTTTAAAACTGAAGATCAGGAAAAAGTGAAGATCAAGTTTGCAATTTCGCCGGTAAGCCAGGAAAATGCCTTAGAAAATATGCGTGCTGAAATACCAGGCTGGGATTTTGAGCAGGTTAAAAAACAGGCAAAAGAGGAGTGGAACAAAGAATTAAATAAGATTACGGTCAATACATCTGAAGATGATAAGGTGAACTTTTATACCGCAATGTATCATGCTTTTATCAATCCAACAGTTTATACAGATGTAAATGGTCAGTATAAAGGACTGGATCAGGGGATTCATGAGACGAAAGGTTTTACCAATTACACAACTTTCTCTTTATGGGATACTTACAGAGCTTTACACCCGTTTTTTAACCTGATTCAGCCATCACGCAACAATGATATGGTGAAGTCTATGATGGCGCATTACGATCAGAATTCATTGAAGATGTTGCCTATCTGGTCGCATTATGCAAATGATAATTGGTGCATGAGTGGTTACCATAGCGTTTCAGTAGTTACTGACGCGATTATTAAGGGTGTTTATAATGGTGATCCTGAAGCGGCCCTTGCAGCTTGTATCGTAACTTCTAACCGCAGGGATTATGAAGGAATAGGTGATTATATTGATAAAGGCTTTATTCCTGCTGAGAAAAGTGGCGTTTCCATTTCCAATACATTGGAATATGCCTACGATGATTGGTGTATTGCCCAATTGGCTAAAAAACTGAATAAGCAGGATATTTATCAGGAATACATGAAACGTTCTGGAAACTGGGAGAATAATTTTGATTCTTCAACAGGATTTATGCGTGCTAAAATGGCTGATGGTACTTTCCAGAAGAAATTTGATGTGATGAGTACACATGGTCAGGGCTTTATCGAAGGTAATTCATGGAACTATAGCTTTTTTGTTCCGCAGAATCCAAAATTACTGATTGAGCGTATGGGAGGGAAGCAGAAGTTTGCAAGCAGATTAGATACCTTGTTTACCATGCATTTACCTGATGAGTTTTTTGCGGATACCGAGGATATTACCAGAGAAGGGATTGTTGGAGGTTATGTGCATGGTAATGAGCCGGCACATCATGTTGCTTATTTATATAACTGGACTGATCAGCCTTGGAAAACTCAATCCAGGATAAGAATGATCTTGAAAATGCAGTATAAAAATGCGCCTGATGGTTTAGGTGGAAATGATGATTGCGGACAGATGAGTGCCTGGTATATATTCTCTTCACTAGGTTTCTATCCTGTAGCACCTGGTTCGGATGAATATTCTTTGGGTAGCCCTGCTGTAAAATCTGCGGTGTTGAAACTGGAGAATGGAAAAACGTTTACTGTGGATGCGATTAACCAGAGTGATAAAAATGTGTATGTACAAAAGGTTTTACTGAATGGTAAGGCGATTACTACGCACACGATTAAGCATGGTGAGATCACTGACGGTGGTAAACTAACATTTTATATGGGTAGTAAACCGGCAAAATAGGTTTATTATAGTAATTAAACAGGGCAGGTGTATGATTATCCTTGCCCTGTTTTGGTTTTAAATCGGATGGGTTAAAATTAATTCTATTGGAAAACAGCTTGTTGACTAGTTAAAGGCATTTTATTTTCATGAGGATTTGCATGTTAATATTAAATTTCTACCTTTGCAGTCCTTCAAAAAGGGAATTGATTCCGTAGCTCAGCTGGTAGAGCATTACACTTTTAATGTAGTGGTCCTGGGTTCGAATCCCAGCGGGATCACAAGAAACAATATCAAAGAGAACTAAAACCCTGCAAATCAAATGATTGCAGGGTTTTTTCTTTTACGGGTTATGCCAAAATATGCGCGAAATCGCATATAAAATGTGCGTCATTCGGTGCGTCGTTCTTTATAATATCAAACTCCCCTAATTCGTATTAAGACATTGATATTCAACTAGTTTAATAGATGAACATCTTGTATGAATGAAACTGCAAAGCTATTTTTGTTTAACCTTAATGTTATCGTTATGAAAACTAATTTTAGCGTGCTTTTCTTTTTGAAAAAGCCAAAAAACTCTACAAAAGGGGCTGTTTACTTTATCTTTTTAAGAATTACGGTGGACGGGGTTCGTGCGGAAATGTCAACAAGCAGAAATTGCGAACCGGAGCGGTGGAATGCAAAAGCCGGAAAAGTCATAGGCACAAAGGAAGATGTTAAAACTTTGAATGCCTATCTGGAAAATATGAAAGCGGAAGTTTATGCAGCCCATAGCCAGCTAAGCGTGGACGGAGCCGAAATAACTGCTGATAGTGTTAAATGCAAATTCTTAGGCAAAGAAGAAAAAGCGCACACTATACTAGAAGCCATTAAAACCCACAATGAAAAAATGAAAGCATTGGTGGAGAAAGAAGAATATGCGCCTGGAACGCTTAGAAGATTTGAAGTATTGGAAAGGCATGTAGAAGAGTTCATTGCAGCCAAATACAACAGAACCGATTTTAATGTAAAACGTATTGACCATGAGTTTATCGACGGTTTTGACTTCTACCTGCATACGGTAAAGGAAAACGATACCAATACTGCAAACAAGCATATTAAAAATCTCAAAAAGATCGTAAGCATCTGCCGGAAATATAAATGGATCAGTACTGATCCCTTCTTTGGCCATACGCTAAAATCCAAGCCTGTCCACAGGGAGTTTTTAACGGCTGATGAATTGCAGAAGATTACCCAAAAACGGTTTACAACTGATAGGTTATCGCAGGTAAGGGACTTTTTTCTTTTCAGTTGCTATACCGGACTTTCCTATGCGGATGTTCAAAAACTTAAACTAGCCGACGTAAGTATTGGGGTTGATGGGGAAAGGTGGATATTTACCTACCGAAAAAAAACAGATACAAGGGTGGCAATCCCCTTGCTTCCAATAGCGGCAAGTATCCTTGATAAATATAAAGATCACCCTTATTGCCTCCCTAACAACAGGGCGTTACCAATCTCCAGCAATCAGAAAATGAACGAATATCGTGCGCCCGTAAAGGTTGCGTAATGAATGTCTCTTTAGCAAGAGACTAGACTAGGTTCCAAGTCTACTCCCGACCGACTTATCTGGAGGGGAAACCTGATAGGGAGTGTAGCATGTCGGTTTACAGCATGGCCGCTTTAATTGCCAAAGGCGAGTGCATTGCTGGGGAGAAAGACAGACACGAGGATGAAGCCTATACTGGTTGAATGATAGTTCAGTGGGGCATGTTGAACCTGTGACGAAAGGCAGTTGTATTGTCACACCGTAGCTATCTCAATTGACAGGTAGCCTTTGAGAGCATAGAACACCGCTACGGCACAACCGCAATAAGCGGAGAAAAGAACGAAAGTCGCATCCGACAGTCTGTCGCGCTAACAGTCATTACGAAGCTAAACGGGGATTTCCTAAGTCGGGATGCCCATATATAAAAAAAAAAGGGCTATGTATAAAGATACTGAATACCCGATATGGAAACGGAGCTTCCGTAGTAGTCCGAGCAGGGTAATACCCTGTACATGGCGAAGGGAAGCAGTTGTCAACTTAATACAAACTAAGGAAAACGTGTGAGACGTATGAGAGATCCAGTGCAAGTATTAAACGCTTTATGCGAACATAGCAAAGATTCGGGCTACCGTTACCAAAGGCTCTACCGAATTCTGTTTAATGAGGAAATGTTTTTCATCGCCTATCAGCGTAAATATGCCAATCAAGGTAATATGACGCCGGGCACCGACGGCAGAACCGTCGACAGAATGAGCATTCACCGCATTCAGAAACTTGTGGCAAGTCTGAGAGACGAATCGTATCAGCCTCATCCTGCCCGCCGGGTGTATATACCCAAGAAGAATGGAACGAAACGCCCGTTGGGTATTCCCTCTTTTGAGGATAAACTCGTGCAGGAAGTGGTACATATGATTCTGAAAGCCATCTATGAGGGGCAATTTGAAGACACCTCACATGGCTTCCGTCCCAACAGAAGCTGCCACACGGCATTAAGGGACATTAAGGTTACATTCAAGGGAACACGATGGTTTATTGAGGGCGATATCAAAGGTTTCTTTGATAATATCAACCATAATGTAATGATCGATATCCTCAGAGAACGTATCTCTGATGATCGTTTCCTGCGTTTAATCCGTAAGTTCCTGAATGCTGGCTATATGGAGAACTGGACATACAACAATACCTACTCAGGAACACCGCAAGGCGGAATCATTAGTCCTATCCTGGCTAACATCTACCTTGACAAGTTCGATAAGTATGTAAAACAGTATGCAGAAAGTTTCAATAAAGGCAAATCACGTAGACTAACCACTGAGTATCAGCGTAACCGGAATCAGAGAAATGCATTACGATGGAAACTGGAAGCGGAAACGGATGAAAACCGCAAAGCTGAACTGAAATTGAAAATGGCCGAAATGCGTACGGAAATGCTGGATATTCCAGCAACAAGGGACATGGATGACACGTTCAAAAGATTGAAGTACATAAGGTATGCTGATGACTTCCTCATCGGAGTAATCGGCAGCAAGGGAGAATGTGAAAAAATCAAAGCTGATATTACCACTTTCATGAGTGAAAAACTCAAATTGGAAATGTCTGAAGAGAAGACTTTGATTACCAGCGCACAAGAACCCGCAAAATTCCTTGGATACGAAATCACTGCACGCCGGTCCATGGACCACACGCGTACACGATGTGGACTACAGCGCCGTCCGTGGTCAGGAACAATTGTCTTAAATTTATCTTACGAAACCGTACTTAAGCGACTTCAGTCCTATAACGCTGTGCTTATCACACAAGTAGACAGGAAACAAACGCTTAAGCCATCGTCTCGCAAGTATATGGTGAATAGGCAAGATGCAGATATCATGGCGCAATACAATCTTGAATTGCGGGGATTCTACAACTACTATTCCATCGCAGACAACATCGGCTATCGGGGATGGAAGTTCAATTACTTCATGAAATATAGCATGCTCAAAACGCTCGGCCGTAAGCACAAAAGAACTGTCGGACAAATACTTGAGAAGTATAGAGACGGGACGGATGTGGTCATCCCCTATAGGGATAATAAAGGCAACGCGAAACAAAGAGTGTGGTATAATGGGGGATTCAGATGTAAACGCTTCAAAGACATCTACGAGGATAATTATTACGACAAGGCTCCCAATACCATGTATCTTCCTGCCCCCACACTTGTGGAAAGGCTCAGAGAGAGAAAGTGTGAACTTTGCGGTGTAATGGGAGACCTCGTGATGCATCACGTACGTAACATTAATCAGCTTAAAGCTGATACCAAATGGAATGCAGTGATGATCAAACGCCATCGTAAAACACTCGCAGTCTGTCAAGGCTGTGATGCATTAATCCATAAAAGCTATGATAAGTAAAGTTATGTTGACAATGGAGAGCCGTATACATGGAGACATGTACGTACGGTTCGGGGGCGGGTTAGCAGAGACTTACCACCGCAAGGTGGCAAAGCGCTGTTGGCCTAGCCCACTGGTTGAAATTGCGGCACTTTCAGGGGTTAATAAAACATTGGGCAACCGGATAGCGAAGCGGACTTTTGGCACTACGGTAACTTTATTGAATGGCGTACCTATAGAAAGTGTGTCTAAAATGCTTGGACACACTAATATACGTACCACACAATTATACGCCAAGGTACTGGATACCAAAGTAAGTGAAGATATGGCGCCTCTTATGAGGAAATTTGTTGCTCAACATACCAAAGCTAATGAAGTTACAGAATCAAAAATAAGCGCTGACATTGCATTAATACGGGAAAAACACACTGTCATCCCTGTCATGGAAGAGACTTGGTAACACAGGCTTATCACCTTCTAAATACTGACCACGTATTGCTATTGCGATGCGTGGTTTTTAAATTACCGGTAACGATACATCTATTAAAAACCATAAAATATATTTGGTGTCAAAATAAAAACGCTATGTTTGTAACTACTTAACAACTCAAATACTTTTCAATGATCAGTGAAAATTTAAATTCGGCTTTGGCTATTATAAAAACTCAATCGATTCTTTCAAAAAAATTCGATAAACTGAATATGCACGGTCTGGGTATGAGTGATTTCATCATACTTTATCTATTGAAAAATAGCCCCGGTAATCAATCTAGAAGAATTGATTTGGCAAGTAAAATGGGCATTACTGCATCTGGAATTACAAGATTACTTGCTCCGATGGAGAAAATAGGTTTAGTCGATCGGCAGTCGAATGCTCGTGATGCACGAGTGAGCTATGTTGTATTGACCAAAGCAGGTGAACAGATATTTGAAGAGGCTAAATTAACTGCAGAAGAAGTTGCCGAAGAAATTTTCTCCTCTTTGAAAAAGAAAAATCACAGCATAATGATGGATGTCTTAAATGATTTGATTGCAAAGTTTAATTAAAATAATACAATGGATAAAAACGTAAAAAAGAGATACAGGGAAGAATTTGAAAACAAGAATGTGGAGATGGGGATTCTCGTTATAAAAAATAAAGAAAATAGAAAAGTATTTTTAAAACCTACCCTTAATGCAGAGGCCTGGATAAATAAAACCAAATTTATGTTGAAAAACGGACAATTTGAAAACGCCGAGCTACAAAATGATTGGACTACCCTAGGGGAAAATATTTTCAGCTTTGAGATGATTGCGGTGTTAAAAGAAAATGAGAATCAATTTTTTGATTATCGAAAAGAACTGACCAAAATGAAACAGGCTGTGAATGAAAGCTTGTTAAAGAATGAGGTTGAACATTATTAATTTTACTGAAAATGCCATTTGCAAAGCTAAATAAAATTGCCCTTTTCTACGATGTCATGGGGCCTGAAAATACCAAAACAGTATTGTTGATTTCAGGATTAGGAAGTCAATTGACAAGTTGGAGCTCTTCATTTTGTCAAGAATTTGTAGATAACGGATTTAGAGTTATTCGTTTTGACAATAGAGATTCAGGTTTATCGACCTTTATAGAATTTGATATAAAGAATGTGAGTGAAATGATGGGCCTTCTGCAACAGGGAAAACAGCCAGAAAATGCTTATAAATTGGCGGACATGGCCAATGATGTTATTTCTCTGTTGGATGAATTGAAGATCGAAAAAGTTCATGTAATGGGTCGCTCTTTAGGTGGAATAGTGGCACAAATCATCGCATCAGATTATCCAGAACGGATAGAGAGTTTAACCATTATTATGTCGACTTCTTTAAATCCTACTTTGCCCCAGCCAAAAGCAGAAGTAATGGGTTTAATGCTTCGCCCAATGCCCAATTTCAAAGAGGAGTTAGATTTATATCTGGAAAAGAGACTAGAATTTGTCAAGGCCATAACGGGAAGTGGTTTTCCAATTAAGCTAGAAGACGAAAAAGAAAATATTTTAAAAGACCTGCAAAGGTCGCCATCAGCTAATATCCTTGGACAAATCTGTGCAATGGCATTAACATCTTATGACTTGGATCGATTAAAAAAAATCAACATACCTACATTAGTAGTTCATGGATCAGAAGACCCTTTATTTCCCCTAGCGTGTGGCAAAGATATCGCCAACTCAATTCCGAATGCATGTTTTATGAAAATCGAAGGGATGGGGCATTCCCTCCCTAAAGACCTGAATATAATAGTCATTGATGCATTTATGAAGAATAATGTTACTCAATAATATAAAACTAGAGTAAAATTGATCGGCCACAACAACTGATATATAAAGTGTCCACGGTACCAATTGTATACTGCAAAGCCAATGTACAATGGCAGGAAACCAAGGCACACCACTCCGTAAATGCCCAGAGCGAGAACGGTGGGCTGGCTTATGTGCGATGGGGTTTCGCAGGCCACAATGAGCGTTGGGATACTGATCAATAAGCAAATATATGCTGAAGATTACCAGCTCTGTAAATTGAGGTTGTCTATTTCCTTAAAATGCTTGTTGTAAAATCACTACCTGAGTATATTCAACAGTACACTCCTTAAACTGGTAAAAATGGGTGGTGACAATGCTATACCCGAAGAAGCAGGAAGAAAAGTCATGAGGCAATGGTTAAAAGCAGTCTTAGCAGACAGAACTAAGTATATTACTGATAACCTATAGGTCATCTGGTTTGAAATTATGCTATTAATAGTTAAGCTCAATCCGTTGTTTTTAGCACTGGCCGATGTTGAAGGCAATGCCTTTTCCGTAAATGCCAGAGCAAAACCCTTCAGTTTTGCAGGCCGAAAATGAGCGCGGGCAAATATGAAACTATGACCTTGACCGGTGTGACCAACGGGAGCGGTAAAAGAGTTTTTGTATAGCAAAAACATTAACTTGCTCCCTCAATGTCTTATATTATAGGGCCTAGTAGGGCAACTGCCCAACTTCCGTTTGCTCATTTAACTCGTCCTGAAATACGTTTATCAATAGTTATTCAAGGAAGCTTCACAATATGATCATAGATTCATATTGAAAAAGATATAAAAGACACAATAAGTAAATTGTTATATTTAAATTTTTAGAATATTGTTTGGTGAAAAAAAATATAAATTTCAATATTATGCTTGTTTACAAAATAATCCATCTTATATTGTAAAAAAGATATTAACATTCTCAAATAATTAATGCTCATAAATGAATCATATACTCAATGATGATGATATACTTGAGAATTACCTCACTCAAGAATTATTTCCTTCAATCCAACGTGGTGACGTCACCTTATTCTTGGGAGCAGGATCTTCTGTTACAGACAAAAAATTCCTTGGCAGCCAAATTATTGATTATTACGAATCTAAATTAGCAATCCAATTAGGTATTTCAGATTTAGTTGAATTCATGGATATGATCAGCGCCATGCCAAACTTTGTTCGTGATGACTTTGATAATTACATTTCCACGTTACTTTCTAAGTTAATTCCGACAGACACACATAAAATAATTGCTAGCGCTAATTGGAATCAAATCATCACCACTAACGTGGATTTGATATTAGAAAGAGCTTTCGATTCCATTCAAAACACATATAACGAAAATAAATCTCTTAGACCAATTAGAAATATATCAGAAACAAGAGGACAGCCCAGTAATAGTATTCTTAAATATATTAAATTAAATGGGTGTATAAGCGATAAAAACAAGTATCCACTGATATTCTCGACAAAGGATTTTATTAGTCAAAAAAAATATCATAATTCAGTTTTACAGTCATTGAGTGATCTTCCACCAAACAGTAAATTTGTTACAATCGGATATTCATTTACTGACCCGATTTCAAAAAATTTAATAAAGTATTTTGATTCATTTAATTTTAGACACAGAAAGCCTATTATTTGTTTTGATCCTTATATACAAGATGGTAGATTAGATTATTTGAAAGAAAAGGGGATTTTTGTTATAAAATTAGATGTCGAAAGTCTTTTTAAAAGATTTATTGCTTGGGAAGAAACGAAAGCTGCTTCAGTAGTTATTCGGAAATCTATAACTTTTAAAAACATCAATGATGAATCTATTTCTATTCCATCAAAATTAAAGTTGGCGCTTGGTAATAATATTATTCAATTATCTGATTCTTCGAAAATTCCATCAACCAACCCGATTTTATTTTACCAAGGAGAAAAACCTTCTTATGATACTGTCAGGAAGAATAATGATGTTATAAAAACATCTAAACTAGATGATATAAGAGGTGAAATTATAAAGATTATAAAAAAAAATGCAGAAAAGTCTATACCTGTTATTTTCCTAACTGGCAGCTTTGGAACAGGAAAATCTACTTTTGCGTATAGATTAATAAATTCATTAATTCATGATGTTTCACTAAATGCTTTAGCATTTGAATTTTATGACTTATCAATTTTACGCACCCAGGATTTAGGAGAGTTATTTTCACTAACCGATGCTGAGAACATTATAATAACTTGTCAAGAAGTAGAAATTGATAGTTCTTTCAAAGAATTTATGGATTTAAGGAACAAATTAAGCTCTGAACAATTCTCCAAATTTAATATATATTTCATCGTCTCCATTAGAGAGAATATTCTAATTAAGTTCACTAATGCTTACAAGTACAAGAACGTTCACCAACTAAATATAGATAGTAAAATAAATGAATTGGAAGCATCCGAATTAGTTGATAAACTTAGTGGTGTTGACTTGGTCAAATTTAGAGATCCCGGTGAGAAACGTCAATTAATTAATACCATAATTAAAGATTTCCAAGGAGATACGTTTATCTCATTGATTTCAATGATAACAAATAATAATTTTGATGACATCATTTATAGTGCCTATTTTCAATTATCAAAAACGGCTAAAGATGCATTTTTATTTACTTCCCTGTTGTATCAATATAAAATTTTAATGCCATCTGGTCTACTTATGAGATTAGTCTCAAAAGATTGGGCTGAATTTGAACAAGATGTTTTAAAATATGACTCCAAAGGGATTTTAATACAAGATTATATAACTGGTTCTTCCAGTCCTGATATTTATTTTAGAACCCGGCACTCAATTATTTCTGAACATCTAGTTTCAAGAATCTTAAAAAATCAAGATCAAAAATTCGATAAAGTCAAGAAAATAGTTAGCCACTTGATAGAATCTGATTACAGTGCTAAGCTTTTTGTAGATCTCATAAAATCATTGCGATACAATAATGCATTTCCTGAAGATCGAATGAACATACTATTTGACATAGCAGACCCTATTTTTGAAACAAATCCACATTTTGTTCAACATTATGCACTCAATCTACAATTGAGAAGAACAGAAACTTCAATAAAAAAAGGTATTGATAAAATTAGATATGCCGAATCCTTTTTAGATCATAGAAATCATCGCTTAATTCATCGCAGAGCCGTATTACATTTTGAGTTAGCAAAGATATACCAGCGAAATGGAAATTATGCTAATACATGGATAAATCTAGAGGAGGCTAGAGATTTATTCGAAGTAAAAAGACTTGAAGATCCGTTTAGTTCATTTAGTTATGTAGACAATTTAAATTTAGAACTTTGGGTTTTGGATAAACTAAATTTGGAAGAGACCGACTTACTATTATTACATATAAAAATTCAAGGTCTATTTGATTTTGCTATAAACTCAATTTTCGAGGATCTTGATAAGATTCTAAAATTAAAATATCAATATTATAGAAGTCTGGAATCATCACTTAGCCCTTCAGATACATCATTGATTGACTACTTAGAAGAACTATATGAAAACGAAGATACTAGACCATATTCTTTGGTTCTTAAATACAATTATTTGTCCCAAAAGAAGTTGGAAGATAAGGCCTTTGCACTCATTCCAGAATTAGAGAATTTGATCTATAATAACGAAGTAGCAAAGTTATTATTTACTTATTATGGCAGAAACCTGAATATTTTTGATAATAGACAAAAATATTTTAATTTAATAAAAATGGGATATAACTTTCCCGCTAAGGATAGGCTCAGATACCATTTCTATTCATATGTTGCTGAATCTTACAACTTAAATTTCACATATGTTAGTGATCATATTCATAGTATTATGAATCTAGACTCAAACATAAATCCTGATCTACATGAATTATGGCTTGATGAGAATTATGAAATTAAATCATTTACGGGTATTATATACAATACACAGAAAGGATTCACAAATTTAAAAATATCTGAAATGCAGCTTAAATGTCGTCTACTTAAAGATTCCTTTAATACTTTTAGTCCAAAACCAGGAGATAAATATATAGTACACCTACATTTTTTCCTGAAAGGAATCAGAGCGGAGATTATAAATAAGATTAGTTAAAGATGAGGCTCTTATTAATAATCTTTAAATACTATATTTGAGTAGCATTTGCAGCTAAAGCGTATTAAAAAAAAGGTGAGCGATTCGGGTATTACCATTTCAAAACCCTCTAAATATTGAATAACCCCTGATTTTTGCAGTTGAGCTCTTATTATAGTTAATGACCTTCATTAATTTCATCTACAACTAATTGGACGGTTTTACAAATCGAACTCATATCTAAGGTGAAAAATTCCCTCCCAGGATCTACTCGGTAATTCTTAAGTATATCATGAATCATTTTTTGGGCCAATTTACAGTCAAAAACATTCCATTCCCTCATGACATAATGTTTATCTGGGTATCCCATATAACTTTAAAAGTATGAAATTTTATATAATTAAATATAAAATGATCACTTCAACGCTAATCTGAAAATATTCACAGTTGTGGTTCATTTTTAAATCCTATCATGCGAGAAATAGTTTTATTTATTTTACCTACATTGTGACATTTACTAACGTTAGTCTGGTTTAAATGAAAGAAGCACTTTTTAATGATATCTTAACAAAACCAATTAATTATACTACTTCTAAATGGGTTTTAGAAAGAATACCATTTATATTTAATGATGATTTAGACCTTTACATAAATTGGAAGGAACGACTATCAAAGCTAATTGGTGTTGATAGTAGAGCGATAGTAATTACTGGAAGTTCTTCAGTAGGATATAGCTTAAATCCTGTTAAAAATTTCAAGCAATTCTCTGCTACTTCAGATATTGACGTTGCAATAATCTCAGATCATTATTTTGATATTGCATGGCATTTTTTAAGAAATATTGGCACAAAATATCATCGTTTAAAGCAAAAAGAAAAAAATGCTATTGATGACCATCGCACAAGATTGATTTATTATGGAACAATAGCAACCGATAAAATAGTACATCTATTACCTTTTGGAACTATTTGGTTAGAAGCAATGGTCGAAATGATGACAGTTGAGCCGACATTAGATAAATCAATTAATTTTAGAATATATAAAGATTTTGAATCGTTGAAATCATACCAAAACATATCAGTTGGTCTAGCAAAAGACCAATTGCTTATGCAACAATAATTATAATATGTCAAATATCATACAAACCACACACAGAGATATCGCTTGGTTTAAACAGGCAAATGAATTCCACCAGCTTCAAATGAAGCCCCAATTCCAAAGAAATCTTGTTTGGACAGACAAACAGAAAAGCTTCTTAATAGACTCCATATTAAATAGCTATCCTGTTCCTGAATTATATATGCAAGATATAATAAGTGGTGATGGTTCTAAACTATATATAGTTGTAGACGGGCAGCAAAGAATAACTGCTTGCTTAGATTTTATAGATAACCAATTTCAAATTGACGGAAAGGATAGCCCTAGTTATGCAGAAATGAGCTTTGATGACTTGAGTACCGATCAAAAAAAGAAAATTTATAGTTATTCCTTTGTAGTAAGATTATTGCCAGAAATGTCAGATCCTGAAATTAGAGAGATTTTTTCGCGATTAAACAGAAATAATGTCGTCTTAAATGCTCAAGAACTTAGGCAAGCGACTTATTGGGGTCAATTTATTCAGACTATGAACGAAATTGCTGACAACGATGTATGGAGAATTTTAGGAGTTTTTACACCAAAAGATGTCAAAAGGATGTTAGATGTAGAATTTATTAGCGAATTGGCAGTAGCCTCTATTCATGGAGTCCAAAATAAGAAGTTGACTTTGGATAAATATTACGAGATATATGAGGACGAATTTCCTCAACGGGATGAAACCATATATACATTTGACTTAGTTACCAGAGAAATCTCCCATTTACTGCCTAACATCAATAAAACTAGATGGTCAAAGAAAACTGACTTTTATACACTTTTTGTTCTGTTATCTAATAGAAAAGATCTTCTTCCTTTAGGTCAAGTAAAGAAAGCACTTGGAGAAACATTATTAAATGGCATTGGTAATTTAATAGATAAATACGTTTCAACTGATAAAGAACAGATACCAACTATAGGATTTGATGAAAATATAAAAGAATACAGCATTAATTTGCGTGCTTCATCTGATTTAGGCGCCAGAAAGAAGAGAGAAGATGCACTTCAAAAATTGTTAGAACCATTATTCTCTTAAATCAAAAATTATACTCACAATTTTCATTACTCTAAAATATTATCTATCTTTAGGTATAGCATTTGCAGCTAAAACGTATTGTAAAAAAGGTGAGCAATTCGGGTAGTGCCATTTTCAAAACCCTCCAAATATTGAACAAACGCTGATATTTGAACTAGGTTCGAATCCCAGCGGGATCACAGAGAATAGTGTCAAAACTACGTAAAAGCTTGCAAATCATATGATTGCAAGCTTTTTTCGTTTAAGGGTTTTATCATGTCCAACGCTGACATCACAATTGTATTCATTAGCGATATTATTCTTATTTCAATTTCCTGACTAGTCGGGCAGATGAACATTTTCTTTGTAAAAGCCCCTCACAACTAGAAAGAATTGAAATAAATCCAATAACTCCTAATAGTGTTTGTTTCATTATATTGGTATTTTAAAATATAGTTTAATCCCATTAAATAAAGAGAAACGGCTTTGGTGTGGAGTTCTACCAATCTGTTTTCAATAGATCCTACCATTCTTTGTATAATGGCCAATGTATTAAATGAAGATATATAGATTTATTTATGTTTTTATTAATAGAAAGTAAGCTAACACTACAGCACAGGCTCGATTTCCTTCAGCTCTTTCCATCGGTGCGGTAAAAGATTTTGGATTTGGTCAGCGGGTTGTATATTGATTTTTTTCAATACATCTACCATCCAGACTATGGGATTAATGCCTTGTAATTTGCATGTTCCCATGAAAGAATATAACATGGCACTTCTTTGCGCTCCATCATGGGAACCGCAGAACAGAAAGTTCTTTCTTCCGAGCGCAATCCCTCTTATACTACCCTCAATTGGGTTGTTATCGATGTTTAAGGTGCCGTTTTCCATATATACCGATAGCCGTTTATATCGTTTCATGGTATAGGCAAAGGCTTTGTGAATAGCACTTTTCTCGTTCAGCATTCCTGCATTTTCTTCAAGCCATTGCCCAAAGAGAATCCATAAAGGTTTGGAAAGTTCCTGTCTGGCTTCCTTGCGCTCACTGGTAGTTTTATCCTTGATTTCACGTTCAATATCATAAAGCTGCCCAAAGACATTCAGTGCATATGCAGCCCTTTTTGGGTCATTTTTCTCTGATTCCAGGAAATAGCGCCTGGCATGCGCCATGCAACATAACAATTTGATATCCTTGTTTACTGCAAGAGTCTCATAACAGCTGTACCCGTCACTTTGGAGGTAGCCTTTGTAATCGGATAGCAGTGCCTGTGGCACTTCCTGATTGCGCCCAGGCTGATATTCAAAGAATACCAGTTGAGCTGGCGGAGCCTGTGCTGCCCAGAAATACCCCCGGTGGGTAGTTCCTTTTTTACTTTTATCCATCACCCTCATCGTGGTTTCATCCATCATCAGGTAGTTACTTTGCAGGACTTCCTGTTTAAGTTTTTCATACAATGGATTTAACAGTGTGCAGGTCTTTGCAATCCAGTCCAGCAGTGTAGAATGTGCAAGTTTGATTCCTGTACGATCAAAACGGGTCATCTGGCGGTACACCGGTAGGTGGTCGCAATACTTTTCAATGATCAGCGTCGCCAGCAGCGAGGCATCAGCCATACAGTTTCTGATCACTTCATCAGGAAGAGGTGCAATAATAATCTTGCTGGTCAGGCCCGGATCACCGGCAGGTGTAGGTAACAGGTATTTATAACGGATGATCTTTTTGGCTGTCAAACGGGCAGGACTGCATTTTAGGCGATAAGAGATTTCACTTCCGGTGCATTTGCTGCCTTCAGGAATCACATCAGGATGGATCTCCTGGATCTCGTCCACGATACTTTCAGGAATCACGAAGTGCTTCTTCTTTTCCTGTGCTGGCTGCACCTGTTTTGCTTTTTCAGTTGCAACAGATGCAGGTACGCTTACTTCAACGGTAACTTCTTCGGTCAGCCCCAAACGAAGCTGACCAGGACTTTGTTCCTTGCCCACATAGCGTTCACTTTTGCTGCCAAAGCTCAGTTTGAGCAATTGTTCCAAACGGTGAAGTAGTTGCTCATTTACCAAACGCAATTGCTTGAATTCTTCCCGTAGAAGGATGTTTTCCTTCCGGGAATATTCATACAATTCTTTATAATCAATCGTGTCTGATGACTGCATTAAGGGCTATTTGATAGTCATAAAAATAAGCAATCATACTTTTTTCTGCAAATTTTTGATGAATATTCCTTGCAATTATTGCTCCAAAGCTAGTGTAGTTTTCCGCACGTTGCCTCGCTGCTTTTCTTTCTGAAATTCAATACCCCGGATTACCTGCAGCAACTGGATTTCGCTGATATGCCGGCCTTGGCCATCAGCACGAAGTGGCGGAACTTCAAAACTCCCATTGTCCATCTTCTTATAGTAAATCACAAAGCCGCCATGTTCCCAGAATAATAATTTGATGCTTTGCCGCGAGCGGCTCACAAAAATATACACATCGCCACCTGCAGGATCGCGTTGCAGTTCGCTACGGATAATCCCTGTAAGCCCGTTAAAACTTTTGCGGCCATCAATACAATCGGGGTATACAAAATAATTTTTATTGGTCGGTATCATAACCCTCTGCGTTTGTCCAGTAGCGATTGAATATATTCTGGCGCAACATATTGATGCAGCTGGACAGTTAACTCTCCTGAATTTATACTGGCAAATACAGGAAGTGACATCGCTGGTTCCGGTAATGATACGGGTTCAGGAGATAGGGCGATAAATCTACCATTGACTTTATATTTACCCTCACGCTGATACCTGAGCCAGGTATAGAATGTACCTGTCGGTACATCATGATCTTTACAAAATTGAACCAGACTGATCTGTGCTTTTGAGGATTCGTATTTTTCCAGCAATTGAATAATCAGCTGCTTACCGCGAATGCATATCGCTCTGCGGGTTTTGATTTTTTGTTGCTCCATAATAATATTTTTATGAAGCCAAATTTATAATCCGCGGAAGCTCATGTCAATATGCACCGTAGTGTTAGCTTACAATAGAAAAGTGAATATGTTTATATTAATTATATAATTATATAATTCCAGAATTGGATAGCCCCAATAATTAAATAAATTATTTTCATTTTTTTAGACATATGACTTCGTTCTCAGTATAGCATTTGCAGCTAAAATATATATATAAAATGGGTAAATCGTGGAGCCAATTCCAAAGCCAGCTACGCCATGTAGGTTATTATGAAACCTTTGATTTAAATTATGGGAAGAGAAAGAACCTCATTCCAAATTATAGGAGAAGGGTATCTTAGCTATACCTGATAGCTATAATTTACCTGTGAAACTGGATTTAGGTTGATGATAGTCCCAAATCAATGCGCTGTACTTGAAGCCCAGGTGACTTTGATCAGCACCGAGTGAACCTGTATCGTCCGGGTACTGCCTGAGTACTGGTCGGGTACTCGTTAGGGTAAGACCAAGGTAAGAGCAAGTTGAGTCCATGGCAAGTCCAAGTCAAAACAACTAGTTGAAACAACATGGACTTGCCATGCTTACAGCCCGTTTACAGCCTGGTGTCACCCCGACCACCACTCAGGCACAACCAAACCATAACTAGTTGAAGATTCATGAAATTATAATTTCCCCTTTGACTAATCCATGGACAACTGCGGACAATTGCAGACAGCCAAGGACAATTACGGACATTTTCTACGCACGAGGATAATCCTTAACGCTAATAGTCTACATTAGTGGAAAAGAAACTATTTATGGAAATCCGGGAAAGCCTATCATAAATTTGAAGACACCTTTGGGTACCACTAAACTTAGTTATCATACCTAACTGAGATTGTGTAATCCAGATAGTATGTTTAAATCACAATATAATTTAGGAGAGATATGAAAAAAGAAACCAAAGACAATCTTAAAGAACTTCCAAAAATATGCGTTACCGAATTATCTGATAATGAGCGTCTAAGTAAAGATATATTTCGTTCTGATTTGATAAACTTAAACTCTTTACCAAAATGTTACGCACAAATAATCTTTTCAATAAGGCCGTGATTATTCATAAGTAGTTTATATGGATGTTTTAGATGAAGTATTACTGCGATTTTGGGGGTCTTTAAATAATCATGATGTAAAATATATTATGGTTGGTGGATTTGCTACTAGATTTCATGGTTTTAACCGGAGTACAGATGACCTGGATATTTGGTTGTACGATGGACAAGCATCTATATAGATAATGCAATCGAACTGGATATTATGACGTCTATGAAAGGATTAGAATCCCTTTCCTTTTTGGAATGTCTTGACCTCGCCTCTATTGCAGTCTTTGAAGACATAAAAGTTCATTTTTTGCATATCAACCAACTAATAGCTAATAAAAAAGCTGTAAATAGACTAAAAGATGTCATCGTAAGCTATCAACCAGCAATATCATAAGTTGAAAATCAGGAAGCCTGAACATTTTCTCTTTTACAGTTATCCCTGTAAACACGTAAACTTAACCCCCTATGTCTTTTGAAAAACTTATTGATATGGCTTTCGTCGGCAAACCCAAATTCATCGGCTATTTCATGAACTCTTTTGTCGCTGAAACGTAATCGATGTTCCATCAGTCTAATCCGGTATGAAGAAATATACTGTTGTATTGATTCATTGCATTGCTTTCGGAAATAACTACCCAGATAGGTTTCAGATAATCCGAATTTTTGAGCAATTATACTTATTTTAAGCAGTTCAGGCTGACGTATATTATCCTGAATGTAGTCAATTATTTGTAGTATCCGGGTATCTGTATTTGGTGAAATAGATTCAGGTTTGATAACCGATATGTTTCTTGCAGCAATCACAATAATAGCATTGACTAAGTGACGCATTAAATCTTCGCCATATATAGACTTCTGTTCCACGGTGTGCAGCAAGTTATGCATCAAATTGCTAACAATGAGTTTATCCGTCTCATTAATTAAAATAGAACCTGAAAAATGAGAGGCATAATATAATAGACATTCAATATGATCTATACTTTGCCAACTGTAACTTTTTACATAAGATGGCGCAAAGCGCACGACTATAAACTCACACATCTGATGCAGATCAAATGAGTGGTAATCATTAGGTGTGATTAAAAAAAGATCTCCGGTTTTAAAAGGAAGTTGATTACCGTTGATTCCATGCCTTCCTTTTCCAGATAATACATAGACAAATTCAAAAAAATTGAATTGCTGGTCCCGTAAGGGACAGCAGTCTATATTTTCATAATATACCTCTAATGAATTATGGATATTTTCTCTTGCCATAACGCAAAAATACCCAAATACACTTGGAATGTACCTGTATCTTCTTTGTATTTCAGTCTATTTTTGCTAAATAAATATATGAAAGCAATCGTATTGACAATTTAGTTATGGAAAGTACAATTAAAAATATAGACTCGGCTCTTTGGAAAGCTATTGCTAAAAGCCCCTATAATCAAATAGATTACGAAAACCTGTTAGCGAATAGCCCTGCGGAAATAAGGAAAGAGGAAATGAATTTATCAAGGCAAGAAGAGCCTCTTGCTATTCCAAAACAATTGGATGTGGAGAATATATTCATTCCAGCTTCTGATAAATCCAGAACGATCCGGTTGAGAATATACAGGCCGAAAGGAAAACAACATTTACCTATATTGTTATATTTTCATGGTGGTGCGTTTATATATGGTACTCCCGAGCAATATGATTTTATATTCTTTCGCTTAGCATTAGCTATTGATTTGATGATTATTTCGGTGGATTACCGATTAGCTCCAGAACATCCATTCCCAGCAGCCATGGAAGACGGTTATGAAGCATTACTATGGTTGTCTGAATATGCTGATCAAATAGGTGGAAACAAAGAGAATATCCTGATTGGCGGAAGCAGTGCCGGGGCAACAATTGCAGCATCTATTACACAGCTGGCAAGAGACCGGAAGGAAATGAAAATCCGGCATCAGTACTTGCTATACCCTCCAATGAGCCAACTTTTGCAAACATCATCTATGAATAAATTGACAAATGCACCCATGCAAACCAAAAAGGCGGCAGAGTGGATGTGGAAACATTATTTACAACATAAAATAACCCAGCCGCCAAAATATGCAGTTCCATTATTAGCACAGGATTTCAATAACCTCCCCAATGCAACCATCATTGTTTGCGAGTTAGATCCGCTAAAAGATGAAGGAAAAAAATATGCCCAAGAATTACAGAAAGCAGATGTTCTGGTTGATCTGTTGGAAATAAAAGGAGCTGTACATGCTTTCGATTTTTTTTCCTGTTCCTTATCCGATAATTTTTATGTACAACAAATTGAATTATTCAAGCAAATTTTAAATCAAGAGGAATGAAAAAAATAGTAGTGATCAATGGACATCCGAATAAAGAAAGTTTTAACGCTGCCCTTGCACAGTCCTATATAAAATCCGCATTAGAAGCTGGTTCAGAAGTGCGGTATATTGCAATTGGAGAGCTGGATTTCAATCCCAATCTACAGTTCGGTTATCGTCAAAGAATGGAGTTGGAACCGGATTTGGTAAAAGCATTGGAAGATATCAAATGGAGTGAGCACCAAGTATGGATACATCCTTTATGGTGGCTTGGTATGCCAGCAATTATGAAAGGGTTTTTCGACAGGGCGTTTCTTCCAGGCATCACTTTCACTAGTAATAAAGAAGGGACTGCTGATGGATTGTTGCATGGCAGGACGGGAAGAATTATTACAACGGCAGGAGATTTATCCCTTGAGATTTATGAGGAAGTCTATGCGTCAAGCGGACTTGTCCAATTAAAAAATGGAATCTTGGAATATTGCGGAATATCTTCTATTCAGGATAGTTTTATTGGCCCTCTTTATGAATTAAATGAGAATGACAGAAGAAAATGGATAGTCCAGATAGAAAACTTTGCCGCATCTGACTCTGTATAAAAACTTGGGTAAGATTTGATTTTATGGATATCCTTGTTTAAATTTATTACATATAGATTAAATATAGCTTTCTGCAGACTTAATCCGCACCATTAAATTATACCTATGAAACTGACCTTTTCTTTATTATTGTTGATTTTATGTTGTAGTGAAAGGTTGTCTGCACAGGATAATCAGGCCTTTAAGAAGGCACCCAAGGTGATCAATGATCCGGGTAATTTTTATAAATATGCTGAGCAGAGCCGGAAATTCTCAGGCATTCCAAGTATTACTGTTACCTCGAATGGCACTTTGTGGGCTACGTGGTACGCTGGCATGACATCAGGTGAAGATGCAAATAACTATGTAGTACTGGCCTCGAGTAAGGATCAGGGAGTTACCTGGAAGGAGATACTGGTGGTGGATCCTGATGAAAAGGGGCCTGTCAGGGCATACGACCCAGAGATCTGGATCGATCCAACAGGTAAGCTCTGGCTGTTTTGGGCACAGACAATAGGCTTGGAAGGCTCTGTAGCCGGCGTCTGGGCTATGACAGCTAATGACCCGGATGCTGAGAATCCAGTCTGGACTTCGGCAAAAAGACTTTCCGACGGAATAATGATGTGTAAACCAACAGTCTTGTCTACAGGCGAATGGCTTTTGCCAGTTTCTACCTGGAGGTTAACAGATGAGAGTGCAAAAGTGGTTGTATCTACTGACAAAGGAGCAACCTGGACTGTAAAAGGAGCCTGTAATGTGCCTGAAGCTGACAGAGAATTTGATGAACACATGCTAGTAGAACGCAAAGACGGATCGCTTTGGATGTTGCTCAGAACCAGGTATGGAATAGCTGAAAGCTTTTCTAAAGACAAGGGTAGGAGCTGGTCGGCCGCAAAGCCTTCATCCTTAGTTCATACCAGTTCAAGATTTTTCATCGGCAGACTAAATTCAGGAAATTTATTGCTGTTGAAACATGGCCCGATAGCAGTAAAAACAGGCCGGTCACATTTAATGGCCTTCCTCTCTAAAGATGACGGTAAAACCTGGACAAAAGGATTGCTGATTGATGAAAGGTCAGGTGTTTCCTATCCCGATGCACAACAGGCTTTGGATGGCAGGATTTATCTGGCCTATGATTACAACCGGACTGTAGATCAGCAGATTATTATGACTGTGTTTACAGAAGGGGATGTGCTGTCGGAAGATTACGATGCTAGTCTGGTGAAAGTATTTAATGAGAGAAAAATGATAAGTAAGAAATAAAATTTATACCGCAAGAATCGGGTTTTGTACGGTGTAGCATTAGGGTAGGTTTGGTTATAAATCAATAACTATATGCATCAATTAAGCGAACCTTCAATTCTTTATTTCGGCACCCCTGTAGTGCTGATAACAACTACTAATCCTGATGGCACAAATAACTTAGCACCTATTTCATCTATTTTCTGGCTGGGCTGGCGTGCTATAATAGGTATTTCGGCTTTCTCGAAAACTACTGAAAATATACAACGCACTGGCGAATGTGTCTTGAACCTTCCTTCTGTTCATCAGGCTGCTGCCGTCAATCGTTTAGCGCTCACCACAGGTACTTTTCCTGTTCCTGCCGGCAAAGCACAGAAAGGCTACACTTATGAAACTGACAAATTTGGCCTTGCTCAGCTTACAGCTGTACAATCTGAAACAGTTAACCCACCAAGAGTGGCAGAATGTCCGGTGCAAATGGAGGCTGTGATGGAGAGTTTTCATGGACTTGCAGAAGATGATGAGCAACAGCGTGGGCGTCTGCTTACTATTGAGCTACGCATCCAACGTGTTTATCTTGATGAATTAATTCTAATGGAGAAAAATCCAAATCGGGTCGATCCGAATAAATGGAAACCGCTTATCATGAGCTTTCAACAATTTTATGGTCTTGGTGAACAGGTACATGTCTCTAAGCTATCCACTATACCAGAGGATTTATATCGTAGTCCTGATGTTGAACGCGCAAAAAAAAACACAAAAGTAGTTAAGCCTTTGTCCAAAGTATAGCTAAAAAATATTTGAATCCCCGGTTGGTTCTTTTTTATACAATTTTCAATAATCTGTTTAATAACTCTCATTATTTAACAATGGCTTCTTATCTGAAGAATAAAATAGAGAATTTCAAGCCCCCTTGATACCCGGGTATACCAAGCTTATGTCAAAATAGAAAATTAAAATATTGATAATCAGTATGCTAAGTGATGTGGTTAACTTGAAATGTTCATTATCGGACTAATGCTGTGCGAGATCGGACGGTTTGGTTTATTTATATTCATGTAGACAGTTAAAACAATGATGAACTTTCTTAACACTGAAGGGATAAACTAACAGCAATATTGAAACCAGCATAGTTAAAATACCGAACCGCTTTTTAGTCGCCTGAACGTAACCAACATCGTGAGAGCCACATTTGGGACAAACAAATTCTCCTTTTTCTTCTTCTTCTGGTGTTTCCAATGGTGGAATTGTTTCTTGTAGTATACTTCTGGCTAAATCCACATCTTTTTCAAAAAGGTGGAGCTTAACACCTCCCAGCGCCTGAGTATATAAAGGATTCAGCGTAATGGTATTTTCGTCAGATAGAAAACACTGAATATCCGCATCCATTAATCTTGATTTTACAATATTTGCTTCTATAGGGTTATAGTACGTTTCAAATACAACGATTTTATCCATTCGGTCAATTTACTTCAATAGATTCGGTTCTAATGAATGATTTCTGTAAAAGTGTTATTTATAATCAGGATTTCCCTGTTGGCATTGATTACACTTTGTAATTTTATCTAAAAAATATATCCCCATCAAACCAATTGCTAAAAAGGTGTTTTATCTTTAACGATTAAACCATTCTATTATGCACATCAAATCACTTATCGTATTTCCCTTATTGATATTGGGGATTTCAGCGCGCGCAGATTCACCTGTTAAAAACAAAAGTTATCTTGTAACCAAAACCAATGATACCATATATGGTAGAATTAAAGTTAATTACCTGGTCGGTGGGTCAAAACTGATTACAGCAGATACTAGTTATAGATTAGATCCGAACACATACACTACTTATTATAATGCGAATAATAAAATGCTTTATCGTAGTAAGGTGCTGCCAGGTTTTATGCCGAAGGATTTAGCGAAAAAGATGTCAATACCTGAGAAAGCTTCCTGGTTAAAATGTATAGAAGATGGTAAAATAAAACTGTATGAATATAAGTCTTATACTTTCGGTAAGCAGATGGATAATGCACTTGATGTAACTAGTGCAATTGCCTCTATTGTTGTTACAGAAGGAATTCCAAATACAGAATATACGAGTTGGTTTATCGAGAAAGACAGTTCTCAGCTAGCATCAATTAAATATAATAACGTAGTAAGTGCGGGCAGTAAAACCAGAAAAGAACGTAAAGCGCTATTAAAAGATATGCTGGCGGACAATGATCAGGTATCCCAAAATTACCATCAAACCAAATCCTTTACATTTAAAGTGATAAAGACACTTGTTCATGACTATAACAATTCAAAAAGCTAATCTGTAATTTGGACTTGAATAATCCTGTAGCTGGATAATGGAAACAAGAATATTAATTATGCCGGGACTTGGGGGGTCCGGAGAAAACCATTGGCAAAGCTTTTGGGTAAAAAGCTTGAGTAACGCAACCTGGCTTGAGCAAGAAAACTGGGAGGAACCAGATCTTGACAAATGGTTAGCGCAGCTAAATACAACCCTTTTAAAATTAAATGGCCCGGTCATTTTGGTTGCCCATAGTCTTGCTGTGTCTTTAGTCGCACATTGGGCGGTCAGATACAGTAACCCAAACATCAAGGGAGCTTTATTTGTCGCCCCGGCAGATGTTGATTCTCCGGCACATACTCCAGATGTGTTAAGAGGTTTTGCGCCATTACCAATCACCAAACTACCTTTTCCATCAATCGTTATTGCAAGTGAAAATGATCCTTATGTTGATTTGCAAAGAGCCATTTATTTTGCAGAACAATGGGGAAGTGATTTTGTCAGTATCGGGTCGAAGGGACATATCAATTCAGATTCTGAGCTGAAATTTTGGGAAGAGGGGCAATTGATTTTAAAGCGACTATTTTAAGGAATAGTGGTCAGAATTATTTTCTGTACTGTGATCTTTCTTTAGTAATAAGGAAGGATTATTCAGCAAGTATCAGTGTTCGGTGTTGAGAAGGGGTTGGTAAGGCCAATGGCCTTACCAACCCCTTCTCAACACCGAACACAATATGACCCGGGATAGATGTCGCTGTTTTGTACTATAATTAACCGCTACGGTATCAAAATAAAAGTATGCTCACTGTGGCGGTTTATTATACGCATGTTTCAGATCTGCAATATGAAGTTGTTAAACAGCAAGGCGCTGTTTCTATTGATGGAATAGGCAATATCGGTACAGCAAAGTATGTGTTTTTAAAGGACAGTTGTTCTCAACTTTTCTGGATGAATCCAGGACTATGGGCGAAATTAACAGCTCAAATATATTTACGCTATCTTCCGGATGGAGTGCTGAACTAAGTGGGTTTTATGTTTCTAACCGTGCTAACAGTCAATTTATTAATAATGGGACCGGACAATTGAATGCGGGTATCCAAAGGAAAGTATTCAATAATAAGGGATCATTTAAGTTTAGTGTACGGGATATTTTAAAGACTTACAAGAACAATGGTTTGACCAATAATATTCCGAATGCTACAGAAGCTTTCAGGAATAAATTTAATTCACAGGTATTTACTTTAGGCTTCAATTATAATTTTGGAAGGTCATTGTCTGAAAAAAGTAAGCGGGATACTGGGAGTGCTGATGTGGAAAAAGGAAGGGTGAAAAATTAACCCCTCCAATCTGATTCTTTTTTTAATTATCTTTGTTCTTTGAAATATTCAATTCGATATGAAGGCAGCAATAGAAACTCTTGGAGATTATTACCATAGAACAAACCAGGTAATTCCTTCCGATTTGTTAAACCCCAAAGGGAATTTAAGTCATTTTAATGTTCAGCCCAGATCTTATTGTAATAAGGTAACTCCCTATAATAGAAGAGACCATTATAAGATGTGCCTTACTATAGGAGCCGGCCGGCTTCACTTCGCAGATAAGGTGATTGAGGTGAACCAGGCGGCACTTGTTTTCTCTAATCCTTCCGTACCTTATTCCTGGGAATCTACTGTAGAGACACAAGAAGGCTACTTATGCTTATTTAATGACTCTTTCATCTCTGCTGAATTAAAAAAGGGTCTGGAGCTTACTTGTCCATTATTTAATCCTGTACTTAACCCTGTTTTTTTTCTCAATAAAGAACAAACAGATTTAGTTAGCGGATATTTTAAACAAATGATCGATGAATTGAAAAGCGATTATGAATATAAATTCGAAGTAATCAGGAGCTTACTTAAGCTGATCATACATCAGGGGATTAAAATACAATCTGCGGATAGTTTAACCGCACACAAAGATGTTCCCGATAGGATAACACCAATGTTTATTGAATTGCTGGAACGCCAGTTTCCTGTAGACTCACCTGAAAATCCACTCAAAATCAAAAGTGCCTCTGAATTTGCGGGTCAATTGAATATTCATGTTAACCATTTAAACTATGTGATCAAATCACATACTGGCAAAACTACTACGCAAATGATCAGTAACAGGATTGTAGATGAAGCTAAAACCCTGCTGAAGAATACAGATTGGGATGTGGCCGAAATCGGATACTGTCTTGGATTTGACTATCCTGCGCACTTCAATAATTATTTCAAAAAACATACTGGGGTAACCCCATCTATCTTTAAATATAATTTATAGCTATTATTTGATTTATGTAATCATTTCTTTGTTTTTTGAAAGGAACTTCTTAGCCTTTTCCTTTCTTAAGCCTTAAATTGTTTCCCAAAAACGCTGGTATTGCGAGCGGAGCAACAGGAGAGCTATTATATGTCATTCCCTCTATTTTGAGCTATACATCATTTCACTGATTTCAGCAAAATCTCAAGCAAGTCCTGGTTTAAGTTATAGGGTTCTGGTCGTACTCTCCATACTTAATTTATGGTCATCAGGAAAAACGCAGATTTCTGCTTTTTAAAGAAATACGATGTTTTAAGATCAAAGTAGAAAGCTCATTATTGAAAAAGCCCCGTTAATGAGGCTTTTTCTGTTTAAGATAAAATAGGGTGTCGATTGATGAGATGTTAACCTTAGATCAAATTTGCAAAAGATTATTCTTAAATGGAGTAGTTAAACTACGCATATTCACAAGTAGAAATACGCAATTAGTTCATCGCTTTAATATTTTCTAATAGCTGATCTAAATGCTGAGGGTCCAATAATAAGATACGTTCACGAATCTGATCACCTCCAGGTAAAAAGCCTGTTGCGCAATACATACCAATAGGAGTATGGTAAACAATCTTAGAATCTTTGTGTGTACGAGGCATGTTGAAAATCTTTTCTGTGCCAGTTGGTACAATCATCAAAGGTTAGTCATCAAAAAGACCCTGTTTTATTTCGCAATAAATGAAAAAACAGGGTCTTTTTTTATGATTTACAGCTTAGTTTCTTTCCAGCAGGAAACGCCATACTACAGCGCTCAATATACTGCCTAAAACAGGTGCGGCAATGAATAACCAAACCTGGCTGATTGCCTGGCCACCTACTACTAATGCCGGACCAATACTTCTGGCAGGATTTACAGATACGCCAGTTACTTTGATACCTACAATGTGGATCAAGACCAGGCTTAAGCCAATTGCCAGGCCAGCAAAACCACCATTGATGTTTTTTGTAGAAGTTGATCCGAAGATCACCATCAGGAAAATAAAAGTAAATACTGTTTCTGCAACAAAGCCAGAAAGCAAGCTATAACCAGCAGGAGAACCAGCCTCGTAACCATTCTGGCCCAAACCTCCATCAGCAAGCGCATAACCATCTTTGCCAGATGCAATCAGGTATAAAATAGCTGCACCTGCAATTGCCCCTAATACCTGCGCAATAATATAGATAACTGCCTCAATGAATTTCATTCGTCCAACTACCACCATACCAATGGAAATTGCCGGATTAATATGGCAACCTGAAATATGGCCAATTGCATAAGCCATAGCCACTACAGACAGGCCAAAAGCGAAGGATATGCCAAGCAAACCGACTCCACTCGTACCATCAGCACC
The DNA here is from genome assembly GCF_001590605.1 of Pedobacter cryoconitis. Lineage (NCBI taxonomy): Bacteria > Pseudomonadati > Bacteroidota > Sphingobacteriia > Sphingobacteriales > Sphingobacteriaceae > Pedobacter > Pedobacter cryoconitis. The sequence continues at coordinate 1,566,631 of NZ_CP014504.1, forward strand.
GGCAATTACAGCACTGCCACAGCCCATCAGGACCAAGACCAGTGTACCGAAAAATTCGGCTGAGAATTTTGAAAAAGTAGTTGTTTCCATGTGAGATTTGATTAATTTATTGTGGATAGATAATTGATTTTTAAGTGTAAAAAATTCACACCCTATATAATATTAAGCATATTTTATCAATAATCTATAATTAAATTGTGCCAATAATAATCTAAATCTATCTTAGTTATCAAGCAGTTACAGGCCTGATCATCTCTATATGTAAAATGTCATCTTCCAAATATTCTTCTCCCTGCATTACAAAGCCAAAAGACTCATAAAAAGACTTCAAATAAAGCTGTGCACCAATTTTGATTGGCTTATTTCCATATAAGCGCAGGCAATTCGAAATAGCCAGTGAAACCAGTTCTTTGCCAAACCCTTTTCCTCTTGCCGCATGGCTGCTCACTATTCTTCCTATAGAAGGTTCAGTAAATGATAATGCAGCAGGTACTATTCTCGCATATGCCATCAACTCTTTATTTTGATACAACATTAAATGCTGACAAGACAAATCTTTGCCATCTGTATCCAGGAAAACGCAATTCTGTTCCACCACGAATATTTCGCTTCTCAGTTTTAATATTGCATAAAGCTCTTTCACAGTCAGGGAATCAAAAGGCTTACATATCTCGGTATATTCCATCATAATTTGTTAAAAAATAAAGGTAAAAAAATCTGCTAAAACAACCTGTGAATATTAAAAAACCAAGTATTAAATAAGCTCATTTATTTCTGTTTGTTTCCTGATTTAAACATCCTATTTTTGATTATTCATCTTAACTAATAAATAGTTAATGCAGTCTTAAATAAATAAAATATTGAAATACAGTTTATTAACCGCCTCTGGTCAAAATCACATAAACCGTAAATCATCTTATCTTATCCACCAAATCGTTTTACCGATTAAGAATTATACTAAAAATAAGAGATTTTATGAGTATCTTTTATCTGCTGACCGCAGCTTAAAAATTAAACAGGAAAATTAACCCGCAATCTAATGATTATACTTAAAACAGAAGAAGAAGTAGAATTGATCCGGATCAGTGCTACCTTAATTAGTTCAACCCTTGCTGAAGTCGCTAAAGTTTTGAAACCAGGAATCACCACCATGGCTCTTGACAAACTCGCGGCTGAATATATTGCGGATCACGGTGCTATTCCATCATTTCTTAACTACGAAGGTTATCCACACCATATCTGTACCTCGGTCAATGAGGTAGTGGTCCATGGCATGCCAGACGATAAACCGTTACGGGAAGGTGACGTAGTTTCTGTGGATATAGGTGTCATTAAAAACGAGTTTCATGGAGATCATGCCTATACTTTTATTGTAGGAGAAGCTGATCAGGAAGTTATAGATTTAGTAAGAATAACTAAAGAATGTCTTTATGAAGGAATCAATCATGCTGTGGCAGGGAGCTATTTAACTAATATTTCAAGTGCTATACAAAGGCATGCAGAAAGTAATGGTTATGGCGTAGTCAGAGAGTTTGTAGGTCATGGTCTGGGACGTGCAATGCATGAACACCCGCAAGTGCCAAACTATGGAAGAAGAAACGAGGGGATCCTCATGAAAGAGAACCTGGTACTGGCTATTGAACCTATGGTGAATTTGGGTACTAAAGATATCAAGATGTCAAAAGATGGCTGGACAGTGAAAACGGCCGACGGTAAGCCATCTGTACATTTTGAACACGATGTTTGTACCAAACCAGGTCATGCGATGATCCTGTCCAACTATACTCTAATAGAAATTGCAGAGAAAGCAAACAAGAACCTGAATTCATCCTATTATTAGTTATTTTTGCGGTCGGATGAATCGTGAAAATAATAAAATACACCAGGAAGGTGATCAGTTAAAATCGGGTACAATTTTGTTAATGGCAGTTGCTGCGGGTATTACTGTCGCCAATATTTATTACAATCAGCCAATATTGAAGGAAATGGCAATTTCTTTGAACGCTACTGATGTAGAAATAGGGAGGGTATCCATGTTCGCGCAGCTGGGCTATGGCCTCGGTATGTTTTTCCTGATCCCCTTGGGTGATAAAGTTGACCGTAAAAAGTTAATCCTTATTTTGATGCTGAGTCTGGCCGCTATGCTGATCTTGATGGTGCTTGCAAAAGGCGTTGTTTTCGTCTGGGTACTGAGCCTGCTCATTGGCATCTGTTCTGCACCTGCACAAATCATTCTGCCCATGGCTGCCAGTTTAGATAAAGTAAACCGGGGTAAAACCGTCGGGATTGTTTTTAGCGGCATCCTGGTTGGTATATTAGGTTCAAGAGTGATTAGTGGATTCATCACTGACTGGCTTGGCTGGCGATACGTTTACGCAATTTCTGCCATCATGGTTTTGACGATAACTGTACTGTTAAAGCTTTATCTTCCAAATGTAAAACATAAATTTACAGGTACTTATATTGCTTTACTTAAATCAACGCTGGCCTTAGTCAAAGAACATGAACTCTTGCGCAGGTCGGCAATTCTTGGTGCATTTACATTTGGTATTTTCTGCTCTTTCTGGACAACTGTTACTTTTTACCTGAGTGGGCCGGCCTTTGGCTTTCATGCAGATACCATCGGGCTTTTCGGTATTGTCGCAATTGGCGGTGCACTTGTAGCCCCATATTTTGGGAAACTAGCAGACAAAGGGAATACAAAGAAATCTTTGATCATTAGTGTAACCATGATTATTTTCAGCCTGGTGTTGCTTAAACTCTTCCCGGTTTCAGTGATGGTGATGATTATTGCCATATTTATACTCGACATTGGCGTACAAGCTACACAGATTACTAATTTTACCAGGATTTATTCCTTAGATGAAAACTCTCACAGCCGTTTAAACACAATTTATATGACTACCTATTTTATTGGGGGAGGAATAGGGACTTTTTTTGGCTTGCTTTGCTGGAAACATGGAGGCTGGGCACTCTCTACCTGGCAAATGCTACTGTGGTCATTCATCGCAATCGGCATCGTTATCTTTTCAAAATCAAGGACAAATAAAAACCAAAACGTGGCAGAAAACGTTTTAAGGAATTAGTTTAGGCTAATTTGGTGTATGAAATTCTTTAATCAGCAGAATTGTCATACTTTTGCTATCCTGATTACTATTTGAAAAGCGTTACTTATACATGAAATTACCTGCACAATATAACCCGGTTCCTTTTATAAAGGATAATTACAAAATCATCGCGAGTTATATTTTCACGCTGTTTTTTATTGGTTTGGGCATCTGGTTTATTCAACACGAAAAAGCAGAACTCCAACAAGTAAAACACCTTGTCCTGACTTCTAAGTGGGATTGGATCACATTGGGTATTGTACTCAGTGTTGTTTATATTTTTGTACATGGTTTAATGTATAAGCACTCCTTTAAAGCAGTAGGAAGTGAAGTTAGCCTGCCTGACTCCACGATGTTATATTTAAAAAGGAATTTTGTCAGTGTATTTCTGCCAGCAGGTGGCGTTTCTTCTCTTGCTTTCTTTAGCGGAGATATTGAGAAAAAAGGAGTGAGTAAATCACAAATTAATTTTGCTTCCTCAATCTACGGCTTCGTAGGCATTCTTTCGGTAGTCGTTATTGCTATCCCGGTATTTATTTATGCGATCTTTAAAGGAAGTATAGGTGCAGGAGAGTGGATCGGTTTAATTTCTATATTTGTTTTAATAGGAGGTATCTATTTGATTTACAGATCTATTTCTAATGGTGGTAAAATCTATCAGCTCCTTGTGAAATACATCCCTTCTGTAGAAATCTTCCTGTCAGAATTCAAGAGTAATAAAATTGAGCGCAACGGGTTTATCTGGACTTTCATTTACAGCATGCTGATTGAAATCATCGGGGTAGTACATATTTATATTGCGATGGTAGCCCTGAATATTGAACCTTCTATCATTGTCGCCACGATTAGTTATGTAGTTGGCGTGGTCTTCCTGATTATCTCTCCATTTTTAAGAGGTTTAGGAGCGGTAGAGGCCTCAATGACCTTTATGCTTATCCGTTTAGGCTATTCAGAAGCAGCAGCTGTATCGGTTACTTTCCTGTACCGTTTCATGGAATTCTGGATTCCAATGTTATTAGGCGCCCTGAGTTTCCTGGTGAAAATCAACAAACTGCTGATGCGTATCGTACCCGCATTGATGATCCTTGCTTTGGGGATTGTAAATATAGTTTCTGTACTCACACCAGCAATTCACGAAAGACTGGTCTTCTTAAAGAACTTTCTGCCTATTTCAGCAATTGCAGCATCGAACTACTTTGTGCTGGTTGTAGGCTTGTTTTTACTCGTTACTGCAGCATTTATGCTCAGAGGACTAAAAATGGCCTGGTATTTTGCTTTGAGTTTATGTGTATTCTCTCTTTTTGGAAACCTGACCAAGGCTTTCGATTATGAAGAAGCTCTTTACTCAGTGATCGTTATTATCGGCCTGATTGCTTCCAGAAAAGAATATTACGTTAAACATAACTCCAGACTGCGCTTTATAGGTATTCAAACCACCTTGCTTAGTGTGGCTGCGGTAGTTTTATACGGAACAATTGGTTTCTATTTCCTGGATGCCAAACACTTTAACGTTGATTTTGGTATCCTTCAATCTATAAAATACACTTTAGAGAATTTTGTACTGATTGACAGTACTGATCTTGTTCCACAAGACGCTTTTGCAAGAGGATTCCTTTATTCTATCAATATCAGTGGATTCTTATCCGTAGCGTTCCTGGTTTATACTTTGATTCGTCCTTATATTATCAAAGATACGACCGATGCAGAAGAGTTTGACTGGGCAAGGACTCAACTGGACCAGTATGGGAATTCTGCAATGGACTATTTCAAAACCTATCCTGATAAGCTGATTTACCGCTCACCTGATCTGGAAGGCTTTATTTCTTACCGGATCGCCGGAAACTTTGCCGTTGTACTTGAATCACCAGTGACCGCCCCTGAAAACTTAAAAGCATTTATCAAATCATTTGATAAGTATTGCTTTGAAAGCGGGATGAAAAGTTTTTATTACCGCGTAGCTGAAGAAAACCTGGAAGCCTTTACCCAAAGTGGTAAAAAGCGTTTATTCTTAGGACAAGAAGGCGTGGTTAACCTGACTACATTTACTCTGGACGGGGGAAATAGGAAGTCAATCCGTAACGCCCTGAAAAAAGTTGGTGAAAAAGGATACCACAGTAAGATCTATGAAGCACCGGTTAAAGACGGTTTATTGCAAAAAATAAAATCAGTTTCAGATGAATGGCTGGCAGAAACAGAACGGGAAGAAATTGTTTTCTCTCAGGGGATGTTTGACTGGGAAGAACTGAAAAATCAAACGATCATCACCGTAGAGAATTCGGAAGAAAAGATTGTTGCCTTTTTGAATATCATTCCTGACTATGCCAAAGGGGAAGGTACTTATGACCTGATCCGGAAAACGGCCGATGCACCAAATGGTGTGATTGACTTTATTCTTGTCGAGTTATTTAAATACCTGAAAGAAAAAGGATATACTTCAGTCAATATTGGTTTTGCACCTTTATCAGGTCTGAATGATCCAAAAAACCTTCCTGAACGCTCGTTGAAATTTGCTTATGAGAAAATCAAATCCTTCTCCCATTACAAAGGACTAAGAGATGCAAAGGATAAATTTTCGCCAGTATGGCATAACAAATACCTCATTTACGCGCAGGATTATGACCTTATCCAGATTCCGGCAGTATTATCCAAAGTCATTAAACCTTAAAATGAGCCTATGAAAAGATGGATTCTCGTGATCGCAATGTTATTTTGTTTCGGCAAACCATCGTTTGCGATAAAAGGAGAAGAATCTCTTCGGTATGGCGCTTTTGGTAAAATCACGATTTATCAGCCTGTTCAAAAACCAACTTCAGTTGTCCTGTTTGTTTCTGGTGACGGCGGGTGGAAAGATGGCGTGATTGATATGTCCAAAAAGCTGACTGAACAAGGCGCCCTGGTTCTGGGTATTGATGCACGGAACTACCAGAAAGCCTTAGCTAAACGTAAAACTGACTGTTATTATCCCGCTGCAGACTTTGAGCAGCTGAGTTTAATGATCCAGAAAAAATACAAATTCAGTACTTATACCAAACCCGTACTGGTGGGCTATTCCTACGGAGCAACCTTAATTTACGGGATTTTAGCACAAGCACCCGCCAATACCTTTAAAGGAGCTATCGCCTTAGGATTTTGTCCAGATATTGTCGCAAAGAAACCTTTTTGTAAAGGGAGTGGATTAACGCAACACGTACTTAAGCCAGGCGTTTCTTTCTGGCTGGAAAGAAATGAAAAGCTGACAGCACCGTTTATTGTGCTGAATGGATTCAAAGATGAAGCCTGCCCTTACGCAGCTACTGCCTCTTTTCTAAAAGATATGCCTATGGCAGAACTGATTAATCTGCCAAAAGTAGGACACGGTTTCGCGGTGACGGGTGAATGGGAGCCGCAATTCAAAGCTGCTTTTCAAAAAATAATAAACGCACCGTCCTTCGCTGAGCGCAAACAAGGAGAAAATAAAGAATTAAAAACACAAGCGATCAAGCTCTACGGAGAAGATCTGCCTTTAACTATTATTCCTGCCGCTAAAAAGGATAAGCTTCCTTTGGTGCTGATGATTTCAGGAGATGGCGGATGGACAAGTTTTGATCAGTCGCTTGCTGAAGCTCTTGCAGAAAGAGGACTTTCTGTAGTTGGTCTGGATGCACAAAAATATTTCTGGGATGCCCGCACACCTGAAAAGACTACTTCAGACCTGAGCAAAGCCATCTTGCATTATACTGCTCAGTTTAACAAAGATAAATTTGTATTAGCGGGTTATTCTTTTGGCGCATCTGTTGTCCCTTTTGTTGCTAACCGGTTGGAACCTGCCTTGAAATCACGTCTCTCAGCGGTACTTTCACTATCTCCGGATGTGACTGCCGATTTCGAAATACATGTTTTGGATATGCTTAGTTTTGGCAATACCACAGAAACTTATAATGTGCAAAGCGAGATGAAAAAGATCAAAAATGTACCTGTAATCAGTTTTTTTGGAAAAGAAGAAGGTGGTGATATCGCTTCCAAATTTATCAAAGCAGGTTTAAAAACAGAAATCGTTCCGGGTGACCACCATTTTGGTGATAATTTCCAGGGACTATCTCTTGATCTTTTAAAAAGTATCCCTCAGTAAAAGGTCTCCCCGATAAAATTGCACTAATAAAATCATTGTAATCAAATCATATCAGTATAATTATCGCAATAAATTGTATCAATAAAGTATCCTAATAACGCATACCAATAAAGTATCCCAATAACGCAACCAAATAAAGTATCCAATAGCATATCCCGATAAAGTATTCAATAACGCATCCCTAAAATTATTCTTTAAAAGCGCTCCATAACAAATATGAATGTTCACATCGCCGATTTAGCCAGAATAGCTGCCGCCCCGTCCAGAATCATTGCTGGATTAATGTCCGGAACCTCTTTAGACGGTTTAGATATTGCCTTATGTGAATTCACGGGATCGGGTTTACAAACTGAAGTGAAAGTGCTGCATTTCATCACGATGCCTTACAGCCAGGAATTCAAAGAAGAATTAAAAGCAATCTCTTTCAAAACAGAGGTTGAACTGCAGAAAGTTACTTTGTTAAATGCAGTGATCGGGAGTTATTCTGCGAAGCTGATCCTGGATGCCTTAAAGGAGTGGGGATATCCTTCCGTTGCTGTTGATCTGGTTGCCAGTCACGGACAAACGATTTTTCATGCGCCAATTTCCCTGCACCACATGGAATCTTTTCCAAATGCGACGTTGCAAATAGGAGATGGCGATCATATTGCTGTACATACTGGAATAATTACCCTCAGTGACTTTAGACAGAAACATGTTGCTGCTGGTGGAGAAGGAGCACCATTAGCCGTATATGGAGATTATTTGTTATTATCCAGTCCGGTTGAAAACCGGATATTATTGAATATTGGCGGGATATCAAATTTCACTTACCTACCCGGAGGTAGAAATCCAGCTCTTGTATTTTCGACAGATGTTGGTCCGGGTAATACCTTAATGGATCAATTTGTTCAACTCAATTACCCGGGTAAATATTATGACCAGGATGCAGCAATCGCGAAAAGCGGAACTCCGAATACTGAACTTGTTGAAGCGCTGCTGGCTCATCCATTTTTTGACAGGCCGTTTCCGCGCACTACCGGGCCAGAATTATTTAATCTGAATTATCTTCAAAATGCAAAGGAAGCAATCGGACAGCTTTCTATTTCTAAAGAAGATACCTTAGCCTCATTATGCGAGTTTACAGCGATCAGTATTGTCACTGCAATTAAACAAGCTATTGGCGAACAGCCATTTAAAGTTTATTTAAGCGGGGGTGGAATGCATAATCCTCTTTTGGTTCAAAAAATTAGTGAAGGGTTAGGCTTTGCACTGAATGATACTGCTGATTTAGGAATAGATCCGGACGCTAAAGAAGCAGTACTATTTGCCTTACTGGCCAATGAATGCGTAGCCGGTGGACAGACTGATTTTGGTCATCGCCGTGGGATACCAAGCGTGACCATGGGTAAAATCAGTCTGCCAGCTTAACGATAATAATTTTTACATTCAGGTTTCAAAACATTATTTACTTTTAACTGTCATTAGTCAGAGACTATCAAAAGGTACTCCCGGTGCTGATAGTTAAAATATAAATTATGCAGAAACGAATAGTTATCATAGGCGGAGGGTTTGCAGGCATTAACTTAGCCCTGGAACTCGGAAAAAAGAAACACTATCAAGTTACATTGGTAGATAAAAATAATTATAATTTCTTTCCGCCGCTGATTTACCAGGTGGCTACCGCATTCCTGGAACCATCCAGTATCAGTTATCCAATCCGTAAACTATTCAGAAATAAAAGCAACCTGCATTTCAGATTAGGTGAACTGCTTAAAGTTATTCCTGAATCCCGGCAGCTCGTTTTAAGTAATGGGACTATTGAGTACGATGAACTCGTATTTGCAACCGGTGCAGAGACGAACTATTTTGGGATGGAAAATGTGAAGAAAAATGCCATACCCATGAAAACCCTGAGTGATGCAATACAAATGCGTAATAAATTATTGACACACTTTGAAGAAGCTACCATCACTAAAGACAGGGCTGAAATTGCAAAAAACCTGACTATTGTCATTGCTGGCGGTGGGCCGACAGGGGTGGAGATCTCCGGGATGTTTGCCGAGATGCGCCAGAATATCATGCATAAAGATTATCCTGAACTGAAAAATACAGGTGCTCAGATCTACCTGGTTGACGGTGGTGCGGCTTTATTAAAGCCCATGAGTACTAAATCACAAGTAAACACATATGAGTCTCTGACCAAATTAGGTGTAAAAATCTTATTGAACAGTCACGTAAACGATTTTATAGATGATAAAGTGATTCTTTCTGACGGAACAGAAATTGTCACCAAGAATCTGATTTGGGCAGCAGGTGTCAGCGCGATAAGTTTTGATGGGATTCCTGCCACCAGTTACGGACGTGGAAAAAGATTGATTGCAGACGGATTTCATAAAGTACAAGGGCTGGAAAATATCTATGCCATTGGAGATACAGTTTCACAATCCGGTGACCCGGGTTATCCGGAAGGGCACCCGCAAGTTGCACAGGTTGCAATTCAGCAGGGCAGAAACCTCGCTGCTAATTTTACGCGTATTGCCGAACAAAAAGTACCCCACAGTTTTATTTACAAAGACAGAGGAAGTATGGCTATTATAGGCAGTAATAAAGCTGTGGTAGATTTACCTAAACCAAGGATTCACCTGAATGGATTTATAGCCTGGCTGGCATGGTTATTTATTCACCTGATGTCGTTAATTTCTTATCGGAACAGATTCAGGACTTTCTACAACTGGACAGTAGCTTACTTCTCTAAAGATCAATCCTTAAGAATGATTATCAGGCCTGTTGATACGCACGACGAACCTGCTCCATGAGCATACGCTTCGTAAAAGGTTCAGTAATGCTGAGAAATAGCATTATTGCTTATTTCACTGAGGAAGGGAGCATTTGTAAAACAGCCGGGAACTATGCGCCGGTATTAACTCTACCCTATATTTAGCCTGAAATTCTGATCCTGTTCTGCTGAAATTCTAGTTGTAGCACTCATTTTGACACGGAAAAGATCTTATTTTTCTTAGAGCCTGTTTAAATTATAAGTAGTTTTACCGCAAAATTCAGGAAATCCAATGATCAGTCATAAAGAACTTTTTTTACGTAATAACGCCCAGACATCTACCAGTCCGAATATGCTTGAAGTTGACCATGCAGAAGGAATGTATCTATATGATCTAAGCGGAAAAAGTTATATGGACCTGGTTTCTGGATTTGCAGTCAGTAACATCGGACACCGGAATCCAAAAGTATTGGATGCCATCAGAGCGCAATTGGATAAATACCTTCACCTTACAGTTTACGGTGAATTTGTACAGTCTCCAATGGTCAGGTTTGCCGAAAAGCTGATTAGTGTACTGCCTTCGAAACTGAATAACGTTTATTTTGTCAATTCGGGGACTGAAGCTACTGAAGGTGCCCTTAAATTAGCGAAGCGCTATACCGGAAGATCAGAAATTATTTCCTGTCACCATGCCTACCATGGCAGTACACATGGTGCATTAAGTGTAATGGGCAATGAACACTTTAAACAGAAATACCGCCCTTTGCTGCCAGATGTTCGTTTCATAACCTATGGTAAAGAAGAAGATCTGGAACTGATCACTAAAAATACCGCCTGTGTAATTATGGAGACGGTACAGGGAGAAGCCGGCATCCGGGTAGCTTCAAAAACTTATATGCAGAAACTAAGGAATAAGTGTACTGCGACTGGTACTTTGCTTATTCTCGATGAAATACAAGCGGCATTTGGCCGTACAGGAAAGCTTTTTGCTTTTGAACATTATGATATTGTACCTGATATTTTGCTGCTGGCCAAGGCGTTGGGCGGTGGAATGCCAATAGGTGCATTTATCGCGAACAGAGAGGTAATGGGGGTACTCAAAGAAAACCCTATCCTTGGTCATATCACTACTTTTGGCGGGCACCCGGTATCGAGTGTAGCCGGACTGGCAAGTCTGGAAGTTATTCTGGACGAAAATCTGGTAGCTGGTGTTGCTGCAAAAGGAGAACTATTCAAAACATTGCTCGTTCACCCACTGATCCGTGAGGTTAGGGGGAAAGGACTAATGATGAGTATCCAGCTAGACAGTTTTCAGCAGGTAGAAAAAGTAAGTCAGCTTTGTGCCGCCGATGGTATCATCATAGACTGGTTTTTACATTGTGAAACAGCCTTAAGGGTTGCTCCTCCATTAATTATCACTGAAGAAGAGATCAGGAAAGCCTGCTCCACAATCTTAAAAGCACTAGACTCACTTTAGGTCAAGAAGCCAGCTGAAAGTATACTTTATCAATCAGATCACCAATATTGAATGGTTTTGGTAAAAAGTCGTCCGGGCCAAACTCCGTGTCTATAATCATTTCCGGACGGAACTTGCCTGAAATCAGAATAATAGGAATATGTTGCAATGCTGAATTTTCTTTAATTGACCTGCAAATTTCCCTGCCATCAAATCCATCTAATTCCACATCCATCAGAATCAGATCAGGGCTTTCTTTTTCAATTTTAATCAGGGCATCCTTGCCGGTTGCAAAGGTAAGTAAATCCCAATCTACAAAGTCAAGCAATGATTCCATAGCGGTCAGTACTTCCTGATCATCATCAAATATTAAAATTTTCTTATTCATTGGTTTTGAGTTTCGTTAATTGAAAATTATACCGCCAATTTTATGCCAATGTTTACTTTTTTAAGAGGAAATAGTCAAATAGTCAATCTATTGATACTGAGGGAGTCCTATTTGTTTTTATTCACTTTGAAAAAGTAAATTCAGGGGACGGCAGAATTAAATCTTTGGTTACATTTGGGGAATATGCTTTACGATCTAAATTGATTAATATTGCAACAATCTGGCAGCTTTCTGTATTGAAGGGAAATAAATTTATCAGGGTGTTTTTCCTGATGGTGGTGGTATATGCCATTTTACGCTTTGCTTACGATATCTTTTTAAAATAATATGCAAGAAATTAGCTGGATACTTTTACTGGAAATTGTCTATACCCTGATTGTTATAGCTACTAGCCTGCGTATTATTTATGACACGCATTCAACGAGTAAGACCCTCGCTTACCTGATGCTAACCGTTTTCTTTCCCATATTGGGAATTATTATCTATTTCTGCGTCGGCACTAATTACCGTAAGCGGAAGTTATACAGCAAAAAGATTGTTAAAAATGTAATCATGCAACGTCACATTGAAAGGCAGATTCTAAAAGAATCTGAAAAAACATGGAACAATGTGCCCAATGAACTTTTGAAGTATCAGAAACTCGTTAAACTTTTGCTGAAAGATGGAATGAGTAACCTCACCGCAAATAATAAAATCGAAATCTTAAAAAACGGTGAAGAGAAATTTCCAGCTGTATTGGAAGCTTTAAAACAAGCTAAACATCATATTCATATGGAGTATTATATCTATGAAGATGATGAAATAGGCAATGCGATTAAAGAAGTCTTAATGGAGAAATCCAGGGCAGGGGTCCAGGTACGCTTGATTTATGACGATTTTGGCAGCAGTAGTATCCGTAAAAAAGTTGTTCCTGAACTCATCGATGCAGGTGTACAAGCCTATCCGTTTTATAAGATACTCTTCATTGCTTTAGCCAACCGGATTAATTACAGAAATCACCGCAAGATCATAGTCATAGATGGGAATATCGCGTTTACTGGTGGAATTAATGTCAGTGACCGTTATATCAATAGTCCGAAACGACCTGATCAGCTCTATTGGAGGGATACGCATCTTAAAATAACTGGCCCGGGAATCTATTACCTGCAATATCTGTTCATCTGTGATTGGAATTTTTGTGCAGACGAAGAACTTTTGCCCCAAAAAGATTTCTTTTCGGCCACTAAAGATAACGGTGAAAATGCCGTGATGCAAATTGCTGCGAGTGGGCCTGACTCCGATAATCCTACAATTTTATTTTCATTAATTCAGGTGATAGGGATGGCAGAAAAAGAAATCCTGATTACGACCCCTTACTTCATTCCTGGAGAAAGCTTACTGGATGCGCTGGTTGTAGCGGCATTAAGCGGTGTGAAGGTTATTTTATTAGTACCCGGAGTATCAGATTCAAGAATGGTTTCCGCTGCTGGAAAATCTTATTATGGTGATTTAATGAAAGCGGGAGTAGAAATCTATGAATATCAGAAAGGCTTTATCCATGCAAAAACCATGGTTTCCGATCAGCAATTGTCTGTAATTGGAACGGCTAATATGGACAATAGAAGTTTTGAACTGAACTTTGAGGTGAACAGTGTTATTTATGATAGTCATACCGCTCAGGAAATGACAAAAATATTCTATCAGGATCTGGAAGATGCCATACAGCTTAATCCTGAAGAATGGGAAAAAAGACCTTTATATAAACAGTTTCCTGAAAAATTAAGTCGTCTGTTTTCTCCTTTAATGTAATCAGGCGCTTTTTATTAACGTAATTGAGTGTCTTCTTTGATTAAGCGTACTTAGTTCTGATATATTTTTCTACTTCATCAGCGACAGCACTGTCTGATTCTTTAACTGCACGCTTTAATAATTCTGGTGTAACACCAAATTTTTTAGACCAATATTCAACCTCGTAATATTCTTGTAAGTCGATCAATTTGTTTTCCGGCATATTCGTTTCGTTCGGATCGTAATAAGTGTGTCTGAGCATATATTATATGGTTAAATAGTTTTAGTAAGGAATGTATATCAATAGCTATGCCTAAATTTAAATCTTTTATTTCTTATTTTGTACAATTAATGTTATCATGTTATTAAACAAAACCTAACATTTCAGTATTCATTACCATTGGCTTAACATTGTATTAATACTAGAAGGCGTTCTTTGCAGGGGCCGCAACTCCAATCAGGCGGCTGTATAATTGTTCTCAAATGATAGCTGTCAACTGCAAATTTTATCTTAAAACCTCGATTTTATTATTTATCTGTTTATTTCAACTGAACAAAATTGAGGCAAAATCAGTACCTGAAGAAGAACTTAAACACACCTTAGCGCTCAGTAACCGTTTCCCGGATTCTGCATTCATCCAGCTAAAAAAATGCTATCACCAAGCCCTCGCAGACAATAACAAAAAGATTATTGGCATATGCCTGCAGCAAATGGGGAAAATATGCTACGCTCAAGGACATTATGCGCAATCTCTGGAATACCATCAACAAGCGGATAAGATTTTCAAACAGCTGAATGAACAGGACTTACTTGCTGATAATCTGAATGATATGGGTGTGGTCTATTATCAGAATTTCAATAAAAAGTCTTCCAGGAAACAATATGACCAGGCACTGAGGCTCTATAAAATCACAAATAATAACATAGGATTGGGAGAAACTTATGGACATCTTGGTCACTTATATGAAAAAGAACGGCGGTATGACAGCGCTTTTTATTACCAGCGGCACGCTTTAAAAGAATATCAAAAGGCAGGGTATAAACAAGGCGAAGCAAAAATCTATGAAAACCTGGGGAGTATTCACGAAGACCTGGTTCGCTACGATTCTGCAAAATATTACTTTGATGAATCTCTGAAATTGTACAAAGCGGTAAACAATGAAGTTTCCAGTATTGAAGTGATTAACAATCTGGGTGATATTTTTCGAAAAACGGGTGATTATAAACAAGCATTGAAGTACACCAGAACTGCTTTAAGTTTATCCATCGCTACTAAAAATGAATATCAACAAGCTTCGGCCTACCGGGATATTGCTAAATCCTATAACCTGACCGGGCAAAATGATAGTGCTTATTACTATATGGAACTGAGCCGCAAACACGTCCTTCACTTATATTCTGACGAAAGTAATAAGCAAATGTCCTTTTTACAGATCATTTATAGCATAGATAAAAAGAACGATGAAATTGCTGCTTTGGAAAATAGCAAAAAGGTAAACCTGGTTATCAGTATAGCTGTAGTGGTCGTTATTCTGTTGCTGATCATTATGGGGGCATTGACTATTTCGCGTCAAAGGCTCAAGCTGAGAGAAAACAGGGCAATTGCAGAAAAGAATCAACAGCTTAATCTGGCTCAGCAACAGCAACTGGAGCTTAAAAGCAGGGAACTCACCACGCATACTTTGCAAGTGATACAGCACAATAATTTCCTCGATAGTCTGCGTACCAAGCTTGATGAGATGATCAAAGAAGATAAGCGGGATCAGAAAAAGCAATTGCAGCAATTAGTCAGACAACTCAATCAGAACATCAACCATGACCAGCAGTGGAAAGATTTTACCCAGATATTTGAACAATTGCATCAGTCATTTTTTGATAGTCTTAAAGCACATTGTGAAGAACTGACTGTAAATGATATCCGGTTAATCGCGCTGCTGAAAATGAACATGAGTTCTAAAGATATGGCGGTAATTTTCGGGATTTCTCAGGACAGCCTCAGGGTTGCCAGGTACAGACTAAGAAAAAAACTAAATATTGGACAGGGAGATAACTTGAGCACCTTTATTCAGACCATCTGATTTGCTTGCTGAACGGTCTGGTCTGATAGGAGAAACCCGTCATTTCTGCCCTTAACAATTCCTTAATGTTACGCTAACTGAATGATAACGGCGACTTTGTTATTTTTAAATCAATGAATGTCAATATGTTGACTCGTGAGTGTATACGCTGTATGCGCTTTGTATACAGTCCGGTTCACGGTGTTTACATTTTGTACACGGTGATTTTTAGCCTGCTGAGAAAGGATAACACACATTTGTGACAGCGAAAAAAACACACGCTCACAAACAAACTATTTGAACAATGAAATTAATTTTACAAACGATTCTTTGCTTATTCTTAAGCATAGCGGTGGCAAAAGCCAGTAACATTAAAGGACACGTGTACGACCAGCGGACCGGAGAAGCCCTGGTTGGCGCTTCCGTAAGATTGGAAAACACAACACAAACAACCCTGACTGGTTTGGACGGTTCTTTCGAGTTCAAACATGTTAAATCAGGAAGCTTTACGCTCAAAGTTTCTTACCTCAGTTATCGAACCTTCACTAAACAGATTGAAGTAGAAAAGGAGGATAACCCTTCACTTAACGTGTATTTGAGTGAAGACAATACCCACGACCTAAGCGAAATTGTGATTGCCGCAAAACAGGAAGGCGCTACAGAACGCACAGCCAGGAAGATAGAACAGAAATCTATGCAGGTGATGAATGTGGTTTCTGGCAGGGCGATGGAAATCTCCCCGGATTTAACGGTGGCCAATGCGATACAAAGGGTATCAGGTGTAACCATTGAAAGAAGTAATAACGGAGACGGACAATATGCTATCCTGCGGGGAATGGATAAAAGGTATAACTATACTTTGGTAAATGGGATTAAAATACCAAGTCCTGATAACAAATTCAGATATGTACCCCTGGATATTTTTCCTTCAGAATTACTGGAACGTTTGGAAGTCTATAAATCGTTGACACCAAATATGGAGGGAGATGCTGTTGGTGGTGTAATTAATATGGTGATGAAAGATGCACCTTCAAAATTACAGGTGAATGCAAATTTGGCAACAGGATATAGTCAGATGCTTTTTGACCGCAAATTCCTTGCTTTCGATGCAGGTGCAATCAATTCAAAGTCCCCTTATGAAAACAACGGAAGAGCTTATGATGCTAAAGCTGCTGATTTTTCTAAAGGAACAGTGGATTATAAAGCAAAACAGGCAGATCCTAATCTGGTGGGTGGTATTGCTATCGGACAACGCTTTCTAAACAATAAACTAGGTGTATTAATTGCGGGAAGTTATCAGAATACTTACCGCGGTACGAACAGTACTTTCTTTAATTCAACCGTTGCTGAAACAGATAAGTTTTCAAGAATTACATCGATGGCCGAAAGACAGTTTAGCGAACAGCAGAAACGTTACGGATTACACGGGAAAATAGATTACAATTTTAATGATAGAAATAAACTATCGCTGGTTAACTCTTATGTGAACCTGACCAGTATACAAACCCGTGATCAGATCACCACAAATTTCTCTACTTCAGAATATAATGCGGCTACAGGAAGCGCAGAAATTTCTTATGCGACGCGTTCAAGATATACCGAGCAGCAGATTTATAACAGTACTTTGCATGGAGAACACACGCTGATTCCGAAGAAGTTAAAAGTACAATGGTCTGCAGTTTATTCTACTGCTAAAAACGATATTCCGGATGAAACAACGATCTCGTTAAACGGGACCCGCAGTAATTTCCTGGATAACCGGACTACCGCGAAAGAAATTGATCACAGATGGTCGAGAAACACAGATGAAGACAAAGCAGGCTATCTGGACATCACTTACACAGCAGCTATTGCAGGTATTAAAGTCGACTTTACAGCTGGCGGGCTTTACAGAGACAAGCAAAGAAGCAGTTTCTATAACAACTACGTACTTTATCCATTAAACAGAGCCGGTTTATACGGAACTGATTTTATGAACTATACAGACATTAACTGGGAGGTTCAGAATCCAAAAGGAGCAGTAGCCAATCCATTGACTTATGATGCTTCTGAAAAAACTACAGCCGGATACGGAATGTTCAATTTCAAAATTGCTAAACTGGAAGTAATCGGTGGAGCGAGAATAGAACATACCAATCAGGGATATAACCTGCTATTTCCTGCAGGTGAGTCAAATCCGGCCGGAAGCCAGGTTTATACAGATCTGCTTCCAAGTCTGAACCTGAAATATGGACTGAGTAAAAATGAAAACTTAAGAGCAACTTATTTCCGCTCACTAAACCGTCCTGGATTTTATGAGATCGTACCTTCAAAAACCATTACTGAAGAATATCAGGAACGTGGTAATCCGGATTTGAAACGTGCTATTGCTGATAACTTTGATTTACGTTATGAATTGTTCCCGAACAGTACCGACCAATTGTTAGTGGGTGCGTTTTTTAAGAATATCAAAGATCCGATTGAATATACTATCCAGGCAGATGCAACCAGAGGGCAAGATCAATATTATACGCCAGGTAACTTTGGAACGGCTAAAAACTACGGTTTAGAAGTAGACTATATCAAGTTCTTCCATAAGATAGGGATTAAGGCCAATTACACCTATACGCATTCAAGGATCACTACAGACAAAAGCAGCAGGATCAGAACTGAAAGTGGTGACCTGAAATTAATTAATGTAGAACAAAGCAGGCCTTTATTTGGTCAGTCTGCACATACCGGAAATTTATCGCTGATTTACAAAGACAGCAAACATGGATGGGATGCGCAATTGGCAGGTTCTTATACCGGAGAAAGAATCAATACCATCTCTCAGTTTGTGGACAATGATTTATGGCAAAAAGGATTCATCCAGATGGATGCTTCTGTAGAGAAGAAATTTAAAAGTAACATCAGTTTTTTTATTAAAGCTGGAAACTTGCTGAATACACCTAATGAGTTGTTTATCAAAGGTAAGAATAGCTTAAATGCAGACTTGCCGAAACAAAAAGAAGACAGCAATGAAACCTTGATCCGCAAAGATTTTTACGAACAAACTTACTTGATTGGCTTACGCTATAAGTTATAAACGAAATAAATAAACCAAGATCAACCCGACATGATTAAAATAATTGTTAAGCTCTCAGAGCAATAATTATTTTAATCATCAAAGGCTCCATCTTACAAAAACAAAAATAGATAAACCAAGATGAACTTAAATAGATTATTCATAGTAGCAGTCTTAATGACTGCGCTATTTACCAGCTGTAAAAAAGCAAATATAGATGTAGATACCACACCAATTGCCCAGAATGGTAATGGTGTTTCGGGTGAGGTATTTGGAATATGGACGAAAGGAAGTGTAGTCCGGGTAACGGGGGATATTATTGTTCCTGTATCAAAATCATTGACCATTGAAGAAGGTGTAACGGTTATTATGGATACGATTGCCAAACCAGAATTCATTGTTTTAGGTAATTTATATTCTATGGGAAGCGCGGCAAATCCGGTTAAAATCACCGTAGAAGAAAATTACAGGACTGCGGCGAATAAGTATGGTAAACTTTGGGGTGGTATACTGGCTGCAACAAGCTGTACGGAATTATTACTCGACAATACGATTATCGAATATGGAGGTGGGGCAACTACTGAAGCTTCAACCTCTGTGAAAATGGGCTTATACAAAGCTAAAAGCGGAGAGAATACACCTGCACTGTGGTTTTCAAATGTAAAAGGTAAATTGGTGGTGACCAACAGCACTTTCAGGTATTTCAGAGATGATTGTACCTATATAGAAGGTGGAAAGATCATCTTTTCAAATAACAGGTTCTATAGTACAGGTTTAGTAGGTGGGGAAGGTATCAATATTAAATCGGGATGTCTGGCTGATATCAGCTATAACCTGTTTTATGCAACCAATACCAATGCACTTAAGCTTTCGAATGTTGGTGACAGAACGCCACAGGCGCATGTAGTGGCTTATAACAATACGATGCTGAATACAGGCTGGAGAAGGCCAACGGCAAAAGGTGGCTCTGTCTGGTTAGAAGCTACGGTATATGCAGAATTATACAATAATTTGTTTGCCAATACCCGTTTTGGAATTAAAAGAGATCTGAAACTTCCGGAAGATAAACGTTCAACTTTCAAAAATTCTTTGTACTATGGATACAGCCAGGCTACGGTTAACCAGTTTCAGCCAAAGACGGATATTATTGGTGGAACTAATGATGTAATTGGCAAACTGGCAGGGGATAATGACCCTAAATTTGCGAACTATCCACTCGATACCGCTACAGATAACCCTACATTAAATGAAAGCTGGGATTTCCATTTATTACCAGGATCAGCGGCATTGAATAAAGGAACTACAGCTTTTGTACGTAATTTTCCAGACGGATTAACCGTGAATGGAATTGTTTACCCTTCACCAGCGCCATCTGTCAATATCGGTGCATTTGGATTAAAATAATCAGCTTTCATCAAATCAACAATATGTTAAGATACCCTATAAAATTTCTTTTGCTTGCCTTGCCGGTTTTAGCAGCAGGCTGCAATCATAAAATTACCAATACCGGGGCAGTTGCTATGGACTCCGCAATTGTTCAACCTATAATTGTCTCAGAAAAAGTACAATTTGATTCTGATGATCCTGCCATCTGGGTTAATCCTCAGGATGCCTCAAAAAGCCTTGTTATCGGGACTGATAAAGCCACTGAAGGCGGATTATATGTTTTTGATCTGCAAGGTAAGATCCAGCACAATCTGGTGGTGAAGGGGCTTAAACGCCCAAACAATGTTGATGTTGCTTATGGATTGATGCTGAATGGCAAAGCAACTGATATTGCTATAACTACAGAACGTTTTACCCATAAACTCCGGATCTTTTCTTTACCTGATTTAAAGCCTGTTGACAATGGCGGCCTTGCGATGTTTGAAGGAGAGACAGCACCAGAATTCAGAGACTTGATGGGAATTTCTATCTATACCAGCAAAGCCGGAAAAATGTATGCTATTGTTGGCCGTAAAACCGGCCCTAAAGACGGGACTTATCTATGGCAATACCTGTTAACTGATGATGGAACAGGTCATGTTAAAGCAAAGCTAGTCAGAAAGTTTGGTCAGTACAGTGGTAAAAAGGAAATTGAAGCTATTGCGGTAGATAACGAACTGGGCTATATCTATTATTCAGATGAACAATTCGGTGTACGTCAATATTATGCCGATCCTGAAAAAGGAAATGAAGAGCTGGCTTTATTTGCAACAACAGGTTTTAAGGAAGATCATGAAGGTATTTCTATTTATAAAACCTCAGCTACCGAAGGTTATATTTTAGTATCTGATCAGGGAGCAAATCAATTTCATATCTTTAACAGAGCGGGTACAACTAAAAATCCTTATGCACACGAACTTTTGAAAGTAGTTAAAGTAAGTGCAAATCATAGCGATGGGTCTGATGTAGTCAATGTTCCGCTAAATGATACGTTCAAACACGGCTTATTTGTGGTGATGAGCGATGATCGGACTTTTCATTATTACCGGTGGGAAGACATAGCAGGTAAAAAACTTAAAATTAACCAATAGAATGCTTAAGAAATCAGTATTGTTATTTTTCTCCTGTGCGCTGAGTGTAATGCTCTGCGCACAAGTAAAACAGAAGGGTGCGGCAACCGAACCTGTCAGGTTAATCCGAGGGCCTTATTTACAAGTGGCCAGCAGTACGGGCATACTGATCCGCTGGAGAACTGATGTATCTGCCAGAAGTAAAGTGCGGTATGGAACAAGCCAGTCCAGACTTGACCAGGCTGCTGAAGATCTTACGCTATTGACTGAGCATCGTATACAGTTGAAAGGATTGAAACCGGCGACACGTTATTATTATTCGATTGGCGGCCTGAAGGATACTTTACAAGGCAATCAGGATAACTATTTTACTACTTTGCCTGAACCAGGTAAAATTGGACCTTACCGGATTGCTGCTTTAGGGGATTGCGGGGATAATTCTATTAATCAGCGCAGGGTAAAAGAACAAGTACTTAAGTATATAGGCGATAAAGATTTGACCGCCTGGATTTTATTAGGTGATAATGCTTATTCTGACGGAACAGATTCAGAATTTCAGAGTAAGTTTTTCAATATTTATAAAGATGATTTGCTAAAAAAGTATCCTTTGTTCCCAACGCCTGGAAATCATGATTACCATGATACTGATCTTACGGAAAAACATGCACAGGAAACTCATGAGACTGCTTATTATCAGAATTTCTCTATGCCGGTCCATGGTGAATCGGGTGGGACGCCTTCTAATACCCAGGCTTTTTATTCCTTTGACATTGGGAATATACACTTCCTATCGCTGGACTCTTATGGAAAAGAAGACCGGACTTACCGGTTGTATGACACTTTAGGCCCGCAGGTGCAATGGATTAAAAAAGATCTGGCAGCCAATAAAAATAAAGGATGGATTATTGCTTTCTGGCATCACCCGCCTTATACGATGGGCTCGCATAATTCTGATCAGGAAGATGAGCTGGTTAAAATCAGAGAAAACTTTATCGGCATTATGGAACGTGAGGGGGTAGACCTCGTTTTAAATGGCCATAGCCATGATTATGAACGCAGCAGAATGATGAAAGGACATTATGGCCCGTCTTCTACCTTTGATGCTAAAAAACATAACCTGAGTACTTCTTCTGGAAAAAATGACGGAAGCCCGGATTCTGCTCCTTATCAGAAAGATCCTGCCCATAAACAGGGAACGGTCTATGTGGTGAGTGGTTCTGCTGGTAAATTGGGTGGAAAACAATCAACCTATCCGCACAACGCGATGTATTTTTCTGATGCAGAACATGGTGGCGCAAGTGTTTTGGAGGTAGAGGGCAACCGTTTAGAGCTCAAATGGGTTTGTGCAGATGGAGAAATCCGGGATCAGTTTACTATTGTTAAAAAAGCTGGCGGAGCCCATGTACCGAAATAAACTGAAGTTAATTATCCAGTTTTTATTATTTATTACCTGTCTGTCTGTTGTTTTAGGTTTGAAAAAATCAACAGACAGTACAGGATTAATTCCTTTAGTAGAAGAAGTTAAAGTCAATTTTAAGCTGTTTGCAAAAAGTACAAATGATTTGCAAAGGGCAATTGCAGCATTGAATACCAATCCTCAAAGCATCCATGACGCTAAAAATGCTTTAAAAAACAGTCGCCTGGCTTATAAGAGAGTTGCATTTTTTCTGGATTACTTTTTCCAGAGTTCTTCGCTGATTTACAATAAACCTGCAAAGGTAGAGGTAGAAGAGCCCTATATGGAATACCAGGAACCTTCGGGGTTCCAGGTGATAGAAGCATTGCTATTTGATCCCCAGCCCTGGGTTCATCAAAAAGAATTGGCTGCACAGGCAGAACTCCTGGCAAGTTCATCCTCAGATCTTCCTGCTTTACTTTATAGCTTTACAGCAACGGATCAACAGATACTGGAAAGTGTACGTTTAGAGCTTCTTAGAGTTATAACCTTAAGCATTACTGGATATGATGCGCCAGAATTAAAAAGTGGAGTAGTGGAAGCCGGGGAGAGTATCCGGGCTATTCAAAAAGCACTGTTACCTTTAGTGCAGCAGCCTGATCAGGCGGCGGTCTTGCTTCGTCAAAATCTGGATGCAACAGTAATTTATCTGGATCAGCATCCTGATTTTGATAGTTTTGACCGGATGAAATTCCTGACAACTTATGGCTTGCCTTTACAAGAGCAATTATCCAATTTCATCCGGTTTTCAAAAGCTGAATTGAATACGCAAAGCGCCCTTAATTATGAGGCTAAAAATATTTTTAGTCCAGATGCTATTCCCTTGAATGTATTTCCGGGTGCAATAAAAACTGATGCGAAAATTGTGGCATTGGGAAAAAAGCTCTTTCTGGAAAAGGCTCTGTCAGGAAATTTGAAGAGGAATTGTGCAAGCTGTCATCATCCCGAAAAATATTTTAGTGAACCATTGAAAACCAGCCTGGCGTTTGATGGGAAAAGTAATGTTCCGCGTAATGCGCCAACCTTATTATATGCTGGTTTCCAATATAGCCAGTTTTGGGATGGTCGTGTCAAAAGCCTGCAGGAACAGATCAAAGCGGTGATTACTAATCCTCAGGAAATGAATGGAGAACATCAGGTGATCTTGGAAAGAGTCAGCAAATCAGTAGTTTATCAACGTGATTTTAAGGATTCATTTCCATTATTTAAAGGAAATCCAATCCATATAGATGCAATTGCTACTGCACTGGCTGCCTATATACAAAGCCTTGCGCCTCGCAATTCTGCTTTTGACAAGTATATCAATGGCGATCGCCAGGCTATGAATGCACAGCAACTTAAAGGTTTCAATCTTTTTATGGGAAAGGGCCAGTGCGGAAGCTGTCACTTTGCGCCACTTTTTAACGGGTTGATCCCTCCGTATTATAAACTAACTGAATATGAGGTTTTGGGTACTCCTGAAAATGCAGACTTCAAGCATCCGAAAAAAGATCAGGATCAGGGCAGGTATAACTTTTTCCCAATTAGTTATTACCAGGCTGCGTTTAAAACACCAACTATCCGCAATATTGAAAAGACAGCCCCTTATATGCACAATGGTGCATTTCAGGATTTATACCAGGTAGTGGATTTCTACAACAAAGGGGGTGGAGCAGGCTTGGGCCTTGACTTGCCGGGACAGACACTTTCTGCCAAACCTTTAAACCTGACAGAAATAGAGATGCAAAATATAGTGAGTTTTATGAAATCATTAACAGATAATCTATAATAGTATATAGTTTTAGAATTATTTTTTCCTAAATTGCTTTACATCTATTCAACTAAATCTATTTTTATGAAAAACAAATTTCTATTGCTCAGTACTGCCGTACTGTTCTGCCTGACCAGCTGTAAGAAAAATGCAGAGGATTCAACACCTGTTGTGAACGATCAAAAAGTGCAGGAAACCGGATTACACCAGGACTTTACCTGTGAAATGAAGCAACCAGCACCTGGCGGCCCGGCTACCGAGGCCAATGGCCCGGCAAACAAATTATGGACGAATGGAAGCACCATTAAAGTGAAATTTATTGGTGGATCTAATATTGTCCGGAACAAGGTTATCCAATATGCTAAAAGCTGGGAAGCTTCTGCGAATGTTACCTTTTCATTTGTTGCAGATAATGCAGCAGCTGATATTAAAGTTGGATTTGCAAGCGGAGGCTCCTGGTCTTACATTGGTACAACTTCTAAACAGTATTCACCATCAATGAATTATGGCTGGTTTACCGATACAACCAGTGATACCGAATTCAGAAGGACAATTACACATGAATTTGGTCATGCTTTAGGGCTTAACCATGAGCAGTCTCACCCTGATGCTAATATTCCATGGAATAAGCAGGCAGTTTATAACTATTATATGGGCCCGCCAAACAACTGGACTAAAGCACAGATTGACTTTAATGTATTAAGTGTAGAATCAAGAACGGGATTAAATTATACTGCTTATGATCCGGCATCCATTATGCATTATGCTGTACAGGCACAGTTTACGACCAACAATACGACTATTGCGGCCAATAATACAACCATTTCTGCGAAAGATGTTTTATACATGAAAACTTACTATCCGGGAAGAAGTTAATGGGGCAGGAGTTAATCAATTAATTGTTATTTTTAAAAAGGGTGCTTATTTGATAAGCATCCTTTTTTATTTTAGTTCTCACCGTATATTAGCTGCGTTTTACTGGAAACAATAAAATTTCCAGCTCTTCCATTCCTATGTTAAAACGTGAGCATTACTCCAAAATAGCATTTGCTTTACTAATCTCCTTGGCCATAGGAGGTTGTTCAGTGCGTAAAAATGTAACCCCTAAACAACCGGTATTGGCTTCGGTCACTAGCCTGAAATATATCAATACTTATGTTTTTCCCTATAACCAGCAATACAAAGGAACTACTGTTGGTGGTTTGTCTGCTATAGATTTTGATCCGGTTAAACAAGTTTATTACCTGATTAGTGATGACAGATCGGCGATCAACCCGGCCAGATTTTATACCGCGAAAATCTCGTTGTCTGCTGCCGGAATCAATAAAGTAAGTATGATCGCTGTAAATACGCTTTATCAGAAAGATGGTTCTGCGTATCCTAAACTCAGTAAAAATGCCACGCGCACTACAGATCCAGAAGCAATGCGTTACAATGGTCTGACCGGGCATTTGTATTGGACCAGTGAAGGAGACCGTGTCATGAAGCATGGAGATACCATACTCATCGATCCAACTATCAATATCGTTTCTACCCATGGAAAATATGCAGATAGCATTCCATTGCCAGACAACCTGAGGATGCAGCGTATAGAGAGTGGCCCGAGAAGAAATGGGGTTTTAGAAGGGCTTACTTTCGCAGATGACTTTAGTACTTTATATGTAAATCTGGAAGAACCTTTATATCAGGATGGGCCGCGTGCGGAAGTAGGGGTTAGAAATAATGCATTTGTCAGAATTTACCAGTTTGAACTGAAGACTAAGAAGAATGTTGGACAATATGCTTATGAGCTGGATCCCGTGGCTTTACCGCCATTAAAAGCTGGTGGGGAATATGTGAATGGTATTCCTGATATCCTTTGGCTGGGCAATCAGCGCATGCTGGTTACCGAACGTTCTTATTCCGAAGGGCAGCCGGGGACAACTATTAAAGTATTCCTGGCGGATTTGAATGGGGCAACAAATATTATAGCTACAAAATCTTTAAAAGAAAATCCGGCAAGTCAGCCTATTCAAAAGAAAATGCTTTTAAACATGGATGACCTGGGGATTTACATAGATAATATTGAAGGTGCAACTATAGGGCCTGTCTTGCCAAACGGGCATCAGACAGTGATTTTTGTAGCAGATAATAACTTTAATGAGAAGGAACAGGCCCAGTTTATGTTGTTTGAGGTGATTCCTTAATCAATTGTTATCCTTTGATATCAATATCATATTTGGCTAAAAGACCGGCTATCCCTGCGATAGAGAATTTGGCTTTTTTGATCCTGTTCAGTTCAGGGTCAAATGTATAATTATAAGCACTGGTAAAATCGGCTTTTTCCAGTATAGTATTTTCGAATGTTGTGCTGTACAAGTCGCAATTGTCAAAAACAGCGCCTCCCAGATCGGCTTCCGTAAAATCTGCCTGATGAATCCTGGAGTCTTTAAATGTTGTCTTTTTAAGTTTTACCTGGTAAAAAGAACAATGATCTAAAGTGCAGCTGTTAAAAGTAAGTTCCAGC
Organism: Pedobacter cryoconitis; assembly: GCF_001590605.1. Taxonomy (NCBI): domain Bacteria; kingdom Pseudomonadati; phylum Bacteroidota; class Sphingobacteriia; order Sphingobacteriales; family Sphingobacteriaceae; genus Pedobacter; species Pedobacter cryoconitis. Next base: position 1,593,526 of record NZ_CP014504.1, read on the forward strand.
CCAAATTCATTACAACTGTCAAAAATTAAACCTAAGAGTTTACTGTCTTTAAATCTGATTCCCCTCAAAGCTGTTTTCGATAGTTTGGCCAGGCTCAGGTTGCAGCCTGAAAATTCACATTCCAGAAAGACGAAACCAGAAAGGTCGGCATTGGAGAAGTCACAGTTTTTGAAAGTACAGTATTCATATTCACCTTTTTCCAATGGATTTTTGGTGAAGTCTACTTTGTCAAATGTTTTTTCTTCTATGAATAATGTGGCCATATGGTTGGTTTTCTCTTTGTTTGAATGCTTTCGCAAATTAAGACATTAGCTGCGAAAGCTAAAATAATTCCAGTTGATCTGGGTCTGTAAACTTGCCCGGGTTAATGGATGTTCCGAAATTACTTAGGGTAATACCCAGCAAGCGGATTTTCCGGTCATCAGTTTCTACTTTCAGCAGCAGCTCTTTGGCTGCAGTAAGAATTGTTGCATAATCGGCTACCCCTGCAGAAAATGAGGTGTTTCTGGTGAGCTGTTTAAAATCATCAAATTTGATTTTAAGGGTTAGTGTTTTCCCCTTTAGCCTGTTCTTTTCCAATCTTTCTGCCACTTTTTCGGCAATCAATTCTAATTCGGCCACCAGTTCTTCTGTAGAAATCAGGTCTTTCCCAAAGGTATCTTCGACACTCAGCGATTTAGTTAAGCGATGTGGTTGTACCGGACGGTCATCAATACCCCGCACTATCTTATAATAGAATTTGCCAGTTTTGCCGAATTTCCGGATGAGTTCCTGTTCAGACAGCTTTTTAAGATCAGCTCCAGTATACAGGCCCATTTTCTTCATCTTATCCGCTGTTACTTTACCCACACCGAAGAACTTTTCTACGGGCAGTTTTTCCATAAAAGTGTTGATCTTGGAAGGGCCAATAAAGGTGAGCCCATCCGGCTTATTCATGTCTGAAGCAATTTTGGCTATAAATTTATTGCTGGAAACCCCCGCTGAAGCAGAAAGGTTAAGCTCATTTTTAATCGCATCCTTTATTTGTTTTGCAATTTCCAGTGCAGAGCCGATATTTAACTTGTCAGTAGTGACATCCAGAAAAGCTTCATCCAGCGAAAGCGGCTCAATCAAATCTGTATAACGCCTGAATATTTCCCTGATACGCACTGATACGCTTTTATAAGCATCAAATCTGGGGTATACGAATATGGCATGCGGACATAGCTGTATCGCTTTTCGGGATGACATGGCCGAATGGATGCCAAATTCGCGCGCTTCATAACTTGCTGTTGCAACGACACCACGTCCATCAGGAGAACCGCCTACCACAATTGGTTTGCCTCTGTATTCAGGGAAATCACGCTGCTCTACGGTCGCATAAAATGCGTCCATATCTATATGAATAATTTTTCGCTGAAGTGTTTTTTCTACTGGATCTGACATCGTTAATTCTGGTTCGGTAAATCTCCCCATTATCTCCGGTTTTTTTGTCAAATTCTCCTTATATTTGACCAATATTAGGATTTTTTTAATTATAGCACACTCAATATTTCTCTCTGCCTCAAGCAGGAGACGGCTATGGTTTGATCTTGAATAATAATTATTTATTTCTCAAATGCCCGGAAAACAAATTTTTCAAACCACAAAGAAAAGCAGATGGATAACTTTTCAATGGGTAACCAGGATGTTCCTTATTGTATTTATTATTGCATCCGCTTGCGTAGCTTATACATTGTTATCTAATCATTATCCCAATTTGCCTATTATCACTAGTACCGCCACTTTAAGCAAGAAACAGATTGAGCAGATTAAAAAATCACAAAGGTATTCGGATTTCAAAATTTCTAAAAAGAAGCTGCTGCAGATACAGGAGCACCAAAAACTAAACAGGCTTAAACACCCGAATAACAAGGCAAGGATCAATGCTGGTTTTTATGTGAACTGGGATCCGCAGTCACTGACTGATTTAAAAGATCACATCAAACAGCTGGATATGGTAGTCACAGAATCTTTCTTTATCAAGAACGGTGCTGATACTTTAATTGATCAGGTGAACGTGGAGGCGATGCAAGTCATCAACAAACATAAAAAGGTGGCCATTGCGATGGTTTCTAATTTTAGTAAAGATCGTTTTGATGGAAATGCAATTCACAAGTTGTTGCAAAATAAGCCATTGCAGAACCGGTTTATTGCTAACCTGATTAAATCCTTAAAGAAATACGGTTTTCATGGTGTAAATATTGACTTTGAAGAAATCAAGGAAAAGTCTGACGCACCGCTGGCTGCATTCCAAAAGAACCTGTATAATCAGCTGCATGCACAGAACCTGATCGTTACACAGGATATTACTCCGGACAATGATAATTATAATCTGCAGACCTTATCAGCATACAATGATTATATTTTTGTGATGGCTTATGATCAGCATAGCGAAAGCAGTAATGCTGGTGATGTTTCGCATCAGCAGTGGGTAGAAGAGCAGCTGGATAAAATATGCGAGAAGATTTCTTCTGAAAAAGTTATTCTTGCGCTTGCTTGTTATGGCTATGATTGGCCGGATCAGGATGTTGGAAAAAATGTTACTTATCAGCAGGCCATTGCCAATGCAAGCAGATATGGTGGGAAAATTAAGTATAATCCAATTTCAGCGAATCTGAACTATAGTTACACAGATGAATCGGGTTTACATCACCAGGTGTTTTTTACAGATGCTGCAACGAATTTTAACCTGATCAGAAAAGCTGATGACTGGGATGTTGCGGGTATCGCAATCTGGCGTTTGGGTGCTGAAGATCCAAGGTTGTGGTCTTTCATTTCTAAAGATCTGAGTATTGATTCGGTAAGAAAAAGTGGAATAGATATCAAAAGATTGACCCACATTGGATTAAATGATAGAATCGATTATTCTGGTGAAGGTGAAGTGCTGGATTTAGTCTCTGTACCTAAACAGGGTAAGATTGATGTGAAATTGGATACCCAGAATTTTGTGATTGCAGATCAGGCTTATGTGGACCTGCCTACAAAATATACCATTCGCAGATATGGGCATGCAGAGAAGAAAATTGTATTGACTTTTGATGATGGGCCTGATCCGGTTTATACGCCTCAGATCATTGATATCTTGCAAAAAGAAAAGGTACCAGGCAGTTTCTTTGTGGTTGGGATTATGGCCGAGCAGAATATGGGCCTTTTACTGAAAGAATTTAACCTGGGTTATGAAATTGGTAACCATACTTTCTTCCATCCCGATATGTCTAAAGTAGGGCCGGAAAGAGTAAATTTTGAGTTGAATGCAACAAGAAAGCTAATTGAGTCTGTAACCGGGCATAGTACAATTCTGTTCAGGCCTCCGTTTAATGCGGATGCAGAGCCTTCAACTTCGGCAGAGATTCTTCCGGTGGCACAGAGCAGGGATCAGAATTATATCAACATCGGAGAGTCTATTGACCCTCAGGATTGGCGTCCGGGAATTACTGCGGATGAAATTTTTAATGCTGTTGTGAAATACCAGGATAACGGGAATGTGTTGCTGTTGCATGATGCTGGTGGTAACCGTTCAGCAACTGTAGCAGCTTTACCAAGAATTATTAAACATTTCAAAGATAAAGGTTATGAATTCGTAACGATCGGAAACCTGATTGGTAAGAAAAAAGATGAGCTGATGCCGCCGGTTGTTAATTCAGGTGGAATTGGTTTTGTCACTTCTGGAAATACATTGTTCCTGAATGTGTTTTCTTACGGAACACTGATTTTGAACTACATCTTTATCATGGCCATTATCCTGGCCATGCTGAGAAGTGTTTTTATTGCTATTCTAGCTGTTAAACAGAAAATAGCAAGCAAAAAGGACAGCCTGCTTTTATTGAAAGACCCTGCGATGAAAGTGAGTATTATCATCCCTGCCTATAATGAAGAGATAACTGTAGTACAAACTTTAAACAGTCTGCTGAAAACAACCTATCCTGATGCGGAGTTTATCTTTGTAGATGATGGGTCTTCAGATCGTACTGTGGAACTGGTTAAAGAACATTTCAGCCACCTGTCAAACATTAAAATATATACTAAGCCAAATGGGGGTAAAGCTTCTGCTTTGAACTTTGGTATTGCGCTTGCTGAAGGTGATTTTGTAATCTGTATTGATGCGGATACACAGCTGAAAACTGATGCAATTACTGAATTGATGCGTTATTTTTATGACGAGGATATTGCTGCAGTAGCAGGTACGGTAAAGGTTGGTAATAAGATTAACCTGATTACAAACTGGCAGTCTATTGAGTACATCACTGCGCAGAACATGGACAGAAGGGCATTTGATATTTTAAATACCATTACTGTAGTACCAGGGGCGATTGGGGCTTTCAGAAAACAAGTGATCCAGGAAGTTGGTGGTTTTACAACTGATACGCTTGCAGAAGACTGTGATTTAACAATGCGTATTTTAAGAGCTGGTTATATCGTGAAAAATTGCGATACGGCAATTGCTTATACTGAAGCGCCTGAAACGGTGGATATGCTGTTGAAACAAAGGTTGCGATGGAGTTTTGGGGTAATGCAAAGTTTCTGGAAAAACAGGAAAACACTCCTGAATAAGAAATATGGCTATTTTGGAATGGTTGGGATGCCTAATATCCTGATCTATCAAATTATACTTCCATTATTTTCTCCACTGGCAGATTTCTTTATGGTGCTTTCTATTATCACAGGGCTGTTTTCTTTATCTTCCGTAAATTCACTTACTTTAGAAGGTATGGGCAGCTTACTAAGCCTTGATAATGGTTTTGGACAGGTATTTTTCTTCTATTGCGTGTTTATCCTGGTAGATTTGTTCTTTGCAGGAATCGCATTCAGAATGGAGAAAGAGTCTTATAAGAAACTGATTTATATCATCCCGCAACGTTTTTACTGGAGACAACTGATGTACCTGGTCTTGTTCAGATCGGTCCGTAAAGCGTTGAAAGGAGAGCTGGAAGGCTGGGGAGTTCTAAAACGTACCGGTAATGTAAAAGAGCAGTCTTAGCGGCTTATTTACACTACTTAAAACAATTAATAATATACATTAACATACACAATACGAAAGAATAATAATATGACTAACGATAACGCAAAACAAATATTTGCAGATTTTAATGAATTCTATGTAAAAGCTGTTGAACCTTTAAAAAAAGAGAATCCAATCTTTGTGAGATTAGATGGAAAAACTAAAGGAGATACCCGCGTAATTTTTGCATACTTTATGTATCAGGATAGAAAATGGAAAGTGAATGCTGATACGCATATCGACAGGCTTAAGATTGCTTTTGATCTTGGAGCTAAGGGCGATGATCCATTCGTCATTAAAATGCTGAGAGATAATAAAGGCGAATACCTGGCTATTAAAGGTCAGCCAGTAAGAAACAGTAAAATTTACATCTACGCGCAGGACGCAAAATAAATAACGCAAAAAGGCTGCTGATCTTTTGGGTTCACACCAATATGATAAGCAGCCTTTTTTAATACGGTATTATACTGTTTTCTTCAATTCAATTACCGTAATTTCCGGCCAGATACCTATTCTTCCTGAAAAGCCAAGGAAACCAAAACCGCGGTTAATATTTAATACCCTGCCATTTTCTGATTTAATACCTGCCCAATGTGCATAGCGATATTTAACAGGGCTCCATTTAATCCCAAATGCTTCCAGGCCAAACTGCATTCCATGGGTATGACCAGCAAGCGTTAAATGGATTTTATTGCTAAAGACTTTAACTTGCTCTTCCCAGTGACTCGGATCATGGGATAATAAGATTTTAAATTCGCTGTTGCCGGTTCCAGCCAGTGCTTTTGGTAAATCACCTCTTTCACCAAAACCAAGTCCCCAGTTTTCTACCCCCGCGAGTATGATGTGCTGTTCTTCTTTTTTAATTTCGACATGGTTGTCCAGCAATAAGTTAAAACCCAACTCCTGATGATAAGCTTTTAATTGCTGCAGGTTTTTCGCTTTTTCAAGGTCATTTTCCCATTTGATATAATCGCCATAATCATGGTTCCCTAAAATGGAGAATTGACCATATGGCGCTTTGATTTGCGAAAAATAGCTGATCCATGGTTTAATTTCTTCTGCTTTATTGTTTACCAGATCACCTGTGAAAACAAATAAATCAGCTTTTTGTGCATTGATTAAATTGATCCCCCGCTGTACGGCAGCTGGATTGTTGAAGCTCCCGGCATGCACGTCAGAGATTTGCGCAAGTTTAAACCCGTCAAATTTATCTGGCAGTTCGTCGAAATAAAGGACATGATTGATGACCTGATAATTGTATTTCCCGAAGATCATTCCGTAAATGAACAGGACAATTGTCAACAGGAACATCAGGAAAGATAAATCTACCCAATAAATATTTCTTCCTGTGCCGGTAAAAATACGAGGTACATCACCAGCGAACAGGAAAAGTGATACCACAACTTCGGCAGCAAAAAGTGTGAGTAACAAGTGACTGGAGACTTTGAAGAACAGATCCATGCCATGGGCACTCATTCTTCTGATCGCCAGAAAGAGCGCACCAATAGCTGCTATAATAAACAAGCAGAATAATGGGGTAGTGAGGCTGGATGTGCTTATAATTAATAAACCCGAAAGTACATACCAGTTTAGCAGGAAGATAAAAATGGCAAAAAGTACAAAAGGGAGGAGACTGATTTTTCTTTTCATAATATGCGATAAATATAAATAAATTCCTGGTCTCAGGCACCGAATGCTAAAATTGTCAAGCACATCTGGTAAAGTAGGTGAGCTTATTTTTTAGTAATCAAAAACTGTAAGTTTTTTCAGGAATGGACACCCAATACATAGCTTTACTCAAACTTAGAGGTGTTCAAGTTGTGCAACCTGGTAGTTTTTACCTAAATAATCAATCTTCAGATTATATCTGACTTGGTTATGGTTCTTTGAATAAGGAAAAATTAATTGAAGGATTAAAGGTCATGAGCTGTACTTTGTGAGCCTGTCAATTTTCTTCTGGAATTTAGCTGCGTAATTATTCCAGGCTGATTCATATTGCTTGTGATCATATAGTTTTTTGGCATAATCATAGACTTCCTGACGGAAATGAAAGCCCCAGATTTGTTCTATGTATTCAATTCCTGAGTCCAACGCTTTTAAAAGTACTGTAATTTTAGAAACGTTTGCTATCTCACAATATTTATCTAACCATAATCCACGTCCCAGTTTCACGTAGTCTATTAATAATTCTTCTGTGATGAATTGTTCAGGTACGTTATCCATTTCTGAGTCGTTGTAATGGATAATTTCTTTGATTAGTGTTTTATCCAGGTATACGGATGGGATAGAGGATATATTTGTTTCATGTTTTGCAGCTTTATAACAAAGATCTTTAGTAATCAGATGTGCTGGAATATATTTAAGATTAGTACCTTTCTTTTCTATTTCCTGCTCACAAATGCTTTGGGTTAAAAAGGTATCCGAAAAATAAGGGAAGCAAAAGGCTCCGTATTTTTCGCATACTTTTTTAAAGAAGTATGCTGTTTTAATGGCTTCTGGAATACGTTTTAAATTGCCCCAGTAGCTAACCGCTTTTTGTAACCAGTAAGCTTCATCTTTAGTTGGTAATTGAGTTGATGTACTGAGGACGTACTCGCCTTCATTCAGATCGAATATCAATTCTTCAAAGGTAGGGGTAGGATTGTCTAAGAGCTTTGTTAAGTTGGGAGAACATAACCAGTCTTCACCGGTTTCTTCATCTTCGTAACAGGCGTTTTCTAATGGGTATTCTCCGGTTTTATCATTGTAATAGAATAAATTGGCTTTGTAATTGTTCAAGTGGGTATAATGATCATTAATAATCAGTACTGGAGAGGTTATGGTTGCATCACATTTGAAATACCCATGGTTGTAATGACTGATGAAAACTTCTGCAATGGTAATGTCTTCTTTAATATATATCGTAGATCCACCAGCAACAAAACTTTGACAGGTTACCTGACCAGATACGTATAAAAATGCGCCATAATCACCTTCTTCATTAAGGATCGATCCTTTTACGGATAGGCTTCCAAAAATGATTATGCCTTCTACAATTTCATCAGATTGCTGAATTTGTAGACCAGGGAACTGTTTAATCCAGTTTTTATTATTGCTTTTCCAGCCCAGGTCAATATCCAGCCTTAAATGTTCTGGAAAATCAACATCACCATTGCTGACAATAAAAATAGCTTCCTCGTCAAATTCTTCTCCCTGAGAAGGAAAAATGCTCTCCCATGATTTAGCAAAGTGATCAATAGTCAGGAGTTCTTTGAATGTTGTAAAATGGAAGTTATTCATTTTCGAAAAGCACTTGTGGTTTATATTGCTGATTCTTTAATTGTATGGTCCAGCCATAGTTCATACCAGTTCAAAAAGGAAATTTTCCCGGTATTTTCAAGTTCTGCATATGAATAAATACCGCCATCATTGACACGGTCGTCTGTCCAGATGTTGCCTTTTTCTTCACCAGTGATAATCAGGCTGATCGTAATTCCACATCCATAATCTGAAATATTTAACCTGCCATAATCATTCTGTGGAAGATCAATCAGTGCTGATTTTTCTGCCAGCAGTTGTTCTTCCAATGCTTCATCTCCATTTTCATAAGCCTGCTCTATTTTTTCATCTATCTCAGCAAGTTCTTTTTCAACGTTCCAGCTTTCGGTATAGGGAAATGGCTTTGAAAGTTCAAAATAACTATGCTGAGCTAGCTCTGAATCATCGAAATACATGATCCTGCTGTCTATTAAAGTATTTAGGCCATGAAATGGGCCTGCTCCACCGTTTCCAAGTGTGGTTAAGAAAGTAACGTATTCTTGTGGTAAGCTTACCTGATACTCAGTCTCAAATTGATTGACCTGACTAAGTGTAAGCGGTGGATTTAATATATACTTATGATTTTTGGCACCAAACTGTTTAAATTCGGAATCAAGTTCTTTTAACTGACTCAGTTTGCTTTTAATCCTTTCTATTTGTTCATCCATTTCGTCTGTTTTACCTATCTATTCCGGCTTAAAGCTTTGTTTATATCCAGTCTTTAATATTATTTGCTATATCCTGAATATCATTCACAAGTTTACAAGTATGATATCCATCGGCGACTGCATGATTTACAAAAACTGAAAGGGGAATCAGCGTCTTTCCATTTCCAGTGTAGTACTTGCCAAACCTTTATTGTTTGATAGTAATAATCTAAGTAAGGCTTTCTGATCCAGGTTTCCAGATCTACAGGATTAAAAACGGCTTGCATATTTATCCAAACGTATCTATGATGGTTTTCTGATAGCGACTATTTCTTCAACTAGTTTAGGATAGCGTTTATGATATCCCGCACCGCTTTCGGTTTCTCTATTCATTTCTTCGGAATCATCATAATGTACTACATCAGGATATAATTCGGAAACCGCGTCTCTGATTTCTGATTCATCCTCATTATCGTGATTAATACCATAAGCTTCATCGGCTACATACAGTAACCCCTCTGCCCAGTCATTGCCAATACAAAAGTCAAAATCAGGTGATAAAAATGTATTGATATCTTTTTTTAATCCTTCGAAGAATTCTTTCCCTTTTAAAAGCAACCAGCATCTGAAGTAAATAAATCCATCGCCAGAAAAAGAATCTTCAAAGGTAATTACGCCATTTTTTGTTTCAAAATCATTATCCAGAATCACATAAAGCTCAGCAATTTCTGCGGTATAGAGTTCATGAAGTTTTTCCTGCATACATTTCTCAAATAAGATAAGCCGCTGTTTTCCGCTTTTGGAGAGTAATTCTACCAGATTCTCTATATGTTCGTCAGGATCATAATCTTGCCAGTTCGCGTTTCTATATTTATTTGATTTCCGGATAGATTCCCAAAAGAACAGCTCTGCTACTTCATCTTCTGAAAGTTCTTCTTTAACTGGAATATCGGCGTTATCATTCAGCTCCACATAACCTGATTTGGTTTTCTGTGCAATTAATTTAGCTGTTTCTGCCTCACATTCTGCCGCTGAGCTAAATTCTTTGAGCAGTTCACGACCTTTGGTTCCTACTTTACCATAGGTTATGGTTTGAGTGTTATTTTCTGAGGTTATATTCCAAAATTTATTAGAGTTATTGTCCTGGTTTATAAATCTTCTGGTCATAGCTTGTCAATTGGGGCTGTTGTAAATACTGGTCTAAAAAGACTATTTCTTTTTTTTAAATTCTTTCCATTGCTCGAATCGCTCATCAATCCTCGTTTTGAGTAAATCATAATTGTTCCATGAATTTTCAATTCTATATAAAGTATCCTGGTCAAGCAGGTTATTCACGACCCTGATATTGAGGAGCCGTGCATAATCGCCTAAATAATCCTTGTAGGCTTTAGCAAATTTTGTTCCGTCTTCATAGTATGCTTTAGCGAATTCATTACCCGTTTTATTCAGGTCATTGCTGGTTAATTTACCATCACAATTGCGCATTAGATATTCACTTCCTGTCAGTGTCCTGTTTTTTACATTTTGGATATCATCCTCAAAGTCTTCAAGTTGCTCTCCTGATAATAAGTTATTTTCGATGAACCAGGTCAGGAATATTCCAATATGCGTTGCGCCATTGATTTGCGGAAGGCCAGGAGGAAAATCACCACCATAATGCCAGGAAGCATCGTCGTATTTCTTCATAAATCTAATTACATTGCTTTATATGATATTGCTAATATATCAAATATAATATATTTCGATAAAGAGAATTGCGATGTGGATTGGAAAATGCAGTGTTGAATCAATATTGAGCAGTGATGACTTTTATAATTTCACTGGCATTTGCGTAGACTATGAAATGCCCGTCACCGTTAAATTAACAAACTATGGGTGTAGCAGCTATTTGCTTTTACAGTTATTCAATCTGATGAATTTATAGATATTCTTAATTTCAATAAAAGTTATGAATAAGATTTTTGATCTTATTCATAACTTAAAAAATTACATCCATTTTGAGGCAAAGCGATAAAACTCATGCCTCAGTTCATTGAAAAGTCTTTCTTCTGTCAGATAGTCTTCATGTAAATTGTGATTGTCTGAAATCGTGATTTTCTCTACTGAACCATCAAACTCGCTGATCTGATCTTTGATGTTGTTATTATTCTCGTGAATACTGCTTTTCAGCTCATCAATTGCATTATTATGGATGATAAATTCATTCTGAAAATGTTCAACTTGCACTGCTACCTCTTTATTGGTATTGTCGGCAAGGATCTCTTCCAGTCTTTCTTGCAAGATTCCAAGTTCCTGTGCATAAAAGTCCAGGCCCCTTAAGGAGTCGCTATGTAAATTCGTGATATGTTTAATACTTAGCTGTTTCATAGTACTAATATATCTATAATTACACCGCGGGTTTGTTAACTCAAAATAATCTTTCGTAAGCTGATTTGTAGCTGACACTCAACAGTTAAAGCAATAGCGAAAATAGGGAAAGGGTAAAAATGAAAAATCCGGCGATATACTGCCGGACTTTTACTATTTGGGTGTGTTGTTGCATTCTATGTGGTGTGTTGTTAGATCGCAGGCCTATTATTGTTTGTGTTATTTTATATTACACTTATGACTGTAGAACAGTGAGTTGGTTTAATTTGATATTAAAATTAATTATTGAAAGATTAAATCATTTGTTCCTTGAAAAAGACAATATGTCGTGGAAAAGGGTATTTTAATGAACAACAGTTGTTTAAACCTAATCATGTTTACATTATTTAACTACAAGATGAACAAAAGTAACATAAATTTAATTTGTTTTCTCATTAAAGGTTAATTACATTTGAGTATGGATATATTTAACAGAGAAAAATACGACCTTGTATTTAGTAGCGGTTTAGAAGCCAACAATGCCGTAAAAGACGGTGAGTCGCGAACAGTAATGAATAAGTACATCGCATTTTGTGAAAAATTAATAACTGAGAATCCTGATACAAAAGTGGATGATCTTTGTGATTCTGCAGTTACCGGATTTCGTTATTTAAAGAAATATGGAGAAATCCCTGCGGTAAATACACTATAATTCACAAATCATCATTGGTTTTTCATTTATATTTTGATCTTTGGCAGCAAATCAAAAATAATGAATAAAGCAATTTTTTTAGACCGTGATGGGGTCCTTAATCATGAGCGGAATGATTACATCTGCCGGGTAGAAGATTTTGAAGTACTGGAATATCAGATTCCTCCTTTAAAAAGATTATTTGACGAAGGTTATCTTTTAGTAATCATTACCAACCAGGGAGGAATTGCCCTGCAGCGTTATACGGAAGATACATTGGCAGAAATGCACGAAATATTGTTCAACAAGTTTGAAGAGTTGGGCGCTGAGATTATTCATGCTTATTATTGCCCGCATCACCCAACCGTAAATGGGGAGTGTGAATGCCGCAAGCCTAAGTCTGGAATGTTACTTGAAGCTATTGCAGAATATAATATTGATCCCGCATTGTCAGTCATGATTGGTGATAAACCAAGAGATGTGGAAGCTGCAAACGGAGCAGGGGTGAAGGGTATATTGATTGAACCTGATGAACAGATTGATTATGAAAAAGTAAAGGCTGTTTTGGAGGGGGAATAGGGGTTTAGGGGCTTCTACCTTTACTAGTTACTGCTTACTGCTTGCTGCTAGGGGTTCTATAATTATAAAAGAAAAAGGCAAAAATGCCGCCTCTTAAATGAAGCGGCATTTTTGCCTTTCTTTATTTCTTTTTATATATTAAACGACAACTTATGCCTTAGCTTCAGCTGCTTTTTTGTGATCAGCAAGGAATGTAGCTAATCCGCTGTCAGTTAATGGGTGTTTTAATAAACCTAAAATAGCTGACAATGGGCCAGTCATTACATCTGCACCTAATTTAGCACAGTTGATAATGTGTAATGGTCCACGGATAGAAGCAGCAAGAATTTCAGTTGCATAACCGTAGTTATCAAAAATTAAACGGATATCTTCGATTAATTGTAAACCGTCAGTACCTATATCATCTAAACGGCCAAGGAAGGGAGATACGTAAGTAGCACCTGCTTTAGCAGCTAATAAAGCTTGTCCTGAGGAGAAAATCAATGTACAGTTTGTTCTGATCCCTTTTGAAGAGAAATATTTGATGGCTTTAACACCGTCTTTAATCATCGGAACTTTAACTACGATTTTTGGATCAAGTTTAGCTAAAGCTTCGCCTTCTTTAATAATATTTTCAAAATCTGTAGAGATAACTTCAGCACTCACGTCTCCGTCAACGATCGCACAAATTGCTTTGTAATGATCGATAACGTTCTGATCGCCTGAAATACCTTCTTTAGCCATAAGGCTCGGATTGGTCGTTACACCATCTAATACACCAAGATCTTGTGCTTCTTTGATTTGCTCAAGATTAGCTGTGTCAATGAAAAATTTCATGATTTATATGATTTAAGGAAAAATAAACTATGGATAAATTTAGCGTATGCTTTGGACGGAAGATTGTGCAATGAAAGCATAGTCAATCTGCTAAAAAATAAAAAATGGGCAAGCAACCTTTATCGCACCGCTACAACCTTCTACCCTTGCTTCGTTCCCGCCCTGGGGGAGTTCAAAGGGAGCTGATCGTAAAGGACTTGCCCACTGCAAATGTAGCAAAAGAGTTCAGTCTACAAAAACGAAATCAAGAAATAATTGATGTTTTTTATTGAAAAACTGATAATAGATTGAATTTTAAGGGATTGTATTTGAATAAAAATTTCATTTATATCCATATTTAGTGAAATAACCTTGAAAATTGGGCTGAGAACCTAAATTTCCGCTCTTTTTCCCGCTAACAAACGGAATAAACAGGAAGGTTTTGTCTGAAAACTGATGATTACTAATCAGATTAAGCGCACTAATGCAAAATAATTCTAAATAACACGTTTATTAACTTGGTAATAATTATATCTTTTTATTGCCAAGTTCGTAAACTAACCAGCTTCAAATTATGCTGTTATTTATTTTTCGCAAAAAAAATGTCAAAATGGCAATTATTCCGTTAAATTATTATCTTAGTGTTTCGAATACATTAAGATATGGAACAAATAGAAGAAAATCAGGGCTTATACAATTCAAGCTTTGAGCATGATGCTTGCGGTATTGGTTTTGTTGCCCACGTAAAGGGAAGGAAGTCACAACAAATAATTTCAGATGCTATTACAATCTTAGAAAATCTCGACCATCGGGGTGCATGCGGTGCTGAAATTAATACTGGTGATGGTGCCGGGATTATGATACAGGTTCCACATGAGTTTTTATATGACGAGTGCCTTAAAATTGGATTTAGCTTAAATCAATCTGGCGACTATGGCGTTGGGATGTTATTTCTCCCAAAGGATGTGAGAGCGCGCGAGGAATGCCGGGAAGTGATTTACCGTGCTGCCGAAAAATTAGACCTGGAAGTATTAGGGTTTAGAAAAGTAAATACCAATACAGAAGGTATTGGAGATATGGCTTTATCTGTAGAGCCTGAAATGGAGCAAGTATTTGTAGCGAGACCTGACCAGATCGCTGCCGGTGCTGACTTTGAACGTAAACTATATGTATTCAAAAATTACCTGACTAAAACTATTCTGAATACAGTTAAAGGAATTAAAGCTGATTTTTATATCGCTTCTTTTTCTTCTCGTACTATAGTTTACAAAGGTCAGCTGACTTCCATGCAGGTTCGCACTTATTTTACAGAGTTAAGCGACAAAAGAGTTGTTTCTGCGTTTGGCTTAGTCCATTCAAGATTTGCAACGAACACTTTTCCTTCGTGGAGATTGGCACAACCTTTCCGTTACATTGCCCACAATGGTGAAATCAATACTTTACAAGGCAATTTAAACTGGTTCCGTGCCAGTGTAAAATCTTTCGCCTCTAGTTATTTTACTGCCGAAGAATTAAACATTCTGTTACCAGTAATTGATGAGACACAATCTGACTCTGGTTGTTTGGATAATATTATCGAGTTATTACTGCATGCGGGCCGTTCTCTGCCACATGTATTAATGATGCTGATCCCTGAGGCTTGGGATGGAAATGACGACATGGATGAGCTTAAACAGGCTTTTTATAAATTCCATGCAACTCTGATGGAGCCTTGGGATGGGCCTGCAGCCATTGCATTTACAGATGGTAATTTAATTGGGGCAACTTTAGATAGAAATGGATTAAGACCGTCAAGATATGCGATCACTAAAGATGACCGCGTAATTATGGCTTCTGAGTCGGGTGTATTGGCTTTAGATCAAAGCCAGATCATTGAAAAAGGAAGGTTGACACCAGGAAAAATGTTCGTGGTAGATATGGAGCAGGGCAGGATTATCAGTGATGATGAAATCAAAACTGAGGTTTGCAGCCGCCGTCCTTATGCGGATTGGTTAAATCAATACCAGATCCGTTTAGAGGAATTATCTGATCCAAGAGTGGTATTTACAGGTTTATCTCAAGAGTCTATATTTAAATATCACCAGGTATTTGGTTATAGCAGAGAAGATATTGATCTGATCTTAAAGCCAATGGCTATTGAGGCGAAAGAACCGATAGGATCGATGGGTACTGATATTCCTTTAGCTGTTTTATCACAGAAACCACAGCACTTGTCTTCTTACTTTAAACAATTGTTTGCACAGGTAACGAATCCACCGATTGACCCGATCAGGGAAAAAGTGGTCATGAGCCTTGCCGGGTTTATGGGTAATAATGGTAATTTATTAGAGGAACATGCCATGCAATGCCATTGTGTGGGTATTAAACATCCGATATTAACGAATCTGGAGTTAGAGAAAGTAAGAAGTATTGATACTGGGGTATTCCAGTCTAAGACACTACAAACTTATTTCAGGGCGGATGGTAAACCAGGTTCTCTGGCTAAGGGCTTAGAGCGTTTATGCCGTTATGCGGTTGATGCGGTTGAAGATGGTTTCCAGGTGATTGTTTTATCTGATCGTGCATTGGATTCAGAACATGCTGCAATTCCTTCACTGATGGCTGTATCTGCGGTGCATCACCATTTGATCCGTAAGGGGCATCGTGGCGCTGTAGGTATTGTGGTTGAGGCTGGGGATGTTTGGGAAGTTCACCATTTTGCTTGTTTAATTGGCTTTGGTGCAACTGCTGTCAATCCTTATCTGGCTTTGGAAACGATTTCAGGCTTTGACCAGGAAAGTGATCTTAAACCAGAAAAACTAATTCAGAATTATATATATGCTGTGAATAGTGGTTTGTTGAAGATTTTCTCAAAAATGGGGATTTCAACATTACAATCTTACCATGGTGCACAGATATTTGAGATATTAGGTATCCACAAAAGTGTAGTTGATAGCTATTTCAGCGGCGCTGTATCAAGAATCGGTGGATTAGGATTGGATGATATTGCCAGAGAGGCTTTGATTAAACATAGCCGTGTATTTGGTAAATCTACGCGTCCTGATATGTTGCTGCCTACTGGTGGAAATTATAAATGGAGAAGAAAAGGGGAGCAGCATTTGTTTAATCCGCAGACGATCCATTTATTACAGAATGCAACCCGTAAAAATGATTATAATGTTTATAAGCAGTATAGTAAACTGGTTAATGAGCAAACTAAGCAGGCCTATACGATCCGCGGTTTATTTGAATTCAACTATAACCGTGCGCCTGTTTCATTGACTGAGGTTGAACCTGTTGAAGCTATATTAAAACGTTTTGCTACCGGAGCGATGTCTTTTGGATCTATTTCTCATGAAGCACACTCCACTTTAGCGATTGCGATGAACCGCATTGGCGGAAAGAGTAATACTGGTGAAGGTGGCGAGGATGAATTAAGGTATGAAGTCTTGCCAAATGGTGATTCTATGCGTTCTGCGATCAAGCAGATTGCTTCGGCAAGGTTTGGGGTAACCAGTAATTACCTGACTAATGCAGATGAATTACAAATTAAAATGGCCCAGGGAGCGAAACCTGGTGAAGGTGGTCAATTACCTGGTCATAAGGTGGATGACTGGATTGCAAAAGTCCGTCATGCGACACCTGGTGTAGGTTTGATTTCTCCGCCTCCGCACCATGATATTTATTCTATTGAAGATTTAGCGCAATTGATTTTTGACCTTAAGAATGCCAACAGAGCGGCAAGGATCAATGTTAAATTGGTTTCTAAAGCTGGCGTAGGTACTATTGCAGCTGGGGTGGCGAAAGCACATGCTGATGTGATCCTGGTTTCTGGTTTTGATGGTGGTACAGGGGCTTCACCGCTTACTTCTATACAGCATGCTGGTTTACCTTGGGAATTGGGTTTGGCTGAAGCGCATCAGACTTTAGTTAAAAACCGCTTGCGCAGCAGGGTTGTTTTACAGACTGATGGTCAGTTAAAAACGGGTAAAGATATTGCTATAGCGACTTTATTAGGTGCAGAAGAATGGGGGGTAGCTACGGCTGCTTTAGTAACTTCGGGTTGTATTATGATGAGAAAGTGTCATTTAAATACTTGTCCGGTTGGGGTTGCTACACAGGATCCTGATTTGAGAAAACTGTTTACGGGTGATGCTGATCATGTGGTTAATCTTTTCCACTTCCTGGCTGAAGAGCTTCGGGAAACTATGGCTGAATTAGGTTTCAGAACTGTGGAAGAAATGGTTGGTCAGGCTGATGCTTTGAGTTTACGTGCGATTGATGATGCTGACTGGAAATTAAAGAATCTTGATCTTTCTGCAATTTTATATAAGGCACCTGACAATGGTTTGAGTTTATTCCAAACTGAATCACAAGATCATGGAATCAGCAATGTACTGGATCATGAACTGATTGCAGCTTCTCAACCTGCTTTATTAAATAAAGAACCTGTTTTCAAAGAGTTTGAGGTTAAAAATACGGACCGCGCATTGGGTACCATGTTATCAAATGAAGTGTCTAAAATTTATAAAGGAGTAGGATTGCCTCCTGATACGATCAATTTTAAATTCCATGGTTCTGCGGGGCAGAGTTTTGGTGCTTTTGCGGCAAGAGGAATCTCGCTTGAATTAGAAGGGGAAGGAAATGATTATGTAGGTAAGGGGCTATCGGGAGCACGTTTATCGATCTATCCGTTCCGTGAAGTAACCTATGTGCCAGAACAGAATATCATTATTGGTAATGTGGCTTTATATGGTGCGACTTCTGGCGAACTGTTTGTCAGAGGTCTGGCCGGTGAACGTTTTGCCGTTAGAAATTCTGGAGCTACAGCTGTAGTGGAAGGTTTAGGAGATCATGGTTGTGAGTATATGACTGGTGGTGAGGTACTTGTTCTTGGAAATACGGGCAGCAATTTTGCAGCTGGTATGAGCGGAGGGGTAGCCTGGATTTACGATGTGAATGGAGATTTTCCTAACAAATGCAATAAGGAAATGGTAGATCTTGATCCTTTAAATGAGGAAGATGAATTGCGGATTAACAGTTTGTTAAGAAAACATATCCAATTGACAAAAAGCAGATTAGCTGAATTCATATTAAGTGATTGGGCAACACAATCTGCGCATTTTGTTAAAGTATTCCCTAAAGAGTACAAAGCGGTTTTATTGAAAAGAAGTAATAAAGTTAAGACATCATAATTATGGGAAAAGTAACCGGATTTTTAGAGTATGAGAGAACTGCTCCTGTAAAGCAAGATGCAAAAGAGCGTTTAAAACATTATAATGAATTTGTTGTCGCGTTTGAGCAGGATCAGGTCAAACAAGAGGCTGCACGTTGTATGGATTGCGGCGTACCATTTTGTCAGTCGGGTTGTCCGCTGGGAAATGTAATCCCTGAGTTTAACGAAGCAGTATATAAAGCGGAGTGGGAGATAGCAGCCAATATTTTATTGAGTACCAATAATTTCCCTGAGTTTACGGGAAGGATTTGTCCTGCGCCTTGCGAGTCTGCTTGTGTATTGGGAATTAACAAATCTCCTGTTTCTATTGAAGATATAGAAAAACATATTATTGAAATTGCTTTCAATAAGGGATATATTAAAGCAGAACCGCCATTGATCCGCAGCGGTAAAAAAGTAGCGGTAATTGGTTCTGGCCCTGCTGGTTTAGCAGCTGCTGCACAATTGAATAAAGCCGGACATGAAGTGGTCGTTTATGAACGTGACGACACTCCTGGTGGTTTATTAAATTATGGTATTCCTGATTTTAAATTACAGAAGGACGTTGTGACCAGAAGGATCAGCCTGATGGAGAAGGAGGGAATTGAGTTCAAGTGTAATGCCAATGTTGGTGTGAATGTTGAGCTGAATACTTTGCTGAGAGAGTATCAGTCAATTGTTTTGGCTGGTGGTTCTACTATCCCGCGTGATTTGAACGTGACTGGCAGATCGGCTAAAGGAGTTCATTATGCTATGGATTTCTTAAAGCAACAAAATAAAAGAGTACGTAATTTCAGTATTGATCAGGAGCAGATCCTGGCTACCGGAAAGGATGTGATTGTAATTGGTGGTGGTGATACAGGTTCTGATTGTATCGGAACTTCAAATCGCCAGGGGGCAAAGTCTGTAACTCAGTTTGAGATTATGCCTATGCCTGCTCAGAGCCGTACCGAGAATATGCCATGGCCTTCTTATCCGATGTTATTGAAAGTAACCAGTTCTCATGAGGAAGGTTGCAACAGAGCATGGGGGGTAAATACAAAGGCTTTTATTGCGGATGAAAATGGCGCATTGAAGGCTTTGCAGGTTGTAGATGTGGAATGGGAAATTGATGCAGTCGGACGTCCTGTAAATTTTAAAGAAATTGAGGGTACAGTACGTGAGTTACCTTGTCAGCTGGTTTTATTGGCAATGGGTTTCTTATATCCTCAGAAAGAAGGACTGCTGGAGAAATTAGGCGTTGAGCTGGATAACAGAGGCAATGTAAAAGCTGAAGAAGGTAAGTATCAAACCAATATCGCCAAGATTTTTACGGCTGGTGATATGAGAAGAGGACAATCTCTAGTAGTTTGGGCAATATCAGAGGGTAGAGAAGCGGCAAGAAAAGTCGATGAGTACCTGATGGGATCAAGCAGATTACCTACTAAGGACGGTATTCCTTACGCATAATATTTAACCTGAGAATTTAAGATCAACTTAAACTAAATAATAAACCAAGGACAAAACAATAATAACTATTACTAACCAAAACGAAGAGCCGTTCCATATTCATGGGCGGCTTTTTAATTGTAATTAAATTAATAGGTTAATGATTAATCTTTATTTCTATATTAGTGTACTGGTGATTATTTTATTCTCTATTTAATGTTATGAAAAGAAATTACGCACTCCTCTTATTATTACTGCTTACAGCTATAACCGTCTTCATTTCCTGTAAGAAAAGTATAGATCATAAAAATGATTATGACCGGAGTCATGACTCCTGGATGAGCTTCAAAAAGTCATCCAATAATTCTTATAGCTATAAGGTCAGCTCAGGATCATGGACTGGTACTAGTTCTGAAACTGTGATTACTGTAAAAGATGGTAAAGTCACTAATCGCTCTTATGTATACAAAATACCCGGAGAAAAACCAGTTTCTCAGCCTATTGTAAAGGAAGAATGGCAGGAAGAGCAGGTCAAACTGAATACACATTCTGCTGGCGCAGCTACTTTAACTTTGGATGATGTTTATCAGAAAGCAAAGACTGAATGGTTATTAAAAAGAAAAGATGCTGAAACTTATTTTGAAGCGAACAATAATGGAATGATTTCTACCTGCGGATATGTGAATAACGGCTGTCAGGATGATTGTTTTAACGGAATCAAGATTGTCTCCATCTTAAAATCAAATTAAACAGCTAAGATTATAACTTAATCAGCAGTTCACCAATTTTGGTGAACTGCTGATTAAGTTATAATCTTAGCTTGGCATAAAAATCCCATAACACAATTCCGGCAGAGATCACGATATTAAAAGAATGTTTAGTGCCAAACTGAGGTATTTCAATACATTTATCAATTTGCCCCATTACTTCATCGCTGACCCCGTTCACTTCATTCCCAAAGATCAATGCATATTTTTTAGACTGGTCTGGTTTAAAAGTGTTCAGCATAATACTGTCTACGGCTTGTTCAATGGCTATAATTTCATAACCATCTGCTCTTAGCTCTTTAATTGCATCCAGGGTTTCTTCATAATGTACCCAGGCTACAGATTGTGTTGCGCCAATGGCTGTTTTCTCAATCTCACGGTGCGGAGGCTGTGCAGTAATCCCACAAAGAATAATTTTCTCTATAGCAAAACCATCTGCTGTTCTAAAAGCAGACCCCACATTATTCATGCTGCGCACATTATCCAGTATCACAACTACCGGTAGTTTATCCTGTTCTTTAAATTCCTCTATACCTACACGGTTTAATTCAGCTGTCTTTAATTTCTGCATGGCGCAAAAATAGAATTAAATTGTGGTAGCTCCATTGCCAATTTCACTGATATATATAGTTGGCGCATAACCAATGTGTTCTGTATAGTAAGCGGTCAGTTTTTCTCTGAAATCTGCTTCTGCATCTTTTTTCAGCAGCGCTATTGCGCAACCACCAAAACCAGCTCCGGTCATTCTTGCCCCTGTAACTTCAGGATAAGCCGCACAGAATTCTACTACAGTATCCAGTTCTTTACCGGTAACTTCGTACAGGTCTTTCAATGATTGGTGTGAAGCATACATTAACCGGCCAAATTCATCCAGGTCGCCATTATTTAATGCTTTTGCGGCAAGATTTACGCGGTCATTTTCTTTAATAACGTGAGTGGCACGCTTCAGGATAGTCTCATCTTTAATCAAATGGCTGTGCAGCGCAAATTTATCAGCAGTCAGTTCACATAGATTGTTAAGCGTGATTTCCTGATTCAGGGCTTGAAGTGCAGCCTGACATTCAGCTACTCTTTCATTGTATTTAGATTCTGCGAGTTCTCTTGGTTTATTGGTATTGATGATGGTTAAGACATGGTCTCCAAGATTACAGTCCACAATTTTATATTTCAGGGTGTCACAATTCAGTACAATTGCCTTATCTTTTTCCCCGAAAGCAACGGCAAATTGATCCATAATACCACTGTTTACACCAATAAACTCATTTTCTACTTTCTGAGCGAGCTTTACTAATGCTAAACGATCATAATCCAGGCCAAGATAAGCGGTAATTGCATAAGCAGTTACAACTTCTATGGAAGCTGAAGATGATAATCCGGATCCAACTGGAATATTACCAGCATATAAAAGGTCGAAACCTACCGGGATTTGAAAGTTTTTAAGAATTTCATTGAAAACTCCGAGTGGATAATTATACCATCCTGTGCCTTCTTTTTCATAAGCAGATTTTAAAGGGATGACAGCTTCTTCCGGGAAGTTCATACTTTTAAAACGGATTACCTGGTCATTATTTGGTGCAAGACAAAGCCATGTACCGAGCGTAATAGCGCAGGGTAATACTAAACCTCCATTGTAATCAATGTGTTCACCGATCAGATTTACGCGGCCAGGAGTAAAATAAGTTGCGGCCGGTTGCTGGCCGTAGGTATCAAAGAATTTATTGGATAGTTCAGATTTCATTATTGTTTCGTGGTTTGGTTGAACAATGGAACAACAGCTACTCGTCAAAAAACAAATTTAAACTGATTAAATGTTCATCCGGGTTTAAAATTTGCTGGTATTATTTGTAGTATTGTTATTGTAAATATCGACTAATATACGTTTTATGAAAGAAAATCAAATTAGCACCGGGCGATTTATTGATGGCAAAGAAATCTTCGCGGTAGAGTTGACCAACAGTCTTGGAAGCAAGGTGAAAATATATAACTACGGAGCTATTGTAAGTGAGTTTATTGTACAGAATGCGATAGGAGAGCAACAGGATATTGTATTAGGTTTTGATGATATTGATGGCTATCTGAACGAAGACTATGTGTCTAACGATTACCCTTATCTTGGTGTAGTTGTAGGGCGTTATTCTAACCGGATTAAAGATGGGAAATATAGCATTGACGGAGTAGACTATGAAATGGCACAAAGTCTTCATGGCGGTTTAATTGGTTTCGACAAAAAGGTTTGGGACATTTTACCTACGGTAGATCCGAGTTTAACACTTCAGTATGTAAGCCCGGATGGGGAAGAAGGTTTTCCCGGTAAACTTACCGTCCAGCTTACGTTTAAACTGTCTGACGCTAATGAATTAATCCTTGATTACAAAGCGGTTACTGATGCACCTACGGCCCTTAATTTGACACATCATACATATTTCAATTTAAATAAAAATGGAGAAAATATAGCTGATCATTATTTAAGAATCCCTGCTGGTAATTATTTAGCACAGGATAAGGATTATGTAGTTACCGGTGCACTGGTTCCTGTAACAGGTACGCGCCATGATTTTCTGGGTGGTAAGACTATTGGACAGGATTGGGATGCAGCGGAGGGTTACGATCAGAGTTTTGTGCTGGATAAACCTTACGGTGAGTTAGGATTGGCGTCGGAAACTACGGAAACATCTTCAGGATTAAAGCTTGAAGTTTATACCACAGAACCTGTTGCTCATTTTTACACTGCTAAGTATTTAAATACGGCTACTGGTAAAGGGGGAAGGGCATATGGACCATATAGTGCTTTTTGTATAGAGACACAGCATTATCCGAATAGTGTGAATGTTCCGGAATTTCCAACTACAATTTTACGTCCTGGACAGACTTATGCACAAACGACAATTTTCAAAGTAAGTCATACCTAAATAAGAGATCATGGAGCAGTTGAAAATCATTAGTGCTACGGTAAGACCAGGTAGAAAAGGGCCTTTAGTGGCAGAGTGGATTACTGAAATAGCCAAAAAAACGGGTGCTTTTGAGGTTGAATTGATAGACTTAGGTTTATTAAACTTGCCTTTAATGGATGAAGTCAATCATCCTTCAATGCAGAAATATGAGCATGAGCATACCAAACAATGGAGTGCCAAAATTGAAGAAGCTGATGCTTTCATATTTGTAACTGGTGAATATGATTTTGGATATCCTTCGCCTTTAAGAAATGCATTGGAGTATCTATATAAAGAATGGAATTACAAAGCAGCCGGGATAGTGAGTTATGGTGGTATTTCTGCTGGTACAAGAGCCGCTAATGCATTGAAAAATGACCTTAGCACTTTTAAAATCGTACCTTTGTATGAGGCAGTGAATTTTTCTTTCTTCACGGAACTGATTAATGAGGACAATGTTTTCGTACCTCATGAGCGTTCTGAAAAAGCTGCGCAGGTCATGCTAAAAGAATTAGTACGCTGGACAAAGGGGTTAAAATTAATCAAGGCTGACGTATAAAAGGTTAACCTTATAAATGAATATACAATGAAAGTAGATATCTGGTCGGACGTTAATTGTCCGTTTTGTTATATAGGAAAGAGGAAGTTTGAGTTGGCATTGGAACAGTTTGAGCATAAAGATGAAGTTGAGGTAGAATGGCATAGTTTTGAGCTTGACCCAAATGCAGAAACCAAGCCAGGATTGAATGCTTATGATCATCTGGCAGAAAAAAAAGGACAGACCAGGGAGTGGTCAGTACAAATGCATAAACAGGTAGTGGGTGCAGCTGCTGAGGTGGGTTTAAAGTTTGATTTTGATCAGGTTGTAATTGCGAATTCTTTTAACGCGCACAGGTTAATTCAATTGGCTAAAACCAAAGGGCTTGACAATGAAATTGAAGAACAATTATTTATTGCACACTTCACGGAAGGGAAAAATATCGATGATTCTACCATTTTAATTGAAACAGGTAAAGCTGCGGGATTAGATCAGGCTGATATCGAAGCTTTACTATCGGATACTACTTTTACGGAAGAAGTACGTGCAGACGAACAGATTGCACAGCAAATTGGTATCAGCGGAGTTCCTTTTTTTATTATCAATCAAAAATTAGCAGTTTCTGGTGCTCAGCCTCCTGCAACGTTTTTAGGCGCATTGGAACAAGCCTGGACTACGCGTATCTCAGAGGAGCAGCAATCCTAGAAAATGGCTGGCCTTTTAAAAAAATATATAGTGGTATTGCAGCTCATTTTTTGTGCTGCAATACCACTTAAATCAGCTGCTCAGGGTGGTTTATCTCCTGATAACCCAATACAGAGCATTGATAACCGGATCATGATTGATCTTTCTGAACACAGGACTCCGGCGCAAACAAATGTATTTATGTTCTTATCCAGGTATAATAACCTGGTTAATGTAGCAGTTCCTGTGGGTATATTTACTGCTGGTGTAATTGACAATGATAAAGGAACCCGGCAGAATGCAATGTATATTGCCAGCAGTTCTGCTGTTAATTTATTATTGACACTGGTGATTAAAAAAATTGTAAAACGCCCAAGACCTTTTCTGGGGCAAATTAAAATCAATGCGGTTTATCATCCAGGACAAACATCCTTTCCTTCTGGTCACACTTCTTCTGCTTTTACAACGGCAACTGCCTTAACACAGGTTTATCATAAATGGTATGTAATTGCGCCTGCTTATTTATGGGCATCTTCTGTTGGATATTCCAGAATGTATTTGGGTGTCCATTATCCTTCTGATGTAGCAACAGGTGCATTGGTTGGTACCGGTACTTCGCTTTCTATGGGCTTTTTAAGACCCGGACATTAACTGTTTTCTTCAGATACTAATCAGGCTTACCAGGAGTTAAGCTTGTCTCTTTAATCAATAAATTAAATCTTCTGATTGGTTAAATAGAAGAGTTCTAAACAATGTAATTACGTATTGCCTATATTCGCTGCAATTTTAATCGAATATGAAGAAAATGATACCTATGTTGGTTACATTATGTCTGTCTGCGGGTTATGCAACGGCACAAAGTGACACCACAAAAAATTTAAGTGAAGTGATGGTTAGAGAGAACCGTCTGAAACTTCCATTCTCTAAACAAAATCGTAATATCTGGATAATTGACAACCAGCAAATTAAGAATTTGCCTTCAAGGTCGATTAGTGAATTGTTGAGCTATGTTACAGGGGTTGACGTTCGTCAGCGCGGACCTGGTGGGGTACAGGCTGATATCAGTATTGATGGTGGAACTTTTGATCAGACTCTTGTTTTAATCAATGGGGTAAAAGTTTCAGATCCTCAGACGGGACACAATATAATGAATTTACCTATTTCCGTTGACGATATCGATCATATCGAAGTTTTAAGGGGATCTGCATCGCGCATATATGGCACCAATGCTTTAACGGGAGCAATCAACATTGTGACTAAAGCGGTGACCAGAACAGGTGTTTCTGCGAATGTATTTACTGGAAGTAGTTTTAAAAAGGATGAAGTTAGTGGAGATACCTATGCAAATTATGGTATCCGCGCGACCGGGACATTGGCGTTAAAAGAATCCAGTCATTTATTTTCTGCCGGACAGGAAGCTGGAAATGGATATCGCTATAACACTGCTTTTAATAATCAGAAATTCTTTTACGAAGGTAAAGTCAGTGTAGGAAAAACAGATCAACTGGAAATTACCGGTGGTTATATCCATAATAAATTTGGTGCAAATGGTTATTATTCAGCTCCTGGTGATAGGGAAGCCGAAGAAACAGTAAAAACAGCGATTGCAGCAGTGGCTTATAAAACACAGCTGACTTCTTTCTGGAGCCTGATGCCAAGATTGAGTTATAGAAACAATGTTGATGATTATCTATACATCAAACAAACCCCTGATAAATTCCACAATCATCATGTTACCCAGGTATTGAGTGCTGAACTGAACAATAGTTTTCAAACTGGAATCGGTGAATTTGGTCTGGGACTTGAAGCAAGAAAAGAGAAAATCAACAGTACAAACCTGGGCAAGAGAAACAGGGATAATGCAGGTATATATGGAGAATACAAGTTTGACCTGGTAAAGGACCTGTTAGTAAACGTAGGGAGTTACGTGAATTACAATTCTGATTATGGTTGGCAGGCTTTTCCTGGAATTGATGCTGGGTATAACTTTTATGGAAATTGGAAAGTTTTTGTGAATGTTGGAACAGGACAACGCTTACCGACTTTTACTGATCTTTACTACAAAGGGCCAACTAATATTGGAAATGACCAGTTACAGCCAGAAAAATCGCGCTACGCTGAAGGAGGAATTAAATATAATTCTACACATTTTGTCTTAAATGCGAGTTTATTTAAACGCAGGATTACTAATTTCATTGATTGGGTAAAGGACAAAACAACAGATCCATGGCAACCTAAGAATTTTAGTGAACTGAATACT
Organism: Pedobacter cryoconitis; assembly: GCF_001590605.1. Lineage (NCBI taxonomy): Bacteria > Pseudomonadati > Bacteroidota > Sphingobacteriia > Sphingobacteriales > Sphingobacteriaceae > Pedobacter > Pedobacter cryoconitis. Next base: position 1,620,702 of record NZ_CP014504.1, read on the forward strand.
ATGGGATATACGCTAAGTGCAGATTATAATACCGGAGCACTGGAGAATTCTGCTTTCAATAGCTTAAGATTTGGTTTGGCTTATACGAATCTTAACCCTAAGGTCAAAACAACCTTACTTGAAGCCAATATCTCCCGTTATGCTGTAGAATCTTTGAAAAATCAATTGACCGCTACTGTCAATGCGGAGTTTTTGAAAGTAATGGCTTTAACTGTAACAGCAAGGTATTGTGAACGGATCAGTTATAAAGATTATACGGTAATGGATGCAAGATTGAGTTATAAATTAAAGCGCAGCAGTATTTATGCAGATGCTTCTAACATCTTTGATGTGAACTTTATACAGGCTGGAGCAGTCCCTATGCCCGGTGTATGGGCGACATTGGGTTATAAAATTGCTTTATAGCATTTTTATTTATTTCTTATTCTATGGTAAGATGCAGGGAGATTATTGGAAGTAAATTTGTATAACAAACCAAAAGAATAAGAATATGGCACAAACAGTTTTGCATACTGCAGCCTCAAGAGGCGGAGCAGATCACGGATGGTTAAAAAGTTATCACACTTTTAGCTTTGCGAGTTACTATAATCCTGAAAGAGTTAATTTTGGTGCATTAAGAGTTTTGAATGATGATGCAGTAGATGGGGGAAGAGGTTTTGGAGAACATCCACATGACAATATGGAAATTATTTCTATCCCTTTATCAGGGGCATTAGAACATAAAGATAGCATGGGTAATATCGGAACTATTGAACCGGGTGAGATCCAGGTCATGAGTGCAGGAACCGGAATGTACCATACAGAATATAATAAGAACAAAGATCAGAGAGTTAAATTTTTGCAGATCTGGGTATTCCCGAATAAAAGGAATGTAGAACCAAGGTATGATCAGGTAAAAATTGATACTCCTGAAAAACCAAATACTTTGGTACAGATTTTATCGCCAAATCCAGAGGATGCTGGTGTATGGATTCATCAGGATGCCTGGTTTAATCTAGGAAAACTGGAAAAAGGAAGCCAGATCACTTATTCTTTGCAGAAAAAAGGAAATGGTGCTTATATCTTTGTTTTGGAAGGTGATATTGAGATCAATGGTCAGCCATTGTCTGCAAGAGATGGCTTTGGTATCTGGGATACTGATAGTTTCTCTATAGAAGCATCAGCAGCTGCTGAATTTTTAATTATGGATGTTCCTATGGAATTCTAATTATGGAAAATAGGACAGAGATTTTAGTCGTTGGTACGCATGAAGATATTTTAAAGACTATACTCAGGTTATTGAATGCAGAAAATGCATGGTATGCTGAGGGTGTTTTGGGATGTGAAGAAGCTATTGCGAAATGTAAATCTCATGCTTACGCTATAGTATTGCTTGGTGGTGGATTAGCTGAGCCTGAAGAGGCAAGACTGAAGACGGAAATCAAAAAGATACATCCGGCAATACATATTATTCCGCATTATGGTGGTGGGAGCGGCCTACTTTATGCAGAAATTCATAGTGCATTGGGTACCAGAACTTAAACCAGATGCTATAAATCATAAAAAAACCGGCAATCTGCCGGTTTTTTTATGATTTATATTCTAACCAGAATAAATTAAGCGTTCTCTATATCACTTCTTACAGTGCTCGCTTTATCTTTAATTTCTTCTTTAGCATCGTTGATATCATCTTTTGCATCGTTGAACTTAGATTTTACAGTTTCTACTGCTCTATCTTTCAAATCAACAAGTTCATCAGCTCCGTTTTGCAATTTCTCACCGTAAGTCTGGTATTTATTTTTTGCAGTGTCAGCTATTTGGTCCGCACCGTCTTTTAGCTTTTCTTTATAGGTCTGCAGTTTATCTTTTGCATTGTCTGCAAGATCTTTAGTTTTATCTGCTAACAGGTTCCTGGTTTCTGATCCGCTGCTTGGTGCAAATAATACGCCTAAGGCTGCCCCAACTGCTAATCCAGCTAATAAAGCTACAACAACAGGAGTTTTATCAGTTTGCTTGCCTAAGTGGTCATTAATTAATTTTTTGTAATCCATGGTAATTAGTTTTTTTATGATTAAACTGTATTAATTTCAAGTTGGTAAACAAGTTTGTTGTAATTATGCTTACAGTTTATACTGTTCAAAAACCAGTCCATTTTGGATATTTTCGAAAAATAAATAATATAAAAGCTTTTAACTTGCTGGCAGCATCAAATCACACAAAAAAAACGGCCCTCTGATGAATCAGAAGGCCGCTATCATATAAGGTTGAACTGTTAGCTTTCAGAAGCAACAGATTTTCCAACTGTTTCAATGGACAATACACCATCTCCTTCAATTAAAAAGCAAATCAAACCGGCAAGAACCAGGCAGGAAAGCCAGAATTCTGAATAAGGCCTGAATATTTGTTGCTGTGGGAAGTTAACATAAAAGACGGCCACCATTAATATTGGGATAATTAACAGACAAAACAGCCTTGTATGTGTCCCTAACGCTATTAGCAAACCGCCAATAATATGAAGTGCTATGATTAAATGTGCTATTAAACTGATGGAGACCGCTGTACCCAAACCCGAATCTTCCATCAGGACGGTAAATGCGTGTAAATTGAGTGCGAATGCAACTCCTTTCCAGATCAGTGTTATGCCTAAAACTATTCTAAGATAGTCCAGCCATTTTGGATGGTGGTGATCCCCCCAGTCCTGAATTTTTGATAGTAGGTTCATCATGATGTTATATTTTGGTTATATCAATATACGGAATAATGTCTTGTATATCAAGTTATAGAAGGTTAATTATATTGCTTTTGTAACCTCTGGATTAATATGCCCGATAACAGATTAAATTAAATAAATTTGTATCCTTATAAATTATAAATGATCGAGCCCACATTATATTACGAAACCATCAATAGGAACGCAGTCCTGATCAAAGCGAAAAAACCATTTTATGATTGGATTAACTATGTAGATCCTGAATTTCCTGTAATAGATAATGATGAGGGAACTGTATATCTGATCAAGGAACAGAAAACAAAAGCCAAAATAGAAAGCTGGTTAAAGAAAAACTTTGATCAGCTATTTAAAAATGAACTCAGAGACTATCATACGGATGAGAATGACTGGCCTCAGAAACGTACTTATAAAGTTTTCCAGGAATGGTTTACTGTTGAAATATCCTCAATGATCGTTGATCTTCAAGATACGGAGATTGTAAAAAATTAAGCTATTGTGTGATCCTTTCTTTAATTCGCTTAACAATCGTTATTATTGAAATATGAACTCCAAAGATCAGCTTAATCCGGAACAGCAACGCCTCACCAGTCATTATAATCAAGAAGCTAACTGGCTTAAGTGGGGCCCTTATGTGTCTGACCGTCAATGGGGAACAGTTAGAGAAGATTATAGTTCTAATGGAGAAGTATGGGACTATACAACCCATGATTCAGCAAGGAGTAAAGCCTATCGCTGGGGTGAGGACGGAATAGGTGGTTTTAGTGATGACCAGCAAAATATATGTATTGGACTGGCGCTTTGGAATGGTAAGGATGCTATTCTTAAAGAGCGTCTGTTTGGCCTGACCAATGGCCAGGGAAATCATGGAGAGGATGTAAAAGAGTTATACTATCACCTGGATAGCAGCCCTACACACAGCTACATGAAAATGCTGTATAAATATCCTTTTCAAGCTTTTCCTTATGAATTGCTCTTGAGTGAAAATGCGAAGAGGAGCAAAACAGAATCAGAATATGAATTGATTGACACTGGTTTGTTCGATCATGATGAATACGGGGATGTTTTTATTGAATATGCTAAAAATAAAGAAGAAGACCTGCTGATTAAATATACTGTATTTAACAGAAGTGCTGCTCCGGTAACGCTCGATGTAATTCCTCAGATCTGGTATCGGAATACTTGGTTTGATGGACAACATGGAGCTAAACCTGAAATCCTGAACCAGGGTAATCACACCCTGCTTTTAAGGTCTGATCCTATTGGAGATTACCATTGTTATGCAGATGGTAATCCGAAATTTCTTTTTACAGATAATGAAACCAATAACCAACGTCTGTATCAATCTGATAATGTGAGCCGTTATGTGAAAGACGGAATTAATGAGTATATCGTTAATGGAAATCAAAATGCAGTTAATCCTGATAATTTAGGAACAAAGGCAGGTATATGGTATCATCTAACTATTCCTGCTGGTGAAAGCAGCACAATCAGAATCAGGTTTAGCAAGAATAAAATAGCGCAGCCTTTTAACGATTTTGAGGATATCTTTTCCCTTCGTTTGCAAGAGACCGACACTTTTTATGCAGTTAAACAAGCTGACAGCACTAATGCAGATGAAAAGTCTATGCAGCGTCAGGCTTGGGCTGGAATGTTCTGGAACAAGCAGTTTTACAGTTTTGATGTGAATAGGTGGTTGAATGGTGATGCAGGACAACCCGCTCCACCTAAACAAAGAAGAACTGGCAGAAATTCACACTGGAAACATTTTGTGGCTAATGATATTCTTTCTATGCCGGATAAGTGGGAATATCCATGGTTTGCAGCATGGGATCTTGCTTTTCATTGTATCAGCTTTGCGCCTTTAGATCCTGATTTTGCAAAAGAACAGTTAAGATTAATGGTTAGTGCCAATTACATGCATCCAAGCGGGCAATTGCCTGCTTATGAATGGGATTTTGGCGATGTAAACCCGCCGGTCCATGCGATGGCAACCTGGCATGTATATCTTGCAGATAAGGCAGTTAAGGGTAAAGGAGATATTGATTTCCTGGTAGAGGTTTTCAATAAACTACTGCTCAATTTTACCTGGTGGGTAAATCAGAAAGATAGTGAAGGAAATAATATTTTTGAGGGTGGTTTTCTTGGTCTTGACAATATCGGGGTATTTAACCGGAGTCAGCCAGTACCTGGTGGCGGTTTTCTGGAACAGGCTGACGGAACTAGCTGGATGGCCATGTATGCCTTGAATATGCTGCAAATCAGTATGGAGCTTTCACTTCATTTTGATGTATTTGAAAGTATGGCTATCAAATTTTCTGAACACTTTTTATATATCGCGGGTTCAATTTCTAATATGGGAGAGGATGCGATAGGTTTGTGGGATGAAGAAGATGGTTTTTATTATGATATGCTAAGAAAACCAGATGGATCTGCTGACAGACTGCGCCTGAGAAGCTTGGTGGGGCTGATTCCTATGTTTGCCCAGATTGTATTTGATGAGCGCAAGTGGGGTAAACTGCCAAAATTAAAGGAGCGTCTGGAGTGGTTTATGCTCCAAAGGCCTGATTTGGTTCAACTGGTAAGCCATTGGACAGATACTAAAGGGAGTGACCAGCATTTACTTTCGCTGTTAAGAGGCCATCGGATGAAATTATTACTGAAACGCATGCTGGATCCGAATGAATTTCTTTCAGATTATGGTATCCGATCTGTTTCTAAAGCTTATTGTGCCTATCCTTTTAATTATCAACTGGATGGCATGGATTATACCGTGAAATATATCCCTGCTGAAAGCGATTCTGGCATGTTTGGCGGGAATAGTAATTGGAGAGGCCCCATGTGGATGCCTGTCAATTACCTGATTATTGAATCTCTTAAAAATTTCCAGGAATATTACACTGATGATTTTAAAGTGGAATGTCCAACTGGTTCCGGCGAGTTTCTAAGTCTTAAAGAAATCGCGGCTTTATTAAGTAAAAGGTTAAAGTGCATTTTTCTGAAAAATGAGGCTGGTGAACGACCCGTATCGGGTGGGAACCCTAAGTTTAACCATGACCCGCATTTTAAAGATTATATATTATTCCATGAATATTTCAATGGGGATAATGGCAAAGGGCTTGGCGCTAGTCATCAGACTGGCTGGACAGGCTTGATTGCTCTTCTTTAGTTCTTTATTTTCAACCTTTACGCTCCATAATTTATGGCTGTTGCCTATAAAAGAATCGTTGTTAAAATCGGTTCAAATGTCCTCACACAAGCTGATGGATTACCAGATAATGCACGGATTGAACACCTTGTCGCACAAATTATCAGTCTAAAAAAAGCTGGCATTGCGGTAGTTGTAGTTTCTTCTGGCGCTGTAGCTGCTGGCAGAAGTATGATCGGTATATCTGAAAAACAGGATGCCGTTGCAGCAAGACAGCTTTTAGCTTCTATTGGACAAATTAAGCTGATTAATACTTATTTGTCCCTGTTTGAGAAGCAACAGATGCTTTGTTCACAGGTATTGGTCACTAAGGAAGACTTTCGTGACCGGAAACACTATTTAAATATTAAAAACTGCCTTTCTATCTTATTGAAACACCAGGTTATTCCAATTATCAATGAAAACGATGTTGTATCCGTTACTGAGTTGATGTTTACAGATAATGATGAGCTGGCAGGGCTGGTAGCTTCTATGTTAGAGGCAGATGCATTGATTATCCTTTCTAATGTAGATGGTATTTATAACGGAGATCCAAAATCACCAGGCTCCAGTGTAATCAGAGAAATCAAAAAGGATGATGCTATTGGTTCTTTCATAAATACGACTAAATCTGGGTTAGGAAGAGGTGGAATGGTCACTAAATTAGGGATGGCACAGAAAGTCGCAAAACTGGGTATTCCGGTTTATATTGCCAATGGCACGCGAAACAATATTCTGACTGATTTAATAGCTCAAAAGGTGGATCATACCTATTTTGTACCGGAAAAGAATACTTCGGGAAAGAAAAAGTGGATTGCACATTCTGAGCATTCTGCCACAGGAAGTGTTCAGCTGAATAAAGGAGCTGCAGAAGCACTGATTTCTGGTCAGGCCCGCAGTTTATTGCCAATTGGGATAACAGAAATCCTGTCTTCATTTCAAAAAGGGGATATTATCCGCTTACTGGATGAGCATGGAAAGCTGATCGGTTTGGGAATAGCAGATTACGGTTCTGATAAAGCGAAAGAAAGAATAGGACAAAAGGGACATAAATCTTTAGTTCATTATAATTATTTTTATGCTGTAAGCTAATACAGTAAATTCCGGCGAAACAACATACCGGTTCTAAACGAAAAGGAAATGGAATACCAGTTATATTTTGAAAATGCTTTAAAAGCGAGCCGTACTTTATGCCGTTTAGATCAAATGGCGGTTAATGAAATCCTAAAAGATCTTGCTGCACATGTGAAACTGTTTACGGAAGACATCTTGTTTGCAAATGATCTTGATCTAAAGCGGATGTCTGCAGAGGACCCCAAGTATGACCGGTTAAAGCTAACCAGAGAAAGGTTAACTGATATTGCACAGGAAATATTAAATGTGGCTCAACTGGAAAGCCCGCTTGCAGAAGTTATAGAGGCAAATACGCTTCCAAACGGTTTACATTTGTCTAAGATCAGAGTCCCTTTAGGAGTGATCGGTGTTATTTATGAGGCCAGGCCTAATGTGACTTTAGATGTTTTCTCACTTTGCTTTAAAACAGGGAATGTAGCGGTATTAAAAGGAGGAAGTGATGCTGAGTTTTCTAACCAGGCTTTAATTAAAATCATTCATCAGGTACTGCTCAAACATGACGTGGATATTCACGTTGCGGTACTACTGCCGTCAGAAAGAGAAGCAACTGCTGCACTTTTAAATGCAACAGGCTTTGTGGATGTTTTGATCCCAAGAGGTAGTCAGGCGCTGATCAGCTATGTCCGCGAAAATAGCAATGTTCCTGTCATTGAAACGGGGGCGGGGATAGTCCATACTTATTTTGATTTATCGGGGGACAAAGAAAAAGGAAAGGCAATTATTTTTAATGCTAAAACCAGAAGAGTAAGTGTTTGTAATGCATTGGACTGTCTGCTGGTCCACGCCGCACGCCTGGATGATCTTTATACTTTAGTTGCACCTTTGGCAGCGAAATCTGTTCATATTTATGCGGATACTGAAGCCTTCGAAGCTTTAGAAGAACTATACCCTGAACATTTATTGCACCATTCGAGTCCTGAGGATTTTGGAACAGAGTTTCTGGATTATAAAATGGCCATTAAAACTGTAGAAAACCTGGAAAGCGCTTTATCGCATATCGCGCGTTATAGCTCTAAACATAGTGAAGCTATAATTGCTGAGGATGAAAATCAATTGCTTACATTTCTGAATGTTGTAGATGCAGCTGCGGTTTATGCAAATGCCTCGACTGCTTTTACCGACGGCGGGCAGTTTGGCCTTGGTGCTGAAATTGGGATTAGTACGCAGAAACTTCATGCGAGAGGTCCAATGGGACTTAAAGAATTGACAAGTTATAAATGGGTAGTGAGGGGTGACGGACAGATTCGCTGATTTTCAGCATATTTTTTTAGTAAAAAGACCTGATCCTGACAATTCTAACTCAAAATCGAGGCAGAATCAGGATCAATTTTATGTTTTATCAGATACTGGTAAAAATATTACTTATTAAATTGAAATTTAGGGCTCTTTTCCCGGTCATTATATTAATTTTGTGGCCGATATAAAGAGAATAAATTATCTATCCTTTCATGACCAGTAAAAGTACTAATTCAGATAAAGCAGTTGACGTTGTGTTAATTGGCGCCGGTATTATGAGCGCAACACTTGGTGTACTACTCAAGGAACTCTCACCGGATTTAACCATACAAATTTTTGAACGGCTTGATGTCGCGGCAGCAGAAAGTTCTGATGCCTGGAATAATGCAGGAACGGGCCACTCGGCCTTTTGTGAATTAAATTATACCCCTCAATTAGCAGATGGTACAGTAGAAACTGATAAGGCTGTAGCTATTGCTGAATCTTTTGAAGTATCGAAACAATTCTGGTCATTCCTGGTACAGAATAAATTGGTTAGTTCTCCTGAAACTTTCATTAAAAGTATTCCGCATATGAGTTTTGTATGGGGAGCGGAGAATGTTGCCTTTTTGAATAAACGTTTTAATAATTTGCAAGAATGCGAATTGTTTAAGGAGATGACTTATTCTGAAAATCCTGAACAACTGGCAGAATGGATGCCTTTGGTGATGGAAGGAAGAAACCCTGAAGAAAAAGTAGCTGCTACAAGGATGATGCTGGGTACAGATGTAAATTTTGGTGCTTTGACCAGAATGATGCTGACCACTTTGCAAAGTAAGCCTGATGTAGCAATGGATTTCAACCAGGAAGTACGTAAACTGAAACAGAAAGATGGTTTATGGGAAGTTAAAGTGAAAGATGAAGAAACTGGTAAAAGAAAAACAGTAAAAGCTAAGTTTGTTTTTATTGGTGCTGGTGGTGGTTCTCTACCTTTATTAGAGAAATCTGATATTCCTGAAGGAAAAGGTTTTGGCGGTTTTCCGGTTAGCGGACAATGGTTAAAATGTGTTAATCCGGCTGTAATTGAGCATCATCATGCTAAAGTTTATGGTAAGGCATCAGTAGGGGCTCCTCCAATGTCTGTCCCTCATTTGGATACCAGGATGATCGATGGTAAAAAAGCATTACTTTTTGGCCCTTATGCAGGATTCTCTACGCGCTTTCTGAAAAATGGTTCTTTACTTGATCTGCCACTTTCTATCAAAGCAAATAATATCCGTCCAATGATTGCAGCAGGTCTTGATAATCTGCCATTGACAAAATATCTGATAGATCAGGTCAGACAATCTCCTGAAGATCGTATGGAAGCATTGAGAGAATATCTTCCCGCTGCTGAAATGAAAGACTGGGAATTAGAAACAGCTGGTCAGCGTGTGCAGGTTATTAAAAAGGATGAAAAACATGGTGGTATCCTTGAATTTGGTACCGAAGTAGTTGCTGCGGGCGATGGCTCAATTGCTGCTTTATTGGGCGCTTCGCCAGGTGCTTCAACTGCTGTATCTATCATGATCACCCTGATGAAGCGTTGTTTTAAAGAAGAAATGGAAAGCGAAGAATGGCAAACCAAGCTTAAGCAAATGATTCCTTCGTATGGCAAAACTTTAAGTAACGATTCACAACTTTGCAGAAATATCCGTGCTCAGACTACACATGCACTTAATCTTCAAATTACTGAGTAGGCTGATGTTTCCATCGCTTATGACTCCATAACCAGTAAGCAGGCTCGTCTTCAATTAGTTTTTCTAACAGGCGGGTATGCTTCTGGGTTATTTCATTTATAGGGGTTTCGGCGGGATTAGGGCATATAGGCATGCACTCCACTTCATAATATCCTCTTCTTACTTTTGTAAGCTGAATATAAAACACTGGTCTCTTTGTTTTTATAGCAATTTTCTCCATTCCCTGCTGAACTGAAGTTTGTTGATTCAGAAAGGAAGTCCAGTAATGAGATTCACTTTTTGGCGGTGCCTGATCATTACCAAATAAAAACATAGTCGGTTTTTCTTTAGTTTCTGTCAATACCCTTAGGGTTTGACGCATGGGTACCACTTTATTTCCAAACCTGGTCCTTATTCTTTGAAAGAAAGCATCGAAGACTTTATTGGATAATGGTTTATAAATTGCATAAGTATCGCATTTCAACACAAGCCCGATTGATAAAGCCCCCCATTCCCAATTCCCATAATGACCTGAACAGGCCAGTACACTTTCTCCACGTTCAAAATATGCATTAATAAGGTCAATATTCTTAAACTTAAAGCGTCTGCGCAGTTGGCCGCTGGAAATAGAAGCCATTTTAATAATTTCAAAAATAAGGCCCGACAAGTATTTATAGAATTCTTTTTCTATAGCCAGAAGCTCTTCTTCTCCTTTTTCCGGGAAAGAATTTTTAAGATTTAACCTGACTACAGCTTTGCGGTATCCTAATACGTAGTAAACCAATAAATATACAAAATCGGAAATTACATAGAGTACTGGTAAGGGCAACAAAGAGAGCACGTAAATAAAAAAAATTGCTAGGTAAGAGGCGGCCTTTTTTAACATTAAAATTGATTAAGGTACAAACTTAATTTTTTTTCCTCCTTCTTAGGTTACATTTTTTTAGAAATTCAGCAGTTTATCCGTTAATTTAAGTTTAGCAGAACGTATTTTAAACCGGCTCCTCGATTTTATTCTCCGGAAACCGGTTTATTCACTTAAAAAAAGAATCCGGTGTCAGTAATAATATCATCAAGTACTACATAACTTTCAAGAGCCTGTACATTTTTGATGTTGGCTATGTTTCTTTGTATACTTGAAAAGGATGTATTATCGGTGGTGACAATCTTTAGCTTCATGTTATATTCTCCAGTAATTGCACAGCATTCACAAACCTCTTTAATCCTGGAAATATCTTCTTTGAATGTATTGATGATTTCATCAGAACAATGACTCAGTTTGAGATGAATATAAGCCAGCACTTCTTGTTTTAATTTTCTGCGGCTCAGTACTGCTACTGATGTTAGAATATAACCCTCTGTCTTTAATTTATTGATACGGTCACTAATAGTCGTAGTTGATCTGTTTAAAACCCCGGCAATCTGTTTGTGCGGACGTGAATTATCCCCTTGTAAAAGTTTAAGAATAGAAATATCTATTCTGTCAAGCTTCTTCTCCATAATTATTGTTTTTGTAATTCGTGAATATAGGGCATTAATGTTTAATTAATTAAATATGTTAATCTTAAATAAACATTTTGTTGTACGGTTAATCGTTTATTAAATAGTCCTGAACTGGATTATATCCGGCTCACATTCATATAAACGTTAATTTATCGGATTAATAGCGTCAACTTTCTTTATTCGATTCTTATATACAACTTTACTCAATAACCTAAATATATGCGAGAACTAAAGATTGAGTATGCCATCACTGGCAGAGACATGGAATCCCTTAATATATATCTTCTGGAAGTAGGCCGGATACCATTGCTGACTATTGATGAGGAAGTCCGGCTCGCTATAAGAGTCATGGACGGAGATCAGGCTGCGCTGGATTGTTTAGTAAAAACCAACCTGAGGTTTGTAATTTCAGTAGCAAAACAATATCAGCACCGCGGGCTGAGTCTTGGAGACTTAATCAATGAAGGGAATCTGGGTTTGATTAAAGCCGCTTCGCGCTTTGACAATACCAAAGGATTCAGATTTATTTCATTTGCAGTATGGTGGATCAGACAAGCTATAATGCTCGCCATTTCCCAGCAGACGCGTATTATTCGTTTACCAATAAATATGATCAACTCTATTACTAAAATAAATGGTACTATATCCTGTTTGGAACAGCGTTTGGAACGTCTGCCAACCGCTGATGAAATTGCGGGAGAAATGGACATTAAAACTCAGCAGGTAGCCGGCTATTTAAGTAAGGTACGCAGGTGTATGTCATTGGATGAAATCTTAAAACCCGACTTTAGCAATACATTACTGGAAGTAACACCAGCTCATCAGCCTTATCCTGATCATTTACTTATTCTCGATTCCGATAGAATAGAAGCCAGTCAGCTTTTAAAGATTTTAACCCGGAGAGAAGAAAAGGTGCTGAGTTTATTTTTTGGTTTAGAAGGAGTGCACCCGCTGTCACTCGATGATATTGCATTGATTTTCAAATTAAGCAGGGAGCGTATCAGGCAGTTAAAAGATGGTGGAATAAAAAAACTGAGATTAAAGCTCCACAAAGGAAAAGTCTATCATAAAACCAGAAATTCATAAATCAGAAGAAAGAGAACTTATGCCATATTTATATTTAGCAGAAAGCTATAATGAACTTGATTTGCTAACCAAATTAGTCTATAAAATAGAAAACATTGAGAGGCCTCTAAAGGAACTGAATGAAGAAAATTATCTTTTAACTGAATTACAGCGGATCAGATTTTCAGCTTCCAGAGATATTCTGATTTTTGGGAGCCATGCTGACAAATATTTAAACTTCCATCTTTGTCAGGTTTATGGCTTACATATACGGATAATAGATATACTGAAGTATTTAGATGATAAATTGTATCTATCTGAACGGGAAGCGTACCTATACAAACATTGCAAGATAATTCATTTAGAAATGGGTAGCCTGGCTGTATTTTATGAAAGACTTGGCAAAATGATTGTTGGAACTTAAAACAGGTAAATCAAACTATAATGAAATGATTTACCTGCGCATCAAAGTGGTTTAACTTGCGTATGCAAACTGTTTAACTTCTTGTCCCAGGCGCTAAACAAAGGCTGGGACCGGTGAGTTAGGGTCATTTCCCTGTATTTGATTACTTCTTATTTGCGAAGGGTCAGTTGGTTTTGCAGGATAGGTATCTTTAATGCCCTTTACGGCTTCATACATCAGGAAACCTCCCAAAAAGGTTTCTTGTAAACCTATTACCGGATGCTTATAAAAACACCTGATACCCCTTTGAAAAATATAAGCGCCGGCTATAATTGATACCAGCCTTTTGGCTGTACCCAGATTTTCTGCATTATTAGTTGTCAAAATCTTCTTAGCGGCTAAAATGGTTAAGTTATGAGTGATTTTGTTTAACATGTTTTTCTTTATTGTTTCTATATGAATTCAACATTTGTGCCACCTTTTTGTTTTGTAATCCTGGGAAATCCTAAACTTTTCAGTTGAGATGACGTTATTATTTGAGCAATTAAGGATTTAAAGACTCAATTATGAAATTAGCTGCACAGAACAATAGTGACTTACTTTATGATAAAGCAATTACCTGGCTTGTAGAAAAAGGACCTAATATTCTTATAGGCATAGCAGTCCTTTCAGTTGGATTATGGCTCATCAATATTTTCTCCGGATGGATTAAAAAAAGGTTTTATAACAAGGATGTTGATCCTTCTTTAAAGCCTTTTTTCATCAGCCTTTCAGTTACAGCACTTCGTATATTGCTGGTTTTTACAGTCATGCAATTTATCGGCATACAAATGACAATATTTGCAGCATTAATTGGTGCTTTAGGTGTTGCAGCAGGACTTGCACTGTCTGGGACATTACAGAATTTCGCAAGTGGGGTACTTATTTTAATGCTTAAGCCATTTAGGGTTGGAGACAATATTATTGCACAGGGACAGGAGGGGACTGTAACTAATATTGCAATTTTTTATACAACGGTTACAACCTTTGATAACCGGTCTGTAGTTATACCGAATGGAAAGTTATCAAATGAAGTTATTATCAATATTAGCACTAAAGGAAGCCGCAGGCTCGACATCGAAATTAAGTTTAGTTATGGTATAGATTATGATCAGCTGGCTAAACTGGCCGTACAAACCATTCAGGACTCATCAGATCTGCTCAAAGAACCAACACATCGAATAGGAATTTCAATGCTGGAAGAAACAGGGTATAAAGTAATGATCAGTGTTTGGCTAAAATCTCATGGCTTTAACGATGCCAAACTCCAGTTTCAGGAGAAACTGATGGATGCATTCAAAAAAGGGGGCATCCCGCTTCCAGGTACTGCCCCCAAATAATTAATTTAAGCTATTAATGAAAAGATACCATAGCACTATCCTTGTCCAGTTCTACTTTGTGCTTAATGTTCTTTCTCCCAAAATAGAGAATAGCCAGCGCAAGAATAGACGTTGATGCCATAATCGATACCATTGGTACTGAGGAATGTGCATCAAACAGACTTACAGCAACAGATGCTAATGTACCCAGTCCCATCTGTATGGCTCCCATTAAAGCAGACGCACTACCTGCATTTTTGGTAAAAGGTGCTAAAGTAAGTGCAGAAGCATTTGGGCTGGCAAAGCCTAGGCAACTTAAGAATATAAATAGTAAAATGATGATTTCTGTTAAACCAAACCAGCCGTTAATACTCCCAATAAGGAATACTACGCCAGTAATTGCCTGGCAGGTCAATGCGCCAAATATAAGTTGTTCACTACTGTATTTTCTAAGCATCAATGTATTGACCTGACTGGCGCCAATCAAACCGATGGATAAGAAAGCGAAGATCCAACCATAAGTTTTCTCACTTACTGCAAAAATCTTCATAAATAGCAGTGGGGAGCCTGATATATAAGCAAAGAGTCCTCCGAATGCTACTGCTCCCGTAAAAGCATAAGTATAGAACTGCGGCTCTTTTAAAACAGCAATGAAACCCATTATAATAGGTTTGGGTTTTAAAGAAATAGTCGTATCAGGTTTATAAGTACCAGGAAGTCCAGCAACACTCGCAATCAGATTTAGCAGACCAAGCAACATTAACACTAAAAACACAGCGTGCCAGCCATAAGTAGAAGTCACATAACCGCCAATCGTTGGCGCAATCATTGGCGAAACACCTACAACCAGCCATAATAACGCGAATACTTTAGCATTCTCATGAACAGGGAACAGGTCCCTGACCATAGCGATTGAAGCTACCGCAGCAGCACAACTGCCTAATGCCTGTATACATCGGAGTAGGATCAAGGCATCAATACTTTTGGTGTAAGCACAACCCAAAGATGCAAGGATATAAATAACCAGCCCAATAAACAACGGTTTCTTTCTGCCAAAACGATCTAACAATGGCCCGTAAAGTAACTGTCCAAGTGAAATTCCTATAAAAAAACCAGATAATGATAAAGAAACGCGCGCAATAGAAGTATTTAAATCTTTAGCAATTGCAGGAAAGCCCGGCAAATACATATCGATTGAAAATGGGCCCAATGCAGTGAGTGAGCCTAACAAGAGAATTAGGAAGAAGTGCTTTTTTTTTGTCATTGAAGATTATTGCGAAAATTCGCGATTAATATGATTCAGCACCCATTTGTTGAACAGGTGCTGAGTTTGTAATTAATTAAGAAGCTGTAATTCTTTCTAAGACAACCTTAATCGCCTTATCTACAACTGAATTTGGGTCTTTACTGAACTGATAGTTTACTCTGCTCGCTAATATAGCATTAATTGAAAGGGCTCTATGTCCAAGAACTTTTGCTAAGGCATAAATACCGGCAGTCTCCATTTCAAGGTTAGTAATTCTATAGTTTTCATAGTTGAAGGTATTCAGTTTCTGAATAAAATCTGGTACCGCATTCTGGGCTCTTACCTGGCGTCCCTGAGGGGCATAAAAGCCAGGTGCTGTTACAGTAATTCCTTGTTCCATTCCTTTTCCGATGGTACTCAATAATACCGGATCTGCCGAAGTCAGGTAAGGATTAACCGCATGCAAATCCTTAAAATGAGTTTTTACATGCTCAAAAAGCCCTTTTTCTTCCTCTGGCACCCCATGGACATAATAGTGCATTAAAGCATCCAGACCAAGTCCGAAAGTAGAAGCCAGGATAGTTCCCATTGGCAGGTCAGGTTGTACAGCGCCAGATGTCCCCACTCTGATGATAGCTAATGAAGTTAACTTTTCCTTGACCTCACGAGTTTCGAAATTTACATTTACCAATGCATCCAGCTCATTTATAACAATATCAATGTTGTCAGTACCGATTCCGGTAGAAATTACAGTGATGCGTTTTGTACCTATATATCCTGTATGTGTTAAAAACTCTCTTTTTCCTTTTTTAAGCTCAATGCGGTCAAAATGTTTGGTTATTTCTGAAATCCTGTCAGGGTCGCCTACAGTGATTACTGTATCTGCAACATCTTCAGGGAGTATATTTAAGTGGTAGATGCTTCCATCCGGATTGATGACTAAGTCTGCTTCTGATAATTTTTGCATGGTAATTGTGTTAATGATATTCTAAATTAAGGTTTTAAACAGTGCCAAGGTATTTTATTTCAACACCTGACTGTTTTTCGACTCTTTGTAAAACTTTATTCAATTGAGATTTTCTAACTTCGAATCTGATGGTACATTCATTATCAAACTGTTGATCAAGCACAGTCAGCTGTTCTTCTTTGACCATACGCATCACGTCGTTCATGATCAGGTAATCAAACTTAAGCTGATAAATATCATTAACTGTCTTGTCGACAATCACTGCTACATTAACTGCTTCAACAGCAGCAGATTTATAAGCGTTAATTAAACCAGGAACGCCTAACAAAGTACCCCCAAAATAACGAACTACAACAACCAGTATATTAGTCAGACCAGCTGATAATAAGGCGTTTAAGATGGGTCTGCCCGCTGTGCCAGAAGGCTCGCCGTCATCATTTACACGGTAAACACTTTTATCAGGTGTAAGACGGTAAGCATAACAAAAATGATTGGCCTTTGTATGTTCAGCTTTTAATTTTACCAGGTGTGCTTTAACCTCATTTTCTGAAATCAGCGGGTAGGCAAAAGCGATAAATTTACTTCCTTTATCTTTAAAGACTCCTTCTGCAGGATGATCTATCGTCTTATAGGTATCATCAAACAGCATATTTTTGTGATAATGTAATTAATAAAATGGCCACAAGAGCCATGGCTATACCGATATAATTCAACTTACTTACTTTTTCTTTAAACAAGATTATACCAATTATACTTCCTAAAATGATGACGCCCATATTCATAGCGGCAAATACTGTAGAAGGATTTGATGCCATTGCCCGGTGTGCTTTCATATAAAACAGAATATTTCCGAAATTGAAGGAGCCCAGTACCATGCCACAAAAGAAATTGATTAACTCGACTTTCTTCTTTCTGACGATCACAACATATCCCAAAGTCAGTGCTGCAATTATAAATGAGATACAAAAGATGACCATTAATGTACTCGTATAAGGAATAGATTTATCTAAAGCTAGTTTTTTAAACATAACATCAATCAATCCAAATCCTATAAAAACTAAAATAGGATAGACAAGGGAACTTGTTTCCGCTTTAACAGATGACTTGCGGGATAATGTGAATACAATAGCTACAAAGCCAACTACGAGTCCTGCCACCTTGAGCCCACCAAAGTTTTCTCCAAAAAGGTATAAAGAAGCCAGGATAGGAATGAATAAGGATAAACGCTGTGCGATATCTGATTTCACAATTCCTATGTTTCTGACCGAAGCCCCCAGTATAAGAAATAAGACAGGTAACAGTACGCCGATTGCAATTGCAAGGGTTGTAGGGACGCTCACCAACTGAGCTAACTCTGGTCTGAAGAAAATATAACTAAGGATTATGGCCGCCAGATAATTCCACATTACCGCTTGCAGCACATGAATATTGTAGCGCTTTGCCAGTTTTAGCAAGACTGCTACGGTCACGCTGCAGCTGATGCTGAGTAATATATATATCATTTATTGGTATAGTTTTTATATATAGTTAACTGATCCTTATCTACTTGTGTAACTGATATGATGTTCCCATTGATCTGTGGGGAATGTATGCCAGTATCCCAGCTTGTAGTAGAATTAAAGACTCTTGCTTCATCCCACAACCCAGAAGAGATAAACTGGTTCAGAATATTTGCGCCACCTTCAATGATAATAGATTGTATATCCATCAAATATAGTTGATAGGCAATCTTCTGAGGTAGATAATACTGCATGTCTTCCATTTCAATAAAATGGATATTACCTTCTACAGCAGTCTTTTGCTCATTAAATATAATGGTTTTAGCATCCTGATTATATAATTTACTGTCTGCTGGTATTTCGAGTTTACGGTCAATAGCGATCCTGATCGGGTTTTTCCCTGGCCATTCTCTTGCACTAAGCGCAGGATTATCTGCTATAGCGGTCTGTTTACCGACCAGAATAGCATCTTCTTCAGTTCTCCATTTATGAACTAGTTTTTTTGAAAGCGGACCACTGATCCACTGTTGTACTGAATTCTTAGGTGCAAAATACCCATTCGCTGTTCTGGCCCATTTTAAAATGATGTAAGGACGTTGTTGGGCAATTCTTGTAAAAAAACGACGGTTAACTTCAAAACACGCTTCTTCAAGTACTCCTGAAACTACTTCTATACCTGCATTTTTCAACTTTTCTATTCCTTTACCGTCTACATCAGGGAAAGGATCACGGTTGCCAATCACTACTTTTTTAAGTTGATGGCGAATCAGTAAATCAGCGCATGGAGGTGTTTTTCCAAAATGCGCACAGGGTTCAAGACTTACATAAGCAACTGCATTTTTTAATAATTCAGCCGCCTGTTCACCGTACTGGTCTGTGACAGAACGGATAGCATTAACTTCGGCATGAGCCTGACCATATTTCTGGTGATAACCTTCTCCTATAATCTTTCCTCCGCTGACAATTACACAACCTACTAATGGATTTGGGCTTACCTGACCATTACCCATTTCTGCTAACTCCAGACAGCGTTTCATGTACAATTCATCGCTCATAAGGACAAAAATAGCTTCAATTTATGAGCTATTGAAATATTTCGACCACAGAGATGCAACATTTATTAATACTTTTGCATTTAATGAATGTTAAGCAATTAGAACAATCCTTTATCAAAGAGCTATCCGCATTGTATGGTGAGGAAGAAGCAAAGCAATTGTTTTGTCTGGCCGCCGGGCAGGTATCAGAATGGAATCGTGCTCAATTGTTGATCCATGCTAAGGAATTATTAAACCCTGAACAGTCTTTTGCTTACAACACTATTTTGGTGGAATTGAAAAAAGGAAGGCCTGTGCAGCATATCCTTGCAGAAGCCTGGTTTTATGGCCTTAAATTTAAAGTCACTGAAGCTGTTCTGATTCCAAGGCCAGAAACTGAAGAGCTCATCGCATGGATCATGGATACGGTAAAGAGCCAACCTGTTTCCAGTATCCTGGATATTGGTACCGGTAGCGGATGTATCGCAATCACTTTGAAAAAGAATCTTGAACAAACAGAAGTTAGTGCACTCGATGTTTCAGCTGATGCATTAAAGGTAGCCAGAGAAAATGCAACACTAAATACTGCTGCTATCAATTTCATTCATTCAGATATTCTGACCTATAACAGTCCGTCCAAATACGACTTGATTGTAAGTAATCCACCTTACATCACTGAAAACGAAAAGCAAGAAATGCATCAGAACGTTTTAGCCTATGAACCACATCTGGCTTTATTTGTGACCAATGAAAACCCTTTACTATTCTATAAAAGTATCGCCGACTTCGCGCTGATCAACCTGCAACCAAAAGGAAAACTGTTCTTTGAGATTAATGAATATCTAGGTAAGGAAACAGTAGAGATGCTTTCGTCTAAAGGGTTCACTGCTATAATTTTAAGAAAAGATATGCAAGGCAAAGACAGGATGATTTCTTGTAATTTATAATTACGTTCTGGGGTGAAATTGTGTAATTACACCTCTTAAATAATCCTTATCCAGATGGGTATATACTTCTGTAGTCGTAATACTTGAATGCCCTAACATTTCTTGTACAGCCCTCAAATCTGCACCGCCTTCAATTAAATGAGTTGCAAAAGAATGTCTGAATGTATGCGGGCTGATACTCTTTTTTAAGCCTATTGCTGTTGCCAGTGCTTTAATCATCGTAAATACAGAAATCCGTGATAACCTGGAACCCATTCTATTGAGGAAAATATAATCTTCATTTCCTTTTTTAATAGCTAAATGCACTCTAACCTGGCTCAGATAAATAGCAATGAATTTTAATGCGGTCCCTCCGATAGGAACAATCCTTTCTTTATTTCCTTTACCCGTTACCTTAATGTATTCTTGTATAGGATGCAGGTCTGAAATACGAAGAGTGATTAATTCAGTTACCCTTAATCCGCAGCCATACAGTACTTCTAAAATTGCTTTGTTTCTCATCCCTTCGGGTTTGGAAGCATCTACAGCTTCAATCAAAGCATTAATTTCTATCACATTTAATAAATCAGGAAGCTTTCTGCTTAGTTTAGGAGAATCAAGCTGCTGAGAAGGATCAATCTCAATGAGCCCTTCCAACATCAGGTAATGGAAAAAAGACTTCAGCCCTGAGATGACCCTGGCCTGTGTGTTTGCCAGCATTCCCAACTCACTCAACCATTTAATGAAATTATGTAATACACTGTCAGATATGTTTTTAACGGAGAACTCTTCACCAATAACTTCATAATACTGAAATAGTTTGGCAACATCATTCAAGTATGCATCAACAGAGTTTTCAGCAAGTCCGCGTTCCAGCTTTAAGTAGGCCTTAAATGCATTATGGTAAGGATAATTAATCACCCGGATTTTTATTTATTAGTTTTTAAGTCTAAGTTTGAAAGGATGAAGATACAGATTATTAACGGACCTAACTTAAATCTGCTGGGCATACGCGAACCAGGAGTGTACGGAAACAAAAGTTTCGAGGGATACTTTACAGAATTAAAAGATAAATACAAAAATATAGAACTTGACTATTTCCAAAGTAACGTAGAAGGGGAGCTGATTAATAAACTGCATGAGGTTGGCTTTTCATATGACGGTATCATTTTGAATGGCGGAGGATATACCCATACTTCAGTAGCCATTGCAGATGCAATTTCAGGTATTAATACACCCGTTGTTGAAGTACATGTTTCTAATATCTATGCCAGGGAAGAATTCCGTCATGTTTCCCTGACCGGAAAAAACTGCAAAGGGGTATTAACCGGTTTCGGATTAGACGGCTATCGTCTGGCTATCGAAAGTCTTTTAGCTGGCTAAATTTTCTGGTTCCTTTTATAAAATAACTCCAGACCACACTGGAATGATATACACCGGTGTGTTTGGAGTAACTTAATTGCGTCTTATTCCTTTTAGCGCCTGTCTTTCTGAGATTAGTTAAGAACTGAAAATGTGCTTTATTCACAGCAAATGCAAATTTAGTTTCACCCTTAATCAGAAATTGCATCCAGGCAACAAGGTCAATAGTCATCCTGAGTGTTATACTCCATATTGCTTCCATAGCAGGCAGATTTTTCTGCATAATCATCAGGTTATTTCTAAAGTTCAGGAATACCTTATATGGACTGTTTGCGGCTAAAGTACCACCACCAACATGGTAAACTTCTGCATCAGGACAATAGACAATCTGATAGCCGAGGTTCTTTAAACGCCAGCAAAGATCAATCTCTTCCATATGCGCAAAAAGATCAGGGTCTAAGCCTCCTGTTTCTTCCCATTGTGCCCTTTTGATAAAGAAAGCCGCGCCACTTGCCCAAAAAATTTCCTTAGCATCATCGTATTGCCCCAGATCATCCTCAACCTGGTCAAAAATTCTTCCTCTGCAAAAAGGAAAAGCGTTAATATCAAGGAAACCACCTGCAGCGCCAGCATATTCAAATTTAGTTTTATTTTTCTGCCACTTAATTTTAGGCTGAGCAGCCGCAATCCGGGAATCTGCTTCCATAGTTTTGATTACCGGTGCAATCCAGTTTTCAGGAACTTCTACATCAGAATTCAGTAAAACATAATAATCAGCGCTTACCTGCTCAAGAATCCGGTTATAACCCTCCGCAAATCCATAATTACGGTCATTGACAATTACTTGTATATCAGGGAAGTTAGCGCTTACAAAATCAACAGATCCATCTGTCGATGCATTATCACCTACAACTAACTGAAGATTCGGATACCTGGTTTTAATTACTCCGGGTAAAAAATCAGCTAATAATTGTTTACCATTCCAATTGAGGATCACAACAGCTACACTCGGCTCTGACATTCGCTTAATTTCTCGTTTACGTTCATAAAAAAATGGAGATCAAATAGGAAAAAAGCCTTTTTTATCATTATTTTGCCTGATTGAAAATGCAAACATAAATTAACCAATGCACAATCCAGCTATATTTCCTCTTTTTTATCTTCCTCCTGTAAGTTATTTCTCTGCCTTAAACGCTCATAATTACGAATTCCTTTTAGAAAAGGAAGAACATTTTCCTAAACAAACTTACCGCAACAGAACCAGAATTTATTCCCCAAATGGAGCTTTAGATCTTTTTTTGCCAGTAATTAAGGGTTCAAAATACCATACAAAGGTCAAGGATGTAAAAATAAGTTATGATTTCAAATGGCAGCGCTTGCACTGGCTAAGCTTGGAAAGCTGTTACCGGAATTCTGCCTATTTCGAGTATTATGAAGATGAACTTGCTGTTTTTTATCATAAGAAATTCGAATTCTTGTTTGACTATAATCTGGAAATATTGCAATGGATCTTCAAACAACTAAAAAAAACTGCTGAATTTAATTTCACCACCGAGTACGTTAAAGAAATAGCTCCCGAAAATGACTACAGGCTGAAACTTCATTTCAAAGAACCAGAATTGATTGTTCCTGCAAAACCTTATTTTCAGGTATTCGAAGATAGAATGGGATTTATGCCAAACATGAGCATCGTTGATTTGTTATTCAATCAAGGTCCTCAGACCAAAAACTATCTTTAAGCATGGGCATTGATAAAAAAGGCAAATCACGTAAAAAGAAAAAACGTTTAAAAATACCGCTGGCGGGCTCCAGTCCAGGGCTAGTTTATATAGATGAAAATTCGTTAAAACCAGTAATTACAATTCATAAGATTAATGCAACAACTTATGAAACGAAAGAACTTCCCAATATCAACCAGATTGCTCAGTTACTGGCAGATAAGAATTTTACTTTTTGGATTGAAATCAAAGGATTTGGATCTCCGGAGTTATTTGAGACTTTGTACAGTGAACTTCATGTAAACCGGTTGATTCTTGAAGATATTACCAGATCTTATCAAAGACCAAAGATTGAAGAATACGATGATTATGTGTTCGCAGTCAGCAGGATGCTTTTGCTTGATGAAGATAAAACCCTGGAAAACGAACAATTATCGTTTATACTGACAGATAATGCCTTGATTACCCTGCAAGAAAACTATGCTGATTGTTTTAACCCGGTTATTCAGAGATTAAAAGCAGGGAAGGGAAATATCAGGATTTCAGGGAGCAGCTATATCATGTATGCACTCATGGATATTGTTGTAGATAAGTATTTTGAGATCCTTAGTTTTTGGAGTGAAGAGCTTGATACGATAGAAGATCGCCTGTTTGATAAACCGGATAAGAGCTTTATGTTCGACGTCCAGCTGATTAAAAGAAACCTGATTAATATACGCAGGGTTGCATGGCCGGAAAGAGATAAACTAAATGATATGCTCCGCAGTGATAGTCATTTGATCACTGAGCAAACCAAACCTTATATTCGTGACGCTTACGATCATTGTATACAAGTTATTGATATAGTCGAGTCCCTGAAAGAGATTTCGGCCAGTAATATTGATATGTATTTATCAATTATCAGTAACCGCATGAACGAAATTATGAAGGTGCTCACTATCATTTCGTCCATATTTATACCCCTTACTTTTATTGCCGGGGTTTATGGAATGAACTTCGCCAAAGAAGATCCTGTAACCCATAAATTTATGCCTTACAATATGCCAGAGCTCTACGCTACGCACGGATATTTGTATACCATGTTGATTATGGTCGTTATTGCGGTCCTTCAAGTGATCTATTTTTGGCGAAAAGGGTGGTTTAAGTAAATGTCTGCGGTCATAAAATAGAAAATATAATTACCTTAGCCTGGCATGCAATCCTATGAACTAGACAAATCTGATGTTATCAGAATAAAATCTGCCCTGAATGGCAGCGATAATCAATTGGCTGTAATTCTGGATGAATATCATGCTTCCGAAATTGCCATCTTATTTGAAAGCCTGACACAAGAGGACAGACAGCGTATCATCAACCTTCTTCCTGTTGAAACTGCATCTGAGATTTTTGCAGAAATGCACGAGGAAGCACACCCTGAAGAGTTACTTTTCCAGCTCCATCCAGATAAACGGACGGAGATTGTAGAAGAACTCGATTATGATGATGCGACAGATATTATCTCGCAACTCGAAGAACACGAGCAAAAAGAGATTCTGGAAGACCTGAGCGAGGATGATGCCTCTCATATCAGGAACCTGCTGAGTTACGACGAAGATACAGCAGGAGGGCTGATGAATACGGAGTTTATCCGGATTCAGCTTCACCTGAAGAAAAAGGATGCCATTGACGAAATCATCAGACAGAGCGAAGAAATTGAAGAATTCTATACCATTTTTGTGGTAGATGAACAAAATGTATTTCAGGGAATTGTCTCTTTAAAAGATATTATCAAAGCCAAAGGAAATGTAGAAATCACTTCGTTGGTTAAATCTGATGTGGCCTGGGTAAGCCCGGACACCGATCAGGAAGAAGTAGCAAGGCTGATCTCCCAATACAATATTACCAGTATCCCTGTTCTGGACAACCAGATGAAACTATTGGGTAGAGTTACTTTCGATGACGTTATTGACGTTTTGGAAGATGAGAATACGGAAGACATTCTGAAAATATCCGGCGTATCAGAAGATGAGGAATTAAGTGGTAACTGGGTAGAGGCTGTAAAATCAAGATTACCCTGGTTAATTATTAATTTAGGGACTGCTTTCCTTGCCTCAGCAGTAGTACGACATTTTGAACCAACCATTGCTAAAATCGCTGTACTATCTGCCTATATGACTATAATTGCAGGAATGGGGGGGAACGCAGCTACTCAGGCACTGGCGGTAACCGTCAGAAGGATTTCCCTATACGATCTGACCGACAACCAAGCCTACCGTACCGTTTTAAAAGAATTTACTGTTGGCCTGATCAATGGCGCTGTAACAGGCTTAATCGTTTTCATCTTTGCGCTTGTATTTGATGCAAACCCACTACTGGGACTTGTTATTTTTCTGGCGATGACCGGTAATCTGGTTATAGCGGGCGTAACAGGAGCAGGGATACCTCTGATACTAAAAAGAGTAGGTATCGACCCTGCAATTGCTTCATCCATCATCATTACCACTTTTACTGACGTATTTGGATTTTTACTTTTACTGGGAATGGCTAGTAAATTATTACTTTAAAGCAAACTAGTAAATGAGTAAGCAGCTTTATATTAAAGCTGCTTACTCATCGTCCATATTAATTTGTGAAGGAGAATATTCAAAAAGGCCCAAAATAGTATTTGCTTCGTCTATAAAGCGTTCAATATTTTTAGTATTCCTGAAATTAATCAGAATTAATTGCCTGGTCTTTCCCTGTGCTGGAAGATCAAGAACCGCCTTTACTTCTGTTCCTGTATAGATAAAGTTCGTAGACTTACGAACAATTAAGAACTGGATAAAATCATCAAATGAATAGATCTTCCGGATAGCACCGCCAAGTGTCGAATAAATGATCTGGCGGTTAGGCTTATCAAAACTTACAGAAGTGAAAAATGCATTGACAAAAATCACACCCAATACTACAGGAAGATAAGTAACCATCCATCTTTTATAACTTTCCCTGTCATTCATAAAATCCGGATGGGCCAGGATAAAGAAAGTTAATGCAATCAATAAAATCCCCAGAATAAGACCACCTGTTTTATTGAAAAGTATCTTGTAAATACCATTTTCTTCCTTAAAAAACTGGAAATCAAAAACGGGCGATTTAACATGCAGCGGACGATTTGAAAATACGAGCTCATTGATCCGGGGTAAAACTTCTTCCTCATAAGCGATCAGATTTTTGTTCGTTAATTTAGAATAACCACAAGAAATAAGAATTCCTTTTCCATGCCTGTTTTCTTTGGAGAAGACTTTATAACTTATGGCACCCATGGTATCATAAGGAGTAATGGTTGCAATCTGGTCAAAAGGAATAGTATGGGTTGTTATTCCAAAGAACTTCGTGTATAGCTGCCTGCTATTTCCATCAAAAACAGCTTTACGCTCCCCAGAGCCATATAAGAATATAGCCAGCAATAAAATCAGCCCCTCAAATATAAGGAGCGTAGAAATGCTGGTTAATGTTTGAGTGAGGTAAAGTGCAATATTCAGCGTTGTAAATGCGATCAGGTAAATTATACTGATCCTGCGCGCCATCCTGGCCGGGTAAATAGTTAAAGTATCAGCTTCGTCAATCCAGTGTGTTTTCGCCATTTTGTTTATATTATAATTTAGATGCAGGATTCACAAATGTAAGTAACCTGGTAATACTTTTTACCGTCCTCATAACGGGTAGTTCCACTGGAGATTATTTTTTCTCCGTGTAGAAAGGCCTTTTGATCAAAGTTGGTCAGCTTTTGATACTTTGATTTTGTTGGCACTAAATAACTGATAGTCTGAGTAGTCATTGCTGGAGTATAATGGATAAATAAATACTCTTGTGCAGTTTTATTGTGGTACAAAAAAAGAAAACCACCCGCTTTTTTCGGCTCACCATATACCTTTTTGAAACCATTTTTCTTTAAAATCTGCGGATGCGAAACAGCAGCATCTTTCCAAAATGAGAATACGTCAGTATCCTGGAATGTTTGTGCCACACTACGCGTGCTCAGCAGTAAAAACGGGAGTGCAATAAGCAGTAAGTACCTTTTCATTTCATGATTTAATTTAACTCATAAAAAAGCCGCTGCCTTTAATAAAGCAGCGGCTCTATATTTATTTAAGCGCTATATAGCGGTAACTCTTGTTTCAATGTTACCCCTTGTGGCTTTTGAGTAAGGACAAGCTTTATGTGCCTTATCAGCCAATTTCTGAGTTTCCTCATGGCTTAGTCCAGGAATATGGACATCCAGCTCTGCAGACAATACATAAGCATTTCCATCCTGATTAAACGAAACCTGTACATTGACAGTAGCTTCACCCACCTCTACACCTTCGTTTTTAGCTACCGCATGTAATGCACCCAGATAACATGGGCCCCATGCTGCAGCAAATAATTGTTCAGGATTTGTTGCTCCTCCCTGACCCCCCATTTCTTTAGGTGTCCTTACTTCAAATTCTATTGTTCCATCACTTGATTTTATATGGCCATCACGACCTCCTTTAGCTAGTACTGCAGCTGTATATAACTTTTCCATGTTTTCTTGTTTATGGTATTACAACAAAAATCTATCCCTTAAGTTTTATATTTTAATCCTTTCAGTTAATTTAAAAATATCATAAGCTACCTTCTGGATCATCTCATACTGCTCAATAACCATCATTTCATTAGGATCAGTCGCCTTACTATCATCCTGTATGCTTTTGATTAAGGGCACGTTACTCGGCTCTCCATCATTTTTGATCAGGTACGCTGCAGAAAGATTCAAAAGGTAAAGCGTATTGTTCACCGTTGGCTTTAATTCCTCAGGATGAGATAATGTAAAAGCATGTTCTTTAAAATAAAGCGAAAGTGTAGCTGTATAAGAAGACAGTAAATGATTCAGCGCTGTAAACTGATGCATCTCGGGCATTAACCGTTGTTTACTCTTAGGCTCGGAAAACATTTTTTGAAAAATAGAAGATAGATTCGCAGACGTTACATAAACCTCTTTGCGTGATAGCTTGTAGTTGGTCAGGTTGTGTTCTGTTTCTGTATATAAAAGCGTGACCTCATGGAAATACGCCATATTTGCTCTTAAAGTACTTAGCATGGCCTCCTTTAAATTCTTATTCTCCCAGTTAGGGAATAAAGTATAACTACCTAATAAAGCGATTGCTGAGCCAATTAAAGTGTCAAAAATTCTTTCCCTGGCTACAGATAAACTACCCATCCCTAAAAAGTCAAACAAGACCAGGATATAAGGTGTCATAAACAACACACTGACAATATAATTCTTCCTTTGAAAGCTGTAAGTCCCGATCATGCAAAATAGCAGGATAAAAAACAGCGTATGCTTATCATGAATATAAACCAGGATTCCCATCCCGATAAGCGCCCCCACAACAGTTCCGATTAAACGTTCATAATTACGCTGCTTGGTTAAACTGAAAGCGGGTTTAGAGATAACCAGTACAGTCAGCAAAATCCAGTAACTATGAGAGGAATCGAGCATTTTGGCAACCAGGTAACCAATCAGCATTGCTATGGATACACGCATTGCATGTCTGAAAGTAGAGGAACTAAAGGTAAGGTTATCAAAAAATAGTTTGGCATCAAACTTCTGCCGCGTAATAAAACGCTCTGTATCTATCGCACTATTATTCTTTAAATTCTTCTTTTCTTTCTTATTAAAGTATCCATTGATAGCTTTAACCCTTGCAGCTATATTTTCAATATTTACTTCTATATTTTTAAGCGCAATCAGTCCCAGTGTATTATACTTACCATCAGTATTATCTTTTTCAAGCACATTGATTTTATCCTTCAGTCGCTTCACATCTTCAGTCAATACCGCAGGCGGGCGGGGAGTGCCTCCGGTTTTAAGTGCAAATGCAATTTCATCCAGTTCCCAGGCAATCCTGTTGATAATTCGCTCATAATGGGAAAGTATCCCAGCCTTATCAAATTGATCATGAAGCTGTTTATAGTTGTAATAAGTTGACATGACCTGTTCATACAGATCTACCATATCTACAAAAACCAATAGTAAAAATCGGCCTTCCGGTGTCGATTCTCTCACAATTTCACGCGTCTTGAACAGCACCTCTCTAACTGCATCCTGCTTTTCATGAACAGCTACCTGAAGTTGGATCAGCTCCGCATAATTATCATCATAATTTGTGTTTTCATGATAAAACTTCGCTTTCGCCCTTAAAAACTCACTCACCTCATGAATAGAATCACTCAGCGTTTGCTGCACCAGCCGATAAGGTCTGAGCCTATAAAAGAAATAACTTAAAACCGTATACCACAAACTGCCGGAGAAAACCAGTGCAGAATAGATCAATACGTCTTTCCATGGTCTTACATCATCGATACTCAACACCATAATCAGCAAAGATGCTGTGCCCACTAAAGCCGCCCTTGTTCCATAAAGGAAAAACATGGAGAACAGAAAGCTACAACCTACCAATAAAACTGCAATAAAATACTGGTTTTTGTTAGTCAAGCCTACAATCACTGACAGTACTGTGATCAGCACTGTTGTAACCAGCATTGCATTTCTGCGGTGTACAATTGGTCCGGGTGTATCCACTACGCTAACGCAAAGTGCGCCTAATGATAAAGTCATTCCATACTTCAGCAGACCAAACTGAGCTAAAATCAAAGAGGGCAGAAGCACCCCAAAGGTGATCCGCAACCCGTCTGCGAAATAGGTGCTCAGTAAAAAATCATGTATGCTTCTGATTGGACGGTTAAACATTTCTGGAGGTTAATATTTGAATTGAGCAATAATCTGACCGAAACAACCTGATTTAGTATATGTAAATCAGGAATGGTGCTTTTTGAGTGCCGCAGCGCAAATAAACAGACCGATAAGTGTTAGAAACGCAGCCATTAAAAACGGTGCTCCCGGAAAGTAAATTGCATTTTTTGGATCGGTGAAATAGTGAAAAAGATTGTTCATAATTAACGGACCAAAGATCGCTGCCATACTCATCAGACTAGCCGTAAACCCTTGTATTTCACCTTGTGCATTTGCCTCGACATGATTAGAAATAATCCCCTGCATAGCCGGCCCATAGATACCTGCCAGTCCGTAAGGCAGCATGAAAGCGAACATCATCCAGCCTTTTGTCGCGAAGGCAAAAAGGACAAATCCGATCATATATAAAAACAACCCATAAAAAACGGCTTTTTCCTGTCCGATCTTAGGAATAATTATCCGGATCAGCCCTCCCTGTACTACGCCAACTACAATTCCGACAAAGCCTAAAGAATATCCCACCCAAGCCTCATTCCAATGAAATTTTTCCATTGTATAATAAGTCCAGGTTGACTGAACAGCATGTGCTGCAAGGTATAAAAGGAATAAAGCAGCCAAAAGACCTATCAATTTAGGAAATTGTACGACCCGTAATAAAGACCCAACAGGGTTCGCTCTTTTCCAGTCAAAACTTCTTCTGTTTTCTTTGGCTAATGATTCTGGTAAGATGAAATAACCATATAGCCAGTTCACCAATGCCAGCACAGCTGAAATAATAAAAGGGATCCTAAGTCCAAACTGGCTAAATACACCACCAATAACTGGCCCTACAATGAAACCAATACCAAAGGCAGCCCCGATCATTCCGAAGTTTTGTGCTCTTTTTTCCGGTGTACTTACATCAGCAATATAGGCCATGGCTGTGGTAAAGCTCGCTCCGGTTACTCCGGCCAATGCTCTGCCTACAAATAACCAACCGATAGTGGGCGCAAAAGCCAGAAAAATATAATCAATTCCCAGGCCGAATAAAGAAGCCAGAAGTATAGGTCTGCGACCGAATTTATCACTCAATCCACCTAATACAGGGGCGCTGATAAACTGCATAATAGAGTAGGAAATAGTTAGATAACCGCCGTAAAGTGCAGCAACACTTAGTCCTCCACCAGTAAGTTCTTCTATTAATTTTGGTAAAACAGGGATAATAATTCCAAATCCCGTAAAGTCAATCAGTAAAGTGATAAAAATAAACCCAATTGCAGATTTTTTTGGAGAGGCCATATGATAAATTAAACCGTAAAATTAGATTAATTTCTTTAATTGCTGCCAATTGCATATTGAATACCGCCTAACAGATGTTTCAGGTAATTCTGATCCGCATAAGACTCCTCTGTATGACCTAATTCCGTATACCATGATCTTCCTCCATCATAATCATGGTACCAGGCCATTGGATGTACATCACCGTTAATGCCACCTGTATAAGACTTCTCATCAATCGTAATTAATACCTTAATGTCTTTGTTTACCTCTTTGAAATTGTACCATTCATCTTTCCTGGTCCAGACTGCCGGCAAATGTTTGGTAGAAATGTGCGACCGGTCTGTAACATTTAATACAGCTTGTTGCTGGGCAGGATGACTCACAAAGTAAGCCCCTACTAATTTACCATACCAAGGCCATCCATATTCCGTATCTGTAGCCGCATGCACGCCCGCAAATCCGCTGCCAGCTTGTATATATTTTTCAAAACTTGTTTGCTGCACATCGTTCAATACATCACCTGTGGTTTGCAAGAAAACTACTGCAGCATATTTTTTAAGAGAATCCGGATTGAAATAGCTGGCATTTTCTGTCGTATCTACATCAAAACCATGTTCCTTACCCAATTTCATAATCGCGGTTTTTCCAGTGGCAATAGCGCTATGTCTGAAACCTGCAGTTTTAGAAAACACAAGAATCCGGGGTTTAGCAGATTGTCCGTATGCAGTAACTACTAAAAATGGCAGTAAAATAAAGCTCAATAAAAGGGTTAGATTTTTCATAATTGAAAGATACTTATAAATCATAATAACTCAAGAAATGTTTTTTTCTTACTAGCTCAGAAATATTATAAATAATTGTATTACTGGACATAGTGATGAATACATAAATTCATTATTAACCTTTACGAAGATGCCACGACTTGGTTTTAGTGAATGCCCTGAGCCCCTGATGAGACAAAGTAGCCCCAATTCCTGAATGTTTTCTTCCACTCCAGGGAAGGCCTGCACTTACCCGGTCACAACAATTCCAGTAACCAGTTCCAGTGTCAATCTGAGAAAGGATTTCCTTAGCCCGGTCTATGCTGTCTGTATAAACGGATGCGGTTAATCCATATACGGAGTCTTTCATCAGCCGGAGGGCCTCAGCATCATCTTTTACCTTCATGATGCCTATAATCGGCCCAAAACTCTCTTCCTGCATAACTTTCATGTCATTAGACACGCCAGTTAAAACAGTAGGTTCAAAATTATACCCTTTGCCAATAATTCTTTTTCCACCATTTAACAGCACCGCGCCTTTAGCTAACGCATCTTTAATCTGTCCTTCCAATACCTCAAGCTGTTCCTTGCGTGTTAGTGCTCCGATATAAATACCTTCTTCAGTTGGTGTTCCTATCTTCCATGATTTGACCTCTTTAACAAAAGAGTAAATATAGCTATCATACACTTTTTCATGTACATATATTCTTTCCACTGCACAGCAACTCTGTCCGTTGTTGTAAAATGCGCCATCCGCTGTTCCGGTTGCCACCGCTTCAATATCCTTTACATCATCAGCGACGTATAAAGGATCTTTACCGCCTAATTCAAGCTGACAAGGAACCATCTTAGCGGCTACCCGCTGGTAAATACGCTGACCTGTGCGGTAAGAGCCTGTAAAATAATAACCATCAAAATCCATATCAAGCAAAAGTTCACCGGTTTCCCTGGCGCCTAAAGCCACTTGAAAAACGCCATCGGGTATACCTGCCTTTTTAAGCAGCTTTTCAATTTCCAATCCAGTCAAAGATGCATATTCAGAGGGTTTATAAAGCACAGCATTTCCAGCCAGCAGTGCAGGTATAAAAACATTCACACCAACCAGATAGGGGTAGTTCCAGGCAGAGATATTACAGATCACTCCAAGCGGATCATAAGAGATGACTTCCTTGAGGTCAACAGAATTAATGATCTGTTCATCAGAAAGATATTTAACAGCATGAGTACACATCCACTGCATCCTGGACCTGGCGCCATTAAGCTCATTGCGGGCTTGCTGCAAAGGCTTCCCAACTTCTGAAGTCAGCACTCCGGCAAGCCTTTCTTTCTCAACTTCCAGCAAATCATCGAATTGCTGAATCACCTTGATCCTTTCAGCCAAGCCAGTTTTAGCCCATTGCAGCTGTGCATTTTTCAATATTTCCAGTTTTGCATGCAACGAAGACTCAGTATCTTCCTGGAGTGTTGCAATTATCTCTTCTGTAGCAGGATTTATTACGTTCATTTTTCCAATTTTTTTACCTCCTCAATAAAGCGCTCTTTAAGTTTTTGAGAAAGTGGATTTACTTCCTTTTCTTTCATTCTTTCCGGATGCCACTGCACCGCAAGCATAAAAGATTTGCCAGTTTTGTCTTTAAATTCCAGACCTTCAATTAGCTGGTCCGGGCTGTCGGCATAAGAATTTGCTATTAAATTATTACTTAATGTATAATCACTAATGCCTTGATGATGTGCACTGTTAACAATTCCTTTTTTTGCACCAATTATAGCGTATAACATAGAGTTATGACCTATATTGACTTGATGGGCCTTATCTTCGGCCACTTTTTTATGAATCAGATTTGCTGATCCGATGTCTTCCAGAACTTTCCCGCCCTCCAGAATATTGATATACTGCATTCCTCTGCAAATTCCTAAAACAGGTATTTTGAAAGCCTGCGAATAGTGATAAATCAACTTTTCAAATTCATCTCTTTGCGGCAGAAAAAAATCAGGTTGTCCGGGATAATCCGGAGCTCCACCATAAAAAGAAGGTGCTACATCAATCCCTCCGGTTAACAGAAAGCCAGCACACAATTCAATATCCTTTGTATTGTTTTTTTCGAACGATAGTTCAATCAGCTCTAAATCATCGCCCAGATCCGCAACCGTAAACCAATTCCAGTAATTTTGAAAATTAGTCTCTGTATAACTTATTCCAATCTTCTTTTTCATCAAAGCGCCTTTAAATACAATTGCTTAAAATCCTCCCGGCTTACCGGCTTTGGATTATTAGGGTGTGCAAAATCTGCCAGTGCCAGATCAGCGAGTGTTTCAATATGCTCAGGCTTTACCCCAATTTCATTTAACCGCTGAGGAATATGCACCCTTGAATTCAGTTCCGCTAAATAGCGCACTACCGCTGCGCCCGTTTCCTCCTTCAACTCCAGGGTCCTCGCAATACGTCTGAAACGGTCTTCAAAACCAACAATATTAAATTCCATCCCATAAGGCAGATTAACCGCATTGGCTAATCCATGATGCGTGTCCAGCAAAGAAGAAAGCGGATGCGCCAGAGAATGGACTACACCTAACCCTTTTTGAAAAGCAATCGCACCCATCATAGAAGCCATGAGCATTTTACTTCTGCTTTCTAAATCCGGGTAGTTGGTAGCCCTTTCAATCGAATCTTTGATCAGATATATGCCTTCCAGTGCAATCCCGTCACATAAAGGATGCGGATTCTTGGCCAAAAAGGCCTCCAGATTATGTGTAAGCGCATCCATACCCGTTGCCGCTGTAATAAATGGAGGCAAATCCATCGTTAATACTGGATCAGCAAATACGATCTTCGCCATCAGCTTGGGAGAGAACAGGATCTTTTTCTGATGGGTCACATCATCCGCGATAATTGCACTCCGCCCAACCTCACTTCCGGTACCCGCAGTAGTTGGAACAGCAATAAAATGAGGTACCTCATTCGTGACATAAACATCACCACCAATCAAATCATCGTATTTGAAAAGATCTTCCCGGTGATTCACCCTTAAAACAATAGCGCGGGACACATCTAAAGCTGCACCTCCGCCAATTCCAATAATACTATCCCTTGAGGTATTGTCCCAAACCTCAGTTCCTTTATAAACATCACTCTTTACAGGATTCTTATGAATTTCACTAAAGACCTCAACAGAGAGCTGATTAGCCTGTAAATCATTCACAATAGCCTTAAAAAAAGGCAGACTGGCAATTATCGGATCTGTCACAATCATTGGGCGCTTTAACCCATTTTGCTGTAAATAGGCAGGCAATTCTTTAATTGCACCTGCACCAAAGCGAATGATCGTAGGAAAGTTATACTGATAAACTTTATCAAATGTCATAGCTATAGTCGTTTAAATAATTTCAAAGTATCTCTTGAGCTCCCAGTCGGTCACTGCTTTTGCATATTGTTTCCATTCCCACTCCCTGGTCAAAGTAAAATGGTCTACAAAATCAGTCCCGAATAACTCCTTAGCAACTGCCGAATGCTTCATTAACTGCGTAGCTTCATGAAGATTATGCGGTAAAACTCCATAGGAAAGTTCCTGATAGCCATTGTCCTGAGTAGCTGGTTGTGTTAATTTCAGCTGATGCTTAATGCCATATAATCCGGCAGCAAGACAAGCCGATAGCGCCAGGTAAGGATTGGTATCCGATCCGACAACCCTTGTTTCCAGTCTTGTCGCTTTTTTATTTCCCGGCAAAGCCCTTAAAGCAACTGTTCTGTTATCAATCCCCCAGGTTAAAGTAGTTGGGGCCCAAGCGCCCTCCACAAGTCTTTTATAGCTATTCACCGTAGGCGCGATCATTGGGAGCAGATGCGGCAGACAATAAAGCTGTCCAGCGATATAACTCTTCATTAACTCACTCATTTTATCGGGATCCGTTTCCTCATAAAATAAGTTATCCTTGGAATCCTTATCCCATAAGCTTTGATGTATATGACCACTACACCCGGGCAGATTTTCACTGAATTTAGCCATAAAAGTGGCCATAATCCCATGTTGGTAAGCAATCTCTTTTACCGCTGTTTTAAACAGAACAGCTTGATCTGCCGCTTGCAAAACCGGAGCGTATTTGATTGCTGCCTCGTAAACCCCGGGGCCGGTCTCCGTATGTAAACCTTCAATCGGAATCCCAAACTTGCAGAGCAAATCAAACAAGTCAGTCATGTAATCGTTTTTCAGGGAACTCCGCAAAATAGAATACCCAAACATGCCGGGAGTCAAAGGCGTAAGCTGGTGAAAACCCTTTTGATGCGCACTTCCAGGTGTTTCTGCAAAATTGAACCACTCAAATTCTTGCGAGAAATAAGGAAGAAAACCCTGTTGTTCAGTTTCAGCCAGTACTTTACGCAACAACTGCCGCGGACAGGTATAAGCAGGTACTTCATTTTCATTGACAAAATCGCCCAGGAAGAATGGCACCTCATTTTCCCATGGAATTTTACGAAAAGTGCTTAGATCAAGCTTGACCAGTGCATCTGGATAACCGGTATGCCAGCCCGTAAACTTTACATTGTCATAAGCCACATCGCCCATATCCCAGCCAAAGGTGACATCACAGAATCCAATCCGGCCTTCCACAATGGAGGCAAATTTCTCAGCAGCAATATACTTGCCTCTTAAAACGCCGTCTATATCGGCAACAGCTACTTTTACTTTTCCCGAAGGATGTTGTTTGACATACGCTAATATTTCTTGAACTGTCATGAAGCAGAGGATTTAAACGTTCGGTATAACAAAAAGGTGATAGTCAATATGGAAAAATAAATCAGCCCTAACTTGAAATTAAAGATCAGCATCGATACGATGGAGATCACTGCAATAATCAGGGAGATTATTGGAAACAAAGGGTAAAATGGCATGCGAAAAGGCCGATCCAGCTCAGGCTCATTCTTCCTTAGAAGCAGAATGGAAACCATAGCTATACTATATAAAGTCAAAGCACCGAAAACAGAAATTACGATGATTTCTGAGGTCTTACCAGATAACAGCGCGAAGATCCCGATTATCATATTTCCAAATAAAGCATTGGCAGGGGTCTGAAAACTAGGAGAGATCTTGCCTAAAAAGGAAGGGATATGATGTGCACGGCCCATTTCATAAGTAGAGCGGCCGGCAGCGAGGATCAGTCCGTGAAATGAAGCGACTAGACCAAATAAACCTACTGTAATCAGCAAATGATACATCAGGTGATTGCTACCTGTTATTTTAGCTAGTGCCAGTGGAAGAGGGGAATCTGAAGTTTCACCACTTACCCCGTTTTTATAGACGATTGCTTCCCATCCCGCAATTCCTGTAGCTGCAATAAACACCAGCACACATAGTACGACTAAAGTAAATATTGCCCACCCAAATCCCTTACTAAGATCTCTTTGAGGATTTTTGGTTTCTTCCGCTACATTGGCCAGCCCCTCAATCCCTAAAAAGAACCAGATTGCAAAAGGAATAGCTGCAAAAACGCCACCCCAACCATTGGGAAAAGAATTGTGTGTCAAATTCGCTACTTCCAGTTTCGGTAGTGCTAAACCTGAAAACAACAACAATTCTCCAACTGCCAATACGGTCACGATTACTTCGAACGAAGCAGCAGCTTTGATCCCATATATATTTAATCCGGTAAATATAAAGTAGATCACAATTGCACTTGTTAAGATAGGAACCTGAGGGAAAAAGGCATTAAAATAAGCGCCGATAGCGAAAGCAATTGCAGGAGGGGCAAGTATAAACTCAACAATTTGTGCTATTCCGGCAATAAAGCCGATATTCTTGCCCATTGCTCTGTTGGCGTAATCAAACACACCACCAGCTTTGGGTATTGCACAAGCAAGCTCTGTATAACTGAATGTAAAAGTAACATACATAATTGCTACGCCAATAGTGGCAATAGCCATTCCACCTGTACCACCTTTTTCAAGGCCTAAATTCCAGCCAAAATACATGCCGGAAATTACATAACCAACACCAAGCCCCCAAAGCATAAATGGAGTTAGTGTTTTTCTTAAACCCTTATTGTCTGTCATTTACGCTTCAATTACTCTAATACTAAATATAGGATAATTATTTAAAAATGTGGCTGCTGATCAAAATCGGTATGATTTCTTTAAAAGAAAGTTAGATAGTTGAATATTTTATAAAAGCCCGGCTGTAAGCCTGTTGAGCGAGCTGGTAAACCTCAAAAGAAGAGCACTGATTTTGAACTCAAAAGAGGGAGTCAACTGAATTTTCTCAATTGTAATATTTCAAAAAACATAAAGTGTTAAAAATACACAATCTTGCTTGTCAAAAAACTGCTTCTCTTATCTGTAAACGCACATAATACGACTTTTAAGCATTATTTTATCGTATTAGCAAGATTTTCGTTCACCACGTGAATAGGTACGTTTCGTCAAATAAATTATGATCTTAAATTATAATTACGAAAGTTTATACACTAATTATTTAAAACAGTTAAACCAATATAAAACCTAAATACAGTTATGTAATATTATTTTCATAGCCAAGATTCTTCATTGTTTTGTTTTTTCTTATAAGGATTAAAGTTATCCTAATGTTAAATTAATAATTTAATAAACCCTATATAAACACCCGAATAGCAACTTAAAAAAACCAAATACATTTAAACAATGGCAAACAACATTAAATTCATTAAGGGTGAAGGTATTCGCCTTTACACTCCAGAAAACGAAGAGTACATCGATGCTGTTTCCGGGACTTTTAATCTCTCTCTGGGATATAGTCATCCGGAATTAGTAGATGCCTTAAAAAAACAAGTAGAAGACCTGATCCACGTATCTTCCTCTTTTACTGGCGAACTGGCACAAGAAGTACTTGATAGTATTCTTGATGAAGCTCCTGAGCATATTACTGATGGCTGGATGCGTGACATCATCGGCTCTACAGCAAATGAAGGAGCAGTAAAAATTGCGAATAAATTCAATGGTAAGAGTGAGGTATTGAGCGTATCGCTTTCACACCATGGGCAAACACTTTTTACCACTAATATCTCCGGAAATGCTTTCAGGAGAAAATCTTTTGCCAATACCATAACAACCAATAATGCTGTGATCCCGGCTCCATACTGTTACCGCTGTCCTTTTTCAGCTAAAGGGCCGGATTGCGGGTACCTATGTGCAGAAGCGATTCACGATTATGCGCAGTACGGAAGCTCTGGAGGTGTATCCTGTATGATTATAGAACCAATTTTAGGAAATGGGGGAAATATTATCCCGCCAGATGGTTATTTCAAAAAAGTGAGAGAAATATGCGATGAACTGGATATCAGCCTGATTGCCGATGAAGTACAAACAGGGATTGGAAGGACTGGCCATATGTTCGCCAGCGAACATTATGATATTAAACCTGATATTATTACCCTCGCTAAAGGTTTAGGCGGTATCGGTATCCCGGCAGCAGCCATTCTTTATAAAAAAGAATACGCTGTACTGGAAAAATTTGAACACTCTTATACTTCGGGAGGGAATTTACTTTCACTGACTGCTTCACAAAAAACAATGGAAGTAGTGTCCAGACCAGGCTTCCTGGAAAATGTCCAGGTATCAGGAAAAATATTAGGTGATTTCTTATACAAATTAAAAGAAAACTACCCGGTAATTGGCGACGTACGCGGTATCGGCTACATGTGGGGACTTGAGATCGTGGATAAAGATGGCGCACCAGATGTTGACCTAACCAACAAAATCGTTGATGTAGCACTTTCAGACCACAAAATGATCCTTAGAGGATCACGTTACGGATTTGGGAATGTGGTTAAAGTCCGTCCTGCATTAACAGCAACACAAGACGATATCGAAGAGATTTATTTCCGCTTAAACAAAATATTCAGTCAACTATAAAATGAAAGCAATCGTATATAACGGAGCCTGGGATATCCAGCTCAAAGAAAGAGAAGAACCTGTAATCACAGCTGCAGATGAAGTCATTGTCGAAATTAAAGCCACTGGTATTTGCGGGACAGACCTGAGCATAATTTCTGGTGAATACAATGCAAGTCCAAAGGTAATTATCGGTCATGAATCTGCAGGGATTATTGTAGCCAAAGGCGCTGGAGTTGAAACCTGCAGTGTAGGTCAGCGTGTCATTATTGATCCGACCTTTTATTGTGGCTACTGTGAAAATTGCCGTAAAGGACTTCGCAATCACTGCTTACTGAAATCAAGCACAGAGGCGGGCGTCTCTATAGATGGTACTTTTACCAAATACTTTAAAACCACTAAACAGTTTATTTATCCACTGAACGATAACATTCCTTTTGAGCAGGGTGCGATGTCTGAGCCGCTTAGTTGTGTGCTCACTGCGGTGAAAAAACTGGCAGTAACCCCCTATATGCGCACTGCAATTCTGGGTGGCGGCCCAATTGGTCTGCTCTTTTATATGGCATTGACCCAGCACGGTATACAAGAAGGTGTAGTTTACGAAGCATCCCGTGACCGGATTAAACTCATTGAAGAAAACAACGTCTTGTCCCGGAACTGGAAAATAGAACCTTCATTTGTTCCACAGAAGAACCAATATGACCTGATTATTGATACTACAGGTTCACTATTGGAAAAATCAATGCAAGCAATTGCAGACGGCGGTAAAATATGTATGATGGGCTTACGCAATAACCAGCAGACCATTAATGCGAGAGAGATTGCTGACCGTAGTATTTCAATTATCGGATCTATTGATTCCATGGACACTTTCAGACATGCTGTAGACCTGATTAATAAAGGCAATCTGGGCTTAGAAAAAATCATTACGAATGAGTATGGTCTGGATGATTTTGAATCCGCGATCAAAGATCTGGGTTGTGATATCAGCACAAAAATAAGAAGTAATAATATTTCAAGTCTTAAATCTGTAATCAGAATTTAAAAAAAAAACTAACCATGAGATACATCATATTTGATATAGACGGAACGTTGACAGATACTACTCAGGTAGATGATCATTGTTTTACACAAGCCTTAGAAGAAACTTTCGGTTTCCGTGGGTTTGAAACAGATTACGGGCACTATGAGAATACAACGGATTCTGGTATTATCCATCAGCTTTTTATAGAAAACCATCAGCGTACCTATACAGAAGCAGAAAGAGAATTATTCATCAAGAATTTCTTAGTTTTACTGAAAGACGCGCATACAGAAAGTAATGACTGCATGAAAGAAATACCTAAAGCAGGTAAAATACTTCAGGCATTATGCGCACAGGAAGGGGTAAGTGTTGGCCTGGCAACTGGTGGCTGGAAAGAATCAGCTTTATTTAAATTGAGTTGTGCAGGCATTTCTGCTACCGCTTGTGCAGCCGCTTCATTTGCACAAGATGCAAGAGCCAGACGTGATATTATAGGCAGTACCATCCAGAAAATGAATAGTCTGCATAGGATAGATATGCCACTGTCAGAAATCATCTATGTAGGCGATGGCAAATGGGATTACCAGGCCACACAACAATTAGGTATCCAATTTATTGGAATTGATAACAAAAAGTTAGAAGATCTTGCAGATATTGTAAAGATTGCAGATTACGACGAATTACAACTGCACCTGGTATAAAAATAAAAACTTAACATCAAACAGTGTATTGGATTTTAATCCAATGCACTGTCTTTAAACATAAATGATCTATGCCCTTATCTATTGATAAAAAACGTTCTCATCGTATTGCAACCAGTATCTTCTTTTTTATAGCCGGACTTACTTATTCCAGCTGGGCATGCCGTATTCATGATATTAAATCTTTCTATACTTTGAGTGATGGAGAACTGGGAAGCGTGTTATTTGCTTTGCCTGTTGGCTTGATGATCAGCTTACCGATATCAGGGTGGATGGTCACCAAATTTACAAGCCGTAAAGTATTGATTGCGGCAGGTTTGCTGTTTCCTTTCGTGTTATGTATCATTGGATTGACTTCTCATATCTGGCAATTGGTTATTGTACTGTTTTTCTTTGGATTTTTAAACAATGTGTTTGAAATCGCTATGAACACACAGGCTGTGGGCATAGAAGAATTATATAAAAGGTCAATTATGGCTTCTTTCCATGGATTGTGGAGTTTAGCCGGCTTTACAGGCGTTGCTATTGGCACCTTGGCTATTGCACTAAAATGGCCATTCTGGATGCACTTTGTATTGGTTGGCGCACTTTGCTGGATATTGGTATTTTATTCCTGGCGTTATCTCTTACCAGAAGACGAAGCTTCAGAATCACAGCCCTTATTTGCGAAACCTGACAGCAATATTTTGAAATTGGGCCTGATTGCTTTTGCGAGTCTGATTACAGAAGGTACGATGTTCGATTGGAGCGGTGTATATTTTAAAACTGTAGTTACCGTTCCCGAAGCGCTAACCACCATGGGATCTATCGCATTTATGGCGACAATGGCAGGCGGACGTTTTGCAGCAGATAAGTTTGTAACCCGGTTTGGAATCAGTAAAATCCTTCAATTCAGCGGCATCATTAGTACAACCGGGCTTTTACTGGCTGTGATGTTTCCAAATATTTATACTGCTACTTTAGGTTTTTTAATGGTAGGAATCGGTGTGTCATCCGTAGTGCCCCTTGTATTGGCGCTGGCCGGGAAATCAAAGACTATGGCGCCGGGAATGGCAATTGCGGCAGTCTCTACAGTTGGCTTCTTAGGTTTCCTGATTGGCCCGCCAATGATTGGCTTTATTGCACAGGCAACCAATTTACGCTGGTCGTTCTTATTAATTGCAATCCTTGGATTCGGAACGACATTGCTGGCTTCCCAGATTAAAAAAATGGTTTAGATAACATCAATCAATGCGCTGTAAATCAGTAAATAAAGTCATTTATAATACTATTTAAAGGCATTAAACACAATCTTCAATGAATTCATACTGAATATGGAATAAAAGGGCTGCGGCCCTTATTTCAGTTCCTGAATTTAACACTTGCGGTATTAAATTACTTGTTTTACTTACTCCAATAATCGCGGCTTAAACGTTATATATTTTCATTTAATTACGTTAAATTTAAGTAAGTGTAAACCAAATAATAAATTAACGTATGATGAGAAGATTTACAAAACCAGTATTCTTGCTTTTAATGCTCTGTATCACAGCTCTCTGTGTTCAGGCGCAAAGCGTCGTTATTAGCGGAGCAGTTATTGATAAGCTGAGCAAAGCACCTGTCCCTGGAGCAGGAATTACCATTAAAGGAAAAACAGTTGGTACGACTACAAATCAGAGCGGAAAGTATGCATTCAGTACGGCCGAAAAAGCACCCTTTACCATTGTTATTTCT
The DNA here is from genome assembly GCF_001590605.1 of Pedobacter cryoconitis. Taxonomy (NCBI): domain Bacteria; kingdom Pseudomonadati; phylum Bacteroidota; class Sphingobacteriia; order Sphingobacteriales; family Sphingobacteriaceae; genus Pedobacter; species Pedobacter cryoconitis. The sequence goes on from NZ_CP014504.1 coordinate 1,663,797, forward strand.
TTTTTGGGTTATACATCCATTGAAAAATTGATCAGCGGAAATACCGCCAATCTGAATGTAGAATTGGAACAGGAAGGTATTCTTGGGCAGGAAGTTGTTATTTCAGCTTCCAGAACGCCCGAAAAGATATTGGAATCTCCAGTATCTATAGAAAGGATGGGACATAGCGCCATCAAAGAACAAGCTGCTCCATCTTTTTATGATGCTTTGAATAATATGAAAGGTGTTGAAGTGAGTACACAGAGTTTAACTTTCAAATCTATCAACACCAGAGGCTTTAATTCAAACGGAAATACCAGGTTTAACCAATTTGTCGATGGGATGGATAACCAGGCCCCCGGACTTAATTTTGCGGTAGGTAATATCGTGGGTATTAATGATCTGGATGTAGACAATGTGGAATTATTGCCGGGTGCATCATCAGCACTTTATGGTGCAGGTGGAATTAATGGCACCATGCTGATGACTTCCAAAAGCCCTTTTGATTATCAAGGACCTAGTTTTCAGTTTAAAACCGGAATTAACCATGTCAACGACAACAATACAGGTGTACAGCCTTACAATCAACTGGATGTCCGCCTTGCGAAGGCCTGGAACAATAAATTCGCTGTTAAGGGAACTTTCTCTTTTCTTCAGGCACAAGACTGGCAAGCAGATAATTTCTCCAATTTTGACCGTGCTGCAAGGAAGGGAAAAGATGGCAACAGAAATTCAGATCCGAATTATGACGGGATTAATGTATATGGTGACGAAGTAAGCCAAAACATGCGGAATGTGGCACAGTCAGTATTAAATGCCGGGACTTCTGGTTTTGTTCAGGGGGCGCTTGGATTGATAGCACCTCCAACTGCCGCACAGATTGATGCGTTCAAGTCAAATCCTGCAGGATTAAATGCATTAAATGGTTTTTTAAGGACCAACGCGACCATGAGGCCTTTTTATGCAGGGCTGAATACGCCAGGTTTATTGCCTGATCAGAATGTATCCCGCACGGGTTATGAGGAAAGTTCATTAGTAGATTATAAAACACAATCACTTAAGGCTTCAGGTTCAGCAAATTACCGTTTCAGTAAGACTGTAGAAGCTATTGCGCAAGTTTACTGGGGCAGTGGCACTTCTGTTTATACGGGGTCGGACCGTTATTCTTTGCGAAATTTCAGTATCGGACAGTATAAACTGGAGTTAAAAGGCCAGGACTTTTTTTTAAGAGGTTATACCACACAAGAACGTTCAGGTGATTCTTATATCGCTTCCATTCTGGGCAGTTATATCAATGAAACTTCTAAAAAATCTACAGATTGGTTTCCTCAGTATGTAGGGAATTATATTGGTGCAAAGTCTCAGGGAGCTACAGATGCTGCTGCTTATGCGGCAGCAAGAGCAGCGGCTGACCAGGGCAGGTTTGTTCCGGGTTCCAAAGCGTTTGGACTGGCTAAGGAACAAATCCTGAATACAACCATTGCAGGTACAGATTTTAAAAAAGGAATTTACGGAGCGAAATTTAATGATAAGACTAATTTATATCATTACGAAGGAATGTATAATTTCAGCAACTTATTTAATAACGTTGTTGAATTTCAATTGGGTGCCTCTTATCGTTTGTACCAGTTAAGATCAAATGGAACTATCTTTAATGACTTGGTTGATGAGATTAATATTAAAGAATATGGAAGCTTTGCCCAATTAGGCAAAAAGTTCTTTGAAGATAAACTTAAGTTGACAGTTTCTGGCCGTTATGATAAAAGTACCAATTTTGATGGCCGGTTTACCCCGAGGGTTACGGGTGTTTATACCGTAGCTAAGAACAATAACATCCGGGTCTCTTACCAGACCGGATATCGTAACCCGACTACACAGAACCAGTATATTGATTTGTCAGTGGGTGGTGGTTCACAAAGATTAATCGGTGGAATCCCTGAAATTTTAAATAAATATAGCTTATTTGCAAATCAGGCTTATACAGACGTCAGTTATAGAGCTTTTTTAGCAGCGGCAGCAGCTGGAAACCCTGATCCGACCTTGTTAAAAAGCTATAGTTTTGATGCAAAAGGGGTGAGGCCCGAAAGTGTTCAGGCTTTTGAAGTAGGTTATAAAGGTCTGCTTGGTCCTAAATTCCTGATCGATGCTTATGCCTATTACAATATTTACAAGAATTTTATTACTGCAGTAGATGTTTATCAAAGAAATACTGACGGATCAGGTTTTACTAAATTCGGTGTTCCCGTAAATGCTGCAGGAAAAGTGACTTCTTATGGTGCAGCATTGGGAATTGATTATTTACTCGCTAATTATAATTTGAGTGGTAATATATCATACAATAACATCGGTGATATTCCTGATAATTACATTAATGATTTTAACACACCAAAAATCAGGTATAATCTGGGTATAGCAAAAAGAGAATTGATTAAAAACGTTGGGTTCAATGTAAATTATCGCTGGCAAGGAAAATTCTACTGGAATTCTTCTTTTGCCTCTGGCGATGTGCCTGCATTTGCCTCACTTGATGCACAGGTTAACCTGAAAATCCCTTCGGTAAACTCTATGATCAAAATAGGGGGCTCAAATGTGCTGAATAAGTATAATTTCACTTCTTACGGAAATCCCGCAGTTGGCGCAATTTATTACGTGGCTTATGCATTTAATCCATAATGAGCTTATTATGTCACCTGAAATATTAATTTCAGGTGACATAAACTATTGCTACCCAAATCCTGAGAGAATTGATGAATGCTCAAATTTAATCCTTCCTGTTTTACGATTGTCCGGAGGTATATATAATACGTCCAAACAATCGTATTTATTACAAAAGAGCTTCTGCTAATTCGTTTTTAATAAATAATTTAGACCGTTTATTAAAAACCATAAATGAAGAAACTTTACCTACCAATTTTACTGTCACTCTTTACAGGGTACAGCGCAATGGCGCAAACACAAACATTTACTATTACAGAATCATCAATCGCTGCCCCAAAAGCAAATTATCAGCTGGCCTCAAGGTTTTCGCCAGCCAAAGTTAAGAAGATGGTCTACTCAATCGAAGCAGATCCGCATTGGATGAAATTAAGCAACCGGTTTTGGTATGCTTATGAATCGCCAGCAGGTAAAGAATGGTACCTGGTAGATCCATCAGCAAAAACTAAAAAGAAAATCTTTGACAAGGCAAAACTCGCTGCTGAAATTACGACCATTATTCGTGATCCTTTTGATGCACAACATCTGCCTTTAGAAAACCTGAAATTCTCAAGCGATGAGAAATCAATTACTTTTGAAGTGAAAAGTTCGATTGATGAACCTAAAAAAGATAGAAAAGATAAGAAAGCAGCAGACTCTACGCAGAAAAAAATCTTCTCTTTTCACTATGTGCTTGCCAGTGCAAAGCTGACAGAGATCCCTAATTATTCTAAACCTAAAGAAAAGCCGAAATGGGCCTCAGTAGCACCAGATTCTTCTGCTATTATTTTTAGCAGAAACTATAATCTGTACTGGATGGATAGAGAAAATTATAAAAAAGCAGTCAAGAATGAAGATGACAGCACAATTGTAGAACATCAATTGACTAAGGATGGGGTTAAATTCTATTCTTATGGTGCTAATGGAGATGGAGAAAACAATGTAGAAAATGAAAAGAATAATAAAAAAAGGAGAGGGGCATACGTGTTATGGTCACCAGATGCTAAAAATTTCGTATTAAACAGAGAAGATGAACGCAAGGTAAAGGATCTTTGGGTAATCAATAGTATAGCTGAAGGCAGACCAACATTAGAGACTTATAAATACCAGATGCCCGGTGAAGCTGAAGCACCAGTGAATGAATTGCTGTTATTTAATTTTGGAACTAAAACGTATAAAAAACTAAATACGTCAGCTTTCAAAGATCAGGATTTCTCTTTGTGGGATGCGCCGGCACTCAACAAAAACAGAGACAACGAATTCAGACCATCTATTTGGCTGGGTACAAATAGCAAGATCTATTTCTCTCGTAAAAGCAGGGACTTAAAAAGAGTGGATTTGTGTGCAATTGATATTCACAATGAAACGGTTACTCCTTTAATTGAGGAGCGTTTTAACACCTATCTGCAAACTAGCCGTCCAGGACTGGTAAATGACGGAAAAGAAATCATTCATTGGTCTGAACGTGACGGATGGGGACATTTTTATCTGTTCGATGCTGCTGGGAAATTGAAAAATCAAATTACTAAAGGTGCTTTTCATTGCGAAGACATTGTCAATGTGGATCAAAAAAACAGGGTACTTTATTTTACGGCTAATGGCAGGGAAACTAAAGAAAACCCTTATTATCTGCATTTGTACCGGATCAATTTTGATGGTTCAGGAATCAAGTTGCTTAATGCCGGAGATTTTGATCATGCAATAAGCATGAATGATGAAGCCAGGTTTTTTGTAGACAATTCATCAAGAGTGAATACTGCTCCAAAAGCAATAGTAAAAGACAACAATGGCCAGGTAGTCATGGAACTGGAAACTACTGATCTTTCTCTATTGATGGCTACCGGATATAAATTTCCAGAGCCATTCACTGTAAAAGCTGACGATGGTATCACTGATCTTTATGGAGTGATGTACAAGCCTTTTGATTTCGATCCGAATAAAAAGTACCCAATCATTGAGTATGTATATCCTGGTCCGCAAACAGAAGCGGTAAATAAGGCGTTTAGCAAAAGCATGGATAGAACAGACCGGTTGGCACAGTTTGGCTATATTGTTATTACTGTGGGAAATCGTGGTGGAAACCCAGCAAGATCTAAATGGTACCATACTTATGGTTATGGAAATCTGCGTGATTACGGACTGGCAGATAAAAAAGCTGCAATAGAGCAATTGGCAGACAGAAATAAATTTATTGATATCAGCAAAGTAGGGATTACCGGACATTCTGGTGGGGGCTTTATGTCTACAGCTGCAATGCTGGTTTATCCTGACTTTTTTAAAGCTGCAGTATCCAACGCAGGTAACCATGATAACAATATTTACAACCGCTGGTGGAGCGAAACACACCATGGTGTAAAAGAAGTTATTACAGCAAAAGGTGATACAACTTTTAAATATAGCATTGACAAGAATCCTGACCTCGCAAAAAATCTTAAGGGGCATTTAATGCTGATGACAGGTGATATTGACAACAATGTACACCCGGCAAATACGATCAGGGTCGCAAATGCTTTAATGAAAGCCGGCAAACGTTTTGAGTTTGTAATTGTACCCGGACAGCGTCATGGATTCGGAGATTTAACAGAATATACATTCTGGAAATTAGCAGATCACTTCAATAAATATTTGATTGGCGATTCTTCAGCTGCTGACCAGGTTGATATCGTGGAGATGGAAAAAGAAATAGAGCAGAAAAAATAATTGTGCTTATTGATGAAACTGGCCTGAATGCCTTAAATGGTTAAAGGTCAGTTTCATTTTACAATATTCTTTGCCATTATTAGTTGTTGGTAAGCTTTAAAACTGTATATTATTCCCTTTTACATTATTGTTATATAATTAACATTATGTTAAGTACGTTTTTGGGATACGTCCCCCGGCTCATAAAAACATCAATCCTGGATGTGTATCTTGAATCTCTCCGGCCTTCTCCATCAGGCTGATCCTTCTGGTCGCTTATTGGAAACTATTCGTGAATTTTGTTGTCGAAAAACTTTTTCGCTCTGAAGATCCACCATTTAAAAATAAGCCAGAGATCGTTTCTAATTTAAATACTCCATTCAGAATAAACATTGTTTTGGCATTTACATAGAACACGCCATCATAAGTCTTCTGTTTTTTACTCAGACCTAATGAAATCCCGGCCGGTGCTCCTTCTGCATTTACGCTCTTGCTTGCATTATCTTTATAAATCTCCTTGCTTTTCAATGATACTGTCAGGTTATCTCTATCAATTTTCAGGATAGTGAATGTATTTTCTATTTTCCTGTCGTTTAATTCAATTGAAGTGTTCCAGCTGTTGTTTACTGCTACGTTTGCAGGTAAACCGGCATTAAAAATTAAGCCATTCCAGTACATATCCGACTCGTAAACCGGGAGTTCACTGTTCCATAATTTATTGACTTTGCTCAAATTCGGAGTTGTATCAGTAGTTTTATGTTTCTCAATAACCATTACAGATGACTTATTAAGTACATCTGTAAATTTCTTCACCAGCCTTTCAGATCCATCTGTAGATTCAAATGAATTATCAGAATCATATTTTAAAACTCCAAATGGCCTGTCTAAGATGAGGATTGCTCTTTTAAGTTTCTTTTCAGCCCCTGCTTGATCTGAAGTTTTTTTATCAAATTTGGTTTCCCACGTTAATATTTCAGTTTTACTGGATGAATTGCCAATGGCTTGATTATGATCAGGTTTTTGACTGCCATCAACCGATATCTGGCTCCCATTATCAGTCTTATTCTCGATGACCGAAATTAGCCTATGCCCTTTATAACCCTCAAAATCAGGTTTTTTGACCTGCGACTTTGCAGAGGAGACAAAAAATAAAAAAACTATTAAATTAGTAGCGTATATTAATTTTCTTTTCATTCTGGTGATATTTAATTATGAATGCAATTATAGTAAACTTTATATTTAATTAACGCTTGTAATGAGAATTAAAATTTCTTATATTAACCTTCAGTTGATGATATTAGAATAAGGCTTATATCAAAAAGAATTAATTTAACCATTTAAAGCTTAAAATCATGAAAAAAGTTCTCTTAATCGTTATGTTAGCATTTGCAGGAACCACCTTTGCTAACGCGTTTACAAAATCAGATTTTGTAAATATGATTACCCCTATTGCAAATAATAGCTATTCACTTAATGAATTGATATCAACAAATGCTGCTATCGAATATACATCTTTAGAAAATATTCAGTCTAATGCTAACCGAAAACTGCCACATGGTGATGTAACCGATGAAGATGGAAACGTAGTTGGCTGGTGGGTTTATGACGGAAACTCCGGCGTACTGCTTATCTATCTTTATTAAAAAATAAATATCATTAACTGGATCTAAGCCTTATTTTAGTTAAAAATATCAACTCAAACCGGATAACCTTTGAAATTTCTATTGTTCGTTATATTATTCCTGTTTTTTACTCCTGCGAAACTATTCCCACAGGCAAATAAGATAATATCTATTAAAATTACGAATAACGGCGCTGCTGAAAAAGAACCATTTGATCTCTATATTTACGCCGACTCTACGCTTAAGTTCAAATTTCTGAATTCAAATACAGATACAATCTTTAAAATATCCGGAAAACCCGGAATAGTTTACCATGCTGTAATATCCAGATTAGGAGAAACCGTTCCTATTTATAACTGGAAATTTGACACCTTAAAAGTGAATTTTACTAAACAGCTGCCATTGGATCCCGTTGCTTTACATTTAAAAACAGTTGTGATCAATGGCCAGCGACAAACCTATAAACGCGGTGACACCCTGGTCATACCTGTAGAGGATATCAGAACAAGACCGCATTCCAGTGCCACTGAATTAATCGATAAAATTCCGGGATTTTCTGCCGGCACAAACGGAAATATTACCGCTCTCGGTAAAAAGGTGCAGAAAATCAGGTTAGACGGGGCCGAAATATTTGGTGGAAATCCAAGAGCAACACTCGAAAACATTAAAGCAGACATGCTTAAGGATGTTGAAATCATTAATATGGATGGAGATTCCGGAGGAGGCATCGAGCTGAATCTCCGGTTGAAAAAAGACAGGAAAGAAGGATGGTACGGAGAAGTTTACGGCCAGCAAGGAACCAGTGAAAGAAATAATGCCGGAGTTAAGTTGAATAAAATTAAACCCGGAACGAATTTCAGTTCTTTTTTCAACTATAACAATCAGAATCAGCAAGTGCTGTCCCCAAATGATTATCTCAAAATGATTAGTTCTGGTAATGAAATACGGAATACCCTTGGTACACAGAAACTATACTACGATTTCAAATTAGAAGACCCTTTTGACAATATAAACAGAGTATTAGAAAAACTATCTTTTTTAGAGAAAGGCGAGCATAAAACATTATCAGCAGGACTCAATTTTAGTAAAACATATAAAAAAATAAGCTGGAATTCTTATTTGCTTGGTAATTACGATAAAGCCAATATCGATGACATTTCAAACACAACCAGGAGCTTAGGAGAATTTCGCGCAGAAGACTTTAAGAGGTATACCAATAGAAATAAGGCTTTTGATGCTACTCAGGAAACCAGTTTGAAATGGACTCCAAACGACAAAAATACAATTAGTGCCAAGTTAATCCTCGAAAGAAAATATTTGAAGTCCGCGCAGTCCGGCCAGCTCAATAGTTCTTTATATAACCAATCAGACAGCCTGATCAATAAAGCGCTGATTTTCACCAATCAGTTGCCAGTAAATAGCAATAATTTATTACTGCTCACCGGGAATTGGGAACACAGGTACCAGAAACCAGCTCAGAAGACCACAGCTTCAGCTGGTATGCTGCTCAATAAAACAATCGCTGATAATAATTATCAGAATCAGCTGACAACCAATGCAGACCTTTTAAATAATGCTGATAACCAGGTTCACCAGTCCAACAGCAATTATAACTATTTTGGTACTGTTCAACATAGTACATCACTCAGTAGAAAACTCTTATTTGATATCAGAACGAATGCAATGCTTTCCCGGAGTTTGACAGATAGAGTTGGCGTGAACATTTTAGAAGATAAAAAAGTGCAACCAAGTCTATCCTTGAGTACAAAGAATTTTATAGTTCAAAATAACCGGATTACACTTCAAAGTTTCCTGTTCTATAAATCAGGTCCTTTAAGTATCGTTGCCGGGGCCGGGGCATTATCATCCCATTGGAAAGTAGCAGCAAATGACTCGCTATTTAACCAAATCAACAAAACTACATTCTTGCCTGGTTTTTACGCTAATTATGTTTTTAACAAATCCAAGGTCTCTTTCAGGTATACAAAAGAACAATTTACGCCAGCTTTAAATAACCTTTTACCAGCAGTTGATAGTAGTATGATACAACAGGTTTCAATTGGGAATTCAATGTTGAGCCCCTATCTCTCCAACAAATATGAAATCAATTCAGATGTTTTTATTCAAGGGCTCGGCTCAGTAAATCTTCAGGTAAATTATGCTTTAACAAATCTGCCAATAACTGATAACTTCAATATAATTAACGGGGGCTCTTTTCCTGAACGAAGTTTTACCCAATTTGGAAAAGCAAAAGAAATCACCGGAACCCTATCCTACTTTAGATTCAATACATCAAAATCAATCAATCCTTATGTATTCCTATTTTATTTATGGAGAAAACAATATCAATTGAATCAGCAAGTTGTAACACCATTAGAGTTTAGTGCAATCAGTCCGCAAGCAGGATTAAAAATCAATTTTTCTAAAGAACATAACTTAAATTTAAGCATACAAGCAATTATTAATAACGCTCATGGAACTACCGGAAGTTCAACTGTAAGGTATAATATGGAACTTAAGGATGATAATAAATTGATGGAAGGGCTTTATTATAAAGTTTCAACTAAATGGATTTTGATTAATACCGATCATACGCTAAGTTCAATTAATCCAATTATTAATTTTAATATTTACAAATACTTCAGTAAACTAAAAAGCTGGCAGGTAAATATCGGGGCAAGTAACCTGCTTAATGTAAATATGATCAAACTTTTGAATGCAGGGATTACTGAAAGAACCACTGCATCCTATAATTATTTATCGAGATACGTCAACATTGGAGTTACCTTTTATCCTGAAAGATGGAAAAAGTAATATTAAAACTCCTCTAACTGAGCTTTCAATTCCTGGGCCCTGTCAAATCTGTTTTTGCGCGTATAAATGTCAATTAATAAAGTGATCGTAGGTTTATCTTTTCTATTGACTTTATGTGCCTGTGATAAAATGATCTCAGCCCGGTTAAGATTAGAAGTAAATGCCAGGAGATCCTTTTTAGGAGTAGCCAATGCATCATTGCTCAGGTTAAGATAAACTAAACCTAACTGATACAGCGCATCGAAATAATTACGGTCTATATCCAAAGCCTTATTATAAGCTAACTCGGCGGTTCCCATATTTGTATTTTTCTGATGCAAATACCCATACAGATAATACAACAACTTACTTCTGGTCTCTACCTTTAATGTACTTTCAATAACCTGTCTCGCTTCAGTATACTTCTCTGTATCCAGCAACAAGTTGATATAATCATTGTTCAATAAATCATTATAAGGATTGTAAATCAGTCCCTCCTGCAGCGTTTTTAAAGCAAGCTCATTATCCAGCTTACGTTTATAAATGTCAGCCATACGCTGGAATACCACTGCATTCATAATCCCGTTCTCCTTAGCACGTTTGAAATACGCTAACGCTTCATCCTCATTTTTAACACCTTCAGCACTTAGCGCAGCATTAACAGCCAGAATAGTGTCTTTAGGAAAGAAATCACTCACTTCTTTCAAATATTTAAACGCAGCGCTGAAATCTTTAGCCTGGTAAGCAGATTTTCCTTTCTGCTGTTTTTTAATGTTTATATTATAGCTTGATGCTTTGATCAGACCGGAGTTATCTTCAAACTTATCAAACCTTTTAGCTGAATCTATCGCATTAATAGCCAGATCAAAATATTTATCAGAATTATCCTGACTCGGGTCAACAATAGCAATATAAGAACTCAGGTAAGATTTGATAGCCCAGGTTTCAGGCCACTTCTTTGTTTCTCTATCCTTTTCAGCAGCTTCTGCCGCTTTAATCCCTTCTGACAGTATTGACAATTGTGCTTTTTGATCCTGTTTGTTTGCAATTGCTGCCTGAAGCTTTCCTACACTATTTCTCGCAATATAGAGCTGTGTCTTTTGGGAAAACGCTGAAGTGGAACTCACCATCAAAATAGTAACTGCAAATAAATATCGTTTCTTCATCATATGCTTCATTAGGCTTAGCTACAAATTTATACAAAAAAAAAGAGGGATAAAATTTATCCCTCTTTTAATATCACATTTGTGATTAATAATTATTTTTTTGGTGCAGCAGCTGGTGTACCATTTTGCGCATCTAATAATTTTTTAGTAGCCTCATAATTTACTTTGTCATCTTTAAAAGCATAAATAACTTTTAAGTTTTCTAAAGCAGAAACCATTTTAGGATCTAATTCGTAAGCTTTTTTGTAGTAAGGTAATGCCTGATCGATAAAACCTTTCATTTTAAGCGTTACCTCATCAAATTCCTTTTTCTTTTTAGGATCGATTTTATTTCTTTTTCCTTGTAAATCTAAAGCTTGTTTGTAGTAAGTATCACCCATAGCATATTGGTATGAAGCGTTTTTACCATCTTTAGCAATTAGTTTAGCCAATGATTCCTGAGCTTTAGCAACATTACCCTGTTTGATATAAAGGTCAGTCTGCATACCAGAGAAATAAGAATTCTCAGGATATTTAGCTAAAGCAGCTTCTAATAAAGCAGTACCAGCAACCGTATCTTTCACCTGGCTGAATTCAGTAGAAATGATTTCACTGTACAAAGATTCAGAATCTTTAGATCCTAAATCAATTGCTTTTTTGAAGTTTTTAACCATTTCAGGATAATCATTGATTTGCTTGGCAGTAACACCTGCATTTACAAAAGTTGAAGTATCCTGAGGATTTTTAACCGTTAACTCATTGAAAAACTGAAGTGCAGATTTAAAATCTTTTTTATTGTAAGCAAAAATAGCTCTGTTTCTTAAAGCATTAGATAAAGTTTGTTCAGCTTCTTTGATGTTATCCTTTTCGCTCCCTTTTGTATCTAACTCTTTAGCTTTTGCAATTGCTTCTTCAGCAATTTTATCCTTAGCAACTGCATTTGCAATATTTAAAGAATCTACAAATGAAATTCTTGACGCAAATAATGCTCTGTAAGACCATGCCTCAGGCATAATTTTAGACTTCTCGTTTGCAATAGCATTATCAGTAGTCTTTAAACCATCTTCAAGAGATTTTAAGGTTTCATCTAAAGTTTTTGCACCAGGTAAACTCGCTAATGCCCAGGTATTTTTAGCTTTGGAAACTTCACTCTTCTGAGCGTTCGCATAGGTGGCAGCACCTATTAAAAGCATACTTAAAACTACTTTTTTCATATTGTAAATTGGTTTTAATGAATATAAACCCTGGAGCTTAAAAGGATAAATAATATCCGTTACTACTACAGGGTTTATTGGGTCTGTTTTTAATTTAATTTATTCTTAGTCTTCTTCTGTTTCGTCCGTATCCTCTGCTTCACCTTCCTCATCAGAACCTTCTTCTTCCGGCTCCTCTGCCCCTTCTTCAGTTTCAGCTTCTTCAGCACCACCTTCTTCCGGTAATACATCTGCAGGATCTACCAACAACAGCTCTCCGTTAACTTCTTCTTCAGGATCATCCTCATGTTCGATTTTCGCAACAGATGCAATTGAATCATTTCCTTTTAAGTTAATCAAACGAACACCTTGTGTTGCTCTTCCGATAACCCTGAGCTGACTCAAAACAATTCTGATAACGATACCCGATTTATTGATAATCATTAAATCATCAGCATCAGTAACCGCTTTAATAGCGATCAAATCACCAGTTTTATCCGTAATGGTAATTGTTTTTACACCTTTACCACCACGATTAGTAACGCGGTAATCCTCTACATTAGTACGTTTACCGTAACCTTTTTCAGAAACTACCATTACTGTTGCTGATGGATCATCAACAGCAATCATGCCAACAACTTCATCAGCAGCATGACCCAGAGTAACACCTCTTACCCCGGTAGCTGTTCTGCCCATAGGCCTTACGGTCGCTTCATTGAACCTGATTGCACGTCCGGAACGCAATGCCATGATGATTTCGCTTGATCCGCTCGTTAAACTAGCTTCCAGTAACTGGTCACCTTCATTGATATTAATTGCATTGATACCATTTACCCTTGGTCTTGAATAAGCTTCCAGAGAAGTTTTCTTAATCGTTCCTTTTTTGGTACACATGATAATATAGTTGTTCTCCAGATACTCCTGATCTTTCAGATTCTTAACCTTAATATAGGCCTTGATTTTCTCTTCTTTAGGAATATTGATAATGTTCTGGATCGCTCTTCCTTTACTTAACCTTGAACCTTCAGGGATTTCGTATACCCTTAACCAGAAACAACGTCCCGTTTCCGTAAAGAACAACATATAGTTGTGGTTAGAAGCAATCAGTAAATGCTCAATGAAATCTTCATTTCTTGAATCACTTCCTTTTGAACCTTTACCACCTCTTGCCTGTGTACGGTATTCAGTTGCAGGTGTACGTTTGATATAACCTTCATGAGAGATAGTGATCACGACTTCTTCATCTTCGATAAAGTCTTCCATGCTCATATCTTCAGCAGAGTGAACGATAGTAGTTCTACGCTCATCGCCGTATTTATCCATCATTTCAGCCAGCTCATCCTTGATAATCTGCATTCTAAGGCCTTCATCAGCTAAGATAGATTGCAAGTACTCAATCGTTTTCATCAACTCATTAAACTCTTCTTTGATCTTGTCTCTTTCCAGTCCTGTTAAACGGCGTAAAGTCATATCCAGAATTGCTCTCGCCTGAATATCACTTAAACCAAACTGCTCCATTAAGCCTGTTCTTGCTTCTTCAGGAGTATTTGACGCTCTGATTAACTTAATTACTTCATCTAAGTGATCTAAAGCAATTAATAAACCTTCCAGAATGTGTGCACGTTTCTGTGCCTCGTCCAGTTCAAACTTAGTACGGCGTACAATTACATCATGTCTGTGGTCCACAAAGTGTCTGATCAGATCTTTCAGATTTAACATCTGAGGTCTGCCATTCACCAAAGCAATATTATTTACACTGAATGAAGTTTGTAAAGCAGTTTGTTTGAAAAGGTTATTCAATACAATTGAAGCATTCGCATCACGTTTAATTTCATAAACGATACGGATACCATCCTTGTTTGATTCATCTTTAATATTAGAAATACCTTCCAGTTTTTTCTCTCCGACTAATTCAGCAGTACGCTCAATCATCATTGCTTTGTTAACCTGGTAAGGAATTTCAGTAACGATAATAGTTTCGCGGTCCTTTACCGTTTCGATCTCAGCTTTAGCGCGCATTACAATACGGCCTCTACCAGTTTCAAAAGCGTCTGAAACGCCATTATATCCGTAAATTATTGCTCCGGTAGGAAAATCCGGGCCTTTTACGAATTTCATTAACTCAGGAATAGTAATTTCTGTATTTTCAATGTAAGCAATAGTCGCATTGATTACTTCTGTAATATTGTGAGGCGGCATATTTGTTGCCATACCTACTGCAATACCCGAAGAACCATTAATTAAAAGGTTTGGTACTTTTGCCGGAAGCACTGTTGGCTCTTTTAAAGAGTCATCAAAGTTCAACTGAAAATCTACAGTATCTTTATTGATATCCGCAAGCATATCTTCAGCGATTTTCTGGAACCTTGCTTCCGTATAACGCATTGCTGCCGGAGAGTCACCATCAATCGAACCATAGTTACCCTGACCTTCTACCAGTAAATAACGTAAGCTCCAGGGCTGTGCCATACGAACCATGGTCATATATACTGAAGAGTCACCATGCGGGTGATACTTACCCAGTACTTCTCCTACAATACGGGCTGATTTCTTGTAAGGCCTGTTATTGGCCAAACCAAGATCAAGCATCCCGTAAAGTACACGACGGTGTACAGGTTTTAACCCATCGCGTACATCAGGTAACGCCCTTGATACAATAACAGACATCGAATAATCGATGTAGGCAGACTTCATCTGCTCGTCAATATCAATTTTTATTATTTTGTCGTTTTCCTGATTTTCTAAATCTTCTGCCATAAAATAGTGATGTTCGTTAAAAACGATTTAAATAAGGTAATGTTATAACCTTGCGAATTTAAGAAAATATTGCCGTTTAAGCGCATTGTGGAAAAAAATTAAGCCCAGTCTATACCTTTTATTAACTTGGTCAGAGTTGCAGCCTCTGCGCTGTTTTCTGTAGTCTGGTGATTATATATCCACTTTGCCATTGGTGGTAAGCTCATTAAGATAGATTCGATCCTTCCGTTTGTCTCCAAACCGAACTTTGTGCCCGAATCATAAACTAAATTAAATTCTGCATAACGGCTTCTTCTTACATATTGCCATTCCTGCTGCGCTGCTGTAAATTCAGTATTTCTGTTCCGTTCAATCAGTTCAGTATAAGCCGGAATGAACGAATTACCAACCCCCAGGGAGAAATTAAACAATTGATCCCAATCCAGCCCGGTATTTTCAGGTTTCAGCCTGTCATAAAAAATCCCACCTACACCACGCATCTCATTGCGGTGTTTGATGAAGAAATAATCATCTGCCTGTTTTTTGAATTTCGGATAAAACGAAGCATCAAACTCATCGCAGGTTTGTTTCAGCAGCTGATGAAAAAAGCGCACATCCTCATCAATTACATAATGTGGCGTTAAATCAATGCCGCCACCAAACCATCTTGTTTGCTCATCCATTTCGAAATAACGGATATTCATATGTATAATAGGTACAAATGGATTTGAAGGATGAATCACAATGGAAACTCCGGTAGCGAAAAATTCATCATTTTCTACCTTGAAAGCTTTTTTGACCGCTTCTGGCAATTTACCATATACAGCAGAGAAATTAACCCCACCTTTTTCAATTACATTTCCATTCTGAAAAATACGCGTGCGGCCACCGCCTCCACCCTCTCTGGTCCAGATTTCTTCTTCGAACTGCCCTCCGCCATCGGCTGAAGCCAAAGCCTGGCAAATTTCATCCTGGATCTTTTGGTACGCTTCTACAACTTTATCTTTTAACATCGTTCCGTGAATATATAAGGTGGTAAAGTTATATTTTAATATATACTAGTACAAACGTACTATGTAATACAATTGTATTATACAAAAAAAGGCTTTGCTCAGAAAAAAACACCCCCGGTCAGGCCGAATGGATAATCTCAAGAATTTTTCCTGGCAACATACCTTTCTCTAACTAACTATATATACTGTTATATTCAATAAATAATTTTATAGATATTATAAATATTAATTTATATTTTTAAGAAACTAAAACCAAAATCTGATGAAAGAAGAAAAAAAGCAATTTAAATTCTCCTTAAACAAAAAGGTAATTTCAAGCATGGCCAACAGTCAGCCAACAAATTTAGGTCAAGGTGCAAATCAACTTGTTGATAGCTCAACTTGCCAGGTACAGTCCTGTCATCAATGCATTACTGTACCTATACCTACAATCTCATTTTAATTAAGGAGATATTACAGCCTGATTTTTTGAATAAAGAACCAGGCTGTAATATTTAGACAATAATTGATAAGTGATCAATTCATTTATCTTCTGGTGCTCTTTAAACAGCCTGTTCACCTGCATATGGGCAAGGCTGAAAATATATGATTCCAAATCAGGTCCCGTTGCTTTCGCCGTTTTATACAATTCCGCTAATTCAACCTTCCAATTCGACAACAACTTATTTATTTCGGATCCATTGGCTGGTTGCAAAACCATCAGTTCTGCAATCCCCGATTTATTTGCTTTAAATTGGACATCTATTTTTTTCCAAAAATCTGTATCTATCTTATATCCGCTTTCCATGGATTTTTTAAACTGGCCCACTAACCGAAGTTTTTCTTTAGTCTCAAAATTGAAAGCCGACAGGATGTGATCTACTGACACCATAGATAAAAATAGTACCTGTTGCTCACTGCCAATCGATCTATTCAAATAAGCTAACAGTTTTAGCGTATACCGGCTGCTGAGAAAAAATGCAGTCTCTGATATATCCATTCCATAAGTATGATAACGCTCAATCTCCGGTTTGTAAGTGTCAAACTGTATTTTCCATGCTTTCTTCCTGCTAATGAGTATTTCCAGACACCTGTTGAGCTGCGCTGTTATCCTGGGTATATCATTTTTGTTCTTTACAGCTAACCTGACTCTTATATGGTACCCTGGATCAGTATAACGGATAAAAAACCACTTATCTATCAGTTTATCTTTTAATAATCTATTGGTTAGCTTGTCTATGGTCCCTACCAGGATTTCATCAGAAATAGTTCCGCCACAATAGATTTTAAAATAGATCCATTCACTTAAAGGATAAAATTCCCTGACTTTCGGGATATTGGCAATAGTTTTTTCTCCGGTATATATTGAGTTACCTTTGCCTTTCAAAAAGGCCGTAAATTGATTCGTATTTCCATTCTCACCAGAAACAACAGTATCCCGCACAGGAAGAAAAAGTTCCTTAATTAGTACAGCACTCTTTTTGGATAACAACTGAAGTATAACTTTTCTGCTTGACTCTTCATTAAGGTCTGCAAAAAGTTCATTATCTCCATCTGACACTATAAACTTTCGAGGTACACCCCATTTTTTCATGAACGGGGTATGTTGGAATTCTTTAATATCCTGAATGAACAAAGCAAGGTCCTGGTCTTTGAAATTCCAGCTTGCGAGGCTTAAAACGCTGGATCTGCAGACAACCCTTGGAAAAAAGACAAGTCCCTTTAAGGCTGCAGGCCACTGAAACAAAAGCGAATTTTTATCCTGCTGCAACTGAAGATCACATAAAAACTTATAAACAGGAAGGTTTCTGCTATGATGAAAATTATGTGCACTTGAAAGAATGGGAATAATCTCCCGTTTCAACCGCTTTGAATGCAGAACCAGTACCTCTCCCCTCAGAGATATTAACAAATCATTTACCGGAATCTGGTCTTCTGCCGGAATAGCCGAGTTGTAAACAATTGAAATCTGATATCTTGTTAACCGGGGTCTGATTAGAACATTACCCATTATCGGGTCTGGATAATGGCTGATTTCTGCGTATATGGGTTGATCCTGTTCATCAAACGGTGGTGAAAACGCCATGGCCACCTCTTTAATATTATCGTCTATTGTAGCAAACCTTGTAATCGTATTGATTGCTCCATGTAAACCAGCACTTTCCAGAAATATACGTTCATCAGCTACACGGAATAATACAAATAGATTCTCCTGGATAAATCCATCACCCTCTACATTGACCAGCTTCAACAGCTCAGATTTTTCCAGCCTGATTTCTTCTTCCCGATTGCGTTGACTTTCTATAACCTTGTTTAACAGGTAACTACTCATTGCATCCCAGGCCTGCTCTGTTTTATCCTTAGCTAATGGTTTAATGCTCTTCATCAGCCCATTCATAATTTCTCCTGAAATGGAAATATCCGAGTATCCAATTCCATTTTCCTGGTCCAGAATTTCGAGCAATGGTTTCTGCTGTGTTTCATAACGATCAGCAAATTTTGCAATAAACTCCTGAAGCATGGGATTTTTATTTGGCCTGTGATTTAAAATCTTCAAAACTTCCAGACCTTCTATCAGGGGATGCTGAAAACTTTTATCAAGTCCTCCGGTATATGCAGGAAACATAGAAACATTAACGAGTTTATGGAGAGGGACCTTAATCCCGAATACACTCTCTATATGTTGTTTTAGTTTCAGATAGTTTGAACGGTTCTGTACTCTTTGTATATCAATTTCACTAAGCAGACCTGTAATAGCTTTGAGGTCATTGACATAGCTATTGATTTCCTCACTATGGTGTAAAGTTCCCGTCTGCTCAAGAGCAACAATGATTTGCTCCAGCGGGTCAGTACCTATGAGCTGAGGAATGAGTGCATATACTAATATTCCAGCGGATATCATTTCCTGCAAAAAGTCCTTTATTGCATTTTCCTCACCGGGGTAAGATGCTGTTAAATAATCCACTATTTGCGGAAATGTCTTTCCGTCTCTGCAAAAGTTTAGTATCGTCTTACTAATTGAAGAATAGTCAAAAGAACTCAACTGGAACTGAGATAAGCTATGAGGTTCAATATAACGATAAGAATTATTGACTTTATATATCGAAGAATTGGGATAAAGTTTCACTACACTTTTCATCATCTCATTCCCCATTATACTTCTGCAGATAGCATCCAGGCAAGAAATATCAAGTTTTGTCACCCGTTTAAACCCATGTAATCCGATGGTCTTTTTTTCTCCGGCAGACCAGTCAATCACGTTCATCCCTGCATATAAACCAAAGGGAGTAGTTCTGAAAGAAGCACGGAGAAAATATTTTGAAATGGTCAGCTTTATTTGCTCATTCTCTGGGTCTGCCAGGTACAACTCAAATAGCTCCGGTGCACTTATAAAAAGCGCTTCCAGGAAAATATTATTTTCAAGATAACTACTGTTCAATAAAGCTGCCTGGATATCAGTATAAGGTAAAAGAGAAGTACGCAGTACCAGCTTGTTATAAAAATTATATTTGGGCATAGCTTTATAAATATAAAAAACAGGTAAAAGGCAGATACTTCTCGTCCATATGAGCGAGAAAAGCCAGACCTATTCCACTCAGGCCCGTCATAAAACCCAGATTGATCTCCGTACTGTCCTTGTAAAAAAATGCCTGATAACCCGCAAATCCATTCACTGATTTTGCATGTTTTAGCGTTTTATCAATAAAGTCATGATAAGCAGTTTGCAAAACAGGTGAATCACAAAGTAACAGTGCTTTTTTAAGTACTATGGCGATACCAGCACTACCATAGGATAAACTAGCATCATCTATGTAATTTTGAGGATCAGTTCTTTTAACTGTATTTTCCAATATTTCAATTCCTGTTTTTTCAAGCAGTTCATTTTTCAAATGAAGCCCTGCATTCAGTAGTGTATATCCAATAGAAAGGTCACCATAACACCATTCTACGGGAGTTTTTACGACTTCCTCACCAATTTTTGTAGGAAAGTAAAAGTTGTATTCTTCAAAATTAAGTTTATGCTTCAGTAAAAAATCAATGCTATTCACGATTAACTTTTTAATGGTATCATCGAACTTAAATTTGAGATCTGCTTTTAATAGAAACTGTATAATAGCACAGCTTCCATGTGTAATTCCAGTATAAATACCACCATTACTAAATTTTGGTGATTTCCAAAATAAATGACCGTCTTTATCCTGAATTGAAATAAAGGATATTGCCTTAACTATCTTTAAGATCGCATCTCGTGAAACCTGCGTATCCCTATTGAGCAGATAATATCCCTGTGCCAGAAAACCGGTAAAAGGGTCAAAATCCTGGGCTTCAATATTTTTGTCAACAAAATCATCAGCTATTACATCCAGATCATTCAGTAGCTCATCTGAGCTGATGTCCAATAGATCCTGATCTTTCATATAACTTAAAAAGATACCCAAATCAGCCATTTCCTTCCCTAATGTATCAGAAACATATCCGCTATTGATGTCTTCCAGTATCTCTGAAACAATTTCTTCAGTTAAGTCATTGTATTGCCCCTCTCCAGAAAAGTCGCTATAAGAACTTAGGAACAAGGCTGCTCCCAGTCTCCCGTCTTTCACAGAAATCCGAGGTAGCGAGCTGTAGTTTTCAGATAAAATCTTAGCAATTTCATTAATCTTATTCTTCATAACTTAATTTGCATGAATAGTATTATGATGGTAAGATATAAATTTTTAAAAACATAAACTATAATGTTGACTAAGATAAAATCATGCTAATTAAAAATTAATAAAAAAGGCTTTGCCGATCAACCAGCAAAGCCCCTAAAAAAATCAACTACCTATTATTAAACTATTTTTTCGGCATTAATACCGCATCGATTACATGCGTTACCCCATTGCTTGAAACTGCATCTGTGATGGTAATTTTTGCATCATTCACATACCACTGACCATCTTTTTTAGAGAATTTAATTTTCTGTCCCTGAACAGTAGTCAGTTCCAGGCCATCTTTTAAATCAGCAGCTTTATAATTTCCTGCGACAACATGATAAGTTAAAACACCAGCAAGATCTTTTTTCATTTCTGGTTTAAGCAATTTAGCTACAGTACCAGCAGGCAATTTATCAAAAGCCTCGTTTGTAGGTGCAAATACTGTAAAAGGGCCTTTTCCACTTAAAGTTTCTGCTAAACCAGCAGCTTTAACAGCAGCAACCAATGTAGTATGATCTTTAGATTCAACCGCATTTTCTACAATATTTTTTGAAGGAACCATTAAAGCACCACCTACCATAACACCTTCCTGAGTACTCATTTTTGAAGTATCAGCCATGCTTGACATTTTACTGCTGGTATCTGTCATTGTAGTCGTTGAAGTATCAGTAGTACTACCAGGTTTTGATGAGTTACAAGCTGAAGCCAAAGAAAGAAATGCAAGAGCCATTGCAACCGTAAAAATTTGCTTTTTCATAAAGTTTAATTTTGTTTTGTCCGTTTTGTAGACTGATATACGGGATCAATAGCCTCCCGGTTTTTTATAAGCAGATTATTCTCTGAGAACTGTAAAATTTAGCATATTAATTTCTACAGGTTCTACAAGATCCCAATAATCTTTCTGATATTTAAAGCTCATGATAGTATCAGAAAGAACACTAAAATGGGGACTGTGCTTTTATCCCCCGCTTCTCTTCCAGCGTATTTGGGTTAAGAAATTCCATCCAGGGTTCAGGGGAGCTGATATTAAAATCTATAAAAGCCTTTTCAATAAAAACTATAACGGTTCCATATTTGGCGGAACTATTTATGCCGCTACAGACCCATTTTATGCATTATTATTTGATCAGCTTTTACAGCGCCAGGGATTTAAAGTCAGAGTATGGCTCAAAAGTGCAAGCATACAATACCTGAAACCTGGTAGATCAGCCCTTTTTTTTACTATTATTATTACTGATGAGATGCTGAATGATGCTATTGAAGCGTTAAATACCAGTGGCAAATTTGTTAAAGCTTACCCCATGGAAATTAAAAACAGCGCTGGTGAAGTTTGTGCCACAGTGATGAACGAGGTATATGTCAGAAACCTGCACAGTGGCGAAAATGGCCCGGTAGCTTATTAAATAGAAATGTCCGTTAAAACCTCTAAAAATGAATATCAGGAAACTTATTTTGCAAGGAGAAGGAACTACACTGGATTTTAAAAAGACAATTAATAACTATGAAAAGATTGCAAAAAGCCTGGTAGCCTTTGCCAATAACAAAGGAGGACAATTATTGATCGGTGTAGCCGATGACGGCACGATCAAAGGCGTTAAATCTGAAGAAGAAGAGAAATACATGATTACCAGATCTGCGCATCAATTCTGCAAGCCAGCGATTGAACCGGAATTTGAAGAAATATACATTGATAGTAAACTCGTACTGGTCGCGAAAATTCCGCAAAGTGACACCAAACCGCACTATGCACTGGACGAAAACAAAAAATGGTGGGTTTATTTCCGGGTCAATGACAAGAGTATTCTGGCCAGTAAGATCATCGTTGATGTACTGAAAAAAGAAAATACCCACAGCGGACAATTGATCACCTACACCGAACAGGAACAAAAGTTATTAAAGTATCTTGACCAGGAAGGGCGTATTACCTTAAAACAATTTAGTAAACTTACTAAAATCTCTAATCAGAAAGCGCAGAGGATATTGGTCAGCTTCATTCTTGCTGACCTGATTCAGCCCCATTCTTCCGAAAAAGAGGAATATTTTACCATGACAACGCCGAAATAGCCGTACCTTTGACGGTTCAATTCAATCGTTATGTTCAGTTCCTTTTACGCAAAATACAAGCCTTATTATTCAGATAACCTCAGACTGGCCATGCCTATTGTGGTATCCCAGCTGGGCCACACCGTTGTGCACCTTGCCGACAGTGTGATTGTAGGACATTTTGCAGGAACAATTCAATTGGCTGCGGTTTCTCTGGTGAATAGTTTATTCATGCTGATCCTGGTTTTAGGAATGGGTATCTCCTATGGACTAACTCCGCTTATTGCGCAGGAGAACGGACGTAAAAACTATAAAGAATGCGGAAGGTTATTATCAAATAGCCTGTTGATTAATATCATGATAGGGATTTTCCTGTATCTCTTGGTACACTTTGGAACCTTATTGGTTATTGATAATCTCGGACAATCTCCAGAAGTTGTTGCCTATGCAAAACCTTACCTTGGATACCTGAGTTTTTCTATCATTCCACTAATGATTTTTCAAACTTTCAAGCAATTTGCCGAAGGATTGGGTTTTACCAAACAAGCGATGTTTATTTCTATCTGGGGAAATATTATCAATGTTATCCTGGGAATAATCCTGGTTAAAGGGATGTTTGGCATCGCTCCTATGGGCGTTAAAGGTGTTGGTATCAGTACGCTGGTAGACAGGATATTAATGGCTACGGTGATGTGCATTTACGTTTTTAACTCCAAAAACTTCAAAATATATCTGCAAAACTTTAAACTCACCCTGATCGACAAAATAAGAAGTCTCAAAATCTTAAAAATAGGTGCTCCGGTTGCTTTACAATATTCTTTTGAGATCAGTGCATTCAGTGGAGCTGCAATCCTGATTGGTACCATTGGTGCTGTGGAACAAGCAGCACACCAGGTAGCTATTAACCTGGCTTCTGTAACTTATATGCTGGCAAGTGGAATTGCATCAGCAGCGACCATTAAAACTGGTAATAACCTGGGTAAAAACAACTTCCTTGATTTGAGAAGGTCGGCCATAGCAAGTTACCATACTGTGGCTGTTTTTATGAGTATTACCGCTGTTGCATTTGTTTGTGCGAATCATCTGTTACCTTATATCTATACAGAGGACACTGCAGTAATTAATATTGCAGCCCAATTGTTGATTATTGCTGGTTTCTTCCAGTTATTTGATGGTACACAAGTCGTAGGATTAGGTGTTTTAAGAGGTTTGGGTGATGTAAATATCCCTACAGTGATCACTTTTGTAGCTTACTGGGTGATTGGTATCCCACTAGGTTATCTTTTAGGTATCACATTAGAGATGGGGGTCAACGGAATCTGGTACGGTCTTACTTTTGGATTACTTACCGCCTCTGTGATGCTGTTTTTCAGATTTCAGAAAAGGACAAGAATGCTGGTTGCTGTTCCTGCATAAAAAATACAAAAGCCCGTTTTAAAACATTTTGGCCTTTACTTTTGTACAGTAAGGGAAAGTCTTTTTAAGATTCTTATTTTCTTGCGTATTTCACACTTATGGCTAATCAAAAAGCATCCATTTACAGCGCGCTGGCAGCGAACCTGCTTATTGCCATTACCAAATTTATAGCAGGTGCATTCAGCAACAGTGCTTCTATGATTTCCGAAGGGATACATTCTGTAGTCGATACTGTTAACCAGCTTTTACTGCTTTTCGGATTACAAAGAAGCAAGAAACCTGCGGATGCACTCCGTCCCTTCGGTTATGGAAAAGAGCTTTACTTCTATTCCTTTATCGTTTCCATCCTGATTTTTGGTCTGGGTGGAGGAATTTCTATTTACCAGGGGATCATTCATATCTCAAACCCAGAGCCTCTTGGAGATCCAACCTGGAATTATGTGGTACTTGCGTTATCTGTTGTCTTTGAAGGCACTTCCCTGATTATAGCTGCTAAAGCTTTCAATAAAGTCAGAGGTCATGAAACCTGGTGGAACGCGATTGTAAAAAGTAAGGATCCTTCCAGCTTCTTAGTGCTTTTTGAAGATGGTGCAGCTGTTTTAGGATTATCAATTGTAATGATCTGTATGGTCATCGGTCACCAGTTTCATATTCCACAACTGGACGGTGTAGCCTCCTTATTAGTCGGGCTGTTGTTAGTCGGGGTTTCTTTGATCCTGGCCAGAGAAAGCCGGAGCTTATTGATGGGCGAAGGAATCTCTGCAATATCAAGACAAAAAATCGTGGAGAAAACTGAAGCAGTTCCGGGAGTTGTCAAAGTTTTAACCGTTGTATCCACTTACCAGTCACCAGAGGAAGTGTTGTTAATGCTGATCGCAACTTTCAAAGAAGACCTGAATACCCACCAAATCAATGAAGCTATTGACGCTATTCAGGCTGGGATCAGAAGAGAATTCCCATTAATCCGTTACATTATTGTACAGCCAGAAGAGTTTACAAAGCAGTTTAAGTTTTAAAAACTGGTTGCTTATTCCTGAAACATGCCTATAAACTGATAGTGTTCTGTAGGTATTATCCATGTTATCAGTTAGTGATAACATTTAATTTATAGTCGATTATTGTTTTAATGAAGCATTATTATGCATTATTAAAACAATAATTGATTTAAACTGGCTACTTAGGATTTAAAAAAAGAAAACAATCCTTTTTTCCACTCCTTCCTCCTTTTCAGTGCTTCTTCGTTAGCCGGATAAGCTTCCAGGATATTCTTTATATTTTCCAAAGCTTCACCTTTAGAACCCGTTTTATATAAAGCATCTGCATATTGTAATTTTACCTTTAAAAGTTCGTCATCCCAGGCCCATTCATTCCTGATATAACATAATATGCCCTGATAAGCACTCTCCTTACAATTATCCCACTTATTCAAGATGAAATAACAATCAGCAAGATGCAGATAAGCTCTGCTCAATTCGTACTCATTATCTGGGTAAACTATTTTTAAAGGTGCAATTAAAGCTTTCAGATCTTCAATTGCTTTTTCGTAATTGCCAAGGTTCATATAAGATAATCCGCGCATATAATGAATTTTGCAACGTGAAGTATCTTGTATTGCCTCTTTCTTGACAGATTGATAGTTATCTGCACAAGCAATACACTGGCTATAATCTTTGATGATATAATATTCCTGCATCAGCATAAACCAGGCAGAATTATCATCGGGGTTTTTAACCAGCTCATTTTGCCACGCTTTAATCGCATCTTCAGGGCTTCCTTTACTCAGCAAATCATGGCGGACATTTTGAATGATAATATATTGTTCGCTTAGCTCAAACAATTGAGCTTCTGTGAGCTCTTTCTTATTAATTTCCAAAAAAGAGTCATATTCCTCGGTTATGGAGTCCAGGATCTCATAAGTTTGCTCATTACGGCCCAGTTTATAAGTCATATCCAGAATCTCAGCTTTGATTCTCAGATAAGCTGAAAAAGACAGGTAATCACTACTATAAGTTGCGGCCACCTCGTATATCTCTATCGCCTGCTCATATTTTTCCAACCCCTTAAGCGCTGTTCCCCAGCTATTCAACTGCTCCCAAAAAGGAGAAAGAGAATAACCAATAGCGTGAACTTCAGCAGCTTTTTCGAAAGCGCCGATTTCAGAAAGAGCTATTCCGTAATTATTACAGCACATTGCAAAAGTATGAACCTCGTTTGCTAAACTTTCGCCAGTGTTATTATAGAAATATTCATAAAAGCCTTGATAAGAAATCTCATAAAACTTGACTTTGATTTCCTGTAATTCCTCTGAAAGTCCTTCAGTCCAGATATTTGGGATAGACTCATAATAAAAATCGCAGCCTGCAGCATAATAAGCTTCAGGAGAATCTGCTGGCAAAGATTCGATGTCTGGTAGTTGCCCCATAATGCGGCAATTGGCATCAATATAACGACGAAGGCCTCGCGCCAGGCCTCCAATCTCTAAACTCTTTTTCAAATAAGGAAGCGCTTCTTCATACTTCTTTTCATCAAATAAAAATGTACCTGCAAAATGATATGGAATATCCCAATCAGGATAAACTTTCATATAACTAAGAGAAAGACTTAATATTTCAATCGGGTCTGCCTTTAAATGTTCAGAAAATCTTCTTAAAGCCAATATTAAACTATATACCAATAGCTTATTCAGTTTGCTTTTTGCGCTCAAGTCGTTAATCCTGTGGTAAAGGTCAATCAGCTCTTGGTTAGGCTGCTCATCGCTATAAGTAAAGGCCATAAAAGCTGCTTCTCCAGCCAGTTCTAATCGCTGGTAATCTAAGGCAAGTAAAGCAACTGCATTATGTGTCAGATAATTTTGATGAGGATACGCCTTACCTTCTCTGAAGGTCTGAAACACTTGTAGCGCATCTTCTTTATGCCACAGATAAATATTCGTCTTTTCCAGATAAAGCAGGCCTAATTCCTGATCAAGGATACTTCTATTGTTAGGATACAGTGCTTTATAATGTGCAATCATTAAATCTATATCTTCCAATACAAGCTCCATATTTCCCAGGATAAAATTAACCTGACGGCGATAACCGATCGCTTTTAACCTGGTATCTTCGTTCTCTGAAAAAACAAGGATATCACAATAAACCTGTGCTTCTGGTAAGTTATCCTGTGTTACAAAGATATTGATATAAGCAGCATATAACATTGCTTCCTCATGCGTAGGCTGAAGTTTTAAAACGTATTCAAAACTATGATATGCAGTTATATATAAGGATATATCGTTTGTATCTGGATCAAAAGTCTGACTAGCTGATTGATATTCGCATCTGGCTTTGAGCAGCAGCCCTTCAATGCTATCAGGATTCACCAGGAGAAAAGGATTCAAAGATTCAAGGCATTTTGAAAATTCACCTTGATTATAAAGGGATTGTAAGTCTTGTATGGTTGTCATATGTAATTTATCCTATGCACTGCGCTATGTTGAATGGCTAACATAATAGCTCAATTTAGCGGCAAATATAAGATTACACGAAATAAAGAGACTTGTTTAGCTTAATTTTTTTTAAAAACACAAAAGCACGGGCACCACTTTACGCTGAAAAAATATATCAGACAAGACTTTAGCGTATCCGGATAAGACCAAAAACTAAAAATTGATTTTCTTTTCCATTTCAATCAGGATGATTTCTTTTAATGGTTTGCCGTATTTATGATATTCTACAGGAAATGGGAATTTTCTGCCAGTAGTGACATATCCCCTCCTTTGATACCACGCAATAAGTTCTGTTCTGTCTTCAATCACGGTTATATTGATTTTATTGCAATTGAGTTGTCTGGCATGTTCTTCAGCACCATGTAAAAGCAATCTTCCTATACCCCCATCCTGAAATTCGGGATTAACTGCAAGCATGCCTAAATAGAGATGCTCTTCTTTTTGCTCCAGGTAAACGCAACCAATTAGCTGATTGGCAGGGTTGGTAAACTTTAAAACAGAAATGGATGGATTTGTAAGGTAGTCCGTTAGTATTTCTTCATCTATACGGATCTCCCCTGCTAATAAAAGAATTTCGGATGTCCATCCTTTAGTAGAGGTTTCACCACGATAAGTAGTATTGACTAAGTTTAATAACGCTGATAAATCAGAAATTGAAGCTTTTGAAATTGACATCATGTAAAAAAACGAAGATAGCAGAAATATGATAAGTTTTTATTGAACAAATAAATGTGTCAATCTTCTTAATGGGGTTGTTAATTTATAGTTATATTGATTATATCATTTTATTAACCTAAACTAATTTACCAATGAAAAAATTAATCATCTTATTGAGCATGATCATGCTATTTCTACAGTTTACTCCCTTTTCGCAAGCTGTAGCTAAAGAAAAACCCGCTGTTAAAAAAGACTTCCGGATTCTGAAAGCCATTCTTTGTAATTATCGTCTTACTCCGGGTGGCCCGGGAATCGCTGCTCCATTTGCTACCTTAATCAATGTAACTACTGGAGAAACGACGACTACTGATGCCACGGGACATGGAGGTTTAAGGCTAAAACTCATGGATACCATTGTTGCAAAAGTCAATATTCCTGGCCAGGGGTGGTTTTCTACAACCAGATTATACCGGCTTGAACAATTAGGATTGACTTTGCTCCCTGATCCAAATATCACTGATTAAAAATATATTATTTAATAAAGCCGTCTTCAGGCGGCTTTATTGACTTTAATAATAAAATACAATAAATCGGCTTGAAATTAAAACCATTTGTTTGGTTATGGGTTATAGCGCCAATCTAGTTGGCTCCATATGAAATTTAACAACACTACTTACCAGATATGAGTTTATCAGAACGAATCATCGCCTCTAATAAGGGCATGCTTGCTGAGATGGTACAGCTCAAATACCAGGCAATGACTGAAAGTGCTTTTCGTTTTTTCAGAGGAACCTGCGAGATTTTTTATCAGGACCTGTCACTTTGGAAAGCAATGCCGAAATCTCCTTTAAGCTGGATATGTGGTGACTTGCATGTAGAAAACTTTGGGAGCTATAAGGCTGACGATGGTCAGGTATATTTTGACCTGAATGACTTTGATGAAGCGTTGCTGGCTCCTGTAGCATTTGAATTGGTCAGAATGCTGACGAGTATTTTCCTTTGTTTTGATTTCTTAGAACTGGAAGACCTGAAAGCGATGAATATGGCAAATGTCTTTCTGAAAAATTACAGTGCAGTTTTAGCCCGGGGGAAAGCGCTTGCTATTGAACCCAGAATTGCAAAAGGTATCATTTGTACATTTTTGATGGCCGTCTCTAAACGGAAGCAAAGCCGCTTACTGGACAAACGTACTGAAGTCAGAAAACGGAAACTGGTACTTTCCCTGGAAGATGAAAGACATTTTGAGCTGGATAAAGACCTGAGAAAAGATTTAGTGGAACATTTGACAGACTGGATCAATAACCATAGCAGAAGTCCCTATAATTATAAAGTACGTGATGTCGTTTTTCGTCTGGCCGGCACCGGTAGTGTGGGTACAAAACGCTACATGTTCTTACTGGAAAACTTGCTAAAGAAAGGGAAATATTTGATTGTGGATATGAAGCAATCGCAGCCGAGTGCACTTACCCCCTATGTTAAAGTTTCACAGCCTCAATGGGAAACTGAAGCTGAACGTGTAGTTTTTGCACAGGAACTCTCCCAGCATATGCCTTGCTCACTGCTGAGCCATACTGTTTTTAAGGGGGACGCTTTTGTTGTTAAAGAAATGCAACCTGCTGAAGATAAGATCAAGTTCAGATTAATTCAGGATCAATACAGAGATATCTTTCAGGTTATTGATGATATGGCAGCGTTGACAGC
This sequence comes from Pedobacter cryoconitis, assembly GCF_001590605.1. Lineage (NCBI taxonomy): Bacteria > Pseudomonadati > Bacteroidota > Sphingobacteriia > Sphingobacteriales > Sphingobacteriaceae > Pedobacter > Pedobacter cryoconitis. The sequence goes on from NZ_CP014504.1 coordinate 1,693,625, forward strand.
TTCGGCACATATCAGAAGTTCAGGCAGAAAGGGTTCAGCCATTGCTGATGAACTTATTGAATTTGGTAGAAGTACAGCATGGCAGGAAAAACTCATCGACTATGCGTTTAAATATGCACAAAAGGTGAAGAAGGATTTCAAGGTATTTAAAACCGGAGTTGATTCGGGTATCTATGCCAATAGTTAATTATTATTCTGCAAATAACTTATATTTGCAAACTTTCTTAACGTCTTTATCAGTATCAAATGATTGAAGATACCTTCGGAATGAATATCATTCCGGATAATGATTCCGAAAGACTTCAGGCACTTAAACGATACAGGATTATGGATAGCCCTTCTGAGGCTTCTTTCGATAATATTGCCCGTTTATGCACACAGATATTTAATGTTCCTAATTCAGGGCCAGGATAAGGATAAACTGTTTGATCGTTTTTATAGGGTTCTGAACGATGATATTGTTTCAGGCTTTGGTATCGGCCTTTATTTATGTGCTGAAATTATAGACCGGCACCAGGGAAAAATCGGGGTGGAAAGCGAATTCGGAGAAGGCAGTACTTTTTGGTTTAGCTTACCGGTCGCTGTAGTTTCAGTTTAGTATAAAATCCGTTTTTACTAATCTTTCTTTTGAACAGCTGGAAATTATAATCGCTGTTACACAAAGAATTGTTGCAGTAGTAAGGTAGTTTTGTGATTTTCTTTTCATGAAATATTAATTGTTTGATTTTTTAAAAAAATAACTTTATTATCTATTTGTTTGTTTTTGATATTTAAATTAACAATAATATTAATTATCTTGATTTAAAAGGGTTTTTAATACGCTGATTATCTTTTAAGTGAAATGTAGTCTTCAATCTGAATAGAATGATTTTTGAAATAGAAAAACGTTTTAAAAAAGAAAGCGGAAATGATCAATGACCATTTCCGCTTATCTAAATTAACGCTCTCATCTATTAAAGCGTCAAACCGCTGGAAATATTGTATGGCAATGAAAAAATATTTTAAGATCTTTCCATTTGAATTGAAAAGAAGATGCGTAAGAAAAATAAATCCGTTCCGGTAAATACAATGTTTGATGATTTTGATGCAGGTATCGCCATTGAAACGATGTCTTTTGAAAATTTATCTATTTGGGACGACGCAACGCTAAAAGAGTTTGAAGTTGCAAAACAATCGCATCGGGAAGACCGCCACTCATTCTTCCTGCTTGAAAAAGGAACAGTTCACATTGAAATTGATTTTCAGGAATATCAAATTAACCAGTCCTCTATCATCTATGTTCATCCCGATCAAATACATCGTATTCTTGCCATGGAAAATGTCGTAGTGAGCAGTTGGGCAATGAATAATGAGAGCCTGAATCCACAGTACCTGAAATTATTGGAAGATATCACTCCGGCAAAACCGTTAGTATTAAAAGAAGAAGAATTTTCAATTATTTCTGAAGCGGTATCAATTGCTATCAAATTTTCTAAACGGAAAACGGACAAATTATATCATTCGTTATTGAAAGACAGTTGTAATGCATTGGCCGCATTCGTTATTTCACAATATTCAGAACTAGCTAAATCAACAGACAAAGCTTCAAGATTTGAAATTGTTACCAAAGCTTTCAGGGAAATACTGGAGCTTAATTATATCAATCTCAAACGCCCGGCAGATTATGCTAAAAAATTGCATCTTTCCATACCCTACCTGAACGAATGTGTTAAACACGCAACTGGTTATTCCGTTTCAAATCACATACAGCAGCGTATTATTTTAGAGGCAAAACGGTTGCTGTATTATTCTGATCAATCAGTAAAAGAAATTGCGACAGCATTAGGCTATGATGATTACCCCTATTTTTCAAGGTTGTTTACCAAAGTTACGGGAATGACCGCTTTAGCGTTCCGCAATAAAAAACGCGGTTAGTCCAATACTTACTTTGTATTGCTATTATTTATCCTTCTGTTGCGATGTTCCTTTGCAGAGTCAAATAAACTCATATAAAAAATGGAACCATCACAAGAAAAAAAAGTACTCATTTCGGGTGCAGGTTTTGCCGGACTTTCAACCGCTTATTGGATGAATAAATTGGGCTACAAAGTAACTGTTGTTGAGATTGCAAATGAACTTCGAAAAGGCGGAACACCTGTGGATATTCGCGGGGACACAGTAGATATCGTTAAGAATATGGAGATTTTCCAGCAAATCGAATCCAACAGATTGAATATGGAAGTAATGGAATTTAAAAACTCCGATGATGTTACTGAAGGTTCAATACCGATGAAAAAAGAAGGTGAAGGGGCCGCGGACGATGAATGTGAAATTGAACGGGATATATTGCTGAATATTTTATTCAATACCATCAAATATGAAGTTGAATTTGTTTTCAACAATAGCATTACTACTATCAGCGAAACGAAAGATGCCATACAGGTTGCCTTTAAAAATGGCCCGGAATGCTCATTTGACTTGTTATTTGGTTGTGATGGTTTACATTCGACAGTAAGAAAAATTTGGTTTGGTGAGGAAGATGAATATTCACATTTTCTTAATCAGTATTTTTCTATCAGCATCGTAAACAAATTGCTAATTAAACAAAACACCTCACAAATGTATAATGAGCCGGATAAAGCGATTATGCTTAATGCCTATAATAATAAAACCGATATTGTTTTTTGTTTCTATTCAGAAAAAGAGATTTCTTATGATTATCGGAATGAACAGCAGCAAAGAGAGATCATTCTGGATCAATTTTCCGGACAAAGCTGGAGAACTCCGGAATTACTGGAAGAAGTAAAGAATACGAAAACTTTTTACTTTGATAAACTCAGTCAAATAAAGATGCCATCCTGGACAAAAGGCAGGGTCGCTTTGGTGGGCGATGCCGGTTATTGTGCTTCGCCTGCTGCTGGAATGGGTGGATCGCTGGCAATTCATGGAGCAGCAGCATTAGCTGCTGCTATGCACAAACACAAAGGGAATTTTGAACTGGCGTTTCAGGATTATAATACAAATTTACGTCCGTTTATTGAGGAAGTTCAAGGCAATGCCGTAAGATTTGGATTAGAAGTAATGGTTCCAAGAACCGAAGAAGCTATTCGTAAAAGGAATGCACTAGAGGTACCCTTTTAATATTTTAATGTTGTTTACGATAAGCTAAAGGATTTAAACCGGTTTCCTGTCTGAGTAAGTCACTAAGATAACCGGGAGAAATTTTGAGCTGTGCTGCAACAGTACCAGCTACGAGATTTTTTAATATTTGTTATTTTATGCTACAAAATTACCGGGCGATGGCTGTTGGCGGATTATACATATCGCTGAATATCGGATATATATTTTTAATACAGGACTGATGATGTGATTGCAGATATCCTGTATATATGAATTGCAAATTTGTTCTATCTTGTAAAAAATTAATGACAACAAACTATTTGAATGAACCGACAAAACTTAATACTCTCAGCATTTTTATTTTTCGCTGCAACTTCGACTACTTTCGCACAGGATAGTTTACTCACCAGTCTGGCCAGGAACAATATGACTACTTTTGTCAAACAAGCGGACACATTTTTAGGTGCCGGATGGGAAAAAATTATCAAAAAAGCGACCGCTTCGAATGACATCCTGATCGGCGAAGACCATTTTACCAATGAGATCCCCTATTTTACCTCTGCTATTGTTTCCAAGATCAAGTTCGAAAATTTTTTCTGTGAAATCGACCCGTTTACCTCAGAGATTCTACAGGGGAAGATCAAAAACCTATCACCACTGGCGTTGCGAAATTATGTAAACACTTATGGAAATGCTTTTTCTTTCTATGCTTTTGCTCCTGAATTCGAACTCTTAAAACAGCTCAGTATATCAAATACCATCATACGGGGAACTGACCAGATACTCCTGATTGGCGACAGGATAATCTGCAATGAATTAGAACAGACTACCAGGAATAAAGAGGCAAAGTATCTTTACAAACTGATTGCAGATAGTTCGAAATTATACTTTGACAATTTTCTAAAAGACCAGAATAAGCCCTTCTATCTATTGACTGATGATTTTGCGAAAAATATAGACAAGCTGTCCCTGCTCAAATTAAGCACACAGGAAACAAAGATTATCGAGGCAATTAAACTGAGTGCAAAGATCTACAAATCCCAAAACCATAATCTGAGGATTCAGCTCATGAAAAACCAACTCATGCAAACCTTTGGAAGTTGGTCTGGCAAAAGAAATCTTTTCAAATATGGAGCAAACCATCTTGCCGGCGGGGAGAGTTTCCTGGAGATCTATGATTTGGGAAACCTTGTCAGTAACATCAATGATGCTAATTTCAAAAGCTCCCTGCATATCATGATTCTGGGTGTATCCGGGACTCAGGCTTCCCCGTTTGAAGGTTTTCCTGCTGAAAACATCAACCCCAATAGTAGTATGCTCAAATGCCTGAAACCTATTACTAGAGTAATCGATGGTGAACAATGGTCTTGTTTCGATCTGCTACCATTAAGAAAAGAACTGAATGAAGGACGATTGAAAATTTCAGATATCAAAATGCAAAGAGTTATTAAGGGATATGATCTGCTTGTTATCATTCCTAAGGTTACTGCGAGCAGGTTTGTTAAAGAAAAGTAGCTATATCGCTTTCTGAACAACAACCGGATATTCATTATATTAAAAAGGCAGAGTTATAACTCTGCCTTTGGACTCAACAAGGCTTACATCGAGCTTTAGTTAACCTTATACTGTCTGTACCCCATTTTGTATAGCTCCTGTCATGATTCGTGCTGTTTCTGATTAAATACCAACGCGTCATTTCAAAGAAATATATTATGTAGCCCCACCACCGGGAATAATGGTAGTGATGTTTTTAAATTTGATTAATTAGTAGTATAGGAAACCCCATCTATTTGTAATAAGGTACTTCCATTAATAGCTAAAATATTTACTTCTCCAGTTGGCCTGATTAACAAAGTTGCTGATGAAAATGTTCCGGTATTGAAATTAGTGACTTGAAATCTTTTTTCCCTGACAGGTCGGAATAATTGAGGTAATATAAAAATTGTTGTGCCTAATGTCTGTATTCCATCTTTAATTGCCCCTCTTAAAACAACCAAACCAGAATCGATTTTTTTTGCCGAGACTTCACTAGTAGAATCATAAGGAATCCAGTTAGCTAATAAAGTTAAAGAAACCTCAACACCGTAGTTGTCAATACCTAAATTATCTACTCCCAATGTTTCAACCTCTGAATTAAGAGTACCATAGTATGCGTTATCGGTTTTCAAGATATTACGCTTTGATGAAATCCCAAAGCCAATATATTTACCTTCTGCACCAACTGACATGTCATTTTGGGTAATTATATTTCCGATACTTGTTCCGGATAAATAGATTGCATAATCTGAAGTTATAGAACCTACGGAACGAGCAGGGCTAATTGTGTTACCCTGAATTACACAATATATGCAATCTGCTAAATATAGTTGAGATTGGTAAATTCCTAAATAATCTGAGCCCGCACCGTGTTCCAATTGATTAAAGCAAACTTGTGTTTGTTCCATAGCTAGCAATGCAATAGCTCCATGTTGAGTAGTGATGTTATTTTCACGTATAATAATCTGCCTGGCACCACCTATGCCACTAAATAAAATACCAGGTGAAAGTATCCTGTTACCTGTGATTGTATTTTCACTTATAGTTATAGAATCACCTACGCTATCGCCATTTAAGCCATTTTGTATCCAACATCTACGGATCGTGAATGCGAAAAAACCATCCACATTTCTGGATGAATTGTCTAATCTAATACCAAAATTGCCAAAATCTCCAACAAAAATCCTATTAAATTCCCAATTTGAAAAATAAGCATTAATGCCCAGATAAACTTCAATACCATATTTTCCACCTCCTCCAATTTGGGGCTTTACCATAAAGTCGTGAAAATATGTGCCTGTGTTGCTCGTCCTATCAGTAGGTGGTATAATTCTTATAGCAGAGTCGTTACCAGAATATATTATCTGAGATTGCCACATTCCCTCCCCATATATATGAATCCTTAGTGTTATTCGTAAGGTTCCAGAAGTTTTGAAAATACCCTGTGGTATAAATAAGGATATTCCTTGCTTTTGTGCATAATTAATAGCTCCTTGTATTGCTTCATAATCGTCATGAATACCATTGCCCCTTGCACCGAACCACTTAATGTTAATGCTTCCGGTAAAATTTCTTTTAAAATAATCATCTCCAAACTTTACATAAATAACACCATCCAATTCCAAATCATTTGTAATCTCTGTAGTCTCATTAAATGTTACTAGTTCTCCAGTATATTGATCTAAAATATTTGATATAGTCTTAAGAGAGTTTAATTTATCTAGTATAACTTTTTCTACGTTAAGTTCATTTGTATAAGTAGGCATGCTGTGAGGAATTTAAAATGTGACTGATTTTTGTTTTTTAATATACATTATTTTCGCTTTACAATTGATCAATGTAATTGGTTACGATTCTTTAATAAGCTAATTACTTCCTGATTTTTCCAGGCTGGCCACTTTGACGAAAGTTCTCTGATGCCTTTTTCGGTTTCCATTGCTTGTTTCATTATGCCCAGTACAGAACTTTTGAAACAAGTTGTACGCCAAACTGCTGCTTTAAAAATGAAACCGCCCAGGATTCCCTTTGAAAATTTACCCGTTAAACTTCTCATCATAAATAAATGCCTTTCCACCAATGTAAGCTATTCGCGTTAAAGATTATCCTGATGCGTAAAAAATGGCCGTAATTGTCCGCAGCTGTCTGCAATTGTCCATGGGTTAGCCCAAGGGAAAATTATAATTTCATTAATCTTCAACCAGTTATGGTTTGGTTGTGCCTGAGTGGTGGTCGGGATGACATCAGGTTGAGAACGGGCTTTAACTATGGCAGGTCCAGGTCATTTCAACTAGTTGTTTTGACTTAGACTTGCCATGCTCTCGCGTTACTTTAGCACTGCTCTTACCCTAACGAGTACCCGACCAGTACCCGGCCGATATAGCTTTATTATTTAGCTATTTTGAATTTATTGACGAACAGCCCGGCCTTGTTCCCCCTGAGTCATTCCCATGCAAATTGAAAGCTTTCAGCGCAACTTCCAGCGGCATAAGAGCATCCGTGACAGCTAAGACTTTCTGTTGAGCGTATCAAAATTTATGCTTAAAAAGAGCCTGCTCCACAAGTTGATGACTTGATCCGAAAATGTTCAATTAGAACATGAAAAATGTATGCGCTGAACCACTATTTAGAATAACTGGATCACCAAGACGAGTGAGTTATTATTAATGGATAATATTGACGCATAAGAGTACGAAAAAGAATCTGAAGGAATGAATTGCAAACTTAAAACATAATATGGAGTAACATTTAAAATTAAGCTCCTTACAGATCAATATTAAACATGATATAGTGTGAATAAGCTTCGCTACGCACCATTACGTTGAGCCTATCTATCATGGCTCGGTCTATTGCGCCAAGACTATAAAAACAAAGTGCTTTTAATTAAAGATTATCACTTTATTTGATATAATAATCTTAAGCATTTTCTTTTTTCCATGCTGCTATATAAGCTAACAATGGGCAAAGGCTTTCCCCATATTTTGTGAGCGCATACTCTACTCGAAGGGGAAACTCCCCGAACTGTTTCCTGCTAATTAAGCCATCAGCTTCAAGTTCTCTCAGTTGTTCAGTTAGTACTTTTCTTGATATAGAAGGCACCCGAACATTAATTTCTCCAAAACGCCTGGCATTCTTGGAAAGCACATGCAAAATGATCACTTTCCACCGTCCTCCAAGCAGAGCTATCGTTGCTATAGCAGGACATTCAGCATGAGCTAAGTTATTTTCCATTTGTTACTTCAAGGTTACCAGTTTATATTTTGTTAACAACTGGATAAGGTATTTTATAGTACCGATTTCAGTTTCTTTGCCTAACAAAAGTAATTGATTATTTATCTTAAAACAAAAACTATGATTTTAGTAACTGGTGCAACTGGTAACTTAGGCAAGGCCACTATTAATTCTTTATTGAATAAAGGCATATCCGCACACAATATTGCAGCATTGGTAAGAGATGAATCCAAATCGGCAGAATTGAAATCAAAAGGCATTCAGGTGCGGATTGGCGACTATCAGAATTTTGAGTCTTTAAAAAGTGCCTTCCAAGATGTGGAGAAGCTACTGCTGATATCTTCTTCAGCTGAAATAGCTCAAAGGTTTGAGCAACATAAAAACGTAATTAATGCTGCCAAGGAAACTGGTGTTAGTCATCTCATTTATACCAGTTTTGATATGAAAGACCTGCGCCAAAGTATAATGTATGGAGATGTTCAATATCATGCAGACACAAGTGATTATCTAAAAAAGATAGCTGTACCGTATACTTTGATGGATAATACACTATATGCTGACTTGATTCCCATTATTTCCGGAAATAATATATTGGATGAAGGTATTTCCATCCCCGCCGGAAACGGTAAAACACCTTTTTTACCAATAACAGAAATGGCTGAAGCTATAGCTGTTGTTCTGACTACTCCTGAGCATGAAAACAAAGAATATTTCATCGCTGCAGAGACCGCTTTCTCCTTCGCTGAGATTGCTGTCCTAATATCAGAAATCACAGGAAAAACGGTAGCTTATAACCAAACTAACGTAACGTCATATGTTGACCAGCTTGTACAGCAGGGGCTTTCTCATGATGATGCAGAGTATCTATCAAGGTACGCTGGTGCAATAGCCAGAGGAGAGTTCGACTCCAATAAAAGTCATGTCAAACAATTATTAGGAAGAAGTCCGATATCTTTAAAAGATTTTTTAAGAAGTATATATGTTAAATAATTCAAACAGGCTTACAGCATAGAATTAACATCCGGGCCCGGGACTCACCGGGCCGGATATTATTATAATCTCTCAGAAAGACTAAATAGTGTAGAAAATCTGATAGATTGGGGGAAGCAACATCGACAAGTTATCAGAATGATATAAAAAGCAGTGAAAATAAACTTCAATTTACAAAAGCAGCAATTATAAATTCATATTATCGAATCAAAAAGATAAGTAGAAAATTAGTACTTTTTAATGGTTTTAGTGATGTTTTTAATTAAAAAAGCCCCTAACAATCAAGTTAAGAGCTTCCTGGTACACCCAATAGGATTCGAACCTATGACCTACGGTTTAGAAAACCGTTGCTCTATCCAGCTGAGCTATGGATGCATTTCTTGTTAAGGGTCGCAAGGATAGGAGAAAAAATCAGAAGTCGCAAATCTGAATTGCATTTTTCTACTGTAAAAAACCTAACTACTTTGCAATCAGGCAGAATAATTTTGCTGTTTTCTATTCCTCCCCTTCTTATTTTGATATGATCTTTAATCAGGATTAATATCAATTAATTCATACTAACTGATCGATTTCCCAAATGGTGAAAATGCAAGGTTCATGAGTTTGAAATGTTGTCTTCCAAATGGGATGCCCACAATAGTGATACATAAAAGTATTCCAAAGAATAAATGTGTAAGTGCAATCCAAACACCACCACAAAAGAACCATATAATATTCATAACGGTTGACAGGCAACCTGTATTGGATGAGGTATCTGTGATTTTAACTCCAAATGGCGCTAGCCCGACAATGGCAAATTTAAAACACTGGAGTCCGAAGGGGATTCCAATAATCGTCAGGCAAAGAATCAGCCCTCCTATGATGTATTCAAAGAAGATAAATATCCCACCGAAAATAATCCATATTATATTGCCTGAAAAGTTCATATTGTATGCTTTTGTCTTTTGTAATTAAGATAAGAAATTACTGAATTAGTTACAATCTAAGTGATAATTATTATCATTAATTATAAACTTCCGATTATTTAATACAAATTTGCGGATCATTACTAACGCAGGTTTATGAGTAAAACTAATTTCTTTAACGGTCACGATTACTTTATTGATGAAAAAATACATTTTTTCAAGTTTGCGAACGTCTATAATATATTCAATGAAACTGGTGAAAACATTGGTGCAGTCAGACAAACCTTATCTTTTGGGCAAAAACTTCTGACACTTTTGATCGGTAAACCAGCTTTACCTTTTAAATTGGAAATTGTAAATTCTGAAGAAGAAGTGCAGGCTACAATATCCAGAGGCTGGACTTTTTTTATGTCAAAAATCATAGTAAGTGATCCTGATGGAAATGAGCTGGCTTCTATTCAGCAGAAGTTTAAATTATTTAAACCAACTTTCAGGATTTTAGATAATTCAGGTCAGTTGATCGCTGAGATCAAAGGAGATTGGAAAGCCTGGGCATTCCAGATCAAAGATGGTAATGAAAATGAAATCGGTACAATCAGTAAAAAATGGGCTGGTGCAATGCGGGAAATCTTTACAAAAGCTGATAAATACAACGTACATATTGATCCACATTATACAGAAAGCAAACATAAAGTTGCTATTTTATCAGCGGCAATTACTATTGATATGGTATTAAAAAATCAAAAGTAGGCTGTTTTTGAGTAGTTTCTGCCCATCTATTTGAAGTCAGGAGTTCAGGCTAAATCTTTTGGTATCCCTGAGATATAAAAAGTAGTCCCGTCTCCTATTTTACTTGTTGCCCATATTTTTACGCCCATCAACAGTGCCATGTCATAAGAAATACTTAAGGCAAGGCCCGCGCCCTGATCATTTGTATTTTCCCAGTCGCTTGCATTGGCTTTGAAAAGCTGATCAACTTTATCCTGGCTCATTCCTTCGCCCTGATCTTTGATCGCAATCACTATACGCTCATCTTTTGAATAACAAGAGATATGAATAGTTCCTGCTGCTGGTGAATATTTAGTCGCATTGTTAAGCATGTTCCGGATAATAAAAAGTAGCATATACCGATGCGCGAGCACTGCAGTTTGTACAGGTATATCCAGAACCAGTTTAATATTCTTTTTGGCCTGGGCTATTTTAAAGAAGGAATTTGCCTCGGGGATCAGTTCGTTTAGGAGAAGTTTTGATGGCTGATATTTGAAGCCGCTTTTCTGAGATTTAATCCATTCCAGCAATCCGTCCATGAAAGAAAGGCTTTTTTGTGAAGTTTCACTCAGTTCTGCCATGATCTCCAATTTTTCTTCTTCGGTTAACAAATCAACATCCGTATTGAACACGCTGGAAAGCATTACGATGGTACTGAAAGGTTGTCTGATATCGTGCGCAATCACAGAGATTAGCATGGTATTGAAATGATTCGTTTGCTGTAGTTCCTTATTTTGTTTTACTGCGACCTCATGTAATTCGTGCTGAACATCTCCGTATTGTCTTTTGATTCTTAAGGAGCGATAAATAACAAATAGCATAGCCATGCTTACAGCAAACAAACAACCAAGCAAAGTTATTACTTTAAGATTTGAATTCTCCTTCAGTTTGAGTTCTTTATTTTCATTCTCATTCAAAGCAAAATTCATATAATTATAGCCAGACTTATTGGTCGCTTTGCTGATAACATCGCGCTTAGCAAGTAATAGTGACATATAAAAGTAAGCGCTGTCCATCTGGTTATGTGATTTGTAAAAATTATACAACCGCTCTGATAGAAGTAAATAAAATTCAGGGTAGCCGTACTTTCTGGAAGTATCTAATCCCTTTTTATAATAATCAAGACCTGCTTGTGTATTTTCGGAGTCAAGAAAAATATCACCTAAGCCAATATAACACTCTACTTTTGTATATTGAAGACCTAAACTATCTGCTTTATGCAGTATTCTGGTTTGTATTGCAATTCCTTTTTGTTTTTCTCCAGCATTGTAAATTTGTAATGCGCGTACTTCTTCGTAAAACAAAAGTAATCTTTCATCCTTATATTTTTGGGCAATTGCCAGACCCTCTTTAAACAACATCATTGATTTTTTCTGACTAAGATTCTGATCTATAGAGATGACATTACTGATAATCAGTGCGCGGATAGAATCATGCTTCAGGGATTTACTCTTTTCATAAGCCAGGTAAATATAGCGTAAAGCCTCCTTGTCATCCTTGTCTACAGACATCAGCACACCAATATTCATGAGTACATGGCAGACATTTCCCTGATCATTGATTGATTTATAAATCCGGAGTGCATCATTAAAATATTTTGCAGAGAGATAATTATTCACAGAAACGTTGGAGATAGCCTCGCAATTTAAAGCATCAGCAATCCCCTTATTGTAATTGAGCCTTATCGCTATTGCTTTAGCTTTTTGTGCGTAAAATTTACAGGAATCACGGTAGTTCATATGAGATAATATCGCGATCCTGTTCAGCACATCTACATATTTTATGCTGTCTTTAATTAAATGGATGCTTGATTCGAGCCTGTTAATTTCGTGAGTCTGGGAAAATACACGGGTATAATTGACTAAAGAAATAATGAGGATAAATGAGAGAACAGGAAATTTAAACATAGGATAGAAAATGAGTAGCTCGGTTAAAAAACCCATTCGTCGATGGAGGGATCAAATATCCGGCCATGTTTAAAATCAGGGGTTTATCAGTTCAGTTGTTAATGGTTAGCTTTTATATTTCTTTCAGCAAGTTCAACAGTATGAACTATTCTTTTTTCCCTTGTTTCAGTTTTTTTTGCTTTAAGGATCCATTCCAGGATAATTCTTTTAGAAGAAGCGGAAAATGACTGAAAGTTTTTATAAGCCGTTTCTTTCTGATCAAATAGTTTTTGCAAATCTTCGGGTATGCTGGTGTTCGTTTCCATTTGAATTGATTTCTTGGAGATTTGATTTATTCTTAAAATTACAGCACCACTCCTTCTTGTATAGGTATTTTATTCCGCTGGACAAAAGCATGAAAAACAGGATTAAATTCCATCAGCTGACTTTCATTTTTCTTGTCTACAGACATGTTTATACTCTGGAAACTGTACTTATTCTTCACAGTGAAAGTATAAGACAGGTACTGTATTTTCACAAAAGCAATTGCACTTGCAGGATAGTTTTTAATTATCTTTTTGCTTTCCATACTGGTAACCGTTAAATAATCATTTTATAAACATAAAAGTCCGTAATGTGCAAATTTTCTGATGAATATCCAGGCAATTATTACCCATGGAATAATTAATACTATCATTATAGTCACAATTGATATCTGAGCAAGGTTTATCCCGATTAATTCTTCCAGCTGATTCTGATATTCAAAAGATAAGATCAATGTAGCCACAAATCCGATAAATAAAAATACACCAGCAAACAGCGTTTTACCCATAGGAAGTGGCAATCGCATTCTTATAGTGGCATCGGGCTTTTCCATGTGTGTTCAGCATTAAAAAATTTATTTAAATAAGGTGCAGTACGGCTGTTTTTTGACTTCGCTACCAATGCCGGAGGACCGGAAGCCACAACCATCCCTCCTTTTTCACCAGCTTCAGGGCCAATATCAATCACCCAGTCGCTTGCAGCAATCACATGCATATCATGTTCTACCACAACAACTGTGTTTCCTTGTGCTACAAGCTTATCCAGCTGGGCCATTAATTTTTCTACGTCAGCTGGATGCAGTCCTGTAGTCGGCTCGTCCAGGATATAGAGTGTATTTCCATGTTGAATACGCTGGAGTTCGGTAGCGAGCTTAATTCGCTGTGCCTCCCCGCCAGAAAGTTCTGTTGCCGGCTGTCCCAATCTTAAATAACCTAAACCAACCTGTCTCACCACATCCAGTGCGCGGAACACTTGCGGCTCTGCATTAAAGAACTCACAGGCGGCATCGACAGTCATCCCTAATACATCCGCAATATTCTTTTCTTTATATTTGATTTCCAGTGTTTTGTGGTTGTATCTTGTGCCTTTGCAAGTTGGGCATGGCGCATATACGCTGGGTAAAAATAACAATTCAACCATTACAAAGCCTTCTCCTTCACAATGCGGACAGCGGCCTTTAACGACATTGAAAGAAAAACGCCCTGCATCATAACGCCGGCTTTTAGCCATTTCAGTCGCTGCAAAAAGCTTCCTGACCTGATCAAATAATCCAGTATAGGTAGCCAGGTTTGATCTTGGTGTCCTGCCTATCGGTTTCTGATCTACACGTACCAGGCGTTTAATCGCGTCCATTCCTTCCGTAATTTTTCCGTCTTTAGTCAACACTTTGTCCAGTTCCAGTGTTTCAGCTTCTTCTGCTGAAGCAGTCAGTAGTTCTGCCTCCTGACCCAGCTGGCCTGCAACCAGTTCAACCAATGCCTGGCTCACTAAACTGCTCTTTCCGGAGCCCGAAATTCCAGTTACACTGGTAAATACACCCAACGGAAAAGAAACAGCTAAGTTATTCAGATTGTTACGGGTAACGTTTTCCAGACGAAGCCATGCTTTAGGTATTCTGGTTTTTTTAGGGGTAACAGGTTGCATTCCAAAAATATAATTTCTGGTCACTGAATTTTCAATTTTACTGAGTCCTTCGGGTGGGCCGCTATACAATACATGGCCTCCTTTTTCTCCTGCATCTGGCCCCACGTCTACAATCCAGTCGGCATGATGGATCACATCAACCTCATGTTCTACTACAAAAAGTGAATTCCCTGAATCCTTTAATCTGTCTAAAGCCCGTAGCAATGCTTCAGTATCTGCAGGATGCAGACCTGCAGAAGGTTCATCTAGTACATAAACGACCCCAAAAAGATTAGAACGCACTTGTGTTGCCAACCTTAAACGTTGTAATTCTCCTGGTGAAAGTGTGGGGGTACTTCTTTCCAGGTTCAGATATCCAAGCCCCAGATCAAGCATCACGCCAATACGGGCAACCAAATCCTGAGCAATCCGCTGCGTAACCATCGCTTTTTCGGGATGCGCTTTTTCTGCCTTGGTTAATGGCGTGGCTTTCTCTTCCGTATAAGGACGAAAGATCTCATTTAAGCGGGACAGTGTAACTCTTGACAACGCTGCAATATCCAGTCCTGCAAATTTTACCGCGAGTGACTCCTGGCGTAAACGTTTACCATGACACAATGGACACTCCCCGCTTAGCATATACTTTGAGACTCTCTTTTTCATCAGCTGACTCTGCGTATTGGCAAAAGTATGGAGCACATATTTTTTAGCGCCGGTGAAGGTCCCCATGTAGCTGGGCTCGAGTTTATTTTGGAGTGCTTCTTTGACTTGTGCCGGATTAAATCCGGCATATACTGGAACTACTGGTTTTTCTTCCGTAAAAAGAATCCAATCCCGTTGTTTTTGCGGAAGGTCACGCCATGGAATATCGACATCATAACCTAATGTAGTGAGGATATCCCTGAAATTCTGGCCTAACCAGGCAGTTGGCCATGCAGCAATAGCCCGCTCCCGGATCGTAAGCGAATCATCAGGGACCATAGATTGCTCGGTAACTTCGTAAACTCTCCCTAAACCATGACATTCCGGACAAGCACCTTCAGGTGTATTGGAAGAAAATGCTTCTGCATAAATAATTGATTGGCCATCAGGATAGTCTCCGGCGCGCGAATACAGCATTCTCATTAAATTCGATAAGGTGGTCACACTACCTACAGAAGAACGTGTAGTACCAGATCCACGCTGCTGCTGTAAAGCAATTGCTGGCGGTAAACCTTCTATTTCATCTACTTCTGGAATAGCCATCTGGTTAAATAGCCGTCTGGCATAAGGAGATACTGATTCGAGATAACGGCGCTGTGCTTCAGCATATAATGTTCCGAAAGCTAAAGACGACTTTCCAGAACCAGAAACACCCGTGAATACAACTAATGCATCACGGGGAATTTCCAGGTCTATATTTTTGAGATTATTTTCGCGGGCCCCACGTACTTTGACGAAGCCTGTAAATGTTTGTTTTTTCTGATTTGCCATTGGAGTATTCCATATCATAACAGCCAAGCCAGAAAATTGATTTAAATTATAGCAATTAACTGCCTGAGGTGCTGCTTTTCTTCACATCGCTGTTATCAATACCACGCTGATTCTTTTTTATTGAATCCTTTAATTTTCCAAAACGCCAGTTTAAACTTACATTAAAAGAGCGGTTATAATTCTGTGAACGATAGTTTTGCGTGAAGTTAGTGCCTTGTGTAGAGGTCGTATAGTATCTGAATTTCGAAAAGACATTATTTACGCCAGCAGAAAGTGTGAGTTTATCTTTGATGATTTCTTTACTCCCGCTAAATGACGAGAAGAAAAAGGCACTGGTCTGCCCTTGTAATTGTATCTCTGGTGCTTCAAAAGTAGCGCTTGCATTCGCTTTCCATCCGTGTTCAAATTTATAGCCAGTATTGATATATGCACGTCCCGTTAACCCTTCATTTTTAGTCATTTGCCCATCAATAGCACCTTGAATCCAGATGTAACCAATATTTCCATTCATTGCAACATTCCATTTTGAGGTAATCGGGTAATTGATATTCAGGTTAGTACTGAGTGCTTTATCTTTACCTATATTGAAAAATGTAGCTCTTGTAATCTTATCCTCTTCATTATAGACTGAAACATTCTGTATCGTGTTATTTGCAAACCTGTAACTTAACCCCACATTTATTGATCCCTTTTTAAACTTGCTATAAGTCAATTCAAAATTATTACTCAATACAGCTTTCAGCTCAGGATTACCTGTAGTCCAGAAATTAGGGTTAGAACGGTCCACAAAGGGATTTAAATTATCAATACCTGGTCTTTCTATTCTTTGTGTATAACCAAAATTCAAACTGCTCATGTCTTTAAACTTGCGGTTAACTGATAAAGTAGGAATCAGATTGAAATAGTTCGTGTTTACATTAGACCCTGCGCTGATAAAATCTGCTTTTACAAAGGTACCTTCTGCACGTATTCCAGCTTTAAAGCCCCATTCCTTCAGGTTATAAGCATAGGAGTTATAAGCGCCAATCACATCCTGGTCATTGTTGAATTTATTAGTCCGTGCAGGATCAGTTTGAAATTGTCCGGTAGCATCATTCAGGCTTTCATATTCGAAATTGCTTTTGTTTGTTCTCAATATCCCTTTAATACCGCCTTCAATAGTAATACTTTTCAAAGGATGTATGTAATCAAGTTGCAGGGTTTGTTCTTTTGTGCGGCTATTGTTTTTCTGGTTGAAATCCGGATCAGTAAAATTGGCCCTGTCCAGGAAAGTCAGGTGGTTTTCTAATGGATTTCCTGAATTACCGTTTTTATAAGAGAAAGTCAGCAAGCGGTCTTTATGTCCTTTAAAACCTAACTGGTAATTCAGGGTTGCATCAAAACCATTCCAGCCGAATCTGTTTCTGCCGAGCTGGTTATAGCCAATATTTTTGTTACCATCGGTCAAACTGAACAATTGGCTGGTATAGGATTTATTATAGCCTCCATAAGGATTCAATTCCATAGTGACTAAGTTTAAAGTATCAATTTCATAACTTAATTCTACACCGCCGTACCGGTAATTGTTATCAAATCTGCGTGTACCCTTACTGATTAAGGTAGTGGGCAGATCTCCGGTGGTCGTTCTGGTTGTAGAGGATTCCGTTTGTGGTGAACTGTAAAAACCAGTTCCCCCGTAAGCTGTCATTCCAAACTTACCTTGCTTAACAGTAACAAAACCACCCATTCCAGGTCCGCCAACTGGTCCCTGGTAACGCAGGTTTAAGCTTCCATTATATCCATTGTCAATTTTCTTTGAAGTAATGATATTAATAATACCTGATAAGCCTTCACTATCATATTTGGCTGGCGGTGTGGTAATCACCTCTATTTTAAGTATAGAAGAAGCTGGCATACTCCGCAATACATCCTTAGGACTTCTGGCTACCATAGTAGAGGGCTTACCATTGATCAGTATTTTATAATTACCGCTTCCCTTTAACTTTATATTATCATCGGCATCTAAAGATAACAATGGTACTTTGCGCATCATATCCAGTACGGTAAGCCCTTTACTCTCAGGGTCTGCCTGGATATCATAACTAATCCTGTCAATTTCCTGTTTAATCAAAGGCCGGTCTGCAGTCACAGAAACTTCCTTCAAATTATTAGATTGGGAAACCATAAGTATGCTTCCTAAGTCGGCTGTTCCACTTGTGAGGCTTACTGAAACGTTTTTAGCAGGATAGCCAATAGCAATTGCAGTTACGGTATATTGACCAGGTGCTATCTTCTCAAAGCTAAAATTTCCAGCAGCATTAACAACCATGGTTTTGACCACAGCATGATCCCTTTTAAGGGCAATAGTCATCAAGTCGATCGGCTTGTTCGTGGCGGAATCAATTACCGAACCTTTAATCGTACCTGTTGTAGATTGCGCGGCAACAGGGAAAGTAAAAAAAACGGAGAGGCAGAATAAAAATAATAAGGTTGCGTAGTTCTTGGTCATTTAGTTTTTAGGTTGGTAATCTGATCATAAGACGCAGGCACATTTCATTTGTTGCAGAGGTTATGTAATAAACTTGTTTCCAGGCAAATTTTATTCTACAAGAGAATTTTAAGTTAAATATTAAAATACAATAAGCTTTTTAAGCTAAATAAATAATGATTTAACGGATAATATTTGTTTACTAAAAGGTTTAATCATTTTTCATAGTGTAAAATAAACGCAATTATACCTAATGTTTAAAACCTCGTTTCCATAAAAGGAAAGAAATTATATTTAACAATAAATATAGTAATAAGCTTATTTTCTATTAAATATTAAATTAATTAGCAAAATATTGTAAAATAATGTATTATATTGTAACTATATTTTATCCGGATTACCTTTTTTCTCTCTCATTCGAGTCACATCTACGGGCATTTTCTAAACCTATAACCAAATATTATCAATCTACCCTATGAACAAAAAATTGTCTTTATTAGGCTGTGCGCTTTGCTGTGCCATCTTATTTTCCTGTAAAAAGGATCTCTCTTCCGCTGGGGCAGCGGCTGCACCAACCATTGTACGTGCCAATGAATCTGTAAGTGTCTGGGTAACAACCACTGACAAGAGCAAGTTATTGCAAACTCAGGCTAATGTGTCGTTTGCGGCAGATGCAGGGACCAATCCAGTAACTATTAACATTGATGAAGCTACCTCCTACCAGGGAATTGATGGTTTTGGCTATACCTTAACCGGAGCAAGTGCCTCTTTAATCAACGGACTTGGCGCAGGACAAAAAAACACCTTACTACAGGAGTTATTTGCTACTACAGGATCAAACATCGGTATCAGTTATTTAAGGATTTCGATTGGTGCTTCTGATTTAAGTGCACAACCTTTTACCTATAATGATCTTCCAGCAGGTCAAACAGACAATAACCTGAATAATTTTAGTATCAGCCGGGAAATGACCGACCTGATTCCTGTATTGAAAAGTATTCTGGTCATCAATCCGAATATTAAAATCCTTGGTTCTCCATGGACTGCCCCTATCTGGATGAAAACGAACGGAGCTTATGTGAATGGCAGTTTAAAACCAGAATATTATGATGCTTATGCCAGATATCTGGTTAAATATATTAAAGCGATGCGTGATCAGGGGATTATCATTGATGCAATCACCCCACAAAATGAGCCTTTAAATCCTTATAATAATCCAAGTATGGTTATGCAAGCTACTGATCAGGCCAATTTTATCAAGAACAATCTTGGGCCACAATTCAGTGCGAATCAGATCAAGACTAAAATTATTGCTTATGATCACAATACAGACCGTACTGATTATCCGCTGGCTGTGTTGCAAGATGCTGCGGCAAATGCTTACGTGGATGGTTCTGCCTTTCATTTGTATAGTGGAAATATCAATGCCCTGAATGATGTACATACCGCTTTTCCTGCTAAAAACATTTATTTTACAGAGCAATGGGTTGGTGGTCCGAGTAACTTCGCCGGAGACCTGCAATGGCATGTCAATACCTTGATTATTGGCGCAACAAGAAACTGGAGCCGTAATGTACTCGAATGGAACCTTGCTGCCGATCAAAATTATGGTCCACATACGCAAGGCGGATGCAGTACTTGTGAAGGTGCTTTAACAGTTAATGGAAGTAATGTAACCAGAAATGTATCTTATTATATTATCGCACATGCTTCTAAATTTGTAAGGCCAGGGGCGGTAAGGATCGCTTCAAATATTGCAGGTACTATCCAGAATGTCGCTTTTAAAAATACAGATGGCACTAAAGTAGTCATCGCTTCTAACAGTGGTTCATCAAGCAGTACCTTCAAAGTGAAATGGGGAACGCAATCTTTCACTTATACGCTGCCTGCCGGTGCAGTAGCTACCTTTAAATGGTCTGGCACAGCTACCGGAAACCCGGGGACAGCTCCTATTGGCCAGGTCGTAAGTTTAAGAGGCTTCAATAATCAATTTGTAAGTGGCGAAAATGGTGTTAAAGCCATGTGGTGTAACAGAGCTGCTCCTGGTGACTGGGAAAAATTTACAGTTGTAGATGCAGGTGGCGGTAAAATTGCCCTGATGTCGATGAATAAATATGTTTCTTCAGAAAATGGCGCCGCTTCAGTGACTTGCAGCAGAGCTACGATCAGCGATTGGGAGAAATTCGACTGGGTAGTCAATGCGGATGGGAAGATCTCTTTCCGAGGCAATAACGGCTTATATCTTTCTTCAGAAAATGGTGTAAATGAAATGACCTGCACCAGGCCAACTATCTCAGGATGGGAAGCTTTTAGTTTGAATTAATCAAATCCTAATAACCAAATCTAATCCTATCACCTATGAAAACAATTAATTTAATGCTGTGCCTGCTTGCGGGCGCACAACTTTTGAGTTCTTGTAAAAAGGACGTGAATGCATCCTCAGAGAATTCTTCTGCCAATACTGACCCGCGTGCAGTAAGTTATCAGCTCTTATGGTCTGATGATTTTAATGGAAATTCGGTAAACCAGGCAAACTGGTCTTTTGAAACCGGTGCTGGCGGCTGGGGAAACAATGAAAAACAATACTATCAACCGGACAATGCAACTGTAGCTGATGGAAACCTGATTATCACGGCAAAGAAACAGAGTGTAGGTGGAGCACCTTATACTTCTGCAAGAATGATTACCAGGGGTAAAAAGGAATACACTTATGGCAGATTTGAAGCTAGAATCAAATTGCCTCAGGGACAAGGGCAATGGCCTGCATTCTGGATGCTTGGCGCAAATATCGGTAGCGTAGGATGGCCAAAATGCGGTGAAATCGACATCATGGAAAATGTAAATACGAATTCACAAGTATTAGGTACTATCCACTGGTTCGATCAGGCTTATGCTTATTATGGTGGTAATACCAATACCAGTCCTCAGAATTACCATGTTTACCGCGTAGACTGGACGCCAACTGCAATTAAATGGTATGTAGATGATGTACAATTTCATGAAGCCAATATTGCCAACAGTATTAATGGTACTGATGAATTTCACCGTCCGTTCTTCTTACTGTTAAATATGGCCGTTGGTGGTAATCTTCCGGGACAAACTATTGATGAGAGCAGATTACCTGCAAAAATGTATGTAGATTACGTGAAGGTTTACAAAATTGTAGGTTCATAATTTTGTGAAAAGGGCCTTTAACTTAGCTGTAAATCTGATGAAATTGTGCATGTTCCTTTTCCTGCTGACTATTGCGATTTCTGCCAGGTCGCAATCGGGCACAAATTATTCAAAAGGTACAACTGAAAAAAACACAATAGAACTCCAGGTTTATGGTGCTTATAGTACCGCAGATTTTGACTGGTCGATCGCTGGCAATAGCTTGGGCCAAAATCCCAATGTGTTATCGGAGGTCAAATGGAAAAATATAAAAGGCCCGGGTATGGGACTGGATATTCGTTTGAATATCTGGTCTCCTATCTTTTTAAAAGTAAATTATCAGCGTAATTCTATTAAAAGTGGTAAAGTATCTGATACAGATTATGCTGCTGACGACAGGATGAACCCGGGTTATCAGGCAAATTTAAATAGCAACGAAGGTTTTTCTTACCATTATGCAGTGGCTGGCGGTTATGAATTTAAGCTAAACCCTTTGCTTAAACTCAGTCCATTTGCAGGTTATCTGAAAAGTGCCCAGCATTTGCATCTGAAAGATTTTAAGGAGGAAACTGATCCTGCTATCAAAACATTAAACAGTACTTACCAGGCAAACTGGACTGGTCCGATGATCGGTATAGAAGCTAATCTCCGGCTTGGTAACCAGCTTTCAATCCACGCAATGCTGAACTATAAACAACTTAAATATAACGCAACTGCCGATTGGAACCTGATTGATGCATTTGTACATCCGGTAAGCTTCAGGCATACTGCTAACGGTAATGGAACTGATGGCTTTTTGCAAATAAACTTTCGCTTTAACCCTGTTTTATCTGTCTTTATACGTGGTAATTACAGTTACGCTAATACAGGTAAAGGTACTGATGAACTGTTTTTGGCAGATGGTCAAGAAGTTCAGTCTCAATTTAACGGGGCTACCAGGCATGGAACTGGTTTAGCTGCGGGTCTTGGTTTAAGTCTTTAAATTGACGTATATTTCAAAAAAATATATTGCAATGACTTCATCTTCTCTGCAACTCCTTTACGGTAACATAGATATTTATCTATTTGACCAGTTATTGAAAGGCCATTACAACAATTGCCAAAAAGTGATAGACGTTGGTTGTGGTGGCGGACGTAACCTGGTTTACTTTCTCAATAACGGTTTTGAAGTCTATGGAATAGATCCTGACCCAGTAGCGATCAATGCAGTTAAAGCCTTGGCTGAGCGTCTTTCGCCCACCCACCCACTGCTTAATTTCAGGGTTTCCAGTGCTGAGGACATGCCTTTTGGCGAAGAATATTTCGACTTGCTGATTTGCAGTGCTGTACTGCATTTCGCTGACAATGAAATGCATTTTAAAGAGATGCTGCTGGCGATGTGGAAAGTAATTAAGCCAGGTGGGTTCTTTTTTGCCAGGCTGGCTTCAGTTATTGGGATAGAGGAGCTGATCAGTCCTTTAGGCAACGGCCGGTATTTGTTACCAGATGGAACAGCACGCTTTTTAGTGAATGAACAAACTTTACTGGACTATACCAATGAGCTCAATGGCTATCTGTATGAGCCCATCAAAACTACAAATGTTCAGAACTTGCGCTGCATGACGACCTGGTGCCTGCAAAAATTATAAACAAAAAGCCCCGTTGCTTTCACAACAGGGCTTTCTATGCTAGGTTTTAATCTATTTTACATCGCCTTTAACTTTGTTAATTGAACGCTGACCTGGCAGATAAATCTGGAAGCCAAAAGACAAGCCCAGGTTATTTTGGTAACCAGTGTTTCCAAATCCTGCTGTTGCATTGTATTTTAACAAGGTTTCTAAACCAATGTTAGGTGTAATGAAATAAGCAAAACCAGGACCGAAACTGAATGCTAAACCATTCGTGTTAGCGCCACCTTTACTTGTATTTGTACCACCAAAACCAACGGTAGCCTCTCCAAAGAAACGGCCATGTTTAAGTACTTCAGTGTCTGCACCAGTATAGTAACGGCCTAAACCACCAAAACCATAGTTTGTTGTAGTTGGGCCATCCTTAACGGTCCTTAATCCTAAATTCACGTAACCACCTAAGGCAACATTATCTTGAATAAACCAGGCCGCTTTTGGTGTAATGTCCAGGCTGAAGTTTTTAGAACCGTTCAGATCTAAGCCCAGATTAGCCAGGTTACCACCAACCATTACATTACCTTTTTGGATTTGTGCATTTGCAGACAAGCCAACTCCTAAGATTGCAGTTAGCAGGCATAAAGTAAATTTTTTCATAAGATATTTGTTTTAAACTGTTAAAATTAATCAAGCTATTCTTGCCTGAATACCCTAAAAACCCAATGATTGGAGAAATGTTTTAATTTTTTTCTGTTTTTTTAAAGTTTGTTTACAAACCTGCTGCAGAGCCTGATGTGAATATTTTGAGCGGATAACTGCAAGTTTAATTGCTGTGCTTTTTCAGGATAGGATTAACCTGAAATAACCTTTTAATTTAAAAATCAACAGCTTAGGATTTAATTCGTGATAGCTTGACTCACAATATTTACACTAATGTTTGCAAAGACTGGCTGTTTAAGGGATATATTTTCTTTTACTTCTTATAAATAGCCGCAAATTCTCTTGTGATAGTCGTTTCAAAGAAAAGTATTAGCCATGCTAATATGATTTTCCAACAAATCTTCTTTTCAGCGATAAAAACATGTGAATAAACTTTCAGATTGGTGGAGAAAATTATTTCTAATAAGTGTAATTTGTATTTATAAATTCCTACCTTAATGCTGACTACTAACAACTTACTCTATGAAATTTTTCAAGCTTTCTCCTGCTGCCAAGGGCAAATCAGGAAAAATTGTTACTGTAACTTACAGTCTGAAAAAGTCTTCGAACGTAACTCTTCTTCAAAATGGTTTCAGCATTGGCTATACCCATATTGATCTGGCTCACGACCAGGACAGTAACCCTGATAATTTCTCTACCAAAGGTTCTCAAAATTATTTATGTCTCCTTGAAGAGGATGGTTTGCAAGTTACTTTATATGCGGGTGGTTTGTCAGGTGATTTCTGGACTTTAGAAATTCAGGCAGATGGTAAACCACTCGCTGCAAACACAATCAAGGTATATACAGATACCAATGGGAACCTGGATTATAATAAACTTACAAAATAACGCTATGAAAACGCTTTACCTGCTGTTACTATTAAGTATAGTCCTGTCTGGCAGGGCTGTTGCACAAATTATTGCGGAAGATGCAAGAGGGGAATCTTCTGTGATTACTAAAAATTCGGATTTTTCATTTAACCTGAGCGAAGCAGCGCTGTCTGCTTCATGGAATAACTTCAGGAAGCTGGCTATAGAAAAACCTTCACAAATAGTTTGGGGTTTGTCTGCCAGTGGAAACAACAGAGAGGGCATTGCAGATCTATTTAACGGAGGTAAGCTGACACCACAGTCTAAAGCTGGTATTTTTATTGGATTAAGAAAAAGCTATCAGACTACTGTGCTTGAGCTGCTAAAAAGGATTAAAGAAATTGAAGATGCAAATCCTGATAAAAATGAGGCCGCTGTAAATGCTATTAAGCTATTAAATCAGCAAATAGAAGCTAACCGGAGAACCAGGCATACGCAATCTTTAACAACTTATATCAATGCCGGGCTCAATGCAGATAATTTCAGGCTCTATAAACCTGAAGATGCGCCTTCCCTGTCCAAAAGGTTTGAAAAGGTCAGTTTCAGAGGCGGCTTTG
Organism: Pedobacter cryoconitis; assembly: GCF_001590605.1. Classification (NCBI taxonomy): domain Bacteria; kingdom Pseudomonadati; phylum Bacteroidota; class Sphingobacteriia; order Sphingobacteriales; family Sphingobacteriaceae; genus Pedobacter; species Pedobacter cryoconitis. Next base: position 1,718,807 of record NZ_CP014504.1, read on the forward strand.
TGGATATAGGTTTGAATTATGAATATGCACCACGCTGGGTATTTGGTATTGCCTTAGGTTATGAGCGCTATAATAATCTTGATTCTTTAGCCCTGACCAGTTACACGCTGAAAAACACCACAACAGCGAATAATGCTGAACTGTCAACAGAAACTAAGCTCAGCGCTTACCAAGGCGGATATATGGCTTATAACAGGGCTAATATAAAAACTGATGCACTATATTATGGCCGGGTTAACGGTGATTACCGGTTGGTTTGGAATACTTTGTATACACGGATCATTCTGCCTTTACAGGAAAAAGAGATTAATAAGGTCTTTCAGGCAGGTACAGCAATCAATTTTTATAAAAGTGAAGGTAAATTTGCCGGTGGTCTTTATTTGCAATCAAATGATGTATTTAACAGCCTTCACAGTACAGAACAGTTCCACGAACGGCTTTCCTTTGGTATCGTAGCTAAATATTCTTTCAGTTCAATTATGTCCAGAGATTTCGCGAAATAGAAACCCAATGTCTTATCTAAATCCTTAAGCTATGCAAGAATTACATTCCACAGGTATTCCCGGAGATTTTTTCACTACAGCCAGCCTGAGTACTTTAGCGGGGGCTACTGGTGCAGTTTATATTATTTGCAGTACAATCCAGAAAGTCTTTGATTTTAATCCAAAATGGCTTGCACTGTTGGTTTCTATCCTCATCTCGTTTGCAGCTGCCTTGTTGACACAGGCTGCAGGAAATGAAGTTTCCAGGTATTTTATTGCTTTGCTAAATGGTTTTCTGATCTATGCTACTGCAACAGGTACAAACCAGGTATTGGGTTCAAAAACTGACCCTACTGCCGCTGCTAAGGCTGGTTTCAGGCCATTTATCAAAACGAAAAGACGCTTCAATACCACCTGGTGGTAAATATTACTTCCTCAACTAATTTTAAATCCTCTTGCTTATGAAAAAGAACAATTTTGCTTCGAAAAACTACATTCTGCTCCCCGTCTTCCGCACCAATATTACCAAACAAGACAGCCCAAATGTAGCCAGGTTTCTGACCATGCTTAGTAATTCTGCTGAACATTCTTCCACAGTTAGTCTGGCCAGCAGAAATATGCACCAAAAATCAAGTGATGACATCCCTGTTATCGTATTGGATTCTATTGAAAAACAAGGCGCAAAGTTGATCAGGATCAATGACGATGAGCTGGCTAATTTCCGTTTCTCCTACCCCGGATTAAGGATCATTGAAGAGAAATTCTACGATCCTGCAGTTTGTTCACCGAAAAAAATACTGATCCAGATTGAGCAGGTTGAAGTAAAAACCGCAGTTACTGTAACGGTTAAGGATCCCGATGGCAAAGGGATCCCAAATGCCACAGTCGTACTTTTTACAGATTTTACAGCGAGTAAAGGAGCTTCCGGAGTCACTAATGCACAAGGGACTATCTCTTTAAATCTGAATAAAAGTATTGCAGAACGTATTTATATTTACGCAGACCATAGCTATTGGGGTTATTTTAAAAAAGATGTGCAATTGGGTGCCACCCTTGACATTGAACTCGTACCTATCAAGCTTGACTTCAAAGATAGCCTGAGATACTTTTATGATACCGCTAAATTGCCTAAACTCCAGCAAAAAGTCCGTGTTGGAATTATTGACACTGGTGTTGGCCCTCACCATGACCTGAAAGTTACAGGAGGTAAAAACCTGGTCAGGGGTGAAAAAGAAACTGATTATCAGGATAATGGCGAAGGTCATGGTACACATGTAGGTGGGATAATTGGAGCTTACGGTGACCTGAATGGTGTTGCCGCTGGTGTAGAAATTATGAGTTACCGTGTTTTCCCAAAAGGAAGTGGCGCTTCAAATTTTGACATTATGAAAGCGATCAATGAAGCTATAACAGACCAATGTGACCTGATTAATATGAGTCTTGGACAATCACAGGTTGATGAAGGGATTACAAGCTACATTAAAGAAGCTTATAATGCCGGAATTGTGTGTTTCGCTGCAAATGGAAATGACAACAGAAGTCCGGTAAGCTTCCCGGCTAATGATAGTCTTTCTATTGCGGTTTCTGCGATGGGCAGACTCCATACCTTTCCGCCAGATAGTGTAGAAAGTGGGGCAGTACAAGAGCCATACGGCACAGATACCGCTAATTTTATAGCTGATTTTTCTAATATTGGCCCTGAAACTGATTTAACCGCGCCTGGGGTCGGAATCATCTCTACCTACCCAAATGACTTGTATGCGGTGATGGACGGGACCAGTATGGCTTGCCCTGCAGCGGCAGGTATGGCAGCGAGAATACTCGCTGGTAACCCTGAACTGCTTAATTTGCCAAGAAATCAAACCAGAGCAGACGAGATGGTGAAATATCTTTCTGTCAATATCAAAGCTATAGGCTTTGGAAACCTGTATGAAGGTAAAGGTATGTTACAGCCACAAGCAGCGGCAAAATAACTACAAACTACACTCGCTAAACAGGGATCACTAATTAATTCTGCAGTGATCCCTGTTTAAAAGTTAATTCGTCACTTCTCCTGATGAAATCTCCGACCTCTAAGGCAAGCCTTTGGGTTAGCAGTGTGGTTCCGCTCCAGACTAAATTTTCTTCCAGCGTTTCTTTTAATAAGCACCCCACTAATTTACCGTCGGTAAACACCTGGTAAAGTGGTACAACTGCCGTTGCATGGTTAATCGTTAATATCAGTTTCATTTCGTTAACGTCCGCGATGTAAGTGTATTTTTGCATGATACTAAAGTATCTGTTAGCCAACATCCCATCAATAGGTGTTAATTACGGTTTTATCATACGTATAAATACCTAAACATGGTGAAAATACGTAAGTGGCCAATTACCACATAAAAATTTTAGCATAAATTTAATCAATATTTTGATTAAATTTATGAAAACGTTATGCTTCAAAAATGAATTTCATTATAAAATATCAAGGGATTGAAGAGCCTGACCTGGAAAGGGTATGCTCCATTCTGGAGGCTTATCATGTCCAGATACTGGATAATAGCCTGTGGCCTGAAACTGCCCTGGTCAATATGGAAGAGTCCAAACTGGGAACCTTGCAAAAAGCACTGAACGAGTGGAACATTTACCCGGAACGGGAATATGAGGTCCCTTCTCCCAGAAAAAAAATCAGGAAATCACATTAAAATTACATCATTGATTTTCAGGATAGTTATTTAAATTATATATTTAAGAATCTATCTCGCTCTAATATGAAAACACTGAAAATTTTAAGGCTTTTACTGACTTCTTATCTAGGCCTGATGGCCACCACTTTAATCCTCTTTTTAATTGGAATTATAGCTTATCAATTTATGGGCGTAGAATTTCAGCCTGTAATTATCTGGTTCAAAGTTATTACACTCGGGGTAGTTGGGTATTATCTGAGCAATTATAAGAAGAAAGAATTTTATTACTACCGCAACCTGGGCTTATCCAGACGGTTTATCTGGGTATGTACTTTTACTTTTGATTTAAGCTTGTTTGTTGCCTTGCTGATCCTGATCAAAAGCTGAGTTTCCTTCTTCTTTTTCAATTTCATCATGGGTTTTACTCTTCTTAGGGAAGTTAAACAACATTGAGGAGACAATGGGCAGGACAAAAATGGCTACCGTAAAGATCGACACAAAAAGATCTGTTTTTTCACTCTCTATTAAGTGCGTGATTGCTGATTCAGGGAAGAAATGCGTCAAAAGTGATGAGGTCAGTTTAATACCCAGCACACCAATCACGGTAAAGGCAGCAGTTTCCAGGAAAGTGAATTTCTCCATCAATCTGACAAATGCCTGTGCCACAAAACGCATGGCTAAAATTCCAATGAATACCCCGATATAAATCAGGTAAATATGATCTGTAAAAGCAACAGCCGCAAATACATTATCAATTGAAAAGGCCAGATCCATGACCTCAACCAGGGCAACAGTTGCCCAGAATGTTCCTACTAAACCAACTGTGTTTTTGTAAAACCAGCTTTTTGATTTATCAATCTGCTCTTCCTGATGCACGTTGTTTTTCTTACTTCTTTTTCTGAAAAAATCAAAAGCAAGATACAATAAGTATAGTCCTCCCAATGGTTTTAACCACCATATTTTGACTAACCAGGCAGCAAGGAATAAACAAATCCCACGAAATACATAAGCACCGATAATCCCATATTTCAAAGCTCTTTTACGTTGATCTTTGGGTAAATCCATGACCATGGTGGCTAATACCGCAGCATTATCCACCGAGAGCAAGCTTTCTATGACAATCAAGTTTAAAATAATCAGTAATCCTGCTTTAATATCTGGTCCCAGAATCGTGTGTAAAAAATCCATAAGCCAAAATTACTTTAAAACCTGAACATTTCCTACAGGAAGCTATCTGCTTCTCTATAGGCCTGAATAACGCGCAACTCCCCTTCTTTGCTCTTTATTGAATTGCCATGCTCCATGCCCATCACTCCTTTGTATCCTTTTTGGTGCAGATGTTTAAATAGGTTTTTATAGTTAATTTCACCAGTGCCTGGTTCATTTCTTCCCGGGTTATCACCAATTTGCACGTAGGCAATCTCCTCCCAGCAGCGATCAATATTGATGATCAGATTTCCTTCTGTCCGTTGCATATGGTAGATGTCGAAAAGTATTTTGCAAGATGGACTATTGACTGCCTTACAAACATTATAAGTCTCATGTGTCTGTTGCAGAAATAGTTCTGGTGTGTCACTTAAAGTTTCCAATACCATGATCAGGCCATGGGGCTCAAAAATCTCTGCACCTGCGCGCATGGCATCTACGACATTGGCCATTTGGATCCCATAAGGAAGTTTACGTTCATAGAATCCAGGGACTACGGTGGCCCATTTCGCATTGCAGCGTTTTGCAGCTTCAACAGAACGATGGCAAGTCTCTATAAATTTATCCTTGAATTCTTTTTTACCAGTGGTCAGGGATGTTTTCCAGTTATCACCCCCATCTACCACGAATACACCCATTCTCATGCCAAGCTTAGCAAGTAAATCGCCAATTTTCGTCTGTTCCGCTACAGGTCTGCCTATAAAGCCATTGTCCTCAATTGACCTGAATCCCTGGTCATACATGTATTGGATCTGATCCAGAAAGCTTTTTCCTGCATGCTGGGCGAACATGCCTTGATGAGGTGCATAATCCAGATTAAATGTTTTGCCAGCCAGCATTTGTATTTTTTCCGGAGAGCCAGCCACCGCATTTACGGAAGAACCTGCAATCAGTGCACCCGTTGCAATTGCACTATTTCTTAAAAATTCTATTCTGTTCATATTAAAATGGTTAAGCTATTTTATGTTTTGTTGCTATATAAACTGGTGTTTTTAAAGCAATCATATAGCTATTGTTGTTAATTTACGATCATTTTCTTAAACCCGGCAGTCAGCGTGTCTGTAACCGTTCCATCTTTGCGGTGATAGATCAAGTAAGCCTCCATGTTTTTCTTTGCACTGACAAAGGCCAGCGCCTGTTCAACGGACATTGCCATAACCGCATTGTCATATCCATCGGCAGTTAAAGCATCTTTAGCATATAGTGTTACACTAATCAATTGATTGTCCAGCGGATAACCTGTTTTTGGATTAATCAAATGAGAGATTTTCTTTCCACCTGCCTGTAAATACTTCCTGTAATTTCCCGAAGTCGTAACTGCACCCTCATTGAAACTAATCACATGCCTGAGTTGTGGTTCTGACTGCTCATTTAATGCTGGTCCTTCGATACCAACCCGGAGTGCAGTCCCATCAGGCTTTGGCCCCTTCATCCTGATCTCTCCACCTATTTCCACTACAAAGCAGTGGATTCCCTTTTGTAACAGATAATCTGCTACCACATCCACACTATAGCCTTGTGCTATCCCATTGAGATCAATTTGTACACCTGGTTGCTTTTTAAAAAGCTCATTTCCCTGAACTCCGAGCAGATTCATGCCCACATTTTTCAACAATTCCTTAATTCTGGCGCTATCCGGAAACACAGCAATTGGTTTTGGCCCAAAACCCCAGGCCTGAACTAAAGGAGCTACAGTGATATCAAACTTGCCCTGCGTAGCCTCATAAATTTCAAATGATTTATTGATCACTTGCATAAAATGACTGTCTATACTTAAAGCTTTAGTGGCGCTGTTAAACTTACTGATCAAAGAATAAGACTTATATAAAGACATTGAGGAGTCAATTTTTAATAAAATACTATCTACCTCAGCCCCGCTGACTAATGGAGATTCAGCAAAATACTTAATGGAATAATCCGTTCCCTGGGCATAACCACGTAAAGTATATTGCTGCTGTTCCTTCTTTTTAACAAAGAAAGAAAACAACAGCAATATACTAATCATCAGAGTTTGATGGATGAAACCCACGGCTTATAATTAAATTACTTTAGTTTTTCCAGGCGTTGGAATTGGATATAATCCATGCTCATCAGGCATCAATTTTGGGTTGGCGGTCCAGCTCAGTTCAGCCGGAAACAAGCTATTGTCTGCATTCAAAGCCTCGTCCCATTTGATCGTCTGACCAGAATAAGTAGCATACCTGCCTATTATTGAAGTAAAGCAACTTTTAGCCCCGCGTTCTGCATCGCTGAATTTAAACTCTCCTTTAGCAATAGCAGCAAACAACTCATCATGTTCTGTTTGGTAAGGATTTTTATTTCCTTTAGTCGGGTGACTGAATATTTCTTTGCCTTTATGGTCCGATAATATGCCATGATTACCTGCCGATAGATAAGCTTTGCCCTTTGTTCCCTGGAAACTTTCGTCCACTCTGTTTTCTGTACCTTCAAAATGGCGGCACTGGCTATAAATCACAGCTCCATCTGCGTAAGTTAACTCTACAGCATGGTTATCATAGATTTCCCCATAATCTTTTCCTGTTCTCCAGGCGCGGCTGCCAGTTCCCTGTACAGAAACCGGGTAAGCCCCTTTTATCCAGTTTGCAATGTCAATATTATGTACATGCTGTTCTACGATATGATCCCCGCAAAGCCAGTTGAAATAATACCAGTTGCGCATCTGATATTCCATTTCTGTTTGCTGGGCCTGGCGTTTTTTAACCCAAACCCCACCACTGTTCCAATACACCTGGCCACTATAAATTTCACCTATAGCCCCATCTTCTATTCTCTTCATTGTTTCCGTGTAATTGGTCTGGTACCTGCGCTGCAAACCAACTACTACATTCAGCTTTTTCTGCTTAGCAATTTCTGCTGCCGCCAGTACTCTCCGGATTCCCGGTGAATCAACTGCTACAGGTTTTTCCATAAAAACATGTTTCCCCTGTTTAACAGCTTCTTCAAAATGACCAGGCCTGAATCCCGGAGGGGTTACCAATAAGACTACATCAGCCAATGCAATAGCTTGCTTATAAGCCTCAAAACCTATAAAACGACGTTCTTTAGGGACATCGACTTTATCTTTAAATTTATCAAAAAGGACTTTATAGCTATTGTCCATTCTATCCTGGAAAGCATCGGCCATAGCCACCAGCTTAACATTCTGAGTGGTGCTTAAAGCTTGAAAAGCAGCACCAGTGCCACGGTCTCCACAACCGATCAAGGCAATCTTAATTGTATCATCAGTGGAAGTGTGCCCGCCTGCAAAAGCGAATTGATTTAACAATACACCTCCGGCAATCAGTGCCGAAGACTTTAAAAATTCGCGGCGTTTCTCACGCAATTCTTCATTGTTCATAGTAAAATCTTTTTAGGTTCTATTTGGTTGTTCAATGTGTTTAATAATCGGCAATCACAGGTTGATCATAATAAGCTGTGATTTCAGCTTTAGAAGGTGTATTTACAGGCCTTACCAGGCGCATCCCGATAAAAGGGGCTTCAGGAAACCACCAGTTGCTCTTTGGAATCTGAGGATCAAGCTGTTTCCATACCGGATCAGAAGCGAGCCTGGCTGCTGAACGTAAATCTAACGGCGTATCCTCATAAGAACCTCCCCGAATTACATGGGCATATAATTTTGAAGGAGCAGCTACCGGATTAATGGCAACTCCTTTTTGGTTTGCAGCATAAAAATCTGCCGCATACTGGTCATACGTCCATTCTCCAACATTTCCATATAAGTCAAACAAGCCCCAGGGATTCGGTTTTTTCTGTCCTACAGCATGAGTTTTACCCCCGCTGTTCTCCTTAAACCAGCCATAATCGGCTAATCCGGCTGCTGCATCTCCAAAAGTATATTCACTAGTACTTCCCGCTCTGCAAGCATACTCCCATTCTGCCTCTGTCGGTAAGCGGTAAAACACTCCTGTTCTGGCATATAACCATTTACAATACTGTATGGCATTGTAATGTGTCATAGCCAGTGCAGGATGGTTTTCCTTTCCCATTCCAAAAGTCATATCAAGATAAGGTTTGGTTGGTCTGGTTACTGCATCTACATTTGCAGGTACAGGTACTATACTGTGAGACGTCTCGTAATCCTTGTATAAAAAAGGCTCGTATAAATCCCACGTCAACTCAAAAGTTGCCATCCAGAAAGCATCCAGTTTTACCCGGTGTACAGGCAATTCATCCGCTTTTCCCTTTTTACTCCCCATCAGAAATTCTCCTGCGGGAATAGCCTGCATCGTGAAACTTAATTTGGTGCCCTCAATTTGCTGCGTATACGATTTCTCTTGTGCAAACGAAAAAAAGGCACTCAGCAATAGTGGTACTGTAATTAATAATTTAACACTCATCATTTAATACCCGGGGTTCTGTTTTAATTCTTTGTTCTTAAAAACTTCATCACGCTCAAATGGTCTGAAATATACCTTTTCTGCCCATTTACGACTTTCCTGAGCAGTTTCAACAGTTGTCGTATAAGTATAATCGTAAACTGAAGGATCGTAATGATAAGGCGCTGACATCGTTTGTCCGGATTTAAACTTACCCGTAACTTTGATATAAGTAGGTTGTCTGCCTAAAGTTTCTTCAGCAATCATCCAGCGGCGTGTATCATGATAACGCTGCTCTTCATAAGCCATTTCAATTCTGCGCTCGTGGCGGTAAGTATCCTTTAACTCTGTTGATGAACTTGAGCTCACAGCCGGCATACCAGCTCTGAACCTGATCCTGTTCAACCAGACAATAGCCTGATCGGTCTGACCTAATTCAATACTGGCCTCAATATAATTCAGCACAGCCTCTGTATACCTGAAAAAAGGCCATGGCACAAACTGCGGCATTGAAGCATCTACAATAGCAGGGTCCGGATCAGTAAATTTCTGCAGATAATAGCCAGTCCAGCTTCCGTTCCAGTTTTCAATAGAACTTCCGCGGGTATCAAGCCCTTTGAAATTGATTACATTACCGCCCTCTTTCAAATCATATTCTCCAGTCTGGATCTGATTGGCAGGATCGACATTTCCAGAAACCTTGTCTCTTGGTTTCCATCCCGCACCATCATACAGTATTGTAGCATAAAAGCGCGGATCACGATTTTGATACGGTGCATTCTTCTGTGCAGTATTTGCCCAGCTGAACTTAGTCCCGTCTGTCATCTCGTAATCATCAACCATCAAGCCAATGGGTGTATTACCAGCCCAATTGTGATATCCATTCGGGCCATTCGCACGCGCATAACGGTTATCACTCCGGTCAATAAAATAGCGTGCAAATATCAATTCTGAACTTGCCGAAGCATCTATACCCGGCGCTTTACTTTCTCCGCCCATGGCAATGCTTTTATAATTATTCATACCGTCTTTCATTGATACTTTCTCGCTGAGAGACAGTTTATAACCACTACCTGCATCTATTACTGCTTTAGCTGCATCTTGTGCCGCTTTCCAGCGTTGCATCCGGTCTCCAGTTATATAACCAAGAAATTCGGGATTGGCATAACCAGAAATAACCCCTTTAGATTTTGATCTGGCAGTTGGTGAATCATGTAAATCACTTGCTGCATACAACAGAACTCTTGATTTTAAAGCCATTGCAGCTAAAGAAGAAGTCCTTCCTTTTTGCGTAGATTTTCCTGTCAGTTCCTTGATTGCATCATCGCAATCTTTAACTATAAAATTCACACACTCTTCATAAGTTGCTCTTTTCGCAGCATAGTCCTCATTCAGCGCATAAACTTTTGTAATCAATGGCACACTGCCGTAAAAACGGGTCAGCTGATGATAAAAATAAGCTCTTAAAAAGTGTGCTTCACCCAACAACTGATCTTTCACGTTTTTATCAGTAATCCCATTGTCGGCCCCTGATAATTTTTCGATGGTGATGTTACAAGATCTGATCCGGTTATACATTCTGTTATAAGCCCAGGTATCATCCACCCAACCTAAAGTTGTCGGATTTATAATTCCGGCATTCACCAAATCAATTCCTCTGTTAGGGTGCGTAAATAAAGATTCATCAGTCACAGAAGACAACATTTGTTCTGGAAAACCGCCATTACCCAGTCCATTGTAAATTTCGGTCACAAAAGCCTGTGCCAGCGCCGGATCTTTCCAGATCAGTTCCGAAGGAATTTGGGTAGGCGGAGTTACAGTCAGGAAATCTTTTTTACATCCGCAGATAAATGAGGCCAGCAGTGCGGTGGTCAGTAGTATATAAGTATTTTTGAATATCGGGTTCATATGTTTAGATCTATAGATAGTGAGTTTAAAAAGTGACTTTGATCCCTGTATTGATCACCCTTGCCTGTGGATAATACTGTGCACTGGAGTTGGTTGATTCCGGATCCCAGATTCCAATTTTATCCACTGTAATCAGGTTTAAGCCGTTAACATATACTCTTAGCGCACTAATGCCGGCTTTTTTACACCATGTTGATGGTAAAGTATAGCCTATCTCTACATTTTTCAGTCTGACATAATTATTACTGCGCAGCCAATAAGTATTTCTGCCTGCGTTGTTAAAATCTGTATAATACGTTTTACCACGGTTCGACAAACGAGGGAACTCACTGCTTGGATTATCAATGGTCCAGCGGTTTTTATAAGACCAGTCCAGGAAGTTTCCAATATCTCCCGACTCTGTAAGGCCTACTATTTGAACACCTCCGCTAGCGCCCTGTACCAAGGCAGAGAAGTCAAAATTCTTATACTGTAAAGTCAGGTTAAAACCACCTGTAAAAGTTGGTGTGCTGGTTTTATCAGACCTGATGCGGTCGTCCCCATCTATTTTACCATCTCCATTTACATCTCTGAATTTCATGTCTCCAGGAAGCAGGTTGTTTGTTAACGCGCTGTAATTAATCGTATTAGCTTTAATTTCCGCGGCGTCCCTAAATACCCCTGCATACTCATAAATCAAATCCGTACCTGTTGGCATCCCTGTAGATTGCTGCCACGAAGGTGCACCTGGTGTTTCATCCCAGAAAATGATCTTGTTTTTAGAATATCCCCCATTTACACTTACGCCATAGTTCAATTCGCCAACATGGTCATTGTAACTCAATTTAAATTCAAAACCTTTGTTGTTTACCTTTCCCAGATTCACAGGAGGCAGTTTATCAGTAATCCCAGAACTCCCTGGAATAGAACTTCCCCTGCTAATCAGGATTTTAGTTCTTTTATTATAAAAATAATCGAATTCAAAACTCAGTTTGTTATTTAAAAACGAAGCATCCAGACCCAGATTCGCATTGTTGGCTACTTCCCAGCCGAAATCCAGATTAGGTACGCGGTTCTCTACTAAAGTCTGGCTGTATTGATTGTTAACGATGTAATTTCCAAAGCCCATGGTATTGAGATATTGATATTCAGCCAAAGCATCGCCGAAATAAGCCTCAGCACCCATCTGGCCATAAGAAGCCCTGATTTTCAGGTTATTGATAAACTTCACATGGTCTTTAAAGAAAGATTCTTCCGACACTCTCCATCCAGCTGAAACTCCCGGAAAAAATCCAAATCTCTTGTTTTCAGGGAAGATATAAGAGCCATCTACTCTCCATAAAAACTCTGCCAGATACTTTTCTTTATAATTATAACCGGCTCTTCCAAAATAACTTAAGCGTGCTCTGTTGAATAAATTATTTGGGGCATCTGTAGGATTGCCAACGGTTTGCTCTTTATCACTTCCAGCTACTAATTGCTGCAAGGCCGTAGACAGGAAATATCTGCGTGCTGCACTGAAACCATCATTGTTGACTTTCTCCCTGGTTACCCCTGCCATCAGGTTAAAAGTATGGTCTCCTATTTTCTTATCATAAGTAGCCATTCCCATTAAATTGATGGCAAGTTGTGCGCCTGCTGTCTCATTTAAGCTTGCATCGGTACGTTCCGAACGCACAGATCCTTTCAACAATGGTGTAACACCATCGGCCTCAAAAGATTTTTTATCCCAGTAATATAATGTCCAGGGCGTTTGCCATCTTTTTTGTCTGCCCGCAAACTTATCAATAGAAGCGGTACCAGTAATTTTCAGGCCTTCTACACCTGGTACTTTAATATCAATTTTACCGGTAGACTGAAAGTAATCACGCTGATCCCTGTTGTAACCTGTCTGATCTGTAGTAATCACATAAGGATTATAGCCGAATTCGATATCCGGTCCTGGTAATCCATTTGGCCAGACTTCCTGTTCAGTAGGTTTACCACGCATCAGCATCCTGAAAATATCACCAGCACCAACAGTTGGATAATTACGGGCCTCTTCCCTGCCTGTAATCCCTAAAGTTAAAGTCACATATTTGCTTACTGCAGCTTCCAGATTAATCCTTAAATCATATTGCTTATAACCAGTAGCTGATTTTTTGTAATAGCCATCCTGATCCAAATAACCTAATGATACCAGGTATTTGATATTTTCTGCACCACCTGTTAACTGCAAATTGTGTCTTTGCTGAGGTGACCAGTTCTTTAAAGTAGTTTTGAACCAGTCTGTATTCGGGTAACGCAAAGGATCAGAACCGTCACTTAATTTCTGCATTTCACCGGGCCGGTAAACAGCCGACAATATATTCCCATTATCAGTTCTTTTATAAGAACCTGTAGCTTTAAATGCTTGCGATGCCGCATTCCACTGGTCTACAGGTAAATCTGCACCAAAAATATTCAGCTCATTTAAAATCTCGGCGTATTGAGTTGAATTGGTCATTTTAGGTGTTCTGGTAGGTTGTTGCAAACCATAGCTAAAATCATAAGAAAGCTGTGGTTTACCAGATTTACCCTGTTTAGTGGTGATCAGAATTACACCGTTTGCCGCCCGTGACCCATAAATTGCTGCCGAAGCATCTTTCAGTACCGACACGCTTTCTACATCATTAGGATTGATCCTTTCTAAACCACCCGCGCGGTTTGGCACCCCGTCAATAACAATCAGGGCATCATTATTTCCTAATGAATTTACCCCCCGGATTCTGATGGTAGATCCATCAGCTCCCGGCTCTCCGCTTGATTGTAAAGCAGTTACTCCTGGTAAGCGCCCGGCTAAAGAGTTGGACAAGTTAACGTTTGGCGTTTTGGCCAGCTCTGTACCTTTTACAGAAGTTACAGCGCCAGAAACTACTGCCTTTTTCTGCGTGCCATAGCCAACAACTACGATTTCTGTTAATGCCTGGCTATTTTCCTGTAACCTGACATTAATTACAGGGCGGTTATTGACCGGAACTTCCTGTGTATTATAGCCCAGGTAAGAGAAAATCAGTACGCCATTGTCAGGAACTTTAATACTGTATTTACCAGAGCCATCAGTGGTTGCTGCTGCAGCGGTTTCTTTCAGTTTAATGCTGACTCCCGGAATACCACCACCCTTTTCATCAGTTACTATCCCTCTGACAATGATATCAGCAGCAGCGCCATTTTTAGGCCGGATCACGATCAGGTCATCTTCCATTGGCTGAAATTTCAAGCCAGTACCTTTCAAAAGAAAACTCAGTGCATCAAAGACAAGGATGTCCTTTTGCATCAGGGTAATATCTTTATTCAGCGGGAGATCTTCTTCGCTGTACAGCAAACGAAAGTTCCCTTTACGCTCCAGAATAACCAAAGCATCCTTTAGCTTTATTTGCTGAAGGTTTAAATCAATCTTTTTGTTTTGAGAATAGCTGCTGGCAGCTACCTGAAAACAAAAGAGAAAAGACAAAACAAAGATCCAGTTTAGCATTAATAATAATTTATTTTGGGAAAAGTAGACGCATAGAACTTTATTGCACAGTCCTTTTTTTTTCATAGATTTGTGAATTTCAAAGTTAAAAATCTGATAAACCGTTTGTTATACTACGGATTTGAAGGTTGAAAAGGGAGGGAATGTTGGCGCATTTACTCCCTTTTTTTAGTAGATGGTCACGTCATGTGCGGTAAGATTAAAGGTGAAGGATTTGATTAACTGCATGGCCGTCAGGGCCTCTTTAATATTTTCATTTTTAAAGACTCCGGTAAAGCGATAAGATTTTGCTCTTGATGAACCCAGGTGGATTCTGATGTTAAACCAGCGTTCCAGCCTTGGCTTTAAATCCTGAAATGACTCATTGTGAAATACCAGGGTATTATTTTTCCAGGAGACCTCCTCAATATATTCATTGCCCCCAATATGAATGGGTACAATGTGTTCAATCATTAAGGTAATATCATGATCATCCATTTTCAGTACCCCCTGCTGACCAGCTTGCAGCACAAATTTTTCTGAAGGATTTAAAATAATTTTTTGCTGAGGCCTTTCATTGACAGATAGTTCAATGGAACCACGTAATAGCGTAGCTACAGACTTCTGATCTACTGGATAGGCCTTCACATTAAATGCGGTTCCCAATACTTTAATTGCAATCTTATCTGTACGTACTATAAATGGTTGAGACTTATGATGGGCTACATCGAAAAAAGCTTCACCAGTTAAATGTACTATACGTACCTTTTTTTTATCAATAGCTGAATGGTAGGCTAATTTACTGTCTGAATTAAGCCAGACTAAAGTACCGTCCGGCAGTTTTACCTTTTTGCGTACTCCTTTTCCTGCAATGAGCAGTGTGTTGAAAGTATCCTGTTTATTGCTATGGATATAAAATAAGCCGGCAAAGAAAATCAGGCACAGGGAAAGGACGGTAATCGCTAAATTTTTATATTGAAGAAGGAGCGGTATCGGTTCTTCTGCTGCAGGCGTAGTCAATTCATCATAAAACCTTAGCCTGTGACATTGGTAAATACGGTCAACGTCAGGAATGTGCAGCTCCCCCTCTTCACTATTGAGCCAGATTTGTTTAAGTACTTCTTCATAATAAACAGAATCAGGATAGCTATCAATAAGCCTGTTCAGCTCCTCCAATTCATATGGGGTCGCCTCACCAGCCATTTTACGAGCTAATAATTCTATAATTCTGCTTCTTTTCATAAAGACCGCCGCAAGAGTTTGATATTGGTTAGTGTAGATAAGACAATATATATCAGGAAACTCCCTAGTCCGGAATGAAAAATAAATAAATAAATTTACATCAGGTTAAATTCGACTTTAAGAACGGCGGTAAGTTTCTTTACGGCAGTGACCAGGTGGGCATCCACAGTCTTGATAGAGATATTCAGGATCGCAGCTGTTTCTTTATAACTCATTCCATCTTCTTTGACCAGCTTAAAAACAAGTTTACATTTGTTTGGCAATGCTTCGGTTGCTTGTTCCAGTTTCTTCTTCAGCTCATCGTTGATCAGGATCTGTTCTGGATTCAAGCTATCCAATACGATTTGTATATCAATATCCTCCAAAAAGATCAGTTCTCTTTTGGCATGTTTATTTAAAATATTTAAGCAAAGATTACGCGCAATAACAAAGCTATAAACTTTAATATTTTGTATTTCAGGAAGTTTTTTTCTGTTTTTCCAAAGCGTGATCATCACGTCATTTGCCACCTCTTCTGCCAGTTCTCTTGATTTTAAAAGATAATAACAGAAGCGATACAATGCAGGAAAAAGACTTTTAAAAAGCTTTTCATAGGCATTTTCACTATCATATAAAGCTATATCACAGATCAGATGAGATAAGTCTGCAGCAGGTTTAAGCATCGGGATATATTTGGTTAACTCAAATTTAACAATTTAACCATACCATCCAAATCTCTTCTGCTCCACAAGAAAAAGTTTGTGTTTATACTTCGTTGAAATTAGTTGTAACAGGGCTCGTTAAATGTACTCAGGCTGGGATGTGAATTTTTTCGCAGCTGTATACTTTCAAAATAATAGAAAAACATAGCTTTAACATCTTGACTCATAGGCTGAAGACCTTCAATCCAGGAAGTCAGGCTTAACCTGTCCACGCCTGTATCACGGAGAATATCTTTCAGTGTGATCCCCATATTCAGCATTTTATCACTGATCCAAAGCGGTTCAACCTCATCTACTACAGCAGGTGTATAAGCTATAGGATGAACTGTTACTGGTATATTCTCTATAAACCTTTCAAAAAGATCCTGAGTAATGGAGATGAGTTTTGGGATTTCTACAGGATGGCCGGATTTGCATTTCCACTGCCGGGTTTTTACTTTTAATGCAGAAGATCTGGCATTGATAATTTCAAAACTGATATTAAATTGATTCAAATATTGTTTAGCGGCTTCTTCCAGTCTTAACAGATCTATATGCCTGACAATTCCTACTAATTTATAAATGTCTTTAATAATTTCCATTTTACTAATTCACAAAGGGATTCTCAATTCCTTATCCCACCATTAAAGTTATAGTTTAGGTTAAATTGCTTGAGCCTGGTTAATAAACCTATCTGCAATCTCTTTGCGCCAAACTACTCTAATTTTATGATTCTGGCAAACAAAAAAGCCTGATGTTAAGGTTAACAAACTACAAGCCTTTTTGTTATGAATTATTTTAAAACGTTTTACTTTACAGGTTGATTATTCCTGCAGATGGTGTTTTTCTCTGGCAAAAGATAGAGAAAAAAGCTAACCAATACCAAGAGGACTACATTGACGATAGTGGCCATTTGATAAGCGGACAGATAAGCCTGCAACGTTCCGGACTTTCCTGATACATAAAAGAAAATCCCTCCTACTATACCAATTCCCAAAGCAATTGCCGTTTGCTGAAAAGTAGAGAAAGTCCCTGAGGCAGCACCAGCAAATTTTGGTGGGATACTTTTCAGTGCCATAGTTAGTAAAGAAGGTAATACAGCGCCACAGCCTATGCCATAAATAAAAAATACGGGCAAAAAGATCATCCGGCTCACAGCTGCCGATTTAAAAAACAGGATATGCAGCACCAGGGCTGTTACCATGATCAGGACACCACACTGCAAGACCTTTTTTCCATAAACTGGGATCAACTTTATGGCGATAACCGAGGCAAGCACATATCCTATCCCTTGAAAAACAAAGAAAATACCTGTTTCTGAAGAACTGATCCCAAATCCGGTTTGTAAAAGGACCGCATTGATCAGGAAATAAGAATCCTGCGCCATGAAATAAAATAAGACTGCACAAAGGCCTATATTGAAATCCTTATAACCAAATAGCCTGACATTGATCAGCGGTTCTTTTCTTTGGAGAAGTTTTCTCTTTTGATCATACAAAAAGACAAACAACAGGACAATTGAGGCACCTATCAGGACTATACTCCACCAGGGCCAGCCTAGTTCCGCTCCACGGATTAAAGGATAGATCAAGCTAACCAGGGCTACAGTCAGTAGAATTACACCCGTATAATCAAATTTACCCGTTTTTGTTACCGTATTATCTTTCAATAGCTTTGCAGCCAGCAGGGCTGAAATAATGCCCAGTGGAAGGTTAATCAGGAAAATTAAGCGCCAGCCCGCAATAAAGAAATGAGTGTCCGGTAATACGCCGCCTAGAAACTGACCAATCACGGATGCGGCCCCCGCTATACTTCCATAGATCCCCAACGCTTTAATACGTTCTTCGGGAGAAGGAAAGATCAGCTGAATATAAGCAATACCCTGTGGTACCATAAAAGCAGCACTGATTCCCTGAAAGAAACGGGCTGTATTTAATTGAAAAGCTGTTTGAGAGATTCCGCAGAGCAGCGAAGCGAAAGTAAAAGATAGCATCGCAATGATAAATACTTTCTTTTTACCAAAGTAATCTCCTGCCCTGCCACCGGTAATTAAAAATGCAGCATAACCCAGCAGATATAAAGCAATAACGAGTTGTATATCACCATCTGTGCCATGAATTCCCCTTTTGATAGAGGGTATAGCCACATTGACGATAAAAATATCAATGACAGATAAAAAGACCGAAGAAGAAAGGATAAGAAGTACTATCCATTTAGAAGGTTGCTTGCTCATTGCTATTTTAATGTGTTTTTTATGGGTATGCGCGTTCGATTATGGTTAACTTTACCGCGCAAAGATGGAAGCTCAATTGAAGTTAAACAAGTAGTTTGCCGGACAATACTAAGTATGGAAAACAGTACTAATGATGACCCTCAGCCGGTTATAAAACAAGAAAATTACGGGCAGCCGGAAGATAACTGTTCGATGACAAACGCATGGAAAGTTATTGGCGGGAAATGGAAACTCCTTTTACTAAATGCAATCCGCCAGGAATGTCCTGCAAGGTTTGGAGCGCTCCGGAAAAAGATGCAGGATATTACACAAACTACCCTGACTGCACAATTACGTGAACTGGAACGTGATGGCATTATTTCCAGAAAAGCTTATGCAGAATCACCACCTAAAGTAGAATATCAGCTTACTGAACTGGGGCAAACACTGATCCCGGTGATGCAGGTCTTGTCAGATTGGGGCGATAATTATTGCCAGGTCATTAAATTTAATCCTTAGCGGCCCTCCGTGCTTTATTCAGGCATACACTAAACTTCAATCCTTCCTAAAACTTTAAACTTACTATGGATCATACCAACAAATCGTCTGCTACAAAATATTACGTGATTGCCTGGGTTTTCGGCCTTCTTTTTTATTTCCTGGATTATGTGATCAGGGCTGCTCCGGCAGTGATGATCCCTCAATTATCAGCAGTATTCAATGTTTCTACTCTGGGCCTGGTATCCATTATAGGCACTTATTATTATACGTATTCCACTTGCAGTTTGATTGCAGGGATCGCGCTCGACAGGTTTGGCGCAAAATATTCTTTGTTTGCTGGTGCAGTGATTCTGGGAATTGGCGCTTTACTCTTTGTTATTTCCAGCGAATTTGCCGGGAATACTGGTCGTTTATTGCAGGGAGCCGGTTGTGCATTTGCTTTTCCGGGCTGTGTTTACCTGGCTACCAAAGGATTTTCTGCCAAATCGTTAGCTACAGCTATTGGTTTTACGCAGTGTATAGGGATGCTGGGCGGCTCTGCCGGACAATTCGTAGTTGGCCCTTTAATAGAAAAAGGAGTTGATCAGAAAATATTCTGGATTGGTGCAGGTGTTTTTACGATTATCGTTGCTTTCGGATTATTACTGGTCATTCCAAAAGCTAAAGAAGAACAGAAATCGACTAAACAATTGCACTCAAAAGGATTTTTAAGTCCTTATAAAGTGGTATTCTCTAATGCTCAGTCCTGGCTTTGCGGAGTTATCTCAGGGCTTTTATTTGCACCAACTACTATTTTTGCGATGACCTGGGGTGTAGCTTTTTTCCAGCAAGACAGAGCTTTCAGTTTCCATGATGCCACAATTGCTTGTGCAATGGTGCCTATGGGCTGGGTATTTGGTTGTCCGCTTCTGGGTTACCTGACTGATAAAATTGGCCAGCGTAAACCTGTATTAATTGGTGGTGCAGCGCTGATGATTTTAAGCCTGTTACAGTTATTGTTTTTGCCAGACCTGGTACCAGCTTATGTGAGTACGTTTATGTTAGGTGTAGCTTCAGGAGCAGCAATGATCCCCTATTCGATTATCAAAGAATCTAATCCCGATCATGTGAAAGGAAGCGCTACCGGAGCAATCAATTTCATCACTTTTAGTGTAACGACATTAGTAAGCCCATTGTTTAGCCACTACTTTGGTAAAACATTAACTGGTGCAACAGCTAAAGCCAGTCATTTTCAGTCTGCCGGGTTATTCTGGGTTGCGGGAATTGCGATCGCCATTGTGGTGAGTTTGTTGCTGAAGGAAACCGGAACAAATAAAGCGGAGAAAGTATCAGTAATAGTATAGATTTTTTACTGGATTCCGGGTATTTGTGGCTGGGTACTGTAGGGGTTGTGTTGTAGGTTGAACTAGGGTTGAAGTAGCATTCAACTACCCTTGAAGTACCTCAGGCTACTTCAATCCTACTTCAACCCTAGTTCAATACTACTTCAATGTGTACCACAACCCCTACAGTACTAGGCCACAACCCCTGCAAAAATGGTTTTTCCAGCTCAATAAATCCAGAGGTGTCCGCGTACCCATAGTTGTGATTTCTTTATCAGTAATTTTTGTTTTCATATCAATTGATATATTTTTAATTAAATAACACTTAAATAATATAACTTTAATATTACATGAGTCTCTTTACCTAAATATTAATCAACCTATGAAATTCAGAAATCTACTTTTCGCCAGCTGCTTGTCACTGGCATTTGCATCGTGCTCGAAAAACACTACGCAAGACCTTAGTCCATCAAACCCATCTGGCCAAAGCGCTTCAAATCAAGCTACCGCTACTGTCATCACTGAAGACTTCGAATCAGGAAGCAAAAGTTCTTATGCTACCGGAGATGTGACGCTAACTACTGGTTCATGGAAGCTGAATGATGCACTGATCGGTTCAACAGCAGCCGATAACAAAGCAGGTACAAAATCTGTACGTATCCGTAACAATGGTATTCTGGGGATGAATTTTAAAGTGAGCAGTCCAGCTTCAGTATCCGTTAAACATGCTTTATATGGAACTGATAACTCTTCTACATGGCAATTATGGGTGTCAGGTGATAACGGCAGCACTTATTCACAAGTGGGCGCTACCATCACGACTTCGTCAAGCCAATTGGCCACTGCTACTTTTGCAATCACTAAAACTGGTAACCTGACTTTCGAAATCCGTAAAGTGTCGGGTGGTACTGCGCGTATTAACATCGATGATGTCAGTTTTAGTACAGGTGGCGGCACTCCTCCTACCGATCCGGGTACTGATCCGGGTACAGGTACACCGGGTAATGCTGCTGACAATAACAATTTATTGCTGGGAAACCCAACCAATGCACAACCAAGTATCAATTCAACAGCGAATTACCTGATGGACCAGACTTATTTCACGGAGTCTTATAACAGAGATAAAGGTACGCCTAACTGGGTATCATGGCATATTAGCAGTACTGATCTGGGCAGTACTTCCCGTTCTGATAACTTCAGAGCAGATATTAACCTGCCTTCTGGCTGGTATGGTGTAAGCAATACAAGCTATTCTGGTTCTGGTTTTGACCGCGGGCATAACTGTCCTTCAGGTGACCGGACTTCAAGCAGCGCTGCAAACTCAGCTACGTTTTTAATGACGAATATGATCCCGCAAGCGCCTAAAAACAATCAGCAAACCTGGGCAACTCTTGAAAATTACGTACGTTCTTTAGTGACTGCTGGCAATGAAGTTTATGTGGTTATGGGTTCTTATGGATCTGGTGGTACAGGTTCAAACGGCTTTCAGACTACGATTGATGGTGGAAAAGTAAATGTACCTTCCCGTGTTTGGAAAGTTATTGTTGTAATCCCGAATGGCAACAATGACCTTTCACGCATTACGACTGCAACACGCGTGATTGCTGTAGATACACCAAACGATCAAAATACAGTTAATCCAGACTGGAAGCAATACCTGACTACTGTGAAATCTATTGAAACAGCTGCAGGCGTTAACATTATGTCTAATGTAAGTCAAAGCATACAGACGGTTCTTGAAAACCGTACTGATTCGGGCACTTAACCAAAGCAGCGATTTAAAAAAGGGGAAGGAGACTGTATAAGTTTCATTCCCCTTTTTTAATTTATCACCAGATGTAATTACTAATATATTTAGTAAAATATTGGTTATAACGACTATTTTTAGCATACATTTGTGTAAAAATAAATCGTTTTATGGCAGAGAAACACATCATACATATGGATCAGGACTCTTTTTTCGTCTCTGTCGAAGTCCGGAAAGATTCAAAACTAGCTGGTCTGCCGGTTATTATCGGTGGTATTTCTGATCGTGGTGTGGTGGCCTCCTGTAGTTATGAAGCCCGCAAATTTGGCGTCCATTCTGCCATGTCTTCCCGTATGGCAAAAATGCTTTGCCCTCATGCTATTTTTATTAAGGGGAACATGGATGCTTATTCTGAAGCTTCACAAGAAATTACTGAAATCTTAAGGTCCCGTGTTCCGTTGATTGAAAAAGCAAGTATTGATGAACATTATATAGATATGACCGGAATGGACCGTTTCCATGGTACACTGCAGTATGCCCATGAATTGCGTCAAACGGTAATCAGGGAAACAGGTCTGCCTATCTCCTTCGGTTTATCCGTCAACAAGACCGTTTCCAAAATGGCAACCAATGAATGCAAACCGAATGGAGAGCTTGATGTCATGCAAAATGAAGTACAGCCATTTCTCAACCCATTATCGATTAGAAAGATCCCCGGACTAGGTGAAAAAACCTTTATGAAACTCAGTGATATGGGAATAAAAAAGATTCTCACCCTATCACAGATTCATCCGGATCAAATGGTCAGTCTGCTCGGTAAAAATGGACTTTCTTTGTTGCAAAAATCGAAAGGTATTGATCAGTCTGAAGTTATCCCCTACCAGGAGCAAAAAAGTATAGGTACACAATGTACTTTTAAGGCCGATACGATTGATGTGGAAACTATCAATAACCTGATTACCTCTATGGTGATGGACTTGGGGTTTGAATTGCGGCAGAAACAGAAAATTGCAGCTTGTATTACAGTAACCCTTCGCTATTCCAATTTTGAAGACGTGACTAAACAGGCAACGATTTCTTATACTTCAATGGACGCGGTGCTGATCTGTAAAGCCAAAGAGTTATTCAAACAATTGTATCAGAAACGTATGCTGATTCGCCTGGTTGGTGTACGCCTTTCTAACCTGGTGAATGGTTTTGAGCAGATTGATCTGTATGAGAATTCGCAGGAGCAATATAATTTATGCCAGGCTATGGATAAAATACGTCAGCGTTTTGGCGGAAAAGCGATAACCATGGCTTCTGTACTGGACTTGAAAATCTAAGCTGATGTACTTGAATGTCCACTCTCATTATAGCCTCCGTTATGGCACAATCGCGGTCCCTAAACTGATCGAAGCAGCCGCGGCTAAAGGGATTACTCAAATGGTACTGACCGATCTGAACAATTCTACCGGGGTAATGGAATTTTGGAGGGCTTGTAATGCAGCTGGAATTAAACCAATTGGCGGATTAGAATTCCGCAGGAATAAAAAATTGCTGTACATCGGTATTGCCAGAAATAAGGAAGGTATGAAGGAATTGAACGATTTCCTGACCTTTCATAACCTCAAGCAGCAAGAATTGCCGGATCAGCCTCCTGTATTTAAAAACTGTTTTATCATTTACCCTTATGTGTATGGGAAAATACTCAGAGAAAATGAGTTTATGGGGATTCGTTTTGATGAATTACACCAGCTTTATGAAAAAGAGATCAAGGATTTCGCGGCTAAACTTGTCATTTTACAACCGGTCGTTTTTCTGGATAAAATAGGATACCGTTTACATGAATATTTGCGGAGTGTTGACCTGAATACACTTTTAACTAAAACAAGCACGGCCGATAAATGCAGTCCTTCGGATACTTTCCTGCCGCCTGGAGAATTGGAAACCCGCTTTAGCAAGTATCCTTTTATCCTGGAAAATACCCGGCAGTTGCTGGATGGTTGTGTGATGGATTATGAGCAGGGTAAGCAGAAACTTAACCGGAAAACCTTTACCGGAAGTATGTCCAGAGACAAAGAATTGCTCGAAGAACTGGCTATGAAAGGTTTAGCAGAACGTTATGGAGAAGGCCATGAAAAAGCATTGGAGAAGGTGAAATATGAACTTAAAATCATTCATGACCTGAATTTTTGCGCTTATTTTCTCATCACCTGGGACATTATTCAGTACTCGGTAAGCCAGGGTTATTATCATGTGGGGCGTGGTTCAGGGGCAAATAGTACAGTAGCTTACTGTTTGAGAATCACTGATGTTGACCCTTTGGAGCTGGACCTTTACTTTGATCGGTTTCTCAATGCGCAGCGAACTTCTCCCCCCGATTTTGATATCGATTATTCGTGGGATGAAAGGGAAAATGTACAGCAGTATATTTTTGAGAAGTATGGTGCAGCACATACGGCTTTATTAGGTACGATGTCTACTTTCAAAGATCGTTCTGTGATCCGGGAAATTGGTAAGGTCATGGGTTTGCCCAAGGCAGAGATTGATAGCTTTACAGACCGTACTCAGGATCTGGCTAATCAGGGTAATCCTACCTTTAAAAAAATCATGGCTGTTGCAGAATTGATGAACAGTATGCCTAACCAGCGCAGTATTCATGCTGGTGGAGTCTTGATTTCTGAAGAACCCATCACTTATTATACAGCGCTGGACCTGCCTCCTAAAGGAATGGCTACCGTACAATGGGATATGTACGAAGCAGAACTGATTGGTTATGACAAATATGATATTTTAAGTCAGCGCGGTATTGGTCACATTAAAGAAGCCGTAAGACTGGTGGAGCAGAATCTGGGTTTGAAAATAGATGTGCACCAGGTTAAGAAGTTCATGAAAGACCCGGCGCTGAATGCCAGACTGCAATCCGGGAATACAATTGGTTGTTTTTATATTGAATCACCAGCAATGCGTCAGCTGCTGGCCAAACTCAAATGCGACAATTACCTTACACTGGTTGCTGCAAGTTCTATCATCCGGCCTGGTGTGGCACAATCGGGTATGATGAAGACTTACATTCAGAATCACCATCAACCAGAAACCGTGAACTACCTGCACCCGGTCATGAAAGAACAGATGCAGGAAACCTATGGGGTGATGGTGTATCAGGAAGACGTGATTAAAGTCTGTATCCACTATGCCGGGATGAATAGCAGTGATGCCGATATATTACGCAGAGGAATGAGCGGAAAATACCGTTCCCGTATGGAGTTTGATAAGTTAATTGATAAATTCTTTGCAGGTGCCAGTAAACTGGGACGTGAAGAAGTAACCACTAAAGAAGTGTGGCGACAAGTTTCTTCATTTGCAGGTTATAGCTTCTCTAAAGCACATTCTGCAAGTTTTGCAGTAGAAAGTTACCAGAGCCTGTTTCTGAAAACTTATTATCCGATAGAGTTTATGGTGGCTGTACTGAATAATTACGGCGGTTTTTATTCCCGCTGGTTATATGTACACGAACTGCGTAAGGCTGGTGCACGCGTACATCTGCCTTGCGTGAATAAGAGTACTCCGGTAGTCTCCTTAAGTGGAGCTGATGCCTACCTGGGCTTTATTGGGATACTGGGACTGACGTTAAAATTGATGGAACAGATTCCTGAAGAACGGCACAGAAATGGAGATTACCTTGATTTAACTGATTTTGTAAAACGTACAGCAATTAGCCTGGATCAGGCAATTATACTGATTCGTACCGGAGCTTTACGTTTCACCGGGCGCAGCAAAAAGGAATTGCTTTGGGATGTACATTCTTTACTTGGCTCTAAAGTGAAAGTGCAGAATCATGCACAGTTATTTGAAGCAGAACACAAACATTATCAGCTGCCCGAATTCGTGAATACAACATTGGAAGATGCGTACCACGAGCTTGAATTACTTGGTTTTCCACTTAGTCTTTCTTCTTTTGATTTGCTGCAAACTGATTACCGCGGACATCCGCAGACCAATGACCTGTTTAGTTATGTGGGGCAGATTGTTAAAATGGTTGGTCTTTATGTTTGTGAAAAGACGGTGCATACCAAGAACAATAAAAAGATGTGGTTTGGTACTTTCCTGGATGCAGAAGGCAATTTCTTTGATACCACTCATTTTTCAAGCAGTACTCCATCTTATCCGTTTCGTGGAGCAGGTTGTTACCTGATTTTAGGTAAAGTAGTGGAAGACTTTGGTTATCCGAGTGTAGAAGTGATCAAATTTGCCAAGTTACCGATTGTCGGTAATCCTGTATTGGAATAATACTATTCATTGATAATCAGCTGTGCATGATTTACATCAATTGTGATCTTTCTTCCGATCCAGCTAAGTGAAACGATACCATCATAAATCAGCCCTTCCACAAAAGAAGCTTTTTGGTTTTCCAGTTTTGCTGAAGGAAGGTCTTTAAGGGCTATGGATTGCAGGTTAGTTGTGTAAATTTTGGTTAATACAGCAGGGTTAAAATCACTTGGTTTAGTGGTCACTTTCACGTTTACAGTATCTGTACTGTCGATTCCCAGCACAGGCATATATTTAGAGTTGATGCGGTAAACGTTATTTCCTGAACCACTATCTATAGAAAATTGCAGGTTTAGTTTATCGTTGATATTAAAATAAGCAAACATATCCAATGATTTATCTCTGGATATTTCCAGTTGTAAGGCAACCGTTTTGCCGTTGGTCTTCAGCGCATCAAAGCTTTTTGGCGTTTCAAAAATCAGTTGTTTATTGGCATAATCCAGGGTCACTACTTGCTTTTTGAAGCTCATTAAAGAAATCAGTCCGTCTATCGGGCCAAAGTCCACATCGAAAATTGTCAGCACCGGATGTGTTTCAGTAAAACTTCCTATAGTCAAAGAAGTGGCATCATAAAGATCGGCATCCAGCTTTTCTCCGGTCGCTCTGAAGGCCGTGTAACCTCCATCCTGCTTGTTTAATCCTTTGATTTTAGCTGCGAATTTTTTGGTGACCAGCGTTAAGCCAGCACCGGTATCGAATACAAAATTGCCTTCAACACCATTAATTTTTGCTTTGACCATCACGTGTCCCTGGTTGGTTATGGTAATCGGAACAGTGGTCTGTGCTTGTAATGTCTCGCTGGTTAATGCGATAAAAATCAGGAATAATAAGGATTTTAGATAGTAGGACATTGATTCTGGCATGAAAAATGGAAAGTGGAAGATACAAAAAGAGGATTAAAAAAACTCTACCTTTAAAAAATATTATATAACGATCATTCTACCTTTTAAATGCAAAATAAAGCGCTCAGATACTTGATATTACTTTTAACGCTATGTTGTTTTTCTTCTTGTTTTCAAATCATTGAAGAGATTAATATGGCTAATGATGGCTCAGGAACAGTGAACCTAACGGTTAATCTAAGTGCGAGCAGAGCTAAAGTAGCCTCTATTATGCTTTTAGACAGTGTCAATGGGTATAAAGTACCGACCAAACAAACTATTCAGAAAGAAATGGACGAAATAGTTGCCTATTTGAAAAAATCCAAAGGGATTAGTAACGTTAAAAAGAAAGTAGATTTCGATAATTATATCGTGAGCTTAAGCTTCGCTTTTGAACAGGTTTCTAATATTAACAACATCAACCAGAGCGTTCTTAAAAAGTTAAAGATTAATGCTGTAAACAATTCTTCGTACAGTTATAATCTAGCATCGAGCACTTTTCAACGCAATTATACCCATACTAAAGAAGCAGTTATACAATATAACAAGCTGAAGCCAGCAGTGAAAAATGTGTTTAAAGAAGCGACTTATACCAGCATTTACAGGTTTGAAAAACCGGTGGTCAGTTCCACTAATCCGCTAGCTAAAGTCTCTAAATCTAAAAAAGCAATTTTGCTGAATACGGGCATTCTGGGCCTGATTAACGGTAAAACCAATATCTCTAATCAAATTATCCTGTCTAAATAATATTTTATAATATATCATTCTCATGAATCATTTTTCTAAATGTGCCGTTACTGCTATTTTTTCTATAGTTGCGCTGGGTGCAAATGCACAAAACCTGGTCCATAAAATCCCGGCAGATGCCAAAGCTGTGGTTACCCTTAAAGGGGACAACCTGATCGAACTGATGTCCGTAAAAGAGTTCAATACTACTTTTCTGGGCAAAAAAATGCTGGGAAAAATGCCTGAATCTGTGAAAGGCCAGACTAAAACTATCGAAGATTTTGGGATTAACCTGTCTTCGGTTTTTTATTATTATAACCAGAGTAATGATAGTGTAAGTTATAACTGTGTCCTTGCCCCTGTTAAAAATTCAGGACAGATAGACGATTTATTCAAACAGTCTGACAAGAAATTCACGGTAAATGCTCAATTGAGATCTTTTTATAACCATGATTCTACAGAAGTGGTGGTATGGAATGATGAAATGCTACTCTTTGTAAAGAGCAGCGGAAAAGAGTCTTATTTTTCCAGACCAGAAGTGAGCAAAAGATTAGGTTTACCAGATTATAGTTTAATAACAGATACTGCGGCTACTGCGACTGATTCTGTCTATGTCGGGAATGATTATACAACAACTGCAGATGCTGCGATGACAGCCGCAGAACCGTATCCGGAAGCGCCAGTGGTCAGGAAAAAGAAAACTGCTGTTCGCAAACATAAGAAAGCTGCTGTTCGTCAACATAAATCCGGGCACCATAGTCTTCCAAAGCATAAAACGTCAAAGAAATATCCGAAAAGAAAAAAGATAAAGAAAGCGATCAGTATTGATGAGCAACCTTTTAAGGATGAGAGTTATGCAATAGTTGACACCGCTAATTCGGATAGTATTATGGATGAAAATGTTCCGGTTTCTGCTTATGCACAGGATATCGAAATTGATACCGCTACAATAAATGCAAATAAACGGATCGCAGCCATTAAGAATAAAGAAGTAGCCAGCTGGACAAAAAAGATGGTATCTGGTTTCTTTTTGAAGGATAAACGTAATTCTATCTTAAGCAATAAAGATTTTGTTAAAAGTATAGATGAAAAAGCAGAAGTTACCGCATGGATTGCGAATACTGAAAAAGCGGTACTGGATTTTATGCCAACAGCAATTTTTAAAGGAATCAATGTGCTGAACGGTTATGGAAGCGCGAATGTGAAACTTTACCTGGAAAAGGATGCCATCAGAATTGGTTCATCGATTACTTTAAGTAACGAAATGGCAGAAGCCTTTATCAAAATCAATAACAGAAAGGTAAACAAGAAGTTTCTGAACTATGTGAACGAGGATAAACTTACCGGTTATATGGCTTATGCGTTGGATACTAAGGCTTATTTGCAGGAATATCCTAAGTTAATCAACAGAATGTACGGTTCAATCTATAAGGATGAAGCTGATATGGCGACCGATTTATTTTCACTGTTACTGGATGAGGAAGCGGTTAGTAAAGTAATTAAGGGTGATGCGCTGTTCATTTTCAATGGCTTAAAGCAAAATGAGGTTACTTATAAAACTTATGAGTACAATGAAGATAATTTTGAGAAAGACACGGTCACCAAAACTAAAAAAGAAACTTCTCCTGATTTCCTGCTCCTGGTTTCTACGGAGGATACCAGGTTATTAAATAAATTGATTGCTTATGGAGTTAAGAAAAATGTAGTTAAGGATCAGCATAGTTATTATGAGATCTCTACACTAAAAACACCCATGCCTCTTTATTTTGCAATTCATGATGGGATTATCTTTGTCGGAACAAACGTAGATGAGATGAAACAGATTGTTAATAATCAATACCAGGCTAAGGTTTCTGCTAAACATAGGGATGCAATTCTGAAAAGTAACTTCTCTGCTTATTTCAGTGCTAAAAGGCTGGCTGGAAAGATTCCTGCCAATGGAGTGACCAATCCTCAACAGTTGATCAAAACGAACACACTCCTAAACTCTTTAGGAGATATTTATCTGAAATCTAACCAGATGAAGGGAAATGTGTTTTCTGGTGAAATTAGCATGGATATCCCGGCAAAGCAGGAAAATGCGCTAAAATATTTATTCTCTATTGCTGAAGATGTAGAAAAATAAGGATGAAGAAGATATTTATAACAGCAACAGGTATAGTTTTACTGTTGCTGTTAGCTGTTTACGGCTTACTTCAATATAGACAGTACAGTTCTTATCAGAACAGGATTCATCAGCATGCTGCGCTGATTTTTAAAATCAATGTAGATCATCTGGTGAAAAAGAGAGGTTTGGGCAACTTAAAAAGTGACTCTCGTGGATTTGGTGTACCTGCTAATATCTTTGTTTATACAGTTAGCAATAAATCAGCATTGACATTTTTCTGTTCTCTCCCGGTAACCGATACCGTCGAATTAAAGGCTTATCTTAAAAAAGTATTTAAGATGAATCATTTTATAGTGGATGCGCAGGGATCAGTCTGGGGAAATAGCCAGGATCAAAGTATAAAAATAGCTTATGATGACAAGAACGTAGTGCTGTGTTATTCTTTATTAAAGGAAAATGTAAATGATATTATGGGAGAACTGCTGGCGGGGAAAAGCTTTTTAGCAGATACCGCTGATCAGGTTGTCAGGCTGAAAAAGGAGGACGCTCCTATTGTTTATGATTTCAAAAATTACTCCGGACAGGCAAGCTTTGCTGATCACCGTATTTTATTAAATGGGACATTTCCTGTGGAGGACTTTGGAGTAACAGGTACTTTGAACCGTCCAGTTGCTTTAGCTAAAGGATTAAGTATTAATGCGTGGGTAAATGGGGATTTAAGCAGGTTATTCACTAAGGATATCAGGTTCAGAGATTATGTACTGGAAAGGGATTCCCTGTTAAAGTACTACAAAGGATACGCGGCTATTGAAGTTGGAAATCCTGTAAACCAGTCTCAATCTGTAATCAGCTATACTTACAATGATGAATTTGAGAAGGTTGAACAGGTGGTTCAGAAAAAGGTTAAGGTTCCGGAAATTACTTTATCCTTAAAAGGAAATATAGCATCATTGGTTCATTACTTGCAAAAGAAAAAGGTTATTGCATCTGAAAATCAGCTGAATAAAGAATTGTTTCCTTTGTATGAAGTGTATGGTCAGTATGATAACCGGATGTTACAATTGAGTACGAATAAAGGCAGGCCAATGCGTTCTGCAGTTGTAACTACTCCTTATTTTCTCTTTGCGGAACTGGATTTTGATCAAATCAGAAAGCAGAACCAATTTCCTGTGTTTAATAGCTATATCAAAGATCTGAGTTCGTTGAAGGTGAAGGCGATCAAACAAAATCATCAGGTCGGAAAAGTTGAAATTGAACTGAAGTTTACGAAAGAGATCAGTTTTTAGCAACAGTAATTCTCCTTTCAAAAGCTTAAGGTGTGTCTTAATTATTTAAAGTTTCGCTGCATCTTATCCTTTAAATCCTGGCTGCATCTTATTGTTTAAACCTTGGTTGCATCTTATTCTTTAAAGCTGCGTTGCATCACTAAAAAGGAACCAGGCAATAATTAAGGTGATGAAAATGTTAAACAGTTGTGCTAATAAAAATGCGTACAATGGCTTCTTATTCTCATTCTTAAAAAGATCTTTAAAGTTAGTTTCCAGACCGATACTGGTGAAAGCAAGTGTAAACCATGCATTTTGAAGGTTTTTAAGGCTATCCTTTACCGGAGCTGCTGTAGTTGGCGATAAAAAGAAGGAGAAAACTACTGAAGCACCTATAAAAGCGAGTACAAATTTAGGAAACCGCTCCCAGATTACTTTTAAAGTAGGTTTTTCTACGACATCGCTGCCCTTCGCAGTTTTATGATAAGACCAGTAAATGCTGATGGCAAAAGCTGCAATTCCGAGCAGCACATTCTGTGAAAATTTAACAATGGTACTGATTTTTAACGCTTCCTCTCCTACTAAAGTCCCTGAAGCGACTACCGCTCCCGTCGTATCAATACTACCACCCAGCCATGCACCGGTTACTTGTTGCGGGAAAGAGAAATAAGCCGCGATATAAGGCATGAAAATCATCATAGGGATTGCAGTGATGAGCACCATAGAAATCACGTAAGAAAGTTTTTTAGGATCACCTTTAATGGCTCCTGAAGTAGCAATCGCAGCAGAAACGCCGCAAATAGAGACTGCACTGGAGATCATCATGGTCAATTCATCATCTACTTTCAGTTTTTTACAAAGCCAAAATGCAAAGTACCATACAGAGAGCACTACAATTAATGCCTGTATTAGTCCTAGTGAGCCTGCTTTAAGGATATCTGAGAAGATAACTGTGGTTCCTAGTAAAACAAGCCCGATTTTAACAAAAAGCTCTGTAGACAGCGTGTCTTTGAACCATTGGGGAAGTTTAAAAAGGTTACCGATAATCAGGCCGATGGCCAGACTAAAGATCACCGCTTCGAGGTTAATTGATTTGATAAATGAATTACCGGCTACAATGAGGGCAAAAATGGTGAGCAGGTATACTGCCGGAAAACTGATTAGAAAATTCCTGACTGGTTTGCCGGTGAACATTGCGCCAATTGCACCAACTATCAGTACAAAAATAAACTGAATGAAGATTGTCGTTAGGTTACCTGTATTAAAAATGGCCGTTCCAAGTTCAGCAGGACTACTCCATTTATAGACTGGTACTGGTATTATATAAAAAACAAGGGAAAAGAGAATAACAAGAGATCCCAGGATAACTACTGTCCAATCTTCATGGAGAGGTTTGATTTTATCAGTCATTGGTCACAATTAAGGTCAAGCTTACAGTTGGTTAAGCACTCTAATATATTAAAATTTAATACATAAGAAGTGTAAGACTACTTGATATTCAAACTCCAATCCGTTAGTGGATATTTATTTTGACTTTATTATTTATAATTTTTATTGCCCCCTAAGTGTGAGCTGGCAAACCTGCAAAGTAGCTATTGCTAATCCGATAAAGGCACTTAAATATGGCTGGAAGCAGGTTTAAATAATCAAACCGTAAAACTACTTCAATTAAAAATTGCGTATTTCTACGTTGTGAGTTCTATATTTTTCTACTCTATATTTGGATCATCAAACCCCAAATATTCGAAAGATGAAAGATCTACAAACGCTCAAATTTTATTGTTTAAGGTATGAAGTTAGTGCTATTGAAGAGTTAATTGACAGCTCTGATGGAATAGATAACTTTGTATTTTCTTACTATTATCCGGCAGCTGATCAGGCAGGTAAACCGCTGCAATTAGTAGCTTATGCGCACATGGTGAATTCTGCTTATCCTGATGGTATTTATAGTACTTATTATGATACCTTATCAATTGATGACAACAAAATCGAGGAAATCTGCGGTCCTGTAATACTGAGTAATAATATCCTCTCACTAGCTCAAATGCTGGAATTAATTGATTATCCTGAAAAACCTGATTATTTAATCCTTGTTCCGAATGTAAATTCAGACAGACATATATATTACAGCGTAGAAGCGCATTACAATAATGCTTCAGTTGCTGGCAATACTGCACAGAAAACGGCTTTATTTGGTCCCCCACCTAAAAATACGAATCCATCCCCTCCTGCTACTTAAAATCAGGAAAATGCTACATTATATATTACATATACTACAAGTTATCCTGGATTGGTCAGAAGTTTGGGCATTATTGATTCCAGCTGCCATTTCAGTCTATAGAAAACAACCGGTCATTCATCGACCGGTTGTTTTTTATATATGGATTGCACTGCTCATCAATAGCTGTATAGATATTGTCTGGAAGTTTAGAACCCTGCTTCCCCTGAGCTTCAGTTCAAACAATTGGCTGTATAATTTACACTCAGTGGTAACGTTCTTTTTATTCAGTTCATTTTTTATTGGCCTTGAACAACCATTTTTAGTAAGAATAAAAAAAATAGTTCTAATTGCCTTTATCGTTTTTCTAGTAATCAATTTTATGTTTTATGAAAACTTTTTTGATTACTGGAGATTGAGTAGCAGATTATTGTCAGTTGAGGCAATTTTATTGTTGTTTTACTCACTCAGCTATTTTTTATTTAAGGTTCACGAAAACGTTAATGTGAATATATTCACGAGTGACTTCTGGATCGCAACCGGACTTGGTTTGTATGTAGCTGTTAATTTTTTTATTTTTCTTTTATACAATGAACTAACTGTGCACATGATAAATTTTGCGATCAATTTATGGAATGTCCATAATATCTCTTACATCTTTTTTAACTTCTTTATTGCTAAAGGTTTTTATGACTCTGGTAGACATTGATATCAGACTTTTTCTTGCAGTGGGTATTGCAGCAATGCTATTGTTGTTTATTAGCTTTTTGTTGATTTTTATATTTACGCAACGCAAGAAATTACAGTATCAGAATTCTCTTCAGGCTTTAAGTGAGCAGCAGAGGAATCAACTGATAGAAGCGGCTATCAAAAGCGAAGAAGCCGAAAGGCATCGTATAGCCGAAGAATTGCATGATGAAGTAGGTGCAATTCTCGCCTCTTCAAAGTTACATTTCAATAGTATCAAATTAGGTGCAGGAGAATACAATCAGGAGATCTACAATAAAGCCAGAGAATTACTTGAAGATGGAATTAAAAAAGTAAGAAATATATCACATAGCCTTCATTCTGCAATTCTGCAGGAGTTCGGTTTAAATGAAGCCATTAGTCATTTTGCCTTAAAAATCACACATGAATCCCTGATTGTGGTTACCGTTGAGCTTGATCATGTCAATCATTACCCGATGAAAAATGATATCAGCGTTTACCGTATCATTCAGGAATTGCTCAATAATATTATTACCCATGCACATGCGACTAAAATCCATCTCATTTCTGAGTATACGAACCAGGAATTAAACATGAGAATTTTACACAATGGTATGGGCCTGACTCAACAGCGTTTTGAAGAACTAAGGTTTGAAAAAAATGGACTGGGTCTTAAGAACATACAAAACAGAGCCATTTTCCTCCGTGGAGAACTTATATTTTCTCAACAGGATATGGGTTATCAAATTGATATTCACATTCCAATTAACTAGATAATACATGAGCACAATAAAAATAGCAATCGCAGATGATTATGCCATATTCAGGGATGGTCTAAAAGTAGGTTTAAATCAGGATAAGGCTATGGAGGTAGTTCTGGAAGCCGGAAATGGTACTGAGCTGCTTGATGGGTTAGCGCAGCAGAAGGTAGATGTCATTTTGATGGATTTAAGGATGCCGGGGATGGATGGTATGGAAGCTACTAAACAAATCAAAAAACACTATGAGCATATCAGGATCATTGCGGTCACCTTACATGATGAGGATAGTTTTGTAATCCATCTGATGGAGATTGGTGCACATGCTTATTTATTAAAGGATGCTAATCCTGTCGAAATCAGGGAGGCAATTTATGCGGTACATTTAAATGGTTATTATTTTAATGACCTGGTGAACAAGGCATTGTTGAAAAAGATCATTACCAAGGGGAATTTCAAACCAACCTTTAAGCATAAGATTGAATTATCGGAGCGCGAACTGGAAGTCCTGCAATTAATTTGTGATGAGAAGACGGCTATCGAGATTGGTACGGAAATCTTTTTAAGTCCTCGGTCTGTAGAGGGGATCAAACAACGCCTGATTGATAAGATTGGTGTCCGCAATACTGCAGGCCTGGTTTTGTTTGCTGTAAAAAACGGGCTGATTTAACCCTCCGGCTAAGTAGAATTACTTGTTATTTTCTTTGCGTAGATCTACTATGGCTATTTTCCTGTGATCTTCCGTCCTTTATATTGTGCAATGAAGCTTCAAATTAACGCACCTAAAAAAAACTATTTTATTTAAAAAGATTAAATTATGGCAAAGTTAAAATTAACTCACGCAGAATTAGCTGCACTTGATGCCCTTATTGCAGAGATGCAAGGTGGCCACGAAGGGATCGAAGCGGAAATCGGAGATGTTAAAGCATTCATTACCGCAGTTGTAAAAGTAACCGCTAAGGCTACCAGAGTTGCAGTAAAAGCAACTCCTTATGTGACTGACATCGTAGAAGTAGCAACTGCTATTTTAGGTAAAGAAACTCATGATGAAGCAAGCAAATCATTAGAACAACATGCTAAAGCTGGTATCAATGTTCAGCAACTAATAGAACTTCGTAAAAAGTTTAATTAATTACTGTTTTAAGGGCGGGCGTGATTGCACCCGCCTTTAAAATCTAATCCTCTTCAATATGGCCACAGATATCAATATTATTTATGAAGCTATAGTCGCAAGTTTTCTTGCCATATGGTTTTTGCTCACCGTTTTATGCCAGTTCAGAAGTACTAAATTTTCTAATTATATCAGGCACACGATTGATATTTTCGGTTTGGTTCCCTTATGGACATTCTTTGCACCTAATCCTGGAAAAAGTGATTATCATTTATTATACAGAGATAAAATTGATGAAGAGAATAACAGTGAATGGGAAGAAATGGATATCACTGAAGAGCGTTCTTTGTGGTCCTGGTGCTGGAATCCAGATAAAAGGGATAAAAAAATATTATCAGATGTAATTCAAAGTTTGATTTCTAGTATTCCTCATTATAAAAGCGCTAATGGATATGATTTACTCATGTTTTCCATGCCATATTTAATTGTATTGCATGCGGTAAGTAATTGTGAATGTCAAAATGGGACTGCCCACAGACAGTTTATGCTTGCCGAAACCTCAGGATATTTGAAAGAGAACCCCCCTTCTGTTATCTTATTATCTGTATTTCACGAAATATAAATTTGAATTATGATATCACTTATAGAAACCAATCAGCTTGTTCTGCTCATTTTAAGTATTGGATTGTTTATTTCCACTATGGAGTATATTAAAAAAATTGAAATCTTCTCTTCTAAAGGTTTACTATCCTGGAATGTAATGCAGTTGCGTTGGGAGACGAAAGATCAACACTCGTTCTTTAGCCCGCTGTTCAAGTTGTTTAATGAGAAAGGGCTAATTGTTATTTTTGGGTTGAGATGCCTGATTATTTTTGCACTGCTATTTTTTCCTCTGGAAAGTATCTATGGATGGATTTTAGTTGGGTTACTAGGTGGCAGTCTGTTAGCAAGTTCCATGATCACGTTTTATGGAAGTGATGGTTCGGATCAGATGAATATGCTGATTATTATCACGCTTTTTCTTTGTCATTTCCCTTTGGGGACTGGTTCCCGTTTAGAAACAATAGGGCTTTGGTTTATAGCGTTACAAACTTGTCTTTCTTATACGGTAGCAGGTATTGCTAAGCTTGCTTCTGCAGAGTGGCGTGCTTCTACGGCGATTAAGGATGTCTTTTCTACTAAAACTTATGGTTCACAATGGGCTGCGCTATTGATGAAAAAATATCCGGGGCTCAATGTCTTTTTGTGCTGGAATGTGATGATTATGGAAACCTTATTTCCGCTATGCTTGATTTTACCTTTTAATTATGCACTGATTTTTATCATCTGGGGTTTCCTGTTTCATTTATTTACAGCGATCATTATGGGTTTAAATTCATTCTTCTGGGCTTTTATGGCTGCATATCCCGCATTGTTTTTTGTCAATCATCAGATTCAATCTTATTTGTATTAATCAGAAAATAGCAATGTTATCAGCTTTAAACGGAAAAAAAGACATTATACTATTTGATGGAATTTGTAATTTCTGTAATAGTTATATCAATTACGTCATTAGCCATGATCAGCATAACCGGTTCGTTTTTGCTTCTTTGCAAAGTGAGGTCGCAAAAGAGTTATCGGCCATCCACCATATCGACTTGCAGGATCTGAATAGTATAGTGGTCATTCACAATAAAAGGATCTTTACCCGTTCTGATGGGATTATTCACATTGCCAAACACTTAAAAAGCAGGTGGTCATGGTTGTTGTTGTGCGTTGAGTTTATTCCGCGTTCTATCCGGAATTATGGTTATACTTTATTCGCCAATCGCCGGTATTCATGGTTTGGGCAGATGAATAGCTGTGTAGTTCCGACCCAGGAAATGAGAGAGAAGTTCCTGACCTGAGCCTGAATGGTCGTGTTTTAATACTTACCAGCTCATGATATCCATCACTCTTTTAAATTCTTCTTGTACAGTGGCTTTCAAATGGATATCTTCTTTGGTGACTGGGTGTTTGAAGCTAAGTTCTGAGGCATGTAATAGCATTGTCGTCATTTCCCACTGTTCTTTAAAGAATCTG
This sequence comes from Pedobacter cryoconitis, assembly GCF_001590605.1. Classification (NCBI taxonomy): domain Bacteria; kingdom Pseudomonadati; phylum Bacteroidota; class Sphingobacteriia; order Sphingobacteriales; family Sphingobacteriaceae; genus Pedobacter; species Pedobacter cryoconitis. The sequence continues at coordinate 1,756,704 of NZ_CP014504.1, forward strand.
TTTTGTTTGTTACACCCATGTTTCCGGTCACCTATAATTGGGTAAAAGATATGTGCAAAGTGTTTACGGAGCTGGTGCATACGTCCGGTTGTAGGGGTTGCTTCTACTAAAGAGTATCTTGAAGTAGGGTGCTGACCCAAAGCAATATCGAGTTCTGCTCTTTTTAAGGTAATAAACGAAGTAAAAGCTTCTTGAATTGCACCATTTTCTTTTACTAATGGGTAATCTATATCCTGGCTGTCAGGAGCATAGCCTCTAACAATTGCAAGGTATTTCTTTTGTATTTCTCCATTTTGAAACTGCTGATGCAATGCAATTTCAACATCTTTCTCGAAAGCAAATAGTAATAAACCACCTGTTTTTCTGTCTAAACGATGTACAGGACTTACGCGTCTGTTCACTTGATCTCTTAAGAGCTGCAAGGCAAATTCTTTCGCATCGGTTGCAATGGAGGAACGATGTACAAGTAGTCCGTGTGGTTTATTGATCGCAATGATATGATCATCCTGGTATACGATTTCAAGCATTAATTTTTTTCGCGAATATAGCTTTTTATAAATTCTCCGGGAGATGAAAGTTCTGATTTGCTGTAATCATATCGAATACTTCTTTGCTCAGACGGTCTTTTTGGAAGCTATAGGCAGCAAATTTTTGGGGATAATTTAGTCCGGAAGAATAATAACTAACAAGTTCACCATTTTCAAAAGACATGATTGATTGATTTACCTCTCCTATTTCTGTATATATAAATTCCGAACGGTCGAAATATAAAAAATACGTAGCTATGTTTTTAAAACTCTCATTGAAGTTAATTCTGATATTGCTTCCTGATATATTCATGCCATTTTGTTGTACGATACGAAGAGTGACCCTTTTCATGGATTGTTCAAAGTTGTCCAGAAACAAAACAATTAAAGAAGTATGGTATCCAGAATTTCGGGCATGATCAACTAAATCCTTAAATGATCTGTCATTAAATACAGTTTCAATTACAATGTTCTTTCGCTGTGCAATTGCTGCTGTGGCGAGCTCTTTCGTCCTTTCTTTATAAACATCGGTCATTAAGATTTCAAACCCTTCTAATTCATTAAGACGGGTACGAATAAAAGTAGATTTTCCTGAGGCATTACATCCGGAAACAAAGATCAGTTCAGGTTGAATCATTAGCGATCAAGTTTTTTAATCATAGTATCTTTTATTTGTACCGGCATATCAAACTCATCAATTATGACTTCTACTTCTACAAGATACTTATCACCATTTGGCATCTCTTTGCGCCAGTATTCACCATCTTCTTTGAATCGGGCATAAAACGGATTTCCTAATTCAAAAGCACGCTGCTTACCCAATTCATGCATGTTACCCATGTTCTTTAATAGACGGTCAACTATTGAAACTTTTTTCATATGGATCCGAGGTAAAACTTAGCCAAATATACAAAAAAGCCAAAATATCTTTTAAACAGATTCTTATATTGCCCCATCATGAAATTAGATCAGGGCATCATCAAGAAAAGTAAGTGGATGTGGGAAAATTGTTTGCCTCATATCTCTGTAGACAGCGTAGTATTCGGGTTTCATGAAAACCAGCTTAAAGTATTATTACTCAAAATGAATGTTGCCAAGAAATGGTTATTACCAGGTGGTTATATTCTTAAAAATGAAAGCTTACAAGATGCAGCGAAACGTGTTTTGTTTGAACGTACAGGTGCGGAACGTGTCTATTTACAAGAATTTGGTGTATTTGGGGCAATAAACCGTTCTGAAGGATTCTTTGATGGCTACGAGGATGATTTGTGGTACAAACAACGTTTTATCTCTGCCGGGTTCTACGCACTGGTAGATTACACCGAAGTAAATGTGAGCGCAGATGAATATAGTGAGACTTGTGAGTGGAGAAGTATTGATGATTTGCCGGAATTGGCAATGGACCATCAGTTGATCTATACGAATGCTTTAACTCTATTAAGACAACAATTAAGTTATAAACCGATTGGACTGAATTTACTTCCGGAGAAGTTTACACTGCCAGAGTTGCAAAAGCTTTATGAAACTATATTGGGGAAACCATTAAACAGAGGTAATTTTTATCGCCGTATGATGCGTTTTGATATCCTGATCAAACAAGAAGACCTGCGTAAAGGTGGGGCACATAAGGCACCCTACCTTTACAGCTTTGATCCTCTGAAATATCATGAGTCCCTGCAAGGACTCGATTGGTAACCACTATTTCCAGCCACCACCCAATGCACGGTAAAGATTAACCACAGCTTGCATTTTTTGCAAATGATCACTTACACCGCTTAATTGCGCTGCTAATAAACTTTGTTCTGATGTTAATACATCAGTGTAGTTTGTAGCGGAGCTAAAGCGTAGTAAATCTTGTGTGTAATCAACGGCTTTAACCAGTGCTGCAACTTGTTTAATCCTTGAATCTTCTTTTTCTACCGCAGTCTGATAGGCATAAAGTGCGTTTGAAACTTCTTGTCCTGCTACCAGTAAACTTTGCTGGAAATTATTTAATGCTTGTATTTGCAGTGACTGCGCAGTCTTTAAACGTGCTTTATTTAATCCCTGGTTGAAAATTGGCTGGGTCAACCCTCCTACTAAATTGTAGAAGACAGAATGGTCAAAGAAGTCTTTCAGGGTCAGGTTTGAAAAACCAGCTGAAGCTGTTAAAGTCAAACTTGGATAGAAATAGGTTCTGGCCAGGTTTGTGTTTTCAAAAGCGCCTCTAAAAGCAAGCTCAGCCTGCTGAACATCAGGACGATTCTGCAATAACTGCGCAGGAACACCAGTCGCTAATGCTGATGGAACAGCTTGCGCTTCCATAGTGCTTCTGTCAATAGATCCTGGATTTTCAGCTAATAATATACTAATTGCGTTTTCTGTTTCACGGATACTTCTTTTCAAGTCTGGTATAGAAACTTCGGTAGCATAACGGCTCGCCTCACTTTGAACTACGGCTGCACCATTTACTACTGCCCCTTCTTTCAGGGCTTTCATCGTTTCTACATTCGCAATCCTGCTTTCCAGTGTTTTTTGCGTAATAGCCAATTGCTGATCTAAAGCCAGTAATCCATAATAGTTATTTGCAATATCAGCAATCAATTGGGTCTGTACAGCTTTCTTCGCAGCATCTGTTTCCAGGTATTTTGCTAAAGCTGCACGTTTACTGCTGCTTAATTTGCCCCAGATATCTGCTTCCCACGAAGTACTCATGGATAATTTATAAGTGTTGGTCAGCGTATTGATATTAATCCCGGGAGGAAAGTTTAAACCCGCACTAGACTGTTTACTTCTTGTGGCATTTGCATCTGCACTCAAAGTTGGCAGGAAAGCCAGTTTTGCCTGCTGCAAAGAAGCCTGAGCCTGTAAAATGTTTTGGATTGCATTTTTCAGGTTCACATTCTGATCAAGGCCTTTTTGGATCAGTACTTTTAGTTTTTCATCCGTAAACAGCGTCTGCCATGGCTGTGAGGCCATAGTTGCAGAGTCTGTTACATTTTGTCCGCGATACAATCCATCAGTTTTCACCTGGGGTGTATCGTAGGTTTTCGTTACCGAACACGCACTAAAAAAGGTAGCGGCGACCAGTAAAGCAAAAACCTGTTTGTTATATTTATGAGTCATCTTATGCTATTCTAAAATTTAAAATCAACTAAGCAGTTGGTGGTTCAAGAAGCTTGTGTTCTTCGGCACCTTCTATTCCTTTAGTCTCTTGTTCTTCTTCCTCTTCGTCATCGTCATAGCTTTTTCTCGCTGGCCCGCTGATTTTTTCTTGTAAACTCTGGAATATGATAAACAATACGGGGATCACAAATACGCCCAGAATAGTTCCGATAAGCATTCCTCCTACTGCACCTGTACCAATTGACTTGTTACCAACTGCACCTGCACCTGTAGAAAACATCAGGGGTACTAAACCAAAAATAAAGGCAAAGGAAGTCATCAGAATTGGTCTTAAACGTGCAACTGCACCTTCAACTGCTGCCTGAACAATCGGCATCCCGTTTCTTCTCCGGTCCAATGCAAATTCTACAATCAGAATACCATTCTTAGCAAGTAATCCGATCAGCATGATCAGGGAAATCTGGAGATAAATATTACTGTTCAGTTTGAAGATAATAGAAAACAGATAAGCACCTGCTAATCCAAAAGGAATGGATAACAATACAGCGAATGGAAGAATATAACTTTCATACTGTGCGCTTAACAGAAAGTATACAAAGATCAGACATAAAACAAAGATAAATACTGTTTCACTACCTGAAGCCAGCTCTTCTCTGGTCAAACCTGAAAAGTCAAATCCATATCCCGCAGGTAATGTTGAAGCTGCTACTTCCTGAATCGCTTTAATCGCATCACCTGAACTAAAGCCTGCGTTAGGTGCGCCTGTGATTGATATAGAGCTAAACAAGTTAAACCTTGAAATAGATTCCGGGCCATATACCCTGGTCATTTTCACAAATTCTGTGATTGGTGCCATATTACCAGCACTATTTCTCACAAAGATTTTGTTCAATCCTTCTGGATTTGCACGGAATTCGGCTGCTGCCTGGACCATCACTCTGTATTGCTTACCAAACTTGTTAAAGTTAGAGGCATATAATCCACCATAATAACCTTGCATCGTCTGTAAAACTGTATTTACAGTGACGCCGGCATCTTTACATTTCTCCAGATTTACATCCATCAGATATTGTGGGAAACCAGGGTTAAAAGGTGTCGTCGCATATTGAATCTCAGGACGCTTTGATAGCGCAGCAAGAAACGTATTGTTTACCTTAAAGAATTCATCAGTAGTATGTCCACCTTTATCTTGCAATTGGAACTCAAATCCACCACTCTGACCAAAGCCCTGGATGGTTGGAGGCGAAATAAAGAAGATACTTGCTTCTCTGATCCCGGATGTTTTGGCAAAAAGCTGACCGATTACCTGATCAACGCTCAGTTTACGATCATCCCAGGTTTTTAACTTCAAAATAACCATACTGTATGCACTACCAGCACCCGCGGTGAAATTCTGCCCTACAATACGTAAGGTGTTTTGAACTCCAGGAATCGTATGTGCAATACTATCAACCTGTTTAGCGATCGCTGTTGAGCGCTCCATAGAAGAAGACGGTGGTAAACTGATATTTGCAAATATTGTTCCCTGATCTTCTGCCGGTACAAACGCCGAAGGTGTAGTTTTCATCATGTAAAACAAAGCTGCACCTGCAATTGCAATACTTCCCAGGACAATCCATTTTTTAACAGAAAGAAATTGTACAGAACGCTTGTATTTATTGGTTAAATTATCAAATGCAACATTAAAAGCAGTATAGAACCTCTGTACAAAACTTTGATGCTTATGGTCATCTGCATGTGGTTTCAATAATAAAGCACAAAGCGCAGGGCTCAAAGTTAAAGCGTTAATCGCTGATAAGATAATCGCTACTGCCAGTGTAATACCAAATTGCTTGTAAAATACACCTGTAGATCCTGTGATAAAGGTTACCGGAATAAATACTGCCGCCATCACGAGCGTAATCGAAATAATCGCACCCGATATTTCACTCATTGCATCAATGGTAGCTTTCTTGGCTGATTTATAACCGTTGTCGAGTTTGGCGTGGACCGCTTCGACGACTACAATCGCATCATCGACCACAATCCCAATGGCCAGTACTAAAGCAAAAAGCGTTAATAAGTTGATCGTGAAGCCGAATAAGTTCAGGAAAAAGAAAGTACCAATAATTGCTACCGGTACTGCAATTGCAGGGACTAAAGTAGACCTTAAATCCTGAAGGAAAATAAATACAACGATAAATACCAGGATAAAGGCTTCAACCAGTGTGTGGATTACTTTGTCAATTGAAGCATCAAGATTCTCATTGACATCGACAAGCGTAGTATATTTGACCCCTTTTGGGAAAGTTTTAGCAGCTTCTTCAATGATCTTTTTTGAATTGTTGATGACGTCTCTTGCATTGGAGCCAGGGGTCTGACTAATTGCCACACCTACTGATTCTTTACCATTGGTTTCAATGGTAGCGGTATAACTTAATGCACCCAATTCAACTTTAGCAACGTCTTTTAAACGTAATAACTGACCGTTACCAGCAGATTTAATAATGATATTCTCAAATTCTGTGGGTGTTGTTAAACGGCCTTTATATTTAATTACGTATTGAAAAGCCTGGTTGCCATTTTCACCAAACTTACCTGGTGCGGCTTCAATATTCTGTTCTGCCAATGCAGCGGAAATATCGCTTGGTATCAAACTATATTGTTGCATCATATCTGGTTTTAACCAGATACGCATCGAATAATCCTTAGAACCGAATACAGTTGCGTCCCCTACTCCGGTAACACGCTGGATTTGTGGTACCAGATTGATCTTTGCATAGTTTTGCAGGAATGTCTGATCATAAGTTTTATCGTCACTATATAAAGCAAAAATTAACAAGTTACTACTTTGACTTTTCGTTACTGTTACCCCTGCCTGAGTTACCTCTGCTGGCAATAAACTGGTTGCTCTGGATACCCTGTTCTGTACGTTTACAGCTGCCAAATCGGGATCTGTTCCTACTTTAAAGTAAATTTTAATACTAGCTGCACCGTCATTGGTAGCTGTAGAAGTCATGTAAGTCATGTTCTCTACCCCATTGATCTGCTCTTCGAGCGGAATAACAATACTTTTTAACACCACATCAGCATTCGCGCCACTATAATTGGCAGAAACGTTGACTGTGGGTGGTGCAATATCTGGATACTGCGCAATCGGCAGTGAAGTGAGGCCAAGTATCCCCAGAATAACAATAATCACAGAGATTACTGTAGAGAGTACTGGTCTTTGTATGAATATTTTAAACATTTGCTCTTATTTTAAGTCTGCGTAGACAGTTTCCGGGTTTTCAGCATTCGCTTTGATCTGCGTGCCGTCTTTTAGGGTTGCTACTCCTTCTAATACAATTTGATCTCCTGCTTTTAAGCCGCTTTCGACCACGAAGAAATTACCTGCTGTATTTTCCATCACTGTTACTGCAACATTTTTGGTCTTGCCATCTTGTCCTACTACAACTACAAAGCGTTTATCCTGTAACTCGAAAGTTGCGCTTTGAGGAACCAGAATTGCATCTTTCACAGCATTGGGAATTCTTACTGTTGCACTGCTTCCGCTACGGATAATACCTTTGGGATTTGGAAAACGCGCTCTGATATTTGCTGAACCTGTAGCTGTATTGATTAATCCGTTGACTGTTTCTATGCGTCCTTCTTCTGTATAAGGTGATCCGTCAGAAAGTAATAAAGAAACTTTAGGTAGTTTGGCTAGTTTTTGTGCGAAAGAACCACTACCATCTTTAGTAAAGTCTAACAATAACTTTTCATTCAGCGCAAAATAAGCGTATACGTTTCCTATACTCGACACTGTAGTTAAAGGATCAGCAGTGGTGCTGCTTACCAGACTTCCCAGACGAAATGGAATAGAACCGACTACCCCATTGACAGGACTGGTTACTGTAGTGAAGCCTAAATTCGTTTTAGCGTTGACTAAACTAGCTTTCGCAGTCGCTACTGCTGCCTGCGCAGATTCATAAGTATATTGTGCTGATTCCAGCTCATATTTACTTACAATATCTTTTTCTACCAGCGGCTTTACTTTATTGATTGCCAACTTTGCAGCATTCAGTTGTGCCATTGCATTTGCGATACTGGCATTAGCTGTTCTTACTTCCTGCTCGTATTGTGGTGCGCTGATTTTGAATAATGGCTGACCAATCTTTACAACAGCACCTTCATCTACAAATATTTTGTCGATATATCCGTCCACTCTTGGCCTGATTTCGATATTCTGCTGTCCTTGTATACTTGCAGGATAATCTGTATTTAATGTGGCAGATCTGGGTTCCAGTTTCAGGACTTTGTATTCCTTAACCTGCCCAGCTGCGGCTGCGGCCTGTGCGGCCTTGTTTTTATCGTTGCCACATGAGGCTAGGGTTAATCCTGTAAGGAACAGGAGCCCAATCTGTATTGATGTTTTCATATTTACTTTTTCTTGCTGATTGGTTTCTATGGTGAATTAATATTGAATACGATTTATTTTGTGGGATAGATCATCTCAAAAATGAGCTGCTTTCTTTGGTTCATTAGTTTATGATATTCCAAATCACTTATTTTCAGGAAACTTTTATTCAGATTAGCTGATAGCAAAGGATAAGCCATTAAAGCAAACAAGTTCATTATATAATGACGGGGATCCATGGTCTGAATATTTCCTTTGTCCATTTCCTCTTTGATCTCTGCCAGAAACGGTTTAGTATGTGTATCGTGAACCCCGTCTGCGTGCGCTTGATTATACCGGTTAGTTTCAGTAATCAGAAACAATTCCCGGTAAGGATAAGCCATGGTCTGATCCATGAAAACATTGATCAGTTTCTTTAATTTTTCTTTAAAGGTCAGCTTTCCTGTAAACGCATCTGACATCATTTGACGCAGTTCATTCATGGCCTCTTCTGTAACCTGCTCAAATAATAGTTTTCTGGACCTGAAATAATAGTGGACAAGGGTTCTGTTTACGCCTGCTGCGTCAGCAATATCTTGTGTTGTGGCATGCAGTTTCCCGTCTGCAAAAAATATCTTCTTGGCGGTGTCTTTAATAAGTTGCTCTGTTCCTTTATCTTTTACTGACATCGTTACTTCTTTTTAATATTAATGTTTGACATTTTTGTTAAACAAAGATATTAGCGAATACCCAGCTTTTTATCACATGAATGCAATCAAAGCTGAGTTTTAAATACAGTTATTATTTTGTTAACAATCGACTATAAGGCCAAAATAGTCAAATAAGGAATGCTGGATAGCAGAAATTGACCAACAGCTGAAACATACCGACGAACAACTGGTTCTACAGGATAGAATGAATTATGAGTTTTGTTTAGTTTTTAGTCATTTACTGACCTGACTTTGGTCAATTAGTCCAAATTCTGCTACAATTTGCTTCAAACTGTAGTGTCCGCTTGTTATTCTTTTTTGGAAGGACCAGGTTAAATTATGCGGAAAGGTGAGCTTGCACAGCTGGCGTTTAAAGATAAAACGACATTAATCGATACTGACTATCGCTAAACAGGCAGATGATCCTTAATTTATCGGGCTAAGGATCATCTTTTTGTCTTTATTTTTTTAATAAATAGGGTATTAATAATTTATTCCAGATTGCATATCCGGTTGCGTTCATATGCAACATATCTTCTTTAAATAATTTAGGTTGCATCTTTCCTTTTTGATCAAACATTGGTTTATAGATATTAAGAAATACGGTGTTTTTCTCTCCTTTTAAAAACTGTTGTACCAATTGATTGGCTTTGATGCCTTTTGCTAAGTACTGAACTCTGGATGGGCTTGCTTTGATAGCGATATAAACAATGGGAACAACTGGTAATTTCGCTCTTATATTGGTATAAAGCTTTTTAAACGAAGCAAATACTTCATCTCCGGAAGTGGCATTAATTAAATCATTTTCACCTACATAGATGATTAATTGTTTAGGGTGATATGGAAAAACAATATCTTCAAGGTAACGATCTACGTCAGCAGTAACTGCACCGCCAATACCTCTGTTCAATACGGTATAATCTTTAAATGTTTTAGTAAAGTCAACCCATAACCGGATCGAAGAGCTTCCAATAAATAGTATTGGATTCTTAGGGGGGGCATAAATCCTATCATATTGTTTGATGGCTTGTATATCATCCCAGAACGCAGGCTTTGCTTGTGAAAAGGAATTGAAATTAAATAAGGTCAGGAATGCAGCGCTTAACGCGATAGCTTTAAAAATTTTCAACATTCCCAAAAATATCTATAATAAAAGGATCAAGCAAGCATTTCCAGTAAATAAGGTAATGCAGGGTTATCGTTGATTTTCTTCCATACTGCATACAATTCAGTTTGCTGTGGAATATTTTTTAACTCAATAAATTTAACACCAGGATTTTCTGAAGTAGCCAGTGAAGTAGGAATAATGGAAAGTCCCATCCCATTTTCTACGAGTTTGAAGATTGTAGGCGCATGGATAGAGCGGTGCGACAACTTGGGTGTAAAGCCCTGATCGGCACATAAATTAATGATTTGCTGGTAATAGAGCTGACTCTGGTCATTGGGGAAAAGGATAAAATATTCATCTTTTAACTCCCCTATGTGATTGAAAGCTGCCGCAGACATGGGGTGAGCTGCCGGCAGAACCAGCGTAAAAGTTTCTTTATACACACTTTTAATCATCATCTCCTGTCCCACTTGATTAGAACGCATAAATCCAAGATCAATATCGCCCTTCTCCAGTGCTAACAATTGCTCTTTATTGGTTAATTCTTCTAAATGGAACTCAATATTCGGACAATCACGGTTAAATTGTTTAAGCAAAACAGGCAAAATAGACTGCATGGCCGAAGCTACAAAGCTAATTCCAAGCTGTCCGGTATTCCCTTTTTGAAGGAGCTGTACATTATTAATTGCTATTTGCATTTTTTGAATCACTTGAACAGCATCTTTATAGAAGAGCTTTCCAGCCTCATTTAAAACCACTCGTTTATTATTTCTGTCGAATAAAGAATGCCCAAGGTATTGTTCCAATTGTTTAATCTGCTGGCTCAAAGCTGATTGTGATATAAATAGCTTTTCTGCTGCTTTCCGGTAATGCAGTTCTTCGGCCAGTAGCTTAAAATAATTTAAATGTCTTAGTTCTATTTGATTAGTAATGCTTATCATAGTTTAAGTAATCAGAATTATTACTAATGGTAAAACTAATGATATTTGAGATTGTAAACCAAAATAAACTTAACAATGATCAATAAAATTTTAAGCCTGGGCCTTGGCAAGGTAGGTACGCTGGTAGCAACATTGCTGAGTGACCAGTTCGAAGTTACTGGAATGGACAAACAAGCTCCGCACTATGATTATGAGCTTCCATTTAGTATCACCACGGGTGATGTAGCTGATTTGGTTTTAATGGAAAAGATGATAGGTCAGTTTGATGCGGTGGTTTCTGCCCTGCCGTTTTTCTTAAACAGTCCGATTGCAAGAATCGCACACAAATTAGGAAAACATTATTTTGATTTAACGGAGGACGTTCCTACAACCAATGAAATCAGAAAACTGAGTGAAACGGCTACGGCTGTAATGGCTCCGCAATGTGGTTTGGCACCAGGTTTAATCGGTATTATTGGTGCGCATTTGGGAAATGATTTTGAAAAACTAAGGTCAATTGATATGCGGGTTGGTGCTTTACCTAAGTATCCGAACGGTGCAATGGGCTATGCATTTAATTGGTCTGCAGCAGGTGTAGTTAATGAGTATATTAATGATGCTGAAGCTATTCATCATGGTCAGCGGAAATTGGTACCTTCTTTACAGGGCAAAGAAACTATCCAGATCAATGGCGCACAATATGAAGCTTTTTATACATCGGGTGGTTTAGGAACTATGTGTGAGACTTATGCAGGTAAACTGGACAGACTGGATTATAAGACCATTCGTTATCCAGGTCATTGTGATCTGATGAACTTCCTGATTAATGAATTACAGATGAAGGAAGATAAGCAACAATTGGAAGATATCCTTAAAAATGCCAAACCTCCTGTTGATGAAGATGTTGTTATTATCTATGCAGCTGCCGAAGGATGGAAAAATAATGAATTGAAACGTAACGAATTCTGTAAATCTTATGGCCCTATCGAACTGAATGGCAATTCATGGAGAGCAATTTCATGGACTACAGCAGCAAGTATTGTAGCTGTTGTAGAAATGGTTGCTAATGGATCATTGCCTTCCAAAGGCTTTATCAAACAGGAGGAAATCTCGTTTGAAGCGCTTTTAAATACAAAATGCGGAAGTCTCTTTAAATAAGTAAATATGAATTTTAACACGAATAGTCCACTGGATATTTTTCTGACTGAACTTTTTAACCGCTACCGCGAAGCTGTGCCAGAAGTTAATCAAATTACAGCTGCTTTATTGAAAAACGGTGTGATTGGTTCTCAGGATGAAATTGTAAATGACCATATCGCTTTCAGAACGCTTGGGGTCCCGAATCTTGGCATTAAATCATTTGAGAAGATCTTTCTGTTTCACGGTTATCAAAAGAGAGATCATTATTATTTTGAAGAGAAAAAGCTGGATGCGTATTGGTACGCCCCTCCTGCTCCGGAATATCCGCGTATCTTTTTAAGTGAGCTCAAAGTAGGGATGCTGAGTCAGAATGCGCAGAAGATTATCAAAAAATATACAGGTGATATCAAATCAGATCCGGTCGATGCACTGGACTTGAATGATGGGGATGCTATTGCCGCATTTCTGCACCATCCTTTATGGAAACTACCCGATTTAAAAGATTATACAGCACTACTGGAAGAAAGTGAATATGCTGCCTGGGTAATTTACAACCGGTATTACCTGAATCATTATACAATCAGTGTCCATGCGCTGCCTGAAGATTACCGTTTTCTCCCTGATTTTAATAAATTTGTGGAAGGTCTGGGCATTAAACTAAATGATGCCGGAGGAAAAATTAAAACCAGCGCTGATGGTTTATTAAGTCAGAGCAGTACCGTGGCTGGTTTGCATGAAGTTGAGTTTGCTGATGGCGCAAAAACACAAATTGCAGGGAGTTATGTAGAGTTTGCAGAACGTTCAGTTTTGCCGGCTTATAGTCACCTTAAACCTGAAGAAATTCAGTCGATACATAGAAGAGAAGGTTTTGAGACCAGCAATGCTGATAAAATCTTCGAAAGTACTTATACCGGACAAGTAAAGTCCTGAAATTATTAAAAGATATATTATTAAAGATATGGATATCAAAAAAGTATTAAATCAATTAGGAATTACTGAAAATAATAGTGGTACTTCTACCGGACAGCAATGGATGGAATCGGATGCTAAAGTGATTACTTCTTCATCTCCCGTAGATGGTAAAGAAATTGCCAAAGTAAGTACAACCAGCGCTGAAGATTATGAAAAAGTAATCAGCACGAGTGCCGGGGCATTTTTGTTCTGGCGTAATGTACCTGCACCAAAAAGAGGCGAAATAGTAAGACAACTAGGTGAAGCACTCCGGTTGAATAAAGAGAATCTGGGTATCCTGGTTTCTTATGAAATGGGGAAAAGTTTACAGGAAGGGCTTGGTGAGGTTCAGGAGATGATTGATATCTGCGATTTTGCAGTTGGATTATCCAGACAGCTGTATGGTTTGACTATGCATTCAGAAAGACCAGACCACAGAATGTATGAGCAATGGCATCCAATGGGTATTGTCGGCGTAATTTCTGCCTTCAATTTTCCGGTAGCTGTCTGGAGCTGGAACACTGCATTAGCACTGGTTTGCGGAAATGTTTGTGTTTGGAAACCTTCTTCTAAAACCCCACTTTGTGCAGTTGCCTGTCAGCACATTATTGCTTCAGTTTTAAAAGCGAATGATATGCCAGAAGGAATCAGCGCATTGATTACAGGAAATCCTGTTGGAGATCTGATCAACAATGATCCAAGAATTCCATTGGTTTCCTTTACCGGGTCAACAAGGGTTGGCCGTTTGGTTTCATCAGCTGTAGCAGGTCGTTTCGGAAGAACAATCCTTGAACTTGGCGGTAACAATGCTATTATTGTTTCTAAAGACGCAGATTTGGATATTGCTATCATTGGCGCTGCATTCGGTGCGGTAGGAACTGCAGGACAGCGCTGTACTTCGACCAGACGTTTAATTATTCAGGAAGATATCTATGAAGATTTTAAAAACAAACTGGTTAAGGCTTATGGACAGCTTCGTATTGGTGACCCTTTAGATCAGCATAATCATGTTGGGCCGCTAATTGACAAGGCTGCTGTAGCAGTTTATTTAGAGGCCATTGAAAAAGGCAAGGCTCAGGGAGCTAACTTTATTGTTGAAGGTGGTGTTCTTGAAGGTGGGGCTTATGGTTCTGGTTGTTATGTAAAACCTTGTATTGCTGAAGTGAAAAATCATTATCAAATTGTACAGGAGGAAACTTTTGCACCTATATTATATGTAATGAGTTATAAAACTCTGGAAGAAGCAATAGCACTTCAAAATGGTGTTCCCCAGGGTCTTTCTTCTGCAATTATGACTTTAAACCTTAGAGAGGCTGAACTTTTCTTATCTACAAATGGTTCTGACTGTGGTATCGCCAATGTGAACATCGGTACTTCTGGTGCTGAGATCGGCGGAGCTTTCGGTGGAGAAAAAGAAACTGGCGGTGGAAGAGAAAGTGGGTCTGATGCCTGGAAAGGATATATGCGAAGACAAACCAATACGATCAATTACGCTAATAAATTACCACTGGCACAGGGAATTAAATTCGATCTTTAGATTGATATGAGGATCAGCAATGAAAAAATGAAATCCCTGTCCGATTCACTGGACGGGGATTTTTTTACTGACAACCAGACCCGTATACTCTATGCTACAGACGCTTCCGCTTATCGGGAAATGCCATTGGCAGTGGCTATACCAAAGTCTGTTGCAGACCTTGAAAAACTGATCCTGTTTGCAGGAAAAGAAGGGATATCGCTGATTCCGCGAACTGCCGGTACCTCACTTGCAGGACAAGTTGTGGGCAAAGGTATTGTTGTTGATGTTTCTAAATATTTTAACAGGATATTGGAACTCAATATAGAAGAAAAGTGGGTCAAGGTACAGCCCGGAGTAGTTCGCGATGAGCTTAATCTGTACCTCAAGCCTTTTGGATTATATTTTGGGCCTGAAACTTCAACCGCTAACAGAGCGATGATCGGCGGCATGGTCGGAAATAATTCTTGTGGTTCAAACAGCCTGATTTATGGAAGTACCCGGGAACATACCCTGGAGGTCAAAGCCTTATTATCCGACGGTTCTACGGCTGATTTTAAGGCGCTTGAATTTAAAGAATTCATCAAAAAATGTGAAGGCGATTCTTTAGAAAATGAGTTGTACAGAAATATCAGGGCTTTATTAAGCAACTATGAAAATCAATGCAGCATCCGTGAGCAATTTCCTGCTAAAAGCATCCACAGAAGAAATACGGGTTATGCAATTGATATTTTACTGGACTCCTCTCCTTTTACTGCAGCAACTGCCGACTTTAATTTCTGTAAGCTCATTGCTGGTTCTGAGGGCACACTTGCATTCATTACAGAGATAAAACTTAATCTTGAGCCCATTTTAAGAGAAGAAACTGCGTTACTGTGCATCCATTTTAATAGTATTGATGAGGCATTGATGGCCAATCTGATCGCCTTAAAATATGAACCAAGAGTAAGCGAACTGATAGATCATCTTATTCTCGAATGTACGAAAGAAAATATGGAGCAGTCAAAAAACCGCTTTTTTGTTTCGGGTGATCCTGCTGCTATTCTTGTTGTAGAGTATTCGGGTAAGGATAAACAGGAAATTACAGCAAAGGCAGCTAATGTTGAGGCCGAGATGAGGACCAATGGACTGGGATATCATTTTCCTCTAGTATTTGGTCCAGATATGTCCAGGATATGGTCTTTAAGAAAAGCTGGTTTAGGCCTGTTAAGTAATCTTCCCGGAGATGAAAAAGCTGTAGCGGTAATTGAAGATACGGCTGTTGATGTGAAGGATTTACCTGCTTACATCCGTGATTTCAATGAAATCCTTAAGAAGCATGGATTATTCTCTGTCCACTATGCGCATGCCGGTTCAGGAGAAATACATTTGCGGCCTATATTAAATCTGAAAACTGTAGAAGGTAACCGCTTATTCAGGGTAATCGCAGAAGAAATAGCCAAACTGGTCAAACAATATAATGGTTCGCTAAGTGGTGAACATGGTGATGGCAGACTGCGTGGTGAGTTTATTGAACAGATGATTGGTCCACGCAATTATAAAATGCTCCGGGAAATTAAATTAACCTGGGATCCGAAAAATATCTTTAATCCTGGAAAGATTACCGATACACCTGCTATGGATACCATGCTCAGATATGAGCCTGGTCAGCAGACTCCTGAAATCAAGACTGTATTCCGGTATCAGAATCAGAATATTTTACAGCATGCTGAACAATGTAATGGTTCGGGCGACTGCCGGAAATCTCATTTAGCAGGTGGTACGATGTGCCCTTCGTTCATGGCTACCCGGAATGAGAAAGATACGACAAGAGCCAGGGCCAATATGCTGCGCGAAATGCTGACTCACTCGACTAAGATCAATCGTTTTGATCATCAGGAGCTTAAAGATGTAATGGATTTATGTCTGAGCTGTAAAGGTTGTAAGTCAGAATGTCCTTCGAATGTAGATATGGCTAAGCTTAAAGCTGAATTTTTACAGGGTTATTATGATGCGAATGGCGTTCCATTCCAGGTAAGAATTGTAGCTGGTTTTAATCAGATTAATCGGCTTGCCTCTTTATCTCCAGGTCTGTACAATTGGAGTATTGGTCATCAAACTACAAATGCCATTATAAAAAAGATTAGTGGTTTCGCTCAGGCACGTTCCCTCCCGCTCCTGTATAAAACAACTTTAAAAAAATGGTTTGCTGCGCATCAAAAAGTTGCTGCATCATTGGCTACGACAGCTACCACAGTAAAACAGAAGACCGTTTACTTTTTCTGTGATGAATTCACAAATTATCTGGATACAGAAATTGGTATTAAAGCTGTTCTTTTATTGGAAAAACTAGGTTATCAGGTAATAATCCCAAAACATCTGGAGAGTGGAAGAACGTGGATTTCCAAAGGTTTGCTCCGCAAAGCTAAAAAGATTGCACAGCATAATGTATTCCATCTGAGTAAAATTATTACAGACCAAACACCTCTGATTGGTATTGAACCTTCTGCAATATTGACTTTCAGAGATGAGTACGTTGACCTTGTAGATTTGCCTCAGTTGGAAATGGCTCAGGAATTAGCTAAAAACAGTTTGTTAATAGATGAATTTATCGCCAGAGAGATTGCAAATGGAAACATTTCCCAGTCCAGTTTCAGTAAGGAAAATAAATTGATCCAATTACATGGTCATTGCCAGCAAAAGGCATGGGCTGCTATGGGCGCTTCTAAACAAATCCTCTCTTTTCCTGAAAACTATAAAGTAGAAGTTATTCCCAGTGGTTGTTGTGGTATGGCTGGATCATTTGGTTATGAAAAAAAACATTATGAATTATCTATGCAAATTGGAGAACTCGTCCTTTTCCCTGCAGTCAGAAAGCAACCGGAGCACGTGATCATCGCTGCAACTGGAACGAGTTGCCGGCATCAGATTAAAGATGGCACGAGCAAAAAGGCCTTACATCCAATAGAAGTACTTTACGAGGCTTTGGTTTAAAATTATATTTAAGCCTGTATTCGTTGATAGTCAATTTATAATAATGTTACACAAGCTTGTGACCATTCCGGAAAAACCAAGTCTATGCTCTTTAAAAGGCCTGTTTTTTAGATACTGGTGTTTAAACAAACGCATCATTGTTTTGTCATTTTAATGTAACCCAACTTGTGAATAATGGCTGATGTATTACATTTGACCAAAATGCAGCCATAGTCAGCATAAAACCAAAACAATTTTGCGCTTTTAATGCTTACCTATAAATAGAAAGAATAAAACCCTGATTTAAATTATATTTGGCTGCACAAACCTAAAGAATGGATCCTAACACAGAAAATCCGAACATCAAGCCTCGCAAATATGTCATTTCTAAAAAACTTGACAGCATGTTTTTCGGTATATATCACGCTTATCAGTTTGTACTTCGCTTTTTTAGAGAAGTCTTTGTACCGCCTTACGAGTTTAAAGAAATCATACATCAATGTTATGAAGTGGGTTATAAATCCCTGCCTCTGATCTCACTTACTGGTTTTATTACCGGGGTTGTATTTACCAATCAGTCGAGGCCCTCATTGGCTAATTTTGGGGCGACTTCCTGGTTACCTTCATTAATCTCTATTGCAATCATCCGCGCATTAGCTCCTTTAGTTACTGCATTAATTGCCGCTGGTAAAGTTGGTTCTAATATGGGTGCTGAGCTTGGATCAATGAAAGTTACAGAACAGATTGATGCGATGGAAGTATCAGCAACAAATCCTTTTAAATATCTGGTAGTTAGTAGAATACTGGCCACTACCTTTATGATCCCTATACTGGTCATGTATACCGCTTGTGTAGCTTTAATGGGTGCTTTTCTAAGTGTTCACAGCAATGAACAAACCAGTTTTTCGATGTTCTTTTCACAAGTATTTGATACGATCAGCTTTTTAGATATATTTTCAACTACCTTTAAATCAACTGTGTTTGGTTTTACAATTGGTGTGGTTGGTTGTTATCATGGTTACAATTCATCAAAAGGTACTGAAGGAGTTGGAAAAGCAGCAAATTCTGCAGTAGTTGCTGCGATGTTCCTGATCTTTGTAGAAGAGATCATTATTGTTCAAATTGTAAATGCTTTCCGTTAATATGGTAAGAGAGCAGAAAGCAATCGACAGAAATAATGCAGTTATTTCTATCAAAGGTTTAAAGAAAGCTTTTGGTGACCTTGAAGTATTGAGGGGTGTTGACCTGGAGGTTTATCAGGGAGAAAATCTGGTTGTACTGGGCCGTTCGGGTACTGGTAAATCGGTATTGATCAAAGTAATTTCTGGTTTACTCCTTCCCGATGCAGGAGATGTAGATGTACTGGGGCAAAGCGTAGAACATTTAAGTACCAGAGAATTGATGGCGTTAAGGCTTAAAGTAGGCTTTTCATTTCAGAACAGCGCTTTATATGATAGTATGACCGTGCGTCAGAATCTCGAATTCCCTTTAGTGAGAAATTCAAGAAATCTGAGACGTAAAGAAATCAATCGTGAAGTGGAAGATGTACTGGATGCGGTTGGTCTGTCACAAACGATCGAACAAATGCCTTCAGAGCTTTCCGGTGGGCAGCGTAAAAGGATTGGTATTGCCCGTACATTAATCCTGAGGCCAGAAATTATGCTTTATGATGAACCAACAGCCGGCCTTGACCCTATTACTTGTATAGAAATTAATAACCTGATCAACGAAGTTCAGGAAAAATATAAAACAACCTCTATTATTATTACACACGATTTAACCTGTGCCAAAGAAACTGGCGACAGAATTGCTATGCTTTTGGATGGTCAGTTTGCTATACAGGGAACATTTGATGAAGTCTTTGCAAGTAAAGACGAACGTGTTCAATCTTTTTACAATTATAATTTTACACAATAAATGAGCGCTACAGAAAACAAAAGATCAATAGTTGTAGGAATTTTCATCTTTATCGGACTTGCTATTTTCATCGCCGCTGTACTTACTTTAGGTGGGAAGCAAAAACGATTTGTAAGTAGTATTACTTTAAAAGCAGTTTTCAATAACGTAAACGGTATACAGGCTGGTAATAATATCTTCTTTTCGGGCGTAAAAATCGGAACAGTAAGCAAAATCAACTTTTACGGGAATGCACAAGTAGAAGTTACGATGCACATCGAAGAAGCTGCACAAAAATATATACACAAGAATTCTGTTGCCAAACAAGGTTCTGAAGGCTTTATCGGAAATAAAATGATTGAGATCCTGCCTGGTCAGGGTGATGCCCCACAAGTAGAAGACGGAGACAGAATTAATGTAGCTACTGCTTTAGGCCCGGAAGATATCATGAAGACTTTACAGGCGAACAACAAAAATATCCTGGTTATTACGGAAGACTTTAAAAAGGTAACGACCGATATGCTGCAAGGAAAAGGAACATTAGGAACTTTATTAGCAGATACTGTTATGGCAGGCCGCTTACGTCAAATGACGATTAACCTGGAAAATGCGTCGGCAAGTACTGCAAGAGTAACTTCGGCAGTTGCACAGTATACTTCTAAACTAAATACTAAAGGTACTTTGACTAATGAATTGCTAACAGATACAACGGTGTTTGCCAGCTTAAAAACAGCAGTTAAAAGTTTGCAGAATACAGCAGCATCAGCTTCTGAAATGACGAATAACCTGAAGGTAACCAGCAATAAGCTTAATTCGGATAAAAATGCTGTAGGTGTTTTACTGAATGATGAACAAACTGCTGCTAAATTGAAAAATACAGTTTCTAATCTGGAGTCAAGTACTAAAAAACTAGATGAAAATATGGAAGCTTTACAACATAACTTCCTGTTAAGAGGATTCTTTAAAAAGAAAGCTAAAGCTGAAGCAGCTGCGAAAGAAAAATCAACACAAGATCCTAAATAATATAGCTTATCAGCTTAATCAAACCGGCCTTATTTAATTATAAGACCGGTTTTTTGTTTTTTTTCCTGATCAAATTGTGATTTTACGAAGAATGTCTACCGCACGTTGCATTTCACTTTCCTTTAAGGAAGCAAAACCGAAACGCATCCCGTTATGTTTTTGAGCTGCTCCTTCATAATAGGTAGCCCCAGTAAATAACAGACCGGATGTACGCGCTTTTGCGATAACTTCTCCAAGTGGGTATGTTGCTTTAAATTTCAGCCACAGCGCTAAGCCTCCTTGTGGTTTTGTGAAATCTACGGCATGAGCGAGCCGATCAGCTATCATCAGTGAGGCCTGGTCACAACGCTCATTGTATACTTTTTTGGATTTTTTGATATGCCTGTCTAACTCTCCACTATCTATAATGACTGACAGCGCTTCTTCCATCATCGTATCCCCTCTCAGGTCAATTAATCTTTTCAGGTTAGTAGCCTGAGTAATAAAATTAGCAGGGCCTATCAGGTAACCAATTCTACACGAAGGTGCTAAAAGCTTTGTAAAAGAACCTATGTAGAGTACGTTACTGTCATGAGCTGAACTTGCCAGCGGAAGAACGGGACTATTGCTATAATGAAAATCATAGTCGTAATCATCTTCTATGACAGGTAATTGATAGGATCTTATCAATTCAAGTAACAGGATTCTACGCTGTTGACTCATCGTTACCGTTGTAGGATGATGGTGATGAGGAATAATATAAAGTAAACTGATCTTTGTGCTTTTTAAAGCATTCTCCACCTCTTCAATATCCATACCATGCTCATCAACCGGTATACGGATAAGATTGGCTCCCATCTGTCTGAAAACTTCATCAGCAATATAATAGCTCGGATCACTAACCAATACATGATCACCAGGTTTAAGAATCATACCAGCGGCAAGATAGATAGCCATTTGTGCACCTCTTGTAATCAAAAGATTTTCAGTTGATATGTTTAAACCACGGGAATCATTCAGAAAATTAACCGTAGAATTTTTCAATGCTTTTGTACCTCCAAAGTCTTTAAGAGACATTAATACTTTAAGACTGGAACCCTGCATTAGTTTCCTGTATTCTCTGAGCATGCTATCGAACGGAGCAAGATCTGCATCAGGAAAACCATCATTCACAATTATTGATGTACGTTTTAACTGGAAATTCTGCTCTTCAGGACCAGGAATATGTTTAAAATTGAATTTTGCAGGGCTGGAATAGGTTTGATTTTTTCCACCTTCCTGAAAAGATCTGGGTTTGATTAATGGTAAATGTATGGAAACCCTGATCCCTACTCTGGGTAGCGTCTCGATCCAGTCTTGGGTAATCAGGTCTTCGTAAGCAGCAACGATTGTATTGCGATGTTTATCAAGCAGGGCAGCCATCTCCCTGGTACTCGGTAAAAATGTTCCAGGTTGTATAACTCCGTCTGTAATCAAAACAATAAGACAATCAGCAATTTGCCTGTATACAGCTATAGTACTGCTTTCGTCAATTGTGATCAGGGTTTTAAAAGGAAGCATTTATTTTAAGCTGTAAATTTATTATAAGAACCTGCTGATAAGCATGAATTTAACATGACTTATCCGATTCAACATGGCTCAGCCGATTTTAAAGATACAAATTTCTTTATCCCAGTAAAGCAGTATGATGAATCGCCCTATTATTCTGGACTATTCAATCAGGCAGAACTGGTACATGAATCTCTTAAGATTGCAGGCTAATTTTAAAGGATCAAATCAATAGCAAATGAAAAACGAATTTTCAATTCCACAATTATTATTACGCCTGGCGCTAGGTCTGGGTTTTATACTTCCTGTTTTAGATCGTCTGGGAATTCTTGGGCCTGCGGGTACAACTAATGTAGCTTGGGGGAACTGGGGAAATTTTGTCGGCTACACCAATACACTTATGCCATTCTTAGGCAGATCTGCTGCTGGATTTATGGGAATGATTGCGACCCTGGCAGAAGTAGTTTTTGCAGTATTATTAATCACAGGCTATAAAACCAGATCAGCGGCGCAAGGTAGCTTTTTACTTACCCTAAGCTTTGGACTTTGTATGGCCATTTTTTTGGGGATAAGGGCACCATTTAATTATTCAGTATTTGCAGACAGCGCAGCAAGTCTTTTACTGGCCAGTATCCCTGTATACAAATGGAGTTTGGACAATTATTTTTCCAAAGAAACATTGTAAACTACGAAAAACAACTTAAAACATGGAAATATTAAGATTAAAACCAACAGATGAGCTTTCCAGATTCTGGAATGTGCTGAGTACTTTCCGGACCAATCTGACTGAAGATACTTATCAACAGGAATTATCAGAAATGATTAAAGATGGTTTTCATTTAATCTACATTATAGCTAATGAGGAAATTGCAGGTTTTGCCGGATACCGGTACATCCAGAAGCTTTTTACAGGAAAAACCATCTATATCGATGATCTGTTTACCCTGCCTCAATACCGTGGCAAAGGTTACGCCGCTTCTTTACTAGCATATATTCATGAAGAAGCAGAAGCAGCAGGTATGAATAAAGTAGAACTGGATAGCGGCCCTACCAGAAATGATGCACACCGGTTATATTTAAATCATTAATATATCATTACCAGCATGCATTTTTCGCGTCCGTTTTCTTCCTGAGGAGTTAACCTTTATTATTATTTACCTAAACCATCAGGTACAAAGTCAAGAGATACAGAGTTCATACAGAAACGTTTATGTGTTGGTGCTGGCCCGTCATCAAAGATATGTCCAAGGTGAGAACCACAGCGTGCGCAAAGCACTTCGGTCCTTTCCATACCTAAAGAGTTATCTGCTTTGTAGATTGTGCTTTTAGTTCTTATTGGTTCAAAAAAGCTCGGCCATCCGCAGGTACTGGCAAACTTTGCATCAGATTTAAATAATGCGTTTCCACAAACAGCGCAATAATACATTCCTCTGCGTTCAGAATTCCAAAGACTTCCTGTAAAAGCTTGTTGGGTTGCACCTGTTCTTGCTACTGCGTAAAGCTCAGCAGGAAGTATTTTTTTCCATACTGTGTTATTCACTTTTAATACGGTAGTGTCCGTTCTTGAATAATAAGGGTTTTTTGTGGTTTTACTTTGGCCATAGCCAGTGTAAAAGAACAATAACAGCATTGCGGAACTTAATAGAGGTTTCATAATCTTCTTTTTATCATTTAGTCTGTTAAATACAGAAAACCTTAAAAGTAATAATCAGAAAAGCCTCTTAATTGTTTAGAGGCTTTTCTGCTATAAATGTAACTAAATCTATTTTGGCATTAATACACTATTTACAACATGTATTACACCATTTTTCTGGTAAACATCTGCAATAGTCACTGTACTCATTCCACCTTTTTCATCTTTCATTACCAACTTTTTACCCTCCATCCAGGCCCAAAGTTTTCCACCTTCAACAGTAGTTAGTTCAGCTTTTCCTTTTCCTTTTTTGATTGCAGCTGCAATGGCTTTACTATCCATTTTACCAGCAATAACATGATAGGTAAGGATTTTAGTTAATGCTGCTTTATTTTCAGGTTTAACTAAAGTAGCTACGGTACCTTTTGGTAACTTATTAAAAGCCTCATTAGTTGGCGCAAATACAGTAAACGGACCGGCTCCTTTTAAAGTTTCCACTAAACCTGCAGCTTTAACAGCGGCAACCAATGTTGTGTGATCCTTAGAGTTCACTGCATTATCAATAATATCTTTTGTAGGGTACATTGCTGCGCCACCAACCATTTTAGTACCACCAGACATACTCATTTTTGATTGTGCCTGAACTTGTGTTTGTGAAGCAAATGCGATAGCTACTAAAGCAAATGCTGATATAAATGTTTTTTTCATCTGAGTTTTGATATTTAACCACATCTACGACAGATGATATACTATTGGTTTTCAAAAGATCAAAACATTACCACAACTAGTAGATTAATAACTATTTAAAAATAAAAAATATAATATTTATTGCTCCTGAAATACAGATTCGTGCTTGAATATCCGTTCCAGTACAGGAAGGTAACCAATATCGTATTGGTAATGTTAATTTATAGAATTTAGTTAGTATTTTACTTTTCTTATTTTATTTGTATCATAAAATAAGAAACATGTCGTTTAAAAACATACACACTTAAATAAAATTAAACTTATGCAAGAAATAGATTACAATAAAATACAAGAAGAATTGCTGGCTTTCACAAAAACTGAAGTGAGCAATTTTTTAACGGAACACCCAAATGAAGTTTTTTATGCATTTGCATTTGATTGTAATGCAGAATATGCGGAAGTAAACTTATGTTTTAATACAGAAAGTGCTTTTTCATCACTCCTGGATGAATCTCAGAGTGGAAAGTATAAAGCTTCTTATCAAAGCGAAGAACAAATTAATGAATTGAAATACAATACTGGCGATTGGGAATATCAATCTTTTTCAACTCATTATGCGCTTTCTGAGGATGAATTATTTGGTGATGAAGATGATCATGATGAAGATGGAGATGATGAAAATGAAGATGGAGAACTAAACAATATAATAACGGAGAATCTTTTGTTGCATTTTTCTAAAACATTAGTAGAATTTACCAGGTCAGAAGAATTTCAAAAAATACCTAAGACTCCGGATTTTAAAGTATTCTGCATAGATCATGATGAAGATTTGGATGAAGCAGAATTAAGACTCAGTAGTTTAACCTGATTCTGGATATTATTAAAGGAAAAGCCCTTTTGCAATTGAAATCAATCAATAGCAAAAGGGCTCTTTTATAGTTACAATCTTTGCCCTGATCTTACAATAAATGAAAAATCTGCCACTAATTGAACCAAAAGCGATGCTTTACCATTCTATATAGAACATGCAAATATCAAATAACTTCTGCAGATTCTCTTAAATACGCTATTGTGAGTGGTTCTTTAGTGAATGCTGATAACAGTAAACACATTTAAGCATTACTTTCAGGACATAAAAAAACCGGTTATCGTGATGATAACCGGTTTTTTTATGTCTTTAATTCAGACTATGCTTCGCTGTCATAAACAATGCCACCAACATGTTTGTCGATCTGCCATCTGCCGGTTCCTTCTTCTCCGATAACGTCGAATAATTCAAGGGCACGTCTTGCTTTGTATTCTTCTTCACGTTGTTCTTTGAAGAACCAGTTTAAGAATTCAACAGTGATGTAATCTTGTTCTTTATGGCAGTTAGCTGCAATATTTTTCAAAGATTGAGTTACACTGATTTCCTGATCTAAAGCTTCTTCGAAAACTTCTCTGAAAGAGTTATACTCAATTTTGATATTTGATACTTCAGGAGAAATAGCAGTACCGCCCATATCTAAAACATATTTATAGATTTTAAGCTGGTGTTGTCTTTCTTCATCCGACTGTTTGAAAAAATAGTCAGAAGAGAAATCGTAGCCATGCTGATTACACCAGGATGCCATTGCTAAATATGCGGATGAAGATTGAGCTTCTTTTTTTATCTGTTGATTTAAGAGTCTTTCTACTTCTGTAGAAAGCAAACACTTAACGCGGATGATATCTTTCATATGATTGATTTTAATTACTACCTATATCGTATACAAAAGTAGTGCTATAAATCAATTTCATAGCATTTAAAAGAAATATGGAAAGATTCTAAGTCTAAAGAAGCTTAAGCTATTAGACTATATACCCTATCGTGAAGGATACGATTAAGTTCTAACATTACAAATGTACCTTCGATTAATTCTTTGAAGGCGATAATTTCTAATAAAGTTAATACATAGCAGTGATCACAAGCACAGATAAAAACAATTTCCACATCAGGAGCTTTATCAGAACTTAGTAGTAAAGCTTCGATATCGATACCATAAATGGCTTTTCTAAGCTTCATGATCGAACGGTAGTCGAAACGATTATGATGACCTGCGAAATTTACGTACCAGCATTTTTGAGAATCCGACTGAGATACAGATCCATTCCTGGTTTGGAATACTTCTAATAATTCAACTGAAGGTGCTACGGCTACGTTTTGCATTAACATTTATGATTATAACACAAAGATTCACATTATTTAGACTTGATACAAATAAATTGATAAAATAATTTGTAATATTTTTAAATATTCCTGTTTTGTAGACGATAATTGCAAATATTCCTATATTGTTACCACCTAAAACTCAAGCTATATTTATTGGGATTTACCCCATTAAACAATTTGAAAAACACGAATTAAATCCTTATCCCTATGTACCGTAGTATTGAAGATTTCGAAAATGATTGGAAAAATGAAGAACATAGTACGCTTCAAATATTCCGCAACATTACGGATGAAACTAAATCCATCAAAATCCACGAGAATGTAAGAGCATTAGACAGATTAGCCTGGCACATTACCCAGACTATTCCTGAAATGGGACTACATGCTGGCTTGATGACAGAAAATTTGCTGGATGGACGACCAGTACCAGAAAGCTTTGAAGAAATTATTAAAGTTTACCAGGAATACAATGCCCTGTTGCTCAAAAGAGTGAAGTCAAAATGGACAGATTCTACTTTAGGAGATAAGGTAGAGATGTACGGCGAGGTTTGGACTAAAGGACAGATACTCTCTGTATTTGTTGCACATCAGACGCATCACCGTGCTCAAATGACGGTCGTGATGCGTATGGTAGGTTTGCCAGTTCCAGGTGTATACGGCCCTGCTAAAGAGGAATGGGCACAAATGGGTGTACCTGCTATGGATTAAGCCATTATTTAATTGATTTAAAAAGCCTGAACATTTAATATATTCAGGCTTTTTGCCTTTTTTCTATTTTAGAATTGTTAAAATCAAACATTTCTAAAATGCCCCGGAGTAAAGGCAGTTTGTTTTTTAAAGAAATTATTAAAATGTGCTGCTTCTTCAAAACCAAGGCAGTAGCCAATTTCAGAGATATTCCAATCCGTGTGTTTTAATAAAGACTTTGCTTCTGTTAACACACGTTCAGAAATCAGGTCTGTAGTTGTTTTACCAGTAGTCACCTTAATAGACCTGTTTAAATGATTTACATGGACTGCCAGCTTCTCAGCGAAATCTTTGGCCGAGCGAAGAGCAAATCTCTGAGAAGGCGTTTCAATTGGAAACTGACGCTCTAATAACTCTGTAAATACAGCAGTGATCCTGGACTGCGCATTTGGATGTTGGTACAGACTCTCAGAAGGCTCAGATTTTAATGCGTAATGCGTTAGTTCTGTCACGTAATTACGCAGCAGATCATATTTAAATACATAATCTGAATTTATTTCTTCCAGCATTTTCTCAAAGATGCCAGCAACGAATTGTTCTTGCGTATCATTTAAAAAATAAGCAGGTTTCCCTCCTATACTAAACATTGGCAATTCATTCAGGCTCCCGCGGATTTTCTCCGTAAAGAAAGATTCTGTAAAGATGCAGAAGTAACCGGTAGTACTTTCAGAAAGTGCTTGTACAGTATAAGGGACATTAGGATTGAAAAACATTAAGGTCGTACCTTTTACCACTAAACTTTTATCTGCATAGTGATACAAGTACTCTCCACGTACCAGGCTGACTTTATAGAAATCCCTGCGGCTATAGGTAACAGGCGTAGCATTTGGGCCGTTACAATCTTCAATACGGAAAACATTAAAATGCCCTACACCGTTCTGTAAAGTCTGAGGAACACTATTAAACTTTTGCTGATAAAAGTGTTCTAACGTTTGTGTCTTGTCCATCCTATGAATTTAAGCAATTTTCTGTACAAATATAGCTGTACCTGGCTTTAAGGAAATTGCGCTATTCAAACTGTTAATTGCAAAATTCAAACAATTCAATGGCAGATTAAATTGTAAAGATTAAATTCAGAAGCCTTTAAATTCATCAAAATTAGCTTTTTAAAGCGCTAATTGCATTTTTTATAATTCATAATGAGGTTGTTAAACGATTAACCTAAGCCGTTGTTTGCAGAAATGAACATTATTTGTACTTTTGTCGCGGAGAGTTGGCAGAGTGGTCGATTGCGGCAGTCTTGAAAACTGTTGACTTGTCAAAGGGTCCGCGGGTTCGAATCCCCCACTCTCCGCCAAACAAAAATGCTGCCCGCAGGGTGGCATTTTTTGTTTTAAAGCAAGTTCTGCGCGTCTTCGCGCAAGGCTTGATTAAAAACAAAAATTGCCATTGAGCGCAGCGAAAAGCATTTTTGATTGAAGCCTCCCCCAAAAGGGATCAGCGAGAGTAACGAGCTAATCCATGTTGGAGGATAGACCTTTGGAAACCTCCCATCCTGCAAATCTTAAATTAGAGTTCTTTTGTTTAATTCAAATCATAATTACTCAGGAATAAAGCATAAATTTTGACACGCTCAACAGAAAGTCTTTGCTGTCACGTATGCTCTTATGCCACTGGAAGTTGCGCTGAAAGCTTTCAATTTGCATGGGAATGACTCAACCGAAACAAGGCCGGGCTGTTCGTAAATAAATTCAAAATAGCTAAATAATAAATCTATATCGTCCGGGTACTGCCTGAGTACTGGTCGGGTACTCGTTAGGGTAAGAGCAGTGCTAAAGTAACGCGAGAGCATGGCAAGTCCAAGTCAAAACAACTAGTTGAAATGACTTAGACTTGCCATAGTTAAAGCCCGTTTACAACCTGGTGTCACCCCGACCACCACTCAGGCACAATCAAACGATAACTAGTTGAAGATTAATGAAATTATAATTTTCCCTTGGGCTAACCCATGGACAACTGCAGACAACTGCGGACAATTACGGACAATTTTTACGCATCAGGATAATCTTTAACGCGAATAGCTTACATTGGTGGAAAAGCAATTATTTATTATGGGAAGTTTAACGGGTAAATTTTCAAGGGGAATCCTGGACGATTTCATTTTTAAAGCAGCAGTTTGGCGTACAAGTTGTTTCAAAAGTTCTGTACTGGGCAAAAGGAAACAAACAATGGAAACTCAAAGGCATCAGAGAACTTTCGTCAAAGTAGCAAGCCTGGAAAAATCAGGATCTTTCCTCCCCTAAGAATTCCGCTGGAGCGTTAACCGATCTCTTATCAAAGTAATCAGGAGCGTTTAATACTGATCAATTGAACTAGAAAATCAGGAAGTAATTAGCTTATTGAAGAATCGTAACCATCTGCTTTGAACTCAAAAAATATCAAACCCAAAACTTGAAATTTAATCCCTGATCCACAAGTTTATGACTTGATCCGTATAAGGGGGTCGATTGAAGCCCCCAAGGTCAGCGAGCGTAACTAGCTAATCCACATTGGAGGATAGCCCATAGTAATACCTATTTTGCAATGTATTAAAGTCGTCGCAATGAATATATTAAACTCGCCGCAATGTAAGCCTGCATGAACAGCTTTCTATAAAAAAAAGCAAACTTGAGATATATACTTTTTTAATTCTCACTCCTGGACACTATATTCTCTAGTGCTTTTTTTGGAATTAACGGAAGTCTGAAATGGAAAGTTGATCCTTTTCCAAGCTCACTCTCTATTCCGACTTCACCATTATGTCGTTTTAAGATTTCAGAAGAAATAAATAAACCAAGGCCTAAACCTTCAAACCGCATAGCTGTACTATCTACCCGGAAATAACGATCAAATAGTTTATTGATATTTGAAGGAGCTATACCAATACCAAAATCTTTGATAGAAACTAAAACATGGTCATGCGCTAAACTACTATTAACCAGTACAAATTTTCCATCAGGAGAATATTTCACTGCATTGGTCAGAAAATTATTGATTACCTGTTCCAGCCTGAACTGATCCCCTGTAAATTCAAAATCACAACAATTTTCCAGTATAATCTGATGAGAAGGAAATATATGCTGAGCACTCTCTATAGTATCAGTTAATAGTTTTTTAAAACTAAACGGAGCCATATTATACTCAATCTTTCCCGCGTTTAATTTAGTTACATCAAGCAAATCAGCAATCAGTTTCTCAAGTCTGACAATATTATCGGAACACTTAATCACAAACGCATTTAACTTATTCTGATCTTTAGTCTTAACAATCAACTGATTGAAAGCCTTTATACTCGTTAATGGAGTTTTTAACTCATGGCTGGCAATTGAGATAAATTCGTCTTTCAACTGCTCATTAGTTTTTTGAAGATGAATATCTGTATTTGTGCCAATCCATAAAGTTATGCTGCCATTCTCTATCAAAGGAAGTGCTCTTGCCAGATGCCACCTATAAGTTCCATCATTAAATAACAAACGGAATTCGACTAAATACTCTTTACCATTTTTTAATGCATCTGCCCAATTAGTCAAAGCCGCCGGCAAATCATC
Organism: Pedobacter cryoconitis; assembly: GCF_001590605.1. NCBI lineage: Bacteria > Pseudomonadati > Bacteroidota > Sphingobacteriia > Sphingobacteriales > Sphingobacteriaceae > Pedobacter > Pedobacter cryoconitis. Next base: position 1,787,221 of record NZ_CP014504.1, read on the forward strand.
AGCATGAATGAATTTTTGCCATCCATGACCAATTATCTCGTCATTTTCATAACCAAAATCACTGCACACTCTTTCATTCAAATAATTAAGGGCACCATCATGTGTAGCTGTCCAGACTTGCTGTGGGATAGAATTCAATAGAAATTTAAAGCGGTTTTCACTCGCTCTGATCTTTAAAACCATCTTTTCCAACTCATCCTGCGTAGTTAACAATTCTTCATTAGTACTCAGTACTTCTTCATGTGAAGCTGCTATTTCTTCGCTGGTTGCGGCTAATTCTTCCATTGATGCCTGAAGTTCCTCATTTGTTGCAGCTAGCTCTTCTGATGAGGCCTGAAGCTCTTCATTTGTTGCGGCAAGTTCCTCTAATGAAGTCTGAAGTTTAACTTCACTCCTTTCCAGCAATTGCCTTGCCGTCACTGTGGCAGTAATATCAATAACTGTAGCTAAAATTGATTCCACCTGACCATCCTTATTCTTCAGCGGGTCGTAAGAAAAGTTAACATAAATTTCCTTAACAGATTCATCTGAAAGTACAATTTTTACAGGCACCTCAGGCATAGCCACTCGAATCCCTGAATCAAATACATTCATCAACAATTGAGGAAACTGCTGCCCTTCCAATTCCGGAAATACTTCAATCAGGCTTTTACCTAATACCTCTTCTTTTTGACGGTGCCAGGTATCGGTGACCATAGCATGATTTGCCTGTTCAATAATTAAATCTTTACCATTTAATAGCGCCATAGCGACAGGTGTGATCATGATCATTTCATGAAGCCTATGTTTGCTTTCTTCAATAACAATTCTGGACTTCACCTTCTCAGTAACGTCTTTTGCAATGATGATTATCTTTTCAATTTCACCAGATTCGGCTACTAAAGGCTTAAAATTAAAGTTTGTATAAATCTCTTCTGTTTTGTCGCCATACTTTTTTAATCCTTTAACTTCATCACCCACATAAGGATTACCAACTGATAAATTTTCAGCAAGTGATGATGAAAAAGATAAACCATAAAGCTCATTGATAATGTCGTAAAGCGTTTCTCCTATAATTTCATTTGACTTTCCCCAGGTATTGAGTAAGTATTCATTAGCAGACTCGATGATAAAGCTGGTCCCATTTAATACTCCGATAGCTACAGGAGCATCATTGATCAGATAACGAAGATTGTGCTCACTTTTAGCCAGACTTTTTGTCCTTTCAATCACACGGTCTTCTAAAACAGAATTCAGCTTATACAGCTCCTGCTGGCTATTATTTAATTCTTCATTAATGGTATGTAACTCTTCATACGCTGCAGATACCTTTTCATTTGCAGCAGTCAATTCTTCATTTAAAACCTGTTCATTTTCTAAATTAACAATCAGCTGCTTCTCATTCTCCATGGCCTTTAATCCTAAAATACGCTCTGTTACATCAGTTGCATGGTGTAAGATACAATAGCTTTCCCCCCTGTCATTTTTTACAGCCTTATATTCGTAATCATAATAAGTTGTTTTCAAAACACCATCCGATTCCAATACTGCGGGTACACCTTTTCCAATATTGGTTACACCTGTTTTTAAGACGGTTCTTAGCAGATCAATAAAAGGTTGTCCTTGTAATTCCGGAACTGCCTGAGCTAATGGCATACCGATAATGGATCTGTCTTTTCCCCAAAAACGAATCATAGCATCAGTTGCTGCTTCGATAATTAAATTGTCGGTGGTGTATATTGCAGTGGCAATATGCGATGTAGAAAATATATCAAGAAGTTGACCACAGCTCAACAAGGTTGTTTTATTCATCACAATTAAAAAGAAGCGCTAAAATAGATTTATTTTTAGAAACATGTAAATTTAGTTACTTCACCTATTAAAACATAGCAGTAAAGATTTATTTCAGAAATACACAAGCATTATTCACTCCATTTGAATCAAGGTTATTACAGCAAACGTTTTGAGAAATAATTTTTCATAATCTTTAAACCAAAGTACTTTCACTTTGTTCTGTACTACAAAATAAGATATATGAAAAACGAACTGAGCACTCAAATCATCGACAAATTATCAGCTTTTGGCCTTCAGCCGACAGGAAAAGAAAACATCGACCGGGGCGAAAGAATCGTTTCGCTGATCGCCGGAACATGGCTGGTCTATAAAAGCATAAAGAAAATCGGAAAATACCCAATTATGGGAATTCAGGGTGCAGCAGCAGGCGGACTGATGCTTTATCGCGGAGCTACTGGATTTTGCCCTGTTTATAAGAAACTTGATAAAGATACTACTGATCCACAGGCAATTAGTATTACTGAAAATCTTACCGTCAACGCACCAAAAGATAAAGTATATGCCTTTTGGCGTGAACTTTCAAATCTGCCAAAATTTATGAAACACCTCAAAAATGTGGAAGAAATAAGTGATGATGTATCCTTGTGGGAGGCCAATACGCCAGGTGGGCTGCTGGATCTCACCTGGAACGCAGAAATCACCCGTGAAGAAGAAGGCCTATATCTGGGCTGGCAATCTCTCGAAGGATCTACGATTGACAACGCAGGTAAAATAGAATTTAAAGACTCTTTAAACGGTACAGGTACTGAGATGCAAATTGAGATCGATTACTTCCCTCCTGCGGGTAGTGTAGGCAGAAGCATTACTTCTTTGTTTAATGGAATATTCGAACGTATGATCCGTCAGGACATTCAAAGCTTCAAAGCCTATGCAGAGGCTGCCGACTTCAGAGCGTATGCAGGGATTTCGGAACATAACGGCTAAATAACAAACATAATTTAAAGTAAAAGGTCTCCCCATAACGGAGACCTTTTACTTTAAAACAAGAAACCTTAAAAGATCACATTTAATAACCTCAGAGAAATAACGCCCCATGAGAACAACTCTCTAGAAACGGAACTTAAGGTCTTGCTTCATACAAAATCAACTGCTTTTATCGTCCTGTTATCAAACAATCCAAAACAGAAATGATAAAATTAGACCTCAATAAACTAATCAATCAGGCAAAAATTCACAGAGCAGATTATCATAAAAATTTTACAACAATAATTCAATCCTCAAAAAGCCATGGCTGATTAAATTATACTGTGGGTATAACGGTTTTCAAACCCTAATAATTGAATGTGTTATAATTTTTTAATTAGCTGCAAAATAACTATTTTACATTAACTATGAACATTATAGGCAACTAGCCAATAATCTAAAAACGGGTGTATGAATATAAACAGTAAAACTAGAAAACTATGGCATTAGATTACACTCCCCCCGGTGTATACATAGAGGAGAAAAATGCCTTTCCCGGATCCGCAGTTGCTGTAGAAACCGCAATACCAGTTTTTATAGGTTACACAGCAAAAGCAGAGCGAAATGGAAAATCGCTGGTTTATAAACCTGCACGTGTTACGTCTCTTGCAGTATTCGCAGAATATTTTGGTAAGGGCTTCAATTCTCAATTTACCATTGCAGATGCACCTACTCCGGCTGTCGCGAGAGAAGAAACCCTTAAAGTTAATGGTGCTGATAAAGTGATACAAATTAATCCAAATCATGTGTTCTTACTTTATAACGCGATCAGGCTATTTTATTACAATGGCGGAAGTGTATGCTATATCCTTTCTGTGGGCACTTACGGAGATAAACCTGACGGTTTTGAAATTGACAGTAAAAACTTTACAAACGGTCCGGAGAATCAGGATGTTTTCACTATTCTAGAAAAGGAATATGAGCCTACACTGGTTGTATTGCCAGATGTAATAGCAAAAGATGAAAAGACCGCTTATAACCTTTATACTTTAGTTTTACAGCATTGCGTCAAAATACAAAGCCGATTTGGAATATTTGATGTTTATAATAAACCTGGAAACACAATTGAAGGAGATAGTGAGGCATTTCGCGATGGTATAGGTACAGAGTCTCTGAACTATGGTGCAGCCTACTACCCCTATCTTAAAACTTCTGTAGTACAGCCTGGCGAGGTTGATTACCGGAACCTTGATCCTGCAGTAAAACTGGAAGTTTTGTTACCTGAAGATAAGGTTAAAGACATTGTTGCTGCATTTGAATTATTAACAGGTGACAAATTAACACCTGCAGCAAAAACAAATTATCATCAATCACTGAAAGCTGCAAGCCCTACTTATGTTGCCATCATCGAAGAGATCAGATCTAAGCAGAACCTGCTTCCTCCAAGTTCTGCTATTGCAGGTATTTATACTTTTGTAGATACTGCAAGGGGTGTTTGGAAATCACCAGCGAACGTCTCTTTAACGATGGTCAACGAACCAGCTATTGACGTTTCTCATGAGGAACAGCAAAAGCTTAATGTAGATATTGTGGCGGGAAAATCTATCAACGTAATCCGCCAATTTCCAGGCATCGGTACCTTGGTTTGGGGCGGACGTACTTTAGACGGCAATAGCCAGGACTGGAGATATATTAACGTTAGGCGCACATTGATTATGATAGAGCAGTCTTTAAAACTGGCCACCAGATCTTATGTTTTTGAAGCTAATGACGCAAACACCTGGATTACAATCAGTAGTATGATTAATAATTTCCTCTATAATTTATGGAAACAAGGCGCCCTTGCAGGTGCAGCTCCAGAACAAGCTTATAACGTTCAAATTGGACTAGGCTCTACTATGACACCCAATGACATACTTGATGGAATTATTCGTATTACGGTCATGTTAGCTATTGTAAGTCCTTCTGAATTTATCATACTGACATTCCAGCAACAACAACAATCTTAGTTTACTTACTAACCACATATAAAAACATTTTTCATGTCAGATAATGCAGCCTCTCGGGCAGCCAAAACGTAGCCGTTAGATAACTTTACGGCCTGAAAGCATTATTGAGAAAACGATAGCGGAACATAGGCAATTAACCAACTATAGCAGCAAGCAGAACAAACTGACATTATACTTGGATCTGAGCATGCCAGATACAAATGGAATTGCATTCATTAAACTAGTCAAGGAAAGATTCCCTGATTATTGATTAAAAAACAACATTTTACTGGACAGGAAGTGTAATAGTAAAAAGATACCCTTTACCAATCTGGCTGTAAATTAGTATTTTGCCATGATGTCTGCTGATAATATAATGTGCTAAGAAAACTAAAAATATTATCAATTGATAAACCTGATTTATTTTACCTTTGCAGCGTGAAAAGCGAAAATAGCAGTCAAATGACGAATCATCAAACAGCAGTCCGGGCAACATATTTCAGTATTGTAAGTAATGCTGTCCTTGCGATTCTAAAGGGGATAGCAGGTGTTTTCGGAAATTCTTATGCTTTAATAGCTGATGCGATAGAATCGACTGCTGATATCTTCTCTTCACTACTTGTACTTTTTGGGCTTAAATATGCCAGCAGGCCAGCAGATGAAAATCACCCTTACGGTCATGGAAGAGCAGAACCATTAGTGACCTTCCTGGTTGTTGGTTTTTTGATTACCTCTGCTACCATTATAGCTTATGAAAGCATTCAGAATATCGGAACACCACACGCTTTACCAAAACCATGGACGTTAATTTTATTGGCTGCTCTTATTGTATGGAAAGAAATCTCTTTCCGAAAGGTGATGAAAAAAGCAATACAAACAAACAGTTCTTCTTTAAAAGCAGATGCCTGGCACCACCGCAGCGATGCAATTACATCAGTTGCTGCATTTATAGGAATATCAGTTGCATTAATATTAGGTAAAGGTTACGAATCAGCAGATGATATTGCAGCCCTTTTCGCTGCTGCTTTTATCCTCTATAACAGCTATAAAATTTTCAGGCCAGCTTTAGGGGAAATTATGGATGAACACCTATATGATGACCTTGTGGTCAACATCAGACAGGTATCCTTAACTGTTAAAGGTGTTATCGATACCGAGAAATGTTACGTGCGTAAAGCAGGCATGCAGTACCATATTGACTTGCATGCCATTGTAGATGGAAATATTTCAGTAAGAGAAGGACACGACATCTCACATCGTCTGCAAGATACACTTCGCGCTAAACTTCCGGAATTAGCAAATGTCCTGATCCATATTGAGCCTAACTGATAAATTATAACCTTTTCAGAAACGGCAGGAAAGAAACCGAGAAAGTAAGGTATGGGGCAGAACCAGTCTTTGCTTTAAAAAAGTAATCCTCCGGTTTATTGTTGCGGTCAAACATTCTGGCTGCTGTGGCACTATACAGTCCGCCATTTACACCCAGGATCAACCTCTTTGTCACCAGATACTCAAACGTTAATCCCGTACGGACTTCCGCATTGGTATAAATATTATTTTGCGGTAATAATGGTTTATCCAGGTTAAAAAACAATAAACTCCCTCCCAGTTCAGATCCGGCAGTTGCCCAGCTCCTTTTAGAGAACTGTTTTCTCAAAACAATTCTTGAAGGAAAATCAACAAATAATTCAACATTAGAAGCCTTGTATTTATGCCAGTAACTCACGATCGGGATCGCTGGAACAATAGCAGACGGATCTAGAATCACAACCAGACCTATGGTTAAAGAAGAATTCTGATCCCTTTTAACCGGCATTGATATAGAACCGATATAATTGAGTCTTTTGATAGAAGAAAGTTCATCGGTAACGCCAGAAATACCCAGTCCATAAAATATGAGCTTGTTAAAAACCGAATCCGAGCGGCCAAAAGTAGCCGATAAACTGATAGTAGATTTTGTTGTACTAAGGTCTGCATTGGAAAAACGAGGATCATAACTTGTAATTTCAGTTGTTTTCAATTGCTGCTGCTGATACCCTATTGAACCGGTAACCACATTTTTGCCCCAATTTGAAATAGGAACATTGAAATTAGACCTGATCCTGGTGATATTCATTTTACCCTCATACAGATCTTTTCCGTTTAACTCACCTTTAACGTTTGCTTTGCCAATGATATCAGTTGCGAAAAAGACCTGTCTCAATTGTGGATATCGCATAGCATAAGCCGACAATCCCTCCATGGTCAAAGAGTCTGTCATCCTTTTGATTGCTGCGGCTTTCCGCGCTGTTTGCGCATTTACTGTAGAACAGGCTGCGATTAAAATATGGAAATAGAAAAGAGTTTTGTACTTCATGTGCTATTAATTATGAGTTTCCAGTAATAACTGGTCTTCTGTGGTTTTCTTCTTTTTAAATTTCAACATCAGATTTTCAATGATGAGGTACATGGACGGCACTACAAACAGCGTCAGGATCATCGAGCTGGTCAATCCGCCAATAATTACCCAGGCCATCCCATTTTTGATTTCTGCACCAGCACCACTGGCCAATGCAATAGGCAGCATCCCAAACACCATGGCTAATGTGGTCATCAGGATTGGCCTTAATCTTTCCTTACCCGCTTCTATTAAAGCCTTTTCCACAGTATATCCTTCAGCCTTCAGCTGATTCGTAAAATCCACAATCAGAATTGCATTTTTAGAGACCAGGCCAAGCAGCATGATCATTCCAATCAGAGAGAAGATATTTAGTGTTTCCATGGTCAGTGCCAGAGCCAGCAAGGCACCAACCAGTGCTACAGGAATAGAGAACAGCACAACAAAAGGATAAATTGCATTTTCGTATAAAGCGACCATGATCAGGTAAACCAGGACAATAGCAACCCCTAAAGCAAAAAATAAGCTGCCAAAGGCATCACCCTGGCTTTTGGCATCACCCAGAAATTCGACTGATACTCCTTCAGGTAATTTCACCTGGCTTATTTTCTTTTTGATATCCGTATTAACTGACCCCACAGGTCTGCCCGCTACATTTGAATTTACACTAATAGATCCTAACCGGTCGCTTCTTGACAATACACTTTCGCCCAAACCTTCTCTCACCTCAGCAAACTGGCTCATTACAAAAGACTGACCATCACTATTTGTAAAAGACAGATTTCTAACATTATCAATATTAGAACGATCATACCTATCCAAACTAACCAGGATATCATATTCGTTCCCGCCCTGCTTAAATTTACTCTTCTTATTACCGCTGAATGAATTTTGCAAAGCTGCACCGACCTGGCTTGCATCAATCCCCAGCAACGTCATCTTTTCACGGTTCAGCTTAACCTCTACTTGCTGTTTCTGATTTTTAACAGAAAGTTCAACAAATTTGGTACCCGGCACAGTGGCGATAAGCTTTTTATATTCCTCTGCAACTTTGCGGATCGCTTTAAGATCAAGACCCTTAATCCCAATTTGAATAGGTGCCTGATTAGCGCCCCCGCCCACAGACGTAGGCACTGAGGTAATTTTTGCTCCAGGAATCACTGCACTTAATTTCTGCTGAAGCTGAATACCGAAATCTTCAGCGGATATGTTCCTGTCATTCTTATCCACCATAGAAACCGTAATTTCTGCCAGATTACTGTTATTTGTAGTTCCTGCAACACTGCCACTCGTAAAACCAATACTAGAAAAGACATTGGTTACGACCTTTTCCTGCATAATCAATTTTTCTGCCTGTTGCGTAACCATGTTTGTTTGATACAGCGTGGTAGATGGTGCCAACTCAAGATTAATCAGCAACTCCCCCTGATCTGCAGACGGAATGAACGCGGCGCCTATAAAACCAAATGGGACTAAAGAAATACTTCCGATGATCAATAAAATAACTCCTGATAACAACCATCTTTTTTTATGGATCACAATGGTCAGCAACTTTCCATAATCCTCTTTAAGCCCATCTAGCAATTGCTCAAAGCCCAGGTTCAGTTTCCCCCACAAAGTATTCTCATTTAATTTTTCAATCTTACCAAACCTGCTGGCCAGCATTGGGGTGACCGTAAAGGAAACGAATAAACTCATTAACGTAGAGAAAACAACTACTAATGAAAATTCCTGAAGTAATGCCCCGATGATACCACCTGCAAAAGCAATAGGCAGAAATACAACTACATCCACCGCGGTAATCGCCAATGCAGTAAAACCAATCTCGCTTCTCCCCTCCAGAGCAGCTGTCCTTTTATCCGAGCCCATTTCCAGGTGACGGTATATATTTTCCAATACCACGATAGAATCATCCACCAGAATTCCTACCACTAAAGACATCGCCATCAACGTCATCAGGTTGAGTGAAAAACCAAAAAAGTACATCGCAATAAACGTTGGAATAATAGAAGACGGAAGCGCTACAAGCACAAACATAGCGCTGCGGAAACTATGTAAAAAGGCGAGCATAATTGCACCTACGATAACAACTGCAAGCCCAAGATCTTCCATAACCCCATCAGCAGAACGCAGGGTATAAATACTCTGATCAGAAGATATACTAAACTTTAAAGCCTGGTCTTTATAAGCAGCCTGTATTTCTTCAAATTTCTTTTTAACCTGTTTACTTACATCAACCGCGTTAGCATCACTCTGTTTAATAATCTGTACACCAATAGACGGAATACCGTTAATGTGATTGATCGCTGTTGTTTTAGCAGTCGCATCTACTACTTCTGCCACATCCTTTAAATAGATACTGCCCGCGCCCGGCCTTTGCTGAACAACCAATCCTCTGATTTGCGCAAGGGAAACAACACTGGCGTCAAAATGTATGGACAACTGCTGGTCACGTGTTTCTATACTTCCGGCAGGGAAAGACTGGTTCGCTTTACTCAGCACATCAGAGATCTGACCAATTCCCAAACCATAAGACTTCAGCTTGTTCTGATCTATATTAACCTGTATCTGACGTTCATCACCACCAACTATCGTTACCCGTCCCACACCTTTTACATTCTGCAAAATGGGAAGCAACTGTTTATCGACGAAATCATATAGTTCACGAGGAGATTTTGTAGACGTTACCCCCGCCTTAATAACAGGTACCTCTTCTAAATTGATCTTATTCACCACAGGTTTATCTGCATTATCAGGCAAATCATTCTGAACCTGATCAGCTTTCCGCTGGATATTCCGCTCCGCCTGATCAATATCAGTTCCGCTTTTCAGCTGTATGACAACACTCGACACCCCTTCCTGCGAAGTGGATATAATTTTATCGAGGCCTTCCACAGCAGAAAAAGCATCTTCCAGCTTTTTGGTTACTGAAGTTTCTACTTCAGCCGCTGCAGCTCCGGGATAAACGGTACTTACAGAAACTGTAGGTATTTCAATCTTTGGAAGCAGGTTATAATTTAAACTAAAATAGGACCTTGCACCAAAAATAAACAGCACGGTAAACACTACAATAATTAATAAGGGCCGCTTAACGGCAATTTCGGTTATTGACATGATGATGTTTTATTTTGAGACATTAACTGGTGAACCATCTTTTAAATTGATTTGTCCTGAAGTAACCACAACCTCACCAGCATTCAGGCCACTGGTCACCTGGATCAGGTTATTCATTTCTATACCGGTTTTGATTGGCTTTTGGTGAACAACATCGTTCCGGACAACATAAACAAAGGCATCTTTGATACTTTCTGTCAATGCCTCCCTTGGGATGAGCAAGATATTTTGCTTCGTTTTGCGGGAGAAGTCAGCATAAACAAAAGTACCAGAGCGCAGCAAAGACCCCTCTTTATTATCAGCGATGATCTCAACCAGGTAATTATGTGTTTCATCTGCCTGGGGGCTGATAAAAGTGATTTTACCATTAAAAACCTGCCCTTGATAAACATCTGTTGTGATCTTGATCAGCTGACCCACCTTTGCTTGGTAAACCTCATTCTCGGTGAGTTTTAGCTGAACTTTAACCTGCGAAAGATTGACGATCGTTCCAAGCTCTGCTCCCGCATTGGCAAACACACCCTGCTCTAGCATTTTTGCTGAAACTGTACCACTTGTAGGCGCTTTGACAGCCGCATCAGCTATCTGTTTTTTAAGCTGACTGACCTGATTTTCAGCATCTGTATAGTTTTGACGTATTTCATTTACCTTCTCCCGGGTCGCTGCCTGTCCTTCCAGTAATTCTGTGTACGTCTGTAGATCGTGGCGTAGTTTGGTTGCATTAGACTGTGCTTTTTGCAGATCAAGCTGTATCAACTTGGTATCCATAACTGCAAGGATCTGTCCTTCATTTACATAATCACCCAGATTGAACCTAAGCTGTATCATTGTTCCGCCAACAGTTGAAAGCACTTTAGCCTCCTTAAATGGTGCAAGACTTCCTGTTTTTATCAAGTTGATTTCCTGTAGTTGTTCCTTAACCGTAGCAACTTTTACAGGTATCTTTACTACAGCATTATCCTCCTTTGGATTTTCCTTTGCATTGAGCTTGCTTTTATTTGCAGCGAGCTTAAAAATAATAAGTCCGATACTGACCACGACGATCAGAATTATGATATGTTTACGTTTCATCTAGTTATCTATTGTTTTTTTTTTGTAAGATGGAGCCTTTGGTGGTTAAAAGAATTATTGGCCCTGCGTGCTTAAAGTGAGGTGTAAAATGTTTTAAGACTACCTGCCGCTTTTTCCAGGTCTAATCTGGCCTGCAGGAAACTATAAAGAGAATTGAGGTAATTATTTTGCGCTTCTTTAATTGAGTTTTGTGTATTTAGCCACTCCGTTAAATTTTCAACACCTTTTTTATATTGCAAATCAGTTATCTTGAATACAGATTGTACCAGATCAATATTCCTCCGGTCACTTTCCAGACTGCTCTTAGCCTTAAACATTTTAGTCTTGGCATTCTGATATTCCATTTCATATTTACCTTCGTCTAATTTCATATTTTCTACAGCATTCAGGCTTTTATACTTCGCCTGATTGTACTGCGCATTGCGCTTAAAGAAATCGAACAACGGAATGCTTAGTTTAATCCCGATAACAGCATATGGACTTAAATCTTTAAAGGCCGGGCCGATCGTATTACCAAATCCAACTGCACCATACCTGGCATATCCACTAAGTTTAGGAAGCGCTCCTGCCTTGATCCTCTTTTGGTCTATCTCCAAAAGTTTAGCATTCACCTGGGAAAGCTGATAATCTGTCCTTTTGTCCGCTAAAAAGCCTTTACTGTCCAAATCCGGACGTACTACAGCACTCAGGCCTTCTACGGAAGGGTTTTCCACCTGTAACTGATCCGTCATCGGATAGCCCATTTCGTACTTAAGCTGATTTTCGGCAAGGGTCAGGTTACTTTCTGCCACGCGGATCTGAGAAACTGCGTTATTATAATCAACGGTAACCTTATCCAGATCTTTTTTAAGGGTCACCCCCTTTTTTACCTGTAATGCAGAAATATCGATCTGCTTTTGGTAAGTCTCTAAATTTTCACGCAGCAACCGCAATTGCTCCCTGTATACAATGATTTGATAATAGGCATTACCAATATTATAAATGATAGTTTCCTGGCTCCTGACGATATTCAGACCCGCTTGTTCTTTCGCATACTGATTAGCTTTTAAGCCATTTAACAGCGACTGATCATAAATTGTCTGATCGAGCTGGGCCAGACCATTGCTATTGAATTTCTGACTAAAAGCTACACGAATATCCGTTGGGCCGAATACACCGGCTGGAATAACAGATTCCTGAACCTTTAGATTGTCTTCTAAAGTTGCTGAGACGCTAATTTTAGGTAAATAATCGGAAAGCGCCTCTTTGGCTTTCGCATCAGCAGCTTTCTTTTCGTTCTCATAAACAGCAGTATTGCGGTTATGCTCCAGCCCATAATCGATGCATTCTTTCAGGTCCCATTTCTGTTGTGCAAATACATGGAGATGCAGCAAGCACATCACTGCCAATATTATTTTTTTTTTCATATCCTGCTTAAAAGCGCTTTTACCTAACCTAAAAGGGCTTGGCGGACGCTATTTTTATGCAAAGCTATACGGATTTAGTGTCCGTATTTTGATCTTTGACCATGAAACGGACAAAATGAACAGTGAAATGAACAAAATGGAAAACAGGGCAAACCATACAACTTTGTTATATAGATATCATAACTCATGGAAATCCTTTAGATAACGGATACTTCAGCAAGAACTACAACATAAAGCTTTCACCTGGTTATTTAAGTAACCTGTTAAAAGTGGAAAGCGGAGAAACCGCATTAGAACACATTCATATTACCTGGTTTCCGAAGCAAAAAACCTGTTGATTAGTAAAAATGAAAACATATCTGAAATTGCTTATGCCCTGGGTTTTGAAAATTTATCTTATTTTTCAAGATTATTTAAAAAAGAAGCTGGCGTTAGTCCAAATAGCTTTAAAAAACAAATGACCAATTAGATGACAGGAACAGATTTCGCCAACAGATTACTGAATAATATACAAACATCTTTAGCCTTAAGATCCCGCATACCTTATCTTGATATGTTAAGAGAACTAAAACAAGGTGGGATGTCCATATCTGCTGATACTTTAAATACATCCTCAAACTTTGGAAGTTTTGACCGCGCCTTAAAAGAAGTCCTGACTCTACTCCATAGCAGTCACAGTGATTTAATAGCACCACCTGATGTTTTACCCTTACCCCTGACACAAATCCATCAGAACCTGGCTGATCACCTCAACCTGTTAAGTGAAATACTTCAGAACTTTATAGCGGATAAAGAATCAGATTCCTGGCTTCTTTTTGATAAATTAGAAACGATTAACCTCGCGTCAGTTTAACAACCACGGACAATCATACCACAAAAAGACATGATTTAAAGCAAAGCTGCTTTGGAATAGCTACCATTAACCAGCATTCCAAAGCAGTTCCATTCATTCCATATTACGAACGGCCATACAGCTGAACTAAATCACGTAAATAAACACCTATAGCATCATTTAACTCTTTTGATTTAACACGCCATACCCAATTTCGCTTAATCGATGCAGGAACATTCATCCTTGCTTTTGCCCCTTTGTTCAAAATATCCTGCAGGGGAACAATTACTACCTTAGCTGTTGATGCATAAGCTAACCTGATCAATACCTGTGCGATGTTTCTTTTAGAAACCTTTATACCTGTATAACTGTCAATTCTTGACCTGTCACCGTGACTAATATCTTTCGCATACCAGTTTCTGGTGGTATTGTTATCATGAGTTCCCGTATAAACCAGGCAATTTACCGAAGTAAAATTATGAGGTGCATGAACGGACGCCGGACTATCTTCTCCAAAAGCAAACTGTAAGACCTTCATACCAGGCAGCTGATAGTGATCACGAAGCGCTGTTACTTCAGCATCAATTTCTCCCAAATCCTCTGCAATAAATGGGATAGTTCCGAAATGGGCTTCTAAAACATCGAAAACCTGGCTTCCCGGCCCCTGTTTCCAGTTGCCAAACTTTGCAGAACTACTGTCTGCAGGAACTTCCCAATAAGATGAAAAAGCGCGGAAATGATCCAAACGGATTAAATCATATAACTCAATATTTCTTTTTATTCGTTGAACCCACCATTCATAATTGGATTTTTTCATCGCTTTCCAATTGTAAACCGGCATTCCCCAAAGCTGTCCATCAGCATTAAAATAATCTGGCGGAACTCCTGCAATTGCCTTCATCTCTCCTGAAGGACTGATTTCAAATAGCTCCTGGTTTGCCCATACATCACAAGAATCCAGTGCAGCATAAAACGGCAGGTCGCCAATCAACTTTATATTCAGGTTAACCGCTTGCGCCTTCAACTCATTCCACTGCTTGAAAAATATAAATTGATACCATTTAACCTCATTTATTGCATCTTCATGCTGTTCTCTAACTTTCGATAAGGCCGTCAATTCCCTGTCCTTCAGTTCTTTTTGCCATTCATACCACGGCTTGTTATCATTTAAAGTCTTTAAGACTTCATACAATGCATAATCTTCCAGCCAGTAAGCCTCATTGGAAGAAAAGTCTGAAAATGCCTGATCCTTCCCATTGGATTTTTGTTTGAACCGTTGATAAGCCAAGCTTAACATAAGCTTTTTTTCCTGAACAGCCGAAGTAAAATTGACTTTTCTTTTCACCTTTCGATGTTTGGCTTTTATAACGTCAGGCTCCAGAAACCCATCTTTGATCAAAAGTTCAGGACTAATTAAAACAGGGTTCGCAGCCATGACCGAACCGGATGCATATGGAGAATAAGCTTGTGTATCCAAAAGAGGGTTTAAAGGTAATATCTGCCAGTATTTTTGACCCGAGGAAGCCAGAAAATCCATAAAATTAAAAGCTTCAGGCCCCATGTCACCTATCCCAAATGCAGAAGGAAGAGATGTAATATGCATCAAAATCCCAGCTCCCCTTTCCTGATGTTCAACTTTTTGATGCAGCACTCCAAACGGTACCGATTTAAAAATATCCTGTAATACAAGTACACTATTCTCCGCTTTACAAGACTGATTTTCAATTAAATCCAGGTAAACTGAAGGAGCCCCTGCAGGTAAAACAACCTGAGTATCCCCTAACTCGAAATGTAAATTATTCTGCGCATTCAAAAGCGCTGCAACATTTACAGGTACCACAAATATTGCCCAATCTGTTTTATACCTGCGGGCAAAAGCTATAAAATCAGCTGCATGCAGGCCAGTAACTTTTAGCGGGATATATAATCCAATCCTGAATAATTCAGCATATGCTGCCCTGAACTTTAACAGTTTCTGCAAAATCAGCAATTTAATTTCTCCTGCCGAGCTTTCCTGCCACAATAATTTGATATGGAATGATTTCTTCAAAAAGTCATCCATATACTGCACACGTAATGCATAATCTACAGGCCTTCGGTTATCAGGATCTACCATACTAAAATCCCAAAGCTCAGTTCCCTGATAAGTATCAGGAATCCCTGGAACCCCATGTTTAAGAATTAAAGAGGACAGCGATTTTACCATACCCAGATGTGCCAGCCTTCGGAAAAAATCGCTGAAGACAGTCCAGAATTCACGTTTAGTATCCAATATCCTTTTCACAAAAGCGCTGGTTGCAGCTTCATAATCCATGTCCGGATTTTCCCACCCGGACTTCTCTTTAGCCTCCCGCAATGCTTTTTCAATATAGTCAAGGAATCTCTTTTGATAAACCTCACTATCTTCGCGCTCATCATAAGTCGACACTAAGGTCTGATAAATAAAATAAGTATCATTTTCATCAGGAGAAGCTCCATCCGTGGCATTTAATACGTTCCACTCTTTCACCTGTTGTAACCATTCTCCTTTGAGATCAGTCAGGATACTCAGCCTGGCCCTCGCATCTTCGCCACGTTTGGTATCATGTGTAGCCGTCGAATTCATAGTTAACGGCCAATTTTCACCCCTGTTCAAAATAGCCTCATGGAAATCAGAGGCCTTTAGTCCGAAAACTGCCGGAGAATCTCCAACTTCATTATTTCCGATATGCCTGTTATAAGTATACATTAAAGTATCTTCCACACCTTTTGCCATTAACGGCCCGGAGAACTGCATCAACCTTTGATAAAAAGATATATGCTCATAAAGCAATGCTTTTTTTATGAATTGGACCGGCTTTACTAGTTCTTTATCTTTTTCTAATGCTGCAAACAACTTTTCCATAGCCTCCATTTCTTGTGGAGGCAGCGGATAAGCATTTCCATAAAACCGGTAAACCGGGCATAGAATTAAAAGCTCGGAGATAATGTGCTTAAATACCCCAAAATCGCCAATGGCCATCCGTTCTGGTCCTTCAGGTATAATATTCAGCAAAAGCTGGTAGAGATTTTCAAGCTCCCCCTGCATAGCAGTACTTAGAATTTTACGTTTTTTTTCCAGGATCTGTTCTTCAACAGACTGATGGTCATCGGTCAGGTTTTCATAAAAATTGTTAAACTTCTTTTCCGACTGCTCATTGGTATACAGCTGATTGGCTAACCCGAGATAATCGTATCCTGTAGTTCCTTGTATTGGCCATTCCGCAGGTAAAATCTCTCCAGGTTCTAAAATTTTCTCCGCAACGATATAAACATCCTTCCCACAAAGCGCTCTTAAATTTTCCAGGTATTGCTTGGGATCAAAAAGCCCGTCAATGTGGTCAATTCTCAATCCCTGAAATATTTTCTGGTCTACAAGTTCCTTAATCAGCACATGGAAATCGTCAAAAGTAATCTTCGACTGCATATTCAGACAAATCAAACTATTTACCGTAAAAAAGCGGCGATAGTTCATTCGTTCATTACTTTCCTGATAAGAACACAACCGGTAAAACTGCTGCCCGGTTATCTCCAGGATCGAACCTTTCAGGTCGGTCCCCTTTCTCAATGGCCAGTAACTCTCGTGATATTTTAAAAACCATTCCCCTTTTTGCGCTACGAGTGAAAGATTTTTATTGGCAATCTCTTCCTCCAGTGCAGCGCCCAGGAAAGGAGCCATTAATGGTTCTTTTGCTAAATCCTGTGAGATGATATCAAAATGATTTCTATATTTTGATTTCTCCCCTTTCTTTAACACATCCATTAGCCACGGATTCCGAAAATCATAAGCCATATGATTGGGTACAATATCTTGTATCCAGCCCATTTTTACAGCAGCCAGCTCTTTAGCGATCAATTTAAGTTCAGCTAAGGAACCAATCTCCGGGTTAATCTGTATTGGATTTAAACCATCATAACCATGCATGCTACCAGGAACAGCAGTAAAAATTGGCGAAGCATAAATTGTCTTTACACCTAATTGATGTACATAAGGGATCAATTTACGAAAATCATTAAAAGTAAAATCCGCATGAAATTGAATGCGGTAAGTCGAGATCGGATTAAACATATTTAGCGGAATAAGCTATAAAAGATTCTGATTGTACACTAATTTGCCCGGTAAGACCAGTTGTGGAAGGTTCGCCTGGACCATGCCATATTGAGGATGCAGAGTTGACCAGCTCTGTTGAAATACTGAGATGAGCTGGAATATCCAGCACTAGCTGTTCAGTTGAAAAATTAAGCACACACCAAATGAGCTGTGTTGGATCAGCGCATTTTCTTTCCAGCAACAAAGAATTTTGTGCCTCCAGAATACTGACCCCAGGAGCTTCATGCGAAGTAAAGCTGAAGTATTTTTTACGCAGCGCAATCAACTGCTGATAATAGCGGAAAATACAGGCATGCTGATGCTCGCCAATCAATTCCCAGTTTAACCGGGATTGATTAAAAGTTGCCTCATCTTGTGGATCAGGTGTTTTTCCCTGATCAAACATCGCTGCAAACTCCTTTGCTCTGCCATTCCTGACCTGCATGATCAGCGCTGGATCTGAATGGTCAACGAAATAAAGAAATGGATTAGTCTCTCCCCATTCCTCCCCCATGAATAATAAAGGTAAAAACGGAGAAAACAGTACAGCACCGGCCATTAGTTTACACATTTCAAAGCTAAACAGCTTACTGGTACGTTCCCCCAGCATCCTGTTACCAATCTGATCATGGTTCTGAGAAAAGACCACAAACTGATCATTAGTCTTCCCAAATGCCTTACGTCCAAATGTTTTTTCACGCACCACGGAGTACATACCAGTATAAACATAAGCGTCTTTATAAGACTTGGCAAGCTGTTGTATACCAGAAAAGTCTTCGTAATATCCCCTGGCAGGTTCACCAGCAGTTACCCGTAAAGCATGATGAAATTCATCCACCCACTGTGCATCCATTCCCAATCCATTCTCACCAATCGCAGTAATATACCGGGGATCATTCAAATCACATTCAGCGATCAGGTAATGTTTGCGCCCGGTCTTCTCCAGCAATAAACTTGTATGGCATCTGATTTCTTCCAGAATATGCAGCGCACCAAAATCTTTAATGGCATGAACGGCATCAAGCCTGACAGCATCAATGTGAAAATCACGAAACCACATCAGTACATTTTCTATAAAGTAATTCCTGACACCATCACTCCCCTGGTCATCAAAATTGATGGCATTGCCCCAGGGTGTTTTATATTTATCCGTAAAATACGGCCCGAAAGCACTTAGATAATTTCCTTCAGGGCCTATATGGTTATAAACCACATCTAAAACAACTGCAAGCCCTTTCTGATGACATATATTGACCAATTCCTGCAAACCGGCTGCACCTCCATAAGACTCCTGCACTGAAAAAGGGAAAACACCATCATATCCCCAATTCCGCTTTCCCGGAAATGAAGCGACAGGCATCAGCTCAATCGCTGTAATTCCCAGTGCTATTAAGTGATCCAGACGGTTTATTATTCCTTTGAAAGTACCCTCATGACTAAAAGCAGCAGTATGTATTTCATAAAAAATATAGTCGTGTAAAGGGATGTTTTCCCAGGAAGAGTCTGACCAGTTATAAGCCGTATTTATGGCCTGAGAACCACCATGTACGCCATCAGGCTGGGCTAAAGATGCAGGATCAGCCAAACGTTGTTCTTTATCTATTATAAACCAGTATACATCGCCAGGCTGGATCAATGCTGTACAAAGTGACCAGTATCCAGCCAGGTCAGGTTTAAGCTCCAGCACCAATGTTCCGGTAGCTATGGAAACCTGAGTTGCATCAGGTGCCCAAACATTAACTACTGCCTCATTATGCGCATTGAAATTTACACCGATGCCTCTTTTTAATATATCCATAAACAGTTAATTTCCCTATTTTAATTAATTTAAGAACACCATGTCCTAAAAAGAGTTTTAAGATTTTAATGCAGATTTTGCTAATAGGTTTAATTGATGGAGCCCGTATCTGCCCGGCTCCCGGACGATTTCGCCAGCGTGCCAGTTTTCCCCTTTCATAAACCTGGCGTTTAGGTAGATTTAGGTAGTAATAAAAAATTAAACCATGAATAAACCCCTTTATAAACGAAAAACAGTACGTGTATCAGCTGTTCTGCTCCTCTGTTTTGGTATCCTGCAACTTTACAGGCCTGAATTAAAAAAACAACCTGTAACCGCAGATTTTAACGGGCCCGAAAATGTAAAGGCGATCTTAAAAGCAGCTTGTTATGACTGTCATTCCAATGAACCTGATTTGAAATGGTTTGATCATCTTCAACCGGCTTATAGTATTGCGCTTGCGGATAGCGAAGAGGGTAAAGCGGGTCTTAACTTTTCCGAATGGGGCAACATGGCACCAGGTGACCAGAAAGCCAAGCTATTTGAAATTCTTAACCAGATCACTACCGGAAGCATGCCATTGAAAAGCTACCAGGTGTTGCATCGTTCAGCCAACCTGAATCCAGCTGAGATAGCCATCGTCAAAAACTATGTTGCAGGTATGATTAAAGACCATCCCGCAGACACCGCCCTGGTCAATGCAGCCACTAAACAATTCAACAATTGGAATGCGCAAAACCTTAAAGCAGATAAATTACCAGAAACCTTAACAGGTGTTCCCTATCTGCCCGACTATAAAAACTGGCAGGTGGTAAGTACAACAGACCGGATGGACAATAACACTATCCGGGTGGTCTTTGGAAACCCTATTGCAATCAAAGCAATAGCTGAGCATCATATTAACCCATGGCCAGAAGGAACTATTTTTGCTAAAGTTGCGTGGGATAAACTACTGAATGCCGATGGAAATGTTAAAACCGGAGCATTCAAGCAAGTGGAGTATATGATTAAAGACAGCGAGAAATATAAGCGTACAAAAGGCTGGGGCTGGGCAAGATTCAAAACCATGAAACTGCTGCCTTATGGTAAAAACATAGGCTATGCAACAGAATGCGTCAACTGCCACCGTCCTTTATCTAATAATGATTTTGTATTCACCCTTCCAGTTAAACATTAAACTATGCGATTTAAACTAAAATATTCAGCCTTTATAGTGCTATTGCTAATCGCAATGGGCTGTCAGCAACAAAACAATCATGCAGGTGAATTAAATAAAGGCGCAAGCCTGCCGGAGCATTTACATTTCAATCAATTGGGACTGAAAGTAATTACTTCTATGATCAGTAAAAAAGAAGCAACCATGTCTACGTTATATGGGAATGAGCTGGCCTTGAAATATACAAAATCCAAAGGTGATAGTACCTTTGCAGGTATGGTATTTGCTTTGGTTACCTGGAAACAACAAGACGATGAAAGATGGTTTGGTGCAAAAATCCCGGGCCAATTTCAAAGTGTAGAGATGGTGACTACAAAAGCCAATGGAAATGCTGTCCAGACTACCTATAAAATAGATAAAGGAGAAAAATTAAACATCGGTTCTTTGGCCGAAAAAGAACGGATAAAATATATCTTAGCTCAAAAAGCTTCAGTAATGCCTTAATTCAGTTCATGCTATTCCACAAAATCAACCATTCCGCCCATAGATCAGTTTTCTTTGTCTCGCCAAAAATCATTTGGTTCAGCTCCTTATTTATGGGCATACTTGCCTCTATACCAAAAATCCTGCAACTTCATGTAACCCTTGTAGAATTGGCTGTAGATGCTTCTATTGCTTTTTTATTCTCTCTTTCTACCTGGTATTTCAACATTTACGGATTACCTAAATTTTCCAGTATTCAGGTAACTAACAGGTTTTTTAACCTGAGGCTATTTTACAGTATCTCCTTTGGACTCGTGTTGATGTTGATATTGGTTGGTGTTCATCAGCTGTTATTCCCAAGGTATCATTTTCAAGCTATGATTTTAATGTATCAGTTCCGGGGCATACTAATTAACCTGACTATATACATGTTCTTATATTTCTTATATCAAACTTATAGAAATCATCAAATCGAACTTGAACTCGAACGTGTTAAAGCCGATCATCTGAACGCACAATATGAGTCTTTAAAACAGCAGGTTAACCCTCATTTTCTCTTTAACAGTTTGAATACGCTGAAATCAATGGTGGAAATTGAAGACAAACATAGTGCTGAATTTATTCTGAACCTCTCAGATTTTTACAGATTTACCCTCGAGAAAAGAAAGCAAGATGTGATCCCCTTAGCAGAAGAATTAAGCATTTTACATTCGTATATGTTCTTATTAAGCGCCCGGTTTGAAGAAGGGATTAATTTCGAAGATCAGATACCAGACAGCTATTCCACGTCCTTAATACCACCATTTACCTTACAGCTATTGGTGGAAAATTGCATCAAACATAATGTAGTTTCACTCGAACAGCCATTAACTATCTCCTTGTCTGTCAAAAATGATATGCTTTGCATCCAGAACAATTTGCAGTTAAAAATAAATCCGGACCCTTCTTTAAAAATGGGACTGGAAAATATAAACAAGCGTTACCAGCATTTGACGAATAAAGCTATAGCCATAGCGGAAAATTCCGGATCATTTACTGTTAAACTTCCATTGATATGAATATCGTAATCATAGAAGATGAGATCAAAACGGCTAAAGCATTAGCAAAAATGATCCTCTCCCTCCAACCCACTGCTCAAATTACAGCGACTATCCAAAGTGTTAAAACAGCAGTAGCCTATTTTTCAGCGCACGCCAGCCCTGACCTTATCTTTATGGATGTTCAATTAGCCGATGGTAACTGTTTTGAGATTTTTAAGCAAACAGAAGTGCGTGCTCCGGTCATCTTTTGTACAGCTTTCGATGCGTATGCGCTGGATGCTTTTAAGGCAAATGGGATTGATTACATTTTAAAGCCTTTCTCCGCAAACAGTCTCCAAAGCGCATTTGAAAAAGTGATTTTGCTTCAGAACTTTTTTCAGGTCAATGAACAAGCTTCAATTCAAATTAATAAATTGCTGGATCCTGCAGGTAAAACAGGTTTTCTGGTCTTTAAGAACAATAAATACAGCACGATACAAACCCACGATATTGCCTGCTTTTATATTCGTGATGAAATTACAATCCTGGTCACGGCTACCAGTGAAGAATATGGAATTTCCCAATCACTGGAAGAACTTTACAAAGTGCTCAATCCAAAGCAATTCTTTCGGATCAATCGTCAGTATTTAATTAGTTATAGCGCTGTCAAAGAAGTAGAACACTACTTTGCCCGTAAATTAATTGTGAAACTGAATATTTCCACTTTCGGGCAGTTGATCGTAGGTAAAGATAAAGCCACCTTATTCTTAAACTGGCTGGATGACCGGTAACAAGGCTTTTAAATAGCAAAGGTCTCTCACAATCAAAAACGCGAGACCTTGATGCCTGCATTTCCGACAGCTATCACTAAATACTTTTGTAAATATTTGTTCAATTTGTATTATTTTTTTTTGTGCTATATGTATTATATTTTATTCGATCCGTATTTGTTGATATATTGCGTGAATTATTTATTCCTTAAAGAAATAGCAGACATTTTATGGACATCGTTAAAATACCGAAGAAATTAAGGGACGTATTGGACACGTTAAGAAGCGGGCAAATAGAATCCGGATTAGCGCAGCTTGCAGAAATTGCAGCGTTTGAACCGCAAAAAGCTATTGTTTTAGCAGAATTTAATTACTTCAGCAGCAATGACGAGTTGGCGATGGCAAACGATGAAAAGGCTTTACCATTTGATGAACAATGGTATGCAGGAAACATTTTATCTGAACATTTCTTTGCTTACACCCATGCGGCTATCAGCAATAATCATCAAAAAAGAGCAGAAAATTTCTATAAAACATATCTTGCTAAAAAGAAAGAATCAGATTTGGAAGACCATCGATTTAATACCTATAAACACCAGGTGAGCCAGCATTTGGCAAAACTTAAGGGAAAAAAGAACTTGACAATTGATCCGGCTCCACTTCAGATTATTACGAATGGGAAAGAAATGCCTGATTTTATTGCACAATTAAAAAAGTACAGGCCCAAATTAACCCATGACAGTCTTAAAGGAGCAGAATATTTGCTTGGTTTTATGTTTGAAGAGGGAAATACGGACGAAAGTTTAGCATATTATGAAAAATATGCAGAAGAACTGACTAATGAAGATAGCCACCTGCATGCTGCAAGGCTTTTCCTGTTAGCAGGCGAGCATGAAAAATCAAAAACGGCCATCAGGAGTTATGTAAAAATATGGTATCCGGTTGAGTACATCCAAATTACACCCATGCGGCTCTGGGAATTTGAAGACTTATATCCAATTTTGACTAAAGAATTCAAAGAAGAAATATTGCGGATACCAAAAGCGAAACCATAAATGAAATACAGCAACCGGATTATAAGTATTCGGGTCCTTTTTAAAGCTGCTTTTCATTCAATTTGGAAAAGAAATCTATAATATCATCTGCCAGTAATCCGGGTTGTTCTGAAGCAGCAAAGTGTCCGCCTGCGGGCATCGGGGCCCAGTGGCGGATATTAAAGCTTTTTTCCACGTAAGCGCGTGGCGGAGTTGGCAATTCTTTTGGAAACTTAATAAAGCCAACTGGTACTTTTATAAAATCATCCTTTCCGAAAACTAATGGTTTTTTACTGTTCTCGTTATAAATTCTCATGGAGGAATGGATCGTTTGTGTAATCCAGTATAAGGTGACGTTAGCGAGCAGTTCATCCTTTGTAAAAGCATTTTCAATATGACCATTGTTATCACTCCAGCCATTAAACTTTTCAATAATCCAGGCACACAACCCCGCTGGAGAATCGTTTAGCCCATAAGCCGCAGTCAGAGGTTTGGTAATCTGCATGTGAATATATGCACCTTCTTTGGCAGACCAATCCGCTCCTGTTTGCTGAAAAGCTACAACCTCGTCAGTAAGCTGTTCTCCATCTTTTAAGTAAGCCTTATAAGAACCAGAAATATAGTTCAGGTGTAAACCAATAATATTTGATGGATACTTTAAAGACAACCAGGAGCTGATTCCTGCCCCTATATCACCACCTTGTGCCCCATAATTTTTATAGCCTAAAGTTGTCATCAATTGATGCCAGAGATCTGCTATAAATTCACTGTTGCAACCCGGATGAACAGCTTTGCCTGAAAAACCAAAACCTGGAATGGATGGAATAACCAGGTCAAAAGAATAGTTGGGGTTTGTTGTCAACAAGGGAATCAGCTTCATCATTTCCAGAAACGACCCTGGCCATCCGTGTGTAATAATCAACGGTACTGAATGCTTACCCTTGCCTTTGATATGCATAAAATGTACCTGATGGCCATCAATATCAGCTATAAAGTTTGGATAGGCATTGATTTCATTTTCAACTTTACGCCAGTCAAATGTATCCTGCCAATAGGAAACCAATTCTTTCATATAAGAAAGATCAGTTCCATAGTTCCAATTCGATCCCAGGATTTCGTCAGGCCACCGGGTCAAACTCAGTCTTAGTTTCAAATCATCAAGAACTTGTTGGGGGACATTTGCTGAAAAAGGTTTTATCATCATGAAAGGTAATAAAAAGACTGCCAATTACAGTTTGGGCAACCCTGATCAGGATTGCCCGGAATACTTAGGGTTGCCCACTACCACCTGCAGCGCCATAAATCTGGCCTGTGGAATAGCTTGCGTCATTTGCCGCTAGTTGCACATAAATAGAAGCTAACTCGGCTGGCTGACCTGGTCTGCCTAAAGGGGTTTCTTTACCAAATTGTTTTACCTTTTCTTGCGTTGAACCTCCTGTAACTTGCAGTACGGTCCAGATCGGTCCAGGTGAAACACCATTGACACGGATACCTTTTGGACCAAGTTGTTTTGCCATTGACCTCACAAAACTTGTATTTGCAGCTTTGGTTTGTGCATAATCAAAGAGATCTGGTGATGGGTCTGTAGCTTGAACTGAAGTCGTTACTATAATTGAAGATCCGGGCTTAAGATGAGGTAAGGCCGCTTTTGTAATCCAGAAAGGTGCATAAATATTCGTCTTCATCGTCCAGTCAAACTGCTCGGTACTCAACTCCAAAATAGACTGATGGCTTTGCTGTCTGCCAGCATTGTTAACTAAAATATCTAATCCTCCAAGTCCTTTTACAGCTTCTTTAACAAGCTTTTCACAAAATTCTTCTGCTCTGATATCACCAGGAATAGCGATGGCTTTACGCCCTTCTTTTTTTATAAGCTCAATAACCTCTTTAGCATCCGGTTCCTCTTCTGGTAAGTAATTTATAGCCACATCAGCGCCTTCTCTGGCATAAGCAATGGCAGCGGCTCTTCCTATGCCAGAGTCACCACCAGTGATCAATACTTTACGTCCGGTAAGCCTGCCAGAACCAACATAACTTTTTTCACCATGGTCAGGTACAGGCGACATCTTTGAGGCTAATCCTGGCCAGGGTTGTGTTTGTTCTTTAAACGGAGGTTTAAAATATTTCTTTGTCGGGTCTTCAAGCGGAGATCCGTTGGTTGCAGTATTGGTAACAATTTTACTTTCTTCTTTCATAAGATAAGGTTTATAATGTTTACTTAGGCGTCAACACTGTAATTTAACAAAAGTTTTAAGAAAAAAATGTTTACCTTAATACCTCCGTGAATCCACGAAAAACTAAGTTAAAGCATTCGAAAATTACTAATTAACATGAAATCACACGACCTGGAAAGATTTATAACAGCTCAAAAAGGAGTTTTCCAAACTGCGCTTGGCGAAGTTCAGCATGGTAAAAAAATCACACACTGGATGTGGTATATTTTTCCGCAGATCCAGGGTTTGGGTTTTACCGAAAAATCAAAATATTATGGGATAAAGGATCTGCAGGAGGCTGCTGATTTTCTGCATCACCGGGTGCTTGGTCCAAGGCTGATTTTGATGTGTCATACGCTGCTTGCTTTAGAAACTAATGATGCACATCAGATACTGGATAGCCCGGATGATCTGAAACTGAAATCATGCATGACTTTATTTTCAGAAATTCCTGACAGTGACCCTGTTTTTGAAAAAGTATTAAAGAAATTTTTTAACGGCTTGAAAGATCATATTACTTTAAAAATCCTCAACCTCCACCGTTGATTTTAACCGAACAAAATCAGCTGATTATGTTAAACTTTCTGTTCAGGGCCAGGGCCCTGGAATTGCGCAGGACAACTACTACATAGGTTAGCTAAGGGTCTGTAAATAAAAGTAAAATACGGAACCTGCTTTTTCTTCACTTTCAACTACAATTTCACTATCATGGTAACGCAGGATCTCTGAAACAAGATATAAGCCTATACCAAATCCGGGTACAGTTTTTATGCCGTTATTATTGACTCTGTAAAAACGTTCAAATAATCTTTTCTGATCACCGGGGCTTATACCTATCCCCTGATCACTGACATAAATTTTCACTTTCCCGTTCTGTTTTTCGCAACCCAGTGTAATCAAGCCTCCTTCGGGCGAATATTTAATGGCATTGCTGACCAGGTTCATTAACACTTGTCCGATTTTATCTCTATCGGCATTGATTATAATTCCCTCACAGTCTATTAGTTTTATCGTATGTTGTGAAGTTAAGAATTTAGCATCTTCTGCAATTTCAATCATTAAAGGATGTAATTCTACTTCCCTTCTTTCTATCTGAAGTTTTCCTTCTTCCATTCTTGCCAAACTCAAAAAGTCATGAATCATCGATACCATTTTTTTAGTCTGGGCTTCTGCTCTGATTAATGATTTAACACTGAACTCGTCCCCTTCTTTTTTGGAACGCATCAGTAATAACTGGAGATAACCAGTAAGCGCAGTTAAAGGGGTTTTCAATTCGTGGCTCACCATAGCCACAAAGTCATTTTTCCGCTGCTCTTCTTGTTTCCGCTCTGTGATATCTCTGGCAATCTTTGATAACCCAATAATTTTACCGTCCATATCTTTAACAGGTGATATAGTCAGGGACACATCGATCGTTTTTCCGGATTTAGTGATCCTTTTGGTTTCAAAATGATCTACCCTTTCGCCTTTATTTAATCGGGAAAGAATCTGAACTTCTTCTTCCTGACGGTCAGGCGGTATTAATTTAAGTATCGGCTCACCTATTACTTCTGCAGCACTATAGCCAAAAGTCCGCTCTGCGGAGTCGTTCCAGCTGGTAATGATTCCATTTAAAGTTTTACTGATTACAGCGTCATTGCTTGAATTGACAATAGCAGCTAATTTTTCACTTTTCTCTTCTGCATATTTAACGTCTGTGATATCCAGTGTAGTTCCGATTAATAAGCTAGCGTAACGATCTGTTTTAAAGCTACTTCTCCACTGCACTTTAATCCAGCGCATTTCGTTGTTATCCAGACGGTAAATCCTGTAAGTCAGGTTATGTGTTTTGCCATTACCGGGTTCAATAGATTCATGCATCGCCAGAAGCACAGTGGATCGATCTCCAGGATGAATCATCTCACTGAATGCATCAAAAGTTATTTGTTCAGCAGCAGGATAGCCAAAGAAATTTCTGCATTCTTCTGACCAGTATAAAATATTTGTTATTGGATCCCATTCCCATGTACCAAGGTTAGTAGATTCTATGGCTATTTTTAACTTGGTTTCGTTCTGCTCCAGTTCATTGATCAGCTCTGCCTTTCTTTCCTGTTCCTGGATCAGGGGCGTAATATCCCTGGTAAAACAACGGGTATGAACAAATTTATCTTCTTTCCAGAGTACACTTGAATTAATGAGCACATGTTTGATGTCACCATTTTTACAGCGCAGCCTGGCTGGATAATTTAGCAGGGTCTGGTTATTGGTCAGCCGGTAAAGAATGTCCTGTATAACTTCCTGATCTTCATGAAAATTACTGATAGGAAATCCAATATATTCTTCTCTTGTATAACCTAATGAAACAAATTCAGCTTGATTAGCCCAGGTAATTATTCCTTCAGCATTAACCCAATGTAGTGGCAATGAGGCGTTCTCCACAAAGTCATTCAATTCCTCTAAGCGAAATTTCAATTCTTTGTTTTCTTTCTCATATTGAGCAATTTTTGCCTGAAGTACTTCGAAATCTTCCATATATAGTTAATCGAACAAAACTAATCATTGTTAAGCTATTTCGCTAAGAAAGATAAACAAAATAATCAGTTATAATTCAAGATAAATGAAGATAAGAATCAATTGTCATCCACCTCATTTTGTGGTTGTCATTTATTCAGTATCATTATGATGATCCTCAGGAATCCCATTTTAACGACCCCAAAATCTCCCGGACAGAGAAATTAGCTCCGCATACAAATTCATCGGCGGCGCCGTAATAAATAGTCAGCTGATCTCCATGAACTACATGCCCATTTGTAAAAACAACAAAACCAAAAAAGCCACTGAGCTCATATCTTTCCAAGGGTACCATAATGGGGTCAATACTTCTGGCAAGAACAATTGACGGGTCTTCCATATCCATTAAAAATGCACCCAAACAATACCGATGTTCCGCTGTAGCACCGTGATAGATTTCCAGCCAGCCCTGTTCAGTTTTAATTGGTGATGCGCCACCGCCAACCCTTGCGCTGTCCCACATTCCAGGACGGGTTTTCAAAATACATCGATGATTTCCCCAATGCAGTCCATCGGGAGATTCTGCCAGCCAGATATAATTACCACCAATATCTTTACTGCTTGGCCTGTGTAATGCGTAAAACTTACCGCCAATTTTTTCCTCAAAAATAGCAACGTCTTTATTGTGCGGAGGTAAGATCATCCCCTTACGTTCAAAGTGCTGCCAGTCTGTGGTGGTTTGCAGCCCAACTCCGACCCCATTTTCCGAAACTGCGGTATAGGTAAGATGATAAAGTCCTGCTACCAGCGAAACTCTGCAGTCTTCGATACCATAGCGTTCAAGTTTGCCTTTACCAAACAGGCCGGGATAGTTTACTTCTTCGGAAAAATTTATTCCATCCACGCTGCTCAGCAAGCGCAAGTGTGATACCGTAGTCAGATAGTCCAAGCCCTTGTAATTAAATATCCTGGCATCTGTTGCAATTAGGTCCGGGTCATTTAAAGGCACTTCCATAATTTCTAAATTCCCTGCATCGTTGAGTACAGGGATGAAAGCCCAGCCTTCAACTTGTTTTATACTTTCTGCCACCCTGACCAGCAGCCAGGTTTTACCATCAAAAATAAATACGCCGGGATTAAGTAAGCAGATCACCTGAAGCCCCTGGGCACTTGGTGTGATATCTTTGGGCATCAGCAGTGGATTTTCAGGAAAACGTTTGGCAAGATCCTTCATTGTAATTAATTGTTTTTTAGTGAACTCAGGACTGATTTGCTCCTGTAAAAACTATAGTGAAATCTGTAACATGAGGTATCGTAGGATTGTTTAAATAATTTGAAAACATCAATTTAAAACAAAGCTTTAGCATGGGTGTTAAATGTTCATCAAAATTAAACATAGCTTATTATGAACGGATTATCTCCCTGGGCATTAAGTGCAAGTTCTGAATTAGCAGAAATTAAAACAGCACTTTATACTAAAACTGCAGGTAGTTTTGAATTTGAAGTTTATCAGCATAAAGATTCCATCTGGATTGCAACTAAAATGCCGAATGGTGGTCGCGTTGCTTTCCGGGCAGCATTTAGCCCCGAAGGATTTTTTGCAGTAAAAAAAGTGACAGAAAATAGCCAGGGTATCCGGTTTAAGCTCGATAGTCATAGTGGGACACAGCAAGTAACCATCATGATAGATGAGCAGTCATCAGTACCTGTATTACGCTATACGACAACGCTGACACCGGCAAAGGACCTTTTTATTCCATTCTGGCCAAGAGATATATTGCTCACTGGTAAAAATGGCAATCCTGAAAATACAGCGGGAAAGATACATGTAAGTCAGGAAGGGACCCGGACAGGATTAATTTACATGACCCAAACCAGACCAAGTTCAGCAGCTATCCTTTATTTACAAAATTTAACTGCACTGGCTGATTATTGCCAGCAAACTCAAACCTCTTGTGCAGATGTAGTTGGTGGTAGCTGGCCGGAAATGGGTTTTGCATTACCTGCAGCAACAGCGCAGCCTTTAAAGGCAGGGAAAGAGGTGACTATCTCAGCTGCATTTATAGCTTTCGATGAACAGGTTGCTGTTGAAGAATTTCACCTGGCCAAACAATTTCTCCAGCTGCTGGCAAGAATTTATTTGCTGCTTCCAAGACCAGAAACCAATTATCAGCATTGGCCCGAAATTCTGGACAAGGGTTTAAAAGATTTGATAGAAAGTCCGGGATGCTGGAGCCAGGTAGCGGGACATCAATACTTCAATGCTTATGTAAGTGATTACAATACTCCACCAGAAATCATGGTACAGCTAGCGGTATTGCTCCCATTAGTGGATTATGCAGAATGGAGTAAAAAGGAGCTTAAAGTCATGAAAACTATTAAAGATGGTTTACCTGCGTTTTATAACAAGAAGATAGGCTCGATTATGCGTTGGTTACCTGCTGCTGAAGAAAAACTAAAAGGGGAAGAAGAACAGAAGCAACCAGGTGTTATGGATTCATGGTATTTGCACCACCCTTTACTCAATTTGTCCAGACTTGCTTTGAAAGGCGACAGGATTGCGGAGAAACTTTTTCTGGATTCGCTGGAATTTGCAATTAAGGTAGCCCGCCATTTCAAATATCAATGGCCTGTTTTTTACAAGATGGATACTCTTGAGGTACTTAAAGCAGAAACTGCCGAAGGTAAAGGAGGAGAAAAAGATGTGGCGGGAATTTATGCCCATGTGATGCTTCAAGCCTGGGAGTTAACCAAAGAGCAACGCTTTTTAGATGAAGCGGAAAAGGCAGCAAAAACATTGCAGCTTTATGGGTTAGAAGTATTTTATCAGGCCAATAATACCACATTTGCTGCTGGTGCATTATTGCGTCTTTATAAAATCACTCAAAAGGAGCTTTACCTGAATCTTAGTTATCTTTGCTTGGCAGGGATCTTCCGCAATACCCAAATTTGGGATTGCAATTATGGTTATGGCAGAAATTTCCCGAAATTCTTTGCGTTGTTTCCGCTTAATGATGCGCCATATACTGCCGCTTATGAGGAACAGGAAGTATTCTGTGCGTTACATGATTATTTGAAAAATGCTGAGGGTGTTGAAATCCTTCCGTCGGTAAAGTTATTAACTGCAGAATATATCCGCTATCTCGTTGACCGGGCTGTATATTATTATCCTGGTATGTTGCCTGAAGAGATGCTGGAGGAAAAGCCGAAGACCGGGGAAGTGGATCCTAAGCTTTGGATTGCGCTGGAAGACTTGCAAGATGGCTGGCAAAAGTCTGGTACGGTTGGTCAGGAAGTTTATGGCGCAGGAAATGCATTTGGTATTTTACCAAGACATTATCTTCGGGTACCGGATGAATCTTTTATGATCTATGTAGATTATCCGACAACTGGTTTCAAAGCTATTCAGGGGAAAAACATACATTTTTCTACCTTGGGTGATAAGCAGTTGCCTTGCAGAATGATGATCATTAAGGATGATGCTTCCAGATTACCGGATTTCACAGTGACTATTGGTGGGGAAACAAAACCTTTAAAAGGAAAGCTAACTCCCAAGGGGCATCTTGAATACCCCCTATCTGGAAATCAGCAAATCAATGTTGTTTGGAAACATGGGAATAACTAGTCCTTACTAGTTAATTCTTCCTCAAACAATTCAAAAAACAGGTTTTGTAGTTTATGAACGTGTTGTAGTGTTTTAAAATCTCCTGTTTCATCGTTTGCGGGTACTTGTTTATAACAGTCAAAATATTCATCTTCTACAACATTGTATAAAAAGAAATTGAATTCTGGATGTTGGTAATAGCCCTGGCCATTGTCTTTAAAACCAAAATCATTAACCAGCCATTCTTCAGTGATCAAGACAGGAGAAATTGCTTCAGTGCCAATCGTGCTGTTAATGCCTTTGGTAGAAATAGATTCTACTTTTACCGGATCATTTCCTGATAAAGTTTTAACGTAATTCCCGATCCTTAGTTCGCTTGTTTGCATGGGGCAAAGCTAAGGTTTTTGATTACTGGTTTTTTGTTTATAAATTAAAGTCTTTCCTGAGGCTTTAAATGATATCCTTAAAGACAACAAATCCTTAATTAAAGGAAGTTACGATACCAAACCTTGAAACACATGGGTATCGTGCAGATTTCATACACAATACCCCATATTTCAAAACAAAACACACATTTAAACAGCTGCAAAACTATTTGAAAAATAGCGCCGTGTTTTATGGTTTCCCGTAAAAAAGAAATACTGGTGTTTATATTTTTGAAGAATCAATCAACCTGTAATTCTGAAAAAATGGCCTGGAATTTCCGAAAACGTATAAAAATCATCCCTGGAGTGCATTTAAACTTAAGCAAAACTGGTATATCGACTTCAATTGGTACTAAAGGAGCAAATATAATCCCTCCCTCCTATGAAACCCCTGCTGCCTCCACCAGTAATGTTTTTAGTGCAGATATCCATAAAATAACGAGTCAGAATATGCAGGGAGTGAAAGAGGCAATTACCCTGGCTCACCAACAAAGGAAAGAATTAGAGAATGATCTTTTAAGTATTCAGACAAGTTTAGGAACTTCAAAGTTGAAGCTTATACTCAGCTATATATTTCTTTACGGACTGCTTATCAAGCGTATCCCTGAGAACCTGGAGATAGATATTGAGTTGCAAAAAGAAGCTATTCATCAGACAAAGGCAGCAATTGAAGATTGTTACGTCAAACTCGATATTGATTTTGACTCAGAAATGAAAGAAAAGTATGACAAGCTGGTTAATGCATTTAAGAAATTAGCAACCAGTCATAAAATCTGGGATATTACAAGTGCACATTTTCAAGACCGTGTAGTTGCGCGTTCTTCAGCAAGTACTATAGTCAATAAACAGGAGGTTAAATTTTCGTTCAGGTCAATTCCTAACCTGAGATCAAATTTTGAAGCACTTTATTTTCAAAATGCAAATGGAGCAGATTTGTATTGCTATCCCGGTTTTATAATTATACAGTATAACCAGGCAGATTTTGCAATTATCGGCATTGACGAAATTAATTTACAACAGCGTGCTGTACGCTTCACAGAGACAGGTGCTGTTCCTGCCGACACAAAAATAATTGACAAGACATGGGCCAAGGTTAATAAAAATGGTACACCTGATAAAAGATTTAATGACAACTATCAAATTCCAATAGTCAGGTATGGTGAAATTACGTTGTCAACTCACAAGGGCTTAAATGAGGAATATGAATTTAGCAACTATGAGTTTACTGATGAATTCAGCAATGTCTTTAAGGAATATCAAATAGCAATTAAACGGTCTATATCAGGTATAACTGTATAAGTTAAATTATCCGTTTTCTTGGATAAATCTATTATTTTCAGGCTGAATATCTACATCCAGCGGGCTTCCTAATACCAATTCCTTTACTGGCTTTTTGGCTTTAAAATGAAGCTTTACAAACTTATTCCCCTTTATCCAACAACTGATATTCCGATTAATTGTTTGTGTGCTACCATCCTTGTAAATAATTGTCAGGTGGATGGGAACGGCAAGGGTTCCAGGACTGGCGATTGTTATAGTATAATCCAGTTTCTGGTGGATAACTTTACTGATTGCTAAATCCGGAACATTCGCTTCAAAGAACCAGTTTTTCCAGAACCAGTTCAAATTTATCCCGCTACCAGTATTCATACTGTAAAAGAAGTCATAGGGTATTGGATGTTTTCCTTTCCAGTTATCCATATAGTAATGCATAGCTTGCAAGAATAACTCGTCTCCCAGCATTTCCTTAAGATATGCCATTGCTAGTGCTGGTTTAAGGTCTTTCTCCGTGTATCTCGCGTCCCGCCCATAGAGTTGTGGGGTCAGTGTCATCACTGGAACCTCCTCTGCTGTACCTGCACTATTGTTAAAGCTGCTCAAATCATAGCGCATCACAGCAGCAGAATCAAGCTTAGGGTATAAATAAAACTCTGCCATTGTTGCCCACCCCTCGTCCATAAAGGAATATTTAGTTTCATTAGTGCCTACATAAAATGGAAACAAGCTATGAAAAATCTCATGTGAAGTTAGTTGAATGGTTTCTATTTGAGTTGCAAATGGAAGATTATTAACCATCATCGGATACTCCATAGCATCCAGGCCATCGAAGATAGTCTCGTGTGAATATGGAAACGGTACTTTCGGAAAATAATGACTCATGAGTGCTACAGTTTTTCTGGCATATCCGATCACAGGAAAATAAGTTTCATGATCAGTATTAAACACGGCATCTACCCTGGTTCGTCTTTTAGTCACCGAATCCACCAGTACACTGGTAGATTTCCATAAATAATGGTTACTCATAGCGAAGGCAAAATCAATCACATGATCGGCTTCAAATTTCCAGGTATGGGTTACCTTATTAAGAGTTACCTCGCCTTTTTTAAGGTCTTTAGTGGTAATCACATCTATTATCGCATCATTCTTTTCTGCCTGGTCAATTCGCTGCAAAATTTCAGGATTGTAAACTTCTTTTGCATTCTTCAAATCTCCGGTTGCCCATAGCTGATAATTGCAAGGTACAGTTATTTCTGCACGGAAATCCCCGTAATCGTTGTAAAATTCTTCTTTACCAGCATAAGGATATTTATTCCAGCCATCTATATCATCATAAACTGCTATTCTTGGAAAGAAATAAGCAATAAAAAAAGCACCACTGTCAACCTCTCCTGTCCGGACAAACGATGTTTTATTAAGAATATAATTGTAGTTGACCGTAATATGGACCTTTTGACCTGGCAAAATAGGTTTTACGGTAACCTTCATATTCGTTTGCTGGATCAGCAGTTGCGTACTGTCTAATTTGTGATCATCTATAGTGAACGAATTGATCTGAACGCCTGTAGTCATATCCGCTACTTCGATATATTGATTACGGACTGCATCTGTTTTATATAAATTGGGATAGAGCTTAAATAATAAGTTTTTTAAAGTATCGGGGCTGTTATTCGTATAATTAATATCTACGTTGCCGTTTAAACGACGCGAGGTGGGATTAAAATTGACCTTAATGTTGTAATTAGCTGTGTTTTGCCAATATAGTCTGCCAGGCGTGCCTTTAGTACTCCGGGTACCATTTTTATAAGCTTTTTCGACACTTCTGATAACAGGCAACTCTTGGGCATTACAAAAATGGTTAAAGGAATAAGACAACAGGATGATCAATAAAATCTTCATGACACAAAAAAATAGATTATTTATAGTTCTTTTATTTTTATTAGATCATTGTAGCCTTATTAACCCTGAAAAGCAAATTCTGAAGGCCATTTGTAGCTTTAACTGCAAATATAGGTATCGACGGTATAGGTTTTGAACTTAATTAAGGAGTCAATACTATTTTTCCATAAGTTGTTCTTGATTCTGCCAGTTCCATTGCTTCCCTGATGTTTGCTAATGGGAACTGTGCTGCAATCTGAGGTTTTAGAACACCGCTCTGCAATAGTTTAATTAATTGAGAAAAATCTTCTTTCATTGCTGTCTTAAATTCAGCCTCCCCTTTACCAGACCAGATATCGTAAAAGCCTGCTTTACGGCCATTGGGTAAACTATTCAGCAAAAATAATTTTGCAAGTAAGATAAGAAATGATAGTAAAACAGATTTATTCAGATCCAGCGCAAAGGCAATGGCGTAACTGATCAGTGTGCCACCGGATTTTAACAGGCCGAAAGACCTGGAAATACTTTCACCGCCGATATTGTCAAAAACAGCATCTACACCATCAGGCGCAATCTTGCGTACGTTTTCAGAAAATTTAACGTCATTATAAGTTATAGGGATAATGCCTTGCGCTTTTAAAGTTGCATGGTGCCTTGGTGAAGCTGCTCCTATAACCTTGACGCCTGCGTGGATTGCCAATTGCGACAAGATAGTACCAACACCCCCATTCGCACCTAAAACTAAAATAGTCTGTCCACGTTTAATTTTAGCTTTTCGATGCAACATCTGCCAGGCTGTAATCCCATTCACAACTATTGCTTCAACAGCTACAGGATCAACATCGTCCGGAATATATAAAAGATCAGCAGCACAAACCAGTGAATGAGAACTCCATCCGCCTGTTTTGGTTAATGCAGCAAATCTTTTACCGATCAGTGAAGGATCAACTTCGGGACCTGTAGCAACTACCATCCCTACCATATCATAACCAGGAACAAAAGGAAATTCAGGCATTCCGGGATATTTGTCCCTCATCATAGCCCGCTCTGCAAAGGAAACTCCGCTTGCTTCCACTTTCAGGATCACCTCTCCATTTTTGGGTTTGCTTAAGAATCTTTCTTCGATTAACAAGTCTTTAGGTTCAGCAACACCGGGTAATATAACTTCTGTAATTCTAAAATCAGAGGTATCAAATATTCTACTGTCCATATGTTTTATTTTTAAACAAACTTATGGACCGCGGTTAATTTAAAACGTTAACAATAGCTAAGAAATTAAGCTCTTCCCATGGAACGATTCCTGATTCGCGAAAGAGAGACCGCAGTAATTCCAAGATAGTTTGCCAGGTAATGTTGTGGTATTTTTTGAAAAATCTCTCCTCCTGAATTCAATAAGGACAAATATCTTTCTTCAGGACTTTTTAACAAAAATGTGCCAATTCTTTCTTCATAACAAAGTATATAATGTTCTGCAATTCTCCTTCTCATTTGTTCTGCTTTTAAAGCAATGGCAGGGATTTCACTAAAAGCTTCCAAGCTTTTTTTAGTGATCAGCAGCAACTGTGTTTTTTCAATTGCTGCTAATCCAACAACGCCCGGCTTCCCTGAAATGAAACTGCTGTAAGCGCTTGCAAATTCCCCTTTAAAACTAAAATAATTCGTCAGCAGGGCACCATCTTTATCTATAAAGTAACGTACTGCTCCATCAAAAATAAACGCCATAGATTGATAGACTTCACCTATATTAAAAAGTAACTCCTTCTTTTTTAAGGTATGCGGAATAACTGCTGAACTAAATATGTCCCACTCCTGGTCGGTAAAAGTCTGAAATTGAGCCAGGCATTCCCGAAAATATACCAATTGATTTTCTACAGCTATCTTGTGTTTCATTTATATAATCTTAGTGCTTCCTAAACAATAGGATAAGAATTTAATGATTTTTATTGGATAAGATTTTAAATGATATATTTATTTTTTCCCATTGCATACTTACAGTTCCTCCTTTTCCTTCATCTTTTCTGATCCGGTAAGTAAGTCTTTGTACAGTACCGGGCAATTGCACAGGTATAACTTCTAAACGTAATGCATCCTCTTTTTGCTGATAATCATCGGCAAGGTGTTGATTGACCCTTTTATTAAAGATAAGTGTCCAATGTTTTTTACCTGGTATCGTAAAGAAGGCGTATTCTCCAGCTTTTAACTTCTGGCCATTGATGAGCACATCTTTGTTAAAACTTATTTTTGTGGCATGGTGTGCACCGGTTACCCATAACTGGTCAAATGGTACCAGACCACCCCAAATGACCCGGCCTTTTACGCCAGGGGAACTGTAAACGATATGTATGTGGATTCCATCTATTGATGCCATCTCCATACGTTCAGGGCTTCCTTTTAAGGTGTCACTATTGCTGTTTTTTTCATATTATTGTTCGGATAAATCTGTTCTTGTAATAAAGTGTTTATCATCCAGTGTTTTTAAAAAGGTCTTCAGGCTTAGGCGCTCTGCAGCTGTCATCTGGATTCCCAGCTGACCCTTATTTTTTAATAAAGGATCAAGGGTATGGCTATCCTGCACTCCTTTTGTATAGTGATCTAATACCTGATCTATGCTGGTAAACCTGCCATCATGCATATAAGGCACAGTGTAACTTAGGTTTCTTAGCGAAGGGACTTTAAATTTAAAGCTATCCTGAGGATCAAGTGTTATGGTCTGTCTGCCTTTATCCGGGTTGAATTGATTATTTAAACCATTATTCCTGAACGATCCATCCGTGAAAAGGGGCGCTTGATGACAACGATTACAATGCTGAAGAAATATATGGTAGCCTTTTTCTTCAGCGACTGTAAAACGGACATCAGTTTTACGCATTACACTGTCATATTTAGAATCACTACTGATACATAGGAGCATAAATTGGGAAAGTGCCTTAAAAATTTGCGTCCCTGTAATTTCATCTGAGCCATAAACGGCTTTAAATTTTTCCCTGTATTCTTGTTTTGAGCGGAGTTTTATCAGCACGTTCTCCATCTTTTCATCCATCTCTACAGGATTAGTGATAGGTGAAACCGGAAACATATCCAGATGAAAAACACCACCATCCCAAAAAAAAGATTTATTCCAGGCAAGGTTCATAATTGGCGGGGAATTCCGGCTTCCCAAACGATCTTCTATTCCATGACTTACATCGTGCCCATGCTGCGTAAATGCAGCTGACTGGATATGACAGGAACCGCAGGAAATTTTATTGTCTCTTGACAAAGCTCCTTCATAAAATAGCATCCTGCCTAGTTCAAAGCCTTCTTTAGTGACTGGATTTTTTGCGAGATCATAAACTGGCCAGGGAAAATTAGCTGGTTTAACAAAACCCTCAAATCCAAATTCCTTAAATGACAGAATCACTATGGAAAACAGGAATAACACTATCAAATGCTTCTTTTTCACCGCGCCTGATTTTCGGTAGATACTTCATAAAAATATAACCGCTGTTCCATGTCCAGTACATTCCATCCAGCATACCTCCTGAAATATCAAGTGCGCCGGTACGTCTGCTGATATCCATGGTACTTCTCAGGCTATCCACTCCAATCGTAAATGTAATGGCTGAGTATTTCCCTTCAGGAACGTAAACATTGATTTTTTTGCTGGCTGAATCATTTTCTTTAATTAGAAAATAACTACTATCCTGTGGGATTATATAAGTTTTTCCACCTTTTTCATGAAGTTTAATATTACTGATAAAATAGTTGAAAGTGGTGATATTGAACTTTTCTCCAGCCTCGTTAGTATAGGATTCATCGTGTAACTTCAGCGGCTTTTCCCCTACTACATTATTGAATTCCAGGGTCAGCTTCGAAAGACCTTCAGGGGCAGGGGTTGATTGGGCGTCTGAGTTTAAATGGATTACAAATAATCCTGACAATAAGAGGATCGTTTTAATAATTTGATTTTTCATTCCTTTAAAGAGCGCACCTGTTAAATTTGGTACACTGATGCAAAGAAACAAACAGCCTATTAGGAAGAAGCTACACTTTTGCCGTATTTAATTACACTTATAAGCGTTCTTATAAAAAGCGGCTGTTTAGCCGCTTTTTACCCTATTAAGTATTTATTCAGGTTAAATGGATTGCATTTTGAAATTTTTTGGGAGTTGAACCAGCATACTTTTTAAAAAACCGGTTAAAATAGCCATCTGTTTCAAATCCCAGTTCCCAGGCGACTTCCCTTACAGTAATATCTGACCAGTAGAGCAGTCTTTTTGCTTCTGTAAATAAACGTTCATCTATCAGTTGCTTGGGCGTTTTATGGCTTGCATTTTTAACAAGCTGATTCAGAACTTCAGTAGTGATATTTAATTCGTTAGCATAGAATTTGACCTGATGGTTGTGTTTGTAATGCTTTTTCAACACCTCTTTAAAATGAGTAAATAGGTCCTGCTTGTGACTAACACCTTTGCTGGTTTCTTCGCTAAGTCTGGCACATTGAATCAAAATTATATTAAGCAGACATTTAATGATTTCAAAATCCTGTTGATTACCCTTACTATTTTCTAACTGGATTAATTGTACATACTTGTCCAGCTCGGTTAATGCTGAATCAGACAGTTTAATGTGAGATTGTGAAAAAACAGTTTCCAGATAATTTCCCAGTTTTTTGTTCTGACTGTGCACAAAGTCGGCAGAGAACGCCATTGAGGTTATTTTGCAATCCTTAAGCTCATTATGAATATGAACCTGATCAATATTCAATAATAACAAGGCCGGAGCCTGTATTTCCTGCGCTTGTAAATCAACAAAGTGTGTTACTTTTCCTTCGTATAAAAGGTTAAGACAATAGTAATTATGGCTGTGCGGATCTTTAAAGGGTTCAATGGAATTATCCTCACGTTCTCTTGAACGTAAAAGGAAATGGGCTTGTCCTTTCTTTTTGAAGTCTATATTATACTTCGGTATTTTTTCCTCCATGATAGGTCATTATTTATGGCATCAGTATGCTACATCCAGGGATTCCTGGACGCATTCTTTCTTCTTCCAGCCTAAGCTGATTATTCTAAAGGACAGAAGATTACTGAGGAGGATGGAAAATACCATTTGCATATTGACTCAAATACAAAAAGCAACCGGCATAAAATTTACGTTTCAGCTCACTGGTTTCCACAACAGGTGAAAAAATTACGCGCAATGGCCTTACTATAAAATTAAGTTCCAAAGCTTTAAGTAAACGCTGCTGATCTTGTTTTTTCTCGTTTTGTTCTGCTTGCTTAATTTTTTTCATCAAGTAGCATTTACCGTTACAATGCATTTGTGGACGCATCCGGTTTTCACAAAGATTTTCGACGATGTACTTTTTATTGATTTTAAAACCCA
Source organism: Pedobacter cryoconitis (assembly GCF_001590605.1). NCBI lineage: Bacteria > Pseudomonadati > Bacteroidota > Sphingobacteriia > Sphingobacteriales > Sphingobacteriaceae > Pedobacter > Pedobacter cryoconitis. Next base: position 1,828,344 of record NZ_CP014504.1, read on the forward strand.
AATAGGTACAATAGCGAGACATACTGGTACCTATCAGCGCTATAAAAATGAATAATGAAATTGTTATTTTCAGCACCGTGCAAGATAATCAATGTAAGATCATAATAAATTTATTTTGCAAATTTCTTTGAACCTGCAATACAAAGAATTACACCTGCTGTGACAGCTAAGATCTCTATGTTTACCTTGCTTAAGCTATACAGGATAATATCATCAAACATTTCTAGTGATGACCATATTGAAGATTTAATGGTATAGATCCCGCATTTTTAGTAGGTATGGTGCTTGGCGTGAGATAAGTAAGTTTCAATTTATAACCATCATTTTTATGGAAGGATTCTAAGCGAATGGGATAAAACCCTTTTTTTAATGGTACTATATAGGTGCACAGCTGATTATTGGAAGTAGTCATTCTCATTAATAAACGTTTGCCAAGAAAGAAGTTTGCTTCTTCACCGTTTTCCAGTATGAATATATAATAACCATCTTCCTTTGCTTCAAGTTGTCCATCAATCACTACAGCAATATTGTCTTTTTTCTGGATTTTATCCAGCTTAAAATCGCCATTTGTTATTCCTGTCTTCACTGGATTTTTTAAATCTTTAAAGTCAGGCCATTTCTCCCATTTACCTTCGTAATAAGCATAATTAAAACCACCTGCTTTTACATTTTTCTTTTTTGAAATAGGATTTAGTGTTTTTCCGGCTATAAAATCTCCGGATACAACCTGATTATATCGGGCTCTGGCAGTAAAATTTTCAGTAGTAACCTTTGCCGCAGCAGTTAAAGTTATTTCATGTTTCATTTTATTTGACAAAATAGTGGGCATTGTCCCATCGAGCGTGTAATTAACAGTTGTAGTGTCATTAAAATACCACAATTTTATAGGTTTATCCTTCAATATTATGCCATTCCTTGGGTGAAATTCTGCCTTATTATCAAAACCTGCATAAGAGAATTTCAAGCCGTCATAAGTACTTTTCAGCCTTATAGAATTGTGTGATTCGTTCGGGTAAGCTATACTTTTCCAGGTTAATCCTGCAGGTGCGTAATTTTTAAGGATAGTATTCATGGTATCAATTTTCATTACTTTACCCTGCTCACCTTCTCTTCCACTCATGAAAAATGTAATAGCTAAACCTCCTAGTCCAGGTAATTTACTGGATGCAATTTTTTGGATATAACATTTGTCCCACCAAAGACTTGGATCGACTGCAATATATGATTTAAAAGTTTTTGGTTCATTCAATAGTGCATAAGCGACGAACATGCCACCTAATGAATGTCCCCATAATGCATTTTCTCCATTTGAGGGATATTTTTGATCGATATAAGGAATAAGTTCATTTTTAAGAAAACCCAAAAAATTAGCTGCTCCACCTGAAGTTGACCAACCTTCAAGATGTGTTGGAGTCAGGTCTTTATTCCGATCGATACCCAAAACGCTGACAATTATTGTTGGGGGCATAAAGGATATTTCTTCTAAAAAATGTTGGGTTTCTTTGATTAATCCAGTATTCCAATTGCCACCATCCAGTACATAGAGTACATCATACTTGCGATCACTGCCAGGCTTATAATCCTGGGGAAGAAATATCTCTACTTGCCTTTGTTCTTTTAGAAATTTCGAGTTTAAAGAATCAAGCTTTCCATTATCAATTTTTCTAATGACGGTATCTTGTGCCTTAGCCGGATTCAACAAACCACTAATCACTAAAATCAGTACACAAAAGAAGCGAGATATGTTTTTTATTTCCATAGTATTTAATAGACTGGATATCCGGAGAAATGTTACGCTATTCTTATTTATATTGAGATTTTGTAGCGTAATAATGAGTCTTAGCGTTTAGCGATATTAAACAGACATTATATTATTAATCAATTCACCGCTATGAAGTATTTACTTGCACTATCAGCAGCAGCGCTAATCTGCTTTTCTTCCGCTAATTCATTTGCACAAAAGAAGACAACCGCTCAAAAGCAAAAAATCAACCCTACTAAACAAGCTAATTTTTATTGGGCAGGCGTGCTGCAAAAACAAGGAATTACTTCTTATCAGTACGGAACGCATATATTGAATGGTATGGCTTTATCCGGGAAGCCTGATCAGCCGGAAACTACATTTGCACTAAGGGCAGGCAAAAAGATAAATTTAGATAAGTATGCTGGCAAAAAAGTCATTATCATTGGCAAGAAGGTTGAGGGTTATCCGTTAGAACTTGGCCCTGAGCTTATTGAGGTATCAGCAATCGAACTGGATAAGGTTGTGAAGATCAATATGAACTAATTTAGTCCCGGTCAGTACCCTGTTTTATTTTCCGCAATCGTTACCGGCATCGATTGCGGATTTTTATTTCCCTGTTTAATTTCTTTTCATTTTTTCAATGATTAGATTAATAATTAACCAATTATAAATCTAATATGAAAAACATGAAAACAAGAGCAAACTACTTGACCTCTTCAGCTATGGCTTTATGCATAGCCTTTATTTCTTTTGGCTGCCAGAAAAGTAATGATCCGGGCGCAAGCACCGAAAACTCAGGTACAACTCAGGCGAAAACAGCAACCGAGGCTACTTGTGTTGTGCAAGGATGGGCCTCCCAAAATGGAGGGACTACGGGTGGTGGGACAGCAACGCCAACGGTTGTAACCAATTATGCAGCTTTAAAAGCTGCCATACAAAATGTTAATGTGAAAGTGGTACAAGTTAATGGAACGATTACAATACCAGCTGCCGGAAGGATCTCTTTCCAGGACCAGACAGGAAAAACCATCTTTGGTTCTGCCGGAGCAAAGCTAGTCTCCAATGATCAAAGCAAAGCTAATTCTGGTATTATTAATGTTAAAAGATGTACTAACATTATTATCAGGAACCTGATCTTCGAAGGCCCTGGCGCTTATGATACTGACGGCTGGGATAACGCAATAATAGACGCGAGTACAAATGTATGGGTTGATCATTGTGAGTTCAGAGATGGTGTTGATGGCAACTTTGATATCAAAAATATCTCTGATTATATCACAGTTTCTAATTGCAAATTTGCCTATGTAAAACCTCCGAAAGCAGGTGGTTCGGGTGGTTCAGATGATCATCGTTTTTCAGGACTGATCGGTTCAAGTGATGGCGCTACGGCAGATAGAAACCGTTTACGTGTTACATTTGTACGTTGCTGGTGGGCAGAGGGTTGTGTAGCCAGAATGCCTAGGGTAAGGTTTGGCAAAGTGCATCTTGTCAACAATTATTTTAACAGTACAGTAAGTAAAAGCTGTATACAGGCAGGCTTTGAAGCAAATATTCTGGCAGAAGCGAACGTATTCGAAAACGTTAAGAATCCTGTTGACTTAATGGATAATACCTCTACTGCTGTTCAGCTTAAAAACAATACATTTACCAATGTAACCGGAAGTATATCGGGCAATGGTAATACAGCATTTACGCCTTCTTACAATATTTCAACACTGAATTCATCCAGTGTCAAAGCTGCAGTCACTTCATCAAATGGTGCAGGTGCTACAGTTGGTGGTAATAATTGTTCCTGATCTTAATATAGGAAGGAAGTGTAGCCTTTACCAGGCTACACTTCCTTTTTACATTTAAAGACTTTCTATTTCTTCCCTGGAGAGCGCAGTAAATCCGGCAATTTTATCAATATCAAAATTCTCTTCCTTCATTTTTCCTGCGATAGCCAGCGCAGTTTCATGTTTACCTTGCTCAAGGCCTTGCTCTATCCCTTCTTCCTTCCCTTTTTCTATTCCTTCTCTTATTCCTCTGCGTTCTGCAGATTTAAGCCGGCTATAATCGTCCTCTTCCCGCTGTAAAATCGAGTCGTATACAAATTGTTGTTCTGGTGATAATTTCTTCATTTCGGCGATATTAAATATTTTTTCAAAAACACGTTTGTCCAGGTATTTAGGAATCTGATCCAGGCTGTGCATGTGCTTAAGCAGATAAACCCATTTGTCCAGCTCATTTTCCAGTTCATTTTCTTTCTTTCCAAATTTAGGCAGTTCCAAAAACTTAAATCCCAGTCCATTGTGGAATATTTTACCTGTACCGGTATTGACCAGTGAAATGCTTTGCAAATAATGGTCACTCAGGCAATTCTTCCTATTAAAATCCAGGATCGCAATCAGGAAAACCTCTTTCATCTTAACTTCCCAATGCCGGTTACTCTTTAACTTTTGCTGATGGATCAGCCGGCTCAGGTAAAAAATGCAGCGGTCTTCAAAATTATCATGATCTGCCCGCTGCATTTCTACAATGAACTGTTCTCCGGTGTCCCCGGTACACAGCAAATCGAAACTTACCTTTTTATGTTCCCTCTCATCCCCGGCAAGTTCAGTTGGGTTGTAGACAAGATCGGTAATGTGTTTTTCTCCTTCAAACAAGGCGTTTAAAAAAGCAATCATGATCTCTTTATTGGGTTCGCCACCGAAAAGATGTTTGAATCCAAAATCTGTTAATGGATCAATGTATTTATTTGTACTAGCTGACATAATTCTTATTGATTTAGGTCAAGCTACTCCAATTTTATATTTAAAAGGTAATTAATATCTCTATTGTGAATAATTAAATCAATAAAGAAATTGTCAGCTACTAATATTCATTATTGATATCCAGGATTCTGCGTGAATTCACTTTCATTGGTTACTGCATCAACTTGTGTTCTTGGAATAGGTCTGACTAGATTAAAATCAGTTATACTTTTCGCATCAGGGTTAAATGCTTTGACCCGTTCCTGTAGTTTGCCAGTCCTTTTCAGATCAAACCATCGTATTTGTTCACCAGCAAATTCTCTTGCCCGTTCATCCAATATAAAATCCAGGGTAACCTGAGCTGGTGTAATTTGCATAGCTGCGACTTTACCCGGTTTTGCTGCTCTGGTACGTATTACGTTTAAATAAGTTGCTGCAGCTCCCGGATTGCCCAGGTTAAATTCAGCCTCAGCTGCAATCAGATATAATTCTGCAAAACGGATGACAAAGACATCTCTAGCACTTTGAGCTTCATTAATGCTTGTTCTGGTAGGGTCCGCAAACTTACTCAAAGAAACGTAATGTAATTGATCTTTAACAGATCCGTTAGCATTGTAAACAGCATTGCGATCAAATACTTTATACAATTTACCTGCAGATGGAAAAACTTTTTTAGTGGCCAGAATAGCGGTATCTCCTATTTTCATCCCTGCTGGCCTGGTCGTACCATTTGCATACCATACCGTTTGAAATGAGCCTTCATACCTGGAATCATTCTCGTCATATAAATCCAATAAAAAGCGGGTAGGCATATAACGGTCAAATGGCCTTCCATTAGCGAGGTCACGCAACATACCAGGTTGATCATCGTATTTCATGGCGTATAACATATGTCCGCTATTGCTACCCCTGCTATGCCCTAATGGATTGAGAATCGGATCTATAAGATCATTCAATGATAGATTTGTTGAATAATTAACGGTATAAACGACTTCCTTGTTTTTGAGATTCGACATTTTCCAGAGGTCGGCATAGGCAGGTAATAAGGTAAAGCCATAACCGCCATTAATTACCGCCATTGCCATATCTTTTGCTTCCGTATTTTTCTTTTGTGTAAGATACATTCTTGACAGAAAAGCCTGAGCAGCTGGTTTGGTCACTCTTCCATAATCTGCAGTGGTTGAAGGTAAATTAGCAACAGCAAATAACAAATCATCAATGATTTGCTTATTAAAAGTTTCGACTGGTGTTTTATTCGCCGTTGTGATTACGCCCTGGGTTTCATTTAATGAAAAATGGACTCCTCCCCAGGTTTCAACAATATGCCAATAATAAAATGCACGCAGAAACTTTAGTTCAGCTTCTCTTATAGGTCTGGCAGTGGAGGACAAGCCTGCTCCTGCAATCTTGTTTATTCCTGCGTTGCACAAATTAACAGCAGCATATAATTGTTGCCATTCTGTAGTAATAGCGGCGTTAGTTCCCTGGAGATTTATATATTGGGTTAAATCAGTGTTGATATCGCCAGCTCCGCTCATCCAGAGATCTGTTCCCATTTCAGAAATACTATGACCTTCTTCTTTTCCATACCACCAACGCTGGTAGGAATAAGCAGCATTCACCAGCGTTTCAAATCCTGCTGGCGTAGTATAGACACTTTCAGCAGTAATTCCTGAAGGGTTATTTTCTACAAGTGATTTTTTACAGGAGATCATTACAGATAATCCCGCAAAGACGATCAGGCCTTTATATATATAATGTTTCATTTCGATGAGTTTGAGTTTAAAAAGTAACATTTAAGCCAACGGTATAAAGCTTAGTCATAGGTGCACCTTCCGATCCACCCCGTTCAGGATCATATTCTTTGAGTAAAGATGATTTGGTATAGGTAAAAGGGTTTCTGGCAGTTGCGTAAACGCGGACACTTTTGATAAAACTCTTTTCCAGTGTGCTTTTGGGTACTGTATAACCTAGCGTAATATTTCTTAACCTGATAAAAGATCCATCAGTATAGCCTAAAGAGGTAGAGTATAGCGTAGAATTAAACGAGATGTTCTTATTTGGACGGGGAAAATCGTTGGAAGCATTTTCTGGTTTCCAGTAGTTAATAATAGTAGAGCTGTTATTAATTCCCTGAGGGTCGTATCTGCGTAAGAATTCAGCATATACCGTCTGGCCCATCCTGGCGAAAAGATAAATGTTCAGATCCCAGGATTTATAGGTAAATGTATTTTCCAGGCCACCACTCCAGTCCGGGCGGTTAGTACCTATAATTTTACGGTCATTGGTTGCATCAATTTTCCCATCGTTATTGAGATCGCTAACCCGGATATCCCCTGCTTTCTGTCCGTATTTTGCTGCCTCAGCAGCATCGGCTGTTTGCCAGATCCCTATTTTCTCATAGTCATAGAAAGATTGTATCGGTGAGCCCACAAACCAGGAGTTCAGCACGTCTGATTGGGCCCCTCCTGCAAGTTCAACGATCTTCTCTCTGTTTCTGCTGAAGCTGACATTTGTAGTCCACTGAAAATCCTTATTGACGATGTTTTTTGAAGAAATATAAACCTCAATCCCTTTATTACGGGTTTTAGCAATATTCTGAATTACACTAATTACGCCATCTGTTGGTGGCAGACTTCTGTTGAGCAATAAATCATAAGTTTTAGAATCATAATAATCAACGGTCGCAGTTATCCTGTTTTTAAAGAGTGCGATTTCTAACCCAAAGTCACTTGTTTTCGTTTTTTCCCAGGTCAGGGCCAGGTTACCAACTCTTGGAGAATAACCATAAGCGAGGGATGGTGCATCATCATAAGCAAATCCAATTCTTGATAAACTGCTCTGAGTTGAATAAGAATTGATATTATCACTGCCGGCAATACCGTAACTGTACTTCAACTTCAGATCACTGATGATTTTATTGTCTTTTAGAAATTGCTCATCACTTACTCTCCAGGCTACAGCTGCAGAGGGGAAAAAGGCCCATTTATTACCTTCTGCCAATTTTGAGGAACCGTCTGTACGACCAGTTGCCGTTAACAGGTATTTACCTTTGTAAGCATAATTTAACCTTCCAGCAAAGGAAATTAGATTATTCATGGTATAAGCTGTGTTTACGGCTTGGTTTTGTGTGTTTCCAAGTCCATAAAATAACTGTGATTTTAGCAATTGGTTTTCACCTGATGCTGCAATATTATCCGATCTGTTATAGAGTAAACTGTTAATACCAGTGACTGTAAAAGCATGATCTTTGATTTCTTTGCTATAGGTAATATAGTTTTCTATGTTAATTAAATGTCCATTGGAGGCTGAATAAGTTGCTTTTGGAACAGATCCGTTACGGTCAAGGGAAAAACGGTCTGCATATGTCCCGGTTCTGTCACTGTTTAAGTTGACCCCAAGATTGGAGCGGGCAACTAATCCTTTGAATGGTTTAAATTCCATATAAGCTGACAGCAGTGTACGGTTGATGATAGTCTGGTTTGAATATACATTTGGCTGTTCGTCGGCAAGTGGGCTTACAAAAGTACCTGCAAGTGGATAAGCGATGAATTTACCCTCATTGTCATAAAGTGTCCCTAAAGGAGAGATTTTGTTCACCTGATTTAATGGGTCACGGCGGTTATCTTGTTCATAGTGTGTAAACTGTCCCTGCATTCCGGTTGTGAAGTATTTCCCGATAGACTGATCCAGGTTTAAACGTGCGGTATAACGACTGGATTTATCCATTTTCAATACACCTTTTTCGTCCAGGTAATCGAGAGAAAAATATACTTTGGTTTTTTCTGTTCCAGCCCTTACACCTAACTGGTAATCTTGTTGGCTTCCATCATGAAAGATCAGGTCCTGATAATTTAGAAATTCTTTATTTTGTATGGCGCTATATTCTGCGGAATTAAATATTTTGACGTCGTCTGCCGGACTTGACCAGTTACCAGTTGTACGGTTGGCCTGTCTGCGTTGTTCGATATATTGTTCTGCATTCATTACTGAAGGATATCTGGATACTTTTGATACGCCATAATAAGTATTTAAGGAAACTGTTGCCAGTCCTGAAATTCCTTTTTTCGTGGTAATCAGAATTACACCGTTAGCACCTCTGGATCCATATATGGCTGTGGAAGAAGCATCTTTTAAAATCTCCATAGAAGCAATATCATTTGGATTTAAGTCTTGCAGACTTGAATATTGCACCCCATCAACAATGATCAGCGGGCCATTGCCTGCCGAAATTGATCTTGTACCTCTGATGTTGATGTTTACCCCTGATGATGCAGCTCCACTGCTTCGGGTAATATCAACACCTGGTACTTTACCTTGAATTGATTCTAATGGGTTTGAGGATGGAACTTTAGCAATGTCTTCGCCTTTAACGGAAACTACTGAGCCGGTAAGGTCTCTTTTCTTTACGGTTCCATAGCCAATTACGACAACCTCACTCAAGGCTGTTTCATTAGGTGTCAATTTAATTTGTAGTTGTGTTTGATTGCCTGCGTTAACTTCTTCTTTCAGATAGCCAACATAGTTGACCACGAGTACTGGCTCGCTGCCAGAAATGTTCAGACTGAATTTTCCGTTGGTATCGGTACTAGTTCCCTGACTGGTCCCTTTAACCAGTATACTCACGCCGATTAGTGTTTCTCCGCTTTTTGCATCGGTCACCTGCCCCGAGATTTTACGGGTTTGTGCGGATAGGAAACTGCAGAAAAAGCAGAACCCTACAGTTAAAAGATAAAATTTGCTCATAAATATTTGGTTAGGATAATCGCTTAAGGGTATAATTCTTTATTCCCGGGAGAAATCAAAAAATTAAATCAATTAAGTTTTATAACAAGTCTACATAGTTTTCCAGCGAAATGAATTTAAATCCGGGAAAATAACTACGCAATCGTTGCCGAAATATGAAATCAATTAAGACACATAAAAAAAGGGAGTCCTGAAATAAAAATTCAGGACTCCCTTTTTTTATGTGTCTTATCAATTCTTTTAAAACAGATATTTTGTACTTAAGAAATTAGAATCGTTACCGTCAATTATTTCATTGATTAAAAGCTTATTAGCATCATTCAGTTTGGTAGCTACCAGAGATCGGATAGAGAAAGACCGCAGTGCATCTACAACTGACAATGTTCCTTCAGCACTATCTTTTCTACCTGTAAACGGGAACGCATCAGGCCCGCGCTGGCATTGGCAATTGATGTTTACACGACTTACCTGGTTGATTAAAGGGTCAATTAATGCTGCTACTTCTACGTGATCATTACTGAAAATACTCACTTGCTGACCATGGGTAGATTCAATCAGGTATTCGATCGTTTCTTCCAGATCATCAAATGGAACGATAGGAATAACCGGGCCGAACTGTTCTTCCGTATAAAGTTTCATGTTTTTGTTTACCGGATAAACAATTGCAGGATAGACGAAAGATTCGTTAGTAGCGCCGCCATGTTTATTGATAACTGAAGCACCATGCGCTATAGCATCTTCAATACATTCTTTAAGATAAGCAGGTTTATGTGGTTCAGGCAAAGGAGTTAAGGATACCCCTTCTACCCATGGCATACCAAATTTTAGTTTAGCTACAGCCGCTGACAATAATTTCAGGAATTCATCAGCCAGGGAACGGTGGATGAAAATAATCTTTAAAGCGGTACATCTCTGTCCGTTAAAAGACAAAGATCCCAAGACTGTTTCCTGAACTGCCAATTCCAAGTCTGCGTGTGCAGTGATTATCGCTGCGTTTTTCGCATCTAATCCTAAGATAGCCCGCAGTCTGTTAACTTTTGGATGCAGCTTCTTTAATTCATTTGCGACTTTACTCGAGCCGATTAAAGTTAAAACATTAATCTTTCCAGATTTCATTAGTCCGGGAATGATTACATTTCCTCTGCCATAAATGGTATTGACTACGCCTTTTGGGAAAGAATCTCTGAAAGCTTCCAATAATGGATAGTGTAAAAGTGTACCGTGTTTAGGTGGTTTAAATAACAAAGTATTCCCCATGATAAGTGCAGGGATTAAAGTAGTAAAAGTCTCATTTAAAGGATAGTTAAATGGGCCCATACAAAGTACTACACCAAGTGGGGAACGCCTCACTTGTGCAACGATCCCCTGTTCTATGGTAAATCTTGAAGATTGACGATCGAGGTCTTTCAGCGCATCAATGGTGGCGTGGATGTACTCTACTGTTCTGTCAAATTCTTTAACAGAATCAGCGTAGGATTTACCAATTTCCCACATCAGCAGCTTAACTACTTCTTGTTTCTTCTCAATAATCCTGCCTGTAAACTTCTCTACATGGGTAATTCTGTCGGCTACACTCATTGTTGGCCATTCGCCACGGCCATTGTCATAGGCTGCTACAGCTGCGTCCAGTGCCTCCATAGCTTCTTTTTCACTACACAAAGGATAGGTACCGATCACTTTACGCTGTAGCCCCTCAGGTGTTTTGATACAAACAGGGGAAACTACAGTGTGGACTTCTCCATCCCAGGGATGCATGGCTCCATTACTTAAATACGCACGCTGATGCAGTTCCTGCTGCAATCTGAATACTTCGGGTATTTCATGCTCTTCCACAAAAATGGAATTGAGCTGGTCTTGAAAATTCATCCGTTAAAATTTATGTTTATTAAAAGTTATCAGGTACAAAATAGGAAATAGTTTATACTTAAACGTTTAATCTATATATTCATATGAATCATTTTAGAAATTAAAGTAATCTTTTGCGTTAGTATAGCAGATATTTTTCACGATTTGCCCTACCCAGTCTATATTATCGGGCAATTCTCCGTTTTCTATGTCCTCACCAAGCAAATTGCAGAGTAATCTTCTGAAATATTCATGACGGGGATAAGAAAGAAAACTTCTTGAATCGGTAAGCATCCCTATAAAGCGGCTTAACAAGCCCATATTTGAAAGCGCGTTAAGTTGCCGGGTCATCCCGTCTTTTTGATCAAGAAACCACCATCCCGAACCAAATTGAATTTTTCCAGCAATAGTACCATCGTTAAAATTACCAATCATAGTTGCCATGAGTTCATTATCTGAAGGATTCAGGTTATAAAGAATGGTCTTGGCAAGTTGATCAGTGGCATCCAGTCTGTTTAAAAATTTTGATAACTGTGGTCCTTGCTGGAAATCACCTATCGAATCCCACCCGGTATCTGGCCCAAGACGCGCTAATAAACGCGAATTATTGTTTCTTAATGCACCCAGATGATATTGTTGTACCCATCCTTTTTCATGGTCCCATATTGCAAAATGATAAAGCATGGCAGATTTAAACTGTAAAACTTCCTGCGCACTTAATTCTTGCTGATTCATTAGCTTATCAAATATTGAAGCGACTTCCTGATCTGTATAAACAGCAGCATACAGTTGTTCCAAGCCATGATCAGAAACTGTGCAGCCATTTGCAGCAAAGTAGTCATGTCTGTCTTTTAATGCCTTTAAATAACTATCAAAATCTATTATTTGATGGGATGAAATGTCTTGCAGTTTCTTAATATAGGCAATAAGCGAAGGCAAGTCATCTGCGTTCATGGCTTTGTCCGGCCTGAATGCTGGCAGCACTTTTATTTCAAAACCATCTGCTTTAATCTTTTGATGATGTACGAGGTCATCAGTTGGATCATCTGTAGTAGCCAGTACACTGACTTTCATTTTCCGCAGCAGGTTCCTTACCGAGTAAGCTGGCTTTTGAAGTTTGGCTGTACATTCATCGTATATTTCCCTGGCTGTTGCCGGAGATAAGATAGTATAGCAATCAAAATAGCGCTGCAGTTCTAAATGTGTCCAGTGATATAAGGGGTTACGCAGGGTATAAGGTACGGTTTCTGCCCACTTTTCAAATTTCTCCCAATCACTTTTATTTCCGGTAATGTAGTTTTCCGGAACTCCGTTAGCACGCATTGCACGCCATTTATAATGATCTCCATATAGCCACACCTGTGTCAGGTTCTCAAAATTCTTGTCTTCAGCAATTTGATCAGGTGGTAAATGACAGTGATAATCTATCACAGCCATGTCTTTTGCATATTGATGATAGAGCAATACGGCGGTTTCATTATTTAGTAAGAAATTTTCATCAATAAACTTTTTCACAGCAATGGATTAGTATAAGAAATTGGTTAGGTATAGGTTGAATGCGTTTTATTTATTTTAAGCAGCTTGTTTTTATTTAGCACGCTGTTTGAGTTAAAGATTTTTTGGAGCAATTTCCATTTCTGAGGCAGCCAATAAAAATGCGCCGACACCCTTAGGATCATTCGTTATTACCTTTTCACTGATATAGTAAGCATAACTGCCATCGCGATATGGTTTTCCACCTAATCCGGAGACACTCACTGTACCTTTTAAATTTATTTGTCCGGGTTTCGCCCCATCTTCAATGAATTCTTTTTGTATCCCCTGAAAACCATGTTTGGCAATTTTGAAGTATTTACGTTCTAAATATCCTTTGCGGACACCCTTACTGATGGTATAGACAAACATGCAGGATGCTGAAGCTTCTTTATAGTTACCTGCCCGTTCTGGTTGGTCAAGAATATCATACCACAGACCAGAATTTGTATCCTGATATTTACCAATAGCAATTGATAAACGGTCCAGAATGTTGAGCAGGGCTTCTCTTTTTGGATGATGTTCAGGAAAATATTCAAGTACATCTACCAGGGCCATACCATACCATCCCATTGCCCGGGCCCAGAAATTGGGAGAAACCCCTGTAGTTTTATTAGCCCAGCGTTCTTGTTTTGATTCGTCCCAGCCGTGATAGAGTAAGCCTGTTTTAGTATCACGCGCATTTTTCTCCATGTAAATAAATTGGTTAGCGATGTCGTCATAAGCTTTCCCGTCTTTGATTAAAGCTGCATATTCCGCGTAAAAAGGTTCTCCCATGTACAGCCCATCCAGCCACATTTGATGGGGATATATCTTTTTATGCCAGAATCCACCTTCTTGTGTACGAGGTTGTTTTTGAAGCTGGTCCCAGAGTAGCGTTGCTGCTTTAAAATATTTCTTCTGCCCGGTTGTTTTATATAAAGAAAGCAGTGTCCTGCCGTTTTTCACATTATCAATATTATAATCAGTCTGTTTGTAGCGGCTGATTCCTCCTTCTGTACTAACGAAAAAATCCATAGATTTCTGCATGTATTTAAAGTAGGCATCAGATTTGGTCCTTTTCCAGATAGCCTCAATCCCTTCCAGAATAACTCCCTGGTCATAAGCCCATTTTACGGGTTTAGGGTTTTCAGGGTCAAGGGTTAAAGAATCCTGCCAAATATCCATTACTGTAGCGGCCATGGCCTCGCTCAGGGCTTTAGTCTGTGCGCTTGCACTTACGCCATAATTTATAACGAACAGGCAAGCCAAACCCGTTTTCAGGAAAAATGATTTTTTCATTTGTGCTTATTTTATAAGAAGTGATCTGGTAGCAGGATCAAGATTTTTATAAGAGACGTTGTTTCCGTTTTGTATCCTGATGGGTGGTTTTGATTGTTCAACAATCAAATTTATATGGTTCAGCTGTATGTTTTTAGCTTCCTGTAAATCAATTCCTTCTTTAGATTTGATCGTTAAGTGGTTAAAGTAAATATCACTGATGCTTAACTCTGGTAAACCACGGATAAATATAGCTTTAGAAGCCCCGTCACAAACGATATTACTGATATGAAAATCTCTGAATATTGGTGTTTCTTCTGTAACAGGTACAACCTTAATTTGAGGGGCTACTCTTTTTTCTCCCGATAAAACTATGGGATCAACTGCGGCATAATACATATCAAAGAGGATAGCTTCTCCAACAATATCTTTCATATTGATATTCCTGGCATAAATACCTTCTACAATCCCACCTCTCCCTCTCGTGGTTTTAAATCTCAAACCGATATCAGTACCAATAAAGGTGCAATCTGTAATATAGATATTTTTGGCTCCGCCAGACATTTCACTGCCGATTACAAAGCCTCCATGGGCATGATAAACAGTACTGTTGCGGATAATTACATTTTCTGTTGGAATCCCACGCTTGCGGCCTGCTGCATCTCTTCCCGATTTGATACAAATCCCATCGTCCCCAACATCAAATGTACTTCCTTCGATCAGTACATTTTTACAGGATTCTATATCTATACCATCACCATTCTGTGCATACCGTGGATTTTTCACATATACATTCCGAACAGTCAGGTCGCTGCACAGGAGTGGATGTAAGTTCCAGGCTGGGGAATTTTGAAAAATCACACCTTCGAGCAAAATCCGTTTACAATTATTAAGCACCAGCAAATTTGGACGGAGAAAGTCTTTAATGGAGTCGTAAAATGCAGCAGATTTATTTGGAGTAATCAGCCCGGGATCTTTCATAGCAGCCCCTTTAAATGTTTTTTCTGAAGGATACCAGATTTTTTTTTCTTCATTCACCAAACCACCAGAAGCTATACGTGCTTTCCATTGGCTCTCTGTCAATTTATCTTTCTTAACCATCCGCCATACATCGCCTGCCCCGTCAATAATCCCATAACCAGTTATCGCAATGTTTTCTTCGTCATTAGCCCAGATAGGAGATTGATTACGCATTTGGGCAACTCCTTCCCAATTTCCTTCTACCAATTTATACTGATTGAGGTCTTTGGTAAATTGAAGTAAAGCATTTTTTTGCAGATGCAGGTTTACATTACTTTTAAGTTCAATAGGCCCTGTTAACCACATTCCTTCAGGAATGAGCACCACACCACCGCCATTTTTACTGCTGGCCGCTATAGCTTGATTAATTGGTATGGTATTGAGTGTTACGCCATCATTTACTGCTCCATATTTAAGGATACTCAGTGTGTCATTTTTAAATACAGGTTCTTTGACTACCGGCAGATGATTAAAGGGATCTGTTTCTTTAGGCTGTGCATTTACAGTAATGGCCAGACTGATGATCAAGCTTGCAAAGATTAGACGGAAATTATTCATGAAAATCTGGTTAGCTGTTTTAACTTCAATAGCTGACAAGTCTACATAGTTTTAGGGTAGCATAAAACATTTATACTTAAAATAAATACGCAATCGTTGCCGTACGTACTTTCTATCATTTTACAATCAGAATTTATATGTAAACTTGTGATCAGTTAATTCTAACCAATAGAAAAACGCGTTATGTTTGTACCCTCTACATTAAAAGATATAGCCAGTGCACTAGGCTATTCAACTTCTACAATTTCCAGGGCTTTACGTGATACTTATGAGATCAGTCCTGAAACTAAAAAGATTATCCGGGAGTATGCACAAAAGATAAACTACCGTCCTAATCCTATTGCACAGAGTTTAAAGGAACGCAGGAGCAAATCAATAGGTGTTATAGTCGCTGAGGTTGCCAATCATTACTTTTCTCAGGCAATTAACGGGATTGAATCTATTGCTTATGATCGCGGTTATCATGTAATTATTACGCAGACCCATGAGTCTTATGAGCGGGAAAAAATCAATATTCAACATTTAGCTTCCAGATCTGTTGATGGATTACTGATCTCTTTATCTGCTGAAACAAGTGATACCTCACATCTTCAGGACTTGCATCAGAAAGGACTGCCAATGGTGTTTTTTGACCGGGTTACAGAAGATATAATCACCCACAAAGTTATCGCTGATAATGAAAAAGGAGCTTTTGAGGCCACAGCACATTTGATTCAGAAAGGGTATAAAAGAATTGCGCATTTAACGAGTTCTGCGCATTTATCAATTAGCATAGAGCGTCTGGATGGGTACAAAAAAGCGTTGGCCAAACATCATATCCCTTTTGAGGAAGCTTATGTTAAATATTGTCCGCATGGAGGAATGTTTTATCAGGAAACTGAAAATGCAATCAAAGAATTAATGAACCTGAGGGAAAAACCTGACGCCATTTTTGTAGCTGGTGACAGGTTAAGTATTGATTGTCTGATGGTATTTAAGAATTTAAATATCAAAATTCCAGAAGACATTGCAATTACAGGTTTTAGCAATTCGGATGTATTGGATCTGATGAATCCTTCGCTTACTTCGATCCGCCAGCCAGCCTTTGAGATGGGACAGATTGCGACACAGATGCTGCTTAAGGTTATAGAAAGTAAGTATCCAGTATATGATTTCGAGAAAAAGATACTGGATACGAGCCTGTTTGTACGTTAAAACTAAGCTGTCTTATAAAGAGATCCCTCTTTTCCAGGGGATAAAGTCATCCTGATTTAATAAAACAGATTTAGGGGTCACTTCTCCACTGGCAGCACGAATGCAATAGTTTAAAATATCCTCGCCCATTTGTTCAATAGTTTTTTCACCAGCAATGATTGATCCTGCATTAATATCAATGATATCGTTCATTTTAGCTGTTAATGCATTGTTAGTGGATATTTTGATAACGGGACAAACGGGGTTTCCTGTTGGTGTGCCTAAACCTGTAGTAAATAGAATCAGTGTCGCTCCGCTTGCTGCTTTACCTGTAGTTGCTTCCACATCATTACCTGGTGTACAAACTAAATTCAGACCAGCTTTCAGGGCAGGCTCTGTATAGTCCAATACGTCCTCTATAGGTGATGTCCCTCCTTTTTTTGCAGCACCATTACTCTTGATAGCGTCAGTAATCAGCCCATCTTTAATATTACCTGGTGATGGGTTCATATGAAAACCAGAACCTGCATGCTCGGCTGCCTGACTATAAGCAGACATCAGCTTCATGAATTTCCTGGCTGCAGCTTCATCTTTCGTCCTGTCTATGATATCCTGCTCTGCACCACAGAGTTCAGGAAACTCTGCCAATAAGACTTTAGCACCAAGTGCAACCAATAAATCAGCGCAATAACCAACGGCTGGATTTGCTGAAATGCCACTAAAACCATCACTTCCACCACATTTCACCCCAATACATAATTTACTTAAAGGGGCTGGCTGGCGTTCTATTTGATTTGCTTCGATTAAGCCTTCAAAGGTTTGACGGATTGCTGTGGTAATCAACTGCGCTTCACTTTGAGATTGCTGTTGTTCAAAAATATAGAGCTTTTTATCAAAAGAAGGATTACGTTCTTTTAAATCATCTAAAAAATCCTGAACCTGCAAGTTTTGACAGCCCAGACTCAATAAGGTAACACCTGCAACATTGGGATGATCTGCATAAGCAGCCAATAGCTTGCTTAATATAGCGGCATCCTGACGGATACCTCCACACCCTCCCTGATGATTTAAAAACTTAATTCCGTCAATATTTTTAAACAGTCTTTTGGTTTTTAGGACCTCAGGTTCCAGTGCAATTGGAATAGCCGCCATTGTTGCCGTATCTGCCCCGTTTTGATAGGCTTCAACGAGTTGGTGTGTGTAAGATTTATATTTTTCTGTGACGGCATACCCCAGTTCATTGTGTAATGCTTCTTTGATTACATCCAGATTCCTGTTTTCACAAAATACAGTTGGTATAAACAGCCAATAGTTTGCTGTACCCACGTTTCCGTCTTTGCGGTGATAACCATTAAATGTAAGACCTTCGAATTTACTGATATCCGGAGCTTGCCATTGATAATGATAGGGTTTGAAATGGTATGGAGCGGCTGCATGTTTCAGGTTATCCGTAGTCATTAACCATCCGGCCTTCACAGGAAATTGTATTTTTCCTACTAAGGTTCCATACATGATTACTTTGTCACCGGTCTGCATATCAGTAGTATAAAACTTATGTTTAGCTGGAATGTCTGCGGTAAGCAAATAATAATTATCCTGATACTGAACAGTCTCTCCTGCTCTAAGCGCTGTTAATGCGACAATCACATTGTCATCGGGATGAACTTTTAAAATTTTAGTGCTCATAATTGATGTATTTCCCGGTTTCTGCCAGGGTTGTTTTCGGATTCCACCCTTTAAAAATTAAAGCTGTGGTATAGTTTTTAACCTCATCATCACTTAGCTGATGTGACCATGCAACACGCTTTTCCGGGTTAAAACCTTCACCTGTGTTTTTATATTCTGCGTAGTATGCAGTTTTTTCGTTGCTTGCTTTACGCCAATTGTCCCAGCCTTCTGATTTGATCAGTTTTGGCAGCGTACAGTTAATATAAACAGTTTTACTGTATGGACGCCATGGCCGGCCAAGATAAACAGTACGCTCCAAAGCATCACCGGTGATCCTGCAATTTAAAAACACATAGCCATATGTGATTGTATCCGGAGCAGAAGATGCGGTGATATAATGGGCACCTTGTTTACAAAAAATTGTACAGTCTTCAAATAAAGCAGTAGCAGCACCAAAAATAAAATCTACTGTTCCTTCAATGTAACAGTTTTTGAAATATTGCCTGTTTCCTGCGCCAAAGGTATAAAGTGTATCTTGAAAACCCTTTATCCTGCAATTGAAAAAGGTGGTCTGATCTCCCGATATCCAAAGGGCAACGGCTTGACCGACCGGGCCGGAGGTGTTTTGAAAGGTAATATTATAGGCAGTAAATCCATCTCCGCAAATGTAAAAACTGGAAGATCCTGAAGTTCCCATTTCTTCTCCGAAGCGATTCTTCTTTGCTGCATAATCGTTGTAGGTAAGAATCGTTTTTGAAACATCCTCTCCTACTAATTTTACGAGTTTTTTTGATGGAGAGAGGTTTAATTTCTCTTGATATATTCCATTCCTGATCAAGATTGTGGTTGGGACTTTCCTGAAATCGGGGACTGCATTGATTGCTTCCTGTACGGTCAGATAGTCACCGGTTCCATCTTTGGCAACAGTTATTGGTTTATCCTGAGCTTTTGTGAAAAATGGCAGAGATAAACAAACGAGGATGAGCAGTGCGAATTTTCCTTTCATAGACAATGCTAATTGTAATTTTTCAGGAATTAATTCTGCGACAGATTTAAATCTGCGCAAACGATGCCGGGAACGTTATCCTCTCCTGTTTTCTGATGCTTATAGATACCTGCACAAATTTTGTTTAATTTAGAGAAGCAGACCAAAAGTATAAGGTTTGATTAATGATTAAATTTATGGCAACAGTACCACTCCGAAGTATCCAGGGTAAATGGGTTATGGCTTGTACTATTATGGCTTCAGCAATGGCATTTATCGATGCTACGGCACTTAACGTAATCTTGCCTTCTTTACAACAGCATTTAAAGGCTTCAGGGCCGGATCTTTTTTGGGTATTAAATGCTTATTTGCTGATGTTGGCTTCTTTGATTTTGATCGGCGGTACATTGGGAGATAAACTGGGCCGGAAAAAAGTCTTTGGGATTGGGATTTTTATTTTCATTCTGGGTTCTACAGCTTGTGGGTTTTCTTCTAGTGCCACGATGCTCATCATTTTCAGAGTGATACAAGGTATTGGTGGTGCGCTAATGATACCGGGAAGTTTATCACTGATTTCTTCATCTATTGACGAAAAAGAAAGGGGAAAAGCTATCGGGACCTGGTCTGCCGCTACCACATTAGTGACTATGGGTGGGCCTGCTCTTGGTGGGGCACTGGCTGATGCGGGTTTATGGCGTTATATCTTTTTTATTAATGTGCCAATTGGAATCATAGTGCTTTTCTTTTTAGGGACAAAAGTAAAAGAGATTAAAGATGAACAGGATAATAATAAGGTGGATTTTTATGGTGCAATTGCGATAGCTTTTGGACTGGCATTGCTCACCTTTGGCTTTCTGCGCCTGCCGGCTGTAGGTTTTAACCATATTCAAGGATATGGTTCTATTGGTGCAGGTATTTTATTGCTGTTTGCCTTTGTCTTCATAGAGCGTAAAAGCAGCCACCCAATGATGCCACTGGGTTTGTTCACCAATTCGATTTTCACCGGAACAAATCTGCTTACTTTTTTCCTTTATGCCGGGCTTGGTGCTGGAATGTTATTTATTTCGTTGAATATGGTACAGGTTCAGGGCTACACGCAGCTTGAATCGGGTCTTACCTTTCTGCCGTTTACGATTTTCATGGTCATTAACGCCCGTTTTGCCGGCAGTCTGGCCGATAAATATGGGCCGCGGCTATTTCTGATTACAGGCCCTTTTCTAGCTGGTGCTGGTTTACTTATATTGTCTTTTATCAAACAGACAAATGGCCCTTCAGATTACTGGACTACCTTTTTACCCGGCATTCTTGTTTTCGGTTTTGGCATGTCTTTGACTGTTGCTCCACTTACCGCAGCGGTAATGAGTTCAGTTAGTGATCATTTTACAGGTACAGCTTCTGGTATTAATAATGCGGTATCAAGAATTGCAGGGGTTTTCACAAATGCAGTTCTGGGCTCAATGGCAGTGCTTTTATTTTCCGGAGCTTTACAGCAGGAAATTAAAGCATTACCATTTAATGCACAGCAAAAGCAAGCCATAATTGCCCAAACTGCAAATCTTGGAAATGCGAAGGTTCCAGCAGGATTAACAGCTATTCAGCAAAAGACAGTAACCATGGCTTACCATGCTGGTTTCATTACTGCTTATAGCAAAATAATGAAGATTTCTGCCGGTCTTGGTTTTCTAGCCGCGTTAATGGCATTGATCTTTGTTCAGACACCTAAGAAAAAAGCACTTTTATAGTTTTTAAATTAGCTGCATCCTGACCATTGATTTATACCATTGGATAGCTTTCCGCTCTTTATTTTTCAAGAACGGATCCTTTCCTTCCTTTTCATCATCACCGTCTTTCCATTCTTCTTCACTCAACTTTTCTTTTAGCTGCGCTGATATTCAGCTTTGAGCTCAGGATTGGTCCGGAGATAATCACGGAAAGCGATGTGGCAGCTGTAGGATTTAAGAAAATGATACACCGGTAAGCTGTTCACAAATTGCAATCAGTTTTTCCTGAATACTCATATCATCAGCCGCTGCTAAATACTTTGTTTCCTTTTGATGATGAAAATAACGACCGCTTACTTTAGCTTCTTTATCGTCGCTGACAGCAAGCCACACCTGGGTTTGAAAACCTTCTTCCAGCTTATCGGTTGCTGCTGCTCCTCCCATTTTTGTTGGAACCCAACCGGGATCAACAGCATTAGAAAGTACTTCAGGCCATTTGCGCGCCACAGCTTTGGAAAGCATTAAGACCTGCATTTTAGAGTCTGAATAACTTGTGCGGTCAATAGCATAGGCTAAATCAATAAGGTCAGGATTCCCCTCCATATGCATTTCAGAGCTGAGGTAAATCATACGTTTTGGCTGATGTATTAAAACAGTCAGTATGTAAGGCGCTAATGTATTTACAGCAAAAGTCAAATTGGCTGCTACCTGATAAACGCCGGCATTATGAATAATAACATCGAACTGGCCTATTGCATTGACTTCAGCAGCGAGCTTTTTCGTTTCTTCGATACTGGATAAATCTGCAATAAGTACTTGCTCAGCGCCAGGTACATTATCCAGTGCCGATTTCGCCCGCGCTGTATTGCGTGCGTGCAAAACAACCTGGTGGCCTTGTGCCACCAAGCTGTTTGCTGCAAGTTGTCCAAGCCCATCTGCTGAGCCGGTAATAAATATTCTGGCCATTTATAAAGAATTAACTTAATTTCCAATCCGGTCTTTCAAAGTGACAAGTATAGCCATATGGTTGTTTTTGTAAATAATCCTGATGTTCCTCCTCGGCATTCCAGAAATCAGTTGCCGGAACAACCTCGGTTATGACTTCTCCAGGCCAGATCCCGGAAGCATCCATCTCTGCGATTAACGCATTCGCCGTTTCACGTTGCGCGTCATCTGTATAAAAAATGGCAGAACGATAAGACGTTCCGATATCGTTACCTTGTCTGTTGCGTGTTGTTGGATCGTGAATCTGGAAAAAATACTCAAGTAATCCGCGATATGATAATTTTGATGGATCAAATACGATCTCTATGCCTTCGGCGTGTGTTCCATGGTTACGGTAAGTTGCATTCGGTACATCCCCTCCAGTATAGCCTACAACTGTTGAAATAACACCTGGGTAATGACGGATAAGTTCTTCCACTCCCCAAAAACAACCGCCGGCAAGAATGGCTTTTTCAGTATTCATATGATTTTCCTTTTAATTGAATAAAGGTACAGTACAGATGTGTAAAAGGCAAGTGTAATCAATTAATCGTTTTTGCTTCTTCTTTAAAGATGTCACCATATTTAATTACTATAGCTGCAGCCTGATCCGGAGAAAGTATGATATAATTATCACCATACAAGTCCTGACGAAAGAACTTGCTATCCTCGGGTAAAGGATATACCGCATAGGGTAGTTTAGCCTCTGTAAAGGCTGTATTGATCTTAATAATCAACAGGTTATCCTCCCAAAGCATATCTTCACTTGCTACATTCATCTGATATTTCTTAGGATTGAAATTAAAGCTTATCTTGCTGCGATCACGAGCTGGTTCCTCCTCGTAAATGTTGGAATAGTCAGTAAAATAGTTTGTATTGCGATTTTGAAGTTGCTGAATTCTAGTATCTAAGGAATTCAGAAATCCACCAATGTTTGAATTACCACCCGATGTAAAGGCATTAGGCAATTCCAAAAGTATATTAGAAATAGATTTTGGATTTTGTTCCCTTCTTATTGCAATCAATCTTTCTCTGTTTTGATCAACTGTAGTTTTTAAAAGCTGCTGTGTAATCAGAAAGTCAACGGCATCTGTTAGCTGTGCACGTGTGAGCCGCTGAGTTGTATCGTAATATTCCCAGGCTGCATAATTATAATCGCCAGGACTACCATTGTAACAAGCATTTAATGTGCTGGCGAGATATACATTTTTCACAAATTTTACTTCGTTCTCTTTCAATAAAGTAAGGAACAATGTTTTTTTCTCTTGTGGCTCATAACCAGTGAATATATCATATTTCGTAAAATACAAACGGCGCTGATCATTCTGATCTTCCAAATAGTGATTAAGAAATTGAAAATTCTGTGGATTGATCCAACTTTCCAGTTCCCTTTCTTTAATTTCTTCTTTATACAAAATACCGTTAAGCTTTACATAGATATAAAACTGTCTGTTACCGTGATCCATGATCAGCTGGTCTTGCGTTTTAAAAGCATGGACCTCAAGAGCTGAGTAGGTAAAGTTCAAAAGAAGCGCGGCCTTTTTCAACACTAATTCATAGAATGCTTTTATTTTGTCTACCGGGATCTCACCATAATAGTCTCTGGTCAGAAAGTCAAAAGGTTTGATTTCTGTTTCTGCATCAAAAGACATATAGTTTTTTGTATAGGGAACGATATCATCAATATTCAGCAGCGTATCTCTTTGTTAGGAAAATTAGCTGCTAAATAGCGTTCTTCTTTAATTGCACATTCCTGCTCAAAATCGGGATTTTTATTTAAAAGAGAGTCAAAATAGGTTATCGGAAAAATCCCCTGACCTGGAAGAATGTCCTGATAGGATTTGAGAAAATATACTGGACAATGAATGGCAGTTAAAAAATCTTTATTGAAACCTTCATATACTTGCAATGGCTTTTTCTTTGAAAATCTTTGCAACTCTGCTCTGCCCTTTGCTGTGAGCAGCTGTTGATCTACTAAGGATTGTCCAATCTGATTAAGCTGGCTGGCAGACAGGCTTTGCGCAATTACAGTTTGGTTTAAAAGAAAAAATAAAATTAGTATCAGCCCTGTACTGGCCGGTATTTTAGCAGACATTGATTATAAATTTGCCTAATTTATCAAAAATCCGTTACCTGGCTATGGTCAGGTAACGGATTACATCCATATATTTTGACAATGAAGCGATTACCTTTTCTGCAACCGTTTTTGCTGAGGCAGGATTCGGCCTGTGATCATCATACGAAACGCTTAGCCGCCTTACAATTCAACATTTCCGTTGTGTAATGGTAAGTTAAAATAAAAGGTAGCACCTTCACCAAGCTCACTTTCTACCCAAATTGTACCGTTATGGCGGGCAATAATCTCAGCGCTGAGGTACAATCCTATCCCAAAACCAGAAACCTGATTATCACTTTCTACCCGGTAGTAACGGTCAAATAGCTTATTAATATCTTTAGTGCCAATCCCTATGCCGTGATCTCTCACACTTACCTGAACCCTTTGATTGATGATAGTACAGGTTACCTCTATATTTTTAGCAGTTGGTGCATATTTAATTGCATTACTCAACAGATTAACGATCACATTTCCGATCTTATCATAATCAGCATATACTGGGGTACGCTCACAACTTTGAAAATCAATATTATGGCTTTTCTCCATCAATCTGCTCTCCGATATGACTACGCCAATCAAATCTGTTAAAGAAAAATGGCTCAGGTTAAGCACAATCTTTCCTGATTCTAACCTGGATACATTTAGAAATCCATTGATCATGCCAGTCATTTTTTTAACCTGTTTAGCGGCCATTTCCAGTGAACTATTTACAAAATTATCCTGAAATACAATTGCCTTACGCTGGAGTAACTGGATGTATCCATTGAGGGAAGTAAGTGGTGTTTTTAATTCATGACTAACCATCGCTATAAAATCATTTTTACGCTGCTCATCCTTTTTGATCAGTGAGATATCCATGACAACTCCAGTAAAAGAAGAAAATTCTCCGGATTTATCAGCCTTCAGATTACCTACTGCTCTAAGCCAGCGGATTTTTTTATCCTTAAATCCAATCACAGGATAAGAAACATCATAGTCCCCATTACCATGAAGTGCATTTTCCAATTTTTCCGCAACGTATGCCCGATATTCTTCTGTAATTTGTCCAAGTGCTTCTTCAATAGTAATTTCATGAGCCGCGTCATATCCAAATAATTCCCTCAAGCGTGCTGAAGTTATAAATTCTCTGCTTTCAGAGTGTATATGCCAAGTTCCAAAATTCGCAGCCTCAATAGCTAATCTTAAAGCGATTTCTTTATCTTCCAGTTCATCAAATGTATTTTTTAAGTGTTCGTGAGTTAAAACAAGTTCCTCGTTAGAAGCGGCCATTTCTTCATTGATCGCTGCAAGTTCATCTGAAATTTCACGGTACTTATTTTCACTTGCAGTGAGCTCTTTTACCCTGGCTTCCACCCTTCTTTCCAGAGTTTCATTTAGAGCTAACAGCTCCTCCTGACTTTGAGAGAGTTCCTCATTTACCGCATTGAGTTCTTCGTTAGATGAAGCGAGCTCTTCGTTGAGCGCCTGTTCCCGTTCAAGTGCCACCTCTTTGCTATAATATTCCTCCATTAACTGG
The DNA here is from genome assembly GCF_001590605.1 of Pedobacter cryoconitis. Classification (NCBI taxonomy): domain Bacteria; kingdom Pseudomonadati; phylum Bacteroidota; class Sphingobacteriia; order Sphingobacteriales; family Sphingobacteriaceae; genus Pedobacter; species Pedobacter cryoconitis. Next base: position 1,853,945 of record NZ_CP014504.1, read on the forward strand.
CGATTGATAACCCGGTCTGTCACGTCAGTCGCAGTATGGAGAATGCAAATAGTCTGGTTGAATTCATTTTTTATCGCCCGGTATTCAAAGTCAAAATAAAAAGTCTTGATTTCTCCATCTACTTTAAGATTAGCGGCTGTTTCTGTTCCTGAGATGGTTATTCCTTCCAACCATACTTTTTTGAACAGCTGAGGGAAAGGCTGTCCTTTGAGTTCAGGAAGTGCATCTTCCAGGGCCTTTCCTATAATAGATTGATCTTTATCCCAAATCATTAACATAGCCTGGTTTGCCATTTGGATCAGCGCATCTTCTCCAATATGAATAGCAGTAGCGGTTTTGGTCTGACTCAAAACCTCAATTAATTGATTTTTATCTAATAGTTGGACGTCGCTCATATACAGAAAGGGAATTTAATTTTCATATAACCCAGTTTCCTATTTTTTGTTTAGCTCCAGATAAAATTAAATAAGAATTCTTCTGTTCATGATAGTTCTTATGCACAATAGCAATAAATAGCTATTGTGCATAGTCTGCTTCAGAAATACCTTTAGTGTTCACTAAAAATTTTAAAATGCCACTTCAACAATTTAACACACCGGGATTTGCTGATGATCTTCCAGCGGATCTCAAAGATAAGTGGGGAAAGCTTATTTCCTCATGGATAGAGAAGGAAGGTTATGCTAAACAATCTCCGGATAGTTACAGGGAGCCAGCACCAACCAGTGAAACTGAAAAGAGTGATTTTTTAAAGAATGGGTCATTTCTTGTTTTTAGAAGGTTGAAACAGGATGTTGCTACTTTTAATGCGTATACTAAAACAATGTTTCAGCAATTGACTGATACGCCAGATTTCCAGGGAGAGGATTATGAAACTTTTCTGGCTAAGATAGTAGGCCGGTTTAAAGATGGAAAGCCCGTCCTATTTGGAGATCAGGTTGTACCGCCGGAGAATTATAATAATTTCAATTTCAATGCGGATACACCTGCATTCCGGTTACACAATGGAAAACAAGTTGCCAGTGTAAAAGCGGATCAGCCGGGAATAAAGTGCCCGGCATTTGCACATATCCGTAAGGTTAATCCAAGAGATTTACCAACGGATCTTGGAAAAGAAACTGATAGTGCAACATTCAGAATTATACGCAGAGGTATTCCTTTTGGGAAACCTTATGATTTTGACAATCTGGATAACCCTGTAAATGAGACGGAAAGAGGCCTTTTGTTCTTGTCTTATCAAACGTCAATTGAGAGGCAGTTTGAGAGATTGACACAAAAATGGATGAATGAACCAAGCAGGCCTGTAGCTATGGGATATGATATGCTGGTTGGTCAAAATGGCGAGGAAGATGAAAATGGGATTAAGTGGTGTAAATTTATGAATGATAACAGGAAAACTAAGGAGGTGAAATCTGAAAAAACTTTTGTTATTCCAACCGGAGGAGGTTATTTCCTTTGTCCTTCGGTTTCAGCGCTCAGGGAGTTGATAGGCTGATTAAATATCAATCCGGAAAACGCTGTTTCCCGGATTGATAAACAATTGATAAACAATTGATTACGCTTTGTCCAATAGCTCTTCTGCTTGTTCAGCATTTGCTTCCATGATGTTCTTTTTTGGATAATTAAACATAACTGAAGTAATTACAGGAATAATAAATACAGCTACGGTGAAAATCGAAACAAATAAATCTGTCTTTTCCCCTTCTATTAATTGAGAGATAGGTAATTCCGGATAAAAATGAGTAAATAAAGAAGAGGTCAGTTTAATTCCCAGCACACCAATTACAATAAATGCAACCGTTTCCAGAAAACTAAATTTCTCCATCAGCTTCACAAATGCTTGTGCTACAAATCGCATGGCAAGAATCCCAATGAAAACACCAATGTAAATAAGCCATATATGGTCAGTAAATGCAACAGCAGCAAAAACATTATCTATTGAAAACGCCAGATCCATTACCTCTACTAGTGCAACAGTTGCCCAAAAAGTCCCGAATAAACCAACGGTAGATTTATATATCCAGCTTTTGCTTTTATCTATTTCGTCGTCACCATCTTCTTGTTTAGCATTCTTTTTTCTGAAGTAATCGAACGCGAGGTATAATAGATAAAGCCCACCCAGGGGCTTTAACCACCAAATCGTAACAAGCCATGCAGCCAGCAGTAAACAAATACCACGAAATACATATGCACCAATAATCCCATACTTTAATGCTTTATCTCTTTGGTTTTTTGGAAGATCCATGACCATAGTTGCCAATACTGCTGCATTGTCTACTGACAGTAAACTTTCTATAACAATCAAATTCAAGATAATGAGTAGTCCGGCTTGAATGTCGTCGCCCAAAATAGTGTGTAAAAAATCCATTATATATTATTTTATTAATAAGTATTAAATTTGATTATATTATACTTTTCCAAGGATTGCCCCTAAAGCCTTCTCTTTGCCACGATCTGGGATTAATTTACGGAAGCGTAATTTCAACTCTTCTATTCTTTTTTCTGCCAATATTACTATCATTTGATGCAATTGGGTTTTCAATTCCTTTCCCTGTGGCAACTATCCTGTTTTCAGCAATGTTATTTGAGACCAGGAGCTTTTTGAATGCATCTGCTCTTGCCTGAGAGATGGTTTGATTAACGGCTAAAGCACCTTCACTACTTGCGTATCCGTTTATTTGTATCGATGTAGTGGGATTTTCTGACAAATAAGAAATAATTTTCTTAACTAATGTCTGGTTTATCCTTGTAAATTTGGAAGAGCCCTGACCAAAGGATACAGGGATTTTATGATTCAAATTAACCGTATTCTTATCTCCAACCCCATTTTCAACAGTTGACTTAATTTGATTGGTTGTGGAAGTAGCAACGGCAGTATCCGAAGCGACAACATCAGCTTGTATTTTTGGTTGAGTTTCAGTTTTAACTGTCGCAACCAAATCTGATTGAACAGCTTGAGTTGATGCGTTGTGTATTGTTTTTTCTATTTTTGTCTTTGAGGAATAGTACCAGGTCCCACTGCCGATTATCAGAATCCCAATCAATCCAATTATCCATGTTTTAGATTTTGAAGAATCTACTGTTACAACAGTTTCTGCTGTCTCTTTTTTTGAAAGGTCAAATTTAGATGAGCCTTTAGCTTTCTGAGCTGGATCCTTAGCAGCAGTACCCTCATTTTTATTTAAATCAAATGCCATAATTTCTATTTTAATTAGGTGTACATGTCTACTAATGTTTGTAAGCTGCCTGTATGCGCTCTGCCCATGGCTTCAAATTCCCAGGTATCACCAACACGGAACAACCTGCCAAATTCCAGCGCGTCTTCATTGATGTACTGATCTTTTAAATCATAACGAAGAATCTCACTGCCACTACTTTCATCAACGATACGGATATAGCATTCATTGACTTGCCCAAAGTTTAGCGCCAATGTTCTGTGGTCTTTTTTGTTGTCGTGAGGGTATTTACAAATCGTACAACATATAATAATTTGCTCAATCTTGTGACTGACTTTCGTTAAATCAATGAACATATCTTCATCATCATCTCCATTGCTTCTGGTTCCATCCGGATCATCAATTGCCCCTATAATGGCTCCATCTTCAGTTAAAGGTCTGAATAGGCCTTTTTCTATTTTATCTTCAATTTTATTACCCATACGGAGTTGACCATAAAAGGTAAAATAAGAATCAGAAGGGATCTTAAAATCACTCCCAATTGAAAATGCAGATACATCGAGGTCAAATTCTGGCCCTCCCTGTTCTTCATTAGGATTCCATCCCATTCCGATTTTTACGATTGATAGTCCAGGCGCTGCCTTGGAAAGGGAAAATCGATCTCCCTTACTTAAATTAAAACTGCTCATAGTATATTTTTATTGATATAAATCTATTAGTGTGTTTAAGCCTCCGGAAAATGCTTGTCCAAGAGCTTCTACATTCCATGTCCCGCCATTTCTGGAAATAGTCGCAATGATCAGGGAGTCTTCATTTGTGAAATTATCCTTTAATAGGTACTGACATAAAATTGAATTGTCAGCAGCATTTCTGATATTGATATAAGAGTTTTGAACATGCCCGAAATTATGTCCTCTTATTTCACTTTGATCAATGGTGACCGCAAAGTATAAAAACTCAACTTTTGGATTTATTTTAAACAAATCAATTTGGATCACCTCATCATCTCCGTCACCTTCACCACCCCTGCTATCGCCTGGATAGTTGACAGCACCATCAGGGCTTGTCGCATTGTTATAAAAGATGAAATACTCATCTGTTACGAGTTTGCCATTTTCACCTAACATAAATAAGGACAAGTCCAGGTCTACGCTATGCCCGTTTACAGTAGCAGGATCCCAGCCTAAACCGGCTATAATATGAGTTAGCCCTGGTTTTTCTTTGATAATCGATATTGGTTTTTTCTTTTCTAATTGTATAGCCATTTTTATAATTTATTTATTGTTTAGTTTCCCCTCACTTATCCTTTTTAGGAGGAAGCGGAGGAAGTTTTACTGGATTATTTTTCAATGGAGTACCAGGTTTTATTTCAGGTAACCTGGGAATGTTTAGCTTTGGTTGTGCTATATTGTTCGCTTTTTTGGGTGGTAACGGGGGTGGCAAATTGGGTACTGATATTGCTATTGGAGCCTGTGCCGGTATTCTTGGCCTGGCCTGGACAGGTGGTGGTGCCTTTGATTTAACTGTATAATTTGAATCAGATACTTCTGCAAAAATAGATTTCATAGTCTCTTTAATATCAGCAGACTTAACCTCTCTTACGTAATGATATTTCTTAAGCAGCTTATCGGAAAAATAAGAAGTACTAAGCTCTTCTGTACCTAATAGAATTACAACATCTTGTAAGTTTAAACTACTTGATTTCAAAAGGTCATCTATCGCTGTATAGATCAAGCTATCGTTAGAATAATATAGAAGTCTATCGGTAAGATTTCTCTCATTGACCCTAAACCAATATTTATTTCCATCTGATAATTCAGCGTCACCTTTAATAATAGCACCTGAATTTTCGAGCAGTTTCACACAAAAAGGAAGCAAAACAGCAATCTCGGTATCCTTATCAATTGACAAATAAGAGTTTTGAATAGTTATGTATTCAACAATCATATCTGCGAGAATCCTTACCCTGGGATCTGCTCCTTGTCCCGCTAGCTTAAAGGAGCCTATTTCTTCGGCAGTTGCATTTTTAAAAAGCTTCAAATACAAAATATCATCAATTGCAGTGAGTAAAAGAATTGCTTTTTCCTTAGCTAAAATTCCTTTTTGAACTAATACACCGAATAATGACCTGTTGAAATGAACATGGTCTAAATTAAAGTAACCTGCCTCTTGAAATAAGTTTTCTATCAATGACTTCTCGTTATCTTCTATATCGGTATCAAATAAGAAGCGAAGTGGAAAATGCTGCCTGTAAGATTCAATAGAGTCAGTTTTATATAAAACTGTATTCAGAAAATGTGACAGGTATTGTTCAACTCCATAATAAAATAGCTGTTTAACAGGTTTTTTATTTCCATAAATAATGAAATGCTTACTTGGATCTTTGATAATTTCAAAGTAGTTCCCATAAGCATTGGGATCGTGCCTGTTAAACCTTTCTCTTGCTGTACTCCCAAAAATAAAATCATTACCAGAAACATAAAAATATAACGGAATTTCATTTGAATCCTTTAGATTCAATGGTGCATAGGCATTTTTGTCCGATTGATACCAGAAAGAAACCGAGCGTTTGGATATTTTTGCTAATACACAGAATTTCATTAGTCCTATTGTTTTTGAATGCCTTTAAGCAGGTGTTTTTCAAAGAATTTCATTCCTTCCAGAATGATAATCGGGGCTACATAGTCAAATTCTTTATGATCTTCATGCTTTCGCTTCTGTGCTTTAATAAAACCGGGTTCTCCTTTAATATAATTTTCAATATTCATGTCCTGGAAGCCCGCCATAAAATCTGCGGAATTCATTTTTAAACCAAACATGGTAGAAGAAACTTTATAAAATAAATCTGCGAAGTCCATAAATCTTGGACATGGTAATTTCCCTTCCTGAGGTAGACATATAAAGTGATTTCCTATATGTTCTAACATGTCAGGGGTGATTGAATTAGTAGATTCGAGATATTTGAATTCGCCAGCAGGCGTAACTACACAGAAATTATCTTCTCCCAATATCTCAATAGCTTCTTTATTTGTTGGCACCAGAATACTAGTGATATTAGTGGGAATAGCCAAGCCTTTTGAAACTTCATATTTAACATCGGAATTGTTTGTTCCACGTTGCGAATTAATATCAATTATCTTTAGCGGATTGGTACTGATTGGTGTAATTGTTTGCCTGGCCACGGTTTCTCCACCCATACCCCTGATGAACATCTGTGTATAATAATCATCTGCAGCTGCTGGATTTACTGCGGTAAACCAGTCAAAAATCCTTGATCCTTTTCCTGCAAAAGCAATCTTGATTTTAGGTGGAATAGCCTTGACCGCTGGCGGGGCATCCTCTGATTTAATAATTTCATTTCTTAATTTATAAGCCAGCTGACCAGCATAAAACATAATTAAACCAGTAACATACAGGTTGATACTCATCATCTCTTTACACTCTGCAGCTATCAGAAGATAAAAAGTTTCAAAATCTGATGCATCCAGCCGATCGACTACTTGTTCAAAATAATAAGGAGCAGTATTTTCAGAAAATTTATTAACACCATTATTTAACCCCTGGATAGAAATGTTTTTCCTTTCGCACATCCTTAACAGGACATTTTTGAAGTTTGGGGAAAATTTAGTTGCTTGTGCAATTCTTTCTGCCGCAAAACGAATAGAGTTTTGCTTAATCATTGCCTTTCCACCGTCCATCTGGCACAATGCTGTAATATCAGTGGTACTACCACCAATGTCAAAACAAATTACCAGCTCTCCTGGATTAATGGAATAACCCCCATTTGGTCTGACTAGATAATTCGCTACAGCACAGGCTTCAGAAAGTGATTCTTCATTGCTCAATTTCCGAAAATCAAATCTTACGGGTTTTGTTTCGGTTGCTATATTGACTGAATTGACCTTAGCAGAGGAGTCAATTCCCCAACCTCCTGCTGTTGCTGGAGCTTTAGCCTCATTTCCCCAACTACTGGTGCCTGCACTTGCATTGTCCCATCCTGAACTTAATATAGAAGGCTCAGCCTCTTTACTACCCCAGCCTGAATCAGCATTGCTACCCCACATACTATTGCCTCTAGTCTCACCAATATCTGAGAGGTCTGAAGGAGGATATGTTTTTAATTTAACGTGACCAACAATTGGCGAAATCTCTTTAAGCGAATCCCAGATTCCTCTGTATTCACTCAACAATTCTTTACCCATTGATGATGGATAGGACCATTTTAAAGTATGAGGCTCATGACCTTCAATGAACAATTGTGCATAAACATGTAATAACAACGAACTCAGATAAGCCGTTTTATAACTCTTATCTATTGGCTGAGTAGACCATTTCATATTGTAAACCAACTCTGCTCTGCCTACTCTGTTATAACTTAAGATATATCGGTTATCTTCTGCGTTCTCAATAGGCAGATTTTTTTCAAAGCAAGGAAAACCACCTTTAACAGCTTGTGCCATTAATGAATCATTCAGCATATTACTATCATTTATAATTCTTCTGGAATCATGAATGGTTAGCACTGACTTGATAGAGTTTGTGAGAATTTCGTCGTTTTGGAAAAAGAATATTTCATCTTCCAGAGCGTGACGTTTATCATTATTTTTAGCATCAGTCGCCAGCAGTGAAACCCTTTTGTTAGTCAATCTTAAACTTTCACAGACTTCATTTCTCTGGTCAGAGAAATAAGCAATGGAGGAATTTGTACTCCCAAAGTCAACGCCTAAAAATGCAGGGGATAACGTTTTGGGAGAATTAAGCATATTTACTGGTAACGATTGTGTATTTCCTGATCCATCATAACGTATAATCCCAAAACCGCAATCTATACCTGCATGTGCAAATTTCACACCCTTGAAAGGCTTATTACTTTCATAAATTTCATATTTGTATTTGTTATCTGCTACCGCATTATTTGAAGTTACATGCAGTTGAGCCTTAATAGCTCCATACTTTTCTGGAATTACAGCTGCTCTGCCATTATTAGCCAGGTAAAGAGGAATACCTTTTTCATCCAATACTATTCTGAAAAAGTCATCATCTACATTACCAATAAATGGCGTAGCCTGAAATTGAACATCATTATGTGGGATTTCTGAATAAAGGAAATATCGGTTCCATTGCTTTGAAATAAAGTTAGGCCACATTAAAATATCCTTCCCTCTGATAGATTCTGCCGTTATTTTATAGATTACCTCTTTAATGATTTCGTTGCCGGTTTCAGTATATAGTTTCAGATTGACGGTCAAACGTTCTCCATTTTTATCATTTGGATCATAAATAGCAGTGATCCTTGACTTTACATTTGAGGCGTCTGCTATACCTACCAATGCATCAAGTGTTGCTCCAAATACATTTAAGGCCAATGGGGTTAATGGTAAAGTGAAATAGGCGAAGTTGTTTGGCTGTCCTTTAGTTTCAGCAGCCAATAAGAGTATGGGTTTAGATTTCAGATAGTGCTTAGTCTCTATCCCTTCTTTGCCAAAATCTATCTGAGCAATCTCTGTGGTATCGGGCAGTAACAAGTCTTTAGGATCAAAAATTATTCTTCCTTCTCCAGATTCATTGTATATAATACCTTCAGAGCCAAATAATTCTGTAGAATAGTTAAATAGAATACTGAAAGGATAATTAAATAGAGACCCAACTTCTGGTGGTGCCTGATGGGCTAATTTTGGATATGCTTTCTTTTGCTGGTAAACGACCATTTCATCGATCCATGCTTGAAGGCAGGTGGACATATTACCATATTCCGGTCTGATCAATTCTTCTAAACCAGTATAATTAGACCTGAAGCTTTCCATATGATTAAGAATGTGTTTAGCATAACCATAAAGTGTATAGAGTTCCTGTGGACTTAATTCTGATTTTAAGGGGTCAATAAACTTACCATTTTGTACGTTTACAAAAGGCAGTTTATCTTTGAGATTATAAGCCACCGAAGTGAATAAAAAACTATCGGGTGAAGTCCCTCCAACTACATTTCCTTTAAAAGAGATCACATCAATAAATGGTGTTTTATCTGCGTTGTTAGCTAGAGATTGGTCACACCATAAGGGTTGCCGCTCAAATAGCATATTTCCAAATGCACCTGTAGGCTCATAAATATTTACGGTATTCATTAGCTGCTCTCCATCAGAATATGCCAAATGAATTCTATTGACCTCGATATCTTTATAATTTAATGCGATACAGCTAATAAATCCCTTCCATTCACTAAGTAAAGATTTATAAAACAGCATTAATCCGGAGGCTTCTGCATCTTTATCCTGAATATTATCAAGTGCACTTTTAAATAAGTTGGCTCTTGCAAATACTGAAGGTATACCAGAAACAATAGTTCCTATATTGACAGATGAGTTGCCATCTTTATCGACAGCTATTTCTGGTATCAGAATGTTTTTAGTAAAAACCTCTAGTTCAGGGATTTTATCCCAGGCAAATTCAACCCCATTTGGTTCAGTTTTAGCATGAACTTTAATCGCCAGTGCTTTTATTCTTTTGTCTGACATGTTAATTAATTTATATCGAAGTTTTGTGAAATAGTAAGTGCATTGAAAATATGAGCGAGGAATTTCTCTTTTGTAGTGTTCACTTTTTGCTCATCTTTTGGATTAGTGTTGATTAGTTTTTCAACAAAAGTGTCGTACCTGTTTCCGAAAATCCCTCCTTTTGACCAATGGTGCTTTTCGTCAAGAAATATAGCTCCAACATCTAATCTTTTCAGTTCATTCAGATTATCAGGAAATGCCTTGCTATCAAATAAGAACTTTCCTGGAGCTACAGAGTTTCTGATTTGATAAAGCCAGCCAGATATAAATCTTGCATCTTTAAAAGTATAGGCGAATAGCTTAAAGTATTCATTGATATCTTTACATTCCGCATCAGTAATCGTACTGTATTGATTTAATTTCTGATTTTCACATTGTTTAATAAATCCTTTAATACCGGAATCATTAAAAGCAGCTCCATTTTTACTTAGGGATATATGTGCTAAAGAAAAGAATGCACCTAATTTATTGACAAAGATTTCGCCTGCTTTATTTTCTTTACCGACAAAATCATCAAAGGAGAAATTAAATGAGTTGTCTTTAAACTCTACGGCTTTATATAAATAATCTGCCTTTGCGCTATCAAAACCACTTGTACGGGTAAAAAAGTTATAAGCTGCGCATGCACATAATAATTCGGTTATATGACATGGATTTCTTTGCTCACTTCCTCCAGTTGTAATCTGATTTGGGGTATTGTTCCCATCTATTTTTTTGCTTTCAATTGGCCAGCCAATGTGGTATAATAATTTGTAGCATTTCTGTACAGTAGGATCACTTTGATAAAACTGTAATGCAGCCTGGCTATTTAATGGAAAGAAAGATGAATCTGCGATAACGCTATTTGCTTTGTCTGATTTCTGTTTCTCGTCCGGTTTATTGAATGTAAAATATTCTGTAAGTAAGGTAGAACCAAACTTTGCTTTAGAAAAATCTATACTTGAGCTTCCATTGGAACGAATCTTCACGAAGTCCTGAAGGGCTTTAGGGATCACGGGGATAGAAGACGCCCCTGTTCCACCAAATACAGATCCGAAAATAAATACTCTGGCCGAAGCGCCTGCATTTCCAAGCTTCCCCATAAAAGTATCAAGTTCCCGTTCCTGAGATTGTACGGTGGATCCTTTTGAAATATTCCTTGCTGCTTCTACGATTCCGTGATACATCAGCATAGATCCTAAATGGGTCTGCGCGCGATAGCCATGAGCCAAATTAAATTCTTGTACAGAACTTGTGTCAAGAAATAAATCAGAAATCAGTTTATTAGCTTTCTGCTGTTCAGCTGTTCCTGTTGAAATCTTGGTAATATTTTTATAATTCTCTCTTCCTGGACTCGAATAATTTGTCCAGAATCTGTGCAGATTAAGTTTCGCAGAAAAGAAAGTATTCGCATTTGGTGTCCCACCTTGATTTGTATCCGACGTTTTAATCCGGTTGTATAGATTAATGAGTTCCTCTACACGATCCTTATTACCGTTATTTTGATCTGTATCTAGAGTTAATACTTCTATTTCCTGGTTGTCAAACATTCCAATACCACATAAGTGGGTGAAAGATTCTAAGCAGCGCATTCCAGTACCGCCTATGGCAATTACAAATAATTTATCCATTAAAATATTTTTTGGGAATTAAAACCAATGACCAATTTTGCCGTTAGCAAATACTTTGCTTAGCAGGAAGCCTAAAAGGATATACAAAATAAATCCAATAGCTGTCCCTATATTCAAAGCGTTTAAATAATTGTTGATGACCATCATGTTTGCATCTGGTTTGAATAGGAAGTAACCAAGCAGATAGCCAAATGCAGGATTTAAAATTGCCAGTATCCAGAACCACTTTTTTCGGATTTGTGGATCTTTAGGGTTGCTTCCACCCTCAAATTTTATAGCATTTGCAATGATAGCTGCCAACAATAAAAAGATTAGAGCTGTAGTGAGTGAGACTATGTACGCTGAGATAGATTCCATTTGATGATTAAGTTTGTTGTTAATTATTGTTGAGTTTTGATATAATAAGAATAGATGACTTTATTTGTTGGTTTAACCTCTTGCAGCGTGTTTTTTATAGATTCATACAAGGCTATATTAGGTACATGTTTTGCATTGACCCACTGAAATTTTGATAGTTTTACATTTGAAAGGTTAGGAATAGCAGTATTTAGGACGATATCAACTTTAACTATTCCATTTGGATCCTGAATATTTTTCAGATTGAACTTCGGGTCGAAAGAGACTCCAAATTCCACATTTTTGTGGTCCTGATTTTTAGTGTTTTTGAACAGCGGTTTATTGAGTATAAAAACCTCATCGAGAGGTATTACTGGTTCTGGCTTGTAAATCCATTGTTCTTTTAGCTTTCCGTCGGTATGGTAACCTGCTAATACAAAAACATCATTCTCCTGGTCAGCAAATTTATCCTGACCATCACTTCCTTTAACTAATTTTGGTTTATGCTTCTTAACCTCGGCAGTTTTAGCGTAACGCTCAAAATCAGCGGTGATATCTGAAGTTTTTACGTCAAAATCTCCAAAGGTATAGCTGTCTTCATTGCTTAGATCAATGTATAATTTTCTGAAAAAGTCATTAAATTGGTTTTGACCAGCGTATGTGGTATGAAGCTGAGCTATTGTATTCCAGTCTACACCTAAAGGATAAAATTCAAAGTGATTTCCATTTTTAAGCCCATTGATATAGTTATCCTTTAAATCCAGTACATTTTTAGCATGATCGGATTTACCACTAGGATCGTAAAACAATCCACCAGCTTTCTCGCCAGGATAAGCAGTACGCAGTTTATAAGATTTATTAGATAAATCAAATCTTGTGGTTAAAGGTCCCAGTTTAGATTCAAGTTTGGAAATCATACTGGATTCATTTGGGTTACCGCAATTAAAAATCGTAAAGTAAAGATGTTTAGCAACGGTACCTTCTTTATAGTCGGCAATAAAAAAATGGATTGTATTTCCTTTTCCAATCCATTTAGAGAAGGGTATTTTTAAGAAAGCAGTATTCGTAACTTCACTATTTTTTTGCCATTCTTCAAAATCAGTAATCAGCAATGCATCATTGTTTCCATCAACTATTTTTTCAACGGCAGACTGGATTGGAGCCCAAATATCTGCATATTGGGCCGGGTCACTTACTTGCTGACCCAATTCTGTTGTATTGGTAATATTTAAAGGGGTTATTTTATTGGCCCCCAACTTGTAAACATCAAACTTTTGAGCTAGAACTGTATTGAAACAGTTAGTCATCATGTCTTTAATCCCAGCATCTGCGAATGCCTTATTAATACCAGAAGAAAAATCTATGTATAAGGCCGGGTTGCCACTTTTCGAATTGGCATTGTTTGGAGCAACACTACTATGATATGCTTCAACGCGTTTACCTAATTCCTGATCATATGGATTAAATTTTCCATCCACAAATGGATCGGTTGGTACTACGGACTTTGAATTATTACAGGCAGTTGCTATTATTAATAGCCAGGATACTCCTGTAATCTTGACAAAACCTAAGGTCTTACCTATTTTCATAATTTGTAATTTTAAAAGCTGTGATTTAATTAGATGAATGATTCAACTCTTCAAAAGTATAGAGACGGAGCGTTTCTTTCTTACGGGAAACCGTAATCAGATAAATTACATTAACAGAACCAATACCCTGAATTACAGTCAATTATTTTTTATGAAAAATAGGGTAAAGGATCACCATGTGAATGATTCAAAAACAAGAAGATATTATTGAAAAATTGTGGAGGGAGGTGTAGTTTAAATTTCTGGCAGTGAAACAGGTAATAGGTATAGTCTTTGGAAGAAAATACTGAAAGATAAACTATCTATTAAGGTTGTAAGTTATTAATGCTGGCATTTATAATTATGTAATGCTAAATTGAGAAATAGAAATCGTCTCAATTTAGCATTACAGCTGGCTATGGTTTTAAAACTACTTTAACACAGTCATCCTGTTTTTCATCAAAGATTTTATAGCCATGAGCTACTTCACTAAGCGGTAATGTGTGTGTAATAATATCATCCAGTACAACCTTCTCTTCTTTTACCAGCGCTATTAGTTTATCAATATAATTCAGAACAGGTGCTTGTCCTTGCTTGATGGTAAGACCTTTATCAAAAATACGGAATAGCGGAAAATTATCATAAGGGCTTCCATATACACCAAGAATTGAAACTGTTCCACTCCTGCGCACGGCTTCAAAACACATTTCAAGGACTTTAATACTCCCCTTTTCAAAATTTATCGTTGCTTTTACCTTATCCATAAAGGTGCGTTCAGGTTCAAAACCTACAGCATCTATACAGACATCGGCGCCCCTTCCCTGAGTCATTTCACGAATAGCAGCTACCACATCAACCTGATGTGGGTTGAGCGTATCCACATTATTCACCGCCTTTGCTTTATCAAGCCGATAGTCTAAAGGATCAATGGCAATTACCCGGCTGGCGCCATGTAACCAGGCAGCTTTCTGCGCCATCAATCCCACCGGGCCAGACCCAAAAATAGCCACAACTTCTCCGCCTTTAAGCTGTGCCCAATCTACACCTGACCAGCCAGTTGGAAAAATATCAGTCAGAAAAAGTGCTTGTTCATCAGTTATATTATCAGGGATAACCCTTGGACTAACATCTCCGTAAGGAACACGAACATATTCGGCCTGCCCACCGGAATATCCACCATATAAGTCTGTATAGCCAAATAAAGCAGCTCCTTTTTGATCCATCATATCACCATTGGGGCCATAATGTTTATAATTTGAATTTTCGCAACTTGGAGAGGCGCCATGATTACAGAAAAAACAATGTCCGCAGGCAATTGGAAAAGGAACAATTACGCGGTCACCCTTCTTCAGGTTTTTTACTTCTGCGCCCACTTCCTCAACAATCCCCATAAATTCATGCCCCATCACCATATCAGTAGTTTGAGGAACGGCTCCACTCAAAATGTGAAGGTCAGAACCACAGATTGCGGTCGAGGTAACTTTGAGTATAATGTCTGTGGCAAGTTCAATTCGCGGATCGGCTACGGTTGTATAACTAATGTCGCCTGGTTTGTGAAATACTGCTGCTTTCATAAGAATAATTTTAGTTTTTGAATACCATGGCAACACACCGAATCAATGATTGTTTAGAGATTTTGAATTTTGATAAACCATAAGCAGATCTCTTTGTTATAGAAAAAACAAAAAACCAATATCATGAAAAAAATAATTTATTCTCTTTCGATAGCTGCGGCTGCATTGGCATTTCAGAGTTGTAATAGTGGTACTAAAGACACTAAAGAAACCGCTGACAGCGTCAATAAAACAAAAGATACAACCTCAAATGTTATGGCTACAGGTGGTATAGCCGTAGAACCATCAGATGCCGAATTTGCTACAAAAGCAGCTGTTGGCGGAATGGCAGAAGTTGAACTAGGCAAAATGGCCTTAACAAAAGCGACAAATACCCAGCTTAAAGATTTTGCCAAGATGATGGTAAGCGATCACGGTAAGGCAAATGAAGAACTGATGTTAATCGCTAAAAATAAAAACATCACATTACCTGCTGCTGTGGATGAAGATCACCAGAAAAAAATGAATGACCTTAGTAAAAAATCTGGTAAAGACTTTGACAAAGCTTATGCTGAAGCCATGGTTGATGGACATAAAAGCACGCTCAAATTAATGCAGGACGAATCAAAAGATGGTAAAGATGCAGATCTTAAGGCATTTGCTTCTAAAACCACTCCAGTTGTTCAGGCACATTTAGATATGATCAATAAGATTCATGACAGCATGAAATAATCAAAAAGAGCGGTATTATGAATACAATACCGCTCTTCTCTCGTTACAATTTGGCTAAAAACCGGTTGATCCTGAATAGGTGATGTTCATCATCATATTTTATTAAATCGGAATCAGTTTGGAAATTAGCATCTATGATATCAAAAGCAGGCTGGTCTTTGAAAGTTCTTTTAAGGTTAGCTAAAGAAAGTAAATGAATTTCACCAGCTACTCCATTGCTAAAATAATATTGAACTAATGGTTTAAAGCCAGTTTGTTTATTACCTGCTTGCTCGGTTTTGTAAATAACTACGCTACCATTTTCCAGTATTTTATATTTAGTACTATAGCTTTTATAAAATCTGTAATCACTCCCATCTTTATCTCTATAGCCATAAATACTGTCTTTTGAGAATTCATGATTTTCCCCATTATGACTTATTCTTAGTGTTTTACCACCAAAAAAGTCATTTAAACGAAGTTTATTATTTGTAGACTGATCGCCGGCAAGATGCAATTGTTTGTTTTTATAATCAGCTGCGGTAAGATAAATCCCACTTTTTGGATCAGTCGTTACCGGATTTAAGTGTGCTGCCTGTGCAATTATATTTGATAAAAATAGAGCAGGCAGAATCATTGAAAACTTTAAATATTTCATTTTTTATGTCTTTATATGAATTAAAAAATCAGAGTTGATGATTATTACAGCGTAATAATCCAGGTTTAAACAAATAGAAATTTGTTTAAATACAATTTGGGGTTTGCTCAGATTCGGTAGGTACAGTTAAAAATATAAATAGGAATTTCACCATGTAATGGAGATGAGGATGCGGAATAAGCAATAAAAACAAGTTTAATAATAGTAAAACCAGAATTAGGATAGTAGCTATCAAAAGTGGCTGGAAACTGTTTGGAAAAACACTTTACGGCACTACTTAGCTGTCCGGAAAGAAGATGAGTATCTTCTATTTTTAAATTATTAAATTGATTTTCACAGCACCTTTCCTTTTCATATTTTTCATGATCAGCTTGTTTAAAAGTAAAGGACACAGATTTAAGCTGTCCACAACAATTAGACTGTTTCATGCCAAAACCGAAGCTGGTTGTAGCATACAAAAGTAACAGTAATATGGACAGTGCTTTTTTCATTTCAGGTATAAAATTATCGAAATTTCATTAAACACATGCTATAACAGCTTGATTTATGCTTTTTGATGACAAAGAAGCGAGCTAAGCATGCCGGTTAGTTAAAGCAACTTTAATACCAAGAATAACCAGTGTGATGCCACAAAATTTATTGATATATCCGGAAATCTTATTATTGTCTTTAAGTCTGATGAAAAATGCAGAAGCAAAAACTGCCAATATCAGACACCAAATCGTACCCATAGTAATAAATGTGAAGCCAAGGGTCATAAATGGCCATACGGTATTTTTCAAAGCTGGATCAATAAATTGAGGCAAAAAGGCGATAAAAAACAAAGCCACTTTAGGATTTAAGACATTGGTAATAATGCCATCTCTATAAACCTTTAAATAATTGGAAGTTTTTTTAGACGTATTGATAACTGTACTTAACTGAGATTTGCCAAAAAGCATTTTCAGCCCAATATAAATGATATAGGCAGCTCCCGCATATTTAATGATATTAAATAGTATTATAGACTCAGCAATAATAATAGAAAGTCCGAATGCCGCTAAAAGAGTATGTATTAAGGTTCCTGTTCCAATTCCCAGTGCAGATATAATTCCAGCCTTTCTGCCTTGCGCAATACTCCGCGACAGAATAAATATAGTGTCGTTTCCTGGAGTGATATTCAGCAATAGTGCAGTTAGTAAAAAGGTTTCAAAATTTATGATTCCGGTCATCATACAATTTATATTGAATTAATTTTTAAATAGGCGCCATCCCTGGCCACTAATCCATTGTCGACACCCGAATCGATTATAATTAATAATTCCTTTCTGATATCCTCAGTAACTCTGTTAAATCCAAATAACCTGGCAATCAAAGGAACGGCCACATCAGCTTGTATAGCAATAGAATCTTCCACAACTTTTTTAATGGCAAGATCCATTTCTTCTGGTGAGATCAGTGCAATTTTTCTAGATCCAGGAGAAAGTTTACTTCTGTCACGTATGACCGGCGTTACCCTATCAACAGCCCATAAAAAATCTCCTTTTCTTGAAATAATACCAGAAGTAATTGCATAATTTACAGCAGCATTGATTGTATATCTGATACGGGACCCGATTTTGCTTGCACCAGCAGCATCTGCAAGCCTTCTTGCTACTTCTTCAAAATGCACTGGTCCTTCTACATTGACTACCTCATTAATCCAGCTTGCGAGCCTGCCAAAAGGAACCAGATGCAACTCTTCAAACATTATCTCTCCCGGCAACACAGCCAGAGTATAGAAAGGGATTTCGACTGTTATTTCCACTTTGGCCTCACGAACCAGTGCTTTAACTTCCTGCTCCAGCTCTTCATCCACAAGATCATCTAAAGAAATTTGCTTTTTAGCGCTTTCAATTGCAGCGACCAAACGCTCTAATTCTCTCTCAGGATTTCTATACCACTCCGGACTCCATATCTTAAAAATCTTCCAGCCAATATTTTCCAGAACTTGTTTACGAAGTCTATCGCGATCTCTGGCAGATTTAGCCTGACTATAGGATTCCCCATCACATTCTATACCCATTAAATAACGACCTGGATTAGCTGTGTCTACTACAGCAAGGTCTATATAAAAACCTTCAGACCCGACTTTTTTACGGACAGTATACCCTGACTTTACCAGGTGTTCATAAATATGATCTTCGAAAGGACGGATAACAGGTACAGGCAAATCTTGTTGTGTATCAAAAGTACCATGCTGAGCGAAATATAAGAAGCTCTTCAGCGCTCTGATACCAAACCTGGTCGTTGCAGTTGGATTGATATCCTCAGCTGTAATATTTGTAAATATCTCACACCTGTACTTTGCACGGGTGATTAATACATTTAATCTTCTTTCTCCACCTTCATTATTGAGTGGGCCAAAGCTCATCGGAACTTTTCCGTCCTCAATCCGTCCATATCCAATACTGATAAAGATTACATCCCGTTCATCTCCCTGAACATTTTCAAGATTTTTAACAAAAAACGGTTCATGACTATGGCTCCTGAAAAAGCTTTCAGTTTCCGGATTTTGACGTCTTTTAATCTCTATTGCATTCTGAATAGATTGCATTTGAGCTGTACTGAAAGCTACAACTCCAAGGCTTTGTTTTGGGTTTTTCAAAGCATGCTCCATTACTGCATGCGCTACAGCTTCAGATTCTACTGGATTAGTACGGGTTTTACCCCGGTCGTACACAGCATCAGGCAAATGATGGAACACCAATCCCATTCTATGTTTAGATCCAGGACTTGGAAAGATCACTAGTTTGTTTTCATAAAACTCATGATTAGACAGGCTAATCAATGATTCATGCCTGCTTCTGTAATGCCAGCGCAGCATCCGTTGCGGAGCCCCCTGTCCGTCACACATTCCCAGAATACTTTGTATATCGGCAGTAACATTTTCTTCATCCTCTACTTCTGCGTTCATTTTATCGAAGAAACTGGTTGGTGGCAGCTGTTTGGTATCACCAACAACCACCAGTTGCTTCCCTCTGAGTAAAGCACCCAGCGCTTCAACAGGTCTGACCTGGCTCGCCTCATCAAAAATTACCAGATCAAAATCAATACTGCCTGGAGATAAGAAATTAGCGATAGACATTGGACTCATCATAAAAACAGGCTTAATAGTCTGAATAGCCAGTCCGGCCTCCAGCATAAGTTTTCTGATTGGCATATGACGTGCACGTTTATTAAATTCACTACGCAATACATTCCATTGACCCCCGCCCTCTTGTTTAGGGACAGATTCAAAATGCTTCAAAGCCACTCTTGCCCGGTTATACTGAAGATTCAGCAAATCAGTCTTATTGAACTTATTGATGATTTCTTCATGAGAAGTACGTTCAAATCCTCGTAATGCTGATTTTTCGGTCATTACTGTTTTGATCAGATATTCGTACCAGGTCTTCTGCAAAGCAATTTTTAAATAATTGGCAGCTCCTTCCCAATTTAATGAAGCCTTGATCAGGTTATCAAATCCATCTTTTTGTACCGACTGGGAAAGGTTGTTCCATTGAACAGCTTGTTGAATTTCGCCAATTCTCAACTTCCATTCTTTTAATTTTAAGAGCTGCTCATTAAAAGGCAATTCTCTGAAATACTGATTTGAATCCATCAATTTTTCATCTAAATCAAGTTTCTTAAATACAGCAACAATACTTGCCTGGTAATTTACCAAAAGATCTTTCAATTTAGACAGGTGTTCCTTAACCAGCACTGGATTTTCGTTTCTGCTTAGAAAAGCTAATACCAATATTGGATAATTGTCAGCAGAAATATGACGATGTAGTTCAGTCAGGAATGCTGCTACTCCTTTTAAGGATTCCCAGTTCGTCTTCAACTTCCTCCATCTGCTTCCAAATAAACGAACGGCAAGCGCTGAATTCTCATCGAGTATGTTACTTAATCGCTTAGCAGCAATGATATCATCAATATATTTTATTTTATCATTCAGGTTCTCAGGCAAAGTGATCCTTGTAAAGGAAGCTAACTGTTTAACACTTCTTTTATAATCCCCTAAAAGAAATTTATACCATTTATGACCATGCGTAATCAGATTTTGACGCAGTTCCAGTACTTGCTGATCCCAGGCTTCCGGATAGAATATGTTTTCATACTGTGCATGTAACGCTGAAAGACCGGCACCTGTTTGAAAGAGCTCTTCAATATCTTCATGATTCAATGTCCATGCCTGATCTTTTACTGCAATGCCCCTCAAATCCGGACTTTCACTTAAAAAGCTCATCAGTGCGATTAGTTTCTCTGTATAGGTTAAAGATAATGAAGCTTCAGTACCGATAAAAGATGAAGCACCCTCAATCTCTGCCTGTAAGTTTTCAGTTATAGTTAATGCCTGATCAATAATTTCAGTTGCCACCTCATTTTCATGTGGCAGGAAAAGTGTTAATCTTGTTCCATAGAAAAGTAATCCGGATGGTTCTCCAATATCTTTTAATCTTGCTTCTATCAAATCTGCACTCACAGAAGCCCGGCGCATTGTATCTGCATTCCAGGATTCGATGTTCTCTATAGGTATGGCAGGAAGTTTGAGTGCACCAAGCTGGGCTGATATTTCTAATAAGTACCCTATTACTTTATGCGCAGAAAGCCCACTTTGCTCAATCAAATCATTCACTGAATTGCAATACTTGTTCAAGATATCTTTATAAGAATCCAATTGCAAAATTTCGTCCCGTAAATGGGTTAATGTTGGCTTACCTAAATCTAATACCCGCTTTAATTCCTCATGTAAATCTCTTTTGTTGGCTTTATGACTATGAAGCTCCAAACAAGCTTCACCAAGATTAATGGAATCTAATCTTCGTTTCACGACTTCAAGAGCGGCCATCTTCTCGGCAACAAATAGAACCTTTTTGCCCTGACCTACTGCATTTGCGATAATATTGGTAATCGTTTGAGATTTACCGGTACCAGGAGGCCCTTGTATGACCATATTTCGTCCTTCATGTACGGCTAACATTGCTAAGACCTGTGAACTATCTGCGTCTACCACATGAAATAACTCATGTGCTTTTGTTTCTTGGTCTAAATTATGTTCTTCAGTAGCCGTTGGTTTGGGTTCATTAAATCCTCCGCCAAATAGAGACATCAAGATTGGATGATCAAATGGTTTATTGCCCTCCGGCCATTTACTACTATCCAGATCATGATAAATCATGAATTTTCCAAAAGAGAAAAAGCCAAGTTCAATTGCATTGGCATCCATCTTCCAAGGCGCCTGATGACTTATTCTTTTTTGAATATCTTCAAAATAATTATTGATATCAAAATCGTCTGAATCTGGTAAATCTGGAATTGTTATATTAAAATCAGCCATCATTTTGGCCTGCAGTGAAAGATTGGCGCCAACCTCACCGCCTGTAAAGCGTAGTCTGAATCTTTCATTGGCACTAGACCGTTCTAAAGATACAGGAATTAATACTAAGGGGGCCAATCTAACGTCATCTGTATTGCCCTTGTCATACCAATTTAGCATACCTAAAGCCAAGTACAAGATATTTACGCCCTGTTCCTCGATGCTGGTCTTCGCAAAATAATAAGTATTGAGAATTTTTGTTTGCAGCTTTTGTTCATTTTCATTAGTCTGCAAGCGGGTATCATGCTGCGCACCCTGTAATTCTTCTTCGCTAAGCACTGGAAGTTCTGGCAATTCATCTTCCTGTTCTTCTTCTTTCCCTGCGCTGCCCAAAAAGGTCATCGCTTTGTTCTGCTTTACAAGAATATCATATATAGATGTTGAATTTTCCTGAATAATACGAAGTCCTCTTGCTTTTGGCGTTTTATAATTCAAAAGCGTATTCCGCATACCAAGATCAAGTAATTCTTTTCTTGAGGCTTCTAGCTTGGGTAATATATTTTCCTGCATCATTTGATTAACCGCCAATTTCATCCTGCTTATTTTTAGGCAGGTTATTAAATATCAATTCATATGAATGATCTATAATCTCATGCAATTGTTTGAAATTGAGACGGCCATTCATATAAACGGTGTTCCAGTGCTTTTTATTCATATGATAGCCTGGTACTATTTCTTCATATTGTTCGCGTAGTATAATTGCACGTTCAGGGTCACATTTAGCGTTAAAACGATTTCCTTCGGTAAGACCAACAAGCAAAAAAATCTTTTCACCGACTTTAAATACCAGGGTCTCCTCTCCAAACGGAAGACCTTCTGTTGCTCCTGGCTTTGATAAACAATAATCTCTTAATTCTTCTATATTCATATACTATATCCAAAGATGCTAATTCTATGTAACTATTTTGCTTTTGTCAACATGATTTTAGCTGCTAGTGAAACCAAAACGCTGGCTATAACCCAATGCTGTATCCTGACCCAAACTGGATTAGCACTAAACCATAGCAGCTTTTGCAGCTACAAAAATCACGCTAAGATTTACTAGTGCGCTCCAGCACTTCCTATCCGGCCGGGATGTAATGAATATGGCACTAGCTACAATAAGGAAAATTAAAAATCCTTTTTATGCGATCATTGGAATCAAGTCAGCTTTTTGTTAAAATTGAAATACAACTGTTAATCTACATTATTAACAATATTAAAGCAATTTAATTTTTAAAACGCCCATTTAATCTATTCCGAAAAATTAGCGTCGTTATGGCCCGTGAAATTCAATAACAGGAAATAAATTATTAGCAGTATGAAAAACCTGTTGGCATATTTAATTCTTAGAAATTATACTGGACTAAACCCTTTTTATAGCGTGCATATCAATTGATAAACCGCTGCAGTGTTATTTGTATTAAATCCAGATAAAAGTATATTTGCCGGAAATCAACATCCATGAAATTTAAACCTTTAACCCTATTCGCTATCCTTTTTATCTTTTTGCTCCCATTTATAACAAAGGCTCAAAGCGGTCAGGGTATATTGATTGGAAACATAACTGACAGTCTTTATCAAAAGATAAGTTACGCCACAATACAGATCAAAAAACTCAATATAAAAAACTCTTCAGATAAAACAGGCAGGTTTCAGCTTAAGGGTATTCCTGAGGGTACTTATACTGTACGTATCTCAATGACAGGATTTCAAACCAATGAAACCCAGGTACGTATTCGGGCAAATGATACGCTAAAAGTAACCTATATACTGGAAGATAAAAATTCAGATTTAAACGAAGTTATTGTCTCCGCAAGCAGGAAGGCAGAATCACTTGCTCAAACTCCTTCTTCTGTAACCATATTAACGGCCAAAGATATCAATACTCAATCTGTGATCAGTCCGAATCTGGCCAATATATTGGCTTATAGTGTACCAGGACTCGGCGCGTCTACCAATCAAACCGGGAACTCAGGTCAGACATTACGTGGTAGAGGTGTATTGGTCTTAATTGATGGTGTACCTCAATCAACTCCTTTGCGCGCAGGTGGCCGCGATATCCGCAGCATAGACCCATCAGTAATTGAGAGAGTTGAGGTTATTAAAGGTGCAACTGCTATCTATGGGAATGGTGCCGAAGGTGGGTTAATCAATTACATTACTAAAAAACCCGCTTCTGGCAAAGTATTAGGTGGCTATTCGCAAATTGGATTAACAGGTAATACTAAAGGAGATAGTACGCTGGGCTATCGGTTAGTTCAGCAGTTTTATGGTAAAAGTGGTAAACTCGATTATATAGTAAGTGGTACTTATGAAAAAACTGGCGTATTCAGGGATGCCAAAAATCAGGTAGTTTCTCCGGATTATGGCTTAGGAGAAACTAAGACCTACAATGGATTTGTTAAAGTTGGTTATGATTTTTCTCCTAAACAGAGGTTAGAATTGATGTATAACTATTTCAGTTCAAGACAGCACTCTGACTACATTTTAAAAAATGGAATATACGGACAAGAGCCGGCAATTGGAGTTCATGGTACGCGTAAAGGAGAAGATGAAGGTACACGCTATAACCATAATGCAAATCTTCAATATAGCAACAAGCAAGTGTTTGGCCAGACAGATTTACAGGCCAATGTATATTTACAAGATTTTTATACGATCTATTCCAATGTGGCTTCTTTTTACGAGGGAGGCCAGTCAGCTATTAAATCTGCAAAAAAAGGCACAAGGGTAAATTTGAATACTCCCCTTCCAGTCTCAGAAAATTTATTGATGCAACTTAATTATGGGGTCGATCTGATGAATGATAAAACTTCACAAAGCTTAACTGATGGCCGGGTTTGGGTACCAGACATGAATATGGTCAATATTGCCCCTTACTTGCAAACTACCGCTAATATTTTTAAAGATCTAACTATTAAAGGTGGATTGAGAGTAGAAAATATCAATATCAAAGTAGACGATTTCAATACACTTGCTACTGGTGCCAACAACGCCGGAAGTATCGCAGTTAAAGGTGGGACACTTAATTATAATGCTTTAGTATTTAATGTAGGTGCCAGATATTCAGCAAGCAGATTATTCAATCCTTTTATAAGTTATGCACAATCTTTCTCTGTTTTTGAATTAGGCAGGGTGCTGCGTGCGGCACAAAGCAACACTCTTTCTCAATTACAGACCAAACCTATCATTGTAAATAATTACGAAGCTGGTTTTAGCAGTTCTCTGGGGCCTGTAAATATGAGTGCAGCTTATTATATCAGTACTTCTAAATTAGGCGCAAACTTGTTAGAGGTTAACGGGGTTTATATTTCTCAAAGAATTCCTGAACGCGTTTGGGGTTATGAGTTCCAGGCAGATTATGCGTTTACAGAAAAACTTTCAGTTGGTGGAAATTACGCTTATGTAGAAGGAAAAGGTGATGTTGATGACGATGGAAAATTTGATGGTACGCAAGATGTTTATTTAAATACAACCCGTATCCCACCTTCTAAATCTACACTTTATTTGAAATACGCTGGCATTAAAAACCTGTCAATTGATGTGAACTGGATAAGAGTTGGAAACAGAGACCGTTTTAAACCTAATGCAACTACAGGTAAATATCTGATTGGAGAAGGCCCTGTAAAAGCCTATAACCTATTTAATCTGGCTACAGTTTATCAGGCTTCAAAAGCTTTAAAGCTTAGTTTGGGACTGGAAAACCTTTTTAATAAAGCTTATTACCCAAGCATATCTCAGTTTTATGGAAACAATTCAGTTTATACCCGCGGAAATGGACGTCGTTTTAACCTTGCAGCTGGTTATTCTTTCTAATGAAAATTATAAAAAAAATTAAAAAAGCAATTGGGCTAGTCCATTTATGGTTAGGGCTTTTTACCGGAATTATCATAGTAATTATCGGTATAACGGGCTGTATATATGTTTTCGAGCAAGAAATCAGAGATTACCTGCAAAAGGATTATGCTTTTGTTCCGGCTCGCCAACTGCCACAGGCCAGCTTAGCTAAACTAATGCAGGAATTTGAAAAGATTGCGCCCGCTCAAAAGGTTACTGGAATTGAGATCAACAATACTGCGCCCAATGCGACTATTAGTTTTACAACCAGCAAACATCATGTTTATTACCTGAATCCTTACAATGGAAGCCTGGTTAAGGAAACAAAGCAAGATTTCTTAGTTACTGTGGAAGAGCTTCATACCTCTTTACTTTTAGGAGATACAGGGAAATTTATTATCCGATGGTCTGTTGTGATTTTTGTATTCATGCTGATTTCTGGCCTTATCTTATGGTTTCCAGGGCAGGTACGGTTGATTAAACAAGCTATTACTATCAAATGGAGCGCATCTTTTAAAAGGGTTAATTATGACCTGCACAATGTATTGGGTTTCTATGCTTCAGGAATATTAATGGTCAGCGCATTATCCGGACTTTACTTTGGTTTCAGGGAAGTAAAGACAGCTGTCAGTTTTTTAAGTGGATCAAAATTTACTGAAGGAGTAAAAGCAGCACCAGCCTTACAACCTATCGTCAAGGAAACTATTCCGGAGCATTATGAACGTATTTACAGGAAAGCAATCGTACAATATCCAGGTGCTATACTGACCAATTTATCAATTCGTAAAGATGGTAATCTCAGACTAAGGTTAAATTATCCATCGGATTGGGCACGAAAGCGGAATACTTTTTTTTATAGCCCGGAGAATGGGCAGTTGATCCGCTCTAAACTCTATAAAGATTTTAACAAGGCCGATTGGATTGAAGCTGGAAATTATAATCTGCACACCGGACGAATGTTCGGTATCTTTGGTAAGATTGTAGCTACTGTAGTTAGCCTGATAGCCGCAAGTTTACCAATTACCGGCTTTATCATCTGGTTGAAGAAAGGAAAGAAGAAGAAAATCAAAAAGCAGAGCTCTTAAGGTCTCTCTTTTATTTTTAATCCCTGCATAAAAGCCAATTTAATAGCGAATGCATCAACAAACTCAGCATGCATTAAATCTACGGTCTTCCCTGCTTCCAATTCTTTATAGAGGTTCAGTAATTGCTTTTTACCCGGTGCATTCATCAAATAGTTATCAAAAAACTGCTGCGCCTGCTCTTTTGAAGCCATACAAAGCATAAAAGCTAAAGGAGTTAACGATGGAGCTGTGTAGCGGTTAAATTTCGTTCCGTTAGTCATCAAAAATTGTATGGCCTCGTTTATATCTTCAAAGAGATTGAATATGGGGATTGCATAAGCTTTTAGCGTATTGACTACTTCTGCGATCGTTTTTTCCTGACTAATCCCAAAAACATTCCATGACTTCCATTCCTGGGAAGGAGAAATATACCCTAATTGATTCGCATATATCATATCATTGCTATAGACGTCATTTGTTTGCACTTTCAGCCACTTCTTCAAGCGTTTAGAAGTAATTTGAATATGTGCCAGCAGTTTAACATAACCATTACTGTTTAAGGTACTGGACTGGAAACTAATTTCAAAAGTAAGGTCTTTATCGGCACTGATCTTTTTCAGACAAGCTCCTTTCTGACTGGCTTTAAATCCGAATTCTGCCAATCCATCATTAATCTGGTTACATGCGGCTAAGAAGATATCTCTGGAACTCATATATTATTTAAGACTCGTTTTAAGGTGCGTAAGTTAAGATTATTATTTGCGATGCATCTTAACCGCCTGGTTGAATTGACTAAAAACAATCAGTTGTAAGTTTTAAAATCAATATTATAATTGTAACTTTGTTGCATCCCATGCAGATAAGACAGAAATTCAATGCTTCGTTACTTT
Source organism: Pedobacter cryoconitis (assembly GCF_001590605.1). Taxonomy (NCBI): domain Bacteria; kingdom Pseudomonadati; phylum Bacteroidota; class Sphingobacteriia; order Sphingobacteriales; family Sphingobacteriaceae; genus Pedobacter; species Pedobacter cryoconitis. The sequence continues at coordinate 1,881,261 of NZ_CP014504.1, forward strand.
CCAGAATTGGAGCAATATTTCTATTGCTGATTTTTCTAGGTACACCAATGATTGAATCTCTTCATCATCATGGGAAATCAGGGTTTGAAGCAGGTATTGATAAAAAATCTGGTCAAAAGAGCTTTTCTTCTTTCGAAAAAAAATGCAAAGTCTGTGAGTTGATTAAACATCAGTTCCCTCATTTTTATATCCCCGGGCAGGCATTCTCTATTCTTATTCTGCTGCCTGATCAAAAACTGATGTGGCATTTTTTATTACAGTCCAGTTCATCTTTTATCTTAAAATGCGCTAATAAAGGTCCTCCTTTTTTAAGCTGATCTGATTATTTCTCAGTAAAAAAACTGAGCAGTCCCTCCTATTCATAGAATTCTATAATCCGTTTCTTCAGGAATGCATATTCCTGTACACTAATTTTTATTATGCTTCAAGCCATATCATTATCAAAAAATTACCAGGGCAACATTGCATTGGACAACCTTAACCTTCAAGTGAAACCCGGAGAAGTATTTTGTCTTTTAGGACAAAATGGTGCAGGTAAAACCACTACAATTAATTTGTTTCTTGGGTTTATAGCGCCAACCTCCGGAAAAGTTCTGATCAATAATTCAGAGGTAAGACCTGGCGCAGCTGATACACGGAAATATCTGGCGTATATTCCCGAAGTTGTCATGTTATATGGTAACCTTTCAGCTATAGATAATTTAGATTATTTCAGCAGACTGGCGGGATTTATTTATGATAAAAACCATTTGTCCGGTTTCTTGTCGCAATGTGGATTGCAAATGGATGCACACCAAAAACATCTTGCTGGATTTAGTAAAGGTATGCGTCAAAAGGTAGGCATTGCAATCGCATTAGCTAAAAATGCAGATGTGATTCTGATGGACGAACCTACAAGTGGTTTAGATCCTAAAGCAACCGATGAATTTACGGAACTTGTAAAAAAACTAGGCAGTCAGGGCAAATCTATTCTAATGGCTACACACGATATTTTCAATGCAGTTAATGTAGGTACACATATCGGCATCATGCGCAAAGGGCAACTGATCCATACTTTAAATGCCAGCGATATCAATGCAAATGATCTTCAGAAATTATACTTACAAACGATTTAATATCAATGAACTTATTCACTATTGCTATAGTTAAAACTTCCTTCATTTTCAGTTTCGCATTGCTGTTCAGTTTGCAGACAATTGCACAAATTAAAGTGAGTGGAAGTGTGATCTCAGGACAGCATGAACCTTTAATACGTGCTAACATTAAGTTTAAAAATGGAAAAGATATATCAAATACTTCCAGTGATTCTATCGGAAGGTTTCAGCTGGTTTTACCTAAATCAGGTAATTATACAATGACTATCAGTGCAATTGGTTATTTGACCTATCAAAAAGAATATTTGATTGCAGGATCAGCGGAATTAGTATTAAATGATATCATCCTTATCAATTCACAGCAAGAATTACAAACAGTAGAAATTGTGGGGAATACAGCTAAAAAATATTTTAGTGATTATTCATTTTCGGCGACTAAAACGGCGACACTAAATAAAGATATACCGCAATCAATTTCTACCGTGTCTAAAGAACTGATTACCGACAGACAGGCATCAACGCTTGCTGATGCAGTTAAAAATGTAGCTGGAGTATCTCAGAGTAGTTTTTACAATCAATTTGCCATCCGAGGAATCAATCAAAATCAAGAAGGTGCAATTATCAATGGCATGCGCACGCATCAATATTTTTTCAATCAGCCACTGACTGCCAACCTCGAACGTATAGAAGTCATTAAAGGGCCCGCAAGTGCAACTTTTTCCAGTGTTGACCCTGGTGGAAGTATTAATATGGTTACTAAAAAACCATTGGCAGAAGATAGAAAACAGCTCAGTATCTCTGCCGGCAGCTTCAGTACGATGAAAACTGCATTGGATTTTACTGGTCCGCTAAATAAGGAAAAAACTTTATTATACAGACTTAACGCTGCTTATGAAGACAGCAAAAGTTTCAGAGATCTGCAATATAAAAAGGCTTACCTGATCTCACCTTCATTTTCTTATATCCCTGATGATAAAACCAGTATCAATGTAGAACTGGTTATGAATAACAGTAAATCGAGACTAGATCGCGGACAGGCAATATTTGGTGCAATAGCGGGTAAAACTGATTTGAACAGTACCCCTATTACTTTTAATATGGGCGGTAGCAACGATTATTTCAATAGCCAGGATTTAATGCTGATGAGTAATCTTTCGCATGCTATTACTCCTGATGTCGTTTTTAATGTAGCCTATATGAAACAGGCCTGGACTGAAGACCTGCTGGAACACCGTACAACAAATGCATTTGGTGTAGATGAAAACAACAATGCCATACCTACACTTGCTGGTATGCGGGCGGTTCAGCGTCAGCAAAAATGGGACACGAATAACCTGAGTACTTATTTTAGCATAAATGCAAATACCGGAGTATTAAAACATAAGATCGTAATTGGTTATGATGTGATGAGTACTCAAAAAAACAGAGGTGGTGGTGAAAACGCTGCACAAGGATACCGATTAAAAGATGGTACAATCGCTTCTAAATATGATCCTGCCAAGAAAGATCTTTATATTTTTAAAACAGTGAATGGGATCAATGCACCAATACCAAATGTAGCGCATTTTAATCTGGCAAATCCAGTCTATACCATTCGTAATCTGAATGATTATATTTTCACCAAAACTGAAATACCACCAGCCTATTCCGTGGTAAACGGAATTTATGTACAAGATCAGGTAAGTTACCGGAAACTGATTCTTACCCTGGGTTTAAGACAGGAATGGTATGAAGATTATAATAATTATAAGCTAAACACGGAGCAAAAAATCTCTCGAAAAAAGTTACTGCCCAGATTGGGAGTTACCTATGCAATAACGAATAACATCAATGTTTATGGTACTTATCTGGAAGGTTATCAGCCCCAGGGAAATACTTCTACCCTGGTTATCGTTCCTCCTCCTGCCGGAACCAATTATAAACCTTTGGAAAGCAATTTAAAAGAGATTGGTTTGAAATCTGAATGGTTAAACCGCAAATTAATGTTTACTATAGCACTGTTCGAAATTAATCAGAAAAATCTGCTTTTAAATGCAAATGACCCTGTAGATGTCAACCTGCTTATTGAACGCGGGGCACAAAGAAGCAGAGGTCTGGAAATAGAAGCAGCTGGTTTTATCCTGCCACGCTGGCAATTTAATCTGGGATATAGTTATACCGATGCAATTATTAAACAAGATAATGACGTGACCTTGATTGGTCAACGGGTTCAGAATACACCTAAACATAGTGGCAGCATATGGACAAGATACGATCTGAAAGACAACAAATTTTTTAATGGAATTGGCTTTGGTACAGGTGTGCAATATAGTGGTGATAAACTACCATTATACATCAGAAACTTCACCTTACCTGCTTATACGATTGTGGACGCAGCCATCTATTATACTCCATCTAAAACAAAAGTGCAGCTGGCTATGAATGTAAACAATGTTTTCAATAGCACTTACTGGGTTGGTGCTCAAAATTATCTCCGCTTATTTCCTGGAACCCCCAGGAACGTAATGTTTAATGTAACCTACAGATTCTGATCCTCATGAAAACAATATTTATAATTTCCGGCCGGACATGGAAAACCGCCTTTGAAAACAAAGCAACTATCGCCCTCACACTAATTTTGGGGCTGACCTTAGGGCTGGCAACTTTAATTGGCTGGCAAAATTTCAATACACAGAACAGTCAGCGTTTAAAATATAAAGAAATAGTCAGGCAAAAGTGGTTATCAAAGCCCGATAAACACCCGCATAGAATGGCACATTATGGCTATCTGGTATTCAGGGATAAACATGAACTGAGTTTTTTTGATTTTGGCATTGAAAGTTTTGCTGGTGTATCTATTTTTCTGGAAGCTCACAAACAAAATACAGTTAATTTTTCTGAAGCCGGCTTTTCAAATGGGATGCTCCGTTTTGGTGAACTCAGCGTTGCGATGGTGTTACAATTACTTGTCCCCCTGCTGATCTTCTTTTTAGGTTATAACAGCATCTCTGCAGAGCGGGAAGCAGGTACACTCAAAATATTACTATGTCAGGGTGTAAAATGGCATGAACTGCTATTTGGCAAGGTCCTGGGAATTATTTTTATAAGTTTCACGTTATTTATTCCGGTTATTTTAATGACCATTATTTTATGGGCAGCATTGAGCAACTGGCAGGTATCGGCAGACTCCAGTCTTCGTTTATTTCTGTTGATAGCAGCATATTGCCTTTATTTTATGATCTGTGCAGGAGTTGCTGTGCTGGTATCAGCCTTTCACCAAACATCCAAAGCAGCTTTAACCAGTTTACTGGTTTTGTGGGTATTCTTCACCTTGGTGATGCCAAGGATTACACAGGCTGTTGGTGTTAAGATCTATCCTTCACCGGCCAAAATTGAATTTATGGCAGCTATAGAGGCCGATTTGCAAAAAGAAGGTGACAGCCACAATCCCGATGATCCGCATTATGCAAAATTCAAGGCCGACGTACTGAAGAAATATAAGGTGGATGAGGTAGTAAAACTTCCATTTAATTATGGCGGTTATGTGATGGCTGAAGGAGAAAGAATTTCGGCTGAAATTTACAGCAGGCACCAGAAAGAATTGAACAAGACCTTTGAAAATCAAAACAGCTTTGCGGTTGCAGCGAGTTATTTGAATCCTTTCCTCGCGATAAAAAATCTATCTATGGCACTTACAGCTTCAGATTTCAAAACCTATGTTGATTTTCAGGATCAGGCGGAAGCTTATCGTTATCAGCTTGCCCAGCATATGAATAAGCTTCAAATGGAGAACATCAGCAATGAAAAGCTTGGAGAAAAAGAAAAAGCAGCAAGTATCAGCCATACGCATTGGGCGGAGCAACCGGATTTTCAATATCGCTTTAAAACTGTAAACTGGGTAATTACAAATCAGCTGGGTACCATTCTTTCTATTTTATTATGGTTTACAGCTGTATTAATAATGCTGGCAATTTCATCAAAATGGATCAAAACCTTATAACATGATTAACTATATATATCAATTAGAATTTAAGCTGTTTTTCAGCAGTAAGGCGGCAAGAGTAGGTTTGTTAATCCTCTTAATAAGTGGTTTCAGCAGTATTTATCTGGGGAAAAGTTTCATCGTAAAACAAAGGTCAGTTATTGAAAAAGCAGGAAAGATGCAACAGGAACATCTGGATGAAAATGTTAAATACTTTAGTAAAGACCTTGGGCTGTTATTATTTTACAACAAATTTGCAATAGCTAATGTACCTGACAACTGGGCGGCTTTTGCGAATGGACAGCGCGATATAAACCCTTATCTGCTTTCGGTTACCCTATTAGGACTGGAAGGTCAGATGTATGATACTGATCTCAACAATCCTTCTACTTTGCTATTGGGTAATATGGATCTTGCTTTTGTCTTTATTTTCTTATTCCCACTGGTGATCATTGCCTTTACCTATAGTGTACTTTCTGCCGAACAGGAATCTGGTGTATGGGGACTGATAAGATCGCAGTCCAAATTGCCGTTACGCACCATCTGGCGCAAATTAGTGGTGAGGGTGCTGGTGGTTTTTGCAGTTTTTATGCTATTGATGTTTTGTGCTGTGATCTACCTTGATCTTAAGCCAGATTTGCGTTTTCTAGTGGTTTTAACGCTAATCAGCTTATATCTGATTTGCTGGTTTTGTATCTCATTCTGGATAATCTCGTATGGTAAGTCTTCTAGTTTTAACGCAGTCTGCCTTATTGCAATCTGGGTGGCCATGAATATAATTTCTCCTGCCATTTTGAATGTATGGCTAACTAAAAAATATCCTGTCCCGGAAGCATTGGAAAATGTAGTGAAACAGCGGGAAGGCTATCATGAAAAATGGGATCTGGATAAAAGTGCAACAATGGATAAGTTCTACCAGCACTATCCTCAGTTCAGACAATATCCTTTTCCCTCCTCACTTACTTTTAGCTGGTATTGGTATTATGCGATGCAGCAAATGGGAGATGATGATGCTGCTTTGAGTTCCGCCAGGATTACTGAGAAATTAAAACAAAGACAGCATTTCACCAATATCGCTTCTTTGTTTTTACCTGGAATACAAACGCAAGCGGGTTTAAATGAACTTGCTGGTTCTGATCTGCAAAACCATACTGACTTTTTACTAACATTAAGAGCTTACCACGAAAAAATGCGGTTGTTTTTTTATCCATCAGTTTTTAAGGGTAGTAAAGTTGAAAATATAAATTGGAAACAATTTAAAATTAAACAATACAGTAGCCATACGGATGGATTAGCCTGGCAAAAGCTACTTTCGTTAATTGTGTTTTCAATTGTGCCTGCGTTATCGGGAGTTTATAACTTCAGTAAGAGAGATAGTTTATTATAAATTAAAATGAGGCAGCTAAAATTAAACTGCCTCATTTCAATGTGGATTCACATTAGTCAAAACATTATTTTTCGTACTGTGTTAAAATTATAGTATTTCTTATATAAAGCAATAATCATTAGCACATGACCAATCAATACCCAAAAGATCTTTATAAAATCATCACCTCTGTTATCTTATATACATTTGGTTTAGTTGTGCTATTATGGTTTCTCTACCAGATCATGAGCATATTCATCCTGTTTATATTTGCAATTGTTCTTGGACTGATCATTAATCAGCCTGTGAGCAAACTGGAAAAGAAAGGCATGAAACGGTGGTTAGCCTCACTCATTGTATTAGGAATTATTTTTATTGTCTCTACTCTGCTGGGATTTCTGGTTGTCCCACATATCAGCGAGCAGATAGATACATTGGTAGGAGATCTGCCTGGCTATTTTAATAGCATATCAGCTCATGTTACGCATATGCTGAGAAAATATCCCGAGCTGAATAAGGAACTTCAGGGAGATGGCCTGTCAATTTCTGAAGCTGTACCTTCCCTGGGAAAAACAGTTATCGGGCTCAGCAGTATTTCTTTTAGTGTGCTTGGTGGGATATTTATGTTTATTGTGTTTTTATCAATGATTATCTTTTTTGTAGGAAATCCGAGGCCGATCATTAATATGTACTTATCAGTTTTTGAACCTGAAAAACGCGGAAAAGCAGAAAGAGCATTACAGCATACCTCAATAATGTTGGGTGGATGGATGAAATCAAATCTTATAGGTGGCATTGTTCAAGCCATATTAGTCTATATATTCCTTACGATTATGAACGTTCCGGGAGCTTTAGTCTGGGCTGCTTTAGCCTTTTTCTCAGAATTGATTCCAAAAATCGGCTTTTACATTATGGCCATTCCTCCTACCCTTGTTGCATTATCTATAAGCCCTGCTACTGCATTTTGGTGCCTTGTGTTTTTCTTATTATTAAATGAGTTGATTTCTGACTTTGTCATGCCTAAACTAAGGTCATCAACCATGAATATTCACCCAGTATCACTGCTCTTTCTATTGTTGGCGATGACTACAGCTTTTGGTTTAATGGGAGCACTTCTTGCGGCACCTATGGCTGCGATTATCAAAGCATATTATGAAGAGTTTTATTTGCGGAGATTTCCTGATGATCCGGATATGGACCAGAGAATTGATAATATCCTTTATAAGCAGTAAAATAGAACGCATATAAGGTAATTAACAATTTAATATAGAGAAGAATTAAGTTGGAAACTATTGAAAAAACTGCAGGAAACCGTCCCGGCTCCCTGCAGTTAAAGCATTGGATTGGGCTAACTAAGCCTTAGGCCAATCATTGGTATGCTCAGCATTACCAATCTTAAGTTTACGCGCAGATACTACAAAGCTCAAAGTCATTGGAGTATTGTCGTTTACAGCAATCCCTTCATTGTACTGGATGATGTAACCATCTTCAAAATGCAATTCTTTCATTTTTGCATCTTCTTCACCCTTTTTAAATACAATTGTTCCTGCTTGTGGTTTATACTGGTTATTCACCATAGATTCAATCACTGAAGTATCTTCAGTTGATTCAATTTCTAAATGAATAGTACCACCATAAACTCCTGATGACGGACGTCCCTTTGCGTCTACATCTCTGTTTAATGAATAGCTGCATTGCAGCACATCGAATTCTTTAGACCCTAGAGTCAATCTGGTTTTAAATGCCATGATAATTTTTTTTTAAATGTTAAACTTCCTGAATTTGAATTACGCTTTTGGCCAATCATTAACATGTTCGGCATTCCCTGCTTTTAGTTTGCGCGCAGAGATCTGGAATTTCAAGGTCATTGGATTATCTCCAGTGATGTTGATTCCTTCGGTATATTTCACAATATACCCGTCTTCAAAATGAACTTCCTTCATCTTGGCATCTTCTTCTGATTTTTTGATCAGCAGCGTGCCGGCTAAAGGTTTGTACTGGTTGTTTACCATTGCTTCGATGACAGAGGTATCTTCGGTAGATTCGAGTTCAATATCGATTGTTCCACCATACACTCCGGAAGAGGGTCTTCCTTTTGCATCTACATCACGGTTTAGAGAATAGGCACAGTGAAGCACATCGTACTCCTTGCCCGAAAAGTTTAATCTTGCTTTGAAAGCCATAACTTTTTGTTTTAGGGTTGTAAAATATTAACTATCCGGATGGCATCAAAAATTCTGCCACTAACAACTAATAATCAAGTGCATACAAGATACCGGATCAGAAAACTGCATTTTTAAGATAGCCAGGGCTTAAACTTAAAAGCAAAAACATTATAAATATTTTCAACCTTAATCTCTCAGGCTGTAAAATTATTATAATGTCACCGCAAACGTCTGTTTTAGTGTACGTTCCATTTTATAGACAAGCTGTTTAAATTCAGGTACGGAGCAATAACTGTTCGAATACTATTATTTCTTTTTAACGTAACTAAATTCTTACAAAGAAAACATAACCCATAAAAACGTGTATTCAATACACTAGATGCCTTATACGCCTTTAAATATCAAGAAGTTGCCACAAACTGATAATTTCACTCTTACCTATCATTATACTATATTAGTTTAGCTAAACCGACAAAGCTAAATCAACCTACTAACCAGATATGAACAAAAAACATTTATTAACCTTAGCAGGCTTATTATTGGTCAGCCTTCCCGCAACCTTACACGCACAAAATCAGAAATGGCAGAACCTCTTTAACGGAAAAGACCTGACAGGTTGGAAACAACTTAACGGACAGGCCAAATACGAAGTAACTAATGGCGAAATTGTAGGCACAACTGTCTCTAACACCCCGAACTCCTTCCTTGCAACCGCAAAGAATTATAGTGACTTTATTCTCGAACTGGAACTGAAAGTAGATAACTCCATGAATTCTGGTGTTCAAGTCAGAAGTGAAAGCAATGCCGAATATCAAAATGGAAGAGTGCACGGTTATCAGGTTGAAGTTGATCCTTCTGACCGTAAATTTTCCGGAGGTATTTACGATGAGGCAAGAAGAGGCTGGTTATATCCGCTGGACATTAATCCCAAAGGCCAACAAGCATTTAAAAATGAGCAGTGGAATAAATACCGTATCGAATGTATAGGAAATTCTATACGTACCTGGATTAACGGCGTTCCTACTGCTAATGTGATAGACGCACTCACTCCTACTGGCTTTATCGCGCTGCAAGTACATGCAATTGGTAAAGATGACCAGCCTGGCAAACAAATCCACTGGCGTAATATCCGCATACAGACTGAACAACTCAAGCCGTCAAAAGCTGATGATATTTACGTTGTGAACCTGGTTCCGAATACAGTATCTCCCCAGGAAAAAGCAGAAGGCTATAGCTTGCTGTGGGATGGAAAAACGAATACAGGATGGAAAGGTGCTTACAAAGCAACCTTCCCTGAAAGTGGCTGGGTCATTAAAGATGGAGAATTAAGCGTTCAGAAATCTAATGGTGCAGAAGCTACCAATGGCGGTGATATTGTAACTGAAAAACAATATGGCGCTTTTGAGCTGAAGTTCGATTTCAAGTTAACCGAAGGTGCAAATAGCGGTGTTAAATATTTCGTAACGCTTACCGAAGGAAATAAAGGCTCTGCAATTGGCCCTGAATATCAGATATTAGATGACGAAAGGCATCCTGATGCGAAACTGGGAAAGAATGGTAACAGGACATTAGGTTCTTTATATGACTTGATTACCAGTAAAAAGATTCCCAATGCACAACGAAAAATCGGAGAATGGAACAGCGGTTTGATCAGGGTCTATCCCAATAATAAAATAGAATATTGGTTAAATGGCTATAAAATTCTGGAATATGTAAGAGGATCTGCAGATTTCCTTGCTTTGGTAGCGGATAGTAAATACAAGGACTGGAAAAACTTTGGGATGGCACCAAAAGGTCATATCCTTTTACAGGATCACGGTGACCAGGTGTTTTTTAGAAGTATCAAATTAAAACAACTTTAAATCCCTCCAGCTATGTTATCATCAAGAAGAAAATTCATTAAGCAAACTGCAATTGCTGCCGCGGGAACCTATATGGGAACGATGGGCTTATCTGCTAAAAGTTATGGAAACATCATTGGCGCGAATGATCGTGTCAGAGTTGGTGTAGTTGGTTTCTCAGACCGCTTTGCCACTTCACTCTTCCCCAGCTTTCTCAACCATTACAAAGAGTTGAATTTTGATATTGTTGCGGTATCAGATCTATGGAACTATCGCAGAGGATTAGGTGAAAACTTTTTAAAAGCCAAATTAGGACATGACATTACGGCTTGTCGCAATAACGATGAATTATATCAGCTGAAAGATCTCGACGCCGTGATTGTAAGCACGGCCGATTTCCAGCATGCTGTTCATGCAATAGAAGCTATCAATGCCAAATGTGATGTTTATTGTGAAAAGCCTTTTGCAGAAACTATGTCTGATGCCCGTGCAACTCTAAAAGCGGTGAAAGCTTCTCAGCAGATTCTTCAGATTGGTTCCCAAAGAAGAAGCGGTGCTAATTATATAGCAGCTGAACAGTTTATCAAATCCGGCAAGTTCGGTGATATTACTATGGTTGAATTGAGCTGGAATGTTAATCAGCCAGGACGTTGGCGCAGACCAGATCTGGTAGCTAAATTAAAACAAGAAGATACAGATTGGAAACGCTTTTTAATCAACCGTCCATTTGAAGAATGGGATCCGCGTATATACCTGGAATATCGTTTATTCTGGCCGTATTCATCAGGGATGCCCGGACAATGGATGTCTCACCAGATTGATACGGTACACTGGTTTACAGGGTTGAAACATCCACGTAGTGTCGTGGCTAATGGCGGAATCTACCAATGGAAAGATGGACGACGGAACTGGGATACCACTACAGCGGTATTTGATTATGGCCAGGAAAATAATCCTGAGAATGGTTTTCAGGTTGTCTTCACCTCCCGCATGCATAACGGCGATGAAAACCCAGCGGAAATTTATTATTCAAATGGTGGTGAATTGAACCTGAATACAAACCTGGTTTCTTCTAAAGGAGGTCTTAAAGCTGATGCTGCGAATGCGATGCATATGCAGCCAAATCTGTTACCAGAATTGAAACTGACTAATGTGACGGAGAAAGTAGCTGCTTCTGCAAATACCGGAGGCGACAAATTAACTTCTGCCCACATGCGAAACTGGATGGAATGTATCAGATCCCGCAAAGAACCTCATGCGCCTGTAGAAGTAGGTTATTATCACTCTATTGCCAACATTATGACTAACGCAGCTGTCAGAACCGGTAAGAAAGCTGTCTTTGATGAAGCCACTCAGGAGGTTATGGTGGATGGTAAAGTTTTCAAATATTAATTCCTGCTTACGCTACTTTAACTAAGTTCTTTATCAAACCATCATTAAACTTTAACTAATCGCTCTTAATAATACTCGAGTCTGGTCTGTTTCCGTATTAATTGCAGACCAGATTTCATCAGATAAATCTTCATCAATAACCGGTTTTCTTCGTCCATTATCCTCAGCGAATATTGCACAAACAAAACCCAGATTACCAGGACATGCCGGAGCTGTACTTCCAATCAAAGTATAGCTATCTGGATTAAAAGGATTTGCCCGAGAAGCTTTTATATACCAATCTGCCATAATACATTATACTTCTTTTATGAATCAAAAAACAACAAAAACTTTATTCCCAGCCTACTCTAAAAGTTTTCAGCTTCTCCCCTTACGCATTACTTTAGCAATCCATCAAAACAGCTTTTATCAGAGTCAAAAGCAACATTAAAATTTCCATAGCAATTACTATTATATAGCAACCAAGTTCCGAAGAAATCAGACAGCAAAACAGGGCCAAAAGCCCCAAAGAGCAATCCTGCAAAAACGAAAAACTGTCTTTCACCAATATAATCCGTACTACTAAAAGACAGCTCTGAAAGAAATTCCCAAACCTACAAACGAGAAATATTCATCAGTAAATATACCCTCCGAAAAAATCAGCTATTTACAATAGCGATTTCAGCGCCCCTTAAAATCAATATTCACCTTGGTATAAATATCAGCAGGATGCCAGGTAAAGTAATAAGTCAACAATCCAGATACAGAGCCAATCAATGCACCAGCCATGACATCAGGTAAAAAATGGTGTGCAAGATAGATCCTGGAATAACCCGCAAATAAAGCGAGGAACAAACACAAAATACTAACCCGTTTATCTTTGAAATATAAGGCAATCACTATGCACATAGCAAAAGCTGAAGCAGAATGGCCGGAAGGAAAAGATGCAGACTGCATTTTCTGTATTCCTATTACAAAATATGAATACTTGAATCCTATCTGATCAAAATAAAGGGATGGCCTTGGCTCATGGAGCAATTTCTTTAGAATCTGAACGATAAGCCCTGAACCCAAAAAAGCCAGTAATAAAGCCAGGGACAACTTCTTTCTCTTTAGAAAAAGTAGAACAATAATGGTGAGGAGACACATGAGCCCATCTCCTATAAAAGTATAATAAGAAAAAAACACATCCAGAAATGGGCGATGATAGAAATTTAGAAAGTTGAAACTAGTAAGTTTAGATGTTAAAGCACAAGAAATCAGCCCAATCATCAATATAGAAACCAGAACGGCAAAAAATAAAGGGCAGTGTTTTACAGCTTTCCATATCATATAAGCTATACGCATCCATAATACCAAACCCCTATCAACTCGCTTAACATTAAATTTATTTTAGCACTTTTAGCTATAAACCATCATTTATTCAACCAAAACCAGATGAAAGTTCATTATGTTTGTCTAGATTTAACAAAATAAATTTAGACAAACATAATGAACTACTCTATTTCTGATCTTGAACAATTATCGGGCGTACAAGTCCACACGATCAGAATCTGGGAACGAAGATATAATGCACTGGAACCCATGCGTTCAGCAGGAAATACACGCATGTACAATGAGGATCATCTGAAAAGATTACTGAATATTGTCAGCATTAGTCAAACCGGGCTGAAAATATCTCAAGTCTGCGCCCTCTCTGAAAAGGAAATGAATGATTTCCTTAAAAAAGAAATAGAGCAGACAATCTCAAACGATGCACATTTTGAATACTATACTTCTCAGCTTTTAAAATGCGGATTGATTTATAACGAGTCCGAATTTGATCACCTCATTAATAAATGTATTCTCGAAAATGGAATGATCATCACTTACCAGCAGGTAATTTATCCCCTGTTAGTGAGATTAGGGCTCATGTGGAGGAAAGATGATATCTGTCCTGCACAAGAACATTTTTTATCCAATATGATCAGGCAAAAGCTTTATGCAGCTATTAATGAGCTTCCAGCTGTTACCCAAGTAAAATCATCATGGTTACTTTTTTTGCCAGAAGCCGAAGGCCACGATATCGGACTCTTGTTTGCTAATTATATACTCAAACAAGCAGGACAAAAAGTAATTTATCTCGGCGGCAGAGTTCCATTGGACTCCGTAAAAAACGCGATGCAAAACAAGCAAATCAAACATATGTTATTGTTTATGGTACGCATTCAACCATTAGAGTTAGCAAATAGCTATCTTAATGAATTAAGTACAACTTATCCTGAAACCAGAATTCATCTTGCTGGTAATGGAAAACTAATTAATGAACTGAAAATGGGTAAAAACATAAATTGGTTTCAGTCAATAAATGAATTTCAACAAACGATCAAAAGCGTCTCAAATGCGAACTAAAACAGCTCAGCAAACACCAAGAATAGCAGTTATAGGTGCCGGATTTGCAGGTATCAGTGCTGCAGCTTATCTTGCCAAGAACGGTTATAAGGTTGATGTATATGAAAAAAACAGTTCCGTTGGTGGCAGAGCGCGGCAATTAGAGACTGAAAACGGATACGTTTTTGATATGGGGCCAAGCTGGTATTGGATGCCAGATGTCTTTGAGAAATTCTTTAATGATTTTGGTCATCAAGCCAAAGACTTTTATGAACTGGAACTTTTAGACCCTGGTTTCTCCGTTGTTTATGGTCAAAATGATGTTCTCGATATTCCAGCAGATTTTAACGCACTCTGTGAAACTTTTGAAGCTATTGAACCTGGAAGTGCCATAAAACTTCAGCAATTTTTAGAAGAAGCCGCTTATAAATATAAAACCGGAATTGAAAAGCTAGTTTATAAACCAGGCCTCTCTTTGATGGAATTCGCAGATATGGATCTCATTAAAGGTGTCTTTAAACTACAAGTATTTACCTCTTTCAGCAGCCACGTAAAAAAATATTTTAAGCATCCGAAACTCATCGCACTGATGGAATTTCCGGTTTTATTTTTGGGTGCAACCCCTGAAGATACTCCTGCATTATATAGTTTAATGAATTATGCAGGCCTGAAATTGGGTACATGGTACCCTAAAGGTGGATTTGGAAAAGTAATTGAGGCGATGAAAACCGTCGCAGAAAAGAATGGTGTAAAATTCCATTTAAACGAACCTGTTTCTGCCTTAGAAATCGAAGGGAAAGAAATCAAAGCACTGAGCTCTTCCAAACAAACAAAGGCGTATGACGGATACATTGCTGCCGCTGATTATCATCATGTAGAAGAAAAACTACTTGGCGAAAATTATAGAAATTACCAGGAGAAATATTGGGATAAACGTGTTCTTGCTCCTTCTTGCCTTATTTTTTATTTAGGCGTAACCAGAAAAACAGAACGCTTAGGTCATCATACGTTATTTTTTGATGAAGATCTGAAACAGCATGCTATTGAAATTTATAAAGAACCACAATGGCCGTCTAAACCTTTATTTTATGTTTGCTGCCCATCCAGAACCGATACCACTGTAGCGCCGGATGGACATGAAAACTTATTCGTATTGATGCCATTGGCGACCAATATGGAAGATACCGAGGCACAAAGGGAGAAATATTTCGAGCTTATTATGAATCGCCTGGAAACTTATACCGGCGTTGAAATCCGCAAACATCTGAATTACAAAAACAGTTACTGTGTAGCAGACTTTAAGCTGGATTACAACTCTTATAAGGGCAATGCCTATGGTTTAGCCAATACATTAATGCAAACCGCCAACCTGAAGCCTTCTTTAAAAAACAAAAAGGTCAAAAATCTGTTCTATGCAGGCCAGCTTACTGTTCCTGGCCCAGGCGTTCCTCCATCTATTATTTCAGGCCATGTAGCTGCCAGTCAACTGATAAAATACTTTAATAAAAACTATGAAAGAGATATTTGATCGGTTATCTGCAGAGTGCAGTAAGATCACAACCAAGCGTTACAGTACGAGTTTCTCCCTGGGTATCTATTTTTTAGGGAAGAAATTACGTAATCCAATTTATTCGATTTACGGATTCGTACGCCTTGCAGACGAAATTGTAGATAGTTTCCATGACTTTGATAAGCACTTTCTGCTTGCAAAATTCAGACAGGACTGCTATGAAGCTATTGAACATAAAATCAGTCTGAACCCGATATTAAATTCTTTTCAGCAAGTGGTTAATGAGTATGCAATTGATAAAGAGCTGATTGAGCTGTTTTTAAAGAGCATGGCCATGGATCTTGATAAAAAGCAATATTCCCCTGAAATGTATAATCAGTACATTTTAGGGTCAGCAGAGGTAGTTGGATTGATGTGCCTTAATGTTTTTACAGAAGGGGATAAAGTACAATATGAAAGACTAAAAGATTCAGCGATGAAATTAGGATCAGCATTTCAGAAAGTTAACTTTCTCAGGGATATCAATGCAGATTATTTCAACCTGAGCCGCACTTATTTTCCAAATATTGATCTTACTATATTCTCAAATCATGAAAAACAAATTATTGAAAAGGAAATAGAAGAAGAATTTAAGCAAGCGCTCGCTGGGATTAAACAATTACCTGCTTCCTCTAAAAATGGTGTTTATCTTGCCTATATCTATTATAAAGAACTATTTAATAAGATAAAAGGTACAACAGCAGAAAAAGTAATGTCCAAAAGAATCCGGATTTCCAACAGCCATAAATTTGGCCTGATGTGTGATTCAATCATTCGTTACAAAATGAATGCGATATGAAAACGCTGACCCTTTTTATACTTTTTATGTATGGGAGTCATTCCTATCCGGAAATTACAGAATTGCGCACTTTATATTATGAATCAGCAAATGATAAAGCAGCAGCAGGTAAACTTCTTGATTTACTTTCCAATGTGGATGATCAATCCAGTCAACTTTTGATTTGCTATAAAGGAGTTGCCGAAATGATGCAGGCTAAATATACGATGAGCCCTATTTCAAAATTCAGGAGATTTAAGAAAGGCAAAGAATACATTGAAAGTGCAGTTGCTATTGACCCGGAAAACTTGGAAATCAGGTTTTTAAGATTTACAATTCAGACAAACCTTCCCTCTTTTCTTGGCTACAACGACCATATCATAGCAGATAAAACGATATTAATAAAAAATTTGGATCAGATACATGACAAGCCATTCAAACAATTGGTAATTAACTATTTGTTTGCCTCTAAAAACATGACTGAAAAAGAACGTAATAGCATAAAAAAATGAAAGATCACGTAATACTTGTGGATCAGATTGATCAGGAGACAGGATTGATGGAGAAAATGGAAGCACACCAGCGAGGGAAACTTCATCGTGCATTTTCGGTATTTATTTTCAATCAGAAGGGTGAATTCCTATTGCAACAAAGAGCACTAGAGAAATACCATTCAGGCGGTCAATGGAGCAATACTTGCTGTAGCCACCCCTATCCTGGCGAGGATACAGCGACTGGAGCTAAAAGAAGGTTGCAAGAGGAAATGGGTATGGACTGTGAGTTGGAATTTGGATTTAGTTTTATCTATTACGCTGAGCTGAAGGATGGTCTTTCAGAAAATGAGTTTGATCATGTTTATTTTGGCATCAGCAACACAATTCCTGTACCCAATCCAGATGAAGTAGCCGCTTTCAAATACGTAACTTTAGAAACGCTGGAAACGCAGTTAAAAACAAACCCGGAGCATTATACAATATGGTTAAAGATTTGCTTTGACCGCGTCAAAAGTCATTATAATCAACTGTTCAACTTATGAGTAACTGGATAATTAACACCTTAATTGTAGCGGCAACTTTCATTGGTATGGAAGGAGTCGCATGGTTCACGCACAAATATGTGATGCACGGCTTATTCTGGAACTTACACCGTGACCATCACCATAAAGATCATGAAGGCTTTTTAGAAAGAAATGACTTTTTCTTTCTTATTTTCGCTATTCCAGGGATTATTTGCCTGGGCCTAGGATCTTTTTACGGGAATACAATTGCGCTTTATATAGGCATAGGAATTACTTTATATGGTGCTGCATACTTTTTTATCCATGATATTTTTATCCATCAGCGGTTTAAAATATTCAGGAAATCAGACCACTGGTATTTTAAAGCAATCAGAAGGGCCCACAAGATGCACCATAAACATATCAATAAAGAACATGGAGAATGTTTCGGAATGTTATGGGTACCATTTAAATACTTCTTTGAAAACAATAAAAAAACTGAAGCATGAAATACGCGTATCTCCTGATTGATTTTTTCACGATCAGTGTCCCTTTCATTTATTCTTTCCATCCAAAATTAAATTTCTACAAGACCTGGAAAGCCTTTTTTCCTGCAGTATTTTTAACCGGAATGATGTTCTTAATCTGGGATGTATATTTTACCAGCCTGGGTGTGTGGGGGTTTAATCCTGATTATCTGATTGGTTTAAAAGTAGGCAACATGCCTATAGAAGAAATTCTATTCTTCTTTTGCATTCCCTATGCCTGTGTATTTACTTTTCATTGCCTGGATCTTTTCATTAAAAAACCGATCCCGCTACGCATTGAAAAAATCCTGACACCCTTACTCATCCTGATTTGTGTCCTGATGTCAATTTTATACCGCAATCATATTTATCCTGCAGCTACATTTTTATTATTAGCCGCTGTGCTTACATTGAGCAGGTATATTTTAAAAATTGGCTGGCTGCCAAAGTTTTACATCATTTATACGGTATTGCTATTTCCCTTTTTAATCGTCAACGGTTTACTGACAGGAACCGGATTGGATGCACCAATAGTTTGGTATGATAATAACCAGATTATTGGCTTCAGAATATTAAGCATCCCCATAGAAGATGTGTTTTATGGGATGGCACTCATATTAGTCAACTTGTTAATTTATAAGCACCTGCTTAGTCGCCGTTCTGCCGCTCAATAGCTTACTTGATTCTTATCAAAAAACAGGTAAACTGCCTATATACTAGCTGGGTTGTGGCTAGGTACTGGTATACATTGAAGTAGCATTGAAGTAGGGTTGAACTAGCATTGAAGTAGCCTGGGCTACTTGCACGGTTCTTCAATGCTAGTTCAACCCTACTTCAATGTGTACCACAACCCCTACAGTACCTGGCCAAATCCCCTCGCATTCTTATACTGAAATTACTTGATGTCATGTTTTAACTAAGCTGGCAAAAACCGAAAAATTACTGAAACAATTTATTGTTTTGTGAGTCTTATCCTAAACCCAGAACATGAGCACTTTCAAAAAATCTGCAATCAATTTATTCGCGATTACCATCCTGCTCGTATCGACGCAGAAAACCAATGCACAAACCACTAAATCTGCTCAACTGGATTCCCTGGTTCATCAGGCAAACCATCTCGGCCTGTTTAATGGTAATATCCTGATTGCAGAAAATAATAAAGTGATTTACAAAAACGCTGTTGGCTTTGCAGATGCAGCAGGAAAAATCAAGTTAACTGAACAGTACCGGTTTCATATCGGCTCTATCGCCAAAGAATTTAATGCAGTTGGAATCATGATCCTAAAAGAACAGGGAAATTTAAGCCTGGAAGATCCTGTTTCGAAATACCTGCCTGAACTGCCAGCATGGGCTTCAAAAATTCATATCATCAATTTATTGCAATACACAAGCGGCATCCCGGATGTAAAATGGAAGTCCGTTAAAAGTAACGCAGATAATATGGAAGACCTGAAGAAAACAACACGGCTTGACTTTGAACCTGGTACCCAGTATGCGTATAACAACAACAATGTTTTTCTGCAAAGAAGGATCATTGAAAAAATTACCGGTTTATCATTTACAGCCTTTACCGAAAAATACATATTAAAACCTTGCAGGATGAAGACAGCGATTGTAGATCCGGTAGCTACTGATAAATTTATTGCCAGAGCCTACAACAACGATCATGCAGAAGATGAGCTCACCTATCCAATTAATGGTTGGGTCGCAGTTACGCTAGTAAGATTTTTATAAATGGGCCAATGCAATTACAAATTTTAAACTGATCAGTCCAGCTTCCACCAAACAAATTCTGGAACCTGCCGGTCCTAATCAGCAAGCTGGTTTAGGTGGTGGTATGCTGGAAGCTAACCGGGTCATCACCCACAAACACGACGGTACTGCAAGAAATTACCAGGCCCTGCTGGTAAGCACTGTTTCAAAAGGCAGAACCGTGATTCTGATGACAAACAATCAGCAGAACAATTTATACACCTTCAACGTCTCTATTCAGGCAATTCTGGACGAAAAACCCTATACTCAAATTAAAAAATCAGTATTGGGCACCTTTGGTAAACAAATAGATCAGCTGAATGGTACAGAGGTTATTACGTTCTATGAAAAGATGAAGAAAGAACATAATGATGAATATAGTTTTGATGCAGAAGCGACACTGAATGAAATCGGCTATAATTTTTTACGCCAAAAAAAATTCACGGATGCCATTTTGATCTTTGAACACAATACAAAGCTTTTCCCTGAGTCAGGTAATGTATTTGATAGTTTAGGAGAAGCTTACTATAAACAAGGGGATAAAAGCAAAGCCTTATTGAATTATAAAAAATCAATTGTATTAAATCCTGAAAATGGAGATGCAAAAAAGATTATTGCAGAACTCAGCTCCAAATTTTAACTTGAGTTAAAATTCATCCTTCTTTTCGCACTATTACATCATATCACTTCTTACTTAGGCATTTAAACTCTTTCGCTGAATAGAATCAGAAAGATAATAATGCTTAAGTAAAATTGCAAAATCCTTTTAAACTACAAATTATTTGATTTCGATGTAACTTATTGCCCTTCATGGTATCTTATTTACAAATAATAACAACCATGAAACCACTTTTACTAACCACTCTCCTATTCTTATTTTATTTTATTCCCAATACCTTACACGCACAGCAAACTGTTAAAATTAACGGTACTGTAATAGATGGTAAACAAACATTACCTGCTGCAACAGTTTTACTGTATACAGCTAAAGATTCTGCCCTGGTAACTACTGCCATGACTGACCAGGATGGAAAATTCAATTTCACAGCAGCTCCAAGCAAATATTATATCGTATCCTCATCCATAGGTTATAACAAAGTTAAGACTGCCCCTTTCCAATTGACCGGCCCCGCAGCTTTGCAGATCCCTGCAATTACATTAAAAGAGAATTCAAAAAACCTGAACGAAGTTAGCATTACAGCAGCTAAACCGGTTTTAGAACGCAAAGCAGACAAATTGATCTTTAATGTAGACGCGACACCATCAGCAGCCGGCTTAACAGCGCTCGAAGTTTTAAAAAAAGCGCCGGGAGTAAATGTAGATTATAATGAGAACATTTCTCTTTCTGGAAAAAGCAATGTTTTGGTTACGATCGATGGTAAACAAACCTACCTGAGTTCGACGGAAGTCGTTAACCTGCTGAAATCAATGCAGAGCAATCAGATAGAAAGCATTGAAATTATCAATAATCCAGGTTCCAGATACGATGCCAACAGTACCGGAGGAATTATCAATATCAAAACCAAGAAAAGCAATACAGAAGGCTTCAACGGAAGTGTGGCATTAGGTGCCGGATTCAACAAATACCTGCTTCCTAATGGCTCTATAAACCTGAATTATCGTAAAAAAGACTTCAATGTTTTCGGTTCTTATGGCTATAACAGAAATAAGTCTCTTCAAACGCTCAAAATTGATCGTATAACACCTGGTACAAATCCATTGTCTTTTAGTCAGCGGAACAAAGACACCTCTGTTTATTCATCCCAAAACTTTAAAATCGGGACTGACTTCTTTTTATCCCCGAAACACACGATTGGATTTTTGGTTAAGGGAAATATTAGTGATTATAATCAGCAAAGTTTAAGTATGGTGAATATCGGCAAATCATTTGCGGCAACAGATTCAGTTTTAAAAACGCCTAGTTATAATTCATCCAACCGCAAAAATTTCTCTTATAATATCAACTATAAAGGAGTATTGGATACTGCAGGACAGGAAATAACTGTAGATGCAGATTATTCAACTTTTGATGGAACTAACAATGCGAACTACACTAACCGCTTTTATCTGCCAAATGGAACTTTCTTTAAAGATGGTCAGATTTATAGAAATTTTGCACCTTCTAACATTGACATCAAAGCTATAAAAGCAGATTATACTTTACCCATCAATAAAATGTTCAAGTTGGAAGCTGGTACTAAAATTGCCAGTGTAAAGAGTGACAACAATTATATTTATGAGAATGACATTAAAGGAAACTGGGTTTTTGATAATACCAAAAGTAACAGGTTCTTATATGACGAGAAGGTAAGTGCCGCTTATGCGACTTTATATGTTACACTTGGAAAAACATCTTTATCTGGAGGATTACGTGCTGAAAACACCAATTCTACAGGGAATTCTATCACTACAAACCAGTTAACAAATAGAAAATACACAGACCTGTTCCCCTCTTTGTCTTTAAGTCAGAATATTGATGCAGATAACACTTTAAATTTCTCTTACTCCAGAAAAATAAACAGACCAAATTATCAGAATTTAAATCCCTTTGTGTTTTTCCTGGATCAATATACTTATAACCAAGGTAATCCTAATTTAAAACCAGAATATTCGAATAACCTGGAAGCCAGTTACCTGTTCAAACAAAAATATAGCCTTGCTTTGAATTACAGTCGTACTACAGATGTAATTACGCAGGTATTATTGCAAAATGAAGTTAGAAAATCAATGTATCAGACCATCTTGAATCTTGCTTCAGAAAGCGTAGTTTCATTGACATTCAATTTCCCGGTAACAGTTACTAAATGGTGGAATATGAACAATAATGTACTGGGGTATTTCAAACAGATTAAAGCACCTGACTTAAACGGTGCTGATCTGAATTCGAAACAATTCAGCGGTAATTTCTATGCACAAAATAATTTCACATTGAGCAAATTGTTTAGTGCTGATGCTGGATTAATGTTTAGCACACCACAAATTGAAGGTGCCTTTAAAGTGAAGAGTATGTACAATGCTGATGCTGGATTACGCTATAACTTTCCCAATAAAACAGGGAATCTGAAATTAGGGGTAAATGATATTTTCCATTCACAAAAGGCCAGGATATTCAGTACCCTGCCAGGCAATGTTTATAACCTGGAGCAATATGGCAATACCACAAGTGTAAGATTAACCTTTACTTACCGATTCGGGAAAATGACCGTAAAATCTGCAAGAAACAGATCAACTGGTCTTGATGACGAACAAAAAAGACTTGGTGGAAAATAAGCAGAATTTTCAGGAATATAGAAATCTTCTGTTATGGAATCGCCTCACGCTAATTCCATAACAGAAGATTGAAATTATCAGGTAGTGGATTTCACAGCATCTAAAACTGTTCCGATATTTTTGTGTGAACTTGCAGGAAATTCCGAAATCAATTTATTACTCTTGAAATTTCTAAAGTTGTATTTCTTTTCTTCCGCGTTAAATGCAGCATCATGATGATCCAGCGCAGCTGCATCTTCTGCACTAAATCCCTTTTTAACTTCTTTATGCCCCTTTACGACTAAAGTATCTCCTTCAATTCTAACTACTTTCATTAAAGTAACCTGCGGTTCTGTCATCTCTGGTGAAGGCATTAAAAATACTCTAAGTACATCACCCGGGGCTACAGCGACAAGTGAGGCAGCTCTGGCTTCACTGGCAACAGCAGCTTTTTCAGCTCTGTTCTTATTCAGGATTGGTCCAATCACTGCCAGCCCGATAAAAACCCCTGCAATAATAAAGATATTCTGGAAAAGTCCCCAGGCAAATGGAGTTTCTGCTTTTAAATTCTGAGCTTCTGCTTTTAATTCTTCTGACCATTCCTTTTTCGGAATTTCAACATTTTGATTAAGATCAATTGCTCTGACCTGCTGTCCTCCTAATGGGCCAAGCGGGCCGAAAATTGACATGTATTGCTGGTATACATCCAGCTGAACATCGCTTTTACTCCTTGT
Organism: Pedobacter cryoconitis; assembly: GCF_001590605.1. Classification (NCBI taxonomy): domain Bacteria; kingdom Pseudomonadati; phylum Bacteroidota; class Sphingobacteriia; order Sphingobacteriales; family Sphingobacteriaceae; genus Pedobacter; species Pedobacter cryoconitis. The sequence goes on from NZ_CP014504.1 coordinate 1,905,015, forward strand.
TAACGAATCAGTTTCTATTAAAACTGTCCTGGAATTGAGCGTTTTTTCCTTAATATCGTAGATTATAAACATATCTTGCGCTTAAACAAATATAGTGCCACTTAATTTTTTAAATAATTACGATGATCACGTTTGTAAAGGGTCAGCATGCAGGAAGCAGTAGGTTAATATATTATTCCTGCGGTACTGTAATTGTATATCTTATCATTTCTCTCTTGTTAAAAATACTGCTGGAAATCAGTGCTGAAACAACCTGACCATCAACCAGAATTTCCATCTTCACAGATCCGGCATATTCAGCGATAATACCTAAGGATAAAACTGCTGATCTTTTGATAGTTGTTTTGAATTTCCTGGAGAATGGTAAGGTTTTTTTATCAGCAACAGTGACCACTCCAGCTTCATCAGTATAAATAATATGCCCACCTGTAATGACATTCTGATAAGGGCTGATCTTATATTCAATTGTTACTTCTTTCTGCGCATAAACCGGCTGTCTTCCAGTTTCTTTCTTACAGGAAAACAGCAAAACAAGCAATGCAAAGATGAAAGTTATTTTACGGCTATGTTGACCAGTTGTGTATTTAGTAAAAATGAAATAGTTCATGAATCAGATACGTGTGTTTAATAGTGTATTATTTAAACGCAATATTGATCAATACCCCCACGCTAACCATTATCAATGGTTTATGAAGTTACTTCATTAAACTTTTTATTCCGGTAATTGCAATCTGTAATCCTACGCAAAAGATTAGAAATGCAGAAATACGGTTAAAGATTGCCTCTGCATTGGAGCCCAGGTAATGAATAATGTTTTTTGTATTCAAATAGAAAATATAAATCAGGATACACATCACAATAATAGCAGATAAAATAGCTGCTGTATTCATCAAATCATCAGAGCGGTTTGATGAAATGCTATGGGCACTTAAGGTGAACAGGACAGAAATAGTACCTGCTCCAGTAGTGACCGGAAAAGTGATCGGATAAAAAAGTTGATTTTCGATGTGACTATATCCGGATAAATTAGTTTCCGCATCCATTGTTGAAGTTGTTTGTTTTTTATCAGAAGAAAGATTCTCCCACCCCATTTTACAAATCATAATCCCTCCCGCTAACTGCACAACCGGAATTGAAATACCGAATAATTCAAGGATCCACTGCCCTGCAAATAAAGATACCGTACAGATTGAAAAAGCATAGAAAGTAATTTTTCCAACTGCCTTTCTTTTTTCAGCAGAACTGAGCCCGGTAAAAAAAGGGCTGATAATGAAAGAAGATCCGATCGGGTTTACAACTGGAAACAAGGCGATAATACCAATAAAAAGCAAGTGGAAAAATGAATGGTATAAAAGAGGCATTATAAAATTAGGTTAGTTATCAATTTATAATATGGAATATCAGCATTTTCCCTGAAGATTTCAGTACCCTGCTCCTGCAATATTTATTATATAAGCTGTTTATCAAGGTAATTTTGGTCTTGGCTTAGGATAAGCGATAGAAGTTGCTGTGTTCATGAAAACAAAAACATTATGCATATTTCTTTTATCACCACTGGATATCAACAAGATAACTCATAAGTTCAAATAATTTTTGATTACTGATTATATTTTATAGATTTGGTGAACCAATAATTGGTAAACCAAATATATCCTTATGAAATCATTTATAGAAACGATCAAGTCTATTGAACTTGAAACTCCTGTAGATAAAATAATCGGACAGCTTAAACAGCTAATTACCTCTGGACAACTACAGCCTGGTGACCGTTTACCTGCTGAAAGAATACTTGCTGAAAAATTTGGCGTAGGCCGTAGTTATGTACGTGAAGCTATTTTGAAACTGGAATTCTATGGACTGTTAAAGACCAATCCACAAAGCGGAACTTATGTAGCTGGCTTGAGCATCAAAGTGCTGGACAGCATCATCACCGATATCATCAAATTCAATAAAGAAGATTTTAATGCATTGCTTGAAGCCAGGTATTACCTGGAACTGGATGCGGTCAAATTGGCTGCAGAAAGAAGAACAGAGAAAGATCTGGAAAGCTTAAAAGAAGCATTAATGGATTATGAAGCGAAAGTTAATGCGAATCAGAACGCAGTAGAGGAAGATATGATTTTCCATATCCGGATTGCAAAGGCTTCTAAAAACTCCGTCATTGAATCTATGATCCTGATCTTAATCCCCGATCTGATTAAAAGTATTGTAGAGAATAAAATCTGCGGAGATAACAGAGGTAAACTGGCGATTGAAGAACACAGAAAAATCTTAAAAGCGATTGTAGATCAGGATATCGATGCCGCAGAAAATGCAGTGGCAGCGCATTTAAATGATATGTTCCAATTAAGTAAGGCTGGGTTTGCTGCACAAAAAATCATACAGGACAAAGTTTAAAACTACGCTCAGAAAAATGGCATAAGCCTTAAAATTTATTATTCATAATGATATGATGAACTACTTGAAAAAGTTGGTAATGGGATTAATTTGCCTGATTTTTGGACTCTCTGCTTATGCGCAACAGCATCCTTCTATCATGCTGACCAAAGATAATATAGGGGCGCTGAGGAAAGGGATTTCAACTTATCCCCTGCTCGGTAAATCTTATAAGAAGATCAAATCAGAGGCCGACAAAGCCATTAAAGAGCCGGTTAACGTACCTGTTCCTAAAGATGCAGGAGGTGGTGCAACTCATGAGCAACATAAAAAGAATTACCTCAACATCTTGAATTGCGGAATTGCTTATCAAATGTCCGGGGACAAAAAATATGCAGCCTATGTAGAAGCATTACTTTTAAAATATGCTTCCGAGTATCAAAAATGGCCGCTTCACCCTAAAAGGAAAGAAGGTCATCAGGGTGGCAGGATCTTCTGGCAGAGTTTGAATGATTTTGTCTGGCAAGTTTATACCATACAAGGGTATGATCTGGTTTATGAGGCAATTGCACCAGCTCAACGTCAGCAAATAGAAAAGGGCTTATTTGTACCAGCAGTTAAATTCTTCACGGAAGATTGTGCGGAAACATTTAATAAAATCCATAACCATGCCACCTGGGCAGTTGCAGCTGTAGGAATGACCGGTTATGTGATCAACAAGCCTGAATATGTAGAAATGGCGCTAAAAGGAACAGCTAAGGATGGTAAGGCGGGATACCTTGCTCAGATTGACCAATTGTTTTCACCAGACGGGTATTACACAGAAGGACCTTATTATCAGCGTTATGCGCTTCTGCCTTTTTTGATATTTGCAAAAACGATTAACAATTATCAGCCCGCACTTAAAATCTTTCAATACCGTAAGCAATTATTAGCTAAAGCCATTGAAACTTCCCTTCAGCTCACCTATACAGATGGTACATTCTTTCCATTTAACGACGCGGTAAAAGGAAAAACCTATGAATCTGCCGAACTGGTTTACGGCGTTGATATTGCTTATGCGGATATTAAATCACAACCAGAATTACTGGATATAGTCCAGAAACAAGGCCAGGTTATTATTTCTGATGCCGGGTTAAAAATTGCTGCTGATGTGGCTGCAGGAAAAACCAAACCGTTTGTTTATAAGACCCTATTAATTACTGACGGTGCAACTGGTAAAGATGGTGGTATTGGAATTTTACGGGCAGGAACAAATGAGGACCAGCAAGCTGTTTTAATTAAAGCCACTTCTCAGGGTATGGGCCATGGGCATTTTGACAGGCTTAACTTATTGTACGATGATAATAATGTGGAAGTATTCCCGGATTATGGTTCTGCACGTTTCATTAACATAGAATCTAAAAAAGGTGGTGACTACCTGCCAGAAAATAAGTCATGGGCTAAGCAAACTATTGCACACAATACGCTGACAGTAGATGAAACTTCAAATTTTAAAGGGAATGCGGATCGTGCACAGCAAACTGCTGCTGAAATTCTTTACTTCAAAGACGATCAGGACCTGAAGGTAATCAGCGCGGCAGAAAACAATGCTTATCCGGGGGTAAAAATGACAAGAACTACAGCTTTGCTCAAAGTAGAAGAGCTCCAAAAGTCTTTAATGATCGATGTTTTCAGAGTTGATGCAGATAAAGCCCATCAATATGACCTTCCTTTTTGGTATAAAGGGCACTTGACAGATTCTTCTCTACAGCTCAAATCTTTTGCGGATCAGCTTAAAACTTTGGGCACGCAATACGGTTACCAGCATATCTGGTTAAATGCCGAGCAGGCCGTTCCTGAGCAGACAGGTTACCTGACATTGCTAAATAATAAACGTTTTTATACGGTTAATTTCGCGGCACAGTCACCTGTAAACCTGAAATTGCTAACGCTTGGTGCTCATGATCCAGATCAGAATTTATTGGAGAGCAAGGCTTTTATGCTTTCTTCAACAGGCAGTAAAACGCAAACGTTTTTTACAGTGACTGAGACACATGGCAGTACAAACACAGTAGACGAAACCACTTCTGGATCTTCAAGTAGTGTAAGTGATTTAAAAATCATCACCGCAGGGCCGGAACAGATTTCAGTTTCCTTTAAAGTGAAAGGAAAACTATATCACTACCAGATCAACTTCAAAAACAAAGAAAACTTTATAAAAGTAAACTAATCAATATGTTACAGAGCAATTTATTTCAAATAGAAGAAGAAACACCTTGGCAGGATCTCGGAAATGGAGTTAAAAGACAGGTTTTTGGTTACAATGATCAGATTATGCTTGTTAAAGCAAAATTTGAGGCAGAAGCAATTGGTCAATTACATCAGCATCACCATGCACAGGTCACTTATGTAGACAGCGGGGTCTTTGAAATGAGTATTGGTGAAGAGAAAAAGATTCTTAAAAAGGGTGACGGTTTTTATGCGCCTCCACACGAAATGCACGGTTGCGTTTGTCTGGAAGAAGGTGTATTGATAGATGTATTCTCTCCACACCGCGAAGATTTTTTATAAGCTTAAAAGGTTTAGGATGAAAAGAATTATACTGATTGCCGGTCTGCTATGGACAACCCATCTTGCAGTGGCACAAGATACAACTCAAGTTAAAAAAGTGAGTTATCCTGCTGGATTCAGTGAACAGCTCAATGTAGTTTATACGCAGGTGGGCGACTGGGATGGTAAACTGGACTTATACCTCCCGCCAGTTCAGGGTTCACCTACCCCACTGGTCATCAACATTCATGGTGGTGGCTGGAATAAAGGAACGAAAGAATCTCAAAGTGGTTTTAGCGCTTTCTTTAAAAAGGGATATGCCGTGGCTAATATTGAATATCGCCTTACTGCTAAAGCCACTGCTCCTGCTGCAGTAGAAGATACCAGGTGTGCATTGATTTATTTAATCAACCATGCACAGCAGCTACATATTGATGTGAATAAAATCGTCATTATGGGCGCTTCAGCTGGTGGTCATCTTGCACTGATGGGCGGACTGCTGGAAAATGACAACTCTTTTGATGGGAAATGTAAAGGCACTGAAAAAATCAAGGTAGCAGCGATTATTGATAAATATGGGATTACCGATGTCTGGGACTGGGGTTACGGAAAATTAAAGACCAGTAAATCTGCGACTAGCTGGTTAGGAGCTAAAGCATTGGATCAGGAATTTGCTAAAACTGTTTCCCCCGTGTTCCAGGTCAAAAAGACGAGCCCGCCGGTCTTTATAGTGCACGGCGATGCCGACCCGATTGTACCCTATGAACAGTCTGTGGCTTTAAAAGCCAGGCTGGATGAACTGGGGGTTAGAAATGAATTTGTCACTGTAAAAGGTGGCTTACATGGTAAGTTTCAGCCAGCAGATAATTCGATGGTCAATGCAAAGATCATGGAATTTCTGAAAGGTTTGGGCTTATAACAGTACCTGCTTTCAGGCAAATTAATCAACAAAAACCAAATATAACCTCATGAAGATAAAAGGACTAAGGTGGTACATTATCGCATTGATTTCGCTGGCAACAGTGATCAATTACATAGACAGAAGTGCCATCAATATTATGTGGCCTTATATTTACAAAGAATTCGGCATTACCACAGCAGACAATAAAAATGCGCTTGCCCTGATTACGACATTCTTCATGATTGCCTATGCGTTGGGACAAACTTTTACGGGAAAGCTAATGGATGCAGTGGGTACAAGATTGGGAATGACTATTTCCATTATTGGCTGGAGCGTTTCTATAGCTTTACATTCGTTCGCTAAATCCTTATTGTCCTTTAATATCTTTCGCTTTATGCTGGGGTTTTCAGAAGCTGGAAACTGGCCTGGTGCTACAAAAAGTAATGCAGAATGGTTTCCGGTCAAAGAAAGAGCTATTGCACAGGGGATCTTTGGCGCAGGTGCCTCTTTAGGCTCAGTTATATCAGCTCCGGCCATTGCTTTTTTGTACATCGTATTTGGCTGGAAAATGACTTTTGTATTTATCGCAGGGCTGGGACTGATCTGGGTAATTCCATGGCTGATTATCAATAAGGCAACCCCTGATAAACATCCATGGCTCACTGAGAAGGAAAGAAACTACATTCTGGACGTAAATACCGAAGCGCAAACCCAGGTGGATGAAGCTCCTGTTCTCAGCTGGAAGGAATTGTTAAAATTCAGAAATACATGGGGTATCATTATGGCGAGGTTCTTTATTGATCCGGTATGGTGGCTATTTGTAACCTGGCTGCCAACCTTTTTAAAAGAACAGTTCCTTTTTGACATCAAACAAATTGGTGCTTTTACCTGGCTCCCCTATTTATTTGCAGCAATCGGTAGTTTGCTTGGCGGCTATCATTCTTCCTGGCAGGTTAAAAAAGGGGTGAATGCGGTAAAAGCAAGAAAGAATTCAGTAGCCATAGGCTGTGTATTCATGCTGCTGTCTTTACTTGCTATTGTCTATAAGCTGGATGACCTGAAAGCAGAACCGGGTTTGGCGATGGTACTGATAGGTCTGACCCTATTCGGTTTCCAGTTTCTGATCGGAAACCTGCAAACTTTACCCAGTGATTATTTCAACGGTAAAAACGTAGGGACTGTAGCGGGAATGGGTGGTACAGCGGCTGTAGTGGGGACACTTTTAACCACCTGGTTAGTTCCTGTAATGACTAAAACAAGTTATGTATCCTTTTTCGTGCTGGCAGCAGTGCTGGTACCAATTACCTGGATCTGCATTAAATATATTACTTCAAAAAGAACCATTCATTCATAAACAAATCAGATGAGATTAAAAAACAAAGTAGCCGTAGTTACCGGTGGATCAAGAGATATTGGCAGAGCAGTTTCCTGCCAGCTTGCCCGTGAAGGTGCGAAGGTAGTGATCAATTATTTCGATAACCTGGCTAATGCTGAGGAAACCTTAAAACTAATTCAATCAGAAGGTGGAGAAGGAATCATTGTCAAAGGTGATGTTACTAAATCTGCAGAGGTTTCTGCATTAATTGAGCAGACCAGAAAAGCTTTTGGAGAAGAAATTCATATCCTGGTCAATGTAGCTGGCGGAATGGTGGCCAGAAAACCAACACCAGAACTGGAAGAAGATTTTTGGGATGCAGTGATGGACTTGAATCTAAAAAGTGTATACCTGGTTAGTAAAGCAACAATTCCATTTATGGGCTCTGGTGCCTCAATTATAAACCTTTCTTCTTTAGCAGGCAGAGATGGCGGTGGTCCCGGCGCAAGTGCTTATGCTACAGCTAAAGGCGGCGTCATGACTTATACACGTGCTTTAGCTAAAGAACTAGGCCCGAAAAATATCCGCGTGAATGCTGTTTTACCAGGAATGATTGCGACTGCTTTTCATGATACTTTCACTAAACCCGAAGTGCGGACTAATGTAGCCAATTCAACTTTATTGAAAAGAGAGGGAAAAGCAACCGAAGTAGCTGATCTGGTCGTTTATTTAGCTTCTGATCAAGCCAGTTATATAACGGGTACCAATATTGACATTAACGGTGGCTTGAATTTCTCCTGATTCACCACTACTGCAGAAGACTCCGGTCTCCTGCAGTAAAAAAACTAGCAGCTGACCTGAGCAAAACAAGCTGTTTCCTGCGGTAAAGGAGATTTTACGAAGCAGGTACAACCTATAACCAAATATAAATTATTATGAATTCAAAAGTTTACTTTAAAGGTTTACTAGTCATGATATTGTCGTGTTTTTTATATTTAAAACCGGCCTATTCTCAGACAAAAGTATCCATTCAGGGTACTGTGAAGGATCAGAAAGGGGAAGCTCTGCCAGGCGCCTCGATTATCCTCAAAGACACTAAACAGGGCGTAGTCACCGACAACAAGGGAGAGTTTAAAATTAAAGCCGAACCGGGAAAACTACTGTTGATTAACTACATGGGCTATGAACCACAAGCTTTTGCAGTGAAACAGGCAGAAACAATTACCATCACTTTAAAAGAAATCCCCAATACAATGAATGAGGTGGTTGTGATCGGTTATGGTACGCAAAAGAAATCTTCTGTTACAGGTGCAGTAAGCAAGTTGAAAAACGAGAACCTGGATGAGATTCCTACTGCACGTTTAGACAATGCCCTGATTGGTAAAATTGCGGGGGTAACGATACAAAATGTCAGTTCTGAAGCTGGTGCTGCCCCCACTGTCCGTGTCCGTGGGTTTAGTTCAATTAGTGCAGGTTCCCAGCCTCTGGTAGTGGTGGATGGCTATCCTGTACCTGATGGATTATCTTTTGTGGATCCTCAGGATGTAGAAAGTATTGAAGTCCTTAAAGATGCGGCCTCTGGTGCTATTTATGGTTCCAGAGCAGCTAATGGAGTTATCCTGATCACAACCAAGAGCGGAGGTTCTGATAAGCCAAGATATACTTTGAAAAGTTATTATGGTTTTAAAAAGCCTTATAAACTGAATCCGATCATCAGTATTACTGATTATACCAAATTGCTTTATGCGGAAGCTGCATTGCGTGCGGATGATCCTACAGTTCCGGCAAACATGAAGAACTTGATTACTGATCCGGAAAGAGCAGCTTATGTAATTGAAAACGAAATTAGCGGAGGCCCTACAGATTGGCAGCAGGAAGCCCTGCAAAACGCAGCTATTTCCAATATCCAACTCAGTATTTCTGGTGGTAAAAAAGACCTGAGATATTATGTATCGGCAAGTGGCCAGAAAGATGAAGCGGTATTAAAATATAGTGACAACAGTAAGTTTAACCTGAAGACCAAACTGGATGGTACACTGAGTAAGAAAGTCAGTTTTAGTATTAACTTCAATCCCTCTTATGTAAAGACACAAAGACCTGCTGTAAATTTCACAGATTATTTCCGCTTTGGCTCTTTTCTTCCGGTTAACCACAGTGACTTTACCGCAGCTTATGTCGGTCAGAATGCAGCCTGGGCAAGTATTATTCCTGGTGAATTTGTACAAGCCAGACATTTCAATGGGTTGCAATATTCCGGAACAATGCCTGATGGCAGTAACTGGATCAGTGCTGGCCCTGTAGAACCGTTTGCCACAAGTAACAATACTCCGCTATCCATTGCGGCAAGAGAAACACGCGATCAGCAGACTTACCGGATGTTAGGTGGTGGTGATATCAGCATTAAATTCCTGCCAAACCTGATCTTCAAAAGTTCTGTTGGTGGTTATTATTCGCAGCAAGAAAATACAACGCTGACCAGATCAAATGCAAGAAAAGATGGTGATGTGAATGAAGCTACGCTTTACACAAGAAGCTATATGGATCTTTTGCTGGAAAATACCCTGAATTATAATGTGACCAGGGGTAACCATAGTTTTACAGGTTTATTAGGCTTTACAACACAACAAACCAAGATAAAAGAAAGCAATATGGTGGGAAGGAATTTCCCTACAGAGACTTTTGAAACTTTGAACCAGGCTGGTCAGATTGATCAGGCTTTGACCAATACACTCAAAGACCAGATTGGTCTGGTATCTTACCTCGGACGTTTAACTTATGATTATAAGAACAAGTACTTACTGGCCGCCAGTTTCAGGATGGATGGTAGTTCTTATTTTGCAGAAGGAAAAAAACAGGGTACTTTTCCTGCAATTTCAGCGGGCTGGGGCATCGGAAAAGAAGATTTCATGAAGGATGTTTCCTGGATCAGCAACATGAAACTCCGGGCAAGTTATGGCGCAACCGGAAATAACAAGATCCAGAGTTTCGCGTTTCAAAACCTTTTATATCCAGGCAATTATTCTTTTGGAGGTGGTACAGGTTCTGTAAACCTTGGTTTATCACCGAACTCAGATGTACTGGCAAATCCAAACATTACCTGGGAACGTACTTTTGAATTCAACACAGGTTTAGACCTTGGCTTTATGAAAGACCGCTTTGGGCTGACCATTGAGTATTACAATTCCAATACGGATAAATTGCTTTACAAAAGATCTACTCAATCTTTCAGTGGCTCTTTTGAGTATTTTGATAACTCAGGCAAAGTTAAAAACCAGGGTATTGAAGTTGAATTCAATTCTGTAAATATCAAAACTGATCATTTTCAATGGTCTACTTCGCTTAACTTTTCAGCTAACAGAAATCGTTTACTGGAGCTTGGCGGAGAACCTTTTCAATATAATTACGGAGAGCGGAATGAAATCTATGCGGCTATTGTCGGGCAACCGGCTATTCAGTTTTTTGGTTATAAAACTGATGGCATATGGACCTCACAGGCACAAATTGATGCAGCCAAAGCCGCAGGACAGACCTCTACCCTTTCTAAATATTATGCACCGGGAGGTCTGAAGTTTGTAGATGTAAATGGGGATGGTAAAATTGATGTGAACGACCGGACGACCATTGGAAGTCCTTTTCCAGATTTTACCTGGGGAATCAACAATTCATTTAAATATAAAGGCTTTGATTTGAATATTATGATTCAGGGTGTACAGGGTGGCCAGCTTATCAATGGAGATGCCAACTACAACGAATCCAGGAGATATAATGAGAAATTCAACCAGAACAGATGGGTTAGTGCTGCACATCCAGGTGATGGAAAAACACCTTATTATACGAATGGCGAAAACTGGCTGCTCACGGATTACGTGATTGAAAGTGGCTCTTATGCGGCTTTAAGAAACATAATTCTGGGTTATACGATTCCTGGTAAGCTGATTAAAAAACTCGGTGTAAGCAGTGTCAGGGTTTACAGCTCTGCTGATAATTTATTCTACCTGACCGGAAGCTCATACCGGGGTATAAACCCAGAGGCCAGGACAACGTCATCACAATATTCTTCCCCTTTGGTAGACGGGTATCAGCGTGGTGCTTTTCCAATTTCACGCACTTTCACTTTTGGTATAGATGTTAATTTTTAATTTAAAAAGACATAAGATGAGAAATCTCCACTGTATAACTGCAGGTTTAGTACTGTGTTTAAGCATAGTATCCTGCAAAAAAGTCATCGATATCGATCCTATCTCTAATGTTGGGGTAGATAGTTTTTACAAAACATACGACCAGACTAAAACAGCTTTAACGGGAAGTTATAATGGGATGCAGAAACCATTGGAATTTGAATGGATGCTGACTGATTTACGTACCGATAATTCTAAACAAGGCGTAGCGAACAGCTCGGCTGCTATTAATTTTGAGTTCAATGACCTGGATATGTTCACTTTAAATTCTTCTCATGATAAGGTTTATCAATATTGGCTGGTAACTTATAAAAACATCAGGTCTATTAACTACGTATTGAAAAGTCTCGGGGTTGTTTATGCGGCCGGAAAAACTACCGTAGGAGAAGGAATAGCAAAAATGACTCCTGAGCAAAGAAATCAGCTGGCAGGTGAAGCTTTGTTTTTACGTGCTTATCACTATTTCAATCTGGTCAGGTTATATGGAGGCGTATTTTTAGTGACTGATCCAGTAGATCCTGAGCAGTCCAAGCAAATCAACAGAGTTCCGCTCGCCGAATGTTATCAAATGATTGAAGCTGATCTTTTAGCAGCAAAAAGCCTGTTGCCACAAACGGCCTTCATTCCTTCTACCAGTGCTGATGTGGGCAGAGCTAATACCTGGGCTGCCAGAGCCTTATTGGCAAAAGTATATTTGACATTACACCGCGGAGCTGAGGCTTTGCCTTTGCTCGAAGAAGTAATCAATAACAGCGGCTATGGTTTGCTGCCTTCTTTTTCAGATGTATTCTCTATTAACAATGAGATGAACAAGGAAATTTTGTTTGCAGTCAGATTTAAAGCAGGCGGTTTGGGGCTGGGTAACCTAATGGCTAATAATTTCGCACCGACTTCAAGTGGTAGTACAGTCGTGAACGGAGATGGAAGCGGTTATAATTTCCCAACAAATGACCTGGATTTAACTTATAAAACTCCTGCTTCGGGGGCGGTTGACAGCCGTAAGGCGGTGACTATGGCTAAATATTCAGCCAAGCTTTATGTAAAGAAATTCATCTCGCCTGTTTTGGTGAAGTTTGATGCGGAAAACGATTTCCCTGTACTAAGGTATACAGATGTGTTATTAATGAAAGCTGAAGCGCTGGGTTTTGGAAACACAAGCCTTGAATTAATTAATCAGGTTAGGTCAAGAGCTGGCGCAACTGATTATACTTCAGGAGATTTTAAAACTGGTTTTTATAAATACCCTGCAGATCCGTCAAATCCAAATGCAATTACCAATCAAACTCAATTCTTAACTGCTTTATTAAATGAAAGAAGGTTGGAATTTGCCTTTGAGAACCAGCGTTTCTTTGATTTGGTGAGGACTGAACAGGCCATCACTGTGATTAAAAATCACTTTGCTGTGGAGTTTGATTCGCACTATAAAAATTACAGACCAGCCTTTACGCTACCTGAATTACAAGCTAACCTGACGCCTGAAAAATTACTGTTGCCTATCCCGCAGCGTGAGCTAGATGCAAATGATCAGCTCAAAATCACTCAAAACCCTGGTTATTAATATATATTAAGGATGAAGAACCTTTATTCAATAGTCATAATGGTGATAAGTTTTATCTTACTGAACAGTTGCAAAAAGGATAAAAATGCTGCAACTGATAAGCCAGATGTACTCACCGCAAAAGAGTTTACTTTCAATACAGCAATTGGTCAGACCGGCCCTGATACAGTATTAAACGGAGAATTGAATTCCACAATCGGGATCAGACTGATCTATTTTTATCTGATGCGGAGCGATAAAACAGATTCTTTGATTTACCGGGATACCCCAACACAGGAAAGCAGGAACCTTTATCATTTCTCCATTCCTACCAAAAGTTTCTCTGCTGCGAAACTGACGAAGGTTACAGGTATCAGGGTAATGGTTAAACATATTGACAATTCTTCTTTTGAAGGATTGATAAAAATGACTGCTTTCTCCCCTCCTTTGCCCACATTGACTGGTATCCCGGTAAGTGCACTCCCTGATGAAATGGGTAAAGTTTTGATTCAAGGGAAAGCGAATTCAGAGAATGGATTAAAGCTGATTGAGTTCTACGATGATTACAAAGGTACTTTTGAAAAGGCAGACCAGCTCATCCTGACTAAAAATGAAAAAACATATGCGCTAAGTTATCCATATACTTACCGCAAGAACGCCAGTAAAATCAAAATAGTAATTACTGATAGTTTCGGGTTAAAGGCCGAGGCTTTGATTCATATTCCTGTTAAATCATATGTCTTGTATAAAGACCAGGCAATGATGGCACATGGAACAGCATCAGCACCGTCGGCAAGCAGTTTTTTTAACGGTAAAACAGGTACTTTACTGGGTAGCTGCAATGTAGGTGGCCAAGAGCAAAGAGTCGATTTTGTAACTTACTGTACTACTGCAGCTGTATTTAGTTTATATAGTCCGGCAAGTGCAACAACGATTACCAAAAATTACAAGTGTAATACGCAAGTTTGGGAACCTGATCCTAGAAGTCTTAAAGCAACTAAGTTTCGTGTATTAATTCCGGGATCTCCAGATACCGAAAGAATTTATGCGGCTTACAGTGCGAATACGATTACTGCACTGGATGATCAATTCTTTGAAGGAATTCCAGTACCAGGAAGCAGTACCGCCAAATTCGATGCAGCAACTACAAACCAGGCAGCGAATATTTTTAATACAACTGCTGCTTATTTGATTTGGATTCGTGTGCCGAAAGCTGATGGAACTTTTACCAATCAATTGTTAAGTGCAAAAAGTGTAGTTATCGGGAGTCCAGTTGCTGTTTCAACAATTAAGTTTGACATACTCGTATCTAAATAGCTTATGAAAAATCTAATCTTATCCTTATTCATCATTTGCAGTTTAAAAGGTTATACAAAATCTATATTATTTGACAAGTCCAAGGTAATTAACAGCTCTTTCTACAAGGATCCTTTCTCTTTCCACCTTGTATTTGATAACAAGCCTATGGTGATTAACAGCGCTATGATGGCTGGCAACACTAACAGAGCTGAAAATTCTATAACCGTTAACAATCCTCAGGAATTAAAGGCAGCTGTTTCAAAAGCCAGACCAGGTGATGTTATATTATTAAAAGATAAAGAATGGCCGAATGCTGCGCTACAGCTCCATGGAAAAGGTACAGCAGCGCAGCCTATCATGATCATGCCCGAAACGCCTGGAGGAGCTGTTTTTACCGGACAGTCTTATTTACAATTGAGTGGTGAATACCTGGTCATCAAAGATTTACATTTCAAAAATGGATATACGCCCAAAAGAGAAATTATCTCTTTTAAAACCAGTGAAGCACTATTAGCCAACCATTGCAGAGTTACAGGCGTTGTGATTGAAAATTATAGTCAGCCAGAAAAGTTCAGGTCTGATACCTGGGTTACATTTTATGGAAAAAACAACCGGATAGATCATTCTACTTTTGTTGACAAGTTAAACCTTGGCCCTGTGATCATTGCGGAACTTAATGATGAACGCAGTCAGAAAAATGAGCATTTGATAGATAGTAATTACTTCAAAGGCAGATCCCGGCTGGGTGCAAATGGAGGTGAAACTATCAGGATTGGTGTATCACGTTATTCCTTAACAGCCTCCAGAACAACAATTGCGCATAATTTATTTGAGCGTTGTAATGGAGAAGTAGAAATCGTATCCATTAAATCTGGTGAGAACCGGGTATGCTTTAATACTTTTTTTGAGTGTGAAGGCGGGCTGGTATTGAGACATGGGTCAGATAATCTAGTAGAAGGGAATTTCTTTCTGGGGAATAACAAACCATTTACTGGTGGAGTGAGAGTGATTAATCCGCGTCAGAAGGTCTTTAATAATGTCTTTTATCAATTACAGGGCACGAATTTCAGAGCTCCCCTTTCTGTACTGAATGGCGTTCCGAATTCTTTAATCAATCGATACTATCAGGTGAAGGATGCGTGGATTGAACGAAATACTTTTGTGGATTGTTCAAATATTCTGTTTGGTGCTGGCAAAGATGCCGAAAGAACATTAGCACCAGAAAATGTTCAGTTCAGGAAGAATCTGATCGCTACTTCAAGAGAAGAGATTTATACAGATGCAAATAATGATCAGGGAATTGTCTTTTCTGAGAATGGATTGATTGACACTTACCAGGGAAAAGTACCCAATGGCTTCGTTAAGACAAAAACAAATCCGTACAAGATCGAGGATATTGAACTGCCATATAGCAAATTATACGGCGCTGAGCTCAAAAAACTAAACGTTATTGGTCCGAAAAAAACGGGCGCTTCCTGGTATCATCCTGAAATCAGGAAAGCATGGAGAAAACCAAAAAGTACTTTCTTAAAAGCTACTCAGAGTTCATCACTGGCCGCAACACTTAAAGAAGCGTTGGCAGGTGATACAATTGTATTAACTGATACTGGTTTCTATCCATTAAAAGAAGAACTGATCATTGATAAAACATTGATTCTGATGGCTGCAAAAGGTTTAAAAAACAGGCCTGTTTTTGTAAATGCATCCTTCAAATCACTGCCTGCATTTATTACTTTAGAAAATGGTAGTGAGCTGACTGTCAAAGGTATCGCATTCAAAGGTAATTATGAAAGTTACGCCAATGCGGAGGCAGGGATCAGGTCTACCGATAAACCAATGAATCAACCGTATAAACTGACGATAGATAATTGTGAATTTTATGACTATAATGAGAGCTCAAACAATGGTTTTTCGGGTTCAAAGAGTACACTTGCGGATAGTCTGATTGTCAAAAACTCTGTCTTTCATCATATTTCGGGTAGTGGCATTAACCTTTCGGCAGAAAAAGAAGATAAAGGAATTTATAATGCAGAATATACATTAATCACTAACTGTGTCTTTACCAATCTGATGGGTACCGCAATTAATATTTACCGTGGCGGAAATGATGAAAGTACGTTGGGCCCATTCGTAAAAATTGATCATTGTACTTTTAATGAAGTAGAAAACAGAGAACAGGGATCGGCAGTTAAATTAGTTGGCGCACAACAGGTTTCCATCCTCAATAGTAATTTTTCTTATTCTGGTCAGGGAGGCAGAGCGATCTTCTTCCAGGAATACAGATGGGACAATATTAGTGTTGACCATTGCAATTTCTACGAATCCGGAAAAGTGGAATCATTTTATCAGCGGGTTTTAGGGAGTCATATCTACCAGGTGAAACCTGAATACACCGATCTGGGAAAGCTTAATCTTTCCTGGGCGGGCCCTGCTCCTGCTTCTGCAGATCAATTTAAGATTGGTGTTTATTCAAAATAGAAGTGCATCTATCAATTAATACCCGATCAATAGCTGCCATAGAATTTCAAGATGTGTAACGAGATTTCAACACCTATCCTGTAATTTCAACACCTGTCATACGATTCAACTCTTATCCTATAATTTCAATATCAAGTACAAATATAAATACTAACAAAAACAGCTAACCATGTTAAAAAAAGTCCTGTGTTTTGGAGAATTACTATTAAGAATCTGCCCCGACCCTGCAGGCAAGTGGCTCAATTCAAATCTGATCCCTGCTTATATAGGAGGTGCAGAACTTAATGTAGCCACTGCGCTTGCTTTATGGGATATTCCTTCAGCCTATTTAACGGCACTCCCTGATAATGAAATGAGCAAACAAATCAAGACTTATCTGGAGGAAAAACGAATAGATACGACTCGTTTTCTTGATGAGGGTGACCGGATCGGACTTTATTATCTTGCGATGGGTACCGATATGAAAAATGCGGAAGTCATTTATGACCGTCAACATTCCTCTTTTTCCGGGCTTAAAAAACATGCGATAGACTGGGAACAGATTTTTGAAGGAATTGGCTGGTTTCATTTCTCGGCAATCTGTCCAGCCATTAATAAAGAAATCGCGGAAGTCTGTAAAGAAGCACTGCTCGTGGCAGAAAAAATGGGTATCAGTGTTTCCCTTGACTTGAATTACCGCCAAAAACTTTGGAAATACGGGAAAGCTCCTGTAGAGATTATGAAAAATCTTGCTGTTTATTGCCGCTTGATTATGGGCAATATCTGGGCAGCTGAATTAATGCTGGGCATACCAAAAGCTGATGATTTTATGCTGAAACATAAAGATTTCTGTATACAACAGGCAGAGAAAACTTCACTGGCTATACAACAAGATTTCCCCGCATGTGAAGCTGTTGCCAATACTTTCAGGTTTGACCATGGTGAAGGAATTCAGTACTATACCACGCTATATACCAAAAATCAGCTGTACAGTTCAAAGGAATATAATGCCGAAAAAGTCATCAATAAGGTCGGTAGTGGAGACTGCTACATGGCAGGCCTGATTTATGGCTTTTATCAAAACCACCCCGCGCAGGAAATTGTAGAATTTGCAACTGCCGCTGCCTATTATAAATTATTTACACCCGGTGATTCTACTGCTATGAATGTGGCACAAATCACAGCACATTTAAATCAATCCCTATGAAACAACATATTATCGACACCCTTTTAGCGGGTAAATTACTTCCTTTATTTTATGAAAACAGTGCGGAAACAAGCATTGATATTTTGAGAACCCTATATAGAGCTGGTGTTAGAATTGTAGAATACACAAACCGTGGAGATCAGGCACTCTACAATTTCAAACAACTAAAAGCCTTACAGGTTACAGAAATGCCTGGCTTATATTTAGGAATAGGCACTATCAAATCAGCCAAAGAGGCAGCCGATTTCATTACTATTGGAGCAGACTTCATTGTCTCTCCGATTGTCAACCCGGCAGTTGCAGCGGTATGCGATCAGCACAATATACTTTGGATACCGGGTTGTATGACCCCAACAGAAATCTATACCGCCCAACAGTTTAACGCGCCTGTAATTAAGTTATTTCCTGCAAATATTCTGGGCCCGGCATTTATATCCTCGATCCGGGAATTATTCAGAGGTCAGCTTTTTATCCCCACGGGGGGCGTAGAAATAGCAGAAGAAAACCTGGCAGAATGGTTCCAGGCCGGTGTATGTGCACTAGGTATGGGCTCTAAACTGATTACAAAAGAAATCGTATTGAACAGAAATTACCATGAATTGTATCTGCAAACCAAAAGGGCATTGCGTATGATAGAAACTGTATATCTACAACCTTTGAAAATCTAAATCCCGAAAGTCATAACTAAAATCAATGCTTGGAGAAATCCCTCTCATTTTGATGCTTTGTGCTTTCCCTTCTTCATCAAGACTGAAGATTGCGAAAGCATCTGCATTCAGATCCGGATAAGCCCATTTAATGGCAAAAGAATTAGCGTTATAAAAAGACATCGGGCCAGATAACTTCGGAGAACGATAAGATTTAAACCATAACTGTTTGCCTTTTAGGGAAATTTCTACTTTACCAAACCATTTATCTGTATAAATCCCTATATAACCTGCCGGATCTATCTTTTTCTTACTGGAAGCAGCAACTTGCGCCCAAACATCTTTGGTCACTCCATCTTCGTGCATCTTATCATTTTCTATCTGATCATAAACTATATCTATCCAGTGGTTATCGTCCAATCCCATATAGCTATCCTCTATCGTTTTACTCACCGCTGAGAATAAATTACTTCCCCCGTCTGAATTCGTTAATACAACTATACCCAAATTAAGATCCGGAAATAAACTGACCGATGAAAGCATTCCTGGTAATCCCCCGGTATGAGAAACATGGAAGTTCCCCTTCATATCATCTAAGAACCACCCTAGGCCATAACCCCCAAAATGAGTATGATAACGCGGATCTTCATTGAAACCCGTCACGTTGTGGATAGTCCACATTTGCTTTTGACTGGTCTTTGAGAAAAGTTGCTGCTCCAGTTGAGCTCCATACTTTCCCTTATTCAGCTGCATCAACATCCATTTACACAAATCAGCTGAAGTCGAATAAATACCACCCGGAGCTCCATTAATCTGATCCCCAAAATTCTCTATTTGCTTGAGCTTGCCAAAAGTATCCGCATGCGGCATTGCCAGCTTACTCTTATCCCTCATCAATGCTAAAGAAGCATAACTATGCTCCATACCCAACGGTTTAATAATGCGGCTTTGAACAAAATCTTCCCAACTCATCCCGCTAAGTTTTGCAATAACCTCTCCTGCTACATAATATAAGAGATTATCGTAATCAAACCTCGTTCTGAAATCAGAAACAGGTTTGAAATATTGAAAACCTGACAATACATCCTTTATGGTAAAGTCAGATCCGCTTGGAAAGAACATCAAATCTCCGGCGCCAAGACCTAAACCGCTACGGTGCGTCAGTAAATCCTGAATAGTGAAATTTTCTGTTACATAATCATTGTACATTTTAAATTCTGGCAGTATGTCTTTAACTTTAGTTTCCCAATACAATTTTCTCTCCTCTACTAAAATTGAAAGCGCCGCTGTGGTAAAAGCTTTCGTATTAGAGGCAATAGCAAACTGGGTATTTTCATCTACTTTTTCTTTGGTTAGCATGGATTTAACACCGTAACCTTTTGTATATACAATCTGACCATCCTTTACAATTCCAATCGATACACCCGTTACATTAAACTTCTTCATGGAATTTTCCACAAGAGAATCTATTTTTCCGGCAGAAATCTGTGCTTTGGTTACCTGACTATATACTATAGCTGAAAATAAAAGGAGTGCTATTTTAAAACTGGGTCTGTTCATCTGTTAAACTAATTTTTAGGCTATTACTATAAAAGTGGCGATGAATGTGAATACATTCATCGCCACTTTTAAATATACGATATAAATTCTCTTATTATTTAGCTGCTGCTTTCATTTTTTGCAGTTTCTCTTCAGTATGTGGAGAATATTTGATATCCGAATCTTGCGTGAATTCTTTTTCAAGTATCCCTTTATAATGTGAAAAGGCCCTAAAACCCGCTTCTCCATGATAATTGCCTAAACCACTCGAGCCTACACCCCCGAAAGGAAGATTTCCATTCGAGATGTGCATGATAGCATCGTTGATACATCCTCCACCAAAAGAGATTTCTCCCATAACCTTTTTCTGAATATTTTCATCTTTCGTAAATACGTATAATGCCAAAGGTTTCGGTCTGTCTTTAATTTCTTTGATCACGGTATCCAAATCATCAAAGGTCAAAACAGCCATGATTGGACCGAAAATTTCGTCTTTCATCACCTTATCTTCCCAGTTCACCCCATGCAAAACGGTAGGTTCAATAAAACGCTCTGCCACATTAAAATTACCACCAACATAAACCTTATCCGGGTTAATTAATCCTGATACACGTTCCGCATTACGCTCATTAATGATTTTCACGAAGTTGCCATTCTCCAATTTATAATCAGATTTTTCTATCTCTTTCGCAACTTTTTCTAAGAACTCTTGCTCAATACTTTGGTGTACATATACATAATCAGGTGCGATACAAGTCTGTCCTGAGTTCAAATATTTTGCCCACACCAATCTTTTAACGGTAACCTCAAGATCGCTGTCCGGCATGATAATCACGGGGCTTTTACCACCGAGTTCAAGGACAACCGGAGTCAGGTTCTTTGCCGCTGCCTGGTAAACAATCTTCCCAACAGGAACACTTCCGGTGAAAAATATAATGTCGAATTTCTGATCAAGTAAAGCAGTTGTTTCAGCAATACCACCTTCTACCACATGGAAATATTGTTCTTCAAAATTCTCGTTAATGATTTTAGCCATAACCGCACTGCAATTTGCAGTCAACTCACTTGGCTTCAATATAACCGTACACCCCGCAGCAATTGCAGCCACAGCAGGTGCTAAAGAAAGTTGGTAAGGATAATTCCATGGGCCAATGACCAGGCTCACGCCCAAAGGCTCTGGAATCTGGTAACTTTTAGCAGGTGCATTCCTGGCATCAGTAGCTACCGGTTTGATTGCTGACCATTGTTCAAGATCTCTGATTGCAATTTTGATTTCTTCGTAAACTGTGGCAAATTCGGTTTGAAAAGTTTCAAAAGTTGACTTACCGTAGTCTTTATATATAGCCTCTTCTAATAAGGCCTCATTGCTAACCAGCAATTGATAGAGTTTGTTTAATTGTTCGATTCTAAAGCTAACAGCTTTTGTGGTATTGGTATTAAAGTAGGCTAATTGTGTCTTTACTAATTTTTCCATTGGGTATATCAATTTTATAGAAAAACGTATTTTCAGATCATAAGTTCTGGAATTAGCTAAAATTTACAATAATTGTATAAAAAAGCGCCGTATCATCATTTGATCATACGGCGCTTCTGAAAAAGATATGCTTAATTTTGAACGGTAGTCGTATTTCCACCTCTTCCTTTAGCATTAAAAGCTCTGAGTTTAACCACCCCTTTTTCCTTTATTGGACTAGTGTATAATTTATCTTTAACAGCAGGTTCTTTCCCATTTGTTGTGTAGTAAATGTTAAAACCAGGGAATTCTGTATTACCAGCTATCTCTCCGTTAGTGACCTTTACGCCTACTGGCGGAATACGGTAATTCCAGCCACCTTGATCCAATTTCGGGAATTCAATTAAACCAACTCTGGTTTTGAAGTCTGTATAACTATCCTCATAAGCAGCCTCAGATTTAACAGAATCCTTTTCTAAAGCCCATGCCGGATCTGCTGCCCATGCTCTTTCTGCAAAACCAACCAATCTTGGTAACAGCATAAATTCAAGCAATTCTGTATTGCTAATCTTTTCTGTCCATAAGGCAGCTTTTAAACCCAGAATATTTGACTTACCAAAATCAGTTAAACGATCTTTTCCAACAAATACAGATCTGGAAACCGGTTCACCTTTATTATTTTCTTTTGCATTTTTGTAATAGTCATAAGGTATAAAAGAAAAGAGCTTTTCCATGTTCACAAAACCAGCCCAGTAATGACCCGGCTCAGTTAATGACCGGTTATAAGCCATATCCAAATAGAAATTGCTGGAACAGGTAAGTACAACTTTATAGCTACCATTTGCCAGGCGATAAGGCAAATCTTCTGTACCGCCACCAATCACGTTATTCCACACATCAAGCTGTACAGGATCATTGGCAAATAAAGGATTTGGAACCATCAGTTTGTGCCCATCTAAATAAGTCTTCATCATCCCAAACTCTTCCCAGCCAGAAAGCACAATTCCTTTTGGTTTAAGCATACTTTGTAATTTTGAAACATAGTAGCTCCATAAGTCATCTGTAGATTTCATTTTCGCCTGTTTCACCAATTCAAGACATAATGGTGATTTTTCCCAGACACCCTGAGGAACTTCATCTCCACCAAAATGGATTGTTTTTAGAGGAACATGTGCCTGGCGATATATATCCTGTAGCGATTCAGTAACTTTATTCAAGAAAGTATAAACTGAAGGTAACGCAACACAGACAATATTGTCATTCCAATACTGGGCGGAGCTGTACACAGACTTATCATTGATATCACGTAAAAGATATTGTTCAGCTTCAGCGCGCATTCCTTTAGCCATGAATCTGCTGTAGCGTGTATCCATTGATTTGATCGCAGCCCTGGCATGACCAGGAGATTCTATTTCAGGAATCACTTCTATGTGTCTTTGTGCAGCATATTTTAAGATCTCAACGAAATCAGCTTTAGTGTAAAATGCTTTATTCAATACTTCTGTAGTATCCGGGCCAGAGCTGTAAGCTGGCTGAAGAGCATTTTCGTTTGTGAGTGAATGTCCTCTTTTCGCTCCTATTGCTGTTAATTCCGGAAGCCCGGGAATTTCAATTCTCCACGCTTCATCGTCAGTGATGTGAAAATGAAATACATCCAATTTATACAGCGCCATTAAATCAAGGATACGCAATACTTCTTCCTTTGGATGAAAGTTACGTGCCACATCAAGCATCAAGCCTCTGTATTTGAAACGGGGTGCATCTTTAATAGATACATTGCTTACCAGCACAGTTTTTGCACCTTTAACCGGGCTGTTAGCTAAAAGCAAAGATTTTAATGATTGTAAACCGTAAAAGATACCAGTTGCATTACTTGCTGATAGGGTGATCGACTGCGCCGTAATTTCCAGCTGATATTCATCTTCAGGTAAATTGTTTTTAACCAGTTGAATGCTTTTCTCTTTTGACGCGCCAGTACTAACTACAAGTTTAATCTTAAACAAGTTAAACAACTCATTTGACAGGTATTCAGCTTCGTTTCGAAATGCTGGATCGCTGTTGATTGAGGTTACTGCATTTACAGAAAAGTTCCCCGGACGCGCCTCATAAAATACCGGTGTTGGAAGAAGCTTGATTAGAGTTTTTTTATCTTTTGGTATAAATTTGCTGTTCCTGTTATAAGTGTCTAACGGAGAAACGACATTCTTGAGATACTTTTCAACGGGTTCTACGTCATAATGCTCAATCTTTAAGCCTTTATCCGGTTGATTATCCCATACCAGGTATAAACCGCCTGGTGCATCAGCAAAATTGACAATTTCATCAAGGGCCACCATATCAAGAATTACAGAGTCACCTTTATTAATGGCTTTAAAGGATTTACCTGGCCGGATACGGAAAAGATCACCATTAACTTGTTCAATAATCAGCTGATCAGAAGTTTTTACCTCTATTTCTTTCATAGAATTAAAATAAAGGCTCCAGTTGGCCGCTGGAAAAGGCTGTGCTGCTTTGTTGATAAAGGTCAGCAAGGAAAGTGATTGTTTGTTCCTATTCTGATGTTCTTTAAAGGTCCACTTGACGTGAAGATCTTTGACAGGGTAAGTAGTGGCCCCTTTTTGTGCCACAGCTACGAAAGGAAGGAGGAATGCAATTAGTAAACATTTTTTTAATCTCATTTGATAATTTAATTTGGGGAACTAAAAACGGACAAGAACACGCAAAATTTCTGTGCTGTGTTATTGCCATCTTCGAAAGAGGTTATTTGTGAAACATTACTTGTTTCTTCATAAATTTATTATTTTATTGCTAATAATCTAATACACTGCTCAGGTTTATATTATTATCAGCTAAAAAATTAATAGCTTATAAGATCGGATTGCATTCCTCCCTAAATATTTTATAAATTGCATCGATTAATAAAGCAAGAACGATGAAACCATTATGTGCAGCAGAATACGAATAGATTGAACAAAATCGGGTAGCATAGGATAGCTTCATTACCATTAAAAAACAAAACTATAAAACAATGAAAACATATATTTTGACTCTTGGTCTGGTTATGGGAATGATTTTTTGTGCTAAAGCGCAGAAAGCACCACCTACTCCATCCGAAATGACCACTAAAAGTATAGAGGCCATGGATAAAAAAATTAAAATGAACCCAACTCAAAAAAATATAATTTACAATTATATGCTTGATTTGTTCAAAGCGCAGGCTAACCTGACTAAAAAACAACAAACGGGAATGTACAATGAAGATGATATTTCTAAGTTTTACAGGATGCAGAATGAGACTACCAAAAATGTAAGAAACATTTTAAAAGGTGAACAGCAGACTCAGTATGATCAATATTTAGAAGAAGTGCTGCGTGGTGGCCATAAGAAAAAGAAAAAAGGAAAACATGAAGAAGAGGAAGTTGTAACCGGCATAGATGGTTTAAAATTACCCGCTGGCACTGCTACTGCTGCTGGTACTCCTTAAGTATAAAGGTTTCAATTGATTAAAGAGCTGCTTGTTGAATGACAAGTAGCTCTTTTTATATATAGCCAGTTATTTTGACTGAAGAGGAATAAACTCAATTGGTTTGGAGTTTTTCTGCGAGTTCTTTAAGGGAATTCGTTGGTTTAATAAAATTGTAATCTCCCCAATAGTCATCTTTATAAGTAGTAACATAATTTTTAAAAACATAATTTCCGGGCATGATCTTGTCATAATTGCCCTGAGCCGGTATGTTGATCTTTGAAATAAATAGTTCGGCATTTACAGCCAGCGTACCTTCCAGATGTTTGTACTTAGCCTTCAAATGGTGTACAGCAGAAATTTTATAGAAGTAAGGATACCATTTATCATTAATTTTGACATACCGCTCACTGAATTCTTCATTAAGTTTTCGGAAATTATAGCCCAGTAAACTATAGACAGGCCGCGTAATAAATGAAATATCCGGTTTTGCATAGGTAATACCTTTAGGACTTAAAGCAAAATCGGTAGATACTATAGCATAACTGCTTTTCAAGATGACCATCTTGCCTTTATATAAAGCTTCTTTAAGTTTATCCTGTTGATCAAACGTAATCAAATAGGCTTCTTCTCCATTATTCATTACTGAACCAGCTATTTCAAATTTATATTTCTTAAAATAATTCTTGCCTAAAATACGTACCGGATTCTTAGCCATATCATTGGCTATAATCGAATAAGGTGCGCCATCTATTGTCATGTTTAATGGATTATTAACTTCCCTCTCCCCCAATTTTTTAAGATTACGTTCTTTATTGATCACAATCTTATCTTTTCCACTATTTTCTTTATAGCCCTGGCTCAAAATATTCAAAGAAGCCTCTGCAAAAGAAAGATAGCTGGTATCAACTTTCCCTATCTCTCTGTAAAATCCTTTCATTTCAAATGGCCGGGTATCGTAATTTTCAGGAATGTTTTTTATAGCCTGGCGGATAATAGATTCAGCACTAACTGGCCTGATCGTTATTTCTTTTAAATTTACAACTGATGGGATTAATTGTATTTTCATGTCTTTATGCAATTCTGATAAAGAGAATTTTAGGTTTTTATAACCTATATAAGAGATGATCAATGAATCCTTGTGCTTTGCATCTGAATACTTTAATAAAAATTCACCATCAGCGTTGGTCATTGCGGCTATCTGTTTACCGATCTTCAGGCTAACATAAGGCAAGGTTTTCTGATGCTCATCGACCACAATACCTCCGGCTTCTTGTAAGTTTTGCGCATAAATTGTTTTTACACTTAAAGAAACAACAGCTATAATTATAATTAATTTATTCATTCAGGATCAAATTACACTTAAAATTCAAATATGATGTTTCATCCTGTTAAATTCTGTTAACTTTTGTTAAACAGTGTTAAATAAATTTTCTTTCAAGCGAAATCGCATAGTTTAGAAATGTAAAAGCTATTTTAAATTGATTAACGCGCATCATGAAGAAAATAATTACGCTGTTGCTCCTTTGTTTTTTAAGAATCCTTTCGGTTGAGGCGCAAGCAACTGGCCAGATAAATGGTCAGGTAATAGACGAAAAGCACGTAGCTGTAATCTATGGTGCAGTAAGTTTAATCATGGCAATCGATTCCGTTCAAGTTAGATCAGCGATCACAACAGCAAAAGGAGATTAAATCCATTTACATATTTTACTGATTTGTATACCTATTCCAAAGGTAATCCTCATCTTAAGCCTGAACATGCAATTCATTTGAGCTTTCTTATGGGTATAAAAAAACAACAAATATCACTTTCGAATTGTTAACAGCCCTGCTTAGTTTAAAGGATAGCGATTAGAGTTGTTGATTCTGTTTAGCGTTTTCGTATTTTTCCAATTGCGATTTCAGCTTGATTATTTCTTGTTTGAGCTGACGGTTTTCCAGATAAAAGTAAATTGCGAAACCAAGGAATATTTTCCCAAGAATAAAAACCCCAATGAATAGCCATCTCCATATTTTGTGCACCCGCATATGGCTTGAAGAAGCATCTACTTCAATAAATTGTCTACTTTTACGGTGGTCCCCTCCTTTGCGGTTTGGTGGTCTTCTGACTGGAGTAGTGTCAAAATCAGGTACCTCCGCCAATTCATTAAGATGACTCTCAATTTTTAACCAGAGATCCGGAGGAGGAGGAATAGACATTTTCTGAGCCACGCGTTCCATATCCATTTCCAGATACTGCAAGGCTTCCTGAATTTGCGGATACTTTGCTTTCAGGAATAGCAATTCC
Source organism: Pedobacter cryoconitis (assembly GCF_001590605.1). Lineage (NCBI taxonomy): Bacteria > Pseudomonadati > Bacteroidota > Sphingobacteriia > Sphingobacteriales > Sphingobacteriaceae > Pedobacter > Pedobacter cryoconitis. Next base: position 1,932,206 of record NZ_CP014504.1, read on the forward strand.
CGGGTTTCCGCTTCTGAAGTGGAACCTAATACATACGCTTCAAGTATTCCGCTTTCGATGTATTCGTTAATTTTCACAACTTTTCCTCATTATAGCGAAAGCCTCTTTTAAAGTCTTCCTGATTGATTCCTCTTCTTTATTTAATTCTTTTGAAATCGTTTCAACCGATTTTCCGTAATAATAAACACTATAAAAAATATGATGTTGTTCTTCAGTAAAATAATCAGGAAATCTGGTGTGAGATTCATGACTTCCCGAAACCTGTAACCCCATATCTTTAAGATCACTGGCCATTCTACCGGAATCTGTTAACTGGTTTAACTTATTCTGGGCAAACCTTTTTAGCTGACACCAATTATTAGTTTCATCCCAGTCTATTTCATTAAAGTGTTGGGCAATATCACAAAATACTTTCACCAGATATTCCTCAGCCAGTTTTTGGTTCTTTACAATTTCAAAAATATAGCCTAATAACATACTTGCGTGCTTATCATACAGGCTACGTATACTTGCTTGTTTATTTGCTACTAGTGTTAATGATTCAGTTTCTCGCATGATTATATTTTTGAGGTAAGGCATTTGTCCTTATGACTTACCCAAAATCTAATGGTCTTTTGTCTTGTATAAATCTAATTTAAGCAAAAACTATTTGAATCAAGAAATTTATGTCTTTAAAATAGAATTTAATTAAAAATATATTTTAAAGAGTTTGAAATATCGATTTAAAACACATTAAAAGCCTGTTTTAAAATTTTTTTGAGAAAATTTATTTCCTATCAAATGAAAAATCGATTTTTCACTGAGATTTCGCCTGATTAAATTATTTCAGAAAACAAGAGTTAACAGGCGGTTATAGCCATGTTACCACCTTTTCCACTGATAGCGTGGAATGTTAAATTAGAGTTTACAAGTATATAGTAAATTATGCATCATGTGTTAATGAAATCTGATTTCAATCTTCTTAACTTAAAATTTTCAATGAAAATATAGTTTGATTATCAAAACTTACAGGAATAAAAAAAGATAGAAATAACTGTTTTGTACAATTCAATCAAAAATTAAATCTGCTCCTCCTCATTTATTTGCAGATCCGCTTATCGATATTTTTCAAACCATCTTATTCTAAGAAATATTTTTAATAAAAAAATTACATTAATTGATAATATATAACAGTGATTTAAGAAGATAAAAGTCAAAAGCTCCTATTTTCTCCTAATCTAAACCAAGATTAAACTCCAGATTTCATAGCCAGCCGGAATATTTTTATAGCTCACAGGAATACTTATCGCTTTTTATAAAAAAAAACACGTCTACCAAGTTACCACCTGAAAAATTTAAATGCTTTTAGCAAAAAAGAAATGCAATTATTCTCCAAATTATTTCACATAATTAGGTGAAGTATTTAACTTTGATTCATACACTTACAACTAAACCAAGCTAAATTAATGCTACTAAAACATGTCACTTACAACTCTTGGAATGATGCTCAATTAGTCGCATCAATGACTGCAGGGGATAAGGCTGCTTTCGATGAGATTTATGAAAGATACTGGAATAAACTCTATAATGAGAGCTACAAAAGATTAAGAAGTATAGAGCAGGTCGAAGAACTTGTTCAATCCGTTTTTGTAGACCTGTGGTCCAAGAAAGAAAGAAAAAACATTGTAAATATCTATGCCTATTTGATTACGGCTGTTCGCTACCAGGTTTTCATATTGTATAAAAAAGGCCAGACCCTGCCTCAGTTTGAAGAACCTTTAGATGACATGGTACACTCCTGTTCAGAAGCTGATTCTTTACTCAACGAAAAAGAAATCAGAAATTATATAGCCGTTTGGCTAGCGATGCAACCTGAAAAACGTGGAGAAATATTCAGAATGAAATTCATGGAAGAAATGACAACCAGGGAGATTAGCGAAAAGTTAGGACTCAGTCAGAAAACCGTCCAAAATCAAATTTTAACAAGTCATGCCAGCCTAAAACAGTTCTTAGAAAGATTAATGGTAATGATGTCTGTAATGTAATCATCCTTAAAAATAATTCATTTTCGTGTGCACTTATTGGTCATGGAGAGCTGAAAATCACTCAGTTCTAAATCCTGTCTTCTAAGGATTTCACCTGACACATTAGGTGTAATAATTGGTTGTAATTACTGTATTTATTTTACCCATAAAATATTGTTACTTTCGGCATTTATCAACAGGAAAAACAGATCAATACAAAATGATAAATGACTTTTTAAAAAGCTTCGGTATACTAACAAATGCTGACATCCATGATTTCCAGCACCTTGGCATAATAAAACATCTTCAGAAAGGAGATTTCTTTATCAGTGAAGGAAAGTCATGTAAAGAAGTCGCCTTCATTAAAAGTGGAATATTACGCTCTTTTTTCACTCCGGAATCAGGAGAAGAAATTACTTACTGTATTACCTTCCCTAATACACTAATGACCGCATATTCTTCATTCATCACTTCACTCCCTACTTTGGAAAATATACAAGCCATGGCCCCCTGTGAATTATTAGTGATACAAAAGACAGACATTGATCAGTTAGCTAAGTCCAGCATAAACTGGATCACATTCTTTAAAATAATTGCAGAACAACAATATATAGAACTGGAAAAACGCTTATTTCTTTTTCAAAAAGAGAAAGCTAAGAAGAGATATATGGATCTTCTTGAAAATCAGCCAACCTATGTTCAGCAAATTCCATTACAATACCTCGCTTCCTACCTTGGGATTACCCCAAGACACCTGAGCCGTTTAAGAAAGGAAATCGTTTTTTAGACAAATGTCCAGTAGTTAGCATAAACCGCCTGATACCTTTGTCCTGATTTTAAAAACACAGGACAAAATGAATAAGAATATTCTGATCATCAACGGGCATCCGAATAAAGAAAGTCTCAATTACGCATTGACAAATGCTTATCAACAAGGCGCAATCCAATCTGGTGCACAGGTAGAGGTGATTCATATCGGTGAATTGAATTTTAACCCTAACCTGCAATATGGTTATACAAAAAGGATAGTATTAGAACCTGATCTGCTCGCCAGTCTGGAAAAGATTAAAAAAGCGGATCACCTGGTTTGGATCCACCCTGTTTGGTGGGGAGGTCTGCCAGCAATGATGAAAGGTTTTATTGACCGTTTATTTCTGCCAGGTATTGCTTACAAATACCGGGAGAACTCCGTTTGGTGGGATAAATTATTAACTGGCAAAACTGCCAGGATTATTACAACCTTAGATCAGCCAGCCTGGTATTACTGGATATTTTACGGAAATCCCAGCGTAAATCAGTTAAAGAAAAGCACTTTAGAATTTTGCGGGATTAAACCTGTTTCGGTAACCTATATCGGAATTGTAAAGACCGCAGCAGAAAAACAAAGAGCAAACTGGATAGCGAAAGTTTATCAATTAGGTGAAAAACAAAAATAATCTACCATCCTTTTCGAATTACAGAACACTTATTTTAATTGAATTATGCCTAGAATTAAAGTTAAGCGCAGCGCTTTAACAGTCGACATGACTGCTATGACCGATGTCTCCTTTTTACTACTTACCTTTTTCATTTTAACTGCAGTTGCTAAACAGCCAGATCCCCTGGATGTAAAAATCCCTTCCTCTACTTATAAATTAAAAGTTCCGGAAATTGATATTGCTATTCTGACCATTGGTAAAGGAAAAGTATTCTTTGAGGCTGCAGGACAAGAGGTAAGAATTTCCATGTTAGAAAAAATGGGCGCACAATATCGGATTGACTTTAGTCCGGAAGAGAAAAAGAGATTTAGTGTGATCAGTTCTTTTGGCGTCCCTGTTCAAAGCTTAAAAAAGTTTATCAGCATGGACGCTGCCAAAAGAAAGGCATCGGGATTGGAAACGGGAATTCCTGCTGATTCAGCAAACAATCAATTGGCAGACTGGGTACTCCATTCCAGAAAAGCAGTCGCAGAATTGCATGCCACCTCCATGCGGGTCAGCATCAAAGGAGATGCCGCGGAAGAGTATCCGGCTATCAAGAAAATTGTAGACATCCTTCAAAAGCAAAAGATCAATAAATTTAGTTTATTAACCAATCAGGAATAAAATTAGTTGAATATTTTAGTATAAATATGAATATTCCCGTTTGATTTTTATAAATTACGTAATGAAGTCAATTGAGAGTGTTCAGGAATTTTATACACGTGTACCCTTGGCAAATCCATTGGGGTTAACTTTGGACAATGCAGGATCTGGTCACTTTAACGTGTTTTCCAGGGCAAATTGTTCGCCAGTTACTCCTTACAGCAGAAGGGATTTTTATAAAGTATCTTTAATTATTGGTACAGGTAAAATACATTATGCTGATAAATGGATTTATATAGACAGGCCAGCCCTGTTATTCTCCAATCCTATAATTCCTTATTCATGGGAAGCAGAATCAGCCTTACAAGAAGGTTGGTTCTGCCTCTTTACGGAAGCCTTTATACAAACCGGAGAATATAAAGAGTCTTTACAAGATTCTCCTTTGTTTAGTATTGGCAGTAATCCTGTGTTTTTCATTGATGAAATTCAGCAAAAAGAAATATCAGAGTTGTTTATAAAGATGACAAAGGAAATTACTTCAGATTATTTGCATAGGTATGGTTTATTGCGAAATTATCTGCATCTGATCATTCATGAAGCCATGAAAATGAATCCAACAGAGAATTTCGAGAAACACGTGAATGCATCTTCAAGAATTACTTCGCTGTTTCTGGAACTTCTGGAAAGGCAGTTTCCTATAGATACGCATCATTTATGCCTAAAATTAAAGACTGCAAATGATTATGCCAGAAGCCTTTCAATTCATGTGAACCATTTGAACCGCTCTGTAAAAGAACATACAGGAAAAACAACAACCGATCATATTGCTGCAAGAATAACCAGAGAAGCCAGAGCTTTGCTCCAGCATACAGACTGGAATATTTCGGAAATTGCCTATGGCCTTGGATTCGAATATCCAGCTTACTTTACTAATTTTTTCAAAAAAAACGCTGGCGTTTCTCCAATTGAGGTCAGGCATACAACAGTCTGATCAAAATAAAACCATAATCTGATTAAAATAAGAACATGGTTTGATCAAAATAAGAACACAGTTTGATTATTATAATCATCTATTTGAATAGTATAACTCATCCCCCTATGTGTGTGCTAACTTTGGACTATCAAATCTGATCATTATGAAATATAGAAATCTAGGAACAACTAAAGAAAAGCTATCGGCTGTAGGACTTGGCTGTATGGGAATGAGTTTTGCATACGGACCTGTTGATGATACTGAAAGCATTGCAACTTTACATAAAGCTCTTGATCTTGGGGTAAATTTCTGGGATACTGCGGATGTTTATGGTAATGGAATAAATGAAGAGCTGATCTCCAAAGTATTAACAACTAACAGAGAAAAGATATTTATTGCAACCAAATTTGGATTCCGCTTTCAGGACGATGTTAGTAGCCCGGGCAATACAAACGGAACTTATTTTGATGGCTCACCAGCATGGATGAAAATTGCAGTAGAAAAAAGTCTGAAAAGATTAAAAATCGATACTATAGACTTATATTATGTACATCGTGTTGACCCCAATATCCCTATCGAGGAAACTGTAGGTGCAATGGCCGAACTGGTAAAAGAAGGGAAAGTACGCTACCTCGGGTTAAGTGAGGCTTCTCCGGCCTCTATCCGAAAAGCACATGCAGTACACCCTATTGCTGCTTTACAAAGTGAATATTCTTTGCTAACCAGGGATGTTGAAGCTGAGATATTAGGTACAGTACGGGAACTTGGCATTTCTCTGATCCCTTATTCGCCATTAGCACGGGGCCTGGTGACCAATACATTGGACATAAATTCATTGGCAGACAATGATTTCCGAAAATCATTACCACGTTATCAGCAGGGAAACCTGGATAATAACGCAAAATTGATTAGTGGATTTGCTGCAATAGCGCAGGATAAAAACTGCACACCGGCACAGCTTGCACTCGCATGGGTATTGGCACAGGGCGAAGATATTATACCGATCCCTGGCACTAAGAAAAGGAAATATTTAGAAGAAAATGCAGCTTCTGTTGATGTTGATTTATTAGCAGCCGATTTAAAAGCTATTGATGAACTTATTACACGTTTTCCGGTGAGTGGCGAGCGCTATAGTGAAGGGGCTATGAAATTAGTGAATAATTAAATTCACGCTAATCGTATTATATGTGATATTTTCTTCCGATAATGGCCTAAATTCATTTTACCGTTATCCTATGACTAAACCACAGACAATAATTTACGGATTAAGTGTATGTTTATTTGCTGCAATCCCGTTTGCAGCAAATTCACAAACCAAAGCACCCCATACTGACAAAACATGGATACTTCAATCTAATAAATATACAGAAGAACTCGTCAATCTTGACAAAAAATACACTCCTGAATATGGCTCTTCCCAAGGTTTGTCAGCATATGATACACTGATCGTTGTGCCCACTCTTGCCAATGAACTGGCAGAAAGAAAAGAAGGAGAACTACTGGCCTCAAAATACAAAGCTGCTTTACAAACAGAAAATAACATTGCTGTTAAACAAGATCTGAACATCCTGATTTCACACTTAACCATGGGATTTAAGAATCAGGATTTTGAAACTAAAAGAAAAATACCCTTTCTAAACGCAGCCAGTACTATTTATGAAGGCTTGCAAATTTTACTGGATGACCAGACTCCTGAACCAAGACGCGCTGCTGCTGTGATCCGTTTACAGAAATACGCGGGCCTTACAGCTGGTTATCAACCTTTAACCTCCATTCTGAAAGCACGTGTTTTACACCAGATGGAAGGTGAGCATATGATTTATCCTTCCCGCCAGCAAATGGAAGTTACTTTATCACGTAACGCCAGTATTATTGATGGTATCGCAGACTTGTTTAAGAAACACAAACTTACAGGATGGGAAAAACCATATGCTGTACTTAAAAAACAAGTGGAGGAATACGACTTGTGGACAAGGAAAAACGTAATGCCTAAAGCCCGGAAAGATTTCAAGCTGACTAATCAGGAATATGCTTTACAGTTAGAAGAGTATGGAGTTGATATAGCACCAGATCAATTGGCGAAAATGGCTCATCAGGCATTTTTAGAAATTCAGCAGGAAATGAAACCCATTGCAGAACAGATTGCCAAACAAAGAAACTGGCCTTCTTCAGATTATCGTGATGTAATCCGTCAACTGAAAAAGGAACAAATATTAGGAGATTCTATCATTCCTGTTTATGAAAGACACCTGAAAGATATAGAAGTTATCATCCGTGAAAAGCAATTGATAACTTTGCCTTCACGTCCTGCTATCATCCGTCTGGCGAGTGCTGCTGAGACAGCGCGTTCTCCCGCTCCGCACATGATTCCACCTCCATTCCTGAATAATACAGGTCAGCGTGGTGTATTTGTATTGCCATTAAATATGCCACCAGCTCCTGGAGAAAAAGTGACTGATAAATATGATGATTTTACTTTTGAAGCTGCTTCCTGGACATTAATTGCACATGAAGCCCGTCCGGGTCATGAATTACAATTTGACAAAATGGTAGAAGAAGGAGTTTCTCAAGCACGTAGTTTATATGCTTTTAATTCAACCAATGCTGAAGGATGGGGATTATATGCAGAGTATATGATCAGACCTTACATGCCACTTGAAGGTCAGTTAGTTTCTTTGGATTACAGATTATTAAGAGCTGCCCGTGCTTTCCTTGATCCTGAAGTACAAACTGGGAAAATCACACCAGAAGAGGTAAAAAAAGTACTGATGGAAGAGGTTGTACAATCATCCGCAATGGCGCAACAAGAAGTAGAGCGTTATACCATTAAAGCACCCGGACAAGCAAATAGTTATTTTTATGGCTTTACGAAAATGATTGCTTTAAGAAAAGATACAGAAGATGCTTTAGGTGCAAAATTCAATGCCCTTCGTTTTCATGATTTCATCTTGTCACAAGGCTTACTTCCGCCTGCATTGATCAGGGAGGCTGTATTAACGGATTTCATACCAGCAGAAAGAAAATTGTAAAAACACATTGGGATGTGAAGGCATTTGTTGACAGCGTTTATATTAAAATGCTGACAGCATTTATATTAAGATAGAATTCCCGGAAAAGAATTTGCCCGAACCTTTTTCCGGGACGCAGCATACTGGTTATAGAAAGCACACACATGAATCTTTTAAGTTTCAATGTATCAAATCTTATGAGCTGGAGTACGGTGATCTAAACTAGTATTTTATATGCATGTCTTTTGGAAAGTGCTGATAAAATCTGTTTTATACGCGGGTTATGAAATGATAAAGGTCAGAATTTTTATTTAATTAGTTTTTCTATTAATTTAGCGTGATTTCAAACGCTCCGCAGCCCAGGTCAAACTAAGCTGCAAGAAAAATACATGATGATGAAAGGACCCGATAAAGACGAGAAATACCCGATAAGCCATTATAATAGACTCTGTTTTTTGAAGAATATCATCACCAGTCCCAATATAATTGTAGGGGATTATACCTATTACGATGATTTTAAGGATGTTTATAATTTCGAAAGGAATGTAAAGTATCATTTTGATTTTATCGGGGATAAATTGATTATCGGTAAATTCTGCATGATTGCTTCGGGCGTAACTTTTATTATGAATGGGGCTAACCACAAAATGGACGGGATCACAGCATATCCGTTTAATATTTTTGGCAATGGCTGGGAAAAAGTCACCCCTAAAATGGAAGAACTACCTTTTAAAGGTGATACCATTGTTGGCAATGATGTTTGGATTGGTTCAAATGCGACGATTATGCCCGGAGTTCATATTGGAGATGGTGCCATCATCGCGACAAATACGACAGTAACCAAAGATGTAGCCCCTTACACTGTTGTGGGAGGCAATCCGGGTAAAGAAATCAGAAAGCGTTTTTCTGAAGAAAAAATAGAAGAACTTTTAGAGTTGAAGTGGTGGGACTGGAAAATTGAAAGAATCACGGAGAATCTTCACGAACTAACGGGCCCTAAATCGCGGTTTCTGTAAAACAACTCATTTCCAAAAAACTGAATAAATGGTAATTCTCATTAGAATATGCTCTTTTCTGTTTAATTTGCGTTTAAAACTGGATATAAATAATGATTGATAACGTAAAGATAATAAACTCGGAAATCCTCTCTGATAACTGGTATACACTTAAAAAGATAACCTACCAATATTCATTAAAAGATGGCACAATACAAACACAGGACAGAGAAGCATATGACCGTGGAAATGGCGCAGTAATTTTATTGTATAACAAAGAACAACAGACTGTTATCCTCACCAGACAATTCAGATTACCTACTTATATTAATGGAAATGAATCGGGATTACTGATTGAAGCCTGTGCCGGCCTTTTAGATAAAGACAATGCCGAGGACTGTATCAAAAGAGAAACAGAAGAGGAAACCGGCTATAAAATTACTGAGGTACGCAAAATATTTGAGGCTTATATGTCCCCAGGCTCCGTGACAGAAATTCTACATTTCTTCATTGCAGCTTATACCAAAGAAATGAAAATACATGAAGGAGGCGGATTAGCACATGAACAGGAAAACATCGAAGTGCTCGAGATTTCTGTTGATCAGGCAATGGCCATGGTGGAAAATGGAGAGATTAAAGACGCAAAAACAATTATGTTACTGCAATATGTAAAACTTCACCAGATTGTGTAGCTCCTGCTTATGAAGAAATTCGATGCTATAATTTATGATTTGGATGACACTATTTTTCCGACAGGAACGATTACGAAAGAAGTTGTAAAACCAGTTTTAGATGCCATCGTTGACTATAACGATGGTACGCTTACAGCTGACATTCTACAAAAGGCATTAGCAGACTGTTACAAGCATTCCCTAAGGGATGTGGCAATGTTATACGGTTTCAATAGAAAAATGCATGAAGAGGCCGTAAAAGCCTTCTCTGCTTTAAAAATAGATTACCAGTTACAAACCTATCCGGATTATCCGTGCCTCAAACAAATTCCGGGTCTCAGATTTTTGGTAACTTCTGGTTATACTGGGTTTCAGCAACTCAAGATCAGAAATCTGGGTATTGACAAAGATTTCCAGGAAATATTGATTCATGACAATGAGAAGAGCAGCTTTCTCGGAAAGGTGGAACTCTTTTTGCAAATTCAGGAGAAATACAAACTTAAAGCTGGAAATGTTATGGTAATTGGTGACAACCCCGTTTCTGAAATCGCTGCTGGTAACCAACTTGGAATGGTAACCGTCCAGGTGTTAAGATTGGGAGTAATTAAAGACGAAACTGCAAAATACCACGTAGCGGATTTCAATAAACTTTTACTTAATCATTTCACAAATAGCTAATTAATTACTATTTAACTGCGTTGATCAGGATAATTTCCCGCTCCACTTCCATACCCGCAGAATTGCTCCTGACCATTTCTTTGTGAAGGTGTACCTCTAAGATCTCAAAACCACTGCCGATTAATAATTCTTCTGCCTCTTCTCTGCTGTATAAATGAAAGCCATATTGGGTAAAGGGAAGTTTCTCCATGAATTCACGCGGAGCGAAGGTCAGGATGAATATACCACCTGGTTTAAGTACTCTTCGTATTTCAGTAGCATAAGCTTTTGGATCTTTCCAGAAATACAGCGTGTTTACAGTAAATATTTTAGTAAAAAAGCCATCAGCAAAGTTTAGCTGCATTCCATCTGACAACGAGAAATCAGCTCTACCGCAAGCAACAGCTGTTGTGTTAAGCTTGATAGCTTCACTGATCATCAATGCTGATATATCAACTCCATAATAGAGTAAATGTTTCGTATTTGCTAACAGGGAAATAACATGTGAACCATTGCCCGGCCCTATTTCCAGGATCACATCATTAGACTTCGGAGACAGCCCTGCAATAGTAAGCCCAATCATGTTTCCATTATTGACAGCCATCGCTTCAGCGGTCTTTATACCTTTATCCCCGCTAGGGCAACCTAACTGACCAGCTATTTCTTTAAAATCGGGCTTATTAGAGTGATCGGACATCAATGCAGGATTAACTTTTCGTGATTTGTACGTGTATTACCCGTACTCTTTTGTACGGGTAACCAGGATTTAATAAATATTACTGAACAGTATGAATTTGCTGCTTTGGTACGACAAAGGTAAGCTATTTAGAATGATTCTACACCAGTAAATCCTTTCTTACACTCTAATGACAATTCGCTAGGGTTTAATCAGGCTAATTATCTGATTTAAATACTTTTCATCTACTTCGTCAAATTTAGCTAATTTAGCACTATCTACGTCCAATACACCAAATACAACGCCATCGTTAAAAAGTGGCAATACAATTTCAGACCTTGAAGCTGAACTGCAGGCAATATGTCCAGGGAATTTATCTACATCCTTTACGATGAATGTTTTAGCTTCCTTCCATGAGCTTCCACATACCCCTTTACCAGACTTTATCCTTGTGCAAGCGACCGGGCCTTGAAAAGGGCCTAAAACCAGTTCTTCCCCTTTCACCAGGTAAAATCCAATCCACAGCCAGCCAAACTGTTCTTTTAATGCTGCGCTGATGTTCGCAAGATTAGCGATCAGATCATCCTCTCCGCTTATTAAAGCTTGAATTTGCGGAATCAGTGATTGATATTGTTCTTCTTTACTTTCTGTCTTTATAATCAGGAGATCTTCTGCCATTATTCTGGTTTCTTTATAATTTCTTTTATTGTTTTAATGCTGCTTAATCAGCGTCTAAAATTAAACAATCACCTAGATATCGATGTAAAGGATTGGTAATATTATAAGCGCCGCTTTAAAATTTAAGAGAATTATTTGTTTGTACTCCTTTTTAGCTGCAACTTCGTCAAATTTTAACAGCAAATTTAATTCTTCTTATGAGAGTAATCGCCGAACTGCCACACCCTGAATGTAAGATCACTTTGTTCAATATGAACCAAAAATATATTGTAAAATTTGAGCAGGGAACTTTTGAACAGAGTTACAAATTGTCTGAACTTGACCTGACCGGAGGAGGAGCAAATGAAATATTCCAAATGCTTGATGATACATTTATTGCCACAGTAGTAGCACGTTTCAAAACGATGCGTTCGGATTTTTCAGCTGCTTACAAAAGACAAGAGTATTAGTTGATACCAATATCATAACTAATTGTAATACAAAACAATAAAAATCAATACGGAATAATATTCTGCATTTTAACAGATTTAGATTCCAATCTCATCACTGATTATTCTTATAAATATATCAATACTTTAATACATAATATATAACATAAAGAATAACAGCAACTTAAAAATGTGAACAATATTATATTTTGCCACCAAAAACCACAAAATATAATATTGTTTTCATCTAAACAAAGGTTTTCATTGCTTAATCCAAGCTATGAAAAAATTGCCTGTAGAAAAATAAATCAGCAGAAATTATCTGTTTACAGCGGTAATAATATCAGCTTTAAATTTGGGTAAATTGAAACGAAGTACCACACGGCCCTCCTCTTTACTTGCCTTTAGCAAGCCATTATTCTTCTCCACAAAATCACGGCACAACTGTAATCCCAATCCGACTCCCTGTTCGTTAGAGGTTCCATAGGAAGGCTCCGAACCTGAATCTTCGGCCAGCTGATTTATATCCAGAATACCAACCACAGGATTACACACATCTATATAGATGAAGTGCTCATTACCCCATATTTTTAAGTGGATATGGCCGCCTAATGGTGTAAATTTAATCGCATTGTCAATGAGATTACGCATCACCAGGTTAATCTGATTTAAATCCGCATAAACATCTTCTTCATCAGTGATGATGAGTTCAGTAGTCATATTCTTCCGCTTAATAAGTGGTTGATAAACCAGCATCAGGTCATTTGTTAAAACCAGCATATTGAAACGTGAAGGCATAGTATTGATACCTTTCAACTGGCTTTGCGCCCAATACAAAAGATTATTTAATGTATTATGGATATGATCAAAACTTTTACGACTATCGTTCAGTAGCATTTTCACTTCTTCAAGTGATAACAAATCCAGATCATTCAGAGAATACAAACTTATCAGACTATTAAAAGGACTGCGTAAGTCGTGAGCTATAATAGAAAAAAGCCTGCTTTTATCTGCATTCGCATCTTCGAGAGACTTCACCATCTTCCGCAGCGACTTTGTTCTGGACTCCACTATTTTTTCCAGCCGTTCATTCTGAGTACTGATCAAATAGAGGTTCTCTTCTTGAATCCTCAGCTTTTCAGACTGAATAACTAGTTGTTCGGTAGTTAGTTTTTTCAACCTGTCTCCCATAGCCAGAGATAATAAAAGCAGCTCAAAGATAAAACCTAATGGAGCAAACCTAAAAGATATTTCACTGTAAATAAATACATTAGACAAACTCAACACAACCCATACTGAAGTTAAACATACAAATGCCCAGGCAATGATATAATACAGAGCCGGCTTGTATCCCTTATAATAAACAACAACACCTAACAGCCAGATCGTCAAAGACGATGTTCCGGTTAAAACCTGAACGAGTATGGAACAATAAGACTTATAACCAAGCAAACATAAGATTATTGTAAAAATCCAGCAACCAATCAGCAATCGAATGAACTGTTTTGACTGTGGCAACAGAACCTTTAAATTTAAAAAACTGCGGGAGAATGCAATACCAGCAATACTTCCGATTCCAAGAAACAGATAGGGATAGGTATTAACAAATATCCTGAAATCATATCCTAAATAATAGCTATACCCTCTAAAATAGCAAACCATATAGATGAATAAGGAAAGAATATAAATACTATAATAAAAATAGGCCTTATCTTTTGAGCGGATAAACACAAAGATATTGAAGAATAACAGTGCCACCAGGATCCCTATATAAATAGACTCCACCCGCTCTGTTGAATTAAGCCCCTCTATCAGTCGTTCTGAAACTGCCATTTTTAATGGAACAAGAAGGATATTATCAGTACGTAATCTAAGATAAATATCCTGTGGCACAGCATCATAATTATACTCAGGTAAAGTAAAAATATAATTATTAGCAGCTATTAATCCAGGATTTTCAGGAGCAAGACTGCCGGTATGAATTTTATTAAATGAACCAGAAGCACTACGACTATAAAAGTCAATAGATTCTATACTTGATACATCAAGTATCAGATAGGCTTTTTGCCGGTTTTGGTTTCTATAAGAAACTTTTATCCAGAAAGTGGAGGAAGAATTTCCAAAATTAAGTATATCAGTATTGGATTTTAAGAATTCACCACTTTTCCTTTTCTCTACAACCTGATCTATGTTTAACCGACCACTAGTATCAATTAAATAACTTATAGACTTACCAAGGCTTAAATAAGGCAAATCCTGGTTTACAGTAATTACCTGGCTATAAGCAGCGGCTGATATAAAAAAAGGAAGTAAAAAGAGTAAGGAGCGCATTAGTAATTCTATCCAGCAAATATAGGGTAATTAGATTTAAAGAGGAATAGAACTTTAGCACTATTTAAGCAATAATATGGGATATTTTAATTAAAATCATTCTCAATATAAATAACACAATATGCTATAAAACAATCATATATATTATCAAAAAAAAATCAAATCAAAATAAAAGCCCAACACTGAAACAAGCGGCCAACTATCGTGTATAGAAAAAGTTGGGATTGAAACAGCGTTGGACTTATCTTATTTTTTAGAAAACAGGATCTGTATCCATATGGAAGTCTTCATCTCTTAAATAAAGTATTTCCGTGCTTTTTTCGTAGTTAGTAGATTTCTTAGAAAAGAAGTCATGTTGTGTAGTCTCACCATTTAATCCATTTAAAACAATAGAGTTAACAGCTTTTATCTCAAACAACTCTTCAAATCCAAGATTCATCATTGCTTTATTTGCATTGTAACGAACGTATTCTTTGACATCAGCAGTCAAGCCAACTTCAGTGTATAATTCATCAGTATATTTCAACTCATTCTCATACAATTCCATCAAAAGTTCAACTAATTCTGTTTTACTCTTTTCAGGATTCGGTAACTTTTTGTATACATCCTGAGCAAGCAGACCAACAAACACACCATGGATAGATTCATCAGCAACAATCTTCTTGATGATATCCGCACTTGCTACCATCTGTCCTTGTCCGGCAAGCCATAACGGCATAAAAAATCCACTGTAAAATAGAAATGATTCCAGCAATACTGATGCTGCAAGCCCCATAAATAACACTTCGTTACTTACTATAGCCGCATCCAGGTTCCTGTAATATTTATCGATTGTTGATGCTTTAAATTGAAGGAGCTTATTATTTTCTACCCAATCAAATAACTCGTTAATCTCTGCTGTACTGTTAACAGTTGTAAAAATAGTAGAATATGATTTCGCATGAATAGCTTCCATCATACACATAAATGATAAGACTGCTTTATTCTGCAGGCCATCAATATGATCCAGTAATTTCGGCATACCTGTATGGCTCTGAATAGTGTCCAATAGGGTTAAACCACCTAGTGCCTTTTTATAAGCTTCCTGAAGCTCAGGACTTAAAGATTTCCAGCTGTCTATATCTTTGGAAGGGATATATTCTGTATCGATCCAGAACTGACGCAGGTTCTGCTCCCAGAACATGCCGGCGTAGTCATTTTCCGGTGTATTCCAGTTTACTGCTTTATATTGACTCATTGTGGTCTGATTTAAATCTTATAAATTAATTAAAAAACTGATTATACCGAACAAGAAACACATTCATCAATTGAAGCTTTACGGGTACGGGTATAATACAAGGACTTCAAGCCCATTTTATGTGCATAGATATAATACTTTGCAATATCACGTGTACTATCTTTTGTATTGGTATGCAGAATTGTTGAAATCCCCTGATCCACATGCTTTTGAATAACCGAGATTAAACGAAGTACATTCTTCTGATCCATATCGTAAGCCGATTTATAAAAGAAATAGTTATCATTGTCGAGATAAGGCATCGGATAATAAGTCGTGCTATCTCCATACTCTCTAACCTCAATTACATCCACCACAGGCATTACTGACGCTGTAGCGTTCATAATGTAGGATGTAGATTGATTTGGCGCTATAGCGAGCCTGTAAGCGTGGTATAATCCATGTTGCTTCACCTGATTCATTAAATCAGTCCAGTCCGCTGCAGAAGGAATAGTCATCCCTTCGAATAAAGTTGCAATTTTAGCATTTAAAGGAACAATGTCCTGAGCAACATAAGAAGCAAAATAATTTCCATTTGCATATTCTGAAGCTTCAAACCCTACAAAAGTTTCATTTTTCTCTTTTGCAATCTCCATTGAGCTCTGAATAGAGTAGAAATTAACCATCATAAAGAAGACATTACAGAAATCGAGCGCTTCTTTACTTTCATACATAATGAAATTTTTAGCCAGGAAACCATGTAAGTTCATCGCACCCAAACCAACACTATGTAATTCTTTATTCGCTTTTTGCACAGAAGGCACCATAGCGATATTGGTCAGATCTGAAACCACTGTAAGTGATCTCATAGCAGTTTTAACTGCCTCTTTGATCCTTTTATTGTCCATCACCGTTGCAATATTCAAAGAACCCAGGTTGCAGGAAATGCCATAACGTATTTTATCTTCTTTACCGTAAATCTCAATATCCGAAACTTCAGAGATCTGCATAATTTCGGTACAAAGATTGGAGAATTTAACGTTTCCAAGATCTTTCAGGGCATGTCCCCTGTTTGCATTCCCTTTAAAGAACAAGTAAGGATAACCGCTTTCTTTTTGGGTTTGCGCAATTTTCACCATCAGGTGACGCGCATTGATCTTTTTCTTTTTGACAAGAGGATTGGTCACCAGCTCTTCATACATTTCATCCATATCCATTTCATCCAGATATTTACCATATTGTTTCAATACAGTATGGGGATGGAATAAATAACAAGCTTCATCTTTTTCGGCCAGTTCCATGAATTTATCCGGAACAACTACCCCGATTGAAAGTGATTTAATTCTTACTTTCTCATCCACGTTGATCTTTTTGCAATCCAGGAATTCTTCAATATCTGTATGGAAAACATTCAGGTATACTGCTCCTGCTCCCGGACGCTGCCCTAATTGATTGGCGTAAGAGAAAGTATCTTCCAATATTTTCATAATCGGTAAAACACCGCCTGCACGGCCTTCCACGTCTTTAATAGCCTCTCCTCTGGCACGGATCTTCGATAAATTAAAAGATACACCACCACCAATTGAAGATAATTTCATCGCAGAATCTATTGCATAGCCAATACCATTCAGGTTATCTCCGATTTCATCCAGAAAGCAGGAAACCAGCTCACCGGAGCGTTTCTTGCCTGAGTTTAAAAATGTTGGTGTTGCTGGCTGGTACTCCTGATTGATCAGCATTTCTGCATAAGATTTTGCCTCAGCAACATCTCCTCTCGCTAAAAACAAAGATACCGCGACAACACGGTCTTCATAACGTTCCAGGAATTTCTCCCCGCTATCATCTCTCAGGGCATAACTCTGAAAGAATTTGAATGCACTCATGAAAGACTGGAATCTGAATTTCTTTGCATAGACAAGGTCATAAACCTCTTCCATTTGTTCAAAAGTATACCATTGATAAAAATCAACATAATATTCCTGTTCTATCAGGTAATCTATCTTTTCTTTTAAAGTATAAAAAAAGACAGTATTCTTGTTTACATAATCCAAAAAATAGGAACGAACAGCCTCTTTATCTTTATGAAGGCTGAACTCGTCGTCATTTTTAATCATGATCTCATTATTTAATAAGATCCACTTTTTCGTTACCATATCATTAGCCCTCTATTTTTTCTATAAATTTTTGGATATCTGCCATTGTTCCTGAAAGCTCAAACTGCATCAGGATGGGTAATTTAAACTGATTTGAAATCCTGATAGCCGCCATCGCGTAATTAGGTCCCCAGTTTTTGTTTCCACTGGAAGAGATAGATTTTATCATACTGCTGTTTTCGTCCAGAAAACGTAAAGTAGAAACCGGAACTTCTCCGAATCCTGTAGTATACGTAATCAGGTGTCCTTCATGTAGTGGCTCCAAAGCCTCATCTATCTTTTGAATTGTCCAGTCACGGTGTAACTTCAAACGGTTTACAAATCGCTCCACATTACCGGTTTTACTATCATAATAAATCCAGGTCATCAGCTCTGCTTAATGAATGAATTTATACTGCTACCAGCACAGACAGTTCATCCGGCTTAAAACCTATAACGCGGGATAGCTCCTGCTCTTGTTCTAATAAAATTACTGTAGGTACCGAACGTACCCGGAACTGCATTGCCAGCTCTGGCTCATTGAAAGGATTGATAGTCTCATAGACAATACCTTTTCTATCAAGATATTCTGAAACCATATTGCATGGACTGCAATCGTCTTTTTCGAATTTGATTATTCTTTTTGTACTCATTTGGAAGGTTTTTATGTAAATCAGCCCTCTTGCCGACCTATTTTAGCGGAGCCCAAAAATGCAAAATTCTACTTAGACAGATTCTAAATGTTATCAACACTGGTGGAAAAGAGAGTAATAATTATGACTGATTATTTACTGAAAAACCAATTAAATTAGCTAAACTTTGTAAACGTTTTTTCGCAATTCACTAGCAGGAAGAGTATTGCGATTTATTTGATCAAAATCAATTCATCTTTGTGAATTAAAAGCGAGTGTTGAAAGTTATCAATTCCATGATCCATTTCTGGAAATACGTGTTAATTTTCTGCGTAAATCCAATTTGACATGAAGCTGTTCCTGGCTAATCAAAATACCCGTCCGGGGTAAATCAATATCTTCGGCATTGATCTCTTTGTACTGGATATTTTTTGCCTCTATGTGAGTCCCTTTACTTTCAATTGCGAGCACCGCCCCTTCAGTCCATAATACTGGATTTGGAGAAAAATCAAAGCCTAACTCATTGGTATACCACAGGGTAAGCTCTTCAGTAGTTTCTTTTTCTACGCCCATAACTTTATGCTTGACTGTAGTTTTGGCAATTACCTGATGACAAGTAAATCCTAATATTTGTTTGACTTCATCCGATTGAATATATTCAATTACAGGAACAATCTGGCCAGTCCCGAATCTCATTTCAGGTAGCAATCCCATTTTATCCTCCATCAAAAAGAGTGTATCATTCAAATCAAAAGCCTGAATCATCCGGTGCTCTTGGAAATCGTAATAATAATCCCTGCTAAAACCTCCTCCAAAAACGCCAAGACCATTATAACGGCCTCTTTGTGTACTGCTATTTCGAGTAATCTGTTGTTTATAACTGGCATGCAGCTGATCAAACTTCAATTCAAAATTAGTCACAGAACTTTTTGGCATCCGCGCAGTAGCCTCACTACTAAGCTTAATGCCATTTGCGGCAGTCAGTACTGCCGGATCAAAAGTACTTTCGAATAGTATAGTTCCTGATTTACCGGGCTGTGCCTCTACCCGGATTGAGAATACAATCAGGATGAAAATCACAATAAATAATTGTTTCATAACTAAACCTTGTCCTGCAAAAACAGTGCTAATTATAGTTTTGAAATGTTAAAAAAAGTTAAAGCTGGAAAGACAAACCAAACACAATAACTCTTTAATTTTCAGCAGCTTCAGTATGAATTTTAAGCGAAACGAGTCAATCTTATTTCCGGTATGTTTTTTTACCAGGAATAAAATCTGATGAAATTACAGCTAAAAAGAAGCATAAACTAATATTCAAGCCATCCGTTCGCCAGAACGTCTGCAAGATGCATGGTTTTGATAGCAAGTTTGTTTTTATCGATATATCCCTGCAAATGCATCAGACAAGATAAATCTGTCGAAATAATATAATCTGCATCCTGATCAAGGGCATGGTTTACTTTCTGCTCTGCCATGGCAGAAGAAATGGCATCAAACTTAACCGCAAAGGTACCACCAAAACCGCAGCACATGTCAGTATCTTTCATTTCCATCATTTCCAGTCCATGAACTTTTTCCAGCAGTAAACGAGGTTCTTCTTTAATCTTACACTCTCTTAAACCGCTGCATGAATCATGGTAAACAGCCTTACCCTCCAATTCTGCACCGAAATAATCCTTTTTAAGTACGTTGATCAAGAAATCAGAAAGTTCAAAAATATTCCCTTGCAGTGTCCTGCATTTATTATGGACATTAGAATTGGTAAAAAGATCATTAAACCCATTTTTCACCATTCCAACACAAGAAGCAGAAGGAGCTACAATATAATTAGCACCCGAAAAGTCGTTCAAAAACTTTGTACCAGTCTCTTTTGCTTCTTCCCAATAACCAGCATTGTAAGCTGGCTGCCCACAGCAAGTTTGTCCGGGATTGTAACTCACCTCGCAACCTGCTTTTTCTAAAAGTTTAACAGTACTAAAAGCTGTTTCAGGATATAACTGATCGACAAAACAGGGGATAAATAATTCTACTTTCATTAATAAATATTAGGATCGTACGGTGTACTAGTTTACTTTTTCCAGTTTAGCGACGCCAGATTTATTTTCATCTACTTTTTTAGGATTCCCTTTATAATAGATCGTCGTAGCGCCTGAAGTTTTCGCCTTAAGCTCATTCAGTACATTGATATTCAGCTTACCTACTCCTTCAACATCAAGGTTGTAAATACCTGTAATAAAATCAAATGCGTTCATCTGTATTACTCCTTTACTCTTTACCTGGTGTACACCTGCCTGTCCGATCAGGTTAATATGCGCTTCACCATCTGTAGTGGTAGTCAGCTTACCAGCATTCAACTCCAGGTTGAGCGTTGTTGCACCTGATGATTTAATATCCAGATCATTTACATTGATCCGGGATGAAGTATAAATATGGCTTGCCCCTTTTGCTTCAAGCGTTTTAAGCTCTCCGATCCCGGCACTCACAATAATAGAGTCCTTTCCGCAATATTTCTTCGGATCAAGTTCAATAACCAGTCCATTTTTATTCACTTCAGCTTTAATCAGTCCGATCACATTAGAATCTGCCTGTATATTCACTTTAAAACTGCTATCCTGGCGCATCAGTAATTTAATAGGCCCGTTTACTACAATTTCATTGTAAGGCTTCACTGTAAATTCTTTACTGGAGTGCAGACCTGAATCTTCTACACATTTAGTTTTACATGCTGTAAAAAGTAACGGCAGCGCTAAGCTAAATAGGAATAATTTCTTCATCATAATTTTTCAAGGTTTGTCAAAGGTAATAGTTTTTGCCGTCTGTTTTAATTTTACCTGCATCCAATAGCTCGCGAATGCGGTTTAGCTTGTCCTGATCGGTACCCGTTCTGATCTGATTAATCAGCGCATCAAGTGTTTGGGGCTCCGTTTGAACCAGCGTTGCAATTTCAAAATCTATCTTATCCTCCAGTTCTGCAAGGTCTTCATTCCTTTTCTGCGCTAAACAAACATCGCATACCCCGCACTGATCAGCATTCGGCTCATCAAAATAAGATAATAACTGGATACTTCTGCAAACAAATGTATCCGCATAAGCCAATACAGCACGGATCTGTTCAGACTGGATCTTTTTTCTCAATTCTATATATTTCACATCCGTATCCAAGTGCAGCAAATCTACTCTCGCGACTACAAACTGCATTTGAGGCTGATCTGTTTGCGGAAGATAAGAAATCAAGCCCTGCTCCTGCAAATTACTGAGCTGCCGCACCACACTGTTAAAAGAAATCTTCAATTTTGCTGCTATATCGCTTTCACTAATATTAGCATAATGGTCAAACATTCCGCCATAAGATCTTAATATCGTTTTAATCAGTGGATCGTAGCCCGAATTCTCAATTTGAAAACGATAAACATCTTCATTGCCCGCAGTAAATAATACACGGGAAGGCAGGAATATGTTTTCCGAAAGGGTAATATAACCATCATGTTCCAAAAACTTTAAAGCACCCATAGTTTTGATTACACCCAGCTTAAAACGCTTACAGAAATCAGCCAGATCAAAACTAAAGTTAATGCCCGCTCCTGCTCCATAAGCAAGTTGAAAATAGGTTCCTAAATAATGATAGGTCTTCTTGATTTCTTCTACAGATGGAAAACTATCCGTGTATTTCGCTTTCAATGCCAATTGATCAGCTGCATTAGCCAACAAAACAGCATAAGCCCTTTTCCCATCTCTGCCCCCACGTCCAGCTTCCTGATAATAAGCCTCCAGACTTTCAGGGAGATCCAGATGAACTACAAAACGAACATCAGGTTTATCTATCCCCATCCCAAAAGCATTGGTCGCGACCATAACCCTGATCTTATTCTGCTTCCACGCCTCCTGTTTTTTGGAACGTTCATCTTTTTCTATTCCTGCATGATAAAAATCAGCAGCAATCTGATTTCTATTTAAAAAAAGAGCAATTTCTGAAGTTTCACGTCTGTTACGGACATAAACAAGCCCACTACCTTTTACGTTTGTCACAATATCAATCAGTTTTTTGTGCTTATCTTCCAGGCCAAAAACCACATAACTCAGGTTTTTACGGGCAAAGCTCTGCACAAAAATATGCGGATCTCTCAGGGCCAGCTTATCTACGATATCTTCCCTTACAAAAGCTGTAGCAGTTGCCGTTAATGCGATAAAAGGGACTTCCGGATGGATTTCTCTCAATGCGGTGATTTGCATATAAGATGGCCTGAAATCATAACCCCATTGCGAAATACAATGCGCTTCATCTATCGCAATCAGGTTAACATTCATATAAGAAATCCTGGTTCTCACCAAATCGGACAATAAACGTTCCGGTGACAAGTAAAGAAATTTAACAGGGCCGTAAATACAGTTATCAAGCAAAATATCTATTTCTCTTTTACCCATTCCAGCGTAAATAGCTACGGCATTGATCCCTTTTGCTTTTAAATTCTCTACTTGATCTTTCATCAAAGCGATAAGCGGAGAAACCACGATACAAATTCCCTCTTTGACCAGTGCAGGAACCTGGAAGCATAAAGATTTCCCACCTCCCGTTGGTAAAAGTGCCATCACATCCTTCCCCTCCAATACGGCCTGGATGATATCCTGCTGTAAGGGTCTGAATGAATTAAATCCCCAATATTGTTTTAATACTTCTGTTTCGTTCATAAAAAATGCGCTATATCCCCTGTGCAATCACAAAGCCGCAAGCCCATGCCCATTGAAAATTATATCCACCAAGCCAGCCGGTAACATCTACACATTCCCCGCCAAAATACAAACCTGGCATTTTTTTACACTCAAGGGTTTTAGAAGATAACTCGTTGGTATCAATTCCGCCGCGCATAACCTCGGCCTTATCATAGCCTTTATCACCCGCTGGCTTCACTTTAAACAAATGAATGGTTTGATGGATTAATTCTAATTCAGTTTTCGTCAAAGAAGCCACCTGCTTGTCAACAGGCAGGTATTTATGCAGCGCATCGGTGAACTTCTTTGCATAATATCTGTTCAGTAAGGTAGACAATAATGTCTTTCCATTATATTTTCTTTCTTCTTCAAGCAATGCAGTAATATCTTCATGTGGCAACAGGTTGATATTGATAATTTCACCAGGCTGCCAATAAGAAGATATCTGCAACACAGCTGGCCCACTTAATCCCCAGTGGGTAAATAAGATATTCTCCTCAAATGAGATTTTATCATTACTGACTTCACAAAAAACTGAATTTCCAGAAAGTTGTGCATACCAGTCTTCCTCTTTTCCGGTAATCGTCAACGGAACTAACGCTGGCGCAGTATCTATAATCTTTAAGCCGTTTTTACGTGCAAAACGCAGTGCAAAATCTGTTGCACCCATTTTTGGGATCGGTAACCCACCAGTAGCAATGACCAGTTTCGGCGTATTCAAAGTATATGTTTTACCAGATTGCTGATAACTGACGCTATAAGAACCGTCGTTTTGTATAATATCAGTTACATCAGCATTGCATTTGATCTCTTGCCCAAAGTCTGAACATAACGTTGTAAATACGTCTACAATATCCTTTGCATTCTTATCCTCCGGAAATAATTGTCCCAATGTTTTTTCCTTACCATTGATTCCATAAGTTTCAAAAAAGCTGATTGTATCTGCGACTGTCCACTGTGTAAAGGCAGATTTACTAAAATGCTTATTTCCCGAAATGAATTGTTCGTCAGTAGCGAACCTATTGGTATAGTTGCATCTACCGCCTCCGGAGATTAATATTTTGGCTCCCGCCTTACTCCCTTTTTCCAATATAATCACCTTCTTACCAAGGTATCCAGCTTGTACTGCGCACATCAATCCGCATGCACCCGCCCCAATTATTATAGCATCAGCCTCCATCAAATCCGTTTATATTGTTATTTTTGTGCAAAATAAAGCCTGTTTAAATTTATAAGATAAAATTGTTTACAGCTTATTTTTGAGTGAAACAAAGTTAAATTCAATTTCGGTAGCTTTCCTACACAATTTGAATTTGACGAAGTTGCAGCTAAAAAGAAGCATAAACAAATTATCAGGTAAATTAGACAGGCGTAAAAGCATATATTTTCATATTGACATGGCAAAACAAATAAGTGAGTTAAAATTAGGGATTCTTGGTGGTGGACAATTAGGGCGAATGTTAATTCAGGAAGCTATTAATTATAACCTGACTACGCTGGTTTTGGATCCTGATCATGAAGCTCCCTGCAAAAATCTTGCAAACTACTTTGAGTGCGGATCTATCACTGATTTCGATACAGTTTATAAATTCGGTAAAAAAGCAGATGTGATTACTATCGAAATTGAAAAGGTAAATATCGAAGCTTTAGAGCAATTGGAAAAAGAAGGTAAAATGGTATTTCCACAAGCCAGGGTTATTCGTTTAATCCAGGATAAAGGTATACAGAAACAATTTTTCAAAGAAAATGATATCCCTACAGCTCCTTTTCAGCTAGCCAATACCAAAGAAGACTTGTTGAATTCCAGCTTCCCATTCCCATATATGCTTAAACAACGCAAAGACGGTTATGATGGTAAAGGCGTAATGCGGATTAACACCATAGCAGACCTGGATAATGCATTTGACAGCCCTTGTTTGATTGAAGAACTTGTTGACTTTGAAAAAGAAATCGCAGTAATTGTATCCAGAAACTCAAATGGAGAGGTGAAGACCTTCCCGATGGTAGAAATGGAATTCAATGCAGAAGCAAATCTTGTAGAGTTTTTGATCTCTCCTTCTACTTACCCTGAGCATGTTCAGGAAAGAGCAGAAACAATTGCTAAAAACATTGCTGCAGCTTTAAACATAACAGGTTTGCTGGCAGTAGAAATGTTTATTACCAAAGATGGACAAATATTAGTCAATGAATTAGCACCAAGACCTCACAATAGTGGTCATCATACCATAGAGGGGAATTATGTCTCACAATTTGATCAGCATCTACGCGCTGTGTTCAATTTGCCTTTGGGCGATACACGTGCCATCAATAACGCAGTTATGCTGAATGTATTAGGCGAAAAAGGACATGATGGTGTTGCAAAATACCAGGGTCTGGAGAAGATAATGGCTATAGATGGTGTTTATGTACACCTTTATGGTAAAAAATATACAAAGCCTTTCCGCAAAATGGGCCACATCACTATTGTGGATCAAAACAGGGAGGCTGCTATTGAAAAGGCAAATTTAATCAAAGAAACCCTAAAAGTAATATCTTAATGAGCGCACAAGTAGGCATAATTATGGGCAGCAAGTCTGATTTAAATATCATGAACGATGCTGCTGATATTTTAAAAGAATTTGGAGTAGAGTTTGAAATGACGGTTGTTTCTGCACACCGTACACCAGATAGAATGTTCAGCTATGCGAAAGAAGCTGCTTCAAGAGGAATTAAAGTTATTATTGCTGGTGCTGGTGGTGCCGCGCATTTACCGGGCATGGTAGCGTCTATTACTGTTCTGCCTGTTATTGGAGTTCCTGTAAAAAGTTCTAATAGTATTGATGGATGGGATTCGATTTTATCTATTTTACAAATGCCAAATGGGATTCCTGTAGCTACTGTAGCATTGAATGCAGCTAAAAACGCAGGTTTGCTCGCCGTTCAGATTTTATCTACTGCTGATAGCGCACTGGCTGTCAAAATGCAGGAATATAAGGATGAATTGAGAAAAAAGGTAGAAGAGTCTGCTGCAGAGTTAGAGTCTTAAGCGTTACAAAAAACGTCCTGTTAATTATAGCAGGGCGTTTTTTTATGCCTTTAACTTGAATAAATTTTAGTTCAGGTTAGGATTTTTAGGAAAATTACTGATATGTGCATATTTAGGCCCCAAATGAATGATCACTTCTTTCCAAAGCTGCTCTTCGTCAGCAGAAAATATCATATCAGCGTCGTACTGATCAGAAACAATCCAGGTATTTTCTTCCATCTCCGCTTTAAGCTGAAGCCCTTCCCAACCAGAATAGCCGACAAAAACTTTCACCTCATCTCTAGTTAGTTCTCCTTTACCCATTAACGCGCTGAAGCTCTCAAAGTTCCCCCCCCAGAAGATTCCTTTAGCAATTTCCTCGCCGCCTGAAATTTTTTCAGGACAACGGTGGATAAAGTGAATCGTATCTGTCGCTACCGGGCCACCATAGCACACCACAAAGGCAGGCCCGCCAATGTCCTCAATCAGATCTCCTAATAATAAGAGACTTGGCTGGTTAATTACAAAACCAAGCGTTCCCAGTTCGCTGTGTTCGGTCAGAAAAACTACCGACCGGGCAAAATTAGGATCATTTAAAAATGGTTCGGAAACAAGCAGTTTACCGGCTGAGGGAGTTAATCGACTTATCATTTCGGAAAATTACTTATAATTTTAAAAAAACTAAAGACTATTTTTGTCAAATGGAGTTGACCAAAGAAAATATTCAAAACCTAAGACAAGATTACCGCGCTGCTGAACTTTCAGAGGCGGATATCAACAAAAATCCGATTGCACAATTCGCAAAATGGTTCAAAGACGCGTTAGAGGCTAAATTGTATGAGCCTAATGTAATGACTTTGGCTACAGCCGACTTAACAGGCAAACCATCTTCCAGAATTCTCTTATTAAAGGGATTTGATGAAGAAGGTTTCGTTTTTTTTACCAATTACAACAGTAAAAAAGGTAAAGACCTTCAGGAAAATCCACAAGCTGCAATGCAATTTTTCTGGCCGGAACTGGAAAGGCAAGTCAGAATTGAGGGTATTGTAACCAAAACGACAGCAGAAGCTTCTACAGCTTATTTTCACTCCCGTCCAAAAGGCAGCCAGATTGGTGCCAGCGCCTCCCCTCAAAGTACGCTTATTCCGGGCCGCGAAATTTTAGAAGAACGTGTAAAAGAATTGACTGCAGCTTATCAGGAAACAGAAGTCCCGCGTCCTGAGCATTGGGGAGGTTATGTATTGAAGCCGGAACATATAGAATTCTGGCAAGGCCGCCCAAGCCGTTTACATGACAGGATTACTTACACCAGCGTTAACGGCGTATGGACAATTAACAGACTCGCACCTTAAACATAAAAAATGACTAAAATAGCAGTAATAGGATCTGGTACCATGGGAAATGGTATCGCGCATACTTTTGCACAATTTGGCTACCAGGTGAACCTGGTTGACATCAATCAGGAAGCATTAAATAAAGGAATAGATACAGTTAGTAAAAACCTTGACAGACAAGTTACTAAAGGGACAATAACTGAAGAAGATAAAGCAACAACATTAAAAAATATAATCACTTTTACTGACTTAAAATCAGGTGTTAAAGAGGCAGATCTTATCGTTGAGGCCGCTACCGAAAACCTTGAGCTTAAGCTGAAGATATTCAGAGATCTGGATGCTTATGCAAAACCATCAGCAATATTGGCAAGTAACACTTCCTCAATCTCAATTACCCATATTGCATCGGTCACTACCAGGGGAGAAAAGGTTATTGGAATGCACTTCATGAATCCAGTACCCGTGATGAAACTGGTAGAGGTAATTCGCGGCTATGCTACTTCTGACGAAACTACTTCGCTGGTAATGAACTTATCAGAAAAGCTGGGTAAAGTTCCTGTTGAGGTAAATGACTATCCTGGATTCGTAGCAAACCGTATTTTAATGCCCATGATCAATGAAGCCATTTACACGCTATTTGAAGGTGTTGCCGGTGTTTCAGAGATCGATACCGTAATGAAACTGGGTATGGCACATCCAATGGGCCCACTGCAACTTGCAGACTTTATTGGACTCGATGTCTGCCTGGCTATTATGAACGTATTGCATAAAGGATTCGGTAATGCTAAATATGCACCATGTCCGCTTTTAGCAAATATGGTAATGGCAGGCAAAAAAGGAGTAAAGTCCGGAGAAGGATTTTATGATTACAGTGCAGGCGTCAAAGAGGCGAAACCAGCAGCTAAGTTTTTATCTTAACTTTACCACATGAACGAAAACCTTGACCCCTCTTCAGAAAGCTTATCTCCTATTGAAAGGGACATAGAAAAAGTGTTGCGTCCCCAGGCTTTTGAAGATTTTACTGGTCAGGAAAAAATCATGGAAAACCTGAAGATCTTTGTTAAAGCAGCTAAACTGCGGGGCGAACCTTTAGACCATGTATTACTGCACGGCCCTCCGGGATTGGGAAAAACCACGCTTTCTTATATTATCGCCAATGAAATGGGTGTTGGTATTAAAGTGACTTCCGGTCCTGTACTGGATAAACCAGGTGATCTGGCAGGGCTTTTAACAAACCTGGAAACCGGAGATATCCTTTTTATTGATGAGATACACCGTTTAAGCCCTCTGGTAGAAGAATATCTGTATTCTGCAATGGAAGACTTCAAAATTGATATTATGCTGGAAAGCGGGCCTAATGCCCGTTCTGTTCAGATTACTTTGAATCCATTTACATTGGTTGGTGCAACTACACGCTCCGGATTATTGACCGCACCATTAAGAGCAAGGTTCGGCATTAATTCCAGACTGGCTTATTATGACGCTAAATTACTCACTACCATCGTACTGCGCTCTTCAGAAATCCTTAAAACACCAATTACAGAAGAAGGTGCCTATGAAATTGCAAGACGAAGCCGCGGTACACCAAGGATTGCGAATGCTTTGTTAAGAAGGACAAGAGATTTTGCACAGATCAAAGGAAATGGTACGATTGATACGACTATAGCCAAATATGCATTAACAGCCTTAAATGTTGACGAACATGGATTGGACGAAATGGATAACAAGATCCTGCTAACTATTATCGATAAGTTTAAAGGTGGCCCGGTTGGTTTAAAAACTATTGCAACTGCCGTTGGTGAAGATGAAGGAACAATAGAAGAGGTATATGAACCTTTCCTGATTCAGGAAGGCTATATGATGCGTACCTCCCGCGGAAGAGAAGTTACAGAAGCGGCTTATAAACACCTTAAAAGACAGTACCAGGCACAGTCTGGCAAGTTATTTTAAGAAATATCTTTTTGAGGCATCATTTATGTATAGGAACAGATATTACATATCTTTCATGCCAATTCTTGCTTATAAATGGTTTTAATGACTATTTATAAGCAAGAATTGGCTATAAAATAACGCAAATGAATATTGAAACAAGAAAACTGACCCTGGAAGACTATGACGATTTGAAAGAGTCAATGTTACAGGCATATGATACCCTCGGCGGACAAATCTGGAGTAAACAGACCATCGCCAAACTACTCAAACTATTCCCAGAAGGTCAGCTCTGCATCGCCGTAGATGATAAAGTAGTGGCCTGTTCACTGGCACTGATCGTAAACTACGATGAATACGGCGATAAACACACCTATGAAATGATTACTGGTGGCTATACTTTTTCTACACACGATCCTAATGGAGATACTTTATATGGTATTGAGATCTTTGTTTCTCCCGAATATAGAGGATTGAGATTAGGCCGCAGGTTATATGAAGCCAGAAAAGAACTTTGCGAAAGCCTTAATTTAAAAAGTATCATTGCAGGCGGACGGATACCCGGCTACCAT
Source organism: Pedobacter cryoconitis (assembly GCF_001590605.1). Lineage (NCBI taxonomy): Bacteria > Pseudomonadati > Bacteroidota > Sphingobacteriia > Sphingobacteriales > Sphingobacteriaceae > Pedobacter > Pedobacter cryoconitis. The sequence goes on from NZ_CP014504.1 coordinate 1,962,215, forward strand.
GAACACGCAGATGAATTGAGTCCAAGACAATATATAGATAAGGTTAAAGCCAAAGAAATCTATGATCCTACCCTTACTTTTCAAATATCCAATGACTTTCACGTCAGGAAAGTATTAAAAAATTACCTTCCGGGAGATCATGAGTCTAAAGAATTCGCCACATTAATTGAGTGGAATAATATCTATTATCAAGGTGTTGATGCTTCAGCACGTTCGGCTAAAACAATCAGAATCGGATTGGTGCAATGGCAAATGAGACTTTTCCCTGATATGGATGCCTTTTATGAGCAGGTGGAGTTTTTTGTAGACGCTGTAAGCGGTTACAAATCTGATTTTATCATGTTCCCCGAACTTTTTAATACCCCATTATTACAGCCTTATAATCATTTACCAGAAATGGAAGCTATGCGCAAACTGGCAGAGCTTACACCAGAGATTGTAGAGAAAATTCAGAGCTATGCGGTTTCTTATAATGTGAATGTTATTTCGGGCAGTATGCCGATTTTAGAAAACAACAAGTTGTATAATGCGACTTATCTATGCCACAGAAGTGGAAAAACTGAAGAGTATAGAAAGATTCATATTACACCAAATGAGCTGAAGTATTATGGTATGGTTGGTGGCGATAAAATCCAGGTATTTGATACAGATTGTGGTAAAATCGGTATTCTGATCTGTTATGATGTTGAATTCCCGGAATTAAGCAGAATTTATGCTGATCAGGGAATGCAAATCCTGTTCGTCCCTTTCTTAACTGATACACAGAATGGATATACCAGGGTGAGAAGATGTGCACAAGCAAGGGCAATAGAAAACGAATGTTATGTAGCTATTGCAGGTTGCGTAGGTAACCTGCCAAAGGTGAATAACATGGATATACAATTTGCACAGTCTGCAGTATTCACCCCTTCAGATTTCGCCTTTCCTACAAACGCAGTAAAAGCAGAAACTACGCCAAACACCGAAATGATGCTTGTTGTAGACGTAGACCTGCATTTACTTGATGAGTTGCACCATTTTGGTACAGTTAAAATATTGAAAGACCGTCGTACTGATCTTTACGAAGTCAAATTACTTAAATAGTAAAAAGATTATTTACGTAAAAACAACCAATAAATGAGCAGGAGCAATATAATAATGGGCACTCCCCATTTGATTACTGGCCCTGCTCCTTTATCATTATCTTCATTTACGGCCTGTGGAGATGGCCCCGGGTCATCCTGATGTTTTGGATAATCAGTCTCTACTTCTTTAGGTTTATTTTCTGGGTTCTCTTTGAAATCAGATTCTGTATTTTCCATGTTTGACAGTGTTAAAGTTAATTTCAGACAATTATTTTAGTTGATACATAGATAACAAAGAAAAGATCCAAAAGTTTCCCTCAAAGCAGGACATAGTATTTTCCAACGCGCTCTCAGTACTAAATTATCTTAGACAAACATAAGTCTCAATTTCAGCACCTACTTCTGAATCTGCATCTATAGCTGCATTTGAAGGTCGAGGTTGTGCTTCGCCACTTATCAGTGCATTTGCAATATGATCCAATACACTAGAAGGAATATAAGCAGGATAAACGCTACCTACATTTCCATCTTCATCTTCAACATCAGGTAAATAAACCGCAGAAAGTACACTGCCATCTCTTTTAAAAGCAGGTTCAACGCTCGTTCTTCTGTAACTTGATGTCAAAGTCACATCTCCTCCTAAATAAGCATACCAGGAATTAGCCATAATCAATAATACTTTTATTCATCAAAAAATATCAAAAACTTTAATTTACACCTACTCTTTTAAGGATTTTCAGTTTTCTCCTTTTTATATTTTTGTAGCACCAAATTATGGTTTAAAAAGACCAAATAATAGGGTCATATGACTCAAAAATCACCTCTTGAACGTCACATAACACCATACACCAATTTTTTTATAGACAACAGAAACGTACCTTTGCAGTGAGAAATGTACAATAACCCTTCAAAATACAGCCAGCTTATCAAGGATGAAGCCCTAAGACTAGGCTTTATGCAATGCGGTATAGCTAAAGCTGGTTTTCTCGAAGAAGAAGCGCCCAGATTGGAAAAATGGCTCAAAGATAATCGTCATGGACAGATGAGCTATATGGAAAATCACTTTGACAAAAGGTTGAACCCAACACTACTGGTAGACGATGCAAAATCTGTTATCTCACTCACTTTAAACTACTTCCCAGAAGAGCGGCAAACAGACCCGGATGCACCAAAGATCTCAAAATACGCCTATGGAGCAGATTATCACACGGTCATTAAAGATAAATTATTCTTATTGCTCAGTTTTATTGAAGAAAACATAGGTGAAGTAAGCGGAAGAGCTTTTGTAGATTCTGCACCAGTACTGGACAGAGCCTGGGCAAAACGCGCAGGTATAGGCTGGATCGGTAAAAACAGCAATATTATCAGTAAAAAAAGTGGTTCCTTCTTTTTTTTGGCAGAGCTGATTATTGACCTTGACCTGGTCTATGACGAACCCTTTGCTACTGACCACTGCGGTACCTGTACCAAATGTATAGATGCCTGTCCAACAGATGCGATCCTATCCCCTTTTATCATTGATGCTACCAAATGTATCTCTTACCTCACTATTGAGCTCAGAGATGAAATCCCTAAAAGCTTTGATGATAAAATGGAAAACTGGATGTTTGGCTGTGATATTTGTCAGGACGTTTGCCCATGGAACAGATTTTCAGTTCCGCATACTGAACCAAAATTCAAACCGAATGAGAATTTACTGGGAATGAAAAGAGAAGATTGGCTGGATATTACCGAAGATGTATTTAAACAGATTTTTAAGAATTCGGCAGTAAAGCGGACTAAGTTTAAAGGCCTAACCCGCAATATTGATTTCATCAGGCAGATTCCTGATGAAAGTTAAGAATTGATTAAGCTCAAAAAAGCTTATTTAACAAACAAAATGTTATTGTAATCGTTTTTATCAGGTACATAAGTACTTCCAAGCACAGCTTTCTTTATTTTCTTGCTGGTCTTGAAAGGAAGAGAAATATTCAGTTCAGGTTTCTCCCAGACACCAATATTCCAATGTGCTTTTTCTGTAGAACCATCATCATAAGTTAAAGTAAGGTCAACAGGTAATGGTTTAAGACTTTTGTTCTCTATTTTGAAAACATAACCATCAGCAGTTTTATCTGCACCAGTAATACCCAGGTCAATATCTCCCTCGCCAAAAAACCATCTGTTCCAGAACCAGTCCATATTTTTACCTGATCCTTCGTTCATACTGTAAAAGAAATCAAATGGCATTGGGTGTTTACCGTTCCATTGCTCAATGTAATGGTGTAAAGCTTTAGTAAACAATTCATCACCCAGATAGTCCTTCACAAACAAATAGCCCAAAGCAGGTTTAGGATAAGAGTTGGTAAAAGAACCTGAACCAACAAGGTCTGGAGTAAGGGTCATGATTGGCGTGTCATCTTTTTTACCAGAATTAAATGCTGTTGGCTGTACACCATATTCATCAACCATAGTAGAGTCAATCATTGGAGAAATTAACCACTCCCCTATAGTTGCCCACCCTTCGTCCATCCAGCCATATTTTGTTTCGTTGGTTCCCATGTAAAAAGGGAACATGGTATGAAAAATCTCATGGATAGTCAGCGTAATTGAGTTCTCACGTTTTTCAACTGGGTTATCATTCACCATCATTGGATATTCCATTTGGTCAAGACCATCAAAAATAGTCTCATGTGCATAAGGATATGGCCATTTCGGGAATTCATAACTCATCGCATGTACAGATTTACGTGCAAAATCTATCACTTCATAATAATCTTTATGAATTGGATTAAATGCAGCATCCACACGTGTTCTTCTATTGGTTTTCGGATCAACGACTAAACTCGTTGACTTCCACAAATAATGGTTACTAGTTGCAAAAACAAAGTCAGTTACATTTTTAGCTTCAAATTTCCAGGTATTAAAATCCTGGTTCTTAGTAATCGTTTGTGTCGCCAGGTCATTCTCATTGATTACATTGACAACACTATCTACCTGCTCCGCTAAAGCTAACTTATCTGCAATTTTCTTTTGAAACACACTTTTAGCATTCATCAGATCTCCTGTTGCCCAGATCACGTAGTTTTTAGGCACGGTTACCGCTGCCTTGAAAGTACAGAAGTCATTATAAAACTCAGCATCCCCAAGATAAGGATACTTGTTCCAACCATCAACATCATCGTAAACAGTGATACGCGGAAAGAAATAAGCCACAAAATAAGAACCTTCATCAACCATACCAGTTCTGTTATGAGATCCCTTATTCAAAGTATATTGATAAGCAATTTTAACTTTTATACTTTTTCCAGGAGCCAATCCAGCAATAGCAGTATGCATATTTGTTCCATCGATCTGAAGTGCATTCCCAGAAACCATTTTATCATTAATTGATAAGGAACCAATTTTCACCCCCTCACCCAAATCTCTGTCTGCAACCTTACTTGCACGCGGACTGCCATCTTTGTATAAGTTTGGATATAATTTAAACCAGACCTCCTTTAAAGTATCAGGACTTTGATTCTTATATATAACATCAACAGTACCTTTCAGCAATCCTGACACAGGATCGAAATCTACTTTCAGCTCGTAATCTGCTGTATTCTGCCAGTATTTTAATCCTGGTTTGCCATTCACAGCTCTTGTTCCTTTGTTATACGCTTGCTGAATATCCGCAGGGACAGGCAAACCTTGTTGAGCAAAAACGCTCAGACCTATCATACTGAATAGACTGAGCATTGTTATTTTCTTCATCGACTATATATTTTATTTTCCCTTTTATAAAAAAACCTGCATATGAATATAATATGCAGGTTTTTGCTGGCTATTTACCGAATTTCATTTTTAACTGTTCCAGCATGTCCGGTGTAACATTAACTGCTGGTTTCTCTTTTTTAGGTTGTGGAGCTGATTGTCCTCCAGCCTGTTGCGGCCTTGATTGTACAGCGGCAGGTTTAGGTTTTACAGGATTCCCGGCAGGATCTGCTGGCCTTGGCGTTGCTGGCATTTTTGCTGCTCTGCTCAATTCTTTTTTCTTGTTCCAGCGTGTCCAGATTTCTTCCAGTTTCTTTTTAGTATATAAAGGAAAATCTCCCTGTTTCATCCAGGCATAATAACTTGGCTCCGTATCAAATACCTGCTCAACTGTTTTATTTTTATGCTTTCCGAAATTAAACACTTCCTCCCCATTCTCATTGAAGACCATTCTGCCTGCAAAATCAACAGGTTTGTTCATGTTTGTAAAAGCATGAAGTGCATCTACATCATTTTTAACCGGCTGAGAAATATTACCTTGTTTATCTTCAAAATCTACATTCTCATAACGGTCAAGCTGTGCAAGTAAAACATGATAAGTAGCTTTAATATCTGCCTCTGCAGAGTGTGCATTGATAATATCCTGACCACAATAGAATTTATAAGCCGCACGCAAAGTACGTTGCTCCATTTGATGAAACACATTTTGTACATCTACAAATCTTCTTCCAGTCATATCAAAGTCTACACCTGCACGTAAAAATTCTTCCAGTAATACAGGAATATCAAAACGATTAGAGTTGTAACCTGCAAGATCCGCATCACCGATAAATTCAGCAATCTCTGCCGCTACCTCATTAAATTTAGGTGCGTCAGCAATATCCTTATCATAAATCCCATGAATCAGCGAAGATTGCAAAGGGATTGGCATATCCGGATGGACACGTAATGTTTTTACCAGCTCAGATCCATCTGGCATGGCTTTTAAAATTGCAATTTCAACGATACGATCAGAACCAACGTTAATTCCTGTGGTTTCCAAATCAAAAAAAGCAAGAGGACGGATTAGATTTAATTTCATTAGTATTTTTAATTTTTTGATGGTCAGATGGGGCCTTTGATCATTAAAATAATTATTGCCCTTCGGGATCTGATAATTATTTTAAATGCTGTCGGGTTCATCTATTTAATATGTTTTTTTAATGGATCAGATGGTGTAGTCAATGATACGATTTAAATCCCTGGCAGAGAAAACTAATTTTTAGCTAAGAAAAACAATACCTAATCCTATACCAATTATCATAATAAGATACATTAATATTTCAGTAGTAGCGAATTTTTTATACTTATTCCAAAATGATATCTCGTAATGCTTGTCTTTCATCTATTTATATATTGTGTCTTTTTAATCTTTTACAGGTCCTGCTTTAACCAGTACGCGCTGGTAAGCAGGCAGGCTTAAGTCATCTACAATCACACCACGCGTAGTAGAAGCATGTACAAAGAACCCGTGATTAAGATAAACGCCTACATGGTCTATTCCATTGCCCCCAAAAGAGAAAAAGATCAGATCTCCCTCTTTTAGCTGCGAAACATTTTTTTCTTTAATCACGTCGGCCTGGTCTTTAGAGCGTCTTGGTAATTTTAATCCATAAATCTCCTTATTCAAAAGTAAGGCAAATCCTGAACAATCTATCCCACTTTTATCTAATCCACCAAGCCTGTACCTCACACCACTCCAATCGGTAATGAAACGGTACAATTCCTTACTTTTAACATTTGCCATGGCTTCAGCAGCTTTGGCACCCCTGCTTTCTTTGTAAACTGTTGATCTTCTGCTTCCACAAGAAGAAAGAAAAGCCATTGCGGCCAACAATATGATCAGGTGAGAGGCACGGATACTGCGTAAAGTCATAAGCCTTATTTTATTGTTTAATTAATCGCTGAATTTCGTCCAGTTTCAGTAAAGCCTCCACAGGAGTCAGTACATTCACATCCAGATTGTTCAGCATATCTCTTATTTGTACCAGAACCGGGTCATCCACAGCAAACATATGCAGCTGGTAAGCCTGGTTCTGAACCTTTTTGAAACTATCTTTAATACTCTGTCCCTCAGTTCTGTCTATTTCAAGTTTTTTAAGGATCTCATTAGCCCTGTTGATCAATTTCGGAGGCATACCCGCAATCTTAGCGACATGAATACCAAAACTATGTTCACTTCCACCAGGAATCAGCTTACGTAAAAAGATAATCTTGTTGCCAACCTCTTTAATTGACACGTTGAAATTCTTAATCCGGTTCATCGTTCCCGCCAGCTCATTCAACTCATGGTAATGCGTAGCAAATAATGTTTTAGGTCTTGCCGAAGGATGCGTGTGTAAAAACTCAGCAATCGCCCAGGCAATAGAAATACCATCATAAGTACTTGTACCACGGCCAATCTCATCCAGCAAGATTAAACTTCTGTCAGAAATATTGTTCAGGATGCTCGCTGTCTCATTCATTTCTACCATAAACGTACTCTCTCCCGAAGAAAGGTTATCAGAAGCACCTACCCTGGTGAAAATCTTATCTACTAAACCAATATGAGCAGCTTTAGCAGGAACAAAACAACCCATCTGTGCCATTAACACAATGAGACCCGTTTGTCTTAAAATAGCCGACTTACCCGACATATTGGGCCCTGTAATGATAATAATCTGTTGCGTATCATTATCCAGGTAAACATCATTCGTAATATACTCTTCTCCCACCGGCAAACGCTTCTCAATTACCGGGTGCCTGCCACCTTTGATATCGAGTACTTTGGAAACATTCATTACCGGCTTAACGTAATGATTTTTAATCGCTAACTGCGCAAAACATAACAAAACATCGAGTTGTGCAACCAGGAAAGCATTCAATTGAATTGGCCTGATATAAGCAGCCACTTGTTGCATCAATGCCTCATAAAGTCTGACTTCTATCTGCTGTATCTTATCTTCAGCCCCTAAAATCTGTTCTTCGTATTCTTTAAGTTCCGGAGTAATATATCTTTCTGCATTCACAAGCGTCTGTTTACGGCTCCATTCTGCAGGTACTTTATCTTTATGCGTATGCGTAACTTCCAGATAATAACCGAAAACGTTATTAAATGATATCTTTAGTGAAGGAATACCAGTTTTTGCAGCCTCCCGCTTCTGAATTTCTACCAGGAAATCTTTTCCGCCCGATGAAATCTGGCGGAGCCTGTCCAGCTCTTCATCAATCCCATCCGCAATTACATTCCCTTTGATTAATAAAGCCGGAGGATCTTCCTGAAGTTCTCTCTGCAGTTTCTCACGAATACTCACACAGGGATCCAACTGCTCTGCAAGCTGAATCAGATACGGATTATCTGAAGTTAAAGCCGTATCCTTTATTTCTTCAATATGATATAATGCCTTTTTTAGTTGACTCAACTCCCTGGGCCCGCATTTCTGCAAACCAACTTTAGAGATCAGCCTTTCCAGGTCACCAATTAATTTAATATGTGTTAAAAACTCTTCGATCAGTCCTTCATGTGCCACCATAAACTCAACCGTACCCAGACGTTCCTGAATCGGTTTGATTTCCTTTAAAGGCATCACAATCCATTTATGAAGCATCCTGGCCCCCATAGGCGTAGAAGTCTGGTCCAGCACATTGAAAAGCGTCATTGCATTTTCATTGGCAGAACTTACCAGCTCAAGATTGCGGACTGTAAAACGGTCCAGCCACATATAATTATCCTCTTCCAGGCGGGAGATGGCCGTGATATGCTTTAAATTCCGGTGTTCAGTTTCATTCAGGTAATGTAATACAATACCCGCAGCAATAATACCAGTCTGGATCTTGTCTACACCAAAACCCTTTAAGGAACTGACTTCAAAATGTTTGTTTAAAGTTTCATTGGCATAATCAGTGGTAAAAGCCCAGTCATCCATCGGGAAAGTATAGAACTTATCACCGAATAGCTCAAAAAATTCCTGACGTTTACTTTTCTGAAAAATAACCTCAGTCGGCTTAAAGCCTTGCAGAAGCTTATCTATATACTCCGCATTACCCTGTGCAACATGGAACTCACCCGTGGAAATATCCAGAAATGAAACGCCAATCATTGACTTATCAAAGTATACTGCGCCTAAATAATTATTGGATTTCTGGCTAAGAATATTATCATTATATGCCACTCCTGGTGTCACCAATTCGGTAACTCCGCGTTTGACAATAGTCTTCGTGGTTTTAGGATCTTCCAGCTGATCACAAATTGCCACCCGCTGACCTGCGCGGACTAATTTAGAGAGGTAAGTATCCAGTGAATGATGCGGAAAACCAGCAAGCTCTATATAAGCAGCCGTTCCGTTTGCCCTCCTTGTTAAAACAATACCCAGTATCTGAGAAGTTTTAATGGCATCCTCGCCAAATGTCTCATAAAAATCCCCAACCCTAAACAATAATAATGCACCAGGATACTTTGCCTTGATCGCACTGTGCTGTTGCATTAATGGTGTTTCTTTCGTCTTATCTTTAGCCAAAATATATGTTACGTTACAAAAATGTAAATATACTATCTAAGGATTAGCTTTAGGTTTTTTTTTGAAAAATAAGGAAGAAGAATCACCACTAATATGACCTACAACTGTTCTATATAGGATAAAAACAATGATAAGGCTTCTCTTTTCTGAGCCGTCAGCTCAAAATCCAGCTTATGCATCAGGTAATCATCCAGATCAAAAACAGGATTTACCGGTAATGTTTTCAGTAATTCTTTTCTGGCTTCCAGCCCCGCTTTCAAAGCAGTATTGAACTCATTTATAAAGGCTTCAGGAATAACTTTATTCGCTACCCAGGCCGCATATACAAAAGGAAGACCAGTAAAATTCATCCATTCCTCTCCCATATCGTAAGCAAAAGCATAATCATCCTTTTTACCAAAAGTCCGGTCACCTATTAAAACGATCGCATCAGTTTGCGCATTAACGTCTGTGGTATAGCTCACTTCCTGCTTAAAATGGAATTTCAGCAACACTTTAGCTAAATTATTAGAAGTTCTGGAATGACTATCCAAACGCAAAGTCCTGATTTCACCCACAGGAACATTACTAAATATAAATACAGAGTTTACAGCACCTACAGACCCGATACAGTAATCAGAAATAATATTTGCATTCGGCACCTGCGGAATCGCCGCAACAGGGATCAAACCCAAATCAACAGTACCATCAATTAACTTGGCAGCACAATCTGAAGGGATATCTAAACTTAAATCTATCTGGTTTAATACTTCGGAATGATTGATCCCATAAATAAAAGGCTTGGTATTGGTATAGGCAACAGCAGAAATTCTGATCTTATTCAATGTTATACGTTTAAATGGTCGGTATTGTTCTGGGTTAGAACCGTAAAGGTATCACCCGTTAAATCAAGTCTGTAAAGACCCGTATTCTGATGCGGAAAGTCATACATTTCAGACAAAGGCTTGTTCATCAACAAACACATCAGCAAGCGTAAAGAACGTCCGTGCATACAAATCAAGATCAGCTTTTCGGCTGTTCTGGACTTAATCACTGCAACAATTTCTTTTAACCTGATTTCTACGTCTGCCGGGCTTTCGCCACCTGCAAAATGTGCCTCATAATCTCCAGCCTGCCACTTTTCAGTGATATCTTTGAAAGCTCCGATAACCAATTCACTGGTATGCTGCCCTTCAAATTCCCCCCAGGCCAGTTCATCCAGCTCCGTATGTTTCTCCCAGGGAAGGCCCGCATCAATAAACTGCTGAACAGTTTGCTGCGTACGTTTAAGCACTGAAGTATAAACCTTATCAAAAGGGACGTCTTTGTATAACTTATAAAATGCAGCAGCCTGAGCTCTTCCAGTAGCATTTAAATCGCTATCTATCCCTCTGCCCTGTATAATTCCTTGTTTATTTAGCTCCGTCTCGCCATGACGGATGATATATATTTCCTTATCCATTAATTAATTACCGGGAGCTTATAATACTGAGGCTTCACGTCCTCCTCAAAAACAAAATCTGTATAATCTGTAACTACATTATAAAAAGTATCTCTTTCGATAGGCTGACGGTGTACCTGTTTAATCAGATTAGCCAACTCGCGCGTACTCATACCAGGAGTCTGTTCTTCAGCACCCGCCATCGAATAAATCTTTGTTGTATCATCCAGCGTACCATCAATATCATCCACTCCAAAGTTTAAAGATAACTGAGCAGTCTGACGGCTGATCATTGCCCAATAAGCTTTGATATGATCAAAGTTATCCAGGTAAATACGTGCAATCGCATAGTTTCTTAAATCCTCTACCACAGAAACCTCAGGAACATGTTCCATCTGGTTATTCTGATTTCTGAACTTAAGTGGAATAAATGCCTGGAAACCACCTGTCTTATCTTGTAACTGGCGCAAACGTTCCATATGGTCAACCCTGTGCTTAAATTCTTCAATATGACCATATAACATAGTCGCATTCGTTTTTAAACCCAATTTATGTGCCTGCTCATGAATATCAAGCCATTGTTCAGCCGTACATTTATCATTCGCTATCTTTTCTCTTACCTCCGGATGGAAAATTTCCGCACCACCACCTGGCATTGAATCCAAACCGGCTTCTTTGAAATATTTTAATCCATCATAATGACTGAGTTTAGCCTTTTTAAAGATATAAAAGCATTCAACCGGTGTCAAAGCTTTAATATGCAATGACGGACGATGTGCTTTCACACTTCTAAAGAAATCTGCATAGAATTCCAGATTTTGCTTCGGTACTACCCCACCCGTAACATGTACTTCAGTTACTGGTTCATTATCATATTTCTTCAGGATATCCATCATCCCGTCTACACTCATTTCCCAACCGTCTTCTTTATTCTTAATCAAACGCGAATAAGAGCAGAAATTGCAGGTATAGATACAAACATTAGTAGGTTCAATATGAAAATTCCGGTTAAAATAAGTCTTGTCCCCGTGCTTTTGTTCCCTGATATAATTAGCTAAAACGCCTAAAAATCCTAGTTCAGCATGTTCATATAAATAAACACCTTCATCGAAAGTGATCCTTTCTTTTTGCTGAACTTTTAATGCTATCCCTCTCAGTTCCTGAGATAAATCGGCATTGTCCAGTATAAAAGTAAGCTTTGCAGTCGTATCCATCTTTGATTGATTTATACGTCAAAAGTAAGATAAAATCGACATAACACGGCGTAACAATACTTTTAAGCTGTCAGCTTTGTGTAAAAGCTATCTGAAACTACCTATAAAAGCTACCCGGAACTGCATGTAAAAACTATTCTGAACTGCTAGGTGACTGATGCTTTCAGACCCGGTTTTAGCTAACGCGGCAAGGACATTTAGCGCATAAAAAAAGCTGCATCTTGTTTAGAAGAAGCAGCTTAAAGATGTTATGTTTAATTAAAATCTATTTCATTGCTTTTGTAAAGTTCAGGATAATATAAGCTGGATTTTTTCCATAATCTACAGGTGATTTCAATACCAGACGATCTCCTGTTGCTTCAGAAAGAATTAACCTGTAACCTTCTGTTACATTCTTAGCTTTATCACCTTCATATAATTTCTTAAACTGGAAAGTCTGGTCTGCAGTACTTACTGACCAGAAAATACTTTGTGTTCTTGCTGGACAATCAGTAGTTCCAGGAAGCATATAAGATCCATTTCCACTGTTTGTTAATTTCCAGGTACTACCAATAAAACATTTGTACGAAGCTTCACTAAAAAGAGATTTTACGTTCATTGCAGGAACGCCATCAAAAGTGACGTCATTCAGTACCCAATTTCCAGACACATTTCCCCTTTTTAAACTAGCACCAGCAGATGCACCCTTAGGTGAACAGCCTTGTAAAACCATCAATGAACTACATAAAATGGCTGCTATAAATAATATTCTTTTCATATCTTGTATTTTCGAAAACAGCTTACACAAATCCTGCCAAAAAACCCAAAAACCTAAATTCTATGCAGACTGAAACCATTGCTATACACGCAGGAAATTTAACTCGCAGTACCACAGGGGATGTAACCGCTCCCATTAGCCTTTCCACCACATTTTTCAGAGACGAACAAGGTGGCTACCCTGGCGGACATATGTATAGCCGTGTCAGCAATCCAAACCGTTCTGCATTGGAAAAAGTAATGGCCGATCTGGAAAAAGGTGCAGATGCCTGTGCTTTTTCTTCTGGAAATACAGCTGGAATGACCCTTTTTCAGGCCTTAGCCCCCGGCAGCCATATTATCGCACCAGACGACATGTACTGGGGATTTAAAAAACAACTGCAATCTATCTTCGAAGGTATCCTGACCATAGATTTTATTGACCTGACTACCACAGCCACAATAGAAAGTTATATTCAAAGTAATACTGTGATGATCTGGGTAGAAACACCTTCAAACCCCCTGTTAAAAATCACCGATCTGGCAGCGATTTCCGTTATAGCTAAAAAACATCAGCTCATTTTTGCATGCGACAGCACATTTGCCTCTCCATGTTTCCAAAATCCAATTCTATCAGGAGCAGACATCGTGATGCATTCTTCTACTAAATATATTGGAGGCCATAGTGACGTATTGGGAGGCATCCTGATCACAGCTGCTAAAAATGAATTTTGGGATAAAATCAGGAATATTCAGCAAATCGGAGGCGCGGTACCCTCTCCTTTTGATTGCTTTTTGCTCTTAAGAAGTATCAAGACATTACCATACCGGATGCGCGGACACGCAGAGAATGGTATGGCATTAGCTAAACACCTCGCTGCACACTCAAAAGTTGAAGCCGTATATTATCCCGGCCTGCCTTCACATCCGCATCATGAAATAGCTAAAAAACAAATGAGCGCTTTCGGCGGCATGTTATCTATATTAATTAAAGGCGATGCTGAAAATGCAAAAAAGGTAGTGAATAAAGTCAAATTGTTTGCACAGGCTACAAGCCTTGGTGGCGTGGAAAGTCTGATTGAGCACAGAGCTTCTGTAGAAGGCCCCGACACCAAAACACCACAGAATTTAATTCGGATATCTGTTGGACTGGAACACATTGATGATCTGATTGCCGATCTGGAGCAGGCATTAGCCTGAATAAGCTACAAAAACAGCCTAGAATATTCAATTTAAATAGCTTAAAAACAGCGTATTAATTATTTTTCAGAATATTATTTTGGAAGTATACACAAATACACTACATTTGTAATTATATAGTGAAAGCTATTCAAGTCAACCCGTAATCTGGGTTTGATTTATAAAGAAGTGGCGAGAGACAGGCTCCGTGACCCACTGGCAACCCTCCCAAATGGAGAAGGTGCCAATTCCTGACCAGTTTGCATAGTGTATTCTGGAAAGATAAATTAAGACAAAATGAAAACTAACCACCAACTATCGCAATCAGGCGACCCTGTTTCTTACACGATCCAACACCTGCAAACTATTGCATGTATGTGTTGTTGCATCGGCTAAAAACAATCTTCCACGTAAAATTAGTTTTAGTTCAACCGGAAGGCCTTTTTTCAAAGGTATGCAATCCCTTATACGGATTCTGCAATCGCATTAAATCCCGTATCTGTCTGTAAAAATCCATTTTATCATTTTAAATCAGCGAAATCATGTCAGCTAATTATAGATTCGAAACATTACAACTTCATGCAGGTCAGGAAATTGACCCAACAACAGGTTCAAGAGCGGTGCCTATTTATCAAACTACTTCTTACGGATTTAAAAGTGCCGAACATGGTGCAAATTTATTTGCATTAAAAGAATTCGGTAATATTTACACCCGCTTAATGAACCCTACTACAGACGTTTTCGAGAAACGTGTAGCTGCACTTGAAGGCGGTGTTGCGGGACTGGCAGTAGCCTCAGGACAGGCAGCTCAGTTTATTGCCTTAAACAATATTCTGGAAGCGGGCGATAACTTTGTCTCTTCTCCTCATTTATATGGTGGTAGCTACAATCAGTTTAAAGTTGCTTTTAAACGTTTAGGTATAGAAGTAAGATTTGCTGAAAGTGATAACACACAAGATTTCGAAGCTAAAATCGATAAAAACACCAAAGCAATCTACCTGGAAAGTATTGGCAACCCATCTTTCAGTATTCCTGACTTCGAGAAGCTTTCTCTGATTGCTCAAAAATACGACCTTCCTTTAATCGTAGACAATACATTTGGTGCAGCAGGCTATTTATTCAAACCTTTAGAACATGGTGCGCACATCGTTGTACAATCTGCTACCAAATGGATTGGCGGACACGGCACAAGCATTGGTGGCGTAATTATAGATGGCGGAACCTATAACTGGGGAAATGGTAAATTCAAACAGTTTACCTCCCCTTCCGAAGGTTATCATGGCCTGGTCTTCAACGATGTCTTTGGAATTGGAAGTGACTTTGGAAATATTCAGTTTATCATCCGTGCAAGAGTAGAAGGATTAAGAGACTTCGGCCCTGCTATCTCCCCATTCAACTCCTTTCTTTTAATTCAGGGACTGGAAACTTTATCCCTGCGCGTGCAAAGACACGTTGACAATGCTTTAGCGCTGGCAACCTGGCTTGAAAACCATGAAGCCGTGAGTAAAGTATTTTATCCAGGCCTGGAAAGCAGCCCTTATCATCAAAACGCAAAGAAATATTTAAAGAACGGATTTGGCGCAGTGCTCTCATTCGAACTCCACGGTGGCAAAGAACAAGCAGTACAGTTTGTAAATGAACTGCAGCTCGTTAGCCATCTGGCCAATGTAGGTGATGCAAAAACACTGATCATACAACCATCAGCAACTACACATCAGCAATTAAGCGATGCAGAACAAGCAGCCGCGGGGATTACACCTCAATTACTCAGAGTATCTGTAGGAATTGAACACATCGATGACATCAAAGCAGATTTCGAACAAGCTTTTGAAAAGTTGTCATCAGGAAAATAGCTTTAAGCTTAAAAAAGAGAGAAATCAAATGTCATCAACACACCTATATAATTACCCAAAGCAATTTAAACTGGAGAACGGAAAGAAATTGCGCGGGATAGAAATTAGCTATCAGACCTTTGGAAAGCTAAATGCCAGCAAAGACAATGTGATCTGGGCATGTCACGCACTAACTGCCAATGCAGATGTCCTGGATTGGTGGAAAGGACTCTTTGGAGAAAAGAACTTATTTAATCCAGAAGAGCATTTTATAATTTGTGCAACGGTTATTGGTTCACACTATGGGAGTACAAACCCACTAAGTATTAATCCAGTAACAGGAAATCCATACTACTTATCATTCCCTGAGTTTACCATCAGGGACCTGGTTCATGGACATCAGCTCCTTGCCGAACATTTAGGCATTCAAAAGATCCGCGTATTGATCGGTGGATCATTAGGTGGACAGCAGGCTAGTGAATGGGCAATTATGGAAAGCAATAAAATAGAGAACCTGATTCTTGTAGCGACCAATGCGTATCATTCTCCCTGGGGAATCGCTTTCAACGAAAGTCAGCGCCTGGCCATCAGCACCGACCGTAGTTTTTACGCGCAACAACCTGATGGCGGTTTGAAAGGCCTGAAAGCAGCAAGAAGCATCGCACTGCTTTCTTACCGGACCTACGAAGCCTATAATGCGACACAACTAGAAAGTGTCAATGAAAAAACTGACGGCTTCCGTGCCTCTTCTTATCAGAATTACCAGGGAGAAAAACTTTGCAAAAGATACAATGCCTATAGCTATTGGTATTTAAGCAAAGCAATGGACAGCCACAATGTTGGCAGAGGAAGAAAAAGCGTTATTGATGCGCTGAAAACTATCAAGTCCAACACCTTGGTGATCGGAATTGAAAATGACTTCCTTTTTCCCTTAGTGGAACAGGAGTTTTTAGCCAAACACATACCAGGAGCAGAATTTCACAGTATCAATTCAGCTTATGGCCATGATGGATTCTTAATTGAAACAGACATACTAACTAATATCATCGGCAATTTCCTCAAAGAAAGTGTCAATAAAAAAATTATTAAACTGCATAAAACAGCATAAATGAGCAAGAAACTTAAAATTGGAATATTCGGTTTTGGAGTTGTGGGACAGGGACTACATGACATCATCCGTGGCCAGGATTTAAACCTGGAAATTATTAA
Source organism: Pedobacter cryoconitis (assembly GCF_001590605.1). Lineage (NCBI taxonomy): Bacteria > Pseudomonadati > Bacteroidota > Sphingobacteriia > Sphingobacteriales > Sphingobacteriaceae > Pedobacter > Pedobacter cryoconitis. The sequence goes on from NZ_CP014504.1 coordinate 1,979,132, forward strand.
AATAGCCATCAAAAATCCGGATAAGAAACGTAGTCTGGATGCCGGACTATTCACTACTGATCATGATGAGATTTTAAATAATCCAGAGATTAACACAATTGTAGAACTAATAGATGACGCGGATGCAGCGTTTGCCATTGCAAAAAAAGCATTGACCAGTGGAAAACACGTAGTCTCTGCCAACAAAAAAATGATTGCCAATCATTTAGCAGAATTGGTAGAATTGCAGGCTAAATACGGCGCTTCTTTACTTTATGAAGGTGCAGTATGCGGTAGTATTCCTATTATCAGAAACCTGGAAGAATATTATGACAATGAATTGCTGCATGGAATAAGCGGGATCTTTAATGGTTCATCGAACTATATCCTGTCTAAAATATTCAATGAAAACATGCCTTATGACGTGGCTTTAAAACAAGCTCAGGAACTTGGTTTCGCAGAAACCGATCCAATTATGGATGTTGGCGGCTATGACCCTAAGTTTAAACTGGCCATTGCAACAGCTCATGCTTATGGCTTATTTATTGACCCGGATAAGATCCTGAACGTTGGTATCCAGAATTTATCCGAACAGGATATTCAATATGCAAGAGAAAAAAATTACAAGATTAAGTTAGTGCCAACAGCCCGAAAAATCAGTACAAAACAGGTCATTACTTATGTATTGCCTAAGTTTGTAAAAGCTGATGATTTCTTATTTAACGTAGAAAATGAATATAATGGAGTTACTGTTCAGGCAGCTTTTGCAGACAAACAGTTCTTTTTTGGAAAAGGTGCTGGTGGCCACCCCACAGGTGCAGCAGTTTTATCTGACATCGCAGCGTTGAGATATGGTTACAGATATGAGTACAAAAAATTTCATCAGCAAAACGGACTCATCCATACAGACAATGTAAATATCGAAGTCTATTTAAGATATACACATGAATATACAGTTGAAAAGTTAAAGATCGAAAATATTGTAGAACGTTTTTCAAGGAATGATTTTAAGTATGTGATCGGTAGCGTAAGCTTGAAATCACTATTAGCAAATAAGGATTTACTCGTGCAGAAAGATGTTTTTATAGCACATACCGGAAGATTCACTTATACAGATAAACAAATCGAAGTGATTGCCGGCGAAGAAGCACTTGTGCACTAAAAGAGAAAGCTCTTATCTACCAAGAGAGAAAAGCTCTTATTTACGAAAAGAGAGAAAGCTCTTGTTCACTAAGGGAGAAAAAACTCTTATTAAGATACACAGCAACCCACTAATTAATAAACGAGAAAAGCCTTTCAGTTAATTCTGAAAGGCTTTTCTCGTTTATGTTTTTTTTACCAATTAGAATGCGGTAAATGATGCATAATGATCTCCGGTATAATATCGGCTGCCATCGTTACCAAGAACGATACGTTCCGCTCCTCTGTTTTGTCCGTTCACTTTTGGATTGACGTCATATTCTTTATAAGCCACCCCTTGTGGCAACAAACCTTCACGATTCTGGAATACTGTCCCTCCTACATAACCTTGAGGAGCTTTTCCATTTTTAGCTACATAATCAGCAACTGTATAAGCTTTTTGTGGAACTGTTACTGCTGCCTGTTCAGTCGTATGACCTGTAAGGCTAACTGTTGTGGCTTGCAGCGAATTTACTAAAGCTAAAGAAGGATTGCTGTCTTTCGTGAAAGATGAAAACAGCAAACCAAAAGTTAGCAGCGCGAATAAAATTTTAAAGTTTTTCATAGATCTTTTTTTTAGTGATTATTTATTGATGAATAGATAAATTAAAGATCAGTGATTTAAGTTAAACTTTTATGCGTTCAGCAAAACTTAATGCATTGTTCATAGTAAGCAAACATAACAGACAGTAAATATCATCAGCTTCTTAAGCAAAGGGACTTAGCCGTAATAACATAAATAAGCTACATCCTGATCACAGCTCACCTCAAATGAAGTACCCGCAGCAACATCAAATTCTTCTTGCGCACCGTAGACCTGGTAAGTATCCGTTAACTTCACTTTCATACTACCTGTGATCATGATCATCTTCTCTGGCGAAGAAGCCGAAAAAACATACGTTCCTTTCTTCATCACGCCTAGCGTAGCTTTACCCTTCTCGGTTTCCAGCCCAAGGCTTTGAACTTTGCCTTCAAAATATACATTATGGGATACTGTTTCATTTACAACAGCAGCATTAGTCTGATTACTCATGGTTTTATGGGTTTTTAGGTTATTCAAATATATTGACTATACACCCATTTACGTAAATTGCGGGCAGATATTTTCGAAGATAACAGTAGATGTTTATGAATATAATAGCAGACAATTTATACGGCAAATTCAGCATTTCTCCACTTATCAATGAATTAATTAACTCCAGGCCTTTTGAACGCCTTCAAAGAATACATCAAGGTGGTGGAATCTTTTTGGTGAATCCAAAACTAACATTGACCAGACATGAACATTCTATCGGGGTCATGTTATTGATTAAACTACTGGGCGGAACTGAAATAGAACAAGCAGCAGGATTACTTCATGACATTTCACATACGGCATTTTCTCACGTCATTGACTACGTATTTGAACATGCCGGAGAAGATTACCATGAAGAAATTTACCATAGAATTTTAAACAACTCTGAGATCCCGGAAATACTGAGCAAACATGGATACACACTTTCACAGCTAACAGCTCAAGACTTTAATATTCTGGAGCAACCCCTTCCTAACCTTTGTGCAGACCGGGTTGATTATGCTTTGAGAGACCTGTTTTATGCCGGGTTTATTAACAAAAAAGAAGTTAAAGACTTTATTTCAGCAATCTCCATTCATGAAGGAAGAATCATGCTGACTTCCATAGCAGCAGCAAAATGGTTTAAAAGTAAATTTGAGATTTTGAACAAGGACTATTTTGCAAAAAAAGAACACCTTTATGCCAATGAGAAACTGACAGCAATAATTAAACAGCTACTCTCTGAAAAGGCAATCACAACAGCCGACTTTGAAAAAGATGACACCCAGCTCCTGAAACTAATTGAAAATACGGTTGCCGGAAAGCAGCGTATTGAAGAAATTAAAAAACTACAGGATTTTGAAGCATACACACCCGGCTTCAACTTAAAAGACCGGGTAGTAGATCCGGAACTTTATATCGGCGGAAAATACGCCAGGCTCAGTGCGGTCTGAGACCAAATGTAATTCAAAACAAAAGGGGTATCCAGTTCACCAGATACCCCTTTGCTATAATTATATCCCTGCTCAGGGATTAAATTTCTCTGTTGATATCCCAGTTCTCCAGGTAATCTGCTACCCTGCGTACAAAAGTACCACCAAGCGCACCATTGACTACTCTGTGATCATAAGACAGCGAAAGGAACATAATATGGCGGATTGCAATTACATCACCGTATTCAGTCTCTAAAACAGCTGGTTTCTTTTTAATAGCCCCTACTGCAAGAATAGCTACCTGTGGCTGATTGATAATAGGTGTTCCCATTACGTTTCCGAATGAACCTACGTTAGTCAAAGTAAAAGTCCCCCCTTGCGTCTCATCAGGTTTCAGTTTAGAACCCCTTGCGCGGTTTGCCAGATCATTTACAGACTTAGTTAATCCAACAAGATTCAGCTGATCTGCATTTTTAATCACAGGAACGATTAAATTACCACTAGGTAAAGCAGCAGCCATACCAATATTTATATCTTTTTTCTTGATAATCTTAGTTCCATTCACAGAAACATTGATCATTGGAAAATCTTTAATTGCTTTAGTTACCGCTTCAATAAAGATTGGCGTAAAGGTGATCTTTTCGTTCTCCCTCTTTTCGAAGTTTTTCTTCACTTTATCTCTCCAAAGCACCATGTTCGTCACATCAGCCTCCACGAATGAAGTTACGTGCGCAGAAGTCTGCTTACTCATCACCATGTGGTCAGCAATGATTTTACCCATGCGGTCCATTTCAATGATCTCATCAGCACCACTTAAACTCACTACCGGCTGCGCACTAGCAGACTTTGCAGCCGCAACAGGCGCCGGTGCAGCAATAGTATTAACTGGCACATCTTTAACAGCAGCAACAGGCTGGCTTTGTTCAGCGCGGTTGGCTAATACAGCTCCGGTACTTTTACGGCCATTCTGAATATAATTTAACAGATCATCCTTAGTTAAACGGCCATCAGCACCACTACCAGCAATATCATCAAGTTCAGTTACACTAATCTGCTCCTGAGCAGCGATGCTCTTTACCAAAGGAGAATAAAAGCGATCCGAATCACTGCTATGCTGTGCAGAATTTACAGTTGAATCATTCAATTGTTCTGTTCCCGGAATATTTACCGCTGGCTCAGCTGCAGGAGCCTGTTCAGCCACTACTGGCTGCTCTTCCTTTTCAGCAGTTTTACTTTCAGCAGCATCCGTCTCGATTATTGCAATTACAGCACCAACCTGAACAACATCATCTTCTTTATATAATTGTTGGACCAATTTTCCAGCCACTGGTGACGGAACTTCTGAGTCCACTTTATCCGTTGCGATTTCTAACAGGGTATCATCCAAACTGATCATATCACCAGGTTGTTTTAACCACTTGATGACGGTTGCTTCTGCAACACTTTCTCCCATTTTAGGTAATAATAATTCGTATTGTGCCATTTAGTTTACAGTAAATTTGGTATTTCCTATCGGATGCAAAAGTAAGGCTTTTTTGCAGTTAATTGTTATCTTCTTTCAGCAGATTCAAAATCATTGTTAATGCAGCTATAGCCGAACGCTCAATATTCTGTGCTCTTTTACTTCCAAAAGTAAATAACTTAGCCACTACCCCATTCCTGTTTGCCACTGCTATCCAGACAGTTCCGACTGGTTTATCGACAGTTCCACCATCAGGTCCGGCGATGCCGCTTACCGCAACACTATAGTCCGTATTAAAATGAGTAATTGCACCAGAAGCCATTTCTTTTACAGTTTGCTCACTAACCGCACCATATTTTTCCAGCGTTTCCGCTTTTACACCCAAAACAGACTGCTTCAATTCATAAGAATAAACTACTGCACCACCAGCATAAACAGAAGAACAACCCGGATGCTGCGTAATTAATTGCGCAATAAAACCACCCGTACAGCTCTCCGCAGTAGAAAGCGTTAATCCCTTTTTATCCATGAGATCAAGAATTGCTTTCTCAATAGCAATATCATCCTCAGCAACAATATAAGGCTTGATTTTTTCAATAATCCGCTGCGCATACACCTCTACTTCTTCCTTCAATTGAGCCTCATTAGTACCAGAAGTACTTAATCTCAATCTTACCTGCCCAAGTTTTGGTAAATAAGCAAGTTTAATCGAAACAGGTAAACTATCTTCTATCTCCTCAATCTGCTGTGCCAGGAAAGACTCCCCTAAATTTGCCGTCAAAATTGTTTTGTGGTAAATGAAAGGCAATTCAAAAGCCTGCTTAAGTTTTGGCAAGATTTCTTCATCCATCAAATACATCATTTCAAAAGGTACACCCGGCATAGAAACAAAGATGGTCCCATCCCGCTCAAACCACATGCAAGGAGCAGTTCCATTTTTATTCGGGATCACCGTACAACCATCAGGGACATCAGCCTGCCTGATATTTGATTCAATCATCGGACGGTTAAAACGCCTGAAAATCTCTTCAACCTGTGCCAGTACCCCAGCATCACGGCGCATACCCATATTAAAGTATTTTGCCAATGTATATTTGGTAATATCGTCCTTAGTCGGGCCTAATCCACCGGTAATTAAAATGATCTTTGCTCTTTGCTCTGCCTGGCCCAGCGCCGCTATAATATGATCAGCATCATCAGAAACCGAGGTTATTTGTTTTACTTTAATGCCCGCAGCATTCAGTTGTTTGGCCATCCATGCAGAATTTGTATCCACAATCTGGCCGATTAAAATTTCATCGCCAATCGTAATAATCTCAGCTAACATAAAAATTCGTTAAAAACGTGTATAATAAGCTTGTTGCTTGCTCAGCTTTAAATCTTGTAAGATTGAAGCTTTTACCTTAATTGTCAAATTATAACTTCTGTAGGGACCAATAGGAATCCAGTTGATACTCATATCCCAGCAGTGTAAATCTCTGTATATCGCAAAAGACGTAGGTGACAAACCCGCACTTTTAAAATCATATCCAGAGGTAAACTGTACTTTCCACTTAGGGGTAACGTTAAAATCCCCGTTAAAGTTTAGTGTATTCGTTGCTGTCGGCAATAAACCAGTTGCTTGTCTGGAATAGTCAAAACGATAAGAGAAAGTAAAATTCCATGGAATTTTAAAATCGACAAAGGCATTAGGATCCTTGCTCACTTCTGCCAACTGTGCAGCCTGCTCCGGCGTCATCCCATTCTGCTGCACCTTTTTAGTCGTCTTATCCAGACTTTCATTACGTTTGCGGAAAGCCTCCGCATTTAAACTATAGCCAAATGAAACGCTAAACCTTGTTAACCTTGGAAGCGTATACCTGTCAACCAGTTTTTTAGTTTGATATACCCCATTAATCGTTGAATCCGCCACCGCATAAGGGTTAAACGATCCATCATAAGTGATTCCGAATTTATCTGTAAACTGTGAACGTCCACTAAAACTCAGCTCAGAAAGCTTAAAAGCTGGTGCAAGGAAGTTATAAGACCCATTAAACCCTAAACCCTGGATAATAGGGACCTTTCTCATTCCCGTACCCGTAGTATCTTTTTTTGACAATACCTTAGCCTCTAAAGTATTATCCAGTCCAAAGCTAATACTCGCATTTCTGCCTTCCCCTGGCCCACCATATAAGGTCCCCTCATGAATAGAATACCGTTTATTTCTACCATAAAAAGCATCATAAACCGGCGTACCATCCTGGTAAAGTAAAGTCTTGTAATTTCCTTTCGAAGGATCTGAAAAATCAGGGCGGTAACTAAAGTTCGCATTCGGTGTCATCACTAAACGCAAAGCCTTTAAATTACCCATTTTCTTAAATTGCAGCGTATTATAGATCTTGGTCGATAAACCCATATTAATACTATACTCACCAGAACGGTTAAAACCCTGAACCGTATCCCGGACAATCTGATCTGCCTGAAGAACACCATTGGACATAATTCCGCGGATTGCAGTTTGACGGACAGACTGGAACTGCCATTTCTCCAAATAAGTTCCACCTGCCGAAAAGTTAAAATACTTCAATGCCGTAAAGTTGATACTTACCGGAACCGTATGACTGAATCCATTCTTCAGCCTATCTAATGATTTTCTGGTAAAAAGCAAACTATCAGAAGTAGAAATAGAGTTTGAAGCTACCATCGAATAACCCACAGTAATCTTATTATACCATTTCTGCTCCCCTACACCCTTTTGCTTAAAAAGCGGAAAAGTCTGCACACCTAATGCAATATCCGGTAAAGTAACATCCACAGTTTTGGACTGTGTATTCTGGTTATGTCTTGCCGCAGCCGAGAAAGTAACCTTTCCATCAGCGAATGTCCTGCCATAACTTACACTGGAAGACAATGCATTTTCAGTAATCTGTCTGAAATCATAACTTGTCCCACCCGCAGTATTTAAATTGTAACCACTGGTTTTGATATTTACACTCGCCCCAAAGTTTGTTCCCGGATGCGCATTGGCATTCTGTGAATGCACCCACTGGATACTATAATCCTTTCTGGGTTCATATGCCGGTGTACCTTCCAAACCATAACGGTTACTGTTATAATCCACTTTGATACTTCCATTATACTTATAACGTTTCACATAATTTGAAGTTACCGACATCCCATAAGAACCCCGGGTATAAAGCGTACCCAGAATCTTCGCATCCCAGTAATCATTCAGGTTCAGATAATATCCACCATCCCTGAAAAAGAACCCCCTGGTATAATCATCACCCACATTGGGCATGATAATCCCTGAATTCCTTTTATTAGGTTTCGGAAAAAAAGCAAATGGCAAACCCAAAGGCAACGGTATATCCTCAATCTTAAGGTATACAGGGCCCGTAATAATTTGTTTATCCGTCACAATACCTTTCGTAATAAATATCCCAAAATGCGGATGCGGTAAATTACAGGTACTATAAGTCATTCCCTTCAGGTGAATTTCATTGTCAGGTTGTCTCTTACTCTGTCCACCAGAAAAGAATCCACCCTCCTGTTCAGTGAAAGTATTGAAGACCGTACCCTTCCCTGATTTAGTATTGTAGAAAAGTGAATCCGCAATAGAAGACCCTTGTTTCTCCATCTTAAAAATAGGTTTTCCCAAATATTTACCTTTGGAATCCTTTCTTCCGCTGGCAAAAACAGTATTGGTTTTAGAGTTATAAGTGATATAATCCGCATCAAGCTCAAAGGATTGATAAATAACCCGCGCCTTTCCATACAAATAGATGATACTATTGTCCTTACTGTATTTTGTTGAATCGACCGCAGAATATTCTATTTTAGAATCACCCTGTTTCACCACACCACCCTTAGCTCCTGCAGCACCACCAACCTTAACTTTGGAAGTGTCTTTTTTTGCTGTATCCTGCTGTAACCCAACTGGGATTTTAGCACCAGTAATCGAATTAGGTATAACTTTATTAATAGCTTTCTTGGTGGTGTCCTGCTGTTGCAATAGCTGGCGGGTAGAAGAACTTTCCAAGGCAAAAGCAGAGTGACCGGCCAATACCAGTAAAAAGATAGAATTCAGTAAGAGGATAGTTCGTAAAAATTTCAAATTCTTGTGTGAATGTAATAAGTGCAACTGTAGTTAAAGTCTGTCTAAATTTATAGATTAAAATTGTTTAATATCCATTTTTGAATGAAACAGCTCAACTGTTGCAAAGAAAGCTATTACCTTCCCGAAACATTTAACGCCATTACAGCCAAAAATTGTGCTTAAACAAATTAATAGCGCTGTTTAAAACAGCCTTTTAACCCAAAACGTCCAAAATTAGCGAAAAATATAGCATTGCCGGGGGCAAATGCCATTTTGCTTAAAAATATTTCCTAACACCTCTCTAAACACTACATTATCAACAAATTGAACAAGATAATTAATTAAAATCAACCCTATAAACCAATCGGGATATACCAGTAACACACCAGATCGCCAGGCCTGCTGCAAAGCAATTTGAAACAATAGGCACCATTTATGCGCTAAAAATTATATTATACTATCTTTGTGCGCAAATAAGCTACAATCAGGGGGTAATAATACCTGTTTAAGTTTATAAATTTAAAACAGATCTGAGGCTATTAAACAAAAAGATTAAATGATATTGAAAAGGAATATATTCTTATGCGCTATTTTTTTATTAATTGGTTCAAAAGCTGCCTTATCTCAGGGCTATAAAGTAAAGACCATTGTGATCGACGCTGGTCACGGCGGAGATAAACCAGGCGCTGCCGGAAGCTATTCCTTAGAAAAAAACGTAACCCTCCAGGTTGCCCTGAAACTAGGCCGGAAGTTTGAAGAAGATATGCCAGGCGTAAAAATCGTTTATACCCGAAAAACAGATGTTGACATATCCCTATACCGCAGACCAGAAATTGCGACAGCTGCAAAAGCTGATTTATTTATCTCTATTCATTGTAATTCGATGCCAGACCACAGGGTTGTGACCGGCTATACCACCAGAAAAGGGAAAAGAATACCAAAATACGGTTATGTAAAAAACAAAACTACCAGTGGTGCTGAAACATTTGTAGCTGGTAGTCACCGTTTAAACGAGCAAGACGGTGCACTCCGTGAAAATGCCGATATTAGTCTGGAGAAGGATTATAAAAAAAATTATAATGGTTATGATCCAAAGGATCCTGAAACATTTATTATACTATCTTTGTTTAAAAACATATACAGGGACAAAAGTTTGAAGTTAGCGCGGCTAATGCAGAACAATTACACCCACGACAACAAGAGATTTAACAGAGGTGTTAAAGAGCAAGGAATTTTAATCTTACAAAGATGCGGTATGCCTGCAGTGCTAACCGAGATTGGATTTATATCTAACCCAGCCGAAGAAGATTATATAAACTCTGCAAACGGACAAGCTGAAATTGTGAATGCAATCTTCAAAGCCGTAAAGACCTACAAACAAGAAACAGAAGTAAATTAAGTAAAAAGACTATAAGTGAAAATAACTAACGAAACCAAAGTAGGCATATTAGCAGCCTTTTCTATCGCCGCATTAATTATCGGATATAACTTTCTTAAGGGTAACTCATTATTTTCGAGCGAAACCTTATTATATGCCAAATACACTCACGTTGACGGTCTGGCCATATCAAAACCCGTATTAATAAACGGCTTTCAGATTGGTCGTGTAGATAAACTTGTCTTACAACCTGACGGAACTATTTTGGCTACCCTGAAAATAAAAGGTAAATACGACATTCCAAAATCGACCATAGCCAGATTGGAAAGTACAGACCTGTTGGGAAGTAAAGCAATTGTAATGGCATTAGGAACCGGTAAAGACTTCGCTCAGGACGGTGACACTTTAAACTCAAACGTAGAGAAAAACCTGATGGAGACTGTTCAGCCTGTCCAAAAGAAAGCAGAGCTGATTATCGGTAAAATGGATTCCATCCTGACCAGTGTCAACTCCATCCTCAACCCTGACTTCCAGAAAAACGTCAACAAGAGTTTCAACAGCATTGCTGGTACCCTTGCTTCCTTAGAAGGAACTTCTAAAAAAGTAGATGGATTAGTAGGAACTGAAAGTAAAAGGATCGCTGCTATTTTAGCAAATGCCGAATCAATTTCAGGAAACCTTAAAAACAACAACGAGAAAATTAACGCTATCCTGAGCAATATCAATAAAATCACTGATCAGGTTGCAGCAGCGAACTTCAAGCAGACTATTGACAACGCAAACAAAGCCGTTGCTGACCTTCAAGGCATCGTGAGTAAAGTAAATGATGGTAAAGGAACATTAGGCTTGCTGGTTAATGATACTAAGATGTATGACAACCTGAACAATGCCTCTAAAAACTTAGACGAACTGATTATCGATCTGAAAGCTAACCCTAAACGTTACGTACACTTCTCTGTATTCGGCGGTGGTGGTTCGAAAAAGGACAAATAAGAAATAAACACTAAATAAAAAGGGAAAGCGCTTTGCTGTCGACGTTCATAAAAAATGAACAATGTCAGCAAAGCGCTTTCCCTTTTTTAGTTTAATTCTCCCCCTATTTCCTGGGTAAGCTGATTGCTGGGAGCTTAAAGAAAACCTCGGTAATGAACTTAGATTAACAACTAGCTATCGCTATCAGTTAATCCTAAACTTTACCACGGACTCACACCCGTTTCCGGCGAATTATCATCACTAAAAAACTGGCCAGTTGGACCATCCTTCCCTAACGTTGCAGCTTTCACTACTCTTGCAGCAGCATCCTCTATAGTTCCCGGGCCACTATGATGATTAAAATCTGTCGCAGTATAACCAGGATCAACCGCATTAATCTTAAATGAAGTAAAGCGCTGATCATAAGCCAATACAATAGTATAAGCATTAAGCGCGGCCTTAGACGCTACATAACTCGTTGGTTTAACCGCATAATACTTCCATGCAGGATCATTATGCAAGGCCATTGAACCCAATCCCGAAGTTACATTAACAATTCTTGGCTCCTCAGACCCCTTCATTAAATCAACAAAAGCCTGTGTAACCTCTATTACCCCAAAAAAGTTAGTTTCAAACACCTCCCTAAACACCGTGATATCAGTTTCCAGTGGAGTCTGTGGCATAGCACCACCAATACCCGCATTATTAATCAATACATCCAATACCTTAATCTTATGCCCTAAAGCCTCACGCGCGGCCCCTACCGATGCAATATCATTCACATCAATCTCTATAGCCTCCACCTCACTTAAGCCCTCAGCACGCAGCTGGCTAACCGCCTGCTCACCCTTTTCAATATCCCGGCTACCCAGATATACATAATACCCCTGCCCTAACAATTGTCTTGCCGTTTCAAAGCCAATGCTTTTATTTGCACCCGTTATCAATACTGTTTTCATAATCTATTTTTATATCAACAAATCTACAAAGCCCATATCCTCCCAACATAGCACATCCATCAGTATTCATGGTACATTTTGCGGGTACTCGTACGATACTCAACCGGTGTAACCCCACACTCCCTTTTAAAAAAACGATTGAAATAAGACGCATCCGAAAAACCAAGATCAAAAGCAATCTCTTTCAGAGAACTGCCCGTATGAAAAAGCAAACGCCGCGCCTCCAGTGCTAACCGCTCATGTATATGTTTAATAGCCGGCTTACCACTCTGATTCTTGATCACCTCACTCAAATGCCCCGCAGAAATATTCAATAAAGAAGCATACTCACTCACCTCACGCAACTCCCGGAAGCGCTCATTAATCTCCGACTGAAAACTCTTTAACAACAACTGATCAACAGAAACACCACTATCCTTAAACTGCTCCACATACAAACGGCTCAAATAAGTAAGCAACACCGTCAAATAAGCAGCCAACATACTCTGCTGCCACTCACCAGGCATCCCATACTCCACATTAAGCTTAACTATCATATCCTCCACAAAAACAACATCACTCTCCGAAAGCAAAAGCTCATGCCCACTTTGCCGATTCTGAACCAGCGGTAACTTGCCTAAAGCCGCATTTCCCTGAACAGACAGAAACTCAGCCGTAAAAGCAACTCCCGTACTCCATAACTCATGTAAACCATCCTTTACAATAATCTGATTTGGTCTCGTAAAATAAATAGTATTATCCTTAAGCGGATAAGGAACCATATCTATCCATAAATTACTCCCACCCCGTCTCATAAACACCAATAAATAATGATCCTTACGATGCGGTATCAAAAAATCTTTATGCGCAGGTAAAGTCCCATTAAAATTATACATCCTAAAATGCCTGTTATTTCCTATTTCATCCGGCTCCAAAGCATAAACCGGCAACTGTTGATTATAGTTAAGCATATACGTTGACTAAAACTAATGATTTTTCCGAACACGCAGACCGCGTAATCAGCCCTAAAACTTACTAATTATCCAGGCCGTCAGTACCCATAAAATACTAACCAAAACAGCAAAGATCAAAAACAAAATAACCAATGCCGTTACGATTGTACCCTTTCCACTCCCCTGATGCTTACCCTGCTCATAATACTCCTCCATCAAACGCATATTCCGCGTATTCGACTTAAAGAAAAAATCCCAAACCTGTCCAACCCCAGGAATTGCCCCAATCGTCGTATCCAATAAAATATTGATACACATCAACACAACAATCTTACTCGTGAGTCCTTTACTCGCCATAGCCAATACCAACCCACCCGAAACAGCAAAACCAACGATATCACCAGCAAAAGGAATCAAATTCAGCAAAGGATCCAACCCAAACCTGTACTTAGTACCCGGAATCCTGAACTGTTCATCCATCAAAAAAGAAAGTCTGGAAACCCATCGCAAAACACGAACATCAGGAACCGAAGAATTTTTATAAGCAGAATCATATCCCATTATACCGTAACCAAATATCAGTCAGATTGTTTTCTCACACTTAACCTCTTTCGACTTTCTTCACTAAGCTTCCCCAGTATTACACACAGTGAGTTTCCCCAATTTCTCCAACAAACAAGTTTCCCCTATTTTCTCCACCAAACAAATTTCTCCAATTTTCCGCACCAAACAAGTTTCCCCTATTTTCTCCACCAAACAAATTTCTCCTATTTCTCTATCAACAAGTTTATCCAATTTTCTGCATCAAACGAGTTCTCCTATTTCTCCACCAACAAGTTTTTCCAGTTTACTGCATCAAACAAGTTTCGCCTATTTTCTCCAACAAACAAGTTTCCCCAATTTCTCCATCAACAAGTTTATCCAATTTTCTGCATCAAACGAGTTCTCCTATTTCTCCACCAACAAGTTTTTCCAGTTTACTGCATCAAACAAGTTTCTCCTATTTCTCCACCAAACAAGGTTCTTCTATTTCTCCACCAAACAAGGTTCTTCTATTTCTCCACCAACAAGGTTCTTCTATTTCTCCACCAACAAGGTTCTTCTATTTCTCCACCAACAAGGTTCTTCTATTTTCTCCACCAAACAAGATTCTCCTGTTTTCCACACCAAACAAGTTTCCCCTATTTTCTCCACCAAACAAGATTCTCCTGTTTTCTACATCAAACAAGTTCTCCAATGTTCTGCATCAAACAAGTTCTCCTGTTTTCTACATCAAACAAGTTCTCCTATTTTCTGCATCAAACAAGCGTCTCCTATCTTTTTTTCCTCCCAATCTGCATCATGCCCAAATTGAATGAACCTTTACTAATATTAGTGGTAAAAAAAAAGGAAGGCGTAGTAATGTCCTGACAATGATTCATTCTTCATGAATTCCGTCAGGACATGCTACCCTTCCTTTTTTTTCTAATTGAATTAAACGGTGAATGTAACCCCTTCCAAAGCCAACGCAGTATTTTCAAAAACACCCTGCGCCTCCTCCAACAACGGCAACAACGCCTTATACCTCGAAGAAAAATGACCAATAATCAACTTACCAGCACCAACCTCCTTCGCCACCAACCCCGCCTGTAAAGCCGTCGTATGATGCGTCACATTAGCCCTCTCCAGCAAATCGTCCATAAACGTCGCCTCATGATACAACATCGTGCACCCGCGGATACTCTCCAGATAACTCCCATCCGCCATCGTATCCGAACAATAACAATAACTCTTAGGCACATCCGAATCAATCGTATAATCCGCATTCAAAATCACCTCACCACCCGGCAAAGTCAAATCCAAACCCTTCTTCAACAACTGATAATAATCCGCAGGAATATTCGCAGCCTCCAGCTTATCCACTAAAACCTTACGTAACCTCTTTTTCTCCGTAAACTTGAACCCCGTACACGGGATCCTGTGATTCAGCACAATCGTTTCTACCGTCAAATCCTGATTCTGGAAAATTACCCTCGGCTCATCCGCAACAATCGGACAAAACTCAATCTCAAACCTTAAACTCGTCTCAGAATACCTGAACTGAATCTCCAGTATCTCCATCAAAGCAGCCGGCGCGAATATCTGGAAAGGCTTAATACGACCATTTAAATTCATCGTAGAAAGCAAACCAATCAAACCAAAATAATGATCACCATGAAGATGACTAATAAAAGCAACATCAATCTTGCTCGCCTTAAAACCAAACCTGATTAACTGCTGCTGAGTACCCTCACCACAATCAATCAAATAAAACTTATCCTTACAATTTAAAAGCTGTGCTGACGGATTTCTATTAAAAACAGGAGTAGCAGAACTACTTCCTAAAATGGTAACCTCAAACTTCATTAATTTTCCTGATCAAAGCTCCCTAGTAATTCCTTCTCTATCTCTTCCATGAAGAACAAATCTTCCGCCTCATCCAGGTTGCCCACGATGTTTAATGACTGGTCAATAGACGACATTTCCAATAACCTGGCAATACACTCCGCTACCCCTGTAACCAGGAATAACCCATTTGCCTTTTTACAAAGCCTGTTGCCGACCAAAAGACAGCTCAGATCCTGTGAATCATCACAATCACTCACCATCGATAAGTCCAGGACGATATTACAATACCCCTCAGCATTCAACAAAATGAATTCGGATTTCAATCCCGGCGTATTCTCAGCAGTCAGACTACTTTCATCCAACCTGATTGCCACATACTTTTCGTGTTTATCTACTGAAAATTTCATAATATCCCCCTTTTTTTAAGATAACAAATTAAGCAATTAATTTGATAACAGACTTCCTAAAACATTCTGCTCAATCCTGTTCAGAATATCATCCTGCTCATTCTTTACAAACTGATCACCAGTAATCTGCTCATACAACTCAATATAACGCTCAGAAATCGAAGCAATAATTTCAGGAGTCATCACCGGGATCTCCTGTCCATCCTTACCCTGGAAACCATTCTCAATTAACCACTTGCGCACAAACTCCTTAGAAAGCTGTTTCTGCGGTGTATTTTCCGCCTGGCGCTCCTCATAACCCTCCGCATAAAAATAACGCGAAGAATCAGGCGTATGAATCTCATCAATCAAATAAATCTCCTCACCAATTTTACCAAACTCATACTTCGTATCCACTAAGATCAAACCACGTTCAGCAGCCATCTCAGTTCCTCTTTTATACAAAGCATAAGTATAATTCTCCAGCTGATCATAATCAACAATGGAAACAACTCCCTTCGCTAAAATATCTGCTCTGGAAATATCCTCATCATGCCCAACAGACGCCTTAGTCGTTGGCGTAATAATAGGCTGGGGCAATTTATCATTCTCCTTTAAACCATCCGGCAACGCTACACCGCACACACTTCTTTTACCCGCACTATACTCTCTCCACGCATGACCAGCAAGATAGCCCCTGATCACCATTTCTACCTTAAAAGGCTCACAAATGCGACCAATCGTCACCATTTCATCCGGTACAGCAATCACCCAATTCTGAACGATATCCGCTGTTGCCTTTAAAAACTTAGCCCCAATCTGATTTAACACCTGACCCTTGAAAGGAATAGCCTCAGGTAAAACCACATCAAATGCAGAAATCCTGTCAGTCACTACCATGGCCATCAAACGATGATCAATAGTATATACATCACGCACCTTACCCTTGTAAAAACTACTCTGTTTAGGAAAATTAAAATTTGTTTCTTTAATTGCTTTCATGTTGTTGATGGATCACATCAATTATTGTTTATAAATTACTGTATATCTCCGTATGCCTTCAATATCCTTTTCACCAGCTTATGCCTTACCACATCCTCCCCTGTCAGGTAAATGATTTCAATACCCGGAATATCATCCAGAATACGCAAAGCATTATGCAAACCCGACATCTGTTTCTTTGGTAAATCAATCTGCGTCACATCACCAGTAACGATGAACTTCGCAGAAGGCCCCATACGCGTTAAAAACATCTTCAACTGTAAATCCGTTGAATTCTGTGCCTCGTCCAAAATTACAAAACAATTATCCAAAGTACGGCCACGCATAAATGCAAGCGGTGCAATTTCAATCGTTCTGTTCTCTAAATACAACTTCAGCTTTTCTGCCGGGATCATATCATCAAGCGCATCATACAGCGGGCGAAGATAAGGATCTACTTTCTCTTTTAAATCACCAGGTAAAAAGCCTAAGCTCTCCCCAGCCTCTACAGCCGGCCTGGTCAGGATAATTCTTTTAATCTCTTTATTTTTCAATGCCCGTACAGCAAGCGCTACCGCCGTGTACGTTTTACCAGTCCCCGCAGGGCCGATTGCAAAAAGCACATCATTCTTCACAATGCTGTCAACCATCCGGCGCTGATTGGCCGTCCGGGCCTTGATCATCATACCGCTATTCCCGAAGACAATGACTTCTCCACCGCCACCACCATTCACTTTTTCCGGTGCAGCATCAGCACCATAAGCATCAGCGTTATATTTAAACGCTAAAATTGATTCAATATCACCCGGACTTAAAGAGCCATATTGCTCCAGATGTCCGACCAATTTACCAAACTTTTTCTCAAAGAGTTTCTGCTCACCTTCATCCCCTAACACCTTAACCTCGTTGCCTCTGGCAACAACTTTCAGTTTAGGGAATGCATGTTTGATCAACTCATAATGCTCGTTGTTCGCACCCCAGAATTGTACCGGATCTACTGTTTCTAATGTTAGTTTTAGTTCGTTCAAAATATTGTTTTTTAGATTGGAGTGTATATTTTGATATAAAAGTTGAATATTTGTAGCGCTTTACCGCATACGCAAGAATAAGAATAAATATTCAATTTTTAATGGCCATTATCACTTTAACAACAGATTTAGGATCCAAAGATTTTTATCAGGCTGCCCTCAAAGGCAGTATCCTGACGATCTTGCCTACAGCTACTATTGTTGATATTACCCATGAAGTTCCATCCTTCAATATCTCTTACGCAGCCTTTGTATTAAAGAATGTTTACCACTATTTCCCTAAAGGCACTGTGCATCTGATAGGTATAGATTCTGTCTTCAGTGAAAATACAAAATATATAGGATTAAAATACCACGATCATTATTTTGTCGGCGCCGATAACGGAATTTTTTCTTTACTATTTGACGGCAAACCCGATGAAATCGTAGAACTCAATATTATGCAGGATTTAAAATACCTGCACTTCCCGCTCGTTGATATTTTTGTTAAAGCAGCCATTCACCTCGCAAAAGGTGGAAAGCTGAAAGACATAGGTTTACCAACAGCAAACATCGAAGAAAAGATGCTGCTTAACCCAGTTATCGAACAAGATATGATCAGAGGAAGCGTAATTTATATTGACACTTTCTGCAACGTCATTACCAATATAACCAAAGAACTATTTACTAAAATACAGCGAAACAGAGACTTCACCCTCTTTTTTCGGAAAAGCGAAACCATTACCCAGCTCAGCTGGCACTACAACGAAGTTTCCGAAGGAGAGAAATTATGCCTTTTCGGGATCAGTAACCATTTGGAAATCGCCATTAACAAAGGCAAAGCAAGCGGGTTACTCGGCCTGCACCTGGGTGACATCGTTCGTATCCAGTTTCACCCCTAAGCCGGGTTAAAATTCAGCTGAATCAGCAGAAACCCCTTTTATAAACCAACATAAGGCACAGATTTTGCTTTATAGACCAAAATATTTTACTATGATCAGACCTCTCCTGCTATTTATATGTTTAAGCATTAGTATTAGTGCCTCAGCCGTACAAAGTGACACCTCTGCCTATCAAGTGCAACGCTCAAAGATAAACGCCCTGCTTGCAGAGCGAAGTGCCAAATTCGGTCAGTACGATTTAAGCCTGAGCGCAAGGACCGGAATCTTCGGCCTGCAAACTAAAAATGACCTGAAGAATTCTAATGAAATATTGCGAGGTATCATCCTGAATGACAATAACATATTCAGAGAACTTAAAGTATTAATGAACTATAAAGATCAAGAAGTACAACAAGTGCAAACCAATGCAGGTAACAACGCAAAACGTATTGAAAGCTATATGCAGGCTATCAAAAAATTACAAGAACAGAATGACGAACTGAAGAAAAAGACAGAAGTTATTACAGCAGAAAAAAATACAGAAACCTATTCCATTATTTTATTAATCCTGATTATTATTATCGGAAGTATCTTCTTCTACAGTAAAATCCGTAAAAAATCTTAAATACAATAATTAGTCAGCATGCCTACCAAAAACTTGGGCTCTATCCACGTAGACTTTGGAGGCATGGTCTTATTCGCATCCGCAACATTGATAATCTGTTCCACAGAAACCGCATACAATGTAAATGCCACTGCATAAAGACTATTGTCAACCATTTTCTGAATTTCCACTAAAGGCGTGATCCCTCCTTCAAAAGTTACCCTCGCATTGGTACGCGGATCATCAATCCCCAATACAGGGCCTAGAAGCTGATGCTGTAAAATACTCACATCCAGTAAATCTACAGGATCATTCGCATCATAAGCATCCTCTTTTGGAGATAAAACATACCACTGCTTATCCAAATACATTCCAATACGATGCAACTGATCCGGATCTACTGGCTCCTCAGATTTTTCAATTGTAAAAGCATGCTCCAGCCTGGATAGAAAATCTGCAGTCGTTAATCCATTCAAATCCCTTACCAGCCTGTTGAACTGTAAAACCCTGATTTCATCCGTATTCATAAATACAGTAGAGAAATAATCCATTTTTGACATGGCTGCCGCGCGATGATGACCATCTGCAATATATACAGCCTCTATCTGCCCTATTTCACTGGTAATTAAATTAATATCCGCCTCATCATCAATTAACCAAACCTTATGTCCGGTCAGATCCGTAAATATAAAATCAATGACCGGCAGCTCCTGCACATACTTTCCGATCAGTTCATCTATAGCCCGCACCGGATGGTACGTAATCAATACCGGATTTGCATCCAGCCCTGTATGATGCAAATAATCAGCCAGCTGCTTCTCCCTTCTTTCTACCGTTAGCTCATGCTTTTTAATGCTTCCATCCAGATAACTCTGCACATCACTTAAAGCCCACAAACCTTTCTGCGTAACCCCATTACAAGTAACCTGGTAAATATAATAACAAGACCGGTTAACCGGAACAAGCACATTACCACTCAAAAAAGAATCGAAGTTTTCAGCAATCTTCCGGAAGATTAGTTCCTGGCTCATATCACGCAAATAAGCATGGTCCAAAGCCGGACTAATTAAATGAAGAAAGCTATAATTGTTTTCAGAAGCGATTAACTTTGCCTCACCCATACTATAATACTCAAGGGGACGTGTTACCACAGAAGACTGCAAATGTGCAGCAGGAATAAGCGCTGAAAAAGGCTTTATTAAAGGCATGAAACAGGTGTTATTTGGTTTGGGACCGAATATAATCAAATCCCAAACCATTTAACTTATTTTCCTGTTTTAATAATTATTTTTTAAAATGTGCAATAATCAATGAAGCTAATTCTTCACCAATACGCTCCTGTGCTTCGTTCGTTGCAGCACCAATATGCGGTGTTAACGAAATTTTAGGATGCTTTAAAATCGCCTCTAAAGGAGTAGGCTCATTGTCAAACACATCTAATCCAGCAAAAGCAACTTTAGCACTATCCAGCGCATTAATCAATGCCTGCTCATCAATAGTACCACCTCTTGAACAATTCACCACACCGACTCCTGGTTTCATTAAATCGAACTCAGCAGCACCTAATATAGGACGGTCAGCAAAAGGCGTATGTAAAGTAATGAAATCACTATTTTTGATCACTTCTTCCAGACTTACTGTTTTCACAGGAATATCAAGACTTAAATCACCCTGAAACTTCAAAGTTAATTTACCATCAAAAGGATAAAGATCATAAGCAAGCACATTCATACCCAAGCCTAAAGCTAAAGTAGCCGTCTCTCTTCCAATTCTGCCAAAACCAATGATCCCCAAAGTTTTACCTCTAAGCTCAGTACCTTTCGCATAATCCTTTTTCAGTTTATTGAAACTTGTAGCCCCCTCAACAGGCATTTTGCGGTTAGCATCCTGTAAAAAACGGATACCAGTAAATAAATGTGCAAAAACCAATTCAGCAACAGACAAAGAAGAAGCAGCTGGCGTATTTACCACCGCACGACCTTGTTCACGCGCATAATCCACATCAATATTATCCATCCCTACTCCACCTCTGCCAATCAGCTTCAAATTTGGACAAGCATCAATTACATCTTTACGGACTTTCGTTGCGCTTCTAACCGTAATTGCATCATAATTTTGCAGGGCTTCAATCAATTTATCCTGAGCAACAGTTTCTGTATCTACAATAAAACCGGCTTCTTCTAACAATCGTTTTCCGATAGGATCGATCCCATCGTTTGCAAGTATCTTAATCATTAAATTTTATTTTGGGTGTTTCTCTGCAAAAACCTGCATCAATTCCACTAGTCTGTGTACGCTTGTAATTGGTAACGCATTGTAAATAGAAGCTCTGAATCCACCTACACTTCTATGTCCTTTAAGTCCTTCAACATCATTTTCTTCTACAAATTTCAGGAATGGTTTCTCCAGTTCAGGATTTTCCATCACAAAACAGATATTCATTCTTGAACGGTCTTCGACAACAGCAGTACCCTTAAATAAAGGATTTCTGTCAATCTCCATATATAAAGCATTCGCTTTCGCAATGTTCTCTTTTTCAATCTCCGCAACACCACCTTTAGATTTTAACCATCTCAGGTTCAACATTGCTACATAAATTGCAAAAACAGGAGGCGTATTGTACATAGAACCACCTTCAATATGAACCTTATAATCTAACATAGAAGGGATCTTATTGGTAGTTTTACCTAAAATCTCATCCTTAACGATTACTAAAACTGAACCAGCAGGGCCAATATTCTTTTGTGAACCAGCATAAATCAGATCGTATTGTGAAACATCGATCACTCTGCTCATAATGTCTGAAGACATATCGCAAACAACCGGCACTTTAGTTTCAGGCAAGCTGAACATTTCAGTACCATAAATTGTGTTATTCGAAGTACAATGGAAATACGCACTATCTTCAGGAATAGAATATCCCTTAGGTACATAGTTAAAGTTAGCGTCCTTTGAAGAAGCCACTACATTTGCAGTACCAAAGTTTTTCACTTCCTTAATAGCTTTGTTAGCCCATACACCAGTCTCCAGGTAAGTTGCAGTTTGCCCTTCGCTTAACAAGTTCATAGGAACCATGGCAAACTGTAAACTCGCACCACCCTGTAAGAATAAAACGGAGTATCCTTCCGGTACATTTAACAACTCTTTAACCAACTTAACAGCTTCAGCTAATACGGCCTCGAACTCTGGTGTACGGTGGGAAATCTCTAAAATCGATAACCCATCCTTAAAATCTAAAACGGCTTGTGACGCCTGTCTAAACACTTCCTGAGGTAAAATACAGGGGCCTGCTCCAAAATTATGTCTCATTTTATATGCTAATTAATTATTGTAAATGTAATTGTTTTATCCAAATAATATTTGGTTTTTTGAAATAACTACTAAACGAATGGATTTTATATACTGCGCAGAGCGGATGCTGATATATCCTTCATGGTCTCTATCATTTCCAAAGGCGACTCAGCGCTGAAAATAGCATTTCCAGCTACAAAAACATCAGCACCAGCAGCAATTAAATCACCCATGTTCTGGATACTCACACCACCGTCTACCTCAATCAGTAAACCCGGATTTACAGCAGCAGCCATTGCTTTCAGCCTTCTTATTTTGAGCAGCGTATTGGGGATAAACTGCTGTCCGCCAAAACCAGGATTCACAGACATGATCAATACCATATCCAATACCGGAAGGATATCAATCAGTAACTCTACAGGCGTATGCGGGTTGAGCGCCACACAAGCTTTCGCTCCGGTTTTATGGATCGCCTGAACCGTTTTGTTCAAATGCACACAAGCCTCATAATGTACCGTAATACTATTGGCACCTGCCGCTGCAAACTGCTCAATGTACAAATCAGGATTTACAATCATCAAATGGACATCCAAAGGCTTCTTTGCATGTTTTTTAAGCGCCTCCATCACTGGAAAACCGAAAGAAATGTTCGGCACAAATACGCCATCCATAATATCTACATGAAACCAATCTGCAGCGCTGGAATTAATCATTTCTATATCGCGTTGTAAATTGGCAAAATCAGCAGAAAGTACAGAGGGGGCAATCAGGTGTTTCATGTGGTTAAATTGTAATGCTATTGAGAAAGTAAATATAAAAAAATAACCCGTTTATAGCGCAAATTCATCTAGATAAAAGGTACATTCAGCCAAAATTGTAATTCAGAAAACGGACGTATAATTACGAAATCGTACACCTGCTGTTCATTTACGGGCAGTTTAAAATTCACAGGAATTAAAAATCGTCGTTTATGCCACCAACAACCACTTAGCAAGCAAATGGCATACGTTTAGCTTTTGGCACGAAAAGAATATAACCTCAATTACATGTTTAGACTTGACCTTAAAATAGCTTTACGGAGCCTTTGGAAAAATAAAGGATATACCATAATTAATATAGGAGGCCTGGCCATCGGGCTGGCCAGCTGTATGATCCTTTTACTCTATGTCGCCTACGAATGGAGTTACGACAAACAGTTCACGAACTATGATAAAACTTACGTCATTTATAACAACTCTAAAGCCAGCACACAAACCTTTAGCTGGGCATGGACACCAGGCGCTATGGCCGATGAAGTGCGGACTAAAATAACAGGCGTTGCCTATTCCTCCCACTCCACCTACCCACAAGAAGAACTGATCAGTAATGGAGAAAAGAACTTCAAGAAAAAAGCCGTTTACACAGACCCAACCTTCCTGAAAATATTTGATTACAAATTTATTAAAGGAAACCCAAATACAGTGCTAACCAACATCAACTCGGTTATTCTGACTAAGACCATGGCTAAAAATCTCTTTGGCGATGAAGACCCCATTAACAAAACAGTAAAATTACAGCATACCGAAGTCTTAAAAGTAGAAGCCGTAATTGAAGATGTTCCCATCAACAGCAGTATTCAATTCGACTACCTGATGCCTTATGCCCTATTTCTCAAACAAAATCCCTGGGCAAAAGACATCAATTGGGGAAATAGCATGTGCCTGACCGTAATTCAGCTTCAAAGCAATACCTTTTTTGACAAAGCCAACAGTCAGATCAGGGATATTTTCAAAAACCACTCCAAAGACGCTACCAATGTAGGGCTGATGCATCCTTTAGCCAAATGGCATTTATACGATAATTTTGAGAACGGAAAATCCGTTGGAGGCAAAATAGATCAGCTCAGGATATTTCTGATCCTGGCCTTCTGTATACTTTTAATTGCCTGTGTAAACTTCATGAACCTTTCTACAGCCAAATCAGAAAAAAGAGCTAAAGAAGTTGGCGTCAGAAAGGCTATTGGCTCTTCAAGAGGAGCCCTGATTGGTCAGTTTATGATAGAATCTGTTTTACTCTCTTTTATGGCGATGCTGGTTGCTTTTATTTTAATGGAGATCAGTCTTCCCTACTTTAATGCCCTGTTAAACATTAAACTGACTATCAATTATTACAATTGGATATTCTGGGTAGTGCTCATCAGCCTCACTGCATTCACAGGCTTTATAGCAGGAAGTTATCCAGCATTTTACCTCTCCTCCTTTGAACCCGTTAAAGTACTAAAGAGCTTCAGTACCGCAGGCAGCTCATCCCTTTCCGTAAGAAAAGCTTTAGTGGTCTTTCAATTCGTATTTGCAGCTTCTTTAATCATCTGTACAATCGTTATTTATCAGCAGCTCAACTTTATTAAAAACAAACCAATAGGTTATAACAGGGCCAGTTTAATAGAAATACCCATACAAGGAAATCTTGCAGGCAAAGAAAAACTAGCACTCTTAAAAGAAAAGTTACTTAAAACAGGAGCAGTTACCGGCGTAACCGCCTTTAGCAGAAGTATAAGTGAAGGCGGAAACAACACCTTTAACGTTTCCTGGCCAGGTAAAAACCCTAAAGAAGATGTCTTGTTCAATCACCGTGATGCAGGAGAAGATTTTGCAAAAACTGTGGGTTCCGAAATGGTCAATGGCAGAGATTTTTCTGCCCAATTTACCGCAGATTCTACCAATATAGTGGTTAATCAAGCAGCAGTGAAAGTAATGGGCTTGAAAAAACCCATAGGTACAGTTATCAATATTATGGGTAAACCCTTTACCATTATCGGTGTAATGAAAGACTTTGTCATGGAATCTCCCTACAAAAATGCAGCTCCTATGTTTATCAGCAATCGCATTGAGGGCGCTACTTATGTGATCGCCAAACTGAATCCTGCACAAAGCATCCTGAACGCGACCACAAAAGTTGACGAGGTAGTTAAAGCATTAAACCCTAATTTCCCGGTAGACAGGAAGTTTGTAGAGGATAGCTTCCAGCAGAAATTCCAGGATGAACGCTTATTAGGTATTCTATCTAACTGGTTTGGTGGCTTCGCTATTTTCATTTCCTGCCTTGGCTTATTAGGACTTGCCCTGTTCATGGCAGAACAAAGAAAAAAAGAAATCAGTATCCGTAAAGTTCTGGGCGCAACCACGCTGAATATCCTGACACTGCTCAACAAAGACTTCATTAAACTGGTCGCCATCGCTAACCTGATTGCCTTTCCCCTATCCTATATTATTATCAGCAAATGGTTATCAGCCTTTGAATTTAATGTAGGGATAACCATTCTGCCCTTTGCCATAGCTACAGGCTTGTCCCTGATCATCGCTATACTCACCGTTAGTGTACAATCAGTAAAAGTTGCCAAAGCTACCCCTATAGACTCCTTAAAACACGAATAGAGAAGATCTTAAACATAAAAAAACGCCTCACGAGATATTCGTGAGGCGTTTCCTATTTATATGTTAATGATAAACTAAGCAGGCTTAGTCTCTACACCTTCTGGTTTCGGAGGACGAGGCAATAAAGCTTTTCTGGAAAGTTTCATTTTACCTTGTTTATCAATATCTAACAATTTAACCTGGATTTTGTCACCTTCTTTAAGGACACCATCCATAGTTTCTAAACGTTCCCAGGCAATCTCAGAAATGTGAAGTAAACCATCTTTACCTGGCATAATCTCAACGAAAGCACCAAACGGCATGATAGATTTTACTTTACCATCATAAGTAGCACCTATGTCTGGTTTAGCAGCGATTGCGTTAATACGTTTAACAGCAGCATCAATAGCAGCTTTATTATCCGCGAAGATTTCAACGATACCTTTGTTACCAACCTCTTCAATAGAGATAGATGCGCCAGTTTCACGTTGCATTTCCTGAATAATTTTACCGCCTGGGCCGATTACAGCACCTATGAATTCCTTGTCAATACTTAAAGAAACGATACGAGGAGCGTGATCCTTGTAATCTTCACGTGGAGCAGAGATAGTTTTAGCCATCTCATTTAAGATATGTAAACGAGCCTCATTAGCTTGTTTCAGGGCAGCAGTTAAAACTTCCCATTTCAAACCATTGATTTTTAAGTCCATTTGACAAGCAACGATACCTTTTTCAGTACCAGTAACCTTAAAGTCCATATCACCTAAATGATCTTCATCACCAAGGATATCAGTAAGGATCGCATATTTACCAGTTTTCTCATCAGTAATTAATCCCATTGCAATACCCGAAACCGGAGCTTTGATTTTAATACCTGCATCCATTAATGCTAATGTACCAGCACAAACAGTTGCCATAGAAGAAGAACCGTTAGATTCAAGAATATCAGAAACGATACGGATTGTGTATGGGTTTTCTTCTAAACCTGGTAATACTTTTCTTAAAGAACGCATAGCCAAATGACCATGACCAATTTCACGACGGCCAGCACCTCTGTTCGGGCGAACTTCACCTGTAGAGAAACCTGGGAAATTGTAGTGCAATAAGAATTTGTTGTAACCATTAACGAAAGCACCATCAATCATTTGCTCATCGTCTTTAGAACCTAAAGTAACCGTAGTTAATGATTGAGTTTCGCCACGCGTAAATACTGCCGAACCGTGAGCAGAAGGCAAGTAACTTACCTCACTCCAGATAGGACGTACAGTACGTACATCACGACCATCTAAACGCATACCTTCGTCTAAAACAAGGTTACGGATAGCATCGTATTGTACATCATGGAAATATTTTTTAGCTAAGAAAGCAGTAACTGCATCAACCTCTTCACCAAGCGTTGCTACGAAAGCTGCTGAAATCTCAGCAAATTTCTCCGTACGCTCACCTTTAGAAGTCTGGCTTTTAGCCACAGCATAAACCTGATCATAAGTAGCCGCATAAACCTGCTCTTTTAATTCCGGGTTGCTATCTTCGTGTGAATACTCACGTTTTTTAGTTTTACCTACTGCCTCAGCAAGTTCTTTTTGAACTTTAACCTGAATAACGATCGCTTTATGTGCGAATTCGATAGCTTCAACCATTTCTTCTTCAGAAATTTCATCAGCTTCACCTTCAACCATAACGATGTCATTTTCAGTACCAGCTACTAAGAATTCTAAAGTAGCACGTTCTAAATCACTAACATATGGATTGATCACTAATTGACCATCAATTTTAGCCACACGAACTTCAGAGATTGGTCCGTTAAAAGGAATATCAGAAACAGCGATGGCAGCTGAAGCAGCTAAACCAGCCAATGAATCTGGCATTATATTTTTATCAGAAGAAATCAATGTGATCATTACCTGAGTATCAGAGTGATAATCTTCAGGGAACATCGGACGCAAAGCACGGTCAACCAGACGGGAGATTAAAACCTCATAGTCAGATAATCTAGCCTCACGACGTAAGAAACCACCTGGAATACGACCAGCAGCCGCATATTTTTCCTGGTAATCTACAGATAAAGGTAAAAAGTCAACACCAGCTTTAGCACCTACTGAAGAAACTACAGTCGCTAATAACATTGTGTCACCCATTCTTACCACAACGGATCCATCAGCCTGTTTAGCTAATTTTCCTGTTTCAATTTCGATGGTTCTTCCATCTCCAAGATCGAACGATTTTTTTATTACATTCATTTACAAATTGTTGCGGTGTGTTTTCCTCTTTCGACACACCAGATTTATATATTATATTTTTATATTTCAATTAAAAAAGCCATCCCTAAGAATGGCTTTTCTTGATATTTTAACGCTTATTTGCTATCTCTTGTCGAACCTAATGGTTTGATAATGTCTCTCAGCCCTAAAGCTTTGATAATAGCACGGTAACGATTGATATCTTTTTTAAACAGGTAAGCCAAAATACCACGGCGTTTACCTACTAATTTTTGAAGAGACAATTGAGTAGAAAAATCCTTACGGTTTTTCTTTAAGTGTCCTGTTAAGTGCGCGATACGGTAAGTGAATAACGCTACTTGTCCTTCAGCAGATCCTGTGTTAGTTTCTACTTCGCCGTGAGTTTTGAAAATGTCGGCTTTTACTTCTTTACTTAAATACATTGCTTGAATTATACTAAAGTGTATATTGATTAATTAATTACGCGCAAAGATAGTGTAAGTTTTCAGGATAAACACGTATCCTGATAAAATATTTCAATAACAAGTCCTCAAACTTTACTTTTGCACGATGGAAAAGACTGAATATAGTGTATTTGAGACAGAACTCAGCGTAAGGCCCGATGATATAGACATGTTTAACCATGTACACAACAGTAAATACTTTGACTACGTATTGGCCGCCCGTTACCATCAGATGGAGAAATTCTACAAAATGCCGATGGAAGACTTCTTGAAAAGCGGTTTCGGCTGGGTGGTCAGAACTGCCCACGTAGACTATAAAAGACCACTGATTTTAGGGGATCAGCTTAAAATAAGAACAGGCATTTTTACTATTAATGACAAAGGATGCCGCGTGCAATTTGAAATAGAAAACGTGCGTACAGGAAAAATAGCCTCAGATGGCTGGTTTGATTATGTTTTAATCGATACTATTACAGGAAAAGGCTGTAAAGTAAGTGAAGATATGATCCAGGCCTATTCTGTATAAAAAGCTCGTTGGTGTAAAAAACTTGTTCAGTGTACAAAAAAGCCTGTTCAGTGTGAAATGACAACTTTTATTACATAATTTATTTATATTGAACAGCCTATTATTGCATAGGATAATAATTACATGACAACACAACAAAACAGCTCTACCAGCAAAATATTTGACTTACTCAAACAAGCAATCCAGGGAAAAGAATTAGACTTTACCCAGGGCAGTATGCGCAGAGCTGTTTTACTGCTGGCCATCCCGATGATGCTCGAGATGATCATGGAATCTGTCTTTGCACTGGTAGACCTTTACTTTGTAGGCCATCTTCACAATAGCAGTGAAGCCATACAAACCGTTGGTTTAACAGAATCTGTACTGGCAATTATTTATTCCCTTGCAGTTGGGATGAGTATGGCAGCTACCGCGGTAGTAGCCAGAAGGATCGGAGAAAAAGATCCCGTTGCTGCTGCAAAAGCGGGGATGCAGGCTATATTAGTCGCTGTTGCCTTCAATCTGGCACTTAGCGTAGCTGGATTTATTTATGCGTCTGAAATCCTGATGCTGATGGGCGCTTCGGCAAGCACAGCTGCAGCAGGCACACCTTTCATCCAGATCATGATGTGCGGAAGCACTATTATAGTACTATTATTTCTGATCAACGGAATTTTCAGAGGCGCCGGAAATGCAGCTATTGCCATGAAAAGCTTATGGGTAGCCAATGTTGCCAATATCATTTTATGTCCGATACTTATTAATGGCTTTGGCCCTATTCCAGCTTTTGGATTAACCGGAGCTGCCATAGCAACAACGATAGGCAGAGGACTGGGCGTGTGTTACCAGGTCTATCAATTGATTAAAGGCAACGGTCAGTTAAAAATAAAACTAACCTATTTTATCCCTCAATCACAACAAATCATCTCACTGCTGAAAATTGCAGTTCCCGCTATATTCCAATTCGTCATCGCTTCCTGCAGCTGGATTTTCCTTGCACAACTGGTTGCCACTACAGGTGGAGATCACGGCTCAGCAGGTTATCAGACCGCATTAAGGCTCATGATGTTCTTTATGCTGCCAGCCTGGGGCTTAAGTGGGGCAGCCGCAACACTGGTTGGACAAAACCTGGGTGCAAAAAACCTGAAAAGAGCGGAAGATTCCGTATGGCAAACCACTAAGTATATCTTAATTTATATGGGGATAGCCATGGTGCTCTGCCTTTTGGCCGGACACTATTTCATCTCCTTCTTTACAGACGACGTCCTTATTCAGCAGGTAGCTGCCAGAGGACTGAACATGATGAGTGCAGGATTTCTATTTTATGGTGTAGGCATGGTCATGACCAGTACCTTTAACGGTGCAGGAGATACCACAACCCCTACGCTGATTAACTTCTTTGGCTTCTGGTTATTCCAGATCCCACTGGCATTTGTATTGGCTAAACATTTCAATATGGGGCCAGATGGTGTATTTATAGCGATCCCAGTTGCAGAAACAGGAATTGCCATTGCAGGATATTTGTTATTTAAAAAAGGCAGCTGGAAAACTAAGCAGGTTTAACGACCTGCTTAGTCAAGAGCGTTAATTTCCTTTAAAGCATTCCCCTTACTTATTCCCCCCACCCATTCAACTCCATACTTTAATGTACATTCCTCAACTATTCCCGCCCGTTCAACTCCTTAATAATATTCCTGTAAAACCGCTGCAACAGCGAACTCTCTTCAGTGATAATCTCTGCATTACCCAACATACCGTTTTTGAGTACTATTTTATGTAAATTATCTTTGCTTTCAAACGTCTTAAAGCCAACCTTGGCAATAAAAACACTATCTCTGAATGCCACATCCGAAATGTAATTGATGTTCCCTCTGATCATACCAAACTGCTCATAAGGATAACTATGCATCTTGATTAAAGTACGCTGACCAATACGGATCTTTCCCATATTATTCTGCGGAATCTGTATCTCCCCAAAAAAGTCAGTATTTCCAGGATTAATCACAAACAACTCCTGATTCACCGCCACACTCTGATTCTGCTGAATAACCCCGGCATAACCAAGCGTTCCGGAAACCGGCGCCAATACCACATACTGATTAATCCATACTTCCGTATCACTGATCACACTATTAATTGCCTGTAAAAACTTAGCCCGCTGCTCTGCGATCGTATTCTCAAGATCCAGAATTTCCTTTTCCTTGGTAGCATAAGCGACCGAATTATTCAATAAAGCCGTTTCAGTTTGCTGCAAAGGATATTTTCCAGATAAGTATTTATTTTCCTGTTCCTGAAACTCACTTTTCGAAATGACATTTTTAGCCATTAACTTTTGATAAGAAAGATACTGCTGCTCAATATTCGCATACTCCTTTTGCTGTATCTTCTGCTGGGTCATAATCTGGCTCTTAAGCCCCTTAATAGACTGCAAATCTCTTTCCAGATAAATACGCTTTTCCTGATAATAACCGCCCTTTTGAGTAGAAAGATATTTCACATATTCCTGGTAGAAATTCTGATAAGCAGCCTGCAATTCACCCAGATTACTATTTGGCGACAACAAAGACAGACTTAACGGTTTAGCGCTCAAAACCAACTCACGCAACGCCTTTAATTGCGCTGAAAGCTTAAGCACATCCCGGTGCGAACCCGTACTTTCCAAAAAAGCCAATGGTGCCCCTATTTCTACCTTTTTATTTTCTGGCAGCAACAACTCCATTAACTTACCCGCCCGCTTTGCATAAACAGGCTTAGGCGCATTGAGTGAATTAATTTTCAAACTCGTACTAATCACATCCGGATACCGGATAAAAGCAGCAAGCAGAATTATACTTAAGATGACAAAAAAGACAACCATAATACCCCGGCGAAGTATCCATGCCGGTACAGCCGTGATAATTTCATTCACCTCTTCACTATGATTCTCCTGATATATAGGTTCTTGTGGCATTTATATTCCGTGTAATTTGATCCGTTAATTCCCAAGTTCAAGCTGATTCCTGACCAGCTGATAATATTCACCCTTCAATGCGATCAGTTCAGCGTGCGTTCCCTCTTCCAGCATACGCCCCTTATCCAGCACCACAATATTGTCCGCATTTTTCACCGTACTCAAACGATGCGCAACAACCACCACCGTCCGGCCTTTAAAAAAGCTTTCCAGATTATCCATAATTACAGATTCATTTCTTGCATCGAGCGCATTTGTCGCTTCATCAAAAAACAAATAACGCGGATCCTTATAAACGGCCCGGGCAATTAAAATCCTT
The DNA here is from genome assembly GCF_001590605.1 of Pedobacter cryoconitis. Lineage (NCBI taxonomy): Bacteria > Pseudomonadati > Bacteroidota > Sphingobacteriia > Sphingobacteriales > Sphingobacteriaceae > Pedobacter > Pedobacter cryoconitis. Next base: position 2,011,423 of record NZ_CP014504.1, read on the forward strand.
TGTTTCTGACCCTGGCTTATTCCATTTCCTTCAGACCCTATTTTAGTATTTAACCCTAAAGGCAAGCTCTGTATAAAATCATTGATATTAGCCACTTTCAAGGCATGCTGAAGCTTCGCATGGTCAGGATAACGATCACCAACAGCAATGTTGCGCGCAATAGAATCCGAGAAAATAAAACCATCCTGAGTAACCGCACCACACTGACCCCGCCAAAAACTAAAACCCATCTGGTTGAGATGTGTATTGCCAACATAAATATCCCCGCGCTGTACCTCATAAAAACGAAGTAATAACTTAAGAATAGTCGTTTTTCCACTACCACTCATCCCAACAATAGCCGTAGTTTTGCCCATTGGGATAGTCAGATTAATCTTAGACAGTACCGGCTCATTACCAGCACCAGGATAAGTAAAATCTACATTGTTCAAGCGAATACTACGGTCCTCTGGCAAATCCATTACAAAAGTCTGGTCTGCCGGTTCCTCATCCTCCAGTTCCCGGATCTCATTCAACCTTTCCAGAGAAATCTTAGCATCCTGCAACTGCTGCAGGAAACCAATCATCTGTTCAATAGGACTGTTCAGCTGGCCAATGATATATTGAATTGCCATCATCGCACCAAGCGTCAACTGCCCTTCTATCACCAGTTTGGCAACCAGAAAAGTAATCAGAATATTTTTTCCCTCGTTAATAAAGAATGCACCAACCTGCTGATACTGCCCCAGCGCCAGGCTTTTCACATTGAAACGAAACAATCTTGACTGTATCCGCTCCCACTCCCAGCGCTTATCCTGCTCACAATTGTTCAGCTTAATTTCCTGCATCCCATTAATCAGCTGTACAACCGTACTCTGGTTTTTAGAAGAAATATCAAAGCGCTTAAAATCAAGCTCCCTTCTTTTCTTTAAAAAAATCGTGACCCAACCCGTATACAAAGCAGTACTGATCGCAAAAACAACAAAAATGCTGATGTTATAATAAGCCAGCACTACAGAAAATATAACCAGGTTGAACATCGAAAAGATAATGCTCAATGTCGGGCCGGTCAGAAAAGTCTCAATACGCTTCTGATCATCCATCCGCTGTAAAATATCACCAGTCATCTTCGTATCGAAGAAAGACATCGGCAATTTCATCAGCTTGATCAGGAAATCAGTTAAAATAGAAATGTTAATCCTCGTACTAATATGCAGCAAAATCCACGCACGTATAAAATCAACACTCATCCGCCCGATAAAAAGCATCACCTGGGCAATCAGAATAATATAGATAAAATTAAGGTTGCGGGTATTAATCCCCACATCCACAACAGACTGTGTTAAAAAAGGAAGAATAATCTGTAACACACTACCCACCAAGAGCCCAGCAAAAAGCTGTAAAATCAGCTGCTTATACCGGTAGAAATATTTCAGCAGGTAACGGATATCCATCCCATCTTTTTTGTCTTCCTCCACCGCATAAAAATCCGGAGTCGGAGCTACAATTAAGACCACACCCTCCACGGCTCCCTCATTAAATGAACTCAGCCAATGCGATGAAATTTCTTTCTCATTATACCGGATCAAACCCTTTGCCGGGTCTGCCACCATGAATTGCCCATTTTTGATCTGATAAAGCACCACAAAATGATCCTGATCCCAATGCAGAATAGCAGGAAGATCTACCTGCTTCAGTACCTCTAAAGATAACCGCGCACCAGTAGTCCGGAAACCTATCTTTTCTGCAGCCTCACTGATCCCCAACAAAGAAACACCTTCCCGGTTAATCCCCGAAATTGCACGCAGACGCTGCAGACTTATATTTTTACCAAAATATTTGGCAATCATCCGGAGGCAGGTAGGCCCGCAATCCATCTGATCAAACTGCTTATAGAAAGTGAATTTTTTCAAAATTTTATTACCTAACAATAGCCAAACACAACCACAATAGCTTAATTTAAATAAAACAACAGTTAAAATAAAGCCATTTTACTATCTAAACAAGATCATATTTTTTTAAATATGCGAAATTCTTACCAAAGGATGCAAACATCTTCAGAAGATAGTTTTAGAGAAGGAAGTAAGTATTTGAAGAAGAGGTATTCTAAGCGTTGAAGATCAGCTAACCCCTGAAATTACAACAGTCCCTGCTTAGACAACAGGGACTGTTTATATACTTAAAAAAATAAGCTGCCGGAAAACTAAGCAGGTTTAATGACATTTTTTGGTTCATCACCACTGCCAGGAACATAACCCAACCCAGGGGTTAACCAATGTAAAAGCATTACCCTTGAATAGCGGTAATTAAACGGAGAACAGACAAATACTGTCAATAGCAAAATACCTACATAATACCATAGGTTATCATAAACAAGTGCTAAACCCAAAACATAAGTAGCTACACTTGCACTAATCATTTCTGCTACATTCATTGCATAACTAATAAACATTGACACATAGAAATATCCAGGCTCTCTTTCGAAACGAAGATTACAATGCGGGCAAAACTCATTAGTGATCTGTCCTTTGAACGAAAAAGAATACATTTTACCAGTAAATATGTCGCCCTGTCTACAACGGGGGCATTTACAATGGATGACGGCTTCTAACTTTGTAATAGGGACCATAACGTTAATTTTATTCGTAATAATTAATTAGACAAATTTAATCATTATAAAACATTCATTTTATGATCTGCATCATATCCTGTTTTAACAATCTTCCCGCGGATAAGTTTGAGCTCTCCGCTGGCAGCCAGTTTCTTTATCGTTCTGATCACAGTTTCCACTCTCAAACCACTCATATCGGCCAATGTTTGCCTTGTAATGTTCAATGCAGCGCCATCCTCCAGATCCTGAGACAAGTAATTGATCAACGTAAACAAGCGATGTTCTGCCTGCTCATTGGCCAGTTCCTCCAGCATCATAGATTTGTAAAATAACCTTTTACTCATGGTCATGATCAAATCCATACTGAAATCGCTGTTTTCTACGATCATTTTCAGGAAAGCCGGTTTATCCAGCTGAATCACTTCCGTATCACGCGATGCAATTGTATAAGCCAGATACGGACGGTCCAACAACAACGCAGGCTCCCCAAAAAGCTGTTTTGACTTAAAAACACCTTGAATAAACTCTCTCCCATCCTGGTTAACCGTTGCCATCCGAACCTCCCCGCTTTTAATAAAGTAGGCATATTTTGGATGCTGTCCGGGCTCATAGATCACTTCCCCTTTTTTATAAAGGGTAGTCTTGAAATGATGAGCTGTTAAATACTGAATATACATTTATAACTGCCTAACCAATAGTCTCTTTAATCAGTTTCGTGTAGAAATCATTCAGCTTCATACCAGATGCAGCTACCTGCTGAGGAATAAAGCTCGTTACCGTTTGCCCCGGAATCGTATTGATCTCAATAAAGTAGAAATCACCCTCATCACCCAGTAAAATAAAGTCAATCCTCACTACCCCTCTGCAATTCAATTTCGCGTAAACCGCTGTTGCAATTTCCTCTACTCTTTTTTTAGTCTCCGGGCGAATTGGTGCCGGCGTAGTTTCCACAGCCACACCCGGCGTGTATTTAGCCTCAAAATCAAAAAACTCTTTAGCCGTTTCTACTTCAGTAGCAGGCAGGACAGTAATTTTACCATCTAACTTCACCACACCTACCGTAAACTCGCGTCCTTCAATAAACTCTTCAATCAGTACTTGTTCATCCTCTTTAAAAGCCTTGTCAATAGCCGTTTGCAAATCATACTGATTTTTCACTTTACTCATTCCAATACTACTGCCACCATTGTTTGGTTTCACAAAATAAGGTAAGGTCAGTGAACTTTTAATATCAGCTAAATGATAAGGCGTATTTTTAAAGATCTGTACAGACTTAGCTACAAATAAATTCGGGATATCCTGTACAATTGACTTGGTATACCCTTTATTCATCGTCACTGCCGAAGTCAACGCATCACAAGTTGTATAAGGTAAATTCAGCATATCAAAATATCCCTGCAACTTACCATCCTCACCCGGAGCACCATGAATCGCAATAAACACCCCGTCAAAAGTGATCTTTCTTCCATTGTAAAGCACCGAAAAATCATTGCGGTCTACCTCTATTCTTACCGAATCTACCGGCTCATAAAACCAGCCCTGCTGCGTCAGCATAATTTTGTAAACATCAAACTTATCCGGATCCAGATTATGTGATATCGTTGCGGCGCTTTTTACAGAAATGACCCTTTCTCCTGTTGTACCTCCAGTTATTAATGCTATTACTTTCTTCATAAAATATATTTCTTTAACAGCCGTTATGAAGCCTTTATGCTTTCAGATTTCATTCCGGATATTCCTGATTAATCAAATTAAACGATAAGATATGGGTCAAAAATATTAAAATAGTTTATTCAGATCTCATTTAAATTCCGATAAAATATATTTTTAGTCTAAATTTGAGCCAAATAACAGGCACACAAAATAAATAAATGGCAAAATTCATCTCCTACTTACAAACTAAATCATTCAGAAACAACCTTATCGCTGCCATCGCCACTGTGGCAATACTCTTGTTCATTGCTTTCTTCAGTCTGCGTTATTATACCAAACATGGCCAGGGATTAAACGTACCAGCTGTAAAAGGCATGGCTTTTAACCAGGCTGTATCAAAATTAGAAGCTTTAGGTCTGCGTTACGAAGTAGACTCCGTATATATTATGGACTTGCCTCCAGGAACTGTAATTGACCAGGATCCAGAAGCCAATACATTTGTAAAAGACAACAGAACAATTTATCTGACTATTAATACCGCGCAAGCTCCAAACGTTAAATTTCCCGACGTTCAATTCAAATCTTTCATCGAAGCACAAGCTATTATTGCCAGCTTTGGCTTAAAAGTTGGTGACACTGTTTATAAAGCAGATGTGAGCAGAGATGTCGTATTGGAAGTTTCCTTCGGTGGGTCAAGTATCAAACCAGGAGACGTTATCCCTAAAGGCTCTAAAATAGATTTATTATTAGGAGACGGCAGAGGAAACGAAGATGTAGAGATCCCTGCACTATTAGGTTTCACTAAAGACGAAGCAGCCTTCTCACTCAGAGGCTCGAACCTTAAACTGGGCACAATAACTTACGAAGGAAATATAACCGACACTGCAAATGCCGTTATTACTGCACAAAGCCCGGCGCTTTCAGATACACTTTCAAAAGTTAAAATCGGAACCCCGGTAAACATTACCCTATCTAACAAGCAATAAGCGCATAAATCAGAATTCCAAATTCTATGACTACTGAAACAACCAAAGAAATTAAAAAGAGTACTAAATTTATATGGGCCGCCATCTTAATCCTGCTTGCTGTAGGTGCATTTTATGGCCTGAAAATGTATAAAGTATACTTCGCCCCCAATATTTCGGGCAAAGAACCATACCTGTATATCAAAACCGGTTCTACCATTGATGACTTATATAAAGAAATCAAAAATAAAGACCTGTTGCTTGACGTTGGAAGTTTCAGCCAGGCCGCAGCGAAGATGGATCTGGCAGAACGTTTAAAACCAGGACGCTATAAATTGCCTAAAGGCATGAATAACCGCAGCCTGATCAACCTGATTAAAGCCGGTAACCAGGAGCCCGTAAAACTGAAATTCCATAACATCAGGAAAAAAGAAGAATTTGCAGCCTACCTTGCTAAAAGCCTGGAAGCAGACTCAGCAACCTTTATCAAAATATTGGATTCAGCAGCACTGGTAGAAAAATACGGCTTTACAGTTGACAACAGCTATACCATGTTCATCCCGAATACTTATGAGATGTACTGGAATACCACTCCTTTAGAATTCTTTGACAGGATGCAAAAGGAATATACCAAATTCTGGACAGCAGAACGCAAGCAAAAAGCTGCTGCATTAAACCTGACACCTCAGCAAGTTACTATCCTTGCTTCTATAGTTGATGCAGAAGCATTGTATGACAAAGAAATGCCATCTATTGCAGGTTTATACCTTAACCGCTTAAACAAAGGCATTTTATTACAAGCAGACCCAACCGTAATTTTTGCTAACGGCGACTTTACCGTAAAAAGAGTAACAGGCCCATTATTACGCGTAGAATCAAAATATAATACTTATAAATACGCAGGTTTGCCTCCAGGCCCGATTATGATGCCAAGTATCAATGCAATTGATGCGGTATTAAACCACGAACACAACAACTATATTTATATGTGTGCTAAAGCAGATTTCTCAGGCTACCACGCCTTTGCAGAAACCAAAGCACAACACGAAATTAACGCAAAAGCATACAGAGCAGCCCTGGACAAACGTAACATCTTCAAATAGGCCTAATGTATACGCACAGCACAAAGATCAGAGTAAGATATAGCGAGACCGATCAAATGGGATACGTTTACAACGGAAACTATGCCCAATACTATGAAGTCGGAAGAGTAGAAATGCTGCGCAGCCTGGGCATGACCTATGGCAAAATGGAAGAAACAGGGATCATGCTCCCACTGCTGGAACTTAAATGTAAATTTATCAAGCCAGCATATTACGACCAGGAGATTACGATCAAAACGTACATGAAGGAGCTTCCGGGCATCCGCATGTTATTTGATTACGAATTATTTAACGAAAAAGAAGAATTGATCAATATCGGAGCTACTACCTTAGTATTCTTCGATATGGTCAAGAAGAAACCGTGCCCCCCACCAGATTACTTTCTGGAAAAGATTGCACCATACTATGAATAAATGAATTGGGTACACAGACAACTTTTAAAGATTAGGCTATATTCATTGTTTATAGACTGGACAAAAGTTTATGTACTGCCAGGATTTAGCCCTATCCCACTCTACACAGTGGCTTCATTTTTTTTTAAGGAGCTCGGCAAAGACTCTTTAGTAAACAAAGCATCATCGCTCGCCTATACCTTTATGCTAGCCATTTTTCCTGGAATCATCTTCCTATTTACACTGATCCCCTTTATCCCTAAACGAATAGGCTTTCAAGATCAGCTAATGGTCTTGTTACAACTGATCCTTCCAGCACAAGCCTATAAAGCCTTTGAAGCCACCCTATCAGAGATCATTAAAATACAAAACGGGAAATTACTATCCTTCGGTATCATACTGTCTGTGTTTTTTGCCACCAATGGCATGCATAGCCTGATGAACGCCTTCAACAAGTCATCACTAGTCGTAGAAACCAGAACATGGCTTAAACAGCGGCTTATAGCTTTAGTATTGACCTTCGTTCTTGCCGTGTCGCTGATTATTACTATTGGCGCGATGACCCTTGGAGAAATTGCACTGAACTATATCAATAAAGGCCTGCACATCAAAGGACACTTTATCGCTTATATCATTGACATATCCAGATGGGCACTGCTCGGGATTCTGTATTTCGTGACCATATCTATCCTTTACCGGTACGGCCCCGCTAACACCAAGAAATGGAGATTCTTTAGTCCCGGTTCCTGGCTAGCCACCATCCTTGCCTTTTTAACCATCTGGGGATTTTCATTTTACATCAACCACTTTGGATCATACAATAAAGTATACGGCTCTATCGGTACACTAATTGTAATTATGATCTGGTTATACCTCAACTCTCTGATACTTTTGATCGGATTTGAGCTGAATGCCAGTATGGATCTGACAAAACGCAGCGTCAGAATCATCAAACAGCCCTTTAATTTGTTCAAAAAAGGCAGTTAAAAACGTATTAAATATTTTTTTCTACCTCAGCATTAACCAGTTATCAATTTATTGTTAAAAAATCAACACCATTGTTTGCAAAATCAAGCCGTATTTGTACTTTTGTCGCGGAGAGTTGGCAGAGTGGTCGATTGCGGCAGTCTTGAAAACTGTTGACTTGTCAAAGGGTCCGCGGGTTCGAATCCCCCACTCTCCGCACTTATGGCATCTAAACCATACAAAACCCTGCAAATCGTAAGTTTGCAGGGTTTTTTGTTTTAATTGAAACCCAAATTACTCATTAAATCCCAAAAGAATGGGGAGTGATTCGGTGAGTAAATTTTGAACAGGTAACAACTCACCAAGTTTCATATATCATTATGATATTGAACAGGTTATAGGATTGAACATCTTGATTCACAGTAACTGCAAAGCTAAATTTGTTTACTCTTTAATGTTTAACATTATGAAAACCAATTTCAGCCTGCTCTTCTACATGAAGAAGCCAAAAAACTACTTAAAAGGCGTTGCCCCTATTTATCTGCGCATTACCGTGAACGGACTTCGTTCTGAAATTACTACCGGCCGGAGCTGTGAACCTTTACGCTGGAATTCTGGTGTAGGAAGGGCTAATGGTAATAAAGAAGAGATTAAGTCTCTGAATACTTATCTAGATCATTTACAAATCAAAGTTTATGAAGCCCACAGTCAACTAATTGAAGCAGATGAAGTCATTACTGCTGAACATCTAAGGAATAAATTTCAGGGCAAGACTGAGAAGCAGATTACGCTTATTGAAGTTTTCAAGGATCATAATTACAAAATGGAGTCGCTAGTAGGTAGCGAGTTTAGTAAAGGTACAGCAGAACGTTATCCCACTTCATTAAAGCATACCTTAGATTTTTTGAAATGGAAATATGATGTTGAGGATATTGAAATCAGGAAAATAGATTACACATTCATTTCAGAGTATGACTATTATTTACGTTCTGTTCGTAAATGCGCTAATAATTCTACTGTAAAATACCTCAAAAACTTTGGTAAGATTATCCGAATTGGCCTTTCCAATGGATGGCTAACCGTAAATCCTTTTTTAAATTATAAGCCCAAAATTAAAAAGATTGATCGGGTTTATCTTAATCCAGAAGAGATTCAACTGATAACTGAAAAGAAGATGGCTACTGAAAGACTTACCTATGTCAGAGATATTTTCCTATTCTCCTGTTATACAGGGTTGTCATATATAGATGTCAAAAATCTAAGGAAAACAGATATTATAAATGGTATAGATGGAGAGAAATGGATTTCTATAAAAAGGCAAAAGACCAATGTGCCTTCCCGTATCCCATTATTGCTTACTGCCTCTACCCTATTAAATCAATATCATGATAACCCAATCTGCTTAAATAACGGGATGATATTCCCTGTATTAAGTAATCAGAAGATGGATAGTTATTGTGCGCCCGTAAAGGTTGCGTAATGAATGTCTCTTTAGCAAGAGACTAGACTAGGTTCCAAGTCTACTCCCGACCGACTTATCTGGAGGGGAAACCTGATAGGGAGTGTAGCATGTCGGTTTACAGCATGGCCGCTTTAATTGCCAAAGGCGAGTGCATTGCTGGGGAGAAAGACAGACACGAGGATGAAGCCTATACTGGTTGAATGATAGTTCAGTGGGGCATGTTGAACCTGTGACGAAAGGCAGTTGTATTGTCACACCGTAGCTATCTCAATTGACAGGTAGCCTTTGAGAGCATAGAACACCGCTACGGCACAACCGCAATAAGCGGAGAAAAGAACGAAAGTCGCATCCGACAGTCTGTCGCGCTAACAGTCATTACGAAGCTAAACGGGGATTTCCTAAGTCGGGATGCCCATATATAAAAAAAAAAGGGCTATGTATAAAGATACTGAATACCCGATATGGAAACGGAGCTTCCGTAGTAGTCCGAGCAGGGTAATACCCTGTACATGGCGAAGGGAAGCAGTTGTCAACTTAATACAAACTAAGGAAAACGTGTGAGACGTATGAGAGATCCAGTGCAAGTATTAAACGCTTTATGCGAACATAGCAAAGATTCGGGCTACCGTTACCAAAGGCTCTACCGAATTCTGTTTAATGAGGAAATGTTTTTCATCGCCTATCAGCGTAAATATGCCAATCAAGGTAATATGACGCCGGGCACCGACGGCAGAACCGTCGACAGAATGAGCATTCACCGCATTCAGAAACTTGTGGCAAGTCTGAGAGACGAATCGTATCAGCCTCATCCTGCCCGCCGGGTGTATATACCCAAGAAGAATGGAACGAAACGCCCGTTGGGTATTCCCTCTTTTGAGGATAAACTCGTGCAGGAAGTGGTACATATGATTCTGAAAGCCATCTATGAGGGGCAATTTGAAGACACCTCACATGGCTTCCGTCCCAACAGAAGCTGCCACACGGCATTAAGGGACATTAAGGTTACATTCAAGGGAACACGATGGTTTATTGAGGGCGATATCAAAGGTTTCTTTGATAATATCAACCATAATGTAATGATCGATATCCTCAGAGAACGTATCTCTGATGATCGTTTCCTGCGTTTAATCCGTAAGTTCCTGAATGCTGGCTATATGGAGAACTGGACATACAACAATACCTACTCAGGAACACCGCAAGGCGGAATCATTAGTCCTATCCTGGCTAACATCTACCTTGACAAGTTCGATAAGTATGTAAAACAGTATGCAGAAAGTTTCAATAAAGGCAAATCACGTAGACTAACCACTGAGTATCAGCGTAACCGGAATCAGAGAAATGCATTACGATGGAAACTGGAAGCGGAAACGGATGAAAACAGCAAAGCTGAACTGAAATTGAAAATGGCCGAAATGCGTACGGAAATGCTGGATATTCCAGCAACAAGGGACATGGATGACACGTTCAAAAGATTGAAGTACATAAGGTATGCTGATGACTTCCTCATCGGAGTAATCGGCAGCAAGGGAGAATGTGAAAAAATCAAAGCTGATATTACCACTTTCATGAGTGAAAAACTCAAATTGGAAATGTCTGAAGAGAAGACTTTGATTACCAGCGCACAAGAACCCGCAAAATTCCTTGGATACGAAATCACTGCACGCCGGTCCATGGACCACACGCGTACACGATGTGGACTACAGCGCCGTCCGTGGTCAGGAACAATTGTCTTAAATTTATCTTACGAAACCGTACTTAAGCGACTTCAGTCCTATAACGCTGTGCTTATCACACAAGTAGACAGGAAACAAACGCTTAAGCCATCGTCTCGCAAGTATATGGTGAATAGGCAAGATGCAGATATCATGGCGCAATACAATCTTGAATTGCGGGGATTCTACAACTACTATTCCATCGCAGACAACATCGGCTATCGGGGATGGAAGTTCAATTACTTCATGAAATATAGCATGCTCAAAACGCTCGGCCGTAAGCACAAAAGAACTGTCGGACAAATACTTGAGAAGTATAGAGACGGGACGGATGTGGTCATCCCCTATAGGGATAATAAAGGCAACGCGAAACAAAGAGTGTGGTATAATGGGGGATTCAGATGTAAACGCTTCAAAGACATCTACGAGGATAATTATTACGACAAGGCTCCCAATACCATGTATCTTCCTGCCCCCACACTTGTGGAAAGGCTCAGAGAGAGAAAGTGTGAACTTTGCGGTGTAATGGGAGACCTCGTGATGCATCACGTACGTAACATTAATCAGCTTAAAGCTGATACCAAATGGAATGCAGTGATGATCAAACGCCATCGTAAAACACTCGCAGTCTGTCAAGGCTGTGATGCATTAATCCATAAAAGCTATGATAAGTAAAGTTATGTTGACAATGGAGAGCCGTATACATGGAGACATGTACGTACGGTTCGGGGGCGGGTTAGCAGAGACTTACCACCGCAAGGTGGCAAAGCGCTGTTGGCCTAGCCCACTGAAGGAGATAGCAGATTTTTGTGGTATTGACAAGCCAGTAACCTTTCATACTGCCAGACATACTTTTGCTACAACGATAACTTTACTAAATGGGGTTCCAATAGAAAGCGTGTCTAAAATGCTAGGACATACGAATATTCAGACCACGCAGCATTACGCTAAAATACTTGATATAAAGGTTGGAGCTGATATGGCGCTATTGAAAAAGAAATATGCTGTGATTTAATTTCCTAACTACACAATATATAGTCCCAATTAGCGCTTTAGTATATGAGAGCGTTAATTTAGATGAGCGGAAATGGTCGGATTGATCATTTCCGCTTTCTTATTTAAAAAATTCTTTGTTACTCCTTCGAGTGAACTCAATTAAGGGTTATTTAGTAATAGTCTTTTTCTTAAGGATTTCACCTGATATAGGCTTATCAGGGAAAAAATCTTTAATCGAGCATTGGAGTATTTCAGCAATTTTATTCAAATGGTTGATATTATATTTATCCGGGGTCTTACTACTCTCCACGTTTCCTACAAATTTTGAACTTAATTCCATACCCGCAGATAAATTACTCTGACTAATTTCTGCCTTCATTCTTATCTCCCGCACTTTATCTATCACGTATTGCTCTATTTTGGATATTTCGCTCATATTCTACGAGCTAAGTAAACTATAAAAGAAAAATAAATCACCCTGATATAGCAGGGTTTGTTCTTTTTTTTATCTATATTCGATTATGAATTAAACATAACAATAATATATTTTTAAGAGTCTTACGGTTACAAAATCTGACGCCGTTAACGTAGGACAGCAGAGTAATGCCATATCTATGCGAAGATGTGCTATATTTGCGCATTGAGATAGATGTGGGATCTGCTGTAAATCCATGTTAACGTAAGGCGTCAGAAACTTTAATGTAACCATGGTTGGCGGATTCCACATTTATCATTTTCGCCAATTTCAGACTCATTTGAATAGTTTATTAACTATAAATGAGATGATATATGGAAATGTACCCCCTATCCCCGGCAGATGAACATGCTTTCTATTTTAAGACATTCGTCAAATCACTAGTCCAAAAATTCGAACCCCAACAAGTTTTCTGCTTTTCAAAAAAGAGCCTATTAACGCAAACCGATGGTTGTTTTTTAGACTTTAGGACTGATCACAGTAGCAATTACTGCTTACTGATCGTAACAGCGACCAATACCCGGATTGATCATGAAATCCAGGAATTTGCCAATGTTCATTATAAGTATGGCGTAATTACTATTCTTTGCCACGGCAAAGAAACTATTCTAGAGGCGATCAAGGCCAATAACAGGTTCTTCATTACGGTATATAGTACCGGACATCTGTTGTACAGCCATGACGGTATGACCGCGCCAGATTTCCCGGTTAGGTTTACCCCTACACAGGCCGGGGTAAAAGCTAAGAAACAGTTAAGTCATCGCATACCTTTAATTGAAGGCTTCCTGACTGGCGCCAACCAATGTCTGATCAACGGGCAATACAATGTTGGTATTTTCATGCTCCATCAGGCCGTAGAACAATCCTGCATTGTACTGATCAGGGTTCAAATGGCATACCGTTCAGAAATCCATAATTTAAAACGTCTTTTAAACCTCTGTAAATGCTTTTCCAACAAGCCTTTTAAAACATTACTATCAGGAACCTCTGAGGATGAAAGGTTATTTGAAATTTTGATTAAAAGCTATTCGGAGGCACGTTATGGTGATCATTTCTTTGTTATAGCCGAAGATGCACGGCAGTTGTATGATAAGGTTACCGCTTTTGTAATCCTTGTCAAAGCGATGTGTAAAGCGAAAATCCAGAAACTGGAAAACGATGCCGCTTTATATAAAAGCATAGCGCAGGAAAGTGAGGCTATACATGGATAAGCCGGATATAGAAGTTTCACTTTGCAATAAGCAGTTCTTAATGCTCCCTTTTGAAAAAGGAACCAGAATCCTGCTGCGTAAAACAGTTGATCGGTATGCAAATTTAGATTCATTGCGGTTACCTAAAAATCAAGATCAGGTGCGTGTAGTCTCTTATAAAGGTGGGATCTTATTACTGGCTGTAATTGTACCGAAGGCAATAGAACAGCGTGTATCTATCAAGGTTACAGAAGATTTTCTACTGGTCAGTTATAGTTCACATCAGGGTGAAAAATATCTCAGCTATTATGCCAGTTTATCGTTGAACTACCTGCTGTGCAAGGGTGATTCGGCAGATTTCCAAGAATTTTATTAAAAGCCACCCGTTATGAAAATTAAGAAAATTAAAAAACAATTGAACTATCAGCCTAGTGGCCTGACAGCCGATCAAATGGAAAATCCATTACGATTGATGTCTTATTTTTTTGCAGACTTTCCCATCCATGAGACAAGAGACAATTTATGGGAACTATACAAAGCCTGGATTTATCATTCCGCAGCATATAGAGATGAAGACTTAACAAAAAATATGATGTGCTTTTATACCCAGTTCCTGGAAATGGTCAATGCCTGTTATGTCTATGCTGAAATGACAAAACCTAAAAAATGATTGATGAAACGAATTAACAAGCAACAAATCATAGTCCCTTTAGAATTTAGCGTGGCATGTGCGATATATAAAGTGGAGATGGTGGAAGTATTACAGGTTTTCGCCGACCATGTAACCCTATATGATACCATGCGTGAGGATTATTGTGAAGGGTTTTCAGAGGCCACCAGAACCGTTGGTTCTTATGTAAGGACAAAAAGGAAACGGCCTGTGCAAAGTAAAGCCATGAAGAATTGCGGCGCATTACTCATATCCTGTCTATCAAATATTAAAGTATTGGCCACAAAAAAGGCTGGCATGACCGTTGTTAAAAGAGAGAAAACCCGCCCCCTTGTCAACGTGATTTTTGAAGCAATGGAACGGGTTTATACCATTTCAGATACCTTATACCTTGATGAATATTCCGCTATCAAATTGAACAAAGATTTTTGCGTACTCTGTGAAGCTCATAATTGTTATCCCAAGGAATTTCTGGAATATTTTATGGGCAGAATTTCAGCAGCAGATGCCCATGCCCATAAAGGGTTAAAGATCAACTATGATAATTTTACTTTCTCTTTGTTCTCCAATATAGCAGAAGGTTTTGGAGGAAATGAGCCGAAAGCCTATCGATTAACAGAACCCGAACTCAATTTCTTTGGGAGAATGGAGGAATTACATTTAGGACTCTACATCATACGTGATCTGGAGGAACGCACAAATATTTTAAGAGAGATTTACCTCGCACACTATCTGGCTACCACTCAAAACTAAACTCACCTTTATGGAAACAGCAATTAACGTTACCCTACCAGAAGACTTTTACATACTTTGTAGTATTTACCAGATCAAACCAGAGGTGTTTATACAGCAATTCATCAATCAGGTTTCTTTTCCTTCTTATTTTAGTAATCCGACTGGAAGCGATTGCTGGGCAACCCTCTGCTTCCTCAATTTCATTGATGTGGAGAGTCCAAAATTTCAGGTGAATGAAGATTTGGAAATTCACTACCTAACTTTATTCAAGAAAGCGATCAGGTACAACCTTGTTACTAGCCCAGAGGACAAAGTTAAAGCTGTAAATAGTGGAAGAAAAGTTATCAGGCATTGGTTAAAAGCAGTATTAGCCGACCGCACCAAATATATAACTGATAATTTATAACAGAACAATCATATGAGAACGAGAAATAAAACAAGGGACATTTTTTCCATAGAAGCAAAGCGAAAACCATCGGCTATGTGCAGAGGGGTTTTCGCAGGCCGCATTGAGCGGGGGATTTTTCACAAATAAACTCATCAACTATCGGCTTATTCCCTGACTTTTCTTTTTCTTTTTTCTTCTTTTAGCTGCTTCATCGGCTGGGTTAATATTTAAACCCGGATCAAAAACTGGTTGCATCAATATTTCAAGAAAGTTTGTTACAGTTTGACCTATACTGTTAATCATTTCCGGTATGCTATGAAAATGGCCATCTGACACCCTGTTAGCCAATTCACCTGCTAAAGATTTTGAGTTAATATTCGACTCTGCCCCAAGCATTAATGTATCTAGTTGTTCACGTTGTGCCAAAGTACCATTCTTATGGATATTTGCATAGGCCATAGTATCGTTTAATTTGCGATCAAAGCCAAAATGCTGATCAAAAACACGTTCTCCTGATTGTTTAAAAGCAACACGGTCAAATTGGCCTAATTTTTTAGAATGCTCAATATTCTTCCCTTTTGATGTGTTCATAGGACTTAATTTGATACGATTGCTTATATCCTTTCGACTTACAATAACCTGAATGTGCATCTGTTCACCCACTTTAAGTTCACCCCGCTTTTTAAGCCCCTGTACAACTTCTTTGTCTTTGTAGCTATAGTGACGGTGGTTTTCTAGTTTTGCGTACCACAGCAGATCTTTTGAACTTTCTATTCCCGACCGTTTGAAGTTTCGGGCATATTCATCCATGATTTTAATAGTATAAGCTTTTAATTGTTCTTTAGCTCCCAACTCTCCATACTGCTCTTTCAAATACCGGATTTCTTTCTGGCTGGGACTAATATTGATCAAGAAGAACTTAGCATCAACCTTACTCAATTTGGCAATGTTATTATCCAATTTCCGGCAGACTTCATAGGGTTCAATATTCTGATGATTATGATTAAACCAATATTCTGCCTGGTCATTAGGATAAAATCTATTCTCCTTTTCCAGGTAATTAACCAACCCGCTACTGCTTCCTTTATTGTTAGCTATAGCACTATCGGTGATATTCAGGTACATAGTTATAGCGTTATAGGGATGAAATTTGTTTATTTATTTTAAGGATCAGCTCTTCCTTCTCTTTGCCAGAAGTCATCAAACCAAAAGAGTCTCTGACTTTTACATAGCTTTCAAAAATATAAACAAACTCTTTTTTCAATTTCTCTTTATTGTCCAGCCTGACATGAATTAGCCTGATAAGTTCATCCAGTTCTAAAAATTTGTTTATTTGCTTTTGCTGGTTGCCTAAAAGCGTGGTGTTATGATTTATTATATGAGTATTAAAAAAGTCTATTAATGTCTTTTGAGAGGTAATCATCTGCCTCACATCTGTTTTAATTGGAATCAGTAGTTCAGTTTCTTGAGTTTTGATAAAACCGATATATTCTTTATGACTCTTTAGAAGAGTATTTTTCAATATTTCATCATTCAAGTCTAAAGGATCTTTTTTGCTCTTATAAAAATAATCGACCATTTGTATGAACAGCAATCGTTTAGGTCTTCCTAGCTTTAAGGCTGTTGTCAAAAATTTAGCATCTACGGATGCTGGGTATCTTACGGATTTTGTATTTAGATCTTCCATAGTTCGTAATTTATATCTGTTGATCAATATTGCTGTTGATCGGGATAGCCATCTAACTGTTTGTATCGATAGTCAGGATACTCACGAGTATCCTATTTTCTTTTGTTTTAGTACAGCCGGTAGGCAAAAGGATACCCGGAGTATCCTTTAAATACTGTTTACAGCGCAAACAGCAAGCAAAGTTGGGCACTGCCCAACTTCCGCTTGCTCCTTTTCCCGAAGAAGGGAAAGGACATAACTTGCAAGGAGCTTACCCCTCATGATCTGCATCAAACTCATTTAATAAAGTAACCTGACTAGCCAGTCTGGGATGATACGAAGGCTGGTAGTCAATATATCCATGGCTGACCAGGGCTTTCATACACTTGTGATAAGTAGCAAAAGAATGAATTGCGGAATGCTTCATTAGCTCCCTCCTGGAAACCCGGAATGGATTTTGGCACAATCCTTTGGTATAACACATGAGTATGGCCGAATAAAGGCTGAAGTGTGATTGGTGGAAACGATTGTTCCTGCTGGCCAGTTTTAAAAAGCTGGTGAGTTGTTTTCCTGTATCCATCATGAGTTCCCGATTTCACCTAGCAACTGAACAATATCTGTGTAGGCATAATACAATATACCACCTACCTTTTCGTACCGTAGTATTCCCTTAATGCGTAAGTTTTGAAGTGTACCGGATGAAATCTTTAGCAGATCTCTGACTTCGGAACTGCGAAGCCATTGTTTGGGTTGCACATCCTCTGATTTGATGGCCTGTTTAATTTCCTGAATAAGTTCGGTCTTGAACTTTAACAGTTCTTCCTTTGTTAGAATCTCGATTTGCATATTACCTCCGTATTAAGTTTACGAAGCAAATGTGGGCCATACAGCACCCGAAACCATGACCACACGTCTAGCCTGGTCATGTGCAAACTCTGAACCAGTTGTTATTTTTTCGTTCCTTTTACAGGTACGATTTTGAAAAGCTTACGTTCTAATTGAATAGAAGTCCCTTTTACTGGCTCATCATCCTTTTTGCTCACGTAATAATTACGCAAAGTTTCAACGGATATATCATTACCTCCATGAGAGAAATATTTACTGATCATTCTGGGATAAGCAACTTGATGATCGTACTTTAAAAGATTTCCACCACTAGGCACTTCCAACTTTTCTATTTTTTGGAATAAGTCAATCACTGTGGTCAAGTAACCTTCTTTGATCCAAATCTTTTGAGATACTTCATACAACTTAATTTTATCCCATCGAGCTTGAAGTTCTTCAATCTCTTTCTTTTGCCTCTGAATGATCTCTTCTTTTTCAGCAAGAACAATATGGGCTGGCCTGGCATTCCATTGATCAATGCTATTTAGGTATTTCTGGAACTGCAGTAATTTTTCGATCCTAAATATATGTCTATCATGATAATACGAGAAAGGATCTTCACCTTTCAGCTTATTAATTCTATTTTCAACAATTCCCCATACTTTAACAAAGAACGTCTCTTCATTACAAACATTGTTTTCTAATGCATGCGACAAGTGATACTTATAAAACGCTTCAAACTCATCTTCATTAACCACCAATAATTTGTTCAAAAAATGATTGTCTTCATATTTCTGCCAAAATCCAATTGGATTACCTATATCATAGGGATGGGGTGAGAAATCAAAAAAATTACGGGGTTTGAAATTGCTAGTTTTCATTGGAGAAATTCTGATTAAAACGAAATTAAGATTTTTCAAAAAAAATAAATTATAATTATTCCCTTACAATCGACGACTTGAGGCTTAATTGATGCGATTTTTAATCAAATAAGTTCTGTTGATGTTTTTTTGATATTATAAATAATCTTTAAACCAATATAATAACATTTTACCTTGGGAAGGTAAGAAAGTGTGTTACGAGAAGTTGTTATAGATATATTGTATTTTTAGCGCTGACCAGAATTAACTCAAATCAATGAATGTAATACTAAATAAAGGACAGAAATTCTCCCACGCCTTTGAGCTGAATTATCTTGCTCAGGAAGGAAACATCTATATAATGGATAACCATTTAGCAGCATTTTGGTGCTGGAGCAGAGAACTTGACCCCATAAAAAGCTACACATTGATGCATATAGACAGGCACAATGACTTAAACGATGCTTTGGTAAAAGAAGCATTTCATCTCTATAAAAACGAAAAGTTTAAATCCATGCCAATTGAAAAAGCAGTGGCCTTGAGAGTAAATGATGATCAGATGTTAATGTGGAATAACTTTATTGAACTATATAACGTATTTAATCCATACACGTTAAAAAATTTCGAGTTTGTAACTCCAGTAAAGTTGCCAACAAAATACAGGCATTTAAAAAACATCCCACTAAAAAGCTGGATAAATAAAGAATTTACGGTACAAGAGCTTTTTGACCAGCAAAATCGAAAGGCACAGCCTAAAGTAATCAATTTGGATATAGATGTCTTTTTTGTCGAAAGAAGCGGAAAGCATAAAAAAATACTGACCGATAATGAACTGAAGTCCTTTGCGGAGAAGATCAGACCATTGATTGATAGAGCCGCATTGGTAACGATAGCGTTAAGTCCAGAATGTTGTGGTGGTTGGGAAAACAGCATTTCTATGTACAATAGCTTAAATAAATATCTTAAATTAAGCCGCAATCCATTATCAATTTAACCGAACAGAAGCATAATTTAGTACAAGTATAAGTAATAGAAAGACAATTTAAATGAGCATAAACGAAGAAAATCCAAACCAAACTTGGATTAGGAAGCCTGATCTAAATAAGGTTGTGGATGGTATTTGGGAATTAGGTTTTATATATCAATCCGGAAAAGTTTACATTATGGATAATCACTCAGGTGCAGGCTGGTGCTGGCTCCACCATTTAGACAGTCAACAAAAATATGGTTTCTTCCATATTGATACTCACGACGACTTAGTGAGTAATGAAGCTCCAGCATATATGCGGTCTCTTTTGCTCAACAAAGAAATGACGATTGACGAATACTGCTCTATTCCGACTGATATGAAAGGAAGTGCTGATGTAAAACCCTTATTTCGATTTGATAATTTCATTGCGAATCTAAATCACGTATTTCCTGCTTTCTTCAATACAAATATATTCAGCATAAATGAACCACGACAAAAGGTCCCTCCTGGATTTAAAGTCAATCGTTTCATTGAGCCAGAAGTCCTTTTGGATTTATTTCCAGCCATTTTAAAAAGCGAAGCGCAATGGATTATTGACTTAGATATCGACTATTTTTTCCAGGAAAAAGAGAACAACGATTATGTTCAGTTTCTAGATAATGATTACATCGACGAACTATGCGAAAAAATCTGCATGGCAAAAGATAGCATTGCAGTAATTACGATTGCAATGAGCCAGTATTTTTGTGGCGGATGGAAAAATTCAAAACGAGTAACAGAAAGAGTAGCAAAAAACCTTGACATTTCAATTGACCTCCCCGAAGATTATGATGAATGAGTTTGCCCCCTCTTTCACTTCTTCTCAACAAGTTAGTCTTTCACCCCAAGGATTTTTCTGAAATCATCTTTTATCTTCGATATGATTGATGGAAACTCCTTAATAACTCTTTCTGAAATAGCATTAATCTTGTCCAAATGTATTTTGTAACCTTCACCAGATGCACGATCCAGTTTTAGGAAACGTCGGTTGGAGTCGAAATCATAAGCCTCAGACCAATACTTTTCTAAAATTTCATCCAATTGCGAAGTGGACTCCTTTGAAAAATATAACTTCTTGGGAAGATAGAAGTTTTTAAACTCGTCAAAGGCCTTGTTAAACCGCTCTACTCTAGCGACTTCTTCCTTTTCAGCATCGCTATAAATCATATGAAAAGTCCTCGTGTAATCCACCATCGCGCTATGAAGCTCAACAAGGTGTGCATATAAGTCTCTTATGACACCTGCTCTTTCAAGGTGTAAATGTGAAAACTGAACCTGAGATTCCTGCTTAATGCTATCAAGCTTGGCTTTATGTGCTTCCAGATCCTGAGCTAGTAAATGTGTATAGGCGATATTTTCCTGCACAAGGTCTTTCTTTACGACCTCAATTTCTTTGCTCAGATCGCGATCTATAACATATTTAATTAGGCTTTTAATTAGAAAGAGCACAACTCCGACTATTATAACGAAAGCGCCGTTGGTAATTGCAAGTTCAATGAGTTTTTCTTCCATGCTAGATTAAATTGATATAATATATTTCTAAAGTGAGACAATTAAAGTACTAAAGAAGTTAATGCCTCAGTTATTATCTTTGATTCTTTAAAGTCTAACTGATCAAGGCTTTCGTAGTGGTCAAAAAAAAGCACACATGCATTTAATCTCCTATTTTTTGATGATGGATAAATGATGCCATCAATTTTTCCATCGGGTGTCTTTGCAAAAGCAAACCTGAAATACTCTGTAATTACCTGCGTCGGCACGTATTCGATATGCTGGAGTCCGTCATGTGCAATGGGTTTTGCAAAATCATCTAAAAATTTGTGCAAAAACTGAACTTTATCGAACAACTCCCACCTATCTTGATCAAAAGCACTTACATAGGGGATTTTACTCAAATCGATCAACTTAAGGTTATCTTTCGGACAAAACTCCGCTAGTGTAAAGTATGGCCGGGATACATCGTCAATCTGCAAAGTTTCCAACTTCGATATTTTAGGATCAAAAGCACCATAAAACATCGACACTCCTGCTGGGCTCATTCTATTTGGAAAAGTAGCATATTTTATATCAGGAGAACAGATGTGCCTAGCTTCAGTAACATCATCTATATTAATGTGTTGGCGACATCTGTAGATTGGTGTGCCTGCTTCAACTATAGTCAACATTCGTTGTTTACGTATGTCAATTGCCAACTCCATTAAAAAACTTGCCACACTTATCGCTCTGCCTCCCACCCTAAGACTATCTGCAGAATTGAACAAAAACCGAGATTGATGTTTTACGATATGTTTAAAGTGGAGCCACCCTTCGTATTTAAAGTCTGACCGTGCCACTCCTTCATCTGCCCATGCACTAGAATGGTCAAGGCTATTGAAAATATCATCCTGTAATTGATCATCTTCTACAGAAAGGCCCAGGTTCTCCAGCATTTCCCATGGTCCATCATAATCCCCCAAATAACCTCCTTCGGCTGATACATAAGACATAAAATTGGCTGGGTCGGTATAAAAGTGGGTCAATGCATCAGTTAAAAACTCCATTAACGCATCCAGGTCGACAACGTTCTTCTGTCTGCCACAATAATCACATTTATCCTTTTCTCCATTACGTTTAATGAAGCGTGAAATGGCGTAGTCATCAACATGCGAAGCGCAAACCTTTTTATCAGGCACACTGGATAAGCCTCGTGACCAGTATTCCATCGCTTGTTCCATGACTCCGCTCATATTTCAATTTTTGCCGTTTCCATTTGGTGTAAAAATCTTAAGTCCTTCTTATTTGAAATTCATAGTTGCCTCTTAATAGCTAAATCTTCTGCACTTCAATCATGTCATTACTTTCATCAAAGCGAAGTTGTCTAAATTGTTTAATGTACCCTTCAACTCAAGTTGTCAAGTGCAAAATATCCGCTAAAGGCGATAAAGAGATTTCATTTGCCGCTGCCAATGTTGGAACATTAATAAATAAACGCTCCCTTGATCGGCTTGCTCCAACATAATAAACCCTTTGTTCTTCACTACTTAAATTGGGGTTTAATAAAAATGACAGATTACTTTCATGGTTAATCACCATCAATACATTATCGAATTCATCGCCCTTTGCCTTATGTATCGTCCTGCTCCATGAATCATCCTCCGGAATATTAATAAAATCTGCTACCTGATCATAAGTATAGCTGTCATAAAAGTCTTTAATCGCGCCAGCCCTCATCCCACTTAAACTAATGTCTACTGCTGATTTAACAAGTTCATAAAACGCGAAAAGGGGCTGGCCTCTAAAATTACTGTAACTAGAGAGCAGTAAGCTAATTTTAGCTAAGGCAACTTTTTTTTGTTCATTTCGATCCTTGATTGAATAGTAGTTTTTAGACATCTCCTGGATCGATTCCTTAAATCTCTTCTGTCTGCCCAATTCAAGAGCCTTCATGCTCCTTAATGCTGTATTTCTCCTATCGCCATTACTATCTTTTATATTCCATGCATCCAACAAGTTAATCGCGAGCAAGCCACTGTTCGACTGCCTTCGCAGTATGTTCGATGTGGTGTTATCGCGACTGAGTGACACAAATTCTTCACCAGCACAAACCTCAATTACGTGATTAAATGCATCTTCAACGCTGCCAACAAGTATTTTTACTGACGCACCATCTACATTTCGAACTGGATCCTGCTTTATATCTGTTCTGATCCTATTCAGCAGGCCAACCACTTGGTTAGAGCTTCTGCGATTATCCTTAATCAAATAGTTTACCATGCTTGGCGTTGAGAAGCCAGTAAAAAGATCTGGATTAGCACCTTGAAAGCTGAAAATTGATTGCGCACGATCTCCGATAACGCCAATCACAGTACCTGTTGTACTTATCATCTTAACGATCTCCGTCTGAATTGGACTAGTATCCTGAAATTCATCTATGAAAAAGTACGGAAACTTCGCCCTTAGAACAGTAAGTATAAAAGGAAACTTTTTAAGTAACAAAAATGTGAAATACAGAACATCATCATGATGCAGTATTCCCTTCTCCCAAAATGTTTTTTTATACCCAAAAAGATCAGTAGCGAGTTTGTCCAGGCAATTGGTTTTGGAAAGATTCACTCTACTGCCAGTTTCAAGGTGAAATGCCTTGCCGTTATCAATTGATATTGCTATACCACTTTCTTCAAGTTTATACCCTAACGACTGCAGCCAATTTCCTATGGCAATTAGATTTTGATTTAGTTGTGTTAGCTGGTTGACTGTATAGGGATGTCTCAGGCTCGAAACATTAGGATGTCTCTTTATCCAGTCTACAATTCTGCCTCTACTAATGTTGTGATCATCATGCCCATCCATTTTTTTAACATTGAACCCATAATAGTCTGCAATAAAGGCCATATATGGTCTAATTATGTGCTTATATAAAAAGCCATGTATCGTACTGACCTCAACGCGATCCGCAACGAAATCCAAACGTTTCACAATAGTGTCAACCGCAACATTGGTATAAGTGATACAGGCAATTTTTTTATAGGATCCAAGTTTATCTGAGTGCTGCAAAACATTTTTGATATGATTTACAAGCCAATGGGTCTTACCAGCTCCTGGGCCGGCTGAAATCTTAAAATCTTCGTTAATCGGAATTAAGGAATCTGAAGCTATGCCGATCATACGCAAAGGTGTGTTAGACTGTCAAAAATATATTTAGGCACGACAAATTTCTGCTTTAACGGAGTTGGGTTGGTTACATCATCATCAGCTGGAGCATGTTCAGGAAGCATTAGATTTTGTTCAAGAATATTTGCAAGTTCTAATGCATTTTCTCCTTTTCCTACTGAATTCAGATACCTTGATGCACAAATAGCTTTCTTTTTATCATCATCCGACCAACTTGTGGTTATTTGTGCTTTTAGCGATTTTTCGACACGATCGTTTTCATCACTTTTTCGCAACTCATCATACATTAAATCAATTGAAACGCCACCTTTGTATAGCTCTGATAAATTGATTAGCTCATCTCTATTTTGTAGCCTTTCCGTAAATAAAATGTTGTTTTCTAAATTTTCCAGACAGAGTTCATACTCGAATGTTTTACCTTTTTCGTGATTCTGCCCAAAAAAGCGGATATTACCATGGGTTGCATATAATGTACATTTATCATCAATATGATTTTTATATTGATAGTTGGCAGAATCTAAATCCATTTCATAGGGGTAGCAACTTGTGAAACTCCCACCTGAGAGCCTTTTACGCTCGGGATCCCTGTCTTTCAAACAAACAATTTGCTTTGGCGCGGTAAAAGGTTTATTCGCATCAAACATGTATAAAAAGTAGTCGAAGAAACGACCACCCACCGGAATTATTGCGGTATGATAGTCCTCTAAATTCTTCCCACAATACTTTGCAAGTGTAGGCAGAAGTACTTGTTCAGCAAGCCCCTCTACAAATACAATATTCTGGGCGAAGAGCATGTCAGACCTTGTTGCATCTAAAAATCGTTGCACGTAGGCTTTCGCTGTCCTACCTTCAGCGGTATCAGGAAAAGTCTTACCTGGGTAACCAACGGATACAACACCTTTTTCATTATGTAAACAGATAATCTCATCCAAAGAAACGGCCGAAGTTATTTGAGTAGAATGAGTCGTAACAAATATTTGCCTTACTTTTCTCTTGTCTTTATTTTCTTTTAAAAATTTGAGAAACTTATATTGCATAGCTGGGTGCAAATGTGCTTCCGGCTCCTCGATTGCCAAAACAGGAAATATCTTTGCGTTACTCCCTAAATAATTTCCGTCAGAATTTACCTGCATTTTGGCCAGCAACAAAGACATAAAGATTAAGTTGTTATATCCTAATCCATTATGGGAAGCTGGAATTTTGATATCCAATGCATCATAGCCTATTATTAATCTCAAGGCGGAATACATGTCAACGTCAGAAATTGCGCCGTCAAAATCTGGCTTTGCATTGTTAAAAGTTGCACCCGTTTGGTGGGCATAAGCTAGAATGTGCTCTTTACCAGCGTGCATTCTTCGTTGTAATTCACCTATCAAAGCATCTGCATTTGAAGAGAAAATTTTCTTTAAATCTTTAATCTCTTTTTGCTTCTCGGTCAAACTTTTTTCTGTTTCACTAGCAGATTTGATTTCATAATCCATAAAGAAATCAAGCACATCTCTCAGCATTGTATTTCTACCAGTAAACATGTCCCGTTCCACATCTCGTATTGCATTCAAAAACTGAAAATCGAATTTATTGAGTGATTCACTATCAGCAACAACCTGCAAAGTTGGGTCACCACCAAAAATTTTATATGTGTAAAAACGCAAAAATTCATGCTTGATCATCGACCAAGCTTGATCCTTAGTGGTCGCATGGACAAGCTCTTCTTTATAGTCAATAAATTTCTCAACAGGAAGATAAAATCTATAAGTCAGCTTTGCCTCGTAGGGGGCTTCCAGCTTTGTAAGCCAATTGGCAACCGTTACCAGATCATCACTCGCTAAGTCCTCATTCACACTCTGAACAATATCAAGTGAAATCGTGACAGATGGAGGATTGGCCTGTAGGTCAGCTAGAGAAAAATCTTTTGAAAAATCATCTACTTCAAGTCTACGGGAATCTTCACTACTAATCAACAAGCCTATTGCTCTTAGTAAACTTGTCTTTCCGGCATTGTTGTGACCAATAATCACATTGATTCCATCGTTGAAAAGAATTTCATTTTCAGGAAAATTACGAAACCCATTTAAGGTTATTTTAGAAATGTACATTTTATGAGCGTCTATTTGATTGCGACTAATCTACAATTTTCATCTCTAAAAAAAACAAGAAAAAAACCGTAAAATTTCATCAGGCTACAAGTTCCATCGAACATCTTCCTAAATCCAAATATCAAGAAGAAATACACTTTCTGCGATACGATTATTGAGTTGTATCTGAAGTTACGGTCTTACAATTCCCTGTCTACTAAGGCTCATCAGAGTTTCCACTGAGAGAAATGACCTCCAATGCATTTTTCAATTCTTTTAAAGTTCCAAGGGATAGGTAGTTAAAGTCTGCTTCCACCTTTAACGAAGGCAGAGGTGGCAACCAAGTTATATTATCCCCTATTTGAAGACCATCAATTGCTAAAGGAACACTTGTATTTGCATTTACTTTCCAATTATTTATGGCATTTTGCCTAGCCACTGTCATATCATGAATGATAGGAAAATTTCGATCACTAAACAAAGAGGAAATTACCTTGGATTCAGGAAGCTCGACAATATTAAAGACTTTCAAAATTTTAGTAACATAGTCCCAACCTTCTGAAAGATATTTTTTGTCCTTAATAAAACGACCAATTTGACGTAGTTTAACTAATGCCCCCTCTCTATTTTCCGGTAAAATTAAATCAGCAATTTGAGAAGAAAACTCCAAATAACTTTTATCATTTAACAAATTATCAAATAACGCAACCATTTCGTGCGGAGTTTGTTGCTTAGGAGATTGCAAACCGGTTACCTGAAGATCAACATATTGATTTAAAACACCTTCTATTTCAGAAAGCACAATCCTAGTATTGGAATCTTTAGCTATCTTTTTCAAACTCTGCAACTTCTTTTTGAAGAGTGGTAGATTCAGATTGACCTGAACTCCATGATTAAAGCCAAATGCAAGTTTTTTGAGTTCTGAATGAACATGTTTAATAGCAGTGATTAGTGCTTTTGGAGTTCCATTAAGAAATTTCAATTCTTCATTTTGATCATCATAGGTCACTCTAAAATCATTACGCAAATGATATAAAATCCGATTAACATTTTCAATTTCATTTTGATCATCTATTACTACAATGCGTTTTTGCAATAACAATGGCATTCTGTCCAAAAAATTAACCTCTGCGGCTGATTTTGGCATTACTATTTTTACAACACCATAAGAAATATATTCCTCAAGCATATAGCCAAGACAGGAATAATCATTGGCTATTACAACTCTTTCTGTGGTATTTTCCACACCAATCCTAGCTATTGGCAAGCGTTCAAAAAGTATCATTCCCTGTTTCATTCTTTCCAGTTTCTATATGTTTTTGATTAAAAAATATTTTTTTAGGAGTTCTAGCCTTCATCACCCCACTCAAATATTGGATCTTTTCCGTGAGTTTCACTTTTGATTTCCCAAATTCTTTTTTGAAAATGTTTACGAGGGGCTTCAACAAACTTAATTTTATGTATCGGTAAATTGTGCAACATGCGATATTTAGAAAGAAATCTGTTACTCGTTTTCTCCCAATCTTCACCTAATCCTGAAATATAGTTGTGGTAAAGTAATATCTGTTCATCGTTTGACATCTGTGCACGAAGTATTTTAAGATATTCTCTAGCTTTTCGATAGTCAAAAATGCCTTTTTTCTGTTTTTTGACAACAAATTTTACGGTACTAAACAAATGCCTGTAGTAATGAGCTAACCTAGACTCATGGCCTGTAAATGGAGCGTACTTTATGTGCAGATCAATTGTTTTCCATCAATTGTAAAGTCTTTTTTGCCACCAAAAGTTTCCTTATGCTCTTCCCTTATAGCCTTGAGCTCTGTTTTGCAATGTTGAATATAATCTTTGTGTTGATCATATCCTGGCAATGATGAGAAAGATCCAAAAAAGAAAAGACGATAGGCAATTTCATAAACATCTTGATATGGTACATTAAATTTCACTGCATAGCTCACACAAAAATTGAAACAAGCATTCAGCTCTTTTACCATTGCAACAAATACCTTTCGTCCATCAACAACTCTTTCTATCTGTGTTCGTGTAATGGTTTCGGTTGCTTTTGCATCTCCTTTTACAACTGAAGTAGCCATTAGGTAACTATAGCCGGAAATTTTCATTTCATTGATATTTTCCTTGTGCAGTCGTATCATCTCAAAATATTGTGACTCAAATTGCTGAATCCGAAACTGCTCCCTTACTTGATTATTAGCTCTTAGTTGCGCCCAAAAGGCTATGAAGGTAAGAAATCCGGCCATAAGGGCTATGAAGGGTGCTGTTGTTCCCCCAATGGCATCTCCAATTTGACCTGTTGTTTCAGAGTTAAAGTGTTTTGGATGATGGATATTTCCATAGTATTCGAAAATTGTCCATAGTGAGAGGTTTTTAATCCAGAGCCCTGCACACACAAATAGGCAGAACACGGCTATCGGGATACCCCAATAGTATAATAGCTTTTTCATTTTCCGTTTTTATATGTGATAATATAATTAATACTAGAATAGAAAATTAAACGACTTGATTAAAATCAATTCCTACGTTTATCTAGAGATTAAAAAGTTTAATTTGGGTATACCTTAAAAATGCTCTCCATATTCTAAAATATCTGTTGATCATATTGTGGCCCAAATCACAACGATGAGATATTCCATCCAGCAGAAAAGAACACTTACACTTGAAAAACTGACAGAAATACTTAAAAAAGATCACCGCTGTGTGAAGCCTTTTGAAAATTATTCATTTGCCTCAGCAAGCACGCAGGAGGATTTCACGAATACTAAATCAGTTTTTTTTATATAAATTGGAACAAATAGCTTTTTAGTTTCCATTTTTTTTGATTTTTAATCGTTATTGATTGGGTTCATAAGTATTAGATATATTGGTTTGTAGGCGCCTCCAAAAAAACTCCGCATTGGAGCATTATATCTGACTTCCTCCAAAATTTTCTGAAAAGAAAACCAGTCCATCTTTTTTGCTCGCTTCAGGGTGGTCTGCGCATCTAAATTCAAACTGCCAACAAATAGAGGGTTTTTCAAATCGTCAGGTGAGTCAATATCCAGCTTAACAATAACTTCAGACCCGATTGATGACAATGCAGTCCAATATGTCTTCGAAGATTCAGCTATGTCAACAATAGTATGTATCAATGGAACTCCCGTTAAAACAGGTATTCCTTTTGGGATTAGTATTGTGGATTTTTCAAATAACTCCTGGTTGATCTTGAAGATAATATGCTCATTGTCCTTCGAATTGACCTTCGGTCTTCTTGGATAAAATGAGATGATATTGAATTCTTTTCCTTCAAACCTTTTCCCTGTCAACTGCCCACCTTCCCTCGTTATCCAATAATAGAACGGAATAACAATGGCATAATGCTCCTTCAAAATGTTTATAAGCTTAGGCAACAGCAGGTATTCCACTGTCCTCTCGTTCATAAAGCTTACATATCCCTTTGTATTAAAATCAATCCCAGTCATATTCCAAACTTTTAACAATATGATGAGTAGCCTCTATACAATTCAATCTCGTGTCATCAAATATTGCAAGATTAAACCCTCCAAAATTCATAGCACTTCTATATTCTACTGCATGAAATCCTAATGATTTTATAAACTCGCAGAGAAATTGGGTTGGTAAATAGTCCAGATGTACGTCTTGCTTTCTCACGGGCCTGGAAAGCTCACTTTCCAACCTTTGAAGATATGGTCGAAATTTAATGAATTCCTCTAAAGAAAAGCCTCTGTCCATGACCTCAAAAGGGCCGAAATCAGCTATATTCTTTAACGAAACAAGACTAATAGGTTCTGTAAGGACAAACTTGCCTATGGATATCCCTTCGTGCAATGCTACTCTAGTTTCATAAAGGGTAGTCTTGGCCGTATCAGACACATATAGGTATGGAATACCAACCGGATTTGCACGACCAGGCGTAGCACTTTTCTGAGGGGGCTTACCCAATTCTTCTACATGTAGAAGTTCATCTGATATTCTAGCACGATAAAATTCCTGACCAACAGGATAGGTAATCGCTAGTCTTTCAAATATCGATTGCAATTCGTCTGTATCAATTTTTTCGCTTAAGAAAAACCTATTTTTTTCCTTGATCTCCTTGGAAAAAGACTCCCATCTAATGCCAAAATCAGTTGTTGGATCATCATCAGATACAAGAGCTAAAAACTCAACTGGCTTTTCTAGATATTCTTCTGAAAAAAAAATCCCTTTCTGACCTATCTGATTTAGAAGGAGTTTTATTTCTTTGCTTTTAAGTACTTGTAAATCAAAAAGCTTGTTCCAATAAGCAGACATATGTTCATGCAGTCGATAGGTTTGGCCATTTTCAAGAGATCTACTTGGCTTGTTGGAGGTGGTATACAAAGCAAAAAGTTCATCAAAATCTGCTTCGAGTTCCTCGCATTTAACCAAAGCCACGTTCTTAGTCTCACAGAAATCACAAGTGCCAACAAAAGTTGAGATTGCCACAATCCTGTTTTTCAATCCTTGATCTGAAAAACAATTTACGCAACAATTCATACTGTCTAATGTAAAAGGGTTTGCACAAGCTCGATATGGTGCATTATTGATAGCTTTTTTATAATCCCAAGACCAGGAAATGCTCCTCTATCAAAATAATCCCTAAACTGCATGACAGCAAGAGAATTAATGTTATTTATGTCTACAAAATCGATTAGTTTAGAAAGAGCTTCGTAGAATTTTCCGGCAGTATCACTTGCATCTTGGTTGCTATCGGAAATAAAGCGTCTGATCCTGATATCTTCACTGCCGGGATCCTTGTAAGTCAAATGTATAACTACAGCATACGGCAGCATACCACCTAAGATATAATCCGCTCCTATTGTTAAGTAATCTGAAAATGCAGTAAATCCTTCATTGATATAATGGAAATAATCATTTGAAAAAAACTCATCCTCAAAATCTTCATAATCGACATTTCGTTTTTGCTTAACAAACGGATCGCTAATAAACCCGATACTTCCAGCGGGAAATCCTCTCCGCATTGAAATTACATGATTAACGTGCACGATATTGTGGACAAGGTTTGTGGAGTTTGCTATCTGTTTCAATTCAACGCTGCTAGCAATCTGATTTAGATGTACCAGACTATAACCATCGTCAAGAAAATTAGTCGCCTGAGCTTTTTTTAGCAGTTGGAAATCTCTTTCTGTCGATATTAAGAAAGTAGGATTGACATTGCTAATACCTTCGGTCTTCAGTTTCTTTATGAAATCCACGATTGGTTGTGGTACCTTGCTGAGGTCCCCATGTTCCGGATTCACGATGAGCTGTACATCCACTTGTGTCCGAGATAATGATTTTATTGCTGTCTCTACAGTTTTAAGATCTTTTTTTACCGGCTCTATAATTGGCGAAATCGTATTGGCATTAATGGGCAGTTCGTTTAGTTCCCTGAGAGCGAGAAGTTCAAATTGCTTGCCCCTTAAAAAGGGTAAGTACATAACATTAATTTAGATAAAACAATTTAATCTTTTGGTTAATGCAATATAGTGATTTTGATCGAGATCTGCGTTATAACAACAAAATTTCAGATACGAGGGGATTGCCTCGTCTAAGGTAATTTCATTGCTTTCTTTACAGATACGCTGTTTGATTATCTTTAGGAATTCGATATGAACCGTTTGGACAGGAAATGATTTTGCTATTCTACAGCATTCAGTAAACATGTGAACGGGTTTGGCTATTGGTATTGAACCGTTAAGATTTCTTACAAGATTAAGATATTCGTCTTTTCGAAGCGACTTAAGCATTATTGTTGAGTCGAGTCTTGAATGGTCAGGTGTTGCCGTATATATTGTGTCTATATTCCCATTCTCCGAGAACACCATAATGCCAACATGTCGATCTACTCGACCCAAATATTTTGCAAGCATAGAATGATGCACCACTAAGTAAACTTCAGTAAAAGCTTTGAAATAATCATTCACTTGATTTTGAAGGCGTTCTGGAGTATCAAGTTCTGTCTTGATTTCAAAAACTTTGTTTGTACCGTTAACAACAATCACATCAGCCTTAGAAGTTCCAATCTTAAATTCATTGAGCAAAATAGTTTCAGCCAATGAATGCTCCCTCAAAACATAAGAATTTAAAATTGCAGTCTTGTAGATATATTCGTGACGATAATGAGCTAGGAGTTGTTGATACCCCAAAGAAAGCATTTCTGAAAAACTGGCCCTGCCTTGAACAGTAACACCGTTTTTATTCAAAAGTTTTTTTAATTGTCTGCCATATACTTTGGAAGTATCATTATCCATCAATCTTTGAAGGCCCGCATTCGAGATCAACTTGGACAAGGCATTCAAGTTTGACAATGAAATAGTGCTTACGTTAGACATCTTACAAAGATAACAACTGTTTAATATAATTGAAATATTTTAATTGACCAATTTGTTATTTTTTACTGAAATCGTACCGATCTCTTACAGCATTCTCCCTTTTGTAACGAGTTGTATCCGATTCATTAACCTACCAATCCTAAGGTGACTGATTTACGCCTCCTGTTTTTTGACAGAGTTAAATATGCGTTTGTACGGATTTCACGTCTGTATAATAAATGTTAGCCTAAAACTTTGATTTTACTGAAAATACTTCTAAATTTATTTTATAGCATTTGCAGCTACAAAAAGAAACAAGACTGGTGAGTGATTCGGTGAGTCGCCAATTACAAACCCCTCCGAAACCATATTAAAGCGGGATTTTAACTCTGGGTACAATTCCCCCACTCTCCGCCAAACAAAAAATGTCATTGAGCGAAGCGAAAAGCATTTTTGGTTGAAGCCTCCCCCAAAAGGGATCAGCGAGAGTAACGAGCTAATCCACATTTGAGAAAGACCTTTGGAAAAAGCATCCCACCCTGCGAACGGAGCGATAAAAACACCAGACATATTAGTAATACTATCTCTATTACAACAAGAATTTCATTAAACTCAGGACTCATTGATTCATGAAATGTATAGCGTGTTCGAATCTCTTTTCCCCCCGCTGAATGGGATTCCATTAAAACGAAATGAGGCTGCTCCTGAAAAGCAGCCTCATTTCGTTTAATAATCATCTAATAAAATTAAATTCAGTTTTCCTAAGTGTTCAAAGTATCTTTTGATTAGATAGGGTATTAGGTTAGAACACCCTGTTTTAAAGTGAATATAGGTCATGACAAGACTAAAAATTCATACACCCATTGATCAACCAATTTGCCTAATTCTTATTATGCGAAAGACAGTTGCGGTTTTTTAAATTATGCTCCATAAAAACCCCAAGTGGCATCCACAAACTTACTCCTGCAAAGTATTTCTAGATAAATAAAGTTAAAGTGTTATGCAAAGAAGCAATTAATCACAGATATTGGTCATAATAGCTCCCCCGCAATTTAATATAATTATTTCCTATCATGTTTAAATGTATTATTGGAATAATGTGTGATATAATAGTATTCTACTGAAAAATACATTCAACATGCAATCATTAATAAACCCAAGACCGTATTTCGGTGGGTGCTGCTATCGGTAGCTTATAGAAAAGCCATACCATGTTTGCAATATTGTGTAATGATTAAAATGTAACAGTTGCATCAATATAAGCATGGTAAGCATTTTAACCTTTTATACTTGATAAATTAAATATCAGAGTCAAACCTTGTTTAAGCGCTCGATCTTTCAAATGGCAAGTTCGAATTGTCCGGTCTGAATAAAAAAATAGTGAATTTGGAAAAAATGCAAAAAGATGGATGGTTTGAGGTTAACTCTGGGTTATAGTATATCTGCCTCCAATACATCTTTATATTTCAGCGTAAAAGTCATTGACCTTGCTGTAGGAACGTTATTGGAAGTCCAAATTGTTCCTCTGTACCATGAGTTTTTTACGGCAATTCACAACGGATTACGTTCACCCTATAGAACCAGGGATGCCAATTAGTATGCGATGACTACAGATAGTATTGTCAACAGCTCCCGGTAATCGTAGCCACTAACCATTGTTTCTGTTAAAAGCTGAACAGTATGCTGGTCACGGGTGTCCGAAAGGGCAGATTCTAAATGCTTACTTAAAATCCCTTCCTCCTCATTTATGGTATACAAAACGATCAGTGTTGATAATATTCTGCTATTCACGTCAGTTTGCCAAACATTTGTTCTCTTTAATTTGCCGTACCGTCTTATCAGCAAATTCTTGGCAATCAGATAGCGGTAATAAAAAATTCTTATCTGTCTTGGAGTTGCCCCTTTGTATTTAGCAACACTAACTCTTAAAATATCGATTTCCTCATCGCTGAGGGATTTTGCGGTTTCAGGCTCAGCGAAAGGAGTCGGACTGGTACTGGTTTCTGTATCCTGTAAGACATCCGAATTCTCTAAATATTCTGTGTGGTAATCGGGTTCATCATAACTGGTGTAGTCTTCATTTTGCATTTGCTCAATCTGATAGTCTAAGGCGTCCTGCAAGTGTTGTGCGGTTCTAGCACTCATCATCTTTGATTCGGCATCCAGAATATCTTGCAGTTTAGAAACCGCTTCTTTTTCACGATCTAGTCTAGTCAATTCCACAAGAAATTCATCAGAATCCAACTTGGATAAGTCACCTAGTTTAAAACCTGCAATGAAAAGTTTGTCTATATATTCATCTGTGATTTTATTAAGTGATTTTGTATGTTCAGCATCTTTTTTTTCAATCGCAATAAGCGAATTATACTTCATCTTGATTGCCAGCTTTAACATTCGTTCGTCTATTGCCGCCACTACTATTATTCGTTTAGCAACTTCTGGATCCTCCAAAAGCATCCTTAATGAATCTATAATTTGGATTATTTTGGCTTCACTACAACGGTCTATATCTTCAACAAAAAGCACAATCTTTCGAACTTTTAGATCGTTTTCGGGTATCCAGGATTTTAGTAAGGTTAATGTCTCCTTCTGGATTTCAGCTTGGACTCCCAGATGTTCTTTAAAAGATTGTTTCACCGCATATTTCAAAAATAGATCTTTCGCCTTTACACTATATTCTTTTTTAATTGTAGTGTAAAGGGCATATAAGGTAACCGAGCCGGTGAAGATAGCACCTAATGAATTAAAGCTAGCCTGCGCTTTGCCTTCTATCAGTCCTAATAACTGTTTTCCTAAGACAAAGCTGAATATTCCTGCCGAGAGAATAGCGATGAATTTGAAAATAGGCCAAACACCCTTTCTCTCAAAATTTAGGCAAATCAGCCTCTTACCACTCACAACCTTCGACCAGAATTTCCATTTGCATTCGGGTTTGAAATAGGCATCAGAAATACATTCATATAAATATGCCCAGGTCGCAGGGGTGTCCTGATATTTCCAGGCATGGAACTCAACTCGGACAAATGTTTTTTTAGCCGCAAGTTTTTTCCATGTGTGCTCTATAAGGAATGTTTTACCACGTCCCCATTTCCCGAATATTCCAATCATTGAACCCTGCTCAGCTGGCATAATTTGAATGATTTCTGCTAGCTCTTCAGCTAAATCGTCAATACCCAAAACCCCTTCAATTTCCTTCTTGTCCCTAAATGAGATGTTTGATTTCTGGAAATATTGTTTAGCTGCTGAACTTTGTATTACAGAATCAGGTTCTGAAGGAATTTCTGCTTTTATGATTGGAATACCACCGAGTACATCAAATAAATCTTTCAGTCCGACAAAATCTAGTACATCCAACTCCTTCTTGCCGGGAAAATGCCTTAGGCCCGGAACTAGCATGCTCTGGAGCAACGAAACCTTTGTCGTTTTACGGAAAATAGCGACAGTTTTTGTGATGTTGAAATGATTTGTGTGGACGTTGGGGCTGACCATACATAAAATATTGGGGTCACCGGGATTGTCTTTATAGGATACCACATTTTGCAGCCTAACTGCTTCATCCATATTATTTGAAATCGTTGATGCATAAGCTCCATTGCCTCTCTGCTCATTTATGATTTTAGCAAATTCTTCAGCGAAAAAGATATTTGGACAATAAACAATCGTTTTACCGCCCTTGATCTCGCCTAACATAATTTTTGCCGCGTTCTCCATATAGCTTTTGGAATTGATGATTGCCTTCTCTGTTACCTCCGGGCTAAATAGACTTATTTCTTGTTTGAGGTCTGAAGGAAGTACAGACATCTGCTTTACCACAAAGGGCTTAAAAAAATAATCATCCTCAATAGCAGTCTTGAGTGTATACTCATAAATTGGAACACCGAACCGCTCATTATTTTCTTCTGCGTGGTCCAAAATTAAAATCTGGATCGCATCTGGATAAATATCAAAGAGTTCATTCAGACTTGAAGAATTTGCTCCGCCACCCATTACAATGATCAAACCGAAGTTTTTCCCACTCGCTTTTAGTGGGGGCTCTACTTTTGATAATCCCAGGAGTGATAAAATGGTGATTTGGGCGTGGTCGGCTGTATCAGGCTTTACAAGTAAATTGATTCCAATGGGAAGGTCATCGAATTTAAATGCAGATGAAAGGTCATACTGTGAATCCTTTGATCTGGTAACCACGAGCACATTACCCGGAGCCTTATTGTGACGGCCCTTTAAATAATCATGTACGATATTTACAGAAACACCGGTTTTTCCGGTTGCTGGCGGCATTACAAAAGCAAAATGCTTTTCGCCTTTTTGTATTGCTTCTAGTGCTTTGAAGACAGCTTGCTTTTGATATGGATGTAAGTTTGAGACGTTCATTTTAGATATTTACTAACTACGAGTATAAATATTTGGCAGGTCAAAGGTGGCGATTAACTGGAATATTTTCTTTTGTTATTCAGAAAAAAGAAAATTTTCAATGCCTTTAGGATTAGCCAGAACCTTATTAGCTGAAACCAGTCTATGAATATGTGATAAAAATTGAATGGCAATTTCGTTGGTCTCTATTATTTCGCCAGCTATGATCTCAATTTTGCGACTTGCCAATTGCCTTTTTTTATCACTATGAACGACAGAACTCCTAAAGTCATTGATTTTTTTACAAAGCGCAAAAATCTGTGAAGCGGAATAGTTTAAAAATGGTTCTTGTTTGACTAGCAACGCAGCGCGGGTAGCCAAGCGATAACCAATCTCCTATTTACTATCTGTAGTAAGAATACTTTCCAGAGTAATTGCAATATCAATAATAGCATCGTCATGCCGTATGTTTAGGCACTCCTTGTTTAATCTATTACTTGCCAGATCAAGGTTAGGAGATACTTTAGCTGCGTGAAGCATGTTTGAATCAAAAAATCTTTTGATGAACTAATAGGTTCTGATGCTTTTTCCCAACCATAGTTTTCAAAATATGCAGGGTAATTTTTTTCGCTTGTGACAAAAGTTTGGGTGATATCCTGAGAACTGGAACCATGATGGAAAGTATTCCTGATTTCATGCAGCAATATATTCATATGGATCTAAGTAATGACTTAACCTTTGATACAAGCTATACTGATCTACTTCGGGAGATATATAATGAACCTGCGATAACCATACCTAAAATCGGTAAACGCCCAACTTTTTAATCAATGGAAATTGCAAAAGAATCTCGTATGAATATCTTATAAATTTAGGCCTATCAGCCTCTGACAAGGATTTGCATTAAGTTAATTACCTCCAGCAGCAGCTGATTAATGACCGTTTCATAGAACGGGCAGATACCCGTAAGTTTAATTGAAAATTTTATAGCGAATTAAAGACCTTTTTTACAAAATTTAAATAAGTTAAATTGCTTGAAATCATCAGGAAGATTATTGTCAATAGTTAGAAGATTTATGTTGTTTTTTATCGATAATCTATTCTGCCCCTTAGGTCTTGCTACAAGATGAAAAAATCGATTATCAAATGAACCAAGTTGTGTTTTATCATAAGAATAAAAACCCTTTTTTGCCATTTTTACAAAATCAGCAAGGTACATATCAACATCGTTGGGATTAAGATCTATTAAATCAACCAAGTTTGGATTAATTTCTATTTCAAATAATGATGGCAGACTCTCCACAAAAATAGAAAATGCATTATTATTAATGTCGTTTTCGG
Organism: Pedobacter cryoconitis; assembly: GCF_001590605.1. Taxonomy (NCBI): domain Bacteria; kingdom Pseudomonadati; phylum Bacteroidota; class Sphingobacteriia; order Sphingobacteriales; family Sphingobacteriaceae; genus Pedobacter; species Pedobacter cryoconitis. The sequence goes on from NZ_CP014504.1 coordinate 2,049,840, forward strand.
AAATAACCTTTGGAAGCGAACCACCAGCCGATGCTACATGAATATATTTTACTCTATCCTTGAAAAACACATCAATATCTAGTGTTTGTTGTTCAATTATTGAATATGCCATCAATTGAAAGTTTTTTTACAATTTTTACATTTAGGTACAACCTGCATTGTTCTAGGTCTCAGCGCTTTTGAGAAATTAATTTTATAAATTTCGAGAGACGGTCGCTTCTCTAGAATTTTATTAGCAGAATTTACTTCTGCGCAACAACCTAGGGTATTTCCATTTACTATTGTATATAATGTCCCTAGTGATGTTAGCCTATTCCTAAGGGATTTCACTAGTACACCTGGTGAAATTGGTCCGGATTTATCAACTACTTTGATATGAGAAAATTCGGCTCCCACAACTACAGAAGGATATTGGCCCATCCCTCTTAAACTTAAAGCATAATTTTTATTTTTATTTTCTAAAAAAGATGATGTCATATTAAATTGTAAAACATAATATAGTTCTTGAAATTAAGAAAGCTAAATTTAATTATTTACAACCATATAGAAGCCTTTTCAATAAAATCTAGAAAGTATTAAACCAGTTTTCTCCAATATAATAAAAATAGCAAAAAGCGGCTTATTGAAACATATTTATACTCTCTTTTATTTAAAAATTTGACCTAAGCCGAACTCGTGAAAACAACATGCGGCTTTGTAACCCTCCCTTTTCCGAACCGGTTTAGGATGCGAGAATTCAAATTTATATATTAATTTTCGTTTTTATATGGGACAAATTAGCATTTTGAGTAGAGTCGCGGGAGTATGACCGTATTGAAGATATCCAGCACGCGGTATGTAAAATAAAAGCGTTTGAGAAAAAATGGGAATAGCAAAGCTAAGATATACAAATCCAAATAGAGCTATCGCAATTCGTTCCCCATTTTAAAGAAGGGGAACGATTACTATGGAGCTGATCTCAGAATGACTTTTTATGTCTGGTCTAAAAATCTACATTTACTAAATTCCTATATTGATTCTGACTGGTTTAATAGAAACACAATTGCACACATATAATTAACACTAGGCTTCAGAAATGATAATTTTAAAACTTTTTTCATTTCCAAGGTAAAATGTTTTAAAATTCAAATCGTCAAATATTTTGTCTCCATCGACTGAAAATATAGAACGAAGTACACTGTCATCATGTGTAAAATAGAAATTGTACTGCTGTATTTTGGGTTGTTGTCTAGCTTTCAGAATATTGACTAGTGCAGCCTTATTAGGCAGACCATGTGCATTTTCGCCTGTCACTGAAATCACATAGTTGGAACACCGGATCATTCGATATAGAGCCGGACTGTTATTGGCAGCACTACCATGATGGCTAATCTTAACCCAGTCACAAACCAGCGGATTTTTTTCAGAGTAACCTAATGAAATTAGACTTTCAGATACTACGTCCGGATGTGAGTCCGCCAACCAAAGAATTTTGCAATTGGGATAGTCTGTAAGTATACCAATACTACTGCCGTTTTCAATATTATTATCCTCTTTAGTACTTACCTGCAGCAACTCTGCTACCGTTAAGTGGTAATCCCTCATTGGGGAAGCCGTTGCCTCGCTCGTCTGCTGCTCCTCGTTCCATTCCAAAGGTACGCTAGTATGTTTGTATTTTTCTTGCAGCCGTCTCAAGCTTTCCGCTCCCGGAGAAAGCACTTTGATCTTAAGCCCGCTAATTTCAAAAAGCTGACTTCCGCTTACCACAGGGGTAGGACCCCAAGTAGTATGTGCATTTAGATATTCGGTCAATTGATCACCTTGCCGGATACTGGATGGATAGCCGACCAGCTTATTAATCGAATCGCTTACCTTCGGTAATAGTCTTGGAGAGTTGTACCACCACTTTTCTACAATGTCAGGAAGCAGGTTTGCTTTGATCGCATTCACATAACCGATGGCACCGCCAATATGGTCGTCATGGATATGCGAAATGATCCATAAACTTATCCTTTCTCCCCGCGAAGCAATGGCGGAAATCTCGTCACTTAGTACCTGCCTGAAGCTGCGCTCCACACCCGCATCTATAAAAACATGGCAGGGCTTGTGCCGCTCGTCTAGAAAGCTGATCCTTGCCGCATCAGCACAACCACATCTGTAGAAATGAACCTCCATGTTACCAGTTCCTCATCTTCATACTGCCACTGAGGTTTTGTCCTTCAAAACAGTAAACGCCGCTCAACGATTTACGATAATCTTTCAAGTGGTCACCTTTTGCAAAAGAATTCTTCTCCCCCAAGAACACCCAAAAAATCTCCAGTTTGTTCCGCTCCAGATAATTTAAAAAATCAACTTTTCGGATCATGACCCCGTTCACGCTTTTATTGGTCATGATAACTTCGCCGTCCGAATTCACAAAATCTCCATCCATGCGGCCGAAACGCAGATTCATTCCTTCCATAATCATCTTACAGGGCATCTGAAAATAAAAATGAGCGCTGGACTGATCCTGGCTCAATTCACCGACAGCATATTTGTTGGTCAGCACCACCTTACAGCCCGCTTCTTTAAATTCTATCCATTCCTTACTGCCTTTTGCATTTTGTTTACTGATCGGTGACCAATATTGTTCCCTTGCTAACATATCTGTGGTCGCATGATCCTCCGGAAACCTGCGTCCATGAAAGTTCTCATCTTTTAAGGCTGAAACCACCTTTTGCCTATCTTTTTTGCGTACCAGGTAAGCCTGAAACATATACCAGATCTCTCTGCGTTCAGATCGGTAGTTGTCCTGACCGACTTGTTTGGGTTGTTTCCATGTATAACTTAAATTAAGGTGCAACCAGTCCGTCCCGACTGGATCTGTTTTCTGTATACATTTCGCCATATCAGGCAGATCGGCAGTGCTCCTCGCCCAATCGGCAGGTAACCTGTTCCAATATACGTATTTTTCCATGGCCCACCATATCGCTTTATGTTCTTTCAGCCCGAAGTCTTTATCTGGGTATTTCTCTCTTTTATCCCTCAAAATAAAAGAAGGATCAATGTTCCTTAGCATGAATTCCCATGGTCCCTGATAATAGTTTCCCTCATCGTCATTAGCCCAACTTTCCCGAAATTTATAATTGTCAGTGAGCATCGCCAGAAGTTCAAAGAAAGCAATCCATTGATATTTCTTGCCAATCCGGTCTACACGTGTATTGGTACGGTGATCAGTATAGTCATCATGTATTATATCATAATTTCCATGAATTTCCGAATCATAACCCAGTTCAAAAACACGCTGAACAATCCAGCATTTGTAAGGGGTCTTTTTCAGATGATTGGTCGTTCTGCCTTTTATCTTAAGCTCCATGTCCCAGTGAGGAAGTACAGTACTTTCAAGAAAGGTCACCTGTTGCTCATTCATCAGTCCATATAGCTTGTCACGGAATTCTTTATGCCAATGATCAAAGTCATCCCAAAGCTCTTTTGCCTTTTCAGGACCTAAACTGGTAAAAAAATTTTTTTTATGATCTTCAGTGGTATGTACGATATCGTAAAACTTCTTCATGTTGGTCAGTGTCGATTTCCCTCCACGTGGCAGACTTTTTTTGAAAGCTTCCAGCTCTGTTTTAAAGGTAAAGCGGACAGGTACCAGATTCTCTAATGCGCTGTCAATTGTATAGCGCGAAAAATCCCAGGACATTACCGAAAAATGAATTTTGTTATTGGCCCTGCCATACCCTTGCTTGTAATTTTCACCTTCCCGGTCCAGCTCATACTGTTTGATATCTTCCTTAGTCGGTAGCCGATCAGGAAGTTTACTGCGGTAAGGTGGACGTATGAGTCTGATGTCCACTTCCAGAGGCACTTTTTTATAAATTGCATATTCTACGATATTGCGGGCATAATCGCGTAAAAGCAAATGTTCAGGAGGATTGCCACCTGAAAAAATGATTTGATAGGTGTAAGCTGCCAAAGCGGACAAGGTATCCGCATCTTCCGAACGCAGCGCACAACCGTAAGCTACTGCATAAATACGTTCAAGAATATACATGTCGTCAATATCCTGAAAGGCCTTCATTGTAGCCAGCATGGCCTGCGGGTGATCCTGTAACAAGTTAACCAGTGCTTTTGTAGCCTGGTCGCGCAAGCCATGATGCGTAGAGGCCAGTACCCAGCAAAGTGTTTGTCCAACCAGTCTCGCGGTTTCATGATCGGTTTCTTCGGAAATGCCATCCTGCCAAGCCCATTCAATCAAGCGCGTAAGCGGGAAGGCCACATTCTGATCATTAGTTCCATAATACCCTTGCATGTGATCCTGCCAGTAACCATCACGAGTCGCCATGTTGTTTCGGGACATCACCAGATGAAAACGATCACTGTTAAATGGATGACCCTTAACTGCGGTGACTTCCATCACAAAATGAAACCAATTGCCCAAGTCCATATCAAAATGACCGGAATCATTCACCCAGCTGACAATCTTTTCCGCATTGATGCTGCTAATGTCACGCCACTTCAAACTATCTACCACCCATTGATTGAACCAGTTATAAATATTATCTCTTCGTGATTCTTTTTCATCAAATACCCAGCCGAACACTTCGGTCAGTTCCAACCCGAAGGTTTCCGGCATCAGTACAGCCAAAGCTTCTAGTAGACCCTGGTAAGACCAAATCCCATCCTCGGTCAGTTTTCCCAAAGTATTTTCTTTTCTGCCCGCTACCATCACCTCCTCAGCAGATCCATAACCGGAAAGTAATTGACGTGCCACATGGTAGTCGCCGAAGCGCTCAAAGGCGAAATACACCACTTCATACTCCTGTTCATCCCCATATCTTTTGATCATCGAGCGGATCAATACGCTTTCTTCGATCAAATCTTCCAGTAATTGCGGAAATAAGGGGAAATGTTCATTAACAAGCGAATACGCTTCTTCCAGCGTCAAGTGCCGGTAATTTTCTTTTTCAAAGGATCTCAGCGCATACAACTCCAGCGCCTCTCTGATCAGATTGGGACGCATCCCATACGCACTCCGTTTCCGCGTGAAGGTTTCGCTCAACGACTTGGTGTAATACTGGAATATTTTCGTTAAACCCTGGAATCCCTGAGGAAATGTTTTATCTGCTGTGCTTTGGATGCTCCTGCAAATGAGCTGAAGAAAAAGAGGATTACTGTATTCCGGTGCCAGGATTGGAAAATTAGGTTGGTGGATTTTGTAGTGCTGGCAAAATAATTTCAACGCAGCATACTCATTGCCTTTAAAGCCTTCATGCTTTAATATCCGGATTTGGGTATTGTCCTTAACACTAGCAGGGATCACCACATTCCAGTAGGTACTCCTCACGGTCAGTGCCAGACCAATGAATGGATAATCCTTAAAATCGTGGACAAACCCCGCCAACTCATCAAACCACAAATCTTTCCCCGCCCCCTCATTTAACGCATCAATCATGAACAGCACTCGGGATCCAAGCTGTTCACCGATATGGTTCAGCGTAGTCAGCAATTCATTTTTAGAACAACTAAGCTCCAGTTGACCCAAGATATTGGTCCACACGTTCTGGTTTGGCTTAAACAATTGGCCTAGTAATAAAATAGTTGGCAAACGCAGTTGAATCCTGCTTTTAGCCACATCACCTAATAAGTGCGACTTACCTGATCCCGCCTCACCTTTGATTAGTAGTACAGCATTAATAGAAAGCATCAGGTCAAGTTCGTAAAGTCCATTCAAAAGTTCACGATTGGTTTTTTGCATCTGCCGCAAACCTGAAATTTCCGACTGAAAGGGTTCATTATAGTCGTATTTAGCCTGAGATCCTTTCTCGGCGGCCTTTACTTCAGACCGTAACTTGTAAAAATCAATGATGGTTTCCTGTGCTTTCTTATCGAACCCTTCCACCAATACCTCAACATGTTCGGTCTCTATTTTGCCCGTAGGAGTCCAGTCAATACTAGCAAACCAGCTGCGTATCTCTTGATCTATTTCCTGGTATTCCTGATCAATCACTATAAACTGCTGGTGCGCGGCTGTATGATAATGCGATGCGGTCAGGTAACTGTCGATCACTGCGGAAAGCCTTCGCCGAAAATCCAAATCCTTTGCCAAGTCACTGAAACGCATGGCAATTGGCAGTCTGAAATTCATTTCTTCGCTAAATCGGGGGCCCAGGTTGCGAATAGCCTTGTCCACATGCACTTGGAAATATTCACTGCTCAGTCCATGCTCCCCTAAAAACGTAAATTGAATTACCGGAAGAAAAGCATGTTCCAGCATCGCATTCATCACATTCAGGTATTGGCAATAAATCACTTTTCCTGCTTCCAAAAACCTGCTGAATATTCCCAGCAGGTATATACGCCCGTGGTTTACCAGAAAGACACCACTGCCGGAAAATCCATCTACCCTCGAACGTGCAGATTCCGGTGTACTGAAGTCCTGCTGCAAATGGAGCTGGAATTTCCTCACCACCGGCATATCCTGAATCCAGATAGGACTGATTGCCACCAGTTCCTGTCCTAAAGTTGCGCTGGGAAACCCCTTGATGAGAAAATTTTCCGCAGAATTCCGTTCATAAATCGGCTGTATCTCAGCCAAAATGCCTGTAATTGAAAATACGTCGGCTTTGTCCAACACCAGAATGGCCAGATCCAGATCAGCATCTGCCGAAACAAGCTCATAATTAATGGTATGAACCACGCTCTTGTACTGATTTTCAGCCTGACTGTATAGCTCTATTGTGATATCTCGCCTGGATTCTGTAAAATGATCCTTATCTTGATACAGACAGTGCGCTGCGGTCAATACGTACAATTTGTCCTGTAAAGATTTCGCTGTGTATATTATTCCGCTACCTACATAATAACCATGATCAGTATCCTTTAACCTGACGGTATGATTCGTTAATAATTTATCCTGTTCCTTGGTCATTGTCTTTTTTATAAAATGAACCAATCTTTACTTCAAAGTGGTAAGATACATCCCATTTGATTTTGGTATATATAATAAGATCCTATGGATTTGCTATCGTTTCTATATTCGCCGATCAGTTCTTGCCTGAGACCAGCAGCAGCGATACCATAAATAAGCAATATAGAAAGTAATGGTATTTTCATTTTGGCAGGAATTTACATCAAATTGCAAAGTTACGTTTTGGTGCTCTACGTTTATAATAGACTAATATAAGTATTAAAAAACTTCTGATTCAATTAGAGCTTCATAACATCAGTTCAAATAAAATCTCCCACTGCGTGTACTTTACATGGTATGCTAGGCCGAGACTGAAATTTATAACTTGTTACGCATAATAACCTACTCGAAGTCATAAACCGCATCATCCAGCTTTAAACCACTGTATAATTTCAGTTTGTCGATATAATAATCCAACTCACGGGTTAGGTTTGACGCCCCCAGCTTCATTTCCATTTCAGCTTTGATCTGTCATAAGCTCCCAATAACCACATTCATTTTCTCTCTTTGCTTAACAATTTCATCGTAGGTGATTCCCGAATAGGTTTCTGTAAGTATTACCTTTTTGTACTTGGCAAGTTTTTGGCAGCATTCAATTTTGTCCTTCATTTCCCTAACAATTTTGAAACCCGCCAGATTCGCAGTTTTTAACGATGCTTCAAAGTTATCATCCCCAATATCATCTCTGTTAATAGTTATGATTTGTTCTTTTCTGATCCGCGACAAGTTAGGTAGAATAACCTGTAATAACGCATTCGTAAAAACCCTTTTTTATTGGCGGCCTGTGTAATGTAACAGTGCAAGTCTATGCTCATATCGAGTACAGCCCCAATACATTTCCTGTTTTCGTTCTTTATGAAATAGAGCCGATAGCGAGATACATCCCCAAGTTTTTTGAATTCATTTCCTTCCACACAACTCTATACTCAATATTTCCCGCGATAGGATGTGATGCAATAAATGCTTGTGAGTTTTTTCAGTTGAAGTGATCAATGGTCGACTGGATTGTTTTATCTGTCATGTCTATATATTATGTTTAGCGCCCGAATAATCAGAACAAAGGTTTGAAGGAAGCCAATTAGTGAGATTGCGGACGCCAGTCCTTTTTTTCTCCTGGCCAATCCGCAGGTAAACCGAGTATTTCGGCGATTCGGCGGCCTTCCGTAACGGCTATGCCGTCTGGGCCGATGCGGTTCGCATGTAGGCCGAGCGCCTTTAGATATAGCGGGTATTCAGCAAGCGGATGAAAATAGATCCAGTATTTTGCCCATACGAGGTTCGTTGGTGTCAAATTACTGACCAGCACTGCGCTCACCCGAGTATGGATCGCCTTTCCTTTCCAGAAAAAGGAACTCTCTGCAGCAGCAGGTATCGCTCTTTCACCATTTAGGATCGCCGGGATATAATTCCGGTACACATTGCCGAAAAGAGCATCCTCAATATCATATTCATCTACCGGCAGTGCCGTCAACGCATTAATGGCGATCAGGAACGGTGCGGTGATCTTGCCATATTTGGCTGCTTTGCGGCGGAGCGCATCCGCGATGACATGCCCGAAGCCACCTATATGGAAACCTGTGGTGGTGACGCCGATCGCTCTTGCCTTTTTTTCGCGTGTTTGAGGCGGCTTAGGGATAAGTTGCAGTACCAGCCTGAACTTAGGGTCCTCATAGCTGAGCCCCGGCAAATCGCGGAACTCCCGGATCGTTCCTGCCGGCATTGTATCAGGGTCGATCTGATTGATCTCAATTTCCAGCTGTGCCCTGATCTTGGTCAGGGGTGGATAGCTGCTTCCTTTGAAATGCACTTCTACCAGTTTAAGATAAAAACTGGGGCAGTCCATCTGGTTGAGAACATCGTAGAAATAATGAACTGTATTTTGCCTGTTTTCTTCCTTGGCCGATAAGCCGTTCGTATTGATACATTCCAAAAAAAACTCCGCGGCACCGGACACCCGGAAATCACAGCGCTTAGTACTATGCGATAAGATCGGATGAGGCTCAAGGCTGCAACCCAAGGCCGCAAATATAGTGTACAGGGCCAATTCATAAAAAGCCGCATAGAACTCGCTACGAAAGCGCCTCGAAAGTTCTTGACGCTCGGATTCGGGATAAGCTTCCAGCCAGCAGTTAAGCAGTAGCCGTACATTTTCAAAGGCCGGCCCGTCACAGCGGTCGTAAAACACAAACGGGTCTTCAGTATAATGCATCGGCGTGGCGTCCGTGCGGTACTTTTCAACAAATAGTGGTTCAGTCATGGCAGGATAGTTAATTACTGGCAAAATAAACGAATACGGCAATGGTTGTTAAAGAAGTCGCGTGCGACCGACAACAGCACGTAAGCTTCGTTGAGTTGGACAGCATAACCGCTAAACATCGCAGAATAACCAGAATGGCTTGCTTCCCATTGCCGGAAAGTGATCTTCAGTTCCTCGGCTGCGGAGGTCAGGCCGCCGATCACCGGGTCATCAGAACCGTTGGCATGAATAAAGTTTTTCAGCAGTAAGATGATCGGCTCAACGATGCGGGTATAAGACACCTTAGTATCGCCGGGGTGTTCCTTCATCGCAGCACCCCAGTCCCGCCTGATCGCTTCGGCATCCCGGTCCAATTTTAGCCAAGCTTCCCCTCTACTTGCTGCTTGCTGGTGCAGCGCCAGGTTCAGTTCTGAGAACTTGATAAATTTCTCATTCCATTCGTGCAGTAGGTCGCCTGCCGAACTGTAATGCTCCTCATACTTGGCTGTGATCTCTGACTCCTTTTTATCCAGAAACTCTAAGGTGCTGACCATTTGGTACAGGTATTTGTTTTTCAGTTTGTCATCCCCCGAAGCATTTGTGATAAAAGTTTTGATCATAAGCCTTAATTCAACAGACGAAAGTTTTTCCGCGAAGATGTGGTTGAATTTAAAGCCCTGCGCGCCGATATCATTCGCCGTGGTCAGCCTCGCGCTAAGGTCGTCACAAGCCCCGGCTAGCAGTTCAACCGGGCGCTTCAGGTGTGGGATCCAGGCCATAAAAACTGCTTTAAGGTGTCGTGTTTCCCGCCGGCGTTCCGAATTTCCTTTTAGCCAGTTCGCCAGCAAGCCCAGCATAAATACGGTCAAAGTGACTACGGTAGGAATCAAATACTTCAGGATCGCGTCATTATGCAATAAGTCAGGTGCGGAAAAATGAGCAAGAGCAGTGGTTATCATGACAGTTTTTATATTAAATTGTAAATGTGCTTATTTTGTAATCTACAAGTTAACAAAAAAACTAAGCCTATTAAATTACAACCACCCAGGTTGCAGCAAAAGACGTTTCTCCATAATTACTCCGCTTTGAGAAACCGGAAAGTGATAATAATAATCATCAAGAATCATCTCAATAGTTAACCTGGTTCTATGATTTGTGAAATTTATCCAATTCAGCATTGCGTAAAGGCTCTTAGTTGTTTGAAAATCATTCCCTTTGGGTGGTCTTATTTTCTTGATATCAGCAATATTATTAGCAACCCGCTCTTGAAAGTGATTTCTCACATTGCCTGATATTTGTGGAGAATCCAGCAACCTGACAATTGTTTGTGCAAAGAATTCAATACTCTTCATTTCCGATACTTTAAGCCCAGACAAGTCACTGCTTCCTAATATCCGAAGTACCGTTTCATGAAAAACACATATATCATTGTAATTGTATTTAGCATTGATTGAATCAATTGCTTTTAGCTCATTAACAGAGCCCGGCTTATTTAACTTTTTCATACTCGTTTTGATTTTAAAATTTAAATGAATCTTTAAAAATTGAGCATCGCTGATTACAAAAACTTAAACCAAGCATCTTATTACAAAACCCAACTTTCCATTAATAATATTTTCGACGAACTATTTATCTATAAATTCATAAGTATCCCTTAGCTGATCTACAAAACAGCTGAAATAAGCTTCATAATGAACTTTAAGAAATAACATTCGATAGTTTGTTTCACCAAATAAAGCCAGAATTTCACAATCCATCAGAGAGTTTAGCAAGTGCATTTTCCTGGGATTCATACATGATGCTACAAAAAAAGACGCATTAAAATAAGAAGGTAATTCATACAACTTACCACCTATCCTAAAACGAAGTTCAAGTTTATAGTAATCTGATTTCTCTTTCCACAAAAAACATAATTCAGCCTCTTCATTGCTAAATGTACAAGGTGACATACCCGATTTTACAGGTTTTCCTTTGATGTTTCTCATACCATAAGTAAAGTGATAATGCGTATATCGCCTACTCTGTAACAATGGAAACGCTTCATGCCATAAGGTAAAAACCTTACTAAAATTAGCCTTATTTAGTTTCTTGAATTCAACTCTCCTACTTTCGCTATCCTTCTGTTTTGGATATTGAACAGGCGATAATTCTCCCATTAAAAAACAAATATCTTTTAAAGCTTGCTGTTCAGCAGTAAGCTCCCGATCTGGTAAATCCTCTGGTTTTAAAATATAGTTATTAAACCATTTTACAGATATTTTATCCTTACTTGGAATCCCAGTATAAGATATTAGAGATGGAACGTGATTCGTATGCCACTTAGAACTGCGCGTATCCAGTAAACAGTAACCCATCAACTGCTCCTCTGTTGTTAATGCTTCCGGTATTATATCAGCAGTTTTCCTCCTGATCATAACTTTATCCCGTTTAACCGCCGGCAGATACTTCACCGGTTTACACAATCCACGATATATAGTCTTTAAAATGACCTTTATCCCTCCTTTAGATTTTGATGTTGTTAAAAACTTATTTTGCATTTTGTCATCAAAAAAGTCCGGCCAATAATATTCATCAAAATCACATTCATCAGATGCCCCTAATAAATCGCAGAGTGCGAAATAAGCATAACGACCTAAATAATTTTCATCAGTATCTACGCTGCAACTAACTAATAATTCCAGAGGCTTTACCTTGATGTAAACCATTTCTTCCGCTTCCTCTCCTACTATTACACCTACTACCAGCAACTCATTCACAAAAGAGATTTTTCTTGTCTGTATGCGTAAATACGGATGTTTAGGTTTTCTGAAATCTGAGAACTTGTTTAACGTATTAATATCCAATTTAAAACTGTCATGCTGAAAAGGCAATCTGAAAAAAATCCCTCCTTTTTTGGACAAGGTGTTTGTGCTAATCATGGTTTGCGCGTACATATAATCCGGTTTTAGTTTCTATTACCAAATCTCGGGTTATCGAATGCCGTAACCTACCAATCTAAATTGTACTTTACCCATATCTAAGTGTAACTTACCATCTGGAAATTAATTATATTTGTTCTATGGAAACAGCTACAAAATCCAACAAAGTGCATATAGGAAGAAAGATTAGTCGCATTCGTGAAATCAGGGGTATAAAACAAGATTTTCTTGCTGGTGAGCTGGGCTTAAGTCAACAAACTATTTCAAAAATTGAGCAAAGCGAAGAGATCGAAGATTCAATGCTTGAGAAAATTGCGGATGTTTTAGGCGTGAGTGCTGAAGCTATAAAAAACTTCAGTGAGGAAGTTTTGATTTTCCATATTCAGAATATGAATGACAATTCAACCGCTTATGCTTATAACTACCAATGCTCATACAACCCATTAGATAAAGTTGTTGAGCTTTACGAACGCTTACTAAAAAGCGAACAAGACAAAGTAGAAATATTGAAAAACAGCAAATAGTTAAACCCTTTTTAAAAAATGCATAAAACCTAATTTTTGACGGTTCTTTTATTGATATTCTAAAGTTGGTTTTTGAAATTTCCCCAAATATGGAACGAGTAAAACAATCAATTGATTTTGGAAGTTCCAAAATATTCTTTTTATAGAGTTTGGTAATACTGCTTGAATTTAGCTTTCTTATTGTGTATTTCTGGTTAAGAACTTAGTAAATATGGCAAATACAGCAATTAGCGACAGACTATACGATTACATTAGTTATGCCGATGAAAAGAAGGTGAAAGCGATATATACGATGGTGGAAGAAGAGATTAATGAGCAAATAAACTTTTGGGAAGATAAAAATTTCTTAAAGGAAATTAATATGCGCCTTGGTGAGTATGAGTCTGGTAATGTTAAGACATCAACCTGGGAACAGGTAAAACAAAAAGCTAAAATGTCAAAGAAAGGTTAATGGGATATAATATCCTGTTCCATCCTGCTGCCAAAAGTGAATACACAAAAGCTTATCAATGGTACTAAAAGCACTTAGAGGGCTTAGGAGACCGTCTTAGTCGAGCCGTCGAAAAGCAGATTAAAGTCATTTCAAATAATCCAGAACACTATCAGATTAAAAAGCGCAATTGTCGAGAAAGCAAGGTAGATGTCTTTCCATACATTATTGTGTATAAAATTTATCAGAAAACTAACGATATTTTAATCGTAGCTGTATTTCACACAAGCAGGAAACCCGTTAAAAAATCTCGTAAATAGACTAAGTAGCGCTAAATTTAATAAAACAACTTGCATCTGTAATGACTACAACGCGCTCAAAGGGTTAGACATTTATGAAAAGCAAAGTCCACATTAACCACATTATTTCTATATTGAACTTTCAGAAAAAGCGTGAATGCCTTCCTAATCCCTATTATTTATCAAAAACATTCCATTTATTCTCAGACAATTTCATTTTAGGAGCTTCCTCAAAAACCCCGTCAAACAAACTCAGTAAAACTTCAGTTTTACAACTCGAAATCTCATCAAGCTTTTCCAAAATATTAACATGCGCGTTTAATACTTTGCCATTAACCACACTTATCTCATATGATGCTTCAATTCTAAAAGAATAACTCTGAGGATTAAGTTTTACACCATTTATACTTAACGTACTTAAATGACTACTATTAGTGATTCGGCTATTCATCTTCAAATTTACAACATCTTTGTTCCTGGAAATTGCAGAACCCAACATAACATACTCAATAGTCACATTTGAGGACAGTCCAGATTTGCAGCTATGCCCCGAAGTCTGAGAACCTTTTCCAGAATCAGCAAAATGCTTAAAACTGTAAACCTCTGGCAACATAAGCAGGTAATTCCAATTATTTCTTAATGCTTCATGAGTATTCAATAATCCTTTTTCATAACTAACTGTAAATCCTATCCGCTCACTATCCGTAATAAAAAGATTAGGTACCAGATCAGTCTTCGCCTTTTCCCAGTCACTCAGCAATACCTCCTTATTACGTATATCGAATAGCTCTCCGTTAAACCTGCGTGCAACCTTATAAAAAGGAGAAATTTTAGCAATTGCAGTAAGATCTTCGACAGAATTTTCAAGCGACTTATTTGCCGTCTTAATTAAAACATCCTTCAGCTCTATAGTATTTATAATTTCATCAGATTTTATTGACTGATCAAACAGATATCTGCACTCCATCGTATAACCAGATGGATCTTCATCCTGAACAGATAACATTTCAGTCTTGACCTCTACTTTATATTCAGCACTAAAGCTTTTCAAGTTTAAGAGCTCTTTATTATAAGGTTCACCAAACAGCAAGGATCTTATTGACATATTAAATTATTTATATAAATAAAACGTATTTCATATCAATCACCTTTCCCCCTAAGTCTTTCAATCAGATCTTGCTGGACACTAACCCATTGCTCATATTCATCACTTTCCAACCATAACTCCCTCAATTCAGAATGTCCTGGAAAATGTAGAATTTTATCAACTACTTTAATTGCCAATTGAGTTAATAATTCCCAGTCTATAACTTTAGAAAATTTGTTATCTGCAATCTCCTTTGGAAAATCTTCACTCTTAGCACCTTTCTGTGCGGCAACAATTTCAGCTGCAGCCAGGGCTTCAAAGCTTTCATCACTGTCAATAAACTCTTCCTGATCCACAATAAAGTGAAACACTTCTTTTAACCTATTTTCAGATGGCTTAGCTAAGAAATCATTTAGCCAATCAATTGCACCGTCATTTTCAAAATTTCTATTGCCCCAGGCTCCCATTCTATCAAACAGCTATGTTATCATAAAAACGCGCTAAATCAAAACCTTTTGACTTAGCTAACTCATAATAGCTCAAATTCGGATCAAGATCAATCTGTGCATATATTTTATTTCTTAAGTCAGGAAAGTACATCAAATCACGATCTTTTATGTAGACCGGTCTTCTAAATTCCACATCAATCAAATCTGCCCTATCTTGCAAGAACAAACATGCATCTCCAATTATAGCAGGCACGGAAATAGAAGATTTTAAATTTACACCTAAGGCGGCTTCATTTGCTATTTTCGTATGGACTGACAATTCGCCTCTGTCGAGTACCATACCACCATTTTTATTGTTAATATGTTCTGGAAACTCCACTTTTGTGTAATCAACTTTTTCATGTCCAATAATGCCCCAGGGTAAAATATTCATATCACCATTGATATTTCTCGTAAAAACTCTTGGGATGAGAACTTCGGTAGAAGATAATTCAGGTTTGTCATTGATTCCGGTATACATTTCAATCAATTGACAACCATTATGGCTCATGGCTAAATATGGATAATAGTCATCCTGATGACTATTAATATCCACTACCTTATGATATTGATTATTAACATCAAACAGAACTCTACCAAAAACAAATTTATTCTTGGTCCGTGTTTCCAAATAGAAAATATCTCCTGGTTTTAATTGTGTTTTCTTCATCCTTATGGACATTTTATAAGTTTACTAAAATATTCAAATTTCGCCTTGCTTAAAGCATTTATTTTATTCCAGATTGGCATTCCTTTTTGCAGTTTGGAATTAAGTAATTTAATATAATGCTGCTCCATTGTGGCAGTTTGAAATGCGTTCCATTTTTTTCCACCTTCAATCACCTCATAATCTAACTTACCTTCTTTAATTAATTGATTTAATCCCTTTTCAACAGCGTGCTGTGAAGCTCTCTTCTCCATCCCCTGAACAGTCTTACCAACATAATAGGTTTCATCTGTCACCGGATCGAAGTATCTATAAATATCTGTAGTACGAATTGTTGGATCATTATAAACCGAATTTGGGAACTTAGGTCCAGGGCCATTATGAACCAGAATACCTATTTCTCCGACAAAATAATTATGAACCTCTTCAACTTCAAAGTTAAAAGTATCACATTCTTCTTCTATAAGAAAAATACTATTTATACTATATTCCTTGTTATTTAAGCCAAGCACCTTCATTCCCACTGCTAAATCGCCAGCTTCTACCCACTCATTTTCACTTTCTACCCATATCCTGTGCTTACTTGTACAGCGGATAAACTCATTTTCTATTCCAATCTGAAGGATTCGTTCTGTTGAATTTTTAAAGACAGCAGGCACCTTACGTACTACCACTTCTCTGCTTTCAAAACTGTAAGCGAATACCTCATCCCCTTTCTCAAGTAATTCAATTGGAATATCTCCCAAAGGTGTTTTAACCTTTGTTCCAGCAACAAAGCAATAAATAAATTTGCCAAGATCATCCCAGGTTTTTGCTACTCCCTTAGCCGCATTTTCCATTAATTCTTTTACACAAACAACATTGTGCACAAGAAAGCTCTTCTCTCCAATAAAGTAAGTATTCCAGCCCTCTACTTCTATATTAAAAACAGTAACTAACTCATAAGATCGCTCGTCACCCTCACTATTAACAATTTCCGGTTGCAGTATTTTATCAAATTTATAGACAACCTGCTGTACAACTGCTGCTTTACCATTAAACAACTGAACCGTATCTCCTTGTTTTAGTAAACCAGCTTCCTTCCATTCACTATTGGCATAAAAAGGATGTTCAGGAGTGGTATTAATAATTTCTCCGTCTATTGTCAACTCTACAATCGTATCTGCCTGCTGTTCAAAAACATTCAGTATGCTTTTTAAGCCGGTTTCGCCAGTTTCCTCGTTGTATGACCAAACCTCATCACCACTCACAAGCTCTTCTATATTTTTTGTTCCATTCGCTGTCTGGACTGGTGTACCGGCCACAAAACATGCCTTAGCAATACAAAGTCCAGCCTCTCTTAATGAAAACTCAGATACGGTAGTCGCAAATTTTTTCACCAGTAATAAAGCTGCTTCTTTTGCTGCTATAATTCCTGCTATTTTTTTCAGGGTCATCTTGCTCCCAGCTTCAGCTACTCCTTTTGCTCCACCTTTCATTGCGCCTATAATAAGCTCATCAGCACCTAACGTACATACATCAAGTACAACCAAACCAAGATTCCCGGCAGCTTTCCAATAATGTTTAGTTTGAATCGAATGAACATAATCCCTTCCACTGCCCCAGACCGGTATAAATCCTTCCCAAAATCCAGATTCTCCTACAGATTTCCTTTCCAGATCATATTCGTCGGAGGCTTCATTTGCTGCTTGATTAGCTTTACTGATTTCATCAAGCGATTCTTTTGATAAGCTCCAGGACAATGGAAGTTGACCGCTTGTTATAAATTTGATTTCACTCGAAGGATCAATGGCACAGTGGAGACAGCTTTTACCAATCAATGGATGGGATCCGTTAACTTTCACCTTATCATAAGTATCTGTCCAAACTGTTGGAATGGGATGACATGGTTTTTGAGTTGTAGTACACATTCCATAGTTAGGGATATTCACCATATAGGTTTTATCACTATCTGTTGCTACTAATAATTTTTGTACATGGGTCGTGGTGTTAGAAGTAACATTAATTGGCATTACGCCCGCTCCTTTGTTACAGTGAGTAAGCGCACCAGTCACTATATATTCTAAATCGTCCATAGAATAATTTTGAGAGTGTTAAAATATCTGAGTATCGTGAGAATGGATATTAATCTGGGTATCTGCCTCTGCATTGATGGTTCCCGAAGTTGCCTTTAAAATGATATCCTTAGCTAATGCCTGAAGCTCAACATTACTCTCCAAAGCTTTAATTATAATATCTTTTAAATTTGCAGTAAGCAGGATATTACGCTCAGCTGCTATTAAACTAATATCCTCAGTATCAGCTGTAGCTTCAATACTCTTTTTGGCACTAACTACAATCTTACCCTCTCCACTTCCTTCTTTTCCGTTTTCATCTACGCCTGGTTGTGCATTCAAAGTAATGCTGTTCCCTGCATTAACAACTAAATCTGTGGTATTAATGGTAAACGTATTCGGAACAGAAAGAGTTGCACTTCCATTACCATGCATCTTTAAAATATTCCCGCTTGGATCTTTAACAGTAACACTTCCCTTACTATCATCCAATCGAACCATACAGCCACTTCTGGTGATCAGACTTTTAATTTTATTTCCTTCATTACCGCCGCTTCCATTTTTACCATGAAAAATACTTCCTATAACAATAGGTCTGGCTATATTACCTTCTTCAAATGCAATGAGTACCTGATCTCCTTTTTCAGGAATAAAGACAAAACCCCTGTTTTTATTAACCTTATCACTGCTTCCGGCATCGGGCGTAATGACTCTCAACCATTCTGTATCATTATTTGTCTGACAAGCCCATTTAAATTTCACTTTTACACGTCCTTGACCTTTAGGATCATTATTATCCACCACATTAGCCAATTGCAGATCAGGATTAGGCCTTATATAATCTTTAAATAATAAACGATCAGTTGTAGAAACCAGCCCTTCAAAAGAATTAGCATAGCGCCCACGCTCATCAATTGTGTGATTAACAGAAGTGATTAGAAATTTACCAAGACTTTCAGTGGCAAAAGAAATCCCTTGTTTTAAACTCATGGTAATTTCTACAATTGACCCCAAAGCTACCTGTGGATTATCGCCAGAACCGCTTATTTTCAGGAGTTTACTGATATTTGCTTTCTCTTCATTATCAACGTGATTTTTAATATCACTCCCACTATCAACCCTGATAGATGTTGGCTGATTAAAAGTTTTACTGTATATCTTATTAGAGGCATTTATTGCATGGATCAAATCTGCTCTCCCGCTAGCATTTCCGGTACTCTCACTTTGCAGCATTTCATCCTGCTTGGGATTATAAGCGAATCTTTTATTTTTAATTGGTGCTACTTCCATTCCATATTGCAGGCTATGGACATCTCTTCCATAAAACAGGGGAATTTCCTTTTGCTGATCGGGCTTACCGAAATTAAGGTTCATACCATCATAGAAAAACCATTCGTAATATTCACCACTCAAACGGTTCAGGAATTCAAAATCACTCTCCCGATATTGGATTACATAATCAATAGGATTTTTACGGGTTGCGTTGGTTATAATCCTCAAATCATTTACTGGCGTATCATGAGTAGCCATGGAAACAATTTCATTTAGTGATTTGTCCAAATAAGAGCCCAGATCAGGGCCCCTGTCAATCAATATAGTTGGACTATACCCACTGACTACTAAAATACCATGATAACCGTTGCTTTGCGTAAGTTCTACTTTAGTGACTATCCCAACAAAGTTTTGCAGAGGTTGCATGATATACCCTATTGATGCACTTAGAGTTTCTCCTACAAAGTCACGACTATCATCCAAAGTAATCAGCCCAGGTAAACCCAGCTGATCATGGTTAAACTTAAGTTCAAAATAATGATGAGCGTTAAATTTTTGTTTAAGCGAAAAAGAAGTAAAATGCGTAATAGCTTTATTACCTATGTGTATTTCCTTTATTAGATTTATTTCCATGATAATAAAATTTACCATGAATATATTTGTTTATTGCTTAAAATTATTTTTATTACGTCAACCGGGTTATTATACTGGTATACAGTACTATTATCGATGTATTTTACATTAAGAAAGCATAAAAATAACTACCAATTCTATGGAATGAAAAGGAAAAATAAATCAAAACACATTGAAAAAGAAGGCATTACTGCTATAATTGATATTAGTCACTTATTACTCCTGTAAAAAAAGTCAGAGCAGATTCATTATCAATCGGCTTCCAATTAGTAAGTTCAATGTGTTTATTCTTCCCTTCTTCAGTATGATTGATTTATGGAAGTCAGATTATGCGTAACAATAAAACTGGCAAATACTATTCACAACCACTTGAAGATCCAAAAAATGCAGATAAAAGACGTGCAAAGGTAGGTCTACCTCCCGTTGAAGAATATGTAAGCCAATGGGGCATTAAGAGGAGTATTGAACAGTATGGTAAGAACCTGTCTGAAGATCAGACAATAGTGGTTTAATAATGAAATTCCGCATTTCAATGTGACGGAGGAAGTTTTATATAATCCTCAATCGGTGGCTGAGGTTTCTTGGGCTCAGATAAATAAGCCCTTGTGACTTTCATAGTCTTTCCATCAGGCTCTATGAAAAAAAACTTGTGCCTATCAATCTTTTCTTTACCGTATTGAGCAACAATATCTATCAACTGAGTGATTGAAATAGTGTTGATTTTACTAAATGACTCAATAGAAATGTTTTTTACATCACCAGAACGATCACGGCGTGAGAAAAAGACTACATCAGTATTCCATGGGTAACACTTACACTGTAATATATATCCTTTATATTTTACGTCTGTTTCAATTTTAAACATTCTATCTTGTATAGGCACATTAGATGTATCTAATTTATAATATACGGTATCTAATTTTTCTTTCTTGTTTTGTGCTCCAACCCTTTGAAATGAAACTAGCATCAGGCCAAAAAATAATATAATATATTTCATCATTTTAAAAATTACGACCAGGATTAGGCAGGTTAACAATCGAAACTAGCTGAAATTTATTAAAGTCATTTAATTCAGTCTCAGAATCTGTCCAATGAGCTAACTCATGAATGCTATTGAACAATAAACTTCTTGTAGCACTACAAACTTATGTATAGATACCTCCTACACCATAATTCTAGACATAATTGCCATTAACTATGGCATTATGACTAAAGATATGCCAGTATCCTGATTAATAAATGTATTAGCAGATGTGAAAGTTCCTGCTGATGCACCATCATTATAAATTACAAAGTCCTCTAATTTCATGTTATCAATTTGTGAAATTCCTAAACTTGCATATCCACTTTGCTCTAATGAGAAATTAACGCTGTATTGATGATATTGACTTCCGTAATATGGAAGTCCATCCGCACTTTCAACATCATAAGCAGTTGTCGTTTTTGTATTAGCATTTGAAATTTCTTTTAAATTATCTGATTTTACAGTATCAAAGAAGTCTTTAAAGACTTTGATTCCATGAATATTTGAAATTCAGCTAAAGTCAAAAAAGTTTTTGTGTTATTAGATGTGTATTTATTTGTTAATTTAAATTGTATTTCGAAGCAATTCTTTGTGCATCTAAATCTTATTTTTTTGACAATTTGGCTTTTTTGACAAGAAAATAAAAATATAATCATGCCGAAGGCAATGATAATTGTAATTTCATATAAAGAAATTTGGATATTTCTCTATATGAAATTATTAGTAATTGAACCTCTTAGAGAAAAAGTAAACTACTCTTAAAAAGATTAGTATGAAATTAACTAACAAGAGACCTTCAAATAAATATAGACAGAATTGGTAAGGAAACATTAAATGATTAGCCTTTGCTACATTCAAAGCCACAACAGATACAAATAGTAACACCAAAGTTAACGGTAAATAGGTTAAGAGCCTGCGAAATTTTGAGATGTTCATGATTTATAATTTAGCATTTCTCCAAGTTATACATTAACTTCCAATAACCAAATAGTAATTAAGGTTAAGAGTTAAAATTTCATACTATTCACGTAAAAACATTAAAGCAGATTTATTATCAATTGGCTTCCAATTAACAAGTTTAATATGCTTATTATCCCCTAATTCGTTATCATTAATTATCTCAATATTAATGCCTTTTAATTGATCTCCTTTTTTATCATCGAACATTTCAGAAAAAGGTTTAACAGCCCCATTATTTGAAATATAAGTAGGATTGCTAATTGCATAATCCATCGTTTTAAGGAATTCCATAAATTTATAAACCAGCTCTTTTTCTTCTTCTTTACTCCTGGCCCTCTTAATCTGATCCCATTGATCATTTAAAATTCCATTCATATTTTTTTTATTTGAAATGGAGCCAGACTCTTTCTGAACACAAGAAGCTGTGAAAAATAAAACAATTATATAAACGAATACTGTCTTCATTTTAATTGATATTTTTTCTCTTAGTCCTTTTTACATTCATTGTATAAACACAGAACGATGTGAGATCCTTAATTTTAACTGATCAATTTTTTAGCCACTGACCGAAAGCATATCCTTTTTGCATCAGAAATATTAGAACAAAAAGAACAACTATTACTGATAATGTGTTTCTTGCGAAATCGGACTTAATAAATGGAAATAAGTTCATATTTAGGATTAATTATGTTTAAAAACAACTAAAATTGCGGTAGTTACGAATGCTATAACGCGGCTACCTAAGCACTAATAAAGTAGCCATGTGAAGCAACTAATGCTGGTGTACTGCTACCATTTGCATCAACTAATTCACTGCCGCTAAGTTCTACAGTATTAAATTTTTGAACATTGAGCTTACAGATGACATAGTTTCATTCTGACAGCCATCAAAGAGTTTATTGTTTTTGTCTTCATAATGATTGAATTGTTAAACATTGCTTACTCTATAATCAGTTTTTCAGCGACCACTGTTAAATCAAATTTTAGCGATTATCTTAACCATTGACCAATTTATAACCCCAATTGTCCCATTTGCACAACACTATATACTAAAGATATAGATAATATAGCAGCCAGTGTAATCCCACCGTTTACATTAACCAGTCACCTTCGTTCAGTTTTACGATAATACGTTTTACAAACCGGAATCGCAATATTTAAGTTGACATTTAGTTAAGCTGCAATATTTTAATATTAGTCACCTATTACTCCTGTAAAAAAGCAAAGTAGAAAACTTTGTTCATAAAATTCTATTTACCAGTAATCACCTTACGGTGTTCTATTCCCCATTCCGATAGATTATTAATGATGGTCTTTAACGTTAAACCATATTCCGTTAATTGATATTGAACAGATATAGGCTGCGTATCTAATACGATTCGCGTCACCAGTTTATTTATCTCCAGCTCCTTTAATTCTTTACTCAACATTTTGTTTGATATCCCCTGTACATCATTCAAAATATCAGAAAATCTTCTTTTGTTATAATAGCAAATAGAGGAAATGATGGAAATTTTCCATTTTCCACTCAACACGTCCATCGCATCATGAACGGCCATGATCTCTTTTTTATGCCCTAATTGGCATTCATTTTCTGTCATAAGTTACTTGGTTACTCAAAAGTTACTGTTACTTTTCGTTACAAAGTAACCTAAATAAACTTACCTATTCTAACTTTGCACTATAAAACTTTAAAAATTTAATCATGGACTTTACAAATAAAAACGTTGTTATTACAGGTGGAACAACCGGAATAGGGCTGGCAACAGCAAAAGCATTTATCAACGCAGGCGCGAATGTTTGGATTACGGGTAGAAATGCCGCCAATCTGCAAAAAGCAACTGAAGAAATAAACAACCCGAAATTGTTTACTGTAGTATCGGACACTTCAAAACCCGAAGAAATTTCTATCCTGGAAAAAGCAGTTGCAGAAAGTGGAAACAAATTAGATGTTCTTTTCCTGAATGCGGGAATTGCAACATTTGAGCCAATAGAACAAGTAACTGAAGCAAATTTTGACGCACAATTCAATACTAATGTTAAAGGGCATTTCTTCACATTGCAAAAGTTACTTCCCCATCTGGCAGATGGAGCATCGGTAGTCTTCACTTCTTCATCGGTTGCCTCAGCTGCAAATTTGGGAACAAGCGTATATTCTGCAACTAAAGGAGCATTGAATAAAATTGCTCAAATTGCAGCAAATGAACTGGCGGGAAGAAAGATCCGTGTAAACATCGTTAGCCCGGGACCTATTCTAACCCCAGGTTTAGAAAATGCCCTAACCCCAGAAGCAAAAGAATATTTAACTAATGCTACAGCAATGCAACGGATTGGTGATCCTGATGAGATTGCAAAAACAGTGTTATTCGTGGCTTCTGATGCTGCAAGTTTCATTACAGGAACAGAGATCACTGTAGATGGTGGTTATCATAACTACTCATTAAAATAAGTGATAATAACAGTATTCAAAATATAAAGGGCAGACAAAATGTCTTTGTGGGAGTGTAAAGCGAACTGTGTCAACATCACTTCTTCTTAGGTGGGGGCTTCTTCAGCCCCCACCTAAGAAGAAGTCGCCGAAGGCTTTCAATCGATCCCCAAATTTAATATACAATTGTGACATTGTCAATCCCCAGTTATGCATCGGCATTGTCCATTTTTTGGACAGGTCTTTAAAGGCCAGATACACGAGTTTTAGTAGCGCCTGGTCAGATGTAAATGCGCCCTTTGTTTTGGTGACTTTGCGGATCTGGCGATGCATTCCTTCGATTGCATTGGTAGTGTAGATCACTTTTCTGATATCCGCCGAATACTCGAAATAAGTGGATAAATTAGTCCAATTTTCCATCCATCCTTTTACCGATAGCGGATATTTTTTACCCCATTTATCTTCAAACTCCAGTAGTTTTTCATATCCCTGTTCTTGGTTGTTGGCTTTGTAGATCGGTTTTAGATCAGCTACTACCGCCTTTTTGTCTTTTTCTGGCACATAGCGTAAACTAGTGCGGATTTGGTGCACAATGCATAACTGAATCTGGGTTTTAGGGAAGACGGCTTCTATAGCCTCGGGGAAGCCTTTTAGACCGTCAATACAGGCGACTAGAATATCTTCCACACCGCGTTGTTTCAGATCGGTGAGTACAGAGAGCCAGAATTTAGCACCCTCATTTTCTGAGAGATAAATACCGATCAGATCCTTTTTGCCATCGCGGTTGACACCTAGGATATTGTAAACTGCCCGGGATTCGACACCACCACTACCACGCACCTTATAATGCATACAGTCCAGAAATACAAAAGGATAGACAGCCTCCAATGGTCGATTTCTCCACTCATTCATTGCGGGAATGATCTTGTCCGTAATGTTGGATATCTCGGTTGCAGAGATATCCATTGCATACATTTCTTTCACATAATCAGAAATATTGCGGGTACTCATGCCACGGGCATACATAGCGATCACGTTATCTTCCAGTTCTTCGGTAATGATTAATTGCCGTTTAGGAACGATCTTAGGCTCAAAAGTCCCGTTACGATCCCGACTGCTTTCCAGTTCGAAATGGCCGGACTGAAGACTGCGTACAGTCTTCTTGGTCTTTCCATTTTTGCGGTTGCTTTCTCCAGAAGATTTACTTTCTTCCAGATGATTATCAAGCTCACCCTCAAGCATCGATTCCAATAGGTGTTTCAACATTGGAGCGAATACACCGTCGGTGCCACCCATCTTTTTGCCTTGATAAAGGCCTTCCATTGCTTCTTCTTTGAAGCGTTCAAAATCAAATGGTTTTTTACTTTTTCCTGTGTCCATAAGTTGGTACTAAATTACTTATTCTTACTCTTTATTATCAAGAGTTGACACAGTTCAGTTTACAGTCTCAGGACAGAGATTGTTTAAAGTCAATCAAAGCCTACCTACTTTTTTTTATAATGTGTAATCCTCTCAGAATATTGGACTTTATATATAACATCAACTATAATTTGTTCAATTTACTAAGATTCTTTGTTGGTGGAAATCTATTCTTCATTTTATCTCATCCCTGAATTTACTTTCCATTAAGCTCATCACATCTTCTCTTCTGTAATAAAGACAGCCAACAATAATCACAGACTTCAATAACCCTCTGCTTCGCCATCTTCTTAAAGTACGGTCGCTAATTCGGAACATAGATTTCACATCATTGGTATCTAACAAATTTCTTTCATGAGCAACAAATTTCTCCTGCTTTTTCGTACACATCATTTCAGCCAGGACATTTATCAACAGATTCACTTTATCGTTCATTTCCATATTCACATGATTAAATTTTAAACTATTTGAATTATTCAACGATTGTTAAATAGTCACGTTAGGGAGGAATAATCAAAAAAGTATTTATAACTCTTTTGCAGAATAAATTTGCGTTTTTCAAAAGAAATAGGCTTAATAATACAGTAATTCAATAAATATTATTTATCAAAAGGAAAACACAATATCTTATTTAACAAAAATTAACACTAATCAACTTTTACCCAATCAGCAATTCTATAAATAGTCTTGATATGTCTCTTTTTTCTATAAACCCCATCACCTTCTCTGCTGCCCAGAATATTCGTATTACCTTCTACACTATTTACCCAATCTCCTTTTTGATTAACGATCAACCAAACATGGGCTATTCTTTTTAATTTAACAAAGTATATACCCAGCAAATTACCTGGTAAGGCAGAACGTGCTAAACGGGATGAAGGGAAAAGATCTGGTGTCCATCCTGATCGTGGTTTATCATATCCAGCCTGTGCAAAAACCCAGCTTACAAAACCTGCGCACCAGGGCTGCCCTTTTTTCAAACTTACACTGGTCAAATAAGTCTCTACACGAAATCCGTCATTGTTTCCAGTTATTTCCCTCACCCCTATTTCTTTTTCCGCAATACGAACAAGAAGCTCTCTTTTTTGACACTCCAGAACATTGAAGCTACATTTGTTATTTAACAGATTGCGATCAAGCAAGCCGAAGCCGCTAATAATAACAAAGCAAAGGATGCCCAGTAAAAGCCTAATTGTTGCCATGACGGTAGAAAATTAAATTGTGAAACCATAAATGTTAGAGCAGGTAATTTCATCAGTAGCCAAAACCATTGTAATAACCACCACGATAAAGCGGTTATTAAAAGAAAGCTAATCATGCTCAATAAAATCAATAGCCAGATACTCTGATCTATGCTACCTACCCTTTCATCAAACAAGTTGAGAAACCTGGGCGCAAAGCACCATATTAACAGCAAAACTGCGAGTATCATTCTGGTTTCCGATCTTTTTAAGGAGGTATTGACAACCGGTAATAATTTAATTATCCCCGGTAATTCTATAGTTTTTATATTCATCACATTCTAAATTTTAAGAATTTATCAGTTATTAGCAGTCTTATTATATAAACCGGCAAACTCGTCAGCTTGCCGGTTTATTCAAATCCTAGGCAATAGCTTTGATAGGCCCCAGATAAACACTAGTACTTACCTTTTTACCATCTAAAGAAGAAAAGTAAAACCAGCAATGTAATGTGTTACCGACGATAGTTTTAGACAGCATACGTCCTTCTAATTTACCAGCGGTTCTGACCACGGTTGATGGAATTAGAAAATAATCCTTCGTTTCATCGTAAATTATTATAGTAGCTCTATCCGTAGAACGCTCCAAACGTTCATCTTCTGTGTTAAAATCCAAAGGATCATAGGCCCAGCTGATGGCTACTTTACGGCCTGAAACTGGCACTGCTAAAAGGTCTTGTGGACTGTCCAACTTTCCAAGAGTCAATTTTAACTTAGCATAATTGATCGTAAATAATGGAGAAACACCTGAGATAGCTTCCATCAGATTGAATTTAACCGCTTCATTCATCGGGCCAGACAGTTTGTTGCCAGATTGGTATCCTTTACTCACAACCTCACTAACAGCCCCTAAAAA
The DNA here is from genome assembly GCF_001590605.1 of Pedobacter cryoconitis. NCBI lineage: Bacteria > Pseudomonadati > Bacteroidota > Sphingobacteriia > Sphingobacteriales > Sphingobacteriaceae > Pedobacter > Pedobacter cryoconitis. The sequence goes on from NZ_CP014504.1 coordinate 2,077,309, forward strand.
ACGGGTTATTAAGCCAAATTTATTACGTTGATCAATTTGTGATCTGACTGGTGGCTTACTGGTTTTTTTGGGCAAACTTTTCATTACATCCAACGTACGCCACCTGGCACCGATTACTGTTCCTACTTTTCCTGAGAATCCACCAAGGACCCCTGTTCTAATCTTTCCCATTTTCTTTAATTTTAAATAATGAATTATTCTATTAATTCAAGTCAATCGCATGCCGGCCGCTTAAACTCGTTAAACGAAAGTATATCAATAAATTAGCTAAAAAATAAATTGACCGCAATAGTCCGTTATTGTCCGCAATTGACCGGATTTGACCGGATTTGTCCAGTACTGAAAAAGCATTATTTATCAAAAACAGGATTAAAACAAGAAAGGCCCTCCGGTTAAGGAGAGCCTTTGGTAATAGCTTTTGCAAGATTAACCAAAATTCAAACCCATAAAAGCTATGATAAGTAAAAGTATGTTGACAATGGAGAGCCGTATACATGGAGACATGTACGTAGGGTTCGGGGGCGGATTAGCAGAGACATACCACCGCAAGGTGGCAAAGCGCTGTTGGCCTGGCCCACTCGTCTTCTATTAACAGTATCTTCATCTTAAATCCCCTATTGTACTCGTTATCCCTTGGTTGCAAATTTACTGAAAAACCGTCAGCGCAAATTTACATGGGAGAAAAAATACATTAAAACAATAATCTTTTACTGGAAACATCAGCGTATTGGTAATTATAAATAAAATTGTTATTTTTACGTAAAGCACTGCTCTCAAATCAGATAAGGCTTATGCTTCTTGTTTATTAAATTAAAAAACTATGAACATCATCCAGCTTAGCCTGCTCAAAAACTCCGGTTGCGGAGGTGGTTGTAAATTTTGTGGATTGAGTAAAACTGAAGCCACTGGCCGGGAAGCCATCGTGACAGCATCAGATTTCCAAAAGGTATATGATCAGGCCAGTGCCGCAGAAGCCCGGGTCGAACTGGTCTTTCAAACGGCCGGAGCCAATGTGATTGAAGTCCTGAATTTCCTGCTGGAAATGGCGGAAGTGATCAAAAGAAATTCTCATGTGGATTTAGCCATCAACCCCGGCATTTGTACACGCCCGGATTTTTTCGACCAGATTGCCAATCTCGGCATAAAAAGATATAGAAACAATTTAGAATGCTCCAGAAAACTGTTTGCTGAAATGGTTCCTAAACGACCATTGGCCCAGGACGAGAAGTTAAAATCGCTATTACTCGCAGCAGAGGCTGGACTAGCTGTAGATACCGGATGGCTTTGTGGCCTTGGTGAAACGGAATCAGATGTAGCAGATATGATGAACCTGCTGGAAATGGCCAGGCCAGATGCCATCACCCTCAACTATTTTGATCCTGGAGAAAGCGCAGAGATATTCGTCCATACGATCCCTGCTCCGGAACGCGGACTCGCATACATCGAGCTGCTACGTGGCCGCTTTCCTGATGTGGAGTTGACTTTAGGAGGTGCCTATGATTTGTGGCTTGGCAATCATCTGAATAGGATTTCTAATATCGACGGTCTTTATCTGGGCACTTTCTTAGACCATGGGCTGCGCTCAAAATCCTGGAACGCCAAAGAAAACCTAGGATTTGTTAAAGCCGGATAATGCCTGGTACATCTACTTTTCCTATAGCCGTTGATGTCCTGATCATTGGTGCCGGACAGGCGGGACTGGCCATGAGCTATTGCCTGAAGCAAAGAAACATCCATCATATTTTACTGGAGCGTGGGGAGATTGCCCAACGCTGGCGCTCAGAAAGCTGGGAGTCATTACGGCTCCTGACCCCTAACGACCAGACAAATCTACCCTCCTGGCCTTATCAGGGGGATCAGCCGGAAGGTTTTATGCGGGTTTCAGAATACATCTCATTTCTGGAAGACTATGCCCGATCATTTGATGCCCCGATTCTTAGTGGAACCGCCGTTGAATCGGTCAGTAAATCAGGTGATCAATTTTATATTCAATCCGCAGCGCATTGCTGGGCCGCAAAAGCAGTCGTCATCGCCACTGGCCATTGCTGTACGCCCATTATTCCTGAATATTCAAAGCGATTAAATCGGGACATCCATCAATTTACTGCTGGGCAATACTTAAATCCAGGACAGCTTCCAGCAGGCGGAATTTTGGTGGTGGGTGCAGGTGCTTCAGGGGTGCAAATTGCAGAAGAACTGCGCCTTTCCGGACGGGAGGTGACGCTTTCTGTTGGCAAACACCGTCGCCTGCCAAGAAGGTACAAAGGAAAAGATATTCTCTGCTGGGTAAAAGAACTCGGTATTTTCGACAAGCTCATTGATTCCAGCTGCGTTCCTGACATCCCTGCGCCCCAGTTGATTGGTTCGGAAGATGCTCATACCATTGGCCTGGACACGCTGCAAAATCTAGGTGTAAAGCTGACTGGTCGGATTGCAGGGATTGCCGATTCCCTGGTCTCTTTTGAAAACAATCTGGCAAGCGTGGCGAATCAGGCAGATCGGGATATGTATGTGATGCTAGAAAAAATAGACAGTTATGTAAATGATGATCAGCCGGGTTTTCAAAAGATATCCCCTGTTTCGGTGCCTGATGCTTCCTTACATCTGGACCTTAAATCTGCGGGAATTAACAACATCATCTGGGCAACGGGGTACCGTAGGAACTATTCCTGGTTAAATCTAAATGTATTCGATCCGCAGGGGGATATTAAACACCTGGGCGGGATAACAGAAGAACCTGGATTGGTGCTGATTGGCATGCGTCGTCAGATTCGATACAACTCAAACTTTATTGAGGGTGTTGGAAAAGATGCAGAATTGCTAGCTGATCACCTAAAAAAACACTTATCGTGATGAGGAAAAACCTGCGTAGATGTAGCATTGCTGAGCTCGGACAAGCGCTTCGCACAGGTCGGCTGAGCTGTGTTGCGCTTGTAGAAAGTGTATTGAGCAATATAAAGGCACAAAATCCTTACCACAAAGCATTTATATTGATCTTAGAAGATCGGGCGTTGAAAGAGGCTATGAAAGCACAGGCTGAGCTGGATAATGGCCTGGATAGAGGTCCCTTGCATGGGATTCCTTATGCAGTAAAGGGGATTTTTGAGGTAGAAGGTGTAGCAAATACTGCCGGAATGGACTACTCATTTGAACACATCGCCTTATCAGATGCAGCATCAATAACCTTGTTAAAAGAAGCAGGCGCTGTGCTGGTCGGCATTACAAACACCAGTCCTTTAGCCGCTACGATACTCGGAATCAACCATGTTTTTGGTACGCCACATAATCCCTGGAAAAGCGCTGCTTATATCCCTGGAGGGTCATCTAGCGGCGCTGCGGTTGCAGTCTCCGCAGGAATGGTTCCTTTTGCATTAGGCAGCGACACTGGAGGTTCTATTCGGGTACCCGCCTCACTATGCGGAGTAGTTGGGTTTAAGCCTACAAAAGGCTGGCTTAGTACTAAAGGCGTATGGCCTTTGGCACCAAGTCTGGATACGATTGGCCTGATTGGCCGTACTGTAGAAGATGTAAAGATGGTTTATTCTTGTCTTCACAACAAAAATACCGGGAATGGTTCCTTAAAAAACGACGCCCAGATTCACAAAACAGCGCAGCAAAAACCAGTTAACCACGATATACGTATTGGCTGCTGCTCAACTATTTTCCTGGATGATACGGAACCCGAAGTCATTACAGCGCTGGAAAAGTCTATAAAAATCCTTTCCAATCTAGTCTTTACAGAGCCAATCCTAGCAGCTCTTAAACCGCGTGTTTCAACTATTGAGATCCCTGCTATACGAGCATTGCGGAAAATGATGAAGGAAACGAGTTTCATCGCCTCAGAAGCCTATCCTTTACACCAGCGAATCATTGAGGATCCCAACATCGATTGGGTATTAAATTGGCTGCAATCAGCAGCCAAACATTCAAAAGAAGACACTCTGAACATTAAAAAACAATACAGAAAGATTGCAAAGCAGTTGTCGCTCAGTCAGTATGATCTGGAGATTCTGGTTGTGCCTGCTACGCCAATTCCTGCAACATTACTAGCCGATTGTGACGCCCCAACCCCGCATGCACAGCTATCAGCCATTTATTCAAGAAATACATTGATGGCAAATCTTGCGGGATGGTGCAGTATTTCTGTACCCTGCGGATTGACTAAGGATGGCTTGCCAATAGGTCTCATGCTTTGTGCTGATGCTCAAAATGAAGCGCTCTTGATCAGTGTTGCAGCAGCTTTCGAACAAGCTTCAGGATACCAATCAATGGTACCAAGTACAAAAACCTATCTTACATCAGGCAATACATTTCAATAAAAAAAATAGATAAATTATCACAACCATTAGAAAACAAAAGAACTATGTCTATTAAAATATCGGAAAACAGCGCAAAAGCAAAAGCAGAATACGAACAGTATCTTGGCCTATTTCTTCGGGAGAGTCCGGTCACCAAACGTCGTGGCGAACCTGGTGTTGCCGATCTTTTATTCGGAGATCCTCATGGACATTCCTTCCCGGAGATAGCGGAAATACTACATGCCCAGGTCGACATGAGCCATAGTCAGGGGTTCAAATATGTGCATCATATCGAAAGCTCCAGAGCAGCTGCTGCAAATGCGCTATCCCAGCGGTCAGGAATTAACTATGCGGCCAAGGACTTGTTTTTTACAACCGGCGCTTTTGCTGGTTTATCCTGCTGCCTTCAGGCCTTATGTGATCCTTTAACAGAAGTGGTTTACCTGGGACCACCTTGGTTTTACTATGAACCTATGATCAAATCGGTCGGTGCAATCCCTAAAGCAGTAGATTTAAATCCGGAGGACTGGAGTATTACCATGACTCAGTTTGAAGCTTCTATTGGACCTAAAACCAGTGCGATACTTCTAAATTCCCCTCATAACCCAACAGGAAAGGTGTTTTCCGTTCAGGAGCTTTTAGAACTGACTAATATTGTGGCGGCTGCGAGCAGAAAACTCGGCAGAACCATCCCGATCCTTTCGGATGAAGCTTATGCCCGTATTGTTTTTGAATGCAGTCATGCACCTAGTCCGGCAGCGTTCTACCCGACTACAATTAGTATTTACACCTATGGAAAGACACTTTTAGCGCCAAGTTTGAGAATTGGCTATATGGCACTTGCCCCTGGTTTCCCGGAAGCAGAGCAAATGCGCAGGGTACTTGATGCGCTTCAACCCATCTCCGGATGGCAGCTTCCAGGTTGTATTTTACAACGTGCAGTACCACATTTGGAAAGCTTATGCGTAGATATTGCACAGCTTAAAAGAAGACGTGATCGTTTAGTCGAGGCTTTAAGGGAAGGAGGCTTCAAAGTGATCCCTTCGGAAGGCACTTTTTATATGCTGATAGATAGTCCGGACCCTTCTGACGAACACTATTCCAGAGTGCTGGAAAGTCGGAATGTACTGGTTTTACCCGGTTCCACGATGAGGATTCCAGGCAAATTCCGGGTTTCTTTAACCGCCTCAGATCAGATGATCGCACAGGCATGCGAAGTATTCAGATCCGGATATTAAAATAGCCGTAAAGCTTAAAATATTCAGGCTTTACGGCTATACTTTAACAGAGCTATAGTTTAACAGTTTTATGCGGATCCCGATCCTTATTTCTTCTGATCTATTTTATTTCTTTTGATAGGCTTTCACCACCTGGTCTATTTTTCCAAATATCGAATGGCCTTCTTTATCATTCATTTCAATCTCAATTCTGTCTCCAAAAGACATGAAAGGTGTGGTGGCTTTACCATCTTTAATGATTTCCAGGCACCTTACCTCTGCTAAACAACTGGAACCGGTTGGGCTTCCCTGATTGGCTACTGTTCCCGATCCGATGATCGTTCCAGCGATCAATGACCGTGTTTTAGCGGCATGCGCGATTAATTGTCCGAAATCGAATACCATATCGACACCCGCATCCGGCGAACCAATCAATTTTCCATTTAAGGTAGAGCGCAATGGAAGGTGTAATTTCCCATCACTCCATACGCCTTCTAATTCATCTGGCGTCACCACTACCGGTGCAAAGGAAGTCCATGGTTTCGATTGATAAAAACCAAATTGTTTCGCCAATTCATCAGGAATCAGGTTTCTCAGGGTAACATCATTAAGGATCGTGATCAGTTTAATATGGTCGAGTGCGGATTTCGCGTCTGTTCCGGCAGGAACATCATCTGTAATCACTGCGACTTCTGATTCAAAATCAATACCCCAGGCTTCATTCTCGACTTCTATATCATCATTTGGGCCGATAAAAGCATCGGAAGCGCCCATATACATGAGCGGGTCTGTCCAGAATGTTTCAGGAAGGGCGGCATTTCTAGCCTTTCTTACCAGCTCCACATGGGTAACGTAAGCGCTTCCATCTGCCCAATGATAGGCTCTTGGAATTGGCGCCATCACTACTTTAGATGAAATATCAAAAACAGCTGAATCACTGCTATTTGCGTTTAAGGAATCATAGACATTTTTAAGCTTCGGTGCTGTTTCTTTCCAGTTGTCGATGGCGGCTTGCATGGTGGCTGCGATCTCAGGAACGGCGACTGCTTTGGTGACTGCTTTGTTCACCACGACCAGTTGTCCATCCCTGGTCTCATTAAATATGGATGCTAATTTCATTTATAGGTTTTATCAAGAATTTACAATCTTTATTATCGGAGGATAAATATCATAAAAGATTGTCAAATAGCATAATTACCAAACTCGACAGGATTAGAGCGTTGCCAGAATTTGGTAATTACAGGGATGTTTTGCGGGATTTAGGCAATGAGAGCGGCTAAGTTTTCAACTTTTACTATCGCTCCTTCTGTTCTCCATACCTCATCAAATTTAAACTTGTAATTTGCAGTGTTTTGGTTCTTCCCATCCAGTGCGATTAAAATAGAACCAATCAGGGTATCCCATTCATAAACACGAAGAGAAATAATGATTTGGCCATTCAGGTTGTGGATGGATCCATTTACGATAAAATCTTTGAGGGCTCGTTTGCCTGCAGCAAAGGTTCCTGTACCTGCTACCCGGCCACGTTCGCCAGCAAGATGTAAAACAATAACAGGGGCATCACTAGTTTCAGGCTCCTGAACACTTCCAGCAGAAACTACTAAGCGTTGTTGATAAGGTTGTTCTAAAAATTTCATAGTGTTAATTTGTTAAATTATTTATACTCTAATATATGGATAATTAACTTCCAATAAAAATAAACACAATTACCTGTATTTAAACTTTTTGAATACAGATACATGATATTTTATTTTAAGATAAAGACATCGCAGAACGAGCGCCGTAAAATCCGTCGCTTCTCTCGCTTCCAGGAGAAAATCCGCTTTATATTTGCTCTTGCTCGCGGATGTCGTCTATTAAAAAAAGTAAGCCTCCGTACTTGGTACTGAGGTTCGATTTAATGGTGATTATGATTTTCTTTACCATGTGTTTTATGTTTAAATCTACGTTCAAATTATATGTTTTATTTTACGCTCATTTCTAGTTTATGATCTACTCATTCAGGCCTCACATAAGATCCCTGCATTCATCAGACTCAGTCTGATATGTACTGCCTTTTCCACTGGCATCCTCGATGACCAGCTATTCACCATGTCCCCAAACACCTGTTGATGACCGATCCCAAGCAGTAATGGCGATATTTCCACTTCAGCATGAAGGCAATTGATACAGTGATACCTGCCTTTAAAATGACACAGGTTAGAAGACCGATCCAATGCGTAACAATAAAACTGGTAAATACTATGTACAACCACTTGAAGATCCAAAAAATGTAGATAAAAGACGTCCAGAGGCAGGCTTACCTCCCATTGAAGAATATGTAAGCCGATGGGGGCATTAACAGGAATATTGAACATTATAATAAGGACCTGTATCTCTATCAATTGACATACCTGAGATAGCTTCTTTCAGATTGAATTTAACCGCTTCTTCATCGGGCCATACAGTTTGTTGACAGATTGGTACCCTTTACTCACAACCTCACTAATAGCACCTAAAAACTGGTTATTAAGCAAAATTTATTAACGTTGATCAATTTGTGATCTGACTGGTGGCTTACTGGTTTTTTTGGGCAAATTTTTCATTACATCCAACGTACGCCACCTGGCACCGATTACTGTTCCTGCTTTTTCTGAGAATTCACCAAGGATTCCAGCTGCTGCAAAATTAACCGAAGTTCAAACCTGGCATTTCCATCCATGAATGATTATCCTGATTGGTAAAAGTGCCGGGACTTAAGATTGCATCGCATATGACTGCGGGATTAAATGATTTACTATTTAACAAGGTAATACCATTATAGAAACTGAAAAAAAGTACAGCGATACTTAGACAACCGTCTGGAATTTTAAAAGAAAAATCAATCAGATTTATTAATTCTTCGTTTTTTTTAAGGGTAATGCTATATTTTTCCGGATTAAGAATTCTTTTACCATCTTTCAGCCGGATTAATCCGACTACGAATGTTAGTTTGCATTGAGTTGCATGCTTTGGAAAACGCAATTTTGGCGCGTTATCTGACTCATCATAAACAATCTTCATAATTCCCTGATTGAGTTCGATTTTCGGTTTTAAATTCAAAATCTTTTTTACAGGAGATTTAATATTAAATTCAAAACCGGCTAAATTACCAAAACTGTTTCGCTTAAAAAGGTATCCCTTTTTTGTGGGATTCTCACATGCTTTAAGGGCTGTAGTCAGCGCACTGGTGAATCGAAAAGCATAACTTGTTTCGTTCATTCCACCAAGCGTATTATGAAATATGCCTCTAACATGTTTTCCAAGCATGCTACTTTTACCAAAATTCTCTGATGCCTTTTTGGTTTCCACTGTTTGTTTCATTGTGCCTGGCACAGGTCTTTTTGAAACAACCTGTACCCCATTTACTACTCTAAAAATGAAATCGCCCAGGATTCCCTTTAAAAATTTACCGTCGAAAGTTGCCATAAATATTTGTTTTTTCATCAATGTAAAGCATTTTTGCTAAAGAGTATCATCCTAAGCAGGCAATGTCCATAATTGTCCGCAGCTGTCTGCAATTGTCCGTAGTTGTCCATGTTCTGGTCAAAGGAAAAATTATAAAGTTCATCAGTCTTCAACTAGTCATGCTTTGTTTGTGCCTGAGTGGTGGTCGGTGTAAGACCAGGCTTTAAACAGCTTTTAAGCGTAGGTACTCCAAGTCTTTTCAACTAGTTGTTTTTACTTGGACTTGCCATGCTCTCACGTTACTTCAGCATTGCTCTTACCCTAACGAGTACCCGACCAGTACTCAGGCAGTACCCGGATGTTGCAGGTCAAAAACATTAGTTTGATCAGGATGACTTATATCAAGTGTGAGGGTTTGAAAACTGGCTTTCCTGAAGTTGTCGACTTCAATAAATTTTAAAATTAATGTTCTTCGATTGCCCGCGTTTTTGGCCTTTTAAATTTTAAGGTTTTTGGGAGGAGCTCACATTTGAATTCTCGTCTTCTAAATCAGTTCGAAAAAAAGGGAGGGTTATAAAACTAACATAGCGGTTTTTACTCATTTGCTTTCTGCCGCCTTTAATTAAACGAATGTCTGAACTCCAAAGGCGAAAAATTTGTCTTTGTCTTGAAAAGCTTGCTAAACGATTGTGAATGTTCAAAGCCCAATTCATAAGCAATTTCCGAAACGGAAAGATTTGTGGTTGATAATTTTTCTTTAGCTTTTTCTATGATTGCGTTCTGAATGTATTGTTGTGTATTTAGCCCTGTCAATGAACTCAACATGTCACTCAAATAGCGTTGCGATAGCTTTAATTCTGTACTGATATATTTCACTGATGGCAAGCCGTTCTTCAGACTGTTTTCTGCTTCAAAATAGCTGTTTAAAAGTTCATCCAAAGAAGTTATGATGTCGTGATTGATTGCTTTCCTGGTGATGAATTGCCTATTGTAAAAGCGATTGCTGTAATTCAATAACAATTCTATTTGTGAAACCAACACATCCTGGCTGAAATTGTCAATATTGTTTTCTAACTCGTTGGCTATAGTAGCAAATAAATTGGCTATGATTTCTTTTTCTTTTGCCGATAGCAATAAGGCCTCTGAAACATCATAAGAGAAAAATCCGTATTGATTTATTGTTTTTCCTAATGGATAATTCCGGATAAAGTCCGGATGAAAATACAAAGCGATACCTTCATAGCTTTCTATGTCTTCCGGTGGAAAAACAATTTGTTTTGGCTTCAAAAATGCTAGTCCGCCCTCTTCAAAATCGTAATATCCCTGTCCGTATTTTATGTGTCCTGTGAATGTAGGCTTAAAGGAAATCTTGTAAAAATCAAGACTTACTTTTTGCCCTTTTGGAAACATTTCAATCGAAACATTATTATAATTAACCAATGTAATCAGTGGGTGCAATGGCGCAGGAAATCCCAACACCCGCACCAATTGTGATATACTTTTAATGTGACTGATGTTAGCTTGTTGTTGCATTTTTCGTTTACGAATTTAATCAATTTTGTTTTGACGGACGAATAACAATATCGCCAATTTCAACATCGTCAGGTTGACTTATTGCATAAATTACAGCATTGGCAATGGCTACGGGATCTATGGCAATCTGTTCCATTCCTCTTTGAATAGCTGTTTTCATTTCTTCGTTTTTTATATTGTCAGCAAAATCTGTTTTCACAAATCCGGGCGAAATGCCTGTAATACGTATGTTTCCGTCTGACTCCTGGCGAAACGCTTCTGCAATAGTTCGAATGGCATTTTTAGTTCCTGCATAAACGCCCTGCATTGGGACAATCTTTATTCCTGAAGTTGAAATAATATTGACGATATGTCCGGATTGTTGTTGTTTGAAAATCGGAATTGCAGCCGCCATCCCGTACAAAACACCTTTGAGGTTAATGTCAATCATTTCTTCCCAATCATCAATATCCAACTCGTCAATACGGCTTAATTGACTGACACCTGCGTTGTTTACAATGACATCTAGTGCTCCGTATCTCTCAACTGCTGTATTTACAAACCGGACTAAATCGACTTTATTCTTTACATCAATTTTAGCATAGGTGGCTTCACCACCTGTGCTTTTAATTTCTTCAACAATTTGTTGTAATTGGCCTGTTCGCCTTGCACCCAAAACAACCTTTGCACCGTTTTTTGCTAATTCTATTGCAATGGCTTTTCCCATTCCACTACTTGCACCTGTAATAGCAACTACTTTTCCTTTAATATTTTGCATTGAGGTCAGCTTTTTATTTGTCTATTTGTTTTTCTAAAAATTCAGGATAGCGGTCGCCTGCAAGTGTAATTCCATTTACCGTTGTATCAATCTTTGCAAGTTCATCGACTGTTAATACAATATTTATACTGCCAATGTTTTCCTCTAAACGATGCAATTTTGTAGTCCCGGGGATGGGTGCTATCCAAGGCTTTTGAGCTAACAGCCAAGCTAATGCCAATTGGCTGGTTGTAATATTTTTTTGTCGGGCAATTTCTGAAAGCGCATCTACTAAAGCCAGGTTGGCCTTTATGTTTTCTTCGCTGAAACGAGGAATAATGTTTCTTCTGTCGATATCCTCTAATTTTTTGTTTATTATACCTGTGAGGAAGCCTTTGCCCAAAGGACTGAATGGAACGAAACCAATTCCTAACTCTTCTAAAGTAGGTATAATTTCATCTTCTGGCTCACGCCAAAACAATGAATATTCGCTTTGTAATGCTGATACAGGTTGAATTGAATGTGCTTTTCGGATAGTTTTAGCGCTTGCTTCCGATAAACCGAAATATTTCACTTTACCCTCTTGTATCAGGTCTTTCACTGTTCCTGCAACATCTTCTATCGGAACATCAGGGTCAACTCTGTGCTGATACAGCAAATCAATATAATCTGTTTTTAATCTTTTTAGAGCTGCTTCGGTTACTGCTCTTATAGTTTCAGGCCTGCTGTCTAAACCTACTGCTGGTCTGGCATCTTTACACCCAAATTTTGTGGCTATTACTACATCTTTTCTATAAGGCTGTAATGCCTCGCCAACAATTTCTTCATTGGTGTAAGGCCCATAGGCTTCTGCGGTATCAAAAAATGTAATACCTCTTTCAACGGCGTTGCACAGTAGTGTGATGGCATCTTTTTTATCAAGACCTTTGCCATCCAAAAAGTTTAAACCCATACAGCCAAAGCCTAATGCGGAAACTTCTAACCCGCTATTTCCTAATTTTCTCTTTTGCATAATTATTTATTTAATTATTTCTAAAACTGACTTAAATTTCTAGTACAAAATTCTTGATTGCCGCGCTATAAAAAGTAGTTGGATTGGTAATTGTTGTAGTCAGATTTTCAAAAGTTTTTTAAACACTATAAATTAGTCCGCTACTTTATCTAACGATTTGATGGCTGTCAGATCATCGGCAGACAACTCAAAGTCAGATACATTGAAATTTTCATCTGTGCTGATTTCGGAATAACCATGACTTCTTTTTGGATTATTATCAATAATACGCCCCTTAATTACCTGATATAAAGTCTATTACAAGAATCAGCGTTAGCACATGATAAAAGTGTTATTGCCGAGGTTTCATCTGTTTAGTTTTTACATACCTAATACATTGTTTATCTGACGGTTTCTATTAGATAATTAATGCATTGTCCTCCTAACAATAGAGAGTAATTATTCTTTATATTTAACAAAATCCGCTTAATTAAATCACTGATTTAAAATCAATAATGACAGATCACGCGTATTCAATTTATTTATAAGCAAGTCATATACCCTCTCTCATAATAATGAATCAAAAAGGAATATACAGAATTGATATTCAATCAATCAGAGCGATAGCTGTTATATCAGTAGTTATTTTTCATTTTAATAAATTTTTATTACCAGGTGGTTTTATTGGAGTAGATATTTTTTTTGTGATTTCTGGATATTTGATCACATCAATTATTATAAAACAAAAAGAGAACAATACCTTCCGTTTTAAAAAATTCTACCTCAACAGAATTAAAAGAATTGTCCCTGCTTATTTGTTTTTACTGTTGTTTGTTACAGTCTGTACCACAATATTATTTATAGGTAAAGACTTTTCGAATTTCAGAAGTATTTTAGCAAATTCCATCATATTTAACAGCAACAATTATCTACCTGTTGCAATTAATGACTATTTTGGTGCCAGGGCCGAACAAACGCCGCTATTGCATACCTGGACATTGTCTGTAGAAATGCAATTTTATTTGATGCTACCTATTGTTTTGATTTTCTTACCTGGAAGATTTAATAAGTACATTTTTCCAATTATAATTATATTACTTACTGCATATGCAGCCTATAAAATCCGGCTTGGGGACAAGCAAGGAATGTATTTTTCTTTATTAGCCAGAATCCCGGAATTTCTTTTAGGATCTGTAGCGATTTTATGGAGATTAGAGGAAAAAACGTCAATTAGAATGCGTAATATTTTAAGTTTGACAGGTATTACAGCAATAGTCTTCAGCTTTATTTTTATCAGTGAGGCCTCAGATTTTCCTGGTTTTTTATCTTTAATACCTTGTGTTGGAAGCTTATTTATTCTAATATCATGTGGAAGCTGGTTTAACAAGATCATTTCTGCAAAACCAATAGTATATATTGGAGAACTATCCTATTCAATTTATTTATGGCATTGGCCAGTACTTGCTTTTCTTAGATACTATTCAGATAGTTATATTCTAAATTTAAATCTGACAATATTTGCGTTAACAGCTATTGCATGCCTTTCATGGCTATCTTACAGGTTCATCGAAACTCCTTTTAAGGATTTAAAAGAAAACAGGAAATTCTTTATATTTTTCATACCACCCGTTATTTGTCTGATTTCATTAGGCTTTTTATCAAAATCTATTAATAGCAAAATATTTATTACTACAGATGAAGTCACATCACCAAATGCATTAGGACTAGAAAACCACAGTAAAGGAGATAGAATTATTATCCGCGGAGATACAAGTAGTGCTAAAGAATTACTTTTAATTGGTGATAGCCATGCATTACATCTCAATCCTTTTTTTGATGTCATAGGTAAAGCCCACAATTTTAAATTTAGAAGTATCACGTACGATACATTTATTAACATCCCTACATTCGATATAAAGAGCACTCAAAGCTCTATACTCCAAATTGATAACTGGAATAAACAGCAGAAGATATTAAAGCCTATTATTAATAAGTCTAAAATTATTGTTATTGCAGGGCTTTGGAAAGATAAAGGCCAGGAAGAGATTAAAAGTCTTGAAAATTTTTTCAAAAAAATCTCCAAAAATCAACAGCTTATAATTGTTTCAGACGTCCCTCATTTTTCTGGAAATCCAATTAAATATCAACGATTTAAATATTTAGGGTTGCCTGTAATTAATTCTTTCAATGCGCTATATGATAAAGATGATTATAAAAGGCTATTCATGATCAAGAAAAAATATCCTAATGTTCATTTTCTAGATTTGAGGAATAGTAAGCTCTTTAAATTAAAGGATTTTCCGTTCTGTAATGGGACTTGTCTATATTATGACAATAGTCACTTGAATGCTATTGGATCTAAATTATATGGTAAAGCTGAAGATAAAAAAGTGATGGTATTATTAGATCAATTATTCAAACAAAGTCTTTAGTTACCCTTATCAATTGCCTTCCTGATAGCCCAAAGGGAAGCTTACTGGCTAATTTAAATATTAAATTACTGGCGGTCTAAAAAATGGAAGCTCCTTTCTTGTAAAATAAATAAAATTAAAGGGGGTAACATGACCTGTATTTTATATTTAAAGGAACAGGAGCCGAATTATTTAATTTTTACTAGTGGAAATTTAATAAATAAGTAGTAAATTATCCTGGGCAAAAACCCATATGAATTGTAGATTGTAGCCAAAGTTAAATAGTTAATGGCCTGGAAGGAATTTCAGGCATTAATTGACTATAAATAAGTAACCAATAAAACCAAATATGATTAAATTAACCAGACATTTACGCATTAGAGAAGTATTGCTGGTCGGTGCTTCTTTCTTGTGCAGCACCCCTATTTTCTCTCAGGGAATCGTGGCATCAGCTGCTCCGGGTTTTGATGTAGCAAGCACTTCCATAGCACATGGTCAAATAGATACCATAAGTTACTATTCTAAAACTGTCGGTGTCAACAGAAAAGCCATAACCTATACCCCGCCTGGGTATTCAAAAAACAAGAAATATCCTGTTTTATATCTGCTTCATGGTATTGGAGGAGATGAAAAAGAATGGTTAAACGGAGGTAAGCCCCAGGTTATATTAGACAATTTGTATGCGGCTGGCAAACTGGAACCGATGATTGTTGTGATGCCTAACGGACGTGCCATGAAAGACGATCGTGCTACCGGCAACGTGATGTCGCGAGATAAGATCGAAGCATTTTCTACTTTTGAAAAAGATCTGCTCAATGACCTGATCCCATTTGTAGAAAAGAATTTTCATGTGTATTCAGACAGGGAACACCGTGCCATCGCCGGATTATCAATGGGCGGAGGGCAATCTTTAAATTTTGGTTTAGGTAATCTTGATAAATTTGCCTGGGTTGGCGGATTTTCATCAGCTCCTAATACAAAATCACCAGAACAATTGGTGCCTGATCCAAAAAAGGCAAAAGAAATGCTGAAGCTATTGTTTATTTCGTGTGGTGCCAGTGATAATCTGATCGTAAATAGCAAACGTACCCACGATTATCTGGTAAAAACTGATGTTCCGCACATTTATTTTATTGAACCTGGATTTCATGATTTTAAAGTATGGAAAAACGGATTATATCTATTTTCTCAGCTGTTGTTTAAGCCGGTAGATCCTTCTACCTTTTCTAAATATAATGTTACAGATAGCCAGGCCATCAAGTAACATGAATATGATTCACCCTATATCTGTTAAACTATAAAAAACAATGAGTAATTATTCTTTGAGTACCAGGGTCTGCAAAATCGCAATCGCAATATGTTTTTTCTCTGTACAAATAAATGCGCAGGAAAAGCTCTATCCAAATACATTTCCGTTGGATCAGGTTAGTTTGACGAACGGACCTTTTATAAAAGCCAGGGATCTTAATATTAAAACACTGCTGGAATACGATGTAGATCGTATGTTAGCGCCATACCTGAAAGAAGCTGGTATTCCTGTGAAGAAAGCAAGCTATAAAAACTGGGAAGGATTAGATGGACATATCGGGGGTCACTATTTAACCGCCATGGCGCTTAATTACGCATCTACAAGGAATGCCGAGTGCAAACGCAGAATGGACTACATGGTTGCAGCACTCAAAGCTTGTCAGATCAAGAACGGCATTGCTTATCCTGACTGGGGTGTTGGTTATGCAGGTGGAGTTCCCAATAGCCGTGAAATATGGCCGGCATTTAAAAAAGGAGATTTTAAAGCTTACCGTACTGCCTGGGTTCCATGGTACAATGTACACAAGATGTATGCGGGATTAAGGGATGCTTGGTTGTATGGAGGTAATCAGGATGCGAAAGACGTATTTTTGAAGTTTTGTGATTGGGCAATTGAGGTAACATCAGCACTATCTGAAAAGCAAATGCAAGCTATGCTTGATACAGAGCATGGGGGAATGAACGAAGAATTGGCAGATGCCTATCAAATCACCGGCGACAAAAAGTATCTGGTTGCTGCAAAGCGTTTTTCCCATAACCAGCTCTTAACCCCAATGGCAGCGGGCCAGGATAATCTGGATAACAAGCATGCCAACACACAGGTGCCAAAAGCTATTGGATTTCAACGCATAGCTGAACTGAGCCACGATGACCAATATACGAAATCCAGTAATTTTTTCTGGGAAACAGTCACCAGCAACCGTACGCTTGCATTTGGTGGGAACAGCAGACGTGAGTTTTTTCCGAGTACAGCAGCCAGTGCAGATTTTGTGAATGATGTGGAAGGACCTGAATCCTGTAATACCTACAATATGCTTAAACTTACAGAGGGCTTATTCAGGGAACAGCCCGATGCAAAGTATGCCGATTTTTATGAGCGTGCATTATACAACCATATTTTATCGACTCAACATCCTGAGCATGGAGGATACGTTTATTTTACGCCGGTAAGACCAAGGCATTACAGGGTTTATTCTGCGCCAAATGAGGCCATGTGGTGTTGTGTAGGAAGTGGCATGGAGAATCATGGAAAGTATAACGAGTTTATCTATACGCATACCAAAGATTCATTGTATTTAAATTTGTTTATCGCTTCAAAATTAAACTGGAAGGAGAAAAATATAGCGTTAAAACAAGAGACTTCTTTTCCTGACGAAGAGCAGTCTACACTGACCATTACAGCAGGATCTGCAAATTTCACATTGATGCTGAGGCACCCATCGTGGGTAAAAGAAGGTACTATGCAAATTCTGATTAATGGTAAAACAACACCCTATAAAAAACTTCCTTCCTCCTACATCGGCATTCAGCGAAAATGGAAAAAAGGGGATGTGATCAAGGTAATCATGCCAATGCAAACTACAATCGAGCAAATGCCAAACGTTCCGGAGTATGTTGCCATTATGCATGGTCCTATCATGCTGGCTGCAAAAACAGCAACGGAACGATTGAAAGGATTGGTTGCGGACGATAGCCGTTGGGGGCATATTGCTAGTGGCGAGAAGCTTCCTGTTGACAAAGCACCTATCATTATTGAGGATAACACATCAGCAATTCCGGGAAAGATCGTCCCTGTAGCCGGGCGTCCGATGACTTTTGCATTCGCCAATGAAAAAATTATAAATTCAGAGACATTGGTGCTCGAGCCTTTTTATCGTATTCACGATGCCCGGTATATGGCCTATTGGATGAGGTTAACTCCGGCACAGTATGTTAATTACCTGGATTCAGTTGCAAAAATAGAAGGCGAGAAACTGAAGCTGGATCAAAGAACTGTGGATTTTGTAGCACCAGGCGAACAGCAACCAGAAGTTGATCATGCCTTACGTCAGGAAAACTCCCGTACCGGTAGCAATGCTGATGAATTCTGGCGGGATGCCAATAACGGAGGATATTTCAGTTATAACATGTCCACTCAGGGACTTACTGATTTATCACTTAATGTCAGGTACCAGTTTGCCACAGTAGCCGGGAAAAAGTTTGAGATTTATGTTGATGATCAGAAGCTTAAAGTAGTTGATCATATTGATGAGACAAGGAAACATGGTTTTTATCATGAAGAATACCTTATTCCAGCAGCAATGCTAAAAGGTAAACAACAGGTAAGAATAAAATTTCTTTCGGTTTCGGGAAGGGATACAGCCCCGGTTTATCGTGTCAGATTGGTTAAAAATAATTAGGCACCATTTAAAATAATATAGTAAATAGATTGATCAGTCACGCAACAACAAATGTTATGTAAATTTACATAACATTTGTTTCTTAAGTTATTTAATGCTTATGTTTGTTGTGTAATTTTACATATATGAATGATCAAGGTTTTATTAACGAATTTTATAAGCTCCTCAACCCTGTAGATCCTTGGATTGGAGAAACAGACAGTTTAAAAGCACTTTTCGAGACCAAGCTTCAACAATATGGATTGACGACCAACCAGGCAGAAAAATTACTGTCAATGCAAAAAAGAACACTTGAAGGTATATTGGATAGATCTGCAAAAAGAGTAGATGTTGTGAGTTTGCTCAAACTAGGACAGTTTTTAGGATTGAATACAGATGCCTTATTTAAAATCTACCTCAAGGAGGCCTCACATGATATCGTTGGCGAGCTGGAAGATGCAAAAAGGAAAAGTTTTATCGTTTCGAATTTTGACGTCAAAAACCTTCATAAATCCGGCTTTATCAAATCAAAGAGTGATTTTAATGAAATTGAAAAAAGGATCGTTAATTATTTCGGGCTTAACTCAATTTACGAATACGCAACAAAAAGTTATATACCGGCTTTCAGTAAAACAAAAAGAAGTGCAAACCTCTTGATGAAAGAATTCTGGGTACGTTCCGCATATTCACATTTTGAAAAGATTAACAACCCAAACTCCTTTAGCCGCGAGGCATTAATTGACTTGATTCCCAAAATCAGGCCTTATACAATGAATGTTGAATCAGGTTTAAAGACCGTTAGTCAGGCTTTGTTTAACGCCGGGGTAACCGTAATCTACCAGCCGCACTTACCAACTACCCAAGTGCGGGGAGCTACTTTTGTGATTAACGGAAAACCAAGTATAGTACTTACTGACCTAAATCAACGCTACGCCAGCATCTGGTTTGCACTCATGCACGAGTTATACCATGTGTTGTATGACATGGAAGAAATTGAAAAACAAACATTTCACCTGACTGGAGAGCCAGATTTATTCCTTTTACAGGAAGACCAGGCAAACGACTTTTCCCGGGAGTATCTATTTGGCAAAGAAAAAGTCAAATATATAAGGGCTTATATTGATAGTCCAGTCGTGGTTAAGGAATTCGCAAAACAAAATCAGGTTCACCCTTCATTGATCTATAGCTATTATTGCTTTGACATTGAAGCGGAGGGAAAAGGTGGCTATTGGGCAAAGTACGCTAACTATCAACCCGACATAAAAAATGCACTTCGGGAACTTAACGTCAATACTTTTGATAAGGATAGTATCGACGACACCATTAAATATTTAAATGACTATATTTTCAACATCTAACTATGGCAAAAAAAAACGTGAATACCGGCAAAAAGTCTAAGGCGGAATTAGCCAAGGAAGAAGAAAAACTCAGAATACTAGCTAAAACTGATGAAGTTAAGGGTGAGCAGCTTGTATTTACTATCGATGGTGAGACCAAGACGCAGCCGGAAATCAAAGACTTCAGTATACTCAACACCGAAAATCCAGAACAGAAATTTGATCTCTATTACAAAGGCATACAACGGTTGTTAATTAGTAATCTGCCAAAAGGAAAGTTCCATAAAATAGCCAGAAACTATATCTACGAAGAAAAAAACACCTTTTTGACTCGGGGTAAGCGGATTGATAAAAAAGGAATTCGTGGAGCCGATGGCCGTATGGGCTACATAAGTGACGCAGAAGAAATGCTGCAGATCGTAATGGACTGGATAATGCAGAACGGATCAATGGTTGAGTTATATAATATTATAAGGGATTTGAACGTCAGCAAGGGCTACGGCACTCCCCAACCCTAAGTAGAAGCTCGCACCTTATTCCAAAACCCCGCTTTTTGATAGACTCAGAAGACGGGGTTTGTTTTTATGGAGAATTGACTATAAATACCAGACACTTTCATTCCATAAAACGGAAATTTTAGGCAAAAAATAATCTGAATCATCACCTGTGTTATATCATCAAATAAACAGGCATCCAGGATACTTTTCCTGAAGCTGCAATTAAAACGTTCTATATATCCATTTTGCAGTTTTGAATTAGCTTGTCCGAAAATTGGATGAAGACCAAATTTGCGCAACGTTGTTTCCCTTTACCATTCAGACAGATACCATTTTCATAAAATTTAAATTTTGTTGTAAGAAATTAAAAGAATGGCTTACTAATGAAGAAAAGAACCGAATATGAAAAAAGCAATTTTAGTTTTCACCCTGATTTTAAATGTGGCCATTTCTGCATATGCAAGTGTTTCGAATGAACCTTTTAAAGTACAGGTAAGTGGTAAAGGGCAACCGATGTTATTTATACCTGGCGCAACCTGTAGTGGTGAAGAGTGGCAAAGTGCAGTAGCGCATTACAATAAAAAATTTGAGTGTCACGTTTTCACACTTGCTGGATATGCTGGTGTTCCTCCAATGATTGAAGGTCCGTATCTAAGCAAGTTCAAATTGGCCTTAATGGATTACATCAAAACCCGAAAACTTAAAAATGTCATTCTCGTTGGCCATTCCATTGGTGGCTTTCTTGCACTCAATATTGCAGCTGAAATGAAAGATGGATTGAGCCAGGTTGTTGTAATCGATGCAATGCCTTTTTACGCGGCGGCAATTAATCCTGCTGCTCAAAGGAGTTTTAAGGAAAGCCAGGCAATAAAACTTCTGGCGCAATACAATGAGATGAGCGACGCAAAACTCAAAGCCTACCAGTTAAACGTTGCCAAAAGCTTATGTGCGGATTCAACAAGATGGGAAACGATCGCGACCTGGGGAGCGCAATCTGACCGGAAAACAATGGCCTATACTTTTACTGAAATGATGAGTGATGACATTCAGGACAAAATTGCATCAATAAATGTCCCGGTACTGGTACTGGCTGCTTTTAAAAAATCTCCGAAATATATTGGTTTTACCCGCTCTTATGTTAGCGGAGTATTCCAAAAGCAGTATGCGAAATGTAAAACCTGTACCATTCAGGTAAGCAACGACGCCAGGCATTTTATAATGTTTGATGAGCCACTCTGGATGTTAAACCAAATGGATAATTTTATCACTAAATTATAAAAGACACTGTGCAACAGAACAATCGCGATCAGCAGGAATTCTTTAATGAATTAGTCAGGGCCAATCATGCGAGTATTTATCGGATTTGCAGAGCCTATTTGTATAATGTTTCTTATGCCGACGATTTATATCAGGAAATCCTTTATCAGATCTGGAAAAGCATTCAAAGTTTCAAAGGAAAATCGAAAGTAAGCACATGGATTTACCGCATCGCGATCAATACTGCTATTGGTTTCAATTCCCAAAATAAGCGACATGATCATTTGTCCATTCCTGATGCCTATCAAATGCCTGATATCGAATATATTCCGGAAAAGATGGAACAGGAAGCAAAACTGGAAAAACTCAGATTTTGTATTAGTCAGCTTGCTGCGCAGGACCGGCTTATCATCTCGCTTTTATTGGAACAGAAAAGCTATAAAGAAATCGCTGAGATTACTGGTGCAAGTTTAACCAATACAGGCGTAAGAATAAACCGGATTAAAGAACGATTACTTAACCTAATGGAGGATAAAAAATGACAAATTTCGAGGAACTTCAGCATAGCTGGCTTTCACAGTCAATAGAAAAAAACACTACAGATAATATCACTCCCATTTTACAAGATAAATTGGAAAAACATCAGCGTAAACTCCGGAGGTCTAACCTTTTCATGAGCGCCGGCTTCGTACTTGCAGGATCAGTAATTGCCTGGGTTTACCTGACCTACCACCAGCAATACCGTTGGCCTTTTGATGTAAGCATTGGTTCGGTCATTTTCCTCATGGTTGTTTTTGCGGTTTTAAGCTGGAAAAGTTACAGCTTCCGGAAAGATCAGCGTGACGTAGCGGGCATCGATTACCTGGATAATCAGATTGGAAAACTGAAATGGCAAAAAAAAATGCTAACCAGTTATGTATGGGTGTATACTGTATTATTATGGCTTGCTATGGTTGGTTATATTATAGAAGTTACAAAAAGAGGCAGTTTGCTTTTTACCTTTACCGCTCTGGCCATCACTACGATTTATATTGCAGGAGTCTCTATATGGAGCAGGTTTTATAAACAAAAACAACAGTTGAATGCTATTGACGAACTGCTTAAAAACTTTGAACAGATGCGTAACGAAATTGGATAGGTGATTTAAATAAATGAAATTAATTTCGATCATGTAAGGAATAAAGTTTACTATCCAGCGCTTTTAACTGTAAAATTTACGATTTCGACTATGCGATCATCTATCTCATTTACGCTATTTCTGATCACTTTTAACAAGGGGTAAGTCACATCGTATCCATCCATTTCCATCAGATTAAGCATGCCTTTGATTGTTGCTACCGGTCTGCGAAATTCGTGGGACTGTATAAATGCAATATGGCCGAGTTTACGCTGCTGGGCTAAAGCGGTTTGCTGAGAGGCTATTCTTTTGGAAATGTCGATGGAATTATAAGATATGCCGATAATTTCACCGTCGTTGTTTCTGGCTGGATCATAACTGGATATGAACCAACCGGAGTATACGCCAAAATTATGTAAAAGTTCCAGTCTGATACTTTCTCCTGATAAAGTAAGCCTGCAATTCTCCATAAAATGAACCATATATTCAGGATCAATAAACTGTTTAATATCCATGCCTGGATGAATTTCAACATTATAAGCCTTCTTGATTAAATCTTTAACTGCTTTATTACAGCAAATGATGTTCAGATCCTTATCCAGCAATAAGTGATTGCTCCTAGTGCTTTCAAAAAATGAATTCATTTTCAATTCAAGCTTTTTGGCATTCACATATTGTTCTTTTAAAAAGTAAATATTGCTTTCAAAATCCAGCAACTGGATAACCTGTTTAGCTAAGTTTTGCAGCATTTTTGTCTGGATTCCGGTAAGTTCTCCTGGATTTTTATCAAAAACACATAAACTTCCCAGTGTTTGTCCGTCATCAGTGGTTAGCGGTGCACCTGCATAAAAACGGATACCGGCCTCTCTTGTTACCGCAGCATAATTTTTAAAATTAGGGTCCAGTTGCGCATCTGGAACAATCATTATATGCTCGCTTTCTACTACGTAATGACAAAAGGATTGATCCCTGCCAGAGCTGGGTATAAACCGGTCATTAAACAGAACATATTCTGTATCCTGACCTATTAGCGTGATCAGCGCGTTGGGTACGCCGCAGATATCTGCAGCTAGCTGGGCAATTTCTTTGAATTCTTCCTGTTTATCAACCTGAACCTTTAGAAATCTATTTACCGCCTCCAGTCGTTTTAATTCATTATATGGCATTGAAAAGCGTAGTTTAATTAATGATTACTTATATGGAAGAGTTTAATGAGGAAGGCACATGCCCAATGTTGCGTTCGTCTGATAAAATAATTAAACTCCCTTTGTTCAAAAGTTCATTACATGCTTTTTCAAGTAGTTCAAACTCTATGATACCATCGGGATAGCCTTGCTGTTTCATCTTAAACATTGCGCCTTTGATAACTTCAAGAGGATGATGTAAGTCAGCTGAGAGTATACGATCAATCTGACGAAGAGATTCTCCTTGTTCTAAGACCGTTTTTTCATCCCTTACCATTTGTGTAATATCAGTTGCACTATAAGTAACACCTGTAATGGCACCCATCGAATCAAAAGCAGGCTCAAAAATAAGCTGCCATGGGTTATTTCCTTTTGATGGATTGATGATGGCTTCAATATTGACATTTTCTCCCTTTAATGCGCGTTTACAATTCCTGATGAACTCCTCAACAAATCCAGTTTCAATATAATCATCCACCTCCATACCTTCTGCAATGGTGAGCTGGTAGTTGCTCCTGAGCAAATTGACCATGGCGTTGTTAAAAGAAAGTACACGCAGTTGAGTGTCCAGCAGCAAATGGCAGCAACCTGAACTTTCAAAGAAAGAGCGGAGCTTAATTTCTTCTACACGTGAAAATTCATATTGTTCTTTCAAGAGCTGCAGGCTGGCATCAAATTCCAGCAAGCGGGTAACCTGGCGGGCAAGCCGGTGCAGCATCTTTTGCTCAATGGTTGTCAGTGTTTTAGGCTGTATATCATACACGCATAATGTACCTATATTATAATCATCGTGGGTAGTTAGTGGTGACCCTGCATAAAAGCGGAGGTGAGGGTTCTGAACTACAGACGGATTATTCTTCACCCGCTCATCTACCAGTGTATCGGGAATAATCAACAGTTCTTTTTGTATAACAGTATACTTACAAAACGTATCAGTAAAAGAAATTTCGCTATGATCAGTACCGGCTTTGAATTTGATATGCTGCGTCTGATCATCCATAAATGTAATCATCGCTATCGGTACATTACATATATTGGCTGCCAACTCGACGATTTGCTGCAGTTCGTCCTCTCTATCAATCTTCCTATGCAAAAAACGATTTACTGTATTGCCCGTATTTAATATACTATCTGACATATCTTAATTCCTGTTTAGTAATCATAAGCCCACAATGGTGAACTAAATTTTATTAAACATACGTAAGCTCTCTGCAAACAGTTTCTTAACAAACCCCAAAACGAGCAGGATCAATTTTGCTGCGAAAAAACAAGAAGAGGAACAAGAGGCATTAAAACCAATAGGAATAAAGCAGGATCTTAAAAAACCCGCCCAATTATTAACTGTATAAAGCGTTTTTAAATCTTTTGGCTAATAGGCCAGTTGCTTGATTAGGATCAATTTCTCCAACAATGATACCAGATCTCCCATAAACTTCATGGAGTACACAATTTCCAGAAGGGTCGATTAATGAACTGGCTGATTCAGGATAAAGGGATGAATAATTAACGCTGGCAAAATAAATCGTATTTTCCAAAGCTCTCATCATCATTGCTTTTTCATAGTATGGATTGCTTTTATTGCCCCATTCCGTTAGCTTTACTCCATTCGTATTACTTCCGGAAAAGTGAGGATGAAAAACGATCCGGGCACCGTTTTGTGCAGCCCACCTTACTGATTCAGGATAACGAAATCCTTCATGGCATATAGTTATACCAAATTTGACATCTTTAATTTCAAATATAAATCTATGTGTACCCGGTACCCAAATAGTGTCCTCTGAAGGATCTAGTTGGTTTTTAGTTTGATAACCTAATATTTCACCTTTTTCGGAAACAACATAAGCCAGGTTGACAAGTTGTTTATTAATATACCAATCCATAGGAACAATTATGGCAATTGAGTTCTCAGCCGCAATTCTGCACACTTCGTTTAATGCCCTCTCCAGGTTTGCGCTGGTCTGGTCTGCTTTTGGATAGCCCATACCTGGATATCCTGGAAGATAAGATTCTGGAAAACAGATTATTTCAGCATTCATATCAGCTGCTTCTATAGCCATCTTCTCGAGTG
This sequence comes from Pedobacter cryoconitis, assembly GCF_001590605.1. Lineage (NCBI taxonomy): Bacteria > Pseudomonadati > Bacteroidota > Sphingobacteriia > Sphingobacteriales > Sphingobacteriaceae > Pedobacter > Pedobacter cryoconitis. The sequence goes on from NZ_CP014504.1 coordinate 2,103,067, forward strand.
TCTGTAAACCCTCATTCATATTTTTCGGAAATGGAGGGGAAGCTAAAGCTATTTTCATAAATAAGGATAATTTAAAAATTTAGTGAAACTTATAGATAAGCTGTTAAACAAGATTATAGCACCCTTGCAAATTATAAAAAAAGCTCCTTTTTTGAGGTTTTAAAGTTATTTTTAATTCTATTTAAAATTCCTTCCTCCATAAAACACCTCTTTTGGACCGTCTTCGCAAATTTGCGTCTTCTTCTTTTGTGTGGTTCCCGGTGCCTGATCAGCCCCTATTTGTTGTATAAAGGGAGAAATATAGCAAACATTGGAGATCAAAAACTGTTATCAATCTGTAGTATAAGTATTTTATATACCATATAGCGTTTGCAACCCATGATGAAACAGACCAGGAAAACCGTTTTTTTCGCAGTATTGCTCTCGATCGCTCTTTTTGCTCTGGGATTCTTTACTTTTGACAATTTTATCTTTTTAGTACTTCCAAAAGCTGAAGGGGTATCTTATGTTGTTACAGACCTTGATAGAGAATTATGGACAGCATTGTCTTTTTCTCTGGCAATTGGCCTGATGCCTATTTTGGTATTGGTAACCTGGGTATTAGCTCCCATTGTCAGGGGAAATAAAAAATGCGCCAGTATAATGATAGTACTTATAGGTATGGTTCTGGCAGTTTTTGTAAGAAAACAGATGCTCAGTTCATATTTTACCGGAGTTTCAAAAAACTTCAGTTTGACTCCTGATAAAATAGATATTGGTTATCTTATCGATCAAACGAATTTTGAATATTATATGTTCTTGGGAGGCTGTATGGGATGCCTGATTTCTTATTTTTTACTACGGGAAAAAAGAATACAGTGATAGGTTGAAAAATTAAACTCTCGTGCATTCCACTATAGCGCGAATTCTTTCGTCAAGGACATTGGTAGCTTTTTCCATTTTTTGTAGTGAGCCATAATTTTCGAAGTATCCCTCCATTTGAAGCAGTGCTAAAATCCCCTTAATATTGGCCACGGGTTTACGTAATTCATGAGATTGTAAAAATGCCGTTTTCGTCAAACTGTCCTGGTGACTTAACAGCTTATTTTGCTGTACAATACGATCTGTAATATCTGTTGAATTATAGGAAACACCTATAATTTCTCCATCAGAATTTTTTGCGGGGTTGTAATCAATATCACACCAAATCGACGTACCTCTAAATTGCACCAATCTTTCATGCCTCACCTGTTCACCAGCCAATGCCCGCTTACAATTGGCTATAAAATCTTGCATATAAACTTTCCCGACAAAGTCCGTAATCTTCATCCCCTTTTCAATAGTGATATGATATTCTTTATAAATAAAATCTCTCAACCTTTTATTAAAAGCCAGGATAATGTACTCCCGGTCAATGATAATATGTTCGGAGGTAGAGCTTTCAAAGAATGATTTAAGTTTGACCTCTGTTTGTTTTGTCTGGATAAACTGTTGTTTCAGTAATACCAGTCCAGATTCAAACTCAAACAAATTAATCACATGCCTGGCCAGCATCTTAAGCATTTTTAAATTAACAGCTCCTATTTTCCCTGGAATCTGATCGATTACACAAAGACTCCCCAAATTGTAGCCATCTTCTGTAGTTAATGGTACTCCTGCATAAAATCTGATATTAGGATTCCCGGTTACCAGTGGGTTATGACTAAACCGTTCATCGTTTAACGCATCTTCTACAACGAAAAAATCAGGTTCCGAAATGGTATGATTACAAAAAGCATCTACCATGGGCATCTGCTTAAAGTCAAGGCCCTGATTGAATTTAATATATTGCGTATCTTCACTAATCAGAGCTATCAATGCCGTTGGTGTACCACAAATCTCAGCAGCTGTTTTTACAATTTTCTGTAATCTATCAGCTACACTGATTTCCAAAGTAAGATATCTATTAACAGCTTCCAGACTTTCAAGTTCTCTCAGTGGCATATTAATTATTCTTAAGTAACAGTTATAATCTTTGCTTTCTTTTCCTTCAATTCTGCAACAGCCAATTGGAGCAGGTGAAATTCTTCCACTTCGCCCGTTGATATAATCTTTTTGATTTCTTCCGCTTCCTGAATGATCTGATCAATCGGCTCGGCAAGATCATTTGCCTGGATGTCATTAATCTTAATAATGGCGTCAGCCTGGTTATTAAGTTGCCTTTGATTGCTGACACTGCTGGTGATGTCTGTGGCATTGAGTGAAACCCCGAAAAGTTCACCATTGGAATCTAAAGCTGATTCATAGATCATATACCAGCAGATCATTCCTTGGGTATAATCCAGGTGGCGCTCTACTTTAATCACCTCACCTGACAGTGCCCTGTTGAAGTAATCAGTAAACTCTTCCAAAAAGGATGCAGGAACATAATCTTTTATACTTATCCCTTCTACAATTTGGGGCTGATCATTTGCAATTATGAAATTTGCCATAGTTTGGTTAAAGGCTATTACCTGCATATTCTTGTCCATGAGTAAATGGCAAGAACTAGAGCTATTAAAATAAGTTAACAAAATACTGGCATTTTCATTTGACTCTTCATACTTCTCTTTTAAAATTTGCAGGGTTACATCAAACTCTAATAAGCTAGTAACTTGCTCAGATAAACTACGTAAAATCACTTGCTGAAAGTGAGATAATGAATGGCTTTCTAAATCAAAAACACAGAGCGTACCAATGGCATTACCTTTTTCACTGATCAGCGGCATGCCTGCATAAAATCTTAAATAGGGACCGGACTGAACAAAAGGGTTATCTAAAAACCTGTCATCCCTGATGGCATCCTCAACCATATGCAGGTCACCATAATTAAGGGTATATTGGCAGAAAGTGTCATTATAATCAACCAGATCAATATCAGCTCCGGTATGGAATTTAACAAATTGTGTTTCACCATCCATTAAAGTAATCAAGGCAATTGGTGATCCACAGACCTCAGCAGCAAATTCCACAATTTCCTGCAGCTCCTTTTCTTTACTTATATTTAGTTTCAGAAAACGATCAACATCGGCCAACCTTTTTGGATTATAGCGGTTCATATGATAATAGTCAACAATAAACAATATACGAATTATAGTAAAATCTGAATTTCATTTGTGGTTAATTTTTTTCTTTTTTTAGCAACACAGAAAAAATTAATCACCTATTGCCCGATTGTCTCAAAACAAGTCAGTAAATATATTTATTTCTTCAGTTAACTCCTGTAGCAGTATATTCAAATCAGGTTGATCTTTAATCATTTCCACTTTCCTTGCTATTTTTGCCAATCTGGGCAAACCTGCCGAAACAGCAGTACCATATATTTTGTGCCCTTGTGCAGAGGCCTCTTCAAGTGAATTCTTTTCTACGGCCTTTCTAAGCACGGCTAAAGATCCAGCCAGTTGTATTTTGGTCAGGACGATAATTTCAGCAATAACCACCTGATTATCTCCAATATGTTTTTTTAAGATATCAGGATCGAAATGTGCTAACTCATTTTTTTCCGTCTGTGACTCAGAAATAGTATTAATTACACTGATATGCAGCCATTTCTTAAGAATTTGTACAATCGTCTCCTCCACTACAGGCTTAACTACAAAATCATCCATTCCTGAAGCAATACAGCGTTCACGCTCATTCTTTACATTCCCGGCTGTCAAAGCTATAATTGGGGTTCTGTGCTTACTTTTCTCCAATTTCCTGATCTCAACCGTTGCCTCATATCCATTCATTTGTGGCATTTGTACATCCATTAAAATGAGGTCTGGTACGGTCTTATTAAAATGCGCTAAAACCTCAATTCCATTTTTCGCCTCTATGACCTCCGCATTCACAGCCGCCCTTTCGATAATGATTTTGGCCAGCATCATATTCACTGGATTATCATCAGCAACCAGGATCCTGAGTTGTGCTGTTGTTATGATTGGATCATCATCCTTCAATAGTAAAGGGGATGTTTTTTCCTTTAATTGGATACGCGATAGCAGCTCATAAAATTCTGTCATCTTAACTGGTTTGACCAGGCGGGAATTTACTTTCAATTCTTCACATCCTTTTATAATTTTTTCATCGTCCGAAGAACTGAATAGTAAAACAATGGGTTGTAAAATTTCTGTATCATTGAAACTTTCCCTGATCTGGCGTATCGTATCCAGACCATCCAGATAAGGCATATGATAATCCATTAGAATAATATCGAACTTTTCACCTGATGCCAGTATCTGCAAAGCTTCAAATCCATTTTTTGCCTGTCTGCTATTGATACCTTTATACAATAACATCTGTTCCAGGATCACTCTGTTATTTAAATTATCATCAACAATTAATGCATTTTTGAGCATGCTGATGTTTTCCCATTCTTTAGGTTCACCTTTTTCACATTTCAGCCAGATTTCAAAATAGAATTCGCTTCCTTTTCCAATAGTGCTGGTCAATTCCAGCTTGCTGTTCATCAGCCCCAGGAGTTTATTGGTAATCGCCAGGCCAAGGCCAGTGCCACCGTATTTTTTCGTAGTGAACCCGTCTTCCTGGGCAAAAGCTTCAAATATCTTGTCCTTTTTATCCTCTTTTATTCCAATACCTGTATCTCGTACTGCAAATCGGATCAAGGACAGGCCTTCCTGCTCCTTTACAACATCTATTTTAAGTTCAATTTCACCCTGTTCTGTAAACTTTGCGGCATTCCCTAACAAGTTGATCAGTATCTGTTTTAAACGTATCGAATCAGCCCAAATAAATCTGGGCAAATCATTGGAGAGATTGAGCAGCATTTCCAGGCCTTTCATTTGTACCTGATAGGTAATTATATCGGTAGCCTGGCCACTAATCTCATAAATATCACACTCCTCAACGTCAAGTTCGAGTTTACCTGCTTCTATCTTGGAAAAATCGAGAATATCATTGATAATACCTAGCAAAGCAGTCGCCGATTGATTGACGATAGATAAATATTGTAATTGGGTATCTGTTAGCTTTGTTTTCAAAACCAGATCTGTAAAACCAATAACCCCGTTTAAAGGAGTCCTTATTTCATGGCTCATATTTGACAGGAAATCTGATTTTGCCACGCTGGCTTGCTCAGCAGCTAATTTAGCCTGTTCCAATTCATTTCTCTGATTAACCGCAGCAGTAATGTCCTGAGTAAATATGATCATTCCACCAATGGAACCATCAGCCTCTGACCAGGGCCGCATTTCCCAGTTGATAAATTCCTGATTGCCAAATCCCTTACCCAGATAACGGTCTTCTTCCATCCTTTCTATCGCCCCTTTTAAGATACGTTGATGCCGCTCTATGCCAGCCGCTGTAATAAAAGGAAAATGAGTATAGTATGATGTTCCAATGATCTCCAGTCCTGCAAGATTATAATCTTCCAGCCATCGGTTGCTCACGGCAATATAGTTCATGTGTTTGTCAAGCATTGCCACAGCCGCAGGGGCATGAGCGGCAAAAGAACTGAGTAACACCCGTGCGCGCTCGGCCCTTAGTTCTATTTTCTTTCTCTCGTCTATATCCTGGAAAGACCCATATAATCTTTTACATATCCCATCCTCGAAAAGAGCGTTTCCTATTGCTTTTACCCAAATTTCTTTACCTGTAAAAGTGGTAATTTGTATTTCTATTGCCCATCCCTCCCCAGTTTGAATGGCCAAATCAACTGCTTTTAAAATCCGGTCCCGGTCTGTTCCCTCTTTATAATAAAGGACAGCAGTTTCCATATCAGGCTCAAATTGCTCAGGAAGCTCATGTATCTCCCTGGTTACTGTCGTCCAAAATAATTTTTGCGTGGAAAGATCAAGTTGCCATCCTCCCACTCTTGCCACTTTATTAGTTTGCTCCAGCATTTCGGTTAATTGAACCAAACGTTCCTCCATAGATTTACGTTCCGTGATATCCAGCGCATTAGCAATCACATAGGCAGGCCGCCCAGCTATATTTTCCAGCACATTATTAAACAATAATGTGCGAAGTGAACCATCTTTATGCCTAACTAACATTTGTCCGGAGCCATGACCGGATTGCTCGATTTGAAGCAGATATGCTGTTAGATAGTCATGTCTTTCTTTAGGAACAACATCAAATAGGCTCATTTGCTCGATCTCTTGAATGCTGTAACCCAAAATTGCAGCACCAGCACCATTAACAGCAATAAATTTTCCGGCAAGGTCGTGTGTAGTAATCAATCCCTGGGAATTTTCAAACACGGCCCTCAAATTGGCTTCTTTTTCAGCTAGTTTTTCTTCATTTGCTTTGATGCTGCTTATATCGCGGCCAACGGCAAAGAGGTTATCGGTATTCTTTTCTGGAGTAATTACCCACTGAAATATTTTATAGGTACCTGTTGAAGTGCGTAGTCTATGCTCAAAATTGACAATCGAAATCCCTTTTTTCAACTTTTCCATTTCATTTTTAGTGATTTGGAGGTCTGCTGGATGAACTAGTTCAAAAATATTCTTTCCTAAAATATCATCTTCATGCCAGCCTAATAGATTTTCAAATGCTGGATTTATTTTCTTAAAGTAACCGTCTGTACCAGAGATACAGATCAGGTCATTAGACAATAAAAAAAGCTTCTCAAAATTTCGGAGTTCCTCTTTCAATCTGCGATCTGTAATCAATTGCATGACCTCCACACTGAGTAAACGAAGTGCTTCCTTTTGTTGTGCATTTAATGCGTTAGGTTTTCTGTCAATCACACAGAGCGTCCCCAAATTATATCCCTTAGGATCAATCAGCGGGTAACCCGCGTAATATCTTACATGTGGTTCACCGAGAACTAAATCATTATCCTTAAACCGCTCATCAAGTGTAGCATCATGAATTTCAAACAGGCCATTATCCATAATGGTGTATTGGCAAAACGCGAGTTCTCTGGAAGTATGATCGATTTCCAGGCCTACTTTAGATTTGAACCATTGACGGTCCTCGTCCAGCAGGGTAATCAGCGAAATGGGAACTCCGCAAATGTTAGCAGCAATGGCGGTGATCCTGTCATATTCCTCTTCAGATAAAGAATTGAGTATTTCATAATTCTTCAACGCTTTCAGGCGTTCATTTTCGTTTTCAGGTATTGGAAATTTCGCCATTTCGTTTAAGAATTTGATGATCTAATTTAACGAAAATTGATAATAATTGTATCCTAAAGGGGAATTTACGTAGTTTTACCCAAAGAGAAACTTTAAGTTATAATTTATTAGAATTACTATAGGGCCTTATCAAGAGGATAAAAAAAAGAAGCTACGCAGACTTCTTGAATTAATTACGCTCTGGATTACTGGATGTAAATTGCCCAAAATGTGGCGCAGCTGATTATATTTCCAAATTTCCAAACTTTTTAACCTGGATAAATTAATGTACTAAGCTAGAGATATTAATTAAAAGAAGTCCTGAATTCTATTGGTGAAAGGTTAGTTTTTGTTTTAAACAAACGACTAAAGGACTGTGGATGCTCAAATCCAAGTTGGTAAGCAATTTCTGCTATTGATAAATTAGAAGTTGACAATTGTTCTTTCGCTTTTTCCATGAGCTTATGATGGATATGCTGTTGTGCGTTTTGCCCAGTTAAAGAACGCAGCATATCACCTAAATAACTAGCTGACAGATTCAATTGTTCTGCAAGATATTGTACCGTAGGAATGCCCTGTTTCAATGATTTTTCATGATCAAAATAATCTTCGAGAATAGCTTCCAATTTTTGAAGCAAGTCGTTGTGTACAGCTTTACGGGTAATAAATTGACGTTTGTAAAAGCGATTGCTATAATTTAATAACAGCTCCACCTGAGAGATAATTACATCCTGACTAAAATCATCTATTCTACTGTTTAGTTCGTCTTCAAGAATTTTGAAAACAGACATAATTGTGGTTTGCTCCAGAGCTGATAGCTGCAGCGCTTCATTGGCGGCATAGGAAAAGAACGCATATCGCCTGATATTCTTTGCAAGAGAATAGGAAAGGAAGAAATCAGGATGAATAAGCAATATATAACCTGCTTTAGCATTACCTTCCGGAGCTTCAAATACTTGGTTTGGCGCTGTAAATACTAAACCTCCTTCGCCAAAGTCGTAATAGTTTTGTCCATATTTTGCTTTACCGCAAAGACTGGTCTTATAGGCAATTTTGTAAAAATCCATAACAATTGAATCAGGTAGTTCATTCGCTTCGTACTTCATACTGGCGATATCAATAAAACTGATCAGCGGGTGCAAAGGCTTTTGCAGCCCAAACACCCGGTGGAAGTCCGTTAGAGATTCAAATTTGTATACTGTTTTCTCGCCTCTCTTCATATCAGGATTTTATAGTATTATAAAGGTAAGTATTACCAAGGGGTTATAGGTTATGATATACTTGTGCAAGTTCATTTGCATAGTCTGCAAGTTTTCCTTTACCAAAGACAGGCCTGTTTTTGTTATAGTCTTCGTATAAGCTCCCATTTCGTTGTGCCGCTTGCATGTTAATAAATCCATTGGCGATCCACTCGTTCATACCAGCGTCTAACATTTCGCGGTGCATTTGTTTGTCAGCAATAATGATCCATTTCAGATCCGGTTTCCCTATGGCGTTACCTATAATCTGAGCAATCTCATTGGGTGAAAGCTCTTCGCTTGCGAGGTAATGCACGGTTCTGCCATTGAAAGGTTTTTCCATTTCTTCAGCAATTGTTAAGGCGATATCAACGGGCGATACCCAGGGCTCTTTTTGATCACCACCATAACTATTAAAAATGGCACCTTTTGTTTTGATAGCTGGAAGATATCTGAATGTATTGGTGAAGAAACCTGGTGGTCTCATAAATTTAATGGAAACGTCTTCAGGTAGTTGTTTTAAGATATTCTCTACGTTATGATGTAGAAAAAGGCTACCTGTCCCTTGGTTTGTATGCGCACCAATACTACTCAAATGCACGACTTTTTTAACACCAGTCTGTGCGATAGCATCTTTATAATTATTGCCGATCTTGTTAAAGGCCTCTACAAAATCAAAATCCTTGTCAAAAATGCTACCTATACCTTCCCATGCTTCCATGAGGTAGACAATATCTGCTCCCTTGAAACTTTCCGACAAAAACCCGGCATCCTGAAACCTGCCAATTGCTGCTTTTGCGCCTAATGCTTCTATTTCTGGCTGTCTTTCTATTTTACTGGTAATTACTGTAACTGAATGTCCTTTCTTTACCAGCTCTTGTGTTAATGGTTTTCCGATGTGCCCTATCGAACCTGTAATGACGATGTTCATATGCTTTCTTTGTTTATGTGGTTACAAAGATGATCGCTGCACAATAAGCCTGGGTAACTGAATTCAGGAATTTCGTAACCTAAATCAAGATTTGATTGAACGGGAGTACAAGTATAGGATATATAGCAGTATGGCTATTTATTCAAAATTTTCAAAAACTAAACAGTTTCATAAATTACTGAATTTAGTTCTTTTCTATATTGTGAAGCAGTTTTACCAGTAAATTCTTTAAATAACTTGTTGAAATGACTAAAATTATTAAATCCACTTTCATAACAGATATTTGCGATACTGCTTTGTTTTTCAGCCAAAAGTTTTGAAGCATGTACAACACGGTACTCATTAACAAAAGCAGTAAACGTTTTTTTGGTGATTTTCTTAAAATATCTGCAGAAAGAGGGCACTGTCATACTTGCCATCTCAGCTACATTTTCTAAACTTATTGCTGTCTTGAAATTATCTTTAACATAATTGAGAACCATATTAATTCTATCATTATCCTGAACCTGTGTTTCGAGTGAAAATCCGGAAGCATTTAAAATTCTATAATCGGCAGAGTTTTGAAGTTCTTTTAAAATGGCCAATAGTGCTAACAGTCTTTCAAAAGGTAATAAACCCTCCATTTTCTCTATCTGTTTGCCAACAACTTTTTTGATTTCATTTCCAAAAGCAATTCCTCCTCTGGCCTTATCAAAAAGTTCTTGCATCCATTTTGTTTCTTGTAAACTTAGAAACCCTGCTCCAAGAAAATCTGGTTTCATCTGGATGACTGTTTCATTCTTGTTCCCGGTATTGTAATCAGTAAAGCCACAATGTGGGAGATTGCTTCCAATTAATATTAAGTCTCCATCGGTGTAATAAGATATATGACTCCCGATTTGTCTTTTTCCAGCTCCGCCATTTACAAAAACCATTTCGATTTCCTCGTGGTAATGCCATACATGAGCTTTGTTATTGGAATTCATTAAATATTTAGAATAATAGAAAGAGCTTCCAAAAGAAGACTCAACTACCTCGTATCCAGGCTTTATTGCTTTCATATTTTTTCAATTATTAAATCAAAAATATACTTTATTATGAGTTTTAACAAGAAAAAACACATATCAATGTTAATATAGCATAACTATTGGAAAATATGCAGTCAATTATGCTAACTCATTGTCAATAACTTAGACCCATCAAATAATTACTAACTCTTCTAAAATTAATGATATGAAAAATTTACTCAAAATTAGCCTGATAGCTACTATCCTTTTTACCAGTGTAAATACATATGCAAATAATGATGACCTTTCATTAAAAGTCAACAGTGCAGATAGAAAAACCATTCGTATTGCTATCAATCAGACGCAAGATATGAAAGTAACTTTCTATGGTCTGAACGATGAAGTCCTATATGAAAAACAAGGTCATGAATTAAGCGGATCCACCAAAACTTACGACTTAACTGATTTTCCTGATGGAAATTATATCATGAAATTAGAAACGGGTTTAAAATTTGTTGAATATCAAATTAACATTGAAAACAATAAAGCTTCACTTTCTACTGCCTTAGATAAAGAAGCCTTTAAACCCGTGTTGACAAAGAAAGATGGAGTGATAACCCTTAATTTAGATTATACAAATAAGGCTCCGGTTGAAATTGCGATTTTCGATGAATTCAACAATCAACTTTACACGGATGTTTATAACGATTCATCAAAATTGGTTAGAAAGTTTAATGTTGGCAAAGCCCTTTCTAATCAATTAACTTTTGTTATAACTTCTAAAGATCAAGCGTTTAACAGCACGATAGATGTTAGATAATTTTTCTATTGGATTTGCTTAGTCGTAATAAGTAGCCATTAAATCATTGGCCACATTGCCGATCGCACGGCTTCTGGTCATCTTTGCCATCACGACATGATTCTACCCTCGGAACAGTAACAAGCCCAGGTAGCACATTCTCAAAATAGAGGAATATGCTACCTGGGCTTGTTACTGTTCCGAGGGTAAAATTTAGCTTATCCAGGGCCAATAGTTTTTTAAAATAGATTGGCATTATGACGATTACAATGTAACGGATAGTGTGCCCCTCCGTAAAACGTATGGTCGGGTTCAGGTTATTTTATTTAGTCTTGAATTTTCAATATAGTTCTTTATCGGAAAATTTGAAATCCTGTATTTTCGGTAAGGGTCTGATCAAAACTATTTTTTTTCTTTTATTTAATACTTTCTTTGAACCTAACCTGTCGTCAGTTTCAGTTCTAAGCCCGGTAATTAAGTTAAATTTAGTTTCTGTAAATATTGTATGTTCGTCAATATACCCTTTGGTTGCATTATTAGTTATTTTCTTTACATTAATTAATTCAAAATTTCCATGGTGATATTTGAAATCGTAAGTAATATTCCCTCCTTTAATTTCACTCCACATTGTTAAAATCCCTTTTTCAATAAAGAAATTTGGAATTTGGTATTCATTATGTTTTCCTTGATTTTCAATGGGATATTGTGGTTCAATTATTTTGGTGGAAGATACAGCTAAGGTTAATTTTCCATTTGGATGAGACAGGAAAATTTGTAATATTAATGGCCTTGTTTCATTTATTGTATCCATTTTCACCATTATTTTGTCCATTTTACCATCGTTATTTAAGTCGCCCTCTTCTTCTCTTACTTGATAATTATAATTGTCTTTATTTTTAATGTTTTGAGCGAATAAATTCATTTGAGATGCAATCAAAATGAATATAAAGCATAAATAAATGTTCTTCATAATTTTAAGTTTCTGAAACCGAAGGGTAATTCATAAATATACGAACATATTTAATTTGAGTAATTTTCCTCAAAGTCCAAGCTTCTGGTACAAGGTGTTATTGCCGGGATTTTATCTCCGGTAATTCTAACAAACCCGGCTAAGTGCCGGGTTTGTTAGAATTGAAATTCATCCTACAAAAAGAAACTATACCCCAACCTTTCTGTTTCTCCAAAACATAGCATCTGGCCATCTCTTTTCTTCTTTGTAATATTGAGATTTAGTACTGGTATAATCATTGTATATTTTTTTCAAACCTTCATTATAATTGTTAATGCTATTCGCATCTTCATCCTGATTTATAATAGCCAGGGCCCCATTACAAGCAGAACTCATAGCAAAGCCGATCCCCATGGAAGAAATAGGGTCAAATGAACAGGCAGCATCACCAATTGCAATAAAGTTTTTAATTTTTGTAGTATCTGTAAAGTGAGAATAGGCATTTTTTACCCAAGGCTTTTCAAAAGCCACTGTTCCTGAAACCTTATGTTTCACATGAACTGTAGCTAATAATAGTGCTGTCCAGTTTTCAATTTTATTAATCTGCTTCTTTTTTGCATTATCAGCATCCGTAAATAATGATAAAACTATTTTTTTTCCTGGTAAAACGGCATAATACCACCAACCATCTTCCACTGTTTCCAGGAAAAAATCTTGCGCTAAATCTTGTTCTTCCTGAAATTCAAGAAAGGCTCCAACCGCTACTAATTCGTCATCTTTTGTGATATTTGCTTCCAGGTGCCTTGCTAAATGAGACTGTCTGCCTGTAGCATCAATTAAATAGCTGGAGTTAACGATAAATTTGCCTTCTGTTTGGTGATTAATATCTACCTGCCATCCTTCTTCTTGAGCTTGATATGCTGTACAACGGGTATCGGGCAAAATAACAGCGCCCTTATCACTGGCCTTTGATAACAAAGTCAAATCAAAAGTAGATCGGTTAATCTGGTAACTATCAATATGTGTACTGCTTATGGAATGACGTTCAGTGATTTGCGAACTCCCCCAGGCTGCATTACTACTATACCCTGGCAGAAAGCAATCATCTCCAAAATCAGACTTATCTAATCCTAAATAATCAAGAAGATCAAAAATACTTGAACTTACCTGTTCTCCTATTCTTTGACTATTCAAATCACTCTGCTCTACAATTGTAACACTTAAATCGGAAAATTTTAAAATACTTAAAGCAGCAGAGGCCCCTGCAGGGCCTCCACCAACTATAAGTACATCAGTATCAAATGTGTTTATCATGAGCGCTATCTTCTAAATTTAAATCTCACTTTTGATAATTCTTCACTGATCTTTATTTTTTTGAAAGGATGATAGGTAATGGTATTGATACTACCAACGCTTAATGCCTTTAACGATATATTTTCAGTAGTTGCAAATTGTTCTTTTCTTCTACGGCGGGCTTTAGCTATATCAAGATAAAATATGGGTGTTTCAATTTCTATAGCTTGATCATCTACATTCAGACCATTGTTATCATATTTCAATTTCACCATGATTTCACTTATAAGTGGCTTCTGACTCGTATAGAAATCGTGACCGCGTTCAGTCTCCAACAGGTAAGGGAAGCCAGCATTATTAGCGTTCATGTCTTTAACAAACCCTAATGTGTCCCAAAATTCAACCATTTGAACATAACTATTGAGGCCTCTTTGATAATTCATTTGACGTCCGGATTCCCAGTTGCCATTTTCATGAAATCCTTCTTTAGTTAATTCTCCGATTAATACATCCCATGGACTTTGCGGAGGCCACCAGTAACTGTAATAAACAGGTGGGGTTGGAATTCTGTTAATGATTTCCCCTTTACTGTCTACAATATAATCTTTAACCTGAGTTGGATTGGTAAAGTTTATGTTTTGTACCGTACAATTAAAGAAATCAGCCTGCCAGGGACAAGCCATTCTTTTGGTCAAATCGCCAGGCTCACATCCACCGCCTAAACATTCGTCCCTGGTCACGGTTAAAAACCCTGTTTCCTTCCCTACATTGAAAAGCTTGTCATATTTAGCAATGCTGTTCTTTACTTTCAGGGTAAATGGTAGGTTTAAATTATAAATAATCTGATTATGAACATTCCAGGTCACTTCAATTCCCGGAGACATGGGCAAACCGATGCAATTTCCTACACTAATCGTATCTAAGGCCGGTACAATTCCCTCCCAATGCTGGTCTGGCTTCAAATTAAATTTGCCGTCTGCCCATTGTTTTAGTAAAAATAACTGCGTTTCAGTAAGCGCTAAAAACTTTAAAGGATTCTCATTCCGTACCGAGTTAGTACCTGAATTTAATGGCATCAAGGGAAATAGATCTCCTTCTTTAACAATTTCTTTTCCGTCTTCAACCGTTAGGTATTTGTTTTGATCCTTAAATAAGTATTCCTGAGGATATTTGTCCTGAGGGTATTTAGCGCTATATTTTTCTTCTTTCTGGATGATTTTATTTTGATCCAGCTGATCAAATTCCTTTTGAGTATAGGCTAAAGGATCTGGATTTTCAATAGGCGCTCTTGTATAAGGATCAATACCCCTAAAGTAATTGAATACTTTTTGGCGCGTTGCATTGGCATCACTGGTGTTCTTATTGATTTCATAAAAATCCAAACTAGCTAAATTGGCCATGGGCTGAACATTCGCTACCCATTGATAGCCTTTCATTCTATCAAAAACAGGCTTGATGTCTCTCTGGAAATTTGCTTCATAATCCGGTTTAAACTTGCCTTTATCAAATAATTCAGGTATAAATCCTGGACTGTTTCTAACATAAACATCAAAAATACTGTCGCTTAAAGTACTTATATTGACAACTTCAGGAGCAAAGTCCGGAGACCCGACAATACACCATGCAGCTATCGATTCTACCTTATTATCTGTATAGGTCACTTTGCAGTACACAGGGCCATCGGAGATGTCATCATGCCATTGGTCACCACCTCCAAAACCAGTTAAACTGGTATCACCGCCTGTTCTTCCAAAACCACCAAATACGATTAACCGACCTTCAGCATCGGTAAGAATACCTCCCAATGACTCAACTGGCTGGCCATATTTTACTTTAGCCGGGGGAAACTGCGCTTCAGTATAGTTAGCTGGAACCGATTTTTTATCAAACTTAAAGTTAGACTCTATAGGGTTTGTTTCTTTCAAAACGGTAATTCTTCTGGGACCATAATCAATAAATAATGATTGTCTGTTCTTGGTAAGATCATTATTTCTTAAGGGAACATTCCATGCTGCATAACTATTCTTATCACCAAATAATAAATTACCCTTAAGTTCGTCAAATTGATACCACTCAGCTTTTTTATTAGCCAGGTGTACTGTCCATTCTATGGATTTAATGTCTTTTCTGTTTATGGTTATTTCACCAGTTTGGTCATAGATTCTGAAAGGTTGTCCTTGTTTTTTAATAAGTCCTTTGCTATCCTTAAATTTCCGGATTTTTTTATCGGTGATTTTTCCGCCTTCAAATTCTAAAGGTATACCTCCGGTTTTGTCAGGAACAATACAAAACTCGTTTGGACTATTTCCTAAACGAGCAACTCCAATTGTTGGATGAATTTTAATACTCATGAGCGTTAATTAAGGTGATCTCCTACTCATTTGGCTTTTCGGAATACGCCCCGTTTTTGAAATGGCAGCTGGACTCCATTCTCCATAAGAAACTTATAGACAAAACAATATAAGTCAATTATCTATATATCAGTCAGATTGTAAGTTAAATCAGGAAGAGTTTTCGCTATTGAACAAATTGAATAAACTGTTCTGGTAAACCAGGTTACCAGAAAAATTAGTATAAGTGTCGGAAGCCATCAATTATCCTAAAGGAAAAGCAACGGCACAGCTGGGCAAGTCAATAATTTGAAAGTTGTAGCTTATAAGGAGAATCAAGTTCATGTCAGAATTTGGAAATTAGCAAACTAGCCCGCAATTAGTTTCAGAATTACGGTACAGAACTTTTCCCAAAACAAGTTGTTAGCTATGTTATGAGCTGAATCTGCTCCTAAGCCTTTTCTAATTCCTGCCTGCACATTTGGTGCCAGGCACGGCCAGAGCCAGGCGAGAACTGATAGAGAGTCAGCGGAACAAACAATATAATCAGAGTCAGACTCCACATCCTCCTAAAATAAAAAAAAAGTCCAAACACGATACCAGCAAAAGTTGTTGCTATCCATAATTCAGTTAAACTAAATTGATGTTTATGGAAAATCAGGAAAACGAAATGGAACAGAAAGAAATCATTAACCCGGAACAGTTCCAGGCAGGACGTGCAGCCGAAGAGGAAAAGTTGCAGCAGGAAGATGACTCGGAGTACACCGAAGACGAAATTGAGTTTGCCGACGGAGAAGGGACGCAACTAGACGAAGAAATTGATGTCCCGGAGGAACAGGAGCTGGAAGACGATTTTGAAAGCGACCTGGATGGCGATGAATTTGGCCAGGAAGAAGACTAACAACCATTCTTTGCCAGCCAAAAAAAAGAGCTACCTGATGGTAGCTCTGGAATAAATGTTGTGAAGAATTATTTAATCTCAATTTGACGGCTCACGATCTTAGCTTCTTCTCTTTTTGCAATGTTGATTGCTAGAACACCATCGTTATAAGTTGCCTGAATTGCGTTTTCATCCGCGCTTTCAGGTAAAGTAAATGAGCGAACAAAAGAACTGTAGCTATATTCACGCTTGACATAATTTCTTTCTGTTTGTTCACTTTCTTTATTCTTCGTTACAGAAATATGCAATATATTCCTTTCCAGGTTTAGTTTGAAATCTTCCTTTTTAAGCCCGGGAGCCGCTAATTCAACGTGATAGTCATCTGCAGATTCACTGATATTAACTGCAGGCACTCTGGAATGCATACGGTCTTTAAAAAATGTGTCATCGAAGATAGAATCAAAAACATCACCATAGCCTGACACTAATGATTTTTTTTTGTTTTCTGGATTAAATTTAACCAATGTCATGGGTTTTTCCTCCTTAATTTGATTTAATGATTAAAACTATAATTAATTAAACTAATGAACTTGTGTTCAATAATACTATTACAACAGCAATGCCAAATGTATTTTTGCCTCTGTAAGCTGAAAAAATTGCAACATCACTGAAAAATTTTCAGTTTATAACTGTCAAATATTCTGAAAATATTGGCTGTTCTTGATTTTTTGTCACTTTTATTATTCTACACACTTTTGTTTATTAGGGTTGCTGTGCTAACTCAATTAAATATTGCTTTCTCCAAAGCCCTCCCCCATATCTGGTTATTTCCAATCAGATCCAATTACCCGATGACAAGGAATCAAAATAGTAATTTTATTTATTCCGGACAGGCCAGATGGTCAGCGCATTTCGCTGAAGCTGTCAAATCAGGATTTGAAATAAATTCCCAGCGTATAATCTTTCATGAAAAATATTAAAAGTGACAACCAAATTAGCAAAGGTTATCTGAAAAGAGTAATTGAAATGTTGCCCAAACTATGGTAGTTAATAAGTTCTTTCCAAAACAATCAGAGGACATTCAGGTTTACTAATACACAATAAACCGAATAATAATTAAGAAAAATGGGTAAGAATACAAAGATCACTTTAAAAGGCATATGGGAAATATTGAAAAATTCTATTGCTGGCTTCAGCGACCATAAGGTCACTAAGCTAAGCGGCTCGTTAGCTTATTATACTGTATTTTCGATGGCCCCCTTATTAGTAGTAATCATATCCTTGTGTGGTATTTTCTTAGGGCAAGAAGCTGCGCAGGGACAAATATATGGTCAGCTTGCCGGTTTTATGGGCAAAGAAACTGCATTACAACTCCAGGAAATTGTTCAAAAAGCTGCTATTAACAATAAAGGGACAATCGCATTTATTATCGGAATGGTTACTTTGCTAATTGGTGCGACTACTGTATTCGCTGATATTCAGGATTCAATTAACACCATTTGGGGACTGAAGCCAAAACCAAAGCGTGGCTGGCTAAAGATGCTTCAGAACCGTTTTCTCTCTTTTTCGGTCATCATAAGTTTGGGATTCCTGTTATTGGTTTCTCTTGGAATTACTTCAATTTTAGATGGATTTAGCTCCAGATTACAGGCAAGGTTCTCCGATGTTTCTGTAGTTCTATTCTATATTCTTAATCAAGTCGTTACTCTTGCAGTTGTCACATTGATTTTTGGTGTAATTTTCAAAGTATTACCCGATGCAATTATCAAATGGCGGGATGTAATCTATGGTTCTTTAGTAACAGCAGTTTTATTCATGCTGGGTAAATTTGGTATTTCTCTATATATTGGGCAAAGTGATATTGGCAGCACTTATGGAGCCGCTGGCTCACTTGTAATCTTACTTCTTTGGACTTATTATTCCTCAATTATTCTTTATTTTGGCGCGGAGTTTACTAAGGCATATGCATTAATGTACGGTCATGAGATTCATCCCTCCCATTATGCTGTAACGACAAAAGAAGTAGAAGTGGAAACCGGCAACAATTCTATTCAAGATAATGCATCAACTTCTGTCCACCCATTTAAACCATCAAATTAATCTGCAATGTCATCATGATTATCGGCTTGTGTCATAATATCAAATATCACTTGGTTCAGCTGGTCTGCGGAAGTTTTCAGCATCGACAGCATATTTAAAAATTCTTCTCCCGGCATATCTGTAGCTGTTAAAAGTTGTACGAGCCCCATAATATTTGCCAAATGCGACCTTACTCCGTGTGACTGTATCCATGCGATCTTCTTTAGCTGCTGATTTTGCCGGAGAATCCTTTCCCGATCTATTCTTGCTTCGGTAATATCTCTTGAAAAGCAACTGATGGCCGAAACATTATCCTGTTGATCAAACACTGGATTAAAGCTAACCTCTTCATAAACAGGATTCCCATCTTTAGTATCTGTCCAGATGATTTTAAAGGAGTTGCCCTCCATCGCCTGGCGGTAGTAAGCGTTCCAAATAGCCAGCAAATCTGCCGGGTAATCTGCATCAGCCAATTTATCTTTCGCCCTGCCAGTAATTCCAGCCATTCTATCACGGAAGGCGCGGTTGGCAGATATGATTTTAAAATCTGTATTGACCATGCACGACTTATAAACATGGATACTAATCCATCATACCCCGTATACTTATTAAACCATTTTAGAAACTAATTTTTAATGTATACTTTGCTAAATGAACAGAACGCTAAAATTTATTTTTAATCATCCACTTACGAGAAACAATCGCTTTTCTGCAATTATTAATTTGTTCAAATGGCAGATTTTTTCCAGGGTTATCAATTTTCCAATTGTATACCAGTTTACGGAAAAAAGTAAGCTTTTAGTTTGGAGGGGCCTTACTGGTGCGACTGGTAATTTTTATTGTGGACTACATGAGTTTGAAGATATGGCCTTTCTGCTTCACATACTAAGGGAGGATGATCTATTTTTGGATATCGGGGCTAATGTCGGCAGTTATACTATGCTGGCTTCTTCGGAAATCGGTGCAAAGACTATTGCATTTGAACCGATACTTAAAACATTTAAGATCTTTAGTCAAAATATAGCAATTAATAGCATTCAAGATAAAGTAGAGGCTTTAAATATTGGCTTAGGTAGCTGTAAAAGCGTTTTAAAATTTACAACATCTTTTGATACGGGGAATCATGTTAGTAGCCCTGGCGACACAGAGATTACAGAAGTAAATGTGGACACTTTGGATAATATCCTTTCTGGCAGAAGTCCTTTATTGATGAAGATTGACGTAGAGGGTTTTGAAACAGAAGTGCTAAATGGCAGCCGGAATACTCTTGAAGATAAGTCACTGAAAGCAATTATTATTGAGCTTAATGGTTCTGGTGACCGATATGGTTTTGATGAAAAAAATATTCATTTACTTCTTTTAAATCATGGTTTTAACCCTTATAAATATGATCCTATGGTTAGGGATTTGACTGTAACGGCTCCTGGTGGACATCATAACACCTTATATATACGTGATCTTGATTTTGTAACGGATAGATTAAAAACAGCGAGAAAAATTAAGGTGAAAAATAAAGAAGTGTAAAAGATTATAGGGGGTAAAACCAAACTTCCAAATATTAAAAACGGAAAAATCAAAAAAAAAAGGCCTTTACAATAGTAAAAACTGTAAAAAGAACTAAAAAGGTTCAGGGTCAAGAACAAAAACGAAATTTCCAAATCATCATTTATCATCATTCACTGTTAATTAAACCCGACCCGCCCAGTCGGTTTTATTTGTTAATGATAATTCGACCCTGAAAAACCTAGTTAAATAGTGATTAAACAAGGATAAAGAGTTCTTTATAAATCATTAATTGCAATTTAAAAGCACACTAGTTACAATCAATTACCAAATCAGATAGATAAAGAGCCTGAAAACGGACAAAAACCTTTACAATACGCATTTAAACACCGTTTAATCTGCTCAAAGATAGATTACAGACATAGATAAGTCCTGCTTAAATGGTTTAAGTAGGACTTGTTTTTTGGCGTTATTTATTTAGATTATTGCTGAAAACAGCTGTTTTTTTGTCAATGGGTGTACTATTGGGTGTACTAGACTTGCATTTAAAAACACAACAAATATCAGATAATTCAGTTAAAGTACCCTTTTTGCGGTAAAAATGTTTCGAGTAGCACCCGATAATTATTACATACAATAAGCATAGATAACTATAAGTATTTGTATATCTAATATTTAACCCCAGTGCAGAAGGTAGCCGGGTGGATGGCATTGCAGTTGCATCTTCATCGGCCACTCAGCGGATTGTTCAATTGCAAGTGAATGATGGCGCAGTGATCAGTAAGTTAGGAACAATAACAGTGCCGGCAGGTGCTGGTACCAACGGGTCTGTGTCCAGTGTGTCAGGATTAAACCGGGGCAATTTACCGTGATTGAAAATTGACAGTAATGGAAATCCTTACATCAATTTAAACAATGGAATGAACTTTGAAGCAGCGATATTAGCCACACTTGCCGCAGGCGAATCAATAGAATTCACTGTGTTTGGCGCAAACTACGATGCGTAATGAACAATAATGGCGATGGGTTATCACCCAGTTTACGGCCTCAATTAGGTGTAGCGTGGAATAGGGCGTTACCCGCCCCTTTTGGTTTTGACAATGGAGTACAAGGATTGGGAGTTTACAGAAGCTCAAAAAGCAGAAATCACAAATTTAGGCGGGCAATGGTTTCAAAGTGCTGATGCGTTTCTATTGTGGATGCAGGGATAATAGTTCAAAATTTTTCTTCATTATCGTGCTAAATATGCACATTTGATTGAACTGTCTTATTTTTTAAGAATGCGCATAAAACAAATTGATATACTGCGAGGAATAGCAGCTCTCTTAGTTACTATTTTTCATTTGACTGGAAGTGCCGGTTTGTCAAAAGCAACGGCATCGTATGGTTCTTATGGTTGGCTTGGAGTACAAATATTCTTTGTAATAAGTGGTTTTGTACTCCCTTATAGCATGTACAAGACCGGCTACAACATATCTAGTTTTGGTACATTTCTCATAAAAAGGATTGTAAGGGTATACCCTCCTTATCTCGTTGCAATAGCCATTGCAGTTGCAATGGCTATTGCAACGGGTAGAGAATTGTTATATGGAATCACTCTTTTGTCTCACTTTCTTTTTTTAAACGAGCTGCTTGGCCTGCATAGTTGGTCACCTGTATTTTGGACATTGTTTATCGAATTTCAATTTTATATTCTGATTGGAATTTTGTTCCCTATCGTGGTTTCTAACAACTATAAATCATTGGCATTCGTTTTTGTAATGTCAATTCTTTCTTTGCTGTTTTCACGGTCAATTGTAGTGTATTGGTTTCCCTTTTTTGGTTTAGGAATACTTATTTTCAATAAGTATTTTACCAACATGTCATTAAAGATGTTCTGGTTCGGTATAACTACACTGACAGTGTTAATTGCATATGTTCATGGAATATCACACGCAGTCGCAGGGTTGTCGGCAGTACTGTTTATACTCTTTGTTAAAGCTGACCAGGAAACATTCTTTAACCGAGCCTTATTTGGCCTTGGCAACATAAGTTACTCTTTGTATTTGGTTCATTGGGAACTTGGTAGGGCAGCTGTAAATATTTCTAGGCACCTTCCGTTTGTCGGCAGCAATGAAGTAATTAAAGTCCTAACCGGATTAGCATTCTCTATCATTTCAGCATACATATTTTATATACTTGTCGAGAAGCCGTCTGTTAGATATAGTTCAAGAATCAAGTATAACACTCGTTTAATTTCAATTAAAAGGGCGTTTAAACGAGCGTGATTTGTGGGTTAAAGCGCCGACAAGTTAACTAATAATGTCCCCATACTATGCCCATATAAAATATAATTTCCTTCTTTTATATGAGGCATGAGTTGATTCAAAAGATCATCTACCATTTGTTCAACTTTATCCAACAAACTTTCTTTAAAACGATTACCTCTTCCAGGAAGCTCCAAAGTAATCCAATCTAATTTTTTGGGAACATGCTTCTCAATACTATTAAAACTATATTTATTACCTCCTGCAAATGGGAGAGCTATTACCTTATTGTTCATTATCATTAAATTTAATAATTGTAGTATTTCGTAAAATTTCAAAAGATTTTAGTGTCGCATATACACCTCTCCCGCACCCTTGGTTACAGCTTCTTTATATTTTTTTAGTCACTTTGACTTATAATATATCAATATAAAGATTATGTAAGTTTAGCATTTATTTTAATTAATAACAAAATATAATTTCTTAACAATCAACACAATAGGCGTGTAAACAGAAAATTTACAGCTAAATGAACTTTAATGATAGGTTTTATTATCATTTGTTTAAGTAAATCCGTAGTTAATGAGTGTTTAAACCTTCGCTACAATTTTTGGTATTGCTTTAGATTGATATTGGTCAGCCGGATCATTTTTTTCTATCCATCCTTGGTCAACAAACATTTTAAGCAATAGCTCTCCTAATTTTCCTCCAATATGATTATAACAGGCTTTCGCAGGTTTCTTCTTTTATTTTATTTTTCATCTCCAGACTTTTTAATTCCACTATCAGACACAAATTATTTTAAAGGATAATACAATAAAATGATTGATGTCATTTATTAATAAAAAAAATCTTACCACCAACTAAGCTTATTCAGAAATATTTCCACCCAAAGCCCTGAAAAGGTTGATCAATGTGATATAGGAATCACGCTTTAAACCCACTTGCTCGATTTCCGAATTCAACATACTTCCTTGCGCAACAATCACTTCCAGGTAGGATGCATATCCGGCAAGATAAAGATCGTTGGCTGTTGACAATGCAGTTTTCAATTCCCCGACCTCGCTCGTTTTCAATTGGTAAGCACGCTTGTAATTATCAATTGCACTTAATTGGGTAGAAACTTCCTGGTATCCTTGTAGTACTGTTCGCTGATAATTGTAAAAAGCACTGAGCTGTGCTGCGTTTGCAATGCGGTTACCGTTCTTTAGTGCCCCTCTATTAAAGATCGGAGCTGTTAATCCACCTAATACACCAGAGGCCAAAGATCCCGGCGAAAACAAAAGGGGTAACTTAAAGGAATTTATTCCACTGTAGGCATCTAATGTGAATGAGGGCAACAAAGCTTTACGCGCCGCTTGAACATCTGCTTTCGCCGCTCTTAATTCCAGCTCGGCCTGTTTTATATCCGGTCGGTTCAAGATTACCCTAACAGGTATACCTGCGTAAATTTGATCAGGCAGCACCCTGGTAATCGAAGAACTATCCCTTTTGATTGGAGCAGGAAACCTTCCTAACAAGTTGTTTAGTTCATTTTCGGTCTTTACAATGGCTTGTGTAATTTGATATGAACTGCCTTGTGTAGCCATCATTTGTGCTTTGAACTGGCTAACAGCTAATGATGTAGCCCTCCCCCCTGCCATTTGAGCCTCAATAATTTCAACACCTTTTTTTTGAAGCGCAATATTCCGCTTTAAAATTTCGGCATGTTTATCCAGGGCAATCAATTCAAAGTACAACTGAGCAACCTGTGCGACCACCTGGGTACGGAGCCATTGCTGGCCCATTTTTGTAGCCAGGTAGCGCGAGTATGCAGCCTCTTTGCGCTTTGACAATTTCCCCCAGATATCAATCTCCCAGGAACTTCTAAAACCCATAAAGTAATCTGGTGTGGGAGTTGGAATTTGCTGATTGGTACTCACATTTGGCGAAAGGTTGGTGTCATAGTTCCCCACTCCATTCATCGTATATTTCCCAAACCTGTCCAGGCCTGCGGTTATACTCGTATTTAAACCTGGCAGCATACTGGCTTTTGCAAGTTTTAAATTTGCTTCTGCCACAATGATCTGTTGCATTTCGGATTTAAGTTCAAAGTTAGTATTCAGGGCGGTGTCAATTAATGAAACAAGTTCCCGATCAGTAAAGATCTCTTTCCAGTTCAACAGGTGCTCAGGTGAATTTTCAATGCGATTAAATGCACCGGGCATGGTCTGCATTTTGGGCATGACTACAGGTTCCATGCTCTTGCACCCCGTAAAAGCTATCAAGGTGGATAACAAAAGTATTTTATAGCAGAAGGTGGTATTTTTATAGCTTAATCTCATTACGCGTTTTCCTTATTATTTTCAATAACTAATTTTGGTTTCTTTTTACCTATTGACGCAAAAATTGCATATAGTCCTGGTATAATGATGACTCCGAAAAGTGTTCCGATCAGCATACCGCCTACCGCAGCAGTTCCTATGGAACGGTTACCTACAGCACCTGCACCAGTAGCAATACAAAGCGGTATCAACCCGGCAATAAATGCAAATGAGGTCATTAAAATTGGCCTTAGTCTGGATACAGCTCCGGCTTTTGCGGCCTCTGCTACTGTTGCGCCTTCTCTGCGCTTGAGCTCGGCAAACTCGATAATCAGGATTGCATTTTTTCCCAATAGCCCAATGAGCATGACCAGTGATACTTGTGCATAAATATTGTTTTCAAGCCCTGCGAGCTTTAAGGTGAAAAAGGCACCGGCTATACCTGCAGGAAGTGAGAGCAGCACCGGTAAGGGGAGTAGAAAACTTTCGTATTGTGCAGCGAGCAAAAGATAAACAAATATAAGACAGATGATAAAAATGTAAATTGCCTGGTTCCCCGAAAGGATCTGTTCCCGGGTCATTCCAGACCATTCGATGCTGAAGCCACGGGGAAGTTTTTCTTTGGCGGTAGCCTCAACTGCAGCAATGGCGTCACTACTGCTAAAATCGGCCGAAGCATCTCCATTGATCATCGCCGAAGTATACATATTGTAACGATTGATCTGCTCTGGTCCAAAAACTCTTTCCAGCTTTACAAATGTAGAATAAGGAATCATTTCACCCCTATCATTTTTAACGTGCAACCGTAAAAGATCATTAGGTTTGCTACGGTATTCCGGATAAGCCTGAAGCATTACCTTATACATTTGACCGAAACGGATAAAGTTAGTGGCATAATAACTACCTACTAAAGTTTGCAGTGTGCTCATTGCGTTGTCTATAGAAACACCTTTCTGTGCAGCCATATCCTGGTCAATATGTATCATATACTGCGGAAAATTTGGATCAAAACTCGTAAAGGCTCCTGAAATTGACGGATGACTTCGCAGCGCTTTTAAGAATTCATTGGTAACCTGGGCAGTTTTATTCAAGTCTTCACTCTTGTTCTTATCCAGGAGTCTCAGTTCAAATCCACTGGCATTTCCAAAACCAGGTACAGTTGGCGGGGCAAAAAATTCAATCGAGGCATCACTGATTCCCCTGGTTTTTTCTTTTAATGCTGAGATTACTTCCGTTACTGTTTCTTTTCGTTTATCCCATGGGGCCAGATTAATCATACCCATACCGTATGATGCTCCTGTTATATCACTCATCAGACTGTACCCCGCAAGTGTACTTACATTTTCTACCATTTTAAGGCTGCGCGTGCTTTGTTGTATCTGATCCAGTACTTTTTCTGTTCTTTCTACGGTTGATCCTGGTGGAGTGGTTACATTTACATAGATCATTCCCTGATCTTCTGTCGGAATAAATCCAGACGGCAGTATTTGACTTCCTGTCCAGGTAGCGATACAAAAGAAAAGGAACAGACAAATAGTAATAGGTTTACGTCCAATGATATAGCCTATAAGGTGACTAAACTTCTTTTCTGTTTGATCATATCCTTTGTTAAACAGTTTGAAGAATCTGCCCATCAGGCCCTTACCAGCAGTGTTTCCTTCCTGGTGTTTGAGCATAATTGCACATAAAGCTGGTGTTAACGTTAATGCATTAATTCCAGAAATGACAATGGCAATAGCTAGTGTAAGTGAAAACTGCCGGTAAAAAACACCCACAGGTCCTGACAGGAAGGCTACCGGAATAAATACAGCAGACATCACCATGGTAATAGCTATGATAGCACCACCAATTTCTTTCATTGCAGCAATAGTTGCCTCCATTGGCGGCAGGTGCTCTTCGCTCATTTTCACATGCACAGCCTCTACCACAACAATCGCATTATCCACCACAATACCGATTGCCAGAACAAGCGCAAACAGCGTAAGTATATTGATGGAGAAACCCAATATTTGTAAAAAGGCCAAAGTACTAATGAGCGCCACTGGTACTGCTAATGCAGGAATCAGGGTACTTCTGAAATCTTGTAAAAAGATATATACCACGATAAATACCAGGATAAAGGCCTCCACAAGTGTGCGGAGTACTTCATGAATACTGGCATCCAAAAAACGGGAAACATCGTAAGCAAAATTATATTCCATTCCTGGTGGAAAACTGGTACCTTTTAATTCGGCCATTTTCTCCTTGATATTGTCAATAACCTCACTGGCATTTGAGCCAGGCCTTTGTTTAATCATAATCGAGGCAGAAGGCTTGCCATCTGTTTTGGAGACCATATCATAACTTACGGTCCCGAATTCGATATCCGCTATATCTTTTAACCTAACTAAAGCACCATTTTTTTCAGCTTTTAAAACAAGGTTTTCATAGTCTTCCTTGCTGTTAAATTTTCCTGTATATTTTAAAACGTATTGTTTTACTTCAGTTCCTTTTCCAGAATTTTCACCGGCAACACCGGGTGCCGCTTCAATATTCTGTTTACGCATGGTGCTGATGACTTCATCTGCAGATATATTATGAGATAACATCCTGTCTGGCTTCAGCCATACCCTCATAGAATAATCTCTGGCACCCATAATATCTACAAAACCAACCCCATCTATGCGTTTTAGTTCTTGAAGAACATTGATATCTGCGAAATTGTAAATGAATTCCTCGCTCATATCTTTATCATTACTGGTCACATTCAGATAAAGCAACATACTGTTTACTTCCTTTTCTGTAGTTACACCCGCTTTGATAACTTCTTCTGGTAGTTCATCCAATACCGTAGTCACCCTGTTCTGCACGTTTACTGCAGCCTGGTCGGGATCTGTTCCAACATTAAAGAAAACTTGTATTAATGTTACGCCATTGTTGCTGCTTACAGAGTTCATGTAAGTCATTCCAGGAACACCATTGATGGCTTTTTCAAGCGGAGTAGCGACGGCTTTGGCACATACTTCTGCGTTTGCTCCATTGTAACTTGCTGTAACGACTACGGATGGCGGAACAATATCGGGGAATTGCGTAATGGGCAGCGAAAAAAATGCGAGCACACCCAGCAGAATTAAGGAGAGAGAGATAACCAGTGACAATACTGGCCTTCTAATAAATGTTTCAACCATTTTTCTTTAATTATAAAATGCAGCAGCTTACCCTGTGTTATACAAGGAAATTAGCCAGGATGATATGTTAGTTGTACTATTTTTTTGCGGAAAGGCTATTGGATTTATTAAATACCGGGGTAATGGTAACACCATCTTTGATATTCTGTATACCCTCGTAGACGATATTTTCGCCAGCTTTTAGTCCGCTGCTTACCACATAATATTCAGCAAGCTTCATTTTAGGTACAAAACTTTTCATTTTCACTGTATTCTTTTCATCAACCACAAACACGTAGTTTTTGTCCTGAATTTCAAAGACAGACTTTTGAGGTACTAATAGGCTGCCTTCCAGTTTAGATATCAATTGCACTTTACCAGAAGCACCGTGTTTGAGTATGCGATCTGGATTGGGAAACATTGCCCTGTAGGCAATTGAACCAGTGCTTCCAGAGAAACTGCTCTCCTGCGTTTGTATTTTGCCTTTGAGCGGATAAGTATTACCGTCTGAAAGTATCAGTGCAGTTTCTGCATGTGTAGAAAAATGTCCCTTACCGGTACGCATAAATTGAAGATATTCATTTTCTGAGATATCAAAATAGGCATACATATTACGGCTATCGGACAATGTTGTCAATAGTGCTCCTTCACTCACCAGACTACCAGTTTTTAAAGGTATACGGTCTATAACACCTTCAAATGGTGCGCGGACGGATAAATAGGAAAGTTTTTGCTTGGCATCATCAATGATTGACAAGGCTTCGCTCGCTTTAGCTTCAGCTTCTGCAAGGCGGGCCGTTCCCAGTGTCAGTTCTGATTTAGATATAACTTTTTTATCTACCAGAGTTTTAATCCGCCCGAGTTCGACCTCGGCAATCTTTACGGATGAATTAGCGCTGGCTAATTGTGATTTAGCCTGGCTTAGCTTAATCAAGTATTCTTTGTCGTTCATTTTAAAAAGCAGCTGTCCTTTTTTTACTTGCTGCCCTTCATCAACCAGTATTTGTTCAATAAAGCCTTGTACTCTGGCCCTGATTTCTATATTACGGACAGCCTGAATGTCTGCAACATAATTAAGTGCAAGAGCGGTATCAACTATTTTTAATTTGACAACAGGGATTTCCGTTAATTTCTCCTCCTTAGTTTTGGCGCTGTTAGTGGAGCATGCCTGGGTAACTACCATCACAAATATGATGAATATCCAATTTAATTTCATTAAGTATATATCGTTATTATAAGTACTGAAGCTTAGCTATGCGCCGGGCATATTTCATCCGCGATGCTATATCAAAGCTTCGTTTTTTCGTTTCTAAATTTCATACAAAGTACTGGGCCAGCCCTATAATTGTTATAGAGTGATTCAGTATACCTCCTGTTTTCAACAGGAGAAAGAATAATTTTAATGAGAATCTAGAAGACCGAAAGCCTGTATAGGAAAGATAGTTGCTCCGAAACGAAATAAGGAGATTCGTAATTCAGTTTAACAAATGAGTTCAGATACCGGATATACTGTAACTCTTTAACATAGGGAGAATGGTCGTCATTTCCCTCTATCAGATGTTTAAACTTTTTGCGATAGCTTGTAACTTTTCCTCTTACTGAGGAAGTAGTTTGACGCAGCAGGTCATTTTGATGGAAGAGTATATCTGCCGTGTTAAAACTTGACTGCAAAATCTCCGAACGCAGAGATATTTTTTTTGTGACCGTAGTTTTAAAATCACCAGTACTTATTACAAGCAAGAGCAGCGATGCAAGAAACCCAAGGCTCCACATTCTTGATTGTTTATACCTAAATATGATTTTAAAGTCCATAGATACTTAATCGTGTGTCGCAAATATACAATCCTTTGCCCCGCAAATATAATTTGAGTTGTAACAGACTTGTAACAGTAGCCAGATTATCTGTCGGGTGCTCCTGGCGGGTAATAAAATTCTTCCCTTCCAGTGTTCTCAATACCTTTGATACCATCATCTTAACAATAATCATTCTACAAAAGGTATAGTAAAATAAAACACACTCCCTATGCCTAAATTACTATTTACCCATATTTTCCCTCCATGCCTCAATACAAAATCAACTACAAGATTTAATCCAAGTCCTGTTCCTTTTTCTCCGTTTGTACCATAAGTAGTATAATTTGATTTACTGTTAAGGAGTTCCAAAACTTTCTCTGCTGGAACTCCAATCCCATTGTCAGCTACAGAAAAGAGCATATCATTTCCTTTTTTTAATACATTGATAGTTATTTCTCCTCCAGTATGTGAAAATTTGATAGCATTGGAGAGTAAATTTCTCACTATAGTTTCCAGCATTTCTTTATCTGCATAGATGCCCAGTCCTGGCTCTATTTGGTGTACTATCCGAATAGATTTCTTATTGGCCATTGGCAACACATTATGTGCTGATCTTTCTATAAGATTTGAAATATCAGCAATTTCCACAGGATGAAAACCAATCGCATTAAATTGCGACTTTGCCCAGATCAGCAGCCCTTCTAAAAGTTCATTTGCATTCGATAATTCTTGCTTGATCATAGAGAGATGCAGGTGAATATCATCAACTGAAATTAAATAAAGATCAGCTAGTGTCATTTCTAAAAGCTCCAGACTACTTGAAATTGGATTTCTAAGATCATGACCAATAATGGAAAGAAGCTTGTTCTTCTGCTCATTTGATGCAGTTAACTCCAAATTCAATGCTTTCAATGCATTCTCCTGAAACTTCCTGGCTGTTACATCTCTCATACTACCTTCAGTGCCAGCAATCCGGCCATCTTCTAAAATTAATCTGGCATTCACAGATACATATCTTAATTCCTTATCTGCTGTTTTTAGTCTAACCTCAAAATCGATTACTGTTCCATCATTTTTCAAACTATTGATAATCCTTGTTCTATCTTGAGGATAATAGTAAAAATCAGAAACAGGCTGACCAATAATGGCCTCTCTGGAAAAGCCGGAATATTGAAGAATTGACGGGCTGATTTCAGTTACTAATCCAGCTTGATCAGCTTGATAAAATACGTCTTGTACATTTTCAAATATAGAACGGTATTTCTTTTCGCTTTGCTTCAGGTCACCTTCAATTTCTTTTCTTTTCGTGATGTCTTCAATCTGTGATACATAATGAAGTGCCCTGCCCTGGCTATCTTTTAACATCGTTGCCGCAATTACGACCCAGATGATATCGCCATTTTTATGAATATACCGCTTTTCAACTTTAAGACTTTCGGTAACATTATTAGCAAGATCAATAAGTTTGGCAATACTTTCCGGTAAATCGTCCGGATGTGTAATATCCTGTATACACATAGACTGCAATTCTTGTTCAGTATATCCTGTTATCAGACATAAACTAGCATTAACACGTTTCCAGCATCCTTCAGGAGAGATTAAAGCCATCCCCACCAAAGAGTGTTCAAATGCCCGGCGAAATTGTTCTTCACTCTGGTACAGATTTTCTTCAAGTTGTTTATGTTTCGTTATATTAAAACAAACAGCTCCTACTAAACTCATATTTCCTGAAGAATCTAAAAAAGGAAATTTGAACGTCATAAAGTATTGAGGAAAACCATCCTGGTCACGAATAGTTTGTTGAAATTCTTTATTTTTCTTTGTTTTCAGGATTTCTGAGTTATTAAGGAACGCATCTGCTGCCACATCATAACCGAAAATGTCTCTTTTATTTTTACCTATTACTGTAGACGGAAGATGATGCGTATTTAAAAAATGTTTATTTGCATAGGTTAAAACATTAGCTGAATTAGTGATCCAGCAAAGACCAGGTATATAGTCCATAAAAACACGAAATTGTGCCTCTTGATGCTTACTGCTTTTTATTTCTGTAATATTTTCACAATATAAGACAAACCCTCCGCAGCCTGATGTACTTGCAGTCCATTGATTAATTTGCCATTTGATCCAGATCTTGCTTTGATCAGCAGGATCGATCCTCTTTGTTTCTCCCTGGTAATTAATACCAAGCAGACAATTATCAAAAATCTCCTGCCACTTGTGACTATTCACAGGGAATAGCTCACTATGCAATTTGCCAACGACTTGCACCCCTTCAAGCCCATTGATGACCAGCCATTGATTAGACACAGCCTGGAATCTCCTATCTAAGTCTAAAATAGCCATGGAGACCGGGCTATTGTTTAAAATATTATTTAAATCAGCGAAAGAAAGCATAATTTACAAATCAATTAATTTTTAATTAAAATTACATCTGGTCAATAATCTGAAAAGTTAAACATAAGCCTAAATTTATTTGAGATCGTTTATGATTTCAGATACTTAATAAGGCACTTAAGACCAAAAAAATAACATTTCAGAGATAAAAACTATATATTAAACAATATAACGCTTTAATTCTTTAGTGTTACATTATACCAACATACGTAAAAAATAGATTCTGGTTTGTTATTTAATATTTAAAACTTTTAATATATTATTTTTGTTAAATAACCAGAAAACGTCAGTTATTTCATTAAAAACGAAATACTATTATCATAACCAAATATCACACGAATTGTTGTTTTGATTAAAAATGATTAAACTTTCTTAAAAAAAAGGTTGTTTTTACTTAAAAACACAAACAATCAGTTTTCCGATACTAATTAGCTTATTATAGTATAGCTATACATTTAATATTCAATGCGCGTTCAGCTACTATTTTCCTATGCCTGTAAGCTTATTTATAAAAAATACTATTCAATAATTTATGGACTTTCGAAATAACCTTTATAAAGATACCTTCCAGCTGAGCCCACAGCCAATGTGGATTTATGATATCGACACCTTACGTTTTCTTGAAGTCAATGAAGCTGCTATACGCCATTATGGATATTCCAGAGAAGATTTTCTAAGCATGACTATCAAAGAAATAAGGCCAAAAGATACTATCCGTAAATTTGAGCTGGCTATGGAGAATGTTCACAGGTATAAAGAGCGTTTCACGAACAAACGCTATAAACACTTAAAAAAAAACGGGGATATTATTTCTGTCGAGATTAAGAGTAATCTATTTGAATTAGATGGAAGGTCCGTTGAACTTATAATCGCTACTGATATAACTTCACAGTTACAATATGAACAAGCAGCAAAAAGATTAGAAGAAACGCTGCTCCTCAGTGAAAACAGATTTAAAGCACTCGTACAAGCAGGATCAGATTTAACAGCTGTAATCGATATGGACGGAAAATATAAGTTTCTAAGTGAAAGCTGTATCAGTTTGCTTAAACTATATCCCGAAAAAATGACAGGTAAAATTGCCTATGATTATATACACCCCGAAGACCGGGAAAGAGTTAGAGAACAGATAAATTCTTTGCTTGAAGTTGAAAGGATTCACATAGAACCTTTTAGGTTCCTGAATGGCGATCATGAATGGCGATGGCTAACTACTACCGCAAGAAATATGCTAGGAGATCCCGCTATTTTAGGTATTGTGACAAATTCTACTGACGTAACTGAACTAATCAATAAAAATGAAGAACTAAAGCTAAGCAATGACAGGTATAAGTTAATGCTTAGAGCAGCAGATGAAGCTATCTGCGATTGGGATATTGAAAATGATATAGCTAATTGGAGTGTGGGTTTTAATGAAATTTTTGGTTATAATCTGGACGTTTATAATAATACATTATGGTCTGACAATATCTTTCCTGAGGATAAGGAACAAGCTTTAAAAGAGTTAAATGATGCAGTAAAAAATCCAGAAACAGAAGTGCTGCATTCTGAATACCGATTTTTTAAAGCAAATAGAGAAGTTGCTGTTATCCATTATAGAGGCATATTTCTGCGGGATAAAGACGGAAATGCAATTAGAGCTATTGGCTCTTACAGAGATATTACAGCTTATAAAGAGACCATCTCCCGGGTGCAAAGACAGACTATGCAATTGCAGGAAATTGCATGGACACAATCCCATAAAATCAGAGACTCTCTCGCGAAAATAATTGGATTAGTTGACTTGCTCAAGAATGAAGATTTTACCACCGATTCTCAAAAAGAGATTTTAAATTATTTAAATGAATCCGCAACTGAACTGGATAAAGGAATCAGAAATATAGTAAGTATCGCCTATACTTTAGATAAATCTTAATACCCGATTATTTAGCATGACCAGGCAACGAAAACCCACCTACCTTAATTTTGATAAGGAAAGCTATCCCTGGAAACCAGACATAGACTATCGGGAAAATCCGGAAGCCTACAGCGTGGGAAAAGGAGAACAAGGTGTATTAATCTGCGAACCCTACAAAGCAGAGATCGGAAGCCACTGGCGTTTTAAAACTCCAGAAATTGCGAGCAAGAGCAGTGAGGAAATATTTATCCTTTTCCAGGAATATATGAACAACAATGATTTCGTGGGCGCAGACATGGCCAGGAAATTCCTGCAAATGGGCTACACTCGTGCCAGACGTTATGCAAACTACAAAGGCGGAAAAAAATATGACAAGGAAAACGATTATGCCCAGCTGGAGCGCGGAACAGGGGAAACAGAAAAAGCAGCATCAGCAGCCATCTTTTATAAAAAATGGAAAGCTGCTGAAGCCGATATAAAATATGCTAAAATGAAGTCAGCATGGAAAAAAGAGCGGGGTTAACCGGCTTTCAAAGTCAAAAATTCCACCAGGTGCTGTTCCAGCAATTCGGTGTTATAAGTTCCCTCAGTTGTATGATCTGTGAGCTCCAAACTATTATCGCCTACGGTAACAGTATAAGCATTACCTTCAATAATTTCCGGGAAACTGATGTTGACAATGTCTGAGACATGAGCAAACTCAACTGCCAGGTTACTCCCCAATTTTTCATTTACATAAGCAGGAAATTCAGTTTTTAAAAGATCAAATAAGCTTTCAGAACTTAATGGTTGTACGTTGTTTATAGAAATCATATGTTTTTTTTCATAAGCATCCAATAATGGTGCCCCAAAATCCAAACAGCCATTTACCCTTTCATATGCAGCTAAAATGACCAGGTCTGCAAAAAGTGTATGATTTGAACGAATAACTGCCTAAAAGAATATTATCCGGTAATTAACAAAATTTAAATAGTCTCTTAAACTTTTTCGTCATTTGTTTATCTTAGTTTTAACGAAAACTAATTAGTCCGATCAATAACTATGAAATTTTTCATTACAGTCCTTCTCTCTTTAATTTGGTGTTTACCAGCAATTGCTCAATCTCCTGTGAGCAATGCAAAAACAGATACGCAAAAATATCTTCTTGAATATGATCCTGCTGTATTACGTATTGAAGGCAATTCGTTACCTATAGGTATTGTAGTACTAGCTGACAAAGGGCAAAAATCACAAACTAAGGGTTTTTTAAATGGCCTGGATGATTGGTCGAAATATAAAATAGAAGTAGATAGCGGCAATTATTCAAATGGAAAAATCAAAATAAAAGGTAGCAGAACAGCCTATAAAAAGGGAGATTCACTCACAGTTAATGTCTACACAAAAAAGTGGTTTTGGGGTGGGAAAGACAAATGGTTATTCATGCAGAAAATACCTTATAATTATGAAACAAACATCAATATTTTAACTGCAGGGAATTTTTCGAAAGCACCTGGCGATCACGTTCCGTTTGGTGTCCGGAAATTCTTTGATAACAAAATGTTTATTGACAAATGGGCCCCGGTTAAGAAGAATTTAAAAGATTTTGTTTTCCTGTTTAATGGTATTCATATTTCAAGATCAAAAGGTGATTTAAAAATTGATAACGACCCAACCAAAATTCAAAACAATAAAATACAGTTAATTACTTTATTAGCTAAAAACACCGCTATCACTGATACGCTGAATGTTTTACTGGATTATGTTGCAAATTATAAGTTCAATACGCGATCTAACGGAACAGGTTATGATTTAAATGTTATGGCAGATATTTATTATGATTCGGCTATTAATGCGCAATTGTTAAAAATTAAGATACAAAATCAGACTACGCATCAAATCTATAATTATTGGGTAAATACAAATGGAGGTTCGATTGCTATTTCAAGTAAAAGTGCTCATGGAAGCGATGGTTTAAATGGCTCGGATGGTGATTCAGGTACGTCGGGATCTCCTGGTACAGTTTCTTCTACTGTAGAGACAAAAACAAATACCGATGGAACAACTACCACTATTACCAATACAACAACTGGTCAGGGTGGAGATGGTGGAAATGGTCAGGATGGGGGAAATGGTCAGGACGGCGATGCAGGTGGTAACGGCGGAAACATTACTATTCATTATTCCCGCGATGTTACCCCCTATTTAAACTTGATTCAAGCATCTAGTATCCCGGGCAGAGGTGGGTCTGGTGGCAAGGCTGGCAAAGGCGGTGCGGGTGGAAGTGGAGGCATTGGAAATCCGAATGGAAATAATGGTTCAAATGGCAGAGATGGCCGCAATGGTTTCGATGGTTATAATGGACGGAAGGGAAATGTTACTTTTAAAATGACCGATTAGCTAAGGTAAAACTTGAGCTGGTTATAGCTGTATCTGTTAAGGGTTGTCTTTTAAATGAGGATTTAGGGAATTATGATTTTTTATAAATAGATAAAGCTATGGCAAAAAATAAATTACTGCGAATGGACAATCTCGGAATCGTTGTGGAATCGCTCGATGACACTATCTCTTTTTTCACAGAAATAGGCTTAAAACTCGAAGGCAGGGCTACGGTTGAAGGCGAATGGGCTGGTCGTGTTACCGGACTTGATTCTCAGTATGTAGAGATTGCGATGGGCAAAAGATGGACTTCTAATCGGCTTGGCGGTCTCCGTACCCCTATTTTGATAGGACTAACGCTTTTTGCATTTGGATTTTCAGGCCTGTTTACAGCTGGTATGCATACTTCTTTCTGACAGTTATCAATTCCATTCCTGCTTATTTCTTTAGGTATGGGCCTTGCTGTTCCTGCAATGACTACTGGTATTCTTTCCAGCGTTGACAAGACACTTTCAGGAACTGCCTCTGCAGCTTTGAATACGGTTAGACAAGCGGCTGGTGCAATTGTTGTTGCTATTTTTGGCGCTATTGCAGCAAATGGTGGAAGTGCGATTTTACATGCGATAACCGTAAGTATTATAGCTGCTATTGTGTGTACAATTCTTACTATTGTGCTCAGTCAGAAGTACCTTAAAAAGGGAATTTAATAGCCCCCTAACAGGATCCTGCAATATTAAAAAGAATCTATCGCAATGGGTGGATCGTTGCAATTGATCAGCTATTGATCACTTGTAGTGTTTGTGATTAATTTCCTGTCAATTTTGTATATTAGTTTTATCACACAAATTAAACTTAAATCTTATGAAGTATTCAATTGACATTAAATCAGTTACGATTGGTCTTTTTATCGCAACACTATTATTCGGCGCTTTTAGTTTTAAACAAGATGGTGCTGAACCAGTTGGAAGGTATCAGACAGCGGTAGGAGTAAATGGAGTGGTTATTTTAGACACTAAAACGGGTGCATATATTACCAACACTGACGCTACTAACAATGGATGGCGTAAGGGCAACTTTGCTCATACTTCTGAAATAGTTACCGCTACAAAAGATAAAAATCTTTAATCAAGGCAGAACATTATTAAGCCTGCTTGGTGAAACTAGTTTTACATTTTTAAGACTAGTTTCACTAATAGCTTATATTACTATAGAGAATTTTAATTAAAACCAGCAGAAAACAATAACCCCTCTCTATTTGCCTTAAAGAGGGGATTATATATTTAGTTATGCACTATGCTAAGATGTTCGGCAAGCATCTCTTTTTGATGTTGTTAAATAATTATAATAATCCACCTGAAACGGTAATTCTTTCACCGGTAACCCAACCAGCGTCTTCTGAGGCCAGAAAAACTGCGACTTTTGCAATATCTATTGGTAGCCCAATGCGCCCTAATGGTGTCAAAGCAAGAAATTGTTTTTCCATCTCACTACCAGGTCTCCCATCTGCGGTGGAACCCTCTGATTCTGTCATACCGGGAGCTATGGTGTTGACTCTTATATTTCGATGCCCAAGTTCTTTAGCCAGTGTTTTTGCCAGACTATCAACAGCAGCTTTAATAGCGCAATAAATCAATGTGCCTGGTATTGGGTTCAAACTTATAGTGGAACTTAAATTAATGATACTTCCTCCTTTTTCGCCAAACATAGCCACGGCTTGTTGTGCGCAAAACATATGCGCCATAAGACCGGTATTAATCTGTAATTGAAAGGTTTCTTCGCTGATGTCCTCTAATTTTTCATACCTCCACACACTTGCATTGTTGACCAGGATATCTAACCTGCCATAAGCTTTTTTAGTCTCCTCAAAGAGTCTGTTTATCTCAGAAATCTTTGAAATATCTGCTTGTATTGCAATAGCTGTTCCACCATTTTGGATAATCTCTTCGACAACTTTGTCTGCTGATTCTTTACTGGATGAATAATTCACCACTACTTTGGCACCTTCTTTTGCATATTCTTTAGCAATACCAGCGCCGATTCCTTTTGACGATCCTGTAATGACCGCAATTCTATCTTTTAATTTCATCTATTTTATTTAATTAATTTATAATTGTCCTCCAGAAACTTGAATTCTTTCTCCAGTTACCCATCCAGCATCATCTGACGCTAAGAAAACAGCAACTTTGGCAATGTCAAGGGGCTGTGCTATCCGCCCTAGTGGAATTTGCGCAAGAAGTTGCGCTTCCCACTCACCTCCTATAAAACCCTGTTCATGAGCACCTTCTGTTTCGGTTATACCAGGAGATATCGTATTGACTCTTATTTTTTTTGGACCCAACTCTTTCGCAAGTACTTTAGTTACGTTATCTATAGCTGCCTTTGTTGCAGCATAGATTAGTGTACCAGGCATGGGATTTATACTTACAGTAGAGCTTATGTTTATAATATTACCTCCATCTTTTTCCATTACCCCTGCAGCTTTTTGTACACAAAGAATAGCACCTATTAAATTGGTGTTGAGGTTAGCCTGTAAAAGTTCTACTGTAATAGCTTCGAGCATAACAATATCATAAATACCAGCGTTATTGACCAGGATGTCTACTTTCTCAAACGCTTGTATGGCTTCATTAAATAGCCTTTCAACGTCTGTCGCTTTTGATACATCAGCTTGCACGGCAATTGCTTTACCGCCAAGTGCCCTAATTTCATCAACAACTTTCGTAGCGCTGATTTTGTCCTTTGCATAGTTTACAACCACTTTCGCTCCTGCTAAGGCATAGGCTTTGGCGATGCCTGCGCCTATGCCTTTTGATGCTCCGGTTACTATAGCAACTTTATCTTTTAATTTCAATGTCATTTGATTAAACTTTAGTAGACTACAAAACTATATTGTATATACCTTTATGGAAAGTACCTACTTTTTAGTAGCCTAGCTACCAAAAAGTAAGTAATCTGATTATCAGTATATTAATATTATATAAATGGCAAAAATGACAAGAAAATGTTCTGATTCACCAACTTGTTCAGTGGATTATGCATTTAGAAGAATTGGTGGCAAATATAAAGGCAGGATCTTATGGTCTTTAAATGAGTATAAAGTTATACGGTTTGGAGAGTTAGGAAGGATTTTAGCAGATGTGACAACCAAAATGCTAACACAAACCTTAAGGGAGTTGGAAAAAGATGATTTAATTATCCGAAAAGTCTATCACCAGGTACCGCCTATGGTGGAATATTCTTTGTCGGAAACCGGATTGGAACTTATTCCTTTTATAACCTATTTAAAAGAATGGGGAGATAAGAAAATTGCAAAAGAGAAAGGTAAAATTGAAATAGCTTCACAACTGATCTGATTGCTGTACTGCCGCGGCATTGACACGATAGAACAGAAATTTAAGGAATTATATTTGGCTTCTGCCTACCCTATTTTACGCGCGAAGAAGCTATTCAGTTAATCGTAAATGTCTCAGATTTGCTAAAACCAGGTGGCGTTTTTTATCTGAGCACTATGGAGGAGGATGAGCACAACAAATCGAGATATCAAATAGCTGGTGCAGGGGATCAGGTGTATGTAAATTACCATCAGGAAGGTTATTTATCCAAAGTACTCCGGGAGAACAACTTTGAGATCATTAGTTTAAAGCGCTTTAGTTCTTTAGATACGATTATCGATCTGGTATGGATAGGGAGATTGAATTGAGTATGTTAGCACTGAAAAACAGATTTAAAGCTCAAATTAGAATTAACTAAACACGGATGTATATTCGTTTAAATAAGACATACTATCTTGAAAGAACAATATTTGACAGAAATTGAATTACCTGTTTGGGCTGACCCACAGGGTGATGTAATCCTTGAAAAATCAAGAGATTATTGTTATTTATATTTTGACTGTTGGTTAGAAAAAGAACTATGGATTAATGAAGAAGTTACCTGGGCCGATTATATTGGAAAGATTACTTTTAATAATGCCTGGGCGGTCAAGTCTCTTGACATTGAATTTTATGATATATATCCGAAAGAAGAATCGATATATAAATCTTCAATTTGTAGAGTTGAAAATTCATTATGGTTAGAAGAAATGACTATGAAAAGGTCAAAAACCTATAAGGAATGGCTTTCTTGGGACGAAAGAATTTATAAACATTTTCACTTCTCCGGACACGATAATTATTTTGACATTATTGCAGAAAATTATAAAGTTGAAAAAATCCTGAAAAAAGACATTAAACATTATGAAAATCTATGGACACAATGACTAAACACAAATTATTTATAAAGTTCTTTGATAACCTCATCCAGGTTGATTGCACTTTGAACAATCATCTTTGCGGCATCTTTCATATCACCAATTTCGGTACTGGTTTGCATTATTTTGCCAAGTCCAATTAAATTTGCGACATGCCGTCTTACTGAATGAGAGTGACTTATTTTCACCTGCTGGAGTTCGCTGGTAATTTTCATCAGTTCTGTGATATCATGACCAATACAATAAATTCCGGCAGGAACCCCTGTATCATCAAAAACAGCCTTGTACTCCCAGCGTGTAATAATGAACCCACCATGTCCATCATATTTACGAATAGTTGCCGGAAAAACCGAATCAGGATTTTTAAAGGCCATTTCTGAAACAATTTGACAGGTTTGCTGATCATCAGGATGCATAGTTATGGCATAGTTCTTACCGACAAGATCTCCATGGATAGGTTTGAAAATGTCTGCATAACGTCTATTTATATAGCTATAGTTAGAATTCATATCTACCGCTATAAGATAATAGGTCCCTGAATCTCCCAATAGAGATTTAATAACTTCAAATTGTTGATTACCGGTCATTTATATAAATAATATAGTCAGCTATCACAAGTAAGCAAACAGATTACTGCCATTGCCCAGTTT
Source organism: Pedobacter cryoconitis (assembly GCF_001590605.1). NCBI lineage: Bacteria > Pseudomonadati > Bacteroidota > Sphingobacteriia > Sphingobacteriales > Sphingobacteriaceae > Pedobacter > Pedobacter cryoconitis. The sequence continues at coordinate 2,144,153 of NZ_CP014504.1, forward strand.
ATAATACCATCATTTCCTTAAATATACATTACAAATGAATAGATTATTTAGTTTTCACATAAAAACTATCTGGCTTATTCAGAAGTATTCAGAATTTCAGTTTTCCAGGATTTCAGATTAAAGTGAATGCTTATCCTGATTTACCTATTCGTAGTGAGATATATAATTTTGCACTTATCAATCGCGCGAAAATGGCATTGCGACCACCTGACAAATCTACGGGAAATTTCGTAAAAGTAGTACAGCGGATTTCTGTGAAAATAAAAATCACTTTATCTAAAGATGCTTATTTAAGTACTTCCGGATACATCATATTATAATATTCCTTAATGGATATAACCTTAGGATCAGTGCTATTCTCCATCCGTGTTCCTCTTTTTACAAAAATAAAATTGGTAGTAAAAAAGTTTCTATTACTCTTATCATTCGAGATTCCCTGATACATAAAAATCCATGCATTTAGAGTGGGTATATCCCAAAAAAAAGATTCGCCATTTCCTTGTGTGTTTCTTCGCTCGTAATTTGGATATGTCTTTTTTAAATAGCTGACAATGGACTTCGTTTCTTCTTGATTAACAGAAGCATAGTTAAATCCTAAGTAGTTTGGTTTATCCTTATCGGCAACAAACAAAGACAAATTATTATAATCTGCAAGGTTTCCATCAGGAAAAGAATAGGTACTGAGTTTAATGCCGCCCAGCACATAATTATCTGGTTTATTTGTAGTATAATTTCTCAATCCAAGATTACGGTCCTGATCCTTTTTCAATTGCTTATCTCCCTGAAAAATGCTTAATACATTTTCATCAAATTTTAATGCTAAAAGATCAGTTCTTGTCTGTGATTTACAAGAGATCACAGTAATTCCTATCAGAAGTAAAAGAAAATATTTCATAGAATTATTTTTTATGATTACCAAATGACTGGTTAATAAGTTCAATTCATATAATCAAATATAATATTTTTATCTTCAACGTAATTTGCATCCGTTCAGGTTATTATTATTAATTTGATTCATTATAAATGATATTAAACTATCCGCCATATCCAATCAATAGTATGCTGAAAACAACTGCAATATTGCTTTTTGTTTTGCTTGCACATCCCCTGTCTGCACAGCCAAAAAACAGCCTAAAGGTCATCAATTCCTTGAAAGTCTATCAAAACACTTATGCGCGGGATCCAAATCAGGAGTTGATAGAGCTCAAAAAAATAATCCCGGACTTAGTTCTGGATATTCGGTATGCAACGGCAAACAATTTCATGAAACAGGTTATGTATCCGCAAGCGCGCGCTTTTGCCAGAAAACCAGTTGCAGAACAGCTCAAAAAAATCCAGGCACACCTCCGCAAAAAAGGATATGGATTAAAAATTTATGATGCTTACCGTCCTTACGCTATCACGGTTTCCTTTTACAAAAGAGCTTCTGATAAACGTTTTGTAGCCAACCCGGCAAAAGGTTCCAAACACAACCGCGGCTGTGCGGTAGACCTTACCCTTATCGATTTCAAAACGAAGAAAGAAGTTCCGATGCCCACCCCCTATGACAGTTTTGCTCCGGAGGCTGCCGCAGCTTACCAAAAATTACCAGCTGCCATTATCCGTAACCGGGATTTCCTGATCCGGACAATGCGGACATATGGTTTCAGGGTCATCAAAAACGAATGGTGGCACTATGATTTTATAGGATGGCAGAATTATGCTTTGATGGACATTCCTTTCAAAAGTCTTTAAGACAGACCTGCATTTAATTGAAGGAATGCCTGAACTCCATGGGTGAAAAGCTGGTCTTGGTCTTGAAAAGTTTGCTGAAGGATTGCAAATGTTCAAAACCCAATTCGTAAGCGATCTCACTGATCGATAGATTGGTAGTAGAAAGTTTTTCTTTAGCCAGGTCAATTAACTTATTGTGCAAATGTTGCTGCGTATTCTGTCCGGTAAGGGATTTAAGCAGACTGCTAAGGTAACCTGGCGAGATGTTTAAGTTCCCGGCAATATAAGTCACACTGGGCAGCCCTTTTTGAGCCAATGCGCCGCTGTTAAAATAATTGATCAGCAGATCTTCAAGTTTGGTCAATATTTCGTGGCAGGTAATCTTTCTGGTGAGGAACTGGCGCTGATAAAATCTTTCAGAATAAGTGAGCAAGAGCTCTAATTGAGCGATGATCACACTTTGGCTAAAACGGTCAATATTTGCATTGTACTCCTGTTCGATATTTTGTGCAATGGTGGTGAGCATCGTTTCTTCTTTATCGGATAAATAAAGTGCTTCATGAACCGAGTAATTAAAGAATTCGTATTGTTTAATGGTTTTGGCGAGCGGTGTGTTCCACAAAAAATCAGGATGGATCAGGATCATCCAGCCTTCGGGACGGTGTATCACACTCCCCTTTTCAATCTCCACCCCAAATACCTGACCGGGCGACATAAAGAACAATACACCTTCGTCAAAATCACTGGCCTGCTGACCGTATTTAAATTTAGTGTTCTTGACTCTTTTCATGGAGATCGAATAAAAATCATAGATCAAACTGAACGAGCCTTCGGCCAGTGGCCTGTTGAGCTCATCCATATGCACCAGGCTAATAAGCGGATGCCCAGGGTTGGGCAGTCCCGCTGCCCGCTGATATTCGGTGATTGTATGGAAGCGAAAAAGCTGGTGATTATTCATAGCTATACTAATTTCGTTATTTTTTATGATAAACTGCAGCGAACTCTTGTGCGAAATCAGCGAGTTTGACTTTACCCATTTTTGGCTGGCTCTTGTGAAAATTCTCCAGTGTTTTTCCGCTGTGCATCGCAGCCTGCATTTCTACCAGCGCTCCGGCGAGTTCTTCGGGTAATTTGGCCATCTTCAATCCTTGTAACATTTCCTTGTCCGAGAGCAATACCCATTTGAGCCAGGGTTTACCTATAGCTGTGCCAATGATCTTTGCGGCTTCATTACAGGTCATTTCCTCACTGCCCACGTAACGGATGGTTTTCCCTTTGGTCAGTAATACCAATTCCTGGGCAACCGCATCTGCAATGTCCGCTGGAGAAACAAAAACAACCCGGTCATCTCCGCCATAGTTTCCCATCAAAAGGCCCATCTTGCCAGTGAGCAAGGACCACAGGCCAGAGTAACGCAATGTCAGGAATTTGCCCAGGAGTCCCCTGCCTTTAATGAGGTCTATGGATTGGTAGAAATTGGTATAAAATGAGCCCGGCCGCATGATCGTAATGGAAGCGTCCAAATCATCAAATAGATGTTCGACGTTTTCGGCTTTAACCAGATCTGCCGCCCACCCGCTCATAACCACGATCTGTTTGGTACCAGCTTCCTTGAGTGCCTGTGCATAATTCTGTGCCATCCGCCGTAAATAATCACCCAGATCTGGCTCGGTAAAACTCAGGGGGATCATGGCGTAAACAGCATCTGCATCTTTGAATGTATGCGTCAAAAAGTTGACATCTGAAATCGATCCAATTGCAGGTATCGCACCTGATTTTTCGATAGCTGTTTTTTTCTCCGGGTTACTGCTGACCACGGTTACAGTATGCCCCTGTTTAACTAATATTGCTGTCAGCGGTTGACTGATATTTCCTAAAGAACCGGTTATAATAATTTTCATTGCTTTATTTAGTGTAAACGCCGTTTTCAATATCAACAAGTAAGGTAGTGTTCTTTGGCTGCCAGTTTAAATGTTCTTGTGTCCAATTACTTGATGCAGGACAGTCAATAGCAGCCATGTGCGAGAACCATCCAAAATGTCCGGCTGCTGCTTCAGGCGCTACCGAAACTATTGGAATATTCAGTTGTTTACCTATGGCTTCGGCTATCGTTTTAAGTGTGATAGCTTCCTCGGCAGAAGCATGATAGCGAGTACCTGGAGTAGCATTCTCCAATACTAGCCGGAATAAATGAGCGGCATCCAGTACGTGTACAGCATTCCAGCGGTTTTGTCCATCACCAATATAAGCAGATACTCCTTTTTCTTTGGCGATATTGACTAAAATGGGTATGAAACCATGTTTATCCTGGTCACTATGTACCGATGGTGATAAGCGAATGGCTGCCGCACGTACATCCAGTTTGGCTACCGCATCTGCTGTTTGTTCAGAAGCACGTGGCCAGGCAGGATCGACTGGCGGGGTTACATCTTCGGTAGCGAGCTTTCCCGGGCTAACCAGAGCTGTACCTGAGGCAACGATAAAAGGGCGATCAGAACCTGCCAATACCTCTCCAATAGTTTCAATAGCAACTTTATCTGTCTCGCAAACTTCCGCAAAGCGCGTAAAGTCATGAATAAAACCAGTGTGGATAACACCGTCAGCCTGAGCAGCGCCACTACGCAGACTGCCGAGGTCTTCAAGGTCTCCGCGATGAACTTCCGCGCCAGCATCGATCAGCTTTTTTGCCGATGCTTCTGAACGGGCCAGCCCCAGTACCTGGTGACCAGCATTTATTAATTCCTGCACAATGGCAGTACCAATGAAGCCTGTAGCTCCGGTGACAAATACACGCATAATTAATTTTCTTTTGTTTACACAAAAATGGGCTGTTTTGGCCAGCTCGATTTATCCAAATCTGCTTTTGATTTAGCCAAAACCCCGAAAGCGACAACAGTGGTAAGAACTTATTCTTCCTGCTGGTAAACCGCAGCAAAGTTTCTCGCAAATTCAGCAAGTTTGACTTTACCCAAAACTGGTTGATTACGGTAATAGTCTTCGTACAATTTGCCAGTACCCTGATTGGCTTGCATTTCTATAAAGCCTTGAGCAATCTGAGGATTAAACCCTACGCTTAACCAGGAATTTAAAAGCTGTTCATCGGAAATGACTTTCCATTGCAAGTCAGGCTTTCCGATCGCGCTTCCAAGCACCCGGGCAATTTCATTAGGCGATACTTCTTCGCTGGCAATATAACGCATAGTTCTTCCCTCAAAAGGCCGGGCAATTTCTTCTGCTATCACCACCGCAATGTCCAAAGGAGAAACCCATGGTTCTTTTTGATCACCACCGTAGTTAGAGATGATAGCACCTTTGTGTTTGATAGTTGAAATGAAGGAGAACATATTGGTATAGAAACCTACTGGGCGTAAAGTTTTAACAGATACTTCGGCAGGCAACTGTTTCAATATATGCTCCACATTATGGTGAAATACTAAAAAGCCATTTCCTTTATCCATGTGTGCGCCAATACTGCTGAGATGGATTACTTTTTTGACTCCTGATTGTTCGATGGCCTGCTTATAATTAAGTCCAATCTGGCTAATGATACTAATAAAATCTACTTCTTCATCAGATTCGTCTCCGCCCGCGGCATCGAGCGTTTCCATGAGATATACGATATCTGCACCTTGAAAAGTCCTGGTTAGAAAAGAAGCATCTTGCATGGAGCCAATGGCTGCTTGTGCACCAAGCGCTTCAATTGCTGGCTGTCGCTTTGCTTGACTACTAATGACTGTTACGGTATGACCGTTTTGTATTAAAGTCCGGGTAAGGGGTTTTCCAATGTTTCCGATGGAACCTGTAAGTATAATGTTCATAAAATTTGTGTTTTGTTGAGACAAATTTCGGAAGCAGTGTAATGGGAAATATAACCAAATACCTATTTGTTGTAGCCAAATGGCGGAGTCAGTTCAAAATTATTAGCCCTTACCCAAACCTGGATACAATTAACCTCGGTTTGGAAACACAGATTTCTAATTTATCCAGAATCTTTGTGCTGTAAAATTAAAAGCAGAAAAATGAAAAAGACAATTTTTATCACCGGAGCATCAGCGGGTTTGGGAAAGGCAACTGCCAGATTATTTCACTCAAGAGGTTGGAATGTAATTGGTACGATGCGGGATCCGAAAAAGGAAACGGAACTCACTGAATTGGAAAATGTAACTATTTTACCAATGGATGTAACTAACCCGGAACAAATTAAGACTACTGTAGCTAAGGCTATTTCTTTATACACTATGGATGTAGTCTTTAACAATGCAGGGTATGGCTTGATGGGCGCCATGGAAGCATTGAGTGATGATCAAATTTTAAGACAGCTTAACACTAATCTTTTAGGAGTATTACGTGTTACGCAAGAATTCATTCCACATTTCAGAGAAAAGAAAAGTGGTTTATTTATCAGTACAACCTCAATGGGCGGGTTATTTGGATTTCCGTTGCATTCTATTTATCATGCTACAAAATTTGCTATAGAAGGGTGGTCAGAGAGCATGTCATTTGAATTAGGTTTACATAATATAGGTATCAAAACTATTGCTCCGGGTGGTATTGCAACAGATTTTACAGGAAGATCACTCGATAGAAGTTCGCATCCTGAATATCAGGAAATAGAAGACAAGTTATTTTCAGCTATAGATGGAATGATGGAGATGGCTTCGACTGCAGAACAAATTGCTGAGGTAGTTTATGAAGCAGCAACTGACAATAAGGATCAAATCCGTTATCTGGCTGGTGAAGATGCAAAAGCTATGTATGCACGCCGGTTAGAAATTGGCAACGAAGAATTCAGGAAAGAAATCAGAAAGCGAACATTAGGATAAAAACTAATAGAGATAATTGAAAGAAAATTGCATTGCTTGTTGTAAATTTAAAAAGCCAGTTCAAATGAAAATTATTAATTCCATAGCAGAAAAACATCGTTTGATGTCCTTACCTGATCCCTTACATCCATTGGTGAGTGTAGTCCGCATTTCAGATCTGCGTTTTAAAGAGGATCCGATATGGAGACAGTTTTCTGTCAATTTCTATTGTATATCCCTGAAAAGGAATATTGCAGGAAAAACAAAATATGGTCAGCAATATTATGATTACAATAAAGGTGTGATGACGTTTCTAGCGCCTAAACAGGTAATGTCGCTGGATGCGGATCAAATGGATATACTCAAACCTGCATCTGGATATGCATTATTTATCCATCCTGATTTTCTTTACAAACATCCGCTTGCAACTACAATCAAAAATTATGGGTTCTTTTCTTATGCCGTAAATGAAGCATTGCACCTTTCGGAAAAAGAAGAAAAAAATGTGGAAGAGATCTTTCAGAAGATCGATGAAGAATACCAGCACACTGACCGGCATACGCAGGATATCATTCTTTCTCAAATTGATCTGTTGTTAAGTTATTGTAACAGGTTTTATGAACGACAATTCATTACCCGAAAAGCTGTAAATCATGATGTGCTCACCAAAATGGAATTATTGCTAAACGAATATTTTGACAAAGAGAAAATCTTGAAAACAGGCCCTCCTACTGTCGAAGCGCTGGCTGATCAACTCCATATGTCGCCCTATTATTTAAGCGATCTTTTACGCAATCTCACCGGACAAAGTGCTCAGCAGCACATTCAGGAAAAACTGATTGAAAAAGCAAAAGAATATCTTTCGGTAACCAATCTTTCAGTTGCCGAAATTGCTTACCAGTTAGGTTTTGAATATCCGCAATCTTTCAATAAACTGTTTAAAAAGAAAACCAGCATTTCTCCTTTAAAATTCCGGCAAACGTTTAATTAACAAGCTTTAATTCATTTCCAGAGGGTATACTTTATACAGGCTGTTTTTCCTGTTGATTTTTTTTTCATTATCGACAGGCTTGTAACAAACCTTAAATTTCATTGTCAAAAGCTTACTAAAAACTAAAGTTATGAAATGGAATTTCCCACTCAAGAAAAATACGGGAACAACCAAACCCAGAAAAACAAAAAAACGGGAATGGTTTGATGCCTTGTTATTTGCCCTTATCGCCTCGACTGTTATCAGGGGTTTGATATTTTCAGCCTACGCTATTCCTTCGGGCTCAATGGAAGGAACGTTACTGACTGGCGATTATTTGTTTGTGAGCAAAATCAGCTATGGGCCAAGAATGCCCTTTACCCCTGTTCAAAATCCTTTTCTGGAGTCTACAATTACAAAATACCATATCAAAACATATTGGGATGGTATAAAATTGCCATACTTTCGTTTACCGGGTTTAACAACGATTAAAAAGGGTGATATTGTGGTATTCAATAAACCAGAGGAAGCTGATCCAGCTTATGATAAACCTGTAGATGTAAGAACGAACCTTATTAAACGTTGTCAGGCCACCCCTGGAGATGTGCTGACGATTGTAAATTCGCAGGTTTATATCAATGGAAAAGCTGCTCCAAATGCTGAAAAGGCCCAGACATCTTATCGGGTCATCACTTCTGGAGATATGATTAATCCTGATATTTTTCGCGATATGAATATTGAAGTCTGCCAGCAAGTTGATCTCAATACTTATGAAATGATTATCCCGAAAGAACAATTGACAACTTTTAAAGGATTCTCTTATATCAAAAGTGTAATACCAGTCGTTGAGCCGGTGGGTAGTTATGATGCAAATGTTTTCCCTCACAACGAAAGATTCAAATGGAATGCGGACAATTTCGGCCCACTGACTTTACCGAAAATTGGCATGTCAGTACCGCTAAATCAAGAAAATTTAATCTTATACCGCCGGGCGATTGAGTTGTATGAGCACAATAAGGTAGAATTAGAAGGAAAGGATATCTTGATCAATGGTAAAAAAGCAAAAAGCTATACGTTTAAAATGAACTATTACTGGATGATGGGTGATAATCGCCATAATTCATTGGATTCACGTTTCTGGGGATATGTGCCCGAAGACCATGTAATTGGGAAAGCTTTAATTACCTGGATGAGTGTTGATTCGACAAAAACCTTTCCGAATAAGATAAGGTGGAACAGGCTTTTAAAGCCGATTGATTAACAAAGATTTGATTTAAGCTGAATCTAAATAACATCAAATACTAAAAGTATAAAAAGAGGGTGCATTATACACTGCCCCCAGAAAGTGTCTAACTTTTTGAGGGCAGTGTATAATGCACCCTCTTTTTACTTTCAATACCAAGACTCTTTTCGTTTATTTTCAATACCAGGATTCTTTTCCTGCAACCTTGATGTTAGAACCTCTTTCCGATACCCAGGCTAAATAACCAGGGGTCTATTTTGGTATTGGCAATTACAGTTGCGCCACCAGCAACGCTTGATATGGTAGTTACAGTTGCGTCTGTTCTTAGCCAGATTTTCTTTACATCAATATTCAGGAATAAGTTTTTACCGATATCAAAATCACTACCAACCTGTGCAGCGAATGCAAATTTATTTTTATAGTCTGTATGTGCTATAGCAGGGCCATTTTTGGCGCCGTAAAAAATTGTATAATTGACACCGGCACCTATATAAGGTAAAATGCCTTTTGCAACTGGTGCATGGTACAGAAATGTTAAGGTTGGTGGTAATAGCCACACTTTACCCACGTTTACATTTCCCAAAGCAGTCTCTGTAGCTGTTATTTGATGACGGGTTGTACCCAGGATTAAATTTGCAGAGAAATTTCTGGTTAAGAAATAAGTAAAATCCAGTTCAGGAATTACCGTCGTACTAATATCTGCCGATCCACCTATTGTAGTAATAGTTGCACTAGCTTCAGGAGCAACTACTGTTCCACGTAATCTTACGCGCCACTCCCCTTTTTGTTGCGCCAAACTTGTCAATGTCACGCTTACCAAAAGCGCTAGTATCCATACTTTTTTCATAATGAAATCATTTAAATTATGATCAAATGTATTTAGCACTACCCGGTCTCCAAATGAGCTTAAACAGTTTTCAGCATGATCTATATCATGAAAAAATTATCAATCGGCACTATGATATTTGCATAGACGATCTGATGATATAATTGATTTGTCTTCCATCACAATAAAGGATTTTTGATTATCATTTATCATTGCAAACTTACCTCGCCCCTATCCAATAAAATTAACCATAGAAGAATAATATTTCAATAAAAATCAAATAAAATCTAATTTTAGATAAAATATGCACTTATAAAACGTATATTCATTCAAAATCTAACCTTAATTTAACCAAAGGAAAACATGAAAAAGGAATTTTGTAAAAAAACAATCAAATTGCTGTTTACGCTGGTCTGCCTGAGTATTGTTGCTACTTCTTGTAAAAAAGATGAAGCCACGACAAATCCAAAAGCAGAAGATAATATTAAACAGCTTACTGCTTATCTCACCGGGAAAGGATTCAGAGTCGAAAACATTGCTTATAAAGACGGAAGATTCATCCTCGAAAAAGATATTGTAATGACCCGGGAAGACGTAGAGACAAGGATGAAAAACGAAAGTACTCCGCAGACCGAACACTGGAGAGGACCTTACCTTGTTAAAGATCCTTATCATAAAAACATTAAGTACTATATGGATGCTGGTGTACCATTTGAATGGAATAGTGCAGTGTTGGGCGCAGTAATGAACTGGAATAATATGGAGGATCATTTTTATATGACGCTCAATATGTCATTATTAGCATCCAGCGCTGGTGGGGATGTCAGGGTATTCATGGGATATGAGGATGCGAACTGGATAGCAAGAGCTTACCTGCCAGGATCAAATGGCAGAGCTGGCCAGAGTATTGAGATCAACAGCAAATTCAATAATTTGCCGGCAAGTGAGAAACTTTTCGCAATTACACATGAAATCGGTCATACCATTGGTTTCAATCACACTGATGAGAACAAGGGATCATTTATCAGGGGATTTATCCCTTACTTTGATACTCCTGTTGTTGATCCGGGATCTATTATGAATTCTACTGTATTACCCTGGAGCAATTTTACTGCTGGAGATGTTCTGGCTACTAAGAATTTATATCCAAAAATATTCTGATAACCCTAAAGGATAGGCAATATGACATGAAGCAGTATTATTCTGCTTCATGTCATATCTTTAAGTCAATACTATTTTAAACTGTCCATACTAATAGCCCATTTGTGAAAAATATAAAGGCATACCAATCAATTGATATTTTGACTCATGCTCAGCTTCCTAACTCCAGTTGATTTTTCACCAGATCATAATATTCCTTTTTAGAGGTTACCAATTCCTGATGACTACCCTGCTCAACCACCTGTCCATGATTCAGAACGATAATTTGATCTGCATTTTTCACCGTCGATAACCGATGAGCAATAACCAATACGGTTTTACCTCTAAAAAATGACTGTAAATTATCATGAATTATTTTCTCATTTTCTGCATCTAATGCTGAAGTAGCCTCATCAAAAAACAGGTAATTCGGATTTTTATAAACTGCTCAATATACGCTGTTTCTGTCCCCCGGAAATACCATTTTAATCATAAAGGCAATATTTGTTGATTAACAAGGTTTTAAGAATAGCCCCTTGAATAACTAAATTTATTAATTTGATTAATAATCAGATTAATTATAATCTCAATAAAGAACATGAAAGAGAAGAGATTATATGCTGTTTCATTTGGCACCAATTAAAAATTGAAAATCAAGTCTTTGAAACGAAGATTTCAACAGGTATTGATCTGCTGCCCCTCGATTTTACAATCTTTGTGATTCATTTTGCAGCCCCGATTCGCGGTTATCCTTTGTCTTAATCTTATTGTTGCCAAACCGATAAGTAAAATTCAAGCGTATCTGACGAGTTTCCCCTGCATAGGTAGTATGGAGCAATAAATTATTCAGTTGTGTATCTGTATTGATCTTGTTTGTTCTCCATAGATCAGTAACAGCCAGTCTGATTGTTGCTTTGTCTCTCATTAAATTCTTTTGCAAGCCAAGGTCAAGCTGTGAATTGCTTTTTACATAAGTATTCAGACTACTTATATTTTTTGAGTTCACCACACCAGCAACTTCAGCTGTAATATGTCCAGGCAAGTTAAAAGTTTGTTGTATATTAATTGTACCTGCAAAACGGCTGCGGCTATAATCTCCATATTCCAGAGTTCCTACTTTATTCTCTAAGCGGTACCCTATCCCTGTCAGGCTCACATTCCACCATTTTGCCAGCGCAACCTGTTGGGTAATGGTCAGATTAAGATTATTCTGGAACCCTATATTTCTGGGTATCATAATAATTCTGTTCTCTTCCAAAACCTCAGTTATTCCACTACTCAGATCGCTTGTTCTGGTATAACCAGCAGATATCGTTGTACGCTTATAACTATACTGCAGTGACAGTATGTTCGCATATTGAGGCTTAAGAAATGGATTTCCTTTCCAATAAGAAAGCTCGTCAACAGGATACGAAAATGGATTCAGATCATTATAAGCAGGACGATCAATACGTCGGGCAATACTCAAATTATAAGTACCTGAATGCCCCGTTTTATAAGTAATCCCGGCTGTTGGAAAGACATTCAAATAATTTCTAACTACTAAAGCCGGCGACTGGTTGCTCCCTTCTCTTGGCTGTAAATTTCCTTTAGAATGCGTATTTTCTAATCTAACACCGATATCCATGCTCAATTTATCATTAACAGGTGTCTCATACTTTAAGTATCCTGCGGTTATTTGTTCTTGATATTTGAAGGTATTTGATACGTTTATATCAATAATATTTACACCGCTATTTATAGCATACTGATCAAATATATTATCAGCATTTACACTGGAAAATTTTGCACCAGTTACCATTCTCCCCTTCCCAACAGGAAAACCATAGTCTATTTTAGCCGCATACAATTTAATATCCCGGCTATTGGCCACCAGGAAATTATTGGAAGATTGAAAATCTCCATTTGGAGCATAAAAACTATTTGTACTCAGGTTTTTTGTCGCTGCATCGAAGATTCCATAATCTGCATCTATATCCAGGGTCGTATTATTGATGCTTTTATACCGGTAATTTAAGTTGAAATTGTACCTGTTGGCCTTTTGATCCGGATAAGCACTCTGGCTCTTTAACGTTTGTAAAAGCTCGCCTGTTGGCTGATCATAAATATTCGTTAAAGGGGTGATCAAACCACCACCGCTCGAAAAATTACCATTCATCACTATTCCAATTGTTTTGGTCGTGTCTATAGCATAATCAGCGCCTAAAGTTGACCCTATACTACGCCGCTTATCTACGTCATGATTCGAATTCAGATAAATCTTTCCATTTGTTGTCCGGTCATTGTCATAGTCCATCGCAAAATGTCCAAAATTATGATTATAACTGCCAAAGAGATTGACTTTTCCTTTACGGAAGTTAAGATTCATATTGGTATTTTGTTTCAAAGTTTGTCCGTATGCAATCCCATTGTTGATGCTCCCATTGAAACCTTCAGCAATTGATTTCTGAAGGACAAGATTAATAATACCACCGGTGCCGGAAGCGTCGTATTCTGCAGATGGATTTCTAATAATCTCGATAGATTTTAAGTCGGAAGAAGACATAGTTTTAAGCAGCTGTGCAAGTTCTGCGGCCTGTAAATAAGTTAGTCTGCCATTGATCATAACCAGTGCACCATTAGCCCCATTCAGCGTAATTGAGTTATCCTGATTGACAATTACCCCAGGAGTTTTCTTTAAAGCTTCCAGTACATTTGTACCCTGCGCAGTTATACTTTTCTGGATATTATATATCATTTTCCGGCCTTCAATCTTTACAATAGGCTTATTACCAGAACTCTGAATAACGACTTCCTTTAAGCTACGTGCCGTTGTTTCAATTTTAATCACTCCCAAATCCACACTTCCAGCTAATTTCAACAACTCACTTTGATAAGACAATGAACCGAGATAACTCACTGAGATTACATAAGTTCCAGCAACTGCAGTAAAAGCAAAAGCCCCATCTATATTCGTTAATTCCTGTTTAAGAACCTGACCTGTATGGCCATCCTTTAAAAATAAAGTTGCACCATCAATTGCCACGTTAGCTGTGTTCTTAATGATACCTTTTAAGATCATGTTGTTCTTATTATTGCTTTGTGCGAAGCCAGTTGAGAAACATAGGAGTAGAAAAATTAACAGGATATTTTGCTTTAAGTTAGAATCAATCATAAATAAAGAGCTGTGGTATTTCGGTTTCGTTACAGTATAGTGGAGAGAAAGTTAAGATAAATTACCCATTGGATCGATAAAAATTCAAATTCGCCATACTGAACTATAACAGACACCACTTCATTTTGGGACATTTGTCCCTACCCATAGCCCAAAAATCTTCAGACATTGGTATTAACCAATAAGGAAAAATATGATACTTACAATCCTGACTTATTCCATCACTGGCATCTTCATCGCACTTTGGTCTTACGCATCTTTTCCAAAGTTCCGTAACCTGAGATATTTCAGAGCAATACTACGCAGTCAGGCAATTCCCAAATGGATTGTCTCACCCCTTACTATCTTACTGCCTTTAACTGAAATTGGTATTATTATTCTCCTGATCAACTCGGCCACCAGATTATTTGGAATGTATTTATCATTAACAATGATGCTCATCTTTACAATTTATGTAGCCGGAATAATGTACCAGGCATATGACCGTTATCCATGCCCTTGCGGAGGGCTTTTTAGCCATATGGGGTGGAGAAAACATTTCAAAGTGAATATTGCCCTGACCGTACTCGCTTTAGTCGGCGTAATCTTGCTGGAACGTTTATCACATTAATTCTTTACCCGCTTCTGTTCGCTTTCCGCTCCATTTCCTTCATGTTTACGCAGATTAGAGATAGCTTTACCGAATCTATAGTTCAAAGAAAGAACCGCGGTACGGCTATCACCTACATTATGATAATCAGCGCTGGTCAGTGCTAAATTATTAATCACACCACTATTCACATACGAATGAAACACATCATTAACCACTAACTTAACCGTGGTACTTGGTGATATTTTTTTAGCAACCGCTACATTTACCCTTTTCTGTTCACCAGCAACAAACTGCGCATTCGTTACTTTACTTTGGTAATAACCATCCAGCTGTATTGTCCAGTCTTTTCTACCTTTAAATTGTAAAATTGGCTTTAGATAAAAGAAAGTCCCTTTCGTATCCAGTTCACCAGTATAAAATGCACTGACTGTATGGATATTGATTACCTGTCCATAAAAATGAAAGTTAAACCAGGAAGCCAGATCAAAAGTCCCATCAAAAGATAGCGACTTCACTATAGTGCTCCCGATATTGCCAGGTCTGCTGTAATAAATACCATTCACAATTTCAATAGTTTCATTTACCTGATCTATTGATTTCCCATAACTTAAAGACGTGGTAAACTTGCCTTTATAAGTATGCGAAAGCTCTATATTATTTGTATAAGATGGCTTCAAAAATGGATTCCCAGTATAATAAGTAAACTTATCAATCGGTGATAAAAATGGATTTAAATCTTGATAGTATGGTCTGTCAATTCTTCGCCCATAATCAATACTTAACAAATTGGTACTTGCGGTATCCAATTTATACTGTAAATATATTGTAGGAAACAGTCCGGTATAGTTACGTTTAAAAGTTGAATCCGTCTTCTGTATATTTCCTAACTGGTGTCCGTTAGAAATTGTATGCTCTAGTCTCAGTCCAGCCTGTACTGTTAAACGGTTAAATTCCTTATTCGCATTCATATAGGCAGCATTGATATGTTCTTTATATAAAAAATGATTAGTCTTATCGTAATCAGGTTTGGTGATCTGGTTTACTGTATAAAAATAATCAGCAATATTGTCCGTCTTTGTATAACTGGTTTTAAATCCAGTTTCCAATTTGACGCCATTTTTCAAAGGATGTGAGTAATCAATTTTAGCTGAATATATATTTATCCCGGCAGGCAGAGATCCTGTTAATAAATAATTGTTTGCTGGCAGTCCATCTTTCAGATAACTATTATTATCAAATGATTGATCATTCTGAGTTTTGTAATTGACATAAGCTATATCTGCTGTTAATTCTCTGCCATTTTTATCGTACAAGTGCCTGTAATTTAAATTTAAACCCATATTTCCAAATTTATTCTGCTCCCTGTTATCAGCTAATACTGTAGAGTCAGTCAAATTCTGAGCATTCGTAAAAACGCTCTTAACGAACATTTTCTGTTTCAAAGGACGGTACAACCCGGTCAGACCAACACCAAAAGTAGTTTTGTCAGATAAATAGTAATCCATACCGACGTTGCTTGTATAACTTTGTCCTGTTGTCCGGGAAAAAGAATTCTGTAAGAAATTAGAAACGACTTTCCCATTAATATCTTCAAAATGGCGGTTAATATCCAGGTCGCTATAGTTATTAATCACAGCAAAACCTAAATTACCAAACAGGTTCACTTTATTATAGCGGTAATTGAAGTTAAAGCTCTGGTTAGTCCGCGTATATTTACCCTGAACATAGCTAAGATTAATCCCTCCATTAAATCCTTTCAATTTGCTCTTCTTTGTCCGGATATTGATTATCCCACCATTGCCCGCTGCATCATATTTAGCAGGTGGATTAGGCATCAGTTCAATCTGGTCAATAGTGGACGAAGGAAGTGACTTTAAATAGCTTTCTAACTCAGCTCCTGAAAGATAGGCTGGCTTATCATCAATAAATAGAGTAGCGCCCTTTCCCTTTAAACTTACCTTACCGTTTTGATCAATCATAATTCCAGGAGATTTTTCCAGCACTTCCAAAACAGTACTTCCTGCATTGCTGAGCATTGCGTCAACATTGATCACGGTACGGTCTATCTTTTTTTCAACCAGAGCTTTCTGACTGCTTATTTTTACCTCCTGTAAAGCTAACCCAGTTTGCTGCAGCCGGATTACAGGTAAAACTGTATTCACTTGTAATTGGAAATTACCTCCTTTATAAACTGAATATCCGATCATTATCACAGCGACCCGGTAATTACCTGCGTTTAAATGAGTTAAATTAAACGTCCCTTTTGAATCTGTCATTGTGGTTTGCACTGGTACTGAATCCGCAATTTTATAAAGATAAACAGTAGCGCCATCCAATGGAATATTGCTATTAACCTGGCCACTTAATAGTAAATTACTTTGTGCAGCCGCGAAATTTGAAATTGTAATTAGCCAGGTGACCAATAGCGTTATAATTCTAGGTTTCATCATCGTTTATTTGAGTTGAAACAAAAATGCTGTCGTTCTACAGAAGCGATGGTTAATAAAGTGTTAATGAAGAGTTAACGGGCCCCTTGCTATAACCTTTTATACTTAGCTATGCTTATATTTGACACAGCAGATGAATAAGAATCATACCACCAGGGCACTTCTAATAGCATGCGTAGTTATTGTATCCACCTTATCATTTATTCAGTTTTATCTGGTCAGGAATACTTACAGGCTCACCAGAGATCACTTTTATACAGAGGTAAAAGAAGAAATAGTGAAGGTTACCAACTCCCCGGCTATGATTTCCTTAGCAGAGCAAATCAGGGCAGAGTTGCGCCAAGCTGTAATCCAGTATGTGACCAACCCAATGAGCAAACCTGGTTTTATAAAATTATTAAAAAGCAACACGAAGGAAAGCGGTCATAAATTAAATATTTATCTAAAAAAAATGCTGGATAAAAAACCTAACCTTGAAGGCATAATTTATAAATCACAATTTGATGAAATCATCTTTGAGATCAATGGAAAATCCGATACATTGCTGACTGCCCCTGCAAAGCCTGTTGTATTTTCCGGGGATGATTTCCATACAGCGCATACAATTATTTTAAATAAAGATGTGACGCTGAGTACTGGAGAGGATTTACGTATTACAATCAGGCAATCAAATTTCATGGATATTTCTAAGCAGGAAAATGAAGTTATCAAACGGATGTCTGGTGTGTTATTTCTCGCTATTGGTTTAATTGCAGCTGTGATTATTTTATTATATCTGGTTTTTAGTGCGATGATCAGACAAAAGAAACTAGCAGAAATTAAAACAGATTTTGCAAATAACATTACGCATGAGCTGAAAACTCCTTTAAGTTCAGTGAGTATAATATTGAAGAGCATTTTGTTAAAAGAAGTACAAGCAAAACCGGCTCTGTTGAATGACTTGCTGCAATCATTAAACAGGCAGCATGGAAAAATAAGGCAGCTAGTGGATAGCGTACTGGACAGTGCAATGGTAACGGCTACAAAAGTGGAGCAAAAAGAACTCGAAATCACACGTTTTCTGCAGCACTATGCCGATGATTTAGCTATTGCTAATCATGAGCTGATCGCTAAAATAGAGACAATTCCGCAAACGTTACTGACCAATGCTGCAACATTAGAAAAGATATTAAATATATTAGTTGATAACGCTGCAAAATATAGCGAAGAAGGTGTATCAATTTATTTAACTGCTTTTAAAACCCAGACTCATTATCATATAGAAATCACCGATCAGGGAGCTGGTATTCCCTTAAAGTATCAACAACATATCTTTGATAAATTTTACCGCATTCCAGAGCAAAATAAGCATACCGTTAAAGGTTTAGGCTTGGGATTATATCTAGCTAAACAAGCAGCCTTACAACTCAGCGCGGAGCTTACTGTGAGCAGCAAACCGGGCAAAGGCAGTACCTTTATAATCAGTTTACCAGTATGAATATCAAAGTATTAATTGTAGAAGATGATATTGATCTGGGAAACCTGTTAAAACAATATCTGGAAATAAACAAATTTCAAGCTCACCGGGTATATAACGGTATTGAAGCCCGCGAAGAACTGAAAAGAGAAACTTACGATATTTTGATCATTGATGTAATGATGCCAAAAGAAGATGGATTTACTTTGGCAGAAAAACTAGTGCAAACTTATCCGCAACTCCCCTTTCTGTTTGTAACTGCCCGTAAGCTAAAAGAAGACATACTACATGGCCTGAAACTTGGCGCTGATGATTATATATTAAAACCCTTTGACGCGGATGAATTGATTCAGCGCGTCCGGAATATTTTAAAACGAACTAAGATTAATCCAGTTGCCCAGGAAATCATTCGAATTGGCAGTTACAAATTCGAACCAGGGAATTTAATACTGACTTCTTCCGAAGATCAAAAGATACTTACAGAAAAAGAGGCTGATTTACTTCATTACCTCTGCCTGCATCAGAACCAGATCATCAAACGAAATGATATACTCAATCACCTTTGGAAAGAATCCGATTTCTTTAACGGCCGGAGTATGGATGTATTTATTAGCCGGCTCAGAAAGTATTTAGCAAAAGATAAAGCCATTTATATAGAAAGTATAAGAGGAATTGGCTTCCGTTTTATCACTGATAACCGATGATATTACAAGTTCTCCGACAAAAATACCGCCTATTTTGATCTAAACAGCATTTTTTCCGATTCATAATGAGGCATTTAAACACATAAAGCAGATTAACGTTTGCAGAAATGCGCATTATTTGTACTTTTGTCGCGGAGAGTTGGCAGAGTGGTCGATTGCGGCAGTCTTGAAAACTGTTGACTTGTCAAAGGGTCCGCGGGTTCGAATCCCCCACTCTCCGCCAAACAAAAATGCTGCCCGATAGGGTGGCATTTTTTGTTTTAAATCGGCCTGAGCCCTTCAGCTCAGAGGCCAGATTAAAAACAAAAAATTGCTATTGAGCGCAGCGAAAAGCATTTTTGTTTGAAGCCTCCCCCCAAAGGGATCAGCGAGCGCAGCGAGCTAATCCACATTGGAGGATAAACCCAAGAACCTCGCCCACTATTGAAACCTGCGATCGGAGCGAAACCAAAATCACTCCGTTCAGAAGAATATGTATAACGTATTAATAGAAAAATGAAGTCATGGGATTGGAAGGGGCTTTTCCCGATCCAACTTTTTTAAAATTCTCTAGATCTATTTTGCTAATATGCTCTGTAAAGAGATTTTCGAAGTAGAATAAATAAATCCAGCTCTTCTATTAAACTTCAGCAAACCACAGAACAGCAGAGGATAAGTCATAGTACTATAAGTGGTCGGTGTTGGTAAGGGGTTGGTAAGGCCAATGGCCTTACCAACCCCTTACCAACACCGACCACAATACGACCCAGAATAGTAGTACCTATGTTAACACAGCTAGTTTTAATTGTCATAATAATAGGTTTATAAGCATTAATTACTATTGCTGCAAATAACCATAATTTCATTTCCGGTTATTTGTTTTCTGTCTTTTTGACTTATTCCCTACCAACCTCCAACTCCAAAACCCCGCCCTTAACCAAATCTTCAAACCCAATCGACAAACCCTTCAAATCAACCCCATTAAACCTACCACTCTGGATATAAATATCACCTGGATTCTGTTGATTAACCTTAATCAGAAACTCATTCTTCCTCAACTCTTTAGGAAGTTTAATCCTTACCATATCAAACAACGGTGCCCCTACTAAAAAAGAAGGATCAGGCCCTGTCAACCCTTTTACATCAAACAGCCCTATGGAAGACAATACATACCATGCACCCAACTGCCCTTGATCCTCATCCTGACCATACCCATAACCATGTATACCATCAGTACCATAAAATTCATTACAAATTGCCCTAACCCATTTCTGACTCAGATCCGGCCTTCCTGCATAATGAAACAACCAGGACACATGTAAATTTGGCTGATTCCCATGATTATACAAACCCTGGATTCCTGCAAAAGCATCAATCTGTTTTCCGCCACCAAAGGAATTTTTCTGAGAAACAGTAAAAATACTATCCAATCTACTGCTGAAAGTTTCCTTTCCAATCAAACTCACCAGTTGCTCTGGCGCCTGAGGCACATAAAATGTATACTGCCAGGCATTACCTTCCTGAAAACCTTTCCAAGCTTCGAAAGGATCAAATTTATCTAAAAATCTCCCTTCACCATCCTTAGGCCTGATGAATTTTGTGGCCGGATCATAGAGCAACTTCCAGCCCTCAGACAGTTTACTGAACTGTTCATAATCTTTTGTTTTGTGAAGAGCCTTAGCGAAAGTTGCCGCTGCAAAGGCAGAAAAAGAATATTCTAAGGTATGAGAAGCCCCAAAAGGAGAACCTTGCTTGTTTAATTCCGGGCTACCAGTCTGATCTTTTACATAAGGTGAATAGCCCTTCTTCACAAAAACGCCCACGTCTAACTTTCCCGCACCCGGAATCCGGCTTTTAGCTTCCAACTCATTTTTTCTTACCGCTTCATACGCAAGAGGGATATCATAATTCCGGATTCCTGCATTATAAGCTGCTGCAATCGCTAATCCCGTAAAATTCGTTCCAACACCAGATACATATTTACTAGTGGCAATACCATCACCCAGCCAACCTGCATCCTTATAAACCAACAATTGACTTTGTACCCAGTCGTTATAATATTCCGGATAAGCAATCGCCCAGAGTTGGGTCAGGTTCCAGAAGGCACCCCAAATAGCATCCGTATTATAATGATGATATTCAGGAATACCATTTTTCAGTAATGGGATCTGCCCCACACTCCCATCATTTTTAGGATAAGCACCATTCACATCACTTGCCAGGCCTCTGCCTAAAAGCGCGTGAAAGAGTCCGGTATAAAACTTAATACGATCGTTTTCCAACCCACCTTTTACTTCAATCCTGCCTAATGCCTTATTCCAATTTTGAATAGCATTAGCTTTTGCCTTTGCGAAGGTTAATCCTGAAGCTTCCTTTGTCAGATTAAGTTTTGCATTGTCTACCGAAGTATAAGAAAGACCTGTTTTTATTCCAATTTGCTCGCCTTTTGTTGTTTTAAATTGCAAATATATCCCTGCTCCTTTTCCCCGAATCGTCTTAAGCCCTTTAAATTGTGTACTATCCCTGAATGCACCATAAGAGGCCGGTATTTGATCAAGCACAGCATAAAAATACAGCGTCACATTTGCTGATTCCTGATACTTTTGAACATATACAGGTTTGGTAATCACATAACCCCACACATGGCCATGATCATAAGTTACTTTTGCATCGAGCACAGGCCCGCTCTCTCCCATCTTGTGACCAATATCAAAGATAACATTGGCACTATCTGTTTCCGGAAAAGTATACTGGTGAAAACCAACTCTTTCTGTTGCAGTAAGCTCTGCTTTAATCTGGTAATCCTTTAAAATCACCCGATAATATCCAGCGGTAGCATATTCGTCAGACTTATCAAAAGATGAGCTGTATCCCGAATTTTTCTCCTCCTTTTTACCGGGAAATGTTTTCAGCTTTCCTACTGTTGGCGCAAATACGATCCCACCAATTTGAAACTCATGGAAATTTGCAAAGCCCTCTATAGACCTATGGCGATCGTCATAACCTACAGCTTCCCATCCTGATGGATTGCCTTCACTCCCATTCGTGCTGGGTGCTAGTTTCGCCATGCCAAAAGGAACTGCTGCAGGAGTATAGAAAAAATACCTGCTATGTGCAGAACCGATATTAGGCCTCACATATTGAGCTGGCCCACCCTCTTTTTGTGCAAAAAGTAAGGTTGCCTGAATACTAGTTAACAAGAGGAGAACAATCCTTTTCATCATGGTTTAAGGTTTTGGGTTTATTAAACAAACAATAAATGTAAATACAAAAAGACTCAAATGTACATACATAATTGACAAATATATTTTAAATTCTCAACAATCCAAAACACATTCAAACAACTCATTAAACCGACAAACCTCTCATATTTCATAAAAACAATTCAATTACGCTAAGTTAATATTCAAATTTAGCTATACTTGTATGTACATATATTTAGAAATCAACATGACGAACAGACTTACCCTATTAGCCTGCTGTGCTTTTCTTTCCTTACCTATTAGTTCCTATTGCCAACAACCGCTTTACAAAGACGCCAGTCAATCTATAGCGCTGAGAACTCAGGATTTAATCCAAAGAATGACACTCAAAGAGAAAATAGGTCAACTTTTAAGTCCGCTGGGATGGGAAATGTATGAACGACAAGGAAATGGGGTTAAAGTATCTCAAAAATTTAAAGACATCGTTGCCGAAAAACAAATTGGGATGCTCTGGGCAACATTCAGAGCAGATCCATGGACACAAAAAACATTAAAAAACGGTCTTAATCCTGAAATGGCAGCAGAAGCAGCAAATGAATTACAAAGATATATGCTAAAAAATACGCGCCTTGGTATTCCGATATTTCTGGCAGAAGAAGCACCTCATGGCCACATGGCAATTGGTACAACTGTATTTCCAACCGGCATTGGTCAGGCTTCTACCTGGAACCCGTCGTTATTAGAAAAGATGTCAGCAGGTGTAGCTAAAGAAGTGCGTTTGCAAGGAGCCCATATCAGCTATGGCCCTGTGTTGGATTTATCACGTGATCCCCGCTGGTCTCGTGTGGAAGAAAGTTATGGTGAAGATCCTGTACTAACAGGTACGCTTGCTGCTGCTATCATCAAAGGTACCGGGGGAGGAAAGCTTTCTGATCCTTATAGCACAATAGCTACACTCAAACATTTTGTAGCCTATGCAATTCCTGAAGGAGGGCATAATGGAGCAGCTGCAAGTGTTGGTGAACGGGAACTTCGTGAATATTACCTCCCTCCTTTCAGGTCAGCTGTAAATGCCGGAGCCAAATCAATTATGGCCGCTTATAATTCCATAGATGGTATCCCCTGTAGTTCCAATAGTTTCTTATTGACTGATATTTTGATTAAAGAATGGGGATTTAAAGGTTTTACAGTATCGGATTTAGGAAGTATAGAGGGGATAAAAGGAAGTCACCGAATTGCGCGGGATTACACTGAAGCTGCTGTACTGGCAATCAAAGCAGGTTTAGATGCGGATCTCGGAGGGAATGCTTACCCCAACCTGGTCGCTGCTGTTGAAAAAGGGACAATCGAAGAACGTTTTATTGATACTGCAGTATCCAGAATACTCCGTTTAAAGTTCGAAATGGGTTTATTTGAACATCCTTTTGTAAACCCTCAAAAAGCTAAAACGGAAATTAATACGCAAGAACAAATCTTGCTTTCCAGGCAGGTTGCCAAAGAATCTATCATCCTGTTGGAAAATAAAAATAACATTCTCCCTTTAAAAAAGGGAATCAAATTGGCTGTGGTAGGCCCTAATGCGGACAATGTATACAATATGTTAGGTGATTACACAGCTCCACAAGCCCAGGGAAATGTGATCACTATAGTACAAGGGCTTCGTGCTAAATTAGCTGCTGCGCAAGTAAGCTATGTTAAAGGATGTGCCATTCGTGACACTATACAAAACACCATTCCTGAGGCAATTGTTGCCGCACAACAAGCAGATGTGGTTATCGCAGTAGTAGGTGGATCAAGCGCCCGGGATTTCAAAACAGAATACGCAAAAACAGGAGCCGCAATTGCAACAGATCAAACCATCGGAGATATGGAGAGTGGTGAAGGATTCGACCGCTCAACGCTCGGCCTTTTAGGTAAACAAATGGATTTATTAAAGGCCTTAAAAAAGACAGGTAAACCTCTTATTGTCATTTATATACAAGGACGGCCACTAGACATGAACTGGGCTGCTGAAAATGCGGATGCATTACTTTGTGCCTGGTATCCTGGCCAGCAGGGCGGCTCAGCAGTTGCAGATGTCTTATTTGGAGATTATAATCCCGCCGGCAGACTTCCAATCTCCGTTCCCAGAAGTGTCGGACAAATCCCCATTCACTACAACAGAAAAAGCCCGCTTGACCATCGTTATGTTGAAGAAGAGGCTACTCCGCGTTATGCTTTTGGTTACGGCAAAAGCTATACGACTTTCGCTTATCATGAGCTGAATATCAGTAAAGAAACTTCTAAAAGTACTTATCGGGTCTCATTTACCTTAGAAAATACAGGATCATATGATGGAGACGAAGTAGTCCAGCTTTACTTGAAAAACCAATTTGCTTCAACTGCTCAGCCTATCAGGCAATTGAAACATTTTGAACGGGTTAATCTCAAAGCGGGTGCATCAAAACGTATAGAATTTATCATAACAGCTGATGACTTATCGGTCATTAATATGGATATGAAAAAAGTATTTGAATCCCGAAGCACATTCACCATCATGATCGGATCATCTTCCGATAAAATCCAATTGCAAAAAGAATTGGAAATTTAATTAAACAAGAGAATTGTTTTTTCAGCTTTAGGATGGAACAGTAGTTGGGGCACTGAAATATCCGATAGTTAACATTATAGAAAAAAAAGGTAATATTACCAATAGAATAGAGTAGCTTGGGGAAAATGAAAGGTATATATCTATCTGGATTTTGATAATAAAATGAGATCGGCTATAAAATGAAAGTTATGAAATATATCAGTATGCTACTCCTTAGCTTCTTTGCGTTCAATGGTTACGCGCAGGAGAACCTTAATTTTGGCAAACAAAAGGAGATTATCTCTCCAGAGGTCCATGAAAATGGCACGGTTACTTTCCGGTTAAAAGCACCTGCTGCCAGAAAGGTAGAAGTGCAGGGAGATTTTCAACCCGCTGGCAGTAATAGCGCTGGTACTGATCGTATGGTCTTAAACGCAGATAGTGTCTGGACTTTTACAACTAAAGTTCTACCCTCAGAATTATATAGCTATTCCTTTATAGTCGATGGATTAAAAATACGTGATCCCAATAATGTTTATCTTATCAGAGATGTAGCTTCTGTTGTAAATGTATTTCTTGTTGGTAAAGGCATTGCAGATTTATACAAGGTCACAGATGTTCCCCATGGAACGGTTTCCAAGCGCTGGTATAACTCAGATGGATTAAAAATGTCCCGTAGATTAACTGTTTATACACCTCCTGGCTACGAGTCGACTAAAGAAAATTATCCGGTACTCTACCTTTTACATGGTGTAGGTGGTGATGAAGAAGCGTGGATGCAGCTTGGCCGGGCTTCACAGATATTAGATAATCTTATAGCCACAAAAAAAGTAAAACCTATGATCGTTGTAATCACTAACGGACATACCATTAACAGCGCTGCTCCAGGTGAATCGAGTAAAGGTATGTATAAACCCGTTATGATGACACCAGACGTATTTAATGGTGATATGGAACAGTATTTCCCTGAAATAATTAAATTTACGGAAAGCAATTACCGTATTAAAAAGGATAAAGCCAACAGGGCTATAGCTGGCCTTTCAATGGGTGGTTTCCACTCGCTTTACATCTCGGCAAACTATCCCAATACTTTTGCTTATGTAGGTCTTTTTTCTCCGGCAATTTTACCTCCTTCAAACAATCAGCAACCAATCTATCAGCAACTTGACAAAAAACTTAGCATACAAGCGAAAAATGGCTTTAAACTTTACTGGATAGCTATTGGCAAAAAAGATTTTTTGTTTAAAAACGTAGAGACTTACCGTAAAAAATTAGATACCATCCCTTTAAAATACGATTACGTAGAAAGCGAGGGCGGACACACCTGGTCTAACTGGAGAGCTTACTTAACAGAATTCTTACCTTTACTTTTTAATTAAATTTCCGGAAATTCTACAATAGAATAATCTTTAACAAAAGACATAGAAGCCGGAAATAATAATCCCTTTTCCTGAACAGTTCATTTGGCAATTAATTTGTTATCCTCAGGTAATACCTGTTTGGGTTTGTGTAGAATTTATCGGAATAGCTGATGACTTACTGGTCATTAATATGGATATGAAAATTATTTGAATCCCGCAGCACATTCACCATCATGATCGGATCTGCGTCAGCTAAAATCCAATTACAAAAGAACCAGACAAATCATTTAACTTTATGAAATAATTTTCAGATCAGATAAAATACATGGATACAAAAGGAACAACTTTACAATTATTAGGACACGCCACTTTTAAAATTATAAGGCCTGATTATTATTATTGATCCATGGCTAATTAATAATCCATACATCCCTGCTGATTTAGCAAAACAAGACAATATTGAGCTGATTCTAATTACTCATGGCCATGAAGATCATTTAGATATCCGTTTTAAGGAAATCCTGGATGCTACAAATCCAACCATAATTGCCAACAATATTTGCAGGTGGCATTTAATAGCACAAGGGATAGATGAAACCCTATTTGAGCCCATGAATTTAGGTGGGACATTATCACTATTTGATATCGAAGTAACTATGGTCAATGCTTTTCACCATTCCCATATATACGTTACTGATAAGACAATTACTTCACCACATGCTGCTAACGGTTTTATTATCAAAATGTCTGATGATACTACAATATATTTTGCTGGTGATACCTGCATTTTTGGTGATATGAAACTCATTTCTGAGATATATAAACCAAATATTGCGGTACTTCCTATTGGGAACCGTTCTATGATGGGGCCTTTAGAAGCCTCACATGCTGTAAAATTACTAGATGTCAAACACGTAATTCCTTTTCATTACGGAACATTTGCAGGCTTTACCCAAACACCGGATGAATTTATAGCGCTTACAAAAAACTATATCAATACCGAAATCCATATAATGAACGCAGGGAACACTATCATCTGTACAGAACTTGACTAAGGATTAAAAACAAATCAACATTTACAGGCGTAAATGTTGATTTGTTTTCTAACCATAATATGCTCTTAATCATAACATTGCAGGCTTTACCCGCCCTTTACAAATAAAAACTACAAAATCTATAGATTTAATCTTTTTAAAGAAAAAAGAATCCTATATTCGTGTAATCAAAATAAATCTTTACAATGAAAACAGATTTACATTTTATAAAAATGAAAAGAAAAACAGTTAAAGAAGGAATCCTCTTTCTATCAAACTGTTGCTGTTGATTCTGTTCAGTAATCACTGATTATAACTAAAACACCTCCAAACATCATATTTTGAAACCTGGCCGGATGCTAAAAACATCCTCATGGCTTTGCTATGCAATAATCACCCAAAACCATTGAATTTTAACATTATGAAGAAACATTTACTCATCATCCTTTCACTCTTGCTAACGGCAAATTTTGTCTTTGCCCAAAGTGCGATAACGGGCGTTATAAAAAGTAGTAACGGCGTTCCAGTACCACATGCTACACTATTGATCAGAGGGACCAAGAATTCTGCAACTGCTGATGCAGATGGCAAGTTCAGTATTGATTCAAAGCAAGAACTTCCATTTTACTTGCGTGTGAGCTCAGTTGGTTACAAATCTCAGGATTTTCAGATTTTAAAGCTTCAGGATACACCTTTCGAATTAGTGCTGATTGAAAGCGCATTATTGGATGAAATCGTTGTTACCTCAAGAAGACGTTCAGAGGTGCTACAGGATGTGCCTATTGCCATTACTGTTATCGGAGGTCAAGCTGCAGAAAATGCAGGAGCTTTTAACGTTAACCGTTTGAAAGAGCTGGTTCCTTCAGTACAATTATATGCTTCAAATGCAAGAAATACGACACTTAATATCAGGGGGCTAGGTTCGACATTTGGCTTAACCAATGATGGTATTGATCCTGGAGTAGGATTTTATGTAGACGGAGTTTACCAGGCGCGTCCGGCAGCTACTTCTACTGATTTTCTTGACATTGAACAAATAGAAATACTGCGTGGCCCGCAAGGAACATTATTTGGTAAAAACACAACTGCAGGTGCATTTAACATCACTACTGCCAAGCCATCTCAAACACCAAGCGGAAAAGTTGAATTGAGTTTTGGAAACTATAATTTTATGCAGGCCAAAACATCGGTAACCGGAGGTGTTGGAAAAAATCTTGCAGCCAGACTATCCATCTCAGGAACTCAAAGAGATGGCACAATTTTCAATACCAAAGAAGAACGCAGATATAGCGGACAGAACAATCTTGGTTTTAAAGGTCAGTTCTATTATACACCTTCAGATAAGCTGCAAATCTTGTTTAGTGGGGATGCAAGCATCCAGCATCCTGCAGGTTACCCGCTGGTAATTGCAGGAGTCACTGCAACAGAAAGAAGTCCTTACCGCCAATATGCTAAAATTGTTTCTGACTTAGGCTACCAACAACCTGTAGCAGATCCTAAATCCAGAACAATCAATACGAATACGCCTTGGAAACATGACCAGTCAATTGGTGGTTTATCTGTAAATGTAGATTATAAGATAGGTAATGGAACGCTTACTTCAACTACAGCCTGGAGATTTTGGAATTGGAATCCTACAAACGACAGGGATTTCTCTGAATTATCTGCATTGACTAAATCTCAGGGAACATCCCGCCATGATCAATATTCGCAAGAAGTAAGATATGCTGGTAATCTGTCTGAAAAAGTAAGTGGTGTAATTGGTGTATATTTCCTTGGTCAGAATTTAAAAGGACTAGGTCAAACAGAAGAAGTAGGTAAAGATCAGTGGAGATTTGTACAAACAAGTAATACTGGTGCACAGGCATTATATTCAACACCAGGTTTGTTAGATGGCTACGGTATCAAAACTAATTCAACTATTAAATCATTGAGTGCTGCTGTATTCGCACAGGTTGATTGGGAAATTGTGAATCACCTGCATGTTTTACCTGGATTAAGATATACTTATGATAAAAAAGATGTAGACTATGACAGGACAACTTATGGAGGCCTGCAAACATCAGACCCTGCTTTACTTGCATTAAAAACAGCGGTTTATGCCAATCAGCGGTTTAATACCAACGTAGATAACAATAATTTGTCTGGTAATATCACAGTTTCATACCGCCCTACCACTAAATTAAACGCTTATGGAACTTTTTCTACCGCTTATAAACCAGTTGGTGTTAACGTAGGCGGCTTGCCAACTACCGCGACCGGAGAGGCAGATTTGTCTGTGGCCGTTGTAAAACCAGAATATGTTCAACATTATGAGTTAGGTCTTAAAACCAAACCTGTTAAAGGGGCGATAGTCAATGTCAGTGCCTTTAATACAGACATCAAAGATTACCAAACGAATGTACAATCACCTCAATTAGGGGTAAACAGAGGCTATCTTGCCAATGCAGAAAAAGTTAGGGTGAAAGGTTTGGAAGTTGATGGAATTTATCAAATAGGAAGATTCTTAACCTTAAATGCTGCTCTTGCTTATCTTGATGGCAAATACGTGAAATTTACAAACGCTCCCCTGCCATTAGAGGAAACCGGACATACAGAACTTGTGAACGGTGTAGCTACGCAGGCAGCATTTAAAGATGCTTCAGGAGGCAAGTTACCAGGAATATCTAAATGGAATGTTTCTGGTGGAGCAGAGTTCAGCAATCCAGGTAAACTGGCTACTACAACAGGCAGATATTTTATTGCTGCCGATGCGAGTTACCGTTCAGAATATTCATCAAATCCGACACCTTCAAGGGTCTTAAATGTTGAAGGCTATTCGTTATTGAATGGTAGATTAGGGTTTAAGTCAGATAAATTCTCTGCATTTATTTGGGCGAGAAATATTGCGAATAAAAATTATTATGAACAATTACAGGCAGCTGCAGGTAACTCTGGCTTATATGCTGGAGTTCTTGGTGATCCAAGAACTTATGGGGTAACATTACGTTATAATTTATAATAACTTCCAGGTTATAAAAGAGCCGTCTTTTTATGGAGACGGCTCTTTTCACCCTTTTACCAGCTTACCTATCTCTAGACCCTTAATGAACCACGGAAACCACGGGCAGCATAATAAGATTCCGCTCCATTGTGATAAACAAAAACCGTTTCATAACGCCGGTCACAAAAAACAGCTCCGCCTAATTCCCTTATATTCGCAGGTGTTTTTATCCAGCTTGACGTTTTGGTATCAAACTTTCCCATTTGCTGTAAATACTGGTATTCTTCTTCAGTTAAAAGTTCAATACCCATATCTGCTGCCACATCAATAACATTATTTTCCGGTTTAAATTCTTTCCTTGATTTATGTGCTTCAAGGTCATAACAAAGACTTCTGCGCCCCTTAGGACTTTCTGGTGAACAATCATAAAAAATGTACTCCCCTGTCTTTTGGTCATAACCGACAACGTCTGGTTCACCGCCGGTTTTTTCCATTGCGACCAAAGACCGGACTTTTTCAGGATGAGCATCTAATTTCTCCTGTACCCCAGTCCAGTCCAAATCCTTATGGCGGTTCATATTCTTCTCAAAACGTACCTTCCATATTGCAAAAAACTCTTTTTGTTCCTCTGCTGAAAACTCTTCTTTGTAACTGTCCATGTGAGTAGAGATTAGTTTGTTTTTCATTCTGCGTCGCTGTATCTGGCTTTATCTTCATCCATCTGTTCCACAATTCCCTTGTTGCCACAACACAAGTTACATTCTTAGAGAACGTTTCCCAAATAAAGTATCCGGAACGTTCTGTTACTTTCAATTCACCTGGTTAAAAAAAACACGGATTAAAAATTTCAATCCGTGTTTTTTTATTAAAGTATAAGACTAAAGGTAAGCTAGTTACACCTAATTTAATGCATATTCCTTTGCACTTAATTCTTTAGCTGCTGCTACCATAGCAATCAAAGCACTTTTGGTTTCTGGCCAGTGGCGGGTTTTTAATCCGCAATCAGGGTTTACCCAAAGTTGCTCAGCTGGAATTACAGCTTTCGCTTTTTCTAAAAGTGCTACCATTTCTTCTTTTGAAGGTACTCTTGGAGAATGGATATCATAAACACCTGGCCCGATGTCATTTGGATATTTGAAATCTGCAAAAGCATCTAACAATTCCATTTGTGAACGAGAGCATTCAATGGTAATCACATCTGCATCCATATCAGCAATGTTCTGAATGATATCGTTAAACTCAGAATAGCACATATGCGTATGGATCTGTGTTCCATCCTTTACCCCGCTTGCTGAGATTTTAAACGCATTTACTGCCCATTGCAGATAAGCTTGCCAAGCTGCTTTTCTCAGAGGCAATCCTTCCCGGATAGCAGGTTCATCAATCTGAATAACTTTGATTCCCGCTTTTTCCAGATCTACTACCTCATCACGAATCGCCAATGCGATTTGATTACAAGTAACAGGGCGAGGCTGATCATTGCGGACAAAAGACCACTGTAAAATCGTAACAGGCCCAGTTAACATACCTTTGACCAAACTCTTCGTTAATGATTGTGCAAATTCTGTCCAATAAACCGTCATTGCATTTGGTCTGTGCACATCACCGTAAATGATAGGAGGTTTAACGCACCGGCTACCATAACTCTGTACCCAGCCATTTTTTGTAAAGGTGAAACCATCCAGCTGTTCGCCAAAATATTCTACCATGTCATTGCGTTCAAACTCCCCATGAACCAATACATCAATACCGACTTCTTCTTGCCAGCGAATTGTTTCTTCCGTCTCTTTTTTCAATAAGGTATCATATTCTGCAAGCGTAATATCGCCTTTCTTAAACTGCGCTCTCCAGCTTCTTACTTCAGGAGTCTGTGGGAATGAACCTATAGTTGTAGTTGGGAAAATAGGCAATTGTAAAATTTCCTGCTGTGTCTTTTTACGGATAGAGAAGGGACTTGTACGCGTTGCATCTTTAGCCGTAATAGCATTCACGCGTTGTTTGATCTGCTCGTTATGAATAAGTTTGGAAGTGCTGCGGCTAGCGGTAGCCTTTTTGTTTTCTTCCAATTTCTCCAATGCAATTGCATCCGGGTTTTCAGAAGCCAATGCTTTCAATACCACTACTTCATCAATCTTTTGTTTAGCAAAAGCTAACCACTGCTTAATTTCAGGAGTTAAGGTTTTATCGTTGGTTTCTAAATCCAAATCACAAGGTGAATGTAATAATGAGCAAGAAGGTGCAATCAATACGCGGTCGCTTCCTAATTGAGCTACCGCTTTTTTTATGATCGATAAGGACTGCTCAAAATCATTTTTCCAGACATTTCTTCCATCGACTACGCCCAAAGATAAAATTAATTGTCCAGGGATAGCAGTGAGCACCTCATCCAGCTGTTCTGGATTACGCACTAGATCAATATGCAATGCATGAACAGGCAATGATGCTGCTAAAACCAAATTATCTTTTAAACCTTCAAAATAAGTAGCTACCAGGATTTTTAGCAGTGGAAATTTCTTTTTCAGCTCAACGTAAACATACTGGTAAGCTTCTTTCGCCTGAGCATTAATATCTAAAGCAAGAAATGGCTCATCAAACTGTATCCATTCCGCGCCATGCGCTTTTAACTCTGTTAAAATCTCTACATAAACTGGAAGCAAACGTTTCACCAAATCCAATTTATCAAAGCCTTCCTCCTTTTCTTTGCCCAATAACAAATAAGAAACTGGTCCAATGATTACAGGTTTACTATTGATCCCTAACCGCTTTGCACTTACAAACTCGTTAACGATTTTATTAGAGAATAATTTGAACTCCTGATTTTTATAAAATTCAGGAACGATATAATGGTAATTTGTATCTAACCATTTTGTCATCTCCATCGCTGTAATGTCCAATCCTTCCTTCTGATATCCCCTTGCCATAGCAAAATACAAATCCATTTCATTGTTGGATTTTAGCGCTACCTGGTTATAGCGTTTTGGGATAGCACCTACTGTTAAGGACATATCCAGGATCTGATCATAATACGAAAAATCGTTAGAAGGGATCAGATCTATTCCTGCTTCCTGCTGTAATTTCCAGTTGTGCTCGGATATATTTTTGCCTTTACTTAATAATTCGGTTAAGGAAATCTTGCCTGACCAATATTGTTCACAGGCTTTTTTTAGTTCTCTGTTGCTACCAATTCGTGGGTAGCCAAGGTTGTGCGTTTGCATCTTTGTTCAACTTTTTAAATGGTTAATAATCATTGTAAAAAAATTTCCCGGTTATTGCTTAATATCCGGCGTTTTATTCGCTACAATCAGTTTTTAATTCCTAACAAATGTATATATGAAGATTTTAAAACTACACAAAACGCAATAAATAAGGATAAATAACTTTTTAACGATCAATCATAAGCATATTATGCTTTTAAGTGATTATTTTTGATATCACTAAGGGAAATTATTCTATGGAAGAACTGGACGGCACAGATTTATTACTATTAAAGATATTAGGTAACAATTCAAATTACACAATAAAAGAGCTTGCTGCCAAAGTAAGTTTATCACCATCTCCTGTTTTTGAGCGCGTGAAAAGGTTGGAAAGTAATGGATATATTAAGAAGTATATTGCGATACTTGACCCCGAAAAATTTAACCAGGGATTTATTGTTTTTTGCAATATCAAGCTTAAACAACATGATAGAAAAATAGGCCATCAGTTTGTAGAAGATATTTTAAAGATCGATGAAGTTGTGGAATGCTATAATATTTCGGGGGATTTTGATTTTATCTTAAAGGTTTATGCCAGGGATATGAAACATTACCAGGATTTTGTTTTCAACAAATTGGGGTCTGTTAAAAGTATAGGAAGTACACACAGTACTTTTGCAATGGCAGAAATAAAAAACTCGTATAACATTAGTTTTTAAAAATTAACCCGGGTCCAAAGCCGGGTTAATTAAAAATTTACTGGATTAAAACAGGCTTATTATCCTCATCAATCGCTACTAATGTAAAAGCACCGCAGACAACTTTCTCCCTGAACTCTTCCCTCATTTTTTCTAAATAAACTTCTACTTGAATGGTGATACTGGTATTGCCAATATACTGCACCCGGCCGACCAATTCAACCATGGAACCAGCAGGAATAGGCTTTTTAAAATCTATCTGACCACTGCTTACCAGTACAAAACTCTTCCTGCAAAACCGGGTAGCAGTCATAAATGCCGTTTCGGTCATCATCATTAATATTCTTCCGCCGAACATCGTATTGTGATGATTGGTCGTATCAGGAAATACCACTTTAAAAACATGCGTTTCCGATTGATCGATTTTTTCTTCTGTTGTCATGTATAACCAAGTTTATTTAAAACAGGAAGTTGGAATTTAAGATTGTTTGTTTGCATTGTCAGTTTTTTTAGAAAAATTAGCTTCGGTTAAAATGTTCTTAGATTTTTAATACAATGCTGCTGACGGGAAGATTTCAAAAAAAAAGGAGGAATAAAAATACACGGCAATACCAGCACCTGAATACCAGGGACGTATTTTTTCATGTATGAATAAACATCTTTCAGACTAAAGGCTTCGAATCGCGAAAGCATTGTCCATTCGGAATAGGCAGGTCTCCTGACTTGTAACGATTTTCATCATTCTATGGGTAGAACAGTGGATATTTTTTAAATGAAAACCTTTTTTAGTTACTTACAGTTGCGCGACAGTTCGTGATTTACACACGATTCCCTATTAATCTACAATTAAGTATAACCATTTCCGTTTGATGTAACATGCAAAGAACAGTTTTGCAATGTAGAAAATAAAACCAGCTAAAATTAGCTTAACACCGTTAATTGTTCACTTTAATTTTACCCAATTTATAGATTACATTTTTTTAAGCACACCTACAGCATTTAAACGCAATTGACCTATTCTTAAAAGACTTGAATCAATACTGCTGCTACAAGCTCTAAGAATATCTCTTTAATGAATGTTGGCTAGCAAGGATGTGATAACATCAACTCTTATTGTTATAGACAGGATATTAAGTTCATGTTTTGTTTGAAATAAATTCCGGATATTCAGCAAAAAACAGTGTATGCTTGAACAATTAAAGAGAAAATTCCGGATGAGCGATAGTCAGTTTGCCGGATTTTCGGGTTGTCTTAAAAAACTGAAAGTCCCGGCAAAAACAACCTTGCTTGAAGAAGGCGAACTTGCAAAAAAGATATTCTTTATTGAGAAAGGCTGTATTCGTGTCTGGTTTAATAATGATGGCAAGGATCTCACCACGCAATTCTTTTTTGAAAATGAGACGGTGGCTTCCATAGAAAGCCTGAAAAAAGGAATACCAAGTATGCTCAACATAGAAACTATTGAGCCGTGCATACTCTGGTATATCAGTAAACAGGATCTGGAAAAAATACTGTCAGAACTGGAAAACGTACAAGAATTGAAAAACGAATTTATCAATAGCTTATTCGACCGGATGTTTCACTACATGAACCATTTTTTTTCTTTTCTCAGAGATTCTCCGTTAAAACGATACCAGGCATTGATGCAGGAAAAGCCAATGATCATTCAGCGGGTACCTCAGCATTATATAGCATCCTATTTAGGCGTAAGTTCCGTTCATCTCAGCCGTATTAAAAGCCAGCTTATCAAAGAGAAGTCCTGATTTCATTTGATAACAAATGTTATCGCGGACTGAGTAGTGCAGCCGTAAATTTGCTGTATAAATTGATAAACTATGAAAGCAGCAATAATATATCAGGCAGGAGAAATACCTCAATATGCAGAAATACCTGAACCAGTGGTTCAGCACGATCATGAAATTTTAGTGCAGGTAAAAGCCGTATCTATCAAAAACCTGGATAAATTAAAAGCCAGTGGCAAGCATTATTCTTCAGAAAAAACAGCTAAGATACAAATAGTAGGTACCGACGGAGTTGGAACCTTACCAAACGGACAGCGCGTTTATGGTGTTGGTACTTCTGGTACGATGGCAGAACAAGCAACATTTTTAAAAGAATGGTCTTCACCTGTACCCGATGGATTGGATGACGCTACTGCCGCAGCAATGCCAAATGCAGCTATGGGTTCAGCTTTGGCATTGCGTTTCCGTGCCGGATTACAGCCTGGGGAAACAGTTTTAATCAATGGTGCGACTGGTTTTACTGGTAAAATGGCCATTCAGCTTGCAAAATATTATGGCGCAGGAAAGATCATTGTAACCGGAAGAAATGAGGAAATATTGAAGACTTTACCTGCCCTTGGAGCAGATCAGATCATCTCCCTGAATCAGGACGATGTTTCTTTTGTTGACCAGTTAAAAAAGATACACGCAATAACACCTATTAACGTCGTTATCGACTATTTGTGGGGACATTCCGCAGAACTGATTCTCTCTTCCTTAAAAGGCAACGGAACTTTCTCTGCCCGTACCAGATATGTATCTATAGGCTCGATGTCGGGAGACACCATCAATTTATCCTCACAAATACTTCGCAGCATTGACCTCCAGCTTTCCGGCTCCGGTTTGGGAAGCTGGACAAAAGAAGAGGTCGGCTTGCTTTTTCAAGAGATTCTTCCGGAAATGTTTCGCCTTGCAGCAAATCAGCAACTAAAAATGGAGGTAACCACAGTTCCGATTCATGATATTGAAAAAGTCTGGGGCAGCAAAATCACAGATGGGAAAAGACTTGTAGTAATTATTTAAGGGCTTTTTTAAATGCACATTAAGAATAAGAGGGAGGTTACCCCCTCTTATTTACGTTTAAAGCCTTTCTATTACCTGAACAGGGAGCGCAGTAAATCCTGCAATTTTATCAATATCAAATTTTTCCTCTTTCATTTTTCTTGCGATGGCAACGGCAGTTTCATACTTCCCTTTTTCCATTCCTATTTCTAATCCTTCCTCTTTACCTTCCTCTCTTCCCATTTTTATCCCTTCCTCCTTCCCCTCTTCTTTCCCTTGTTTTATCCCTTGTATTACCCCTTGTATTACCCCTTGTTTTATCCCTTTCTCTCTCCCTTCTTCTTCTGCTCTTTCTTTTAAACATTCAAACAGGCCTTCTTCATCTTCTTCTTTCTGTAAAGCCGATATATATAAAAGTTCTTGTTCTGGCGATAGTCTACTCATTTCGGCGATTTTAAATATTTTTTGAAATATACGTTTATCCAGATACTTAGGAATATTATTCAGACTGTGCATGTGTTTAAGCATATAAACCCATTTATCCAGCTGATTCTTCAGTTCTTCTTCTTTCTTCTCAAATTTAGGAAGTTCCAAAAACTTAAATCCCAGTCCATTGTGGAATATTTTACCTGTACCTGTATTGACCAGTGAAATACTTTGCAAGTAATGATCACTCAGGCAATTTTTCATCTTAAAATCCAGAATTGCAATCAGAAAAACTTCTTTCAATTTAACTCTCCAGTTCCCCTTGCCTATTGATTTCTGCTGGTGAATCAGCCTGCTCAGATAAAAAATACAGCGGTCTTCAAAATTATCATGGGCTGCCCGCTGCATCTCCACAATAAATTGCTCCCCCTGATTTCCCGTACACAGCAAATCGAAGCAGATCTTTTTTTGATCCTTGTCATCACCTGCAAGTTCAGTTGGGTTGTAAACAATATCAATAATATGCTTTTCTCCGTCGAACAGTGCGTTCAAAAAGTCAATCATGACTTCTTTATTAGGCTCACCGCCGAAAAGATGTTTAAATCCAAAATCTGATAATGGATCAATGTATTTATTTGTTATAGCTAACATAATTCTTAATGATTTAGGTCAAGCTACTCCTGTTTTACATTTAAAAGGTAATAAATATCACAATTGTGAATAAAAAAAATAAATAAGAAATTCATATAAAGATTTTTAACGCTATATCTCCACACTTTTTGCCAAATGGCAATTCTTCTTTAACCAAGACTGATTAACTTTGGATATGGAAGAATTAATTAACTACCTCCTTCAGTTTGGACACCTCAGTCAGGAGCAGATTGCAATGATTCAATCCAAAGTAAAACCAAAAACAATAAAAAAAGGGGCATACTTTTCACAAGCTGGTCAAATAGCAGATAAAATAGGATATATTACCGACGGTGTATTCAGAGTCTGTTATTATGATAAAGCTGGTGAAAGTTATACCCGTTATTTTGTTTATGAAAATCGCTTTATAGCCGACATCAACAGCTTTCGTGATGAAATACCTACTGCAGAATATATTGAAGCAGTGACAGATTCTACCCTGCTGGTCTTTTCCAAAGCAGGTTTTGAAGAGCTTTCCAATACAATTACCGGTTGGAGCAATCTCTTTTCAAAGATCACTTCGTATGTGATGGAAAACAAAATGAGAGCAAGCAGTAATATGCTGGTTCAGGATGCGCAAACCCGTTATTTGCATTTTCTTGACCATTACCCTGGCCTGGCTAACCGCGCCCCACTTTCCATGCTGGCCTCCTATCTTGGAATTACAGCATCCTCGCTGAGCCGTATCAGAAAAAATTACTAATTTGTTTTTTTGCCATTTGGCAATTGACACCTCCCCGGTTATCCACAACTTTGCTTCAACAAAAAATAATAGATAATGGTTGTTGATGTTTTATTAGGCCTCCAATGGGGCGACGAAGGTAAAGGAAAAATTGTGGATGTTTTAAGTCCGGATTATGATTTGATTGCCCGTTTTCAGGGAGGCCCGAATGCTGGACATACCCTGGAATTTGAAGGCAAAAAGTTTGTACTGAATACAATTCCTTCGGGCATATTCTTTGAGAACACGATGAACCTGATTGGAAATGGGGTGGTTATCGATCCGGTTGCTTTAAAAAGGGAACTGGACAATTTAAAAGAAGCAGGACATGATTTATTTGCAAAGAAAAAGTTGATGATTGCAAAAAAAGCACATCTGATCTTACCTACACACCTGCTGCTGGATACCGCTTCTGAAAAAAGAATGGGCGATAGCAAAATTGGTTCTACACAAAAAGGAATTGGACCTGCATATATGGATAAAACCGGCCGTAACGGTTTACGCATTGGTGATTTCACTTTACCAGACTTTAAGCAGCGTTATGAAAAACTGGTTAACAAACACAAAGCTATACTACAATCCTTATATGATGAAGTGATAGACTTCAGTGAACAGGAAAATGCATTTTTCGAAGCACTGGATTTGATTTGCCAGTTTCCATTAGTGGATTCAGAGCATGTAGTCAATGACTATATAAAACAAGGTAAAAAGGTATTGGCTGAAGGCGCACAAGGTATGATGCTGGATATTGATTTTGGTTCCTACCCATTTGTGACTTCTTCAAACACCACTACTGCTGGTGCCTGCACAGGATTGGGTATTGCACCTAACCAAATTGGTGAAGTAATTGGCGTTTTCAAAGCTTATTGCACAAGAGTAGGCAGTGGCCCCTTCCCTACTGAACTTACGAATGAAACAGGTGAAGCATTACGTACTAAAGGGCACGAGTTTGGGGCGATAACCGGAAGATCCAGACGTACAGGATGGATTGATCTGCCTGCATTGAGATATGCTATTATGATTAATGGAGTCACACAGCTGGTGATGACTAAAGCAGATGTACTGAGTGGATTTGAGCAGCTCTATGCCTGTACACACTATCATTACCAGCGGGAAGCCATTGATTATATGCCTTATGATATAAGTTCTATCATTCCTATACCTGTTTTACAGGAAATTGAAGGCTGGAAAGAAGATATAACTGGTATAACTTCAACGGACCAGATACCCGCAAAACTGAAAACTTATATAAGTTTTCTGGAAGAACAGCTGGATGTGCCTATTAAATACCTTTCTGTAGGCCCTGATAGAAAACAGACTTTGATTTTAAATTAATAAATGCATAACCGGTGAGGTTCCTCACCGGTTATTTACAGCACTATAATTTTTCTATAATCCCTACACCTACGCTATCAGTTTCAACCTCCGAATTAGAAAGTACAACTACAGCCGTCTTTTTATTGATATTGATAATGATAAAACTTCTGCTTCCTCCAGTTCCACCATTATGCCAATAATAAGTATCCGCTGCAGGCTTCATGATGTGCCAGCCCAAACCAACCATAGGTTCTTTTGAAAAAGTAACCTGATGGGTAAGTTCAAATGCTTTTGCCAAATCTGGATTTTTACTTTCAATATTATTAGCCGCATAAATCAACATATCATTGACAGTAGATCGAAGACCTCCGGCACCAACAAGGACATCGAAATCCCAGGCTTTAACTTCCTTAGTCTCCTTGTTATATACTTTCGTAAAGCGTTTTGCCAATTCAGGAGTCAGGTGCTGGAATGTGCTGTTCATTTTTAAAGGATCAGTTATAATTTCTTTCACTAGCTGCTCATAAGTTTTACCGCTGATCCGCTCTAAGATTACACCTAGAAGCCCGGTTCCAATATTGGAATAGCTATAAGTCCCGCCCGGCACAGAAACCAACTTATACGACTTCAAATAACTGAATAACAAATCCTTAGTATAGTTTTTATAAGGATTCGCAGCCTCTAGATTTTTGCTGATCATATTGTCAGGTAAACGAACTAATCCAGAAGTATGGTTACTTAAATTTACAATCTTTATTTGCTGGAGTTCAGAATTTGCCGCTACTGAATCCGGCAGATATTTCGTAACCGGATCTGTTAAACTGATTTTCCCTTCGTTCACATAGTACGCTAGTAATTGAGCAGTAAACGTTTTGCTAATGGAACCTATTTCAAAAATAGTATTTGCATCAGGAACCACCCCATTGCTTTTTTGTGTAGTACCATATCCATAAGTATATGTCTTTCCATCTTTCAGAATACCAATGCTTAAGCCTACAGTATTTGAATTTTGAATATATTTTCTTGCCAGCGTATCAACTTCTTTGTCCAGTTTCGATTTCAAAGGATTGGAAGAAGGAACCAATGCAGTCTTTTTAGTAACAACAGGTTCAAAAGGTGAAAAAGAGAGTTTGTCTAATTTATTATTTTGATCAAGCGAGAAAGAAAGTTCTACACTTCCAGCTTCAAACTCCAGTTTATATTTGCATTCATTTTTTTTAGCGCTGATAAAAGAAGATGCCTTTATTTTTCCCAGGATATAAGCGTTTTTTACTATAAAATCAGTTAGGTTTCCTTCACTAATTGAAGCTTTATAGTTTTTACTGCCCAGCGCATAAATCTTTTCCGGAGTCTTTTCAGTAATATATTTTTTGATCAGTACCACAACCAGATCACTTTTTCTTTGTCCGCTACTTTGCGCAAATGTCATCAAAGGTGTAAGGCACAGGAAAATAATCACCACCTTAAAATTTGTAAGTTTCATAATTTAAATTATATAATCAACAGTGTATATTTAACACTTATAATTTAAACGAACGAAACAGAAATACCCCTATTAGTCTCAAAAATGAGTAATTTTTACTTTTTCAGTAACATTCTCAACTGATCCAGATCTTCTTTTAATCCACTGATCACCTGCTTTAAAAGTTCCACATTATTATCATCTGTATTCAGCAGTCTCGACCAGCTCTGATCAGGAGAATTAAATTGTCTTTTAAATACCAACGGAATTTTATACCGCTGCACAGTGATTGCAGCAGCATAACTATACAAACATGCGATAATCCCCTCCAAGGTCCGTTCATAATAAAGCTTTAACTTTTTATAACTTTTCGCCTTTTTATAAATCAGGACATAAGGTTTAAAACGCTGTGCTTGTATAATAATGTCAGCATCTTCCAGATCTTCAGTTTCTGTAAACCCAAATCTCCGGATCAGTTCCAATTTAAACTCCATGAGCTTGAACTGAGTTTTAAGCGCATTCTGAACAAAAGGATCTTCTATCTTTTCAAAAAACTTATCTTCATCCAAATATTGTTCCCATGCATCTTTGAAATCCTTTGCATAAGATTTCATTACCTTTTTGAATGTAAAATAATAGATGTATTCATAAATATCAGAATGCATGTAAGTGGTTAGAACTCCTAATCCTCTGATACAAAGATTCAGGTTAAAGGGATCGTCTCTGGAAATTTTCATAAAATGGCTCTTGGTTCTAATGTCGTAATATTATCTCCTTAAAGTAAGTCTATATATCGATACTTTCACAATATCCGGTAAATACAGTTCCAGATCAGCTTTTGCTGCTATAATAATTAATTAGTGTAATGATCGATATTTACAGGTCTGTTGAATTGTAAAAATTGAGTGATTAAGTGTGTTGGTTATTAATTTATATTATTTTTAAATTAATTAACCCCTTAATCTATTATGAAGAAACTTTTACTCGCCGTTGTGCTGGTATTTTATGCTGCAATCCTTTTTGCACAGCAAACCACCTATCCTGTTAATGGTTCTTTTGACACCAGACCAGGCCAGTTTGCATTTACCAACGCAACAATAGTCGTCAACTCCAGCCAAACTCTTACCAATGCCACCCTATTAATAAAAGGCCAAACTATACAAGCTGTTGGATCTGGCCTTGCCGTTCCTAAAGGGTACGTGATTATTGACCTGAAAGGAAATTTCATTTACCCTTCTTTAGTCGATGCATTTACGGGTTATGGCTTACCTGAAGCCACTTTGCAACCGCGTGCGACACGTCAATCCATTTTTATTTCTACTAAAAAAGGTGCTTATGGATGGAACGAAGCCATCAGACCAGAAACACAGGTAAAAAACATTTTCTCTGTGGACAGCAAAAAAGCAGATGACTTACGGAAAGCTGGTTTCGGGAGTGTCAATGTGATTAACCGTGATGGAATTGCACGCGGAATTTCTGCGGCAGTGACTTTAAATGATGGCGCTGACAACACCATATTTCTGAAAGATCAGACTGCGGCTAACTATTCATTCAGCAAAGGGACGTCTTCAAACGATTATCCCACCTCTTTAATGGGTTCAATTGCTTTATTGCGTCAAACTTATTACGATGCACAGTGGTATGGCAAGCAGAAAGAGGAATATAATATTTCGCTGGAAGAATTTGGGAAACAACAAAATATCCCCCAGCTTTTTGAGGTGGATGGCTGGGCTAATATCCTTCGTGCCGATAAAATCGGAAAAGAGTTTGGCAAACAATATATGATCAAATCTACAGGTGATGAATATCAGCGTATTCAAGAAGTTAAAGCAACTGGAGCAAGCTTAATTATCCCGTTGAATTTCCCTAAAGCTTACGATGTAGAAGATCCTTCGGAAGCAAGAAACTTAACACTGACCCAAATGAAAGCCTGGGAAATGGCTCCTGCCAATGCAGCTGCTTTAGAAAAGGCAGGGATTAAATTCGCATTGACATCATTCGGTTTGGAAAACACACGTGATTTCTGGGCGAATATCCGCCTTGCAATTGAAAAAGGCCTGACTGAGAAACAAGCCTTACAGTCCA
Organism: Pedobacter cryoconitis; assembly: GCF_001590605.1. Lineage (NCBI taxonomy): Bacteria > Pseudomonadati > Bacteroidota > Sphingobacteriia > Sphingobacteriales > Sphingobacteriaceae > Pedobacter > Pedobacter cryoconitis. Next base: position 2,187,705 of record NZ_CP014504.1, read on the forward strand.
TCACCGAAATTCCAGCTTCTCTTTTAGGGATCAGTGATAAAGTAGGTTCACTTGAAAAAGGTAAAGTGGCTAACTTCCTGATTTCATCCGATAACTTGTTTAAAAAGGAGAATATTATTTTTGAAAACTGGGTACAGGGAAAACGCTTTATTATTAATAAAATCGACGTCACTGATATCCGTGGAAATTATAATTTAAATATCGACGGTTTAGGTGCTTTAACCTTAAAAATCACCGGAGCATCAGGCGGTTCGGTCGCAGCAATTGAAAGAGTTGGTGTAGATAGCGTTAAAGCTACCGCTGCTTTTGCAAGAAATGGCGATTGGATAAGTATCAACTTCAATTTAAAAAAGAATCCAGCAGGTAATGTCCGCTTAAGTGGATTTTTAACTGCTGCTTCTCCCCTGGTATTCAAAGGTGAAGCAGTACTTCCGGAAGGAACTTCAGGCAGGTTTACAGCAACTTACAAAGACGCAGCTAAAGAAACACCTAAAAAGGAAGAGCCAAAATCCACTTTAGCTATGGGCCCGGTAATCTATCCCTTTGGCGCTTTTGGAAATACAGAATTGCCAAAAGCAGAAAATGTGCTGATTAAAAATGCGACAGTCTGGACAAATGAAAAAGAAGGCATCCTGCAAAATGCAGATGTATTGCTGGAAAATGGAAAAATCAAAGCAGTAGGTAAAAACCTGAATGCAGGCCATGCAAAAGTTATTGATGCAACGGGCAAACATGTAACTGCGGGAATTATTGATGAGCATTCGCATATTGCAGGCAGCGGTGGTATCAATGAAGGTGCACAGTCTGTTTCTGCGGAGGTTCGTATTGCGGATATTATCAATTCGGAAGATGTGAATATTTATCGCCAGCTGGCAGGAGGTGTAACGACTTCTCATATTTTACATGGTTCTGCAAATCCAATTGGTGGTCAGTCTCAGTTGATTAAGTTACGTTGGGGCAAAGCACCCGAAGAATTAAAGTTTGCAGATGCTGATGGTTTTATCAAGTTTGCACTGGGTGAAAACGTAAAGCAGAGTAATTTTGGTACTGGTGCACGTTTCCCAGTAACACGTATGGGTGTTGAACAGACATTTGCAGATGAATTTACACGTGGAAAAGAGTATGAAAAAGCAATCGCTGTGAAGGAAAATAACGTCCGCCGTGATCTGGAATTAGACGCTATAGTTGAAATTCTAAAGAACAAGCGTTTCATTACCTGTCACTCTTATGTGCAAAGCGAAATCAATATGCTGATCCATGTTGCAGATAGCCTGGGTTTCAAGATCAATACATTCACGCATATTTTAGAAGGTTATAAAGTTGCCGACAAAATGAAAGCGCATGGTATTGCTGGCTCAACATTTTCTGATTGGTGGGCTTATAAAAACGAAGTAGCAGAAGCTATTCCTTACAATGGAAAGATCATGCATAATGTAGGGATTACAACTGCTTTCAATTCTGATGATGCAGAAATGGCGAGACATTTAAACCAGGAAGCAGGCAAGGCTGTTTTATATGGCAATGTTCCTGAAGAGGAAGCTTTTAAATTTGTGACCTTAAATCCTGCCAGGATGCTCCATATTGATAAACAGGTTGGAAGTTTAAAAGTTGGTAAAGATGCTGATTTGGTCATTTGGTCAGACAATCCACTTTCTATCTACGCGAAAGCTGAAAAGACTTTTGTAGATGGCGTTGCTTATTGGGATATAGAAAAAGATGCATTGGTTATCAAAACTCAGCAAACTGAAAAAGCACGTTTAATTCAAAAGATGTTAGAGAGCAAAAGCAGCGGTTCGGGTACACAACGTGCACAGGGAATTGCTCCACGTCTTTACAATTGCGAAACTTTAGAGAACTATTCAGCAGAATTAAACGAATCAGAACATGCACACTAAGATGAAAACATATCTATTTAGCCTGGCTTTATCGGCATCAAGCCTGATGTGTTTTGCACAGGCCAATATATCACCGGCGAAAAAACAAAGTAAGACCATAGCGATAACCGGAGCAATAATACATGTTGGGAACGGCACAGTCATTGAAAACGGAACACTTCTTTTTGGGAACGGAAAAATTATAGCAGTAGCTGCCAGCGGACAAGTTCCCCAAGGCGATATATTGCGTATAAATGCGAGTGGAAAACATATTTATCCGGGTTTTATTGCAGCAACAACAAATTTAGGATTAACAGAGATTGAAGCTGTAAAAGCAACACTTGATTTTGCAGAGATCGGTGATTATAATTCTCATATCCGCTCTATTGTAGCTTACAATACAGATTCAAAAGTACCGGCAACCTTACGCAGCAATGGTATCTTGATGGCACAACCGACACCACAAGGTGGAATAATTTCAGGCAGTTCTTCTGTGGTACAGTTAGATGCATGGAATTGGGAAGATGCTGCGCTGCGGAAAGATGATGCAATGCATATGAGCTGGCCAACGACTCCCAGCTTCAAAGGTTACGGTCGTCCTCAGGTTACACCAGAAGTATTGGCAGAACGTACACAGACTGCTATTAATCAATTAACTTCATTCTTTGCTGAAGCAAAAGCTTATGCTGAAATGGGTGAGCCTGAAGTGATCAATACACGTTTTGAAGCGATGAAACCTGTTTTTACGGGTAAAGAAAAGTTATTTATTGCCGCAGAAAGTCAAAAGGACATTATTACTGCGGTTAATTTCGCAAAGAAATTTGGCATCACACCAGTAATTACGGGCGCAGATGAGGCTTATTTAATCATTGATTTCTTAAAGGCAAATCATATTACAGTAGTGGTTAAACAGCCACATGCATTACCAAATAACAACGATGATGATGTAAATATGCCTTATAAAAATGCAGCTATTCTGGCCAATGCTGGTTTAAATGTTGTTTTAAGCATTGATGGTTACTGGCAACAACGCAACTTGCCTTTTATGGCGGGAACTGTTTCAGCATGGGGTTTGGATAAAGAGAAAGCATTAGCTACAATCACTTTGAATGCGGCAAAAGCTATGGGAACAGCTCAAACGACCGGGAGTATTGAGGTTGGCAAAGATGCAACTTTCTTTATCTCTGCGGGCGATGCGCTGGATATGAAAACAAACAAAGTGGAACAGGCTTTTATCCAGGGAAGAGATATTAACCTGGATAACCTGCACAAGCAACTGGACAAAAAATTCAGCGATAAATATGCGGTAGAAAAACAATAATCAGCCAGTTGAGCTGAATATTGTCAGTTAACAAAAAATGCTGCTCAGATTGGGCAGCATTTTTTGTTAACTGACAACTGATAAAGTAAAAAAGGCTATTTTGACCTCTTTTTTTGAAAGCTATTTAGATAATCTACAGAATTTTGATTGAGCTTTTCTACTTCCTGCTTATAGCGCTTATCATCGTTGAATATCAACTGAAACTGTTTGAACGCTTGAATTCTATCTAAAATCTCTTTTCCAGCTTTAAGATCATCTTTAAACCGTTCATAAACACTAAGTTCTCGTTTCAAGAATTTTGCATGAGATTCATTAAATAGCGCTGCATCCCTCACTTTAAATGAACTATCATAAAATAATAGGTCAGCACTTACGAATTCAGGAGTAATATCACCGTTTTTTGTGCGATAGTAATTTAATAAATTTTGATGATTAAGCACTACTTTTTGATAACTATCATAGCTATCAAAGAATGGGATTAAGCTTTTTATTGTTTCTTCCACAAGATGTTCAGCAAGTAGCAAATACTCCCGCGTTAATGGATAAGTCATTTTAAATCCTGCTGAGATTTCAAATGCTTCCAGAATCCAATATGGGATTGAAGGATCAGAAAAAAGTGGTTTTATAGCTATTTTTATTCTGAAATCAGTTTTAGAACTCAGGGTCTCAAAATAAATGGCTTGTTCAAAATCTTCAGTAAACCTATAAAATTTCTTTACTGTTTTTGATTCCTTCAGTTTAAAATTCTCTTTAAACAGCTCATCCGCTATATAATGTGCGAACTTTTTGAATGATGGAGAAATCTCTTCTGCTTGTAATGGCCTGTAAACTTCCAGTTTTTTCCAATGTGTCATGATCAAATTGATATCCGGGTATTTGTTGTCCAATAAAAACTTCGCTAATATAGTAACGTATCAGTCCAAAAAGCAAAGTTAATAAGATAAACCACATTCAGCTCCAATTTGAGCAAAAGAAACAGGGAAACGATTAACCCAGGCCAGCGCAATCAGATCCAGATGCTGCAAGTTTACACCACCGGGACCTGACAGGTTACCTCATTTTTTCTGATTATTTACTCACCTTTAAAGTGTCTTTTAACCACAGTTCTTTGCTCGAAGAACCGATCATTATTCTAAAGTCTCCGGGCTCGATTACCATCTTCATTTCTGCATTCAGCATTTTTAACATCTGGGCTGTGATCTCAAATGAAACTTGTTTAGATTCTCCAGTTTTTAACCTGACGCGTTCAAAACCTTTCAACTCTAAAACTGGTCTGGCTACCGTACTCAGCAGATCACGGATATAAAGCTGCACCACTTCTTCCCCATCATAAATTCCTGTGTTCTGTAAAGTAAAACTTGCTGTTACAGGTTCCATTTGTGATATATCTGTTTTACCCTTAATCTCTCTTTTACTTAACTTCAAATCTTTATACTCAAATTTTGTATAACTCAGCCCAAAGCCAAATGGGAAAAGAGGTTCACCACTCAGGTTATTATAATCATCGCCTCTGCCTGTTGGTTTGTGATTGTACACCAATGGCAGTTGTGATTCATGAACCGGATAAGTAATCGGTAGGCGGCCACCAGGATTATAGTCTCCGAATAAAGTTTCTGCTACTGCATTTCCCCCTTCTTCACCTGGATACCAGATCGCCAAAACTGCTGCAGCATCATTGTACCAATTGTTCATCGTGATTGCGCTGCCTCCAACCAATAAAACAACCACTGGTTTCCCGGATTTCTCCATAGCCTGAATCAGTTCTTCCTGGTTACCTGGCAAGCTCAATAATGCGCGATCCTGGAATTCTCCTTCTTTAATTCCCGCAGCTACCACAATAACATCTGCATTTTCAGCAAGTTTAACCGCATTAGCTAAATCTTTAGCACGTTCATCTGCCACACCGTAATTCCAGATTAACTTGATATGTGCATTGCCTTTAGGTTCTTTAAATTCTACACGGATTGCATAGGATTTATTCTGATCAAAAGAAAATGGAACTAACCGGGTATGATAAGATATTTTCTCCCATTGATCAATTAATAGTTTTCCATCCAGATAAAGACGGTAGCCATCATTGCCTTCCAATCCAATTTGATAAGTTCCGGATTTCGGTGCTTGAAGCGTTCCGTCCCACCGGATTGCATATTGATCTTTCTCTAAACGCTTATCCGGAGCAGATAGCGTCCACATAAAGTCTATGGCCTGATCTATTCGTGTAAAAACAGGTTTACCACTTAAAGAAAGATTATCAAAATAGGATGCGAGAAGTCCTGAAGCAGTGTCTGTCTTCAGAAATTGTTTAGCTACGGGTACATATAAAATCGGGTCACGTGTGCTCCCTTTACTGTAAGTCACTTTAACCTGCTCACCAGCTCTTTTTTTCAAACCATCTACTATATTAATCTTCCCATTACCAGTTCCACTGTAGCCTCCCAAGCGGGCTTCTGCAGCATCCTGTCCAACTACCAATATGTTTCTAATATTTTGTAGAGGTAACATAGATTTTTCATTCTTCAGCAAAACAAATGATTTCAAAGCAGCCTGCCTGGCAATAGCTTTATGACTTTGATCATTCAATGCATTCTCAGCATCCTTTTCAGAAACATAAGGGTTCTCAAAAAGTCCCAGTTCAAATTTGGCTCTTAAAACCCTGGAAACTGCATCGTCTATTCGCTGTTGAGGAATAGACCCATCAAGAAAAGGAGGAATAAACAATTTGTAATGTTCATATTCTGTTTGAAAAATCACATCCAAACCTGCAATAATCGCTTGTCTGGTCGCATCACTATAACCTGATGCTGTATAATGCAAAACGTTTGCACCACCAACCGCTCCGGCATCAGAAATAACGAACCCTTTAAAGTCCCATTCTGTTTTTAATTTTTGGGTCAGCAAATAAGCATTTGAAGTAGCAGGAGTTCCGTTTAAGCTGTTATATGCAGTCATCAGAGACCGGCTTTTTCCTTGTTGTATGGTTGCTTTAAATGGAGGAAAGTAAATTTCTTCCAGTAAACGTTCATCAGCATGAATTGGATAACTATCCCGGCCACCATCGCCAACATTAGCTACAAAATGCTTAGGTGTGGTAATAATATTCTGTTTTTCAAACGCACTGACAAAAGCCAGTCCCATTTGAGAAGTAAGAAAAGGATCTTCACCATAAGTTTCTTCCGTGCGTCCCCAACGCACATCCGCAGCAATATTGACTACCGGTGTTAAAATATCCCTGATTCCTCTGATTTTAGTTTCCTGAGCAATTGTGCCAGCAACTTGTCCCATCATAGCGGTATCAAAGCTGGCTGCAAGACCAATAGACTGAGGAAAAGCCGTAGCTCCTTGTCTCACCAATCCATGAAGCGCTTCATCAAATGCTATAATAGGAATACCCAAACGGCTTTCTGTGACGAAATAACGCTGTATTGCATTAATCTTTTTGGCCAGCGTAAAAGCATTTTCCTTCGTATTATAGCTAAGCATTTGTCCGGCGCCGCCCCCTCCCTGAGAAACTGCACTAACCTGTAAACCAAAGATCCCGTTTTTATAGCGGTTTTTATCCACTCCATCCAGATCTCCAGGAATCATAAAAAGCTGCCAGAATTTCTCTTCCGGAGTCATCCTGGAAAGCAAATCCTTCACTCTTTTTTCAATGCTGATACCTGGATTTTTATATAAGGGCGAAACTGATGACACCTTTATCCGGCTTTTATTTTTAACTACTTTAAGTGTATCATTCGCAACAGCAACATAACTAAACAAAGAAAGCAGGAACGGCAATAAAACAACTTTATATTTCATCTGATAATTATTTATTTTTCTGTCAGCTGAGCCCGACATAATTATAATTTAAAAAGGCACTTCCTATAACAACTAAGTAGCAGGTGTAAATTCAAAAGACAATGCGGCTTCTGCACTCCCAGCATTTGCTGGTAATTCTACCGTGGTTTTATCATTTGACACAGTCCATTTTAGAGACTGACCAGTAGAAACAAGCTTCAGGACTGTCCCCTTCTTTGGTGAATTCCCTATCCAGTTAATAGTCCTTTCCGGCTGTTCTCCAACATTTCTACAGTAAATCGCATACCTTAATTTACCATCTTTACTTTGCGTAAACCAGGTTTGGCCACTGTGGTAGTTCTTAGTAATCCTGGTATTGTAAATGGCTTTACCATTTTTAGAAGTCCACTGACCAATCTCATTTAATTTAGTCACAACCGAGGCTGGTAACGTACCATCTGGATCAGGCCCAATCCCTAAAAGCAAACTTCCACCTTTAGCTACAATTTCCACGAGTTTGTGAATCACCTCACTGGCAGGTTTATACTGATCATTCGGAACAAATCCCCATGCCCCGCCAAGGGTCATGCAGCTTTCCCATGGATGATCCAGTTGTGTATCAGGAATCTTTTGTTCTGGCGTCTGATAATTCTCGTAAGGCCCATGAACAGTTCTGTCAACCATTAAAATACCAGGTTGCGCTTTTCTGGCCATCCGGGCTATTTTAGGCATATCTATATCCTGGCTCCATTTTGGAATCTCAGCGCCCCAGGAGCGCACTTCTTCATTGACAGTCTCCAATGGTCTGACCCACCCTCCATCAAGCCATAAAATATCAATACCGCCATAGCGGGTCATGAGTTCTTCCAGCTGATTATAGGCAAAACCTTTAAATTTGTTCCATCTCCATGGATTTTTCTGAATATCATAGTTGTTGTTCCGGTTAGGCGTAGCATATTTAGACCACCAGTAATATTCAGAATGCCAGTCAGGCTTGGAAAAATAAGCACCAATCATGAAGCCCTCTTTTCTAAAAGAATCAAATACATATTTGGCCACATCTGCTTTCGGATCTTTTGCAAAAGGGCCTTTAGCAATACTAAAATCAGATTCCTTCGTGTCAAACATGGCGAAACCGTCATGGTGTTTGGTAGTAAAAACAAGGTATTTCATCCCTGCACTTTTACCCGCTTTTGCCCATTGTTCCGGATTAAAGTGCACCGGGTTAAAAGCTTTACTCAATCCCCAGTACCACTTCTTATAATCGTCATAAGTCTTTGTACTGTCGCGTTCTATCCAGTCTTCTGAACAAAGCGTCCAGGATTCTATGATACCAGGTACGGCATATAATCCCCAGTGAATTATCATTCCGAATTTCTGATCCTGCCATTTGTCAAGTTTCTTTTTAACCAGCGGATCTGTTGGTGCTTCATAAACGGTTGATTGCTGATGAACTCCATTTTCTTGTGCTGTTAACTTGCCGGCAGCACAAATCAGCATCGCCGCAATTATAATTTTTGTTTTCATTAGGATCGGATTTGTTGAACTGATTTTATCTCCTGAATATAAAAATGTCCCGGCTAAAACAACTAACCGGGACAAGGTATTAACTAAAAATGCTATAGCTTACGGTTGCCAGAAAATCTTGGTTTTACGCGTATCCTTAGCTTGAACAGCCTGATAATTTGCTGCATTCAGAATCTTTTCTTTACCTGGATAAATTAACCTGTTTGGAGGAGTATCAAAACCTGATAGTTTACCATCTGCAGGGAAAGTTAAAACAGGGAAACCAGTTCTTCTGTATTCAGACCAGGCTTCTGTAGATTGAAGTACCCCTAAATGCACCCATTTCTGAGTATAAATATTAGCCAGTTTATTTGCAGAAGTACCCGCATAAGCAGCTGAAGATGTATTCACCCAGGTATCTATAGTAGCAGCGTCGGGAGCCTGAACATTCACATATCCACCACCCTGATTTAAGTTATTCAGGTAGTAATAAAAAGTAACAGATTGTCTTAAGGCATTTCCATAAGCAGTTTGTGCACTGGCTGAACTACCCCATCTTTCAAAAGCCTCTGCTTTCAAAAAATTCACTTCAGAAGCAGTGATCACAATACCTGGTAATTTTTGATTAAACAGGAAAGTTGCAGAGTCAAGTACTGAATAATCCGCAAATTTAGTTTCCTGCTCTGATGCAATCATCGTAACCGGCATAGCCTTATATGTTTTATTAGGCACAAATACATCCTTTTTATCAATCTTCACTATCCTGCCGTATTTATCATAAATTACAGGAATACGCGGATCATTGGCTGGCAACATCACCGTGTTTAACATATAATCTGTAGCATACCAGCTACCTTCCATAAAAGCAGCCCTTAAATCACTGGTGCTATTGGTTAAAGGTTGTAGTAAAACATCGGATGCCCCCGGGTTATATGAAGGATTATTTCCTCCATCGATTAATGGAAAAGCGGACGGATTGTTTAACATATCCAATACTGCTGTTCTGGCTGTTCCTTCGTCAACTTTTGAAATGCGCATCAGTAATCTTAAGCGTAAAGAATTGGCATAGCGCACCCACTGATTGACATCGCCTTTCAGCAAAATATCCGCTTTGGAAAAATCTTTATTGGTCGGGTTCGCTTTGAAGTAAGCAGCAGCAGTAGTCAGATCACTGATAAAACTGGTATACAATGCTTTTTGCTCATCAAATTTAGGATTTACAATCGTACTGCTTGTTTCCAGACTCCCTGTTTCACTATAAGGAATATCTCCCCATAAGTCTACCATTTTTGCGGCCTGCTCTATCAATACAACCTTTGCAGCCTGCATAATTATAGCCTGAGTCGCTTTTTCCGCATCCGAAAGTGTTTTGAATTTGACTTCCATAGAACGATATTGTGCCATACTTCCACTACCGTTACCACCTGTAGCATAAAAATCATCCCAATAGTTCTGAGAATAACCGTCATTTTGCTGATAAACTGAAATTGCATTCGGGAAATAAGAAGTCTGCGCATATACGCCAGGCATCTGACATAAAAAAGTACGTACATTCCAATATTTCGCCGCGACTCTGTCATTGTTCAACATCGCAGTAAAAAGGCCTGGAACACTAGCATCACGTGCTTTTTCCGGGTTATAGAATTTATCTTCAAGTGCTTTTTTGCAACTCACTAATGACGTCGCTGCAACTAAAACAAAGCTTATATTTATAATTAATTTTTTCATCTGTCTGAATTTATTTTTATCGGTGATGAAGCTATCATCTGCTACCCAATCCAGTTCGTTTAGGTTTCTGTTTTGCTGCAAATGATGGTTTCATTTTTATCAGGATTAATGCGATTAGAAATTCGCGCTTATAGAAAAACCATAATTTCTTGAGGCAGCTGTTGAACCTACATCTACTCCTTGTGACCACCATTTATTTCCTAGCGGTGCTTCAGGATCCAAATCTTTCATCGTACGCCAGATATAGAATAAATTACGGCCAATCAATGAAACTCTCAGGTTGGTGATTTTAAGTTTACTGGTAAATGAAGCTGGCAATTTGTAGCTTAATACCACTTCTCTCATTTTGATAAAACTGTTATCAAAAATTTCTCCATCTGTCAAAGAACCTTCTCCCCAGTTGTAAGTATTGATATAATAATCAGCAGCAGAAATAACTTTGGTATTCGGTAAGCCTGTAGTCTGGTTTACACCTTGTAATAGTACACCGTCGTTATACGTTTTACCATTACTGGTGTAAGCAATTCCACCGTGTTCAGCATCTCTGAATTCCATAGAGTTTTCCAGCATACCTGCTCCACGCATATATTTAAGATTTGGAGATAGCATCTTTCCGCCGAAACGGCCATCAATAGTAAAATCTAAAGAGAAGTTACCATAGCTGAAGGTATTAGAGAAACCACCTACAACTTTCGGCATAATGTTCCCTGCTTTAACATAAGTACTGTTGTCCATCACATACAAACCATCAGCATTAATGATATAATTGCCTTTGGAATCTGTTGCTCTTGGGCGTACATAGATATTACCTAATTCTTCTCCGGCTTTAGCTACAATTTTAGCAGTTGCCTGATCTGAAGAATAGAAATTCAACTCTGACATACCTTCCATTAATGAAATTACACGCGATTTATTAGAGGAGAAGTTTAAACGTGTGTCCCAACGGAATTTACCAGCTTTTACAGGAGTTGCATTTAAAGCGACTTCAAATCCTCTGCTTCCAATTTCACCCACATTTACAATTTGACTGGTTGCACCAACAGTTGAGCTTACTTGTAGTGGTACAATCTGGTTTTTAACACGGTTGTTGTAGTAACTCACGTCTAAACCAAGACGTCCTTCTAAAAAGCGGGTTTCCAGACCAAATTCTGCTTCATGTTTCTTTTCTGGCATTAAACTGTTATTTCCATAAGCATTAGCAGCTACTAACGAAGGAACTGAACCATTTATAGTTTGAAGAGAAGTTTGTGTATAGACAATATTTGATTCATATAAAGGTGGCGCATTACCAACCACACCATAAGAAGCCCTTAATTTACCATAGTTCCAGAAACCTGGTAATTTCACTACATCGCTGAAAACAAAACCACCATTTAATGAATAGTAAGAGTATTTGTTATTTTGCGGAGGCAGCGTAGATGCATATTCCTGACGGGCTGTACCTTCTAAGAACAAGAAGTCTTTATAGCTTAAATTTAAGATTCCCAGGTAAGCATATTTAGATTGTTGTTTTCTGGTGTCAGATGTTTCAGCAACACTGAATGAATTGCTGATTGCAAACCAGTCTCTTGAAACCAGTCCATCTTTCGTATTCGATTGCTGGTCTTTATAAGTTTCATTTCTACCCTGGTAACCTCCACTTACTGACAGGCTCAGATCTTTACCAATTTTGTTGGAGTAAGTTAATAAAGCGTCTCCATATAAAACTGCATATTGACCTTGTGTTGTCGTGTATCCACCAGTACTGGTATTCCCATTTAATGCAATCGGAACTTCAGTAAACTGACGGTTTTCTGTTCTTGCACCTGTATAGTCATTACCTATACGTCCTCTGAATTTCAGATTTTTAGCAATATCATAGTTTAAAGTAAAACTTGATAGTAATCTGTTTTCATTTTCAACATACTCGTTTTTCAATTGCTGCCAGTAGAAATCCAATAAATTGGTTGCTCTGATATTGTAAATGAATGGCTCAGGGCGATCCAGCTGGTCGAAAGTGGCATATTTATACCCGTCACTAGTCTGGAATTTTTGTTTCATCAGGTTCATATCTTCAGCACGGCTAAAGAAACCACCGAATGAGCCTAAAACCTGGCCCAATTGATAAGGTCTGTTTTTTGTGATCGTATTTACATAACTCACAATTACATCTGCGGAAAGTTTTGGCGCAAGTTTAATCGTAGAGTTTAAGTTGAAAGAGTTTTTTGAGCCTGTGTTTCCTGGCTGTGTACCTTTATAATCCAGACGTGATGCTGAGAAACGGTAATTGATAGCTTCACTTTGGTTAGAGATAGCCACGTTTGCGTTTGAGGTATAACCTGTTTGATAAACGTCTTTATAATTATCCGGTTGCGGAGAATAAGAACGGATCGAACCATCCCACCATTTTACTTGCTGACCTTCCATTTTAGGGCCAAAGTTTGAATAGGCTCTAAAATATGGTCTTAACCCTGTTGGTGAAGTCGCATCTACATTCCAGCCATCTTCACGGCCGACATTGGCTAAGTTAGTTTTCCTGTCATAACCTGGCCCATATACGTTTTGGAAATTTGGTAAAAAAGCAACCTGATCAACTGATCCCTGGTAATTAAAATCAATTCCAAGACCTTTTCCTTTGATTCCTTTTTTAGTGGTAATTACAACTACACCACTTCCAGCATCCGAACCATATAAAGCAGAAGCACTCGCTCCTTTTAAAATAGTCATACTTTCAATATCCGCAGGATTGATATCTAAAATACCGTTTCCCCTGATACGCTGATCTCCCCAGTAGTCATTGTTGTTAGCACCTTTAGCTCCATTCTGGCCATCATTTCTAATCATTACCCCATCTACAACATATAAAGGTTGCTGGTTATAACTGATCGAATTGATTCCACGGATTTGTACGCTTACCGCACTGCTCGCACCACCTGGTGCAGTAGTAATTTTTACTCCGGCAGCTTTACCATATAAAGCGGATGCAAAATTGGTATTACCAGCTTCTGTTAATTGTTTAGCTGTGACCGTACTTACTGCATATCCTAATGATTTTTCTTGTCGTTTAATCCCTAATGCGGTAGTTACAACAACTTCATTCAGACTGTTTGCACTTTCAATCAAGGTAACGTTTAGTGAGGTTTGATTCCCAATAGTGACTTCCTGTTTGGCATATCCTACCGCAGAGAAAGACAAAACATCATTTGTACTGGCGGTAATTGAAAACTTTCCAGCGCCATCTGTCTGGGTAACTTTAGAAGTGCCTTTTAGTGAAACACTAACTCCCGGCACAGGGCCGGAAGCATCCCTTACTGTCCCGGTAAGGGTTTTCTGTGCAAAAGCGCTGACTGTCAACAGAGTTAACAGAAAAACGCTTAAATACTTTAAGTAAATTTTTCTCATGTTTAGTGTGATCTAGGTTAGTTATTCGATTTAGTTTTATTTTATATTAGTTGTTAATTTGAATTAAAAGTTAAATCAGTCAAATTCGCAATGCTCAATGACTAAGCTTGCTCCTGCCAGTAATTCTGCATCTGCGGCTAATTCTGAGAGTACGACTGAGGTCTGAGCAGCTATTCTTGGAATACAGAACTCATTGATAGCCTGTTGTATAGGTGGAAGTAATATTTTACCAGCTGCTGCACCCCTACCGCTTAGTACGATACATTCAGGATTCATAATATGGATTAATGTGGCCACACCTTTTCCAATATGAAACGCTGCTTCAGAAAGAATAGAAACGGCTAAAGGATCGTGGTTACTGGCTGCTTCTAAAAACAACTCCCCTGTATTTCTGCTTTCATCTTTAAAAAGCTCAGTCATACTGGTTGCTTCGCCAGCTTCCATAGCCAGCTTAGCTTTATGTGTCATCACCAAAAGAGAGGTTTCCACTTCCAGACAGCCGCGTTTGCCACAAGAGCATAACGTATTGGTTGTAGATAAAGGGATATGGCTGAATTCACCTGCGTATCCGCTGTTTCCACGGTATAACTGGCCGTTGATAATCATACCTAAACCAGTTCCCCAGCCAATATTAACGACCATTACATCTTTCATTCCTACTGCGGCACCAAAAAACAACTCCGCATTGGCGATCAGGCGTGAATCATTATCTATAAATACCGGAAGTTTAAGCCTGGTTGTTAAATATTGACCAAAATGAGATCCGTCTTTAGTTTTTAGATGCGTGTAGTTTACGCCTTCTTCTGCACTGATAAAACCAGGCATACCGATGCCAATCCCCAAAAATTTCTTTTGATCTATACCAGATTCTTTAATATTTCCAGCAATAAATGAAACAAGTTTGTCTACTGCTTCTTCATCATCCAGAATGTCAAGTTCAAGTTTTTTAACGGGAAGAATGATTGTATTGGCCAGATCATAGATGATTAACCTGGCGGTGAACTGATCTGTAGCGACAGAAATAACATAGCGCTGTTTTTCAATATTTAAAAGGAATAAAGAGGCTCTTCTTCCCCCTGTTGAAGGCCCAAGGCCCTGCTCCTGCACATATCCTTCTGAAACCAGGTCATTGACTACTTTAGTAACCAATGGTAAACTCTTAGCAGTCAGTTTACTTAGCTCAGTTAGCGAAAGTGGATTTTTATAATAAAGTTGCTTGATAATATCAACTCTTAATAGTTCCCTATTATTCATAGTTGCAATAGTCTGGTTTAGTTGCCTTTACCAAACTTAATAATTAAATTTTAAACATTACTAATACTTATTAAATAAAATAAAAAGTATTAGTAATGTTTAAAATTTAATTATCAACTATAATATTGAAGCTATATTTTGTTCAGGCAGAAAAAAAATATTCCTTTTTGAGAATACTCATCTTACCGGCCTGCTCTAAATGTATTTTAGCCAGTGACTTAAGGTCATTAAGATTACTATTTATTCTGATGCTTTCCATCAAATATGTTCATCATGGTATAAGTCAATTTCATGGCCTACACCCTCAACCAGATATTCAGAAAGGGAAATATCCTCATGATCATCATTTGCAGGGTCTGGCTCATACATCGGCAGGTCTCCAGCAATGACATCTGCAGGAGGAACCTGTTCCCAATTATGCCCGTCAAAATAGACAGCCCCCAATATTCCTCCGAAATAAATTACTTTGAAATAGCCCTTGTCGTCGGGCAGGATGGTTAAGGTAATTTCTTTTTTACCGTGTTTGATTTTAATGTTAAATGGTTCCATATGCTGATTACTGCCCTTTTGTGGGTGAAAGGTTTAAACATCAGCTTGTATAAAATGTTTTTAAATTCTATGGAAGATCTTTTTTGAATTTTTCAAAAAGCTCAGGATTCAATACTTTAAAGTTCTTTTTTAAATCACCTTGTTCAGCATCAGCGGCCACGATTACAAAATCACTTGTTTTATTCAGCTTGAATTCATTCAGCACTATTTTCAATTTCAGCACCACGTTTAAAATTGCTTTTCTTGCTTCCTTATATTTTTGCCGCATTTCAGTTTCCTGATTATAGAATTCAAAAAAGTCCGCTGTTTCCTGATCCATACTCACTTCCCTATTATATTGATAATCTGCAGGATTCCAGACGATCCATTTAGCTTTAGCTCCTTGAGCAGCTTGCCAATGGTCCTTTTCAGCTTTGGTACCATAAGCAATAGCGGGTGGAAAAAAATTACTATTCCCATAATTGATGTATATACAGTATATTTCTTCTTGTATACTATACTCGCGGATGTTTTGCTGAAGCACTGAGAATAATCTTTCTTCAGCTATAGTAGTAAGCTGGATAAAACTTATTGATTGATCAGGCTTCCGGTAAATGACCTGTTCCTGATTTTCTATAATAGTTTCCAGCAAACCAAACTGATCATATTTGTATTCATGGTCCCTGTCTGTTTCAAAATCATCAAATTCCAGGTGCCACTTCTTTTCGGTCAGCTTTTGATTTTGGTTATAATAATAAGTGGCATAATCACATTTGCATTGCGTATCAGCAACAGTGATATGTTTGGTGAGCTGACCTTGCTCCTCATAAAACATGGAAATACTTTCTATCTCCTGCTCCTCATAAGAAAACCTATAACGGATTATCATCCCTTGAGTTCTGACATAAAATGTCTGATAAAAATATTGCTCAAAACTAGTGTATTGTCTTTCAACGATGATTTCACCTTGATTATTTAAACCATACTGACAATGCTCCGCTTTTTTTTCAGGCTCTGCTTTGAGTTTACGCCCTCTTGTCCAATGATTACTTTCATAATGAAAAGGTTCCGGATTATATAAATCACTGGTTGCCCAGAACCATGTTGTAACCTGGCGCTCAGTTTCGATTTTTAATTGTTCAAAAGCTGCTTTTGTAAAGTGCTTGAATTTTATTTTAAGATCGGCTATTTCTTTCATTATAATCTACTGCAGCTATGAATTATCAATCCAGCTAAGATAGCTGAATCGATTTCTTAACCAAAGACTGATGAACTTAAATGAATAATCTTGTTCAGATTAAATAAATAATTGTATTTTTATTCTGGTTCGGGAACGTTCCCGAACCAGAATAATCTGTTGGGAAACAGCACAGAGACCAAACATTAAACCAAATAAATAACCAAATAGTATGAACAAAGAATCATCTTACCTACCAGGAAGGACTGCCCTTATTATGGCCTTTTTTCTCTCCTTTTCTGCCTGCAAAAAGTCAGCAATCACTGACCTTGCCCCAGCAGATAATTTTAAACAGACTCAAGTAGATGCTGCTACCGGTTCGGGAAGCGATGTCATGATGCAAGCATTTTACTGGGACGTTCCTCAGGGCGGCTGGTGGAATACACTGAATGACAAAATCCCAGCATGGAAAGCAGCAGGAATTGGTGCAATATGGCTTCCACCCGCTACTAAAGCACAAGGTGGTGCAACAAGCATGGGTTATGATCCATACGATTATTTTGATTTCGGCAGCTACAATCAAATGGGAACAAAACCCACACGATTTGGAGATTCCACCAGCCTTGGCAAATTGATAGCTACTGCGCACAATAATAGTATAAAAGTATATGCTGATATCGTGCTCAATCATTGCAGCGGAGGAACCTTAGAAGCGAACCCTTATACCAGTACCAGTACTTATACTAAATTTACTCCGCTATCCGGTAAATTCCAGCGTACCTACAATGATTTCCATCCAAACGACATAGAAGCCGCTGATGAGGGTGCTTTTGCCGGATTCCCGGATCTTTGCCATAAAAAAGCAAATGTCTCTAACTGGATTTATAACGCATCTTATAGCATGTCTAAATTCTATAAAAACAGTCTCCACTTTGATGGATTTCGTTTTGATTATGTAAAAGGTTATGGGGCCTGGGTAGTCAAAAACTTCGTGAACAGCGTAGGTGGCCCTGCAGCTGTTTTTGCTGTCGGTGAGGAATGGGATGGAAATGCAGCAAATTTACAGAACTGGGTAGATGCAACTGAACAAACCTCTTCAGCTTTTGATTTTGCCTGTTTTTATGCCATGAACAGTGCTTTTGATAAGAATGACCTGACGCGTCTTAACGATGATATGTTATTAAAGAGAAACGCAGCCAAGGCTGTTACTTTTGTGAGTAACCACGATACAGATATTACGACGAATAAATATTCTGCTTACGCTTATATCATGACACATGAAGGCTATCCTTGTGTCTTTTATAAAGATTACGAGAATCTGCTGGACAAAAACAGGATGAATAACCTGATCTGGATCCATAAAAATCTGGCTGGAGGGACAACGACCAATTTATATTCAGCCGCTGATCAGTATATTGACAGAAGAAATGGATACGGTACGCTTCCTGGATTAATTGTCTACTTTAATGGTTCTGATAACTGGCAACAACAGTGGGTAACTTCTAACTGGGGTGGTAAAAAGATAAAAGAATATACAGGCGCATCTAACTGGGAGCCAACTGTTGCAGCTGACGGAAGGGTATTGATACAAGTTCCTCCACATGCCTATTCAATCTGGTCTGTTACCGGATTATAACTCAAATCATAATTCATGATCAGGGGTTGAAGTGTTTTTTTAGTTTAAACGGCTTAAACTATCAAAACTACTTCAACTCCCTATTTATAATATTTATCAAATACGCATTAAATCTTTGATACACATCCATTTCCTATGAAAAGACTCGTTCCTTTACTCCTCTTCACCTTACTCTTTGCCTGTAAAA
Source organism: Pedobacter cryoconitis (assembly GCF_001590605.1). NCBI lineage: Bacteria > Pseudomonadati > Bacteroidota > Sphingobacteriia > Sphingobacteriales > Sphingobacteriaceae > Pedobacter > Pedobacter cryoconitis. The sequence goes on from NZ_CP014504.1 coordinate 2,206,074, forward strand.
ATCATTCCGAAACTAAAAGAATCAAAGGTGATTTGAACTATATACCAGTTACCATGGAGTCTGAGCAAATCATCGCCGGGCTCTATCTGACTGCTGATATCCAAACACAAGAACTACGTGCTGACATTGACCTTAGCAATCCGGGCAGCGACGTGTTGACCATTAGTGAAATTGAAATAGCCACAGCAGCAGGACTCCGGTCTTTACCCCTAACAGGAAGTACTGGTCCAATTGTCCTGAAACCGGGAGAAAACAAATCTCTTTCTTTAAAATTCCAACCTTTAAATGATCTTAAAACCAATCAGCTTACGGGCAGAAATGGATATTTTAAATCCCTATACAATCTGGTCATCAATTATAAAACGAAAGACAATAAACCTGCAACACCTAAAGATTATAGCCAGGATCAACATTCTGGTAGCGCACCAACAGTAACCAGCATGACAACGGCTTTAGCACCGGATGACTATAAAGCCTATCTTAAAAAGTATCAAGTTACTGCCAATAGTTATTCATTTAACACATCTTCTGATTTCACTAAAAAGCAGCAGGCTTATTTAAGTGGTATTAAACAAGTTAAACAGCCACCCTTCGTTTATGTAAGTGCTCAGGAAATTGCCGTCTCAGGTGTAAATTTCAAGTTGAGGAGTTATCAGGAGCGTGACACCTTAAATGCAGAAATATTTATTGTAAACCATTCAGGTTTCCCTCTGAAAATAAACAAAGACAACCTGGATATCAGCTATACCGATGAGTCTCCTTCAGTTCATTTGAACGAGGCGATCACTGTAGAAAAGATATCAGGATCAAAACAGGATTTATATACTTTAGAAAAAGGTGACCGGGTTTTAATCCGTCTTAAAAAACCGTTTAAAACTAAAGCTGAAAAAGTAATTTTATCATTCAATAAAGTGTTCGAATTCAACAATCAGACTCCATTATTTAACGATAACATTGAATTGGTGAAAGTTAATTTGCCATAGCTTATCAAAAAGCTATCATTATCTCACTACAAAGGTATTATCCTAAATAAACTTAAATAAAGAATATTAAGGATACGGCCTGAAAACAAGTCACATTTTTTTTACGCTGAATTTCGGGATTACAGAGAGCTGATTATCTATTCCAATGAAATTAAATCGATTTTTCAGGCCCTAACCTCCGCATAGTCCTAAAAAAGAAACGGAAAATCCTCATCTCACAAAAAAAACAATCAAATACAAACAGAAAGCTGAAATAAAACCACACAAAATCATACATATACTATAGAATTAGATTACAATACAATTTAAAAACAGCTCAACATAGAAAGATGAAAAACAAACTTAGATCATACTACTATATAAACTCGAAGAATCAATTTACAATGATTAAACCTAATAAACAACAGCTAAACTCAGAAAACTTATAAACAATATCTTATTAACCCACAACATCTTATAAAAACTTCCCAAACGAGCCCAAAAATTGACAATTAAAACAAATACATAAAATAAAAAAAACGATAAATAGAATTGTAACAATAAATTTATCGTAATATTTTAGTTAGCTTACAGTCTAAACAAACCTAACTATGATAAAAACCTTACACAAGATCGTTTTCATCGCCTTTTTTCTGATGATTTCGAGCCAGCTATTCGCCCAGGTACTCAAGGGCAAAGTCACTGATTCTGCAGGACTCGCAATTCCAGGCGCAACATTACAGGTGACCGGCCTTAAATTGGGGACTTCCACAGATTCTAATGGAAAATATGCCATTAAGTTTCCAAAAAATGGTGCTTACAAACTCCGTATATCTTTTACAGGATATCAGAACACAGAAGCGGCAGTTCAAATAGACAGCAGTTCAAAAACCACAGATTTTGTTTTAATGGACACTAAAACATTATTGCAGAATGTTGTTGTAATTGGTTCCAGATCTTCAGTACCCAGAACAAACATCGAAAGTGTAGTTCCCGTAGATTTAATTACGACCAAGGATGTGAAAACATTTGCACAGGTAGATCTGACCCAGATTTTAAATTACGTAGCTCCTTCATTTAGTTCTAACAGACAAACTGTTGCCGACGGAACAGACCATATTGACCCAGCTTCACTGCGCGGATTAGGCCCTGACCAAGTACTCGTTTTAGTGAATGGAAAACGCAGGCATACTACAGCGCTGGTTAATATCAATGGTACATTTGGCCGTGGCTCTGTAGGTACCGATTTAAACTCAATCCCTGTTGCAGCTATTGAACGGATAGAAGTTTTGCGCGATGGTGCAGCAGCTCAATACGGTTCTGACGCTATTGCAGGCGTTATCAATATTGTACTGAAAAAGATAACCCCTTATAGTTTCTCTACTTCTTTCGGCCAATCTGACTCTAAGGCCTTAGGACGCGATTTTAGCGACGGACGTACTTTTCAAGCCGACTTCAGCAAAGGATGGGCATTTAACAATGACAAGGGTTTTATCAATTTTGCAGGCCAGTATATCAAGCGCGACTATACAAACCGGGGCGGTTTAGATACCCGTCCGCTTTTATACTCAGCAGCACCGGCAAAGGGTGCACTGGAAACTGAAGCCGCGTTTGAAACCAGATATGCAGGTCTGAAAGCTGCAGATGATGCAAGAGCAGCTGCCAATGGACTGGATAGAAATAATATGCGCGTAGGAAACTCTGATTCAAAAAACGGAGGCTTCTTCTTAAACGGACAATATAATTTCACTAAAAGCTCCAACCTTTACTTTGCAGCCGGATACACCCATAAAACAGGGAACGCTGCTGGATTTTTCCGTTTACCGACCCAGACTACACAGATTGACCTGACTTTATTTCCAAATGGATTTCTTCCTTTTATAGCCACAAAAATTAATGATCTTTCTTTCTCTGTCGGCTCAAAAGGTAAAATCGGAACATGGGATTATGATATCAGTAATACCAGTGGGGAAAATAATATTAAATTCAATATCAACAATACGGTTAATGCTTCCCTCCCGCTGGGCACAAGTCCAACTTCATTTTACGCAGGGGAATTATTGTTCAGACAAAACACCAGCAATCTGGACCTGAATAAAAAACATGAGTTTGATGGCGGCTTTATTACTTCCTTAAACACAGCATTTGGTGGAGAATTCAGAATAGATAATTATCAGATCAAACCAGGCGAAGAACTTTCTTATTCTTTCGGCCAGCCATCGGCGGGTATTCCGGGAAGATTAGTGGGCACTTCATTTACAGCTGCAGGCGCACAGGTATTTCCTGGTTTTAAGCCCGGTAACGCAATTGATAAATCAAGAAATAACGTCAGTGCTTATGCTGATTTTGAAGCCGAATTTGGTCCAAGAGTCTTATTAGAAGCCGCAGGACGCTATGAAAAATACAGTGATTTCGGTTCTAACTTTTCTTATAAATTCACGGGTAAAGTAAAATTATTTGGCGACATCTCTTTACGCGGTGCATACGCCACAGGTTTCAGAGCCCCTTCTCTACATCAGCGCTATTTCAACAACGAGAGTACACAGTTTGTTGCAGGAAATCCAACGCAAGTTTTAACAGTTAACAATGACAATCCTATTGTTTCTCAGTTTGGTGTTGGTTCTTTAAAACCCGAAATTTCCAGATCAGGAAGTTTGGGTTTAGCAGGAAAAATAGCTAAAACTTTTACTTTCACAATCGACGCCTATAATATTGATATTAAAGACCGTATTGTTTTCTCTAGTCAATATGCGCGCGAAAGAACAAGTGCAGGCGCATTGATTCCAACAGGTGTAGTCAACCAGATTTTAAATACAGTTGATCCGAATGCGCAAGTGAACAGCGTACAGTTTTTCACCAATGCCATTACCACAAATACAGCTGGACTGGATGTAGTACTGACTAATAAATTTTATTTAGGCAGTAAAAGCAATTTATTACTAAGCATTGCAGGAAACTTAAATAAAACTGTTGTGAGAAGCATTAATGGAGGGGATAAAATAGAAAGCGATCCGACACTAAAGGCTAAATTATTTGACCGTTTAGAACGTTCACGCTATGAAAGTTCAGTTCCTAAAAACAAACTGAACATTACGGCTAACCTGACTATTGACAAGTTAAGCTTTGTAGCAAGAACTGTTCGTTTCGGAGAAGTTACCTATTTGAATGCGATTGACCCAAACATTCCATCGAATAATCTGCCAGTACAACTGGATCAGACATTTACACCAAAATGGGTTACCGATTTCTCCGTAAGTTATGCAGCAAACAAAACTTTAACATTAACTATTGGTGCGAATAACATTTTTGATGTATATCCTGATAAGCTATATATCAATCCAAGAAATAATGCCAATAATTTAAGCGGTATTCCTACCGAAAATTATACTGGAAACCTTGATAATACTTCAAACGGAAGGTTCCTATATCCAAGAGCAATCAGCCAGTTTGGATACAGTGGTCGTTATGTATATGCAAAAATTGGCTGTACATTCTAAGCTTTAGTAAAATGGGAAAGGGTTAATCAACCTTTCCCATTTTATACTCCTATCCCCCCCTTTCAGCAATCCCATTGCTTCCGTTAAGGACTTAGTTCCAGAGCTCTTCACCACTGCAATAAGCTAGTGCATAAGTTTCTTGCTCAATTATCCGTATGCAAAGTCAACATACCTGGGTAAATAAATGTTAAAATCATCTTAACTTTGCAGCATGAATAAAGAAACTGCAGTCATCTTTGATATGGACGGGGTAATATGCCATACCAATCCATACCACTCTCTGGCTTTTCGGGAATTTTTCTCGGCACGCAACCTTAACCCTACAGATGAAGACTTTGCTCACCACATGTTTGGAAAAAGCAATAGCTACATCTTATCTCATTTTTTAGGCAGGCCGATTATTGGCGAAGAATTATTGCTGCTGGAAGAGGAAAAGGAAAGTCTTTTCCGGAAAATCTATGCACCACATATCCAGCCTATTGATGGCATCCTTGAATTTATTACTGATTTACAGCATCATGGTGTTAAACTTGGAGTAGCGACCTCTGCACCTGCCGCCAACCTGGACCTGATTTTAAGCGAAGTGCCTATCCGTGAAAAACTAGGCTCTATCCTGGCTAGTGAAGATGTGAAAAAGCATAAACCAGATCCTGAAGTATACCTGACATCTGCCAGGAACCTGGGGGTTACGCCCGAACAGTGCCTTGTTTTTGAAGATTCCTATTCGGGCATTTCAGCTGCATTAAATGCAGGAATGCGCGTAGTTGGCGTACTCACTTCTCATACTATAGAAGAATTACCAAAATGCAATTTATACATAGACAACTATAAGGATTTGTCATTTGACAAAATCAAATCTTTGCTTTTCAATCCCGATGACTTGTAGATGCTAAACAGTTCCTCTTTTTTCGTACACCAGCCACAAAAACAAGACAGAACTTATTATATTTATTTTACAATATAAATGAATATAATTCTGATTTATCATATATTTATAGAATGATAATCGAAAACAACATCAATTTAGATCATATCGATCTTTCGATATTAAGGCTAATGCAGGATAATTCAAGAATTTCTAATGTCCACCTGGCAAAGGAGCTTGAGATGGCGCCCTCTGCTGTTTTGGAAAGAGTAAAGAAACTAGAGCAAAAGAAAGTAATCGTCCAATACACAACCAGAATTAATCCTGCAGCGGTAGGACTGAAACTATTAGCTTTTATCTCAATGAAAGCATCTCACAGTCTGGGCTGTACCACTACAGCAATTGAACTGGCTAAAATTGAGGAAGTCCAGGAAGTGCATATCATTGCAGGTGAAGACTGTTATCTAGTGAAAGTCAGAACCGCAGACTCGGCTTCTTTAATGGAATTGATGCGAAACTCCTTTAGTAAAATCACTACCATAGTATCTATCCGTACTACTATCGTATTGGAGACCGTAAAAGAACAACAACAATTAGTCATTCCTGAAAACAAAAAAATATCATGACCAACAAACCCGCTTCTCCGCTCCTGGTATATCTCGCATTTGCTACCGTATATATTGTCTGGGGATCTACCTATTTTTTCATTCAAAGAGCTCTTGCCGGCTTTCCACCGTTCTTTCTTGGTACTTTTCGTTTTATCATTGCGGGTACCCTGCTCATGACCTGGTGTAAATTCAGGGGAGAGAAGATATTCGATTGGAAAAACATAAAATATGCAGTAGTAAGTGGTCTGTTGATGCTGGGAGTTGCCAATGGTACAGTAATTTGGGTAGAACAATTTATTCCAAGTGGGCTCGTAGCCATTATGGTGGCCTCTGCTGCCATCTGGTTTGTGATCCTGGATAAACCTAAATGGAAAGAAAACCTAAACAGCAAATCGACAATTGCAGGTTTGATTATAGGTTTTATAGGCGTGATCTTATTATTTTCAGAACAAGTTCTTCAGGCAGTAAATACAACTCAAAGTTCGAATCAGATATTAGGCATGATATTATTAGTTCTGGGACCTGTGGCCTGGGCAGGCGGGTCTTTGTATTCTAAATACCATTCAGCTCCGGGAAGTTCCGTGTCAGTCAATACAGCATGGCAAATGTTAGCTGCAGGTACAGCTTTTATAGTGGGAAGCGCATTAAGTTCTGAATATCAGCATTTCCACTGGGACAGTGTGCCACTCAGCGCGTGGCTGGCCATCATTTACCTGATCATATTTGGTTCTATAGCTGCTTTTAGTGCTTATGTATGGCTATTAACAGTTCGTCCTGCAACACAAGTAAGTACTTATGCTTATGTTAACCCTGTGGTAGCTATTCTCTTAAGTGTATGTTTCACGAGTGAAACAGTCAGCCTGATTCAAATTCTCGGATTGTTCGTCATTCTTGGAAGTGTACTTTTGATTAACCTGGCTAAATACAGAAAAGATAAAGTCATCGCTTCGGCACCACTCCTGTGTGCTGATAAATAATCGGAACAACATAGCAGGCCCGCTTCTAAGCGTGCCTGCTATGTTGTTATAGGATGAGATCCGGTTTATATAATTAAGGTTTTACCGGATGCGGATTTTGATCGCCTGTCGTTCCTGGAGTTGTTGTTGTGCCAGGGGGCGGCGTACCTTGTCCATTGGTACCTGTTGCACCCGCTCCTAATCCTTCCGTGCCCGGGCCAGAGCCGCTCACTCCTACACCAGCTGTGTCCGATTTAGCCGTATCATGCCTTGCCGTATCCACTATGGTCGTGTCCGTCACCCCAGTACTTGTCGTATCACTGCTGCTTTTTTTGTCTGAATGACATGCCGTAAAAACCATTCCGGTTAAAGCTACGGCTACTAAAAATTTTGAACCCATCATATCTATTAAAGTTAAATAGCTGTTTATGAACAATTACTATCTTAAAATCAAAAAAAACATATAAAGTTTTATCTTTTTTAAAATTCGTCCTGATCAGTTTCCTCGGCAGACATGAAAAAGCAAAAGAATAAAGAAAGGTTCCCAATTAATTTTTCATGACAATGAAATCGAACTAAGTTTAGTATTTCAGCGTTATCTTTGTAAATTTGTAAATTAACCCTCAAGAGGATTACAAACACACTTAATAAACCTGCAAAAAATAATGCCTGAAAACATTAAAAACCAAACAGCCTTTAGAACTGCTTTTACTGTTCTTTTTCTGCTTAGTTCTTCCTATATATACGCACAAACAACTCAGCAAGTACAAACAGCACCACAGACACAAATAGCACCCGTGGTACAGCAAGTCAAACCAGCTCCTGTTCTTAAACCCATGATTATCGTTATCGATGCAGGTCATGGTGGAAAAGACGGTTCAACAAGAGGTCTGTTTTCCAAAGAAAAGGATGTAGCACTTGATGTTGCCATGCTGCTGGGACAAACGATTGAGAAAGAAATTGAGAATACAAAGGTCATATATACACGTACCGAGGATGTTTTTATTCCATTATACGAACGTATTGATATTGCGAACAAAGCTCATGCTGACTTATTTATCTCTATTCACTGTAACTCCATGCCAGGAAATATGAGAGGCCGGACGGAAACTTCCGGAGTGGAGACTTTTGTTTCCGGTTCAGGAAGATTAGGTGAACAGGATGTAGCTGTCAGAGAGAATGCAGTAATCTTGCTAGAGAAGGATTATAAGGAAAACTATGACGGATACAACCCTAATGATCCGGAAAGTTTTATCATCCTTTCGCTGATGAAAAATGCTTACCGTCGTCAAAGTATTAAACTGGCAACTTTAATTCAGCAGCAATATATCAAAGTTGGCCGTGTTAACCGTGGAGTAAAAGAACAAAGTCTGGCAGTACTGGCAAGAGCAGGTATGCCAGCCGTATTAACTGAAATTGGATTTATCAGTAACCCTGACGAAGAAGAATACATTAACTCTTTAAGCGGAAGACAAGAGATCGTTCAAAATATTAAAAATGCCATTCAGGAATATACAAAGCAACTGATCGCTAATTAAAACTGTTAAATGATAAAAGCCTCTGAGGAAATTTTATCATTTAACCACCGTTCAAACAAAGAGCCCTCTTCAAACAGAGCGCGCTTTCTGAGCAGGTATCGTAAAGTATATCGTAGTCACCAGGCCAGGTTCACTTTCCAGCCAGATACTTCCACCACTAAACCGACAATAAAAAGAACTTACCTATTTCACAATCAACCACATAAACAAGATTACTTCTTCCTATTCAGGAACTCATCTGTAAAATGAGTTTTCTTTTTAGGCTGCGCGAATTTTTCTCCATTAAATTTCTGAGAATCTCCACGGGGTATAGACAAAGAATCCCATTCTTTATCCTTTAGCATTTTGCCTGAAAATACAATTTGACCAATGTGATATGGGTAATGCGCCAACTGTCTGTTAATAGCTTCGGTAATAGAATGCCCTTGATTCCTGATATAAATAATCTGCTCAAAATTATCTTCATTGATAGTCCTCAAGGCGTTAAATAAGCACCCCCAGCCTTCATTCCATAACAACATCAAGTCTGCTCTGCTCTGGACATCATTATCAAATTCAGCTTCCCGGTTACGACTATCCTTTTCCCCGTCAGTGGTCAGAAAATCAGTCCAGCGAGATAACATGTTTCCAGATATATGCTTAACAATAGTCGCAATACTATTACTTTCCGGGTTATATTGATAAAAAAGCTGTTCGTCATTTAACTGCGAAAAAGTATTTTCCCCAAGCATTTTATAATATTCAAACTGTTTGGATACACTTTCAAGATAATTATCAAGCATCATAAGGCAAATTGATATAAATGATTTATCTAATTTACAGCATAAAAATTAAATTTAACAAGCAATTAAGCCCTACTATTAAAAACCAGAGATCGAGTAAAATATCCGGTCTTATTTCATTAATCCGTTTCATTATTGCCAGAATCCTTGTAATTTGATGCTTCCATTAAAATCACTGCGTTGTTTTAAATGCCTGCGGAGTTGCATAGCAGTTGGACTATGACCAGCGATATAAATAGTTTCGTTACTCAATTCCTGCTCATTCAACCAGGAAATTAAAGAAATATCTTTTTTATTTTCCTCTATAGGTTGCAAATAAGTATCAAAATATTCTGAGAATTCACGGGCATGTGATTCCATATTGAAACTAATTGCCCCATAGATTTCCCCAATACCTAAGGCCAGCTGCTTTAAAGCCAGAAAATGTCCGATACTGCTGCTGTCTCCCAAACACAATAACCTGCTATCAGCAACCGGCTTGTGAAAAGTCCCCCCTATTCCCACATAAGAAATTACATCTCCTTTTTTCAGTGAGCTTACCCACTCACTACCAGGCCCCTGGTGGTCTGAACTGATACAGAGTGTACAAGTTTCAGTTTCAGCATCCCATAATGCCGGTGTATAATCACGGTAAGTATATTCAGAAACTTTAACTTTCATATGCTGGACTGAGGTCCATTTTTCCATATCTACCCCTGGCAGGTGTAAGTCAACTTCAAAAAAAGTAGCGGGATTCCACGCTCTCACATCTAATACACATCCTTGTTTTAAAACGCGGCTTTCAAAAATTGATAAGACTTTCTTTTTGATAATATTCATGAGCTTAAGTTTTATACAAAAAAACGATAAAACAACAGCCCATTCAAGAGACTATCCAAGGTTTAACTTGGACTATTCACGGTAGTCCTTCCGGAATTGCACAGCCGGGACACCCGCAACCTTACTGAATAGTCTGGAGAAATAAGCATGATCATCATAGCCTAGTGAAAATGCAATCTGTTTCACACTTAAATCACTATAGTACAGCATTCTCTTAGCTTCAAGAATGATTTCGTGGTGAATCCAGTAGCTTACAGGAAACCCGGTTACCGCTTTAACCACCTCATTCAGATAAGAAAGGGAAAGCGAAAGTATATCCGCATACTGACTTGGATTTTTAAGGGTTTTAAATTGACTGCTCACTAATTTCCGGAATTCGCTGGTAATCATCTCAGGTCTTAGCTGCTGTTTATCCTTTTCCGGGCTGCTTGATTTATAAAGCGCAGCAAAAATCCCTACATAAGCAGAAGCCAGAGAATGAATTACAGTACCCGGCATCAATGCTTGTCCGTCACCATCGAACATACCACATAAAAGTGCTGCACATTTCTCTAACTGAGCTACTTTTTCGGTACTCACCAGCATAGTTTGCTGATGCAGCGCGAGTTCTTCAAAAACCTGCTGATAACTCTTGTCTACTAAAGAGGAATCTATCGCCATAAACCAACCGGTCGTTTCTTCAGATTCTGGTACATAATGGACTTGTCCCGGTAAAATAAAAAAAGCAGCACAACCATCAACAACTATAGTCTTAAAATCAATATTCACATGGCTATGTCCATATTCCTGAAGAATCAAAATATAATGATCATCCCGGTGTGCACCCAGCTTCCGCATGTCATGTCTGTTGAAATTGACAAAATTACGAATTAGTATACCCAGCGAAGTTCGTTCCTGCAACTTATGAACAGGTATTGAAGTTCGTTTATGTTTTGATAGTTTCCCCATAAAATTATAGCATTCAAAGATGATAAATTCTGACAGAATAATACAAAAACCCCTGACATATAGCTGAAATTAAGTTTCAACTACACATCAGGGGTTTTAATCCGTTAAAAAACCTGCCTATTCAGCTGCTTTTTTTGCTGCTTCAGGAACCGCAGTTACCGGAGCCGCAAACTTGTCATAAGCTTTAACCAAAAATCCCATTTTCTTTAAACCCGGAACAAATTTTTCCTGGTTACCTACAATAACAATCCTTGCATCATCATAACCAAAATACTTTTTACTTACACGCAGAATATCATCGGCAGTAACTGCATTGATCTTTTGAAGATAAGTACGGTAGAAATCTTTCGGAAGATTATTAATCAGGATATTACTTGCAAAACCAGCCGTACGTGCTGGATTTTCCAATCCTAAAGCAAATGACCCATTGTAAAGGTTTTTCGCATTCTGAAGATCATCAGCACTTACTTTTTCGGTACGCATCACCTTGATCTCTTTTAAAAACTCAACAACAGCGCTGTCTACTTTTTCATTTCTCACAGCCGCATTTGCACGGAATGCTGATTGAAAGCGACCTGAACCTGTGGAAGCATAAGCACCATAAGTGAAACCGTGTTTCTCTCTCAGATTTCTGAATAACTTTGCATCAGCACCACCACCAAGAATTTCATTCGCCAGTAAGACTGCATGATAATCAGGGCTGCTGATCGGAAGGTCAATCAGGTTAGTAACCGTAATTTCTGATTGCACTGCACTTGGCACATCAATTACATTTACCTCAGTCTTTAAAGGGTTTTTCACCACTGTCAATACAGGAAGTGATAAAGTTGTGCCTTTCCAATCACCTAATGCTTTGATTGCGATAGCTTTTGCTGCTTCAGGCTTAATATCACCGACAAAAGTAAGATACCCTCTTGAAGGTGTTACATATTTACTATAAGCTGCTTTAATATCATTTAAACTAAGCCCTTTGATGCTTTGTTCCGTTTCAAATTCTCCCAGAGGATGGTTTACGCCATAAGCAAGCGCATTTACTACACGTCCTGAAATAGCCTTGGCACTACGTTCACTTGATTTTAAACCGGTTAACGCCTGGGACCTTAATTTCTCAAAAGAAGCCTCCGGGAATGCAGGATGACGCAAAGCATCAGCCATTAAAAGAAAAGCACTATCGAAATAACGGGTCAGTGCAGAGGTATGGCCGCCATTGGCAGAAACACTAACATCTGCACCCAACTGATCTACAGCCTCATCAAACTGAGCTTTAGTTTTCGTTGTCGTTCCCTCGTTCATTAATCCACTCAGGAAAGAGATTGAACCCGCTTTCGCGCCTTCAGTAATCGGGCCGGCATCGATGCTGAAAGTAGCAGTTACCTTAGGTAATTTATGATTTTCAACAACCAGAACCGTAATTCCATTCGGAAGTTTATAAATAACAGGGTCAGTAAAAGTAAGCACAGGTGCCGGTCCTGGTTTTGGTTTCTGACTTCTATCTAATTTTTGCGCTACTACAGACTGTACAAACAGTGTGGCAAAGGCAAGTATGAATATTTTCTTCATTTTGTAATTTTAATCTTGATTAGAAAGCGGACTATTTCTTAGGTAAGTAGTAAAGAACGATACGTTGGTTCTTATTTAAATATTTACGGGCAACTTCCCTGATTTCTTCCCGCGTGATTGACCTCACTTTATCCAATTCCTCATTCACATCATTCGTATCCTTATTGTGGAAAGTATAGCCATTCGCAAGATTCTCAGCAAGGCCGATCATTTTACTGTTTTTACTCACATAGCTGTTTTCGAACTGGTTTTGTAATTTAGCCAGTTCAGATTCGCTGATCAGATCAGTCTGTAAACGGACAACTTCGGCGTCTATATCTTTCAAAAGATCGTTCAGCGGTGTATTGTTATTAGGCAATGCCAATGTGATATAGGCCCCATAATCCTCCAGAGTATAATTGAAAGCCGCAACCTGAATTGCCGTTTTCTTCTCATCCACCATTTTAGTACTTAATCTTGAACTACCACCACCAGAAAGCAAAGTACTGATCATTCCTAAAACCTGGCTATCATGACTTTTCATACCCGGTACGCGGTAAGCCGCAAATATTGCAGGGATCTGAATGTTGGCATCATAAGCAGTATCAATGATTTCTTTTTCCACAGGTTTAACTTCATAAACTGTTTTCACAACCGGGGCACCTTTTGGAACTTCCTCAAAATACTTCTGTACTAAAGCTTTCGTCTGTGCAACATCGATATCACCAGCTATAGTCAATACGGCATTATTCGGAACATAATACTTTTTAAAGAACGCGATAAACTCACTTAACTTTGCGGCATCCAGATGCTCCATTGAGCCAATTGGCTGCCAGCGGTAAGGATGTCCCTGGAATAAACGGTCAAATATCTTTTCCGTGAACTTTCCATAAGGAGAATTATCAATACGTAATCTTTTCTCTTCTTTAACAACTTCATTCTGGGTTTTAACGCCACTCTCGTCTATTTTAGGATGAAGCATACGCTCACTTTCCAACCATAGTCCTAATTCTAACTGGTTAGAAGGAAAAACTTCATAATAAAAAGTTCTGTCTTGCGAAGTATTCGCATTGTTTTGTCCGCCATTGCTACTCACAGTTTTCATGAATTCTCCGCGTTTCATGTTATCACTACCTTCAAATAACAGGTGCTCAAAGAAATGCGCGAAACCAGTTCTCTGCGGGTCCTCGTCTTTTGAACCCACATGATACATGACAGAGACAGCCACTACTGGAGCTGTTTTATCCTGGTGCAAGATGACGTGTAAGCCATTATCCATATCATACTCGGTAAACTTTACCTTTTGCGCCGAAGCGCTTAGGAATAAGCCCGAAATGGCCATTGTGATTAGTAATTTTTGTTTCATATTTTAAATTTATCGATAATTTGTAAATGATACGGTTTTTTTTGAGCTGTCCTCACAATAAAATCATTTCTTCTGCCTATCACTAAAACAGATCAGCTGCGCCCTGGGAGTAGATGATTTTGAGAAAAATTCAGCAATCCCTCACTTAAGACTCCGGAAGAAGATTAAAATTACAAAAAACAATAAAAATATTTATCAGCCTATGCTAATGGATGCTGAAGCGCAGCAGCGATTTTCCTGACCAGTTCTGATTCGACAAATGGCTTTCTGACCAATCCAGAAAATCCATCTACTGAAATTTTCACTTTATCCAGCTCAATTTCATTTCCTCCAGTCACAATTACCGGTAGCTTATGAATAGCCCCCTGAGCCGACCGAATGGCAGTAAGCAGTTCATAACCATCCATTTCAGGCATTTGAAGATCAGTTAATACTACACTTACACTATTTTTATGCAAAATATCCAAAGCATCAGCCCCATTTGATGCCTGGTAGAATTTGACGTTCCATTTGCTGGTTATCATTTTCAGGAACATTAAATTCAGCTCATTGTCATCGACAGCCAGAATACTGATCCCATTTAACAGCACGAGCGGGTCATCAGTTGCAATCTTAACCGATCCGCTCTCTGCAGTAGCTATCCCTTCCGGATAAGGAATATAAAATTGGAAAGTACTGCCTTCTCCAGCCTTGCTTTCCACGCTGATTTCTCCCTTTTGCAATTCGACCATTTGCTTGCAAATATATAAGCCAAGGCCAGTTCCGTTTTTTCCTTTAGCAGAATTAGTCTGATAGTATTTAGAGAACAGGTTGGTTTGCTGCTCCTGGCTGATTCCCATTCCAGTATCTGTAATGCTAACCTCCAGCCTGTTTTGCTCCTTCACCCTATTCAGTTTTGCGTTCACGGTAATACCTCCTGTATTGGTATACTTAATGGCATTACTCAGTAAATTAACCAGGATCTGTTTCAATCTGAAACTATCCCCTGACAGGACAACCTGCTTATCTCCTACAAAATTATACTCAATAGTCAGCTTCTTTTTAGTCGCGCTGAACTCCATACTTTCGATCACTTCTTTCAAGGCATAATCCGCATTAAAAGGTTCAGAATTGATCTTAAATTCATTGTTCTCCATTTTAGCGGCGTCCAATGTATCATTCAGCGTGAGCAGCAGCATATCAGAAGATAAGGTAATGGAACCCAGCATTTCTGTCTGACGTGGAGAAAGACTGGTGCGGCTGAATATATAAAGAAAGCCCTTGATCGCTGTTAATGGATTACGGATCTCATGGCTCATATGCAGCAGTAAATCCATCTTTTGCTGTGCAATGGCTACTGCACGATCATTTTCCAGGCGCAGGTCTATTTCGGATTTATCCAGCTTAATGATAAATATGATCAGTAATATAGCAAATACCAGGACCAGAAAAAGTGCTGCAAGGTAAAATTTATTCAATAAAGCAGTAGTTTCCTGATAGCTTTTGAAAGCCATCTCCTTAAATTCAGCAACAATACTATAATTAATCTCCTTCACCCCGTTGATAATACGTTCCATCTCATTGTTGATGCGGATATTCAGGGTAATTAATTCCTTTTGCGCATTTAATAACTTTTCATTACGCTCCTGCAGTTGTCTGATCCCTTTTGTATAAGCTCTTTTATCATTTCCTGCAATTTTCATGGTCACAGAATCAATAGAACCACTGGTACGGTTGTGGTTAATCTCGATTATGCCTGTAGAAGTATTGTTATTAGAAATAGCATCTTTCAACCTGCTAAAAAGTCCTTTCTTTTTAACTTCTACTTCTTTACGGATCGTATCAGTTTGATTTTTAGTTATTTTTTTATTCGCATAGACTACAGTCCGGATACCTGGCAAATTCTGATTATTCAGGTTAAAATCAGTATAAGCAGTAAGCAGAGAATCAAAATTATGTTTAAGCGTATATAAGTTCTCAGACAACTTTAACTTCTGATGATACCAATATCTAACTTTATTACGCTGTACAGCAGACAAACCTGCGGTATCGGTATTTTCTTTAAGCAAGGAATCGATTTCATCAAATGCTTGTGACAATTTTACCTTGTAAGCCTTACTTTTAGTGCTGTCAGTACTTAAAAGTGATTCCTGAAAATCATCCTCAGCCTGGTGAAGTAATAATAAAGCCCGTTGTGGTTTCGATTGATCACGTTCTATATCATAAGCGAATTTCGAAAGGTTCTCTAATTTATGAGTGATTGAATAGCGTACAAATAAGGCAGCTATAGCCAGTACAATAACCCCGGCCAGGAAGGCAAGAATAATTTTTCTTGATAGAAATTTAGTGTATGTGGGTTTCAAATCGTAAATATTTCATTCAATAGAACTACAAAAATACCATTATTTTTTTAGCCGTCCCTTATATTTAAGATACGAGGTAACAACCCCTGTGGTTACCTCATCACACAGGGGTTGTTTGTTTTATAAATATACCTTCAGCTCCAGCATCATTCTTTCATGTATCTCAATCAGTTGAATAATATAGCGGCCAACTCCAGACTCCTGAAGTTCGTTCCCGAAGTAAACAGCTTTCTTTCTCAGGCGGATGATTAAACTTTCATGATCTTCCAGCAATTCATGAATAAGTCCCAGCCCATCGGTCCTGACCGGAGCTTGTTCAGCCAGCTGTTCCAGCGCTGAAAATATTTCGAGTGTAACCGGGATATTATAACCTGTGGAATGTATATGCGCTGCAATACTATCCATGGTGGTTTTCAACTGTTCATATTGTCCCTTAATTAATTTCCGATGCAGCTCATTGTCATCCAGATTCTGATAGGTGTTCTTTGTTTTGGTGTAAAGCAAAAATTCATCTGCTAAAATCACATTCAGCGTTTGTGCTACTTTTGCTGAGTTATTTTCTATAATTCCGATAATTGGTTCCATGTAATTTATTATGTAAAATTATACTGATCAGGACTTAAAATTTATAGGCGATACCTGCAGTTAAAAGACCTCTGTACCCCCAGCCCAGCTCGCCAAAACCAGCTATACTTCCATTGCCAATCCGCATGGCCAGGGGATTAATTTGATAAAGAAACTTATTGGCATGATTGCCGGTAAACAAGCCATATCCTGTACTGGCGGAGCCGTATAGCTCCACTGTTCTGCCGTGTGAATAAGTAAAATCAATACTGACCGCACTGTTATATTCTTTCACTTTGCTGTCATAATAAGTACCTGTATGATAACCCAGATCAGCACCGAATTTTATTTCCTCACTGAACTGGTAACGATAGCCTAAAACAGTCAATACCGAAAGATTTGAATTTCCTCTCACAAAGCTTTCAGAGAGACGTAAACTATTTAACCGCCCTGATTGAAGGCCCTGGGCTTTAACCTTATGGAACAACCCGGATAAAACAATTATTGTAACCATTGCAGCAATTTTTCTTCTAAACATTGGGTATAATATTTTTTTCCTTTCCTCATAGACGGTAAGAATCATAAATACCCCCATGTTATATTTTAAATTAATTTATCTTTGCACATTGCAAGCCCAGACCGGGTATTCATATATGCACATACAAGAACCTTTATATTCAGATTTTCAGAAGTTATTCCGTTTGCATTACAAGACATTGTGCATGCATGCTTATAAATACCTGGCCGACGCTGACGAAAGTCAGGATGCCGTGCAAGAAGTATTTGTAAAGTTCTGGGAGATAAAGCAGGAAATGGTGAATGATAAAAATGCCTTATACTATCTGATTACTGCAGTACGCAATAATTGTATTTCAAGGCTGAGGAAGAAAGTTCATACAATTTCTATGGAGGATGAAACTGTTTTTAATAAAATAACTGACACCCCATTAGAAGAAGAAGAAACAAAAGAAACCGCAGATATACAGACACTTGTTGATGAAGCACTAGCGCTGCTCCCACCAAAATGCGGTGCTATTTTCAGGATGAGCAGGCTTGACAAGCTTACCTATCAGCAGATTGCTACAGAATTAGGGATTTCCATTAAAACAGTTGAAAACCAAATGGGAAAAGCGATCAGTATTATGCGCGAGTTTGCCAGGACACACTATATTCCCCTTTCTGTTTTGCTTTCATTAATTTATTTTCTGGAACATAGGGGTATTTTAAATTTTTACGTTTAATCTTTGTTTAACCGCTACCATGCAAAATCAAGATATTAATTCTCTTCTGGCCAAACACTTCAACGGTGAGCTTTCTGCTGAGCAAAACATGGCTGTGGAAGAATGGATTAAATCCAACCCGACAGCGTACAGCAGTTTGAAATCATTAATAGAAAAAGCTGATCAGACAGTTTACAACCCGGATTTCGACTTAGAAGATGCCTGGCAGCAGGTAGATGCCCAAATCAGAGCAAAACAACCCCAAACAGTTAAATTGATTAAAAGAACAGGACAGCGTACCTGGTGGATGTCTATTGCCGCATCACTGTTCCTGGTTACCAGCTTTGCGCTTATCTACTATAGTTCTTATTATAATCCTCTGATCACCGTCAGCTCAGGCAATTTTGCCAGGCAGGTTACCCTGGCAGATGGGTCGCTGGTTACTTTAAATGCAAACAGTACTTTAAAATATTTCAAACTACTCTCAGGAGATAAAAGAGAAGTAAGACTAGAAGGAGAAGCTTTCTTTGAAGTTACCAAAAATCCGGCAAGACCATTTGTTATTGAAGCAGGAAAAGGTCAAATCAAAGTACTGGGTACTTCATTTAACGTCAATACCAGCCAGGCACAGGTAGAAGTTACCGTTAGGACCGGGAAAGTACAACTGAGCAGCACCAATAAACGCGGCCTTGCCGTTACACTGTTACCAGGTAACCGGGGAACATTACATAACGATCAGCTTCAAAAAGACACTGTACTGTCCGGAAATGAATATGCATGGAAAACAGGCATTTTGGTTTTTAGAAAAGAGCGGTTGTCCAGCCTGGTCAAAGTACTTGAAAACACCTATCACAGAAAAATTATATTAGATAATAATGCGGCATCCTGCGCGGTGACAGCAACTTTTAAAAACCAGACTTTAGAAAGCGTATTAGAAGAATTAAAACTCATTCTTAAGTTTAATTACGAGGTTAAAAAAGATTATATATTAATCCATAATTTAGCCTGTGAGAATGACAACAGGGAATAAAATCTATATTTTCCTCTTATTAATTCTGGCCCCTGTTCTTTTAAATGCACAGAACCGGATCGGGCTATTAAACACGCCTATAAAAATCACTCACCGAAAAGGATTAATTTCTTCCTTTATGACTCAGGTTGAGCAAACCGGTATCTTATTAACTTATAACCCAGATAATATCAGGTTAAACCGAAAGATAACCTTATCCAACCGGATCAGGACTGTCGGAGAATTACTGGAAGAAATTTTACGTGCAGAATCTATTCAAATTAAAGAATACGAAGGAAAAATATTGCTGATTAGTAATCCCAGGCTCATTACCGTAAGCGGATTTATCAAAGAACAAGGGAGTGCTGAGGTCATTATTGGTGCCAATATTACAGCGCGTGAAAATAATATTGCTGTAACCAACGGTTTTGGGTTCTATAGTATTAGTCTTGAAAAAGGCAGTTATGAATTGACAGTTACCCATACTGGCTATTCGCCAATCCGTATCAAGGTTGATTTAGAAAATGAAAATATCCGGAACGATATCTTTCTGAAATCCGGAGTAGACCTCCCTGAACTTGTCGTTACCAAAAGCAACGAATCCCGGAATAATTTAAATTTAAGCGGAGACCATGTCGATCTGGAAGCCGCAAATAAACTCCCCTCCTTTCTGGGTGAAAAAGACGTGATCAGGGCCGTGCAGTTATATCCCGGTGTTTCTGGTAACACAGGGGGCTCGGTAAGCATGTTTGTCAGAGGCGGAAATGCTGACCAGAACCTGGTTACCCTCGATGATATCTCTATTTATAATATCAATCACTTTAACGGGATGTTTTCTATATTTAATCCCGATGTACTTAAAAGTGTAGATTTTTACCGCAGTGATTTTCCTTCAAAATATGGCGGCCGTCTTTCTTCGGTATTGAATGTCCGTTCTAAAGATGGTAATATGGAAGAATATCATGGCCATACCACCATTGGTCTATTATATGCATCTACGGGACTTGAAGGCCCTATCGTTAAAAACAAGGCTTCTTTTTCTTTAAATACCAGAAGAAGCTGGCTGGACTTACTGGGTGCCAAAGCATTAGAAGATGCAGGCCTGTACTACTATTTTCTAGATTTTAACTTGAAACTCAATTATATAGCAAATCCAAATAATAGGTTCTATGTCAGCACTTATTTAGGGAATGATTCTTACCGGCAGAAATTAGAATATCCCGAAGAAATCAAAGAGACACTCAGGTCAACCTTAAAGTGGGGAAACAGACTGGTCGCATTTAGATGGAACAGCATTTTAAGTCCCCGTCTGTTTAAGAATACCACAGCTACGTTTAGCCAGTACAGAAATAGTCTGGACTTAAACCTATTGTCTACCTTGGTTGGCTTACCAAGCCGCGTTTACAGCACAGTAAAAGATTATGGATTAAAAAGTGATTTCAATTATTATTTAAGACCCGATCTTAAACTAAATTTTGGAGGTGGCGTGAGTATGAATTCATTTATCTTTCCGGTTGGTTTAAGTACCGAAGAAAGCATTACCATCAATACCTTAAATCTGGATGCTTATATTGAAGATGAAGTTAAGATCGGGTCGCGTTCAGAATTAACGGCAGGTTTACACTATACCGGGTTTAAATCCGGCAATACAGTTTATAACACTTTGCAGCCAAGGATCAGATTCTCTTATCGTTTAAGTGACAACCAGGTAATTACTGCTTCTTATTCAAAAATGTCGCAATTTATACATCAGTTTACGACAAATGGTCTTTCAGTTCCAACGGAATTCAGGATCCCCAGCAGTAAAAATATTAAACCGGAGTCTTCAGAAATCTTAAACCTTTCTTACCGGCTGCAAGCTGGAAAAACAAGTAGCTTTACTTTCGAAGCTTATTACAAAAAAATGGATAACTTGCTAGCACTGGGCTCAGGGCAAGACATCGCCAATGGCTATTTTGCCAGAAAAATTGAAGACCGGCTGGCATCTGGAAAAGGAATCAGCAAGGGCATAGAATTTAGTTATGTACAACAATTAAACTGGCTGAGATTTCAAATGGCCTATACCCTGTCTAAAACAACCGGCCAGTTTAAAGCATTGAACCTTGGAAAAAGCTTTCCTTTAGATCAGGATTTAAGACATAACTTTAACTTTGCAGTTAATGCTTCTTTAGGAAAAAGACTGGAAATATCTGCCCTTTGGACCTACATCACAGGCCGGCACGTTACTGTACCTCAAACCATCCATAAAAGCATCGATGAAGTGCTGGGCAATACGACCTCACCAGATACGTATGTAATTTCAGGACTAAACAATTACACACTGGGCAACAATTATAAACTTGACATTGGTTTAAACCTTACCCGGAAATTTAGCAACGGACATCAGAGAATCTGGACATTGGGAATGTACAATGCAATTGCAAATTCACCATCTGCTTATTTATATGTATCGACAAATAATCAGTCCAATAAAGTTAGTATACTGGAGCAAGAAAAGATAAAACTAATTCCCTATTTTACCTTCACCTATAAATTTTAGCTATGTCTGTTTGCAGGAAAATAAATCTTCTCGCCTTGTTCTTTTTAATAGTTTTGAATGGCTGTGAAAAAGAAACTACAGTAGACATCTCAGGCAAAACTCCCCAACTGGTTGTATTAGGGGAATTTAACCAGCAAAATGATGCATTAATCAATCTAAGTACTTCTATTTTTTCTTCAGCAGCAGGTGGATTTCCCAATGTTGAAGATGCTCAGGTCAGTCTTCTTGATCAGAATAATAACCTGATCGAAAAGTATCTTTACCAGGGAAAAGGAAATTACACTGGAAAAAAGGCTTTTGCTGGTCAAAATTATAAATTGTCTATTGCCTATCAGGGAAAAACATACCAGGCAGCAACGACGATTCCACCTGCTTTTCAACTGAACCTGATTGAACGGGATTCAAACTATATGGAGGTCGGAATTACTGACTTTAATACAGAACCTAATTTCTACACCTTTGAACTGAGCGCAAGGAATTATACTATAGACAGATACTACCTGACCAGCGGACAAAAGGTAAAGGTTAATTCAGAAGCTGAATTTACTGCATTATTGAAAACCAATCCTGCTCTGGTACTTCAACGGGACACTACCTTTGATACTAAATTTAATAGATTAACTATTACGACCGACGATCCCAGAACTGAGAATGTAAGATTCAATGTATTAAAAGATCATTCAGGAAGGATTTTTTTAACAGATAAAACATTTAACGGAACGCAGACAAAATTAGAAATTGACTTTGAGGAGAGCACATTGAAGCCTGAAAATACGCAGTATACATTAATTGTAAAGTCAACCGCTGCTGTCTATTTTGATTATTTATACAGTATTGATCTGCAAGCTGCCAAAGGTCTCGTTGGTGTGCTGGATGTCCCTATTAAAGGAAACATATCAGATGCTTTTGGAATTTGGGGAGCTGCTTATATCCAAAAAATCAATATCAAAAACTAAAAGCTATGTTTAATCTGCTTTATAAAAACACAGCGGCTGAAAACCGTTCAGGAATTTTTGAAGCCTAAAAAAAGCCATTAGGAAAAACATTAATATTGACGTTATAAATTGTTTTAGCTATAAAAAACTGAATTACAGTCATTTATTATGCTAAAATAAGCGGTTATTTTTTTATACTTGGTAAATAAAAGCCAATTATATTGACCAAAAGGGATTACTATGGAATCAGAAAAAACCGTTTACAGTTATTTTAGTGACACGATGTTACTCAAACATTTAAAAAAAGGTGACCGGCTCGCATTCACAGA
This sequence comes from Pedobacter cryoconitis, assembly GCF_001590605.1. Lineage (NCBI taxonomy): Bacteria > Pseudomonadati > Bacteroidota > Sphingobacteriia > Sphingobacteriales > Sphingobacteriaceae > Pedobacter > Pedobacter cryoconitis. Next base: position 2,228,892 of record NZ_CP014504.1, read on the forward strand.
AATTTTTGAACGGTACTGGAAGAAAGTCTATAACGAGTCTTATAAAAGAATACAAAATCCAACGCTTGCTGAATCAATTACTGAAATTGTTTTCGTTGGTCTTTGGGAAGAAAAGGAAAATAAAAAAAAACAAAAATTACTTCCTTATTTATTAACTTCTTTACGTTCTCATGTGCTGCAACTCTATAGAGAGGGAAAAGCAGTACCACGTGTTGAGCGCAAGTCAAATTATTCAATGTTAACGTGCATCCATACCGGAATTAATTAGAGTTCCTGTTGTTCTGCATCTGTTTAAAAGCAGCTAAAGAAAGCTGGTGAATAATTCATTTCACCAGCTTTCTTATCAACTGATTACTGAGGCGTAAATTTAAAAGAGTGAATGATCATTTCTACTTCCTGTCCATTTATAGGAGCATGGCCACTAAACAACCATAAATTCATATGTACCGGCAGCGCTTCTGTACTAACCGGGAAACCTGCAGGAGTATTGTAGGAATAAAAAGCATTGGCTTCGTTTTGCGTATGTCCATGATAACTTTTATAAGCCACCTGTTGGTTCGTACGGGTGAATTTATAAGTACTATAAGTACCATTTAAAGCTAGTTCATAAGTTTTAGAATCTCTTGTGTCTGGATTTCCATAGGCAGGATAGACTGTATAATTAAAATTAGGCCATTGGCTATTTCCCCATCTTGCAAATTCAATATCCACTTCATGATGACCGTCATCGCCATCCTTATAATTGAACAAGCCAAATACCAGGTTTGGATCTAACTGATCCGGGCGGCCTTCTATTTGCCAGACATAAGAACCATAGCCAAATTTCTGCTGCGAATAAATCTCCGCACAATTCCATCTGCCAGTTGCCGGATCTTTTTTTAATTTTAAGTGAAGGAATCCCTGAGCATCCACCCAGACACTGTTTCCAGACCAATAATTAGGACCTGGGCCTACAGTCGTATTACCCAGGTCCTTCACATTCCAGGTAAGACCGCTAAAGAAAATGGTACTGACTGCAGCAACCGATTTTTTGTCTGTTTGCTGCCCGGTATTGTAAGCAGTGGCCTGATCTTTTTTACAAGAGATGGAGAGCATCGCAATGACTGCGATAAAATACATGTTTTTCATAAGTTTTTGGTTTTGGTAGGTTTAGTTATTTATATAATCATCTAACCTATTGACACTTAATAAAACAAACAGGGGTAATGAAATCACAAATATTTCTCAGACAGCCAGTCAAGCATTTCAGGTTTACAGAAAAACATCCACAATTTGAACCAGCTATCAAAAACCTGGGCAAATAAAGGTATAGTTTTTAAAAAGCTAAACCTCCTGACAATGAAATAGAACATAGTCTTATCTCGTTTCACTTAGCTCTTTAATATGCTCCATCACTCTTAAATGTACATTTCTGGTAATACTTTCTGCCCACATATCATAATACCAGGTTGGAAAAACATGTAATTTATACCAGCTATTCCCAATTAGTGTAGTCGTACCATTGCCATTATCTTTAAGTATAAATTGACCTTTCAGGATATCAATATGCCCCATGATTTCAGGATCCTTTGGCTGTCCGATAATATCGAAAGTAAGATTCCTGTTCACATTATAAGTCACTATTTTTTCGTCAAAAATATATCCATTACTAAAAATACATTTGCGCCCCGCCCCTTTGTAATACCCGGTTACCGTAGTTGCAGCAGGGCTTGGCATCCCGATATTAAACAACCAGTAACTATTCCTATGCTGTATCGGCTCAAATGAAACTACATTCCTCCATATTTCCTGAGGGCTTGCCTTAATAATGATTTCATCAGCAACCATATGCTCATAATGATGTTCCTGAACTGCATCAGTAATGAAAAGGACAACCATTAAGGAAAAGACACTTACATTTAGCTTTTGACTCTGCTTTTTCAAGATCATGCGGCCAATAAATGCACCAATGATAATAAAACAAAAAACCAGGGGAGAAACGATTATCAGACAAATGAATCCCTCTCTAAGAAAAACAAAACTGAGTAATATTGCTGTTAAACCACTCAAACAAGAATAGCCAACAACTGCTTTACTGCTTAACTTCAGGCTTTTCCAGAACCAGCTATTAATCATTCCCATAAGCAAAGGGAGAATAACAAACTCGGAATAAATCATTACTCCGTCCCTGTTCGTAAAGAAATATCCGGTAAGCCCAATGATGAATAAGGCTAAGAGATTTGAAAAAAGAAATCCCGCTAATAAGGAAAAATTGAATGATTTACGTAGCATATAAAAATTTTAAAACTTATATTATTTGATAAAAACCAAGTTATTAACCGGGTAAATCTAAATCCGTATGCTTAGAATATCTTTCACAGCATGTTCTGCTTTGGAAAATAAAAAAGTATAACCGTTATCCAACAGACGTTTGGGCGTAACCCATCTGCTTTTTAAAATAAGCTCAGTTTCTGTTCCAATCAATTTTGCACCAATTTCCAGTAACCATGCTGGAGCAGGGAACCCGAAGGGAATGCCGTAAGATCTGCGAAGCAATTTCATCAGGTCTGTGTTACTGAGCGCCTCTGGCGCAGCACAATTAATAATCCCACTTAATTCTTCCTTTTGTAGTAACCATTCCGTACATTTTGCGGCATCCTGCTCATGAATCCATGAAACATACTGTTGGCCATCTCCCTGATGCCCACCCAGTCCAAATTTCACCAGGTTCAGCAAACGGGGAAATGCACCATCGCTCCGGCCAAGAACAATAGCCATACGTAAAGCAACCTTCCTTGTCTTTGGCGTATCTGTCTCAAAGAAAGTACGTTCCCATAACCGGCAAACATCAATAGAAAAACCATAACCAATATCTCCGGTTTCTTCATCCTGAGGATGGTCTTCAGCGTGGCGGTAAATAGTTGCAGAAGTTACATTGATCCACAGCTTAGGAGGAGCCTTCATTTTACCAATGACCAAAGCCAGCAGTTGGGTCGGTTGCTGTCTTGACGCAATAATTTCTTGCCTATTTTTCTCCGTATACCGGCAATTCACATTTTTACCACAAAGATTTATTAAAAGATCAGCTCCTTCTAAAATATCAGCCCATTCTCCCTCATTTATTCCATCCCACACTAATGTTTTAATATTTTCATCTGCTGTCTTTTGAGTTCTGCTCAGGATGATAACTTCAGCAGCCAGTTCCCGATAATATTGTGCCAGTACACCCCCCAGGTAACCATTACCTCCGGCCAGAATAATTTTATTATACTTCATCTGCTTATTTGTTTTTTAAATGGGACCTTTGATATAGGTTCATATTAATGGATTAAAAGAATAATCAAAAGAATTACTAAACGATAGAACATCCACGTAATGGTCAATGTCCAGCCAAGTTTCAGAAGTTTAGTTCTGCGGATATGCTCCAGAAACATTAAACCAGCAACTCCCATAAAGTAAGTTGCATAAACTAATGGAGGAAAGATTATCCAGTGTACGCTCCATATACCTGGTAAAAGTAATAATGCGCCTCCAAAAGAAATCGTCATCATATGACAAAGGTAATTCCATTTTATATCGGTATTTACCTTCATCCTGCTGACCACCAATCCCTGAAAAAATAGCTGCCCACCACAAATCAAATACTCCCGGTAAATATGACCTTCAGGTAACAAGCCATTCATTAGCCCTGCATAACCTGAGAGCACATAAGCAACCCCGGCCCAGCTAAAGATCAAATAAATGATCCGGTAATTGACCAATGGAAATTCAGTGTCTGATAACATTAATAAGCTCCTTAAAGTACTCATCTTTTATATATTTAATTTTCAGTAATTTTTGAAAGTTTAGTGGGTAAAAAAAATCTTCCAATGTGAAGATTTTAATATTTACTTATTTAAACATCTTAAATATGGACCCCCAAAACCAGCTTTCTTCTGCCTTAAGCATTGTATCTAAAGTTTTATCCACATTTTTAGCTAATTTATTAATGTCTTTAACAGATTTCGTAAAGGTCATAAATTCAGGATCTTTTGCATCTCCTTCCACTTTAGACAATTCATCAAGAATTTTGATCACCGGATCAAGTTCTCTTTTTCTTCGTTCCTTAGCTACTTGCCTGGCGATATTCCAGGTATCTTTATCTGCAAAGAAATACTCTTTACGCTCCCCTGCTTTATGTTGTTTTTCTACTAAGCCCCACCCAATTAATTCTCTGAGCGTCATGTTTGCATTACCTCTTGAAATACTCAGGGTAACCATGATTTCTTCGGTCGTTAGCGCTTCAGGTGAAATTAAGAGTAAGGCATGAACCTGTGCCATAGTCCGGTTGATCCCCCATTCAGAACCCAATTTCCCCCATGCCTCTATAAACTTCTGTTTTGCTTCTGATAATTCCATGAACAAATATACATAATTTATCGAACTTTCAATAATTACTGAAAGTTTATTTTAAACTAAAGCCTACTTATTAATTACAAACACCAATCCCTTTATTAAGCATTAAAAACCATTTTATAATAAAGACCACCCTTTTCCTCCAGTTGCTTACCTTTTTTCAAAAAACCTGTTTTTTCAAACCAGGTTACCAAAGCCAGAGGGGAATGCACGTAAAAGCCCCCCGCTTGTGCAGCAGTAATTGCTTTGATCAGGGCTTTCCCTACTCCCATTCCCCGGTACTGCTCTAAGATAGCCAGTCCTTCGATTTTGTTTCCCGTTTTAGTTTTGTGATAACTGCAGGTTCCTGCTGGCAGATCATTTACAGTAGCCAAAAAATGAGAAGATTGTACATCTGCAGAAACAGTAAACAACTGATCTCCATCCATTTCCCTTAAAACTGATTTTAATATCGCACCAGAAGTTTTCAATCCCGCTGCGGTTTCTACTAACTGAACCTCCAATTCAAGAGGCTCTGCACCAAGTTCAACCTTAACCGCTTTGAGCTGCGCTACCAGAACCATTGCGCGCTCCAAAAAGCCCATCTTCCGAAGCTGTTCTTCAGATTCGTTTAAAGCCTTCAACAAGTTATTTTCATTCCCGGTAATCTCTGACAGCACTTTAACCATAACATCCCACACCGGTTTCATTTGCTCAATCAGTTCCCAAGCCTTACCGGTTAAAATAATCAGTCTTTTCCTTTCATCAGTTTTATCGCGCAAAGAGCTGATCAGCTTTTGCTGTTCCAGCTCTTTCAGCAAGCTAATTGTCGAAGGATGTGCATAGCCAATTTCAGCAGCGAGTTCCAGAATACTCAAAGGAGATTTGAACTGCAGCGTATAAATTACAGGAAACCACTTAGGTTCAAACTCTATTCCAAAAGCTTTATACAATAGTAAACCATCCTTACGGAATTGTTCGCTTAAGCGTTGCAAACGTGTTGAAATAGCTAGTATCCCAGATTCATCGATGAGGTTAACAACTTCTTTATTTGCCATCATTCAGGTGTAAAACAAAAAAATGGGTATCCAGTTTCATTAGCGGCATACTCGCTGGTAAGTTCGCTTTTTCAATCGGAATAAAGCCATTACGCTCATAAAAACGAATTGCTGCCTGTAATTTCTCGACAGTTCCCAAATAAATTGCATTGATTCCTTTGGTACTGGCATAATCAATCAGCGTATGCAGTAGTTTTTGTGCAATCCCTTTCTCTTTACCTCTGTAATGTTTATGAACGAACATTTTACGGATAACTCCGATCCCATCTCCTATATTAATTAAGGCAATAGAGCCGATAACCTGATCCTGATCTTTCGCAATCCAGAATTCTCCCCCGGGTACTTTGTAAAACTGATCTATCTCACTCAGGTCAGGCTGATCTGCAGCAGTAATCGGAATATTAAACTCTTGTTGTTGAATTGTAAGTATTAAATCAATGATTTGTTCAGTTTCTGCAACTGTTGATGTGGTAATTTCAAATTGTGTTTCCATCTCTATACTATATAAGTGTAAAAGTACGTAGTCACCTACATAAATACAAACTATTATCAAATAATTGCATTTGACCAGATTTCCAGTCAGGATTTACTTCAAAATATAATTGCCGGATTAAACATGAATTTGGAAAAACAGAAAATAAAGTTTACCATTGCTTCCTACTGAAGCAACAAGGTGCAAACCATAAAGATTAACCACTATACCCCTGAAGACAAAGCAGATAAACTATCAAATCACCAGACAACTAGCTAAATATGCTCCAGACCACATAAACCAAATAGTTACCAGACCTACACCAACCAGATAATTACCAGACCAACCTAATAGTTACCAACCAAAACTGTATGAAAAAAGAAATACTAACACTCCTTGCCTTTTCCTGCCTCCACGCTGTAACTGCACAAGAAGAGAAAAACTTTAAATTGATTACTAATCCAAATGGAATTGTATTGGGCTATAACCCGATGTCCGGCGTCAAAATATTAACAGTTGACGGGCTTAAATTCAAAGATCTGAACAAAAACGGGAAGCTGGATAAATACGAAGACTGGAGATTGTCAGCCGATCTTCGGGCCAGAGATCTGGCACAGCAAATGACTATTGCACAAATTTCCGGATTGATGCTTTACAGCGGCCATCAGATGCTTCCCGGCTCCGATTCCGGTTTCGGTTCAGCCACCTACAATGGAAAGGCCTTTAGTAAAAGTAAAGCCAAAGCAGAAGACCTCAGCGATAATCAAAAGAAATTTCTGAAAGAAGACAACCTGCGGCATATCCTCCTTACCAAAGTACAAAGCCCTGAAGTTGCTGCCGCCTGGAATAACAATATGCAAGCTTTTGTAGAAGGCATAGGTTTGGGTGTGCCTGGAAATACCAGTACAGATCCCCGTCATACCGCAACCATCAACAGTGAATTTAATGCAGGCGCTGGAGGTACTATTTCCATGTGGCCAGACGGACTGGGAATGGCCGCAACATTTGACCCCGTTATCGTCAAAGAATTTGGACATATTGCTGCTCAGGAATATCGGGCTTTAGGTATCTCTACGGCACTTTCCCCACAAATAGATTTAGGGACAGAGCCACGCTGGTACCGTATTGCCATGACCTTTGGCGAAAGCCCGTTAATGTCTGCGGATATGGCCCGCGCTTATATTGACGGTTTCCAGACCTCCTTCGGAAAAGATGAAATCAAAGATGGCTGGGGTTATAAAAGTGTCAATGCCATGGTTAAACACTGGCCAAGCGGAGGCGCTGAAGAAGGCGGCCGCGACGGACACTGGGCTTATGGTAAATTTACCGTTTATCCTGGCAAGAACCTGGAACAGCATCTTATTCCATTCATTAACGGCGCTTTTAAGTTGGATGGTAAAACTAAAAAAGCAGCAGCAGTCATGCCCTATTATACGATTACTTACGGACAAGATCCTTCCGGTCAGAATGTAGCCAATGGTTACAGCAAATACATGATTACGGATCTGCTGAGAAAGAAATACGAGTATGATGGTGTAGTCTGTACAGACTGGCTGATTACTGGTAATGAAGGTGCTACACCTGATATTTTTGCAGGCAAACCATGGGGCGCAGAAGCTTTAACAATTAACGAAAGACATTATAAAGTGATTATGGCTGGTGTAGATCAGTTTGGCGGTAACAATGAAATCAAACCAATCATGGCGGCTTATCAAATGGGTGTCAAAGAATACGGGGCAAAATTTATGCGCGCCCGTTTTGAAACCTCTGCAATCCGGTTGTTGAAAAACATTTTCAGCGTAGGACTTTTTGAGAACCCTTATCTGGATCCTCAGGAAAGTAAAAAGATCGTAGGGAATACTGAATTTATGAAAGCAGGCTATCAGGCGCAATTAAAGTCGGTAGTTTTGCTTAAAAACAAGTCTTCCATCCTGCCAATCGCGAAAAATAAAACTGTGTTTGTGCCAAAAATCTACTATCCGGCCTCCAAAGACTGGTGGGGAAACTTATCTGCTCCAAAATTTGATTATCCAGTAGATATCAATCTGATCAAAAGATATTATAGTGTGACAGAAGACCCTGCTCAGGCCGATTTTTCAATTGTCTTTGTATCCAGTCCTTACAGCGCAGAAGGCGGCTATGATTTGAAAGACAGAAAAGCAGGAGGCAATGGTTATGTCCCCATCACTTTACAATACGGTGCTTATACCGCCTCTACAGCAAGAACACAAAGTATGGCCGCAGGAGATCCGGTAATAGATCCTACAGTCAGCAATCGCTCTTACGCTAACAAGACCGTTACAGCTTACAATACGATGGATTTGAGAACGATCCTGGATACAAAAGCAGCGATGAAAGAAAAACCAGTTATTGTAGTGGTCAATGCCTCAAAACCTATGGTATTTAATGAGTTTGAACAGCAAGTGGAAGGAATTGTATTACATTTTGGCATTTCCGGACAGGCTGTGCTCGATATTATCTCAGGAGCGACAGAACCATCCGGTTTATTACCCGTTCAGATGCCCGCTAACATGCTAACAGTAGAACAGCAATATGAAGACGTGCCTTTTGATATGACCTGCCACAAAGACGCGCAGGGACATGTTTATGATTTCGGTTTCGGATTGAACTGGAAAGGACAAATCAAAGATCAGCGCAATGCTAAATATCATTCCAAATAAACCTGATATAATTCCGCGGAAGTTTAATAACATTCCATAAAAAGGAGCAGTTAAAAAAACTGCTCCTTCCTCAAAGTTATGAATACCAATACTATTAATGCTTCTTGCTAACGTAAGCCTTAAAGTAACCACACTCATTTAATACTTCCTGATAATATCTGGTCTGGCTATATTGTGCTTTCAATTCCGCAAAGTATTTGCCTGTTGGTATTTTACTAAAATCAAAGCTCCAGCTATACTTCCTGTCATTATCCGGACTATTGTATTGCACATTGTAAATCTCGTTCCGCTCACATTTAGCCGCCATATAAGTGTACTTTGCTTTTAGCTCCTTAGTTTTAGCATTGGCACGGGCCAGCAGATAATACTTCTCTGCTACCTTACTATCAGTCACTATCTTTCTATAAGGCACCGCAATACTATAAGGAGAATCTCCATAGCTTTCTGTTACCGTAGCCGAATAGTAAAACACACGTGCATTACCATAATGCGTAATGTTATAATAAGCATTCCCCAGCAATGCTGCATTTCTGGATACCTCTTTACCCGCAGCCAGGTCTCCTTTAATTGTCTTTAAAGCCTCTATAAAACCCAATACTGTAAAATGTTTTTTATTCTTATCGGCCTCATGGTCACAATCATGACAATCCTGAATCTTGCTATTAAAAGGATTAGCCAAAAGTTCAGTACTATTGACGGTATCAGCCTGTTTCATCAGCACAATAGCTTCATCCAATTTCTCCTGATAAACTAATAATATAGCTTGTAAATAGCTCAGCTGTCTAACATTAATCGAATAATAGTTCAGCATGGCCAGCTCAAAAGGAGTCTTGTTCTGCTTGTTTAAAAGTGCTTTTGCTGCTTCTATCCTTGCATTGCTACTGTAAAAAGCCATTTCCGGAGCAAAAAAGTATGCTTTCAAAACATCACCTTGTTTTTTATACTGTGCTGATAACATCGTCATGCTTTGTGCGATCGCACTATTATAACGAAGGTTAGCAATTGACTTCTTATTCTTGCTCAGACTATTCAACCAGTTTAAAGGTTCTACCATTTCCGCTTCTGCTTTCGCATCAATATGTTTCAGCGTTTTCAAATAAAGCAACCAGTTCAGCACTTTATATTGCGCCATAACCAAGGTATCATTTGCCGGTAACTGCTTTCTCCCCTTTGTATAAAATGTTTTGGCCAGCGCATAATTACCCGAAAGTGAATTCAGATAACCTGCAGCCAGGTTCCAGTAGTAAGGTTTTGACGTTTTCTCTTCATTCGCAATATTACCAACCAAAATCCGCTCCGCCGTTGTTGCCACTCGTGTTGCCGGATCAATTGTGCTTGTATCTTTCCACGCCTGCCCTTGTGACTCCCTGATATTGACCAGTCTGCTCAGTAAAAGATCAAGCTTCTCAGATTTAGGGTCAATCGCATAAATTTCCTTAATCGCACGGGCTTCATCCCTGCTGCTGCCCAGCATCTGCCATAAAGTAATTTTCTCATCCCCATTTTTGGCCAGGCTTAAAGTCTGTTTCCAGTCTGACTCATTCTGAGGATGAAAACTCCATCTGCTTGGGATTTTCATTTCAAAAGAGTAATTATAACATAAGCTATACAAGTAATTTGCCTGCGCAAAGTCTCCCTTTTGATAATAATAACCAGCCAGGTATCCCAATGCACGGTAATACATCATATTCTTTGGAAAAGCAGCTTCTTGTTTAGCAAAATATGCTGGCAAAGGTACATTAGCCTTTGACGCATCAGCTGCATGCTGTCTTTGCTTGAAATAGTAATAACGCACCATCTGAAACCATAAACGCTGTTTAATAAATGGATCTTTTGCCTCATCCACAGCTTTCAATAAAATATTCTCCAAAGCTTCGGGCACCTCTTTTACAGGAGCTTTCTCGTAAGACCAGTAATCACCTGATCCCACCGCGTAGACCTCACATTCTTTAGCCAAAAGCAAATAGTCAAGAAAAGCATTAACTTTCTTTTTATTTGCTTTTGTACTTTTCAGGTCAGGTATTCCTGCTGGCAATACATCCAGTTTTCCCTTATAATAACTTGCAGCAGAGTCAATGCCTCCTGAACTAGCTTTAATCAGCAATGTTTTCAGCGTGGTGGTATCTACTTTATTTTCAAACCACGAATTCCATTCACTCACAACCAATTGATTATAACGGGTATTGCTATCATCCAGGTTATACCCATTGTAATAAGTAATTTCACTGGTAAAGAAAAACGGAGAATAAGTACTGTTTACAAAGGCTTCAGGTGCAAAGCTGGAACTTTGTAAATCATCATAATAGCCTCCATCACCACAGGCGACAACAACACCTGCCACCGCAATGGAGCAGACACTAAAAATGAGCAGAAACTTCTTTGATATCTTTTGCTTCAAGCGCTGAAGCAGCGACCGTTGATAATTCATAGTATATTATATTTCTATTTTCAAGATGTGCAAGGTGTTTGGAGAGTTGTTTTGCTGCAACGTTCAAGAGCTTCGGATTTACATCCTCCAGTTTAAACAAATCATTTTCTTTAATATAAAGACCTGACAGATAAAAGCTTTTGTTTGCTTTATAAACATTTGATTGAGCTGTTTGCTGAAAGTTATCCTGGTCTGATAATTCTTTCTGACCTATCTTTCCATAAAGCTGAATGACTTTTCCTTCTCTGATTTGTATGGCCCAGGAGAATAAAGGCAGCGCAATATCTAAAGGCAACTGATAAGTTGGCAGATAGCTGATATATTTCGAGGCATCTGTAGCATTGTAAATAGAATTACGCTGTTTCAGCTGGCCTGATAGCTTACCCATATTATAAAACATCAATAAGCCCTTATCAACAGGCGGCACACCCGTACGGTCAGCATATTTAATCTGGTGCAGGCGGATTGTTGCTTCGAGTTGTTTTTTATTAACCGCTTTAAAAGCTTTAAGGAAAGAAAAATAACGGTTTTTAGTCCCTGTAGTCCAATCGCAATCGATTTGCACACACCGGTAAGACACTTTATTCTGTGTCATGATCTCATTGATTAACTTATTCACCTTTTCAGCTAATGGTTCTATTTGACCAGGAGTTAGTTTTTCAAAGGTCTTGTTGGTGATATAAATAACTGGTACGATATGAAATTGATGCACATCCTGGTTGATGCTGATTATAGCATTAGGCCGGACATCATTTTTTTGTTCATCCCAGATCACATCGAATAAACGAAGATACAATTGATTGGCGGCCCCATCCTTTAAAAGCGCAGCCTGAGATTTATCTAATAAAAAGGTAGTTTTCCAGTAATAAAAAGCAGCATGAGCCGTGGATTTTTCTTCTTTACAGCCCGTCACGAAACAGGTAATCAGACCAATGAGAATTAACCCGAATAAAAGTACTTTTTGACGCATAGCAGCAAATTAATATTTCATCCCCAATACGATTTAAGAACGCCATAAAGGTAGACAAATCTGGTTTCCTTTTTCAGCAGAACGAGATTTTATCCATTTAAAATCCTATAAAGATCAGCAGATGAGTGAGGAAAAAGAATAAACACAAAGGCGAGTAAAAGAAGCTATCGCGCCTTGCAAAATCTGATGTTTTATGTTTCTTCATCAATCCGACATAATTAAAATCACCTACTGCGCGTACAAGGAAGATCAGTCCGATGACAAGGATTCCATATTGGAGGAATAACGGGTTTAAAGGCAAAACAAGTAAATACTTAATACTGAGATTACACAGGGCAAAAATCAGCAATCCTATAGCCACAATCAGTGTAGAAAGAACGTCTGGAACAAATAATTTCTGACCCGATTTACCTGTAGGCACGACCACATCTTTTCCCCAGAATCCGCCAAATGCCCAATAAAAATGGAGCAATGCTAAAACGATAAAAATTATTGCGTTCCATAAAGCCAACAAATTAATCATACCCAAAACTACAATTTTTCAGGCATGGCCAAAGAAAATAAAAGTGTCTTATTCTGGTATTAGTTTACAGAATTAAAACTGCCCAACTACAGATTTCCAAACACGTGCTACTACGGTAGTCATAACGTAGTTCTACGTAAACCAGGATCAAAAATTTGATACTTTATCAGAATTGAATTACATTTATTTCTCAGGTTAGTATCAAACTATAATTCTCTCTCTCTTATGATACCGCTAAAAATAGCAATCGCTGACGATCATAAAATCTTCAGAAAAGGATTAACGGGCATAATCAATGATATTAAAGAATTCGATCTTGTTTTTGAGACAGGGAATAGTTTCGATATGCTCAATCAGCTTTCCTCTAAAAAGCCGGACGTCATCATCATAGCTATCAAATTGCCGGGCCTGGATGATTTGAAAATGCTTAATTACATTAAATCTAATTTTGAAGGGGTCAGGATACTGATGCTTTCCACCATTGATGAAGGTCCATATATCATCAAAGTAATGAAGGCGGGTGCAAATGGTTATCTATCAAAAGATTCAGAACCCGAAGAAATTATTATGGCTATTCATGAAGTATATGAAAAAGGCTTTTATTTCAATAAACACTTATCGATTACTTTAATCAAAGAACTATTGGTTCAGCCACCTGCAACAATTGGCAGTAAAGAAGCTATGCTGAATGACCGGGAAATTGATGTTTTGAAATTAATTTGTGAAGAAAGCACAAATGCAGAGATTGCAAATAAACTCTTCCTGAGTGTGCGGACTGTGGAGGGTTACCGGACTAAATTATTTGAAAAAATAGGCTCCAAAAAGATCGCCGGACTGGTAATTTATGCGGTAAAAAACGGGATCATCCACGTTTAAGAAGAAGATCCCGTTCGATTTTTTAACAAGATTTTTGCCAGTCACTATCTTTAGGCTATGTGGTCTGCGCTACTGGTTGATTTGCAGCTTTTTTGTTGATATTGGAAATAATCAGCATAATCACTACTGATAATGCAATCAGGATTAAGTAACTGTAGCTCAGATTTGTTTCATCTTTTGCTGGTACGACATTCACAATTCCATAACTTAAAAACGAAACAATTACATAAGTAATCCCACCGGTCAAACCACCTGCAATACCTGCATTCTTTGGAAACTTGCCTAAACAGAAGGTGAAATAATTATTAAAAGTATAACCTGCACCTACGTGAATGATAAAGGCAAAGAAGAGCATCGAGTATAAGTTGCTGACAAAGTTCAGGCTGATAATCATTACAGTTACAAAGGCAACCTGCAGTCCTACATTAACAGCCAGTCTTCTGAAAAAAGGTTTGTTAATAGTTGCTTTACCAATAAAGCCACCGACCATCCATGCAAAGCCCAGAAACAAGGAGCTATAGCCTGCAATAATAGGTGACAGCTGCAGATGATGTTCGATGATAAACGGCCCCGTCATGTTGTAAATCATCACCATACAATAAGCCAGACCAAGCATTACAATACCCAGTGAAAAGCTTGCCGTTTTCACCATCGTAGTATAGATATTCAAAATATTACGGAAACGGAATTCGGTAAAATGCACCAGACTTTCGCCACTATAAATCAGTTCCAGCATCAGCAAAACCAGTGCAAAACCTCCTAAAAAGTAAAAGTTAGATTCCCAACCAAAGGCTGCCTGTAAATAACCACCTATAAAAGGGGCTACAATCGGCCCTGTAGACCAGATGATAGAGAAAAGGCTTAAATAATGTTTGAGTTTATCTCCAGAAAACACATCGACAAAATAAGCACGTTTGGCCACGATAATAGCGCCAACAGTTAAGCCATGGATAATCCGCATCAGATAAATCAGGTAAATATTGTGTGTAGTTGCAATCGTAAAACTTGCGAGCGCAAAAATTACCAAAGAAATCAGGGAGATTTTATAACGTCCAAAACTATCCAGGACACTCCCGATAAAGAGTTGGGACACACCATAACTGATCAGAAAAATACTTAGCGTAAGCTGCACCTGGATACTGCTTACATTCATCTCCCCTGCCATAGTTGGCAAAGACGGAATATAAATATCAGTTGCAAAGCCAGATAGAGGCAATAGCGCAAAAGCTAACAAGGTGGCTATTCCCTGGTGTTGTTCTTTAATAGCTTTCGGTTTGGAGGTAATCGTTATCATAATGGCACAAAATTACCACTTTAGCAACTCCTTCAATTACAATAATCAAATAAATGATTACACAATTCAATGATGCTATATTAAATAAGCAGCGAAAACACTCTCCACATAGCTTGAAACAATAAAAACAGCTATTCGTTAACTTACAAATATTACACAATTCAAACAAAAACAGGCTTAAGGCAGATAACCTTAAGCCTGTTGCTTATCTTTTTTTATTTGGTAAATCTAATGTCGCCCGCAGGAAATAATAACTTCCAAGAGTTCCCATTTGTACTGAAGCATATTTAAATACACCAAAATAACTGTTGGCATAAATTTGCTGATCAGGAAAGATATCAAAAAGGTTATTAGCACCGATAGTAAAAGTAATTGGTTTTACAGCATAACTTAAAGATAGATCCGTCACTACTTTTCCACTGTGAATTTGTTCTTCTCCATAAGGGAAGCTATTTCTGGCTACTTTTCCAAAATAAACGTTACGCAGCAATAAACTGAAATTCTTATACCCGTAATTCAGGGCCAGGTTAGTTTTTACCCCTGGCGTCCCTTCTGTAATCAAAGTTCTGTCATTGGGTGAGAAAAAGATATCCTCCTGCCCTTTTAGCTGGCCGGGAATATGCAGATCGCCAATAATTTTATTCCTGTTGAAATTAAATCCTAAGGAAGCACCATAGGTATGGTTTGCTGATTTGATATTGTAATCCGCAACCACATCTACACCAATAGTCCTGGTATCAATTGCATTGCTGAAGAAGCGTGCAGAAGATACACCATAAGAATTAAGAATACTTTGAACTTGTGGGACAGGGTCACCAAATGCATCATATCCAAAACTTCCAGTCAATACAATCCTGTTTTTAATAGCAGTGAGGTAACCATCTACCGAAATGTTAAAATTAGCAAATGGCTGGGCGGTAAAACCAAGACTATAATTCATGGAGGTTTCCTGCTTTAATTCAGGAATCCCCAACGCTTTTGCTACAGGGCTGTTATTGATAAAAAAACCTGATTGTCCAAGGGTATTGTCCGGTAGAATGTCTGTACTTACCGCACTAAAATATTGCTGATGCAAGGATGGTGCTCTGAACCCATTACTGATCGCTCCTCTGATATTAAATTTAGAGGTGATTTTATAACGGGTTGCAAATTTACCACTCACTGTAGAACCAAAATCACTGTAATGTTCAAATCTTGCTGCACCACTGATCAACCATTTTGAAGTCACATCCAGTTCTGCATCTGCATATAAACCCGTATTGCTCCTGTTTTTATGCACTACGTTACCAGGAGAAAAGCCATTGAATGATTGTGACCCTCCTGCTAATCCTGAAGGGTTGGAGACTGTACCGTCAGGATTTGTAATCAAAGCATAGTTTTTCCAGGAAGCCTCCTCACCTGCCCGGATCTGATAATCGTCCACTCTGAATTCTGCTCCAAAAGCAAGGTTCAAGCCTGAAGCGACATCAAGTTTACGGCTAAAATCGACGTTGGTCGTATTTTGCAGAAATTCATGTCCTCCTGCTTTAAAACTGGTTGGAGATTTATCTTGTAAGGATGCATTCACGGTATTGTTCACCTCATAGTCAAATCTGTTATCACCCAAAGTATTGCTCAGGTCAGCATTCCAGTTTCCCAGTTTCTGTTTAAATCCAAAAGCTAAAGATCTGTCGTTGATCTTTGAGGTGGTATTGGGCTGATAACCGTCAGGAAAAATACTATAGACATTAGCTGAAGGATTATTCGGTAATCTGCGAAAGCCAAAGCCCTCTCCGGTTCTGTAATTATAACCTCCAAAAGCATAGAACTCAGTCTTTCCATTTTTAAATGGCACTCCAAGGTTAAAAAAGGCAGACAGGTTCTGAATCTTAGCATCTCCGATCTGGAAATTAAAATCGTCTCTGGTCAAGCCTCTTGCTTTTAGTTGTGCATCATCATAAGCACGCGTTGGATTAGCAGACTGGTCAAAGATAATCAGGTCATTGTTCTGATCACGTGTAGTTTTACCCCGGTAAGCACCTTCAGCAGTCAAGTTTAAATAACCACCATTTTTGCCAAGAGCAGTTCCATAATTCAGATTGAGCTGCCCAACCTGGCCATCACCTCTGGAAGTGATCCCTCCAGTAGCTGCAACCATTAATTTATCGGTATTCTGTTTCAAAACAATATTAACAACACCTGCAATTGCATCTGAACCATACTGTGCAGAAGCACCATCCCTCAAAACTTCAATTCTTTCAATTGCCGAGGCCGGAATAGCGTTCATATCTGTACCTACAGAGCCATTACCCATCGTTCCCTGGTTATTGACCAAAGAAGTAGTATGCCGGCGTTTTCCATTAATAAGTACGAGTAACTGATCCGGTCCTAAGCCACGGATACTGGCAGGATCGATGTGTTCACTACCATCAGAAGAAGATTGGCGATTAGAATTGAAAGAAGGTGAGGCATATTGCAACAGCTGATTTAAATCATTCTGCGGGGCCATCATTTGTAATTTTGGAATATTGAATACATCTACAGGAACTGCGGTATTCAATCTTGTTCTGCCTGTACTGCGTGTACCAACTAAAACAACTTCATCCAGTACCGCTTCGTCTGCTTGCAAGCTAATGGCATAGTGGTTTGCAGTGGTCAGCTTTTGTTTAAAAAGTTTATAGCCTACAAAGTTGACCCCGATGAGTTGTGCCTGGGCAGTCGCAGTTATTTTAAACGCTCCTGTCTGATCGCTGCTGGTTTGTTTACCATCGGGCGATATAACAACTGTTGCACCAGGCAACGGGTTGTTATGCTGGTCCGTGATCCGGCCGGTTATCGTCCTGATTTGCGAGAAGGCAGTAGTTGAAATCAGTAAAAAAAGGAAAGCGTAAATTAATCTCCTCATCTTATTTACCCTTCCTTAAAGTCACTTCCACGCTCCATTCATTGCCACTGGCAATGTGATGCACTGCGGCAAAGTTAGCTTGGTTTAAAGCGAAAGATAGTTGTAACAGACTATTCAGGTAACTTAAAGGCTTACCTTCGGCAACAGCACCAAAAGTCTGACTATAAGGCGCATCTCCTTCATAAACCTTCTTTCCTTTGTGAAAAATCTGCAAGTGAAGCAGGTCTCCGTATTGCGGATTAAGTTGTTTAACAAGGCCTGCGGGAATGTCTGTCCAGATATTCCCGAATTGTACGTCAAGGATAGCAATGCTTCCCTTAAGTTTTCCATTTTCCAGGGTCGCTTTCTGATAAGGGATTTCTACAACTTGTTTTGGAAGTTCATTTCCAACCTGATCATAGGTGATTGCACCTGAAGCTAATCTTGCACCTGTAAAAGCGTAAACGTCACGACCGTGGAAGGTATAGGATTTCTCCGAATCTTTACGTCTGTTTTTAACTTCATTGATTTCACGGACTTCTTCGATCCCCAGCGATTGCGCCACTAAGGTCAGTGTACCATTGTCTGGTGTCACGATAAATTGTCCTGTTTTAGTTTTAAGCACCACAGATTTGCGGGCAGTTCCCACGCCAGGATCTACTACAGAAACGAATACTGTTCCGGCTGGATAATAAGGTACAGTCTGGACTAAACGGTAAGCGGCTTCCCAGATATTATAGGCAGGGATTTCATGGGTCAGGTCGAATATTTTAAGTTCTGGCGAAACACCAGCGGCCACCCCTTTCATTGCAGAAACTGCACCGTCTTTTAAGCCAAAGTCTGATTGAAAAACAAGAATCTTGTTTTGGGCTGTGGCCAGGTTGGTAATAAAGAATAGAAAAATTAAGGTAATACGCTGTTTTAAGTTTATAATCATCGGATCTTGGTTAAAGTCTACAAATTTAGTAGATAAAACCAGAGTTACAACAACTAAACCTATATAATCCAGGTTTATTTCACCTTGTTATTTTTCTATTCTACTTTTTCACCTCCCTATTTATCTATCCTACTGAATTACTTCACAAATTTGGCTGGTGAACCTGCCCATTGTGTCTGTTTTGGGATCGTTTCGCCTTTCATAACTAAGGATAAGGCTTGCAGCGTAGCACCTTCTTCGATCGTAGAATCGTAGAGTACTACACTCATTGCTCCTACATTACAATTATCACCAATATGCAAATGCGCCATTTTCATGACACGGTCTTCAAATAAGTGAGTTTGTATAGTACACATATGGTTAATGGCTACATGGTCACCTATATGCACCAGATCAAACTCTGTGATTTCACTTGTATCCATATAAACATCTTTTCCAATATCACAACCCATCATCCTGAAAAATATTGGTGCAAACGGTGTTCCCAGTAGTGTGTTGACTAATAAAGGATAAACCATATTTTCACACAGGGAGTTAACGAGTTCATTTTTCCAGACAAACATACTCCATAAAGGTTGGTTGGAAGGTTTATAAGTTCCGATCAGCACCTTTTTAAACAAGACAGTAATTAAAGCAGCCACACCAATCAAAGCCAACAATAAAAATGGGGCCAGACTCAAGGTATAAATGATATGTCTGCTGGAATGATCATAATAGTTATCAATTAAATGATAGAATAACAAAAGGATCACCGAAGTAATGGCATAAGGCAATGTAATCTTGAAAAGTTCAATCACACCACGCTGAAAGTATAATTTATTGGTCGGCCTGAAGGTCAGGTCATCCGCAAACTTCACACTCTCCTGTCTTTTAGGTAAATACATAGGTGGTGCACCAAGCCATGACGAGTCATTGATATATTTTCGTTCAATATTTGATGGCGGGGTAGACAATACGCCGATCAGGCAATTGCTGCCAATCGTATCCCCTGCTGAAATCACCGCGCTGTTGCCAATAAAGGTTTTATTCCCGATCGTAATCTGACGCAAATACATTGTACCCTGGTGTACTTCCGGAGAACCTAAACTGACAGAATCGGCCAGAAAGCTTCCTGCACCTATTTTCACCAGGTCAGTTGTGATTTGATTTACAGTTGATATTTCCGTCGCTTTACCGATACGCGTGCCCATCAGTCTTAACCACGAAGACAGGTATATAGTGGCATAAACAGACCTGAAATAGGTTAAGCTCATGTTCATGAGGGAATCTACTGCCCATTTCCGGATATACTTAAAACTGTACATACTAAATGCTTCTTCTTTGAGCTTACCTATAATAAGCCATTTGAACAGCGCTACCGAAGCACAGTAAATGATAATATACATAGCCGAAATTGGAATAGAAAGTACCATTGCCCAGCCTAGTCCAAAAGACAAGATCACTTCGTAATAGATCACGATAAAAGGAATACTTAATCCGAAAGGAAAGACAAAGACAAAACCTAATGTTAAAGCCAGCACGGCCACATATAACGCAAAATTCATGGGTTTGTTCTGCCCAGTGAAATTGATAGCCGGCGCCGCTTTGTTTGGCCCGATATGCACTGCAGGTGTTCCTTTCCAGTAAGCTCCGGCAGGAATCGTAGTATTTGGCTGAAGCTGCGACAGCTCTCCTATTCCAGAGCCGTTTTCCATCACTGCACCTGGAGAAATCACCGAACGCGTACCTACAAAGCAGTTTTCCCCAATAGTTAAACTGCCGATGACCAGCGCACCGTCTTCAATTTTATAACCGAGTAAATGTGATTCTTTGGAAATGCTGGAACCATCTCCGATAGTCAATAAATCGAATACCCGGATTCTGTCTGAGCCAAGGAATACACGTTTTCCTATTTTTGCGCCCATCAGGCTGAAATACCATTTTAGAAATGGTGTTCCGCTTAAAATGCCAATCGGACTCAGGTCAATCAGTTTCTTTACAATCCAGAAACGCAGATAATACCAACCCCAAAGTGGATATCTCCCTGCTTTGAATTTACCAATCAGTACCCATTTCGCTACAATGGAAAGGATAATGATAGAAAAGAATAAAGCAGAAAAACCAGTAACACCATAAACCAACAGGTCATATACCTTGGTCGATGAGCCGAAATGGCGGATCACAAAGGGTGCCATCAACCCTGCGGAGCCAATCATAAAAAAGATGAATACACTGATTAATTGCAAGAACGAGGTTAAGGCCTTCATACCTGCTGCTACTTTTAACCTGACAGTGGGTACAGCTTTTTCTTTTGGCAAGTTTTCGTTATCATCTGCAATAGAACTGATTTTCGCCGCAAGTTTTTCTAAAGTACGGCAGGTATAAATATCCTGTACAGAAATTTGTGCCGCAGCACCTGTCTTCCTTAATTCTGAAACCATCATCGAAGCGACCAGTGAATGTCCGCCCAAATCAAAGAAGTCATCGATCACGGAAACTTCTTGTGGTTCAAAGTATTTTTTCCAGACATCCAGCAGCATCGTTTCTGTTGGGGTACGGGCGGCTACAAGTTTGCGTCCTTCTGCTTTATATTTTTTAACAGGCTGAGGTAAGACCTTACGGTCTACTTTACCGCTGGCCAGCAGTGGAAAAGCATCCATTATTACAAATACTGCAGGCACCATATAAGGTGCTAACCTGGATTTCAGTTGTGTTTTACAGCCTTCTTCGTTAAAGGTATCTGCCTCCCCTTTCAGGATCAGGTAAGCGACCAGTCTTTGTACTTTCTGCTCGTCTTCTTTAACAGTAACAACTGCATTTTTAATGCTTTCAATTTGCAGCAATTGCGATTCTATTTCTGAAAGCTCTATTCTATAACCCCGGAGTTTGACCTGAAGATCTATCCGTCCTAAAAATTCAATATTCCCTTGTTCGTTGAAACGGGCAAGATCACCACTGCGGTATAAGCAGGGTGGTATGTTAGCTGAAAGCGGAAAAGCTGGCTGGATGAATTTTTCTGCGGTAAGTTCCGGCTGATGCAAATAACCGATAGCCAGCCCTGGCCCACCAATACAAAGTTCACCAGGTACGCCAATGGGTACTGGTAAATGTTGTTCATCCAGGATATAGGTCGAATAGTTAACTGCGGGTTTCCCGATTGTTATTTTACGTAAAGGATCAAAATCGGCATAGGTAGCAATGACTGTTGCTTCTGTTGGCCCGTAAGTATTTACAATTCTCAGGCCGCTGCTATGCCATGGCAGTAATAGTTCGTGCGGACAATTTTCGCCACCAAGTATCAACAAACGCAGTGACGGCAAAGGGTATTGCATCATCGAAAGCATGGTCGGCACAGTAGACAGCACAGTCAGCTGATGGGTTGCAATATAGTCACTCAAATCTGATCCGGAGTGCATCACGGCTTCTGAAACAGGAAATAACGTCGCTCCTGATCTGAAAGCCAGCCAGATTTCCTCTAAAGAGGCATCAAAGGCTACAGAGAAAACTTGCGCAACTTTATCCAGTGAGTTCAATTCAAATAAACGGTCTTCGCCTTTAACCAGGTTACTGATGGCTGCATGAGCTATAATTACGCCTTTAGGACGTCCTGTTGAGCCGGAGGTATAGATCATATAGGCCGGATCGGCTACTGTAATTGCTATTTCCGGAGCTTGAGTATTATGGTTTTGGCGAATGTCAAATGAACTGCCATCAACGATGATCACTTCGCACGAAAGTTTGAAACTGGCAGAGCAGGCTTCATCACTTAACAAAAATTTAGCGCCGCAGTCTTCCAGAATAAAACTAACTCTGTCTTCGGGATAACCAATATCCAGCGGAACATAAGCCGCTCCTGCTTTAAGAATGGCAAGCATAGAAAGATAAACTTCCGGGGAGCGTTTAAGTAGAATCCCAACAAAATCACCTTGCTTTATCCCTTTTGCAATCAGGCGGTCGGCCAGTTCATTTGCGGCCAGGTTTAATTCCTGATAGCTTACTTGTCTGCTTGCTGAATGAACTGCCTTGTTTTGAGGAAAAGTTAATGCAGTGCGTTCAAATATAGCGTGTAATAATTCGGGTGTTCCAACTGTATTATCGATCAGACCGGTGTTAAAAACGGCGAGTTGTTCCAGCTCATCTTCGTCCATAAAGGAGAGTTTGGAGATTTGTATCGCCGGATTTTCTGCTACCTGTTGTAATACATTCAGAAAGTGGTTGTGTGCTTGTTTAAAAACGGCTGCGTAAAATGCAGTGTCTTTGCAACTGAATACTGAGCCAGCCACATCACCATCTTCTATACGGATAATACATTTATAGTCATGGGCCTGATCGTCACTTTTCCAGATAATCACTAAAAAGAAGTCATCAGTAAACTTGCTATCCAGGGTATCGATGCTACTAGAAATACGATCGCTTAAGGTACTGAAAGTCAATGAGCTCTCTAATGGATATTGAAATCCAATTGCACTTTCTATGGTTCCGTTTTGCCCTTTTTCCTGAATGCCCAGTTCAATTTTTACTACATCGTTCAGATAGGCCTGATATTTATTCAACAGCACATAAACAACTCCTGTAACAGCACTTAATAAGTTTAAAGTTTGTTTAGAAGGCCCGGTTAATTCATTCATTTGTGTAGCAGCGTATTTAAAATTCTTAGCAAAAATCAGTCTGTAATCCCTATCGATATGGGATGTACAACTTAGTTGTTTTTTCTGTTATCCCATAACCCTATTGTTATTAAATAGGATTTAAATCAATCAGGACATTATTGTTTGCTTTTATAGTTTACAAAAACCAGTCCTAAAGCATTATTATTAAAGTGTTCAATTTATCCTTTATACAATATCATTCCTTTTTGCGCTCTTATCATTTCTTCCTTTTGCGCTGTTATAATTTATTCCTTTTGCGCTATTATACACTTCTCTTCTGGTTCTCTTTGTGCTACTGATCCGGTACGCTTTGAATAGCCGATCCGGCAGACTGCTCTTTAAGTGCTTCAACAGGCTGCCCTATTTGCTAAAACACGAACAAAACGCCATTATCTGACTTTAGTTGTAACAGTTCACAGAATAATTGTCGTTTTATTTGATTGGGTTGCTGTTATCATTTGATCGGATTACTTTTTACCCCCTCAAATGTAATCTGCACTGGCTTAATCAATCCATCGGCATCAAATTCCATTTTATCGATACAGGTTACCCGGTGGTTTCCATTGGTTTCATTTAATGGTCTTCTATGGTAAACAATATAATAATCACCAGTTTGAGGATGTTTGATAATAGAGTGATGGCCTGCACCAGTGGCAACTTTTGGATCTTGTTTAAGTATTTTATCTACTCTTTTGAACGGGCCCATTGGTGAATCGGCGATAGCATAGGCTACGGAATAGTCAGGACCTGTCCATCCCCCTTCTGACCACATAAAGTAATATTTTCCGTTTCTGATAAACATATAAGGGCCTTCCACATAACCTTTAGGAGTAATTTCTTTGAATAACTTGCCATCTTCAAATGGAACAAACCCCGTAAAGTCGGGTTTCATTTTCCCAATATTACAATGTCCCCAGCCACCGTATATCAAATAATACTGACCGTCTTTATCTTTAAATATAAACTGATCTATAGGCTGGGCTCCGTTATAAAATTTATCAATTAAGGGTTTTCCCAGATAATCTTTAAAAGGGCCTTCAGGCCTATCGGACACACCTATCCCTATTCCTCCTGTTTCCTGATCACTTTGTATATCATTTGCACCAAAAAAGAGATAGTATTTATTGTCTTTTTTAGTGATAGAGGGTGCCCATACTGCTTTTTTTGCCCATTTAAAATCGGCAGTATCCAGCACATGGTCATGTTTTTTCCAGGTTACAAGATCTGAAGATGAAAAAGCATCCATAAATACTTGCTCTTCATATTTAGCAGAGTAAGTTGGATATACCCAGAATTTGTTATCAAAAACTATGGCTTCAGGGTCTGCATACCAACCTTGGAAAATCGGATTACCAGAGGTTTTAACTGGTTTTTTCTGCGCAAAAAGGCAAGTTCCGAATGCTGAACAAGCGAAAAGGATCAAAATACGTTTCATGGTTTTGGTTATTAGTTTAGGCTATACAGGTACAAATCCCCCCTTTAAATGTCTGTTTTCCCCCTTCATTAAATCAAATTACAAAGGTATATTTAAACTTTAAACGGGCTTGGATACGACTATCCCTAAGGTATGGGTAAATAAATTAAAATTAATTAACCACCAAATATATTACGTATGAAAAAGATAACCCCATTTTTATGGTTCGATAACAATCTGGAAGAGGCGATTCATTTTTACACTTCCATCTTTAAAAATTCAGTGATCCAAAACATTTCTTATTATGGAGAAGGAGGCCCGATGCCAAAGGGTTCAGTCATGTCTGCTTCTTTTCACCTGGATGGGCAGGATTTCCTGGGGATGAACGGAGGCCCTATGTTTTCTTTTACCCCGGCAATTTCTATGTTTGTGAACTGTCATTCACAAGAAGAAATTGATGAGTTCTGGGAAAAGTTAGCTCAAGGAGGAGAAAAATCAAGATGTGGCTGGCTTAAAGATAAGTTTGGGTTATCATGGCAGGTTGTCCCTGCTGATTTAAGCAGATTGTTAAATCACAATGATCCTGAAAAGGCTGCCAGGGTGATGAGTGCAATGATGAAAATGGATAAGCTTGATATAAAGACGTTGAAAGACGCTTAAAAGGCAGTATAAAGATAGCTGTGTAAATGAAATGTGGGGTTAGGGTATCAGACCTTAACCCTTTGTTCAAAAATCTACACAGAGCGCTGACCAGTATTAATTTATTTATGTTATCTGGTTTTAACCATAAATCTACATCGCCAGTGCTTCTTGCGTAGCCATGAAATATTACAGAATAACCACCAATTACAATAAAATCTACGTTCCTTAATAAAAGCTCCTTTAATAAGTCTTGATGCTTTTCTATGAACAAATTCATCCGGAAGTAATTATTCTAATTTTACCTGTAGCAGTTCTGTTCTTTAGATCTTCT
Source organism: Pedobacter cryoconitis (assembly GCF_001590605.1). Taxonomy (NCBI): domain Bacteria; kingdom Pseudomonadati; phylum Bacteroidota; class Sphingobacteriia; order Sphingobacteriales; family Sphingobacteriaceae; genus Pedobacter; species Pedobacter cryoconitis. Next base: position 2,254,362 of record NZ_CP014504.1, read on the forward strand.
CTACTTACTTGATGTACACGTAAAATAAGTTCAACTGTTTGCCTTAAACGATCAATAGGTGATTGGTTGATAATATTCTGAATTTCACTTTTCTTAGCCTCTTCAAATGAGTTGAAGATTCGTATCCTGTCTTTTACCTTATTCATCACAATATCATTTAGTACTTGAATCAAATGTAAATATATCTATATAAACATAAAAAAGCGACAGGTCGTGGTGGACTCAGCTAAGAAAACAGAAAAGGCTATATGCTCCTTGATCAAGGGACATATAGCCTTTTGAAATTAATGGCACTTATTAGTAATAGGACCATAGAAATTATAGTACCAGAGAACTGTTTACTATTTTACAGATTCAGTCTTTAAAAAAGAACTCATTCTGAGCGCAAATTCTGTATTAGCTGCCAACCATTTCTCAATCGCTGCTTTATCATCATCAGTTCCTGTTAGCGCTGCCATTAGTGAGCCTAATTGGGTATCATCTAACTGGAAGTTTCTGAAAAAAGAAATAACCTGAGGATTTGATTTCACAAAATCTTTATTCGCAACAGTTTGTAAAGTTTCAACTTTTCCGAAAACGCCTTTAGGATCAGCCAGAAATTTCAGTTTATAAGTACTAAAAATATAGTGCGGAGACCAGCCTGTAATTACTACTGGCTTTTTGGCATCAATACTTTTCTTCAGAATAGCCAGCATAGCCGCTTCACTTGCCGATTGCAATTCAAACTTTAATTTATAGTCTTTAATGGCAGCCTCTGCTTTATTCATAATTCCCGCACCTGCATCAATTCCAGTAATTTTACCTTCAAAAAGTGCAGCATTTGCATTCAATTCTTCGATACTGTTTACTTTTACATAATCAGGAACAACTAAACCGATACGTGCATTTGCATAATTGGTACCCAAAACTTCTAGTTTTGCACCAAACTTATCCATGTATTCTTTATGGGTAACTGGCATCCAGGCATCCATAAAGACATCTGCATCCCCTCCTGCTACTGCCGCAAAAATTGGGGCAACATCTGCATTTTTCAGTTCTACAGTATAACCTTCTTTCTCCAGTAATACTTTTGATAACTGCGTCATGGCCACACCTTCTGCCCAGTTTACATAACCTATAGTTACCTTTTTATTGTTCGCAGCGCCTCCACAAGAGTAAAGTGTGGTTGCTGTCAGTGCTATTAATAATCCGCTAATTACTTTCTTCATTTGAATAGATTTAATTTTTTGATTCAATATCATTTAATACTTTTTGAGTGCGATTTATACCTAAACCTGCGCTTAGGCTATATTTTTCTTTTTAGTATTTCCAAAAGACTGTGTAATACGATCCAGGATAATGGCCAGGATCACGACAGCGATTCCACCTTCAAACCCTAATCCTATTTTAAGTTGTGTAATTCCTTTCAATACGACTTCACCTAATCCTCCGGCTGCAATCATAGCTGAAATTACAACCATAGAAAGTGCCATCATAATCGTTTGATTTACTCCTGCCAAAATAGTAGGCAAAGCTAAAGGCAACTCTACTTTAAAGAGCAATTGTCTGGGCGTAGCACCGAACGAACGGGTTGCTTCTACAATTTCTTTAGGCACCTGGCTAATTCCAAGCGTAGTTAAACGAACTGCTGGAGGCATCGCAAAGATGATAGTCGCAAATGCTCCTGGTACTTTACCCAATCCAAAAAACAAAACCGCCGGAATCAGGTAAACGAATGCTGGCATAGTTTGCATTAAGTCAAGTATAGGTCTCATGATTTTTCCCGCTAAAGGATTCTTTGCAGCCCAGATTCCCATTGGTACACCTATCAGCAGTGCAATAAACGCAGCAGACAAAATCAGCGCCAGTGTAGCCATTGTTTGTCCCCAGTAGCCCATTGCCCAAATCAGTGTTAAGCCCAAAATGGTAAATATGGTCACACCTAAACCAGTACGTTTCCAAGCCAGGAAAGCAACCAGTAAAATAATCACGTAAAATGGAGGGAACATCAATATCCATTCAACAGAATCCACTACTGAGATCACGATGATCTTTATGATGTTAAATAAGGCTCCAAAATTGTTGGTAAGCCAGTTTATAAATTCTTCTATATAAGGTCCTATATGTATCATATTATATTACTTCGTTTTGTAAATTATCAATTGAGTTTCCATTCACATTTTCCCAGGAAGTTCCTGTAGTCTCTATCAGCAGAGAAGTTTGTGCAACGATTCCAAGCAGTTTATTAGTTTCTCTGTCCACAATCGGCACTGCTCTTCCGTTTTCTGCAATAAATGGAAGCATTTGTTCTACTGTAGTTTCCGGATAAGCAACGGGTACATCTTTGACAATAGCCATTTCTATGGTTTGGTGCCCTTTGGCTTTGAGCTCCAGAATATCTTTCAGATAAACAAAACCCAGAAAATGCTTATCTACAGAAACAGCTGGCAGCGATGTCAATCCTGAAGAACGCATCTTTCTTAAACTACCTTCTACCCCATCTTTTTTGAAAATCGCTACTGTAGGTTTTTCAAATAAAAGGCTGGCCGCAGTAATAATTGATTTACGGTCCACTTTTTCTACAAAAGAGGACACATATTCATCTGCCGGGTTAGTTAAAATATCTTCCGGAGTACCAATCTGGATCACTTCACCATCTTTCATAATGGCAATACGGTCTCCAAGACGGATCGCTTCGTCAAGATCATGCGTAATAAATACAATTGTTTTATGCATTTTTTCCTGCAAATCAATCAGCTCATCCTGCATTTGTGTACGGATCAGCGGATCCAATGCAGAAAATGCCTCATCCATTAACAAGATCTCAGGATCATTTGCTAAAGCGCGTGCCAAACCAACACGTTGCTGCATACCACCTGAAAGTTCTGAGGTATTCTGATTTTCATATCCTTTCAGACTCACCATCTCAATAACTTCCTGAGCCTTTGCTTCGCGTTGTTCTTTAGGAATATCCTGTAATTCCAGACCGAATGCTACATTTTCCAATACTGTACGGTGAGGTAACAGCCCAAAATTCTGGAAAACCATAGCCATTTCTTTTTTACGGACATTCTGTAATTCCTTGTCGCCAAGGCTGGTGATATTTACATCATTCAGAATGACGCTGCCCGAAGTAGGTTCAATTAACCTGTTCAGACATCTCAGCAAACTAGACTTACCACTACCTGATAAACCCATAATTACAAAGAATTCGCCTTTTTCTATATTAAAACTGGCATTTTTCACCGCAACTGTACATCCTGTTTCTTTCAGGATCTCTGCTTTGGTTTTTCCTTGTTTTAATAGTGTGAGTGCCTCCTCTTTTTCTTTACCGAATATGAGTGTAAGGTCTTCTATCTTAAGTTTAGACATAGTATAGATGTTTTACGTTAAAAATAATAGCCAATATTAATATTGAACCGGCTACTCCATTTTGAATCCGGATTACCTGTAGATAATCCGTTTTGCCAATCCGGCCCTAACCAGGGCTGATTTTTTCCTGCTGCCCAATCCACATAAGTCACCAGGTTTCCTGCATTGATCATACAGCCAAGTACATTCATCTGTGTGTCTTTAAATCCAGCTTGTGGTTTGTTCATATAAGAGTAGTTTTCATAAAAAACAAGCGACTTAACCGGGCCCAATTTTACAGGCTGTGTATAAGCGAAAGATGCGGTATGCAGGTAAGCCTTGCGGGCGACATCATAGGATGAACCATAGGCAGCTAATTGTACTATATTTTTATACTGAGATGAGTCAGATAGATTATATTGATAGTACATTGATTGCAACTTAACATTAAGCTTACCAAACCTGAGATCTGTGTGTAATGCAGCGGCCCACCTGGCTCCCATTCTTCCTGTTGGGATATTGTATACGCCACCAACCATGCCGGAAATTCCAATTTTCTTATCTTCTGCTATCAAATACTCTGTTTTGATATTACCTTGATTCACCTCTTTGTTTCTGCCGGCAACGTCATAAGAGTAACGGGATGGGTCTGTTCCGGATTTATCACCGAAGTTCAGCTCCATGGCATTTTTAAAGAAGGCAATATCATAAATCCAACGGTTTCTGCGTTGATGGAAGTTAACCCCCATCGAGAACTTATCTTCAAAACCCACATAATATGGAAGGTTAAAGAACCAATTGTGAGAGTTATAGGCTGTATTTCCAAATGGATTCTGAACAAGTCCGATATCCAGATGGGTACTGTCATTGAAAAGATATCTCACATAACCCTCTTTCAGAAAGCTTCCTCCAAAATCTTTAGAATAAAAGCGATATTCTGCATGAAAATCCAGCTTTTTATAAGCAACGTCTGCGTTGATACGAAACATATCAAGGCCAAAATCACCTCCTCTTTTAACTTGTTCTTTTTTCCAGGACGATAAATTGTAGTTGAATCTTAATGCACCTCCAATTTTCAGCACTGGTTTGTCAGGACGCAAAGGAGTGATTGTAGTATCCTTTTTTAAAGGAGTTGTCAAGGTACTTTTTTTTATTGCTATGGTATCCTTTTTTATTGATGCAGAGTCTTGCGCTATTAGTGTTAAAGGTAAAATAACGGTAAATACTATACAGCTTAATAAGTGCTGTAATTTTATTTTCATAAATAAAGTTTATATACGCTGACTTAATTGCCGCGTACCATAAAATGCTTTAAATAAAACATTAATTAACAAATGCTCAGGGAGTAAATTCCCTGAATATTTAAACAGAAATTGTGCTGTTTCTTTCTAGAATTTAACGCTCAGATGGCGTCTTTAACAGCGGACGTTTAAACTAAAACCGAGGCAAAGGTAAGCATAATTTATCGGTTTTTAGCCCCTGTGGCGGATATGGAGCTAGAATCAGCGGAATTTAAGGTGGTAAAAACAAGAAAAAAAAGGGGATAATTCAGCTGATTTTATACTGCAAAAAAGACATGAAATTTCTTCCCGGTTTTATTACCTTAAAAGAGGATTTACAAGAATTATTGAACAATAAAAAAAGGCGTGTCAGCAAACTTAAGGCTTGATTTTTACCGATATTCAGTCATCCTTAGCTGGTTCATTTTCCGGAATCTGAATGCATAATTTCAAACCACTTGTACCGTAAATCTGACTCCTGAATAGAACGCTTGAATTTTACCGTTCAAAGTGACGATATTTTATTTTGTTTTTTTTTCTTTTTCAAAATATTCGTAGCTGAAATTAAGCAATTCTGGCTTCGCACCCGACTCTTTTACTGATTTTTCAGGCCCGGATAACTGCTGTTTAATGGTGCTCAAAGTGACAGGTAACCCGTTCTCCATTTTAAAGACCAGATGTGATCGGTTCGTGTGAATTGTCTTATCCAGAATCAGGTTTCCCTTGACATCGTTAAAGAAGTTTTCTGTCATCATATTCATTTCATCATCATCCGGATGCTCTTTATAATGGATGGTCAGGGGCAAATCCCAGTTCGTATTAGAATAAATCGTTATCGGTTGTGATAATTTATCAGCATGCTTATTCACTTTATGAAAAATTCTGCCTTTGCGGACATAACGGTCTATCTTTTGGTTATGCACTGAAATTACCGTATCACCAGCATACTGAAATTGATTAAAGCTACCAGAATGGTTTATAAATTCATCAGGTGCACCATTTTTATAAGTTACAGCTAAGGTATCATTTACAGTTTGCATTGCTTTCCACTGCCCTCTTCTGTTAAATAGGAGTACAAAGTTTTTAGATGGATCAGCAAGATTTTCAATTTTCATCTTTTTAACGCCATTAAGCCTAAAAAGTTGCAGCGGCAGGTAACGGTCAGGAAAAAGCAGATCAAAAGCGAGATACATCGCTAATCTGGGTGTAGGATCTTTTTGATACTTACTTGCTGTACCAATTTTAACTTCGTAGACTACATCCTGCGCGTACACACGGTAAGTAAATAATAGCAGCAATAATAATAAACCCTTTTTCATAAAACCTCCTGATATAAATATGGCCTGATTACTATACAAAGATAGTACATCAGGCCATTCTAAAGAACTTGTTTATTTGCAAGTTCCAGCTATTTTAGCTAATTTATTTTGCTAATTTTTCAATCCATTCTCTTGCATTCACAAAAGCTTCCATCCATGGAGAAACTTCATCCTTACGTCCTTCAGGATAGTTAGCCCAATGCCATTGGAACAATGAACGTTCAATGTGCGGCATCATCACCAAGTGTCTACCTGTTTTATCACTGATCATTGCAGTATTGTAATCAGATCCGTTAGGATTGGCCGGATAGGTTTCATAAGCATATTTTGAGACGATATTGTATTGATCTTCTGCATATGGCAACTGGAATTTTCCTTCACCATGCGAAACCCATACCCCTAAAGTACTGCCAGCTAAAGTGGAAAGCATCACTGAATTGTTTTCCTGTATAGTCAATGAAGTAAAGATACTCTCATGTTTAGCACTATCATTGTGTAACATTTTAGGCTTTTCCTCATGATCTTCATTGATCAGACCAAGTTCTACAAACAACTGGCAACCGTTACAAACACCAACTGATAAGGTATCTTCACGTTTAAAGAAGTTTGTAAGCGCTTGTTTTGCCTTCTCATTGTATAAGAACGCCCCTGCCCAGCCCTTAGCAGATCCTAAAACGTCTGAGTTAGAGAATCCACCAACTGCACCAATAAACTGAATGTCTTCCAATGTTTCTCTGCCTGAAATTAAATCAGTCATATGCACATCTTTCACATCAAAACCAGCCAGGTACATCGCATTTGCCAATTCTCTTTCTGAATTACTTCCTTTTTCACGAAGCACTGCAGCTTTAGGTCTTGGTTTAGCAGCATCAATAACTGGTTTTTTTCCATCGAAGTTTAAAGGAAAACTATAATTTAATACATGGTTTTTATAGTTATCAAAACGTTCTTTAGCCTTAACCGGGCCGCTTTGTTTTTCATCAAGCAGGTAAGAAGTTTTAAACCATACATCACGTAAATGATCAATATCAAAACTCCAGTTACCAGCTGCGTTTTTAACAGTCAGCTGGGCTGTTTCTGTCACAGTACCAATTTGATGATAAACAACACCATTCGCATTCAGAAGCGCTTCAGCACTCACATCAGCCTGGAATACGATACCTATATTTTCAGCAAAAAGTGTCTCTATAATATCCTGATCCCCTAAAGCAGAAAGATCAAGGGATGCTCCCAGGTTACGGTCTGCAAAACATAATTCTAAAAGCGTAGTAATTAAACCACCACTGCCTATATCATGTCCTGCTTGTATTTTTCCAGCTTTAATTAATTCTTGTAACGTATTAAAAGTCGTTTTAAATTGTCCCGCATCTAAGATATCAGGAGTTTCTGTACCAACTTTGTTTAAGATTTGTGCAAATGATGAACCACCTAATTTATAACGGTCTCCTGAAAGATTGATATAATAGATAGCACCACCGCTCTTACGTAAAACAGGTTCTACTACTGCGGTAATATCATCGCAATGTCCGGCAGCAGAAATAATTACTGTACCTGGTGCGATAACTTCCCCATCTTTATATTTCTGTTTCATCGATAAAGAATCTTTACCAGTAGGAATATTAATTCCTAAACTGATCGCAAACTCTGAACACGCTTTTACAGCTTTATACAAGCGTGCATCTTCTCCTTCATTTTTACAAGCCCACATCCAGTTGGCCGATAGTGAAATACTTTCCAAACCATCTTTTAATGGAGCCCAAACAATATTTGAAAGTGATTCTGCGATGGCATTTCTGCTTCCCGCTGCAGGATCAATCAGTGCAGAAAGCGGCGCATGCCCTATAGAAGTTGCGATACCATCTTTACCCTGAAAATCCAAAGCCATTACACCACAGTTATTCAATGGTAATTGTAAGGGTCCTGCGCATTGCTGTTTAGCTACACGCCCACCTACACAACGGTCAACTTTATTTGTTAACCAGTCTTTACTGGCTACAGCTTCTAATTGTAATACTTGTTCGAGGTAAGTATTCAGTTCTGCAGTATCATAAGTTACAGGCTGATATTTTCTATCAATCGTTTTATCCTGCATAATTACTTTTGGAGAACTGCCGAACATATCTTCCATTTTCAGATCCATTGGTTTAGAACCATTGGTTGCAGATTCAAAAGTAAAACGATGATCACCTGTCACCTCACCTACAGTATACATTGGAGCCCTCTCACGGTCAGCAATTTTCTGTAAGGTGCCGATGTTTTTCTCACTGATCACCAGCCCCATACGTTCCTGAGATTCGTTACCGATAATTTCTTTAGCAGAAAGGGTCGGATCACCAACCGGCAATTTATCTAAATCAATCTTTCCACCAGTTTCTTCCACCAATTCAGAAAGACAGTTCAGGTGCCCGCCAGCTCCATGATCATGAATAGATACAATCGTATTGTGATCGCTTTCTACCATACCACGCACAGCATTGGCAACTCTTTTCTGCATTTCAGGATTAGAACGCTGAATGGCATTCAATTCGATACCTGAACCTAAAGCGCCTGTATCTGCTGAAGATACCGCAGCACCACCCATTCCTATTCTATAATTTTCTCCGCCTAAAACAACGATTTTGTCATTCAGCGCTGGTTTTTCTTTTTGAGCCTGGTCAGCTTTTCCATAACCTACCCCGCCTGCTTGCATGATTACTTTATCATAACCTAGTTTTCTGGCGTCTTCTTCATGTTCGAAAGTAAGAATCGAACCTGTAATTAATGGCTGACCAAATTTGTTACCGAAATCAGAAGCTCCGTTTGAAGCCTTGATCAGGATGTCCATTGGAGTCTGGTATAACCAGTCTCTTTCATTTACTGCTTTTTCCCATGGACGATTTTCTTCCAGACGCGAGAACGAAGTCATATAAACAGCAGTACCTGCCAATGGCAATGAGCCCTGGCCACCGGCTAATCTGTCCCTGATTTCTCCTCCTGAACCTGTAGCAGCACCATTGAAAGGTTCTACAGTAGTCGGAAAGTTATGCGTTTCTGCTTTGAGTGAAATTACTGAGTCAAAATCTTTAATTTCATAATAATCCGGTACATCAGCTCTTTTAGGTGCAAATTGCTGAACTCTCGGGCCTTTAACGAAGGCTACGTTATCTTTATAGGCTGAAACAATTCCGTTAGGATTAGCTTCAGATGTTTTACGGATTAGTTTGAATAATGAAGAAGGCTGTTCTTCTCCATCAATTACAAAAGTACCATTGAAAATCTTGTGACGACAATGTTCTGAGTTGACCTGAGAAAAACCGAATACCTCTGAATCTGTTAGCTTACGCCCAAGTTTTTCTGCTAATTTATTTAAGTAATCTACTTCTTCTTCACTTAAAGAAAGACCTTCCTGCTGATTATACGCTGCAATATCTTCAATTGGCAGAATTGACTCTGGTTGAATGCTGATGGTATAAATCTCCTGATTAAGTTCACTGTACTTTTGAAACAGCATCGGGTCAAAGTCAGTAAAATCTGCTGTTGTGTTTTTGAACTCTTCAATTCTGATGATCCCGTGAATATCCATATTCTGGGTAATTTCAACAGCATTCGTGCTCCATGGAGTTACCATTGCAGCGCGCGGACCAATAAAGAACTCCGTCAAAACGGTTTCTTGTTTGAATTGGGCACCGCCAAACAGCCAAGTTAACTTTGAAATATCTGACGATGAGAGAGTTTGCTCTGATTGTAAAGCAAAAACAGTATTAAGCTCGTTGGAGAAGAAATAAATCATGGTATGTTTTTATGGCGCAAATTTAATTTAAATAAATTCTATGTTGCTATATATTGCAAATATATACGTGTTATTTTGCAGATTATACCATAAGATGTAGAATTACAGAGCTATTCTCCCTCTTACTTCTTTTAACTTCATGATCATTTGCTCTGCATCAGTGCTTATCCACTGGTCATAATCTTCAATTGCTTTTAATCTAAGGGAATCTTCCAGATAACCCTCTTCAACCATTTGTGTGGAACCTGCAACTTTTGACCAGATGCCAATCCGTTGTAAAAAATTGTCATCCTGCTGCTGGTAAACCTCTTCAGCATTAAACACTTCAATTTCCAGAAAACCAGTTTCGGCAAAATAACCGGCCAGGTCTTCGGCGATATGATTGTTCATTCCTGCATCAGCACGCCACTTTAAAAACGTCTGGTAAAAAGACAACATACTTTCGGGTGGCTCTGGCTGCCAGCTTAACTGTTCATGGTTATAATCCAGAATAGAAAGTTGACCTCCTGGTTTTAATAATGATTTGAATTTTAACAGGGCTTCTTTTGGATTGCTTAACCACTGTAAAGTACGAGCGGAGACAATCAAGTCGAATTTCTCTTCAGCTTCATAGCTAAATAAGTCATGGTGAACAAGTTCCAGATTTGAGGTTGTCTGATAACTTTCTTTACCACTAATGATAAATTTCTCCGTATGATCAATTCCGGTGACAGAGCCATCAGGGCCTACCCTTTCGGCAATATCTTTTGATATCGCTCCGGTTCCGCAGCCAATGTCCAGTACACGCAAACCATTTTTAAGGATCGGAATTAGCGTAGCGTAATCTTTCTCCAAACTTCTGTTATCAAATATTTTATTCGTGGTCTGATGGTCGCGGTGTATGGTTTTATTCATTTTATATGGAGGTTACGCTAAATGATTATTCTGCGCTTTAAGTTAGAAATTCTTACCGGATTCCCCTATTAACCATTTCACTTTCTATATTTGGGAACGATTTTATCATTATGAATTTAGATATATTACTACAGCAGGTCGCTTTTATTCACGAAATCGACAAACTTAAATACATCCAGAGGAAAACCCGCCTTTTCAACAGTGACCGCAGAGAAAACGATGCTGAACACAGCTGGCATCTAGCGGTGATGGCAATAACATTAGCTGAACATTCCAATGAACCAATAGACATTTTAAAAGTCTTGAAAATGCTGCTGATCCACGATCTGGTCGAGATTGATTCGGGTGATGTTTTTCTCTATGATACCATTGTAAACCATGACAATACAGAAGCTGAGCGTAAAGCAGCAGAAAGAATATTTGGTTTACTGCCTGCAAAACAAGCAAAAGAATTTGTTGCAATCTGGGAAGAATTTGAAACAGGAGATACTGCAGAAGCCATGTTTGCGCATTCCATGGATAGATTTGAACCAATTTTACAGAACGTATCCAATCAAGGCGGCACCTGGACTGAACACAATGTACCTTATGATACCGTGATGGACAAAACCAGCAAAATTCAGCATGGATCTAAAACGATCTGGGATTTTACTGAAACATTAATTGATGATAGCGTATTGAAAGGATATATAAAGAAGCCAGACCAGGAATAGGATCGATTTAAATGACCATCCTGACCACTTACTCTGGTCAGTTTTTCACCTTGTAGCCTGTCCATAAATGAACAGGCTATTTTAAAAGGTATATATTGTTTGTTTTTTATCCGCCAACCATCGTCCCGGGTGTAGAAACTGCAGCAGAGGAGAATTGAGTTAAAACTGCTTTGATATTTTTGCCTGCACCTGCATTCTGTTTATAATTGACGTTATCAATCTTCCAGGCGCCGTTCTCTTTAATCAGTACCACATCGTCTTTCCATGTCGTATTGTTATAATTCTTATTGGTAAATTCTACAGTGACTATAGCTTGATCACCTTCAATTTTAGTCTCCCCAATTTTGAACCTGGTATATCCCTCATTCAAACTGGTAAAGATATCGCCTTCAATCATATCTGGCTTATCTGTTGATTTCGAGGCTTTCATCTTTTCTGCTGAAGCCGCTTCTTTTTCAAGTGCTTTATCAATTAACCCAGCTAACGAGGCCGAAAGCATTCCTTTATCAGCGCCGACATATTTGCCTTTATAATATTTGTAAAATGTGTTAACCACCTTAGTGGTCCCACTACTTTTAGTATTGTCACAGCTAAATAAGAGCGTCACAACAATAAGAGGAAAAAATAGAATTTTGGTTTTCATAAGCTTAATATTTGGTTTTTAGCTAAAAAATAGCACTATCTAATATAAGCAATTATTCAGACAGGACAATAAATAATATCACCAAAATTAACCTATAAGTATTTGAATGATAACACAATAACTTCATTTATCAATTCAATCGTTTTGCTGTCTTTTACATCTTCCAGAGCTTGTTAACTTTCGTTGACAACAGGCTCCGGAGCCAGGAAATCTGACAGCCCTTTTTTAAGGTTAGGGCGGGGCGCATTTTTCAAGCCGTAACGTACATCATCTATTTTCCAGTTCCCATTTTGGCGAATCAGCCGCACTTCATCTGTCCACACTATATCTCCTTCCCGGTTATTGGTGAACTCCACGCGGACGGTAGCCAGATCCCCATCAGTTTTCACCCGGACTATTTTAAAAGAAGTATAACTTTCGTACAGACTTGTAAAGATATCTCCTTCTATCATGGCTGGCTTACCTGTTGAATTTGCAGCTTTTAATTCAGCAGCTGATTGCGCTTCCAATTTAACAACCTTGTCTATTAATGTGGCCAGTTCTCTTGACAATAAGGTCTTATTGACTTCTTCAAAGGGACCTTCATAATTTTTATAAAATGAGTCTACAGCCTTAGCCGCGCTATTGCTTTTAGAATTAGTACAACCGAATAAAATTACAGCGGCGATAATTGATAATAAGATTTTGCTATTCATTAGGGTATGGATTTATTTTTACAGGTATTTTAATGGATGACTATGCTATTCAACATATCCTGAATAGATAGTTTTACCGTCTTTCAACGCTCCGAGCCTCCAGACATTATTTCTTTTCTCCAAGAACACACCTTTATCAGAAAATTCTGATTCATAAGCCGTTAATGACTTTTTATTCAATACCCAGCTGGTGTTTTGTGTAAATACTTCTGCTTTTTTCTGATCATCGGAAAAGATGACACTTGCTATTGAAGTTCTATCCATGCTTCTTAATTTGATAGGCAATTCAAGCACAAGGATACATCCTTTTTTAAGATTACTCCATTGATATTGATTGCCCGCAGACAGTCTGCACCGCTGATCATCGGCATCTGATTTTACTGCGGTGATTGGGGTCAAAAACTGCGATAACACATCTTTAGTGCTTTTTCCAAAAGAACGTTCTCCTTTAAAACGCACATTATCAATTTTCCAGGCCCCATTCTCTTTAATCAATTCAATATCGTCTTTCCAACTCTCGCTGCCGATCTTGCTATTGGTAAATTCGAGTTGAACAGTGGCTTTATTGTCATAAATAGTAGTTCTGCCAATCTCATAAGAAGTGAAACTTTCTGATAGGCTGGTGAAAATATCGCCTTCAATCTTATTCGGCTTATCTGTTGATTTTAAAGCGCTGAGTTCTTCGACAGATTTGACTTCTTCTGCAATCGCTTTGTCTACTAAAGCGGATAAACCAGCGGAGAGTAAGTTTTTATTCACCTCTTCAAACGGCCCTTTGTGGTGATCATAGAAAGCATTAATCACTTTGTTAATCTCATTATTTTTGAAAGGATTGCAACTGAGTAAGAGCGTTGTTACGATCAATGATAACAGGATTTTTAATTTCATATAATTATTTTTTTTAAGTTTAGAGCGCTGCTAAAACGACTTTTATAATTCTGTAAACGCGATTCGGTTGCTATACCCCTATCTCGAGCAATAAATTAATATCCGTTATCGTGAAAGAGGCTCAAAACTGAGTTTGAAAATATCCGGGAACAATACTTGCGCTGAGGGGATGGAATACCAGGATTAATACACAGTCTTTAATGGTAAACTAAAATTAAGCTGATCCCTGCAAATGAGAAACCTGTTTTGGTGAGCCGGGATAAATCACTAAGTTTAAAAAAATATTTAAATAGTTCTTTTTAAAATCGGCGAATGCACGCGTTTATTATCACATTATCAATTCTTCTGCTCTCTTTTACTTTACTATCAATTGTCAAACACGACTATTGGACTTTCCGGATTTTCGATTATCCAAGGTTGCAAAAGCTGGTACTTTCTATTATTTGTTTACTCCTGATTATCTTTTTTTACCATGGACAACTGCTGTATTATTGGTTGCTGATTGGTTTAGTCACGTTGAATATTGGCTATCTTTTTATACAAATTGTCCCCTTCACTCCGCTGGGGAAAAAGCAAGTAATCCGTGTAACAACAGCTATTCCAACGCAGAGTCTGAGTATTATGATTGCTAATGTTTATCAGGACAATACCAATTCAAAGGGCTGTCTGCAGGAAATACATAAAAATGACCCTGACCTTGTCCTGCTATTAGAGACTAACCAACGCTGGGATACCGAAACAAGGGAACTGGAAAACACCTATAAGTTCCATGTTCGCATACCACTGGAAAATACTTATGGCATGCTTTTGTATTCCAAACTGGAATTGATAGCGTCAGAAATTCTTTACCTCGTAGAAAAAGATATTCCGTCTATTCATACCGGTGTTATGCTTAAAAATGGAATGCGGATTCAGTTATATGCGTTACACCCAACTCCACCTGTACCTAATGAAAACCCAAGATCAACTGAAAGAGATCAGGAATTGCTGCTCACTGCAGATCTTGCGCAGAAATGTAAAGATCCCGTGATTGTTATTGGCGATATGAATGATGTAGCGTGGAGTTATACAACGGAGCTATTTTTAAAAATGAGTGGCTTGTTAGACCCAAGAAGAGGGAGAGGATTTTTCAATTCCTTTCATGCACATTATCCAATTATGCGTTTTCCACTAGACCATGCTTTTATCTCTACAGACTTTAAACTAAAGCAAATCAAACGCCTGGCAAATTTTGATTCCGATCATTTCCCAATTTATATCGATCTTCAATATGAGAAAAAGGCCTCCCTTCAACAAGAGGCAATGGAACCAGATGCTGAAGATATAGCGATTGCAGCAGAAAAGAAAGCATATATTACCAGTGATTAAGCGTAAATTACCAGTACATGGAATCTAATGATGTAAAAATATCCCGCAAAAAACCAATTTTCCCAGTTACCCCTGCTTTGCAGAAGTACCTGAGAACCTATCAGCGGGATTCAAAACTTCCGATTACTTACAATGATTTGTTAGTCTTTGACGAAGCTTATCCAATTATGGATAAGTATGGAAAAGACTCACTTTGGGAAGGGCCTATTTATCCCGCAGAACGGATTGAGCAGCTGCATAATGGCTTGAAGGTCATTTACGCCAATTTAAAAGCATCTGGTAATCTGCGTATTGTACAGCATAAGTACATTGAGAGAATTGAATACTGCACCTTTGGGAATACACATCCTTTCCGGATTAAAATTGTAAACCGTCTAAATGATGTATACGACTATTTTTATGTTAAAAAAGCTGATGCATCACGGATTTATGGACTTGAACTGGAAGAAATCCTGTCTCCAAACCAGGTCAATTATCTTGTGGATGGAGAAACATTGATTGAAGAGCATGTGGCTGGAATACCAGGAGATGTTTTCGCAAAAATGTATTTACATAATCCAGAATACAATCCTACGCGTATAGCGAAGGAATTTGTAAAATTCAACGAACGCTGTTTAGTTATGTTATTAGGCGATATGCGGGCTTATAATTTCGTAGTACAGATTACGCCAGATTTTGACGACATCCAGTTCCGGATCAGGGCTATTGACTTTGACCAGCAATTTTATGAAGGAAATATCAAAGTATACCTTGCGCAGTTCTTTAAAGAGAACCTTCCATATGTAAAGATGTGTATGGAGCAATTATCTGATAAGACCTTTCTGCAATACCAGCAGGAAGAGAAGTCTTCAATACTACATCGCGTTCGTAGTGAGCGGCATCGTTTAACAGATTTGCGGGATGTATCCAATACCGAGATATTAACTACACCAGAAAACATAGCCTCTTTGAAAAAAGGAATGTCCGAACACTTTGCTGACCTGAACTATTTAAACTGCAATACCATGACTGATATCGTAGAATTGAATATTAAGAATATCATCAGGCAGGTGAAATTATAAGGACACTTAATGATTTGAATCCAGCACCAGTTTGCTCCATCCCCCTTCCCCACTGGCTTTTAATTCCTTTTTACGTTCTTCCAGGATCTTCTGCATTTTACTATTATAAGCCCAGCATGTACTTTGCCTGATGAGCAATAATCCGGAAAGCTTATGAGAAGAAATCTTCCCTTTGGTAGAATACACGAGAAAAAGCATATAAAAAGCCTTATTAATCGGGATCTTGCTATTTTGGAAAATGGTATAGGCGATTACAGATTCATCATACCCACATTTTGTACATCTCCTGCTATAGGGTAAGAAACCGGCAAGAAAAAACGTATTCATACATTTACGGCAGGCATATCCATTTGCCCATTTCAGCTCAGAAAGATATTTAAAACAAGTTTCTCTATCTGGATAAATCTTACTGAACTCTGCAAAATCAACATGGTCTGACATCACCCTGGCTTTCGTTACCTTCTCGATATTCACATGCAGCTCCTGATTATCCTTTTCCAGCATCGCATTCATTAAGGAAATTTCTTCATTTTGTTTTTCAATAATAGAAGCTTTTAAGCTGACTTCTTGTGTGCGCTCATCAACCAGCGTGGACAATTCTTTATTCAACGTATCTTTCAGACTTTCATTTACTTGTAATTGATGGATCATTCTTTTTTGCACCTCACTTTCATTTTTACGTAAGGTGCGGACACTTTCACCAATAGCAAAAGAAACCAGGATCATCTCAAAAACAAAACAGAAACTCAGACTATAATAAGAAAATGGTCCATATGGCATCCAGGACACATTGAGTAACAGCAGAATTTTAATGAGAAAACCAATGACCAGAAATGAATAACCAATTACAAAAAACATTGCAGGCCGGTAATGGTTCTTCAGAATATAGATACCAGTTCCATAAGCAACCAGCAATGGGATCAATTCTACCAGTTTATAACTAAATAGCTGCTTATTAAACAGGCATATGATAAAAAACAAACTGCGTAAGCTGATAACCCAGATAATTAATTGATAAAGTCTGGGAGCCTTAGCTTTAACACCGAGAAAATTAAGCGTAAACATTAACGCAAAAACACTACTTGAATATAAAGCCATGCCAATACCGTATTCATTCCATAAAGGCGAGTTTGGCCACAAGTATTGAAAGGCGATACCATCAATACTCATTTCGTATAAGCCGATACTCAGATTATACAATACATAATAGAGGTACTGCATTTGCCTGACCGCAAAAAACATGAGCAGATTATACAAACTAAAAACAATTACCATCCCATAGAACAATCCGAAGATCAGGTATTCATTCAATGCATATTTCACGAACCAGCGGATATCCCTTAATACCATAATGGCACTTACAGATTGCGAAGACTTGATCCTTACATAATAGGTAAGTGTGGCGTCAGTATCATTATTAAGTTCATAAATGAAGTTTTTGTGTTGATATTCTCTTTGACTAAATGGATAAGCAGTCCCAGAATAATAAGCTTGATAATGACCATTTTTCTTGGGTACAAACAGACTAAAATGATTAACTGACTGATCAAAAAATTCAAGTACCCAATTTTTAGCAGATGCCCGGGAATGCTTTATTTTAAATCTGTACCAGTAAGCAGAAGTTAGATGATAGTTTTTAGGAGTATACTTTTCATTGGGAATAAATTCTGACTGCATAGCAGGCTTTAAAACATCAGACAATGTTAAAGCGTTAGTGCGATCTTCCAAATACTCGATTTCTCCATAGGAAAAAATATAATGAGGGACTTTATCTTGAATAGCAATGATCTTTTGTGCGTAAGACAGTTGGATTGTCAGCATAAAAAATAAACATATGCCCAAAAGGATTCTAATCAAATGGCCTATATAAGAGAAAAAAACAGGTTTAGTCATTAAAAATTGTAAAGATGTTAATCACCGGATTATTAAATATAATCAATTGCAATGAACAATTTAACAATCAAATAACTGGCCCGGTAAATGAAAGCCAGGCCAGTTGAGTACATTAATTGATTTTATTCACAACTAAATTATCGTAATAGATATAATCTGTAGTATTAGCTTTCCATTCTTCCTGGCTTCCACCTCTGAAAGTATGGAATGTAAGCTTATTGATTAATCTTTGACTATCATTTGTAGTCCAGCGGATATCATTATCCAGAATAGTTTGTCCATTGATAATAATTTGTGCATGTCCGTTTGTGCTTGAACCTGTATTGCTTTTCACATACATATGGACGTGGTACCAAACCCCTTTTTGAAGCGATCCGCTTGCAGGGAAACGTTGAGTATAAGTATCTCCAAACTTAGTAGGCTGATCTTTATGATAAACATAAGGCTGAAAAAATACCCTGTCTGCACTTGGTGAATACCACATTAACCGAAGTGTTCCACCATTTCCATCCCATCCTGGATCTCCACCAGTATTTCCTTCACCAATAGCAAAGCCAAAACCAATCTTTCCACCTCTGCTAAAATTGAAATTACTGTGAAATTTCACATCGTAATCTACTTCGTAAGTTGTTCCCTGACTTAAATTCACATTTCCAATCAAGCCTCCTGCTCCTGATAGGGCATTGGGCAATAAAGTAACCCTTAAGCCATTAGAACCATCTTTTCCATTAGTCACAAAAGCTCTTGATTCTTGCCATCCCGAAATATTTCCAAAGTCTGCAGCTGCTTGTGAATTGGTATAAGTTGAACCATTGGTCCTGTTCTCCCAGTTCAGATTAATATCACTATTTACAGCATTCACCGCCGTTGCTGGAGTTTCCTGATCCTTGTTTCCCGATTCGTTTGTATTGACGTCTTTTTTACAGGCCGCCCCGAATAAAACTGCCAGTAAAACTATACTAGCCATTAACTGTCTTTTGTTAGTCTGTTTTTTCATTAGATAAATATTTGGTTTATAAATTGGTTGCTATAAATTTAAAGGAGTTTTATTGACATAAGCAAGAAAATAATTTTACAATAATCTGTATATCAAATAATTAAAAAATAATTGATACGCTATAAATCATAGATTTTTTAATATAATTATTGCCTTTATCAAAGCTGTAACCGCTTTGTTTGCTTTAGCCTGGCAATACTGATACGCTTACACCACAAAAAAAAATATTTATTCTTTTTTTCAATTGCCTGGCAATTGTCTTCAGAGGATTAAAAGAAAGCTGGTGAATATGAACTGCAGGTCTATTCTTAAACTTATTATTTGATATATTCGGTCTATAATCAGCCCAAAAGACTGTTATGTGATTGGTGGAGTACCTGCACACTGGAAATAAGAAAACAGCCCACTATTCGCAGAGTACACCTACTGATTAAGAAAGATTAAGTTTCTTTTTTGCAAATAACCTGGCCCATTCAACCTTTTCATTATTGAGCTGGTCATCTTTTGAGGTATAAAACTCAACTTTATGAAAAACAGGTAACTTAAGTGACAAGGAATAAAAAATATCATTATTATCAATAATTAACTCATAATCATTCCTGTAATGATGAGCAATACGTTTTCTGATATTTTCAACACCTATTCCGCTGGAGTGCTCAGCTGCCCATTCACTCCTTTTATTGTAAGTATTCAGCAGAATAAAACATCCATCTTCAGAAATTGATAACCGGATTTTTGCTGGATCATCCGGCAATGTACAATTACCATGTTTTAGGATATTTTCTACAATAGTAATAATTATCAAAGGGACAATTTGAATTGATGAAGAAGTAATCCCAAAATCAATATCGATTTGTAAACGATTGCTAAACCTCATTTGATTCAGCTTAATCACGTTTCGTACATGTCCGAGTTCATCAGAAAGCATGACCATACGATTACCGTCATTCCTATCCAGCGAATACCGCATAATTTGGGATAAAGTCATGATAGCATCGGATAGTCCATCTGATAAAGGCAAAGCTTTTGCGTAAAAGAAGTTCAGCGTATTGTTTAAAAAATGCGGATTAATTTGTGCGCGGAGAAATGCATATTCGGCCTCAAGTCTTTCTTTTTCCAAACGGTTGCGTTTTCTTTCATGTCTGATCATCTTAACAGCAAAAGCATAGGCAAAACCAAAAATCATGTACTTCATTGTAAGATATGCTACTGCCGACTGAATAGCATAAAACCCCTGTGGCGGAGCTACAGGTCCAGGATTGACATTAATGAATGGCGTGATGTGGTTTTCAACTATGTACCAATCAATACAGTTCACGATATGAATTAATAAAATACCTATAATTAATGCTATAGGTTTATTTGGAATAGTATATTTTAAAAACAGATAAATACTTAGATAAACAATAATTAAGTTAGGGATTTGTGTGACTAACACATCTGGTAAACTGAAGAAATACGTTTCAGGAATATTTACAAATTCATTAACTGAATACAGAGAAAAATAAATCAACCAAAAAATGAAATGATAAAATATTAAACGCTGTCTTATAGATACTTGCATAATCCGTCTGAAATTAAGAGTAAAAATCAACTTGATGAAAAACTGGCAACTTTAATTTCAGCATGTAAAAGTCATCATTATTATCCACGACCAATTCATAATTATTACCATAATGATAATCCAGACGCTTTTTAATGTTTTCCATTCCTATTCCACTCACATTTTTTATCAAAGTTTTTTTCTTTCTGTTATAAGTATATAGATGAAGAAAATACCCATCTTCAGAATTGAACAGGTGAATGACAGCAGGATCTTTAGCCAGCGTACAATCACCATGTTTTAATACATTTTCTACAATAGTTATCATGATCAATGGAACAATCTGAATTGAAGGAAAAGTATCTTCAATTTTAAGGTCAATTTGTAACTGGTTACTAAACCTCATCTGATTAATTTTAATCACATTGTTTACATGCTCCAGTTCATCAGAAAGCAAGACCATTTTGCTATCCTCATTCTTTTCCAGAGAATAGCGCATAATTTGAGATAAAGTCACAATTCCATCCGATAATTCATCAGATAAGGGCAATGATCTTGCGTAAAACAAACTCAGTGTATTAAACAAAAAATGTGGATTGATCTGCGCCCGGAGAAATGCATATTCAGCTTCAATTTTCCCCTTTTCTATCATTGCCATATTCTTTTCACGTTTGATAACTTTCATGCAAATTGCGTACCCAAAGCCGAAAAAAGCAAACTTAACAAATGCCCAAAGAACAATAACAATTTCATACAGAAAATTAAATTGAGGTACCGGCGAATTTTTCAGGAATGGTCTGAGCACAAAACTTATCTCATACCACATCAGGAAATACCACCAATAAAGTAAGATAACCCCGATAGTCAACGGTACAATCTTTAAAGGGACAGTATACCTTGAACACAAAAATATGATGAGATAAACCAATAAGATATTTATTCCCTGCGCATACAGTACATCAAGCCACACCATCCAATAATTATTACCAGGATGAAAAATGGAATCATACCTATTGAAAATAATGTGGAGTATCCAGAATATTATATGATAAGATATTAGCTTATAATCTATTGAATGTTTCAATTGGCAGTTTTATAAGTCCGTACAAAATCTATCCAATCTGAAGTTTGGTCTGGAATTACAATACCAGGAGTTATCCCAATATTGTTTAATGGGCGCTTTTCGATCCTGTCTGACCTGAACGCGGGATATTGAACAGTAAAATAACTACATGAAATTTTCCCACTCACAACCTCAGTATAATCAATAGCCCCAGCACTATTCTGGCCAAAGAGTGTCACTTTTTTACTTTGCTCAGCTCTTAAAATAAAATGTTCAGCAGCACTCGCACTTCCTCTGTTCATCAGTACAGAGACACGCTGTGGATTCTTTAAAACATGAGAAAATTCAATAGTATCTGCACCATAAAGAGGATACAATTCACCAACATGTGCCTTTAATTTTTCGGTCTCTTCCCTAAACTTCTTTTGAGTCTGTTCAGGAAAACCAGAAATATCGGTATCATATCCATTTTTAATATTATCTGGAGTTGCCCATACCACTCCACCATCGGTATAAATTGGATTGGTATAAATATAGGGCAATAACTGCTCGAAGGTACTTGTCAGTCCTCCAGAATTATTACGGATGTCAATAATAAGATGCTTGCTTGTTTGCAGCAATCCTTTATTTTTCTTCAGAATACTGTCTACTTCTTTTTTGTATTTAAAAGCAAAACTCGGTATGACCAATAAATCAGTTTCTTTATCAAGTACTTTAAACGATGGTGATAAAGACTTTTTGACTAAGGTCCTGGGTTCGTATTTATTTGTAAAAAATTTACTTTTATACCATACACCGAAATAACCAAGCTCCAGGCTATCTTTAGCTACAATTAACCATGGGAATTTTTTCCCATGGTCAATTCCTCTGAAATAAATGAGCTGATAATTACCTTTTATCTTTTTTATCCTGAGCTTTACTTGCTGATTCTTCCAGGCAGGAACATTTGTTCCAACAATAAAGCCAACAAATTCATCACTATCAGGAGTACTATCTTTTACTATACCGATCTTATAAGTATCAGGAGCATAATTCCAATACCCCTCTATACCATCAAGACGGCCCTTGTTCCGAAGCAAATAGGCATCTAAGGTTTTCTCATTCCATGCTGTCTTTTCTGCTGTAGAAAAAAAATCATTAACCTCTTCTTTTGTAGCTTTTCCAGGCGTAAAAGAGAGACCAATATGCTGATCCTTAAAAAAAGACAACCACTCCGCACAAATATCAAAACACTTCATTTTTTCGGATGATTTAGCGATTTCTTGTAAACTATCCGTAAAAACATCAAACCGTTGTTGATTTGAAGCATTTACTTTATCCTTATAACCAACGTAATTGTTCTTTATTTTAGCTATCAGAGATTTGAAATTATCACTACAATTACAGCTTTGAGCATTAGAAAAAAAGGGCAATAAAAATAAAATCAGTATAAGTATTCTCTTCACTTTAGTGTGGTTGATATTTTGTAATCGGTTTATCAGCAATATATTTGCTTAACCAGTAGTTTGAACAGTGTCACAAGTAGTACGTCCTGAGTCACCATCGTTGGTATTAATAATGCGGTTTGCACCTTTCCCGCCCCCTCTTATTTTCATCATTTCCTTTTTGCCAAGTGATACGATAACAGTTTTTTCAAATGATAACGACTTGTCGGTATTTTTTCCTTTTTTCTTCATAACAGTATTAGATTTCTAAATATATAATTTACTTTTTTTAATATGCAATAATTACAATACAGAACTACACAATTATTTTTCTCTTGCTAAATCATGCCTGAGCTCTGTTTTTCATTCCCTGTACACTCTTATAATATTGATATAGAAAATCATAGATAACAGCTTCATGCAGTCTTGAAAATTCGGGAATAATACGGTTAACCAGCATATGTACATAACTAATCAACAAATCCACAATTGAAACCTTTAGCGTTCCGTTCATCTCCATTTCCCTGAGCTGCAAGATGATTGGATCAATCTGTTCAGTTCGTCTTCTCAAAATAAGGTAAAACTCATAAAATTGATCATCTGGCTGCTGTACACTTAACGAAGCGTAAATTTCACTTTTCTTTTCTCTGAAAGATTTGGCAAGTTGCTTCCTTTGTTCTGCTCCAAACTTAAATTCCGAAGCAAATGCCTCTTTGAGGTTCCTGATAAATTCAAGTTTATGTTCTATTGTAAACTCAAAAGCTTCAAGCAAAGTATCAATAGAAAGAATTGCATATTGCCAGCGAAGATTTTCCCTTTCATCACCCGAACTTTGATCAAGAAAACCCAGGAAGGAAATACTGTCATAATAAAAGAACTTTTCAGCCAGCGCTAATGTGTTGAAACCATAACGGCCCTGTTCCGGTTGATAATCATCAGTCATTATTTTCCAGAGAAAACCAGTTTTCCTATAGGGTTTAAATGTGTTATGAAATACCCTGGTGATATATGGCAGCCATTTGATGTCATTCAGTTTTAAACGAAGCCTGATATGAAAATCACTATCCGTATAACGAATAAAAAACCACTCTTTGATCCAACCCTTTTTTTCACAGTGCTCAACCAATGCTTTTATAGGATTTGCGAGCAATACATCAGCATTACGCACACCGCAATAAAGCTTATAATATAACCACTCAGTATCAGTACAGGAAGTTGCAGTCATTTCTTCCTGCATAGATAAATCATCTTTTTGTGCCGCTAATTTCATATTAAGTTCAGGTTTCATTGTAATAAAAGCTTGAAACTCATGCATGTAATGTTCCTCATTTAAATTTTTCACTAAGCGGGCCGGTTCCAGAAGTTCTTTGAAAACGAATTGACTTCTGCCTTTTAAATGCAGCTCAAAAATATGATGAGTTTCTTCATAGGCTTCAAAATTGATAAGCAATTCATTATCACCATCTGCAAGAAAAACTTTTTGAGGTAAATTATATTCTTGTATAAAATTAAGAAGCAATTCCCGGAAGAGAGTTATGCTTTTTTGAAGCAGCTTTTGAATGTCCTGCTCCAGAAATACCCAGCTTGCACGCTGTAATATGACGTTCTTAAAGACAACCTGTGGTAAAAAGCGATATTGTTGCCGCAGGCTTCCCCAATTAAATTTTAAATCAGTAATCTGATCCTGATCCTGAAGATCACAAAGAAAATGATATACTGGCAACCCGTTTATACCAAAATTATGAGCATTACTTAACCGTGGTATAATTATCTTATTCAGATTTTTCGAGTACAAGACAATTTTTCCTTTCTTATAAGATATAAACAGGTCCTGAACACGTATTTGTTGATTTTCTGGTAATAAAGATTTTGCCAGATAAGGTATTTCGTAATTTCTGAAAGCAGGACGCTGGAGAACATTTCCGACCCTTCCTTCAGGAAGATGCACAATTTCTGCAAAAAGCACTCCTGGTGCGTTATTTTGCTCGGCTATAGTTAGCTCAGAGGCTAATTTAGTAAGTTCAGGATCAGACTGTGCAAAACGGGCAATCATATTGACAGGGCTTGTTCCACCAGCATGTTTTACATAGATTTGTCCGGAAGATGTGACTTCAAACATCAGTTGAACGGAAAAAGGGAATACTGGATTTGCAGGAATAATATCCTCCATATCCTCCTCAGAGATCTCAATATGACGCTGATCAAATTTATAAGCCTTTAACCATTTTTTCTGCAATGTTTGCTCCCACTTACCCCAGGCATGCAATTGTATTTCATCGGTTTCAGACAAATACAAGCCTTCTAAAATAGGTGAAGGGACCAAGTGCTTATCAGGCACATAGCCAATCCCAGTTTCAGTATCCAGAACTTCCAAAAGAGGCATTACCCGATCACCATAACGCTCATAAAATCGTTTAGTGAAGGAAACCAAATGTGTCTGTTTATTACTCCTCATTTTATGGAGGATTCCGAGGGCTGTTAAAATTTCCGTTTGTAAATCAGTTGACAAACCGCTTTCTAAGTTGACTATACCTGTTACATCAGTTTGAAATATTTTTCCTGCCTCATATGGAACGTCCAGTGTATCAATTATATTTAGTATTTCCTGATAATCAGTTATATTACTAACTAACTGCAGGTCTAATTTATTTAACAGTTGTTCTATTTGTTTAAGTTTTAGAACGATACTATTAATTTGCAAATCCTTTATATTATATTTCTCAAGAGTCCTAAGTAGCTGTGTCAGTAGCCCATCACCCGTAACTGCAGGATCAAGTTCAGGAATCAGAAGCTGGGAATCCAAACAGTTATCAATAAATTTAACCGCACTATCAGTTTGAATGCCAGCTTTTTCTAAAACAGCTATAAGATTAATCCTGGTCAAGCCGTCTCTCGCTGCTTCAATAAGCTCCATTAAATAAATTGAACTCTTTACAGCACTAATCTGATGCTGTCTTTTGCCATCTACATATTTATATTCTACATAACGGATATCCTCACCCATTACATACCAGCTACTGTTTGGAAAATAAAGTAATTGATCTCTAACACCAGCGAGTGCCGACAAATAAGCCGCTAATGCACAAAGATAATGCATGTCCAGGCGGGTATGGCGTCTTAAATTATTGTTATCAATGATAACTTCAGATTCCCCCTCCCTCCACTTTGTAAGTCTGCAAGAAGAAAATAAACCGAATGGAGTACATCGATTGTGCATTCGGGAGTAGTACTTGTAAAGTGAATGCCTAAATTTTAAAATTTCTTTCTCCACTAAAATCAATCCACTTCTGTACTTCAGACAAGCATTATATAAACTCGGAGAAGCGATATAGATGGCCTCTAAAAAGACTGGGTCGCAGATTAATTTTTCTACCACGAAACTTTTGTCAAAGTCAGCTAAAGAATATATTGGGGTCCGAAGAACTAAGCGCTGATCAAAAGTATGTGTCTTTGTTATGTCTATCAATTCTAATGACCTCCTAAATAAATTACATTAACCTTAAAACATACTCTCCAAAGAATTAAACACACCTCTGAGTATAAATAAAGAGAGCATATTTTAAGGCAAATGTCGCTAAAATCTAATGAAGTTAACATTGATTAACAAATTGCTTTTCTATTATACTTTAACTCATAATCAATAAAATGAATTTTAAGCCCGTTGACTTAACCTTCAAACATATTAATTACACCAAAAATAATATTAAGTGATATTAACCCGAAGCATATTATCTGTAACCCTAATTAAGCTTGCTCAAACTATACTTTTTACTGCTTAACCCGATTTTATTCTTCAATAAAATGTTACTTTCGTAAGTAACTACCACCCAAAAGATCAACTACCATGTATAATTGTATAATAATTGAGGATGAAATTCATACCATTGAATTATTAAAAACATATATTGATTCTATTCCTAATTTAAATCTCGTTGAGTCTTATTCCAACCCCGTAGTTGCTTTAAATAACATTACGACAAAGGTTCCTATTGATTTGATTATTATGGATATCGAAATGCCCGTTATTTCTGGATTGGAATTATCAAAAGAATTAATTGGTAAAACTAAAAAGCTGATTTTCATTACCGGACACATGCAATATGCATATGAAGCTTTTCAAGTACATGCTGATGGCTTTTTGTTAAAACCTTTTACGATACTAAAATTCACTTCATTAATTAAGAAACTTTTTCCTGACGAAGAACCTGTCAATGAGGAAAAATCAAAAGATGACCACGATTTTTTCTTTGTAAAAAATAAAAGTGAAGATCTGAATACAACAAAAATAAACTTTAATGAAGTTATCGCTATTGAAAGCCTTCATAACTACATTAAAATTTATACCGAAAAAGCTGAAATTGTAGCATACCTCAAACTGAGTGATATGAAAACTTTATTAGAAGATAATAATAATTTCATCCAGGTACACCGCAGCTTCATCATTTCAATGCGGCACATTAAAACAATTAATGGCCCCAATTTAAAGATGGAAGGCGATCTATTTATCAAAATAGGAGAATCTTATGGTGAAAAATTCATCTCTTTTGTAAAAACCAGGACTTTGACAGTGGGCAAAAAGAAATAATATTTAATTATATCTGTGAATAAGCCACAGGCAATAACAAAGTAGAAGTAATTTTACTCACCAGCAAAGCATCCGAATAGCCATCAACTGTACTTATCTTTTTCCACTCCGGGTCATCTATAAAAGATTTCCAATGCGCGGCTTTAGCTTCCTGATCATCAAAGGTCACCATATAGGTCAGATTCGGTCTTGACGGTCCGATTATCGTTTCGCCCCAGAACACAGGCTTAAAATCTAAACGCTTAAAAATATCAATCTCGCCCTGATCATTAAACATTTCGATCTTCTTCTTCCCTGCTGCTTCACTTGCACTTTGATATTGACGCATTTCAAAAATACGAGACTTATTTGGAGGAACCACCATTTTAGGAGCATGTGCAAAAGCCTTCATTATTGAACTTTCAATACGCTCATAAGCAGGTTTTATTGCCGGAGCAGTAAAATATGGAATACCCTTTTGCTGAAATACTTTATCCTGTTCCAATTTTATAATAACATCATTGAAATGCACAAGGCTATGATAAGGAATTAACACAAATAACCTGGTCTGGCCTGCTGGTATTAACTCAGTGAAAACACCAACGTTTTTAACCCCTAGCCTATTAAACGCTGGTATAGCTGCCTGACTATAGAAATCTTCCACCAATTTCTGTTGAATATCATTTTTCAAAGTATAAACTCTGAGTTCATAAAATTCAGCAGCTTCCTGCTGATTGTCTTTAATTACAGCTTTACTGATCATAGGAGAAATAATTGTAGCAGTACCAGCCATCACAGAGGCTTTTACGAACGAACGTCTTTTCATATAATGAAATTAATAATAAATAAGGATATTAATATAGCTTATGTAAATGTATTTTTTTCGAGTTCAATAGCATACTTATCAGGTAAATAACCTAAATCGACTAAATCATTTAGCCCTCCGATCTTTTTAATGGCACCCTCGTGTAACAATATAACACGCGATGAAATGGCTATAACATTTGTATAATCATGATCAGTTATAATAAAGCCTTTTTTTACAGTATTTTGCTGAATCAAGGTCTTAATTTTCTCTATATGCATTGGAGAAATCCCGTTAAAAGGTTCATCAAATAACAAATATCTTGCAGTTGAATAAATCATAATTAAGACTTCTATCATTCTTCTTTCACCACCAGACAATTCACGACTTTTTTTTGCAAGAAACGGTTTGACCATGTCATGTTCAAATAATATAGCTGCCTGATGCGGGCCACAATATAAGTTTACTATACTTTTTATCTTAATATGTCCCGGCAAAAAGCTCTCCTGCGGCAAATAACCTATTAAGCCTTTATTTTGGAACAACCCATTTGTCCGGATATCATCAATAGCTACAAACCTGTTCTCAGCAGCTAATGATCCAAAGATAATCTTTAATAAAGTAGATTTACCAGATCCATTTCTTCCCAACAGTCCAATAACCTCACCTTGCTTGCAAGAAATAAAAATATCATTCAGGACCTGTCTGAATTTAAAATGCTTTCTGATACTATCCACATGCAAACTCATAAACATAAAAATGCAACCCCAATAATCAAACTTGTAATCACAGTATTCACCCACAGAAACAGTTTGCTGAGCCCAAGGTTATGATAAAAATAGTATTCATTAATATTGTTTACCTCATAAGTGAAGTAATGAACAACCGGCGTAAAAATAATATAGGAAATTCCTATTCCAATAGAAATCCGGACTATAGAAGCTCCAAATAATGCCAGCAGAATTGATAATGCCAATGAAGGAATAATAAGTTTTTTATAAAAAATCCATAACCCTTTGATCATACGCATGAATTATATTCTACTTTTAGTTTAACAATAATAAGAATTAAAACTATCATTGGAGACAGTCAACAATATAAATTATCTGATATAAAAAATCAAATCCAAAATCTTTTATGAAATTAATTTTGTTTTTATATATTTGAGCTAATGATTTTGTAACCACTACATCGCTTAGCCTCTATCTGACGGCAAATATATCTATCCCTACAACTGGGGATGATTTCTTGTATAGCTTAAAAAAAACAAATTTTATCGCCTGTTAATTATATAGCGGGATCATATAAACTAAAAATTAGCTGAAGCTTTCCTGAAATCATCAAAACCATACCCGCAGCATAGCTAAACGATATGTTTACAATAATGAGGCTACATTATTTAATAAAAAACAAATAAGAAACAGTACACAAAAATCCCGCATAGCCCCAGATACAGGGTTGTGCCAAAATTAGCCAACCAGAAAATGGTCACTACAGAAAGATTAATTATAAAGCCTTTAAACCTTCAACAACTTCAGCAATACATCTTAACTGACGGATCTTTAGAAGAAGAGCTTAAAACGAATTATACGACAAGAACCATCACATTTGAACTTCAGGAAGCACTGGAACAAACTATCATTCCTAAAATAAATGAGAATAAAAGCGATTATCTCTATTCCACACTATGGGTAATCATTGCAGCAGATTCAAATTATCTGATCGGTGATCTTTGTTTTATCGGAGAACCGAACGAAGAAGGAGAAATTGAAATCGGATATGGTATTTATGAAGCCTTCAGAAATAAAGGATATATGAAAGAGGCCATAAAAGGGATGATCCAATGGGCATTAAAACAGAACCGCGTAAAATCAATAGTTGCACACACAACGAAAATTAACCAGGCATCCTTTATACTACTGCAAAAGAATAATTTCGTCAAAATAGACGAATTAGAATTTCTATATAAATGGCAATTTATGCTTGATAAATAAGTATAAAACACATCGGCTATCCTGTTAAGCACTACCAGGATGGCCAATGTGTTTCAAGAACGAAACTATGATGATACTACCTCTGCAAAAGGATAATCAGTATACCCTACTTCACCAGTAGCACTGGCAACATATAAAGTTGCCATATCAGGTTGTGCTAACTCCAGGTTATTCAAAAACTTATAAGGCAAATCAGGATTAGCGATAAAAGCTCTACCAAAAGCAGGTAAATCAATTGTTCCATTTTCAATATCTGCTACAGCAGTTTCTGCCGTATAATTTTTCACCCCCACAATAGTACCTTTAAAATTAGCTCTCATTCCCTTTACCACTGAATCAGTTAAAGCTGGTGCCCCCATACTACTATGATCAACCAGATGAAGATATACAATACCAATTTTGCTTAATTCTGCCGCCAGGTAAAAGAACGTATCTTCCATTTCAGGATAAATAATCATTCCATTAAATAGTCCATATGGAGATATACGGGCCCCTACTTTATCTTTACCAATAGCATTAACTACCGCAGCCGTAACTTCAATATAAAAACGTGCCCTGTTTTCTATACTTCCACCATATTCATCACTTCTCTGATTAGAAGCCGGGTTTAAAAACTGATCTAACAAATAACCATTTGCCCCATGTAATTCTATCCCATCAAAACCAGCCCCAATAGCATTCAATGCAGCCTGCACAAATTCATTCTTTGTTGCTTCTATGTCAGCAATAGTCATTTCTCTTGGCAAAGACGCTTTTTGCATTCCCTGGGTATCCGTCCAAACATCTGAATCTGTAGAAATTCCAGAAGGAGCTAATATTTCTCCTCCCTCAGGTAAATTATCTACGTGTGACGACCTGCCCGTATGTATAACCTGCGCAAATATCTTCGCGTCGTTCTCATGAACAGCAGCTGTTATCTTTTTCCAGCCCTCAATTTGGGCTTCAGTATAAATCCCTGGAATCCTGACATATCCAGTTCCATTAGCTGAAGGCGCAACTCCTTCAGTAATAATTAAACCCGCGGTGGAACGCTGTTTATAATATTCAAGCATTAAATCATTTGGCATGTAATTCAGCGCACGGCTTCTGGTCATCGGCGCCATTACAAATCTGTTTTTCAGCACTAAAGATCCTAAGGTATAAGGCTGATGTAATATTTCCTGACTTTTCATTTCTATCTTTTTTAAATTGATTAATAAGTCAAAAGTATCTACATTTGCTTACTATTTGTTAGTACTATCCTAAAGGTTAGCGGTAACCTTTAGGATAGTTCACTGATTATCAAACACAAACACATGACTGAACTAAAAAAAGAAGAAACTATAAGCTGTAATGCAAAGCATACTCCTGATGAATGTAACAGAGGTATAATGGCATTAGAGGATACGCTTTATGTGATTGGTGGAAAATGGAAATTGAAGATTATAAATGCCTTACGTACGGGAGGAAGCAGCCGTTTTAATCAATTACAGCAAACCGTAACTGGAATTTCAGCAAGAATCTTATCAAAAGAGCTTAAGGAATTAGAATTAAATGGTTTTGTAAAACGAAAAGTATATACTGACACTCCGGTTGTAGTTATCTATGAAATTACCCCTTATAGCGATACACTTGAAACTTTGCTGAACGAAATGATTAAATGGGGTACTACGCATAAAGATAAAATCAGGAAAGAATACAAGAAGGAGCTATAATTCATCATTCTTTTCAAAACTGTTTCTTCTGCATTTCGTCGTACACCAATTGATCAAGGCCATAAATATCTTGACCAAACCTTACTCCCCCTCTATCATTGAGCCAAGCTGTATAATAAAACAACCTTACTGGAACCGGCCGCGGTAAACCCATAAACTTTGCACGCGGGTAACTACTCTCCATTCCTCTTTTGAGCTGATCATACCTTTCTCCTTTCCCGAATAAGGCAAAAGCCAGGTCAAGAGGTTTTTCTACCCGAACACAGCCATGACTGATTGCTCGCATTCCCCGCTTAAACACACTTCTTACCGGGGTATCATGCAGATAAATACTGCTTCCATTTTTAAAAAGAAACTTGATTTTACCCAAAGAATTTTTTACTCCAGGTTGTTGTTGAAAAGAATATTCACGTACATCAATCGCTGACCAGTCAATAGCTTCCGGATCTCTAACCGGTTTACCTTTTTTAAAAACTTTGATATTATTATTGGAAAGGTAATACCTATCATCTGAGGCATACCTGGAAATCTCATTCCGTGCAATGCTTTGTGGGATATTCCAGACAGGATTGATCTGGACACTGTGAATTATACTGCCAAGCTGAGGCGTTTGTTTATCTCCCGGTTCCCCTACGCAAACTTTCATGTGTAATACAGATTTCTCCTTATCCATTACATCCAAACTAAAATCAGCAATATTTACCGATACAAATTTCTGTTCAGCAGGTTTGTTCTTCCATCTCAACCGCTCCATATTCACTACCACTTTCTGTCGCATGATAATTTTAACACTATCTTTATTTTCCGTCGTATCCGCATCCAGCCGCTTCAATACTTTTTGTAAGGCCAGGTAAGTTTTTCCTTTTGGTTGTATACTATCCAGATAAATTTTGAGGTTCACTATTTCAAAAATCCTGATCACCGAATTGCTATCAGGGATTAAAGTCGGAGTCGCATAATGACTGTAAATCTTAGCCGGATTTGTCACCCCATACTGCATTGCCATACTATACCGGATTAAGGAATTAACAACAGCTAATTCCAGTTTAGCCAAACCGCGCTGGATTCTTACAGTATCCGATGATTTTTGGTGAATCACTTCATCCAGCTGATATTTCAAACCAGTAACATAGAACTGTTCAGGATCTAATCCATGCGCAACAGCTTTATCCAAATAATCAGATAGCATTTGCAACTGCTGATCGGAAAAGAACTTTTGAACCAGCATCGGCTGATATCCT
This sequence comes from Pedobacter cryoconitis, assembly GCF_001590605.1. Classification (NCBI taxonomy): domain Bacteria; kingdom Pseudomonadati; phylum Bacteroidota; class Sphingobacteriia; order Sphingobacteriales; family Sphingobacteriaceae; genus Pedobacter; species Pedobacter cryoconitis. Next base: position 2,287,540 of record NZ_CP014504.1, read on the forward strand.
TTTTTTCCATAAATACTATTGATCAGATTGGGAAAAGGTAAATCGGTGGATTGTGCTTCCAGAACATCAATAAACGCTGCACGAAGCGCTTTCTCTTTTCTAGTTAATTCAGGAGGATTTTCCAAAGGAAGCCTGCTTAGTATCAGGCCATGCATGTATAGAACTTTGGGTAGGATAATCTAAAGCAGCTTTTGATGTATTAACCGTATTACGTCTAACCCCACAAGAACTGAACAACAACAGACAGACTGTTATTCTGATAAGATAGTTACATAAGAAACTACACTCAAAAATCCTCATCTTATTCTCACTGAAAATCAGTCATTTAAGAAACAACTCCCTATCAATTTTTGTTTGAGCAGTCTTTTGAACACGTGTTAAGAAAATAATTTCTGACAACGTTCACAGAAAAAGGTGTTTCTTTTGGTTTTACCAAGAGATTCTTTTTCCACAGGATGACCCATAGGGCAAACCTTACGTGAATACACTAACCATTTCTTTTTAAGGACAAAAGCCCTTTTCCACTCGAGGAAATCAAAACTATATAAACGAGCCTCTTTGACCAATTCTTTCAATTTACCAGGAGGCAGACCAGCCACCGTACTTAAAGGGTGTACCCCTATTCTGTACAAAACTTCATTTTTAATGATATTTCCAACACCAGAAAATATATTTTGATCTAATAGTACATCACAAACCAAGCTTTCCCCATTTTCCTTAAGCTTTTTTATGGCTAGTTTTGGATCCCATTCATCAGACATTACATCACCAGACCAGTCATAAGTCTGATTGATATCTCCTTCAATGAATTTCAAAGCACAAGTATAAAAATTGAGCTCATCGTTTTCAAAAATCAAACCCAATCTGGCAGGTCTGTCTTTCCTTTCATTAATCCTATAACTTCCGAACATGAGGAAATGAATACGTAAACTAAAACCCTTAAAACAAATCAAAAAATGTTTGCCCCAGCTTTTAAAAGAAACAACTTCCTGATCCAGCATTCGGGCCTTATCAATAGTCGTATCACCTACTACATTGGTAATGAAAGCACTTTCCAAATGAAGTTCTTCTACAAGTTCTCTTAATATGACTATTGACGGGCCTTCGGGCATAACATTTTTTGATTGATGTATTAGCTTATCTTTCCAGACGTTGGTGGTAAGTCTCAATTTCTCTAAGCGCTTCCAGGATACCAGTTCTTTGTTTCTGTAATAATCCGATATGATCAGCATGAGATGCGTAGTCCTCCAGGCATTTATCAAATTTCTCTATCGCAGCCTTTTCACCAGTTTCAATTGCGCCCAGAATAGCGGCATCTTCTTTACTGCTTAAAGCTTGTTTGATATCAATCCAGGTGCGGTGTAAACTTCCTAAAATACCACCATCTTCATTTTCAGAATCCCCACCATGCTGGGCTATATGCTCTTTAAGTTCCATCGCATAACCTGCACGCTGCGCAGCGTATTTTAAGAATAATCCTTTCAGCTCAATACTGTCAGTCGTTTCACTCGCAGACTCATATCCTTCTTTTCCATCGTTAACAATGTTAACCAATCCTTTAAGGTCACTAATGATTTCTTTATTGCTTTCCATATGTTCTAGATTTTTTCCCTGTAAGAACCCAGAAAATTGGAAATAGTTTTGGATTGTTTTACAGAATAAGATTTTATTCTTTTTCAGTTATAATTCTGTACAGACAAAATTTTAACAATAATTTAAAGATAAAATATTAAATTAAAATAAAGTATATTGCAAATTAATTATAACCAAGGTTATGACCGAAAGCTCTTTAATTACCAAAGCCAATTGCATCTGGGTTATTATTAATGTAACCTGATATGAAAACGCTAAACCAAAAGCTAATTGACTTTAAAAATTCAACGCCTATATCCATTCGGTTATTCGAAGAACTATGTCATCCATTTTTCTTCAAAAAAAATGAAATCATAAACACATTCTCCCATCACAACGATAAATTCTATTACATAGAGACGGGAATTGTTCAGGGAATCTTCATTAATAAACTCGAAGAAATGACAGCCTATCTTACAACTGATGGTTTTGTCACCCCTAGCTTTCTTTTCTCCAGAAAGGTATCTCCTATTGAGTATATCAGGTTTTTAACTGATACAGAGGGCTGGGCTATAAATTTAGCCCAAGCCCCTATCCATGATCCGCAATTTGCTTTAATCCTTCTTGAAATTTATGAAGAGAACCTAAATGCCAGTTATGAACGCGAAAAACTTACCAAAATAAAAAATGCAAATGACAGATATATCTATTTCCTTAAAAACCACAAGCATTTGATAAATAGCGTTAGTAATAAAATTATTGCTTCATTTTTGAATATACATCCTAAACATCTTTCGGAGATTAAGAAAAGAAACTAACGCAATTGCAGCCTATCTACAAAGGGTTGTGTGCTATAGCCTGAATATAAATATGGAGTTTTATTTCTTCTCCAATCAAGATTCCCCCAGCTTCGCTTAACATATTCCATGTCAGTCCGAAATCTTTACGGTTAATATTACCCTTCACTTCAAAAGCTGCCCTTTTTTCTCCAAATCTGCCTTTATCTGTTCCTAAAAACTCAGCATCCATAAGAATATCTTTTGTAACCCCATGAATAGAAAGCTGCCCATTAAGCAGGTATTTTTCATCTTGCTTTTCAAGGTTACCTATAAAGGCAATTTCAGGAAACTGCTTAGTGTCGAAAAAGATATCCGATTTGAGATGCTCATCCCGCTGCGCATTATTTGTATTGATGCTATCTGCCGAGATTTCGAAATTGATCTTTGCACCTTCAAACCCATCATTATCACTTTTTATTTGACCTTTAAATGTGCTGAAAACACCAGTTACCTGACCTATAGCCAGATGTCTTACTCTAAAATTTACTGATGAATGTCCTAAATCTACATTCCATGTTGCTGTTTCGTCTTTCATGTTCTTATGCTCTTTATTTAAGATTGAACACAAAATTACCTCGTAGCAGACAGCAGATCTTTAAGACAGATTAAGAAATACTTTTAAAAACTTAACCTAGATTAAGTCCTGTTTGCAGACAGCTTTTTTCGAACTTTACTCAGGAACTCTGGTGTTATTCCCAGATAAGAAGCAACATATTTTTGAGGAAGGTACTGTTCTATACCTGGAAAAGTCTGTTGAAACTTTATATATCTCAGCTCCGCACTCACAGAATGGCTTTCTACAAAGCGCATCTGCTGTCTCATCAATGCCGTTTGAAATAAATTACGGAAATAACACTCAAACTTCATGTACTTTTCCAAAAGCAGGTTCTGAGCAAACCTGGGTAACATCAAAAGCTCCCCATCCGTTAATGCCTTTGTTGTTAGCGGGGTATTTGGCTCTTTACTCAAACTGTATATATCACCCGACCACCAGCCTGAAGCTGCAAAGCGAATTACATGATCAGCTCCCTGATCATCCGTATAATAAGTGACCACGTAACCAGAATTTACATACGCAAGGTACCGGGCAGCATCGCCACTTTTTGTAAGAATTTCCCCTTGTTTAAATGATCTGGGAATGAGTAACGACTCCAAAAAGGTTATTTCCTCTTCCTTTAGCTCGACAAACTGTTTGATATGCGCGAGGAGTAATGTATTGTCCATAGCTAGCAAATGTATTAGAAAATCAAAGTATATAATTATTTGATAAAAAGGGAAGAAATCTTACCTCCGATGGTAAGATTTCTTCCCTTTTATGTTTAAAAATCACCCGAACTTGGTATAACCAAATACAAACGGACATGAAAACTCTTAACGCAAATAGCCTGCAATTAACCGCAGCTGTAATCTTGATAGTGTTATTCGGATACACAGCCGTTTCTAAGATTCTGGCGTATGATAAATTTATATTTCAGCTAAGGTTGGTTCAAATGCCAATCGTTGCATTGTTAGCTCCATTAATAGGTGTTTTAGTACCTACCGTAGAAATGATTATTGTCTGGATGCTATGTAAAGATAACTTAAGGATGAGAGGGCTTTACGCTTCATTCCTGTTGCTGCTGGTATTTGAAATCTACATCACAATAATGCTATTATCCGGAAAAAATCTTCCATGTACCTGCGGAGGAATTATCTCACATATGAGCTGGAAAACACATCTTGTTTTTAACGCAGTATTTATGATTATCTCCATACTGCCAAACATTTATAAACCAAAATACCGAATATTCTCAGGGTCCCACGAATAGAATACAATTAACAGAATTTCTAACCTTAAATATTAAAATCATGTTAGTATTAAAAAACACCATGCTGGCCATTGCACTAGTGGCCGGCATAAGCGGAGCATTCGCTACAAAAATTGCGAACAATCCAAGAGTTGATGAGCCAAAGTATGATTGGAATGGTTCAGGGCCAAATTACTCAGGTACCTTGAGTGATAAAACTGTCTTGGAAGCTAAAGACATGTACGGCTGTAACGGTGGCGCAATACAATGCGCACTGGGCAAACTTTCATCAGGTGCTGGCCCAATAACACAGAGGATCTTTATGGATAACTAATTGTTCGTCATAGAAAATCCCTATAACTCAATGCAGCGATGGCTGCATTGAGTTATAAAATTAAGACTATCTTTTTCCAGGATGGCTTAAATCCTTAAGTACTAAAATCTCATAAGATCGTTTCTTTTCCTCCTTATATAAACCAAATTCATTTAGTCTAGCCCAGATCTCTTGTGAAGTTAGTTTCCCATTTTTGCTGATAATTTTGAAACTTAGTAAACCACCATACCCAGTTTCATTTATATACGGGACATTGTCAGTAAATTTCTCTAATAAAAGATTTAAAATATTATTGATAGATAGGCTATCCACTATTAAACTATCTGAATTTTTGGCCAGTGATAACTCTTTTTTATTCAAAAAAACTGACCTTTGAAATTTCGCCTGGTCTAATTTCACAACGTTACAGATCATTCGCTTCTTTCTTGTCGAAGCCTTTACATTAAAGAATCTTTCAAGATCAGGAAACATATACTCAGAAGACTGTCTTAGCTTAATACTTTTGGACATCATAAATTCGTAACAGTAGAGATTATCTTTTTCCCATCTCTTTTTTCTTGTTAAAAAATCATCCCCATTATTATATCTTGATCTCTCAAATAACGCCCTATCCAATGTTGGCTGAATAAATCTGGTAGAATCAGAAGAATCCAGTTCAATTAAATTCCAATTCATTCTGTAATTTTGCTGATTGGTATAGCCAAGCCAAAAAAACTGAGTAATCGGCCTATTCCAGGCAAACATACGATTGAACTCTTTATCTTCATTACTATCACCATACAATAAACCGCTAGTTATCCCATTATTAAAACCAGAAATACAACTGCGAAACCGGATCATACTATCAGGAACATGATAAGTTTTTAGCGCACTAAAAGTTATATCGTCGTTTTTAATATCAAGTTTACTTGTATTGCCCTCTAAAAATTCTTTTACATTTTTTTCATTGATTTCGTCTCCCCCTGTTGAAGCTTTAATAATACCATTTTTATCTATCCATATATTATGAGGAATTACCCTATGTTTAAAAAAGTCATGAAATACCTTATCATTACTCGTAATAATCATCGATCTGGATTTAGGCATTCCATTCTTCTCAAAGTGTTTCCTAACTACTATTGAATCCTCATAAGTAGTAGATAAAACTGATAATTCAGGGTAAATTTGCATTAAAGAATCAAGTCTTTTTTGTTCCTTTAAGCATGGAGCACACCAGGTTGCCCAAAAATTAATTATTAACCCACCTTTTTTGTATAAATCTGATAAAGCAGATTTTTGAGTACCACTTATAAATGCTCCACCAATTTGCAAATCCGGAACCTTGCTTCCAATCGCTTGCCCAAATGCAGAAGGAACCAAACTTGTTCCAGAAATAGTAAACAGAAAAAAACTAACAGCTATTATTTTAAACCAATGATTGTTCATTATACGCGTTTTTAAAAGATTAAATTTTAATACCCAGCATTCTGGATTAAGTTGTGATTGTAAGTAATTTCATTTTTAGGAATAGGTAACAAAGAACTTGTTCCGCTCTGCCACGTAGACTTATAGCTACCCATTACCGCATTCAACTGACCACTTCGTTTCAAATCAAAAAAGCGATGACCATTTTCAGTAAACAACTCCACCCTTCTTTCTTTAACAACGGCCTCTAAACACTCCTGAATACTTAAAGAGGTAGGTAGTAAGCTTAGTCCTGATCGTTGTCTGATCACATTGAGATCATCAACAGCACCTTTCGTATTTCCAAGCATAGCACGTGCTTCAGCCCTGATTAAAAACTGCTCAGCAACCCGCATAACCACCAGGTATTCAGGATTACTTATACTAGCTGTCTTATTCTTATATTTAAGGTTATAATAATAATTCTTACCTACCCCGCCTGTAACTATACTTTTTATACCTATCCAACTGCTTTTGCGTAAATCACCCAACTCAAAAATGTTATACAAATTTTGAGATATGGTGTATTGAGGTATCGAAGTTGAAGAGGGTGCAACAATACTACCGCTATTCGTTATGTACCCATTTTGATTCCAAAGCTGTAAAATAGTCTCCTTACTACCAGCTTTAAACACAGATTCTGGTGCTTCTAATGGCGTGTAAAGCTTAGAATCAATTACTTCATCAGCTTCTTTTTCAGCCAATATCCAATTCTTTTGATAAAGATATATCCGGGCAAGCAAAGCAGATGCAGTCAATTTATTGGCACGAACCTTACCGATGCTTATATAAGACGAGGAGAGCTCAACTTTAGCTTCATTCAGATCTTTGATCATCGCGTCATAAACAATAGCTTCAGCCTCTCTTTTAGCCTTCGCTGTGACTAAAATATCAGTCTGCACCAACAAGGGAACATCACCATACAAATTCACCAGATAGAAATAAGCAAATGCTCTTAAAAACCGGGCTTCACCAGTCAACTGCCTAACTAATGATTTTGATAAAGAGCTATTGGCCTGCAACTGCGATAAAACATCATTGCACTGATAAATTGCACTATAAAGAAAAGACCAGGTATTTTGATTTGTTGGATTAGCAGATGTCAACCTGCTGTTATAATACTCCGAATTATTTATCTCACTTCCAGTATAACTAATATCGTCAGTATACAGACCTATATAAGTACTATAATTAGGCTCAAACTTATTTTCAAAGCTTGCATAGGTATTTAACAATACAGCAGATGCCGAAACAGAATCCGCAAATACTTTATCAGTTGTTAATTGATTTTTTGGTGATTCGACCATGATCATTTTCTTGCAGCCGTAAACCAACATTACAGGTAAAAACAGCAGAATAGTCATATTTATATTTCTCATAATAAATAAATTAAAATGTTAATTGTAAACCAATTACAAAGGATTTTACAGGTGGAACATTACTCTGGGCACTATTAGCAGCACCAGATTCAGGATCAAGGACAGCTGCGTTCTTATCCCAATAAGTCAACAAGTTTTGTCCTTGAACATATACTTTTAACTGTTGCATATTGATACGGTCTAAAAGCCTTTTAGGAAAACTGTAAGAAAGTCCTACATTTTTAAGCCTCAAATAAGAAGTGTCAAAATAATTAACCTGACTATACTGGAATTTGGAATCATTGACTATTGATGCTTTGGGAATATCGGTGACCTGTCCGGAATTTCTCCAACGGTCTAAAATACCAACGTAATAATTAGTTGGCTGACCAGGTGAACTTTCCAACCCACCCCTCCCCATCTGCTTTGCAAACTGGAAGAAAACATCCATGCTCCAATTCCCATACTGGAAAGTATTCCCTAACCCTCCATAAAAATCCGGCGTCTGCTTTCCTATCTTGAAATACTCATAAACACTAGCAGACCCCGGAGCAGTATCATACACAGCTTTCCCCGTAGCCGGATCAACCGTCAACTGCGTCCCATAAACCCTTGAAATATCATAACCCAACTGCAAAGTCTGCGCATAACTAGAACTCTCAAACCCCTCAAAACTCTTCAACAACGTCTTTGGCAACGTGATATTAAAAGAACTCGTCCAGTTGAAAAGTTTCCCCTCCACATTCCTTGTATTCAACTCAAACTCCCAGCCCGTGTTCCTAATCACAGCAGGTAAATTAGCCTGATAGCTTGCAAAACCAGTCATCCGCGGAATCGCATAATTCACCAGCTGGTCATCACTACTATTCCTATAATGATTCACATTCAGCAAAATCCTGTTCTTCAGGAACCCCAGCTCAATAGCAAATTCCAGCTTCCTTGTCGTTTCCCAATGAAAATTCGCATTCGAAATCCGTGAAGGCACTAAACCAATCACCCCCTGATACGGACTTCCCCCATTCCCATAAGTAGACAAATACTGATAATCCGTAATCTGATCATTCCCCGTCAACCCATAACTGCTCCTTAACTTCCCGTAACTTAAAAAACTCAGCTTGTTTTTAACCCAGGGCTCATCCGCAAATAACCAAGCAGCACCTACAGAACCGAAATTGCCAAACTGGTTTCCATCCGCAAACCTCGATGAACCGTCCCTTCTCATCGTCGCATTCACGATATATCTGTCCTTCCACACATAATTAATCCGGCCAAAAACAGAAACATACTTGTACTGCGTATAAGAATTTGTACGTGCAGTAATCGTCCCCGCAGAAGCCATATTTTCCATCAACCCCTCATTGCTAAACCCAGTTCCTCTAATCAGCTGTCCCTCAGTAACCTTATTTTGATACGTTCCACCAAGCAACAGCGAAACCTTGCCATCCTTAAAAGACCTTACATAATCAACCTGAGGTTCAAAAATCACAGAACGATTACTATTCATCCCAAAAATCGAGTAGCTATCAGTTCCCGGATACAGAGATCTAGTTGGATAAAGCTGCACCTGGTTCAGGTTATTCTTATTATAACCCGCACTTACCCTGAATGCTAAATCAGGTAAAACCGTATACCTCATCAATACATTGCTAATTGTATTATCCGTCCTTGTCTTTGAACGCGCATTAATCTCAGCGATCGGATTTGTACCCGCATACCAGTTAAATACACCCGGAGATTCATAAACAGGATAATTAGGAGGCAATAATAAACCCGCAGAAAAACTCAGGCTCGGGTTATACAAACTATTACCATCCAGATTTAAAGAATTGGCAAACTGGAGATAGAACTTTTTATTCTTTGAAGTATGCTGGAATGTTGCACGTAAACCACCACGTTTATAATTGCTGTTCCCCGGCAAAATAGTGCCCTCGTTCCGATAATTACCCCCAAAGTTGAAATTAGTACTTTCATCACCTCCCGATATGCTTAACTGCATATTACTCATCTGGCCCGTATTTCCTAAAAAGTGCTTAGCCCAATCCGTCGATTCCGTTTGGCTCCATACCGTTAAATCGGGCGCATAGTTTGCAGAATTCGGGTCACTGGAAGGAATCTTGCCATCGTTAGCAAAGGCCTCTCTTCTAATTTGTAAATATTGATCCAGATTAAGCAGCCGCGGATAATTGGCAACCTGATTAATCCCCTGCGAAACATTGAGTTCAATTTGGGTTTTACCAGATTTTCCTTTTTTAGTGGCAATCAAAACGACACCATTTGTTGCCCTGCTCCCATATATTGCGGTTGCATCTGCATCCTTTAAAACCGTGATACTTTCAATATCAGCAGGGTTTAAACTGTTTAAAGGACTAGTGGCACCAGCAATATTTGAAGCGCCTATAGCAGCACTTAATCCGGCAGCGTTTGCATCCATAGGCACGCCATCAATAATGTATAAAGGATTTGTGCCCGCAGCAATAGATCCTTTACCCCTAATCTGGACATTGATATTACCACCCGGCAGGCCATTTGTAGTTTGCACAAATACCCCTGGCATTCTACCAGATAAAGCAGACAGGATATTTGCTATAGGCTGTTTTTCAATTTGTACAGCAGTAATGGCAGATATGCTTCCTGTATTGAGCTTTTTAGTGGTTTGCCCGTAACCTATTACCTGGACTTCGTTTAAGGTAGATTCATTGGTTTCCAGGACGATTTTTAAGGGGTATTTGATGGAAGGATTAAACGGGATTTCGAGAGTTTTGAAAGAGATAAAAGTTATTGTTAAAGTGCCGGATTGGTTGGCAGTTTTAATGGTAAAATGCCCTTCCTTGTCTGTTAAGGTCGAGGTATTCGTATTGGGTATTCTTACAGTTGCTCCGGGTAATGGTTTACCGTAGCTGTCGGTTACTGTTCCAGTAATGAGCTGTCCGCTTGTCTGTGCGAACAGGTAGTATTGGGGTAAGCTGAGCAAGGTTATTACCAGCAAAAGAAAGGTTCTGATCTGGTAAGGATTCCTGAATTTTAGCCAAAGCGCGGCCATAGCGATTATTGAGATCGTCTTTTTCATGTGAATTGGTTTGTGAACCCTGCATTGATTTTAAGCAGGTATCAAGTTGTCAGTGATAGTTTTACGTGTGTTTCATACGGCTTTTGAGATACTGGTTTTATTGGTTAGTTTTATTGATGTACTGATATCTTGGTATCAATATGAGGTGATGGTATTGGTGTTAGCTCTGATCAGAGGCTGGTAATGGGAATAGTTTTTACTGATGAAACAAAGCAAGGCGGCACTACCAAAACCTCCGTTCATTAGGCCGCCCGCTTTGTAGATTTAATTTTTTGGATGGTTCACTGGTTTTGGCAAATAACCATCCTTCACCCCTTTTACATAAGAGACTTCCATGAATTCAATAAGCTGCTCCTGGAAAAGTAACATGGCCGAAATATCAGAAGGTTCCGCATATACATTAACCTGGCGTAACCATGCCCGAAGTAACAAGTGAAGCTTCTGTCTAACCTCTGTTAATGGATGAAAACTGAAAAAGGTATTAAGACCTCTGTTCGGGTCAGCAATAAATTCCTTGGAAACTGTATGAGGCTGATAATTTAATATTCTAATGTAATCCTTCATTTTATTGTTTTTTTAGTAAGCTGGTCAATGATTTAGAATTATTCATATCCACTTTCACGCGCATATTTCCAATATTATCATTGCTTAAAAAGTAATCGACATTTTCTGCGGTGACTTGTTCGGCGGTTGTTGTTGCTACGACTTTACCAGTTTGATCCAGCCATACATAATGCGGCAGATGGATATGAGGAAATAATTGGTGCAATGCTGAATCATCGGTAACTACTGGAATAGCTGATGGCTGTGTTTCGTGGAGTTCTTCCAGAAAAGGTAATATTTCTGATTTGGGCTGATTGGTCACTTTAATAAACTGAACCTCTCCTCCATATTTCTTTTGCAGCTCTTCTGTTTTTGGAAAATTAGCCAGACAAGATGTACACGAGGTTGTCCAGAAATCAAGAATGATCAGTTTAGCTTTAAAATCAGAAAGATTGGTTTTCGTAGTTTCATAATTGTAGACGTTTGTCAAGGTTACATCAGGGATTCTACCTCGTATTTTAACGGGTTTAAATGCAGGTGTTATAGATTGAGCTTGGGATGGTGCGCTGAAAAATAGGCAAAGCGTGGCCATGGCGATTATTGAGATCGTTTTTTTCATGTTGTTATGTTGAGTTTATGATACCTGTGAATTGTTTAAGCTGGTATCATGGGTAAATTGGTTTGAAGAGAATTATTGAGATGCCGTTTGCTGGATGAAATGGCCTTGGATAGGTACACTACTCTGGGAAAGCGGAAAGTGATAGTAATAATCATCAAGAATCATTTCAATAGTCAGCCTTGTTCGATAATTTGTGAAGTTTATCCAATTTAGCAGAGCATAAAGGCTCTTTGTTGCCTGAAAATCATTTCCTTTTTTTGGAGTTAGTTTTTGGATTTTAGCAATGTTATTAGTCATCTGTGCCTGGTATTGTTTTTTTACACTTTCTGACATTTTCAGCGAATCAAGCAAGCGAACTATGGTAAAAGCAAAGTGTTCAATACTCTTTAATTCAGTTGCTTTTAGGCCCGAGAGATCACTGTTTCCAAGGATGTGCAGAATGGTTTCATGAAATACACATACTCGGTTGTAAGTGTGTTTAGCATTGACAGAATCAATTGATTCTTGCTCTTTAGTAGGAATGGGATTATTTGGCTTTTTCATACTCATTTTTAATTGGTTAAAATTTAAATGAGCCGAATAGTTAGAGAATCTGCCTAATGAGACGGGGCTGACCACTCGCTGACTAATTGCAAAAGAGGCTCTGGTAGGCCCACCTCCATTTTAATTGCTTAAAACTTCGGCTTCACTATTTCTTGCGAAACAGCTATCGTGCAAAAATAAGCGAGCGCCAGCCCCACCTCGTAATAGGGTTTGCAAATATAGGATTTTGGCGCTCAACTTACACTCGCACGATTAAAATTTACCAGATTCCTTTCGCGAGGCTCGTATTTATTAATTAATATTATTTGACCATATATTAGTTGTTAGCTGTTTTATCGCAACACATCAAATATACACTATTAGTAGAATTATTCCAAATTTGGAATAATAATATTTAATTAATTAAAGTCCATTTGTCTGTATGGCTGAGCAATATATTGACATAGATTTTTTAAACATTATTAGAGATAAATTATGGAAGATTTCTAATGACAAGAAGATCACATTAGAAGATATTCAAGACAGAACAGGCTTCAGTTACAGCCAAGTATACAGAATTGTCAGAGGCAGTAATAATATGTCAGTTAGCGGATTTCTAGCTATCTGCAAGGCTTTAGAAGTCCATCCATCAAAAGTTCTTGATTTTGACTTTGAAATCCCTAAGTATCCTCCGACAAGGAAGAACTTCAAATAATCAGAAAATATCTCTTACGCTCTCCTATTTACTATTAAAATATTACGTTTAATTAACTTCTCATGGATTTGAAATATAACAATCTACATCATCTACAAGTTGGTAGAATCGGTGAATACTGGATTAAACTAATGCTTACTATGCAAGGTTTCGACACCTATTATTCCGATGTAGACAATAAAGCAATAGATTTTGTAGTACGCTTAGATAATTCTAAACACATAGATATTCAAGTCAAGACTATAAGATTAAAAAAATCAAGTTACGTCTTTGTAACTAAAAAGAGTTGGGCCGAACATGAAATGAGCAGGGCAAACCTATATTTGGCTTTAGTTATCTTAAAAGAAGATCAATATCCAGAATCATATTTAATTCCTTCCAGTGCATGGCTACGGCCAGATGAATTATTTTGCGATAGAAAATATCAGGAAAAGGGTCTCAAAAGTCTTGATGAATGGGGCTTAAATATATCAACGAAGAATATGCATCTATTAGATCCGTATAAATTAGAGAAACAAGTCAAGATTCTAAATCAATTGTCACTCACTAATACTTAAATGGAAATCCTTAATTATCACAATCTCTTTGCACAAATAACAGGATTGACTGAGAGATATAGAAACATAAATGAAATTACTGGTGAAGATTTTAACCTCTTCTGAATACTTTAAGTACCTAAATAAATCAAAAGCCCTGATTCTCGAATTTACGGTGTCTGAAAATTGGGGAGAGGTCAAAAGTTGCGAATTTTCGCATCTTTTACAGTTCGATTTTTAGGAGGGGTTACAAACATCTGAATCAATTCTGGGCTGTAGATGCCCTTGATAAGAGAGCTTTAAAGTGAAAGGCAGCTTTCTCAAGCAAAAAAAAACAGGTAATGAATTAAGACAATGAATAGATCGAAACAGATAAAATGTGGGCGGTGACAGGAAGATTTTGACCAATAAAAGCACCAGCAAGTTCTTCGGATTGTGAAGGCCAAAGATTTACAAAAAGCGTCATAGGTTGATTAGGAATTGGTGAAGGTTGCCAATTTGCACGCGAATGAATTAGCTTTCCATCAACAAACCATCTTATCCCATTTGGTTCCCATTCAATTGAATAAGTGTGGAATTCTTCTGAAGCATCAAAACCAAGGTCTACAGTTACAGGCGTGCCTCTTACTCCAAAATTCCAACCGTACCCATTGCTTCCAGGATTAAAGTATACATTAAGAAGTACCTTAGTTGTATCATTACCGATGAATTCTATGTCCAACTCCTGCCATGGATCGTTTCTGTGTAAAAAGAACGCGGTTATAACTCCATCCATTTTAACAGGTTTCATAGTCACCTCAAATCGTCCATATTGGTAGCGGGACTGACTTGCTATTGAGGCTGAAGAAAACAGACGGGACTTTAGTGGTCGATTTTCAAGTACAAGATCAAAACCACCCAATGGATTAATTTTAAAATTACCAGCGGTAAACTCCGCTAAATTTGAAGGAAAAGATTCTTCAAGAAACCTCCAATAACGTTTATCAACCTGCTGAAATGTCTCCACAAGTACGGGTTCAAAACTATCAATTGGATTTCTCTGGAAGTAAAGCTCCGTGTTTACTCCGAAAGCAGAAAGTCTTTCAACGGGTATTATCCAAGGTGTTACATCATGCTGTAAATAAGAAAAGTCTCTAATGTCTCTATCTGATTTTAGATTTTTGCCGAATTTGTAATCTGGAACAGATTCTAAGATCGGAAAGGGAAATGGAGGTATTTTGCATTTAAGAAATTTGCATAACTTTTTCCAGGATTTAGTATCATCATTTAATGACAGATGTTTGTTCCTATCATATACAAGGACGTCATTCACGCCTATAAAATATTCACTCACTATTTTTTTTGACTCAGAAAGGAAATGATCCTCAGTTTTTCCTATCCAAATAAACAATGCTGTGGGATACATTGATGCTAATAGGCTGAAGTCTGTAGAAATCGTGATACCGATGTATGCATCAAATAATAATGGTTCATTATTTTTAAGTAACCGATTAATTGTATCCGTTTGATTTCCATTATAATCCCAACTGCATCGGTAGCCCAAAATGCTAAGGGCCGTGGTCATAAGGCTGGCTTGACCAACATTTTCAGACAGGAGGAAGACAGGATTTCTACCTTTTCGTTGTTGCAATTCAAGATGTGTCTTGTCAGATTGAATTCCAATTTGTGATAAAACAGGTAGAATCGAATAGTTATTACCTGATTGTAAATCATTTCGTTGAAAAATAAGGGAAGGAGCCGATGAGTAAACATCCAGATTTCTAAACTGTAAGTTCATCCAAAGATCCACCGGACCAATCACCGGCAGAGCTTCTATGAGTTTTTTTGCTCCTTTATAGGAAAGCACATATCCTGACAACCACCACAACCCTTTTACTGGCCGATTTAAATGTTTCGTAAAACTTTGTTTTTCGGCCCCCCAGTCTACTTCACGATAGGATAGATAAAGTAAATCAAAGTCGGGTAAGCCACTGCTATCTACTGGTAATTCTTTCCAGAGCGCATTCATTTTTCTAGCGAAGAAACTTTCAAAAAATATATCGTCCTCTAAAATTAGACAAAAGGGCTGTTTTTCTTCTATTATTTTTCGCCAGCAAGAGATATGTGACAGGGATACTGCTATCTCCTCCTTAGTCATTGTAACCCAAATTTCTTTGTCTCTTATAATATCAAGAAGCCGAGGATCGGGATCCACGGCATATTGATCCCTCAAGTTAAATTTCGCATCAACCTGTTCAGAAGAAAAATTGGTTGTATCAAGAACCTTTCCATCGACAGCTTCAATTTTACGGCAAAATTCTTGCAAAGTAATATTATCAGTAACTTTCTCTCTTTTTAACTCATCGGTAATTCGTTCTAATCTGTCTGGTTGACGTTGAAGATTAATAATATAAATTGCATCAATTAATTTTCCTTTTGAATCAAATTTGTGACCAAACGCATTATGTTTTGTACTGAGAATTACTTTTCGTTTAATTTTTTTGAAGAAAAATTTGGCTCTTCTTAGAAATTGAGTGTCAAGGTTGATATTCATTAATTGAATGTTTCGCAAAGAATTTAACTAAAGTCTGAATGTAGTAACTTTACAACTAAATCCCTAATTATATGACAACTCAAGAAAATATTGATGTTCATGTTAACGACCACAAGTTAAGATCCCAGTTTATACAAAGACTTGTACAAGATAAAAATTCAAATCTAATGGAAACCCCTTTCAAAATTATTCCAAGGGTATTAATACAGTTCTGGGATAACTCCGAAAAAATACCAAGTGATGTAAAGGAGTGCATCGATAGTTGGAGCTATCTGGATGAACATGGTTTCAAGAGGCTATGCTTCGATGATTTTTCTGCTGAGTGCTTTATAAGAACTGAATTTGACGACAATCATCTTCAAGCTTATAATATGTGTCATCATCCAGCTATGAGGTGTGATTATTTCAGGCTTTGTTACCTCTACAAATATGGTGGATTTTATCTAGATGCAGATGAAAATTATTTAGGAGCTGATATTGAGCCACTTTTAGTTGGCGCCAAACTTCGTCTAAACCCACTTTGTTATAATATGTTAAATGACGAGATGGTTACTTCTAGATGTTTTCTGGATAATCAAGAATCATCTGAACATTGGATATTTTATGTAAACAATAATCCAATAATTGCACCTTCTGGGCACCCACTACTAAATCTCGCATTATCCAGAGCTACAAAAATATTATTGGAATCTAAAAATCCTATTGCCGATATACAATCCACAACTGGTCCAGGGAATCTATCAGCAAGTCTTGTTCAATATGCAATGATGCTTGATCATGAAAATAAACAATATGATTTCGAAATAATCGATAATTGGGACAAAATTTCTAATAGCCCTTGGCCACTCAGCTATAGAAATGATCAGAGAAACTGGAGGTTATGGAATCCTAATAAACCTGATTGATATTAGGTTATCACATTAACCAATCAATATGTAGCTAGCTGTATGATAGAATTTTAATGTCAGCTCCACGTGTAACCCCTCCTAAAAACGGACTGTATAAAAGGTGACCTCCCCCGAAAAACCAGACCGCTGAAAAGTCGAAAAAATCCGGGCCATACCTAGCCCCTCTTTCAATACGAAATACAATAGGCCAAGATTATAGTCCGACTTTGTAACCGTAAACTAAAAAACTGATAATTAATTATCAGTTTTTTAGTTTACGGTGAGTGTTACTGTTGTTTCCCAGTTAATACTATTTTGCTTGCAATAAAATAAATGGCTTTTACCCATTTTGGAAGTGATGACTTCGTACAACGATTAAAGGGTTTATAAAAATTGAAGGTACGGACATTGATATTTTGGCCTGTCTGCCTAAACATTAATTACAGTTGTTTTTTCATTTGGAAGTTTCCAACGCTCTAAAGCAAACTTTTTAAATACCTCTTCCCGTTGTTCACAAATCTTATCAGCCATTTCTCTCCAATAATTTTTCGTCTTACGTCTTTGCGTCATTTCATTATCAACCAACCTGAAAATTTTACTCAGTTCTGCAACCTGAATCATATCCAAAGCACCCTCTCCCGCACCATTCAGCTCCTCCAACTGAGCAATCTTACCTGGAATATTCTTGTTGCTTAAGCTGATATTGCTACTAAGCCCACAAAGAACAAAGTTTCCTAACCTCCTTTTAGTATGAAAATCAGATGGAAACTCTACTTCCATATTTTTTGAAGCCCAAATATGTTCAATAGATAATTGGTCATTCTTGTTGTGCCCTATATTCTTCTTTCCTGTCAGTAATCTTTTCCATTCAAAAGAACGTTTAGCTTTCTGTGAGCGAATATGTTCCTCGTAACATGAAAGAAAATACCTAATTCCAATCCAACGATAATAGTTGAAGCTTTCTCCATAATCTAACTCTAAATTATCTATAAACCGGTTTTCTGGACAGAAAGCATCGGTAATCTGTACAAGATTTTCAAAAAGCCATTCAAAGACATCACCTTTTATTGCAACCTGATTATAATAAGTTATTGCAGGATCATTCTCAGAATTCCAATTTCGATCATTGAAGAATTCCC
Source organism: Pedobacter cryoconitis (assembly GCF_001590605.1). Lineage (NCBI taxonomy): Bacteria > Pseudomonadati > Bacteroidota > Sphingobacteriia > Sphingobacteriales > Sphingobacteriaceae > Pedobacter > Pedobacter cryoconitis. The sequence continues at coordinate 2,305,434 of NZ_CP014504.1, forward strand.
ATGCAAACTCAAACATATCAGCTTGTTTACTATCAGCTCTCCTGAAAATATCTGGTAAAACATAAAGTCTCATATTAACAACTTCTAAAAGATTCAATAATCTAACGACCTGATGTGGAATATCCAACCTGGACATGATTGACAGATACAAAGGCATAATCGAAGCATAAGTTGGCTGAGAACGGAGGTAAGTTAAACAACGGGTTAATTCAGTTTTAATTTCTCCATTATATACAATATCAAATTGGTCTCCATTAAAAAACCAAGAATAATGCTTTGCTGAAAGCGCAACAAATTCCACAAAATCACGCATTCTGTCAACAGCATTATCGATATAATCTTCATTACAATCTTTTACGTTGAAAAGCTCCTTACATTCATCATAAACATACCAACTCTTATCTTTACTGGTTTTAAAGAAAACAATAAAACAATATCTTAAAAATGCATTTTCATCATCATTACTTGTTCGATGTGCCTTACTGAGACTGATTTGTATATCGGACCATCTCAGGTTTATTTCTTTTCTTAACCTCTCTCTACTATGAACTGTGGCATAGTAAATAAAAAAGTTTTTAATTTTTTCAAGTTCCGAGAGCTGTTTACCGCGGTTATTTATTACTTCAAACATAATCCCGATTTCCCGATTTTGTTCAGGAGTAAAGAATAGGAAATTAAGCTTTGTCAAAATCGTATTGTAGATTACACTTGGATCAACATCATCTTTTCTCAAAAATTCCTTGAAATATTTTGATGCATTAATTATTGATTCATGGGATTTAGTTTCAGCATTAAAATCCTGGTGTTGGATAATCGCATATTGGAAACATTTCCTTGTTTCTATATTAGGCGTCAATACGTTCCGCTCATTGCCTTTCGTTCCTCGTGAAATAAAAATGGGGTAAATATCTTTGAATAAATCAGGGTCATAATGATATATTTCATTTAAGAAAATTATCAAAGTGGTAAGGCGTTGTTGTCCATCAACAAGCTCGTATGTATTTGACGTAGATTCATTAATTGCTGCAACGATAGTCCCTGTATAGTGCTTGCCATCTATCTTTGTAATATTAAGTATATCCTTAGTTAGATCTTCAAGATGTTCAGTTTCCCAAGAATAACCTCGCTGGTAGTCAGGAATAATAAAATAATTGTTTGTAAAGAGTTCTTTCAGGTTAAACGTTTTCGAGCCTAAGACAGTCAGTTCTTGTTGAATTGAGGGCATAAAAATTGATATTTGCAAGCTTTCTTTTTAAGGATATAAGATCTAAAACTAATATCTTTAAAATTTAATTATTTTTTTTGTAAAACTAATATTTTAACCCATATTATTTACATAATTAACCTCGATAAATATGACTTTGCAAATTTGTTTGAAGAATTTCACTTGTTACTATCAGAGAGAGACGAATTAAAATATTGGATTTTATGAAAACATACAATATGTCTCATTAATAAAAGGAAGAAAACCTTCCTTCAATCCAATTAAATTAGCTTTTTCCTCAATTGAAGACCATTTACTAAAGATATCAATAGTAACTCAGGAATTTTTGCTCCTATACCTTCGTGACAACTTAGAATGATTTCAGCTTCTATTCATGAGTAATCCGTATCACGTCAACATTTGTGAACCATTTTAACATTTTTAGGTCTGGAAACAAGTTGTTGTTTATATTGACTATCAAAAGGCTTTATACCCTCTATTAATGGTGGAACTGGAGACTTTCAAGTATTAGAAATATGCATGGATATTTTCTCCAAGTTTACATAATGCACTTAATAACAAAAGAGGATGTAAAATAAAATGTGTCTCTAAATTAATAATTAACTAGCTGACACATTTTATTTTACATCCCCTTTGCTTTTTCACGCATTTTACCAAATAGATATTAGCAGAAATGTATTTGTGTTTATTTTCTAAAATGTAATAATTCCCTCATTTTCCTTATTTGCTTTTCAACTTCGATGGAAATTTGTTTTTTAGGCATATTCTGTTTCTTGAATTTTGTTTTAAGAATTTCTCTTAAAATTTTATTCCATCTTTCATCTTGATTCAAATTAGGAACCTCCATTAAAACTATATATTGATCTGCTCTATTAGATATTTTATCTCCAGGAAATCCGTATAAAATGTTCAGTCCTCTTGATTGAAAAATTGCATCTATTAATGCAGGGTTTTTCTCTAATGAGAATTCAATATAAAACTCAAATTCTCTTGGTTTCGCGAATTTCACAAGAAGTAGCCAATTCTTAGGTTTGAAATATTGTAATAATGGAGATGCCCATTGTGTAGTTACATCGCCTTGATTTATACTAGTATTATGTGCTTTCAAAAAATCTTTAAGTTCTTCACCATTTTGATAATTATTCAAAACTACATATGGAATTAATCTTCCATCCGCCCATTTAGGATCTGATATTAATCCATTTTCTTGAATTGTATAAATTGGTAATTTACGCCTATCAATGTTCATATAGTATTTCTTTTATTAAATTTGAAGTTACTTTTGAAGTATTTCCTTGTCCATCTTCAATTATCAATTCATAAAAATCTATTCTTTTTGCGACTAAAATTTGAGGAAAATTAAAAATCACCCATCCTGATTTTATTTCTTTTTCGTCAATTCGAATTTCCAAGGGAAATTTACCTAAATTACTATGGTAATTTTCATGAAATAGAGAAGGTGAATGTTCGATAATAATTTCAGTAGTTTGATTACCGTTATAAAAATATACTATTCTGAGTTTGGGAAGTATTGAATTTTTTGTGTTTGAAAAATTTGTGATTCTAATATTAAACAATAATAATTTTTCGTTTACATTTTTATAATTAAATTTATAACTATCTTCCAGATATATCGAAAATTTAGATTTTCTATTATCGAAATCAATTTTATCTAACTTAAATTTCTTTCTATTCAATCTGTAAATTAAAATAGAGGTAATTAGTGCTAGAATTGCTATTAATGGTGTAATATTACCCTTAAGGTACACTGAAATTTCTTCAATCATATTATATTTATTACTTCTGCTAACAATATGATTAGCGAGCCCTGACGCCGCTAAGTCCCCTCTATATCCGTATTACAGTACATGTATCAATAAAATTAACATTTTTTTGTGAATCAGCAAGATAGTCGCCATCAAAATTAATTTTAGGTTGATAAAGGGAAGCCCCACTACGTAAGCTACAGAAATAGACATTGTCATCTTGTGAACTTAACCCGATTAATCATGCCCTCTAGTTGTACTGCAAGAAGGACAACGATATACAAAATTAATCCGCTCTTGGCATTTGGCCTGGGGAGAATGGAGGCGCGACTGGGTATACCTTTGCGATTTGATACCCTCCGGAACACCGAACCTTAACCATATACTTTTATCACAAATCAGTCACGCATCGCCTCATATGATCGGAAATCAAGATAATAAGAATTAATATTTTATCTTAGAGGTAATTATGAAAATTCAAGAATAGAATTAAGTTCCTATAAAACTTTCCATAATTGGTACGGTATATGCGAACAACTATACTAATTGACGCAAATACCATGAACTTAGAGCAACTAAAAGTCGAGATCTCAAATGCTCAGCAACGGCCGTTGTCAGGAGGAATAACAAGTAATAACATGACTATATTTGATAACGGAAATGGTCAGCTTACACTGTCAGGTGACATAACGATTACCATCAAAGTTTTAGACCTCACCTCTACCGGGGTTTATACACTAAACAGTTTCATGAATTTCACACAACAGACCATAGCCAATAAATTAAAAGGAAATATATTTGTTGGTGGTTTTGGCTTTTACAAATATGATTCGAATCGTAAAAAGTTCACGAATAAGCCCTGTACGTACACTATTAGGTACAACTTCAATTATATTGTTAAATTGACTCAAATAACGATGTTAAGCCAACTATCTGGAAATGATTTTGTCCTCGCCGTAGTTGACGATATTCGATCTTCATTTACTGATAAATATGGCAAATCACGCAAAGTTAGCGGGTTAACTAATGGAGCAGGAGGCCCTGCTATTGTTAGTTATAACGACTGGGCTAAATATCCATATCTAGCCGTGCATGAATTTTTTCACACATTAAGTTTGGGCGATATAGAGGATAATAGCCAAAAACAAAAGTTGATGTATCATTTAGGAGGAAATACTGGATCATCTGTTTCAAATCAGGAATTGATTGATGTAAATCGTTATATTATGAGTGATATAAGTAATGTGGCACGTGGCCGTTATACTAACCCCGGGCTAAATACAGTTAATAGATTACGTACTTTTTTAAATAGCTCTTCAAATGGTTTTATCTTCAATAAGGCTAAGTTTAGGTAGCCTGGGAATGTGTGTCCTATTCGCATGTACGGGTTCGGTTAATAATGAAAATAGAATACCGCAAGTTATTAAGGCAGTAAAAGATACATGTAACCTTGATCTTACTGGAGGCCGCAGATTAATAGCCAATTTAAGCTGTACCAACTGCCACATAGTCTGGGACAACGGGCCTAGAATGCGGAAGAATATCCCTCTATTTACAGAGTTATCTGCAATGGATAGTGTAAAACTAAGAGATTATATTTTTAAGACCAAACACAATGGGATGTATATTAAAGATTTTCCAGATGCTGGAAAAAGAATTGACAGCCTATCTGAATGCGATAAAAATAATTTGATCCACTATATTAAAGATCATAATAAGGATCATATAAATTCATCATCTAAAAATAAATAACGATGCAGGTAGCTAATGATTTAGTGGTCTATCGCCCTTTATTTACGAGTTAATTTCCGAAAATATTTAGATCATCGACCAAGTGAACTATTTCATTCTCTCTATACAAGTGCGGAAGGTATTGTGATTTTATCCTGAACTGACTTCTCTTTTTTATTTTTGGATTAGTAGAAGCATTTTCCATTTTAATACCTGGATCATAATAAATATTACCCATAGCCATTTGTGCTAAAAAAAGATGAAAATCGGTTCCCCTTCCAAGAATTGCATGTTCACCATATTTATAAGATTTCAAATTGGTCACATCAGAAATTGAGGGAATATAACACGCTTGATTATGTTTTCTATTCCAATGCAATAGCATTGAAGAAAAGTCCCATGAGGCAGTATCATTTCCATTAGAATCTATTAAAGCAATCTTACCTGTGGCATTTCTTATTTTCCCTGACTCAATATCAAAACCATCAATTACCAATGTCAAATTAGTTAACGGATGTAATACCCCTACTTTATGGATTCCACCAAAATTTATCCTATCGATACGTCCAGCTTTATCGTCATATCCATATGTTCTTAAAAATTTTTCCGCTCCATCGAGTTTGTATAAGCCATTTGTTGGTTCAGGGGTCATAAGAGTGATAATAGCACTACTTATTCTTGTAAAATTTGCAACTCCAAACTGCTTAATCTCCCACCCCAGATAATCTGGTTCTGAATAGCCATTGGGTGTAATCCCTAATTCGGCTTCAAGAGTATACCCACCACAATTAGACGCCTCACATGGCAAAATATTTCCAAACCGATCTAATCTCTTAGATCGTATCCAACCTAATTGATTGATTCTTAATAATTCTCTAAGTAGTTTTATTCTGTTACTATTTTCATCTGTCAATTCCAGTACTCTAAAGACCCCATAAACGAGAGGTGATTTTAATGAATTAACTTCATTTGCAAGTTGGGAATCTGGTGCAGTAACATAACCGATAACACGATTCTCATCCGTCACCGAAAAGAAAAACAACCTATCGGGTAGCCTTTGCTTCATAAGTTCGCTTGGCGCGTTTCGGCATCCTTTTAAAAATCCAGAAAATCTTACCTCAGGATATTTGGGGTATAAAATTAATTGGGAATTTGGTGCTAAATCCAACTCCCCATCGTCCAATATCCATGAAAAATCTAGTGATGCCTTAAAACGTTCCTTCTTCCACTCTCCTGCATCTTCAGCAATTATATTAATTACTGGTAGAATATTTAGAAATTCAAAGCTTCCAGCAAAATATACCTGGTTTTTGGAATTGTCATTGGGTGCTAAATTTTTAACATAGATCTTTTTACAACCATTATCAGAAAAAATGCTTTTAAGTCTATCAAGAGTCATACTTATAACTGCTTAGTAAGTTGCTTTCCAATAGCCTGAATTAATGGCATTACTACTGAATTGCCAAATTGCCTATAAGCCTGATTGTCTGAAACCGTAATTTTCAAACTTTTAGTTTTGTCATTGGTGTTTATCGGATAAATAGGATAGCCTTGTAATGCAGCTGCTTCATGAGGAATTAATCTTCTAGGGTTTTTACCCGACTGGGCAATTAAAATTTCTGCTCCATCTTTATAATATCGGGCACTTATAGTACGACTAATACTTTCAGGATTGGCTAATCCGAATCCAAATCCATTACCTTTTTCTTTATGCTTCTTTGCATATTCTTGAAGGTAATTCCATAACTTATCACTTAAGGTATACTTTGGATCGACATCAGACTGTAGAATGGTCTTTAACATTTGAGGTTCTGTAGGGATTTCGACTTTACTAAAGTCAAATTTCACATCATCGCCATAAACACTTTTATCGAAACCAACCATTAAAGTTCTTTCTCTATGCTGAGGAACAAAATGCTTACCATCAATAACTTTATGATCAAAGGAGTAGTTTAGAGCTTCTAAAGTTTCTTTAATAACTTTAAAAGTTTGTTTTTTATCATGTGATACAAGATTTTTAACGTTTTCAAGAAAAAATGCCTTTGGCCTGTGCTTTTCTATAATGTCAGCAATGTGAAAAAATAAATTCCCTTGTTTTTCGTCTGCGAAACCATGTAGTCTTCCAAGGCTTATTTTTTTTGAAACCCCCGCAATTGAAAAGGGCTGACAAGGAAAACCTCCACAAATAACATCAAATTTCTGCGGTATATATTGCTTTACATGATCCTTAGTAATATCACCAAATGGATATTCGCCATAATTTGCAAAATATGTTTGCCTCGAATATTTATCCCATTCAGAAGTAAAAACACATTGTCCTCCAAGATTTTGAAGTGCCATCCTAAAACCACCAATCCCTGCAAATAAATCTATAAATGTGAATAACTCTTTTCCTTTCTCAGGACCAGGGAACGGCACATTCGTATTATCGAACATCTTTGTTTGTACTGCATTATATAAGTTCTCTACTCCCGGTTCGTGCACTGAATTAACAAATTTTTCTGCTACAGAAACAGCTTCACCGTAAATTGGCTCATTTGTAGAATGATAATGGGTTAAAAGGGCCAAATCCTGATCATCAGGATATGTAGGTTTTACAATTTTCTTATTTTTACTCTTAATAACTATTTTCTCTTCCATTCTTAATCCAAGCATTTGTGCAACAAACTAACAAAATTAAATGATAAGTGTCTATTAAAATCTTTCAACATGGGACAGTATTGAGGTATGGGTAGTTATTGAAAGAAGAATCGAGCCAACAACATACTAATATTATTAGCAAATATACGTTTTGATTTTGATTCTCAGGAATATTTATTTAATGACTTCTTAATGTTGCTATTAATGAGCTAAATACAAAATCAACAGTATTCTTTTTTAGTTCGCATTCCCAAATTACAATAATGTTCCATCCAGATTCTTTCAATAGCAGAATAGATTCAGCATCATTTTTAATATTTCTATTAATTTTGTTCAACCACCATTCAGTCCGCGTTTTAGGTATTACATAATACCGACATCCTTCATGGCCATGCCAGAAACATCCATTGATAAATATTACTGTTTTATATTTTGGCAGAACGATATCAGGTTTACCAGGTAAATCTTTAACATGCAATCTATATCTAAAGCCTTGACTATGAAGGAACTTACGTACATATAGCTCAGGTTTGGTGTCCTTGCTACGTATTTTACTCATATTATATGAGCGGATTTCTTTAGAATGTACATCTGCCATAATGATTATAAACGTGCTTGTATAAATTTTGTTTCTATTTAAAAATTAAATCATCTCATAAAAACGAACTGTAGATTTTAAATAATTTATAAAACTAACCAACCCATTATCCATTTACACAATTAATTACAGTTACAGTTTTTCTGATAAACCCATCCACAAAAAAACCTTCTATTCTTTTAAAACTAGTGAAAGGGGCATTAAATTACATTATAGATGAGGCAAGCCCGTATATATACAAAGGCTTTGGTATCGCCGCATCTGGATTAGGAAGGAAAGCTTTGATCACAACTGAATGGATATCCTAACTGAATAAGTTCAATAACAGACCAGATAAATATTTGCAGAGTAGCACATATATAAGAGAGCTAAGCTTTTTTGGAAAATTTAATAAGGTCGCAGGAAAAACATTAGGTATTGCTGCCAAAAATTTAAATAGATTTGGGCCTATAATGACGTATTATGAAATATTAAGCGTCAACTCGCCTAACATGATTACGGTAGAATCAATACAAGATGAGACTAAAAAACAGCTGACCCGTTTATGTAATAATCCTCTATCTTATCGATAATGAAGTTAAACTTTCGTATTCAATCACAATTTATTTAATTATAGTATTTGTAATAGGCTATGTTTTCTCAAATCTTGGATCTATTCGTGAGCACACATTAGGATTCATATTCTATCTCACTCTTATAGTGATTGCCTTTTATTTCTTCTTATCAAGATTTAGTGTTTTATTTACTTTATCATCAACTTTTGGCAAGGCTAAAAATGATTCCTGAACATTTAGGAGCATGCATAACTGCTTTTTGAACTGTCGAAATAACATAGGCTTTTGACGTAGTTTTTGTATTGTTAAACTCGGTAATTTATAAATAGGAGGCCTCATTTTTTCTCCATAAAGGGCAATTAACTTAGCATCCAGGTTATCTGTTTTTGTAACATTTAGCATCATTTTCGAAAAATGATTGATCTGTTTAGGATTAACCATAGAGACGGGCTATTTGTGCCTCTTGGAGCATATAAACTAAAAGATTAATGTAAGTGCCTGTGGCTTCAAGGATACAATAGTAAGCGTCAGAACCAGGCGAGGTAATGAACTTTTTAATACCTTTACTATCGTTTTGAAAAACCTCCAAACGATAACTGTTTTCTGTGGGATAAGCAACTGTAAAACTGAGTTTGCTTACGTCAATTCCAATACATTTCATAACTTAGATTTAGAATTAAAGTAACATCTTTAGAACTATCGTCGTAAATGCGGATTCAAAGATCCATCGAACTATCCAGTTTTAAGATGGAAGAAAGCGCGTGGCGGAACGTCTTGTGCGGTATCCAACTACCAACGAGACAGCTGCCTTAACCACGCTTTCTTCAAATCTACAAAATCATATTATTTTTGATAAATCAAACATATGACGAGACACTCCACTGATAGTTTACCTTTTTAATCTATAATATGCCAGCCATGAAAAATTTTACAGCCCCCAGGGGAATTTTCTCCTTAAGCATACCAGTCGAATGGCAGTATATCAATGTAGCCGGCGGAATGGAGGAAAAGTCGCCATATTGTTTTCAGCACTATCAGGAATCCAAAAGCGCTTTCCAGATCAGTTGTTATCCCAAGCCGGCCAAATGGAACAACAGGATACCCGATCAACAGACCAATACCGATCACCTTCAATTCGAGCAGGCGCGTACGTATGATGAGGAATTTAACATCCATCTTTGGTTTGCGAACGTGGAAGGCCATTATTTCATGGCCAAGTTTATTTATGATGCTGAGCGGGCACAGACCGCTGAGGTCGCCGCAGAGCTTGGCCAAGTGACTCATGCACTTTCCACCCTGCAGTTTTTGACCGGCGTGGCACGTGTAGTTACCATGGAGCTTGACATTTATGATAAATTTATCGCCTCACTGGCCGCATCCTTTGATCTGCGCAGCAGGGCATTTGAAAACATGGCGCTGATCGAACTGGTGATCATTATCGCAAACCAGATCGATGCCTACTTAAGGATGAGCATTGTGCTACATAAACAGCTAAGGGACCAGACCGAACGGATTGAAGTCGGGCTGCTCAGACAGGAAAAAGGAGACCGACCGATATTCGAAAAGCAAATTTACAGCATGGCGGCAGATCTGGAAATTATCAGTAGTGAGCTTCGGGACAGTCTTTTTTCACTGTATTCAGAACGCAATAAGGTGGTACACCGCTATATCATTTCCGAGTTCAACACCCGGAACCTGACGCATATCGTTTATGAATATGACCAGGTCTGCGAAAAAGTGCGGTTGAGGCTCAAATACTTTGAAGATCTGCAGGTCACGCAAAAGGCAGGTATTTATGCCCACAAAAACCCTAGCGGAATGCCTGACGCAATGGCAATGGACATCCTTTTTGCGCAGGTGAATGATAAACATTTGGACAAGAGTCTTTTCAGAAAGATCAATCCGGAAAAACAGCTCATAAATGAAAAAAAAGAATAAAGGAATCATGTCCGTGGATGACGGAAATCCCATCAGCATTACTGAAAGTATTGCCCTTATTGGCCAATACTTTGATTATGCCTTAGATAATGGTGATCCTTCTTATATCACCAGGGGTATTGCGCTGGCTGAAAAGATCAATGAGGCAAATTGCACTCAGCAGGAGCTGATTACCCTGCATTATTTTCTCTCCAATGGCTGGTTTTCCTTGCAGGGCTTTCAGCAAGTGCACCTAGATGCGGATTTGACACTCGGTCGGATGGAGATGACCAGAGGATTGTTTCACCTGCGGCGTTGCATTGCCTTTCCGGGTTTTCAGAACACACAAGCAGAACTTCAATGTCAGGCGTACACCAATCTGGGCAATCACTTTTCTCATGTGGGTCAGTTTATAGAGGCCATCCAATACTGGCGCAAGGCTTTGGAAATCATTCCATATTTCCCGATGGCTATGGGAAATATGGGCATGGGTTTGTACCGTTATGCTTCAGCACAGCATCTGGATACCCACAGGGATATTTTTGTCCACCAGGCCTACCAATGGCTAAAAGATGGGTATTCGCTTAGAAAATTTATCCATCCCTCTGCGGCAGGAGAATTTAGGAGTTTGCTTAGGGCGATCGAGAAAAACTGGCCGGAGGAGTTCTTGACCAGGAAGATGGATTTTTCCTTTGCACTTGGTAAGCAGCGAAAGATAAAGGAATATCGGGAATGGGGTATCGCCAATGGCCTTTACCTGAATCCGCTGAACGATCTGGGCGCTCTTGAACTGGCTTCCCATGATTGCCTGCACCTGCCATCAATAACTGTCTCGCTGGATTCCAGGCCCAAATATCATTCACTTTATAACCAGCTCAAGCAGGAATATGGGACGGCTAGGTTCCTATTTTACGAGGGCACGCAGCTGCCTGCCCATTCGTATTCCGACAAGGATATCAAGCTGGTGGATACCCTGGACTACGCTGATTACTCTTTCAACCTAGAAAAGGTGAAGATTGCCTACCGGCTGATTTATTCTATATTTGATAAAATTGCATACTTTCTCAATGATTACCTCGCAATTGGCATCCCTATAAACCAGATCAGCTTTCGCGTACTCTGGCATGCAGACCGTAAGGGCGAAACCATTAGGCCACAATTTTCAGGAAGTTCGAACCTGGCGCTTAAAGCTTTGTACTGGCTGAGCAGGGATCTTTTTGACAAAGGGAGCAACCAGGAGCTTCTGGAACCTGAGGCCAAGGAACTTGCCGACATCCGTAACCACATCGAGCACCGTTCCTTTAAGATCAAGCAGTATGGCAACTGGGGCGAGATAGAGGACGGCTTTACTTTTGCAATAGGCCGGGAGGAGTTTGAACAGAAAACGCTCAAACAGCTGAAACTGGCCAGGGCTGCACTGATTTATCTCTCGCTGGCCATCCATGAGGAGGAAAAGCACCGGGTGAGAAAGGGACATACAATCCCCTATTATCTCCCTGATATGCGGCAGGATTATAAAATTTAAATGATAACTACGGACATGAACTATAACGAATACCATTTTAACTCTAAGCAGCTGGCGGAGATGGAAAATGAAGCGAATAAGATGATCCGGAACCAGCAGTACATCAAAGAATTTTTAGCGGATTTCATGGATGGTACCCGCAGCCTGGAAATACCGGCAGACTACATGACTTTTTTACTTTTACTGTTTAAGATTTATTTTAACCTGGATGTGGTTGCTGCATTATTGCCAGCGCTTAGGACGGGTGTCCGCCAGAAAATCAGCATCAATCTGCTTTTCCGCTCGGTTATGGATGATGTCATCAACCTGTATTACCTGCTAGGTACAGTGACTAGGGGCTCAGGCAGGCGGATTTCGCTGAAAAACGAACTCAATGTACTCCACAAGGAGTTTTTGATGAGCTGCGAGGAGATCATCCGTGCAGAGGCAAAGATCCAGGGATATGGTTATCATGATCAGCACTTCAAACAGTCCGAAAGCCCGGATGTAGAAGCAACACTGCTGGAAATGCGCGGGGAGAATCCCGAAGTTTATGATGATGGGAAAAACGAGTATCGGAAAAACAAGGATATCAGGACAACCAGTCTGGCTTCGCTAAAACCATTGTTTGAAATGACTGATTACGCCGGCTTTCTATCCGAAAAACAAAAAGTCCGGTTTATCGCCGCCAGGGGATTTAGCCACAGTGAAATGTTTACTTATCTGTTCAAGTATTTTTCCCAGTACCAGTACTATAGTCCAAAGGCGCATGAGTTCCACCTATCCGACGCCCTGTTGGATCTGAAATGCTACCGATGGGCGCTTATGGAAGTGCTCAATAGCATTGGAGAGATTAACCGGATACTCTCTCTGAATAATACCCGTGAAATGGAACAAAAGTTAAACAAAAAGATTCGGGCCAGCATTAATTGGGAGTAAATGACTCAGGAAGAAGTACACAAGAAAATCCGCCATCCTTTTTTGGCTGGATGTCGAGCTCATTCAAAAAGGACATCAGGTGAAGGTAACCGTCCAGGCAATGGTCGAGCTGTTGCTTGAGATATACAAAAAGATTGTCTAGCTCTTCATCCATTTGTACAACCACGGATTCATCATCCCCGGACCGGTCGAGAAACTTGCCGAAAAATTCATTGTCATAACCTTTTTGGTGCACAAAAAACTTTCTCCGTCCGTTGAATTTGGGGTAATCTTGTCTGGAAAATCAACCAGCCACTTTAGGTTTTCAGAATTCATCAGGTATGGATATTTTGAGCAGATATGTTCAAAGAGATGGTGAAAGTAAGTTCTTCCGGACAACTTGAGAATGACCTCGGGAAAAAAGCTGGAGAGATAATCCGAGATGCGCTGTCAATACTTGTAGATACTTTCAAAAGCGATGGGAATTTCGCGTTTAAACCTTGCATCTTCCAGGCGTCTGATCATAGACGAAGTGTTTTTTTCCATTGTGGTAGCGGTAACTGTATTTCAGCTGCAGAATATAGGGATGGTAAAGATAAAGCGATCCGGTACTTGATCTCCGCGGTAAGGGAGAACAGTTCGGTTTCGGCATAAAAGTAGTTTTTATCAGAGAGAGCCATCTTCATCTCGGTGAACACCTGCTTGAAACTTTTGTGTAGACAACCTACACGGTCCTTAATATGGCCGGATTGGACAAGGCAATAACGGAAATACCTTTGTAAGTATAATGATTATCGCCCAAAGTCTTCAGCTCTTCGCGCTGATAAATATCAAAAAGCAGGTTGTTGTAGCTGTCAATGATCGCACGTGGGTCTGTTTTCTTCATTGGGATAGGGACTGTATTTTTAATTGTTCAATTCTTTGGGACGGCAGCTTTTCCCTCAGGTTACGTTCGGGTTCATGAATGCAAAGGTTAAGAGTCGTGAAAACGGATTCCGCCTGCGGATTTTTTCGATCAGGACCTGCATCTGGACAGTGGAAAGTGCTTTATCTTCCCCATCCACGCATCTTTTAAAGGTCTTGTACTTAAGTATTTCCGCGGTTATGGGATGGCTTTTAGCGCGATCGGTAAACCAGCTGCCATGGATCATGAAATTGCGCTGGCCGATGAGCTCAGAGGTAAGGGCAAACAGCCTGTCCACATGGTCAAACTCCAAATCCCTGCCACCATACCGGATACTGAGGAGGCTCCTAAGCGTCTGCAAGATCGGGTATCCAGTCTGATCGGCGAGCAGCACATGGCCATATCTGACTTCTTTGAGCCCTTCCAGCATCATTATGGTGTAAATGGAGACTTTTAGGGTCAGTACGAGCCTTTCAAATTCGGTGACTAGGTGGCCCAAGCCATTCAAAAATATTATGTTTGTTTCCCGCGGTATTCTCCGTTAAGGTTGATATCTTAATAGCTCCAAGATAAGCAAAAAATAACCAATTAGACATTATCGCTTTTATGATCGTCATTGAAAAAGGAACCAAAACCGTACTTTCATCCAGGTTCCATTTAGCCAACAACATCTGCGCCTACCTATATGACCAGATCACTGAAATTCTCGATGCGCCCGAGTACGAAAAAATGGCCAATACCGACATCAATTTTAACGGCGATCCCGAACTCAGGTCTATCTTTGAACGAGAGATAGCCACCCCCTGGATATTCTGCAGCAGTTTGAGCGCAAGGCGGAACTGGAGCTGGTGGTGACCAAGCACCTAGTGATGTCGATGCTCTCGGATATGGTGAATTTCATTTACGAATCAATCATCATTGCCCAGAAGGGAAAGATGAGCGTCGCCTATTCCCTGATCCGCAAACCCTCTAAGGATCAGCTTTGCCTGCTTGAGCAGATCCTGGTAAACCAGGAAGAGTTTTTTCAGCGGTTTTCCATCATGGAGATTCCAGCGCCTATGATCTGAGTGCTCCAACGCTGGACAGACGGGAGATCATCAAAAAGGTATCTGCAAAGATCAAACTTCTGACCCTGCACGCAGACTTCATCTATGACATCCGTTATGACCGCTCCATTCAGTGGGGGCTGAGTGCTCTTTCGGACAAGGCGATCCATATCGTGACTTCCAATAAAAATTATAGAACGCCACATCAGGAAATGAATTTCATTTTTGTAACGCCGGAAGAGGTAGAGGACCTGCAAGAACATTATTATTTTTCGATGCCGCAGCTGATGATCTACACCACGGCCGTGATCGATGGTATCGTTTTCGGTGTCATCCCATATGACCGGAGCCTGAGGTTCGAAAAAGAGCTCAAACGGTTTCTGGCCTAGATCATGCTCATGGACCATCCCGGTGGCGTAGAGTCCAAAATGGCCTACCGCTTCCTTTTTTCGAACCTGAAGTCCACCTGCCCGATATGCGGCCATAGGAACCGCTATACCAAAAAGGATTTTATCGATTATTTTCTTGAGCATGCGTTCTACTGCAAAAAATGCTTCAACCCGGTGCCCCTGCCTGGGGAGTCGCTTGACTTTCTGGCGGATTTTTTCGATAAAAGTCCGGCCTCAAAAAGGGAATGATGGGGAATAAATCTTAATTTTAGGCATGACAAATTCAGCGCCCCAGCTCCAGGCCTATTCCATTCAGTTCTGTGGAATGTTCAACTTCAGTCCCATCCAGCGCGAAATGCTGAAGAAGCAGCCGATGTACCAAAAGGCGGTCATTACCGATCAAAGGGTGCGGAGCATCATTTCCAGGCAATATTATTCGGCGTTCCGGCCCTTCATCCTCAACGACTGCCCGGACAAAGAGTACATGGAACTGATTTCTGTTGCAAGCGTGGCTTTTCGAAGCTGCACGTTTGCGGATTACAAGCAGAACGGTCAGGCCATGCCTTCTCCTGTTTTTAATGTTCAAAAGGTTTCGATCACTTTCTATAACGAACAGTTCAGGACTGGCATTTACAGCTTTGAGATCAGGATCGTGGATGCGCAGGGGGCTGAGGTGCCACTGAATGTAGATGAACTCTCCCGCTTGGTCAAATTTGCGAGGGAGTTTGACAGCAAAATCATCGCCGGCGGGCAGACGATGAGCATTTCGGAATTTATTGAAAAAAAAATGCTCGTATTAAACAGCAATGGGGATTTTATTTCCATATCCGAGCAGCAGGGTTCCGTGTATTATAACGGTTCCAAACTTAAAACCTGGATCACGGCGGATTTGGCAAATTTTCCCGCGGGTTATGAACCTGACCATGCGCTTTTTGAGCTGGGTACTTCAGCTCCATACCTATCGGCGAGTACCGCCGGTGACTTCCGTCCGAGCCAGTTATACTTTGATTCGATCATCGGCGATAAGATCAGTGTATTTGACAATTGGTCGGCGCTCTGTCTGCACGATAGTTTCATACTGCTGGCTAGCAATTACCTGCTGCAGGGGGAAATCGTTTGGCGGGATACTTATCTGAAGATCTATAAATTTAACCTGTACTGCAAATTCTATCTATTCAAAGTAAACTCTCAGGTGACCACTAAGGGAAAACTCTCGGTTACCAGAACTGAGCTTGCCCGTTTTTTAAACCTATACAATATGGAAATGATCTCCTATAACTTTCTTCCCAATCTGATCTTTGCCAACATCAAGGAAGCTTTGGGGATCCATGGGGAATCCATAGCGCTTATGGAAAAAATCGAGAACAGCTCAAAGATCTTCAGGGAAGAAAGCGATAGGCTCCTGAATATACTCCTGGCTATTATCGCCTTTACCAGCCTAGTTTCGGTGATGGGCGATTTCAGTGCGCTGGTAGCCAAGCTGTACGGCAATCCGAACCCTTCAATGGATGCGCAACAGAGTAATACTTGGATTGCGCTTTTGGTACTTTTGGCACTGATCATTTTTGTGACCGGCCGTTATTTTTTGCGTAAACGCAAGCTTTAACTCACCGCATTCCGTATGCATTTATAGCAGGCTTTGGTAAAACGGGCTAAAGGCAAGGTACCATTCAGCCACATCGATTTCACGATGTGGCATGCGATGGCTGATATATGCCCTATAGGCAATCAGACCAAGTGAACAGGCAAATTGGGTAACGGTTTTGGTGTCGGTGAGCAAACGGATCTGGGAAATGGTGAAGTGTCCGTCCTCCATGCCGAATTTTCCCTTGAGAATATCTTCACCATGGATGGATCCCGACCAGCCCCGGTAGAGCACTTCATAAAAACCCTGATGACTGAGTTTTTCGGCAAGCTGTTCGATGGTCGGCGGACCACCAAATAACTGATACCAAGCAGGATTTCGTATACCAGAAGCTATGGTGCGCTGGTATTCGGCCTCGACTTTTTCATACAGGGGATGGGCAATGAGGTTTTTTAGGTTTTCCCTGTGTGCAGGTAGGCCGGCAATGGTCGGTGGCAGCATGTCATCGGGTAGTGACCGGTCTGCCCGGAGTTTGCGGCGAAGCTGTTTAAACTGCTCTTTTCCGGGCGTAAGCTTCTCGGTGAGCTTGTTTTCACTGTGGTAATTGCAAATCAGAAAGGCCAGCCCGTTTCGCTCTATCTCTCCCTGGAACATAAATTCCAGGTTCAGTACCGATTCGAGCACCACACGGAGCAGGCTTTTGCAGGGATCAATCGAACCGGCCCGGACCAGTACCGAAATGGCATCGAGGTTTTCCAAAATGTTGCGGAAGATCATCAGCTGGGGAATTATCTCATCTCCCCCATCAGTGGCATCAAGTCCCCAGCTCAGCACATGTGTGCCGTAGTTAACAAGCTCATCTATTCCTTGTGAATAGTTATTTAATGTGTTCTTTTCCAACGAATCAAGGTGATCCAAGCCGGGATGGAGCTCAAAAACAGGCTTAGTGTTCATGCCATTCTTTTTTAGTTATTACTGTATTTGATGGCATAGCGCTCTTTCAGCTCCTCATCCACCAGAAGTTCCAGCCTTTCCCGCTTGGTAAAATAACGGAAGGATAGCTCGATGGTGTTATAGGCGTAAAGGATGACCTCTTCGATCGCTTTCAGGTTATGATCATCGTCCTCTCTGGTCAGTTCCCTTTCAAATGTTGCATTGGAATAATGTACAAATTCGGAGGTATCCTTCCAGGAATAATAGGCACGTTGGCTGAGCTTACTGAGTTCAAAATCCGTGATGCTTGTGGCAATTTCGGTTAAGGTTTTGAACCGTTTAAAACGGAACCTGTCTTTATCGAAAAAGAAAACTTCGTTTTCCGCTCGGTGCTTAAAGTTTTCGATTAATGCTTCAAACTCTTCAATGGTTTGGTAGTAGGGATACTTGCCTTCAAAATGTTTGTGGTTGGAATCCACAAGGATGCGAAGGGCAAGAAATGCTTGTCGGTGTACATCAGCATTGAGGGCTATTATAGCTTCCTGTTCATCCACATCGAGCTTGAAGTAAAAAACATGAAGGAAATCGTCCAGCAGACAGCGGCAGAGTACAAAAACACCGGTAATGTTGTGATGGGTCGTATGTTCAAGCAGCGTGGCAATATCGTTGAGCAGAATCACCTGGCGTCTGATCATGCCCAGGTAATAGTCCTGAAGAAGCTGTTTTTCAGGGCACCGACCAGCGAGCTGGGCAAGGTTCTCATCGCCATAAGCGGCAACTTTTCGGGCTTCGACAATGATGCTTGGCAGGTCGATGTCTTTTATTTCTTTCATTTCCGAGCGGTTTATATTCGGGATTTAACAGATTTCGTAACAGCATTAGTTCAGGTTACCTGAGCTGCAATTTAATAATTTAGGCCCAATGAATTGCTGGAAGTAGGCTATGACTTTATTTTTTTGGGATGTCTTCGGCAAAATCGAAATAAACATCAGTTTGCAATTATGAGTATGACTTAAACACTTCGTTTCTCCAAGATAAATATAACTGACAAATTTGGCGTTTATTTCCAGTTCGCAGTCTCCCCCTCCCACTTTACTCCCTACTAACCTAGTCTGATAGAAACCTATACGAAAAACATTAAGACTAAAAGTCCTGGGGTCGGTCGTGGCGGCACTTGGCTTAATTCAATCTCATTTCTTATTCAAATGTTTGATCCGGAAATGGGACAAGGATGTAATGGGGTTAAAAAACAGTTTTGATAGTCTTATCAACGCCTGCAATCAAATCTTCAACATCTTCGGCTGTGGGCTCACTTGCTTTGCTGTGGCTGCATTTGTTCCTAAGGTCGCCAAGAAGCTGGATGGACCGCCATTGCGGAGTATCGATCACGCCGCTTTTCTTAAGGGCTTCATTGAGGTCATTGATTGATGGGTTTTTCTTTATCGCGATTTTACGGTCGGAAATAACCTGAAAAAGGTGTTTTTCGAGCACGACACCAGCAACTGCGCCTGCTGCACGTGCAAATTTGTGTTTTAATAGTTCTTTTGCAACAGCAAGTTCCGAATCCAGAAAATCCGCATGTACCAGCTGACGGATATCAAAAAGGGTACTTTCAAAGCGTCCCTTGATGGACCGCAGAATGCTGAGCTGCTGTTGGAACTGGGGGATGGCGGCAGACACGCTTACACTGGTGGCATTGGTGTAGCTCGAATTTCTGAAATTACCCTGTAGATAATCTTCAATGGTATAATTTTCAAATTCCAAAAGCTTTCTGCCTTTTGGCTTTTCGTAATATTTGATGAAGTCCTGAAGGCGGTCGGGTAAGATCTGTTTGATTAAAACAATCGATTCAGAATACCAGCGCTGATAGGTGGTTTTGAAGTTGGGCAATTGTTTGATATATTCAGCGACTTCTTCATCAGATTTCATGGTTGATTTGAGATGTTCAATCGTCTCTTTTGGGAAAACGGAATTTTGCATGGTATAAAACAGGTCTTTGCCAAGCTTGAGCAGTTTATCCAGGTCTGATTTATATCTATCGATATTTGATGCCATTTGAGAGTGTTTTTTTTTGCAAAGATAAAAGAAAGAGGTTAAAATAGATGATTTTGGATCTATTTTTGATTAAAAAATAGCATTAAGTTATAGGATTACCGGTCCCCACCCGATTTACTAGCAATACCGAATTGTCCGAATGTTGGTGGTCGATAAAAAACCGCATGAGATTCTCTTTGACATTCTGTTCAAACCGCTCGGAACTAATCAGGTAGATGCCCACCAGAAACTCTTTGAGAGTGCCCACGGAGATGAAAATGGGCAGATCAACTTTTTCAAATTAACTGATGATCGAGGTGCACTTTGATTCGCTGAGCTTAATGGCTGAAAGTCCTACTGGATGATCACCGTCATAGAACACCGTACTATTATCCTGTAGGTAGTACATATAATTACCTACCTGTACGCTTGGATGTAACACAGATTTATTACCTCCTCCTACCCAAGTTACAACATAATCACTATCGTAATCTGTTAATGCGCAGTATGCATACGGGCTATGCCCTCCACTATTCTATAACTGTTTACATCTGGGAGTTTTTCCAGCGTTGCGGCATGAGATCGCTATATTTCCCTTCATATTCTGGGTCATTGATTTTGTAAAGCACATCAGTTATCCAATTTTGCGGATATACACCATGCTTTTTGCAGGTAGCAAAGAGCGAATATACCATAGCTGCATTCTGGGCTGTATCATGTGTTCCGCTGAACAAGTGGTTACGCCGACCAAGCGCGATTGGTCTCATGGCATTCTCAATACTATTGGTGTCTAATTGTAAATGGCCATGTAAAGTATAATAATGCATATTGTCCCAAAGTTTAAGTGCATATGCCATAGCCTTTCCAATCGGACTTTTGGGCAATACTTTAGGATACTCTGCTATCATCCACAGCTTCATTCTTTCTAATATCGGTTTCACTTCTTTGAGCCTTAGTTGTACAATGGCATCCTCTGCCATAGCCGGTGATGCCTCCCTAATATGCTTTTCTATCGCATACATTGCTGCGATCTCCTGGACAGCGTGTTTTGCCCTGGGCAGGTCGTTATCAGCAGACTCGTCGAATTTTCGGCGGATATGACACATGCAGAAAAGCTGTTTTACCCGCTCATTTCCTGCCAATGCCGTTCCATATGCCGGGTATCCGTCAGTTTGCAGTACACCATGGAAGTCCTGCAACATCTTTTTTGGATGCACATGTTCACGGCTATTACAGTATTGAAAGAAGAGCAATCCCGAGGGTGGGGAATGAAAAGCCCACATATAACCGTTATGACAACTGCCTTTTTTGCCTCCCTGAAGCACCTTATAAGTAGTTTCATCAGACTGCAGGTATAAACTTCCCAGTACTTCTTTTTTTAACGCATTATAAATAGGCTGAAGTGCTTTGCAGACTACCGTCACATTATCTGATAAGGTGGAAGCTGATATGGGAATGCCTTCCCTGGCAAACATTTGCCGGATCCGGTACAATGGTAGGTGATAAATATATTTGCTGATCAAAAGAAAAGCCAGTACAGATTCGTCGAACAGACCTCTTTTTACTGTTCTTGAGGGAGCAAGTGCTTCCAGAATACCCGGCTTGGTGACATCGTGGCTATCTTTAAGTGCCCATTTGCGACGAATGATACATTTCACCCACATCCTGATCGGTTCGATAACCAGTACCTCAGTCTGCTCACTACCGATGAGTTTGTAATCACTTAAATCGCCTTGTGGATCAATGATCACTTCCCTGCGTTCCAGGTGGGCAGGCAACACCATACGTTTTGCTGTCCGTGGTGCCTTGTCTTCTTTCTGCCCAGCTTTGATCTCTTTGCCCAACTCCTCTGCTGCCTGTTCTACCACCGCTACGGGCGCTTCCAGGGTGAATAGCTCCATCTGACCGGGGAGGGCAAGTTTAACGCGGTTATCAGCGCTGATGCCGAACAGCTGCCTGCGCAACTTGTCCAGACTGGCCATTAACTCTGCCCGCTGCTGATCCCAGGAGTTTTTTTCAAACGCATAGTTTCTTTCCAGTACGGCTTTCTCGCGCTGGCTGTCCTCATATAGCTTTTTATAGTCGATCACTTCTCCCACAGCACAAAAATAACAACCCTGGAATAAAGTGCAATAACAGAACAGATTTTGTTCTCCACCCCAGCTGAACCAGTATTGTGGAAAACCTTTGAAAACAGTAGCCTACTGCCCAAAAGATATCTTTAAAATGGCACAGAAGTGCTCCGTTATGACACGAGCTAATTCCGCTATGGAAAACTTAACCCTGCCCAGCCAGCGAATATCTTTTGCGCCGACGAACACTGTCCAGCCGGATGCCCCGCAAGATCAGCAGCAGGGCTTCGCTACTTAAACGGATACTGTCCTGGCTGGTACCAGAAGGCAGTTCATAGGTGCCACGTTCCAGACGTTTCTGGTAAAGGGCAAAACCATCCCCTTCAAAGTGGAGCAGCTTGACCTGATTACGTCTGCGGTTGAAAAAGATATAAATATCACCGCTCAGCGGATCCCGCTCAAGTTCTCTGCGCACGATCCCACTCAAGGAGTCCATGCCGCAACGGAAATCGGTAATCCCCCGGTAAATGTAATAATGATAGGCTGATGAAAGGGAAAGCATCAGCCCAGAAGTTCCTTAATAAAACTAACCTCAATGGTCTGGTAAAAACTGATCCGGTGACCATTTTTATGGCTGATTTCGAAAATAGGCATGCCTGAAGGCGCTACTTCTACAGCGACAAAGCCGGAAGCTGATGGTGTGATGGGCTTGGCCTCACTGCGTAGTTTGCGCACCCAGTAGTTAAACTTGAAAAAAGATAGGCCCTCAGAATTGCAATAACCTATCTGACTCTGTCCGCTAGCCTCCCAGTTGCAATAATGAGCATACATTTGTGCGTGTAAATTGTTTCTTGTCGTATCCATTCTCTAATTTTTATGTCTGGAACAAAATTAAAAAGGGATACTATACGATCATAGATGGCTCTGGGCGGATGCATACAATGCGCATTTCTCTCATTGTTTGAGTTCGATAATTACAGCATTCCGTTTTTGATATTTGTCTTTACCGCAAATGATCACATCAATACGTTTTCCACTTAAAGGGAGCTTGTATTCAACCATTATACCCTGATCAGTAAGATTTGCACGCTCTAATATATCAGACAGGCGAAAAAGAGAATTCCTCCACGACATGACCTCATTAATCTGTGCTTTGTAGCCAAATTGCTTTAAGAATTCAGTCTCCAGTAAACCTGCAATTTGATTATTTACATTAAGTGCGATGAAGTTCGTTGACGAACCAGCGTATAACCTCATAGTTCGTTATATTTTTTAGATGTTCCTTTGGCTTTATCTACAGGATATTTCTCTGCATTTTTCAGGACTTTATTGGAAACGATTTCGTTAATATCCAGATTGTACTTTTCAGCAAGCAAGATTGCATACGCAAATACATCAGCCAATTCATCTTTGATTTTCTCTACATCCGCTTCTTCCGATTTCTTCCATAGAAAAAGTTCATTTAACTCAGACACTTCTATAGATAGTGCTAAAGCTAAATCTTTAGGGTTATGAAACCGCTCCCAATCTCTCTCATTCCTGAATTCTACTAAAATATTCTTTAAATCTTCCCAATTTTTCATTCCTTATTAAAATATTTTGAAAAATAAGTAAAGTTTGTGAGTAATTAGATGCTTTGGAGGAATCCATTATATTTCGTTCAAATTTAATTATGAACACCAGTTCATTGCTATTTTTGATGTAAGGGTTAAGATCTAATACACTAACCCCAAATTTCATTTACACAGTTTAATGGATACTGCCTCTTATTGCTTTAATATAACATCAGTGTACTAGTTGATTTAGACCGGCATCCTTAATGAAATGAATTAAGTTTTGCTTCTGGCAATCATCTAAACTGTCAACCCTTTTAACAACCTGCGGAAACACCTTTTTGTACATCCCATTATGTTTACCTACAAATATGAAATTACTCAACTTTAAGCTATCGAAAGCGGCCAGTTCTTTAAAAATTGGAATATTTTTTTTAAACCTTGGGACATCATTAATCAAATGGCAGTAACGACATTCACCAAGCTTTAATATAACAGCTTCGCCCTTTGATAAATCTAGTCTACAGGTGTCATTTTTAGTATACGTGACATCCTTAATATGCTTTGATTCCTGACTGTTACAAGAGGACAAAAACAAACAAATTGTGAAACTACCTAAACTTAGCCTTATTATATTTGAAACCATTGGATTTATCGTTTAAAAAGGTTCTCAATTGATTAACCATATTATTCCCCGGATTTGAATAAGATCCTTTTGTCATATCTCTTATATCATACATAATAAACTTGTTCATTATTGCTCTTTCATTATTCGTGACATTGCTCCCCACTTTACCAAGATGATACATTAGCCTATTTTCAAGGCCGTTATCTTCTAGATCAGGAAGACCTAAAGTATGAAAAAATTCATGTACGCCTATTAGATAGTGACCTCTCCCCGTAAAACCGGACTTTTGTAAAGTAAAGATTTGTTTTAAAAAGTCAATATTTTTGAATGAAGTCTTTGCAATAAGGTCGCTTTCAGTTATAATTCACAACGATAATCTACGATGCATCGTGTTTTTCATTATGCCCTTTGTGTTGCACCACTATTTTACCACCAACAGCACATTGGCAAGTGGAAGCTTCAGTTAGTATCTTAAAACCATTAATCTCATCTTTTGAAGTAGGATTACCCCATTTTATAATTGAAGGCACACATTTACTTCTTGTAACAGCACAGATCCCAAAATTAGGTACATTGACTTCTGCTTGTTTATCTTCTTCAGTAGCTATCAATTTATCCTCAGCATGACAAAAATCTTGACTACTAACCTTTAGCTTACTCGGTTTTACTTCTTTATCGCATTGCACTAATGCACCTTCAGTAATTTTTTGCGCCATGATTATTCAAGTAAGCTACTCCAAAAACCTTTATCTCCGTTGTCTGTCCCATTTTGCCACCCTTATTTACACCTACTTTCCTGGCGCCACTTAGTTTTTTATCATAAATCGTCTTATGTTCTCCATGCTTTCCAAATGTTTGTATTACCCGAAGTATATCTCCTGTTTTACCATCTATATCTATTGAGTAGTTACCAACAGTACCTTCATATTCTCCTGTATACTTTACAGTCCAGGTACATACTTTTGTTGATTGGTCGTAGAATCGGTCAATTGTGGTACTGTAGGCATACAAATCAGCTTTCCTCTCTTCGCAAAATTTAGCAATATCTTCAAAAGTTATGATGAAAGGCTTATCCGTATCTGTGGTTTTAATTAGATTGCCCTTTTCATCGTAGTCAGTCCAAATACCTAATTCAGTAGTATTTTTAAATGTTTGTCCTTTTGTCTTTAAATTACCTGACGGATCAAATACTAAATTAGTAGTAAACAAAGACTTTTTTTTAGTAATGTCTCTCATGTATTCATGATTATTAAGTCCTGTATACTCTTCTACCACACTCCCATCTTCTAAAGTATATTTATAATTTTGAGACTCATCTTTATGGGCATCAAATTTTTTTATGTCAAAGTGTTCCATTTTTTTATTCTTTAGTAATTGGCTGTATGAGTGTTGTTTGACTAAATTGCTGTGTTTTACGGGTTGCGGTTTTTTCGTCTTCTCGCTTTGGGCATCACAACTATTCAGTATGAAGGCTAAACCGATAAAAATAATGTATTTCATATGCTTATATTTTAGTTGCTTTAAGCCATATTCGGCTCCATTGCCAATGATATAGTGTATTAACTGGTATTACAACAGGATTCGATGGAATGTCTGAATAATCCATGATGTTATCTGTTTTATTTATTTCAAAGGTGAATTCGCTGTCATTATCGAAGGTATGATATAAACCCATGGCATGTAAGGTTTCGTGCGAAACCTTGCTATCAGCAAATCCCCTTGCGTAAACAAGCACTGTACGGGTATCGTTATCCATTATTAATCAACAAGATGTAACTATAACAACAAATCAAATGTTACATATTTAATTTAGTTTTATGGTGCTCGGATTAATTACAGTGTAGCGTCAAAATCAATATACAAAAGCTTTATTTAGCTGAGGTTTGGCGATTGATAATAATGACATTCAATTTGGTACTAATGTTTACTAATGAATATTTTCACAACGGCAGAGTGAATTTTGGCGTAATAAAATATTCTTCTTGTAAATTTATTATTTTAATCGCCGAACTAAAGCAGGTTCTGAAAATAATACGTTCAGAAGCTAATATTATTCGATCTGTTCCTGTTGCTGAGTTAAATAGGATTCAATTATTAAATACAGACGATAATGCAAATTTCACCGGTTCTATGATGATGTATTGCTCTGGCAGAAGAATCTATACATCAGCCGAATACAAGAATAGCTACGGGTCAATGAAAGTATAAACTCAACAAACATAGCAAAAAGAGCATCTAAATGATATAAAAAGACAAGGGGTGGCAAAATCAAAGTATGTTTTATTTAACAAAAATTCTTCACAAAACAATAGCGTATCATCCGTGGTGTCCCCCAGTTATGAACCTGGCAGAATTATATAGCATGGGATGTTTTAAGTGTATGACTAAGTTTTTCGGCTCAGATGCAGGGACTGCTAGTAATGTTGTACCCCTCTTAAAAATCGAACTGTAAAAGTTACGAATTTTCGCATCTTTTACAGTTCGATATTAGGAGTTACAGGAGGGTTACACTGGCAACTACCATCCATAATTTTGTACAAGATTTGGATCCTTATCAATCTCCGTTTGAGGTATAGGCATTAGATAATGCTTATCGGCAAATACACGATTCTGTAGCGTTACCGTTTTGTAGAATACTGCTACGCCAGCTGCTTCACTACTCTCGTTGAGGCCTGTAGCTTGTAATTCAGCTGCAGACGGGCGTGCATTTAAGCCGAATGCGGGTGCATTATCTACGGCTTCAGCAATCATCCATCGTCTTACATCCCAAAAACGGTGGCTTTCAAAAGCAAGCTCAACCCGGCGCTCATTCTGTATACGCTTGCGCATACCTGCTTTTGTTTGATCATCAGGCAGGATAGGCAGCCCAGGCATCGATACTCGTGCACGAACCTGGTTAAGATATTGGTAAACCGATTGATCTGGTGTATCACGGTATTCGTTCATCGCTTCGGCATAGTTCAGATAGATCTCTGCAAGGCGGAAAATAGGGAAATTTCTTGTTCCTGTACCTGAATTAGCATTGCGGTCATAAGCAGGCGATAAAAACTTCCTTATGTTATATCCCCATGGGTTAGTACCCGGCTTACCAGTAGCCCAGCCATCGGTGATTCCGTTACCCGATCCGAACCATGCCAATCTTACAGGGCGTTTTGTAGCATCAAAGCGCCAAACATCATACTGAAAAAAAATACTTGCATAAAAACGCGGATCGCGGTCTTTATACATGTTTGAGATATTAGTTACATCCTGAAATTTAAGGCCATCCCAAAGTTGTCCGTTCCAGAAACCTGAGGTGGTATAGCCTGAGCCTGTAATATTAATAGGATAACCATTTTTCATTTCATAAGCATCAATCAGCTGCTGTAACGGAGTCAACTTACCATTTCCTTTAAATGGGGCTCCGTTAGGTAGATAATTACCATCTATGTCTGTAGAGTTACCTATAATTCTTGGCAGGATAGTCTCTGAGTAATCGCGGGTGTAAAATTGCGCAGCATAGTTTTGTACAGGATTACTTGGGTTAGGGCTATACAGGCTATAAATATTCAAGTCTATTACGGCCTTTGCAGCATCCGCAGCTTGTTTCCATTTTTCTCTATCGTATGATGGATTGAAAAGGGATTTGCCATCTTTATTCCTTATACCTGCATAAAGTGGGTTTCCATTAAACAGCGGACTGGCAGCATATAAAAGTGTCCTTGCTTTTAAAGCCAATGCGGCACCTTTAGTAATACGTCCGGTTTGCGCGGCATCCTGGGTAGAAGGTAAAACCGCAGCAATCGCATCACATTCAGTACTAATGAAATTTACTACTTCATCTACAGCGTTACGCGCTACCTGTGTATCTTCCAGTTTATCAGGATTTACATCTTTGGCGGTGGTAATTAAAGGCACAGCACCATAGCGCTTAAATAATTCAAAGTAGAATTGTGCACGCACAAAACGGGCTTCGGCTTTATATCGCGGTTTCCAGATAGCGTAGTAGCTCTCTCTATCAAGCGGTACAGGCACTCCATCAATCCGAGCAATGAAAATATTTGCGCGCCTGATGTCCTGGTATTTGCCAGACCAGTTGCCCAGTGGGTTATCATTAACACTCCAGCTGCCCAGGTTATATTTATAGGCATCTATGGCCTCGCCATTATCAAACCAATGGTGATAGCTTTCATCAGTGGCGGCAGTATAGTAGGCTGTTAGCTCGTTTGGTAAGGCATTGTAAAGACGGGCAAGCGCTTGTTCAGCCAGATTGATATTGTTAAAAACATCATTTTCGCTGGAGTATTCGGAAGGTACCACATCCAGGTATTTTTTGCAGGACGTGTTGCTAATTAATAATGTTGCTAAAAGTAAAGTATATATCTTTTTCATGGGGTTACATTGAAACGTTTAATCCTAAATTTATTACCCGCATTTGCGGATAGTCGCCAAAGCCATTGGTCCGTTCCGGATCAAAAATCTTCATCTTAGACCAGGTGTAGATGTTGGAGCTATTTGCAAACGTGCGGATGTTTGACAGGCCTATGCGTTTAACCCATGCTTTTGGGAGGGTATAACCTATCTCGGCATTTTTTAGGCGCAGATAATTTGATGACCTTAGCCAAAAGGTTGAATTTTGATTATTATTTATGTTGTTTGACGACGCAAGCCTTGGCCATTGTGCATCAGGGTCAGGGTTTTCAGTCGTCCAGCGGCCGGTTAAGTAATCGGCGAGCACCGAACTGTTGCTGGAGAAAGCCCAGGCCGATGTACCGTTTAACCATAACTTGCCACCTGTGGCACCTTGAAACAATACGTTAAAATCAAAATTTTTATAGGTGTAGGAAAGGGTTATGCCCATGATGGATTTCGGCGTAGTAACCTGGCCCAGGTATCCCTCATCCTGACTGTTGATCACACCATCACCATTGCGGTCAAGATATTTGATGTCACCAGGACGTACAGTGCCAAACTGTTGCTTCGGACTGGTATCAATATCAGTCTTATCTCTGAATAAACCCAGGGCGGTAAGACCATAAGCTTCGTTAATCTGGGTACCCTTCAATCCCCGGTAAGCCAAAGCATAAACCGGCTCTGCCGCATATTGTATGCGGTTGGTCGCATAAGAATATGAGCCACGTATCATCAGGTTATGATTGCCAAAACGTTTGCGCCAGGTAAGCTCACCTTCAAAACCTTTGTTATCTACAATACCTGCATTGATGGATGGTAGATTTTGTACACCACTAACATCAGGGATAATGGAAGCAGTAGTTAAGATCTGCGAACGCCTTTCTTTAAAGACATCTGCCGTGAAAGCAATTTCACCTTTAAATAATTCAAGGTCAATTCCTATGTTGGCTTTTTTGGACTTCTCCCAGGTAAGAAATGAGTTACCGCTAGCACTTTCCTGAGCACCGGGATAGCTATCTCCGTCAGCTGCAGCACCAAACTGATAACCACTTCCGTTACCGGTTTGCCAGGTGCTCAAATAAGCAAAGCGGCCAACGCTATTATCAACACCAATGATACCGTAAGAACCTCTGAATTTCAACAGGTTTAAATATTTAGAATTTTTCAGGAATTTCTCGTTTGACAATATCCACCCTACCGATGCTGCAGGGAAGAAACCCATGCGGCGACCTTGCATAAAGTTTTCTGAACCGTTGTAACCCGCATCAAACTCTACGACATATCGCCTGTCATACGCGTAATTCGCCCGGCCTACTAAGCCCAATTGCTTGTAAGGTAGTGCAGCAATAGCGCCATTGTCAGTATTGGTCGCCAGGAAACTTTGCGACTGGTTGTAACGCAACATGCCTGATACCGCATGTTTTTGCTTAAAGGTCCTGTCGTAGTTCAAATAAGCCTCCAGTGTTGACCTGCGGCTGCCATTTGCGTCGACCTTAAATCCAAGCAGTCCATCGCCAGTAGTTAACTCTTCATATCTCCCTTTACTAAGGTCAGTTTCTTTTTCATCGATGATAAAGCGGTACGTAGAGTAATTGCGCTGCCGGGTGATGTTACGAACGTTTTGTGCATCGTAGGCAAAACGCGTCCTGAAGCTTAAACCCTCGGTAATAAAAGGCATTTTCAGCGTGAAGCCGACAATCGAGCTTAGCGTGTTTTCAAAGAAGCGGCCATATCCAAATTGTGTCAAACGGCCAAATGGGTTTGCCGGCGAATCTTTCTGGCCAGGTACCGAACCATTAGGGTTGGTTAAAGGATATAGGTATGATGGCGTATTGCGTATCTCGCTCCAGAAAGCACCCGCAGTTTCCGTAGGATAATTCCTGTCGCGTACGATATCTGAAAGGTTTAATTCCAGCTTTAGCAAAGTGGTAAGGTCAATATCAATGTTACTCCGGAAATTGTACTTGTTCATTACCGCATTAATGTTGTACGCGTTCAGGTCATCGTACTTGTATAAACCGTCCTGTTTTAAATAGCCCATTGACACAAAATATCTTGCTGTTGACGAACCACCATTTACATTAAGGTTACTCTGGGTCATGATGGAATAGGGTTTGATCAGTTCTTTTGTCCAGTCAACATTTGGATACAAATATTGATAAGTTGGATTGCTGCGGTCGCGGAACTTATTGATATATTCATCTGTATAAAGGTTAGCGTTCAAACCATCGTTATTTAACGCCTCGCGAAACAAAGTTAAAGCATTGTATGAATCGAGGTATTCAGGTACGTTGAAGGGTTGTTGTGCCGCTGTTTGCACAGTTAATGAAATGACCGGTTTACCGGTTTTCCCTCTTTTAGTAGTAACCAGCACAACACCGTTAGCACCCTTCATCCCGTAAACGGCAGTTGCTGCTGCATCCTTCAATACGCTAACAGTCTCTACATCATTCGCATCAATCCCATCAATACCATTCTCAATACCATCAACCAGTATCAGCGGGCTTTTACCCTGATAGGTGCCAAAACCGCGGATATACAAAGCGGATCCATCTGCACCGGGTTCGCCGCTGCTTTGCATGGTTATTAAACCAGGCAGGCGGCCGGCAAGACTGTTGGTCAGACTGGCTGTTGGGGTGCGCAGTAGCTCTTTAGACGATACCGATGTCAGCGCACCAGTAACATTGTTTTTTTGCTGCGTACCATAGCCCACCACCACCACATCCTCAAGCAGGTCTATATTTTGTTTAAGCTTTATGGCGATAAACTCTCTCGAGCGTACTGGCACTTCCTGACTCAGGAAGCCCATCATACTGTAAACCAGTGTGGCATCTTCGGGTACTTTGACCATATATCCGCCATTAACGTCGGTTAAGGCACCGTAGCCGCTGCGTCCTTTAATGGTAACAGAAACGCCTGGTAAGCCTACGCCACTGGTATCGGTAACAGTACCACGCACTTCAATGTTTTTAGATGCCATGTGGCCAGTGGCTATGTAATGACTATGAGCATCGTGGTTAATTGCAGCCTTTGCCGGCAAGCAAATAGCCGTCATGATGCTGATGAGTAAAACACATAAACCGACGAGCGGGTAAATGCTTTCTCTGTTTTTATATAAAAGTTTTCTCATAATTGTTTTTTAAGATTTTTATTTTGAAATGTCTCCGTCCATGATTGAGCCTTAAAAACTGGGCATGGAGCAGGTGATCTTGCTCTTTTTACAGCGCACAGTAATTGTATTGATAATGAGCCTTGGATCCTACCTGGAGTCGCTGGTGTTACTCGCCTATCGGGCGCGCTATGTCAATACCGGTGCTAATAGGTCTTCCGAAATTAGGAGAACCATCCGTATTCCAGGTCAATTTTTGTATGCGTACTGTTCGCGGCTGGTCAGGCTTGCCCGGAAGGGATCGGGCATGGTAAATAAACCAGTTCTCGGTTTCGATAGCGCCTTTATCATTTGTACCGCTGCTAGTGAAAAAGCCATTATGCCCCGGTCCGTAAACCGAAATTTCATCACTTTTCTCAAAAATAGGTTTCTTGTTAATCCAATTGCCGGCAATCAGCGGATTGCTGCCAGCTGCCAACTGGATCTGAGCCATGCAGTAATTATCGCTGCTATATCGGCTGGCCGAAAAAATAATAAATAAGGGGCTTTGTTTATCGCGTTGTAAGGCGATAGGCCCTTCGTTAACACCGGCCCCTAAAAAGGTTGGCTCCCATCTTTCCCAATCATTGGTTGGCGATGATATTTTTACCCTGGGCCCGCTCAACGTCCATGGATTGGACATTGGAGCGATGAAGATATATTGTTTGTATTTCTCATTCATATTTTCCCATCCAGACCATATAAAATAGTTTTTATCGCCTATGGTAACGATGGAGCCGTCAATAGCCCACTGATCATTTGCCTGGTCAAATATCCTGCCTTTGAATGCCCACGTACCCAGTGTAAGGTCAGCACTATCATTTTCCAATACAAACATGCGGTTACTATCGTTAACATCGCTTTGGGCAGCAGCGAAATAGATATACCATTTCCCCGAAAGAAAATGCAACTCCGGTGCCCAGATATCGGCCGAATGGTCTGTATGCTGTGGCGGAGTCCATACTGTTATTTCGTTGGCCGCAACGAGTTGCGACATGGCCTTGGTTTTTAAGATAGTAATGCGGTTGCCCCTGGTGGAAAGGAAATAATAACTACCATCCTTTTGCGCTACAAAAGGGTCTGCATGATCACCATCTATAATCGGGTTCTTAAAATATTTTACCTTACTTCCACTTAGGTTTACTTTGATGGAATCATCGCCCGCTTTATTTTTTTGACAAGCCTGGGCAAACAGGGGGATTAACGCAATTAACAGCGCAAGTAATTTGTTTCTCATACAAGCATAAAAAGGTTTATTATATTCGGTTAACCAAATGTATGTATTAAAATTGCACGCATTTTAAATGCGGTAAGCCACCAGAATAAAAATCAAACAGTTAAAAATTATAAAAACCTAATTACCAGATAAATATATAATATTTTGAATCTAAAAATCAAAACTTTTCCACTAAAAAACAACGCATAACAGCCCCGGTCCAACCATTTATATTCGACCGTCCGGTCGCGATCCGGCTATGAATTATTTTTTATCGTAGTTTTATGATCAAGACATATTTTGTTATATAAGTAAACTGATGGGAAGAAGATTTTTGGTAATTATTGTGTTGTTATTTCCCGCTCTTATGGGATATTCGAACAACATAAAAGTAGATAGCCTATGGAAAGTTTTGAAGGCCGAACTTAAAAAAGAGAACAGCTACATCAAACGCAAAGAGCAAAAGATACAAGCAATAAGGCAGCAGTTAGTGGAAACTCCGGCAAAGGAGTTCAATCCTCGGTTTAAGTTGCTTTCCGATCTATTCAACGAGTATAGCGCTTTCCGTTTTGATTCTGCCATCACCAGCGCTCACCGGATGATAGCCATTTCACAAAAATTTAATAAAAAAAAGCAACTCATTAAAAGTCAAATGAGTCTTGCAACAGTTTTAATGAAATCTGGATTCTATAAGGAAGCGTTTGATGCTATGGCTACCATAGATACCAACCGCATGTTGAAACAAACACGGTATGAATATTTACTATTGCGTGGTTTTCTACATGCCGAGATTGGTTCGTTTAATAATGATGCTTACTACGCTAAACAATATCACCTGGCATCGAAAACAGATTTTAAAAATGCCGGACAGCTCATCAATCCCGATGAAATGGAGAAAACCATAAGCCTGGCCTTTCTGCCAGATTCGGGAAGCAGAAAAAAACCAACTGCCGGGTTTTATTACAATTATTTGTTAAGTCATAAACTTACTGAACACCAGATAGCGATTGTGGCTACCCGCATAAGTCATGCCTACGCTAAGGATGATAAGCTGTTGCTGGTGACTCTGGCCGCTATTAACGACATCCGATCAGCCACTAAGGAAACCTTCGCTATATTTCTATTAGGGCAGGAGCTATTTCAACACAATAGGAACAATGATGCTTATATCTGTATGCAAGAAGCACTTGGTAACGCGGCATTTTATGGTACACGAAACCGCGCGGCGCAGATAGAATCGGTGCTACCTCTGATAGCCAGCAGACTGATAGAAGAGAAGCAGCACGAAAAGGACATGCTTTGGATAGGCTTTGTGATATTTATGTTTGTGGCCATTGTGCTTGTTTTTCAACTGGTGATTTTTCGGAAGCAAATGATACGCATTAAAACGAACGAACAGGTAATTCAGCAAAAGAATAAAGAATTAGAGGATGCTAACGGCAGGCTTTGGGAATCATCACGGATAAAAGAAGAACTAATAGGATTATTTTTTAAAACCTGCTCGTCATACATAGAAACACTGGATAAGGTAAAACGCAAAGCGCAGCATAATATAAAAATAGGAAAATACCAGGATGCCAACATAGTGCTGGGAAATGTGCATATACAAACGGAAAAGAATCAACTATACAGCACATTGGACAGAGTTTTCCTTACCCTTTTCCCCAATTTTGTCGCCTCATTTAATTCATTGCTAAAGCAAGAAGACCAGCTATGGCTGAAAGAGGGCGAATTGCTGACGGCTACTTTACGTATTTTCGCTTTGATACGCTTAGGTATTACCGATATTGAAACCATAGCCAAAATACTCGGCTATACCGTCAATACAGTGTATACCTACAAAGCCCGGATTAAAGGCAAGGCAGTGGTACCACCCGAATTGTTTGAACAAAAGATCATGGAGATCAAATTCACAGACAACCATTGACAATATATCCGCGCAGTCAAGGAAATCTGCTGAAGTCACCCGAAATCACCGATATATACAGTTCTCGCACATAAGCTGTATCATAAAGTTAAAAAATCAAATTCTTAATTCCTTCCTAAGGAATGCCTTATTAGCATGCGGTATGGTGCAGTTGAATATTTGGATTCGATTTCAGGAATCAGTTCTTTTTGCAAGAAATACATAAATTTTTCTCCTCCTCCTCACGAAATGGCTGATACGCTGTCGAAAATATTCCTGAATTTATGTGTGTCGGAGTAAAATCTCTTATCCTGTATAGATCTTGCTGTGAGTAATCTTGCATATAGTGGGAAAGGAAACTTTAAATTGTATAATAATTTTATGGAAATCGTCAATAATAAGCATTGTATTTAAATCTTTACCGGATACCTTCTGTCCGCTAAATTTTTTAGTGGCATAACGCCAGTTGAGGTTTTCTAATTTATAAAACTTCTGCTCAAATTCAGACCTATCTTAGCTAATTAAATGAAAACGTTATGGAGCCTTTTATTTCAACTGGCCTTAGTCAGAAATTCGTGGCTTTGATCTTATTATTATTACCGTATTTCAACCTGATCAAATAATGAAGAATAACCTATATCCATTTCGTTTTGCTAAATCGGCTTCTATGAAGATGTAATTTTACTTCTAGCTGAAACGAATACCAATCGCAAATCTTATCATTGCAATTCATCAGAAAAAGAAATTAAAATGGATAAAAACTTATTGCAAATAGGAGCTCAAGCATTAAGAAAAGCAGCATTGAATGAAGATTCAAAGGCATATATTTTAGCTAATCCAGTCCTATTTCAACTTTTCAAGAAAGCTGCTGATAGGTATATTGGAGGTGAAACCCTTGAGGAAACAATCGTTAAAGTCAAGGCTTTAAATAATTTAAAAGCCTCCATAGAATTTATGGGAGAAAGTACCAGAACAGAGCAGGAATCGAACGACTCAACTCAAGAATTTATCCGTATTTGTAAACAAATAAGGTCACAGCATTTAAATGCCACAGTATCTTTAGATCTATCCCACATAGGTTTATCCGTATCAAAAGACCTTTGCCTAAATAATTTAAATGCTATTTGTAATGAAGCCTCTAAATCAGATATTGAGATTATTATAAGTGCAGAGGGAACTGAAAGGACAGACGCCATTATTGATACTTATAAAAAGGCAATACAAAATTATGATCATTTGGCAATAACCCTGCAGGCCTATCTATATAGAACGAAAGACGATTTTAAGGAGATTAAGAAAGAAAGTGGTAGAATCAGGATTGTAAAGGGTGCATTTGAAACAGCTAGTGGGCATTCTATGCCCAGAGGTGAAAAACTTGATGATACTTATTTGGATTATATTGATCAGTTACTTGCGCAAAACCATAAATGTTCAATAGCTACACATGATCCAAAAATACAAGAAAATGCCCGATTACTAATTCATAAACATAAACCGGAAAAAGAAATCTATGAGTTTGAAAGTTTATTTGGTATATGCAATGATCAACTTTTCTCGCTTAAAGATCAGGGCTATCAGACCAAGCTTTACTTTGTTTATGGAAAAGAGTGGTACTTATATCTATGTAATAGAGTAGCAGAATACCCGATGAACATATTTCAAGTATTAAACGACATTATACAATAGGCCATATAGCTATATTCGGTCTTATTAACTGAGTTTAACTAAAAATGCTTCCTGTTTTCATAGGTTGCTTTTTTACCAGGCAGATTTACCTATATGAAATGTGCAATCCATTATAATACTGGGGCATCATCCAGGCAGTCATCGCTTTGTTAATTCTGGCATTTAAAGCATTTATACAATATTAAAATTATGCATTTATCCGTTCATATATTATATAATCGCAAACCTATTGTGATCATCAGTTTATTCCTAATTTTTATGTCTCAAACTTTTAGGGCAATAGCTCAAGACTCATCAGAAGAAATACTGTACCCATGGAAAAGCAAATCTGGTTTAATAGGCTATAGTGATCAGAAAGGCCAACTGAAAATTCAACCGCAGTTTAAAGATGCCAGTCTTTTTACCAATGAATTTGCAATTATAGAAAAAGACGGTCATAAAGGAATAATTAATAAAGAAGGAGTGATTATTATAGGCTGCAAGTATGATGAAGTACAATTGGCTGCTGTGGGAAATGAAACTCTTGCGATTACCCGAAAAAAATATAATGCATGGTGGAGAATCAACCAATGGAAACTATTCCCCGGTTTTTCAATCATGGGTGGTGCCAGAGATAAAAGATTTTTTGATACGGAAGTTCAGAGAATGAAATGGGAAATTACCCTACTCAATAACAAACAGACATTTGTTAGCACAGACCATCGGAATGGTGCCTATCCTTATGAGACTTCCAATATTAGGCACTTTAAGAATAAAGTATTAATTAACGATCATTTATACCAAATTGACAAGCGGAATATCAAGCATCTATCAGGACTCTTTAAAGGCTTCTTAATAGACTCCACACTTCTGCGCCAGCAAGGGGACTCGTATCAAATCGTGGATTTGGATGTAAAACGTCAAGGTGAGGCTATTTTTAACATTCCCAGAGTGGTCAATTTAAAAGTAGGTGAAGAGCTAAAAGAATTAAACACGGTAAGCAGAATTTCCGGCATTGAAGTAAAGTTTAATTTTATGGAAGATCAGCAAGCCCATATTTACATATACCCCGATTTAAAAAAAATCTTCCCTCTGCAGATTAGTAAATATTTAGATGACAATACCAACGCATCTGAAATTATCGGGAATGCAAAAATGATCTGGTCAGTACCTGAAACAGATTATTTTCTCATTTATAGCATAATTCATCTGCAAAATGGATTTTACCTCCTTCATAAAAATGGATTCTGGGAAAGTGACAGAACCAAAACTAAAGATTTTGTCGTCACCTCCAATAGTGGCAATTTAATGTATCCGACAGTACATGATCTTGGAATGGATCCTTTGCTTCCTCAAAACTTTTTGGTCAAAAGAATCGAACAAACACGTGATCATAAACACTGGTTTGCTGTATCTGGAACGACTAAGTCTGATTCCTCCTCACTTTCTGGAATTTTTGACAGTGCTGGTAAGAAATGGATATTGCCTATGAGATATGGTAGCTTAGAGCAAATGAAAGGTTATCCATACATCTGGAAATTCGAATTTGAGTCACAAAGTGACTATAAAAAGAAAAAATATGGTTTAATTGATATTAAGACAGGAAAGATCATAATCGATCCTATCTATACTACTTTAACTGCAGATGGAAAAGCGGGCATTTACAATGCGGACAAATGGGAATGGTTTTATATCAATCCGATAACAGGAAAGGAATATAGAGAATGTGATTCTAAAAATCAATACTGATTTGAATAGGACAATT
The DNA here is from genome assembly GCF_001590605.1 of Pedobacter cryoconitis. Classification (NCBI taxonomy): domain Bacteria; kingdom Pseudomonadati; phylum Bacteroidota; class Sphingobacteriia; order Sphingobacteriales; family Sphingobacteriaceae; genus Pedobacter; species Pedobacter cryoconitis. Next base: position 2,343,523 of record NZ_CP014504.1, read on the forward strand.
TACATTCATATTTGACCTCTCCCTGTAAAACCTGACTTTTGTAAAGTAGAGATTTTCGGGACAGAATAGTAATTATGACGATAACTGATTGTGCCATGTGGCTTACCTTTAGTGTAGATAGGTCCATTACCTGGTACCGTCGGAGAGAAAGTGCAGCCAAGGCCTGTTTGTCTATACCATTAAAGACGGTTTCAGGAATCTTTCTGGTGGTGCCATGAACACGCTTATTACAAACTTCCTTATTCCAGACTTTAAGTTCGCAGACTAGTGCGTCATAATCAGATCCCCTAAAGTTTTTCAGAAAGTCGTTTTTCACATACTTAATCGCCGATTCAACTTTTCCTTTATCTTCAGGTCTGCTGAACCTGCATGCAATGGGGGCACTATTATAATGAGCAGGAAAAGTTGTATATATCGGTGATTCCGTGTCAAGTTGATATTCGTGAGGAAATTTAAACACTTAAACTTTAATTTTTGTAAAGAGGATGGAATTTTTCAACAGAATGATAATAACAATTACCTGTTAGCTTCATACACTGTGATATCTTTTTTTCGCTGAATTAAGATCTGTAAGAAAAGCATTATTCCTCCAATCACTGATAATGGGATTGATTTCTGCTTAAAGGCAATTTGAAAAATGAGAAGACAAATCCAGCCAATCCCTAATAAAATAATGATGTAATTACCAATTTTTGTGGCAAATAAATTTTTCTCCAATAAGATCTTGCACTCTGCAGAATTGTTTTCATTATATCCCTTTATTTCTTTCATAATAATGTTAAGTATAGAATCTCCTTCATCATATTCTTCCTCAACAAAAATATAATTTACACTCCCGCCTTCTCTTAACCATATTTTCAATTGAGAAGAGCTTTCCGTAGTGGATTCAAAAGTTCTATAGGATTTAATGTCATTGTAAAAATATTTATGCACGCTCACTACTTCATCTTTTTTTGAATCAAAAACATTAATATCGAAATAGCTATCAGTACATTCTACACTGACCTTTTTTATAAAAGGCCTTCTATAATACTTTTTAAATATAATCGGACAAATACCAAAAATTATGAAGCCAATACACAATATAGCCAGGTGATGCAATTGCCAGGCTGCAAAAGCCGATAAAAATGTCCCTCCCAAAAAGTAAGAAAGAATTAAAACAGAATATTTTCTGGCCTCAACAATCTTAGCATATTGCACCCCTATTTCACTCATATTCTCTTTTTAAACAAATTATGTTTCATCAAATCTACAATCCACCTTTGTAAAAAAGAAGAGTAAACATTGAGAGAATAAGGACGTAAACCAGTACCTGTTTAATCAGCTTCCATCTTTTGCGTTCAACAGGTTCTAAAAATAATGCGTTCACAATCACAAAAATCAGGCCCACGAGTAAACCAACAGGAAAGCCGATCCAAATTGCGACAATCATCGACACAAAAGAGTCTGAAAATAACATAAACCAAATCATCGAGCTGATGATGGCGCTCAAAATCATAAAAAGTAACGCTGTAAAAATCCGGGTTCCTAAAAAGCCATACAGCGAAAGCAAAACACCAATGATTAAAGTAAGATAAGTGTAATGGAATTCGGCTATCGTAATAGCTTTGCTTTTTTCTATTGGGAAAATTACAGCGATTGCCATTATCACTAAAATACCTCCAGCAATGATGAATAATTTTCTATTTCTCCATTTATCTAAGAATGCCATCATCGAAGGGGTTTAAATCAATTATTTTTATGTACCATATTTTATGAATATATAGCTGTTTAAAAGAACCGTTTGTCGGTAACTGGCGCGCGTAAGGCAACAAATTCATATAACTTGCCCAAAACATCATCTGCAAGTTCCAGGTTACCAGAAAAAAACAAATCCACTTGATGGTCTGTACCTATGATGTAGCGCAGTTCAATAGGCGTTATTGAAAAAAAATCTATCCGATTCTTCACAGCCTCAAAAATCTTAAGTTTCGGAAATTCCAGCATGTACTCTTCATAGTCAATCACCTTTGGAAGCAAAGTTAAGAGTTCCTCAAATTCAGGGGTTTCAGGTTTTGCATCAAATAGTATGTTTACACGATCAAGATTTTGCTCATATTCATCTGCTGTACCAATTGCCAACTCCTTCAGCTCTGGATGGAACAGGTTTGCAACAACCTCCTTATTATTGCTTTGTTCTAATTGGTCCAGATCTTCTATATCCGGTGGCGGAAATGTAACAACTACGGTGACCGACTGGTTTATGATCTCTTCTCCAATCCCGGTTGCTTCCTGTTCTTTACGTTTTTGCTCCCACTTATTCATTTCCTCTTCCTTGGTGGTAAGCTCTAAAATATTGATGGCTTTAGCAAAATGATTTGTTCGAACTTTGATTAAACAATCAAAGCCATCCATTTGGAATGTCCCGTCAACCTGAACAGAACTATGAGCTGTATGCTGCTCATGCCGATAAGGAAATTCTTTGAGAAAGGTTAATAGAACTACACGGGATTGAGAATGCTTAAGTATATAGTTAGCGATTTTATTTCTCCCAATCAGGTTCATAAGGTTTGCGTTAGACTGCAAGTTACAAATTCTCAATGATCCTGTCGGGCTGCCTGCTGTTTAGGTAAAAAACATTTTAAATTATTAAGTTTGAGAGGAAAAAAAGAGCTGCAAACTGGCAAAATTGAAATATGAAAATAAACTGGTTTACAGGTATAAAGTTACTACTTGCCCTTTTTATAAGTTTAGGGCTAGGCTTAACAATATTTATGATTTTCCAGGATGTGAAAATTATTGGTGCTTATATCGTTTCCGTACTTTTCTTTTTAGTGCCGGGCATGATACTTTATGGCCTCACATTTGGGTTTAAAGTCTCAGAGCAGTCTATAAAGAAACAAGTTGAAAGACAAGAAAGCGTTACATTTGACAACAATGGTATAAGTTATAAATTACCTCTTTTTGATACCATTCAATTCATTGGCTGGAGGACTATAGAAACGATAATTTATACAGACTACGATTCTGACGACAATTCACAATTTATTTTCTATTTGACAGAGCCGCCAGGCCAAAGCATTCAAGAAAACCCTTGGTTTTTAAATAGACTTTTCCCATTTGGATTTCGAAATCGCAGGGAAATAACAATAAAAGATGACTGCAAGAACTTTCACGAGATTCCAGGGATGCTGAATAAATATCTGGTAAAAACAAATCCTATTGATTTAACTGAAGATTATAAAAGAGGAACATTGTTAAGTTCAGAAACAAAAATTAAAGGTGATAGGATTAAAACAGAAGAACTTTGGAAGCCTAATCATACTTACGAAAGGGAGAAAGTAGTTTATGACAGCTATAATCGATCGTTTCAGCAGATAAAACAAGCAAGAAATACCGGATAAGATACAGATGAGTTTAGCCGAATCTGTAATTGATAAGCTTTTGCAGGAATTTCTCCGGCCAGCCGCGTTTTGAGACCGAAGAATTCTGGTACAGTACCTGCACGCTTGACGGCCAAAAAGATTATCCGTTACAAATACCTGTTACCTACACCTGACGGTGATCCGGGGAAGACCAGCAAGATTTTTATTGCCCACTACCTGATGAAGTAATCAGAAAATGGTAAATTACTACTTTATATAAATTACAAAATTTGATTATTATACAATAAAATATGCTGACGGCCTGATACAACAAGACATATATACACAAGCAGTATTCAATCTACCAATGAGCTTAACAGCCATTATGAAGAGAAGACCTATATGGCTCGTTTATGTAATAATCCTCTATCTTATCGATAATGAAGTTAAAACTTTCGTATTCCATCACAATTTATTTAATTGTAATATTTATAATAGCATATGTTTTCTCAAATCTTGAATCTATTCAGGAGCATACATTGGGATTCATATGCTATCTCACTCTTATACTGATTGCCTTTTATTTCTTCTTTTCAAGATTTAGCTGCAAGCTTAATATTGATGGCAGTACACTCCATATTAAATACCTAATGCCCTGGAATAAGAATGTCCATATTGATTTAAAAAACTTTAAATATTTTGATTACGGAAGAGGATTTTATAATCTTGTTTCTGAAAGAGAGAAAGGGTTCATGAATTTATTAAGATACCCTTATGATACTATTGTTTTAAGCGAAGGGCCCGACTTTAGCAGTAATATTTTAATACTAAAAGTCAACTTAAGACTTGGGCAATTCAATAAATTACTCAACTATCTAAAAAACCCAGTGGGACTTAAATTAACAGATTCAAATGGTTCTGGAGGCTATTTCTGGTAAAACATAGGTTTCTAATCACATAGGAGATAAAACTCCGCAAGCTTCAGAATCCCGATTGCTTTACCATCTCATTTTGACCTCTGACTGAAAAATCCAATAAGTGAAGAAGAAAGTTACGGGTTTCCGTATTTGACAGATTTTCACCGCGTCAAAACCTCATTTGACGTAAAAAAAAAATTCCTACTCGGTTTAATAACTATACTTGGTTAAATGTAAATTAAGTATGAAGAAAATTTTAAAGAATAGTTCAGTTAAGCTAGTTTTTTCACTAGTATTTCTCACGTTAACTTATGCTTCCTGTAAAAAGGACAAACCCGTAACGCAGTCTACTTCTGACGTTGCAGGAACATCAATATCAAGTGCAAAACAAAGTTTTGAAAAAAACTCAAAAATTATTGAACCTAATTATACGGGCGAATCATTTTTGTCAAAAGAATTATTGGGTAAAAGGAAGTTAGATTGGGATAACGCCTTTTCACAAAGTAATGGTGATACAGTTGCGGTATTTGTGCCTGTTAAACTTGATGCAAGAATTACACTTGAAGATGGAGGTTTATCTGGCACTCGTTTAGATAATTTGTTGTACTTAAGGCTTATGACAACATCTAAAGCGTTTGATGGAAGTGAAGCGCAAATGATTTCTATGATTCCTGATCAAGTGTGGGAAAAAGACAAAAATTTCAGTGGTCACATGTTTATAGAAAACTGGTTTGTGCCAAACTTATCAGTTGTTAGTAGAACAAGAAACTCGACAATCCCTACAAATAGCACTGAACATAAACCAGGAGACAAAGTTGTAAATGGTTTCCCTCAATGTTATACAGCCATAGAGACGGCTTGCGTTGGTGCTGGTGATGGACAGACATGTTATACGACAACTCACACGGCATGCGCTGGTGGCGGTGGTGGTAATGGTGGTAGTGGCGGTGGCAGCTGGGGAGGTGGCGGCAATAGCGGTGGCGTTAGTGGCGGTGGTGGTGGTACTGGTACACCCGGTGGTGGCGGAGGTGGTGCAGGTGGAGGGGGGAATGGTGGTACCTCTGGTAGTATCGCCAATAAAGATATAATTGATTCATTAAGAGGATATCCTTGCGCACAAGCACTAGTAGCGAGATTATCTACTTTAAAATCAGACATACCAGGTCTAATAAAAAAAACTTTTTCTGTAAGTGATGAAGTAAATTTAACATTTGAGCCAGATAAAAGACTTATAGGCAGCACAACTGACGGTAGGTTTAATTCGGCAAGTGGGTCAGCTTACGTAATTGGCTTAAATCCTGATGTTTTAAAAAACGCTTCTAAAGAATACATTTTAGTAACTTTATATCATGAAGCACTACATGCATACTTCGCAGAAAAAAAGGAAAGATTGGGGGAGGCAGAATTTAACAGACAATTTCTTGGGATGAATGTTAACGGAGGAAGGCTCGTGGCTGTTCAAGATCAAGCCCACATGCCAATGGGATATGATAAATATATTCGTGGGCTAGCAGACGTAGTAATAGCTTTCAATCCAAGTTATGACCGTAACAGAGCATTGGCTTTGGCTCAGGGCGGGATTATTATGCTCTCTAATGTTGACAGTCAAACAAATTCACAAGAAAAAGATACTAGTAAACCCGGATATACCGGCTCAAAATGCCCGTAGTTGGCAAAGCAATTTTACAATAACAAAAAATTGCAAAAAATATTTATTTAGTTATATAAACCAATCTCTATGAAAAAGTTTACCAACATATTTATTACCAGCTGTTGTTTTTTAATTGCTATTTCTACAGTGGCTAATGCTCAAGCCCCAGGAAAAAGTAAAAAAACGCCGTTCATAAAATCAATCGATTTATTTGTTAACGGTGGGTTTAAGCAAAGTGAACTACAAGATAGTATTGCGTTATATGCAATTAATTTCAGAGTTGATTTGATTAAAAAAAATGACGGAAAAATTGAGATAGCTGGAGTTAGTGTGAACGATAGTTTAGCATATAAACTGTTTCCATCTTATAAAAAATTATACACTATTGACTATAGATCGGTGATTGGCACCAGAAAAAAAGCATCATTAATCATTCCAATATTAATTTCTAATAGTTCAGCTACCGCTAAAAAAAGATATGTAAAAAATGACGGAAGTGATTTGATTGAGATGAATGCAGCTGTTAACGCAGCTTTTGCAATATATTCAACAATAAAATATGATAACCGAAAAGAGGCCAATATCTCACTTTATGAAAGAATATATAAATCTGAGAACTATAGAGCAGAACAAGATTTTGACCCTAATAAGGTCTTTTTAACTCCATATTTTATTAAAATTGTAAACATTCAATAAAACATACTTAGTTGGCCAATAGCTATTAAATAACAAACTATATTACAGGAAGGATCTAAGGTAAACTTAGATCCTTTTTTCTTTTTAGATTCGAGATAAAATTTCTTATGTCTATGAAGGATTTAAATGATGATTTATGATGTATCGTTCGATAAGTAGAGCCAAGGTCCAGTCGGTAATTCATCAATTGGTAGTTTTTATGGAAATGATGACAGCAAGGGTCAATGATGAGCGGGGGTATTACTTATTTAAGTCAGAGTGTTTGTATTAAGTACATATCCAAATGCTTTTTCTAATGTCTTTTCTCCAATACCGTCATAATTAGCTAATGTAATCATTGAGTTTATTTCTCCGTTTTGGATTATCTCTGAAATTTTTCTTGCGTATTGTGGTTGTATACCTGTTTCTGCTTTGATTATCTTCTCGTCTAATGACAACCATTTTGTTTTGAACAATGCAAATAAATCGTCTGTTTCATTTGGGTCATAATCGTATATTTCAATGTCTATAGCACATTTTCCTAAATACTCGTCCATAAGTCTTTTTACTTCGTTTGTGTCTAATCCTCCGTTGTGCGTGCCTAGTAAAGGAAAGGCGATCGAGGTAATTCCTTTCTTCTCGTAGGTTTCTGCGAATTTTTGTACGCCTTGCTCAATCCATTCTATTTTGCTTGGATATTTCCAATGAAACTTTGTGGGAAAACTTAAAATCCAAGGTGCATTTTCTTGTTTCGTATAAAGCCACAATGAACCTGTTTTGATGAGTTTATTTTTACAATGCTCTTTGTATTCTTCATACATTTTTGGATAACGAAGTCTATGCACAAAGGCAATTCCTTTGCCCATTACGCCAACACAATTCACGGTGTTCACAATGGTTTGACACTTTGTATTGAAAATATTTCCTTTTATATGTTTTACTGCCATTTCTTATCTGTATAATTCAAAAATTAAACCAAAATTGAAGCGTATCATTTTGTATGTACAAACAAATTTCTGTTTGATTCATCTATGAAGCCATTTCATTTGCAGTTGAAGGAGAAGTAAAAGCGACTGTCCAATCCGCCAGGTTAGAAGATACTAATGCGGTATTTGATAATATGAAAAAGGGAGATATCAGCGGTCGGATAGTACTTGAAATCGCAAAACCATAAATAATGTTTATTTAAATTACTATAGGTCATTGCTAATAAAAGAACCGTGAAACCCAGGGTGATCAATCTCTATGATTTTCATACTTTCCAAATATTCCCTTTGCTGTTTTGTTACAAATAAATAAGCATTATATTGATGGCTGTTATTAGCTAATTGAATGAGCTGATATTCGTTGTACTGCTTTTGGATAATCTCATTAATGAGATAATAAATTATTTTGTCATTAAATTCTTTACCAATTAAATCGTAATCCAATTCATGATAATTACCATTACACTTGAAAGAAATCTTGAAAGTTGCTGCTGTTCCAAAATTAAACTGTCCAGGAATTCCATCGCTAATTTCTGTGAAGTTTAGCACACCATGTGAAATGTGGTTTAGTGCCAATAGAAAATCGCGATATGGTTTCTGCCCGGCGTTTATCATGTGACTGGCAAATGCGGTCATATCCGGAAAAACATCAAACAGATCTCTTATATTACTATAAGTATTTTTATAAACATCACTCATGATCGTATCAAGCTGTTCATCCCCTAAGTGGAATAATAAACCACACTTTTTGATATGATAGAAAGCATATTGTATATGCGTATAAGATAGAGGGGATTTGTATAATAGCGGAGAAAAAGTATGGATTAAAAATCTTTGTTGCATATCATAAAAATCCAGGACATTATTGTTTTCCTCTCGGAAACGACAAATGGCAAATGGAGATTTGCTATCTTGAAATAGTTGTTCATGTAAATTATTGGAGATTCCGGTCAACCTGTAACTCCGGTTGAAATCAGCTAGCATCTGATTTACAAAGCGCAAAATATCATACATGAATATCTTGGGATTATACTCGGTTCGGGTTTCATTCTCAAAAAATATGGAGCAATACTGATGCTTTCTGTTCCCAGTATCAATAATCACTGTCCTCTGTTTATTGCAATCATCACGCGCTCCCTTAAAGTCTTCCTTATAAGTTGTTATCTCTAGGATAGAGAATGCGTCATCAATCAATTCGTTTAATATTTTAACCAGGTTTTTTAATAGATCCTGTTCCTTATTCTTATAAGCGGAGAGTTCAATAAACCTGCATCCATGGCAATAGCTGAAAAAATCGAGATTGGTTTTAAGCTTACCAGCCTTTATATCGAAGAATAATTTTTCTTTCTCCTGTTCATTAATCAATCGGCCAGAACCATTAGAGCTTTCCGCGCTGAGCAACTCAGCAAATGCTAATTGCTCCTCCAAGCTGAAAAATCTGGAAAAGGACATGAATTCAATGGATAAATGCAGCACGGAGCAATAGCTGAATTGATCTCCTTTCAGAGGAACCCTTTTTATCTTCTGATAAGCAATCTCAGATATTACTTCATTCCGATAAAGAATCTCAACAAACTTCAGAAACATGGGTTCATCTGGAAAATAATCCTTATGATCTTCCTGTGGCAGACTGTTCGTCCAAATAGTGCCCGTATTATGCTTGTCAGCTAATATTTTTTCCTGATAAAACCTACATAAGACCTCCAAAACTTCATTAGGCTCAGATGTACTGTGTTCCAGGGCCTTATTTAATTCTACAACTTCTTGTTCTTTAATTATTCCTGCTTTGAACAGGTCGTTGAATAATGACATAATTGGGGTTGCTCATTCTGTTTTACATTGCCTAATATACAAATACTTAAATAATCAGCGAGTCAGGGAGCATAACTTACTAATTCAACACGTATATTTTGAAGAAAAACACACTTTTAATCTGTTTACTCTTGTTTAATTTTTCACTTATAAAAGCACAAGAAAAATCTTTTGTTGTGAATGAGAACAGAGACCGGCTAGTCAATCTGGTACTACAACAAAAAGCAAAACATAGGTTCACTCCTTCAACAGAGATTAGTTCTTCATAATTGTAGTCTTCCAGATTGGTTGTATTCATAAATTTTACTTATTTTAAACCCATAAAACCCAATAATGAGAGCTATAATAGTCATTTTAATTTGTGTAATCCCTTTAATAACAAGATCTCAGAATAGCATTACCATTCAGGGCAGAATGAATAAACTTAATGACTCAACAAAAGTATATTTGCAATACCCCGATACATCAGGTCTTATTTTCTCGGCAATTGATTCCGCATTAATTATTAATGGTCAGTTTTCATTTGTCCTGAAAAACAAGGTGCCCGAAAAAGTATTTCTTACTATTCGCCGTAAAAGTATAACATCGCCACCTGCGGATGACTCTGACCAGCTCCCTCTGTATCTTGTATTTTCCAATTCATCTATTTCGGTTGTATCAAATACAAATCATATTAAAGATGCCACTGTGATAGGTTCTAAAACTAATGGAGATTATACCGCCTACAATAATCTGCTAAAGCCTCACGAAAAAGAGAGTCAGGCTCTGCTTGCTAAATTCAAAGCAAGAGGCCCTAATGCCATCAAGGATACTTTATTTATGAAAGAGCTGATTAGTCAGAGAGACCTTCAAAATAAAAATAATTTGGACCTGGCGATACGATTTATGAGGAGAAATAATAATTCTTATTTTGCACTTGAGATCTTGCAATCCTGTTTTTTGCAAGGTTTAATAAATCACGACATTGCTGAATCCGAATTCAATAAATTTCCAATTGAATTAAGAACAACTAACCTCGGAAAACAAGTTTCTAAGGCAATCATAAATTCCAAAATTGAGCCCCGTTGAGATGGGCCACGTTCATGAGATATTAAGTGCCCAATGTCCTCAAACAAATAATGAAACCGAAGTAAAGCCTTGGGTGTCTCGTCCTGAAAAAACCTCAATTAATATTCCTGTTAATTATAGTCGATGCTCCGTGATGTAACATCGACTATAATTTGTTCAATTTACTAAGATTCTTTGTTGGTGGAAATCTAATCTTCATTTTATCTCATCCTGAATTTACTTACCATTAAGCTCATCACATCTTCTCTTCTGTAATAAAGACAGCCGACAATAATCACAGACTTCAATAACTTTTTATTTCGCCATCTTCTTAAAGTACGGTCGCTAATGCGGAACATAGATTTCAAATCATTGGTATCTAACAAATTTCTTTCATGAGTAACAAATTTCTCCTCCTTTTTCGTACTCATCATTTCAGCCAGGACATTTATCAACAAATTCACTTTATCGTTCATTTCCATATTCACATGATTAAATTTTAAACTATCTGAATTATTCAACGATTGTTAAATAGTCACATTAGGGAGGAATAATCAAAAAAGTATGTATAACTCTTTTGCAGAATAATTTTAAGTTTTTCAAAATAAATAGGTTTAATAATACAGTAATATAATAAATATTATTTATCAAAAAGAAAACACAATATCTTATTTAACAAAAATTAACACTAATCAACTTTTACCCAATCAGAAATTCTGTAAATAGTCTTGATATGTCTCTTTTTTCTATAGACTCCATCACCTTCCCTGCTGCCCTGAATATTCGTATTCCCTTCTACACTATTTACCCAATCTCCTTTTTGATTAACTGTCAGTCCAACATGGGCTATTCTTTTTAATTTAACAAAGTATATACCCAGCAAATTACCTGGTAAAGCAGAACGTGCTAAACGGGATAAAGGGAAAAGATCTGGTGTCCAACCTGATCGTGGTTTATCATAGCCAGCCTGTGCAAAAACCCAGCTCACAAAACCTGCACACCAGGGCTGCCCTTTTTTTAAACTTACACTGGTCAAATAAGTCTCTACACGAAATCCGTCATTGTTTCCAGTCATTTCCCTCACCCCTATTTCTTTTTCCGCAATACGAACAAGAAGCTCTCTTTTTTGGCACTCCAGAGCGTTGAAGCTAAATTTCTTATTTAACAAATCGCGATCAAGCAAGCCGAAGCCACTAATAATAACAAAGCAAATGATGCCCAGTAAAAGCCTAATTGTTGCCATGACGGTAAAATATTAAATTGTGAAACCATAAATGTTAGAGCGGGTAACTTCATAAGTAGCCAAAACCATTGTAATAACCACCACGATAAAGCGGTTATTAAAAGAAAGCTAATCATGCTCAATAAAATCAATAGCCAGATACTTTGATCTATGCTACCTACCCTTTCATCAAATAAGTTGAGAAACCTGGGCGCAAAGCACCATATTAACAGCAAAACTGCGAATATCATTCCAGGTTCCGATCTTTTTAAGGAGGTATTAACAACCGGCGATAATTTAATTATACCCGGCAATTCTATAGTTTTTATATTCATCACATTTTAAATTTTAAGAATTTATCAGTTATTAGCAATCTTATTATATAAACCGGCAAACTCGTCAGCTTGCCGGTTTATTCAAATCCTACGCAATAGCTTTGACAGACCCCAGATAAACACTGGTACTTACCTTTTTACCATTTAAAGAAGAAAAGTAAAACCAGCAATGTAAAGTGTTACCAACGATAGTTTTAGACAGCATACGTGCTTCTAATTTACCAGCGGTTCTGACCGCGGTAGATGGAATTAGAAAATAATCCTTCGTTTCATCGTAAATTATTATACTAGCTCTATCCGTAGAACGCTCCAAACGTTCATCTTCTGTGTTAAAATCCAAAGGATCATAGGCCCAGCTGATTCCTACTTTACGTCCTGAAACTGGCACTGCTAAAAGGTCTTGTGGACTGTCCAACTTTCCAAGAGTCAGTTTTAACTTAGCATAATTGATCGTAAATAATGGAGACACACCTGAGATAGCTTCTTTCAGATTAAATTTAACCGCCTCGTTCATCGGGCCAGACAGTTTGTTGCCGGATTGGTATCCTTTACTCACAACCTCACTAATAGCACCTAAAAAACCGGTTATTAAGCCAAATTTTTTACGTTGATCAATTTGTGATCTGACTGGTGGCTTACTGGTTTTTTTGGGTAAACTTCTCATTACATCCAACGTACGCCAGCTGGCACCGATTACTGTTCCTACTTTTCCTGAGAATCCACCAAGGATTCCTGTTCTGATCTTTCCCATTTTCTTTAATTTTAAACAATGAATTATTCTATTAATTCAAGTCAATAGCATGCCGGCCGCTTAAACTCGTTAAACGAAAGTATATCAATAAATTAGCTAAAAAATAAATTGACCGCAATAGTCCGTTATTGTCCGCACTTGACCGCGTTTGACCGCAATTGTCCAACACTGAAAAAGCTTTATTTATTAAAAACAGGGTTAAAACAAGAAAGGCCCTCCAATTAAGGAGAGCCTTTGATAATAGCTGCTGCAAAATTAACCGAAGTTCAAACCTGGCATTTCCATCCATGAATGATTATCCTGATTGGTAAAAGTGCCGGGACTTAAGATTGCATCACATATGACAGCGGGATTAAATGATTTACTATTCAACAAGGTAATACCATTATAGAAACTCAAAAAAAGTACAGCGATGCTTAGACAACCGTCTGGAATTTTAAAAGAAAAATCAATCAGATTTATTAATTCTTCGTTTTTTTTAAGGGTAATGCTATACTTTTCCGGACTAAGAATTCTTTTACCATCTTTCAGCCGGATTAATCCGACTACGAATGTTAGTTTGCATTGAGTTGCATACTTTGGAAAACGCAATTTTGGCGCGTTACCTGACTCATCATAAACAATCTTCATAATTCCCTGATTGAGTTCGATTTTCGGTTTTAAATTCAAAATCTTTTTTACAGGAGATTTAATATTAAATTCAAAACCAGCCAAATTACCAAAACTGTTTCGCTTAAAAAGGTATCCCGTTTTTGTGGGATTCTCACATGCTGTAAGGACTGTAGTCAGCGCACTGGTGAATCGAAAAACATAACTTGTTTCGTTCATTCCACCGTTGGTATTATGAAATATGCCTCTAATATGTTTTCCAAGCATGCTACTTTTACCAAAATTCTCTGATGCCTTTTTGGTTTCCACTGATTGTTTCATTGTACCTGGCACAGGTCTTTTTGAAACAACCTGTACCCCATCTACTACTTTAAAAATGAAATCGCCCAGGATTCCCTTTAAAAATTTACCGTCGAAAATTGCCATAAATATTTTCTTTTTTATCAATGTAAAGCATTTGTGCTAAAGCGTATCATCCTGAGCAGGCAATGTCCATAATTGTCCGCGGCTGTCTGCAATTGTCCGTAGTTGTCCATGTTCTGGTCAAAGGAAAGATTATAAGGTTCATCAGTCTTCAACTAGTTATGCTTTGTTTGTGCCTGAGTGGTGGTCGGTGTAAGACCAAGCTTTAAACAGCCTTTAACCATAGGTACTCCAAGTCTTTTCAACTAGTTGTTTTTACTTGGACTTGCCATGCTCTCACGTTACTTTAGCATTGCTCTTACCCTAACGAGTACTCGGACAGTACTCAGGCAGTACCCGACGGATACTCATGTAAATTAGAAGGCTTAACTCTTTCCAAATGATGTGCATCGCTCAATTTCTTCCAGGTCTTTTTTACTACACAGATTCAATCCCTCAAACTTACAAAGCCTATAAACTCTGTAAATGCGTAGCAGGATATTACGCGGCAAAAACTAGCAAAGCCATCGAAAGTTATTACGTTTGAAGAAAAACCTGATTTTACCTTCATAAGGATATGGCTTTGGCTTCGAAAATTCTGCTTTTGAACTAAGAATTGATAATAATAGTGCCTATAAAAACTCGTATAGACTTTATAAAAAATGATAAAAACAAAATATTTATTCTTGTATTTGATAATTTCTACGCTTATCTCTTGTATAAGTAAAGACAATAAAAAGATCAACAAAGTAGATTCAGAGAGATTAGTTACTGTTTCTTTAAATTACATCCTAAAAAACAAAAAACTTGCGAAAGAATTTTACGACGAGCCAATTCAGATTATAAAATCAAATAAATTGCCGATTAATTCTATAATAGTTGTGAACGATAAAGTTTGTGTTCTGTTACCGGAAAACACCAATATTAATAAAATATTGAAAACAATGGACTTATTTAAGCCTAAACCTATAGTTGAAATAACTGGCTTTAGATTTGAAGGAAATTTAATTAAACTTGATCTTATATTCAGAACAATTGGGCGAAGTTTTAAGCTAGGAGTTAATGCCCAGGAAAATACAAATTACCAAGTTATAAACTTAATTGATTCAGATATATAAATCAGAATTTGGGCGATATCCAATAAACTATATAAACGGAATCTATGATTAGCCTGGATTCCGTTTATATTTTAGAATTAGAGATTAACTGTCTGGTAATCAATTAACATAACCTTTATTTAAAAGCAAAACATCGATGGTCAAATATTAAATTAGACTTTCTCGTTCCGAATTCAAATAATCTAGTTGCTTATCTTCAAAAACTTGTCCAAGTGCTTCGACACCAGCTCCAATTTATAATCCATTTCATGCTCGGTTATTGGAATAAACCAATAGCAGCTTATTCTTTTTCCATTAAATTCAAAAACCTCCGGCTCTTCCCCAGCCAAATAAGGAAACGAAATAAAACCATGATTACACTTTGAATTTTCCGTTTTTTATACTGATTTTTCTGTTTTGAAAAACTTTCTTATGTAAATTCTTTTCAGGAACGGACGCGTCACAAACACTAGAATCAAGGAGATAAAAAGCCCAGAAATAGTAGAGATCTTACCCGTTCTTACCGTCATGTCTATAGATTTGCCGCAGTGAATCTGTTTCGCCAAAGAGATGGTGCTTTCCTGATAATCTTGAAATTGTTGAGAATCCGTGTATATATGCCTTTAAAGTTAGTCGCGGTCAATATGTAATATGTTTCTTAAAGTTGACTAGGAGAACCTTCTTTTGCATTAATTCCGAAATTAAGAAATAAATAGCTAAATTGTAGTTATAAATTAACCTCAAAAAAGAAAAACAATGGGAATTAAACCAGGACCAAAAAAAATTGCTGAATCCACAGGAAAACCAGACAAGCGTCAACGAGACAATAAAGAAACTCCGGGCAATACACCTTCACTAAAACCACACAAACATACAAAAGGAAAATAATTACAAATAATCACCAGAAGACACTAGTAAATGGCTTGTGTCTTCTGAGGGTTCTAGTGAATTTAAGCACCTTACAGCTAAAAATTATATCGTTCTGCCAGATATAATGAAATCCTTTTCGTTTTCTAAAAATCTTTTTATTGAAATAAAATTATGCGTTTTCAATTTTAGAAAACTAGATCCGTCTCAAAAAACGAAATTTTAACCTCTCTAATTTATATATAAATGAAATTTAAATTAACAATGTTAGGGCTATTTATCGTTATTAACGGTTACGCCCAAGATTTCGCCATTGGTGCTATTGAAACCGATGCAGCAACATATAATCGGATAGGCCAGGCTCCGATGCCTGTAGGAAGTAATATCCCGGCTTCGGTAGATCTAAGTCCAAGGATGCCACCGGTGGGCGACCAAAACATTCAATTTAGCTGCGTGGCTTGGGCAACTAGCTATGCTGCATATGGTTATGCAAATAACCAATCAACTAACTGTAATTACTTTGATGCAAATGGTGCCCAAAATGGTGATTGTTTATTTTCTCCTTCGTTTATATATAACCAGATTAATGGGGGGCAAAATAGAGGGACAAGATATGAAGATGCATTCAGTGTTATGAAGAATCAGGGAAATGCGACTTTAAATTCAATGCCATATATACCAAATAATTGGCAAACTCAACCTAACTTTCAAACTCGTCAGATTGCTGCTAACTTTAAGATAGATTCCTACTGGCAATTGGGCGTGACTGGAGGGGATATGTTTTTAGAAACAAAAGCCTACCTGGCTCAGGGAGTACCCGTAGTGGTTTCCGCAAAAGTTGATGACTACTTTAAACCAAGATCTTACTACCCAAATCCTTATGTATGGTCGAACTGGAGTGGGCAAGTCAACGATATGAGCCATGCTATAGTAATTGTTGGTTATGATGACCATACTGCCAGA
Source organism: Pedobacter cryoconitis (assembly GCF_001590605.1). Lineage (NCBI taxonomy): Bacteria > Pseudomonadati > Bacteroidota > Sphingobacteriia > Sphingobacteriales > Sphingobacteriaceae > Pedobacter > Pedobacter cryoconitis. Next base: position 2,360,201 of record NZ_CP014504.1, read on the forward strand.
TTCAAGTTTATTAATTCTTGGGGTACAAGATGGGGAACTCAAGGGTACGGCTACATCAGCTATGATATGTATAGAGGGGGGGCAGTATCACAGGCCTGGATTATCAAAACAAAGAATAGTTCTATCAATTCACCTGTTGTTCTCGCGAGAGAATCCAAGAATATCAATCAGGAAGATGTAAATGCTGGTCTGAATTTCACCATTAATTATCCCAGCTTTTTTATATTTCCTACAATGCCAACTCCTCAGCAATATAACTCTGCCTTAATGACTTTTACAGGGTTTGCATCCATTCCTGTAGGATTAGGGAGCAATTCTCAGGTAGTGATCTATTTCTATTTTAATAATAATGGAAGTAAAGGTAATTTTGTAGGTTCGATTAATCCAGCTACAAGAACTTTAAAAGGACAGGCAGTAATCAATACAATGGTGACACCTTTATATCCAAATACTAATTTCACTAGTCCAATTACCCTAAGTATTGCATATAGTGATTTGGGAGTTCAGAAAGGTTATCCTTTTGTAGCAATCACAACTAGCCTTATTGCAGAGCCCGTGCTATTGATTGATAATTTCCCTGTTAGAATTGGCAGATTGCTACCCTTCACAGTTTCTCTATAATCTAATTAAATTCACGGCAAAGTAGATTATCCAACTAAGGATAAAGCAATATATCATGGAGCCTGGGATTTACTCAGGCTCCATTTTTTGTAGATCTTCGCCGAAGATAATTCCGATGATCTCAACAAATCATTGTAACCCCTCCTAAAAATAGAACTGTAAAAACGCGAAAATTCAAAACTTTAAAACAGCAAGATTAGGCTAAACCGACCGGAGGCGTAATCAAAATTAACCTAAGTGAAGGATAAAAATACGGGTTTCCGGATTCACTGGATTTTCACCGTGTGAAAACCTTGGTTGGTGTAAAAAATTAATTTTCAATCAACTTAACAACTATACTTGATTAAATCTGAATTAAGTATGAAAAAACTATACGTATTGAAACATCTATTTTTAGTTGTTTCTCTAATGCTCTTTTTGCACTCATGTAAGAAAGACAATGTCAATGTAGTTGTCAAAGACCAACCTTCTACGCAATCTCTTGTAAATATTGTTAAGTCATCTCTTGAAAAACAGTCAGTAGCAGGAAGTCCAATGATAAGCAGTTTAAAATCTATCGGTCTGACACCAGACTGGTCTAATGTTAAGACCCGGATAAACAGTAAAAATAAAACTGTACTCGCTATCCCTCTTGAAAAAACTATTAGTTCATTTTCTGAGTTAAATGTTATTATAACTAATGGAATTCCGAATGAAGTAATTAAAAAATATACTGTAGCGGAAGATAAAACAATATTGTTAGAATTTTATGCCTTAAATGGTAATCTATTAAAAACTGGAAGGTATAATCCTGCAACAAGAAAATTCTTGGAATCGAAATCTTTGCTTAACAAGGTAAGCCTATATGAAAATTTAAAAAGTGGGTTTAGAAGCAATGGCAATGTACTACTGTTACTATCAAATAATAATGTTAAAATGTCATCAAAAGACAGAGCTATTGCAGGTATCAATGAGCCTAAAAAGCCGACTGACACTCCAGATCTTGGTATCCCTCTAGATGAAGTAGATATAGTTACAGAAGGCCCTAAAAAACCGGACGTTCCTGATCCACTAGGTCCACCTTCACCAGATCCAAATACTGTAGATTCCTGGCCAATTGAGCCTATAAATGAAGCAGGTGGAGCTAGTGAGACTACTGACCCTGCTAATAGTTTTGTAGACAAAATTGACGATACAAAATTAAAGGATTGTTTTAAAAAAGTAGTGGAAAATATAAAAACTATAGATAAAGCTTGCTTTCCAAATATGGTTAAAGTTTTCGCTGGTACAACTCCAGGCTATAATTGGAAAATGCAAGATGGTTATAGCGGAGGCAATAATGGAGATACTAATTCTATTTATGATAAAACTTCGCAATCAGTGACCTCAACATTTGATTCTAATTTATTTAAAGGCGGTAGTGACTTAGCAATTGCTAAAACTATTCTTCATGAGTCTATTTATGCTTATTTAGTTGCTTATTTTGCCAAAGATGCATTGTCAGCAAATATTACTTATTCAGATCTTGTTACAAAATGGGAGACCTCTCATGACTTAAATGGGATCCAGCATGACGTAATAGTAAATCGCCTGATAGGTAGTGTAGCTAGTAATTTAATAAACTATGGAAAAAATCAAGGATATAATTTGCAAGATCAATTTTATTATGATTTATCTTGGGGTGGACTACAAAACACTTCAGCATTCAAAAATTTCAGTCCAGACGTACAGAAAAGAATTCTGAATGTAATTAAAATAGAACAAAGTGGAATAGACACCGATGGAAATCAAAGTAAACCGAAAGGAAATACATCTGGAGGCTGCTAAACAAATACTTATGAATTATATAAAATTGATAAAAACAGCTACAATGCTTGCTTTTGTAGGGTTTAATATAAGTTGTTCAACAAACCAGGGTCTTGTAAAGAGAAAAGATGGCTCTTATAATTTGAATATAGTTAATTCAACCAAGGGTGCTGAACCACTTGTTATTGGTGTTATTTACGAATATACAGCAAAAGAAATATTACCAGGAGCATTTGTAAAAGCTGATAAGTTACCGAGAATTGCGAATGATAAAGTAGGTAAATATGTATTTAATATCAATCCTGGAAAGCATTCTTTTGAAGGATTTTGTGTTGGATATAAATCTACTTATACAAAACCTATTTTAATTAAAAAAGGAGATACAGTTAAGATTGATTTTTATCTTAAACAATATGATACCAGACTTGTAGAATCGCCAATACATAAATAGAGGCATAAATCCATGGAAATTATAGGAGGTTGAAATTGATAGCGCGAGGTTATAAAATGGACTTTTATGGCCTGAAAGCTATTATTGTTCAAATCATAATCAACCATTATATTGTGAAATGCAATGGTTGATTGAGTTGTCCGCAAACTCTTATCAAAGTGTCATTGTCGAGGTTTATCTATTTAGGCTAATTTCCTAACCCATTGTTTATCAGACTATTTCTGCCCAATACTAATGGAATAACAGTCTTACAATCCATATAAATTTAATTTACAAATTAAATTTATATATTTTTAAAGTAGAAAATTATTTTAATAACACTGAAATGAAAAAATATAGTTACATCTTATTCTTCTTAGCATTTTCAACTTGTTTCGCTATTTCTTGTAAGAAAGAGACCGAGATAGATCATAATTTACCAATATTTGAAAAGTTAGATGGCAATTATAATATAATTAGTGCATTCTCTGACCGTCCATATGATATAAATATGGACGGTTCTTCCAGCACAGATATGCTTAGTGAAATTCCCAATTTAGAGCGAAGTGATATAAATATTGTTGTTAATAAACAAAACAGAATATTTAGTCTTTTATGGATAGAACAATATGAAAATGTAGAGATTAATCTAAGTAGTGCTAGATTTTCATATAATAAACAAGGCGTTTCCAATTATTTTGATACAGATGAAGGTTTAAACTCAATTTTCTTAAAGAAGAACTTAAATCAAGACATAAGGTTTAATTCTCCTAACTCAATTAATACTCAAGGGCCTAATGTTATCAAAATTGAAATCACAAAGAACATTATCACATCCACTGGGAAACAAACCATTCTGATAAATGCAATTTATAAAAGAAATAAAGATTATAAAACAACCTATAAATAGTGACCTCCCTGAAATTTTAAGACAACATAAAACTGGAGAATGAGAAGCCTCACCAGCACCCTGTATTTGAATCAATAACTGGCAGCCATAAAAAAAAAGGCCATTCAGGCCATTTGTAAAACTTTGTTATAATCATACTTGTGGCCTTTTTTGCCTTGTGTAAAGCGATCAAATCATTCTTTAACTGAACTTTTAACCAAACGTCTACTGGAGTATGAAAGAAATGGGAAAACTTCATGGCAAATTCAATATTAAATGCCCCCCGCCCATTAAGATACTTATTGAGTGCGAAACATCGGTATCAACATGTGAGGCAAATTGAATTTTATTTAATTTTAAAACCTTGCAAAACTCTTCAATAAAATACGCAATGGTATAAACCTCTTTGTTATCTCCATTTTCTTCCTGTAAATACGTTTCTAAAAGATAGAGAACTGAAAGCATATGACTTCTGATCAAACGCTCAGCAGAATGTTGAGCATGGAGTAATTTTGCAGATTCTTCGATTAAGTCTTTTTAGTCAGAGTATGACCATCGCTTGGTGCGATGGTCATACTGAAATCTGCTTTATTTTTTCCTTTAGTAATATCCATAATAACTCTTCCCATTATTTATTCTTATTAATATTAACTTAGATAGCGCCGGATCAGTTCTTCTCCATCGGCATCATTACTAAATTAATAGAATCACCAATATGGAAATAGAGGAATAAACCCTGGTAAATGGAAATTGTTGATGAACCGCTTTTTTATGAAATCAAAAACATTAATGTCAATTGTCTTCCTATTTGCTGGGATATGGGGTGGTTGCGATCAGCATAAGAACCTTATAGCTGATCAGCGAGAAAAAGAAGTTAGTGGTTTAATAAGATATTACGTCAATCATGAATTAAAAAGGGACTCAATTTTTCTATTTGATAAATCGACTAACTTATTAACCGAGATATGTATTGATAATATCTTGGCTGAAAATAAAGATATAAACCTCAAAAAAGAGGATATTTTGAATATGTCTCAAAAAGATACGCTAACATGGTCTAATAAACTTGTTCCTATTGCAAGGATAATTAGTAATAACGCTCTTCCAATAATAAATAGTTTACCGGATAAGATACGCGATAAAGAAGGTCAGCTTTTTTATCTGGCAAATCCGATTTTCTCAAAAGATTTCAGCTATGCAATATTACAGTCAAGCTTTGTTTGTGGCTCCAGGTGTGGGGAAAGATCTATATTGCTGTTTAAAAAAGAAAAAGACAGCTGGACTCTGCTTAAAACTTACTGCAAAATTGAATATTAAAGTGTAACCTAGGTGGAGGCTGACCTCCTCCAACTAGGAAGAAGCGGTGCTGACACAGATCACTTTACACTCCCGAATGATTCGTTGATTCTGTAAATTTTCACTTTTCTTTGCCGTATAAACTCCACCAGACTCAATATTTCGACGATCAGATTTTGCAGGTATTTTCCACAGCACTTCCATCTCATCCTCCAAATAAATAAATGACACCATACCGCGATCAGATATAGTTGCAGGGATCAACCAAAATTTACAGATATTTAAATCAAGATTAATACAAATAATCTGGGCTCCTACTTGATTAAAACAAAATTGTGGCCCTTTTCCACGATCCAGATCGTATTTTGAAACATAATCTAATAACTGTTTCCATTCATAACGGTTTATTCTTTTAAGTATACAATGCTTATTATCTCTAACAATTTCCAAATCACCAATTTCCAGAAAATCTAGAAACAGCCTATATTGTTTATCATATTCAGATAGGAAATCTTCAAAAGCTGCTCTAAGTTGTAAAAATGCCTTCGTGGAAAGATGTATCGAGGAATTATATATAGTAACAAAGAATTTATCATCCATAGATGGGATTTCTGGCAATAAATATTCGATCCCTCTTTTCCTAAAATCAGACACCATCTCCATTATGTTTTTATGATTAATAGTAGTCATAACCGATTCATTTCTAAGTTCTATCAAACAACTACCAAACTCCTGATAACAACACGTAGAAAAGCATTAAATCTTAACTCCGTATTGGACATAAAATAATGATTTGGATCATGGGGATATTCGCTTATAGTAAGATTACGGTATACTTCAAATTCCTCTTCAAATCTAAAATCATTTCCACTTTTAGTTTCAATTAGCCATTTACGTTTTTGCAGTTGTTGCGCTTTTATTTTAGCTAAATTAGCCTTAACCCGCTCCACTTTTCGACTAACAATTTCCAGATAATAAGTTTCTCTGTGGAGAGGAAATGGCTCTTTCCCTTTTTTTGCGTTAGCTAACCTTGTACTGGGTGCTAAATTCGTCAGTGAGGTTTTAACGTTAAAATCACTACCTAAGTTATGTATGCGTATTTTTTCTGCCAAAATATCAGCTGGAGTAGATTCTGGAATAATATGATCAATTTCCAGTGCCTTGAAATCTTCTAAATACTCACCTGTATATAAACATCTACGATCATGTGCCTGCCAAATAGCATATCTTAAATTATCATCCATCTTTTTAACTTAAATAATTACCCAAGTTTCGCACATTAATTTTAGCAATCATAAGGAACTTGAGTTAATAAAAAAGGTGTAAGGTAAAAGGTTAAAAAACCTGATTCCTTACACCTTTAAAATTTATATAAGCTGGTATTTTATTTCTCGTTAATTATTGATTTTTTAAACAGTCTTTCCCAACCTGATTTTCCAATAATCAGTGATTTGTAAGCGTGAGTATCACCGTCTATATAAAAATCAAATGCTAAATTTTTTGTACCCAATATTTTGCCCATTTTTAATGGAACGATACGTGTTTTCCCTATCGAAAATTCATTATTTTTGAAATCATCAAAAAGCCCTAGTACATAATTATAAAAATCTTTTTCATCCTTAACAGAAGCAAATGCTACTTTGCGGGTTCCATTTATATCATCAGTAAATGTCAAAATTTCAGCTGTCTTTCCTAAGCGATATAACTGAAATGTTGGTGTTATAACATTGTTCGATCCAATTAATTGGGGCGTTATGTTTTTTTTGTCGTCATTAATTTGTTCTTTAGTTCTTCCCACTTTTAGCTGGGCAGAAACATCATTTCCTAGACAAACTAAGGATAAAAGGCAAATTGAGATTAATAGTTTTTTCATACTGATAGTTACTAAGTTTATACACTGTAATGCAAATTAAACAATAATGCAATTTAAAATATTATTAATTAGAAATTTATTAAAACCTATTGATTGCAATTTCAAGAATACAAAATCACCGCTTCGCTAATACTTGCGCTGAATATCCCCCTTCAAACTTAACATCCCCGTAACACTAGACCCGTACCTTTGCCTCGCGATGAAAACCCATAACTACAACGTTTTTTCGGACGAAGAACTCCTTGCCTTGCTCCACCAGGACGACACTCTCTCCTTGCAAACTATCTTTTCCCGTTACTACACCCCATTAACCCAGTTCTCCACCATATTCACTAAAGACATCACCAGCAGTGAAGTCCTGATCTCAGACCTGTTCATTAACCTTTGGGACAACCGCAAGCAACTGCAAATCCGCTTACTAAAACCCTACCTGTTCCAAGCCGCTAAAAACCTATCCTTAAACCATCTAAAAAAACACAAACCCTTGCTCGAACCCCTTGAAAACCATGAAACACTCCTTTCCGAGCACCTTACCCCATTTGAAATCCTGACCAACCGCGAATCGCAACAACGCATCCTGTCCCTCATTAACCTGCTCCCTGAAAGACAGCGTGAAGTTCTTTTAATGAGCCGTATCGAGCAAATCGATAAAACCAATATTGCCCCGCTCCTGGGTATTACTGTCCGCACCGTAGAAACTACCCTTTACCAGGCCATAAAATCACTACGCACCCTGCTGTCCACTTCAGAAAAGAAAAAATAGTTAACACACTCATAACATAAGCTTAACCTTTTCCGCTACGTAAACTACCCTGTCAATCTTGTCTTACAGATAAGAACGAAATGGAAGAACTATACTATCAGCTGATTACTGAATACTATCATCAAACGATCACAGAAAGAGATCTGACTATCCTGCAAGAATGGGTAGCGAGCAATCCTGCACACGAAACAGAGTTCAGAGAAGTTATCCTGATCCTGGATGCTTCAAAACTGTATTACAAAATTCCAGTCAATCAGGAAAATAACTGGGCTAAAATCACCGCTTACATCAACCAGAACAAACAACCGGTCAAGCGTAAATTTCCATTCGCCAAACTGGCTATGGCAGCCTCGCTGATACTCATCATTGGTTTTGGACTCAATCACTACAAAACCCATAAATCCAACCCTCAAAACCAGCTTACCGAAATTACCAACCCATACGGCCAGCAAAGCAGTTTCATCCTGCCTGACAGCTCTATCGTCTACCTTAACGCAGGCAGTAAATTGAAATACCCGAAACACTTTGCTGCGCACAAAAGACTGGTAATCCTGGAAGGAGAAGCCTTTTTCGATGTTAAACACAAAACTACCCAGCCTTTCATTATCCAAACTGGAAAAGTAAGTACAACTGTTCTTGGCACATCCTTCAATGTCAAAGCCTTCCCTAAAGAAAGCCACATAGCAGTAACCGTAAAAACAGGAAAAGTAGGTGTCGTATTCAAAGAAAAGAACCACGCTGCTGTTACCAGCTTCCTTTTGCCCGATCAGCAACTCCAGATAGATACCAAAACAGGGAAAACAAATAAAAACGAGATCAATGCAGAAGCTATTTGCGATTGGAGAAACTACAGAATGGTTTTCTACAATGCCTCACTCAAAGAAATTACCTCTACCATAGCAAGAACTTATAAACTTGACATAGAACTGGAAGACCCTGCAATGGCGGCCATCAAAGTAACTACGTCATTCAATAAAACACCCATAGATCAGATGCTCAAAACACTGGCTATCCTAACCGGGTCACATTACACCAAATCAAACAACACCATTATATTTTATAAATGAGAAAGGAAAACACGATGAACTAAAATTTACGCTCCCATAAAAAACAAAGAAGCCGGAAAACGCTGTAACGTTCCCGGCCCTTAAATGATGTTTTAAACTCCCGATTAAAAAAGTACAAAACTTAGTAAAGATATGAATAATACTATTCGATGGCTCGGCTGTATAGCAATTTTATTGTGGTTAAGCCTGTTTATCAGTACAGCAAACGCACAAACAAGCCAGATGATTACCTTTGGCGCAACGGGTATCACCTTTAAAAAAGCCTTTAACGAGCTCGAAAAGCTGAGTGGCATGACCATCAGCTATAACAACAGCCAGTTAGACGATCAGCAAAAGGTCAACCTGCCAAAAGCGGAAAGAACAGTAGCAGAAACATTGCGCCTGTTACTTCGCAACCAATCCTTAACCATTAAACAAACAGATGCTAAAAACATCCTGCTCGTCAACAGTGTAAAAGGGAAACTGACAGGAAAAGTAACCGATCAAAATGCTGAACCAGTTCCCGGTGTATCCATCAAAATACTCGAAACTGCACAAACTATCCAGTCCAATAATGACGGAAACTACAGTATTAACCTTGATCCGGGAACTTATACCATCATCACCAAATACATCTCTTTTGAGGATACCCGTACCGAAAAGGTAAAGGTCACAGCTAACCATAACACCTTATTAAACCTTCATTTGCAGGAATCTACCAACGCCTTAAATGAAGTCGTAGTCACAGCGCTCGGCATCAAAAGAGAAGAAAAAGCGCTTGGTTATTCCACCAAAGTCTTAAAAACCGAACAGCTGACCGATGCCATGTCCAACAACTGGACAGACGCGTTGTCCGGTAAAGTTGCCGGTTTAAACCTGATCAGGTCAAACGGTGGCCCTGCGGGCTCAAACAAGATCATCCTGCGTGGAGAAAGTAACCTGACCGGAGAAAACGATGCCTTAATTGTAGTGGACGGTGTGGTGATCAACCATGGCAGCGGCAGGACTACAGGAAGTGGCAGCTCTGCCTATTTACAGGGCGAGTCCCCTATTGACTTTGGCAGTGGTTTAAACGATATCAACCCAGACGATATAGAAAATGTAACCGTATTAAAAGGTCCGGGAGCCGCTGCTTTATACGGACAGCGCGGTGCAAATGGTGCGATCATCATTACCACTAAATCTGGTAAAAAAAGAAACGGGATCGGGGTAACAGTCAACTCGAATACCGCTATGGAAACTATTTCCCGCTGGCCAGATTATCAGTACGAATACGGACAGGGAAACGATGGCGCCAACTTTTACTCCTTCGGTGCAACAGAAGATGGCCCAAGTACCAGAAGTACAAGTTCTGCCTGGGGGCCTAAGTTTAACGGACAATCCTTTTTCCAGTATGACCCGATCACTAAAACTGCAGGAAAAGAGAGAACGCCATGGCTTCCCTATAAAAATTCAAGAAAAGATTTCTTTCAGAGCGGCCGTACTTTCACGAACAGCGTAACCCTGGATGGTGGAAATGACCAGACCACTTTTCGCCTTTCGCTAACCAATGTAGACAACAAATGGATCATTCCCAATACAGGTTACGGCCGAAACACCGTCGCCCTGTCTGCTACCCATAAAGTAAACGAGAAACTTCAGGTCGCAACCAAAGTTAACTATACGAACAAGTTTAGCGATAACCTCCCTTCTACTGGTTACAACAATCAGTCTATCATGTACTGGAACATGTTCTGGTTACCTAGCGCAGATGCCGGATGGTTAAAAGATTATTGGGCTCCCGGAAAAGAAAATGTAGCACAGAGCTATCCTTTTAGCAGTTATCCTGACAATCCTTATCTGATTGCCCATGAAATGCTCAACAAATCTAACCGGAATGCACTAACCGGAAATGTACAGGCCACTTATAATTTCTCTAAGAATTTAAGCCTGATGATTCGCAGTGCGATGGATTTCTCTTATGATGCCCGTTCTCAGCAACGTCCATTTGATACCGAGAAGTTCAAAAAAGGAATGTTCAGGACACAAAACATCTTCTCTCAGGAGATTTCCAATGACTTTTTAATCCACTACAACAAAGACCTGAACAAGGATCTTAAGATCTCGGTTTCTGCCGGGGGCAGCATGTTAAAAAACACTTATAACAAAGACGAACTGCGTGCAGATTCGCTTACCTATCCCGGTATTTATAGCCTGGCGAACAGTGCAGGTGTGTTAACGCCAAAACCTTACCGTGGTAAATATGGGATCAACAGTTTTTATGGCGTCGCAACAGCAAGTTATAAAGATTACCTATTTATAGATGTTACAGGCCGTAATGACTGGAACAGTGTACTGGCAACGGCAAAATCTACGGATAATGTTTCCTTTTTCTATCCTTCGGTAAACCTGAGTGGCATCTTGTCTGAAATATTTAAACTGCCAAAATTCATCTCCTATGCTAAATTAAGGGCTTCGGTAGCAGGTGTGGGCAGTGGCCAGCAAACCCCTTATATCACTTCTTTCACTTATGATGTAGCCGATAATTTTCCCGGTGGACTCCAAAATCCAACCGTATTAACCAATACCAATCTGAAACCTTTATATACCACAAGTTACGAAGTAGGTACTGATTTGAGGTTCTTAAACAACCGCCTGGGCATCAACATTGCCTTGTATAAAAGTGACACCAAGGATCAGATTCTGAAAACCACTGTAGACCGTTCTTCGGGCGTAAGCTATGCTTATGTAAACGCCGGAAAAGTGCGTAACAAAGGGATAGAAGTTGAATTGAATGGTACACCGATAGATCAGAAAGATGGGTTCAAATGGACAGTCTTCGGAACTTTTACCGCTAACAGAAACAAGATTATCGCTTTAACTGATAGTCTGGATAACTTGATTTTACAATCCGGGCCAGCCAGCCGCGGTGCAATTGTAGCTAAAATTGGCGGCAGCATGGGTGATTTGTATGGCCGTGGTTACAAACGGTCGCCAGATGGGCAGATTGTCTATAACAATGGTTACCCGGTCATCCCTGATGATCAGCTTTATATTGGCAATACCAACCCTAAATGGAAAGCGAGTTTAGGCAACCAGTTCCGTTATAAGAATTTCGGAATGAGTTTCCTGGTGGATGCACAATATGGTGCAGTAGGTTATTCACTCACCGCAGCCGTTTTAGCTGAACAAGGAAAGACAACAAATACGCTTCCGGGACGATACAACGGAATTATTGGTAAAGGTGTAGTGCAAAATCCAGATGGCAGTTATAGCCCGAACACGGTAATCGCACAAGATATGACTACTTATTATACTACGCATTATGGTCGGGATAATATTGAGGGAGCTACCTATTCTACTGATTTTATCAAACTCCGCGAAGCCAGATTTGACTACACTTTTAAACCAAAAACACTGAGAAGATTCGGTTTACAAAGGGCTACAATTGGTATTTATGGCCGTGATTTGATGACCATCACGAAATGGCCGGGCTTTGATCCTGAGTTTGGGACACTAAACGACGGTACCATTAACCAGGGTTTTGAGCTGGGTCAGTTCCCTGCTACCCGAACTTTTGGAATCAATTTAAACATAGGTATTTAATGAATATGAGACTCAAAAATTATACAATCTGTTTGATTTTATGTTTAGCGGTGACTTCTTGTAAAAAAGGTTTTCAGGAGCTGAATGTGAATCCTAATACGAGTGAAAAGGCTTTACCGCAGGCTTTGCTTGCCCCTGCTATTACAAGTATTGTACAAGCAAATATGAGCCGCAGCCAAAGGCTCACTAACGAACTGATGCAGGTAACGGTAGATATGGGTGATACAGACGGGAAAGTTTTCCGTTACGACATCCGTAAATCTGAGGGTGATTATCTTTGGAACAGCTGGTATCTGGAACTTTCCAATTTCAATGATATCTACAAAGGTGGCGAACAGTTGGGCAGCAATAGTTTCAAAGGGATCTCGCTGATCTGCCAGACTTATGTGTTTTCATTACTGACTGATACTTATGGTGACATCCCCTATTTCAATGCGACTAAAGCTAAGGAAGGTGTTTTTATGCCTGAGTTTGATCGTCAGGAAGTCATCTATCCGGAGCTTTTTAAAAAGCTGGAAATGGCTAATGAGCTGTTAAAAACGGGTACCAATATTCCTTCTGCAAGTGATCCGCTATATGCAGGAAATGCAGCTAACTGGCGCAAGTTTGGCAATACGCTTTATTTGAGATTGTTGATGCGGGTTTCGGCTAAATCACCAGCTTTAGCAGTAGCAAAAATTAAGGACATTGTAGATGTCAACAGTGCTAATTACCCGATTATAAGCAGTAATGCAGAGTCGGCAGCTTTGAGATGGTCAGGTACTGCGCCTTATGTTTCGCCTTTTGCCACCTGGCGGCCTGCCGATTGGTATACGCCCAAATTAGCTGATTTTTTTGTCAACAATTTAAAGGAATGGGGCGATCCGCGAATTGCGAAATGGGCTACGATTTACAATGGAAAATATGAAGGCATTCCAAGTGGCTATCCGGTAGGGCAAGCTCCCGAAGGGAAATCTACTTTACCCGTTGCCTTACAGTCTGAGCCTTTGCTGGGTAATATCCTGAACTACGCGGAGCTTCAGTTCCTGTTGGCCGAAGCGGCTTCAAAAGGCTGGATTACTACCGGAACGGCTAAAGGTTATTATGAAAACGGGGTAACCAGCGGGATTACTTACTGGGGCTATGCGGTTCCTGAAAACTACTTGCAGGGTGCAGATGTGAAGTGGACTGACAATTTAGCTTTGGAGGATAAACTCGAGCTGATCCATTTGCAGAAATATTATAGCCTGTTTATGACTGATCTGGAGCAATGGTTTGAATATCGCCGCACAGGTCATCCTCAGTTACCAAAAGGTGCTGGGTTGCCAAATGGTGGCCAGATGCCTTCCCGCTTAAATTATCCTGTCTATCTGCAATCTACCAATAGTGCAAATTATTCTGCGGCTATAGCCATACAGGGTGCAGATGATTTATACACTAAAGTATGGTGGCAAAAACCTTAATCGCTCAATAATCATGAACAAATATATATTTCAATTTTTTAGTTGCTGGTTGCTGTTAACCGGCTTAGCAGGATGTAAAAAGCATGATGCTGCTTTGGGCGATCCAAGTCCGATTATCGCCATAGAAGATTTGCGCGCAATTTATCAGGGTACAGCGGTAAGCTTGAATACAGGTAATTTAGCTGGTGCACACCAGCTTATCGGAATCGTGGTTTCTGATGTCCAGTCTGGGAATATGCCTGCCGGAACTGTAGCCATGCAGAATAACAGAAGGAATAAAACCAGGGGAATTTTACTGGCGGTAGAAAACGCGGCAGCTTTGAAAACGGGAGATTCTATTGTCGTAGACCTGAACGGTACAACGCTTACAAAAGTGAATGGAAGTTTACAGGTGACCGGTTTAAATGCAGCTTCAGTGAACAAGGTTTCGAGTGGAAATACAAGAAACCCGATTACCGTAACTACGGCTTTATTTAAGGCTAAACCAGATGATTATGAAGGTTGTCTGGTCAGATTATTTTCTGGAAGCATCACTCCTGTTCCTGTTGCCGGTGAGTTATATGCGGGCGATAAAAGTTTAGCAGACAATGGCGGAACAATGGTTTTGCATACCGAAAAGGGTGCTTCTTTTGCGGGTAAGGGTTTACCAGCGAGCGCTACTTTTACAGGTATTCCACTAATGTATCAGGTTGAAGGGAAAGGTGATGCTGTACCTAGTTTATGGCCACGCAATTTACTCGATATGCTGGATGCAAGCGGACCTGTTTATACGGGTTTCCCTGAAACTTTTGAGTTCCCGGATCAGAGTTTAAAGGCTTCTTATGCAGCGGCAGTTGTTGGTTTAAAAACAGGAAAATGGTTGTTGGATCAAGCGATTTTAGCGAATACTTCTGGTCGTGACCGTTTTAATCCAACTGGTTTACAGTGTATCCGGATGCAGCAAAATCTGGCTGTTCCAGGTTATGTGCAAATGAACTTTAATGTGCCTGACGGGGCATCAAAAGTATCTTTCTTGTATGGTGCTTACTACAATGATGCGACCAGTTCTTTTGTACTGGAATATTCTAAGGATGACGGTTTAACATGGCTCCAAACCGGAAAGGTGATTAATAATGCATCGGCTGTTGCCAAAACAGCAACTTTCCCGTTGGACATTACCGGGCCTGTACGGTTCAGAGTTAAAAAATTAGGCTTGGGAACAACCAATAATACAACTATTAATAACGGAAGGCTGAGTATTGAAGACTTTGCTATTTACGCGAACTAAGCGTTTTTGCCATTTACATGAACTAAGCTCTCCGGTTCATGAGCTAAAGGTTTACGATTTAAAAATTAAAATTCACCACACAAAACATTTAAGCGGGTTAAAAACCCGCTCTATAAAATAATATACTCATGTTAAACAGAAGACATTTTTTAAGAAACTTAGGATTATCAGGTACGCTGATTGTGGCCCCTACAGCTTTGATTGAGGCGGCAACGTTGCCACTCCCGGTAAAACCAACTGACCTGACTACGGTTACTTTAAAAGGGAATATCAGCGCTGGCGGCAACCCGATTGCAGGTGTTGCGGTAACGGATGGAATTAATATCACCCTGACTGATAAACGTGGTAATTACGAACTGCTGAGTAACCACACTGCCGACTATGTTTATATCAGTTCTCCGGCTGGTTACCAGTTTAATCAAAAGAGAGGAATTGCCTCTTTTTATAAGGCTATCCCAAAAGACAGTACTAGTTTCAAAGCTGATTTTGTATTGGAAAAACTGAATGTATCTGATCAGAAACATAATTTTTTAGTCTGGGCCGATCCGCAGATTATCTCTAAAAAGGACGCAGCTTTGCTAAAAGCCCAGACTGTTCCTGATGTTCAGGAGTTAGTAAAATCTTACCCTCAGGGAACGTTGTTTCATGGAATTGGCTGTGGTGATTTAGTTTGGGATCATTTTGAACTGATTGCAGATTATAAAGATGCAGTAGCAGAAACGGGTATCCCTTTTTTCAATCTGCCGGGTAACCATGATATGGATTTGGATGCAAGATCTGATGAATTGTCAACCCGTACTTTTAAAGATGAATTTGGCCCTACTTATTATTCTTATAACCGGGGTGAGATTCATTATATATCATTAGATAATGTGTTCTTTTTGGGAGTTGCTAAAAAGTATATCGGTTATTTAACAGAAACTCAGTTACAATGGGTTGAACAAGATTTAAAGACGGTAAAACCAGGAAGCACAGTGGTAGTTTCTGTACATATCCCGACCAATACAGGTAATTCCAGAAGGAATAATCTGAAAGATGATGAACTGGGTGGCGTATTATCAAACAGAGAGCGTTTATACAAATTACTGGAAGGTTATCAGGTTCATATCCTATCGGGACACACGCATATGAACGAGAAGTGGGAAGACCGCAACATGATTGAACATGTGCATGGTACGGTATGTGGCGCATGGTGGACTGGCCCGGTTTGTAGTGATGGCTGCCCTAATGGTTACGGAGTTTACGAAGTAAACGGCAGTGAAATTAAATGGTATTACAAGGCTACCGGAAAAGCCAAAGATCATCAGCTCAGGATTTATCCTAAGGGTTCTTTCTCAGAAATCGCTTCAATGACTCCTTCTGGTAATCTACAAGAAACCATCCCAGCCACGTCACCAGAAATCGGTGTAAACATCTGGAACTGGGATCCAAAATGGAAAGTAGAGTACTTTGAAGACGGCGTAAATAAAGGAGCAATGAAACAGCGAACAGCAATGGACCCGATCGCTTACAAACTATATGGTGGGCCTTTAGTTCCTAAAAAACATAAATGGGTGGAACCGACCTTAACAGATCATCTGTTTTTCGCTACCCCTGCTCCGGGAACCCGTCAGTTTAAAGTTGTAGCTACTGACCGTTTCGGCTCAATTTACACGAAAGAGATTACAATTTCATAATTAAAAATATAGGGCTAAGAACTAGAGTAATGTCAGAGATACTAAATATACCAGTTGCAGAATAAAGGGTAGCCTGGTAAATTTGGCTATCAGCTCCAAAATGACATTAAGCAAATCAATACTAGTGTTTAAACACTAGTATTGATTTGCTCCTGGTAAAATTATTTATGTATATTATAAAACTGCTACAGAAATAATACCTATAAAATAATAATAATATTAAATATCAGAAAGATTCATAATCAATATCTGGATAGAATTCTGACAACTTTACTCCAGGGAAAATCATGTCATCAGGAATGTTTTTTATGAGATGATACTCAGAAACAAGATGATTTTCTTTTTCTATTGAATTCCCAGTTTTCTTATCTTCCACTTCCCAAATGCGCCCTAACTGAGAAATACTATTTAAAAAAAATAATATTTGCTCATAACTAGAAAACTGCCCTCTTATCAGTTTTATGTAATCATACTTCTCGTCCTTATTCAAACCGCTTTGCTTATGAATAAAATTAACAGATTGATATAAGTGACGAAAATAGTGGCCCAATCTAAATTGATGCCCGCCGTAGTATTTTACATATTTATTTCCATGATCAGGATTTAGCGTATACAGCTTATTAGAATTTACAATGAATTTGCTATCACTTGCAATTGAAGTAACGAGAAGATGCCTCTGTTTTCGAGTTT
This sequence comes from Pedobacter cryoconitis, assembly GCF_001590605.1. Taxonomy (NCBI): domain Bacteria; kingdom Pseudomonadati; phylum Bacteroidota; class Sphingobacteriia; order Sphingobacteriales; family Sphingobacteriaceae; genus Pedobacter; species Pedobacter cryoconitis. The sequence continues at coordinate 2,377,564 of NZ_CP014504.1, forward strand.
GCATAAATGCTTTCTTTTTTTTGGCAATTGATGCGTGATAAGTTAACCATTCATCAGCTTCAACTTTTGGCTTAAAAGCTGAATAATATAAAATATCAGCAACAAATTCAGCTTTGTATCTATCATTAGTAATATTTTTAATTGTCGCGAATCCTTCTGTGCTTACACCAAAAAAAATAACAAGATAAATCAGATCAATCTGAGCATAAATTATTAAATTAATATTCCGATCTTGAATGGTTTTATTAATTTTAACCTTTTTTAAATATTCATCGGTATAAATAGAATTTTCTGACGCATCTTCAAAAATAAAATCTAACTCACTCCATGCCTCTTTAAATTGATTGACTATTGTTTTGAATACTTTTCGATGACGAGCAGTCTGCATTATAGCTTTATTCATTAATCCATCCTTATTGTCATTTCTAAAATAAGAACTGAATGATAACTCATTAACATTATCACGATGCAGTGTTATTAATACAAATAGTCTGCTTTCAATTTTATCATATTGGAAATTTTTAATTTGAGTATTATGTGATTCTGCCTGCTTATTAAATGAGAGATAAAGTAATAGAAATCCAGCTAAAGAAAATAAAGAGCCGGTAACACCTCCAGTCCAATCCCCCATTGTCCCATGACGAGTCCAATAAGATGTACTATCCTCTACTTCCTTTGCATTGGAATTTTCTTCTCTATTATTCTCAATTTTATGGGTTGGAGCAGCAACATAGCCATAAATACCAAGAGAAATACCTACAAAAACAAATACAATAGCTGAGATCCTCTGAAACCATTCCCAAAATTCAGATGTTCCATTCAATTTTTTTCTATTCATAATGTTTATAAAAAAAATAATCAATTTGACATTAATTAATACAAAAAGACATATCATACTAAAAATTCTATAAGAGACTGCATTAAACAACAGCGTATTACAATGATAATCTTACAACCTGATCCTATGATAAATCTCTCCAGTATCAGAAGCATGTCTTCTCTTCTGAAAAATCAATTCACTTAAACTAATTCTGCCTTCCAACACCAACATTAAATCCTGGCCATCCATTAATATCATTGATTTAAGAATAGGACTTCCAGTATCTGTACAATCTTTCGCAAAACCATCCAGAGAAATAAATAATCCCAGCGTATTTTTCAGCCTACCCGAAATCTTACCTCCAAAAACATACAGATCCGCAGCATTGACCAGTTTTTTCTGCCATTTAGCCTCCAAAATAAAATCCTGGCTTTCAAAAGTAAAGGAACCGTCAATCTGCTCACCCAGTGTCTTAAAAGGGCCCTTTGCTTTTAATTCGAATAAATTAAACAACTCATTCAGAATCTTTTCAAAATCATACCCTCTTTTCTGTGGATTTTGTTCTATAGCGATTTCAAAAAACTTCTTTCTCAACCCTTCCAGTTTTTCAGAAAAATCAGTCGTTTTCTTCAATTTCTCCAGGTTATTGAGTCTGTTTTCCTCCCCTTTTGCTAAGTCCTCCAATGCCTCAAAATAACCTTTTGTTTGATTACGGAGTTTAGCAACAGCTTCTACTGCCCTTTTTGTGAGATCACCACTTTCATCCCAATACTTAAGATGACTGAAATCATTAAAATCTGATGTTTCTTTTAATAATTTCAATAAATCAGTCAGATATATATCTTTTCTGGCCACCATCCTGTCTATCAATTCTGAGACGCTCTCAGCCTTTTGATTATCCTTCCAGTTTATCGTTGAGACAATACTTGAATTGGCGATAGTCAGCTCTATAAACTGCTTTAATTCTGTTTTTTTCCAATAGACTTTAGATAATGCATCTTTTAAAGCAATAAGGGCTTGGGAGGATATATTTTGAGTTTTCATAATCTCGGTATACTTCTTTTTATAATCAGATTCCAATTAAGAGAACATGATATTTATTGACTACTTGAATCTTGTCTTTTATCATTAACACGTAAGGTATCTACGATCCTTAAACCTTCAATTGAATTTGGACGTTTCAGAAGAACAAGACTATCATGATCACTTTCTTTGGCCTGATCGGCTTCAGGGATATTTTGATCAGCGGGAATGTTCTGATCAACTGCGTGTTTTTTACGTTTCTTTCTACTCTTTTTATGCTTTTTTACTTTAACTACACTGTGCTCAGCGACTATCTTTTCTGGTTTCTCTGGAGTCCTGGAAATCACCAGAAATATTAAACCGAATAATAATATAACAACAAAAACCAATGTACTTCTTACCTTATTCCAGAAGCGAACGCGGTTATTTATTTCAAAAGATTTTCTTTGTCTTTCCCAATTTTGTGCATTTTCCTGGGCCCTTTTCTCCTCATAATATTTAGCCCTCTTCCTGTCAGAGTAGTCATCAAATTTCACCTTTGTATATTCAGGTTCTTCTTCTTGATATCCATATTCGTTTCCCCCCCAACCCTTACCTTTCTTTTTCCCCTGAGATTTGGATTCCTTTTTCTTAACTGGAATAATATTGGGAAGTGACAAATCGTATTCAGCACGCTTAACTGCATCACCTAATATTTCATAAGCATTATTAATCTCTTTAAACTTTTCAGTATAAAAATCATTACCCCCATTTTTATCCGGATGAAATTCAAGACAAAGCTTTTTATATGCTTTTCTAATCTCTTCAGACGTCGCATTTCGGGAGACACCTAATGTATCATAGTGATTACTCATAGTATACCTATTAAAATAAGACTTAAAAAGAGGGCTATAAGGAAGAGAACCCAGCAACTGGATTTCGTTTTTCTGATTTTAATATTTGCATCGCATTGTTCGCACAACAACTTCGTTGCATAATAGGTCCTGGTATTAGTTCCTGAAGAATGCCTGCTGCGCCAGTTGTCCTTAGAAGTGCCCGTAACAACCTCCCTGGGATATATTGCATCTGGTTGTCCACAATAAAAACATGAAGCCATTGAATCAATGATAAGATTAAAAATAGTAAAAAATACAGATAAGATTACAAATACTAAAGCAGTATATTTATTTTAGATTAAAAACAGTCACAATTAATCATTAAAAATACACATTTTTACATATTTATAATCAATAATGATAAAAAATGATTTTAATCGTTTTAGTAGCATGTATTCGCATGATTTCAGTTAAATAAGAACCTTAAAATAGCTATGTAATCTTCCCTAAAAACAGCTACAGAAATAAGTGTAGTATTTTATAAATTTAGGGTAATGAAAAAAAGCAATTTTAGTGATCCACAAATCATCAAGATTTTGTCTTCACAGGAATCAGGAAAATCAGTTTCAGATATCTGCAGAGAGCATGGTATCAGCCAAGGGACTTTTTATAAATGGAAAAGCAAATATTCCGGGATGGAGGTTTCCCAGGTCAAACAGTTGAAAGATCTGGAAAAGGAGCTGGTACAGTACAAAAAGATAGTTGCAGAGCTGACTCTTCAAAATGTTGTGTTAAAAGATGTGATTGAAAAAAAGCTTTAGGGCCTGTCGAAAAGCGTGAGCTTGTTGGATATGCCCGAGAGACATTCCAGATGAGCCTTCGGCAGGCCTGCATACTTTTTTGTATCAGCACCTCAGTTTTTTATTATCATGCCAAGCGAAAAGATGATCAGGAGATCATTGATCAGTTATCCGCTCTTGCGGAATCCCATCGTACCTGGGGTTTCTGGATGATGTATCACCGCCTGCGTAAACTTCAGCATATTTGGAACCATAAACGTGTTTACCGCGTTTACACTTTGATGCGGCTGAATCTACGCAACAAAAGAAAGAAACGTCTTCCTGCACGCGTAAAAGAGCCGCTGTTGCGTCCAATCTATCCAAATGTAACCTGGAGTTTGGATTTTATGCATGATACTTTAGCCAGTGGTAAGACAATCAGAACGTTAAATGTAATTGATGATTTTAATCGTGAAGTGCTTTCTATAACTGTCGACACTAGTTTGCCCTCACAGCGGGTTATAAGGGAGTTGGAAACATTGCTCGACTGGAGAGGAAAACCTGATGCAATTCGATCTGACAACGGTCCTGAATTTATAGCTGCAGCCCTGTCAGATTGGTGCGAAATCAATGGTATAAGCTGGATTCAGATACAACCTGGCAAGCCCACACAGAACAGTCTGATCGAGCGTTTGTAAGCTAACACTACGGTGCATATTGACATGAGCTTCCGCGGATTATAAATTTGGCTTCATAAAAATATTATTATGGAGCAACAAAAAATCAAAACCCGCAGAGCGATATGCATTCGCGGTAAGCAGCTGATTATTCAATTGCTGGAAAAATACGAATCCTCAAAAGCACAGATCAGTCTGGTTCAATTTTGTAAAGATCATGATGTACCGACAGGTACATTCTATACCTGGCTCAGGTATCAGCGTGAGGGTAAATATAAAGTCAATGGTAGATTTATCGCCCTATCTCCTGAACCCGTATCATTACCGGAACCAGCGATGTCACTTCCTGTATTTGCCAGTATAAATTCAGGAGAGTTAACTGTCCAGCTGCATCAATATGTTGCGCCAGAATATATTCAATCGCTACTGGACAAACGCAGAGGGTTATGATACCGACCAATAAAAATTATTTTGTATACCCCGATTGTATTGATGGCCGCAAAAGTTTTAACGGGCTTACAGGGATTATCCGTAGCGAACTGCAACGCGATCCTGCAGGTGGCGATGTGTATATTTTTGTGAGCCGCTCGCGGCAAAGCATCAAATTATTATTCTGGGAACATGGCGGCTTTGTGATTTACTATAAGAAGATGGACAATGGGAGTTTTGAAGTTCCGCCACTTCGTGCTGATGGCCAAGGCCGGCATATCAGCGAAATCCAGTTGCTGCAGGTAATCCGGGGTATTGAATTTCAGAAAGAAAAGCAGCGAGGCAACGTGCGGAAAACTACACTAGCTTTGGAGCAATAATTGCAAGGAATATTCATCAAAAATTTGCAGAAAAAAGTATGATTGCTTATTTTTATGACTATCAAATAGCCCTTAATGCAGTCATCAGACACGATTGATTATAAAGAATTGTATGAATATTCCCGGAAGGAAAACATCCTTCTACGGGAAGAATTCAAGCAATTGCGTTTGGTAAATGAGCAACTACTTCACCGTTTGGAACAATTGCTCAAACTGAGCTTTGGCAGCAAAAGTGAACGCTATGTGGGCAAGGAACAAAGTCCTGGTCAGCTTCGTTTGGGGCTGACCGAAGAAGTTACCGTTGAAGTAAGCGTACCTGCATCTGTTGCAACTGAAAAAGCAAAACAGGTGCAGCCAGCACAGGAAAAGAAGAAGCACTTCGTGATTCCTGAAAGTATCGTGGACGAGATCCAGGAGATCCATCCTGATGTGATTCCTGAAGGCAGCAAATGCACCGGAAGTGAAATCTCTTATCGCCTAAAATGCAGTCCTGCCCGTTTGACAGCCAAAAAGATCATCCGTTATAAATACCTGTTACCTACACCTGCCGGTGATCCGGGCCTGACCAGCAAGATTATTATTGCACCTCTTCCTGATGAAGTGATCAGAAACTGTATGGCTGATGCCTCGCTGCTGGCGACGCTGATCATTGAAAAGTATTGCGACCACCTACCGGTGTACCGCCAGATGACCCGTTTTGATCGTACAGGAATCAAACTTGCACATTCTACACTGCTGGACTGGATTGCAAAGACCTGCACACTGTTAAATCCATTGTATGAAAAACTTAAACAGGAAGTCCTGCAAAGTAACTACCTGATGATGGATGAAACCACGATGAGGGTGATGGATAAAAGTAAAAAAGGAACTACCCACCGGGGGTATTTCTGGGCAGCACAGGCTCCGCCAGCTCAACTGGTATTCTTTGAATATCAGCCTGGGCGCAATCAGGAAGTGCCACAGGCACTGCTATCCGATTACAAAGGCTACCTCCAAAGTGACGGGTACAGCTGTTATGAGACTCTTGCAGTAAACAAGGATATCAAATTGTTATGTTGCATGGCGCATGCCAGGCGCTATTTCCTGGAATCAGAGAAAAATGACCCAAAAAGGGCTGCATATGCACTGAATGTCTTTGGGCAGCTTTATGATATTGAACGTGAAATCAAGGATAAAACTACCAGTGAGCGCAAGGAAGCCAGACAGGAACTTTCCAAACCTTTATGGATTCTCTTTGGGCAATGGCTTGAAGAAAATGCAGGAATGCTGAACGAGAAAAGTGCTATTCACAAAGCCTTTGCCTATACCATGAAACGATATAAACGGCTATCGGTATATATGGAAAACGGCACCTTAAACATCGATAACAACCCAATTGAGGGTAGTATAAGAGGGATTGCGCTCGGAAGAAAGAACTTTCTGTTCTGCGGTTCCCATGATGGAGCGCAAAGAAGTGCCATGTTATATTCTTTCATGGGAACATGCAAATTACAAGGCATTAATCCCATAGTCTGGATGGTAGATGTATTGAAAAAAATCAATATACAACCCGCTGACCAAATCCAAAATCTTTTACCGCACCGATGGAAAGAGCTGAAGGAAATCGAGCCTGTGCTGTAGTGTTAGCTTACGAGCGTTTTAACAGAACTTTCAGACAGGACGTGCTGGATAGTTATATGTTCGATAATCTGGCTGAGTTAAGAAAATATGCACTGGCCTGGGCATGGATGTACAACAATGAAAGACCGCATGCAGCGCTGGGCTATAGAACCCCAGTAGAGTTCTTATTGAAATATGGAAAACTTTCAGCGCTGAAACAGCGCCAGTTTCCCACATTACAACAAGATAATAATAGCAATAGTAATTGGAATTCTTTAGTTTTGAACGTAGCTAGTTAGGGGAAGATTACAATAATGCATACTAGTCTGACGACTTCCGTCTCTCCCCATATTTTTTGTAGCCAGAGATGTTGTAAATATTGTATCTTTATATAACTCATCACTAGGGACAATACTATGAGTATAGTGAGGAATATCTAAATTTATCTCCTTACTATCAGTCATATAATCAACAATGTATTTATCTGCATTATTTTTGTTTATAAAAAAATAGTTATACCCAATTAATAGTAATGGTAATAGTATTACAGCTCCAATAATATAGCCAAGAAATCCACCCATATTTTTAAACCAACTCACTTCCCTTTCTCAAATCGTTTTTTAAATTCCTCTTTAGACATTACGTATGTAAGATACATCTGAACATTGTATTTATATTGTTCAATAGGAGTATTATAATTTAAACTACATCTGATAGTATCTAAAGCTGGTAAGGGAGCATCTACTCCTCTGACGCTTAAAACTTGGATAGGCTGTTCTTTCGTTCCGTAAGATGGATCATCAATATCTTTTTTATTTATTGTTATTAAAACATCTTTATTGCTAATAGAGTAAAAGAAACCCCAACTAGGACATTCAACCCCCTGTCCAACATATTGAATATCAAACATTGTTATCTGATAATATCTTTTGCTTTTCTGATCAAAAAATATCCTGTACTGCATCTCACTCCGATCACTTCCGTCTCTACCCATATTTTTTGATTTGACAGATCGGGTAATTCTTTTTATCTCATTTAACTTATTATGAGGAGGTTCTTCTTTATGATAATCGGGCACAAAAATTTTCATCTCGATAGAGCTCTCAATATAATTATTCATAAACCTCTGCCCGTCATTTTTGTTAATTAAAAAATGATTATATGCTAGTAATAATAACGGCAAAATAAATACAGCCCCAATAATGTAACCTATGTACCCACCCATGTTCTTTAACAAACTCATATTAACCTTTTAATGCTGTTATATCAATTCCATTTTTTTGCAAAGTATTCGAAATGGAAATATCTCTTAGATTTCCTCTTACATTATCAAAGCTTTCATCTTCAGCCTTATTCGCACTATATTCTATTGCGAAATTCCCAACTGCCCCCGCAATACCGATACCGAATCCAACAAAAAAACTTTTATTAAATAAAGTTGGAGGAGAGCGTCTGGCTACACTTGCTGCAAACCTGGAATTAGCTGCCCTGCGAGCAACATTAGCAGCTTGCTCATCAGCTCCGTTAGCGGCTAACCTGGCAGCTCTCGCTTCTTGTTCCGCCGCCTGCCGTTCAAAATGAGCAGCTTGCCTTAACTGGCTTTGAGAGGTAGCACTACTGCGCTGAATTTTAACTTTTGTCGCCTCAGCTCCAAAGCCTGTTGCTTGATTAATAGCTTCTTGTTTTCCTGAAGAAGCCAGATCTCCACCCAATGTTCTTGGCTCTGTAACCTCGTCATTGAGCATTTTGCGCTGATTATCCTGAGAATCATTTTCTCCAAGAGCATAAAAAGTTGTACCCAAGCTCATCCCAATAATAGCCCCAAGCGGATTTCCCAAAAAAGTAAATCCGGTAATTAAACCTTGAAACAATTGTGACTGAACATGCCTGTTAACCTCCTTATTATTATTTTCAGCATAATTTGTCGCATACTGTTGTGCCAATACAGGATCAGGAACAATGGAAACGATCCCCCCCTGGCTACACGATAATACTGAGGTTTGTAATAAAGCTTTTTGCTTATCAATATAAACAGTCTCATGTACCAATTTCCAGGTACCAGATTTAGTCACATCACAATTATGTGATTTAACTTCACCTGCAATTACGCATCCTACCCCTCCAACAAATGCTGCACTTGCCAATATTGCTATTGGACCTAAAGCCAGACCTCCTGTACCAACTACAAGTGCCACAGCTAAAGCACCAACTAAAATACCAATTGCTACCCCGACCAACATCATACCAAGTCCTTTCCAGAACTTCGCAGGGTTCTTACAGACAAACGTGTCAGTTATTTTTCGGTCGTTAATATTTAATAATTGTCTTTCTTCACTTTTATAAAACGTCGTACTCCCATGTTCATGCGCTAACTTAAGTGGTTTTGCTACCGTCATGTTAGTACAAACTACACAGGTATCCTTGGGTATAAATGACTTACTCATAGGTCTACTAATTTTAGCTCATAATTAACAGTGATCTGTACATTATTTTTAACCTCTTCAATGATAACGACATTAGCATTCTGTAATACATTTCCAGCAGTATTCAAGGTATAGCTATTACTATATTTGTAATCATACTCAGTGTAGCTATAACCAATATAGGGTTTAAATTTATCGTTATACATTTCAATAAGATTATCCTTATTGATATCTTTTTTATTTAAAGTGCCTTGCTGATTTATTGTGATAGATTCGGGAGATTCCTGAACTACAGATTGGTTTATATCTAATAATAACAGTTTGTGATCAAATAAATTAGATAAGTAGTACTTAGTAAAAGGTTCAAAATCTTCTTTCGAAACCAGGTACTTATCGAATATAAGATCAAAAAACATCTTGGCTTCATAATCAGCAAGCAACAAATTATCAGTGTGAATCTGCTCCTCTACCATATCCATAAAAGTATTGATGTTATTCCACTCCTCATCAGATTTTAAAAAACTGAACTTATTCACCACATCCTTCTTATATTGCTCCCAAGCTACGATTACTCTGCTTTTATCCTCAATTCTGCTCATTTTCCCACTCTGCAAATTCGGAGTAATGGAAACATTACATTTCACTTTATCAACGTCACACAGTAAATCAATTGCAGTTTCTAATTGTGGTGGTTCAAACCTCACAACATTTTCGATCAACTCTAAACCAATATTATTTATAAGACCATTCATTGAATTTTTAGTCACTAAATACTCTTGCTTCGTGTTACCATGACTAATAATTTGTCCATTAAATTTTGTAATGATAATTTGTTCTACCCTATACCTGTATTTTTCTGATGAAATATCCTGACGATCCGCCGGTTGTTCAATTATTTCAGGTTGAGATGCTACAATATTTGTATTTTTCTCTTCTTCAAAAAAAGTAAATCTGCTCATGTTTAATTTATATTTACGGGTCCACCTTCTATTTTTTGTTCACCTTTCGCACTGCTGGTAATTTTACCGCTTGCCTTCGTTTCTTTGCTACTCGCATTAATAGCTATAGTAGTATTTTCTAAAGATCCAATATTTACCTTAGCCCCTTTCAACGGATCAGCATTCGCATTAATAGCATCCTTACCCTGAATATTGATAACCTTACCGATTAAATCAATTGTACCATTAGAATTGAGAGTAATACTACTTTCCCCAGATCTTATAATAACCTTTGTTCCAGCCACTAATTCAACAGTATCATTCCCATTAGTAATATTAATAAAATTACATTCATCAGTTCCCAAATGAAGCGCATGATTCAAATCGTCAAAAGTCAACCTGCTCCCCATCCTCGAACTCAACCCTTTCACATTACTATTCTTGAACCCTTTACTATCGCCATTTTTGCCATGATAAACACTTCCTAACACTACTGGCCTCGCAATATTCCCTTCCTCAAAAGCAATCATTACCTGATCACCTTTTTCAGGAATTACATGAAAACCACGATTCGACCCCGTATCTCCACTCCCTGCATTTGGACTCATCACCCTTAACCATTCACTCGGATCATTAGTCTGGCAGGCCCACTTAAACTTCACCTTCACTCTACCTTGTCCTTGCGGATCATCATTATCCAAAACATCAGCAAGCTGCATATCCGGATCAGGTCTTTTATAATTTTTAACCACCAAACGCTCTGTGGTAGAAACTAATCCTTCGAAAGTATTCACATAATGTCCTCTATCATCAATCGTATGACTTACTGAGGTGATTAGAAATTTACCCAGACTTTCTGTTATAAAGGACAGTTCTTGCCTGAGACTCATGGTGATATCTACAATTGACCCTAACGCAACCTCTGGATTATCACCACTGGCGCTTATCTTCAACAGCTGGCTGATATTCGCTTTTTCCTCATTATCCACCAGATTTTTAATATCGCTGCCATTATCTACACGAATTAAAGAAGGCTGATTAAAAGTCTTGCTATAAGTCGTATTTGAAGCATTTATCGCATGAACCAGATCCAGCCTGCCCTCAGCTTTACCAGAACTTTCGCTTTGCAGCATCTCGTCCTGCTTTGGATTATACGCAAACCTTTTATTCTTTATCGGAGCAACTTCCATTGCATATTGTAAGCTATTCACATCCCTCCCATAAAACAAACTCACTTCCTTCTGCGTATCTGGTTTACCGAAATTAAGGCTCATACCATCGTAGAAAAACCACTCATGATACTCGCCACTCAGCCGGTTCAAAAACTCAAAATCGCTCTCACGATATTGAATCACATAATCTATAGGGGTTTTTCTGGTCGCATTGGTAACTATCCGCAAATCATTAGCAGGAGTATCATGTGTAGCCAGTTTTACAATGGTGCCTAAATCCTTATCCAGATAGGAACCCAAATCAGGCCCCCTGTCAATCAGTATGGTCGGGCTATACCCGCTCACAACCAATACACCATGATATCCATTACTTTGTGTCAGCTCAACTTTGGTGACTAAACCAGCAAAAATCTGCTGTTTGCCAAGCACATAGCCAAATGATGCGCTTAATGTTTTACCTACAAAGTCACGGCTATTGTCCAGATTGATTAACCCTGGTGCGCCCATTTCATCATGATTAAACCTAAGTTCAAAATAATGGTGCGCATTAAAATGTTGTTGAAGAGTGAAAGAGCTAAAATGAGAAATAGTCTTATCCCCTATACTGATCTCCTTGATTAAATTATTTTCCATGTTTTGAGCGTTGCCTCTCAGCAGATTAAAATATTTGGTAATCTACACGAACCAAATACCGTTCCAAAACAGAAATAAATTACAATATTAATTAACCATTCATTAATACATGATTAAAACAATTGATATGAAAATCAATAAAAAAATTACAACGAAGGCCGCAACGTCAAATAAAACGGAGCTTCCTGATCCTGCCTGTTCTGACTCTTAATAATCTCTGCAGCAATAGTTCCCATCATTTTAAAATCGGTGGAAATTGTTGTAATTCCATTCAATAGAAACTTCTTCAGCGGGGTTTCATTGTAAGAAATTACCCCTACATCTTTTCCCATCTGCAAATCCATGGATAAGATCCTTTCAATTAAAACCACCAGATCATCCTCCATCAAATTGATATAAGCTTCACCAGCTTGAATAACCTCATTTTCCACATCACTAACAACCAAATGATTAAAAGCATACTGCTGACAGAACCTTCTGAACCCGTCTATAATTTCATTCGGAAAATAACTCTTTTGAGGAAAGATTAACTTTAAAGTGTGGTACTTCTCTAGCTGTTCCTTAGCCTGGATCAGAGCCCTGTAAATATCCTTTTCAAAATTTTCATAAACCGCAGAATAATTACCAACCACACCTGGCACTTTTTTATCCAGAAGAATCAACTTTTCAGTAGGGATCGTATTGATAATCTGATGGGCATCTTCCCCTCCCTCTACAAAATGCGGAATGATTACATAATGAGAATATTCAGTTCTCTTATTCAGGATCAGCTTTTTAAAGATCGAAAAATCATTGTTATAAATATAAAAATCAATCAAAGCATCATCACCAAGTGCGGCTACAAAAGAATCATAAATAATCTTTTTATGCACAGACAGCTTATTAAACAATAAGAATATTTTTATCTTTTTCTTGAACTCCGTATTGTCAATATAAAAGCCCTTTCCAGGAACAGATAAGATCACTCCCTGTTTCTTCAAATACTTATATCCTTTCTCTGCGGTATCCCGTGATATCTCCAGTACGCTACTTAGCTCATTGATAGAAGGAAGGATATCATTTTTATTCAAAATACCATCCTCTATCGCTTCAATAATAGAATCACTAAGCTGTAAATACTTAGGCGTTGCAGAATACTCATCTACATGTATAAACTTAAAAAAATCGGCTGTCTTCATGGTTGCAATGAATAAATATAAAACCTTTTAGTAGAGTTAGTACAAAATAATTCCCAGCCCTGTAAAGACTGGGAATTATTTCTATAAAACTACTTTACCGCGTATTCAAATTGATAAGTCCCTGAACCTGCATTGAACTCCAGGTCATTTCCCTGGTTAGAAACCTTAACAATCCCCTTTACATCTTTCAACGCAGTCCCGCTTTCCGTAACTGCAGCATCAGCAGCCCCCGGCAACCTGATCAAAGCAGTCGTATTTGGCGGAATAACTACCTTTAATTTGAATTGTCCACCTTCTATTTTCCAATCACTCACTGTCAAACCGTACAAAGTCTCCAGCTTTGCAGCTGCCTGCGTGATCTTTCCACCAGGTTGCGGAGCGATAATTATCTTTTTATAACCAGGCTCAGATTCGTCGGTATCCAAACCAGCCATTACTCTGTACATCCAATCTCCAATGGCACCATAAGCATAATGGTTAAATGAATTCATCCCTGTAGTTTGAAAACTACCGTCAGGTTTAATTCCATCCCAACGCTCCCAGATGGTAGTTGCCCCCATTTTTACCGGATATAACCAGGAAGGGTAAGTTTCTTGCAAAAGCAGCTTGTAAGCCACATCTGTACGACCAAAGCGTGTCAATACATGGCAAAGGTAAGGCGTTCCTAAAAACCCTGTTGTTAAGTGATTACCATAACTCTCAATATTTTTCACCAGAAAATCTACTGCTTGCTGCCTTAAATTATCCGGCAGCATATCAAAATTTAAAGCAAGTACATAAGCCGTCTGAGATCCGGAAACTAACCGGCCACTTGGCGTAATATATTCTTTAACAAATGCCTTTTTGATACGGTCCAGTAACTCCGTATATTTCTCTTCTTCATCTTTCTTACCCAACACTTTTGCCGTATTGACCAGCAATTGTGTAGAATGTGCATAAAAAGCCTGTGCAATTAAATATTTATCAGTAATCGCAGAACGGCCATCATTGTCATCTTCCGGGCGATAAAATAACCAGTCGCCAAAGTGAGACCCTGTGTTCCAAAGGTCGTTTTTACTCTTGTTTGTCATAAAATCTACCCATGCTTTCATACTTGGGTACTGCGTTGCTAAAACCTGTTTATCACCATAAGCGACATACATATTCCATGGTATAATCGTAGCCACATCACCCCAGCCTGTTGAACCGGCATCATTTTGAGTTAACACATTAGGCACCACGTAAGGGATACTTCCATTAGCCAGCTGATCTGAAGCCACATCTTTCATCCATTTCGTGAAAAATCCAGCTACATCCATGTTAAAAGCCGCTGTACGGAAAAATACCTGCGCATCTCCCGTCCAGCCTAAACGCTCATCACGTTGTGGGCAATCCGTAGGCACATCCATAAAATTACCTTTCTGCCCCCACTGTATATTATGCTGCAATTGATTTAAAAGCGGATTTGAACTTGTAAAAGTCCCTGTAGGATCCATATCCGAATAAACAGCTATCGCTTTAAAAGCGGAAGGATCAATATGTGCCGTATTTCCTGTTAATTTCACATAGCGGAAACCTTGATAGGTAAAATGAGGCTCGTAACTCTCCACACCGTTGCCTTTAAAAATATACTTCACGTGCTGTTTAGCCCTCCTTAAATTAGCATCATAAAAATTGCCTGCTTTATCCAATACTTCTCCATGTTCAAGTTTGATAAATGACCCTGCTTTTCCGCTCAATTTAAAAGAAACCCAACCCACTACATTCTGGCCAAAGTCAAGTACAGTTTCACCCTTTGGTGTTTTAATCACTTTAACTACACTAAACTGCTCATGTTTACTTGCAAGTGGACTAATACTACTTTCTAACACCTCTTTACCAGGCGCAATAATTTGCGCATTTTTCCAGCCTGTATCCTTATAATTCACAGTTGCCCATCCGGGTTTTTCAAACTTGGCGTCATAAATCTCGCCATTATACAAATCAGAAAAACGAACAGGCCCGGTGCTGTATTTCCAGCTGCCATCACTGTTGATGACTTTTTTCGTGCCATCAGTATACTCCACTACCAGCTGTACTAAGCCGCTTAAATGTTTGCCATAAAACGAACGCTTACCATCAAAAGCAAGATACCCGCGGTACCAACCATCTCCTAATGTAAAACCAATTGCGTTCTGCCCATCCTTCAGCAAATTCGTCACTTCATAACTTTGATATAACAAACGCTTATGATAGCTTGTCCAGCCAGGCGCCAGATGATCCTGACTCACCCGTTTCCCATTGATTTGTGCCTCATATAAACCATGCGCAGAAATATAAAGTATAGCTGATTTTACCTTGCCAGCTGTAGCAAATACTTTTCTGAAGATAGGACTTGGCCCTTCAACTGTATCCGCAAGCGAACTGGTGATCCACTGTGCAGACCAGTCATCCGGATTCAGCAAACCTGTATGCCAGGAGCTAATGGCGCTCCATCCCGATTCATTGCCCTGGTTATCCTTAATTTTAACCTGCCAATAATAACGCGTGTCAGATTTTAACTGTTTCCCCGCATACCGCAAAAACACAGAAGCATCACTTTTTTGAGTTCCACTATCCCATACCGAGGATTGACCAGTTAATAAGCCAGCAGAATCTGTCCCTACTCTAATTTGATAAGCACTCTGCATCACATTGCGCTGTGCAGAATTCATTTTCCAGCTTAAACGCGGTGCTGCCGCTTCAATTCCCATTGGATTTTTCAGATATTCCGTTCTTAAATCGGTCACACCTAATTTTTGGGCAGCTGCCGGTAAATCAAGCAGACAGCAACCTATTGCAATTCCTATATAATAATTTTTCATAGCTGATTATTGAGGGTTTTGGGTTAGATTATCCAGATTCACCTCTCTTTGAGGGATCGGTAACAAGAGTTTATTCGCATTTAAAATATAAGAGCCTGAAGGGATATTAGGTTTATGCGCAATTTCATACTGCCCATGCGCTGCCATTACTTCCACTGCTTTTCCCGAACGTACCAGGTCATACCACCGCTGATTCTCAAAAGCCAGTTCGACTCTTCTTTCTTGTAGAATAGCAGTTCTGAAAGCCTGCTGACTATCCACGCTTAAAGCCGCAATAGCATTTCCAGTAGTCTTTGCGGGCAATCCAGCCCTGGTACGGATTTGATTTAATAAAGTAAACTGTTCTCCACCCGCCGCAAATCCTTGTTCATTTAAACATTCGGCAATCATCAGCAATACATCTGCATACCTGATTACCGGGAAATTATCATTCGTACGTCCCCTGTCAATAATCCCATGATTGTATTTTTTAACGTAAGGAATATTCACAAACTTTCCTCCTGCATCTGTAAAACCTACTGCTAAAGAAGCATCCTTGCGTAAATCACCAGTTTCATAGGCATCGATCATATCCTGGGTTGGAATATTCCAGCCACTACTCCCATTCAATGAAGTCGCCGGATCTCCGGTAATCACACTGCCAGAATTCCAGGGTGCAAACTGATACATAAAATCACTCGACAACCCTGGCTGTGCGCCAAGATACTGAATCTCAAAAACAGATTCACTGTTGTTTTTATTTGCAGGCAGAAAAATATCCTTGTACACAGGGACAAGACTATAGCCCAATTGCTGTACTTTTCTCAAAGGGACCAATGCCTCTGCAAATTTCTTTTGGGTCATGTATAATTTGGCCAATAAAGCTAGAGCTGCGCCCTGTGTGGCTCTTCCAGCCTCAATGCTTGTATATTTAACGGGCAACTTACCAGCCGCAGCAGTCAAATCCGTAACAATTTGTGTATACACCTCCTCAATAGCAGCCCGCCCTTTAGAACGTGCATCTGCCGGAGACTGACTAGGTACCAGCCTTAAAGGCACTCCACCAAACTGTCTCACCAAATTGAAATAATGGAAAGCTCTTAAAAACAAAGCCTCTCCGGTAAATTGATTCTTTATTTCTGCAGACATCGTTACCCCGTCTATTCTGGCCAGGATTTCATTGCAACGTAAAATACCTGTATAATTTTGCTGCCAGTAAACTTGCAAAGGTTCAGCCGTTGCCCCGATCAGAAACTGATCCATAAATTCACGCTGTTCAGAACCCCGGTCTGCCGGATTATATTGATAAGTTGTATTATCAGATCTCATTTCACCAAACAGCCAATAATTTACTCTTCCCATATCACTTATAGAAGAATAAGCTCCACTAACGGCCTGTTTAAAATCTGCCTCTGTTTTGTAAAAATTAACGCCCGGTAAAGAAGCTTCCGGCGTTTGATCCAAAAAAGCCTTTTTACAACCCGATACCGATAAACTGATCAGCAGCACCCCGGCTATGATATATTTTGTATAATTTCTCATGATTGACAAAAGATTAAAATGTTAAGTTCAGCCCCAGTGTGAAAGTCCTTGGTAGCGGATAATTCGTAAAATCCTCTCCCGGAACCAATGCACTGCTCACCGCATTTCCTGAAATCGTGTTCCGGCTAACTTCTGGGTTCGCACCGCTATACTTGGTGAAAGTTGCCAGATTCTGAATGCTTGAATAAATTCTTGCGGCTTTAATGACCTTTGAAGCACGCAGCAACCTTTCACCAAAACGATAACCGAAAGTTATATTCTGAATACGCATATAACTCGCGCTCTCTACCCACGAAGAATTCACATCGCGATAAATCACCCTTGATCCATTTGTAGTTGGCGTAATTCCATCACCCGGATTTTCTGGTGAACGATACCTGTTCAACACTTTTCTGTCTACATTGAAAATACCGTCAATATTCAGCAAATACTGATTCGCTGTTTTTAAAATCTGTCCCCCTTGAGAACCTACTAATAAAATATTCAAGTCAAAACCTTTGTAACCAAATGTATTGGTCAAACCCCAGGTAAAATTAGGTTGAGGTGATCCGATCACTGCGAAATCTTTCACAGGCTCAATAATTCCATTGCCATCTACATCTTTATATTTTACAGCGCCCACTACAGAAGTCACATGTTTAGGTGAGTTGTTTAAATCTGCCTGATCTTTGTAAATGCCTTCCAGGATATATCCGTAAAATTCACCTACAGGATGCCCTACCTGCGTAATATGCTGGTAAGAACCTTCCCCACTTCTGCCGCTGTAAATCGGGTCATTATTTTCATTTAAGGCCAATACCTTATTTCTGTTAAATGCGATGTTAGCACTGGTACTCCAGGTGAATGTACCTTCCAGGTTTTTAGAAGTTAATCCAAATTCAAATCCTTGATTCTGAATTTTACCAGAATTAATAATCGCATTTGAATAACCAGATGATAAAGGGATCTCACTGTTATATAACATCCCTTTAGTTATCCTTTTATAGTAATCCAGGTTAAATGATAAACGGTTTTTTAAGATCCCTAAATCAATACCCGCATCCAGCTGTGAAGACTCTTCCCAGGTCAGGTTTGGATTATTTAAAGAGGTAGGAACACGACCACTGGAAAGCTGACCACCAAACACGTAGTTCGATGAACCTATATTCGTGATGTAAGTATAATTTCCAATGTTGTAATTACCAGACAAACCATAAGTTGCTCTCAATTTCAAATCGCTGATCCAAGTTGATTTCTTCAGGAATTCCTCTTCTGATGCTCTCCATGCAAAAGCAGCCGAAGGGAATGTTCCATATCTCTTATTGCTGCCAAAACGTGACGAGCCATCTGTACGCACTGTAGCCGTAAACAGGTACTTATCTTTATAAGAATAATTAGCACGCGCCAGATAAGAAATGATAGACCACTTTTGTATATCAGCATTATAGCTGCTGATCATAGAAGCCGCATTGATTGTCTGTATTTTATCATCCGGATAGTTATCAGCGAACAAATACAAACTTTCTGCACGCTCTTTTTGCGCACTATAACCGACCACGACATTCAGGCGATGATCCTTACCGAAGGATTTATCATAAGTCAATACTGCTTCAGATAACCAGTTAAAACTTGTTGATTTATTGGTCGAAGAATTTGGCACTGTTGGTGGTGGAGAATTTACGCCACCACCAAAAGAAGGGTTAAAAACAAAGGAAGAGCTATTTGTATAATCTACGTTAAAACTATATCTCAATTTCAGACCATCCAGAATTTGATATTCAGCGAATGCAGTTCCAAGCCCCCTGAAATCTTTCGATCTCGTGCCTCCATATTCCAAACTATTCAATGGATTAGGGCCAGCGTACATACCCGGAGAGCTCACATAAGGTGTCCGGTTACCATTCGCATCTGTTAAAGGAACCAATGGGCTTAACCACAGACTTCTGCTTAACACATCTACAAATTCATTTTCAAAATTATTCAGGTCCCGCACACTATTAGTGGGTGCCAGGTTAAGTCCTATTTTTAATTTCTTACCCAACTTAGTTTCTGTATTTAACCGGATTGCATAGCGTTGAAATCCAGTATAACGTATCGTTCCTTCCTGATTCAGATAACCTAGAGAGAAGTTATATTTTGTGTTTTCAGAACCTCCGCTAATACTTGCATCCAGATTGTGCATTGGCGCATTATGGATAATTTCATTGTACCAGTTTGTACCGGCACCGTACTGTGAAGGATTACGAAAAGCTTCAGGAATATCTGCATCTGTAGCGACCAAACCTCTGGAGGCGAAATCATCTACAATTATATCTTTTCTGAATTGGGCAAATTCAGTTCCGTTCAGCATTTGCGGCCTCCCTTTCTGAGGAACTTGCTGAATACCCGTATAAGCGCTTATATTGACGACCGGGGTTCCTTTTAAACCTTGTTTAGTCGTAATCACAATTACCCCATTAGAGCCCCTTGATCCATAAATAGCAGTGGAAGAAGCATCTTTCAATACAGTAATTGATTCAATATCATTCGGATTAATCACATTCAAAGGGTTAGAAACCTGTCCGGAAGTATTTGAAATCGGATAACCGTCTACTACAAACAAAGGGTTATCTCCCGCACCGATAGAACCCGATCCCCTGATTTTAATAGACGTACCTCCTCCTGGAGTTCCCGTGGTTGTACTGATCTGTACTCCGGGAATCTGCCCTTTCAATTTCTGATCTACAGAACTTACAGGCAAATCTTTAATTTGTGCTGCCGAAACTGTAGCTACAGCACCGGTAGCATCTTTTTTAGTCGTTGTTCCATAGCCAATCACCACTACTTCATCTAATTTCTGATTGTTAGAAACAAGCTGTGCATTCAGGTTTGGATTACCTGTAAAAGTTAGCCTGGCTTCTGTATAACCTATATAGCTAAAAACAAGTACTGCATTTTCCGCAGCTTTTAAAGCATATTCTCCATTTGAATTGGTAGTGGTTCCGGCAGCCGAACCTAACACCTTGATCGTTACTCCCGGCAACGGGCTGCCATCACTTTGATCGGTGACTTTACCGGTCACAGTTTTCTGCTGAGAAAAGACTTTTGTACTATTGTAAAGCGTAAACAACAGTACACAAATCAGCGCAGAAAAGAACTTTTGTAAATTTCTCTCCATTGTCATATGTGTTTTATATTTGGTTGTTCTAAAGTAAATCAACCCCTGCTGATCGGCAACCTGCTCTATCCTGTAAATCGGCTTTTATTTACATTTAAAAGGTTTTAATTAAAAAGGGGGAAGCCAATTTAATGACTTCCCCCTTTTACTGATTTTGAAATTATTGAATGAGTTCTGAATCTGCTAAACCGGATTCAGAACTTGGGTTACCGGATTTCGAACTGATATTTACCAGATCCGGTTTCATAAACTTGGCTGATCTTTTTGCCATTATAATAAACAGCCTTATTTCCTGCTATTGGAAAAGAAATCGTTGAAGTGCTATTTGCAGGAATGGTCACGTCATATATAACTGCTTCCCCTTTTCTTTTCCACGAAGAAATGATTTTCCCATACGGTCCATCATGGCTCGCTTCAAAATGCGTTAACCCTGTAACAAAATTTGGCGCCAGAATTACATTTTTAAATCCAGGCTGTTTCTCATCAACTTTAATTCCTCCCAATCCTTTGAAAAACCAGCCACCGATCTCTCCAAACATCATATGGTTCAAAGAAATATCACGTTCTGCTTTAATATTCCAATTCTCATAAAGTGTCGTTGCCCCATTTACAATCCACCAACCCCAGGAAGGATAAGTATCCTGAGCCGCCAGTTTATAAGCAGTTTCTGCCTGCCCATGATCACTTAATGCATTCAAAATTGCTTTAGCTCCTAAGACCCCAACATCCAGGTGCATCCCATCTGCTGCTACTCTTTTTGCCAGATTGGAAGCCACTTTATCCTGAAGCGCTGCAGGAACGATGCCCCACTGTAATGCAACACTTAATTCTGTTTGCAAACCACTACCATAAATCCCAGTCGATTGGTTCAGATATTTGTCATTGATTGCTTTCTTAATTTTATCAGCCAGCGCACTATAAAACTGAGCATCCTCGGTTTTGCCAAACAACTTTGCTGTTTTAGCCAGAATAGTCGCATCTACATAATAATAAACTGAAGAAGTATATTCTAGTGGCGAAGAAGACTTGACAGGAACCCAGTCCCCTCTGCCATAACTCGTTAATCCAGAAGGACTGATCTGAGTAACATAATTTACATAGCTCTTGATATTGTCATAACAAGCTGCTAATAATTTAGAATCTCCGTAAAACTGGTAAATATCCCACGGAATAATAGCAATTGTACTCGTCCAGTCCGTTCCGTTTGCAGTACCATAACCCCAGCCACCAGTAGGAATGATATCAGGCAATACCCCATTGGGCTGCTGCTCATCCCGGTGGTCAGCAAGCCATTTTTCATAAACAGTGATCCCGTCAAAATTATACAAACCTGTTTCTACAGCGAAATGTCCATCCCCGGTCCAGCCATTCTTTTCCCGCTGCGGACAATCCGTAGGGTAACCATATAAATTTGATAAGTATGAATTATTTGTTGCCCACCATAATTTATCAATCAAAGGATTAGAAGAACTGATCTGACCAGCTACCGGAACATCACTATGCATAAAATATCCGGTAATACTTTCTTTAGTTAACGTTACAGGCTTACTGCTCACGACCTCCACGTATTGAAATCCTTTGTAGTTAAACCTGGCCATAAACTCCTCCTCCCCTTTTCCATTCAATATCAAAATATCTGTTTGAAAAGGATCTTTTTTATCTGCCGGGCGATGATAAACATCAATATTGGAGAGATCAAGGCGACCATCCGGATACAGTCTTTCCCCATGTTTGATTTGTATGACTGTCCCGCTTTGCCCTTTTACTTTAATCTTGCTGACCCCTGCAATATTTCTGCCCAGGTCAAAAACATAAGTTGTATCGTTAAATTTCTTTACCGATATCGCCGGAATAGTTTCAATACTGCGGATAGGGTGCATAGCCTGGCTGACTATATTCTTTGATGGTGCTGCACGCAAGGTAACCTCTCCCCATTTACTGGCGTCAAAATCTACCTTATTCCATCCGGGTTGTTCCAGACGCGCATCATAATGTTCAGCAGTATAAATGCTGTTAAAAACCAGCGGCCCGCTATGTGTTTTCCAGCTGCCATCAGAAGTAACCGTTTCTTCAGACCCATCCTGATAAGTAATCCGTAAATCCAGGCAAAATGCTGGCCTTGCCCGCCAAGGTGCTTTATCAAAATTCCACACCGCTAAAGACTGGTGATTATACCATCCATTTCCAAGTAAAACACCAATTGCATTTTTACCGGCCTGCAAATTGGCGGTTACATCGTAACTTACATATAAATTCCTTCTGTCAAAACGGGTATACATTGGGTCAAGACGATGATTACCAACTTTTTTACCGTTCAGATAAAGTTCATATAAACCCGCTGCTGCGATATAAGCTCTGGCAGATTTTATCTTTTTCGGGCTTTCAAATACCTTTCTGAAATATGGCGCAGGTAAGGTATTCACCTCATTCCGGTCACTGATCCAGGTACCTTTCCAATTGGACATTTTTACCATTCCAGTTTCAAAACTGGCAATCCTGGCGGTTCCTGGTTTTCCATCTTTATCCCAAACTTCTACCTGCCAGAAATATTTGGTAAATGGTTTTAACACATCCCCATTATAAAGAAGTAAAGCGGCAGAAGAATTAACCTTTCCTGTGTTCCATACAATCTTTTTCTGCTGAAGTAAAGCCGATGAATCTGTCCCGACCATAACCCGGTAAGCAGTTTGCCTGGCTCCCTGGCACGTATCAGAAAGCAACCAGGAAAGCCTTGGTTTTGGTGCATCAATGCCCATCGGATTTACCAAATGTTCACATTGTAAGCCACCGGGCGATACAATTTCAGGAGTAAAAGGAGCCACAAAACTACCTGCAATGAATTTGGCACTTCCAAAAGCAAGAGGACTAAAACCAAAAATCAAAAACAGGGAAGAGCTAATACTTATTTTCTGGTAAAACTTCATAATTCGTGGTTCGTATGTGTTGTATAATATTTTAATTCAATTAAATCATTCGGAATCGGTTTTCTATTCCAGCATTGATGTACCGCCAGCGCTGTTCCAATGGCTGTAGCCTGTGCCATAGAGGCAGCGAAAACTTCTACATCAGGAAACAATAGCGCTAACATATTCATATAGATTGTATTCTTGCTAAAACCACCATCAACAAAAATCCTTCTTACTTTTTTCGCATCCATCACTAAGCTGGAGGATGCCCTTTGTTGCAAAGCAAGATCCAGAATAAACTGGTGGTAAGCAACGGTATCAGTTGGGAAAGAAGAGAGGTCACGTGTAGAAAACGCAGACTCTTTGCTTAGCGGAACTTCCAGCTCTTTCCTTTCTTTCATCCCCTTCAGCAACTGATCAGTAATATTTGCCTCATATTTCATATGCCGGTAACGGCCAATATTTTGTTTAAAATGGGCCGCAATCCGTTTCACCTGCTGTTCATGCTCATAACCTGCAAAAATTCGGGAAGCTTTGACAGGTTTACCTTTATATTGCAAATAACAAAGACAATCCTGTGCCAGCTCTGCAGGTTTAAGTACCGAGTCGTTAAATGGATTCATTGTAATACACCAGGTTCCGGTAGAAATCAGGACAAACGGTTCATGAAAATTAATCAGATAGGGAATTAATGCCGCAGAACTATCATGCAACCCAATTCCTACCTGATATTGGTTACCTGGAAATTCTGAAGGAAATACTTGGTCAGCCGAAACTACAGGCGCCAGTTTCTGATCCAGCCCCTCTTTCTTCACCCAATCATGGTAGTCATTCCGTTTAAAATCCCAAAGCAGTGTGTGACAGCCGATACTCGTCAGGTCTGAATATTCAACACCAGAAACCAAATAACTCAGGTATTGAGGAAGATGTAGCGCATACCTGATTTGCTGATATAGTTCTGGCTTTTCTTTTTTAATACGATAGAACTGCATTCCTGAATTAAGACTTCCTAAAACAGGGGATGCAGTAGCTGCAGAAACAGTTTCCTGCCCACCATAAGTCTCATAAAAACCAGCTTCCAATTCTTTAGGATAAGCTTTCAGATAATTATACAATGGGGCAAGCGGTTTTCCATAGGCATCAATATATACAAAACTGGCTCCATAAGTAGAAAAGTTAATTGCCTTAATTTCAAATTCCTTGCGCTTTAATATTTCACGCAAAGAATCAAAAACAGAAAGTCTTAAACTTTCCAGGTTTTCACACGGATCACCATCCTCATCATACGTTTCTATAAAACGGGCCGAACGTTCAAATACTATTTTATAGTCTTCATCAAAGAGGAAAATCTTTTTATTAGTCTTTCCAACATCAAAAACGACAATGACCGGAATTGCACTCATTATAAACCTGTAGCTATGGTTTTCGCTCCCCTTGCTGCAATCAGCTTTTCTCTGACTTTTAAGGTGCGGTATAAGGCTAAAGGTTTAGCAGCGCCTCCGCTTCTTAACCTTGCTTCCTGTACAATCGCCCTGGCATCTGTCCGGAAAGCATATTGCAGAATTTCCTGGCACTTCACTGTATCATTTTCCTGCTGCGCAACAGCCAGTGCTTCCTTATCCACTAATAAAGCTTGTGTATAGGCCAGCATAATTGCTTCTACAGATTGCAGCAAATCTTCCAAAGGATCTTTCACATTGTGCGAAGCATCAATCATCCAGCCTAAGCCTGTTGCGTGATCTATTCCTTTTGCATCCATACCTTCTATCAGTTCATTAAAAATAAGAAATAGCTGGTAAGGTTTCATACTTCCGGCAGTTAAATCATCATCTCCATACTTTGAATCATTGAAATGAAAACCACCCAGTTTGCCTTCCATGAGTAAAAGAGAGACAATCTGTTCAATATTCGCATTCGGCAAGTGATGTCCCAAGTCGACTAGCGTATAAGCCTTAGGGCCTAATTTATTAGCGAATAAAAGAGACTGTCCCCAATCTCCAACTGTAGTCGAATAAAAGTTGGGTTCAAAAGCTTTATATTCTACAAATAACTTCCATTTTTCTGGTAAAGCCGCATAAATTTCTTCCAGGCTTTCCAGGGTATTCTGAAAGGCTTTTCTGAAATTCAACTGTCCGGGAAAACAAGAACCATCTGCCAGCCAGACCGTTAATGCATCCGACCCAAAGGCAACCCCTTGACGGATCACTTCAATATTGTGTGCAATAGCCTGTTTGCGTACTGCTTTATTGACATGTTGTAAGGAACCGAATTTATAACTATGTGCCTGTCCGGGCTGATCTTGAAAAGTATTAGAGTTCATGGCATCAAAACGAAGCCCGTGGTGGTTAGCCAATCTCTTAACTCCTTCGTAATCCTCTGTTTTATCCCATGGGATATGCAATGAAACTGCGCCACTTGATTGATTCAATTGATGAATCAGCCCGATATCTTCTATTTTCTCTTCCAGACTACGCGGTTCTCCACCACCAGAGAAGCGGCCAAAACGTGTTCCGCCAGTACCGAGTGCCCAGCTTGGAATCCCAATCTGGAATTGAATCAACTTAGAAATTATATTTTCAACTTGCGGATTTTCTGCTGCCGCAAAATCGAATCTGCGCTGATGTTCAGTTTCCAGCTCCTGGTTGTGCGCATCTATCTGATATTTTTCTATTTCCATTTTCTTCAATTTATCTGACGAAAGCCATAGCTACGCCACCATCTACATTTAATACATTCCCGGTAGATTTATTTAAAAGTCCACCTACAAAAACTAAACAGGCATTTGCAATATCTTCTGGAAGGATAATCTTATCCAGCAATGTTCTTTTTGCATAAAAAGCAGGCAGTTCTTCTACTTTAATACCATAGGCTTTCGCCCGGCCTGCAGCCCAGTCCCCTTCCCATATTTTACTGTCTGAAATTACCGCATCCGGATTCACTACGTTCACTCTGATTTGATCTTTTCCTAATTCCGCAGCGTTTAATCTGCTCAGGTGAAGTTGTGCGGCTTTAGCCGATCCATATCCCGCATTGTTAGGCCCGGAAACTAACGCATTTTTGCTGACAATATTTAAGATATCACCACCAATTGCCTGTTTGCGCATCATTATTACAGCTGTTTGTGTGATTTTGAACTGCCCTTTAACTAATACATCATATAACAAATCCCAATCTTTTTCGGTATGCTCTTCGATGGGTTTGGAAATAGATAACCCCGCACAATTAACTACAATATCTACTCCGCCAAAAGCCAGCGCTGCCGTATCAAATGCTTGTTGAATAGCTTCATTTTTAGTGACATCCAGCAATGCGGTGGTATAAGCATCTTTCCCGAATAAATGACTAAATTCCTGAGCTGCTTGCGCTAAACGGCTGCTATCATTGTCATTGATAATCACGACAGCCCCTTCTTCCACGAACTTTCTTGAAATTGCTTTGCCAATTCCTCCTGCACTGCCTGTAACCAGGGCAATTTTACCTGTTAATGCTTTGGGCTTTGGCATTCTTTGCAGCTTTGCTTCTTCAAGCAGCCAGTATTCGATATTAAATGCCTCCTGACGTGGCAATGAAGTATAAGCGGAAATTGCTTCCGCTCCTTTCATCACGTTAATCGCATTGATGTAAAACTCTGCTGCAACGCGTGCAGTCTGTTTATCTTTGGAGAAAGAGAACAATCCAATTCCCGGATAAAGAATAATAACAGGATTGGCATCACGCATCGCCGGACTATTTTCATGTTTACAAGTTTGGTAATAGTCGGCATACATTTCCCGGTAAGCTACAAAAGCCGGAGCAAGCAACGTTTTAAGCCCTTCGGCGTCCGAAAGATCCGCTTCTGCATCGAGGGTTAAAACCAGCGGACTGATTTTAGTCCGTAAAAAGTGATCCGGGCAGCTTGTGCCTAATGGAGCAAGCCTTGCCAGGTCATTCGAGTTAATAAATTCCAGAACTCTTACATCATCTGTAAAATGTCCGATCATATGACGATCAGCAGAACAGAATCCGCGTAAAATGGGTGCTAAAATTGCCGCCTGCTTTTCTCTTACTGATTGTTCAGGTGCAGCAATTTTCTGCCCCCCGAATGTTGGCCCCTTTTTCCCATAATTAGCTTCCAGATAATCTGCACAAATCTCTATGACTTCGAGTGTATTCAGGTAGCTTTCATAAGCCGTATCTCCCCAGGTGAATAACCCATGAGATCCTAGCATAATCCCCCGGATCCCCGGATTTTCATCCAGACATTGTTTCAATTGCAAGCCCAGGTCAAACCCTGGCTTCTGCCAGTCTACCCAGCCAATTTTGCCTTTAAACAAATCTTGTGTAAGCTGCTTTCCATCTTTAGCTGCGGCAATCGCAATTGCCGCATCCGGATGCAAATGATCAATATGTTTAAAAGGGAGAAATCCATGCAAAGGTGTATCTATTGAAGGTGCTTTGGAATTTAAATCATAAATGCAATGGTTAAAAAGCGCTACCATTTCATCCTCCTGAGCTAAACCTTTATAGATGTTTTTTAAAGCGCGCAGCCGGTCTACATATAATGCAGCCAAACCATTACGCTTTAAGGTACCAATATCTCCACCTGAACCTTTAATCCACATGATTTCTGTCGTCTGACCAGTTAGCGGATCAATTGCATTTGCTTTGCAGGAAGTATTACCGCCACCATAGTTGGTGAGCCGTAAATCTGCACCTAATAAATTTGAACGGTAAAGTAATAAGGCAACCTCATCTCCTGCTAACTTCGCAGCTTCTGTTTCATCCCATAAATAACTTACGTGTTTAAAACGGTCTCTTTCGTCGAACATAGTATAGAATATTTTTTACTGTTTAGAATTTTTTTATGACTATTTAATTGAATTTCCATATCCCACAATCAGGATAGAAGCGATAATAAATACAATACCAACCAGGACAGTCCTGAATGTTTTCCGCGATACAGCTTTCCATTCATTGAGTACTAATCCCCAAACATTGGCGACCAGGATAATAAAGGCCATATGCAGAATCCAGGAACTTGCGCCGTTGCCTAATTTACTTTCGCCCATTCCGTAAAAAAAGAATTGTAGAAACCAGGTAATTCCTGCCAGTGCAGAAAAAACATAGTTCTTCAGCAATGGCGTTTCTTTATTCGTATAATCTTTAAAGGTTTTATTCTTGGCGTTCAGCAGCATACACCAGATGAAATTGGTCGTTAATCCCCCCCATAAAATCACGATATACGTTACATTATTTTGAAAAAGGAATTCTCCCTGCCCCGGATGCAGCGTTTTCCATAAGTGATTTGCCTCATGGGCCATGTCCTTTCCTGCATCAATACCAAAGGCGAAACAGGAACTGAGTATTCCTGAAATCATGGCAACTGTTAAACCTAATCCTATTTTGAATTCTGCACTTTCTTTGGTTTGTTTTTGTGCGGTCAGGTCTTTTTCTTTCATCATCCCGGCTTTCCCGCAGATGACAATACCTACGATACAGACAATCAGCCCTATAATGACCAGCTGCCCCCATGGACTCGTTATAATTTCAGTAAAAGTATCTTTGCCGGCTTTCGGATAAAAATCATAATAAACTGAGGGCATCAATGCACCAAATACAGAGCTCATGCCCAGGATAATAGAACTACCTAAAGAGACGCCAAGATACCGTACACCGAGACCAAAAGTAAGGCCTCCTATTCCCCATAATATCCCAAAGAAATATGTTAAACCTATAATTGCAGCGCTGGTGTGTTTGATAATTTCAGCAAAATCAGGAATAGTTAAATAGGCTGCCAGAGGTGGCACAATCAGCCAGGAAAAGATCCCGCCAACTATCCAATAGCTTTCCCAGGCCCAGCCTTTAACTTTTTTATAGGGGATATAAAAGCTACCAGAGGCGAAGCCCCCGATAAAATGGAATATAACTCCAAAGATGATCTGCATAAATTTATATATCTGGTTAGAATAATTAAGCGATAATACTGCTTTAAAATCAGCTAACTGTTATTAACTGTCCTGCTCTACCCTAAATTTATGCAGAAATAACCAAGATTATAAGTTCATCAAATAATTACGTATCATTTCTTTCATCAACTGGATTTCCTGAGCCAGCACTGGTTTATGCGCGTCCTTTCCTAAATCATCCCATTTCCGCAGCTTAACATACAGGGGCAAAAGTGGATCTTTTTCAAATTCGGCAGCTTCTTCGGCAGTCATTTTTCCTCCTTGAAATTCCAGCGTGATCTTACTCACTTCTGACAGGTCCTCATAATAGGCAGGTTCTGCATAAACAAGATATTTCTTGGCAACCACATGACTCGACACTAAATCGGCTATTCTTTGCGGAAAACCCAGATCCAGCAGGAATTTACCTCCCAGTTCATCATGATGCTGAGTTCCATAATTATCCATCTTTTCATCACCTTCCAGAAAATGGCCTATATCATGTAAAAAAGCTGCAATGATTACTTCATCAGCTTCCCCTGTTTGTTGGGCGAGTTGCGCACATTGTATCATATGCATCGTCATAGTCACGCTTTCACCATATTCCTCCCCTCCAAGGGTTTCATATAAGCCAAATATACGCTCCACTGTATCCTCTACCTGCTGTTGTTCCATACTGATTCGCTTCTGAATGATAAAGCAGGCTAAAATTCAGCAATTCATATGAACAGAAATTAAATATTATGTTATCAATTAGCGCTATAAAAAAAGCCCGATGAAAATGAATTCATCAGGCTTTTGCAATCGTATTATTAAGCTTTTGTTAAATCATCCTCCACCCCAATAAATCCTGAATACAGCGCTTATCTTTGCACCGAAGTACAAGTGCTACTTTCAAACGCAGGGGGTTGAATTATGGCAGCACCAGAAGGTTCGATTCCTTCCTCTGCATCCAGCCTGAATTTTTCACGGGCATAAAAACGAAAAGATCAGCCTTATGGAGATAAGGCTGATTCTAAATCCAGTTAAAAACGGTTTTATAGCTCGTTTTCAGCCAACTCCTTAATCTTCTCATTCATTAATACAAACCCTCTTTTCGTATTGTTATTAAGCTGTCCTTTTAGAAACGGAACCAATATCCCTTTGAATTTTTCACTTTGTAAAAGTGTGGTTGTCCCATCACCATTATCCACCAGTTCAAATTGATGTTCGCCATCAAAGATCCCAGAGAATAAAAGCCGGCCAATCCACCTGAACTCTTTATTCTTCTCAAAAGCCAGAACTTTAGGTTTAAAAGTCATGCCATTTGCATCAGGCGGTGCAATTTGTACAGTAATTTGATTCCCAACCTTAACTTCTCCCCGGAGAGATTTGATAAAAGGGTTCCATTTCGGATAGTTATCAAAATCAATTAATATCTTCCAAACCTGTTGAGGCTTTGCGTGAATCAGAATTGCTGTTTTAATTTCTGTTGTTATCATCAGACCGTTATCTTATCGTATTATGAACTACTGATACAAAGGTCTTCAATAACTAACTAAGCCTACTTGATAAAAATCAAGAATTTACGAAAGTTGTTTTTTCCTGATCCTGCTAAATGTTTCAGGAGTCATCCCTAACATAGAAGCAATGTATTGTAAAGGAACCTGGTTAAACAATTCCTTATGCTGTTCAAAAAACAAACTATACCGCTGCTCTGCCGTCATAGAGAGATGTGCAAAAACCCGGTCTTCCAAAGTAGTAAAACATCGGGTGATGAATAACTTCTCCAACTCCCGCCATTTGGGTACGAGCTTCCCAATCCGGTTATAATCGTCTCTGCTGATCGTATACAAGACTACATCAGTCAATGCCTGGATATTCCAGCGGGCAGGGACATCAAAAATAAAACCTGCCAGATCCGTTAGAAAATAATTCTTTGTACAAATCCACTGCGTCACTTCTTTATCGGGTGTAACCGCAAAAACCCTTAACAAACCAGCTTGTACAAAACTTAACTTATCGGCAGGCTTACCGGCCGACATAAAGTATGCTCCTTTTTTCAGCACCGAGCGTTTAAATAAAGAACTGATGTTTTTTAAATCATCTCCCTCAACCTTGCCAAAATAAGTTGTAATATGTTTTTCAAGCGCTGTCATTTGCTATTCATCATGCTTTTCTGCCCCATTTATTGGTATTTGAAACCAAAACTCTGAGCCTTCATTTTCAACACTGTCGACACCGATCTGGCCTCCATGTCTGCTAATGATCTCTGCACAAATATAAAGTCCCAATCCTAAACCAGAAAACATAGCAGAGACTGCATCAACTCTAAAAAAGCGGTCAAATACATTTTCAATTTTGTCTTTAGGGATACCAATTCCAAAATCTTTAATTGTTAGTCTCAAATCATCCCCAATCAATTCAGTATATATCCTTGCAAGTCTGCGTTTTGGAGAATATTTAATGGCATTGGATAAGAAATTGTTCACCACTTGTTCTATTCTATGCCGGTCTCCATAAACCTGGATATCATCCAAATGATCAATGATAATTTCGTAATCTTCTGTTTGCCTGATATCATCAATACACTCCTCCATGATGCTCTTGATATTAAAATGCGCATAGTTAAACTGCATTTTCCCAGCCTGTATTTTGGTCACGTCCAGCAGATCATTAACCAGTGATGTTAAATTACCAATCTGTTTTTCTGCCTTTCCAATCAGTGTCAGCATTTGGTTATTTTGCTGCGTTTTCTCCGCAAATCTTAATGCCAACTGTAAAAACCCTTTAATACTGGTAATCGGAGTTTTTAATTCATGACTTGCAATACTCATGAATTCATCTTTTTTGTGCATGAGTTCTTTCGTAGTCTGTTGTGCTTTAAGCAAATCAGTCACATCAAAACCAAAAAAGGCTATCCCATCTACCTTACCATCTGCTGTATATACAGGAATAAAAGTAAAGTCAAACCAATGTTCAGCCACTCCATAACCTGGATGTTTATATTTGATATTAAAGGATTTGGCAATGTGCATCTCTCCGGTTTTTAACACCTGCTGTTCGATCTCAGCGATTGGTGAACCGATGTATTTAGGATGTGCGACAGCAGAAGCTTGCCCAATAAAATCATCAGTCCCTACAAACTCATTAAATTTATTGTTTGTAAATTCATAAACCAGATCTTTACCTCTGCGGATTGTAATTAATGCAGGTGCATTTTTGAAAATCCTGTAAAATTCTTCCTGCTGATCTTTAACCTGACGCTGAAGTTCTGCTCTTTTTTGCTCGGCAACTTTCTGCTCAGTAATATCAATAATATAAGTGACTGTTTCCGTACCCTTACCTAGCAATGCCGAACCAATCATCACAAAGATCCGGCTGCCATCTTTGCAGAGATATTCTTTTTCATAAGGTGGGCAAACCTCGTCAGTTCTCAGCCTCGACATGGCCTGTTCAGTAACTTGATAGTATTCCGGAGGTGTAATTTTAATCCAGTCCAACCCAGCATCCAGCTCTTCCTTACTGTAACCTATCATCCGTAAAAAGACATCGTTTGCATCTGCAATTAACCCGGTATCAAGATTTGAAAACATCATTCCAATCATATTGGAATGGAACACTTTTTCAAACTTTTCTTCACTTGAAGTCAGCTTTGCTTCAGTCTCAATCAGCCTGGTCACATCAACCATTGAGCCAACCATCCGGTATGGTGTATCAAAATCATCGTGCATAATTGATCCACGATCCAGGATCACAGCATAAGTTCCATCAAGCTTCTTTACCCGATATTGTGCTGACCATTGTTTCTTATTCGTATTAATCGCTTCATAAACGCTATCCTGTACAACTTTTCTGTCTTCAGGATGTATTTTCTCAAACCAGAACCCAATGTTACTATTCTCTCCGGCAGACTCATAACCGAACATGGAATTGAAATTATCGCTTCTCCACATGGTGTTGTCAACAAGGCTCCAATCCCATATGGTATCATTGGTTGCTCTGGAAACCTGACCAAACCGTTCTTCGCTTTCAGAAAGTTCCTGAGTACGTTCTGCAACCTTAATTTCCAGCTCTGTATTCAAGCTTTTTAAACTCTCTCTGGCAATAATCAGCTCATTATAATTCTTCTTTAACCTGTCTTCAGCAGCTTTCTGATTGGTGATATCAGACAAAGTAGCGACAAAGCCGTCCGACATTTTTACCGCGACAATCTTATACCAGCTTCCAGCAGCATCCTGGAACTCAGTCTCAATATTCCTACCCTTTTCTACCAGGTTTACATACTTTGTAAATAAGCTTCCTTGAATTAACTCAGGAAGCTGTTTAACTAACAGTGCATTTTCGAGTTCAGTTTTATCTTTCTGAAGTAGATTTAAAGCAGACTCATTGAAAGATGTACATTTAAAATCAACAATAATCCCTTCCTTATTACGAATGGTGGCAAAAGCAAGAATACCATTTAAACTCGCATTAAAAACACCGGAAATAATATTATTCAGCTCTGTAATATGTGTAATATCTACAAATGTAATCACCGCACCATCCCTCTTTTTATCCTTACGGATATATGGCATGATCCGCATCAAATTCCTTTTGCCGTTCTTAAGTGTCACTTCTTTTTCAATAACCGCCCCACCTGATAAAACTGAACTTACGTCCGTAATCAGATTTTCAGCGATCAGGTTAGTCGAGATCTGAACAAAAGAACGCCCAATGTCTGCTTCAATCATATTGATAATATGGATAGCAGCCGCATTAAATTTACGGATGTTAAGGTTTGAATCTAAAAATATCTGGCCAATATCTGTACTGCTGAAGTAATTATCCAGGTCATCATTCAATTCAACAAGCTCCTTAATTTTTACCTGGTGTTCAGTATTCAGCGTATAAAGTTCTTCATTCAAAGATTGCAGCTCCTCATTTCCTGACTGCAATTCTTCGTTCGCTGAGAGCAATTCTTCATTGGTTGACTGGAGCTCTTCATTGGTTGTCTCCATTTCTTCCATAGCCAGCTGAAGATTGCTCCTGCTCTCGTTTAACTCTGCTTCCAGTTCAAACACATACTCATCATACTGTACTGAAGATAATGGAGAATTATTGGCTTCCTCTTTATCATGGACAAAGTCAACCGGATGTGCAGTAAAAGCTAGCATTGTATATCCAGTCTCATCGGGTGGCTGAATAGCTATATTGAGCAATGATGGATTTTCATCCCGGTTGATTTTCAGCTTATTTAAATGTACCGGGATATTCTCTTTCCATACTTTTCTTAAAGCAGTATTCAGGACAACAGCGATTTCTTTAGGGACCATTTTCAGAATATTCAATTCAATTTTCTGATCTGGCAAGGACAAAAAGTTCTTATAATTTCCTATTGCTTCCTTAATAATATATCCCTTATCAATAAATACACCTGCATATCCAAGCTCTTCAATAATAAACTTGTTGAAACGCTTTTCTACTGGACTTTGAACTGGTTCAGGTATAGTTTTCCCGCTTTTATCATCTGAGATCAGTAATCTTCCAGAAGTATTATAAGTATTAAATGAAGAATAATTGATCGCCCCGGATTTCTGATAGATTTTCCATTTATCCGCAGTTTCCGAAATTCCTCCCTTTAAAACGTGCGCAGTCTCGCTGGAACCTAAAAACAAATATCCCCCCTTATTCAGTGAAAAATGCAAAGTAGAAAGCACTTTTTCCTGTAGGGCCTTGTTCATATAAATCAGCATGTTCCTGCAACTCACCAGGTCATTCTTTATAAAAGGAGGTGACTTGATCACGTCATGTTTCACAAAAACCAATTGTTTTCTGATTGCAGGGCTCACACTATAAAAATCGCCTTCCTGAGTGAAGTATTTTTTAAATAGTGCAGGTGGTATTTCTTTTTTAATATTTTCCGGGTACTGATTTTTAGAAGCTATTTCTATTGCTTTATCATCAATGTCTGTAGCAAAAATCTTTACTTCCAGTGACTTACCTGCCTTTTCCAGGCATTCATTGATCAGAATAGCCATCGTATAGGCTTCCTGACCTGTACTGCAAGCACAAATCCATACTTTCAGGATCTCCCTTTCTTTCTTGTTACTGATAATATCCGGAAGGATCGTTTTTTCCAGGAATTCAAAATGGTCTTTATCTCTGAAAAACTTA
This sequence comes from Pedobacter cryoconitis, assembly GCF_001590605.1. Taxonomy (NCBI): domain Bacteria; kingdom Pseudomonadati; phylum Bacteroidota; class Sphingobacteriia; order Sphingobacteriales; family Sphingobacteriaceae; genus Pedobacter; species Pedobacter cryoconitis. Next base: position 2,412,874 of record NZ_CP014504.1, read on the forward strand.
GTGACACCTATTAAAAAATCTTGTCCAAGTATCTTTACTTCTGTAATATTATCTTTTAAAAACCCGATATAATCTTCCAGCGTATCGAAACCATTTTCGTTCATCCGCCGCCCAATACGCCTGATAATTGTTGGTGTTTTATACAGATTAAAATTATTACCGCTTTGCTCATGTACCATTTTAAAAATGGTATCCAGCATGCTTCCATCTATGTGGTTATGATCCAGTACTGCTAACGGATCTTCATTGACATGGTTCAGCAATTCCTGGAACATTTTAGCGGGAGACAGAATATAATCCGCTTCTCCCAATGCAATGGCGCTATTAGGCATTCCATCAAACTTAGCAGTGGACGGATCCTGAACCAGTACCATTCCACCCTCCTCTTTAATACTCTGAATCCCTTTAGTCCCATCAGTGCCGGTACCGGAAAGAATAATGGCAATAGCCTTTTCTTTTTTGTCTTTGGCGAGTGTATGCAGAAATACATCCACAGCCATATTAGGGGCTTTAATTTTAGATTTATCAGCGAGTTTTAAACGGCCTTTACTCACCGTCATTAATTTGTTATTGGGAATAATGTAGACAAATCCTTGCTGTATCGGCATGTGATGAGCTGCCTCAATGACCTGCATTTGTGTATGCTTGGAGACTAATTCTACCAATAAACTCTTATGGTCTGAAGAGAGATGCTGAATGACAACAAATGCAAAATCAGAACTTTGAGGCATGTGATCAAAAAACTCGTGAATAGCCTCCAGGCCACCAGCAGAGGCACCTATAGCGACAATGTATTGTGCATCTTCTTTTGAATAACTATTCTCCTGCTGATCCCGCATATCGGTCTTTATTTGTAATTTTTGCTTTTTTATTGTTGTGCTTGTTTAATTGTAAATTCGAAAAGGAAGCTTCTTAGTGATTCTGCAACTTCCAGTTCATTTTTCGTCCAGGGCAGCGCTTGTTGTTCAACCGTTTGTTTCCATAATTCAAATGAAGTTCTTGGATGATATTTTTTTCCATCAGCAGTGAAGTTGATCGCCTGGTTAGGATCACCTCCCCAATCAATACTTTGAATAGCCTCTGGTCTGAAACACACCAGAAAATCACCGGGTGTTTGATTGATCGGTATAAATAACACACCACTTGCTATGGCCGGATAACCGGCGGCGTCCTCATATAGCGCAGACAATGCGTTCGTTGAATATACGTTGTCTAAATTTTTACTTTCCAGCCATTGCATTAAATTATATAAATCAGTTTTGTAAGGGACATCCCCTTTTGTTTCTAATTTGCCATTCACTCTGATTAAAACACCTGAAGCATTAAATAACTGCAGGATATCTACAGTATCATCTTTTAAAAGCCCCATAGCTATATCATCATGTGCATAAACCAAATCCGCTAATGCAACACGTTTCTCCTGAATTTGTTTAATAATTTTATAATCCTGCTTATTGATAATCAATGAAATTTTAGTAGAAATTACTTCCGACAGCCATTCAAATATAGAGCATAATTCGTAACTCAGGTACTTTGGTTCCAGGTGATGACAAGAAATAAGCCCCCATAATGTCTCATTATAAAGCACCCGGATTGACATGGAGGCTTTTACCTTCATATTTTTCATATACTCCAGATGTACTTTCGCAACTCCTCTCAAATTACAATCAGAAAGATCAATAAAAGCATTGGTGACAGGATTGATTACAGGATACAATCTGATTGCTTCATAATCGCGGTTAGAGATCAATCGGTAAGGATTTTTTAAATACATCTGTCTGGCCTGCTTAGGTACATCCGAAGCTGGAAAAGTTTGTCCTATATACTGATCAAGTCGCTCATCCTTTTCTTCTGCAATGACAGTACCATTCCAGTCACGGTCAAACTGATACATTAGTATCCCGTCAAATCCTGATAATTTACGCAATTCATGAATAGCGATAGTACAAACTTCCTGCACGCTCTCCGCCTGATCAATAGCCGAACTGATATATTTTATCTCCTGATAGACATCAGCAAAACTTCTGTTTTGCGCTTCTTCTTGTTTTTCAAGTTCTATGATGATATAGTCTGCTCCAACATGTAATAAGGCCAGAAATAAATTTGCCCCCTCTTGTTCGTTAAATTGAAGATAAAGCGGTATTCTTTTGGCGATACCTGTTTGTATCAATCCTTCCATTTTCAGGAGATCTTCTTCCCGGATAAAATCAGCCAGTGGACTATTGATCAGTTCTTCAAGTTTTTTACCCGTCAACTGCGTTACATTCTCACTTAACTGTATAATATTCAGATTGTTGTCAACAATTAATAAATAACCGTAGTCTTGTATGGAGTTGATATGATGTAAGGGCAAACTTCCGCAGAAGTCAGAATCATAATTTTTTTTATCAGTCATGTTGAATTAAAAATCAGAGGTTAATTACACGCCAAGCTAGGTAAAGTATTTTATGGGTGTTTTTTTTCTTCACCAAATAATATACCAATTCCGATTTTTCATTTAGAATTTTTAAAGTTTCAATTGTAAGTGGTCCATATAAAATTCACTATTTTAGCCGCCATACAAAGACCATTATGATCAGTTCAATAATTAAAGAGGCTACCATGCCTGCACATCAAAAACTGGAAAAAGAAGTTATTTTAAAGCTTAAAGCAATCCGTAGAGACGAAGATTATACAGCACTTCTCAAAAATTTCAATGACTATTTTAGTGCACTTGAAAATGCTATAACACCTTATATTACACCAGAAATACTTTCAGATTTCCCACAAAGAAGGAATTCTGCTTATATCAAAAAAGATATTACCGAGCTGGGTGGAGATGCTGCTGCTGCAACAGGAATTGAGGTCCCTGAAATCAAAAATGCGTTGGACGCAATGGCTGCCTTATATGTGATGGAAGGTTCTATTATGGGCGGAAAAATCATTGTGCAAATGCTGGCTAAAGGTGGTGTTACCAAAGGGGTATCTTTCTTTTCGGGTTACGGTGAAGAGACTGGCAAGATGTGGGGAACATTTGTACAGGCTTTAGATCATACGGGCAAAAATGCAGCCGATGAAAACAGAGCGGTAGAAGTAGCCAATGAAACTTTCAATTGCTTCGCAAAAGTATTTTAACCTCTTTTAGTTAAATAACCAGATGTGTTATCAACTACAACCTTTTATATTCCTGCTTTCTTAGCAATAATTTTTTAGCCTGAGAAGCAGGAATAGGCTTGATTATTGAAGGGAGAGAATAAATTTAACCAATCAATAATTTAATGACAAACATTTTTAAACATTCCGCTGCCAAATTAGCCATAGCCGCTACCTCTATTTTACTATTGCAATCCTGCGCCGAAACTGCCGACAAATTCTTTGATGTTGCGGTGTTAAACACGAATTTTGTATCCAGGTTTGCAACTCCTTCAATGGCGAAACAAATTGATGGAGCAACCCTTGAATTTCCAGATATCCCTTCTTCTAAGAAAAAAGGTGATGAGGCTGTTAATTCCATTAAAAATGATATTCTTTATATAGAAAAATCCCTGAAGGATGTCAAAGCTTTAAGTGCTAGCGGTGAACGCAAAGTCATCCAGGACCAGGCTGTAGATCTTTATGAGTATGTACTGCCCGTTTATAAAAATGAATATACTGCTTATGCCAAATTATGTGATGCAAAGGCTCCGCAAGAACAAAAAGATAAGCTCATCAAATCTATTGAAGAAAAATACAATACCGGATTTGAGAAGAAATACTCCATTTTATTAGAAAATGGTAAAGCATTCGCAGAAGAAAATAACCTGAACGTGAAATGGTAGTAGAATTTTTCAGAAACAGAAAGAAATCAATTAATTTATTATTGATATTATCAGGCATACTGTTAGTTATGCTGCTGATCCTGCTTTATAGCAGTGGAATCATTTCGGGTGGTATAATTATTGCTAAAGGCATCGCATTTTCTGCTATAGGAATTGTAATATTGGCTATCATCATCATCAAAACGATGATTTCCTTAAAAGATAAGTCCCCTTTAATTGTACTGAGCCCAGAAGGGATTACAGCAAAGGTTACTGCTGTGAGTAAAGCCGCTGGTTTAATTTTATGGGAAGATATTTCTGATATACAGCTTCACAAGGTTGGAGGAGATACATTGATTACTTTGATCATTAATAATCCTGAGCCTTATTCAGCGAAAATCCGCAAAAAACTGACTTCAATTGCTTTGGAAAAAGATCAGGATTTGCAAATTTATATGACTGCTTCAGTACTTGATATCAATGCAGGAGAACTTTTTGATCAGGTGACTGCCTATAGGGCTCAGCTAAATCCAGGAGTTGCTTCAATTTAAAAAGATGGTAATTCTTGAATAATGATATTTCTTGAATAGTTATTCCTGAATAACATACCAGTCCTTAATTACAAAGGGGCATTCCTTTAGTGAACTGCCCCTTTGTGAATAAAAAACAGCACCATAATCCTGGAGAGCATGGCTATTATAATCTGATCAATCACGCACCGCATTAATTATCAAAAAAAAAGAAAAAAAATGATTAACGAATAGCATTAAATCACCTTAATATTTAACTTCTTTTAACTTATTGTTATATAATATTATAAGAATAATATACCCACCTTAGTGATAAGTTATTATATATATGAAGAAACTATTATTTTCCTTAGTGTTCCTGCTTGGCGCAAACCTGGTTTTTGGGCAACAATTTATCCTTAAAGGCGTTACCTCCGACAAGCAAAACAACACGCTTCCTTTTACCAGTATTTATATCCAGGGCACAACTAAAGGCACTTCTGCCAATACCAATGGAGAATATCAGCTTAAATTGGAAAAAGGTCATTACACTTTAGTCTTTAAAGCAGTTGGTTATAACCAGCTGATCAAACCAATAGATATCAGCGCAGATATGAACCTCCCGATTATCATGGACGCTGAAGTATACCAGCTTAAAGATGTAGTGATCAAAGCGAATTCAGAAGATCCTGCCTATGAAATTATCAGAAATGCAATTAAAAAAAGGAAGCAGCATCTCACTGAAGTCCAAGCTTTTTCCTGTGATACTTATATCAAAGGCGTAACCAAGCTTAGAAATGCGCCTAAGAAATTTATGGGCAGAAATGTACAGGAAGACCTTAAAAACAGAGGACTGGACTCAGGCAAAAGAGGGATACTCTATCTTTCTGAATCAGTTTCTAAATTCAACTTTCAGCAGCCAGGTAAAATAAATGAAGAAATGATTTCTTCAAAAGTGAGTGGGAACAGCAATGGATTCAGCTTTAACCAGGCTACAGATTTTTTAATTAGTTTTTATAAAAACACTGTTGATATCAAAGAATTAAGCAACGTGGGTTTTGTCTCGCCTATAGCTGATAACGCTATGCTATTTTACCGCTATAAATTTATAGGAACATTTAGAGAAGGTAACGACTGGATCAACAAAATCCAGGTTATATCCCGCCGTAAGTATGATCAGGTATTTAATGGATATATTTATATCATTGACGATAGCTGGCGCATTCATAGCACAGACCTCGCTATCACCAATAATTCAATTATTGAAGGTATAGATACATTGCATATTAAACAACAATTTATACCTGTTCATCAAGATAAATGGATGCTGGCCAGTCAGCGTTACGATTATACAGGCGGTCTGCTGGGCTTCAAATTTATGGGCACCTATACAGGCGTATTCAACAACTATAATATTGAGCCTAATTTCCCACCCAGGTTTTTCACCAACAGGATCATGAAAGTGAATGCCGATGCGAATAAAAAAGATTCCACGTACTGGGCAGGCGTGCGCCCAATGTTGCTGACCCCGGATGAGCGCCGGGATTATGTAAAAAAAGACAGTATCAAACTGGTGCGGAATTCTGATAAATACAGGGATTCAATTGATAGAAAAGAGAATAAATTTAAACCTCTAAAAGCGCTCTTTTTAGGCTATAATCACCAAAATACGAGGGAAAAGGAACACTGGGGAATAAGCGGCCCAATTTTCAATATTAATTATAATACGGTAGAAGGCTGGATCTATAACCCTAAAATAACCTATAGAAAAACGCTGAAAGACAGTACTTCGCTGGTGACACAACTAATTCCACGTTATGGCTTTGAGAATAAGAAACTAACGGCAAATGCTAATCTGACTTACAGATATGATCCCAAACACAATGCTTATGCTGGAATTCGCGGAGGAACAAGCTATGCAGATTTTAACACGAACTACGATGCAATCCCTGCCCTATTTAATACAGTCAGCACCTTATTTGATAAAAACAATATCTTAAAGTTATACAAAAAAGATTTTGTGAATATCAATTCGGGCAGAGAACTGAGTAATGGATTATATCTTTCGGGTAGCCTGGAATATGCCAGCAGAACTCCTTTGCTGAACACCTCTTTCAGAACAATTAAAAACTTTCCTGATAAAGAGTTCACCGCGAATAATCCATACCCTATTTCGGGTAACGATTACGCGTTTGTGGCGAACAAAGCACTTACCCTCGGTTTAACCCTGAATATTACCTTTGCTCAAAGCTATATTGAACGGCCTGATTTTAAGATCAAGCAGGGTTCTATTTATCCGAAGCTACAACTCGATTACCGTAAAGGGATAAAAGGCCTGTTGAATTCAGACATAGACTATGATTATGCAGGTGCCCGTGTGTTTGATACCAATAAGAGATTAGGCATGATTGGTACTTTCAAATACAGCGTAGCAGCAGGTAAATTCCTCAATAGGGACAAAATGTATTATATGGATTTCAAGCATTTTGCGGGTAGTAATATCGTAGTCTATACGCAATTTACCGATGGCTTCATGCTGCTTAGTCCTTATGAATTCAGTACTGGGAAAGAATTCCTGGAAGGACATTTCGAACACAATTTTGGCGGTCTTTTCCTGAGTAAAGTCCCATTATTTAAACAATTGAAATTACAGGAAGTTGCCGGTGTAAATTACCTGACTTCTGACGTGATCAAAAATTATACAGAAGTTTATATAGGTGTGCAGCGGTTCGGATTAAGACTGAACTTTGTTAAAGCTTTTAATTATGATAACGTAAGTGCTTCAAAAGAGAATCAAAGTACAACAGGATTCAGAATATCGGCAGGGTTCTAAGCTGAGAAGAGATCAGCTATACCAAAACTGATCTCCTAAAAAAGAGGCCCTATTGAGACGCGCTATCTCCCAAATAGTGTCTAACTGTCAGGAGATTACGTTTTCTCAATAAAGCCTCTTCTTTATTTAAATGCTAAAGGATCGGGCCTGTTTTTTCGCATTCTGAAATCAGCAAACATATGCTTTTCATCAATCATGAAATACAGGTTGTTAGACATCAGAAAATCCAGTTCTTTGCCCGAAGTTATCCCAAAAGAATGTCCGGGCCAGATCATTGTATTTCCGGGAAAATAATTCTTAAAAAACTGAACTGAATTATAAAGCGTATCAACATCATCAATACCGCACTCCCCTACACCTTCGATGAAAACAGTATCACCAGTAAAACAATGTAAACCAATCTGATAACAGGTACTTCCTGAAGTATGTCCTGGTGTAACTACCGGAATAATCGTTAAATTAGCGATAACAAGCTCTTCCAAATGATATACCGGCTGCAAATTCGGACAACTAAAATTATAATCCCTGATTTCGGTTGCGGACATATAAACCGGAACCTCATGCCTCACTGCAAAAGTTGAAGCCAGATTTACATGATCCTTGTGCGCATGTGTTAAAAGCACTCCCTTTAATACAATCTGATGTGCTGACAAAAAATCATTAATTACCTGATAATCCCATGCCGGATCAACCAATACGCCTGTTTTGCCCTCATGAATCAAATAACATTGATTTTTCATCTTCCCTTCAGCTACGCGGAAAAGTTTTACTTCCATAACATCCTTTATTTAGTTCGTAAACTGAATTTCACTCAGGTTTCTGTACAGCCCGCCACTCACGTCAATCAGTTCATGGTGTGTGCCTTCCTCTACAATTTGTCCCTGGTGAAGCACTATAATTTTATCGGCTTGCCTTACCGTGGCCAGACGATGGGCAATCACAATAGAAGTACGTCCTTCCATTAATTTATCCAGTGCATCCTGCACCAATCTTTCGGATTCAGAATCCAGTGCCGAGGTTGCTTCATCAAGTATTAAAATACGCGGGGCTTTGAGTACTGCACGCGCAATCGCAATTCGCTGACGCTGTCCGCCAGAAAGCTGTATCCCACGCTCCCCTACAATGGTATCCAGGCCCAGGGGAAATCTTTGAATAAATTCCCAGGCATTTGCTTTTTCTGCAGCAGCGATAATTTCTTCCTGGGAAGCACCTTTTCTGCCATAGCCAATGTTATCTCCAATGGTACCGCCAAAAAGGAAAACATCTTGCGGAACAACCGCAATTTGCGCTCTCAATTCGGATAAAGGAATATGCGTACCATCCCTTCCATCAAAGAATATCCCCCCTTTTGAAGGATTATATAATCTTAGTAATAAAGATACAATCGTGCTTTTACCAGCTCCACTTGAACCTACAATGGCAATTTTCTGATTCGCTGAAGCCTCAAAAGATACCCCCTGCAATACATTAATGTCTTCCCTTGTAGGGTAATGAAAGTGAATATCACGGAAAGCAATTGTTCCATGAAGCTGATTTTCAGGAGCAATACTCTTGAAATCGGTCAGCTCCTCCACCGGTTCTTCCAATAAATCAAAAAGATGAGTAGTGGCCCCAATGCTTTTCTGCAACGAAGTATACACCTCCGCCAAACCCGAAATAGAGGTAGCAATGAATATTGAATACAATAAGAAAGAAATAAGTTCACCTGAAGCAACTCCTGTAGTTACCCCGCGCCAGATTACAGCGACCAGTGTTCCGAATACCCCGATGATGACAAAAGAACTAAATAAACCTTTATACTTACCACCTTTCATTCCTAGTCTGGCCATTTCGTTAGTATGTGCACGGTACCGGCCAATTTCAAAAAATTCACTGACAAAAGCTTTTACACTGAAGATCCCCTGTAAGGTTTCCTCGACAACAGTATTGGATAGTGCGACTTTATCCTGTACTTGCATGGCATATTTATTCAGAAATTGTCCGAATAATTCACCAATAACCATCATCACCGGTAACAGCAGCAGCATGAAAATAGTCAGTTCAAACGAGGTGAGCATCAGTAAAACCAATCCGCCGATAATAATAACTGATTGCCTCACCAGCTCTGCTAATGTAGTGTTGAATATTTCTTGCAACAACGTAATGTCGGCTGAAATTCTGCTGCTCAGTTCTCCGACCCTTTTATGCAGAAAAACACGCATTGGCATTTTAATCAAATGACTATATACAGTCTGACGTAATGCAGCCAGTGTTTTTTCAGTAACATTTACAAATAAGACCACCCTAAAAAAAGAGAAGATTGCCTGTAAAACAAGAATAATGATCAACAACCAGCCAATATAAGTAGTCTTGCCCGACACGATCCCCTGCTTCCCGCCATCAATCAGTTGTCCGAGTAATTTCGGCAACGCCAGGCCGGATACACTGGCAACCATCAGCAGAAAAAGCCCCAAACTAAATTCCAGCCAGTAAGGTTTTACATAATGAAATAACTGCAATAATGATTTAAGAGAATTACTCCTGGCACTTTTAACTTTAACAATTGTCGGATTTTGCATTTAGAGAGCTTTGGATTTAAATTACATAGTTAGAGCCCGAATTCCGGCGGGCTCTAAAATAAAATTCGTAAACGATTGGTGATTAGTCCGGTAATGCGAAACCCATGTTCTTATGCAAGGCTTCCCGGTAGTAATACCCTCCTACGGCAATATCAAAAATGGCCATCCCCATTGGATTGAACATGACAACATCAGTTGCCTCCCTTTTATCCAAAATACCTTTGTTCACGATTTCTGCAATCGAATAGGTATGTTCTTCTAAAAGCCCTTTTTCTTTGTGCATATTTTCTATATCGGTATTCTGTCTGCAGACCTCTTCCCAGTTATCCACGATAATGATATCCATAAAGTCTTTCATCTCCACCGTATAATCCCTTAGAGACACATTAAGCTGTAAAGAACCTTCTTTTGGAGAAAGGTTAATATAAGGCGTATCAGACACGGTGCAGGTAATAAATATATCTGCATCCTGGTAACATTCTTCCCAGCTTGACACGATAAATGTTTGTGCTGCAATTTCATCGTCAATATAATTGACATCAACCGGGTTCAGGTCGTGGATCAGTACCTTATCAATATCAGCCCCCAGAATAGCAGTAATCATTCTGAGGTGCATCTGGCCAATCGGCCCAAAACCATTGATCCCAACAATTAATTTACGATCGCTATTGCGGCTATTAATGAATTCTTTTACGACTAACCCAGATACAGCAGCTGTTCTGATTGCACTGATTGTTGCCGTGTTAATGATACAGCGTGGAATCCCCGAATCATGTTCATTTAAAATGGTAACGGAATTTGCCCTTAATTTATCCTTGTAAATATTATCAGGAAAACTTGCAATCCATTTGATGCCTGCCCATGGATTTTCTCCGCCAATATAAGCGGGCATAGCAATAATCCTGTTTTTAGGATCTCCGAATCTTAAATAAGGTTTAATTGGCTGTGAATAATCGTTGGCATGAAGCTGCACTACTGCGTCTTTGATTACTGAGGTTAATTGTTCCCAATTAAAACCGATCTCTTTAATGTTATTGGCATTCAGATATAGCATGATTTTTATTTTATAGCTTAAAAATTAATGGAAAGAACTTCTTCGTTTAACTTGGCAGCCAGTTGTGTACCCCACTCCTGGTTATAAATTGTATCTAAATAAGTATGGCCTTTATCCGGGAAAATTAATAGAGAAGTGGCCTTGGTATCGCTGTCATTGAATCTGAAGTAGTTTTTAGCAGCCAGATAAACAGCTCCTGAAGAAGCACCTGCAAAAATTGCCTGCTCATTCAGCAGTTCACTACAACCTCTGATAATACTCATTTGAGAAACGATAACTACATCATCAATAATTGCATTTTCCATGATTGGGGGCACCTGACTTGCGCCTATTCCTGAGATATAACGTTTAACAGGTTTGTCACTGAAAATAACTGAACCTTCTACATCTACCCCTACAATTTTCACCTCTGGTCTTTTCTTTTTGATAAAATCAGAAATCCCGGTAATTGCTCCACTGGAGCTTACCGCAACGAAAATATAGTCCAGACGATCAAAAGAAGAAAGAATTTCTTCTCCCAGGCCATAGTATCCCTTATAGTTATTAGGATCACTATATTGATCGGCGATAAAAGAATCCGGTGTTCTTTCATGCAATTCATTCACAACATTGATCCTGGTCAGCAAATACCCTCCGGTATGATCTCTTTCGGTAACTTTTACGACCTGATGAGACATCAGGTTTAATAAAGTCTCATAAGAAGAATTAATATTTGGATCGATTACCGGGATAAATCTTAACCTGAGCCTTTTGCAGATAGAAGCAACCGCTATCGCAAGATTACCAGAACTGGACGCAATAATAGTTGTATGTTCCGTTATCTTTCCTGATTTAATTCCGTTATAAATGATGTTGAATGCAGCACGGTCTTTTGAAGACCCGGAGAAATTATTGTATTCTAATTTGGCAAAGAGATTGGCTTCTTTATTTTTGAGTTCAATGAGAGGTGTATTGCCTATAAAGGCAGCGAGTTTTCCTAGTTCGTTTAACATGGGTAGGTGAGCTAAAGATGAGAGATAGAATATTAATTATTTTTCTCAATAGAGTATTAAACCGTGCCTTTTCACTACTGAAATTGAAAAAAATAAAACAAATAAGCTCATTGTTCTCTGGAGAGCAGCAGGTAAACTTCCTGCTCTTTGGTGATAGCCGATTTGATTTTATCAACCGCTTTATAGAGGACATTGTAAACCGTATGGATAGAAACTTTGTTGCGCATTGCTATTTCCTTATAAGATAAACCAAGGTAATATTTCTGATAAACCATGCGGCGTTGCTTTACCGCCAGTTGACCAATGTGATCTTTGACAATTTGCTTTACAGCACCGCCCACACCGTTCTGAATATATCCTTCTTCTAATGAAGGAGATAAGCGTTCATCTTGTACATCCTGAATAGTGTACAATTCGTTAGGACTGATCAGCCTTTTTCCGTATAGCTTTCTTAAAAAGCAAGTAATAATATAACTATGGAAGTCACTGACCTTTTCCAAAGACGATTTGTTCTCCCATAAATACAGGAATATATCGTTAATAGAATCTTTTACCACATCTGCTGAAAAGTATCTTTTATACCCTATATAACTAAGATAATGGTGATAATAAGAATATATAGTATAAAAATCATCTTTATCTTTTGATGCGATAAAAGATTTCCAGTTATATTTTAAGTCATGTTCCTTTAATCCTGCCATAGTATTAAACAATTGAATCTATTAATATATTTTATAAAGTAAAGCAATTCAAATTAACACATTGTTAATTAAACAACTTATTGTCATTAACGATTTACGGGATAATTATTTTTTTCATAAACACCCGGAAAATACGTATTAACTGTAATTACTAAGAGATTCCTTAAAATTAAATTATAAAATTTTAAATCTATTTATTATTACACCAAACAGCGATTGCCTTAGGTGAATGGCACAGGATTATTTTTTGCAGAAAATTGAATAGGAGTTGCTGTCTACAGCAACTCCTCAAGGCTATAAGCATTTCCTGCAGCTACAGACAAACTGATCGTTTTATCTCTATATTTAATTTTACAGTCCCCCGTTTTTTTGGCTTTTAGCTGTGCCGAGATGAGTTTACCATTTTCCCATTGCATATCAATACGATACCCACCTCTGGCAATCAAGCCCTTAACCTGGCCCATTTTCCATTCTACAGGAACAGCTGGCAAAAGTTCAATATACCCCTGGTGACTTTGCAATAGCATTTCTGCAATTCCCGCTCCCCCACCAAAGTTTCCATCAATCTGGAATGGCGGATGTGCACAGAACAGGTTTGCATAAGTACCACCACCATTCATCTTCACTTCTGCCCCATTACCGACAAAACGCAATAACTTCTTTAATGCATCATAAGCCCGCTCGCCATTTTGCATTCTTGCCCATAAATTGATTCTCCAGGTGATTGCCCATCCAGTCCCCTCATTGGTACGGATAGTCAAAGATTTCCTGACTGCATCAGACAACTCCGGATTTGCCGAGGAGGTAATAGAATACCCAGGATAAGCCCCGAAAAGATGTGATACATGCCTGTGGTGAGGGTCCTCATCCTTCCAATCATAATACCACTCCTGTAAATTCCCCGCTTTACCGATCTGATAAGGCAGCATCTTCTTTAAAGCAGTCTTAACCTGATTACGCACATCAGGATCTGCATTTAATAATTCACTTGCTTTCACATAATCATTGAATAACTCTCTGATAATAGCCAGATCGGCCGTACCACCATATAACAATGCGCCAACATATCCGGATGGCGTGATATAATTATTTTCTGGCGAAGTAGACGGCGCTGTCAACAGGTGCCCTTTTTTATCTGCGACTAAAAAGTCCAGACAAAATTGCACCGCACCTTTCATCAGCGGATAAGCTTGCTCTTTTAAGTAAGCTGCATCTTGTGTAAAAGCATAATGCTCCCAGAGATGCGTAGCCATCCAGTTACCGCCCATTGGCCAGTTTGCCCAGGCCGGAGAACCTTTCCCAAAATCGCCAACCGGATTAGTCATCGCCCAGATATCACTATTATGGTGTAAAACCCAACCACCGGCCCCGTAATAATTCCTGGCGGTCACCACTCCATTTTTAGCCAGACGGCCAATAAAATCAAGCAAAGGCTGATGCAGCTCTGGCAAGTTTGCAGTTTCTACCCCCCAATAATTCATTTCTGCATTGATATTAGTTGTATAATTACTACTCCATGGCGGTTGAACTTTCTCGTTCCAGATTCCCTGTAAATTAGCAGGTAGTCCACCTGGCCTTGATGAACTTATCAATAGATATCTGCTATATTGATAATATAAAGCAACCAGTGCGTTATCATTTTTACCAGCAGCAAATGCATTTAACCGATCTGTAGTATTGAACTCCGCACGGTCTTCATCACCCAAAGTAAGTTGTACACGGTCATAATATTTTCTAAAATCCTGGGTATGCTTTTTTAACAGTTTAGCATAAGGAGCTGCTTTTTGTAAGTAACCCGCAGCTATCTTCAACTCATTTTTCCCATGGGTACCCGGATTGACATCAAATCCATTATAACTCGTTGCCATAGAAAGTACAATAACCGCCTCACGCGCCCCCGAAATATGCAGGGTACTATCTTTCGCATTAAATTTACCGTCTGTTTTGAGCACTTTAACTTGCGCTGTAAAGCGCATTGCATTCACATCGTCCCAGATCACCTCATTCTTATAATAACTTGGAGAAGCATGTATAGGTGAATGCCCGTTCATTGACAGGACTTTCCCATTTGAAGATACTTTATGGTGTAACAGACTGTTTAAACGACAGGTGAAATCAAGTTTATCTTTTCCGCTTGCTGTAAACCTGACTACAACCAGCTGAGCTGGATGAGAAATAAATGTTTCTCTGGTATAAGCTGTTCCATTGAGCGTATAGCTCACTTTACTCATTGCATTTTGTATATCAAGCTCTCTTTTATACTGCGTGGGCTGTCCTTGCTGTTTAAAATCAAAAAACAAATTTCCAAGTGGCGCATAAGATTCTGAGAATTTACCCTGCATAAAATGCACCAGTGAATCTGCTTTTTTATAGTTCTCGGAGAATAAAGCTTCTCTTACAGGCTTAAGATAAGTCTTTGCCTGAGGATTCATATCCGGATTAACAGGGCCGCCTGCCCATAATGTGGCCTCATTTAAAGAAAATCGTTCTGATTGTACACCGCCGTAAACCATAACTCCTAACCTGCCGTTTCCTAATGGCAATGCTTCTTCAAACTGGGTGGCAGGTTTATTATAAATAAGTTTATGGTTATTTTGCTGTGCAGAGGTTTGAATTATAGTCAACAGAAGGCCGGCAAAAAAAAGGAAATTTTTCTTCATTTGATATATAGCTTTATTTGGTCACGATAAAATAATAAAATAATAGGACATTCAGGTTTTACTTTATTATCCAATGATTAAACTATATAGGCTATAAAAAAATTACAGCTAAACTGTTCCTTACCAGGTTTAGCATTTTAAATTCAAGCTTAAGTTTTATTGCTTTGAGTTAAAAACACATCTAGTGATATTAATTAAGCGATATACCCCTGAAAAGCTAGTTATGAATCAATTACAATTAAGATGAGCTGGATTAGAAAAGCCGGGCACGCTATCCGAATTTTACCATAGCCCTCAAAACCTATAAAATTAACTTGACCATTATATTTATACAGCTCAATCTAAAAAAATCAATTCGCCGGGTTCAGAAATTAATAAAGAGAAATATCATTTGATAATTATCTTTATTCGAAGCATTATAGGTGCTGAATACCTAACTAAAATACGACCAGCATTTTCTAAACTTATAGAATTCTTCAGGAAATTATCCAAAAGTTTTATTTTGCCTGGCGGCAGTCTGGTTATGGATGCGTTAATTTTACAGTATTCAATTTTCCAGAAAAACACGATTTATGTTAACAAAACAACATATATATGTAATAACACTACAAACTTGTTAATTTCCGACTATTAAATTAAAAATCTTAAGGCAGATTGCTTCTCCTTCGCTATTTTTAAATCAGCCTATTGTAAAGCAATTTAAATAAGTATAAATGAAGACAATCCTCAAAACGGCTGTCATTTCAACGTTAATCTTTTTCCTTTCTTCTGTTTCCCTATATGCTGCCCACAGTTTACAGGATAAAATACAGCTAGCTGTAAAATCTTCTCCTTCTGCTGCTGAAAAACAGGTTGAAAAGCTAATTAAGTCTTATATATGGTTAGCGAAGGAAGAAAACCTTAGCAATAACAGAGAAATATTATTAGCCGTAATTACAAAAAGCAATCTTCCAGATAAAAAAGCATTCCTATATGAAATAGAAGCTTTATATGCGAAAAGGCTTTTAAAGTTCGATAAGGCGAAACTTTACATCCTGAATGCGCTGGATGAAACTCCGCAAGAAAATCCACGGTTTATCAGGCTGCTGAGAATACTGGCTTTTATTGATACTGACCTGGAGAATTACATGCGGGCTATGGAAAGTTACCTCATTATAGAAAAACAATTACAAAGCCAGCAGGACACCAGTAAACTTATTCTGAATTACGCCAATATTGCAGACCTGTATATCAAAAGCAGTCTTTACCAAGAAGCTATTGAGGCGCTGGATACTGCACATCACTTGGCTGTCCAACAAGGAAGAGAACAGATTCAGCTTTTAGTTTATGAAAATAAAGCCACGGCATACTTCTATTTAAACAACCTGGACTCTTTAAACTATTATGCAGCAAAAGTAAGCCATATCAGGTTTGCGAATGCCAGCCATTTGCACCGCATGAAATATATGATCTTATTGTTAAAAAAAGATAAAAGATCAATTGATGAAATCAAGGCACTGGTAGATGATGCAAATGATTCTGAAAAACTATATACCTATCTTCATTTTGCAAGGGCTTATCTGCTATTTGATCAAACAGAGAAAGCCAGGGCAATAGCCTTTAAACTATTGTCTTCTGCCGATTTGAAGAACCTGGGTTATATGAGAGGTAAACTATTCAATATTGTAGGTGACGCCTATGCAAAAGAAAAGAAGTTTGCCTCAGCGGCACAATACTATAAAAAAGCAACTGACCAGGCTACAGCGAATACCGTAAAAACGATGAAAACCGGTAGTATTCTGAATTATTTGAAATATGATGAGATCAAAAAGAAATATGTGGTTGCTCAGGAAAACTTACAGGTAAGACAAAACTACTTTATGCTCTGTATGGTAGTAGCGGGTATGATTATATTAACTTTCATTTTCCTGTACCGATCACTGAAAATGAAGAAAAAATATGATGAATTGATGTTTAATAAATTAAACAATGAGATTTCATTTATCAATTCTCATGAGATACGCGGTTACCTGAGCAATATACTGGGTATCATTATGGTGATCAAAATGAGCGAAGACAAGAAAGAAACCTACCTGGAGTTTGAACAGGCACTTTTTGATTCTGCCGAAAATCTGGATAGCTCTATTCAGAATATTGCAAAAAAACTAAATGACAAAGCTGAATCCTGTTAGCAAGATTCAGCTTTGTCATTTGATTTTTTTCAGACTAAGACTTCCGATTCAGTTTCTTTTTCAATTGCAGCTTCTTTAAGTCTCAATTGTTCATTGAGCTCCTGAAACTGAATTCTGGCTGTTGGGTGTAAAGCCAGGATACCATTCACCTGATCTGCTCTTCCGTCTGCAATTCTCGCATTCAGCGCTATTACATCCTGCTCAGAGAAGCTGCCGTTTTCAAATTTGGCTGTCCAGTGCTGAATGAATTTAGCCACATCCTGAGTTTCCATTTCCCTGATGATCGGAGATAAACTTAACTTCAGCTGATCAGCTTCGTGCATTTCCTTTGTATAAAAAGGATTTAGTGCCTTAAACAGAGGGATACTATAATTTTGCACCTTTCTGATGACATGGACCAGGTAAGGGATCGCAAGTATAACAACCAATAAAATTGCTATTGTAGTCGCATTTAAGTTCATAGTTTTTATGCTGGGTCGAATTTTAACTCATCTTTAATTTCTTCTGGATATCGTTTACATATCCTTTGAATTTTTTATCACTGTCAATCAAGTCTTCTACTGTTTGACAAGCATAAATTACTGTAGAGTGATCTCTGCCTCCGTAAAATGCGCCAATACTCTTCAAAGAAGATTTAGTCAGGCTTTTAGACAAGTACATAGAGATTTGTCTGGCTTGTACGACCTCACGTTTACGGGTTGGTGACTTCACCAGGTCTACAGCAACTTCAAAATACTCACAAACTAATTTCTGGATATATTCCATTGAAATTTCTTTAGATGTATTTTTAATGAAATTCTTCAACATTGACTTGGCAAGGGCCAGGTCGATCTCTTTTTTATTTAAAGTTGCCTGTGCAAGTAAGGAAACCATTGCGCCTTCCAGTTCACGGACATTGTTATCAATATTGTGTGCAACATATTCAACAACTTCTGCTGGTAAGTCGATTCCGTCACTTGCCATTTTCTTTCTCAGGATTGCAATCCTTGTTTCTAAATCAGGAATTTGCAAATCTGCTGATAAGCCCCATTTGAAACGGCTGAGTAAACGTTCTTCTAAACCAGACAAGTCTTTTGGAGCTTTATCTGAAGTAATGATGATTTGTTTACCGGATTGGTGTAAATGATTAAAAATATGGAAAAAGATATCTTGTGTTTTCTCTTTTCCTGCAAAGTTGTGAATATCATCCATGATGATCACATCCATAGCTTGATAGAAGTTTACGAAGTCATTGATCGTGTTATTTTTCAAAGACTCAACAAACTGCTGACAAAATTTTTCGCAGGATACAAAGATGACTAATTTGTCTGGGTAAGTACGTTTGATCTCGTTACCGATGGCTTGGGCCAAATGCGTTTTACCCAATCCTACTGCACCATAAATCATTAATGGATTGAATGATGTTGCTCCAGGTTTAGCGGCAACAGCGAAGCCCGCAGAGCGTGCCAGACGGTTACAATCTCCCTCGATGTAATTATCTAAAGTATAATTAGAATTCAATTGTGGATCAACGTTCAGTTTCTTCAAACCCGGGATCACAAAAGGATTTCTTAAGTCCTTGCTGATCGGCGCTGGTGCAGGCAATGTTTTCGAAGCAATGTTATTGGTGTTTGCTGGTGAGCTTGCAGCAATATACGGTGTATTGCTTTTTGATGGTTTATTGTCTACAACAATGTTGTATTCTAAACGGCCGTCATCTCCTAGTTCCTGCTTTACTGTTTTGCGTAAAAGGCCAACGTAATGCTCTTCTAACCACTCATAGAAGAACAAACTTGGTACTTGTACAGTTAAAACGTTACCCTCTAATTTTAAGGCCGAGATCGGTTCGAACCAAGTCTTATAGCTTTGATTCGGGATGTTAGCTTTAATAGTTTGAAGCGAGTTATTCCACACTGTTGTACAAGTATTCTGCATAGTTTTTTTATTGTTATTGGTAATGTTAATGGCCCTGAAAAAAGCTTCCTTCCTTTTTGGGATTGCGAAGATCCAGAAAATTACCAACAAAAAAACATAAACTTATACCCAGCACTAAGCGACTAAAAAGCAATTATTTAGCTCTTTTTTTTTGGCCATAATGTTGATAAGTATGGGTTACCAACAGGTGTTGTTAACTAAAGACGTGTTAATAACTTCACCAGGTTATTAACCACTGGATGTAGCGCGATAAAAACTAATAACTATCAACCAGTTAGGGTAAGATTTGAAGCGAAAACCAGCCTTGTTAATAAAATTAAAAATCCAGTTTTTTGAATTTGTTGCTTTGGTTTTTGAATAATGGGTCAAAAAAGCACATAATTTCCGGGGTGGAGAATCAGGGTTATACACATTATAGAAAAAGCGTTAAAAAGAGGGAGAGTAAGCAAAGGGTTACCCTCCCCTGTTCAAAGTTTATTCTTTGATTTTTGTTGCCGGAATGGTTTCTGCATATGCACCAGCCAAAATCATGCTTTTGGGGAGCAGCAGGATTAATTTCTGTTGCGCAGGATCTTTACCCACAAAAATAAACTCATGCAGGTTTTCATCAAAAGCGAGTTCATTTCTAAAAACAGATCATCCGGAGCAGCTTTTATTTTAACCTTGTTCAGATTTACCCTCTTAGTGTTAAGCAAAGTTACACTTTGTTAAAGTTTGTAAAATAAAATCCGGCATACACAGTTGTTTTCCTGCGCAGGAAACTCCCCTTTTTCCATGTATATTTTTCGTTATACGCATTGCTAAAAGTCAATTCAGCAATTATCCCGGATTTAATCAATAAATTGGAGCTTATTTATTAATTGATCAAGCTATGTATCTATCAGGAGACTATTTTTTAATTATGCTATCAGGCGCAGTTGCGGTTGCAGTACTGCTTTTAGGGTTGCTGCTTTCTATCGTTGTTTTCTATTCTAAAAAGACTGTACCAGAAATCATTGCCTGGATTTGTGGCGGATTATCTCTTGTGATCTACCTGGCCTCTGCACATTTTGGCGTTTCCAGAGAGTTTGGATGGTTTGATGCCTATCTTTTAAGTATACTGCTGATTTTTTTCCTACTCCTGCAATACCGCTCAAAACTGGCACAGGGAAACAAACTGAAGCTGGTTTTAATCTTTAGAACGGTAATTATCCTGATGGTTTTTTCTACACTTTGTAAAAGAGCCATCAATTATCTGATTACTTCTCAAGTAATCGATTACAAGTCGGGCGTGCTTAAAACACTCTATACAGGTCAAAGTGTAGTTTTCTGGTGCATTGTGACTTCTTCCTGTATCTGGTATTTATATCAGATAAAACCTCCTTTAGTAAAAAATGAAATCTTTAAAACTGCTGTATTGTTCAACTGGCCTGTCTTTTTCCTGACGGTTACTTTAGGTATGCTGTTCTTTTATATAGAATACGTCAGTTTAAACGATGGAGCAACAATCTCCATGCTCTTTAATCAAAAGTTTTTGTTCAATCAAATAGGATTTCTGGTAGTTGGCTGTACAATTTCAGCGATTATCTCAACTATAATTTATTTTTATTACCAAACTGCAAAGAATAAAACACTTACCAATTAAGAACGGGGTACTGACAAAATAAAAGCAATAACTTATTTATAAACTAATGCCTGATTATGGAAACTGCAAATCACACACCTATTACGGTGGAAACCACGGTTAATTTACCCATAGCTAAAGTATGGGAATCATGGAGCCAGCCTGCACATATTACCAAATGGAATAACGCATCGCCCGACTGGCATTCTCCTTATGCAGACAATGACCTGCGTAAGGATGGTAGGTTCAAAACTACGATGGCCGCTAAAGATGGCAGCGTTAGCTTTGATTTTGAAGGAGTATATACCGATGTAAAAGAGCATGAGCTTATCGAATATACCATGGGAGATGGAAGAAAAGTAAAAATCTCTTTTAGCTGCGATGGGGATCAAACTAAAGTCACTGAAACTTTTGATCCCGAAAGCACACATCCGGTTGACATGCAACGGGCTGGCTGGCAGGCTATTCTGGATAACTTTAAGACTTATACAGAAAAGAACTTTTAGCAGCCTGTTAGGATAAACAAATTCTTAACCAACGAGGAGAGGTTTATTAACTTTTGTTTCATATATTTAAACAAGAAAACCAACAAACCTCTTTTCATGAAATATCTCGTCCTTCTCATCCTGTTGTATTGTATTCCTGCCAGGGCTCAGAAAACGTGTATCCCTGTCCCTGACTCTCTTGGCAAAACTTTTGCAGCCGCATTTCTGAACAAAGAAGATATCAGCAAAACGCCCATATTTCCAAATTCACAGGAAATGGATGTGGTGAATAAAATGGAAATATCCAGTAATCCAACCGCAGTTACTGTAGGATCTGAAGAAGATAATGCCTCTTTTAATCAACTTAAAGCATCATGGCAAGAGTTATTGCAGTTGGCAAAAGTTAAAAACATTAATGCGGCCAATGCTAAATTTGTAAAGATTTATTTTATTGAACGAGCGCTTCCAGTGGAACAGGTAAAGACTCCGCATTATATTATATATATACTTCTGAAACAGGCTATTGGAAATATTGCATTGAAATTCGATGTATTGTGGCGCGATCAAAAATGGCTGCTGATTAATATAGACAATGATTTTTATAGCTATGTTGAAAAAGCAGGTGGAAAAAACCCTGGTGGAAAAAGTTCATTTCGTGCTAAAGGATGGAACACATTGACTAAAATCCCCAAAATCTCTTTTGCGCAGTCTTCTTCAGCAAAGGCAAATGGCTGGCAGAGTAGCGCAACATGTTTAGCAGATCCCAAACCATTCGTGAATAAAGTATTGGAAGATTTAGCGGCTAAACAACCTGCAGCAAAATTCTCCAACCTGATTTCTACTGCAGATTTTAAGCAAATTTACCAACCAGATTTAGAGGCTCTTGTTAATCAGGCTGCAAAAAATACTGGTTCTATGTCGGCATCAGACCGCAAAGAATTGAAGAAAATGCAGACCATAATAAAGGAAAATCCGGTGGCCTTGTATAAGGATTATGTGACTGGTCCTATGGAAAAATTAACAGAATATCTAGGTAGCATTGGTTTCACAACAAAAAAGATCCGGACAGTTGAGTATAGCATTACTAATTTTGATCATGAAATCTGGTCGGCGGGAAAAATCATTCTAAAAATTGATGCAGTTATAGACAGTGCCGATGGACAGCAGGCCATTCTATTTTATGCAGGATGGCACAATGATCACTGGCAAATCATTGCAATGCAGGCCACTACTTATGGTACTTCTGTTGCGGAATAGTAACTGAATTTTTTCTCTCCACTCTCATTTTAAAATAGCAAACTTATGGAAGCTGATATCTTATTTTTTGAAAGACAATATTTCAGACAAAAAGCTTTATGGTTAATCCTGGCAGGAGTTAATTTATACGTTATATACATTACTTTTCAGCAGGTATTCCAGGGAATTAATGTTAATGAGGATTCCATGAGCAATTCAAATCTTCTGATTAGTAATGTCATTTTACTAGTTGTCACCTTACTTTTCGCAATAATGCATCTGGATACAATTATCAAAGAGGATGGTATTTGTATACGTTTTTTCCCTTTTCAATTATCTTTAAAAAAATATCCCTTTAGTACAATCAGATCACTGGTGGTAACTAGTTACGATCCGATAACAGAATTTGGTGGCTGGGGTTACAGGTTTACATTTAGTGGAAAAAAGGCCATTAATATTTCTGGTAATCAAGGAATCAGAATTGAATTCAAGAATGGTAAAAACTTATTGATTGGAACTAATCAACCACAGGCTGTCATTGCCACCTTGCAAAAAACAGACCAACCATGGTACCTATAATAAAGATTCATAAGTAGTTACACTGATTTGTTCATCTTTCAGGTATAAATGCACTACCTGATCTCCTTTTTACGGCCACCAGTATTTTTCACTTTGACACTCACTTGTACATCTCCTTGAGCTGTCAGCTGATCTGGGATAACTGCTAAATCTGAGAATTCAAAAGTGGTATAACTCAGTCTTCCATGACCAGCACGATATAATGCGCCTGAGACGGTTGTTTTCCCATAACTATTTGGATCTTCTTTACTGCTTTGTCCTGCTTGTGAAGTTGGTTTTAAAGGGAAAGTTAAAAATGGTTAACAGGATTAATGAAAACCATGTTAACCATTCGCTATAATTCCTTTGTAGCAATAATTCTTATTTACAGCTGTAATTCCTATTTGATTGGGGTAATTATAATTTTTCTAAATTCAATCGGCCCATGGTCTCCCTGAAAATAAATTGGCCCTGGCTCCCCTTCTTTACTGTCAAGGGCACCGCCTGTAATTCCCGGAATTTCCTGGTTACTGATGATTGTTTTTCCGTTCGCGACCACAGTAACCATACGTCCGATTAGCGTGATATCATAAGTCTGCCACTGGTCTGGCCCTAACGCAGCAATTTGATTGGGTGGCAGAAAACCATAAACTCCACTAAACAACACGCTTGAAGGATGTGCATCTTTAGGACTATCTTCAATCTGCACTTCATAGCGTCCTCTTAAATACACGCCACTGTTACTGCCTTTTTGATACTTAAATTCTACGTGTAATTTAAAGTCTGTAAATTTCTGGTCCGAGATCAGATTTGCACCTGAGTGCGGACTGGTTAATACCCCATTTTTAACGACCCACTGGTTTTCGCCCATAGCTTTCCATCCGGTCAGATCTTTTCCGTTAAACAATGCAATAGGTTTAGCCCAGGTGACTGGAGCAGTTCTGTACAGGTAAGGGGCTTTCACACCTTTCCAATTGTATTTTTTACCTTCGCTGGTAACCAAAGTTCCATGAATTTCATCTCCTGTTAGTTCGCCTTCTATCACAAAGTCCTGATCTCCTTTTTCCCATTGTGGTGGAATAGTGAAACTGAATTTGCCTTCCTTAAAAGTGATTTTAGCGATTGGGCGGGCGCTTCCTGAAACACCAACAAAATAACCGGTCAGTGTGCTGTTGCCAGAAAGTTTAACTTCTAACCAGGATGGTACAGTTTTACCATTTTCATCCATATTGATATCCCAGCGCCCTATTAATTCTTTTGCTGTTGCTGCATTTTTCAGATGAATTGTTGGGGAATGGTCTGCTGCATACAAAGTATCAGCCGCCGCGAAGGTGAGCAGACTGCCTAAACTTAAAACAAGAAATTTTCGATACATATTCATAGCATTATAATGGTTACTGATTTGGTAGGATAAGATAGTATTTATTTAATTTCAAATAAACCTTATTTCCTATTATAATGTATTCTTTACGAAGTTGGTGCTGCTGGAAGGAGTGGAAATTGGGTTGCAGCGCGAAGAAAATTGCAGTATTAAATTGATGGATTAGTGTTGAAACAATGGTATGGTATTCAATGATGGACCCATGTTAAATTGATGGACTATGGTAGTAGTCCAAAAATACATATCAGTTCATCAGGGCAGACTATGGAAGATTTCTGAACTTATTAAGGTTTAACGTAATTAAAAACAACGCTGTCTTTAACCGCAAGCCCACTCATTCCTTCTCCATTATAGGTAATCGCATACTTTCCTGGTTTTTTAACTGCATAACCTTTAAGCAAGTCAACTTCGATTGAAAGACTATCTCCTGGGTTTACTTTTTGATAACTGCTGGCTGGTGGCGGCATCATTCTTTTAGCCATCGCACCCTGGTAATTTGCTTCTTCACCATTTGCTTCTTTAACATCAAGGTATTTACTGATTAAAGGTTCAAATGGAGTGTGCCATTTACAAAACTGCTGTACACTGTCTGTAGGGTTGTAAACAGTAAATTTCAGTTTCACGGAGTCACCAACTTTAATGGTATTTTTAATTTGCAGCACAGCATAAATACTTTTGCCAACTGGTCTTTTCCATGCTTTGTTGGTTGCCGCATCTTCTTTAACTTTCCTGGCTGAAGAGGTCGATGTCTGATGGCTACAGGATGAAAATGCAATAACTGCAGCAGATAATAAAGGAATAATTGATTTCATTTTATTTATTTATTTATTGTTTTTTTGTTAAATGGAGCCTTTGATGATTAACATAATTATTGCCCTGCGGTTTTAATAATTATTTTAATCAGGTCGGGTTCATTTTATAAAAGTAGAGCTTTTATCAAGCATAGCTGCATTTTTGACTATTTATTAGTTTAATATTTTATTGGTTTTATTCCGAATCATCATTTTCTGCCAATTTTAATATAAATATGGTTTTCAGGATAAAAAACATCCTTAAAGGCAAAAATCAACTGTGTTTCAAGCGTATTATTGATTATCTTTAAATATTAATTATTTAATTTTAATTAAATAATATTTTGTTTTATACAATTTATCGTGTTAGTTTTATGTTAAATCAATAACCTAAACCAACTATCATGAAAACAAAAAAACATTTAAGATTAATGCTAATGCCTGCATTGCTATTGTTATGCATGGCATCCTGTAAAAAGAAAGAGGCAGAGTCAGCAATTCCTGATAATCAGATGAATGCAAACAATACATCGGTTAATGCCGTTTCTGCAGCTAACTTTAAAGTAATTGGCTACGTACCCTCATGGGCCGGTGAAGTTAATCAAATCCAGTACAGCAAGTTAACGCATATCAATTATGCTTTTATTCTTCCTACCGCTTCGGGTGGGTTCCAACCTTTAGAAAACCCTTCCAAACTTCAAAGTCTGGTGGCTACAGCGCATGCTAACAATGTAAAAGTATTAGTCTCAGTTGGCGGGTGGAATAATGGGGATGACAGTGCGTTTGAGTCCTTTGCATCGAGCGCATCAGGCCGGACCACATTTACCAACAATGTAATCAATTTGGTGAATCAGTATAACCTGGATGGGATCGATATTGACTGGGAATATCCTGATGCAGGAAATTCAGGCAATAATTATACTGCTTTAATGCAGCAGTTAAGTACCGCAATGCACAACAAAGGAAAATTATTGACCGCAGCTGTAGTTTCTTACAATGGCCCTGGTGTTCAAAATGCAGTATTTGCTGCGGTAGATTTCTTAAATATCATGGCTTATGATGAAGGTGGGGCTAATCACTCTACATCTGCACTTGCTGTGCAATCTTTAAACTACTGGATAGGCAGAGGGCTTCCTGCAAGCAAAGCTAATTTAGGGCTTCCGTTTTATGGTCGTTCTGCGAATGAGTATGTGGATTACAAAACTATCTTATCAAGAGGCGGAAGTGCAAATTCAGATTCTTATGCAGGAATCGGATACAATGGTATCCCTACGATCAAGAGCAAAACCAATCTTGCCTTTGATAAAGCTGGCGGTGTGATGATCTGGGAGCTATCGCAGGATGCTACTGGTGCAAATTCACTATTATCAGCAATTAACCAGGTCGTAGTTTCCAGAGCAGGTAATCCAGGCGGGTCTATTCCAATCGGAAGTACAGTAACGTTAAAAGGGATCAATGGCCGTTATGTGAGTGGTGAAGAGGGCGCTACAGCAATGACTTGTAACCGCACTGCAGCATCACCTGTGGAGACTTTTACAGTAGTTGATGCCGGAGGTGGTAAAATCTCGTTAAGAAGTAAAGGCAAATATGTTTCTTCTGAAAATGGAACGCAGGCTATTACTTGCAGCCGCGCTACAGCTGGTGACTGGGAGAAATTTGACTGGGTAGCCAATGCAGATGGAACAGTATCTTTCAGAGGAAATAACGGAAAATACATTTCAAGCGAAAATGGTACGCAAGCAATGACTTGTAACCGTGAAACGATTTCAGGCTGGGAAGCTTTTGGTATCAATAAGTAAATTCCCGGTAGCATTAAATAAGCTTTAGCTATTAATGAAGTGACCTTTTGATATATTAAGTGATTTTAATAAAAGCAGGCTCTCCAACGGATACAGTCCCCCAAAAAGTTAGACATCTTCTGGGGGCAGTCCAGGACGGCCTGCTTTTTATAATCCCGATACCTTACCTGAACAGCGCTTTACGCGAACTTGTCGTATAAGCACTGAAAACACCCAGGGCATTGTTATCAAAGTTTGAAGGCGGGTTGGCTGGCGAAACAGGCTGGGTTTCGGATAAATTCTGACCCAGGCTAAAAAAGTACCTGTGGACTGCCTTATCGACACATTGAAACTCTACAGCAACAGTATCACCGGGAACCATATCCTTGCTGAGGTCATAAAAGATCACATCATTAACTTTATTGCCATTGTTGAAACGATCGTCTGTCGCGACATCGAATTTCACTTTTCCTTTGAACCGCACAATAGAGTGATACCAGTTGTCTACGCCAGGTGGATCATCATAAATAATGGCCACGTATTTCCTGGTTTTATCGACCACTGTAAACTCTTTAAAAGTTAACAGGTTCAGGATTACTTTTTGCGGCATGGTAGAGATTGCAGTATAGGTTTGTCCTTGTACATTGACAGTCAGCTTATAAGTAGTTCCAGGCTTTCCTTTGAATTTAGGACTGTTATAAATTCCGGTAGTTTTCTCCGTATAATTAACGATTGTACCATCGCTGCCGGTCAGTACAACTTTTGCGCCGGCAAGCCCGTTGAATTTATTTGCTTCGGTAAAAGAATAGGTAGTAGAAATCCTGACTACCTGAACTTCATTGAGGTCATTTACGCCGCCATCAATCACAATGACTGGCTTTACATTATCCAGGTTCAGGTCAATTGTTTTCTCGCAGCTTGTCAATATAGTCAACGATAATATCCCGATCAGGAACACTGCTCCGGGCTTAATTTTTCTGTAGTGGTTTGAATACGTCATGATACTAGAATTTAAAGTTCCAGGTTACGGAAGGGATAATTCCAAATAAGGTTGTGCTCACGGCCTGTGTTTTAGCAGCATTATCCGGATCATCCTTAAAATTTATTGCAAAAGCGTTCTGTCTATTGTATAGGTTATAAATACCAAATGTCCAGCTGGATTGATATTCTTTACCCGGTTTCCCCTCCAGTGTTGCTGAAACATCAAGACGGTGATAAGCTGGGGTACGGTAACCGTTTTTATCTGCATAATAGAAAGCTGTTCTACCGTTAACCTGATATTTACCGCTCGGATAAGTTACTGCATTTCCTGTATTATATACAAATACGGTAGAAAATGTCCAGCGGGGGCCCGCTTTGTAAATCCCAACTAAAGAAACATCGTGTGTCCGGTCTTGTTTGGCATTAAACCACCGGCCTTCGTTCAGCGCATCAAATTGTCTTTCGGTTTTAGAATAAGTATAGCCTATCCAGCCGTTGAATTTGCCAAATCTCTTCTTAAAAAACAGTTCTATACCATAGGCCCTGCCATCGCCATAAAGCAAATCAGCTTCTACATTATCTTTTTCACGCAAATCTGCACCACTCCGGTATTCGATTTGATGCTGCATTGATTTATAATAGATTTCTGCAGAGAATTCATATTGATTATCCTTGAAATTCCTGAAGTAACCTGTAGAAACCTGATCTGCAATTTCCGGCCGCACATTATTGCTGTTCATTATGTATAAATCTGTTGGAGAGGTCGACATCGAATTAGACATCAGATGGATGTTCTGCGTATTCCGGGTATAAGCAGCTTTAATGGAACTGTTACTGTTTAGTTTATAGCTGGCCGAAAACCGGGGTTCCAGGTTGAGATAGTTTTTCACAGACTGACCAGCACTATAGGTGTGGGTTTCTGTGAGATTACCATCGGCATCATAGGTTTTGAAATTCCCCGGCCCCATTACCGAGAAGCCACTTACCCGTAATCCATAGCTCATTTTAAACTTATCGCTCACACTCCATTCATCCGTCAGATAAGTGGCGAGTTCAAGTCCTTTACGGTTTTCGTAAGTAATGGGGTTAACGCTGGATGCGTTGGTGGCAGTCATCTTACCGGGGGCAATGGTATGGTGAATGGCATTAAGGCCAAATTTCAATTGGTGTTTATTGCTGATACTGTACTGGAAGTCTTGCTTTAAGTTGAAGTCTCTGATGAATGAATTGACTTCAAAATTGGCGTCTTCCATCAGGTTATTGATTTCATAGCTATAATGGCTGTAGATAAGGGAAGTATTGGAAAACAGTTTGGGGCTGTAAAGATGGTTCCAGCGCATAGTTACCGTTGCATTGCCCCAATCAAAGCCAAAGATATTGACAAGGTTCAGTTTATCTCTTCCAAAGTAACCAGAGAGGAAAAGGGTATTTTTTTCATCCAGTTTGTAATTGGCTTTCGCATTCAGATCGTAGAAGTACAGTGCATTTTTACTGATGGATTTATTGGGGGATAATTTAAAAAAAGCATCCAGATAGGTTCTCCTGCCACTGATCATGTAGGACCCTTTGTCTTTGACTATTGGCCCTTCTACTTTGAGCCGGGACGCAATGAGGCCGATACCTCCTTCTATGGTGGTTTCTTTACTATTGCCTTCGTTCATTTTGATATCTATAACCGAGGATAATCTTCCACCATATTGCGCGGGCATCCCTTCTTTGTAGACGGTAACGTCTTTGATGGCATCGGGGTTAAAGGTGGAGAAAAAGCCGAGCAGATGGGAAGCATTGTAAACAGGGGCTTCGTCAAGCAGGATCAGATTTTGATCGGTCGCCCCTCCTCTGACATAAAAACCGCTGTTCCCCTCACCTGCTAATTTAATACCTGGCAGCAGTTGCAGCGCCTTCATCACATCTCTTTCGCCAAGCAGCATTGGGAGGCTCCGTATTTCATTACTGCTCATTTTCTGCAGTCCCATTTGAGGGCTGGTAATGTTCTCATCAATAGCTGCACTGGAAATGACTACTTCATCCAACTGATTACCAGGTTCCAATATAAAATCCAGCCGTGTGTTTTGTGATAAACTGAGATGTTTTGTGATTGTTTTGTAGCCGATAAAGCTTACAGAAATATCATGCTCGCCCTGTAAAGTGCTAACAGCATAAAAGCCGTAGCCATTGGTCATGGCTACGGCGGTTGTGCCACCGGTTATTTTCACGCTGGCACCAATTAAGGTTTCTCCTGTTTTCCCGTCAGTTATATTTCCGGTAATGGTCTTTTTGACCTGGGCAAATGAAAACTGGAATTGAGTGAGGAGTAAAAGCAATAGTAAATTTCGATAGGTAGATCGCATAAATGTGCTTTAGGTTACACTCAATAAATAAACCCGGAAAATCCTTTCCGGGGCAAAGATTTGGTTAGCATAGTATTTAATAGGCGTTATCCTCGCCATGAATTACGTTGATAATAGTCATAAAGAGAATCTTCACATCCAGCATAGCCGTCCAGTTTTCCAGGTACCAGATATCGTGTTTGACACGTTTCTCCATAGAACCCGGCGCTTTGGTTTCTCCACGGAAGCCGTTGACCTGGGCCCATCCGGTAATTCCTGGTTTCATAAAATGGCGCACCATGAATTCACTGATAATTGCCCTGTATTCTTCTGTATGGCTTAACATATGTGGTCTTGGCCCTACAACAGTCATACTGCCGGCAAATACATTAAAGAATTGCGGGAGTTCATCCAGACTCGTTTTGCGCAGGAATTTACCAATCGGGGTAATGCGGTCATCGTTCTTGGTTGCTTGTTTTTTATCACTGGTACTGTTCATCCGCATACTTCTGAATTTCAGACACCAGAATGGTTCATCATTTCTACCACTGCGCAGTTGCTTAAACAGTACAGGCCCTTTACTTTGAATTTTGATCAGCAAAGCGATGATTGGATATAACCAACTCAGAATAAATAAGATAACCAGTCCGCTGAAGATAATATCAAAAGTCCGTTTCTTGAACCGGTTGCCCATCAATTCCAGTGGTTCGTTACGCAGGGTAATAATCGGAAATTCATCACCCATATAACTCATGGTATACGGTGCATCTAAAGATCCTGCGATATCAGGAATAAATTTCAGACGCAGACATTGTTTATCTGCCTCTCTAACCAGGGAATGCATTTTTGACATTCTCTCGGGTGGAACAGAGACGTATAAATCTTTGACCCCTCCGGCTGCAGCGGCTTTCATCTCAGCAATGGCAAAGTCAGAAATCAGCCCTGTTTTATCGCTGTAAAAGTCTTCATCGCGCTCTGCGATAATCCCATAAAAATCTACGTTATTTTGCTTGGTCAGATAGCTAGCCAGGCGGTTCCCAGTGGGATTCCCTCCCATTACAGCCACCTTTTTAGTGACATGGAATTTATTAATCAGCACAAATTGCAAAGATGTACCTACAAAACGATTTAGTATAAATGCACTGGAAAGCAGGAAATAAAAGACCGCAATGAAGGTTTTTGAAAAGTCTATATTCTTTTCCAATAACAGATAAGCCGAGAATAAAACAGCGTGCATCAATACACTTCTCCAGGTACTTCTGTAAATACGCTCCAGGCGCCTCGCCCCATATTCGGTATACATACCAAAAAACAAGGCATTAAACACCCAAATCAGATTACATACAATCACATAATGATGCAATAATTCATAGGAAACATTTTTTCCCATGTAAATACTTAAATCATAGGCAGTAAAGTAAACCAGATTAAGCATTAACAGGTCAGTGACGGGTAAAACATACCTTAAAAGGTATAAATAACGTGTTTGCATAGGGAGATTTATTTATAGATACACGAATATAGCAAATAAGCGTCAATCGCAAAGAGAATTATCAATTTTATTGTAATTTTTAACTTAAAAAGATTTTTTATAGAATAATATTTATTATTTAATCAAAATTTAACAATAATTGAATAAAATATAAGCGCTATACTCCTTATGGTTTTAAAAACTTTTTTTACATTTCATTTAAGAATAAAATAAGCTGATTAATACCTCCATACGGAAAAAAAAGAAAGAATCTGAAAACAATCCGCAAGATTTATAGGGATATTCAAAAAGAAAAATCCCCCGGATATCAATCCGGGGGATCCTTTCAGCAAAGCTTTTGCAACGCAGCTTTTGCAATAACTTTACAACAACTTTTGCAGCACAACTTTTCTAAACCGAAGCTGCTGCAAAACAAAAATTACTTTATAAGTTTCAGCAGATATTGTCCATAACCACTTTTGACTAATGGAGTAGCTATAGCTGTTAACTGCGCTTCATCTATAAAGCCCATCCGGTAAGCCACTTCTTCAATCGCCCCTATTTTCTGTCCCTGACGTTCTTCAATGACCTGAACAAACTGCCCTGCTTGCATCAGAGAATTAAAAGTACCTGTGTCCAACCAAGCTGTCCCCCTGCTAAGCACACCAACTTTCAATTTACCCTGCTCCAGGTAAACTTTGTTCACATCAGTGATTTCATATTCGCCACGCGGAGAAGGCTTGATATTTTTCGCAATTTCTACTACACTATTGTCATAAAAATACAAACCCGGAACTGCGTAATCAGACTTAGGCTGAACTGGCTTTTCTTCGATAGAAACCGCTTTTTTATCTTCATCAAATTCCACAACACCATAACGTTCCGGATCAGAAACCTGGTAAGCAAAAACAACACCCCCATCAGGATCCGCACTTGCCTGCAATAATTTGGACATCCCTTCTCCATGAAAAATATTATCACCCAAAACCAGCGCAACTTTATCTTTCCCAATAAAATCAGCGCCAATCACAAAGGCTTGCGCCAGTCCATTCGGCTCCGCTTGAACGGCATAAGAAAATTTACAGCCTAAACGGCTTCCGTCACCCAGCAATTTTTCAAAGTTCGGCAGATCGTGAGGTGTAGAGATAATCAGCACCTCTGTGATTCCAGCCAGCATTAAAGTGGACAATGGATAATAAATCATCGGTTTATCATAAACCGGCATCATTTGTTTACTCATTACAAGCGTGAGGGGATGCAAACGTGTCCCGCTTCCTCCTGCCAGGATTATTCCTTTCATATTTTAATTTTGAGGTACGTTAATTAATGCCAATTGATTGATACAAGCTAACAGACTATCTCTCCAGTAAGGGATTTCCAAATCAAAAGTCTCTTTGATTTTAGTTTTATCCATCACGGAAAATTTTGGCCTTACTGCTTTTGTCGGATACTTAGAAGTCGGAATAGGGAATAATCTCACTTT
The DNA here is from genome assembly GCF_001590605.1 of Pedobacter cryoconitis. Lineage (NCBI taxonomy): Bacteria > Pseudomonadati > Bacteroidota > Sphingobacteriia > Sphingobacteriales > Sphingobacteriaceae > Pedobacter > Pedobacter cryoconitis. The sequence continues at coordinate 2,446,139 of NZ_CP014504.1, forward strand.
GGTATGGCTCAATTCGAAAATACCCTGCGCAAAATCGTACCAGGAAGTTACCCCCTCATTGCTGTAGTGATAAACCCCATAAGCCGTTTTCCCTGATTCAATGATGGCCAGAATTGCATTCGCCAGATCGATTGCATAAGTTGGCGTACCAATCTGGTCGGCTATAATGTTCAGCTCCTCTCTTTCTGCACCCAATTTCAGCATGGTTTTTACGAAATTATTTCCATACTCAGAGTATAACCAGCTGGTACGCAGAATATAATGAGCTGATAAAACAGCTGCGATATCTTTTTCACCTGCCAGCTTGGTAACGCCATAAATATTAATTGGCTCGGCAATATCTTCTTCTTTCAACAGGTTAACACTTTGACCACCAAAAACGAAATCTGTAGAAACATGAACCATTACTGCATGGTATGCCTGGCAAAGCAGCGCAATGTTTTTTGCACCATCTCTGTTAATTTGCCCGCAAAGTTCAACATCATCTTCTGCTTTATCTACAGCTGTATAAGCCGCACAGTTAATGACAAATTTTGGTTGTTCTGCAACAAATAATTTTTCAAGCGCTATATAGTCCAGTATATTTCCCGCTGTTTCATCAGGAAAAGAAATAGAAGCCAGTTGTTTTTGTGAAGCTACTTTTTTGATACAGCTACCCAGCTGACCAGATGCACCTAATACTAATATATCCATTTATCTTTCTGCGTATTGAGTTTCATAATAAGACTGATAATTTGATGAAGTCACATCATCCAGCCATTGTTCATTTTCAAGATACCAATCAACTGTTTTAGCCAGCCCCTCTTCAAACTGAAGACTCGGGACCCAGTCTAATTTCTCCTGAAGTTTTGACGAATCAATTGCATATCTTAAATCATGACCTGCGCGATCGGTTACATAAGTAATCAATTGTTCGGATGTACCGGATGAACGCCCAAGTTTCTGATCCATAATCTTGCAAAGCAATTTAATCAGGTCAATATTTTTCCACTCATTATGACCGCCGATATTGTAAGTTTCACCTGCTTTGGCTTGATGGAAAATAACGTCAATAGCACGGGCATGATCTTCTACCCAAAGCCAGTCTCTTACATTTTCACCTTTACCATATACAGGGACTGCCTTATTATTTTTAATATTATTAATCGCCAGCGGAATCAATTTTTCCGGAAAATGATGAGAACCATAGTTATTTGAACAGTTGGAAATCACGGCATCCAGACCATAAGTATCATGGTAAGCACGCACAAAATGATCAGAACTCGCTTTAGATGCAGAATACGGGCTATGCGGATCATAAGCAGTAGTTTCTGTAAACATCCCCGTTTCACCGAGCGCTCCATAAACTTCGTCTGTAGATACGTGGTAAAAACGCTTCTGCGCATAGTCACCTTTCCAATGCTCTTTTGCTGCATTCAAAAGATTAACCGTACCAATCACATTTGTCATTACAAATTCCATCGGATTAGCGATAGAGCGGTCAACATGTGATTCAGCAGCCAAATGAACAACGGCATCAAATTGCTCCGTACGGAATAGTTCAGTTATAAATGCAGCATCCACAATATCACCTTTTACAAACCTGTAATTTGGCGCATCCTCTACATCAGTCAGGTTTAAAAGATTCCCTGCATAAGTCAATTTATCAAGGTTTACAATCTGGTAATCAGGATAGTTCTTCACGAACCTGCGCACTACATGGGAACCGATAAACCCGGCACCACCGGTAATTAAAATTTTCTTAGTCATCATTATAAATTTAATGGTTGATTGTCGTGCTTGTTATTTCCACAAATCGGAAGGATAAGCTCCTGTTGCTGTTAATTCCAGCAATCGCTCTTTAACGATCTGCGCATCTTCTTTAAAAGTCACACCAAACCATTTAGCTTCGGTAGGGATCATTTTCACCACACCTTCACCTGCATTAATCAGCTGATCTGTAACTTCGGGGATCAAAAATTCAGCTTTCAGGTCATTCACGTGCTCTTGCAGGAATTTATGATAACCTGCTTCACTCCAATTTACAAATTCTGGCGTGAAACAAAAAAAGTTCATACTCACTTTAGTATCCATCGGCAATTCTATCAGCGTATCACCATCCTTCGCAAATGCTTTACCCTCTCTTTTAACCACTTCTTTACGCTCTGTGATCCCTGTAATATGTCCTGCTGCATCCACATTAATCTCCCCACGCGTCACTGAGCCATGATCACTTAAGCTATTTTTAAGTTCATATCCGATACAGGCATATTTTCCTGCCGCAGCCGTGGTAGTTAGAAAATCGCAGGCTTGTTTAAATGCGTCATAGCCATAAAAGTCATCTGCATTGATCACCGCGAAAGGCGCATCCAGCACCTCTTTAGTACAAAGCAGCGCATGCTGTGTACCAAACGGTTTTGAACGGTCTGCAGAAATTTCCTGACCACCACTAAACTTATCCAATGACTGATAAACATAATCCAGTTCAATCTTTCCGGCAAGCTTAGGTCCAATGGAAGCTTTGAAAGAAGCAGCAAATTCTTCGCGGATGATAAAAATCACCTTGCCAAACCCTGCTTTAATGGCATCAAAAATTGAATACTCCATAATGGTTTCCCCAGAAGGCCCAAAAGATTCAATTTGCTTGTTACCACCATAACGGCTCGCCATTCCGGCAGCCAAAATAACGAGTGAGGGTTTTAATTTAGTCATAAGTAGAAATGTTATACGCACAAATATAACACTCTTAGCGATTTTACCTCATTAACACAGCATTAAATTTTCACTTAAATACAATATATTAACATAATAAGCCTTTTATTAAACGTAAATAGCAATAGAAACATAATTATAATAACATAAAAATAAATACATTTGCAAGAAGAGGATAAGATTAAGGTTAAAAAATCATTAACTCCTGAATTCTATAACAGTTTACAGGGAATAATTCAATAATTTTAAGACCAACGGTAATAACTGCCATTAAAACCACACGCTATAAGCTATTGCACTCCATAAAATATCAAAAACGAAAGAAAAAAGAACCAAAATCACAAATAAACAGAAGATTTTCAATTATTTAAGAGCAACCACAATCAACCAGAAAAGATGAAAAACAACAACTTTGTATTGATAATGGCCGGCGGAGTCGGCAGCAGATTCTGGCCAAAAAGCCGTAATGCCTACCCTAAACAGTTTCTTGACATCCTTGGTATCGGCAAATCACTGCTACAATTAACATATGATCGTTTTTTGAAATTATGTCCACCAGAAAATATATACATTGTAACTAATAGTCAGTACAGTACTATTATTATAAATCAACTAAAAGGGATTAGCTTAGAACAACTTATCTGCGAACCAAGCCGGAACAATACAGCTCCATGTATAGCCTATGCTTCATTTAAGCTGCATAAAATCAACCCTGATGCAAATATTGTAGTTGCACCCTCAGACCATTTTATACTGCATGAAGGCATCTTCATTGAAAAAGTTAAAGAGGCATTAGCTTATACAGAAAAGCATGATGTGCTGGTCACTTTAGGAATCTCACCCACAAGACCAGACACTGGATATGGCTATATCAAATACGCAGCAGATCAGGATGCGGGCTTATACAAAGTAATTCAATTCACAGAAAAACCTTCACTGGAAAAAGCGAAAGAATTCCTTAAAACAGGAGATTACCTTTGGAATGCAGGTATCTTTATCTGGAAGGCAGGCTCTATTCTGAAAGGACTAAAAGAGCATGCAGAAACGATATATACGATGTTTGATAACGGAAAAGGGGTATATAATACTTCTGAAGAGCAAACATTTATCAATGAAACCTATCCAAAATCGCCAAACATATCTATTGATTACGCAATTATGGAACAGGCAGATAATGTATATACTATTCCATCAGATTTTGGCTGGTCGGATCTTGGTACGTGGGCCTCTTTATACGAATCGGCACCAAGAAATGAGGATAACAATGTAGTATCTGCCAGACAGCTGAATATCAAAGACACACAAAATAGTATCATCCATATCAATAACGATAAGCTGGCTATTATACGTGGCCTGGATAATTTTATTGTTGTAGACGAAGGGAATGCACTGCTGATTTACCCTAAAGACCAGGAGCAGGAGATTAAAGAAGTGGTTAAAGAAATGAGCATCGCTTTTGGAGAGACTTTCATCTAAATATAAAGCCGCACGCGCTAAATATAAATACGCTACCCTACCTTTTTTATCCTGATCCCGTTATGAGTGTCATCGAAAACATTAACAATAAATTAATATTAGTTCCCATAGCGCTCTTCGCACTGACCTGCCAGGTCAAAGCGCAAACCTTTAAAAATATAAAAGCCGAAGTGGAGACTCAGGCTATCGGGACAACCAGCGGTGTGGTCCCCTTTTGGATGCGGTCAAATCAATTCGGATCCACTCCTTCGCCGGGTGCATCAGCTAGTTTTATTGCAAGATTTCATCGCGATTATAGTATGCCATCTTCAATTGATAGCACATCTGGCAAGAAAAAACTGATAGATTGGGGATTTGGTTTTGAAGGCAGGGCAAATGCAGGAAAGGATTCCGAGCTTCAGTTAATTGAGGCTTATGCTAAGGTAAGAGCCGGAATTTTCCAACTGAAAGGTGGAAGGACAAAGGATGTAATGGGACTGAATGGAGATACAGCATTAAGTTCGGGTAATTTCTCCGTATCGGGAAATGCACTGGGCATCCCCAAAATAGAACTTTCGATCCCTGATTATTATACAGTCCCGGCCTTTAATGGCCTTTTTGCAATCAAAGGAAACTTTACACATGGCTGGGTTGGAAAAACAAGAATTCTGGATGTGATTACTGGTTCACAGTCCAGCAAACAGGTTTACCTGATCCAAAACACTCACCCTACTACTTATTTCCATCAAAAATCCATTTATGTTCGTTTGGGCAGGAAAGACTGGAAACTAAAGCTTTACGGTGGATTTAACCACCAGGTATACTGGGGCAATGAAAAGGAAGCTTACGGGCCTAATTTCAAACTTTCTCCGCTAAAATCATTCTTCTATGTAGCCACAGGTAAATCTTATGGTGCTGCTGGCGTACCCAATTCAAAAATCGGTAATCAGCTGGGTTCGGTTGACCTTGGCGCGGAATATGATTTCAACAGTGTAAAAGTAATGGTATACCGCCAGACTTTTTACGATGTCGGTGCGCTATCGAAACTGGCAAATATCAGGGATGGTTTAAATGGAGTAAGCATCGAGAATAAGAACTATGACCGTAAAAATCGCGGATTCGAGTGGAGGAAAGCATTATTCGAGTTCTTTTATTCTAAAGATCAGGCGGGTTATCCATGGTCTATACCTACCAAGTCTGGTGATGAGGATTATTACAATAATTTTTATTACATGGAAGGCTGGTCTTACAATGGTTTAGGGGTCGGAAACCCATTAATTACGACCAAAAATGACGCAAGAAAAGGACAGGCTTACCGTTATGCGGATAATTTCATCAATAACCGGATAGTTGCAGTACATTTCGGCTTGTCTGGAAGTGTACAGGATTGGGACTTTACGACAAAACTTACTTATTCCAAAAACTACGGTACTTTCGGAACAAGTATTTATGGTGGATCAACCGGATCGATCAGAAATCCGCAAACCACCAATATATTTGTCCCTGTTGATCAGTTTTCGTTCTACCTGGAAGGTATGAGGCCACTAAACAAAGGCTATAGTGTTGGTTTTGCTACAGCCCTTGATCAGGGCAAATTACTTTATAATTCTTATGGTTTGCTTTTAAAGCTGAGAAAGAGCTGGTAAGGGATAGCTTACTGGTTAAGCTAATCTTAACTAGTAAGCTAATCTTAACCGGTTAAGTTACCCTTTACCGGTTAAGCTACCCTTTAACGGTTAAGTTGCCCTTTAACTGCTGCAAAGTGATTTGCGTATTGGTCAACAATCAGCTCCCAGTCATAGATCCTGGTAATTTTATCTCTGTTATTACTTAACATCGTCTGATAAATATCCTGGTCATAAACGACTTTTAACAAGTGCTTTTTAACGTCGGCAGCGTTCTGGAAATAAATAGCATCGTCTTCTAAAATATATTTGTTGAAAGGATTATCATTTGCACAAATCAAACTGCTTGATGCCATTGCTTCCAGCAGGGATGGATTGGTACCACCAACGGTATGGCCGTGAAAATAAATCTTTGAGTAATGTCTGAGGCTATTTAAGATCCCAATATTATATATCCCGCCAATAAACTGAATCTGAGAATGGGCCGCAAATTTTTCTTTCAGGTAGTTCCCGAAAGTGGTTTCATGTTTACCGACAACCAAAAATGGAATAGCAAGATTAGCCATAGCTACACCATCCAGAATAACCTCAATACTGTTTTCAGGCTCCAATCTGGCAATCAGCATATTGTATGCATAAGGAGCTAATTTATACTCCTGAAGTATCTTAACATCGGGCTGTTCAAATAAGGTAGCACCATAAGCAATGAAAGTAGAATCTTTCTTGTATTTATCTTTCAGATAATCCTGGATCCCTATAGAGTCTGAGATCAAATGATCACTATATTTCACACCAAGGCTTTCTGCATATCTTAAGAATTTCTTAACCTTTTCTGAATACTTGGTCCGTTTCCACTCCAGCCCATCCATATTGGTCGTAACCACTACGTTTTTAGGTAGCAACCAGCCCCAGACTGAGCTGCTGGTATAACCTAATTGCAGGATAATATCACAGTTTTGTTTACGCACATCAAGAATACAGTTCAGGTCATAAATAAACTGACCCGCAGTCCCGATTTTATCTTCAGGGTCATAACAGTGCACAAGCTTAACCCCATTCCACTCTTTTTCCTGATAGGGATGATGATGAGAGTTATAAACGATAACTTCAAACCCTCTTTTCACTAACCCAAGCGCAAGGTACTCTGCACATTGTTCAAAACCACCATAATAGTTTGGTATACCTCTTGTCCCGATTATCGCTATGCGCATATATGATCTTTGCTAATTATATTATAAAATTTATCTGCTATTACTTCCCAGTTATATTTACTGGTTATTTCCTGTTTGATTTGTTCAAAAGGATATGCTTTGTCATCCAGTACTGCGCGTAACATGGATTCAAATCCGGGTTGATCTGCCGGATCAAACAAGTATTTGAAAAAGCCAAATTCAGACATTGCGGTCTGGTTGGAACAAATCACCTTACAGCCATTCATCGCAGCTTCTATAGGTGGAATACCAAAGCCTTCTGCTAAGGATGGGAAAGCAAAGGTTTCTGCCTGCTGATAAAAGGCATTCAGGTCCGGCCAGCTTATCCCTTCCAGGAAATGGATATATTTCCGGTTATCTTCATGAATCAGGTTTTGTAATTCATCAAAAGCGTCTTGCTCAATTTTCTCCTTTTTACTCCCTATAAAGACCAGGTTATAGCCTTGTTCATAGAGTTTTAAATTCAGAAAGGCTTTGAGCAGGCCATTGTGATTTTTTCTTGGCTCAAAGCGGCTGACAAATAAAATATACTTTTCAATGCCAAACTTCTCTTTGATATTAATCTCAGCTTCTACTTTTCTGGGGCTTACCGTAACCGCATTAGGGGTTACATGGATCTGCGTTTTATTGATCTGGAACTTTTTGGCCACATCAATTCTTGAATACTCTGACACAGTTAATACGATGTCCGATCTTTTAGCAGAAGCTAAAAAAAGCACCTTTCTGCTGATGCGGTACGACCAGGGAAAATATTGTTTAAATTCTAAGAAAAGCAGGTCGTGAACGGTATTGATAAACTTGCAGTTTTTAACAAAAGGGACAATATACTGAAAGTGGGCATAGTCATATTTCCCCTCTTTAATTAACCTGGGATATTCGGTCAGCAACCGCTTCATGCTGGAGTGTGCATTCAATTGTACAAATTGAAATCTTGGGTCAGGAAAAAGTGTTTTTAAATGCAGAAGGTCATTTGCGCATAGAAAGATTTCGAGCCCTTCAAATTCTACCAATGCAGAATATAATCCATGCATGTAAGTGGCTGTGCCCTGAAAAGAATGATCAAAAATATGTGCGTCGAGCAGAATCCTTATCTTTTTTTGTATCAAACTCATTATTGTTTAGTTAAAGCTTTTTGTAATCCTCTGAGGAAGTTTGGCCCTTTTGCAGAGGGAGTCAGATAAGCACCTTCTCCATTTTCATTCCACGCATAAAGCAATGCAATGTTTTCTTTAGTGGTGTGTGCTGTATTTTTATGCATCCAGGTCAGCATGCCCGTCACTGAGTTGTAAACTGATTTCTCAGAATAACCCACAAAGTAAGGGGCAGTATCATAAGCATTATTTGGTGCTGACCAGGGTCTTGGGTCCCAATTGAGGGTAGACACAGGAATATATGGCAAGTCACTGATTTTAGCGACCTTGTTCCATAATCTTTTCTCTGCAGTCCGCATACTGTCAATAGGAATCTGTGTAGTTTTCGCTGTAAACCCTGCACTATGCTGGTTGTACCCTGTCAGCACATCAAAACCACAGTCTTCTGCTTGTTTGATACTTTGCGGATCTCCGGAAATACAGGCAGCCATGGTTACCCCATTTAATCCGCTGGCAGTTGCAGCAGCTTTTAAATCCTGAAAAGCACTTTTTACCGCATCTGCTGATCCCAGGTCTTTAACCAGGTTGGCTACAGAAAACATAATCAACAAAGGTTTACCGTTTACTTTCAAATAGTTTGGTGTCTTAAATTGCCTGACCCATTCTGCCTGAACGGTACTCCAATCTGCTGTACCTATTTCAAAGCCTTTATGGTTGGCAACCATCAGACAATATTCCATTTTACTGCTCAGGGCAGATTTCTGAAAATACTTCAATGCGTTATTTAAAGGCTCTGTTTTATATTTGTCTTTCCCGCTATAATACCAGCAGAAACTAAAGAAAGACAGACCTGCATTGGAGGCCGCTGTAATTTGTTGGTCAACTACATTTTGTGAACTCGTAATCCACCCCCACTTTGGCTTCCTGTTGGCGAAGGAATTCATTAGCTTAGGACTGATATGCTGTGCATATTTACCAGTCCAGCCGTCAAAATAGTAAGCTCCTAATTTGATATCAGCAGCAGGTTTTTCTTTTAGGCTGCCTGGAAAGCCGCCAGTAAACGGAATGACTGCAATCGCCAGGATTGCGAGATTCATTTTGAGGGGAAGAAACGATGTCCAATTCATAAGCTATTGAAAAACAGTATATTCATCACTAAAATACTTTCTTAACTGCGCGTAGATATAAGTAAATTTCTTTTTTTCTTTACGGGCTAAAAGGTCAATCATTGCGGGGGTCAACAGAGAAATCCCTTTAACGCCGAAAAATTGGTGGGCATAAATAATGGTATTAGAATAAACACCTACCACTTCTTTAAATTTCCCGTTGAGCAGCATTGATTCGGCTGGAATGCCATAGTCTTCAAAAAATTCAACCTGACTGGAGGTGAGCTTACTTAAAGCCTCAATTTTTTCCGGACAGGACCGCGGATGAGGTTTAATAATCACCGTCAACTTTAAATCGTTACAGCGTTGAATAAATTTCTCATACAGCTTCAACTCTTCGTGCAGTGGAATGACCTTGTCTTCGGAAAGGGATTGACACAACAACAGCACATCTTTGCCTTTAAAGGTATCAGCTCCTTCAGTAATCTGGTAGGCTGTTTTCAAAACGCTCAACAACTCTTGTCTAAGAATAGTCAACGGGACATAACGCTCTTCACTAACGGCTTCAACCCTACTAAACATGATCACCTGGCTAAAAACAGGATAGTAGTTTTTATAGATGTAATATTTAACTTTTGACCGGATAAAAAGATATCCGGCAATTTGTTTAAGCAGGCTATGGTGTTTGAGCCCCGGCAGATAATCAAGTATCCCGTCTTCTGATTTGATATAAGTTTTGCTTGCTCCAAACAGATTGTAAATGATTTTAAAAAGCACAGTTTGCTCAGAAAAAACCAGGATCGTTTCTACCGTTTTAAAGTAATCTTGTTTCAGGGTCTGAATGATCGCATCTATATAGTCAGAAGCGATGTTAGCCTTCGCTTTGGAAAGCACAGAGAGCTTTGACCATTCAATAATCATACGGATTGAGTTTTCATCAGCATCGAGTATTTTTATAATCTCTGCGAATGATTTCGGGGATGATTTTTCAATGAGATATTGCGGGTCAGTTATATTTTCCTTAAGAATATAACTTTTAGCCAAAAGAGCTTGCCACGGACTGCCTACTATGATCAACATATATTTTCTTTTCGTTATTTAACGCTTCAATTGTGATAAGGATTAACAGGGATAATTCTACGTAATAGATTAGTGGCAACAGGAAGGACACAGCCAGGTAAACCAGGATAATCACAGTAGACAAGGAGCCCTTTTTATAATGGACCATCGGGAAGGACAGGTATACAAAAATGGCTGTCATTAAACCGAGCTCAATGATCACAGATAAATACCCTGATTCGATAACCAGTGCATTGTCAAAAAATGCGGCAGTATGTGCACCTACTTTACCTAAGCCAATCCCATTTCCAATGTTTTCCCATGCAATTTTATAACCCCGGTCCAGACTTTCAAAGTGTCCGGCAGAACTGGTATCTTCCAGAGAAGTACTGTTGCTCCAGAAAGTATCAATGGTACCGAGTTCCATCTCCTGAATAGAAGCGGGAACAATGAAAAACTGGATGACCACAATAAATACCAGAACGAGCAGATATTTCACTGTTTTTGGGGTAAAGAAATTCAGGTAAGGGATTACAAAGAAAAACAGATAGGTGGCAATGGTAGAACGGGTAAAAGTCAGCACCAGGCTAATCGTTAAAACCATATTCAGGGTTTTGGCAAATTTAGCACTAAACAGCTCTTTGTATTTGAACAGCAAGACCAGCGCCAGGATTAAATATACGCTGTAAGGGATGGGTGCAATAAACCCTCCTGCCCCTCTTTGCAGCAATCCATAGCCGATATAAAAGGTGAAGTTGAGTTTTTCATCGCTAAAGGTGTTCACTGGATAACCTGCATTCAGGTAAATACTTTCCCCTAAAAATAATTGCTGGATAATCGTAAATACCGCCATCACAAATGCACCGGTAACAAACCATTTAGCGATTCTTTCCCAATCAATAAGGTCTGCTAATTTATAGAGCGAAATGGTCATTAATATAGGCAGCAGGTAGATGCGGTAACTGTAGGCGGCCAGCAAGCCGACACTGTTAAAGAACAGGTGCGCAGTTAACAGAAAAATAGTACTGAGCAATATAATCAGCTTCATACCACTTATTTTTGGGCCCTTGTGTGTAATCGCCAGAATAAACAAGGCAATAACTGCCAATTCCTTCCAAAGTACGATCAGTGAGAAATACTTTCTCAGGTAACCGTTCACAACGAGTGAATGCCATGGAAGCAACAGGACAAGGCTTAAAAATAATCTATTTACTAATGCCTTCATTATTTGTCTTTTTAAAAATGTAGTAGTAAGAATAAAGCGCAATTAAAAATTCGGCAGCCAGTAATGAAGCAATCGAACTGTACTTCAGATAACCCAGGAAATAGCCCAGCAGGTTCAGTACCAGTACAATCACCAGCCCATAAATTGTCAGCCTGTTAAAGATCCCTCCGCCTTCAAAGGCCTGTAAAAAAGTAATGGTAAAGAAGGACATGCAGACTACACCGATCAGCGCTACACCTACATTAAAATTGAAACGGACCACCTCAGAAATAGCGGTCGTTTTCGGCACGATAATGTGGATAATTTCAGCTGAATAATTCAGGTAAACGATCAGAAATAAAACAAAGCATAGTGTTGCGCCCAGGTTTAGAAACATGGATAGTTTCAGCGCTTTTTTCCTTTCGAGTTTGCAGAAATACGGGTATACAGAAGTGATTAATATCGCCCTGCCCATACTAAAGATATTGTAAAAGGTAAAGGCATAAGAGATCATCCCCAATGTAGTTTTATCAAGCAGGAAACCCACCAAAATCAATCCTATTGAATTGTAGGCCCTGGCACAGAAACTACCCGTGGTAAAAAGCATAGTCTCATTAAACTGGCTTTTTGGCCATGTTTTTTTGATCCCCACCAGCACCAGGTTGGATTTAGTAAACCATTTCAAAAAGAATCCTGAGATTATAGCTGCGGCGAGTAATGGCCCGATCTTGGCTAGACTAATGATATAACTATTAGTCAGGTCAGTTTTTTTCCAGATCAGCAGATAGAGCACCAGTAAAGCGGCCCCGTTTGTAGTCAGATTGATTAAAGCCTGACTGGATATTTTACCCACTCCTTTTAAAATCCAGTCGCAGTAATAGAGATAAATTACCCCCCATATAATTAAAAGGGTGGCGAAGGTAAGCGAGTCTTCTATGAAAAAGGAATAGACAATGGAGAACAACACCCAGACTATAAACCCTATAAAACGGAAAGTACTCACCGTAGTCACCATTTTTTTGAGGTCTGTAATTTCCTTCAGTTTAATCAGTTCTTTGACGCCAAAATTCTGTGAGCCGAAGTCAATGACAGTCTGCCCGATAGAGGTAATCGTTATAAATAAAGAAAAGTACCCATAAGTACTGACAGAAAAATTCCTGGAAACCAGCAGTACGATAATCAAAGTACAAAGCCTGTTCAGGGATTCAAAGAAAACCGTCTTAAGGATACTTAATTTCATTGTGGAACGATTAGCTTGAATTGCGTAATATAATTTTCGGAAAGCTGTTTCAGTTCAGGGTTATTATAGCCTGTAAAGGAGATATTATTGACTATTGCAGCGTCATAGTCATTGATAGAATCACCAATCAGGATGACTTCATTTCTATCGTACTGATTCGCTGTCAATACATTTTCAACCAATTGCTTTTTGGGCGTTGGAGAGCCGTTGATCGTTTTAAAATAAGCGGAAAGACCCAATTCATCATTGATTATTTTTAGTTCTTTCCCATCAGATCCGGAAACAATATGCATCTGGAATTTTTGCCAGTTTGCTTTGATAAATTCAACGCTGTCCGCAATCAACAGTTTCTCATCGAGCAACAGGGAAAGCATAATTTCAGAAAACCGGGCTGCCAGCTCCAAAACCTGTGCTTCGGTGATCGTTTCTTTTCTGATCTGCTCAAAGAAATATCTGAATTTCACATACCTGGAAAGCCCCCCATTCAGTTCATGATAAGCTATCAGTTCGTCCACTTGTTCTTTAGGGTATTGTGCTAATACCAGTTCAAACCCTTTTGATCTTATGGGCATGGAGTCCATAATGACCCCATCGAAATCCCATAATATTACTTTATACTTTGATAGCATCTTCTTTCAGTTTGGCTAATACTTCTGTTAGGTCTTCCGGGTTGTCTACTGCAATAGATTCACTGGACAACTCAATCATTCTCACTTCGTAATTCAGTTCCAGAAACCTCAAAATCTCGATATCCTCTTCTGCTTCCAGCACCGTCTTATTTTTAGTTTCAGCAAAAGCTTTTAAAGCCAGGAAAGGAAATGCGTACACGCAAACCTGTCTCCATGCTTTCACAAAATCCAGACTTTTATTGCCGGGAATAGGGCTTCTTGACATATATAAGAGCCTGCCATCTGGCCTGAACACAACTTTAGGTACAGATTTGCTTCTGTACTGTCTTTCATCAGAGACCGGACAATATCCATTGAGCACCTCTCCCGGATAAGTATCCAGATGGGAGATTATTTTGGTGATATCATTGGGGTTAAATAAAGGCTCATCACCCTGAACATTGATGTAGTAGTCTGCTTTCACAAGCGCTGCTACTTCAGCTATCCGGTCTGTACCAGTTAAGCAGTTATCTGTGGTTAATAAGACTTGAATACCGAAGGACTCGCAATGTGCTACAATGCGCTGATCTTCAGTAGCCACGTATACTAAACTTTTATCTACGGCCTGAATACATTGTTCATAGGTCCGCAATAACATGCTTTTACCGTTAATATCGATTAATGGTTTTCCTGGAAACCTGGTCGATTGATACCGTGCGGGAATAACTACAATAAAATTCATTAGCATACCAAACTATAGACTGAACCGGACAGTAACGTTTTATACCTTGTAGGTGTTAAAGAGACGATATCTTTCGCGTAAGTTTCCTGGAAAATCTGAAATAAAAATTCGTTTTCTTCCACCAGGCTTCTTTCCAGCTGAGAAATTGAGGCTTCCTGATAGCCGTCAAAGCCTGCGATATAAACATCTTCTGCTTTTAATTCCAATGCGGTTTGCAAGGCCAGAATACTATGCGATTCTTTGAACTTATCTGTAAAAGAGATCTGTTCAAATTCGAAACAAGAGTCATGAATCTGAGCAGGAATATAAGTCCCCATTTTACGCGGGAACGGAGGGAAAACACAAGTCCCTTTAAAGTCGCCAAGATCACTGAATACTTTTTCTAAACGATGGCCTTCATTTCCTACCAGACAGTAGAACTGATCTGCCTGAACGTCTTTATAATACGAGGCATTTTTCGAACTTGAATGTACAACAGCAATATTTTCAGTCTGATTGATAAATTCAATGATAGCTTTGGAATGTTCCACAGAATTTGATCCTCCTCCTAAAATAAGCACTGTACTATAGGATTTTGCAGGTTTAAAAACCGGCAGCTGTGCATTGTCTTTAATATTGTTCTTTTGATTCTGCAAGGCTCTAACCATACTGTTCAGGGAGTAGACACGTGTAGTATACCAGTCCATGACATCTTTTTGAGGCAATGAATTTGATCCTGAAATCATATAAGGCACATTCGTTCCCCATTCGTATTTTTTCAGGAGTTGATCAAAACCTTCCACCACATTTCCGATCGCATTAAAGTCGATGTCCATGTTATATTTGGTATTTAAAACTGACAAGAGCAGTTCGGTTTTTAAATTCCCGGCCCCGCGGCCCATCCCCAAAATAGTAGAGTCTACAATATCAGCACCGTAATCAATAGCTGTTAATGAATTGATCAATGCCAATTCCAGGTTGTTATGGCCGTGAAAACCAATTTTACAATCTGTTTTTGAACGGATCAGGTCCATGGTCTGTTTCACATCGTCAGGAAATACACCTCCGTAACTATCGACCATGTAAAAGTAATCAGCCAGACCGTCGAGGCCGCTCAGCTCTTCTACGAAATTCCCATATTGCTTCCATTTGGACATGTACATCACATTGAAACCGACTTCGAAGCCAAATCTTTTAATCTCTGCTGCTAATTTCAATGCACGTCCGAGTTGCTGTGGGTCCAGTGCAATACGTACCATATCAACAATACCGATGATCGGCTCCAGCAGGTCTGCTACGTGCTCAACTCTGATATCTTTTTCATTAAAAATGATAACCAGTTTTTTATTGGTCAGACTTTTTAATTCCTGCAGTTCATATACGGGAGAATAAAAATATTTACCATAATATTCTTTGATAGGGATACTTCTGTAGCCAACTTCTATATAATCAACCGGCAGGTTGTTTAGAGATGACAGGTAAGTATGGACTAAACTTTTATCAAAGTCCCAGTTCGTGTAGTAACCTCCGTCCCTTAAGGTACAATCAAGTATTTTAAACATAATTAATTAAGATTTGAATATTTTTTTAAACCACTTTTTATTTTTATCGTCTGGCGCATCGTAAGAACCATAGCCGTAACCATAGCCGTAACCATAGCCATAGCCGTAACCGTGACCATCAATGTCATTGACAACAATCCCAACGTTTTTCATCATTTCGTTCCTGCTCAGATCTTCCACAATATTCAATTGTTTTTTAGCAGTGAAGTTTTGTCTCACTAAGTATATACAAGCATCTGCATGGGCAGACATCAGCTGCGCATCAGCAACGATCCCTATAGGAGGGGCATCTATAATGATATAATCAAACTGTAATTTAAGTTCTTCAATCAATTCTTTAGTCCGGTCATCCAATAACATCTCTGCCGGATTTGGTGGCACAGGGCCTGAACTTACGATCGATAAATTTTTATGGATACTTAAAGGTTTTACTATATCCTTAACAGTTAAATTGGTATCAATAATGTAATTGGTGAACCCTGAATCGTTTGGGATATCCAGTTTGGCTGACAGGCCGGGCTTACGCAAATCAAGTTCCATTAAAAGAACTTTTTTATTGGAAAGCGCCAGTACATTCGCCAGGTTAATCGCCACAAAAGACTTTCCTTCTCCTGCCATACTTGAAGTGATCAGCATAACCTTTGCATCTGCAGCTTTCATGTAAAAGTAGAGGTTGGTCCTTAAGGCCCTGAATTGTTCAGAGACCGCAGACCTGGAACTATTGGCCACAACAAGGTTAGTACCTTCTTCGTTATGACTGATTTCTCCGATCACAGGAACTCCTGTTACCCGGCTGATATCTTCTTTGGTCTGGACCTTATCATTTAAGATATCTTTCAGATAAATAACTGAGATCGGAATAAACAAGCCAAGGAAAAGACCAACGATATAGATCATTGCTTTTTTAGGACTGAATGGTTTCACCTCTGATTTTGGCGGGTCAATGGTTCTGGAGTTCGAGATGTTTGAGGTTTTAGAAATCGCAGTTTCTTCACTTTTCTGCATCAAAAAGAGGTAAAGCTCTTGTTTGATTTGCTGCTGACGTGCTAAATTCAAATAATTACGTTCAATTTCCGGCACTCCGCGGACCTGAGTTTCAGCCTTTTTCA
This sequence comes from Pedobacter cryoconitis, assembly GCF_001590605.1. NCBI lineage: Bacteria > Pseudomonadati > Bacteroidota > Sphingobacteriia > Sphingobacteriales > Sphingobacteriaceae > Pedobacter > Pedobacter cryoconitis. The sequence goes on from NZ_CP014504.1 coordinate 2,462,821, forward strand.
TTTGACTGCTTAACTTATCCCTGGTAATGGTAAAAGCGTCCAGTGTGGTTACCAGATTGGCTTCAATGTCGGCCCTTGCATTTGCAATCTCCTTATCCAGTATAATAATCGCCGGATTGGCTTCAGTGATGCCGATTAATCTTTTTGCTCTTTCAAGGGTAAGGGTATTGAATTTTTCTACAGCCCCGCTGAATACTAAATCTGCCGGTACTAAAGAACTTGGTAAAACGCGTTTGTTTTTCGTCCCGTCTTTTAAGTATTCCTGCAAACTTTTAAGAATGCTGATCTGTGTTTCCATTTTACTCAGATCACTTACATATTGTCCTGTAGTCTGCACTAAAAGTTTAGACTGCTCAGTCATATCTGCCAGGTTATTCTTTTGTTTAAAGCCCTGAATATTGCCTTCAAGGTCACCTAGCTCTCTGCCTATAAAATTCAGGCGGTTCTGAATAAATTTAACCGTACTGTCTGCGATTTCATTCTTGTCTTTCACATTTTCCTGAACATAGCTTTCAATCAGCTTATTCAGAATATCCTCTCCTTTTTTTGGTATGGGGTGGTTCAAAGAGACATCGACAATAGTAATCAGCTTATTCTTAACCTCAACAGTAAGGTCTTCCATCATATCTGCTACTTTCGTATCGACAGAATTTATGTTTACATTATAGTTACCGTATAAATCTGCAACTTCAGTATTCCTGGTCACCAGGATCGTTCCTACCCTGGGCATTTTAAAGGGCTTACCAAGAGTAACCAGTGTATCTAGTTTTTTGGAACTGATGGCGATCTGATTATTTTTCAAAAGCTCAATCCCTACATTGGTTTCTTTAATGGTATCTTCTGCAGAGATGATCCTCACCTGAACTGGTGATTTATAAAGCTCGGTATTTTTGACTCTTCCTTTTCTGTAATAGGTAATATTAAGGTCCATGTCTTCTACAACACGCTCCATTAAATACCGGGTCTTTAAAATTTCAGCTTCATTATCAACCGTGCTTTTTGCACCTAATAATCCACCCAGGTCTCCCAGCAGGTCACTTCCTGCCATTAGTCCGCTACCCTTTTTTTCATCATTTACCAGCACTCTCGCAGATATTTTATAGCTCGGTGTCTTATACCTGGCATACAACACAGCTAAAGTAACACAAATTAATAAAGAGAATAAAATCCAATACCAATTGTATAATAAGCGTGATATAATTTGCTTTATATCTAAAGCATCATCTTTTTGTGATATCCTGTTTTCAACTATCTTGTTCATTGATTTATACTAAAAGGTGAGCGACTAAAGTCTTGAAAACAAGACTATTAAAACTGAGAGCGCAGTCCCGATAATTGCATAAGTCTGGGTCCTCGCCTGGTTTAAAGAAGCAGCTTTTCCTTTGTTAGGCTCTACGTAAATGACATCGTTTTGTTTAAGGTAGTAAAAAGGGCTGTTAAATAACTCAGAAGAATTTAAATTAAGACGCGCGAATTCCTTTTTGCCATTATTATCCCTGATAAGCAAAACATTTTCACGTCTGCCGAATATGGTCAGATCCCCGGCTAAACCTAAGGCATCCAACACGCTAACTCTCTCATTTGGCAATACATACGAAGCAGGTCTTCCAACCTCACCTAACACGGTGACCTTAAAATTAGCATAACGCACCTGCACATTCGGGTCTTTGTAGACAATTGCAGCTTTTTCTTTAATCAGGTCCCTGGCTTGAAAAGTAGTCAGACCACCGATCTTTACTTTGCCAACTATAGACAGGTCAATCTCCCCGTTTTTATCGACCAGGAACCCCGAAGCAGGTGGTGTTGCGACAATTCCTCCGGCTGGCCCGGGAATAGTGCTCAACGCCTGGGTACCTACCTGATTGACAACCATAGAAGTGGCCGGATCAATAGTGAATATCGAAATGGAAAGAATATCATCAGGCTGAATGGCTGGCTCTGTGAAAACTGCTGTATTCGCTAATACAGATTTTTCTGAGGACGTGATGTCCTGGAAGTAAGGTACATTTTTTGTACTTGCACATGATGTAAAAAGCAAAGCCAAAAACAGGATTGCACTGTTTCTGATTCTACCATTTTTAAAACTTCTTCTCATAGGTGGATAAGGCGTTTTTAACGGGTTATAATTTATAGGAGTTTATTTGGGCTATCATTGGAACTATATATTCTATACGCCCTGTATGAATATATAAACGTTTTATCTTCCTTTCAGGAGAAAATATCCTTGTTTTTAAACTCATAGTTACCTAGTTTTTTATACAAAGCACCACTGGTAATTGCAGCTGAAAGGACACGTAAATGCTTGTCATGATGCAAGTCTGTTGCAGCAAAATCATAAAGTTTATTTTCCAGCAGATATTCGGATACGCGTTTTACTTCATTCCCATAATATCCACAAACAGCTAATAAATTTAACTGGAACATCACCCCCATTTCTTTATATCTGTTAAATCTGGCCAGATGTTTATGATTAAAGGAATAGCGCTCGGGATGCGCAAGAATAACATGATAGCCAAGGATCTTCAAATCAAAGATGACCTGATCAATTCCAGGTGTTTCTGAGAGATAAGACATCTCAATCAAAATATAATTTCCCGGCAAACAAAGCAACCCTTCTTTAGCTTGAAAATTTTCATCTATCATATATTCTGCTGCCGCACTAATATCTATCTCTAAACCAGCTTTTTCCAAACAAATTTTCACCTCCCCCAAAGCAGAAGAAATAGTATTCGCATCATTTGGATATAATTCCTCAAAAATATGAGGCGTGCAAAGGAATTTACTAAATCCCAAATCACTTAACTGCTTAATTAAATTCAAAGATTGCTGAGCATCAGGAGATCCGTCATCAATTCCTGGCAATAAATGGGAATGGATGTCAACACCCAACCATTCTATATCCTCAACTCTATTTTTTTTCTTAAAAAAGGTAAACATACTTTATAATATAGTATTTCGTAAGGGAATAAGAATGTAGTTTCACTAACATCAGATTAATACCTTATGTTTTTTAACGAAAGTACAAATTTATTCATACATAAAATGATTTAGACGTTAAATTATTGTGTTTTTTTTATCAACTAAAGGTACAACGGTTAAAAAACAAGCACTTAAAGTCGATATAAAATTATATTCAGTTACAAAACATGATGCTAAAAAAAAAGAAGGACTAAATAGCGGCATTAAACGTAGAATAAGACAAAAACTTATAAAAAACACATTTTAAACACTTTAAACAATATAAAAATCAATTATTGACTCCTGAACATCGCGCCAGCAAATTCTCAGCCTGGCAGGAAACGGCTTCTTTAAAGACCAGGCCCGAATTCCCCGCACAACTTAAAGGAATACCCACTCAGGAGCATGGATAAGCCATAAAAATCAAACAGAGAGCCAAAACCGGATTTCAACAAACACCTTTAGTTAATTTATTTCAATTATAATATATTTAAATATGAATATTTTATTTTTTATTGAAATTATATAAACATATAATATAAAAATAATTTAATTAATTAAAATCATTCCCCTCAAACAATTGAATAAGAAGAAGATCAGCGTGGATGAAGGATGTTTATAAGCTGCAACGCAAACTTAAAATTTCACCTTTCAACTGTTTTCTAAATGCTTTTTAATTAATTCATAACTGCTTTTTAATTACTTTCCAACTGCTTTCTAACAAATAAATAGTTAAAGCATCAAACATTATAATGATTTAAGGGTTTAACATTTACAGTAAGTACTCCTAACGCCATTATAAATTGGAATTCAGACATACAGCAAATCAAATAGAAAAATACAATTATAACCGGATAAAATTCTCTATACTATCCAGATTATTTTTATCTGCCGGATTTATAACCTTAAGCAGCCTTGCTTATAGTCAGCAAATAAAGCCTGCTGATTCCTTGAAAAAGGATTCTTTAGCTGCTGCAGTAAAACCAACAGACTCCACCTATAAGCAATATGACATAGCTGACTTATTCAGAAAGGTGTTACACCCCAATAGAAAGGTAAACCCGCTGCGTAAAAAATCAGGAATCACGCCAATACCTAATGTTGCTTATAATCCAAGTATTGGAGCGCAAATAGGTATTAAGGCTGTGGCTGGCAGAGTATTAGGAAGCGAGCCGAATACATTGATGTCTGTAGCGGCCACTTCGGCTTCTATCACAACTAAAGGCATTATTTATTTTTATATTAATCATAATATTTATACTCCCGGGAATAAATGGAATTTTCAGGGGAGCCTGGTTGCCGCAAAAACTGTAACACCCGATTTCGGATTAGGTATAGGAAATAATCAACCTGGAAGTGTAGAAGATGAGGCTCTGTTAAATCCAGATCGCAAGGGCTATGTATTGCATGCCCAGTATTATAGTTTCAAAGAGAAAGTATATAAACAAGTGGAAGAAAACTTATTCGTGGGCGCTGGTGTATCATTTGATATTAGAAGAAAGATCGAAGACAGGACGACAGAAAGCGAGTTAACACCCTATAATATTTACAGTGACCGTCATGGATTTGACCGTGATCACTATAGTTCAAATGGGCTGCTTTTCAATGTTCAGTATACGACACGTGACAATCAGAACAGGGCCTACAAAGGGATTTATGCAGATGCCGGCATCAGAGTAAACCAGAGCTGGATAGGCAGTACAAAAAATGCCGTACAATTCACAACCGATTTTAGAAAATACTGGAGTCTTTCTGCACGTAATCCCGAACATGTAATTGCGTTCTGGAACTGGGGATCGTACCTTGCAAGTGGAGCAATACCCTATTTGGAATTACCAGGAACGGGTAAAGATCCGGCTTTCCGCAGTGGAAGAGGATACACCATAGGCTATTTTAAAGGTACTAATTATAACTATTCAGAATTAGAATACAGGTTCCCGATTACCAGGAATAAGTTTTTGAGTGGCGTTACCTTCTTTAATGTACAAACGACCAATGATGAGCTGGGAACAAAAATATTTGACAAGTGGCAACCTGGGGGCGGTGCGGGTTTACGTGTGTTATTTAATAAAGCGACAAGAACAAACCTATGCCTTGATTACGCCTTCGGAAATTATGGTTCAAGGGGATTCTTTTTGGGATTAAATGAGGCGTTTTAGGCATTCAAAGAAATAAAGTTTTAGGCATTCAGATAAATAAAGTTTTAAGCATTCTAATAAATAAAAAGAAAAACAAATAGCTGAAATTTATTTATTTTCACAAACTACAGCTATAAACCTATGAAATTATTCTTATACACTATTGGTCTGTCGGCATTAATTGCCGGCTGTCATTCCACAGAGAAAAAGACACCTGCTGCTGATACCACTGCTCAGGAAGCAGTATCCCGCCGGATAGCAGTCCAGGAGCATCTTCCGAAAAGCTTTTACAAAAGATTCCAGGGGATTATTGGAGAACGGAATGTAGTGATCAACTTAAGCCGCACTGGAAACAATTTTACAGGTACTTATGATTACAATGGTACTCAGGTGAATTTGATAACTGATACTGTTATTAATCAGGACAGTATCATTCTGACTGAGCGTGGTCTTGGAGATTGGTATTCAGACGAAACTCCTGCCGGACCAAAATTACACTTAAAATGGACAGGGACAGTTTTAAGCGGCTTGAGAGTACAGAGTAAAGAAAAATCAAGTATCCGTCTGGAGGAAAAGTATCCTGAAGGAAGTTATAGTTTTAACATTGCCAGTTATCAGGATTCTATCAAAGCGCTTCCGAAATTAAAAGATTCACCTCAGGCAGTGATCAGTTATGAATATTTAATGCCAGCAGGAAAAACGCCAGAGGTATTGTGGCTGGACAAACAGTTCAGGAATATCATAAAAATACTAAATGCACCCTCTTGGGACGCGGGTATAAAAGCTGAGGCAAAGAGTTATCTGAATGCCTACAGAACTGAAATACCCGATATGAAGGATGAAAAAGGCAAACTGGGCGCTTCCGCAAATTATTCCAGAGCTCAGCAACTCTTTATGCAGTATAATGGTGGAGGCTTCGCCATTGTTAAACATCTGGTTGACGATTATTCGGGCGGTGCACATAATAACTATGGAACTACATTGTATTGTTTTGATGTGAAAAATCAAAAACATTTAGTGCTGGCTGATCTCGTCAATATTGATTCTGTGTCTTTACAAAAATTAGTAGAAAAGAATTTCAGGATACAATACAAAGTAAAACCAAACCAGGCATTGACAACGCAATTATTCGATGATCACCTGGCTGCCAACAAGAACTTCTTTTTTGATACCAGCGGCATTGCATTTTTATACAATCCTTATGAAGTGGCTAGTTTTGCGCAAGGACAAATTGTAGTTTCTGTTCCTTATAAGGATTTGAAGAAATATCTTAATCCTTCTTTTGTTAAAAGAATGGAGCTCAATTTATAACCATATCTTATAATTAAATACAATGATTGAGAAAGATAAATACAATGACTGAGAAAGAGCCTGTAAAGATGGATTATAAAAGATTATTTAATGAAGCCCGGGAATTTGCAGTAAAAGCACATGGTGATCAGAAATATGGTGTATCTCCTTATGAAATACACCTTGGAAATGTAATTAGCGTACTGATGCGCTTTAATGTTGAGCTGGGTAATCCATATCATCTGAATCTGTTAATTGCGGCCTGGCTGCACGATGTACTGGAAGACACCGCAGTGACCAAAGCTGAGCTGGAAGAGAAATTCGGGGCAGTAGTTACTGCTATTGTCTATACGCTGAGTGATGATCAGGGAGCCAGCAGAGCAGAAAGAAAAGTCAACTTCTATAAAAAGATAGCTAAAAACGAAGATGCCATTATTGTAAAACTTGCGGATAGAATTTCAAACGTTGAATTTAGTATTATCCATGGCAATGAGCGGAAATTTGAAATTTATAAAGTTGAACAGCTGAAATTAGAAGAAGTATTAATTCCGGTATTAAAATCACCCTTAGGGCTTGAGCTGTTAACCTACCTCAGAAAATTATTAAAATAGCATACTGATCTATTTTATTTCAATTGTTTGAATTTGAAGCAGGTTTATAACCCGATCGTCTACATGAGCAAGTACTTTTACCTGAGCTCCCGGGTTTTTATCAAAAGTATACCATTCCTAAAAAACAGTCTCACATCGGGTAACCATCAAATTCCCCTGGTATCAGGTTAAAAAAGATTACCCTTAGTACTCAATTCTTCCAGATCGAGCCTTCTTTCTTCTTCCCTGATAATGTCATCATCGTAATTCCTGTCATTTTTCAAAAGATGTAATTCATCCCGTTGAATATGAATCAGATCCAGCATAATTTCACGATAGACTTTCAATTCCTGTTTATCAATTTTACCCGTCCGGAAAGCTTCCAGGTTATTTCTTTTACCAGTCAGTGAGTTTTCCAGTTCAGTCTTAAAACTCGCCATCAGCTCGTTATGAATACATTGAAATTGGTAGGTTTTTTGTAACCTGATCAGTGACTTATCAATTAACCGCAGTTTGATTTGTGCACTTTGCTCCTGCTCTGGTATTTTATAAGTATTGACAGGTATTTTTAATATTTTGATCACATAAGGTAAAGATAATCCCTGAATAACCAAGGTAACCAGGATGACAACAAAAGTGATAAACAGGATTAAGTTCCGCAGTGGAAATGGTGTTTGACTATTGAGCATCAATGGTATAGAAAGTGCAGCTGCCAGGGAGACCACACCACGCATGCCTGCCCAGACGATAACAACCGAAGAATGCCAGGTCATGCCCTGGTAACGGATCCTTGTTTTCTTATTCACTAACCGGGTAAACCTGCTGGTTGAAAATAGCCAGAAAAACCTGACAAATAAAGCGAGTATACTGATTCCGACTCCATAAAATATTGCTGTTTTCAGTGGATATTCTGAACCCAGGCCTGCAACAATATCCGGTAAGGCCAGACCGATTAAAATAAACACCACTCCATTCATCATAAAAGTGATTGCAGACCAGACAGAGTTGACTTTAAGTCTGGAATTCGGTGTTAGAATCACATGTGACTGGCTGCATAAAAATAATCCTCCGGATACAACTGCCATCACACCAGAAACTTTGAAATGCTCGGCTACGATATACATGAAATAGGGAGTAAGTAAGGTCAAAGCAGTATCGATGTTTTCGTTGGTTGGCAGCCAGCGGTGAAGTGCATAAAATATACAGCCTATGGCCAGGCCGGTTAAAATTCCAAACCCGGCAACGACAACAAAGTTCAATGCCGCATCCTGAAGTACAAAATTTCCAGTAACTACTGCAGCAAGTGCAAATTTGAAGACAATTAAACTGGATGCATCATTGACCAGGCTCTCGCCCTCTAATAAAGAATTGATGGTTTTAGGAATTTTAATCCCCTTTAAAACAGAGGAAGCTGCTATAGCATCTGGTGGTGAGATTATTCCGCCCAGTAAAAAACCAAGCGCCAAAGTGAAACCCGGAATAAAAGCGACAGCAGCATAAGCAACTGCGACAGAGGTAATCAGCACCAAGCCTACGGCCATTAAGAAGATTGCACCCCGATATTCCCGGAAATCTTTCCAGGAAGTAGTCCAAGCAGCTTCATATAACAAGGGAGGCAGAAAAAGTAAAAAGATGATATCCGGATCAACTGTAAGATGTGGGATTCCAGGAATAAATCCTATAATTAAACCAGCCAGGACTAAAAATATAGGATAAGAGATTTTCAATTTATGACCAACCATTACCAGAATGGTTACCCCTAAAAGCAAAACAAGGATTAAAATAAGGTTTTCATGAAGCATCGTATCCCAGATTATATCTAAATATATATTATTCTGAGATAATCCTTATCAAAAAATGCGCGGTATCAAGGCTTCAGGTTTATAGTCCGTTGATATCAGTTGTCAATATTTCACTCATGTAATCAAAAAATGGACGCATATTTTTGAAAGTCTGTCCAGCCAGTTGTAAAAAATCTTCACTCAGCACCTCTTCATCCGAAAACTTCCGGATCAGCAAAAATTGTTTGTAGCGTAAAAGGTCAATGGCCTCATCATTGGCATCAAAACCTTTGGGTGTCGTTTTGAGCCGCTCACCTTTTAAGGTTTCAAAGGTTGAGGTAAAGGATTGACTGCTTAAGATTTTCCTGAGCGGAGCAGCATCAAAAGAAATCTCTTGTCTGATTCGTTTCAGGTCTTCTGTGGATGGCCCGAAGAAACCACCGGCAATATAACTGTTCCCTGATTCAAGATGGAAATGATATCCTCCTCTGCGGAATTTTCCTGCACGGCTGAAACTGCCGCTCCAATGTGTTTTATAAGGAGTTTTATCTTTGGAGAAGCGGGTATCTCTGTAAATACGGTATAAACTTTTTTTTCCGGAAGCGGTTTCAATAACATCGTGCGTATTGAGTTCTTGTAATAACGCATCTGCAAAATCTTCTAGCTGCGCCTGCTCTTTTTGAAATTCATCTTTATGTAAACTGAACCATTCTCTATCATTATTTTGCCCTAACTTCTTTAAAAAATCAAAGTTTGAAGGATAAAGTTTTGGTTGTTTTAACGTAAGTTTTTCCATTGGTATTGATTTCAATCTGAATAAACGGCTTATAAGCTGAGCAACTGGCTGGTACAAATATAAGCGGTGTCAGAAACTTAAACTCCATAATTAAGTAAATTTTACACCTCACCCCATAGCTGGATCCAGTATTTTTTTTAGGTTTACGCCATGGGTCAATGGAATACCCATTACCCCATTATTATATATACACACCGCTCACACAAAACACATTATGAACAACCCTATTTTTCACCATTTTTCGGATATAGAAACTAAAGAGCTATCACCTGGTTATTTATCAAAAATTATCCATACGGATAACAATACAATTAATTTTCTGGAGGTAAAAGCAGGAAGTGTTTCAGCAATGCACCAGCATATTAATCATCAATGCGTGTTCGTTATTGAAGGGCAGTTTGAATTGACTGTTAATGGGGTATCAAAAGTATTGGATACGGGTACTTTCGCTATTGTCCCACCAAATGTTATTCATGGAGGCAAGGCGATTACCGATTGTAAACTGATAGATATCTTTGATCCGGTACGGGAAGATTTTAAATTGTTATAATCCGTTTTGGTTGTAACAGCTGAAAACAGGTACCTGGCTAATATCCCTGAGGATCAAAATAGGCTGCTATAGTTAATTCATCAGCCTGGAAAGCTTCAGCTTTTTTAAACCATAAATGAGCATCTGCCCTGGTCTGAGCTGAAATATTCAGCATTGCGATCGCTATATTCAGGTATAAATTGCGATCAGCCGAGCCAATCGATTCAGCCTTTTTCAAAAAGGTCATGGCTTCTTTATATTTTCCCTGGTCAACTTGTAAAGCACCCATATTGATCAGCACCGAAGTATTTTCAGGAAAATCTGCTATTAAAGTAGCTAAAACATCCCCGGCCTGTTTCAACTGTACCTTTTCATTTGGCCAGCCCCAAAGGTTACCGTTCAATTTCTTGATCAGCTTTAATCTTTCAACCAGAGAGTCAGCGGTATTTTCCATGCAAAGTAAGTTTATAAAATCCGGTTGCAGAAAAAGCCACAACCGGATTATTGCAATATAACTGTTCCTTTGAGTTTAGCCAAAAGGACAGCAGCGTCTTTTACATATCAGTATAACAAATGATATGCGTTTTTAAACAAGCAGCTAACGCCAAGGCCTCTTTATTTTTCACCAGATTAAAATGATTTCCCGGAGCGGTATAAACAACCGTATTTGCGGCATGCTTTTCCCAGCCTAAACCGGATTCATAACCTGTCCAATCTTCCTGTTCAGCTTTGACAACGACTGTTAAAGCTTTCACGTCACCATTGACCAGGTAATCCAATTGTACATTGGTAAATTGTAAATCGAGCAATCTCAAAATAAAAGCGACATCTTCATTTTTAAGTCCAGACTTATCAGTCAGGAAATCAGCTACAAATCCTTTCAGTTCCTGTTCAGGAATTCCCGCCACAGCAGTTAAAAATTCAGCTGTCCACGCTGGATAAGGGGCCTTTATCAAATGATAATAACTGAGGATCTCCAATAACGCATTTCCCTGATCTTCAACAGGCTGAAGGTTTCGTTTTAAGACAGCTGCTGCATCTAAAATAGCCAGCAGATCTACTTGCTCTCCTTTACGTTCCAGTTGGAGCGCCATTTCATAAACTACCTGTCCACCAAAAGAATGTCCGATGAACCGGTAAGGCCCTTCTGGTTGTACTGACTTGATCCATTCTATGTTCATTGCCGCAATTGCTTCTATACTTTCCAAAGGCTTTTCACCTTTAAACAGCCCCATCATTTGCAAACCGTAAACCGCACCACTATCCGCTAATCCTTTAGCCAGTTCATCGTAACCATCGCAGATTCCATCTGAGCCCGGTATTATAAAAACAGGTTCATCCAAACGGCCGGAATTCAATAAGACAAGATGTTCGTTCCCTGTTTGATAAAACTGTCTTTGCAACATGCGGGATAGCGTATTGATGGTCGTATTGACCAGCAAGTCTTGCATTTGCACCTGATATCCTAACTTTCTGATTGGGTTCATTACCCGCATAGCCAATAAAGAATGGCCACCCAAATCAAAGAAATTATCATGGACACCTACAGGGGATACCTGAAGCAATTCTTCCCAGATAGCCACCAAATTAGCTTCCAGCTCATTTCTGGCAGGGACATAACGCTGACTTTGACGCATTAAGGCACCCGCCGATGGTAATGCTTTTTTATCCAGCTTGCCATGTGAGGTCAATGGCATTGCTTCCATTTCTACAAATACACGTGGCACCATATATTCAGGTAACTGGGTTTCCAGATAGGACACCAGATGATCCTTCGCAAAAGAACCTGCTGGAACTACATAACAAACCAGCTGATTACTGCCCGACTCATCGGCACGGGTAAGCACCACAGATTGACTGACAAAATCGCTCTGTTGAACAGCATTCTCAATCTCCCCAAGTTCAATCCGGTACCCCCTTACTTTAACCTGATCGTCCATACGTCCGATAAACTCAATATTTCCATCAGGAAGCCACCTGCCGATATCACCTGTTTTATACAAGCGGCCACCAGCTTTATTTCCAAAAGGATCAGCGACAAAACGTGCTGAAGTTAACTCCTGCTGGTTCAGATAGCCTCTGGCTACACAAGAACCACCAATACAGATTTCTCCCGGTACGCCTGCGGGCAATAAATTCCCTGCAACATCCAGCAAATAAATCTGTACATTCTCCACTGGTTTGCCGATGGGCAGGTAATCTGCTTCATTCCAACCTTTCTCAAATTTATAAGTAGTCGCAAATACCGTACACTCCGTTGGTCCGTAGGCGTTGTAAAAATCGAGCGAAGCATATTCCGTCCAGCTTTGTGCCAATGGAATTCCAGAGCGCTCTCCCCCGGCAGTAATATGCCTTAAACTTGATGGAACCTGATCTGCGGGTATATTCCTTAAAAATCCCGGTGTAGCCAGCATATAAGTAACCTTTTCTGCATTCATGACCGCTATAACAGCATCAGCATCCAGCTGTACCTCTTTTGAGATTAAAACCAGCCCGGCGCCATTCAGCAAGGCCATAAACAGCTGTTCAACAGCAGCATCAAAGGTGTAATTTGAAAACAACAAGACCCGGTCATTATTGGTAAGCGTCAGTTTTTTCTGCCAGCCGAAGACCATATTGTGAACACTTCTATGTTCTATCAGCACACCTTTTGGCTTTCCGGTGGAGCCCGAAGTATAGATGACATAGCATAAATGATCAGACTGAAGCGCAGTTGAAACCGGTGCTGAAGATTCCTGATTGATTGTTCTCCAGTCCTGGTCCATAGCAACAATACATATATCTTCATGGAATAAAGCACGGTGATGGGAACTGCTGACTACTAGCTGCGCCCCGGTATCGGCCAGCAAATAATTGATGCGTTCCTGAGGATATTCCGGATCTACCGGCACATAAGCACCTCCTGCTTTCAAAATCCCCAGTATACCGATAATCATGTCCAGAGAACGCTCTATACAGATGGGCACCAGCATATCTTCCTTTACGCCCATCGAACGTAAATAATGTCCGAGTTGATTACTTTGCAGGTCAAGCGCGCTGTAAGTTAATTGCTGATCCTCATAAATCAGCGCAACCGCATCCGGGTGATGAGCCACCTGTAAGGCAAATAAATCTACTAAAGTCTGCTCAGTTGGATAAGCCACCTCCCCGGAATTGAAAGCTGATAACAAAGCTAGTTCCTTTGCCGGCAACACCTGAAAATCCGCAATACGCTGGCTATCATGATCAAGGTAAGCAGCGAGTACAGCATCAAAATAAACATGAATATCAGCTAGTGTTTTACCGCACTTAAGTTCTTTGCCCAACCGGTAATTTACAGCCATCACATTACCTGTAGTACTCACTGTACAGTCCAGATGTGTATTGGTGACTTCCGAACTTTCCAATTGCACAGAATCTGCTTCGGCCTGCAGATAATCCTGTTGCACAAACAAGCCTTCCAGACCATCCATCTGATCAAATACATGGAAATTAATATAGTTGAAAATCGTATCAAAGAAAGGATTACCGCTGGAAGCTTGCTCCCCAATCAATCTCGCAATTTCTGACAAAGGCACACGATCTCTTTCTTTCAATGAAATCAACTGTTGATCTATACGTTCAAAATAAGCCTTCCAGGTGACTTGCTGACCGTCTCCAATGAAACGGAAAGGGATTGTATTTAAAAAACAACCTAACACTTTATCTCCATCTTCGGTAATTGGACGGCCATTGGTCACCACCCCTACTGTAACTTCCTGCTCCACAGTCAGCATACTCAGCATATACTGGTAAGCGCCAAGAAACACACCCTTTAAACTCAGTCCATCTGCTTGGGTTTTAGCTTTTAGCCGATCCAGGTAAGTCACGTCGTAAACTTTTAAAAAGTTACCATCAATCACTGTATCCGTAAAAATATCCAGGCGTTTATAATCGGATAAGGACTGTACCCAGAATTCGCGGTTCTCTTCATTGCGCTTCTCTGCTATACTTTCTATGACAAAATCACGATAACTTGCTTTCAACAACGGCAAATCTACCTCCACGCTGCTTTCCATTTGTGCTCCATAGAGGTTATTCAATTCTGTCGCAAAAGAAGCCACACTCCAGCCATCCAGCATCGCATGATGGAACTGAAACAGCAGAATATGTTCTTTCAAAGTTTGGAACACATCCATCCGCCATAAGTTTCCCTGATGGACTTCAAAAGGGAGCTTCCGTTCTTCCGCTAAATAAGTGCCCAGGTAAGTACCAGGAGCTGCCTCTTCCAATACCCGGAGATCATGATATGCCACATGGATATCACCTTGTTTATAAACCACTTGTATACCTTGTGTATGGAGATGAAGGTCAAACCTGGTCCGCAGGATCGAATGTTTGGAAATCAGTCTTTTCAAGGCTTGTTCAAAAACATCCCGGTCTAACTCCTTTGGTAATTTAAACGTGATCTGATCATGATATATAGCCAGTTCAGGATTTAACTGAGAGGTGTAGACCATGCCGCTTTGAATATCACTCATCGGATAAATATCTTCAACTTCCAGTTCAGTATGCTGTTCAGTAAGCAGCTTTTCCAGTTGCGGAAGCAAATGTGAACGCAGGGCTTCCAGTTCGGCAATAACTGCCGCATGAACCGGCTCTGCCTTTGGACTGTCAGCATGAACGGTATTCCCCAAATCAATTAAAGCAGCTAAACTGCTGACCGTTGAACATTCGTACAGATCATATAAACGAATCGTATCATTGAATGCTTTACGCAATCTGCTGATGACCCCAATGGCAATGATAGAATCACCACCAAGCTTAAAGAAATCTTCATGAATACCCAGCTCTTCAATACCCAGTGATAATGCCCAGATCTCTTTTACTGTTTGCTCAGTTTCAGTTAGCGGCTTATCAATTGCTTGCGCGGCTTCGGTTCTGATGAGCTGAACGCTATTTGCGTCTGGCAATGCTTTTTTATCCAGTTTACCATTAGCCGTTAGCGGGAAAGCTTCTAATTCCAGAAATAGATGCGGTACCATATAATCCGGCAAACGTAATTCCAGCTCAGCGACCAGTGCATCCCGGTCAAAACTTTGTCCATTAGCTGTAATATAACTAACCAGACGTTTTTGGCCTGATTCATCGGCGGGTGCCAGTACTATACACTGGCTCACCAGCCCACTTTGCTGAATGGTATTTTCAATCTCTCCAAGTTCGATACGGTAACCACGGATTTTCACCTGATCGTCCCTGCGGCCAATAAATTCAATATTTCCATCAGCAAGCCATCTTCCAAGATCACCTGTCCGATACAAACGGCCACAACTTATCTTTCCAAAAACATCCGGAATAAACCGTTCTGAAGTTAGCATTTCCTGATTCAGGTAACCCCGGGCAACGCCTGCCCCGCCTGCATAGATCTCTCCGGCCACACCAATTGGCACTGGCTGTCCATAATTATCCAGCACATAAGCCTGCCGGTTTCTCAGCGGCCTGCCAATAGGGATATTACCTTCGTATTGACGGCCTGTTAATTGATAGGTCAGGGAAAAAGTTGTATTTTCAGTAGGCCCATATCCATTGATTAAAATCTTATCCGGATAAAACTGGCGGAAACGGTTAACATGTGCGACCGATAGTTTTTCCCCGCCAACCATAATCGAGGATAGTCCTTCAAACAAATCTATATCTACATCAACCAACTGGTTAAACCAGCCCGAAGTAAACCACATCACTGTGACCTTGTTGACTTGCAGTACCGTTTTCAATAAATTATTGTCCAGTAAGCTGCTGGCCGGACATAAGACCAGTCGTCCTCCGTTAAGCCACATCCCCCAATATTCAAATGTTGTGGCATCAAAAGAAGGTGAGCCTGCAGATAATAGCGCATCGCGGGAACTCAGTTTGATATAATTCGCACCAGAAATCAAGCTGACCACATTGCGATGTTCAACCAAAACACCCTTAGGTTGCCCGGTCGAGCCAGAAGTATACATGACATAACATAAATGATCCGGACGAATAGCTGCAGGTACAGCAGAAACCGGTTCCTGAGCAATGATCTCCCGCTCTCCGTCCAGAGAAATGATGCAGATCTCTTCATAACTATGCAACAATAAGCTGTTAGCCTCATTACTCAAAACGATGTCGGCTTTGGTATCTGACAAAATATAGCTGATTCTTTCTTGCGGATATTCTGAATCAATGGGTACATAAGCGCCACCAGCTTTCAGAATACCGAGTATGCCGATCATCATATCTACAGAACGCGGAATACAGATTGGAACTAGTGTATCTTCCCTGACCCCTGCGCTACGCAGGTAATGTCCAAGTTGATTACTCCGTTCATCGACCTCTTTGTAGGTTAACCGCTGATCCAGGTAAACCAGTGCAATCGCATCTGGAGTCTGACTCGCCTGTGCGGTAAATAAATCTACCAAAGTCTGGTCCTGGGGATAAGCTGATACTCTGGCATTGAAAGTATTTAAAAGCTCCTCTTCTTCTGATTTATGCAGTATCGGCAGCTGATCTATCCTTTGTGAGGGGGTAAATACAATAGCTTGAAGTAAGACCAGATAATTGCGGAACATGCGTTCTATTGTTGCTGCTTTAAACAAATCAGTACAATATTCCACCGCAACTTCAATTCCTGCCGGCCCCTCTACTGCAGAAATATTCAAATCAAACTGGCTTGTGGTATGGCCTGTTTTCTGTTCTTTTAACACCGCTTCTCCTAACCGGAACACCGGTACTTCAGGAATATTCTGCACGGTAAAAATCACCTGGTACAAAGGATTACGGCTCTTATCCCTTTCCTGCCCAACGGCCTCAACAACACGTTCAAAAGGTACATCCTGATTTTCATAGGCACCCAAAGTCGTCTCTTTGACTTGCTGTAGCAAGTCCAGAAAAGAAGGATTACCACTCAGATTACTTCTCAAAGCCAGTGTATTGGCAAAAAAGCCAATTAAATCTTCTAATTCCTGACGTGTCCGTCCTGCAATCACACTGCCTACACAAATATCATCCTGCCCGCTGTAACGGTAAAACAAAACTTTAATGGCAGCTAACATCACCATATGCAGTGTAGCACCTTGCTGGCGGGACAATAATTGTAAGCCCGCAGAAAGTTTTGCTCCAAGCGGGAATACTGCCATCGCGCCCCTTGTACTTTGTATGGCTGGCCGCGGATAATCACCAGGCAGTTCCAGTGGACTGATACCTACCAGACGATCCTTCCAATAAGCGATCCGGCGGCCCCAGTGTAACTCTTCTTGCGCACGCTGCCAGATGGAATAATCTCCATATTGCAATCCTGGTGCAGGAAGTATGGTTTTTTCACCTCCTGTATTCATTTGGTAAAGAGAAACCAGTTCCCTGATCAGTATCGAAAGAGACCAGCCATCTGCTGCAATATGATGCAGAAGAATGACCAGCACATGTTCCTGATCCGAGATGCGGATCAAATGTCCGCGCAGCATATGATCTGTCCGGAGATCTATACGGGCTGCCGTTATCGAAGCCAGCAGTGTAGTGAGCCCCGCATCTCCTCCCTGATAATCGGCTATCCTGTTTAAAGACCAGCGATCTTCCTCTAAAATAACCTGAAGAGGATGACCTGCAGCATTCTGCCGGATTACCGTCCGCAAAATTTCATGGCGGTTCACCACTTCTTTAATGGCCAGCTCCAGTGCATCTGCATTAAATTTCCCTGACAAGCGGAAGTACATTGGCATGTGATAATGCGTACTTCCATTGAGCTGGTCAATCATCCAGAGGCCCTTTTGGCCATAAGACAATGGAATCTCCTCATGCCCCGCTCTGACTGGAATTGGTGAATGATCAAAATCATCAACAGCAGACAGGTCATTACGTAAAAACTCAATGATATCCTGTTTATGTTTTTTTATTTCCTCCAGCAGTTCAGGATCAATCTGCGTCTGCTCCCCTAAGTCAAGTTTAAGATTATCTTGTTCAAGAAAAACAGAAACACCGTTATTTCTTGCTTTTTTCAACACACCGACAACCTCGTTAAAATCCGTATTCATAGCTATTTATTTAGGTTATATTGGTTTAAAGGCTAATTACATTGACTCCAAGCCGAACAGTTTTGTTCTGGAGTTCTTCTATATAGGCTGCTAGTTTAGCTATGCTTTTGCATTGAAATATACTTTTCACCGGAACATTGACCTCCAGCTCTTTTTGTATACTACTGCTTACCCGCATTGCCAGTAAAGAGTGCCCGCCCAGTTCAAAGAAACTGTCATGGATTCCTATAGGAGAGAGCTGAAGCAGCTCTTCCCAAATACCGACAAGAGCAGATTCCAGCGCTGTATCAGCAGGGACATAATTCCTGCTCAGCTGTCCTTTAGTATCTGCTGAAGGCAACGCCTTTTTATCCAGTTTACCATGGGAAGTCAATGGAATCGATTCCATCTCTATAAATACACGGGGCACCATATATTCCGGTAATTGAGTTTCCAGGTAAGCCATCAGATTCTCTCTTAAAAAAACACCTGAAGAAACCACATAACAAATCAATTGATGATGACCCGCATCCTCTGCTTGCGCCATCACAATACACTGGCTCACTAAACCGCTTTGCTGAATGGCACTTTCTATCTCTCCGAGCTCAATACGATACCCACGTACCTTAACCTGATCATCTATACGGCCTATAAATTCGATGTTCCCATCTGGAAGCCACCTGCCTGTATCACCTGTTTTATACAAACGGCCTTCACCAAAAGTATTGGCAACGAAACGTCCCGCAGTTAATTCTTCGCGGTTCAGATAACCACGGGCAACTCCCGCGCCTGCAATACAAATCTCTCCCGGTACACCTGCAGGCAACAAATTACCCCCGTTATCCAGGATATGTATTTGCACATTTCCAACCGGCTTACCAATAGAAAGGTATTCGCCGTCTTTTCTGTTTTTATCGTAAGCATAGACCGTAGCCGTGATCGTACATTCCGTTGGGCCGTAAGCATTATAAAAATCTAATGCTGCATCCTGCGTCCAGCGCTGTGCAAGCGAAGTGGCACAACGTTCGCCTCCGGCAATCACATGTTTTAAATCTTTTAATCCCTCATCCCGGTTTAACCCACTTAAGAAACTTGGCGTTACATCCAAATAGGTAATCTTTTCAGCCGCAACAACTTCCATCAGTTTATTGGCATCCATTTGTACTTCTTTGGATATAATGACTAATCCTGCGCCATTTAGTAAAGCCATAAAAAGCTGTTCAACAAATGGATCAAAAGTGTAATTGGAGAATAAAAGTACCCGGTCGCTGGTCTTGAATTTCAACGACCGCTGGCGGTCACAGATTAAGTTAACCACGCCTCGATGTTCTATCAATACGCCTTTGGGCTGACCGGTAGATCCTGAGGTATAAATCACATAACATAAATGAGCAGGATGAAGCGCAGTCGGTACAGGTGTAGTGGACTCCTTTTGGATTAATTCCAGTTCTTCATCCAGTGAAATCACTAAAACTCCCTGTTCATCCAGTAGTTCACGGTGTTGTGCACTGCTCAAAGCAATACTTGCCCTGAGATCCGAAAGCATATAGTTAATCCTTTCCTGTGGATATTCCGGATCTATTGGTACATAAGCACCTCCTGCTTTCAAAATCCCCAGTATACCAATAATCATGTCCATAGAACGCGCGATACAAATTGGCACCAGGGTATCTTCCTGAACTCCTGCCGAACGTAAATAATGTCCCAGCTGGTTACTCTTGATATCGAGTTCTTTATAAGTTAAATGCTGATCATCCTCAATCAGCGCTACTGCATCTGGGTATTGAGCGGCCTGAGTGGCAAATAGATCAACGAGTGTCTGCTGATCAGGATAAGCTGCTGTTGTTGCATTAAATGCACTTAATAAGTCAAGCTCCTGTGCAGGTAATATCGGAACATCAGCAATGCGCTGCTCGTCATGCTCCAGGTAAGCTTCGAGTACACGATCAAAATAAGCGTGAATGTCAGCCAGTGTTTTACCACTTTTGAGGTCTCTGGTGCGATGATAACTGACTACCAGGATATCACCGGTCACACTAACCGAACAATCCAGGTAGGTATTCGTAGCTTCATAGCCGCCAGAAGCATTTTTCTCTTCCTCTTCTTCTAACTGAAAATGCCCTTGCTTTGCAAATAAGCCTTCTTCTGTATCCATCTGACCATATACATGGAAATTAATATAGTTGAACAGCGTATCAAAGAATGGATTACCACTGGAAGATTGTTCGCCGGTTAACTGGGCAATTTCCATTAAAGGCATCCTGTCCCGCTCTTTGAGTGAAGTCAGCTGTTGCTCAATACGTTCAAAATACGCTTTCCAGGTGAGCTCAGTGTCACCACCGATAAAGCGGAAAGGAATAGTATTTAAAAAGCAACCCAGTACTTTATCTCCATCTTCAGTAAGCGGACGTCCATTGGTTACCACGCCCAGGGTTACTTCCTGTTCTGCAGTCAACATATTCAGCATATACTGATAAGCGCCAAGGAACATCCCTTTCAAACTTAATCCATCTGCTTTGGTCTTGTCTTTTAAGCGTTGCAGATAATCCAGCTCATAGGCTTTTGCCCAATTGTCATCCGCAACCGTTTCTGTAAACATATCCAACCGTTTATAATCGGTTAATGACTCTGCCCAGTAAGTCCGGTTATCCTGATTGCGTTTTTCTGAGATACTCTCGATCACAAAATCACGATAGCTCGCTTTTAGCGGAGTTACCTGAATTTGCGGTCCATTGGCCAGGATCGCCAAATACAGATTATTCAACTCGGTTGTAAATGAAGCAACGCTCCAGCCATCAAACATGGCATGATGAAACTGAAACACCAGGATATAATCTTTCAATGTCTGTAATAAACTGATCCGCCATAACTTACCCCGATGTGCAACAAAAGGAATAGCGCGTTCTGCTGTCAGATAATTATTTAAATAAGCGCCAGACCCATTTTCAGTAAATGAACGAATATCGCGGAATACCAATTCAGGATCTCCTTGCTTATAAACAACTTGTACATCTCCAGTATAAACATCCAGATCAAACCTGGTCCGCAAAATGGAATGTTTGGCAACCAGTAATTTTAAAGCTTGTTCAAAAATATCTCTGTTCAGTGTTAATGGCATTTTAAAAGTCAACTGATCATGATAAACGGCTTGCTCAGGGTTTAGCTGAGAGGCATAAATCATTCCGCTTTGAATATCGCTCATCGGATAAACGTCTTCTATCTCTGATTCATCTTCAAACTCTGGCAGCAAACGTGAGCGCAGAGATTCCAGCTCAGCAACTACCGCATCACGAACTGTATGTCCTTTATCTTCAGCAACAACCTCATGTCCTGAATCGATCAACGCTGATAAACGGTTGATCGTTGAACATTCATACAGGTCATATAAGCGAATACTATCATTAAATGCTTTGCGCAAGCGGCTGATGACCCCAATGGCAATGATAGAATCACCACCAAGCTTAAAGAAATCATCATGGATTCCTAAATCTTCAAGTTCAAGGGACAGCGCCCAGATATCTTTTACTTTTTGTTCAGTTTCTGTGAGTAAATCCTCGGAATCCACTCTGCTCAAGTGAATAGCATTTGCGTCTGGCAAAGCTTTTTTATCCAGTTTACCATTCGCAGTTAACGGAAAAACTTCCATCTCCATGAATACATGCGGCACCATATAATCTGGTAACCGCGTTTCCAGATACGTGACCAATCCGTCTCTGTCAAATCTCTGTTCACCAGGAATCACATAACCTACCAGGTGTTTCTGCCCGGATTCATCGGCTGGTGCCAGCACTACGCATTGCCCTGCAAAACCACTTTGCTGAATAGTACTTTCAATCTCTCCCAGTTCGATACGGTAACCCCTGATTTTCACCTGGTCATCTACCCGGCCTATAAACTCTATATTTCCATTGGAAAGCCATCTGCCAATGTCACCTGTTTTATACAAACGGTTACCAATGACAAAAGGATCTTTGATAAATCGTGCCAGGGTCAGTTCTTCCTGATTCAGATAACCACGTGCGACTCCTGCCCCGCCTACATAAATCTCCCCGGCTACCCCAATTGGTACTGGCTGTGCGAAATTATCCAGTATATAAGCCTGGCGGTTATTCAGCGGACGACCCAAAGGAATACTTCCTGTTGACTCCATCTCCTGGATAGGGTAACAAATAGAGAAAGTTGTATTTTCAGTTGGGCCATAGCCATTGATAATAGTTTTATCCGGATAGCATTCCCTGAAACGATTGATATGTGCAACTGATAGTTTTTCGCCACCAACCATAACTGCTGATAAGCCTTCAAATAAATCGATATCCACATCAACAAGCAGGTTAAACCAACCTGCTGTAAACCACATCACCGTGATTTTATTTTCTTGCAATACTTCTTTGAATAAATTGTTATCCAGCAAACTATCAGCAGGACATAAGACCAGACGCCCGCCATTCAGCAACATGCTCCAATACTCAAATGTTGTGGCATCAAAAGAGGCAGAGCCGGCAGATAATAATGCATCACGGGAACTTAGCTTAATATAATTTGCACCTGAAATCAAACTGGTCACATTGCGATGGGTAACCAGAACGCCTTTCGGCTGCCCGGTAGAGCCAGAGGTATACATGACATAGCATAAATGAGCTGGACGAAGAGTTGCAGGCACAGCCGATGCTGGCTCTTTTGTAATAGCTTCATGTTCTCCGTCTAATGAAATAACGCGGATATGGGTATGCTGCGTAAAAAGCAATGGTTTGCTGAGCTCATTGCTTACCACGATAGCTGCCTGGGTATCAGTTAAGATATAACGAATACGCTCTTGTGGATATTCCGGATCAATTGGCACATAAGCACCACCAGATTTCAGGATACCTAATATTCCAACCATCATCTCTATAGAGCGTGTGATACAGATTGGAACCAGTGTATCTTCTCTGACCCCTGCACTGCGCAGATAATGCCCAAGCTGATTACTTTGTTCGTCAAGCGCTTTATAAGTTAAAGTCTGATCCAGATAAACCAATGCAATTGCATCAGGAGTCTGAGCTGCCTGCCAGCTAAATAAATCTATTAAAGTCTGTTCGTGCGGATAAGCAACTGCCGTATTGTTGAAATCAAAAAGCAGTTCTTGCAGTTCTGGTTTACGCAACATGGGCAACTGCGCTATTGTTTGTGCCGGAGCGGCTAAAATAGATTCAAGCAGTTGTTGATAATTACCGAACATGCGGTCTATTGTTTCTTCTTTAAACAAATCAGTACAGTATTCTACACTGATTTCAATTCCTGCTGCAGCGGCTACGACAGAAACATTCAGGTCAAACTGACTGGTTGTACGCCCTGTTTTCTGCGCTTTAAAAACAGCTTCTCCCAAGCGGAACTCTGGTACCTCCGGAATATTCTGTACTGTAAAAATGACCTGGTATAAAGGGTTACGGCTTTTATCTCTTTCCTGGCCAACAGCTTCTACAACACGTTCAAAAGGAACATCCTGATATTCATATGCGCTCATTGCAGTTTCTTTTAGCTGCTGCAGCAAATCCAGAAATGAAGGATTGCCGCCAAGGTTACTTCTCAAAGCCAGTGTATTGGCAAAAAAGCCGATTAACCCTTCCAATTCCTGACGTGTCCGTCCTGCAATCACGCTTCCGACACAAATATCATCCTGACCACTGTAGCGGTGCAGCAGAATCTTGAATGCCGACAATAGGGTCATGTGTAAGGTAGCTCCATGCGCTGTTGCTAAAAATTGCAATCCTGCCGATAGTTCTGAATTCAATGTAAATACAGCTATGGCGCCTTTTGTACTTTGTATTAATGGACGTGGATAATCTGCAGGCAATTCCAGCTGACTAGTCCCCTCCAGTTGGTTTTTCCAGTAGGTAATACCACCACCCCATTGAGATTCTTCTTGTGCACGCTGCCAGATGGAATAATCTCCATATTGTAAAGGAAGTGCAGGTAGTGCTGCTGTTGAGCTTGTGGTCTGCATTTGATAGAAAGAAACCAGCTCCCAGATCAATACCGAAACCGACCAGCCGTCGGCTGCGATGTGGTGAAGTATCATTACCAGTACCTGGTCCTGGTCCGAAATCCGGATCAGATGGCCACGCAGCATATGATCTGTATGTAGCGCTATGGCTGCTGAGGAAAGCTCAGATAGCAAATCATCCAGTGCGCTTTCGCTATCCGGAACATCATTTATTCTATCCAGTGACCAGGTATCTTTTTCTAAAACGAACTGGAAAGGTTGCCCTTCGGCATCCTGACGGATCACTGTTCTTAAAATTTCGTGACGGTTCACGACTTCATTGATTGCTTGTTCAAGTGCAGCTGTATTTAGTGTTCCCGACAAACGGAAATACATTGGCATATGATACTGCTTACTTCCACTAAGCTGGTCTATCCGCCAAAGGCCTTCCTGACCATAAGACAATGGAACTCGCCCATTTCTTTGCGTCATTGGAATAGCAGAATGCGTTGGACTACTGCCTTTATGTTCAGCCACATAGGCTGCAAGTTGTGCTATATTTTTACATTGGAAGATCTTTTTTACCGGAACATTTACACCAAATTCCTTGTGTATACAACCACTTACCCGCATGGCTTGCAGAGAATGTCCGCCCAGTTCGAAGAAATTATCATGGATTCCTATAGGATTAAGCTGAAGCAACTCTTCCCAGATACTGACTAGTCTTAACTCTAATTCGTTGCCTGCTGCTACATAATCTCTACTCAATTGCTTTTTAATATCTGCTGCAGGCAATGCTTTTTTATCCAGTTTACCATGAGCAGTGAGTGGAAAAGCAGCCATTTCTACAAAAACATGGGGTACCATATAGGCTGGCAACTGAGTTTCCAGATAAGAGATCAGACTTTGTTTGTCAAAATCCTCTTTTGGGATTAAATAACAAACCAGTTGATTGTTGCCAGATTCATCTTCTATAGCGCGCATAACAGTCTGGGCTGCCTGACCACTTTGCTGAACGGCATTTTCAATCTCTCCGAGTTCAATACGGTAACCACGCACCTTAACCTGGTCATCTTTACGGCCAACAAATTCAATGTTCCCATCCGGAAGCCAATACC
Source organism: Pedobacter cryoconitis (assembly GCF_001590605.1). Classification (NCBI taxonomy): domain Bacteria; kingdom Pseudomonadati; phylum Bacteroidota; class Sphingobacteriia; order Sphingobacteriales; family Sphingobacteriaceae; genus Pedobacter; species Pedobacter cryoconitis. The sequence continues at coordinate 2,487,974 of NZ_CP014504.1, forward strand.
CGATATCACCCGTTTTATATAAACGACCTCCATTTGTGTTTCCGAAAATATCCGGAATAAATTGCTCAGCTGTTAATTCTTCACGGTTCAGATAACCCCGGGCTACACCGGCACCTCCTATCCAAATTTCCCCCGGTTCACCTAAAGGAAGTAAATTACCATTAGCATCTACGATATGTATTTGTTGATTCCGTGTGGGTTTACCGATAGGAAGGTATTTTCCTTCTTCGTAATCTTTAGTATATAAATAGATAGTAGAAGTTACCGTACATTCGGTAGGGCCATAAGCGACATAAAACCGCAAATCAGGAAGCTGTCCGGTCCATTGTTGTGCCAATAAGGTTGTACAGCGCTCTCCGCCAACCATTACCGCTTTTAAACTCCGGAGTGCTTTGTCAAAAGGTACATTCCTTAAAACCCCCGGGGTATTCAATATATAAGTAACTTGTTCCTTATTCAGCACGGCAATTAGCGCCTCGGCATCCAGTTGTACTTCTTTTGAAATCAATACCAATCCTGCACCATTTAGTAAAGCCATAAATAACTGTTCTACAAAAGGGTCAAAAGTATAACTGGTAAATGAAGCTACCCGGTCATTATTGTCAAGCTTTAAAAGCTCCTGACGATCATAAAATAAGTTCACGACATTCCGGTGTTCCACCATTACACCCTTAGGCTGGCCAGTAGAACCAGAAGTATAAATTACATAGCATAATTGCTCAGGACGCAGCTCATTGGCTAAGGAAGAAACAGGTTGCTGCGCAATTTCTTCCCAGTCTGCATCCATTGAAATGACACGAATATCCGCATGATGTTCAAACAGTTTCTGTTGTGCTGTACTGCTCACTACAATGGTAGCTTCGGTATCTGTCAGCAGAAAGTTCACTCTTTCTTGTGGATATTCCGGATCAATAGGAACATAGGCCCCTCCTGCTTTCAAAATACCCAGTATGCCAATTATCATCTCTGCTGAACGGTCTATACAAATTGGCACCAGCGTATTTTCCTGCACCCCTGCATGACGCAAATAATGTCCGAGCTGATTACTTTTTTGATCCAGCTCACTATAAGTTAATTGCTCATCTTGCGCTAGCACGGCGATCGCATCCGGATGAAGGTTTGCTTGTGTAGTAAATAGCTGTACAAGATGCTCGTCCAATGGATAATCTGCTGCTGTAGCATTGAAAATTTCCAGGGTTGCCAATTCCTCTGCTGTAATCTCTACCTTATTTTTCTCTTTTACAAATGCAGGTATCCCTGCCTCAGTATCCACCTCAATTTCTTCAACATTAAGCTGAAGAGCTGGTGTAAACTGTTTCATGATGGCTAATAACTGTTCAGTAAATAAGGCGATTTCTGTTTCCCGGAAGTATTCATGCCGGAATCCAATGACCAGTTGTAAAGGTTGATCTTCTCCGTGATCAAGCCACATAATTTCCAGTGGAGTTTGTTGATGTGTGCTAAACCTCACCTCATGAGCGGTTTGAATACCTGCTCCTAAATTAAATGATAAATCAAACACGATATGATTAATCACAAAATCAAAGAAAGGCCCTGCCAAAGGATCATGCTTAAAATGTCTGCTCAAATCTCCGGCGATGTAATCAAGATGCCGGTAATCTTCTTTTTGAGATTGGGCTATAGCCTGAATGAAATCAATTAATTTATTGCCCGGCTGATAATTACCTTCAAATGGAGCAACCCCGGAAAACATTCCTAATATTTCCCGCTGCTTTTTTTGATTTCGTTTATGGGCAGCTGTACCAAAAAGAGAACGTTCTAACCCATACATTTTAGCCAGGTAAATCACCATTGCGGCCATAGTTAAATGTTGCAAACGCGCTTGGCTGGCCGTGGCCAATTGAGACAACTGTATTTGCTCCTCTTTTTCCAAAATGCGTGTATAGCACTTGCTTTCTTTCCCCAATTCATCCAATGCATCGTAAACTGGCTGAAGAACAGAAGCTGGCTTCGTCTTTATTTTTGCTTCCCAGTAGGCAGCACTAACCTGATAGGCGTCAGATCCATGATTTGCCACTGCTTTTTCCACCTCCTGCAAATAAGAAGGTGAAACAAAAACTTCCTGATCATTATTTAATAAGCTTTTATATTTACTGGAAATATAATTCGCCCACACCCGGACACTGTATCCATCAAAAATCAGGTGATGAAACTTAAAATAATAATAATGCGCATTGTCAGCTGCTTTAAGGATATACTGTTCTACAGGCAAGCTTGATTTTTCTAATAAAATCGGCTTGTCTTTCTGATTTTCTATCCACTGGAGAATCAGCTCTGCTGGATGGTCGTCCCTGCTAAAATCTATAAACTGAACAGCGAGTTCGCGTTCGTGCTCAGTAATCTGGTAACCGGGATTAAAATCAGCTGTAGCAATCGCCATTTTAAAAACATCAAAAACCGCAGCAGAGGAAACGATAGCACTGACAAATTTATCAATGTCTAATGCGCCTGTAATTTTGAAATAGTTATTGATATTGTAATGGGGACTGTTGATATTAATCAGCTGATCAATAAAGACATCCTGTTGTGCAGGATGCATAGGAAAGGTGTTGGATGAGAGTTTCATGCAAGGTTAGATTAGTTACTCTTATACGATTTACGCATAGGAGTAAGTAGTAAGAAAGCTATAAGGTGATTGTTAATTTTAATCAGTTATTTATTATAGAGTATTTCTCTTTCACCAAATAGACGTTCTGCGGCAATTCCTTTTTCCCTGCACTCTTCTATTAGCCTGTTGGACTGAACAATAGGATTTGACTCATCGGTATATTTAATACTGCTGATAAATTCAACCCAGGGCTCTTGTCCCATGGCATAAACATAAACTTCTTTAGGATGGAAGATATCAACTAAGGACATACCTTTTTTACAGTCAGATCCTGATAACCTGCGGCTGTTGTCCTGATCTCTTGGTAATTTCTGAGGCAATAGCTGTCCATATAACCAGGATAAAGGAGCTCCATCACATTCCATTCCCAGAAAAACAACGTCTACATCCCCTATTTTTCGCTGGATATGTGCGTATAGTTCCGGTTCCATTATTCTTGAATCTGCAAAAAATGCCAGTTTAAAATCCCCTATCTGTACAAAATAGCAAGACTTTGTTAAAATATTCAGATCACTGTGTTCTCCTGTGAATGGTACTCCGGTAATCATGGCATCCGCAAATTTCACCGATTCCATTTCATTGATCGAGATCACATTGTTAAAACCAATATGATTGAACATCAGCTTTAAATCAGGGTCCTGAAGCTTACCGCTGCAGGTATTGGGCACAATAATATTTTTGATTTTATGGCGTAAGGGCAATAAGGTCTCAAATAGAATATGATCCTGATGGTTGTGCGTGATCAAAACATAATCGATGGTATCAGGAAGATCCACATCCGAAAAATGATCTACTTCTGAGGCATAGCCGTAATAACTGATCAGCGGATCAACCAGGATACTGATGTCTTTGGTTTCAATTAAAATACAGGCATGGCCGAAATAGCGCATACGGATTTTATCGCCTGCGTACTTTTCATAAGCAGGAGGAACATCAGTCGTAAAAAATGTTTCAAAAAGTGCCGATTGATCTTCGGTTATGCCCAGTTTTTCTTTGATATAATCAAGGGTCTGTGGTACTCTTTTCATTCTGGCCAGTTCATCAATGCCAGGATGATCAAAGGGGATCTCTAAATGCAGTGTATTTTCATCATTCAGCTTCGGCGTACTCAGGCAAAATGGTCTGTGGTCATTGTCAGTAATCCATAAAGCTAAACTTTGAGAATTTTTGTTATAGTAAGCACTATCATATAAAAGAGGTTCAAAGAATCTGAATCCACCGTTGTTGTTGCGGTCATAATAGAGTTCGACATAACCTTTAAGTTCTTCAGGTACACGTGCGTATATTTCTTCCATCGCAAAACCTTTCGCATCGGCTTTCAGCAGCTTATCTAATTTATTCACTGCTTTTGAAAATTCCAATACTGGCTGTTGCTTCAACAGCGTATCTTCATAAATTGCTTTGACTTCACCCGCTCTTTCTACGGGTATATCCATAAAGGGGCCTCCCCTTAACTTTGGATTCAGGACAGCTTCTGCATGAAGCTCTGGTGCCATTAAATAGGATTCCATGATCGTCATATGTCGCCCAACAATATTCATTGCAGCTGTTGCAGGAGAGATCAAATGGCTCCAGGCATACCATTTATCGACTAAGGGTTCCATGACTAAATTCGGCTTCAGGTATACTTCAGTGTTTTTCATTGGTATATTAATTGTAGGTTAATTTCACTTTAAGATAAACTATATGACATTTATTTATATTTATGCACTTATTTGACTAATAAAACCATCTTCACATTCTTTAAAATGGTTTTATTTACATTATTTATATTTATAATAGCAAATCGATAAATACAATTTCAGCACGAAAAATCAAAAAAACAAATTTTAATTACACATAATTAAAGTTTATTCAAAAAACGGCGTTTAAACCATTATTTATAGGAAAAATGAATATCTATTTATTTTCATTTAAATACTAAAAATCGTTAATTTTAACCTAAAAGAAATCAAAAGAATAATCATGTTACCATAAGAATGGTTTTAGCGTAACAGAAATTCTTTGCTAATTGATGTTGTTGATCAGAAGATAAGCTGGAGCTAAAGAAGAACTCTTCAGCTAGTAGAAGTAGTCGGTGTTGAGAAGGGGTTGGTAAGGCCATTGGCCTTACCAACCCCTTCTCAACACCGACCACAATATGATGCAGGATAAACCTTGCAAAGGTTTGTTTTATTTAGTGCGGTATGAATCGGGGTTTTGTAATTAAACCTTGCCCAGGTATCTCAATTTGATCAGCGGGAAATCTATTCTGGTTTTAAAGTCTAAGTGCTCATAAATTTTTATAGCTCTTGTATTTGTATCAACAACATGCAAAAAGGGGGTATTTCCCTGTATTAAGTTTTTGCTGCACAATACATTTAATAACCTCTGTGCGTAGCTGTTACCGGTATGATCGGGATGTGTGCAAACCGCACTTAATTCGGTAAAACCTGTTAACTTAAATCGCTCTCCAGCCACTGCAACTAATTTATTGTCTTTTTTAATTCCATAATAATTTCCCAGTGAGGAAGTTCTTTCTTTAAAAAAGCCAGGTTGTACCAGATTAACCAGGTCTGATAATTCCAAGGCATCATGCACAGAAAGCTTGACTATTCCTTCCATATTCACCGCTTTAGGCAGTGCAGGTATATAGATCATCTGCAAGCAGTTTAACCGGGTCACCAATGCCCATTCTTTCGGAATATCCTCCACTTCATCCTTTAAAAACACTTCTTCGTTCACTTTAAAATAAGGTGCTATTTGAGTTAATAATTTGCCATTTGGATGAGCCATTCCCATAAATGGAATTGTGCCTTCGTTATATCTTTTGATGACCTGATTACCAGTTGAGAAATCCTGATGAACTGTTTCCAATGCATTCCAGATTGGGTTATCCAATAGAGATGAATACTTTTCCATTTATCTTGTAATTTTATACTATTCTTTTTTTTAATCTATCTTTTTTGAAGCTTGCAGACTATGATATCTTTGATAATAGGTTTTCTCTTTCAGCATTTCTTCCAGCTTTTGAATATGCTGTAAAAGCTGTACCTCCTGCTCAAATAGCTCTTGATTCAAAGCCATAATGTCAGCCCAGAGTATCCGGTATTTCGCCAAATCTTTCTGCCCCTTTTTTGTTAATTTCAAGAGGCGTTTTCTGCTGTCACTAACTGATTTTTCAGATTCGATATACCCTATTCTTTCTAGACTCTTTGCAATATGGATCACAGCAGGATGAGTTAAGTTCAGTTCTTTTGCAATCTCTGAAATACTTATGCTACTGCGTTTACTCACTAAATAATAAAGAATAAAATCCTTTGTTTCCAGCGGTAAGCCTTGTTCCTGATAAATCAGCGTCATATCACTAGTTAGTGATTCATACAATCTGCGTAATCTGGCACCAATAGCAAAAGAGCCGGATTCATTAATAATATTTGATATCATTGTATATATTTACGTAAAAGTTTACGTAAATATATACAATGATTGGATTATTCCATAAATATTTCAATTCTGAGAAATCATTGGGTTTAATCCGGAAGTAAATACGAGCAGAACAAGTATGATTGTAAAATAAAAGAAGCAGGAGCGAGATACTTCATAATAAATTAAAAAAATAAACTTATTAACACAAATATTAAACTTAATAATAATTAGTTATATTAGTAAATAACTACCTGAAGCGTTCATCTCCTCTTATTGTAGCCGGATCTTAAACTTCACGATTAGTCCAATCAAAAGATAATGGCGGTAAGTTCTCCTATATTTCAGCAGTTGATTCAAGTATTAGAAAAAATAATGCCGCTTTCTTCTGTGGTCAAAATGATGCTGATGGAGATGGTGTTTGAAGAATTTGGCAAAAAAGGAACCCGAATTCTCTATCAGAGGGAAATACAAGGGAGATTGTGGTTCATCATTGAAGGCTCTGCAAGGGAATTTAAAGAAGATAAGAATGCTGATATTCAGGAGCAAACTTCATGGTTCTTATTTAGTGGAGATTTACTTTACACCATTCCAGGTTTTTTCAGCCAAACCCCGGCGCCAAGTTCTATTGAACTTTTAGAGGACAGCCATTTAGTATATCTGAACGTTGAAGATTACTTAAGATTGGAACAAGAAATGAATTTCTTGTTCACGAAAATCCGGGATCACTATGATGCGGTAAGACAGAACTATGAGTTCAATCGACTTCATTTAAGTGGTCGACAGAAGTATCTGCAATTGTTCACTGCGCATCCTTCTCTGTTTAACAGTGCAAAAATGAAGGATATTGCCTGCTTTTTAGGAATAAGCCCTAATTCCTTATCAAGGTTTAGAAAAGATAACTGATTAATTTTTAATGCCCATTGACAATTGGAATCTCATGAAATGACAATTCTCATCTCACCAAATGACAATTCTCATCTCACCAAATGTATATTATGAATGTAACATTTGGTAGATACGAATCCACTAAAAAGCAACAGTAACAGCATCCGATCCTTCCGACATTTAATTTATACTCCATAAGGAGACCAGTCAGGATGAGAAGAGAAATTATATTACAAGGAATTGCGACTGCAATTGCTTTGTTATTTTGTTATGCAGCTTTGAGTAAGTTAACAAACTTTGCAACAAGCAGATCGGAAATGCTTAACCAGGTATTTCCTGAATCTATTGCATTGATTTTGGTATGGGTGGTACCTATCACTGAGCTTTTTATCGTGGCGCTGTTACTTTATAAGCCATTAAGATTAATGGGATTTTATGCTTCTTTAATTTTGCTTAGCTTATTTACTATTTATATCGCGATCACGATGACAGGTGTGTTTGGCAGAATTCCTTGCAGTTGTGGTGGTATACTTAAGCACATGAGCTACAGTGTACATCTGATTTTCAATGTCTTTTTCCTTTTACTTGCGCTTGCGGGCATCCTCCTGAAAAGAAATATGACTATAAATAGTCATATTTCTCTTAATTAATAGAATGTTGAACGATCAAAAAGAAAGGAGAACCGCCGGAGGTTGAAGAAATATCAATTACAGCAAATAAGCTCAGCTGCAGAAAAATAAGTTAAGATTTAGCCCGAAGGAATGGAGCTTCCAGGTTTCTGAACGGTAATCAAGGCGGGGCATTATGAATGCCCAGTCGTCATACGCATAACGATGAATAAATTCTTTAAAAATGTAAATACATTCGGATTAACCGTAGTAGTGATAGCAGGCGGATTAATATTTACGCAGAGTGCTTTTAAAAGTGCAAATCCGAACCGGTTTGACACGTCCTATTTTTTCAATGGTGCTGACAACACAATGTTAAAAAATCCAGCAAAATGGAGCACACAATTAGATGATGAATTTGTATGCGCAGGCCAAACAAAAACACCCTGCGAACTTATTGTCCCAGCAGGTCAAACATTAGATAGCTATCTTTTTAATCACACTCCGCAACAGATTAACAATGCTGCTGTTAAAAGGAGATCTATTAAACTATAATTAAAAACTCCATGGATAAGCCTTAAAAAGCAATTATCCATGGAGTTCTTATAATCATCTTTTATTCTGAATCATTCCAGATAAAGCAATTACATCTTCAGGAATAGGTAAAGCAAACCTCAAATCATTTGGTTGAAGTTTATAGGTCTGACCCTTCAACGTTCTGGTCAACATAATATTTCCTCCTTCCTTATTCAAACGTTTAATATCCATCCACCTTAATCCTGTCATCAATAATTCTTTTCTCCGTTCTTGCAAAACTATATTTAAAGCTTCATTAGCGTCCGCAGCAAAATAGGGTGTATAAACTTTAGTTTTATCCCAGCGTTCAGCTAATAATGCATTCAATACTTTTATACTTTCAGTAATCTTACCCGCTCTTGCAAGACATTCTGCTTTGATTAAAAAAATCTCATTTGTAGCGACCCCACAAAATAATCCCAATCTTCCTCCATAGCTCCCGCTAAACCAATAAGTTTCGTCTTCTTCATTCTTTTTAAAAAATGCTTGTTTTCTCAAGTCATTAGCATTATAGGAGCCGTATGTTTCAGGGATTACAATAGGCATAGTTTCATAAATAATATCTGTTGCATTCATAAACCTGAAGTATATTACTTCAGTATTATTAGCAACGGTGAAGGGATAATTACTTTCGAGTTTAAGTGTATTATAATCCAATAGGGTGGAATTTAAAGACAAACAAGAATCTGCATAGACATAAGCATTATCATAATCCCGCATTGATAAGTAGGTTCTGGCTAATAATCCATAGGCAGCAGATTTTGAAGGACGAAATTTAGATAGCGGCACGAGTGGTAATAAAGCTACCGAGCTTTTAACATCTTCAATAATCTGTTCATAAGTCTGCTGAACGCTGGATCTGACAGAAACTTCACTAAAATTTGTATTCAAACGCAATGGCAAACCTAAATCTGATGATGAACTTTGCTTATCATAAGCCAGGCTCCAGATAATTACAGCATCCAGATAATTATTTCCTCTGCAATAAAGGGCCTGACCTTTTACATTATTCCATTCTGTCGCATTTGATCCGGTTCTGGTTAATTTATCTACCCCTGCTACGACAGTGTTACAGAAATAAATTGCCTGATAAATATCGGCCCATTCATTAGAATCCGCAGCGAATAAGTTATCTTTTGCCCAGATATACTTCCTTCGTTCATTTTCATCTGCCAATGATTCCCATTTTTCATCAGTCAGATAGTAACTATCTGAACTTATTTCACCAGCACTGGGTGAGTTATAATTTATCTTTAATGGATTATCAAGCAAAGCCTGGAAATCCATTAAAGTATTAGGAACAGCCAGTTTTCTACTTGTTTTTTCATCAAGAAATTTCTTACATCCTACTGCGTTTGTCAAGCAGCCTATTACCAGAACCGCTGCTATAATTTTATATAATTTATTCATCGTCCGTTTAGTTTAAATTAGCACGCACTCCAAGGGAAAAAGTTTTTGAAGGCTTAAATACATTTGGCAATTGGTAATCAGGATCAAGATGATCTTTATTGGCCGTCCATATCAAGCCCAAATTGGCTGCATTGATATAGATGGACATACTTTTAAAAGGCAAAAATTTCATTTTATCCTGACGTAAATCATAAGATAGATTCACAAATTGCAGGCGAATATGATCTGCCCTATCTACCAACACTTCTGACCCCGTGTAAAAGACATCTCTTAAAGTATTATTTGGATAAGCTAAAGAAGGAACGTTAGTGGACAACTCGTCTCCAGACTTCTGCCATCGCGCTCCATAATCAGCATGTCCAACGAAATTATTAATCAGATCTCCATAATTGATTGAAGATTTCCTGAAATAATACCCCAGTTTATAGGTGAATCTCACAGCAAGACTAATCCCTTTATAAGTAAAAGTATTACCAAGAGACCCATAAAATACAGGTATAGCAGAACCATGATAATTCAGGTCTTTTAGCTTGATACTACTTCCTGTTAGTAAGTTGTAATCATCACTTATAGCTCCATTTACGTAACCTCTTGGATTACCGTTCAAAGGATCAAGGCCGGCCCATTTATAAGAATAAATTGCAAGAACTGGTTTACCAGCAATACCAGATATTGAAGGTGTTAAACTGACATAATTACTTGCCTGCATATCAGGCAAATAATAATTCACTACCTGATCTTTATAGAAACTAGCATTCAGATTACTTGTCCAGCTAAAACTACCAGCAGCAAGATTAAAACTATTCAACTCCAGGTCCATACCGTTTCCTTTTGTACTTGCTGCATTTTTTAGAATCATAGACCCAATTCCGCCAGTATAATCAATCAGCTCGTTCCCAAAAAGATTAGTTCCTTTTTTATTAAAATATTCAATACTGCCAGAAAGCCTGTTTCCTTTAAATCTAAAATCAAGCGCCATATTCAACATTGCTGAACGTTCCCAAGTCAAATCCGGATTATAGAAATTACGAAACTGTGCCGTGGGCGATGGCGTGTATTCTGAGTTTCCAAAATAAGCAATTGTAGTTACAGCAGTCATATAAGGGTCTACATTGCCACTAACACCATAAGTTGATCTCAATCTTAGATAAGGAAGCAACGGCAAATGATAAAAGTCTTCTTTACTGATTTCCCACGAAACTCCTGCAGACCATAAAGGATTCCACTTATCATTGGTTTTTAGCCCAAACAAATTTGAAGCATCGCTCCTTGCACTCATAGATGCGGTATACTTACCATCATAAGTGTATGAACCATTCGCGTAAACAGAAACAAAGCGGTTTACAATTTCATCCAGACTCCTGTTGTCAGAAATATAGCTTCTTGCACCAGTTTTAAAATCAGGAAAAGAAGTCAGATAATCCACATTCCCATAATTCATCAAGAGGTCATCATATCCATAAACCCGGCTCTGATCAGACAAAGTCTTTGAATCTCTGCGTTCACCACCAGCAATAATATTGACTTCGTTTTTACCCCAATTATTATTATAATTCAACTGCCCTCTTAAATTATGTGACTGCAATATGCTATTAGCTAAATCCAGTATACCTCCTTTTGGAACCTTATAAATTACCTCATTTGCGTTTGGGAGTTGTGTGTAAGTATTCACCAGGTTTCTTGCAAAATAGCTATCCTTATCACTCAGGTTTCTTCCATTTGTTTGCTGCCTTTCAAACTGATACTTAATATCCAGAGATAAACCATTTATCAACCGATAATTCAATCCGGTACTAATCAGCAGATCATTGACAGATATTGTATTGATTAAGTGTTTATAATCATCCAGCGGATAATACTTCCAATCCAATAACCTACCCCTACCAGCCGTATCAATGTATCCTATACGATTATTCTTCATAATAGACAGTGGATTCCCCTGATCATCAGCAAAACGCGCATAGGGGTACAGATCTGAACCAGACCTGATCCTCCCATACGCTGGTCTACCAGAACTACTTTTACTCTGCGTATAGAAAATTGCATTAGTTATTTCTAATTTTTTAACAGGACGGATTGTATTTTGGAAGCGCATATTAAATCTGTTATACTTTTCATCCAATACAGAAGAATTCTGATCATATCCTGTAGATAAGTTCCAGCCCTGATTGGCTGTCCCACCATTTAAACTTAAGGCATATTGCTGATTTAAACCCTGTTTGTAGATATACCTGGCATACTGATCCCTTATATCAATTTTTTCTAAATCAGCTTTTATTGAATTGTATACATTATTAGATATTTCGCCCTTATCTTTCCTGATCAATAGCTCCACAATTGGTGTAAGTCCTCTTTTACTGATGGAATTAATATCATTCTTATACCTTCCTTTCGTATATAATAATTCTTCAACAGCTATAAAATCGGGCGAAGACATCTGTCTCAGATAACCAAAATCAGGTTTGGTTATAATTGTACTATTTACATTAAAATCTATAGCTAAAGGCTGATTAAATTTCCCTCTTTTCGTGGTAATGACAATAACTCCATTTCCAGCTCTCGCTCCCCAGATAGAAGTTGCTGCTGCATCCTTTAGCACAGTGATATTTTCAATATCATTTGGATTCAGGTTATCCAAATCACCTTCGTAGGGAAAATTATCCAATACAATTAATGCACCTTTAGGTCCACGGATTGTACTCGGCCCTCTTACAACCAGATTACTACTACCTCCTATGCTACTTCTATCTGCAAAAACACCATTTGCTACAGCTTCTAATCTGCTTAAAACAGTTGTTCCCACTTGCTGATTGAAAGTTTTCTCACCGATAAAACTAAAAGAACCCGTCGCCCTTTCTTTAGATAACTTCTGATAACCAGATGAAACAATACTCACTTCTTCCAAAACTTGTTCTACAGGTTCCATCTTTATCAATAGAGGTTCACCATGATAGACACGCATTCTTTTTTTTCTATAACCTAAATGAGAACATTCGAGCGTATCCTTTTCAGAATTTAACTGAAGCAAAAACAAACCATTCTCATCTGTATAAACAGTAAGATTTGTACTACTAATTTTGACCGTCACCCCACTTAAAGTTTCACCAGTCACAGCAGATATCACTTTACCGTTAACATGTTGCTGGCCATTCACACTAAGTGTAAAAAAAGTCAGCACTATTATTATGACTAAGTTTCTCATTTTCTTTATTTCTTATCCCGTAATACGAACATATCAAGCTCTCTGACCGCTTCAACCAGCTCGAGGTTATAAATTTTAAGCTCCTCTCTTAAAGTTGGAAGACTGGTCTTTTCAGACAAAGAAATATCAACATTAAAAGTATACCCGGTTTCATCCAATAAAGGGACTTTGATGAAGGGCAGCCCCATCAGACTTACAAAAAAATATTTAAAAGGATAATTAATTATTTTAGAGTCTGTATTTAGAAAAAGAGTATTCTGAGAGGCACCACCTTTGGTTTTCATCTTATCAACACGCCCCCGACGTCTCAATAGCAGACACTTAACTTTAGTTTTTTCTATACTTCCTATGTAATCAGTATATCGGTTCAGATCTTCCAGTACGTATTCGTACAGTGGGGATTTTTTAAGTTCAGGTACATTGCACCCATAGGTATAGCGTTCAACCTTATTATGATCAGCATAGCCACTATCCATAAACAAAGCAGTATCCTTTAGGAGAATAATATTCCTGCTCTCAGAATATCTCTGACCCATTTGGTCGAATTTAGTATACATGATATAACTATACATATCATATAATGATATATTAGTCATTGCTAATCCCTTTTGAACACCAGCCTCATTCTTTAAAAGAGAGACTCCTGAACCCAGGCCATCATACGGACCTTTTAAAAAAATTGAATAATGTTTTAACTCATTATTTTTCAAAAGTTCATTAGTCAAAAAAAGCGGTTTAGAATCATCTAAATCAATTTTTGTGCGCATGTTTCCAATACTATCATTGCTTAAAAACCGGTCAATATTTGCTACAGTGAGCTGATCACCATTAGTTGTGGCAAGCACATTACCAGACTGATCCAACCACACATAGTGAGGAATATAGAGGTGAGGAAACAACTCATGCAATATCTTGTCATCAGTAACTACAGGAATCACTGAAGGCTTATCCTTATGGAATTTCTCCAGAAAAGGTAATACCAGGGCCTTCGGCTGATAAGCTACTTTAATAAACTGGACCTCTTCTCCATATTTCTTTTGCAGTTCTTCTATTTTTGGAAAATTAGCCAGACAGGATGTACACCAGGTCGCCCAGAAATCAAGAATAATCAGTTTAGCCTTAAAATCAGAAAGATTAGTTTGAGTAGTCTTATAATTATAAATATTAGTCAACGTTACATCAGGGATTCTATCCCCTATTTTAACAGGTTTATAAGTTGGTTTCGTTACCTGAACCTGAGCCTTTACACTTAAAAAAAGGCAAAGCGTGGCCATAGCGATTATTGAGATCGTTTTTTTCATGTTTATTCGTTAGTGATGATTAAAAATTAATGAGCAATACCAATTCTTATCAGAATGGATTGATCGGCACTCAAAAAGGATTTAGGTTACGGTTTTAGGTTTCTGTGCATATAGAATGCATCACGACAATTGTCGGAAGGAAGGATAAATAATCTTAAAGTATAGGAATAAGCCGCTGTTTAATAAACATATGATAAATAAAACCATCATACAATATTTCTCTGATTGAGATATCTATTAAACCATAGTGTAAATATATAATTCTGAATTCAGAATAACAACTATTTCATTAATAATGAAGACAGATTTATATCTCTTTTTGATTTATGACCAAAGAGAATGAACATCTGAGTGCTGAACTGGTAGGAAAACAACTTGCATCTTTACTTGATCAGAGTGGCATTAGTGTAACTGGATTAGCCAGTGCTACAGAAATCTCGGTGAATCATCTGCGAACTATAAAGAATGGGAAGGCCTCTATTTCAAGCAAAACAGCCGGAAAAATAGCGAAATTCTTTGGAGTAGAAATTGATGTGATTTTCTCAGCTAAACTCTTTAAGCTAAAAAAATGGGAGATGATAGAAACTATCAAAAATTTCTATGATGAAAATGTCAATAATCCTCAGTTTTTCATCGCCAGACAAGGAGAAGAAAGCATCGCGTATTTTATAAAAAAGGAATTAATTCCAACAATGTTCTTTGCTGAACACAGAGAAGTTAATTATGTCAGAAAATATATTAAAAAAGAGTACAAGCGGGATTTCAGCAGCAAAGAAATATCAAGGCAGCTCAATAGGTTAACAGAGTCGGGCGTTTTATCTAAAAAAGATAAAACAGGAAATAAAAGTATATACTTATATAAGATTAAATCGTAAAAAGAGCTGTTAATAAGATTTTCAAATTTATTCAACCAGTCATCTTCAAACTCTCAATTAAGTGTGAGTTTGAAGACCAGTGATAAAATGGTTTCCAACTACGAAATTAATTGCCAATTCTCCAACTAAATCATATTTTATCAAACAAGTAGAATGACTTTATAAAAAATTTCAAAGGTACCTTAACGCTATCCTGAATTGCACTGTTAAGTACCAGCTCTTTCTCTTTCAAGTCCCTTAAAATTTCGGAAACAAATACAGTTATCAGTATTTCAAATTTTAGCCTTCCTGTATTAAAATCTTTATCCAATTCATTTAAACACAAAAAACAATCATATTTTTGGCAATCATAAAAATAAGATGACATGGGAGCTGATGCTAAAAATATAATTGTTCAATGCGACAGAGACAACGTAACCATCAACGGAATTTCAATTGTATTTCCAATAAATATGGAAACACTTGTCAAAATATTAGGTGAGCCATCCTTTCAAATATATGACAATGGATGGAATGTTCGCTGGGACCAATATGGTGTTTATGTTGAATATTTTTCATCAGATAATATATTAGATTTAAGGTTCTTGATTAGAAAAGAGCCTGACTTAAAACATTTACCACAAAATATTTTTACAGGAAATTTATACGTTAACGGTCAAAACATAACTGAGCTTGACAATAATGTTTTTGTGCTAGAACGCTTACAGCTCATAAAAATGAGATATGGAAAAGAAGAAGATGTCTACGCTTATGTGCTTATGAAAAACTATAGTTTCAAAGAAGAAACTTCCGGATACAGCACATCAGTACCGGTAAAAAATGCTATTGATTTTAAAGATTTCAACTTTAAGCTGTTAGTCATTGAAGAATTGATGTTTAACAAAGAATTACTGAAACCTAAATTTGATGTTTATGAATTTGCCACACTTTACGATAAACGGAAAATAGACATTGAAGAAGAAGGTTACAACATCATTCCAGAAGTTATCTCCTATTTTGAAAGCCTTAAAATAGACATTGAATTTGCCGGAACAATAACTGAATTGTATCAGGATGGAGGAAATTCAATTTACGGACAACTTTATCCATTTTGGGATGGTGAGGACAATACCTTTGAAATTGAATCTTTTGAAGATATCAATTATTTCGCTAATTTAAAAAAAATGACGTTGTTCAATTCAGACCCTAAAGTATATGATGAGTTGAAGTCAAAGGGAATACATGCAGAAAGGCTATAAACATACAGATTACCCTATCTGGCAACCTGTATGTTTTAACTTTATTTTACCGCAGGCAAATCAACTTGCTCAATAACAGGATCGGTGGCTTAGAAATTCAGGAGCTTTAGCCATGAGAGTGGCAAGTTGATTAGATAGAAATTATTGTTATGCAGGATAGTACAGGACGTAGTTTCAGTAAGTTTAGCAGATATTTACTACTTATGAAACACAAGATTTGTATTAACTTCATCATTATATTCACAGCAATTTTCTGTAACTCATTGTGTATAGGACAGACTAGAAAAATATAAAGGCAATTCCGAGCCAAAAATAATTAACATCGTAAATTTTATTCGTGATATTGAACCGCGTGAGGCCAATGTAACAAAGGACGTACTCTATCAAACAGTGGTGAAGCAAATAGAATTGATGAAAAAAAATCATCTTGGTGGCACCTTTTTATTGCAATACGATGCTTTGATTGATCCCCGGTATCAGGCATTATTGAAAGCTTTACCTAAAAATAAATTTGAGATTGGTGCCTGGTGGGAACTTCCGCAACAGTTGATAGAAAAGGCTGGTATAATCCAGGTCTTCAAACTGCTGAAGTACTCTGGCCATCTGATTCAGGAACTTTCCAGATTGAACTTAAAGAGAAAACGCTAAAAATAACCTGTAATAATAATTTAAATAGTGACTGGTTTTTGGATTTAAATATTGCTCAGTCTGCTCAAACCCCTATAAAAAGTATAACTAGTGAAAGCGTCATTTATGAATTTGACGGGCACACCTACAAGTTAAGTGCATCAAAAGGCGTTTTCGAGAAACCTCGCAAGGGGGCTGCCTATCGTTTAAGGCCTAAGGGCCAGACTATCTTATTGTCAATGAACGAGCAATAATTATCTGGTAATCAATAGGCATATCCTCTATTTTAAAAGTGAAACAATTGATGGTATAAAACGCCATCATATTTGTCCTCCCAGATGCGCTTTGCGTCCATCCTCAGTCTCAAATGTATCAAAGATTCCAAAAGTAGACGGACCAAGCTTTAACGCATACCAATTGATAGTTTGCTCTTCCCCCTGTGCCAAAGGCAATGCACCTTTAATAAAGTCTGCAACTTCGTTTTCCTTCCTTGGTTTTACCTCAAGGCGTATCAGCAATGCCAATTTTTCCATATGTATTTGTTTATTGTAAGGGTAATAATCAATGAGATAATATCTGCTACAGACCTGGTCGTTATTTAATTAAATGTACGAATATTTGTATAGGATGTAAGGGAAACTTACAGTGGCCAGCAAGTAAACAATGCTGCTCCCAGCTTCAAATCAACCACTGTAACAATTTTGTTGCTTAATTGATTTATCTGTTCAATGCATTAGATTTAGTTAAACAACTAATCTATTAACCAATGACATCAAGAAGATCATTCCTGAAAAGCAGTGCTGTGCTATCAGCAGGTTTGTTAATGGCTCCCAAATTATTTGCAGCCCCTAAAAAAAGATATATAGGCGTACAACTTTACACTGTACGTGATGCTATGGCTAAAGACCCGGTTGGCACTCTTGCTAAGGTAGCTAAAGTAGGTTTCAATTCGGTTGAAGGGGCTACCTATACAGGCAGCCAGAAATTCTACGGAATGGCTCCCGCCGAGTTTAAAAAAGTATTAAATGATAATGGCCTGATTATGCCGAGTGCCCACTTTATGCTCGGAGAAGGAATGCCAGATACCAAAGGAACTATTATCAACGATTGGCAAAAAGCAGTTGACGATGCAAGTGAGGCAGGTATTAAATATATGGTTTGTGCCTATTTACTTGACAGTGAACGCGGAACACTTGACCATTATAAACAAACTGCAGAGAAGCTAAACAAAGCCGGCGAAATTACCAGGAAAGCAGGTATACAACTTTGCTACCATAACCACGATTTTGAATTCAAATCGGAAGATGGTCATTATCCATATGATATATTACTTAACAGTACTGATGCCGGCCTTGTGAAAATGGAAATGGATATTTATTGGATGTATAAAGCCAAACAAGACCCTATCGCGATGTTTAAGAAGCATCCCGGACGTTTCCCGCTATGGCATGTAAAAGATATGGATAACACCCCAAAACAAATGTTTACAGAGGTTGGTAATGGCGTTATCCCGTTCAAGAAAGTTTTTGCACATGCTGAAACAGCTGGTTTAAAGTATTTCTTTAATGAGCAGGATATTTGTCCGGGAGATCCGTTTGTGAGTATCACTAAAAGTTACATTATATCAAAGCAAATAATTTGCACGTATAAATCCTCAAGTAATTTGAAATGTATAGCCAGCTCTATCAAAAAAGAGCTGGCTATATTCCTCCTGAAAATCTGTTGCCAGTTTTTCAGGTTCAGACAGCTTTTTATATTAAAGAATAAGTTATTTATACTTTTGCCCGAGTACTTCAATTTCTTTCAAAGCATCAGCAATTCCGTTTCTTTGTTCTGTCAGCATATTCAAATGGTCTGAATGAAGCTTATGGTCATGGATTGCCTGATCATATTTTGCAAGGGCAGCATTTTCTCCGGTAACCACAGCACCAAGCAGTGCAGTTTCACTTTTGCCAGTCAATGTCTCTTTAATGTCAATCCAGGTTCGGTGTATGGCACCAAGTATCCCCCCATCATCATTATCAGATTCCCCGCCATGCTTAGCAATATGAGCTTTCAGAGCAACTTCATAGACTTTACGTTCTGCTGCATATTTTAAAAATACAGCCTTCAATTCAAGGTTGTCTGTAGCTTCAGATGCAGAAAGATACCCTTCTTTTCCATCATTAATTATGTGGATTAAACCTTTAAGGTCTGAAATAATCTCTTTATTATTTTCCATAGTTATTTTTTTATAAATACTATAACCTAAAAATGCCTGCATAAGTTTTAACTTTAATAGTTATGACTTTAAACCCGTATTATTCTCCATTCATTGATGGTAAATGATCTACTGCATTTTCATCAAATTATTAAAATGAGCAGTGGGGTATCTTCCATCATTGTATCTTAGTGAAATGAAATTATTCAGTCCATTACTGGAAGAAGAACTGCAAGCGATCAGCCAACGCAGAACGCTAACTGCTGGCACGGTCATGATGCCTTCAAATAGTTATGTTCGTTCCATTCCTATTGTTCTTAAGGGTAGTATGCGGGTAATACGTGAGGATAATGACGGCCGTGAAGTATTGCTCTATTATATCAAACCTGGAGAAAGCTGTATCATGTCCTTCCTTGCTGGCATACACGAGGATACGAGTAAGGTTAAACTCGTTGTTGAAGAAGATTCAGAAGTTTTAATGATCCCCATATCCAAAGCCAGCGAATGGATAAAAGTATACCCGGAATGGGCAGATTTCATCTTTAAACTGTACCACATTCGTTTTGAAGAGCTACTGGATGTGATCAATGCAGTTTCATTTCAGAAATTAGATGACCGCATCGTTTCTCTGCTAAAAAGAAAGGCAAGCATTTATCAATCCAATGATCTTAGTATAACTCACCAGCAACTTGCCGAAGAATTAGGAACTACCCCCGAAGTTATTTCCAGGCTCCTGAAGCAGATGGAAAAACAAAAAATGGTCATCCTTTCCCGCAATAAGATTACACTAAATCCCACTACGTAACATAGGTCACCAACTGCTTGCTTTTTAGCCAATACCTTTGTTTCTTAATATGAATATTTTGGAAATAGCAGGGTACATGGCTTCGGTTTTAATTGGTTTGTCTTTGGGGTTAATTGGTGGTGGTGGATCTATACTTACCGTACCTATTTTGGTTTATTTTTTTAAACTTGACACCATACTGGCAACTACCTATTCCTTATTTACTGTGGGTTTAACCAGTTCTGTGGGCGCAGTAATCCATTATCAAAAAGGTAATGTGAATTTTAAAATTGCATTAATATTTGGTATCCCTTCACTGGTAGCTGTATTTGTAATGCGTAAATGGGTAATGCCAGCCATTCCTCCTCATTTGTTAACTATCGGGCATTTTGAACTCACCAGAAGTATCTTGCTAATGCTGTTATTCGCTATTTTAATGTTGGCAGCGTCAATAGCCATGATCCGTAAAAAAAAGGCACATTCAGCAAAGGAACAGCAGATAAATTATACCAAACTGGTTCTTCAAAGTATTGCTATGGGTCTGGTTACAGGTTTAGTGGGTGTTGGTGGTGGGTTCCTTATCATTCCTTCTTTGCTGATGTTTGCAGGACTAGAGATGAAAAAAGCGATAGCTACCTCACTAATGATAATGACTACCAGTTCATTATTAGGCGTCTTAGGCGATGTATCCAGCCAGATAATGATCGATTATTCTTTTCTGTTCACGTTCTCGGCCTTTACTATAGCCGGTATTATTGCCGGAAGCTATCTCACTAAATATATAAATGACGCTAAACTAAAGCCAGCATTTGGTTGGTTCGTTTTGATCATGGGCTTATTTGTACTACTAAACACTTTAAATAGATAATATGGAAATCATCAAACAACCATGGCCCTGGTATATAGCTGGCCCATTGATTGGACTGGTCATACCAGCTTTGCTGATATTAGGCAATAGAGCTTTCGGTATTTCCTCAGCGCTTCGTCATATCTGCGCCGCATGTTTGCCTGGCACTATCCCTTTTTTCAACTACGACTGGAAAAAAGAGAGCTGGAACTTGTTTTTTACCGCAGGTATAGTCATTGGTGGATTTATCGCTAGTTATTGGTTAGCTACATCCGAAGCAGTCAGTATTAACCCACACACCATTACCTCACTAAAAAGGCAGGGAGTTAAGGATTTCAGCAGTTTATTGCCAGGAGATGTTTTCAGTTTCAGCCAGCTTTTCACTTTACGTGGCGCTGTGTTCATGGTATTAGGCGGGTTCCTGGTAGGTTTTGGCAGCCGTTATGCTGGTGGTTGTACATCGGGTCACGCTATTATGGGCATATCATCCCTGCAATGGCCATCGCTGGTAGCTACTTGTTGTTTTATGATCGGGGGCTTTACCATGACCTGGCTCATTTTACCTTACTTATTACAGTTATGAGAAATATCAAATTTTTAATCACCGGTGTTTTGTTCGGAATCATACTGGTCAAATCGCAGGTGGTATCCTGGTTCCGGATACAGGAAATGTTCCGCTTTGAGGCATTTCATATGTACGGTGTGATTGGCAGCGCCATTGTAGTTGGAATGAGCTCAGTTTGGTTTATTAAACGTTTTGAGCTTAAAACTATTAGCCATGAGCCGATCGTAATTTCCGAAAAAAAATTCCATTGGGGCAATGTCTTCGGCGGGCTGATATTTGGATTGGGCTGGGCTATCACAGGTGCCTGTCCAGGCCCTTTATTCGCACAAATTGGGAGCGGCTACCTGGTCGTACTGGTTACCTTACTGAGCGCTATTGCCGGTACCTGGGTATATGGTTTATTACGTAAAAAATTACCTCATTAATTATGAAAATTGAACAATTTAAAGACAACGGACTTTCGCATTATTCATTCGCGATACTAAGTGAGTGTGAAAATAAAATAGTGCTTATTGACCCGGCCAGGGATATTGCACCTTATCTTTCTTACGCTAAAAAACATGCGGCTACAATTATCGGTGTAATCGAAACGCACCCGCATGCTGATTTTGTAAGTGGTCACCTCGAACTGCATCAACAAACTGGGGCTACGATTTATTGTTCTCAATTATCAGGTGCACTATACCCCCATCAAACATTTGACAGCGGTGATACGATTGAATTTGGCAACATCAAACTCAAAGCGCTGAACACGCCGGGGCATTCAATGGATAGCATCAGTATCGTATTGGAGCATCAGGGAAAAGATAAGGTGGTATTTACGGGCGATACTTTATTTATCGGAGATTGCGGCAGACCAGACCTGCGTGAAAAAGCTGGTAACCAGACCGCTAAGCGAGAGGAACAAGCTAAACAAATGTACCATTCGCTACGCGAAAAATTAATGTTACTCGATGATGAGGTATGGGTTTATCCCGCACACGGCGCCGGAACCTTATGTGGCAAGGCTTTGAGCGAAGCTGATCGCAGCACGATAGGTGCAGAAAAAAGGAGTAATTGGTCTTTACAGGAAATGACTGAGGAACAATTCGTTAAAACCTTATTGAAAGAGCAGCCTTTTATACCTTCATATTTTGCTTATGATGTTGAGCTCAATAGACATGGAGCGAAGAATTTGCAAGCTTCGTTTAACAACTTTCCGATTGGGCTACCCTATAAAATCAATACTAATATATTTATTGTTGACACCCGTCCCGAAAAAGATTTTAAGAATGGTCATTTGCCGAAGTCGGTCAATATTCAGAATGGTGGTAAATTTGAGACCTGGCTAGGGAGTATTTTCGTGCCCGAAGAATTCTTTTACCTGGTTGCAGAGAGTGACGAGATGTTAAAGGAGGTGATTGGTAAAACTGCCAAAATCGGTTACGAGTTATTTATCGAAGCGGCTTTTGTGATTGAAACAGGAAATGAAAAAGCAGCACAGCTGGATTTAGATAACTTTAAAATTCAACAAGAAAATTATACCATCATAGATGTGCGCAATAAGGGCGAAGTGCAGGCATATCCTTACTTTGATCAGGCGATTAATATTCCTTTATATGAGCTAAGAACCAGGCTAGCCGAAATACCTTCCAATAAACCTATTTTGGTACATTGCGCAGGAGGTTACCGCAGTGCTGCCGGCAGTAGTATTATTGAGAATGCGTTCGACGGTAAAACTGAAGTATACAATCTAGGTGAGGCTATAAGCAATTCATTTAGGCAGGATTTATAAAGAAACATGTTAGAAATACAGTTAACCTGATTGGTTACTTATCTCTAACATGTGATTGGAAATGCTTTTTCATACAAACGGCGTTGTATTGATTTTTCTTTTAAAAGATGATACAGGATTTTTGGAATCAAGGAACTAATTCACCCTGATAAAAGAAACTTTTCCGTCTAAGTTGCCATTTTTAAATTTTTGAACTTTTACTTCATTGTCCTCAAATGAGGTTTCAAATGATCCGATAACCTTATGTGAAACTAATTGTTTTACAGTAATTACACAATAGTCATCACTTGCATCCCCATTTGGTGAATCATAAACTGTTAAAACAGCTCCGACCCTAACATTTTCCATTACAACAGACCTCGCTTCGTCATTTTTACCAATACTATTTCTATCTTTTAGATTGTATGCCTGCCCAGGGGCATCTGTAATATTAGCTACAATGTTTTGAGAGCCATTATTACCTTCTCTAAAAATCAGAGTGCCTGATTGTGCATTCGCTTTGGCTGCAAACGAAAATAACGCTGCTACCATTAATGTTCTTAAGAGTGCTTTCATAATCTTTAATTTTGTTTCTACAAGTTATAGATAGAATACCAAAAAAAACAAAATAAATTACGAATCTATAAAAAAAATACCCGCTTTATCAGTTATCACCTCTATTTGTAGAGTAGCTTCAAGAACTAAAAGTTTTTTTTAAACTTTCATCAAGTTTAATATACACTTGATTATCCGAGCCCCTTACCATTTAAAAAAATTGGATTTGTCCTCTTATTACATTTGCCATGCCCACATTATCCTTAGCCTGATTTTTTTTTATTCTTATATTTCTTTCTGAAAAATTCGCTTGTTCTGTCATAACCATAACGCTCCTAATAATAGAGATCAATTTTCAATCCATCAATGAATTTTCTCGAAACATTGGGATGTTTATTTACTACCAGTCCAGTGACAAGTTGCTTGAGACTATCTCTTTTTAATCGGACTTTTTGTTCATTGATTATAAACCCCTGCTCCTGAATAATCCGTCGAATCTCTTAAAAAAAAGATGATTCATTTTGATAAACATGATGAAGAGATGAGAACGTAATATCATCTGCATATCTAGAATATTCAGCCCAAAACGCCTACATGTGCCTGGTCTATGCTGTGAAAAAATCTTTTAAGTCAATATTGCAGATGTAATAATTTCCGGAATGAAAAGCCGAATTGTCAATAATTGACGGAGGACTTCCACTTCTTGCAAGCGTTGACAAAGACATGATGGTGCGCATTTCTGAGATCGAAATCATACCCGAATATTTATCAGCGCACAATACCATACTGAAAGAAGAAGCCGCCGCTTCGTTTAACATTGAACCCGGGGTATTGGCAATTTCCCCAATGTACTTAAAGGAAAATCCAAACCAGATCAGGATTATAAAAATCTATGCCAACAAGCTGGCCTATCAATTGCATTTAACAACGCCTCATTTTCAGCATTATAAAACCACCACACTTAAAATGGTTAAGGATTTAAAACTGGTAGATATGGAAAGTCTGGATAGGGAAACAATGGTAGGGATTTTTAAAAAGCTGAAATAATGAAGACAAGAATGCGAGGACGTTAAAACTTACAAGGCCGCGATACCAGCAAATCAATGAATGTATTGGTGATCGATGGTATATCAAGGATTAAAAACTACACGGTTCCTTTTGTTTCATCCATTTATTTCCTACCTGGATTTTACGGGTCAAACGGTAGATCGCATAGATACCTGGGATCATCGGCAAAATAGCAGTATACATACCAGCAAAGTAGTAATGCCCGGTGGTCTTGACGTAATAATTGGGCATGTCTGCAATCCTGGTTCCATTGATTGTCCTTGTAATTGCGTGGAAATTTTCAGGATCAAGTTTGGGCTCAATCAATGGAAATATAAAGTGGGTAAACTCCATCACACCCGGTCCAATAAAGATAAACCAGGCTATAAAGCCTGCAATTGGTATCCGGTAATAAAGGCCAAGTGAGGTCAGGGTATAGATAGTTGGGCCGACCAGAGCAAATACCATCAAAAAACTCTTTTCGCTCCATGGAATATCAAAAAGCCTGCTCATTGCCGGACCAAAGCCACTTTGGTACTCCTCAATGATATGGATCTGCAAAAGTGCCACAGTAAAGACGAACAAAGGCAGGATGATCCTGGGATCTGCCGGTTTTTTAAGGTAGGTAAAGTACCAGAAGAAAAAACCGATAATAGCCGAACTACCAACAATAATCACGGGCGGTAATCCGATCTTCAAATAGCCTGCTGTCGGCGCAATTACACAAAAGGCAATAACGGGGATCAGGTTCAGTACCCTGGTCTTTTTTGATGTTTCCATAAGTATGATTTTTTATAGGCTAAGTTCCAAAAATCCAGGTAGAATATTTTTTACAAATGTTAAAAAATCAACCTTTCGCCCGAATCCGGCTAAGTGTCACCTGGCTGATGCCAAGATAACTTGCCACATCTCCCAAACTCACCCTTTGCAGCAGGGATTGGTTTTCCTTAACAAAACTATGGTAATGCGCAGTCGCATCCTCTTCCAGCATATCGCTTACCCGCCGGGTCAGGCAATTCGCATTCGACCAACCTAATATTGCTTTATTATATTTCCCTTTTGTATGGCTGCCTTGCTGCATAGTGCCCATTGTATTACTGTCACATCTGGTAGCGATAAAACGACTGATCAATCGCGCCATTTAATTTGATATACCCTGAACATTTTAATATTTAAGGCTTTGAGAGTGCCAAATTAAATGCTCAGGGTATATTCAATTATAAATTTTCCAGATATTCATCAAGGTTATTCAATCCTGCAGTAAAGCCGCCTTCAAAGCCCATTTTCAGAAGCAACTCCATATTAGTTGTTTGCTCAAAAGTGATTTCAACATCTACTTGGGTAAGCTTACTATCCTGCTGGCTGAATTCCTTTTTCCAGTTTACTTTGGGAAAGTCCGGATTTTCATTGCCCTGTGCATCACAAAACACCACCATACTGGTGATACTCTTTTGTGGATCAATAGTATGATAATCAACCCTGCACCAGGTTTTATCACCTTCTGGCCCCACCATACAATAAAGCCATTGTCCGCCTTCGCGAAAATCCATATGCCCGGTTTCCGCTTTGTAAGGTTTGGGAGCCCACCACTGATCAAGGATTTCTGCTGTTGTCCAGGCTTTCCATACTTGCGCCAGCGGAGCATCAAATAACCTGACTACGCTAACTTTTTTGTTTTCCATGTCCTTTGAAAAGACCGCTTCTCTTTTTGTCATGATTGTTTATGGTTTTGGTTTTTCAATAGTTCATCCAATTGGTCAAAACGGCTTTCCTATTGTACACGTAATTGTGCTACCCAGGTATCCACTTCTTTCATCTTTTGAGGATTAAAATGACAGTGTATTTCATGACCGGACTGCTCCTGATTAACGAGCTGACATTCAGTAAGTATTATTAATGTGTTTGGATATCGCTTGCCTGCTGCTGTCAAAATGCTCAGCAATAGCATTGGGAGTCATCGCATGAAGGGCTAATAAAGCCAGGATAATTCTGCGGCTAGGATCGGCAATAGCCTGAAATACATCTCTTCTCCTAATAATTTACGCAATCGATCAGTTGCAAATATACATGCAACCGATCAATTGCGTAAATTATTTATTAGATTTTTATTTCTTGACCAGACGGAACAGGTTGGTTTCATGCGAATTAATATTATCCTTCCAGCTTTTCCTTGTTCCGATAACTTTCACCGGAATAAAACTATAAGTGAACTGGTAGAAATAGAATGGGGAATCCGTTAATTTACGTAACAGGTTAGCTATATTTTAATGAACTGTCATAAGTATCATCAATCACTTTGTCTTTCCACTCTTCCTTTCTTTCCGCCAGTAATTCGGCAATTCTTTCTGCGCTTAAGCCTGCCGCGCTGTTATAGCTAGCAATATAAACTGATAATTTTTCTTCTATTGCTTTGATACTGTTGGTAAAATCTACAAAATCTTTGATCATGCGTTTACGTCCACCGTGCGAAGAGAACAATACATCGTTAAATCTGAAGTACCGATGTGCAAGATTATTTCTCAATAACAACACTTCTCTAAACTCTTCCATATCAATATCACTAATCTGATAGGCCTCTTGTAATAACGTAGTCATTACCCCTACCATCATTTTACTGTGGTCATATTTAGCCCAGATAGCCTCATAGGAATCTTGTGAATCAGGTTTAGTTTTAACGATATCATCTATAGCTAACATATTGATGGTTTGCTGTTCCAAGACCTGCCCCATATAGATTGCTCTGCCATAATGTGCATAAAGCAATAAAGCCTGTTCATTTTCTTTTAACTCGTATTCTTCGATCGCTTCCTGATAGGTTGTATGCTTCATTTTACTGTTTTTATAGGTTTTTAATCGTTATAACGCTTATGATGGGGATTATGTTCTGTTTTATTTTTTTATAACTTCGGTTATTCAGATTTTAACGCGTATCGAATGAAATTAACTATTACTTTTCTGCTGCTATTGACTTTTTCTTTTACAAATACAAAAGCTTTTCCAAAACAACACACTATTCTTAACTCAAATAAGATTGTTGAATCAACAGTAGATAGAAGAGTAGAGTTACTAAGTATTGTCTTCAGGCTTGCGGGCAATCCTGAATATAATATGAATTTTGCCAGGCAATATGTGAAAGATATTAATGCCTATTTTGGAAAATATAAGGAGCAGCCGGTGGTTAGTTTTGCAAAGAAGCTCAGCGCAGAAAAAGGAATGGGTTTTTCAAGAGTTATGTTCCTTGCTGCAAATCTTGAATTCAAAAATAATCAATTCTCTTTGATTAAGGTTTCAAAAAGCAGTATAGCTGGCAAGTGGGAAATGGAAGATGCGCTAAAATTTATTGAGCTGCTGAATAAATTTCATAAAATTTCTGCATTTGAAGTATTCTTTAAAAATCATCAGGAGGTTTATAAGGTAGCCACATCCCGGTTTAATCAAGCGGCGGCAACCTTCGATTCTGACTGGTATTTAGCTTATTATGGTGATCATAGTGTAGTTTACAAAACTGTTGTAGGGCTTGCAAATGGCGGTGCTAATTATGGTCCAAGTGCATTTCCTGCCGGGCAGAAAAAAATTGTTTATGCAATTATGGGTTCCTGGACTTATGACGGGGCTGGTCAACCGCTATTCTCCACTGCAGATTATTTGCCGACCTTAATTCACGAGTTTAACCATTCATTTGTGAATCATATTCTGGAAGAGGATGGCAATGAAAAATTACTCGAAACCAGTGGTGAAATCTTGCTGGATTCACAGCGGATTGAGATGGAGCGCGAAGCTTATGAGGATTGGCAAACTGTAATTAACGAATCTTTGGTAAGAGCCTGTGTAGTAAGATATTTAATTGACCATCAAAGTGATGATCAGGTTGTAAAAGCTGAAATTCAGGAACAGATAAATAAGGGTTTCCTCTGGACTAATGAATTAGTTTCACTGTTAGGGGAATACGAATCTTCAAGGGCTCAGTATCCTGCATTCAAAAGTTTTTACCCAAAAATTATTACTTTTTTCAATCAAACGGCAGAAAATATCAAAGAAATCAAGGCCTCTCATACTACTAAAAAATTGCATAAAAATTGATTCTTAACAATTTTCCAAACAGGCTATTTTTTTCGCCATGCTGTCCAGGCTCCTGTACTCCACAATGCCCAGATCACCAGTACAGGTTGAAATAATAACCTGATGCCACGCAGTAAATCTGTATTCAGCCCAAAAGCAGCTGTATGCGTGATCAGTTGAGAAATATTGCCAGGAAAAACGAGTACAAAAAACAAGGCAGCAATCCAGCCAATCTTGATGCGCTGACTGGTCCAGAATACTAAAGAAAGCCCCATGGAAATCTCCACAATTCCAGACAGAATAACAACAAGATCTTTATCAACCGGGACCCAATCCGGCACTTGTGCAAGGAATTCTACTCTTGCCCAGC
Source organism: Pedobacter cryoconitis (assembly GCF_001590605.1). NCBI lineage: Bacteria > Pseudomonadati > Bacteroidota > Sphingobacteriia > Sphingobacteriales > Sphingobacteriaceae > Pedobacter > Pedobacter cryoconitis. Next base: position 2,516,913 of record NZ_CP014504.1, read on the forward strand.
TCAGGTGGCCAATTCCTGCAATTAGCAGAATCAGACCTAAGATGATACGACCTATATTTTGTGTCTTGCTGGTTTGATGTAATCTCATTTCTTTATTCGCTTAATAACAACTGGAGAACAGCAAGGCTGTCAAAAAGTTTCGTTTGCTCAGCTATTAGCTTAAGCCTTGCTCCTTTTCATTTCTTTGCTTTGTAATACTGGTATAAACTAAAAACTATCGTTTAATGTCTTTTCTATTTTCGGCAACAGGTTAAAAGCATCCTGAGCAACCTGAGGTACAGGTCTGGCCAATTTTCGTAATTTGGTATCTATCCAGGAACCTTCGACGGTAAGAATAGCTCTCACCTTATTTTGCTCGTCAGTAAATTCTTGTAAGATGGACCATTTTGAGCCATCAGCACTCATCTTCTCGACTTTAATATTGATGTTGATCTGGTCTTCCGATTTGATTTCTCTGATAAATGTGCAGGATTCTTTGAAGATTACGGGACCAAAATGCTGTTCTTGCATCACGATCATTGTCAGGCCAAGTTCGCCCAGAATTTCTAACCGGGACTGAGCGGCAAGGTCGTAATAACTACTATGTCTGAGGTGAAAGTTGGGATCTAAATCGGCCCAGCGTAATGCTAATCTTTTTTGAAAATGTACCATGATCTCTACGGATTATTTATAGCGACAAAGGTAAACGATAGTGCTTTTCGAATATACTGATCTATGTTAGGAAATTGTTTTACGGAGTCTGCTCAGGCTTTCGGGATGGATTCCCAGGTACCTGGCAATACGGTGAACAGGTATTTCTTTGATCATTTCGGGCCTGTATTTAATCAGCTCCAGATATCTTTGTTCCGCATTTTTAGTAAGTGCATCTTTTTCTTTCCGTACTCTTTTCATGTAAAGTCCTTCGGTTGCCAGCCTGCCAAATTGATTAGCCAGCAATGAGGTTTTATAGGCCTCATTTAACTGTGCATAGGGCACAATTTCCACGATACAATCTGTTAAACAGTAGAGATATACGTCTGATGTCTCTTGCGCTAAAAAGGAGGTATAAGAAGAAACCAGATCGTTAGAAAAACAGAAGTCTATGATTTTATTTCCGATTTCGGTTTCCATACCTATTTCTATAATTCCTTCTTTCAGGAAATAGATATTTCTTTCTACCTGCCCTATACTGGTCATGACAGATTTTCTGGAATACGCTGCAGTAACGGTAGGAAATGGCAAAGTTCCAGCTGTACACAGCATTTCAGCAATGTATTCATTCAATGTCATAGCTTGTTTTTCCTGGTGATCTTCAAAACTAATAATTTTCTGGCGAAGGGCCGCAATAAGAGAATCTTAAACGGTTTTGAGCTTTTTAATAAACCATTTCTGGATTCTGGTGTTCCTATTACTCATTAATACGGAACTTAATCAGATCAACAAATGGATAATCAAACTAATACGCTTATCAATGCTGCAAGAACAGGTGACCTTGAGCAATTAAAAACATTGCTGCAAGACAATCCCGATTTAAATGGTCAGGATGAAAAGGGTTATTCCCCGCTTATTATCGCAGCTTATAATAACAAGTATGAGGCTGTAAAATTATTAGTGGATGCGGGTGCTGACGTGAATGCCCAGGATTTTGGTGGAAATACGGCGTTAATGGGCGTATCATTTAAGGGTTATCCTGATATTGCTGAGCTGTTGATTAACAATGGGGCCGATCTGAATCTTCAGCATGGAAATGGTGGAACTGCTTTGATGTTTGCAGCCATGTTCGGAAGGAATGAACTGGTCAGATTGCTGTTAAGTTATGGGGCGGATAAGACGATATTGGATTCCAGAGGTTTATCTGTTTTTGATCTGGCAGCGCAGCAGGGAAATGAGGCTGGGATTGCATTGCTGGAACAAGAAGACCTAAGTGGTCAAACAAATTGAGTTTAAAAACTGCTTTTAGTCTATATTAAAAAAGGCGTGATCAATAATATGACCACGCCTTTTTCATGCTTCAAAAGAAATTAAGCTGGTATCTTCCCTTTTTTCTCCCGTTCCCAGAAACGGTGTTGTTGTATTGCTTTTTCAAACTCTTTAGCTGTTTGGTTGAGCAATAATCCTTCAACCGATTCTTTTTCATCTTTAACAGGGATGTTAGAAAGCAGAATGAAATCCACACCTTCTTCATTAGCAGCGATAGCTTTGCAGTGTCTGAAAGCTTCTTCCACAAAATGAACTGCATCAGCTTCTGCCGTTAAGGCTTCAATTGATTTTTCACCGCCCGGTACATATACCGCATCAAATAAAACAGATGCAGTGGTCAGGAAAGTAAAATCTACTTTAACTAATTTCCCGGAATCATCTTTAATATGTCCGTCGTGAGTAGCCACGATTTTTGTTACTGCTCCAGCGGCTTCCAGTACTTTTTTATACGCATCAAGCTGGTTCCCATTTACACCGTCAGTAGCGAGAATAGCTATTTTCCTGGTTTTAATAGTGTCTTTCGGCGTATCTTTCATGCTCAGTGCTGCACTCGATTTCAACGTACTTTTCACAATTTTGGGTTCGTAACTTTGTTGATCGGCATCTGCAGGAACACCATGGTTAACTGGCTTTTCAGGGCCTGAAGGTACTTCCAAACCTAAACCATCGGCTACGCGTTTGGCAAGTGTAAGGTCTACTTGTGTTAAAATACCCACCATACGTTTTCTAATATCCTCAATTTCCACTTTCCCAAGTTCAAATTTTAATGCATCAACGAGGTGATTCTTTTCTGTTTCAGACTGACTGTTATAGAAAAGTGTAGCCTGAGAAAAATGATCAAAGAAACTATCACTGCGTGCCCTGATTTTTTTGGCATCAATTCTTTCCTGATAAGAGCTGAAACCACCTTCTGAAACCTTAGCCTGCAATGGTGAATTATCATTGATACTATTAGGCTGATAACTGGTACGTCCGGTATTGATCGTTTGACGCATGTGCCCGTCTCTTTGATTGTTGTGTACTGGTGAGACTGGCCTGTTAATTGGAATCTCATGAAAATTCGGGCCTCCTAACCTTGAAAGCTGCGTATCGGTATAAGAAAACAGACGCCCTTGTAAAAGCGGGTCATTGGTAAAATCAATACCCGGGACCAAATGACCAGGGTGAAAAGCAACTTGCTCTGTTTCTGCAAAAAAGTTATCAGGATTCCTGTTCAGCGTCATCTTTCCAATTCTTTGTACAGGTACCAACTCTTCTGGAACTAATTTAGTTGGATCAAGCAAGTCAAATTCGAATTTATGTTCATCTTCTTCCGGGATTACCTGAATCCCTAATTCCCATTCAGGAAATGCGCCTGCTTCAATGGCTTCCCAAAGGTCACGTCTGTGAAAATCCGGATCATTTCCTGAGATCTTCAAAGCTTCATTCCAGACTACTGAATGTACGCCAAGCAGTGGTTTCCAGTGGAATTTAACAAAGTGCGATTTTCCTTCTTCATTAATCAGGCGGAAAGTATGTACACCAAATCCCTCCATCATTCTGTAACTGCGTGGAATTGCACGGTCTGACATGAGCCACATAATCATATGGGACGATTCTGGCATCAGTGAAATGAAATCCCAAAAAGTATCATGCGCAGATGCTGCCTGTGGCATTTCATGGTGCGGCTCAGGTTTTACAGCATGGATAAGGTCTGGAAATTTAATCGCATCCTGAATAAAGAAAACAGGCATGTTGTTACCAACGAAATCATAAATACCTTCCTGCGTATAAAATTTAACAGAAAAACCCCTTACATCTCTGGCCAGGTCTGTAGAACCTCTGGAACCAGCAACAGTCGAAAATCTGACGAAAACAGGAGTTTGTATGGTCGTATCATTTAAAAATCCGGCCTTTGTATATTCTGCCTGAGATTTATACAATTCAAATACACCATGTGCGCCCGATCCTCTGGCATGTACAATACGCTCAGGAATTCTTTCATGGTCAAAATGAGTGATCTTTTCTCTGAGAATAAAGTCTTCCAGCAGTGTAGCCCCACGCTCACCTGCTTTCAATGAATTTTGATCATCGTTGACTTTTAATCCCTGATTAGTGGTCAGCAATTGACCTGACCCGTCTTCCCTATTGGTTTGAAGGTCTTCATTCTTTGAAATTACTTTCGATGGAGATACTGCTGGTTTTTTCATAATCCGATATTTTATCTTTAGTAGTTACACCCTTTTAAGGATAAGAGTCAACTCATTTTTAGTTGATTCGCAACCAGAACAAACCGTTTTATGAAATGTTTTAAATTAAAATATACTATTAAATGCGGCTTTTGTGAGTAAGAAAGGATAAGATGTTATGAATTGAACTATAAATACACAAAAAAAGCACATATATTTGAACTCAAATTTTACAACTATATTTTATGGCAAAGGCATCCGAAATCAAAGTAGGAAATATTTTACGTTTCAACGGCGAATTGGTAACAGTTACAGAAATCCTGCATCGTACACCAGGTAAAGGTGGAGCTTTCTACTTAGGAAAGTTTCGTAATATTAAAACCGGGAAAATTGTAGAGGCCCGTTTAGCAACTGACGAGCAGGTTGAAATTTGCCGCGTAGAAACTAGTGATTTCCAATATTTATATGAAGAAGGTGACTACTTTGTAGTGATGGATAATGTTACTTTTGAGCAATTCAGTGTGGCTAAAGCATTGTTCGGCCCAGCGGCTAAGTTTATCAAAGAAGGAATGGATGTTATCGTTTCTTTTGAAAGTGAAGAACCGATTATGGCTCAGGCACCAAACTTTGTTGAATTAGCAATTACTTATGCTGAACCAGCTGTTAAAGGAGATACTTCTTCTGGTGCATTAAAATATGCAACTACAGAAATTGGCTTTGAAATCAAAGTCCCTTTATTTGTAAATGAAGGTGATAAAGTAAAAATCGACACACGTACAGGTGAATACGTTGAACGTGTAAAATAAGGTAATTGTGCCATCCCATGGCTTATCATATTCTTTTGAATAAAAAAGCAGCTTATAAGCTGCTTTTTTATGTTATACAGGATTTGCCCAACGGGCAACACTCCACTCCTTTTTATAAGTTCTGATAAATTTATTCACATCTGCTATTTTGTAAGGAGGGCAAGCCCCCTCTTTTGTAGTGATGAAAGCGCTTAACCCTACTGCAAAATCTAAAGTATCATTAATGTATTCGTTTGATAATTTCATAGCCAGTAAGCCCGCTAAGAAAGAATCTCCGCTACCTACAGTATCTGCAACCTCAATTGCATAAGCCGACCAGTGATGTTCGGTTTGATCTCCATAGTAAGAAGCTCCTTTACTACCTTTTGTGACCACAATCTCCGGAATACTAAATTTGTTTCTAAGGAGTTCTATACGCGCCGTTTCTGTTTGACAATCCTGGCTGAACCAATCACTGATAATCGTTAATTCTTCCAGATTTAATTTAAGCAAATCCGTTTGATACAGCAGCGTCGAAATATAATCCGGATCATAATCGGGTGCACGCAGGTTAACATCCATCACTTTATAAGAAGCCAGTGCTAACAATTGTGCCAGCGTCGCTCTGCTGGTTTCACAGCGACCAGACAGACTTCCATAAACCAACGCATCGGCCTGTGCTACCAAACGGATATGCGGGTTTTCAAATGCGATATAATCCCAGGCAACTGGCTTCACAATCTCATAACGGACTTCATTATCCTGATCGGTAGTGACTTCCACAGTGGAAGTTTTATGTTCCTGATCCAACTGAACAAATGTAGTGTCTACACCTGAATCTTTCATCACCGCCAGGAGTTCTGTCCCATTCTGATCAGCACCAACGCTACTGATTAAATGACTGTTCACACCCAGAGTCTTTAAATGATAGGCTACATTCATGACTGCACCACCGGGCTTTTTACCAGAGGGAAAGTTGTCCCACAATACTTCCCCAAAACATACTACCTGAAGACTATTTTTCCTATTCATATCTTGTTAATATTGATCAATTATACTGATTAATTTGCCAGACCTTATTTAAATATATTTTTGAGATGATTTTTGAATGATCAGTTCTGCTTCGAGTGTAATGTTATTTGTACTCCGCTCCTGATTTCCGATGCTTTCAATTAATAATTTAACTGCTGCCTGCCCCAATTTGGCAAGTGGCTGCCGGATATAAGTGATCGGGCAATAAAATAGATTGTAGGCATTCGACTCATCAAAGCATACAATAGCTAAATCTTCAGGAATACGGATATTCAAACTCCGGATATGAATCAATCCTTCAATCGCTAAGTTATTGTTGCCAAAAAAGATTGCCTGGATTGGTTCCGGCTGGTTTAAAAGTTCATTGATAGCCTGATGAACTTCTGCAATCATATTTTTTTCCTCTACTTCTTTAAGATTTTTTCCTTCTTTTTTCTGGCCAGCCTGAGTAAGTGCCGCCTTATATCCTCTGGAACGCTCTGTCAAGTGGAAAAGATCTGCTTTTAAATTAATCATTCCGATTTCACTAAACCCTTGTTCCAACAAATGATTGGTAGCCTCAGCGGAGGCTTGAAAATTATTGATAGTTACGGTATTCACGTGCAGCTCCGGAAAATAGCGATCAATCAGAACAAATGGAATATCCTGTTTTTTAAGCGAACTTAAAAGCTCTTCTGAGCCCTCGGGGGCAGCAATAATAAAACCATCCACACGTCTGCTCATCAAAGTACGGATCAGGTCTTCTGACTTGTGAGCACTTTCATCGGCACTGCCAAAAATCACTGTATATTTATGTTTCTTTGCTTCATCTTCAATAATCCTGGCCAGGCTCGCAGCGAAAGGATTTGAAATATCAGCAAGAATTAAACCGATAGTCAGCGTTTTATTGATCTTTAGACTTTTAGCTACGTGGTTAGGCCGGTAACCCAATTCTTCAGCTAAGCTTTTAATCTTTTGCGCAGTGTCTTTATTGATTCTGTCTTCTAACTGGCCATTAAGAACATAGGATACCAATGCTGTTGAAACTCCCAATCGCTGGGCAATATCTTTCATTGAAACGTTCTTTTTCATTCGAATATATTTGTTTTTTCCTGAAGTATTTATTTCAAATACAGGTTTGGAACTGCTAATATTCTATTTAAACGTTTAAATCACAAATTATTTAACATATATTTTTCTTAAACCGGCGTGTCCTATTGATAGATTTCGGTTATTTATCGCCTTTTAAGACCTAATAAAGCGCTATTTAAGTATAATTATACTTTTTTTAACCTACTAAAACACCCTATTGTATTTTCCATACAATAGGGTGCAAATAGCTTATTTTCAGCATTAATTGTTTAAACGTTTAAACTAAACTTGAATTGTTTAATAAACGGCTGATCAGAGCTGTTTATTCTCCTGTTCCTGACCATCTATGAAAAAACGCGTAGCAGAAACTCTCATTGGATTAAATTCAAATTCGATCATGGTCCCGTTGTTGGGATTGCCATATAAATCAAAGACCAATTCTCCCAAAAGTTTCCCATCAGCACCATAATACTTAGCAGTACCTTCGTTTAAAAAGGACTCCTGCCGCATCCCTTTTGGATTACCATCATAGATAATCTGTTTAACGCGTTCCTCTTTTTCAAAAATGGTAATCAGATCATATACGGAAGGAACACCTTCTATTTCAGTCCCTTTATAGGTGTAAAGTGTAGCCGTTTGCTCTTCTCCGTTTTTGTATAGCGCATCTTGCCGCAGTCTTCCGTCTTCAAAGAATGTTTTCACCGAGCCATTTAAAACTCCATTTTTAAACACAGATGTTCCGCTGATTTTACCGTTTTCTCCGTAATATTTAACTTCTCCTTCAAATTTCTCTTCGGTTTTAGATAAGGAGTAGCCTGTAAATTGAGGCTTACCTGATTTGTAATAATCCTTGAAAAGATATTTTCCATTTACAGCTTTAGGCTCGGGCCTGTAATAGACCATATCTTCTTTAGCAACTGGAATCCAGTTTTCATCAAAGTATTGTGTTTTTACCTGTGCAAAGGTAGTAGTGAACGCGAATAGCAAAGCGAGCAAAATGGTATTCTTTTTCATCTGACAGCGATTTAATTAACCTTGTAAATTTATGAAAATAATTATTATGTAGCTTAAGGATGGTTTGAATAACCGTTTCCTTGATTCTATTGAACTGGGAGTAGAAAAACTATCAAAATAATCCTGTATTTTAGGCCGGAAACTAAACAAAAGAACCAGCACAATCCTGGTATAATTAATATATTAGATGTTAACAGTAGAAAAAATTGGCGGCACTTCTATGAGTGCCTTGCAGGATGTCATTAAAAATATAGTTCTATTTGAACGTACAGGTGATCAGTTATATAACAGGATATTTGTAGTATCAGCTTTCTCGGGTGTTACAGACTTGTTGCTTGAAAACAAGAAAACAGGAGCTCCGGGTGTCTATCACCGCATTGCTAAACACCAGAATTTCCATCGCCCGCTCAAAGATTTAATTGTCAAATTAAAAGCTATTAATAAAAAATACGTTGATCTGGGGTTAGATCTTGCTATTGCAGATCAGTTCATTGAAAATCATGTCAATCAGGCTCAGAAATATCTCGAGAATTTAGCGAATATCCTGGCTTCTGGTTATGTCAGTAAAGAAGGGATATTGCAAGCGGCACGTGAAATACTAGCTTCTATTGGGGAGAGCCATTCAGCATTTAACTTTACCAATATCCTGCAGAACATGAATATCAATACTGCACTGGTTGACCTGAGTGGTTTTAATGATCACCGCGCTTTTACGATTGATCAGCGGATCAAACATGCTTTTAAAGATATAGAACTCAAAAAGACACTCTGCATTGTGACCGGTTATGCGAAGGGTACTGAGGGGATTATGCGTGAGTTTGACAGAGGTTATTCTGAGGTTACTTTTAGTAAAATTGCCGAGTTTTTAAAACCTGCAGAAGCTATTATTCACAAGGAGTATCATTTGTCTACTGCCGATCCTGCGCTAGTAGGACTGGAAAACTGTACACCAGTTGGGTATACGAATTATGATATTGCTGATCAGCTGGCAGATGTAGGTATGGAAGCGATCCATCCAAAGGCTTCAAAACCACTGGAGGTTAGCGGTATCAATCTGCGGATTAAAAACACATTTGAACCATCCCATCCGGGTACATTAATTACCCGCGAGTTTGTTTGTGAACATAAACGCGTAGAGGTCATTACCGGAACGGATAAGTTATTAATGATTGATGTTTATGATCCTTCTATGGTTGGCAATGTTGGGAGTGATTTACAGATCATGCAGGCATTTTATGATCATAAGGTAAGTTATACTTTTAAAGCAACCAGCGCAAACAGTATTTCTATTGTAATATGGGCGCGCGACTTTAATAAAAAACTGATCAGTAAACTCGAAGATGATTTTGAGAAGGTTACGATAGAGAAAGTAGCTATGGTTTGCTTGCTGGGCACAAATATGGATCAGCCTGGCTTATTGGCTAAAAGCGCTAATGCATTAACCGAAAACAATATAAATATCAAAAGTGCAGGCTTTGCATTAAGAAAAGTAAATATTCAGTTTCTGATTGCACCAGAACAATTTAAACTAGCTATCATCGCCTTGAATAAAGCGATGAAGTAAAACTGGTAAAGACTAAAAAGTCTCTCCATAAGGAGAGACTTTTTAGTCTTAAGCTTCTTTTTCATCAAAAGAAACGATACCAAAATTCTTTTTGTTTAATTTTTTCAATTTACGTGGTATACGAACTACATCACCACCTTTTACAACTTTATCCTGTGCTTTTACTGCTTTACTCATGATTTCAATTTACTATTGTTCAGTCTTGAATTAGACATCCCGTTTCTATTTTCGGCAATTTAAACATATTCTGCCGCAATGCGACATTCTTCATTGATAAAAGGTATTAAATCAGCAAATGGTACTCCCATTTTTTGGTTAACATGTAAATTTATAGTATCCAGCGCTCTTTTCCAGCACATCTTTCTCTATCGTTAAAGGCGAAAGCATTTTGATCACTTTATCTTGAGCTATAATTTATTCCTATTCCTAAAGAATACTGTTAAAATATTAATTTATCGTCCACTGGCTGCTCTCAGCAGTAGCATTAATAGCCGTAGCCTGGGCAAACCCGCTCTTATTTTCTAAATTCAGATAAGTGTTTTTCCATTCACTTTTTATCCTTTTAAAGCCATTGTAATCTTCGATTACCCAATAACTGCTATAAAAAGTATCAGGGACTACAGAACTTTCTGCATAGCTGTACAAATGTTCAATATTCAGGTAATGATTGGTACTTACATTTTTAATCCTGGTATGCCCATTTACCTGTTCCAAAACCCATTTTGAACGGGCATCAGTATTAGCAGTACCATATTTAACCTGCCCATTTTCTTCAAACAGAAAAGTATTCAACCATTTATTTTTAATAGTGATACCTGTTCCTGTTGGCGGCGGTGTAGTTCCTCCTCCAATACTATTCAATAAGCCCTCAGCATTGCTAACCTGCTGCGCAGCAAAGTAACTAAAAACCTGGTTTAGTTGCTGCTGAACGCCAGAATTACCTCTATACTGTTTGCGATATTGATATAAACGATAAATCAATTCCAATTCATGCTGCCCATAAGACACGCCCAGTTTTTGCTGCATGATCGTCAAAAATCCGTAGCCGAATTCAGCAGTAGGCTCAATCATCGTTCCCTCTCCGTAATCATTCCAGGTTGCAAACTGAATAATCCCTACACTGGAAGCCAATGCCTTATCCAGCAAAGTTGAAAAAGTGCCAGTTCCATTATAGGCAATTTGCCAGGTAGGCCCATCAGCTCCACCAGCCTGATAAAAAGAATTGAAACCAGGATAAACCACACCGATTGAAATCGGGAAATTAGCAGCCTGTGCATAATAGTTATTCACCACGGTAGGATGGTCTTGATAAATCCATGGAAACTCTCCTCCGGCATTATTTGACCCCACCTGGTTTGTATTCCCATATAATGGAATCACCTTGGGTTTTGGATTAAGACCTGCAAGGATCTGGTCCCATTCTGAAGGCTGATGGAAAGTAATAGGGCCAAAGTTTAAAACTACAGGCACATTATTCACCTTCAAGTAATTACTCTGATTAAAATAATTATTCTGCATATAAACGAAATCACCATTTGCTCCGCTGGTTTGTCCGGCGTCCCAATTCCGGTCTTCATGCACAATACTGAATTGTAATCCAAGCGCATTTAATTTTGAAATCAGCGCGTTAGCGTTTGCCAGATTATCCGGATAATCATAACGTGCCCTTGTACCCGGCCAATCAATCATCACCCCATCAACACCCGAATACTTCATCAGTAATAACTGATATTCGATAATATCAGGATCTCCTGAGGCATATGGGCCTGTTTTCGGATAAGCATAAGCCGCAATCTGACGTTTACCGTTTGTGATTACATCCGGATTCTGCGTGTTCATTTTCCAATGATAACCCCAAGCCCCTCTTGAATCCGGCGTTTCAAACCAGGGCATCCAGTGCATAAAAATTTTCTTGGAGGTTGATTTTGAGATTGCATTCGCTGCAGTAAGCGATTTGGATGTACCCAGCTCCTCATGTTGCGGGGTCACTGACTTCTTACAGCCCAGGCAAGCGATGGCTATAAGTAAGTAAATAGTTAAGTGTTTCATAAGTAGAATATTTGGTTATCTGCCCTACGCTTTGTGCATCGGGTATTTCTACAAATGACAGCAGTATATTCAGCTAATTAAAGCAATCTCAGTTCTGGGAGAAATAATATAAACTCATTTTCGCAAACAAAACACACAACAAACTAACAGACAACTATTTAAGAAAACAAAAATACGAATACCTTTCAGAAGAATATAAACCAGAATTTAATTAGTAGCTTAATTAAGTTCAAAATTCCATTCAAATACTATGAAATTCCTGGTGCTTAATCTTCTCTTGTTATTTATCGGTTGTCTTAACTGTACCGCCCAATCTCCTATAAGGGAGCTGGAAAAACTTAAACTTGTTTTAAAAGAAAAATCAAAGCTGGATGCTCAAAAACACAGGCGTATAGATTTCCTGAAAGCTTCACTGGCACAAAAGGACTTGAATTTAAAGGATGAATATCTTATTTACCTGAAATTATATAACGAATATAAATCTTTCCAGTACGACAAAGCATTTTATTACGCCCATCAGTTACAACGGATCAGTGGCCAACTAAAAGATCCAGCCAAAATTGCTTATGCTAAATTAAAGCTGGGCTTCATCTTACTTTCTTCAGGAATGTTTAAAGAGACATTCGATTCCTTAAGCACCTTAAAAATCAAGCACCTTCCTGATTCGGTAAAAAGAGAATATTATTTGCTGAATGCCAGAACTTATTATGATCTGGCAGATTTTGATCAGGATGATTATTACACCAGGATCTATACGACAAAAGCCAGCTTTTATGTAGACTCAGCGCTTAAACTCTGCGATATCCATTCTTTTGAATACTCCTATTATAGCGGATTGAAATTAATTAAAGTTGGTGATCTTGGACATGCTATCCCTAAGCTCAAATCACTGATCAACAGCAAACGGCTATCTTACCATCAATATGCTATCACAGCCTCTACTTTAAGTGATATATATATTCGGCATCAGCAAAACCATATTGCTGTAAGACTGCTTATTAATGCTTCTATCGCTGACATAAAATCAGCTACAAAAGAAGCTGCGGCGATGTTAAATTTAGCACAGCTATTAAATAAAAATAACAATACAGAAGATGCTTATCTTTTTATCAAAGCAGCCATGGATGATGCAGTTAATTATGGCGCGAGACAGCGGAAAGTACAAGTAAGCGCTATTTTACTGGTCATTGCCAGTGCCAAAATCTTAAGGGAGCAGGAGCAAAAACAAATGTTGTTTTTTTACTCCGCACTGCTGACTATCTTATCGATCATAATTATTGTTTTTGCCATTATCGTTTACAAACAACTCAAAAGGATCAAAGCAGCTGACAAACTGGTTTTAGAGGCAAATGCAAGACTGAGAAATACGATAGAAAAGCTGAACGAGGCAGAAAAGATCAAAGAAGAATATATAGGATACTATCTTCATATCATTTCTGATTACCTGAATAAACTGGAAAAGATTAAAAGTTCCATTACACAAAGGCTTACGACCAAAAAATTTGATGAAATCAAGGTATTGGTAGGCAATATCAATCTAAAAAAAGAACGCGAAGAATTATTCAGCAACTTTGATAAAGCATTCCTAAAACTCTTCCCGAACTTCCTTACTGAATTCAATACCCTTTTCCCGGTTGAATATCAGGTCAGACTGCTCCCCCATCAGTTATTAAACACAGATTTAAGAATATTTGCCCTTATTCGTTTGGGCGTGAATGACCCGGATAAACTGGCCCGTATACTGGAATATTCGCTAAATACAATTTATAATTACCGGACAAGGATTAAGAATAAATCGAATAATCCAGAAGGATTTGAGGTTGCTATTTTGAATATAAGGGCTATATAAATTGATCAGAACATCAGTTCGATTCCACTCCTTACGTCTAAGCAGCAGCGAGCTGATCTGGCTTATGCTTTTTTCCATGTATTATTACATTTGATTCTTAAAGGTTATCTCTCAGATAACCTTTAAATAAATCCATTTGGCAACGATTGCACATTTTTAAGATCCACATCTTTCGATTACCCTGTCTGCTAATCGTAATTTCATTTTCTGAAACCTAATATTTAGCAACTTAAACTGTATGAAAAGATTACTACAGCCCATAATTTATCTGCTGACCATTACTTCGTTAATGTTAATGATGTCTTTTTACTGGCCTGCTAAAAACATCACTATTTATCTTGCAGGGGATTCGACAATGTCTGAAAAAAATATAAGAACCTATCCTGAAACTGGCTGGGGTATGCCTTTTGCGTTATTCTTTGATTCCACGGTTACCGTAAAAAATATCGCCAAAAATGGCAGAAGCACTAAAACTTTCATCACTGAAGGTTTATGGAAGCAAATTACAAATCAGTTAAAAGCAGATGATTATGTATTTATTCAATTTGGGCATAACGATGAATCGCCAACAAAAGCCAGCTATACCCCTGAAGCGGCTTATAAAAATAACCTGCGGCTGTTTATTAAAGAAACAAGGGAAAAAAATGCAATTCCAATATTAATTACGCCTGTATCTCGACGTAGATTTAATGCCGCTGGCCAAATTGAAGAAACCCATGAAGTTTATTCTGGATTAGTACGCACTGTTGCACAAGAACAAAACGTAAAGTTAATTGATCTTGACAATGAAAGCCGGGCACTATTTCAGGAATTAGGTCCAGAGAATTCAAAAATGCTTTTTAATCAGTTAAAAGCTGGAGAGAACCCCAATTACCCGGAAGGAAAAACGGATAATACACACTTCAACGAAATGGGTGCCCGTAAGATTGCAGAAATTATCTTACGTGAAATCAAAAAACAGAAGCTAAGTTTGGCAGACCGGATTTATAAAAAATAGCCACCCCAGAAAGAGGCAGCTATAAGAGAGACGCTATTTAAAATTTTAAGACCAGATTGTACCGGTTTGACTGTTGCTCAGCCATGGTTTACCCCTGCAACTTGTCCCTGGATGCGCTTTAAGACAAGCTTTCACAAATGCAGCACCAATTGCATGACTTTTTAGTTTTTCTGAACATTGGAAATTACTTTAAACAGCCCCCGGATAACTGGTTTCTGCACCAAGAACCCATGCTCTTGAACTTTCGTTCGTACCAGCAACCTTATCAGCAGGAGGATCCAATTTGATAGTCACTGTTGAGGATGAACTGCTTGAACTGGCGGCGTGCAAATAAGCAGACTCAGATCCACCGCCTAAAGGTATGCCAAGGAATGAAACCCCTAAAGAAACTGTTTGTTCAATAGTTTTTTCAATGTTCTCATAAGATTCACTATGTACAGTGATTTCAATAGATGGATAATTACTAATCGCAACTCCTGTTAAAAAGCTGAAAGGACCGCCTTCAGAGAAATCAATATTAGGTTTCGGAGAGAATACAAAACCTGAAACATCTGTAGAACCATTTCTGATCGCATCAGTGATCGGGTTCATCCATGACCAATTTAAACCAGTAGCGATATTAAATAAAGCAGGGCCATAATTAACCAGGGTAACACCGGTAAAAGTCATACTCACGCTAATCGTATTCGAAGAAGCCGCAATAATATCTGAAAAATAATTCTCGCTCGCATCTACTGATAAAGTGAGAAAAGAAGCAATAGGAATTTCAAAACTTGCCCCACCTTCAATACTTATTTTCACTTCAATGTCACTGGAACGGGTAACGGTCATGTTTAACTCAATCTTATTATTGGTTGCACTTAAACCATTAATGATATCGGATAATGGCGTACTTACAGCATAAGCTGGGTTATAAGTAGTAGCACTATTATCTAATAACATCCCACCGTTAGCAGCAGCAGCATTCTGTACATTATGTAATGCTGTGCTCAAATACCCGGTGTTCATTGTGATTGCATTTTGCAAAGAGATACTGCCGCCCAGTGCAATCAGATAATTGGCGAGAGCCGGTAATACAGGCTGACCACTTGCCGGTGTATGATTTAACAATTGAAATAAATTTTCAGCTCTTTGAGCCATATAAAGATCGATAGCAGGTACTGCCCAGGTTGTTGCAATAGTACTCATAATAATATCTATTGGCCGTTGTTTACTCGTTGCTGCTACCGGACCATAAATGACTGTCCAAATATTCAAGAGTTCCATTTGCTGATTGGCTGCCTCTAGCTGTGCGCTGTTAAGTATTGCCTGATCTGCATTTGACAGCCTATAAGTTACGTTGGCTAATGCTTCAGTATAAATATGAACAAATGGCTCGCCAAGTGTCACAGGAGTTGCATCTGCTGTTAAAGCATTACTGATCCATCCATAAGTCGTTGCATTGAATTGCAGATTATCAGGATTCAGGTAGTAATAAGGAAAGTTTCCTAAAGCGGTTACGCCAAAATCTGTTAAAGGCTCTTTTAATACGGATGATAAAAGTGCTGAAGCCTGTTCTTTTAAAGAATCGATAATTTCTGATGCTGCTGAAGCAACGTTTAATTCGGTATTCATGGTCGTAAAGTTTTTAAAGGAGCTGTTTACCTACTCTGTTAAGGCTTTTCGGTTTCTGCCTTTATCGTTTTAAATCAGTCAGGGTCAGAATTTCTTTCCTGTTCAGGGAAATAATGGAGGCAAATTGTCCCATTGTAATATTTGATTTAGATTAAAATACCTACTCTTTTATGGCTTTTCAGTTTATGCCTTATTGTTATTGAGAATGGCTAATTTATTCCAAAAAAATGAGTTGTAACGAGATAGAAATACCCGATTATTTAGGGTGTTTTCGCCTTTTTATCTTTAACTGTTTTTCAGTATAAAAGACAAGGTTTCGTGCGTATGAGATTAAACGCTGATCGCTTTGATGACATCATTGACAATCCTTACCGTTTGGTATAAGGGGATAAGCTCTTCCAGGAGTGGTGGAAAAGCAATGAGCTGATCTTAATAAGATGGTCGTAAAAACCTCTTCAACAACCATATTCTACTGTTTTTAAGAATTAAATATATGCAGATCAAATATTTACAACAGGAAAAAACACAACTAAAATCAACTTTTAGAACTAGATTTTGGCTATAGATAAAAAATAATATATTAAAAAGAGCCCGTTCATGGTTTATGATATAAACTATTTTCTTTGGCTATTTTTACTATTTAAGATTATTTATTCACAAAAACGATATTTATTACCTTTTATATATAAAATGGGAGTAGCTTGACCTAAATCATTAAGAATTATGTCAGCTAATACAAATAAATACATTGATCCATTATCAGATTTTGGATTCAAACATCTTTTCGGCGGTGAACCTAATAAAGAGATTATGATTGCCTTTTTAAACGCCTTGTTTGAGGGGGAAAAATACATTACCGATCTTATCTACAATCCAACTGAACTTGCCGGGGATGACAGTAAGCATAAAAAGGTCAGTTTCGATTTGTTGTGTACCGGAGACAAAGGCGAGCAATTCATTGTAGAAATGCAGCGGGCAGATCATGATAATTTTGAGGACCGCTGTATTTTTTACCTGAGCAGGCTGATCCATCAGCAAAAGCTAAAAAGTAACCGGCACTGGGAAGTAAAATTGAAAGAAGTTTTCCTGGTTGCAATCCTGGATTTTAACATGAAAAATTGCCTGAGTGACCATTATTTGCAAAGTATTTCACTGGTCAATACCGGTACAGGTAAAATATTCCACAATGGACTGGGATTTAAGTTTTTGGAACTGCCTAAATTTGACAAGAAAGAAGATGAACTGGAAAATGAGCTGGACAAATGGGTGTATATGCTTAAACACATGCACAGCCTGGATCAGATTCCTAAGTATCTGGATAAACGTGTTTTTGAAAAAATATTTAATATCGCTGAAATGGGCAGACTATCACCAGAACAACAATTTGTATATGATTCGATTTTACAGCGGGAAGAAGACGATTACAGCCGGCTTAAATCTGCAGAACGCAGAGGAATAAAGGAAGGGATAGAAAAGGGTTTAGAAAAAGGTAAACATGAAACTGCGCTGGCCATCGCAAGAAAAATGAAGGAAGAGAATTTTGATAATGATAAAATTGCCGGTTTTACTACACTTTCAATTGAAGAAATAGAAAGCCTGTAAATTGAAGAAGGCTGAGTCAATATGAAGTGCCTCCAAATAGCGTCTAACCATTTGGAAGTACTTCATATTGACTCAGCCTCTTATCAAGAGGCTATAATACGGTTTTTATTTTTCACACCTCACTCCTGCAACCGGTCATAGGCCGGTACAAAAGATTCTTCCAGGAAATTCTCAAAAGAAGTTGAGGTTGTAGATGCTATTGTCCGTTTTTGCGAGGTAGTGATATGTTTGCTATTTATACCAATAACGACCTCCTCCATTAATGCGACAACATTTGCCGAAAATCCAGCAGCTATCAAATCTGATTTAAATCCCTGAATTGTATTTTGCTGATAAACCAACCCGGGTTTTCCAATTGCATTGCCAATCATTGCTGTTGCTTCACGTATACTCAAATCACGCTGACCATGCAATTCCTGCACAAGTTTCCCTTTAAAAGTAAGGTTAATCAAAGCCTTCGCAGCCATATATCCAACATCTTTAGTCGCGATAAATGGCAAAAGTATATTCTGATCAAAAGGCCCTGAAACCTTTCCATTTTTCAGAATAGATGGCAGATAAGAAAGCGTATTTTCCATAAAATAACCAGCTCTTAAATGAAGTAGATTTTGAATAGACAACGTATTCATGACTTGTTCCATTTGATGTAAACCAAGAACAGGACCGGAACCACTTTCCAGATCAGCACCCCAGCTACTTAATGTAACGGCATACTCGAGAGGATTTGCTGTAATGGCCTGCGCAATAGCATCCGTAACCTGGGCCTGATATCCCGTAAAATCAGCACTGTCAGCAATGTAATTTGGCTGAAGCATTATCCAGGCAGCCTTTGCGCCTTTAAAAGCCTGAATTAAAGCTTGCGCATCGGTAGGCCCGGCAACGAAAGCTTCTGCTCCCCTGTTAAGGAAAGGGGCCATTTTTTCTAAACTCCGGCCAATCACCCTAACCTTTTTTCCTGCGTCTAACAATTGATGTGCAACAACACTTCCAGTGTTGCTGGTAGAACCTGTAACTATATACATATGCTTTTAAATTTTTCTCAAACCTATAAAGTATAGTATTGAAAAAAGATAAGGCACCTGCTGGCTCCCTACTAACCATCAGGATACAATCCTGACAATCAACCAGTTTAATTATCCTTATTAGATTTAGATTACAATTGGTTTTTTAGCTTTCTCATCAAAAACACTACGTGCCATTTTGAAATCGTCCGACTGATCCAGTACCCATGTCCATAGCGGAAGAATCTGGATTAGCAATCCACGCCCCAATTCAGTCAGTTCATATTCCACCCTTGGCGGAACTTCCAGGAACATAGTTCTGGTAATTAACCCATCTCTTTCCAGATCCCGAAGACTTTTCGTTAGCATTTTCTGACTTATTCCTTTCACCTGCTCCTGCAAACGGGAGAAACGGAGCTTACCATTAACGCCAAGCATCTGGATAATCAAAAGCGACCAGGTATTACCTAAATGGCCTAAAACATCTCTTTTAAGGCCATCTTCTTCTGCTGAAAGGGCATCACAAATGGCCTGTGATGCTTTAATAATTTCGGTATCGGTCATGTATTATTCGTCTGATTTTACAAATTAATCAAATAATCATCATTTCCCCGATATACTTATGGATAAATAACAATCCTTCAAAACACATAAAATGCCCCAATGTTAGCTGAACTGTCTACATAAGGTGTCTAACATTTTGTGGCAGTCCAGGACAAACCTGGGGCATTCTATGGCATAAAAAGTAATTTATATTTTAAAGACCCGAAAACTTATAAATTGAACTCGTTTTATAAGTTTGTCCGGGCTTAAGTACCGTCGAAGGAAAAGCAGCCTGATTAGGAGAATCCGGAAAATGCTGTGTTTCCAATGCTATTGCCGTTCTAAAATCATCTCTTGAACCACCTTTAAAGGTATTTTTACCTTGCATGAAGTTACCGCTATAAAACTGCAATCCAGGTTCAGTGGTATAAACATCCATGACAATACCTGATTTATCTCCTCTGACAGTAGCTGCATGGAACATGCCCATTCCTTTCGTTTTATTCAACACAAAGTTATGGTCATAACCTTTACCATAATCTAACTGCTGGTTTTTGTCATTAATCCTTGAACCTATAGTTAATGATTTAGAGAAATCAAACGGAGTTCCAGCCACCTTTTCGATCTTACCAGTGGGGATCAAAGTAGAATCAACAGGGGTATATCCATCTGCATAAATCTGTAACTGATGGCCTAAAATCGTACCGCTTCCTTCTCCATTCAGGTTAAAGAAAGCATGGTTGGTTAAATTCACTACAGTTGGTTGATCAGTTGTAGCCACATAATCCATTTTCAATTCATTTTCCTCTGTTAATGTATAAGTTACCGTAACAGCTAAATTACCCGGAAACCCCTCTTCCATATCTTTTGATATATATTTAAATTCCACCTGATGTGCATCCGGTTGCTTTGCATCCCAAACTACAGATTGATAGCCCTTTTTACCACCATGCAAAGTATTCTGACCATTGTTAGTAAATAAAGTATAGGACTTACCGTCCAAACTAAATTTACCCTTGGCAATCCGGTTACCATAACGTCCGATTGTTGCTCCGAAATAAGGTTCTGTAGACTTTTCATACGCATTCACACTATTAAAACCGACCACTACATCTGTTAATTTTCCTGATTTATCCGGAATCAGCAAACTAACCAGCCGCCCGCCATAATTGGTAAATACAGCTTCTGCGTTTTTAGAATTCTTCAGGATATAAAGCCCAGTTTCCCGGCCATCTGTAGTCCTTTTAAAAGAATCTGCAGCAAGCTTAACCGTTTGCGCGCTATCTGATACCTGCGTTGATTTAGTTTCTGAATTACAGGAAGCAAAAGCTGTCCCTGCAATTGCTAAAATAGTGATGTAATTAACCTTCATATGCTTCTATAATCAATTGGAAGTCTTGCCTGACAATCCATCAGGACAAGACGCACCAAACCAAATTTAACTTTTATTTACCATGTAGCTTATAGTCCAGCAATTTCATCGCATAGCCCGCTACTACACTTCGCGCCTGGAAGCCCACCTGTTTACCATCCGTTGTTTCATGCCAGTCGTTTAGCGGAACTCTGCTTGGCGTTTCTATCGCAAACTTATATATCGGATCTATAAACTTTTCAAAATCAGCACGGTTATCCGTCAACGTTGCTGTCCACATAATCCAATCTGATTTGGTATAACTGCGGCGGCTATCCAGTGGCAAACCAAAAGCATTTTGCTTGGTCAGATAATACTTAATTTCTTTTTTGAAAACCTCCTTTGGAAAGATATCCATATCCAGTACTTTATCCCAAACCATGTTATATTTCTGGCTCCACGTATTTTTCTGATCAAAAGTTAATGCATAATGATCTCCATCGTTTGCCATTTCCATCCATTTAACCGACATCTGTTTAGCCATCTGTTTATATTTCACGGCCTCAGCTTTCATTCCAAGTTTATCCGCAAGCATTCCATATCCACCCAGCGCAACAATTGCTTTAACGGATAAGTTAGCATTGCGCGCCATATGGCCGGCAAAATCATCTGTACAAAGCTGATTAGCCGGATCAAATCCTTCTTTACTCAAGTAATCTGCCCAAATAGAAAGTGTTTTCCAATGTTTTTTAGCATAATCTGCATTGCCCTCCACCCTGGCGATTGCTGCAGCCAGAATAATCATATTACCAGCTTCTTCAACCGGCATATCTTCTCCGTAAGTCTGTCCGTTGGCTAAAGGATAAGTTCCCAGATCGTGCGCAGGAAACGGTTTTTTCCATTTGCCACTTTCACTATAATAAAAGATCCCGTTTAACATCCCTTTTAGTAAATCAGGGTTATACACAAGAAATAGTGGTGCCGAAGGATAAGTTATATCCACCGTATTGATAGAACCATTACTAAAGTTTTCTTTAGAAAGAAAAAGAAGTTCTCCTTGCGGACTTTCTACCAATTTATGCGCAGAGATGGCCTGACGGTAAGAAAGATCTAAAAGATCAGCATATTTTGCTCCCCCTGCTTTGAGATTATCGGCATGAAACCTTTGATCAAAATCATTACTTTTTTTCAATACAGTTGTGTATTCTGTATTTGCCATTTCCAGTTGCTTTTCTATCGTCTGGTCATTTTTCCGGTTCCACCAGGGTTTTAAATTCTGACCAAAATATTGAACGGAATACAAATCATCATAACCTATTAAAATATGTTTTTCAACTGCCGATGCCCCTACCTGATTAAAAGGCAGCACCGTAGAGAGCACTAGTTTTTTCCCATCCATACTGGTCTTCCCTGTTGTTTTACCTGTTGTAAATGCAGTTAAAGCTTCCTCAGCAGCGCCAGTGTACTGCTTTGCCTGGGCGTTCTGTGGAGCAGCGACATATAAATACCCCCAATCAATACGAACATCGTCACCTTTCTTTTTCAATATGGCCTGCTCTTTTGTACCCGCTTTCAAAACTGACAATTGCCCTGTTTTATACTGTTTAGCAGTCACTTCCTGAAATTCTGTATTGACCACTAACCCGGTGCTTGCTCCAAAATAAACTTCAGCATTATGCTTTTTACCATCTTTAGCTTTCACCTTAAAGGATACATAAGAAACCGGACGGGACAATAGATTCAAATCATTCATTAGCAGTGGTGAAGTAAAGTCCACATCCAGATTTACCTTACCACATTCAAAACTATAAGAAGTTTGAGTTGCAGTGATTCCAACCTTAGTTTGTTTAGCCAGCAAAACAGTTGAATTGCCCGCAACAGGTTTATCGTATACCAGCCCTGCATCCAGCCATTGACCACCCACATTATTTTTAACATGTACCGCTAATAGATTTTGTCCTTTTTTCAAAAGCTTAGTATCTACCGGCACATAAATAAACTTACCATTGAAACACTCACAGGCAAAAATCCGGGTTCCGTTTAAATAGACCTCGGCATCATCATCATTCATCAATTTAAGTTTCAAACCTTTAAAATCTGTTTGTTCCAAATTAAATGTCCTGCGCATCCAAAGGTCTTTAGTTCTCCATTGCGTGGTTGCAGCACCGTCTCCAAAAGGAGCTGTTCCGGTTTTCCAGCTGGTTTCTGTAAACCCTGCCTGATTCCAACCCTTTTCAGGCTCAGATTCTACATATTTTGCAGTATATACTTTTTCATCAGAAGCAGGCAGTAACGTCTGGTAGCTTTCCTCCTGTCCACCCAAAAAGCGGTAAACCTGTCCATCTACTTTTAACAAACCTGTCAGTGACTGATTTGCTCCGGTCCAGTGTTTGGTCGCTGAAGTATTTAATCCGTCTGTAAATGACCAGACACTAAAATAAGGATCGTGCGTAAGCAATGGATATGCCGGAGCAATACGCTGCTGCTGAACTGAAGAATGTTGCTGCTGAACTGAAGAGTGCTGTTGCTGGGCTGAAGCTTTGAGCAGCAAACCCGCTAAAGCTAAAGAGATAAATAATCGTTTCATGCTATGTATATTGTGTTAAAATGCTATAATTAAGGAGCAGGTATCAAATAAAGTTTACCGTTAACGCGTTTCAAATCTTCTACTGGCATCTTAATTACTTTCCTATCGTAAGTCATGAAGCCATTTATTTCACCTTCTACGTCAGTTGTCTGCGTATATACCGCAGCCGACAGCCCTAATGGGATTAATTCCTCTATCCTTTTAGTGAAAGCTGCATATTTGGCAAACAGCTCACCAGGAGTTTTGAAAGACTGATAACCCCAGTTATTTTTTTGCTGCCAGGTATGTCCATCAACTGGTAAACCCAATCCACCGAACTCACCCAAAACAAGGATATGATCCTTACCAAATAAATCTGGTCTTGGCATAGCCGGATGCGGATAATTGTGCAGATCGACCATATGTCCAGTGATATAAAAATTACCGCCGCTTGCACTATTGACTAAACGGGAAGGATCTTTTTTCATCGTCCATTCTGTAATTTCAACAGTTTTAAATTGTCCCCAGGCTTCATTAAACGGCACCCAAACCACAATTGAAGGGAAATTATGTAAGCTGTTCATGATCGCATCCCATTCTTTACGGTAATATCCTTCAGATTCAGCTGTTCTGTTTTTGTCTGTAGCACGATCTAATACTCCAGGATTGTTTTCCCATCCATTGCCCAGATCGCCACTTGGCATATCCTGCCACAATAACATTCCAACTTTGTCACAATAGTTGTAATACCTTGCCGGCTCCACTTTAATATGTTTGCGGATCATGTTAAACCCCATTTTTTTGAGTTCGT
Organism: Pedobacter cryoconitis; assembly: GCF_001590605.1. Taxonomy (NCBI): domain Bacteria; kingdom Pseudomonadati; phylum Bacteroidota; class Sphingobacteriia; order Sphingobacteriales; family Sphingobacteriaceae; genus Pedobacter; species Pedobacter cryoconitis. The sequence continues at coordinate 2,540,889 of NZ_CP014504.1, forward strand.
CAATATCGTATACCATCGCCTCTTCTGTAGGTGCTGTATATAAACCATCCGGCCACCAACCCTGATCCAGCGGGCCATATTGAAATACAAATTTGTTGTTCAGCAACATCCGTTGAATACCTTTGGAATCCGGCCCCATAGAAATTTTACGCATAGCGAAATAGCTTTTTATTTCATCTACAGGCTTCCCATTTCGCAGCAGCGTGATCTTCAGTTCATATAAAAACGGATGTTCCGGAGACCATAACTTTTCATTTTTAACCGGAATCTCAACTGTAGCATTCACAGCGACCTTTTCCTCGGCAACTACAGTAATACCATCTAATATACTGATTTTCAACTGATCACCAGGCTGACTATTTTGAACTGCCGCACTTACAGAAATATGGTGTGCATCAATATCGGGTGTTTGTCTGGTAGATAGAATATAAGATTTTGGCACAGCTTCCAACCAAACCGTTTGCCAGATGCCCGTTACCGGAGTATACCAGATATTTTCAGGCTTTTTCACCTGCTTACCCCTTGGTTGAGGCCCCTGATCGGTTGGATCCCATACCCGCACTTTAATTTCCTGCTTATTCCCTTTTTTGAGCAATGAGGTAATATTCAAAGAAAAAGGATCAAACCCGCCTTCATGTTTACCTGCACTTTTGCCGTTGACAAAAATCTCTGCCTGCCAGTCAACTGCTCCAAAATGCAGTAACACATCTTTACCGTTCACTGCTACCGGCATTGTAATCGTATTTTTATACCACAATACACTGTCTTTACCTACGGTTTTACCAACTCCCGATAAAGCCGATTCTATAGCAAATGGCACCAGGATATTGCCCTGATATTTAGCAGGTTCTTGCTGGTCTTTTGGTATAATCGCATATTCCCAAAGCCCGTTCAGGTTTTTCCAGTTATCATTACGCACAAGCTGCGGTCTCGGATATTCCGGCAAAGGGGCAGCTGGGTTTACCTTTTCTGCCCATGGAGAAACAATTTTGTCTTTTATTAAAGCCCATTTTGCCTGCTGTGCATTTGCAGAATAGCTTAATATTAAAAGCATTGTTCCCGTTAGAATTTTCTTCATCATCTTATTAATTTATGGTTACAATTGGTATTTCGTATTTAAAACTGGTATTCGTAGTTACAATTGATATTGAGTGGTTACAACTTGTATTTTGTAGTTACAACTGGATTTTTTGAAGAGGCGAAAATACCATATCCTCGACTCCTTCTATTTTCACCCCTATACGTGCGAAAACATAATGCTGAACCGGAACAATTGCCGGGACAGTAACTTTAAGTGTTAATGCAGTGGGATCAGTTATAGCCCCACCTGATAGTTCTGAACTGGCAATATTGTCCGAACCGGATACAAACTGAGTTTTATTGACGTATAAATTAATACGTTCAATATTTTTAGCAGTATTCCCTGTGATAATCTGATCTGCACGGAATGTAGCAGTCAGGTCAGTTCCGGACACTTTATAAACAGCATTCCTGATCAGGTAATAAGGAATCGCCTGCAAGTCCAGCGTCTGATTCCCATTCACCGTCACTGCTAAAGTATCATTGACACCAGCTGCATTTTGATGCCATTTAAAAGGTCCTTGTCCGTTAGGGATAATCAGTTTATAATTACCATCAGAAAAAAGCACCGAATAACTTCCATCCTGAGCGAAACTCGCTGTCATCGCCCCCTTTTTTCCAAAACCCGTTTGATAAAATTCCAGCGGGACACGGTCATATTCCAATCCGATTTCTTCAGTGTTATAAAGGATCCTGCCTTTTAAGGTAGTGGAGGGCTCCTTATAATTATCCTTTTTACAGGAGAAAACCGGAAGGAAAAGTAACAGGATATATATAGGTTTTAATTTCATAATTGCTTGTTTGAAAACCAGGACTACTGGTTTGGTTGTTTAACAATTTTCGGGTTCGCAGCTAAAACATTATTGTCGATATTCGAATAATAATTCCCCATCTGGAACATGTTTGCTCCTGTAACTGCTGTAGGCAGTACCTCTTTAAAGAGCCATTTACCATGATTTGGATTTCCGGGATTGTAGTACTTATATGGCCAGAGTCCATAAGGCTGGGTATTTTTCTTCGTAGACAACCCGATATTACTGACCAACTGGCTCACAGACATTTGACTTCCGTCCCAAACGATATGCGCTAAACGCCATCTTTTCATATCAAATAAAGTATGGCCTTCAAAAACCAACTCTACCCGGCGTTCATGAACAATCTGATCAAACGTAACTCCTTGTATAGCTTTGGTTAAGCCGGCCCTTGCACGAACCTGGTTAATGTACCCATCGGCAACACCACCCATCCCCAGCTCGAAAGCAGCTTCGGCAGCATTCAATAAAACCTCTGCATAACGGTAACGGATAAAAGCGACATCACTCTGTCTTCCTCTTCTTCCGGAACCTACCTGAGGATCTAAATATTTACGGATATAAAAACCTGTTTGTGATCTGAATTCCTGTCCGTTGACCGGTCCATCTTTCCCGACTACCTGCACAGCAACATCAGTTCCGGGTAGTTTAGCCAGATGACTGGCGTCATCACTCGTTAAAATACTACCATCGGCTAATTGATAACCAGCCCATACGTCAACATTCTTACCTTTGAAAGCCCCGTTAGGAAGCAAGATAGTCCCTGCTAACCTGGCATCCCTGCCCGCAAATGCATCCAGTTGATTGGTGTAATAGACAGGATTGCCTTGTCCATCTTTCGTAGCAATTGGTGCATAAGTATTATCCAGTTTTTCAAAAGCCTGTACCAGATTTAAAGAAGGGTTCAGACGGCCGGCATCCAGCCCTTCATCAGAAATAGAAAATGGCTGATTATTGGTCGTAAAACCATGAACCTTCGCAGAATTTACTTTAAAATCTTCAATAAAAATAGATTCCTGATTGACACTGCTTTTATCCAGGAACACTGCTGCAAAGTTATCTGAAAGATCAGGTAAAACTTTATACAGCTGATAAGCCCCGGCCTGCCCATTGATGATTTCTTGTGCTGCTGAGAGGGCTTTTTGGTAATAACCGCCAGCCAAACCAGCAGCTATCCCCACTTCAGCACCTGGTAAAGTAACCTGCGGAGTTTTAAAACCATATTTAGCAATAGACCCTGCATATAAGGCCGCCCGTGCTTCCATCGCCAGTGCAGCCCCTTTAGATGCTCTCGATTTCTGGTTCACATCTTTTGGTAATATATCTTTTATGGCTTCGGCCTCACTGATCACAAAATCATAAATCTCCGATTCTTTTGACCTTGGAACCTGTAAATTAGTTACATTACCCGAATAATCATATTGCATTGGCTCTGTAATCAGGGGCACTCCCCCCATCCGCTTAACCAGCTCAAAATAAAAATTAGCTCTGAGAAAACGGGCTTCCGCAATAAACCTGGCCTTATCTGTTTCGGTAAGTTTGGTCGCTGCAGTGGCCCGCTTTATAAAAAGATTCATATCGCGGATATAGCCATAATCCCAGTTCCCCCATTCTCCATAACCCCAGCCTGTACGCTGAACAATATTATAACTTCCATTTTCAGAAGGAAAAGCTTCACTAAAATCAACGAATGACCGCCAGCCATCTCCATCCAGACTTGAAAAATCCAGTTGCCGGTTATATAAATCCCCTAAAACAGAAAGTACTAAAGCCGGATCCGAAAAAGCAACTTCTTCGGGAATGATCTGTTTAGGAGGTACATCTAAAAATGCACTGTCTTTTTTACAAGCCCCGGTAAGTAAAAGGGCAGCAAAGGTGAGTACTGTATATATGTTCTTCATCATGTTGTTAAAAGGTTAAATTAAGACCTACGTTAACCACCTTATTCTGTGGAAATTGAAGACCATTGTCATCCGCAACTTCCGGGTCAACGTTATACTGTTTCATATTATCTATAGAGAACAGGTTGTATCCGTTCACATAGAACCTTGCGCGCTTGACCTTGATTTTGGCTAGCATTGCAGCTGGTAAACTGTACCCAAACTCTATCGTTCTTGCCCTGATATATTTGACGCTGTGCAGCCAGAATGTAGAGTTACGATTGTTGCTATGTCCACCATCATTATACCGGTTCGCGGGATACTTGCCCGGAATCCATTCACTATTTAAATCAAATGGATCAGCCCTGTGCCACCTGTCTTCAAAAATGCTGTTCAGGTTGCCATTGTTCTGAAAGGCCCACCTGGTCTCATAATTCTGGAACCAGGTATAGCCCGCACCTCCAGAAAAATCTGCGTGAAAATCAAAAGATTTATAACTTGCGCCAAAGCTTAAACCAAAATTAATATTAGGCTGCTTGCCATAACCAAAGCCAATTGGCCGTTCGTCGTACCCATCTATTTTACCATCTCCATTCTGGTCCTTATAGATCAGATCGCCGGGCAAAAGGGTCCTGTTTCCTTTACCATCAATATTTACCGGATAATTGTTGATCTGTTCCTGAGAAGTAAACTGGCCAATAACCACCTGCCCCCAATCGATATTGGTATACCTGTTTTCGGACGAGTTGCGGTATTGATCCCAGGAATTAAAGAATAATGGGTTATAAGATTGCAAGTTTTCAGAACGGGTATAGGAGAAATTACCCCCGATATTAAAGTTAACCTGTCCAACTTTACTGCTATAATTTAAAGAGATCTCCTGACCATACTGCGCGTCACTGTTCACATTTTCATCTGGCAGTTTGTAACCCAATTCAACAGGAATAATGATGTCATTTCTTCCACCCAGTAATCCGGTACGTTTTCTATAGAAATAGTCTACCGTACCCGATAGCTTATTGTTGAACATACTGAAATCTGCACCTACATCAAAAGTCCGGCTCTTCAACCAAGATATCCTGTTTAAAGGAATCCCTTTATCTCTGGAAACAATCACCGGGTTTCCGTCCAGGATAACTGTTCCCTGATTGTAGTTATAGCCTGGAAGATAGGCATATGGAGATACAATAGGCTGATTGGGATCATTAGGATTCCGGTCATCTCCGAGTATCCCATAAGAAGCACGGAACTTCAGATCACCCAGGATCTTTTTATCTCCCACAATATTTTTCATAAACCCTTCCTCCGTAATTCTCCATCCCGCAGAAACTCCGGGAAAATAACCTACACGTTTATCAGGCGCAAATAAATAAGAGGCATCCCGTCTTGCAGAAGCTTCCAGGTAATATTTATTGTTGTAATTATAATTTAACCTGGCAATATAACCGATACGCGCTTCGTCATCATCAACGTCATCATACCTGTCGGCAGTTGGAAAATAGATTAAAGGCAGGTTATTGGAAATTGGTGAAGAGTGTATATAATTCCGCTGATGCTTCAGGTTAATCCTTTCTGCAACCAGCGTAGCACCCACCGTATGTTTACCAAAAGTGTTGTTATAATTTAACTGACCCTGAAAAGTAGTCGCAAATTCTTTTTTCTGCTCCCGTTCCCGGTATGGGTTATTACTCCCACCTGTAATATTGTAAGCACCAGTAGCAGGACGGTAAGTATAGGTGTTATAAGTATACTCATGATTGTTAAGTACATAATCAGCTACATAATAAGAATATACGGCTTTGGCAACCAGCCCTTTTATACCCGGGATCTGGTATTCGGCATTGAAATTGGTTTGTAAAACACGCCAGTCGTTACGGTATATGCCTGAAAGTTTCTTGTTTAAAAAGGCATAATTGGTTTCCGTATGCCCGATATCATTCAGATAGTCTGGATTATCATTGGCATATGGGCGTTCCAAAGGATTGTTCCGCAGCACCGCCAAACGGGCCAGCAAATAATCATCTGTACCCGGAACCCCAGGATTCTCACGGCTTTCAATCCTTCCATTAATGTTTACCCCTACTTTAAGGCCACTGGCTACTGTTGCCGTAATGTTAGATTGGATGTTAGTTCGTTTAAATTCATATTCTTTTCCCAAGACAGAATTCTGATACAGATTTGTCGCGGAAACATAATAACTCATTTTATCCGTTCCGCCTGTAAAGTTCACATTGACCGAATTCTGAGGGGCATTGTTATTACTTTTCAGGATATAATCCCGCCAATCAAAACTCCTATAAGCCGGATCGGTCCCGAGTTTGTATTTCTCCAGTTCTGCCGGTGTGATACTCGTACTCCCATTCTTGTTAATCTCCGCATCTGCCTTATAACGCATATAATCATAAGAAGTACGCACTACATCAGGGAACCTCGACCAGTTCTGGAACCCAAGGTAAGCGTCTACATTAATCCGGCTTTCACCAGTTGTTCCTTTTTTAGTCGTCACGACCACTACCCCATTCGCTGCACGTACGCCATAAATAGCTGCAGAAGCATCTTTTAGTACAGATATACTTTCAATATCGTTCGGTGCAATGTTGTTAAACTGCGCTTCGTCCTGCTGAATTCCGTCAATAACATAAAGCGGACGCCCCATATTACGGATTTGTATACTTGCACTGGCGCCTGGCCGGCCATCTGTCATCCGGAAAGTAACCCCGGGAATCTTTCCTGCCAGGGCTGTACTTACCGTTGATCCTCCATGTACCCGCTCTATATCCTTGCTGGTTACAGAAGAAATAGCCCCGGTAATTGATTCTCTTTTTTGCGAACCGTAACCTGTAACCACAATTTCCTGCAGGTCATTGTCGTAATCTTTTAGTTTTACGGTTAGTTCAGTTTGCCCGTTTAAAGGGACTTCCTGCGTAGTGTATCCGATGTAAGCAAATACTAAAATGGCATTTTTATCCAGAACGGTAATTTTAAATTTTCCGTTTGCATCAGACATTCCGCCGCTTTTTGTGTTTTTAATTTTTACTGTGACACCGATCAGTGTCTGTCCTTTATCGTCCGTTACGGTTCCACTGACAGTGCTCGTTTGCGCGGTACTGGTTAGGGACAAAAGAAGGAAAATGCAAAAGGTAAAAGCTTTAAGCATATACTGCTTTAAGCGCACACTTCTGCAATAAGCAGGTAGACTTTTTTCCATAAAGATTTATATTTGGTTAGGTATACCCGGATGATCAGCTCGTTCTATCCAGGTATAATCAAATATTAGTTTTTTAGCTTTTGGTTGTTGCACGCGTTTGTATCAATAATTCTTCAATTTGTCTCTATTTTTTATTCAGGACAGTTAGAGAAGGTTTAGTTATAAAATCGATTCAGCTTTATAATTATTGATATATTTGAATGAACGATACAACCAAATTGAGAATTCTAACCTTATTTTTTTTATTGCTGTCTGCTACAGTATTGCAGGCACAGCCGTACTACTTTAAGCACTACCAGGTAGAGAATGCCCTCTCCAACAATAGTGTCTTTTGCAGTACTCAGGACCGTAGTGGTTTTATGTGGATGGGGACAAAAGATGGGCTGAACAGATTTGACGGTTATTCTTTCAAAACCTACCGTCATGACCCTGCGAATCAAAAAAGCCTGGGCAATGACAAGGTACATTCCCTGGTCAGCGACAAACCAGCCAGCTTATGGATAGGCACAGATCAGGGCTTATACCACTACAACGCAGTCAACGAATCTTTTACGCTGGTTGAAGAAACAAAAAATATGGGTATAGCTGTGCTCACGCTCGATCATGAGGGTAAGCTATGGATCCTCTCTTCTGGAAAAGTTTATACGTATAATCCGGTTCAGAAAAAGTTTGCTCTGGTATTGCAGGACAAGTCATTTACACCCACTTATATTTATTGCCGTCCAAATGGCGAAATTCTGGTGAGCAGCCCTGATGGCTATATTGCCAGATACGACAAGACATCCGAGACTTTTAAAACCCTTTATTTAACAGCTAAAAAAAAGCCTGTAGCCATTGGCTGGATCTCCTCAATCGAAGAAACCAGTGATCAGCAGCTCATTATTGGAACCACCAACCAGGGAATCAAATTATTTGATCTTAAAACAAATGTTTTGACAGATCTGATCGTAATGAACAAAGACAAAACCCACATTTTTGTCCGGGCTATAAAAAAGCTGAATGATCAGGAGTATTGGATCGGCACAGAGTCCGGGCTGTATATTTATAACCATCAAAGCAGGAAACTGGTTCACTTGCAAAAGCAAAATAGCAACCCCTATTCCCTATCTGACAACGCTATTTATTCAATTTGCCGCGATACAGAAGGTGGCATGTGGGCCGGAACTTATTTTGGTGGAATGAATTATTATGCTCCCCAATCTTCCATTTTCACCAAATACTTTCCTACGGAACAGGAAAATTCTATCAGCGGAAATGATATCAGGGAAATCTGTAAAGATCAGAACGGTAATTTGTGGATTGGAACCGAAGATGCAGGATTGAATAAATTAACGCCCGGAAGTGGCAAATTCAACTCTTATTTTCCTGATGGCAGTAAACAGACCATCGCCCATTATAACATTCATGGCCTGCTTGCTGATGGCGATAAACTTTGGATCGGTACTTTTGAACATGGGCTGGATGTGATGAACATCAATACAGGTTTAATCACCAAACATTACCATATGCGTAAGGGAAGTTTACTCCGGTCAGATTTCATTTTAAGTTTGTATAAGACCAGGGCTGGTGATCTGCTGATTGCAACTACAGCAGGCATTTATACTTATAACCGCAAAAGAGATGACTTTGATCCTGTTCCTGGTTTACCCTTTCTGTTCTTTAACACGATCAAAGAAGATGCGGACGGAACAATATGGGCAGGTACTTTCAACGATGGATTGTTCAGCTTCGGGCTCGGTAACAGCAATTATAAGAATTACAGGAATATTGGTGAGGATGGTCATAGTCTACCTAACAACACTGTAAACTGTATTTTTCAGGATAGTAAAAAGAGGATGTGGGTGACGACAGATGGTGGTGGCTTATCTCTTTTCGACAAAAAAACAGGTGGTTTTAAATCCTATACTGTAAAAAATGGAATGCCCAGTAATTTCCTTTTTAATATCCTGGAAGATAATCAGTATAAATTATGGATCAGCAGTACCCGCGGATTGGTGAGCTTTGACCCGCTTAAAAAGACTGTTAAGGTTTACACAAAAACTGATGGTTTACTCACCGATCAGTTCAACTATAGCTCTTCTTATAAAGATACTGATGGCAGGATGTATTTCGGAAGTGTAAAAGGCTTGATCAGCTTTCTCCCAAATCAACTACATACCAATGCTAAGACAGCCCCTTTATTTTTAACGGGTTTTAAGATTGACAATACAGAACTACAGCCGAAAAAGGAAGATTCGGTACTCCAGCAATCCATCTCCTACACGGATCAAATTATATTGAATAACAGTCAATCTTCTTTTAATATTGATTTTGCTGCATTAAGTTATTTTTCTCCGGAAAAAACTGAATATGCTTATAAAATAAGCGGGCTATATAACAACTGGCAATACCTAAAGACTAACCGGAAAATATACTTCACAAAACTTGCTCCGGGAGAATATGTATTTGAAGCGAAAGCAATGATCCAGGGCAGTAAAAAATGGAGTAAAAACAACATCAAGCTATTTATTGTTGTACTGCCACCATTTTGGAAAAGTCCGGTTGCCTGGTTACTCTACGCCATGCTCTTTATTGGTTTAACAGCCTTGCTCATCAGACAATACCATCAAACTATCCAGCGTAAAAACAAAAGGCGTATGGAAATCTTTGAACATAAAAAGGAAAAGGAAATTTATCAGGCAAAAATTGAATTCTTTACGAATGTCGCTCACGAGATAAGAACACCGCTTACCTTGATTAAAGGGCCTATGGAAAAAATGATCAAAGCCGCTGGAGAAGTTCCTGCCATGGAGAAAAATCTGAAGATTATGGACCGCAATACTGACCGTTTGCTGAACCTGACTAATCAACTTCTGGATTTCAGAAAAACGGAGGTCCATGGTTTTTCTTTAAACTTTGTTAAAGCAAATATCTCTGAAATCCTCCATGATGTGAATTTACAATTCCTGCTGGCTGCTGAACAGAAAGAGCTTGTTTACGAAACCTTTTTACCCGCAGAACCGCTGTATGCTTATATCGACCTGGAGGCCTTTTATAAAATAATGAGTAATTTGGTGGATAACGCCATTAAATACGGAAAACAGATTGTGAAGGTGACACTGACTGTAAATGAACAACAGGATCAGTTTATTGTGGCTATTCTGAATGATGGAAATAAAATTACACCCGAACTGAAACATAAGATTTTCGAACCTTTTTTCCGGACAAAAGAAGCCGAAATGAAACAGGGAACGGGCATCGGCTTGTCTATTGCAAAATCACTTGCTGAACTACATAAAGGTTCTCTTAAACTAGAAGATAGTCATAGTGATTATAATATACTCGTAGCTACATTCCCTATTCATCACATGATAGAGTTCAACTTAAAAGGAAAATGGAAAAAGATTTAAACTTCGGACCAAATATAGTAACTGATATGCAGGAGAAACCGGTTATTCTTGTGGTAGACGATCATGAAGAAATTCTTGATTTTATTGCAGACGACCTGAGCGAAAAGTTTAAAGTCCTGATGGCATCGAATGGACTTGAAGGCCTTGCAATTTTAGAGAAAGAGATTGTTCATCTGGTTATCAGTGATGTGATGATGCCGAAAATGGACGGTTTTGAATTTTGCAGAAGGATCAAATCAGGCATAGAATTCAGCCATATACCGGTTATCCTGCTAACGGCTAAAAATAGCTTGCAGTCTAAGATTGAAGGATTGGAGCTTGGTGCAGATGTTTATATTGAAAAACCATTTTCCCCGGAATTTTTACAAGTACAGGCTGCGAGCTTAATTGCCAACCGCAATAAAATTAAAGCCTATTTTTCAAGTTCTCCACTGCTTCATATCAAGAGCCTCGCCTACTCTAAGGCAGATGAATTATTCTTAAAGAAAATACAGGTAATTATAGATCAGGAGATTAGTAACCCACAATTAGACGTTGATCTTTTAACAGATCACATGAATATGAGCAGGCCAACCCTGTACCGGAAAATAAAATCGATTTCCAATCTTTCCCCGAATGAATTGATTAACCTGGCCCGGTTAAAAAAAGCAGCAGAGTTGCTGAATGAAGGGATCCTTAAAATCTACGAGATCGCAGAAATGGTTGGTTATAGTTCTCAAACTCATTTTGGCCGGGTGTTCGCTAAACAGTTTGGAATGTCACCGACCGATTATGCAGCCAGTATGCATGCAAATCAGAAAAAGAAGGTTTAAATGATTTAAAAAAGCCATGCAAAAAGGATAACCTTTTTGCATGGCAATGCTGTTTAATCAAGTTTAGGTATGAACTCAATTATAATTTATCAGCTCAATGAGATTTCGCAGGCAAACCGGTTGAAAGACCTTTTGATTCACGGATAAGCTGAAAAATATGATCCGGACGCACCACCACATAATCTGCGTTAAGGGAACTAGCGACATTCTTAAAACTTGTTGGCCTCGCATTATTCCAGGGTTGCGCTTGTATAATCACAAAACGCGGTGAATTATGATCCCACCCTGCGGCGGCAGAAGCAATATGATCTTTCATATTCTGTTCATCGCTGCAGTAGTTACAGGAAAGTGCCATCCCAGGAAGGCTGTTATTGTAAATAGTTAATCCTCCGCCAGTATTCTGGCCCGTTAATCCAAGTAAAGTTGGTGCGTGGCTGGCAAAGGTTTGTCCAACATTCTGACTGATATCACCAGTGATTGTATTCCAAATTGTAATGACCCGCAAGCCAGCACGTTTATTGTAATCTTCGGTTTTAGCAACGAATTGTTCCAGTGCATTTTGATTCGTCCAGCTGTTCGGATAGGTATAGCCATAACCCGATGGGCCGGAAATCAGGTTATCATTATCGGTAGCAGTTTGCCAGAAGTAATTGAGTGCCCCGGGCATAGCATCGAGCATTGCAGGTGATAACGTCCATCCTATGGGAACTGAACCGCGATCGGGGTTAGACCAAAGTTTGCGCATCAAATGTTCGACGTATTGTAAATTGTCACCATCACTTAAAATGAAAGCCACATAAATCTTATTTTGTAATGCGGGTTTAGGTGGTATGGGTTTAATATTTACTGTTCTGGATGTGCCGCTATGTACGGTCAGATTAGTACACCAGTCACTCGCAATAGTTGTCAGTCCATATTTTGAGGCCCTTTCTACACCTGCTGCCTCTTCAGGCCACCATCCCATGAAGTTTGCACCAGCTGGCATGGAGGATAAAAAGCTGTTTAGCAATTCACTTTCACCGGCAATATCAGGATCGAGCCAGACAACCGCTGCCCCTAGTGCCGTCGCATATTCTCTTAAAGCAGCTTTATGTGCTTCAGGATTTAATCCGATTAATAACCGGTGATCAATGGTCGGCCAATAGGTATTATATAAAGTTTGGTACACTTGCAGCTTACTGGTGAATTGTCCGCGCATATCAACCAAAATAGGCAGATTATATGGAGCGGAGGTTAAGCGGGATAACAGTAATGGAGAGACGATCAGGGCTTGTTTGTTTTTTGCAAGCATCGTGGCCAAATTAACGGTATGTATTTGTGCAGGGTCGTAAACGATTAAACCGGATATTTCACTACGGTATTTGGTAATCAGATCCCATTTGTCTGCTGGTTCAGACCAGCCCAAACCTAAAGATTGCAACCAGGTATAGGGCCCTTCTGCAAATGCATCACCTTCATAAGAGAAAATACGGGGCTTTGTTTTGTTAATAATCCCTTTTAAGGATGCAAAAAGGTACATTTCTGCGGAGGAACTATTTTGATCTACACTCACCCAGTCTACTTTGATGTAACTGGTTCCCCGCCAGAATATACGCAATTCAATGGATTGGTTATCTGCTGGCATAGTAAAGGGTAACCTAAAACTGGTATAGTTTGCAGCTATAGCAAACTGCTGACGGGTAATTGTTTGTGTGGTCAGCAACTGTCCTGTGGTAGCATTGACGACTTCAAGATCTACTATCGGATCGTTGTTGACAGTATTGTTATCAATTTTCATCCGAAACTCAGCTACGTTAGGCCCTGCTGGAATGGTTTTGTCATAAGGTCCATAAACCATATGGAGATTGGGAAGGTCAATCCCGGTCTGGCAGAGCCAGCCATCGGTTTCTGGTCTTCCGGTCTTGTGACTGATTGCTGAACCTTCAGCTTCCCAACGGGAAGATGTTTCGCGAAGCGTAATTAAATCCTGTGTTTGTGCTGGAGAAGCAAATGAAGGAAGAAGTTGATTAGCCGGCCAGGTAATCTGAGCCTTGGCGTGCAGCGTGTAAAACTGTAGTAAAAGTAAGAGCTTTAACACGTTTTTAATTGAATTAAACGATTTAGTCATCGGTAAGAGTTTAATTTATAAAGGTTTAATATTTGGTTATATACAGGAAGTTATCATATTTATTGCGTCCGTCCAAAATATTTAAGAAATAAGATGGTGAAAATAAGGTTTTCAATAACGAAAATGAAGGGTTGATATTGCCCGCAAAACAATAGATAATGAGATGAAAAAAGAGGTAAAAATGATATCCACAATACCCTGACAATCAATGTAGTTTACCTATCTTGTTCAGATGATGTCCAGAGACCACTCACAAGCTCTTCAAACTTCAGTCAACCGGTATAGAAAAACAACTAAACTTAAGGTGAATTATTTTTTTAAATAAAAAACAATTACTACACTATTCATTAATATTTATGTATAGTTTTGAAACTAACCAGACAAGATTATGGCAATTTTACAGGAAGGCTCTTTATTAGCAGGTATCAGAGGAAGAATAGGAAACATTGTGATCTATCAATGGAAAAACAAGGTATGTGCCCGCACATTACCAGCAAAGCCCCATAAAAAAAGGGCCAGAACAATTCCTCAGCAGGCGCAGAATGCTAAAATGAAGGTATTGACCCCTTTCTTAAAACAGGTTAAACCCTTCCTGAGAACAGGATTTAAACATATAGCCGAAGAACGGAACATCACTGCAAACAATGCCGCTAAATCTGTTAACCTGCTGCATGCAGTTAAGGGAGAATTTCCAAACCAGGAGATTAATTGGGATGCTGTGTTAGTGGCAGACGGAGGGTTGCTTAAACCTGAAAATGTAAAGGTTATTATATCTGAAAACGCCTTTAACTTTACCTGGGATAAGGATATTACAGCTATAGGTAATCCAACTGACCGGGTTATTATTTTATTGTATAACAAAAATTTTGGGCGTGTACATGCCAATTACAGCGGTGCACAAAGAGAAGAACTCAGCCATACTTTCCCCATGAAACCTGGTTACATCAAGAATAACACTTATGAAGTATTCATCGCTTTTAAAGACATCATGAATGATGAAGTCTCCAAAAGCGTGTATTGCGGGAGGTTTACAAATTAAAAACCTTTCCTTATTTTTCCCATTTGCATAAAGTTTTGCCCTCTTTTACAGCTTTATCCAGGCTAATTTTCAAGAGCTTATACTGGCAATTTTTTAATCCGCGGCAATCTTGTTTATAGTGGTATTTTTTTGAAGTACCACTGCTACAGATATATACTGCATTTGGTTGTGAGAAATTCGTCTGTGTAAAAAAAATGATTAAGAGTAAAAGTGTTTTCATTCATTTAGATTTTATGTGAAGGATTTAATTATATCAGATAATTTATGTGGTGTGACATAAATTCGAACAAATCTTACAGCCGTTTGTAGTAGTATATATATTTTTTGCTGTAATTACTGCCCCAATACAAGAAGAGAATTCGCCCAGGTAGGTCCTGTTATCGACTTTCGGCAGATATATACAGTCTTCGGCGTGAACTTCATGATCGCCGTTACCCTAGGCATTTTTGTTTACATAGTACTTTTTCATAATCCAATTTTTAGTGAATAGATATGACAAAAGTATCCAGCCCGAAAGTCTTTATATTACGGATAACCGTAAAGTGTTTATTTTTGATCCTGAGCTATCAGATAATCTTTTTATCCTTACAATAAGCAACCAGCTGTTCATTACTGGAAATATTCAATGTGGTTTTGATCGCATTTAATCGTTTTTCAACGCTGCTCAGACCAGATGGTTTAATATTATTTTCCTGCAAATAACCTGGGATATTTTTTTGCGGCATTCCACTGCAGAGTAACTTGATAATCTCGATATCAAAAGCTTTAAAATCATAAGAATTCTCTATTCTTTTATTGTGCATTAAACTGGCAGAACGGTATTTTTTATTACTGGAAACTGCATCTATCGCTTTCCTGAGGTCTTCTGCATCATGGCGGGCTTTACGTACGTAAGCGTCAATGCCATGGTCATCAAACAATTCATCAACCATGTTGATATTATTTTCAAGGGAGAAAACGATTATTTTCAAACTCGGTTGTAATTGTCTTACTGCTTTAATAAGCTCCCTGCCTCCTGCAATTTGCTGTATGTTTTTGTCTTCTTCAAAGGAAAGATCAGTAATCAATAAATCAAAGGGCTGCTCCTGACGCATTGCGGCCTGCAGGAGTGTGAGCGCATCATCACAATAATATCTAAACTCTTTCTGGATTGTACCGAGATCTTCAAGGGTTTTGCGCACGGAAATATTAACGTGTTCGTGGTCTTCTGCTATAAGTACTTTTTTGAACATTATTCTTAAGTTTTACGAAAAAGGGAATGAGAGCTGAATTTCAAGTTCTTTCTCCTGTCTATTGTCAAATGTAATCGTACCGCGGATACTTTTTATACGGTTTTCCGTATTCGTTAAACCGTTTTTCTGAATAGCATCTTTCATTCCGATTCCATCGTCCGAATACGAGATATTGATATCCATTTCGTTCCGGTTAAATTTCAAGACCACAGTTTCCGCCTGGCTATGCTTTTTCATATTGGTCATCAGTTCTTGCATGATATAAAAAACCTCAGCCTTTGCTTCTGGATTTACGCCTTCCCATAATTCTTGTTCGTTCCCGATAATAAAAATTTGCCTGGTTTCGCCCGAATAGGATTTTAGCATTTTCGCCAGCTCCTGGTCATAGTTTTTTCCCATATTCAATTCCTTACTATCGTAAGAAATATCTCTTGAAATATTATAAAGGCTTTCCAGTTTGTCCAGCAAAGTATCCCTGTCAACTTCCGGGATGTTTTCTACTTCTGACATTAACTGGTACACTTTATTCGCTACCCGGTCATGAATTTTCTTTACATATTTGATCTCTGTATTTTTGACTTCTATTACTTTTTCCTGCTCCAATCCTTTTTTTCTCTTTCTATACCACCAATAACCAGCTAATAAGAGTAAGAAGAGAATGCCAAGGGCGAAATTCTTTCGTAGAATATTATTCTGTTTCTGAATATTTTCAGACTGAACTTTTAGAAAATCTGCCTTAATTTTCTCGGTTTCAAAGCGAATAAGCGCAAACCGATTTGTAGACATATTACGTGTAGTTTGCACGCTGTCACCCAAACTTTGATAGGCCGCAAAATATTGCTGAGTTGCTTTGGGCGGACTTACCTGAATCAATCTTCTGAGCGCTGATAATCTGTCATCAACGCTATTTAACTGGGTAGCTACCTGGTACATTTTCTGCGCATAAAAGAAGGCAGAATCTTTTGTTTTTCTTGCATAAAAATCAGAAAGGTGTGAAAAACTGGAATTCAGACCTAAGAGATCTTTTTCTCTTTCTCGAATATGTAACGCTTTTAAGTAATCCGGCAAGGCATTATAGTTGGGGTTCTGCAGCCATTTGGTGGCAGAAATGTTAGTTAGTGCCTTGGCATATGTTTTACTATTTATATTTACATCTTTTAAGATGTGGTCATATATTTTCAAAGCAGCATTGTAATCACCAACCTTCTGATAAATTGTAGCTTTATTGTTCAGATAAAGACTAATATGCGAAGAATCTGTTGAAAATTTGATTGCATTGTTATAAAATTTCAATGCTTCTTCATAATTTCCCAATTGAGCAGTTACAATCCCAAGATTATTATAATTGGAATTAATGTAAGCGTATTGATCTTTCTTTTTCTGATCAAAATAAGAGATAGCATTTAAAGAGAACTCTTGTGCTCCGTAATAATCTCCCTTGCCTGCTAAAAAAATTGCCATGTTGATTAAACACTTTCCTGCATTCAGTGTATCTTTTTGTTGCAAGAATAGGTCTTTAGCTTTAATGAAGTAAAAAAAGGCACTGTCAGGCATATTTTTTTCCCGGAATTCAAAAGCCTTATCATAAAACAAATTGTCTGCTTTCTTTTTTTTCTCTGCATGGTTCATACAGGAGTAAAGAAACATAATGGAAATGGAGAGTAAATAGAGATATTTCAAGAGCTTATTTTTATCCAAAATAAAGAAAAAATTCATCTCTTTTACCAAAAAAAAAATATTATTATATATTTTAAAGAAAAAGAATTGATCAATTAATAACATAGACCAATAGCTTTATATAAAAAGGCAGGGCGAAATGAGAGCGCCCCCACCCTGTTTTTTGGGACGCTGCATTTCTGCCCTGCCGGATTGTTGTGATTTAATTAGTCCTATTTTGGTGGAGGATTCTGGCCTGTATCACCTCCTGTAATAGGCTCCGTTTCGCCTTGTGTGATCGTAGTATCACCTTGTGTATGATAAGTTGTGTTTGTATTTGATGGGCATACCAATCCCAGGAACATAGTTATTAAAAAATGGAAAAACATGACTCAAAAATTTAGAATATGATTACTATGTAGTCCCCCACGAACCATTCGTGGGGACTGCTACGGTTGTTAATCAGAAGGCCTTCTGAAATTTTTGGGAAGTGTGAGAATCAAACGCGGAAACTAATAACTGCTTCCCAAACCGGTCATTAACCACCGCGCTTTCCTCTCTTTATGAAATCTGTTTTGTACATTTAAACTCTGATAGCAAATCAAAGTCTGAACTGATTTCTGATACAAACATACAGGGATGTAACCGACTAGCTATCAAAGGATTCCGAAGATTCCAATGATTCTGTTAGAATTCCGAAAATTCCTTAGAGATTCCGAAAATTCCATTTAATAATTATCAGTTAGTTGATT
Source organism: Pedobacter cryoconitis (assembly GCF_001590605.1). Taxonomy (NCBI): domain Bacteria; kingdom Pseudomonadati; phylum Bacteroidota; class Sphingobacteriia; order Sphingobacteriales; family Sphingobacteriaceae; genus Pedobacter; species Pedobacter cryoconitis. The sequence goes on from NZ_CP014504.1 coordinate 2,558,856, forward strand.
TGAAAAGGATTGAAGATTATAAGCAAGAAGTAATTCTGGCTTATAAAAAGAGAAAAGATGAGGGATCATTACCTCTTAATTTGCAATATCATACACCTGCAAATCTGAGAAAGGAATGTCTGGCTGTTTTTCATAAGCGATATTCCAAAAAGGATGAAGAGACTTTCAAGTTATTACTCGATGAGGAAAGGAATAGTGCAGAAGAATATTTTAAAAAGATCCAAATAACGAGTGCTGATAAGTTCAAACCGTTAGACAACTTTTTAAAAGGAAATACAGGTGATACAAAAGTTAAGAATATTGAGCTTTTAGCCTGGCTCATAGATTTTCAGCCAAGACCACATGTCTATGCAGATATGTATGATCTGGTGAATATTGATAGAGAATTATCAGTTCAGAAGGAGAAAGAATTAAGTGGAGAGGGATCAGTTACCACAGAAATCGTGGCTAAAACAGCAGGCACTATTGGCATACTACAGCCGGAATTTCCGGAATCTGCGTCAATTCCGGCAGATAACAACCTGTTAAACAGCACAGAACAGAAAGAAGCAAACAAAACAATAAAAGAAGATTTTTCACAATCGTCCACTGTACCACTACCTAATGGATTTTCAGGTAACAGTCCATTAGGTAGCGATTCACCAGATAACAGTTCATTAGTTAGCGGTTCACCAGGTAACAGTTCATTGGATAATGTCCAAAAAATTGGCAAAGGAAAATTTGGCATTCCTTCTAAATTCAATACAGCAGTTCTTTCATTTATCGCTGTCCTGATTATTGTTGGTGGGTCCTATTTCTTTTATGATACCAATACCCAGTGTATGTACTGGAATGGCGATGAATATCAATCCGTAACTTGTACTCAAAATATACAAGGAGCTCATATTATTCCGAAGGATGCTTCCAGATTAAAGCTGGTAAAAAGAATAAAAAATATTGCAGAGATCACCCGGGAGGACATTGGAAAAGTTCATTATTCAAAAGTGAATGGTCAGGTTGAATTCTATACCGCTGGGGGTGAAAATCCTGCAGATAGCCGTAAGAGGTTATTGCCAATGTCTGAACATATGTTTATTGAATATATTGAGGGCAACAAGCAATAAAAGACTTCAGAGGAAAACTTTCGGCAGACTCGCCAAAAGCTATCAGATTTTGCGAAATTGTAAGCCCTTCGACTGACAATCGAACACAAGTTACCGACATTCGGATACGTTTATGCTTATCGTATTCCCAATCTTTTGTAGTCTAACTTATCACGTATGTAAAGATGAAAGTAACACTAATAACAGGTGCATCAGGGGAATTGGAGAAGCCATTGCAGTAAGATTTAACTAAAAATCAAAGTCTATGTCAATACCTTTGTTTTTTTCAATCTCCAGTACAATATCATAAGTGCTGATAAACTGATCAGGATTGCTGGTAAGCTGAGGAATCAGCATTAAAAACTTTTCCCAAATCAGGTGGATAGTTTCAGGTTCGTACAAACTGGCATCATAATCAACTTCACAGCTTATTTTTCCAGGTCCTTCATAAAAATTAAAGGTCATCGGTAATCTGGCCACAATTTCTTCCTGCGCAAGCAATTGCAGGGAAAAATCACCATACTGGATGTGCTCCTGGATTAAGAACCCCGGATCCTGGAAAACCAGGACAATATCAAAATAACTATTGCCGGTTACTTCAGGAATTACGTCCTGATGCTCATCAATCAGTAATAAAGTATGGTGTGTATTTTCAACCAGCGCTCTAAAATTATACTCAGGGGCTATAACTGTACGGACAGGTAAGGTTTTAACGAACATCCCAATTTTCTGGTCCAGTTCAAATACGTTTCTTCCACTAAAAACTGTTCCAACACAAAAATCCTGTAAACCTGTATCTTTAAAAATCAGCAGGTTAAAAGTCGCAAACAACATGGAAAAAATTGTTGAATTATAAGTGGCTGCACTCTTTTTTAAATCGTCCAGTACATTTCCTGAAAGCTCATAGGTCACCCTTCTCCCCTTTGAACTGCCATTTTCCAAAAAGTCTTTTTGAAAAATCCCTTTTCTTTGATAACCTGACAAATAATCATTCCAGAACTCCTGATGATCAAGTTGCGTTGTAATCCTGTTATTGTACCATTCAGCATAATCTTTAAATTGAATTTCAGGCTCAACAGGCGTAATACCATTCAGGGCATGGAGAAAATCCTTCACAAAAAACTTAAAGGAGATACCATCCATAATCAGATGGTGAGTAAGAAATATTAAACCGCTTTCCCCTGTCACTTTATTTACTACACCAATTTTTAACAGTAAATCATTAGCAAGATCAAATTCATATTCTACATAGGCTTTGATCAGCATTGCCGCCTCTTCTGCCGATACAGCATCATTTACATGAACTTCAAATTTCAGCCTGTCTATATCCTGTATATTTTGATACACTTCCCCATTAATTTCTTTGAAATTAGTTCTTAGGATTTCATGCTTGCCGATTAAACTGAGTATTGCCTGCTCAATTTTTACTTTATCCGGAATTCCATTAATCTTAAAAATGGCGCTCATATTATAGGCCACCAGCAAATCTGTGTTCAAACAGGCCTGCCAGATACTCTGTTGTGCAGGAGTTGATTTATAATATGTCTTCTCTGATGCCTTTTCTATGCTATGGATTATTGCAGGATTTAAACTATCAATATATTTTCCCAGTAAAGAAATACTGGGCTTCGTAAAAACATCCTTCATGGTAAGCCGGATGTTAAATATCCGGTAGATAGCGGATGTCATTTGCACAGCCATCAGAGAATGTCCGCCCAAAGAAAAGAAGTTATCATGGATATTCATCAGCCGATCAAGATTCAATTCTTCCTTCCAGATTTTTAAAAGCTTTTCCTCCGTGGCTGTTTTGATACCAGTATCAATTATGGCTGTAGCAGGCAGCTCAAACTTCATCGCTAACAGCGCTTTTCTATCTATTTTCTGATTAGCTGTGAGCGGGAAGCTTTCCACCTGAACAAATACCTCAGGTATCATATAGCCTGGCAGATAATTTTGTAAAAATTCTTTAGCCAGGGGAACGATATTGTCAGCTGTCTGTTTTGGGATATAAGCAACCAGTACACCTGTTGAACTATTCAGTTCAGCGCTTAAGATAACGGTATTATCACATTTCAAAAATCTGTTCAGCTGAGTTTCAATCTCTCCTGGCTCAATTCTGTAACCTCTTATTTTTAACTGGTAATCATTTCTTCCACAAAATTCAATTTCTCCTTCAGTAGTCCATTTGCCCAGGTCTCCGGTTTCATAAAGCTGATCGCCTGGAATAAATGGACTCGATATAAATTTAGCTGCGGTCAATTCTTCATTTTGACAATAACCTTTACTCAAGCCGGGGCCTCCGATAAAAATCCTGCCAATAGTTCCTGCAGGTACAATTTGCAGCTCATGGTCTACAATATAAAACCGCATATTAGAGATAGGCCTTCCAATATTCGAAGCTTGGTCAGGCCGTTCAATTTTTTTCAGGGCAGACCAGACAGTTGTTTCTGTAGGGCCATACATATTCCACAATTCCGCAACGTTTGAAAGTAGTTTTTCAACCAGCGCTTTGCTTAATTGATCACCGCCACAAAGAATTCTTACCGCTTTATCGCCTTCCCAGCCTGCATTAAAAATCAATTGGAAAAAGCCAGGCGTAGCCTGAAGAACCGTTGGTTTTACCCTCCTTATTTCTGCCAGTAATTTTTGAGGTTCAGCAAGAACCTCTTTTTTCACCACATAAGCTGTTCCACCTGAAATTAAAGGGCCAAAAAATTCAAGAATTGAGATATCAAAGGAAATTGTCGTGATTGAGAATACCAGGTCAGCAGGAGATAAACCAGGTTTTCTACGCATGCTTATTAAAAAATTCGCTAAAGAGTTATGCCTGATTTCTACCCCTTTAGGACGACCAGTAGATCCGGAAGTATAAATAATATAAGCACTGTCTGCAGCTTTCGCCCGATTGATCTTTAATTGTTCTGGCGTAGTATAGGCAAAAACATCAGCGATATGAATCCGCTTGACATCCGCTATAGTTATCGCATCATTTTCACAAATAATTGTTTTTGCTTTACAATTTTCTACAATAAATGCAATCCTGTCTTCGGGGAAATCAGGATCAATGGGAACATATGATTTACCTGCTTTGAATATACCCATCAATAATACCGGCAAGTCAGCAGAGCGGTTCACTAAAATGGCAATAGCTTCATTGCCCTCTCCCAATTGCGCCAGAAGCCAGGCAGCAATAGCATTTGATTTTTGTGAAGCTTCGAGGTAGGTATATTCTTTCAATGAATCTCTTACTACAACATGATCCGGATCATTTTCGACTTGCTCTTCAAAGAGATCCACAACTGTCTGAGCTGAAGGATAGGGATAAGCCGTCTGATTCAGCCCGGTAATCAAAAATTCCTTTTCCGCAATACCAAGAAAATCAAGCTTGCTCAGTTTTTTATGGGGATTTGCTAAAATGTCTTCAAGCAGGAATTGAAAATGAGTTATAAAATTTGTGACTTGTGTGCCTTCAAAATATTCAAGGCTATAATCAAAGTCAATCCTCACATCTTCTGCATTGTCAAATTCACGGACATATAAAGCCAGCGCTACTCTTTCTGCCTGGTGAGTTAATGGAACGACATGTGTAAGGGTATGCTTAAAATGTACAGAATAGTCCTGTTTTTCATAAGATAAGGTGATATCGAAAAGCTTTTGCTCCTGATCAAATAAGTTTAGTTCCTGGATGAGCTTACCCAGGGGAAATCTTTGATGCCGGTAATCCTGTTTTAACTCCTGCCTGATATTGCTGACCAGCGCTGCAAAGGAATCTTCAAAATCAAGGTTAATCCTCAGGGGTATTATGCCGGTGAATAAACCAGCTGTTTTTTTAAAAGCAGCTCCAGAGCGGTTTAACATAGGTATGCCCACAGCAAAATCGCTGATACTTTTTATCCTGCCAAAATAAGTATAGGCAATTGCCAGCAAAAGATGAAAAGTGGTAGCCTGCAGCTGAACAGCCAGTTCATTTAGCTGATCATACTGTGCACGTTTTATCAACCATTCTTTTCTTCTGCTCCCCTCCTTTTTCGGTTGGCTATTATTTTTGACAAATACGTTTTCAGGTAAAGCAGAGAACTTCGCAGTCCAGTAAGATTTATCCAGCTGATAGGTTTCACTGGCACGGTATTTTGCATCATCTTTGGCAAATTCCGTATAAGAATAGGGATAAACAGACTGAATAGTCCCATGACTGCTCAATTCATTGTAGTTTTGCACCAGCCGGCGAAACATCAATGAAGTTCCCCAGCCATCTGTAATCAAATGATGGTATACAGAAAATAAATAATGAAAATCATCTGCTATTTTTAACAGGATAATTTTGTGTAAAAAAGTCTGGTCGTTAAGTCTGAACGGTTCAAGAAAACGAGACTGCATGTAGGAAATCGCATCGTTTACAGGATCTGCATGGAAAGAAAAATCTATCAATTCAAGATCGGCGGTATCAGTATCCAGGATACAAAATTCAGGTGAATCATTTTTAACCGTTAATACACTACGACAAATATCGTGTTGACTGATCATTCCAATATATGCTTTATTGAAGGCGGCGAAGTCTATTTTACCCCTTATTTCAGTGCGGGCACCTATATTATAAACGGGTCTGTCAGGATAAAGCAATTGCTCAAAATAAATATCTTCCTGTGGTAAAGTTAATCTCATCCTGTTGTAGCTTGTTCGTTAGAATATCTTATTTGTTAGAATATGTTACTCGTTAGAATATATTGCCCGAATTCATAATATGGTTAGGGTCTAAAAGCTGCTTAATGTCTTTCATCAGCTTGATTTTTGTATTTTCATTAAAGCGTGAATAAACTTCCCGGTTGTAAGTACCAATACCGTGCTCACCGGAAATTTCCCCGCCAAGCCGGACTGCTGCTTCAAATAATAAGTCTGCACATTCATTGATGACCGCTTTCCATCTTTGCGCATCCATATTTTTATCCCTGAAAACATTGATATGAAAATTCCCATCTCCAATATGGGCAATCACAAGATATTGAAGCCCCATTTGGGTACATACCGAATCTATATGCTGATACATCAAGTCTATGTGCGACCTGAGTACGACGAGGTCAAAGTCTTTAAATTCACCGGTACTTACAGCAACCGACCCGATATTTTTCCTGAATTCCCACAAACGGGAAATTTCGGCTGGTGTCTGAGCCACAAAAATTTCTTCCTTAGTATATTCACCAAGCATTTCAGCCCAATTGAGCAGTATAGCCGATCCATGGGATTCTTGATCAGCTTCAAATTCAATCCACAGCAATCCCTGGGTATCTTCACTGATCGCATACCTTTTCTCCATTGCACCAGCAGCTAATCTGAACCCATTTTTATCCATAAACTCTAGTCCGGATGGATTAAAGCCAGAGCGGAAGAGCTTTTTAACAAAACTGAATAGTCTTTCTGAAGACAAAAACGGCACGAGTATGAGGATTTCATGCTGTGGGGTAACCAACTGTATAACCGCCTTGGTGATAATGCCAAGTGTCCCCTCACTGCCTGTAAAAAGCTGAGTCAGGTTATAGCCGGAAGCATTTTTTCTTACATTTTTCCCTGTCCATAGTATCTCTCCATTAGGAAGTACAACCTCCAGATTGAGCACATAGTTTTTTGTAGGGCCATATTTTACTGATTTCGGGCTTCCGCTTGATACGGCTATATTTCCCCCAATCAAACTGCCATAAGCGCTGCTGATGTTCTGAGGAAATTTAAGCCCGGCCTCCAATACGCTTTTTTCCAACTCCAGCGTATTTACACCTGCCTCCAGAATCACAAATCTATCTACCTGGTTAATCTCAAGAATGCGGTTAAGCCGCTCCATAGAAAGCACAATACTTTTTTGATCCGGTATCGAGCCACCACTAACTCCTGTTCCTCCCGATCTGACTATCACTCTGGTTTGGTGCAGGTTGCAAAACTTTAAAATCTCTGCAATCTCCTCCGCATTTCCTGGTTTGACAATACACAAGGATTTATAGGATTTACCCGAGCTGCAATCTTGTGTATAGCTAAATTGGGCTTCTGCGCTGATGATAATATTATGATTACCAACAAGAGCCGATAATGCAGCTATAGTTTCAGCATCTTTCATTCATACTAGTTTAAGGTCAGTTTTTTTTCTCTTTCAACGGCTTCAAACAAAGCTTTAATATTATCAAGACCAAAGCCTTCATAATTATTGACGCGCTGTATGATTTCGTAAAAAAAAGTTGGTCTGTCACCAATTGGTGTAGTAAAAACCTGAAGGAGTAGAGAATCGCCTATAATATCACATAAAACGCCGTATTTCTTAAATTTAGCGACATCAAGTGCCGGATATTTCTCTTTTAGTTCTGTATAATAAGAATCCGGATACGAGGAGAATCTAACGCCGTTTTTTCTGAGTACCTCAACTGTGTTGAATATGTTGGAGGATGTAAAAGCAACATGCTGAATTCCTGAACCGTAATTTTTATCCAGGAACAACTGTACCTGTGTACTTTTATGCCGGTCGGGTTCTACCAGGACATTATTCATTTGCTTGCCTTCAGTCTGTAAGACTTTAAGCAACATCCCGATTTTTTCCTCTTCTCCATTTTGTCTATGGTCAAAACATTTGACTGTTTTAGATTGAAAAATAGTATTGAAATAACGCTCCCACATACTCATCTCATTAATCCTCATTGCACTGGCAATGTGGTCAATTCCGGTCAGGCAGGAATCCTCTTCATTAAAATCCCAATCCTCTTCTACCGGTTTATAACCAGGCAGAAATATGCCGTTATACTCAGAAGTATCCACAAACATGATTTCATTGTCATCAAATATTTTGATTGAAGCGGTGACCACCTTTCCATTACTATCAGTTACGGTTGAAGGAAATTTGACAGGAATTGCCCCCTTTCCTAGTATATCAACATAAAAATCATCAATATTTTTAATCGCAATCCCTATCCTTTTTATTCCATTTCCATGCAGGTCTACAAAAGAGACGATGTCGTGTGAACTCGGTTGTGAGGCTGCGGTGATCACGATTTTAATATTATTCTTAACTAAATAATAAGAACATTTTTCCTGCTGTCCTTTTTCTGGCCCATAATAGGCCATCACTTTGAAGCCTAATGCTTTTACATGCCAGTAAACAACCATTTTAGCCATTCCAACATAGTACTCTATAAAATCATATTCTACATTTAGAAAATCCGATTCAATTAATTCGTCTTTATACATATTCAAGGTTAAAAGGGCTGATTTTCATTTTTTGATGAATTCAGAGATGATTTATTGTACTGTTAATTGTGGTAAAACAATTTTGCTTCCCGAATAAATCCGGTGATTTGCTTTTACAAAATCACTATCCTCGGCTTTAAAAATATTTGGCACATAATTCTGTGGATTTCTGTCAAACATCGGGAATAGACTGCTCTGAATCTGAACCATGATTTTATGCCCTTTTTTGAAAGTATGGTTGATATTCAGCAGTTCTACATTTACATTGGTCACTACGCCAGGTACAAAAGGTTTTGGCGCAGAAAAATCATCCCGGTAACGTCCGCGGATATAACCACTTCTGATCATTTGCTGGTAACCATTCATTTTAATTCCGGGCTTGTCGGTTTTCTGAGGCTTCAGGTCCATTGGTAAAACATCGATTAATTTGACAATGATATCTGCATCAGTATGATCCGTTGAGAATTTAAGCAAAGCTTCAATCTTTCCGGTAATCGTTAAATCATCTGCTAGTGCTTCGGTAGAAAAAGTAAGCACATCCGGTCTTTTATAGGCAAACCGCTGGTCATCAGTCATAAAACTCTTCGCCACAAAAAGGTTATAATTATCCTGTTCAATGTAAGGAACAGGTTTTTTAGGATCACTCAGGTATTCGAAAAACACATCTTTTTGTCCCCCTCCCGGATCTTGGGCTGCCAGCTTTTCATCTGAGGAAAAGAAGAAATCTTTTTCAACTGTTTTCGGCAACTTTTCATAGTAAGCCCATTCCTTTTTCCCAGTATCAAAAAATGAGATGTTAGCCAGAGGCTGCTGAGTTTTATGGTTAAGATAATGTTCAAAAAAATCGAACTCTTCCTTTAAATAACCACTATTGATATTCCGTCCATAATAAATATTGCCCACATAAGTTAAACTATCATTATGAACATAATCACCATGGCTCCAGGGACCTACAATATATTTGGTTGACTTCTTGTTATTTTTTGCTACTGCGTCATACGAATTTACAATACCATATAAATTTTGTTCATCATTCCATCCCCCGACAATCAAAACCGGACAATTTATATCCTTGATATATTGAACGGTATTGTGTTCTTGCCTGGCCTTGTCATAATCAGGATGATTTTTAAGATATCTCCAGAAATAGTTTTTATCAGAAAGTAAATCTCCATAGTTCTTAAGCGCTCCTTTTTTCAGGAAAAATTCATAGCTGTCTTTATCCAGTTTATTCGCGTAGTTTTCATAAAAAGAGAAATATTCCAAATTACGTTTCCACCATGGCCCTTCATTTCTGGCCGTTTTAGGGGTTCCAAACCAGTCTATAATTGGGGTATAGGCTAAACTAAAAAGTCCATAACGTGTAAAATCCTCAAAATAATCATTGATAGAAGGTGCACCAATCTGGACTGCTTTGAGTGCAGGATGTCTGCTTAAACTCCCCATTAAGGCTGTCCATCCTCTGTAAGAATTGCCATACATCCCAACATTTCCATTATTATTCTCTACATTCTTAATCAGCCAGTCCAGGGTGTCATAGGTGTCTGTAACGTCATCTGTTTTAATCTTATTTTTCTGACTGAATACAGGTTTCAAATTTATCATATCCTCTCCGTCACTCATTGATCTTCCTCTGATGTCCTGATAAACAAAAATATAGCCCTTGCGAACCAATAAGTCATTATACATCAGTTCATCGGGCATTTCTTTACCATAAGGGTTGGAGCCATAGGGTGTTCTGGTTAATAAAACAGGATATTTTACAGTATTATCTTTAGGCTGATAAATGGCGGTATACAATTCTACACCATCCCTTGTCTTAATATATACTTCCTTTTTTTTATAATCTTTAACCGTAAAATCCTGTGCACTAAGGAAGTTACTGATCAGCATAAATAATAATAAAGTTCTTTGTCTCATGGTTGATATTTTCTTTTATTGTAACACAAGCAGTTATCCGATTTATAATATATCGGATAACCATAAGCAATATAAATAAATTTTAAAAATAGTATTCATATTGAGCTATTAATTCCACTTTATTTACAAAAGCATATCGTTTTTGATCGCTTTAATTTCAAAAATAAAATCATCAGGCGCCCACATGAATCATTTCTTGCTTAAAGAAATCAAATAAATAGCCAACTCCTTTTACAATCTTCTCTTTGCTGGGTTTGCTGAAGGACAACCTTATTGAATTCGTTTTGACCACACTATCTTTATGGTAAAAAAACCACATTGGACAAAAAATAACATTATAGGTATTGATCGCGCATTCTAATTGTTCTTTACTCACCTGAAAAGGGATAAATAATTCAAGGAAAAAACCACCTTCGGGAATACGGTAATGCATGGGTAGCGGAAATTCATTGATGTGCCTGTCCAGTTCCCTTAACATTACATCTCTTTTTTCTTTAAATGCCAATACTTTATCACGGTTATATTTTTTCATAGAATAGGCATTCTGAAGTAATATACCGGCTACCAACGCCTGGTCCAGGGTAGGGTTGTTTACCGAAACATAAGCCTTCAGCTCAGCTAAAACATCAGATTTTTTTAAATCAACCTCATTAAACCGGAGATTTCCGCTGGCATACATAATTGCCAGACGTACAGAAGGAAACACTGATTTTGAAAAAGATTCTACGTAAATCACCCTGTTAGCATGATCAAGTTCTTTCAGACTCGGCAAGTCTGTTCCTTCGTACCGGAATATTTTATAGGCATTATCCTCTACAATTAAAAAATCCCATTCATCTGCCAGTTCAATTAGTTTTTTCCTTTTCTCAAGTGGCATTACTGCTCCCGTAGGATTATGAAAATCCGGATTGATATAGACTAACCTTACTGGCTTACCCAGCTCATTTGAAGTCTGTAACTGTAACAGGAGTTTTTGAATGTTAATTCCACCTGCTTCGTCAACTGGAATATAATGGACATCATATCCGCTGAGTCCTGCAAATGAATTAAAACCAATATAAGACGGAGTTTCCGTGACCACAGTATGCTTATCCTGCTCACAGAATCTTAATATAGCCAGCATAAAAGCTTCCTGCGCGCCAACAGTCAAAATAATATCGTTCTCATCAACATCTTTAAAACTATAATCTGTTTCCAGGTAAGTCTTGATGATATTGGGAATGATACCTTTCACATGGGTGTATTGACCAATCCTGGAATAAACTTCCAATTCATCAAGCCCCTGAGACTTCAGGTAATTAAAGTAATAATCAATATTTGTCAAGGCGCCTTGCAGGTCAAAATAACTTTCGTCAGGTTTCCCTGAACCAAAAGAAATAATCTCTTTACTTTTCAGATCAGTCTGTCCCAAAAAGGACATAATATCTTCTTCAAGAAACCTGTCTGTATTTATCTTTAACTCGTTCATTAAAATTTAGTTAGTGTGGCTATAATTTGTTCAATATGGGGCGGCTTCATCATACTGCCATGTCCACCTGTTATTTCTTCTTCCTGGAAAGGAGATTTTGTCAGCTCTCTCCAGAATAATCCATGTTCTTTAGCAGAGTGCTTCGCTTTAAAATAAATCAGATTTGTTTCCTGAACCGGATCATGGTGCGGAGTTGGAATATTTAATCCTATGGTCCTGAGCTGATTGATTTTTTCTATACAATGAGCCAGATCAGTTCCAGGGTATACCTTCTGAAAATAATCTTTCCAGAATTCAGGAATAATAAAATCATAATGCTGCAAGGCAACTTTCTTCGCTACCTCTTTCCAGAATAAGTCTATCTCCTGAATTTCAGCTAAATCACTGATATCCAGCTGTGGACAAATATCCAGGATCAACTTCCTTTCCAGCTCAATTGACAACTCATAATTTGCTGTAAAATATTCCTTTTTATAATCACCGTTATAATCAGGATTGATGTAGTTAGGACTGTCGATCATGATCAATCGAATTGGCGCCTTTGCCCGCTGTTCGAAATAGTTTGTAACCAGGTAGGCAATATATCCTCCGTAACTCCAGCCCAGCAAATGGATTTGACCAGGGTCACCGAACTTTTCTAAAATCGTTTTTGCATAAAGCGCTGCCATCTCCATCGGATTAACAGCTGTAGGTGAGCATACCGCTTTATCAAACTTAAAGGCCCAGATATTAAAATGAGATTTCAATCCGTCAAAAAGATGCCTGTAGCCTAGTATTTCACCTGTTCCTTCGTGGAATACAATTAAATTGGGCTTTTGAACCGCAATGAAATTGTAATTTGAAAGGACAGCAAATTCAAGTTGACATTCCTCAGTTAAATGGGACACTTTATCCTTTCCTGTTGCTGATCTGACCAGCAGCTGATCGGGAGAAATCTCCTTTTGCAGGATAGAAATTTTAGTCATCCGGGTAGCGATATCTCTTAAAACTGGTGTATGCAGGATATCAGCAAGTTTAAGTATATATCCATTCTGTTTAAGCCGGGATACTATTTGTATGGATTTAATGGAATCACCTCCCAGATTAAAAAAGCTACTGCTAATACTTATCTGCTCAATTTTCAAGATATCCTGACATACGGTAATCAAGGCTTTTTCGTTAGCCGTTTCTGGTGGTATATAAGTTGTTCCCTGATGTGCATAGGCTCCGGCAAGGCCAGGAAGGTTCTTCTTATCTGTTTTTCCGCTAATGGTGAGTGGAATTTTATCTATTTGAATAAAATAAGCCGGGACCATGTATTCAGGAAGGCAGGTTAACAAATATTCACGAATACCCTGAACATCAATTTCCGCAGCAGCAACAATGTAGGCCGCAAGTTCTTCCATTCCCGAACTGGATTTGATGTTAATGACAACTGCATCTATAAGCTGAGGATTCATTAAGAGCGCGTGTTCTACTTCTTTCAGTTCAATTCTATGGCCCCTTATTTTTACCTGATCGTCTATCCTTCCTTTAAATTCAATATTTCCATCCGGCAACCAGCGGCCTAAGTCGCCTGTATTATAGAGATACCCCCCTGCTTTAAATGGATGCGCGATAAATTTCTCAGCAGTAAGATCAGCTCTGCCCAGATATCCCTTTGAAACCCCTCTGCCTCCAATATAAATTTCCCCGCTCACATATAAGGGTTGTAACTGCTGCAGTTCGTTCAGGATATAAATTTGCTCATTGGCCAACGGTTTGCCAATAAGTGGCTTTATTCCATCTTTAAGATTAAACACGGTGCTATATATGGTAGTTTCTGTAGGCCCGTAGGCATTCAGGGAAATGAATGGCTCTTTGCGGAGTTTATCAAAAAGAACAGTACTCAATGGTTCCCCGCCTGCAATTAAAACTTTAAGACCTGCAGGAAGATACGCAGTGAGCTCATAAAGTTGCATCAATCTGGATGGTGTGGCTAGCATTCCCTCAATTTTACCAGTAGCAAGCCGCTCTAAAAACAGGAAAGGGTCTTGTAATTCTTCATCTGAAAAAAGATGAGCTTCCTTACCCGTACACAGTGCACCAAGAATTTCAAGTATAGAAAGATCAAAAGTAAGGCTGGTGGATAAGCCAAAACTCTTAAGCTGTGAAAAATGGAAAGCGCCATCCAGGTTCACTAAAAAGGACATCAGGTTTTCAAGGGTAACCATCACTCCCTTCGGGATGCCTGTAGATCCTGACGTATAAAGAACATAAGCCAGGTCTTTTAGCGAGACAGTGCTATATAGCGCTTGTTTAGCATAAAGCGCTTGTTTTGAAGCAAATCTTCTCAGCTCATCACTATCTATACATACTTTACAGTTGCAATCTTTTTTGATGTATTCAATTCGTTGTTCGGGATAATTAGTGTCGATAGCAACATAAGCGCCTCCGGCTTTTAAAATACCCAGCATAGAGATGATCATCCACTCCGTTCTGTTTAATTTAATCCCGACAATATCATTTGGCCCGACAGCATAATTTTCCTGCAGGTAATGAGCCAGCTGATTTGAGCTTTCATCAAGCTCTTGGTAGGTAATCTTGGTATTTTCAAAGACAATAGCCACATGGTCCGGATGTTTTAAAACCTGCGCACTAAAAAGGTCAACAACTGTTTTCTCTTCTGCGTATTTTACCAGAGTATCATTGAAATTGTAAAGCAAAGTGTTTTTTTGGAGATCAGTTAAAAAATCAGCCTCACCTAGTTTTTGAGCAGGATGTCTTAATAAAACAGACATCAGCCGCATATAATACGCCATTAAGGTCTTGATTTCTTCTGTGTCAAAGAGGTCTGTGTTATAATTTATACTAAAGAACAATCCACCACCAGTTTCTTTAAATTCTATATCGAGATCATATTTCGGAATGCTGACTCCTTTTTTAGCGATTATCCTGTCTTGAAAATCTATCGTATCCTGCGTAGTCCCCGCTATTTCTCCTGCTGTATTTTGAAGGATAAGCAGTATATCAAACAAGGGGCTCCGTCCAGTATCTTTAATTAAATCAAGCTCTGCTATCAAATGGTCAAAAGGGTAATTCTGGTATTCAAAATCTGACAGTACTGCCTTTTTAACTTTCTCATAAAAAGAGAAAAAATCTTCCTGTGGATCTACCTGGTTCCGCAAGGGAAGCAGATTCAAATAAAATCCGATCTGGTTTTCCAGGTCCGGGTGGTTCCGGCCTGCTACAGGCGTACCAATAATGATATCCTTTTGAGCAGTACATCTAAAAATCAAAACGTTCCATAAAGCCAGCAGGCCGACAAATAAACTCCCATCCTGACCAGTACAAAATAACTTCAGGGTTGTGGTCAGTTCTGGTGAGATCCAGGTACTCAGATTACTTCCCTGATAAGATTTTATCTTTGGCCTGTTTTTCTGAAAGGGTAAAGTCACTGCTGGTAGTTCTCCCGATAATTTTTCCAGCCAGTACTTCCGGTGATTCCGGAGTTCATGTATACCCGATTTCTCCTGTTGCCATAAGGTATAGTCTTTATACTGTATCCTCATCTCCGGCAATTGCAGTCCCACTCCTTCATTATAAAAGTTATAATAGGCCAGAATGTCATTTTTCAATACGCCAAGAGACCATCCATCACAAATTATATGGTGTAATACGTAATAAAAAGTACAAGTATCAGCCGAAGTCTGTAAAATAGCGGTACGTAATAATGGCCCATTTTCAAGATCAAATGGTTTGCAAATATCCTGATTCAGATATTCCTGAACTAACTTTTCCGGATCTGCTGCAGTACTGAAGTCCCTGTAATCTGTTTTAAATGCCAGCTCCCGGACAGACTGTATACTTTGTCTGACCACTCCTTCTGTATTCGCAAAAAACACGGTCCGCAAACTCTCATGTCTTTCAATTACTGAGAGAATAGCTTTTTCAAGATGCGCAATATTTCCTTTAAAGGTTAAAGAATAAGGCATGTTACTGCTGATATTGCTATCCTCAAACCTGCTAAGTATCCACATCCGGATTTGAGCGCTTGAAGCCATAAAATCAGCTGCGTAAGGTGCCACAGGAATCTCTGAATAATTATTGTTGTTAATTCCGGAACTCAGATTCTCAGACAGGTAGGCGATAATATCCTCTTTTTTAGCTTTTATTTCGTTCAGCAAATCAGGATCAAGATTTTCATTTTCGGTGAAGAGTTTTAACTTTCCGTCGACAAAATCTATTAAAATACCTTGCTGTGCAATTTTATTTAAAAATCTGATCATAAATCTATCTCCCTGAAAGCAGCTCCTTTTGCTCTGACTTCTTTTTGCTTTTGTATAAAGTCTATAAATACTGACAGGTCCTCAATTACAGGATAGTGAAATACATTTTTAATATTCATGTCCAGGTTAAATTCCTTGTTTATTTTTGATAAAATATTCATAGCCTTAATACTGTGCCCCCCCAATTCAAAGAAGTTGGCTGTAATACTTATTTTGTCTTTTTTCAAAACACTCTCCCAGATCTTTACTAGCCTGACTTGTATATCGTTTCCGGGAGCAACATAAGTTTTACCAGTAATCTCTGTGTTTTTTAATTGAGCAAGCGCATGTTTATCAACCTTACCATTGGTATTTAATGGAATTTCCTCTACCTGGAAAAAATAAGCAGGAATCATGTAATCCGGAAGTGCATCTTTTAAAAATTGCTTAATTTCTGAAGGATCAGTTTCCGTGTTTGAGGTAAAATAGACAGCCAGTTCTATTTCATCAGTTCCCTGTTCTTTTATGGCTAGCACAACTGCATCTGTTATTTGCTCATTTTTTAAAACAGAATATTCAATTTCAGCCAGCTCAATTCTATGCCCCCTGATTTTTACCTGGTTATCCTTTCTTCCGGAATACACAAGGTTTCCGTCTGGCATCCATTTCCCAAGATCACCAGTTTTATAGAGGAATGCTGAAGGCTCAAAAGGACTGCGGACAAATTTATCTTCTCCTTGTTCCTGATGCAGGTATCCTGAGGAGACAACAGTCCCTGAAATACAAATTTCACCTGGAACCCCTATCGGTAAAGGCCTTAGCCATTGATCCAGAATATATATTTTTGAATTGGCTATTGGTTTTCCAATAGGAACACTATCGGAAGAGGAAACTATTACATCAGCATTGTTGTAAGCAATTGTGTCATAATAGGTCGCATCTGCGGTAACTTCGGTCGACCCGTATATATTAATTAAATGGGCGTTTTCATTTTGAACTGTATCATAAAACTGCTGCACAAGCTGAAGCTTAAGTTCTTCACCACTACAAGACCATAAGCAGATATTTTGCAGTTTATCTTTGAATAAAGCAGGATAACTCAGCATCGCTTTTAGCAATGAGGGTACCAGTAATAGTCTCGTGATCTTATGCGTATGAAGGCTGTTTATAAAATATTTTATATCCAATAATTGCTCCCGGGGGTAAAGTACTAAGGGGATCCCTTTTAATAAAGGCCCGAATAATTCACAAATATGATCCACAAAACTTATGGATGTTTTTGCACAGCAAACCTCCCCTTTTTGAAAAGGATATGCTTCCCACATCCAGTTCAACCTGTTCATCAAACCAGACGCTGTAAGCAGTACACCTTTAGGCAGGCCTGTTGATCCGGAAGTGTAAATAATAAACCCGGGATCTTCTGTTAGGATCAGCAAAGTATCTTGTACAGGATTAGCAGAATTCTTTAAGTCTGCAAGGGCCAGCGTATTTGTGTCTATCAATGCAGCACTGTCACTATCTTTATAAATAAAAGCAATTCGTTCTGCCGGGGTTACAGGGTCAACAGGAACACTAACAGCCCCAATTTTATTCACGGCCAGTAAAACTGCAACCAAATGCTGATCATGAGTTAAAGAGATCAGCATGCGATCTCCTGTTTTTATTTTTAGCGTATGGACGAAATAGGCGGAGTAGCTTTGACGTAACAGATTCAGTGCACTAAATGTAAAATCACCGTCTGCAGTTATCAATGCAATTCCATCCGGGTTGATTTTAACCTGCTCTTCAAAAAGATCAGTTATCCGCTTATTTTGATGAAATAATTTCTGAGTATTGTTAAATTGCTCAATAAGCTGGTATTTTTCATCTTCAGCAAGCAGCGCTATTGCATCCAGCGAACTATTGGGATTGTTTGCAAACTGAGAGATTATAGATTCCAGATGTCCGGTCAGTTCCTGCATTCCCTTTTCCAGGTAAATATTACTATTGTATTTAAATTGAATAGACAATGTATTTTCTAATGGAACAACCACAACATTTAAGTCATAATTGGTTTGTTCAAATGCATCCGCAGCAATGATACTGAGTTCCTGATTTTCATTTTTCAGCTCCAGGTCTTCTTTCAGCAAATCAGCAATCGGATAGTTCTCAAAGATCATAATGTGGTTGATCAGCTGGGCTTTCAGCTCACTAACAGATTGAATTTCAGATAAATTAATATAATGATGCTCATTACCTGTTATGGCTTCTCTATTCAGCTTTTTTAGCAGTTCTGCTGGTGTTTCTATGTCCTGATAATTCACTCTGACAGGAATTGTATTGATAAATAAACCAACCATGTCTTCTACGCCAGACAGACTCGCAGGTCTTCCTGAAACCACAGCGCCGAAAACCACATCTTCAACATCATTGTATCTGGAGAGCAGGTATCCCCAGGCTCCCTGGATAAAAGTATTTTGTGTAATTCCCAGTTCGTTACAAAAGGACTGTAGCTGAGTATAAGCGTCACCTTCAATTTTAAGGATTTGTTTTGCTTGTTGATAGACAGGTTGCGCTACAGCGGTTTTTTGATAAGGAACCCCAGCTATTTTAGTATACCCCGATAAATAATTTTCCCAATAACGCCGTGACTTTTGCTCGTCTATCTGATTCAGCCAGCTAATATATCCGGAATAAGGTACGGGTGTTGGTAAATCTGGCGGCAGATTGTGGTCTAATGCATTTAAGAGTTGATAGAAATCTTTGATCAGCACGCCCATACACCATCCGTCAATGATAATATGATGGTTACTCCAGATAAATTCATAGTCTTCATTTCCATGAGCAATCACCAGAAGCCTCATCTGAGAGCTGGATTCCAGGTTGAACCCCAATTCCCTGTCATTTAATTTTTCCTGTTCAATAAAGGCAGCCGCAGGTATTCCTGCCGGGATTTCCTTGAAAGTGAAATTGCTGGGTGCATATTTCCATACGATTTGCAAAGGTTCTTCACGCAGGTCATTTCTGAAACCTGTTCTCAGCACTCCATGTCTTTCCACCAGTTTATCATAGGCCTTTCTTACAGATTCAATATTCAATCCGGGAGCTTTAATGCGATAAGACATTTGCTCAAAGTACATGGGTGAAAACTGATCTGCCAGGCAATGGTAATAAATTCCCTGTTGTAATGGAGAAAGGCTATAAATATCTTCTACATTATTATCCTTATTGATTTCCGCCAGCTCTTCCATACTCAAATCTTTGAAGGTCAGATCCCACGGAGTAACCTTTGGCTGTAAAGTATTTGCTAGATGATCGATAAGACCGATAAGCGCTTCTTTATAACTGGCTGAAAGCCTTTCTATAGTATGGGCATGATAGGTGTTTGAAGCATACCCCAGAGACATCGTCAGCTCGCCAGCAACCAACATTCCTGAGACACTGAGCAAGATATCGTCTGTAGCCTCCTCCATATTGTTGCGCCCTATATATTCACTGGAAAACTCCAGCGCTGAGTCTTTATCCTCTGGCAGGGTATTGTCAAAATCGCCCAGATAATTAAATAAAACAGCTGCATCCATAGGATGATGAAAATCATCTCTGAGATAGTTAAGCATCCCATATCCGATTCCTTTGTTGGGTATTCGTCTCAGGTCTTCTTTAACTTTGACCAGACTATCTTGCGCATGAGTTGAGCCTGATACTGCTAAGACATAAGGATACATTGTTGTAAACCAGCCTACTGTCCTGCTGATATCAGCATCCTGTAAAATTTGTTCTCTACCATGTCCCTCCATTTTCACCCTGCTTTTAGCTATCCCAAAGACTTTTTTTATGGCAATAGCCAGGCAGCTCAATAAAATATCGTTGATTTCTGTATTGTAAGCATGGTGCACACCAGACTTAAGTATTTCTGTGATTGACCTGTCCAGGCTAAAAGTTATATGGCGATCTATACGTGCAGACTGAGCAGTATCAATATCTTTTGGAAAGGGCATAACAAATTGGTTAAGAACCTGTTCCCAATATTCCTTCTCTGGTTCAAATTGCTCAGATCTGGCCATTTCCTGTAGTAGAAATGCCCAGCGTTGAAAAGAGTCAGTCTTTAAGGGTAATACATGATTTTCAGACTTTATATAACTGCTGTAAAGGAGTGCAAGATCTTCGAGTAAAATCCTCCAGGACATTCCATCCACTACTAAATGATGAATAATAAGCACAACCCTGTCCCCATCATTTAAGCTGAAATGCCCTGCAGTGATTAGTGGCCCTGTTTCCAGCTGAAAACCTGCCTGCAGTTTTTCAGCTATGGTACCCATTTCAGCTACCCCATTTTCATGCTCCCTTAAATCAGTATATAGTATAGTAAAATTGTCACCATAGACATCCTGATTGAACTGTTCCCATTTGTCATTTTGCTTCTTGAAAACCATACGCAAAGCATCGTGATGGTTTGCGAGTTCAACCATACATTTCCTGAGCAGTGCAGTATCCAGCCGCTGTGTACTTTTCAAGACGACTGATTGATTGTAATGCTGATAATTATTCAGCTTCTGGCTAAAAAAATAGTGCTGTACAGGGGTCATTACTACCGGACCAAGGATCACTGACTGGTCAGCTATTGTCTCTTCCTGATTCATGAATCCAGCCATTCTCTCCAGTACGGGAAATCCCAGAACATGTTCTATTTTCAATTGATATCCCTTCTGTTTCAGACGAGATACAATTTGTATCGATTTGATGGAGTCGCCCCCTGAATTATAAAAATCGTCTCTTATTCCTATTCTATTTTTTTTGAGGACATCTTCCCATACACTGATCAATATCCGCTCTTGCGCTGTTCTGGCATCTACAAAAGAGGGATTGTGCGCATCATCTGGTAAAGTACTGTTGTCAGGATCCGGCAGTGCTTTTTTATCCACTTTTCCGTTAGGGGTCAATGGAAGTTCTGTCAGTGCCACAAAATGAGAAGGAAGCATATACCTAGGTAAGATTTCCAGCAAATGTCTTCTCAGTTCATAAATGTCTGGCTGCTTGTCGGAAACGATATAGGCAACAAGCTCTTTATCCCCTGTTTCTGAGGTCTTAACCACAAGCACGGCATCATTGACTTCAGGACTGGAAAGAATAGCATGTTCCACTTCTCCTAATTCTATCCGGTATCCTCTGATTTTTACCTGTTCATCTTTTCTTCCTAAGAATTCAAGATCGCCATTTCTGAGCCTTCTCACTAAATCGCCTGTTTTATACAGACGCCCGCCTTTTTCAAAAGGATTAGGGATGAATTGTTTAGCGGTCAGTTCTTCTTTATTTAAATAGCCTGATGCTACACCATCCCCGCCAATGTACAATTCCCCGCATACCCAATCCGGTACAGTTTGCAGATAATCATCCAGGATATAGACAATATAACCGGTAACAGGCTGACCGATGATCTTTCCATTTAAATGCTGCTGATCGTCCGGACCAACCGGATATGTTTTTTTAGTACACCAGATCGTTGTTTCTGTAGGCCCATATAATTCATGGATTACGGCATGTTCAAAATATTTTTTGATGTTGAGCAAATGTAAAGTTTGCACAGCATCACCACCAATATGAATATGCCTGATAGCAGTAAAGGCTTTGATTCTATCTTGCTCAGGAACCGAACCGATCAGCTGTTCTAAAAATGAAGGGATAATCTGGATATGGGTAGTTTTTGATAAAATAGCCATTTGGTTTTCCCCGCCCAGGATGTCAAAACGGTTAATGATAATCAGTTCCCCTCCTGAAAGCAGCGGTGGAAGTATTTCAAACAAGGAGATGTCAAATGAATAAGATGCATGGTTCAGCATTTTAATCTGATCAGGAAAATCTTTGATATGTCCGAGGATCACCTGCGTATGCCTGCTTAAATTCTGATGTGTTAATAAGACACCTTTAGGATTTCCTGTCGTCCCTGAGGTATAAATTACGTAGGCAAGATCAGTCATTCCGACCGCTTCAGGTTTTCCAGGTAAATAGGTAGCTCTTGTGGACAGAAATTGGTGGATTATCTCTTCATTGATCAGAAATTTACTATTGCAATCCTTCAGGATATAGTCTATTCTGGATGCAGGGTACCCTGGATCAACCGGAACATATACTGCTCCAATTCTTAAAACAGAAAGAAAGCTCCAGATAGCCGGAATAGAATGCGGAAGGCTGATTGCTACAAAATCACCTTTTTTAACCTCACCATATTCTTTCAGATAAGTTCCAAACTGATCTGCCAGCTGATATAATTGATGGTAAGTCAACTGTTCCTCTCCATGCGAAACAGCAATATTTTCTGCTGAAACTTCTTTCTGGGCGTCCAGCAGAGCTAAAGTAGCTACGGGAATATTTGCTATAGCTGAATCCTGTTCTTTGACTGGTGTCAGGTAATTGATGCGCGAAACTGGTAAGTGATCCTTTTCAATAAGGCCCGACAAAAGGGTGATTAAATGAGCTGCCAGCTGCAAGATAAATGAATGCTCAAAAAGATCTGTCCGGTATTCGATGTTTAAAACTAAATGGTCTGCTTTTTTTGCAAAATTAAAAATGATATCAAGCCTGGAAACATCATGGGTTATTCCCATGGCAGTAATCGTGAGCTCATCTTCAAAATTCAGTTCCTTTGTTTGATGCATAAAGTCTTCCCTTAAAGAGACCATGATGTCAAATAACGGAGAGCGGCTTAGTTCCTTTTTAATCCCAAGATTTTCAACAATCAAATCAAAAGGGTAATATTGATGTTCAAACGTAATATTTGTACTGGCTTTAATTTCCTTAAGGATACCTGAGAAAGATTTTTCAGGATCTATATCCACCTTTAAGGGCAATAAATTCAAATAAGGTCCAATCTGATTTTCCAGCTCCACATGATTTCTTCCTGCCACGGGCGTACCCAAAACGAATTCTCTTTGTGCAGTGTATCTGTACAGCAATACCGATACGCCGGCAAACAGGACATTAAATAAACTACATTGATTGAGCTGAGCGTAAGCTATCAATTTTTCAACGAAGTCTGTTTGGAGTTCACGGCTTTCTATCTTACCTTGATTCGATTGAACAGCCGGACGTGAATATTGAGAAGGAAGATCAAATAAAGGAATCCCGTTCTCGAATGTTTTCTTCCAGTATTCCCGGGATTGAGTTCCATTTTCGGATGCCAGATATTTAAGCTGCCAGTCCGCAAAATCTTTGTATTGAATATTCAATGCTGGCAGCGTACTGAAGGTTTCAATATCCCGATAACCAAATATCAATTCTCTGATGAGTATTTCCATTGACCAGCCATCACTGATAATGTGGTGCATGGAAAAATAAAGGTGCCATTGATTGTCAGCTAAGCTGAATAAACCAATCCGGATGAGTGGTAACTGGTCTAACTGGAATTTATCTTTTATCCTTTCTTCAATCTTATTTTTAGAAGCCGCTGCCGGGTCTTTGGCTGCAGAGAAGTCAGCTAACTCTAGCTGATAGTTTGCCGCATGAAAAGGAATTACTTGCTGACAGGCATTCCCATCTTTATCTTTTAGAAAAATAGTTCTTAAAATTTCATGCCTCTGGACCAGCACATGGAAGGAGTTCTCCAGCTTTCCTGCGTCTAAAGCTCCTTTTAATAAAAATGCACCTGAAATCAGATGTGTACTTGCTTTAGCTTCAAGATTTTCACTTATCCAAAACCTCTTTTGAGAGTGTGCTAAAGGATAACTGCTGGAAATTGCCGTTTTCGGAATTCCAGCATAATATTTCTTAGCTAAGGAAGATTTTAAATTCAGGAGTATAGCTTCCTTATTTAATTTAATTTCCTTTAATAATTCAGGAGTGACTGTACCTTTTGGTGCTTCAATTTGCAAGTCATCATTAATTACTGATAATTTGATTTTCTTTTCACTGAGCTGTTTTAAAAAAAACTCCATAGTTATATTGAAAATATTTCTTTTTCCTGATCATCATTATTATCCTCAGTTTCATTTGCTGAGTTTAATAAGACTTTATTTATTTCATCGGCAATATGGCGAATGGTAAAATCACCCAATAAGTTCCCCAATGGCAAACTAAGTCCAAAAACTTCATTGACTTCATTCATGATACTTATAGACTTCAGGCTGTTCCCGCCTATTTCAAATAGATTATGATCAATACCTAATCCTGAAATACCTAGTTTTTTATACCATATTTCCAGAACCTTCTCATCAACAGTATCTCTTGGGGCAATTTTTTGACGCGGGTTGACAGAAAGGAGTGCATATTTTTCCAGTAACAGCTTTTCATCCAGTTTTCCATTACTATTCAAGATGATTTCTTCTAGCTGGATATAATGAAGCGGAATCATATGGCCGGGCAATTTATTTTTCAGAAACTCTGCAAGCTCATCTGCATGCTCTGTGAAGGCACTGATTAGAAAAACCAACAATTCGCTTTGGCCATTTTCCTGATCAGTCGTTGTAATTCTTACATAAGATATTCCAGGTTTAGTCAACAAAGCCAGCTCAATTTCAGAAAGTTCTATTCTGTGTCCCCGGATCTTAACCTGCCTATCTTTTCTTCCTACGTAAATCAGCTCACCATCTGGTAGCTTTTTCACAATATCACCTGTGAGGTATAATTTATCCTCTTTGTTTTCACTATAAGGGTTATCAATATATTTTTCATGTGTCAGGGTTTCATTGTTCAGATAGCTGCATGAAAGACCTGCCCCACCAACAGCGAGTTCCCCTTCTGTACCAAATGGAAGTTTTTCCCTGTGTTTCCCTAAAACATAGCAGAAATAACCAGGTAGTGCTTTTCCAATATTGCTGGTATTGTTATCGATCTCTCTGTCAGTAATTAATTTAGCGGTTACATGGATGGTTGTTTCTGTAGTTCCATAAAGATTAAGGAAATTTAATTCAGGGTATGCTGAATGCCACCAGGAAAGTTGCATAGGAGATAATGCTTCTCCCCCAAAAAAGATATAGCGAAGTTTATTTTCTTTAAATGCGGATTTAAATGCCGGAGTCAACATATAGAAAGACGATGGCGTTTGACTAAACATAGTTACACCGTAATCTTCAATAACCTGTTTCACCTGAACAGGGTCGCGGACAAGCGCATGATCGAGTACAATCAGGGTACCGCCAGTGAGTAACGGGCAAAAGATTTCCCAGACCGAAAAATCAAAACAATGAGAATGGAACATAGTCCAGACGTCAGAAGATTTCAAATCGAAAGGTGTTCCCGGAGCAAATAACAGGTTAATCAGGTTACGATGCGAGATCACTACCCCTTTAGGGTTACCAGTGGTACCGGATGTGTAGATCACATAAGCGGTAGCATCCGGAGAAATCACAGTTTCCAATTTTTGATTGTTTCGGGGACTGCTTAGTGCCTTTTCTAATTCATTTTTATCGAATATAAACTTACAATTGCTGTCATTCTCAATAAATTGTATGCGCTGAGCCGGATAACCAGGATCAATGGGTACATAAGCGCATCCTGATTTTATAACCGCCAGAATAACAGCAATCAGGTATTCACTTTTTTCTAACTTGACGCCGATGTAATCACCGGCATTAATTTCGTTTCTGCTGTGCATATAGTTTGCCAGCTGATCAGAAAGTTGATCTAATTCCTCATAATTAAGTGAGTTGCCTTGATAGATTACTGCAGTTTTTTGGCTGAATTTCTCTTTGATAAGCTTAAAAAAGCTGATAATTGTTTGATGATTTATAAATAGACCATTCAGTTCTTCTGAATCCTGATTCTTATTCATAGTTTTTCTCCTCCGGGGTTAAATAGTCTAAAGTGTATAATGCATCTTCTTCTTTTGCTAATGCAGCGGCTAAGAATTCAGCAAGATGGGTAGCCATTCTTTGGATAGTTGAGTGTGCGTACAAACTGGTATTAAATTCAATTTTCGAACTGATAAAATCTTTATTTTCTACAAAACCAAAAGTGATATCAAACTGAGCAGTTTTTTTCTCCAGATTTAAGGCTTCCATCTCTGAAAAATTGAGTTCCTGTTCATAATTTTCATAGGTAACCACCACATCAAATAATGGTGATCTGGATGGGTCGCGCGCTACTTGCAGTTCATCAATGAGTTCATCAAGGGCATAGGCCTGGAAATTAAAATTCTGTAAGACGAGATGCTGAATTTCCTTACACAAATGCCCAAATCCTTTTTTTGGATCCAGCTGTGTCCTCAAAGGAAGCGTATTTACAAAAAATCCTATTTGCTGATCAATATCAGGATGTCCTCTGCCTTCGGTTACCATTCCTATCAGGATGTCTTCTTGTTGCGTGTAGCGGTAAAACAGCCCATTTATTGCAGCTACCAAAACAGTAAATGGGGTTACCCCGTAGCTTAGTGATTTACGTCTCACTAAGGTGCACAATGCGGCAGGTATTTCGTAAGTATAAGTATTTCCTGTATAAGTTTTGAGCAAAGGACGCTGGTAATCAGCAGGAAGGTTCAGGAGCTCAAAATCACTCAGTAGTTCTTTATAGTATACGCTGGCTGGTATTTGAATACGATGTTTAGCTTTCTGAAGCCAGGCCGAATAATCTTTATACTGAAGCTTTAATGGCGTAATGGTTGATTCAAGATTCTCATTCAGGTATTGATACTGGTTCCAGAGATCACGGGCAAAAATTTTCATAGATCTCAGGTCACTGATGATATGGTGAAAGCAGTATGAAAATATAAAGTGATCTGTAGCAACCTGAAAGAGTCTGATCCGCAGCAACAGGTCATCAGCTAGTTTAAAAGGCTTGTTATTGAATGCTATGAGCGCATCTTTGATTTCTTCCTGCGTCTGATCGGCAACGTTAATTATTTCCAGCTCGAAATCCAATAGTTCATCAGGCCGGATAATTTGACGGACCTCTCCTTTCTCCGTCCAGATAAAATTAGTTCTTAAGGATTCGTGCCTTTTGATAACTTCCCGGATGGCAGCGTTGAACTTTGCAGTATTTAATGCCTTATGTATTGTCATTGCGCCACTCATATGGTAAGCGCGTGAGGAATCCGCTGTTTGGCTCAATGTCCAGATGCGTCTTTGTCCGTCAGAAACTGGATAAGTATCACTTTCTGCTACTTTTTCTATTGGAGCCATTGGATTTTTGTCCAGGTTTCGGATTAAACCGGCATGACCTTCTATGGTTGTGGTCAGGAACAGATCCTGCATTTTAACCTGAACATGGAAAGCTTTATGGTAATACTGAATCAGTTTCATCAGACTGAGACTATGTCCGCCGATCGCAAAGAAATCAGCTCTTACGGATAGTTCCTTCTGGTTAAAGATCAGCTTCCATAAATCATAAACCTGCTGTTCCAGGTCATTTTCCGGAAGAATCCGTGCCACATTTTCAGTAAGCACTGTCCCTATTTCTGCATGCAGTGCTTTTCTGTTAATTTTCCCATTGGTAAGTTTAGGAAAATCTTTAATCCACACAAATTCATTGGGGATCATATAGGCTGGCAGGATTTCTTTTAACATCAGCCGCAGTACTGAAAGGTCAGGAATAGTAGCTGCACTCACGAATGCAGTTAATTTCTGATCATTAAAAATAACCAGCGCCTGGTCAATCCCCGATAATTGTGCAATGGTTTCTTCTATCGAATTGGTATTGATCCGGTTTCCTCTTACTTTATATTGAAAATCTCTCCGGCCGATATAAATAATTTCCCCTTCAACTGTCCATTTTCCAACATCATCAGTCCGGAATAAAATTTCTCCCGGCTTGAATGGGTTTTCAATAAATTTATCACCTGTTAATTCTTCGTCACCAAGGTATCCATCCGTAATATTTTCACCACCGATATAAATGATTCCTTCTAAACCAACAGGAAGCAATTGCAGATGATCATCCAGTATGTACACTTTTACATTGGCTATAGGTTTACCGATACTGGTATTCGTATGAACCGTAAAGTTACTGTTGTAATTTTGCTGTTCCGTGTTGATGCCTAGTGTATGGTCTAATTCGGCCGCAATATCAAGCTGTTCCTGAAGAATTTCTTTCAGGACTTTTTGCGTGGTGTTCGGATTTGAAAAAACAGTGCGGAAAAACACATGTTGTAAAGAGTCACGGTCGTAATTACGAACCAGTGTATAAGAGACAAATGAATTTCCTCTTTCAAATTGAGTTTTCTGAATCTGCTCGTTCAGGTCGTTGATCAACAGCAAATCCTGATCGGTCAATACCGTTTTATTCCTGAGAGAGAACGGAACATAACGGTATAAAACGATATTAAGCTTTGGAGATTCAAATAATTCAAAAGCATTATTCTGATGGATTAAATCTGCAAATGTCCTTGATAATTCATGGTTATAATCGATAACCTCTGCTAAACCTTTTTTACCAAAAACACTAAATAACCCATGTAATATCAGGGAGTTGAAATTACGTGTGCCTTCGATTGTAAATTTCCCCAGGTCATAGGAGTTTTTCCTTGCCTGGTAATTGGTATTGTTTTCTGAATTTTTAACAAACCCAGGATCTGCAAATAAGCAAAAACTACTACCAACTGGAACATGAAGTTGTTTATGTGCACATAAGGTCACAGAATCAGCTTTATTGATACCATCTAATAAGTGACTATATTTTTCTGAGAGGATATATGCACCTCCAAAAGCTGCATCAACATGGTAGTGTATAGCTTGTTCCTTTGCCAGCTCACCTAGTAAATTCAAAGGTTCTACTGCACCGGATTCAGTGGTTCCGGCTACTCCGATGATACTGAGAATCAATACATTTTGCGCTTTTAAATCCAGTATCTGCTGCGTAACTTTCTTGCGGATATCTGCTTCATTTCCCTGATCTACAATAATTTCTCTGAAAGAGTCTTTACCTAGTCCAAATAATTTCAATGCCTTTCCAACAGAATAATGACACCATCTGCTACCCAGAATAACGACATCCTTATAACCATAATGCAAAAGCCCCTTTATCAGGCCTGAATTTCCATATCCCTGATACGATCCATGGGGTGCCAGACAGTTATTGAGTGCATAAAATAAGGCTGTGATATTAGACAGCGTTCCACCATTGGTAAAAATCCCCGGAATCCCTTCATTTTTGTGGGATAATCCGCTGTAAAAAGCGTCGCTCCTATTAAATACAGCCTGATGAAATCTTTTGATCACTTCGATTTCAATCATTGTCGCTGCAAGAGAGGTTTCAATCTTCACCAGATTCTGGTTAAGCCTGTTAACCAGGCTACTCAGACTTAAAGAAAAATTTGGCAGGGGCCCTGTCATGTGCCCGATATATTTATTGGAAGAAATATTAATTATGTTTGGAAGCAGTCGCTGTTCAAGGTATTTCAAATATTCTTCTGGCGAGGTAACTGATTCAAATTCAATATTTTTAAAGCCAGATAAAATACGATCTGGTTGATCAGCTGCAAAAATATGGTCTGCATGATCGTAATTTTCAATCAGGCCCGGGATATCTATGTCCGTATTAAATAAAGCAAGGATAGTTTTATTTTGTTTAAAATCTATGGAAGTATCGTGACAGGTTGCATCCGCTGTAACTTCGGTCGAACCGTAAATGTTAAGCAGTTTATATTTCCGGCTATCAAATATTTCATAGAATTTCTGCACCAGTATCCCTGGCAGGTCTTCACCGCTGCTGGTCCAGTATGTTAGTGCAGACAGCTGTGCTCTGCAAGCTTCAGGATAGGCAAGGATTTCTTTTAACAGACTTGGCACCAGGACAATTCTGGTCACTTTAAACTTATTCAACAGGCCGATTAAATGTGGTATATCTGAGATATCATTGTTATGGAGACAAACCAGAGGTATTCCTTTTAACAATGGCCCAAATAGTTCCCACAAGTGGTCTACAAAACTTATAGCTGTTTTTAAGACACAAACTTCATCAGGATGAAATGCATATTCTGACCACATCCATTCCAGGCGATTGACAATATTGCTGTTTTTAATGATTACACCTTTTGGCTTTCCTGTAGAACCAGTGGTATAGATAATAGTAATGATATCATTTTTAGGATTCACAGCAGCGGATTCTCCTGCAGGATAATTAATTGCATCCGGTTCTTCTGCTGCGTAGTGATCTGCTACAGCTATGAATTTTTCCAGAAATACTTCATCAATAACATGTTTGCACCCTGCTTCTTCTATAATTCTTTCCTGGAAAAGTTTTGGAGCCCCTGGTTCAACAGGGATATAGACAGCATTCAGTTTTAGTATACCCAAAATAGCGATGGGCAACCACTGATTACGTTCCAAAGAAACAATTAGTCTGTCATTTTTACCAACCGCATATTCCTGGTAAAGATAATGCGCGAATTGATTGCTTAACCGCTCTACAAAACCATAGCTGTATGTTTTATCCTGATTAATAAATGCGGTATTGGAAGAATGATGCTTTACATGCTGCCCAAATAGTCTGGTCAGGCTTTGGACAGCTTTTTTTGGAGAATTGGTAGGATTGAAGACTTCCAGTACTTTTTTCTTTTCCTTGTCTGAGAGATAGGGAATATACGACAGGTTAGTTTCAGGCTGCACAAGGAGGCTTTTTGCCAGATTAAGGAAGTTATCCAGCAAATCCTGCATAAATTCCCTGGTAAATAAGCCTGTATTATAAATAAGCATCAGCTTGGTATGTCCCTGCTGGTCGTAAAAATAAAAGGAGAAATCAAACTTTGATTTAATCTGAGGAAAATCAAATTTCTCTATGGAAAGATTTTCAGGAAGATCAGCAGTTGATTTAATTTCCTGAGGAGTTTGAAAATTCACCATCACACTGAACAGTGGGTTGAGACTTAAGTCTCTGGCGATATCCAGATTTTCAATCAATTTTTCAAAAGGATAGTTTTTATGCTGGTTTCCTTCAATAACCATATTTTTGATTGTATGCAGCAGGGTATTGAAAGAATCATCGTCTTTGATTGCAGCACGATAAGCAATCGTGTTTACGTAAAGTCCAATTTGATTTTTCAATTCAGGATTATCCCGGTTAGCAACCGGACTGCCTAAAACAATATCTTTTTGCCCGGTATATCTGTAAAGCAAAGTATAGAGCACGGTTAACAATCCACTGAAATAAGTAGCGTTTTGAGTTTTACAGCTATTCCTTAAACCTTGTACTGTTTCCTGAGGAATATCGATACTGATAGAATCTCCGGCATAGTGCTGCACTGCAGGACGCGAAAAGTTCAGCGGAAAGTTTAATACAGGTAAATTACCGCTGAATTGAGCAAGCCAGTATTTTTCAGCTGCTGCTAGTTCACTGTTTCTCTGGTTATCCCAGGCTGCATAATCTTTATATTGCAGTTTTAGTGGTGCCAGCAGGTTGTTGGGTGTAGCTAGTTTTCCCTTATAAATATGCAGCAGGTCACTGATTAAGACTTCTAAAGACCATCCATCGGAGATGATATGGTGCATACAATAATAAAGAATGTATTCTCCATCTTTTTCTATTAAACCGGCACGTAACAAAAGATCTTTTGTTAAATCGAAAGCGTAAGAAAATGCAGTCTGCAGAAAATCGTGCCCTGCTCCTGCCGAATGGATTTGAGTTATTCCAAGTTTAAAATCTACTGCTTCGACAGGTAGTATTCTTTGAAAAAAACCGCCTTCATCATCTTTTACAAAACAGGTCCTTAGTGCTTCATGTCTGCTGATCAGTTCTTTAAATGATTCCTCTAAAATCTGGTAATTTAACTGGCCCTTGATGGTATAAGCTCCCTGGATATTGTATACTGAGCTGTTTCCGGTAATTTCATTCAGCAGAAACATGAGTTTCTGTGCATTCGAAACCTGATAAAATGCCTGGGTTGGTACAAGCTTGATCTCTTCGTTTGTTTGCGCTTGCTTTTTATCGTGATTTTGTTGTGTATGCTGATTTTGTTGTTGATTCTGACCCTGTTGTTGATCCTGATTTTGCATCTGCAATTGTGAGATCACTGCTGCAAAACTGCTGATCGTTGGATTATTGAAAAAACTTGTAATCTCAAAGCGTATACCCAGTTTCTTGAAAACTTTTGAAACAATCACTAATCCATTGAGTGAATGTCCTCCTATTTCAAAAAAGTTATCATGCAGCCCAATTTTTTCTTTTTTTAGAACCTCTGCCCAGATTTCAAAGATGAATTGCTCTAATTCAGAGAACTGTTCAGCAACTGCCTCATTTGTAATAATTTGCTCAGGTATACCAGTTTGCTCAGTTAACAGTTGTGCTAATGCAACCCTGTCTATTTTCCCGTTTTGGTTATAAGGAAAGTTATCCAGTGTAATAAATTGAGCTGGAATCATTGGCTGTGGCAAATAATCCTTCAAAAACAGCCGCAGTTCTTCCTTTATTAGCTGCTCATCAGAAATGATAAAAGCACTAAGCGCGGTTTTTGAATATTCAGTATAAAGCACTGCGCATTTTTTGACACCTTGATATTTCAATAGCGTGGATTCAATTTCGCTGATCTCTATCCGCAAGCCATTGATTTTTATCTGTGCATCAATTCTGCCATGATACTCCAGGTTACCCTCCTCATTGAGTTTCCCAAGATCGCCGGTCTTATACGCCTTCCCTCCTGCATAGTCAATAAATTTACCTGCATTCAATTCTTCTCCAAGATAACCAAGCGAGCAAAATTCAGTATGAATGATAATTTCCCCTATGGTGCCTGCTTCAACTGGCTGGCCTTTTTCATCAAATAACAACATTGTGGTGTCTGAAATAGCTTTACCTAAAGGAATAATACCTCCTTTAAGCAAATCCTGCGCTGTTAGCTGATGATGAAATTTGGCAAGTGTGGTTTCTGTTGGCCCGTACAGATTAATCAACAGCGTACTTTCAGGCAACTGCACTTTCCATTTGCTCACTCTTTCTGCGTACAGTGGTTCTCCTGCAAAAAAGATATGGCTGAGTTCTATTTTGTTTTTATGCTGGCCCAGTAATTCCAACTCATCGTGGATCTTCTCATAAACAGAAGGAACGATATGTATCAGGTTAATTTTTTCTTCAATCAGCCACCTTAAGCGTTCTGAAAAATCGATGTTTTCCTGATTTGGTATAACCAGTATACCTCCGTTAAATAGCGGAACTAATATATCCCGTAAAGAAGGATCAAAAGTGGTTGGAGTCATTGCGCCAACTCTAATCTGATGGTTTAGCTGATAAGTATTGCTTTCCCAGATTATAAAATGGGCCAGACTTTTGTGATTGCCCAGAATTGCTTTTGGCACTCCTGTACTACCAGAAGTGAAAAATATATACACGGGGTCGTCCCCGTCAATTAATAATTCAGGAAGCAGTCTGGAAAAATTATACCAGGGAATAATATCAGCCTCTTCAGTTTGACGAACAGCTGAAGTACTGAATATAAGAGAATTAGGTATGATTTTTTCTCTGTTATTTTCAAGGATCAGTACTGGTTTAGCGATATCCAGTATTTGTTCAAGTCTTTTGGCTGGACCAGTGATTTGGAGTGGTAAAAATACGGCACCAGCTTTCATGATAGCCAGCATGGCAATCACATAATCAATGGAAAGGCTCATACCTACGCCAATCACCTCCTTTTTTTTTATCCCTTTGCTGAGAAAAAAGTTCGCCAGCTGGTTAGATTTCTCATTCAGTTCTTTATAGGTGATGTGCTGGTTGAGGAAAGAAATTGCAAGCTGATCGCTTTCTTTTAGTTTAATTGTCCCCAGTATATCCGGACTTACCCAATTTAAAGTTGTATTCATAGGATGAATTATTTGCTTAAGCCATTGATAATAAGATTTCCCTTTTGCCGGAAAAAGGATTCCGGCCATGTAAAACAGACATATTGTCAAACAACATGATGTCTTCTTTTTCCCATGGAAGCGCGATTAAGTTTGCTCTTGAAACACTTCGTATGTGTTCAAAAATCGACTCAGGAATTTCACTTCCATCTTCATAAGTCACATATAATGGAAATTCGTCTTCTTCATAAAGATATTTCATAGCTTCATAAACCTCAGGTGGATTATTGGATGGATGAAATTGATCTGCCTGGTTAAACCAGATCTTCCTGCCAGATTTAGGATGTTCCAGCACAGCTGGCCTCACCTGTTCTAATCTGAGTGAATTATTTTCTTTCCAGCTTATTTTTATCTCATTTTCTAAACAGAAAGCTTCAATAAATGCTTTATCATCAGACTCAAAAGTTTCCTGCCAGGATGCGCCAATTCCACTCCCACCATGAAGATTTCTAATGTATTTTATGTTTCTGTCAAAAAAATCACCCATAATAGCTGGATCAAGTTTCTCCAAAAGTGAGTAGCCATTCAAAGCAGTGGTCTCCCCTCCTTCTTCTGCCGGAGTAAGACAGAAAAAGAAGATTTTCTTAGGAAAATAATTCGAATAAGACAATTCATTGTGCATAGAAATAAAGACCTCAGCAGGATATTCTGTAGAAGTATAAATCTTTGAAGACTTTTTAGTCCTGGGTGAATTTCCATCAATATAATCGAGTGGTTTGATGTTAATCTCTGCTATGAATTTTTGGAAGTCAACATTTGTCTTCAGCCCGGTTTTTTTAAATCGGATTACACCATATTTGACTAAGTACTGCTCAATTTCTTCTTCATGATGGTTAAACCATTCAATAAATTCTTCTGGACCAGCCCAGCTTTCCTCAATAATTCCGAAAAAATCTTCTTCTTTATTTATAATTTCCAAATTCATAGTTACACTCCTGTCTTTATGTTTTTTCCTAAATCACTATATTTAAAATTGAGGTCTTTAATCGTCATTGAGAGAACATTTTCAGCTTCCTCAAGCAAACTTTTTGTCAGATCAAGCAAACTTTCAATCTTAATGGCATTGTATTTTTGTGCATTAAAGGCACAACTGAAATAAAATTTATCAGACTTATAAAGATCTATGGTCAGATCTGTTCTGAAACGTTTTTTATGTGGCGTTTGTAAAGGCGTAATGGTTAATTTCCCCTGGTTAAAACTATCACTTTCAACATTGATAAACTCTTTGCTAATGACATTAAACGACAGCGTATTGATGTGCTTTGCTAATCCTGGAATTTCATCAATTAGCTTTTCAAAAGGATAATCGAGTTGTTCTACAGCATCAAGGGCTTGTTTTTGCAATGAGCTGATAAACGCCAAAACATCTTCTTCATCACCGGTGCGGATCCTTAAAATCATAATCTGATAAAATAACCCTATGATATTTTGAAGCTGTGCATTTTTCCTACCCAGATAAGGAAAATTACACAAGTAATCTTCCTGATTGAAAACAGCGCTATAGGCCAGAGAGAATAAACCCAAAAACAAATAAGCCTCATCCAGTTGATTATCGAGACATATTTTCCTTAATTTATGGCTGCTGAATTCATCAATTTCGAAAAATTTCACAGCAGAGACATCATTTGCATCAGTTAATTTACGCTCATTTTGAGCAGGTAACTCTTTAAGCAACTCTTCCCAGTAATTCAGCTGTGAGGCAAAAACCCCTTTTTCTATTCCATCCCGCTGCCAGAAGGCAAAATGCTTGAACTGTATTTCTAAAGGTTCCGGCTGTACTGCCGATGCTAAGAATTGCCTGAATTCATTATACAAAGTGTGTATTGACCAGGCGTCATAAGCAATATGATGCAATTTTATCCATATAAATGCCTGCTTTTTGGAAACCGCAATGATTTTTATCCTTATAGGAGGGTCTTCAATGAGCTCAAAATAATTCCCAGTTTGTTCCTGATCATAATTTTGCACATCAAAGGCCTCCTCTTTGTTCCAGCTGATCAGCTCAAAAATTTTAGCTGTTGATTCGGCTGTAGTCAATACCTTTTGCATTGGCTCCCCTTCTTCAAAGGGAAAAACAGATCTGAGCAGGTGATGTCTATCAATAATATGACGAAATGCAGCAAACAGTTCTTCTGTAACGTATTCTCCACGCAGTTCAAATGTATTTGCAGTGGAATAAGTTGCATTTCCGGGGTGCAGCTGGTTATTGATCCACATCCGGTTCTGAGCAAGTGTTAATGGGTAGTATATGGCCTCAACAGGTTTAATAATTGTTGTCCCGGCTGATTCCGCGCTGGAGTCCAGGAATTTCGCCAGGCTTGCTACACTGGAATTTTGATATAAATCCCTGATTGTAATCTTCTTCCCGAATTTCGCTGCAATTCTGGATAACAAGGTAATAGAAGTCAGGCTGTAACCTCCCAGTTCAAAAAAATCATCGTTCCTTCCGGCCTGCTCCAATTTGAGTACTTCTTTAAACAAGCCGATGACTTTTTCTTCTGTTGCTGTTGATGCCGGCACAAAATAAGTACTGGCTGCCTGATCTGTTAGCGCTGAATCCGTTGCCAGCAGCATCGCACGATCCACCTTTCCATTATGCGAAAGTGGAATGGAGGGTACGCATACAAATGAATTAGGAATCATAAAATCTGCAAGTGATTTTTTCAATTCCTCTT
This sequence comes from Pedobacter cryoconitis, assembly GCF_001590605.1. Lineage (NCBI taxonomy): Bacteria > Pseudomonadati > Bacteroidota > Sphingobacteriia > Sphingobacteriales > Sphingobacteriaceae > Pedobacter > Pedobacter cryoconitis. Next base: position 2,595,174 of record NZ_CP014504.1, read on the forward strand.
TAATCTCCCTGATATCCGCAGCTACTGCGCAAACCAGGTAAGCAATGATTTTCTTTTCTCCATATACTGTTTTTACCAGTACCACCGCTTGTTTAACCGTTCCTATTTTACAAAGACTGTTTTCTATTTCAGTAGTATCAATAAAGCGGCCCCTAATCTTGACCATATCATCTTTCCTGCCCAGAAATTCAATATTACCATCAGGTAGCCAGCGGGCTGAATCTCCTGAATTGTACATGAGTTTACCCGCTTTAAATGGGTTAACTATGAACTTTTCTGCAGTGAGTTCCGGTTTATTATAGTAACCTGGTGCAAGCCCGTCACCAGCTACATATAAAGTTCCAACCACACCTACCGGCTGTGGAATCAAGGCCTCATTTAATATATATACTTGACTGTTATTTAAAGGCTTACCAATAGATATTGTACCTTCAGGTAAACTATCTACCTGATAAAAAGTAGAAAAAGTGGTATTTTCAGTAGGTCCGTATCCATTGATAATCTTCAAATCCGGATACAACCCCTTCAATAGCCCGACATGTCTTGAGGATACAATATCGCCTCCGGATATAAATTGTTTCAAGCCTCTAAAAAGATCCGGGTCATTTTCAACAATATGCTGAAACCAGGAGGCAGTTAACCAAAGGGTATTCACCTGGTGTCTTTGCAGAATATCTTTAAAGATTACATAGTCTAATAATTCTTTTCTTTCAGCCAGGATAACCTGTCCGCCTTTTGCCAGAACCGTCCAGAATTCTGTATTCGTGGTATCAAAAGAGATGGATACTGTTGAAAGTAAGATTGTATGTTCATTAAGATCAAGACAGCCAGAATGTTCAATTAATCTGACTATGTTTTTATGCGTAAGCATCACTCCTTTAGGATTTCCGGTTGTTCCGGAAGTAAACATCACATGAAAAAGACAATCTGCTGTAATGCTGACCAGCGGCATGTCTGTCCGGATCGTGTTTTGAACGGATAAAAACCTGGATAACAGCGCATCATCTACTACAATCTTACAATTCACAGATTCCTTCAAATACTGTATTCTTTCTTCAGGATAAGTAATATCAATCGGTACATAAGCAGCTCCGGTTTTCAAAATACCAAGAAGTACAGGGATAATGAGGATTGATTTTTCCTGCACCACGCCTATAAGCTCTTCTTTTTCTATATTAAAATGATCCAGCAGAAAGTTTGCAAACTGATTTGAAACCGTATCAATTTCCTGATAAGTCAAAGACTGATCATGGAAAAAAACAGCTTTTTTACCGGGATTCAGCGTCACACTTTCCTGAAGAAGTTCAATCACATTTTTTTCTTTCGGATAGCCGGTCTCCGTATCGTTAAAGGTTTCTATTAATTGTACCTTTTCTTCTTCAGTAAGATAATTCAGGTGATCGACTGTAACTTGATGGTCTTTAAAAATTTCATCCAATAAATTCTCAAAGTGAGCGATTAATCTGTTGATGAATGCAGCTTCAAAAATATCTGAATTATAATCTACACTGATCATCAGCCCTTCTTTGGTTTCGAAAAATTCAAAGAGCAAGTCAAACTTACTGGATTTCCTTTCATGGGAGTTCCGCGGCTCTACAACTAAAGAAGAAAAAGTTTTCGTGGTTTCTTTTAAATAGGCATCTCCCTGAAAGACAACCATCACATCAAACAAGGGTGATCTTCCCGGATTTGCTTTCAGATTCAGCTCCGTAATCCAAAGATCTAATGGATATAGATTATTGGAATAACCATCCAGAAATACCTTTTCTACTGTTCGCAGTGTTTGTTCTACGGTATGAGCTCCTTGAAACCTAGTTCTGAGCGCTAAGGTATTTTGGTATATGCCCACTTGATTTTCGAGTTCTTTTCTAAACCTTGTGGTTACCGGTGTCCCGATAATAATATCATTTTGATTGGTGTAACGGTACAGTAATATGTTAATTCCAGTTAAAATAGCGGTAAAAACAGATACTCCCTGGTCGCTGGAGAATTTCTTTAGCCGATTGCTGAATTCTTTTGAATAAGCATGACTTATATTTCTGCCGGAAAAAGATTTATAGATTGGTCTTTTATGTGATTCTGGTAATTCGAGTACCGGGATCTCTCCTGAAAACTGGCTTAACCAATATTGTCTTTGTTTTTGTAATTCAGGAGACTTGATGATACTGTTTTGCCAAACTGCAAAATCTTTATATTGGAAAGGTAATTCAACTATTGTGGTTGTTTTATTCAATACCAGCCTGCTGTATACTTCCATAATTTCATGGAACAGAATCTGCGAGGACCAACCGTCAATAATGATATGGTGCATTAAAGCATACATGATATGATGGTCATGTCCGGTTTTTACCACTGCTATTCTGAATAAAACGGAATCAAAGCTAAAAGGTATGTCAAAAGATGCACTAAACAATTGTTCAAATGTTTCTTCTGGATTTTCCTGGCTACTGAAATCATGGAATAGAACATCAAAATTAAATGCAGCAGCAGGAATAACGTGCTGTCTGACCTGTTCATAAGTATTCCCGCTAAAATTGGTCCTCAGTATCTCGTGTTTGTCTGCTACTTTTGCTATAGCTTGGTGAAGAAGCACTAAATCCAATGCTCCCCGCAGATCAAAAGCGATATAAATCACATAAGCCTTATTTCCTTCATCTGTCTGGCTTAGCAACCAAATACGGCGTTGTTCAAATGAAAGCGTATAATTATCCTGTAAAGGAGCCAGTGGAATTGTATCGGTATCATTTTTACTAAACAAACGAATAATTTCACTTTTATGCTCCTTGAATTCACTGATCAGTTCTTTGGTCATTACCCCCTTTGGCGAACTTATTTTTAAATCCCCGCTTTCTATAGTTACAGTGATCCCTTTACTTTGAATTTTTTTTATAAAATCGGTAATATTCATTTGTAATATTTTATTTGATTGAAAACCAATTACGTCCAGTAAACCACCTTGTTTTCAGCAGCATATCCAATAAACCGACCTAGAGAAATTCGTTTATTCTCTTTTTGTTTAGAAACTGCATGTATATAGTTTGCATTGATGAAATATAAATCGCCAGGATAAGTTTTCAGAGTCAGGTAATCTATTCCTTCTAATAATTCCAGCGCATACGGATATCCGGTATTTTCCAGTCCAAGGCTTACTTTCGACTCCATATCTGGTGCAATATTCCACAAAATCAATTCTGCACCGTTGGAATTCTCTACGCATAAATTCAGTGCAATGACTTGTTTGACATTGCAGATTTCATACTGATCTATTGCGGCGACAAGAAGTTGTGAAGAGTCTTCATGGGCCAATAATGAAAGTTCAGTATTGTTATTCCATCTTCTTGCGGTCATCATATTACAGAATTTACCAGCATAAGAAGAAGGTCTGAAATCTATGTTCTTATGCGAATAATAAGTTTTAAAGGTATACTCAAACATAAAGTCATTTCTCGCTTTATCATCCTTTACTACAGCAATCAGCCGGTTGATATCGGCGCTGCTGCGTTCACATTCTTCGAAATATTCGAGCGTCGTTTTTTTGAACTGTGTAGAACCAATCTGATGTACTTTTACAAATTCTTCTATTCTGTTCCCTCCTAAAGTTTCGTCAATGATCTCGCAGAAAGCATCTTTAATATAATTACAGTCCTCTTGATTATAGTAGTTCCTGACTACATAAACCGGGACATTATATGGTCCTTTTCCTGTAAGCATAGCATCGATGATTTCCATATCAGGAGCATCACTTTCAATTATTTTGAAGCTGCCTTCCGGATAGGCATTACCATTTAACTTCATAGTTGTAAAAATTAATAAAATACTAAAACATACGGTTTACAGTTTAATCTCCTCGAATTCATATTCTGAGCTTAGTTCCAATTGAGCTACTTTAGAATAGAGGGTGTGGTTACTCCAGATGTAATTTAATTTGCCCCATTGTATGGCACTTTTCACATCCGGAAAAAATCCGCTTCCATTTAAATTAGCACTGGTATTACATAATAATGGGATACCAGATATCTTTTTATATTCTTCAAGTAATGTTCTGATTTCATGGGCAGGCGAGTCTGCCGCCACACTTTGTAAGCGTGCCGAGCCATCAAGGTGACATATAGCCGGAACCCGATCTTTCCAAGAGTCTTGTACCTGATGTTCAAAAAGCATATAGGGATCCGCGCATCCAGGATCAAATATATCTGCTGCATCTTCTTGCAGACAGATAGGTGCGACAGGTCTGAATGCCTCCCGTTGTTTTACTTCATTCAGGCAATCTTTTATCTTGTTTTTTGTTGCAATAGCCAGCAAACTTCGGTTTCCGAGTGCTCTTGGGCCAATTTCTGCACAACCACTCAAAAAAACAACTGGTTCCTCCGTCTGGTGCAAAAGCATAGCTAATTCTTTCAAATTGCAGGCTTCTGTTTTCCATCCGTTTTCCGCAAGCTCACTTTCAATAAGAGATGGCCCTGAATAAACATTCCATTTCAGAGCAATAAAGTCAGTATTGGCCCACATTGCTGCACAAGCCGTACCTATAGCACTACCTGAATCATTTGGAAAGGGTGGGATATAGATCTCTTTAAAAATTCCGGAAGCCCTGATTGCACTGTTCCATTTTATATTTAAAGCCGACCCGCCGCAAAAACAAAAATTAGATTCTGCATACCCATCAGCGGCAATTTTTCTGGAAAGACTTTGAATTAATAAATTTTGCAGATAACTATGGATAGTCAGTAATATATCCGCATCTGTACAAGATTTATCCGCTGTAAATTCCTGAATGGCCTGACAAAATTTGTGCTCAAACAGGTTGGAAATTTCAAATACAGATTTGTAAAGTTCAGGTAGTTCTTTTAACAATTCATGATCAATACTGCCTTCTGCGATATAAGACATGATTTTTCCCGCTACAGAAAGTCCTCCAAAATATCCATTCAACTCCATTTCTTTACGATCTTCGGCTAAGGCTTCGGCAGTCTTTTTATAAGGGCCAAAATATTGCCCCATAATTCCGTAAATAGTGCCCATTAAAAAGAAAAGCGGCCCTTTATTGACAATGGTCTTTTCTGCAGCATTGATATAATATAATCTTGGATATTGTCCGCCATCCCAAACCAGCACATAACTATCTTCTGCGCTGGCAGAAAATGGGCTAGTGCAATAAGCTCCCAGAATATGTCCGGTTACATGCCTGAAGCTTTGATATGGATAAGAGATCTGATCGATCAGTAATCCTTCGGAATAATTTTGTCCTGCAGTATTATCGTCTGCTAAATTTTCTTCGTTATAATAAGCAACTGGTATTTTAATTTCTGTTCCATCTGTTGGTACGGTTATATGGGAGACACCTTTCCAGTTGTCATCGCTTCCATGCCAGCCGTCAACAACAAAAAGATCAATCTGATCCATCCTGTAACCTTTTGATTGGAGCAGGGATTTAATTTCAGCTAAATCAGCTATTCCGGCATAGCGGTGATTGTTATTTATTTTTTCAAGCTCAATACTAAAAATCAGCTTTCCATTTTCAATCAGTGCTATCCCTCCATCATGAGTTATTTTTATTCCACAAATAATCATAAATATATATTCTAAATTGTTATTTCATCAAAGTCTAAATCGTGTGCTGATGCAGCATTGGTCAGAGAAATCAATTCTGCCAGGTCCTTTAAAGTGACCATCTTAAAAAACAAACTAACGTCTATAGCACAGCTGAATTCAGTATTGATCCTGTTCACGATATTTAAAGCCAGCAAGCTATGACCGCCCAGTTCAAAGAAGTTATCATTTGTGCCCACTTCTGTAATCTGCAGCACTTCTTTCCAGATTTCAACAAGTTTTTCTTCTGCTGGGGTTACCGGGGCTATATGGTTTTTAATTGCCAGATCAGCCCATGAAATATCGGGCAATGCCTTTCTGTTTACTTTCCCATTTGAAGTCAGAGGAATTTCATCTATATCGATAAGCAATGAAGGAATCATGATGTAGGGCAAGTGATTGCCGAGATATTTCCGGATTTCTAAATGGGTCAGTTCACCGGATGAGACTATAAAAGCAATGATTTTTTTGTTGCCATCTTTAGCTTCTTTAAGTTGAACAATAGCCGCTTCCACACCAGGAACCTGAATGAGACAAGCTTCAATTTCTCCTGGCTCAATACGGTGTCCAAATAACTTGACCTGATCATCAATTCTGTTCCTGAATACGATATCTCCATTGGGCTGCATAACTACAAGGTCACCTGTTCTGTATAATTTGCTCCCATCTCCCCGAAAAACATCAGGGATAAATTTTTCAAGCGTTAGTTCCGGGTTATTTAAATAGCCGGTTGATATTCCATCACCTCCTAATACTAATTCTCCGGCAATACCAACGGGGCATAAAGCCAGGTTGGTATCCACCACATAGGCTTGTGTATTCGAAAATGGTTTTCCTACCGGAATTTTGTCATAATTGGCTTTCGGATCTATAAGGTGCAATAATTTCCCAATTGTTGTTTCAGTCGGGCCATAGTGGTTGACGACAATCAAATCCGGATTTTCTGTATAGATCTTTTTAACTGTTTCTGTTGACAGCGTTTCGCCACCAAAAATCAACAGCTGTTTTGGGTATGGAAATTTCCCTTTTAATTCGAGAGATTTCCAGTACGAAGGGACAATTTTTATACAATCAATTTCGTGTGTACTAAAATATTCCTGTATATAATCAGTATCCCTGAGCCTATTTTTAGAAAACAGGTGAATGGTTTTGCCAAAGATCAGGGAGCTGAACAAAACTGTATTGCCCAGATCTGTAGCGATTGTAGACATTAATCCAAAAGTTCTGTTCTTTGCTATCGGGATACTGGATGCCAATCCAAACAGATAATCCATCAGATTCCTGTGGTTTATAACAACTCCTTTTGGTAACCCGGTTGATCCTGACGTGAAAATAACATAAGCAGGATGACTTGGAGCTATAAGTATTTGCGGCATCGGATCTGTTTCCTGATCCCAGTCCTTTTGATCGAGTAAGATTTTATTTATAGAGATACCTGTAAGTACTGGGAAGTCTTGACTATGACTAACTATAAATTCTGCTTTTGTATTTTCAATAATATAATTGATCCTGTCTTTTGGATAGTCAACATCTATAGGAACATAAGCAGCGCCAGACTTTAATATCCCCAGCATACCTACAAGAGCCATTTCGAGATGACTATCAAAACATAAGATGACAAGCGTATCTTTACCTGCTCCGCGTCGTTTCAAATAAGAGGAAAGCTGGTTTGCTTTATCATTCAACTCTTTATAGGTAAGTGAACCGTTTTCGCAAACTACAGCGATATGGTCAGGTATAAGATCTGCTTGTTCCTGGAACAGGTCAACAATGGTCTTTTCTTCGGGATACTCAGTTTCAGCCTGGTTAAATTCTACCACTAACTGATGGGTTTCATTTTCCGGAAGATAGTCTATTGTTGTAATCGGAACATCTGGGTGTTCCATGGCTTTTGTCAGCAGGTTTTCCAGGTGTGTAAATATCCTGGATACCCAGATCCCATCATAATTATCAGTATTGTATTTAATCGTCAGTTCCAACCCTTCTGATTGTGATTGTAATCCTGATTTTGATGGTAATTGTGATTCTGCAAAGTCAAAACTCAGGTCTATTTTAGCCGTAGGATTTTTAAAGTTGTGAGTGGTGATCTTCAGTTCATCTATCAGGTCTGTTTGCCCATAACTGCTCAGCTGCTGCTCGTTATGCAAGACGACCATCACATCAAACAGGGCTGAACGCCCTATATCCCGTTTTAGTTTTAACTTGCTGACCAGCAAATCAAAGGGATAGTGCTGATGCTCATAAGCTGTAGTTAAGTTCTCTTTCTGCTGATCCAATAGTGCTGAAAAACTACTATTTTCTGCTATGCCCGACCTGATGGCCAGCGTATTCAGGTAGAGTCCGATTTGATTTTCCAGATCCGGATGTACCCTACCTGCAATTGGCGTACCTATAACCAGGTCGTCCTGACCAGTATACCGGTGAAGTAATGCGGTTATCCCAGCCATTAAAGTCATGAAAACAGTAGCTCCATGACTACTTGAAAAATGTTTCAGCTTTTCCAGGAATACAGCTGAATAGTGATGTACAACGCTGTCTCCCCGATAGGTCTGGACTGCCGAACGGGTCTTGAACCCAGGCAGGTCAATTACCGGAAGATCGCCCTGAAAACGGGATAGCCAGTAAGCTTCTGAGGCTAAATAGGCAGGTTCCTGAATTTCCTGGTTATGCCATAAGGCATAGTCTTTATACTGGATCGCCAGTTCCGGAAGCTGAATCTCTTTTCCGCTGATTAGCCCGTTATAAATCCGGATCACTTCATCAATCAGAATACCCATAGACCAGCCGTCTCCGGCTATATGATGCATATTCAGAAAAAACACGTGTTCTTCTGTACCCAATTTCAACAGTTCTGCACGCAGCAATGGTGCTTTGCTCAGTTCAAATGGTTCCTGGTTACTTTTTACCAGGTAAGCTGCAACGAGCAGATCTGTGTTAATACTTGTGTTTGTATTAGTGCCTGTATTATCTTCTGTATGTGCATTGTCTTGTGTATGTGTATCTTGCGTATCCGCCTGTGTGCTAAAGTCTTTTATCTTTAGCTTAAAATTCAATGCAGACCAGGGAACTACATGTTGCAGAACTTCTCGCTGCTCGTTCTCTTTAAAATATGTTCTTAAGATTTCATGCCGCTCCATCAGCCTGGCAAAACTGGCTTCCAATACTACCGGGTTTAATGGCCCGCTCAACCGCAGCGCTGCAGGCATATGGTAGGCCTGTGATCCGCCCGAAAGCTGACTTAATAACCAGATCCTGCTTTGAGAAGAACTTAGCGGATAACCCGAAGCATCCGCTGCTTTGGGAATCGCCTGGTAATCTCTTACATGAAATTGTCTGCTGATCCCCTCAATCGTTGGGTTCGACAAAAAAGAACTAAAGCTTATTGTTTTGCCGAAACGTTTATGCGTCCGGTTAATGACCTGGGAAACAATCAGGCTATGACCGCCCAGATCAAAAAAATTGTCTGTTACGCCTATACGTTCTATTCCCAGTACTTCCTGCCAGATCGCTGTCAGCTGTTGCTCAGTTTCATTTGCTGGTGCCTGATATAAGTTATGGAGCATATCTTCCTGTCCAATTCCAGGCAAGGCTTTCCGGTCAGTTTTCCCGTTCGGGGTGAGCGGCATTGCGGCCAGCTGCACATAAAAAGCGGGTACCATATACTCAGGAAGTTTCTGCTGCAGGTAGGTTTTCAAGGCAGAACGGTCAAGCTGAGCTGCTGAAACTATATAAGCAACCAGCACTTTCTCTGAGTTGAATACAATTACCTCTACAATGACCTGTGATTCAGCCTCAAGGTATTCCAGCAATACATTTTCTATTTCTCCGGGTTCTATCCGGTAGCCACGGATCTTTACCTGATGGTCACTCCTGCCTGCAAATTGCAGGTTGCCATCTGGCAGCCACAGTCCAAGGTCGCCCGTATCATACATCCTGGTTCCCGGTACAAATGGATTGGTAATAAACTTCTCTGCGCTAAGGCTTTCATTTTTATAATACCCAATGGCCAATCCGTCGCCCGCAAGATAGATTTTCCCTCTTGCGCCTAATGGCAATAGCTTTAAATTATCGTCCAGTATATAAACTGCTGTATTAGCGATCGGCTTTCCGATATGGAGATGCTCACTGGCTGTTTTTAGTTTTTTTCCAGTAGACCAGATTGTAGTTTCGGTAGGCCCATAAAGATGCCAGGCTTCCAAACAATGTGCAATTAGCTTTTCTGCTAGTTTTTCTTGTAATAAATCTCCGCCACAGACTATTTTCAGTTGATTACTTCCTGTCCATCCTGCTTTGAAAAGCATTTGATAAAAAGCTGGTGTAGCCTGAAGAACAGTTGGCTGTAATACTGCCAGTTTATGAATGATAAGCTCTGGATCAGACAATATTTCAGCACTGGCTATATATAAGCTTGCACCATTGATGATCGGAAGAAAAAAATCAACTACAGAAACATCAAATGAATAAGTGGTTACAGAAAACAGCTGATCAGCCGGATTGATCTTTAACTTTTCACCGACAGACAGCAGTACATTAGTTAGTGACTGATGACTAATCTCAACTCCTTTAGGTACTCCTGTTGAGCCTGATGTATAAATAACATAGGCTGTATCTGTTGATGAAATTTCTACAGACGGCTTGTTTCCGGATAATAATGCCCCTTCCAGCAGGTCTTCAGGATCAATGCTGAATAATCCGCCTATCTCCTGAAACGAATGCCGCTTCTCTGCTACAAGGTTCTTTATTCCACTATTTTTAATAATAAAATCTAAACGATTGCGTGGAAAATCAGGATCTAAAGGAACATATGCCCTTCCTGCTTTTAAGATTCCCAGTAAAACTGCCAGCATAGCTGCCGAACGGTTCATTAGAACGCCAATAGCAGATTTATCCTGGGCATTAGAATTCTGTACGAAAAAGGCGGCAATATGATCAGTTATTTTATCAAATCCGGAATACGAATATTCACGATTTTCATCGTAGACAGCAATATGATTTGGTACCCTTTTTACTTGTTCCTGAAACAGGTCAACAATTGTTTTTTCTTTAGCATAGGTGGTCTCAGTCTCGTTAAATTCTACCACCAACTGATGGGTTTCATTTTCCGGAAGATAGTCTATTGCTGTAATCGGAATATCAGGGTAATCCATGGCTTTTGTCAGCAGATTTTCCAGATGTGCAAATATCCTGGATACCCAGACCCCTTCATAATTGTCTGTATTGTATTTAATAGTCAGTTCCAGCCCCTCTGATGCTGAGTCTGACTGTGGTTGTGGTTGTGATTCTGATTGTAATTCTGAATGTGATTCTGCGAATTCAAAGCTCAGATCTATTTTTGCCGTAGCATCTTTAAAATTGTGAGTTGTGATCTTCAGTTCATCTATCAGGGCTGTTTGCCCATAACTGTTCAACTGCTGCTGGTTATGCAAAACGACCATCACATCAAACAGGGCTGAACGCCCTATATCCCGTTTCAGTTTTAACTTACTGACCAGTAAATCAAATGGATAGTACTGATGTTCATAGGCTGCAGCTAAATTCTCTTTCTGCTGATCCAATAGTGCTGAAAAACTACTGTTGTCTGCTATGCCCGACCTGATGGCCAGTGTATTCAGGTAGAGTCCGATTTGGTTCTCCAGATCTGGGTGTACCCTACCCGCAATTGGGGTACCTATAACCAGGTCGTCCTGGCCGGTATACCGGTGAAGCAATGCGGTTATCCCGGTCATTAAAGTCATGAAAACAGTAGCTCCATGACTACTTGAAAAATGTTTCAGCTTTTCCAGGAATACAGCTGGATAATGATGTACAACGCTGTCTCCCCGATAGGTCTGAACTGCCGAACGGGTCTTGAATCCAGGCAGGTCAATTACTGGAAGATCACCTTGAAAACGGGATAGCCAGTAAGCTTCTGAGGCTAAATAGGCAGGCTTTCGGATTTCCTGGTTATGCCATAAGGCATAGTCTTTATACTGGATCGCCAGCTCCGGAAGCCGAATTTCTTTTCCGTTGATTAGTCCGTTATAAATCCGGATCACTTCATTAATCAGGATACCCATTGACCAGCCATCTCCGGCTATATGATGGATATTCAGAAAAAACACATGTTCTTCTGCATTCAATTTCAAGAGTTCTGCACGCAGCAATGGTGCTGTGCTCAGTTCAAAGGGTTCCTGGTTACTTTGTACCAGGTAAGCTGCAACGAGCAGATCTGTATCCGCATTGCCTTGCCTATCTGTACCCTGCATACCTGCCTGCGCGCTAAGGTCTTTGATCTTTAGCTTAAAATTCAATGCAGACCAGGGAACGACATATTGCAGAACTTCTCCCTGCGCATTCTCTTTAAAATATGTTCTTAAGATTTCATGCCGCTCCATCAGCCTGGCAAAACTGGCTTCCAATACTACCGGGTTTAATGGCCCGGTCAGCCGCAGCGCTGCAGGCATATGGTAGGCCTGTGATCCGCCCGAAAGCTGACTTAATAACCAGATCCTGCTTTGAGAAGAACTTAGCGGATAACCCGAAGCATCCGCTGCTTTGGGAATCGCCTGGTAATCTCTTACATGAAATTGTCTGCTGATCCCCTCAATCGTTGGGTTCGACAAAAAAGAACTAAAGCTTATTGTTTTGCCGAAACGTTTATGCGTCCGGTTAATGACCTGGGAAACAATCAGGCTATGACCGCCCAGATCAAAAAAATTGTCTGTTACGCCTATACGTTCTATTCCCAGTACTTCCTGCCAGATCGCTGTCAGCTGTTGCTCAGTTTCATTTGCTGGTGCCTGATATAAGTTATGGAGCATATCTTCCTGTCCAATTCCAGGCAAGGCTTTCCGGTCAGTTTTCCCGTTCGGGGTGAGCGGCATTGCGGCCAGCTGCACATAAAAAGCGGGTACCATATACTCAGGAAGTTTCTGCTGCAGGTAGGTTTTCAAGGCAGAACGGTCAAGCTGAGCTGCTGAAACTATATAAGCAACCAGCACTTTCTCTGAGTTGAATACAATTACCTCTACAATGACCTGTGATTCAGGCTCAAGGTATTCCAGCAATACATTTTCTATTTCTCCGGGTTCTATCCGGTATCCACGGATCTTTACCTGGTGGTCACTCCTGCCTGCAAATTGCAGGTTACCATCAGGAAGCCACAGTCCAAGGTCGCCCGTATCATACATCCTGGTTCCCGGTACAAATGGATTGGCAATAAACTTCTCTGCACTAAGGCTTTCATTTTTATAATACCCGATAGCCAGTCCGTCACCGGCAAGATAAATTTTACCTCTTGCGCCTAATGGCAATAACTGTAAATTCTCGTCCAGTATATAAACTGCTGTATTAGCGATCGGCTTTCCGATAGGAACAGCGGAATTCTCCAGAAGCAGATTGAAATTGTAAATGGTTGCACATACAGCGTATTCGGTTGGCCCATAAGCATTAAAACAATCTATTCCCGTTAAAGCTATCTCCATAGCTTTAACGCTGCTTATAACTTCTCCGGCAGTAATGATACACCTCAAATCAGTCAAATCTGTTACTGAAATCAAATTCAAATATCCAGGTGTAAAGGTGACAACGGTGGTTTCTGAAGTTTGTATAAACCTGGTAAACTGCTTTACATCTTTAATGGTCTTTTCTTCTGGAATGATCAATTTTGCACCAGAATAGGCTGCCATCATGATTTCAGAAATAGAAGCGTCAAACGACACAGAAGCAAACCATAAAACACCATCAGTTTCCGTGATGGAAAAAGTCTTGATCTGGTCTAATGACATATTTATATTACTTCCGTGTCTGATCAGCACACCTTTTGGGGTTCCGGTTGATCCTGAAGTATAGATCAGATAAGCAGGATCAGTATTCAAGATATCCTTGTTCAGATTTTCATCCTGATAGTCAATGAATGATACTTCAGAAAGGTTTAAGATAGTTGCAGTTAACGCTAATGATGTAGAGGGCTCATTAATACTGATCACCAATTTTACTTCGCTATCCTTAAAAATTTGCCTGATTCTGTCTTCAGGATATGCGGGATCTACTGGCAAATAGACAGCACCCAATTTCATAATTGCAAAAAGTGACCGTATAGATTCCAGTGATTTCGGCATCAGGACACCGATTACCTGTCCCTTTTTGATAACATAATGAGCTGCAATAAAATTTGCGAGTTGATTTATTTCTGCGTTGAGTTGTTTGTAACTGAGTTTTCTTTCCGCATAAATTACCGCGGTATTTCCAGGTGTTTTTTTTACCTGTTCTTCAAATAAGGAAACGATTGTATGATTTTTGGGATAATCTGCCTTTGTATCGTTGAATCCGTCTAATAGCAACTGTTTTTCTGATTCATTGAGTAAAGGAAAATCCAATAGTCCGGTATTTAGATATATCTCCAGACTGCAGAGTAATAGTCTAAAATTATTTAAAAAATGGAGGAGTAAATGTTCATCAGCAAATCCTTCGAGATAAGAGATAGTTAATCTCAAATTCATATCTGCTTCAGTTTTAATTGCAATAAATAACCCTTTACATAATTCAGCAGAATCGCTGTTGTCTGTGCTTATCCCATAGGGTGTATATTGATCCAGCCTGCCATCAATTTTACTGGCTATATTTTCAGGTTCATAATCAGCAAATGAAAGGGTTGCTGCAATTTCAGTTTTCAGCTCTTGCAATTTATCTTTCAGGCTCCTGTTCAGAATAGAAACGTCCAGATCAAAAAGTAGTGGTGTTGCCGGATTGTTATTTATATAAGCTGTGATGCAGCCATCATAATCCTCAAAATATCTTTTTAAAAAAACAGAATAGATAGTGGTCAGCAGTGTAAACTGTGCGAGATCATTTCCTTTACTTATTTTATAAAACCAGGATAAATCTTTTTGTTCAATAGTGATGAAAGGTAATGTTTTCACTTTTCCATCCGATAAAGAAATCTTCCTTTTACCAGATACCCTTTTCACCCAAAACTGCTCAGTAATTTTTTTATCGAGATCTTTTAACCTCATAATTAATGTGAATCAATTTAAAAAGATTTTACAAAAAATAAATCATCAGACTACCTCTGATAAGGCAGTTCAATATTTCCTGGCTGTTATTCTTTAGATTCGCAATCTATAATTTTTTATAGAGATATTACTACACAACAAAAAATAGTTAATAAAAAAATTAACTCTCATATCAAATAAAGTCTTTAAAGACGTCATTATCTGTTCATTTACAATAAAAAGGCAACTATTGACGATGCAGTTCTTAATTACCATAAGTAGTTACTTACACAAGTAAAATGATTAATTTGATTTTAGTAATTCATTGTTTACCAGCTCATAGACTTGTACTTGAAGTGCAATATCCAGTTCTATACCCAAGGCTTCCGAGACCTGAACTGATACTTCTTTATAAAGTTCCATCGAATTCATTATAGCTCTTTTCATTTCTTCAATGTTGCTGTGTGGAAGTGTAAGCATTAATTTATCCTGCATTTCATTAATGCACCATTCTTTTATCGGGTGTATATCAGCAGCCAGTTTAGCAGGCTGATCCTCATCCAGATGTGACCATTTAACCATTTCCAAGAGGTATTTTTTCACTGCATGATCTAAGATTACAATTGCATAAAAGAAATCTTTTCTATGGAGCTTTACCATGAGTTTATAGGAATTTTGCCAGAAACAATGGTAGTTTTTATAAAACATGGCTGTTGTGGGCCTTCCCTTTTCAGAACTGGTTATTTTGTAGCGCATAACCTCAAAAAAATCGGATCCGGCAATAGTATCTTTCAAAACAGTATATCCTTTTTTAAGATCTTGTTTAAGGAAATCATTTTTTTGAGTGGCATACTTTTTATGCCTCTGGCTTATAAAAAAGGAAGGAAAACCTTTCTTCAAATAGAAAATTCTTTTGAGCGCATATAAATCTTTCACTTTCTCCAATTTCAGCTGGATCAGTTGCCCGTTATTTAGTAAAATTTCAACCGAATTTCTAATGGAACTTTTGCGAATAACTATAGACAAGATATTCCCAAATATATTCTCCCAGGTTTCCTCATTCAGGTATTTTTCAAGATTATCGACATAAAATATCCTATTGATTTCCAGAGCGTCCATTGTCTCTATTGATCCGTTAACGTTATAGCTGAGAACAATTTTCACATCTTCGTGGTTATTGATCATTGCAGTTAACTGATCAGGATAAACCATTTTATCCGTTTCATTAAACTTGAATGACATCTGTATACTTTTAATAACGAACTGCTCAAGGGTATTAATTATTTCATAGTTTTTCTTTGTCGAGATCTCCTGTGACAATTGCTGATATAGCTTTATAGTATTTAGGATTGACTTCCTCATCTCCTCTACATTTCGATGAGGAAATATATCATATAAACGCTGAATGATAGTTTCATCACACCATTCGTTTAATTTGGCTCCGTAATAAAATATATCTTTCTGCTCATTCTTAAATAATAAGGTATGCCAGTTTACTACCTGGATTAAGTTGACTTTAATCATGTGGTCAAGCATTAGCTTTGCACAAAGAGGATCATTTATAGCCAATTTTAAGTGGAAGTGATAACAGCCCTGCCAGAATTGATGATAATTATTAAAGAAACGTTTATGATCTAAAATATTCAGTTCTTCGTCCTTAATATCTTGTCTATAAAGCTCAAATATAGTAGTTACTATTTGTTGAAGATTCATTGAGTCATACAATATGGTATGTCCTCTTTTTAGAAAATAATAAAAGGAATGGATATTGGTATCAATATACTTTTTAATCTTATTTGGCAGTAAACCGGATAAATGATGCTTTTTTAGAAAGAGGTAATATTTAGTTTTTGAGAATTCGCTAATATTTACAGTAATAATATCCAGACCTGTCCCATCTTTCAGCATAAGTTTAATGACCATTACATGGTCAACAAAATCTTTTACAACAACCCTTGATAAAATCTCTCCCAAATAACCTTTTAACAGGTCATTATTTTCATCGGCTAAATATTTTTCAGGATTACTTGTAAAAAGAAATATATCAAGATCTGAGTATTTATCTTTTGTCTTACGATTTGAGGAGCCAAAAGAAATAACGCCATAAATATCTTTGCTATTTCGGGCAAGGGCAATAATATCCTCTGTAACTCTATTCAGATCACCCATTTACACTAAGCTTCATACTGCTATTTTCAATATTAATTACACAAATTGCTAATATATGTTTTTATTTGAAAACCAAATATCAAATTAGCAGCTAAGAAAATTATAATATAAAAAATACAATAATATTTAAATTTAAAATATTATTAATTATAACATATTATTATAAACTAATTAACAATTCAGAACATTTATGTTAAAAAGCATTCAAACAATTAAAAAAAACTCTACTTTCAGTCGATAAAACATAATCATCTGTATGAAAAAAAACTTCTGCTACTTATTTGTTCTGATCTTTTATTTAAGCATCTCTGCTAATAGCGGATTTTCACAGGAAAAGCCCATTTTTTTTGAATTAAAAGGAAAATTAATCAGTGATCAAAATCAAAAAATTGATGAGGTTACCCTTCATCTGTTGAATACCAATGATAAAAAATTAGTTAAAATAGAATACGTTACCCAATCCGGACAGTTCACCTTTGATAAGATCCCTAAAGGGAATTATATACTCGTGACACAAAGTATGGCTTATATTAAATATCAGTCAGCTCCAATTGAGCTCAATAAGAATACTGACTTGGGCACCATCAGGCTCAGTCCGTTAAGTAATAATTTAAAAGAGGTTTCTATTGCAGCAGTTAAACCATTTATCCAGCAGCAATATGATAAAACGGTAATCAATGTATCAAGTTCTATAGCGGCGGTAGGAAGTACAGCTTTAGAGGTGCTGGAGAAGGCACCTGGTATTACCATTGATCAGAATGATAATATAGCGATGCGGGGACGGCAAGGCGTACTGGTTATGATTGACGGAAAACTCGTTCCAATGTCAGGACAGGATCTTGCAAATATGCTGAGAAGTATGTCAGCCAATCAAATAGAGAAAATAGATTTGATCACCAATCCTTCTTCGAAGTACGATGCTTCGGGTAATTCTGGTATTATCGATATTAGATTGAAAAAAGGCAAAAATGATGGGCTGAATGGTAATGTCACGATGAGTTATAGCCAGGGAATTTATCCGAAGTTAAATCCTTCTATCAATATCAATCATAAGGTCAAAAACCTGAATATATTCGCTTCTTATAATTATTCTTTCCGGGAGGACATGACCAACCTTAAGATCTTCAGAAATTTCTATAACGCTTCTGATCAGGTAACAGGTGGTAATGACTTTGATAACTTTTTTAAGTTTACATCCAATAGTCATAATGGCCGTATAGGCGCCGATTACAATCTGGGAAAAAACACGATTATTGGCTTTGCTGCAAATGGAATATTCACTAATGGAAGTGTCCAATCGGCTAGTAATACCAATGATTTTAATGCAACTCATGAGCTTAACGGATCTTTAGCTACAAATGGTAAAACGCATCCTGTACGTAATAATGGAAGTATCAATTTTAACTTTAAGCAGGTCTTGGATACTGCGGGAAGAGAGCTGACAGCAGATTTTGATTATGCACGTTACCTCAACAACGATATTCAAAATTATCATACGCGGTATTTTGGCGTAGATGGTCTGCAGAGTAAAGATCCTTACACACTTTTTGGTGATCTGAAAGGCAAATTAAATATTAAATCTTTTAAAGTTGATTATACCCATCCTGTGAAAAGTATCGGAGCTAATCTGGAGGCGGGTATAAAGGCCAGCTGGGTAGAAGCTGATAATGATGTCGCATTTTTTGACAGAAGCAATGGCGGGAACATTCCGGATCTGGGAAAAAGTAATCGGTTCCTTTATGATGAGCAAATTAATGCAGCTTATATTAATGCATCAAAAAAATGGACGAAACTACACCTTCAACTGGGCTTAAGATTAGAAAATACCATTGCGAAAGGTACGCAAGTAACCAATAATGATAATTTTGATAAAAATTATACGCAGTTATTCCCAAGCGGCTATTTAGGGTATAAATTCAACAAGCAGAATGATCTTGGGATTTCTGTAAGCAGAAGAATTGACAGACCTTCCTACAGACAATTGAATCCTTTCAAAATATTTCTGAATCCATTAACTTATGCAGCAGGCAATCCATTTTTGAACCCGGAAATCACCACTTCAACGGAGTTGACCTATACCTTTCTTCAAAAATATACAACCAAATTGGGATATAGCAGAACAACAGATAATATTCTCAATGTATTGTCTCCGGACGTAGAACCAGGTACTGTAATTCAAACTTTCAGGAACCTGGCCAAATTCGACTATTATAATTTGAGTTTCAGTTTTCCAGTTACGATTGGCAAATGGTTTAATAGCAGTAATACGGCTTTGATGTATTATGGCGAATACAAAGGAAATCTGGTGAATACCAATTTAAATGCAAGCAGGCTTTCGTTCAATTTTAACTCCAGTAATTCGATCATTATTGATAACAATACCAGTTTGGAGGTTCTTGGGAGTTATCAGTCTAAGTCTACTTACGGGTTCTTGGAGGTAGGAAAATTCTGGTCTGCTGGCCTTGGTGCCCAGAGACAATTATGGAATAAGAAGGCTTCAGTTAAATTGAATATAAGTGATATATTTTATACCACTAAAATAGAAGGTGTTACCAAATTAACAGGTTATGGGGAACATTTCTTCCAGAAAAGAGATTCGAGAGTAGGCACTATCAGCTTTAATTACAGATTTGGCGGCCAGGGAATTGGTTCCAAAAGAAAAACAGGAGGTGCTGAGGAAGAGAAACGCAGGGCAAATTAAGAGGGATGAAAGGGATGATGCAGTGCCCTCAAAAAGTTAGATACTTTTTGAGGGCACTGCATCAGGATACACCCTCAATTTGTAAACTGCATTTCACTCAGGTTCTTGTACAACCCTCCGGTAACGCCAATCAGCTCACGGTGAGTCCCCTCCTCTACAATCTGTCCTTGATGAAGCACGATAATTTTATCGGCTTGCCTTACCGTAGCCAGGCGATGCGCGATCACGATAGAAGTACGTCCTTCCATCAATTTATCTAAAGCATCCTGTACCAGGCGCTCTGACTCTGAATCCAGTGCAGAAGTGGCTTCATCCAGGATCAGAATACGCGGTGCTTTAAGTACCGCACGGGCAATAGCAATCCGCTGACGCTGTCCACCAGAAAGCTGTATTCCACGTTCTCCTACTATCGTCTCCAATCCAAGCGGAAAACGCTGAATAAATTCCCAGGCATTGGCCTTTTCTGCTGCAGCAATAATTTCATCTTCAGAAGCTCCTCTTCTACCATAGCCGATATTTTCAGCTATCGTACCCCCAAAAAGAAAAACATCTTGCGGAACCACAGCAATCTGTGCCCTGAGCTCAGATAAAGGAATAGTCGCGCTGTCTCTGCCATCAAAAAATACGCCCCCCTCAACCGGATCATACAATCTCAACAATAATGACACTATCGTACTTTTACCAGCACCACTTGAACCTACAATCGCAACTTTCTGATTGGAAAAAGCCTCAAAAGACACGCCTTGCAATACATGAATATTTTCTCTGGTTGGATAATGAAAATGGATATTGCAGAAATTAATCTTTCCATGCAACTGATTCTCCGGCGCTATGGTTTTGAAGTCTGTAAGTGCTTCCACCGGCTCTTCCAGCAAATCAAAAAGATGGGTAGTTGCTCCAATACTTTTCTGTAAAGAGGTATAGACTTCCGCTAAACCGGTAATTGAACTGGCAATATATACAGCGTACAATAAAAAGGAAAGAAGTTCTCCTGAAGCTACCCCTGTTGTTACCCCCCGGTAAATCACCGCCACCAATGTCCCGAAGATTCCTACAATAACAAAAGCATCGAACAAGCCCCTATACTTGCCACCCCTCATGCCCAGTCTGGCCATTTCATTCGTTTGTCCGCGATAACGGCTTATTTCGAAAAACTCACTGACAAAAGCCTTTACACTGAAAATGCCCTGTAATGTTTCTTCTACAATCGTATTGGAAACCGCAACTTTATCCTGTACCTGCATCGCATATTTATTGATGAAACGGCCAAATACCTCAGCCAGCACTACCATAACAGGTAATAACAATAACATGAAAACAGTCAGTTGAAAAGAAGTAATCATCAGTAAAACTAAACCGCCAACGATAATAACCAGCTGCCGTACCAATTCTGCCAGTGTATTGTTAAATATTTCCTGCAATAGCGTCACATCTGCCGAAATTCTGCTGCTCAGCTCCCCTACACGTTTGTGAAGAAAAACATGCATTGGCATTTTCACCAGGTGGCTGTAGACCGTTTGCCTTAATGCTGCCAGTGTTTTTTCGGTAACATTCACAAAAAACACTACTCTGAAAAAAGAGAATATAGCCTGAATTGCCAGAATGCCCAATAATAACCACGCAATGTAGGTTGTTGCCCCCGAATCTATTCCCTGTTTACCACCATCAATTAATTGTCCGAGCAACTTAGGCAGGGCAAGACCAGATACGCTTGCAATCAGCAACAGGAACAGGCCCATGCCAAATTCCAGCCGGTATGGTTTTACATAATGGAGTAAACGAAATAAGGATTTAAGGGAATTACCCTTACGCTCTTTGTCTTTAACGAATGTCGAATTCTGCATTTTAAAAGCTTATAAATAGTTAATAGATTAGCCCGCCATATGGCGGGCTATATCCTTCTTTATCCCTTAAATTGTTGCAAGTATGCTGTTAATTCAGCTCCCAATACCTGTACGTGCGCATTTCCTACCAGTGAATCATGATCCCCCGGCACAGTAATAGCCTGCGTTGCCGCCGCAAAATTTTCCCAGCCCAGAGTCAAGCTATTTTCCTCCCACAGGGTTTCTTCGGCTTTTACAATGAAAAGACTGGCATTAATCTGCCCGGTAACTGTATATTCCAGAAAAGCATTGCTGATCACCAGGTTGAGTATCCTTAAAATAAAACTGGTATAATGCTGGTTGTTCCCAATATTCTCCAGAACAATTGGAGTAATTGCAGGCATTATTTTTTCCCGATCTGCCAAAGAAAATCCCTCTTTCAATTTCCAGATCCACTCAGGATAAGGTTTAGTGACGATACTTCCCAGTTCAAATACCAGCATGGCCAGTCTGAAAAGTACTTCCCCATTGTCATCACCTCCATGAAAAGAACTTTCCGTAGTCGTGTCTTTATCCAGAATGATCCCTGCTTGCACCTGTTCTCCAGCGGCTTCAAGCTGTTTGGTCATTTCGTGGATCAGGATTCCTCCCAATGAGTGGCCGATAAAACGGTACGGGCCAACCGGCTGTACTTCTTTCATCCATGAAATATTACGGCCAGCAATCACAGTCAGCTCTTGTTCAGGAGCTTCTCCTTCAAATACCCCCGGCATCTGCAATCCATAAAGCGCACAGGTTTCATTAAGCGCCTGCCCTAAAGCACTGTACACTTCACAAACCCCAGCTGCTCCCGGCAGCATAAATACAGGGAATGAAACCGGGCCGTCATTCAATAAGACCACGTGATCACTGTAGCGTTGGGCATCAGGCTGTATTCCGGTAGTTGCGCCGGAATCTTCTGTACGAAGCTGAATAAATTCAGCAAGCTGATGTATAGTTGGGTAATTGAAAATATCCTTTACCTGAACTTTCACGCCGATTTCCTTTTTGATCACAGAGATCAAGCCAATCACCAGCAATGAAAGCCCGCCAAGCTCAAAGAAATTATCATAAATACCGATTCTTGGAATGCCCAGCATATGTTGCCAGATCTCCGCCAGTTCTCCCTGCAAATGATTACGCGGGGCTACATATGCAGTGGTCAGCAATTCATTGGTATCCGGATCAGGCAGTGCTTTCTTGTCTATCTTTCCATTAGGCGTCAATGGAAGTTCTGCAAGTGTGATAAAGAACGAAGGCACCATATATTCCGGTAAAACTCCTTTTAACCAGCTCAGCATTGAATCTTTATCGTATGCCGGTTTTGTCGCCAGATAAGCTACCAGACGTTTATTTCCGTTTGCATCGTCCTTAACCACTACAACCGCCTGGTTGATCTCTTCGTATTGTTGCAATACATTTTCGATTTCTCCTAGCTCAATACGGAATCCACGAACCTTCACCTGATCATCCATACGGCCAAGATATTCGATATTTCCATCTGGCAGCCAGCGGCCAAGATCCCCTGTACGGTACATTTTGCCTGCTGCATGAAAAGGATTGGGAATAAACTTGGCAGCAGTCAAATCAGGACGGTTTAAATAACCTCTGGAAACCCCGATTCCTGCTACGCAGATTTCACCAGTCACCCCAATCGGACAAAGATTTAATTCATTATTCAATACATAAACCTGCAGATTTTGTATCGGACTACCCAGCGGGATATTAAGCTGTGCAGGAGTTTCATACATTATATAGTGACAAATATCATCCGAAGCCTCTGTAGGCCCATAAGCATTCACTACCGGGATACGTCCAAAATCAGGATGTCCGAACCACTGCGCAAGCAATGGCTGGCTAACCGTTTCTCCGGTAACCAGCAGATATTGCAGTTTTTCCAGCTTAGTGGTCAGCTCTTCACGCAGAACAGCAGTCAGGTAAGAAGGAACCAATTCTAAAATAGTTACCCCGTTCTCTTCTACCTTATCCAGCAATGCTGCAGGTTGTAACAACAATTCTGAAGGATAAATAATGGTATGCCCTCCGCTTAAGAGCGCCGAGAAGATCTGCCACACCGAGATATCAAAAGTGTACGAAGCTGTAAAAGCAACCACACTTTCTGCATTCAGCTGCAGGTCATTCACTTTGGCATACAAGTGATTCAGCATCCCTGCATGCTCCACCATCACCCCTTTTGGCTGTCCTGTAGAACCGGAAGTATAAATAACATAAGCCAGATCCCCTGGTTTTACTTCTCCTGCTGCGATCGCAACCGGATACCTGTCTATAATTGCAATATCCTGGTCAAGCAAGACCAGCGGGATATCGGATACCGTATAAATCCGGCTACTGATAGCTGCCGTAGTAATCACCATCGAGGCCTTCGTATCTCCCAGGATATAACTGATCCTTTCTGCCGGATAAGTCGTGTCCAGCGGCACATAAGCACCACCGGCTTTCATCACACCTAAAATAGCAATCACCATTTCTGCTGATCTTTCCAGGAAAAGCGGAACCAGTGTATCAGTTTTCACACCTTTACTACGCAGATAATTAGCCAGTTTCCCGGATGCTTCATCCAGCTTGCGGTAAGACCAGGTTTGCTGCTCAAACACGATTGCCGGGGTATCAGGCATAGTAGCAGCCTGCCCGATAAACAGCCCGACTAAAGTCTGTGTAGCTGGATAAGCAACGACTTTATTATTAAAAGTAACCAGCAATTGCTCCGCTTCCTGAGCGGTCATCAATTCGACTTCTTTCCAGGTCTTCACTCCTTTTTCCACCAGTTGCAGCAACACCTGTTTGAAATGCCCCATCATCCTGTCCACAGCCCGTGTATCCAGCAATTCATCATTATGAACAAATAGCAGGTTAGTCTCTCTGCCTGTAATCACGTTAATAGTGAGCGGATAATTGGTTTGCGGATGCACCACAAGATCACTGACTTCAAGTTCTCCGCCTTTTTGCAGATCAGATTCACTCACAGGATAGTTTTGGAAAACAATGGACGTATCAAAAAGATCACCTTTGATATTTGTCAGCCGCTGTATATCATTCAGGGTAGTATACTGATACTCCCTGCTTTCCAATTGGCCCTGCTGTATTTTCTGCAACCAGATACTGATATCCATTGACAGATCCACGCTGATATAAAGCGGCAACGTATTGATATACATGCCCACTTTTCTTTCGATACCTGGCAAATCTTCAGGACGTCCCGATACAGTAACCCCATAAATTACGTCAGTACGGCCGGTATAGCGATATAAAAGATAAGCCCATACCCCTTGCATCAGAGAATTAACCGTTAAATGTTGTTGTTTTGCATAAGTTGAAATCTGTTCAGTCATGACCACATCAAACGTGGTGATACTTTCGTTCATCCCAACTCCGCGGGTACGGTCTGCTGTTGCGCTTACAAAAGGAAGCAAACATCCTTCTTCTATTGGGGCCAGATAATTTCTCCAGTAACCTGCGGTTTGTTCTTTATCCTGCTTTTCGATAAAACGGATATAATCTTCATATCGGTCTGCTGGTTGCTCTTCTACAGGTTTTTCTGCCTCCAATTGTTCATAATTAGCAAACAATTCAGCTAACAGCACAGGTACAGACCAGCCATCCAGCAGAATATGGTGGAAGCTCCAAAGCATTCTGTATTGCGTATCAGAAAGCCGGATCAGACAGATCCTCATCAGTGGAGCCGCTTTCAGGTCAAATCCTTTAAGACGGTCTGCCTGCTCAAATTCTGCTATCGCTTTTTCCTGCTCCGCTGCACTCTTGCCGCGATAATCCAGCAGTGTTGATAAAAGCGCTGCCTCTTGATAAACACACTGTACAGGGATAGAGAATACATCATGGTAAAAACCTGTCCTTAAAATACTATGCTGCTTAATCAGGATTTCCCAGCTCCGGATAAATTTGTCCGTTTGTAAGTTTATCAGGTCACAGGAAAGCTGTTCTGTAAATGCCCCCTGTTCGTTGTACAACTCATGGAACAACATTCCTTCCTGTAAACCACCCAAACGGTACAGACTTTCCAGCCTTGCTTTTCTTGGCACACCCTGATCATCCTCTTCCAGAAACTTGTCCAGTTCGTTTACCGTAACCAAACCATTCAGCCCATAATCAAACGGCGTAAAGGCTGGTGAGACCTGTTCAGCGCAATGGCTGATCAGATTTTGCAATTGCTCCATGTACAAGTCAACGAGTATATCAATATTAGCTTCGTCATAATGTTTGGTGCTATAACTCCAGTCAAATAACAATTCACCACCCTGGATCATCGTATTGACAGACAATTTATCGGTAGCCGGGTAATCTGCAGAAACACTGTCACCCGCCTGTTCGTTAGCCATTCCGATTTCTCCCTGTTCACTGACCATGTTATCCAATTGCCCAAGGTAGTTGAATACAATATTCCAGGAACCCTGCCCTTGCAAGGCAGGTAATTTCTCTATATATTTCAATACACCAAAGCCAATTCCTTTTGCTGGTATTTTTCTTAATTGCTCTTTAACTGATTTCAGCGCATACCCGATATCTCTGCCTGCTTCTGTTTCAAGGGATACAGGATAAAGATTTGTAAACCAGCCTACAGTGCGGCTGGTATCGATACCCGCCATAATATCTTCGCGTCCGTGCCCTTCCAGTCCGATTGAAATTCGTGAAATCCCACTCCATTTTGATAAAGCTACAGCCAGTGCACTTAAAAGTACGTCATTGATTTCTGCATGATAAGCCTGTAATACCTCCTGCAATAAACGCTGTGTGACTATATTATTCAGCCTGGTCACTTTAGTCCCCATATCATTCAGCGTTAAACGCCCTGTGTAGTCATGGTCTTCTGGCAATGGAACATAATTTGCTGCAACATCTATCCAGTAGGCATGTTGTTTGGAGATCGTTTTTCCATAGCCTTCCAGTGCCTGATACCATTGACGGTACGAAGCACTTTTACTGCCCAGAACAGACACTGCATTTTTGCCCGGCTGTTTGATCAGCAATCCAAGGTCTTCCAGTAAAATCCGCCACGAAACCCCGTCTACTGCAAGGTGATGCACAAGAAGTAACAAACGGTTATCCTGATCTTTTTCGGGAGTTAAAAACAATAAACTCCGGAAAATGATACCCTGTTCAATATCCAGACTGCATTGTGCCTCCTGGCCAAATTGTTTGATTGCAGCAGCTGCGTCTGCCGTGGTCATTTCTCCCAGATCTATGGTTTCCATTGCCCCGGTATAACTTCCGTAAGCTTGCTCCCAATGGTTCTCATTTTTAGTATAAGTAAACCTTAACGCATCATGATAATAGGCTAGCTGCAATACCGCATCAGAGATTACAGCAGGATTTATCTGCTTGGAAACCGTTAACAACACATGCTGATTAAAGTGCGATACAGCAGGAGTTTCCAAATCAAAGTACCATTGCTGAATAGGCAATAACCCACTGTTACCAGTAAGGAAGCCCTCTTCAGCGTAAGAAACCACATGCGCTCTTTCTTGCAGTAACTTAGATAATCCGGCTATAGTTTGCTGTACAAATAAATCTTTTGGCTGGAATTCATAACCAGCTCTTTTTGCCCGGCTTACTACCTGGATCGTAATGATGGAGTCCCCACCCAATTCAAAGAAATTGTCATGGATACCAACCTGTTCCAGACGAAGCAGATCCTGCCAGATTTCTACCAGCGCTTGTTCTGCCGGCGTGCTTGGCGATGCATAACTTTCAGTCAGTAAAGTACTGATATCCGGCTCAGGCAACATTTTCTTGTCTACTTTACCATTGCTGGTTAAAGGAAGCTGATCAAGAGACACCCATAATGCAGGAACCATATAATCCGGTAAACGATCTTTCAGATAAGCGATCAGCCCACCTTTATCAAAGGGACCCTCCGGTACAATATAACCCACCAGTTGTTTATGCCCGCGGTCATCAGATTTAACTAAAACCACTACATGTTTCACCCCTGCATTTTGTTGTAATACATTTTCGATCTCCCCTAATTCAATCCGGTAACCCCGTATTTTCACTTGATCATCAATACGGCCAAGGTATTCAATATTGCCATCCGGTAACCAGCGTGCAAGATCTCCGCTGCGGTACATCCGGCCTCCGTAATTGGTGCTAAAAGGATTCGTTACAAATTTCTCTTCCGTTAGCGACTCCCGGTTCAGATAACCAGTTGCAAGCCCCACACCGCTGATACAAAGCTCTCCAGGTACACCAACAGGACTAATTTTATTGGCTGCATTCAAAATATAAAGCTGTGTATGGCTCACCGGAATACCAATCGGAGGTGCAGATTCACTATATTCAGCAGAGAGTTCATAACTCGTTGTCACCACACTATTTTCTGTCGGACCATAATTATTGATGATCTTATAACTTAAGCCATCCATATTTACAGCAGCCAGTTTATCACCTCCCGCAAGCAAATATTTTAATTCCAGCACGCGGTTTCTACTCGCTTCAATAAACTCGGGAATCAGGATCGTAGACAGGAAACTATGCGTAATACCCTGCTCCATATAATAATCCACGAGCCCGGATGGTGATAACCTTTGTTCATCATCCACCACATAAAGCGCTGCTCCTATACTTAATGCCGGCCATATTTCCCATCCAAAAGCATCAAAACCCACTCCTGCCGCAGTTGTAGTTTTACTATCCCTGGTGAGGTGATAACGTTCATGGTGCCAGTTAATCAAATTGGAAAGTCCCGCATGCGTGATCTTCACGCCTTTAGGCTGACCTGTAGAACCGGAAGTATAAATTACATAAACCAGGTCTTCCAGCCCAATATGGAGCAACGGAGCTGTAACCGGATACTGTTTAAGTTCGGCTGTTAAATCTTCGGGATGAATAAATTCAAGCCCTTTAACGCTCCCTAAAGCAGCTGATATTTTAGCGTTACAAATCAATAAATCAGCGCCGCTATCCGCAAGTATATACTGAATCCGGTCTGCCGGATAACCCGGATCGATAGGAACATAAGCCCCGCCCGCCTTCAGAATAGCCAGCATAGTCACTATAATACCAGCCGATCGTTCCTGGCAAACCGGTACTAATGTGCCTTTGGTTACCCCTTTTTTACGCAGGTAATGCGCAAAACGTGAAGATTGTTCATTTAGTTCGCGATAACTCATCACCTCAGTTCCTGTAATTACAGCAGGATGGTTAACTTGTGTGGCTGCCGCTAAGGCAAAAAGCTCAACAACACTCTCAGAAGGTAAAAGAGAGATGTTTTTAGCGTTAAAATCATATAGAATCTGCTGTTGTTCTCCAGCAGTCAGTAAATTAAGTTCTCCAACTTTCAACGGTTTAACTGCCGAAGCGATTTGCTCCAGTATAGTCTTCAAATGATTTGCGATCGATTTTACATAATGCTGTGTGATCAGGTTATTATGACTTAAAAGGAAGTCAATCTGTTTTCCAGCCATGATGATCACACTTAATGGATAATTAGTATGCTCTTCGGAGGATACATTTTCCAGTTGTAATTTCCATGGTTTGGTGTTCAGTGTCTCACTTACCGGATAATTCTCAAACACCAGCAGCGTATCAAACAGATCACCCGTAATCCCCGACAGACGCTGTATTTCACTCAGACTATTGTATTGATAGGCTCTGCTTTCTAATTGCTCAGATTGAATCTGTTGTAATCCCGCAGCAAAATCTTGTGTCAAGTCAATTTTCCCGTGTAATGGTAAGGTATTGATATACATACCGACCGCACTTTCTACACCAGCCAGGTTCTCAGGACGCCCTGAAACGACCACACCGAAGGCTACATTTTTTCTGCCCGTATAACAAGACAACAAATAAGACCAGACACCTTGCATCAGCGTATTGATCGTTACCCGGTTTTGCTGCGCATACCGTGTTAAGCGTGATGTAAATTCGGCATCCAGCTGAAACATCTCTTCCCCATAACCGCTATGGCTTTTTGTCCGGTCGGCTGAGTTCATTACAAAAGGTAATAAACTGGCTTCTTCCAATCCATTCAGATAGTTCCGCCAGTAAGTGGTTGCCTGCTCTTTATCCTGACGCTCAATGTAACGGATATAATCTTCATAACGGTCTGCGGCAAGCACTGGCATTGGCTTTCCACTAACCAGGTTTTCATAATTAGTGAGCAGTTCTTCCATCACAATTGGCATAGACCAGCCATCCAGCAGCACATGGTGATGGCTCCATAACATATAATAACGTTCATTATCCAGTTTAATAAAACAGATGCGCATCAATGGAGCTGCTGTAAAATCAAAACCTTTCTTAAGATCAGCTGCTTCATAATCACCAACATACTGTTCTTGCTCAGTACTATTCAGCTGACTGCAATCCAGTATGTCTACTGGTATTTTCACTTCATGGTAAACGCATTGTACAGGTATTTTAAATTCATTGTAATTGAATCCGCTGCGCAGGATACTATGACGTTTTAAGATCCCATACCAGCTTTGTACAAATGCATCTATATCGGGTTTGATCAGTATACAAGAAAACTGTTTACTGTAAGCTCCAGCCTGATCGTCGTATAAACTATGAAACAACATTCCTTCCTGTAAACCACTTAAACGTGATATACTTTCTAATTGTAAACGGCGTGGAGCCCCGTTGTAAGTTGCATCCAGAAACTTGTCCAGCTCTTCATTAGTAATCTCTTCACCCAGGTTATAATCTGAAGGCGTAGACACAGGAAGTTCTACAGCAACCGCATGGGTAATCAGTTTTTTCAGATTTTCAAGATAGGAATCAGCTATTTCAGTTAAAGCAGCTGCTGTGAAATGACGGTTGCTATAACTCCAGTTCATCCTTAATTCCCCACCCTGTATCATACTGTTAACAGACAGCAATTCTCTGACCGGATAACTCTCAGCGGTCGAACTGCCTGTAGCTTCAGTGGCACCAGACAAGTTCGTATTTCCTTCTTCCTGAACCAGGTTATCCAGCTGACCGAGATAGTTAAATTCTACTTGCCATGGATCAACTCCCTGTAAAGAAGGGACCCGGTCAATATATTTTAAAACACCAAAGCCCAGACCTTTATCTGGTATCTGGCGAAGTTGTTCTTTAACATTTTTCAAATGTGAGCCATAATCTGCACCGGCAGCAACAGACAGCATAACAGGGTATAGATTAGTAAACCAGCCAACCGTACGGCTAATATCAATACCAGGAATAAAGTCTTCCCTGCCATGACCTTCCAGCCCTATGATCACCTGTGCATGCGCGTTCCATTGCGTTAAAGTCAATGCCAATGCAGTTAACAATACATCATTAATTACAGTATGGTAAGCACGGGGCACATCTTGTAACAACTGGCGGGTAAGCGCCGCATCCAATACAACAGTATGCTGCTCAATATCCGCGCCCGTCAGTATTCCTGACCATTCCTGAACGGTACGCATGGGTTGAGCGGCTGCAACTGTGTGCTCCCAATACCGGCGTTGCTGCTGTACCGATTGACGCGCGCCATAGGTGACCAATGCCTGGTACCACTGGCGGTAAGAAGTAGTTTTATAAGATGGAAGGGATTCTTTTGACAATAACAATTCCAAATCTTCCAACAGAATACGCCATGAAACCACATCTACAGCAAGATGGTGCACCACAAGCAATAACCTGTTTTTCAACTCTGTATCAGGAGTCAATAACAACACAGTACGCAAAACAATACCTGTAGTAAGTTCCAGACTGGTTTGATACTGTGCATTGTGTTCCGCAATGACAACAGGTAAGTCTGCAGCCGGGATATGGCGCAGGTCACAGATTTCAAGCGCTCCGGCATAATTGCCATAAACCTGTTTCCAGCCATCGGTGGTTTGTTCATAACTAAACCGCAATACATCATGTGCTGCGATCAGCTGACTGATGGCAGAGGATACCACCTCTACCGGCACATTCTTTCCGATAGAAAGCAATACATCCTGGTTGTAATGAGAAATTTCAGTAACCCCGGATTCAAAATAATGTTGCTGAATTGGCAGCAAACCACTCTCTCCTTCTAACAGCCCTTGTTCACCGGATGCTGCACTTTCTGCTTCAGTTAAAAGACTGGCCGATAATCC
Source organism: Pedobacter cryoconitis (assembly GCF_001590605.1). NCBI lineage: Bacteria > Pseudomonadati > Bacteroidota > Sphingobacteriia > Sphingobacteriales > Sphingobacteriaceae > Pedobacter > Pedobacter cryoconitis. The sequence continues at coordinate 2,626,537 of NZ_CP014504.1, forward strand.
TGCAATCGTCTGGTGAACAAACAAATCACGCGGATGCAAGCTGAAACCTGCGCGGCGTGCCCTACTGACCACTTGAATCGTAATAATCGAGTCTCCACCCAGTTCAAAGAAATTATCATAGATCCCAACTTTCGGGATATGCAATAGTTCTTGCCAGATCGTAGCCAGAATCGTCTCCTGTTCATTACGCGGAGCGGTATAAGTACCCGTCTGTAAAGAACCCATATCCGGATCAGGTAGACCTTTACGGTCTATTTTACCATTCCCCGTTAACGGCAACTCATCAAGCGCAACAAAAAGACCAGGAACCATGTACTCCGGTAAGTGATTTTTAAGCCAGCTTACCGTGGCTTCTCTGTCGAAATCACCTTCAGTAACGACATAAGCGACTAAACGTTTATTGCCACTCTCATCAGTTTTCACAATTACCGCAGCCTGCACGATCGCATCGTGCTGCTGTAAGACATTTTCAATCTCTCCAAGCTCGATACGGAAACCACGGATTTTAACCTGGTCATCGATACGGCCAAGATATTCAACCGTTCCATCAGGTAACCAGCGCCCTAAGTCTCCCGTGCGGTACATCCTGCCAGTTGCTTCAAAAGGCGTGCGTACAAAGCGCGAAGCAGTCAGGTCTGCCCTGTTCAGATAACCCCTGGACACCCCGATTCCTGATACGCAGATCTCACCCGGTACCCCCACTGGGCAAAGCTGATCACCAGAAGACAACACATAAATGCGCATATTCTGTACCGGTTTTCCTACCGGGACATTGATCCTTGAGGGCGTTTCATACATGATATGGTGACAGATATCATCTGATGCTTCAGTAGGCCCGTAAGCATTGACAACCGGGATACGCCCGTAATGCGGATGCGCAAACCATTGCGCCAATAAAGGCTGGCTGACCGCTTCACCTGTCACTAATAAGTAAGACAATTTGTTTAACTGAGCCAATGTATTCTCCTGCAAGACAGCATTTAAATACGAAGGAACCAATTCTAAAATGGTAATTTCATCAGTTTCTACTGCATCAATCAGAATTGCAGGCTCCAGGATTCTTGCTGAAGAATAGATTACGGTTTTACCTCCGCAAAGCAAGGCTGAGAACAGCTGCCATACCGAAATATCAAAAGTATAAGAAGCCGTAAAGGCAACTACCGTTTCTGCTGTTAATTGTAAATCATTGATTTTCGCATAAAGGTGATTCAGCATACCAGCATGCTCTACCATTACCCCTTTCGGTTTCCCGGTAGAACCAGAAGTATAAATCACATAAGCCAGATCACCAGGTTTTGCAGGGTTCAATGGTGCAGTCGCTGCCCATGTACTGATCTTATCCCAATCGGTATCTAGCAAAATAGTATCTGCTGAAGCAAATGCCCCGATACTTGTTTTCAAATCGCTGCTGGTCACTACAACCAAAGCGTTGGTATCTTCCAGCATGAAACTGATCCTTTCTTCCGGATATCCAGGATCAACCGGAACGTAAGCTCCGCCGGCTTTCAGCACACCCAGGATAGCTACGGCCATCTCTGCCGAACGTGCTAAACAAATCGGCACTAAGGTATCAATAACCACTCCTTTGCTGCGCAGATAACCTGCAAGCTGATTAGAACGCTCATCTAATTCCTGATAAGTATAAACTGTGTCTTCAAAAACGATAGCAGGTGATAACGGATAGTTTAAAACCCGCGCTTCAAAAATGTCTATCACAGTTTGCTCCTGCGGATAAACGCGGTCCGTATCGTTAAAGGTTTTGAGCAGCTGCTCACTTTCCTGTGCATTGAGCAATTCAATAGCTGCCAGTGTACCTGTTTCATGAATCAGCAATTGCTGTAACACCTGTTCACAGTGGCCTGCGATAGCTTCTACATAATTTTTCTCTATTAAACTGCTGTTATAGCTGAACATGATCCCCAATTCTTCTCCAGCCGAAACAATCAGGCTCAGCGGATAATTTGTCTGTTCCTGCATAGCTGCATTTTCCAGTTCCAGATGACCAGAAGATCCTTCTACAACTTTACTGGGCGGATAATTTTCAAATACAATTAAACTGTCAAAAAGATCACCCTCTACTTTAGCCCAGCGCTGAGTAACATTTAGTGGGGTATGCTGATACTCCCTGCTTTGCAGCTGGTTCATCTGCAACTCCTGTAACCATTGTGCAATTCCAGCCGTAATATCTACTGAAGTATACAAAGGCAGCGTATTGATATACATCCCTATGGCCCATTCTACGCCAGGAAGATCTTCCGGACGACCAGAAACCGTAACCCCGAAAATCACATCAGGACGGCCGGTATACCGGTACAAAAGATAAGCCCACACCCCTTGCATCAGGGTATTTGTAGTGATACGGTTTCTTTGCGCAAAATGGAAAAGTTTAGCAGAGCTCGCAGCATCTAACCTGAAAGGTAATTCGCGGTACACCCCAATTCCTTTGTTCCGGTTTACTGTTGTATTGACAAAAGGTAATAAACAACCTTCACTCACCCCTTTCAGGTAATTGCTCCAATAAAGCATCTCCTGTTCCTGATCACGGCGCTCTGTATAACGGATATAATCCTCATAGCTATCTTTTGAGATCACCGGTAATGGATCACCCGCAAACAAAGCTTCATAAGCCATCAATAACTTCTCCAGCAAAATAGGGATAGACCAGCCATCGAGCAGCATATGATGAAAATTCCAGAGTAAACGGTGACGTTTATCATCCAGGCGCATCAGTGTAATACTGATCAATGGCGCTGTTTCAAAGTCAAATCCTTTTAATTTACTATCAGCCTCATAAGTTATAATCGCCTGATTTTGTGCATCTTCATCAAGACCACTATAATCAAGCAGGGTAACTGGTAAAGCAACTTCACGGTACACACACTGTATAGGAACTGAAAATCTATCATAATAAAATCCAGTTCTCAAAATACTGTGGTGATGTAAAAGATATTCCCAGCTTTTCAAAAATGCAGGAACATCCAGGTTCAGTAACTCCCCTGTAAACTGCTCAATGTAAGCACCTGCCTGTCCATCATAGATACTATGGAACAACATTCCTTCCTGTAAACCACTCAAACGGTAAATACTTTCAACATTAGTGTGGCGTGGAGAACCGTTATAGTCTTCTTCCAGGAAATTATCCAGCTCTTCATTCGTAATTTCACCCCCAAGATTATAATCAGACGGTGTAAAAGAAGCATGTGGCTTATCTGCACAATGCGCAATCAGCTTTTCAAGATTTGACACATAAGAATCCGACAAAGACTGAATCCCCTGCGCAGTAAAATACTGTGTACTGTAAGTCCAGGTTATAGCCAGCTTACCGCCCTGAACAATACTATTTAAAGATAGTTTTTCACGCACAGGATAAGTTTCGTGTACATCCGTACCTGAATTTTCATTAGCCCCATCCAAAAGATCTTCTGTGCTGACCACATTGTCCATCTGGCCCAGGTAATTAAAAATAATATCCCAGGGTTCTTTTCCACTTAGTGAAGATACCTTGTTGATATATTTAAGTACACCATACCCAATCCCTTTGTCCGGAACCAGGCGAAGCTGCTCTTTTACAGACTTTAACAAGCTTCCTAAATCAGCACTGTCCTCTACTTCCAGTAAAATCGGGTACATACTGGTAAACCAGCCAATGGTACGGCTGGTGTCTATACCCTCCGCAATATCTTCACGCCCATGTCCTTCCAGTCCGATAGAAACCTTGCGATTGCTGTTCCATGCGGAAAGTGTAAGTGCAAGTGCACACAGTAATATGTCGTTAATCTCTGTATGATAAGCTCTTGGAGAGTCTTGCAACAACCGCTTGGTCATCGCCTGATCTAAAGAGACCGTATAACTCGTGGTATCGGCCAAAGTAAGGCCTCCATCTGATTCTTTTTCAGTTCTTAAAGGATAATATTCAGTCCTTGCATTTTCCCAGTAAGCTTGCTGATTCAGCAAGCGGCCGCGCTGCCCATACTCTTCCAACGCACTGTACCACTGGCGATAGGAACTACTTTTGTGACTTAATACAATAGCCGCAGGCTGTCCCGGATGTAACAACAATAATCTCAGGTCTTCGAGCAGAATACGCCATGACACCCCATCAATAGCAAGGTGATGACTCACAAATAAGAGCCGGTGATTGTTGTCTGTTGCTGGTGTTAACAGCAGAACAGCTTTAAAAAGCACGCCCTTTTCTATAGCAAGACTGCCCTGTACCTGTTCACAGCTGTCTTCTATAGCCGTAGAAAGTTCCGATGCCGGCAATTGCTGTAAGTCAACAATTTCCAGCTGACCTGCCTCATGGCCATATATTTGTTCCCAGCCGTTGGTACCTGAAGCATAAGAAAAACGAAGTGTATCATGGAATTCTACCAGCTGTGTCACCGCATCCGAAAGAGATCCAACATCTGTATCCTTATCTATAGTCAATAAGATATGCTGATTAAAATGAGATGGAAAAGGGCCTGTCTGTTCAAAGAACCATTGCTGGATAGGCAATAAACCTGCTATTCCACTCAATTTCCCTTGTTCGGCTGTAATCTCAGTGTTTTTACGCGCTAAAAGTAGTGCAGCAAGTTTTTCAATAGTCTGATAAATAAACAGATCCTTCGGCTGTAATTCATAACCAGCCCGTTTGGCCCTGCTTACTGCCTGAATAGTAATAATGGAATCGCCCCCTAACTCAAAAAAGTTATCATGGATCCCTACCTGCGGTACACTCAGTAAATCCTGCCAGATACCAGCGATAGTCTGCTCCATCAAATTGCGGGGCGCAGCGTAAGCATTGGAAGAAACAAGGATATCTGATGGTTCAGGCAAAGCCTTTTTATCGGTCTTACCGTTAGCTGTAAGCGGCATTTCTGTTAACGGGATCCACAATGCCGGCACCATATATTCCGGCAGTTTATCTTTCAGATAAGTCATAAACTGATCCCGGTCAAAAACATGGGCCGGTACCACATAACCGATCAGACGCTTATTTCCCAGCTGATCAGCTTTGGCCAAAACTACGGCTTGTTTAACTAAACCGCTATTTTCCAAAGCACTCTCTATTTCTCCCAATTCTATCCGGTAACCGCGAATCTTCACCTGGTCATCAATTCTGCCCAGAAATTCAACGTTACCATCTGCTAACCAGCAACCCAGGTCACCAGTTCTATAAAGCATTTCTCCTTCATTAAAAGGATTGGCTACAAATTTCTCCGCAGTCAGTTCAGGGCGATTCAAATAACCACGCGATAAACCCGACCCACCCAAATAGATTTCACCACGCACGCCTGCCGGCACCGGGTGTAAATAGTGATCAAGGATATAAACCGTACGGTTATCCAATGGACGGCCGATAGGGATACTGCCTCTGTTATCAATAGTATAAGTTAGGGAGAAAGTGGTGTTTTCCGTTGGGCCATAACCGTTAATCAGCTGAATATCAGGATAAGTCTCCTTCATCTTGCTGACGTGTTTATCCGATAATTTCTCTCCTCCGGCCATGATCACCGAAAGTCCCTCAAAAACACTAATATCTGTGTCTATCAACTGGTTAAACCAGCTGGACGTGAACCACATTTTAGTAACCCCGTGAATCCGTATTTCTTCTTTCAGTAAGCTGCTGTCCAGTAATTTATTTTCCGGACAAAGTATCAATCTGCCGCCATTAAGCAGCATACTCCAATATTCAAACGTGGTGGCATCAAAGGATGGTGAGCCCGTTGACAGTAAAACATCCTCCTTGCTTAAAGAAACATAAGTCACATTTTTGACCAGGCTTACGATATTACCATGCATCACCAGCACCCCTTTAGGCATACCGGTCGAACCTGAAGTATAAATAACATAAGCCAGATTTTCTGCTGTAAGGCTGAGGTTAAGCGGCCTTTTTGAATGTGCCCCGATCTCCTGCCAGTCCTGATCTAAAAGGATTACCTCCACATGATCTGCCAGCTGTATTAATTTGGCCTTACTGCTGTTGTCTGCAATAATTACACTGGCAGCGGTATCCGTTAAGATATAGCTGATCCTGGTATCCGGATATTCAGGATCTATAGGCACATAAGCAGCGCCTGCCTTTAGTATTCCAAGAATACCTGTCATCATTTCCAATGACCTGCTCAGACAGACAGGTACCAGCGTTTCAGTGGTTACCCCTTTAATCTGCAGGTAATGAGCCAATTGATTCGCCTGCTCATCTAATTCTTTATAGGTCATCGACCGGTCTTCAAAAACGATAGCAATCGCGTCTGGTGTAGCCGCAACCTGCGCACTGAAATGATCCAGTACAGTTGCGCCATCTGGTTTTAACAGGCTATCTGCTGCTGAGAAAGAAAAAAGCAATTGTTTTTTTTCAGCAGCATCCAGCATTTGTAAATTGCTGATTCTTTCAGCAGGTGTCTCCACAATAGCCTGTAACAGCTGTTTAAAGTGGACCACCATGCGCGCAATCGTTTCTTCGCGGTAAAGATCTGTACAGTATTCAATCGCACCAGAAAACCCTTCTGCTGTTTCACGAAGGGTGAGCGTAAAATCAAACTGTACCTTAGTCTGCTCCATCGGCTCTGCTGAAAGTACCACATCCTGTAGCTCCAAATCACCGTCTCCAGGGATATTCAACAGGGTAAAACAAACCTGGAATAGTGGGTTACGGCTCAAATCACGTTCTTTCACCACAGCTTCCACTATTTTTTCCAGTGGAAGATCCTGATGCTGATAAGCATTCAGCGTTGTATCTTTTACCTGTTGCAGTAAAGCTTCAAAGGAAGGATTTTCCCCAAGATCACTGCGCAAGGCCAGCGTATTCACAAAAAAACCAACTAAACCTTCTAATTCCTGCTGCGTCCTTCCTGCTGTAGGTGAACCAACGCAGATATCATGCTGACCCGTATACCGGTACAACAAGACCTTAAACGCAGTAAGCAAGGTCATAAACAGCGTTGAATCATGCTTGCGGGATAAAACATTTAGTCTATCTGCCAGACCAAGGTCCATCACAAACTCAATAACTGCACCTTTTGAACTTTGAACTGCCGGACGTATAAAATCAGCAGGCAAAAACAATGTAGTTACCTCACTAAGTTTCTTTTTCCAGTAATCCAGGTGGAATTTCTCTACCTGTTCAGAAACCTGTTCCCGCTGCCAAACCGCATAATCTGCATATTGTATGTCAAGCTTAGGGAGCTCAACCGGTCTTTTTTCTATACCCGCATTATACCCCTCAATCAATTCATTTACAATAATCCCCAGAGACCAGCCATCCGAAGAAATATGGTGCATCGTCACTGACAATACAAACTCTTCTTCTCCAAGGACGAACAGATAAGCACGTAACATATGGTCAGCCGCCAAGTTAAAAGGCGCATCTGTCAGCTCTTTAATCCCTGTTCGTAAAGCATTTGCATCATTTATGTAAAGAGGACTGTCAACGACAGCCAGCTTCCATTTATTTGCTGGTAAAATATGCTGATATGGTTTGCCATCTTCTGTAAGTATCACGGTTCTTAATACTTCATGACGATTTACGACCCCTTTCAGCGCCAGTTCCAGCACTTTTTTATCCAGCTTACCCTTCAGCCTTAAAATAGTTGGAATATGATACGCAGTACTGCCTTCCAATTGATCCAGGAACCAAAGACGTTCCTGACCAGATGAAAGTGGAATATGTTTGATTGTCCCCCTTTTAAAAGGTACAATATTATTTTCATCAGCAACAACTGTGGCGGCGCTATGCTTTTTGAAATAAGTGATCAGGTGTTCTTTCCTCAGCTTCAATTCATCCATCAAACTGCTGTCTATCACCTGATCTTTGTGCATTTTAATTTTTAGCCGGTCGTCATCTAAAGTAATCTTGATACCAACATTATTCGCTTTATTCAGCAGCTCTACAACATCTATTAAATTAAAATTGGGCATAATTATGTTTTTTATAGGTAAGGTTCTTAGGTTTATAATTCTATTGTTGTGGAATCTTCATCATCCAGGTCATCGTTATTGATATTGATATATTTAGCCAGTGCATCGATCGTGGTGAGCTCAAATAGCGTCCTTACAGACACTTCTACCTGCAATTCTTTACGGATAGCTGAAATCATCCGCATCACCTGCAACGAATGCCCGCCCAGTTCAAAGAAGTTATCATGGACACCAACCTGTACCAAACCGAGCAGTTCCTGCCAGATCGCAGCCAGATTTTGTTCAATTTCATTTCTTGGGGCAACATATTCGCTCGCTGTCATTGCATTCATATCAGGTTCAGGGAGCGCTCTTTTGTCGATTTTACCATTACTGGTTAAAGGAAGCTGATCCAATACCACCCATAAAGCTGGAACCATGTAATCAGGCAATCTGCTTTTCAGGAACATGACTACGCCCTCCTGATCAAAAGCCCCGTTTTCAGGAACTACGTAACCAACAAGCCGTTTATTGCCATAATCATCCTGTCTGGCCAGCACAGTCCCCTGAGCAACCAGAATACTCTGTTCCAGCGCATTAACGATCTCACCCAGTTCAATTCTGAAACCGCGTATTTTTACCTGATCATCATTACGGCCTACATAAGTCAGGTTACCGTCCGGCAGTAACCGGCAGAGATCTCCTGTTTTATACATGCGTTCTCCGCTTACAAAAGGATCAGCCATAAAGCTCGCAGCAGTTTGTTCAGGAAGGTTTAAATAACCTCTGGTCACCTGTACACCAGCGATATACAGCTCTCCTGTTACCCCCGATGGAACCAGGCGCAATTGTTCATCCAGCAGATAAGCCCTGGTATTCCCTACAGGCCGGCCAATCGGTACTCCATCCTGATGCGGTACATCATTTTTAGGATATTCATACCTGATCGCTACAATCGATGTTTCTGTAGGCCCGTATTCGTTATAGAACGCTACATAAGGCTTCCATTTTTCTGCGAGTGAAACACGGCAGTATTCACCACCTGAAACGATACGTTTAAGCCCGCCATAACTGCCAGCATTCATAGTTTCCAGGAATCCTGGAGTTGCATCAATGTGTGTGATTTTTTCACGGATCAGCAGATTTTCAAGTGCTGAAGGATCAAGACGGGTTGCTTCATCCAGCTGCACCACAGTACCACCATTAAATAAAGCAAGGAAGATCTGCTCTACCGAAGCATCAAAATTATAGTTAGAGAACTGCAGGACTTTATCGCTGTCGTCCATCTTATATTTTTCACCCAGATAGCTCAGCAGATTGACTACTCCACCATGCTCTACCAACACCCCTTTTGGTAAGCCCGTTGAACCAGAAGTATAGATCACATAAGCCAGATCAGAAGGTAAACGCTCCACGGATGGTGTTGTTAAAGCATATTCGGCAAGTACTGATTCCCTGTCATCCAATAAGATAACCGGCAACCCTGTTTCCGGTAAGAAAACGGTACTTTCTGTACTGCTCAGCACCATAGCTGCCCCTATATCCGAAAGGATATAAGCCGTACGTTCTGCCGGAGAATCCGGTAGAATAGGTACATAAGCCGCTCCTGCCTTCATAATCGCAAGCATTCCCACAATCATTTCAGGAGACCTTTCTATAAACAGCGGGATCAGCATATCAAGTTTTGCCCCCATACTAACCAGGTGATTAGCCAATTGATTAGAAAGCTCATTCAATTGACTGTAAGTAAGCTTTCTGTCTTCAAAAATTACTGCAGCTGCAGAAGGTGAGCGAAGTACTTGTTCTTCAAAAAGATCAATCATTGTTTTATCCGAAGGATAAGCAAACGAATGTGCTGAGCCTTTCAGCAACTCAGATCTTTCTGCTGCTGAGCTTATTTCAATGTCGTTTAAAGTCGCATTTTCTTGTGCGATGATAGACAATATTGCCGCTTTAAAATGTCCGGCGATAGCTGTTGCATAGGTTGTATCCAGCAGCGTGCTGTTGTAATTTAAAGTAATATTGGTCTCTTCACCTGTACCTATAACTAAACTGAGCGGATAATTACCTTGTTCGTTCATGCTGACACTTTCTGTTCCAAGTTGCCATGACTGTGCAGACAGCACTTTATCTACAGGGTAATTCTCAAACACCAGCAAACTATCAAATAATTCGCCTGATACCGCAGACCATCTGCGGATATCATTTAACGTGGTATACTGATAGTTACGACTACTGATCTGATCAGCCTGCAGCTCTTGTAACCACGTAGAAACAGGTTTTAAAGCGTCTGTAGCAGCACGCAACGGCAAGGTATTGATATACATGCCAACTCTTTGTTCTACTCCTGGCAGATCATCCGGCCGGCCGGAAACAATGACACCATACACCACGTCTTTATTTCCTGTATAACGGGATAATAGGTATGCCCAAACCCCTTGCATCAACGTATTCAGCGTAATATGGTTACGCTGTGCATAACGGGTAATGCTGGCTGTTATTTCACGGTCAAGATGCAGATTTTCATCTTTATACAAACCGATTCCTTTGGTACGGTCTGCATTCATACTGATGAAAGGCAGCAAGCTTGGTTCATCCAGACCAGCCAGATATTTTTTCCAGTAAGCCGTTGCCTCTTCTTTATCCTGACGTTCGATATAACGTATATAATCTTCATAACGGTCTTCCAGAACCGGTAACAACGTTTTTCCAGTAATCAGTTGTTCATAAACCTGGAGCAATCCGCCCAGCAAAACAGCCAGTGACCAGCCATCGAGCAGTACGTGATGATAGGTCCAGAATAACCGGTAACGCTTCTCTCCCAAACGGATCAGGCAGATACGCATCAATGGTGCAGCAGTCAGATCAAAGGCTTTTAAACGGTCAGCCTGTTCATAATTATCAATAAACAGTTCCTGTTCTTCTTTGCTCATCCCGCTGCAATCCACCATATTGATTGGTGTTTTCGCATCACGATAAACGCATTGTACAGGTATTTTAAATTCATTATAATAGAATGCACTGCGCAATACGCTATGGTTCTTCAATAACTGATCCCAGCTTTTAGCAAATATTTCTGGTTCAACACCGGTAAGTACAGTCGTGAATTGCTCGATATAAGCACCTGCATGCTCATCATATAAACTATGGAAAAGCATGCCTTCCTGCAAACCGCTCAGACGGGATATACTTTCCAGCTGCAATTTCCGTGGCGAACCATGATGGTCTGCATCCAGGAATTTATCCAGCTCCTGGTTCGTGATTTCTTCACCCAGATTATAGTCTGACGGCGTAAATACCGGAGTCTCTACAGTGATACAATGTGCAATCAGATTTTCCAGATTTTCCAGGTAAGCCGATGAGATTTCCGCGATGGCATCCGTGGTAAAATGACGGCTGCTAAAGCTCCAGTTTACCTGCAATTCTCCACCCTGGACCAAGCTGTTTACCGACAACAACTCCCTGACAGGATGACTGCCGGAGATCGCTTTACCCGAAGATTCGGAGGCACCTGACAGCCATGAATTGTCTTCTTCTTTAACCAGGTTGTCCAGTTGTCCGAGGTAATTGAACTCTACTTGCCATGGATCCGTCCCCTGTAAGGCGGCAACCTGAGCTATATATTTTAAAATTCCGTAACCCAGACCTTTATCAGGAACTAAGCGAAGTTGTTCTTTAATATGTTTCAACTGTAAACCAGCTTTCGCATCTGGAATAACGGACAGCATAACCGGGTATAAGCTGGTGAACCAGCCAACGGTACGACTAATGTCAACACCCGGAATAAAGTCTTCCCTGCCATGTCCTTCCAGACCGACAACGATAGTGGAATGTTTATTCCAAACAGCCAAAGTCTGTGCTAGTGCGGTTAGTAATAAATCATTGATCACCGTATGGTATGCACGGGGTACATCCTGCAATAACCGGCGTGTAGCTAAGGCATCCAGCTTCGTGGTATACTGCTGTATTTCTGCACCAGTTATCGTTCCCGGCCACGCATGAACTGTACGCATTGGTCTTGCTGCTGCCACTACATTTTCCCAGTACCCGAGTTGATTCAGTACGCTATTTTTAGTACTGTAATTCAACAATGCCTGGTACCACTGACGGTAAGAAGCAGTCTTAAATTGCGGTAATGTTTTTTGTGCTAACAATTGTTCAAAGTCTTCCAGCAGGATACGCCATGAAACTCCATCTACTGCAAGGTGGTGAACCACGAGCAATAAGCGGTTTTGTGGTGTGGTATCCGGAGTCAGGATCAACACCGCACGTAAAAGTGTCCCTTTCAGGATATCCAGACTAGCCTGGTACCTGTCATTATGTATAGCAATAGTTTGTGCCAGTTCTGCCGATTTTAAGCTTCTCAGATCGTTTATCTCAAGCGGTCCGGCATCATTACCATAAACTTGTCTCCAACCCTCTCCTGTGTGCTCATATGCAAAACGCAGGGCATCATGTGCTGCGACTAGCTGACTGATGATTTCATTTAACCTTGATGAGGTAATGCTTTTGTCAATACTTAAGAAAACACTCTGGTTATAATGAGAAAGCGCTGTACTTCCAGATTCAAAATAATGTTGCTGAATTGGTAGTAAACCGCTCTCCCCTTCCAGTAGACCTTGTTCACCAGATGAAGCACTGGCTGCTTCCGCCGCCATACATGCAGATAAACCAGCAATGGTCTGATGGATAAACAAGTCACGCGGATGCAGGCTGAAACCTGCACGGCGCACACGGCTAACCACCTGAATCGTAATAATCGAGTCTCCACCCAGTTCAAAGAAATTATCATAGATCCCAACTTTCGGGATATGCAGTAATTCTTGCCAGATCGTAGCCAGAATCGTCTCCTGTTCATTACGCGGAGCGGTATAAGTACCCGTCTGTAAAGAACCCATATCCGGATCAGGTAGACCTTTACGGTCTATTTTACCATTCCCCGTTAAAGGCAACTCATCAAGCGCAACAAAAAGACCAGGAACCATGTACTCCGGTAAGTGATTTTTAAGCCAGCTTACCGTGGCTTCTCTGTCGAAATCACCTTCAGTAACGACATAAGCGACTAAACGTTTATTTCCACTCTCATCAGTTTTCACAATTACCGCAGCCTGCACGATCGCATCGTGCTGCTGTAAGACATTTTCAATCTCTCCAAGCTCGATACGGAAACCACGGATTTTAACCTGGTCATCGATACGGCCAAGATATTCAACCGTTCCATCAGGTAACCAGCGCCCTAAGTCTCCTGTTCGGTACATCCTGCCAGTTGCTTCAAAAGGCGTGCGTACAAAGCGCGAAGCAGTCAGGTCTCCCCTGTTCAGATAACCCCTGGACACCCCGATTCCTGATACGCAGATCTCACCCGGTACCCCCACTGGGCAAAGCTGATCACCAGAAGACAACACATAAATGCGCATATTCTGTACCGGTTTTCCTACCGGGACATTGATCCTTGAGGGCGTTTCATACATGATATGGTGACAGATATCATCTGATGCTTCAGTAGGCCCGTAAGCATTGACAACCGGGATCCGCGCGTAATGCGGATGCGCAAACCATTGCGCCAATAAAGGCTGGCTGACCGCTTCACCTGTCACTAATAAGTAAGACAATTTGTTTAACTGAGCCAATGTATTCTCCTGCAAGACAGCATTTAAATACGAAGGAACCAATTCTAAAATGGTAATTCCATCAGTTTCTACTGCATCAATCAGAATTGCAGGCTCCAGGATTCTTGCTGAAGAATAGATCACGGTTTTACCTCCGCAAAGCAAGGCTGAGAACAGCTGCCAAACAGAAATATCAAAAGTATAAGAAGCAGTAAAGGCAACTACTGTTTCTGCTGTTAATTGTAAATCATTGATTTTCGCATAAAGGTGATTCAGCATACCTGCATGCTCTACCATTACCCCTTTCGGTTTCCCGGTAGAACCAGAAGTATAAATCACATAAGCCAGATCACCAGGTTTTGCAGGGTTCAATGGCGCAGTCGCTGCCCATGTACTGATCTTACCCCAGTCCGTATCCAGTAAAACAGTATCTGCTGAAGCAAAAGCTCCGATACTTATTTTCAAATCGCTGCTGGTCACTACAACCAAAGCGTTGGTATCTTCCAGCATGAAACTGATCCTTTCTTCCGGATATCCAGGATCAACCGGAACATAAGCTCCGCCGGCTTTCAGCACACCCAGGATAGCTACGGCCATCTCTGCCGAACGCGCTAAACAAATCGGCACTAAGACATCAATCGAGACTCCTTTGTCTCGCAGATAGCCCGCAAGCTGATTAGAACGCTCATCTAATTCCTGATAAGTATAAACCGTGTCTTCAAAAACGATAGCAGGTGACCCAGGGTATCTTAAAACCTGTGCCTCAAAAATGTGTATGGCAGTTTGCTCCTGCGGGTAGGCAGTTACCGTATCATTAAACACATTCAGCAGCTGATGCTCCTCTGTATTGGTCAGCATTGAAAGTTCTCCTAAAAGACTATCAGACGAGCTAATTACAGCATTCAGTAAAGTTTCAAAATGTATACCTAAGCGTTCAATAGTAGCTTCACTATACAGATCAGTACAATAAGTGATATACCCGTTTAACTGTCCGTTGCTTTCCAGCAGATTCACTGTCAGATCAAACTGAGCAGTGACTGCATTGATATCTTCTTGTGAAACAGCAACTTCTCCAAGGTTCAGTTCTGGCATTTCAGGCGTGTTATGCAATTCAAACATGACCTGGAATAAAGGCGTACGGCTCAGATCCCTTTCTTTCACTACCGCCTCCACTACTTTTTCAAATGGCAGCTCCTGATTTTCATAAGCATCCAGTGTAGTTCCCTTTACCTGCTGCAGGAAGTTTTCGAAAGAGCTATTCATATCAGTATGACTGCGAAGCGCTAACGTATTCACAAAGAACCCGATCAGGTTTTCAGTTTCCTGCTGTACCCTGCCTGCAATAGAAGTCCCTACACAAATATCTTCCTGTCCGCTATAGCGTGACAGCAACACTTTGAACACAGCTAACAACGTCATAAACAGCGTTGCATCCTGTTTGCGTGAAAGCAAATGAAGCTGTTCCAGTATTTCAGGTTTAATCACAAAAGCATAACTCGCGGCATTTTTACCCTGCATGGCCGGGCGTTGGAAATCTGCCGGCAATTGAAGAGGCGCTGTACCGCTCAATTGTTTTTTCCAGTAACTTAACTGTTTATCCAGTAATACAGGGGCCATCTGCTCCCGCTGCCAGATTGCAAAATCTGCATATTGAATAGTCAATTCAGGCAATTGAAGCGTTTTACCAGAAGTAAAGGCCTCATAATAAGCTGCAAGCTCATTGATCAATATACTTACAGACCAGCCATCGGCAGCAATATGATGCATGGTCAGTACCAATATTGAAATATCAGTGTCCAGTAAGATTAAGTTTGCACGCAGCATATGATCTTTAGCCAGATCAAATGGCACCATAATTAACCCGCGGATATCATCGTGTAATGAACCAGCAGACTTACCAATCAGATCAGTCACCTGTAAGTGCCATAAATATTCTGCCATTACATGCTGACGGGCTTTTCCATCTTCTTCCAGCAGAACGGTACGCAATACCTCATGTCTGTTGACCAGCTGACGTATAGCCTGTTCCAGCGCAACGCTATTGAGCTGCCCTTTCAATCTCAGTGCAGCCGGAATATGATAATGAATACTTCCCTCTAACTGGTCGATAAACCAAAGTCTTTCCTGATTGAAAGAGAGCGGGATATTTTCAGGTCTTGGTTTTTTCTCAATAGCCGTTCTGACCGTATGCGGATCCTGCTGGCTGATAAAGGCAGCTAATTCTGCTATTGTTTTATTTATAAATAAGGTTTTAACTGTTACCTCGGCCTGTAATGTCTTACGAAGTGCCGAAATAACGCGCATAGCAAGCAGTGAATGACCGCCAAGCTCAAAAAAGTCATCATGTATACCGACTCTTGATATGGACAATAAATCCTGCCAGATCAATGCAAGGCTTTCTTCCAGTGTATTTCGCGGAGCAACATAATTACCCGCTGTCAAAGCATTGTTATCCGGTTCAGGAAGTGCTTTTCTATCGACTTTACCGTTTGGTGTCAAAGGTATTTTATCGATAGACAACAGGATTCCCGGTACCATATGCTCAGGCAGTTTTTCTTTCATATAAGCAGTAATCGCTTCTTTGTCAAAATCACCCTCAGGAATGATATAACCTATCAGCCTGCTGTTGCCGCCGCGATCTGATTTAACAGCAACCACAGCGGTATTGACCAGATCACATAATTGTAACTCTGCTTCAATTTCTCCGAGTTCAATCCGGAAGCCTCTTACCTTTACCTGATCATCTATACGGCCAAGATATTCAATATTACCATCCGGCAGGAACCGCGCAAAGTCACCTGTACGGTACAAACGAGATCCTGGTTTTCCTGAATAGTGATCAGGAATGAATTTCTCTGCTGTCAGCTCAGGGCGGTTCAGATAACCACGGGCTACACCTGCCCCACCCACACATAACTCTCCGGCAACACCCACAGGGCATAACCTGCCTTGTTCACTCTGAATATAAATCTGTACATTTTCTATCGGCTTACCGATCACAACCACATTATCTTTTAAGATTGGCTCATCAGTTAAACTGGTGCAAACCGTATTTTCTGTAGGTCCGTAGGCATTAACCACACGAACCCCTGTAGTTTTAATATAACGCGCATCTTCACGGTTTAATGACTCTCCTGCAGATACTACGGTCGTAACAGGGCCGAGCACATCTTTCACCAGATGCTGATAAGAAGGCGGTAAAGTAACCACTTCCACCTGATGCCTTTCAACCATAGCCCCAAAATTCTCTGCTGAAAGCAAGTCTTCTTTTTGTGGTAAGACCAGTACACCGCCACTCAGCAGGGTATTGAACACTTCGTAACAAGATGCATCAAAACCAAAAGAAGCAAATTGCAGGAACCTTGTTCCAGGAATTAAATGCAATGCATTTCGCTGGCTCATCGCCAGGTTAACGACTCCGCTATGCGCTATCATCACCCCTTTCGGTTTACCTGTAGAACCAGAAGTATAAATTACATAAGCCAGATCTTTTGCGCTTAATGCAGTATGAGTATAGCTAGTGTATGAATTGATTAATTCCCATTCTATATCCGGCTGAATCACTTTAATACCATTTACAGGTAGTGAACCAGCACATTTACTACTGCTGACCATGACAGTTGCAGCAGTATCTTCCAGCATAAAACGGATTCTGTCTTGCGGATAATCAGGGTCTATTGGTACATAAGCTGCTCCTGCTTTGAGAATTGCCATGATACTGATCACCATTTCCGGAGACCTTTCCAAACATACCGGAACCAGTGTTCCTGCTCCAACGCCCTGAGCACGAAGGTAACCAGCCAGACGGCCTGCCTGCTGATCCAGTTCCTGATAAGTCATTTCTACCTGATCAGTCACAAATGCCAGCGCACCTGGCCTGATGTCTACCTGTAAATTGAACTGCGTGATAATCGTGTCAGTTTCCGGAAAAACTGATGCAGTATCATTGAAAGTATGGATCAATTGCTCTTTTTCAAGTACAGAAAGTATTTCAATATCTTTCAGCAAGAGGTTATCTGTACTTGTCATACTGCGTATGGCCTGTTCAAAATGCCCTGCAATTGCTTCCATATAACCCGCAGTAAGCAATGAAGTATTGTAACTGAAATACACCGTGATCTCTTCTGCAACCATTACGGCTACACCAAGCGGGTAATTGGTATGTTCTTCTTTTCGTACGTTATCAACCTGTAAACTCAGCGAAGCTGCAGTCATCGGGTTACTTGGATAATTTTCGTAAACCAGTAAGCTATCAAAAAGATCTCCAGGGATACCTGCCCAGCGCTGAATCTCATTCAAAGCGATATGCTGATATTCGCGACTTTCCAGCTGCTCTGTTTGTATCGTCTGTAACCAGGTTTTAACAGCCTGTGATTCAGAAATCTGAGAACAGAATGGTAATGTATTGATATACATCCCCACCGCATGTTCTACACCCGGCAGGCTATCAGGTCTTCCTGATACAGTAACTCCATAAGTCACTTCAGTACGGCCGGTATATCGGTATAAAAGATATGCCCACACCCCTTGTACCAGCGTATTCATCGTAATACGGTGACGTTGTGCGTATGCTGATAAATGCGAAGTCGTTTCAGTATCCAATACCAGGTGATGTGTGCCGTATTTACCTATTCCTTTATTCCTGCCGGTGGTTGCACTGATAAACGGCAGCAAAGTACCTTCCCTAACCTTCCCTAAATAATTACGCCAGTAGTCTTCTCCTTTATCCGCATCACGGTTTTCGATATAGCGGATATAGTCTTCATAACGGTCGGCTACAGGCAATGGTAATGGTTTACCAGCTGACAATAACGCATAAGCCTTTAACAGTTCTCCCATCAATACCGGCATAGACCATCCGTCGAGCAAAATATGGTGATAAGTCCAGCAAAGGTGATATTTGGTCTCGCTCAGTTTGATCAATAAGATACGCATCAGCGGAGCCGTGGTAAAGTCAAATCCTTTTTCAAGATCCGCTTTTTCATGTTCACGGATAGCCTTCTGCTGTTGCTTAGCAGTTTTACCACTGTAATCAACCAGCGTAACCGGCATTTCAACTTCTTTGTAAACACATTGAACCGGGATATCAAAAGCATTGGCATAGAAACCACTTCTAAGGATGCTATGTTGTTTCAGCAGATGATTCCAGCTTCCTATAAAAGCGGTGGTGTCAAGCTCAGTTAATTCTCCTGAGAACTGCTCTACATAAGTGTTAGTCTGCGCATCAAATATTCCGTGGAACAGCATTCCTTCCTGTAAACCGCTCAGCCTGTAAACACTTTCTACTTGCGCTCTGCGAGGTTTGCCATTGAATTCTTCGTCCAGGAACTGGTCTAATTCTTCAATACTCACCTCACCTGCCAATCCAAAATCGGCAGGGGTATACTGCGTTGTTTGCTGGGCTGCAACACAATGGTTAATCAGTGATTCCAGGTTTTCAAGATAAGCCGCAGCCATTTTTTCTACGCTTTCGCTGTTGAAATGTTTGTTGCTGTAACTCCAGTATAACACCAGTTGTTCATCCTGAATAATTCCCGCCACAGAAAGCGGTTGAGCAACAGGCGTCTGCTCACTCATTGCCGAACCAAATGTCTCCCATCTCGGCTGTACCAGCTTACCAATAACCTTGCCCGCACCAGCTTGCCCCAGGTAATTAAATTGCACATCCCAGGGGTCATTAGCCTGTAAAACAATATCCTGGTTGATATATTTCAGTATACCATACCCCAATCCTTTACCAGGTATTTGTCTTAATGTTTCTTTGACCTTTTTAATGAGCTGACCATAATCATTTGCGGTTTCCAGCAGAACGGGATAAATGGTGGTAAACCAACCTACTGTACGACTGGTATCAATGTCTGCTGTAATTTGTTCACGGCCATGGCCTTCCAGTCCGATAGAAACTTTTGAAGTTTTGTTCCAGTCTGATAAGGTAAGCGCCAATGCACTTAACAGGATATCATTGATTTCTGTATGGTAAACTAAGGAAACGTCATGGAGCAGTTTGCCAGTAGCTAAACTACCCAATTGAACCGTTGTTGTGTCCATATCCGCAATACGCAAAGGCCCTTCAGGGTTATGGTCGGTTCTTAAAGGCACAAATTGGTGAGTAATCTTTTCCCAGTAATCCTGCTGACGCTGTAAACCACGGCTATTGCCATAGGTTGTTAATGCTGCGTACCATTGACGGTAAGAACTTGTTTTAGCACCCAATACCGCATTAGCCGGCTGTCCAGGATGCTGTAACAGTAATTCAAGATCATCCGAAAGGATACGCCATGAAACCCCATCTACCGCAAGGTGATGGATAATAAATAATAACTGATGTTCTGCTAATGGCGATAAAAACAACACTGCACGGAATAAAATACCTTTTTCAAGATCAAGGCTTTCCTGGTAACGGGCCGTTTGTTCAGCTAAGGCCAGTTCAAATTCTCCTGCTTCTTTATTTTGCAGATCAATAACTTCAAGCACCGTAGCCTGAGCAGTATAGACCTGCTCCCACCCTGCTGCTGTTTGCTGATAAGCAAAGCGAACCGCATCATGATAAACTGAAAGCTCAGCAATTGCTGCTGATAAAGTCTCTATAGCTATGTCTTTATTTACCCCATAAGTGATATGGTGATTATAGAATGATTTGACAGGATTAATGCTATTCAGGAATTTTTGCTGGATTGGCAGCAATCCGCTGTTCCCTGAAAGCGTTTCCTGCGCTGCATTTACTTTATTGCTTTCCTGTACAGCCAATTGCGCCGCTAAACGTGCAACGGTCTGACAGGTAAATATATCTTTAGGTGACAACACATAACCGCTTCTCCTGCTTCTGCTGACTACCTGAATCGTAATAATTGAATCTCCCCCCAGTTCAAAGAAGTTATCGTGCACACCTATTTTGTCCAGACGTAATACTTCCTGCCAGATGGCAATCAATGTATTTTCTGTTTCGTTACGCGGTGCTACATAAGCATTTGCTTTTAATGAATTTATATCAGGCTCAGGTAAAGCACGTTTATCAACTTTTCCATTTGCAGTCAGCGGAAGTTTTTCCAATTCCACAAAAAGCAGTGGGACCATATAATCCGGCAACCTGTTTTTCAGATAAGCGACAATCGAATCTTTGTTATACTCACCTTTAGGGACGATATACCCCACTAAACGTTTATTTCCTGCATCGTCAGCTCTTGCCAGCACAACCGCCTGATGAACGTAATCAGTACATCCGGCCAGTGCACTTTCTACTTCCCCAAGCTCGATACGGTAACCTCTGATTTTAACCTGATCATCACCACGTCCGATAAACAGGATATTCCCATCGGCTAAATATTTAACCGTATCCCCTGTACGATAGAAACGGGTACCACTTGTTGCCGAGAATGGATCATTAATGAATTTCTCTGCGGATAATGCTGTATTGTTCAGATATCCCGAAGCCACACCATCTCCGCCAATCAGTAATTCTCCCGGTACACCTACAGGACATAATTGTCCGCTGGCATTCACTACATATACTTTGGTATTAGAGAATGGTTTACCTACCGGGATGTTTTCCTGGTATACGTAACCCTCTTTGACCACGTGTAATAATTTACCAATAGTGGTTTCTGTAGGCCCGTAATGGTTCACAACAGTACAGTTGCATCCATAGGCCCTGATTTTATAAATCAACTCTGCCGAAAGTGCCTCTCCTCCAAAAATGAGCAGTTTTTCTGGCAATACTAAGTAATCAGGCATCGAAAGCGCTTTCCAGTGTGACGGCACAATTTTGATACAGTCTATTGGATGTTCAGCAAGATAAGCTTTCAGCTGATAAGGATCAGTGATCGCAGCTTTAGAGAACACATGTAAAGCACCGCCATTCAGAAACGCGGTAAACAATACGGTATTTCCAAGATCGGTTGCGATACTGGACATTAAACCAAATGACTGGCATTCTGCTATCGGAAGAGCATCCTGTAAACCTGCCAGATAATCTGTCAGGTTACGGTGCGTCAGGATTACTCCTTTTGATTGACCCGTACTTCCGGAAGTATAAATTACATACACCGGGCTGGAAGCATCAACTGTTGCGTTTATCGCGGTCACTGGATAGGCGGCCAGGATGGCCGCATCCAATGTAACCAGCTCAGCAAGACTTTCGGTCAATAAATTCAGGCAAGTACTGCTGGTCACAATGACTTTTGCAGCGGTGTCGGCCAGCATATGGTTAATCCGGTCTTGCGGAAAATCAGGGTCAACGGGTACATAAGCAGCACCAGCTTTTAAGATCCCGATCAGCCCGGTAATCATATCCAGAGAACGTTCCATACACAAAGGCACAAACGATCCTGCTCCTACACCTTTAATCCGCAGACAATGTGCCAGCTGATTCGCGCGTTCATCCAATTCCTGATAAGTCACGGAATCATTTTCATAAACCAGTGCAATTGCTTCAGGCGTGCGGATAACTTGCGCGGCAAACAGGCTGACAAAGGTTTCTTCCTTCGCATAAGGAACTACCTTACTGTTAAACAAAGCAAGTTCCTCCTGTTCGTCAGCAGTTAACAAAACAAGATCTCCCGGCACAATAACCTCAGCAGTTGCCAGTTGCAACAAGACCTGGTTGAAATGACCGGCAATCCTGCTCACCTGTTTCTCCTCCAGTAAATCAGTATTGTATTCAAAACGGACATTGATTTCCGCTCCAGCCATAATCACCAGCCATAAAGGATAATTGGTTTGCGAAGTAATCTCAGCATCATCCAATTGCAGTTTCCAGGTACGTGCAGCTAAAACTTCGCTGACAGGATAGTTTTCAAAAACCAATAAGGTATCAAACAATTCTCCTTCAACAGCAGCCCAGCGTTTCACCTCATTCAATGGGGTATACTGATATTCCCGGTTATCCAGTTGAGCTGCCTGTATAGCTTGCAACCAGTCTGATAAAGGCGAATCATTGACTGTAGCGGTTAACAATAACGTATTGATATACATCCCTACGGCATGTTCTATGCCTGGTAATGCTTCTGGACGACCTGATACGGTTACGCCATAAGCTACCTCGTTACGGCCTGTATATTGTGACAATAAATACGCCCAGACCCCCTGCATTAAGGTATTTAGGGTAATGTGATTGCGCTGCGCATAAGCTGCTAACAGCGAAGTTGTTTCTGCATTCACAGCCAGTTGTTTCAGGCTGTAAGCCCCGATTCCTTTGGTACGGTCGGCTTTGGTATTTACAAAAGGAAGTAAACTACCTTCTGTTATCGGTTGTAAATAGTTTTTCCAGTGTGCTTCTGCTTTTCCATTATCGTCCTGCTGAATATAGTGGATATAGTCTTCATAGCGGTCTTCGGTTAATACAGGTACTGGCTGATTGCCCGCCAGCGCCTCATATACTTCCAGTAATTCCTGTAATAAGATCGGCACAGACCATCCATCCAGTAAAATATGGTGGAACGTCCAAAGCAGATGGGTACGGTTATCGTCCAGTTTCGACAAACAAACACGCATCAGTGGAGCTGTTGTAAAATCAAAACCTGCTAAACGATCCGCAGCAGCATACTCCTGAATCGTCTTTTCTTGTGCCAGCGCATCCATAATACGGTAATCAAAAACCGTTAACGGCATGGCTACTTCTTTATAAACACATTGCACAGGGACATTAAACGCATCCGGATAAAATGCACTGCGCAAAATTGTATGTCTTTGCATTACCCAGTCCCAGCTTTTCATAAAAATCGCTTCGTCCACAAAGTTGAGGACTGAGGTAAACTGTTCTACATAATTACCTGCTTCACCATCATAAAGACCGTGAAATAACATACCAGACTGTAAACCGCTCAATGGATAAATGCGTTCTACCTCATTTCTGCGTATTTTCTGAAGATAAGTATCATCCAGAAAGTCATCCAGCTGCTGATAAGTAACGGCATCGCCCAGCCCATAATCTGAAGGTGTAAAAGCAGTAGTCCTTTGCGCTGCACAATGCGCAATGAGGCTTTGTAAATGCGCAAGATAAGATTCACCTATTTGCTGAATTCCTGCTGTAGTAAAGTGTTTCGCGCTGTAACCGAAGTCAATCGCCAATTCGCCATTGCGAACTGAACTATTGATGGCCAGTTTATCGCGGAAAATGAAATCATCCCCTACAGTAGCTCCTGTATCTTCTTTGGCAGCTGATAAATGCCCGGTACCACCCGCAGCATTGTCCCATTGTCCAAGGTAGTTAAATACCACATCCCACGGGTCTTTGCTTTGCAGGAATGAAGCCTTATTGATATATTTCAATACGCCATAACCAATCCCTTTTACCGGGATCTGGCGCAATTGTTCTTTAATATTTTTGATGACGTGAGCCGGTTCTTTTGCTGTTCCAACTTCCAGCAATACTGGATAAAGCGTCGTAAACCAGCCAATAGTATGACTGGTATCACTATCCGCATCAATGTTTTCACGGCCGTGGCCTTCCAATCCTATGGACACTTTACTCTGCCCATTCCATGCTGATAAAGTAAGGGCTAATGCACTTAACAGGATATCATTGATTTCGGTATGGTATGCTTTTGGGACTTCCTGTAATAAACGCTGTGTTTGTTCAGCATCTAAAGTCACGATATAGTTTGCCGTGTCCTCAGCCCTGATTTCAGCTGTATACACTTGCTCCGTTTTTAGAGGAATATATTGTTGTACAGCTGTTTTCCAGTAAGATTCCTGAGCTAACAGGCTCCGGCTTTGACCATAAGCCACCAGTGATTCCTGCCACTGTCTGTAAGAATGACTTTTAGCAACTGTTAAACCTTGTTGTGGTTTTTGCAGTAATAAAGTCAGCTCTTCTAAAAAGATGCGCCAGGAAACGCCATCTACCGCAAGGTGATGTACCACAACCAGTAAACGGTTATAAGCTTCATTTTCTGGTGTCTGCATCAAAACAGTCCGGATCAATATCCCCTGTTCAATATCCAAACTGTGCTGCGCCAGGTTACATTCAGTTGTAATGGCATCAGCTAACAAATTATCGGGGGTTTGCGTCAGATCTGCGACCTTCAGTTCCCCTCTGTAATCTCCATAACGCTGTTCCCAGCCATTTTCGGTCTGCTGATATACAAAACGCAGGGCATCATGGTAAGCGATTAATTGTTTAAGCGCGTCTTCAAGTATGGCATGATCGGTCTGCTTATCCAGGTTTAATAAAATCTGCTGATTGAAATGAGAACTTACCGTACCCCCATCCGCAAAAAACCACGACTGAATTGGTAACAGTCCGCTATTTCCACATAAAGTGCCTTCTTCTCCTTTAACCAGCTGCGCTTTCGCATTTTGTGAAATTGCTGCTAAACGGGCTATAGTCTGGTGAACAAATAAATCTTTCGGCTGAAATTCTAAACCAGCTCTTTTTGCACGGCTAACCGCTTGTATAGTAATAATAGAATCACCCCCCAATTCAAAGAAATTGTCATGGATACCAACCTGTTCTGCGCGCAATAGCTCTTGCCAGATTTCTACCAGTATTTGTTCTGCCGTATTTCGTGGTGCAACATAGTTCAAACTCAGCAAGCTGCTGACCGCTACTTCAGGCAACATTTTCTTATCTACCTTACCATTACTGGTCATTGGCAGTTTTTCTAAAGAAACCCATAATGCAGGAACCATATAATCAGGCAACCTGTCTTTCAGATAACTGATCATGCTTTCTTTATCAAAAACATGTTCTGGTACAATATAACCGACTAATTGTTTATTGCCCCTATCATCAGTTTTAGCAATTACTACCGCCTGTTTTACTGCTGAATTTTGCTGAAGGACATTTTCAATCTCTCCTAATTCTATCCGGTAACCCCGGATTTTAACCTGGTCATCTATACGGCCAAGATATTCGATATTTCCATCCGGTAACCATCGCGCCAAATCCCCGCTTCGGTATATTCGCCCGCCCGGGTTCTGATCGAATGGATTAACTGTAAATTTCTCCTGAGTCAGTGCTTCGCGGTTCAGGTAGCCTGTAGCTACACCAACACCACTGATACACAGTTCTCCGGCTACACCTACCGGACTTAGTTTGTTTTCTGCGTTCAGAATATACACTTGTGTATTGCTCACCGGGATACCAATTGGAGGCGCAGTTTCACCATCCACAGTTGAAAGCAGGTAACTTGTAGTAACGACACTGTTTTCTGTTGGCCCATAATTATTCACGATCTGATACCCTAAACCATGCACATCGACTGCAGCTAACTTATCTCCACCCGCAAGCAGGTATTTTAAAGCTAAGGCGCGATTTCTGCTGGCTGCTATAAATTCAGGGATTAAAACCGTAGAAAGGAAACTATGCGTAATGCCTTCCTGAAGATAATAAGCAGCTAAACCTGAGGGTGACAATCTTTGTTCATCAGTAATGATATATAATGCAGCACCCGCACTCAGGGCAGGCCATATTTCCCAGCCGAAAGCATCGAAACCAATCCCGGCTGCAGCAGTAGTTTTACTTTCGCTGTGCAGTTCGTAACGTTCCAGATGCCAGCTTACTAAATTAGAAAGCCCCGCATGGGTAATCTGTACCCCTTTTGGCTGGCCTGTAGATCCTGAAGTATAAATTACATAAACCAGATCTGCTAAACCAACAGGGAAAACTGGTGCAGTAACCGGATACGCATCCAGTTCCAGATTTTCAGGGTTAATCAATTCCAGTTCCTTAATTTCTGGCAAACCAGCCCATACTTTCTCGTTGGCGATCAGTAAACCTGCACCAGTATCTGCTAACATATACTGAATACGTTCTGCCGGATACCCCGGATCAACCGGGACATACACACCCCCTGCTTTTGCAATGGCGAGTATAGAGATCACAATACTTGCTGATCTTTCCTGGCAAACCGGTACTAAAGTACCTCTGGTTACCCCTTTCTCCACCAGGTAATGCGCAAAACGGGATGATTGCTCATCCAGTTCACGATAACTCAGCGAAGCTGTTCCGGAGATGATAGCCGGACGATCAGCTTGCAACAATGCCTGTGCAGCAAAACGGGTAATTACTGTCTGAACAGGTATTGGTGAAATACTTGTTGCATTGAAATCAATTAACAATTGTGTTTGTTCCTGCCTGGTCAGCAAATTAAGATCTCCGAAATTTAGCTTTCCTGAAGAAATTACCTGATTCAGCACCTGTTTGAAGTGACCAGCGATGAGTTGGATATAGTTTTCAGCTAACAGGTCATTGTAACTGAAATGGATAGCTATTTCTTTGCCAGCCATCACAATAATGCTTAACGGATAATTGGTATGCTGCGCGCCAACATCCAGGTTATTGATTTGTAAACTCCAGGGCTGTGCCGCTAAAGCCTGGCTAACCGGATAGTTTTCAAAAACCATTAAGGTATCAAACAGATTTCCGCTAATCCCAGACAGGCGTTGAATCTCACTCAGACTGGTATATTGGTAAGCCCTGCTTTCGAGTTGCTGCGCTTGTATTTTCTGTAATCCTGCGGCAATATCTTGTGATAAATCAAGCTGACCGTGAAACGGTAAAGTATTGATGTACATCCCTATGGCACTTTCTACGCCCGGTAAATCTTCCGGACGACCAGAAACAACAATACCAAAGGAAATGTCTTTTCTGCCTGTATAGTTGTAAAGCAGGTAAGACCAGATTCCCTGCATCAGGGTGTTGATGGTAACCCGGTTTTGCTGCGCGTAACGCGTTAAACGCGCCGTAAATTCGACATCAAGCTCGAAGATTTCTTCCCTATATTCATGGTTACTATGAGTACGGTCTGATAAATTGTTGATGAAAGGCAGTAAAGTTGCTTCTTCCAATCCATCAAGATAATTACGCCAGTAAGAAGCAGCCGCCTCTTTATCCTGACGTGCGATATAACGGATATAATTTTCATAACGGTCTTCTGCGACAACTGGTATCGCTTTTTGATGGACCAGGTATTCGTAATTAGTCAGCAGTTCTTCCATCAATACTGGCATCGACCAGCCATCTAATAAAATATGATGATGGGTTAAACAGAATTGATAACGCGCTGCATCCAGCTGAATCAGACAAATACGCATCAGCGGAGCTGAAGTAAAATCAAAACCTTGAATAAGGTCTTCTTTTTTATACTCCTGAATGGCCTGTTCCTGCTGTTCAGCACTTAACCCCTGTAAGTCCAGTTGAGTTACCGTTAGCTGTGCTTCTTTGTAAACACATTGCACCGGGACCTGGAAAACGTCGTAGTAAAACGCACTTCTTAAAATACTATGTTGTTTGAGCAATTGCTGCCAGCTCTGTGTAAAAGCAAGGATATCTGCATCTTTCAATTCACCAGTAAACTGCTGGATATAGGCTCCGGCATTTTGATCATACAAACTATGGAACAGCATTCCTTCTTGTAAACCACTTAAACGGAAAATACTTTCCAGTTGCAATTTCCTTTGTTTACCGTTATAATTATCATCCAGAAATTGATCCAGTTCATTATAACTGATCACCTCACCCAATCCATAATCAGAAGGAGTAAATGACGTGGTACCTTTTCCAATGCAATGTTGGATACTATCTTCGAGATGAGACAGGTAACTTGCCGCCAGCTGATGAATAGTTTCCGCATCAAAATGACGGTTGCTGTAACTCCAGTATAAAACCAGCTCGTCATCAATGATCATACTATTGACAGCCAGTTTTCCTTCAACCGGGAAATCACGACCTGCTGATGAGCCAAATAATTCCCATTGCGGGACGGTATATGCGCCTTCAGTTGCGGTTTGACCCGATTGTCCAAGATAGTTAAATAGCACTTCCCAAGAATCTTTTCCTTGTAAGGATTCAGCTTTATTGATGTATTTCAGTAAACCGTAACCAATTCCTTTGCCCGGTACTTGTCTTAATTGTTCTTTGATATTTTTAAGCTGCTGTCCTTTGCCCGCTCCTGTTTCTACTTCCAGCAAAACAGGGAACATACTGGTCAGCCAGCCAACAGTACGGCTGGTATCAGCATCTGCTGCTAAATCTTCACGGCCATGCCCTTCCATGCCCACCAATACCTTATTCTTATGATTGTGTGCTGCAAGTGTAAGTGCCAGTGCATTTAAAAGTATATCATTAATTTCGGTGTGGTAAGCTTTAGGCACATCCTTCAATAGATTTGAGGTTGCGCTACTCCCTAATTTCACCGTATAGTGCTGTATATCTGCTATAGTTATAACTTCATTAAAGGTATGATCCGTCCGCAGTGGAACTAATTCCTGTTTAGTTTTTTTCCAGTACGCCTCCTGATCCTGCAGGTCCGCGCGTTTGCCATAGGCCTCCATCGTGTTATACCATTGACGGACAGCGCTTGTTTTACTACCTAATACAGCTAAAACAGGTTGATCTTGCTGTTGAAGCAATAATTCAAGGTCATCAGTCAGGATACGCCACGACACTCCATCTACAGCAAGATGATGAACAACCAGCAACAAATGATTCGCTGGTTCAGTTGCAGGAGCAATCAATAAGGCTGCCTGTACCAGGTTTCCTTGTTCGATAGCCACCTGTACATCTAAAAGATCCAGCTTGGTTTGGATAGCTCCTGACCATTCTTCTGGCTTTTTAGTATAATCAAAGACTTCAATTTTTGGTTGATGATCACTATAAGTTTGTTCCCAATCCTCTGCTGACAATTGATAAGCAAAACGGAGCGCATCATGGTGATTCACGAGTTTATCCAGTGCAACTTGCAATTGCCCGGCACTGATGCTTTTAGCAACTGTTAAAACAATATGCTGATTATAAGGAGAAAGTGTAGGGGTTTCTGTTTCCAGAAACCATTGCTGAATAGGGAGTAACCCGCTATTTCCGGTTAAAATACCTTGTTCAGCATGTACCTTAACTTCCTGTTGTAAATCCATAAATGCCGCAAGACGAGAAATAGTCTGACAGGTAAATAAGTCACGGGGATTGAGTCCGTATCCTGCACGTCTGGCACGGCTGACGACCTGAATGGTAATAATAGAATCACCTCCCAGTTCAAAGAAATTATCATGAACGCCTACTTGTGTTAAGCCTAACAATTCCTGCCAGATAACAGCCAGCGTTTGTTCCAGTTGATTTGCCGGAGCAACGTACTCCTGTGTGGTCAAATCATTTGCACCTGGATCTGGCAATGCTTTTTTATCAATCTTACCATTGCCGGTAAGCGGCAGCTGCGCTAAAACTACCCACCATCCCGGAACCATATATTCTGGTAAACGTGTTTTCAGGAAGGCAATGAGTCCTTCTTTGTCAAATAGTCCGGTTTCCTGCGCTGGAACAACATAACCAACCAGGCGTTTATTGCCCTGATCGTCAGTTCTCGCTAAAACTACGCCCTGAGAAACCTGGGTGCTTTGTGCTAATATATTTTCTATTTCACCGAGTTCAATCCGGTAACCACGAACTTTGACCTGCTCATCGTTACGGCCTATATAAGTCAGATTTCCATCTGGCAGTAATTTACAGATATCGCCTGTTTTGTACATGCGCTCTCCGCTTACAAATGGATCTGCAAAGAAACTCTGTGCTGTTTGCTCCGGACGGTTTAAATAACCTCTTGCCACTTGTACACCTCCGATATACAGTTCACCAGCAACTCCGGCTGCAACCGGACGCAATTGTGCATCCAGCAGGTAAGTACGGATATTCCCCAGACCGCGGCCAATTGGCACACTATCTTGTCCGGTTGCTGCTGAAGAAGATGGATATTGATATTCAAGCGCTGTTACTGTAGTTTCAGTAGGTCCGTATTCGTTATAAAATGTGGCAAATGGTTTCCATTTTTCCGCGAGTGAAACACGGCAATATTCACCACCCGAGATTACACGTCTAAGCCCTCCGTAATTACCCGCATTGATGGTTTCAAGGAAACCCGGTGTGGCATGAAGATGCGTAATTTGCTCTTTTAGCAATAGGTTTTCTAATGCAGATGGATCTAAACGGGTAGTTTCATCCAGTATAACCAGCGATGCACCATTCAATAGCGCCAGGAAAATCTGTTCTACTGCCGCATCAAAATTATAGTTTGAGAACTGAAGGATCTTCTCTGTCTGATCGATGCCAAATTTATTCCCCTGATAATTGATCAGGTTAACAACACTGCGGTGTTCTACCAGTACCCCTTTAGGTTGACCTGTAGAACCCGAAGTATAGATTACGTAAGCCAGATCTGATGGGTAATATTCCAGGACAGGCGCTGTTGAAACCCCTCCCGAATGTAATTTATTGTCCAGTAAAATGACCGGCAAATCAGTTTCAGGTAAAAACTCAGCGCTGGCCCGGCTGCTTAAGATGAATGGCGCTGCAATATCCGAAAGAATAAAAGCAATACGTTCAGCAGGATAATCCGGATGAATAGGTACATAAGCTGCTCCTGCTTTCAACATACCCAGTATACCCACAATCATTTCGGGAGATCGCTCTATGAATATTGGCAGCAGCGTATTTCTTTTAACACCAAAACTTAACAGTGTATGGGCCAGCTCATTGGAAAGCGCATCAAGTTCAGCATAAGTAAGTTCCTGATCTTCAAAGCGAACAGCCGTTGCCAAAGGAGATTGTACTACCTGTGCTGCAAAAAGACTAACCAGGGTCTGATCTGCAGGATAAGTGAATTGATCCGAATTTAAACCTGTAATTAACCACTGTTTTTCTTCAGCGGTCAGGATATTTATATTTTCAAGTTTTGGTGATTTCTGGGTAATAATATGGAACAGGGCAGTTTCAAAGTGTCCGGCTATCCGGCTTACCGCTTCGCCAGCCAACAATTCCGTGTTGTATTCAAAGCGGATATTAATTTCTTCCGCCGCCATTACTGTAATACTGAGCGGATAGTTGGTCTGTTCTTTTACATCTGCTCCGGATAATTGTAGTTTCCAGGTTTGAGCTAATAAAACTTCATCTACGGGATAATTTTCAAAGACCAGGATACTATCAAATAATTCGCCCGAAACGGAACTCTGACGCTGAATTTCATGCAGTGCAGCATACTGGAATTCACGACTGCGCAGTTGATCGGCTTGTAATTGTTGTAGCCATGCTGATACTTCCTGAGCGGGTTCAATCTGAGTGAACAAAGGCAGCGTATTAATATACATACCTACTGCACGCTCTACGTCTGCCAGATCTTCGGGACGACCAGACACAGTTACCCCATAAACTACATCAGCACGGCCGGTATAATGGTGTAACAGATAGGCCCAAACGCCCTGTACAAGTGTATTCAGGGTAATCCGGTTACGCTGCGTGTAAGCGGTAAGACTTGCAGTAATTGTTTTATCGAGCTGTATAGTCTCTATCTCAAATTGTCCTTTGCTGTGTTCTGCTGCAACTGTTTTGATAAATGGCAGTTTACTGCTTTCGGTAAGCGGTTTCAGGTAGTTAAACCAGTATTCTTTTTCTTCCTGTTTAGGGCGGCGGCTGAGGTAACGGATATAGTTTTCGTAACGATCTGTTGCTGCAATAAGAACCGGCTGACCATTGATCAGCGACTCATAAGTTTGCAAAAGCTCTTCAATAAGCACTGGCAACGACCAACCATCTAAAAGGATGTGATGGAAACTCCATAATAACTTGTACTGGTGATCTGCCAGGCGGAACAGACAGATCCGCAGCAATGGTGCTGCAGCAAAATCAA
This sequence comes from Pedobacter cryoconitis, assembly GCF_001590605.1. Classification (NCBI taxonomy): domain Bacteria; kingdom Pseudomonadati; phylum Bacteroidota; class Sphingobacteriia; order Sphingobacteriales; family Sphingobacteriaceae; genus Pedobacter; species Pedobacter cryoconitis. The sequence continues at coordinate 2,658,638 of NZ_CP014504.1, forward strand.
AACCAAGGACCCGGTCTTTGGCTGTATATTTCTGAATAGCTTTCTGTTGTGCCTTTTTACTGAGTCCGCGGTAATCCTGAACCTCAATTGGTAATTTAACATCCTTCAATACGCATTGTACAGGGATATTGAAAACATCGTAATAAATCGCGCTACGTAATATAGTGTGCTGTTTCAACAGATATTCCCAGCTTTGAGCAAATAATTGTTCGTCCAAAGCCTTGATATCAGCAGTCAGCTGTTCTACATAAGAACCAGTCTGGGTATCTGCTAATCCGTGGAAAAGCATCCCAGCCTGCAACCCGCTAAGCGGATAAATGCTTTCGATTTGTTTTCTGCGTTCTCCATCTCCATGATCCAGAAATGCATCCAGTTCAGCATAACCGATCACATTTCCAAGACCGTAATCTGAAGGGGTGAAAGCCGTTTCCGGACACGAAATGCAATGGTCAATCAGTGTTTCCAGGTGAGCGATAAATGCCGTTGATAAATGCTGAATACTTGCAGAAGAGAAATGACAAGGACTATATCTCCAGTCAATTTCCAGTTCATCATTTTTAATGCTGCTATTGATATAAAGTTTATCAGGCAGCTGGAAAGTCTGGCCTACTGAGCTTCCTGCCTCCTCTTCTGCTGTCCCCAGAATTCCATTACCGTCCAGCATATTATTCATCTGACCTAAGTAGTTGAATACGATATCGCCATCAGGGTGCTGTAACGCTGGTTCTTTATTGATGTATTTAAGAATACCATAACCAAGGCCTTTTCCCGGGATCTGGCGCAATTGTTCTTTCACGCTTTTCACCACATCACCTGTCAGCAGATTTGGTGAGATTTCAAGGGATACCGGATACAAACTTGTAAACCAGCCAATGGTACGGCTGGTATCTATGCTATTTGATATATCTTCACGCCCATGACCTTCCATTTTGAGCGTAACGGTTTGATTTCCGTTCCATTCAGTCAGCGTCATCGCTAACGCAGATAGTAAGATATCGTTGATTTCTGTATGGTAGGCTTTGGGTACTTCTTGTAAAAGACGACGCGTCTGTTTGCTGTTTAATTTTAAGATCTGGCTGGTGGTATCGCCATAAGTAACTATACCCGGATAATCAAAATCCGTTTTTAACCTGCCAGCTTGTTGTACTGTTTTTTCCCAGTAAGGTAATTGCGCGGTTAAATCGCTATTTTTTGAATAGACTGTCAGTGCATTATACCATTGACGAACAGCACTGCTTTTCTTACCTAATACTGCTGTGACTGATTTGCTGTTTGCGATTGACTTATCCGTATTTTCAACTGATTGCGTTGTATTATTTTCAATTGATTGCGCTATACTATTTTCAAGCAGCAATTGCAGATCTTCAACCAAAATACGCCATGAAACACCGTCTACTGCAAGGTGATGCACGATAATCAGCAAACGATGCTGTGCTTCTTCTTCTGTTGTAAGCATCAGTACCGCACGCAGTAATATTCCTTTTTCAATATCCAGACTACGCTGATATTTTTCACCGGTCAGCAAAATGGCTTCCTGTAATTGAGCCGGTGCAACCTCGTTTAAATCTGCTATATCGAGTTGACCTTCATAAGTCCCATATCCCTGTACCCATCCGCTTTCACCAGAACCATAGGTAAAACGAAGGGCATCATGGTATTGAACCAACGCACAGATGGCTTCTTCTATTTTCTGCTGCGGGATATCTTTAGTTATAGTCAGTAAAACATGCTGGTTAAAATGCGATTCGTTTTGAGCAGTAATTTCAAAAAACCATTGCTGAATAGGAAGTAAACCACTATGACCTTTTAAAATTCCCTGTTCTGCTAAAGAGCCAGCTTCCATTTCACCTTTAATCAGCGCAGCGGCCAATGCCGCAATGGTCTGACAAACGAACAAATCTCGCGGATGCAGGTTATACCCCATTCGTTTCGCACGGCTGACCACCTGTATCGTAACAATAGAATCCCCACCTAGTTCAAAGAAGTTATCATGAATACCTACTCTTGGGATCCGCAATAAATCCTGCCAGATGGTAACCAGATCCTGCTCCATGGTATTGCGCGGAGCTTCGTAATTTGCTGTAAACAGCGAACCGGTATCTGCATCTGGTAAGGCTTTTTTATCCACTTTACCGTTTTTGGTCAGTGGTAATTTATCCAGTTCGACCCACACCGCAGGGATCATATATTCTGGTAAACGGCTTTTCAGGAAGACAACAATATGGTCTCTGTCAAACCCGCCTTCGGGTACGACATAACCAATCAGGCGTTTAGTCCCATTTTCTTCTTTAACCAGAACCACTGCCTGGTTAACCAGTTCACTTTGTTGCAAGACATTTTCTATCTCCCCCAGTTCGATACGGTAACCACGGATTTTCACCTGATCATCTATACGTCCCTGGTATTCAATATTGCCATCCGGAAGCCAGCGGCCAACATCTCCGGTTTTATATATTTTCCCTCCTTTAGCAAAAGGATGATTGATAAACCTTTCTGCGGTAAGATCAGGACGGTTGAGGTATCCAAGAGATAAACCAGCACCTCCCAAATATATTTCACCGGGCACACCTGCTGGTAATAATCTCAATTGTGCATCTAATATATAGGCAGAACGGCTATCCAGTGGTTTTCCAATTGGAATAGAGTCCCTGTCATCAATCGTAAATGTAAGGGAGAAAGTCGTATTCTCTGTCGGGCCATACCCATTGATCACGGTTAGTTCAGGATAAGTATTCCTGATTTTAAATACATGCTCATCTGATAATTTCTCCCCACCAGCCAAGACAACCGAAAGCCCTTCAAATATGCTGATGTCGGTATCGATCAGCTGGTTGAACCAACTGGAAGTAAACCACATTTTCGTCACTTTGTGCAGCTGTATTTGTTCCTTTAGCAAACTGCTATCCAATAAACTATCATCAGGACAAAGGATCAGTTTACCGCCATTCAGCAGCATTCCCCAATATTCAAAAGTAGTCGCATCAAAAGAAGGTGAACCTGTTGACAGCAAGACATCATGTTCGTTTAAGTCCACATAGCTGATATCTTTTACCAAACTAACTACGTTACGCTGTGTAACCAGTACTCCTTTCGGCTGACCTGTAGAACCTGAGGTATAAATAACATAAGCAGGACTGTCAGGGGCCGTTGTATTGACCAGGACTTCTGGGGTAGTTATACTGACCTGAACCTCGTTCTCTATTTCGGTTAATTCTAATTTATCCAGGCAAATAAATTCCAGCTCAGGCGCTAAATCAGTAAACAGGGAAAACCATTCACTGTCTGTGATGGCTATTTTTCCTGCTGTATCTTTCAACATGAATGCAATCCTTTCTTGCGGATAATCAGGGTCTATAGGCACATAAGCCGCCCCTGCTTTCAAAATAGCCAGGATACCAACCATCATGTCCAAACTGCGTTTAGTCGCTACAGGAACCAATGCTCCAGGCTTTAAACCTTTGCCTATCAAAGCCTGTGCAAGCATTTCAGAACGTTTAGCCAATTCACGGTAAGTCAATGAAGCGGACCCGAAAACAATCGCAGTGTTTTCTGGCGTAAGGACAACCTGCGCATTAAAAGCATTGACAATCGTTAATGGTGCTTGCAGGTAAGGATCTGAACTGTCATTAAATGTTTCCAATAACAGGCTTCGTTCCCGGTCAGATAGTATTTCTACGGATGACAACAAGCCTTGCCCTATAGTCATGAATTGCTTTAACACCTGTTCAAAGTGTGCCGAAATAGATACCGCATATTCAGGTGACAATAAGCTTGAATTATAGCCAAAATCAATTTGAATAGTATCTGTAGCCAGGATGACTATATTGAATGGATAATTGGTATGTTCATGTAAACCTATATTTTCCAAACGCAATTCCCATGGCTTTTCATTCAGTACTTTACTAACCGGATAGTTTTCAAAAACCAGTAAACTATCAAAGATATCTCCTGAGATATCTGATAAACGCTGTATTTCATTCAGGGTGGTATACTGATGTTCTCTGCTTTCCAGCTGATTGATTTGCAAGGCCTGTAACCAACCGGTTAAAGATTGATCTTCATCCACTGCAATGTGTAAAGGAAGCGTATTGATATACATACCTACCCCTCTTTCTACACCCGGTAAATCTTCTGGTCTGCCGGATACGATTACCCCATAAGTGACTTCAGTTTTGCCGGTATAACGGTGAAGTAAATAAGCCCATGCACCTTGCATTAAAGTATTCAGTGTAATATGATTGCGCTGTGCAAATTGCGTCAGAGAAGCTGTGACAGCACTATCCAGCTGTAATTTCACCTTTTCATAAACGCCTTTTCCTTTATTGCGGTCTGCTGTAGCACTGATGAAATTCAATAAGGTGCCCTCACTTACGCCTTGCATATATTTACGCCAGTAATTACTGGCTGCGTCTTTATCCTTGCGGTAAATGTACCGGATGTAATCATCGTAACGCGCATGCGGTAAAACAGGTAAGGCTGTTGCTGTTACCTGCGCTTCATAAGCATGTAATAATTCTTCCAGAATGATTGGAAGTGACCAGCCATCCAAAAGAATATGATGGTAACTCCAGATCAAATGATAGTAATTATCACGCAGCTGGATCAAACAAAGACGCATCAGCGGTAAGACTGTAAAGTCAAAACCTTGTAAACGATCTGATACCTCAAATTCGCGGATTGCATTTTCCTGTTCAGTACTGCTTAAATGACGGTAATCTACTAAGGTAACCGGCATTTCTGCTGCTTTGTAAACACATTGAACAGGCACACTGAACACATCGTGGTAAAATCCGCTGCGCAAAATACTGTGCTGGCTAATGAGCTGCTGCCAGCTCTTTACAAATTTGTCTACCTCAAGATTTTCCAGCGTGCAATAAAACTGCTGGATATAAGTACCTGCCTCATCGTCATAAAGGCCATGAAACAACATCCCCTCCTGTAATCCGCTTAACCTGGCCAAACCTTCTATCTGGTCTTTTCTTGGTGAACCATTGCTCGTTTCTTCCAGAAATTCATCCAGCTCGGTTACACTGATTACTCCTGCGAGTTCATAATCTGCTGGAGTAGGTGACGAAGCTGTCTGGGCCACACAATGGTTAATGATTTCTTCCAATGCGGAAACATAACCCGTTGCAAGCTCTTTTACAGCCTTTTTATTCAAATCCAGTGTACTATAGTCCCATTGAATTTCCAGCACACCTTGTGTGATAAATGCATTGACAGCTATTTTCTCTCTTAAAGGATAAGCATCAGCAACAGAAAGTCCAAATGTTTCCCATAAAGGATTAATTACCGCAGCAGCGTTCTCACCAGGATCGAGTTTACCTAAATAGTTAAACACGATATCCCAGGGGTCACGGGTTTGCAGCGCGTCTGCTTTATTAAGATATTTCAATACCCCAAAACCAATTCCTTTTTCCGGAACCTGTCTTAACTGTTCTTTAATATTTTTCAGGATAAAGCCTATATCTGCACCTTCTTTAACCTCCAGTAAAACCGGATATAAGCTCGTAAACCAGCCTATAGTATGACTGGTATCTATTTGTGCCGAAATATCTTCACGTCCATGGCCTTCTAAACCGATGGAAACTTTCTGGTTATTGTTCCAGTCTGAGAGTGTAATGGCAAGTGCACTAAGTAAAACATCATTGATCTCGGTACGATAGGCCTGAGAAACTTCCTGCAATAATTGTTTGGTCAGTTTTTTATTCAGGCTTACTTTAAGGGTACCTGCATCAGCTGTGCTTGCTATCAATTGATTATCCGCAGAGGTACGCAGCGGTATATATTGCTGTACTGCATTTTCCCAATAAGGCAACTGGTTGAGTAGCTGTTGTTCCTGGCTATATGCCGTTAATGCATCGTACCATTGGTAATATGCAATGGTTTTATCTCCTGCAATTTCTTGAAGCGATTTCGTTTCCTGCTGTTCTAAAAGCAAAGTCAGGTCATCAAGCAGGATACGCCATGATACCCCATCAACAGCAAGGTGATGGATGACTAACAATAAGCGGTGATGTGATTCATTTTCAGGTGTCTGCAAGAAAACGGCACGCATTAAAATCCCTTGTTCCAGATCCAGGCCTTGCTGATAATCAGCAGTAATCACTGCTAATTCTTCCGCTGATCCTGAAAATCCTGCTGTTTCAAGCGAAATTTCATAATGGCCATAAACCTGTGCTGTCCCTTGCTGTTCCCTGTGGTAAGAGAAACGCAACGCATCATGATATTTGACCAGTTCGCTAATCGCGGCTGCTAATTTTTCATGGCTGATTTGTTTAGCAACCTTTAATAAAAGATGTTGATTGTAGTGCGAAAAGTCTTTCGTCCGGGCTTCAAAGAAATGCTGTTGTACTGGTAATAAACCACTGCTTACAGTCAGAAACCCCTGTGCAGCTTGCGCAGTTGAAACGATTTGTAAAGCTAATAAAGTGGATAGGGAAGAAATTGTATAATTCATAAACAAGTCCCGGGGTTGCAGGCTGATTCCAGCTCTTCTTGCACGGCTTGATACTTGTATCGTTGTAATTGAATCCCCGCCCAGTTCAAAGAAGTTGTCATAGATACCAACGCGCTGTACACCCAGCAAATCCTGCCAGATATTCGCTAATTCCTGCTCTGTTTCGTTTCTTGGTGCTACATATGCTGTAGTCAGCAAGGCAGCTGCATCTGGATCAGGTAATGCTTTTTTATCTACTTTACCATTATCAGTTAATGGTAGACTTTCCAGCGCTATAAAGAATGTCGGAATCATGTATTCCGGCAATTTTTCCTTCAGACGTAAGCCTATACGTTCTTTGTCAAAATCACTGTTAACGACAACATAACCAACCAAACGTTTATTCCCGTTATCATCTGTTTTCACCAAAACTACAGCCTGGATAACCTCATCGCATTGTTGTAATGCAGCTTCTATTTCACCTAGTTCAATACGAAAACCCCTGATTTTAACCTGATCGTCAATACGGCCAAGATATTCTATATTTCCATCAGGCAGCCATCGGCCAAGATCACCAGTATGGTACATCAGGTACTCAGAACCGGGATCAAAAGGATTTTTAATAAACTTCTCTGCGGTGAGCTCAGGGCGGTTCAAATAACCTCTTGATACACAAATACCAGCAACACCAATCTCTCCTGGTACTCCAATCGGGCATAACTGCCCGTTATTGTCAATGACATATAATTGTGTGTTTTGGATAGGTGATCCCAATGGCACATTTGTACTCATCGGGGTATCGTGCATGATATAATGACAAATATCATCTGAGGCTTCGGTTGGCCCGTAGGCATTAACGACCGGAATTCTGCCGTAAAAAGCATGTTCAAACCATTGCGCCAATATTGGCTGACTGACTGCTTCACCTGTAACCAGCAAATATTTTAGTGCAGTTAGTGACGCAACAAATTGCTCCTGTAATACCGCAGCAAGATAAGAAGGCACTACTTCCCAGATCGTAACTTTATCTTTGTCAATGGCACGGATCAGTTCAACTGGTTGCAGAATTAGTGCAGTAGTATAGATGATAGTTGTTCCACCACATAACATGGCAGAGAAGAGTTGCCATACAGAGATATCAAAAGTATAAGAAGCTGTAAAAGCGACAATAGAGCTACTATCGAGTTTCAGATCATTGACTTTTGAATACAGGTGATTCAGCATTCCTCCATGCGCAACCATTACCCCTTTAGGTTTACCCGTAGATCCCGAAGTATAAATGACATAAGACAGATCAACCGCGTGTATCTTATTGGCCGGATTAAGAATTGATTGCGTGGCAATAGCTTCCTTGTCAGCATCAAGCTGAATCACTTCAACCGCATTAAATTTTTCTGCCAATGCTGCGGTTGTGACCACTATTTTTGCCCCTGTATCTTCGAGCATATAGCTGATCCTGTCTTCAGGATAACCGGGATCAATAGGTACATAAGCCGCACCCGCTTTCATGATTCCCAGAATAGCGGCCACCATATCTATAGATCGGTCAAAACAAACCGGGACTAAGGTATCTCGTTTTACCCCCTTTGTTTGAAGGTAATGTGCCAGCTGGTTAGCCTTTATATTTAATGCTTCATAACTATACCGCTGATTTTCGAATTGAAGCGCAATTACCCCAGGTGTTGCAACTGCATGTTCAGTGAAAATTTCCACCAGGTTTTTAGTATCCGGATAAGCAACGGTTACGTCATTGAAATGCGCCAGTAATTGTAATTCTGATGGTGGAATAATCTCTATTTCACTTGATTTACTATCCAGCTGCGTACTGAATTGTTTCAGAATAAACAGAAGTCTTTGTGCTATCAGCTCCATTTCTTCAGCAGAAAAAAACTGGAGCTGGTAATCAATACTTAACTGTAATGGCTGCTGTTTTCCTAAATCTTTCCACCAGATCTCAATCGGGTAACGACCGTAACCACTCGGAAGTTCATAAAATCCGGCTTGCATACCTTCTCCAAAATCAAGTGAAAAATTAATAACTGCGTAGTTGATCACTATTTCAAGCAAATATTCTTCTACTGCATTAATTTTGAAATAACGACTTAAATCGCCTATCTGGTAATTACTATAACGGTAATCTTCACGCTGAGATGCAGTGGTATGTTTGATCAGTTCACTTACGGAAAGGTCTGGCTGATAGGCTCCTTTAAAAGGAAGAATACCAGTAAACATCCCTACTATATCACGAACTTTTTTATTTTTTCTTTTGTGTAATGGGGTACCAAAAATAAACTCCTGCTTATCAGAAGTTTTACCAAAGTAAATCATCAGGGCAGCAATGGTTAATTGCTGCATACTAGACTTTGTTTTTTTCTGTAAATCTTCCAGGAGCGCGATATCTTCAGGCAATAGATTGACTATGATAGTTCCACATTTCTTTTGGTCCTGACTACTGTCAAGAAATTTTCTTTGTAATAACTGTTGTGGTTTTTTCTCAATCTTATCTTTCCAGTATTTACCTTCTTCTGCATATTCATCAGAATGATAATAGGCATCAGCTTTTACAGCTTCATCTTTATAGGAAAGATAAGAGAAGTCTGTTTCTTCATTATTGACCAGTGCTGTATATTTTTTAGCTATATAATGATTTTGTGAGGACAAACCCACCCCATCTGATATTAAATGATGATATTTAAAAAAATACAGATGTTCTTCATTTGGGAGTTTAACCAGGTAATGTTCAAAAAGAACATGAGTTTTTTTAATTTCAAATGGCCTGCTGAACTGTTCTTTCATCCAAGCCTGCAATAGCTCTTCTCCATCCTGATGCATACTATAATCAAGTTCTATGATTTCCAGCTGCTGATAGGAATCATCAAAATAGATCTGAGGAGTATGTTCATCAATATCAAACCTCATCCGGTAGGCATCAAATACTTCGGGCAATGAATTGACAGCAGCAATGAATGTTGTCCTGATCAGTGGACCTTTGATCCTGGTGTATCCACCGATATTATAATAAGGATTACTTACGTTTATCAATTGATCCAGATAAACATCTTTTTGTGCTGGGTGAAGCGGAGATTTATTAATTGGCATAATTTACGAGTAATTTTAAATGCAACTGTTTGGATTTGTAAAGACAGTTTGCCATAAATAATGAACATAGCAGATCAGGCAGCGCAGCATTTGATTAAGCATGCTGCCACATAATCTGAATGGCATAATTTGGTTTAGGAGGTAAATAGATGAGAGACATTTTGGATAATCCCATGTTACATACCCACGATATTTGGTGATCGTTGATAGCTAACATGATTGTTATTTTACGGCTTAAAAATTATTGGAAAGAACTTCTTCATTTAATTTAGCAGCAAGTTGACAGCCCCATTCTTCATTATAAATAGTATCTAAATAGGTATGCCCTTTATCTGGAAATATTAACAGAGAGGTAGCCCTTGATTCTTCGATATCATTCAGTCTGAAATAGTTTTTAGCAGCCAGGTAAACAGCTCCCGATGAAGCCCCGGCAAAAATTGCCTGCTCATTCAGCAGTTCAGTACATCCTCTGATAATACTCATTTGAGACATAATCACTACGTCATCAATGATGGCATTTTTCATGATCGGAGGAACCTGGCTCGCTCCTATTCCTGAGATATAACGTTTAACAGGTTTATCACTAAAAATGACAGAACCTTCTACGTCAACGCCTACAATTTTCACTTCCGGTTTTTTCCTTTTGATGAAATCTGAAATACCTGTGATTGCACCGCTTGAACTTACCGCAACAAAAATGTAGTCAAGCTTTTCAAAAGAGGAAATAATCTCTTCTCCCAGACCGTAATAACCTTTATAATTATTTGGATCACCGTACTGGTCTGCAATAAAAGCATCAGGAGTAGCTGCATGCAGCGCATTGACCACATTGATCCGGGTTAAAAGATATCCTCCTGTATGATCTCTTTCAGCGACTTTGACCACATGGTGAGACATCAGGTTTAACAATGTTTCGTAAGATGAATTAATATTCGGATCGATTACAGGAATGAAGCGTAATTTCAACCTTTTGCAGATCGAAGCTACAGCGATAGCCAGATTGCCGGAACTGGACGCAATGATGGTGGTATTTTCTGAAATCCTCCCGGATTTGATACCGTTGTAGATAATGCTGAATGCAGCTCTGTCCTTTGAGCTGCCAGAGAAGTTATTGTATTCTAACTTCGCAAAGAGGTTGGCATCGTTATTTTTTAGTTCAATAAGAGGCGTATTGCCTATAAAGGCAGCCAGTTTTTCTAGTTCTTTTAACATAGGTAGGTAAGTTTAAAGATGAGATGTGATAATTTATATTTTCTTTTTTTACTTGATCGCGTGGATCTGGTTCATAGACGCGTAGTCGTCGGGGCGATATTTAACAGAATATATTAAAGAGTTTTCCGGGTGGTCTGCCGGGTTATGGAGTTTAGTATTTTTAACACAACAACTGTCTAAGAACCGAGCCGCGTTTATTCGATCTTTAATAGATTCATCGGTGAGCCCGTAAAAAAAGATTAGCATCGGCAGGATGATTATTGCTGCGGCGGAGCTGATCCAGGAGAAGAGGAAAAGTATATATCTTTTTTTCATCTCATATCCCTGATTAATCAATGCACGTAATTTCAGATAATTCTGTTCAATTGCTTTTTGTCCTGCATGATGGCCTATGGATAAAACAATAGCTTTTAATTCTTCAAGCTTTGCCTTAGTTTCCGGGTGTTCTTTTATCCGGTTTTCCCAGTCACTGACATCCTGTTCATTCCTCCTCAAACAGTAATTAATGAATGTTTCATTTTTCAACAGTTCATTCAAATATTTCTCTGGCATCTGATTAATTATTTTTCTTAATAGAGCAGAAAACTTTATTTTTTCACTACTGTATTTGAAAAAATAATAAAAATAAGATCATTGTGCCGATTGCGATTAAAAGATAGGTTTCCTGTTCTTTGGTAATCGCCGATTTCAATTTATCAATTGCTTTATAAATAGTATTGTAAACAGTATGAATAGAAACCTTATTCGTAATAGCTATTTCCTGATAAGATAATCCAAGATAAAATTTCTGATAAACCATATTCCGCTGCTTGTCAGCAAGCTGATTGATATGCGCCTTAACAATCTGAATCACCGTACCATTCATTCCTTGTTGAATATATAGATCTTCTACAGAGGGAGATAGCAGCGAAACAGGGGCTTCAATAACTTCTACTGTTTCTTTGGGTACGTTTATATTTTTGCGATATAATTTTCTCACAAAGCAAGTAATTATATAGTTATGGTAATTATCCACTTTCTGAAGAGCGGACTTATTTTCCCAAAGATACAGGAAAACGTCGTTAATTGCATCCTTAACGATATCTTCAGAAAAATATCTTTTATAACCTATATAACTCAGGTAATGATGATAATGAGAATATATAATATAAAAATCGTCTTCTCTCTGTGACAATGTAAAAGATTTCCAGATATGTTTTAGGTTCTTCCCTTTTAGCGTAACCATATATTGACTAATTATTATATTAATATTTTTTTATAAAAATAAAGCAATATGTATTAATATAAAACCAACTAATCAACTACAAATTATTAATTAATTATATCAACAAGAACAAAAGACAAATAAGAAATCAGCCATAAAGAGTTCTTAATTACAGTTTCACGGTTAAAATTTTTGAAATACAGCAATTTTATGATTTTATTAAAAAACATAAAATGTTAGTAATAATTCATATTAATTGAATACAAACCAGAAACCTCAAACTATTAAAAAAACTTTAAAACTAATCTTGCTCGTAAATTATTTTTAAGCTTTATATCCAATCAGCGCATACAGGATCAACCACTTACATAAAAATTATTTTTTATAATAACTTTCAAGAAAAATGAAATTAACCCTGATAACCAATAGATTCCTTAAAATTAAATTATAAAAAATTAATTCCAATTATTATTACACCAAATGCAGATTGCTCTAGGTGAACGTACTCGGATTGGTCACCAGGTGGTGATATAAAAAAAGGGATATTTACACGGTGGGAATAAGATGCTGAAAGCCCGATTTATGGGGCAATCGATTTGTAGTGTACTATTTACACATTATTGGAGAACTGATGAGCCCTGGTATTTTAAGCCTGAAAGACCATCAAAACGTTTACTATGGATTTTAGACTAAAAGGCCTGTCAATGACAAGCTTTTTGACAATTAGCGTTGTGCTCTGGTTGCTTTATCAAAGGATAATACCAGATTCTTCTGATCGATCTCTTTTAAAGGAATTTCACGGGAATTTTTACCAAGACCGGCAGAAAAATAAAGAGGTGCCTTAACTATCTTCCCTCTTTCCAGGCCTTCTTCAAATAAAGCAATCCCAAATAAAGTACTATCGACTTTAGAAGAGGCAATAATGCTTACCGTACCTAAATCATATTTACCATTATTTTTCAAGGTTATGATTCCAGATTTATAAGTATAGCTGAGCCCCTTAACAGTCCCAAGATAGGTCTTGTCCTTGCTGGTCACAGGCTGGTAGGTCTGTGCATATCCTGAGATCCCAGCTATTAATAAAAGTGAAGCCAATAAGATTTTCTTCATGTGTTTTTGTCTTTTAGGTTTACACAAAAATAGTTTACAGGGTGAATATTTCAAAAGGGAGTTTGTATCATTATTAGTATAAGAGCTCAACAAGTTAGGTGTAAAGTGATTTTAGGAAATTAAATCATATTCGATTTTTAACTGCGTTTGAACCTCATCAGGGCAGTTTTATAGTATGAATTATAGGATAAAAGCCAGTTTTGAATAAGATTTTTATATCGCTTTTAGCAGTAAACTATTACCTTTGCCAGCTGCCCTGTCCTGGTAATTCTTATGTCAATTTTGCGTACGTCCCTTATCTGTTTCTTACTCTCATGCTGTTTTCATTCGTTATATGGCTTTCAAGAACCTGTAAAGTCTAATCCTTCTGTACTGGATATTAGTGCCTATGAAAAATTAATTGTTCATTACCGCTATGATAAGCCTGATTCAGCCTTGTTTTTTGTAAGCCTTGGGATGAAGCTTGCAAAAAAGACTAAGGACGAAGAAGGTGTAGCAAGGATGCTCAACCAGATGGGTATGATCGATGATAATTCAGGGAATGCAGTGTCTTCAAGACAACGCTATCTGGAGGCACTTGAAATCTATAAGCGCCTGAATAATTATAAAGGGATCATTAAAGAGAATATCCGGCTGGGTGTGGTAGAAAACAGGAAAGGCAATTCAGCAACAGCAATCCCTTATTTTCTTCAGGCATTAAAGATAAGTGAGCAAAACAAGGATAAGGGTGGAATTATGGAGTCCTATATTACTCTTGGTGAAGTGTATGCTTTCCGCCATGATTATCAACGTGCAATCTCTTATTACAAAAAAGCTGAGGCGATTGGCACTACACTCCCCTTTTCAAGTTTGAAGCTAAATACTTGTCTGAACTTTGGAATTGCCTACAGGGAGACTGGTGAAATGTCCAAAGCTATTTACTACTTTGAAAAAGGTATCAGCCAAAGTAATTATCCTGAGATGATGGGATTAAATATTTCACTGACGAACGGGCTGGCGCAGGTATACGCAAAATCAGGAGAAACGGCAAAAGCCATTGAGCTTCAAAAGGGAGCTTTGTTAAAATCGAGAAAGATCAATAATAGCATCCGGGAGTTTCAGAGTTTAATGGCATTGGCAGAGAGCTACGAAACTTCGAACAGTGCAATAGCACTAAATTACCTTCAGCAAGCATTGAAAGTTGCGGAAACAAAAAAAGCCAATAAGCAGCTACTTGAGGCTTTAGCTCATATCACTGCGCTCTATGAGAAATCAGGAAATTATAAAGCAGCTTATCAGTCAAGGACAAGACAATATAGTATCGCTGATAGTTTTTACTACAAAGATATATCACTTAAAATATCTAATCTGCAGGCCCAGTATGAACTTACGAAGTCTCAGGCCAGAGTGGCACAGCTAAAGTTTGTGAACAATCAACAGTCGCTTGAACAAAGAATTATGTTCTGGATAATATTTGGTGGTACAGCCTTAATGCTGGTCCTGGGTTTTTACTTTTTTAAAATCAGGAATTTGAACCGGCTAATGAACAAGGCTAATGAAGATCTTGTAAAGTCGAACAATGTAAAAGACAAGTTATTTTCAATTCTTGGGCACGATTTGAAGGCTCCGCTGGCTTCAATCCTAAACCTTCTTGTACTGATCAACAGAGGCTGGTTATCTGACCAGGAAAAGGCGCTCATGCTTGGAAAACTGGAATTGCAGTGTAATGCTACACTGGAGACGCTGAACCTTATTTTGCACTGGGGGCAAATGCAGTTAAAAGGGGTTATGATTAATCAGAGCGATGTCAGTCCGGAAAAGAAAATTAAACGCAATGTTTTGCTGCTGAAGGAAATGGCCGCCCAGAAATCAATTACTATTGCGCAGGATATTGAACCGGATTTAAGGGTTTTTTGTGATGCAGATCATCTGGATTTTCTGGTTCGTAATATTCTGTCCAATGCGATAAAGTTTACTCCCGTTGGAGGGGTTATCCGTATAGCGGTAAAGGCTGATCAGGATAAGGTAATTTGCTCTTTTAAGGATAGCGGAATCGGGATAGAGCGTTCACGTTTAGCATCTATATTTAGCGTGAATAATGTGAGTACGATGGGTACGAACAATGAAAAAGGGACGAGTCTTGGTTTGGTTATTTGTAAAGAGTTCATCAATGCGAATGAGGGGAATATCTGGGTGGAAAGCGTGGTTAGTGAAGGGTCTGAGTTCTTTTTTACGCTGAAGAGGAAATAGAGGGTTAGTGATATTCTAATTGTTTCATAGCCTCTATTTACCTTCCAGGATTTCTATGAAGTAGTATATATGGATATTTCTACATATTCCGGTTTCCCGTAAAAACAATAACACAATCTTGTATAATTTTGAATATCAGGCAATGAATATATATTATAAATATATGAATTACAGAATATTACAATGATAAACCTGTTATATTATCATTACATTTAGTTAACCTCTCGGACAAATAGTAAATGGATATTGAAAACAAACCTGTTGAACCGTTTTCTGAAGCAGAAGTGCATTTTGGTAACTTTGACCCGAATCTTGATCTTTCAAGTTATGTATTTCCAACGCTAGATTTACTAGAAAACTATGCTGATAGCACTACTATTGATGCGGAAACAATTGAAATAAACAAGAATAAAATAGTAGAAACTTTCAGCTTTAGCCAGATTGAGATAGATGCCATAAGAGCTATAGTTGGGCCATCACTTACTTTATATGAGTTTATTCCAGCGCCAGGTGCCCGGGTTTCAAAGATCAAAAGCCTGAAAGACGACCTTGCACTAATTCTGGCTGCAGAGATTAATATTATTGGACCGATTCCTGGTAAAGGAACTATGGGTATCGAAGTACCCCATGCGGCCCATGCTTTTGTATCAATCCGTTCAATATTAGCAACTCAAGAATTCCAAACTTGTGATTTTGACTTGCCTATCGCTTTGGGCAAAACGATGGGCAATGATGTGTCCCTCATAGAGCTGACTAAACTACCCCATCTATTAATAGCGGGCGCAACTGGTCAGGGCAAATCTGTTTGTTTAAATGCGATACTATTCTCGCTTCTTTATAAAAAGCATCCTTCGCAATTAAAGTTAGTATTGATAGATACCAATAATTTAGAATTGGGTCTTTTCCGAAATATTGAACGTCATTTTTTAGCAAAACTACCCGGCGAGACTGATGCCATTGTCAGTGATAAATTGAAAGCAATCGTTACACTCAATGGTTTGGTTATTGAATTAGATCAACGATATGACTTATTAAATTATGCTGGTGTACGTCAGATTAAAGAATACAATCAAAAGTTCATAGAGCGCAAATTAAATCCTGCTGAAAACCATCGCTTCCTTCCTTTTATTGTAGTCGTGATTGATGAATTTGCAGAATTACTAACGGACAATAAAGAGATAGAATTAGTAATTAGCCGTTTGGCACAGTTGGGAAGAGCTGCGGGTATTCATTTGATCATCTCCACTCAGCGGCCTTCTGTAAAAATTATCACAGGGATTATTAAAGCAAACTTCGCCGGCAGGATAGCATTCCGCGTGACATCTGCTATTGATTCCCGTACAATATTGGATAATAGTGGTGCCGAATTATTAAATGGATATGGCGACATGTTACTATCAACTGGAACTGAGATCATTCATCTTCAGGGAGCATATACAGATACATCTGAAGTAGATAGATTGAGTGAATTTATTGGCAACCAACGAGGATATTCTAGTGCATATATGTTACCTGAATATAGAATGATGAATACGCCGACTATAGATTTTAACACTGATAGAATTGATCCCATGTTTGAGGACGCTGCACGTCTGATCGTTATGCATCAGCAAGGCTCAACTTCTCTTATACAAAGAAAACTAAAGTTGGGTTATAATCGTGCAGGCCAAATTATCGATCAATTGGAGGCAGCCGGAATAGTCGGGCCTTTTGAAGGAAGTAAAGCAAGAGAAGTAAGTCTGCAAGACGGTTATGCACTTGAAATGTTCTTAAAAAGTTTAAGATCAGGCAAGCAATCCCCTATTATACCGAAAAAGATAATAGTAGATGAAGTAGATCCTGACCAAACAAAAAACAAGTCAACTAATTTAGTTGCGAACCCTGCACCTCCTGGTAAGCTCAAGTCTAAATCAAACAAAAAAAGCTTTTGGGATTGGTTGTTTAAATAAGTCCTATAAAGTCATCCTTCATCACTTATATTCCTCATCCTGCCTTCATGACTACAAATCCTATTAATGAAAATCAACTTGGGTTACTCAATCTGGTTGTATTTGTATTATCAATCTACGTTCTACTGGCGATCCTGGTAGACACAGTTTTAGTGCTCCCAAAAGAGACATCAATTCTACTGACATATATCGATAATACTATCTGTGTGTTTTTCTTCGCAGAGTTTTGCTTTCGTTTCTACAAAGCCAAAAATAAGCAAGCTTTTATGAAGTGGGGTTGGATCGACTTGATTTCCAGCGTGCCGGCAGTAAGTTATTTGAGGGCAGGCCGTATTCTTAGGCTGATCAGATTATTACGGCTTATCCGTGCTTTCCGTTCTACACAAATGTTTGTCAAACATGTTTTCAGGAACAAAGCGAGGGGAGCTTTCACTTCAGTAACCATACTTGCTATATTGCTGATCATATTTTCTTCAATTGCTATTCTTCAGGTGGAGAAAGATCCTGATAGTAATATTAAAACTGCTGAAGATGCCATATGGTGGGCTTATGTAACTATCACAACTGTAGGTTATGGTGATAAATTCCCCGTAACTACCGAAGGACGGATAATTGCAGCGGTATTGATGACTGCTGGAGTTGGACTATTCGGTACTTTTACTGCATATGTGTCCAGCTGGTTTGCAATAGTGAAAGAGGAATAAATTACGAGGCCTGTATTTTGTTCAGCAAACCGATGGCATACTTTAGTTATTAAAAATCAATAGTATAAGTCAGCGCAGTGAGGAGCTACCTGTTTATGTTGACCACAAATTCTATGAATTATACTCTCCACGACGTATATATCTTTCCAGACGACTTGAATCTTTCATGCAATCATTTTACTTATTTCAAAAATACATAAATAGAATCAAACGTTTAAATATTTCGGAAAATTTCATGCAATGACAGCTTCAATAGTGTAACTTGTTTCTTGCCATCTGTAAAGCTAAATATGTTTAAGACCATTTAAGAATTTTCGCTACCCTAGACAGTCTGATTTTTAGGAAGGGTTACAATTTATTAAAACGGCGAACTGGTGTAGATCGCCGTTTATGTTACTTCCACCAATAGTAATAATTGTGATTACCGTCATATTCAAAACCGCAACGTGGATAGAGCTTGTTCCCTATGTCGTTTGTCTTTTCTGTTTCAAGCATCAGTCCGCAAGCTCCCGTTTCTATGCACCATTGTTTACTATAGTCTATCAATGCTATCGAAAGTCCTTTGCCTCTGTAATCGGGATGAACGAATAAATCGCTCAATAGCCATTGCTTTTGTAATTTGATGTAATGGTAGAGTTTGTACAACTGAACAAAGCCAACAGCATTTCCCTCCAAATAAACAAGGAAAATGTTAGATTGCTCATTGTCCAACCGTTCCTGAATAAACTTTTTGCATTTTTCGTAATCGTCTGCCTGACGGTAAAACACCCGATAATCGTTGAATAATGCTGCTGCTGTGTCCAGGTCTTCCAAACCTGCTTTCTTAATTTTGTAACCCATTGTTTAAATTATTTTGATTAATAGTGTAAAGGTAAATGATAACAGGATTAGCCGAATGGTACAGTTTCAGGATAATCAGGTAGTCCAGATAAACTCTTATTACTTCTTCTGTTTACACCATTATCTTTTACTGATTTGGTAGCAAAAGGTCAATCGTGATGTTTCCGTCTGTATAAGTTACTAGCTGTTCAGCAGTTTTATCTGCACCTATTCGCTCAATGGTAACCTGCGAACGGATAGTGTTTGCCCCGATATGGAAATTTTGGCCAGTTTAATTCTTCTTTCAGGTGCATTTTATATTTCCTTGTTTTTTATTACTTATCACTGAAATAGTAATGTACAAAGCCCGAAACTTTTTACTGCTTTCGGGCCTTTAGATTGTGGTTACTTTACATTTTCTATTGAAGCATTAAAATCGATAGGTAACACATTGCCATTGTTTTAAAACTATGGTTAATACTGATAAATTTCACTCTTAATAGCTGAAAGTATACCATCCAGTTCTGATGTCTCATTTTCAGTAAGCGGTTTCAGAGGACTTTTGAAACCACCACCGTCTATTCCCAATAGGTCTAAACCTGTTTTTATCGCACGTGGCAAACCTTTCGCTACAATGAATTTCAGTAAATCTACCTGCTTGTAAAATAGTCTTCGGGCTTGATCCAGATCATTTTCCTGTACAGCATCGTAAAGAGCAATATTGAGTTCGGGTATAAGGTTCGCAGCAGCGGTGCACCAACCGGTAGCACCTGCGGAGAAGGCTGCCAATGCTAAAGGATTAGAGCCGTTAAAAAATGTTACTTCTTCCCCCAACTCTTTTCTCAAATAGTGCATACGCTGAATATCGCCTGTACTTTCCTTAATCATCGTAACATTAGGGATCTGCAATAGACGTTTCAGCAATGCAGGCGACATATCTACACCAGCTGTTGCTGGATTGTTATATGCCATTATAGGAATTGAAATTTTTGAAGCAACGGTATCGTAATGTTTCACAATTTCGTCGTCGGTAAGTTTCCAATAGCTCATCGGACTAATCATGACAGCTGTTGCACCTGCTTTTTCGGCAAATTGTGAGTGATAAACGGTTTTCTCTGTTGTAAGATTAGAAACACCTACCAATATAGGAACCCGATTTGCTACCTGTTGTATGGTGGCTTCTGTCATAGCTTCCTTTTCTGCATCAGTAAGGTAAGGCATTACACCAGTACTTCCCAATGGAGCGATACCGTGAGAACCTGCCGAAACCAAGCGTTCTACATGTTTTTTGAATAATGGAATATCAATGCTTTCGTTGTTGTCAAACGGCGTAACCGGATAAGCGACTACCCCTTTAAATGGTGCTTTTTTCATTTTTTATATTGCTTTAAAAGTTAAAAATCTCTGTTCTCTTCCTCGCGTAATGCTACACCCAGGTTTTGCAGTTGCGGCGCATTTTCGCAAGCAAAATATTTCGCAGGTTCACTATCGCTTAGGTTTTGATGCTGATGCCACGCCCAAGACGGAATATAAACGGCATCACCTGCTTCCCACTCTACTATATCATCTTCTACTCGTGTCCAACCTTTACCCTCGATGACATATAGAACGGTTTCGTAAGTATGGCGGTGCAGGTTCGTTTTTTGTCCGGGTAACAGACCGCCAATAGTCATACTTACATTTTTACTTGGTAAGTCAACAAAGAAAACTGGGTGCTTTCTTTCTTCGGAAAACTGGTTGTGTACCCCCGCATTTTCAACGTTCTTGTGAATGAAGTGTGAGGGTTTGACATATGTTGGTCTTGCGAATGTTTGATGAAAATCTTTAGAGTTGAATTGCTTTTGCTCTGCGTGGATTTTTTTATTAACTCCTGTTTCTAACATAACTGAAATTTTTTATGATTTTTGCATTATTGCGACACAAAAGTATCATACCTTTGGACTACACTCATGATACAGTTTTAATAAAAATAGATAGTCCAGATGCTAAGAGGTTGGAAATTTGAAGTACAGTTAGACGAACAATCGGATAAAGCCATTTATCTGCAAATAGCCGATGCTATAATAAAAGACATTCATTCGGGCAGATTAAAGCCAGGCGATGCTTTGCCCGGCAGTAGAAATCTTGCACAACTTTTAAAAATAAACAGGAATACAGTTGTAGAAGCACTTAATGTACTGCTTATTGAGGGTTGGCTGGTTTCTAAAGAACGGCAGGGGACTTTTGTTTCTGATACATTGCCCGATTTCAAAAAAGCGCAAAACAGCAGTCTTGCAACCTCTGCCATAAAAAATGCGACAAGCAAACATTATCATATACAGTTTGACGACGGAAGCCCCGACAGTAAAATTGCGCCCATTACTGAATTGGCAAGGGCATACCGCCAAATATTCAATCAAAAAGCAAGATGGCAGATGATGGGCTACGGCAGCGAGTTGGGCGAATTGGAATTTAGAAAAAATATTGTTCAAATGCTCAATCATCAAAGAGGAATGCAGGTTGATGAACACAGCATTTGCATTACCCGAGGCAGTCAAATGGCGATGTATCTGACAGCACAATGCTTGTTTACAAAAGATGATTATTTAATGATTGAAAATCCAGGATATAAACCTGCCTGGAAGGCATTTGAAAATGCGGGTGCAAAGCTGTTGGCTGTAAGAGTAGATAAAGATGGTTTACTGATTGAAGATGTTATTTCTTATCTAAAATCAAGTAAGAAGATAAAGGCAATTTACCTCACGCCACATCGCCAATATCCGACTACTGCAACGTTAAGCCTAAAAAGAAGATTGGAATTAATAAGATTGTCTAACAAATATGGTTTTATGATTATTGAAGATGATTATGATAATGAGTTTCATTTTGGTTATCGTCCGATTTTACCATTGTCAAGTTTTACAGAACTGAAAAACTATGTTTACATTGGTACAATGAGCAAGGTTGTTGCACCAGCTCTGCGTATTGGTTATTTGGCAAGCAATGACAGCTCTTTGATTGAAAGAGTGGGCAATTTGCGGAAAATTATTGATGTGCAGGGTGATAGTATAATGGAGCAGGCAATTCTGCAACTTATCAAAGATGGTACAATAAAACGCCATATAAAAAAATCAACTCATCATTATAAAGCCAAAAGAGACTTCACGGTAACATTGCTGAACAAATATATGCAGGACAAAGCAACTTATGTTATTCCCGATGGCGGTTTGGCTTTTTGGGTTGTTCCTAATCAGCATGTAGATTGGTTAAAGGTTTCCAAAAAACTGCAAGCCAAAGGCATCAAAATTATTACACCTGACACCTATAGCTTTGATGAAACTGTCAATGGTATAAGATTAGGCTACGGGTCGCTTTCTGAAAAAGAATTGGAAGAGGGGATAATTGCTTTGGCAGAAATGTTGTAAAATGCGCCGAAACGAAGGCAAGCCTTCTTCTGCAAGGGATTGTCTGATAAAATCAATCCGATGAAATATTGACCATCATTAATGCAAAAAAAACTAATTCATTTTTTATAATTCGGACATAATACACCGATCCCAAAAATCAAGCCCTATCTTTCTATGTCATTATCAAGGTCAAATCTATTCTATCTTGTTCTATTAATTCTTTCAGCTCATCTTCATTCGGCAGGTATAAACGATACTTACTTGCAAATAATTTTTCATTTTCTGCTAGAATGGAATATTTAACAATTGTTTCATCTTTTTCTGTGCAAAGTATCATGCCAATAGTTGGATTATCACCCTCACCTTTCTTCAAATCATTATACATCCTGACATACATATCCATCTGTCCAATTGCACCATGAGTTAGTTCATCAGTTTTCAGATCAATCAGCACAAAGCACTTCAAGTAATAGTTGTAAAAAACCAAATCAATAAAAAAGTCAGAAGTATCAGTAACAATATGTTGTTGTCTTGCTATAAAAGCAAACGCCTTTCCCAATTCCATTAAAAATTGCTGTAGGTGATTAATCAATGCTGTTTCTATTTTATTTTCTGATGTCTTTACATTTATAGGCAAGCCCAAAAATTCAAATATATAACGATCATTTATTAATTATTCATCTCTAGGAGCTTCACCTTTGATTTTACCGCTTTGCAGAATGTTGTATAGGGTTTTGGTGCAGATTCCTAAGAGTTTGGATGCTTGTTTAATAGTTAAGAACTCTAATAAGACAGGGTGGTTTATAACCGAGATTAGATTTTCTTTAACCTGTGTCTCCGATACTTTAATCTTTAAGTCACGGATCTTTTGTTTGGCGTGTCTGCCATTACATATCGTACCACAGAACCTCGTTACGGTAGTTTTTGCACGAAACGGTTTTACGCAGTGTTCACAGATTCTTTGGATGTTGATGTTTGAACTCATTGCCTTGTTTTTTGTTCCTTTTCATTATCCCTGTAGGCACCTTTTTACTGCTTAAATCATCGGTAGTTATCTCGCCACTTTTTAGCCCTTTTTAGGGTAATTAAGGAGAAATAAGAGGAATTAAGGGTAATTAAGCGCCATTAAGCGCAATGTTTTACCCTGTATTTTTTTGAGGGTAAAATTTTGTGCTTGAGGAACAAATGTGTGAAAAACTGTGGCAATTACCCAAGAATTTGGACAAAAGAAATCCACATAACTTATTAACAATAAGCTATTTACTATTCAATATTTAACATGATTATTCGTAATTATACAGGGTTACTTCCCAATACAAAACTTACTAAATATATTATCCAACAAATCATCGGTAGTAACCTTCCCAGTAATTTCCCCTAAATAATACAGCGCCTGCTTAATATCAGTTGCCAAAAAATCCGAAGTAACCGGGTTAATCAACCCTTGCGAAACGCTATCCAACGACTCCTGCGTCTTCCTTAACGCTTCCACATGTCTAATATTCGTAACCATGGTATGATTCTCCGACAACTTATCCCCTATCACAGTCTCATACAACAACTCCTTCAACTCCTCCACATTTTGATTTTCCTTCGCGGATATCCCGATAAACTTAATCTCTGAAGGTAAATTCAACTCCTTCAACCTGTCACTAAATGACAAATCAATCTTATTCGCTACTGCAATAAAAGCCAACCCAGGTTTATATAAACTTGCGATATCATCCCTAATCTCGTTCGCTGTCAAATTCAGCACATCGAACAAATAAACTAAAACAGCAGACTGACTAATCTTTAACATCGTCTTCTCTACTCCGATCGCTTCTATCGTGTCTGTCGCTTCGCGTATGCCCGCCGTATCAATTAATCGAAAGTTGATACCATTGATATTTAAAACTTCCTCTATTGTATCCCTTGTCGTTCCTGCGATCTCACTGACAATTGCCCTATCTTCATTTAACAACGCATTCAACAAAGTAGATTTACCCGCATTCGGTCTGCCTGCAATCACCGTATTGATACCTTCCTTAATCACATTACCCAATTCAAAAGAACGGATCAGCTTATTCAATACTATCGTGATCTTATTAATTAATTCCTGCAATTGATCTCTGTTTGCAAACTCCACATCCTCCTCAGAAAAATCAAGCTCCAATTCAATCATGGAAGCAAAATGGATCAGCTGTTCACGCAAAACATTTAATTCCGTACTGAAACCTCCCCTTAACTGATTCATTGCAACACTATGTGCAGCCTGTGAATCTGAAGAAATCAAGTCCGCTACAGCTTCTGCCTGAGATAAATCCATCGCACCATTCAAAAACGCTCTTAAAGTGAATTCTCCAGGTTTCGCTGCTGAAGCACCTTTTTTTATCAATAAATTAATAATCTGCTGAATGATATAATTTGATCCGTGGCAAGAGATCTCTACCACGTTTTCTTTCGTGTAAGATTTTGGGCCTACGAACAAACTTACCACCACTTCATCAATCACGATGTCACCATCTTTAATCAATCCAAAATGCAGTGTATGTGTAGGTTGGCTCAACAGATCCTTTCCGCTAAATACGGAATTTGCGATCGCAATAGCATCTTTCCCAGATAAACGGATCACGCCAATGGCACCCGCTCCAGGTGGGGTTGATAAAGCTACTATTGTTTCATTTGTAATCATAACGGACAGAACTTAGTTTAAGATTGCGCAAAAATACCCAAACATTTGCTATCTTTTCATGTTTAACCCTTGAAAATTAACATTTACATTACAATATGAAAGAATTACCGCTCACCGTAAAGCGATCAATTGAGTTACTAGGTTTGGTGCTTATCGGTGCCTTATTCGTAGTTGCCAGTGATATTATCATGCCTGTTATCATGGCATTCTTTATCAGTATCATGCTGTTGCCTGTTTATCGCTGGCTAAGAAAATATAAGGTTCCGGAAATCATTGCGATCGTCTTTCCTATTTTATTGGTTATAATTTTCATCGGTATCATTGCCTGGTTTTTTACCTCGCAAGTTGGGAATCTGGTTTCAGATTTTCCTGAAATCAAGAAAAACGTGGCCCAGCATCTAAAATCATTAAGCGAGTGGGTGAGCAATATCAGCCATTATTCACCTACCGAACAACTTAATTTTATCAATAAAAAAAGTAATGACCTCTTAAATATGGCCGGGGGAATGGCAAGTGGTGCAGCGTTAACGCTCAGTTCCGTATTTGTATTTGTCGGTCTTCTTCCCATCTACATTTACCTGATGCTTTTTTATAAAGATATCCTGTTACGCTTCGTATTTATGTGGTTTAAAACTACAGATCACCCGAAAGTTAAAGAGGCTATCTACGAAACTGAATCTATTATCAAAAACTACCTGGTAGGTTTATTGATACAAATCACTTATATGACTATCCTTTTAGGAGGTCTGCTGATGCTTTTCGGTATTCAACACGCGCTATTAATTGGAATTATCTTTGCTATTCTGAACCTGATCCCTTATGTAGGGGCATTAATCGGAAATATTATCGGTGTACTTCTAACCATAACCGCTTCCACTTCCCTTACTCCCGTAATTACTGTTTTAGCTGTAATTGCAGCCGTTCAATTTCTGGATAACAATATCCTGATGCCAAGGATTGTGGGTTCAAAAGTGAAGATCAATGCTTTAATGGCGATCTTAGGTGTAGTAGTTGGAGGCAGTATTGCTGGAGTTTCAGGAATGTTCCTGGCCATGCCACTTATTGCAGTCCTTAAAGTTATTTTCGACCGGACAGAATCCTTTAAACAATGGGGTGTATTATTTGGAGACGAAAGACCTGCGAAAAGTCCAATGACTTTTCCTATCTTCAGACGCAAAGGAAATGTAAAACTGACCTCTGGAACACAAAAAGATTAAATAATGATATTAAAATTTGTTGCTAAATTTTAAAAATAAGAAACCCCGGGAGTGAATGCCCCGGGGTTTTCTTTTTTAACTCATTGAAGGAAAAGAGATTCCCTTTATTTTTCTAAACATCTCAACGGCGTATATATCCGTCATACCAGATACGAAATCCAGCACACATAGTATCTTTGTATAATCATCAGTAGCCTTGGTCTTGAACTGATTTGGAATTAATTCTACTAATTTCTTGTGATATTTTGATTCATTATTCAAATAAGCAGGAATAAATTCTTCCAGCAACCCGCCCATTACTTTATAACCAGCAACCTCTATCTGTACCACAGAAGAATAATTGTAAATCTTTTTAATGGAGATCCGCTCGATATACTTCATGATAGACAAGAATGGCTCTTGAATAGCATCCAGCAAACTCTTGTTGAAATCACCACTCAAAATCGCTTCCTGATTGTTATAAAATACCTGCGAACATTGTCCGATTAACGTACTGATCGATTTTGCCCGCATCAGCGTAATTTTAGCATCATCATCTTCCATCTCCGATAAACGCTCAGGCAATTTAACATCATTACATAGCGGCAATAATAAATTCTCTACCTCCTGATAAGTCAGGATTTTCAAACGATGCGCATCTTCCAGATCAATGATATTATAACAGATATCATCCGCAGCTTCTACCAGGTAAACCAAAGGGTGACGCTTATAAACTAACGGCTCATCCGAAACTTTGATCAGCCCCATTTCATCTGCTATCTTTTTAAACCCGCATTGTTCCGCCTGAAAGAAACCATACTTCTTCGTATTGATATTCGTTTTATCGTGACCAGCGATAGAAGCGCAAGGATATTTCGCAATAGAAGCCAGTGTCGCATAAGTCAATGCAAAACCTCCGGTTCCTTTTCCGGCAAAAGCATGGGTCAATATCCTTAAAGCATTCGCGTTCCCTTCAAAATTGATCAGATCCTGCCATTCAGCTTCAGTTACCCTATCCTGATAAACCTTTCCATCCCCCGTCGTAAAATAATGAGAAATAGCAGATTCTCCGGAATGTCCAAAAGCCGGGTTTCCAAGATCATGTGCCAGACAAGCCGAAGCGATAATATTACCAATTTCGGCAAGCAGTGGAATAGTCTCATCTACATTCGGATCAATTTCTTTAATCCTGTTGTAAAAGATAGTACCCAATGAACGGCCTACACTTGCAACTTCTAAACTATGAGTCAGCCTGTTATGTACAAATACACTACCTGGTAAAGGAAATACCTGTGTTTTATTTTGCAGCCTTCTGAAAGGAGAAGAAAAGATAATCCTGTCATAATCACGTTGAAACTCAGATCTGGCTTCCTTTTCATTGCCAGCAAAACGATCTTCATTTCCCCACCGTTTGGCAGATAATAATTTTTTCCAATTCATAAATTGATCAAATGATTAGCTGCAATATTACAGCAAATTATATCGCAAAAAAGAGAGAGACTGCTAAAACAGTCCCTCTCTTATATAGTTTATTCAAATTATGCAGTAATTGCATAATTACTAGTAAAAATAGCTGATTACATTCTTTCAGGAACTTCAATTCCTAAAATACGCATACCAGATTTAAGGACATTTGCAGTTACCCAGCTCAGATTTAACCGATGTTGTTTAAGCGCTTCATCTTCTTCCTTCACAATTGGCGGGATTTCATGATAAAACTTGTTAAACATCTTGGCCACCTCATAAATATAGTTCGCTAAAGTAGCCGGACTAAACGCTTTAGCAGAAGAAGCAATTTCAGCAGGATATCTTGATAATAATATGATCATTTCCAGCTCAGTAGCCGATAAAGCAATATTATTAGCCACGTGCTGTCCATTCTTATATTCAGCTTTGCTTAACAGCGATTTAATCCTCGCATGTGTATATTGGATAAAAGGCCCTGTATTTCCCTGGAAATCGATAGATTCAGCAGGATCAAATAACAAACGTTTCTTAGGTTCAACCTTCAGCAAAAAGTATTTCAAAGCACCCATTCCAATTTTATAGTAAAGGCTTTCTTTCTCTTCCTCACTGAAATGATCTACCTTACCCAGTGCTTCAGTTTTCTGTTTAGCTGTAGCGATCATTTCCGCTATCAAATCATCCGCATCCACTACAGTACCTTCACGTGATTTCATTTTACCACTTGGCAGATCTACCATTCCATAAGATAAATGATATAATCCTTTCGCCCAGCTCTTCCCTAACTTATCTAAAATCAGGAACAGCACCTTAAAATGATAGTCCTGCTCATTACCCACTACATAAATAGACTCATCCATTTTGAAATCATCATATTTCATTTGTGCAGTACCCAGATCCTGAGTGATGTAAACTGAAGTTCCATCTGCACGAAGTACTAATTTCTGATCTAATCCATCTGCTGTCAAATCGATCCAGACAGAGCCATCTGGTTTCTTAAAGAAAACTCCTTTAGTTAAACCTTCTTCAACCGTATCTTTTCCTAATAAATACGTATTACTTTCATAATAATACTGATCAAAATCAACACCAAGATTCTTATAACTTACAGCGAAGCCGTCATAAACCCATCCGTTCATTTTTTTCCATAAAGAGATAACCTCTTCATCACCAGCTTCCCAGGCTAATAACATCGCTTGAGCTTCTTTGATTAAAGGCGCATTCTTTTTGCCTTCATCCTCAGTCTGACCAGCTTCCTTTAATGCTTCGATTTCCTTTTTATATTCTTTATCGAAAATCACATAATACTTACCAACCAGGTGATCGCCCTTTAAGCCAGAGCTTTCAGGTGTTTCGCCATTTCCCCATTTCTGCCAGGCCAGCATAGACTTACAGATATGGATTCCTCTGTCGTTGACCAGGTTAACTTTATATACCTCTGATCCACTAGCTTTTAACAGCTCAGAAACAGAATAACCTAATAGGTTGTTACGAACGTGTCCAAGGTGAAGTGGTTTATTGGTATTTGGCGAAGAATATTCGACCATTACTTTTTTACCATTCGATGGAATAGTGCCAAAACTTTCTTTCAGCAAGTCAGTCTGGAAAAGATCAATCCAGTAAGAGCTGACGATACTCAGGTTTAGGAACCCCTTAACGACATTAAACGCAGTTATTTCTTCAATATGTTCCTTAAGATATTCCCCGAGATCATTCGCCGTTGCTTCAGGTGATTTTTTTGAAAAGCGGACTACAGGAAACACAACAATGGTAATTTCTCCTTCAAATTCGCTGCGCGTATCCTGAAGGTTAACTTGTGCTTCTGGTAAATCCTGATTGTATAGTTCTTTGACCGCATTGATGGTCGCAGTAGTAATATGTTGTTGGATATTCATAATTCTATTCGTTTCTAAAGGCATTCGTTGCCTTAATTAAAATTTCAAATGCATGCTCAGCCATTTGATTCTCCCTGTCAAGGGTCGGGTTAACTTCTACTATCTCAAAACAACATACCTTTTGATAAGCAAGGAATCTGGACATCAGTCCACCAGCCTCACGCTCAGTAAGCCCCTGAGCTACGGGAGTTCCGGTACCTCTTGAAGCAGTCGGGTCCATAGAGTCCACATCAAATGATACATAAATCAAATCGCACTGATCCAGATATTGCATGGTTTCAATGACGATTCTTTCTACCCCTCTTTTCCGGACTTCAGCAGTGGTGTAAAGCTTTACCTTATTTTTCTTCAGTAAATTCTCTTCCGGTTTCTCCATATCCCGCGCAGAAATCAGCACAAGATCGCTATAACTAATCTTCGGTGCAATTTTACCGACGTTTTTTAATTGATACCAGTAATTAAGAGTTTCCTGGTCAAGTTCATTAACTTTAGCATCAAGATTGTCCTCATCAAGTACCATTGCAAGCGGCATTCCGTGCATATTTCCAGACGGAGTAGTGTAAGGAGAGTGCATATCTGAGTGTGCATCGATCCAAATTACCCCTAATTTTGATTTAGGAAAAGCTTTTTTTATTCCTGTGATCGTTCCCGCAGCGGTACTGTGGTCACCTGCCAGCACAATCGGGAATTCATTTCTGCCTAACGTTTCAGTTACTTCGTCCGCAACTCTTTCTACCATCGTTAAAATGCCAGAAATCCGCTTGGCGAATGGACTACCCGTATTTTCAAGCAATAAATGGTTCTCATTCGGGACCTCAACCGACTTATGTTTTTTAAAAAATCTACTCCCAAAATCCAGGGCGGCAATCTTAATCGCGTCAACGCCCAGGCTGGCACCACGTGTACCTGCGCCCAACTCCGACTTAACTTCTATAATCTTTAAGCTCTTCGTCATAAAATAAAATTACCAGTGTATTTTAAAGTGTTTATCTTTGGCACCAAAATTAACTCATTTTAATTTGTCAACCCTTTAAATAATTGTTCAAAAATATAAAAAATGCAGAGTTACTCCGAATTTCTTGATCTAAGTGTAGGTTTTCCTCAAGAAGGATACAGTGTCATCGATGACGAACTATACTTTCAGGATCTGAATTTAATGGAAATGATTGAGACTTATGGTACGCCATTACGTTTCACTTATCTTCCGATGATCACTAAAAAAATCCAACAGGCGAAACTGTTGTTTCAGACCGCGATCATCAAGAACAATTACCGTGGAGATTATAAGTATTGCTATTGCACAAAAAGTTCACACTTCAGACACATCGTTGAAGAGGCTTTAAAAAATGGCATCCACTTAGAGACCTCGTCCGCGTTCGATATGCCGATGATTGAGGCCCTTGAGAAAAAAGGCGCCCTTACCAAAGACATTACCGTTATCTGTAACGGTTTTAAAACTTATCAGTATAAACAATATATCATTGATATGTTGCATGATGGGTACAAAAACATCATCCCTGTATTAGACAACAAAGAGGAATTTAACCTTTTTGATGACGAAGTAGAGTTGGAAACACCTTGTAATTTAGGTATCCGTATTGCGGCAGAAGAGCAGCCGGACTCACAATTCTATACTTCACGTTTAGGCGTACGTATGGAAGATGTAATTGAGTTCTATAACAACAAAATCTCTGCTAACCCTAACTTCAGGGTTAAATTACTGCATTTCTTCATCAATTCAGGAATCACGGATTCTCCGTATTACTGGAATGAACTGGAGAAATATGTAACCTTATACTGTAAATTCAAGAAAATTAATCCTGAGCTGGATACTTTAGACATTGGTGGTGGTATGCCATTCAAAGATTCTCTGGTATTTGATTTTGATTATGAATATATGGTGAACGAAATCGTTAAACGTATCAAAGAAATTTGTGCAGAACATGATGTAGTAGAACCAGATATCATTACTGAATTCGGTAAATACACAGTAGCAGAAGCTTCCGGTATCCTGTACAAAGTATTGGGACGTAAACAACAAAATGACCGTGAAAAATGGTTAATGCTGGATGGTTCTTTCATTACGAACCTTCCTGATGTATGGGCTTTAAACCAAAAATACATCCTTTTACCAATCAACAACTGGGATGCTGAGTACGAGAGAGTGAATCTTGGGGGTATTACCTGCGATGGTCAGGATTATTACAATCAGGAAGCACATATGAACTCCGTGTTTATGCCGAAAACGCGTAAAGTACAATACCTTGGTTTCTTCAATACTGGAGCTTATCAGGAAGTACTGAGTGGGTATGGTGGAATTCATCACTGTCTGTTGCCAAGCCCTAAACATGTGATTATCCGTCGCAACCGTGACGAGACGTTCAACTTTGAAGTATTTGGAGAAGAGCAAAACAGTAAGCAAGTATTAAAGATCCTGGGTTACACCTAGCCCCGGATTACGCTAAGAAATACCAAATCCCGTTCGCAAGAGCGGGATTTTTTTTTACACAGCACTCTCATTAATTATTATTAAAACATAATCCTGGTGTGTCACTCGTTAGGAGCATTTTATGTCACCATCTATGCTGCAAGAAATCCTGAAAAAGTAAAAGCCGGGACTCCGCCATTGGATGATCAAATAGCTATTGAAGGATAGAAAGATGGGACTACGCATTATGTCGGTGCAGATAACCCGCAATTAGTGATCAACGAAATTATCAAATCATATAAAGCAACAGGATCAGGATTGCCAGTAGAAAAATAAACGTAGGCAAGCGTTTATTTTTCTAACGAAAAAAAGGGGATATCTTTCGACATCCCCTCTTAAACCAACCAAAAATTACAAAACTTTAATCTCTTTATTTTCTTCCTTCACCTCAACCTTTTTGCCAATTGCAATAGTTAATATCCCATTCACATATTCAGCAGATATCTTTTCCGCATCTACACTTTCAGGAAGCGTAAACGACCTTGCAAAAGACAAATAATCAAACTCTTTTCTACTGTAATTTTTCTTTACCTCACCATCAGCAACTTTTTTCTCTGCCCAAACAGAAAGCGTATCTTTTTTCAAGTTGATCTGAAAATCGCTTTTCTCTAAACCAGGTGCCGCCAATTCGATCGTATATTCAGTTTCCGATTCTAAAATATTCACACCGGGAACTTTATTAATAGTATAATTTTTATTTAGCGCTTCACTGAACAAAGAGTCAAAAACATTGTTAAAGTAAGGTGCGTGGCTTCTTGTACGATTGTTAAAATTTACTAATGTCATAGCTATAATCTCCTTTAATTTTTTATTTTTAAATTATACAACGACCTGTTCAACTCTCATACCAACCCAATAATCTATGATATTTAAGACATTTTGGCGCACAAAAACAAAACAGACAGACAAAAAGTCAGTAACAGTAGGAACTTTAGACAGTTTCAAATATAAAACGCAGATTGAAACCCGGTTTGCAGATTTCGACATGCTCGGCCATGTGAACAATGCAGTTTACTTTACTTATCTTGAAATTGCGCGTACAAAATACTGGAATAGCGCTATATCCTGGAACTGGAAAGAAACAGGCGTAGTCATTGCACAAGCCTCTATGGACTATATCAGCCCAATATTAATAGAAGATAAAGTAAGTATATATGTGCGGACTTCCAGAATTGGGAACACCAGTTTTGATCTCGATTATACGATCGTTAAACACGTTCTGGGTAAAGAAGAAATCTGTACTAAAGGAAAAACCGTTTGTGTATCCTTTTCACATACCAGTAAAAAAGCAATTCCTATCCCTGAAAGTGAAAAAGCAAAAATGGTTGCTTTCGAACAATTGTAACCCGAAAAATCACAAAAAATCGTTAAACAAGGGCAAGGTGCAGATCAATGATTAAAACAATCCCCTTGTTTAACGCAATCCTTTAACTAAAAAATCTTTCCAGGATTCAATATCCCGTTCGGATCGAAAACTTGTTTAATCCCTCTCATTAAATTGAGATTGATCTCACTATATTTAATAGACATAAATTCTTTCTGGACAAGTCCGATGCCATGCTCACCAGAAATAGTCCCACCTAAACTTGCTGTTAACTGGAACAATTCCACAATTCCATCCTTCAGCTTATTTTTCCAGTCTTCATCACTCATCCCCGCTTTGATAATATTGATATGTAAATTACCATCGCCGGCATGCCCATAACATACACTCTCAAAACCATATCTGGAACCAATCTCTTTGATTCCGTTAATTAATTTTGGAAGCGCTGCCCTTGGCACAACCGTATCTTCCTCCTTATAAACAGAATTAGACTTTACTGATTCAGCCATGGTTCTGCGCATACGCCATAATTCTTCCTTCTGTCCGGCCGTATCTGCAAAAAGAACTGCTGTACAACCGAACTCTTCCAATACCGTATTTACCTTTTCACAATCTTTGAATATCGTATCCAGATCGTCTCCATCAAATTCTATCATCAGATAAGCATTTACCCCATCCTTAATATCAAATTTAATAGCATCATACTGAACCACCCACTCTACTCCTCTGCGTTCCATAAACTCTAAAGCAGATGGAGTGACACCAGCTCTGAAAATCGCAGAAACCGCTGCACAAGCCTGTTCATTCTCAGCAAAAGAGCCTAACATCAATACACTGTTCTGTACTTTGGGAATTAGTTTAGTTACAATTTTAGTTACCACCCCTAAAGTACCCTCAGAACCAATCATCAATTGCGTCAGGTTATAACCCGAAGCATATTTAAGCGTATTCGCGCCAGTCCAGATCACTTCGCCAGTTGGCAAAACAATTTCCAGGTTTAATATATACTCTCTTATTGTCCCATATTTCACGACCCTTGGCCCACCAGAACCATGTGCCACATTCCCGCCGATAAAACAAGAGCCCTTACTGGACGGGTCAACAGGATATAACAGACCGTGTTCCGCTACCGCATTCATGAACTCTTCTGTAATTACGCCCGGTTCGACCGTAGCCTGCAGATTTTCAGTATCAATAGAAATAATGGACTTGAAACGCTCCATCGAAAGCAATACACCACCATAAACAGGCAAAGCACCGCCACTCAGACCAGTTCCACCACCCCTGGGTGTAACCGGAACATGATGCGTATTACAAAGCTTCAATAATGCAGAAACTGCAGCTGTATCAACCGGTTTTACGACTACTTCTGGTTCATAATGAAGATCTTCTGTCTCATCATGGCTATAATCCACTAGCGAAACTTCATCAGAAAATACATTTTTCGCCCCTAAAATGGTGACCAGCTGGGCTAAAAACCCCGAATCTATCTTTGTATAAGCAGGAATTGCAGACATATCTATTTTAATAATTCTATTTTAGTGTTTCTTTTCCGAAGTATAAGACAATTGAACAAAAGAATGGTCAATCTCTCCTGGCATAGGTGGGTGCATCTTTTTTATTCCGGCAACTGCAGTCAGAACAAAAGGAAAAGAAGAAATTGTCCTGTCCAGAATAAGCTTAACTACAGATTCCAGCATCTTTTTAGTATTTCTCATTTCTTCCAGAATAATCGTATTCAGCACTTCATAATTAACGGTCCGCTGTAAGTCTTCCGTATCGCCCGAAGGGATAAAAGTGACCTCAACACTCACCAGAAATTCGGTTCCTGTAAGTTGCTCTTCCGGATAGAACCCATGCAGCGCAAAACATTTGACATCATTTAAAGCAACAGTTTGTAAGTACATAATGATCTGATTAGTGCAACAAAATTAAATTTTTGATTGGTTTTAGCCAGCCATTACACGAAATTATTACCTTTGAAAACAAGGTTCGGATAATAGTTATATAATAATACGAAAAGATCCGAAGCACAAAGCCAGCTCAACCAAATATAGTGTAAACCATGAACAAATCAGGAAAGAAAGACCTTTATGAAGCACCCGATTATTATCTGTTAGACGAATTATTGTCTGAAGAGCATAAACTGATAAGGTCAACAGTCCGGGACTGGGTGAAGAAAGAAATCAGTCCGGTGATAGAAGATTACGCACAAAAAGCTGAATTCCCTAAACACTTAATCAAGGGTCTTGGTGAAATTGGTGCCTTTGGCCCTACTATTCCAGTTGAATATGGTGGAGCAGGATTAGATTATACCGCTTATGGCATCATCATGCAGGAATTAGAGCGTGGAGATTCAGGCATTCGTTCTACGGCTTCGGTACAGGGATCTTTGGTGATGTATCCTATTTATGCTTATGGTTCTGAGGAACAGCGCCGTAAATACTTACCTAAGTTAGCCACGGGAGAAATGATGGGCTGTTTTGGTTTAACTGAGCCGGACCATGGATCAAATCCAAGCGGTATGGTCACTCATATTAAAGATAAAGGTGATCATTACTTGTTAAATGGTGCTAAAATGTGGATCTCTAATGCGCCATTTGCTGATATCGCTGTAGTTTGGGCTAAGGATGAAGCTGGAAAAATCAGAGGAATGGTAGTTGAACGTGGAATGGAGGGTTTTTCAACTCCAGAAACACACAATAAATGGAGCCTGCGTGCTTCTGCTACCGGAGAATTGGTATTTGACAATGTGAAGGTTCCCAAGGAAAATATATTCCCGGAAATCTCTGGTCTTAAGGGGCCGCTGGGCTGTTTAAATCAGGCGAGATATGGTATTGCCTGGGGAGCTTTGGGTGCAGCAATGGATTGTTATGATACGGCTTTACGTTATTCTAAAGAGCGTATTCAGTTCGGAAAACCAATTGGTGGATTTCAATTGCAACAAAAGAAGCTTGCTGAAATGATTACTGAAATCACTAAAGGTCAGTTATTAGTCTGGAGACTGGGTGTATTGAAAAGTGAGAACAGGGCAACCGCCGAACAAATTTCAATGGCGAAAAGAAACAGTGTTGAAATTGCGCTGGACATTGCCAGAAATGCAAGGCAAATGTTGGGTGGAATGGGAATTACTGGTGAATATTCAATTATGCGCCATATGATGAACCTGGAATCTGTGGTCACTTATGAAGGTACACACGATATTCATTTGCTGATTACAGGGATGGATGTAACGGGTATAAATGCTTTTAAATAAAGAAGAGACCATGATTGTTTTATGGTCGTTATATAATAAACAATAGATTACGAATGAAGACTTTTAAAAAATACTACTATCTTCCTGCTCCGCCTGAAGAGGTTTATCTGGCAATGACCAAAGCACAAAGTATACAGTTATGGACTGGTGCTGAAGTTGAGTTTACGGATCAGCCGGATACAGAGTTCTCTTTATGGGAAGGAGATATCATTGGAAAGAACCTGGAGTTCGAGTATGGTAAAAAAATTGTACAACAATGGTACTTTGGTGAAGATAATGAGCCTTCAATCGTGACGATTAAGTTCCATGCAGATAAAAAGGGTACCTCTCTGGAGTTCGTACAAACGAATATCCCAGATGAGGATTATGAAGATTTTACGGCTGGTTTGAACGAATACTACATTGGAGGATTGCAAGATTTCTTCGAAGAAGAGTAATTCATTCAGAACCGCAATATCAATAAAATAAGGCAGCGTATGTTCTATAACTTATTCATCTTTTATGAATGACGACTGGAACATACGCTGCTTTATTTTATTTTACGCCCTATTTAAAACTATTGGAGGCTCCAATTGTCTCATGATCAGACCATCAAAAAAATACCAATGAAAATTATATCTATAAGGGAGAACCCTGAATATTTGAAAAAAGCGATTACCTACTTCCAAACCTGCTGGTCTGAAGTAGAGCCGATCATTTATGAAGATTGCTTAACGCATTGTATCGGTGCAGAGGGTTCATTTCCTCAATGGTATTTACTGGAAAAAGAAGATGAAATTATTGGCTGTGCAGGACTTATCCCTAATGATTTTATTAGTAGAATGGATTTATACCCTTGGGTGTGTGCTTTATATGTGGACGAAAAACACAGAGGAAAAGCCTATAGTAAATTACTCTTGGATAAAGCAAAAGAAGATACTATACAAGCAGGATTTGATAATTTATACTTGTGTACTGATCATGTTGGATTATATGAGAAATATGGTTATCAATATATAGGAATGGGATATCACCCATGGGAAGAGGAATCCAGAATTTATGGGTTAAAACTCAAATAGCATCAAATTAATTTCTGTAAAGCATGGAAATAGATTAACCTTGTATACATGGCTATTAGAAGTAACGACATCTTAAGAAAGAAGCTCTCTACCATTATCTTCGAATCAGATACCAAAGCGGGTAAATTATTTGATCTGGTTTTACTATGGGTAATTCTGTTAAGCATTTTGTCTGTTTTTCTGGAAAGTGTAGCTAGTTTCAGAGCTCAATACCTGATTTATATCCGTACTGTGGAATGGATTTTCACCCTATTCTTTACCTTGGAATATGCAGTTCGTATTTACAGCAGTGCTAAACCATCAAAGTATATCTTCAGCTTTTATGGCCTGATAGACATTATCGCCTTTTTACCAACTTATCTGAGTTTATTTCTTGCAGGAGCACATTATCTGGTTGTTATCCGGGCATTTAGATTGCTTAGAGTTTTCCGGATCTTAAAGCTGAGCCGTTTTACAAGTGAAGGTAATATATTAAGAAACGCGCTTAAAAACAGTTTATATAAAATCACCGTATTCCTGGCAAGTGTTGTTACACTGGTAACCATTATAGGTACACTCATGTATATTATAGAAGGGGACGCAAGTGGTTTCACAAGCATCCCTGTTTCTATATACTGGGCAATAGTTACGATTACGACTGTTGGCTATGGAGACATCTCTCCACAAAGCCCTTTGGGCCAGCTCCTGGCAAGTATACTGATGATTATCGGTTATGGCATTATTGCTGTCCCTACCGGTATTGTATCTGTAGAAATGGCAAGGGCTACAGATGAAGCCAAGGAGAAATGTCCGGTATGCTATGCTCCTGTTTATCCGGCAAATGCAAGATTTTGTTCCAGATGCGGAAAAGAATTAAAAGAACTTGAAAAGCCTTAATTTTCAGCGCTGCTGCAGAGGAAAAGAATATCAATAGCAAATCTTACAAGGCTTATACCCTCTTTTAACTGCTTCGTTTAGGGTGACTTGTTTTCTTTCATGCGTACAACGTTTAAATCCATGGCAGACATGACTGTGATACTTTTCACTCCCTTTACTGATACAGATATATACCAGTTGGGGTGCTTCTGTGCACGATGCTTTAAAAGCAATTGTACCTGTAATAAAAACAAAAATTAAGATCAGGGATCTTTTCATGATAAATTCAAAGTGTATTAACTCTAATAGCCCATTGATACTATTTTTTCTGCAATTCCAGTTTCAGGATCACCTCTTTTAAGGTATCAGCAAAAGTATATAAGTCATCAATTGATTGGATTTCATGCTTGATTTCTTTTTTGTTTTCGTCAAGCACGACCAGGTACTTTTTTGTGTTGAGATAAAGCCTGCAAATGGTCTTTCTATTGTTATCATCCAAAAGGATAGCAAAGTAGGAAAGAGCGTCTCTGTAGGTTATTCTTTTAGGTTCTAATACTTCTCTAAGGATAGATTTCACTATAAAAAACCCTTCTATTTCTTCTTCGGTAGTTACGATTCCAGAAGCGGCCTCAACTATTATTCCTTCTTCTATTTTGATAGATTCAGCAGCATCAATCTGTTTCTCCTGATTAAGTGCGGATTTAAGACGTTCATTAATTGCATCACTTATCAATTGATTAAACGAGCGCTTGATGATTGGGGTAAATTGTTCTTTCACTTTTGCAGTAATCATATTAGGATAGATCTGTTTAGTGAAAAAGGTAACGAAGCTCTCTGACGGATCAGCAATTTCTCTATGAAGCAAAGTCTTGAGTTCATTTAAATACTTAAGCTCACTTGCCGTATTTGTGATATTATCTACATCAAAATAAGATTTATGGAATTTTTTAAGTTCAGCTAACTCAGCTTCTTTAATTTCAGTTATTCTGAATTCAAAAAACGGAGTGCTATCCATTTTATTTTTTTCTACCAAATCGGTATAAAAACGATATACTAAACCATTGGTCAGCAAACCAAACTTAGCTTTTGTGGTATGAAAATATCTGAATAACTGTGAATTATGTGGATCCAGATTCTCCAAATGATGTTTACATTCTATCAGAATTGTAGGATCACCATCTTTTATAATGGCATAATCAACTTTTTCTCCTTTTTTAATACCCAAATCAGCAATGTATTCAGGATTCACCTCAAAAGGATTAAATACATCATATCCCATAATTTGGATAAATGGCATCACCAAAGCATTTTTCGTAGCTTCTTCTGTTTGTATTTGAGGCAGCATCTTCTCTACCCGGGATGCTAATTGTGTAATCTGATCTTTAAAGTCCATTGCGCATTTTGATTTAATAATTAGTAAGTTTTATAGCGGATATACAAAATTTCATAGTGATACTATTTTTCCCATTTACAGAGCGTCCTGTTTTTACCTTTCATTTTTGCCAGCGTTGTTTTTATAATCCTGTAATTACAATTACTAAGGCCCCGGCAATTTGATTTATAGTGGTACTTTTTAGTATTACTGTTACCACAGATGTAAACCGTTTTTGGTTTTTCAAGGATGATGGTATTAAAAAAAAGAAAGCTTAACAATAAAATTATCTTCATATCAGATGATTGTTAAAATTTTGGTGTTGTGAGTACGTTTTGATAAGCTCTTTTGATAAACCTTTCTGAAATCTCCTCTTCTGTAAGTACCTGACCATTTTGCAGAATCATGGATTTGCGGCCATCAATTGGGTTTTCAAAGATGTGAAAGCCATTTCTACAGTTTTGAAATCTGTACCGAAGTGCCTTTAAGCCTTTACGAAAACCTTCTTTTTTTGCGGTATGATATACATGCTGAGAACAGCTTGTTCTGAATATACATTTGCGTCTTTTGCTTTCAGGAAAAACGTACCAATAAAATCTAATGACCAGAATAAGTAGAATTTCCATGATTACCCTCTACTGAAAACAATCATTTGATATGCTGTCAAGTGTCCGGGAGTTCCACCCCCAAAACATCCTGAAACCGGCTGGACATAAGTTGAGACACTTTCTAACCTGACGTATTCCCATCCTTGATGATTAAACTGTCCGATTAAGTTTTCTAATTGTTCGGCAACGGCACTTATCGTTTCCTTCTGCTGATTTAGAGTCGCTGTGAATGGTACTACTTTATATTCCATGATAATCCATATTTAGGTTGAGTATTATCTTTTAATTATTCAACATATCAAAAGTATAGAGGACAGGAGTAATTTTCTTACGGGAACCCGTAAGCTGATCAATTATTTGAGAAAGTTTTGATATGCTCAATTCAGATCCGATCAGGCCCCGTCTATGGATTTTAAAATCCCAGAAAAGTCTAAAAGGAGATATTTCAGAAAGAGCATAGCCGGCCAGACTGTGATCAGCTAGCTATTTATATAAATTAGAATATTTTAGTTGTTTAAACAGCGTAGTTAAATGATGCCCATGTCTTTACAATAAGCGATCAATTGTTCATTGTTGGAGAATTCCAATACTTCTCTCATGAGGTTAAAACGTTTTTCAACACTGCTCAAACCAGACGGTTTAATATTATTTTCCTGCAAATAAATCGGAATATCTTTTTGAATCACTCCTTTAGAAAGCAGGGAGATAATAGTGATATCATATTCTGTTAATTCATAAGAGTTCTTCTCCTTGATATTTTGCCTTAAATCTACAGAAGTATAAGGTTTATTCTTATAAACACTATCTATAGCTATTTTAAGTTGTTTGGCATCATTACGCGCCTTACGTACATATCCATTGATATTCAAATCTTTAAAAAGTGCAGCAATAACCGCTTGCTTATTTTCTGCTGAAAAAACAATAACTTTCAGCCCAGGCTGTTCTTTTCTCACTGCTGTTATAAGTGCAGTACCTTCTGAAATTTTTTGGTGCTGATCATCCTCTTCGAAAGAAAGATCTGTAATCAGCAAATCATAAGGATCATGGGTTTTTAGCGCCTTTTGTATGCGTGTCAATGCATGATCGCAATAAAATACATAGTCAGCAGGTGGTATTCCAAGATCTACCAGTGTTTTTCTCAGAGAAATATTTGCACTTTCGTGGTCTTCGGCTATTAATACTTTTTTGAACATCGTTTATCAATTTAAGAAACAGGAAAAGAAATTTTTATTTTCAATCCTTTTTCGGCTTTTATGTCAAAGATAATTTCCCCCTGGATGTTATTCATACGGTTTCCCGTATTTGTTAGTCCATTATTAAATTGAGTTCCTTCTGAAATTCCAATTCCATTATCAGCATAATAAACGTTTATATGATTATCGGTGTGTTCAAATCTAACAGCAACATTATTTGCCTCACTATGTTTACTCATATTTACCATGAGCTCCTGAAGAACATGCTCAAGCTCATATTTTACATCTCCACTAACTTTTGTCCATAGCTCTGCGGTATTGCCCATGTATACGACCACCTTGGTAGTTTCAGTAGCAAAGGACTGCAAAAGGTCAGATATTTTCTCCTGAAAATTCTGATCTGCAAGCTGTGGTTCTTCATAAGATATGTCACGTGATTTTTCGTACATAACTTCTAGTTTATCCAGGATATGATCCTTGTTTAAGCCATCTTGATTTTCAATCTCTGCCATTACCCGATACAATCCATTCGCAACTACATCATGAACCTTTTTTGATGTTTTCAATTTATTTTCACGAATCGTATTTTGTGCTTCCAATTCCAGCCTTTGTTTTCTTTTTTTATACCAAATAGAGCTGATGACAGAACCCATAAGAATTAATAAAACTGTAAAAGCCAATAATATTCTTTGTTTAATGATCTGGTAATTTTTCTCCACATTATCCTTCTGAAGAATTAAATTATCCGCTTTATTTTTCTCAGCCTCATATCGGACAAGTGCAAATTGATTTTTGGCAGCATTCCGTGCAGTCTGTAAGCTATCGTCCAGTTTCCGATAGGTTGCAAAATACTGCTTTATTTGATTGGGTGGCACAAGTTCTATTAGTTTTTGCAGCGCTTCAATTTTATCATCAGGGCTATTTAATTTCTTCGCCACCTGATACATTTTACCAGCATAGCGCAGCGCAGAATCTGGTTGCGTTTGCTGATAGTATTCCATAAGATGGGAATAACTGGCATTCAGCCCCCAGAGATCATTCTCTGTTTCGCGGATACTCAGCGCTTTAAGAAAATCAGGAGCTGCATTATAACCGGAATTCTGAAGCCATTTTGTTTTAGCAATATTTGATAAAACTCTTGCATACTCTTCCTGATTTTTACTCTTTTCAGGGATAAGTTCATTATAAATCTTAAGGGCCTGCGCATACTTTTTCGCTTTTTGATAAGCCAATGCTTTATTATTTAGAATAGTCAGATTAAATCCAGTATTCTTTGAAAGTTTTATGCCTTTATTATAATAAAATAATGCTTTATCATAATAGATTAATGCAAGCTCATATCTTTTCAAATTGATACTGTTCAATCCCAGTTCATTATAATCTGAAGATAAACAGGCAAAGTCTTTTTCCTTTTCCCCATCTAAAAATTTCAAGGACAGCATTAAACTTTCCTGAGCACCAAAATAGTCACCCGCACCAGATTGTATGATCGACATGAAGTTATAAGACCTAGCTATGTGCAAACTATCCCTGGAGTTTGTTACAACCTTATTAAAATAATAAAAGGCTGAGTCATTGTTATTTTTATTAAACAATGACTCAGCCTTATCAAAAATGATTTCCTTAATAGGAATGATGGTATTTTTCTTTTTATTGCAAGCAATAATGCCAAGAATAAAAACTAAGAAGAGGAGCGTTTTTTTCAAGAATAATAGTATTTGCTCAAATATAAAGAAAGTAAGGCAGTAAAAACTGCCTTACTTTTATCGGCTATGGATATTTAGATGGAATATGTCCACCTTCTCCGCCTGTATCAGGCTGGTCACTGTCCATTGTTGTACTTTGATGAGTAGTATCCTGATTATCAGGAGTAGTATTATATCCTGGGCATGCCAATCCCATTAAAAAGGCAATCATTAATTCAAACATCTTTTAAAAATTTAAAGGTTAAATACGCTGTAGTTCCCCGGGAAACCGATCAGGGGGAGAGCTACAATTGAAATAAGAAGCGCTTCTTAAATTTTTGGGAAGTGTGTGAGAATCAATTGCGGGAGCTAATAACTGCTTCCCAAACCGGATAATAGTCCCCGCTATTTCATCTCATTTAGCAATCAATCTTTTGCATTAACTCCGATAGCTAAACGAAGCTTCGATTGATTG
Organism: Pedobacter cryoconitis; assembly: GCF_001590605.1. Classification (NCBI taxonomy): domain Bacteria; kingdom Pseudomonadati; phylum Bacteroidota; class Sphingobacteriia; order Sphingobacteriales; family Sphingobacteriaceae; genus Pedobacter; species Pedobacter cryoconitis. The sequence continues at coordinate 2,702,332 of NZ_CP014504.1, forward strand.
CTGAGACAAATGTATAGGGACGTAATCAACTAATTATCAAATGATTCCGTCATTTCCGATCATTCCGTTGAATTCCGGAAATGGGTTATTTAAATTCCGGAAATGCGATTTGGGTTTCTGAAATGATTATGGGATTCCGTAAATTCCGGTTGATTTTATTTAACATTTTTGGAGAATGTTCGATGACTACAGAGAAAAAGTAATCCTTACTTATGAGGAGAAGAAAAAAGCCAATGCTATTTCTCTTAATTTATTGCACCTAACTCCTGGAAATATAAGGGAAGAGTGTATTAAAGTTTATGAGGAAAGACCATTGAAGAAGGATGAAAATTTGTTAAGATCATTTTTTGAGTCAAAAGGAGATACAACTAACTATAGTAGTAACATCAAGGCTACTGATATTGACAAATTCAGACCTTTAATAAATTTTATAAGAGGAAAAACGGTCATCCCAGAAAGCAAAAATGTTGAGCTTCTTGCCTGGTTGATAGATTTTGAGCCAAGACCTTATAAAGGTGATTTTGATTATGTGAATATGCCTCTATCTGGAGGAGGAAATATTCCGGTTCTACCGGAAGGCCTAGGTACCTCACTTCCACCAACTTCAGTTCCGGTTATGGTGCCAGTTCCCGTAACAGTGCCAGCCCCTGTAACAGTTCCTCCAGAAGAATCAGGGCAACCAATCTCACTAACTCCAATTCCTGAACCTGTTTCCTCAGAAAAATCAGGGTCACCAGTTTCACCAACTCCAATTCCTGAACCAATTTCCCCAGAAAAATCAGGGCAACCAATTTCACCAACTCCAGCCCCTGTAACAGTTCCTCCAGAAGACTCAGAGCCACCAGTTTCACCAACTCCAATTCCTGAATCTATTTCCCCAGAAAACTCACAGTCAGAAATTCCAACTACGGTTACAATTTCTGCAAACGACTTACCTCCTGGTGAAAGGAAAGTGAATAAGTCAACTATAATTCAGAAAATCCTGGCTTTCATTAGAAAATTTGAGTGGTTAAAACATGCTATTCCTAAATCAAAAAAAGAAAAAGCTGCAATTTCATTAATAATCATATTTACCATAGCTAGTATTACTTATCTAATAATTATAAATAATAAGAAGTGTATGTACTGGACCGGCGAACATTACGAAGCGATTTCCTGTGAACAAACAGTCGGTGACGTTGCTATAATTGCTAAGGATACCGTGAAATTAAATCATTTAAAAAAAATCATGCACCCGGACACACTTACACAAAATTCTTTAGGTAAAGTGTGGTATGTAAAAACCTATGAGGGATTAGAATTTTATACCTCAGATGGTTTTCATCCCATCTACAGTGAGAGAAGACTGAGACCAATTACAATGCGTATTCTAAATAAGTATATCTTAAAAAATCAGTCTTATTAACTATGTATAAAACCTTCTTGAAATGCCCTAAACAAAAAAAAGCAACAGGTAATATTTCTGACTTTATTCCTGGTTCTGGAATGCCGGCAGAAATATTACCTGTTGCTTTTTTATAGTTGGAGAACTAACCCCGCAACCTCTCTAAAGTATATCAAACTCCCACACACCGTTCCCACTTAAACTCTCCACCCCATCTATCTTCCAAACCTGTCCCTGCTTCACCACTAAATACCTTTTAGCAGGTGAAAAATTTTTAATCTTTTCCGTCTGAATCATCACTTCATTTTTATACAGCTCCGTACAACTTTCAATTGCTGTCCCCCCTTTATAAGTACCACCATAAAAAAAGTATCCTGTACCAGTCCGATGATACTGTCTATTCTTTGAAGTACAATATTTTTTATAAATCTCCTTTAAAGTTTCTCTTGCAACACTACCCTGTGGAGTTAGCTCATTCAATTTCTCCCGATCATCAACGATTAGATTATGGCACTCCTTAGCCCATCTATTGTAAACAATTACAAATTCAGTCACCGTTTCCTCAGCCGTACGCTCAGCATCAGGTATACTATCAAAAGTATATTTTTCTATGTTCATAAGATCAAACCGGATAATAACTAAGCTCTAATTAGCAGTTGGATTATTCCCCTTATCTACTACAACTTTGATATCACTTCCTGATAAATCAGTAGCATATATTTTAGAAACCTTAAACGGCTTCTCCATACCACTATAAATAACCTTATCATTTCCAGTAACAAAAAGAGATGGTACAGTCATACCTTCCGGAGAAATTCGTTTAACCTGTTTTGAAGCAAGGTCCAGTACATAAACAGCTTCACCCGGCCCGGTTAAACCCGGTAAAATATCCTTGTTACCTGCATTAAAAACCAATTTCTTTCCATCCTTACTATAAAAGAAACTATGATTACTGGCAATTGAAAAATCCTTTCCAATCAGATCCGTGATACTTACCGATTCTACCATTTTCCCCATCAAATCAAATGTGTAAAGTTTTTGAAGATCCTGAGCTATAAGCTGATTCTCATTCTTCCACGTTGGTGCATTAACATTAAGCTTAGACACACTATCTAACATCACATATCCAGAATTATCCGTCTTAATTACCCCTACCTTCCAAAGATATTTTTTATTAAAAATACTAAAAGCGACCATACCTCCCGAAGGAGACCACACGGCCCGATAATAATTTTTACTCCTCACATTTAACTGAATCTGGCTTTTGCTGACCATATCCGCAACCCAGATAGACCTGCCCCCTAAACTATCACTCACCGTATAAGCTAACTTATTTCCGTCCGGGGAGATTGCCGGATCAGTAGCCCCACCAAAAGAAATCTGTTTAGACGTATCTGCATTTGCCGCCACAATTTTCCCCTCCAGCTGATAAGCCAGTGAATATTTATTATCGACAACCTTTGGTGTTTCAACCTTATTAGAATTACTGTTAGAATTACAAGCCACTACGAAAAGCGATAGCGCTGGAATTAAAAATTTAAACGATCTCATATATTGTATCTAATATTATTTATAGTGCTAAACTTAATTTAGCAAATATTCAAGTATTTATTGGACTCAACCAATCAGAAAACCAACCAACTTTCTATTGACCCTCAGCTAATGAAATCCCGGCTCCAAGATTACTGAATAATCCAATTATAGATGTAATAGAAAAAGCATTTTTATCCGGCACAAACTAAAACCTGCCTCCTGAATATAGAGATAAGTCCATCATCCTATTGTGGTCTAGGTTGGTAAGGGGTTGGTAAGGCTATTGGCCTTACCAACCCCTTACCAACCTAGACCACTTATATACGCAGAACAGTTCACGACATCAAACGTTTCATTTCAAAGCCAACCAAACCTTTTCTCCTCAACGCCAACCAAACCTTTCTCCTCAAAGCCAATCAAAATTTTTCTCTTCAACGCTAACCAAACCTTTCTCCTCAACGCCAACCAAACCTTTTCTCCTCAAAGCCAATCTAAATTTTTCTCCTCAACGCTAACCAAACCTTGCTCCTCAAAGCCAATCTAAATTTTTCTCCTCAACGCTAACCAAACCTTGCTCCTCAAAGCCAATCTAAATCTTTCTCCTCAACGCTAACCAAACATTTTCTCCTCAAAGCCAATCTAAATTTTTCTCCTCAACGCCAACCAAACCTTTTCTCCTCAAAGCCAATCTAAATTTTTCTCCTCAACGCCAACCAAACCTTTCTCCTCAACGCTAACCAAACCTTTCTCCTCAAAGCCAATCTAAATTTTTCTCCTCAGCGCTAACCAAACCTTTCACCTCCTAACCAATCTAAATTTTTCTCCTCAACGCTAACCAAACCTTTCACCTCCTAACCAATCTAAATTTTTCTCCTCAACGCTAACCAAACCTTTCTCCTCCTAACCACCCCCACCCCTTTCACAATTATTATTCTGGCTTAAATGAAAGCGTGTCCTTTTAGCTGTAGGTAATACCAATTCTAAAAAACCAGTGAATAAAAAAAAGCAACAGGCCATATTTCTGACCTTATTCCTAATTCAGGAATGCCGGCAGAAATATGGCCTGTTGCTTTTTTTATACTATATGGAGAAACTATCTTTCACTAAAAGCCACCCTTACATTTTCCCTCAGATTATAATGTGAACTCATCACCTCACCATAAGCCCCAGTACTCCTGATCCCTATTAAATCACCCCTCACCGTCTCCTGTAACAAAACCTCTTTCCCAAAACAATCCGTACTCTCGCAAATCGGGCCCACCACATCATACTTCACACTCGCTTCCCCATCCTGCTTACTCAAATTCTCGATCTGGTGATAAGCCTGATAAAGAGCCGGTCTCATTAACTCCGTCATCCCAGCATCCAGAATTATGAAATTCTTGCTCTTCCCATTCTTCACATAAAGCACTCTGCTAATCAACGAAGAACACTGCCCAACAATCGCTCTTCCCAGCTCAAAATGAACCTCCTGATTAGGCCTCTTCTCTAAAAAGTCATTAAATATCTTAAAATAAGCTGCAAAATCAGGAATCTGCTGCTCAGGATTCTGATAGTCAATACCCAATCCACCACCAACATTTAACACCTTTACTGGAAACCCACGCTCCTCGAACCATTTCGCAAACTCATTGATCCTTACACAAAGATTCTTAAAAACATCCAAATTCGTGATCTGTGAACCAATATGGAAATGTATCCCTATGAATTCTAAATTTGCAGAAACCTTTAAAACTTCCGCACAATCAGGAAGATCCCATGAATTTACACCGAACTTATTCTCATCCAGTCCGGTTGTAATATTATGATGCGTATGTGCATCGACATTAGGATTAATACGGATCGCAACCTTAGCCACTTTACCCCTTTTCTCAGCAAGTTCATTGATCACCGCTAACTCCTGAACAGACTCCACATTAAAGCAGAAAATATCCAGATCCAGTGCACCATTGATTTCCTTGTCCGACTTACCTACACCAGCAAATACGACCTTTTTTTTATCAAAACCTACTTCAATAGCCTTCTTCACCTCATTGCCACTTACACAATCAGCGCCCAAACCGGCCTCTTTAATTTTTTTCAGCAGCGTATCATTAAAATTCGCTTTCATTGCATAATGCACGTGAAAATCATATACCTTAGCCGCTTCAACACAAGCACTTAAGCTGCGCTGCAATAAACTCAGGTCATAATAATAAAAAGGTGTTTCTAAATCTGCAAACTGTGCTATATCTTTGTTCGAAAACATAATGTTTAAATATCTTATTGTATTTTGTCTAATTGGACTACTGTTGATCTACCTGGGCAACTATTTCGATCTTCAGCGTCAGAAAATCAACAAAAAAGAATACGACAGAAGAGTCAGACTCTTTATCGTACTCATTTTTATTATTATAGCAGTCCTCACTTACCTCAAAAAGAGATAAACCGATTTTTATTCAAAAATACGGTTATGTAAACTTCTCAGTACCTCTGTTTTATCTCCAGTATTAATTAATAGAGAGATATTATAATTACTTCCCCCATAAGAGATCATTCTGATTGGGATATGCTTGATAGCATCAAGTACTCTTGATGCAAAACCATGTTTGCTCGCACCAAAATCACCGACTACACAAACAATCGTCTGTTCTCTGTCAATCTCTACAGAACCAAAAGCATGCAGCTCTTCTACAATTTTATCCAGGTTATCTGTGAAATCAATCGTTAAAGAAACAGCAACCTCCGAAGTAGTAATCATATCAATTGGCGTCTTATAACGCTCAAAAATCTCAAATACTCTTCTTAAGAAACCATAAGCCAAAAGCATGCGACTAGACTGGACCCGTATAGCAATCAAACCATCCTTAGCAGCGATAGATTTGATTTTGCCCTTCTCACTCTCCGCAGAAATCAATGTTCCCGCAGCAGAAGGCTCCATCGTATTTAATAATCTTACTGGAATCTTGTATTTTTGTGCCGGGAATACCGACTGAGGATGAAGAATTTTAGCTCCGAAATAAGCAAGCTCCGCAGCCTCATCAAAAGAAAGATGAGAAATTGGTTTCGTACCTTTCACAATTCTTGGATCATTATTGTGCATCCCATCAATATCAGTCCAGATCTGTACTTCCTCCGCTAAAATAGCAGCACCAATCAGAGAAGCTGTATAATCACTTCCACCGCGGCGAAGATTATCTACTTCACCAAAGCTGTTTCTACAGATAAAACCCTGTGTAATAAATAATTTACTGCCTTTATGTTTCTCTAGCAAAGGCATAAGATTTGCCGTTGCAAAAGAAATATCAGGTTCATTATCCTCATCAATCTTCATGAAATCAAGCGCAGGTAATAATACCGAAGGCACGCCAATAGATTTCAAATAAATATGGTAAAGTGTAGTTGACAGTAATTCGCCTTGCGCTAAAACTACCTTCTCTTCAACTGGGGTGAAAATATTATTGACCAGGGTAGTTAAGAATTGAAAATGGTAATCCACTACTTCCTGACCCTGCTCCCTGAAATCACCCTCAGGAAGAAGCTCAATAACAAATTCATTATATTTTTGATTTAGGGCGCTAATTAAAATTAACGCCCCCTGTTTATCTTCCTTTAAAAGTTTGCCTGAAATTTCTACTAAACCATTGGTTGTACCAGACACTGCTGATAAAACTACAATTTGCTCTTCAGCCGGATTGATAATATCCAGCAATTTCGTCATCCGCTCGGGGCTTCCGACAGAAGTTCCGCCAAACTTTAATATCTTCATGTTTCTAAATTGGGTTAACAATTAAACTAAAATCCCCGTCTGCAGTTAATTTATTTGTAGCAGGTATTTTTAATTCAATTAATTTGGTATATAATTGCATTAGGGCGTGAAATTAATAAAACGCGCTTAATAATCATGCTATAAACAAAATTAAATTTGGAGGGTCTGAAATTTAAAAACAGATCTTAAAAACATCCATAGCCTTTGTTTTGTTTATAGACCAGAATAATCAAATATTAACGGAGAACATGCAATTAGAAGCAGCAATACAAAACACCATTAACGAGTGGCTTAATGGCAATTATGACCAACAAACAAAAGAAGAAATCCAAAAGCTAATAGACAGTGAAGCGTCTACAGAATTAGTAGATTCCTTTTACAGAAGTCTGGAATTTGGTACAGGTGGACTCCGCGGTATTATGGGAGCTGGTTCTAACAGGATTAATAAATACACGATTGGTACAGCCACACAAGGCCTGAGTAACTATCTGCTGAAAAAATATCCGGGAGAGCAAATTAAAGTAGCGATTGCCCATGATAGCAGAAATCAATCAGACTTTTTCGCTAAAATCACCGCTGATGTATTTTCTGCGAATGGAATTCATGTCTATTTCTTCAAAGAATTACGCCCTACTCCTGAACTTTCATTCGCGATCAGACACTTAGGCTGCCGCAGCGGTGTAATGCTTACTGCTTCACACAATCCTAAAGAATATAATGGGTACAAAGCTTATGGTGCTGACGGAGGACAATTTACTTCTCCAGATGATAACATGGTGATGGATGAAGTTGCCAATATCAAAAGCATCGATGAGGTTAAATTTGAACGTAATGATAAACTTGTCGAATTGATCGGTGAGGAAATCGACACCTTATATCTTGATCAGATTACTGCGCTTTCAGTTTCTCCGGAAGCAATCGCCAGACAAAAAGACCTTAAAATAGTTTACTCTCCGATTCACGGTACAGGAATCACTTTAGTTCCTAAGGCATTAGCGCAATTTGGATTCACCAATTTAACTTTAGTTAAAGAACAAAGTACACCAGATGGAAACTTCCCTACCGTGGTTTATCCTAATCCGGAAGAAAAAGAAGCAATGACCTTAGCTTTGAATAAAGCGAAAGAAATTGATGCGGACCTGGTTCTGGCAACTGACCCTGATGCGGATCGTGTTGGTATTGCAGTTAAAAATAGCGATGGAGAATTTGTATTGCTTAACGGAAACCAGACTGGTAGTTTATTAATCAACTATCTGCTTACTGCATGGCAGGAAAAAGGCAAGTTAGATGGTAACCAATATATCGTTAAAACTATCGTAACCACTAACCTTGTTGAAGAAATTGCCAAAGCTAAAAACGTTGAATACTTTAATACACTGACCGGATTTAAACATATTGGCCATCTGATCACCAGCCTGCAGGGTAAGAAAACCTTTATTGGCGGTGGTGAAGAAAGTTATGGCTACCTGATCGGTGAGCTGGTAAGAGATAAAGACGCGATTATTTCTTGTGCTTTCATTGCTGAGATGACTGCTTTCTATAAAGATAAAGGCAGTAGCTTATATGATGCAATGCTGGATATGTATGTAGAATATGGTTTGTATAAAGAGGAACTGGTTTCACTGACTAAAAAAGGAAAAACTGGTGCTGAAGAAATCAAGGCGATGATGGAGAAATTCAGAAATAACCCACCATTGGAACTTGGAGGTTCTAAAGTAAAAACTTTAAAAGACTATGAATTAGGTGTAGAAACTAATTTAGATACGAAAGAGAAAACGAAACTTGATTTCCCTGTGTCTGATGTACTGCAATTCATTACAGAAGATGGAAGTATTGTTTCTGCCCGTCCTTCAGGTACAGAGCCTAAAATAAAGTTCTATTGCAGCGTGAATGCGCCGCTTGCAGATAAAGCTCAGTTCAAAACGGTTGATGCAGCACTGGGTGCTAAAATAAAATCATTGATGGACGATTTACAAGCGTAAATATCCTTTTAAATAAAAAAAGCGGAAGATGATTCCGCTTTTTTTATTTATTTATCTTTCTATCAATCTGGATGATAACACCACGTTATTCAATTCCTTTTTCTCGAAAGAATCTACCGAAGCCAGCTCTTTTAAAACAAAGTTGATTACGTTTTCAGCAATTTCCTCTATCGGCTGATCTACCGCACTGATTGTTGGAGAATGCAGTTTAAAAATATCATGGTCATCATAAGCAATAACCTTAAATGAACCATTTAGTTTTTTATTCATCTCTCTGAAACTAAACAAGCCTCTTACCGCCAGATAATTTGTTGCAAAAAGTACAGCATCAATCTCTGGATTATCCGTAAAAAACTGAGTCAGTTCAGCAGTGGTCTCATCTGCAGTGTTATTAAAAGAAATAAGTTTGCAAAGTTTTGGATTTATCTCAATCTTATTGGCTTTCAGTGCCTGCTCATAACCTTTATAACGGTCCTTAATCTGTTCCACTTCAACATCAACAGTAACGAAAGCGATGTTTTTCATTCCTTTAACGATTAGGGAATCAGTAGCCATATAAGTTCCCTTAATATTGTCTACCAAAACACTGCTCACTTCCAATCCTGGTAAATGACGGTCAAATACGACTACCGGAGTACGGGCAGATAGCAACTCGCGAATATCTTCTTCCATACCCGCCATTGGTGCGATGATATAACCATCAACCTGCCTGGACTTAAACATCCTGATCAGGCCTTTTGCCTTGTCCAGATTATTTTCGGTGCTGGAATAGATAATCTTATAACCGTGTTTGTAAGCCTTATCCTCAATCAACCTTGCGATGGCAGCGAAAAACGGATTAGAAATATCTTCTACAATTAAACCAATTGTATTGGTATTTCCTGTACGCAGACTTCTCGCGACCTGGTTTGGCCGGAAGCCCACTTCCTTAATAATTGCCTCGACTTTTGTAATCATGTCCTGGCTAATACGCATTTTCTCTGCCTTACCATTTAATATGAAAGAGACAGTAGTAATAGATACGTTAGCCTTCTTTGCGATATCCTTTATAGAGAGGGGTTTCATTTTGTTTTTTTATTTAGAAAGCCAAGCTAGAAAAATAAAAACTATTAATGAAACAGTCTCAACTGTCTCCCCGATATTTTATTTCATCGCAACTAATTAAAACCTGATGCTCATGTTGTAAACCGTGTTTTTATCGTGATTAAATATGTTAAAATGGCAATTACTCACTCCAACTCCTCTGTATTGATTCACTTTGTTCAATACATAAGCCTTACTCGTAATAATCCCGTTATCATCTTGTGCATCGAACTAAATCTTATTCAAAATCAATTTAACGTTGTTAGCTATATAAAGCGTAAATTTGCACTACTGATATTTTTACTATGGCATACATTGATTATTACAAAGTCCTGGGTGTGGATAAAAAGGCAACTCAGGATGAGATAAAGAAAGCGTACAGGAAACTTGCACGTAAATATCATCCCGATTTAAATCCTAAAGACAAAGAAGCGAATAAGCTGTTTCAGCAGATCAATGAAGCGAATGAAGCCCTGAGTGATCCTGATAAACGCAAAAAATATGATGAGTACGGTGAAAACTGGAAACATGCAGATCAGGCCCAACAACAAGGTAACCCTTTTGGTGGAGGTGGCAGACGTGGTGGTTCAGGTGGATTTGGTGGCGGTTCAGACTTTGGCGGTGGCGATTTCTCAGATTTCTTTGAGTCGATGTTTGGAGGTGGCGGCAGACAGCAAAGAAATGCGGCAAAATTCAGAGGACAGGATTTACAGGCTTCTTTGCAAATTTCTTTCAGAGAAGCAGCAGAAACCCATAAACCTACGATTACAGTAAACGGCAAAAACTTAAGGATTTCTATTCCTGCTGGTATTGCTAATGGCCAGGTCATTAAACTGAAAGGTCAGGGCAGTCCGGGCGCAAACAGCGGACCTGCAGGAGACCTTTTTATTACGATAACAATTACTGACGACCCTATTTTCAAGAGATTAGGAGACGATCTTTACTTAACTAAGGAAATAGACCTGTATACTGCTTTACTGGGTGGAGAAGCTACGATTGACACCTTAAGTGGCAAAGTAAAGCTAAAAGTACCAGAGGGTACTCAAAATGGAACAAAAATAAGACTAAAAGGCAAAGGATTTCCTGTTTACAAGAAAGAAGGAGAATTTGGAAACCTTTTTATAACTTATACAGTTAATATACCAACAGACCTGACAGAGAGACAAAAAGAATTATTTAAAGAACTGCAGGAACTGTCGAAATAATGGAATAATTCAATATCCTATGGAAAACGAATTAATAACTATAAGAGATTACTGTGTTAATTATGCCATTGACCCTTCTTTTATTCAAGCACTGGAAGAGTCTGGATTAATCGTGCTCACCATAATTGACGGAAACAAATTCTTACATTTTGAACAATTAATGGAAATGGACCGTTATGTCCATTTCCATTATGATTTAGAAATCAACATCGAGGGTATCGATGCGATCATGAACCTGTTGCAAAAGGTGAAACATATGCAACATGAAATTGAGCACTTAAAAACTCATATCCATATCCACGAAGGGCATTAACCCTCCTTATAAACTTCAGGATTAACCAGAAAAGGAGGCTTCTCCCCTTTTGATACTGCAATAATGTTTTCCGCAGCTAACCTTGCCATGGCATTTCTTGTACCTTCAGTAGCCGAGCCAATATGAGGTAATACTGCTACATTAGGCATAAAAAGCAAACGGTTATCGGGATGCATCGGTTCTGGATTAGTTACATCCAATCCAGCTCCCCAAATCGTTTTACTTTCCAGTGCCTCCATTAAATCTGCCTCGTTATGAATCGATCCTCTTGCTGTATTGATAAAAATTGAACCCGGTTTCATTTGTTTAAAAGCTGTACGGTTAAACTTACCTTCGGTTTCCGCAGTTAATGCCGTATGTACAGTCAGCACGTCACTTTGTGCCAATAACTCTTCAAAAGAAACCAGTTCTGCATCGAGCAAATTTTCAGCCTCTTCATTTCTGCTGCGGTTATGGTAAATGATTTTCATGCCAAATGCTCCTGCACAACGTTTAGCCATTTCTGTCCCAATCTTTCCTAAACCGAAAACACCCAAAGTACAACCATTCAGTTCCTTTCCTAAATTAGCCGTTGGTTCAAAAAAGTCCCATTCCCCATTGATAATCTTACGGTTCATATAAAAAGCATTCCTTGCCGCTGCCATCATCAGCAGAAAAGCGGTATCGGCAGTTGCACCGCTTAAAACACCAGGAGTATTACCTACTGGTATTTTAAGCCGGGTTGCTGTTTCAATAGCTACATTATCATAGCCAACAGAATGCAATGCAATTACCTTTAAATGCGCACTTGCTTCCAGAAAGTCCCGGTCCAGCCGCTGCCCCGCACTCAGCAAAGCATCTGCCCACTGGCATTCTGCAATTAACTCCTCACGGGTCATATTCCTTTGCTGAGTCCATTGTTTGATTTTCAACCCTGCTGCTTCCAGCAAACGCAGACCTGATTCCGGAATTACTCTGGTTATAAATACATTCATAAGCGCTATTTACCTAAAAAATTTGAACTGATGGTATCCCACACTTCTTTTCCATCACCATTCAGTGTTTGTTTCAGCATATAAATCCCAAATCCTTTAGCCTGTTCAAAATCTATCTTAGGTGGCATTGACAGTTCTGCCTGATTCACTACAACATCCACTAATACTGGTCCCGGATGCGCTAATGCTGCAGCGATCGCTGCTTCTACTCCTTCAGCTTCTTCTACCCTGATTCCTCTGATCCCAATAGCTTGCGCCATTTTAGCGAAATCCGGGTTTTTAAGGTCTGTACCAAAAGGAGGCATACCGATTACCTTCATTTCCATCGCTACAAAACCAAGAGAACTGTTGTTATAAACGATGATTTTTACAGGCAGGTCATATTGATAGATTGTTAAAATATCTCCCATCAGCATGGCAAAACCACCGTCTCCAGATAGGGAAATCACTTGTCTTTCAGGAAATGCAACTTGCGCACCAATAGCCTGTGGCATCGCACTGGCCATTGATCCATGGTTAAAAGAACCAATCAGCTTTCTGCCTTTTTTCATATCTACATAACGCGCAGCCCATACTGTCGGTGTACCGACATCTGCTGTAAATATTGCATTATCAGCCGCTTGCTCACTCAGTATACGCGTTAAATATTCCGGATGAATAGCTTTACCTGAAACCATTTGTGCATGGCCCATCAGATTTTTCCTATTCTCTTGATAACGTTGCTGACATTTCTCTAAAAATGTAATATCCGTTACTTCTTCTACAAAAGGCAATAAAGATTTAATCGTTTCTTTGACATCTCCCGTTAAACCAAGATCCAGTTTGCACCTGCGTCCTAATCTTTCCGGCCTGATATCTATCTGTATAATTTTAGCTTTTGAAGGAAACCATTCTTTATAAGGAAAATCAGTACCCAGCATCAGCAGTAAGTCGCTTTCCTCTACGGCATGGTAGCCAGAAGAAATACCAATCAAACCGGTCATTCCTACATCGTAAGGATTATCGTACTGAACATGTTCTTTTCCTCTTAGCGCATGTACAATTGGTGACTTGATTTTACCTGCAAAAGCTAATAATTCATCATGTGCATCTCTGCAGCCCGCACCACATAATAAGGTGACTTTTTTAGCTTGATTGATAAATTGTGCCAGTTTTTGCAATTCTTCATCTGCAGGACGTATTGCCGGACGACTGACGAACAAAGGATGATCCAATTCCTCATTTTCCATTTTCTCCATGGCTACATCACCCGATAAACTGATGACCGCTACCCCATTCTGCCCAATTGCATGCTGCATTGCAATCTGTAAAACTCTTGGCATCTGCCTTGACGAAGCTATTGTTTCGCAATAATAACTGCATTCACGGAATAATGATTCAGGACGCGTCTCCTGAAAATAAGAAGTACCGACCTGCTCGCTTGGAATATGTGCCGCAATGGCCAGTACCGGTGCATTACTTTTATGCGCATCGTATAAACCATTGATCAGGTGCATATTTCCCGGACCGCAGCTTCCTGCACATACTGCTAATTTACCTGTTAACTGCGCTTCGGCGCCAGCAGCAAATGCCGCCGCTTCTTCATGCCGGTAATGAATCCATTCGATGTCTTTGGAATTGCGGATCTCATCTACAATTCCATTCAGAGAATCGCCGACTAAGCCATGCACACGCTTAACTCCTGCTTGAATAAGTATCTCTACTAATTTCGCTGCTACTGTTTTTGCCATTATATTTTTGATAAAATAAAAGCCGTCCTATTGGGACAGCTTTCATAGGGTGATTATTTTTTTACAACTTCGTTATATCTGCGCTCTACTTCGGGCCAGTTCACTACTGTCCACCATGCAGTAATGTAGTCTGCACGTTTATTTTGATATTTTAGGTAATAAGCATGCTCCCAAACATCCAATGCTAAAATTGGACGTCCTTTTTCAGCAACTGCATCCATTAATGGATTATCCTGGTTAGGAGTTGTGGTAATTTTCAACTTACCATTCTGCACAATCAACCAAGCCCAGCCTGAACCGAAACGTTTCGCAGCACTATCTGCAAAAGCGGCTTTAAATTTCTCCATAGTACCAAAATTTGCATCAATTTCCTTCAAAAACTCAGGAGATGCGGGTTTTGGTTTAGGAGCCATTATCTGCCAGAATAAGGAGTGGTTATAATGTCCGCCAGCATTGTTACGGATAGCAGCTGGGTAAGTAGAAGCAACAGCTAATATTTGCGCCAGTGTTTTACCTTCTGCTGCAGTACCTTTTATAGCAGCATTCAGATTGGTTACATAAGCCTGGTGATGTTTGGTGTAATGAATTTCCATGGTCTGCTTATCTATAGCAGGTTCCAATGCGTTGTAAGCGTAGGGTAATGGCGCAAGTTTAAATTGTGCGCTCAGGGTCTGTGTGCCTGCAAATAACAGAACAATAGGTAAAAAGCTCTTGAATAATTTCATCGTAATCAATAGGGTTATTTAAAAAAGCTGTTTAAACCAGGTAAATGATTACATAGGTTTAAACAGCTGTCTATTTAAAACGATTATTAAATTAATTTGTTTTCCCTATTTGGTTTTAATGAAGAGGATTAATCCTAAAACACTTACCACCAGGACACCAAATGCAGAAAAAGCAGTTAGAAAATCCCGGAAGTTTTTACCTGCAAAGTCTACCAGCAAAAATTTATGGAATACGGCAAAGCTCAAGCCTTCTCTTCTGTCTGAATCCTGAACTTTTGCAGCTAACCTGCCAGTAGCGGTTTCCAGATAATAAGTGAGGTGCTGTGGCGTACTTAAAGCTATTTTAACAACTGGTAAACGCTTATTGACAAAACCATAATCGTTATCAAATTTGGTCAGATAGTCTGAAGAGGAAATAATCAGCGGAGCCGATTCATCAGCTGCCGCATTGGCCATCATTTCACAACAAGCAGCTTCTCCATCAGCAGCTCCCTGAGCTACAAAATGTTTGACCAGACTATAACTATATTCCATAATCCCATCTGGCAAGAGTTGTCCGTTAGCAGCATCATAATAAGCAATGTCAGGTTTCGCCTTTTTAGCTTTCTCCCCAAACATGGTTTCAGCTTTTTCAACCTGCTGCTTTTTCCAGCTATCGTTTTCCTTTTTAACCAGATAAACCTGATAATAAGTTTTATCATTAAACCTGGCTAGTGAAATATTGCTGACTTGTTCCCAATTCAACGGCAAAGCAGTAGAAGGAATCACCAGATCACGCGCTTTTACTTCAGGCTCAAAAACATAATTAATCCGGTCATCAGGCGTAAATTTATGTGTTGCATGATAAAAACCTGAGCCCATAAAGGTCAGTGTAACCAGAGAAGTCAAGATACCGATGCTCCGGTGATATTTTCTCAGAAAACCTACCTTTTGCCCGGTAACCGGCTTTTTAAACTTCTTCCATAAAAAACCATAGATCAGCAGCCCGCTTAGAGTGGAAAAGATAACGATCGAAGCGAGTAAAAGAATCAGCACGTATCTCGCAGTATTATTCGTGATTTTAGCAATAAACTCATAGCTATGAAAATTACTGAATACCCATAAAAAAACCTTTCTGTTGGTATCATTGTAGTTAGCCAGTCTGCTTTGTGAAGTTTCCACGTAAACATCCATCTGATCTTTACGGTCGAAACTGACCTTCCATACCGGAAGCAGGCGGTTGATATACTTATACTCCTCAGTAAAATCAGTGATCTGCGTAACAGATGAAATCTTAGAAGTGCTATCGCCCAGAAAATACCGGCTCAGATATTCGGCATATAAACGTTCTCCATTCACCAGCTTTACCCCGTCGGCAGCAGAAAAATACTGGATCTGGTTCTTCCGGTCTTTCACCTGGTAAAAAGTCTTTCCTTGAAAATCGATTAACCTGAAATTCCGGAACAAATTGATTCCGTTTTTCTGTAAGACCTCATTAACAGACAGTTTAATCTGTTCGTTATGGATCGCTTTAGGTTTGATATATTCATGAGCAATCTGGAATTTGAACCAGTGGGCAATAATAGGATGACTTAAACCAGAGCATGTCCAGAAAATTACTGGAATGATGGTTATAATCCCAAGGATACGGTGCCAGGAATACATGTTCCTTTTCACTGTCCGGGTAAGATTTTCAGTACTCATCTTAGTGTTTATATTCTGCCAGCAGGATATCCATATCCTTCATTAGCTGTTCAACCTGTGCATCTACTGTTCCATCGTAAGCGCCTCTGATCCTTTTGTCCTTATCTACCAAAACAAGGTAACCCTGATGAATGAAACCACCCGGTGCAGCCTTATCCTGTCCTACAGAAACCAGATAATTACGTTCGGCCAAAGCATAAGTTTGCTCTTTCGTTCCCCATAAAAATTCCCATTGCGTACCTTTAATTCCTAGTTTAGTTGCATAAGCTTTCATTCTTGAAGGCGTATCATACTTTACATCAATCGTATGTGAAGCTAATTTCACCTCTGGATTGTTTAAGTACTTATGGTATACTTTCAATAGGTTGCGGTGCATGGTCGGGCAGATTGTAGGACAGGAAGTAAAGAAGAAATCAGCGACATAAATGGAGCCGTCAAAATCTTTATTGGTCACCACTGCACTATCCTGATTCAGAAACCTGAAAGCTGGAATAGTCCGGTAAGTGGTATCAGTTCCGGTTATATCCTGTTGCAAAAAAGGGAGCCTTTTAGCTTTATCTTTACATCCTGTTATAACTGCCAGCAGCAAAAACAGGTAAATTAATCTTCTTCCCATTATTTCTTGAATTGTTTCAGGTAAGCATCAGACGATTGAATTTCAGCTTTATACAAACTGTCGATTTTTCCGATTTTAATTCTTTCTGCTTTAAAATATTTAGTTGCATCTTCATTTGATTTCCCGGTTACATCTGGTTCAAATTTATGCATCCAGTCATTCATTAGTTCTTCAGCAACGTTTAACCTGTCCAGAGTAGCTTTCATCACTACTTTTTCTTTTAAAGTATCGGTAGAAGGAAACCTGGTTTTTAATGCTGGCATCTCTTTCAGCATAGAATCCAATCTCATCTGATTATTGACTAATAGACCATGATCTTCCATTACCACATCATGAAATTTCATGACTTCATCTCTTTCTGACTTATAATTTGGAGTTTGCGTACAGGCAACTGCTCCTGTAGCTAATACGAGTACGGCTAAAAATAATTTCATATTGTATTGTTTTAATGGTGATATATATACAATCCTGCAAAATCCGGAGCTGTAAAACAACCCTGATATGCTGCAAAAAACACATTACATCATTTGATTTCTGTTTATATATTTAAACAGATTTATAAAAAATTGAATTAAACGGGTATTAGCAGGCGAACTGCGGAGGATGGAAAATAGTGCTCAGACGAGCAACTGGTATTCCTGTCGTTAAGGGAATACGCAGGTTTATCGCAATAAAAGAATATTGTTTAAATACAAAAGGGATAGAAACTATAGCTTCCTGCAACTGGATTTTCTGGAACTGATGATCTTGCTTTTGCTCCTTCTCCTGCGCTTGTTTAAGCTTTTTCATCAGGTAACACTGCCCATTGCAATGCAATTGTGGCTTATCTTTATTCACGCAAAGCTCTTTCGCGATATACCCCTGGTTCATTTCGAAACCTGCAACGACAAAAAGTCCCGACAGGCTTACAGAAGCTGAACACAGTAAAAGTAATATAGCTATAAAGCGTGTGAACATGGATTGTTACCCCCTTAATTTACCCCATTTTAAATAAGTTGCACCCCAGGAGAATCCTGCGCCGAAAGCGGTGAGCAACAAGTTATCATTTTCTTTGAAATCGTTTTTAAATTCCCACATACACAATGGGATTGTTGCAGCAGTTGTATTACCGTAAAGCTGAATGTTAACCTTTACCTGGTCTTCTTTCAAGCCTAACTTATCTCCTACTGCCTGAATAATACGCAGGTTGGCCTGATGAGGAATCAACCAGTTGATATCTTTGATCTCCAGGTGATTTCTCTCCATGATCTCATTACAAGTCTGCGTCATGCCTTCAATTGCAGCTTTAAAAACTATCCTTCCATTTTGAGAAATGTAATTCTGTTTTTTATCAAGCGTATCCAGTGAAGATGG
This sequence comes from Pedobacter cryoconitis, assembly GCF_001590605.1. Taxonomy (NCBI): domain Bacteria; kingdom Pseudomonadati; phylum Bacteroidota; class Sphingobacteriia; order Sphingobacteriales; family Sphingobacteriaceae; genus Pedobacter; species Pedobacter cryoconitis. The sequence continues at coordinate 2,720,661 of NZ_CP014504.1, forward strand.
ATTTAATGAACCACCGGCGGTAACAATCAAATGTTCTTTACCAAGACCATCGGTTTTGAATACATTATCTACCAAGCCTGTTTCTGCTTCGGTCTGCTCCAGCAAAACTGCGCCTGCACCATCACCAAAAAGAATACAGGTATTTCTGTCTTCATAATTTACTATAGAACTGTTTGCATCCGCACCAATAACAATTACATTCTTGTAGCGGTTACTCTCAATTAAGCTTGCACCCAGAGTCAGCGCGTAGAGAAAGCCACTACAGGCCGCATTGGAATCCACACCCCACGCATTTTTCAATCCTGCTTTTTCACAGACAATACTTGCGGTCGAAACCATAATATAGTCAGGAGTAGCCGTAGCTACAATTACGCATTCAATTTCATCCGGGTTAATGTGACTATCTTCCAACAGTCTTTTGACTGCCATGGTAGCTAAGTCGGAGGTTGCAAGTGAATCATCATTAAGGATTCTTCTCTCATGGATACCGGTTCTTGAAATAATCCAGTCACTATTTGTATCCACCATTTTCTCCAGATCATGATTGGTTAAAATGGTTTCCGGTACATATCCTCCCAAAGCTGTTATGGCAGCATTATATCTCTTTCTCATTAAGCATTACAATTCTTGGCGCAAAACTAATAAATATTTACAGCTGTGTTACACTTTATTTTTACAGTAGTGTACCTTTGCCGGATCAACAAATTATATTATGAGACATCAATACACACTTATCTGCGCTATTTTACTGACTGCCACAGTGTTTGCTTCTTCCTGCAAGAATGAAAGAAAACTTCCGATATATGGCTTAAGAGACACTAAAACAGTTAAAAACAGCGACGGAACGGCTGGTGTTGATACCATATACCAAACAATACCAGCATTTAAATTCCTGAATCAGGATAGTGTATATATTACAAACGACCATTTTAAAGATAAAATCTATATTGCAGATTTCTTTTTCACTTCTTGCACAAGTATCTGCCCTATTATGCATAGAAACTTGAAAATGATCTCAGAAAAGTTCAAAAATAATCCTGATGTCATGTTTTTATCACATACGATAGATTTTAAGTATGACACACCTTCAGTGCTTAAAAAGTATGCCCAAAAGCTTGGTGTAGATGGACCAAAATGGCAATTTGTATATGGTCCGAAAGACAGTGTATATACATTAGCAGAGAAAAGTTACCTGGTTGCTGTTAACGTAGACAGTACAAACAGAGACGGATACGTTCACCAGGGCTTTCTGGTCTTAATTGACAAAGACAGAAGGATCCGTGGCGCTTATGATGGAACAAATCCTGAACAGGTAGCACAATTAGAAAAAGATATTCCTGTTTTATTAGCGGAGGATAAAAAATAGAGATGAGGAAATTTATAGTAGTCAGTCTGGTTTTGCTTACGCTGATCAGCATGTTTTATTCTTGTCAGACAGCCGAAACTGTACAACAGGATGCGTATTATGTAAATGGAAGAGATCTTTATATTAAACATTGTCAGAATTGCCATGGTGCAAAAGGTGAAGGATTGGGTACTTTAACTCCCCCGCTTACTGATAGTGTTTTTATGAAAGCGAACAAAGAAAAACTTGCTTGTATTATTAAAAACGGAATTTCTACACCGGTTACGGTACATGGACAGGTTTACGAAGGCAAGATGCCGGAATTTAACCTGGCTAATATAGATATCGCACAATTAGTAGTTTACATCACCAATGGCTTCGGTCATCAACAAGGAATGTACAGTACTCAGCAGGTGGAAAATGAGCTAAAGAACTGCAAATAGCATTTTTTAAATCGGTTTCTGTACCTTTGCGCAAAATGCAAGCCGTTCTATCGCTGGAAGTAATGCTCAGGCATCTTAAAGAGGAAAGTCCGGGCAACACAGAGCATCTCGCTTCCTAACGGGAAGAGGTTTGGGATTGAAGACCTGAATTATGGAAAGTGCCGCAGAAAATATACCGCCGATGGCCTGCAAGGGCACAGGTAAGGTTGAAATCGTGAGGTAAGAGCTCACGAATTTTCCGGGTGACCGGAAGGGCTGGTAAACCCCGGGAGTTGAAAGACCAAATAGGCTGACGCATGTAGGGCTGCTCGTCCGATGTCAGTGGGTAGGTCGTTAGAGATAAATGGCGACGTTTATAGTAGATTAATGGTAGAAGCTTTGATTTATCAAGGTACAGAACCCGGCTTACAGGCTTGCATTTTTTTATTTTATCTGTATTATTTGATAATTAGTAAATATATTCGTATCCGATAAAAGACTAACAACCCCTATGGCTAAATTATTAATTATTGATGATGAACGTGCGATAAGAAGCACATTACGTGAGATCTTAGAGTACGAAAATTACGAGGTAGAGGATATTGATAATGGAGTTGACGGATTAGATCTGATCAAAAAAAAGAAATACGACCTGGTTTTATGTGATATAAAAATGAATAAAATGGATGGTATGGAGGTGCTTGAACAAGCATTGGCCCACAGTCCTGATTTACCATTTATTATGATCTCTGGCCACGGTACTGTAGAGACGGCCATTGAAGCAAGCAAAAAAGGCGCCTTTGACTTTATCTCTAAACCGCCTGATTTAAACCGTTTACTGATTACTGTCAGAAATGCATTGGACAGAGGTAACCTGGTTACTGAAACCAAAGTTTTAAAACGCAGAGTAAGTAAAACAAGAGATATTCTGGGTAGTTCAGAGAATATCAATAAAATCAAAGAAACCATTGAGCGTGTTGCCCCAACCGAAGCCCGTGTATTGATTACAGGTGCTAATGGTAGTGGTAAAGAATTAGTAGCCCGTTGGTTACATGAAAAATCACACCGCTCAGAGAATCCTTTAATTGAAGTGAACTGTGCTGCAATTCCATCTGAATTGATTGAGAGTGAACTTTTTGGTCATGAAAAGGGATCATTTACCTCGGCTGTTAAACAGCGTATTGGTAAATTCGAACTGGCAAACGGAGGTACTTTATTCCTGGATGAAATTGGGGATATGAGCCTTTCTGCACAAGCAAAAGTACTTCGCGCTTTACAAGAGCACAAAATCACACGTGTTGGTGGTGAAAAGGAATTAGAAGTTAATGTACGTGTGCTTGCTGCGACGAACAAAGACCTGATGAAAGAAATTGAAGATGGTAATTTCAGAATGGATTTATACCACCGTTTAAATGTCATCAACATTCATGTTCCTCATTTAACAGAGCGCCGCGAAGATATTCCTGAAATTGCCATGAGCTTTTTAGAAGATATCTGTAAAGATTACGGCATGCCAGTTAAAAAGATCAGTGAGGCCGGAATGGTTGCGTTGCAAAACTTACCCTGGACAGGAAACGTTCGTGAATTACACAATATGATTGAGCGTCTGATCATTCTAAGTGATAAAATAATCTCTGAACATGAGGTTACTGCATTTGCAAATCCAGGTGGTGGAACCAATATTGGTGCTGCTAACCATGGTTTTAGCGGTAACAGCAATGGTTCATCTTCAGGATCAACTAATTATGATAAATTCACAAATTTCCAGGATTATAAAGATCATGCTGAAAGAGAATTTATTAAGTTTAAACTGGAAAAAAACAATTGGAACGTTTCTAAAACTGCAGACGATATTGATATTCAACGCAGTCACCTTTACAGTAAGATTGAGAAATTCGGCTTAAAAAGAGTCACTGAATAATATTTTAATTCGCTGAAATAGCAAAAAGGGATTAGCAATGCTAATCCCTTTTTTATTGCATTCTAATTGCGTGGCAGAATTTATTTAGTCATGGTACGTTATTTGTATGTTCTGCCTCAAAGAAGCAAGAAATACGCCAGATTATAATTCGGCTGGATATACTAGCGAATCTGAAAAATGTTTTATAGCTTCATGTAAATTAAAAAAACCGCAATATGAAAAAGTTAATCGTTATGATGCTGTTGGCTGTAATGGCTTTTACAACCACGCAAACATTCGCTCAGACAAAAAAGGATGGGTCAAAAGATATGCGCTATAAAAAAAATAAACAGCCTTTGAAAAAAGATGGAACACCCGATAAGCGTTTTAAAACAAACAAAGAAGTAAAAAAAACTACAGTTAAGACGACAACACCTGTAAAAAAAGCAGCTTAAGCTTCCTGACTGAATCGTATAAAAAGAATGCCCTGGATAATTTTCAGGGCATTTTGCATATCTGAGCTGCCTATGACAACAATTAGTAAATAATTCACGTTATTTGAATCGAGATGAACCCCACATGATTAAAATAATTGTTAAGCTCGCAGAGCAATAATTATTTTAATCATCAAAGGCTCCATCTTAAAAAAAAACAATAGATAAAGAAGATGAAATTAATAAAATACATGAGTACCCTGGTGCTCTTCTCTTTACTTGCACTGGCCGCTTCAGCACAAGATGCTGTAGTGATTGACACTGGGAATTTTGTCCGGGGAACAATACAGGGGACTGATTTTCTGACTGTTGGTCTGAAAAAAGACGATGGAACAATGGCGCAGTATAGTGCTAAAGATATTAAGGAGTTTTTATGGAATGGGGAAACCTATGTCAGCAAACCTTTTATAGCAAATAAAAAGACTGGTTACCGTTTTTTTAAATTAGTAGAAGCTGGTAAACTGAACTTATATTCAATGGGGGGCAGCACAGGTGTTATTGAAAAGCCTAGAAGACGGGTGCGTTTCTCACCCTCTATCGGCCTGGGTATTGGAACCGGAGGCTATAGTGGTGTTGGGATTGGCGGTGGCGTAAGTTTTGGCGGTCGTGGAGATGACGATGACCGGCCAAGAAGAGAACGCCGGGCATTATATTATATAGAAAAGCCAGGTTCTGGTGATATGATGGAAATTACTCCGGATAACTCGGATACCAATACACAATACATTAAAAATATTTTAATAGAAAAAATGTCGGATGATCAGGATCTGACTGAGCGTATTAAAGGGATAGAATATTTTGATGTAAAATCTCTGACTTCTTTGGTTAAGAGTTATAACTCCGTACATCAATAAGACTCCTGATAAAAAGAAAAGCTGTTAAGCTGATCGTCAGCTTAACAGCTTTTCTTTTTTAAGGCTAATCGTTGTTCTGCAAATCATACATTTCGTGCATCACTCCTTTTAACTGCTCATATATCTTTTTATAAAAACCAAAACTGGTTTGATAATTCAAATGATTTTTTTCATCAGGCTCAATATAAGTGATATCCTGTTGATCGGGCAGAGGATAAGATTTTGACAGACCAAGCACTTTAAAAGCAAGATAGGCCGCCCCTACTGCCGAAGCATCTTCTACACTATAGCGTAAAAGCCTTTTACCTGTAATATCAGCCATAATTTGTAACCAAATGGCTGAAGTCACAAAACCTCCACTCACGTTTAACTGCTTTATTTCTTGCCCGGAAGCTGTTAATGCCAACAAAACATCGTTCAATGCGAAACAAATTCCTTCAATCACTGCACGGGTAAAATGAGCAGTCTGGTGATTCAGATGTACGCCGAAAAATGTACCACAGCTTTTAGAATCCCAGATCGGTGCACGTTCTCCTTGCAAATAGGGAAGAAAAATAAGTCCTTCAGCACCAGGTTTTACAGTCTCAATTTTATGGAGTATTTCATCGTAGTCACTTTCATTGAGTTCAGCTTTTTGAAGGACATTCTTCATATGCCACTTTAAAGCAATCCCACCATTATTTACAGGTCCTCCATTGATAAAAGTATCTTCATCCAAACGGTAACTGAAAGTCATTGCCTTTTCATTCAGTACGGCAGTATTACCTGCTACCCGCAGGGCACCACTTGTTCCTATAGTTAAAGCTGCAATTCCAGGTTTTACTGCCCCTGTACCTAAATTGGCCAGGCAACCATCTGTTGCTCCAATCACAAAAGGTGTATTTTTTTCCAAACCAGATAATGTTGCTGCAGCATCAAAATCTCTTCTTAAATAATGCGTGCTGACCAAATCAGAAAGCTGCTCCGGCTTAATTCCAGCAGCAGCCAATGCTTCCGGGTGCCAGATTAGTTGCTGAACATCCATTAACCCGGTACAGGAAGCGACAGCATGGTCTACTTCAAAACTGCGGAATAAACGATACCAGATATATTCTTTGATAGAAATGAACTTATGAACGTTTTTGAAAAACTCAGGCTGATTCTCCCTGATCCAGATGATTTTGCACAAAGGAGACATCGAATGAACTGGTGTACCTGTTGCTTTATATAAGGCTGCACCCAATGGAGTAGCTAATAAGGATGTGGCAACCGGTGTACTTCTGCTGTCTGCCCAGGTCATCATTGGTGCCAGTGCTTTACCCTTTTCATCTACAGCAATCAAACTGTGCATCGCACAACTTAAACTGATTGCCTGCGGACCAGACTTCAGCTTGGAAACCACAGTAGTTATACTTTGCTGAAAGGCTTGCCAGATCAGCTCAGGATCCTGCTCACTATAACCAGGTTGTGTAACCTCAGTTGGATAAAAATATTGACTGCTATCGAAAGCTTTGTGGTCAGCCCCTACGGCTACCGCTTTAGTACTTCCGGTTCCAATGTCTATTCCAAGGATATATTGCATGATGATCGATTAAGCTGCAATTTAAACTTTAACCTTTCTGCTGCAAAACTTTATTCCAAAAGATGGATTTGATATGTCATAATCAAAAAAGGTCTTGCTTTGATCTTTATGACCACAGCAAGACCAAATAAAAGACACCTTGATATCTTTATATATAGATAACAAGTATTAAAATTCTTCTACATAATCCAGATCCTTAGAGAAAGTCTCTTTCATCCTGCTTAAGGCATAAAATGCAACAGCAAAACTGATTATCGCAACGGTAATTCCAGAATGAATAATATTTCCGCCGAAAGCCCCTTTTAACAATTGAAAAAGTAAGGTCAATGGAACAACAGCGCCACGTACAAAGTTAGGGACAGTCGTAGTGACAGTTGCCCTGATATTCGTCCCAAACTGTTCGGTTGCAATAGTCATAAAGATGACCCAGTAACCAACAGTCAATCCTATACCACCACATAACCAGTAAAAATGCTGTAAACTAAGGTCATACAGCGTAAAATAGGCAGTAATACCAATAGTTGCCATCCCCAGAAAAATATAAACCACTTTAATCCTGCTCTTCATCCATTGGCTGATTAATCCACCAGCAATATCGCCAATCACAATCCCACCATAACACCACGCGACAGCTGCTCCTGCACTTACTTCTCCTTGCACACGCAGTACTTTACCGAATTCAGGAGATAATGTAATTAGGATCCCTACCACAAACCATAAAGGAATACCAATCAGGATACACCGGATATATTTAACAAACTGAACTTTATTTTTGAACAGGGCAAAGAAATCCCCCCGGTTACTCGCTTCTTTGGATTGACTGAACATACCCGATTCCGCTACCCCGATACGGAGTAAAAGCAGGAATAAACCTAATCCTCCTCCAATAAAAAAAGAAGTTCGCCAATCAAACATTTGTGCAATAAAATAAGCTACTACAGCACCACTAACTCCAACAGAGGCCACAATGGTAGTTGCATAACCTCTCTTTTCTTTAGGCATCAACTCAGCAACAAGCGTAATCCCGGCACCTAACTCCCCTGCAAGCCCAAGCCCTGCAATAAAGCGCCAGAACGCATAAGCATTGACAGAGTGTACCAGACCATTGGCGATATTAGCCAGAGAATAAAGAAATATAGAGCCAAAAAGCACTGATAAACGGCCTTTTTTATCCCCAAGCATCCCCCATAAAATTCCTCCGATCAGCATACCGATCATTTGGGTATTTAATAACATAATACCAGTATCGGTCAATTGTGTCCCGCTAAGTCCAAGAGACTTCAAACTCGGGATACGGACAATACTAAATAATAACAGGTCGTAAATATCAACAAAGTAGCCCAGAGAGGCTACTAAAATAGCTGCGCTTAAAGCAGCATTAGAGGCTTTGGTTGGTTGCATCAGGTAGCGTATTTTTTTGTAGAACTAATGTAGTAATTTATGCCTCACCTAATTAACTTTCTTTAACAATTGAGTTATAAAAAATCGAATATATTTGCTGGTAATCATTTATTATTCCATTTAAACTCAGATCTATTATAGCCAAAACTCTACTTTAAAAATACGACACTAAGTATGACAGGCGCGAATAACATGATTTGGGAACATCAGCAGCATTGCCAGATTTCATTGCAACTTGCAGCAGAAGAACTTTTTAATTCATTAGATGACAGGCTTTCTCCACGGATTTTCCTGATCGGTGTATTGCTTAAACCTGATATGCACCTTCCTTTTGTAAGGCTGGAATGTCCGGACGCCGAATATGAAATGAAAGATTTTGTGTCTTTAAAAGCACTGAGTATACAGCATAGTTTACTAGTTAAACAAGAGAACGAAGTGGAGAAACAGAGCCATACCGGTCCGCTTAATACTGCCTATACGACAGAGATGCAGCATATTTTAAGAACGCATGTAAATGGGAAAAACAATGCATATTTCTTTTCTGAGCCAGTTTACATCAATGGATATCTCGTTTATACGGTTCTGGAATTAAGCAGACAGCTACTGAGTACTTTTTATTACCTGACTAAAAATACACTTCCAAACGGCCAGCAAATTAGCCGCTCTTTCCTGGAGAGTATTATCAAAATATATCTGGATGCCGCAGCAGATGCGCTGAAATCAAAACCACAATCAGATTTTAATGTATTGGCCAAAAGCCGCGATGAACTCGTGAGTAAAGCTGGTCATGATTTTCTGACCACAATTTCTCTTGCCGGACAAAATTCCAGCGGGCTGCATGTGTTATTTGATGCCTGTAATACGATTTCCTCTTTAAAATATGAGGGTGAAGAAGGTTTTGGAAAAATGGTCATTGCAAAGCAAGAGCATCCTAATGTTAAAGTGACAATGTTGCTTGAAAACCCTATTCACATTAAAGATTTCCGCAGGATGAGAAAGTTTTTGGAACTGGCAGACAATAAACAAATGATGCTCTCAGATTCAGTCTGGATTTATGGTTTAGGCCAGTTAACAGGAAAATATAACTACCATGATGAGTCTTTGTTTATTGTTCATTTCACTAAACATTTTCACTGGGAAGTTTTACACCATGATCATATTATGATGTCTGTTTCGTTCAGAATGCCAGCATTGCATAACGAAAAAATCAATAAAGAAAAATTCTATTCCAGTTTGAAAAGAGTCTTCCAGGGAATTGATAAGTCAAGGTTAAATGCACTGTGGGAAGTCACAATGGAAGCAACCAAACAAAAACACGGAACTATTTTAGCTATTTCTTCAGAAGCAGATCAGGAAGCTATCCGGCTGAACAGCCAATGTTTTAAGATTAAACCGATGCGGATTAACAAGGATATCATTCACCAGATCACTTCTATTGATGGTGCAGTATTAATTGATATTGATTGTACTTGCCATGCAATAGGTGTCATTTTAGATGGTATAGCTACAGCAAATGGCGATTCTTCCAGAGGTGCGCGCTATAACTCTGCAGTCAGATATTATGAACATATGATCAATAAAGCACAAACCGTCTTGGTGGTGATCTCAGAAGATGGTCTGATTGATCTCATTCCTGACCTTAAAGCTCAGGTGAAACATTCAATTATTGTTGCGCACATCAGAGAATTGACTAAACTTAGTCAGTCTGATAAATATTTGAGAAGAAATTTCAATCGTTTGATGGAGTTTTTCCAGGAACATGATTTTTATTTATCTCCGAAAGAATGTGCAACAGTCAATAAATTACGCAGGACAATTGAAGTTAAATATAAAGATAGTGAGGACGGTGTAAGAATGATATGGAACAATTTAATACCCAATAGTGCAATGAATATTGGATATTACGTAAGGGAGTAAAAATGAAAATATGACTTGAGCCAGATCTAATGCAATAAAGTTGCTTCTATATTTGCAGTTCAATATTTTATGCTATGTCCCTTTCAAAAACTACACAACGTCTCGACCGGCTCGGAATGACTGCTTCTACTTTATGTGCGGTCCATTGTGCCTTAGTTCCCATATTTCTGACTACCCTTCCACTTTTAGGGCTTGAATTTTTAAGTAATGAGTGGGTGGAAATCTCTATGATCATCGTATCTGTAATACTGGGAACACTTTCTTTAAGTATGTCCTATCGGAAACAACACCATAAATTATTTCCTTTCCTTGTGCTATTCAGCGGCTTCGCATTGATCGCTACTGGTCATTTTTCTGGTATAGAAAGTCTCGAACCAATTTTAATTCCCTTAGGCGGGTTTACAGTGGCAGCAGCTCACCTGGTCAACTGGAGATTAAACAGGTCATGTACACATCATGAAATTAACGATTCAAGGCTCAAATGATAAAATTTGAAACGCTTTTTATAATTGTATAAACAATATGTCTATTTTGCCAGTATGAAATCTTTAGCTACGAAAACCTATATCTTATCAGCTGCAGTCTCTATGTTATCATTTGGGACAATGGCTCAAAGACCAGCTCAAAATCAGGATAATGCGATTTATATCACAACGCATTATACAAAGATTGAAAAGCTGGTACCAATGCGGGATGGTGTGAAGCTCTTTACGATCATTTATGTTCCAAAAGATAACTCAAAAGAATATCCTATACTTTACAACCGGACTCCTTATTCTGCAGGGCCATATGGAGCAGAGCTTTATAAAACGAGCTTAGGTCCATCAATGGTGTTTGCAAAAGATGGTTATATCTTCGTTTATCAGGATGTAAGAGGCAGATATATGTCTGAAGGGGAATTTGTAGCTAACCGCCCTTTTATTCCTGATAAAAAGACAAAGACAACAGTAGATGAAAGTTCTGACAGTTATGATACAATAGACTGGCTGGTTAAAAATGTAAAAGGAAACAATGGTAAAGTTGGGACCTGGGGGATTTCTGCTCCCGGTTTTTATACAACAATGACTACCATCGATGCACATCCTGCATTGAAAGCGGCTTCTCCTCAAGCTCCGGTAACAGATTGGTTTTTAGGAGATGACCGCCACCATAACGGTGCATTCTTTTTAATGGGCACGTTTTCATTTTTGGCCTATTACGGAACACCACGACCTGAGCCTACTCCAAATCATGCAGACAGATTTACCGCTTATGGTACACCAGATGCTTATGAGTTCTATAAAAATCTCGGGCCTTTAAAAAATGCAGATGAACGTTATTTTAAAGGAAAAAATCTGGTCTGGAATGAAATGATGGACAATGAGAACTATAATGATTTCTGGAAGTCGCGTACTCCGGTCCCACATCTCAAAAACATTAAACCAGCAGTGATGACAGTTGGCGGATGGTTTGATCAGGAAGATTTATACGGTCCTTTAAAGACATTTGCGGGTATAGAGCAGAACAAACCAGCCGCACCAAACTATTTAGTAATGGGCCCCTGGACACATGGAAGCTGGACAACGGGCAGCAATGCTTCACTTGGCAATGTTCGTTTTAATTCCGAAACCGGCCCTTATTACAGGGAACAGATTGAGCTTACTTTCTTTAACCACTATCTTAAAGGCACAGCAAACCCTGAACTACCAAAAGCCACCATCTTTGAAACAGGCTCTAATCAATGGAAAAAATATGCAGCATGGCCTCCAGCAGAAGCAAAAGAAGAGCGTCTTTACTTTCACGCTAGCGGAAAACTTTCTTTTGAAGCACCCTTAAAGGAAGCGAAAGAATATGATGAATTTATCAGTGATCCAGAAAATCCGGTTCCATATACCAATGAAATAAGAATTGACAGGGGTAGTGATTATATGTACGAAGATCAGCGTTTTGCGGCAAAAAGACCAGACGTATTGGTTTATCAGACTCCGATATTGGAAAATGATGTAGTGATTTCCGGACATCTTTTAGCCGACTTATTTGTTTCTACAACAGGTACAGATGCTGATTTCGTGGTAAAACTGATCGATGTATATCCTGGTGATGCACCTGATGACAGTCCGTTGCCGGGTACAAAAATGGGCGGTTTCCAGCAATTGGTTCGTGGTGAGGTAATGCGTTCTAAATTTAGAAATAGCTTTTCAGCACCAGAAGCAATGGTTCCCGGCGCAGTAACTGAAGTCAAATTCGATATGCAGGATGCGGCTCATTGCTTTAAGAAAGGTCATAAAATTATGGTGCAGGTTCAAAGCTCCTGGTTTCCTTTAGTAGACCGCAATCCGCAAACATTTGTGAATGTATATAAAGCAACGGAGACTGACTTCCAAAAAGCAACCCACCGTGTATATTTTAAAACCGGACAGGCATCAAGCCTGAAAGTTAGTGTGTTGAAGGCCGATTAAAAGACTTCAATTTCCCAGCTCCTTTTCCAGTCAAGCCCTGGCGATAAAGATTGTATCCCTTCTTTATCGCTAAGTTGCTGGTTATGATGGATGCCATCAGCAATTCCACACCAAGGTTCCAGGCACACAAAATCTGCATCCTTCGCTGACCAGATTCCAAAGAAAGGAAAATCTATGAAACGGAAATTAAGACCATGCTGATTTTTAGTGTTCTTTAATTGAATAGACTTACTGTTCAAATCTTTCATGACCAGTGCATCATTATAAAATAATTCATGCTGCAGGTTTAGCTTACGATCGCTGAGCTGTAAGATAGCAACCTGATCACCAATCAGGTTATCTTCAATCTGGTGAATATTCAACGATTCGTCCTGAGAAAATTCAAGATAATAATCTTCGTAAACCGTGTCTGCTGTTAATGGAACAGCAAAAGCCGGATGAGCACCTACAGAAAACAAAAGATCTTTTGTTCCTGGATTGTTCACTTCATAAGTACAGGAAACGGCCGGTCCGGAAATCCTGTATCTTAAACTGAATTTAAACTCAAAAGGATAAACCTCCGAAGTTTTCACTGTATTGGAAAGCGTAAATAAAGCTTCCTCCTCACTAATTTGCTGAGCCTCAAAGTCAAGGTCCCTTGCAAACCCATGACGGGGAAGCTGATAAGATTGATCACCAATACAATAGGTATTATTTTTAAGCGCCCCTACAATTGGAAAAAGTACCGGACTGAATTTGCCCCAAAAAGCAGGATCACCTTTCCATAAGTATTCCAGGTTATCTTTTTTGCTTTTGATACTTTGTAACTCCGCTCCTTTTGCCGAAATAGTTACTTTGATATTTTCGTTTTCCAGTAAAATCATCATTTTATAAATTTAGGCAAACAGGGGGCGTTTAATACCTTATTTAACCAATAGTCTTTCTATTCTTTTAACTACATAATCCAGGTCAAACGGTTTACTGATATAAGCATCGGCTTGTGCAGTAACACTTTTCTCCTTACTTTCAGGATTAGCTGACATCACAATCACAGGAATATGTTTAGTAAACATGTCAGTTTTTAAATCATCACAGATCTCAATTCCGTTTCCATCAGGCAACATCACATCGATGATAAACAAATCTGGCAATGCATCGTTCAATTTGCTTTTCAATTCCGCAAAAGTCGAGGATAATTGTAATTCATATCCTTCATCTTTTAATAAAAATTCAATAATATATCTGATATCCTGGTCGTCTTCTAAAACGTGTATTCTTTTCTTCATAATTTATTTTGGTGTGAATCTGAATTTTCCACACAATATGCAAACATTGTTCCGAATTTCCCGTTTTAAGAACATTTTCTCTTAACTATCTTTTCTTAAGACTTCTAAAGGTGGATGCTTCAATATTCCTCTGCTACTGCTCATTCCTGTGATCACTACAATCAAGGTCACTGCACTAAATAATAATACTATAGGTAAAGGCTCCGGTGTAAAAACTGCGTCGAAAATATAGGTTGCCAGCGCCCAGCTTCCTGCCAGGGCAATGACCATTCCTGCTGCGGCAGCAAGCACACCAAGAAATAGATATTCAATAGCTGTGATAGAAAGAATCTGTGTTCCTTTTGCACCAATAGTTCTTAAGAGTACAATTTCCCGAAGCCTTTGATTTTTACTGCTTCGTACAGCAGAGATCAATACAATCCAGCCTGTAATAATGCTGAATGAGGCCATGAAGCGAATTACAAAACTGATTTTACCTAATAAAGTGTCCAAAACTTGCAGTACCAGTCCGAGATCAATAACTGAAATATTTGGAAAACTCCGCACTACGGCAGCCTGGAATTTTGCAGAAGTTTGTGCATCAGGAATTTTAGTCATCAGCACATGGAATTTAGGGGCTTCTTCTAAAACACCAGCAGGAAATAGGACGCGAAAATTAGTTTGCACTTTCCCCCACTCCACTTTCCTGAGACTTCCGATAACTGTTGGAATCATCATTCCCTGAACATTAAAAAGCATCTTATCTCCTACTTTCACGCCAATTCTTTCTGCATAGCGTTCATCAAGTGAGATATAGACTATATCCTTCGGATAGTTAACGCTCCCAACCCACTTTCCTGCTGTGATTTTTTCTGCACTGGTTAGTTGTGTTTGAAAAGTAGCCCTGATCTCATTTTTAAAGGCAGACGACGAACTTTCCCGCTTTTGATTATCCCCATTTTCAGGTTCCTTCTTTTTCAAACTATCGGCCTCAGCCAATTGTGAAGCCGTTTTACCATTAATTTCTTCCAGGCGCATCGTTACGACTGCAACCTGGTTCATTAAAGGTAAATTATATTGCTTAGTGAGTGCATTTACACCCTCAACCTGATCGTCCTGAATATCGAAAAGAGCCATATTTGGCTGATCTTTCCCAGACGAGATCGTGACCTTATTAATGAGTATTCCCTGAACGAAATATAGCGTAGCAATCAATGTAGTCGATAAACCAATAGCTACAATGAGCATCAGCGTCAGGTTATTTGGCCGGTAAAGATTGGAGAATCCTTGTCTCCAGGTATAGGCTATACCTTTTGGTATCGTTTTTTTAACCAGCGCCAATAATAATACTGATAGTGCGTAAAATATCAATATAGTGACTAACAATGCACCTGAAAAGATAAGCGCCTGCAACCAGCTATTCATCTGGAGATAAGTAAACCCCAGTACAAATAAGAAAATGATTAGATAAACTATAATTTTCAGTGGATCTGCTTTGAGTTTAACCTGCTCAAAAGATAGTCTTATTGCATTAAGCGGAGATATCCGGCGAACCGATAAAAGAGAGGGTAAAGCAAAAAGTATCGCAATCACCACCCCCGTTATAATCCCCTGAAAAATCGCCCCCCAGGAAAGCTGCATGGTAAAATCTACCGGCAAAAAATCTTTCAGTACATAGGGTAATAAAAATTGCAGTCCGGAGCCAATTATTGCACCTGCCACAGCACCTGCAAACCCGATAAAAGTCAATTGAATGAGGTAAATAAAGAAAGCTTCCCAAGCACTTACTCCCAGGCAACGTAAAGTCGCAATCGCAGCCAGTTTCTCACTAATATATACGTGAATTGCACTTCCAACTCCAATACAACCTAATAATAAAGCGATAAACCCTGCCAGAGAAAGAAATTGACTCAGATCCTGAAAGGCACGTCCAGTACTTTGTTTTTTAGAAGCAATGGTCTCGTGGTCCATTCCCTCTTTATCTAAAACAGGCTTGATCTTTTTCAATAAAAGATGAATAGCCGCTGATTGATTGAATTTATAATAAAAAGAATAGTGAATCCGGCTGCCAAACTGCGCCAGTCCGGTCTGTTTCAGATATTTAAAAGGAATATAAACTATGGGTGAAATGGAAGCCATAATCCCTGATTGTCCTGGTGCCTGTTCTAAATAACCTGCAATCGCAAAGTTAACTTTACCAATTTGGACAGAGTCGCCGGGCTTCGCATTAAATTGCAACATTACAGTTTTGTCCACGAGTGCATTTCGTCCCTGGTCAAGTTGTTTAGCGGCTAATTTGGGTGCCGTTTCTATGGTTCCGTAAAAAGGATACTGACCTTGAAGCGCCTTAATTTGAACTAAACGGCTCCCCTGTCCTTTGATAAAATAAAGCATCGAAGGAAAGCTTTGTTCCTTTGCGCGCTGATCACCTAAAGTGTCCAGCATAGCCAATACTGGTTTGCTGATTTCTTTGCGGCTATCAATAATCAGATCTGCTCCGGTTAATGTTTTAGCTTGTTCATCAATATCCCGCTGCAAATTATCACTAAAAGAATAAACAGCTACCAAAGCTGCAATCCCTAAAATAATAGAAGAAGTAAAAAGAAATAGTCTGGACCGGTTTTTACGGCTATCCCGCCATGCCATCTTGAATAACCAGGAAACAGGGACATTTTTTCGGAAAACAGGTAGTTGATCAGGCATAAGTTTTTTGTTCGTCAGCTATGATTACTCCACTTTTCAACTTGATAATCCGATCAGTCCGCGATGCCAGTTCCAGATCATGGGTAACAATTACAAGGGTTGTTCCAGCTTCTTTATTTAAATCGAAAAGAAGACGAATTACCTTTTCACTGGTTTCTCCGTCCAGATTTCCCGTGGGTTCATCAGCAAATAAAATTGCAGGGGTATTAGAAAATGCTCTTGCTAAAGACACTCGTTGTTGTTCACCGCCAGAAAGTTGCACAGGATAATGATTCGCGCGATCTGTTAAACCCACTTTATCTAATAATTCCATTGCCCGTGGACGGATATTTTTTTCGCCTCTCAACTCAAGCGGTACCATGATATTTTCTATAGCAGTTAATGTAGGAAGCAATTGAAAGTTTTGAAAAATGAAGCCTACATAACGGTTACGGACTGCTGCTCTTTCGTCTTCTGAGAGCTGATCTAATACGACATGGTTTAATTCCACACTACCTGAAGTAGCCCGGTCTAACCCCGCACATAAACCTAAAAACGTAGTTTTTCCGCTACCTGAAGGTCCTGTAATTGATACAGTAGAGCCTCTCTGTATAGAGAAATTGATATGATCAAGTATAGTCAATGAGGAAGCTGCACTTTTATATTGTTTACTGACTTCTTTTATATTTAAGATGGTTTCCAAAGAAATAAGGTTAAATGATGATATTTATTGATATTTGACGCAACAGATGGTATTTTGTTACCGTTAACATATCAAAAACCAATCCTTTTATAAGATGAAGAGCATTAAGTTACGTTATAATTACATCGTTTTAATAATTGCAGCTGTGCTATTGTCCAGTTGTGGTGATATGGATAAAAAGACTGATCAGACAGCAACAACACCGGTAAAAGATTCTGTTGAAGTAGCGCATCCAAAAAAACAAGGTCCGGTTAAACATATTCTGTTTTTCGGAACTAGTTTAACGGCTGGTTTAGGTGTAAATCCAGAACAGGCTTTTCCTGCGCTGATCCAGCAGAAAATTGATTCTTTACATTTATCCTATAAAGTAATTAATGGTGGTTTGAGCGGAGAAACTTCTGCAGCAGGAAAAAGCCGTATCAACTGGTTACTGAAACAACCAATTGATATTTTTGTCCTGGAATTAGGTGCAAATGATGGTTTAAGAGGTGTTCCTGTAGAAGAAACAGCAGCAAACTTACAAGCTGTAGTAGATCAGGTAAAAAAGAAATATCCAAAAGCGAAGTTAATGCTAACCGGGATGCAGATGCCCCCAAGTATGGGCGAAAAATATACCAAAGCTTTTGCGGCGATCTTCCCTGCCCTTGCTAAAAAAAATAAGATGGAATTCCTGCCTTTCTTGCTGAAGAACGTTGGTGGTATTCCTCGTTTAAACCAAAAAGACGGAATTCATCCAACACCAGAAGGCCACAAAATAGTTGCAGAGAATGTATGGGCGAAACTAAAACCTGAGTTGTAATTCCCTTGCCATATGAATCCTGAACAAATGATCATCCAGCTGGCCGGATTTTATAACCATGATCAGTTTTCTGAAATCTATCTTTTGCATGCTGATGAATTTAAGCAGCATGTTGCTGAAAAGACGGTTATGGATTTTTACCATTACGATTTGAAACGAAGCCTTGGGGAAATTACTTCCTGGGAATTTATAAAGACTGAACAAGAGGTAGCTGAGTATCTTATAAATTTCAAATATGGGGAACTCTCTTTAAAGATAGCTTTAACAGCGGATGATTTGCTTGCTTTAGTAAATTGGGAACCAGTCCATCAGGAAGAGGAAATCTTAAATATCAGAGATCCACTGACCATTCTGTCTACTAATAGATTAACAACTCCACTGCAGTGCTTTATTGATCAGCAGGCTATTAAATATCTTCAGGACCCAAATAACAGGAGTCTGAGTATTGGTTTGATCCGGGGAACGCATACTGAAACGTTCTTTTATGGAGAGACACACCTGGATAATCATACTTTGCCAGACAGCCATTCTCTTTATGAGATTGGTTCAATTTCCAAAACTTTTACTGCTGTTATACTTACGTATGCGATCAATCAGGGCAAAATCAAATTAAATGATGATATCAGAAAATACTTATCAGGGGATTATCAAAATCTGCAATTTGAGGGAACACCTATAAGAATTATAGATCTTTGCAACCATACTTCAGGTTTACCGGGTCTTCCTGAGAATTTTGATTCGCATTCGGATTACAAAGAGAAAAATCCATATCTGAATTATTCGAAAGAAATGATTAATGAATATCTGAGCCGTTTTGTTGTGGAGGAACTTCCAGTAACAAGAGCCGAATATTCAAACCTTGGTTTTGCTATACTGGGGATGATATTGGAAGATCTTTATCAATTGCCACTAGAAAAATTGCTTCAGGAAGTGATTACTTTTCCACTAGGAATGAACAATACAACTTATGAAATTCCTTTAACAAATCACAATTTACTTACAGGTTATGACCATGAAAATGGTGAAGAGGCAGGTTATTGGGATTTAGCTGCTTTTAAAGCTGCTGGAGGATTAAAGTCTGACCTTGAAGATATGTTAGTTTATCTTCGCGCAAATATCAATGCGTACAGTAAAGATTTTTCGTTCCCCCATCATCAAACTGATATCCAGCCAGGCTATGGGAGGGGGCTCGCCTGGGTTACCCAATTCTTTAATGATGATACTATTATCTGGCATAATGGAGGGACCGGCGGTTTCAGAAGTTACTGTGGTTTTATAAAGGAAAAGCAAACTGGCCTTGTTGTGCTGAGTAATTCAAGCAAAGATGTGGACGATATGGCAATGGAAATATTACTATATAGCCTTCAGGATCAATAACAACCTGGTTTAGAATACTCTTGGGCAGATAGATGCTTTAGGTGCTTTTCCGAAAGCTATCCCTACAGTAATTTCATGTGTTCCAGATTGGTAACCATTGAGTTTAGAGAGTGCATAATCATAAGAATAACCTATTCTGAAGCGTTCATTCACATAAAACTGGGCAATTCCAATCAGTGCGGCCTGACTGGCCACATCAGTATTTTGATATTCTTTTTTAAAGGCTTTAACACTTGTGCGGTACCCTCCGCCAAGCCAGACTTTATCATTGAATATAGCCATGATATTAAAATCTGCATTGGTAGGACCTTTAAAATCTTCTCTGATCATCACGCTTGGCCTGAACCTCAAATCTGTAGAGGCATTGATCAATGCACCTGCCACAAAGTACATATGCCTGGTGCGGACAATGTTATCAGCAATATTTGTACTTCTTCTGTAATCATCAACAGATTTACTATTTGATAACAGGTTAAGGGCAGATATACCCGCATACCAATAGGGTGTAGTATAATATATACCTGCACGGAAATCCGGGGCAATTTTACTGGAACCTCCTGTTGGAACTGAGCCATCCCCTCCATCAACTGTAGTCAGCGCACTTCCATCTAAGCCGTATTGTGCTGCTCCTACCCCTAAACCGAAACTCAAGCGACGCGTATCTGCTCCATCAAGTTGTATCCGGAAGGCATAATTCAAGGTGATTGAATTGGAAGTTTGAGGGCCTAATTTATCGGAAGTGATTTGCACACCAACTCCATGTTTAGTGGTCTGCGGATCTAAAATCCCGTCAATAGAGATTTGTCCGGTTTTAGGTGCCCCTTGAATCCCTACCCATTGGTTACGCAACGCCATTTGAGCAAACCATTCTTCTTTGTATCCTGCGTATGCGGGATTTACACTCAGGGTATTGAATATATATTGGGAGAACTGAATATTTTGCTGCGCAGAAGCATGACCGGTTAATAAACCGATTGAGCAAATAAGCAGTAATATTTTATACAGTTTCTTCATTATC
The DNA here is from genome assembly GCF_001590605.1 of Pedobacter cryoconitis. Taxonomy (NCBI): domain Bacteria; kingdom Pseudomonadati; phylum Bacteroidota; class Sphingobacteriia; order Sphingobacteriales; family Sphingobacteriaceae; genus Pedobacter; species Pedobacter cryoconitis. The sequence goes on from NZ_CP014504.1 coordinate 2,740,816, forward strand.
TTTTTATAAGTATCCAGCCATTTTTATTCACCTTACTTCCGGCTTTTTTCAAGGTGATGACATAATAGTAAGTTCCTTCTGTTAACCCGGAGCCATCCCATTCATCCAGGTAATTGTTATTTCTGTAAACTTCATTACCCCAGCGGTTGAACACCATCAGTTCAATGCCATCAAAACTTTCTCTTCCAATAATTTTGAAAGTATCATTTTTACCATCTCCGTTTGGAGTGATCGTATTTGGAATGAATAAGTCGATTGGAATAACAGTAATGGTTACAGTAGCTCTGTTACTTTTGTTTGGCGTCCCGGTTTTATAATCATAGATATAATAAGTGAATTCATCTTTCCCTGAATACCCCTTGTTTGGAGTATAAGTAACAGTTCCATCCGTATGCACGTCTAACCTTCCGTTTGATGGTTGTGTATTTTCTATACTTGCTTTATTCAGGCCATTTAGTGAGGCTATATCATTTCCTGCAATATGAATCACAATAGTCTGATTAATCTGAACTTCGGCTTTATCATCTAATGCCTGCGGTGCATCTACAATAATGTGAACGGTTGGCTCATCATTATTCGCTTGTGTGCCTGAAATATCAGAAACAGGATCACCAGATGGCGTATTTCCTTTAACAGTCGCAGTATTGACGACCCTTCCATCTCTTTTTTCTTCATCAGATATTTTATAAGTTGCGGTAACTGTGATCGATGCTCCTGCAGCAATTTCATTAGTTCCCAGGTTTATTTGTCCACCAATTTTGGTGTCCATCAGATTCAGGTTATAGAGTTTCACTCTTCCGTTATTCGTTATTTTGAAAGTGTAAATGATCGTAGAGAAGTCACTACGGATCACGCCTGTTTTAACCAGTACGATTGATCCGCTGGTTACAATATCAACTGTGGCAACCGCTATTAAAGGGGTTGATATTTCTGCTGTGGTCAAGCTTGCCGTGTTAATGATTTTACCCGATCTTGCATTTGGTTTCCCATTTTCATCGATGTCTGTTTGAGTAACACGGTAAGTTCCTGTATATACCCATGATTCATTAGCTTCCAGAATTCCATTTCCATTATCTCCGTAAACCGGGCCTCTTAATAAACCTCCTAAAAATGGATCTGTTACCTGAACATTAGTGTGGTTGGCTGTACCTGTATTTTTTACTGTGATAGTATATTGTATCTGGTCTCCTGTTGCTGAAACAACGTTTACATTTGCAGTTTTTGTAATAGTCAAACTGCTGCATACCGGTACATTAATAGTAACAGTAAAAGTTTTTCCAGGACAGCCTCCTGTAACTGAAGTTGGGGTAACGGTATAGATGATTTGCTGAGGGTTATGACTTGTATTAATTAAAGTTGCGCTGATGTTATTTCCTGAGCCATTATTCAATCCTCTAACGTTATTATTTGGGGCAACTGTCCATGTAAATGTTGCTGGAACTGAATTCCCTCCATTTGCAGTATTATTCACATTGTCTTGCAGATTGTACTGAATGCTGTTATTTGTGCAAGTCAAACTGCTAATGACGTCATTAAAGCCAATTGGATCAGGACTGATAATTATTGTTCCGCTAAGTTGCTGGGTTTGACATAAACCGGTAGTACTAACAATATAGTTGAATGTTCCTGATTGCGTTGGAACGCCGTTTATTTTAAGCTGATTGTTGTTGTATGACCACATTAATCCTGCTGGCAGGCCAGTTACTGTTGCATTTATCGCATTTGTAGTTTGATAGGTAATGGTTTGCAGATTATTACTATTTACACATAATGTTTGACTTGCGGTCTGAGATGAAGAGATTAATTGTAAGGTTGTATTTGGATTTACTTGAATTATACCACTAAGAGTTACTGATGCACAGCCTCCGGTAGTAGTTACAGTATAAGGAAAAGTTCCTGATATTGAAGGTGTACCTGTAATGATCAATTCTTTCGTATCAGGATTATAGGTTCCGTTTAGTCCTGCTGGAAGGGCTGATGTTGTTGCACCTGTAGCATTTGTTATTTTGTAAATTATCGGATTAACTGGCGTATTCAGACATAAGACTGGTTGATCACTTCCTGCTGGAGAAGTAAGTTCCATCATCGCATTTGGATATACCTTGAGCTGTGCTTGAAGTTCTTGAGTACCACAGTCTCCGGTAGCGGCTATTGTATAGAGGAATGTTCCTGATTGCGAAGGAATTCCGCTGATGGTCAATACGCCGTTTGCATAGTTTTGGATTAAGCCTGGTGGAAGGTTAGTTGCAATTGCGGTTCCATTGCTTACAGTGTAAGTAGCGTTTGAAATTGGTGTATTGATGCAGGTTGATTGGTTATTGCTGCCAGTGGTTAATACCAGTTCAACGTTTGGTTTGACTAAGATTTTCCCGGTTATGTTTGCTGATTTACAGTCTCCTGTTGCGGTGATTGTATAAGTGATCAGGCCGGCTGTGGATGGCGTTCCGGTGATGGTGAATTTGCCTGTTGCAGGATCGTAATTTGATGTCAGTCCTGCTGGTAAGCCTGTAATCGTAGCATTTTTACCATTAGTTGTTTGGTATTCGATTTGTACAATCGTTTTATTTACACACAATTCCTGACGGTCAGTGTTCACTGCTGAAGTTAAAGCAATCGTTACATCTGGTTTAACGATTAAATTACCTTCAACTACCGCAAGCTGGCAATCACCGGTAGCTGTGATTTTATAATTTAGTGTACCTACTGCAGTTGGTGCTCCGCTGATCGTGATCTTATTGCCAGCCTGAATCCAGTTTACTCCAGCTGGCAGGTTCATGACCGTAATGGCAGTTTCATTTGCTACCGTATAAACGATAGGCTCAATCGCTGTGTTGATACAAACTATCTGGTCTTTTGCTCCTGAAAGCAATACAAGAGAAACATCGGGTTTAACTGTTAAATCGCCTTCTGCAATAGCAGGCTGACAATCCCCTGTCGCTGTGATTTTATAATGTAATGCACCTGATACTGTTGGTGTACCACTGATCGTGATCTTTCCATTCTCACGCTTCCAGATTATTCCTGCCGGAAGGTTCTCAACTGTAGCCCCTGTTTCATTTGCCACCGTATAAACGACAGGCTCAATCGCCACATTAACACATACAATCTGGTCTTTAGCACCAGATAATAATGTTAATGAAACATCAGGTTTAACTGTTAAATCTCCTTCAGCAATAGCAGGCTGACAATCACCTGTCGCTGTGATTTTATAATGCAATGTACCTGAAACCGTTGGTGTACCACTGATTGTGATCTTGCCATTCTCACGCTTCCATATTATTCCTGCCGGAAGGTTCTCAACTGTAGCCCCTGTTTCATTTGTTACTGTATAAACGATAGGCTCAATTGCTGTGTTGATACAAATCGTCTGGTCTTTTGCTCCTGAAAGCAATACAAGAGAAACATCTGGTTTAACTGTTAAATCGCCTTCTGCAATAGCAGGCTGACAATCTCCTGTGGCAGTGATCTTATAATGTAATGCACCTGATAATGTTGGTGTACCGCTAATTATGATCTTGCCATTCTCACGCTTCCAGATTATTCCTGCCGAAAGGTTCTCAACTGTAGCCCCTGTTGCATTTGCTACTGTATAAATGATAGGCTCAATCGCTGTGTTGATACAGATCATCTGGTCTTTTGCTCCTGAAAGCAATACAAGAGAAACATCAGGTTTAACTGTTAAATCCCCTTCAGCAATAGCAGGCTGACATCCCCCTGTAGCTGTGATGTTATAATGTAATGTTCCAGATACCGTTGGTGTACCACTAATCGTAACCTTATTACCTGCCTGAATCCAGTTTACTCCAGCTGGAAGGTTCACAACCGTAATGGCAGTTTCATTTGCAACCGTATAAACGATAGGCTCAATCGCCACATTGATACACACGGCCTGGTCTTTAGCACCAGATAATAATGTTAATGAAACATCTGGTTTAACCGTTAAGTCCCCCTCAGCAATAGCAGGCTGACAATTCCCTGTAGCTGTGATTTTATAATGTAATGTTCCAGATACCGTTGGCGTACCATTAATCGTAACCTTATTACCTGCCTGAATCCAGTTTACTCCAGCTGGCAGGTTCACAACCGTAACGGCAGTTTCATTTGCAACCGTATAAACGATAGGTTCAATCGCCACATTGATACAGATCGTCTGGTCTTTAGCACCAGATAATAATGTTAATGAAACATCTGGTTTAACAGTTAAATCGCCTTCTGCAATAGCAGGCTGACAATCCCCTGTCGCTGTAATTTTATAATGTAATGTACCTGAAACCGTTGGTGTTCCACTGATTGTGATCTTCCCATTCTCACGCTTCCAGATTATTCCCGCAGGAAGGTTCTCAACTGTAGCACCTGTTTCGTTCGCAACCGTATAAACGATAGGCTCAATCGCTGTGTTGATACAAATCGTCTGATCTTTTGCTCCTGAAAATAACACAAGAGAAACATCCGGTTTAACTGTTAAATCTCCTTCAGCAATAGCTGACTGACAATCCCCTGTAGCTGTAATTTTATAATGTAATGCACCTGATACTGTTGGTGTACCGCTAATCGTGATCTTGCCATTCTCACGCTTCCAGATTATTCCTGCCGGAAGGTTCTCAACTGTAGCCCCTGTTGTTTCATTTGCTACAGTATAAATGATAGACTCAATCGCTGTGTTGATACAAATCGCCTGGTCTTTTGCTCCTGAAAGCAATACAAGAGAAACATTCGGTTTAACTGTTAAGTCCCCCTCAGCAATAGCAGGCTGACAATTCCCTGTCGCTGTGATCTTATAATGTAATGTTCCAGATACCGTTGGCGTACCGCTAATCGTGACCTTATTACCTGCCTGAATCCAGTTTACTCCAGCTGGAAGGTTCACAACCGTAACGACAGTTTCATTTGCTACAGTATAAACGATAGGCTCAATCGCTGTGTTGATACAGATCGTCTGGTCTTTTGCTCCTGAAAGTAACACAAGAGAAACATCTGGTTTAACAGTTAAGTCCCCCTCAGCAATAGCAGGCTGACAATTCCCAGTCGCTGTGATTTTATAATGTAATGTTCCAGATACCGTTGGCGTACCGCTAATCGTGACCTTATTACCTGCCTGAATCCAGTTTACTCCAGCTGGAAGGTTCACAACCGTAACGGCAGTTTCATTTGCAACCGTATAAACGATAGGCTCAATCGCTGTGTTGATACAAATCGTCTGATCTTTTGCTCCTGAAAGTAAAACAAGAGAAACATTCGGTTTAACCGTTAAGTCCCCCTCAGCAATAGCAGGCTGACAATTCCCAGTCGCTGTGATTTTATAATGTAATGTTCCAGATACCGTTGGCGTACCATTAATCGTAACCTTATTACCTGCCTGAATCCAGTTTACTCCAGCTGGAAGGTTCACAACCGTAACGGCAGTTTCATTTGTAACCGTATAAACGATAGGTTCAATCGCCACATTGATACACACGGCTTGGTCTTTAGCACCAGATAATAATGTTAATGAAACATCAGGTTTAACCGTTAAGTCCCCCTCAGCAATAGCAGGCTGACAATTCCCAGTCGCTGTGATTTTATAATGTAATGTTCCAGATACCGTTGGCGTACCGCTAATCGTCACCTTATTACCTGCCTGAATCCAGTTTACTCCAGCTGGAAGGTTCACAACCGTAACGGCAGTTTCATTTGCAACCGTATAAACGATAGGCTCAATCGCTGTGTTGATACAAATCGTCTGATCTTTTGCTCCTGAAAGTAAAACAAGAGAAACATTCGGTTTAACCGTTAAGTCCCCCTCAGCAATAGCAGGCTGACAATCCCCTGTCGCTGTGATCTTATAATGTAATGTACCTGAAACCGTTGGTGTACCACTAATCGTGACTTTATTACCTGCCTGAATCCAGTTTACTCCAGCTGGAAGGTTCACAACCGTAACGGCAGTTTCATTTGCTACCGTATAAACGATAGGCTCAATCGCTGTGTTGATACACACCGCCTGGTCTTTAGCACCAGATAATAATGTTAATGAAACATCTGGTTTAACCGTTAAGTCCCCCTCAGCAATAGCAGGCAGACAATTCCCTGTTGCTGTGATCTTATAATGTAATGTTCCAGATACCGTTGGCGTACCGCTAATCGTGACCTTATTACCTGCCTGAATCCAGTTTACTCCAGCTGGCAGGTTCACAACCGTAATGGCAGTTTCATTTGCAACCGTATAAACGATAGGCTCAATCGCCACATTGATACACACGGCCTGGTTTTTAGCACCAGATAATAATGTTAATGAAACATCCGGTTTAACAGTTAAATCCCCTTCAGCAATAGCAGGCTGACATCCCCCTGTAGCTGTGATTTTATAATGTAATGTTCCAGATACCGTTGGCGTACCGCTAATCGTAACCTTATTACCTGCCTGAATCCAGTTTACTCCAGCTGGCAGGTTCACAACCATAACGGCAGTTTCATTTGCAACCGTATAAACGATAGGTTCAATCGCCACATTAACACATACAATCTGGTCATTAGCACCAGATAATAATGTTAATGAAACATCAGGTTTAACAGTTAAATCGCCTTCTGCAATAGCAGGCTGACAATCCCCTGTCGCTGTAATTTTATAATGTAATGTACCTGGAACCGTTGGTGTTCCGCTGATTGTGATCTTTCCATTCTCACGCTTCCAGATTATTCCTGCCGGAAGGTTCTCAACTGTAGCACCTGTTTCGTTCGCAACCGTATAAACGATAGGCTCAATCGCTGTGTTGATACAAATCGTCTGATCTTTTGCTCCTGAAAGTAACACAAGAGAAACATCCGGTTTAACCGTTAAATCTCCTTCAGCAATAGCTGACTGACAATCCCCTGTCGCTGTGATCTTATAATGTAATGAACCTGTTGCAGTTGGTGTACCGCTAATCGTGATCTTGCCATTCTCACGCTTCCAGATTATTCCTGCCGAAAGGTTCTCAACTGTAGCCCCTGTTTCATTTGCAACCGTATAAACGATGGGCTCAATCGCTCTGTTGATACAAATCGTCTGATCTTTTGCTCCTGAAAGTAACACAAGAGAAACATCTGGTTTAACCGTTAAGTCCCCCTCAGCAATAGCAGGCAGACAATTCCCTGTTGCTGTGATCTTATAATGTAATGTTCCAGATACCGTTGGCGTACCGCTAATCGTGACCTTATTACTTGCCTGAATCCAGTTTACTCCAGCTGGAAGGTTCACAACCGTAACGGCAGTTTCATTTGCAACCGTATAAACGATAGGCTCAATCGCTGTGTTGATACACACGGCCTGGTTTTTAGCACCAGATAATAATGTTAATGAAACATCTGGTTTAACAGTTAAATCTCCTTCAGCAATAGCAGGCTGACAATTCCCTGTCGCTGTGATCTTATAATGTAATGTACCTGAAACCGTTGGCGTACCACTAATCGTAACCTTATTACCTGTCTGAATCCAGTTTACTCCAGCTGGCAGGCTCACAACCGTAACGGCAGTTTCATTTGCAACCGTATAAACGATAGGTTCAATTGCCACATTGATACAAATCGTCTGGTCTTTTGCTCCTGAAAGTAACACAAGAGAAACATCCGGTTTAACAGTTAAATCCCCTTCAGCAACAGCAGGCTGACATCCCCCTGTCGCTGTAATTTTATAATGTAATGTACCTGGAACCGTTGGTGTTCCGCTGATTGTGATCTTTCCATTCTCACGCTTCCAGATTATTCCTGCCGGAAGATTCTCAACTGTAGCACCTGTTTCATTTGCTACAGTATAAATGATAGGCTCAATCGCTGTGTTGATACAGATCGTCTGGTCTTTTGCTCCTGAAAGCAATACAAGAGAAACATCAGGTTTAACTGTTAAATCTCCCTCAGCAATAGCAGGCTGACAATTCCCTGTCGCTGTGATCTTATAATGTAATGAACCTGTTGCAGTTGGTCTACCGCTAATCGTGATCTTGCCATTCTCACGCTTCCAGATTATTCCTGCCGGAAGGTTCTCAACTGTAGCCCCTGTTTCATTTGCAACCGTATAAACGATGGGCTCAATCGCTGTGTTGATACAGATCGTCTGGTCTTTTGCTCCTGAAAGTAACACAAGAGAAACATCTGGTTTAACCGTTAAGTCCCCCTCAGCAATAGCAGGCAGACAATTCCCTGTTGCAGTGATCTTATAATGTAATGTACCTGAAACCGTTGGTGTACCACTAATCGTAACCTTATTACCTGCCTGAATCCAGTTTACTCCAGCTGGCAGGTTCACAACCGTAACGGCAGTTTCATTTGCAACCGTATAAACGATAGGTTCAATCACCACATTAATACATACAATCTGGTCTTTAGCACCAGATAATAATGTTAATGAAACATCAGGTTTAACCGTTAAGTCCCCCTCAGCAATAGCAGGCTGACAATTCCCAGTCGCTGTGATTTTATAATGTAATGTTCCAGATACCGTTGGCGTACCATTAATCGTAACCTTATTACCTGCCTGAATCCAGTTTACTCCAGCTGGCAGGTTCACAACCGTAACGGCAGTTTCATTTGCAACCGTATAAACGATAGGCTCAATCGCTGTGTTGATACACACGGCTTGGTCTTTAGCACCAGATAATAATGTTAATGAAACATCCGGTTTAACCGTTAAGTCCCCCTCAGCAATAGCAGGCTGACAATTCCCAGTCGCTGTGATTTTATAATGTAATGTTCCAGATACCGTTGGCGTACCGCTAATCGTCACCTTATTACCTGCCTGAATCCAGTTTACTCCAGCTGGAAGGTTCACAACCGTAACGGCAGTTTCATTTGCAACCGTATAAACGATAGGCTCAATCGCTGTGTTGATACAAATCGTCTGATCTTTTGCTCCTGAAAACAAAACAAGAGAAACATTCGGTTTAACCGTTAAGTCCCCCTCAGCAATAGCAGGCTGACAATTCCCTGTCGCTGTGATCTTATAATGTAATGTACCTGAAACCGTTGGTGTACCACTAATCGTGACTTTATTACCTGCATGAATCCAGTTTACTCCAGCTGGCAGGTTCACAACCGCAACGGCAGTTTCATTTGCTACCGTATAAACGATAGGTTCAATCGCCACATTGATACACACTGCCTGGTCTTTAGCACCAGATAATAATGTTAATGAAACATCCGGTTTAACAGTTAAATCCCCTTCAGCAATAGCTGGCTGACATCCCCCTGTAGCTGTGATTTTATAATGTAATGTTCCAGATACCGTTGGCGTACCACTAATCGTAACCTTATTACCTGCCTGAATCCAGTTTACTCCAGCTGGCAGGTTCACAACCGCAACGGCAGTTTCATTTGCAACCGTATAAACGATAGGCTCAATCGCTGTGTTGATACAAATCGTCTGATCTTTTGCTCCTGAAAACAAAACAAGAGAAACATTCGGTTTAACCGTTAAGTCCCCCTCAGCAATAGCAGGCTGACAATTCCCTGTCGCTGTGATCTTATAATGTAATGTACCTGAAACCGTTGGTGTACCACTAATCGTGACTTTATTACCTGCCTGAATCCAGTTTACTCCAGCTGGAAGGTTCACAACCGCAACGGCAGTTTCATTTGCTACCGTATAAACGATAGGCTCAATCGCCACATTGATACACACGGCCTGGTCTTTAGCACCAGATAATAATGTTAATGAAACATCCGGTTTAACAGTTAAATCCCCTTCAGCAATAGCAGGCTGACATCCCCCTGTAGCTGTGATTTTATAATGTAATGTTCCAGATACCGTTGGCGTACCACTAATCGTGACCTTATTACCTGTCTGAATCCAGTTTACTCCAGCTGGCAAGTTCACAACTGTAACGGCAGTTTCATTTGCAACCGTATAAACGATAGGCTCAATCGCTGTGTTGATACAAATCGTCTGGTCTTTTGCTCCTGAAAGCAACACAAGAGAAACATCTGGTTTAACTGTTAAATCTCCTTCAGCAATAGCAGGCTGACAATCCCCTGTCGCTGTGATCTTATAATGTAATGAACCTGTTGCAGTTGGTGTACCACTGATCGTGATCTTACCATTCTCACGCTTCCAGATTATTCCAGCTGGAAGGTTTTCAACTGTAGCACCCGTTTCATTCGCTACCGTATAAACGATTGGCGTGATTGCAACATTGATACACATTGTCTGGTCTTTCGCTCCTGAAAGCAATACAAGAGAAACATCCGGCTTCACATTGATTGTTCCTGTAATACTTGCCGGTTGACAATCTCCCGTCGCAGTGATCGTATAAGTAATCAAACCGGCTGTAGCTGGCGTGCCGCTGATCGTAAATTTACCAGTTACAGCATTGTAAACCCAAATCATTTCTGATGGTAAACCAACCACAGTAGCATTCTTACCATTAGTCACCTGATACTCAATCTGAGTAATTGAATTATTAATACAAACATTCTGCTGATCACTTTTCACTGCTGAAGTCAATGCGATTGTAGTATTCGGTAAAACATTGATCTCTCCTGAAATATTAGCTGTAGAACAACCACCAATTGTACTCACAGTAAAAGGAAATTTTCCTACTAAAGATGAAGTTCCGCTTATCGTTATTGTTTGTTTTACAGCATCATAAACAAACGTTATATCTGAATTAATTTTATTAAAACTTACAGTCGCTTCATCAGCGTCTTTAATCTGATAAACTATTGATTGCATAGGTATACCTACACATACATTTTGAATAGCAGAACCAGATAAAGGAGCCAATCCTACTGAAGCATTAGGTATAATAGTAAGTTTACTCCTTGATATAAGGTCATTGCTACAAGTTGAATTGGAAACCTTTACAATCTCATAAGTGAAGACCCCAGGTACATTAGTAGGATGATTTATTGTAGTACTATTATTAGAACCTGTTGTAGTAATAGTCTTAATCGCACTTTTAACTGTTCCGTCACTAATCGTATAATAGAAAGTATAAGGTCCTGTTCCATACTTTCCGCTGAATGTAACCGGAATATCAGGGCTATCCTGACATACATCTTGCTTTAAAGGTGAGATTGCTGCTGTAGGCAATTGGTTAACCGTTAGGTTTATGATATCAGAGATAACATTACATCCGCCTGGAGAACTAACCTGAACCCTATATTTATAGCCATTATAAGTAAATGGCACTCTGCTGATATTAAGCGTATTTGTCTTTGATCCTAATGATCCATCAGGATCTGCAACAACATTCCAGCCACCGCCAGTATTAACCTGCCATTGATAAGAAAGATCCGGCCCTGTTGCTGCTACGGTAGGTGTAAAACCAGAGTTTTCACAAATAGTGGAGCTTACCGGCTGTATCGTAATTATTGGTGAGTTAATATTAAATGTAGCCGTACCTACTGTTGATTTAGCTCCGTAAACATCCATAAAAGTAAACTTTATTGATGCAGAACTACCACTAAAACCGGGTTTAGGAGTATAAGTAAGCAGCCTGGTGTTCACATTATCAAATACAAAAGTACCTGCATCTGTTACTACTTGCCGATCAATCTCTGGAGTTAGCGGGTTAAGGTCTACATTATCCGGATTTGGTTCTCCTCCTGCATTTGGTTTTGTTGCCCCGGTCAATATATCCAAACTACCAGATGCACCCTGGCAAATATTCGTTAAAGGACTCGGAGCCTCAGGCTGGCTCAATACACTTTTATCGACCGTCAAAGTTAAACCTCTGATCTCATGATAATTCACATTATCTCCGGTTGAAGAAGCAATTCCATACTTCAAACCTTTCGCAGGAATAGGTGTAGTATAAGGATATTTAACAATTACCGGAGTAATCACACTACCATGTTTAACGCTCACACTAATTAATAATCCACCACCCGGCCTGGGTACCAAATTAATAAACACTTTGCGGTATTCCGGTTCTCCATCCTTTGCAGTTCGTGAACCTCCGGCAATATTAAATGGATCAGTTGCCAGTGTTGAAGTTTTAACTGTCGTAAGTAAAGGATAATTTGTAGGTATATAAGCAGACCCATCTCCCGCACCACGAAGAACTATGCTATTGGCAATCTGATCTTTATTGCCTTGTCTGCCCTCCCCATGATTTGAAAAGTTTCCAAATTCATCTAAACCAATACCTAAATATCCCTTGCTAACTCCTTTGTAATCTCTGCCATCCTTATTGAGTTGAGCATATCCCAGCGATCCGCCAAATCCACCAATATTAAAATCAGCATCGGTAACCGCCGCATCAAATAAGAAGAAACTAAGACCATCAGCACCATTAGTGCCACCTCCATAAGTAAAGTACTCAAACTCGATATTTAAACCATAAGTTCCGAGAAAAACATTATTAGAATAAACATAACCTTTTTGTTTAGTTTTATTATTTGTCAGCCGCAAATATCCTTCTCCCTGTGCATCTGTCACTGAGCCAGTAATTGGATAAAGCGCTGTAAGAAATGCAGTAGGCTCCCCTCCAAATTTTACATCCGGCTTATTGGTAGTTGAATTTCTAAAACTTTCATCGTAAGGAAACTGCGCATGCGAAGAAAAAGGATTTAGTGCAAATAGAATAAACAAACCTACACTCACTATGGTCAATAATCCTTCTCTTGCCGGAATCCCCCTGCGATTCATTTGCGTTGTTAACGGTTGAATCAGCGAAGTAAACTTTTTCAAGAGTTTAAAACGGAGAGATCTATTCATAGGAGGCGATAGCGTAGATAGTTGTCACAAATTGCCAATCACCAATTCAAAAATATATTTCAAAATTTAGAGTTCACAGGAGATAAACGCTGAAAGTTAAAATCCTAATCATCTAAGAATCAATATTTCACATTAGTTAATTATGCAATTTATACTCACAAAATAGGCACAATTAATACTATTATCCAAATTTTCACCCCACAAAAATCACCTTTTAATAATTTTTATGCCAAAAAATCAATTTAAAGGCATACACATAAAAATAAATACTCTTTTAAGGAATCATAATTGAAAATAATATAATTAAATCGTATTATAAGCCGATCAAAGGCTGATTAATAAATAATAGTTTTATACAAACAGAATCTTTAAATCAAAAAAAGTCACATTAAATAATTAACAACAAAACATTAAATGCGTAACAACTCCCCAATGTGGGCAATATAATTCACATACAATTATCAATATACAAACTATAAAAATTAACCTTGAAACGATAATTATAAACTAAATAATTATTAATTACCTAAAAACAACAATCAAAAGATTTAAAAGAATACGATTATCCTTATTATAACTGTACCCGGATTTCACATAAGTACATTAAAGAAATTTCATATAGAACTACTACTCCCCAATAGAATAATTCCCCATATTATACTAGTAAGATCAAAAGATTTTAATCAAACTGATCAATACATATTCAGCATCGGCTTTTGTAAATAAATTATTTTGTGTATATTTGCGTAGAACGGAGTATAAACTCAAACTCTCTTAATACTTATTTGCTAATCAATCCATTTGATTAGATTCAATTTCTCCTGGCTCCCCTACCGTTGTTGCCCGGGAATTTAAGTTTTATTCGGGCTAGATCGATCCAGTACTATATTGTTTATGGAACGCCTTAATAAGTAACAGAAGAGAAGAGTTATTTTTTAACTAAATACGGAAATTTATGGCTAAGTCTCAGGCGACCTTCATGAAGAAGCAACTAGAAAAAAACAGGCAGAAGAAAAAAGAAGATAAAGAGCAACGCAAAGAAGAACGCAAGCAAAATTCAACAGGTGGCGATTTGGAAAGTATGATGGCATACGTAAATGAATACGGTGAAATTGTATCTACACCTCCAGAAAAAGCACCTGAAAAGAAATAAATAAAAAAGCCTGATTTATTATATAATAAATCAGGCTTTTTTATTTTAATTACCCACCTTAAATTAGATTTAAGATGGGTAAATCAATGCTATATGACCAAACGGATACCTAATTCTTAGGTTGAACCCTGCCCGATTTTCTATCTTGTCCACGACCGATTAAATAACCGGCACCAGCACCTGCTACACCACCGATAATAGCACCTCTTCCTTTCTTTTTATCAATAAGTGCACCACCTAATCCACCTGCACCTGCACCAATAACAGTTCCTAAAGCTGCACTGCTCCAACCTTTCTTTTTAGTTGTTGTCGTTGTAGTTGTTTGATGATCTACAGAATGACTGCGCGGAGATGCCATGGTAGCAGCCGGAGCATTTTCAGCAGCTTTGGCAGAAGCTAGCATTAAAACCCGTTTCTCTTCCTGTATTTTGGCTGCCTGCTGTTTTTCAGCAGCATCTGCTCTTTTGAAGCTATCTAATCTCATGCTATCTTTAACAGCTTTGACCGTAGCTACTTTAATTTCTTCTTCCTTTTTGGCATTAGTACAAGCTGTAAAAGCAAGAGCTATACCTAATATTGCGAACGTATTTTTCATTTTGTGTTTTTTTAGTTGTCTGGATATTAAAGTCTATTAGCTATTTGCTAAAATGATGCCAAGATTAATATTCCTGTGACAATAACTGTTAAAACTTATTTGAACACGCCTTATTTATCCATCAAAGGGGAATAACCTGGAGATTCTCTTGTATCATGATTATCATCTTCTCCATCAGGATTATAAGAAATCCGGTCATTATCATTGTTATAATTAGCGCTTCCAGGATTCACAGAAGAACCATCCGCATCCAAACCTAAATTGTCTGCTTCCTGATACTTTTCAAAATCTTTGGCCTTATGCGCTGCTTTAACTTTATTTACCTCTTCAGTTTTAATTTTGTCTGCTTTTGATCCTGAATTTATCATAATCTTAATCTTTTATATTTCTAACAACAAAAACAATAAGGACTGGTTTTATTCAATTCATGTAAAATGAATACAATAAGCAATTAAGATTTTGGATATTAGTATTCAATTGATTATTTTCACAGCGAAATTTATAACATTAATATGCGTACAACAGGAAAAGTTAAATGGTTTAATTCTGCAAAAGGGTTTGGTTTTATAACTCCAGAAGATGGAGGAAAAGATATTTTCGTACATTTTTCTGCGATTGCAGGAGATTCATTCAGAGAATTGAATGAAGGTGACAATGTAGAATTCGAATTGAATGACGGTAAAAAAGGCCCTGAGGCTTCAAATGTAACTGTTCTTTAAGAAATTCGTTAAAATTTAAAAAGGGGTGATGCAATGCATCACCCCTTTTTTTATAAATCCCCTCTGGAGCAATACAAAACCTATAGAAACAAAAAACAGCACAAATGCATTCATCAAATAACAAAATCAGCATACTAGGCTGTGGTTGGTATGGACTCGGACTTGCCAAAGAATTAATAAAAAACGGCTATATCGTAAAAGGTTCAACCACTACCCCTGATAAATTAGCAGGTTTACAACAAACTGGAATCCTACCTTATCTTATAAATTTCACGGAAGAGGAAAATAGGGTTGATCGTGATTTTTTTGATTGTGATTTACTCATCATCAGTATTCCTCCAAAGAGAAATACAGCAGAACAACATACCTTTTTATCAAAGATTCAGAAAATATCAAAAGCCGCAGAGAAAGGCTGTATTAAGAATGTTATTTTTATCAGTGCAACCTCAGTATATGGGGATTATAACCAGGAAGTTAATGAACAAACTATTCCAAATCCTGAAACAGAATCCGGCAAAGCCATTTTAGCTGCCGAACAAACTTTAACAGCTAATCCTAATTTCATAACTACCATACTCAGATTTGGCGGGTTGATAGGCCCAGGCAGAGATCCAGGAAGATTCTTTGCTGGCAAATCAGCTATACCGAATGGAAACGCTCCTGTGAATCTGATTCATTTATCAGATTGTATTGGTATAACATTAAGCATTATAGAAAAACAAGCTTTTGGTTACCTATTTAATGCATGTGCTGAAGATCATCCAACCCGGTCCAGATTTTACACCGCCGCAGCAGCAAATTCAGGATTAGCATTACCGCAGTTTAAGGATGAACTACTTAACTGGAAATCGGTATATAGTATATATATAGGTGCAAAACTCAATTATGAATTTAAGGTTGGGCTAAATAGCTTTATTGGAACAAATATGTAACCTGACCTACAGTTCTCTAAATCAAACAATAAGGTATAATCAATGATAAAAACAAAAGACTCATTAAAAAATGAATTCCAAATCCTGCTGTTCTTTACCTTTTAAAATGATATCTTGCTGATCTTTTTATTCTTTTTAAGCTTAAAGGATCCGGGCTTTTGCAATTAAAATTGTTTATCTTCTATTATAGATGTTTTAAACAGGCCCTTAGATTGCGAAAAAATATATACAGACATGAAATTAACGATTTGGGGAGCAGCGAAACAAGTAACAGGCAGTATGCACCTGCTTCAATCACACAATTATAGTATACTCATAGATTGCGGACTTGATTATGAAAAAGAAACTTATCAAGAAGAAAATCAGTATTTCCCCTTTGATCCGGCTTCGATAGATGTCGTTATTTTAACACATGCGCACATTGACCATTCTGGAAATTTACCTACACTTTTAAGAATGGGCTTTAATGGTCAAATCTTATGCACACCACCAACGGCAGATTTAACTGAACTCCTGCTAATGGATTCCGTAAATATATTTTTAAGTAAACAGAACAAGAGAGCAAGAGGCAAAAGGGTAGCATCTGGTCCTAAACCTCTTTATCTGCACAAACATGTGATGGATACTGTAGACCGTTTTGTAACGGTTGCCTTCGATAAAGAATTCACTATAAAAGAAGGGATTACCCTTCGCTTTATTCCTGTAGGCCACTTGTTAGGTGCAGCAGCTGTTGTACTAAATATTTTGGAAGACGGGCAGGAAAAAAGAATTGCGTTTACCGGAGATATTGGCCGTAAAAACTATCCCGTATTAGTAGACCCGCAACCCATTCCGGAAGTTGACTATTTAGTATCTGAATCCACTTATGGTGGCAGGCTACATAGTAAAGACACTACAATCGAACAGAAACTGGTCGAAACAATCAATGAAACTTGTGTTAAATTTCCTGGACGTTTAATTATCCCGGCTTTTAGTATAGGCAGAACACAGGCACTGGTTTATTCACTCAATAAAATATTCAGTGAAGGCTTACTTCCACCTGTAAAAATATTTGTAGATAGCCCGCTGGCTGGTTTTGCGACAGATGTTTACCGCAAACACCATCATTTACTCAATGAAGAATCACAGGACTTTTATAAACGTAAAGGCGATGAGTTTGAATTCGAAGAACTTTCTTATGTACAAGATAAGAGAGAGAGTATTTCAATCTCTAATTACCACGAGCCCTGCATAATCATATCTTCGGCAGGAATGCTGGAAGGCGGGAGGATTCAGGATCATTTGTACCATAATATTCAAAATTACTATTGTACTATTTTGTTCATCGGCTATTGTGCTAAAGGAACTTTAGGAAACAGACTCTTAAGGGGCGACCCTATTGTCCGCTTACGTCACCGTGATTTAATGGTTTTTGCTACAATCAAACAAACAGACTTACTGAGCGGACATGGTGATCATGACGATTTGTTAAACACAGTGAAACAGCAAAGTCCCGAAAAACTCAAAAAAGTATTCCTTGTTCATGGTGAAAATAAAAGTCTGGACAGCCTTGCTGCTGCAATAGCCGACGCTGGATACACTGTAGCTATACCAGAAAAAGGTGAAGTATTTGAGCTATAATTTATCTAAAAGAATCTTTCTGTAGCAAATACTATACAGTTTATTGAACTTCAACAAAGAATAGTCAGTATTAACTTAGAAAACAAATTCCCGCATAATTTACTCATTATCAGTTTATTCTATATTTCTAATCTCAATTAAATCTCAATTGGCAGGATTATTACGCGTTGGCTAATTATTCAGTAGAGTACTGATGATTTAATATCTAACTATAAATAAAGATGAACTCAAGAATTACAAAATCAGCGTTGATACTATCCTTAGTAGGACTATCAACCTCGTTGTTCGCACAGGATGTAAATTCTGATACAACAAAACGCTTCGACAAAAAAGACTTCCGTACCTGGTCAATCGGGTTAAACGGTGGTATGTTAACGCATTACACTCCTTTCAATAATAGAGCTAATGGCGACTTTAGTACTCCACAAGAAAGCTGGGGTTACGGAGGTTACATTAAGAAACAAATTCTTCCAGGATTTGGTATTCAGGCTGACTTCCTTGCTGGTAAAGTAAAAGGTCTGAGAGCTAATAACCCAGACGGTACTACTCAAGCAGGTACTAGTTTTGAAACCCGTATTGACTGGTCTGCAGCTGTTAGTGGTAACTTTACTATTGCTAACATGAGCTTAAACCACAAACGTACTGTACTTTCACCTTACTTAACAGCTGGTGCTGGTTATATGTCTTCAAGTGCGAATACAAATGCAATTGGAACAGCTGCTGTACCTGCAGGAAACACAGGTTACGGTGAGCACTGGTTTATTCCAGTTGGAGCAGGTTTTAAAGTTGGATTATCAAAAGGTGTTAACCTTGATTTAGGTTACACAGTTAACTTCATGAAAACTAACAACTTTGACGGTGTACAAAGTGCAGCTAACGACAAATTCACTTATGCACACGCTGGTGTTGAGATCGCTCTTGGTAAAAGAGGAACTTCTCAATTACAAAACTTCAGTGCAGTTGCAGCAGTTCGTGAAGAAAGTGCAGCAGAAAGTGCTGAGTTAAGAAGAGCATTATCTACATCTGAGCAAAACAGACTGAGAGATCAGGAACAATATGCTAAAGATATGGGTGATGAAGATGGAGACGGTGTAGCTAACAAATTTGACAAGTGTCCTGGAACTCCAGCAAATACTACTGTTGATGGTGCTGGTTGTCCTTTAAAAACACCAAAACAAATTATTAAAGAAAAAGTAATCGTTACTGCTGAAGACCGTAGAGTTGTTGATGAAGCTATCAGAAACTTAGAGTTTGATTTAAGCAAAGCGACTATCCGTCCTACTTCTTACAACACTTTAAACAGAGTTGCAGCTTTATTAGTAGAGAAAAACTTTAGCTTGAAATTAGCTGGTCACACTGATAACACAGGTTCAATGGCTTTAAACTTACGTCTATCTAAAGACAGAGCTGAAGCGATCAAAACTTACTTAGTTTCACAAGGTGCTAATGCATCTCGTATTGAAGCAACAGGTTACGGTCCAAACCAACCAATTGCATCTAATAAAACTGCTGCTGGTCGTCAGAAAAACAGAAGAGTTGAATTCTCTTTATTTTAATCAGAACAGTTTAAATAAATAAAAAAAGCAGGTGTCTCCAATGGACACCTGCTTTTTTTCATACAGTAATTCTATAAATGTTAATCCGGATCGCGTTCCGGCCAATACTCCCCGGTTAATTCCAATTCTCCTGCCTTTTCATCCAGATGAATAGTTACAGTCATCTTTTCTTGTTGTAAGGTATCAATTGCACTACACGCACTAAACTCTTCTAATACATACCGAAGCTTTAATGTGGTAACCTCTGCATTATTAGAAATACTATCCGGAACAACTGTTATCCTGCTTACCTTTTCACGTGCATGATAAGCTTGAATCATATAAGCAACCTGATCTGCATGTGCTTGAATAGTTTGAAGGATCAAGGCAGAATCCACCTGAACCGGAACTTCCGGAACAGGTGAAATCTTTAATTTTATAGTGGATTGCATAGCTTATTTAAACCAGTTCAGCAAGCGCTGCAGCAGTAAACCCTTTTAACTCATCTTCCCGATGATCACGAATTTTTTGCACCCAGTTTGGATCAGCTAAAAGCGGTCTTCCAACAGCAACCAGGTCAAAATCACCTCTATCCAATCTTCTAACCAACTCTTCCAGAGAACTAGGTTGTGAAGACTCACCAGCAAAAGCATCAGTAAAAACGCCATTCAAACCTACCGACCCTACAGTAATTGTAGCAGCACCTGTAATTTTTTTAGCCCATCCTGCAAAGTTTAAGTCTGAACCTTCAAACTCAGGTTCCCAGAAACGACGTTGTGAGCAATGTAAAATATCAACACCAGCATCCACGATAGGATTTAACCAGCTATCCATTTCTGTCGGGTTAGTTGCAAGTTTGTAATTATAATCTTGTGGCTTCCATTGTGATAAACGAAGGATGACAGCGAAATCATTACCAACTTGTCTGCGTACTTCTTTAACTACTTCTACCGCAAAACGGCTTCTCTCAGCAATTGTTTTACCGCCATAATTATCGGTACGGTGGTTCAGCTGATCCCAGAAAAACTGGTCAATTAAATAACCATGTGCACCGTGTATTTCTACAGTATCGTAACCTAGTCTTTTAGCGTCAGCTGCCGCACGTCCGTAAGATAAAATCGCATCAGCAATATCACTTTCAGTCATTGCTTTACCTTTTTGCTGTCCAGGATTTACAAATCCTGATGGTCCTTCAAATTCTACCGAAGGCACCCAGCCAGATTTATGGTCAGCTTGTATACCCATATGCCAGATCTGAGGCCCCATATGACCACCTGCTGTATGCACATCTTTAATTACTTTGTCCCATCCTGCCAATGCTTTTTCTCCGTAAAAATGAGGGATGCTTGGATCGTTTGCCGAAGAAAGACGGTCAATCACCGTACCTTCAGACAAAATCAGTCCAACATCACCGGCTGCTCTTTTACGATAATAATCAGCTACATCTGCTGTTGGTATACCATTTGGTGAGAATGCCCGTGTCATTGGTGCCATCACCAATCTATTTTTCATATTTAATGTTTTCAGCTTAAAGGGCTGGAACAAACTTTCTGTATTCATAGCTATTTAATTATATTGAAGTTTCTATTAACTGTTTAAATTCAAGGCAAGCAGCCTCATTTCTTTTATAATAAGTCCATTGGCCTATCCGGGTCGATTCTATCAATCCACTTCTTTGCAGAATAGATAAATATTCTGAAATTGTAGATTGCGTCAGCTGCGCTTTACAATGTATCTGACCGACGCAAACACCAACCTCCTTCATATCCCGGTCTTGTGGTGGAAAATGTAATTCAGGCTCTTTCAGCCATTGCAAAATCATTAATCTTGTTTTGTTCGACAACGCTTTAAATACCTCTACCTGATCCATGCAACAAATGTATATCGGAAATTCCCGATATCCCTGTTAAATAATACAAAGTGACATAAGCCTGATTCTCAGACAAAAAATTGACAATAAAAAAGGCTTAACTACGCTATCATGAGTAATTAAGCCTTTGTAGCCTATTTGGAAAACTGATTTTATAACTAAATTATACGCACTGCCAAACAGTATCCACAAACCATTTTTTATGGTCAAAGAAATGTGTTACGGTTTTAAACCCTGATACTTTTGCGATGTTCTCAGTCTCCTGAACAGAATATTTTTGAGAAATCTCCATATAAATAACTTCATTTTCATGAAATTGAAAAGTTTGATCAGCAATATTCACTTTCTGGTTTTTCTTACTAACCAGATAACTTTTACAAGCACCAGTTATCGGATCATAGTTCGGATAATGTTGAAATTGAGACACCTTAAAATCACCTCCCAATTCATCATTTATGCGATGCAGCAGATTTAGGTTAAAATCACGCGTAAAACCTGCAGCATCATTATATGCTGCAAGAATAGTATGCGGATTCTTTTTCAGATCAAAACCGATTAATACCAAATCCCCTTCTTGCAGTGCAGCACGGATTTTACGACAAAACTCAATACCATTCTCTGGCGTTTCATTCCCAATATTTCCACCCAGCAGCATCACGACCTTCTTTCTGGAAGAGACACGATTCGCTTTTTCCAGCATATCGAAATATTCTCCATTTAAGCCCTGCACCTTAAGACCCTTGATTTTCTCTGGTAATGTCTGCTCTAAATGCGCAACCATTGTAGAAGAAATATCAATCGGCATATAAGTAAAGTCTACTTGTGTATCTACCAGCTCTTTGAGCAGATAACTCGACTTAGTGGCATCTCCTGCTCCCATTTCAACCAGATCGAAGGTGTTAAACCCATTTTTCAAAGTGATTGCCAAGTCTTTAAACCGCTCTCTGAAGATCTCCTTTTCACAGTTGGTGGGATAATATTCAGGACAATTCATAATCTCCTGAAAAAGTTTATCTCCTTTTCCGTCGTAAAAATACTTCGAATTTAAAGTTTTCTGTGGTTGACTAAGGTCATGTAGAACCTCTTTTAAAAATTGATTCATAGCATTATTTTGAAAGCCTGATACCACTGAACATCCAGCGCATATCAGGGTGAAAGAAGTTTCTATAGGTATTTCTGCTGTGATTTGCAGGGGTAGCAATTGATGCCCCACGCAATACTTTCTGATTCACCATAAATTTACCGTTGTATTCGCCCAATGCTCCGGCAGCTTTGGAGAAGCCAGGATATGGCAGGTAGGCACTCTCAGTCCATTCCCATAATTTACCCCATTCAAATAAAGAAGAAGCTACTTCCCATTCAAATTCTGTTGGCAAACGCATACCTTTCCATTGTGCATAAGCCGAGGCCTCATAGTAACTGATATTGGAAACAGGCGCGTCCATTTTTAAACTTTCCAGCCCGGATAAACTATAGCGGTGCCATTGTCCATCTATCTCATACCAATATAAGGGCGCATTGATTTGTTTTTCCTTTACCCAATCCCAGCCTTGCGCATGCCACAAACTAAAATCATGGTAGCCACCAGCTTTTATAAATTCCAGGTATTCTGCATTACTGACCAGACGCGTTGAAATGCTGAAGTTTTGAATATAAACTTTATGCCTGCCCTGCTCATTGTCAAAATGAAAAGCATCTCCCTGGTGTCCAACTTCATGAACACCTTCTTTGAAATCTACCCAGCCTTCTTTAGCAAGCGTTAACCCCTTTTCTATATTATCGGCAGCATAAGCCGGAAACAATGGATTATGTCCCAATATGTATTTAATATCATACCACAACAATTCCTGATGCTGCTGTTCATGATTCAGCCCCAATATCAGAAGTTCTTCTATCTCCTGATTGACTCCACATAAAAGGAATTTCTCCATGGCCTCATCTACATAAGCGCGGTAATGGAAAATTTCATCTACCGTTGGACGGCTCAGGTTACCTCTGTCTGTACGAATCACCCTGGCTCCTATACTTTCATAATAACTATTGAAAACATAGTTATAATCAGGATTGAACGGTTGATAAGCAACAGCATAAGGGATCAAAATAAAAGTCTCAAAAAACCAGGTGGTATGCCCAAGATGCCATTTAGGTGGACTAACTTCTTCTGCCGGCTGTACCACGTAGTCTTCTTTTTGCAGTTTATCACACACCATGACGCTATGCGACCTCACTGCGGAGTATTGCTCCAAAAGTGACATATTAATTTTGGTTTAGATGGTTGGTTAAGTTTGTTATACTTTTAATATGCAAACTTTGTGCCTGTTCTCTTCTCATCATCAGTGCATAGGCATTATTAAAGCCTATTGGCTTAAGCCACTTTAGGTTGAACTGATGTTTAAATTCATCACTGACATACTGATATACGCCATCTACATCTCCTGTCAGCTTATTTATAGTATTTGCGTCTGGTTTAAGCAGCACTAAAAAACCTGTTCCAGTATATTCAGGATAAAAATCGATCTGATTATTAGTCAGTGCATCAAAACATATTTTTGTTCCTCCCAGACCTGTCTTAGTAACAACTTCTAAATCGGTATTCCCTTTGATCAGTATTTTGTAGATCTGGGCCAGGATATATTGCTCACCAAATATTTTTGATCCTATTCTGATTGTCCCTTTTCCGGCAGCTCTGGCTGGCTTATATAGATGATGTGCTTTGGTAAAATCCAATGCTACCTTTTCAGGACTTTCTTTGAGTTGATCAACTTTATAATTCATCGCAATCATCGTTGAATCATTAATAAAGCCCGACAACTGATTCAAAACCCCTTCAAGCTCAGGATATTGATCCAGCACTTCCTGCCGCACTACCGGAGCAGCATAATAAGGAGGAAAGATATGCCGGTCATCTTCTAAAATAACCAGATCATAAGCCTTTAGCCTTCCATCGGTACTATAGCCACTAATTACATCTAATTTTTTCTCAAAAGCAGCTTTATACATTACAGCATCACTGATCACTACAGTTTCAATTCCCAATTTATAGATTCTTTTCAGTCCTAAATACCCATCCTCTCTCCCCATAAATTCAGGAGTAAAGCCACCTAACATCTTTCCCCCAATCTGAGTTGGTAATAAATAGAAAGAACTCAGTGTAATCAAAGCAAAAGGAAGAACAAGGTAAGAGACACGAATACTTTTCAGATTCAGTTTTTGAACGAGTGACAATAAAAAATCAAGTATAATAGCTAATAAAGCAGCGGGAATAGCCCCTGCAAGGATCATATTAGAATTATTTAAAGCGATACCGCCGAAGATAAACTCTCCTAAACCACCCGCAGCAATATAAGCCGCTAAAGTCGCAACCCCTACATTAATTACTGTAGCCGTCCGGATACCCGCCATGAGCACAGGAAAGGCTAATGGCAGTTCAACTTTCATCAGGATCTGCCATTTACTCATTCCCATTCCTTTAGCCGCCTCAACAACCGCAGGGTTTACTTCCATAATACCAGTGTAGGTATTTCTGATAATCGGCAGCAGCGCATAAAGAAATAGTGCAAGAATAGCTGGTTTCGGGCCAATGCCTAAAAAAGGGATCAGCACACCCAGCAAGGCAATACTTGGAATAGTTTGTAAGATACCAGCTACTCCTAATACAATACCAGATAGTTTTTGCTTCCTGGTGATCAGGATGCCTACTGGAACAGCAATCAGGATTGCAATCAGGAGTGAAATCAAAGTAAGCCCTATATGCGCCCAGGTCTGACTCCATAATTTATCAGACTGCTGTCCGACAAATTCCCAGAAATTTTGTGCCTGCTCCATATTATTGTTTTTTATAAGCTGAAAAAGCACGCATCAAATCTTCCATACCAATAGCATCCTCTTTGCTGTCTGTTTGAAGCAATTCCTCCATTCTTTCCCAAACTGTAATCTTTTCGTTTGAATAGCCAGGCAATAGTTCAGCGATCAAAACAGATTTCAGTTCCAGCTGTAAACGTTGCTCTTTAAAGAAATCAGCTACAAATTCATTTGCAGGATGAAAAAGCAAATCTTCAGGAGTTCCGATTTGTCTGATTTCACCTTTATCCATCAAACAAATCCGGTCGCCCATTTCAAAAGCTTCCTGTACATCATGCGTGACCATAACCACTGTCTTTTTAACCAGTTCATCCAAAGCTTTAAACTCTTTACGAATACTAATTCTTGTTAGATTATCTAATGCGCCAAAAGGCTCATCCATTAATAATACCGGTGGATTAACCATTAATGACCGGGCCAGACCTACCCTTTGTTGCTGTCCGCCGCTCAAAGCTGCCGGATATTTATCCGCTAAAACGGGATCAAGATTTAATTTTTGAAATAGTTCATCTGCTCTTTTACGGATATCCTCATTTTTCCATTTCAGCAATCTGGGTACAATAGCGATATTTTCAGCGACTGTATAATGCGGAAAAAGGCCATGATTTTGCAATACATACCCTATTCCACGCCTGAGCTCTTCTGGCTGCCGGGTACTGATATCAACCCCATCCAGAAAAATAGTTCCTGAATCAGGGGCAATCAGCCTGTTGATCATGCGCAGCGTGGTTGTTTTACCGCAGCCGCTTGTGCCTAATAAAATCAGGTTCTCCCCTTCTTTTACCTCAAAGCTGATATCATTAACAGCAATTGAATGGCCAAATTTCCTGATCAGATTTTCTGCTTTAATCATTTAAGCGATTGACATAAATAGGTTATTGAGGGATTCAGCGTATAGTGGATGTGCAAAAATGGCAAATCTTATTTCTTCATAAGTGATCTTTCCCATCATCGCCATTTGCAAAACAGACATAATCTCTCCTCCTTGTTCACCTATGATTGTTGCGCCGAGAATCTGTTTAGTTTTTTTATCAACTACAGCCTTCATGAAACCTCTGGTTTCAGCATTTTCAATCGCCCTGGCTACATTTCGCATTGGAATTTTAGCAACCAGATAATCGATTCCCTGCGCTGCAGCTTGCGTTTCTGTCAGACCAATACGGCCCAGTTGAGGATCAGTAAACATACAATAGGGTATCATACGGTCTTTAATACTCATTTTGGTTCCTTCCAAAAGATTTTTGGTGACTACAATATAATCATTATATGAAATATGTGTAAAGGCGGGACCACCTTTTACGTCTCCCAATGCGTATATATTTGGCGCTTTAGTTTCCAGGAACTCGTTCACTTTAACAAATCCATGCGGATCGCATTCTATAGTGGTATTTTCCAGTCCTAAAGCCGTTGTCTGAGGGTTTCTGCCCGATGCAAGCAATACATGGCTACAGGCAATAGTCTTTTTTTCGCCTTTTAAGTCCAGGGTAACCTTAATTTTATCATCAGCGATGGTTTCAAACTTAACAACTTTAGCTTCTGTTAAAATGTCCATGCCTTCCTCTTTGAAGAGCTCGCTCATGACTTCACAAACATCGTTATCTTCTTTTGGCATTAGCTGCACCCCTTGCTCCATTATTGTAATTTTGGAACCAAAACGCTTAAACATCTGACCAAATTCCAGCCCGATATAACCACCTCCAACGATAAGCAAATGTTCGGGAACTTCTTTAAGTTCAAGAATAGTAGTTGAAGTGAGGTATTTAATAGCTTTAACACCTTCTATATCCGGGATCCGGGGACTCGCACCAGTGTTAATAAAGATATGTTTAGCCGTATAATTCTCGAAATTACCGTCTCTTTCATTCACATATACCGTATGGTCATCCTGAAACTTAGCTTCCCCATAAATTAAAGTCAGGTTCTTCGTCTTTTCGACTCCTTTAATTGAACCTTCACGGAATTGAGTTACAATAGCTGATTTACGGGCCATAATTGCTTTGAAATTGATTTCATAAGCAGCTATATCAATCCCCAGGTCTTTGCTCCTGCCAGCCTGATAAGCTAGTCTGGCAGAGGCAACCATAGCTTTAGTTGGCGTACACCCATCATTGATACAGGTACCGCCAACCATTCTTTTCTCTATCAATGCAGTTTTCCAGCCTGCATCTGCTAATTTCTTAGCCAGGGGCACGCCAGCCTGACCTGCACCGATTACTATTGCGTCAAATTCCTTCATTAAACGAATAACAATTAAAAATCCAAAATGGCGACAACTTTTTCCAATTCTTCTGCAGTATTGAAATAATGAGGCGAAAGACGGATCGCACTTTCAATATTTTTCTTCGGAAAATCAATCATTGCAGATCCTGCAAATGCTATAGAAAAATAAACATCATGCGTACGCAGGTGCGCTGCAATTTCCTCAGTCGTATGATGATCCATCGTAAAAGTGAGGATATTACTGACCTTTGATCCCCAATCCTGCAAATTCAGCCCTTTCACTGTTTTTAGCTGATTCCTGAAATGAGACATCAAATCTGTATTGTATTTTTCAATATTTGCCATTCCTAACTGATTGGCATATTTCACAGCCTCTTTAAGTCCTAATCTGCCAGCAAGTGAAGACTCCCAGAATTCAAAGCGTTTAGCAGTAGGCTGTAAGGTATAATGATCAACCGAACTCCAGTCCCCGCCAATCATATCAATAACCAACGGAGCTAAACCAGCTTCAAGCGCACGGTCAGCTACAAAAAGAAACCCGGTACCACGTGGTCCGCGCAGGAATTTTCTTCCAGTAGCTGCCAGGAAATCACATCCTATTTCTTTTACATCCACCACAAGTTGCCCTACAGACTGGCAAGCATCAACCAGGTACCAGCAATTATATTTCCGGCAAATTGCTCCAACTTCTGCTGCTGCCTGTACCAGGCCCGAACTGGTTGGAATATGCGTAAGCGCAACTAATTTTGGCTGATGTTGCTTAACTAATTCTTCAAATGCGACTAAATCAAGGTCTCCATTTGCCAGGTTACCTGCTCTGATAATCTCAATTCCAAACCGCTTCTTCAGGGAAAGAAAGGATATTTGATTGGAAATATAATCATCATCTGTAGTTAAAATAACGTCTCCGGCTTTAAATTCAATGGACGAAATGGCCTTTGCATAGGCATCTGTAGCACTGTTCTGAAACGATATATTCTCAGGAGCGCAGTTGAGCAGTTTAGCTGTTTCTATGTAGAATTCATCTACCCCCTGCTGGTTTGCATAGGCAAGCGCATATCCGCCAATCTGTGCTTCTTCAGTAAGGATGTTTATCACTTGATCAAATACAGCGTCAGATACTAATGAAGAGCCTGCGCTGTTCAGGAAAATTTTATCTGTACAACCTCTGGTTTCTTTTCTGATTGTGTTTAAATCCATTCTTTTATGAAATTGATTGATAGCTGTTAACAATATTTTATATCGGTAAAAGGTAATAAAAAACCTTTAAACCTAACCTACATCATTCCGGATTTTGACCAGGATCACACATTATTCCAGCTTATTTGTTCTAATTGCAGTTTAATAGAACAGCTTATGAGCCAACCAAAATATACTAGTGCAGCAGATGCTGTGAAATACATCCAATCCGGACAGCGCGTCTTCCTTCACGGCAGTGCAGCAACACCGGTATTACTGATTAAAGCCCTTCAGCAGCGGCATGCTGAGCTTAAAAATGTAGAATTGGTTAGTATTTCAACCTTGGGTGATGTAGATTTCAACAATCCTGAATGGCGTGGAAGCTTCTTTTTCAATTCCTTATTTACCTCAGCGAATACCCGTTCTGTTGTGAATAGTGCCAACGGCGACTATGTTCCTGTCTTTTTAAGTCAGATCCCGAAGCTCTTTAAAGAAGGTTTTTTACCACTTGATGTGGCTATGGTACAAGTTTCGCCACCCGACGTACACGGTTATTGTTCGTTAGGAACTTCTGTAGACATTGCAAGGGCTGCTGTAGATACAGCGAAACATGTGATTGCTCAGGTTAACCCGAATATGCCGCGTACACACGGTGACGGTTATTTGCACAGCAGTAAAATAGACACCTTTGTATGGCATGAATCCTTGTTACCAGAGGTTGATTATTCAGCTAAAGTAAGCAGCGCTATGGTTACAATTGGTCAGCATATTGCCTCTTTAGTAGAAGATGGCGCGACCCTTCAACTTGGAATAGGTGGTATCCCTGACCAGGTTTTAAAGAATTTAGGCAACCATAAAAACCTGGGTTTGCATACAGAAATGTTGTCGGACGGTGTGATTCCGCTTATCCAAAATGGGGTCATCAACAACAGCATGAACAAGATTAACCGGGGTAAATCGATTACCTCATTTATGATAGGAACGCGTAAACTTTACGATTTTGTGAACGATAATCCGAGTATCAGGGTAATGGATATTTCCTATGCAAATGACACGAGCGTGATCCGTCAAAACCCAAAAGTTACCGCTATAAACTCTGCCATTGAACTTGATTTAACAGGTCAGATCTGCGCTGATTCGATGGGGACTTTTCAGTATTCAGGCATCGGCGGACAGATGGATTTTATCCATGGTGCGTCTCTGTCTCCAGGAGGAAAACCGATCATTGCCCTACCATCAATTACTTCAAAAGGGATTTCCAGAATTGTACCATTTTTAAAAGAAGGAGCAGGTGTAGTAACCACCCGCGGACATGTACATTGGGTGGTTACTGAGTACGGAAAAGTAAATCTTTTCGGGAAAAGTTTAAAGCAGCGTGCCCGGGCATTAATTGAGCTTGCACACCCGGATCACCGTGAAAACCTGGAAAGAAAATGCTTCGAAAGGTTCGAAACTTCTTTCGATTAGCAATAAACAAATAAAATAATACACTAATAACCAGACAACAACTCAAATCAACTAATCTAAAGATTAATGATAAACCAAAAATCCATCGCTTAGTTGATTTGATCTAAAGGTTTCCGGTTACCGCTTGGCTGAGCCTTATATTTACTCGGTGTAACCCCGGTTACAGCTTTGAATTGTGTAGACAAATGAGCGCTGCTACTGTAGCCCATCTGGTAAGCAATCTCATTGAGATTGAGCTCACCATACTCCAGCAATTCCTTAACTCTTGTCACCTTTTGCTGAATAATATATTTTTCAATTGTGATCCCTTCCACATCAGAAAACAGCCTGCTGAGGTAAACATATTCCTTATTTAATTTCTCTGCAATTACGCTCATCAGACTCTGCTTCAATTTAAATAGATCCGAGTAATGTACCAGCTCAATCACCTGCGTCTTTACCTGCTCCACGAGCTGATCTTTATCTTTGTCAATCAACTCAAAGCCCAATACCTGGAAAGCCGCTGAGATGTCCTGTAGTTTCGCCGGATCTGGCTCCGGCGAAACAGTCACTCTTCCCAATGAAATCTCATCCACACAGAAGCCAAGATTTTCCAGCTGCTGTCTGACGATCAGAATACACCGGTCGCAGACCATATTTTTAATGTGCAGCTGCATATCAGATTAACTCCCCCTGGAAGCCGGCTTTTTTTAAAGTCTCTTCTATTTCTTTCTGCAAGTGCTCAGCCTCACCAGTTACGGTCAGAACTTTATCAGCTACATCGGTATCCACCTTCCACTGCTCAAGACCATCTATTGCATTTAAATGAGGAGTTACCGTAGCAATACATCCACCGCATTTAATATTCGTTTTAAATTTCAGCGTTTCCATAATATTCATTTTTAATAATGTCCGTTCATTAATCAGGACAGCGTGTTTTAAAATTAGTTTAATTTAGTCAATTTCAACCTGAGGCTGTTTCCTACTACAGAAACTGAGCTTAAGGCCATAGCTGCCCCTGCGATCATCGGATTCAGCAGGAAACCGTTTAACGGATATAATATCCCCGCAGCCAAAGGAATCCCAATCAGGTTGTATATAAACGCCCAGAATAAATTCTGGCGTATTGTTCTTACTGTAGCTTTTGAGAGCTTCAGGGCCTTAGAAACCTGCCTTAAATCAGAAGAGATTAAAGTCAGCTTCGCTACATCAATGGCGATATCAGATCCCCTGCCCATTGCAATCGAAAGATCTGCCTGAGCCAGCGCCTGGCTATCATTAATTCCATCGCCTATCATCGCAACGATTTTGCCCTCCTGTTGCAGACTTTTGACAAAATCTGCTTTTTCTGACGGAAGTACGTCTGCCTTATAGTTTAATATACCGGCCTGTTTCGCAATCGCAGCCGCTGTAAAGGCATTATCTCCCGTCAGCATATAAACTGTTATCCCTTGCGCCTGCAGCTCTTCTACGGCCTGCTTTGAGCCCGTCTTAATTTGATCGGAAATTGCAATCACTGCAATCACTTTTTTAATACTGGTAAAAAAGATCACCGTCTTAGCTTCCTGCTGAAACTGATGAACGGTCTCTTTTATTTTTCCGGGCAATTCTCCATGGGCTTCAGTTAAAATCTTATGGCTTCCTGCAAAATAGGTTTCCCCCTTAAAAACAGCCTCTACTCCTTTTCCCGTCAAACTTTTAAAATCAGTAATCGAAGCGCCTTTAACACCTGTCCCTTTGATATAACTCACTACAGCTTCGGCCAGCGGATGTTCAGACTGCTGCTCCACTGCCAGGAAAACACTTAACATTTTACCCTGATCTGAAACCTCATTATCAACCCATTCAATGCCTGTAACTAAAGGCTTACCTTCAGTAATTGTACCAGTTTTATCTAAAATGACTGTATCGACTTTATAGCCCGATTCCAGTGCTTCTGCGTCTTTAATCAGTATCCCATGCTCAGCTCCCTTACCAATCCCGACCATAATTGCCGTCGGCGTAGCCAGTCCTAAAGCACAGGGACAAGCGATCACCAATACCGTAACCATAGCCATCAATCCCTGGCTCAATTTATATTCCCCACCAAACAGCAACCATACTCCTAAAGTACAAACCGCGATAAAAAGAACTATCGGCACAAATATACCAGCGATCTTATCCACTAATTTCTGAACTGGCGCTTTTGATCCCTGCGCATCCTGAACCAACTTAATGATCTGTGCTAATAAAGTTTCCGCACCAACTTTCTCCGCACGGAATTTAAAACTTCCTTTCTGATTGATCGTCCCTGCAAAAACCTGCGCACCCGCCTCCTTCAATACCGCTACAGGCTCTCCGCTGATCATACTTTCATCCACATACGAATGACCTTCATCCAGCACACCATCCACCGGAATTTTATCTCCAGGCTTTACCAATAACCGGTCGCCTGCCTTAACTGCCGACACCGCTATTTCCTGCTCCCCATCTTCAGTAACCAGCATCACCGTTTTTGGCTGTAACCCAATCAGCTTTTTAATTGCAGAAGAAGTGTTTGATTTTGCATTCTCTTCCAATAGCTTACCCAACATGATAAAAACAATCACTACAGCTGCCGCCTCATAATACACATGAGGATGAATCCCTTTAGCATGCCAGAAGTCGGCAAAGAAGGTATTAAACACACTAAAAAGGTAAGAAATACCCGTACTCAATGCAACCAGGCTATCCATATTTGCCCGGCCATGCTGTGCCTGTTTATAAGCATTGATAAAAAAATTCTTTCCAAACACAAACAAAACCGGAGTCGTTAAAGCGAGCATATAATAATTCGCATACGGGATATCCATTAAAAACATTCCGATAATCACTACCGGTAATGTCAGTAATCCAGCCAGAATAGTCTTTCTTTTCAAAGCACTGTAATTCTGCTGTTGCACCTCTTCCTGCTTTTCCTTACCATTCAGCGCATCCAGGATTAAATCGTACCCCACTGACTGTACTGCTGCCTGAAACTGTTCTGGCATAATTTTATCCGGCTCATAACTGACCTTTACCTGTTGTGTCGCATAATTTACCTCGGCACTTTGAACACCATCCTGAGCCTCAATCATAGACTGTACACTGGAAGCACAACCCGCACAGGTCATACCTATTACGGGGAGAGAAATGGTTTGTATGTTCTTTAAATCTGACATCGTTCTTATTTATGGTACAAAGATAGGTCCTACCCTACCCAAAGACTTACATCATTTTGTTATAAAATTTCATAATTCGGCATCCCCTGGCTTTGCCAATGATCTGTATATTCACATGAATAGCCCTTTCGCTGCTCAACACACACGACAACATCGTTACCTCCTGCTCAGTAAAACAAAAAGGCATGTAACGTATGCCTCCCCAATCAGAATTTGAGGTCACAAATTGTGACCTCAAGTTATTAATTAAAAAAAATCAAGTCCACGTAAGGGTAAACCTTAACCATGTTGTCTCTTCCTTAAACAACGACAAAATGAATATAAAACTTTACACACTCAACCTGCTAAAAACCATTACCCTAACCCTTTTAACAACTACACTATATGCGCAAACCAAACCATCAAGAACTCATATCGGATTGATTTATCCCTTAAGTAGTAATGGCAAACACGCCCCATTAGATAGCAACACCTTTTCTCTGAACCTCATTGCGGGCGTTTCCGCAGCAGAAGACGGCTTTACACTTGCCGGGGTAACCAACGTCATCCACCACAGCGCTAAAGGTGTCCAGATTGCAGGTTTCTCTAACCATATTGGCCAAAAAGCACAAGGCGTAAGAGTAGCCGGATTTATGAATCTCTCCGGAGAAAGCGAAGGTGCATCAGTTGCTGGTTTCCTCAACAAAGCAGACGACATGAAAAGCGCACAAGTAGCCGGCTTTATGAACCTTGCAAAAAAATCAGACGGATTCCAAGTTGCTGGGTTCGCAAACATTGCCCATGACATTAATGGGACGCAAATTGCAGGTTTTATGAATAAAGCGAAAAACACCTCTTCACAAATTGCAGGGTTCATGAACATTGCGAAAAAAGTCAAAGGCGTACAAGTAGCCGCCTTCCTGAACATAGCCGACAGCTCCGACTACCCAATCGGTTTCATTAACCTCATTAAAAACGGTGAAAAAAGTATCGCTGTAACTGTCGATGACAACCTCACCACCCTGATATCCTTCAGATCAGGAGGAAGAATACTTTACGGAATCCTTGGAATAGGCTATAATTTCAGAAACAAAAAAGAAATATATGCAGCCGAAGCGGGCATGGGCGCACACGTTTACACCTCTCAGGCCTTTCGCTTAAACCTGGAACTCACAGGCCTTACCCTGCAAAACTTCAAAGCTGGAGAATACTTTAAATCTTCCCTCAGAATTCTTCCTGCATTTAAAATCACTCCTCACCTGGAAATCTTTGGGGGGCCAACCTTCAACTATGTCAATACCAATACAGAAGAAGGAAGAAAATTAACAGAGAAATTTATCTCCAAATGGGAAAGTAAAAATGGCAACAGAATACAGGGAATCTATGCAGGCTATACCGCCGGTGTACAATACGTATTCTAAATATAACAAATTTCAACATATGGCCTCACTCCGCAAAGCCCTTAAAACTACTCAATTCCTATTACTGGTTCTGCTGGCGATGGTCAATCCCTTAAGTGCACAGCCAGCCGATGAAAAAAAGCATCCCCGAATAGAGAATCTATTATTCTTCGTCCAGAAAAACCCGGATGCCAATACGGTAATCTACGAATTGAACCTTAACAAAGACGGTACAATTTGCACACAGGCTCCGGTTAAAGTTTCCTGGATCAAATATGCTGAAGACGGAAAACGAGAAGAACTCAGCAACATAGAAAAGAAATACGTTTATGGTGTGCAAAGCCAAGACCTGGGAAATGATGAATATAAAATCCATTTAATGGCCTACACTAAATTACCTTTATACCTGAAGCGCTCTCAAACCGATAACAAGTACAAAATCTATATCAAAGATGAAGACACCCACTATTTACTAAAAAGAGCATTTATCAAACTCGACAGCTGCTCCTTCTGGTATCCAAAAGTACAATACATTGATTTGGTTGCCGTAGATACAGCAAATGGAAGGGAGATTTTACGAAGAATTAATATCAGATCAGAAGCAGAATTCTAATATATTTACAGAGACATAAAACGTGGATTTAACCTACCCTGTGAGCTATACCGCACCTATAATTTACGACGACGCAGCTTTTGAACAGCTGTTTAAAGCACACTACAAGGCATTACATGTCTATGTGAACACCATGATCCGTGATGAGGAAATGGCAGAAGAAATAGTACAGAACAGATTTATGAAATTCTGGGAAAAACGGGAACTGCTGGATATACAAACTTCTGTTAAAGCCTATTTATACAAATGCGTTCACAATGACACTTTGAATTTTCTGAAGCATGAAAAAGTAAAAATCCGCCATCAGAATTTCACGATGCATTCCACTGTCGAAAGTGAACCCGCCTCACACCGGGTAGAATTAAATGAACTAGCATCCAGGATACAAGGAGCTATGGAAGATTTACCCGAACAATGCCGGCTTATATTTCACATGAGCAGGTTTGAAGAGTTAAAATACAGAGAAATCGCAGACCAGCTGGGGCTCTCTATTAAAACCGTAGAAACCCAGATGGGCAAAGCATTAAGGATATTGCGTTTAAAACTGGTCGATTTTTTAGTTCTCCTTTTACTGGGAGTATTGTTTTACAAGGATTTTTTGAATTAAGATGAGCGATAGAGATGAACTTTTAATAAAACATTTATTAGACGAAGCTAGTACAGAAGAAAACACTGAAGTACTGCAATGGATAGCTGAAGATCCGGCTAATCAAGAATATTACAACCAATTTAAAAAGATTTGGGATACAAGTAAAGTACTGGAACCAAAAAGCACCATAGACGAAGAACAGGCCTGGAAGAATTTTAAAGCTAAAGTAGCCCCTCCAAATCAACAGGAAGCTAAAGTTGTTCCATTGCGTTATAAATATGGATGGCTTAAAATTGCAGCTATATTTCTCATAGCCGCAGGTCTGTGGAGTACCTACCGCATTTTTAGCGGTGCAGATTATATTTCGGTTGGTGCCGGAAAAGAAGTCTTGGTCAAAACACTTCCCGACGGATCAACCATCACGATGAATAGAAACTCTTTACTAAGTTTTGCCAGTAATTTCACCGATCACCGGGCAATTCGGATGCAAAAAGGAGAAATATTCTTCAAGGTGACACCAAATAAAGAGAAACCATTTATTATCGACGTAGAGAAAGTAAAAATAAAAGTGGTCGGCACTTCTTTCAATGTGAAATATCTGAACGAACAAACAGAAGTTATCGTAGAAACAGGAATCGTTAAGGTGAGCATCAGCGGTGCTGATGTTGAACTGCACAAAGGAGAGAAAGTGATTGTTAAAAACGGCACTACTGAATTGAAAAAAGAGATTAATACCGATCAGCTTTACACTTTCTACCGGAACAAAACGCTAATCCTGAACAATACGCCGCTGTCAAAAGTTATAGAAACATTAAATGACGCTTACCAGGTAAATATTGTTATTGAAGATCCGCAAATCAAAAACCTGCTATTGACCACTACTTTTCCAGAAGATTCACTAGACCATATTTTACAGACTATCTGTGAAACCTTTAATATTAAACAAGTACACAGCGAGGGCAAAATCCTGTTGGTAAACAAATCATAATGAACAGGAAATTACTTTTACTGTGCTTCTTATCGGTCATCACCTGTAAAATCTATGCACAGCAGGACGCTGAAAACTTATCCAGACGCGTCACCATCAAGGTGAAAAATCAAAAAATTGCCGAAGTACTCACTCAAATCAGTACTTCCGGCAATTTTTACTTTTCCTACCAGGGTAACTTATTCAACACCGATAGCCTTGTTAACCTTTCCGTCCAAAATACCCCGGTAAGAACCATTCTTGACCAGTTATTCAGAGGCAAAATAGATTATAAAGAAAACGGACAGCACATAATTCTGCGTTCAGCAAATTTCCATCTCACCATAGAACCTGACAATATCACTACTGCCGAACGTTTATACCTGATTAGTGGATATGTGATCGACACTAAAACAGGTGCCAAAGTTAAACAGGCCAGTGTCTACGAAAAAAGATTGCTTCAATCTACCTTAACCAATGACGATGGATATTTTAAACTCCGTTTCAAGGGTGATTACAATGAAGTGATCCTCACGGCAAGTAAAGAGGCCTACCGTGATACTACGCTGATCTTTCTCTCTAATATTACGATCAAACCCCAGGGTTATGAAGACACGTCTTCGGCACGTAAAAGCAGAGTCAGCAACCTGGTAGAAAACATGGGAATCGGAAGATTCTTCGTGTCTTCCAAACAAAGGTTCCAAAGTTTGAACCTCTCAGGTTTTCTGGCGAACAGTCCGTTTCAAGCCTCTCTTACGCCTGGCTTAAGTTCACATGGAATGATGAGTTCACAAGTCATCAATAAAGCCTCCTTCAATATTTTAGGAGGCTATTCAGCAGGACTGGATGGTATTGAAATGGCAGGTTTATTCAATATGGATAAAACAGATGTAAGTATGATACAAATTGCAGGTCTGTTTAATATTGTCGGCGGGTCTGTAAAAGGCGTACAAATGGCAGGAGCCGTAAACTCAGTTATCGGAAACGTTGATGCGATGCAAGTAGCAGGTCTGGTCAATTATGTCAGAGGAAATACTTCTGGTCTTCAAATGGCCGGTTTATCTAACCATACCCGCAAAGATTTTAATGGACTACAAATGGCCGGCGCAGGGAACATTAGTAACGGGACTTTGAAAGGTGTACAGATTGCCGGATTATTTAATTATGCCAAAACCGTGAAAGGCGTACAGTTTGGATTGGTAAATGTTGCTGACACCTCTTCAGGTTATAGCATCGGTTTGATCAACATCGTTAAAAAGAATGGCTATCACAAAATCAGTTTGTCCGGTAATGAACTCATTAATGCAAATTTAAGCCTTAAAACGGGAACTAAAAAACTCTATACAATCCTGATGGCCGGTAGAAATCTCTCAGATACTGCGAAAATTTCTTCTTTCGGTTTTGGGTTCGGACATGAAATACAGCTGAACCCAAAATTAGCCATTGGAGTTGAATATCTCTCTCAATTTATTTCTACAGGTAAATGGTCTGAGACTTCCAATCTTAATAAGCTACAGCTACACTTACAATATAAAATAGCGAATGGACTAGCTATTTTTGGTGGCCCCTCCTATTCTATTTATGGCACAGATTACCCACAAGGTTCTGGTGTAAAAGGCTTTAAACAGCAAGTACCGCCCAGTTATGCGCATGCATTCAATAACACAACCAGTGGCTGGTTAGGATGGAATATAGGAATTACCTTATTTTAAAAAACCCCCTTTACCATTATAGTAAAAGGGGTTACAACACACACACAAGATCTTATGAGCTATTGATGGGATACAATTACCGAAGGGAAATAATAACCACTATAAGAAACTGTCTTTTTAATTGCAGCCGTTATTGGATCATAGAAATATAAGTTGTTTACACTAAAGTTTTCTCCGAAACCTGATTGTACAGTATTGACCAATAACTGATCCAACTTTGCATTATAGCTTAACCCAGCACCATAAAGTATCTTACCTGTAGGCAACATCAAAAACGGAGCTTGCAGAGAAGCATCATTTCCAGGGATATATTTATAGAGCTTTGTACCACCACTAAAAGATTCATTTTTAGCAATAAAAACTGCGTTCTCTTTGGTAGAAGCCGTAATAGATCCAGGATGCCATGCACCCCATGAGCCAAAAACTGTAAAAGGAACTGTAATCGATTCAACATCAAGTGAAGCATTGATTTTAAACAGCTTAGTACCACCTGCAGCCCAGATATTCCCATCTATAGTGCGGGTAAAGCCCACAGAAACACCAGGAATCTTCTTCACTACTTTATTATCGGCTGCATTCAGGATCACTATGCCATCTGTTGAAGAAAGCACAAAAATATAACCACCTTGTTTGATCATATCGCCAACCTGACCGCCTATGCCGTCAATAGTACGGCCAATAGCCAATGTATTTAAATCAACCGGGAATACTCCCTTACCTGAGCTCAGCAGTCCTTTAGTTTCATTAATACCCACAAATGAACGCCAGTCATTACCACCCTGACTCGGTATACGGGCCAGTTCTTTCATATTGTATTCATTCGTAACCACCATAGGGCCTCCTACTTTAGAAACCAGGTAAAACTTGTTTTTAAAAACAACACCAGATTGCAAGGTAGAAGATACAGGGTTCAGATCTTTGGCCGGATTTTCTTTCACAAAGATGCTGTCTTCCATTTTATTGGTATTGTAACGGTAAAAACTTACTGTCCCTGTTCCATGCCCAAACCAGCCTTCATTTAAGATATAAAAACCATTTTCATATTTATCCCAAACATGGATCTGGTAATCAACAGTGATTTCACCACCAGCAGTAGCAGCTTTAAAGCTTATTTTAAAGTCTCCTTTATTCACCGCTTTAAAAGTATATACAGAATCAGATCCGGTACGTGCACCATTCACCGTCCAGCTGTAAATAGCATTTTTAGTATTGGCAAGCTTAGGATGCAATAACAATGTATCATTAACTGTAAGAGAATCCTTCCCATTATTCTTTAAAGATTCTGTAGTCTGCGGCTGTAGTAAAAGCGCTTTTTCATTATCTTTTTTACAAGAAGAAATAGTCAGGATGGATAGACTGGCAAACAAATAGGGTATTGATTTTTTAAAATTCATTGGTTTTAATAATTGTTAATTTAAATCTGCAGCGCCTCTTACCTCGGTAGAAATTTCGCCTAACATCGTATTGCCTTTTTCATTCTGTCCGGTATATACCTTTACGAAGTCGATTTTTGCTAAAGTAACAGGCTGACCAGCACTATTTACAGCCCATGAAAGATCAAATGAATTGTATTGGTTAGTTTCAAAATTGTCCCCGGTTGACCAGCTGTCTGTATAGCCATAGCTGAATGCGCGGTTCACATAAATATCTCCCTGCATACCCCAGGTAGACTTTAGCTTTGTTCCAGTAAAGGTTGTACTGGTTTGATTTGGCGCAAATAATGGGTAATAGTTATGTCTATGGAACTGATTAACTTGTACTTGTCCTGATCCGCCCTGGTTATCCGTCCAGTTTACATTCGCTGTAGCATTAGGATTGGTATAAGTAATCTGGTAATTTTTAATCGTACCCACAGCATTGTATTCACTACCCGCAAGCTCATACCATGCATCATCTGGTAAACCATTGCCATTTACATCCTGGCTAACCATCACTATTCCAGGCTCTGACCATTGCAACACTGGGCCTAATGGATTACCATAAATAGCCAGATCATAGCCTTGTTTGTTGAGAATAGAGTGGTCAAATCCGAAAACGATATAACCGCCATAGCCACCAAGGGAGATCATACCAGTCTGGCTTACATCACCAATGATACGCTGTGCACCAGCTAAACTACCCAGACTTTCATTAATAAACTGTCCTGGAGCAGGTAAATATTCAAATACTCTGGAGATGAATTTACTATTGACAGCAGTAGTTTCTTTTCCTGTTGTTAATGCATGAGTTTCGTTTACATCTTTTTTACATCCCGCAAATACAGCAGCACCTATCAGTGCGATTAAAAGGGGTTTTAAATTTGTGTTCATAGTTATATCTGG
The DNA here is from genome assembly GCF_001590605.1 of Pedobacter cryoconitis. Classification (NCBI taxonomy): domain Bacteria; kingdom Pseudomonadati; phylum Bacteroidota; class Sphingobacteriia; order Sphingobacteriales; family Sphingobacteriaceae; genus Pedobacter; species Pedobacter cryoconitis. The sequence continues at coordinate 2,781,376 of NZ_CP014504.1, forward strand.
TTGATTGGTTAATAAACAAAAGCAAAATGTGCAGGAATATCACCTGTGGTTACTTGAAATTTCTTTATACCCGCAGAATTAAAGCAATATAAAGTACCAGGAGAAACATAATCCTTTGCGTCAGTCACAAATACATCCTTGGTAATCGGGTTAACCGCAATTCCATAAGGAATTGTTATTTCTTTATTTGTACCATCGGTAATGAAACTCTTGCTCAATGGAGTCTCTGTTTTCACATCAATCATTCCATAGGTAATTTTATTATCACCCGTTTCATAATTATATTCAGTACTATAGTAGTAAGCAAGATCATCATCTATTACAATTTCACTTACTCCTATATCAAATGATTTTTTCACCTTTTCAGTTTGGGTATCAATAACGAAAAGTTTAGAAGGTATATTCATGTAATCCCCTCTTGAACTCACATACAAATCACCATATTTATCTGCCTTCAGGCGATGAAGATTAATAGCCACATCAATTTTATTCGTTACCTGAAAGCTATTCAGATCAATCACAGAAACCGTTCTTTCATAATTTGTAGCACTGTAACCACCAGAATTGGCTACAAATAATTTACCTCTCACTACAGCCAGTTCTTCTGGCTGACGACCAACTTCAACACGTCTTTTTTCGGTAAGTGTTGCCGTATCGATCTCAATAACAACACCATTGCCAGCTGTAGGATCACCTAAAGTACCTAAATAGGCACTTGCATAACCCTTGCCTTTATAGAAAGTGATGTATCTGCAATTGGTGAAAGGAATCTGACCGATTTTTTTACCGGTTTTAGCATTTAAAACCTCTATTTTATTAGAGAGATTCACAACTACGTATACTTTAGAACCATATACACCTATATCATTCCCCACATCACCCAAGCCTTTAACGATTTCAGGATTGGCCTGGTTATAGATATTCCGGCTATAATAACCAGAAGAAAAATCTAAATAATCCAAGGAGGCTTTATTCATATTCATATTGCCTTCATTGAGTAAATAAAGGCCTTTTACAGGACCAGATGGTGTTGGTTCCAGTATTTCGACTTGTTCAGGAGCTGGCTGAGGGTCCTTCCTGCAAGAAAACAGGGATGCTGATACCATAATGGCCAGTGATAAACGATAAAGGAGCTGTTTTTTCATGTTTGATTATTTAAGGTTATATTTTAATAAGAGTAAGCTATGGTGAAACGATACGAACGGCCAGGCATCGGGAAATTGGCAATCACATCGTAATATTGATTCAGGAAGTTGTTTACTTCAGCAGAAAGACGAAAGCGATCGTGCTTCAACACTTTGGTATAATGAAAGGCAATATCATGCGTATACCAGGCAGGTACATAATTATATACATTATTGGCTCCCTGATTAAACCGCTGACCAACATAGATATAACTATAATTCATGGCCAGATTTTTCCAGTCAGCGCCCAAAATAAAGGAGCCGCTGTTTACTGGTGTATATACAATCTGATTTCTATAATTCAGGTTCTTATCAGTTACGTTTAGCGCCTGTTGATAGGTATAAGTTAACCCGGTAGTCAAGGAAAGATCCGTGGCGATATTCCATGCGGTCTGTACATTCACATCCAGCCCTTTGATTTCTACTCTGCCCAGGTTTTGCATGCTCCAGCGAAACAAGTTTGCACTGGGTACAGCAACAATTTTGTTTTTTACCTTATTGTAATAAGCATCAGTCTGAATTGATATTTGCTGTAATTTCTGTCCTTTAAAAGTCTTGATATAGGTCAGTCCCAGATCATATTGTTTGGTATATTCTGGTTTGAGCAATGTATTGCCAATAGAGGTATAATACAAATCGTTAAAAGTAGGCATCCGGAAAATACTCTTGTAAAAACTACGTATACGGAATTCCTTCAGGCTGTCAAATGGCTGCCACGAAACCATTACCGTAGGTGTGAGCTCATTTTTGTTTCCCGCAGAAAAAAACTGCTTTACTTTATCATTTACATAAGTGCTGAGTAAATTTGCCTGCACATCAATTCTTTCAAAATGAATTTGGGTAGCTAATGCTGTCAGGAAGGTATTCCTTGTGGGATAAGCAAAGTAGTCCAGATTTGCATCTAAAGTGTTATACTGATAATCACCCGATAAAACTACATCCCAGAATGAATTGATTTTATACCGGTTGGTCAATGATAAATAGAGTTCCCGTTGTTTGAATCTGTTATCCAGGAATCCATTGTCTTTCACAAAATCCGGATCCAGATAGCGCACATAATCCCTGGCGTATTTTGCTGAGGCCATCAGGTTATATCTACCCGCCTCTTTTTTATAACTGGATTGAACAAAAAAGTTCTCATTCCATAAACGCTGAGTGAAGTCATACCTGTTACTGACAATTGCACCAGGCAAACCCTGATGATCTTTATAGTAATACACTTTGGCTGCCCAAACACTACTATCTTGCAATTTGCCATTCAATCCTGCCTCTGCACGCATCGTTTCGATGTCTGCATTCTTTCTTACAAATGTGCTGTCATACACTCCGTTGGTATACCTGAACTTATAGCGTCCATTCGCATTTTTATATTCCGTACTCAAAGAAGCAGAAATGGCATCGCTGATTTTATGCTGCCATAACACGCTTGGATTAATCAGCCCAAATGAGCCTCCTTTAACAGCAGCTTTAACGTGATCGGTCTGCCCATTTTCAAATTCAGGTTGTTTGGCATTCAGGTATAGAGAACTTCCAGAGGCGAAACCTCTTGCGGATTGGAAAATAGTACTCTTCTGTCCATTATAAAGTTCTATTTCTTCGATATTGTCTAAGGAGAACTTGCCCAGATCGACTTGTCCATTTTGCGCATTCCCTAATTGTACACCATCATAAAATACGGCGGTGTGGTTAGTGCCCATACTTCTGACGTTAATCGTCTTTAAGCCCCCTATCCCTCCGTAATCTTTCAATTGTACACCAGAGAAAAACCGGATCGCATCTGCAACCGATAAACTATTTAATCTTTCGAGATCTTTGCCAGACAGGATTTGTAATGGGGAAGCGGAAAGCTGACGTTTGCCAAGTTTTATAGCACGAATAGAAACTTCTTTCAGCTCATTCGCCTTCTTTACGGAGTCGGTTTGTGCTGAAGAATTATAAGGCACAAAAATCCCAAGCCATAGTATAGCAGAAAAGCCGAAAAAAGAATTACAAATGCCATCAAAGGCAAATTTTCTTTTAGTCATTTTGTTGTGAGGGTTACCCACAGCAAACAGCAGATTAAGGAAATGATTACGTCAATAAAAGCACTCACCCCTAGCTTCAATCCCCGAAAGCTATGAAATTATAAGGCTAGAGGCAGGTCTTCTGACTTACTCCCGGAGATTCATGCCTTCCCCGTGTTTTTAACATGAGTGGCTGGATATGGATTCCGTTAAGGAGCTTACAGCTGCGGGACAGTTATGGATTTACACCATATTCCCTTTTAATCCTGACCAGCGAGATCAGGAACCAAAAGCGACGCAAAGTTATTAAAATAAGCGATATAGCATGACATGCTATTTAATTTTTTTTACTCCTCTCCCATTAAATTTTTCTTGTACCCTTCTAATTTTTCCATTTCCTCAGTGGGCAGTACAGGATATTTGAGTTTCATTCCTTTGAAAGTTTCTTCCAGGATCTGGCTAATGGTCAAACGGGCAAACCATTTTTTATCAGCTGGAATAATATACCAGGGTGCATTTTTAGTCGATGTTTCTGTAATCGCATCTTCGTAAGCTACCATATAATCTTTCCATAACGCTCTTTCAGCAATATCTGCGGAGGAGAACTTCCAGTTTTTTGCAGGATCATTTATTCGGTCCAGAAAACGCACTTTTTGTTCATCCTGCGAAACATAAAGAAAGAACTTAAGGATGATCGTTCCATTCTCAGTCAGTTGTTTCTCGAAATTACGAATACTTTCATAGCGCGCTTTCCAAAAGTTCTTATCTACTTTTTTAACGTCCTCATACCCCGGAATTCTTTCATTTAATATATATTCAGGGTGAACCTTACAAACAAGTACATTCTCGTAATGTGACCGGTTATGAATACCAATTCTACCTCTTTGAGGCAGCGCAAGATAGTGTCTCCATAAAAAGTCATGCGCATATTCATTGGAATTGGGTGTTTTAAAACTAAACACCTGGCAACCCTGAGGATTTAAGCCAGACATCACATGCGAAATTGCGCTATCCTTTCCTGCAGCATCCATCGCCTGAAAAATAATCAGTACTGAATGTGAATTTTCAGCATACAATGTTTCCTGATGATTGCTTAATTTTTCCTTAATAGAGGCGAGCGTTGCCTTACCAACTTTCTTACCGAGATCTCCATTATAATGGGTACTGTAGTCTTTTAACTTTATCTTTTGACCTGCGGGCGCTAAAAAGCGGTTGGTTTCTTTACTCATTGATCGTATCATTTAAATCGCATCTGAACAGACGGGATTTCAATTTACCAAAAATCAAGCCATATCAAATACTACCCGTACCTATTTCTTGTTTATAAAATTCTGAATTTGGTTTAAATTGTCTTTCTTTGCCTTCTAAATTGAGCTATATTTCCAGTATATATACTTAAGAATCCAACGATTTCGTTTAAAGGGTTTGATTTGGATATAGGCTCAGCAAAGCTTACACTGTTTTACTAATTTTTTGACCATACTATATGTTTAAAGAGATCCATAATAAATACCTGCGTTACTTCTCCGTATTTATTTTCTGTATCATCATTTTCTTCTGTGCACTTCAACTGAATTTTCTGTGGCTGTTCGGCTACTCTCCTTCCTATAAGGATATTAAACTACCTACGCAAAGTGTGGGTTCGGAACTTTACACTTCAGACGGGAAGTTAATAGGGCGATACTACAAAGAGAACCGTACCCCTGTTATTTTCAAACAGATTTCACCAAGTGTAATCAATGCATTGGTCGCAACAGAAGATGTCCGTTTCTACAAACATATGGGAATTGATTTCAGGTCATTATTATCAAGCGGTCTTTCAACAGCCACAGGCGATAAAAGAGGTGCAAGTACGATCACCCAACAGCTGGCAAAAAACATGTACCGCACAAGGTATAACAAGTCACAAGGCTTTATCAAGCATATTCCTGTCATCAGAACTATCGTTTCCAAGTTAAAAGAATGGATGACAGCTGTAAAACTGGAAGGCAATTATTCTAAAAATGAGATTATTACCATGTACCTGAATACAGTTTCATTCGGGAACAATGCTTACGGGATTAAAACAGCAGCGAGAGTTTATTTTGATAAACAAACTGATTCGCTGAGCGTACCTGAATCTGCTATGTTAGTGGGCATGCTGAAAGGCACGACTACTTATAACCCGATCAGAAATCCTGAAAGGGCTCTGGAAAGAAGAAACGTTTCCTTATCCCAAATGAATAAGTACGGCTATATTACTGCTGCTGAACTTACGCAATATAAAAATACACCAGTAAAACTTAAACAAGGCAGAGAAGATGAAGGCAGTGATGGCGATTCCTACCTGAGGGCCGCAGTAGCTAAATACCTGGAAGCCTGGTGTAATAAAAACGGATATGACCTTTACGAAGATGGCCTTAAAATATATACCACCATTGACTCTAAACTTCAAAAATATGCGGAGGAAGCTGTAGCAGAACAAATGAAAGTTGTTCAGCGCAGGTTTTACAGCGTCTGGGGAAAAGAAGACCCATGGCAGGATTCTGAAAAGAAGAAAGTAGATTATCCTGGCCGTGCAATGAAGAATCTTCCGATTTATGCCATGCTGGAGAAAAAATACCCAAACAATCCTGATTCAGTAACCTCTTATTTCAACAAGAAGAAAAAGATGAAAATATTCACCTACAAAGGTGACCGTGACACACTTTTCTCTACATTGGATTCTATCCGTTACTACGGCAAAATTATGAATACCGGGATGATGACTTTAGATCCTTTCAATGGTAAGATCAAAGTATGGGTAGGTGGTTTAGATCATAAGTTCTTTAAATATGACCACGTAAACCAATCTAAACGTCAGGCGGGTTCAACTTTCAAACCATTCGCTTACCTTGCTGCTTTTGAAAGCGGCATGAGCCCTTGTGATACTTTCATTGACAAGCCAGTTAAAATCAAATACGAAGAAAAAGGTAAAACCGAATATTGGGAACCTAGAAATGCCAGCTGGGATAACAGTTACCGTGAAACTTCACTGCGTGCGGCAATGGGTCGTTCAATTAATACGATTACTGCGCAGGTAACAGAAAAAGTAGGCTGGGAAAATGTAGTTAAATGGGCGCATGAGTGCGGTATTGACAGTCATCTGGAATCTGTGCCTTCTGTAAGTTTAGGCCCTAATGATGTTTCTGTATTTGAAATGGTGAGAGCTTATGGAACATTCCTGAATAAAGGAGTAAGAACAGACCCAATTTTAGTAGAAAGAATTACGGATCAGGATGGTAATTCACTGGAAGATTTCGTCGCTAAAACTAAAAGGGTAATTTCTGAAGAAATTGCCTGGCTAATGCTTTATATGTTCAGAGGCGGGATGGATGAACCAGGAGGAACGTCAAGAGCATTATGGGAATGGGACCTTTGGAAAGAAAATAACCAGATTGGTGGTAAAACAGGAACTTCTTCAGACTATGTAGATGCCTGGTATATGGGCATTACCAAAGACCTGGTAACAGGTGTGTGGGTAGGTTGTGATGAACGTTCAGCTCACTTTAAGAATGGTGAAACTGGTGAAGGATCACGTACCGCTCTACCTATTTTCGCTAAGTTTATGGAAAAGGTCTACCATGATAAGAGTACAGGTTACACTTACGGGCCATTCCCAAAAGCAACTGTACCCATTACAAGAAACTATAACTGCCCTACCCCGGTTTACGCAGTAGATACAGCTAAAACAGATAGCGTAGTTACAGATTCATTACACGTTGCTGTACCTGCAGAAGGAGAGAAACCTGCAGAAAAGCCCGATGAAGTAAAAAGCGAAACTCCTGAAGCTCCAGTAAAACAGCTGACACCAGCAACAGTACCACTGACCAGAAAAGAGCAACGCGAGCTCAGAAGAAAGAAACGTCAGGAAGAAAAGGATAAGAAAAAAGAAGAGGAAAAGAAAAAGGACGAAGAGAAAAAGAAATAACCCAAACAGGCCAGTAGGACATTCTCTCTCCTCACTGGCCTGTTTAAGTATCAGGCTCAGACTCAGCAGACCTCAGCAAACTATTTACACGGAGATGATTGGAACAATTTAAAAATTCAGGAAAGTCAGGTACTATTTGTCTGATCAGCGTGAAAATCCGAATGATCCTGATGTTTACCGCTATCGCCCGTTTACTATTAAGCAACCCGGCCAGCATCCCAAGCCCTTGCTCAGTAAAAGCAAGTGGAGTGAATCCAATTTGCGGTTTCAAGTTAAGCTCACTGTCCTGCCTTATCAGGCAAAGTTCATCTTCCTCACTCACCCTGAACATAAAATCCGCTGGAAAACGAGTTACATTCCGGCCAACAACCGCTCTTATTTTATGATTCCCCAGTCGTAATTGATAAAGCCTCGCTAAATCAAGATCAATCATCACTTTCTGTCCTCTGAGTACATAAATATGGTTCATGATCATTTCATCAGTGACCACATCCTCTTTTTTATACTGCATATTAATTACCAGATTTGTTTCACAAATATATCCCAACCCACACCCTAGCACCCCACAGCCCAACCCACACCCCCACTCCTAAAAACAAGTGCAGTGACTCCTAAAAACAAGTGCAGTGACTCCTAAAAACAAGTGCAGTGACCCCTAAAAACAAGTGCAGTGAACTCTGTTCATCTCTGTCTAAGACATTATAGTCAATGGTATTTTCACCTGCGTGGATAATGGTCTGCTCATCGTGATATGTTCAAAGTCAAGACCAATAGTCAGATCGATCCAGTCCGGGTTACAGGCACGGACCAAACGCTCCTTCTGCATCCTGGTGAATCTGCTGATCACTTTGAAACGGTTCAGCGCTTGTGATTCAGTTTTAAGTTCTTCAAAATAAACCAGGCGTGTAAGCTGCTGGCCACTGTCAAAGAACAGACTTGGCATTTTTTTATAAAAATCAAGCGTCTTAATTAAATCAGCGCTCATTCCAACATGTAAACTGGTACGGTTTCTATCGGTCACGATGTAGACAAATTTTCTCATTGCTTGTAGTTTAAATTATCACCACTAATTAAATTAGCATATATATTTGCAGAGCGAATAAATATTACTAACTTTATTGGTACAATAATACTAACAATTTTAGTAAAAACAAATTATTTTTAATCTTTTATTTTATGTCGAATATTTCCATAAACCTCAAATACTTAAGAAAGAAAAAAGGCCACACACAACAGCAATTTGCTGATTTGATGGGAATTAAAAGATCTTTGGTTGGCGCTTACGAAGAAGACCGTGCAGAACCAAAATATGATTTGCTAAAAAAAATAGCAGAACATTATGAATTGACCATGGATGAGTTTATTAACGAAATCATCAACGACAACTGGAAACCTAAATTAAAAAGCCAGGGATCAAATTTAAGGATACTGAGCATTTCTGTAGATCAGAGCGATAATGAGAACATCGAAATGGTTCCTGTAAAAGCAAGTGCAGGTTACCTGAATGGCTTCTCCGATCCTGAATATATCAAAGACCTTCCAAAATTTCAGCTGCCCCTGCCCGCTTTAAAGCAAGGCACTTTCAGAGCTTTTGAAATTGTTGGAGATTCTATGCTGCCTATTCAGCCGGGCAGTATCATTATTGGCGAATATATGGATAACTGGAATGATGTAAAAACCGGGGAAACGTATGTAATCGTTAGTAAAAATGAAGGCGTTGTCTATAAACGTGCAGGAAACCGCTTCAAAGAGAACAAGGAATTGAAACTGGTTTCAGATAACAAGCTGTACGACCCTTACAATGTTCCTGCTGAAGATATCCTGGAGATCTGGAAAGCAAAGGCTTATATCAGCTCTACGCTACCTGATGCAACCCCTGAGCCAACGATGGAGACCCTGACTAATATGATGTCCCAGATGCAAAAGTCGATCTCACAAATGAATAAAAACTAAATCGCTTTTAAACCCTTTCCCTGTTTTTCACTCTATGCTTTAAAACCACATACAAATGAAAAGAATCGTTTTAACATTAGCCATAGCATTCGCTGGATTAACTGCAAGTTATGCGCAAAGCACAGGAAAACAGAAAATGACCCCGGAACAAAGAGCAGAGAAAAGCACTGCTAAACTGGAAAAAGAATTGCACCTGACTGCCGATCAGAAACAAAAGGTTTATGCAGTAGAACTTGACAAGTACAAGCAAACTGAAGCATGGCATAAAGAAACAAGTGCAGACAGAAAAGCGAAGAGAGATCAGCATATGGCTTCTAAAAAAGAAACTGATACAAAGATTGACCAGGTGTTAACTGCTGATCAGAAGAAAAAACTGGATGATTTGCGCACAGCGAAGAAAGCCAGAATGCAAGACAAGAAGGACCATCACAAAGGACCTAAACCTGCGGATAAAGTACAAGAATAAAGTAGAAGAATAAGATATAGGATCACACCTGTATAAGCCTCCGGAAAGCAATCTGCTATCTGGGGGCTTTTTTTTGGAATAAACAGTGGATAATATATAATACTGGAAAATTAAAGGCAAAAAAAAGGGGTAGCAAATTGCTACCCCTTTTTCGTTGATGTTATATATTTCTATTTAACTGTATCAATTACTGCTTTGAAAGCTTCTGGATGATTCATAGCTAAGTCAGCTAAAACCTTACGGTTTAAACCAATATTTTTAGCCGCTAATTTACCAATGAATTGAGAGTAAGAAATTCCATATTGACGCGCACCAGCGTTAATACGTTGAATCCACAAACCGCGGAATTCTCTTTTCTTAACTTTACGGTCACGGTATGCATATTGCAAACCTTTCTCAACCGTATTTTTTGCTACAGTGAATACTTTACTTCTTGATCCCCAATAGCCTTTGGCCATATTAAGGACTTTTTTCCGTCTTCTTCTCGAAGCTACTGCGTTTACCGAACGTGGCATAGTGTTGTTGTTTTTTGATAAACGGTGTTGCGTATTTCAGCAAACTTACTACCGGGTACCTGGTTTAAAATTCTAATTATTTACCGATAGCAAGCATACGCTTAACGTTGCCCATATCAGCAGCTGACACCATTGAGGTGTGACCCAAATTACGCTTACGTTTAGTAGACATTTTTGTTAAAATGTGACTTTTGTATGCGTTTTTTCTTGCGATTTTACCGGTTCCAGTAAGCGAAAAACGCTTTTTAGCACTGGAATTGGTTTTCATTTTTGGCATAACCTGTTCTTATTTATGTAATTTATTTATTTTTTTGCAACTTTTGGAGCAAGGGTAAGGAACATACGTTTACCTTCTAACTTAGGTAAAAGTTCAACCTTTCCTATATCTTCCAAAGCTTGTGCGAACTTAAGCAATAAGATCTCTCCCTGCTCTTTGTAAACGATCGCTCTACCTTTGAAATGCACATATGCTCTAACTTTCTCTCCATTCTCAAGGAAACTAACTGCATGTTTCAGTTTGAACTGAAAATCATGATCATTGGTGTTAGGTCCGAAACGGATCTCCTTAATAATAGTTTGTTTAGCATTCGCCTTAATCTCTTTCTGCTTTTTCTTTTGTTCGTAAACAAACTTGCTGTAATCGATTATTCTACAAACCGGTGGAACTGCGTTTGGTGATATTTCTACCAGATCCAACTCCAGTTCATCGGCAAGGGCTAAAGCTTTTGCCAAAGGATAAATCCCCGGTTCAACATTATCGCCAGCTAATCTAACCTCCTGGGCTCTGATAAACTGATTAATATTATGTTCTGCTTCTTTTTTCTTAAAAGGAGGACGTGGTCCCCTATTAAATCCTGGTCTGCCTAATGCCAAATTTATATACTGTTTAAACTGTTATTTCTTTAATTAATAATTCGCTGAACGCCTGGATAGTCATTTCTCCTAAATCTCCTTCTCCGTGCTTCCTTACTGATAATTTTCCTTCTGCCATTTCCTTTTCCCCGATAATCAGCATATAAGGAGTTTTTTTCACCTCAGCGTCCCTGATTTTCCTTCCGATTTTCTCATCGCGAAAGTCAATCAAACCGCGAATATCGGAATTATTTAGTTCATCTGAAACTTTTTTGGCATATTCTTCATACTTTTCTGAAATAGGAAGGATTATAAATTGCTCAGGGGAAAGCCATAATGGGAAATTTCCTGCACAATGTTCAATCAGAACTGCTATAAAACGTTCCAGAGAACCGAATGGGGCACGATGGATCATTACCGGTCTGTGTTTCAGGTTGTCGCTGCCAGTGTATTCCAGTTCAAATCTTTCCGGTAAATTATAATCTACCTGGATTGTTCCCAACTGCCATTTTCTGCCTAAAGCATCTTTTACCATGAAATCCAGTTTCGGCCCGTAAAATGCCGCCTCACCATATTCGATTACTGTATTCAAACCTTTCTCTGCCGAAGCTTCGATAATTGCATCTTCAGCAAGTTTCCAGTTTTCATCAGTACCAATATATTTCGACTTATTTTCCGGATCTCTTAAGGAAATCTGCGCAGTGTAATTTTCAAATCCTAAAGATTTAAATACATACAATACCAGATCAATTACCTTCATGAATTCGTCTTTCACCTGGTCTGGACGACAGAATAAGTGTGCATCATCCTGAGTAAACCCACGAACCCTGGTTAAGCCATGTAACTCACCACTTTGCTCGTAACGGTAAACAGTACCGAATTCTGCCAAACGCAATGGAAGGTCTTTATAAGAACGTGGTTTAACTTTATATATTTCACAGTGATGCGGGCAGTTCATTGGTTTTAACATGAACTCCTCCCCTTCCTGAGGTGTTTTTATCCCCTGAAAAGAATCAGCTCCATACTTATCCCAGTGACCTGAAGTTACATACAGGTTTTTATGACCAATATGCGGAGTGATTACTTGCTCGTATCCTGCTTTTCCTTGTGCCTTGGTTAAGAAATTCACTAAACGTTCGCGCAAAGCAGCTCCCTTAGGCAACCACAATGGCAAGCCCATTCCTACTTTCTCAGAGAAAGCAAATAATTCAAGCTCTTTTCCTAATTTCCTGTGGTCGCGTCTTTTAGCTTCCTCGATCATCAACAGATATTCTGTTAATTCACTTGCTTTAGGGAAAGTAACGCCATAAATACGGGTTAACTGTTTTTTAGTTTCATCACCTCTCCAGTACGCACCAGCAACGTTTGTTAACTTTACAGCTTTGATAAACCCTGTATTCGGAAGATGCGGGCCACGGCATAAATCAGTAAATTCACCTTGTTTATAAAAAGTGATTTTACCGTCTTCCAGTCCCTGTATAAGGTCTAATTTATACTCATCTCCTTTTTCAGTGAAATAGGCAACTGCATCTGCTTTGGAAACATTTTCCCTTACAAAAACTTCTTTTTGTTTGGCCAGTTCCATGAATTTGGTTTCTATCGCTTTAAAGTGATCTGAAGAAAATTCCTGATCTCCGAAATCAACATCATAATAGAAGCCTGTTTCAATAGCAGGGCCAATACCGAATTTAGTACCTGGATATAGCGCTTCTAATGCTTCGGCCATAATGTGGGCAGAAGAGTGCCAGAAGGTAGCTTTACCAGCGGTATCATTCCAGGTTAATAATTTAACTGCTGCATCTTTTTCAATAGGCCTGGAAGAATCCCAGACTTCGCCGTTAACTTCGGCCGCTAAAACGTTACGGGCAAGACCTTCAGATATCGATAGCGCAATCTGGTGGGCACTGGTTCCCTTTTCATATGGACGTACTGAGCCATCCGGAAGTGTAATGTTAATCATCTACAACTATGATTTATATGTGAATTTAATGAATTAATGGTGTCGAATCACTTACAAGGTGATTTCTTGGAGACAAAGGTATGTTTTTATGCTGCAATTCGGGAAATAAATTCAAAAATGGGGCAAATGTCCCTGTTCATTTCCCGTATTTAATTGCTAATTAGTTTTAAGAAGCAATCAATCTGCTTGTTTCATTTTCAAGTGGTACCATCTCCTGCTCAAAAATATCCTGGATCGTTTTAATTTCCGCAGCATAAATTGTTTTTTTACGCATAGCGAAATGAAGGATATTTTCCATGACTTTACTTCCCTCCCAAACTAATTTAACGCTGCCATTCAATATTTCGTGGCGGCATAAAAAGTCTGGCACCACCGCGAATCCTTCCATTCCTTTAATACAGCGCACAATAGAGCTCATATTAGGGACAATATAATTAGGTTTAAAATCCAGTCTCTTATTAAAATTGAAATGCCAGAATCTCATCAGGTGCTCCATATCTCCAGAAGTCCCATACCAGATCTGATGTTTCAACCACTCCTGCATCCCTTTCAAATTTCCATCTTTATGCATCAGGTCAAAATCTGTCATGTCATTTTCTGATCCCCCTACCAGCACAATCCGCTCTTTTGAAAATGGCTTATAGGCGATATTCTTCATGCTATTATCCATATGCGGGGTAATCACCATGTCGAGGATTCCGTTATCCAGATCGTTCAGCATTTGCGGATAATCCCCGAATTTTACAATCACATTAAAGGATAAACTTGATAAATAAGGTTCAAGCATCAGCTGAAAGGTTTCGAAACACATTCCTAAACTTAAGGTCGGTTTTTCTTTTTCAGTACTTCGGTGGAAGTGTTTTTCGGCCTCTTCTAATTTCAGTAAAGCTTCCAGCACAAAGTTGTACATCACCTTACCTCTTTCGGTTGGAACCATCTTTCTGGATGTCCGGTCAAAAAGTTTATAGCCCACATAAGCCTCTAAAGAGCTAAGGTGCAAACTTACGCCCGGTTGAGAAACGAAAAGTGCTTCTGCGGCTCCGGTCAAAGTGCCGGTTTCATAAATAGCTTTAAATGTGCGGTACCATTCCAGATTGACCATAAGTATCATGAATATGATACAAATATACGATTTATATCATAATAATAACAGTACTAACGTAGCGTTTGTAGCCGGGTTCTATAGGGGTTGTGGCTAGGTTGTGGTACACATTGAACTAGGGTTGAAGTAGGGTTGAACTACCCTTGAAGTACCTCAGGCTACTTCAACCCTAGTTCAGTACTACTTCAATGTATACCACAACCCCTACAGTACTATACCAGATCTGCTCCATAACAAGACCGTAAAATCAGCTTAAAAGAGAAATCGTTTATCGATTAATCCGTGAATAAATAACCGCATCCAGAAACTTGCCTTCATAAAAACAATTTTCTTTGAAATGCCCTTCTTTCACAAATTTGTGTTTGATCAATAACTGCTCAGAAGCAAAGTTATCCGGATCAATTACGGCTTCAAGAGAATGAAATTTAAGCACATTAAAAGCATAGTCGATTACTGTGTTAAATGCTTCACTGATAATTCCTTTCCGGTGATAATCCGGATGAAGAATATACCCGGTTTCTGTCCGGTAGTTCTCTGGCTGCATTCTGATCAGGCAAATCATACCTAACAATTTAGGATCATCCTTAAATGAAATTCCCCAGTTGATACCGACATTATCTTCAATAGCTTTATTAACGACATTGATATGTTCCAATGCATCTTCTTTAGTCTTTGCAAGCGGACGGGGAATATATTTCATTGTCTGCGCATCAGATCTGATCGCAAATACTTCATCAACGTCGGCAGGGGTAATCTTTCTGAGTACTAAACGCTCCGATTCCAATACTGGAAAGGGATTAAAGTTAATTTCCAGCATATATAATAGTTTCAGTTCCTTTTCCCATGATCACCTTTGAGGTGAGCTGCACAAATAAGCCATGTGCTAAAATCCCTTCTATCCTGTTCAAGCTTGCTGATAAAGCAGCAGGATCACTGATCAGTCCAAAATCTGCATCTACAATAATATTATGATTATCTGTGATAAATGGTGCGTTATCTTTCATCCGGACTTCTCCTTTACCGTTTAATTTACCAAGTTGTTGTAACACATAAGTAAGTGCTATTGGCACCACTTCAATGGGAACTTTAAATTTCCCCAGCTGCGTAACCAGTTTACCAGAATCCGCAATAATAATTTCATTTTTAGTGAGGGAAGCCACAATCTTCTCTCTGAATAATGCGCCACCACCACCTTTAACTAAATTCAACTGTGTATCAAATTCATCTGCCCCATCTATTGTGATATCAATTGATTTAACCTGATCCATCGGCAGCAATTCAATTCCTAAGGACAAGGCAAGTGAAGCCGTATGCTCAGAAGTCGGTACGCCTTTGATTTTCAGCCCGTTTTTCACTAAAGCAGCTATTTCCTGAATGGCAAAAAAAGCGGTAGAGCCAGTACCTAGCCCAACGATATCATTTTGCTGAATAAATTTAACGGCCTCTCTGGCTGCGATCTGTTTTTCAAGATCTTTTTTATCAATTGATTGCTTGTCCAAAATATAAGGATTAATAAGGTTTCATCTGCTATTGGAGTGACATTAGCTGCTGCTAAAACTAGGAAAAAAAACAGAAGGCCGCAAATCAGAAAAGCCCGGCCATAACGGCCAGGCTTCCTGGTATAAACTTAATTAATAGCAACAAAAACTAAGAAATGACAGCTACTTCATTCACCATCAGTCTCCAATGTTCGTTCTCAGGAATACCTGGCTTACGTTTACCGAAAAACTGGACGATGAGCTCACCAGCCTGATCAAATACCTCAATGCTGGTTACGATACCATCTGAAGTAGGTTTTTTAACTAACCAGACTTTATCAATTGCGTCTTCACGCAAGTGCATATTAAAATCAGGATCTAAAACATTAAACCATGGGCCAGTTTGTAATAGGTTTTTAACCAGACCTGTATGGATCTGGATACAGCCTGCACTTCCTGTAAACACCATGATTTCCAAATCATTCTCAGCAGCTTTTTCCAGCATTGCTTTTAAAGATTCTCTGGTAATCATTACTGCATGGCCTTCAGGAGCTAAACGTAAGCCTTGTGTTCTGGTGACACCGAATTTCCTTAACATGCCATGAAAATCATGCGTATCTTGTAATCCAAGCCAGGTTTCTTTAAAGGCTGTCACATCAATTTCTGAATCAGGTTTTTCTACGGCTACCTTTTTATCTGTAGTGATCAAAAGAGCTTCCTGCTGATCAGGGGCAGTAAATGCTGCCACTAAGGCATCATATGCTTGTACGTCGCTTGTCTCTACCAGGTAAATCTTATGAATTGCTGCTCCGTCTTTACCAAAAAACTGCAAACTTTTTCTGCCATTCTCATCCACCGCAAAAGCAGATGACCATTGCATCATAAATAACCTTAAATCAATATCAGGATTTACCACAAGGCCCATGGGGCCAGAAAAAGTAACATTTTTATAAATTCCTTTACGTTCATGAACGCAATAGTCGTTCCGGGTCAAAGCCATTACTTTACCTAATGACTCTACTGCTTTCAGAATTTCCTGGAAAGCATTGGTCAGCCGGGTAACTGCTCCTCCGATTGAAGTAGCGAGCAATTCAGCTTCAGTAGTTGCTAATTCTTTAGCGGCATCTCTTATACGTACTTTAGGATTTTCTGCTTTGAAAGCTTCCCATTGACTTTTTAATGCTATTACTTTTTCCATTGTTATTAATTTTAGGTTTGTATAGTTGCTGGAATAACCAGCGGACAATTATATCCCTCGCATGCCATTAACTTAACGTTAATACTAAAGGTTTCATGTATATTTTCGCAATTAATGACTTCCAGCGGCGTCCCTATAGCTACTTTCCGGCCATTCTTCAGCATTAATATCTGATCTGCAAAACGGGAAGCAAAATTGATATCATGCAGGATACAAATGACACAATAACCACGATCTGCCAGCTTGCGGGCAAGCTCCATCACCTGCTGCTGATAGAGCAGATCAAGACCATTGGTCGGCTCATCTAAAAATAGACAAGCATCCGGGCAATCATAAATTTGTGCCAAAACACGGGAAAACTGAACCCTTTGCTGCTCGCCTCCTGAAAGGGTATTGTAATCTCTGGCCGAAAGATGGGTAATGCCGGTTTCTTCCATGACCTGTTTTACGATTTCGTAATCTTTAGGCCCCGGCTGATGTTCAAAATGAGGGTACCTTCCCATCATCACCAATTCGTTCACAATAAAAGAAATAGAGATGGTATTTTGCTGAGAGAGTACTGCACGTTGCTTTGCCAGCTGAGGCAAAGTATACTTTTTCAAGGATATCCCGCCTAGTTTGACATCACCAAAATCCGGTGAAATTTCTCTGCACAATAGTTTCATCAATGTACTCTTTCCTGCTCCGTTAGCGCCCAGAATGGCTAATAATTCTCCAGATTTCACTTCAAAACTCAGCGCTTTTACTAATTCTTTCTTCCCAATCTGATAAGTGATATTTTCTACCTGGATCATAGCTTAAAGTTTATTTTTATTGCGTTCAGTCACGATGATATACATAAACACCGGTGTTCCGATTAATGCGGTTAAAATACCGATAGGGAGTTCTGCCGGAGCAACAATAGTCCTGGCAACCATATCTGCAGCAGTCAGTAAAGCTGCCCCCAGAAGCGCTGATCCAGGAACAACCAGCCGGTTATCCGCAGTAAATGTCATCCTCAGGATATGCGGAATGATTAACCCGATAAATCCGATTACTCCTGCAACTGCAACGGACGCACCAACAGCCATCGTCGCCAGTATAATGATGATTCTTTTCATGTTCACCACGTTAATTCCCATATGTAATGCTTGCGCATCGCCCAGGGTCATCGCATTGAGTGACTTGGCTAAAAAAGGAAGGAGCACTATTGGTATACTAATAAATGGTAAAAGTCCGCTTACCGTTTCCCAGCTTGCCCCGCCCAGACTTCCCAAACTCCAGAAAGTAATTACCGGTAATTGTTCATTTGTAGCCATATAAGTTAACAAGCCTACGAATCCAAGAGCCAGTGAATTAATGGCAATACCGGACAACAACAACGTTGTGATCTCAGTTTTGCCATGCCTCGAAGACATCCGGTAAACGATAAATGTGGTTACACAAGCACCCATAAAAGCAGCCAGAGAAATGGCATAAAAACCAATCATCCCACCTATTTTGGTAAAGAAACTGACTTCTAGTACAATGACCAGTACGGCACATAAGGTAGCACCTGCCGATATCCCTATTAATCCGGGTTCTGCCAGTGGGTTCCTGAATAAACCTTGTATTGCTGCACCCGATATACCAAGTCCCGCACCTATTAAAACCCCTAAAACCACCCTTGGCAATCTTATATTCATTAATACTGCTGCCTGTTGTGGTTTAAAATTCATCGTCTCCGAAATCCCGGTTTTATAGGCGATGATGGATAAAAACTCAGGGACAGTAATCGCTACTGCCCCTACACAAGAAGAGATAATCACGACCACCAATAATAAAATGAGCAGCAGTAACAGAATTAATTTTATTTTTTTACTCAATTGATTTTAGTAGCTAGTTCTTGAATTGCAATTCCTAAACGTGGGCCAAAGCTGCCTAACAGTTCACCGTCCATGCTGATAATTTTCTTGTTTTTACCTGCATTCGTTTCTTTAATTCCCTGAATTTTTGAAACCCCTTCTGCCCCGCCTAAACTTTTCAAACCTGAATCAAAAAGCAAAATCACATCTGGATTAGCTTTCACTAAAGCTTCAGCAGTTAAAGGTTTGTAATCAGCAAATTCGGTTACCGCATTCTGACCACCTGCCAAAACAATTGCTTTCTCTACTTGCGTACCTGTACCACCAACCATCATAGTCCCGGTACCCCTTGCATAAATGAATAACACTTTAGGCTTGCTGACCGCTGGTTTAACTTTTGCCAGGTCCTGGTCTAATATTTTGATCAGTGAATCTCCTTTAGTCTTCACATGCAGACTATCGGTCAGGGTGTGGATCAGCTCTTTTGTTCCTTTGACAGAAAACTCCTGATCAACTAATAAAAGCTTCACACCAGCAGTTTTAAATTGCGCTTCCAATGCTGGGCTAAAATCTTTTTTAATACCGATCACCAAGCCTGGTTGTAAGGCTAAAATCCCTTCTGCATTAATGTTACGGTTATGCCCTACCTTTGGTTTTGCTTTCAAACCTTCCGGATAATTACTGGTAATATCTGTACCTACAATATTCTTTTCTAAACCTGCACCAGCCAATACTTCGCTGATTGACCCGCTTAGGGAAACGATTTTAATACTGTCAGCAAGACCTGCTGCAGCTTCTTGTTTGTTTGCATTGCAGGCTCCCAAACTAATGGCTGCCAACGCGACTGCTAATAATGTAATTTTCATAATTTTTATTTGAAGAATGATTTGGTCCTTTAATTAACTAAAGGCGGCTTTCATATCCATGAAAGCCTGCCTTCGCAACCTAAACTAACCAAGTTTATGCCTTTTTTACCAGTTTGTATTC
Organism: Pedobacter cryoconitis; assembly: GCF_001590605.1. Taxonomy (NCBI): domain Bacteria; kingdom Pseudomonadati; phylum Bacteroidota; class Sphingobacteriia; order Sphingobacteriales; family Sphingobacteriaceae; genus Pedobacter; species Pedobacter cryoconitis. The sequence continues at coordinate 2,800,846 of NZ_CP014504.1, forward strand.
GATTACTGGTTTACCGCGAACTCCTGCGTCCTTTTCATGGAAGCTCACAAATTTCAATTTATAGATATTTCCTGCACCATCTTTAACCAGGTAGAAACGATCTGTTTTTACACCTATTGGCGTACCCGAAGTAATTCTCCAGTTACCAGCGATAACTTCTCTTTTACCTGCAAATACTTTTCCTGTTAAGTTTGCTTCTGCGAAATCTGCAAAAGTAACTTTGCTATCTGCTACGCTCACTTCTGCTGCAGTTACCCCGCCAACAAAGTTGATCAGGACAAAATCAGAGAAAGTATAAGGTATAGTTGCATTTGCTTTATAAGTTGCCAATGTCCACTGGATATCCCAGTTTGCTTTTGCGGGCTCTACCTCAACTGCTCCTGTTTTGAAGGACACATATTTAAAGTTGAAAGCTCCGTCCTTCGCAACGTTCAGCGTCTTGAATGTTTTATCAGTGATTTTGGCGTATTGTAAAGTATAACCAGCACCTGCACGGATTACGCGGATTTTTTGCCACCCCGTAGTACCACCACGATTTACGATATAAACTTTATTGTCTGCATCGGTCGCTGAAATAGTTTTAATTACCGTACCAGCTAAATAGGTTGCAGCATCCCCATCAACTGGATCGATATAATTAAAACCACCCGCACCCTGACCCAGGTTTAAATCCCCTGAGATTGCTAATGCTGTCGTATCTGCTTCAGTAACCAGGTTTAAATCTGTTTTAGCTAATGCAATGGCAGTTGCACCTACAGTATGGTTCAGGATTACTTTAAAATCATCACCTGAATAAAATCCAAGATCCCATGAAGTACGGGCTACGGATGTTTGTTTATCTGTACTAAAATCTACAAAAACACTGTTTCCGGCAGCTGTACCCGGTTCAGAGCCGACCAGTCCGTTTAAGGTAAGTGTACTTCCTGAAGAAGCAGGGGTAACAATAATTGGGTCACTATCTTTTTTGCAGGCTGTAAAAACAGTTGCCAGGCAAAGTAAAGTGAGGAGTGGAGTAAATTTTTTCATGTTGTGGGTTGTTAATAAATTATTTAATTTTTTGTCCAGTTAAAGCTTAGTCCGACTACATAAGAGCGGCCGTAACTCGTAGGGATAGACTGCCCTCCTGTACCATGCGCACCTCCAGTGCCTAAAGAAGAATTACTGAGTGTGGTTAGGTTAAACAGGTTATTTACACCTGCATTCAGCGCGAATGCTTTAAATAGTTTTTTTGTGATCATCAGGTCTGCAATAGTAGAAGAGCCGATTTTTGTCAATCTTATGCCCTCTCCGTTATCACCTGTAAAAGATTCATATTGTCTCCTTGTCCCATTAAACTTGGCTGATAAATTAACCGTTGCACCATATTGAGGCAAGCTGTAAGTGAGATTGGTATTGATTTCTGGTGACCAGACAAACTCTGGTGATTCTCCATAGGTTTTTGCGTCCGTACTGTATTGATTATAAGTACCTATCATACCCAGGCCTAAGGATGCCTGGAAATGTTTCCATGCAAGAGTGTTCTCCAATGTACCACCTGTAGTCTTATATTTTGCCAGGTTCACCAGCTCAGAAAGTGTAGGATCAACTGCTGAAGTCACATAGTCAATTCTATTTTTAATGTAGTTATAATAGCCACTCAGCACTGTTTTCACGGTAAATCCCTCTTGTTCAACCGTTGCCAGAGAAAGAGAAGCATTCAAGCTGTTTGATTGCTCAGCTTTCAAATTTAAATTCCCTAAAATAGTATGATTCGCATCTATGAAGTCGAAATAGAGCTCGCGAAGTGCCGGGGCACGGAAACCGGTAGCATAGCCCAAGCGCAGATCAAGTTTATCGGTTAAAACTATTTTAGTATTCAGTGATGGAATAACTGGTGGCGCGTCATAAACAGAGTTTTTAATAAATCTAAGTCCCGGACGGAGCGTTACCCCGTGGATCAGATTGAGTTCTGAAGAGACAAAAAATGCATAATCATTAATAGTCGGTTCTCCTTTAATCCTGGCTCCCTCTGCATGATCGGTATTGATTTCTATACCTGGTTGAAATGAAACCTGACCGGACATTTTATAGACCAGTGTAGTCCGGAACGCACCTGAACTTAATTTAGCGACATCCTGCTGGCCTTGCCCGGTAGTGAGCTGGTCTGTGCCGGTCGCATAATCATGTTCTGTCGTTTTTGTAGCACGATTCAAAGTATTATAAGCAACAGAGCCACTAAGCGTTAATTGATCGTTGAAACGATAATCACTCTGTAATTGATGGATATAACGTTGAACAGTAAATACCTGGTTAATTGCTTTATTTGCATTTACAATATAGCCACCTTTACTATCGATGCTTTCGTCCAGATAGTTTAGCCTGTACCAGATATTGAAATTGTTATTGCTGTAGCCTAATCTCCCATTAGCCATCCATTTTAATTTTGGCTTCCAGCGGTTGCGGTCTAAAGCAACCTCGTTGGTGGTAGTGAGCGGCCCAGGTACATTAAATCCGTTGAAATCGTCGCGGGTAAGCCCGGCAAGCATACTCCATCCTTTGTTTTGCCATTCTCCACCCACATGCTGCAGATGAGATCCTGATTTACCAAAAGGGGAATATTCGTTTCCAGCAGTTTCTTCTTGTATTCTTGCATTAATATTCAATATTTCTTTGCCCGGTTTTTTAGTAATCACATTGATTACCCCTACCAAAGCATCAGAGCCATAGGAAACTGAAAGCGGGCCCTCAACAATTTCAATACGTTCTACGGTGTTGATATCAATTTGGTTTAAGCTTTCACGTTCGTCATTTCTATCAATCACAGGCACGCCATCCAGCAGGATTTTTATGTTGCGGCCACTCATTCCCATCATTTGTACATCACTGACGCCTAAGGCCGGGTCACTGGTAAATCTGAATCCAAGTTCAGTATTTAAAACTTGCTGAATACTTGTTGCGGCTTTCAGACGTATCCGTTCTGCATTAATGATACGGGTTCTGTAAACAGAATTTTTCAATGATTGTGGCTGATACTCACCCGTAACCACTACTTCTTTCAGGTTATTGGTAGTCGTGTCTTTTTTCTGCTGACTAACAACAGTTTTGTTCTGCGCATAAGAAGTTGCGGTGGATATAAATACTGTAACAAGGAGGTAACCAATTCTCATTCAAAAACCTATTTAGAATTATTTTAAATAACATTGCAAGTATAAGGAGTTATTTAGACTAATTACAAATTAAAATGAAAATAGTATGCAATCAACTGATAATGAACTCAGTAGAGATACAGCGATACATAAAAATTAGTAAATTTATTTAATAGTCTTTAATACGCTTAAACCCACGTATTTAAAGAAAGAATCTTTATAGGTATTTCCTAGTTGCAGAATAGTTTTATTCTTTAAAACCACCATATTTCCTTCTATATGGCTAATCTTTTTATGATTCACGACAAAGGATTTATGGATACGCAGAAAGCTCGACTCCGGTAGTTGAGAAAGGACATTTTTTAAAGGGACGTAGGCAATATAATTTTCATTTTCCAGGTTAAAAACCACTTGATTATCATTTGATTCTACGTAATAGATATCATCAAATTCTATTTTGATCAGCCTTCCTTTAACCCCATGTTTAATGTAAATGTGAGAGACCGCAGATGGCACATTTTGAGCTGATGGTTTTCCACTTAACATCGGCACAAAACTGATCACTTTATGAATAGCCTGCATAAACCTTTTATGGGATACCGGCTTTAATAAATAGTCTACCGCATTATGGCTGAAAGCGTCAAAAGCATAATCTCTGTATCCGCTTACAAAAACAACTTTAGTTGACGTCGTAATCAGCTGGCAGAAATCCATTCCATCCAGCGTAGGCATATTAATATCCAGAAAAACCAGATCTGGTGCCAGTCTGTTTACTTCAATCAGCCCTTTTTCAGGATTACTGTTAAATCCAACCAATTCAAGATAGGGAACTTCACTAATATACTCTCTTAAAGTACTGATCACATGGTACTCATCATCAACAATATAACAGGTAATATTCATTGGTTAATTTAAATTAATCTTAAGCTGATATCCGGTGCAATGAAATTACTATATATCCGTCTGATTAAATAATTCATTTGATATTTTTTTAACCCTCTTAAAAATTACGTTTACCTCCCAAATACTTGCTTTAACCCAAATTATTTTAGTATACCAAACTATATCAATAATTTGATTAAAATAAAACTTTTCTACCTATGAAAAGGATAAGTCAGGGAGGTCTAGCTCCCTGGCTTGTTTTATATTCTGGCCGGCCTAACCGAAATAGCAATTTGATGAAACTTAAAGAGACAGACGGCGCTAATGCTGGTCAACCATGGAAATGGTTTTTAAACCGGGACGTGTTGGTAACATGCCTGTCACTGCTCTTAATTATCCTGGCTGCGCTTATGATCCCGTATAAGGACAGTATATCTTTCAATGCACAGTTTCATACACAGCACAAAATTGTCCCTGTAATCAGTCCTTTTAATGGTATTATCAAAAAAGACATCTTTGATACTAACGATGCTATCGGGCCAAATACTTTTCTGTTTACCATTTATGATTTATCTGCACAAAAAGAAACATCAGTGTATGCAACGGATGCTGGCTACTATCTGCCCAATAAGATTGAATTCAAAAGCAAAACCTACGTGAGTAAAGACGATACCTTATTTTATATCATGCCAGATATTAAGAGCAAGGGAGAGGTGTACTGTACTGCAGCTGCCGATAAATTTAACGTTTCCAGGATGGAAACTGGTCACAAAGTAACCATTAGTGTTGCACGGAATGAGGAAGTTTTCAGTATCTCCGGAAAAGTTTCATTCATTTCAGCGCTTCCGGACCATTCAGGGAAATATCCTTTTCAGATCAGTCTTGAAGATAAAGACGTTCAGCATCTTTCAGAAAAAGGTGTGTTCTATTTTGGTCAGCAGGGAAAAGTCCAGATTAATTTTGACGCACAAAAACTAGGTTACAAATTGCTGAGATTTTTATAAATTTATTGAATAATTCCGCTTAAAACTGCATATCTGATCAGAGCGGCAGTATTTTTTGCCCCTGTTTTTTCGATCAGGCTTTGCCTGTGCCCTTCTATAGTACGTTTGCTGATAAACAGTTTGGTAGACATTTCATTATTTGTTAACCCTTCGGCAATCAGCGCCAGGATCTCAATTTCCCGCATAGAATACTCCACATTGTCATTGATCCGGTTCAGTGGTCCGGTCGTAATTGATTTATTCAATAAACGCATGGCTAGTTCAGCACATAAATACTGTCCCCCGGCATTCACATGTTTCAAGGAAAATATAAGTTCATCAGCACTTACACTTTTAAGCAGATAACCAGATGCACCTTCAGAAAAGGCCTGAGAAACATATTTATCATTATCCAGCATAGAAAGCATCACGATCTGTGTAGCCGGACTTTTTAGTTTCAGTTCCTTAATCAATGCTATTCCGTCCATCTCTGGCATATTAATATCGGCCAGTACAATGTCTACTTTAATTCCACTGCCGATGATCTCCAATACTTCCAAACCATTCGTAGCTTCTCCGGCAATACTGATTTCTTTGTCAGCTTCCAGCAGCATACGAATCCCGTTGCGTACAATATTATGATCTTCTGCTAATATTAAGCTTAACATAAATGCTCTTTAATTCCTTATAGTCCAAAAATTCTCTTCCATATCGCATCTTATTCTTCTTTTCCTGGCAATTCACCCAAATCCATCAACATTTTCCGGAGTCTGTCGATGTGCAGCTGCATTGCTTCTGCCCTTTCATTTCTTGTGGTATCAACAGGTAAACTCTGAGCTGTGGGTTTCGGCCTGTTCATATTCAGTAACAGGTTTTTTCGCTCTTCCATCATTCTTATTGCTACCCAGAGAGAGTCTTCGATGCCTTTTAATTGTTGATCTTCAAAAATACGCTCTGTGAATGCATGCCCCGTGTAACAGCGGTAACGCGGTATCGCATCATTGGTTATTTTGACCATTGTACCACCACATTCTGGACAAGTAAGATGGCTGAAGTCACCTAATTTAGTCAAATCTTTCATACTTGTAGTCATTCTTCTGGCAATCTCTGCTTCCAGTTTCACGTCTGCAGGAACTTCTGCTGCTATGCAGGAAGTATGAGAAAATCTATCGGTTAAAATATGTCCTATCTCATTCAGCACTACTTTGTAATCGACTTCCATAGCGTTTAATACGCTGTTAGGCATATCAGGAAATTCTGCTTCTTCAGGATCCTGGACAATACACAATCCCCCGCTCCTTTTGATTGCATACATTCCAGAAACCCCGTCATCCAGCAGTCCTGTTAAAATAATCCCTGTTACACAACTACCATAGGCTGCCGCAGCAGATCTGAAAAGTACATCTATAGCTGGCCGCCAGTGATTTTCAAATGCACCTTTAGTCACAAGGATCCTGTCCTTGATTACTAAAAGGTGATGATCTGCTTTGGCCAGATAAATTGTTCTGTTTTCTATTTCCTGCTGATCTTCAGCTACCTTGCATTTTAAAAGTGTATGTTTCTGAATCCCCTTTAAAATTATTTCTGAATTTGAATTACCTGACAAATGGATCACGATAAATACTGCTGCATCCAGATCCTGTTTAAAGCTTGCTACCAATTTTGCAATAGCGGAAAAGCCACCTGCCGAAGTACCGATCGTAATAATGTTCTTTATTGCTTCTGCTTCCATATGCTGTGATTTGAGGTCAATTACACCGAAAGCTCAGCTGTGTTTTCAAATGTAATAGTCACTACCATACCTTGTTTAGTGTTATGAAATTTAACCTGCCCGTTTAACAGGTATACTCTGTTTTTAATTCCGCTTAAGCCTGATCCGATAGGACCAGCCTGTGCTGTATGAGGATTAAACCCTATGCCATTGTCTGCAACGCGGATAGAAACCTGGTTATGGTGTAAACGGACCTTGATTTCTGCTTTAGTCGCTTTTGCATGTTTGATACAGTTATTGATCAGCTCTTGTATCATTCTGAAAATATACAGCTGCACATCTGTACGTAAAAAATCTGCTGTGCTGTCGATATAAGTTTCTATATGAAAATGGTCTGTACTGGTACGCTGTGCCATTTCTTTAATCCCTGCAACAAAGCCAAAATCTTTCAGCACAGTTGGCGTGAGTTCATAAGAAATTTGTCTCGTTTCTTTAATAACCTGATCCAGTAATGCGTTCACATTCTTAAACTCACCTTTCAGGTAATTTGTCCTTTCCACACTTTCCAGGTTGAGCTTAATTCCATAAAGCAGTTGACAAACGCTATCATGCAGCGCTCTGCTGATTAGATTACGTTCTTTTTCCTGTGCAATTAATGTAGCAGAGAGAATCAACTTTTGCTGATCATTTTTCAACGATTCAGCTTCGCGTTCTAATCTTTTCCTTTCGGTGATATCGGTCAGTATTCCGGCAAAATAAATGAATTCTTCCTGCATTTTAATTTCATGTCCCTTTGCAGCAATATATTTGAAGTCATCTGCTCCGCTAGCTATCCTGAATTCCAGATCGATATCTTTCGCTCCTTGTATAGCACTCTGAAGATGGTTGCTTAGATGCTGCTGGTCATCGGGATGAACTAAAGCAATCAATCCTGAAATAGTTCCGTTAAAATCACAGCTTTTGATCCCCATTATCTTAAAACTATGGGGATCCAGAAAAACGGAACATGTTTCGCCACATATAGTCCAGGTTCCCGTTGCAGAAGCTTTGAGCGTCATTTCAAGCCGTTCCTTTGTCTCTTTTAAGACTTGTTGTGCATTACGGCTTTCTGTTACATCAATAACGGTAATATAATATTTAACATCTGTTACGACGATACTGGAGATCGCCCTTCCTTCCATACGGGTAAAAATCACCTGACCATCGGCCAATTTCAACTTGATTTCTGCGGTTTGCTTGGTATCATTGTATTGCATCCTGTGCAAAAAATTATAAAAATCTTCCCAGGACTGTGGAGAAATGAAGCTTTGAAATCTTTGATAAAGAATGGTTTGTCTGGTTATGTTCAGCAGATCTATACCATTCTGGTTTGCTTCTTCAACTACTCCCAGATAATCAAGGATAAAATAGCCAACCGGTGCCAGGTCAAATAAGCCTACAAATTTAGCCCTCTCCTGATCCAGTGTCAGATAGGAAGTTTTCAATTCGTCATTTTGCATTTCCAGCTCCAGCTGGTATACCTGAAGTTCATTGAGCAGAATGTTAACGTCATCAATTGTCAGGCTTATTTTTGAAGAAAAATTCTCATTTTTATACTTCAGTTTTTCTGATAAACGCCAGATTAATGATGTATTATTTTGTGTTGCTGAACTTTGACTTTTATCCACTGTTTTGATTTCTAAAAGTTATCAATGATACTAAACCTATCCCTTCTTCAACTTTATTTACAGGTTGGGTTTTCACGAAAATGTCTTTAAGACCAGTCCCCTGAAAGGTATGCTGTATAAATAAATCTGCAGGACCCGTTTGCAGGAGTAAACCGTCGAGCTTATTAGTTTTCCATTTGTTGTGAACAATCTCCATGAAAGATTGTTCTGTAATTTCTTCCTCTTTTAAATTAAATTGCTTTAAAAATAAATCATTCACAACCAGTACTTTCCTGTCTTTATCCAGTACCACGGCTGCCTCAGGAATAATATTGACCATTCCTTTTGCATATTCCATTAACGATAACAACCTGTTCTCCATTGCTTTTACAGGCGTAATTTTGGTAAAAGTAACCACCGCACCACTAATAAAATTATCCATAGTCCGGTAAGGCATAATCCGGAGATTATACCATTCATCTTTTTTGGTTGTCACTTCCAGTTCTTTACCTGCAAGCTTTTCAATCACCTCTTTAATAGAATCTTCCAAAGAAGGATAATCAAAGTTGGAAACAATATGCGTAATGGATCTGCCTACATCACCTGGTATTACATTAAACAATTTAGTGACCTGTGGTGTAAAACGAACGATATTAAGCTGATTGTCTAAAAATATCGTCCCGATTTCAGTATTATCCAGCAGGTTTTTCATATCATTATTCAGCTGGGTCAATTCCTCTGCTTTATTCTGATATTGAAGGTTAATCGTCATCAATTCTTCGTTCAGGGACTGCATTTCTTCTTTTGTAGTCAATGCTTCTTCATTGGTACTTTGAAGTTCCTCATTCGTACTCTGCAATTCCTCGTTGGCAGATTTCAGTTCTTCCATAGAAGATTCCATCTGTTCAATGGTACTGTGTAATTGCTGCTTGGTATAAATCAATTCTTTTTCCAGCTCTTCGACCTCTCCTTCTCTGGAAGAACTGATCAGATTTCCTTTTGAAGTTTTTCTTTTCTTAATTATCCCCAGATCAAAGAAAGTAACCAGCAACAGATCCTGCAAAGGTACTTCTGTCATATAATCAATCTTAAAGCCAACCAGGTAAATCTGGTCACCATCTTTAATTTTAATATCAGAAACCTCTATTTTACTTTTTTGCTCCCAGGCCTGATGAAGGGCATTGCCTAAAGCATATTTAAGTTCTTCTCTAGCCAGTCTGTGAATATTAAATACAGCTTCTCCTGAGTTTATCTGCATAAACTTCGCCGTTTTGCCATTGATATACAGGATATCGCCCCGTTCGTTGAGCAATAGAGAAGTCGGCGTAAAACTTTCCAGTAGTATTTTATGAAAAGTTTCTACCAAAGGATTTTTCAAGTTCTTGGTCGGAAGATGCATTTTTATATTTTTATTGTGCTGGCTGGCCACATGAAAAGGAAAATCAAGCATATTTCCTAACGATGCTCCTTCTTTACGCTGAAAGATTTTCCACTTGGTATCCAGGTTAGTAAAGCTATTCTGAAATGTCCCTACAGATTCTGCTGGCCCCAGAAATAATAATCCAGTAGGATTCAAAGAGTAATGAAAAACAGGAATAATCTTTTTCTGCAATTCTGAGGTTAGATAAATCATCACATTACGACAGCATAATAGATCGAGGCGGGTAAATGGTGCATCTTTAATCAGGTTATGTTGTGCAAAGACAATCATTTCACGCACTTCTTTTTTGACAATATAACCTTCGTTCACTTTGATAAAAAAGCGTTCCAGTCTTTCTGGAGATACCTCTGAAGAAATGTTAGAGAAATAATTTCCGGAGCGGGCATGGTCAATAGCATTTGGATCAAGATCTGTCGCAAAGATTTGCAGTCTGGGTCTTCTGTCTGATTTAACTTCTTCCAGGAATTCGATAAGCAATATCGCAATAGAGTATGCTTCTTCTCCTGTAGAACAGCCCGCCACCCAAACACGGATGGGATCATTTTCTTCTTTAGTAATCAGGTGGGGGTATAGTTTTTCCTTCAGCACATCAAATGCTTGCTGATCTCTGAAAAACTTAGTCACTCCAATCAACAGTTCATTGAATAACAAGGCTATTTCATTGGGTGTTTCTCTCAGGTAATTGATATATTCAACATAGTCATGTAATTGATTGATCGCTACTCTCCTTTCAATTCTTCTGACAATGGTATTCTTTTTATATAAGGTAAAGTCATGCCCGGTATGCGACCTTAACAGCATTAATATCTTTTGCAGATGCGTTTGGTTTGTATTGCTCAGGTAAGCTTCTTCAACAGCTTCTGATTCCAATAATACAGGATGATTAAGATATTGTATCAATTTGACTGGCATATCCTCAGCTGAGAGGATGTAATCCACCATATTTGATTTGATAGCAGCATTGGGCATACTTGGATATTCTGCTGTCACAGGATCCTGGACCATAGCCATTCCCAGCTTTTCCTTGATCATTCTAACTCCCGTTTCTCCATCTGCACCCATCCCCGAAAAGATAATAGCAACTGCATTGCCCCACTGGTCTTCTGCCAGGCTTTGCAAAAAATAATCTATTGACATATGGGCTCCTTTGTAACGGGAAGCTTCCATTAACAACAAGCGTCCGTTATGTATACCCATATCTTTTCGTGGCGGGATCACATAAATATGGTCAGGTTCAACCTGCATACCATCCGTTGCTTCAGTAATAGCCATCGAGGATACAGGCTGCAGCATGGCCGCAACATTCACATGGTAAGAATTATCAAGATGCATAACGATTACAAATGCCATCCCGCTTTTGACTGGCATATGTAAAAAGAACTTTTCGAAGGCATGAAAAGATCCAGCTGACCCTCCCATTCCTATAATAGGAAAAGCAGTTTTATTTTGTTCATTTTTTGGAGATCTGGATGCTTGTAGCGTCATTATTTCAATTCATAAATCTTATAAAGTTAAAATAAAGTTGGTAGTTTCTGGTTACAGAAATATTTTAAAAGATAAAAATATTAAACATTTTACACGAAACAGAGCGCTAAATCGTTATTAACCTGATTATTGACATCCAGAATAAATGCTGCTTAAAAAAGCTGGAGACTGTTCCCTAAGAAAAACTACCACAGGCAGCTGTTGCCTAAGAAAAACTGAACAGCTGTCTGTTGTAGTTTTTATTTTGATAATATTCGTACTGACTTCTCTTCCCTGCTGAAGCATCTCTGATCAAATGGGACATTGCAGTATAAGTATCATCCCATGATAGGATTTGAGCAGTATCTTCTAAAGAACCGGTAGAAGGGAATGGATAAACTGAGGGATGAAAAACCTTTTTACTGGCTGGAATAGTATAACTTTGTGTAAAGATAAGATCTGCTTTTTCAACCAGTTTCTTTTCCAGGATACTCATCTCTTCGGGACAACGTCTGAACATGGAAACCTCATCCATGCAGTCATATACGATAATTCCTGGTTTATATTTCTTAGTAAATGTCAAAGCAGAAGCCGCATAATACCAGAAGGTCCAATCTTCAAGTTTAGCATTTTCCAGAAATGCATCCATTAACTGCCCCAGAGATTTGGTAATCTGACTGGAAGTAAGTCCTGCTCTTAAATGCGGGACCATTTTCCATAAAGTTTCTGATCTGGTCCCAAAAGAGAGATAAGGATCCTCTTTTGCATCAAAAACAGGGTTTTCAACGTAATAAATATTAGTATGTTCAGCAAATCTCAATAACAATTGCTGAGGCCGCTGTAACAAAAAGTCCCAGCGAAGATGTGAAAAGCAAAGTAAATTTTTAGGAGCCATATCTACAAATGATTTCATACTATTTAGAGAGCGCGGTTAATTCACCTCAAATTTAAGAGGTTTATTTAATCAGCCACCAGTATAAACATCCGAAAACCTGTAGTCAACTACCTATTTTTAGACCGTAAGATTTTTTAATCCCTTCCTGCTTTTATTAGTCCTGAAGATTTTCTTACCATACATCAATACAACAACAGTTTAATTATACCATATTTGTCGTATAAAAAAATTACAGACATGAAAAAATTAGTTGTATTATTATTAGCGGCATCAGCTGCATTATTTGCTTTTAAACCTGTCGGGCCTAGTACCTGGACTGCAGATAAATCGCATTCTAAATTAGGATTCGTTATCACTCACTTAATGATCACTGACGTTGAAGGTTCATTTAAAAACTTTGAATCAACAATCACTACTTCAAAAGATGATTTCTCTGATGCAGTTATAACTTTAAGCGCTGATATCAATTCAGTAAATACAGAAGATGAAAAAAGAGACGGACATTTGAAAAGTGCTGATTTCTTTGACGCTGAAAAATTCCCTAAATTAACTTTCAAAAGTACTTCAGTTAAAAAATTAGCTGGCAACAAATTCAAAGTAAGCGGTTTATTATCATTACATGGTGTAACTAAACCAGTTACTTTAGATGCAACTTTAAGAGGTGTAACTACTAACCCAATGTCTAAAAAAGCTACTGCTGGTTTCAAAGTAACAGGAACTATCAAAAGAGCTGATTTTGCTTTAGGTTCAAAATATCCAAATGCAATGTTAAGTGATGAGATTACACTTAATGCAAATACTGAATTCGTTAAAAACTAATCAGCTCATTTGATTAGCCTTTAAGGTAAAAACTAAAAAGCCGCTGCTTCCTAAAAGGAGGCAGCGGCTTTTTAGTTTTTCAGAATTATACTTGTTTACCAGATTTTAACTCTTTTATCTGGTGCAAGATATAAGGAGTCTCCAGGTTTCACATTAAATGCAGTATAAAATTCCGGGATATTCCTGACAATCCCATTCACACGGAATCTTGCCGGAGAGTGTGGATCTGTACCTACTTGTTTTCTTAAAGCTTGTTCTCTTGATTTGTTTAACCAAACCTGTCCCCAACCAATAAAAACACGCTGATCGCCGTTAAAACCATCCAGAACCGGAGCAGTTTTACCATTCAAACTAGCATGATAAGCTTTAAGGGCAATAGTTAATCCACCAAGGTCTCCGATATTCTCTCCCAAAGTGAATTCGCCATTTACATTCAGATCACTCAATACTTTAAAACCGCTGTATTGTGCAACTAAAGCATTGGTTCTTTTTTTAAATTCACTTAAATCATTCTTTGTCCACCAATCACGCATCACACCATCTCCGTCAAAAGTACTGCCCTGATCGTCAAATCCGTGACCAATTTCGTGACCGATAACAGCACCGATACCACCATAGTTGACAGCATCTTCTGCGTTCATATCAAAAAATGGCGGTTGCAGGATAGCAGCAGGGAATACGATTTCATTCAATGGCGGGTTATAATACGCATTGACCGTTTGAGGAGTCATGCCCCACTCTGTACGGTCAACAGGAGTTCCCAGCTTTTTCATCATACGGTTGTATTCAAAAGCTGTAGAACGGGTCAGGTTGCCATAAAGATCATTTTTAACAATTTTCAGGGTGGAATAATCCCTCCATTTATCAGGATAACCGATTTTAGGCGTAAACTTACTGATCTTTTTCAGGGCTTCAGTTTTAGTTTCAGGACTCATCCAATCCAGTTCTTTGATACTGGTTTCATAAGCTTTAAGCAGATTACCTACTAAAACCAGCATACGTGCTTTAGCTTCCGGAGAGAAATGTTTTTCTACATATAACTTCCCAACCATCTCCCCTAACGAGCCGTTAACAATTCCAACACCTCTGCGCCATTGCGGACGTTGTTTTGGTATACCATTTAACGTAGTGCCATTGAAATTGAAATTCTCTTCATCAAGTGCAGTATTCAAAGCACCAGCAGCACCTTTAACCAGGCTCCACTTCAGGTAAGTTTTCCAAATGGCAAGCGGCGTATCTTTAATGATCGCATTCAGGTCTTTGGTGTAAGCTACCTGGGCAACGACAATACTGTCCGGATTTTTCACACCTGCTTCAGTGAGCATACCTTTCCAATCATAATCCGGCATTAAGGTGTTCAACTTACTCACTGCATATTTATTGTATAAACCAGCCATATTCCTGGTTTCTTCTTTCTTCATTTGTTTAGAAGCCATCAAAGTTTCCAAAGCCATAATTTCTGATGCTTTTGGTTTAGCTTCAGTAACTCCTGCAAGGGTCAGCATCTTTTCAATATGCGCCACATATTTAGTTCTGATCTCTTTAGACTTCGCATTATCTGTGAAGTAATATTCTCTGTCAGGAAGGCCCAAACCACCTTGCCAGGTTAGCAACATGTAGTTTTTAGGGTTTTTAAAATCTTCAGTAACGGCGACACTGAATGGTGCCATATTCCCTATTTTATTCGCATAAGCAAAATAAGCTGCCAGTTCTTTTTGGTTTTTAATACCGTCGATCTTTTTGAAATCAGCAGCGAGAGGCTTTACGCCAATTGCATCTCTTGCAGTCATATTCATATAAGAACCATAAAGGTCCCCTATTTTCTGTTCTTCAGAACCGTCTGCAAATTTCCCGGATGCTGCCTTTTCTATAATTTCTTTGACATCTTCCTGAGCTTTATCGTTGATCAGGGAGCTTACACTTGCAGAAGGTTTATCTGCTGGAATTTCTGTTTTTTTAATCCAGGTCCCGTTCACATATTCCATAAAATTATTTCCCGGAACAACTTGTTTATCCATGTTTTCAAGGATAATTCCTGACTTAGGATCTCCTGTGGAATGAAAAGATTGGAATGCTGCCAAAACCAGCAGGGAGCCTGCGATGATGGGTACACCCAAAGAGAGTTTTAAATTATTCATCTGTTATCAGTTAGTTTAACCAAATCTACTAAGAAACCATTTCTAAATTTGCATCTAATTATAATTCTTTATGATCTGAGCGCTTGCAGCTTTATTAATGCTTAAGATTCAGTTTTATTTCAATAAATTGCGCCCTGTTTGTTGAAAAACAAGCAGAATAGAAGATTATAGATGACAAGGATTGACAAAGACACAACTATAGCCGTTATTGGCCTGGGCTACGTTGGTTTACCGCTGGCAGTAGCGTTTGCCCGGTATTTCAAGGTGACAGGCTTCGATACTAAACAAAAACGCATAGCAGAACTCCATACCGGTTACGATAGCACGCTGGAAATCACTGAAGCGCAATTATCAGATGTCAAGTCTGATTTATTATTCAGCAATGATGCCAATGCTTTACAGCAGGCCCGTATTTATATCATTACTGTACCTACTCCTATTGATAAGTTTAATCATCCTGATTTATCTGCTTTGTATAAGGCAAGTGAAACAGTTGGTCAGTTTTTAAAAAAGGGAGATATAGTAATTTATGAGTCAACGGTTTATCCCGGCGTTACCGAAGATGAATGTGCGCCGGTACTGGAACGTGTTTCGGGACTTAAATTCAACGTTGATTTCCATTGCGGATACTCTCCCGAAAGAATTAACCCTGGAGATAAGGAACATACGCTGACCCAGATTTTAAAAATCACTTCTGGTTCTACACCAGAAGCTGCAGATCAGGTAGACGAATTGTACCGCACCATTATTACAGCCGGTACTTACAGGGCCCCTAGTATTAAAGTTGCAGAAGCGGCCAAAGTAATCGAAAATGCACAGCGGGATATTAATATTGCCTTTGTCAATGAGCTGGCCAAGATATTTAACCTGATTGGTTTAAATACGCTGGATATATTGGAAGCTGCGGGTACTAAATGGAATTTCCTTAATTTCAAACCAGGTCTTGTAGGTGGGCATTGTATTGGTGTTGACCCCTATTATCTTGCTCAAAAGGCACAGGAAGCTGGTTATCATCCAGAAATCATCCTGGCCGGCAGACGCTTGAATGACGGTATGGGACAATATATTGCGGACGAAGTGATCAAACTGATGGTGCGCAAAAAAATACAGGTTACAGGCAGCGAAGTCTTGATTTTAGGCTTTACTTTCAAAGAAAACTGCCCGGATGTACGCAATACAAGGGTAATAGATATTGTAACGCGTTTAAAGGAGTACCATGTAAACGTTTGTATTCTTGATCCCTGGGCCGATCCTGCACATGTTTACCAGGAATATGGCATTACTTGTCAGAATGAGGCCATCAAGGATCGCCAGTTTGATGCTATAATTGGTGCTGTTGCGCATACTGAGTTCGAGGAGCTTGATGTACAGCAGCTTTGTAAAGAAAATACAGTAATATATGATATAAAAGGAATGTTACCTGCTGAACTCACTCATGGAAGACTCTAATTATCAACTTTATACTACCCCTTATCATCACCAGGATCTGAGTAAATCTTCTTTCCTGATTACTGGAGGAGCGGGCTTTATTGGTTCAAATCTGGTCAAGTACCTCTTAAAATATGGTGCCGGCCAAGTACGTGTGCTGGATAATTTATCTACTGGCTTCAGAAAGAATCTGGAAGAGTTTGAATCCAATCCTGCTTTTGAATTTATCAATGGTGATATCCGTGATCCTGCTACCTGTATGTCGGCTTGCAAGGGAATTGATTATGTAACCCACCAGGCAGCATTAGGTTCTGTACCGCGTTCTATTAAAGATCCGCTAACAACCAGCCAGGTCAACATAGAAGGCTTTTTAAACCTGCTGATGGCTGTCAAAGAACAACAGGTAAAGAGAATGGTCTATGCTGCTTCTTCTTCTACCTATGGCGACAGTAAGGAATTACCCAAAACAGAAGAACGCATTGGTGCTCCGCTTTCTCCTTATGCAGTCACTAAATTAGTCAATGAGCTGTATGCAGATGTTTTCAGAAAGACTTATGGAACTGATAGTGTCGGTTTAAGATATTTTAACGTTTTCGGCCCCAATCAAGATCCCGGAGGTGCTTATGCAGCAGTTATTCCGCTCTTGATGAAAGCGGTGCTGACTGGTGCTGCGCCTGTGATTAATGGTGATGGCAGCCAGACCAGAGATTTCACTTTTATTGAAAATGTAGTCCAGGCAAATATTAAAGCCTTGTTATTTACTGGTAATGTTCCGCATACCATTTATAATGTAGCTTACAGTGAACGTATTTCGCTAAATGAGCTCTGGGCATTGATAAAGAAACTCCATGGCACTGACCCCGGACAGACTTATGGTCCATCCAGGGCGGGGGATATTCATGATTCACTGGCAAACATAAACAGGATCAAAGAAGACCTGGGTTATGCTCCTTTATATAATGTACAAAAAGGTTTGGAGTATACTCTGAACTGGATGCGAAATAAATCATAGTTAATCTTCATAGCGGTCTGCAATTTTCCTGGTAATAATCTTCTCTACTGATCTCCAGTAAAATCTGGCCATCATGTCTTCTACTCTGCGCATCACTTCGGGAAACTCATAGCCACTGATGATGTAATTATCCTTCGCAAATAGTTTGAATAAGAGTCTTTGTTTACGCTCATTGAGCTTCCTTAGTGTTACATTGGGCATATATTCTCTATGCATCGCATAATTCTCTGCAAGATCGGTTGTGATTAAACCGGTTTCAGGATCCTTATACAAAAGAATTTCCCTCGAATTTGTGATTGCAGAAAAGCAAAACCGGCTGTACAGATTGGGATGTAATCTATCGTTATGCTTATTTAAAAACCTGGTAACTTCCAGAACCAGTTCAAAGTTTCCATCAGGAAAATTCTCTACAAATTCTTCTTTGAAACAGATAAACAGGTTTTCAGCTAACCGCTCACTATTAAATACAGCTACACAAATTGATAATGCTGCAGTATAGGAAGCATTCTGTCCAAGTTCCCCCCATTCAAAGCTACAATCATAAAATGGACGCAGCGCTGTTGCAGTTTCCGGAAATACTTCTAAATGATTTACCCATAGCCTCCGGATAGTTTTAACGGGTACTGATAGTTGATTGGAAACGGTGACTGTTCCTTTAATATGAAAAACTTTTTCTGGTAGATCGATGTCCCATTTCACTGTTTTAGATCCTGTATTTTTATTCATAAGCGCGTTTTAATTCAGAAATAAAAGAGAAAAGAAAAGGTATGGCGGCCAAGCTCTACGCGTTGAACCAGGAGAATTTGCCGGCCGCACATCCCATTTTCTTCATCAAGGTAATTGGTGTTTATACGGAGCTGCGGTGCAAATAGACGAATTCTGAAAAAAAGAACAGGGTCGGCTACTTGCCCGTCTAATGTAACAGAGGTTCTGGTAAACCTATATATTTTTTACAAAATATACCCTACAATAAACTTAAGCAAGCAACCGACCCCATATTTATAGGTTCAGGCTGCTTGACTTATCTCGTAGGGTATTGTATGAAATTTACCAGATTTCTGTTACGAGGCTCGTCAAGCAGTCCTTCATTTTCAATTGAAGAACTGCAAAATTATAAATTTGTATCAATCTATATTCTATTGCATAGTAATAATTTAAATAAGTAAACAAATTTGTAGACTAATTACTCAAATAAAAGTATAATTCTACATTATAAATACTAATATCAACATAATTGTAGAATTATACTAATAAAATGTAGAATATTCTTAAACATTATTGGTTTACCTTGTTTTTAGTGAAAAAAGAGGATATTAAGAACCATAAGGGTGAGCTTTTAGATGCCATTGTCCGTACCTCGGGAATGACTATAACGGCTGTAGCTAAGGCAGCAGGATATGATAGAACTAGTTATTATAACCATATTCTGGAAGCTAAATTACCTTATAAAATAATCTCAAAATACGGAAAAGCACTTAGACATGACTTTTCTGGTGAATATCCTGAAGAGAAGGCAGCTCAGACAAGCAATTCTACAGAAGTCATCAGTTATGAAGAAATGGAAAAGGAAAGAAATTATTGGCGCGATAAGTATTACACTTTAGCAGATAAAGTTCTTGATAAATTTACAAAAGATAACTTCAGTGAGCTATAGTAAATCGATTAGCCTGATTCACTTTGTGCTGCAGGATTAATAAACTCAACTGCAATTTTCGTTAAATAAGCATCAGCAGCTTTCTCCTCAGCAAGACAATCTTTCAATAGCATTTTAGCTTTTGGATAATCCAGCTCTGCCAGTAAAGAGATTAAACTTCCATAACTAGCTATTTTGTAATGCGCAATCAGTTGAACGGCGTAAATTATTGCCGCATCTCTCAATGCAGTGCCGGTTTCTACTGTTTTTACTATAGAAGCTGCCTTTTCACTTAGAATTTCAATAATATCGCAATTCCCCTTCCCCACTTGCTGGTTCATGCTATCAAAAATGATATCCAGGCGTTGTACGCGCAAACTGGCCTCTTCTGACTGTGCGATTAATGCGCGTTGCAGTTCTTCAGTAAATGCGGCTATAGATAGTGCGGCGGCACAATTAATTAGTTTTTTTTCGGCTATATATAGATCTTGCAAACACTGAATAAAGAAATCTTGCAAGCCTTGCGCTCTGAGTTGATCTACCATAAGGCAATGATTTAATTTCTTTTAGGAACGGATCCTACAAGGATTAACGGTATTAAAACAAGCAGAACTCAGAAAAGTTTACGTAAATCACTTTTAGTTCCATAGCTTTGGAGAGATTTAAAATTCATTATGGCAGTATTACATAGAAAAGAAGAGAAAATAGAAGTTGTGCTCAGTAAGCTTCCAAAAGATTATACAGATGAACAATTTGTGGAAACTTTCATCCAGCTTTATTCAAAAGACTGGGGAAAGATCAAAGCAAATTACATCAAACAGTCACAGGATAAAGAGCCTGGAACAATTATTACTATGCCTAAGCCAGAGTTGTACTTAAAAAGTGTTTTAACAGTTTACCTGGAAAACAGAGACAAGAAAGGTTAGAAAATATAGGGTAGAAGTATAAGTGCCTTCATTTATACTTCTATCAATTGATTGCCTGTATGAGTTCAGGCCGGTTATTAATCACCCCTTTAATCACCGTTGCATTTACAGCTTTGTCTACTCTGTAGCAATCCATCAATTCATCCGGATAAGCTTTGCAAAGATTCAACAGATCGGGAGTTCCCAAATCTTTACTTAGCCAAAGCGCTTCTTCTTCCCTGCTGAGTATAACCGGCATTCTAAATTTAGGCGCATGGACTTTTCCCACGGTTTCATTAGCCTGCGTAGTCATAATGGTAAAGGAACGGTAGACTTCTCCTGAAAACTGATCTTTCCACTGGCTCCAAAGTCCGGCAAAAGCAAATAAATCCCTATCCTTCAACACAAAACGATAAGGCAAAGTTTCTCCGGTTTTTTTGTCCCATTCATAAAAGCCATCTGCCAGCACTAAACAAGTTTTGCGATGTGTAATCAGTGGTGCAAACGTTTTTTTACCCATGATTTCTTCGGAACGTGCATTCAGCGTAGAAAAATCAAGTTTGGTACTTTGGGCCCAGTAAGGGACCAGTCCAAAATGCATCAGTTGTGCGGTATCAGGCTCATCAGCAGTAATTACCAATCCTTTTTGCGTAGGTGCAAGGTTATAGTTGGGTTTGTAACCGGCAGGAAATTTGACTTGATAACGGATTAATAAGTCCTTTTGGGCTTTAGTAAGCGTATAGCGTGCACACATTTTTATATCTTTGCGTAATGAGTTATAAAGTAACCAAATTTGAAGTTAATTTTGAGGGTAAACCTGTTCCGGTTGCTGTACATTCAGTGACCGATGGCGAGGAAACAAACCACATAGTTTCTATAGATGACCATGAGAATTTCGAAATCAAAATGACTAAAGAAAACAAATGGAAGGCTGATAATGGCACAGGAATCAATGAAGATCTTCTTGATTTAATTACCGCGCATTATCAGGCTCCTTAATTGCGTATCAGATCAGTTCATTTGCTTTGATATAGGCTGTAGCCGCTCTGAAGTCTTTAAATATCCGGTCAGCACTGGCAAGCTTCACATGACTTTCTTCTTCACCCTGAATGGCAAAACAAGTTAAATCAGCATTCTTAGCTGCTAATAACCCGTTCACCGTATCCTCAAATACCAGGCATTCATTTTTAGGAAATCCAATTCCCTGAACAGCAAGATTATAAGATTCCGGATCCGGCTTGCTTTTAGTCACATCGCTCCTGGTCACTAGTAGTTTGAAATATTTTCCAAGTCCGTTTTTCTTAAACAATTCGTCTACATCAGGTCTTTTACTCGCTGTAACGAGGGCCATGGCCATACCTTTTGTTAAAAAGAAGTCCATTGTTTCGGCTACATATGGCATCAATTCAATGGTACTCGTCCTTAAGCGCTCATTAGTCAGCTCTTCTTTCCTGGTAATCAACACCTCCAGAGGCGATGCTATTTCATATAACTCTTTTAACCTTTTAGCATTTCCCGGCAAAGGGATACCGGCAAAGTTCAGAAGGAAATCTGAGTATTCGAGCTGAACATCAGATTCTGCTAATATCTCATTCCATACCCGGTAATGAAAATGTTCTGAATCTACAAGTGTACCGTCTAAATCAAAAAGCAGTGCTTTAAATTTCGTCATCAATAAGGTTATTTTTTACTGTTCAGTTTTATCCAGGCTACAAGGTCGTTGATCAATGTTTCAGACACGCTGGATGCCGTTGCATATTGACTGATATCGCCTTTTTCTACCTGAGAACTTAGTAAATGGTTCAAATCAGGATATAATTTCAAGGTTACGTTCTTCTTTTTATTCAGTGCAGCGTCCCATAAATCATAGTCACGGGTTGAAACCTGAAAATCGTTACCTCCTTGTACAACCAGCATACGTTGTTTGTTTATTTTTTTTGCAACCTCTACCTGATTGTATTTATTCAGATCGATCCAGTAAGATACTGGCAAACCTAAAATCGCAGAGTCAGCTTTCATATTACCCAAAGCAACCAGCCTGGTTCTTTCCAGCTCTTTATTGATAGCAGCAAACTTAGCTTTGGTAGCCTGTGTAGTATCCTTAGTTGCATTGAATACATCTTTTTCCTGTTCAATGATTACATCAGTAAAACTTCTGGCTGGAGCAGCTGCCAGGATTAATCCACTTAATTCTGGTGCCAGGCCAGCTATTCTTGGGGCCAGCATTCCCCCAAGGCTATGCCCCATCAGGTAAATTTGTTTTTTATCAATATCAGGAATTGTAGCAGCCAGGGCTACTGCCGCCACTGCATCATCAATCACTTCTTCCTTTACCGTGAATGCTTTTCCAAATTCACCGCTATAAATTCTTGTTCTTTTGACATAACGTATGCTGGCTATTCCTTTTGCAGCAAAACCAGCAGCCAGATCTTTGAAAGGTTTGTTTGGGCCTACTGTTTCATCCATATCGCCAGGCCCGGAACCATGTACCAGGACTACAATTGGAAAATTCTTTGTATTTTTTGGTGTAGTTAATATTCCAACCAGGCTATGCCCTGGAGTCTTTACATAAATTTCTTTTTCTGCATATAAGGTGGTATCTGCATAAGCAGGATTCAGATATTTTGCTTCTGATTTATTGGGTGCAGGAGTAAAACCGATCATATTTCCAGCTTTATTGTAGATCAGCCTGAATCCTTGCGTAGCATTCGCAAATTTTCCGTCCACAATAACAATAAAAAAGTCGCCATTAACTTTACTTTCAACACCGTTTGCAGATTCAAATTTCCCTAGTTTCTCGTTAAAAACACCCCAAAGTTTCTGTAAATCTTCGACAGAAACTTTTGCGGATACGCTTGGATCAAAATATGCCTGTGCTTCGGTAAATTTCTTTTGATTCATCAGGTCAAAAAAGTCGGTAGAGCGGTTAAACAGTTTAATAATATCTTGCGAAAATGACAAGGTAGAGAACAGCATTGCAAAGATTAGTAGCGTAATTTTCTTCATGTAATTGATATGGCTTTAAAATCAAAGCTAACATATTTTTGACTTAAATATCACGCTCTTCATGAAAAAATCAAGTACCTTGGAGTAAGTGCATTTTTCTTATTACTTAACTGAATTATGCATATTTATGATTTGAACTTAGAAATATGACAACGAAGAAAAAAATACGTGTATGTGTTGCAGGAGCAACTGGCTGGGCCGGTTCAGAACTTTGTAAGGGGATTGTTTTAACAGCCGATCTGGAATTAGTTTCAGCAGTATCGCGTAAAAGTGCAGGTAAAGATTTGAACGAATTGCTGAACTTATCCAACAAGCAGAAGATTCCTGTTTTCGGAACAATAGAAGAGGCTTTGGCTATTCCCTGCGATGTTTTAGTAGAGTATACAAAGCCTGATATTGCAAAGCATCAGGTAATTACAGCCATTCAGCATGGAGTTAACGTTGTAGTCGGGGCATCAGGGCTTTCTGATGCAGACTATGAGGAGATCGGTGCGGTAGCTGATGAAAATAAACAAGCTGTACTTGCTGTTGGGAATTTTGCAATTAGTGTGGTATTGTTAAACAAGTTTGCAGAAATGGCTGCGAAGTACATGCCGAACTGGGAAATTATTGATTATGCAAGTGACGCCAAGGTAGATTCCCCAAGCGGAAGTACGCTGGAACTTGCAAACAAGTTAGCTAAGGTTAGCGCATCCAACAAGACTATTCCGATTGAAGATACAAAAGGAATTAAGGAAACCCGGGGTGCAGACATCAATGGAATGCAGGTACATTCGGTGAGGTTACCTGGTTATGTAATTGCGCTGGAAACTATTTTTGGAATGGAGGATGAAAAACTGATCCTTAAGCATGAGGCTGGAAATAGTGCAAAACCTTATGTTCAGGGAGCCTTATTAGCCATCAGGAAAGTTGATACTTTTACGGGTTTGAAAAGAGGTTTGGACAATGTAATGGACTTTAATTCATAACTATTCCCTTTACTCCTGCCCGATATTTAAGAATTCAACAGTTGGTTCTATCAGGAATTGGCTAAACGTGCAGGTGAAGAGAAAGTTCTGGCTAAAGAAGATATAATAGCAATTAAAATATTTGGAATTATGCTTAAATAATACTTAGATTTATGATATCAATTTAATATCATTTAAATACTATATTTATGAAAGTAGAAAAGATCGTTACGCCCTTTAATGGTTATCTGGTTATCTTCCTTTTAATTGCTACTGCGGGTTTATTAGCTTATGCCATAAGTGACCAGCAAATTATCCTGATTATAGCCTGTATTCCTATATTTATTATTTTGGCTAAGGGGTTAATTATTGTCAGCCCAAATAGTTCAAAAGTGTTGCTGCTTTTTGGGAAGTATAAAGGGAGCATTAAACATAATGGGATGTTCTGGATCAATCCATTATATACCAGGTTTAGTTATTCCCTGCGTGCGAGAAACTTTGAAAGTGAAAAAATCAAGGTGAATGATAAAATGGGAAACCCGATTCTGATTAGTGTAATCTTGGTCTGGAGAGTGAAAGATACTTTTAAAGTAGCTTTTGAGGTAGACAATTATACTACATTTATCAAAATACAAACAGATTCAGCAGTAAGGAAACTGGCGGGTTCTTTTCCATATGATCATTTCGAAGACGAAACGGCTACGATTACTTTAAGTACAAACTTTGATGATGTAAATATTTCGCTGGAAAAAGAGTTGGCAGAAAGACTTGACATTGCGGGTATAGAGGTTATAGAATCAAGAATCGGATATCTGGCTTATGCCCCTGAGATTGCACATTCTATGCTGAGAAGACAACAGGCCTCTGCTGTGGTTGCAGCGCGTCACAAAATTGTGGAAGGTGCTGTCGGGATGGTAGAAAGCGCACTTAAACTGTTGGCTGATAAGAAAATCATTGAGTTTGATGATGACAGAAAAGCAGCGATGGTCAGTAATTTAATGGTTGTCCTTTGTGGTGATAGCGAGACAAAACCCGTTATCAATACCGGGACATTAAATCAATAAATATGTCAGAGAAAAAATCATTTGCGTTAAGGATAGATTCAGAAACGATGAAGGCTATAGAGAAATGGGCTGCTGATGAATTTCGTAGTGTTAATGGTCAGATTGAGTGGATGCTGAATAATAGCCTCAAAAGCGCAAAAAGAATAAAAGTAAAAGGAGCACAAAAAGATACTCCTGAACAATAACGAAAACAAGAACCGGAAAATATATGACCGCACAATCAATTCAAAGACTACAATACTTATGTAATACGATACCTCAGCTTTTGAATGAAATTGACGCTCCTGTATTTTCCTTAAAACCCGCTCCTGCCCAATGGAGTAAGAAAGAAATCATCGGTCATCTTATTGATAGTGCTGTGGCTAATCATAAGCGTTTTGTAAGAGGACAGTTTGAAGATATCCCAAGAATCACATACGACCAGAACAGTTGCAATACCTATAATTATTATCAGCAAATTGATGGTAAGCAAATCATTTCTTTCTGGACGGCTTATAACAATCAAATCTTAGCATTGATTCAACTGATGCCCGAAGCCGCACTAGAGCGGTTATGTTTTACCGGAGAACAAAAGTGTGTATCCCTGGCCTTTTTATTCGATGATTATGTGCAACATTTAGAGCATCACTTGAAACAGGTGGTACCTTATTAAGCTTTTGCAAACTCATAAATTTGCGTTACAGCAATGAATAACCCCTTTTTCCCTATTTAGATACCCTGATAAATCCGAATTCACATTGACAAAATAGCTGTTCACGTAATAAAATAGCACAACTTATAATATATCCCTATTATTAAGAATAAACAAGGTTAATCATGGGAAATCTATCAAAAGCTATATTGGTAACCGCCACTTTAGAAGTCGCTCTACTTTTATTGGTATTCTTTATTAAGTTAACAGATGGAGCCTTCCCCTTTTATAATTTAGCGCTCGTTACGGGTGAAACCATAATGGTTGTTTTAATAAGTCTGATAGGCATCTTAATAGTTAAATCAATGAAATCAGATTTTCGGATAGACAACTGAGCTTTCCATTATTAAATGATTTGAGCTAATGCGTAAGTAAACGACTATATTTGGCGCTCTATTCAATTTAATCATCACAATGGATCCACTGCCCGATACAATTATTAATTTGTTAAACTATAGCTACTCCATGGCGAAAGCCCTTCTGGAAGACCAAGGCGAATTCTATCCCATAGGGGTTTGCATCGATCAGGAAGGAAAAACTATGCAAAGATTAAGCAAAGACGATACTGAAGACCTCCCGCTTGCAAATGTATTAGTAGATCAGATAAAAAATGATTTCACAAATAGCTTATCAGCTGGAAAAATCATTGCTTATTCAATCGTTTATGAGGCTACGATTACTAATCAGCAATATCCGGAGCCAACAAATGTACTGATCGCCAAATTCAGTGGCATAGATAGCAATTCTGCAGGGTCTTGTTTCCTGCCTTACAAGATCACCGGTAAAGCAGTAGAGTTTTTAGTACCCTGGCTGGAATAAGTCCAATCCTTTTCAGATTTGACCATACTAGGCTTTATAGATTTAGCGTATATTTAGCTACAACCCTTTTTTATTATAGAATTGTCAAAGAATTACTGAGGAAAAAGTATATCAAACATTACGAATATTTTCCCCTTTAGTTATCTTTGCAAAAAACACACGAAACAATGAGCGAAATTAAACAGTACCCAGTCCTGAAACATATTGTAAATGTAATTAAGAATGCAATTGCAGATTCTAAAGTTGATGCGCAATCACAAAGCGTTTCAATTATAAAAGATGGGAATGATTCAATTCACATTAAACAATTATTTGATAGCACTGATGAAAATATCGCTACAATTTTCATTACTGATAAAAAAGAAATATTATTCAGTGAAGATCTATTAGAAACCCTGCAAGACATAGAAGATAGCGCTAAAGGTGATGCAGCACTAAAAAAAGCATTACAAGCTGCTACTATCATTGTAAATGACCTGACTATTGAAACAGATTTTATATTTCAAGCAGTTAAAGAATCATTCAATGAACTAAGTGATAGTTATGAATTTTTAAAGACAACAGAAAAAAATATAGAGGAACTTGCTGCTCAGTTTAAATTTGGTGACAACAGATTTGATATTAAACTTAAAAACGAGCCGGAAGTAATCCGCATCGAGGCTCAGGTCAATGCTGCTGTAACTCCAAAAGTTAAAAAGATTATTGAAGCAGATGTTTTGAAGATTGAACAAGGTTTGACTAAAATGTTCAAAGGAGAAAAATAAGCTGAAGATGGGATCAGGTGGTTAATGTTCTGATCCTGATAAAATTTTAAAGGCACCAGCTTGTTTAGCTGGTGTTTTTTTTTTATCCAGGTCAATATGGCATTGTCCTTCTTAAAAATCAACCCGTCCCGTGTTTATCATCATGAATGTATAATTATATCATTTTGGCTTCACTTTATAAGTCCTCAATGCGTGATCAATCTGGCTCTGTTCTGATGTATTTATACTATGGATGGGATTAAAATGAAACATCAATGCGAATAATGTGGATATAAGACTGCCATAAATAACCAGGTTAGCAGGGTTAGATATGGGTTATACTAAAGATGAAGAAAAATTAATTTGTCATTCATGTGCGGTTCATGAGGTACCTTTAATTTTGAGGTATAAATTTAAAAATCATGAAAAATCAAATCAATAAAACCTGGTTAACAATGTTGTTATTATTAGCCGGCACCTACGCAGTAAATGCACAACAAGTAACACCACCACCTGCACCATCCCCTATCAAACCTGAACTATTGGCCAATGGTCCGCAACAGCCTCCCCGTCCACCAAGAGACGGTCAAAAGCCTGGCGATGACGAAGGGCCAATGGAAGTAGAAGCAGTAAAACTGACTACGATTAAAGGAACCGTGGTAAATCCTGTAGCTAACGAACGCTTTGAATATAATGGCCTTTTGATCAAAACCAATAGCGGTACAATGACCGTCATGTTTCCACCACACTTAGGTGAACAAATACTGGCTAAAGCAAAAAACGGATCAGTGATTACAATAACTGGTTTCGAGCGGACCAATCCCGAAGGTAAAAAAGAATTTCACCTGGTCAGTTTAGATGCGAATGGCAGCATTATTGCAGATGCACCACCTGTAGCACCACGAGCACCGGCTGCACAGGAACAAAAAAATATTACCGCTACTATAAAGGAGTTAAACTACTCCCTACGTAAAGATGTAAATGGTTTTACACTTTCATCGGGCGAAAGCGTAAACATACCTTCGCATATTGCAAGGCAATTAAGCAGCCAGCTTAAGGCAGGCGAAAAGGTTACAGTAAACGGATTTTTAGAACCTAAAAGACCGGGCGTTGTTTATAGCAGAAACATTGCTATAATCAGGCCGCAAACATTAACTATTAATGGCCAGGCATATTTAGTCAGATAATATACGTTAATGCTGTATGGAAATATTTTCATACAGCATTAACGTATATTATCCTATTACCAAAATTGCAAATGAAAATACTACTCATAGAAGACGAAGTTAAGCTGGCAGGTTTTATAAAAATGGCATTAGAACAGGCGGGATATGTTACCGATCATGAAACGGATGGTACAACCGGCCTGCAAAGTGCGATGATAAATAATTACGACCTTATTTTACTGGACCTGATGCTGCCTTCTCAAAATGGTTTTGATATCTTAAAGAACCTTCGTTCATTTGATAACCATGTGCCGGTAATTATGCTAAGTGCGCTGGGAAGTACAGATCAGATCATTAAAGGATTGGATGCGGGGGCCAACGACTATCTGAAAAAGCCTTTTGAAATGCAGGAGCTGCTGGCACGTGTAAGGGTTTTACAGCGGCAGCAAACGCCAAAAAGCAATGCTAAAGTAAAGGTGAATGATCTGGAGATTGATTTGCATACCCGCCAGGTGAAACGTCATGAGAAGCAGATTAATCTGAGTAACAGGGAATTTTTGCTCTTGGAATACCTCATGTTAAACCCGGATAAGGTAATCACAAAAGCACAGATGCTGGATAAAGTATGGAACATGAACTTTGATCCTGGCAGTAATATAATAGAAGTTCACCTGTACCAGTTGCGTAAAAAGATAAACGAAGGATTTGAGCACCAGCATATCCAAACCGTTATAAACCGTGGCTACACCTTAAAAACCATTGTATAGCTTTATGGACGGCTATTTTTATAAAGGACTTAAGTTTAAAATTGCATTGGTTTTCAGTGTAGTTTTCATTGTAATCAATGTGATTTTCAGTACTGTTATATACCGGTATTTTAAAAATACATACCTAAGCAATTATAACAAATATCTATATAACCGAGCTAAAACCATCGTTAACCGTACAGAAATTAATCCTGATCTGATTGCTTTGCCAGATTCGGGCGAATCGATCAGAATATTTTATCATGATAATGACCAGCGGCAGGTAATTGTGTTTCAATCACCTGGGGTTATTTCCAGGTTATCTGTTCCCTATCAACGTGGTGTGATAGACACCCTTGGGCAATATGGCGTTTATGTAATTAAGGAAGATTTTGATGGCCGTCCTGTTGAATTGCTTTTAACTGTATCTAATAAAGAGCTGGTTAGCAAGCTTAATCATTTATCCTTTTTAATGATCACAGCCACCCTTGTTAGTGTATTAGCAAGCGCTGTAATGGCCTACCTCGCAGCAGGATGGTTGCTCAGGCCAATACGTTCAATGGCTAAAGATGCTGCGCAAATCAATACCAGCCGGTTAAGTACACGTTTAAAAGTTTTGCCAACACACGACGAATTACAGCTGCTTACAGAAACTATAAATTCCATGATAGATCGCATTGCCAGCGAGCAGGAACTGCAAAACAATTTCTTTGCAGCGGCATCACACGAACTGCGTACTCCACTTGCTAATTTACAGGCAGAAACCGAACTTTATCTGGGCGAGAGTAATAATCAGGAGAATAGAACCCTGTTTATGAGTCATTTGGAAGAAATTAATCGCTTGCAGGAAATTGTTGAGCAGTTTTTACTCATCAGCCAATTTAAACACCAGGGGCTAGCCATTAATAAAAGACCGGCAGACGTATCCGACCAGCTGCTTAAAGTATTTACACGCAACAGGTTTTTAGCAGAAAGACTTCAAATAAATGCTAAGCTGCACTTTGCTGAAAATATTAAAAATTTTGAGATATATGGAGATGGCGATAAACTGGAAGTAGTATGGCAAAATTTGCTGCAGAATGCGCTTAAATATGCACAGAAAGGATCACATGTACTTTGTGAAGTCACTCAGGAAACATCGCAGCTCAATATCACATTTAAGAATAAGGTGATGGATAAACAGTTTAATGTTCAAAGTCTGACAGATGCATTTACAACTAATCGTGCTCCGAATTCCGGTGCGGGCCTTGGCCTTTGGTTAGGTAAGCAAATAGTAGAGGCACATCATGGCACGCTTAAAATAGCTATTACTGATTATATATTTTCTGTTTCTGTTACTTTGCTTAACGAAGAGTAATATTTGAACTCTGAAAGATTTAAAGGGATAAGTCATAAACTTGTGGATTAGGGATTAAATACAACCTGTACGCCAAACTCAAACTGCTGCTTTAAAAATGAAATCGTCCAGGATTCCCCATGAAAATTTACCCGTTAAACTTCCCATAATAAATAAATGCCTTTCCACCAATGTAAGCTATTCGCGTTAAAGATTATCCTGATGCGTAAAAAATGTCCGTAATTGTCCGCAGCTGTCTGCAATTGTCCGCAGTTGTCCATGGGTTAGTCAAGGGGAAAATTATAATTTCATTAATTTTCAACTAGTTATGGTTTGGTTGTACCTGAGTGGTGGTCGGGATGACACCAGGTTGTAAACAGGCTGTAAGCATGGCAAGTCCATGTTGTTTCAACTAGTTGTTTTGACTTGGACTTGCCATGGACTCAACTTGCTCTTACCTTGGTCTTACCCTAACGAGTACCCGACCAGTACTCAGGCAGTACCCGGCCGATATAGCTTTATTATTTAGCTATTTTGAATTTATTTACGAACAGCCCGGCCTTGTTTCGGCTGAGTCATTCCCCTATAAATTGAAAGCTTTCAGCGCAAATTCCACAGGCATAAGAGCATCCGTGATAGCAAAGACTTTCTGTTGAGCGTGTCAAAAATTTATGCTTAAAAAAGAGAGAAATCAGAAAGGTGATTTACACTACCAATGCAATCGAAGGAATGCACCCATAGATCCGTAAAATTACCAAAACAAAGGGGGCTTTCACTTCAGATCAATCACTATTAAAACTTCTGTATTTAGCCTACAGGGACTTTTCTAAAAATGGACGATGCCGATGTGGAACTTGGGCTTGACAATGTCGCAACTCCATATTAAATTTGGTGATAGATTAAAAGCCTTCGGCGACTTCTTCCTGGGTGGGGCTGATCGCCTCCACCCAGGAAGAAATGGTGTTGACACAGTTCACTTTACACTCCCAGTTTTATTTTAACACTTTATAAGCAATATAATTGACTATAAAAATTGAAAATACTAAAATTAGTAAGTCATAAATAAAGAATTTTAGATAGAATCCTAATTTGGCATATTCAGAAGGATTACTAAGCTTT
This sequence comes from Pedobacter cryoconitis, assembly GCF_001590605.1. NCBI lineage: Bacteria > Pseudomonadati > Bacteroidota > Sphingobacteriia > Sphingobacteriales > Sphingobacteriaceae > Pedobacter > Pedobacter cryoconitis. The sequence goes on from NZ_CP014504.1 coordinate 2,832,565, forward strand.
CCCTCAGTGTATTTGTAGAAGGTAAACGGAAAACCATAAATATCATAACCGTCCACTTTCGCTTCATTCTTAGAAAAGATAAATGTCAGCAAAACAAAAACTACAATTACTAATGTGCTCAAGATTATTTTAGTCTTCATCTTTATCTATTTAGGTTTCCAGATCTGTAATTATCAATTATAACATCAATTTGACTAGGAACTATGGTGGTACTCGTTGCATCATGACTATACCTGCTATCACCACTAAACATTACATTTGTACTATCTTTTGTACGCTGCCTTTTTACTGGAAAATATTGCCTGGGATCATTTCCATAAGCATAGTGTGAATTTACGTGCAACAAACCTAATGTATGTCCAAATTCATGAGGTATTGTGCTATTATCCAATCCTTTAATAATATTGGGTACAAATTTCAAATTTACTTCTACTTCGTTGCCACCGATCTTATTAGCTCTGCCATAAAACTTAGCCATCTCTCCAATATTAGGTACAATATTCAGCAGATGTTCATTATTAATTCTTTGGCTTACGTTAGATATAATTCTCACTTGTACCCTTATAGAGACAGTAACTAATTTTTTGATTGGTAAAGCAACATTCCTACTTGGAAAATTATCTAATCCGCTTCTAACAGTTTTAAAATTATGAGTATCCTTTAAATAAGTTACCTGATATGTATGTTTTAGTTGTCTAGTGACTACATTACCTAATTGATTAAGGTTAATCCCTTTATCAGAAGTAGAATTGCAGATTGCCAGATTAAGACTAATATCAACCTGAATTGAATGTGTAGACTCTCTAACCTCTATACGCCAGCCACCTGATTTACCCATAATTTAATTATTATTCACAAAAAATGTTCTATATATAAAATATATATCAACAATTAAGCCTTAATTTACCAATGAAAATTCAACTTCCAATAAGTCTTCAATACTTTCTTCAAAATTCGGACTATTGATTACAATCGACAACAGATTATCACAATCCAAACTATTACTTACCAGCCACCCAACATTGGCCTTAGTATATATTGTATCGTATTTATTGACAAATTGAAATTGATTTAACTTTTTTAATTCTTTCATTCTTATAAATTTTATAATTTTAAGCTGCTATTTTTCTGGTAATTTTCTCTTTGAATTTTATAATTTTCAATTCATAATCTTCACATTCAATATCTTCATATTTCACAAATAAATTGTATATTATTGATTATAATGCTTTTATGCCCTATTGCTGAAACAGCAAAGCGATCAATTAGCGTTGGACATCGACATCTGTTAAAATCGCTGTAGCGACCTCAAAATCATTGCAATTTTGAATTAAAATCTCACCAGATGAGTGTTGAATTAATTTTCATCAGCCTCGATAACTGGTAACGCACAAATGGGACTACTAACGTCTCTAGATATTTCATCTAAATTAGACATAACCATTTCTGATGATTCTCTTTTGAATTTTGGGGTTATTCGGTGTTCAACCATTGCATCTAAAATTAGTTGCTCTGCGAATTCCAGATCAGCTTCATTATCACAATGTCTAATTTTTCACACAAAAATTCACACAAAAAATCGAAATTTCAGAATAAATAGACAACAAAATAAAAAGGGGGTAAAAATAAAAGTGAGTTTAAAGAGGTTTAGACATACAAAAGGTCTTAAAAAAAAGAAAGGGTTGTTCCATCCAGACACATCCCTATTCTAACCAAATATAAACCTGTATGAACGGGTTTTCTCTTTAAAATTCCGGCAGTGTTGCTGTCATTTCTAATGACTCATCCTAGATCCGGAAAATATTTACTGCTTATTTTCTGATACAAATATATACAACTTTTATATAGTGTACAAATTACACTAACAATTATTTTAAATAAAACATTTCTATGACGAATTAACGACAAATCGTGCTCTGCAATCAGGAAACAAACATTAAAAATTTGAGTTTAGCCCCTATTTACGACTAACAATTGAATTATATCTTCTTCGGTACCATCAAAAGGTCCATAAGATTCCATTTTTAGACTGGCCATAGCTGCACCAAACTCACCCGACTGCTGGATACCAACTCCTTTTACTCTTTGAGATAAATAACCTGCCATGTAAGTATCACCACATCCGGTTGCATCGACTTCAGCGACTGGTCTGAAAGCAGGGATATCATAAAACACACCATCTCCATAAATAACAGAACCTAAACTGGCCCTGGTAATTACAACTTCCTGAACACCCCAGTCCGTTAAAATCTTCACTCCCTCTTGAATACCCACAACTCCTGTTAAAACCTCCAATTCAGCTTCATCAGCCTTTACCGTATGTACATACTGAAGCGCTTCCTTTTTATCCTTCCAATCTATCGCACAAACACTTTGCCCCTTCACTTCACGCAGGTATCCCTGAACATCTAAAGAAACCCTGCTCCTGCCTGCTAACGCTTTGATCAGCTCTACTGGAATATCATTTGATAGCAATGGCCCCAAATGGAAAATCTTAGCGTCTACAGCCTTAAACTGCTCCACAGTAAACGGATCAGATTCCTGCAATACGCGCTGCGTCCGGTGATCCAGATTCCCTGTGTATATATTCTCGAAGTAAACGGTTTTTGCACTTGGAAAAACAACAACTTCAGTACCCTTTGTACGTAAATCCAATACAAATGGCATCTCACTCTGAGCTATAGCTGTAACCAGGCCATAATTTATTCCCATCTTACGGATAGCATTAGAGAAATAAAATGATGTTCCTCCTGCCATATGCTTTTCAGTAGTTGGCGTAACCACTCTGTCTAGCGTAATATGACCTACACAACAAATATCGTACATATACATTTATAATAATCCTGATCAGCTGAACCGCTAACAAGCCACAAATGTATCAAATGATTTAATTTGAAAGGATAAATTTTATTTAAACAGTTCAAAACTGTGTGACGCATCACACCAGAATTCATCCAGGGCAATGAGTCTTGGTTTGAGAAAAGAGATAATTTCAGGCCAGTCTTCTTCCTTAAAAATACTGACATCAGGTAATGTTTTATAAATCCTGCTTACAGGTTTATAATTTTCATCCAATAAATGTTGTTCCCACTCCCAATCTTCATTTAAATAGCCTTTTAGGATGTTTTTGAATTCCTTAAATTGTTCAAATAGAAGTTCCTGAACCCCAGTATCAGGGTGAGAAAGCTCAATTGCAATAAAAGCAGACTTGTTGTCTGCATGCAATTTAAAATTCAGGTGCTTAATGCCGGTCTTGTAATTTATCCAGTTAATCCTCATCCCCTCAGCAGATAGCTGGGGGGCAATATACTGGCCAAAGGCCGTCCAGAAAGCCTGTTTCAGTTTGGAAACCTGATCCTTAGAATACATTAAAAATTATAATCCTTTCAGCAGTAAATTAACCTTTATCTTTTTGTAAGATCAACATCTTATCTTCTTGTAAACGCTGCGCCTGCCCATGTTCAACCAGCGCTAACTTATTGTAATGCGTCTCTAAAAAATCTGTCTTGGAATCTTTGAAAGATTTAACCGCTCCAATCGCGTACATAAAACGGATATAATACCAGGCGATATCTACCTGATGAGGTAAAAACCCAGTTCTTGCGCTTTTTGGATATAAATGGTGGTTGTTATGCCACTCTCCGGCAACTATGCCCGGCCAAAGCTGGTTAATAGACATGTCCTCGCGTGAGAAATCATAATTATCTCTGCGCATATCCTTGCCCTTACCGTGTCCTTCGTAATTGAAAGTGCGGACACCTACTGCCCAGATACCTGCAGCACCAAAAACAGTACAAGCTAAACCAAAACCACCAATTAAGAACAGTATACCAAACCAAAAACCCCAGTTTAAAGCCCAGGCAAGAACTGTCCTTGCCGGATTAGCGATAGATCCCCATTTTAAATATTGCGCATAGGTATTCGGCTGAACACCCGTATGCTTCATTAACCTTGCCGCGCGGTGATAATCTCTTTCACATAAATCTTTCGCTATCGGCTGATGGTTAACATCCGCCAAAAAGCAATATAAAAACCCACCAGAAGCATTATAAGGATCACCAGGCGCATCAGACTTCGCATGGTGCACATGATGTGAAACCACATAGATTTCTTCCGGAATCATAGAGATGGTCAGGTTTTGCGTAATAAAGCGCCAGAATCTGTTACTGAATGCATAAGCATTATGCGTACAGAACCGGTGATGCCATACAGTTCCATGGGTACCCATAATAATCATACTATATAAGAAAGCAACGATTAATAAGCTCCAGCTAAAATATTCAAAGATAAAAAAGTAAAGAAAAGGGATAGTAATGATAACTTTTGACCAGCTCATTAATGGCAGCCAGTTTTTCTTACTTTTAAAAATGTTCAGACGTTTAAAAAATTCCTGCAACAGCTGACGAGTCGTCGGCTTCGATAAATTACCATTAGCATCAGCCCATCCATAAGTTGGCGGATCCAATACTATACTCAAAAATGCCATAGGCTATAATTAGTTTTTCCTGTGAAAGTACGTCAGATTTTTCACAAATCAGCTACTATATAAAAAATTATTACAGCTAACGGTCACTTTCAGGTAATTTCACCATTATTTTCTAGTATTATTTTAAACATATACCTACTTTCGGCCACTTATTAGCTTTCTGGAGTAATCAACTCCCCCGGGCATAACAAAGATCAAGGATACACACACAAAATGAACAAAGCAACAAACCGCAAACAGGACGCATTAGCTTATCACGCTGATGGCCGGCCAGGTAAGATTGAAGTCGTACCTTCCAAGCCAACAAATTCACAACGAGATTTAGCACTTGCTTATTCACCTGGAGTAGCGGAACCCTGTATGGAAATATACAGAAACCCGGATGATGTTTATAAATATACAGCTAAGGGTAATTTAGTAGCAGTAATTAGTAATGGAACCGCAGTATTAGGTTTAGGAAATATTGGTCCTGCAGCGAGTAAACCAGTGATGGAAGGTAAAGGATTGTTATTTAAAATCTTTGCTGACATCGATGTTTTCGATTTAGAGATCAATGCGACTACTGCTGATGAATTTGTAAACGTAGTTAAAGCCTTAGAACCAACTTTTGGAGGTGTAAACCTGGAAGATATTGCTGCGCCGATGTGTTTTGAAATCGAGCGGCGCTTAAAAGAAGAAATGAACATCCCGGTCATGCACGACGATCAGCATGGAACAGCAATTATTACCAGTGCAGCCTTATTAAATGCCTGTGAATTGCAGCATAAAAAAATAGAGAAAATAAAGCTGGTCGTAAGTGGAGCTGGTGCTGCGGCAGTATCCTGCATCAAACTATACCTTAAATTGGGTGTCAAAAAGGAAAACATGCTGGTATTCGATAAGGATGGCATCGTGAATATTGACCGTACCGACCTTGATCCAATGCGTATGGAGTTCGCTACGCCAAGGAAAGATATCAGCACTTTAGCTGAAGCAATGAAAGGTGCAGATGTATTTTTAGGGCTTTCTGCTGCTAATGTAGTATCAGTAGAGATGGTACAGTCAATGGCTAAAAACCCTATTGTATTTGCATTAGCGAACCCTGATCCTGAAATCGCTTATGATCTTGCAATCAACAGCCGTAAAGATATCATTATGGCAACCGGACGTTCTGATTTCCCTAACCAAGTGAACAATGTATTAGGGTTTCCATATATCTTCCGCGGTGCACTTGATGTACGTGCTACATCGATTAATGAAGAAATGAAGCTTGCTGCAGTGAGAGCAATTGCTGAATTAACCAAACTTCCTGTACCAGAAATTGTACACCTTGCTTACAAAGCAAAAAACCTGAAGTTTGGAAAAGACTATATCATCCCAAAACCTATTGATTCAAGATTAATTGGTATTGTTTCTACTGCTGTTGCCAAAGCGGCGATGGAATCTGGTGTTGCCCGTAAACACATTACAGACTGGAACGCTTACCAGGAAGAATTGCAAGTCAGATTAGGTGCTGACGATAAAATTCTGAGAAACCTTGCCAGCAAAGCAAAATCTGCCCCTAAACGTGTGGTATTTGCTGAAGCTGATAACTATAAAATATTAAAAGCAGCACAGATTGTTAAGGACGAAGGTATTGCAACTCCTATTTTATTAGGTAATGTGGCCAAAATCCAGAAAATCATGCTGGAACATGGAATTGAATTCGGTGAAATTGAAATCATTGATCCATGGCAGGGAACCGAGGAATCTGATCAATATGCAGCGCACCTTTTCCAAAGACGTCAGAGACGTGGCATCACCCTTTACGAAGCAAAGAAACTGGTACGTGACCGTAACTATTACGGAGCAAGTATGGTAGAATTCGGACAAGCTGATGCCCTGATCTCTGGATTGACTAAAAACTACAAATCGACTCTGAAACCTGCATTACAGGTTATCGGTACTAAACCTGGCGTTAAGAAAATCGCTGGTATGTATATGATGCTCACTAAAAAAGGGCCTGTATTTTTAGGAGATACGACTGTAAATCCTGATCCTACAGCGTTGGATATGGTTGATATTACCGGAATGATCAACGAAACTATCAAAGAATTCAATATCACTCCGCGTATTGCCCTGTTATCTTACTCAAACTTCGGTTCTAACACTGGCTCCGTTCCAGATAAGATGAGAGTTGCAACTGCTTTATTGAAAGAAAAATATCCTGATATGATTGTAGACGGTGAAATGCAAGCTAACTTTGCGATGAACGCAGAATTGCTGCAAAGTAATTATCCATTCTCCAGCTTAAAAGGCGTTCCTGCAAATACTTTGATCTTTCCAAACTTAGAATCAGGAAACGTTGCCTATAAATTATTACAGGAACTTGGAAATGTAGAAGCAGTAGGCCCGATTCTTTTAGGCCTGAACAAACCAGTACATGTTTTACAAATGGACAGTTCTGTTAGAGAAATTGTGAATATGATTACAATTGCTGTAGTTGACGCACAATAAAACGATCACTAAATATAAAAGCCTCAGCTGATTTTGAATCGGCTGAGGCTTTTATATTTAACTATATGAGGCTTCCCTTTGAACTAATAGAGGTTATTTGCTTAAAAACAAATCACTGCTCAGGTACCGGTCTCCCCTGTCGCAAGCTATAAAAACAATTACCCCTGAAGTTAATTCAGAAGCCAGTCTAAGCGCACAAGCCAAAGCCCCACCGCTGCTCATTCCAGCAAAGACACCTTCTGCTTTGGCCATTTTCCTGGTATATTCCGAAGCTTCATCCTGTGAAACGTCCATTATTCTGTCTACCCTTGACGCATCAAATATTTTAGGCAGATATTCCTTTGGCCATCTTCTGATACCAGGGATTGAAGAGTCTTCTGTAGGCTGACAACCCACAATCTGAATTGCCGGATTCTTCTCCTTTAAATACATAGAATTCCCCATTATACTTCCTGTAGTCCCCATAGAACTCACAAAATGCGTAATCTTATGTTCAGTATCTTTCCATATTTCAGGTCCTGTCGACTTATAATGTGCCAGATAATTATCAGGATTTGCAAATTGATTTAACAAAAAATACCCAGGTGTAACCCCTTTTTCCTCTGCATAATCCCTGCACTTCTCAATAGATTCCAGTAACGTAACTTTTGCACCGAATGCTTCCATGGTGAGTGTACGCTCTCTTGTAGAGTTCGAAGGCATAACCAGTTCAATATCCAGCCCATAAATAGCAGCAATCATTGCCAGCGCAATACCCGTATTTCCACTGGTCGCTTCCACTAATTTCGTCTCTTTCGTAACTTCACCGCGTTCCATTGCACTGCGGATCATATTTAAAGCAGCCCTGTCTTTAACACTTCCACCAGGATTATTTCCTTCCAGTTTAGCAAAAATCCGAACTGCCGGATTAGGGTTTAGCTTTGTAATTTCTACTAAAGGCGTATTACCTATGCAATCTATTAATGTTCCCATGCTTAAATTCTGCTTTTTGTTTCTATCACTTTCATTGCCGATTGATGGTATACCGTGGAATTTGACGGAACACTTTTAGTCAACCACACATTTCCTCCGATCACACTATTTTCTCCAATCACCGTATCCCCACCTAAAATGGTTGCACCCGAATAAATGATCACATGATCACCAATAGTAGGATGTCTTTTCGTATCCGCCATGAATTTCTCCACGCTGAGCGCCCCAAGCGTAACATTCTGATATAACTTTACATGGTTACCAATTTTCGTTGTTTCCCCAATCACTAAACCTGTTCCATGATCGATGAATAAATACTCCCCGATTTCAGCACCCGGATGGATATCAATACCCGTTGCCGAATGTGCATATTCAGTCAGTATCCTTGGAATTAACGGGATACCCATTTTTAATAACTTATGTGCTATTCTATAGATTGATATAGCCAGAAATCCAGGATAAGTCCGGATGATTTCAAATTCACTTCTTGCTGCCGGGTCACCACTCAGCGCAGCGGTAACATCTGTATTCATTTGGCGGAATAACGCTGGAAGCTCATTGTAAAAAGTCTCCGCAATCACATGATGATTGCAGGTTGTACAAGCCTTTGTCTTTTGTAGAATATGAAGTAGTTCTTGTTCAGAATGACCAAAATACTTTTTAATTTCCTCTAAAGTATGGCTTGGATTAGTTAACCGTTCGGGATAAACTAAATTAAGCAGGCTCACAGCCCATTCCGCAATTTCAAGGTTGGAGGGTACGGCTTCAATCTGGCTTTGTTTGTTATAGATATGAAGATAAAATTCTTCGTTCATTATAGGTGGATTTTAAATGTTTAAGATACGTGATTTGCCATCACATAGATATCAGCTTTTTTTGATAAAATAATTTGATTCTTTTCTAACGCCTCTTTGATTTTTTGATAGTTATCATAATAAACAGCCCAGAAGTTGCCATTTGGTGCCCATGCCCTCGCTAACAAGACTACTGAACTATCTTCCAGTGAAGAAACCAGTACTACAGGCTTAGGGTCTTTAAGGATTAACGCATCACTTTCCAGTACACCCAGGATAACCTTACGTGCACTATCAATATTCATATCAAAAGAAATACTAATCTTATACTCTGCCTGACGGATTTCATTGTCTGATGTATTATTAATTACAGCATTTGCCAGCGGGCCATTAGGTGCATAAATCGTTGTACCATTCCCAGCTTTCAAGGTGGTATATAAAATATCAATCTTCAATACTGTCCCGGAGACATTATTCGCAGCACTAATATTATGTCCAACCTTAAAGGGCTTAAAAAGCAAAATCAGAACTCCACCTGCAAAATTGGAAAGACTGCCCTGTAAAGCCAGACCAACAGCCAAACCGCCCGAAGCCAGCACCGCAACAAAAGAGCTCGTTTGTATCCCGATCATTGAAGCGCAGGAAATAACCAGTAAAATATAAAGGATAACCCTGATAATACTGACTAAAAACTCACTCAAAGAAATATCAACCGTATTGCGTTGAAAGTGCCGGTGGATAAAACCAAGAAACCATTTAATCAGCCAGATACCGGCTAAAAGAGTAACTACAGCAAGAATGAAGTTTGGCAGACTACTGATGACCTTTTCTGAAAAAACTTCTACATAATTTTCAATTCTATTCATTTGTCAATAAACGCAATGTTAATTAGAGGGGACTAAAAAAGAGCCTGTTTAAAATTTATCAGATAAACTTCAAACAGACTCTAAGATTCTTTAAAGATACGTATCTATTTTTTTGTTCAAAATCAAAAGGTATCATTGCTGCGTCACATCAGTAATATAGCCTTCAATTGCCCTAAGTAATGAATTCTACTTCGAAAGATGTCCCGGGATTAAGGACAAAAAAATGTGATTTCAAACTTCCGTCAATTGCTTCATCGATCTTTCGCCAGTCGAACTCCGCAACTGTCAAATCGCCTGGCACTTCAGTCATCCCACTCTTGAATACCATGTCTTTGGTTGAAAACAGCGGAATAAACTCCTTTCCCTCCCTCACAAAAGTCTGAAAATCGATCCCATTACTCAGCGGATCAAAGTCTTTAAAAAGGGAAGTGACCTTTGAAACCTTGATTTTCTCTACAAAACTCTTCTTATAAGTAGGATCGAACCATTGTTTCATGACCAGTACATTCAGCGGCTGAGGCTTGTCCTTTACATAAAAAGGGAAATTGCTCCCCTCAATAAAATCCAGTAATTCCGGTCGATCAACCGTAGAGGTATAAAACATGGAGACATCTGGCATAAATGTCTTTTTGATATGATGCGTCATCTTCTTCAACCCTTCCCCATCCCCCAGATGCGCTATCGCCAAAAATAAATCATTATCATCCTTTTCCTCATCATACAACAAACCAAAATAAGCCCTTAACACAGTTGGTTTACTTATAAATAAGTTAACCAGATTCTCTACAAACCCTATGTCAGTACCTCTGAAATAGGAAGAATGATCATCTCCGCGCTCATCAGCATCATTCTCATTGGTATTTAAAAAATCAAATAATCCCATATATATATATTTTCAGGGCTTTGGTTTATCTTATCAAACAGGACATTGATTACCAAACCATAGCATCTAATATATGGAATTATAAAAGGCAATAAAAAGGAATAACTTAGAATTATGACAACCAGTAGTTTTTTTTTCTGCAAGCTGTAAAAGCAGATAGTATTAAAAATACCATGGTTAAAATAATCAGCAATTTTTCATAGTTTAAGTTTAAACCAATTAACAGTTTACTATATGTATAAAAGTAACCTCAGCATAAACCAAAAAAAATAACAATAATTTGCTATTTTCTCCTAACTATCTCATCAATTGCTATTTTCTCCTAACTATCTCATCAATAAATAACAATCCTCTTTCACCTCCAAACCACCACATCAACCAACCGGATAATCAATTTTAAAAAACACAAGCTAATGTGAGGACCTTCGTTCCGAGCCTCTTCGGCGAAGGCAATGTCGGCCTCACATAGCTTATATTTTTTAAAATTTGATTACCCCTCCACAAACTCCCACGCACTCTTATACCCCTCAAACCCTTCCACATACCCAATAAACCCATTATAAAACTCCGACCTGGAAAGCGTCGCACTGTCCCCAATCACCACAAGCTTCTTCTTTGCCCTGGTAATCGCAACATTCATCCTTCTCACATCAGCTAAAAACCCGATTACCCCTTCACTGTTACTTCTTGTCAACCCTATATATACGATATCCCTTTCTTGTCCCTGAAAACTATCAATAGTATTCACAGCAATCTTATCCGCATACACCATTAACTCCGGCGCGTTCAATAAAAGCTCTTTTAATAAATACACCTGCTGCTTATAAGGTGAAATCACAGCAATAGTAGGAAAATCGGCCAAAGCCACCCCACTATCCTTCACCCTGTTCACCAACTGCGTCAGGTGCTTCATCAAAAACACTCCTTCCTCAGGATTTGTCGTACTTGTTCCCTCCAGCTTCTCCTCAAAACCACAACCCGCCGTATCCACAAACTCCACAGGTTCTTCCCCCTCCATCAACACCCGGGTAGCTACAGAAGCATGAGCCTTCATCTTATCCTCATAAAAAATCCTTGAAGAATACCCCATAATCTGCTCATTCATCCTGTACTGCTCCTCTAAAAGAACTACTGCCTCTGGATGTAAAGCCACACACTTTTCCAATAAAGTAGTACTCAACCCATTTCTTGCAGCCACATTAGACTTTACCGTAGGCGACAGCTGGCAATGATCTCCCGCAAAAATCACCTTCTTAGCTTTCAAGACCGGTATCCAGCAAGCAGGCTCAAGCGCTTGCCCAGCCTCATCAATTACTACCGTATGAAAATGACGGTTTCTGACCGTATAATGATTAGATCCCACCAAAGTTGCCGTAATCACCTGAGCCTTTGTCACCAGATCATCAATAATATATTGCTCAGTATTGCCCACCTCTTTCATAATCTTATGCGCCTCACTGAACAACGCCTTACGCTGTTCCTGCTCGGCCTTACCGAAATTACGCTTATACTTATGCGCCAGGTTTTTATACTCATTCGCTTGCTTCTTCAGGTTTTTCATCTCCTTCATGCTGCTATGCTCAGACATTTTACTATCCAGCGTTAAAGCTGTCAACCGCTCCGAAACCCTTGCCGGATTACCCACACGTAACACATTTAACCCCTCATCAGCCAACTTTTCACTCAGTAAATCGACTGCCGTATTACTCGGAGCAACCACTAAAATCTGCTGATGATCCTGTTTAATCAATGCTTTTATTGCCTGAACAAGCGTAGTCGTTTTACCCGTTCCCGGAGGCCCGTGAACAATGGCCAAATCAGTTGCAGACAAAATCTTGTCTACCGCAATCTGTTGTACCTCGTTCAAAGAAGGGATACGGTACAAATGAGTTTGAGTATTGAACGAAGGAGATAAATCACCCGTCAAAATTCTGACCAGCCTCCCATCTTCTTCCTTCTCAAAAGGGGAAGCTGCCATCTTAAGCGCATTCTGCATCTCATCATAACTATTGTTATCAAAAAGCACATCTAACCCTAACTTACCATCACGCGACCAATCAGGCAATTCATCCGTCCGTAAAGTAACCTTGATTTTATGACCAGACTGGTGAGAAACCACTCCCTCAACCCGGTCAACCTTTGGATCATGGTTAGAAAACAGCACCACTGATGCCCCAAACCGAAGCTGATGACTAATATCCAGATGAGAAGTACGCTCCATCTCTACCGTCAGATAATCACCCCGGCTCATCTCAGAACCTCTGATCGCAATCGGGTACCACGTTAAACCATTCGCCCGGCGATCTGCTACAGAAGAAGACTCCGTTAATTTTAAGTAAGCATTTTGATCTTCTTCACGTTCAGTTTTGAGTAAATCAAGCAGTTTTTTGAAATATTCCATTGTTGCAAAGGTAGCAGTTTACCTCAATTTTGACATTCAGTTGAAAAGCACCTCAAACAGAAGCCCTATATTGCCATCAATCCATTAAATTACGATGAAACATTACAGACAAATCTATCAGCAAGCCAAAGACCTGACTCAAATGGAAAGCTCAGCAATTGATGATTTACTCTGGAAATTAATCTGTTATGCCCCTAAAATCCCTTTGAGATTAGCACAACAGCAGCTTTTAGACACAGCTGAACACTTTCAACTCTCGGTAACAGATACCTACTTTACCAAACAAGAACTCGTATTTAATGGATTTAAATGGGGAACAGGCAGCCGTAAAATACTGCTTACCCATGGATGGAGCTCTAAAGCAGCAGATTTCTCTGCACTGCTCGAAGAATTGCTTAAACTCGAAGACGTAGAAATCATTGCCTTTGACGCGCCAGGAAACGGAAGTTCGCCTGCAGAACTATCAAATCTGATTCTTTATATAGAAGCTATCAAAAAGATTATCAATCAATATGGAAAGCCATCTGCCGTCATTGGACATTCCTTAGGCGCAATGGCTAATGTAATTGCCCTGCAACAAGCAGGCATCAAGCCTGATGTACTGATCAGTATTGCACCAGTTATTAAACTAAAAGCCCTGTTCTGTAATATGATGAATAGCGTAAATGTCCCTGAAAAACTGCAGGATAAATTCTTCACTTCTTTTCAGGCTACCTTTAACAGACCTGTTTCCGATTACGATCTGGATACTTATTATAACTTTGATCACACCCTGAACCACTGGATTGCATTTGATGAAGAGGATGCCGTAGTAAACTCCGCTTATCTTAACCTCTTTTTAAAAGAGCGGCCATGGATAAAGTCTGAAAACTACAAAGGAGCAGGGCATGAAAAATTAATCAGGCACACCCCACTCCTTAATGATCTGATCAGAGATTACTTCTCTGCTACCTTATAAATTATTTCCCAATCACTTTATAAGAAACCTTTCCATCATCACCAAAAACCTGTTCATAATAGACCCCATAATCAGAAACATAGTATTTATTACCTTTAACCATTACTTCTTTATAACCTTCAGGCAGCTGATTGACAACATCACCAATTTGTGGCCCGTTATCCTGATTATCATTTGCATGGTCTGTATTCAGCACTCCATCTTTACCTGCAACAATATAAACCGTTTTCCCATCCTGATCCTGAGATTCGCTGTAATACACCCCTTTGTACTCATAATAGGTTTGTCCGTTAATCACAACCTGCTGCGCATCCGAAGGCAATGAAGGAACTGAAGCTCCGATTGGTGGAACAACAACCTTATACGTATCCTCATATTGCCTGTAAAATAACCCGCCAGAATAATAAAACTGGCTATCCCCGTAAAAAAACGGATAGTATCCAAAAGGAAGAACACGAATACCAAAACCTAAATAAGGCCTGTAAAAACTGCGGTAAGCATAGTATGGCCTTCCATAGTATGGTCTTCTAAAACCCCAGCCAACCGGACGGTAATGATAACCAGCACGAACGCCGATATGTACTGAGCCGCCACCGCCAAATGAGCCTCTCGAGGAGCCATGAAAAGACCTGCCGCCTCCGCCACGTCCACCTCTTTGTGCAAAAACACTTGTTGTCAGTCCGCTGAATACCAGCAAGGCAACCACAACTATTAACGATTTAAAATTTAGAGTTTTCATAAAAAAATGAATCAATTTGGTTTTTTTGACTACAAGACAATTAAAAGGATTATTGCAAATGCTGATCAATTCATTTTTTAACTAAAAGGTGATAAAACCGTGACAAACCGGGCAAAAGAAACAGAAGAATACTATCTTAGAGCTATCAATTGATCATACATGAGGTTATTCAACAAACAGCATCTTTTAATCCTATCTGCTATTTTATTATCCACGGGCACTTATGCCCAGCAACTGGCCGGCGCACCAGAACCTTATGGCGCTATTCCTACAGAGAGACAGCTCAAATGGCAGGAAACAGAAATGTATTGTATCATCCACTTCACTCCTACGACCTTTCAAAACAAAGAATGGGGCTATGGAGATGCTGACCCTTCCATATTTAACCCCACTAAATTCAATGCCCTTCAAATTGTCAGCGCTGCTAAATCGGGAGGTTTTAAAGGGATCGTATACGTTGCTAAACACCATGACGGTTTCGCACTTTGGCCTACAAAAACTGCGGCCTATAATATTAGTGAAAGCCCATGGAAAAACGGTAAAGGCGATATGGTCAGAGAATTTCAGCAGGCAGCAAAGCAAACAGGGATGAAATTCGGAGTTTATTGTTCCCCATGGGACCGGAACAACCCCGATTATGGAACACCAGCTTACCTCACTATTTACCGCAATCAGCTTAAAGAACTTTATACCAATTATGGGGAGCTGTTTATGAGCTGGCATGATGGCGCGAATGGTGGAGACGGTTCTTACGGAGGAAAAAATGAGAAAAGACAAGTAGACCAGTCCACCTATTACGACTGGCTGAATACCTGGGAAATTACCAGGAAACTGCAACCAAATGCTAGTATTTTCAGTGATATTGGTCTGGATGTACGCTGGGTAGGAAATGAAAAAGGGATTGCACCAGAAACAAGCTGGTCTACCATTACCCTGAAAGGAAACGAAAATAAACCACCGATGCCCGGTTTCCTGCAAGATTCAAACCTGGGCAGCGGTACAAGAAATGGGGAACAATGGATACCGTTTGAGGGTGATGTATCACTGCGTCCGGGATGGTTTTACCACGCTGAACAAGATGGACAGGTTAAAACTGTAGCTGAATTATTTAACATTTATTGTAAATCAGTTGGTCATGGCGGGGCACTGGATCTTGGACTTTCCCCAACAACCGAAGGAATTCTTCATCCAAAAGATGTCAGCACCCTGGCTGCATTCGGAAAATTACTTCAACAGGTATTTGCAAATAATCTGGCTAAAGAAGCTAAAATAAGCCTCTCTGATATACGGAACAAACAACCAGGCGAATTTGGTGCAGCCAACCTGACTGATGCAAACAGATACAGTTATTGGGCCACAGATGATGCTGTTCACACGGCATGGGCACAACTTGATTTTAAGAAACCTGTGCAATTCAGTATTGTGCAACTCCGCGAAAATATTAAACTCGGACAAAGAATAGATAGTGTGGCTGTAGAGGTGTTTAAAAACAACCGTTGGGAAATACTGGCAAAAGCAACCAGCATTGGTGCTAACAGAATAATCCGTTTGCCTCAACCTGAAACCTCTGCAAAGATCCGTATCCATGTTTATGCGCCCGTAGCGATCACTTTAAGTGAAATTGGCCTTTACCTGGAGCCAGCGCTTAAATCGGAAGATACGCAAACAACAGACAGTGCTTATCCCAAAACAAATTGGAAAGCGTCTGTTTCAAATCCTTCAGCTACAGCACAATTAAAAAACAGTATAGACAATAATAAATCAACCTATTTTGAGACCAAAAGCAATAACTATATTGACTTTGATTTTGGCAAACCGCTGGTATTTTCGGTCGTAGGTTACCTGCCCGGACAAGACGGGACAGCAATCGGAGCTATTGAAAAATATGAAGTATTCAGTAGTGAAGATGGTAAAAACTGGCAGAAGATTGCCATCGGGGAATTTTCAAATATTAAGGCTAACCCTATTTTACAACGGATCACACTAGCTGCAAAAACAACAGCAAGATATCTGAGATTACAAAATAGTGAAAATGGAATAATCCGTATTGCAGAACTGGAAGTTTATAAATAGTCCGTTAAAAATAGCACCGTAATTCTTTTACAGCCAGTCTGATTTTTGATTTTACGGTGCCTAAAGGAATATGGAGCTTGTCAGATACTTCCAATTGCGTGTAGCCCTGAAAATAGACCAGGTTGAGAATTTGCTTCTGCGAATCTGACAGTACCCCCATCAGTTCACGCACGCCGATGACATCAGTATTGTACCGAAAATAGTGAAAATCATTGACTTTGGAATAGACACTGTCGATATCATCATTTCTAATACTTTTTGCAAAGTTTTTCCCTTTGAGGTAGTCTTTTGCAGTATTGCGCGCCAAACAGGCCATCCAGGTAAATAACCTGCCTTTCTCTTCATCAAATTGACCGATTGACTTCCAGATTTTGATAAATGTCTCCTGCAAAATGTCTTCAGCTACTTCTCTGGAAGAAACAAGTTTGGAGATCACCCCTAATAACACGGAAGCATAGGCCACATACAGCCGGTTAAAAGACAACCGGTTTTGCATTTTTAATTCCAGGACTATTTCTCTTTCAGATGAACCTCTCTGAACAGAAACTTTGTCTTTACTGGCAATCACCATAATTTTATGACTATAGGACCTGTTCATAGGATGAATTAATTTAACCTGAGTAATTATTTAAATTTACCGCCTTACACTAAGTATCGCAATAGATTATCATTATTCATTCCGTTCATTTTTTTTAAGAGATAATTTTGTTTTTCCTGAAATAATCCGCGTCATATCAGCCACTTCAGGCCACTGGTAACACCCCTATAAGTTAATAAAAATTCACGACAGTAACAAGTAACCTATTTAAAAACGAACATAAAATAAATGGAAAGATTATTAAACCCCATCAAATGGGTCTACCTTTGCTTATAAAAAAGAGAAACTGGATTTTATGGAAAACCTAAGTACAAAAACGTTTAAAAATGAATTTACCGATACATTTGACGGTGATGAAAGCGGAAATTTTCCACCCAGACAAACTCCTGGGGTTTTATACAGTAAAGCAATCCCTACCCCAGTTAAAAACCCAGAATTAATAGCCTGGTCTGCTGAACTGGCCGAAGAGCTTCAGGTTCAGAAACCCGATGACAAAGACCTGAGCATCCTTGGCGGAAACCTGATAACCCCTTCTATGTATCCTTATGCAGCCTGTTATGCAGGGCATCAGTTCGGAAACTGGGCGGGGCAACTTGGTGACGGACGTGCGATTACGCTTGGAGAATGGGAAACCTCAAATAAAACCGTATATGAGCTTCAGCTTAAAGGAGCAGGCCCAACGCAATATTCCCGCAGAGGAGACGGCAGAGCGGTCCTGAGATCATCTGTACGTGAATATTTAATGAGTGAGGCTATGTTCTATTTAGGTATCCCTACCACAAGGGCGCTAGCATTGGTCAGTACAGGTGACCAGGTGATGCGGGATCTTTTTTACGATGGGAACGCTGCTTATGAAAAAGGTGCGATTGTGATGCGTACAGCGCCAAGCTTCCTGCGTTTTGGGAATTTTGAAATGCTTGCTGCCCGGCAAGAACTTCCTCAGCTGCAAAAACTGACTTCATGGACTATAGAAAAATTCTTTCCGCATTTAACAGGGGAAAACAAAACACTGGCCTGGTTTGAAGAGGTAGTTGAGCAAACAGCTAGTCTGATGGTAGAATGGATCAGAGTAGGTTTTGTGCACGGCGTGATGAATACCGATAACATGTCGATCCTTGGGCTCACTATTGATTATGGCCCTTTCTCTTTTCTGGACCAATATGATCTTGAATTTACACCGAATACCACAGATCTTCCAGGAAGAAGATATGCTTACGGCCGTCAGCCTTCCATCGGTTACTGGAATTTAGGTTGCCTGGCGAGTGCCATCGCTCCCTTGTTTGAAGAAACGGAACAGCTGTCAGCAGCACTGGAAAACTACAAGACAATTTACTTTGCCAAATACCATGCGATGATGGCCAATAAGCTTGGTCTGGATGAGTTCAAACCAGCCGATCAGGAGCTCATTGAGCGGGTAGAAAAGACACTGAATTTACTCAAAGCTGATATGACTATTTTCTATCAGCTGCTCATTTCACTACCTGCTGAAACCAGTACTGAAGAATCAGTTTCGGCACATTTTTCACCCTCATTTTATGAGCTTCCCAACAAAGTTACACAACAAGAGCTATATCAAACGATAAAGTCTTATCAAAAGAGAATCAGTGAGAACCAAATTTCAACTGAAGCTTCACAAGAGCTCATGAGAAAAACTAATCCCCGCTTTATTTTAAGGAATTATTTGCTGCTGCAAGCCATACAAGAATTAGAAAAAGGAGACCAAACCCTCTTTATAAAACTGCAGGAAGCCATCAAAAATCCTTATGCTGCAACGCAAGAAGAATTCTTTAAACTAAGACCGGAATGGGCCAATGACCAGCCCGGAAGTTCGACCTTATCCTGCAGTTCTTAAACCTGAAATCAGGTCAGTTTATTTCCCGTAGACTGGCCTGATTCCGCAGCATCCAAGTTCTGCAAAGTAGTCTGGGCAATCTCAGTCAAAGCCTCTGTAGTGAAGAATCCCTGATGCGCTGTAATCAATACGTTGGAGAAACTCATCAGCCTTAAAATCTGTTCATCTTCAATCAGGCTTTCCGAAAGATCCCTGAAAAAAAGCTTGTCTTCCTGCTCATAAACATCAATCCCAAGATAGCCCAGTTTACCCTGCTTAAGGGCTTCAATTGCAGCATGCGTATCTAAAATTGCCCCTCTGCTGGTATTAATGAGCATCACTCCCCTCTTCATCTGTTCAAATCGGTTTTGATTAATCAAATGATGCGTATGGTCATTTAAAGGGCAATGAATTGAAATCATATCTGCGGTTGTCATCAAAGTATCCAGGTTTACCAAAGTGACATTAGCGGGTGCATTAGCTACTACCGGATCATAAGCAATCACTTTACAACCAAAGCCCTGCATTATTTTTGCAAAAGCGAGCCCGATTTGTCCCAAGCCAAGAATACCCACTGTTTTACCATTCAGGTTAAAACCAATTAACCTTTCTAAAGAGAAATTCCCCTCTCTTACCCTGTTATAAGCCTTATGTGTTTTACGGTTCAAAGTCATCATCATGGCAACCGCATGTTCTGCTACCGCTTCTGGTGAATAAGAAGGCACTCTGTAAACATTTATTCCCAACCCCTTAGCGGAATCAAGATCTACCTGGTTAAAGCCTGCACAACGGAGTACAATCGTATCTGTACCATTCTGATGCAGTATTTCCAATGTTTTTGCATCCACTTTGTCATTCACGAAAACACAAACCCCACGACATCCACTGGCTAAAATTGCCGTATCCGCATTTAAGGCTGGTTCAAGAAAGATAAATTCATGATCAAAATCCTCATTTACAAGATTAAAATACTGTTTATCATAAGATTGTGTACTAAATACGGCTACTTTCATGCTAAATAATTTAAGCTTAATATAAGGTTTTTAAAACCCTGAGAAATTCGATTTAACAAAAAAGGCATCCGTAATCACGAATGCCTTTTTCTATTTTAACAGGAAAACCGCCTTTTAAGCCGGATAAACCTAGCTCATTTTTAATTTTTTCTGGATATCATTCACATAACCTTTGAATTTCTTATCAGTATCAATCAGATCTTCAACTGTTTGACATGCATAGATCACCGTAGAGTGATCTCTTCCGCCATAAAAGGCACCGATACTTTTCAAAGAAGACTTAGTCAGGCTTTTCGATAAATACATTGAAATCTGGCGTGCCTGTACAATTTCCCGTTTACGGGTTGGTGACTTCACCATCTCCACAGGCACTTCGAAATACTCACAAACCAGTTTCTGGATATAATCCATTGAAATCTCTTTCGTGGTATTTTTGATAAAGTTTTTCAGCATTGATTTAGCTAAACCAAGATCAATGTCTTTTTTATTCAATGTAGACTGTGCTAACAAGGAAACCATTGCTCCTTCCAGCTCACGTACATTGTTATCAATGTTATTCGCTACATATTCAACTACATCCGAAGGAAGTTCAATCCCGTCAGCATACATTTTTTTCCTTAAGATCGCGATCCTGGTTTCCAGATCAGGAATCTGCAAATCAGCAGAAAGTCCCCATTTGAAACGGCTCAACAAGCGTTCTTCAACACCTGAAAGGTCTTTTGGAGCTTTATCTGAAGTAATAATAATTTGTTTGCCCGACTGATGTAAGTGATTGAAAATATGGAAGAAAATATCCTGAGTTTTCTCTTTTCCGGCAAAGTTGTGGACATCATCCATGATAATTACATCCATTGCCTGGTAAAAGTTCACGAAATCATTAATTGTATTGTTCTTCAGAGACTCTACAAACTGCTGGCAGAATTTCTCACAAGACACATATATAACCAGTTTATCTGGCAGAGTACGTCTGATTTCATTACCAATAGCCTGTACAAGATGGGTTTTACCCAGTCCTACAGCACCATAGATCATTAATGGGTTAAATGATGTTGCACCTGGTTTTGCTGCTACAGCAAATCCTGCAGAACGCGCCAGGCGGTTACAATCACCTTCTACATAACTTTCAAAAGTATATTGAGAATTTAATTGAGGATCAACGTTAAGTTTTTTCAATCCTGGTATAATAAAAGGGTTTTTAATGTCCTTATTAATAGATACCGGAACTGGCATTGATTGTGTTTTAGAAGCAGCCCCATTTCCATTTGATGGCATACTGGTTGTATAGGGTGAACCGCTGTTTGACGACTTATCAACCACAATATTATATTCTAAACGTCCTTCTTCTCCCATTTGCTGTTTAACTGTCTTGCGCAATAAACCAACATAATGCTCTTCCAGCCATTCATAAAAGAATAAACTTGGCACCTGTACAGTTAATATGTTGCCTTCCAATTTTAATGCCGAAATCGGTTCGAACCAAGTTTTAAAACTTTGGACCGGGATATTATCCTTAATAATCTGGAGACAGTTATTCCATACTTCGGTACAAGTTTTTTGCATAGTTATTCTATAAATTAATGGTATTCGACTTAAACAACAACCAAATACGCTGCCGTTTTGGGAGTGCGAAGATCCTAAAAATTACCAACAAAAAATCATAAAATCTCACCTAATTCATAAGTCGCTAACAGGCAAAACGATAGCCAGTAAAAAAGCATCTTTTTTGTGGATAACTTATCCACATTGAAAATTCAGTGTTTATAACTATTGCTCAAATAAAAGGTTTTCATTCCTTAATACAGGACAATATTACCAAAAAAAGCCGACAAATCCAGCGCTGTTGATCAATCAGCAGGAGAGTCAAAAAAGAGAAGAGCGACATTTTGTCATTTACAAATTGTTTATATAACAATCATATGTATCTCATTTAAAATAAAATACATTAATCAATTGATTGAATAAGGTAAACAAACAACTAAATTAGCTATTGATTTTTGAACAAAGTGAACAGTTAGCGCAACTCAAATGGCCGTTCTGATTCATAGGGCCAGAAAAAATTTAAAAAGAAGAAAAAAATTTATCAGGGTTTTACACATTCCTGTAAAAGCAAGGGTAATCAGGGGAAGTAAAAGCCAGATTTCAGCTATGATTTACCCTAAAATAACTATACAATCTACAGTCATTCCAATAGCTCTTCCACTTGGTTTTAATAGCTAAATACGCCCGCTTTCTTCTATAATTTCACGGGCGCAGTTACAATTATTTAAATATTTTCAAGTTCAACCTCAATGTTGCCACGGGTAGCATTTGAGTAAGGACACACCTGATGGGCTTTCTCAGTCAATTTCTTTGCTACATCAGCGTCTACTCCCGGAATGGCTACCGAAAGCTTCACAGCCAGCTGAAAGCCTCCTGTACTATTCTTTCCGATACTGACTTTAGCAGTTACTTTAGTTTCACCTGTCTGTAACTTATCCATTTTAATCACTAAGTTCAAAGCGCTGTCAAAACAAGCCGCATAGCCTGCTGCAAAAAGCTGCTCAGGGTTCGTATAGGCTCCTGCCCCACCCCCAAGTTCCTTTGGCATTCTTACTTCCAGGTCTAAAACGCCGTCCGATGATTTTACATTTCCATTTCTGCCGCCAGTCGCACTCGCTTCAGCAGTGTATAATTTTTCAATTTTATCCATGATGTTTATTTATTGTATTTAAGATTCCTGTTAGTTTTTGCTGAAGACTGACCATTTCGCCCTCTGTAATATCCAAAGCGCAAAACAGGGCCCCCGGGATTCCGGCAGCAGCATATTTCAATTTTAACCCGCCACTGGTTAGCTCGATCAATACGATCCTTTCATCTTCCTCACTTCTTTTCCTGGTCAGATATTGTTTTTGTTCCAGCCTTTTCAATAGCGGTGTTAAAGTTCCGGTATCCAGCAAAAGCTTTTCACCAATTTCCTTAATGCTGATTTTATTGGTCTCCCAAAGCAAAAGCATCACCAGGTATTGCGGATAAGTAAGATCTAGTTTCTCTAGCAAAGGACGATACAAAGCGGTGATCTGTCTTGATAAAGCATAGATCGGGAAGCAGAGCTGCTGCTCCAGTTTAAGCATTTCCATACCTATTAAACGGGTATTACTTAAACATATTGTGCACAATACAATATCACACAACATAAACCACAACAAGATGGATATCAGCTAAATAAAATATAATATATACAAAAAGAGGGCTCCCAACTCAATGGAAGCCCTCTTTTAAACAGGTGGAAACCGAAATTAAACTAATCCCGGAACTTCTACCATTTCATTTGTTTCAGCCTCGTAATCAACTCCGGCTACATCAAAACCAAACAGGTTCAGGAAGTCATGTTTGTAACCAGCAAGGTCACCAAGCTCTGGTAAACTTTCTGTAGAAATGCCCGCCCACAATTCAGCAACTTCTGCTTGTGTTGCTGCATCCATCTCTAAATCATCTACACGGATTCTTCCTTTTTCATCCGTTGGAATAGCAGCACCTGTATATAATCTGTCCTGGAATAAACGCTGGATCTGCTCAATACATCCCTCATGAGTTCCTTTTGCTTTCATCACTTTATAAAGTAATGAAATGTACAATGGGATCACTGGAATAGCAGAACTTGCCTGAGTTACCAAAGCTTTGTTTACAGAAACATATGCTTTTCCATTCAGGTCTTTTAATTTTTCAGTGATATGGAAAGCAGTAGCCTCCAAATCATCTTTAGCACGGCCAATTGTTCCTTTACGGTAAACCGCTTCAGTTACAGATGGGCCTATATAAGAATAAGCAACTGTTGTTGCGCCTTCTGCCAGTAAACCTGCAGCTTTAAGATCTTCGATCCAGAAACCCCAGTCCTCCCCTCCCATTACCGCAACAGTATTTTCTATTTCTTCTTCGTTTGCTGGCTGAATAGAGATATCAGTAACTACACCGGTATGAAAATCTACTGTTTTGTTAGTAAAGCCCTGACCGATTGGTTTCAATACAGAATTATACACCACTCCTGTTTTAGGATGTGTCCTGCGTGGTGAAGCCAGGCTGTAGATTACTAAGTCAATCTGACCTAAATCAGCTTTAATCAGGTCTAAAGTTTTTTGTTTGATTTCATCAGAGAAAGCATCGCCATTGATACTTTTAGCGTATAAACCAGCCTCCTGAGCTTTAGCCTCAAAAGCAGCTGTATTATACCAGCCTGGTGAAGCGGTTTTACCTGGTGCAGGTGGCTTTTCGAAATACACACCTATGGTAGATGCATCCGATCCAAAAGCACTGGTAATTCTTGACGCCAGTCCAAATCCAGTAGATGCGCCAATAACCAGCACACGTTTAGGGCCAGCTATAGCGCCTTTTGATTTCACGTAGTTGATTTGATTGACAACATTTTGCTCACATCCCTGAGGATGAGCAGTCAGGCAGATGAAACCACGTATTCTTGGTGCAATAATCATAAATTGTTCTTTAAAGAAGGTCTGAAATAATTAATTCTTTTCTATTTAGTGTTTTTGGGAATCTCTTTCAATACGCTAAGCAGGAAGCCCCAGAATTTCTGAACGGAAGAAATCTGTACCCGTTCATCCGGAGAATGTGCCCCTCTGATAGTCGGTCCAAAGGAGATCATGTCCATTCCAGGTAAATGACCACCCAGAATACCACATTCCAAGCCTGCATGACAAGCATCAACCTGAGCTGCTTTACCAAAAGCGGTCTCATACATGCGCACCATTAATCTTAAAATATCTGAGTCAGGGTTAGGTTTCCATCCGGGGTAGTCTCCATCTTGTGAAACTTCACTGCCCATATTTTCAAAAGCAGCACGGATCGCATTGGAGACGTCTGTTTTAGTACTTTCTACACTGCTGCGTTGTAAAGACTGGGTGATAAATCTGCCATCTTTAACAATTACTCTTGCTAAGTTACTCGATGCTTCTACTAAATCCTCAATATCAGGACTCATTCTGAAAACACCATTTGGCATCGCATAAATTGTGTTGACAATCTTTTTAAAGTCAGTATTTACCATAACTTGTGCAGGCAAAGCTGTTTCGCTGAGTACAATAGCCAATGCGGGTTCTACCGTTTGGTATTCTTCCTGAATTATAGCGGTAAATTCTTTTATAAATTCTTCAAATGCTGCCTTTTCTGCAGTCGGAACTACGATGACAGCAGCAGATTCTCTTGGTATAGCATTTCTTAAACTGCCACCATTGATCGTACTTATTTGCAGGCCGATAGTCTGAGCCGCTGTAAAAAACAAACGGTTCATCAGTTTATTTGCATTTGCTCTGCCTTTATGGATATCCATTCCTGAATGCCCGCCTTTCAATCCCTTAATGGTGATTTCAAATGCAGTACTCAAAGCTTTTACTGTTTCTTGCTGGTAAGTATAGTGTGTATTGGTATCTATTCCTCCGGCACAGCCGATGGTGAGTTCATCATCTTCTTCAGTATCCAGGTTCAATAAGATGGTTCCGGAAAAGTTAGCCGGATCAAGCTCTTTAGCGCCCGTCATGCCAGTTTCTTCATCAATAGTGAACATCGCTTCCAATGCAGGGTGCTGAATCGTTGTTGAGGCTAATACAGCCATGATTGCCGCCACCCCTATTCCATTGTCAGCTCCCAATGTGGTGCCTTTTGCTTTTACCCAGTCTTCGTCCACAAACATTTCAATGCCCTGTTCTTCAAAATTGAACGCAGTATCGCTGTTTTTTTGGTGTACCATATCAAGGTGAGACTGTAAAATCACTGTTTTACGATCTTCCATTCCCGGAGTTGCAGGTTTTTTGATCACTACATTCCCGGTTCGGTCTGTCACGGTTTCAAGACCAAGGTCATTTCCAAAGCTGACCATAAATGCAATGACGCGTTCTTCTTTTTTTGAAGCGCGGGGCACAGCGTTCAGCTTTACAAAGCTACTCCAAAGTTCCTGAGGTTCTAAATTATTGACTTCCATTCAAAAGGGTATATGAAATAAGCCGTTATGGCAAATTCCCTGGTTAAAATTATTGGTAAAGATATAAACAGTTTAAATCCAAATGGCTTTAAAGAGCGGCCAATTTAAGGATTATCAAAATTATATCCTTGCTACTGTCCGGCCAAGATACCAGAATAGGTAACTAAAAACCGGTGCTGCCAGTACATCTGCGGTATAATGAACGTGCTGAACTAATAATAAAACACCTAATATGCCTGTAGCAATAAAAATGATCACTTTTTCATTTTTATTTTCCAGACAAAGCCCGATTAGGCATAAAGTAGCAGTATGACCTGAAAAAAACAGATCTTTAGTAATCATATTTGATCCGTAAATGAGCACTAAAAAAGGATCAGTAAGATGAACAAGATTAACTGGCGCATCGAGCGGGATCAGCAAAATCGTAATCATCCTGGCCACGCAGAAAAAAATATACCCCCACAATGCAGTGATGCACATCGAAGTATTTTTGATTATTCTCCAGATAAAAAAAACAATCGCCGGATTAATTATCAGGAAGATATAGCGGGATACATCATGAGCTGGTAAACGGCTCAATACCCAGTCATCCATGAGCACTCCATTTCTGGCCTGTATAAATAAGAAAAAATCCTGTATGTAAAAAAGTATCAGGACCATCATTAAGATGCCCAATATAAATTTCACCCTAAAGGCAGGATACTCCCAGGCGAACTGCCAGGTCAGCTGTTTAGTTTGCATTAATATGAATCAGGTTAGATTTTGTCGCAACAAATATAATATTACTTTTCCCGCCTTTATATTTTTGAGGCAAATATTGATCAATATAAGAACATAAACAGGTAAAAATCCTGTTTTTAACTAATTAATCGCAATATTTGATTATTGTGTTTCAGCTAAGAAACATCATCAATGCTAAAATATCATGCGTATAAAAGACATCATTATCTGTGGGGCCTGTGTATTGACCTTGTTGATTAATGCCTGCCAAAGTCAGGTAATCAATTATGGGAACAATCAAAAGACTGGGAAATACTTCAATATCAGAGGGTTTAAAATGTACTATGAAATATATGGGACGGGTAAACCTTTATTGATGATCCATGGAAATGGCGGTAACATCAGTTCTTTTGCAGGTAACATCCCTTATTTCTCAAAAAAATACCAGGTTATAGTAGCAGATAGCCGTGCACATGGCAAATCTGAAGACCTGCGGGATTCACTCAGCTTTGAAATGATGGCTGATGATTATGCTGCCCTGCTGGATTCTATAAATGTAAAATCGGCTTATGTGATAGGCTGGAGCGATGGTGGCATCAATGCTTTGCTGCTGGCCATGCGCCATCCGGATAAAGTGATTAAACTCGCTGCTACAGGGGCTAACCTTTGGCCGGATTCTACAGCTTTAAAACCAGAATTCTGGAAATCTGAGCAGGAAACTTTTCTTTCTGGTAAAGACAAGGCTTTTGCTACTGTTAAGGAAAAGAATGATTGGAAGGTGTTTTTACTCGATTGGAATCAACCAAACATTCCTCTGGCTGCTTTAAAACAGGTCAAATGCCCTGCGCTGATTATTGGTGGTGACCATGACTTAATCAATACGGAACATACAGTTTTGATTGCGAAAAATATCCCCGAAGGCCAGTTATGGATTGTTCCTAAATCTGGTCATGCTACCTTAATTGAGCATAAGGATGAGTTCAACCATAAAGTTGATGGTTTTTTTCTAACCCCTGATTTGCAATAATTTAATTTCCAACGTTTTACTTATATTCATAGCTATGAAACTAAAGTTACGCTTCAATTTTTCAATTTTAAGACTTTCTTCCTTAGTACTGCTTATACTGACTTCTTTGTTTTTTATACAGTGTCAGCGAAAAGAGGTAAAAAAAATAGCCAGGGACGTTACGATTACACCTAAAAATGCAGTGACCAAACTATTAATTGATAGTATGGAACTGGAAAAATATATCATCGGGGCTAAATTAGAAGATAGTGCTGCATTAAGGCTGAGGAACTTTTACAATAGCCGGAACTTTCAGTTCGCCTGGTTAACAGAAAAAGGGCTGGCAGAACAAACCAGGGTATTTTATGCACTCGACAAGCGTTATGATTCGACTTCCAGGGACAGTTCTAAAAATGAATTGTTAATCAGGAAACAACTTGATGGGTTAATCAGTAAAGACACTACTATTCTTGCCGTAAGCCCGGCTATGGTTCAACTGGAACTGGAACTGACCCAGCACTTTTTTAATTTTGTAACCAATGCTTATGCTGGAAAAGTGGATCCCGCAGCGCTGCAGTGGTACATCCCAAGGAAAAAAATTAACGCAGTAGCTTTGCTGGATTCGCTGGTCGCAAAAAAAGGAGCTGGCGTAGCAGCATGGGAACCTGTAAACGGTTATTATAAAACACTGAACAAAGAACTCATCCGCTGGTATAGCATTCAAAAAAGGGGTAGCTGGCCACAACTGGATGCTGCTGCGCTTAAAACTATCAAAGAAGGTGATTCCGGATCGGTAGTTTTACAGTTTAAGCAGCGGCTGATTGATTTTGGAGATCTGGATGCTAAAGATTCTACTTCAATTTATTCGGCAGCAGTAACCGCAGCGGTTAAAAAAGCACAGCTGCAATTTGGATATGGACAAACCGGAAAACCAGATCGTCTGTTAATAGCAGCTTTAAATGCACCTGTTGAGTCCCGTATTCAACAAATGCTGATCAACCTGGAAAGAATCCGCTGGTCTCCACTCCTGCCTGAAGGTAAATTGATTTTAGTGAATATTCCCGAATATAAACTACATGTATTCGAGGCTAAAAAAGAGGTATTGAATATGGGCATTGTGGTTGGAAAAGCAGCGAATAAGACTGTAATTTTCAGCAATACTTTAAAAAACATCGTTTTTAGTCCTTATTGGAACATTCCTTCCAGTATTGTACGTGCAGAAGTTCTGCCTGCAATGCGTAAGAACCGCAATTACCTGGCGCAAAAAAACATGGAGCAATATGGTTTTAGTGACGGGTTGCCGCTCATTCGTCAGAAACCAGGAAACACCAATTCTTTGGGACGTGTCAAATTCTTATTTCCAAACAGTTACAACATCTATTTACATGACACACCTGCGAAATCTTTGTTTTCGGAAGACAAGCGTGCATTTAGCCATGGCTGTATCCGGCTGGCGAAGCCTAAAACATTAGCTGAATATTTATTAGCGGACAGACCGGAATGGACAACTGAAAAAATTGACAAGGCCATGAGTTCTAAAAAAGAGGTATGGGTAACAATGAAAACTCCAGTTCCGGTGATCATTGCTTATTTTACCAGCTGGGTAGATAAAAACGGACTGATCAATTTCAGAGAAGATATTTATGGCCATGATCAAAAGATGGCTGAACAGCTGTTTCCTGCAAAATAATAAAATAATGTAAACCTTTCTATGAATGAGCGGTTATGGCTACTCAAAATCAATAGAACATGGCAACTACAACAAAAAAAACTACCACAACTACAAAAGCGAATTCAAAAAAGACAACTGGTCAGACTGGAAAAATGAAGGATTCTGAATTCCATGAATTCTTTGTAGACGAACTGAAGGATATCTACTGGGCGGAGAAACACCTGGTTAAAGCACTTCCAAAAATGAAGAAAGCAGCGACAAGTCCAGAGCTTGCAGCTGCATTTGAGAAACATACGCAGGAGACTCAAACGCACATTGACACCTTAGAAGAAGTGTTTGCATTATTAGAGACAAAACCTGCAGCCAAAAAATGTGATGCAATGGCTGGTCTATTGGAAGAAGCTGATTCTATTATTGCTGATACTGATAAAGGTACGTTAACCAGGGATGCTGGCTTAATCCTGGCTGCTCAGAAAGTAGAGCATTACGAAATAGCGACCTATGGTACATTAGCTGTATTCGCTCAGAACATGGGACATACAGAAGTGGCCAGCTTATTACAGCAGACGCTTGACAACGAAAAAGCAACTGATGTAGCTTTAACTGAAATCGCGACAGCTTATGTAAATGAAGAGGCTGCGGCAGAGTAAAATGTTAAAGATTAGTGCTAAAAGAGCCTGAACAGTTTAAAATACTGTTCAGGCTTTTTTAGCACTGTAACTATAATTTCCGGTTCCAATTTGCTGATATATCAGGATTCAGATTCCGATGTTTGATCTTTATGGTGTTTTTTGCGATGTTCAACTTTTTCTTTTTCCAGATTAGTTGCAGCATCTATAGAATGAGAATTATGAATATCGTCGTCCTCTTCGGAAATATCAGAGAGTTTTTGGTAATATTTATGCAGTACATCCAGCTCTTGCTCAGTCAGATCCTCAATATCAACCATTCTGTTACTTGCATGCCTGCTAGCTGCAATCAATTCATTTAATTTTAACTGGATAGCTTTTGAATCTTTGTTCTGAGATTTCTGAATTAAAAAGACCATCATAAAAGTTATGATAGTGGTTCCGGTATTGATCACCAATTGCCACGTATCAGAATATTTAAAAATGGGCCCGCTGATCCCCCAAACAATGACAACTAATAAGGCTATACCGAATGCTGCAGAACTCCCCGTCCAGCAAGTAATTTTTGTAGCTAATTGCTCAAAAAAGGATTCTTTCTTCTTTTCCATGAACGTTATAATTTGATTTATCCGGGGTATAACAATGCGAGTGGACTTCTGTTTTGAATGTTATCTTTTAATAGTCCTATTTATTTCAGTATTGCGGAGAAGAAATCTTTTAAATTTGAGATTATAAACTAAACGGATTAAGTTTATACCGAAAATCACTGTCCGGATGAAACTTATCTTAAGAAATCTATCTATTTTACTAATTGTACTGGCTAATGCAGGCTGTGATCAGCTTTCTAAAAATGTAGCCCGTCAGAATATAGCTTACCATGAAACGATCAATGTGATTGGTAAGCATTTGATATTAACCAAAGTGGAGAATTCAGGGGCATTTTTAAGCACCGGCGATTCAATGGCAGACTCCGTAAAGTTTATTTTCTTGTCTTTAATTCCGCTGCTCGCGCTTTGTTACGGCATTTATTACCTGCTGAGAAATAGTCAACTCAATAACTTACTGGTCCTGGGCATCTGTTTTGTAATTGGCGGAGGCTTAGGAAATTTGTACGACAGGTTTCTTTATGGCTCAGTAACCGATTTTCTGCATATAGACTTCTATATCCTGAAAACCGGGATTTTCAACCTTGCTGATGTTTCCATTATGATCGGAATGATTATGCTGGTTATACATTTATATGTTAAGCGCACACTCCAATTTACGTAGAATTATCTTTAGTATGATGAACCGATCTATTCTCACTACCATTTTATTCTTGCTGAGCTGCACAGTTCAGGCACAAACCAATTATGTAAGCCTTTCTACTTCAAAAGGCAATATTCTGATTATGCTGTATGATGAAACTCCCAATCACCGGGACAATTTCCTTAACCTGGTTAAAAAAGGCCTTTTCAAAGATCAGGAGTTCAACAGGGTCATCAAAAATTTTGTAAGTCAGGGTGGTGAACTTGATGAGACTATATTAGACAGAGAAAAACTTAATCCGCAAGTTCCTGTTCAACGGTTGGCGGCTGAAATAAGGCCAGAGTTATTCCATAAAAAAGGAGCTTTGGGTGCGGGAAGAAATGACAATCCAGATAAGAGCTCCTATCTCGATCAGATTTACCTGGTAGAAGGTAAAATACAGACCGATACAGAACTGGATACGCTGGAAGTAAAAAGAGGAATTAAATTTACGCCTGCACAGCGCGAAACTTATAAAACTGTAGGTGGCCTTCCACGTCTTGATCAGGATTATACAGTTTTTGGAGAGGTTGTATCAGGAATAGAGGCAGCCGAAGCAATTAACAATGTGGCTACAGCTAAAAATGATCACCCCATTAAAAAAGAAGGCTTTACCATTCACATCCTGAGCAAAAAGGAAATCAGTAAAATTGCAAAGCCTTAAAAAAACAGGATTACTTAGTGCACTAATAAGGCAGTAAGCTCAGTTCTTTCTTCTTCTTCCAGGTCAACAATACTCTCCAGCAGATGCAGCAAACTCCCCCTTTGATCAGAGACCAGCAAGGCATCAATTAATGCTATAAATGTTTTTTTCTGATCTATACTCAGGTTACTGAATATTTTAGGCTGAATTTCGTACATGGTTTTCAACGTATTCAGTAAATCTTGTTTCCTTTTCGGATTGAGTGGTTCTTTATCATTCAGGGATAGCACGCCTTCGTTTTCAAAACGCTGAAGCAGTTTACCTGAATATTCTTTCAGGAAAAACTTCCTTTTCGCGCGCAGGAGCTCATTTACTTTTTTACTGAGTAATTTATATTCCGGTGATGATTTTGACCGGTTATACAATTTCACCTGGGTATCAAACTCGGTTCCGCTGAAATCAAAATCTGTGAAAAATTCACTTTCGATGTAAACACTGTGAAAATATTCGTCGGCTTTCTTATTCAAGGTCGTATACTCCTTAAACTTCTCTTCACCCCTTTCGTTAATATAATAGACTTTGGACAGTTCTTTATGTAAAGACTCCTTCCACTGTACAAATTTCAGCTTAAACAACGTCTGTGTACTTTCATCCTTTAACAGGATATCCTCTTCATAATATTGGATATTATCAGTATAATCAAGTGGGATTCCATTGATCAAAATAGTATAGTTTCTCTTTTTATTCAACTCCAGAAACCAGCAAAACTCCGCTTTTAGAAAAGGGATAATCTCCAGTTCCATATTTTCCTGTACTATCTTGATATTGGAGAACAGTACCCTGGTGCCTGTTTTTTCACTTAACGGCATATCGAGTAAATTAGCCTGATAATTATTCAGGGCGGACACCCCAATCCTGATTCTGCCACTTTTCAGGGAATCGTTATGCAAGAAAGTAGTTTGCCACTCGGCATCGTTGGCAAATTTAAAGAAAGTTAACCTTCCTACCCCGTTTTTGCCATGCATGGTAGACCGGTTACGATTCAAAGCCAGCTGCAGCGCTTTCTCTGATTCATAAAAAGGATCAAATTTAACTTTCAGGTTTTTAAAATTTATTCCATAGCCATTGTCATAAATCCCGAGGTGATCCATGAAGCCCAGTTCATTCGCCGTATAGTTAATTTCTACGGTATCTGCATTGGCGTCAAATCCATTCCAGATATACTCAGCCAGCGCTTGTTTTTCATTGTAATTGCGCAAGACCTTTTGTATACCGCTGGAAGTGATATTTACATTATTTGCCATGGAATTTTAATTTAATTTCATCTTCAATTCTCAGACTTTCTTTATGGATGGCATTCATCATTTCAGTAACAAAGTTAGCTGATAGGCCCTCCTTTTCACCTGCGATGATACTTTTTTCCAATACCTGCCTAAAGCGGCCTGCTTGTAAGGGTGGGATATTGTTCTTGGCTTTGTAAATCCCAATCTCTCTGACTGCAATTTCCCTTTCTCCGATCAACCGCATGAGCTGTTTATCCAGCGAATCAATCTTCTTTCTGTTGATTTGCAATGTATTCAGACTACTATCTGGTGCTTTTGGGGTGGTCTCCTGTGCAAATAACATAGCATGGCTCAGCAAACAAGTACTAAATAAAAACAGGGTACGGCTATATAGCTTCATAATGATAGGATTTAAAAGTTAAATTTAACGTTTCATCTGTGATTTGGCTTATAAAATAATAACAGATTTATTTTTGTGTTTATACAATAAAGCTTAAGTATGAGCGTCTGTATATATGAGAGCGTTAATTTAGATAGCGGGGATGAGTCGGAGACTTATCCCCGTTTCTTTTTTACAATCCTTTTATAATTGCCTTGGTAACCTGGGGAATATCATCGTCAAAACGATGAGAGCCAGGAATCGTTACCTTATGTATTTTATCTGTTTGCTTTAAAGCTTTATAAAACTCACTATCTTCCTCCTTACCGAAAATACACCATACGGGAATCACTGATTTCAACAACTCCGGGTTTACTTTATATTTTTCTTTGTCTGTAGAGCCAAAATTCAATAAGTTTTTTAGTTTAACTACGTACCCGGTCGAAAAACCTGGTGAAAGCAAAACTAAGGAGTTTTGTTTTTCTGCGAGATTGCTGGGTAAACGGGAAGGGACAAAAGCGGCAATATCTGCCCCAAACGAATAACCAATCAAAGAGAATGACTCTTTATTCCATGTTTTTAAATAAGCGGACAGGATCACCTGCATATCTTTTGCAAACTGATCGGGTGTTTTCTGCGTCCAGAAATATTTACGGGTATCCAGGACAAGTGTTGAGTACCCGTTTTTAACCAGCTCTTTTACGGTTAACTCTGAAAAATTATTCCATCCACCATCACCGGTCAAAAAAACAAGCATTGGTTTATTGGAGCGCACAAAATGTGCATGCAGTGGAAATTCTGACAATCCGCGTGCAGGTTGAGCGTTCACGTTCATCAGGCTAAATGCCGTAATGAGTAAACAGGAGCTTAAAATGGTTATTATCTTCATGGTCGTGATTTTGTCTGAAGACTAGAGTCTCCTTTATTACCTCAGTGCAAAGTTAAGAAAAAGCCACATAGATGCGATTAATTCAATAGTGATCCTTGTCATTTTTTAAAACCAGGCACCGTTTTATATTTGGGCAGATAATTTATTCCATACCGGTGGATGCCGGCTTTCATTGAGGGGGTTTTACCGGGAAGTTCAACCCCCTTGATTTTTAATTCAAGAAAAACGTTTATTTGGTACAGGGTTTGCCATCTATTCTGTCAATAGTATAATCTGCCAGCTTGTTTTGATCTATAGGACGAAAACGGGCCTATTTCTATTAGAAACCTATTGAGGAATGATGAAGCAAATATATGTTGTAGAAGATGATCAGGATATCAGACAGATCATAGAGTTCATATTGGAAGATGAAGGTTATAAAGTGCGGCTTTTTCCGGATATTTCGTCTTTTCATGCAGCGATGAAAGATAGTATCCCGGATTTATATTTGCTTGATGTAATGCTTCCTGATGGAAATGGTCTGGAATTATGCAGAGAAATCAGAACAATGCAACGAACAAAAGACATACCGATTATTGTGATGTCTGCACACGCTTCGGCGGATACCGTTTTTCAGCAATGCAGTGCCAACGATTTTATCAGTAAGCCTTTTGATTTGAATGATATCCTGTTCAGAATTAAGAAACAGATAACATTACACTAGTCGCTGCTATTTCTGTGGCCAGCTGATCAATCTGATACTTAGTTACATTTGGCATACAAATAATATGGCACCAGCCGTTTTCTAAAGCCAGTTGCCATTTGATCCTTACCTGTGCTGCGGGCTCCGGTAAATTAACAGTAATTGAATCCGGATTTCTCCAGGCATTGATTCCTATTTCTTTCAATTTCATTTCTGCATAAGCAGCGACTTCCAGACTATGTAAGGCTCTTTTCTTAAATCCTTCCAGTCCGAGGCTTTTAATCATATACCATAAAAACAAAGGGGTATGTCCATTTCTGGAACCGGTTATTGTGGTATCCATACTGCCTGTATAAGATACTGAACGGGCAATACGGTCACGGTTGTTCTTTTTCACCACCACTACTCCACATGGAATCGGAGAGCCAATAAACTTGTGTCCGCTAATTGCAATACTATCCGCGCCATCCATAAAATCAAATGCAGGACGTGGTTCTATAAATGCACTGTAACTCCCTGAAAGTGCTCCATCTGCATGAATATAAAAATGCTGTATTGCCAGATCCTGTAAAATACTTCTGATCTTACGCACATCATCCCTTGCTTCGGTCATTGTAGTTCCGATATTAGCAAAGATAATTACAGGCATATGTCTGTTCATTTTGATCGTATCTCTAAGATCATCGTAATCAATCTCTCCGCTTGCCTGAGTACGGATTACAATATTAGGCATATTTAATAAGTGCAGGTTTTTCTGCACACTATAGTGTGTAGCCTGCGAAAAATAAACCATGCCCTTTGGATGAATTTCCCTGGCCAGGTATAAACCATAAAGATTTCCTTCTGAACCCCCATTAGTCACATATCCCCACCAGTTGTTGACTGGTGCCCTGAATAACAATGCAAAAAACTCCAGTACTTCTCTTTCCATTTCACGTGTACCTATAGTATAGGTGGAAGCTACAAACGGATCTCCAAGGTTATTAATTGGAAAGTTCAGAAATTCAGCCAGTTCAGAATAATTA
The DNA here is from genome assembly GCF_001590605.1 of Pedobacter cryoconitis. Taxonomy (NCBI): domain Bacteria; kingdom Pseudomonadati; phylum Bacteroidota; class Sphingobacteriia; order Sphingobacteriales; family Sphingobacteriaceae; genus Pedobacter; species Pedobacter cryoconitis. The sequence continues at coordinate 2,868,837 of NZ_CP014504.1, forward strand.
AAATCTTTTGATACCGGGTACCCAAGCATTAACTCCGAATCAGCAGTTAATCTTTCCATTAAATCCTTCAGTCTCCCTGCATTTTCCGGGGATAAATTATGCTGTTCCATTTTAAAAATACAGTTGGTTTAAATGAGATGTAAATTAAGGAAACCTGATTCTTTAAAACTATTATTTGGCATAAATTAGAAAACAAACACTATTATATGGATATTTACAGTATTTTTAAACCTTTTGAGAGGTTAGAAATTAATTAATTCAGTATAAAAAAACTACCGTGGAAACATTTGATCAGATTGACAAGAAGATTTTAAAGGTTTTACAGGCCGATGCCCGTCTCAATACAAAACAGATTGCTGGTAAGATAGGTCTGACTGTTACCCCTACTTACGAAAGGCTCAAAAAAATTGAGCAAAGTGGTGTGGTAAAGGAATATGTAGCTTTACTGGACAGAGAAAAAATTGGCAAGACCATAGTTGCTTTCATTAATGTTTCTTTGCAGCTGCATTCCAAGCCCCTGATTAATGTGTTTGAACGGGCCATTGTTAAGGTTCCTGAAGTGATGGAGTGTTTCCATGTGGCTGGTAATTTTGATTACCTGCTGAAAGTTGTGGTCAAAGACATGAATAGTTATCAGAATTTCCTATCCAATAAACTGGCCACCATCGAAAATATAGCACATGTCCAAAGTTCATTTGTGATGACTGAAATTAAGCAGCAAACTGCCTATGTACTGGACTAATCTTGCTATTGTGGAAGCAGCAGGCCACATGAGTATTAACCTGTCTGGTTTGGGTCTGCCACTTCCTTTTCGCCCCTGTTAATCTGGTGGCTCTTTAATAGATTGGTTAGAATGATCAATTAACTCCTGCATAATTATTGGTGTGTGATTTAAGATTTCAGCTCCTTTATTTAAGTACAGTAATAAAAAACCGTTTAATCTCCTATGCAACTGTAAGATTTACGTCTATAAGTGTAATCACAATTACGTAAAGTTCTGTTTGTTAGACTATTTACTACCGATTTAATTTTTACATTTAGATATTTTAAATATTTAATTGAAATAATTTATAATTCATATAAACATTTATTTTACATAAAAATAACATTACAGGTGATTTAAGACAATTAATAATTATCACCTTGCATTTGTGGCAGAAAACGATAAAAGCGCATTAAAAGAATACGGAAACCGGGTAAGGACATTTCGGAAAGAGGCCAATATTTCGCAGGAAGCACTAGCTACTTTCGCACAATTGTATCAATCTTATATTGCTTCCATTGAAAAAGGAGATGTAAATATTGGGATTTTAGCGCAGCAGACGCTAAGTAATACTGTTGGGGTAAAGCATTATCAATTGGCAGATCCTGACTTTCCAATTCCGCCAGAAAATGTACTGAGAGAAAATATAAGACGCTATATTACGGCAAGAAACATAGATCCAGCTTATTTAAAAGACAAGTTTCCTAATTATGTTAAATATATGGACGAGTTGCTGCAATCGGGATTTTTAAATGAACCGAAGACCACCAAAGAGATTGCGGAGAAATATAAAAGTGAATACGAATTGGAGATCACCCCCTCCCGCATTGCCGATATATTAAGCCGTGGAACCAGGAAAGATAAAATTGATATCATCAGATCGGCCTGTGGTCAAAGAAACAGGTATAAACTGATGAATCAGAAAAACAATAGTTGAACTTGAAAAGATCGGAAAAACTAACCTTTACGGATCAAATTTTTGCGGTTTAAAAGTTCCTTTATAGCTTCCAGATCTTTGGAAAGAATGTCTACTATGGTTTTTACCACTTGGGGTTCTTTTACTAATTTAGTCACCGCTTTTTCTGCTGCTTTGTTTTCCATGATTATAGAATATATCATTAAATTAATCGAAATTATTAATTGATAAACAAATATAACAAAATAATGTTTGGTTGTACTTCTTTTACCTTCAACCACTTATGGATATATTTTTAGAAACAGACATAAATAAAGTACTATTATTTGGTCCTGGTGTAAAAAACACATAAAAACCATCAAATTGAAAAATTTCAATTGCTCAAAATTTATTTAAAAATTCGCTTTATTTACATTCCATCATAACTTTGTTCACCATCCGGGCCGTCCAGCCTTTATTATATTTTAATAATACATAAACGTTTTGTCTGAATTAACGGCGAATTAATTTCCCTCCAGATGGGCTGGATACAAGATCGGGTTGGATAGAAATCTTGTACAACCTGCTTTTGGCAGGCTGCACAATTGATTTCACAAAACACACATTTATAACAATTTTGGTTGCAATGGTCCCTTACCACCAAAGCGAATGCCTACAGAAATTTCATGAGATCCTTTACTGATCCTGCCAATGTTTGAATCACCAAAGCCAGTTTGATAACTATACCCTAATTTCACGTTAGTATTTAAGATGACTGATATAATTCCTGCAACCTCACTAGTTGTCTTATAGTTAACCCCAAGCCCGAGTTTATCTTTCAAGTAAACAGTTGCTGAGAAATCTGCCTCAGTATTGTAAGTTCTGCTATAAGATACCATTGTAGCAGGTTTAAATTTGACATCTTCATTCAAATTGAACAGATATGCTCCGCTGAAATAATAAGTATTGCTATAATTTCTTTTTTCATCAGCAGATGCGTTACCCAGGCTCCGGAAGCTCAATCGTGGCAAGGAAGCTCCTATATAATACTTTTCAGGACTATATAACATAACACCTATGCCTACTGTTCCAACGGTTTCTCTGATATCGTCACGAAAACTCACATCGTTCGGATCAACTTCTGTATAACTTGCGATATAATTCCTGAATCCTGCATTAAAAGAAGCTGCAAAAAAGTTCTGGTCTGAAAGCTGTACTGCTTTGGCAAAAAAGGCAGATACTTCAGTCAGTTTCTCTATATTAAATTTATCATAAGTCAGGGACAGGCCCGCTGCACCATTGATTTTCTCCATTGGCAGGCTTCCATTGAGTTGAAAGGTATAAGGGGCTCCTTCTATACCTGTCCATTGCTTTCTGCTGTTCAGATTAACGGAAGCTGCTTTATCTAATAGTGAGTAGGCAGAATTGAATGGCACCTGGTTATCATGATATTGAGTAAAAGAAGTCGATTGCTGAGCCTGGCTTATGCTGAGTACCATCACGAGTGCACTGGTTAATAGTGCCTGTTTAAAGAGTTTCATATTTCTGTTTTATATTTTGATAAGGCCGGAACACGGTCCCGGCCCGTTAAGAATTAGTATTTAAGGATAAAATAGCCTGTTTTACGCTTTACGTGGCTATCTGTCTGGTATTCAATCAGACAGAAATAGGTACCCTGAGGTAAGTTCTCTCCGGATTTTGATTTTCCAAGAAAGACATGCTGTTCATTATCATAACCCTCTATATCAAATACTTTAAGACCATTCCTGTTAATAATTGTCACTTTATTCAGCGGAAAGTCTCTGATTCCATCGATAGAAAGAAATTCATTCACTCCATCTCCATTAATTGATAGTGCGGGGTGTACCCTGATTGCCTCGCCAGCCGCATCTGTAATTTGCAGCTCCTGCACAATCATTTGAGCAGCCGCATAACGGTTATCTCCTGCCTGAATAGCGGTTATTTGAGTTTTACCAATCCTTAACCCTTTAAGCTGGTCACCAGATAACGAAGCATAAGCTGTGTTGGTTATTTTATAGGTTACCGGTAAGCCAGAACTTGATACTGCTTTTAAGGTATAGGTGCCATTAATTTGCAAAGCAGGGATACTTTCGAAAGTAAGGGTCTGCAGTAATTTATTAACCACTAATAAACGACTTGCAGATGGCGTAGTCGCATAGTTTGAATTAACCGGGGCCGTTGCCGTGATCATCACATTCCCAGCACTTACCAAATGAACTTTATTGTCTACGATAGTTGCAATTGCCGGATCACCACTATTAAAAATTGGCGTTTCCCCACTACTCAGGATTACATCAGGTGTAAAATCAGGATCACCTACAGCTTTTGAATTCATCACCTCCATAGCAATGGTTCTGGTGGTGGATGTAATGGTTAATGTTCCATTTACATAACTGAAAGTATAGTTAGCTGCTGAACCTCCTGAAAGAAGAATTGGATAGCTACCGGCAGCTGAACTTTTTAACGCTTCAGTTGATGCTAATGGTGAATTCTGAATAACAGATTCGTTTTCAGCATTTACAAAACCGCTGTATTTAAAAGTAAAGTCAGGGTTGTCAATTCCAAAGATCCTGGTTTTATTGTCTGCAGTTACTTTGAGAATAGCTTTATCAATTGATAAAACACCTGGTTCATAACTCAGGTTATAATTCAAGGCAGATCCTCCGGCGCCAGAAATAATATAAGTTCCTGAAGGGGATAATGGTTTAGCAATTGTAGTCAGTAAAGCTGGTGCAGAAATAGCGGTGGCTATAGTTTCTCCGTTTACGAAACCATCATAAGTAGCTGTTAAAACTGGATTTGCCTGTCCATAAAGCCTTGTTTTATTGTCAACTCTGACAATCAGTGCTCTTTTTGAAATAGTGAGTGGTTTACTGACTGTCGTGGCTACAAAATCAGCTGATGCGGCAAAAGATGCCGAAATATTTACAGTTCCTGTCCCTACAATCTTCACTTTTCCATTGTCAATAACAGCAACATTCAGGTTATCAGAAGAATAAACTGGTTGTACACCTGAATTTGATGATGCAGCCGGATCAAAGTTCGCATCTCCATAATTTAAACCAGGTAAATCAGCATAAACAACGGTTGGTAAACTTCTGATAAATAATTGGCCTGCTGTATAGGTAATCGCATAGTTTGCAGCAGCAGCATTACTAACTGTAATTGGATAAATTCCTTTTCCTGATGCTGTTGTGGCCGTAGTTACTGCCAGAGGAGCTGTGGTCAGATTAGCCGCTTGATCTCCGTTTACGAAACCGGTATAAGTAAAAGTAAATACGGGGTTTGCTTGTCCTGCTCCGCGTTCTGCATCATTGGCCTTAATATTTAGCGGAGCTGGAATGATAGTTAATAAACCTGGTTGATAACTAACTGTATAATTTGCAGTTGCTGTCAGACCTGAAGGTGTGAGTGGATAGGTGGCAGCAGCTGATGAGGTTGTTGCCGTTGTGGCCACAATTGTATTCAAGTTTAGGTCGCCTATATTGTCCTGAGCGGCCAAACCTGTATAAGCTAAGGTAAATACAGGGTTTTCCTGTCCATATAACCTGGATTTATCTTCGGCTTTAACCACAAGAGCAGCTCTGGTAATAGTCAGGACTCCTTGCTGGTAGCTGAATTTATAATTCGGTGCCGCAGCTGCACTTGCATTAATTGCGTAGGTACCCACCGCAGAATTTATAGTAGCCAGGGTCGATATTTGCGGTATTGTCGTTAAAACGTTTTCATTTTCCCCATAGGCAAGACCGGTATAACTAACAGATAGCGCCGGATTTTCCTGTGCATATATCCTGGTTTGCGGATTAGGAGTAATTACAATGGCTTTCTGTTCTACTTTGAGTGTAGTTGTTCCAGAGGCACCAGAGTTGAATGTCGCGGTTATAGTGGTAGATCCTGTTCCTTTTATTTCTAATAATCCTGCTGCATTTACAATGGCAATGGCTGGATTGGCAATGGTATAGGTTGGTTTACCACCAGCACTAATTGCACCTGGATCAAAGGGGGCATCACCATAAATTTTATTTAACGGTGAAAAAGCTACGTTCCCTTCTGTTAATTTTCCATTTACAAAAGTGATGTTATAATTAGCTGAGGTCAGGCCTGCCGGAACAATTAAAAATCCAGCTCCATCTGCTTGTTTGGTAAATGTAAGCGTGCCTGCAAGTTTACTTGCATCATCTGCATTCACAAATCCTTCGTAACGGGCCGTAAAGACAGGGTCCTTTTCTCCGGTTAGTTTAGATTTATCATCAGCAGTTATCTTTAAAGGTATTTTTGCGATGTTGAGTTCCTGACTGGCAATCCCAGGTCCATAAGCGGCATCTTCGGCTTGTAAGGCAGTGATATTTACCTGGCCTGCGCCAATGATTTTCACGGTCCACTCTCCTACCACATCTTTTTCAACTACTGCAATATCCGGATCGGAACTGGTAAAAGTTATTGGATTAGTTGTATTACTGGCTGCCTGAAAAACAAGGGGTTGATCACCATAGGCAGCTGTAGCAGGAAGATTACTCAGCGTTATAACTTGATCTTTCTTAGTTTCAATGGTAAGTTTTCCTTTGACTGGGTTAAAGGTATATTTATCGGAGGTTAAGCCGGAAACATCTACCAAAATGTCATATATGCCTGCTGGCGATGTGGCGTCTGCTTGTATAGACAATATTGGAGTTCCGGTGAGCGTATTTGCATCATCTGCACCTTTAAAAGGTCCATAAGTGAATGTAGCTACTGGATTTGCACTTCCCCGTGTTTTCCTCTTATCTTCTGCGGTTACATTTAAGCTTGCTTTGGTAATAGTCAATGTACTGGTAATCTCGGCAGCTGGAGAATAATTTGCACCTCCTGCCTGATTGGCCTTAATCAGGACAGTACCTGATTTTTTGATCACAATCTGGTTAGCTGATGTAAGCTCTGCAATTGCCGGATTGTCTGAAGTGTAAGTTACCGGATTTCCACTTGCACCACCTGTAGCAGATAAAGTGATATTTCCGTCGCCATAAACTGATGCTATTGTGGCTGGCAGACCAGTGATAGTTTGCGGCGTTGCAGTTACTGTAATAGTTTTGGTTGCTGTTCCAGGATCAAAGGTTGTATTGCCAGGTTCAGTAACGGTAATCACTGCTGTTCCCCCTCCTGTTATTTTCACGGTATTACCTGTAAGCTGAAGAATCCCTGCTGGAGCTACTGTATACTGGAAAGCAGTTAAGCCAGCCGTACTGCTTGCTGACAAAGTAAAATCTGCATCTCCTACTTTGAAAGTAGTTGGAAAAGTATTGGTAAATGAAACGGTCTGTGGTGTTTTTGGCAGCGCAAGGGTGACTTTGGTTCCGTCAAGAACCAATGACAAATCTCCATCTTCACCAGCTCCTAGTTCTGTTGAAATCGTAGAAAATAAAGCACCTTGATTAGCACCATCGGGCCATGAACCATCAGCAGAAGTGTTATAGCCTACTAATGATCCATCTACCAGGCTCCGCTGTTCAATACGACGGATTCCTGTTAAATCGCTGCTCAGTATCATTGCTCCCCATGTGCCTGATACTCCGTTTACATTTGCATAATAAAACGGTGCAAGGCCATTTTGCACACCACTTGTTCCTTCTGTGGATTGAACTCCATCATCTTCAATATAGGTTCCGCCAATAGGGCGGCCAGTTCCCTCTACATTATCATAAAGGAAGACCATATTTTTGGCAATTGCTGAAGTCGCACTTGTACTTCGGATCGCTGTACCTTTGAGTTGTGTTTCATAAGGATCCAAACTAACGATCGTTAGTTTTTCTGTTTCAGAGGAATGTAATTTGTAAGCTATAGCTGTTGGGTCTGCTGCATCAGGGTCATTAAGAGTAATTCTCAAATACAGTTGTTTTCCCGGTGGAAGATTTGTTTTAACAGTTTCTTGTATAAACCATCCTGTATAGGATCCTGAGGCATCAGTAGTTAGCGATCCATAATCAGAGACAAATGGCCCTCCACCATTCGATCCATTTGATCTGATTATTGGTCTGTGAAAATCACCTTTGTTATATCCGGGAAGATCCGGGATTACATTATCTGGCGCAAGCAAATAAAGATAGGATACTCCATTATCTGTAGCCTGGGGTGAACTCACAAGATTATTTTCATACCTGTAAGTTTTACCAGGTTTCAAACCGGTTATTTTGGCGCGGTAAACATAGGGAATACCCGTGCGAATATAGTTATCTACTCCCCCTTCAATATATTTCGGAAAAATCAGCAATTCAAGAGCGGGTTGCCCCTGCCCTAATGCTGGGATAGAAAACAAGACGAATAAAAACAGTAATAACTTTTTCATTTATAGTAGTATTAAAAAATGATTCTTTTTATTACGCTTATTTACTCATAAGCGTAGTCACACCACCCTGGTCATTCACATAGAGCAAATAGACATCACTGGCTAATTCTTTTGAATTTATTTTTTTAGGCAGCGTAAAAGGGATAGTTTTAAGCACGTTTTTGCTCACAACATCTTTGATGATCAGTGTAAAAGAGTTTACTTCTTGCAGCAACTGGTCTTTTCCTGGAATTATCACTTTAAACTGTGAGAATGACTGAGTAACGTTAAGAAATTCAGCGACTTGTATGAGTTGTAAAATAGGTGGCTGATAAGTATTTGTAGTTATGGCAATATCCACTTTATTGGGTAAGGCGGAAAAATAATTAGCCATACTTATTTTAACAGACCCGGTATCTGGCAAAGTTTCTTTATCAAAACCATTTAATGTTTCGTCAAAAATGCGCAGCGTTTTATCTGCATTTGGCTTAAACATAAAATAAGTATGTTTTTTATAAGCTTCAACCCTTAACAAGGTATCTATTAATAAGATGTCTTTATCATAGAACCTGAACCGGTTCTCACCCGAAACAAAACTTGCATCTTCTATCGGGGCAGAGAATTTATTAGCTGATCCAGCTATAATTCTAATCCCACCAGGAGTAAAATCTATAAACGCCAATTTACCAAATAAAAGGTCTTTAACAGGCTCACCTTTAGAACAGGATAAAAAGGAAAAAAGGATCAGTACAGAAAATATAAAGTAAAAAATTATTCTCATAGAGTCGGAATAAGGAAAAAGCAGCCCCCTATGGAAAGGGACGCTGCTTTTTCTTAGAAATTAAATGGAGAAAATTAATCTATAGAAGTCTGAGGAGAAAATTGTACCCATCCTGAATTCCACTCGCTAAGGTTAGCAGTAAGTACAGCACCTTTTGTGCTACCCGCAACTCTTGGCGTAAGGTTACTGAAGTTATAAGATCCTGATACAGCAGTTGTGTAGAAAGGACTTAAAGTTCTTGTGCCTCTGATACCTAATGCAACAAATGCATCCGGATTAACATCAGTAGAAGTTGCATTTGTACTTCCAGTTAAAGAAGTAGCAGTTGCAGGACTGAATACAGTTGTGAATGCATGCACATTATTGTTATTGAATCCACCTGGAGTTGCACTGGTTTCAGTACCACTTTGGAATTCAGCTGCGGTGTTATAACCAGCAATGATTGAATTAGTGATAGAAAGATCACTGTTTCTTCTCCAACGGTTTCCTGCACGTAATCCTGTGCTTGTAGTTGAATATCCTAATAAAGTGAAGTTTGAATAAGTAGGTTTAGTTCTTGGAGAAGCAGTTGTACCTGTACCATCGTTATCTGACTCAATTCCGTTAGAATCCGAAACACCACCACTTGTACTATGTGTTGAACTAGGATCTTTCAGACCAATTGCATACTGGATATTTCCGCTAAATCCGAAATCAGTATCAAAATCATCATCATCATTACCAACAGCTAATAAATATTTTGCATTTACAGTACCTCCGAAGAATTCAAAAGCGTCATCAGCTCCATAAGAAACCTGGATATGATCAAGAGTTGTACCTGAACCAACACCACCTAGTGTTAAACCATTGATTTCATTATCTGGTGCTAATTTAAAACCACCGTATTCAATACGTACATATTGAATTTTACCAGAGTTATCAGCTGGAATTGAACCACCGTAAGTAATATCAATACCTAATGCAACTCCATTTGCATCATACTTTGGTAAGCCTTCAATCTGAGGAGCAGTAGCTCTGTTTGTAGTAGATTGTCCTAATACAATCAGACCTCCGAAATCACCTGCTACACGTGAACCGCTTGCTTTTGGTGAAGTGAATACGATTGGTTGTGAAGGTGTTCCAACTGCATCAATTGAAGCTCCTTTTGTGATCACTAATACCCCAGCAATAGCATTTACTACTGCAGATGAAGGATCAACTTTGTAATTTACAGCATCACCTGTAGTTAATACAGTACCTGGTTTAATGGTTAGTTTAGCTCCGCCAGTCACATAAACAACACCTTTTAATTTGTACACTTTACCCGGACTTAATGTTCTGCTTGCAGAAATGTTTCCAACGATTACAGAATCAGCTCCTGTAAAAGGGCCGCCAGCCCCAGTTGAACGGTCAAAGCTTCCATCAGATCCTTTTTTACAGCCAGCGACTGCGAATGCTGCAATTGTAACAATTGCAAGCGCCTGTTTTGTGAATTTTTTCATCGTTTTTTTAATTGGTTTTTGGGTTATTATTTATAATCATAAAGTTAATAGTCTTATGTTTTGATAAAAGATATTCTATGTTAAGTTTGTATTAATAATTAATTGACTATAAGATATTTATAAAAAATATATAAATAAATAGTTCATATAAAAATCAGGTTTATATCAGATTTACCATGATTTACAAGCCTTAATCTGATGTTTAAAATTTATAGGTAAATGCCATACTCACATTTGTCCCGTTTTTAGCCTGATACGTAATAAAATCCCCTTCATCTTTATTATAGCGTTCGGATTTTCCAGGTATTGCTGTGAATCCTCCCTCACCACCACCTGTATAGCCTTCCCAGTTTTTATAAAAAGTGGTTTTTGAATTCAGCAGGTTGGCTATATTCAATTTGAGTTCTCCTTTTTGTTTAAAAAGACGGGTAAACAACTGCAAATCCACTAAATCGCGTCCCATCTCAAATTCAACAGACTGAGGATTGTCATTAATGGTATTGGTCCGGTATCCTGATTTATTGTAAACCATATTGACACCATATTGATCTTTTGTATAAGAAAGTCCGACATTGGCTATCCATGGAGACTGACCAAAAAGCGGTCTGGTAGTCTGAACTTCTTTAGGTACTTTATTATCTGTACCTCCATACTGGATCGCTTTTACCTTTGATCTGATGATAGTCCCATTTCCAAAAACAGAAAGATTACGCAACCAGGAACGATCAGCAATAAAGCTCAATGATTTTCTGACTTCCAATTCCAGGCCATAGTTAACGGCCGATTTTTGATTTTGAAAGGCATATTGATCCACAGCCATTTCCTGGATAAAGACCAATTCAATTGGCTTATCAAATTTTTTATAGAATCCAGATAAAGAGATAATTTCACCAGCAGCAGGATACCATTCAAATCTGACATCCGCATTATTAACCTTCGTGCTTTTTAAATCACCACCCCGTATTCTGATATCCCTGCGCGGATCATAAGAGTTAAAATCTGAAGTTTCTCTAAAATCAGGTCTGATGATCGTAGTTGCATAAGAAGCTCTGAAATTCAGATTTTCAGTCAAGCTGTACGTTATATTTGCTGAAGGAAGAAAATTCGTATTGTCATCCTTATTGGCCGGTTCGTCTCCACTTTTTCTTTTAAGCTGTAAATTGGTCAGTTTGTAGGTTTCATACCTTACTCCATAAACGATTCTTAACTTCTTGAACAATCGCTGATCCAACATCGCATAAACACTATGTGAATTTGATTTGCCACTAAACTGTGATCCGAATTCAGCAGGTATATTATAAAATACCTGCCCCGGGCCTGTACCTAAAATCTCAGGGCGCAAACTATGTTCATAAGGTACAACTTCCAGAATATCATGTGAATCATTATAGATTTCAGCAATCACACTGGACAAATCTCTTTTTTTATAAAAACCGCTATATCCGATTTTCACCAGTGTTTTATCTTGCAGAAAATCAAAATTTCTGGAAAGATTCAGTCCCCAGTTATAATCTTTTTCTTTCGTATCTGTATACAAACGATAATCAGGATTACCATCATTCTGATAAGGATTGGCTACCAGATAACGCTGATAATAAGATTGACCATTGATAGTCCCTGAATTAAAAGCCGTGAACTTTCGCTGATCATTGAGTTGCTGCCCTACGTTGGTATAAGAACCATTCCAGATTAATTTAATACCCGAATCGTCCAAAGTATGCTCACCTTCCAGTTTATGTTGTATCACTGTTGTACTTTCCGGAGCCTGAAGATTAAATTTGATCCTGCGGCTTGCCAAAGTATCCAGCTCATCATTAGGTTGTCTGCTGGTATAAGTGTAGTAGTCATTTTTATAGACATGAGAATACATGTTTCTCAGGCTGATTTTAAAGCCCTTTCCCTGGAGACCAAAGTTTAAAAGTCCACTGATCGTAGCGTTGTATTGATAAATATTTCCATTCTGACGTATTTTTGCGCTATCAATAGCCTGTACAGTAAAACCGGCCCTGGTACTGATATAATCAGTTATTTCCTGACTATTGCGTAAAGTCACTCCGCCTACAAAACCAAAGGTCACCCCATTTTTCAAAGGATAAGTCCGGCCTAAAGAAAACCGGTAATTTTGATTAGGCGTAAAACCATAGCGATAAAACCTGAAACCTTCAGGATCAAAAGCTTTGCTCTGTGCTGCAACATAGTCCGGCACCCCCCCCTGATTACTATTCACCCAACTGCGTAATCCATTCGGGAGCTTGTGCCCATCTCCCATAAAACCCAGAAACTCTGCATTGCCCCGTTTTCCTGCCTGTATAAAGTCCTTACCTATAGTATTGCTGTTATAGCCACTTCCTACCTGGAACTGTGTGAAATTCTGAACTGGGATATCCAGGGTATTCACCGTAACCTGGCCACCAGCAAACTCTGACGAAAGATCTGGCGTAGCTGTCTTATTAACCACTATACTACTTACCATTTCTGCCGGTATCGCGTCAAACGCAAAGTTCTTCTGACTCATATCCGTACTTGGTTGAGTCACCCCATCTATCTGGGCCTGATTATACCTGTCACTCAATCCACGCACTACTACATACCGGTTATCCACTACATTTAAACCACTTACACGCTTTAAGATCGCACCAACATTATTGTCTGGTGTACGTGCAATCTGTGCTGCTGAAATCCCGTCAGTGATCCCCGCAGCAGTTTTCTGCCGGGCATATAATCCTGCCGTAGAAGCTTTTTGATAACCCGAAGTTACCACCACTTCCTTTAATGCATTTGCAGCAGGTTTCATAGAAATGTCCAGCTTGGTTATTGTTCCTGCTTTAATTTGTACTCCAGTTATTTTTTGCGTCTGATAAGAAATGTAGCTGATTTCCAAGGTATAAGTTCCCGGAGGAAGAGACATTACATAAGTACCATCCACAGCACTCTGCATACCTGTACCCAATTCGGTTACCCTGATACTTGCGCTTGGAAAAGTTTCTCCTTTTTCATCGCTGACTGTGCCGGTTATTTTTCCCGGCTCTGGCTTTTTTACAGGAGGCTTTACTGTTAAGCGGACTGAAATATTTGAGTTTAACATGGAAAAATTAAGATTCGTCTTCTTTTCCAGGTCTTCCAGTACAAGTTTTAGTGGTAAATGATTGTAATTAATATTTTGAAGCTTAACCTCGGCCATCTGGGCCGGATCGAATACGAAAGTAAAAGACGATTGTGCATCTAAATCCTTTAATAAGGTCTGAGCAGTACAATTTTTATACATCATGGTAATTGTTCCACTCTGCCCCTGAGCTTTGGAAATACTATAAAATGATAAGAAAATAATCAAAGAACTGATGAGTAATAGGAGTTGAAGAGGATATACTGTATATTTTTTTTTGGACAGTAAATATATAATCATACTTTTGGAATGGTTTATTGCGCCTGTGAATCGTAATTTATCATTGTTTTTTCCGGTCTGACCGGTAATTAAGAGCAGTACTGCCGCCAGCGGTACTGCTCTTTTTTTTGGTACAACGTACCTGGTTTATCGAGCGCTCAATTCATAATAACATACCCCTCAGGGATTTTTTTAAACTTTAAATGATGAGTAAATAAGAGTGTTTTAAGTACGTCTTTAACAGGTTCATTTCTAAACCTGCCATTAATAGCAAAGCCTTTCAAATCTTGCTTTTCGAATTGCAGTGTAATATTATAATAAGAGGCTACTTGCGCTAAAGCCTCCGTCAAACTTGTATTGTCAAATTCCAGTGTACCATCTTCTGTATAAGGTTTAATTTGCCCTATCTTATCAAATACTGATTTTTCGCCCGCATCGCCAACCTGGCTATATTGCTGTCCTGGGGTCAGCCTTAAAGCTGTAAAGCCTTTTTGCTGACTGCCTATTTCAACCTTACCTGTATATAAGCGTATTTTTTCCAGCTGATAGTTTTTATAGTTCTCTACGGTGAAAGAAGTGCCTAAAGCTGTAGTTGATAGTTTTGCTGAATACACAGTAAAAGGTCTATGCTTATCCTTCGCAATCTCAAAAAAACCTTTTCCTTTAATCAGGAATACTTTACGGTTATTTGCAGCGAATGCCGCCGGATATTTAAATACGGAACCAGAGTTTAGGGTAACCACAGAGTGATCTGTCAGCGTAATAATTTTAACCGAACCTACAGGTACAGTGACGGTGGTAAACGAAGTTTGTTGTTTTAGGCTTTCAGCCTTGCGATGTGCTAAATATCCTAAAGTGGAAACCAGCAATAAGGATGCTGCAACTGCTACTTTGATAAAAAGCCTGAATACAGGTCTTATTTTAACTGGTGAAGCAATTACCGGATTTTCTTCTGCAATTACCTGGATTTCCATCTTCTGTCCTTCAACCGCTGGCATCATATCCAGGTAGTCTAAATCAAATTCTCCATTTTCTACTAACAGGAAAAACTCATCCAGCTCTGCTGCATTCAATTCTTTTTCAAGAAACCTACGGTATAGCTTCTTTTTCTCGCTCGACTTCATACTACTATATACTATCGAACGGTCTCTTAAGGGGGGATAGAATTAAAATAAATTATCCAGAGAAAACAGAAGTGGTAAAAATAAATAAAGATAATCAGCCGCATCAGCAAGTTTATTCAGATCTCTCTTTGCTAAACTCATGTGCTCTTTAATGGTTTCTTTGCTCACAGAGAGCATATTAGCAGCCTCAGCATAGGTAAATCCGTCAATTTTACATAATTCGAAGGTCTGTCTGCGCTTAGCAGGAATACGTCCCATAATTTTACGGAGCAAGGCCAGGTCCATAGCCGCAGTAATTGCAACATGCTGACTCGCCTCTTCCTGGGCAGACAAATATCTTCCACGAAACACAAGCTTCATCTTCTGATCGGATAGTGTACGCTTTAACCAGGTAAAAGTTACATTTTTTGTAATCGTAAATAGATAAGGCTTAAGCTCCCGATCAGGGTCGATATTTCCCCTTGCTTCCCAGAGACGCAGAAAAACATCACTGGTTAGCTCGTCTGCGAGTTCTGCAGCACGTGTATGTTGAAAACAGTAAGATCTGATATCTTTATAATACAGCCTATAAACCTGGGTAAAAGCATATTCATCACCACTAATGAAATCCTGAATAATACCTTTTGTTAATACTGTCATACCTTGCAAATTTAAGTTTCAGAACGACGTAGTATATCAACTACAGATTAAATAAATGTTAACTTAAATGAAACAATTATTAATCAGGCCTGATAATAGTCAAACTTGATTTCAAATCGACTGGAACCCGGGAATCAAAAAGAACTTTGGCTTTTTCGCTGGCAGCTTCAGTCTTAACCTGGCTAGTACCAGCATAGCTTTTTTGAAGACAACTCTGGATCAGCGGATCTGAAAGATCACCAAAAGGTTTTAAGGGAAGTACAGACAATTCATCCGCTGTTTGATCTGGTATTAATCCATTACTGTAGTCACCTTTTCCGGAAGCATTGTATAATTTAAAAATCATAGGATAGATTTCCCACTTCGGAACCAGCTGCGGATTTCTATAGTCTTTAATTACAAAACTGGCCATATCCTTACCTAGTGTTTGCTGCCCGGATTGAATAACAGTTATATAAGGCCTTAACGAATTGATCAGCAGTTCGGCAGCAGAAGCAGTATGGCTACCTGTCAATACATAAACTCTGCTGAGGTTGAGACGATAATTGGAAAGCCCGGAAAAGCTGATTTTCTGGACGGTTTGAACCTTACCCAGTTCTGCTCCAAAACTACTTTTTCTTGTTCCTGCATTGGAATTTCCTCTGTATTCTACAAAAGTAGCTCCTTCGGTAACATTTGAAGAGATCATCGCCGCTAAGGTAGCCGCAACAGGTACACTCCCCCCCGGATTATAACGCAGGTCAACAATTAATTCCTGAACCTGTTCTTGTTTGAAATACGTAAAGGCTTTTTTTAACTGTACTAGAGCACTTTCTTCAAAGGAATTCAAAAACAGATAGCCATAAGTTTGATGACCAGCTTCAAAAACCTGATAAGTATATACTGGATCTTCCGAATTGATTAACCTGGAAATTTTAATTGTTCCGGTTTTCCCCACCAATTCGAGTTCGGTACTTTGCTGCAGGATACTAGTAGTGGTCAGCGCTGCGATATTAGCTGGGGAAGGTACTGTCCCATTAATCGTTTTAATTATATCTCCACGCGCCAATCCTTTCTCTGCACCTCCGGAACCAGGAACAACCAGGCTAATTACCGTCTGAAGCTGTCCATCACCAGTTTGCAGGGTAATCCAATCCAAACCCAAAATATGCGCTAAAGATGGGGGATAACTTTCCGGAAGATCAGGATTTACCAGTGCAGAGAAACGGTCAGCCCCATTCCGTATCCCTTTAAAAAAAGTTGAAGGATCAGTATTCAGACTTGGTTTTCCTGGTAAGCTGGAATTCCAGTAATAATAGACTTTCATACTGTCGAGTACCCAGGAATTGATGCTTTCCTGACTCCCGGCAGGATAATTTGGTTTATCTTCCGATTTCCGGCAACTGATAATGGAGAAAAAAAACAGGTATAACAGCAGCGTTTTGATCAACAGAGCGCATGTCTTCATAAAAACGTTTATATCGGTGTGCGGTAAAATTAGCCGCCTTGTATAAAGTTTATATTAAGATAAAAACATATAATGCTGCGAAATGCCATTACGCTCCTCAGTTAGTAAAACTATCATTATATTAGTCACATTTATTTAGATTATGATTAGAAAAACCAGTATTACAGCACTTTTCCTTGTATTTTTAAGCACGCAGCTTTTTGCACAAAAACTCATTATCGGAACTTATAACCTGCGTAATGACAATAAAGGAGACATCGGCAATTTATGGGTTCAAAGAGCTCCGATTGTCGCAAATCTTCTTCGTTTCCATCAATTTGATGTCTTCGGAATTCAGGAAGGATTTAAAAACCAACTGGACGACATCAACAATGCTTTACCCGAATACGCGCATTATGGCCGTGGAAGAGATGATGGAAAGGACGGTGGCGAACATTCTTCGATTTTCTATAAAAAAGACAAATTCAAGCTTTTAAAGAAGGGAGACTTCTGGTTATCAGAAAACCCTGATCAACCAGGTTTAGGCTGGGATGCCACTTGTTGTAACCGTATTTGCACCTGGGTCGAATTGCAGGATATAAAAACGGGTAGCAAATTCTATTATTTTAACGCACATTTTGACCATCAGGGAAAAATTGCAAGAGTAGAAAGCAGTAAGCTGATTGTCCGTAAAATGAAAGAAATCGCAGGAAATGGAGCAGCTGTATTTACAGGTGATTTAAATGGCGGACAAGACAGTGAATGGTATTTAACCTTAGCTAAATCTGGTTACCTGAAAGACACCTATAGCCAGGTCAAATATCCTTACGTAAACAATCCTTCTTTCAATGAATTCGGAAAACACCTGGATGGTGCTGAAATTATTGACCATGTATTTGTAACGAAAGATTTTAAGGCAAACAGATGGGGTGTTTTAACTGATTCTTACCAAGGTAAGTATCCTTCCGACCATTTTCCTATATTAGTGGAGGTAAACTTAAATAATAAGTAATGAACAAATCAAATAGAAGAAAATTTATCGGGACAGCTGCAGTTCTTGTTGCGGGAACCGCAGCAACAGCAATGCCCGTGATCTATGCAAATCATAACGAAATGAATAATAAAGAAGAATTTCCAGTAGTGCACCATGTTTTTTTCTGGTTGAAGAACCCTGCTTCAAAAGCAGATCGCGATCAGTTGGTTGCTGGTGTAAAAACGCTTTCAGCTATAGAAACAGTAAACCACCTTAAAGTTGGTATTGTAGCCAGTACAGAAAAACGTGATGTAGTGGATAACAGCTGGGCTGTCTCTGAACTGATTTTCTTTAAAGACCTGGCTGGACAAGCAGTTTACCAGACGCATCCGATACACCTGGAATTCATTAAAAATTGCAGCCACTTATGGGAAAAGGTTATTGTCTATGATGCTTTAGATGCCTGAGAAATCTCAGGCTACTGAAGTGCGATCCGGTAAGAACATCTCCGATCTCCGGAAACGATATGATCTAACCGGTTAATTTCCACTTTTTCTCCCAGGACGAACCGGAATACATTCAGCTCTCCAGAACAAAATCCCTGGCAGGAAGTTGCAGCAGCACAGATAGGACAATGATTTTCAACGAATAAATAGCCATCCCCATCCTTACTGTATTCAGCCATATATCCCTCCCGGCTTCTGATTTCTGTTAGCTTCGCAATCCTTTCTTCCAGCGTATCAAAAGCAGCTAATTCCAGCATATACTTATCTCTGCCTGTCTGCTCATTAGCATCCATTACACTTTGTAATGCATTATCCCCTAAAGTATTTCTGATCGTATTGATCAGCTTTACGGTAAGTTCAGCATGTGTATCGGGAAATTTTTCATGCCCTGAGGCTGTTAAACTAAAAAATTGCTTTGGTCTGCCTACCCCGCTGGATTCGTTCGTAGCTTCGATTAATCCTTCCTCCGTATATTTTAATAATTGTAGCCTCGCGCCTTCCTTTGTCATGCCAAGTTCTTGTGCAATTGCAGAAGCGGTTAAGGCACCACGGGTTTTAAGCAGCATCAGGAATCTGTTTGTCATCATAAATTAATAAAACAAGTGTTTAGTTGTTTTATTAACAAAAGTACTAACTTTGCTGAACTTATTCATATTTTAAATCATAGTTATGCCTTTAAAATTACATACGATTATAGTCATCTCTTCTTCGGAAAAGCAGCCGGTATTTCTTGTTCCCTATTGGAACGTGCTGATGCGAAAAACTTCCTGCTTATTTGCTGCTGCATCTGATTTTTCTTAAAAACCTTTAATTAAGCAATAAAAGGCCCTCATCAGTCTGTTTATTCTTCACCCTTAAAAAAATATTTTATGCGGGCAGGAATTGTTATGCCCAAAATAAAATGAAGCTGCCAACACAATCACAAACAAATGGAACAAATTATTAATAAAGTAGAACTGAGTGGTATTGTTACGCTTGATCTGATTAATTACAAACCTCTCAAACAAGAATATATAGTTTTTGATCTTGTCCCCTATTTATTTCAGAAATACCTGTTAAAAGAGAAAGTATTCAGAGTAGACATGATCCAGATCAACTGGAGTCAGTTTACGGGAAAAGAAGTGGTTCTTTTTTGTTCAAATGATGCGATTGTCCCCTACTGGGCATATGTATATATCACTTCACTGCTCAAGCCTTTTACTAACAAAGTCTACTTTGCCAATCAGCAGGATCATACAGAGCTGATCTGGATGGAAAGAGTAAAAAATATAGACTATAGCACATTCCATGAACAAAAAGTGGTGCTCAAAGCGAGTACTATAGTTCCTCCTGAAATCTATGTCTGCGCTGCAGGCTACCTGATGGAAAACGTGCAAAGCCTGATGTGGGGAGAAGCCGGCTCTCCTGTCATGATTTATAAAAAGAAAAAAAACTTATAAAAACCCCATAATGAAACCATCATGTGCAGCAGAACACCAACCGAAATGAACAAAATCGCGTAGCACATGATAGCTTCATCTCCATTAAACAACAATTATATACTGATGAAAACAACGCTAATTTACTCCTGCCTTTCAGCTTGCCTGATTTTATCTTCCTGCGGAAATTCTAAAAACCCGCAGCAGCAGGAGAATATACAAGAATTCCCCGTTTTATCCCTTACACCGCAAAAGGCTGATCTTTTTGCAGAATACCCAACCACACTGCAAGGCGAACAAACCGTAGAAATCCGTTCCAAAGTAGATGGTTACATAGAACAGGTCTATGTTTCGGAAGGTACAATAGTCAGTAAAGGGCAACCTTTATTTAAAATAGATGCCAATAGCTTCCAGCAGGAAATGAATAATAAAAATGCAGCCGTGCTTGCCGCTGCGGCTAACCTGGAAACTGCCAGCATTCAAACACAAAGGACAAAAGTACTGGTAGAAAAGAAAATTGTAAACTCCTTTGAGCTTACTTCTGCTAAAAATGCAGAGCAGGTAAAAAAAGCAGAGCTTAACCAGGCAAAAGCAGAGCTGTCGGCAGCGAAGTCCAAACTCGCTTATACCCATATTGTAAGTCCTATTAACGGGGTTGTAGGAAGTCTGCCTTATAAAATAGGCACCCTGGTGAGCAGTACCTCCGAAACTGCCTTAACCACTATTGCCAATACCAAGCAGATTTACGCTTACTTTTCTCTGAGCCAGCAGCAGTTAGGTGCATTCTTAAAGCAATACGATGGCCAGAAAGTCAATGAAAAGTTCAAACATATGCCACAGGTATCCCTATTGATGCAGGACGGTGAAATTTACAGCACAAAAGGTAAAATTGAAACACTGAGTGGTGTACTGAACGCTTCAACAGGGGCTGCAAATTTCAAAGCAGTATTTCCTAATCCAGAAGGTAAGTTATGGAGTGGCGCAAGTGCGACTATCAGAATCCCAACCCAGTTAAACCATGCGATTATGGTACCTAAGTCCACAACATTCGAATTGCAGGGTAAATACTTTGTCTTTAAAGTTGACCAGAAAAACATCGTTCACCATACAGCAATTGAAATTATGGAGGCTGTCACAGACAAAAACTATGTGGTGACCAAAGGACTGGCCGCAGGCGACCAGATCGTTACCGAAGGCCTGGGCAATTTAAAAGACGGTATGAAAATCAAACCCAATCCTTCAACCTCGAAATAAGCATAGACATGTTAAAGAAATTTATTGAAAACCCGGTATTGTCTACGGTCATATCGATCATTATAGTTATCCTGGGGATATTAGGATTAATGTCCTTGCCAATTTCCCAATATCCAGATATTGCCCCGCCTACAGTTTCTGTAACGGCTGCTTATCAAGGTGCCAATGCCAATGTAGTGATGAAAAGCGTCATTATTCCACTAGAAGAGCAGATTAACGGGGTAGAGCACATGACTTACATGACTTCTACGGCAAGTAATAACGGAAGTGCGACGATTACCATCTTTTTTAAACAGGGAACGGATCCTGATCAGGCAGCGATCAACGTACAAAACAGGGTAACTAAAGCAACCAGCTTACTACCTGAAGAGGTCATTAAAGCTGGGATCACAACCAGTAAAGAGCTGAGTAGTCAAGCCTATAGTTTTTTATTATTCAGCAGCAACCCCGCCTACGACCAGAAGTTCCTTGACAATTACCTGAGGATAAACATCATGCCTCAAATGAAAAGGGTAAATGGTGTGGGAAGTACACAAATTTACGGCATGCAGGAATATTCCATGAGAATCTGGTTAAAACCTGATGCCATGGCAAATCAGGGCTTAATCCCCGATGATATTGTAGCGGCGTTAAGGGAACAGAATATTGAAGCTGCACCTGGTAAATTAGGAGAAAACAGCAATCAATCTGTCCAGTATACTTTAAAATATACCGGCCGTTTACAAGAAGTTAAACAGTTTGAAGACATCATTCTTCGCAGTGCTAAACAAGGTGGTTTGTTACGTCTTAAAGATGTAGCAGACATAGAATTCGGTGCACAGGATTATACCACTTCTTTGATCACGCAAGGAAAGGTTTCTTCTGGTGGTGCAATTAGCCAGACTTCTGGTGCGAATGCCAGAGAATTGATTATTGCCTGTGAAAATATTTTAAAAGAGGCTTCGAAAGATTTCCCTCCAGGGGTAACTTACCACACCTTTTTAAATGCTAACGATTTCCTTGATGCTTCGATTGAGAAAGTAATTTCCACCCTTGCAGAAGCATTTATCCTGGTTTTTATTGTTGTATTTATCTTCCTTCAGGATTTAAGATCAACTTTAATTCCTGCTATTGCGGTACCGGTAGCCATTATTGGAACGTTCTTTTTCCTGAAGCTTTTTGGTTTCACGATCAACTTACTTACTTTATTCGCTTTAGTATTGGCGATTGGAATTGTGGTCGATGATGCGATTGTAGTTGTCGAAGCGGTACATGCGAAACTGGATCAGGGCGCAAAATCTGCTAAAAAAGCCACCATGCATGCGATGAGTGAAATCAGTGGTGCGATCATTTCGATCACCCTGATTATGTCGGCGGTATTCTTGCCTGTAACTTTTATTACAGGCTCCGCAGGAGTCTTTTACAAGCAATTCGGACTAACACTTGCAGTGGCTATTGTAATCTCGGCGGTAAATGCTTTAACGCTAAGTCCTGCTTTATGTGCTATATTTTTGAAACCACACGTGCCAGAAGATCATAAGCGTCCAACTGGATTCTTACCTAAATTCTATGCAGGCTTTAATACTGCATTTGAAGCAGTGACCAATAAATACATTGGAGGGGTCCGGTTTTTGATCCGCAGAAAATGGATTTCTATAGCCGGGATCGCTGTATTTGCAGGTATATTTTATTTCCTGATCAAGACCACCCCTACAGGGTTTGTACCGAATGAAGACAGTGGAGCTATTTTCGGAGATATTATTCTCCCTCCTGCTTCGACATTAAAACGTACAGAAGAAATCACCAATCTAGTAGATAGTATAGCCAGGTCTATACCTGAAGTAGAACTTTCTTCCAGGTTAGCAGGAATGGATTTAATTAATGGATTTGGTGGTTCTTATGGCGCATTATTTATCCGCCTGAAACCATGGAAAGAAAGGAAAGGTAAAAATCAGGATGTGACCAGTATCGTCAATCAGTTGTTTGCCAAAACAGGCCATATTAAAGGTGCTAAGGTTATTTTCTTTGCTTCACCGACCTTACAGGGCTTTGGAAATAACAACGGTTTTGAAGTTCAGCTTCAGGACAAAACAGGTGGTAGTTATACAAATTTCTCGGAAAACATAGGGAAGTTCATGGCTGCATTGAATCAGCGTCCGGAAATCATGTATGCAGCAACACCATTTAATATGGGCTTCCCTGAATTGGAAGTAAATGTAAATGTCGCTAAATGTAAAGATGCCGGCGTCAATGTAAAGACTGTATTGAATACACTTCAAGGATATTATGGTGGATTATATGCTTCAGATTTTAACAAATTTGGTAAGCAATACCGGGTAATGATACAATCTCATCCCGATTCCAGAGGTAAAGAAGCAGATATCAATAAGGTATTTGTAAGAACAGATAAAGGCGTAATGGCGCCTATTACAGAGTTCGTGACCCTTAAAAAGACTTATGGTCCTGAGTTTATCAACCGCTTTAACTTATTTACTTCTACTACAGTAACCGGGACACCTAAAATAGGCTACAGCTCTGGAGATGCAATCAGGGCAATCAATGAAGTAGCTGCACAGACTTTGGGCCGTGGTTATTCCCATGAATTTTCCGGGCTAACTAAAGAAGAACTTTCCAGCGGCAGCCAGACGACCTTAATCTTTGCCCTGTGCTTAATTTTTATCTATTTTCTGCTGAGTGCACAGTATAAAAGTTATATCCTGCCTATGGCCGTATTATTGTCCTTGCCGATTGGATTAGCAGGTGCATTTATCTTTGCTAAACTATTTGGAATAGATAACAATATCTTTTTGCAGATCAGTTTAATCATGCTGATCGGATTGCTGGCCAAAAATGCGATTCTGATTGTCGAATTTGCACTGATGCACAGATTAAGCGGCAGAAGCATTACTCAATCGGCTATTTATGGTGCAAAAGCAAGATTAAGACCAATCTTAATGACCTCCTTCGCTTTCATTTTCGGACTGATTCCATTAATGCTGGCCACAGGTGCAGGTGCATTGAGTAATAAATCAATTGGAACAGCTGCTGTTGGCGGAATGCTGATAGGTACCCTGTTTGGCGTCTTTGTAATCCCTGTATTATTTATTCTTTTCCAGGCTTTACACGAGAAAATATCAGGTGTACATCCGCCTAAGCATGAGCCTTCACCTCTTCCAGAATCATTTAATCATGTCGGGTTCAGCTGACAAAGTAAAAACAGATCAATAAATGAAAAAAATATATCACTCTTTCCTGATTCCCCTAGTGATCGTTTCGGGCTTATGGAGTTCTTGTAAGGTAACCAGGCCTTATAGCAAACCCACAATTTCTACTGCGCCGGCTTACCGTGATGCAGGTCTTTCAGATACAACAAATATGGCAGCTTTAAAGTGGTCAGCTATGTTCACTGATACCGTATTAAACCATTTAATCTTACAAGGTTTACAAGCGAATTTTAATTTGAAGATCGCGATTGAGCGGATCAATGAGGCCAAGGCAAATTTAAGAAGGAGCAAAGCTGCTTTTTTACCTGAGGTTAATACCAATGTTTCGGTGAAGCAATCCAAGCTTGCCTATCCGCAAAGCTTTGGAATTTTCGACAATGCTACGCAGTATGATTTTGGTATTACAACGGCCTGGGAAATTGATGTCTGGGGTAAATTAAGCAGTGCAAAACGGGCATCACTAGCAGAACTGCTGGCTTCTGATGCCGCTAAAAGAGCAATACAGACGCAACTGATAGCCAACATTGCCAATTACTATTATGATTTGCTAACGCTGGACGAACAATTAGCTGTGACACAAAAAACGGCCTTAAACAGAAAAGCTGATGCAGAAGCCATTCAACTTCTTTTTGAAAGCTCTGTATTAAATGGAGTCGCAGTGGTACAAAGTGAAGCCAATTATTATGAGGCAGATCTGGCTATTCCTGATATCGAGCAAAAAATCAAAGAAACAGAACATGCTTTAAGCGTTTTACTGGCCAGAACACCCGCGAAAATTGAAAGGACATCTTTGCAGCAGCAAAAACTGGATTATGATTTAAAGCCCGGCATTCCTGCTCAGTTGTTAGCGAACAGACCTGATGTACAACAGGCAGAGTATGTTTTCAGAGCCGCATTTGAGCGCACCAACGTGGCAAAAACCAATTTCTATCCTGCTTTAACCATTACCGCAGCAGGAGGTTTTTCCAGCCTTACCCTTAAGGAGTGGATTAATAGTGCTGGTTTATTTGCAAATATTGCTGGTGGCCTTACCCAACCTCTTTTCAACAGAGGTATCAATAAGGCGAAGTTAACAACTGCACAATCTCAGCAAAATCAGGCGCTGTATAATTTTGAATTATCTCTTTTAAAAGCAAGTCAAGAGGTATCCGATGCATTAGCTGTTTACCAGTCTGCCATACAAAAAGCTGGTAAGCGGCAAAAACAGTTAACCGCTTTAACGAAAGCGTTATCCTTTAATAAGGAACTGCTGAATTACAGTAAAAATACAAATTATACAGATGTTCTCACTGCTGAACAGAATCTGCTGACTGCAGAACTCAAAGGCATCAATGATCAGAGTCAGAAACTACATGCGGTGGTCAATTTATACCGCGCTTTAGGTGGTGGGTGGAATTAGGTTGTTCAGACAGCTGCAAAGATTACTTTCGGGTAGTTTTTGCAGCCTGTTTTTTTTAATTGTATTGCTTATCTTTATCCTATGAACACGAATCCAATAAATAACCCATACTATTCCAGAACGAACGGCACCAAATTAGAGGTTTCCAATACGGAATGGAAAAAGATACTGCCAGCTGATTTATACCATGTTGCAAGAGAGCAAGGTACTGAACGTGCATTTGCTGGAAAGTATTGGGATAGCGAAGAAATCGGTACTTATTATTGTGCGGTTTGCGGAAATGTGTTATTTAAATCTGATGCTAAATTTGCCAGCAGCTGTGGATGGCCGAGTTTCTTTGAAACCATTAAACCAAGCAGTGTAATTTATAAAGAAGATATCAGCTATGGCATGCGCAGAGTGGAAGTAACCTGTGGCCGTTGCGATTCTCACCTGGGACATATTTTCAATGACGGGCCAGCGCCAACGCATCAGAGATTTTGTATGAATTCTGTTTCACTTGAATTTGAGCCTGATCAGCAATAAAAGTAAACCTGATCAGCAGTATAACAAAACTGACCAGCAATAACTTTATACAGGACACAATCTTGTTACTATCCGGAGGATAAAACCTTTTATAGCTACCTTTAATTTAGATTTATTTATCAACCCTGAATTAATGAAAGCTACTCAAAAACACTCTTATCTAAAGCATAGCACAAAAGCTCTTGTTATTTCCCTGCTGCTCACAGGAAATATTGGTTATGCACAAACAAAAAACCAGGTTATTGACAATATTGTAAAAGAAGCTACTGAAAACTCACAGTTAGAAAATCTTGCACATGAATTAATGGATGTAGTAGGCCCGCGTTTAGTAGGTTCGCCGCAAATGAAACAAGCCAATGACTGGGCAGTAACTAAATATGCAGATTGGGGAATCACAGCAAAAAATGAGAAATGGGGAGAATGGCGCGGATGGGAAAGAGGAATATCTCATATTGACATGGTTTATCCCCGTGTAAAATCTTTAGAAGGAATGCAAGTAGCCTGGAGCCCGGGTACTAAAGGAAAATCTATAGTTGCAGAAACGGTAGTCTTTCCAATGCTCACAGATTCAATCGCCTTCAAGAACTGGTTGCCAACAGTTAAAGGAAAATTCGTCCTGTTTTCTATGAACCAGCCAACAGGCAGGCCTGATTATAACTGGGCAGAGTTTGCGACTCCTGAATCTTTTGAGAAAATGAAGACCAGCAGAGCCACACAAACTACTGCAT
Organism: Pedobacter cryoconitis; assembly: GCF_001590605.1. Classification (NCBI taxonomy): domain Bacteria; kingdom Pseudomonadati; phylum Bacteroidota; class Sphingobacteriia; order Sphingobacteriales; family Sphingobacteriaceae; genus Pedobacter; species Pedobacter cryoconitis. The sequence continues at coordinate 2,895,653 of NZ_CP014504.1, forward strand.
GGCAGGCTAACGTAAAAAAAACAGGCTTAACCCTAAAAACCCTGCCAGCTGCATTTGAAAAGGCAGGCGCAATGGGTGTAGTAACTTGTAATTGGTCGAATGGCTTTGGTTCAAATAAGATATTCGGCGCCAATACAAAGACAATTCCTACCGTTGATATCTCTTTAGAAGATTACGGACTATTATATAGATTAACCGAGTCTGGAAACAAACCTAAAATAAGTGTTCATGTAGAATCCAAAGAACAAGGTCTGGTTCCCACTTTCAATACAATTGCCGAAATTAAAGGCACAGAGAAACCTGATGAATATGTGATTTTATCTGCGCATTTCGATTCTTGGGATGGCGGAACTGGTGCAACTGACAACGGTACAGGAACAATTACGATGATGGAAGCCGCAAGGATTTTGAAAAAGATGTACCCTAATCCCAAAAGGACTATTTTAATTGGACATTGGGGCAGCGAAGAGCAAGGCTTAAATGGCTCCAGAGCTTTTGTAGAAGATCATCCGGAAATTGTAAAAAATATACAGGTAGTGTTTAACCAGGACAATGGTACTGGAAGAGTTGTCAATCTTGCAGGACAAGGTTTCCTGAATTCTTATGATTACCTGGGCCGCTGGTTAACAAACGTACCAGAAAGTATCAAAAAACATATTACAACCAATTTCCCTGGTACTCCGGGTGGTGGTGGCTCTGATTTTGCATCCTTTGTTGCTGCAGGTGCACCAGCATTCTCTTTAAGTTCTAACAGCTGGTCTTATGGAACTTATACCTGGCATACGAACAGGGATACTTATGATAAAATTGTATTTGATGATGTACGCAATAATGCGACGCTGACTGCAATTCTCGCTTATATGGCTAGTGAAGATCCAGTAAAAACATCGAGAGACAGAGTTATGTTACCTGTTAATCCCAGAACCGGTGAACCAGGTACCTGGCCTCCTATTGTAAAACCTACCCGTAAAGGTGGAGTGAACTAGATAATGTACAACAAAGCAGATACGGTATTACAGCAAAAAGCAGATGAATGGTTAAAAAAACAAAATAAATAGCCATATCCTTATGGAATCAACTTCGTGGGCGCATCCTGTTTGTATATTAAATAATAGCGCTTATGAAAAATCCTATGCTAATTTGTATAGCTCTGGCATCAACAATACTGTACAGTTGCCGTCAGGATAATGGTAAAAACCCGGAAAAACCAATTGCCACAAACTGCTACATGGCTGTAGATGGCAAAGATACCGCCAGGATGGAACTTCAATCTTTCAGCAAAGGGAGAGTAAGTGGAAATCTGGTAGTCAACTATTATAAAAAAGATGACAATCATGGAGAATTTGAAGGCGCATTTAAAGGTGATACCTTATTTGTTATTTATTCCTTCAAAATTGGCAAAAATCCTACAGGTTATAAAAACCCGCTTGCCTTCTTGAAAAAAGACAACAAATTAGTGATGGGCATTGGAAAGATGGAAGGGGTATTGGGCAGAATCTATTTCAGAAAAGACGTCCCGATAGACTTTGCGCAAGGTAGATTTACCTATGCCCCAGTGAACTGTAAAAAGGAGCTCAAATAGCTCCTTTTTTCTCTAGTATATTTTTAAGGTTATCCAGCCCGACTAGAAAAATCTAACTATCCACTGATCATTCTGGCCGAAGAAAATACTTCCGTAAAGGAAGAAAACTATCATCCATTTCGTAAACCAGCGGAATTCCCGTTGGCACCTCATAATTGATAATATCTTCATCCGAAAGCTGATCAAGATATTTGACCAGTCCACGGAGTGTATTCCCATGGGCTGCAATCAAAATATGTTTCCCGCTTTTAAGTGCTGGTGAAATTTCATTCTGATAATAAGGGATAACCCTTTTCATCATTGTTTCCAGACTTTCAGTTAAAGGTAAAAGTGAAGGATCTATACCCGCGTAACGCAGATCTTTAAAAGGTGAACGGATATCTTCTGCAGTTAGTGCTGGTGGCGGGACCGTAAAACTTCTTCTCCAGGTTAACACTTGTGCTGCGCTATACTTAGTTATGGTATCAGCCTTATTAAGTCCCTGAAGCGCACCATAGTACCGTTCGTTCAACTGCCATGCTTTGATTTCCGGAATCCAGAGTGAATCCATAGCTTCCAATACAATATGCAAAGTTTTAATTGCTCTTTTAAGCACAGAGGTATAGGCAATATCAAAAGTAAAACCTGCTTTAGCGAGTAATTGACCGGCCTGTAAAGCCTCAGCCCTGCCCTGCTCACTTAAATCGACATCTTCCCAGCCCGTAAACCTGTTTTCAAGGTTCCATTCACTTTGCCCATGCCGGATTAAAACTAGTTTATTCATGAAAATTTATTTATGCTCTTATAGAACATCAAAACAAAGCTTTTGTTTAATTAGCCCTGCCAGAATAAATTTCTGAAATCTCCAGGTTCATTTTGCCGGTCTCCTGAATCAGGTCATGCAAAATATCTTCCTGTTTATATTTAGTAACTGCCATATTTAATCATTTAAAAGGGGCATTAACTCAATCTTTTCCCATGCATCAATCTGTCTACAGCTTCTTTAAACGAACCTGCCCTGGTTACTTCTCCCGAATTGATGAAGAAGATCTCATCTGCATTTTCAATCGTATTTAACCGGTGTGCAATCACTACTAGAGCTGTTTCTTTAGGCAAGTTAGCTAAAATCTGACCAAGCAGCTGTTCGGTTATCGTATCAATATTAGCAGTAGCTTCATCCAGAATCAACAACTCCGGTTTACGCAACACTGCCCGCATAAAAGCAATCAGTTGTTTTTGTCCGATACTCAAACTATTCCCACCAGATAAGATTGCTGTATCCAATCCTTCATCAAAGGTAGCCAGTAATCCTTCTAATTTAGCCTCTTTCAATACATTCAGGAATTGTTCATTGCTGAATTTATGATAACGCGGATTACTATAGAGAATATTTTCGCGTACCGTTCCTGTAAACAAGAAAGGCTCCTGCAGGATAAAACCAATTTTTTCCGCACGCTCTTCTGCGCTGTAAGTACGGATATCTTTTCCACTTAACAGGATTGTACCTTCCAATGGATCATACAATCGGGCCATTAATGACGCTGTTGTTGTTTTACCACCACCTGTTGGCCCTACCAGCGCATAGGTTTTACCACGTTCCATCGCAAAGCTGATATTGTGCAGGATCTCATAACCACCAGGATAACCAAAGTGTACATTTCTGAATTCAAGTACCGCATTTGTCGGGTTCTCCGTATCATCATAAGAAATGGTCACCAGGTTATTGTTGAGCGATAAAATCTGGCTGATCCTGTCCCAGCCCGCCAAAGCTAACTGGAAACTCGTCCATAAGGCCGCCAGTTGACGCAGCGGATTGTAAAAATTGGTTGCATAAGACAGGTAACTCACCAATAAACCTATCGTAAAGTTCCCTTGTGTAATCAGGTAAATACCAAAAGACAATACCGTCAATTGTGCAATTGATGAAAACAACCCAAACACAGGAAGAAAAATATTATTAGCCAGGCCTGCACCAATCGCAGTTTTATAATTTTTCTGATTAGCGAGATCAAATCGCTTTCTGAAATAATCGCGCCTGTTAAAAGCGATGATCACCTTAAAATTATTCAAGCTCTCCTGAATTTCAGCACTCATTGCACCCGTACTTTTCAGATTTAATGCATTTTTTTTCTTAATCCATGGAGAGATTAATTTGGTAAAAATCAAAATAAAAGCAGCAGGCACCAAAGCCGCCAGTCCCAATTCGATATTGATGATCAGCAAAAAGATTCCCGCTCCGATCATGATCACAATATTACTGATAAACTGCATCAATGCCTGTGAGAAGAACTGACTAAGTTTATCCGTATCATTATTGACCCTGGAAATCAGATCACCTGCTTTATTTTCATTAAAAAAAGCAAGCGGAAGTTGTTGAATCTTATTAAAGATCGTATTCCGCAGCTCGAAAATAATACGCTGTCCCAATCCTCCCATTAACTTGGTCTGAAAATAACTGCTTACAAAAGCAATCACATACATCGCTAAAAGGATACCTGAAAATACCAGTACGCCATGATACTGTTTAGTCAGGATATATTTATCAATGGTGTGCCCGATTAAAAAGGGGCCCAGTAAATTCAAAAATGCGTTCAGCAGTACCGCACTAAGTGCAATAATTAATGTTTTTCTTTCCTGTTCTACCAACTTTAACAAGCTCTTTATACCCGACCAGGTAGAACTTTTCGCTTCCCCATCGGGCAGACTGTTCAGGTTATAATTCATAATTGCTTGTACTTTGTTGAGAGTTAAGAATCTGTATATATTCCGGGCTTTTTTGTATCAGCTCTTCATGCGTTCCTTCCGCCAGCAACTCACCCTGCATCAGCAGAATAATCTTCTCATAATGCTGTACGGCTGCAATTTTCTGCGTCACAGAGATCAAAGTAAGCCCTGGATAATTTGCAGTAATATTGGCCAGTATTTTTTGTTCCGTTTGCGGGTCAACCCTTGCCGTAAAATCATCAAGCAATAATATTTTTGGATTTAAAGCTAGCGCCCGGGCTAACATGATCCGTTGTTTCTGTCCCCCGGAAAGACTTAGCCCCCGCTCCGAAACTCTAGTATTCAAACCTTCGGGCATGGCCTCTATAAAGTCTTTCAATTCTGCAGTTGCTATAGATTTTTCCAGAGATTCATCAGTAACCAGATCACTAAAAGCAATATTTTCACGGATACTCATGTTAAACATAATACTATCCTGAAATACAAATCCTACCTGTGCATGAAAAGCTTCAGACTGATATTCTTCAATAGGTTTACCATCATACAACACTTTTCCTGAACTCGCATGAATAAGCCCTGTCAGCAGGTAAAGCAATTGAGATTTGCCCGCAGCCGTAGGCCCGATAATCGCAAGCTTTGAACCAGGTTCCACTTTAAAAGAAATATCCTTCAATGCAAATTTCTCTCCATAAGTAATGCACACAGCTTCGACCTCAATTGATCCGGTCAGATTTGTTTTTAACGTACCAGTTTCTGCAGGATCTTCTGCATTCAGCACTTGACTTATCCTTCCAAAAGATGCCGTAGCCTGCGCAATAACGTTGCTCATAAAACCAATCACCAGGATCGGGAAAATCAATAACGCAAGGTAACTGTTGAAAGCCGCAAAATCCCCGATAGTCATACTCCCCTTAATCACATAATGCCCACCCAGCGCAAGAATCGTTAATCCAGCCATGTTTGCTGTAAAAACGATGATCGGAATCAGCCATGCAAATAACCGCAGAATAGAAATACCAATATTTTTTGCCTGTGTACTGGCATTAAAAAACTTTTCATATTCCAGTTGCTGGGAATTGATGACGCGGATCAGTGCAGCACCAAGAATACTTTCATTAATAACCTTGTTTAACCAGTCAATAACTTCTCTGCTTTTCTTAAATAGTACTTTTACCTTACCTAATACGATATAATACGCCCCGCCAATAATAGGAATAATACAGATTGTAGTTAAACCCAGTCTCCAGTTAATACTTAACAGCAAAATAGTAGCGCCGATAATAATAAAGATAGAAGACACTATAGAAACGATGGCCTGAGAAATAAACAACTTCACTGAATCCACATCTGAGGTCAGGTTAGTCAATAATTTTGAAGGATTGGTTTTCTCAATGAATACAAAGCTCTGTTCTGAGATTTTGCTGGTAATCCTGGTTCTCAGATCGCGTGCTACACGCTCCGAAGCGAAAGTCTGTACAATCCCCTGCAGGTAACTGAATACAAAAATAATCAGCGCGACTACGGTAAATTCTACAATAATGCCTTTATAGGAGAAGTCACCAGTATTATAGGCATCGATCCCATGACCAATCATCCGGGGAAGCCATAAATTCAATCCATTGCTGAACAAAGCAAATAGAATGAGCATGATGACCATTACTCTATAGGGTTTTAACAGGCTGAATATTCCCGGAGGACTCTTTTGATCAGTACTGATTTGTTCTTTCATTTTTAAAATTTATGCCTTCAATCCCAATCAATAGCCATTGGTTTATTGAGCTGATGAAGTTATAAATTTTTACAGGAATAATTTATCGGCAGTCTCGTTTTAATCATATTTTAACGGGGAATGAAATACTCAGACCGGTCAAATTAATTAAAAACCTCTTGTTTCCACATATAATAGGTCAAAAATTCTAAATTCCTTTTATTCCTAAAAAACATTATCTTTAATTAGATCAACAAATGCTCTCAAACTCATTTTTTGATGCTGATAAAAATGATTCGCGATGAAAAGAGTGATTATACAGGATACTGACCTTGATCTGCTCAACATACTGACCTTCCTTTTAGAGGATGCCAGTTTTGAAGTGCTGGCCGTATCTCATTATAAAGATGTGACTTCAAAAATCAACAGCTTTAATCCTGAACTGATTTTACTCGATTTCAGACTTTCGGGCGAAGAATGCACCTGTTTATGCGCAACGATTAAAAAGGACTTCCCTGGTCTCCCGGTCCTTGCATTAAGCTGTAATTATAATATCCGGAAACAGTACGCCATTTATGGTTTTGATGACTATATCTCCAAACCTTTTGACATTGACCATCTACTCTCTGTGCTGCGCAAATATTGAATCTTATAGTATTTTATGTAAATTCGGCTAAACCATTTATCATAGAAAATGAATAAAATATTCATCATGCCACTTTTGGCCGTCATTGCAGTGACCGCATCCTGTGGAAATAATAAGGAGAAATCCGGCAGCGAGCAAAAAAGTTCTTCTGCTAACCCTTTTACTGAAGCGAGTAAACTTGCTTATCAGACACCAGCATTTGATCAGATCAAGGATGATGATTTTCAACCTGCTTTAGAACAGGGAATGAAAATCCAGTTAGAAGAAATGCAGAAAATTGCAGATAACCCAGATGCTCCAACTTTTGAAAATACACTGGTTGCAATGGAAAAGAGCGGGCAGATGTTAACCAGGACAAATAATGTATTTAGTGCCTTAACCAGTGGAAATACAAATCCCAAACTACAGAAAGTACAAGAAGATATTGCGCCCAAGCAAGCAGCACACCAGGATGCCATCTATTTAAACCCCAAATTATTTAAACGTGTACAGGCAATCTACGGGAAACGCGAACAATTGAAACTTGACCCGGAGTCTAAACGCCTGGTTGAATTTTACGAACAGCAATTTGAACTGGCAGGTGCTAAATTGTCTGATGCGGATAAAACCAAACTTAAAAAACTGAACGAAGAAGAAGCTTCCTTAAGTACAAAATTCTCTAACCTGTTATTGGCAGCTAACAAAGCAGGAGCAGTTTTATTTTCGGACAAAGCAGAATTGGCCGGACTTTCACAAGGAGAACTTGATGCAGCGGCACAAGATGCAAAAGCAAACAAACAGCCAGGTAAATGGTTAATCTCCTTAAAAAACACCACACAGCAGCCTATTTTACAGTCTTTAACCAATCGTGCAACACGCGAGAAAATATTTAAGGCTTCCTGGGACCGGACAGAAAAACAAGATGCCAATGATACGCGCAGCACTATTGTACGTATTGCAAAAATAAGAGCTGACAAAGCAAAACTGATGGGTTTCCCTGATTATGCAACCTGGAAGTTACAAGATCAGATGGCTAAAAAGCCGGCAGCAGTTGACGCATTTTTCGCACAGTTGGTCCCTGCAGCAACTGCTAAAGCCAAAGTTGAGGCAGCAGACATTCAAGCACAGGCAGACCTGGAAAAAGGCGGTTTTAAAATCCAGCCATGGGACTGGGATTATTACGCAGAGAAAGTCAGAAAGCAAAAATATGACCTGGATGAAAATCAGGTCAAACCTTATTTCGAGCTTAATAAAGTATTAGAAAACGGTGTTTTCTATGCTGCAAATTTATTGTATGGAATCACGTTCACAGAACGTCATGATCTTCCGGTTTACCAGAAAGATGTCAGAGTATTTGAAGTCTTTGACAAGGACAAATCTACAATCGGCCTGTTTTATTGTGATTATTTCAAACGCGACAATAAATCAGGAGGTGCCTGGATGTCTAATTTCGTTGGGCAGTCTAAATTATTTGGCACTAAACCAGTAATTTTCAATGTGTGTAATTTCACCAAACCTGCTGAAGGGCAGCCAGCTTTGATCAGCTTTAGTGATGTAACCACGATGTTCCATGAATTTGGACACGGTTTGCACGGCTTATTTGCCAATCAGCAATATCCAAGCTTATCGGGTACTAACGTAGCCCGCGACTTTGTGGAGTTTCCTTCTCAGTTCAATGAGCACTGGGCATTAAACCCGCAGGTATTTAAAAACTATGCTGTTCATTATAAGACAGGTGAGCTCATGCCACAAGCTCTGGTTGATAAAATTAAAAAAGCAGCCACTTTTAACCAGGGATATAACTTAACTGAGATTCTTGCTGCGGCTTCTTTAGATCTGGCATGGCACAAAATCCCGGCCAGCGCACCACTGCAAAACACAGATGAATTTGAAAAGGCTTCTTTACACCAATTGAAACTGGATCTTCCAGAAGTTCCGCCGCGTTACCGCACTAGTTATTTCTCCCATATCTGGGGTGGAGGTTATGGTGCCGGTTATTATGCCTATCTATGGACAGAAATGCTGGATGATGATGCTTATTCGTGGTTTGAAGAAAACGGTGGCTTAAACAGGGCCAATGGTCAGCGTTTCCGCGATATGATCTTATCCAAAGGAAACACAGAAGATTATGGAAAAATGTTCCGCGAATTCAGAGGACATGATCCAAAGATCGGCCCCATGGAGAAAAACCGTGGTCTGACTACTAAATAGAAAGAAATTTCAACTGAACGGGATTAAGCTTAGGCATAATCCCGTTTTTTTATAGGGTGTTATTAATATTGTTATTATTTTAGCGAGACACACAAATTAAAATCAGATGATCCGTATTTCCATTTTCTTGCTGACAGTCCTTTGCTTTTTGGGCACCACTGTCATTGCCCAGACTAATTCTCAGAATAGTGGCTGGTTGTTTCTGCTTAATAATACTAAAATCAATGAAAAATGGGGAACTCATCTGGATGTACAGGTCAGGTCTGCAGACAATTGGAGTAACGTAAGAAACTTTTTGTTCAGACCAGGGATAACCTATTTTATTAATCCTCAAAATGATTTGACAGTAGGTTACCTGTTAAGTGAAACACATAATCAGGTTGATGATCTTGGTGAGCATAAGCTTGTGGAGCACAGAATCTGGCAACAGTACATTCACAAGCATAAAATCAGTACAGTAAACGTTAGCCACAGGTTCAGGTTAGAACAACGGTTTGTAGAAAAGGTACGTGATCAGGACATATTTGCGCAGCGTTTAAGATACTTTGTCCGCTTCCTTATCCCATTAAAGAAAGAAGCACAGCAGTTTGAACAGGGTCTGTTTGCAGCATTGCAAAACGAACTTTTCTTCAATGTTCAGCATAAGGATAAATTGAGTGGTCATTTCTTTGATCAAAACCGGGCTTATGCAGCACTGGGCTATCGTTTCAGTAAGAAATTCGACCTGGAAGCAGGCTATTTAAATCAGGCTGTAAAAGGAGTAAGCACCAATTCGGTAAACAATGTAATTCAACTGGCAGTATACACCAGATTTTAAATAAAATGCCTGTTTAGATTACTGGTTAACAGTGCATCTAAACAGGCCTTATCAATGCTGCGTAGCGCAATTAATTTACACAAACTGACTCATCAGCATCACCCCGGCCAGTCCAAGTACAGAAACCAGGCTTTCCATCACTGTCCAGGTTTTGAAAGTCTCTTTTAAACTCAGGTTAAAATATTCTTTGAACATCCAGAAGCCTGTATCATTCACATGAGAAAGCATTAAACTTCCTGCGCCTACCGCTAATACCATTAATTCTGGTGACGCTCCTGCAGTGATAAAAGGGATTACCATTCCCGAAGCTGTTAGTGCTGCTACTGTAGCAGAACCCAAAGTAACCCGTAACAATGCAGCGATCAGCCAGCCCAGAATTAGGGGAGAAACGTGCAGGTTACCAGTCAATGTTTTCACCTGTTCACCAATTCCACTGTCTACCAGGATTTGCTTAAAAGCCCCACCCGCAGCTATAATCAGGATAATCATCGCAATGCCCTTTACGCCTTCTACACAAGAATCCATTGCTTTTTGCATCGGCATACGCTGAATAGAAATCGTAATGAGAATGGCCATTGTTAAAGCCACTGTTGGATTTGCAATAAAAACAAGCACATGCTGGATGGAAGGATTTTGAGTGATTAAAACCCCAACGGTTCCTACCACAATAAAAAATATCGGAGAAAGTGCAATAATAAAACTTTTCAGCGCAGACGGTAAATTTTCTTCTCCCTGCAAATCCAGTTTCTGGTGTGCCCGGTCTGCTTTAGGTAATTTGATAATTGCTCTTGGAAAAAAGATCCCGGCAATAATAGCTACGGGAATACTGATGATCAAACCATAAATTAAAGTACGGCCAATATCAGCGTGAAAAATACTGGCTAAAGCAACCGGGCCAGGATGAGGCGGAAGAAAACCATGCGTTACAGAAAGCGCAGCAGCCATTGGGATTCCAACATATAGTTTAGGAAGTTTAGCAGCCGAGGCAATCGTAAATACCAATGGAATCAAGACCACAAAACCAGCATTATAAAATAACGGGATACCAACCAGGATACCCGTCAGCAGTACCGCCCATTGTATATTTTGAATTCCGAAAATCCTGACCAGCACGAAGACGATCTTTTTTGCCGCTCCACTATCCTCGGCCAGTTTACCAACCATTGCCCCTAATGCCAGTACCATGACCATATCTCCCATTGTACTGCCAATACCTTTGCTTACAGTGCTCATTACCTTTTCTACAGGTAAGCCTAACATCAGCCCTGTAGCAACCGCTACGATCAGCAGCGCAAGCATAGGGCTTACTTTCTTAAGGATCAGGATCAGCAGGATAATTATCCCAAAGAGTACGAGTAATAAGTCCATAGTAATTTGGTTATTCTTTTTCAGTAATAGTTCAAATGAAAGAAGCCGTTTAATTTGATTTTAAACGGCTTCTTAAGATAGTATTTTAGGATTAAACTGTAGGCTTCAATTGAATATAATCCGCCATTATCCTTAAAGTTTCATCCTCCAGGAAATCAAAATTCTCACTTTTCCTGATCTTGTCCCCCTTTTTCACAGGAGCCAATCCTCTGGTAGCTCTCAGTTTATTGATCTTTTCTAAAGATTTAACCTCCAGCACTTCTCTTTCTGATTTCAATTTCGCTTCATTCAAGGTAACTGAGGTTTCCAGATTACGCTTTTTCATGTCCGCAATATCCTGAACAAGAATTTTGTAATCCAGGGATTTCTCCATTCTTGTTTCATGCAATTTAGCTAATTCTGTTTTTAGCGTTCCCAGATTGGCTACCGGTACAAAATCTGATTTCTGGATCTCATCCCAAGGCAAAGCAGAAGGTTCCGTGTCCTCACCCACTTTATCCATTGGATAAAAAGAAGGCAAAGTAATATCCGGCATCACTCCTTTATGCTGTGTACTGCTCCCGTTTACACGATAAAACTTAGCGATGGTTAAATTGATTTGTCCTAACTGAGGGACCTCAGCTTTTTGAACAGGCTTACCTGTACTATCTAATTTAACCAGGTTAGCTAAACGTTCTAAAATAGAAGGGTTAACTAGCTTATTTAAATCAATTGGCTGTTGTACAGTTCCTTTACCATAAGTCTGTGTACCGATAATTACGCCTCTTCCGTAATCTTGTATGGCACCTGCAAAAATTTCAGAAGCAGAAGCCGTTGTACGGTCTACTAATACGCCAAATGGCCCACTCCAGGCTACGCCGGGATTTTGATCGCTATCCACTTCAACTTCTCCTTTTTGATCCTTCACCTGAACAACAGGCCCCTGGTCAATAAACAAACCAGTCAGATCAATAGCTTCTAATAAAGATCCTCCGCCATTCCCGCGAAGATCCATCACAATTGCATCAACTTTATCTTTATTTTTCAGCGTATCAATTAATAGTTTAACATCACGTGTTGTACTTTTATAATTAGCTTCTTTAGCAATTGCAGCTTTAGAATCGATATAAAACGCAGGCACACTAATGATACCTACTTTGTAAGGTTTACCATTAGCTTGTATCGTTTTCACTTCCTTTTTGGCAGACTGATCTTCCATTACAATCTTCTCTCTGGTAATCTCTATAATCACTGGTTTTGAAGACATATCATGTCCCACAGGGATAATTTTCAATCGGACAACAGTCCCTTTAGGCCCCTTTATTTTCGCGACAGCATTGTCAAGTCTCCAGCCAATAATATCTTCAAATTCACCATCTGCCTGTGCAACTCCAATAATCCGGTCTCCTGCATGCAATTGTTTACTTTTATAAGCCGGTCCGCCGGGTGTTACTTCTGCTATCTTCAAAACATCGTTTTCCGACTGCAGGTAAGCACCGATTCCTTCTATCGAACGGGACATCTGTTCGTTGAACTGACTGGCATTAGATGGATTGAAATAATTGGTATGCGGATCTATAGCGCCTGTAAAAGCATCCATCAGTAACTGAAATACATCCTGGTTATTCAATTTAGAAGACTGTAACTTCAGGTTTTTATATCTCTTGGTTAATGTTTCCGCATTTTTAACATCCGAAGTTCCTGCCAGTTTTAAATTGACCAGCTCATATTTAACTTTTTTCTTCCAAATATCATTCAATGTAGCGATTGAAGTTACCCAAGGCATTTTCTCCCGGTTAAAAACATAGGTATCCTGCTGATTAAAATCATATTTATCCCTGATATGCTTCATGGCATAATCCAGCGTTTCATTATATCTTTTGGAATAAATATTAAAGATATAGAATGGGGCACTCAGATCGCCGTCTCTAAAAGAATCGTCCAATGTGGTTCTGAACTGTTCAAAATCTTTGATATCAGAAGCCAGGAAATAATTGCGGTAAGGATCTAACGCCTTTATATACTTATCCAGCACAATCGAAGAGATAGAATCATTGACTACTATTTTTTTATAATTGTAGTTTTCTATCAGTGCAACAATTTGCCTCGCTACCAGGCTTTGCTTCTCATCAGGCATAATATTTGGAATACCTTCAACCACCTTTTGTGGCTTTGGAGTAGCCTGACAAGCCAGGACTGCCGCGGTAAAAGTTGCCACTAATATTCTTTTTAACATCTCTTTAAATAATTTAAAATCCATTCTTGTAACAATATCTAAATATAATGCCAGTTTCTCACTAAATAACTATAAAATCCTTTTCTATCAAAAAAGGGACAAACGTTTTGGTTTATCCCTTCCTGGATTGCATTGAATGCTATTCATCTTTATTCGACTATAGCCCTGAACATCAATGCACCTACAGTTAAATTTGTGCGTCCGTCAATCAGAATTGCTGAACCATTTGCTTTATTCTCAGTATATAAATCGAAAGCCAGTTCATCAGCCGTTTTAATAACCACACGTCCTATATCATTTAATCTAAACTCATGAGTTTCCTCTTTTTCCAAAGTATTGATATTAACTTTATGCAGGATTTCCCTGATCTTACACTTGCTTAGTTTACTGTTATGCTGTAAGAAATAAGTAATAGAATCATCCATTGGCTTATTGTCCATCCAGCATAAATCTGCCTCTATCAATTGAGAACGTTGTGGCAAATAACTTGAATTCACCAGTACATCTCCCCTGCTGATATCAATATTATCTTTCAGGTGTAAAGTAACAGATTGCCCTGCGGTAGCTTCCTCAGGCGTCTGCTCAAAGATTTCAATCCTGTCAATCACAGAACTGCTGCCCGAGGGTAAAACAGTGACTTTATCATTCACCTTAAACGCACCACTCAAAATACGGCCGGCATAACCTCTGTAATCATGCAATGCTTCAGTTTGCGGGCGGATAACCCATTGTACCGGCATCCTTGCATAATGCAGATCCTGGTTCACCGTAACTTCTACTGTTTCCAGAAAATCAAGCAAGCTAGTTCCTTTATACCAGGGCATATGCTCAGAAGTATGCACAATATTGTCCCCCTTTAAAGCGCTGACCGGGATAAAAGTAATATCCTGCAAATTCAGCTTCGCAGCCATTTTTTTATAGTTTTCAGTGATCGTATTAAATACCTCTTCACTGTAACCTTCCATGTCCATTTTATTGATACAAATAACAACATGGCTTACCCCCAGCAACGAAACCAGGTAAGAGTGCCTGATGGTCTGTTCTACCACGCCATTTCTTGCATCTACCAGAATGATAGCCAGATTAGCCGTCGATGCACCCGTAACCATATTGCGGGTATATTGAATATGACCAGGCGTATCTGCGATAATAAACTTCCTTTTCTCAGTCTGAAAATATTTGTAAGCCACATCGATTGTAATTCCCTGTTCTCTTTCTGCCCGCAGCCCATCTGTTAAAATGGCCAGGTCAATTGTACCGTCATCATTTTTACGGTTTGATTGCTGCAAAGCTTCCAGCTGATCTGCCAGAATAGAACCTGTATCATATAATAATCTGCCAATCAGGGTACTTTTCCCGTCATCGACACTTCCTGCTGTAAAAAACTTAAGTATATTCATTAAAAGTATCCTCCTTTTTTGCGGTCTTCCATTGCTGCTTCAGACACTTTATCGTCCAGACGGGCACCACGTTCACTTATTTTTGATGCGCTGATTTCATCTATAATATCATCAATCTGATCAGCTTCAGATTCTACTGCTGCAGTACAGCTCATATCCCCCACAGTGCGGAACCTCACTTTGCGGTGAGTTACGATATCTGCCTCATCCATATTCAGAAAAGGAGATGCGGCCATTAATTGTCCGTTTCTGGTGATACAATCTCTATGATGCGCAAAATAAATAGATGGCAGGCTCATTTTTTCTCTGCGGATATAATTCCAAACATCAAGCTCCGTCCAATTACTGATTGGGAATACCCTTACATTTTCTCCTTTATGGATCCTGCCGTTATAGATATTCCAAAGTTCAGGACGCTGGCGTTTAGGGTCCCACTGGCCAAATTCATCTCTTACCGAAAAAATACGTTCTTTGGCTCTCGCTTTTTCCTCATCTCTTCTGGCACCGCCGATACAAGCATCAAAACCATGCTGCGCGATCGTATCGAGTAAAGTAATAGTCTGCAAAGAATTTCTGCTTGCATTTTTACCTTTCTGCTCAATAACTTTACCACTGTCAATTGATTCCTGCACATAACCTACAATCAGTTTTTCACCTAAACGCTCAACCATTTCATCCCGGTAGGTAATAGTTTCCTGGAAATTATGCCCGGTATCAATATGTACCAGCGGAAAAGGAAATTTCCCCGGACGGAATGCCTTTTCAGCAAGCCTTACCAGCGTAATAGAATCTTTTCCTCCAGAAAAAAGCAATGCTGGTTTTTCAAACTGCCCCGCTACCTCACGCAGAATATGAATCGCTTCTGCTTCTAATTCGTCTAAATAATCTAAATTATATTTACTCATGTGTTTCTCGTTATTTTGTGGCGTGCAAACCACATTCCTTCTTTGACTGATCTTCCCACCACCATCTTCCTGCTCTGAAATCTTCACCTTCCTGAACTGCCCTGGTACAGGGGGAACAGCCAATGCTCGGAAATCCTTTGTCATGAAGCGTATTGTATACAATGTTGTTCTTTTTAATATAGGCTTTCACCTCATCCAGGCTCCAATAAAAGATTGGATGAAACTTAATCAGCTGATTTTCTTCGTCCCATTCCAGATTTGACATGTCTGTACGGTTTAAAGATTGTTCTGCCCTGATCCCGGTTACCCAGCATTTATTCCCTTGGAGGGCTCTTTTTAAGGGGACTATCTTCCGGATAGCGCAACACTCTTTTCTATTTTCAACTGATTCATAAAAACTATTCGGCCCCTTTTTAGAAACCATTGCTTCCAGAGCCGCTTCATCCGGATGATAAGCATGAATAGGCTTTTGATAGTTTTCCAAAGTCCTGTTCCATACATAATAAGTTTCAGGAAATAAACGGCCAGTTTCCAGGGTAAACACCTTTATTGGCAGATCATTAGCAAATATTAAATCTGTGATGACCTGATCTTCCCAGCCAAAACTTGTAGAAAAGGTGATCTGTCCTGCAAATTTCTGCGAAAGGAAAGTCAGGGCTTCTACAGCGCCCATGTCTTTAATCTGCACAGCTATTTCTTCCAGGTACGCTTTCATTTTATATAACTTTTAAAATAAACATAATAATACTTCTTAAACTCACAGCGATTACAATAATCCCTACAGCAACCATAATGCTCTTGACCGAAATACGGTTAGAAACTTTTGCTGCTATCGGCGCTGCTAAGGCACTGCCGATAACCAACCCCGCTACCGCTTCCCAATGTGCAGACTTTAGCATCGTGATAAAAGTCAATGAACTCATCAATGCGATAAAGAAACGGGTTATTTTTACTGTTCCCAGAGAGAACCTGGCATTTCTGCCACCAGCAATCAGGCTCGATAAAACAATAGACCCCCATCCACCGCCACCTACAGCATCAATAAAACCGCCGAAAAGCCCCAATAAAGTAATCTTCTTAATCTTTCCGCCAACTCTCTTTCTGGATACTTTAAAAGCTTTGGAAAGGATCACCCCACCAAGTATCAAGGTGTATAAAGAGATAAATGGTTTGATATAAGCCCCGTAATGCTCTAATGAAGATAATAAATAAGCACCCGCTACTGCACCCAGGATACCTGGAATAATCAATAATTTAAACAGTTTCCAATTGATATTACCCATCCGGTAATGCATCCAGCCTGCTATACCATTACTCAACACTTCAGAAAGATGGACACCCATACTGGCCGAAGCTGGAGGAATGCCCATTGACAATGAAAAAGCGGTAGAAGTAACCCCATAAGACATGCCTATAGCACCATCGATCATAGCAAAAATGAAGCCTCCTGCTAAAAACCAGTAAAACATAGGATTAATCCCTGCTACATAAGCCTGAAACTCCGGCTCTCTTTGCCAGAAAACAGCAATCAGGACCGCAATTGACAAAACAATTGTTAACCAGATCAGCCATTTGAACTTAGGATACGAAGTTTTCTGAACAGCAGGTTCCGCAAATTCCTGAACAGCAGGCTCTACAAGTACCGCGCTCACTTCATTCAGTTTCTTCACTTTCGAACTGAAATCTCCTTGTAAAGTATTACGAAATGAACTCATTTGCTGTAAAGTAATATCCAGTTCGCCCGGTAAGTTATCATTAAACAATTCTTTTAATCTTTTAGCAATGGTTGGTGATTTGCCATTGGTAGAGATTGCAATTTTCAGATCTCCTTTTTTTACGATAGAACCGAGGTAGAAATCACATAAATCAGGCTTATCAGCCACATTTACCAGTAATTTCAATGCATGGGCATCACGTATAATCTCTTCATTTAATCCATTATTATTAGTAGCAGCAATCACGATATCTGCTTGATGGAGATCGGCTGCGGTATAACTTTTCTTCAAAAGTTTAACCTGTGTTAACCTTTCAGCGAGTTCATAAACTTCCAAGATTATCTCTTCAGCAACTACAGTAATTTTTGCCTGTTCACTCTGACCAAGCACAGCATTCAGCTTTTCAAGACCTACAGGCCCTGCTCCGATAATGACCGTATGCAATTGGTTAAGCTTTAAAAAAACAGGAAATAGTTGATTGCCTTTTAGTTCTTCCACAGTCTATAACTCTTCTTTAATGGCTGCAAAAAAATCCTTGATTGGCTGAAATTGAGGATGTAAAGAAACTACTTCACCAAATACTAAAATGGCTGGTGCCCCAATTCCTTTTTCAAGTACAACTTCTTCAATCGTATCGACAATACCAATCGCCAGTTTTTCTTCTTCAGTAGAACCGCTTTGGATCACCGCAACAGGTAAATTTGATTTTCCTTCCTGCTTGTAAAGTTTTACAATCTCCTTCAGTTTGTTTAGCCCCATTAATACAACGACTGTTGCTTTAGTGCGGACAGCCTCATAAAGATCATTGGAGATTGCTCCGGAAGCCGTAGATCCTGTAACTACCCAAAAGCTTTCACTTAATCCGCGGTGTGTAACCGGAATCTGCTGTAAACCGGGTACAGAAATCGAACTCGACAATCCGGGAACCATTTGCGCCGGGATATTATACCCCGCTGCAAAATTCAACTCTTCATAACCACGGCCAAATACAAAGGGATCGCCACCTTTCAAACGTACTACATGTCCATAATTGATCGCATAGTCCACCATCAGTTTATTGATCGCTTCTTGTGAATAAGAATGTTCACCAGAACGTTTTCCTACATATACTTTGATAGCATCTGCAGCAGCATATTCCAATACCTTTTCATTCACCAACGCATCATATAAAACCACATCCGCATCTTTCAATGCATTTGCGCCTTTCATCGTGATCAGTTCAGGATCTCCCGGCCCTGCGCCAACCAGCGTAATTCTTGGTTCTCTGATTTCTCTTTTTGTTCCTGAATTAATTAACATTTACCTGCGCCTCCCTCTTCGCTCTCATTGCTGAATAAAATTGTGTTGCCTGTTCCAGATAAGCTATTGCAAACTCTTCTGTAGGCTCATTCTTATTAATTTGCAGTACCAGTTCGTTAAAAGTTGAAGGTAAAACGACCTCACCTGTTTCCACGAAATTGGTATCAAACTCTCTGATTACACCCGTTTGCGTACTGCTGCTGATACTTTTATCTAATAACAATGCCTTTGCAGTATTCACAAATACACTGTAGGAATGATAAATGGCATCAGACCAGGCCTTACCTTCAAAAGCTGAACCTGCCCATAGCAGCTTCTCTTCCCCTTCGAGTAAGAGTGTAGCCACCAAATCAATCACTACGCCAGCACATTCGCCTACGCCAATCGCAGTCACAAAAGTCTCTTCATGACCCCAATCTACATACTCTTCATCTTTTAAAGCAGTAAGGTCTGCCAGTGGTTTCAATAACTGGTAAAAGTGATCTTTACCTTTAGCATCGTAATACTGGTGGAAACTTTCATTTTCACCCGAATTCGTACTGTAGTCATCCAAAACTGTGCGTAAAATAGCTGGCGCACGTTTAGTTGGTGCTTTAATTACGCGTTCGGCTACGCGGCCTTCACCATCACCTACTGTTCCGCCACCAATCATGACCTGCACTGCAGGTACGACTTTTCCGTTTGCTTTGACCGAACTTCCATGAAATCCAAGGTGAGCCAGACCATGCTGACCGCATGAATTCATACAGCCACTTATTTTTATCTTAATGTCTTTATCGTAAATCAGATCAGGATATTCCTCATGAATTACCCCTTCTAATACTGCAGCAAGGGACATACTGTTTGCAATTCCTAAATTACAAGTATCTGTACCCGGACAAGTCGTAATATCCCCCACACTATCAAATCCAGGAACTGCAAAGTCCAGTTCATTTAATACAGTATATAATGGGATCAATGCCTCTGCGCTGACAAATTTCAACAACAAACCCTGATTCTGGGTAATTCTGATTTCATCCGCTACATATGGGCGTATAGCCGCTACAAATAACCGCGCTTTATCAGTCTTGATATCACCTACTGGTACCTTGATATATACCCCATAAAAACCACTTTGTTTTTGCGGGAATACATTGGTATCCAACCATCTTTTATAATGGACCTCATCTGCCGGACGCTGATCAGTTGCAGCAAGAGCTTCTGGCAAAGCCGGAAGGGGTACTGTTCCCAGATCAACCTTAAAAGATTTTGATTTATTGGCTATTACTTCTTCAGCAATTAAGCGCGTTACTTCTTCTAATCCAAGTTTTTGAACCAGATACTTTAACCTTGCTTTATTTCTGTTGGTTCTTTCTCCATGACGGTCAAAAACCCTCAAAACAGACTCTGAATAAGGAATCAATTGATCTTCAGGCAGAAAATCATGAACTACACTCGCCAAAAAAGGTTGTGCGCCCAAACCACCTGCAAACATGACTTTAAAACCCCGCTCTCCTTTTTCATTCACTTTAGGAATAAAACCTAAATCATGAATATAACTGAAAGCGGTATCCTTTTCTGTTGATGAAAAAGAGATCTTGATCTTCCTGCCCATTTCCTGACAGATGGGGTTCCTTAAAAAATATTTAAATACGGCCTGAGCGTAAGGGGAAACATCAAAAAGTTCCTCAGGGTTGATCCCTGCATCAGGCGAAGAAGTTACATTTCTAACCGTATTACCACAAGCTTCACGTAAAGTGATATCATCACGTTCCAGTTCTGCCCACAGTTCGGGTGTACGGTCTAAACTCACATAGTGAATCTGAATGTCCTGTCTGGTAGTTAAATGCAGGTTTCCGCTACCATATTCATCAGAAACATCTGCAATACGCAATAACTGTTTAAAGGTGACTTTTCCGAATGGCAATTTAATACGCACCATTTGTACGCCCGGTTGCCGCTGACCATACACACCACGCGCCAGCCGAAGACTGCGGAACTTTTCGTCGTGTATTTTTCCTTCTCGGAAGGCACGGATCTTTTGTTCAAGATCTATGATATCTTTTTCTACTACCGGGTTCTCCAGCTCCGTTCTAAAACTTTGCATGTCAATAAATCTTGGTTAAGGATTGTTTTGTTTAAAAGACGTTTTCAGGGTCTCTTATCCCAAAGATATATATTATAGATAGAATTAGTAGTATTAAATTAAAAAAAAGACTAACTATACTCATTAAAAGCATATTAAACGGATATTTTAATTTTCATAGGATAAAATATGTTTAACCATTTGTACTACTTTACCATTCAGGGAAACAGTTGCACTAACTGACAACAGATTGTGCTCACACTGTTCAAAATATATTTTACCAGAAAAAAAGGCAAAAAAAAACCCGGACATCCACCCAGGTATCTCTTTTATCAACTAACCTTAACTAGAAAATACTAACCAAATATTTTACTGGCACAAACATACCAGCCTTATATAAATTCAGTGTTAAAATTGGATGACCTATTCGTAATGCTCTTATTTTTATTTAAATTTCGCATCTTTTCATACTATCTATCACTCCATGCTGATTTTAGCTTACATTATTCTTGCCCTGGTAGCACTTTACCTCCTAGTTTATCTTTATAAAAAGAACTTTGCTGTTCAAACACAACGGGAGGAACTTAAGCGGGATTGGGGAAGTGCTAAAAACAGCAGATATATAGACATCGATTTAATAGAAAACTACTTTTTAAATACAATTACTGAATCATCAGAAAAACTACAGCTGATTTCTGATAAAATAGCAGATGATTTATATATCAATGACGTTTTTAAACTTATTGACAGAACCATATCCAGAGTAGGCCAGCAATTTCTATATGCAAGGCTCAGAACAATTGATAAAGAGCAAACAGACCTGATCTTTCTGGATAAGTTTGCGGATGTCATTACCGCAGATGAAAAACTAAGACTTGACACCCAAGCCACTTTACAAATACTGGAGAAAAATGATTCCTACTATTTCCAGGATCTGATTTATGCAAAGAAAATAGAGGCACCTTCATTTATGCCCATCGTTTATACCCTTTCTGTCCTGAATGTACTTTCCCTTGTTGCTGCGATCTTTCATCCAGGTTTTCTGCTTGTCTTTTTTGGAATATTCATTATCAATTCCGGAATTCATTACTGGAACAAAAACAAGGTCAGTGTACATACTTCTTCTCTCGGCGAGTTCCTAAAAGCGTTTGATACCGCTAAAAAATTAGATGCCGACGCAAAGATCAATATCCAATTTCCAGAAATCAGCACCCTCATTAAAGAGCTGACCCCACTGAAAAGAAAAATGCTTGGCGTAAAGCTGGACAACATGGCTGAGGCAGATACAGTAATGATAGGTTACATGCTGTTCGAACTGTTAAAGATTGCCTTCAATGTGGAAATCATCCTTTTCTACTCTATTATTGATTCCCTGAGATCACAAAAAGACCTGTTAAAAAGACTTTTCAAATTCATCGGAACGGTAGATACCGCTATCTCAATTGCTTCGCTAAGACATTCGTGGGATGGAGAATATTGTAAACCAGTATTTAACGAGGAAAATTGTATCCATATCTCAGGTGTCAAACATCCACTGGTTGTAAATTGTGTTCCGAATGAACTTGATTTACAACATAAAAACTTATTGCTAACAGGCTCTAATATGTCTGGTAAAACAACTTTTATCAGATCCGTTGGCGTCAACCTGATTCTTGGTCAAACTTTATTTACCTGTATGGCTAAAGAATTCAGTATGCCTTACTCAAAAATATTCTCTTCTATTACCATTTCGGATAGCTTACTGGAAGAAAAGAGTTATTATTTTGAGGAAATGAGGATCATCAAAAACTTCATTGAAGAATCTGTAAGCAAAGAACCGTGCTTCTTCATCCTGGATGAAATTTTTAAAGGAACCAATACGATTGAGCGGGTTTCGGCCGGAAAAGCGATCCTCTCCTATCTGGCCAAGGGCAATAACCAGGTTTTCGTTTCTACCCATGATACGGAGCTTAATGAGTTGCTGAAAACACAATATGAACATTATCACTTCTCTGAAACTATTGCAGAAGAAGAACTGATCTTTGACCATACCATTAAAAAAGGCCCGTTAAAAACAAGGAATGCAATCAGAATACTGGAAATTAATAATTATCCGGCAGCGGTGATTGCTGATGCCAATGCTACGGTTGATTTATTAATGAAGGATTAGTTAAATCCTGGATAATTGATTTAAAAGTCTTAATATGAAGACTGTCTCTTGCATTTTCCGGATTCTTAATATAATCTTGGAGGGCTTGTACATATGCTTTACGGAAAGACTCATTCTTCGTATTGGAATTGTACTCGCCTTGTGCTTTGTATAATGGCTGTAAATTTTCGGCAATTTTCCTTTGAATGCCATAAGGTGATTCATCTCTCATAATCACAATATTCCTTTCAAAACCGGGTATATATTTAACGATAAAACGTTCCCCCCGTGGTGGGATAATAATTTCATTGCGAATTGGATAGATCGAGGCGGTAGTGGTAGAAAAATCCGTAACCACATCTTTTCCATCGGCAGTTTGAACAACAACATCATAATCCCAGATCGCGGAATCATTTAAAGTGGAACTGGTTTCCTTTTCCAGCGTCACAACCGCAGATCCTCTCACGCCAAAATGTGCCAGAAAAGCCGCATTGACGAACTGACCAGTAAAAACATTGGCAATCGATAAAATAAAGCTAAGAACCATATAAAAAATACTACGGCGCCAAAAAGAAATAATAATACCAGTTATCAGAAGGACAAAGAATGACCAGGCCCCATGATGCGCAAAGAAGTAAAAAAGCATTGATAATATCTTCATTGTTAATCTTTTATTATATATAAAAATAGATTAATATTTCAATATTATCAATGCTGAATTATTTATTACAAAGCAGGGGCTAAAGGCCAGTCTACAGGAATATCAGTTAAGGCATGCAGGTAATTGGTAATCACTTTATCGCCGATCACCATCACAATATCAACCAGGTTTCCTTCAGTATAACCTGCTGCATAGAATTCTGATAAAAAGTGCGCATCTGCATGACCTTTATTCTCTGTAATACTTTTAACGACATTTGCTAAAGCTGAAAGTTTTGGGTCGAACGTAATTTCTGCTTTACGGATTTCTAAAATCTGATTGTCAGTAAAGCCATTCATTTTTGCGAAAGCAGTATGTGCGCTTAAACAATACAAACAATCATTGACCTGGCTAACTACTAAATTTATCACCTCACGCTCTTTAGCTCTGAGGGAGGTTTTTGCATTTTGAAGCGTCAGGTAATTCCCCAATGCATTTTCAGAATGTGCAAATGCAGCATATAGATTTGGAACAAAACCTACCATTTTATTTAAATTATCAAAAATAGCCTGGTTAGCTGGAGTTACTTCTTCTCTGGTTGGAACTGTGAATGTTTTCATGCGTTTATCAGTTAATGTTCTTGAATAGTGAACACCACAAATATCTGCCTTTGATCGGACCTGAACCATAGAGAGACTTCCCGGGGATTTGTAATTAATGCCTGAAGCTACCCTGGTTGCTTTTCTAAGAGGACAATCTGGCTGCTCTGAAATCCGAAGGAGAAAAAGAAACTTGTTTCTTGAAGAAATTACTGAAATAAGCCGCATCATCAAAACCCAGTTCATAAGCGATCTCTTTTGCAGACTTATCTGTATAAATCAAGAGGCGCTTAGCTTCTAAAACCACTCTTTCCTGAATAACCGCTAATGGAGATTTGTGATTATAAATTGCGAACAGATTGGCCAGCGTCTTTGGTGAGCGATTCAACAGTTCGGCATAAAATTGAACCTGATGCTGTAAACGAAAATGCTGCTCTACTAATAAATTATAACGCCTGATGATATCAAGCTTATCATCTGTCAGCTTCTTATCGGTTATATATTGACTTTTGGCCAGCCTGGTAATGATAATGATCAATCTTTTCAAGAGCATCTGCAACATTTCCCGCTGAATATTATCTATAGTATTAAATTCTTCAATGAAGATTTCAAAAAGTAAGGTAATCTTTTTCTGTTCCTGTTCATTCAGCCGCACAAATAGGTTGCCTGTAGATCCATAGAACAAGAATCCTACACAGCTTACCTCTTTATCATGGTCAACAATACAATAAAAATTCCTGTTATACTGCCATGCTATTACTTGTCCGGGCTTTTCAAACTGAAAAGACTGATTCACCATTAAAGGCAAAATACTCTGTTCAGGGAAGTCATATTTTACACCGTCAATCGTAATCACTTGCTCCGCTCCCCTGTTCCATGCAATCGTCAGAAATTTATCAGTCCGGTCACGCTGAAAAAAAGAACGGTCAAAATCAGCCTCATTAATAGTCAAATGGAATTCGCCTTTAGTAACCGGCTCTAAGTGATGGAACTTCATATACAAGTAATTGATAAATTACGTAAATTTAGTGCATTCTACTGTCTTTATAAAATATCGCTTCATCAAGCGGGTTAACCAAAAACCCGTGTAATCATCAGGTCAGCTGACTAATGGTGAGGGCACAATATTTTCAATAATTTTATAAAGAAATCAATGAAACAAGCTATAAAAGTTGCGTTATCAGGCGCTACAGGAAAAGCAGGTCAATACCTGCTTCAGGAATTACTAAATAATGGATATCAGGTAAAATCTCTGATCAGAAAACCAAAGGATTACAAAATATCACATCCAGCATTAGAAATAGTTTCAGGCGATATTAAAGACCTTACAACCGCAAATCAATTAATTGAAGGCTGCAACGCAGTGATCAGTACAATAGGTCAAAATAAAGATGAGGTGCTGATTTCAAGTCTGGCTACTGAAAACATCATCAAGGCTATGGAAAAGTTTAAACTCAGCAGGTATATCTTATTGACAGGTTCGAACCTTGAAGTTCCAGGAGATCAGAAAAGCGCTAAAAACCTCGAAGGAACAGCTTGGATGAAGGCGACTTTTCCCGCGATTGTGGCAGATAAACAAAAAGCTTATGAACTCCTGACCAGGAGCTCAATAGACTGGACAATTGTCAGGTTACCCTGGATTGAAAAAACAATGGAAAGACGAGGCCTGGCCATTAATTTGAAAGATTGTCTGGAAGAGCTGATCAGCACAACAGATCTTGCAGATTTTCTTATCTCTCAGCTTACAGATACAGCTTATATTAAAAAAGCCCCCTTTGTGGCTAGTAAACTCAAATTATAAACAAAAAGGGAGCCTGCAATGGCTCCCTTAATTTGTACTTATTTTAAAGTCTCCACCTTGAAATCTTCAAAAGTAACCGGAAAACTCTCTTTACCCGGAGCCGCAGCTACCATGCCGATCTGCACTTTTACTCCCGGAGGAAAATAAGCCAGACGCAGCATATCATATCTTTTTTCATCGAAGGAATATTTGATCTCCACATAATCTCCTTTGCGCAATAATTTCAACCAAACAGACTCAGGGCTATCATGACGCGGCACCACAGACCAGTCTGAAACTTCTCTGGTCACCACTGCACTGATATTCTGAACGCCATCCACGTATTCTATTCCTGTTTTGATCCAGTTCTTTTCATCTATCCTGATCATTAATCCGGCCTGATGAAAAAGTTCCTGATACTGACCTGTAATTTTTACACTGGCCTGGAAATCACCAGCAATCTCCTGATAGTAAAAAGGGCCATTATCACGTTTAAAACCGTAATGTGTCACTTGCCAGTAATCCGTATCCGGATCTACAGTGAAATTTAAAAGGGCAGCATCTCCATTCCATGTGCCGGGTTGATTGAACCATTTCATAGCTGTAATATAGGAAGAAGCTCTTTAATTTAAGCGATAAATTTAATATCAAAGCGGTATAACATCGCGGGCTAACTACATGCCCCTGTCGCGGATCATCTCACCCAATAACTGGACTAGTTCGTCAGATAAATCATCATCAGTAATCCATCTGATGCCAAGCTCAATGTCTTCTTTGGGATAGATGACACCAAGCACCAATGGAACTACAACGTCATTTACTGTTTCATCATAAGAAACAATATACTGCCCGTTATCTGCCGAACTAACAGTAACTGTATGGTGCAAAAACCTGATACTAAATTCGTCCATCTGAGTTTAATGAACGGGCCGTTTTCCAGCATAGAAACCAGCCCGTTTTTTATATTATCCTTTTAAAATCTTACTCTTTTCTGCATCAAATTCCTCCTGCGTAAGTATACCCGCATCGAGTAATTCTTTCAGATCCATTAAGGCCTGCTTTTTAGAAGCCAGGTCATTTACCGGAGCAGAGACAGGTGCATCAGCCTTAATTACAGGGGTCACAACAGTTCCAGGAGCACTGAATTTCATAATCAGCTCTGTAATCTCATTATATCCCTTGATATTAGAATAGTCGATAGCCTTTTGTTCTTTGACATTGACAACGTTAACATCAGCGCCATTCTCCAACAGGAATTTAGCAATATCCTTTTTACCATTTGAAGCCGCATAATGTAAAGCAGTATTGCCCGACTCATCCTGATAATTTACAGCAGCATCTTTCTCTACCAGCAATTTCACCATACTCAATGCACCGCATTTCACAGTCAATTGCAGCAAACTCTCCCCACTGCAAACTTCATTATTCAGCGTAAAGTTACTATCAAGAGTGATCTCCATTGCACTTTCCACCCAATCCAGGTAAGAATCCATAGCCCCATCTGCTTTATTAAATGGCCTGGCATAATTGGAATCCAGTCCATTCTCAATAAATAATTTAACAGTTTCTTTCTGATTGTGTGCAACAGCATACCAGATCGGCGACATTCCGGCTTTTGAAGAGATAAAAATATCCGCTCCTCTTTTAACCAGTAATTTAACAATCAGTTGATTATTATCATAACAAGCCACTAATAACGCGCTCTCCCCTGCATCATTGATATGATTGACCTCAGCACCATTATCAATTAATAGTTCTGCCATCTGGCTATTTTTAGCCTTTGCAGCAATCAGTAAGGCATTATCACCAAGGTTGTTTGTTTTATGAATATCCGCACCATGCTCCAAAAGTGTTTTGACAATCTCTCTGTTACTGCAACCCGCAGCAATCAGTAAAGGAGTTTCCGCATCATTATTCTCTGAATCTGCCTCCAATCCAAGATCTATCAGTTTTTTAAGCACTTCTATCTGTGCTGTTCTGGCTGTAATATGGGAAAAACTGTTGCCTTGATTATCATTGATATCTATCTTAGCTCCTTTTTCAATCAAAAACATAGCAGTTTGCTTCTGTTTCTGAACCAGCGCAAAATAAAGCGGTGTTTCTCCATTATGGTCCTCATAATCAATATTAGAACCTTTATCGGCCAGTATTTTCACGATATCAAGATAGCCCCTGTAGGCTGCATAATGTAAAGCAGTCCGGCCTCTTTCATCTGTATATTTCACATCCGTTTCATCGGAAGAGAGTAATAACTCCGCTATTTTTCTATTGCCGTTTTCGCAGGCAATCAGGAATGACATTGACATTTGATACGTTAATTATTTTGCTGAATTGGACATTAATAATTGCACTGTTTTTATCTTGATATTGTTGTTGGATGCCAGCATTAAAGGCGTTTCTTCGTTACTGTTAACCACATTCACATCTGCCCCCGATTCAATCAGCAACTTTACTTTTTTATAAATATCCTTTGCTTTTTGTTCATCCAGCACGATATTATACTTGCACACCTTATGCAAGATCGTTTCGCCCAGATCATCCTGCTCATTAATTTCTATTTTACCTGTTGCCAGCGCTATTTCTAAAGTTTCGAAAGATTTTTCCGCTAACCAGTCCAGACCGGATTTTTGCTGGTCATAATGTGGTGCTTTCTGGTTGATGTCTGCGCCTGCTTCTAAAAGTTTTGGCAAAATGCTGATATAGGAATTATTATTCAGACGGCTCAAATAAAAAGATAAAAGCGTGTTTCCGGTATCATCTACCTGATCAAAATCTGGCGTGGTATAAGCTGCCAGTTTATCATATAGTTTTTCACTGAACTGATCTACAACTGCGCGCGTAAAAGCTGTTTTACCCTTTTGATCCTGCACATTTGCATCTGCTCCATTTTCTAAAAGCAAATCCAGATAATCAATCTTATTATTATTGATGGCTGCCATGAGCGGGGTTTCTCCGATTATATTTCCCTTATTAACATCTAAACCAGCCTCAATTAAGACCTCCATATAAGCGATCGCTTTTTCAGGGGCCATCATTCTTTTATTAACAACTTCATAAAGCAGGCTCTGCTCTGCGTTATTCGTATAATTTACATCACAGCCTGCGTCAATCAGCGCCTGAATAACCTTAACATCTGCGCCATTTTCAAACGCATAACTCAATAAGGTTAGCCCCCCTATCTCATCATTGATATTATCCAGTTTCCCCAAAAAGCCGGACAACCAGTCAATTGATTCTTCATCTGCCGGAAATTCTCTGATTATGGTTTCGAAAATTGTATTCCGGAAAGAATCATATTCGTAAATATCTGTTTCAATAGTTTTATCAGCTATCCAAAGGTCAATAATTTCAAATTCTTTAGCTTTGATGACCTGACTGAAAGGAAGGGTGAAATTGGATTGACTGGTTACGTCTTTAGGGATTTTTTCACCACTGCGGAGTAAGGATTTCGCTTTTTCAAAGTCTCTGGATTGGATTGCACTTACAATTTCACTTTCGATTCTCATTTTATATTTGTAGTTTTCTGTTTATAAGTATAACTCGAAATACGGCTAAATGTTTTACAGCAGCGATAATATATTTTCTTTAATCACTAATTAGCTTAAAGTGTGCTTTTTTATACACGTCCTTTTGTACGTGTGCTTTCAGGTTTCTAAACGTTTCCAGCGGGCCTTTGGTCGCAAATAGATTAATTAACCAGGCTGGTATATTGCCCATAGGATCAACCTCCAATATATATTCCGCTCTGACCAGATTTTTACTCACTGGAGTAATCGTCCATTTTCCAACCGAATGGCTGATTCTGACTACATCTTTCTTTTCTCCGATATATCCTGGAATACAGGGAGAATTTACGGTGATTACTTTAGTCTGAGGATCCTGCTCTGCTTGAATATGGACTACATAATCACGATCTTCTGCTGGCCAGGGAACATCAACAAGAGAGTAATAGATCAGATCCAGTGGAGAAACCTGTTTAATCATCACATTTTCTTTGCTGTGGTAAACCCATTCACCACAAGTTTGTATATCCATAATCGCAGCAAGCAATTGTGAAGAAGAAGCCGGAATGCTGGTGACTACTTTGATTGCTTTGATTTTAGAATTTTCAATCGGGCGCATATAAACCTGAATACCTTCTTTATTGACAGATAAAGACCATTTTTCTTGAGCTGAGGCCAAATTCAGACCTGTAAAAAACAAGATAAAAGAAAGAAACAAGAGGTGGAAACTGGTGAACTTTGACATAAAAAACTGCCGCATAAAAAGATAATTTAACCGGGCAGTAAAAATACATAAATCGTATTTACAGGACTATTTTTATATATTTATATCAGTCATCATGAAGTAATTATACTGCAATTTTGCTCTAACCATTTAGATTTCAGTACATTTGTTCAATTAAAACTAAAAAAACCTCCTCAAAACCTACATCATCTGAAGAAAAAGACTACCTAATTAATCGTATCAAACATAGCACTTAAACCCCAATCTATGAGAAAATACCTTTTAGGCGGAGCAGGAATAACATTTAGCATACTTGCCCTGACCATTATAATTAGCTGGATACCTTGTTCAAACCGGAATTTACCGGACAAAGTTGTTACCCAAGACTCACTTTACAATTTGCATGTCAACAAAATCTACCATGCAGCCCATCTGGAGCAAACAGGTCTTAGTCCCCAGGTTTTTGAGAAAGCATTGACTGGATTTTATAACCTTAAAAATGTCGGGAAGGTTTCCAGTGAAAAATCTATTTTGACTATTGCAGACTTCGACCAGAACAGTACAAAAAAGCGGCTCTGGATTATAGATCTGTCAACGGACTCCCTGCTATTAAATACCTGGGTAGCCCATGGTCAGCGTAGCGGTGATGATTTAGCCACCCGTTTCTCTGATGTAACGGATTCTTACGAAAGCAGTCTTGGTTTTTATGTGACTGCCGAAGTTTATAAAGGAAAACATGGACGCTCACTCCGCCTGGATGGTATGGATGAAGGTTACAATTCAAACGCCAGAAAGCGCTCTATCGTAGTTCATGGTGCACCTTATGTGAGCCAGGGAACAATTAATGAGTTAGGAAGACTAGGACGCAGCCAGGGTTGCCCGGCAGTACCAGCAGAGCTGTCTGATAAAGTAATCAATACGATTGAAGGCAAGACGGTTATTTTTATCAATGGAACACATCAATCTTATTTTTCAAAATATCTGGATGTGCATCTTGCAGCAAACATCGTTGTGCCTATGCAAGACAGCAGTTTAATCGCCCGTATATAACTAGATTTATAAGCAGAGAAAAGCATGATGCCCAATTGTTTTATTGCGCATCATGCCTTATCAATTCCCCATAGCTAAACAAGGCTATTTTACTCGATCCTCCCGGCTGTCTGCTCAATTGTATCTGTGTACCTATCCGCTCCTTCAAAGTCTCCACATGCGAGATAATACCAATACTTTTACCATTCGCCTGCAAGTTCTCCAATGCGGTAATCGCAACATCCAGCGTTTCTGCGTCCAGTGTACCAAACCCTTCATCAATAAACAACGAATTGATCTGTACTTTGCGGCTTGCCAGGTCTGATAAACCTAAAGCCAGCGAAAGGCTGACCAGGAAACTCTCTCCGCCAGAAAGCGTAGACATCGGCCTGATTACATCTGCCTGATAGCCATCAATGATCTGCAAATCCAGATCCTTTTCAGGACTTTTCAGAATACTGTACCGATCACTTAACCGCAGCAAATGGCGGTTTGCCAATTCTGTTAACCTCGCTAAAGTAAGTCCCTGCGCAAAGCGGCTGAATCTTTTACCATCAGCCGATCCGATCAAAGCAGCCAGTTTCTGGAAACGATCCGACTGTTTTTGCTGTTCAGCAATTTGCCCCGCAACTTCACTATGCTTTAATTTCAGCAGGTCATCTTCAGCAAGCTGATGTCTTAACCTCACCATCTGCTCTACTAAAACTCTCAATTGCTGGCTATATTCTTCCAGCTGAGGACTGATGGCCTCAGTGGTCTCTTCTGTTAACGCTTTTTGTTTTTCCAGATCCAGATCCTTTTCAGCGGCCAGCAAGAGGCTTTTGCCTGATGCAATTTTCTGTAAAGCTTCTTTCTGCAATTCATCGGTAGCCTTTGCTTCCTCCTCAGGTAAATACAACTGCTTCAACTCCGTTAAACTTTGTAATCCCTCTTTCGTAAGCTTACCCATTAGTTTTTCTAAATGATTATTAAACAGCTCCTTAGTTGATAAGTTAGAAACATGGAGTGTTGCTTTCCGGTCTTCAATAATCCTAACTTTTGCCTGCTTTTCTTGCAATACACGCTGAAAATCCTCAGCTTCTTCCCTATATTTCTTTAAAGCATTTACCAATTGCATTCTTTCCTGCACAGGATCTTTTGAGCCAAAGAGTTCAATACGATCTTCTTGCAATTGCTGCCAGATCTTTTCTTCTTCCTTCAATTGTCCCGTAAGCAATTCAATCTGATCCTTCTTCTCATTCCATACCAGAAGACTATTTTTAAGCTCGGTTTCCTGCTGACGAAGATCAGGCTGCAATTGATTTAATTCTTTTTCAGAGGTTTCATAACGGTTAAACCGTTCTTTCATCTCAGCAATAATTTCTTCAGTACGTTCTGCTTCAAAAATAATCCCGAATGGCTTAGTCAATTGAACAGCTTTAGCCACCATCACTTTAATTTCCTGCTCAGCTGCTTCAAGCTCCTGTACAATTAAATTCAATTGTTTCTCAGCAAAACTGATGGTTAAACCTGCTTGCTCAATTTTATTCCGCTCCTGTCCTAAAACTTCTTTTTGCGTGACAATTTGTAGTTCCACTGCATTAAGTTGCGCTTGCGTATTCTTTACTGCCTTTAACTGAATTTCTAAAGCTTGCTGTTGCAATTTCTTTCTCTTGATGACCGCCTCTATAATTCCAGGCTTAACAAGCTCTAAAGGCTTTGGTAACTGCTCATTATTGGCATTAAACTCCAAAAGACGCTGTGTGATTGCTTCTTGTAGAACTATCAAAGATTGCTCTGAGGTCTGCACCTGATGATCCAGTGTATTCAGCGCGATCAGTTGTTGGTTTAAATTCTTTTTTAGCAAATTAACCTGCTCCAGCTGTTGATTGCGCCTGGTTGCCGACTCCGTTAACTTACTGGTATATTTTCCTTCCACAAATGGATGATGTACCGAGCCGCAAAGCGGACAAGGCCGTTCTGGTTCCAATTGTAAACGGTCTGCATCATACTTCTGTACTTTCACTTCCAGCTCATAAATTTGCTGTAAATAGTCTAGCTGGATTGCTCCTTCTGTACTTTCCAATTCCAGTTTAGCTACTGCCTGCGCTACCGAAACCTTCTGCTTTTGGTAAGTCTCTAAAGCCGCAGTCAATGCATTTTGCTCGGTCAAAAGCTTATGGTATTGGCCAGACAAACGTAATTGCTGTTCGGAAGTCTGGATCAGCACAGGCAATATGCTTAAATCTGCTTCTAGTTCCTCTACAGATTTTCCGGCCAAAGTGTGCGCTAATTCCTGACTAAACCGGGCTATTGCTGTCTGAAATTCAACCAGCTTAAGTTCCAGTAAACCACTGTTTTTTTCGGCCTCAACAACCATCAGCTTCCCTTTTTCTGCCTGATTTTTATACTCCAGCAAATGTTTTTGCTTACCAGCAGCACTAGCTTCCAAACTCTTCAGCTGCTGTACCATCTGGCCAAATACAATCACTTCTTTATCCAGCTCACGTTCTTTAGCATTGCTTTTCAGCCACTCCGAAAGTATATCAATCCGCTGTTTTAAAGTTTTTAACTGCTGGTCCATACGCAGCCGGGCAGTAGTAATAGTTTGAAGATTTAAATTAGCTTCCTCAAAAGATTTCCTGATCTTATCCAGCTCGTTTTTAACCTGTTCAATCCGCAAATCCTTCTTAACCACTGCCTCAAATACTGGTTCAGACTCCGTTATAGTTTGCTCCGTTAATTCAATTTTCTGTTTGGCCTGCTCCAAAGCAGTCTTCATCACAGCTTCCTCTTTAACTAAATCCGGATGCGCTGCTTCTGCCTGCTGTAAATCATGCTGGATTTTAAGCTGCTGGCTCTCTATGGTAGCTAATTCGGCTAATGCAGGGCGATGCACCAATGCGGACAAATGCTTTTGAAGCCTGAAAAAACGATCCTCATGCGCAGTATAAAAAAGCTCATCAGCAGACAAACTCTGCAGCAATTCCGTTTTCCTGGTTTCTAATTTCCCAAGCGTATTCAACCAGTCAATTTTAGTCCTCAACAATTTTTCCTGCACTTTTAACTCGCTCTCCTGCTCAGAAAGTGCCAGTAAACTATCCTGGTAAATCGTTCTTTCTTCAGTAGCCAGTAAAACTACATGATCCAATTGTCCTCTTAACTGATCCAGTTTCGCCCGTTCTTCTTTTGCTTTTTCGTAAGCATCTATAGAAATCTGCGAATAAATACCTGTATCGGTTATCCTTTCCAGCAGTTCACTTCTTTCATTCTCATCTGCTTTCAAAAAGCGTGTAAAATCCCCCTGCGATAAAATCACAGAGCGTAAAAACTGGTTATAATCCAGTCCGCATAACTCTACAATTTTATCTCTCACCTCCTGCAAAGGATGCTCAATAATAATAGTGCCGCTAACCGCTTCAGCAAGCTCCATTTTTTGCGTTTGCAATGCACCTTCAGCTTTTCCGCGGCTACGCCTGATAGACCATTTGGCCCTATATAATTTATCTTTAACTTCGAACTCTACTTCCGCAAAAGACTCGCCCGTATGCCGGGTCATAATCTCAAACACATCCTTGGTATGGCGGTGTACCCGTCCATACAAAGCGACTGTAATCGCATCCAGTATAGTTGTTTTTCCAGCACCAGTAGGCCCTGTAATTGCAAAGATCCCGCTTTCAGTAAAAGGAGGCTGATCAAAACGAATCTCATGCTGCCCTTTCAGGGAGTTAAGATTTAAAAATCTGATACTTATAATCTTCATCCCTTATCCTCCTTTTGTGCCATATATTCTAAAACCTCTTTGAAAGTAAGCAGCAGGTCCGCATGGTCCTGTTCCGGATATTCTGCCTCACAACGTTTTAAAAACACGGTCTGCGGATCAAGATCCGTCAATGCCATAGCCTCATGCGTTTGTTCATCCAGATTCAGGACTGCTCTTGTTCTGAGCTGCCGGGGAAATAACCGTTCTATAAATGGCTTATTCACGATCAGCGTATTCAACTGTTCCTCTAAATCAAAAATGAAGGCTGCTGTTTCCACCTGAACCTCTACCCATGCCGGATATAATGTGCCAGGATCTTCCAGTAAAACCAATTTAGTCTTCACCTTTTCAAAGTCCCCTTTAATCCTGATCAGCTTGCGGTAACCAGGCACTTCAACTTCTACCAGGCTAACCAACTCCCCTGCTTCAAATTCAAGAACAATAACCTGTTTTCTATCGTCAGTTTCAGAAAAACTCAATGGAATTGGCGAACCTGAATACCGGATATGATTCATTTCATTGATTACCTGCGGGCGATGGATATGCCCCAATGCCACATAATCAAACTCTACCGGGAACTGATCTCCACCAACCTGCCCCAAATTACCTACATGGATCTCTTTTTCACTATCCGAAGTACTCGACCCTGCAGCAAAAAGATGTCCTGTAGCAATGACCGGAATGTGATTAGCCTTATATTCCCCGATATATTCTTTGAAACGATGATAGTGATCACAAATCCCCTGTTTAATCCGGGTTTCTCTTTCTTCAGCAGTTTCGCCAGAAACAGAAAGTCTGATATCGCGGTCACGCAGAAAAGGGACGGCACAAACTACCAGTTCCAGTTCACCCGAAGGATTGTGTATTTCTATAATCTGATCTGTAAAATCTTCAGGGACCCCGCCAATAATGTGTACATTAAAGTACTTAAGCAGTGTAGAGGGGGCGTTTAGGGTACTGATAGAATCATGGTTGCCCCCAATAATGATTACTTCTCTGCAGTTCGTATCCTTTACCCTTCTCAAAAAACCATAATACTGCTCAAAAGCTGTATTAGAGGGGCTACCGGTATCAAAAACATCACCAGCAACGATTAAAACATCTATTTTTTCGGTCTGTAAAGTCTGTATCAGCCAGTCCAGAAAAGCCTGATGCTCCTCTGTACGTTCACTTTGTTCCAGTCTTTTTCCCAGGTGCCAGTCGGCCGTATGAAGAATTCTCATTGCCTGCTAAATTAAACAATTGCCCAGACAATTGTTTAATTTAGGCAAAGCCTGTTTCATTAGTTTTGTGTATTCACCCCATTACCAGGTGCAGCAGAAATCAAACTATCTACTACAAACACACTTACCCCTCTCCAGGGCAGTGGACTGATATATTCTTTATAATGCACTTCAATATTAGACCCTGCATTTTTATTCAGTTGTTCAGCAACCTTCGGATCTGTTACCGAAAACATAAACTCATTAGAAGCTATATTTCCCGGGGCCTGAGAACGTATTCCGGTCTGAATGAGACGCCCTTCATTTGTCTTAAACATATATCCCTTTTTCACGAAGTAATTCAGCTGACCGGCCTTCACACCTTCACCAAAAACAAAGAAATATCTATAATAGCCAAAACCAGCCAAAAATAAAACCACAATCAATATCAATATAGTCCAGAATTTACCTCTTGACTTTTTTTGCGGAGGAGTATTTATATTTTCCATAGAAGATGTTTTCTAAGTCGGTAATCAACAACTGTTCCATAATCAATTATCGCTGTCCCAACCCTCTTGTAATCAATTAAACACGCATAATACCTTCAAAACATGTCCTGAAAACCAATACAACATTCAATTAATCAGGATAATTTCTCTAATAATAAACCGCTATAAAATAAAAAAGGATACACTACCAAAGTAATGTATCCCTTTTGAAATTTTTTAGAGTTTACTTCCAACCCCCACCTAAAGCCCTGTACAATTCAACTACCGCATTCAACTGCGCAGTCTTTACAGTTGCTAAATCCAGCTCACTCTGCAACGCATTACTCTGCGCATTAATCACTTCCAAGTAATTTGCCATGCCACTCTTAAACAACATATTCGCATTACTCAAACCACTCTGCACAGTCTTCACCCTTTTATCAGCAATCACATACTGCTGCTTCAACTTCTCAATCTTAACCAGCTCATCAGAAACCTCACCAACCGCAGTCAAAACCGAAGATCTGAACTGGATCACTGATCTCTCACGGTCAACCAAAGCAACCTCATATTGAGTCCTTAACTGTTTACGCTGAAAAATTGGCTGCGTAATCCCACCAGCAACCACACCAAACAATGAACCTGGAATATTAAACCAGTTACTCGCCTTAAACGAATTCAAACCACCATTCGCAGTAATCAAAAGAGAAGGATATAAACCTGCTTTGGCAATCCCAACCTTCGCATTTGCTTTCACTAACTCCAGCTCTGCACTTTTCACATCAGGTCTTAAACTTAACATGCGGGAAGGAATACCAGTACTCACCTGATCCTGAACATTGATCGAATTTAAAGTTCCGATCCTTGCAATAGTTTTAGGGAAAGCACCCGTTAAAATACTCAAAGCATTCTCTTCCAAAGCTATTCTTTGCTCCAATTGAGGAACCAGACCAGCAGCAACCAACTGTTGCGCCTCAGCTTGTTGAATTGCTAATGAAGTCACCTGACCCGCATCAAACTGTAACCTGATAATATTTAACGTACTATCATTTAAAGACAAGTTCTTCTTAGCGATTTCCAGTTGAGTATCCAACATGATCAATCTATAAAAACTCTGTGCAATATTCGAGACTAACCTGGTTTGAACAGCTTTTTTAACCTCAGCAGACTGCATAAAAGCCGCACCTGCTGCATTTCTCTGGTTCGCAATTTTACGCCAGATATCTGCCTCCCAGCTTAATCCGCCAGTTACATTATAATCTTCAATATGTTTTGACTGAGAAAACTGGCCAATCTGCAACCCATTCAAACTATTATCCGAAGGACGGCTTGAATTTGCCCCAACCTTCAAATTTAACTCAGGTAAATTACCCAATTTTGACTGACTAAATAACAAAGCCGCAGCTTCCATATTTTTCAATGCAATCTGCATATCATAATTATTTACGATTGCAGTATCAATCAGGTTTCTGATTGTCTGTTCCTTAAAAAAATCTTTATAAGGCAGTGCTGCAATACTCGCCGTATCAGTTGAAATACTACCCCTGAATTTTTCAGGAGCAGCATTTACTGGTAAGGGAATATCTTTAGATACTTTACAAGCACCCAGCACGAGTACAAGTAAAAGAGCAGTATATATACTTTTATACGGTTTCATATTCTTTAATATTAATAGGTTCTTCATGTTCTTCTACAGCTGTATCCTGAGGTTTACCCGTAACTTTTTCCTGTAAAAACTGGAAGATCACGAACAATACAGGAATGATGAACAATCCAAGGATAACCCCTGTAATCATCCCGCCAGCAGCACCAATACTAATCGAGTGGTTACCTAAAGCAGAAGGGCCACTTGCACGCATCATTGGGATCAACCCAACCACAAAAGCAAGTGAAGTCATGATAATCGGGCGAAGTCTCAACTTAGCAGCCTCTAAAGCAGAAGAAACCAAAGTATTCCCTGCTCTTCTTCGCTGAACCGCAAACTCTACAATCAGAATCGCATTTTTCGCGAGCAATCCAATCAGCATGACCAGTGCCACCTGCACATAGATGTTATTTTCAATTCCGGTTAAACCGATGGCAACAAACACACCGAATATACCAGTAGGAATAGATAAAATAACAGCCAATGGCAGAATGTAACTTTCATATTGAGCCGATAACAGGAAGTATACAAACACCAGACATAATCCAAAAATGATCACAGACTGACCGCCAGAAGTAATCTCTTCCTTAGTTAAACCAGTAAATTCATAAGAGAATCCCGAAGGTAACTGCTTTGCAGCTACTTCTTCTACCGCCCTGATCGCATCTCCAGAACTATAACCTGGTTTTGCCATCGCATTCACACCAATGGAGTTAAACAAGTTATAACGGGACACCGTTTCCGGACCATAAACCCTTTGTAATTTCACCAAAGTATTGATCGGCACATTTTCACCAGCTCTGTTTTTCACAAATACATTATCCATCGAAGAAGGATCAGCACGGTCAGCCACATCTGCCTGAACCATTACCCTGTAGTACTTTCCAAACCTGTTAAAATCTGAAGCCTGCGCACTACCAAAATAGGCCTGCATTGTCGTTAACACATCCCTCACAGAAACACCTAACTGTTCAGCTTTAGCTTCATCCAGTTGAAGTTCCAACTGTGGATAATCCGCTCTGAAAGTCGTAAAAGCTACTGCAATCTCAGGACGTTTCATCAGCTCACCGATAAAGTTATAGGCTACACCACTGAATTTACCAATGTTACCTCCTGTTTTATCCTGTAACACCATATCCAAACCGTCCACATTACTGAAACCAGGAACTGTAGGAAAAGTAAACACGAAGAAATTCGCGCCTTTAACACCTGCAAGTTTACCCCTGATGATGTTCATGATCGCATTGATATCTTTGACCTCTCCACGTTCTGCAGTAGGTTTCAATAACACGAACATTGCACCGGCAGACGGACTGTTTGACTGCGTAAGCAGGTTAAACCCACCCAGCACGTTAAACAATTTGGTGAAAGCTAACGGTCTTAATAAAACCTCTGTTTCTTTCAATACTTGTGTACTTCTTTCCAGTGAGGCACCAGCTGGCAATGACATCGAAACCGCGATGAAGCCCTGATCTTCCGAAGGAATAAATCCTGTCGGTGTTCTTTTCACCATCCATACTGTCGCAAGGATAACGATTAATAAACCAGCTAAACCTACCCATTTAGTACGGATCAGGAATTTCAAGCTACTTACATATCTGTTAGTTAAAGATTCAAAACTAGTATTGAAACCTCTAAAGAAACGTTGTTTAAAACTAGTTGGAGCGGCAGCGGCACCATGATCTGCTGTATGTGTTTCCTTTAAGAACAGGGCACATAATGCAGGACTCAATGTTAATGCATTCACAGCTGAAATTACAATCGCAATGGCCAGTGTAAAGGCGAACTGCCTGTAGAACACTCCGGTAGATCCTTCCATAAAACCAACAGGCAAGAACACCGCACTCATGACAAGGGTAATCGAAATAATCGCCCCTGTAATCTCATGCATCGCCGCTGCCGTTGCCGGTTTTGGGCCCATTTTTTTATGCTCCATTTTCGCATGGACGGCCTCGACCACCACAATCGCATCATCGACCACAATACCAATGGCCAGTACCAGTGCAAATAAGGTTAACAAGTTAATCGAGAAACCAAAAAGCTTCATGAAAAAGAAAGTACCTAAAATCGCTACCGGAACAGCAATCGCTGGAATCAGTGTAGAACGGAAATCCTGTAAGAAGATAAATACAACAATAAATACCAGGATAAATGCTTCAATCAAAGTATGGATTACCTGGTCAATAGATTGATCCAGAGAAGTTTTAGTACTGTAAACCACATCATAAGATACGCCTTTAGGAAAATCCTTTTCAGCTTTTTTCATGAATTTAGTGATCGCTATCTGAATCTCATTTGCATTTGATCCACTTAACTGCTGAACAGCGATGTTCAGACCTGCTTTACCATTTACACGGGTTAAATTCGAATAAGTATAAGAACCTAACTCTACTCTTGCTACATCTTTAAGACGTAAAAATGAACCATCAGCATTAGAACGGATAATCATGTTCTGATACTCTTCTGGTTTGGTTAATTTACCTTTATATTTCAGTACATATTCAAAAGCATTCTTACTGCTCTCCCCAAATTTACCCGGAGCAGCTTCTAAGTTTTTATCTTTAATAACCGCCATTACTTCATTTGGCGTTAGGTTATAAGTTGCCATTTGTGCAGGATTTAACCATACACGCATCGAATAATCCCTGCTTCCGCCAAATATATTTGCCTGACCTACCCCTTGAATCCTTTTTAACTCAGGAATTAAGTTGATCTGCGCATAGTTGGCTAAAAACGTCTGATCGTAACTTTTCTCATTATCGGTGTGTAAATCTACCACCATGATTAAGCTGTTTTGTTGTTTTGCAGTGGTTACCCCTGCTTGTACAACCTCAGCTGGCAGCTGACTTGTAGCTTGTGCTACACGATTTTGTACGTTTACCGCCGCCTGATCCGGGTCAGTACCCAGTTTAAAGTAAACTGAGATGACCAATGAACCATCATTACTCGCTGTTGAGCTCATATAGCTCATGTTTTCAACCCCGTTGATTGACTCTTCCAAAGAAGGCGCTACAGAACGTAATACAGTTTCGGCATTTGCACCGGGATAAAGCGCAGTTACCTGTACAGCAGGAGGCGCGATATCCGGAAATTGCTGTAAAGGCAATTTAGTGAGTCCCAATACCCCCAGAATCACCAATAATATGGAAATAACAGTGGCTAAGACAGGTCTGTCTATAAATTTCTTAAACATGATATGTTAAATTATCTTGATGCAGTTTTAATAGGTTCTTCTTTTAGTTTTTCTGGTTTGATAACTTCACCTTCTTTTAATTTATCAATACCATCAAAAACAATTTTGTCTCCTGCTTTTACGCCTTCTTTAACCAGGTAATTGATGCCTGTAGTCCCAAGAATTGTAATCGGAGTTTTGCTCACTTTATTTCCAGCATCAACAGTGTACACGAACATTTTGTCCTGAACTTCTATCGTAGATGATTGTGGAACAAGGATCGCATCAGGGTGACTGATGCTCAATCTTAATTTACCAGTATTACCAGATCTTAACAGTCCCTGAGTATTAGGAAAAGTAGCTCTTAAAGCAATCGAACCTGTTTGTTTATCAAACTGGCCATCAACCATGTCTATTTTACCTTCTTGTCCATAAACGGTACGGTCTGCTAAAACTAAAGCAACACCAGGTAATTTTTTAAGTCTGTCGGCAATTGTTTTACCAGGATAAGTTGCATTGAAATTGATAAAGTCATCCTCTCCTAAAGAGAAGTAAACATGAACTTCGTGTGCATCTGAAAGCTGAGTAAGCGGAACTGCATCTGTAGTACCTACTAAACTTCCTTGTTTTCTTGGTAACCGGCCTAC
This sequence comes from Pedobacter cryoconitis, assembly GCF_001590605.1. NCBI lineage: Bacteria > Pseudomonadati > Bacteroidota > Sphingobacteriia > Sphingobacteriales > Sphingobacteriaceae > Pedobacter > Pedobacter cryoconitis. The sequence goes on from NZ_CP014504.1 coordinate 2,937,565, forward strand.
ATAACCTGTTACCGGTGCTTTAATCAAAGTATAACCCAGGTTGATATTTGCTGTAGCTACACCTGCTCTTGCCTGCTCTACGCTGGCCTGGGCAGATTGAAGGGTAGCCTTAGCGCTTTTAAGCTGGAAATCAGATACCACTTTGTTTGCGACCAAAGGGGTAAGTTTATCTACTTCAAGCTGCGCATTCATTACTGCTGCCTGTGCTGCATGTAATAAAGCTTTAGCGTTGTTTACTGCTTCCTTAAATGGAAGTTCATTAATTTTAAAAAGTGGTTGTCCTTTTTGGACAAGAGCGCCTTCGTTCACATAGATCTTATCTAATGAACCCGATACCTGTGGGCGTATTTCCAAATCAACGGCTCCCTGAATGGAAGCTGGATATTCGGTAAAAGTGGTTTCTGAACTATTGTGTAACGCAATAACCGGGAGGGATTGTATTACAGGAGCAGCTACCTGAACTTTATCGCTGGAACAGCCAATAAATAAAACGGCGAGAAGTAAAATTGAAATTTTCATAACGTTAATCTGTTGTTTAACTTGTTGTGTGTGATGTAGGTAAAATGTATTATTTATTAATATTGGGGTAATGCTTTTTTAACGTAAATAGGTTATTTAACACTGTTAAGTTATGAGGCAAAAAAAACGAAATAGTCCGGGCAGACTTCCTCCTGAGCGGTGAGCTAATTACAAATAAATAATCTAACAGTGTTAAGTACTCCATAAAAAAATTTTTAATCGTTGATTGTTTGAATAATTCCGTGAATTGCATCTTTTAGAATATGCTGATTCATTTCATCGTTAGTGCCTCTTCTAACCAGGTTAATAGAAATCAATCCGTGGATGACAGACCAGAAAGTATAATACTTTCTACAAACTCTATCTTCACAGAAACTTTCTGCATTCATTATTTCTACAATGGTATCTGTAATGAGTTTACGTGAAGCTTCTGCCTCTGGTAATGCCATTTGCTGTTCACAACACATCATGTCCACGCCAAACATGACCTGGTATAAGTGTGTATGTTCAAATGCGAAATCCCAGTAAGCAATCCACATGGCTGCCAGTTGTTCTTTAGGATCGTCGTATTTTGCTTTTGCATTCTTCAGATCGATTAGCAGGAATAAATTTCCTTTTCGCGTTAATTCCAGCAGAATGCCTTCTTTATTGGCAAAATATTCATAAATAATCGGCGCAGTGTATTCAATTTTATCTGCGATTTTGCGCATACTCAAGGCCTGCCAACCGTCTTCTTTAACGATTTCTAAGGCAGCATCAAGTATGTTAGCTCTTGTTTCTTCCTTAACCCTTTGAATTCTTTCTTTACTACCCATGGTAATCTTGCTCCTGTGTAAATAATCTAACACTGTTAAACAAATGTAGAACTAGTTTTAAAAATCTATATCAGCGTATTGTCAAAACTCTGAAAAGACCTTTAATTGATCTTTAAAAGATGATTTAAAATAATGATGACTTATGTTTGAGTAAATATTGTAAGATGTTTAACTAACTACACTGGTTGTGTTCTCTTGCAGTTTGATACGGGTTTGAAACGGGTTTGATACGGGTTTGATACGGGCCGAGGCGTTTCAAACCCGTATCAAACCCGTTTCAAACCCGCTTCAATAGGCAGCAAGACACAGCCAAAGACGTCTCTAAATAGCTACTAAATACCTTCAGTAAAGGAGAACAACTATGTCTATATACTAAATCAGTCAGTATAAAGAACGACAGCAAATTAGATAGAAATTTAAAACGGGTATCCAAATTGGCATTGATGGCCTATTTGGTGACTTTATTACGCGTATTGATCTTATCTTCTGTATCTGGCAATACTAAAGACATTCCATCGTAAACAGTTGCCTGTAATTCCTCGACAACAGCCCGGAAGTTTTCATTGTATATACTAAATGCGATTTCGTGGTTTTCATTTTCAGCCATGGCATCGGCCAGAACGGTAGCGCCTTGCATTGCAAGCGTGCTTCCCATACCGGTTGGGAACGCTGGTGCATAGCCTGCATCCCCGATTAAAGCTACCCGCCCATTTGTCCAGGTTGGCATTTTAATCTGACAGCCCTGATCCAGATAAAAGTTATCTGAGCGTTTTAATTCCTCTAAAAGTTGCGGTACTTTCCAGCCGATTCCTTTAAAGGCATCGATGACGATCTGCTTTTGTCCCTCAATGTCGTAACGGTCAACTGTTATTTGGTTAGATGTTCTGAAAGCTAAAAGCGTGTCTGCTGAATCTTTATTGTAAAAATACACAGTAGCCATATTATTTGGTGTATTGTACATGTGGGCATAGTTTTGCTCCCCCAGCTTTCCGTCAACCGTAAAAACAGAGAAGTAGAAATTTAAAAAATGGGTAAACTGCGATTCTTCACCAAATATTAGTTTTCTCACTCCTGAATGGATGCCGTCAGCACCAATCACAAAATCATATATTCCTTCCATTCCATCTTTAAAAGTAACACGAACTTCTTTCTCATTCTGATCCAGCCTGATGATGCGATTACTGAATTTGCAGGTCACATTATTTTTAACTGTTGCATATAAAATATCAACCAGGTCATCCCTGCGCAATTCCGTATCATCGGGCGATATAGCACCAATCTCTTCTACCAGCATGATGCCTTGTACTTCGTTTTGAGCATTCACGAACTTAAGCCCTTTGGTGGGCAGCTTAGCTTCTTTGATAGCATTGAGTACACCCATGCGTTTGGCGCAGTGTAATGCATCTCCACGTACATCAATGGGTGAACCGCCTCGCCGCGGCTCAGCGCCAATTTCCACAACGGTCACCTCATACCCGTAATACTTCATCCAGTAAGCCATCGTTAGTCCTGCGATACTTGCCCCTGATATTAAAACTGATTTTACTTTTGTTCCCATAAGTTTTGTTGTTTACTTATTATTCAATATTAAAGAGCTGCTACTATTTGCATTGCAGAAACTTCCTTGAAGATCATAGGACAAAGATAAAATGCAGTATAAGAGTAAAATAGTTATATTTGGCCAAATTTTAGTCGCAAAAGCTCAAACAATGATACTAAATGTCAGCGAACCGAACCAAGTACTCGACAAATTGGCTGAAGTGCTTGAAACCACTTGTCAGGACGGACTACTAATAATTCCTGCAGCTAAGGGAAAGGGTTACCTTAAAGGCTTCTTTTTAGGCAACTCTATAGGATTGATGATCAGGGACTGTGAATTTAATGAGGATTTGCTGATTAAAAGAAATTTCAATCTTAATCCACATGAAAGAGTAATATTTTCTTTCAATAATATACTGATCCCTAAAATTCAAAATGCGGCGCAAACTAATGTTCAGAATCTGCCTTCTGTACAGATCGGAAAAGGGAAATTGAATCTTGAAATATTTTATCCCAGCCACACGAATTTCAGATCCATCCTTGTGACGATCTACTTGTCTGATCTGAAGTTGCTTTTAGGGGATCCTATCGAAAATTCTGTCTTAAGGTCTATATTGGAGACTGAACACGATATTTTGTTGGAGGAAATTATTACTCCCGCTATTCAGAAAGTTGCGTTGGAGATTACCGATAATGATATCCCGCAAATGCTGCATCCGCTATATTACCGGCTAAAAGCCGAGGAGCTGATCTGTCTGGTTTTCGCGGAATTGCTCAAACGTGAAAATGCTCCGATGCAGGCAATCAACGAGATCGATGCGGAAAACATATACAAGATCAGAGCAAAGATACTTAGCGATTTATCCGTTGCTCCGGTGTTAGAAGAGCTTGCGAAGGAAGCTGGAATGAGCAAGTCTAAGCTTAAACGCTTGTTTAAACAGATTTTTGGAGAAAGCATTTTCAACTATTTTCAAATCTTTCGAATGAAAGAAGCGGCGAGACTACTGAAGGAGCACAGGCGCTCGGTATCTGAGGTCGCTTATGCATTAGGCTATTCTAACCTGGGACATTTTACCAAAGTTTTTGAAGCGCATATTGGTATCAAACCAAAGAAATTTTCACTCCGATAGCACCATTAATCAATTCTTTTCCCAGTAACATTACCGTACCGTTCCACGCGCTCGGTCTGCGCCTGTATATTTAGCGCCTTTTCTTTGACACACTTGCAAAACCCTATTTTTCTATTTATCCAAAATCACCTGGCGATGTTTAAAACCAAAATCAATCAAAGCGCTTAACACGGGCCATGTTTCCCTGGCATGTGTAGTCAGCGCATAAGATACTGTCACTGGCTTGGTTGAATTTACAGTTCTTGTGATCAACTTATTTTCCTCCAATTGAATTAATTCACTGGTAAGAACTTTGGACGTTATTCCTCTGCAAGTCTCTTTTAATAGAGAAAACCGCAAAGATTCGTACTGATTTAAATTTAATAAAATATAAAATTTCCATTTGCCGCCGAGTATCTCAATAGCGTCTTTCAATGCCAACATGCGTTTCTCATATTCTTCCATGGTCTTAGCACATGGTTGATTTACAATTTCCATAGTAGGTATCCTGTAGGTAACAGATAGTAGATGTATGCGCAGTTCAGTATAAATTTGCATAAAAAAGATGAGGATACAAAGCATATTAGTTACAGGGGCTACTGGCCAGCAAGGTGGATCGACCGTTCGTGAATTATTAGCCCACGGATTCAAAGTAAGTGCCCTGACGAGAAACATAAATTCTCCGGCGGCCCGGGAACTTGTTAATAAAGGAGTAAGATTAATTGAAGGTGACTGGTCAAATCTGAATTCCTTTGCTTCCTCATTAGAGACCATTGATGCTGTATATATGGTTCTGCCCCCTACCTGGAATATGAGTGTGGAAGAAGACAATAAAGAGGCCGATTCAGGCATCGCTTTTATTGATTTACTAAAGCAGAAAAAAGTTAGTTACGTTATTTATAGCTCCGTTATGATGGCGGACAAACAGAAATCTTTCCGTCTCAGATTTAAACACACGATTGAGGAATATCTTTGGAAAAGTGGGCTAAAGGCGACTATATTGCATCCTGCCACCTTCATGGAAAATTTCTTAATGCCAACTTCCGGAATCTCAGAAGGAATACTTTACAACTTTATGCCGGAGGGCAGGAAAATCCCATACATCAGCACAGAAGATATTGGCATATTTGCCAGAATTATTTTCCAGGATCCGGAGAAATATATAGGCAAAACTTTAGAGCTTGCAGGTGATGAAGTCGATGAACAAGAAATATTAAACGCCCTGAACACGAGTTTAGGACGGGACTTAAAATTTGTTCAGCTACACAAAGCAGATCTGGCAGCCCAAAACGCCTTATTCGGAAAATTGATTGACATGTTCACCAATACAACTTTTCCTAAAATTGATTTTGAAAAATTAAGAAAAATGAATCCCCAATTACGCACATTTTCAGCGTGGTTAGCACAGTTTGGCAAAGAGGAATTCGAAAGAAAAATTACATAAAGCCACAAAGCTGGCTAGTTTATGACCGAATTTCGTTAGGCTGCTTGGTTTTTGAAAAAATGGATCAAATTGATTTTACTGGCCCATTTGAGGTTTTATCAAGAATGCCAAATAAATAGTAAAATATTTCCAGGGATACACAATCAAAACTATATTAAAAACTTACCACATCAATAACACAGGCTGAGGCTTACTCTCAATTATTTCAGATAGTAAGGAGATATCATTAAATAAACAATAACGCCAGTCATGCTTACATATAGCCAGATAGGCATGGTCCACCTGGCAAATTTCCGATGCTTCTCAATTTGCTTTGTTATCCCGTATCCGATGGTTGTTAGCGCAAGTGGCACAATGATCGCTGCTAAAATTATATGCGTAAGTAAAATAAAAAGATAAATGGATTTTAATAACCCAGTACCACCGTATTTAATTGAAGGTGTAGAAAAATGATATAATAAGTAGGATACCAGGAATACCGTTGTGAACGCAAACGCAAGAAAAATAAATGTCCGGTGCATACGGACATTTTTCTGTTTTATAGCATAAAAGGCAATGAGCAAGGAAAGAAACGTAAGTGCGTTTGATACCGCATTAACCAAAGGCAAACTGGAAAAATCATAACTCTTTAGGCTTGCAATCTTTGGTAAAAAGATAGTGATCACTATTAATCCATTTATAGCAATGGTTAGTATCCAAACCAGTGGCTTGAAATTTTTCCTAATGGTTTCTGATTTCATTCAACGAATTTATAAATAATACTAATTAGTATGTTTTTTTAATTAAAGATCAGACACCCGGTGCTCAATTGTTACCCCCGGCTCTTTCTGTAAAGGGTTGGGCTCATTCCCCTGTATTTTTTGAAAAACCTGTTGAGGTGGCTTTTATCATGAATAAAGATGCTATAGCAAAGAGTTAACCCTTTTATCTGGATAAGTCAGTTTAAAACTGTGCCTGTTGCCTTTAAAGGTTAAATGAAAGATATTCGTCTGATCATCGAAAAGATCATATAACACGGTGCTGGTGGTTTCCAGTTTAACTATATTCTTAACTTTTGCCGATTCCAGATAAACTACTACGGCTTCATTGTCTTTTTCAAAACCAATATAGTTTAGCGGCAAGGCCTTTCCGTTCGCTGCAAGTTGTAAATGAGCTGTTATGTATTTACGCACCAGCTGATCCATTTCTTTATGTTTCGCCTCCAGAGACAGATCTGCTTTAACTTTATACTTTTTACTCAGAATATCCTCGAAATCGTCCGTAAATATCCGGCAGCTCACTTCCATCGTGCTTTCTTTCAGGTTATAATTTAATTCTGTAGAACTCAGATGTAAAGGATGTTTAAAATTACTTCCGGCACCGGCAGCTGCCAATGGCTTAAACATACCGGTGATTACGTAACAAATTAATAGAGAATGGTGAAGGAAGGATAACATGGCGCTAATATAATTTTTGCTTTACAAAAAAACGGTTTAAATTTAGACTTCCTACTATAAAAGCTAAATGACTAAATTATTAACAGCTACCCTGCTGCTGTGCTCCGGCCTGCAGGTCTCTTATGCTCAAAACATTCAATATAATCCGGGTAGTAATCACGGAAATAAATTTGAACAGCTGGGTACTATCCTTTCTACGCCGAATGAACAGCGGACTGCAAGTGGTGCACCCGGTGTTAAGTACTGGCAGCAGCGGGCAGATTATGACATTAAATGTTCGCTGGATGAAAAGAAACTCGAACTTACAGGTGCAGAAAAAGTAACTTATTTCAACAATTCGCCAGATGTGCTGACTTATATATGGCTTCAGCTGGATGAAAATGAGCACAGCAATATCAGGAATGCGGGTTACCAGACCAGTACGACAATCCCTGCAACTGCAACTACCCGCGAAATAGATAATGCTGTAATGGATCAGCCTGACAATGGAAACGGTGTTGCTATTCAGAAAATTACTGATGCTGCCGGAAAAGAATTAAAATATACGATCAACAAAACCATGATGCGTGTAGAAATACCTGCTCCTTTAAAATCAGGACAGCAGTTTATTTTTAATGTAACCTGGAAATATAAGATTACAGACCGTATTGCTGGCGGAGGCCGTGGTGGTTATGAATTCTTCCCTGAGGACGGCAATTATCTGTTCACTATGGCACAATGGTACCCAAGATTGTGTGTGTACAGTGATTTTCAGGGCTGGCAGAACCACCAGTTTACTGGAAGAGGTGAATTTGCACTGACCTTCGGAAATTTCAAAGTACAAATGACAGTCCCTGCAGATCATGTGATTGGCGGAACAGGAGAATGTATCAATTATAGCGCTGTACTTTCTCCGGCAGAACTGGCCAGATATAACAAAGCGAAAACAGCTACTGAACCAGTGGAGATTGTTACGCTGGATGAAGCTAAAAAAGCAGAGGTTTCAAAAAGTAATGCCACAAAAACCTGGGTTTTCCAGGCAAACAATGTCCGTGACTTCGCCTGGACCTCTTCCCGGAAATTTGTCTGGGATGCTATGGCAGAGAAAGTTGAGGATAAATCAGTGATGTGTATGAGCTTTTATGGTAAAGAGGCCTATAATTTATACAGACCTTATTCTACCAAAGCAATTGCCCATACGGTTAAAACCTATTCGCACTTTACCATCCCCTATCCTTATCCTGTTGCACAAAGCGTAGAAGCAGCCAATGGAATGGAATATCCAATGATCTGTTTCAATTACGGAAGGGCTGAAAAAGATGGTACTTATAGCGAAAGTTCTAAAAACGGAATGATCGGTGTAATCATCCATGAAGTGGGACATAATTTCTTCCCGATGATTGTCAATAGTGATGAGCGGCAGTGGACGTGGATGGACGAAGGATTAAATTCGTTCCTCGAATACCTGACTGAAGAACTTTGGGACAATAAGTTCCCGGTAAAAAAAGGGCCCGCTTACACGATAGTTGACTATATGAAATTACCGAAAGATCAGCTGGAGCCGATTATGACCAATTCTGAAAACATTGAACGTTTTGGCCCTAATGCTTATTCTAAACCTGCGACGGCTTTGAATATCCTGAGAGAAACCATTATGGGCAGAGAATTATTTGATTACGCTTTTAAAGAATATGCCAGAAGATGGGCTTTTAAACACCCTACGCCAGCCGATTTATTCAGAACGATGGAAGATGCAAGTGGTGAGGATCTGGACTGGTTCTGGAGAGGATGGTTTTATACGACAGATCCTTGCGACATTTCTCTGGATGCAGTAAAATTTGCCAAAGCGGATGTAACTTCTAAAGTTCCGGTTTCAAGAGTAGCGATGGTTAAACTGGATCGTCCTATGGTCAATGCTTTTGATGATATTTCTAAAGTGAGAAACAGGGAAGATAAGAATATCAAATTTTATACTGATCAGGACAAATCAACACAGGATTTCTACTGGAGATATGACCGCGGAATGGAGAAGTATGATGACAAAGAACATAGACAGGAAATTCCTGAACTCGTAGAAGCTTTGACTTCAGAAGATCAGGCAAAATATGCCGGTAAATTCTTTTACGAGCTTTCATTCAGCAATAAGGGTGGTTTGATCATGCCAATTATCGTTGAATTCACTTTTGCTGATGGCAGTAAAAAGATTGACAGGATTCCTGCGCAGATTTGGAGACATAATGAATTACAGGCTTCTAAATTCTATGTGCAGGATAAAGAAATAACGGCTATAAAGTTAGATCCTATGCGTGAAACAGCTGATATTGATGAGAGCAATAATATTTGGGGAGGAAAAGCACAGACTTCTAAATTCCAGTTGTTTAAACAAAAATCAATGACTACACGCGGACAATCTGCAGGCGGTAATCCGATGCAAAATGCCAAAGGAATGTAAGCACTGAGGTTATCAGCGCATAAAAAAAAGGCTAATCATTGTTAAAAATGATCAGCCTTTTTTATTAAATCCCGGTTTCCCGGGAGGGTTGGCAGCTATTACAGGTAGGTATAGGGCCAAAGATGATTAAGGGGCAACAACCAGATCGTAGCGTTTGCCTTGCCACTGTATATACAATGATAATTTTGCATTATCATAGAATACTTCGTTAAAGGTGATACCATTATATAAAATCGGGTCTTTAAAAAAAATACTGTTTACAGTAGGCCCCCAATTTGTGGTTTGGTTTTGCTGAATACCTTTACTATCTGTATAGGTCAATGTAAACGTTCTATCTTCGTCTTTATCAGTCACAATATTACACTCTGGAGCATGTGTAGCATCTATTGTCAATAGTATTTTCTTTCCATTGGCAGCAGCTGCATAATTATCCAGTGCTAAACTGATTGCTTTCAGTCCATTATTTTGATAAGCTGTGTATTCTGCCTGCGTCGCTTTAATCAAAATCATTGGCGACTGATTAAAGTTTCCTTCAAATCTAACCGTATCGGGTGAAGCACTTACAAAAGAAAATTCAAAATCTGAACTGTAGCCAAGACCTCTGGCTCCATTTGCAGGATCTGATAAAACGTGCAACGCGGAATAAGTATCAAATATAAGAGATGGCCGTTGTAAAGATTTCAATTGATAACTGCTGGTACCAGCAATGCCAGATTTTGGTGAAATAAGTGTCACTAACGGATCAGGATAGGATTGCACCTGTTTCTGATCATCAAATTTAAAGAAAAAGCCTGTACCAGTAAAGGTACCGGGAAAAAGGACGGCCTTCCATCCATAAGGAGCCGATGTTAATATGGATTGGTCTTTTTTGAGTTCTGCTGATGCCCTCTGCCCTGGTGTTTCTCCAAAAACCAAAGAATCATCTTTTTTACTGCAGCCAGTTAAACCGGCAAACAGCAGTAGTATATAAGTATGAACTAAATATTTTTTCATTTTGCTGGTTATCTTTAATTGTTTAGGATCTGTTCGCCAGATCTGTCAAAGTTATTTATCGCTCTATTGAGTCGCTATCAGCAGAGACTTTTGTACGTTGGTTTGCAGGCTATAGAAATTGATATTATAGGCCGATTTAAAATAAGCAACGACAAGAGCTTCTTTTTGTCTTAGTTTGGCTATCCCCGGCGCATAAGCTGGGTCAGGAACTAATTTTTTTATAAAGAAAGCAGCCATTGAGGGCTCGCTACCGTCATAAACCTTAATGATTGCATCATAATCTGAATATTTATAAAATTGACCGAATATGGTACCGTAAGATCCTGCCGGGTATAATGCAGGGTCAGGTTTAGAACTTTGTTTTTTAATATATCCAGTTTCATAACCATCTTTCCCCCAGGTCAGCATCAAAGAGACCATCTCTGCAAAGTCTTCTTCCGGAGCTTTTCTTGCATATCCTGAGATAAAACCTAATGAAAGTGGATTCACCGGAGAGTTGTACCATTCAGCGATATAATCTGATGGAGTTACTTTATTGTAATCAGTCGTATATGCTTTTTTCTGATTCAGGATATGTGTAAATTCATGATGGATTAAATGCAATAAGTCTTTAGCATCAGCTGTATTTTTAACATTTATCGCATTGATATTAGTCAATAAAATATCCAGCCCGCCTTCAGCAACACCTTCTGTACTAGTCCCATCTTTATTTAACTGTGGACTGCCGGATAAGATTAATTGCTTAGGGGAATAGGTTTTCATGAATAGATCACTACCTGTTTCTGTGTTATATGGATCTATCCAAATTTGTTTTAAGGCAGTTGCTGCCGGCAAAACTTTATCTACCTGAGGAGGAACCAATGTATATTGCATATCAAATTCAGACTGGTCCCATTTATATTTCACTTCAATGTTATAAGGTTTAACAAGAAGATTATAAAGATCTTTATCCAAAGGTGTCGTACCTGACACTTCTCCTCCCAGGTAATTATCCTGAAGAACCAGTTTCTCACTTTTCTTACATGAAAATATAGAGATGGCAACCAGCGCAAGCAGAAGTATTTTTACTTGTCTGATGTTTATAATAGTTTTCATAATATACTATAATTAAGAATGTTATATTTTTTATAAATAAATCCGGGAATACTATCTGGGATTCGCTGGCAGTCCACCAGCAGTTTGCGCAGTTTGAGGAATTTGTAAAATCCTTCTTAAATCGTCCGGTTTCAATGAGAATTCTTTCTTGTCTTCGTCAACATGAACTACTGGCAGATTATAACGAAGAATATCAAACCATCTTAGTCCTTCCTGCATAAATTCAGCCCTTTTAAAATCAAGAATAGTTTTGATCAATGCTTGTTTTACATCACCGGTTTTATAGAAAGCAGTTACTCTGGCCTCAGTTATATTATGCGCTGTTGCATTGTAATTTGTTATTCTTGTACTTAAATAAGTATTAAGAATTGTCATAGCCGCAGCATTATTGCCTTGCATCACTAGAGCTTCTGCTTTGTTAAACAATACTTCTTCTGCACTTAATAAAGGGATGTATATATAATTATTACCAATTAATGGGGTTGTATTAATGAAATTGCCACGCCATTTATTAATACCCATCATCTCACCACCCGAACCGTAGCCTACTGCCTGATTAGCCCATTTACCACCCGTAACATTAGGCTGACTATAAATTTGCTTTTGGAGCGTTGAATTCAATCCATATCTGTACAATTGCCAACCGTTATTCCAGATAGAAGCCGTGGTTGCTAATAATAGATTAGCCTTTTCATTAGAACTCGTATAAATCGCTGCTTTTCCAGCATCTGTCAGGGTTAAATAAGTTGAATTCCATGGTCTCAAATAACTACCTATATTGGTTGGAAAGGTAAGATCTGCCTGTTCAATGACTTTATCATATTGCTTTTTAAACAGGTAAACCCGGCTTGCAAAAGCATGGGCAGCTGCTTTTGTAAAGCGGTAAGCAGGGACTTTATAAGCATTGTCATTTAATAAAGGCAGTCCTTCTGTTAAATCCTTTTCAATCATCTCATAAACGTAAGCTACTGTTTTGCGTTCATAAGACTTATATAAGGTTTTTTCAGGCTCTGTCACATAAGGTATCCCCAGATCAGTTGCTGCAGTAGCGGGATCATAGGTTTTTGAAAAAAGGGAAACCAGCATAAAATGAGAATAGGCACGCGCTATTAATGCCTCCCCTTTATAGGCACTGTATGCTGCAGGATTATTCGCAGTATTAATGGCTTGCAAGGCTTGGTTAGCTGCTGAAATCGCACTATAACAAGCTCCCCAGTAAGTATCGACAGCTCCATCATCTGATGATGAAAAATCTGTAAACCGATAAGGGTTATCATTGAGCAAAGCATTATTATATTCCGTTTTATACCCCCTGTCCCCCACATTGTCGGTCATCGATTCACAAAAGGTTATATAGTCTTCACTCGGATAAGCTGAAGTGAGTAATTGAGATACTTTATCGGGGCTATCAAGTTCTGCCCTGTTATCTGGTGCGGTATCGAGCATTTTTTTACATCCTGATAAGGAAGCGGAGCAAATTAATGCACCTATTATCATGACCGCTATTTTAGTATGAATATGTTTTATTTTCATGTCAAGTTTCATCTTTTATAATCCAATTTTTAAAGAAATAATCACCTGCTTTTGTAAAGGCTGGGCTACGCCTCCAGCGTTGAAAAATTCGGGATCTTGTCCTTCCAGTCTCTTATCCGCAAAAAACAACATTAGATTAGTACCAGCAGCTGTCAGCGACATATTGTTCATCCCTATCGCGTTGGCAAACTTTGCAGGTAATTGATAGGCTAATGACAGATATTTCAACCGGGCAAAACCACCATTGGCAACTCTTGCTGAGGAGAGGTCATAATTGTTATATGGATAAGTTCCTGATGGCATATTGTAATTATTGATGGCATCCAGAATAGACGGAATATTGGTTTTTGTTTCATCACCAGGCAGTATCCATCTGTTTCTGAATTCTGTTGGCATTGCATCAAGATCTGAATATGTAGGTTTGAATGAAGGGTTTAACCTTACTTTATTACCAGCCTGGTAGGTGATCTGTGCAGTTAAAGTAAAAGCTTTATAGCGAAAGCTATTGCTAAAACCGCCCGAATAAGGAGGATCTACCGGCCCTTCATACTTCAGGTATTTAGTTTCAATATCCTGTAAATTAACTTTCTGGCTAACCACTCCTTGTTCGTTGATGAAAAGAGGAACACCTGTATTATGGTCTAATCCCTGGAAATCAAGAGAATATAAAGAACTTACAGGAAGCCCGAGCCTATTGGCACCTGTTGGTACTAACATGTCAAAAATAACAGGCTGGTCTTTGGTATTGGTAATCTTATTGGCTGCATAAGAGAATATCAATGTCGATCTCCAGCCCCAGTCTTTTTGTCTGATGATTTCACCAGAAACAGAAAACTCAATTCCATGCGATTTTAAATTAGCATAGTTTCCGGTTTTTACAACCTGTCCGCCAATTCCACTGCTTCTTAAGTTTCCAATCAGGTCGAAACCTTTTTTATTGTATACATCAGCTGTAATGTTAAGTCTGTTACTGAAAAATCCTGCGTCCACACCAATATTACCTGAATATTGTTTTTCATAAGTCAAATCCGAATTCTCCAGATCTTGTATTCTGATACCAGATTCAATTTCTGAGGAATAAGGTCTGAGTGTATTAGCTGTCCGCAATACCAATGCTGAATTTGTTGCATTACCTGTACTGGCAGACAGACCATAACTCGCTCTTAGTTTCAAGTTACTGATCACGGTCACCTCTTTAATAAATGCTTCCTGATCAATATTCCATGAACCACTCACACTCCATGTTGGCAACCATCTTGCCTGTGGTGATTGACCTAATTGGTTAGAACCATCATATCTGGCTGCTGCACTCAAATTGTAGCGGCCGTCGAAAGTATAGCCAGCAGTTGCGTAAAAGGAAGCAAAACGATCATACGTTTTACCCATTCCGTAATATTGCCTGTTCTGCTCTACTCCTTGTTTGATAATTTTATAATTAACAAGTGGGATCCCACCGTTTTCATATTGGTAACCAAAACCATTGTTAAACGCATTTTGTCTGTCGGCTGATCTGAGCTCCTGGCCTACAAGAAGATTCAGATCGTGTTTACCAAAACTTCTGATATAAGTCAGGTTGTTTCTTAAATTATAAGTAGCCAATGAGTTATCTGTACGATTATATAAACCCCCGGCAGCCATAACCACTTCTGGCAAAGCATTTGGATTGTCTGAATCTTTGTATAAATAAGTATTCGCATTAGCGATCTGTGAATTATAATTAGCTCGGTATGCATTTGCTCTGTTGGAGTTTTCATTTACTAAATTTTCCTGAGTCGTTTTAGCATAACGAACAGCACCAAGGAATTCATATTTCAAATAAGGGTCTACTTTATAAGCTAGATTCAACTGTAATTTCACATCAAGATCTGTCAATTTGATCTTGTTATTTTGCAGCTCATTGATAATATTGAATGGCGCATAATTCATTCTGAAATATTCCAGGTTACCCTGGTCATCATAAGGAGTCAAGGCACGGCTTGTATTTAAGGCATAGCTATAAGGGTTGATATCAAACTCCCTGTTAAACTTTCCAAAAACAGGGTCAGCTGAACGGTTGATAGTACCTGGTGCCTGTTGATCTCTGAAGGACGCTGTGGTGATGATGCCTCCGCTAAGTTTTTTGGAAAAATTATAAGTATTCTGTGAATTAAAAGTATAGCGTTTTACTTTATCAGCAATGGTCCATCCATTATCATCATAATAACTTATTGAAGTATAATGTTGTGCTTTATCAGTTCCACTGGAAATACTGATGGAGTGCTCTTGTGTTAAAGTGTTACGAAATAACAGATGAAACCAATCTGTATTGGCATTTGCATATCTGCTCAAAAATGCGTTACGTGCATCAGGGGTATTCTCCAGAAGAAATTTACCTGTTGTGGGATCAACAGTTTGAAGGTCGTTGTACATTTTTCCAAATACGCCTACATTTGACCGGTTTCCAATATCTTTCAGGTTAAGCATCCCCTTTCCATACATTTCAGAATAAATAGACATCTGATCTGCTGAATTTGAGATATTAAAACTACTATAGGTGGGACGCAATTGTGAACTGAAATTACCCGTATAGTTAATTTGCAAATTCCCGTTTTTCCCTTTTTTAGTGGTAATGACAACTACTCCGTTCATTGCTCTTGCGCCATAAAGTGAAGTGGCTGCAACGTCTTTTAATACATAAATATCTTCAACGTCATTCATGTTAATCCCTGCAACTGATGATCCTAAAAGCGTAGTCGCATCCCCACTGGAAAGCTGATCATTCGTTACATCGATGACATCTTCCAATGCAATACCATCTACTACCCATAAAGGCTTGTTTGAACCGGTTAATGAAGTAACACCACGGATCCTGATTTTCGGCGCAGAACCAAAGGTACCAGATACATTCTGAATAGAAACCCCGGCTACTTTACCTTCCAGTGCACGGCCGATATCTAAAGATC
This sequence comes from Pedobacter cryoconitis, assembly GCF_001590605.1. Taxonomy (NCBI): domain Bacteria; kingdom Pseudomonadati; phylum Bacteroidota; class Sphingobacteriia; order Sphingobacteriales; family Sphingobacteriaceae; genus Pedobacter; species Pedobacter cryoconitis. The sequence goes on from NZ_CP014504.1 coordinate 2,953,421, forward strand.
CGGTCTGTCTGAGTTCATCGCCTTTTAGTTTTACAGATGAACCGGTGAATTTTTTCTTATCTAACTGCTGATAACCAGTGATTACCGTTTCTTTCAGGTTTGTTGAGCTTTCTTCCAGTTTAATGGCTAAAACCGGATTATTCTCTGATACCCTGACTTCATGTGGTTTAAAGCCGATTTTCGTAAAAACCAGTATGGCACCTTTCTGGACACTAATGGTAAATTTACCATCTGCGTCTGTTTGCCTGGTATTCGTGGTTCCTTTCTCAGTAATGTTCACGCCAAAAACAGTCTCACTCCTTCCATCGTTCTGGGTAAAGGTTACAGCTCCTTTCACGGTAACAGGATCAGGAGCACGATTGGTGAGTGCTTCGATAAAAGATCTCTCCTTTTCTTTAATGACAACAGTTTTATCGACAATTTCATAAGAGAAGGGCTGATCTTTGAAACATAATTTCAATGCTTCATCTAAAGTGCCATTTTGAATCTTTATGTCTACCTTTTTTGCGCTTTCAAGCAGACGTTCATTATAAAAAAACTGATATCCGCTTTGTTTACCCAAATCATTGAAAATTTCTGGCAATGCGCTGTTTTTCTTATTAAGATTGATCTTTTGGGCTAATCCGGCTGCACTCACATGCATTAATACCGAGAATAGAAGAACGAAGGTTACCTTCATGGTTCGCCAAATTAGGTTACGGCCCTGCCAATTTTTGGACAGCAGGGGGCAATGAATAATATTATTCATATTTTTGTTTGGATTGGGTTGATGATTAAACTGTTTGCAGAAATTGTTAAAGGGTTGGCCCAGTCATTTCAGAAGCTCCGATCGCCATCGGGGTTTCTGTTTTTCACAGGGTACCCAGTTGTTTAATATAGCCCGTCGTCTCTGTAGATTTGTTTCATGTAAGTTTGGTTTATGGTTGATTGATTAGTTGATTATCATTTTTCTGCCTTCGATACTGAACTTGATATCGCTCAGTTGTAATAGCTTGATGAACTTGCCAAGACTGGCAGTTTTAGGGATCTTTCCTGTAAAGCGGTCAGTTGGTACAGTACCCCGGTAAACAATTTCCAGATCGTACCATTTTGCAGCTTCACTTAATACATCTTGCAGCTTCGTGCTTTTAAAGTAAAACCAGCCTTCTGTCCAGGCTGTTACCTGTTCAATATCAGCAGGTACCATGGTAATGGTATTTGCTTTCTGTATAGCTTGTTCTCCTGGTTTCAACAGAATGGTATGCGCAGCCCTCTCTTTTTTTCCGGCGTAACCTAATGAAGAAACTTTTACTGACCCTTCTAATAAGGTGGTGTGTGTAATGGCATGGTCCGCATAACTGCTGATATTAAAATGGGTACCCAGCACTTCCACTTCTTGTGTACTCGTTTTGACTTTAAAAGGATGATGTTTGTCTTTTGCCACTTCAAAGTAGGCTTCTCCAATAAGTTCGACCCTGCGCTCTTTTTTAAAAGCAAATGATGCAGGATATTTTAAAGAAGATGCTGCATTAAGTTTGATTTTTGAGCCATCTGGTAAAACTACCTGATAGTTTTCTCCGGCTGCAGTGGAAATTGTATTGTATCCGGAACCTGATGGATTTTCATTACCAGGCTTTGAAATTACGGTATAGATGAGTTCTCCGCTGTTTGTTTTAGTAATAATAACTCCGGCTTCTTCTGCCAGTTTCCCTTTTACATCATCAGATAAAATGATCTGATGTCCGTTAGCCAGTGTCAGGGTTGCCTTATTTTTCCCCGCTGTAATATGGTTAGCTATTTCAAGGGTTTTTGTAAGACTATTTTCTGCCGTTTGCTGTCTGTTTACTAAATAAACGGAACCTATAATTAATACTGCCGCTGCCGCAGTCCATTGATACCAGCGTTTGATTGATCGTACAGGTGTTTTTTCAGAAACCGGATCTTCTTGTGCAGCCAGGTTTGCCCGCTGCAATGTTCCTGCCCAGATTTCTTCTTTCAAATGGCTGAAATCTTCTTCGGTTTCAGTAAGATTTTGTTTCAGAATTTCTGCACTATACCAGCTTTCTAACAGTTTAATCTCCGTAGCTGTAGCTGTGCCTGAATTATATTTACTAAGAAGATTTAGTGCTTCTTTCTCATTCATCATCTGAAGTGCTTATTTATAACAATAACCGTTCAGGATGAATCAGGGGGTAGATGAATCACTGATTATCTTAAAATAATTAAAATGGCAAGGCTAAAACCTATTTGTTCAATTCTTGGCCTGATAATTTTCAGTGCATTCTGTACTTGTTTTTTGACGGTCTGATCTGATAGATTCAGCTTTTCAGCAATCTCCTTGTGAGAAAGGTTCTCTTTACGGCTCAATTCAAATATCTCCCGCATTTTTGGCGGCAGGCTCTGAATTTCACGCTCAATAATTTTACTGAGCCGCTTTTCATCCAGTTTATCAATGGTATCAGGATCTGTTTCTGAGACGAAAGCAGCAATAGATTTGGCATAGTCATGGCGGACTCTGCTTTTTTCAATACTATTCAGGACTTTATTTCTTGCAGCAGTGTATAGCAGGCCACCCAAATTATGATTGGATTTAATCGCTGAAGCGTTGATCCATAGTTTACTGAATATTTCCTGAATGACATCTTTAGCCTCATCTTCATCCCTGAGCATTTTATAGACTTGTGCGTAGAGAACACTCCAATACCGATTATAGATTTCAGTAAATGCAAAGCGGTCACCAGATTTCAATAATTCAATCAGTTCACTATCTGAATACTCACTATACATTCCCATAAACTATGAATTTATAATAATCCGGCAATAAATACAACAAATTTCATCTGAAGGATTTAATTGAAGATCTTTTCTTTTAAAAAACAGCTAATGTTACCTAAAGACTATAAGTAAACCTAATTAAAATCTATTAATTAAGAATATTCAGAGAGAAAATAATCCACAACTATAAAAACAGCATAAACAGACAGAATAACTATCTATCTTGAGCGTATTTAGAAAAGTAATCTAAGAATACGCAACTATATTTTATTCGGATTAATCTTTTTTAGGATAGAAATTGCAGCACACTATTGAAAAAGAAACAATGCAATGTAAAAAATCGAGATCTTACTTAAACGGTCCTGATGAATATCAGACATTATCTCTTTTTTTTGTACCATTGTATACTAATACACCTTATTTTGAACTATAAAAAGAGCTACCTCGTACTGCTCCTGTTATTATTTGCATTTTTCGCTAATGGGCAGCAGTTAAAGAAAGTAAAAAATGTTGCCGCATGGAAAATAAGCTATGCGCTGGATTTCGGTCAGCCGCAGCAAAAAGAGGCTGCTTCAAAACAAAACCAGGGAGAGCTGGCCATGATGGATCTGGCCATGTCTCTATCCGGATCTTCGGATGACAGCCCTCCTCTGATTTGTTACCTGAGCCCTGAATATATCAGGGTAGAGCAAAGAGGTTTAGGCGGAAGCATCACTATAGCCGACAAAAGAGATACTGTAAGCTATTTATTAGATACTTTGGCCAAAACAGCTATGAAATATCCAGCAGCAATGCCTAATATACAAACTGCCATGGCTGGAGATTCTATGATGGTCATCAGTTCTGCTGATTTTGTGATGCAATTGAAAGAGGGCTCCAAGGTAATTGCAGGAAAAGCCTGCAAGAAAGCAATATTTATTAATCCGCATTCTCCGGAAAATGTGATTACAGTTTGGTATGCCCCTGAACTTCCCCGTTTGTATTGGCAACAATACAGTTATTTAAAAAGTGTACCAGGTTGTGCATTAGCTATCGGAACCTTATCAAGGGGCCTGAACATTGGCATTAAGGCGAGCCTGATTGAGCAGATGACTGTAGCAGAAAGCTTTTTCATCCCCCCGCCTGCTTATACAATTAATGACGAAATGTCTTATTAAAATCAACCATGCGTAAATTATTGATTTGTGTTTTATCAGCTGTGCTTTTATCTTTTTATGCTAAAGCACAGGAAAATATTCAACTAAAATCCGGTGATCTGATTTTCCAGAATTTAGACTGTGGCCCTTTGTGTGATGCAATCAATGCTGTTACACAAGGTTATCAGGGTAATAAATTCAGTCATATGGGAATGGTGCTGCTTAGAAATGATAGTGTTTTGGTCATTGAGGCCTCAGGCAAAAACGTGCATCTTACACCGCTCCAAACATTTTTGTCTAAATCAGCTCATCCGCATTATGTGGGAAGATTAAAACCGGCTTATCAGAAAATAATCCCTGCAGCACTGGCATTTTCAATGGCACAAATGGGGGTGCTGTATGATGATCAATACTTATATGATAATGGAAAATACTATTGTTCTGAATTGATATATGATGCATTCAAGGCAGCGAATAAGAACAAACCATTTTTCAAATTATTCCCGATGACTTATAAAGAGCCTGGGTCAGGTGCCTATTTTCCGGTATGGAAAGTGTACTTTGAACACTTAAACATGGAAGTTCCAGAAGGTAAACCAGGATGTAATCCCGGCGGCATATCTTTATCTGATAAAATTGATATTTTAGGGCAATATAAATAACCGTATATATCAGTTAAAAAGTCATATAGATATCAAATTAACCGCTAAATTCACGTTTAAATGTGCTTTATTCAATTTTTCATGAATTATCCCCGATAATTGGACATTCTTATCGGGTTTCTGGTTTTATATGGCGGGAAATTTGTTAATTTGAGTCGTCAAACATTGGCAGCAAGGCATAAAAAGCAATATTCATAAAAAAAGAAATATGGCCAACAACGAGCAAGAAAAAGAGAGTACCAATATTTTATCAATTGATATTGGCGGGACCGGTATCAAAGCCTGCATTTTAAAAGAAAATGGCGAACTATTTTCAGAATATACAAAACTGCCAACACCGAAGGATTCTACTCCTGAAAATGTAATTAAAGTTATTCATGAATTGGTTGGCCCACTTACTCCTTATAGTAAAATAGCTATTGGTTTTCCTGGTTATGTCAAACATGGTATTGTGGAAACAGCTCCCAATTTAGCCAAAAACAAATGGGCAGGTTATCCGCTTGCACAGCATATCAGTGATATTTTAGGAAAGCCTGTCCGCTTAATTAATGATGCAGATCAACAGGCACTGGGTATTATAGCGGGTAAAGGTTTTGAAATCGTACTTACATTGGGTACAGGTTTCGGCACAGCTTTAACTTTTGACGGAGAATTACTTCCGCATCTTGAGCTTTCTCATCTTCCGGTAACAAAAAACAAGGATTATGATGATTATATCGGTGAAAAGGCATTCCAGAAAGAAGGCGACAAGAAATGGAATGAAAGACTAAAACGAATTATAGAAATTTATAAAACAGTGTTTAACTATGATGTGCTCTACCTTGGAGGCGGAAATTCTAAACACATCAATTTTGAACTAGAGCACAATATTCACCTTGTTTCTAACAGGGATGGAATAAAAGGCGGTGCAAAATTATGGGCTGCTGAAGAAAAATATCACGTTTTCACTACCTATCCAAAATCAAATACAACAAATGGAAAGTAAATTCACATTAGGAATGATAGGCCTTGGTACAATGGGCCGCAATTTATTGCTGAACATGGCCGATAAAGGCTTTGCAGTAACAGGTTATGACAAGGATCCGAAAATGATCCAGAAACTTAAGGAAGATGGTGCAAAGCATAATCTGACGGCCTATAGCTCATTAGAAGATTTTATTGGAAGTCTGGAGTTACCAAGAAGAATTATGCTTCTTGTACCTGCAGGGCCAATTGTTGACAGTGTCATCCTGGAGCTTTTACCTTTATTGGATAAAGGTGATATTATTATTGATAGTGGAAACTCTCATTTCACGGATACCAGCAAAAGAGCTGCTGAACTTTCTGGTCAGGGAATGCATTTCTTCGGCATGGGTATTTCTGGTGGTGAAGAAGGTGCACGTTTCGGCCCAAGCATTATGCCAGGTGGTGATAAAACTGCTTATGGCGAGATGAAAGAGATTCTGGAAGCAGTTTCTGCTAAAGTAAATGGTGATCCATGTGTGGCTTATATTGGCCCCGGAGCTTCGGGCCACTTTGTGAAAATGGTACACAATGGTATAGAGTATGCCATGATGCAGTTGTTAGCTGAGGCTTATGACATTATGAAAAATGCACTTGAATATTCAAATGAGCAGATTCATGATGTATTTGAGCAGTGGAACAATGGTCGTTTACAGTCTTTCTTATTAGAAGTGACTAAAGATATCTTTGCTTTTAAGGATGAAAAAACTGGTGGTTACCTGGTGGATTACATCAAAGATGAAGCGAAGTCTAAAGGTACTGGAAAATGGACTTCACAAGTGTCAATGGACTTGCAGTTACCGATCCCTTCTATCAATGAGGCAGTAAGTACAAGGGATTTATCTAAATTCAAAAGCTTACGAACTGCATTGGCCAAAACTTATACTCAGGACAAATATACTGTTGGAGATAAGGATAAGTTTATTGTTGAACTGGAACAGGCTTTATATTTCGCTGTAATTTCTTCTTATGCGCAAGGCCTTCATTTATTATGGCAGGCATCTATCACTTATGAATATGAATTGAATTTACATGAAATCGCACAAATCTGGCGCGGTGGATGTATTATCAGGGCAGAATTCTTAGAAGATATTTACCAGGCTTATAAAAAGCAACCGGATCTGGAGCATCTTTATGCTGATGCAGGTATCGCAAAAAAATTAGAAGAAATTCTTCCTGGAATGAGATCTGTAGTTAGCCATACCGTATTAACTGGATTAGCTGTTCCTGCATTTGCTTCTGCCCTGACCTATTTCGATTCGTTAAAAACAGAAAGAATGCCTTCTAATTTGATTCAGGCACAAAGAGACTTTTTTGGTGCACACCAGTTTGAACGTACTGATGCAGAAGGAACGTTTCATGCGCTCTGGAATCCAGTAAAATCATAATATAAAAGAAATGATCCTGAACGCGTTATTAATGCTATAATAAGCGCATTCAGGCTTCATCACTGATAAATAAAATATGCACTAATGAAAACAAGTCAATGCCTTAACCCAACCGTTTTTGTCATCTTTGGTGGCACTGGGGATTTAAATATGCGCAAACTTGCGCCAGCACTTTATAACTTGTATTCTGATGGCTATATGCCTAAAGATTATGCAATAATCGGAACAGCGAGAAGCAAGCTCACTGATGTACAGTTCCGCAACACTATTATGGAGGGGGTAAATAGTTTTTCCCGCGCTGGTAAGGTTAAGAAAGAGAAGTGGGATGGTTTTGCAGAAAATGTATACTACAATCCTGTAGATGTATCTGCTCCTGAAACTTTCCAGGATCTTAAAACAAGTATTGAAAAGCTTAAGAAAAAATTTGGCCCTAAAACACAGGTGATTTATTACCTGGCAGTAGCACCAAATTTATTCCCGCTAATTGCGGAATGTATCGCTAAGTATGATCTTGCAGGAAATGAAGAAAATTGCCGTATCGTAATTGAAAAACCTTTCGGCCGCGATTTAGAAACTGCAAGAGAATTAAATAAATTGTTAACCGGAATTTTCACGGAGAAACAGATCTATAGAATTGACCATTATCTGGGTAAGGAAACTGTTCAGAATATTATGGCTTTCCGTTTTGCCAATTCATTCCTTGAGCCACTTTGGAACCGTACTTATATTGATCACGTACAGATTTCTGTAACCGAACAATTGGGTGTTGGAGATCGTGGTGGTTATTATGATGGCGCTGGTGCTTTAAGAGATATGATCCAGAACCATATTTTACAGCTTCTTTGTTTAATTGGTATGGAAACTCCTATCAATTTTGATGCTGATGAAATCAGGAACAAAAAAGTTGATGTGCTGAAAGCTATGCGTCCTTTTGGACCTGACGATATCCGTATGAGCACTGTTCGCGGACAATATTCTAAAGGATGGGTTGAGGGTAAAGAAGTTCCGGGTTACCGCTCTGAGAAAGATGTGGCACCAGAGTCTAATACAGAAACTTTTGCAGCAGCCAAATTCTTCGTGGATAACTGGCGCTGGCAGGGAATCCCTTTCTATGTACGTACAGGTAAACGTCTGTTCCAGACTTCTTCTTTGATCACGATACAGTTTAAGGATGTTCCTCACCAGGTTTTCCCTGCGGGTGTAACTGAACACTGGCAGCAAAACAGGTTGATCATCAGTATTCAGCCAGAAATGAGTATCCGTTTACAGGTACAGGCTAAAAGACCTGGGCTGGACATGGTATTGAATCCTGTTGATATGGTTTTCGATTATAAAGGGACTTATAGTGCTGAAGCTCCAGAGGCTTACGAGACTTTATTACTGGATGTAATGATTGCAGATCAGACACAGTTTATGCGTGCAGATCAGGTAGAGAGTGCATGGGAATTGTTAATGCCTGTAATCAATGCATGGGAAAGTAAAACTTCATTGAGTTTCCCTAACTATCCTGCTGATTCATGGGGCCCTGAAGATGCCGAAGCGCTGATTGCCAGAGATGGTTTCCACTGGTTCACCTTACCTTTAAAAAATAAAGACTAGCATGAATTTACTGATCTATAAAACAAAGAGTGAGCTGCTGGAAGATTTAGCAGATTACGTGATTGCAATTGCAGAAAAGGCGATTGCAGAAAAGGATTGTTTTAATTTTGTGCTCACCGGCGGTAATTCCCCTAAAGATTTATATGAAATGCTGTCTACCACCTATCGTGAAAAGCTGGATTGGTCAAAGGTATTTTTCTTTATTGGAGATGAACGTAATGTTCCACCCGGACATGAAAGCTATAATGGCTTAATGGCAAAGAAATCAATATTAGCTCCTTTAAATGTCGCTGCTGATCATATCTTTTTTGTAGATACTACATTAGCTCCTGAAAAAGCTGCAATTGAGTATGCTAAAGCAATTACTACTCATTTTAAGGGTGCAGACCTTGCTTTTGACCTTATTTTATTAGGCATGGGCGATGACGGGCATACAGCTTCGTTATTCCCGGGTACTGATATTTTAGACAGCAAAGAAGTAACGGTTGAGAGTGTATTTGTAGAGAAATTAGCGACTTACAGAATCAGTTTTACCGCCCCTTTGATCAATAAGGCTAAAAATGTGGCCTTCCTTGTATTTGGCGAAGCTAAAGCTGATGCGTTGAAACATGTCATTGAGGATGATCCTAAGACTCCTGAATTGTATCCATCACAATTGATTGATCCGATTGACGGAAGCCTGACCTGGTTTTTGGATAGTGATGCAGCAAAATTGCTGGATAACTAAACACATATTTTCTATAGAAAACCCTGTTTCATTCATTTGGAACAGGGCTTTTTTGTGAGGTTTTAGTCAATGGCTTTTCACACATTGCTGAAATGGACAAAAAGACAGAAAGTTACTTAGGAGGCTTTAAAGATGGTATCGCAAATTGCGATACCATCTTTAAAGCCTCCTAAGTAACTTTTACTAAAAACAACAGAAATAATCATTGCTCTTTTTTAGTCTTAAAACCAATCAGCGTTCTTGGCTGTTCATCTTTCTCTATAAACTTACTCAGGTAGTTAAAAAGAACTTCAATTTTCTCACCTTGTTTATAAAGTCGCTTCTCTACTTCCTGTACCAATAGGGAAATATCTTTATGCAGAAGAATGGTTTCTCTTAGCTTGACAAAGACTTCTATAATGCGGATACTCATCTGTATTGGCTTCTCTCCTTTAAGAACATTCGACAACATGAGCACACCATGCTCCGTAAAAGCATAAGGCAATATGCCTCCTAGCTGCTGTCTGGAAGGTATCGCAAATTGCGATAGTATGTTTTCAGTCTCCTGGGGCGTTAACTGAAACATAAAATTCAATGGAAAACGATCCAGATTACGCTTCACTTGTTCTCTTAAACGGATAGGTTTAACGCCATAAAGTTCGGCCAGATCTTTATCAAGCATAACTTTCTGCTCCCTGATCAGGTGTATTTTATTCATTACAACTTCATCTATCATATCGCCAAATTATCTCACCAAGATAATTATATTACTTTAATTTAAATAATATATTTCTATTGATTTAAACAAATAGTCCAGTATAGTGTTGTAAGATTACGCTTCTTATTCCCTTGTTTTGATTATGCCTGTACAAACTGATATTTTAATTATAGGTGGCGGGCTTGCCGGATTAACCGCAGCATTACATCTCCAGCAAGCAGGGATTGAGGCCATCCTGATCGAAAAGGATATTTATCCTCATCATAAAGTTTGCGGTGAATACATTTCTAATGAGGTTCTCCCCTATTTAAAGTGGCTGGACGCTGATCCGGCTGTGCTGTCTCCTTCGGTAATTTCCAAAATGCAATTTTCTACAGTTTCAGGGCGTCGTATTTCTACCCGGTTACCTATGGGTGGATTTGGAGTGAGCCGTTATAAACTGGATCATTTTCTCTATCAGAAATTTCTGGCTAAAGGAGGCCGCGTGATACAGGATACAGTAAGTCATGTAGTTTTTGAAAAAGATACTTTCCTGGTTTCCACACAAGGTGAAAAACAATATATAGCCAGACAAGTGATTGGTGCTTATGGCAAACGTTCTGCTATAGACCTCAAATTAAAAAGGAAGTTTATACAGCATAAATCGCCATTTCTGGCTGTAAAAGGACATTATGCTGGTGAATTTGAAGACGGACTTGTTGCATTGCATAATTTTAAAGGAGGCTATTGCGGTGCTTCTAAAATCGAGGATCAAAAGATAAATATCTGTTACCTCGCAAATTATGAAACTTTCAAAAGATATAAAAACATCGCAACTTATCAGGAAAATGTATTGTATCAGAATAAACATCTAAAAAGCCTTTTTGAAAAATCCGAACTCTTGTTTGATGCACCAATAACGATCAGTCAACTCTCTTTTGGTGCCAGAGAAGCAGTGGTTGATCATATCCTGATGATTGGCGACACTGCGGCATTGATACATCCTTTATGTGGAAACGGCATGGCTATGGCTATACATAGCGCAAAGATCTGCTCAGAATTACTGATTTTGTTTTTCAAAGGGGAGATTCCTGATAGAACTGACATGGAAAAACGTTATCTTATCTCCTGGAACCACCACTTTAAATCCAGATTATGGATGGGAAGGACTTTATCAGCCCTGTTCGAAAAAGAATATTTAACAGAAAAATTATTGGGTGGAATGGTTCGGCTGCCATTCATACTGCCTTTGATCATCAAAAATACACATGGCCATACTTTAACTGTTCCTGAATAATGTTTGTAGATACCACTTATAGAAGCAATGCTCCTGAAATTATGGATAATTTCCAGATGGAGGGTGAAATACTCAGAGATGCATTAGACAAAATTGCCAGCATCAACCGCCTGCTTGGCGGAAACAAGGTCACACTGGAAGGAATTATTTATTTACTGCGGGCACAACCAAAATCTGCATTGATCCGTATTACAGATATAGGGTGCGGAAACGGAGATATGTTAAGAGCGCTTGCAGCTTATGCAGAGAAAAATGATTTAAACTTTATACTCACTGGTATAGATGCAAATAATTTCACGATTGAGCACGCCAGGAGTTTATCTGCAGGTTATAAAAATATAAGCTATGAATGCATAGATATATTTGATAAGCCGAATAAAGAGCAATCAGCAGATATTATACTTTGTACTTTAACATTACATCATTTTAAAGATCAGGAGATCATTACACTGCTGCAAAGTTTTCAGCAGACAGCAAGGCTCGGTTTTGTGATTAATGATTTACAACGGAGTGCAATCGCTTATTACCTGTTTCTGGGTTTATGTTTTGTATTCCGCCTGAATGAGATGTCACGTGAAGATGGACTGGTTTCTATTCTCCGCGGATTTAAAAGAAAAGATTTAATGTCGTTTTCAAAAACATTAGGCCTTAAAAATTACTTAATCAAATGGAAATGGGCGTTCCGCTACCAATGGATAGTTAAAATATCATGAGTGTAACCATAAAAAGCATCAGCAAAGCATTGCCTGAATATTCAAGAAGTACAGCGGAGATCATTCCTTTTCTGGACGGGTGGCTGCATGGTCAGGAAGACCGGTTTGTCCGTAAGGTTAAAAAGATATTTGAAAATGCTGCAGTAGATAAACGCTATTCATTTATGTCTCCCGAAGAAGTTTTCAGCGACCTTACTTTTGAAGAACGCAATGATATTTATTGCAGAGAGGGTATTAAACTAGGTACAAAATGTCTGACTGATGCGATTGAGAAGGCAGGCTGGAAAAATGAAGATCTTGATTATATCATTACCGTAAGCTGCACGGGAATTATGATCCCCTCTTTAGATGCTTATCTGATCAATGCCTTAAAACTGCGCCAGGATATTGTGCGCCTTCCGGTTACAGAAATGGGCTGTGCAGCTGGTGTGTCAGGGATTATATACGCTAAAAATTTCCTGAAATCCAATCCTGGCAAAAGAGCTGCAGTTATCGCTGTAGAATCTCCAACGGCCACTTTTCAGCGCAATGACTTTTCGATGGCCAATATTGTAAGTGCAGCTATTTTTGGAGATGGTGCAGCCTGTATCCTCTTGTCTTCACATCCGGAGGATGACGGACCGGAAATAATGGACGAAGAAATGTATCACTTTTATGATGCAGAAGACATGATGGGCTTTAAAATGACCAATACCGGTTTACAAATGGTATTGGATGTTACTGTTCCTGAAACAATTGCTACACACTTTCCCGCTATTATTCATCCTTTTCTGGAAAAAAACGGATTAAATATTCAGGCTATAGACCATTTGATTTTTCATCCCGGCGGAAAGAAAATCATTGAAATTGTAGAAGCCTTATTTGGTGATCTTGGAAAAAATATAAACGATACTAAAGCGATTTTAAGGTTATATGGAAACATGTCAAGCGTTACCGTACTCTATGTGCTTGAGCGGATTATGGATGCCAAACCTAAACCTGGAGAAAGGGGGCTGATGCTTAGTTTTGGTCCCGGATTTTCTGCACAACGAATTTTATTGCAGTGGTAAGCATTTTTTGTATTTACTTTACAGCTTAGAATTGATAATCTTATACGCATGAATACACAAGAAATACTATCAAAATTACCTTACAGCAAACCTTTTTTATTTGTTGATGAGTTATTACAAATCGATGAGAACGGATCAACAGGTACTTATACTTTTGATAAAGACCTTGATTTCTATAAAGGACATTTTAAAGATGCACCGGTTACACCAGGGGTAATCTTAACAGAGACCATGGCACAGATCGGGTTGGTTTGCCTGGGTATTTATTTATCGGAAAATGCAAATACAGAACTGAAAGCACATGTGATGCTGACTTCTACGGCAATGGATTTTATGAAACCTGTTTTTCCGGGTGAAAAGGTTACCGTAACTGCTGAAAAAGTATACTTCAGGTTTAAAAAGCTGAATTGTAACGTCGTGATGAAAAACGAAGCAGGAGAAACAGTTTGCAAAGGAAATATTTCAGGAATGGTAACGACAAAAATGAATGACTAACCGTGTTGTCGTCACTGGTTTAGGGGTTGTTTCACCAAATGGTGCGGACATTACGCAATTCAGGGATGCGCTTAAAAATGGTGTGTCCGGGATCCGGCATGATCTGCAGCTGGAACAACTTCTTTTCTCTTGCCAGATTGCAGGGAAACCAGTGATTGATGCAGCCCGGATTAGCCAATATTTCACTGACCTGGAAATCAGGAACCTGGAAAGCACGGGAATTATATATGGTGTAATTGCGGGTTTAGATGCGTGGAAGGATGCAGGGCTTAACCCTGCTCCGGATGAAATGCCTGATTGGGAAAGCGGAACTGTTTTCGGTACCGGAACTTCTGGTATTGACAAATTCAGAGGTGCTATTTATAAATTAGACAACCTGCAGATCCGTAAGCTGGGCAGTTCTATAGTTGCCCAGACTATGGCAAGCGGAGTCAGTGCATTACTAGCCGGAAAACTTGGATTGGGTAATCAGGTAACAACAAACTCTTCTGCTTGTGCAACAGGAACGGAAAGTGTTTTGATGGCTTATGAGCGTATTAAATCGGGTCAGGCAACCGTAATGCTGGCTGGCAGCACAAGTGATAGCGGACCGTATATATGGGCTGGTTTTGATGCAATGAAAGTCTGCACGTACAAACATAATGAAGCTCCCGAAAAAGGAAGCCGCCCAATGAGTGCAACGGCAAGTGGCTTTGTTCCTGGAAGCGGTGCAGGAGCTTTAGTGTTAGAGAGTCTGGACAGTGCTTTAGCAAGGGGTGCCAGGATTTATGCGGAAATACTGGGCGGACATGTCAATTCTGGCGGACAGCGTGGTGAAGGTACAATGACCGCACCTAATCCAGTAGCGGTACAAAGATGTCTGTCCAAAGCATTCAAAGATGCAGGCATACAACCTGCTGAAGTTGAGGTGATTAATGGTCATTTAACAGCAACTGTAAAAGATCCGCTTGAAATACAAAATTGGGTAACGGCATTGGGGCGTTCCGGTAAGGATTTCCCTTATATCAATTCGGTTAAGGGGATGATTGGACATTGCATCTCTGCAGCAGGCAGCATTGAATGTGTAGCTTCTGTTTTACAACTTCATGAAGGGTTTATTTTTCCTAATATCAATTGTGAAGATCTGCATCCTGCCATTGAAATGCTGATAGATCCGGAGCGGATCCCCCGTGTTTGTCTCCAAAAAGATTTTAATATACTCGTCAAAGCAAGTTTTGGTTTTGGCGATGTCAATGCCTGTTTAGTCTTAAAAAAATATAATGATGGATAGAGAAGTTATCATTTCCGCTATTAAAGAAGTTGCAGCGCCTTATACGCAGGACAAAGAAGCATTAGATCAGCTTAGTGAGACCACAAGTTTTATTACAGACCTGAAAATCAATTCTGCCAACCTGGTTGATATTGTACTGGACCTGGAAGAAAAGTTCGGCATAGAGATCGATAATGATTCTATGGCAAAAATGCTGGATGTCAAATCAACACTCGACGTCATTGAAGCCAAACTTGCTGAAATTGATAGGCAATGATCTGGTAGACCTGCGCCTGGCAGCGATAGAGAGCAACTGGAGGAGAAAAGGCTACCTGAACAAGATATGTACGCCTGAAGAACAAAAACTGGTTCTGGAAGCTGCTATGCCTGATGAAATGTTATGGTTGATCTGGACTATGAAAGAAGCCGCTTGTAAAATAGTTCAGCGCAGTACAGGAATCAGAAAGTATGAGCCTTTAAATTTTTGCTGCACATTGAATACGCAGGGTATAGAAATATCGGGAATGGTGAGTTACTTTAAGGATAGTTTTCTAATTAGAAGTGAGCTCCAAAGTACATTCATCCATTCTGTTGCAGTATCGGATATTAAGGATTTTGATCAGCTGCATTTGCAGTATCTGAAACCTGGTATTGCTTACAAAGCCGAATTTAACACTATAACTGAGCTTTATCAGCTGGCCGGTACTCCATCAGGTATCCCGGAGTTAACCCATCAGATTACCGGCCAAAAGCATGCTGTTTCTGTAAGCCACCATGGTGACTATCTGGCTGTTATTTATTCAGATTCTCTTCTATTAACAGATTAATAATCCCATCTGCCATACCCACTCTTGGTACGTGAATCTGCTTGATACCGGTCCACTTCATCAGGGTAATAAAGATTTCACTGGCCGGAATGATTACATCAGCACGGTCTGGGTTCAGGTTAAAAATCTGGATACGTTCTTTTAAGGAATGGCTATTCAATTGATTGTAAAGAGATTTGAGTTTCAGAAAAGTTAAAGGCGTTCCCTCTTTTTCATTCGCCATTTTATACAATTTATTGATATTCCCTCCAGTGCCTATGCCTGCCAGGTTTTTATGATACCTGGTTTGATCCTTAACCCAGAGCCTCATCTCTTCCCAGGTTTCTTCTTTATCCTGGTTATCAAGAATTCTGATTGTTCCGATATCAAATGATTTAGAAGCCACAGGTATTTTATTTACGAAAACAGACAACTCTGTGCTACCACCACCTACATCTATGTAAAGATAGTTTTTCTTGATATCAAGGTCATCCTCGATATGATTGGCATAAATAATATTAGCTTCCCGCTGACCTTCAATAATCTCCAGGTCAACATTGGCTTTCTCTTTAATCATTTGAATGATCTCAAGCCCGTTTTGTGCCTCTCTCATAGAAGATGTTGCACAAGCAAGATATTTAGTCACCTGATAAACATCCATCAGGTTTTTAAAGGCCTGCATAGTTTTGATCAGGTCTTCGATTTTACGTGCCGAGATTTTATGGTCAAGAAAGGCGTCATCACCTAACCTTAACGGAACCCTGACCAGCGTATTCTTTTTAAAACCAAACCCATTTTCATTGTGTGTTATATCTGCAATAAGCAGTCTAACGGCATTAGAGCCAACATCAATTGCTGCATATCTGAGCATAATCTTCTACTGGTGTTTGTTTTTTAAGTAATTATAAGTTTGAACCTGTGCTCTCACCTTAGTGCTAAGCCGGTTTTTATGGTATTTATTGTTATTCAACCGGGTAATATCTCTCGCTTTTACGTTATCCTGTAACTGAAAATCAATAATATCCCTGATTTCCTGTTTAACGTCTTCATCCAGCACAGGAAAACCAACTTCTACACGGTGCTCAAAATTGCGGCTCATTAAATCACCTGAAGAAAGGAACATTTCTTCTTTACCGTTGTTCCCAAAAATAAAAACACGCGCATGTTCTAAAAACTTATCAATGATACTGATGACTGTAATATTTTCACTGAAATCTTTGACTCCCGGAACCAGGCAGCAGATACCGCGTACAATTAATTTAATCTTTACGCCAGCATTACTTGCGTCATAAAGTTTCTCCACGATCCCTTCATCAGCCAAACTGTTTACCTTAAAAATAAGATAAGCAGGTTTACCAGATTTCGCAATCTTAATTTCCCGGTCTATCAAAGTATAAAACTTAGTTCTCGATTCCAGGGGAGAAACGATCAGGTACTTAAATCCTGTTGCTACAGTGCGCTTGTTTAAGGCTGCAAAGAGCTTAATTAAATCATGCGTGATCTCTTTTTTAGCTGTAAAAATACTATGGTCACAATAGAGTTTAGCAGTTTTCTCATTGAAATTACCAGTTGCAAGATTCGCATAATAAACTGGACGGCCTTTTTCTATCCGGGTAACCAGGCAGATTTTAGAATGGACCTTGTAATCAGTCAGCCCATAGTTTACATGAACACCTTCTTCTTCCAGCCTGTTGGTCCAGAAAATATTTGCTCTTTCATCGAAGCGTGCTTTAAGTTCAACCAGACAGTTTACCTTTTTACCATTTTTTGCCGCATTAATTAAAGCATTAATGACTCTTGAATTCTCTGCAAGACGGTATAGTGTGATATTTATTGCCGTAACTTTAGGATCAATTGCTGCTTCACGAAGAAAAAGAATGATGTAATCGTAAGATTGATAAGGTAAATTAACCAGGTAGTCTCTTTCTGCAAGTTTGTTAAAGATACTTTGGGTACGGTGTAAACCAAATACCTTCAGGGGTATATTTGCAGGATATTCAAGGCTTTTATCTCCTACATTAGGAAAGCGAATGAAATCACCAAATTTATGGTAACGGTTTCCTGGAATCAGACTTTCTGCTTCCAGTTTCATTTTAGCAACCAGCACACCGAGCATATCAAACGGCATTTCTGTATCATAAAGTAAACGCATTGGTTTACCTTTTTTACGTTTATCAAGGCTGGTTTTTAATTCATCAATAAACTTATCGCTTACATTTTTATCTATATCCAGTTCTGCGTCTCTGGTCAGTTGTATGGAATAGGCATCCATTTCATCGTATTTGAATACGTAAAAGATGTCATCCAGACAATATTTGATAATATCCTCAGCAAGAATAATAAATTTTAATCCGTTGGTTTCCGGCAGGACCAGGAACCTTGGCAAATCGGGAGGTAATTCTATCAATGCATACTTTTCATCTTTTTTGCCGGTTTTCTTTTTAAGCCTTACAAAAAAGTACAGGTACCGGTCTTTGAGTTCTGGAAAAGGTTTTTCCATATCAATCATGATCGGTACCAGGTTGGAAAGTATTTTATCCCGGAAGTGCTCTTTTACGAACTCTCCCCTGGCCACATTGAGTTGCGTATCATTCAGGATAAAAATCCTGTTCTGTGCAAGTTCATTGATCAGCGTAGCCTGAAATAATTGTTCAAATTTACGCTCCTGTTTAACGACGATATTCTTAATCTCGTTCAGCACTTTTTTAGGATTAAATCCTAAAAGTTCTTTGGCCTTGTCGTTTAAATTAGACAACCTGGTCATT
This sequence comes from Pedobacter cryoconitis, assembly GCF_001590605.1. Taxonomy (NCBI): domain Bacteria; kingdom Pseudomonadati; phylum Bacteroidota; class Sphingobacteriia; order Sphingobacteriales; family Sphingobacteriaceae; genus Pedobacter; species Pedobacter cryoconitis. The sequence goes on from NZ_CP014504.1 coordinate 2,971,739, forward strand.
GTAGCTACACGCACCCGGTAAAATTCTTCCAGGTTAGAAGAGAAAATAGACAGAAATTTAATTCTTTCAATCAGCGGAACAGTTTCATCTGTTGCCTCCTGTAAAACCCGTTCATTGAAATATAACCAGCTGAGTTCTCTATTTAAAAATGGGACCTTCTTCTTTGTCATGGGGGTTAGTATCAAAAAATCCCTGGTGGGACCGGATGCTCAAAACTGCGAATTCTATTGTTAATTCAATGTTAATTATTCGAGCATTAATCTACGGAAAAACGCGATTAAATTAACGTCAAACTACTATTGAATTAACTTTCATCTGTAGTCTTCTCTTCCGTTTTTTCTGAAGTCACCACAGGTTTAACAGCCGTTGGTGTAGTTTTAGCGGCGGTTGCAGCAGGTTTAGCAGGAAGGCGTTTAACGACTGCTTTCTTTACTGGAGCAGTTTTAGCTGCTGCTGTAGTTGCAACTTTTTTAGCTGCGCCAGTTGCTGCTGTAGTTGTTTTACTTACACGTTTTACAACTTGCGAGGCAGGTTTTGTATGCGCTCCATTTTGAACAGCAGTAATCGTTTTATCTTTGACTCCAGCCGTTTCTTTTTTCAATGCTGTAGCTTCTTTTTTAACTGCCGCAGTTTCTTTTTTTACTTTATTTTTCACTGCAGGAATTGCCTTTTTAACTGCTGAAGCAGATTTTCCCACAGTTGCTGCTGCTTTTTTAACAGGCTTTGCAATTAACGTAGCTGCCTTTTCTTCACTGGCAATCACCGGAACTTTAATGCTGTTCACTGATGGTTTTATGCTCGAAACTGCTTTCTTAACTTCTTTTTCAACCTTTTTAGCACCTTTTGCAGTTACTTTTTTAAGTTTTTTCGCAGTCTTTGCTATTTCCTTTTTAGTTGGCTTGGTTTTCTTAGTGGCTTCTGCTTTTACAGCAACAAATCTCTTAGCTAATTTACTCGCAACAGATTTCGCAGCTTGTGCTAATTCTTCACCAATTTTTTCGGCATCATGACCCAAATGAGAAACTGCTTCAAAGAATTTTTGCGAAAGAGTCTGCTCCAATTCTTTTTTAACTGCTTTTTTAGCATTATTTTTTTGCACTTTTGATTTATTGGTTTTCATAATATTTTTTTTAGCAAGAACGTTAAATAATTAATATCTAAATCTAATATATTTTTTATACTAAAGCTATAATCATGCCCACTTTCGATATCGTAAGTAAAGTTGACGCGCAGACATTGGATAATGCAATGAACAACGCAAAAAAAGAGATTCTTAACCGTTATGATTTCTCTACCTCTCAGAGTACTATTGATCATGACAAGAAAACAAATGTGATCACCATTGTTACTGAAGATGACATGCGCCTGAAAGCAATTGAGGATTCAATTATCTCCCGTATGGTGAAACAAAATCTGGACCCTAAAAGTCTTGACTTTGGAAAGGAACAGTATGCTTCTGGTAATATGATCAGAAAAGAAGTTTCTATCAAAGAAGGGATCGACAAAGATGTCGCTAAAAAGATAGTTGCAAAAATCAAAGCAAGCGGGCTTAAAGTTCAGGCTTCTGTAATGGACGATCAATTGCGTGTACAAAGCAAAAACATTGATGACCTTCAAAAGGTAATCTCGCTTTGTAAAGGTGAAGATTTCGGACAGCCGCTTCAATACATCAATATGCGTAACTAATGGAAATTGCTGATAACGGCTTTATTTTTTCGGATGACAAAGGCAAAATCGATGCTGCTGCAGTCCATCTTTTCCTGAGTACCCAATCTTATTGGGCTGAAGGGATTCCATTACAAACGGTGACTAAATCTATTGAAAACTCTCTTTGCTTTGGAATCTATAAGGAAACCCGTCAAATAGGGTTTGCAAGATGGATTACTGACCGTGCTACATTTGCTTATCTGGCAGATGTGTATGTAGAGGAAGAGTTCCGGGGTATGGGACTTTCGAAAAAATTAATGTCGCTTATGCTTTTTCATCCTGATCTCCAGGGCTTAAGAAGATACATGCTGGCAACCAGAGATGCACATAGTCTTTACAGTCAATATGGTTTTGAGCCACTGGAATCGCCGGAAAATATAATGGCGGTTACGGTCAAAGACATTTACAAAAAGCAGGAAGATTAGTCTCCCTGCTTTTTATTGCATTTGCCAGCCGGATGAATTCCATCGTTGCTGAACTGACAAATGATATTACTTTTGCAGGATATGAAAATAATCCGGTTCCATAGTTTAGCGCTTGCAGGTCTGTTATTTACTGCTTCCTGTACACAGCAGCCCAAAAAAGAGAAGTTTAACAACGACACTTTAGTCAAAGCAGAAGTTGCACAACCGAAAACTCGCAAACTGGATACAGTAAAACCTGTTTCCACAAAAACCTGCAGTCAGATTGCCTATTTGATACTGACTACATCGCCTCGTTACCAAAGTTTAACGAATGGATTGAAAGAAAGGATTATCAAAAATGGCGGTACTTCATTCTATATCTCTTATGAAGGAAGCCCGTATTCCAAAATAGATAGTGCCACAAATTACTCCGAAACTTATGATTATAGTATTCATGAAAACTATCCTGACCATGCTCCCTTAATCGCAAGTTTCACTTTTGATCCTGCAAAGAAACAGCTATTTGAATATAATGTAGCACAAGATTCTTTAATGCCTGCTGCGTTCGATAAAACACTTTTAGTGGATTTAGCTAGAGCCTGCGAGTAAAAAATCAATCAGAAAACATTACTTATCATAGGTTAACGGGAAGTTTTAGTTTCCCGCTTAACTTTGTATCAGATTAAAACAAGGGAATTATGGAATTAGGTATTAGTATGTTCGGGGATTTACGTGTTGATCCAATAACAAATAAATTTCAACCTGCCCAGCAAAGACTGGGCGAGATTATTGAAGAGATCAAATTAATGGACGAACTGGGAATGGATTATTTCGGTATCGGAGAACATCACCGTCCGGATTTTGCAGTTTCAAGTCCTGAAATTTTACTGGCAGCAGCGGCTGTGGTAACCAAAAATATCAAACTAGGCAGTGCAGTAAGTGTATTAAGTTCTGCTGATCCGGTCAAGTTGTACCAAAATTTTGCGATGGTTGATTTATTATCAAATGGCCGTGCTGAATTAATGGCTGGTCGCGGAAGTTTCATTGAATCGTTCCCTTTATTTGGAAATAACCTGAAGGATTACAATGAATTGTTTACAGAGAAGTTAGACTTATTGTTAAAAATAAATAAAGAAGAAAGTATTACCTGGAAAGGAAGGTTCAGACCAGAACTGGTTAAGCAACAGGTATTGCCAAGAGCAGTAGATAACAATTTACCAATCTGGATCGCTGTAGGTGGTACTCCGGAGTCTGTGATCAGAGCTGGTCAACTGGGGTTGCCTTTAATGATCGCTATTATTGGTGGATCTCCTAGCCAGTTTAAACCTTTATTTAACTTATACAGGGAAGAATACCAAAAGGCTGGTCATGATATGGCTAAATTCCAGGTAGGTATACATGCACATGCATTCTTTGGGGATGACGGGGATGAGGTAGCTGCTAACTATTATCCATTGTATGCCGCACAAATGGACAGAATAGGGAAATCACGCGGATGGTCGCCATATACTAAATACCAGTTTGATTATGGCAGACAAAGAGAGGGAGCATTATTTGTAGGCGATGCTGAAGCAGCAATTGACAAGATTTTATATGCACAGGAGATGTTTGGTCTGACACGATTTGCAGCACATATGGATGTTGGTGCGCCTGCACACAAAGATATGATGAAGTCTATCGAAATTTTCGGAACCAAGATCGCTCCGAAAGTTCGTGAAGCATTGAAAAAATAAGCAGGCATTGTGAAGACCTTAAACGGTCTTCACATCTGTTTCACTATATTCTTTGATATCTGTAATATATCCATTCAGGATCAGGAAGTCAAAGAGTGGTTTTGCTTCTGGCGTCACCGGCATATTTACAGTCGTAATTACTTTATTTGATTTTTTATCCAGGAAAGGATAAGCAAACAGTTTCACATTTTTGGTAAACATATCACTTACATAACTCAATAGCATACTGGAATAGTTCTCTCCAAAATTTGAAGAATTGAATACAAACTTCAGGTTATTGATATTCGTTGAAATACCTACGCTTTTTGGTTTACATCTGTCCAGATATTTGGCCAGTTTGTTATGCCTTGCAAAATTGGAAACGATCACGAGATTACCCGTTTTACAAAGCTCTTCAGCCCTTAGTGCTACTGCTTCCAGGTCAATATTCTCAGGAATTTCTTCATCGGCTGTTAAAACATTCGACAACAAGACCTCAATTAAAACACTCAGATTATCTTTTTTCACATCTTCTGTTCTTTTAAACTGATCTACAGCTTTATTGAACATACTAAAGTTAGGCAATGATTTCTGCGCATATTTTGTCCGCAAAATCATAATATCTTTTTTATACAAAAGATCTTTAGGCAAACATGGGTTTCCCAGAGAATCAAAAATAGCTGCATCTGAGAAATCCTTTACAATCAGGTAAAGATTCAGCAGGATATTATTTATGTTTTTAAAAGCCGGACCACTTACAGAGATCAAATCTATCTCTACAGAACCTACAGTCAGGTTATCTGCGAGTGATTCAACCATTCTTTTAGGATCAGTATGATAGTAAAAGGCTGCGTAAACCAGGTTAACCCCGATTATACCTAATACATTCTGTTGTAATGCAGCATCAGTATCCAGTAAACGTACATGAAAAAAGATTTCATTTGGTTCTCCTCCTGGTTCAGTCTGAAACTTGATTCCGATCCATCCATGCGGATCATTGGATTTATTATAGTTCAGGGTAGTTACTGTATCTGCAAAAGCGAAGAAACTCCTGGTTTCATATTTTTCACCGTACAATCTTTCTGTCAATAAACCAAATTCATGGTTCAGCATTTTAGTCAGCCTGGATTGACTTACGTATCTTCCGGTTTCTTCGACCCCGTAGATCGCATCACTAAAAGTCATATCATAGGCAGACATAGTTTTGGCCACTGTTCCCGAAGCCGCACCTGCAGTAAAAAAATTGCGTGCTACTTCCTGTCCCGCCCCGATCTCAGCAAAAGTCCCGTAAATATCAGAGTTTAGATTAATATTCAGGGCTTTACGCTTGGTATCAAGAATTTCTCTTTCCATTCTGCAAAAATAGCAGAAAATGCGAAGAAGGAGATTAAATTTAGATGATAAAATTGTTTAAAGCTTATTTAGATGAATTTTAAACCGCTTCTTAATTTGAGGGATAATTTTCTATCTTGTCCCGCTGATGTTAAACGTAATTGATCTGAATATCCAGTTTTTTAATCAGGAAGACCGCTCCTGGCAAACCGCAGTTAACCAGATCAGTTTCAAAGCTGAAAGAGGACGGGTTTTAGGGATAGTCGGCGAGTCCGGCTCTGGAAAGTCTGTGACCTCTTTCGCGATTATGCGTTTACATGATCCGTTGTACACTAAAATTAGTGGAGACATTCTTTTTAATGAAATCAGCCTGCTTTCCTTATCCGATAAGGAAATGAATACTTATAGGGGCAATAAAATTGCCATGATTTTTCAGGAACCCATGACCTCTCTGAATCCTGTTTTCACTTGTGGCAACCAGGTTCAGGAAGCAATTATGCTCCACCAAAGTCTGAGTAAACAAGCTGCAAAAGAAAAAACAATTGAACTTTTCAAGGAAGTACAACTGCCCCGTCCGGAGACAGTTTTCGATACCTATCCGCACCAGCTTTCAGGCGGACAAAAACAAAGGGTAATGATTGCAATGGCTTTAAGTTGCAACCCTGAATTTCTGATTGCCGATGAGCCTACCACTGCATTGGATGTAACGGTACAGCAAACGATTCTGCAGTTATTGCTTAAAATAAAAGAAGAAAGGAATATGGGAATGATTTTCATCTCTCATGATCTGGCAGTGATCAGTGAAATTGCTGATGATGTAGCTGTCATGTACAAAGGGACAATTGTAGAACAAGGATCGCTGGAACAGCTCTTTAAAAATCCAAAACATCCCTATACAAAGGGTTTGCTGGCTTGCAGGCCCTCTCCTTTATACCGTTTAAAAAAATTGCCGGTCGTAGCCGATTTCCTCAAACAGGGCACGGATCAGCCGATTGCTCATTTGCTGGCCATAAATAGTTATACGCAACAGGAAATTGACAGCAGAAGAGCAGTTTTGTATGCCACACCTCCCCTGCTCAAAGTGCATCATCTTTGTACGTGGTTCCCGGTCAGAAATGGTTTGTTCGGTTCTGCTAAAGAGGTGGTTAAAGCGGTAGATGATGTTAGTTTCAAACTTTATCCAGGAGAAACACTGGGTTTGGTTGGTGAATCAGGTTGTGGTAAAACTACGCTCGGCAGAACTATTTTACGTCTGATTGAGCCTTCTTCCGGCTCAATTATTTTTGACGGACAAGATATTACACATTTAAAAAAGGAAAAGCTCCGTGCACTGAGAAGAGATATACAACTCATTTTTCAAGATCCCTACTCTTCTTTAAATTCGCAGCTTACAGTAGGAAATGCATTAATGGAACCTTTGCAGGTACATGGTGTGTTTAACAGTAATGCGGAACGTAAAGCACATGTACAGCATTTACTGGAATTAGTGGATCTGAAACCTGAACATTTTAACCGTTATCCTCATGAATTTTCAGGAGGCCAGCGGCAGCGTATCGTGATTGCCCGTGCGCTTGCACTTCAGCCTAAACTGATTATCTGTGACGAATCTGTCTCTGCACTGGATGTTTCTGTACAGGCCCAGGTGTTAAATTTACTGAGAAGGTTACAGCAGGAAATGGGTTTGACTTATATTTTTATTTCTCATGACCTTGCAGTTGTTAAACACCTTTCGGACAGAATGATTGTGATGAATAAAGGAAAAATAGAGGAAGAAGATTTTCCGGAAATCATCTATGAACATCCTCAGACCGCTTACACGCAAAAGTTGATTGCTGCGATTCCGGGGAAATTAAGCCTTGCCAGGTAGTTGCTGTTCTGGTACAGTGAGCTTTATAATTGCAGTATTCAATACTCTCCTGATTTCTCTTTCTTTCAGCTTATCATAGTTATTCAATAATACCTGTGCTTTAAATTTAGCAATATCTTTATTGATAGCCAGTGTTTTGATAGTCAGCCCACTGGATACAATATTGTCTTTAAAATTATCCACAGCCTGATACAAGTGCTCTTCTAAAAAATCAGGTGTATAGCCGAACTGAAGTGCCATTTCAAATTCTACACTTAATTTCTTAATATTCTGTTTGGACTGGTTAATAATGACGGAACTGAATACCACAGAGTTAGGGATAATAACCATATCATTATCTTCATTCTGAAGAATCATGTTAATCAGGGTAATGTCCAGTATTTTTCCTTCATTATCATTTACACGGATATGATCACCTAATGATAAACGGTCTGAGAACATAATGATCAACCCATTAATCATATTGGTAATATAATCTTTAAAAGTAACTGCAATAGCTGCCGCTACAATCGTAATACTGGTTAAGAATTCCAGCGGTTTGATCCCCATCCAGATCATGATTGCAATTACTCCAAATACGGTATTCAGAATTGAAACTATCCTGTTAATGCCCAGAATGAAGTTATCCTTGATCGTGGACTTAAAGCGATGTTTCTTAATATACCAGTAAATGACAACCAGGCGCAGAAATGAGACTGCAACGCTGGGTCCGAGAAACACCATAAATGCGTGAGCAGTCAGCGCTATAAAAGGAAAATCGGTAAATATTACCGGCTGATAAGTTTCAAAATACGCCAGCACAAAGAGAATGATAGTTTTGATGATAATCATCAGAAATTCCCTTCTTGTACTCCGTTGTTTTTCTTCTATCATTTTAAATTTTCTCCTGTTCTTACTGCTCTTTTAATATCCATGACCAGAATTTGGATCACCGCTAAAGCTCCGGTAAAAATTGCAATTATACAAATCCCTGATACGCTTTATGGCCTTTAATATTGGATTTATAGCCCTTAAGGCTTCATAAATCATTTCAAAGTGTTACCTTCGGAATATTGACAAATATACTATGGCAAAAAAGAAATCTTCTCAAATAAAACTCGTCTTAACTCAGTTAATCAGTGATGTTTTAGAGAATAGCAATAATGAAGCCTTGAATTATAAACAGGTTTCAGCCAAACTCAACATAAAAGACGAAGAAGCTAGGGAAACCATTTTAGAGATCCTGAAAGAAGAGGCACAAAAAGGTGTTTTTTCGGAACCTGAAAAAGGAAAATTCAAGCTTAAAGATTTAAAGACCTTTATCACCGGAAAAGTAGATATGACTGCCGATGGCGCAGCTTTTATCGTTCCTGATGATGAGTTTGAAAAAGACGTATTCGTATCGGCCCGTAAACTGCACAATGCACTGAACGGCGATAAAGTAAAAGTTTATATCTATGCTAAAAAAAGAGGCAGAAAAAATGAAGGCGAAGTCGTCGAAATTATACAACGCTTAAAAACTGATTTTATAGGCGTAATCAAAATATCTGATCGTTTTGCATTCGTCACTATAGATGATAAGAAAATGCTGCATGATATTTTTGTACCACTTAGTGACCTTGATGGTGCTAAAAATGGACAAAAAGTACAGGTAGCGATTACGGACTGGCCGGAGGGTGCAAAAAATCCTATCGGAAAAATTATCAATATCCTGGGTACTCAAGGGGAGAATAACACAGAAATGAATGCGATCCTTGCGCAATATGGTTTTCCCTTGTCTTTCCCTCCTGAAGTAGAGAAAGAAGCCAATGAAATTCCAGAAGCGATTACGGAAGAGGAATTGAAGAACCGCCGCGACTTCCGCGATACGGTAACTTTTACCATTGACCCCGCAGATGCAAAAGATTTTGATGATGCGATCTCCTTCAAAAAATTACCAAACGGCAATTATGAAGTTGGGGTACACATTGCGGATGTTTCGCATTATGTGCAACCTAAAACCTATTTAGATAAAGAGGCTTATTCCAGAGCTACTTCTGTTTACCTGGTAGACCGGGTAATCCCTATGCTTCCTGAAAGATTAAGTAATGGTGTTTGTTCGCTTCGCCCTAATGAAGATAAACTTTGCTTTGCAGCTGTTTTTGAATTAGATGAGGCAGCCAACGTAGTAGAGGAATGGTTCGGAAGAACTGTGATTCACTCCGACAGACGTTTCAGTTATGAAGAAGCTCAGGAAGTAATAGAAAATAAAGAAGGCGACTATGCCCAGGAAATCCTGAAGCTGAATGAGCTTGCTTATATTTTAAGAGACAGGAAGTTTAAAAATGGTGCGATAAGTTTTGAAAGTACTGAAGTAAAATTCAGACTGGATGAAAAAGGAAAACCAGTTGGTGTTTACGTCAAAGAACGTAAAGATGCCCATAAACTGATTGAAGACTTTATGTTACTGGCCAACAAAAAAGTAGCTGAATTTATTGCTAAAAAAGGTAAAGGAAAGGCTAAATATACTTTTGTATACCGTTCTCATGATTCTCCAAACCTGGAAAACCTGGGTAACTTTGCTTTATTCGCTGCCCGTTTTGGTTATAAAATCAACATGAAATCGGATAAGGATATTGCAAAATCACTGAATTTCCTGATGGAAGATGTGGAAGGCAAAAAAGAACAGAATGTATTAACACAACTGGCTATCCGTTCGATGGCCAAAGCGGTATATACGACTAAAAAAACAAGCCATTACGGCTTGGCTTTTGATCATTATACCCACTTCACCTCTCCTATCCGCCGTTACCCTGATGTGATGGTTCATCGCCTGCTGGCTGCTTATCTTAACGGAGAGCGCTCCGCAAATGAGGATGAATATGAAACGGCAGCTTCTCACTCTTCTGCCATGGAAAAACGTGCTGCTGATGCGGAACGTGCTTCTATTAAATACAAACAAGTAGAATACCTGGAAGAGAATGTAGGTAAGCTCTTTATGGGAATTATCTCTGGCGTGACCGAGTGGGGAATGTATGTAGAGCTGATCGAAAACAAGTGTGAGGGAATGATCAGACTGAAAGATATAGCTGATGATTTTTATGTACTGGACGAGAAAAACTACTGTATAGTAGGCCAGCGCAAGAAAAAGAAATATCAATTGGGTGATGAAGTCAAAGTGAAAGTAAAAAGAGTAGACCTTTCTAAACGTCAGATTGACTTTTCACTGGTACAGGATTAAAAAGAACATGTATAAATCAGGCACTGTTCTTTTCTTGTTACTCTTATTTTCTTCCATCTGCGTTTTGGCACAGCAAAGAATTTCAGGTGTTATAGTAGAAAAAAACACAGGTAGCCCTGTTGTTTTTGCTACTGTACAAGCGCAAAATCAAAAAAGCACTTTAACTAATGGGAACGGTGAGTTTGAACTTACCGTAACCTCATTACCGGTTACTTTATTGATTACTCACCTAAACTATGCCGGTGGTAGTTTTGAGGTTAAAACTGCTGATGCGCAATTGAAAATAGAGCTTGATCCGCAGGTAATGACTTTAAAGGAAGTGTCTGTTGGAAATCCGGCAATTGCGATTATGCAGGATGTTACCAATAAAGCTTTAAAGACTTACAATAAATCCAATTTTGGTAAAGCTTTCCTCAGACAAATTGCCTATGAAGCTAACGAGCCAATCTATCTGAATGAGATCTGGATGGATGCAGAATGGAAGCCTTATGGGCTGATTGGCTGGCATCCTACAGAAGCGCGCCATTTGCAGGGTAAAAAAGGAATATCCTATACCAATACGAGTTTTGTTACTTTCGTATTGTCTGGTTACCTGGCAAATTCTTTCCATAAAAAACCACTTTTAAAAAGAGTAGATTCCCTTTATACTTTTAAACTTGCAGGCACTTACCTGCAGGATGGAGAAGAAATCGCAAAGATTATCTGCACACCTAAACGTGAATTGAAGGAGAAAAGATTTGAGGGGGCCTATTATGTGAATACGGTCACCAATAATGTCCTTAAAATCGAAGGGGTAATTAAAGGCATGTTTTTTAAGAGCAATGGGCCGGTCAGTATCAAAAACAAGGAAACGGAATTTATAGCACAATACAGGCTGAACAAACAAGGAGATAATGTTTTGGACTATGCTGTTTTCAACTCCACCAACAGGTTAAAGATGTTAGGTTTTGGTGTTCAGGATACGGACCTTTATTCTACCTTGTACATGATGGATGATGCGCATATAAACCAAAATATCCTGGAAGAGGTAAGTTCAACCATCAACGATAGTAACCTGGTTAAAGCCATGACTTATAATGAAGATTTCTGGAAGAAGAATCCAGGAATTAAAAGAACAGCCAGGGAACAGGCAGCAATAGAAATTTTAGAAAAAAACTCCACATTAAGAAAATAATGCATACCATTTTTGAGTTACAACAATTAATTGAAACAGCGATCAAAAAGATCGAATATCCGGCAATTCCCTCAAAACTATATGAGCCTATAAGTTATATTATGCGCCTTGGTGGTAAAAGGATCAGACCGGTATTGCTTTTGCTTTCCAGTGAATTGTTCAATACCGATGCCAATGAAGCAATAGAAGCAGCATTGGCGATTGAAACTTTCCATAATTTTACGCTGATCCATGATGATATTATGGATAATGCACCTTTAAGAAGAGGACAGGACACCGTTCACATTAAATGGGGCGTAAATAATGCAATCCTCAGTGGAGATGTAATGATGGTCGAAGCCAACAAACACTTGACGAACCTGGACAACAGCATTCTTAAAAATGCTTTGCATTGTTTTAACATGACTGCACAGGGAGTTTGTGAAGGTCAGCAACTCGATATGGAATTTGAGCAGCGAACTGACGTCAGTATTGTGGAATATATCAATATGATCCGTTTAAAGACGGCAGTATTGGTAGGTGGGGCAATGAAACTTGGGGCAATTGTAGGTGGGGCAAGTGACGAAGATGCAGAACACCTTTATGATTTTGGTGAGAATTTCGGAATTGCTTTCCAGTTGCAGGATGATATCCTTGACGTTTATGGCGATCCGGTTAAATTCGGCAAGCAGGTTGGCGGTGATATTATCTCCAATAAGCAAACATTTCTTTTGCTTAAATTAAAAGAATTAGTAAAGGATAGTGACCTTGTTTTGCTGGAATCACAATATTCAAATATAGATTATCCTGCAAAAATTGAATCTATTACAAACTTATATAACCAATACAAAATCAGGGACCTTGCAGTTAATGAAATGAAACGCAGCCTTGATATTGCTTTTACAGCATTAGAAAAAGTTAATATTGAGGCAGTTAGAAAAAATGAACTTATTCAGCTTGCCGAATCATTGATTGACAGAGAAAACTAATACTTAACTAAGGTACTAATTGTCTACCAGATGTTTAATTTTCTCATAGGTTAAGGGTTTCGTCAGGAAATCCTTAACTGACCTGTAAGACTGCGCTCTTGTACGTTCTGCGGGATCAATTGTAGAAGAGATGATAACTACATCAATATCTGGCTTTTGTTCCTCCAGGAGCTTTAAAAACGTCCAGCCATCAATCTCCGGCATATTCAGATCGAGTAAAATTAAATCAGGCTTATTTTGCTTCAAATAATCGAGCGCACTTATTGAACTTCCAAACTGCACTACTCTTTTATTTTTGTTGTGTTTGGTAATGATCATATGATGCAGTTTATTGGTTAGCGAGTCATCATCAATCAGCATAATATGTTTGGAAGCTATCCTGGTAGATTCTGCAATAAAATCATCAGCCTCCTGTTCTTTATTGATCAGACTGTTCAGCATTTTAATAATATCATCCAGTTTTTCTGCCTGAAAGTTAATATCTCTCAATAATTCTTTGATCTTTCTCGTATCAAACAATTCCATATCCGGGAAATTCATCAGGCTGGACAAACTTAAGATATTCGTTATCGGCGCGCGCAGATCATGTGAAGCAAGGTGTGAGTACTCATCCAGCAGTTTCATCTGGTTAGATTTTCTGTTGCTGTCAATAATAGTACAAGCCACCTGCGGATTCTCAGGATCAATAAAAACCGGTGTAAGGACGATTTGTAGCAAGACATCATCCATACCTTTCACCTTTAAGCGCTTTTCTATACTGAAAACCTTCCCTTCAAAGCACTCTGCTACAAGCTTAGAAAACGTTCGTTCGTACTTTTGTGAAATGATTTCCACAAAAGATTCCCCAATAGTGGGATTTTTGGCTAAAAAATACCCTATTTTTTCTATGGAATGAATATTAAAAAAAGTAATGTGATTTTTTTTATTAAAAAGAAAATAAGAGTTATCTGTGTAACAATCACAGTAAGCACTAAGCTTCATAGTTGATTTCCTTTAGTATGACACAAATACAAGCACTCATTTAATTTTTTTTTAACATTTAACATCCTACTTTAAACTCGAAATCCTCGTATAAAGATAAACAAATTATGTTTGAAGATGTAATGGATCGATAATTGTCTTTTTTACACCAATAGAATAAAGTCACAAACCAACAAAAAATATATTATTTATGCAAGAAATTCTATCAAAGAAAATATTAGGGAAGAGGATTAAGTCATTAAGACTAGAAAGAGCTTATGCTCAGATTGATGTAGCAAATTTATTGAATTTATCCAGGAGTAATTATTCTCAAATTGAGCTTGGCAATCAATACCCTACATTTAATACGCTTTGTGCGCTTTCAAGGCACTATAAGAAGAGTTATGAATGGCTCTTACACGGAGAAGATAACAACGGGCCACAAGCAGTACTTCCGGTAGCAAGCTTAATGAATGAACTGGAGACCACGCTTAAAAATTTCTCTTCGTGTTTAGAAAAACTGGAAAACGAACTTCAAAGTCTTAAAATAAAAATTGACGTATCTTAAAAATAAGGGTCAATAAAAAAGCCACAACGAAAACGTTGCGGCTTTTTTATTTAATTTTTTAAAGATTATTCTGCCGGAGCAGCGTCAGCTTTAACAGCTTTTTTAGCTGGTGCTTTTTTAGCAGGTTCTTCAGCTACCGGAGCAGCAGCAGCTTCTACTTTTACAGTAGGAACAGCCTTTTCAACAACTTCGCTAATTACACTTGCAGGTAAGATAGAAACGTAAGATTTGTTATCTTGTTTCTTTCTGAAAACTACAGTACCAGCAACAAGAGCGAATAAAGTATGGTCTTTACCAATACCTACGCCTTTATCAGGATGGTGTTTAGTTCCGCGTTGACGTACTAAGATGTTTCCTGCAATTGCTTCCTGACCACCAAAAATTTTGATACCTAAGCGTTTACTATGAGACTCACGTCCGTTTCTCGAACTACCGGCTCCTTTTTTATGTGCCATTTTGTTTTATATTTTATCAACTAACAGTGTAAAACTGATAATTTTTGTTTAACAACTAATTATAAACTGATACCAGAGATCTGGATTTTTGTGAAATACTGGCGGTGGCCATTTTTCTTTTTGTAACCTTTTCTACGTTTCTTTTTGAAAACGATTACTTTATCGCCTTTTAAATGAGACACGATTTTAGCTGAAACGATAGCTCCTGATAATAAAGGGGCACCAACAGAGATATTACCTCCGTCTTCAACCAACAATACATTGTCAAATTCAATACTAGCGCCTTCATCTCCTTGCAAACGGTGTACAAAAAGGTGCTGGTCTTTTGCAACTTTGAATTGCTGTCCTGCTATATTTACTATTGCGTACATTGTTAAATAATTAGTATTTTAAATTGTTTATTTTTTTATCGAGGTGCAAATATAGAATATATATTTATAAATTCATAATGATTTACTTTTTCTTAGTATATCTTTCTTCAGCATCATTGATACTCTGCTCCAAAAGGGTCTTCATTTGCTTGGCCACATCCCGTAATTTAGCGATATCACTATAATCAGTAACAAAAATCACCTTTTTAGTTTTACGTTTATAGTTAAACTGCATCACATAACGCAGTACTTTAGATTTATTAAGGTCAGTTCCGGCATTGGCAATGACATCAGGAAAATTCCAGAATCCAATCTCGCTCGCCTTATTATGAATATAAATGATATCATTCTGTCTTAACTTCACATTGGTTTTGATCAGCGAATCTTTTGAATTCAGGTACTGATAGTCCCCTGTAGCAGAATCATAAGAATTCACCAGGTCATTACCTGCTCCCCATTTGAACTGAAAAGAGACAAATTCATCCGATCTGAAGGGCGCATTTTTAATAATAGGCATATAATAAAACACACAGTAGGCCAGAAAAGGAACTACAATAGTGAGCAGTAGAAATATTTTTTTCGCGTTGGTACTCATCATTTTTAATCTATATTAATTGGTCTTGCATTCTTAACTTATCTAATCCAGAGGCCCTGTAAGCTCTCCCTCCCACTTGCTGACCACAGCTGTTGCCAGACTGTTACCAATTACATTTGTCGCTGACCTGCCCATATCCAGCAAAGGATCAATACCAATCAATAAGGCCAGTCCTGCTTCAGGAATATTAAAAGTTGCAATAGTACCTGCAATAACTACTAACGAAGCCCTTGGAACACCTGCAATACCTTTACTGGTCAGCATCAGGATCAGCAGCATAGTAATTTGCTGTTGAAACGATAAATGTATCCCGTAAGACTGTGCAATAAATAAGGACGCAAAGGTCATATATAACATTGAACCATCCAAATTAAACGAGTACCCTAATGGTAATACGAAACTCACAATTTTATCTTTACAGCCAAAGCGTTCCAGCTGCAACATCGTTTTCGGATAAGCCGCTTCACTGCTTGCTGTACTAAAAGCAACAATTACGGGTTCTTTCATCCTGTTCATCAGGTTGAATACTCTTCCTTTGAGAATAAGATAACCAATCATAATCAGTACCAGCCACAACAGCAGCATCGTGGAATAGAATTCTCCAATAAATAAAGCATAAGTAGAAAGAACACTTAAACCCTGTTTTGCAATTATCGCTGCCATCGCACCAAATACCGCAAATGGGGCAAAATTCATCACGTATCCCGTCACTTTTAAAATTACATGAGCAACTGAATCAAAAAATTCAATGATAATTTTACCTTTTTCACCAATAGCAGCAGTTGCGACCCCAAAGAACAGGGAGAAAGCTACAATTTGAAGGATTTCATTGGTTGCCATTGCTTCAGTCATACTTTTTGGGATGATGTGTGCAATAAAGTCTTTCATCGATAAAGCCACTTTATGAATCCCAGTATCCTCATGACTGCTTGGAAGTGGCAAATTCATCGCTTCACCCGGTCTGAATATATTGACCATGATCATTCCCAGGAATAAAGACAATAAGGAAGCACTCATAAACCAAAGCATGGTTTTACCGCCAATTCTTCCTACCGCTTTAATATCCCCTACTTTAGCTACCCCAACTACCAGTGTGGTAAAAACCAGAGGAGCAACGATCATTTTAATTAACCTTAGAAAAATATCACTTAATAAAGTAAGTGGTTCCAGCTTTTTCTCTCTTTCAGTTTCGTTATCTCTTCTTATTTTAACGTGCTCTGCTCTTTGTGTCTTCAGTTGCAAGTACTGTACAGATGCTGTATCAGTTCTCTCGCCAATCTTTATATCTAAAGTTTTAATTTGGGCATCTGCACTGGTAATCTTATTGTTATAGGTATCAAATGAGTTTACATTTAATACATATCCTAAGATAACTCCTAGTACCAGTGCTAAAAATATAAAGAATGTTAATCTGTTGTTTTTTGACATTATATTTGGTTGAGTGTTTTTTCCGAGCGTAAAACTACAATAATAAACTTATTTTCAGAATCGGGCACTCCGTTTTTATAGTATTGTGGAAATGCTATATTGCATTTAAAAACATTTTAGCCTTGTAACATTTTACTATTAACCGTGTCAAATAACAAAAATAACGACTCAATTGGATCAGAAAGACATCTTATTTAAGCAAATCTTCGATACTAACTCCAAGAAAATATTCCATTTGTGCTATGGCTATACAGGTGATGCTGAGTCTGCAAATGATCTTTTACAGGAGACTTTCCTTAAGGTTTGGCAAAATCTTGATAAATTCAGGCAGAAATCATTAATTTCGACCTGGATTTACAGGATCGCAGTAAACACTTGTTTAACTTATCTCCGTTCGGAGAAAAGACAGGCAAAGGACGAACTAACGGAAAATATTATTGAGAACAGAGTAGAAGAATTCTCTGAAAAAAATGAGCAGGTGGCTCTTTTATATAAATCAATATCCAAATTAGAAGAAAACGACCGTTTAATTATTACTATGGTTCTTGATGAACTTCCTTATCATGAGATAGCGGATATTTCAGGAATCAGCGAAGGAAATCTTAGGGTTAAGATTCACAGGATTAAACAAAAACTCACCGAATTATACAATCATCATGCAAGAATTTGAACATATACAGTCTCTTTGGCAATCACATTCTGTGGAGGTAAAAATCACTTCAGAAGAGATGCTGGATCAGGCAAAAAAAGAGGTGAATTCCATTCGAACCAAATCGCTCTTTAATATTGGCGGAATGGTTATATCATTCCTGGCGATCAGCTCCTTACTGGTTTATTTTGATTTCAGCTCGTGGGCTACATTTTTAGGAATCGGAATTATCGTAAGTGCAGTAGCGATCTATACGGTTTTATTATACAGAGAACACCTGTTGATTTCCCGGAACGATTTCACAGAACATCCAGGGGCATTTCTGAAAAAACTTCATGAATACCAGTTAAGCCGTTTCAATTTGTACAATAAGCTTTACTGGTTTTATGCCGCAGCAGTATCAGTTGGTTTCATTCTTTTCTTCTTTGAAACACTGAACCACCTGAATACCTGGGTACAAATCGCAATCGTACTATTTACAGTAATCTGGATGGGCTTCTGTGCAACCATCCTGCGTAAATCTTATATGAATAAAGAAAAAGAGCGCATTGACCTTTTAATTGAGAAATTTGAAAGAATCAGTGCGCAGTTTAAAGAATCCGTTTAATTAGCTTAAAGAACAAGAGGATTACTCTTGTTCTTTAACTTCATCTACAGAAAAGCTATTTCCTCTCAACCCGTAATGCAGCATTTTCACTGCACCATTCTTCTGCGTACTATCCGAAGAATTAACAATAGGAAATGACCTGAACAACTCTCCGTTTTTTTGGATAAATTTATCATTCCCACCATAAATCTTCTTCATTTTAGCGCTTAAAGGCGGAAAGCTGATTTTATTAAAGCTGCCATTATATTCATAAACGTTAAGATCTCTGACGTTCTTTTTACTCAGCAATTCGATATACAATTCCGGGTTACCATCATTGTCCATATCCATATTCCAGGCATCTGTAATTATACCATCGCGTTCTACAGAGAGAGATTTATAATTATTTTTTGTTGAATCGGACATCAGGATCAGGTAGCCACCCAGGCTATCCACTCCTCTCCCCCAGCTTAATACTTCAAAGTGAAGTCCTGGTTTGATCACGATATCCTTATGAAAAGGAAAAGTTCCTGCGGTATTTTTAGCCACAGCCTTCACATCGGCTGCCGGAGAAATTTTAATCGGCTGATCCTGTTTACAAGCAAACAAAAATAACAATCCCACACAAAGTGCAGACTGCTGTAAAATATATAGTTTTCGTCTCATTTTGTTCATTTTATTTTAGCAATTTATACTAAAAAAGCGTTTTAACCAAATATAAAGCCTGTTTAAAATTCAAATGATGAATTTCAAACAGGCTTTATATTGCAAGGAATAAAAGAGAAATTACTTCGCTCCGTTATTTAAAGGAGTTTCTGAAATTACACTTCGTTTTCCTTTTGGCGTGATCACAACGGTCTTCAATAAAAGTTTAGTGCCCTTAGGTACATTGACTTTTAATGCAGAACGATATTGATTAGAAACATCAGATGGAGTGGTTCCATCTAAAGTATAATAGATTTTAGCTCCCTGAACGGGTACTTTCAAATCAACAGTAATA
Source organism: Pedobacter cryoconitis (assembly GCF_001590605.1). Classification (NCBI taxonomy): domain Bacteria; kingdom Pseudomonadati; phylum Bacteroidota; class Sphingobacteriia; order Sphingobacteriales; family Sphingobacteriaceae; genus Pedobacter; species Pedobacter cryoconitis. The sequence goes on from NZ_CP014504.1 coordinate 2,990,714, forward strand.
TCTTCGCCATCAATTTGCTGATCAGACTGGCCTACCGGAACCGGGACCCAGTAATTCGTGTTTGTTTTATCCAGACGTGCTAAGTGCAATGGGATTCTTTCTTCAGAAAAGTTCTTAAAGTTCTTTCTATCTAATGGAGACCATGCAATTTCAGCTAAAGCGAACATTCTTGGTAGAATCATATATTCTGCTTTCTCAGGACTTTCAATATATTCTGTCCATAAATTAGCCTGTACACCTTTAATATATTTCTTTTGATCTGCTGACAAAACTTCTGGAACAGGATCATAGGCATAAGCGACCGAATAAGGTGAATTTCCGCCAATATTAACAGGCTCACCACTTGATTTTGACTGTGCATGGTCAAAGTATAAACCTTGATTTCCCGGCGTCATAATTACATCATGGTTAAGTTTTGCAGCAGCAATACCACCTTCAACCCCACGCCATGACATTACTGTCGCATTTGGTGCTAATCCACCTTCTAAAATCTCATCCCATCCAATGATAGATCTTCCTTTAGAATTGATATATTTTTCTATACGCTGAATAAAATAACTTTGCAGTTCATGCTCATCTTTCAAACCTTTTTCTTTAATCAGCTGTTGACAGAAAGGAGATTGTTTCCAGTATTCTTTTGGACTTTCATCCCCCCCAATATGGATATATTTCGAAGGAAATAAGACCATTACCTCATCTAAAACATCTTCTAAGAATTTAAAAGTATATTCAGTTGGTGCAAATACGTCATCAAAAACACCCCATTGCTGCTGTACCTGTTTACCTTTTCTTGAGCCAGCCCAAGGTGTTTTAGGATCAACAAAGGTATCTCTGTCCGGAAAACAGCTCAACTGGGGATAAGCCGCGATTGCTGCTGAACTGTGACCTGGTAATTCAATTTCAGGAATTACAGTCACAAACTTTCTTGTCGCATAAGCAACAACTTCTTTCACTTCATTTTGTGTATAAAAGCCTTTATAAGGTGTATTGTCAGAAGTCACTCCAGGATGATGGCCTACAACAGAACCATTTCTTTCTGCGCCGACAGTGGTCAGCTTAGGATACTTTTTAATCTCTATTCTCCAGCCCTGATCTTCTGTCAAATGCCAGTGGAAATTATTCAGTTTATAAGCTGCCATCAAGTCAATATACTTCTTAATGAAAGAGACAGGGAAAGTATGTCTTCCTACATCCAGGTGCATTCCTCTATATTGGAATCTTGGATAATCTTTGATGATACTGGCAGGTACATCAATTTCCTGACCCTTCTTCTCCGGCATCATTTGCATCAGTGACTGCACACCGTAAAAAAGACCAGCCCCTTTTCCGGTAACCGTAATATTGCGGGCAGTAACCTGGAGCTCATAACCTTCAACTGGCAATTTTTCAGCGCCAACAGAACTTAATACGATAGCACGCTCATTAGTGGCCGCTGCTTGAGACGGTCTCAATGCAAAACCGCCCTGACTGGCGATATAAGCATTCAAGATATCTGCCGTTGCCGCATTGGAGGTTTCATTGGAGACCAGTACCACAGTTTTGTCCAGTTTAAATACACCGGCCTTTTTTTCTACTGATACCGGTGCAGGTATAATACCTAAGTTTTCATCCGTCTGTGCGCTTACACTCAGCGTGACACAGGCCAGAATAAGCCCTGAAATGATTTTCTTCATGATTTTGATTAAAGTTTATATTTGGTTCATTGTTTGGTTAGCTCAATAAATGCGGGCGTGCTAAAAACACTTCCCATAAAAACTCACCGAAGATCGTATTCGTCCAGGCAAACCATGGTCTTGTAAAAATTTCAGGATGATCCTTTTTAAAAGACTCATGCATAAAACCAGTACCAGCATGCGTTTTTTTCAAGGCAGCAATACATTGTTTAATCTCTTCGTCATCTGTACTGGTCAGTCCTCTGCAAATAATACTCAGCGGCCAGATCATATCCTGCTGCTCTACATGCGGACCACCAATCCCCTCTATATCTTTCCCTTTATAAAAATATGGATTATGTTCTGATAGCGCAAATTTTCGGGTATTCTGATAAATAGGATCTGTTACAGGCACTGCATTCAGGTAAGGAAGAGAAAGTAAACTTGGCACATTCGAATCATCCATCAAGTTTACGTTGCCAAATCCATCCACTTCAAAAGCATAAATTTTTCCATAAACAGGGTGTTCAACTACTGCATATTTCTGGATTGCAGTTTCTACTTCTGTTGCCAAAGCACTCAGTTCAGCAGCAAAAGCTTCTTCTTTGAAAATTGCCCTGAACATTTCTGCCACTTGTTTTAAACTCACTACCGCGAAAAAGTTAGAAGGAATCAGGAAAGGAAAGATTGTAGCATCATCACTCGGTCTGAACATCGAACAGATCAATCCTACAGGTTTTACCGGGAAGCCATACCCCGCCATGGGTAAACTATCTGTTGGCTTAGCTGTATCACGTTGAAAATGATAAGGTCCCAAACCTGTTTTACGTTGTTGCTCTTTAAAAGTTTTCAGGATCGTACGGATAGAGGTCTTCCATTCCTCATCAAACGGCGTAGCATCACCAGTCATTTTCCAGTAATTATAAGCCAGGCGCATCGGGTAACAAAGCGAATCTATTTCCCATTTACGTTCATGAACACCAGGCTGCATATCGGTATGGTCACCTGCCCATTCACTTTTCTGTTCTCCATCTTTGTAAAATGCATTCGCATAAGGATCTTTAATTACATAATGTGCCTGACGATGGATAATCCCTGCAACTAACTGTTGTAATTTTTTATCTTCTTTCATAAAAGCAAGATATGGCCATACCTGCGCAGAGCTATCTCTAAGCCACATTGCATCAATATCTCCGGTGATCACATAAGTATCAGGTTTGCCATCTTTCATCGCAAAGGAAACTGTCGTATCCAGCGTATTCGGCAAACAGTTATTAAATAACCAGCCTAACTCTTTATCAGAAACCTTCTGCTGAAATTTAAGAATCGCTTTTTCTACCGCCGGACTACTGAATTTTCTCTTATTCAACGGTACTCTTACATTTGGATAAGCTAACTCAAATGCGCTTAAATCCTTACTCAAAAACAAACCAGCAGTAAGCAAACCTGTACTGGTAATGAAATCTTTTCTGTTCATCTATATTTGGTGTTATTACGCCTGCCTCCGGGCAGGCGCTTATTATAATTTAATACGTTTTGCTCTTTACTTTATATCCTGTCGCTGCATAATAAAAGATAAATGCATAACAAGGAACCATGATCCAGTAAGCTTGCTGTGCATTTAACGCATCTGCAAGCGCACCATAACAAAGCGGAATGATTGCTCCCCCCGCGATACCCATAATTAATAAAGAAGAGGCTATTTTAGTAAATCTGCCCAGTCCGGAAAGCGCCAGCGGCCAGATTGCCGGCCAGACCAGCGAATTTGCAAGACCAAGCAAAGCAATAAACAGAACGGAAGTATAACCCGTAGTAAATATCGCAATTACAGTCAATACAATACCAAGTACTGCAAACCATTTCATCGCATTTTCCTGGCTGATATATTTTGGGATACAAATGATACCGATCAGATAACCAAGGATCATTCCCATTAAAGTAAAAGTGGTAAAAAACTTAGCTGTGGAAAGTGGGATGCCCTGATAATGCGCATAACTGATAATTGTATCACCAGCCATTACTTCTACCCCTACATAAAGGAAAACAGTCATTACACCTAACAACAAGTGAGGAAATTGCAGGATACTTGTTTTACCGGCAGTAGCCTGCGAAACAGCTTCATCTTCCTGGTCTGTATCTATTTCCGGTAAAGTTGAAAAGTAGATTAGTACAGCTAAAATAATCAGTACAATAATAATGATTACATAAGGCAGGATTACTCTTGATGCCAATGCATTCAGCTCAGCGATTTTCTCTGCCGGATTCATCAAAAGCAAGCGGTCATGAAAACCATCGGCATCCTTTAAAGCAATAGCGCCCAAAACGATCGGTGCAATTGCACCGGCCACTTTATTACATATCCCCATAATACTGATCCTTTTCGCTGCACTTTCAGCAGGCCCCAGAATCGTGATATAAGGATTAGAAGCCGTTTGCAATAAAGCAAGCCCTGTTCCCTGGATAAATAATCCCAGTAAAAACAAACCATAAGTACGGGTCAATGCTGCCGGAATAAAAACCAGTGCTCCAATCCCCATCACGACAAGCCCCAAAGCCATTCCCTTTTTATAACCTGTAACTTTAAGCACACTGGCAGATGGGATAGCCATTACGAGATAACTGATATAAAACGCAAACGCAACCAGGTAAGACTCAAAATTATTGAGCTCGCAAGCGAGTTTCAAATAAGGGATCAACACTGAATTTAACCAGGTTACAAATCCGAAAATAAAGAATAGGGCACCAATTATAATAATAGGTGGCATTCCTTTTTTAGCTGTTGTTGTCATTGAATATTAGGGTTTAGGTTTAAGCAATTAAAACTTCCACTTCACAAATGCTTCCATAGCTTCATATTCAGCTAGTCCAAGTTGATCATAAGCCCTGGCAGTTTCCTGCGTACGTGCTTCTGCCCTTACCCAGAATTCTCTTGAATCCTCACCCGGAAAAACAGGCAGGTCCTTTTGCGACTGATGTTTGAAGATAGCCAGTTTCTTTCTTTCCACTTCTTGTGGGGAAAGTGGTACAGCCATCTCAATTTCATGGGTTTCAAACTCATGCCATGCACCTCTGTATAACCATAACCAACAATCTTTTGTCCAGCTCTCTGTTTTTCTCAAACGGGTCATTGCTTCTACTAAAATATTGAAACAAACTTTATGTGTGCCATGCGGATCTGCAAAATCACCTGCAGCAAAAATCTGGTGCGGTTTTACTTCCTGTAGCAATTCCATCGTTTGCACAATATCATCTTCAAAACTCACATCTTTCTGAAACTTGCTTCTGTCATAAAAAGGAAGATCCATAAAATGGATACGCTCATCGATTACACCAGCAAATCTTGCCCCGGCAATTGCCTCACCTTTACGGATCAGTTTTTTTACCGTACGGATTTCTTCCGGATCTGTCTGATTAGGTAATTTTGCACTGATAAAATTACGCATGTCATTGTAAGTATCTTTCAAAGCTTTTGCATCCTCACCTCTTGACTCTGCAAAATCTATATTGAATTCCATGAAACGCAATACATCATCATCCCAAACCGCAGTATTACCTGAGGTTTGATAAGCAACGTGCACCTGATGCCCCTGATCTGCCAAGCGGATAAAAGTACCGCCCATAGAAATTACATCATCATCCGGATGCGGAGAGAAAACGATCACACGTTTCAATGCGGGCTCTGCACGTTCCGGACGCTGGCTATCGTCTGCGTTCGGTTTACCACCCGGCCAGCCAGTGATTGTGTGTTGTAATTTATTGAAAATATGAATGTTGATCTGATACACCGGGCCACGTAAAATAGCCAGTTGTGCCATACCATTATTGTTATAATTATCTTCAGTTAACTTCAGAATAGGCTTGTTTAATGTTTTTGCTAACCAGATCACGGCCTTGGTAACCTGCTCATCAGTCCAGGCACAATCTTTAACTAACCATGGTGTATCAAAACGGGTCAATGAAGAGGCAGCATCCTGATCCAGAATAAATTCTACATGAGGTGATAATTGTAAATAAGTAGCCGGTACATCAGCAGACAATTCTCCCTCTACAGCTTTTTTTACAATCGATGCTTTCTTCTCATTCCAGGCCATCAAAATGATTTCCTTGGCCTTAAAAATAGTACCTATACCCATTGTAATGGCTTTGGTGGGTACATTGGCTACTCCACCAAAATCACGGGAAGCATCTCTTCTGGTCAACTCATCCAATGTTACTAATCTCGTTCCTGAATTAGGGGCAGATCCTGGTTCATTGAAACCAATGTGGCCCGTTCTTCCTATCCCCAGCACCTGTAAATCAATACCGCCAAAACTGCTGATTTTCTGCTCATACTTCAAGCAGAAATCTTCAATATCTTCTCTCTTTAATTCACCATCCGGGATATTAATGTTTTCCCTTTTAATATCAATATGATCAAAAAGGTTTTCATTCATGAAACGAACATAACTTTGATTCGATCCTGGTTTCATTGGATAATACTCATCCAGATTAAAAGTCACCACATTGCTGAAGCTAAGCCCTTCTTCTTTGTGCAGGCGGATCAGCTCTTTATATACTTTCACAGGAGTGGCTCCGGTAGCAAGGCCTAAAACAGCCTGTTCTCCTTTTTCCTGTTTTGACAGCATAAGAGATGAAATTCTTTTTGCGACTTCAATACTTGCAGTTTGTTCATCAGCGTAAACACTGACCGGCAACTTTTCGTATCTCGTCTCTTCTAATAAATTTAATCTTGACATGTTTATATTTGTGAGGTTTGGTTCTAGGGATTAATCTGGATGGTTTGTTCCTGTCCAACATAGTTGGTTAAAGTGATCATTGGCAGTGAAGCACCTTTTTCAGGTTGATAATCTATAATGATTTTTTTGTCTGCCCCCGGAAGGATAGAGAAATAGTTATCCTCATAAAATACCGGTAAAACTCTTTTTTTAGTTTGTGCATTCACCAGGGAAACTCTGTTGAAAAAGCTAACAGGGCCATTGGCCGGGTTGCTTAAAGAAACTTCAATCTGTCCGCTTTTCAACTGTTTTGCAGTCATTTTAAGTGCAGAACCTTTTAATTCATTCAGTCCTGAATAACCGCCTTTACTATCGGCTAACCAGTATAAATTAGTACTCAACAAGTTTTTATTTTCATCCAGTAACTGTAAAGAAAGGAATGAACCTTTTTTAGCCGAAAGTTCATCTACAATCTTTTTAACTGACATTACCTTTTTAGTACTTGCCGGATCAAGGAAACAGAATACTTTAGTTAAAGAAGTCTCTTTTCCGTCCATATCAAATACCCTGGCGTCCAGCATGATGTTTTGTTTGCCTTTAAAGCCATTGTTGACCACCATCAGCATCCCATCTACAGGATTATACATAGCGTGTAATGGCTCACTTCCAGAACGTAAACCAAATAAACAAGCATTCGGGTCCAGGTAATAATCATACATCTGTCCACGCATCGAAGTCCATGGATTCTGTGTTTTCCAGATAATTACTCCAGTATACCATTCCCACATGTGTGCGCTGAAACCCTCCATTAATCCTCTGTACTGATCATAGTTTACCAATTGTGCTTTCTTTGCAAAATCAGCAACATCCGCAGGCTTGCCATAAGGAAGAATATGTTGCTCATAACCTACTCCCAGATAGTTGTGGTAATCCCATACAGAATCAACTTTTTCAGAAGGCCCTTTTGCTTCACGTTTTTCCGGAGTTATATAAACAGGCGCTATTAAATTAGCCTTAGGAATAAATCTTTCCAGAGATTCCAGATCTCCAACACCTACGGAGCCTACTTCAGAGTTAAAAGGGAAAGTTCTGTCTTTCCAGAATGTGCTTACATCCTGGATTGTATAAGGCCCGTCACCATTTCCACCAATTGTATTCAACGACATGCTGTCTGAATTTGAATAATCAATAAACCAGCGTGTACCATCTAGTTTTGGTAGAATTGAATCACGTAATGGAATCAGGATATCATCTGGTGGGGTAATCTCATTTCCTCCGCACCAGATAGCTAAAGAAGCATGGTTACGTACCATTTTAATCATGTCTGTAGCCGATTCAAGAAACAAATGATGGTCATCAGGGTATTTTCTGCGTTTCCATTGATCTTCCAGTTTCATTGGATCTTCCCATCTGCCGTTACAATCACCCGACATCCAGAAATCCTGTAAAACCAGCATTCCATATTTATCACAAGCCTGGTAAAACTCAGGACGCTCAATTAAAGCTCCACCCCAGATTCTGATCAGGTTCAGGTTCATATCACGGTGATACCTGATTTCTGTATCATATCTGGCATCCGTAAAGCGAAGCATCGCATCAGAAATGATCCAGTTACCCCCTTTAATAAATATCTTCTGTCCGTTGACTAAAACTTCTTTACTTTTAGTGGTCACATTCCATGCTGTCTGAATCTCTCTGATCCCTACATTTACAGTCTGGCTATCACAAAGTTTAGTACCCTTTTCTAAAAAGCTGATTTTTAAAGCATATAAATCCTGTTTACCGTAACCAGCAGGCCACCATAATTTAGGATTGGCGAAACTTAATTCAGGAAGATTGATTTCATTGGTACTGTTAGGCTTCAAGGTAACCGATTTGGTCACCTTCTGTCCACCCATCGTATAAACCAGGTTCCCTGTTACAGGTCTGGCAGTTGTATTTTTAAGTTCAGCAGAAACCTTGATAATTGCAGGTTGCTGTGGTCCGGAAGCTTCACGCTTTCCAGGTACAAGGGTAACCACATGTGGATTATCCAAACTTACACCGCCTGTTCTTTCAATATATACTTTATCCCAGATTCCAGTATTTCTATCTCTGATTGGACGGATCCAGTCCCATCCGGCAGTATATTGATGGGCTACACCTTTTGCAATAGTTCCATCACCACCTTGTCCGCCATTTGGGTTACCCACTTCATCGGGAGGATAAACGATTACTGCTAACCTGTTGGTTCCGCTTTTAGAAAGCAATGAGGTAATGTTAAAAGTTTTCCGAAGGTACATTCCTTTGAAAGGTTTGTCATTTACTTTCTTACCATTCAGGAAGATATCACAACTGTAGTTAATTCCTCTGAACTTCAACCACACCTGGCCATCAGCTCCCGGAATTGCTTCCTTAAAATCTTTTGTGAACCAGTAAGTATAATAGTCCCTTCCTGTTTCATAAATATCAGGAATCAGTTTATTATTCATTCCAAAAAAAGGATCCGGCACTTCTTTATTTTCCAGCATGGTCGTGAGTACAGTTCCAGGAACTACTGCTTTTTTCCAGCCTGACAAAGAGAAAGTAGCGTTAGAGATTTCAGTGCCTTTTGCTTTTACTTGAGTAGATGGCATACATAGCCAGCCCGAATTGAGTTCATATTGATCTTGAGCTGATGACTGATTGAATGTTGCAAACAAGATCAGTAAGGAAAACAGCATTTTGAGCAATCGGAATTTGGTGGTTTTTGACATTACGGATTTGTGTATTTATTTGGTTTTTAATATAATGGTATAAATATGTTCAAATTTTTTCATAGGATGAAGAATTGCTGTCAAACAAGAAGTTCTGACAGCAAAAAGAACGTAACCAGGCAGAAGATCATTCAAAAAAAATGAAGAAGCTGGTCTTTAAAAGAATTGCATTTTATAATGATTTATATTAACAGTAAATTAAATACCGTAATACCCTAAAATTATTTAAAAATCTAATACCAAACACGTTGTTAAATCGCTTTAGCTTATTAAATTGATGAAATTATAATAAAATATGGAGAATACAAAACACAACAAGTCATTTATTTAGATGTTTGAAAGATAAAACACTAAGGCAGTGTTTTTTAAGGCAGATATTAAGCCTTGTAATATGATTATAACAATTAATCAACCTTATCTATTAATACAAATTTAATTTTTAACACAAAAAGGCCCGTCAGTAAAACTAACGGGCCCAATATCAATTGGATGATACCCTGTTTAAGAAACAGCTTTCACTTCATGTTCTTTAGCCGCAAGATAACGTTCTGCATCCAGCGCTGCCATACAACCTGAACCCGCAGCAGTTACTGCCTGGCGATAGTAATGATCCTGAACATCACCAGCAGCAAAAACACCTTCAATATTTGTTTTTGTTGTTCCGGGAATAGTTTTAAGATAGCCTGTATCATCCATTTCCAACCAGCCTTTAAAGATGTCAGTATTCGGTTTATGACCAATAGCCACAAAGAATCCTTCTACTTCCAGATCTTTTTCTTCACCAGTCTTGTTATTTAAAATTTTCAGACCAGTTACATTTTTACCATTTCCTAAAACTTCTTTGGCCTCAGAATTATAGATCACTTCAATATTTGGCGTATTTAATACACGGTGAACCATTGCTTTAGAAGCTCTGAATTCATCACGGCGTACTAACATATATACTTTCTTACATAATTTAGCCAGGTAAGTTGCCTCTTCAGCAGCAGTATCTCCTGCACCTACAATAGCCACATCCTGATTTTTGAAGAAGAATCCATCACATACTGCACATGCAGAAACTCCAAAACCATTGTAATGCTGCTCACTAGGTAAACCTAACCATTTTGCAGTAGCACCAGTAGAGATGATTACCGTATCGGCAGTAATAGTTTTAATCTCATCCACCACAACCTTATGCGGTGTAGCAGAGAAATCTACTGAACTTACATAACCAAAGCGGATATCTGAACCAAAACGTTCTGCTTGTTTGCGGAAATCTTCCATCATTTCAGGGCCCATGATTCCATTAGGGTAACCCGGGAAATTATCAACATCAGTAGTCTGCGTCAATTGTCCTCCAGCTTCCATTCCGGTATACAACACAGGTTTCAAATCTGCTCTGGCAGCATAAATTGCAGCAGTATAACCTGCCGGCCCTGAACCTATGATCAGACACTGAACGTGTTCTATTTCTTGAGAAGTATTCATCTATTTATTTATTAATATTATGATAGCTTATACACCCGTAAGTTTTACAGGTGATCTTATATTCTTTTTAATGTACGAAATTAAGTTTTAAAGCGGGATGCACAAAACCTAAAGCGATTAATTCGTCCTGGCACGCTCTGCCTGCTTTTCGCGGAGTTTTTTACCTTTTAAAGTAGAAACCAGCTGATCATTAACGTACTCATTTTCCTGTTTACCACCGTTGAGTGTCCAGGTACCTTCTTTTTTTCCATTGGTATATATACCAGATAACTGCTCCTCACCCCTGCTATCAAAAGCTTTATAAGACCCGTGGATAATCCCCTGCGCAAAAGTAATGATCTGCTTCATTTTACCGTCAGGATAAAAACTAATCCAGCGGCCATCACGTCTTCCGTTCCGGTACGCACCAATCAGTTCAATGTATCTTTCTTTTCCGTTGATCTCAAAGCCATCATTTCTATTGTTATTTTCAGGGGTAATCCAGTTATAATAAACGAATTTACCAACAGGGACTTCCATATTATCATCCCTGAAAGAACCAGAAGCCAACAATACACCGCTAAAATCATACTTTTTAAAAGTATAAACCGTATCTCCGGTAATTTTACCCAGCACAGCATAAGTTACTGCCTGAGTTGAATCCAGCGTAAGCTGATCTTTACCATCAAGCAAAATCGTTTTGATCTGGGCATAACTACTTAACCCAGCAAACAGAAGAAGAAAACAAACAAGTATCCGTTTCATTGTTATACAAAGTTAGGGACTAGGTCTGGATAATTCCAACATTGAATTGTCTTTTTATCGGGGACTGATTTGCCGCTTCAATTCCCATGGAAATAACCTTACGGGTCTCCAGCGGATTAATAATTCCATCTACCCATAACCTGGAAGCTGCATAAAAAGGAGTGGTCTGGCTATCATAGCGATCAGTAATCTCTTTCAGCAATTCAGCTTCCTTCTCCGGAGTAATCGTTTCTCCTTTTGATTTAAGTGAAGCTGCCTGAATTTGTAACAAAGTCTTTGCAGCCTGAGATCCACCCATCACCGCAATTTTAGCACTTGGCCAGGCATAAATCAAGCGTGGATCATAAGCCTTACCACACATCGCATAATTACCCGCGCCATAAGAATTACCAATTACAATCGTGAATTTAGGGACTACAGAATTTGCTACCGCATTCACCATTTTTGCGCCGTCCTTAATAATTCCGCCCTGTTCCGATCTGCTGCCTACCATGAAACCTGTTACATCCTGTAAGAAAACCAAAGGGATTTTTTTCTGGTTACAATTCATGATGAACCGTGCCGATTTATCCGCACTGTCAGAATAGATTACACCACCAAACTGCATTTCGCCTTTTTTAGATTTGACTACTTTCCGCTGATTCGCAACAATACCGACAGCCCAGCCATCTATCCTGGCTAAACCGCAGATAATACTCTGACCGTATTCTTTTTTATATTCTTCAAATTCTGAATTATCTACCAGGCGGTAAATGATTTCATGCATATCATACTGTTTCTCCCTGTTTTCAGGCAGAATTCCGAATATATCCTCAGGATTTAATTTTGGTTCCTGAGGCTTCACCCGGCTAAAACCAGCCGATTGAGGTTCCCCCAGCATACTCATGATATTCCGGATGCTATCCAGTGCGGCCTGGTCATTGGGTTGCTTGTAATCTGTAACACCAGATATTTCACAATGTGTGGTTGCCCCACCCAATGTTTCATTGTCAACATCTTCACCAATGGCAGATTTCACCAAATAAGAACCCGCAAGAAAAACAGAGCCAGTCCCTTCTACAATCATAGCCTCGTCACTCATGATTGGCAAATATGCCCCACCAGCAACACAAGAACCCATAATTGCAGAAATCTGTACAATTCCATCCGCAGACATCATGGCATTATTCCTGAACATTCTTCCAAAGTGTTCCTTATCAGGAAATATTTCATCCTGCATCGGCAGATAAACCCCGGCACTATCTACCAGATAAATTACCGGAAGTCTGTTTTCCATCGCAATTTCCTGCGCACGGAGATTTTTCTTGGCAGTCATTGGGAACCAAGCTCCTGCTTTCACAGTAGCATCATTAGCCACAATCATACACTGACGTCCAGAGACGTAACCAATCCCACAAATTACTCCGGCAGATGGACAGCCTCCTTGTTCTGCATACATACCGTCAGCAGCAAAGGCCCCTATCTCCAAAAATTCTGTTTCTTTATCGATCAGGTAAGCTACTCTTTCCCTGGCCAGCATTTTACCTTTTTCTTTTTGCTTCGCCGCGCTCTTTTCTCCCCCTCCAGCAAATATTTTCTTCAGCTTTGTTTTAAGTTCATATACCAGCTGCTTATTAATATCTTCGTTTTTGTTGAATTCGATGTTCATTCGGGCAAGATAAGCCATTCTACCAAATTATAGAAAGAGAAATGCAAATTTTACAAGATAAAATCGCCCTTATTGTCAATAAGACACATTATATATTGGTTGATTAGCTCAAGTTTCTATCCTCAAACCAAACGGAATCAGGTGCAACTTTAAAGTCCATCATTTTTTGTAGTAACTCAACTGGCTCTGTGGCATCAATAACCAGTTTCCTGTTATTTGGCGTCAACAATTTATGCGCAACCATTACATCCAGCTGCGCAAATAAATGATCGTAAAAACCACCAACATTCAATACACCAATAGCCTTATTATGTAATCCTAACTGTAACCAGGTCAGTACTTCAAAAAACTCTTCCAAAGTCCCGAAGCCACCAGGAAGGATAATAAAACCATCCGAAAGATCGGCCATCTTTTGCTTACGCTGATGCATATTCTCGGTAACAATCAGTTCGGTAACCTCTAAATTCCCAACCTCTTTATCCAGTAAAAACTGGGGAATTACACCAGTTACCAACCCTTTACGGTTCAACACTTCTTCCGAAATAATCCCCATTACACCCACACTGCCTCCACCATAAATCAGGCGGATATTATGATCCACAAATGCCTGCGCCAAATTTTCTACAGCCGCTCTTAAAACAGGGTCGCCGTTAAAATTAGCACCACAATAAACACAAATCGATTTCATTCAAAAAAATTATTTAGTATCAGTTTTAGGCTTTTTAGTATTTGCAATAAATGCATCTCTCAAATTCGCCAGATCAGCAACCAATTGTTCTTTAATAGCCTGGAAATCAAAATCCAAAGTATTAAAAGAGTAATTCTTAAAAGTAAGTTTATAACTTAAAACCAGTGGTCCCAATTCATAAGTTGACTCTTTAACAGCCTCTTCCAGTTCCAGACCGTTCTCAGTAAAAGTGATATTTTCAATCAGGTTATTCAAAATCTGTTTTTTATCTTCTCTATGGCCTTCCCGGTCATAAACGAAAGTAAATAAAGCCTCAGCGTAATTTCTGATTGAATCCATGATCGCCAGGTTCTCTGATATCGCCTTTTTCAATTCCTTCTTAATTTTAGCGCGTGTTTCATTACGTCCTTCAAATCCTGTTGCCTCATCCTCAGCCAATAATTCTGACTGATAACTTTTTAAGGCCTCAATGCCAAGGAATGATAACTTAACACCGTCTTCCGATTCTTCCAAAAAAGCAGGTTTTGCTATTTGATCAAAATCACTTATATAAACACCCGCAACAGGTACTTCAATTTCTATTCTCATCAGATTCTATGCTATATATAGTATAATAAAAAATCACTTCAATCCTTTTTATGAAAAAGCACTGAAGTGATTTAAACAATTTCAAAGCGGATGAATTATCTCATTCCAGCCCTCACATCGCAAATATACTGATATATTATTTTACAAAGACAGAAAGTGCTGTAGCTCCCCCGCTCTCTGAATTGATTTCCTGGACAAAAAACAGGTTTTTCCATGTTTTAGCTGTCCCACCTTCATTAACAACAACATAGACATCACTGTCATTTACAAATACAGAATTTGCTGTAATCATTCCTATCTTTTCATATGAACCAGAGACTAAGTTAGCGGCTATCTTATTTCTCCACAATTTAGCTGTGCAGGTAATACCGTCATTTTCGTAACCTGCAACATAAACATCGCTGCCATTTACAAAAAGAGAGTTGCCGATAGCTTGCTTTGTGCCATCAGTTAAGTTATCAGTCACCCCATTTTTCCATATTTTAACTACAGATTTTGATAAAGGCGTTGAGCCTATACCTTGATTTCCGGGAAGATTACCATCTTCTGGATCTATATTCTCTTCACTGCTTACATAAACGTCAGTTCCACTTACAAAAACAGCTTTGGCAACAGCATGTTTTGTTCCATCGCTTAACCTGACAGCAACCCCATTTTTCCATAAGGTAGCAGCAGTTTTACGGCCTTCCAGGAATTCATAACCTGCTGCATAAACATCGTTACCGTTCACGTAAACTGAGTAAGCTCTTGAAAACTTTGGCCCGCTTGCCAGTTTAACAGCTACTCCGTTTTTCCAGACCACAGCAAATCCGTGATCAAAACCAGCTACATAAACATCAGTACCGCTTACAAAAATTGAATAGGCACCGGAATAAAGCTCGCTGCTCAGTACTGTAGCGACACCATTTTTCCACAATACGGTTTTAAGACCATCTTTCCCTGTAACGTAAACGTCATTAGTCTCACTCACATAAACAGAATATGCCTGTGCTAAATTAGTTGTTCCATCAGTCAGCTCAGTTGCAACCCCATTTTTCCATAAGGTAGCTACCGGAACCAGTTTACTGTTATACCGCCAGCCAGCTACATAAATATTTGTAATTTTTGGAGGGTCTGGCTTAACTACCGGAGGCAGCGTTGGGGCGACTACCTCATCCTTAGATTTAGAGCAAGAGGTAATCAAGGCAAATAAGCAAATTGTAAAAATTAATTTCAAATTTTTCATTTCCATATCGTTTCATGTTGAACACTGATAATCAGTTCACTAAAATAATAATTAATTAACATAAAAGCGAAGCCAACTTACACCATATGAAATAACAATTCCATTACAATTGAAACCTGAACAGCATAATCAAAAAAAAGCATGCTAATGGTTACACCAATAGCATGCTTTAAAAAAAATTCGGGTTTTTGTAAAAGACCTAGCGTGAATAGTTTGGAGCTTCTTTAGTGATCGAAATATCATGTGGATGACTTTCTCTCATTCCAGCTGCTGTTATTCTTACAAACTTAGCCTGTTGCAGTTCTTCAATAGTTGCAGCACCGCAATAATGCATTCCTGCTCTCAAACCACCAACATATTGATAAATTACTTCAGCTAAAGTTCCTTTATAAGGAACACGGCCTACAATACCTTCAGGAACAAGCTTAGTCACTACATCTTCCTCATCCTGAAAATAACGGTCTTTAGAACCATGCTGCATCGCTTCTACAGAACCCATACCACGGTAAGACTTGAACTTACGTCCTTCATAAATGATAGTCTCGCCTGGTGACTCCTCTACTCCTGCGAATAAAGAACCAGCCATGATTGAACTTGCACCGGCAGCGAGAGCTTTAACGATATCTCCCGTTTGTTTGATACCACCATCAGCAATAACAGGGATTCCTGTACCTTCTAAAGCCTTTGCACATTCATAAACTGCATATAACTGAGGTACTCCCACACCTGCTATGATTCTTGTTGTACAGATTGAACCCGGTCCTATACCAACTTTAACAGCATCAGCACCAGCTTCAGCAAGTGCCAAAGCAGCAGCAGCTGTAGCAATATTCCCGGCAATTACCTGTAAGTCAGGGAAACGAGCCTTAATAGCTTTCACCATGTCAATCACACCTTTCGAGTGTCCATGTGCAGTATCCACAGTAACTACGTCAACACCGGCTTTAACCAGGGCAGCAACGCGGTCAATATTATCAGCTGCAACGCCAACAGCAGCACCAACCCGGAGGCGGCCACGCTCATCTTTACAAGCTTTAGGGTAATTTTTATATTTCTGGATATCTTTAAAGGTGATTAAACCCGCAAGATTACCTTCTTTATTGATAACCGGTAATTTTTCGATTTTGTAGTCCTGAAGGATTTCTTCAGCCTGGATCAGGGTTGTTCCTTCGGCAGCCGTAATCAGATTTTCAGAAGTCATTACTTCCGAAATCGGGCGCTGCATATCTTTCTGGAAACGAAGATCGCGATTGGTAATGATACCAACCAATTTATTATTATTGTCAATAATAGGTATACCACCTATTTTATATTTAGTCATGATCTGGAATGCATCTGCAACAATTGCATCTGCACGAAGGGTTACCGGATCTTGTATCATTCCGCTTTCTGAGCGTTTAACCTTGCTAACTTCTTCAGCCTGGCGCTCAATACTCATATTCTTGTGCAGCATGCCAATACCACCAGCCTGAGCAATAGCAATTGCCAGTCCGGATTCAGTAACGGTATCCATTGCAGCAGAAACTACAGGTACATTAATACGTATTTTTTTTGTTAAATAACTTCCGGTGTTTACATCACGGGGAAGGACTTCGGAGTAGGCTGGAACTAATAATACGTCATCGTATGTTAGTCCTTCGGCAATAAATTTTTGGGGATCGAGTTGCATGGCAAATAATTAGGAGTTATTACTTGCCGGGCAAATCTACATAAATTATTTGAAACCAGAAACATTTCTCTCCAATAAACAAAGATTGGAGAGAAATTGACAATCAAATTAGATCTCTGAACCTTCTTCAGGCTCACAATGTTGTCTCAACTGCTTAGGTCCTTGCGGCCAGATATAAGAAGTGGTTTGTTTTTTCCAGCCCAGCTTCTGATAAAAATTACCCTTTCCCGGAGCTGCCGTTAAATTTACAAAATGATAATTATCAAGCTGTCCGTTCAGCATATTGATGATTTTTTTCCCTAGTCCATTTCCCTGAAAGTCTGGATCAACAACTATATCTGCCATGACTGCATAATAACGTCCATCCCCTACTACCCTTCCAAAAGCAATAATCTGATCTTCATGGTAAACAAACAAAGTCCATGTGCTTTTTCTGAAGGCAGATTCGATCTCCGGCTCTACCCTTGTTCTCCAGTCAATCTTATAGAAAAGCTCACAAACATAGGTCCAGTCAACCGTAGACAAATCATGGTTTAGCTTATATACGAAACTATTAATATCGATTTTTTTTGGTGTCATAAATCTATTTTACAATCATTCCCAAAAGGAAGAAATGATCTTTATCCGGCGCAAATATGAGCAAATATTTCAGGTAAAAAAATGGCCGAAAAGAAATAAAAAATTACATTTTACTTATTTTTTACCAACCACAACTTTCGTAAAATCTGCGGTATTTAAATACTTATTGGCCAGTGCTTTTATCTGTTCAGCAGTAATTGATTTAACCGTATGGATGTAATTGTCATAATAATCATAATCCAAACCAGAATAATAAATGTTTTTAAACTTATCAGCATGAGAGAATGCATTTTCCAGGCTTCCCAGCATAGAACCCAGCATATAACTGCGGACCAGGCTTAATTCCTGCTCAGAAACTGCTTCTGATTTCAATAAATCAATTTCTTTCTCAATCTCATTTAATGCACTGGTACAAACATCAGCGCCAACTTCTGTAGCGATGAAAAAATAACCAGCATCTTTCAAAGAAACGATTGCAGAACCAATACCATAAGTATAACCTTTATCTTCCCGGATATTAGCCATTAATCTGGAACCAAAGTAACCACCTAAAAGACAATTCATCACCTGAAAACCTGCAAAATCCGGATGCGAACGATTGATACTTAAAGTTCCCATTCTGATTGCGGACTGTATTGCATCTGCCCTTTCTACGAAAATCTCACCTTTGGGTGCACTTTCAAAAGAAAAATGATTGATTGTAGAAGAAGCTTCATTATTCCAGTCCTTTCCAAAATTGGCATTCAACAAGTCAAATTCAGCAGCTTCAAATTTTCCGGCAACAAATATAGTACAGTTTTCAGGCTTGTAAGCAGCACTGAAATAAGCCACTAAATCTGCTCTGTTTATAGCCTGATAATCTTCCACATCAATATCAGAACCATAAGTTGAGGTTCCGAAAATCGCATGGGCAAAGTTCTTTCTCGCAAGAAAATCATTCTTCTGCAAACTCACTTTAAGAGACTGCTGTTGATTTTGTTTAAAAATATCCAGTTCCTGCTGAGGAAAAATACTCTCATTCAATACAGACCATAAAATAGGCAGTACTGATCCAAGATGTTTATTCAGCGTATATATTTTGATACTCGATTGATCAGCACCATAATCCGTTTGTAAAAAGGCACCATAATAATCTACCTTGTCGGCAATTTCTCTTGCAGTAAGCTTGTGGGTCCCATTATTAATCAAATGGTTTACCGCTATGGCCTGCAATGGTTTAGATTCATCCCAGTTTACATTTTCAAAAACAAATTCAATACGAACAAGCTCCTGTTTTCCGGCATTCACAGTAAATACCTTAATCCCGTTCGCTAATTCTTGTTTTTGAGGAGCAATAAAATTAATATCATTCACCTGTCTTGACTCAGGTATAAGGGTTCGGTTAAGCATTTTCGGAAGTTAAATAGTATAAAGTAGAACATTGCTCTCTTACGAAAGTCTTTTTGGCAACCTGGAGCAGTTTCGCTGCGTCAACAGCAAGATACTTCTGAATTTCAGTATTTAATCCATTTGCATCCCCCAGTAGCTCATAATAAGCAAGATTCATTGCTTTATCAAGCAGGCTCATTTCAGCAAACACCATAATAGACTCCGATTTGTTTTTCACTTTCGTCAATTCTACCTGGCTAACCTCTTCAGTCGCGATCTTATCCAGCTCAGCCCAAACAGCTTTTTCTGCGGCCTCCATTGTCACCCCTTCACTCAGTTTACCTTCTACGACAAATAAACCTTCATCCAGACTACTGGTAATGTAAGCATGAATGTCACTAAACAGCTGTTGATCTTTCAGTAAACTATTGTATAACCTGGAAGACTGTCCCTGAGAAAGCACATCAGATAAAAGATCATAAACCTGGTAATCAGCATCTCTGCGCGCAGCCATTTTGAAAGCCAGAAAAAATGCATTCAAAGGAACATTTGCAGTTACAGTCTCTTTGCGCGCTTCTGTCTGAGCTGGCTCCTGAACCAAATCCCTAACGTATTTATCTCCGGCAGGAATAGGACTGAACCATTTCTCTGCCAATAACTTAATCTCTTCAGTTTTCACATTTCCACCCACAACCATAATGGCATTCTGAGGATTATAATGTTTTTTAAAGAAGGCCTTCACATCATCCATCGAAGCATTTTCGATTTGTGCGAGGTCCTGTCCTATAGTTGCCCAGCGATAAGCATGTTTTTTATAAGCGAGCGGTCTTAATTTCAGCCATACATCACCATAAGGCTGATTTAAATATCTTTGTTTAAATTCTTCACAAACCACATTACGCTGTGTTTCCAGACTTTTTTCAGAAAACGCCAGGCTTAGCATACGATCACTTTCCAACCAGAAAGCAGTTTCAATATTCGTGGCCGGCAAAGTGATATAATAATTTGTAATATCATTACTTGTGAAAGCATTATTTTCCCCTCCCACTCTTTGCAGCGGTTCATCATAGACCGGTATATTCACAGAACCTCCAAACATAAGGTGCTCAAAAAGATGGGCAAAACCGGTTTTACCCTCTTCCTCATCCCGCGCACCTACATCATAAAGGATGTTTAATACCGCCATAGGCGTTGTATCATCTTCGTGTACCAGAACACGTAAGCCATTAGCTAGTGTAAAACGATTAAAATCTACCATAAAATATATAATTGTGTCAAATATAGGAATAATGATTTAGGGTAAATGTGATAATCTCATGAAATAAAAACAGCAGAACAAATGGTATATTTGCTGTATGAATACTGCCGAATTATTACAAAGGGCTCTGCAATTCGACTTTTTAACAAAAGAAGAGGGCGTGTTTCTGTACCACAATGCTGCTACTGCCGATTTGGCCTTTGTTGCAAATGAGCTGAGAAAAAAACAGGTCCCAAGCGGAAAAGTTACCTGGCAAATTGATAGAAACGTTAATACAACCAATGTGTGTATAGCGAACTGTAAATTTTGCAATTTCTTCAGAAGACCAGGTCATGACGAAAGCTATATCACAGACATAGAGACTTATAAAGTTAAAATTGAAGAAACTTTCCGTCTTGGCGGTGATCAGTTACTTTTACAGGGCGGACACCATCCTGATCTTGGGCTTGAATTTTATGCTGACCTGTTCAGAAAATTAAAAGAACTTTATCCTGATCTTAAATTACACGCTTTAGGCCCGCCGGAAATTGCACACGTTGCAAAAATCGATAAACTTACGCATACAGAAGTTTTAAGCGCACTGAAAGCTGCCGGTATGGATTCTTTGCCTGGCGCAGGAGCTGAAATATTGAATGACAGGGTTCGCCGCTTAATTTCTAAAGGAAAATGTGGCGGCCAGGAATGGCTGGATGTGATGCGTGCAGCACATCAACTGGATATTACCACCTCTGCAACGATGATGTTTGGTCACGTAGAAACTATAGACGAACGCTTTGAGCATTTAGTGTGGATCAGAGAAGTTCAGAGTGAAAAACCAGCAGATGCCAAAGGATTCTTAGCCTTTATCCCATGGCCTTTCCAGGATGACGGTACTTTATTGAAGCGTTTAAGGGGAATTACGAATGATGTTTCCGGAGATGAATACGTAAGGATGCTTGCATTAAGCAGAATTATGCTGCCGAACATTAAAAATATACAAGCATCGTGGCTTACTGTAGGTAAAAATGTAGCACAATTGTGTTTACATGCAGGTGCTAACGATTTTGGCTCTATCATGATTGAAGAAAATGTAGTTTCTGCTGCTGGTGCACCACACCGTTTTACAGCAAAAGGAATACAGGATGCCATCAGAGAAGCAGGTTTTGAACCGCAATTAAGAGGTCAGCAGTATAACTACCGCGACCTTCCTGAGCACTTAGAAGAACAAGTGATTAATTATTAATTGCTGTTATAAATAAAAAGGAAGAGAATTTCGATCCTCTTCCTTTTTCTCACCATATCTCCCCCTCGAAAAATTATTTGATAAACAGACTTGCAATCGCAAGTACCTGATCTTTACCTAGTGGTTCATCAAAAGCTTCTGTTGATGCATTCACGGAGAAACCAAGACCTGGAATATTAATATCTAATTGTGTTACGTTATCCTCACCAGCATAACTCGCTGCTGCTGCTGCAACACCGCTGTCGTTAGCACCAGTAATCCATGGTTTTAAAGAAGTTAAACCTCCACCAGCCGGAGCTTTACGCATTTGGCGGATATGTGAAGCATGGCGCGCTTCAACAGAATGAATCTGTAAAGCAGTCTGCAATACACTTGGACTACTCATTAGGTTACCAGCCTGACCTTTATAAGCTCTTACACCTGTATCTTCAAACACTTGTGCTACTGCCAGAAAAGTTGGATAATCAGAGAATACAGTAGGGAAATTTCCTTTTGCAGTAAAATCAAACGAAGCCGCCGTAAAAGATACCGGAGTACCACCCGAAGCAGTAATTGCTCCTTTTAACAAATTAACATGTGCCAATTCATGATCACGGATCGTATTGATGGCGCCTACAGCAGGTGTACCGGCAGGAATTAATCCCGCAGTATTAATACCAGTCTGGTAAAAATTATATTCAATATATTCTAAAGTTAAAGCAAAGTTCAGCACATCAATCACACCGTTTGTGGTTTGTCCGTAGGCCTTTTTGAACATAGAACCTAAAGCCATTGGAAGCGCAGCTAAAGCTACCTTTGATCCAAAGCCATAAAATGATTTCATTGCTGCTCTGCGTGGATTTAAGCGTTCATACACTTCTCCATCCACTTTTTCAATTTCTTCTAATATGTTAATGATATTCATGATTTCCCGGATTAAGAAGTAGGTAAATTAGACGCGTTAATTGCAGTTTTGATAAAAGCTTTAGCCTTAGTTAAAACCTGGATAGGTGTCAAGGCACCATCAAGCCCATTGGCATCAACAGCTGTTAAATCAGCAAAAGACCCATTCGAAATCAAATCACGGATTAAAGCAGCATGACGGGCTTCAACAGAAACAATTTTTCCGGCAACCTCTAAGTATTTTGCAGTTTTTAAAAGTTTACCTGCACCATTGTAAGCCGAAACCCCTAAATCTTCAAATGTTTTAGCTGTCGTCAATACACTTGTTCTATCAGCGAAATTAATCGACGAGAAATCTACTGTTAAATTTACAATTGCACCAGTACCTAATGCTTTTTTGAAAAATTCACGGTGAGCTAACTCATGGTCTCTGATATCAGTTAATAAAGCAAGCTCATTTGCAGGAATACCTGTATAAGGGCTTTTGACTACTGCATCATAAAATGCACCCTCTAATTGTTCAAGTGCATAAGCGTAATTTAAGATACCCGGATCACCGCTACCTAAATCCACACCTGTATCTAATCCTGGGATACTTTTATCCTTTTTACAGCCTGCAGCAACTAAAGCCACTCCCGCAACCCCTGCTCCTGCATATTGCAGAAAAGATCTGCGTTGCAGTTTTGCAGTCAGAATACCGCTCTCCTGAAGCAGTACTTCTTTCTCTCCTTGTAAACTTTTCATAAGAAATGATTTAAATTATGGTTCAACTAAGTTGAGGGCCCCCATGATTATACCGTGACATACGGCATATAAATTCGTTTGGTTTTTGACTTTGTTAAAAAAATTCTTGACTCCTTTATTTTTTTGATAATTTCACCTTATAAAAATATCGGCTTGTGTTCAATGTGATAATAGTAGACGATGAAGAATTTGCGCGCTCTTCACTTTTTTTTCTCTTACAGGAAAATTGCGAAAATGTGCACATCAGCGGGATTGCCAAATCAGTAGATGAAGCACGTGAACTGCTCTCTTTACATGAAGTTGACCTGATCTTTCTGGATATCGCTATGCCCGGGAAAAATGGCTTTGAGCTTATTCCAGATGCGAAACTGAACAATACCCAGGTCGTTTTCACTACCGCTTATGATCAGTATGCCCTGAAAGCAATTAAGGCGAATGCCCTGGACTATTTACTTAAGCCAATTGACATCGATGAACTCAAAGAAACGGTAGAAAAAGCAACAAAATTAATCCGTTTAATTGACCAGGAATCTGACCGGAATGAACGCTTAAAAAATTTAGCAAATAATTTAGCAGACCGGTCCGAGATCAGGAAAATAAGTTTGCCGAACGGGCAAGGATATACCCTGATAGACCTCAATGAAATCATTCATATAGAAGCAGATAGCAATTATTCTATCTTTCATCTCGATAACAGAGACAAAATTACTGTATCTAAAGTACTGAAAGACTATGAAGAAATTCTGCCAGAAGATCAATTTATCAGGATCCATAAATCCAGTATTGTAAATTTAAATTACCTTAAAGAATACAATTCAAAAAATGGAATGGAAGTTTTACTGAAAAACGGAGAGAAAATAGCCGTTTCAAGACGAAGAGCAAGTATCTTCGCAGAAAAAGTTAAACAATATACCAATTTCACCAGTGATAAATAAAGCCAGTGCTTTCCCTGCCAAAGGAATAATCCTGCTTTTCCTTTTAATAGTTTCGGGTATTTATGGCTATGGACAGACTACTTTTATTAAACATTACGGCAGTAAAGATGGTTTACCGAGTAACAGCTGTTATTTTATACTTCAAGACAAAAAAGGCTATATCTGGGTAGCCTCAGACGCAGGAGTAAGCCGTTTTGACGGAAAAGTATTTGAGAATTTCTCTATCGATGACGGTTTGGCCGACAATCAGATTATCCGTTTGAATGAAGACCGCTCCGGAAGAATCTGGTTTTTCTCCTTAAACGGACAGCTCAGTTACTTTCAAAACGGTGTGATCTACAATGAAAGCAATGATAAACTGCTTCAGCTTTTAAAATTTAACGGTGTAGTTACCTCCTTTTTTGAAGACAGCAAAGGTCGCATCTGGTTTGGTACCAATAAAAACCTGCTGGCCAGGTGGGATGGGAAATCACTAAAAAAGTACAGCTCTGCTGATCCCGCTAATCAGTTTATCAATACTTTTATTTACGAAGATAAATCCGGCAGGATATGGGCATCAACTGCACACGCTGTACGTATCTTTGATGGAGAAGCCTTTCATAAAACAACATATAAAATCGGTTCTTTATCCTATAAAACTGTCAAAAACCTGCCCAACCGGACAATGTATTTTCTGGATAAAAAAGGACTTAATTTCAAAAACGGTATACAACAGCAGCTAACGATGAAGATCGACAGCAATTTGCTGGCAGATAATCCTGGCTATTTTTATGCAGAAAACCAAAAAGCCCTATGGCTAACTACCAACTCAGGAGTCTATCACCTGGAAACGGATGGCACAAAAACACATTACCTGCATAACCTGACCACAAACCAGGTGATCAAAGACAATCGGGAAAACATGTGGTTTGCCACGAGCAATGGGATCTATATGTTGCCTAAAAAGTCTAAAAGAGTGTATATCCGGGATAACCGCCAGGGCTTGAGCAATAATACCGTCAGGAGCATTACTAAAGACTACTCAGGTCACCTCTGGCTCGGACTAGACAATGGAAAAATCAACGTCCTGAATAAATCAGCTAATCAGATGCAGATTATTGAGCTGCAGGATAAGAAAAAGTTCAACAGCATTAAACAAATCAGTACAGATTCTACCGGAAAAACAATGTTTTTCAGCTCAGATTACGGATTAGGCATGCTATCCGCTCAACACACAAATCAAAACATTAAATACCTGCAGGAAACACATAGTTCCGGTTTTGTACTGAAAAACTTTAGCGTCAGCAGTAAAAACCATCTTTCCTTAGCCCTATCCTCGGGTGTAGTGATGGTGAATGACCCTTTTCATAAACTATCTTTTACTTCATCAAATTATAAAGAAGGAGAAAACTTCTTCAGCAACAGGGCCTACCGCGTCTATTATGACAAAGACGATAATCTATGGTTTTCCAATGTGAACGGGCTGGCCGAATTATCTGCAGGCAAACTTACCAGACACTATCAGCGTCACCCCTTATTAACCAAAAGGATCAATGACATTGCACAGTTACCAGACGGCACTATTGTGCTGGCAACCGATGGATATGGATTACTTTTCTTTAAAAACAACCTGCTGATCAGGCAAATTACCCGTGAAGACGGGTTGGCAAACAACATCTGCAAAAAGCTATTTATTCAAAAAGACCACGTTTGGGTGGTGACTACGAATGGCGTAAACCGGATCTTTTTAAACAGTAAAAATCCCGTAGAATCTTTTGAATATACTAATAACCTGCTCGACAATGATGTCAACGGCTTATATGTAGATCGTGATACCGCCTATTTTGCCACTAACCATGGCCTGGTTTTCTTTGCCAATACCCCTTTTGACAGAAATAAGGAAATGCCCAAAGTACTGATCTCCACGATCATCAATAACAGAAAACCATTGAGCCTGAATACAGATTCCTTCAATCTTGCCCCAGCAGCAAATAATATTACTTTTTACTACAGTGCCCTTGACTTTCAAAACAACTATATTTTATACCGTTACCGGTTAAAATCGGCCAGCCCATGGACAGAAACAAAAAACAGGAGACTGGAATTCTCTTCTCTGGAGCCCGGAAGCTATAAATTTGAACTCAGCGCAAAAACAAACAATAGCCAGTGGAGCAAGCCAGTAGCCGTAAGTTTCGTTTTAAAAGCACACTTCTGGCAATCCTGGTGGTTCATTTTCGTCATCCTGCTTTTAGCCAGCTTTAGTTTTTATAAGATTGCGGTCATCGTGACCCAGCAGCAAAAAGATAAAGAACAACAAAGACTGCTGTTAAAAAACAAGATCCTGATGCTCGAACAACAAGCGCTGCAAGCAATGATGAACCCGCATTTCGTCTTTAACGTAATGAACTCTATTCAGCATTACATCAATACTAAAGACACCTCATCAGCCAATAAGATCCTAACCGGTTTCGCCAGGCTGATCAGAAAAAACCTGGACATCTGTACCAAAAGCTTTATTGCGCTGGAAGAAGAAATCGAATACCTGACACTTTACCTGACCCTGGAAAAGAAAAGATTTGGAGAGAAGTTTAATTATACCATCCATATTGCCCCAGATATCGACCAGGACGAAACGATGATCCCCTCTATGATTTTACAGCCCTATATAGAAAATGCCATCTGGCATGGACTGATGCCTAAAGAAGAGGGCGGAAAAATCTCCATTGTAATTCAGCAGGAAAATGCGGATTACTTATTGATTCAAATTATAGATGATGGTGTAGGAATAGACAACTCACTACAGGTTAAAAGAGAAACACATGAGAGTAAAGGCATGAGCCTAACTCAGGAAAGAATCAACCTGATCAACCAGATTGAGGCAAATCCAATACAAATCAGCATTAAACAGAACGGTAATTCGGGTACAACTATCTCTATTTTAGTCCCAAATAAGTAGATTTTACCGTTTACTCAAAGATACCTACCACTTACTAAGTATTATTCGTTTAAAATTAAAATAGCATTAAACTTGTTATAGATATTAAAACAAACAAAGTTTGTAAAACGCGTTCTTATAGAATTGGCCAAAGATATTTTTAACCTAACCTAAAACTTATCTCAATTCAGGTTTCATTTGTGTGTTAAAAGTGGTAAAGTTAAAGCTTTACCACTTTTTTTTTGTCCTGAATTATTGCCTATTATGAACTGACCAGCAACCTCTTGAAAAAGTTCCGCTGAAATTTGAAAAAAGTTCTTTTTTTGAAAAGCTTTTATGTTAAATTTGATTGAGCAAAAAATCTTTCTGGATAGCATCGAAGCTCCTTTTAATGATTTTTTGTAAATTTAACGTATCAACAACTCTGGTAATTTTATTTAAGACAAATGACAACTCCAAAAAAATCTGTTAAGAAAAGTTCATTAGATGATCAGGCACAGGACAAAGAGATGAATGATGAGAATTCTTATGACTCTATTGAGAAAAAGAAGACTTTCGACGATGACGACGATGATTTTGATCTTCCATTAGATGATCTGGACACCTTCGGCGACTTTGATTCAGATGATGATGATGACACTTATTAAGTAATTCTGTCAAATTATATAGAGCATCTTTTTTACAGGATGCTTTTTTTTTATCCTTGCTTTGCTGCAGCTGTTTAAAGTTCATTTAAACAGCTGCAGCAAAGCAATTTTAACCCCAAATGAATAAATGCAGGTAATTTCCGTTTCCAGTTCACAGACAAAAAAAGAATTTTTACAGGTTCCGCATACCATTTATCAAAATGATCAGAACTGGATTTGTCCGCTCGATCAGGATGTAGAGAAAACATTTGACCCGGAGAAGAATATATTCTTTCAACACGGAGAATGTACCCGCTGGATCTTAAAAGATGAACAGGGAAAAACAATTGGAAGGATTGCTGCTTTCATCAATAACAAAAAAGCATTTAACTACGAACAGCCAACAGGTGGTGCAGGTTTCTTTGAATGCATTGACAATCAGGACGCCGCCTTTAAGCTATTTGATGCCGCACAAACCTGGTTAAAAGAAAAAGGAATGGCAGCGATGGACGGACCGATTAATTTCGGCGAAAATGATACCTTCTGGGGTTTACTCGTAGAAGGCTTCACTCCCCCATCTTACGGCATGAATTATAATCCTCCTTATTACCAGGCCTTTTTTGAAAACTATGGATTTGTTACCTCTTACCAGCAAATTACCAATCACCTTGCGGTCAGAAACCCTTTTCCGGAACGCTTTACAAAGATTGCAACCTGGGTAGCGAATAAACCAGGTTATACATTTGAACACTTTTCCAAGAAGAATGCGGAAAAATATGTGCAGGACCTGATGGAAATCTACAATGATGGATGGAAAGACTTTGAAAACTTTGTCCCAATCAAAAAAGAAACCCTTCAGGAGAGTTTCAAACAGATGGAGGCCATCATGGATGAAAAACTTATTTGGTTCGCTTACCTCAACGGAGAACCTGCTTCCTTTGTAGTTATCATACCAGATGCCAATCAAATGATCAAAGGTTTCAACGGAAAATTAGGTTTGATCGAAAAACTGAAATTTGTTTACCGCAGATGGAAAGGCGTCAACAGGATGAGAGCCATTGTGATGGGTACAAAAACTGCCTATCAAAAACACGGACTGGAATCCGCTTTATTTATTAAACTAAAAGAATATGTTTTGCCGCTGGATCAGTATGACGAACTGGAATTATCCTGGGTAGGTGACTTCAATGATAAAATGCTTTCTATTCATGAAGCAACCGGCGCTGTTTTCGGCAAGCGTCACCTGACTATGAGAAAAGTCTTCTCTGCCGTTTAATTTAAAAGCCTGTTTAACAATGCTAAACAGGCTTTTAAAATCTTACTATTTTTCTCTGATTTCTTCGTAAAGATCAATAACCTTCTTTTGAAGTTTAATGATCTCTTCTTCTCTCAGTGATAGTTTCGCTTTCAGATTATTGATCTCTTCAAAATTTACAGATTGAGGATTTTCTCCTTCTTTGGAGATGATGTCCATTGTTGAAACTTCAAAAAGATTAGCGATCTGAGCCAGCCTTGAGATGTTGATATCTGTAATCCCAGTTTCAATTTTTGAAAATGCAGGAATAGAGATGTTTAATCTTTTAGCTACTTCGCCCTGACTCCATCCATTTTTTTGACGGAGCTGTCTGATGTTCTTACCGATGATGTTCATTGTTATAAATTTAGGTGTGTTTTGTTCTTCAAGTATTCAACTCACGTGCCAGTTTGGCTAAATCCATACCGCCAAAGTTACCTGAGCTCATCAGCAAAAGGTTTGTCTGGCGAAAATCTAACCCTCTTAAGTATTGCTCAAGAGTAGAGGCATTGTCAAAAAAAGTAAGCTTATCGTTATTAAATGCTGTTTGAACATCTATTTCCGTGAAAGGCTTAATTTTTTTTTGTTGAAATGTTTTTATATCTATATATACGATAGGATTCTCTGCACGGATCATCGTATCTGCATATTGTAGTAAAAAATTTTTATTTAAACTACTAAATGTGTGTAATTCTATACAAGCTACTAATTTTCTTTCCTCAAATTGCGACTTTACCGCCTCAATAGTAGCTTTTAATTTTGAAGGGGAATGTGCGAAATCTTTATAAACATTTGTGTTTTTCTCCGCATTTAACAACTCCAACCTTTTTGATGCCCCTTTAAATGAGGTAATTGCAAGATTAAAATCATTTTCACTGATACCAATTTCTTTACAAACCAATTTCGCTGCGCTTAAATTCATAAGGTTATGATCACCAAAAACTTTCAGCGGCAGATTTTCAGGTAGTAAATAAGTTATACCATTGCTAACGCGGTGTGCAGGAATTTCGTATCCTGTTTTAACGATTTCTTTACGATTACTTTCAACAAGGGTGTGTAAATCTTTGTCAGTCGAAGCATAAAACAATTTGCCATCAGGCATGATTGTATCGATAAAAAGTTCAAACTGGTGCAAATAATTTTCGAAAGTAGGAAATACATTCACATGATCCCAGGCTACTCCGCTGATTACAGCAATATTTGCTTTATAAATATGAAATTTAGGTCTTCTGTCAATCGGGGAAGCTAAATATTCATCTCCCTCGATAATAATTATAGGCGCTGCCTCAGTAAGGCGTACCATCGTATCGAATCCCTCCAGCTGAGCACCAACCAGGTAATCGAAATCTTTTTTGTAGTAGTTAAGTACATGCAGGATCATGGAAGTAATCGTGGTTTTACCATGACTACCCCCAATAACTACTCTCAGCTTATCTTTGGTCTGTTCATAGATATATTCAGGATAAGAATAAACCTTCAGTCCAAGTTCTTGCGCCCTGAGTAATTCAGGATTATCAATAAGGGCATGCATTCCTAAAATAACCGCATCAAGATCAGCCGTGATTGACTCCTCATGCCAACCCAGTTTTTCAGGTAAAATCCCATGTCTGGAAAGTCTGCTTGCCGATGGCTCAAAAATTAAATCATCTGAACCACTTACAATAAAACCTTTCTGATGCAAAGCTATTGCCAGGTTATGCATTGCACTTCCCCCAATAGCTATAAAATGTATTCGCATTCTCAAATATTAAAAAAAATAAAGCAATTAAATACTTTTATTTATTAAACCTTTTCAAAACGGGAGGCTACCCATTCTCCAATCTTCTTATGATTCAGATAATTTATGCCAAATTCAGCACAAGCATCCTTAATCATCTGAAGATCCGGAGCTTCATAAAATCCACTAAAAAATATTTCACCACCGCTTTTTAAAACGCTGGCGTATACAGGAATCTGATCCAGTAAAATATTACGATTTATGTTTGCCAGGATCATATCATACTGCTCAGCAGGGATCACTTCTTTTCCACCACATAAAGCAGTAATATTGGTAATGTTGTTCAATGCAGCATTCTCCTTAGCACTCAGATAACAAACTTCATCATTATCAATAGCCACTAAATCTATAGCGCCTTTTTTAGCGGCAAGAATAGCTAATATAGCTGTTCCACAGCCCATATCCAGAATATTCTTTCCTGCAACATCACTTTCCAGGATGTATTGCATCATCATGGTTGTAGTTTGATGATGGCCAGTTCCGAAGGCCATTTTCGGGTCAATAACGATCTCGTATTTATATTGAGGCTGAACAGGGTGAAAAGTAGCCCTTACATAGCAGGTTTCATCGATAATAAGTGGTTCGAAATTCTTCTCCCACTCCTCATTCCAATTTTCTGCTGCAATTTCTGTTACTGTATAATTATACCCGAACTCTCCTTCAAACTGAAGAAGAGATCCGGTTAAGTTTTCTTTACTATAGCTATCGAAATCAATAAAGGCAGAAAAACCATTTTCGGTATCTTCAAACGTATTGAATCCAATTTCAGCAAGCTCACTGATTAATAAATCCTGTTGATATTCCTGGATAAGCTTAAAGCTGAAGGTGACTTGTATATATTGCATTAAGAATTAAATGTTTTAACGATATCTGCAAAATCACGTGATTTAAGAGAAGCGCCTCCGATTAATCCACCGTCAATATCTTTCTGCGCGAATAATTCAGGTGCATTTTTAGGTGTACAGCTACCTCCATATAAAATTGAAGTTTCTTCAGCAGCAGCTTCACCATATTTACCAGCAACTTCTGCACGGATAAATTCATGTACTTCCTGTGCCTGCGCTGCAGTAGCTGTTAATCCGGTACCGATTGCCCAAACTGGTTCATAAGCAATAACTACTTTTGCAAAATCTTCAGGGCTCAGGTGAAAAAGGCCATTTTCTAATTGTCCTTTAAGGATTTCAAAGAAATTACCATTGTTTCTTTCATCTAACGTTTCACCGATACAAAAGATAGGTGTTAATCCGTTTGCTAGAGCGATATTAGTTTTATCAGCAAGCAAAGCATCACTTTCAGCAAAATACTGACGACGTTCTGAATGCCCGACAATTACATATTCACAACCAATTGATTTGATCATTTTAGCCGAAATTTCACCAGTGAAAGCACCGCTTTCTTTTTGGTGGCAATTCTGAGCACCAATTTTAACGACATCACCTCCTAATTTTGATAAGCTGTTTAAGTGAATAAACGGAGCACATATGATAGCTAGCTGATCGCCTTTTTTTTCATCTCTTACGATGTTAACGATTTCTGAAAATAATGAAATACCTTCTGCATAGTCCGTATTCATTTTCCAATTTCCTGCTACTATTTTCTTTCTCATAATTAAATCTAATATTATTTTAACTGTAATCCTATTGCAATGCTGTTGAACCCAAATTTTGACGCTCAAATTAAGTTACTATACCTCAACTACACTTATAGCTGATAAAAATACACAAACTCTCTTAAAAAGATCTATAAATTGAAGTTAAATCAAAAATCGATGACAATATATCTTTTTCTATCTGATTAAACTCAACATTTTTGCGTTCATATACTTTTTCTGCTGTTTCGAACATTTTTTCAAGGCTATAAACAGCCAGGTTATCAGAACCACCCCAGGCAAAATCAGGAATAAAGTTCTTCGGATACCCCGAACCGAATACATTTGCACTTACACCAACCACAGTACCGGTATTAAACATCGTATTGATACCACATTTAACATGATCTGCCATAATTAAGCCGCAAAATTGAAGTCCAGTCTGTCTGAAAGCAGTTTTTTCATAATCCCACAATTTAACAGCTGCATAGTTATTTTTCAAATTGGAATTATTGGTATCAGCTCCGATATTGCACCACTGGCCCAGCACCGAATTACCCAGATAACCTTCATGCCCTTTTGCAGAATATCCCCAGATTACGGCATTGTTGATCTCCCCGCCCACCGTACTAAAAGGACCAATTGTGGTCTGGCCGTAAATCTTGGTCCCCATCTTTACTCTGGAACCCTCTCCCAAAGCAAAAGAACCCCTGATATGTGTACCTTCCCAGATCTGCGTATTTTTACCCAGATAAATAGGTCCTGTTAAGGTATTAAAAGTAGCACATTCTGCTTCTGCCCCCTCTTCAATAAAAATCTGGTCGCCCAGCACAGTATTGGTCGCACTTAGGTTTGCTGAAACCCGTCCTTTAGTCAAAAGATCAAAGTCAGCCCTGAGCTGAATGTCATTATTTCTAAAAATATCTTCAGGAAATACGATACGTGTAAAAACACCATGATAAGAAACAGGGCGCAATAGCGCTCCCCCGGCTAAACTAATGATTTCACCCGGATTAACTTTATAAGCCAGGATAAGTTCACCCTGAACAAGCACTTCACCACTTTGCAAAGCAGCAATCGCAGCAAAAAGACTTTCATCCGGGCAAACAGAACCATTTACATAGGTATCCGCATCATTGCGCGTTTTATATTTTGCACTAAGATAGACTGAGGTACAGAATCCTGCACCAGTTGATGCATACTTTTCCCATTTTTCAGCTATGGTTAATATTCCGATCCTCAGATCGGCCACAGGCCGGGTAAAAGTAAGCGGCCTTAAAGATAAAGCAGTCTGATCATCAAATAAATTAATGTTCATTTGAGTTGTTATTGTTGTTCACAGAATTTGCAGAGCGCAAACTCCTATTATATAATATAAGCAAAAATAAAAAAAGTCCCGAAGCTTAGCATCGGGACTTTATAATAATTTCTTATAACTGTAGAATTATTTCTTAGCGTAACGAGTTTTAAATTTATCGATACGACCAGCTGTATCTACCAGTTTCATTTTACCAGTATAGAAAGGGTGAGAAGTATGAGAGATCTCTAATTTATAAAGAGGGTATTCGTTACCATCTTCCCAAGTCACAGATTCTTTAGTTTCAACACAAGATTTAGTTAAGAAAGAGTATTCGTTAGACATATCTTTAAATACTACGAATCTATAGTTTGAAGGGTGAAGATCTTTTTTCATAATGAATATATACTTATTTGTACTTATTTGTCGCTTATTTTGAAGGTTGCAAATATCCTAATTATATTTTTTATTTACAAGCATTATTAAAAAATTATGTGCTATACTTTTTTCTGGTTTCAATTTTCTGTAGCTGCCTGCTAATATATTCATCTGCAATCACTTCTGCAGAAGGTAGTTGCGAGCTGCTGATCAGCAAAGATTTTAATCTTTCTTCATTCACATCTGTGCGATATAATATATTCATCATTTTAGAGATGTCATTATCCAGTAACCAGGAGAAAGCATACACCATTTTCCCTCTCAATTGCTCCGCAGACAATTCATCTTCCAGTTCAAAATCGTTCCCTATAATCCTGCAAAGCACTTTCAAATCATCCATTACATCATTTTTTTATTTCCTGACACAACTCGATCAGTACGCCGTTTGTTCCCTTAGGATGTACAAAGCAGATCAGTTTATTGTCGGCCCCAAATTTAGGTTCTTCATTCAAGAGTACAAAGCCCTCATTTCTCAGTCTTTTCATTTCCGCATAAATATTATCCACATCAAACGCAATATGATGTATCCCCTCTCCTCTTTTCTCTATAAATGAAGCGATCGGACTAGCCGCTACAGTGGCAGCCAGCAATTCAATTTTATGCTCACCTGTCCGGAAAAAGGCGGTATTAACCCCTTCAGAAACTACTGATTCCTGTTTATAAGCAGCTGTACCCAGTAACTTTTCATACAGCTGACAAGAGGCATCCAGGTCTTTTACTGCGATACCGATATGTTCAATTTTATTCATTGTCTATGTAAACGTTAAGCGAATGTAAAAATGCATGTTTCCATCCGATGTTCATAGCCCCATCTTACATTCTTTGGCAATCTTTTTTTGTACATTTGTATATTAAAAGAATAAATTACATACAATGGAACTTCCTATTTATCTAGATAATAACGCAACAACCCCGCTTGACCCAAGAGTACTTGAAGCCATGCTGCCTTATTTTACTACCAAATTTGGTAATGCTGCAAGCCGTAACCACGCCTTTGGCTGGGTTGCAGAAGAAGGTGTTGATTATGCACGTGAGCAAGCTGCCAAACTGATTGGCTGTACTGAAAAGGAAATTATTTTCACTTCAGGTGCTACAGAAGCAGATAACCTTGGTATTAAAGGTGTGTTCGAAATGTATCAGGATAAAGGTAATCACATCATTACTGCAACTACTGAACATAAAGCAGTATTGGATACTTGTAAACACCTGGAGAAATTAGGTGCAAAAGTTACTTACCTGTCAGTAAAAGAAGATGGCTTAATTGATCTTGCTGAATTAGAAGCAGCAATGACTGAACAGACTATCCTGGTTACGATCATGTATGGTAACAATGAGATCGGTGTTGTTCAGCCTATCAAAGAAATTTCTGCAATCGCACATAAATTCGGCGCATTGTTCATGACTGACGCCACTCAGGCTGTAGGTAAAATACCTGTAGATGTAAACGCGGACGGAATTGACCTGCTTGCCTTCAGTGCACATAAAATGTACGGCCCTAAAGGAGTTGGTGTATTATATGTACGCCGTAAAAACCCAAGGGTTAAAGTAACTGCACAAATGGACGGTGGTGGTCATGAGCGCGGCATGCGTTCAGGAACATTAAACGTACCTGGAATTGTTGGTTTAGGTAAAGCCTGTGAATTATGCCGTTTAGAAATGGAATCAGAAGCAGTACGCCTTTCCGGACTGAGAGATAAATTAGAAAGTGCACTGACTGTGATGGAAGAAAGTTATGTGAACGGGAACACACAACACCGTTTACCACATGTAGCAAATATTTCTTTCAAATATGTAGAAGGTGAAGGATTGATGATGGCCATGAAAGATCTGGCTGTTTCTTCAGGTTCTGCTTGTACTTCAGCTTCACTGGAACCATCTTACGTGTTAAAAAGCTTAGGCCTTTCAGATGATCTTGCACACTCTTCTATCCGTTTCGGTTTAGGCCGTTTTACTACTGAAGAAGAAATTGATTACGCGATTGAGAACACTAAAAAAGCAGTGAACCACTTAAGAGATCTTTCCCCACTTTGGGAGATGTTTAAGGAAGGAATTGATTTAAGCAAAATTGAATGGGCAGAGCACTAGTCTTCAGGCTGGTTCATCTATAAATAAAATATTTAAAAACAATCCTCTTTAACGAGAGGTTTAGAGGAAAACAAAATGGCATACTCAGAAAAAGTAATGGAACACTATACCAACCCCCGTAACGTTGGTACATTAGATAAAAACAGTAAATCAGTAGGTACAGGTTTAGTTGGCGCACCAGAATGCGGCGACGTGATGCGTCTTCAAATTGAAGTAGATGAAAACAATGTAATCACTGACGCTAAATTTAAAACATTCGGCTGTGGTTCTGCAATTGCTTCTTCATCTTTAGCAACAGAATGGCTGAAAGGTAAAACTGTGGACGAAGCGATGACGATTGACAATATGGATATCGTAGAAGAATTAGCATTGCCACCAGTAAAAATTCACTGTTCAGTATTAGCAGAGGATGCGATTAAGTCAGCAATCAATGATTACCGTGTTAAAAATGGCATGGAACCAATTGCATTGCCTAAATCACACCACTAAATATACCGGGCCTTATTTAAACAATTAAGCATATGATCACGATCACAGATAAAGCTAAAACCAAGATTGATAACTTAATGCAGGAATCTCAGATGGATACGACTTACTTTTTACGTGTTTCAGTAAAAGGTGGTGGTTGTTCAGGCTTATCCTACAATTTAGATTTTGATAACGAGGAAAAAACAGGAGATCAGTTCTTTGAAGACAGAGGGATCCGTATAGCACTGGATATGAAATCATTTTTATATCTGGCCGGTACAGAACTCGATTTCACAGATGGAATAAACGGAAAAGGATTTAACTTCAATAACCCAAATGCAAGCCGCACTTGTGGTTGCGGAGAAAGTTTCTCAGTTTAACCTGATATGATATATTAAAAGGGCACTTTAGAGTGCCCTTTTTTGATTTAAGCTAATTTTACCGTTATCTTTAAAAATACGTATTGTGTTTTTAATGTAAAAAACTTTATTATTGCCCTCGCAAAAAAATAAATATGGTATCATTTAACGAGTTTTCTACGGTTCCCAGCTTATTAAGAAACGTAGTAGAAAACATTCACAAGCCTGAAGAAACATTCTTAATTCACAAAAAGAATAATGAATGGGAAAATATCTCATTTAAGCAGACTTTGGACACAGCCGATGCGGTAGCTGCATTTTTTTTATCAAAAGGAATAGCTAAAGGCGACAGAATGGGACTGATGATTGAGAATGGTCCTGATTATGTATACTATGATCAGGGGATTCAGCAAATCGGTGCCATCAATGTATCAATTTACCCTACCCTATCCGAACAGGAAGTTGAATATATTATTAACGACTCCGGTATAAAAGCCATCCTGATCGGTAATCCATTTCTTTACAAAAAGATATTAAAGATCGCAGACAATTGCAGACACCTTCAATATATCATTCCTGCTTTTGCAGAATATACCAAAACAACTGTTCCCCAGGGACTGAATAAAACTATTATCAGTTTTGAAGAACTGATTAAAGAAGGTAAAGAACTCGTTTCTACCTATCAGGTTAAAA
Source organism: Pedobacter cryoconitis (assembly GCF_001590605.1). Classification (NCBI taxonomy): domain Bacteria; kingdom Pseudomonadati; phylum Bacteroidota; class Sphingobacteriia; order Sphingobacteriales; family Sphingobacteriaceae; genus Pedobacter; species Pedobacter cryoconitis. The sequence goes on from NZ_CP014504.1 coordinate 3,028,375, forward strand.
TTAAAGAAACAAGGGCTATTCTGCGTCCTTCTGATACCTCTTCTTTAATCTATACTTCAGGTACAACCGGCACCCCAAAAGGTGTGATGCTTTCTCACAGCAATTTCGTGGAGAACGTAAAGGTTTGTCTGCAGCAAATCCCGATCATTGACGAAACAGACGTATTCTTATCCTTTCTTCCTTTATCCCATGTTTTTGAAAGGACAGCAACTTACCATGTATGCTGCGCACAAGGCTGTAAAATTGCCTATGCACAAAGCCTGGAATTACTGGCAAAAAACATGGCAGAGATCAAGCCAACTGTGATGAGTTGTGTGCCCCGTTTATTAGAGCGCATCCATGATAAAGCCATTAAAAGCGGTACAGCTGAAGGCGGCCTGAAAGCTAAAATATTCTTATGGGCACTGGAAACAGGACAAAACTACCGTCATCAAATTGAAGCTGGCAAAACACCGGGTATCGTACTCGCTGTAGAAAAGAGAATTGCAGAGAAACTGGTATTCAGCAAAATAAAAGAGAAAACCGGTGGAAGATTAAAATTCATGATTTCCGGCGGTGCAGCACTTCCTAAAAATGTAGGTGAATTTTTCGGTAACCTGGGCATTAAAATACTCGAAGGCTTTGGCTTAACTGAAACCTCTCCGGTAATGTCAGTTACAGAATACGACAGACAAGTTTATGGTACCGTAGGCCGGATTATCCCGGGTATAGAGGTCGCTATCCAGCACATTGAAAGTAAAGAAATGATCAGCATTCAGACCCACGAATCTTTTGCGGCAGATTTTGAGTGTGCCGAAGGTGAAATTATAGTGCGCGGACATTGTGTAATGCAGGGTTATTTTAATAAACCAGCAGAAACTGCTGAAGCAATTGATAAAAACAACTGGTTTCATACAGGCGACATTGGCCGTTTCTATAAAGGGAATCTTCAGATTACTGACCGTTTAAAAAACATGATTGTCAATGCTTACGGAAAGAACGTTTATCCTACCCCGGTAGAAAACATCTATTTGAAAAGTCTTAAAATAGAATCCCTGTTTTTAATTGGCGACAAAAGAGAATATCTGACTGCGATTATTATCCCGAACAGAGAAAGCTTACAGGAAAAATTCAACTTATCTGACGCTTACTTTTTACAACCTGATATTTTCATCAACGAACCAGAAATCATAGACTGGATCGGACAGGATATCAGGAAATTATCCAATGAATTATCTAAGTTTGAGCGGATCAAGAACTTCAGGATCAAAAGAAACCCTTTCAGCATTGATGAAGGTGAGATCACACCGACCATGAAAATAAAACGTAAGGTGGTCGAAAAGATCTACGCTGAAGCGATCAATGAGCTCTATACTGAAGCCGTTGATGCCGATTAAAAATTCTAAAAAAAAACAGCCTCTAATTTAGTATTTTTGCAGCTGTTTGAACACAGCGTTCAAATCAGTAGCAAATTAGAGCTTATCCGGTGAAAGCCGAATATATAACATATTATGAGTACAGGATTATCAGAATTAGAAATACTGCGCAGAAATGCGCTTACTCAGTTACGTGAACTGGGCATTGATCCGTATCCACCTGAAGGATATGAAATCAATACAAACGCAGCCGATATACTGGCTAATTACGAAAATAATAAGGAGGCTTATCAAAAGGTAAGTTTTGCAGGCAGGATCATGACCCGTCGTATTATGGGAAGTGCAGCTTTTGTAGAGATACAAGATTCTACCGGCCGTATCCAGGTTTATTTAAAGAGAGACGAGCTTTGCCCTGAAGAGGATAAAACACTTTACAATACCGTTTTCAAGAAATTACTGGATCTTGGTGATTTCATTGGAATTAAAGGATATGTCTTTACCACTCAAACAGGTGAGATCTCTGTACACGTAACTGAATTCAAATTACTGGCTAAATCACTAAAACCTCTTCCAATCGTTAAACGTGACGAAGATGGGAACATTTTTGATGGTTTTACTGATCCTGAACTAAGATACAGACAACGTTATGTCGATCTGACCGTAAATCCGGACTTTAAACAGATCTTCATCACCCGTTCTAAGGTCATCAATACCATGAGAGCTTACTTCGATGAGCAAGGCTGGATGGAAGTGGAAACACCTATCCTGCAAGCTATCCATGGTGGAGCAGCAGCACGTCCTTTTAACACGCATCACAATACCCTGGATATGCCTTTATATCTGAGAATTGCGAATGAGCTATATTTAAAAAGACTGATCGTTGCTGGTTTTGATGGGGTATATGAGTTCGGAAAAATGTTCAGAAATGAAGGAATGGACCGTACGCATAACCCAGAGTTCACGTCGATGGAAATCTATGTAGCTTACAAAGATTATATCTGGATGATGGGTATGGTAGAAGCCTGTCTGGAGAAAGTAGCATTAGCTACACATGGTTCACCTATCGTTAAAGTTGGCGAACATGAAATTAACTTTGCAGGTCCTTACGAGAAACTGACGATGTATGAATCTATTCAGAAGTATACAGGGATCGATGTTTCAGCAATGACCGAAGAGCAGCTTAAAGAGACTTGTAAAAGCCTGAATATAGAGGTTGATCCGTCAATGGGCCGTGGAAAACTGGTTGATGAATTATTCAGTGAGAAAGTAGAAGCTAACTTAATTCAGCCTACCTACATTACTGATTACCCGATAGAAATGACACCACTGGCTAAAAAACACCGTAGTTCTGAAGGTTTGGTGGAGCGTTTCGAGCTTTTTGTAATGGGTAAAGAAATCGGTAACGCTTATACCGAGCTGAATGATCCTATTGATCAGAAAGAACGTTTTGAAGACCAGTTAAAACTGGCAGCAAGAGGGGATGATGAAGCGATGGCAATGGATGACGATTTTATCCGTGCACTAGAGTATGGCATGCCTCCAACTTCAGGTTTAGGTATTGGTATTGACCGTTTGGTCATGCTGATGACTAACCAGTCTACTATCCAGGAAGTACTTTTCTTCCCGCAGATGAGACCGGAGAAAAAAGCCAAAATCACTACTGACGAAGATTTCGTAAATGCTGGTATCCCGGCCGAATGGGTTCAGGTAATCCGTAAAATGGGCTTTAACACTGTAGAAGATTTAGCAGGAGCCAATGCAAATAAGGTATTTAACGATTTGGGCGGTATGCGCAAAAAGTTAAAACTTGAATTAGCTATGCCTTCAAAAGAAGACGTAACAGCCTGGTTCTCTTAACATAATCATAACAAAAACTTAAAGGCCTGCTATATTGATTTATAGCAGGCCTTTCCTATTTTTAGCAAACAATAAAATTGAATGTTATGAATAATTCAAGTCTGGAGATAACTGAAAACGAATACTGCATAAAATTAAGTAAAGATGCCTTTGATTTGTCCCTGATCCGTCAGCTTATCAAAAGAATTCAATCTGAACAATTGTTTTTCAGCAGAAAAAAAGAAGGTATGGAAGATGACATCATCAGCCGTGGCGCAATGGAAAGTATTGATGCTTTTGACCAGCTGAGTGATAAATAAAAAAAGCCACGATGATGTGGCTTTTTTTATTTATTGTCAGGCTAATTCCTAATTAACTACCTATATCTTACTTGCTGTTGCTTATCCATCATGCCCAGCTGATCTTTCATTTGTTTGATCTGATCTGCCAGTAATTTGTTCTTATCCGCTTTCTTAGCTTCTGTCAGATAAATCTGTGCTTCTCTTTTATTACGTTTACCCATAGCAATACCAGCTAAACTTAATTTCGCCAATGCGATATTATGATCCATCTGCATACCCAATGCTAAAGCTTTCTTGAAATATTTCTCAGATTGCATCGGCGCTTTTCTCGATTCAATCAAACCGATCAACAACTGATAATAACCATGCTGAGGTCTGATCAACTGTGTTTCATAATTTGTTATTCTATTTAAAAAGCGTTCCGCTTTAGGCATATCATCTTTACGTAAAAACCATTGTGCAAGCAGCATGTTTTCGTTGTAGAAAAAAGTAGCTACGATGAGTATACTAATCAATACCGCTAAAACTCCCCAACCCCAAAAACCGAAAATCATAAGTGCTACCGCACCCCCCAGTATCACAAAAGCTGCGATAAGTCTTACTATGTTTGGCATATCTATTTTTAATTATTTCGTGCAAATATCGTGTTTATATACCAAAAATCAGATTTAAATTTAAAACAGATGCTAAAAATGTTTATCTCATTTTGATGCTTATCTTTGTTAAAACCTGACCAGAGTCATTCTTCAGCTATGAATAATAATTCTGGTCAGGTTTTAACACCAAAACTAAAGGCGAAATAAAATATGCTAAATACAGCTGCCCGGGAGAAATTATTTGAATCTCCGGAAATGAAAGCACAATATGCTATAGAATATCCTGGCTACGCGCCCGATCCTGAGGCTGTAGAAAAGCTAAAATCATTGCTTCAGCATATAAAGGTTATGATTGTACTGGGTACCTGGTGCGGAGACTGCAGAAGACAAGTACCCCGGCTGTATAAAATTCTGGATCAGGCCGGTTTTTTAGCAGAACAAATCACACTGATCTTTGTTGATGAATCAAAAAAGGCAGCCAATGGATTAACCGATCACCTGAATATAGACAAGGTTCCCACTTTCATCTTTACTGAAAATGAGCAAGAGATCGGCAGGATTACAGAATCTCCCTTAGTTACGCTGGAAAGCGATATAATTGAAATACTTACTAAATAAAATATTAAATGTCAGCAGCATTAGAACCAGGCTGGTTAAAAGTACTGGAACCTGAATTTGAAAAAGAATACATGAAAAACCTGAAGGCCTTTCTCCTGCAGGAAAAAGAAACAGGAAAAACAGTGTATCCGAAAGGTGCAGATATTTTTGCAGCCTTTAACCATACCCCTTTTGACAAAGTAGAAGTGGTGATCTTAGGTCAGGACCCCTACCATGGAGACGGGCAGGCACACGGACTTTCCTTCTCCGTACAAAAAGGAGTAGCCACGCCCCCATCTTTGAAGAATATTTATAAAGAACTGGAAACAGATATAGCAGGGTTTAAAACACCAAATCACGGTAACCTTACCCAATGGGCTGATGAAGGCGTATTATTACTGAACGCATCCCTTACAGTTCGCGCACACGAACCAGGTTCCCATCAGGGTAAAGGCTGGGAAGCATTTACTGACCAGGCTATCAGCCAGCTTTCTGATAAAAAAACAGGATTGGTGTTTTTACTATGGGGTAAGTTTGCACAACAAAAAGCTGTACTGATTGATGAAAAGAAACATACAGTTTTAAAATCTGCACACCCCTCGCCATTTTCTGCTTACACCGGATTTTTTGGTAGTAAACATTTCTCGAAAACAAATGAAATTCTGATTGCTGAAGGAAAGAAGCAAATTAACTGGCAGATCAGCTAATCTTAAAAGCAGGTCATGCAGTTATAAATTAGCAACATGCTGGCACCATATTGGGCGCCATAAATTAAGCACCATATATTAAGTACCATACGTTGGCACCCTACATTGGGCACCCTACATTGGGCACCATACATTGAGCACCATACAATTGTGGAGAAACAGTTTATAGCTTATTTTTAAGCGAAACGATGAAAATTAATTTCTGGTAGTTTTTCTACCAGAAATTAATTTGAAGAAGTTGTAGCTAAAAAGAAGCATAAACTAATACTCTAAGGGGACAATCGGCTCTTTCTTGGTGGTCGACATGATCATCATGGTCTGAAAAGTTTTCACTACGCTGATTTTACTGATTTTGTCCATAATCAGACGCTCGTAAGCTTTAATATCACTTACATAAACTTTCAACAGGAAATCTGCCTGTCCTGTCACATGGTGACATTCAGTAATTTCTTTAATCTGGTTGACCTCATCCAAAAATATCTGGATCGTATTGTTCTTGTGGAAGTCCAATTGTACCTGAATAAACGTTTTAATGCCTAAACCCAGTTTCTCTTCATCCACTAATGCATGGTAACTCTTAATGAAACCGGACATCTCCAGTTTTCTTACTCTTTCTAAAGTAGGTGCTGGTGACAACCCAATTTCCTGCGATAAAAGCAAATTGGTTATTCTTCCGTTTTCTTGTAAAAGTTTAAGTATTTTAAAATCTATCTTATCTAATTCTGCTGCCATTTTTCCGATCTTGAACCCAAAGGTAGAATAAGAACACCTTATTTACCAAATTTAATTCTAAAAATAAACATAAAAATTATGCTTTATTTTATCTAATAATTTTTAGATTTACCTAAAACTATTATTAGGCTAATACAATGCATTCATTTACTGAAGAGAATTACCTCAAAGTCATTTATCACATCTCCCAAACTGAGCCAGGTACGGTACAAACCAATGCAATTGCCAATGGATTGAACACCAAAGCCGCCTCTGTAACTGATATGCTTAAAAAGCTGGCAGATAAGCAATTAATTGATTATATTAAGTACCAGGGAGTCACATTAACTGAAAAAGGGAAAGCTGCCGCAATCAAAGTCATCAGAAAACACCGGTTATGGGAAGTCTTTTTAGTAGACAAATTGAAATTCAGGTGGGATGAAGTCCATGATATTGCAGAAGAACTTGAACACATCAACTCTTCCATACTCGTAGAACGGTTAGACGATTTTCTTGGTTTTCCTAAGCGGGATCCTCATGGAGATCCGATTCCAGATCAGCATGGAAACTTTGAACTTTCTGCACATATACACCTCCATGAAATTGCCAAAGGAAAAACTGGCATCATTATCGGGGTCAGTGAACATTCTTCTCCATTTTTAATTCATCTGGAGAAATTAGGTTTAACCATAGGTGTAGCAATAACCGTCCATGGAATTACCGCCTATGATGGTTCAGTAGAGCTGATAGCCAATGCTCAAAAGATAAATGTCAGCCGCAAAGTAGCGCAGCACATCCTGGTTAAATTAGAAGAAACCAAGTAATATTAGAAGAAGCTGTTAATAATTAAAAGAATTTTTAGCTGATGAAGCAGACAGAATCATTAAGTGAAGTACATCAAAGTGTAGATACCGGTAAGCGTACCGGATGGAGAAGGATATTATCTTTTATTGGCCCGGCTTACCTGGTTAGTGTTGGTTATATGGATCCCGGAAACTGGGCGACCGATCTTGCAGGAGGTAGTAAATTCGGTTATCAGCTCATCTGGGTATTGCTGATGTCGAACTTAATCGCCTTGTTATTACAATCATTAAGCGCGAGGTTAGGTATTGTAAGAGGTCTTGATTTAGCGCAGGCTTCCAGAAATGCCTATCCTAAATGGGTAAATATTCCCTTATTTGGTTTAGCGCAAACTGCAATTGTAGCCTGTGACCTTGCTGAAATTATTGGTATGGCCATTGGTTTAAACCTGCTTTTCGGCCTTCCGCTGATCTGGGGTATCAGTATCACTATTTTTGACACCGTTTTACTTTTATTCCTGATGAATAAGGGAATGCGGAAAATGGAAGTTTTTATCGTTTCCATGGTTTTCATTGTAGGGATCTCCTTTTTAGTAGAGATGTTTATCGTAGAGCCATCCTTAAAAGAAATCGTCAAAGGACTGGAACCTTCAGTACTCTCCGGACAAGCGCTGTACATTGCTATTGGTATAATCGGTGCGACTGTGATGCCACATAACCTGTACCTCCATTCTTCCCTGGTTCAGACCAGGAAGTTTGAGCGCGATGATAAAGGGATTAAAGAAGCGATCAAATTCAACTTTATAGATACTGCTGTTGCACTTAACCTGGCTTTTTTTGTAAACGCAGCGATCCTGATCCTGGCTGCAGCTGCCTTTTATAAAAATGGCATGCATGAAGTTGCTGAAATACAGGATGCCTATAAGCTGCTTGGACATATTTTTGGCGGAGTTGCACCAAGTCTTTTCGCAATCGCACTGATTGCAGCTGGACAAAGTTCTACCATAACCGGGACACTGGCAGGACAGATTGTAATGGAAGGTCACCTGAACCTTAGGATACAACCCTGGTTACGGCGCTTAATTACGCGCTTGCTAGCTATTATCCCTGCCTTTTTCACCATCCTTTATTTTGGAAATGATGCATTGAGCGGTCTATTGATTTTAAGCCAGGTCGTTTTAAGTTTACAACTCGGTTTTGCGGTGATCCCACTGATCCACTTCACTTCCGATAAAAAAGAAATGAAAGGCTTTGCCATCAAACTCTGGGTCAAAATACTGGCATGGATCAGTGCTGCTGTTATTGTTGCCCTGAATATTAAACTCGTTATAGAAGAGATCTCAGGATGGGCAACAGCCACACATGGATGGTATATTTATGGATTAATTATTCCGGTTGCTGTCTTGATTGGATTACTTTTAATGTATGTTTTCGTTTATCCGATGCTTAATTCCAGCACGATACAACAGAAAAACATTCCCCATGGAAATGCAATGGCAATTGATCCTGTAGACCAGATCCATTATACCAGGATTGGCATTACCGTCGACTTCTCTAAAAATGACCTGAACACGATCCGCCATGCACTGATCCAGGGTGGAAAGAAAGCAGATTACCATTTAATCCATATCGTGGAAACCGCCGGCGCCCAGTACCATGGGAAAGCTGCACTCGACCATGAAACACTAAGTGATTCAGAAAATCTGAAGAAGTATGGTCAGAATCTGGCCGATCTCGGTTATCATGGCATTCCACACATCGGTTTTGGAGGAGCAGCGCGTGCGATTGCAGAAATTACTAAAACCAACGATTTACAGTTACTCGTGATGGGTGCACATGGACATAAAGGCCTGAAGGACTTGATTTTCGGGACTACTGTAGATGCAGTAAGACACAAAATAACAATACCAGTATTGGTAGTCAGATAACCTGGCACAATCCTATATCCATTGTAAAATTCAGAAAGAATTGCCGTAAATCGGCAATTCTTTCTGATATTAGCTGATTCTATGGCGACTGACATTCAAATAAAAAATAAAAGAGCATACTTCGATTACCATGTTGTTGATAAATACAACGCCGGACTGGCTTTGCTTGGAACTGAGATCAAAGCGATCAGACAAGGTAAAGCCAATATGACCGATGCTTTCTGCATGTTCATTGGTAATGTACTTTATGTAAGAAATCTTCATATCTCAGAATACAGCCACAGTTCTTTCCATCACCATGATATTAAACGTGACCGGATCTTACTGCTGCAAAAAAAGGAATTGAAAAAATTAAAATTCAGAAGTGAAGAAAAAGGATATACGATTGTTCCGCTTCGCATTTTCACCAATGAAAGAGGTTTTGCAAAAATAGAAATCGCATTGGCACAAGGAAAGAAAGACTTTGACAAAAGAGATAGTATCAAAGACCGCGAATCCAAACGTGAAATGGACCGGGCAATGAAAGGCTAAATTACCAGGCCTGGTCCCCTACCAGTGGTACAAACCTAAAAGTATCCAATTCAAACTTCTCATAGTCAGTTTCACTGACACGGATCACTGTAACCATAATCTGTGAATGTTCATCACCTACCGGGATCACCAGCATACCACCAATTTTTAATTGCTTCAATAAGATTTCAGGAACAAACGGCGCACCAGCAGTTACAATAATTTTGTGGTAAGGCGCATGCGCTGCAATTCCCATTGAACCATCGCCAAAAAAGAAGTTCGCATGATACCCCATTCCGGGCAATACTTTCAATGTGTGTTTGTAAATACTTTCTTGTCTTTCGATCGTAAATACTTCTGCGCCCAGTTCCATTAAAATACAAGTCTGATAACCAGAGCCGGTACCAATTTCCAGCACTTTATCGCCTTTATTAATATGCAGTAACTCACTTTGGTAAGCTACCGTATAAGGCTGAGAAATAGTCTGTCCATCACCAATCGGGAAAGCAATATCTTTATAAGCCTGGTTCCAGAAGGTTTCATCAAAGAAAAAATGTCTTGGTACTTTTCCAATTGCACTCAGTACACGTTCATCTGTGATGCCTCTTGATTTAAGATGTTCCACTAATTTTTTCCTTGCTCCTCTTTCCCGGTAATTATCTACAAACTTATACGCCATTGATTTCAAAAATACTTCTTTGAAATCGATTTTTAAGGTTTTAATTGGATGAATTTAACCTCCAGGCTGTAAACACCAACAAATCAAATCATAAAGCGCAAACCAGCCTGTTAATGGAAAGAATAAATCTTTCACTTATTCAAGATAAAAAGGTAATTTTTTTTCAGTAAAAACTGGAATATTACTTATCAATACAAATAAAAAAATCTGAAGCAGATTTTAATCTGTCCCTCAAAATAATATATATTTTTATGTAGCTAAATGAAACATAACACTTTATGAAACAGGGATTGCGCTCACTTTTACTCGTCTCTCTTTTTGCCTTAAATGCACACTCACAGTCTAACAGTACTTACAGCGTAGGATTTAATGCATTCAGTTATCTGCAACTGCCAAGGATAGCAGACCAGGACCCGCTAAAATATATCACGTCCAAATTTAATGGCGGAATATTTAAAATTGATGATCGCCAGATCAATTATCGCTTAAGCGGCAGATTTCTCAATCAGTCACTCGATTTTAAAAGTGATTGTACCAACTGTAACCTGGTCAATGGAAAAGTAACCGATTACGCGATTAAGCTTGGGTTTGAGAAAAACCTGAATTATTCCAAAGTACGGCCTTATTTTGCTTTTGATATCGGCTATCGCTATAACCGTTTTAAAGGATTAAGGAATTTCATAGATCTCCAGAGAACAACCGCATTAACAGACCAGATGGAAGCTATAAAAAGTGGCTTTACTTTAGGCCCCACTATGGGACTCCGGATAACCCCTATTGAGCAAATTTCCATTTTTGCAGAGGGCAGTCTTGAATTGTACCTTTCTCATTTAAGGACACAAACTGTTGCACAAAACACTGCCGCCCAAAGCATAGAAACTGCCGAAAATAAAAAAGAATTCCTTTTTACTCCCGTAACCGTGGGTTTACAAATTCATTTGGGAAGCAGGAATTAGTTTTCGGTTTCCCTAGTAAGGATCTACGTCTACCTGCATAATTACACCTTTAAAGGTATTCTCCCCGTTAAAGTCTGCTATAGTTTGTTTAAGTGCAGCCTTAACTTTATGAATAGCCGTTGATTTATCTGATTTAATAATCAGCTGTTTGATGTAATAATTCCTGATCCTGGAAACCAAAGGCTGTTCAGGCCCCAGTACCCTCGTTCCGAGTTGCGCCCTTAACAGCGTAGCAAAACGTGCAGACGCGGCATTGAGCAGATTTGAATCTTTATGTTTTACATTGATAAAAATCAGCCTGGTAAAAGGCGGATAATGAAATTGTCTGCGCTCAGCAATTTCATCGTTATACATCTCCAGGTAATTATTATCCACTACCTGTTTGATAATTCTATGGTCGGCATCATAGGCCTGAATACATACTTTCCCCTGCTTATCTCTTCTGCCCGCACGGCCTGCAACCTGTGCTAACAACTGAAAACTGCGCTCAAAAGCTCTGAAATCCGGGTAATTCAATAAAGTATCTGCATTGATTACACCGATCAGTGTTACATTATCAAAATCAAGGCCTTTAGCCACCATTTGTGTACCAATCAGGATATCTGTTTTCTTTTCCTGAAAATCACTTATAATCTTCTGAAGACTATTTTTTGTTCTTGTACTGTCTACATCAAGCCTTGCAATTTTCACTTCCGGAAAGATCAGGCTTAATTCCTCTTCTATTCTTTCAGTTCCAAACCCTTTTTGTTCAATATGTACAGAACCACAGGCAGGACAAATATTCATACTGCTTTCATGGTATCCGCAATAATGACAATGCAGCTTACCACTGCTTTTGTGGAAAGTAAGGCTCACGTCACAGTTCACACACTTAGGCGCGAAACCACATGTTTTACAAATCAGGATAGTTGCATAACCCCTGCGGTTCTGGAAAAGGATCACTTGTTCTTTTCTTTCCAGCGTTGCAGTGATGTCATCAATTAATACACTGGAGAAATAAGAAACCATTTTCTTCTTCTTGGTTTCTTCAGCAATCCCTACCACTTCCTGTATAGGGAGTTCAACCCCTCCAAAACGTTCGTTTAAGGTAACAAGGCCATATTTTTGATGCAATGCATTGTAATAACTTTCTATAGAAGGCGTAGCTGAACCCAATATGATTTTTGACTGATGCAGATGCGCCAGGTAAACAGCAGCATCCCTGGCCTGATATCTTGGAGCAGGTTCATTTTGCTTGTACGATGATTCATGTTCCTCATCGACCACGATCAATTTTAAATTTTTGAAAGGTAAAAACACTGCTGAACGTGCGCCAAGAACAATTTTATATTTACCATTCATGACGCTGTTCCAGATCTCTACCCTTTCGTTGTCATTGAATTTGGAATGATATACCCCGATCGCATCGCCAAAATAGCGTTTAATCCGTTCAACGATCTGTGTAGTCAACGCAATTTCAGGCAAAAGGAACAAAACCTGCCCACCTTTTTCAATCGCCTGCTCAATCAATTTGATATAGACCTGAGTTTTACCAGAAGCAGTTATTCCATGTAATAAAACAACATCTTTGGTCTGGAACTCTGTTCCTATTTTTTCTAAAGCTGTATTTTGTGCCGGGCTGAGTTTAAAATTAAGGATCATATCATCCGACTCGTCATTTAACCGGCTCACTACTTTCTTTTTAAGGAAGAAGACTTCCTTATCCAGTAAGGCTTTCAAAGCCGCCTGCCCACAACTGCTGTCTTCCAGCAATTGCTGTCTGGAGATTTCAATCCCCGATTTGGAAAGTTTAATATACATCAGCAGGGCATCCAGTTGTTTCGGCGCCCTTTCCAGCACCTCAAAAAGATGCTTGAAATTCCCTTCCTCGCTGTAGAAAGGGTTTAGGGTGATGTATGATTTTAATAAAGGTTTATATTTTTCAACGACTTCTTCTGCAAGATGAACTACCCCTTTATCCAAAAGAGAACGGATCAGCGGAAATACTGTTTTCTGTCCTAATAGTTTAGAAATCTGATCTACCGTCAGGCGTTTCTGTTTTTCCAGTGCAGTAATCAGTATATTCTCTTTATCAGTCAATTCAAGCTCTTCTAAAGACACTTCTTCCCGAAGGATGATAATGGTCTCGCTCGCCAGTTTTAATCCTGCCGGAAGCGCTGCAGACATCACATCGCCTTCATTGCAGAGATAGTAGGCAGTCATCCAATCCCAGAACTGCAATTGCAGGGTATTTACAACCGGATGTTCATCGATAACATCAATAATATATTTAGCCTGGTATAAAGCCGGTGCGGTCTGGCTGATACTTTTAATCAGCGCTGTATAGATTTTATTTTTCCCAAACTGAACGATTACCCTTTTACCAACAGCGGTATGCTCATTTAAGTCAAATGGAACACGATAGATATAGTTTTTTGAAAGAGAAAGCGGTAAAATTACTTCTATAAACAAGGTATCCCTCTCTGAAAAATCAATATCATTTAATTCCTGCATCTATCTGTTTTTTAAAGCGGCGAAGAAAAGAAAAATCCAGCCGGTAATTAATAATAATCCTCCTAAAGGAGTAATCGGGCCTACAATATTTACCCAGCTTAACTGTAATACTTCACGTGTAGCCAGCAGGTAAAGTGATCCTGAAAAGAAAATGATCCCTATGGTGAAACAGTAATAAGCAAAATCAACCAGTTTATTCCTGAACCTGGCGAAGGTGGATAGAAAAAGCAAGGCAAAAGTATGATAAAACTGATATTCAACTCCCTTGCTCCAGATAGCCAGCTGATCAGCAGCAATTACATTTTTCAGGCCATGCGCACCAAAGGCACCTAGTACTACCGCCACTGCTCCAAAGAAAGAGGCAGTCAAAATTATTTTTCTATTCATTCAATTCGTCTTAATTCCAGCCCGGTAAAATTACGCAACCTAAATGCATTTTCGTTAACCCTATTTGCAAATTATTTATTTAAGCCACCTATAGGTGCTTAAATGAAGGGATTGCTGACAACGTTCAACCAACTCCATCCCCAAAGATTAACAGCAATTTACCTTAAAAAACAAAGGCTTTTTGCCGTTTGGAAAAAATGACTTTTCAATTGAATATAAAACGTGGCCTTGGCGTACAGAGCAGGTGTTGAAAAGGGGTTAAATAGTGCCTTGGGATGACCTTACAATGACCACAGTCATTCCAACCTCATCCCAAGGCCGTTTAAAGGTCGTTCTAATACACTACAGTGGTACTATTCAACTAGAACACAACCAGTATCCGACCAGTTTCGCTTACACTTCTGACAACAATACATCAGAATCAGCAAGTTCTGCTCTCCAATCCTGTAAAACATCGGAAGAAAGCCCGTTTTAACAATAAAATATCACCTAATGCCCAACAATTACCTTAAATTTGTTAGACGCAAATGAAAAAGATATACTTCACCCTCTTTACGCTATTCGCAGCCATTGTGGGGATGGCCTACTTATATTTTTCTAAACTGAACAAGGAAACCTCCTATAAGGAAACTAGTCTGTACGCGGCAACAGCAAACTCTGGTCTTGTTTTCTGCATTCAAAATGATAAAAGCATATTTGACATTTTGAAAGGACAGGATTTTTTTGAGAAGCTGCTTGGTCAGGAGAAATTCAATCAGCTGAGTTTACTGAAGAATACACTGGTCACCAATCCTGCGGTTAATAACCTGGTCGGCAACAAGAATATTTTTATCAGTTTCTCTGCCGGAAAAAATAAAGAGATAGACTACCTGATCAGTACCCAGTTAAATGATGAACTGGATAAGCCAAAACTTTACAGCGCCCTGCAATCCAACGGCATTAAGCTGACAACTGATAGTGGGATGATGAAACTCGTCTTAAATGATAGTGCTACTTTTTACCTGAATATAGATAAAAACCTGATTTTGCTTTCCAATAGCCCTGCACCCGTAAAGTCAGCAACTAAAGCTGCTTCAAATGAAGAGAACAATCAGTTTGTTGCTTATATAAAAGCCAGTAATAAGTTCAAAAGAAACAGTTTAGGCAACTTATATATCGATTTCAATAAAATACCTGCTTTATTAAAGTCAATGCTTCCTGGTCAGCTCAATGGCGGCCTGTCTGTACTTCACAGGCAAAATTCATTTGCTGCACTAAATTATAATTTTAGCAAAGAGCGGTTATTTTTTAATGGAAGTTCAGCACTCAATGACCAGAAAAACTACCTGACGCTTTTTGCAGCGCTCGCTCCTCAAAAAAACGATATTGATAACTTGCTGCCAGAAAATACAGCTAACTTTAAATTGTATGCCCTGACCGATTATAAAACCTGGAAAAAAGGGCTCGACAACTGGTTTTTAGTCAATAAGGAGGCTCAGAAGATCAAAAACACAATCAAGAGCTTTAACAATGAATATCATTTAGACGCAGAAAAGATATTCCCGGTGTACTTTCAAAATCAGCTGATCTCTTTTCAGCTTAAATCATCCGAAAATATAGCGGCGATTAACCTCACCAATGGCGATAAAGTAAAACAACTGTTATTGGATATGAGTGACGATTACAATACAGATATCAAAAGATTTAAAAAATCAGGGCTTTTATATTGTTACTTCGGAGAGCCTTTCAGACCTTTCAGCAGACCATATTATACTATAATTGATAATTACATGGTATTTTCAAACCAGGCTGGTGCACTGCAATCTTTTTTAAACGATTATCACCAGAACAAATTATTGGTTAATACCGCTGATTATATCAATGTATACAGTCAGTTATCAAAAACATCAAATGTTACTTTTTATGTGAACCGTAAGAACTCCACTGACCTGGTCAGAAGAGCGATCTATACGCCTTACTATAACCACATGATCAAAAAAGAAGGATTGGAAAAGTTCAGTTCTATGATTTATCAGCTTAATGGAGATAAAGGTGCTTTTCAAACCAATCTATTATTGAATACTATACCAGAGGTAGTGACCGATACCCTTCAAAATTTAACAAATTAATAATCAGAATGTAAATTTTAAATGACCATATTTAAAAATCGTTTTCAACTTATGGCAAAAAGATACCTTATACTAAGCCTTTTTCTAATTCTGTCTACACAAATTAAGGCACAACAATACGGACTGTTCAATACCAAAACATTGTTTGATGCTTTTGAAAATCCAGCTCAGAAAGCTTTTGTACTTGATTCTTCCCGTCAATATGCTTCGAACTTTCTGCTTCCCTATTTCGGATTAAATGCAGCCAATAAAGGAGCTTCTAATCTTAGTTTGAGAACTTATATCAATGATAAGGTTTACAAGACAACAGGAATACCTGTAGACAATGGAAGAAATCAGGCTTATCAGAATTCTAATATTTATTTGTTCACTTTCAGGATTTTCAAATCTTATAAAGATCACCAGGAATTAGGTTTTTCATGGCAGATGAGATCAGATGCTTTTGCAGATTATACCAATGCTACACTGGTTGCTTTTGATGATTTTAAAAAATTTGATAAGAGCATGAGCAATCCTTTCAATGGCAACGGTTACGGCCAGTCTTACCATCAGTTCAGCATGAACTATAGAGAAAACGTCTCTAAACAACTCGCTTTTGGTGTAAAAATGAGTTTATTAAGCGGAATAACTTATAATAAAATAGATATTACCAGTTCCAATATACAATTCGATCAGAATCAAGGGCAACTCACAGTTAATGTCGGTGGAACTTATCAATCCAACTTTCTCCGTGCAAAAGAGCTGAATACAAATACCCTGATCCCTGATTTTAAAAATCCCGGATTATCTGTAGGTTTTGGTACTACTTATACCTCTAAAACAGGCTACTTTTTAATGGGAAGTGTAAAAGACCTGGGCTTTATCAGGTGGAATAAAAATTCTCATTCTATTGCTGTTCCTGCAGGTCAGGACATCACTATACAGCCAGGAGAAAATAGCAACACCCTACAAAGGAGGCTAGAAGAACTCTTCACCAGCAACGACCAGCGAAAAGGCTTTTACACTGCAACAAATGCTAAACTTGATTTACTGGTCTCTAAAAGATTCGACTTCTATACCCCAAACTTCATCGTCTCTAAAAACATCTGGAACAAAGGCGGGGACATCGCTTTGGTCAACAACTTTGCCTACAATGAATTTTCAGTCAGCCTTTCCCCTATTTACAACTTAAACGGTTTTATGATGTTAGGCACACAAGCCAAATATCAAACTCCGAACTTCGAGTTTTTTCTGGGCAGTGACAACGTCTTAAAATCAGCAAAATATAAACAGCAGCCCGACCTGACGAATAACAGCTATGCAGGAGCTTCTGTATATATGGGAATCGGGATTAAATTCGGTAATACAGTGGAACATCCTCAAAACAGCAGTTATATGCCGGGAGTTGGTGACGATCTGGATAAGAAAGGATTCTTTGCGAAATTATTCGGGGTGTTTAAAAAGAAAAAATAGTTAAACTTTCTTTTTAGCCTGGGTAACTACAAAATCTTTCAGATAGTAAGGTTCAAAATAGGCTACATCCTCAAAATTACCTGCTGTGAAGGCATGATATGCCAGCAAGCTCATATTTGCCGCAGAATTAAAATTGAGGGCAGAGAAAGCCGCATTTGGAGAAACAATGGAGTCGCTGCATTTCATTGCGCCGTCACCTATAAAAGTGATCTGCTGCTTAATTAATTGCTCCTGGTACGAAGTTTCATCAATAATTTTTGCCTCCACCGGCAGTACTTCATTCAGGTTATGGTCATATAATCCGGTAAAGACTTCCATCCTTCTGGCGTCAATCATTGGACAAACCAGCCCCGTATAGGAATCCGCAGTTTTCAAAAACCCTTGTGCCATCATCCTCAACGTCTCCACACCGATCAGTGGTTTATCCAAAGCAAAACAAAGCCCCTTAGCTGTTGAAACACCAATTCTTAATCCGGTATACGATCCTGGCCCTTTACTCACTGCTATTGCATCCAGCTCCGCATAAGTTAATCCGGCCGTTGCCATGACATCCTGTATAAATAAGGTCAGGCTTCCCGCATGAATATTCTGTGCAGCAAGTTCTTTTAATGCGATTGTCTCTCCATTGACAGCCAATGCAGCGGAGCATACTTGTGTAGCTGTTTCTAGTTGAAGTATTGTAGCCATAACAATGATATAGTGGATTTAAAATTAAGACAGGCCCGATTGACTAAGGAACAGGATCATGTCCATGTTTCCCCCAGGGATGACAGCGTCCGATCCGTTTAAGTGTTAACCAGCCGCCTTTAAAAGGCCCGTGCTTTTTAATTGCCTCTACGCCATATTGAGAACAGGTTGGCGTGAAACGGCAGCTTGCACCCAGTAAAGGAGATAAGAACAACTGATAAAACCTGATCAGCGCCAAAAAGAACCAGCCGATGATTTGCTTAATCAGTTTCATCTTCTGGAGTTAAAGGTACTGGTTTTTCAGGCGCAATAGCAGTTACAGCTTTGGCAGGCGGGTCAACAGCCAGGATCAGTTTTTTTAAAGCATTTGCCAGTTTCTTTTCAAAAAAAGCATAATCATAATGTTCCTTCCCAACAAATTGAAGAGAGAGCAGTAACAATTGATCAGGATGATTTAATAAGGGATAAAGAGCTGATGCTTTCAGTAAACGGTAAGCCTCCCGCGTCCTGCGCTTGATCAGGTTCCTGTCGTGCGCACGCTTGAACCGCTTTTTCGATACATTAACCACTACCTGAACAGGAAAAGCATTTTTCTCCGGTATAAACAGATAGGAAACCCGAAAGGGGTATACTAAAAAAGAAGAACCGTTCTTAAATAGCAGGTCTAATAATTTCCTGCTGCATAACCGTTCTTCTTTGGTAAAATTTTTCATGTTTTTGATCGCAGATTTGCAGACTGAATGAGCTGCCAGCACCAGAGGTGCTGCAATCAAAATTATGCTTTGTGACGACGTTCGTCAGAAACTGATAATTTTCTTCTTCCTTTTGCACGACGAGAAGCTAATACTCTTCTACCGTTTGCTGTAGCCATTCTTTCGCGGAAGCCGTGTTTGTTTCTTCTCTTTCTTTGCGAAGGTTGGAATGTTCTTTTCATAACTGTATGATATCTTAACTATTATTTTTTAATTGAGAGGTGCAAATATAATGCGATTTTTTCTTAAATGCAAATACATGCAGCCTATGTTTTCATTTTTATTTGTGATCGCTGTGTTAAAGCTGTTTAAATTTCTATAAACCAAGGGCAGCCTTGAGCTTAACATAGCCCGTTTTACTGACAGGCAGCCAGATATCAGATTTCAAAAGTACGATATAACTATCTTTTTCTTTCAATTCAATTTTAGTGACCTGGGCCAGATTAATCAGATAAGAGCGGTGAATCCGTATAAATTGTTCACTATCCAGTGTTTTTTCAAAGAAACTCATCGTCTTGTTCTTATAAAAAATCCCTTCTGTAGTACTTAATTTCACATGGTCATCATCCGCTTCCAGATAATGGATATCTGCCACTGCAATAATTTTGATCACCCCATTATTTTTAACCACTACCCTGTGGTGTTGCGAAGGGCTCAGCGATGCCGTTTCCAATAAATCCTGGGTAAGTTCCGGTTGCTTTAGTTTTGCAGGAAGCCTTTGCATGGCCTGTACGAACCGCTCCTGCTCAATTGGTTTGAGCAAATAATCAACAGCATTCACCTCAAAAGCTTTAATGGCAAATTCGTCAAATGCGGTTGTAAAGATTACTGCTGGTGGATGCTCTACCAACTCCAGCATCTCAAAACCATTGATTTTAGGCATTTGTATATCCAGAAAGATAAAGTCGGGACGGAAAGCTGCAATGGCCTTCAACCCTTCAAAACCGTCATTGCATTCAGCAACAATTTCTATCTCAGGAAAATCTGACAAGTAATGCTTTACAATATCCCTGGCTAGCGGCTCATCATCAATCAGTATGGTTGTGATCATAGTTTTTGTGGTATTTTAAGCGTAGTAATATATTTATTGTCCTCAGTTGAGGAAGTCTGCAGCAA
The DNA here is from genome assembly GCF_001590605.1 of Pedobacter cryoconitis. NCBI lineage: Bacteria > Pseudomonadati > Bacteroidota > Sphingobacteriia > Sphingobacteriales > Sphingobacteriaceae > Pedobacter > Pedobacter cryoconitis. The sequence continues at coordinate 3,048,347 of NZ_CP014504.1, forward strand.
GTTATTGTCTGCAAAAAGCAAGTAAAGCCTGCGCCGGATTGCAGTGAGCCCAAAACCTGTTCCTCCCGAAGCTTTCGTTTCCGGATCATAAGGATTTTCAACACTCACAATCAGCATATTCCCCTCTACCCTGATCAAAACAGAAATCAGGATTGCCGCAGCGGTATTGTATAACCCGAATTTAATCGCATTTTCCACGATAGGCTGTAGTAATGTCCCCGGTAAGCACAGCTTTAAAGTATCTTCATTAACCTGGATATCAAGATTTAAACGATGGCTGAACCTGACCTTTTCAATATCCAGGTATAACTGGATATATTCCATTTCTTCGGCCACGCTCACCCAAACCTCATCATCTCTTTTCAAGGTACCTCTTAAAAAAGAAGCTAATTTTGTAATCATTGTTCCCGCTTCCTTTGGATTAACGATGGTCAGTGCATACACTGAATTTAAACTATTGAACAAAAAATGAGGTTGCAATTGATGTCTCAGCTTGTTCAATTCTGCCTCCTTAGCTAAATTCTGAGCGGTATAAAGGCGCTCCTGCATTTCTGATTGTTCTTCTAAGCGGTACCACAATACGTTTACAAATGCACACCAGGCCAGAAAAACAAAGATGACAATGAACCTGAATACCAGCGATAAGTTCAGGAAATTCACATAAGTAAGGTCCTGCGAAAAAATACCAGTTAATAAGCAGCGGCAAATCCAGGTAATCAGTACAGAGAGTGCAATAGCCAGTACGATGACAAACAATATGATTTCATCTTTCGGCTGATAAAATCTCAGCACAATACTAACCACGACACAGCAAAGTGCCAAAAGTGTGCTGGTAATTAAACTATCTGCAATTGACACTACCCAGCTGAAATTAAGCGTATAGAAAAACAACAGGACAAACGCGGTTGTCCAGGCCAGGTACAATAGCGCTGCCGTTTTTTGTGCTTTCCTTGTTAACAGTGGGTTACTCGTCAAAATATTTGGTTTAGAAATTACTGATACTTACTCCACCAAATAAAACTACTCCTTTTATTGTAATTATTTTAAGTGGTTCGCTATTTACCGGATTAATTGTGCGGCTATCGTCGAATCCGCCGAATATCGGGCTCACTTGTGATTCCACTACCCAGGTTGGGGGGATGATTAATTTAACACCTCCAAAAATGGCTACAACTTCAATGGATACGTGATCAGCAAAATCGGCCTGTGTCAGGTCCAGTTCGCATCCTCCGAAAACAGAAACGACATCTCCGCCTTTAAAATTTTTGGAATAGATTTGTTGTTTACCACCGCTAAATACATTCACAGCGTCTATATAGTCATTGTCAGTAGTTTGCGTGCTGGCATGAGGTTCAGAAGTCTGATTGTGCAGTGGATTAGGCTCCGGAGCTGGTTCCGCTGAGGGATTGGCAGGATTAGTATTCCCGGCCGGTGGATTACCCCAGGAATCTGCCGGTGCATTGCTATAATCTTTCCATTTAAATCCTTCAAACTTTCTCTCCCATTGGTTTTTACCTGGTTTTTTGGGTTTAAAGATGACAAATAAGCCTAGAATTATAAATGCAGCTCCAATGTAGTATTGCGTCAGGTTAAAATCAAACAGATTCTGCACATTAAAATAACCGCCTATTAAAACCATCATTAACCATCCCCCGCCATGAAATCTGCGTTTAAAACCAATAACTAAGCCTATTAAAATTAATACTGTAGGCCAGCTGAATATCCAGTCCGGGATAAAAATCCCAAAATTCCGAAGTAAAAATACGCTGCCGATGATCAAAAGAATTAAACCACTCCATACCCTGTTAGACCGGTTTTTATATTTATAGTTTTCCATAACCTTGCTGTCATTTATTGAAACCAAAATTAAGGAGTAAATATGCATTGTTAAATAGCGCTCATCTATATAGACGTAAAACCCCGGTGAACATCATTTTTTAGCCGGTGAAAAGGAAGACTGTTTTAAACAGCCTCTAATTATGCGTTACTTTGAGAAATACTAAAAGATATGAAAAAGAAACTCCTTCTATTTGCGTGGGTCTTGATCCCTACAGCCTTATTTGCCCAAAATAATGATCACTCTTATCAAATATTTGAAACAAAAACCAGGAAAACTATCTCCGTAGAAGAACTCGTTAAAAACATGAAGAAAGTTGATGTGCTTTTCTTCGGTGAAGAACATAACGATTCAATCGGACATGTATTGGAAGCACAAATATTCAGTCAAATGAGTCAAACCTATCCGGGTACAACGCTGTCTTTAGAAATGTTTCCAACCGATGTGCAGCCCGTACTTAACGAATATCTTGCTCACGTAATTTCTGAGAAGAATTTTATCAAAGAAGCCCGCGCCTGGAACAATTACAAAGATTACAGGCCTTTAATTGAGTTGGCCAAAGCAAATAAAACAGACGTGATCGGAGCCAATGCAGCGACCAGATACAGCAATGCAGTTACCTTCTCCGGATTAAACAAACTGAACGATTTCCCGGTTACTTCTAAAGAATTTTTACCGCCATTGCCTATAGATACAGCGACAGGAAGATATTATGATAAATTCATAGAAACATTGGGCGGGCATGATATGGGTGGAATGAAAATCTTTCAGACACAAAATTTATGGGATGCTTCGATGGCCTGGTCTATTGCAAAATACAACAAGTTAAACCCGAAGAAAAAGATATTCCAGGTTAACGGAAGGTTCCACAGTGATGAAAAACTAGGGACTTTTGCCCAGCTTCGAAAATATGCACCGAAACTGAACCTGGTCAACATTTCGTGTTTTGCAGCTAAAGATGGTACGGAACCAGACTGGACAAAACAGGCTGAACTGGCAGATTATATCATCCTTACGGTTAAGTAACGAAATAAATACGTTTGCAGCTCAAGCAAAAAAAAGGCCAGCCCGTAATATTTACAGGATGGCCTTTTTCAGGATAAAAAATGCTTAAATATTCTTCGTTTTCAGTAAGTCTCTGATCTCACCTAATAATACTTCTTCTTTGGTTGGAACTGGTTCAGCAACAACAACTTCTTCTTGCTTACGTTTCAGCTGGTTGATCGCTTTTACCATCAGGAAAATAATGAAAGCCAGGATAACAAAATTAATCACTTCTGTTGCAAAATTACCCCATGCAAACACAGGGCCCGCTTTTCTTGCCTCTTCCAGAGAAGCAGCCGGGTTAGCCGCAACGAAATCTCTCACTTTATCGCTCAGCGGGATATAATAGTTTACAAAACCCTTATCACCAATCAATAAGCTAATAGGAGGCATAATTAAATCATTAACCATTGAGGTCACAATCTTACCGAATGCCCCTCCAATAATCACACCGACTGCCAGATCGACTACATTTCCTTTAATGGCAAATTCCTTAAATTCTTTTACAAAACTCATAGTATTTAATTTTTCATGGTGTTCAACTACCAATAAAAATATAAACTTTATCAGGAAAACAAAGCTTTTTTATTGGAAAAACACACCTAAACACAATATTCGTTCCACAATATGGTTGATATATAAACCAAATGCTTATTTTTGAAACGGGTCATAATACCTTTTCTACAAAACATGCTTAAACAACATTTACAACAAAAGTTACTTCAAAAGTTATCGCCTCAGCAAATTCAGTTTATCAAACTGCTGCAGGTGCCTACTGTTTCCCTTGATACCAGAATAAAAGAAGAATTAGAAGAAAATCCTGCGCTCGAAGACCCAAGTTTAATGATCGCAGAAGAACCTAAAAGTGAATATGATGATCTGAATGATTCTCCCGATGATTTTGACGGGGGTTCAAAGGAAGAAAGTACTGATGAATTTAATGTAGATGATTACCTGCAGGATGATGGTGGAAATGATTACAGCACTTCCTACAACAACAATGATGATGATGAGGAAAAGAAAGAAACTCCGATAGCTATTGAGAGTACTTTCTTTGAAAGCCTTCAGGAGCAGCTTGATTTGGTCCCTTTATCAGACCAGGATTTTATTATCGGTAAACAGATTATCGGCAGTTTAGATGATGACGGTTACCTGCGCAGACCAATTACTTCGATGATTGATGATCTTGCTTTTTCACAAAATGCAATGGTCGAAGAAGAAGATGTACTGGAAATGCTGAAGGTAATTCAGAGTTTCGATCCTCCGGGAATTGCAGCCAGAGATCTTCAGGAATGCCTGACTTTACAATTGCGCAGAAAAGACCCGCACAATCTGATTATCCAGAAAGCGATCATGATCGTAGAAAATTACCTGGATGAGTTTACCAGAAAACATTACGACAAACTTGAAAAATCACTCGGTTTAAACAGTGAAGACTTAAAGGAAATCATTGCAGAAATCCTTCGGTTAAACCCTAAGCCAGGAGACTCAAACCAGGTAACCACCAAGCAATTACAGGTTATCCCTGATTTTCATATTTCTAATAATGACTCTGTGCTGATTTTGACCTTAAACTCGAAAAACGCACCAGAATTAAGAGTGAGCCGTTCTTATATAGACATGTTTCAGCATTATGATAAAGCGGCACAGAAAGACAAAAAGCTAAAAGAAGCTGTACAATTTGTAAAGCAGAAACTGGATTCAGCCAAATGGTTTATTGATGCGATTAAACAGCGTCAGCAAACCTTGTTAAAGACTATGAATGCAATTATGCAATATCAGTATGAGTATTTGCTGACAGGTGATGAACGTAAAATGCGTCCGATGATCCTGAAAGACATTGCGGATAAAATTGACATGGATATTTCTACCGTATCAAGGGTAGCAAACTCTAAATACGTACAAACAGAATTCGGGACTTTCTTATTGAAATCTTTCTTCTCGGAAGCTATTCAAACTGAAAGCGGTGAAGAAGTTTCGAATAAAGAAGTAAAGAAGATCCTGGAAGACTGCATTGGCAACGAAGATAAACGCAAGCCACTGGCAGATGAGAAGCTGACAGAAATCTTAAAAGAACAAGGTTATAATATTGCCCGCAGAACGGTTGCGAAATACAGAGAACAGATGAATATTCCGGTAGCCAGGCTGAGAAAAGAGCTTTAAGCTACGCGCTGGTCAAACCTCCATGAAAAATGCCCCTAAGCAAGGAATATTCCTTGCTTAGGGGCATTTTTCATGGAGGTTTACTTAATTAAGAAAGTAAGTTTTGTCTGAGCAGGAATTCCAGTTGTTTATTGGCGACCAGCAAAGCTTCAGTCAGCTCTTTATTTTCTTTTCTCAGCGCGTAAATCTCATATGCTTTTTCGATGTTGATCCTCAGATCTTCATCCATCCATGGTTTTTGAATATATTTATAAACCTGACCTTTGTTGATGGCATCGATAACGGCATTGATATCCGCATAACCGGTCAGCAATATTCGGATCGGATCAGGAAAATCAGGAATGATGGATTCCAGAAATTCGATACCAGTAGTAACCGGCATGCGTTGATCGGTGATGATGACATGAATAAGTTCAGTTTCTAATACTTTCCGTCCCTCTACCGCAGATTCTGCTGTAAAAATGTTGAATTTCCTTCTAAAGCCAGCTTTAAAAGAATTAAGATTATGAACTTCATCATCCACATAAAGCACATTAATTGGGGTGTCGGAATTCATTGTTATTTATTGGATTTTTTTGTTAAATATATTGCTTTTATAAATTCTAAAAAACTAATTTCGGATAAAAATTATTTCTAAATAATAATTGATCAATTTTACACAAAAGCTCACACAATAAAGCAAAAATGGATAAGATTAATTCTAGTGTTCATGCGCCTGACCATTCAATGATATACCGTCCCGTTTATTTCAGATTAATCAATCCTGAGGAAGGAGAAAAGCTAAAAGCTTTAATCAGCAATAACCCTGATTTACTCATCTACGATACCATTTTAAGCCAACTTGGGGAACTCATTAAACTGAATAATCCACAACAAAAATTAACTCCGGAAGAGTCGGCAGCATTGGTTGCAGCACACCTGAAAACTGATGCAGATGCTTATGGTGTCTGGGTATATTATCCCTGGTCAAATAAGTTAGTACACACACTTGATGCGCAGGAATTTGCGCAGGTAAGAACAAGCAGAAATGTCTATAAAATTACCCCTGAAGAGATCCAGATCCTGCAGCAGAAAAAGATAGGGATTATTGGTTTATCTGTAGGGCAGAGCATTGCTTTAACACTGGCTATGGAACGGACCTGCGGAGAGCTCCGCCTGGCCGATTTCGATGAAATTGAACTGAGCAATATGAACAGGATCAAGGTAAATGTACAGGACCTTGGTTTAAACAAATCCATTGTAGCAGCCAGACAGATTGCAGAACTTGATCCATTCATCAATGTCATCTGTTTTACCGAAGGTATCACCCTGGATACTATCGATGAGTTTTTTACTGGAAATGGCAAGTTGGATATCCTGGTAGAAGAATGTGATGGAATTGATATAAAAATCCTTGCCCGCATCAAGGCCAAAGCACTAGGGATCCCTGTAGTGATGGATACCAATGATAAAGGAATGCTGGATGTAGAACGTTTCGACCTGGAGCCTGAAAGACCTGTTTTCCACGGAAAGGTGGCAGAACTGGAAGCATTAAGTGCAGATCAGCTTACAGAAACTTTAAACAAACTGACTATTCCTGAAAAAATAGGCTACCTCGGAAAAATCATAGGTTTTGAGAATTTATCTCCTGCCATGATGAAATCAGTAGGCGAAATGAATAAAACTATTGTCGGCTGGCCTCAGCTCGCTTCGGCAGTAACTTTAGGCGGGGCTATGATTACAGATATCAGCCGCCGTATACTTCTTAAACAATTTAGCAAATCAGGCAGATATTTCGTTGATTTCGATGAACTGTTTAAAGATGAGTTGAATACAATTACTAATATAAACGGAGACAATGATACACATTAGAACATTCAGAGCTCCGGATGATCCGGAAGCCTGCTCAAAATTTATTGTCGGCCACAAACGATTACTTGAACTTTACGGCATCACTCAGATTACTTCAAACAAACAGGATTGGGTAGAAGACCCGAAGACTATGGTGATTTTGGTGGAAGACAAAGAAACTAAATTTATCTATGGCGGTGCGAGGATCCAGATTAAAACTGATCAGTATGAATTGCCTATTGCTTCTGCAATTGGTAAATACGATCCGAAAATATACGACATGATCAACGCTGATGAAGAACGCGGCGGGACTTGCGAATTATGTGGGTTGTGGAATTCAAGAGAGGTTGCGGGTATGGGTATTGGGAGTCACGTACTGGCCAGGGTCGGTTCGGTACTTGCAGCGAAATTACCTATTGTAAGTCTATTTGTATTGTGTGCCCCTGTTACGGTTAGAATGGGAAAAAGAGTGGGTTGTGTGATTGAAACATCACTGGGTAACAATGGTTTATTTTACTATCCTAAAGATGATCTTGTGGCCACTGCAATGCGGTTAAGAAATCCTTTTGATTTGAGTAATGCTGATGATTCAGAGCGTGAAAAAATACTTTCCCTGCGTGATAACCCACATCAGCTTTTTGAAGAAAGAGGTCCAAAAGGTATGTACCAGTTAGAATATAATTTAGACATCCCAAATCTGCATGATCCTGTTTAAAAAATTACTTTTTTTACTAATAGCGCTCTTATCCAGCAGCGCGCTCACCTATGCAGCGACACAGGACAGTACGCTTGTCTTTAAAAACGAAAACAACATTTTAAAGATTGAAGATGGTATATCCATTTTCAGAGATCCTTCAAAATCATTAACTATCCATGAGGTAATTGGCCGTAAATTCGAATATCTCAATCAGAAAGTCCCTAATCTGGGTTTCACTTCAGATAAGATATGGATCAAATTCTCCGTAGAGAACCAAAGCGCTGCGGAAAATTTAATGCTCGTTGTTGCGCAGCCCGCAATTGATAGTATTACCTTGTACAGACTGGATAACCATAAAATTTATGCCTCTTCAAAGTTAGGAAAGTTTAGAGCCTTTTATGCCAGATTAGTCAATAATCCCAATTATATATTTCCGGTAAATATCGCCAGTAACAAAAAGGAAACCTTTTACATCAGCATCAGTTCTACAGATCAGATTCAGTTGCCTATCACTTTAGGTACGCCCAAAGTGGTCCTGGTCAATGATAACAGTAAGAATATTCTCTTCGGAATTTATGCCGGAATCATTATTATCATGATTTTATATAACCTGTTTATATCATTCACGGTAAAGGATCCGAGTTATATTTATTACATCGTTTATATCTTCTTTGTTGGCTTAACGCAGGCCACTTTTCAGGGTTATGCCTTCAAGTTTTTATGGCCGGATAGCCCTTGGTTAGCGATAAACAGTTCTTTTCTGGTCCCTTTTTTCTCAGGCATCACGACCGCACTGTTCTTAAAAAGATTTTTACAAACAAAAATACACACCCCAAAACTGCATATCGGAATAGATTTATTTGTTCTTTTCTATTTTATAGCACTCGGTGTATGGATTTCAGGCGCGCATGCCACCAGTATAAAATGCCTGCAGACCCTGGCGCTGTTAGGTTCACTCTATTTCTTGTATGTGGCCAATGTGATCCGGAGAAAAGGTTCCCGCCCTGCCCTGTTCTTTTTGGTCGCATATACCATATTTTTACTGTGTGTTGTGATCTTTGTTTTAAGGAATTTCAACTTAATTGAGTACAATCTATTTACTTCTTATATTTTAGAAATCGGCTCTGTTATACAAATCACCTTACTTTCTTTCGCACTGGCTGACAAAATAAACGTCTACCGAAAAGATAAAGAGCAATCTCAGGAACAAGCACTGAAAATCTCCAAAGAGAACGAAAGACTGATCCGTGAACAAAATATCGAACTGGAAATCCAGGTAAACAGACGTACAGAGGAATTACAGAATTCTAATGTTACTTTAAACGTGACACTGAAAGAATTGAAAGAGGCGCAATCGCAATTGGTCGATGCCGAAAAGATGGCTGGCCTGGGTCAGCTGACTGCTGGTATTGCGCATGAGATAAATAATCCTATTAATTTCGTAACTTCCAATATCAAACCGCTCGGATTGGATATTAACGATCTGTACGATGTGATCCAGAAGTATGAAGAACTGGATCCTGATCAGGATATCAGGGAGCAGATTTTAGCGATAGAAAGGTTTAAAAAACAAATTGATATTGATTTTATCAAAACAGAGATTAATTCTTTACTTTCGGGAATTGGAGAAGGTGCAAAAAGGACAGCAGAAATTATCAGAAGCCTTAAAAACTTCAGCAGGCTTGATGAGAGCGATACCAAGCCTGTAGACTTAAATGAAGGGCTGGAATCTACCTTGGTTTTACTCCGGAGCACGGTTCCTGGTTATATAAAAATCATTAAGGATCTGCAGCCTATTCCATTGGTAGAATGTTTGCCTGGTAAAATAAACCAGGTTTTTATGAACCTGATTACTAATGCCCTGCATGCGTTGAAGGTTAAAGAAAATCCGCAAGAGGAAGAATATATTTATATCTCCACCTCTTCGGCAAATGAACAGGTAATCATCAGCATTAAAGATACCGGATCGGGAATGACCGATGAGATTAAACAGAAGATATTTGAACCTTTCTTCACCACAAAACAAGTTGGCGAAGGAACAGGTTTAGGCCTTTCAATTGTTTTTAGTATCATAGAAAAACATAAAGGCCATATTGATGTTGTTACAAAAGTGAATCTAGGTACAGAATTTATTATTACCTTGCCTCTAAACATACAATAATATGACTCGCTCGCCTGTTAAAGTTTTATATATTGATGATGAAGAGAACAACCTCCTCGCATTCAAAGCAAGTTTTAGGAGACAATATGAGATTTACACAGCGATTTCCGCAGCCGAGGGTTTAAAGGTATTAGAGAACCTTCCGGTAGAAGTGATTATCGCTGATCAGAAGATGCCTGAAACTACAGGTGTAGAATTCTTTAAGAGTATTGCACATACCTACCCAGACCCTATCCGTATACTTTTGACTGGTTATACAGATATTGCTGCACTGGCTGATGCAATTAATCATGGCGATATTTACAGATATATTACTAAACCATGGAATGACCTGGAGTTGCATAATTCTATCAAAAATGCGCATGATGCTTACAAGTCCAAGATTGATCTGAGGAATAAGGTTAAAGAACTTGAGAAGACTAATGATGAACTGAACCGGTTTATCTACAGCATTTCTCATGAATTAAGAGCTCCGCTGGTCTCCGTAATCGGTATTGTAAACCTGGTTAAAATGGAAGGCCTTTACAATTCAAGCGGTGAATACTGGGAACTGATAGAATCCTGCTCTAATAAGCTGGATTATTATATCCAGAAGACGCTTCAATACTATAAAAATAATAAGAACATTTCCGAAAATTCAGCTATCGACTTCAAGACACTGGTAGATGAAATGATCGATTTGTATGCCTATAGTGACCGGGATACACAATTCAATCTGAATATCAATCAGACGCATCCATTTATGGGGGATTCGTTCAGAATTGAAGTTATATTGGGTAACCTGATTTCCAATGCCATCAAATACCAGAAGGAAAGCGGCCATCATAAGGTAGTGGATATTACCATAGAAGCTAATTTGCTATCTGCTGAAATATCGATTACTGACAATGGGCTGGGTATTCTCAACGAGCATCTTGAAAAGATATTTACGCAGTTCTTTAAAGCAAAAAATAACACAGGAAGTGGTTTGGGGTTGTTTATAGTGAAGGAAGCTTTAAACAAGATTGACGGAAAAATATCTGTCAGTTCTTCTCTGAACCAGGGTACTACGTTTAAAATTACTATTCCCAATGCCAAATAAACTCCAGAGCTCCATAAAAGTGATGCTGATCGATGATAACATCATTGACCTGAAGATTAATTCGAAGATCATTTTTATCTCTAAACTATTCGATGAAATTATTCAGTGCCAATCTGGAGAAGAGGCGCTCAGCTATTTTAATACCCATTCCAATCAACTGGATAAACTACCAAATCTCATCCTTTTGGATATCCAGATGCCTGAAATGGATGGTTTCGAATTCCTGGAGAACTATAAGCGCTTCCCTCCTGAGCTCAAAGATAATTGTGTGGTCGCTATGCTGTCCTCTACGCTTGATTTTGGTGATATCCGTAAAGCAGAAGCGAATCCTTATGTAATTAAACTCCTTAAAAAACCGCTTTATCCTGCACACCTGGAAGAGCTGTATAAGGCGAATTTCCCTGTCGCAAAATAAATCGTGTTTATGGCATTATTAATGCCTGTCATGGTTATGAACAGGTTAAAAATCATCGTTACATTTTTCTTTCTTTCTCTTGCTTTTACCAGCTGTAAAAAAGATTCGGGTCTTGATCCATTGTCTAATGTACTGTTTACCAAAGACGGTGTAATCAGAGTAGAGTGTGCGGATTGCATGCTGAATTATACGGTCATTAATGACAAGTATGCAGTTGGCATCAAGAACAGTGAAGACGTTAAATTTAGCTATGTATCTGATTTTGAACTAAAAACAACTATACAATCTCCCAAAAAACAGATGATCAGATTAATCGTAATGGATTCTTACGGAAGAACAGTTTCAAATGAACTGACTGCGATTGATCCGGGGGCACCAAAAACTGACAGCTTTAAAATTAAAATTCAATAATCCTGCTACATTCATAGCAAGCAAATCTTATAGCAAAAAATCCCGGAGCCTAAAAGCTCCGGGATTTTTTTATTTATGAAAATTGTGGAATAAAGAATTCACATTGAGGAATATCATCCCCAACTCCTTATTTACTCAAAAACAAACACTTACAATTTAAACTCTCCTTTTCGTGCCTCGTGATTGGCTTTGGCCAGTTTAATAAAAGAGTCCTGGGCAGCCTTTACATTTTCAGTTTTACCTTTCCAGATTTCCAAAGCAGGTTGATGCAAAGCTCTGGAGAAAGAATAGGTAACCGGCCACGGCAGAACTTCTTTGTAAGCAGCGTTAATTGCGTTAAGGTTTTGTGAAGCAGTTTCAGGATCCTGACCACCAGAAAGGAAGGCAATTCCGGCAACTGTAGCTGGAACGGCATTACGCAGACAGTTCACAGTTAATTTGGCCACCAGAGCTGCATCTGCCTTTTCAGGGGCATCTTTACCAGGAAGAATCATATTAGGCTTTAAAATCAGTCCGCCCAGCTCTACTTTAAGCAAATACAATTCTTCAAATAAAGAGCGCAGTACTTTCTCAGTGACCTGTGCACAACGTTCAATAGTATGGTTACCATCCATAATCACCTCTGGCTCTACAATAGGTACGATCCCTGCACGCTGACAGGCAGCAGCATAACGGGCAAGTGCATGCGTATTGCTGACAATGCAAGCTTGAGAAGGCAGTTCTCCATCGATCAGGATTACCCCTCTCCATTTAGCAAACTTTAAACCCAGTGCGGCATAAGTGGTGAGCCTTTCTTGTAAATTATCTAGTCCTTTGGTTACTTTTTCTTTAGGGAAACCCGCCAGATCTTCGGTTCCTTCGTCCAGTTTGATACCTGGAATAACTCCGGCTTTTTTCAATGCTTCCAAAAATGGGACACCTGATAAGGTTTGCTGATGAACAGTTTCATCAAATAATATTGCCCCGTTAATATAATCTCCTATTCCTGGCGTGGTAATTAAAACTTCCCGGTAGGCCCTTCTGTATGCTTCAGTCTGCGGAATACCTGCAAGTTCAAAACGTTTGTTGAGTGTTGCGACACTTTCATCTATCGCAACGAGGCCTTTGAAACCGGCCACCATAGCTTTTGCGGTGCTGATCAATTGTTTGGTTATATTCTCCATAATTATTGCTGCGGGCCCTGATCTGATCAGGTTCAACCAAAGAACAATTTGACAAATACAATTGTTTGCACTAATAGTGCTTGCCAGGCCTGGTGACACAAAAACCTTTGCCGGCCATCAAGAATAAAATGGTTGAATTTCGCAATTATCGGTTTGATTCTCGCAGTCCCCGCGTACTAGATCTGCTTAAATTTACAATCAGAAATAAATGTAAACCCACCATTTAAAGCTTACCTTATGAAAACTCAAAACAATTACATTCCCTCTACGCTCCCAACACATCAAATTTCATGTACACGCCTTACTGATCAGACTATTGTATGCAAATCACCTGATCAGATGAAGGAGATTTATACTGCGCTTGGAGAAGAGCGTGAACTGGCTCTTTTATTCTTGGATATCCGCAATTTCACGGCTGCTATGGAAATCAGATCTTCGTATGAAGTCATTTATATGATCAGAAAACTGTTTGTTTTATTTAACCGCTCTATTACTGCCGCTGGTGGACGGATTATTGAAACCAATGGAGATAGTATATATGCAGTTTTCGGATTGGATACAAATTTAAGAAAAGCAGTGCAGTCTTCTGTTGATGCCGCTTATGCCTTACTACGTGATGTTGATGTTTTTAATGCTTCTTATGCGCAACCTTATTTTAACCTGAGTTACGAGGTTGGTATTGGCGTACACCATGGTAAGGTTGTAGTGGGTCAATATGATCTGGCCAATAAAGAGCAGATGACTGTCATGGGCTTACCAGTAAATATTGCTTCACGCTTACAAGGAGAAACCAAAGGGCTCAACAATAACCTGATCATTTCTGAAAGCACTTACGATTTACTGACTGAGCCGAAAGATGCGGAAATCAGAACTGTGCAGCTTAAGGGAGTATCTGCTGCTATGAACGTAATGTTAATGGGAAATACTTTTCATCCTAAAAACCACATTGATGATATGGACCTGAATTATTACCTCGGAATATCCGGTTAATTAAGGTCCAGCTACTAATACAAATTAAACCATTGCCCTTCCGCTATCCTGAATAGCCCATTCGGCCATCATATTCATTAAAGGGACTAATTCTTTACCCGAAGGGCTTAAAGTATAAGTGACAAAAGGAGGAACTACTGGTTCTGCTTTCCGGATCACCAGGTTATCAGCTTCCAATTGTTTTAAACTCTGAATCAGCATTTTTTCAGTAATGATAGGAATAGCTCTTCTCAATTCACTGTAACGTTTAGAATCTTCTCTGAGCTGATAAATAATAATCGATTTCCAGTGCCCGCCAATCTTATTCATGACATAGGTAACCGGACAAGTCAGTTCCGCTAATCCTTTATTTAAGTTGATACTTGAATTCTCTTTAATCCTGGTCATGCTACACACTTTGGGGTAAGTACTTGTATAAAAGTAAGTACAAATATACCTTTGTCCTGTCAATAATAAAAAATTAAACATATGAAAATTACAATAACAGGTTCTTTAGGAAATATAAGTAAGCCATTAGCACAAACCTTAGTAGATGCTGGTCACCAGGTAACTGTCATCAGCAGCAGTGCCGATAAGGTAAAAGCAATTGAAGATTTAGGCGCTACAGCGACTATTGGCTCAGTAGAGGATACCGATTTTTTAACAAAGGCTTTTACAGGCGCAGATGCAATTTATACGATGTGTCCCCCAAATAATGCGGCTGCTGATTTCAGAAGTTTCATGAATACGGTTGGTCAGAATTATGCCGCAGCGATTCGTGCATCCGGCGTGAAGCAAGTAGTTAATCTAAGCAGCATTGGCGCACATTTAACTGAGGGTACAGGCCCGATCAAAGGCTTGCATGATGTAGAACAAATATTTAATGAACTGGAAGGTGTTTCGATCAAGCACATGCGCCCTGCGTATTTTTATGTCAACTTATATGGCAGTGCCGATATGATCAGACATGGGGGTATTATTGGGGGCAATTATGGAGAAACTGCTCCATTAGTACTGGTTCATCCAAAAGATATCGCCTTAGCCATAGCCGGAGAAATACAACAGCCGTTCACAGGAAAAAGTATCCGTTATGTGGCCAGTGATGTCCGTACCCCTGCAGAAGTAGCCACCGCATTAGGTACAGCGATAGGAAAACCTGATTTGAAATGGGTTGAGTTTACAGATGAACAAGCTTATGATGGAATGATCCAGGCTGGTTTACCTGCAGAGTTAGCTAAGAATTATGTAGAAATGGGCACAGCGATCAGAAATGGTATTTTATGGGAAGATTTTAAAGTTAATCAACCTGAATTCTCCGCTATCAAACTGGAAGACTTTGCAAAAGAGTTCGCAGCAGCTTTCTAATCAGCACCTATTTTAATCAACAATAAAAAGGGTTTTTAATCAACAATAAAACGGCTTTTAATCAACAGTAAAAACGGCTTTTAATCAAACAGTAAAAACGGCAAAGGTATTACAGGACCCTTGCCGTTTTTTATGGCTGTTAAGAACACAACGCAGGTGATAATTCTGTGGTGACCCCAATTCTGTTCCATGCATTAATGGTAATGATCGCCATGATAATTTCAGCCAGGTAAGCTTCCTCAAAAACACCTGCTGCATTTTTATAAGTTTCATCAGATACGTGGTTACTAATTAAAGTAATTTCTTCGGTCAAAGCTAATAAGGCGCGCTCCTTTTCATCAAAGAAAGGGGTATCACGCCATGCAGAAAGTGCATAGATCCTTTGTTCAGTCTCCCCCGCCTTACGTGCATCCAGTGTATGCATGTCAATGCAGAAAGCACATCCATTAATTTGTGAGGCCCTGATTTTGATCAGCTCTTTGTGTATAGGAGTCAGGCTGGTACTTTCAATGTATTTTTCAAGGGCTAGTATAGCCCGGTATCCTGCTGGTAGTACTTCGTTGATTTTAATTCTGTTGCTCATATCTTTGTTTTTTGAGATGATCCTTTTTTGATAACCGATTGATAGTTAAAAAGGTTAAAACAAATATCAGGAACACAAGGGCTCAAAAAAATGAACTGTAGTTAAGAAATTATAAATCTTTTTTAGCGCGTAACCGGCTTAAAAACTGCGGCGTAAAACCAAGATAAGAAGCCAGCATATATTGCGGAACCCGTTGAACGAAACCAGGATAGAGTTTAGAGAAATGCCGGTAGCGCTCTTCTTCAGTCAGGTTAAAGATGAATCCTATTCTGCGCTGAGAGGCTACAAATGATTTCTGCATCATGATCCTGAAATAAGTTTCTAAAGGCGGAATTTCCTTAAAAAGACTAATCCGTTCTTTCTCCCGGATCAAAAGTAATTCAGTTTCTTCTATAGCCTGGATATAACACGCAGAAGGCTGATTATTCAATAAGCTGTCCTGATCTGCAATCCACCAATGTTCAATACCAAAATGGATAATTTGTTCATTAAGTTTCTGATTGATCAGAAATTGACGTACACAGCCTTTAACAATAAAATAATTCCCCTTGCATAGTTTGCCTGGCTCAAGTAAAAACTCTTTCTTCTTCAGTTTGATGCACTCCAGTTTTTCACAGAATTGCTGCTGCTGTCTGGGATCTAACTGTACATACTTTTCGATATGGTCTAAAACCTCCTGATACATGGTAATGCAATATTATTTAATTTTTGATAAATCTAAAACGGCAAAACCGCCCTTGACCGTATTAAAAAGAGCAATGAAGAGCTGAAAACTGTGCTCAATTATTTACAATGCCTTTGAATTTCTATGTTTCCCTCTCCAGAATTTATACCAGTTTTTATTGGCAGGATACCTGCGGTGCGGAGTCGCATTGTTACAGATAACAGCGACAATAAACAGAATCATTACACCTGTAAATATGGGGCTTAACACATAAAAATAGCCTAATGCGTTGATTTTAGCAGTTCCTGTAGTCGCAATCAACGCGGTAGCCCCACCCGGAGGATGAAGTGTTTTGGTGATCTGCATCACTACTATAGAGAGTGAAACTGCCAGCGCAGCGCTTAACCAGACTTCTCCGGGAATTAGCTTGTGCATCGTAACCCCCACAATTGCGCACAGTACATGTCCGCCAATTAAATTCCGGGGTTGTGCTAAAGGACTGTTGATAATCCCATAAATCAGGACGGAAGACGCACCAAATGAACCGATCATAAAAAGGTTTTCATAGGCTGTGAAATATTTGCTGTTTATAAATCCAATGATTCCTATGCCCAAAAATGCACCGATAAAAGTCCATAAGTGTTCTCTGAAATCGACTAGTGTTTCTTTATAAAAGATATATTTCGCTTTCCTGACGTGCCTTCTTATTTTATGTCTCATATGATCTGCGGCAAAAATAAACCTTTTGACATGAAATGTTTTGATTATAAAATAATAGCGGAGTCAGAAAACTCCGCTATTATTTTAAGGCGTTCAATTTAATATATACATGCTCAGGGTTGTTGCCCGCTGCATCTATGGTGAATTTTTACCATCCTGGGTTTTGCACCAGGTTTACATCCACATTTACATCATTCGAAGGAATAGGAAACAGGTAATGTCTTTTGTTAAACACCCTGCTTTCAAAAGTAACGACCTGTAAGAAATCCGGAAGGTTCTTATTGATATCCAGGCCGTAAATGGGCCCATTATCGGTCGTCTCTGCAATTTTCCATCTGCGGGTATCAAAAAATCTGACGTTCTCAAAAGCAAGTTCTACTCTTCTTTCTTTCCGCAATGCTGCCGACATTTCGGTTGGTGAGGCTGGAACAGGTAAGTCTGCTGACCCGTAAAGTGGCACTCCTGCCCTTTCTCTGATTAAGTTCAGATATTTCAGGATATCAGGATCGCCGGGGCTCGCCTCATTTAAAGCTTCTGCATAGTCCATAAAAACATTGGCCAGACGGTATAAGATCACTGGTCTTCTGTCTATATTCCAGTTCCCCAATCCCATTGCTTTTCTCACAACATAGCCTGTAGTACTGTAGTCATTACCTCCTGTTTGTTTACCTGAATTACCGGTATTGTATAACTCTGTAGTAATCAATCCATCATTTGTATTGAGCCAGGTACTTCCATTAAAGGTAATATTGACATAAAAACGCGGTTCACGGTTTACCCAGGGATTATAAATCCCTGCTTTGGTATATTTGGTAGCCATTGCCGCAAAGCCAGTGCTGACATAACCTGAGCCTGCATCATTGATACTTTTACCGTTTTGCATAAAGAAAGCATCTACCTGGTTTTGCGTTGCGCCCAGTGCCCCGCCACCTCTGGATGCCGAATTTGCACCACGATGGTAAGGAGTCATTTCATATTGTCTGGCTGACAAAGAGGATTCTGGTCTGGCTAAAATGACCTCTTTATTCCAATCGGTTAAAAACACATCTCTGCAAGACAGATAAGGATCAAAATTACCATTGGCATCAGTCTTTTTAAATAAATCATAAGTTCCTGGTACAAACTGGGTAATAAAAGATTTATAGGCGTCCGCTGCAACCTTCCATTTATTGACTTCAAAACTCTGGCTCACCAATGCTTTACCATCTTTATTTTTCAGGGCAGATAAGTCATTGTTTCCATTATACAATGGGCTTGCCGCTAAAAACAAAGTTTGTGCTTTGAATGCGAGCGCAATTCCTTTGGTTATCCTTCCATAACTATCGTCGTTTGCAGGAGTAACTGGTAAATCCTTAGCTGCGGCATCCAGTTCTGTAGTAATATATGTAACACATTCGTCCATTGAGCTTCTTGACAACTGCACTTCTGAACTTGGTACATCCGGTGCAACCACATTATCGCCTAAAAGAATCACAGGCCCGTATAAACGGACAAGGTAAAAATAGTACATCGCTCTTAATGCCCTGGCTTCTGCGCGGTACTGCGTAATCAGCTGAGGAGAAAGGTCATTCTTTACTTTTTCAATATTTGCCATGAAAAAAGTAGCGGAACGTATCCCTCTGTAATAATTATTCCAATAGGCATAAACAAAACCTGAATTGGCATCCCAGTTTCCAATATTTACAGCATTACTGGCTACCCCGCCCCAGGTAAATTCGGCTTCATCAGCTCCTCCTGTCCATAAACCGGCATTGGAACTTCCGGGATTTCTTTGTCCGAATTCATCGGGAATACTGCTGTAAATATTATTTAAGAATTTCTCGGCTGTCAGTCTGTTCGAAAACGTTTCATCTAAGGTTAACCTGTCATTAGGCACCTGATCCAGAAATCCTTTTTTACAAGAAAGGGTAAACAGGGCGGCAATACTTAGTATACATATATATTTTTTCATGATATCCGGTTTTTAAAATTTAACATTTAATCCTGCTGACAAATTAGCGGTCAACGGATATCTGGTTCCGTTTCCTGTAAGCAGCTCAGGATCCCAGAGCTTGAATTTACTGAAGGTCAGAAGGTTGGTTCCAATCAGATAAACTGACATATTTTTAAGGTGTAGTTTGGCAGCAGCTTCTTTAGAAAAGTTATAACTCAGCTGTGCACTTTTCAAGCGGACAAAACTGTTGTCTTTGACCCACCATGAACTCGGCTGTGTATTGTTAAAGTTTTGATCTTCTCCATAGGCTAACCGCGGATAAAAAGCATCTTGTCTTGGGTTTTCAGGTGTCCAGCGGTCAGTGACATTGCTAAAGGCATTACTCAATCCACCACCTCCGTTAAATGGATAAATAGCAGATCCGCCCAACATTACATCTGAGTTTTGTAAGGCTTGAAAAAGTGTGCTGAGTGCAAATCCTTTATAGGCAACACTAAAGCCAAAACCCATCACCAGGTTAGGTACATCTCCCCTGCCGATACAGGTTTTATCATAGTCATTGATCAACCCGTCACCATTCAGATCTTTGTATTTAATATCGCCAGGCTTCAGTAATTTCTTTGATCCCGGAGCCGCACTTGCATCAATTTCAGCTTGATTATCAAATAGTTTTTCTGCTATGTATCCATATCTTGATAGAATATTATCGCCGATATGGCTCATCCATGGGTATTTTTGAGTGGGACGATCGTCGTTAACCAATACGTCTTTGTTGTAAGTCACGTTCCCCCTTAAACCGACATCCACCTGCCCTATTTTCATGTTATATTCCAGCGTTGCATCGATACCTTTGTTGTCTACAATACCCAGGTTTCCGTAAGGTGAATTGACTAAACCAATAAATCCAGGTACGGATTGTCTTTGTAAGAATATCCCGGTACGTTTTTCACGGAACAAGTCTACCATTAAACTCAGCTTGTCATTCAGGGTCCTTATTTCCATTCCCAAATCCTGTTTTCTGGATTCAGCCCAACGGATATCTACCCCGTAATCGGTTACGTTAATTCCCCCTGTATTGGTGAAGTTTTTACCCAGCTGGTAACCAGCCGCTCCGTCTGTTACGAGCGTTAAATAAGCAAAACGTCGTCCTACCAGGTTTTCATTGGAGATTTTTCCGATCCCGGTTGTTCCTACAGAATATCTGAATTTCAGGAAGGAAATTGCATTTTTTAAAGGCGCAAAGAATTTCTCGTTCGAAGGGATCCAGCCAAAGCCAATCGCCGGAAATGATCCATATCTGTTTGCCGGGGCAAATAATTCAGAGCCGTTATATCCATAGTTAAACTCTCCGAAATAACGGTCATCATAAGAATAAGTAGCCCTTGCTGCAATCCCTACAAATCTTTCCGGGATAGAAGAAGTAAAGTCACCGGCAAAAGGATTGGTATAATCCTGGGTATAGCCTAAAATCAGGCCACCTACCCGGTGTTTTCCAAATGCACGCTCATAATTAATGGCTGCTTCATTATACAGTTTTCTATTTCCACCTCTGTTTGGTTCATAACTCAGATAGTTACCTGAACTGTTGAAAGTTTTAATCAGGTTTAACGTTCCGTCTTCGTTATAAGGTTTACTGGAATCGGGGAAATAAGTACTTTCTCTTTTAGAACGTTTTGCACTACTGGTGTTCTTGGTATCAAAAGCAATCATCACTGTGGCTGTTAATCCATCAGTTAAGCCTTTCAGGTCTTGTGTCACCCTTAAATTTGTATACAATTGATTCTCAAATTCAGTCCGGTAACCGCGTCTTGTTAAATCAGCATAAGGGTTCCTGAAACCACCATTGGAGGCTTTACCTGGTATAAAGTTTCCTGGATACATTACCGGATATTCAACGGGAGAAATGTCCATGGCCGATCCAAAAATGCTTTCTGTATTTTCACCCGGATAATTACCTGTAGACACATAGCCTTGTATACCCAGATCCATTTTTGTGGTCCCTGTCAATTTCATGTTCAGGTTAGAAGTGAAATTATACCGTTTAAAGTCAAGGGATGAATTATATTGAGAGAGCTGATCGGTTTTTAGAAAACCGGTTTCATTGTAATAGGCCAGAGACACATAATATTGTGCATTGTCTGTCCCTCCGCTTGCATTCAGGTTTGCCCTGCGGTTGCGGCTGTACTTATTGAATATTTCGTTCATCCAGTTTACATTTGGATAAAGCAGCGGATCAACTCCGGAGGCGGTTTTATCAATATATTCTTTGCTGTATTTTTCTCCTAATCCCCTGCCTGTACTTGCTTCATTGGCCATATTCATGAAAGTGATCCCATCTGCCATTTCCGGTCTTCTGGTAAAAGTACTTACACCTTCATTGTAGTCCAGGAAAATTGAAGTTTTACCAGCTTTACCGGTTTTTGTTTTAACCAGAATAACACCGTTTGCACCTCTTACCCCATATACAGCGGTTCCAGAGGCATCTTTAAGTACAGTGAAAGATTCGACGTCTTCAGCGTCAAGGTTATCAATAGAACGCTCTACACCATCCACTAAAACAAGTGGAGCACTGGAATTTCCGCCAAAAGTAGAAATACCCCTGATCCAGATATCAGCTGTGCTCCTGCCGGGTTCTCCGCTGCGCTGCACACCTACTACACCAGCAATTCTACCCGAAAGTGATTGCGTAATACTGTTAACAGGCTGTTTAAGTTCTTTGGAACTGATTGTAGATTGTGCACCAATCAAAGAAACTTTACGTTGTGTGCCAAAGCCTACAACTGCAACTTCTTCCAAAGCATTATCACTTGGTAAAAGACTTATTTTCAGGTTTCTCTGACTTTTTACCGTAACTTCCTGTGGTTGGTAGCCTACGTAACTGATTATCAGCACGGCTTCAGCAGAAGGTACGTTAATGCTAAAACTTCCGTTCACATCTGTAGCAGTGGAAACCAGGCTCCCTTTGATTTTAATACCTGCTCCGGGAATCCCCAACCCCTTCTCATCAGTCACAATTCCGCGGATCACAATAGGATCTGCCTTGAGTGACAGAACATCTTTTTTAGACAATAAAATCGTTTTATCAACTATATTATAAAAAATAGAAAGTTTGTTTAAAGAAGATTTCAATGCTTCTTCAATTGTTGCATCGCGCAAGTTGACCGTGACCATTTCTTTGGCAGGGTCAAAGTTATTACTCAGGAATACATAGCCAGTTTGCTCTTTTATGGCCTTTAAGACAGTAGAGAGCGGTTTATTTTTTTGATGGAGATTAATTTTCTGCGCCGAAACGCTGGCGCTTGCCTGTACAAGGGCTATCATGAGGATGAAAGTGGTTAATTTCATTATCAATAGCAGTTTAGGGCATATCCTGCGAAAGGACATACCGGGGTTAAAAGCATTTATTTTCATACTTTTGATTGGGTTTGAGTAATACAGAAATTGGTTCAGATTAATTTTTCCGATAAAATCGGATGGGTAGGCTCAAATCTTCTGCCGGGCAATGGGTCCAATCATTGTCCGGCTTCATTAGTCGGCCACCCTGGTAGCGTAGCTACATCAAGGTAGGTATTTCATCATGCTCATAAGTTTAATTTGGTTAGGTAAAAGGTTAGTTCTATTGCTGCTGGCGGTTCAGGCCAGCAGGTGGTTCCTGTTAATTA
Organism: Pedobacter cryoconitis; assembly: GCF_001590605.1. Taxonomy (NCBI): domain Bacteria; kingdom Pseudomonadati; phylum Bacteroidota; class Sphingobacteriia; order Sphingobacteriales; family Sphingobacteriaceae; genus Pedobacter; species Pedobacter cryoconitis. The sequence continues at coordinate 3,071,045 of NZ_CP014504.1, forward strand.
GAGGTGATTATTATTTTTCTTCTGGCGTAAGGCTGATCAGGGGTTTCTACCCGGAATTTTATTTTCGCATAACTCAAAATCCGGAGTGCTTTGGAAGCATCCATATTCCGGTACACTTCTCCTGTAAATTTATTATCGGGTATTTTTCCTTCATAAGCGACATCTACATTGTACCATCTTGAAAACTGTTTCATGATGGTATAAATATTTGCATTTTCAAATTTAAAAAGTCCGTTTTTCCAGGCTATGGCAGTCAGCGGGTCAACCTTAATTACCTGAAGCTCCTGCCCTGCCAAAGCCTGCTCACCAGGAGATAAGATTTGTTCAAATACAGCCGGACGGCTTACTTTTACACGCCCTTCTAATAAAGTGGTTGCACAAATATCTTCGTTTTCATAACTGTTGATGTTAAAGTGTGTCCCCAATACTTCTACTTCCTGTTTTCTGCTGGCAACGATAAATGGAATATGCGCAGACCGGATCTTTAATTTAGCCACTTCAAAATAGGCCTCTCCTTTCAACTCTACCCTGCGCTGCTTGAATGCGGCAAAAGATGCCGGATATCTTAAGGAAGATTCGGCATTCAGCCAGACATGGGTTCCGTCTGGTAAAATCAACTGATACTGGCCGCCTGCGGGAGTTGAAATAGTATTGTAAAGCAGCATGGGTTTTGTTTCCTGATGCGTTGTTATTTCTTTCAGTTCATAAAGCAATTGTCCATCTGCCGTTTTTCGGATACTAATTCCGGCTTGTTCGGCAACCTTTCCATTTGCAGCATCTGTTAAGGATAACTTTGTACCATCAGCCAGGGTGAGCGTGGCTTTATTGCCACCGGGCACCAGTTCGCCATTATATTGACTGTAAACAATGGATTTATCCTGATTTTTAATAAAATAAGTGGCAACTGACAGCAACATCAGCAGCAGTGCTGCTACACCTATTTTTGTCCATAAAGAAAATAAGGTTTTTGTTGGCACAGGTTGAAAAACAGTCTGAAGAATGTTTGTTTTCTGTGCTGTTGATAGTCCCAGTGAAAACGTTTCATCTCCCAGGTAACCCTCCATTAAATTAAGCAGCATTTCTTTTTGCGCTTCACTATTCACAATACGCATCAACTCCTGTTCTTGCTGTGCAGAAGCAGAACCGTTCATATACTGATTGAATAAGAATTTTAATCTTGCTTCCGCAATTGCCATAAATTAAGCTGTCTTTGTTCTATTGACTCACCGGAATCACAGCCGGGGTAATCAGTTGCAGAATAAATTATTTTTAGCTGGAATGCGTGTTATTTCTTCATGAGCATCAGCACGAGCAATAGGGCATCCATATACTTAAAATGCGCCCTTATAGCACTGAGTGCTAATTTCATATGAGAATGAACAGTGCCGGGCGATATGTTTAATTTCGCTGCTGCTTCCTCATATTTAAGCCCTTGTTCGTGGCATAATTCATAGACTAATTTACGTTGCGGAGGGAGCGCATCAACAGCTGCTTTTAATATTTTAGCAGAATCATTGTATAAAAGTAAGTGTTCAGCATCAGTTCCACCGGTAATAACCTGCGCTGTAAGTTCTACTTCACGCAGGGACTGTGCTGCAATTTTCTTTAAAGCGGTATAACTATGATTTCTCGTTGCGCGGTTTAGATAAGCACCAAAATTTTCAATATTTACCAGGTGAGTTCTTTTGAGCCAGATCCTGATAAATACATTCTGGACAATCTCTTCTGCTTGTATCTTTGAGCGGGTAAGCCTCATTGAAAAATCATAGACCAACGTCTGGTAACGTTCAAATAATTCTGCGAAAGCTTTTTGATCTCCGGCGGCAACCTGAACCATCAGGTCACTTTCCAATACATTCTTGTATGGTCTTTCTGTGTACATCCGCTTTTATCAGAATAATTTTTAGTTCAATGTCAAATCAATATTATGTATAATTTTTATCATTCTTTAGCAGTAACCCGATAAAAAGCCCAGCTTTCTTTAATCCGGAAATTAATACAAAAAATTAACTACTCAGTAATTTAAAATTGTTTTAGCTTCCTGAAATCAGAAAAAATCGGCTAAAATAGTTTTAACTCTGTAATAATTAAAATAAATGATTCACTCAGAGACCTTAATTTTGAGAACTAATTGTGAAGACTGGGATAATAAATTAAATATTTTGTAAGGATTCCCCTGAAAATGCGACTATTGTATTTTATCCTTATCCAATGTCTATACCTGATAGCGAAGAAACACTAACCACAGCGCCTGTAATACTCGATCCTCAGCATTGGGTAGCCAATCATGCAGATTATTTGTTTAGTTATGCGATTACCCGGATTAATGAGGAAGAACAGGCGCAGGACCTCGTTCAGGAAACATTTTTGGCTGCGCTTCAACGTATACATAAGTTTGAAGGAAGAAGTTCTGAGCGCACATGGCTTACTGCAATATTAAAAAATAAAGTCATCGATGTTTACCGTAAAAAGTCATCTGGCCTGGGAAAAAACATAACCAGTTTAGATACGGAACAACAGGATCAGGATTTTTTTGATCCTTATGATGGGCATTGGAAAAAATCACACTGCCCCGAACCATTTGGTATAGACACAAACGATCCTTTAATGAATAAGGAACTGAAATCCATTTTGCAGAAGTGCATACAAAAACTTCCGGCATTATGGTTATCGGTATTCACAATGAAACATATGGATGAAGAGTCTACTGAGCTGATTTGTGAAGAACTGAGGGTTACGCCTTCAAATTTCTGGGTGATTATTCACCGTGCAAAACTTAACCTGAGAGCTTGTCTCCAAAAAAACTGGATTTAAAATATGAATGAGCTAAAGCATATGATATATAATTGCAGGAAGGCCACTTTCCTGATTGAGAAAAAGCAACTTACTGTATTAACTTTAAGAGAGAAAATAGAACTGCGCATTCATTTATCTGGCTGTTCTTTTTGCAGACTGTTTCAAAAACAGAGTATTGGAATCAATAAAATGGTCTATGAGCTTTTCCATCAGGCAGTAAACCGGGAGATCAGACTGGACGATGATTACAAAAAGAAACTTCAGGAGCGTATTGAAGAGCAGCTCGATAAGAATTAAATTCAGCTGCTAATTTATGGGTGTACAACTGCCCAGCCCTGGTAGGCACGGATAATGATTTCTCCATTACCACTGGGCACATAACTGATAAAATTAAACAGCGTACTTTTCTCCATATGTCTTTCTCTGAGCGTATTTTCACATTGAGCGAGTATAACACCTCTGGCTTGCAGTTCTTTTAATGTTTTCTCAAATATTCCATTTTGAGCGTACACGGCTACTCCATCTCCAAAAGCAATCAGTTCTAATTTTAATTTCCCTTTAAGACGAGGGTCTTCCAGTGCATTTTTCATATTTCTAAGCGTGCCAGCTATTTTCTTTTCGTCCCCGCTATTCAAAACGTATAGCGCTTTATAATTTTTCAATGCTGCTTTCGCCCCGGTAAAGTTTTGTGGTTTTGTCTGTGCAAAACTTGTAGTCACAGCCACCATTAAAAGCAGGCTGCAAATAAGAATCTTTGTGTTCATCTGTTTATTTATTGGTTGTATACTAATCAGCAATTGGTTTAAAGACCCGTATTTATGTTATTCCTGACTTGAAGCAATATCGCCATTTACACCTTGCTAAACCGGACAAATCAATCTTTATATTGACTTTGTTACTTTTGTTTGAGGCGGATTTTATACCTCGACATTTTCTGCGCTAAATAACTATTTTTCAAGCTATTTACAGCACTATCAGCCGGCAGATTATCCTGAATTTCAGGAATAGCAGCCCTTTGCGCGCTATAAATACCCCCATGGCCACTAAAGAAATAAGCAGTAAAACATGCCACGGCAAAAAACAAGGTATACTCGCTGCCAAATAATTCAACCCCCATCATTGTACAGGCTAAAGGGGTATTTGTGGCACCTGCAAAAACAGCAATAAAACCAAGAGCTGCAAATAAACTTACCGGAGCATTCAGCAATCCGGACAAAGTGTTCCCCAAGGTTGCACCGATGTAAAATAAAGGCGTAACCTCTCCTCCTTTAAATCCAGTCCCCAAGGTCAAAGTGGTATAAACTGTTTTCCAAAGCCAGCTCCAGGTATCAGTGCCACCTTGAATAAATGCGGAAGGAATAGTAATTGCCCCCGGATATTCAGCATCGACACCCAGACTTAAATAATCAGGTTTACCAATCAGATAAGTCAAACCAATAATAATTAATCCTCCAGCCACAGGAATGAGCCAGCTAATGGTAAAAAGCCTGGAAAAAACCTGCTTAACTCCGTGAACAGCAAATGAGAATAAATAACTGGCTAACCCAAATACAACTGATGCCGCAATCACCTTACTCAACAGGAAAAGATCAATGGGCAGATAAGCAGATAAAAAGTAAGGGGTTTGAGGCAAAACGGCAATGTGATAGGCAGTGTGGTGAATTTGCCAGGCAGCAACGGTAAAATCAGCAATCACGCTGGCAACTAAAGCCGGGAATAATGCCTCGTATTTAATCCTTCCGAGGGTCAATACTTCCAAAGCAAAAATTGCCCCAGTAACCGGAGTTCCAAATACAGCGCCAAATCCCGCAGCAATACCAGCAGTGAGTACCATTTTGGTATCCTGTTCATTCAGTTTAAACCATTTCCCAAAAACCGCGGCAATACTACCTCCAATTTGTACAGCAGTACCTTCTCTGCCTGCCGAGCCTCCAAAAAGATGAGTAATAATAGTGGTGGTTAAAATGACCGGGGCCATGCGCCAGGGTACACCACCACCTGTCTGATGAATTTCGTCCATGATCAGGTTATTCCCTTTTTCAGAAGATTTACCAACAGACTGATAAATCAAATGAATCAGTACTCCGGCAAATGGCAATAAAAAAAGCAACCATTGATGGTCAAAGCGCAAATGTATTGCGGCAGAGAGCAACCAGAGAAAAAAGGCAACGACAGTACCAATAGTAATGGCAATTGGAAGAATTAAAAGTGTCCAGCGGATCAGATGGTTAAAAGTTTTCATATATACCTACAAATCATTTATTCCAATGAACGGGATTGTTCATTAGCTTAATTTTGCAGGCGCCATCAGCTTTTCAGGGCGGTTAAGTCGGAAGACACCATTTCCGTGTCAGCAAATATAAGCATATCCTGAACAATTACAAATTAATCAGCGCTAAACGAGACCGGTCACGCCGGGCATGACCGGTCTGTTATTGTTCAATCAGGTGTGTAATATTATTTAATAGTCGTCATTTAAAGCAAAAACTGGCTTTCTGGTCATCCATTGACCACTGGTGAAATCCGGAAAATCAATAGTTTCATTTCCTAATTCTATAGACTGCTCACTTAAAGGCGTAATTGCACTCCATGCTGCAGCATCGTAAACATCTAATGGTGTAGGTGTTCCACGTTTTACCGCTTCAATAAAAGCATGTAAAACAAAGAAATCCATTCCACCATGTCCAGCACCTTTTGCATCATCACCGTATTTTTTCCAAAGTGGGTGATCATATTTCTCTAACCACTCTTTTGCATTGTCCCACTGATGTGGTTTGCTGACACCCTCTACATAAACACTGTTGTTGATGTCCATCCATAAACCGTTCGTTCCCTGTACACGGAACCCCAATGAATAGGGTCTTGGAGAATTCGTATCATGCTGCAGGATGATCGTTTCTCCATTTGCACAGTCAATAGTCGTCGTGACAATATCACCCAGTCTGAAATTAACTTTTGCATTTGGATGGCTCTCTCCTCCTTTATCCACGACATATTTATGCAGGCCTCTGGATTTCGTAGCAAATGAATTTAGTTTAAGGAACTTATTCCCTCTATTGATATTGATACACTGCGCAACTGGCCCGATACCATGTGTTGGGTATAATTCACCATTACGATGTACGGAATGGTTTGTTCTCCATCTGGCTTCTGAGAATCCTTTTTCATTGAATTCTACTCCACCACCATAAGGTTTAATCCCATCATTAAATTTCACTTCTCTCAAATCATGCTGATAGCCGCCTTGTAAGTGAAGAATTTCTCCAAAGATACCTTGTCTTACCATGTTTAAAACAGCAAGGACATCTCTTCTGTAACAAACATTCTCCAGCATCATTACCTGCGTATCATGTTTTTCGGCAGCATGAACAACGTCCCAATGGTCTTGCAGGGTAATGCCCAGCATAACTTCGGTAGCCACATATTTTATTCCTGCTTCTATAGAGCCGATAATCATTGCTTTATGCCATTCCCATGGGGTAGCGATTAAAACAGATTTTAAGTCTTTTAACTGAAGCATTTTTTTCCAGGCATTGTTATCACCTGTAAAGATCTTCGGCATCGGCTTTCCGCTCTTGGTAATCATCGCTTTAGCCATATCCAGCATTCTTGAATCTACATCACAGATTGCAACAACTTCAACGTCTTCCCTTTTTAAAAGTAAAGCCAGGTGATTTTGCCCGCGCAGCCCAACGCCCATCATTGCAATTTTAACTTTCTCGCCTGCGTAATTGGCAAAAAGTGATTTCTCTGGCAGGATCGTCAATGCAGCTGCAGTAAGCGTTGTTGAGGTTACAAATTCTCGTCTGTTCATAATTTTTTTAGTTCAGATAATTGGTTAGCTATATTATTATTTCAATTGTGTATGCGTTTATTGAGCTGGCGCTGCTTCGCAAAACCCTTCGATCCGCAGCAGATTAAATGAAGGCGCAGATAAGGTCATGTCCCCTGCCCATGCTGCGGTTGTATATTGCATTGTTTTTAAAGTAGAAAGCGTTAGTCCGGCACTGTCCATGATTTTCAGTTTGGCAAAGCTCATTCCCTGCCCTAGTGGGTTTACAGTCAAAACCAATTGAATACCTGTGAGTAGTTTATCCATGGTGAGCATTCTGGGATCAGTCAGGTTAGCTATAAAAAGATACCCTTCTCTGTTAATTCCTAATTTAATGGCATTTTTTTGAGCTTGCTGAATACCTAAACTTAAAATCTGTTCCGGGTTTACTGCTTTCACAGGATAATTTAAATCCCAATTAATGGTAAACGCATAGGCCGTAGAAAGCTCCAGGTTAAAATGACCAGCTGCAGGTAAATCTGTCCATTCTTTAAGGACTGGTATAGCTTGCTCAGTTTTTAAATACGCAGGGGTTTCCAGCACCGGATCTGGTTCTGGGACAATAGGTTCATTTACTGAACTCCCTTTAAAAAGAAGATTAAAGATTTCTCTCCTGTCCATTTTTGGTTAGTTGGTTTTTGCGTAGTTAAACCCGTTTGTTAAGGATTACAAGGTATAAATTTTCCTTTCAAGCCAAGAAGCGACAAGCTCACAATTATCACGCAAACGTTTGCCTGGACAGAAACAGGAGGTTTGTGCAAGCACAATGCAACACACAAAAATCGTTTTATTCAAAAATCCAGGCTAAAAATCAGTTTTTATCTCCGAAATGCAACTCAATACTATAAATCCACTAAAAATACGTCTGATTTTCCTGTTTTTTTTGTTTTTGCTGATCAAAAGCAGCTATGAAACGTATCAAACGTTTGCGTGGATTTAAGCCCTTTCAAATTCGATACACAGGCGCATTGCTTTATACCTTCAATCATTCCTTTTGAAATAACTATCGGAGTTATCTTTTCAAAAGGACTACTAACCAAGTCTAAACCTTCATCTTGCATGACAAAACTCTACAAACCGATTAATCCGGGTTTAAACCGGGTTTTCCCACCGTCAGCGAAACTTAAGCAGTTTACGCTAAATCAATTAACTAAAGCGATTGCCATTTTAGCACTTATTTTATGTTCGACTATTACCTTCGCCCAAACTCCGGTTACCGGAAAAGTTACGGATGAACAAGGTCTTCCAATGCCTGGCGTTTCCGTTAAAGTTAAAAATACAGCAAATGGTACTATTACGGATGGCAATGGCCAGTTTGCACTCAAAGCAACAACCGATGTCACTTTAGAATTTACCTATATTGGCTATGTACAACAAACGGTTGCCGTAGCTGGAAAAAGTGTAATCAATGTAAGCCTTAAGCCTGATGCAAAGCAGATGGATGAGGTGGTAGTGGTTGGTTATACCGCAAAAAGCAAGTCACAAATTGTGAGTTCTGTTTCTACAGTATCTGCCAAACAGCTTTTAGATGTAACCAGTAATAGCGCCTCTTCTCTATTACAGGGAAAGGCAGCGGGTGTAGCAGTTTCTTCTTCTTCAGGACAACCAGGTACAACACCGAGTATACGCATCAGGGGTACAGGTACTTTTAGTGCGAATATGGAGCCGCTTACTGTTGTTGATGGTGTAATTGGTGGTACTGCCAATCCAAGAGATATTGAATCTATTACGGTCTTAAAAGACGCTGGTGCAACAGGCCTGTATGGTTCACGGGCAGCGAATGGCGTCATTGTAATCACTACCAAACAAGGTAAAAGTGGTAAAACCAGTATAAATTACAGCGGATCTTACGGGATCAATACTGCTTCTCAGGGTAATTTTCAATTGATGAATGGCCAGCAATTACTGGATTACAGTACCTATTTGTATACAAATGATTACAATGCAAAAAGGGCCAGCTTTATCAAACAACTTCAGGCGACTACACCTAACCCTACACCACAACAGATTGATGCCTACCTGACTTCAAAATCACTTCCGTTAACAAATGCTGAATATTTAGCCGGATTCCTGCCTTCCACTCCCGAAAATACAGACTGGCGAAAAGAAGCTTTTAAACAGGCTTACACCAACAGTCAGAATATCAATATTTCTGGTGGTGATGAAAAGACTCACTTTTATATAGGTGCTGATTATTACGATGAAAAAGGTACACTCGTTAACACAGGTTATAACAATATCAATTTCAGGGTTAATCTGGATCATAAGATTAATGACCGTTTTAAAATTACAACCAGAGTTAATGCAGGTTTCAGCAAAAGAACAGATGACCGTACCGGGGCACTTTATCAGGCCTATACCAATCTGCCATGGGATAGTCCTTACAATGCTGATGGAAGCCCAAGGTATATTGACAATGAAAGTCAATGGTATGGAAGGGATAAAACTAATTTCGTGTACCTGAATGATTATAATGTGGACAATGAAAGGGGCCAGACTTTAGCGGGAGATTTGAAATTAGAATATAAGATCACGGATTGGTTAAATTTCGCTACGTCAAATAGATATACCACAACGAATACCAGGAGAGAAATTCTGAATGATGCCCGTACCCCTACTGGAAAAGCCAATTCAGGAGAGCTTAGAAATTTATATAATTATTCAAACAGCGTTCTTACTTCCAATTTATTTAATGCAGCGCATAGCTTTGGAAAACATAACTTATCTGGAATAGCTGGCTTTGAGTATCAGCAAAATTATTTGGATAATATTGACGGAACTGGTTATGGCATTCAACCCGGTCTGGAAATTTTAAATTCAACTGCTACAGCCTATTTATTAAAAGGCGGAAAATCAAAAAGCCGTTTTATTTCTGAGCTTTTCATGGGTGATTACAATTATGACAACCGCTATTTTGGAACGGTGTCTATGCGGAATGATGGTTCTTCTAAATTCGGTGCAAATCATAAGTTTGGCTTATTCTACTCTCTTGCGGGCGGATGGTTGATTTCTAACGAGAAGTTCTTCAAATCCAGTGTGATTACGAACCTGAAATTACGTGGTAGTTATGGAGTTACGGGTAATACGCCAACAGGAGATTATAGCTCATTACCTTTATATAGTTTTGATGTTCAGTATGCAAATATTCCTGGTGGTTACCCTTCAGCAATCGCTAATCCTGATTTAACCTGGGAAACCCCTACCACCATCAATGCCGGGATTAATATCGGTTTCTGGAATAGAATTGAATTAAACGTTGATGTATATCAGCGTACCAATAAAGATCTGATCATTGCTGTACCACTTTCTGCCGCCTCTGGTTTTTATAGTTATTTGCAAAATATAGGTTCCGTAAAGAATAAAGGAATTGATATTGAACTCAGTACTAAAAACTTTACTGGTGCCTTTAAATGGAATACGAGTTTCAATATTGGTTTCAACAAAAACAGGGTTACTAACCTATACCTGGATCAGCCAGTAGCCAGGTTCGCTAATCAGAATATTACAGTAGGCCGTGATATGAATTCCTGGTATACCAGAGAATGGGCTGGTGTAGACCCTGCTAATGGAGATCCATTATGGTATATGACCAAAGCAGATGGTACTACAACGACCACTAACAATTACAATGCTGCAGAGAGAAGATACGTAGGCACTTCGTCACCAAAATTCACTGGTGGTATGGGCAATGAGTTTACTTACAAGAATTTCAGCTTAAATACATTCTTCAATTTTGTATATGGCAGTAAGATTTATAATGCCGACCGGGAAGTATTTGATGCGGATGGTGCCTATCCTCAATACAACAGTATGCTCTTAAAGGATGGCTGGAACAGATGGGAAAATTCCGGAGATATGGCCACGCATCCAAAAGCTGTAGTGAATGGGAATAAATTATCCAATAAACCTTCTTCCAGATATTTAGAAGATGGTTCTTACTTGAGATTAAGGAATATTACCCTTGGCTATAGTTTCTCTGATGCCATTACTAAAAGACTTAAAATTTCAAATCTGAGAGTTTATGTAAGTGCAGACAACCTGGTTACTTTCACCAAGTTTTCGGGCATGGATCCGGAAGTTGCCGATTTAGATCCTTCTACTATATTCTCTACGCCAAATACGAGTGGGGTAAGCGGCACCAAATACCCGATTAGTAAAAAGATATTATTCGGTGTTAACATAGGTTTTTAAGTATAAAAAAAATTACAAAAATGACTAACAGCTATAAAACAATAGTAGCTATGGCGCTTATCGTGTCTGCTACAGCCTGTAAAAAAGACCTGACGCTTCCTCCTTATAGTGGTATCGTTAATGAAACCGTAGTAGGCACGCTTGAAGGACTTCAATCAGCCACTATCGGAACTTATAATTATATCAAGGATCCTTATTATATACGTAATTACCACATATTTGCTGAGTATGCAAGTGATAATGTTTCTTTAAGTGGTACAACCACTGACCCTTTATTTTATGCTTATAATTATCAGCATCAAAAAAACCAGGGCAATGCAGAAAACTTCTGGCGCAAAGGTTATCAGGCCATTTTCGGTACCAATGTGGTTATTGAAAAAGTAGTGGAAAGTGAAGACCCTGTAAGAAACCAGCTGCTTGGAGAAAACTATTTTTTAAGAGCAATGATCCATTTTGATCTGGTTAAATTCTTCGGACGGCCTTATACGGATAACAACGGTGAGTCTTTAGGTGTGATGCTTAAAACAAATACTGATGTAAAAGAATTACCAGCCAGATCCAGGGTAAAAGATGTTTATGCTTTAGTAGTTAGCGATTTACTAAAATCGATCAAGCTAATGAACAGTACAAAAAACAATAATTTTGCTTCTAAAGAAGTGGCCATAGCGCTATTGAGCAGAGTTTATCTGTATATGGGAGATTATAAAAATGCCTTTGATTATGCAGATCAGGTAATTAAAAGCGGACGTTATTCGCTATTGCCCTCTGCTGGATATTCAAAATATTTTACGAGTGTTCCTGAGGGAAATCCAGAAACCATTTTTGCGATAAGACATGTACTTAAAGATGACCGCCTTGATGATGCGATTGGTTCGATGTACTGGGGCGGAGCAATTGGTTATGGTGAAATGTATGCCTCACAATCTTACAGAGATTTAGTTCATAAATTCCCTGAAGATTTACGTAATTCATTTGTCGTTCCGCAATATGAAAAAAATGCTGACGGAACTGTTAAGAAAGATGCACAGGGAAACCCTGTTCTTCAGAAAAGAAATGGTTATCCCAAATACTTCATTAACAAGTACTCATTTCAAGAAGGCTATGAAACTTTAAGTTCTCCTGTGGTCTTGAGATTAGCAGAAATGTATTTGACAAGAGCAGAATGTGCTTTCCAGTTGGGCAGGCCAAACGATGCCCTGGTTGATGTTAACGTCATCAGAAGCCGCGCGGGATTAAGTGGAAATGCTTTATTTTCTTCAGGTAACCTGATGGGTTATACGAATGTATTGGATGTGATACTGGATGAAAGAAGATTGGAATTTGCATTTGAGTCTCAGCGTAAGTTCGATATTTTCAGAAATAAGAAAACATTAAACAGAGATTATCCGGGTACTCACCTGACATCCGGACAAACCACACAGCAAATTCCATATACGGATCCACGTGTGATCTTCTTTATTCCAGAGAATGATATTGTACTCAACCCTAACCTGGTTCAAAATCCTTAACCTAAAACCATATACCTATGAAGACCATTATTTTATCCTTATCGTTCCTATCTCTTTTGATAGGGACCTCTTGTAAAAAAAGTGATGCCAATACAGCAGACAACACGAAAACGCCCAAAGAGATTAATGATTTTGTAGCAACCGGGCCAAAGATTGCGATTGCCTTAGGTGGAAATGCCTGGGTAAAAACTACTGCGAGTGAACAGATTAATAACAACGGCCTCGCGAACTGGACCAATGCGGGTGCAGTGACCAGTGTTTACTTCAGAACTGAAAAGCCGGGTATGGTGACGGTTGCTTTAAGAATGAAAGTCCCTTCAGGAAACAGTACGTTTAAAGTATCAACGGGTACACAGTCGATCACTAAAACAGCATCAAATTCATCATTTGATACGGTAGCAGTTGGAAATTTCAATATTACTGCCAAAGGGTATATCAAATTTGATATACAGGGAATCAGTAAAACAGGTGATTATTTTGGTGAGGTTTCCGATCTGATTATCAGCGGAAAACCAGTAACCGATACGGTATCTTATGCCAAAGACAACATTGATTCCCGTTTTTACTGGGGACGCAGAGGGCCTTCGGTACATGTGAACTATACCATTCCTGATGCGATTAAAAATAATGTAGAATGGTTTTACAACGAGATCAATGTTCCTGCAGGTTCAGATCCGACTGGTTCTTATTTCATGTCTAACGGTTTTGGCGAAGGTTACTTCGGTATCCAGGTCAATTCGGCTACAGAACGCAGAGTATTGTTTTCGCTATGGAGTCCTTTCCCTACGGATGATCCCGCAACCATACCAGATGACAAAAAGATTAAACTGATCAAAAAAGGTACAGCTGTACATACTGGTGAATTTGGTAATGAAGGTTCTGGTGGCCAGAGTTACCTGATTTATCCATGGGCAGCAGGAAAAACCTACACTTTTTTAACCAGAGCACAGCCGGATGCAGTAACGAACAAGACGGTTTATACTTCTTATTTTAAACCTGCCGATGGCAACTGGACATTAATTGCAAGTTTTGAACGTCCTGCAACCAATACCAGATTGAAAAGTCTGTATTCCTTTCTGGAGAATTTCAATCCGGAAATGGGAAATATAGAACGAAAAGCTAATTATGGAAACCAGTGGGCAATAGACACGAATGGTAACTGGACAGAAATTACAGCGATGAAATTTACGGGTGATGATATTGCAAACAGAGGATACAGAAAAGATGTTGGCGGGGGCGTAAATGGCAACCAGTTCTTTTTAAGAAACGGAGGATTTTTTAGTGATGCAACTGCACTGAAACAGACCTTTAACAGACCTTCCACTGGTGCTGCACACCCGGTGATTGATTTCAGTAATCTGCCTTAGGAAGATCCGGAACAATTTATCATTTGATATGCATCAATTAGCCCTGGCAATAATGGCCGGGGCTTTTTATTTAATCATTTTAATTACTTATATTAAAAGATAATTGTAACATTTGGAACAAATGTCAGATAAACCAACTACCATCAAAGAGATAGCAAAGCTTCTTGACATCTCGGTTTCGACCGTATCCAGAGCTTTGAACGACCATTCCAGCATAGGTTTAATCACAAAAATGCGTGTAAAAAAGATGGCCAAAGAGCTTAATTATGAGCCCAATCAAAGAGCTATTCAATTTTTACAAGGTAAATCAAATACGATAGGCGTTATTTTACCAGAACTGGCTGAATCCTTTTTCTCTGCAGCAATCAGTGGGATTGAAGATATCGCTTATCAAAGAAATTATACTGTTCTGCTCGCCCAGTCACATGACGATGCAGACAGAGAGAAACTCCTGATCGAAAAGATGAAGATGCAGCGCGTTGACGGCCTGTTGATTTCAGTTTCTAAAACGACCAATACCTACGAACATTTTGAGGCTTTTAAAAAGTCAAATATTCCTATCGTATTTTTCGACCGCATCCCTCCAGTAAAGAATATACATTTTGTAGCCTCTAACCTGGAATCTGGTACTTTTGAAGCCGTGAACTTTTTATTGAAGAAAGGTCACCGTACAATTGGTATGATTAACGGCCCTACTAACCTGGTAGCCAGCACAGAAAGAAAAAATGGGTATATCAAGGCAATGACTTCTCACCGGTTAAAATTTGATCCTTCTTTAATGGTCAATTGTGATTTGACAGAGGCAGGTACGATTGAGTCTATGGATAACTTCCTGAATCATAAACGCAAGCCGACAGCAATCGTGACTTTCAATGATTATGTAGCTTTATTTGCGATCCGCTATGCACGTTCTTTAAATATACAAATTAATAAAGAGATCGACTTTGTAAGTTATGCAAATCTGCCACTGATCAATTATATGGACTTCACTCCGATTGCTTCTGTAGAGCAGTTTCCTTATAAACAGGGAAAGAAAGCCGCCGACATTTTACTGGATCTGATTAACAAACCAAAAAGTGATTCTGATACGGAACCTGCTTACTATAATGTAGTTGTAGAGTCAGAGCTGATCATTAGCAAGGATAAATAAGTTTACACAAACGTTTGCACAACGATCTGATAGCGAAATTGATTAAGTTTGAGTTTACGAAAAAATAAACCCGCTTAATTTATGCTTGATCAAATTTTACCGTTGTACGGAATGGAGACTGCTGGAAATAACGTACAATTATTTGGAGATGGTCTGATCAATCGTACCTGGAAAATAACCACACCAACCAACGGATATATATTACAGCAGGTTAATCAATCTGTCTTTAAAAAGCCTCACGATATAGACCGGAATATAGTTGCACTGAAGTCTTATTTAAGTAAAACACATCCTGAATATCTTTTTGTTTCTGCACTTCCCGGATTATCCGGCGATTCGTTAATGGAAACACCAGAAGGATATTTCAGGTTATTTCCTTTTGTAGAGAATTCTCATTCGCTGAATGTATTGAATAAAAAAGAAGAAGCTTATGAAGGCGCAAAGCAATTCGGAAGGTTCTCCAGGTTACTAAATGATTTTGACGTTAAAAAATTGCACATTACCCTGCCTGATTTCCATAACCTGACCTTACGTTTCAATCAGTTTACTGTAGCAGTAGCACAGGCTTCTGGTCAGCGGAAAGAAAAGTCTGAAGACTTAATTTCTTTCATCATGAAACACGCGGATATTGTGACTACTTATAAAAAGATAGTAGAAGACAAAGAGATCCCGCAGCGGGTAATTCATCATGATACAAAAATTAATAATGTTCTTTTTGACCAGGAAAATAAAGGGATTTGCATCATCGATCTGGATACGGTAATGCCGGGATATTTCATAAGCGATGTGGGTGATATGATGAGAACATATTTATCTTCTGCGAATGAAGAAGAAACAGATCTGACTAAAATCAATGTCAGGAAAGATTTTTTTAAAGCCATATATGATGGGTATATGGAAGAGATGGGCGATGTATTAACTGCAACAGAGAAAAGCTATTTCACTTATGCCGGAAAGTTTTTGATTTATATGCAGGTTATCCGCTTCCTGACAGATTACCTTCAAAATGATATTTATTATGGGGAGAAGTATGAAGGCCATAATCTGGAACGGGCTAAAAATCAGGTCACTTTACTGGAAAGATATCTGGAACTGGAACCTGAACTGGAAGAAATTAAAGGAAAGATCACGATTCAGTAAAGGATAGTTCATTGGCTATTCGTATTTCCTGATTTTTATAAGCGGCTTTAGCCTTACTCAAATAATTACTTATGGTGCTGTAATTAAACTGTGGGATCCAGTGTCTAAATCGACATGGATCCCACTTTTTGTTGCAATTATACACCTTTACGTGCCAGCTCAACCATTTGTACTACTTCTTCTGCAACAGCCTCGGCTCTTCCTTCAAAACCAGCCACTTGAAAGCGAACCCTACCATTACCATCAATAATAAATTTCGCAGGTATTCCATCTATTTTAAATGCATCGGCGGCTGCACTATGTTTAGTAGATTGATTTCTTGGATCCATATACAAATCAAATTTATAGTTGCGCTTGCTTAGGAAAGTCTTAGCATCGGTTAAGGGATCGCTAACATTTTCCCAGGTATGGATAAACAAAAATTTAACATCAGGATCATTAGCGTATCTGTTTACAGCCATTTGCATAGCAGGAAAAGATTCAACACAGGGTCCGCACCAGGTAGCCCAAAAATCCAGTATGATTGTTTTACCTTTAAAATCTGCTAATGAAACTGTTTTCCCATTCACATCAGTTACCGTAAAATCCGGAGCAGCTTTGTTAACCATTAATGGTGAAACATGGGCTTTAATCTTATCAATAAAAACCTTTTGCAAGCTGGCAATATAGGCATCTACATCCTTACCAGGATTTAATGTTGCGTAGCCTTTTCTTACCTGTTCAATATAACTTTGATCAAATTCCCCCTTTCTAACCGCTTCTGCCAAAACGGGCAAAGCTTCCTCATATTTACCATTTAAGCTCGATAAGAAAGCATAGTTTTCAATAAGCTCCTCATCTCTGTCTTTAATCTTATTATAGGCTTCGGTAGTGTATTGATATGCCTCCTCATATTTACCAGCTTTGAACAGCAGCTTACCGTAAATATTGATATAATCGTCATAGGCTGACTTTGGATCAACTTTCAATGGTTCTTTTAAAGCAGTCTGACCTTTTATTTGTTTTGCGCTTGCTAATTCAATGGTGGCAAGTTCCAAAGCTGCAGCCTTGTCAACAGCAGCCATGATCTCAATAGCCATTGCTACGGCCCTTACTTTAAATACAGGGTCTTGCATTGAATTGATAAAGTGAAGAACCCGGGCTGAGTTTGGAACTTCAGCATATGCACTGGATAACAAACTTTTTTCCATATCCAGGTTAACATCCGGATATTGCTTAATCATAGATTGAAGCAACGTTTCCATTTCCGGAACTCCTCCTTTCAATTGGAGAAATGAAGTTAATCTTAACATTCTTGCACTCTGGCTTTGCGGATATTTTTTTAGCAGACTTTTAGTCACCGTCTCCTTTTTCGCTGCATTTTTATCATAGTATTGAACTAATACCATCAAATCTTCATCCGATCCATTTTCTAAGATCTTTATCTTTTGCAGGATTATCTTATGATTCTTTTCAACCTTTAACGCGTTTAATTTTGACTCAATGGATGTCCCTTTTCTTTTTTGTGCAAGTATACTTAACGAACTAAGCATCAAAATTGCCAGAATTATTTTTTTCATCAGTGTATATTATTTTTTATCGGTTATGTGGCTATCATCAGCATATCATTGCTGTTTATAAACAGTATGCTGATGATAATTTCATTTAATATTTGATTGTAAGACCTTTCTAAAAGAATTTATTTATAACGAATCCCCAATAAATTTTGCAATTGCGGCAACAGGCATAACGATAGTCGATGTCCTGCTGCGTCTGGCAATGTTTATCCCGTAAAACTCTCCTGTACTGTCAAATACAGTACCACCGCATTCGTTAGCTCTGACGGCTGCATCATGAACAAGTACATGCTTAAAGCCATCAGAACGTACACTTCGCCCCCCAGCGTAGTCATAAGAAACATGTCTCACCGTAGGTTCTGCTTCGAGATATACACTAAGATGCATCGGGTTACCATCCCTGATAATATCTATGGAAATCGAATCCGCAGCCAGATACCTGTCAAATTCATTGTTGTAATCTGACGCCGTACGCACTACTGTTCCGTTAATTTTGATCACCTGGTCTTTCTCTTTAAGAAATGAAGCTACTTCACTCTCTTTACTAATGCTGGTGAGTGTTATTTTCCCATCCTGATAGGCGGCACTTGCCCCCAGGTATCCTTTACTTGTATTCAAAGGCATATCAATATATGCAGCACTTAATACGCCAACTTTAGCAGAGTCTGATGACAAAGCAGAAATTAGGATCTTACCCAGATCTTTTTGCTTGAGATCAGGGTTTTCAGCAGTAGATTTCAGCCTGATGCCAACGCCCAGTTTTTTTTCAGTTTTTAACAGAACAAGATCGTTTTCCCTGTCTCTTTTGATCACTTGAACTGAAGCTGTACCAGCACCAATTTTGAGTAGAGGATGATTAAAAACCATTGAACTCTTACTGATAATATATTCTGCACCACCATAATTAAACAGCGTGCCAAGAATAGATTGCTGTTGCACTCCACGGGAACTTTTCAGTACGACCACGCTCCTGTTATATTTAGTTGGATTCTCAGCAATATTTTCCAGTGCTGGCACAGTTTCCATTGCTATTGAAGATGTAACAGCTGGTAAATCATCTGCGGGCGGAAATTCCGTATAATCTTTAGCAGTGTTGAGCGCCGTCCAATATTTCAAAAAATAATCAACCGGAACATCATAATTCTGGTTTTCGTTTTCCTTGATCCAGCTATGCACGCCAACAACTCGTCCAATTACATCAAATAAAGGCCCTCCCGAATCACCGGGTTCCATTTTAGCTGATGATTCAATGAATCCGTCAGTTAAATCCACATCAGCTATTCTACCGAAACGCACATTTGGTGTTTGCTTAAAAAAGGATCCGGGATAAGAAATGCTGATCACAGGTTGATTCAATTTTAATTCACTGCTGGGTGCCATTTTAGCGAAAGGCCATTTTCCAGGCTTCATAATTTTGATCAGGGCCATATCATAATCAGTGTCTTTGTCCTGAATACCAATCCTACCTAAACCTACAGCAATATGTTTTTTACCCTCTGGAAAAGAGATCTGGTAAATCTGATCAGGCATAGCCGCATGAGATGCCGTAAGGATATGTCCTTCAGCAGACACTACTACACCTGTAAATCCGTTCGCTTCTTCAATACCATCCTGAACCTTATTCTTAACCGTATCCCATTCAATAATATATACACTGGTCTCCATCGCCTTTTCAACACAATTCGCAATCAGCTTCTCCAGCTTTTTGGCATCCGTCTTAGTCTGACAAAATCCATTTAATGAAACAAGGCAAAACAAGCCTGTTAAACTTAATTTTAAATATTTCATTTAGATTTACTTTTTACAGCCGATGTTTTTTCAGAAGAACGTGCTTTAGTCAGTTCGACCATCGCCTTTAATTTATAGAATTCCTTATCATCAGATCCACTATAGCCGATGCTGGTTTGATTAATATTTCCGTTAGCATCGATAACAAATTTCTGAGGTGTACCTAAAGCGTTTAATGCTTTAAAAATAGCTTCATTATTATCGAATAATACGTTGAGTTTATAGCCATTTTTTTCCATGTATGGCTTTACAGTCGCTGCATCCTCGCCTTCATTAAGGACAAATAACCGGAAAGGCTCTTCTTTATAAAAGTTAACTAAGCGTTGAAAGGCGGGAAATGCTGCAACACATGGTTTGCATACCGTACTCCAAAAATCGATAACAACTATCTGACCTCTGTAATCAGACAATTTAACAGCCTTACCATTAATATCAGTCAAAGTAACATCAGGTGCAGGCTTCGTAACTGTAATCCAGGCCTTTTCTACTTCCTTATAAATCTTTTTATAAGATTCATCTTGTAATGCTGTGATATATTTATCCACGTCTGCACTATTTCCTTTGACTTTTTGAAAGACCTCTTTTAAGGTCGCAATCGTTTTTGGTGTGGAAATCGCATTACCCACAGCCATAGATAAGGTGTCAAGTGCCCTTTGATGCTGCCCGGCAGCTGATAATATGATACCATAACGGTTAAGATAATTAGCCTTTGTGTTTCTAAAATAAGAAAGGTTTCTAAATGTGGCATATTCACCAGATGCCTTGATGTTTTTCATAGCTATATCAACATGACCAAGTCTGGCATTGGCTACTGCATTTACTTCAAGCAAAATTCCTGTCCGTGAAAATGTGTCATCATGTATTTTCTTTCTCAGGTCATCTAAAAGCTGTTTTGAAATCTGCTCCACTTCTGCAACATTCTTATTGTCGTCAACCCAATATTCAAGCAAATTGCTCAGCTCAAATAACTGTAGCGCTGTAAATTTTGGACGGGTATTCTTATAGAAATTATATTTATCAATATTTCCCTTAACCAGCCAGTCAACCGCTAATTGAGCGCGATATTCATTATACTGGTCTGGTTTAGCGGCACCAGCCGGTTTTTTTTGCGAGTAAGTCATTATAAAATCGTTCTTCATCTTCTACGTTGACCAGAGCATTGAATTGTTTCGCAATCTGTTGTGGTGTACGCTGTGCATATAATGTGCCGGAAACCAGCACCAATAATAAAATTAGCTTTTTCATAATTCTATATTTAACTGTGTGCTTTTACGATTTCAACCATAGCTTTCAACTTGTAATATTCTCTGTCTGTAGAACCCGCATAGCCTGAACTATAGAATCTTATAGTACCGGTTGGATCAAAAATAATCTTGGTAGGGGTTGCTTGAATATCGTATGCTGCGTTTGGCACATCTCGTAAGACATCCAGGGTTATGCCTTTTTTCGCGATAAAACTTTTAATCGTTTCCTGGCCTTCAAACAAGTTGATCACAAAAAGCTGGAAAGGATCATTTTTATAATCTGCCACCACTTTTTCAAATCCTGCAAACGCGGCCACACAAGGTGTACATCCGGTGGTCCAGAAATCAATCACCAGAATTTTTCCTTGATAATCAGCAAAGTTTACCTTTTTACCGCTCAATTCAGGTAACGAGATCTCTTTAGCGTGTTTCCTGGCGGTGAAAAGAGTCAGAGTTTTATCCTTACTATCTTCATCCGGGTTAGCTATAACTCCCCGAAATGGTATTTTGCTATCTGCGATATATGATTTTTCAACCTCCTTGTAATACTTGTGATAAGCCTCATCCTGCAGAGCTTTGATGGTACTATCCAGTCCTTTATCGCTACCATTCACCTTTTTATAAATTTCTCTCAGGGTTGCTATCACCTTAGGATTGGAATCAGCATTCCTTACAGCTTCAGTGAGTAAATCCAAAGCCTTTTTATGCTGACCCGCAGCATGCAAAACAATTGCGTAACGATTCAGATAATTGGACTTAGAATCTTTGAAATATTTTGCTTCTCTCATACCTTTGATAACTGAAGAGCGTTCAATATTTTTCATAGCTACGTCCACATTGCCTAATTTCGCATTGGCCATTGCATTTACCTCCAAAAGGACCTGCATTCTATCCGTAGTCAGCTCATCATTTGCCTTATTTTTATCCAGCCTATCCAAATATGCTTTCGAAACTTCTTCAACAATCTTTAGATTATTACTATCTTCTACTAAATGTTCCAATGTGTAGCTGAAGTCAAGCAAATTCGGGAAAGAAAATTCAGGATTGCCTTTGGTATAATATTTATACCGTTCCAAATTTCCTTTGGCAAGCCAACCAATTGCCAAAGAACTTCGGTAATCATTATACTGAGCAGGTTTTGCCTTATTTTCAGGCTTTTCCCTAATCATTTGATTATAGAATTTCTCTCTGCCTTCTACGTCAACAATCAAGTTAAAATTGGTATAGTTATATTTCTTGGGCACAACCTGCTGAGCCCATGCTGAACTAGAAATCAGCAAGGATAAAATTATCTTTTTCATGAGTGAGTATATATGTTCTTATAGTTATATTTTATTTGATCAGTTCAGCAAGCCTGTCATGTAAATCCTTACCTCTTAAATCTTTACCAACGATTTTACCATTCGGATCGATAAGTACATTGGCTGGAATGGATGATATATTGTATGATTGTGTTACTTCGCTCTTATCAGCTTTGAAATCACATACCTGTTTCCATGGCAATTTGTCTTCAGCAATTGCTTTTAGCCAGAGGTTCTTTTTTTCATCCAGGGAAACGCCTAAAACCTGAAAGTTTTTGTCTTTATATTTTTCATAAGCAGCCAGTACATTTGGGTTTTCTGCACGGCAAGGCACACACCAGCTGGCCCAAAAGTCTACCAGCACATAACTACCTTTATAAGAGGATAATGATACTGCTTTTCCATCTGTATCATTTAAAGTAAAGTCAGGTGCAGTTTGATTACCAGAAACGGCCAGTTTTGCCTCATCCATTTTTGGTTTCCAGCGCAGTACCTTTTCTGTATTTTGCATACGTTTGCTCAGCGCATTATACATAGGCTCAACCAATTTCGGCTGAATTGCACTTTGGGTAAACAAATCCATCAGATCGACGCTCATATAGTTATCCGGAAAACGTTTTACCATATCCGAAATCAACATCTCGTAAAATTCCATTCCGGATGGTGCTCCTTTTAACGCCTTATTTCTGGCTGCAGCCTCAAGGGCATAGGCTTCCCATGCTTTTTGCTCCTTGCCACCACCAGCATAGGAGGCCGTCCCTGCAGTGTCAAATGTGATATCGATATTGCCATCCAGATAAAACAGCGCTACGTTTTTCATTCCGTCATTCTCTTCGGACTGAGCTTTGCGCGCTTTTTTACCTGCAGTACGAGGCATAATTAAGTTCAACTCCGCCATTTGCGGTCTTCCAATAATGCCTGTAAATTCAAATTTACCATCACTAATGCTGACAGTATCAGATTTATACTCACCACCCTTGTCATCGGGTGGATAGGCCATTACGGCTTTAATAGCCTTATTAGTACTTGGAATTTTGCCTTTAATCCTATAATTCGTTTGAGCATTTAAAAATGCAGGCAGCAAAAAGACAACTGCTAATGCAAGTAATTTATTCATATGTATGTAGTTAATAGCGAATTGCCCCTATAGGAACAATTCGCTCAGTTATATAATTGATTTTCTAAGGATTTTCCTGCAAGCCCTGGCTTTCGCGCAGCATACGTTCGCCAAATTTTAAAGCAAATCTTTCAGGTTTCAGTGTATAGCTTTGCAGCACATTTCCATCAGCATCAAAACTTTTATGCGTATATTTTATATGGCTGGAGTAAATTGGATCCTGCGATAAGCGACGCATATCTAACCAACGCAGACCTGTAAAGGCAAATTCCCGAACACGTTCATCGAGGATGAATTTTACCAAAGCCTGCTGATCTGTACCAACATTTGCAGGTATTGTAGCAGCATCTTCAGATAGTCTGTTTACCCTCAGTTTTTCCAGATCTTCAATTGCGCCGCTAAGATTACCTCCACGTGCTTTACATTCCGCACTCATCAGGTATAAATCTGGAAGTGAGGGTCCGGCCATAACAAAGAATCCAACAGGACGTCTCATTCCTTTCGCAAGTATTTCATCTTCAAACGCATTTCTTGGATCAAATAATTCTACACGTTTATCTGCAGGATCATATAATGATGCTGTTTCAGGATTGATTACAAATGTATTTTGAGCATCAAGCAGGAAAGATCTTGCCTGAATATCATAAATGGTTTCCGTATAATTAGCTGGGATTGGTTTCTTGCTAAAGCCAAAAGGACTAAAGGGAAACCAGTTATTTTGACCTTCAGGATTTAATACTTCGTTGTAGTCATATAATTTTAAGGTAATGTTAGCTCTTGATAATTCTAAAAATGCAGCATCAATTTGTTTTTTTGCATCATCAAACCTCCCCATTGTTATAAAAACCCGGGCCAAATAGAATTCTGCAGCCAGCTTAGACATTTTACGACGGTGAACAAGGGGGCCAAGATGGGCTATTGCCTCCGTTAAGTCTTTAATGATAAAATCATAATTTTCCTTTTGGCTCAGCCGGGTAAAACTATTTTGTGTAACATTAGCGGTTATAATGCGTGGGATTCCCAAATCGGTGGATGCAGTGAGCGCATTATAAGGTTTTGAAAAATCACTGAGAAACATAAAATTACATATTGCCCTGCCGGCTTTTGCTTCAGCCACAATCGCTTCCTTTTGTTGCACTGTTCCTCCCTCAGCGTCCATAATCTCATTAATGATCTTATTGTACAGGTAAAGCCTGCGGATGTACCCTTCAGAGTCGTCAATCTCGGCAGGAACCTCATCTGCCTGATAAATTCTATCCTCATATTTGAAAAGGCGTTGCATACGAAGTGAAGCACCACTAAAATAAGCATTTTGAACACCCACCTCATCTCCCATATAAATGCTTGCGGTGAACGAGGATGCAATGTAACTTGCATTTAGCGCAAGTTCATAATCTTGTGTTTTAGAGGCGATGATTGAGCCTTTAGGTTCTATTTCCAGAAATTCCTTTTTACATGAAACCAGCACCAATACCCCTGTCGTCAGCACCAGTCCTAAGATATATTGTTTTAAAATTTTCATTTTTTGTCTTTTTAACTTGATAATTAAAAGGTGATATGAGCACCAAGAGTTACCGTACCCTGTGCAGCACGTGTATAATCACTGGCTTCCGGATCATAATTGATGTCATTGGCAGTCCAGAGTAATAAATTAGAAAGCTGAAAACGGAAACTAATTGCCTGAGCCTGCATTTTATTTACTAAGGTTTGAGGCAGGCTGTAGGCTAAAGTAATATCCCTGATCTTGGCATAAGATGCATCCATAACTCTATGGTTACCATTAGAATAGTAACTGGTATTACGTTGAGCT
The DNA here is from genome assembly GCF_001590605.1 of Pedobacter cryoconitis. Classification (NCBI taxonomy): domain Bacteria; kingdom Pseudomonadati; phylum Bacteroidota; class Sphingobacteriia; order Sphingobacteriales; family Sphingobacteriaceae; genus Pedobacter; species Pedobacter cryoconitis. The sequence continues at coordinate 3,095,845 of NZ_CP014504.1, forward strand.
GCCAGTTCAGTATCGCCGATCCATCTTGGAATATTAGTTTTGTTTTCGTCAACCGGGTTTTTGAAACGATTCAAAAAACCAGGATCATTGGTATTCAGCGGGTTGCGCGGATCTAACATCACATGCCCACCATTGTAAATGATGTTTACGCCCAACTGGAAATTTTTATAGCTGAAATTATTACTTAAACCCGCATTCCAGGGTGCCTGGGTAACTCCATTATATACGATATCCGCTGGCAGGCTGATATTTGGATCTGATGACAGAGATCCGTCGGCAAGTCTGATCTGTGGATCACCTTTAGCATTTAAGCCAGCATAATTGTAAGAGTGGGATACAAACATTGGGTATCCAACAAGGTAATTGGCATTAATTAAGGCTGCACCTGTAGTAGCCGGATTGAGATTTAATTTAGTGATCTTATTTTTATTGTAACCTAAAACAAGACTGGTGCCCCATTCAAAACCACGGGTCACGACATTAACTGAATTCAACTGGAGATCGATACCCTGATTTTTTAAATTACCAAAGTTCCCTGTAACACTGGAATATCCGGTTAAAGGAGAGGTGGAGAGTGTGCCAATCAGATCTTGTGTGTTTTTTTGATACAGATCAATAGTACCATTTAATCTTCCATTTAAAACCGAGAAATCTATACCCGCATTGTATACCTTAGTACTTTCCCATGTTAACTTAGCATTTGATGGCTTAAACAGAATTATACCTGCACCATTCACATAGGTTACATTAGATTCGGACTGAAAAATATCTCTGGATGCGGCCATTCCCGGAGTCGGCGCATTACCTGTTACGCCATAAGTTAACCGCAGGTCAAGCCTATCCAACCAGTTAACCGGATCCAGGAATTGTTCGGTGCCCATTGCCCATTTACCGCCTATACTATATACTGGTCTGTTCTGTGCAGATTTATCAAATCCAAACAAATTACTTTTATCTATCCTCCAGCTGGAATTTAAGGTATACTTTCTGGCAAACGTATAGCCGAGATTCGCAAAATACGAAGTCGTTCTGGCTATCGGCTGTTCGCGTCCACCCACATTATTTTCAAAATCCTCCCAGCCAGCACGGCCTGCTATTCCGTCAAACCCCTGGACGAGTCTTCGTACATTTACCGGACGTCCAACCTGCAACTGGTCATCCCACCCAAAATAAGTAGCAGTATTATCCACTGTCTGCATATGAGTAGCTTCCTGACCAGCCATAACAGTTAGCTGATGGCTATTCCAGGTCTGATCAAAAAATAACTGGTTTCTGATTGTCCAACTTTTTGTGACTAAATTATTAGTGGTCAGCCGGCCTCCGTCTTTTGGCAAATTGCGTCGCAGTGGTCCATCTTCGTCCTCATCAATCTCTTCATCTTCTTGTGTAAACCGCATATAATCATCCCTCACAGTATAATTATCCTGTGATAAAACCTTTCTGCCTGTAGTGGATATGGTGTTATAACCATAGGTACCCTGAAAAGAAAGATTTTTAAGAATATCTATCTTTCCACCGGCAACCATCCTTGTACTTAAAGTATTACTTGTTTCATGTTGCCTGTTAATTTCCTGAACAGGGCTGTAATCCAAATTAACGCCAGCTCTGCCCGCGTAATCCTTCCTGATTTCGTCAGCATAACCGGTCAAAGCGAAAGGAGCAAGCACGTTTACAATCAAAGGACTACCATTTGTATCCTTAAAAAGTTGATAAGGTAAAAAACCAGGTGCCGGAGTTGAGCCCAATGTACCGTTGCTCCTGGTGGTCATATTGGTGAGGTCCGCATTGATAAAAGCAGTAAATCGCTTACCAAAAATAAAATCGTTACGAAGATTAACCTTGTATTGATTGTTAGCACTGCCAGGCAAATTGTCAGTTGTGCCGATGTGATTAATGGATCCGTAAAACGAATGTGTATTCCCGCCACCAGCAATAGATAGCGTTTGATTTAAAGTAGCGGCATTCCTGATAAAAATATCATTAATCTGTCCCCTGTTATCCAATTTCCCTAAACTATCCAGTTTAAAATTTGCTTGTGCCTGGGTAAGTATGCCGCGTTCAGGAAGTGCATCATAAAGAATCTGTAAATGCGGTGGAAGTGCACCTTCAGCTATTTCGCCATCATAAGGATTGAACTGTGCAAATTCCGGAAAAATTTCCCGCTGAGCAGCAATAAATTGTGAAGAACCGAGTCTTGGTAAATACTCGCGGTTAGGACGACCTTGAAAAGCATAATAACCATCATAATCAATTTTAAGCTTCTCCCCTGTCTTACCTTTTTTTGTTGTAATTACAATCACTCCATTGGCAGCCTTTGCACCCCAAATCGACGCTGAAGTTGCATCCTTAAGCACCGTGATATCCTCAACATCCTGCATATTCACAGTTTCGATGTTTGGTACTTCAATTCCATCTACAACTACCAGTGGCGTTGTAGAGAGATTAATAGATGATGATCCCCGAATAACCAGACCACCTCTTTGACCTTCTTTAACAAGATCACTTCTTCCACTCGATAATCCTGGAACCAATCCTTCTAAACGATCAAGGATGTTCGGACTCGTCGACCTATTCTTCATCACATTAAGATTAGGCTTCGCAAAAGATCCGGCACTACGTTCTCTTGAAAGTTGCTGATACCCGGTATTAAATTTAATCTCAACTTCCTTAAGTTCACCAATTGACGGCAGCATTTTTATTGTTCCAAGATTAGGTGCAGCCGCTAGTTCAGCGGGTAAATATCCTATATAAGCAATAATTATAGTGGAGTTTTCATTCACATTTTGCAAATAAAACTCACCCTTCTCATTTGTAGTTGTTTTAATTTTTGAGTCTTCTATAAATACCATAGCACCAGCCAAAGTTTTTCCGCTTTCATCCACTACCTTACCCCTCACATCTATCTGCTGAAATACAGAAATAATCTTATCCATCAGCGTGGGTTCAATGCGTTTTTTAATGGTGACAATCTTACCCTCAATGGTATAAGTTAATGAGGATCCTGTTAGTACAGTTTTTAACGCTTTATTGATGTCTGCGTTTTTCACATTTACATCAGCAATCTTGTTCCTGGGAAGGATTTTTCCGTCATATAAAAAATCATATTGACTTTGGTTCCTTATTTCTATTAAAAGCGATTCTAATGAAGCATTTTTCCTGTTGATGGTAATCTGCTGGCCAAATGTTGATGCACTGACCTGGAGAAGCGATGCTATTAATATTACGGTGGTTAAGCGCATAATCAGCATAAATTTAGCACAGAGAGATTGGTACGTCCCCCCGTATCTGTTAGAATTTTTATACATTTGTTTGGTTTGGTTGATTCAGCAATCTTACTTTCGACGGACAGATTGCTGTGGCTGACAATTAGTTGATTCCAAGCTGCTCCAGCCCCAATTACATTGGAGTTGGAGTTTTTAGTTTTAGCGTAGATTTTTCTGCATGTTTGGTTGGTTTAGGTTCATCATTAATTTATTATCTCATTTTTAGTTAAATCTTAAATAATTCAGCAAGTTTAGCCTCCAGTTCTTTTCCATGTAAATCGACTGCAACAATATTTCCTTTTTGATCAATCAGCAAATTTCTCGGAATAGCAGTGATATTGTATTTCTTACTCAAAGCAGATTCAAAACCTTTCAGGTCACTCAGATTTGTCCAGGTATATCCATCAGCCTGAATAGCTTTTTTCCAGGATTTGAGATCAGTATCAAGTGAAACGCCGATCACATCAAAACCCTGCGATTTATAATTATTATATAAAGGAATCAATTCGCGCCCTTGCGACCTGCATGGCATGCACCAGCTTGCCCAAAAATCAATCAAGGTATATTTGTTTTTGGAGGTAATGTTTTTGGATGATATAACTTTACCGTCTATATCCTCCATTATAAAATCTTCATACTTAGAAGCAGTCGTCTGTTTGCTGGATAATTCAGAAGGATTTTCATTTTTAACAGCTACAGCATCCTTCTCAATACCACCTAAATCTAAAGTAAATTGCTTTTTAGACGGTGGAAGACACATTTGATTGGTACAGGCCATATACTTTATCGTAAATGCCAATGTGGTCTTCTTTGCAGTTTTTAGTTTAAGTATCTGCGTGAATGTCACGCCTTTTGAATAGTAAGACAAATGCTCTCCATCTTTCTGTTCCACCCCTTTTTCCTCTATTTCACCAATGAATTCTATATTGTCATTTTCATCAAACAGAAATTCAGTAGGCATTCCAAAACCGCCACCTTCACCCTGAGGGTAAATATGATAAAGCTCTTTTACCGCAGCATGGAATTTCACCTCATACGTTAAGGGTGAGGTTTTTTTACTGCTAAATTCCCAAGAAACCGGATGGTTCTGCGCAAGAGCCGAAAAAGCTACCTGGCCCATTAGTATTAATACTATTAATCGTTTCATTTTTTTCGTTATTATTTATCGCATTACAAAAATTTTACGGCCTTCAACCCTGAACGTCACTGATACAGCAGATTCTATTGATTTGAGTACAGTAGAAAGCTGGTTATTTCTGGAAACCCATCCTCCCAGTTCCATGTTATCTGGAACAGAAGCATCATAGATAACCTCCATATTATACCATCTTGCAATTTTTCTCATCGCTGTTTTAAATTCCACATGATTTAAGTAGAAATCGCCATTCTTCCAGTCGAGAACACTGGCTAAGTCAGTTTTTCGCACGCTGATTATACCAAGTCTATTCAATGCCTGTTCTCCTGGCCTGATAATTTTTTGTCCATTTCCAACCTTTATCTTTACTGAACCTTCCAGCAAAGTTGTTGCAATTCCGGGCTCATCTTTATAGCTATTTACGTTGAAATGAGTACCTAGAACCTCTATTTGCTGATTTTTATTGGCTACTATAAATGGGTGAAGTTTATCTTTTGCAACCTCGAAATAAGCTTCACCTTCGAGGAATACCTTACGCGTTTTGTGCTTAAAAAATTGAGCAAATGAAATTTTCGAATCTGCGTTCAGCCAGACTTTTGTACCATCGGGCAAAGTAAATATATACGTCTGCCCTTTTGTAGTCGTAGCTGTAAGTGTTTCATCTTTTAGATTGCTTGCGCCATCTGCAGTAACAACACTTCCATCAGTATAAGCCAGACGACTGCTTCCTATTACAAGACCTTTTTGATGGTCACTCAACCTGATAACCTTACCGCTGCTAAGGGTTATAGTTGAACCACTTTTACCTGGTTTAACATATGGATATCGCTTAGCATAATCAATTTGGGAAAGGTTAGCATGACGATTCCCGCTAAAGAAATAAATGCATACGACAAGTGCCGCCGCCGTTGCGGCTAATGCTGCAATGCGAGGCCATATTTTGATGCGTCTGACCGAAGCATCTGTGGTCTTTACATTCAAACTATCTTTTAATCCGGACCTTGTCAGCTGCCAGATATGATCAGTTTCGATTTGATTAAAATTTTGAAATTCCTGCAGAAAATACTCCTTAGCTATTAAACGATCGTAAAATTCAAGGTGTTCCGAAGAAGAATTCTTCCAGTTTTGCAGTTCATCATTACCTGCAGGATCCAGCGACCCATTAAGTTCTGAGGTGATTAGTGTGGATATATAAAATTCTTTTTCCAGCATCTGGTCCATTTTTATTCCTTTAACATTTTTTAGATGTTAATAATATAGAAACGGGACGACTCCCTAAAGCAACCATATGAAATTGAAATATTTTTTTTATTTGGTAATAAAAAATAAAAAGGCCAGCTGCAATGCATTGGAAACACCTTTTTTGAGCAGAGAATTTTTAATAAGAGCCACAGCTTTTGTTTTTTGGTTTCGGACAGTCTGTATAGACAAGCCCAGCTCTTCAGCAATTTCGGCTGTACTTTTTCCTTCAATATAAAGCATTTTAAAAACTATCTTCATTTTATCAGGTAGTTCCTCAATTTCTTTATTCACCATGTCCAGCACTTCTGTTTGAACTACATCATACAGGATAGTTTCCTCTCCACCCAGAAGATACTTAATGTAATTTTCTTGTGCAGCAGTTCTGACTTTTAAGCTGGCCAGATAATCCAGACAAGCATTGCGACAACTGATGTAAAGAAAGGCTTTGATATTTTGTTCTGTCTTAAAATCTTTATGTTTCTGCCAAACTTTTAAAAAGCATTTAGATACAATATCATCAGCTTCTGCTTTATCTTCAAGCATGCGGGTTGTGAAATAAGCAAGTGACTTACTGTGCAGTTTAAAAAAATATGCAAGGGCCTTTTCATTCCCTTCATATAATTCTTGCATCCAGTCTACTATTTCTTGCCTAGCTTTTTTCATTTATTAGTCATTACGCATCTGCCTCAATAAAATTACTGAAACCAACGGCAATAATATTGATTAAATCTGGCAATACTAAGGTCTTCAGTATCTTATTTATAGCGAATTTCTTCAATCTTTATCAATTATTTAACAATCCTTTTACACATTCCCAAAATATTTTTATTTTTTTTGGCCAATTGAACATATTTCGTACTTTTGTCTAAAATGAAGTTATCTAAAGAAGAACAGATCAAGGAAGAAATTGTCACTGCCGCCATCGGTGTTTTTGAAAGCTATGGCTTTACCCGGGTGTCTATGCAGGATATTTCGAAAGCGGGTAAAAAAGGGCGTACTACTTTATATTATTATTTTGGTAATAAAACAGAAGTTTTTGATGCAGTAGTAGAAAAACTATGCCTGCAGATATTTGATACCTGCCAGGGGGTAATTGATCCAAATGCTTCAATGTCCACCAATTTGGAAAATTTTTACACAAAAAAATTACAGGAGATTAAATTTCTTACCAAAAAATATCATTTGGTGTTAGAAGATCTAAAGCAACAACCAGGGCTTGCCGCCGCTAAAACCAGGGTTTTGTTGGAGGAAGAAGGCAGTGTAATCTATAAAATGATCAGGTGGGCAATTGAGAAGAAAGAAATTGCCGAACTCACTGAGGCTGACAGCCGTTTTCTTGCCGAAACAATTGTAACCGCCTTCAAAAGCTTTGAGCAGGAAATTATCTTGTTCAACCGGTTTCCCGATATGGAAGCTAAACTGTCCTGGATTTCGCAGATTTTTTGCAAGGGACTGAAATAATTTTTTTTGATTAATAATAGACAAAAGTATATAAAGTGTTCAAATGATTAAAATATGAGACCTATATTATCAATTCTTACAGCAGCTGGAGCAACGCTACTTTTCACCGGATGTTCCGGGCATAAAGAGTCCAGCAAAATACCTGACACGATCAATGTTAAAACAATTAATTTAAGCAGCCAACAGACAGGCTCCTCCGATCAGATTATTTATAGCGGAACTTTGCAAGCCGACAAAATGATCGATTTAAGTTTTCAGGTTTCCGGCACTATCAATTCATTTCCGGTAAAAGCCGGGGATTATGTAAAAAAAGGCCAATTAGTGGCTACCGTAGATGAAACAACTTACCGTAATCAATATAACGCACAATTAGCTCAGGTTAAACTGGCTAAAGAAAACTACACGCGTATTCTTTCTGTATTTCAGAAAGGCAGCATAGCAGAAATTAAAATGCTGGAGGCCAAATCAAATCTTGACCAGGCGGCATCTGCTGCACGGGCGACTTATCAAAATATTGCCCACACCAGGCTGTATGCACCTCAAAGCGGCTATGCCAGCGACAAAAAAACAGAAGCCGGGGCTACCGCCAGCCCAGGAGTACCTGTGTTGCAGTTACTGGATACCCGTTCGGTCAATGTTTTAGTAGCTGTTCCTGAGAATGAAATTAATCGTTATCAGCCAGGTGATCCTGCCGCTGTCACTATTGATGCGTCGGCGAACACACCGATCGAAGGGCGTATTACCGAAGTGGGCGTACTGGCACTTAACAACAGTGCAAACTATACCGTTAAAGTAAAATTAGCCAATCCCGGTCAGGCGCTAAAACCAGGTATGCTTTGTAAGGTCGTATTCAGTACTCCGAAATCTAAATCATTGTCCGCTAAAGCAGCTGAACAGCAACTGGTCGTCCCTGCCCAGGCCGTACAGGTGGATGAGCATGGCCGTAATTATGTATATACCGTTAACCCGCAACATAAGGCGCAACGGAAAGAAGTTCAAACCGGGGCACTCTATAATAATGGTTTGGCGATCACCGGTGGTTTAAGTGGTGATGAACAACTGATTACTTCCGGTTACCAAAAGCTGGCCGATCAGTCTCCTGTTAAAATTACCCAATAAATCAGCAGTCATGAAAAAGAAAGAAAACATGATCGAGTGGGCCATGCGCTACCATGTGCTGCCCCTTACTGTAGCTGCTGTGCTGTTTTTACTGGGTATTCTTGCCCTGTTCAATATGCCCCGTAATGAATTTCCCGATTTTACGATCAGGCAGGGTGTCATTGTAGGGCTTTACCCGGGTGCGTCATCCAACCAGGTAGAAGAACAAATGACCAAGAAAGTTGAAGAATACCTGTTTAGCAATAACGAGGTGGATAAAACTAAAACTTACTCCTACTCTCGCGATGGCATGATGTATATCTTTGTTGAAGTATCCGATAAAGTGAACGGCGCTGAGGCCAAAGCCTTTTGGAATAAGATTAAGAATGGCATGCTCCTTTTGCAGGCCCAGTTGCCGAAAGAGGTTAAAGGTTTTTATGTGAACAGCGATTTTGGTTCAACCTCTGCTTTACTGCTGGCGGTAGAATCACCTACCCGGCCTTATAAAGAACTACAGCGCAACGTAGAAGACATTGAAGCTGAATTACGCCGGGTTAAAGATGTAGCTAAAATATCCCATACAGGTAACCTGAACGAGCAGATCGGTATCTATGTTGATAATAATAAGTTGCTTCAAAATGGGGTTACCGCAGGTAACATCAGGGATGTATTGCAAAATGAGGGCGCCATCAGTGCTGCGGGGACCGAAGATGGAAAAATAATCGACCGGCCGATACATCTGACCAGTTTTTATAAGACCGAGTCAGATCTTGCAGAGCAGATTATCAAACGTGATGATCAAGGTAATCCGGTCAGGCTTCGTGATTTAGCAACCATCCGTCGGGAATATGGCGATCCTGACAGCTATGTAACGTCAAATGGCACTAAAAGTATTATTATTTCACTGGAAATGGTGACTGGTAAAAATATCGTGCATTTTGGCAAGGAGCTGGAGGAACGGCTGGCAAAAGTGAGTGCGCATTTACCGCCGGATATCAAACTGGTCAAACTAGCCAATCAACCGGAAGTGGTGGATGAATCCATTACCCACTTTATGAAGGAGTTCGCTTTTGCCCTGATCGGTGTAGTGGTTGTGGCCCTATTGTTATTACCACTGCGGGTGGCAGCAGTAGCAGCGGCAACTATTCCAATTACAATCGCGGCGACACTGGCCATTATGTACCTGGCGGGGATAGAACTGGACACGGTAACCCTGGCGGCACTCATTGTGGTACTGGGGATCGTTGTCGATGATCCTATTGTCGTCATTGATAACCATGTAGAAAAACTGGATCATGGGATGTCTGTTTGGGAGGCCGCCAAAAGCAGTGCGCAGGAACTATTCCCATCTGTATTTACGGCAACGCTGGCCATTTCGGCCACTTTCTTCCCGCTGATGTTTTTTATGACGGGAGTAGCCAAAGATTTTATCAGTGTTTTCCCGGTAACCATCATTATTGCATTGACCCTGTCCCTGGTCATATCGATGTTATTGGTGCCATTCTTCAATACGCTTTTTATCAAAAAGGGACTGCATAACGAAAATAAGAAGCAAGAGCATAAATCAATGCTGGACAGGCTACAGTTATTTTTCAATAAGCATATCGGCAATTCGGTGAAGCATTATAAGCTTACCGTATTATTCGGCGTGCTGTCCGTTGTATTCGGTGTGATCATCATGGGGATACTTCCCCAGCAATTATTCCCTAAAGTGGAACGTAATCAGTTTGCTGTGGAGATATACCTGCCCAGTGGTTACAGCCTTGACCAAACGGACAGTGTGGTTAAAAATATGGAACGTATCATGCACAAGGATAAGCGGGTGATCAATTACACCAGTTTTATCGGCAATAGCTCGCCGCGCTTTCATATGGTTTACGCGCCTAACCTCCCCGCTAAAAACTATGCGCAGATACTGGTCAATACGGTCTCTGAAGGTGCCACAGAAGAAGTGATCAAAGATTACCAGCAAAAATATAGCAATGTCTTCCCATCTGCTTATGTGCGGATGAAACAACTGAACATGGTCAGCTCATCTGCACCGATCGAGGTTCGTATATCCGGTAACAATATTGACGATCTTAAAGCGGTAGGTGAAAAGGTTATTGCCATAGGTAAAAGGCACAAAGAAGTGATCTGGGCCAGGACGGATTATGATCAAATGGAGGAAGGGATTAAACTCAATGTGAAAAGCCAGGAACTGGCGCGCCTTGGCTTAACTAAAAGCGATGTGGCCAACACCGTGGCCATGCACACTGAGGGCGTTGATGCTACGCGGCTTTGGGAAGGTAACTATCAGATTGATGTGAAGATTAAAACACCCAAAACATCGAGAATGAATGTGTCCAGCCTGCTGGACCTTAATATTCCTTCCCAACAAACGAAAACCGTGGTACCGCTCAGACAAGTGGCCGATATAGCACCTGAATGGAATGACGGACAGGTGGTGAGACGGAACAGCATCCGCACGCTGACTGTGCGGATGGACATCATTCCGGATGCCGTTGCCAACAATGTGCTGACGGAATTACAGCCGGATATCGACAAAATTAAATTGCCACAGAATGTTGAAATCTCCTATGGCGGTGAACTGGAACTGCAAAATGAAAACATGGGCCCTATGGGGATTTCCTTACTCATGAGCGTCATCCTGATCTTTTTGATATTGCTCTGGCATTTCAAGCACCTCAAACATGCAGTACTCAGCATTACCACCATGCCACTCAGTCTGCTTGGCGCATCATTCGGATTGTTGGTCACTGGCTATCCATTCGGGTTTACCTCTTTTCTGGGACTATTGGCCTTATGCGGTATTGTGGTACGTAATGGAATTATCCTGATCGATCATGCCGAGGAACTGAGGATCCATGAGGGAAAAACGGTATTACAGGCCGGCATTTTGTCAGCCGAACGCCGTATGCGGCCCATATTCCTAACTTCTACGGCCGCAGCTGTGGGCGTTACGCCCATGATCATCAGCCGCTCTTCGTTATGGGGACCTTTAGGTACAGTGATCTGCTTTGGACTAATGGTTTCCATGGTACTAACCCTTTTTGTTTTACCAACACTGTACTGGCTTTTCTTTCGTAAAGAAGATGAAAAGGCCAAAGAAACAGATGAGCAAACCGCGTAACCTTAAAAATTGATTATTATGAAAATCCTCTTTTTATCCATCATATCCATGGGCTTGGCTTATACCGCCAGTGCCCAGCATATAGTGTCACTTGAGCAAAGCAGGCAAGCCGCTTTAGCGTACAGTACCGCTATCAAAAACGGGCAACTCAAAGTAAGCTCGGCAGACTTTGGACTGGCTGCTGCCAAATCTTCCTACCTGCCATCTGTCAGTGGTACTGGCCTGGGCTTATATGGCTTCAAAGATTTTGTACCGGCTATTCCGGGCCTATTGAATAAAGGCATCAATAATCTCTACCTGATTGGTGTAACTGCCATCCAGCCCATTTACGCAGGTGGTAAAATTGAAACGGGTTATAAGCTGGCTGCTTTACAGCAGGAAACCAGTAAGATAATGGCCAGGCAATCGGTTGATTCGGTATTACTGCTCACTACGCAAAAATACTGGAACCTGGTCAACTTGCAGGAGCAGGAAAAAACGCTGGCAGCTAATGAAGTGCTGCTGAATAATGTGCTGAAAATGCAAAAGGATATGCTGGCTTCCGGACTGATTGCCCGCAATGACCTGCTGAAAGTAAAAGTTCAACTCAGTCAACTGCTTGTTAACCAGAGCAAACTGCAAAATGGGCGGAGACTGGCCTTGTTTGATTTTTCCATATACACCGGCATGCCATATGATTCACTGATGGTGATGCAGGACACGCTTGACAAGGGAAATGAACCCTTGCTTCCTGGTGGAACACCGGATACAACACTTTCAGGAATAGCCAATTACCAGTTGCTGCTCAAACAGGTGCAGGGTGAAGGCTTGCAAACCAAATTAAGTAAAGCAGATTATTTGCCGAGTTTATCGGTCGGGCTGAGTGCTTCGCAGGCAGGCTCATTCAATAAGACAATAGGCAGTACGTTTGTACCGGCAGCCCTGGCTACCCTGAGCGTTCCTATTTCTGACGGCTTATGGGGGCGTACTAAACAAAAGATGAAACAAAGAAAGATCAGCGAACAAATTGCTCAAAACAATTTAAGGGATGGAAGTGATCAGCTACAGGTAGGTATCCTGAAGTACTGGTACGATATGAAAGATGAATTGACGCAGATCCGATACGCTAAGGAAAATCTGTTACAGGCCACTGAAAACCTGAAAGTAAGTCAGGACAACTATAAAGCGGGATTGAGTACGGCAACTGATGTTTTGGATGCTCAAGCCTTCTACCAACAGGCTGCGGTAACACTGAATACCGCTTATTCAGATTTTCAAGTGAAAAAAGCTGCGTATGCGTATGCGACCGGTAAGATTAATAGTAAATAGACTTTATTCATCCTAGCTGATCCCATGGAAATGTATAAGAAAACGATTTTTACGCTTCAAATAGCCGAAAACGTAATTAAAGTAATTAGCCAATGCAGTATTGAACAGGTCTCTTTTGAACTCATCTCGGCTGCCACAAATATTAGTGTAAGTACAATTATCGATAATTTTGAGAGTTTGAATAATCTGATCGCTTTTTGCCTGACGCTGAGTTTTGATAGTTTAGCCAGAAATTTATCAATAGACGTAGAAAAGATTCCCTATAAAATGAATAGTATTGAAGCTTTTTGGATAACATTGGTGGAGTTTAATACTATTTATTCCTATAAGGGACGGCTCATAGCTGCTTACCTTAAAGCTCCTGCTTCTTATCCGTTGGTGAACGTGAAATATTGCCTCGCAAAATCCATTAATTATAAATTTGAAAAGACTGATCACATCTTAAAACAATACAATGGCGACATTCGGTTTATCGCTTTTGCTTACCTGTTTCAAATGGCGAGTAAAGTATCAATTGATATACCCAACTCCATAGAAAAATATGGACAAGACTTTGTGTCAGATTTCTACAATAAACACATTGCAGAAGGGTTAATTAGATTCACCAAACTCCCTATAAGTTAACCCTGAAGTGATGACGAGAATAGTGATAGTCGGCGGTGGATTCGCCGGAATTAACCTGGTAAAAGGACTGGCCGGTAAAAAAGATATCGAAGTGGTATTGGTGGATAAAAATAATTACCATTTTTTTCCGCCGCTCTTGTACCAGGTAGCCACCGCATTTATTGAGCCGTCTAATATTACCTACCCCTTTCGGAAAATGTTTCAGGGAAAACAAAACGTACGCTTCTATTATGGAACATTACTAAGCGTCCACGAAGAAGACAGACACATTATCACTGATGGCGGCAGGCTTGATTATGATTTCCTGGTATTGGCCATGGGTACGGAAACCAATTTCTACGGCCTGGAGAACTTGAAAAAGAAAGCGCTGCCAATCAAAACAATTGATGATGCGTTGCACCTGCGCAATCATTTGTTAATGAATATGGAAAAAGCCGTTAAAACGACCAACCTGCAAGAACGGGCCAAGTTGCTTAATCTTGTGATTGCAGGCGGTGGGCCAACCGGGGTTGAATTGGCCGGTATGGCAGGCGAAATGAGTAAGAATATTCTTCGCAAAGATTATCCTGAACTGGGTGAAACTGCGGGAAACATCTACCTCGTAGGTTCAGGAGATAAACTGTTAGGGCCTATGAGCAAACAGGCACAACAGGAATCTCATAAACAATTGTTTAAATTAGGAGTTCAAATCAAATTGGGGGTGGCTGTTAAGGATTATATCAATGACGAGGTAATCCTCTCCAACGGTGAAAAAATCAGTACCTGTTCTCTTATCTGGGCATCAGGTGTCGTCGCAGCCGAGGTGCAAGGTTTACCTGAGGAATCCAGGGGCCGTGGAGGAAGGTTAAAGGTCGATGAATATAACGGGATTTCAGGGATTGACAGGATTTTCGCCATTGGTGACCTATGCTGTCAGTATACTGATAAAAATTATCCTGACGGCCATCCGCAACTGGCACAGGTTGCCATACAGCAGGGTAAGTTGCTTGCTGCTAATCTGGTGAATTTAATCGATGAAAAAAGGATGAAGCCTTTCAACTATCTGAACAAGGGAAGTATGGCCATTATCACTAAATATCAAGCAGTTGTAGATCTTCCCTTTGGCTCTTTTACGGGTTACTTTGCCTGGCTGACCTGGCTGTTCGTGCATATCATACCCATAGCCGGGTTCAGAAACAAGGCAAAGCTGGCCTATAACTGGTTTTGGAGTTTTCTGACGAATAATCCCAACCTGCGGTTGATTATAGGTGCAAAAAAAAGGCATTAAATATCCTTTTATATTGATCAACAAAGACTGTTTATGCGAATACCTTAATTCACTAAATTATGCAAACCCACGCGTTTACATTTCACTCCAGTCCAACCATTGATCGTTTGATAAAGAGCGATTTATCATTCAGGCCACTCGAAAACTACTTAAAAAAATTAAACAGTTCTTCTCCGGTCAGAATGAGGATGATAGATGAGCTGATACAAACGCTGCAACAATATTTACCCGGCAACGAGGATAATTCACCATTGCTCCCCGGCCCCGATGACCAATCCTTATTTGATTTAATATATCTGGCACTGAGCCCATTACTTGCCGATGAACATAATTGTTTTTGGGCGATGGCCTCTCCATTGCCGGGGGAAATACATTATTGCACAGCTGCATTTAATGACCTTTTTAAAAATGGTATGGCAAAGGGACAAAGCGCTGGTGGTGCAGATCAGGAAGTAAATTTATTAAATGAATATAAGAATTACATCTACCGCCTGATCTTAAGCCAGTGTTATCACTTTTCCTTTCAGATACTGGAACCCGGGCATTATACCTATACTAACCCTAAAACCGGGCTGGAAGAATACTACAAAGTAAATATTAATACCAGTTTTATAGAGGTGGTCGTTACAGGTGAGTTGCCTGATATCACGATGGATAGTATCATCCATGCCGGTCCTACCCGTATAGACCCATTAATATTACTAGAGAAGATTTTACCCTTGCACATTTTCAAGCTAACCGGATTTGCGGTAATTACGCTGGAAAATATTACTGATTCCTTCGCAATTGATCAAATCAGAAACGAAATTGTAAACCATGAGAACGAAGCGCACATTTACCAGCAGGTTATTAAAAGCTTAAGTATGCTCTCGGGCAATAATGCGCTTCAGTTTAGCTTAAAGCCTTTGGCCAGATTAAACAATGAAACAATTGTGGACGTCAACCCGGAAATACATAGTTTCATGATGGATGTGGCCAAACAATTCGAGGATAAGATAATGCTGCAATCAATGGTCAAAGGATACGAGGAGAATCCAGTCACGTATTACTTTTCTGCAGCCAATCATGCTGGAAATAAGTTTGGAGATCCTATTCATGATATTTTAGAATCAAAGAAAGTGAAAGTTTATGCTTGTCTGCCACTGCTCTTCAAACAAAAGGTTGTCGGTATTTTAGAAATATATGCTTTCAAAGAGGTGTTATTCTTTGAAAATATCCTGGCGAAAATAGCAGCAGCGTTACCTTTACTCAGCCAATTAACAAAAAATAGTGCTGATCACTTTTCAGATAAGATCAATGATGTTGTGCGGCGGCACTTTACTGTGCTGCAACCTGCCGTCCTGTGGAAATTCCATCTTGCGGCCTGGAATTACCTGCAACAAGAGCAGAAAATGGGAACCGGTGCTGCCATAGAATCCATCACATTTGATGGCGTTTATGCTATTTATGGCGCAATTGATATTAAAGATTCTACATTAAAACGTAACGATGCGCTATTGAAGGACATTCATAACCTACTGGACGAATCCATCAAAATATTAGATAGGTTGATCATTACCGGTTATCCTGCTGAAGAAATCAAAATATTCTGCATTAAATTCAAATCCAAATATCAGCATGCAGTTACGTTAAAGGTTGAAATTACTATTTTAACCTTTCTGCGTCTTTATTTGAAGCCGCTCTTAATGCCACTGGCGGTGGAAGAGCCTGATTATTTAGTTTATATTAATGTTTACCTGGAACCTGTTGATGCTGGAAACAGCGCAATCCATGCTAATCGCAACATTTTAGAGCAAGAGATTGGGCGGTTAAATGAGGATGTTACGAGATTTATGGCAGGGATGATCGAAGATTTGCAACAGCTACACCCAGGCTACATTAAAACATTTAGAACTGACGGGATAGAATGTGATATTTACATCGGTCAGTCCATTACACCGAGGTCACAATTAGATAGCATAAAAATACGGGCATACAGAGCTTTACAACTTCGTTATATGGCTTTGGTGGCAAAGTATACCACTCAAACGTCGTTATCGTCCTCATTTGCACTGAAAACAACGCAACTTATCTTTGCACCCGGTACACCTATTAACATTACTTTCCGCAATGACGAAAAGCGGTTTGATGTGGAAGGAGCCGATAATATCAATTATGAAATAATTAAAAAGCGAATTGATAAGATATGCATCAAAGGAAGCACGGAAAGGCTGAATCAACCCGGCAAAATAGCTATTGTATATCAGGATGACACTATTAAAGAGGAGTATTTGCGCCTCATCAGAATATTACAAGAAGAGGGAGCCTTACAGGAAAATGCCGAGGTTTTGCACCTGGAAGATTTAAAAGATGTTTTTGGTTTGATGGCAATCCGGGTAGAGATCCAAAAAAATCAATAAATAAGCTAGCTGCTATTTTTAGGATGTAAAGGCACAACCAGGTAACAACCATCCAGTTCATGGAAATGATTATTATCAAAACCAACAGTGAGGATATTCATACCAGACATATGCGCATTAAATAAATCCAGTGTCCCCCACTCGCCATTGTAATAATAACCGCCAGATGGTGATTTTTTGGAAGAAAAATAACTGATTGGATGCTTGAACTTTAAGTTGTCTGCCCCAATTTTGAGTTCAAAATAGCCCATACCGTACCATCTTGCAGGTCTGGTCGCTGGAGCCGCCGCCATAGAGAAATAAGTGCCAGACTGATAATGCTGTTTCAGGAAATAATCGATAGTGATAGCCGATTTCGGGCTTTCCCAATCGTAATACTTTAAGCCCGTCTGATGGCTATAATCCGTAACAGGCAATAACTCATGAAAATTGTGCTCAAATTCGGCGGGAATATTAATATTACTTTTTTTGGGGATATACATTTTATAGACTTCACTACTTACTGACATGATGAAAGTCATCGGATCATCCTCTTCATAAACTGTTACCGCATCAGCCCGGGATAGCAATTCCCTGGTCAGGTTCGATAGTACTTCCGGGTTCATTGCTAAATCTTTGTTAATGACTTTGTAGGGTAATTTCTCATGCTTTCCTGTTTTAAGGTAATCACTGTAAGTATCTTCATAAAGCATATGCCCGTTAAATGGTCTGCCAAAGGCTGTACTGCCAGTTTCATTCAGGCTGTCTAAAGGTTCTCCTTTACTGTTTATTCTGTAATAAGTTATGGAATAAGTAGTTTCCTCGTATTGCTTGGGTGCAAACTCCTCCACACGCTCCACAATGATATTGTTAGTCATGGAATCCCGGTAAATTGTTCTTGGCCTGCTGCCCGTAAACAAGGGTATAATTTGATAATCTGAACTCTTTATCTTTTCATTTAATGCAGGATAACCCTTATATTTTTCCGGCAAACGCGAAAGAAAATAGCTTTCACTTCTGAAGTAAGCCCTGATCAGGAAACTCAGGAAAACTGCTAATACGATGAGGACTATAGTATACATTTTCTTTTTGTGCATATGGTGTTCTATGTTCTATCTGGAACCTTATTCCGGTTCTAAAATACGTTTAGTTTTTAACAACTTTGTTCAGCTTGCGAGACAGCCTGATTTAATGATGCGCTAAAAACATATGCCCCATATCTATCTATCTCTATATATAGATAATGGTAACATTCTTATTAATTTTAACGATATATCCCGGATGCTCTACTAATTATTTCGTAATTTACTTACAGTATGAACCGTAAACCAAATTAAATGTTAAACCGTAGAAATTTCCTTAACTATGCTGCAACCGCAGTTGGGACCACTGCCATGCTTTCTGCCTTAGACAATCCTGCCTATGCCCTTTTCAATAAGACTATTGGCGCAAACGACCAGATCAATATTGGTGTAATAGGAATCAAAGGCATGGGATGGTCTGACCTCAAAGCGGCCCTCAAAGTACCGGGAGTAAACCTGATCGCCCTATGTGACAGTGATGCCAATGTGCTTGATGAAAGGATGGCCGAATTAAAGTCGATGAATGTTGACGCCGCAAAAGTAAAAAGATATAAAGATTATCGTGCGCTGCTCGATAATAAAGATGTCGATGCTGTAATTATCGGAACACCCGATCACTGGCATGCCCTGATGATGATCCATGCAGTACAGGCAGGTAAAGATGTATATGTTGAAAAGCCGGTCGGCAACTCTATTGTCGAATGCAGCACCATGGTCAAAGCGCAGGAAAAATACAATAAGGTGGTACAGGCAGGTCAATGGCAACGCAGTCAGCAACATTTTAAAGATGCTGTTGATTTCGTAAAGAGCGGCCAGCTGGGAAATATCAGAACTGTAAAAGTATGGTGTTACCAGGGCTGGATGAAACCTGCTCCCGTAGTACCGGATACCTTACCCCCTGCAGGCGTTGATTATGCCATGTGGCTTGGGCCGGCAAATAAAAGAGCATTCAATGCCAGCAGATATCACTTCAATTTCCGCTGGTTCTGGGATTATGCAGGTGGGTTAATGACTGACTGGGGAGTCCATTTATTGGATTATGGCTTGCTGGGTATGAATTCACCTGTCCCAAAAACCATATCTGCATTAGGTGGCCGCTTTGCCTATCCCGATCTGTATGAAGAAACTCCTGATACGCTGACTACCTTATATGAGTTTGACAAGTTCAACATGGTATGGGATTCTGCCATGGGCATCGATAATGGCTCTTATAACCGCAACCATGGAATTGCCTATATCGGTAACAACGGCACGCTGATCCTCAACAGGGAGGGCTGGGAAGTCATTGAAGAAAAAATAAGCGGCAATAAAGTTAGCAAGCCCTTTGTTAAATCCTCAGATAATGGACTGGACAATCATATGGTCAATTTCTTTAGTGTGGTCAGATCCAGAAAAAAAGCAGAACTGAATTGCGCTATACAAGATGCTGCGCATGTAGCTACCGTTGCCCAAATGGGAAATATTGCCTTCAGAAGCGGACAAAAATTAGCATGGGACAATGCCAAACACCAGTTTACAGACCAGCAGATCAACGATAAATACCTGCTGGCCCAGTATCACAACGGTTACAGCTTACCCAAAGTTTAACGCTACAGTTTAAACAGATCAGGATATATACATCTCTTGACGATATACTGCAGCCATTCTGCCTGACTTATATATGGTGAAAACAGTTTCTTTCACCATATATAAGTTGAGTAGGTTATTCCATTGAAATAGCAAATATCTCCATGGTCTTAACCCGGCCTTTTAACAAGTTTTCTCCAACAGATCTCATTTCGTATCTGGCCGGAAGCCGAAGTAATTGTGCCAGATCTTCTGATACCAGCAATTCAGCATGGTAATGATTGCAAAGTCCCTGAATCCTTGCTGAAGTATTGAGGACGTCCCCGGTGAAGATGATTTCTTTTTTCAGCGATCCGATCTCCCCGGCAGTTACCATTCCACAATGCAAACCTGCTTTAAATTCCGGTAATAATCCAAACTCGCTATTATATTTTTCAGCCTGCATTTCCAAAGCGCGTTTCATAGCAAAAAAACACTCAATACCGTTACTATTTTTTAACCCCTCTTTTAATTTCCAGCTGATGATCATCTCATCACCCGCGTATTGATAGATGGTGCCTGCATAGTCAATAACAGCGACCGAAAGATCGAAGAAGTACTCCTTTAGCATTTGAAAATACTTCACATGACCCAATTTTTCCGCAATCGTAGTGGAAGACTTCATATCCAGAAACATAAATATCCTTTCTTCTTCTACCGGGTGATGATACGTCCCCAGAAAAAAATTACTCAATGTGCCCACTCCAATGCTTTGGCTGAATTCAGCGTATAACTGGGTAATCACAATTATTGAGGCAATGTAAACCATAATACCGATCACGGCATAGTTGGTGAAAAATGCCCATGCCGGCGATGCCAGACTCTTGATAGAATGTATGTTATAGGTATACAGGGTGTTGGTGAAAGTAATAATGATCAGGAACAAGATCACAATGACCAGATAAATAAAGGATTTGAAGATGATTTTTTTAGTGAAACTGTTTTTGATAAACCACTTATTGAAATAACCGATTTCCATTATCCCGGTCAATAATCCCATCATCAGACCTGATAATGGGACTAAAAGAATGTTTCTTACAAAGTCGTAATCAACTCCCGTAGAGGGATAATGGTCCAGGTTTCCAATAATCCCTTTCTCCAGCATGACATAAATAAGGCCGAAAATAAACCATAATACTCCGAAAGGAACAACACGCTTAATATTTCTTATGGTTTTGGGTAGCAGCATAATTGTAAGTTACAAAATCGTCATCTGGTTTCAGAATTTCTGATATAGAATCCCATTCCTGGAGATCAGGTGCTGTTTCTTGATCGCAAACCAGTCATATCTGTAAAAAATCCGTTCGCTCCTCAAACTTTAAGGCATCACTAACTAAAAACAAGCATTACCTTAGCCTGCCGGATAAGTGATTTCCTGATCATGGATATATTCCTGACAAGCTACCTTTTCAATAGATTCAGGGTAAATAGAGGCCATACTTTGGTTTTGACGTCTATAGTCCTTAGGGCTTAACCCTGTTATCTTCTTAAATATCCTGGAGAAATACTGAGGGTTATCAAAACCCGTGAGTTCAGAGATTTCGCCATATTGGATGTTTGTCGTGATGATCAGATATTGAGCCCTTTCGATACGTTTTTCTGAAATGAAATTTACCGGGCTTTTTCCAGTGTACCGGTGAAATATTCTGGAAAAATAATCCGTATTAAGGTTTGCACGGGAAGCAAGCTGACTTATCTTTAAAGGTTTTGCAATGTTAAGCTGAATGTAGCTCATTGCCGATAAAACGACTGAAGGGATCGCGACATCAGGAGAGGCCATGAACCGCCCGGATTTCATAAATCTGGAAAGCAGCTGAAAAATAATGCCCTGCGTCTCAAATTGGGTAGAAACACTCTGAAGATCATTTAACTTGGTATATTCCTTGTAATAAACATCTTTCTCATACACTTTGGGGTTGTCTGAGCGGTTAATGCCACGTCCGGGATTGATGTGGAGCAGGCGCTTTAAATTTAAAACATCAATATCTTTGGCCTCAACGGATAAAATTTCCCTGCAATGCGCAAATAAGGATATTCCGTCTGGCGATTCCTCAAAAAACTGTACAAAATATTGAAAAAGGTAATCCTCGCAATGCAGGTCGCAAAGGGTAAAACTTGGGATGAGCACCAGACTTCCCTCCCCTAGTATTGTACGGCCTGCTGGACTGTTGATATAACCAGCACCAGCCGCTATGTAATAGAGCCTGTAATAGGGGCTTATTACATTGATGAAGTTCCATTTATTACCTAACTTCACCGCATCTGCATTCAAGAGATGAAAATGGTTTTTAATTAATTTCATTGCTATTTTAAAAATGCCTGGCGCAAGTCTTTTTCACCAGAAAAGCCTGCGTATCCTTACTGAATATATAAATAATTTCTATCACAAAATAAAAATCCTTAAAAGCATTTCGACACACTCAACCAAAATCTACCATCGCTTTTATAACCATTTGCTTTGGATCGGAAAGTGTTTGAAAGTCATGCGCCAGATCCTGAAATTTAACGCGATGACTAATAAATGCGCTGACGGGAATTTCATTTTTCAAAAGGCAATCTATAACGAAGTTGAAATCTTCCCGAAGAGCATTCCGGCTGCTTTTTAACGAAGCTTCCCTTTTATGAAATTCCGGATGACTTAAAACGATTTCCTGTTTTTGAAGACCAATCAGCACAATGCGTCCGCTATGGGCCAGAAAATTCAGCGCCCCGTTAATGGCCTGTAAATTTCCGCTGCAATCGATGATGACAAGGGGAAATTCTTCACCAAGCAAACGGCAAATGCCTGAGCGCATTTCCTCTTCACTAAGGTTAATCAGCAGACTTATTCCGAGCTGGTTGGCACAATAATCCAGCCTTGTTTTATTAAAATCTGCAACAATGACTTTAGCACCCTTTATTTTAGCGATCGCTGCCGTCCCAAGTCCTATAGGGCCTGCACCAAGCACAAGTACTGTTTCTCCAGGCGATACCTGTGCAGTTGCAACACCATGGGCGGCTATAGCCAGCGGTTCTACTAAGGCAAGTTCATCTGCACCAAGCCCCCTTGACGGGATGAGGAACTGTATTGGTACACTGATAAATTCGCTCAATGCACCATCCTGATGAACCCCCAACACACTGAGATGGGTACAGCAATTTTCACGGCTATTCTTGCAAGCGATACATTTCCCACAGTTGAGGTAAGGTAAAATGGTGACCAGGTCGCCCTCATTGAAAGACCCGTTATCCTCTATTTCTGCTACTGTTCCACAAATTTCATGACCCAATACCCGGGGATAAGAAAAAAAAGGCTGATTGCCAGTATAAGCATGATAGTCCGTTCCACAAATACCTACCCTATTTAACTTGATAAGGGCATGACCAGCCTCCCTTTCGGGCATAGGGAGGTCTTTATATTGGAAATTTCCAGGACTTAACAATTGTAGTGTTAACATTAGCTTTTTATTTTATCGAGCTCCAGCCAAAACGCTTCTGGTATCTCTTTGTAAATCATATCTACATTATCTTGGACCTTTTCAGGCCGGGTTGTACTCAAGGCAATACTCTGAATATCCTTAATTTGCCTGACATAACCAAAACAGGCTTCCGCAGGGAGTAGCTGGTACTTAGCACAAAGCCTGAAAAAAATTTCCCTCCAGGAAAGCAGCTTACGACCAGCTTCAGAATCGCCATCCACTTTTTCATAATTATAAAAATCGCCACCTGTTAAGAAGCCCCCATGGAATATGGCTGAATTGATCACCGCTACCCCATTTCCGGCCAGTTCAGAGACGAACTTTAACAAGGCTTTAGGGTGAGCGTAAATGGTCAGACTATTGGCTATCATTACATAATCAAGGGCAACATCCTTAGAAATCTTCTCAATCACCCGCCAATTCTTGGCGCCAATTCCAATGGCCTCGACCGCACCCATTTTCTTCAGTTCAACAAGTGCAATATAAGCATCCAGAATATCCTGATATCTTTTTTGGTAATCCCTGGCATCAGTTGCACAGGCCAGATATTCATCCGGATCATGCACTGAAACATATTGCGAATGGTAATCACCCAGCAGTTGATTTCCCTGGTGGTAGCATTCCAGTATCCCTTCATAACTGATTTTCTGGACGGCATCATAGCTCAGTCCGGCCCAAACCCCTTTTTCAAAAGTTGGTTCTGTTCCAATAAGTGGTACCCTGTACCAACCGAGCTTATTGCTGATTTTCACTTCATTTTGTCCAATACCAAGTTCTTTGAGCCCTTTGGCTAAAACCTCGAGGGACATGCCTGCACCGTATTTCCCTGCAGTATCAAACATCAGGCCGTCCTGATTGACATTGACGCAAGCGCTTAGGATCGCTTTTTTATGTTCATAGCTGCTCTGGGTATAAAGATTACCAAGGCAACTGGTTCCGAAAATTACCTCAGGAAGTATCTTGTCCCTCATAAGTCAGACTGGTTTTTGGCATCATCCGTTTCAGTATTGGAATTATCCAGTTCAAATATTTTTTTCATCAAGACCCACTTTTCACCTTCTTTAGCCCATGGAAGAGGTTGTTGAAACTTCCACATTAAAGATTCCCACGCTAAGACTTTAGGATTTTGCGCATCGAGCAGGCGTTTACCTTCAAAAGAAAATTCATCGCTGGTCTCCATGATCATAAATAAACGATTACCGCTACGGTAAATTTCCATCAGATGGATTCCAGCATCGATTATGCTTTTGTTGATCTCCGGCCAGCTATTGATATGGTAGTCTTCGTATTGATGGATGAGATCTGCCTCATCTATTAAATCCAGTGCCAGGGTATATTTTTTCACAATTATGATTAAGTCTATTGAACATTGAACAGGGTGGATATGTAAAGCGCTAAAGTGAACTAATTTTTAACGGAACAGCAAAGGAAGGGAGCGAACCGACATCAGCAAAGAAAACTTTCAGTCCCTGCTCATCCTGAGTGAATTTCAAAGGCATCTTAGTGGCCACAAGTTCAACACGGTTAATTCGTTTTGGATAATAAGGATTGCCAGTTGAAAGACTTTTTATTAATATAGATGGCTGCTTTACATCCGACATGATCGTTGCAAACAATAGATCCCCTTTAGTTACAAAACGGACATCTTCCATATTAAAAGGCTTGCCCTTCCCCTCGTTAAAACCTTGGGCGCTTAATGCTGCAGCAGCAGCCTGCGCCGGACCTTCACCAAAAATTTTCCATGGGCGCGTACTATAAATACTCTCTCCATTCTCACGCATCCATTTGCCAATTTCCTCAACGATACCCAGTTCAATGTCATCCATTGTCCCATCACCTTTAAGCGGGATATTCAACATCAGGTTACCGTTCTTACTCACCACGTCAATAAGCGTGTGAATCACAGACCTGGCGGTTTTATAGCGTTTATTATCATAAACCTCTTTGTTGTAATGCCAGTCCCCGATACAGGTATCTGTCTGCCAGGGAAGTGGCTCAATACCATTACTTTGTCCTCTTTCAATGTCCCATACCATGGCTTTACGCTGGTCCGGATCTAAAATTTTCCCGGTTATTACAGCGTCCAAACGTCCCTTCTCTTTTATACTTTTATTGTAAAAATGGGCTGCGATTTTAAGACCTGCATCATCTATGGGCCATAAAGGAAGCTGAGAATCATCAAAATAAACCATATCCGGGCCATACTTATCGATGAGCTCGATGGTTCGTTTATAAAACTTTTCAATATATTTTTTATCCGGGAGACTTACGCCATTGCCCCAGTCCCATTGCTTGTGGATCATTCCATTGTCCGAGCTATTTTCACTCAAAGGATGATTTTGGGCATAAAGTTCCTGAGGATCTAATCCATCCCACCATTCCCCCTTTCCTTGATTCTCATTGACCTTACCATCGTAGGGAATGCCAGCATAAGCACCAGATTTATCTGAACGCCGGGCCGTCTCCCACCAACTCCAGGTGTGAGCAGCATGTACGCTAACGCCAAAGTGCATGCCTCTTTTCCTGGCGGCATCCGACCAACCTTTAACAATATCCTTTTTAGGGCCAATTTTGGTCGAATTCCAATTTTTTTGAAAAGAGCTGTCGTACAAATCAAAATTATCATGGTGATTGGCTAAGGCCATAAAATATTTTGCTCCTGTTTTATGATAAAGGTCAACGATACCTTGGGGATCCCATTTTTCGGCCTTCCAGGTATTTATTACATCCTTAAAACCAAATTTTGATGGGTGTCCATATTTTTTCAGGTGAAACTTATACTGAGAGGAACCTTCCATGTACATATTTCTTGCATACCAATCCCCTGCTTCGGGCTGACACTGCGGACCCCAATGCGCCCACATGCCAAATTTTGCATCTCTAAACCAGTCGGGAGTTTTATAATTGCTTAAGGAGTTCCAATCAGGCTCAAAAAACCCGTTAGGTAGTTCTGGAGATAGCGCACTTGAAATTCCGCGGAGCATAGCGGCATTTGCAGCATGAGCTAAATATAATCCCGGGAGTCCGGCAGCCAAAAAGCGCAGCAATGTTCGTCTTTTCATAAAATATTTGGTTATAAATATTAAAACAAATTTAATCGTGGGCTTCAAGTAATTCTTGCAAGATTGCGACAAATTTTTGCACTAATCCGACTTATGCTCATCATCTTTTTCAATCTTCGGATAGTATGCTGCAAATTTAAAATCCGAAGATTGTCTGGCAGGTTATTAAGATGTATAAAACAGAAAATGGCAAGACATTTATTGACGTTAAGTTGGAAAATGAAACTATTTGGCTTACACAAAAATCAACTACCGAACTTTTCCCGGTAGTTCAAAAAGAAGTATAAAAAGAAATTTGAAGTTTTATAATCTGGATATGATCCTATCTGTTGTGTACCTTGCAGGTTAAGTCGTGACCAGCTCAATTTATCAAACATTCAGCGGTTTAGGATCACTCACCGATCAATTTTTTATGGCTTGTGCCCCAAACTTCTAATTCCATGATAACTGACTTCAATGCGTATCCAATTTCTGTCAGCTCATATTCTACACATGGCGGTACATCTGCATAAACAGTCCGGCTGATTATTTTATTCTCTTCGAGCTTCCGCAGTTGCAGGGCCAGCATCCTTTCAGTAATTCCAGGTAATTTCTTCTTTAGTTCTCCAAATCTAAGTTTACCACTTAATAACCACGAACATATAACCAATGTCCATTGTCCGCCGATGATATTTGAGGCATAAGCTTCCGGACATTCATCGCTCAGCGCAAGCTTATTTAAAAAGTTGGTTGATGATTGCTTGATCTCGCTCATTACTTACATTATTTATAGTACCTAACAATTGGCGGGCAATATACAAAAGTTTACAGGCAACCTTAACTTTGTCTTAAATATACGAATCATTGAAATATGAAAACTTTAATAATTATGGTGCATCCTGATATTACTGAGTCTGTGATCGATAAAAATGGCTTGATGAAATGCTTACTCAAGGATGGGCATATGGCAGTAAAAGCGGATATCGGATCAAAGCAACATCGCTCTTAGTGTAAGATCATATTTGGCATTTCCGGATGAGTTGTAACCGGCTTCACACCTCAAATGAATTGCAAAATGTAAAGTTATATAATTTAAAAATTTTCATATGGAATCACAGAAAAAACGAATCTTAATTGTAGGCGGTTATGGAATGGTTGGAAGTAACATCGCACGACTAATCAGACAAGCTGATAGGAGTATCGAACTTATTCTTGCAGGTAGAAATCCTCAAAACGGAATATCTTTAGCGAAGGAATTAAATCATTCAGAAACAGCCTATATCAATCTCGAAGAAGGCTTCAATCTCAGTGAATTTAAGAAAATTGACCTGATTATATCAGCAGTGGATGACCACAGTAATATATTAAGGGAAACTGCTATCTTAAATGGCATTGCATGTATTGCTGTAAGCGAATTAGCGCATCAAATTTCTCCCACAGCATTTTTGGGCCTTCATCAAACGATTGTTGCGCCTGTTGTATTCGCCGGTCATTGGCAAGCGGGATTATTAACCCTTATGGTCAGGCAACAAGCTAATAAATTCAGTCAAATAGAAACTATCGAACTTGCAGGATTATATGACCCAAAGGATAGTGTAGGGCCGCTGGTTGCAAACGAAGTTAGTGGTTTTGTTGGTGAGGCGCTAATTCGCAAGGGCGGAAATTGGCTATCATTACAATCAAAAGAAAACCCCAGAACTATTGATTTGCACAATCAGTCATCAGCAATAGGTTACCCACTCAGTACGCTTGATGTTCCGAGTATAGCCGCTTTTACGAGTGCGAAAAATATTCGGTTCGATTTTATTACAGGGGAATCTATAGGGACTAGTAAGGGCCTGGAAGCTTCCCATGAATTATACATTACGATTGAAGGCACCCTGCTATCCGGCGAAAAAAGAAGACTCCGCACGATCGTATCCGGCCCAAAAGGAAATTCCCATCTCACAGCTGTGGGCGTATATTTAATCACAGAAAAGATATTGGGCCTGAATGGACAGTCTGAACAAAAGACCGGGGGTTTGTATCTTCCAGAAACTATGATCTCAACTCCTCATATCAGCAACCGGTTAAAAGAATTTGGAATCGAAATAATTGAAGAAACCCTGGAAAGTTTGTAGAATTTACTCAGGATATTCTGAGCACAATTTAACAAAGTCACAAAATTGAGCATGACTATTAAGATTAACAAATGGGATACGAAAGAACGTATAAAGATTAGATATTCAAGGGTTGAATGAAAAGAAGCAATAATTAATTGGCACATCATTAAATAATAACGTGAAAAAACTAACATTAACAATATCAATCTTACTGTCATTCAGTATTGAAATCATCGCAAAACCGGTAAGTTACCTTCCTGATCAAATTACATTTCAGCCTGTTATAAATCCTCAAAAGATGAGGAACTGGGATGACGAAATACGAACCATTGAGCTTTATAGTTCCAATGCCGGGAAGCTAATTGATAACGGAGAGCGTTTAGCCATAAAATTATATGGAAGCACGCCAGATTCAAGCATTACTGAACCGGTTCACATTCAAAAACAAACAAAAATGAAAAACGCAACGATATTACACAAAGCCAACGAATTCGTTAAAAAGGGAAACTATGAAAGTTTTCTAGTCTATTGTACACAGGATACCAAATGGTTTTTTGTAGGCGAACGTATTCTTGAAGGTAGAGATAAAGTACGGGAGTATATGAAAGAATTCTATTTGGAACCGCCCGTATTTACCGTCGAAAAGACTATTGAGGATGGTAACTATGTAACGGTGACAGGTGAAATCACCTTGAAGGCTGCAAATGGAACCTATAACCACTATGATTATTGCGACATCTGGCGCTTCGAAAATGGAAAAATTGCAGAATTGAAAGCTTTTGTCATTGAAAAAAAATCTTAACAAATGAATCGTTAAATGAAACTGAAAGTGGCAATTGAAAAAGCTTTGGGCATTGGCACAGAATTCTGGCTTGTCCGTCCGTTTCCAGGCAATACAGGCACATTGTAAATGAGGTAAATACAAAAACCCCCTCTCTAAGTAATTAGGGAGGAGCTTTACCTCTCCGGACGTACTAAGATCGAACCACTTTATGGAAGATGGGATTACTAGTGTATTGAGGATCTTAAAAAGTTTGTTTATACAGCTTTGTTAGTTGGGGCTCCCATGAAACAGACCAGTTTAACAGGGCCATTAATGGATCTGCGGTACTGATGCCAAATTCTGTCAATGTGTATTCTACTCTTGGTGGAACTTCTGGAAATACTGTTCGGACGACCATGCCGTAATTTATTAAAATCTTTAAAGTTTGATTGAGCATTTTTGGCGATATGCCCTTAATTTGCCGCAGTAATTCGCTACTACGTTTACTGCCCTGCATTAATGCCATCAAGATTAGTAATGTCCACTTATTAGCAATGAGCGTTAATGACTGATTTAAGATACAACTTTCATCCAAACTGGATTTCAACAGCAGGGATTGCTGTAACTTAAAATAATTTTCATTTTTTTCTCGCTGTCCTTTGATTATTCCGTCCATATATTACTTTAAAGTGCTTATGCAACTTACAGGTGCCTTCTTGCAAAGATATAGTGTAGACTTTACTTTTGTATATAATCTTAAGAATTATGAAACTTGAAAATACAACTGATCAACAGATTTTACTGAATTTATTAAATGCTTTTAACAAGGGCACGGAAGCTGTTTTATCGCTTTTTGCTCCAATGGCAACTGTAGAATATCCTTATGCGAGATCATTAGGATCAGCTTACCAACTGACGATGGATGACTACAGAAAACATCTGGATAATATCCTTGGAGATATGCCGGATATTATATTCACAGGATTAACTGTTTATCCATTAAATGAGCCAGATTCCTACTGGGCGGAATTCCATGGCGAAACGACAGTTCCTGCAACAGGCGCATTGTATCAACAAGATTATGTTGTCAATTTTAGATTAGAAAATGGAAAGTTCATTTACTATAAGGAATATTGGAATGTGCTCCCTGTCTTAAAGACTTTGATGGGAAAAGAGCAAGCCCAGCAGATAATTGATAAACCTATTATATACTAACCCTATGAAGAAAATAGCAATTGCGGCTGCTACAGGTAATATCGGAAGCAGTGTGGCCAAACAAATAGCCTCGCATGGAGCAACACCTTTGTTGCTAGGTCAAAACCTTAAAAGATTAGATAATTTGAACATTCATGGGGGATCTTCAGTAATGGCAGACATCAGCAATACAGAACAGGTGATTGCGGCAACCGAAGGAGCGGAAGCTTTGTTCTGGCTTGTTCCGCCAGTACTTACCGGACCTAGTTTAAATGAATGGTATCAAAAGGTCACTAATGCAGGTATTGCTGCCGTTAATCAAAACAAAATTAAAAGAGTTGTTCTTGTTTCTTCAATGGGAGCAAGTAGTTCACCAAATCTGGGAACTGTAAGCTATTGTGGGGACATGGAAATCGCTTTTGACAAGCTGGACGCTAACGTGTTGGCTTTAAGACCAGGTTATTTCATGGAAAATTTCATACAACAGGCAAAAGGTATCAGTGAGAAAGGAACTTTTACTTTTCCTTTTGACAGCGAACATGATATTCCTTTTATCAGTACAGATGACATTGCTGAAGTGGCAACGCGCTATCTGCTTGATGAAACCTGGGCAGGACATTGGAAACTAAACCTCATGGGCCCTGAAAATATAACCTTAGCGCAAGCAGCGTCCCGCTTTTCTGCCCGGCTAGGTAAGTCAGTTAAGTATGTACAGCAATCTGGTGAAGAGGTAAAAGCGCAGCTGAGTAGCTGGGGATTGTCTAAGACCGTACAGCATGAATTGATGGATTTATTTTTTGCCTTGGGTGATCCAAATGGGGCGTATGCCACACCTCGCACCATAGAGGCAGCTACAGCTACAACTTTCGAGCAGTTTTTAGAACGGAAGTTGCTACCTTTGCTTTAAATTAATCGTCAAACCATGAAATACTTTAAGATAATTGTTCTCTGTTTTATCATTGCCTCAGTTTTTAGCTTGATCGGTGTGTTTGTCCTGCAATCCACCGGTTTGATTGGTAAAGCAGATTCAGATTTTAAAAACCTGCCTTACGGTATCGCTATCGGCATTAATCTCTGTATTTTTCTTGGAAGCTTTACCATTTTACTGAATCTTCAAGAACATGTTAAAGATAACCTCCTGTATAAGGCGCTAAGTTTTTTCCTGCTACCGGGTATGTTTGTATTATTTGTATTATTTGCAATGTGGGATAAGCCCTGGCCAGGCGTGCTATTTTGCATTCCATACCTTATTGTCTTATTTATTTTTTTTGTTCGTTCAAAAAAACACGATACAAGGAATTATAAAAATTGAAATCGATTTTGAATGTTTGCGGATACTGATCTTATTTTCACCAAATACTTTCATAATTTTTCAGCTACTGCAGTGTCAATTTTTTGTAGCAATTCAAGACTATAATCCCATAACTGACGTGCATGGGTATCGTTCTGTGCATATTTCGACGGCCCGGCCACGTTTATATCTTGAAAATACTGCCCGGTTATAGCTAAATCAGGAATTGATGATGCTAAATGAATAAGTGGCTTTGCAACTTCCAATGGTGTTTTTCCGAACAGCCGCTTCTGAAATCGCAGCATCTAATGGAATCATTCCATTCCTGATATGCATTCTATTAACGTTAGCTCCATGGCTCATTATGATCCATCTTAGCTACACCGTAGAGGTTCCATCCAATACAAACTCGTTTTCTGAGGATGACTCTTCAACAAAACCAATTTCGTATCCTTTCAAACTCAGGTTCTCCGCCAATTTTTCCAACTTTAAGGAATCATCAGAATAGAAATAAAAGTCAAGTTCAGCATCTTCAAACTCCTTATATCCCTTAGCGATTAAGACAGAGAGGGTTTGACTATTCATCTGCTTTTGTTCAATGATATTCTCTTCGTTACCTTCTTTTGTGGCATATTGATTCATATTTTAATTATTCTAAAATTGTGATCAGAAATCAAAAGATGTGTTAGGTGCTCTTCAAAGTCTCAGGACTCAGGATTGGCTCCTATGCTTTTATTAGAATAATTAATCACCGTTCCCAAGATCAAGTGTATCTCAATTGCATCTTTTTTAAGAATAGCTTTGATTTTAAACAGCGATTTTCTTCATTTTCCGTTTCACAAAAATAGCTTCATCATTAGATTCAAAGAAAGAAGAATCTCTTACATCTAGACCTAGTTCTTCACAATATTTAATTAATATCTCCTTATTAATTCTTTTCGCTTTTTCCGGCTCTTTGTACAATTCCGTATTTTCAAACCATAATGGTATTCCATTTTCACTAAATTGCCAAATATCCTTATCATTAATAATCGACTGAACTGTGCGAACAATCTTTCCAGAATGACTCATAATCAAAGAGTTTCTATATATCCCAGACTCCAGAGAGTTGATATCAAACTGAATATTAAAAGAATTAAGACTTTTGCAAATGTAATTGCATAAGGTAGCCCACCCGCCCGAATTGCCTAACACAATTACGCCTTTTTTTAATTGCTTTGGCTTAAAAAAAACAGCGCCTAAAAACACCGCAGGAGATTGACCATAAAGTTTTTCCATATAAACTTTCTCTATCGAATCATTAAACAATTCAATTTCAAAAGAACTGGTAAAACTGTCTTCTTTCAAAAAAGTGTATATCTGTTCGACAGATAACTCAACATATACAATATAAAGACTTTTAAAGCTATCAATAGTCATATTTTTTAAATTTTCGAACAACTGCCTGTTCCATTTCTATCTTCCCTTATATTGCCCTGATCATCAATCAGCCAAAAAGTATTTTTAGCATTTGGATCATTGGCCGGAATTGTACTTTGATGTCCAAAACTACCAGAATCGGAAGTATCTATTTCAACATTATGATGAACACCGTCCCTATCATATTGTAAATCCGGTCTATTTTTCCCCACGTTATTTCCAACTAAATCGACTTGTTGTTGATTTTTCCTTATAGACAGAGGATCTACCAGTGGATCATTAGACAAATCTTGTATTTGATTATTAATGAAATCATCATGTGATTGTCCGCCATGAACTTTCCCACCTAACCCTAAATTATTTGGTGCTACAAGCCCAAAAACATCAAAGTAGATATTTGTGTCACTAACATAACTATAAAGCTTACCTCCACCCTGTAACCTTATAGGATCCTGACTAATATATCCCCCCTCTTCCGGACTATAATATCTAAATCTATTATAACACAAACCGGTCTCTATATCCAAACTCTGTCCTTGATAAAGATAAGGACAAAACCCAGATTCTCCATGTTGCATTTTAGGTTTCCCGTAAGTGTCCAGTTCGCGTTCCCAGATTAATAATCCATTTTCGTTATAACCTTGTATCGGCGTGCCTAAATGATCAGTTATAATACTATATTTCTTATCACCTTTTATTTTCGCCATGGGGGCAAAATTATGAGCTTCAAATACCCAGGTGATAATGTCATCTGGATTGCTATCCTTCGTACTAAATTCCTTCCATTCATGTAAAGGTTTATTCCCGTCCCAAATATAATTAGTAATAGTTTTTCGATACTGCTTGTATATTCTACGTCCAAGAGCATCATATTGAAAGCGTACTTCATCACCATCAGGTCGAAGTACAGTTTCCAACATACCTGCAGAATTCCATGAATACACCCAAAGATCACCATTACGCTCGTTCTTTTCAATGAGATTTCCCTCCATATCATAGCTATAACGCGCATTTTCACTTGCCATCAACTTGCCACCAATGCCATACTTGCGATCTTTACCACCTGGGCGTTCGTAAACATTGCCCACAACATCAGGGACCCTAAACTCCATCGTACCGTCTCCGTAAATCACTTCTGAGAGATTTCCACATACATCATAAAGGAATTGTTTTTCACCTGTACCACTATCTTGTATCTTAGCTAAACGATCAAAATTCCAATCATAAGTCCGTTGGTGTTTAGTCCTACCATTATTAGTTGATATTTCCTGACGCTTGAGTTGTCCAATGTTGTTATATTCATTTTTTTGTACAACATCACCGTTACTCTTACGGTGTAACTCCAGCCCTAAAGAGTTGTATTCCATACGAGATAGCCAGCCATTTGCACTGACCTCATTTATACACCCCGACTCGCTATCATAGCCAGATATAATATCAGCACCTAAATTGCTAGATATATGAGTACGTCGCCCCCCTTCATTATAGACACTAGTAACCCAGTTATCATTACTCGTCTCCTTCAATATACGCCCCATAATGTCACGTTGAATCGAAACTTCCGAATTTCCATTAGATGCCTTAATAAGTTTTCCCATCACATCATATTGGTAATTTTCTACACTTCCATCTCTTGAATAATATATAGTGGTAAGTTGCCCCGCTGAGTTATACTCGTAACCGTTCTCGTCCCCATTGGGACGGAATAAACGCAATACTTGTCCAATTTGATCTCGTAAATAATGTCGAGTAATACCATCAAAACCGACTTCTTTGATAACATTCCCTTCACTATCAAGTTCAAATTGATACTTTTCATTGAGCTCGTTTACAAAACTGAGCAATTGGTTCTCAGTGTTATACTCAAAATTCACTTCGCTTTCACCTTCTCTACGCTTAATCACATTGCCAAAAAAATCGTAATTGAATCTTACGCTCTTGTGTTTATTGTTAGCTTCTATCAGATTCCCCATACTATCGTAATCAAGTTCGTGTACCTGACCATTTAAATCAACTAGTTCTATTATTTTACCTAACAGATTGTACTTTCTCCGTTGCGTACCTTCTGATGTTGTAATTTCGGTGCAACGACCTAATTGATCATAGTAATATTCAATTTTCAAATTGCCCTGCAAAGAGACCTGTTTTAAATTATAGTAGCTGTCATAGCTTAATAAGGTTTCTATCCCATCATTATTTTTTATACTATGAAGTAATCCATCGACCCGATAACCATATTGAGTTTCCCCTCCCTCTGGATTAATGCGCGTTATCAACCGCCCAACTTCATCATATTTGTATTGCCATTTTCCTCCATTTTGCAATAGAATTTCAACCGGTTTATCGAGTTTATTATAATACATGCGAATCTCTCCTTTAGCAGGAAGATTGGTCTGATTGAGATTACCACGATCATCGTATTCATACGTTCGACGAATCCCTAATTCATTACTTTCTGAAATAAGATTATTAGACTCATCATATTGAAAGAACCTGCTATCACCCAAACTATTTTGAATCTGAGTAACAATGCCATTATGATGAAAATATTTCTTACTGAATCCCAAACTGTTAGTTGCAATGGTTAATCCTTCCTGGTATTCGAAAGTATAACTAAACAATCCCTGAGGACCAAGCGCAGCAGTACACCTTCCTTCTATATCGTATCTAAAGTTAAAAACAGTACCATCCTTGAATTTACGCGCAATGATTTTTCGTTCTTCCCAGGCAAAACGATCCTGAAAACCTTCTGCATTTTCAAGCACCGTCATCCCCCCCTCTTCATTATATAAGTAACGGAGTGCAGCAACACTAATCCCAGTATTTCCAAGTTCGGGGTGAGGTATATATAAAGCTGTAATCTGCCCCTTATCATTGTTTTCAACTTGTATTGACCGCCCTGCACTATCCAAAATACCTATTAAGTTGCCGATTGCATTATAATAGAAAAGAATCGCAAAACCATTACGGTTCACAATGCTCCTTAGATTACCATGTCCATTGCTTCCCTGTAATGGTCCATTAAAGTAATAATATAACCCATCCTTATGACTTACAAAATACTCCCCCTTCTCATCCCTGTGCAGTTCATATTTCTCCATTGGATTATAAAAACTCGTCCCTGGCTGAAGCCCAGGAAACACAACCGGCCTTCCTGCAGTGTCGTTCATGATCACCATAGCATCTTCATCATCTACCATTAGTGTGATGTCGTAACTATGGTAAATATTCTTACCCAGTGGTCCGTCGTAACTGCTATCACTGTAATAATTAGCTTCCCAGACAAAAGGAATTGGCCCTGGTAAAGTAAATCCCTCTAAATAACTCGCCATGTGTCCACTTGCAGCGTCTACCGGCTCACCAAGGTATTTACAGACAAATGGTTGCACCGCAGACCTGAACTTCTTAAAACCCGGAAACTTTGCTTCTATTTTGGCCATCAATTTCGTCAGCAGTTTACCTAGCATTTTAACCGCAAACTTTAACCCATGCATCAGTCCCATCAACATCAGACTATTGATCAGATCGGCCAGTTTTAATTCCTGTTCTACTTTCGGTCCGCCCACAATCACCGGTTTACCCAATGGCAACACCACCATCACTGCCGTTAAGAAATTCAGGTAAAATCCTCCTGTAGGATTATTCAATAAGATCTTTCCTACATCCTGACAAGAATAGGCCCTGCATAGAAAAGTACTCTGGTACATTCCCTGGGTAATTACCGTATTGCTCCCATGCGAAAGCTGCCCTTCATGTGGGTGAAAAAACTTTGGCAACAGGAACAAAGGGTGAGGAATCACAGAATGCAAAAGATTCAACGCTTTCACTGCCTTTCCTAAACCTTTCAGTTTCCCCATCAATGGAGGTACCGATGGCATTCCCCATAAAGCACTTTGTGCAGCACCCCGGTAGCAATCATTGATCAGTACCGTACCGCCCAAAGGCACATCCCTGGCAATCGTAAATCCATCATCTGTATATACCGGCATTGCCGGAACCGTAAAATGAATATAATCCATTGGATCAAAAACCAATGCTGCAAAAGGAGTAATCGGGCAAGGTGTGATTGGCCATGGTACTTTAAGCACATGAAAGTCAAGGCCCAGCACGATGTCAAAATGCTTTGCTGCAGGTTTTGGATCTTCGGATACTGCCGGTACGATGGGATTATTTACAATCTTGAATGCCATAATGGTAAGTTTTGGTTTGGGGATTATGGTATTTTAGTTGTCACTTCACTGCCATTGGGATCATTCGGATCGTAGTAAACAGTCACCGTATCTTTTTCTTTCAGACTGCCCCCCAGCTCGCAATTAAAACGGATAATTTTTTCTCCTTTAGCATCTATAATAGTAATGTTATACCTTGCCTGTTTTGCCCCATAGCGTGTTACACGCTCCGGCAACTTCTGATCTATTACCGCTTTTGCAGCAACATAGTTTTTGTGTTTTTCTTTCTCCGCATCGTCTTTCTGTAAATAACTACATCCGGTGTAAATCAGAGATATGATGATGAAGATTGTTGCAAGCCAGATTATTCCGTTATTATTCATCTTATTTAGTTTTATTGAGTTGGTTATATTGATCGGTCAGGTTATTTTTCCAGTTGCTTCCCCACAACTGATCCATTATCGGCGTATACGTATTCAGCATTTCCTGATCAGCAATGCTGAGCATGTCTTTTGCGTAAAACATTGCCATTGTATTTTCTTTTAGTGCTTCATCTCCTTCGTTGCTTAACAACCGCCATCCCTCACTAAAACAGGTTCTGGCTTCTGTATTGGTCGCATATTTTCGCAGACTGTTGCCCAGCATCTGGTGGATTCCGGCTAACATCAGCGGGTTCGCTCCAGTCCGGTTCAGTTCCAGGCTTTTCCGGTAAACCACAGCAGCCTGTT
Organism: Pedobacter cryoconitis; assembly: GCF_001590605.1. Taxonomy (NCBI): domain Bacteria; kingdom Pseudomonadati; phylum Bacteroidota; class Sphingobacteriia; order Sphingobacteriales; family Sphingobacteriaceae; genus Pedobacter; species Pedobacter cryoconitis. Next base: position 3,133,606 of record NZ_CP014504.1, read on the forward strand.
CAAACTCTTTACTCATAAAGTACAAATTTCCTTTCGCTATATAATACTGGTACTGCGTCTGGTCATGTTTTTCCTTCTCTTTTTCTGCGGCCTCAGCAGTGATTATGATTGCCTTGTCAATCGCCTGATGCGCCTCTTTCACCTTTTGAACTGATGCATAAAAAGTATACTCAAAAAAATGAACAAGCGCTATCTGAGGCTGCCATTCATATTTTTCAGCCAACTTCAAACAGATATTTCCGTAATAGCGAACATCTTCTGCATCGCTATAGCCAATCGCCTCATTCATCTTGATCAGCGCCTGTTGAAAGCTCACCATATCCTTTTCTTCCTCAGTGCCCTTTTTCGCTTTCGTCTCTTCCAGAATCTGGTTCATTGCACCTGCGATGTCCAGATCAGGATGGAGATATTTAAATTCTTCTTCCTTCTTTTTAGAAAGGCTTTTAAAATACATTGAGTCCCTGGATTCATACAACATGATCCGGACCCTGTCCGAAATCCCTGCATTCATCAATAGTTCTATCCAGTTACTAAAGGCCTTCACATCCGTTAACGCACTTGGAAATAGTGCCAGAACTAACTTTTCAGGACTCCCGGTAACTTTTAATGCTTTAGCAAGCATATTCAGATTCTCCGCAAACAAAGTCGCTTCTGTTCCTTTTGCTGTGATGGATTGAGCCCTCCATTCTATCTTTCCCGTCACCTCTGTGAGCGATGGATCTTTATTCCATTCCCTGAAATAATTCTGCAGGTCGCTGGTGATCCGGTCTCCGTACAACTGAACCTCTGGTTCAAAGGGTTGCGACAAGCACAACACTGTATCCTGCAGTGTTTTTTCTAAAGAAGTCTGGTACATCACAAACCCTTTTATTGTTTTAAACTCAACTGAAGAAGCGCCAACCCAGGCAAACACACTTACTTTTGGGTTCTTGCTCAACGATTCAGTCCACATTTCAGAAAGCATCATCACCCGCTGCATGATCGCGTTATTCTCCATGCGCCTAGTTGATGTTTACTTTCTTGCCCTGAACCATTGCTTCGCCTTTGGCCTGAATCATTACAGGCCCCTCAGAACTGGCTTCAAGACTCTTACCGCCTACCATACTAAGTTTTGTTTTTGCACCAATAGTTACATTTTCCGGATCCAGAGAAAATCCTGATCCAGAGAAAGATTTCTCATCCCCAGAGCCAGAACCCATAGAAACCAGTTCAGAACCTAAAGCTGCAATATTTTTAGCCTTTATGGCAATGTTGCCCTCTTTATCTAAGGTAATCGCACTTGCTGCACTTTCACCTTCACCACAGGAAATGGTGATGCTGACCTTACTGTGCATCGAGATATTACCTGCACCATCCAGTATGATCAGGTTTTCATCTTTATCCTTTATCGTCATCCCACCACCATCATCCAGCTGAACGGTATGTCCGCTTTTTGAGGTCAGACTTTTTGTATTATTGCTGCTGCTGCCACCGCTTCCCGTTTTGCCATGGAACACACTTCCCATCACCAGAGGGCGGGCAATATTACCTTCTTCAAAAGCAACCAATACCTGGTCACCTACTTCCGGTATAAATACAAAGCCCCTGTTTTTACTCACCTTTTCACTGCCACCGGCATCCGGGGTAACTACCCTCAGCCATTCCGTTTGGTCATTGGTCTGACATTGCCATTTGAACTTTACTTTAATACGCCCCTGGCCTTGCGGATCATTGTTATCCACCACATCTGCAAGTTGCATATCTGGGTTTGGACGGTCGTAATTTTTAAAAGCAATGCGTTCTGTCGTAGACACGATCCCTTCAAAAGAGTTATTATAATGACCACGTTCATCTATAATATGGTGCACAGAAGTAATTAGAAAACTCCCCAGACTCTGGGCTGAAAAATCTATTCCCTGCTTCAGGCTCATACTTACCTCGGCAATGCTGCCAAGCCCTACTTCCGGATTGTCGCCACTGGCATTTATTTTTAGCAATCCGCTGATGTTTGCTTTTTCTTCGTTGTCTACCAGCGACTTAATATCGCTACCATTGTCCACACGAATCAACGACGGTTGATTAAAGGTTTTGCTGTACATCGAATTGGATGCATTGATCGCATGAACCAGATCAGGCCTTCCATTGGCCTGTCCTGTGCTTTCGCTCTCCAGCATCTGATCCTCTTTCGGATTATAGGCAAAACGCTTGTTTTTAATCGGTGCAACTTCCATAGCATATTGTAAGCTCTGGACATCTCTTCCGTAAAACAAAGCTACTTCCTTCTGCTCGTCAGGCTTTCCAAAGTGGAGGTTCTCCCCATCATAGAAAAACCATTCATGGTATTCTCCGCTTAACCTGTTTAGAAAATCGAAATCACTCTCTCTGTATTGAATCACATAATCAATGGCACTACTTCTGGAAGCATTGGCTACAATCCTAAGGTCATTCTCAGGCGTATCCTTGGTTGCCAGCTTTACGATTGAGTTCAGGTCTTTATCCAGATAAGAACCCAAATCCGGCCCCCTGTCTATTAAAATAGTCGGACTATATCCGCTAACGATCAGAATTCCGTGGTAACCATTACTCTGCGCCAGCTCTACTTTCGTCACCATTCCTGAAAACTTCTGCATTTTAGCAGGGTCGTATCCAAATGATGCAGCCAGGGTTTGCCCCACAAAGTCCCGGCTATCATCCAAACTAATCAAACCTGGTGCCCCCATCTGATCATGTTTAAACCGAAGTTCAAAATAGTGATGCGCGTTAAATTCCTGTTTAAGCGAAAATGATGTGAAATGCAGGATGGCCTTGTCGCCAATATGAATTTCTTTGATGAGGTTGATTTCCATGATATTAGGATTTATTATCAATATATAGACCTTAATCAATTGTATGATAGTTTATTACGTCAACGTCCTTATAATTGTGGCGTAAAGTGTTATTGTGAAGGTTTTAGCCACCTGAATGTTTCCTTGTACTTAATAAACCTAGAAAAAATGCAGAATGAGCAGATCGTAATTTATAAAACAGAAAATGGCGAGACAGTTATTGATGTGAAAGTTGATGACAACACCATTTGGTTAACACTAAATCAGCTATCGGAATTATTCGGTAAAAACAAATCCACTATCTCAAGGCATTTAAACAATATTTATACACAAGAAGAATTAACAAAAGAAGCAACTGTTGCAAAAAATGCAACAGTTCAAATAGAAGCTAACAGGCATATAGAAAGAACTATTGAATATTACAACCTGGATGCTATCATCTCTGTGGGATATAGGGTTAATTCAAAACAAGGGACAGCGTTTCGGATTTGGGCAAATAAGATTTTAAAAGATCACCTGTTAAAAGGCTATTCTCTTAATGAATAGCATTTAAAAGAGCAGAATGAGCAGTTAAATTCTCTGAAAAATGCATTAACACTTTTAAGCAACGTAATTGATGATGGTGAATTAATGGTAAATATGATTAACACAAACAATTAAAACCAAAAAGTATCTTTTAATTACAAAATTCTTTGTCTTTCCTATCAGTTTATGCTTGTTCAGCCGTATTTCTGTACTATTGAATTACTAGTCTCCATGCTTTTAACGCAAATTACAAGCGGGTTACTGCTTGTGTTCTCCTGTAGTTTGATACGGGTTTGAAGCGGGTTTGATACGGGTTTGAAACGCCTCGACCCGTATCAAACCCGCTTCAAACCCGTATCAAACCCGCTTCAAACTGTAACTTAAACCCTACGAACATCTTGTCGTAATTTAATTCACTTACAATCAGATTAAATGTCTATCTTTCTGGTATACAGATTGTTTATTTATGTAAAAATTATAATTATGGCAATAGCAGGAAATGGATCAAACGATGGACCTACAGGCAGATCAGGTAATAGAGTAACTTATATGCGCTTAGGGAAGCTCACCTCAAGAACAATTGGTTTGCGCACCGATAAACCTACTGTCCCTGTTTTGAAAAGCAGGCAGGTAACTGCATTGACAACTGCGCTGCTAAAACCTGTTAAAGGTTTTTTGATTGTAGGATTTGGGCTGGAAGGGAAACTTAACCTTCAAACTTATTATACTGTAGCGAGTTCTTACAATCGATTAAATGCCATTTCAGGTAATTATCCTGATCAGCAAATAGATTTTACAAAAGTCTTATTCAGCCAGGGTAAAATGCCGGTTACCCCCAGTACTCTGGTCAGCAGAGTTGAGAAAGGTTTAACTTTTAAATGGGATGCCAGTTTCACCGCAAAAGGCATAAACCAGAATGACCAGGTTATGCTGATGGCTTACGATCCGCAAAAGCGGGGTACGGAATTTCAATTGAATGCAGGCAGGAGAAGTGAAGGGGAAGCATTTTTACACATTCGGAAAAGGAAAAAGCCATTATTACTGGAAACCTACATCTCATTTATCTCTGAGAGCCGAAAAAGCATCTCCAACAGCATGTATGTTGGACAGATTGTCTGGTAACTATATCATTTTCTAACGGTCATTTATAATTTCACCTCAATTAATTTAAACTCAGTTATGGCAATCTTACAACAAGGCTCATTAGGCGTGTTTACCGGAAAAATCGGTGCACTGGTTATTTCAAAATGGAAAAGTAAATATGTTGGCAAAAGCACACCAAAGAAATCTTCTAAGGAGGCCACGGTTTTACAATTGACGCAACAAGCAAAGTTTAAGATAGCAGGCAGCTTTATGCGTATGTTCCGGTCTGAAGTAAATTTCAGTTTTCAGAAGCCGCCTAAAAATATGACCGCGATGAATTATGCCATGTGGTATAACCTGCATCATGCAATTGACGGAGTTTATCCGGATTTCACCTTGAATTATTCCAATGTAAAGCTGAGTAAACCTGCTGATTATTCAACAGAAATTGACAATGGTTTTAACGTTGCAGTCACTGTAGAAGGCAAAAAAATGAAGGTTACCTGGGAAGAGGATGAGCTGATAGATAATGACGCGACAGCACCTACCGATAGAGCCTACTGCTTTATTTATCATCCTGAAAAGAATATTTCTACAGTTGCTCCATTGTATCCGCAAAGAAGTGAGCTGGCGCTTAAAGTAAACTTGCCAGGCTCTTTTGAAGGTAAAATACAGGTATGGCTTTTCTTTGTCTCTGATGATCTTAAGTTTGTTTCAGAAACGGAACATTTAGGAGAGTTTACCATAAGTCTTTAACAAAGGAAAGTTTTCAGACAATGACTTTAGTTGGATCACCATTCATTCCACGCAAACGGCGAAGAAACATTTCGGCCATCAATCCGGCTCTGTTTTTAGCCTCTTTGGCAATTTCTCCTTCAAAATCTTCATCAATAGTCTCAGAGAACAAGATTAGCCAGCGTTCAAAGTGTTTTTCTTCAATAGCTAATGGAGCATGTTTTGCAAATGGATTACCGCGAAAACCGGGCACACCAAATAATGCAGCATTCCAAAACCGGTATAGCTGTTCCAGGTGTGGAGCCCAGTCCTGAATAGCACCAGCAAACACCGGCCCGATCAACGCATCGTACTGCACCTTTCCGTAAAACTTATCTACAAACAGGGTAATATCTTCCAAATTTTTAATGTCGGCTTTCATTGCTGTAAATTTACGGATTAAGTGCTTTGAAAAATTCATGTCTTAAATCATAGTATGTAACATTCCTAAGAGAATAATATATTACATCAGGAAATATTTGTTTTTGTGATTTAAAAGTAGACATTTGTTTTAATGGGTTTAATCAGGCACTTACTTTACACGCTTCGAATGGCAATTGCATTAAAAATGCAACCTGCCCGTGTGCTGCAACGCCAACCTGTTTCTTATCACGCTAATTTAGGATACTTCTTCCGTAAAAACAGTAAAGACTTTATTCAGTAAGTCCCGGCCCTGCTTCAGGATCAGGGCCAGCTATAAAGCTTCATTTTTTTACACCTTAATTTATTTTGTTAATGAAAACAATCCATACACCCCGCTTTATTTATGCAATGCTGGAAATTTCTTTTACTCAGGGAATGTGTGCTGCTTTTGCAATGTATTGCCGCATGGTATCTGTTCATTACCATTTTGGATTCCACTCCCAAACTACCAGCAAGGACTTTATTAAGTAAGCCCCGACCCTCGTTTGGTTTGGGGCCTTCAGGAAAATCATGAAGTTGTTTATCAAAACAGCTCTTCTCTCTTTTTTTTACTGAATTAAGTTTTTATGATCAATAAATTTAAATCCATCTCATGGATTGGCTTAGGCTTGATAGGTCTTTTCGGCCTGAATGTGGTACTTGTCCTTGCTGCTTTATTACTGGATTACTTGTGGTTAGACATCATGGCTATCCTGGTAGCTGTACTTCAATTATTCTTCCACCATACTTTAAGCAAACACAGGCGGAAATTTAAAATCTATAGTCGTCTGCTCAATCTCCATAAATCGCATGCTGCGAACTAATAAATAACACAAAATAGCTAAAGAATAAGCATATGACAAAAAAAACAATGAATAAAGAACATATGAAAACGGAACAATTAATGATCGTTAAAAAAGAACTGGATCTGTTAAAAAAACATCTTAAAGATTCTAATCTTTCCGAATACAATAAAAATCAATTGCTTGCAGAGCTGGCCTCCGCAAAAGTTGTCAAAGAAGATGAGCTACCTGATGATGCGGTTTGTATCGGATCAGAAGTAGAGATCCAGGAAATTTTAAGTGAAAGAAAGTATACATTTCAAATTGTCTTTCCTGCAGAAGCGAATATGAAAGAAAATAAAATGTCAGTCTTTGCCCCTATCGGAACAGCTTTATTAGGCTACCGGGTAGGTGCAAAAGTGCAATGGGAAATGCCCGATGGCATGAGAACATTTGCGATCTTAAAGGTTACGCATAAAAAAAATTAAGTGCATTAAAGTATAAAAAAATTAAGTGGATTAAAGCACAAAAAAACGCCCTGTTAAATGGAATTAACAAGGCGTTTTTTATAGAATTAAATGTTGCTTAGAATCCTGGATTATTTGGCAATAAGTTTGAATTCACATCCGTTTCCTGTTTAGGCAATGGAAATAACAATTGCTTCTCTGAGAATGTTGCGCCGAATACGGTTTTGTGTCCTACAAAATTGTCCCAGTTGCCCGTTACATCATTGTGAACCTTCCTGGTACGGATCATATCAAACCACATCTTATTCTCGAAACACAATTCATAATAGCGTTGTGCCCATACTTCCTGCTCAAAGGCAGCTGATGATAAAGCACCAATAGGGGCTAATTTAGCTCTTCTTCTAATATCGTTTACAAACTGAATAGCTGTACCATTTGGTGCACCTTCTGCTTGATTTGACGCTTCTGCGTACATCAGCTCTACATCTGCTAAACGGTATAGCGTAAAGTTAAGGTCAGACTTCAATGTGCTGACTACCGCGGTAGAGTCAAACCATTTATAAATGTAATTTCCTTTAAATGTAACCAACTGCCCTGTTTTCAGGTTTTTATAATTGGTATAGAAAAATTGTTTTTCCGCTACCCTCTTATCACCTGCTGCATACGAACTGATAAATTGCGGAGTTGGATAAACAGATCCATACTCATCAGAATAACCTGAAATACCAGAATAATTTGGAATAGTCAGTGAGGTTAATGGATTATTTGACGGAACAGAAGCTGCATATTGAACTTGAAAAATAAATTCTCCATTGTTCTTGTTCGCTGGTTTCAGCATATCTGTATATTCCGGAAATAAAGAGTAACCTCCTGTTTGTGTTACTGCCAATGAACGTTTAGCTGATTCAGCATAATATTGCTTTCCACCATTGATCGCTGCCCCTGCATAAGTTAAATATACATCTGCAAGAATTGACTTTACAGCCCCCATAGATACCTTTCCGGTAATATCTTTCCATGGTAAAGTTGATTTCTCTGCTTCCAGTAAATCAGGAATAATCACTGTATCATAAATATCTTTTGCTGCCGTTCTTGGAATGGACAGGTTAAGGTTTTTAGGGACTTCAGTAACTTTTGGAACGGCTCCATACATCCTCACCAAATAAAAATAATATAAGGCTCTTAGTGTACGTGCTTCAGCTAACAGGTTTGTTTTATCTGCCTCACTAAGCCCCGGGGCATTGATAGCAGGTATTTTTTCAATCGCCAGGTTACATGCCCCAACGCCTTGATACATTTGCTGCCACCAGGTATCGATATAAAATGAAGTGGGATTGTAAGAAAGATTCTGAAAGTTTACAGCGCCAGTTTGTCCAAGGTCACTATTCGCTTTTCCAGTCATAAATTCCATCAGGTTCCAGGTATTTCCTCCGTAAGATGAGGGTTGTCCTTTTAACACTCCCTGCAAGTATTGGTAACTTGAATTCGCAAGCGCCCTGGCTACTTTAGCACTGGAAAGTTCTGAATCCGGAGTTATAAAATCGGTTGGCTTTTCGTCCAGGAATTTTTTACAAGAGGCACAGGTGAGTAAGACCAGTACCGCAAATATTATATTTTTTGTAGTTTTCATGTGATTCAGTTTAAAAGGTAAGTTGAACGCCTAAGTTCCAGATGCGAGGTCTTGGCGTAGCGAAAAAGTCGATATTTTGAGAGAAGGATGCATTTGAACCGTAAGTCTGGTTAAATGTATCTACCTCCGGATCATATCCTGTATATTTAGTAATGATAAACAGGTTTTGAACGTTTGCGTAAATTCTTAAACGATTGATGTGCAACTTCTGATTAACCGCTGCTGGTAAACTATAACCAACAATAAAGTTCTGACCACGGATAAACGAACCATCCTCTACCCACCAGCTGTCAAAGTGTGAATCCTGAGCAAATTTATAGTTACGTACCTGAGAAACAGAGGTGTTTTGATTTTGTGGTGTCCATGCATTTAAAACTGTAGCCAAACTATTAGAGATTGTTTGTCTGTCCTCAGCTGAGTGCTTAAAGTTAGCTGCTGTATTTACGCCCTGAACAAAACGGATATCAAATGATAAATCCCAGTTTTTGTATTTAAAGCTACTGCTGAATGTTCCTGTCCATTTTGGATAAGCACGGCCGATAATACTATAGTTCACAGATCCATCTTCATTGTAAAGATATTTCCTGTCTCCTGGTTTTAATCCATGAGAAGCGGCATCAGCTGCTTCGTTTTCGCCATAAGTACCTAAACGTGTCATTCCATAAAATGAGCCGATAGGTTCGCCCACGCGGACTACATAGTTCTGACCAAGAAAGTTCGGGCCAGGGAAAATATCTGCATTCCCGTCATTTAGCTTTATTACTTTGTTTTTATTCGCTGAGAACAAGAAGCTGGTAGACCAGGTGAAGTCGTCAGTTTTAACATTGACTGTATTCAAACTGATTTCTATCCCGGAATTTCTAACTGAACCTACGTTTTTGTAAACGTTTGCATTGGTAAAACCTGCCGACCATGGAATTGGAGTTTGCAGCAATAAATCTTTAGTGACACGGTTATAATAATCAAAAGTCAGGTTAATCCTATCATTGAATAACCCTAATTCAACGCCTGCATCTGCCTGAATTGATCTCTCCCATTTCAAATCCTGATTACCAATATAACTAGGCAATAGTGAAGATTGGGCCGCACCGCCTAACACAGTTGTGCTTGGCTGAATTTGTGATAAGGAACGTGCTTGTCCAATTTCCTGGTTACCCGAAGTACCGTAACTTGCACGAATCTTTAAATTAGAAACTGTTTTACTATTTTTAAGAAAATCTTCTTGCGAAACGCGCCATGCAGCACCTACAGAAGGGAAAAATGCATACTTATTATTTTTTCCAAATCTTGAAGATCCATCATAACGACCAGTTGCTGTAAAGAGATATTTATCATCCAGACTATAATTTACCCTTGCATAGAATGAACTCAAAGCAGATTTAGTATCATAAGATTCAGATGCCGATCTTACTGAACCAGCCTGAAGATAATGATATTGAAAAATATCATCTACAAAGTTCTGCGTTTCTGCACGAACTCTTTCATAGCCCGTTTGCTGTAAAGAAGCCCCTAATAAGGCGGTGAATTTTTGACGGTCATTGATCTTTTTGTTCCATGTTAAATAATTCTCAGTCTGCCAGTAATAATTATCGTAAGCATTGATATTGGCTACACCGCCTTCATCTTGTGATAAGTGAGGCAAGTTTTGAGAAGAAAAGAAATTATTTTTGTTCGAGCTCAGGTTATACCCGAAATCAGTTTTAAAATCAATTTCACTGGTAATATGGAATAAAGCGTATACATTACCGAGCATCTGCAAAGTATTGTTGATCGTATATCTGTTGTTTGCAATATCAATTGGGTTTGGTGCACCTTCTAACCCTGCAATATCAAAATTTCCGGCATAAATGCCATTAGGATATCTTACCGGTAAAATCGGCACTTCTTCAGCGACTGCTCTTGCTACGTTCAAACTTCCGTTACCGTCGGTAACCAAACGTTGTATACTTCTGATCAGGTTTACATTACCCCCTATTTTCAGCCAGCTTTTCACGTCATTGTCTAAAGTCATCTTCACAGAATAACGTTTGAAGCCTGAAGTAGGTGCTAGTCCTTTTTGATTTAAATAACCTAGTGATAAACTATACAGCGTTTTTTCATTACCCCCCTGCACGTTTAACTGATGATTTTGTGAGAAAGCAGGTTTATATGTTTCCTTTTCCCAGTTTGTATCATAAAGAGGTTTATTATTGGTATCAAATAATAATGGGTAATTCGCATAATTCAATGCCTTTGGAGGAGTCCATACACCACCCGCCGGGTCAAATTTCGTACCATTGGCAAAAGCCTCATTATATACTTTCAGAAATTCTTCTGAATTTAAAGTTTTCACATGTCTGTATAATTCACTGACGTTTGCATTGGCCTCATAGCTAATCTGTGTCCCTTCTCTGCGCCCTCTTTTGGTAGTAATCATAATTACACCATTTGCACCTCTGGAACCATAAATAGCGGTAGAAGAAGCATCTTTCAGTACTTCTAATGAAGCTACATCATTCGGGTTAATGGAATTGGGATCAACACCTGCAACCCCATCAATTACGTATAAAGGATCGATATTGGAGTTAATAGATCCGATACCCCTTACCCTTACTTTGGCGGCTGTTCCTGGAGCTGCACTATTCAAACTCACCTCAACACCTGCTATTTTACCTTGCAGCGCCTGAGAGATGTTTGCAACAGGTTTATCCATCAGCTGTTCCCCTTTGATGGTACTCACAGCTCCGGTTAAATCTGATTTCTTAACCGTACCGTAACCAATGACGACTACTTCATTCAGATTATCGGCCTTTTCATCCAGCTGTATGTTTATAACACTTCTACCGCTGATAGTTCTCTCCTGTGCAGTGAAACCAGTAGAAGAGAAAACCAGGATAGCTTTATCATCAGCTACCTGAATTTGGTAATTTCCAGCAGCATCTGTTATTGCGCCTCCAGCTGCCCCCTTTATTTTGACACTTACCCCAGGGATTGCGAGGTTGTCCTTTAAACCGGTGACCTTCCCGGTAATTTTAATTTGTGCTATCACCTGCAGGGAAAGCAGCGAAAGCAGCGAAAGCAAAATGGAATAAATAAATGCTTTTTTCATAATTTGGTTTTTAGTTGTTGGTTGATTTTTGGTGTGGTTATATGATCGTTTAAAAGCTATTCGACTGTTAATTTTTGGCTGCCCATTGTTTAAGAGATTCTGCAGCATCGTATAAGACACCTGCCTCGCCTCTGAAATCACCCGACCCTTTGGCTTCGCCGGTTTGTACGTTATACCATTCATAAAATCCTTGATGGGCAATTGCACGATCTACCATAGGCATTAATTCTTCATAGGCTTCTTTAATCAGCTTATGCTTGATTAAGCCATGAACCATCCGGCCACCGAACCAGGTCCAGTCACCGCCATTTTGGTAAGAATAAGGAAGCATGTTTGGAAATTCACTTTCCGGATAAGGAGGATAAACTGTAAAACCTATAGTTGCGTATTTTTCTTTTGATGCTGCAGCTACGATTTGAAGATTGATTTGCTGTATCTCTTCTGGAGTATTAAAGCCGGCCAGAATTGCACATACTGAGCCGCCGGAATATAAGATCTTATCCTCCTCAAATGTTTTAGAGAAGGGACTACCATTCAAATATAAATGGGGTCTGTATTTTTGAGCTTCTGGCATCCACAAGTGTTTGCGGACATTTGCCTTGATTGTACTGGCTAGCTTTGCCCAGTCCTGTTGTGTCTTGTAGCTTTGAGGTTTCATGGCCAGAAAATCATTGATGGCCATCACAAACATAGCATTATCATAAATATCAATTGCCCATTTGGTATGTGCATTGATCGCTACTCCCCAGCCTTTTTCTGGTTGTACATCTCCCCAGTCAATGGTAGTAGCTCCTTTTACAAGGCCGTATTTCTCTGACCACCTGTTTTTTAAGATATAGGAAAAAGATTCTTCCATACGTTGCAAAATGGTTTTAGCTCCTATACGTTCAAAAAGAATAGTCTTGTCTCCTGTAACGTCAGTATATTTCCTGACCGCTTGTACCAATGATGATTCCTGGTCAGTTTCTACCGTATTTTTATGCGCTGCCCATCCTGGTAATAAAGCAGAATAACGATATTGATATCCACCATTTGCTTTTGTGCTATCCACTACGCCATCCACAATGTTTCCGTCCTCACCCTGAATTTTAAAGAACATCAGGAGCATATTTCTAACTTTCTCTTTGGGTTGTATTTTTAAAGATCCTTTAATGAAGGTGTTAAAATCTCTGATCCATACTTCATCATAAGCTGTACCTGCAGAAAATCCGGTAAGTAGTTGAATTGCCCTTGCCTGAATCGTATCTAAACGAGTATCAGCACGTATGGAGCTGGCAAGCGCTGCTTTATCTGCTACCTGCGCAGTAGATTGCAGCTGCAGTAAACAAAAAACAGCAGAAAAAAGGAGTAAATATTTTTTCATTCAGTTTTATTTAAATACAATAAATAAAAGCGAATATGCTTCCGGTTTTAAAGGAAAAACATATTTGCAGTCTATATTTGGTTGGTCAATAGTTATGTACAAACATAGAAGTATTCTAGCTATTTCCAAATTTTAGATGATCTTTTTTCATATTGATAAAACGGTTAAGCTTTATCAGGGCTTGATTGCCATTTTACTCCTTATCCATAGCTAATATTGATAACAATTTTGATAACATTTAACTGCGCGTATGCGGAACATTTTTGTTCATTAAATTTATGCTGAAATGATCGGTTCAGCGGTATCAATCCGCAGCATACATATACCTACATTCCTATTTGCTATGTATGTACTAAAAAGCTTAATTTTACAGCCGATCATCGAATCATTAGTCAGCTCACCATGAATATTTCCATTGACCATAAAAGTCATATCCCACTTCACATCCAGGCCGAACTCTTACTGAGAGAGCTGATCAGAGACCCAGCTTACCAGGCAGGTAAACTATTGCCTAATGAGGTAGACCTTGCAAAAAAGCTGGCGATCTCCAGAACTACGCTTCGGCAAGCCTTGAACAAATTGGTTTATGAAGAATTACTGGTCCGTAAAAAAGGTTATGGAACGAAAGTAGCGCCCTCAAAAATAAGCTCTAAATCAATGAATTGGCTTAGTTTTTCTCAAGAAATGAAAGCCAGGGGAATACCAGTCAGAAACTATGAGCTTCATCTGAGCTGGGTCTATCCTGACGAACAGATTGCCAACTTATTTGACATTAAAACAGATAAAAAAATCTTGAAATTAGAGCGTTTACGAGGTGGGGCTGATGGTGCTTTCGTTTATTTCATTTCTTACTTTCATCCCAGGATTGGCCTCACAGGCGAAGAAGATTTTAAGCAGCCTTTATATGAAATGCTTGAAACAGAACATTCGGTAATCGCTAATTTATCTAAGGAAGAAATCAGTGCTATAACAGCAAACAAATTCATTGCCGGCAAATTAGAAGTGGAAACCGGAAGCCCTATTTTATTCAGAAAAAGATTCGTCTATGATCAGGGTGACCGTGCAATAGAGTATAACTTAGGTTATTACAATGCGGAGAGCTTTATCTATACGGTAGAAAGCCGGAGAAACCAATAGATTTTAATTGATTTTAAAAAGGCTTTTGAATATTGAATAGAAATGTCATATGTTTGGACATTATAACATATAACCAAACGATGACTGATACTTACAGAGACGGGATAAATACCAATATCGGTTCCTTGCGAAATACGACGCAGTTGATTATTCCAGCAAAAAAAACGCAAACTGCCAGTCACGGATACGATATTTATCCTGCTTTTAAAATCGAAGACACTGTATATGCTGGTTTCAATAGCTTAGCTGATTGGATCATCAGCCAGTCTCAAAATATTGTTATTGATGGTTACTCTGGTGTCTGTTGGGACCTTTTTGTGAAACACCTGAATCAGCATTTAACACAAAAAGGAAAAACTGTAAGCTGGATTGCTATAGCTACTGCACTGAAAAACAACTCAGTAATTAATGGAATGATTGAAGACCATCTTCAATCAGCTGATCCAGTATTTGGTAAAAGATATGAAGGAGAGCTGAAAGACTTTTTTGATCCGTCAAAACTCAGCTTAATTCAACCTGCTCCTCATGAATTTACCATTATCTATGGTTGCGGGGCAGCATTAGCTGCTGTGGATGCAAAAATTATTTATATTGATGTTCCTAAAAACGAGATACAATTCCGTTCCAGAGCAAATCATCTCCATAATCTGGGTGCATCAGCAGTTGCCGACCCTAAATCACAGTATAAACGTTTCTATTTTATAGACTGGCCGGTTTTAAACAAGCATAAACAGCGGTTATTAGCTAATATTGATATCATAGTTGATGAACAGCGTGTTACAGAAATATCCTGGATGACTGGTACAGCACTGCGCAAAGCGTTAACTAAAATGTCCAAACATGCGTTCAGAGCCAGACCGTGGTTTGAGCCCGGAGTATGGGGCGGACAGTGGATCAAGGAAAATATAGCTGGCCTGAATCAATCCGTTATCAATTATGCCTGGTCATTTGAACTGATTGCCCCTGAAAATGGGATTATACTGGAAAATGAAGGCCAGTTATTGGAAGTATCATTGGATCTGCTTCTTTTTCATAACTGTAATGCGATTTTAGGTAAGGCAGCAGCGCGTTTCGGTTATCACTTTCCTATACGTTTTGATTTCCTGGATACGATGGATGGTGATAAATTATCCTTACAATGCCATCCTACTGTGGCTTATACCAAAGAACACTTTGGTGAGGATTTTACCCAGGATGAGACTTATTACATACTGGACCACAAGGAACAGGCTAAAGTATATTTAGGTTTCCAGGAAAATATTGACAAGAAAGGCTTTAAGCTGGTTCTGGAAGACAGCTTTAATAACCATACACCTATAGCAGTAGAAAAGTATGTACAGACATTTAACGCTAAAAAACATGAGTTATTCCTGATCCCAAATGGTACTGTTCATAGTTCCGGCAAAAACAACCTGGTTTTAGAAATTAGTGCCACCCCTTATATTTTCACTTTTAAAATGTATGACTGGTTGCGTCCTGATTTAAATGGTAAACCCCGGCCACTGAATATTGACCGCGCTTTCGCCAACCTGAATTTCGAAAGAAAGGGTAAAGTAGTTAAGGATACGCTGATTGCGAAACAAAGTGTCATTGAGCAGGGTGACGACTGGCAACTTGTTAACCTGATTACGCATCCTGATCATTTTTATGCGATTCACCGTTTTGAATTCGATACGGTTATTGAAGGCCGCACCGAAGGACAATGCCATATCCTGAGCTTGGTGGAAGGAGAGCTTATTTTGGTCAAAACCGGCGAAATGGAACTGGAAATTCATTATGCGGAAACTTTCATTATTCCCGCGGATGCAGTACAATATCAAATCATAAATAAAAGTAAGGGAAGGGTGAAAGTCCTCACTGCCTTTGTAAAAGACGAATGTTGTTAATTAATTTAAAAACCACCAATACCATGGGAACCGCATCTAAAAGGCATCTATTTAAACTACTAGCTATTGTTTTCCTGACAGTGAGCAGCTTCAATGTATTTGCGCAGAAAGCAAAGGCCATTTTTACTGCTATACAAGTTCAACCAACCATAGCTTATCTCAAATATCAGGGAGAGCGCAGAAGAATGGTCAGGTTGATTTTTAAAAATGGTAAAAACTATCAGCAAGCGGAAATCTCTGTATCTTTTAATAACCTGACAGAAAAGATAAATATTCCTGCAAATAAGCAAGGAGCTGAGTCTTTGGAGATTCCGCTGCCAGGTATTCCAGTTACTAAAGCTACACAAGCAACAGTTTCAATTGCTGTCAACCATCAAACTTATACAGCGCGCTGCATTGTTGAGCCGTCAAGGAGCTGGAATATTTATGTATTGCCCCATTCTCATGTAGATATCGGTTATACGAATACACAGTCTAAAGTGCTGAAACTACATCTGGATAATATAGACGAATCAATCGCGCTTGCAGAGAAAACACAGCATTATCCAGTTGCTGCACGTTTCAAATGGACAACTGAGGCTATGTGGGTGGTAGATAATTACCTCGCGCTTGCTAATCAGGAAAAAAAGAACAGGTTCTGGAATGCAGTAAAAAAAGGATGGATCAGCCTGGATGGTGCTTACGGAAATATAAATACTAGTCTCACCGATTCCAGACAATTGATGCAAATGTTTGCTAAATCACAGCAACTGGCCAAAGAACAAGGGCTGGAAATTAACACTTTATTTCAGGGTGATGTACCAGGGGCCTCCTGGGGTTTAGCAGCACAGGTGGAACAAACAGGAATTAAATATTTCCTGTCCGGCCCGAATGCTTCAGACCGGATAGGAAACCTGGCCAAATGGCAGGATAAACCTTTTTACTGGCTTTCCCCTTCTGGCAAGCAGAAACTACTTTTCTGGCAATGTCAGCCTTATTCATTGGGTTATCAATTAAAAGGAGATAAAATACCTAATTTTTTCACGATTAAAGACCCCAAACCTTTCTACACGGGCCATCCTTCAGAAAACTTCCTGAACCCTTATTTATTTGACTATCTGGATGAATTAGCACAAAAAGGTTTTCCGTACGATATGTCAATTCTAACCTGGGCAATGAGTGACAATGCACCAATTGATCCGGAATTACCTGATGCCGTTAAGGCATGGAATGAAAAATACGCATCGCCGCAGCTTATTATTACTTCTACAAAGCAGTTTTTTACTGATTTCGAGCAAAAATACGCAGCTGAAATCCCTTCTTTTACAGGAGACTATACCGAATATTGGACAGATGGAGTATCCTCTGCAGCTAAAGAAACCGCGCTTAGCCGGAAGTTATCTGATCAACTTAAGCAAGCTGACGCGGTTTGGGCTATCCGTAATAAATCAGCTTATCCTGTTCAAAGCTTTGATGAAAGCTGGAAGAATTTATTATTATTTAATGAACATACCTGGGGTGCTTATAACAGTGTTTCTCATCCGGATGATGAAAAAGTAAGAAGTCAGTGGGCGGTCAAACAATCTTATGTTTTGAAGGCTGGTGATATCATTGATACTTTAAGCCAGTTATCTTTAAAAAGCGAGCTGAGTAAAGCGAATCAAATAGATGTTTACAATACCGTTTCCTGGCCACGTACAGACCTGGTTTACGTACCAGCATCTTTAAGCAAGCGCGGTGATCTGGTTAAAAACTCATCCGGGAAACCTGTACTTTCCCAGCGTTTGAACACTGGTGAACTGGCTTTTATAGCAGAGCAAGTACCCCAGATGGGGAAAAGCACTTTTAGCATCTTCGCTGGAGCTGCCTATCGTAAAGGTTCTGAAACGAACCAGATCTCTTCAAATACAATCAGTAATGGGATCTATAAAATTGAGCTGGCACCGCAAACGGGTGATATAAAAAAACTAATTAAAATAAGTACTAACCGAAATTATCTCTCCGCAGATTCTGCAGGCCTGAATCAATACTTGTATATGCCTGGTGATTCTATTGAGAAAATTCAATCCAGTTCAAATGCCAGGATAACGATCAAAGAAAAGGGGCCTTTGGTCAATAGTTTATTAATTACTTCTGCTGCTCCTGGTACGAATGGGATAACCAGAGAAATAAGGTTAATTAGCGGGCTCGATAAAATTGAGTTAATTAATACTATTGATAAGAAAGCAATCCGGACAAAAGAAAGCGTTCATTTTGCCTTTCCTTTTCATATACCAGATGCCAAAGTCCGTTACAGCATTCCATGGGGAAGCATTACAGCAGAAACAGATCAATTACCTTATTCAAACAGGAACTGGTATACGATGCAAAGATGGATAGATTTATCAAATAACACTTATGGGGTTACTTTATCGAGCCCTGATGCACCATTATTTGAAATTGGGAAGATCACCACAGCAAATTTACTTGGAGGACTGCCACATGCACCACTATGGTTATCCTTTACGCCTCAGTCTTCCCACATTTATTCGTGGGTAATGAATAACTTATGGCATACAAACTTCAGGGCCGATCAACAGGGAATGGTTACTTTCCGCTATTTTATTCAAGCACATGAGCACGGTTATGATAGCTATCAGGCTAACCAAACCGGATTAAGTAATCATCAGCCCTTGCTTGTTGCACCAGCTGCTGCAACTTTAGAAAAAGGCCTGCCCTTTACGGTTAATGGAACGCATACTTATGTTGAGGCTATCAAAAAATCTGATGATGGAAAAGGTGTCGTGCTCCAGCTTGTAAATTGTGGTGATCAGGATAGTCAGATTAATATCAGTCCGAAAAACAACTCCTCCGTCACGATTTGGGAAAGCGATCTTTTAGAAACACGCAAAAAGTTATTAAAGAACCTCTTTACGCTTTCAGCAAAAGGGATAATGACAATTTATATTGAAAATTGAATTCATATTGAACAGCTATGAACCTAAAGAATGAACCACAGGTATCTCCTCCAAGATCAACCGTCTTTTTAATAGCAATTACTTTAGTAGCTACCCTGGGCGGTCTATTATTCGGCTTTGATATGGCCGTTATTTCAGGAGTATTACCTTTTGTAAAACAACAATTTAGTTTGTCACCAGCGGCAGAAGGCTGGTTTGTTTCTTCGGCACTGGTAGGCTGTATTATTGGTGTCGCTTTTGCCGGAGAACTAAGTGATCGTTTTGGCAGGAAGAAATTGCTGATGTTGTCGGCTCTGCTGTTCTTGTTCTCTGCCGTCGGTACTGCTGGCTCTGCTGGTTATACTTTATTAATTCTGGCAAGGATGATGGGCGGCATGGGCGTCGGTGTGGCGTCCATAGTCGCCCCGTTATATATTTCAGAAATAGCTCCGGCTGCTATTCGCGGCCGGCTGGTTACCTTTTATCAGCTGGCAATAACAGCAGGTATTCTTGTTGCTTACTTAACTAATGCGGGATTATTAAATCTATCCTTAAGTTATCATCAGCAATCCCTTGGAGAATTACTGGACTATATATTGATTAAAGAAGTATGGAGAGCTATGCTGGGTCTTGGAGTCATTCCCTCTCTGCTATTCTTAATTGGATTATGCTTCGTACCTGAGAGTCCGAGATGGTTGATTCACCAGGGAAGAGAACTGGAAGGTATAGCTATATTGACCAGGATTAATGGCTCTGCAAAGGCAGCTACCGATGTCATATTACTCAAAAAAACGCCAGAAAAGGAATCAGGTTCTTACAAAGAATTGTTTGCAAAAGAGAGGAGAAGACCATTATTGATTGGTTTATTACTCCCTTTATTCTCCCAGTTTAGTGGGATCAATGCGATTATTTATTATGGGCCCCGCATTTTAAACGATGCAGGAATAAATATCAGTAATGCTTTGTTAGGCCAGGTTATCTTTGGTTTGGCAAATTTCCTTTTTACATTGATTGCCGTGTGGAAAGTTGATCAGATGGGGCGCAGGCCACTTTATATTATTGGTTCAATTGGTGCGACTATTTCATTATTTTTTACAGGCTGGTGCTTTTACAGCGGGGCGACAAACAATATTGCACTGGTTATAAGTATCATTTTATTTCTTGCTTGTTTTGCTTTTTCTATAGGGCCTTTAAAATTTGTAATTGCTTCAGAGATTTTTCCAACAAGGATCCGCGGAAGAGCTATGGGTTTGAGTATTATGGTGATGTGGATTGCGGATACAATAGTTGGTCAGCTCACGCCGCTATTATTAGGTTCGGCCGGAGCAGCTGTCACCTTCTGGTTTTTCGCTTCCTGCTGCCTTGTTTCTTTTATTGTGGTTTATAAAATGGTACCTGAGACTAAAGGAAAGTCTCTGGAAGAGGTACAAGATATCTTTATACATTAATATCAATATTGAATAACAATACACTTGTATAAAGATATCTGTATATCTATATACAAGTGTATTGTAAAGAACAAATAGTATTAACAGCTACCAACTGTCAAGAATTTCCGGACGAGACAAGCAAGGCATCCACTGGAATTTCCTGCCTCATTCAATAACCAAAGGCAACAAAATTTTAATCTTTATGCCATTAAATAATTCTCAGAACTGCTGACATAAGGCTGTCACCTGCATGCCGTTCCTTAGCAGTTCAATAAAACAAAAGATGAGAAAATTAGACTTAACAAAACTTTTTAAAACTTATTACTCCGCAGGTAAAGCTCCCGCTTTATTAGACCTGGATCAAGCTAATTACATAGCCATTTCAGGTATTGGAGACCCAAATGACCAGCCCTTTGCAGCTAAGGTTCAAGCCTTGTACGCAACTGCTTATGCCATAAAATTTATGCACAAAGCAATAAACCAGGATTTCATGGTATCAAAACTGGAAGGTTTATGGGATCTTGATACTCAAACTCCCCGCGCAAAATGGAAATATAAGTTACTGATCCGCATGCCGGCTTATATTCAACAAAAATCGTTATGTACTGCCATTGCGCAGGTAAGTTCAAAAAAGCACCTACTTTTAGCTAAAGAAATAGAACTTTATACGATGCGGGAGCGCAACGTGGTACAAGTGCTCCATACAGGGCCGTTTAGCACAGAACCTGATGCGATACAACAACTGCATGCCTTTATCGCCAAAAAAGGTCTGCAGAAAAACGGGTTGCATCATGAAGTTTATCTGAGTGATTTTAGGAACACGGTCCCTGAAAAACTAAAAACCATATTGCGACAACCTGTAAAGTAATCAGAATTGAATTTGCCCGGGCTTAATATTTTCTATACGATGTGCAATCAGCCAACCTTTGAACAGTTCAATATCCGTAGCTCTATAATGAACGATTTTGCCGTCCTTAAGCAAAATTGTAAAAATGTCTGCGGCACATATGAACTTATGTAATAAATGTGCGGTGTACTCAAAATCCGGATAGTTATCCGTTAAATCCAAAATTAAACTCTTTGTCATCGTATGGAAAACCAAATACGTAAAAACAAGTAAATCGAGTAAGTAAAACAGCCTATTTTATGAAAAGAGTAATTTATTATCCACTTAAGCTAAGAAAGCAGGACTGTTTGCCCGGTTTTAACTGATTCATCGCAAGCAAATGCAATTCTTAAGCTATTTATCGCATCGTTTGAAGGATTTGTCAAATCTATATCTTCCAAAATTGATTTTAGAAAATATCGTTGTTCCCGGTTACAAAGCTCCTGATGATCTGGTTCATCAGTGAGATCAATCCAGCTATCCTGCTTTATAAAACGATCCTGGTCGTCCAGCGCTGCATAATGTACTTTTATGGATTCCGTTTTTGTATGTGCGGCTATAGAAGCTGATTTACCTGTTCCTGCCGCATCCTTTGCGACAATGGACACCGCTCCTTTCGGCCCGATCACATCCTTAATAAAAAAAGCAGTTTCACTCATCATAGGGCCCCATCCAGACTCATACCAGCCTATTGAACCGTCCTCGAAACGGATCTGCAACTGTCCATAGTTATAAGCATCCTCACTGATATCAGTGGTAAGCCTGGCCCCAATAGCATTGACCTGAACAGGTTTAGATCTTGTCATCTGGCACATTACATCAATATAATGCACTCCGCAATCTACTATAGGGCTTAAACTCTTCATCAGGTTACGATGTACCACCCATTTCGCTCCCTGGCTTTGTTGATTTAAATTCATCCGCATAACCAGTGGTTTTCCTAATTCGGAAGAGAGTTCGATAAACTTCTGCCAGGAAGGATGATAACGTAAAATATACCCTACCAATAATTTCTTACCAAATTTTTGAGCCGCATCAACTACACGTTGTGCTCCTTGCAGAGAATCGGCCAAAGGCTTTTCTATAAAAACATGGCATCCGTTTTCCATTGCCTGAACTGCAAATTTCTCATGCGTATCCGGATAAGTAGAAATACAGACTGCATCTGGACTGGTAGCCTTCAAAGCCTCTTCATAATTATTGAAGAGCGGATAATGCCCTCCTAGCCGGTCATTTAAAACTACTTTACTATTTCCTGTTGAAACCAGTCCGCAGATCTCAAATCCTTCTAAGGTATGGTAAGCGGTTGCATGGGAAGCCCCCATGTTACCGCAACCTACTACCAGTACACGCAAGTTCTTTTTATTTAAAATCATTTTATTCCATTAAGCGCCTAAACTCCATCCCTGACGATATTCTCTTTTGATGTATTGATTGACTTCATCAAAATTTGTCACGCTGAGATTTTGCTTATCCCATAATAATTTAATGTCTCTTCCCGGATAATCAAACCCGGTCCCATTAGCTTTTGCTTTCTGGATTTCAGCCCCTCTGATCGCCAGATTAGCAATTAAAAGCGTTTCTGTCAAAGGTCCCGCAATATCAAAAGGAGAGCTTAACTGTATTTTGCCATAACCGGCGATAGCAGCTTCTACCCATTGCCAATAATGTCCATCTACCCCGCCTTTCACTCGCTCTATCCTTTGTTTGGTATGCACTTCATTGTTGCGCGATAAGGGTAAAAGTCTTGGGTTGGAACCATAAACATCACATATCATTTTGCCTTTCGTTCCCTCAAACAGAACTCCATTGGCTCCAAAGCTCTCATTTGCACCAAGCTCCTGTGGACGTGCAGGCTTAATTCCCCCATCCATCCAGTGGATCTGCAAATCATCCTTTGTCTTTTTAGTTTTTTCAAACGTCATAATCACATGACTCGAAGGAGGACAGCTATCCGGGAAATATCCACGTTTAAATTCATCTACATAAATGCTTCCAACGCTACATTGCACATCAATCGGTGTACTTAAACCCAATACCCTGAAAGGCGGTTCCACCAAATGGCAGCCCATATCTCCGATAGCCCCGGTTCCGTAGTCCCACCAGCCCCGCCAGTTAAAAGGAACCAGTTTATCGATATAAGGTTTATTGGGTGCACTGCCCAACCAAAGATCCCAGTCCAGTTCTTTAGGAATGGGCGTACCACCCGCAGCAGGCCAGGGAATGCCTTGTGGCCATATTGGACGATCAGTCCAGCAATATACATTGTGTACCTTTCCAATCACACCATCATCGCACCAATCCTGTAATTGCCTTACGCCATCTCCTGATGCGCCCTGGTTACCCATCTGTGTAACTACACGGTAGCGCGCAGCTGCTTCTGTTAATTTACGCGCCTCATAAATATCATGAGCCAGAGGTTTCTCTACATACACATGTTTCCCTAATTGCATGGCTGCCATAGCAATCATTGCGTGGTTATGATCTGGTGTAGAGACCACTACCCCGTCAATATTTTTGCCTTCTTTATCCAGCATCTCCCGGTAATCTTTGTAATATTTTGCTTTAGGGAAGCTCTTTACCGAATTTGCAGCTCTTCTGTCGTCTACATCACAGAGAAAGGCAATATCAGCTTTCCCTCCTTTATAAATATTGCTCAGGTTACTCTCTCCTTTTCCACCCACCCCAACCCCGGCGACCAATAACCGGTCACTGGGTGCCAAAAACCCCTTTCCACCTAAAACATGGCGGGGCACAATCATAAATGCTGCTGCGGCAATCGCAGAGTTTTTAATAAAGTCTCTTCTTGAATTATCAGCAGCTGAATCTTTTTGCTCTTCGATCATAAATTTTTATTTACCTAAATCCTTGATTCTTATATTTTTGAACTGTACTGGAGAACCATGGCCCAAAAAGCCAATATGGCCGCTATCACGGCTTAATCCAGGATGTTTCTGCCCATCAGCGGCACCATTTTTCCGCGCATCCGTAATATCTGCATCCAGAATAGATGTGCCATTCAGGATCACTTTAATTTTAGGCCCTTTTACAATTACTTCTTCATAATTCCATTCTCCTACAGGTTTCAGGAATCCTTTTTTAGCAGCAATGGTTCCATAAATTGACCCATGAAACTGATAAGCATGCAGCTCTTTATAAATCGGGGCGTCATTGTCTAAAATTTGTAGTTCCATTCCTTCGTAAGCAGCATCTCCTTCAAGCGGAGCTCTGATCCCCAGTCCGTTATTAGCACCCGGAGTTAATTGGAATTCAAAGCGGAACACAAAATTACTATATTCATCTTTCGTGAATAAATTACCGCCAGAACCTTTTCCAGGTTTAGGGCGGATAGCTATATTTCCATTCTCAATCACATAATCAGTGGTATTTCCCATCCAGTTATGCATATTAGTCCCATCAAATAAAACTTTAAAACCTTCCTTTTTTTCTGCCGGACTTAATTCAAATGGCTTTCCACGCGGAATTTCTCTGATATACACATCGCGGTAAGCAACCGGAGAGCCATGTGCCTGTAACTCAATCTGCTCTTCTGCAAAGATCGGCAGTGTTCTGTCCCAGTAATTTTCAAGGATCACATTATCTGTTACTAATTCACCATTTAAATAAACCGTAACACGATCTCCCTTCATTAAAATACGGAAGGTATTCCACTCATCGAGCTTATTATCAGCAACCTTCAGCGGCTTGCTTTCATTCACCTGGTTATTGTATAAACCACCTGAACCAACTTGTGCACCTTCTTTTACCCTTGCATTATCCCAGATCTGTACCTGTGGAGATCCACGGAGATAAATTCCAGCATCACCTTTCTGTTTATGATCGTCAATGATTTTCCAGTCTACCAGCATTTCAAAATCACCATATTTTTTGATAGTTGCCAGGTTATTTCCGTGGCTCATAAACAGCAGCTCACCATTGACCACATGCCAGCTATCCAGCATTTCAACATTTGCCTTTTCCTGTGCAGCAGCTAAATCTTTAGGGCCCATTTTAGCTCTTTTAACCGGATCTTCCACTAGCCCTTTCCAGCCAGTCAGGTCTTTTCCATTAAATACCTGAACAAACCCCTCACCCATTGGCATTTCTGCCAGATACTTTTGTATAGCCTTTATTTGATATTCACTGTCCGCACCCTTTAAAGAAGCGATTGTTTTATCCAGTAAACCCTTTACAATATCACCTTGATAAGATTTATCAGCTAATGCAATATTCATCACCGTATTGGCAGCAGTGGCCGCAAGCCCTGGATCATCAAGATATCTTCCGGCAAAAATCAGCGCGTTAAAGCATTTAGCATTTCCCACGTCTTTTAAAATTTGTTGTTGCTGCGCTGGTGTTTTTGACAAACTCATCGCTTCACGCAATAACAATAACCGCTGTTCCGCAGGATAATCACCTTTTCTGATCAAGGTCAGGTACCCATCAATTGCCTGGTCCGCCTGCTCACTATTTTTAGTTTCTTTTGCAATCCGGATCAATGGTCTGGCAGCTTCGCCATCCGCCCAAAATGCCAAGGCATTTATAGCAGATTTTTGCTGTTGTTCATTGCCGGTATTGAAGCCATTTTGAACCGCTTCCAAACCTTTTGCTCCACCCAAACTAGCCAGCATTTTGTAAAAAAGAGGCTTTTTATCAGCAGCAGTTTTGTCCATTTGCTGTAGTAGCTGAGCTGTTTGCTCCGTTTTGTTTACCGTTCCCTGATTAGCTGCAATAATTGCATCTTGCAGGCTAATTAATGCGGTCTGATCAGAAGTCTCGTTCAATAGTGTGAACAATTGAGAAAGATTAGCACCTGTTACTACCGATTTTAAGGCAGTAAAGGCAGCTTGCCTGACTTCCGGATTCTTATTCTTCAGCAAGTCAGTTATTGCAGGCAGCTGATCATTTGCTGCACGTGATGCCAGCAGATTGATCAGGGTAATTTGCATTGCAGGATTTGATTTTGCTATATACTGGGCTAACTGCGCGGTAATACCGTCACCTTTCATTCTTTTAATCGCATCGGACACTATGGCTGCTGTAGCTGCATCACCTTTACTCATTACCTGAAGTAAATCACCTAAAACCTGGCTCTGACCTATATTTGCTGCTGCATTGATCGCTGCATATTTAACAACCTGATCATTACTGTTCAATAATTTCAGGATTGCTGGTAGCGCATCTTTTGCATGATTTGCACCCAGCATACTGATAATTTCTGCCTTGGTTATTGCATCAGATTTCTCCAGTTTGTTAATCCACAGTGCAGTAGATGCTGGATTTAAATAAGGTACAGCAAATTTTAATGCCGCAGCACGGTATTGGCTATTCTTATCACCGACTGCTTCAATCAAGATAGTTGAACCTTGATCTTTACGGCTGTCTGTCAATATTTTAAGTGCTGCAGACCGAATACCATTCTGGTTATCTGCAGTTGCTTGTTTCAAAAAAGATTCTGCCAGCTGGCCAGATAAAGTATTATTTCCATCTTTTAACAGGTTTTCTGCATAAAGTAATGCGGATGCAGCCGCATTTGTATTTTCATATTGAAAACCACTTTTCTCTGCTGCTGCAGTCATTATTTTTTCTGACGAAGGATCAGCGATATTAGCCAGTGCATACAATGCTACTTTTTTTAATTCCTGTTGATCATTCCCTGCAAGTTTGTTGATCGTCTCTGCTGCATCTTTAGAACGGCTATCCCCTAGTGCATTCACAATTGCCATTTGTGCCTGACCGGTAGCTTTCGCCAGCCCGGTTAACAAAGCACTTTTTGATGCTGGAGAGTTGATTTTAACCAAAGCCCTGGCGGCAGGGTCTGAAAGCTGGCTATCGTTCAGAAAAACTTGTAAACAAGGAATAGCACTGTCATCTCCAACTAATTCCAGCTGACTAATGATGAAAGCTTTATTTTTGACATCAGACAACTTAGTTAAAGCCTTACAGTAAGCACTAATGCTCATCTTTTTTGCGTTTTCATGCCCGGTTTTGCTCGCATAAGCAGAGAAACCACCTACCGCATATTCCAATAAAGCATTATTGCCCTTTCCCTGATCAGCCATGCCACTAATCATCGTTACATAGCCATCTTCTCCCATATTGAAGATTTCCTGCATTCCTGCATTTAACAATTCAGCATTTTGAGCAGGTAATTGTGCATATAAATCTGCGATTCGGGTTGTTGTGGTGCGCTGGTCGGTTTTCCCCTGGGCAAAAGCATTGTTTTGTAACAGGGCAACAGCCAGCAGTATAAAAAATATATTTCTGATCATGAGCTAGAATAATTAGCGGGGTTTTAAGTTGAAAAATGAATAATTTAAATAGTCCACGGTGCACGCAAAACTGGGTTGATTAACCTGTTTGCTGCATCATCAGCTATAAATACCTGTTTTACAGGATCAAATTTTAGCGAACGCCCTAAACGTAAAGCAATCAATCCCATATTGATGATATTGCAAGACCGATGGCCATTCTGCTCATTCAATGCAAATGGCTGCCTGGTCTTAACTGCCTGCGTAAAATCAGTCATTTGCTGCGCCGGATCAGGGAAACTTGCCAATTTCCTTTCTAAATCAGGAATATCTGACTTAAATCCAGGATAGAGTTTACCCTTTGGCCCTTCAATATAGGGTACATTGGTATCCTTACCTTCACCATCCAGAATAATCTGACAACCATCTGCATAAGTATACGTAATTCTGCGCCAGATACCGACTGCATCTGTATGCTGTTGCGGCGCGTCTATTTCAACTGAAACCGGACTGGTATCGTCCTTACCCAGAAAATACTGGATCGGATCAATATAGTGCTGTCCCATATCACTTAACCCACCTCCATCATAATCCCAGTAGCCCCTGAAAGTCTGATGTACACGATGCGTACTATATGGCTTATATTGTGCGGGGCCCAGCCATGCTTCATAATCTAATTCTGCAGGTACAGGCTCAACAGGTAAATTATCTTTTCCTACCCAGTAAAATTTCCAGTCAAAACCGGTATGCTTACTCACAGTAACTTTTAAAGGCCAGCCAAGCAACCCACTATCAACCAATTTCTTAATAGGTTTCACAGGGGTCCCCATTCCATAAAAATCATCTTTAAAGCGGAACCAGGTGTTCAAACGGAAGATCCGGCCATGTTGCTGCACCGCTTCCATTACCCTTTTTCCTTCACCTATACTGTGCGTCATCGGTTTTTCACACCAAACATCTTTGCCAGCATTTACCGCATCAACAGACATGATACCATGCCAGTGCGGAGGGGTCGCAATATGTACAATATCCACTTCAGGAAGTTTGATCAGCTCTCTGTAATCACTAAAAGTTTTTACGCCTTTATCCAGCATTGGCAAAGACAATGCAAGATGTCTTTGATCTACATCACAAATTGCAACTACTTGTGTTCCATCATAAGGAAAATGATTCCGGCCCATTCCGCCGACACCGATAACAGCTTTAGTCAGTTTGTCACTTGGGGCTATAAATCCATTTCCTCCAAGGACATATCTCGGGACAATAGAGAATACGGCCAGTCCCACCGCCGTTTTTTTAATAAAGTTTCTTCTTGAATTTGGTTCTTCAGGTTGCATATATATATTATTTGGTTAGGTTTCATATATACTATTGTACGGGTATTGTTCAGTTTTTTTATTTTAATACGTTCCCCACCAACCTTAAAATCAGCATCTCTCTTATTCCAAATATAATATTATTAGCGAAAAACAGACGTATCATTGTTGATAAATAGCAAATTGTTAACAGAAAGTTAAAGCGCCAATTAGCGTTATTTTTACTAACATTGCACGAAAAATCACTTATAAGGTTACTAATTAAACTACAAAACAACAACATGAAGAAAATCATCCTGTTATTCACACTTATTTTATTCACCGCTACTCTATCATTTAGCCAGGATAAGGCTATTTATAGAGAAAGTTTCAAAAAGATGATGATTGCCAATGGATCTGAACAAACTTTTAAGACTGTAATTGATCAGATGGTCAGCAATTATAAAGCAGAAAGACCAGAAGTAAAACAAGAAATATGGGATGGGCTTGGCGAGACTTTTCACAAAGTCGGCATTGAAGAACTTTTAGATCTGTTGTTACCAGTTTATCAAAAACATTTATCACTGGAAGATATCAATAACATGACTGCGTTTTATCAGACCCCAACCGGGAAAAGGTTTGCTGAAAAAACTCCTGCCATTACACAAGAGTCCATGCAGGCCGGACAAGTATGGGGTCAGAAAATTGGAGAAGAGTTCGCTAAAAAAATCGCAGAGAAAGGAAATTAATTCAGACAGATCCTGGTTTTGTTAAAATCGAAGCTCACTTTATTCAAGTATAAAAGACTGAGCATATAGCTGATCATCTCTGCCTGCTCTACCTGGACAGGCAGAGAAAATTCATAAACGTTTTCAGGGACGTTGTTGACATTACAAGTTTCAAAAATCACATTAACCATTTTCGGTGTGTGTTGTCCGTACAACTCATAAGGGATTACCGTTATTTTTTTACCTGCCTGTCTGGTCTGTAAATGTGTTTTAAAGAAAAGACAGCTATGGCTATAAGTAAGCAGCCTTTTATTGATTATCAATTGCTCTCTTCCATAAAGCTTCCACAAGCTATGCCTTAAAAAGAAAGCTAAAAACAGGATACCCGCAAAAGCCACTGCAGGCATCTGAAAAATCACAGCAAGAACTGCCATCCCTAAAAAAGCCAGATTACTACTGATTAAAAAAAATCTGTGCGTCATACTAACCCGGCTCTTAACCGTAATACACACATTATTTCCGTCATAATCCAGACTTAAATCATTTGGGCTCATCTTTCAATCCATCAATTTTATAGCTAAAAATAAGGATTTAGCCTGCTGCAAACATCAATACAATGTAAAAAACCCAATTTTTTGCCCAAAGTATCATCCATGGTATATATATTTGTCTCATGAAGATCGAAGATGAATTACAACATCAGTTTTTTAGTGCACAACAAAGAGTGAGTACCAATATCATCTTCACGGCCAACTGGATCTTAAACAAGATTTCTGTTTCTTTAAAACCAACGGGCTTGTCTCTTCAGCAATTTAATGTGCTGAGTATTTTAAATGGGCAACCATCGCATACCGCAACAGTTAATCTGATTAAGGACCGTTTAATTGACCGGATGCCAAATGTATCCCGGCTATTAAATAAATTAATGGAAAAAGGATTAATCCAAAAAGAACGAAACCTTTCCGATCAACGCGTTGTTTATGTTAAACTGACTCCTGCAGGAGAAAAACTAAGAATACAAGGAAGGCAGATCTTAAACAATATCTCTGTTGGTATCAGCGATGAAAATGCAGATTTATTAAATGAACTTTTAGAAAAAATGCGGCCTTAAAAAAATTTACCTTAATATAATCCATGGATTATAAATCCAGGGCTAAAAAACAGAATAATTGAATTAATACGAGTAACTATGAATAATGTAATCACTTTAAATAGCAGACCTGTTGGAAAACCACAGCTTGACAACTTTAAATTTGTCACTGAACCTATGCCAGTAGCAGGTGAAAATGAAGTCTTATTAAAAACACTATATGTATCTGTTGATCCCTATCTGAGAGGCAGGATGAACGATTCAAAATCATATGTACCCCCTTTTCAACTACATGAGCCTATTCAATCCGGTATTATTGCTGAGGTTATTGAATCCAGGCATACTGGATTTGCTAAAGGCGACTTTGTTTCCGGCAGTTTAGCCTGGAAAGAATTTCAGGTTTCTACTGGAAAAGGGCTTTCAAAAGTTGATGCTGAAGCGGCTCCCCTTAGTGCGTACCTAGGTGCAATAGGAATGACTGGATTGACCGCTTACCTTGGCTTAACAGAAATCGGTCAACCCAAAGCGGGCGAAACACTGGTTATTTCCGGTGCGGCAGGTGCAGTAGGGAGTATTGTCGGACAAATTGGTAAAATACTGGGCCTGCGGGTAGTTGGAATTGCAGGAACGGATGAAAAAACAGCACTATTGAAAGACCGTTTTGGCTTTGACGAAGCGATCAATTATAAAACAACATCAGACATGAAAGAAGCCATTGCAGCGGCATGTCCGGATGGAGTAGATATCTATTTCGACAATGTAGGCGGTGATATTTCTGATGCAGTCATGGCAAACCTGAACAGATTTGCGCGCGTTCCAGTATGTGGTGCTATCTCTTTGTACAATACAACAGCAGCACAAATGGGTCCAAGGTTACAACCAATTCTGGTGACCAGAAGTGTATTGATGCGTGGATTTATTGTATCAGAATTTGCTGCTAAATCTCAGGAAGCAATTACACAGCTATCAAGCTGGCTGAAAGAAGACAAATTAAAATATACAGAGACTATTGTTGAAGGGTTCAATAATATCCCGGGAGCCTTCATGGATCTTTTTGAAGGTAAGAATGAAGGTAAAATGGTCGTAAAAATCTAAAATAAATATTATGAAAGTTTTAATTGTATTAACCTCACACAGTGAATTAGGTAACACAGGTGAAAAAACCGGTTTTTGGGTAGAAGAATTTGCAGCACCATATTATGTACTGGCAGACGCAGGTGCTGAATTAACATTGGCATCTCCAAAAGGTGGTCAGCCACCTATTGATCCTAAAAGCGAATTGCCGGATTTCCAGACTGAAGCAACCCACCGCTTTGATAAAGATACTGAACTGCAGGGAAGATTGGCACAAACTGTAAAATTAAGCGATGTGAATGCAGCTGACTACGATGCTGTATTTTACCCAGGCGGCCATGGACCAATGTGGGACCTTGCGAATGATACTACTTCTATTCAATTGATAGAAACCTTCCTTCAACAACAGAAACCAATTGCCCTGGTTTGTCATGCACCGGCAGCTTTGGTAAAAGTTAAGGATGAAAATGGTGATCCTCTGGTTAAAGGTAAGCAGGTAACTGGCTTTTCTAACTCTGAAGAAGACGCTGTTCAGCTGAGTGATGTTGTTCCGTTTTTATTGGAAGATGAATTAAAAAGATTAGGTGGAGTCTATAGCAAAGGTGCTGATTGGGGCCCATATGTAAAAAAAGATGGTCTATTAATTACCGGTCAGAACCCAGGTTCCTCACAAGAAGCAGCTTTAGAATTATTAAAGACACTAAAAAAATAGCTGGGTTGCCGTAATAAACCTGAAGATTTCCGTTGCGGTCAGCGCATGCATTCCACAATAAAAAGTGCAGCGTATATTTTTCTAAACATTTTTTGTAGTATACTGTTACTTAGATATATCAACAATTTAAAAGGAATGGGATTATTAAAAACAGCGTTAATTGGAGCCGCAGTTTACGGTGCAATTAAGTATATAACAAAGAAAGATGCCTTTGGCAGATCTATAGTCGACGATCTTCAGGATAAAGCTCCTGAATGGGTGGATAAAGCTAAACGCTTTAAAGATGATATAGAACAGAAATACAATTCAGAGCTTGACCCTTATACGGAAGTCAAACCATAACTAAAAAAGAGTGCTTACTTGAGCACTCTTTTTTTATGGAGCACAGTTAAACCTTAAAACGTTCAGATTGTCAGAAAAAACTACGGGCTTCAGCCAAAGCTGTTTATTCCTATACAGCATTAATATATTTTGCTTATTCAGAACGCGAACAGCTATAAGATCGTAATATATTTAACCTCAATCAATACTATAACAGCACATACCCTTGAAATAACAAAAAAATCAACGGCTATTATTGTTTACATTTGGATACATCAACACCGTTCTCCCCGATAATTTTCTACCATGGCTATAAATCCCAATAAGCAATATATTATAGCCATTGGTGCATCTGCAGGTGGTCTTGAAGCAATTTCCTCCTTCTTTGATTATACCCCACTAGATGCAGTATCTTATATTGTGATCCAGCATCTTTCACCTGATTTTAAAAGTCAGATGGTACAATTGCTCAGCAGGCACAGTAAACTACATATCGCAGAAGCAACAAATGATCTTAAAATAGAAGCTAATAAAGTATATCTGATACCCAGCTCTGATTTTATGCAAATCAAAGATGGCAGGCTTATTTTATCTGATAAAAAAGAGCAGAAGAGGCCACATATGACCATTGATCATTTCTTAATTTCCTTAGCAAAAGAACAAGGGAATAAGGCCATAGCCGTCATCTTATCCGGTACCGGAAATGACGGTACAAAAGGAGCAGAAGCCATCAGAAAAGCGGGTGGTATCGTGATAGTCCAGGATCCTGCTACAGCTGCCTATAAAGAAATGCCAATGGCAGTAATCGCTGCTTCGTTTGCAGATAATATACTATCACCCAAAGAAATGCCTGGAGTTATAGAAAGTTATGCAAAAAAAGCAGAAATCATGGAATCATCCTTTTCTGAAGAGCAGGAAATCAGTGAAAACGGGCTTATAGAAATTATTAATTTAATCAAAGAAACCCTGCCTTTTGACTTTACAAATTATAAGCATCCCACTATATTGCGCAGGATCAAAAGGAGAATGGAACAACATCACATTGATGATGTTACCAGCTACTATACTTTCTTACAGCAAAATCCTGAAGAAATAGAGCTGCTGGCCAATGATTTCTTAATTGGTGTAACCTGTTTTTTCCGAGATCCGGATGCCTTCACTATTATTGAAGAAAAAGTAATCGCAGCTATTGTTAATCATAAAAATCCAGGAGATATTATTAAAATATGGGTTGCCGGTTGTGCAACTGGCGAAGAAGCTTATTCCTTAGCTATACTGGTAAGAGAATATTTAGATCAGAAGCAACTGCAAACAGAGGTAAAAATATTTGCAACAGATATTAGCAAATCTTCTTTAGAATTTGCTTCAAAAGGAGTTTATGCAGCCCCCATGGTCAAAAGTATAAATCAAGACAGATTGAGGTTCTTCAACCGGGAAGGTGAATATTATAAGGTCAAACCGGAGATCAGGAAAATGCTAATTTTCGCACATCATGATCTGGCTAAAAACCCTCCGTATTGTAATATTGATCTGATCAGTTGCCGCAATCTCTTGATCTATATGAATACCACTTTGCAGAAAAAGGTATTTTCCATGATGTACTTCGGCTTAAAAAAAGATGGTTATCTATTTTTAGGGCCAAGTGAAAGTGCGGCAGTGCTGCAAAACAACTTTACGGAAATCAGCAGCAAATGGAACATACTTAAACGCAATAAAAATGGAAGTACTATCCGGTTTGATATATTTCCATCCCCTGTTATTGAAGGAATAAAAAATACTACAATGGAAATCAGCAAGAAAACTATAGCCCCTTTGTCAAAACTAGCTGCTACAGATGAAATCAATAAAGCACTATTAGAGGAATCTGGATTCAGGGGTGTTTGCACAGATGAAAATTTAAAGGTTATTTACGCCTTTGGTGATCCGGCAATTTATCTTAAAAATGAACTTTTCAATTTTGACCTCAATGAGCTGATCCCAGATCACCTGGCCATTGCTTTTAAGGCAGCTGCTCATAAATCATTGAAGCTGGATCAAAGGGTAATCCTTAAAAACCTCGAATTTGAGATTAAAAATGAGCCGTTAAAGCGCATCGTTGATCTGGTGATTAAGCCTTTCTTAATCACCAGATCAACCACAAAATTGTTGCTGGTTTTGTTTTTAGATAAAAAAGACAAGAAAGATGGAGATAGCCATGTCCTGGATAATAACATTTCTGAGCTCACTACAGAATATGTGACTAACCTGGAAAATGAACTTGCAGAATCCAAGCACCAGCTGGAAGTGGCCCATGACTGGATCGCTTCTTCTAATGAGAACATGCAATCTTTTAACGAAGAACTTTTATCTGCCAATGAAGAAATGCAAAGTGCGAATGAAGAATTGCAATCTTTAAATGAGGAACTACAAACCATAAATAAAGAGCAACATTATACAAACGCTGAACTGGCAGAATTAAATGATGACCTTAATAATTATTTCCGCAGTAATTCAAACGGGCAATTATTTGTAGACCACGATTTATTGCTCAAAAAATTCTCACCAGCAGCAGTTGAGCATATTAATATCCGTGAAAGTGATATTGGACGTCCAATAAGCAATATTACGACCAATATTAAGATGGAAGGGTGGATAGATGACATTAAAAAAGTGATGCTTAGCAATACGACTATTGTACGCGAAGCCAACTCTGGAAAAGGTAAGATCTATCAGATCATGACCATGCCATACATCAGAAAAAACAGTACAAAAGCTAGTGGGGCAATTATCAGCTTTTATGATATCACTGAATTAAAAAATTTATCTTCCAAAATAGAACTTAGTCATGAAGATCTGTTTAAGAAAAATGAAGAAATCACGGAAGTCAATGCTGAACTTCTGAAGCGCAATGAGCAATTAAACAATTCCAAAAAATATACTGAAGAAATATTTAACACAATACATGACCCTCTTGTCATTCTGGATAAAGAACTTAAGGTATTGCGTGCATCTGAAGGCTTCTTTCACATGTTTAAAGTAAAAGAAAAAGAAACACAGGGCGAATTTTTATATGAACTTGGAAATAAACAGTGGGATATTCCTGCGCTGCGTTTTCAATTAGAGAATATTTTGCCGCAGGAAGGTCATTTCAAAGCCTTTGAAGTCGATCATTTATTTCATCAGATCGGACGGAGAATTATGCGTTTAACTGCCAGACAATTTGATACACACAACCAAGAGAAATTAATCTTACTGGCCATTCATGATATCACGGATAAAAGAAAAGTAGAAGAAGGGCTTGCAGAGGCAGAACGGTTATTAGAAGAAAGTAAAGAAAGACTACATTTTGCTATTGAATCGGCGGGTATAGGCGCCTGGGATTTTAATCCTTTCACTAATGAGCTCATCTGGGATAACCGTTGCAAAGAATTATTTGGCCTTTCATCTGGCGACTATATTGATCAATCAGTTTTTATGGCTCATATTGCTCCTGAAGACCGGGCAATGGTGGAACAAAAAATGAATGATGCCTTAAAGGGTTTATCTGATGGAGAATTTAATACCGAATACCGATCTCTTAGATTAAAGGATCAAAAGCAACGCTGGATAAAATCAAAAGGTAAAGCTTATTTCAACAGTCAAAATCAAGCTATACGTTTTATTGGAACTGTACTGGATATTTCCATCGAGAAAACGCAGGAAGAAAACACCAAAGAACTTTTATTAAGAAAAGACGAATTTATAAGCATTGCAAGTCACGAATTGAAGACGCCTATAACCAGTCTTAAAGCAGCTTTACAATTGTTAGTGCGGATGAAAGATAACCCATCCCCTGCCATGCTTCCGATTTTGTTAGACCAATCTACCAGAAGTATGGAAAAAGTAACCAGCCTGATTGATGATTTATTAAATGTAACCCGGCTCAACGAAGGGCAGATAGAATTGAATAAATCCACTTTTAATATAGCTGCTTTACTTAATTCTTGTTGTGCTCATGTCAGGATAGCTGGCAAACATGAGCTCATTGTACAAGGGGATGAAACTATTGAAGTCTTTGCAGATGAAAACAGAATAGACCAGGTTGTAGTCAATTTTGTGAATAATGCCGTGAAGTATGCCCCGATGTCCAAAAACATTTACCTGATTATCTCCAAAGAGAATGGGATGACCAAAATATCCATAAAGGATGGTGGCCCTGGTATTCCTGAAGAAAAAAGACTTTATCTTTTTGACCGGTATTACCGCACAGAATACCAGGGAGGACAGTATTCCGGCCTTGGCTTAGGTCTTTATATCTGTTCAGAACTCATTAAACGTCATGGAGGAAATATTGGCGTAGACAGTGAGATTGGCAAAGGCACATCTTTCTGGTTTACATTACCCGGAGATAACAATTAATCTTGTTATTACAGGAATCAATCTTTTTACACCCTTTTTTGGGTTTAACTGGCTTAAAGCTTTTTGACTTTTCGATTTTATCAGAAGTATCCACCCTGTTTATCGTGGTCAGATTTGAATAAGCCATTCCAACTACACTGTCAAAGGTAAAAGATTCGGTCGTTTGTTTGCATCCTGCACTGATAAATACAATTAAAGCAAATAACATCAGTAAAAGTCTCATACTTTTTATATAAATATTCATTGTTCAATAAATATTTATATAAAAAAGCAGATAAAGAAATTTACTACACCAACTACCATTTAGCCTACATCAACTTAACGTTAGCGTCAAAAAAATAGATTCTCCTATAACTTTCCAGCGACAGGAACAACTTTCATTCCCAATACAGCAGTAGCAAAATTAAAAGTCTTTGATTCCACAGCCTGCACGCCTTTACTCAATAATGGAGAACCAATAACATGAGTTCCAGCTTCAGGAATTGCCGATTTTACTTTAAGTGCAGCAGGTGTACCCAATTCTTCAAACATCTTCAGCATCGCATCAACCTTCACTGTTTTATCCTGGTGTTGCTCATCCTTATAATAATACAACATTAAAACTGGTTGTTTGACCTGTTCATAGGTCTGTTTAGTATTAGACGTTTCTATAAATTCCTGTAATTGCGGAACAGCTTCCAGACGATACTGACTATACCAGTATTGTAATACCTTTGGATCCGTATCAGCACTTTTCTTCGAATACATACCGCCCATTACTTTTCGGATCAACTGCAGTCCCCAAGGCTTATTTGTTAACCAGGCAGAGCCATCATTAATAGCAATATTAGGAGAATAAAGAATAACTCCTTTAATTTCAGGGAAGTTCGCAGCTAACCTCAACGCCAGTGCACCACCGGTAGAAGTCCCCATAATGATTACCTTTTTACCTAACTTTTTACCAATCGCATAAGCTTCGAGCGTAGAAGCCCATAGTTTATCTGGTGTAAATTCAAGCATAGCATCTTTATCATTCAATCCATGTCCAGCCAGCCGGGCAAGATAAAGGTTACAACCAAATTTCCGGGCGAAATCGCGGTGTACAGGATCTCCTTCACCCTGACTTGCAGTAAATCCATGCAAATACACCAGGGCATATTCAGTTTGCTCTTTATGCGTACTATCTGCCCAGACAATCCTGGCTTCATTAGCTGTTTTAACAGGAAGCTTTACTTCTCTTTGATTAATGTAGGTATCCAGCTCCGTTAGCTGACCAGGAACTTCTGGCAATGTATTTACATAAACGGGAGTAGCAGGCTTAGGGCCTGAAAAATAAACAACAACCAGCAGAAGTATCAGTACTCCCAGACCTATAAGAATTTTCATAACAAGCGTTTTGTGACTATATCAAAATTAGCATTTTTAATTTATTATAATTAAACCTGTCAGATATAGTGACAATTAATTATACTTGTTTAATTAACTTAAAATTATCAACAATTATCATCTCAAGATCAATGAACCAAAAACCATCGAATGCATTTATAGGAGCTTCCTGGGTAGCTTTAATGGTAGGATTTGCAGCCTATAACATTGGCCTTTTTAATGCAACAATGTTATTGAACGAAAAAGGATACTACTTTACCATTCTTATTTTAGGGGTCTTTGCTGCAATATCTGTACAAAAATGTGTACGCGATCGTCTGGAAGGAATTCCGGTAACCAATATTTATTATGGAATAGCCTGGTTCTGTACTATCCTATCACTTGCACTGTTATCAATAGGCTTATGGAACGCAACACTTGCTTTAAGTGAAAAGGGATTTTATGCAATGTCATTCGTATTAACAATTTTCGCCGCTATCGCTGTGCAAAAGAATACCAGGGACAGTCTTGGTGCTGAACCTAAAATAACAAACGATACTACTAATTTATAATTCAAAAGACCTGAATCCGATAAGGAATGCAAAAGCAAATCCTTATCGGATTCAGGTCTTCATTTCTATTAATGACCTAACGCTTTAATGATTAAACTGATCCTTTGAGCGTCATAAAATAACGTCTGTGATAGTTAATCTGTCCGGTGTGATAAGATAAATGAGCTAAAAGATGGATTAAAACATATTCCACAGTCTGCTGCTCATTAACAAGCTTTATTTCTGCAGGATAACTGTCATTCAAAGCCTGATCTGTCAGCGATGAAATCGCATCAGCAATAACCTCGTGCAATTGATCAAACTCTACGATCAATTCATCCTGCGTAAACAACCGCTCATTAAACTCTGCATCCCGGTTTCTTTCATAATTGATATGTCCGAAAGGATTGCCTACAAAGGCTTTCAGATTACCAATCAGATGTTGTAATAGATGACCACCAGAATTGGTTGTTCCTGGTAATACTTCCCATAAAGACTGATCATCAGGATACTTCTTCAATTCCTCCGTAACTTTGATCAGATCACGTTTATATAATTGCGTATAAAATTCAGTATTCATTTCTTTTTATTTTTAAAACAGGACGTCCTGTAAATCTTGATTCTTATCAAAAACACTCTTTGCAAAAGGACATAAAGGCAGGATTTTTACATGCTTAGCCCTTGCGTATCCCACAGCCTCCAATACTAGTTTTTTGCCCACTCCTTTGCCTGAAAAATCAGGGCTTACTTCAGTATGGTCAATAATAAGCTTATCTGACCCTGCCCATACATAAGTCATTTCCCCGGCCAGTTTCCCATCTTCAATCGCTTTAAAAAGCCCTTTTTTTTCGTCATTGGTCTGTTCAATATTCATCTTGTTTATTTTATCGTTGAAGCTATTTATTTGCTAAATGAAATGAAGCCATTAAGCTAATGGCAATATTAAGGCTTGATTTGTTTTCCCTGTTCTGGAAGAGGAACAAACTCTGTTTCGCCCGGAACCGCAGGAAATGACTGTTCAAGCCACGTCGCCTTTGCCTGTTCGATCCTTTCTTTGCTGGAAGCCACAAAATTCCAGTAAATAAATCTTTCTTCCGGAAATGGTTCCCCGCCAAAAATATATACGCTCGTATTTTCCTGCATTTCAAATTCACAAAGCTGGCTGTCTTTAGCAATCAGTATCTGTTTTGGCCCATAGACATTCCCTTCGCTTTCAATCGCTCCTTCAAGTATATATAAAGCACTTTCACCATAAAGGTACTCACCAATTTTAACAGTCTGACGGGTTGTTGTTTTCAATTCCAGAAAATATAGCGGGCTAAAAACAGGTACAGGAGATTTTTTGCCAAAGGCCTCTCCTGCGATCAGTTTAAAAGAAACCTCACCAGATTCCCAGACCGGCATTTCATTTTCTTCTATATGGTAAAATTCAGGAGCCATTTCTTCCTTATCTTTTGGCAACGCTACCCAAATCTGGAGTCCATGCAACATTTTATCTGAGTGCCGCAAATATGCCGGTGTACGTTCTGAATGCACGATTCCACTACCTGCTGTCATCCAGTTTACCTGACCTGGCTTAATTTCTACTTCATTGCCTAAACTATCTTTGTGCATAATACTGCCCTCAAAAAGATAAGTCAATGTCGAAAGGCCAATATGCGGATGAGGAGGTACATCCAGATTTTCATGATCACTTAAACACACCGGGCCCATATGATCAATAAAAGAAAACGGGCCTACCATTCTTTTCTCACGAAAAGGTAGCAACCTGCCTACCATAAAATTGCCAATATTGCTTGCTCTTTCTTCTATAATCAGTTTAATATTTGACATCTTAATCTTGTTTTTTAACAGAACTAAGATAGGATTAATTGTTTCCTCCCAAATCGTAAACTATAATTCTTTTCTGATACGGCTCAACTGCGTTGGCGTGATTCCGAGATAAGAAGCGACATGATGCTGTTTAAGCCGCTCGTTCAGACCAGGATACATGACCTGGAAGGTTAAATAACGTTCCTTAGCATTTTGATAC
The DNA here is from genome assembly GCF_001590605.1 of Pedobacter cryoconitis. NCBI lineage: Bacteria > Pseudomonadati > Bacteroidota > Sphingobacteriia > Sphingobacteriales > Sphingobacteriaceae > Pedobacter > Pedobacter cryoconitis. The sequence goes on from NZ_CP014504.1 coordinate 3,174,553, forward strand.
TTTGCAGTAATTTCCAGTATCTCTTTGTCTACGATCCAATGCTTTTCCATATATTTAATATAGAACATAGCCAGGTCGGGGAACTTTGCGATCAACTGCTGAAAAGAAGAGAAATCATATTCCAGCACCTCTGCATCTTCAAGCGCACAAATATTAAACAAACTTGGTTTCTTTTGAAGCATGGCTGAAGTAGAAGCAACAAATGAATGCTCAGCGAAAAACTTTTTAATGACAATATTACCTTCCGCTGTAGTATAATAATAAGAGAAAAGACCTTTTTTAACAAAAGCAACTGTTTTTGGGACACTGCCTTCTCTGAGTAGAAAGCCTTGTTTTGGAATGGATTTACTCCGCACTATTTTGACAAGCTCTGCAACACAGGCAGCAGCTAATGGCGCGTAACTATTTAATGCTTTAATGAATGAATCCATCCTTGTATTTACGTAAATACAAAGGTGGTACTTTTCATCCGGAATCTACACCAGTTACGCAGCCATTAATGCTACTTAACGTCAAAACATCACCTAATTAACGTTAGTTTTCATTTATTGAATTCAATTCCTGCCAATTGAAACCAATCCTCAATTACTTAGCTGCAGCCATCACCGCAGTAGCATCGATTTCAATTAACATTCCATCTAAAGCCAATCTGGAAACCGGAATTAGTGTATTTACCGGGAACTGCTCATCTGGCCATACTTTTTTACCTTCCTCAATCAGTATTTTGTGTTTATCCGCATCATAATCCACAACCAGTGTAGTCAATTTGGCAATATGCTGCATCTGCAGCCCTTTACTTTTTAACGCGATAGCCAGATTTTCAAAAGTATACCTCACTTGCGTCCTGAAATCAGTGCTCAATTCTCCTTTACTATCCGTTCCGGCCTGCCCGGCAACAAATACCAATATACTGTTAGCAGGAACAGCAGCTACGTGAGAATATCCATGCGGACGCGGATCATAAAGCCCTTTAGGATTTGTAATTTCTTGTGCTATACCTTGTTGGGTAAATAAACCTAGTGTTGTCATTATTAATAACGATTGAATAATTTTCATAATAATTTAGCTTGAGATTAGATAAAATAGTTGTGCAGAAACAGCAATTGAAACGCCGATGCTTTTGACCAGTATGCAGTATCATGTGCCCCAGGACGCTCAACGTGTAATCATGTACTATTTTAAGTAGGATCAGTTTTTCATGTAAAGACCTGTTAACTTCCAGCAAAGGATCATCAATCCCGCAATCAATCATCAGCTTTAATTCATTATTCTTCAAAGAAGACACGTTATAATTCACCATATGCGTTTCCCATTCTTTCTGATGTAATACATAAACAACCGGAAACTTTTTGCTCTCCTTTGTTTGATCCGGTGTGATAAAAACACAGCTGATCTCTTTTTTCATAGCCTAGCTATAAACTGATACCGTATCTATTTTTGCTGCAAATGCAGAACCTGCAAACAGCATTGCTATTAAAAGCCCTGATAATTGTTTCATATTTCTTAATTTGCACCAAAGTACCGCCTAATTTATCTGCAAAACATTTACATATGTTGATGAAACGGGGGAAATTATAAAACCTGTGATGAAAAGCCTTTTTACCTTTATTTTACTCTTTGTGATGTCTCAGACTTTATCTGCTCAAAACAACTTCAAACAAAAGCAACTCACCTTTGAAAGAGTAAAAACTGCGTACACTCAAAAATGGGCTGGTTTAAAAGAAGAACTACGTCAAAAAGGATTTAAGGATAAATTCAAAGCACACCTGGAAGCCTACAAAAGCGAAGGCAAACTAGAAGTCTGGTTAAAAAACAGCAATCAGGCTAAATACACCCTGTTCAAAACATATGATTTCAGTGCACATTCAGGCATTTTAGGACCGAAGACTAAAAAGGATGACTTGCAAACACCAGAAGGCATTTATTTTATTGACCGGTTTAATCCCGAGAGCAGGTTTTACTTGTCCTTAAGGATAAATTACCCAAATGCAGTTGACCTGTTAAGAAGCGGTCAGCAAGACCCTGGATCGGATATTTATATTCATGGCAACCAGCTTACCGTCGGCTGCATCCCTTTAACGGACGATAAGATTAAAGAAGTTTATGTAATTGCTTTAGAAGCCAGTAACAACGGACAAGTACAAATTCCTGTTCATATTTTCCCTTTTAGAATGACAAAAGAAAATATGAACAAAAAAACAGCCATTTTCCCGCAACATAAAGTATTCTGGAAGACACTACAACTGGCTTATGACAATTTTAAGAAACCATAAAATCCGGGTGAAATTTCTCTGGTATGGCATCCTCAGCTCTTTTGTTGCCTGCAATGATGTCTATTGTTAATTAATTTTTGCTGACCTGTGCATGAGGTTATAAAAATAGTATTATTTATTTCAATCCGGAGTCAGGGTAAAATCAAATCAGGTTGTCACTAGATAAACCCACACCCTAATTTAGTAATCTTATGACAAGTCATATTCACCCATGTATTATGTTCAGCGGCTTTCTATCGATTGCCCTGGTCCTGGCTATCATCATCGTTATTTATCTCTTAAAACTTGTTCATGAATCTTGTGAAGAATAAACTTTTCAATCAACTGTACCCCTTTGTCTTCTTTCCGATTTACCTGGTTAGCCTGCTTCCACATTCCATAGCAGAATTAACCATTGGAAGACTTCTTTATTTTATTTCCTACCGGATATTCAGGTATCGCTATAGCGTAGTTTTACAAAACCTTTCCAGAGCATTGCCCGCTAAATCTTACCACGAGATCCAGCAAATTGCAAAAGAATTTTACAGACATCTCGTGAGCATGGCCATTGAAACTATTAAACTCTTCTCTATCAGTGGCCAGGAACTGGATAAAAAAGTGCAGTTGGTGAATACAGAATTACTGATCAGCTATCATCAGCAAAACAGAAACATTATTGCCGTTCTCGGGCACTACGGCAATTGGGAATATTTAAACATACTCCCCGCGCAACTCCCCTTTAAAGTAAATGCAATTTACAAACCACTTTCTAATCCACTCATGGACAGACTGGTTCATTACGTAAGAGGGCGTTTTGGAATGCAACTTGTTCCTGCAAACCAGGCACTCAGGCATCTTTTAAAACAAAAAGACAAACCACAACTGTCCATTTTCATTGCCGATCAATTTCCAGGCAGCTGTGAACAGGAGAAATTTGATTTCCTGCACCAATCTACCCATATGTTTAACGGCGCAGAAAAGCTCGCCATTGCTACCAATTCCGTAGTTGTTTACCTGGAGATGAAAAGGAAACCTGATAACTGCTGGGCAATAAGTTTTTCCCTGATTACTGAATCTCCAAAAGAAACCAGTAACCAGGAAATCACTAAATGCTTTGCCAACGAGCTTCAGCAAACGATTAAAACTGATCCTTCCTACTGGTTATGGTCTCATCAAAGATGGAAGTCTTAACAGGTTATTTCCATCCTCCCCCAAGCGCTCTGTATAAAGAAACAGTAGCCTGTAATTGTTGTAATTGATCATTAACCTGGCTCAACTGTGCAGCCAGAAAACTTTGCTGAGCAGTTAGTACTTCCGTATAATTTGCAGAACCATACCTCACCAAAGCCTGCGTATACTGCACTGATTTTTCCAGATTTTCTAATTGACTTGCCCTGGTAATTTTCTTTTCTGAAGCCTTCTGGTAAGAATACATTGCATTTGAAACCTCTTGCCCCGCAGTCAGAATTGCAGTCTGGAAACTTAACACAGCTTGCTGCTGCTGTTCCAGGGCAACTTTTAACCTCGTTTTATTCGCTCCTTTATTAAATATAGGTTGCGTTAACCCACCAGTTAAACTACCGATCCAAGATCCCGGGCCAAAAAAGCTGCTATAACTCGTATAGCCACCACCTGCCGAAATCGTTAACGAAGGATAAAAATAAGTCCGTGCAACATTGCTCAGTTCAAAAGCATTTTTAAAACCATATTCCGCAGCCTGTACATCCGGACGGTTGGCTAATAACTGTACAGGAACACCTGTCTGCAACAAAGTTATCGGATGAATCTGATCAAATTTACTTCTTGCTACAGGCCCTGGCACATTGCCCAGCAATAAGTTCAGCCCATTCTCAGTCTCTCTGATCGATTGCATCAGATCGGGGATTGTAACTGCAACAGCATATTTACTCGACTCACTTTGTACCACTGCCGCACCAGTTACCACATCTGCTGTTTTCAGCTTTTTCATGATATCGACAGTACTCTGCCAGTTTTTTAAACTTTGCCGGGTAATCAATAATTGATCATCCAAAGCCAGTAACCGGTAATAACTGGTCGCAATACTCGCAACCAGTTCAGTTTGAACAGCCCTCGCATTCGCTTCAGCTTGCAACATAGCAGCTAAATTAGCACGTTTTGCACTGCTCAGTTTTCCCCATAAATCAGCTTCCCAACTTGTGGTAAGTTCAGCCTGGTACTGGTAAGGGATAACACTTCTCACTTTATTCTGATTGGAAGAAGTTGTCGCTATTGCACTTGCATCACTATTTAAAGAAGGTAAAAAAGCCAATTTACTTTGTTCAAAATAAGCCTTAGACTGACGAATACGCGAATAAGCAGCCTGCAAATTCAGATTCCGCTGGATACCTTCACCAATAAGCTTCTGTAATAAAGTATCCGTGAACATCTCTTTCCAATGCAGGTTTGCAATAGTGACCGTATCGGCAGCCACATGTTCTCTGTATAAACCTTCCAGATCGACAGCCGGTTTTTGATAAGGCTTAGTGACTTTACAGGAAGCGGATAACACAATAATCAACCCGATGACAGGCAGATAAATTTTCAAGTATGAGTTCATAATTACGAGTTCCGGTAATTAAATTATAATTTGTGATCAGGTTTCTTTTTCAACTTCTCCTGAAGCGTTTGAAACACAATAAATAAAGTTGGTGTAATAAACAACCCGAAGACTGTTCCAATCAACATCCCGCCAACAGCGCCAACGCCAATAGACCGGTTACCATTTGCTCCGGCACCAGTAGCCAGCATCAAAGGAACCAATCCTAATATAAAAGCAAACGAGGTCATTAATATAGGTCTGAGCCTTGCCTGTGCACCCTTCACTGCAGCCTCTGTAATCTCCATACCTGAGCGTCTTCTTTCTACAGCAAACTCTACGATCAGAATCGCATTTTTAGCCAGTAATCCGATCAGCATGACCAAGGTAATCTGAACATAGATATTATTGCTGATGCCAAATAAATGGGCAAACATAAAAGCTCCCGCAGTACCTACAGGTATGGTCAGCAAAATAGACAAGGGCAATAAATAACTCTCATACTGCGCACTCAGCAGTAAATAAACGAAGATTAAGCAAAGCAAGAAAATGAAAATCGTCTGGCTGTTTCCAGCAAGCTCTTCTCTGGTAATTCCTGAAAACTCGTAGCTATAACCAGCAGGCAACGTTTTCGCAGCGACTTCCTGTATTGCAGCAATTGCCTGCCCCGAACTATAAGAAGCATTAGGCGTTCCATTGATACTGATCGAATTATACAAATTGAAACGGGTGATTGCCTGTGGCCCATAAGTTTGTGTCAACGTAAAAAACTCTGTTACCGGAACCATTTGTCCATCCGGCGTACGTACAAATACCCCATTCAAACTTTCAGGAGTCATCCTGTATTCTGGCGATGATTGGACCATCACCCTGAACTGTTGTCCGAACTGGTTAAAGTTTGACGCATAAATCCCTCCAAAGTACCCCTGCATCGCAGAAGTAATATCCACCACATTCAACCCTGCCTCTTTGATCTTGGGAACATTCATGTTCATCAGATATTGAGGGAAATTTGGATTAAAAGAGGTCGTTGCAAACTGTATTTCAGGCCGCTCTGACAAAGCCGATAAAAAGTCCTTACTTGCTTTATAAAAAGCTGGGATTTCACCACCAGTTCTGTCTTGCAACTGGAAAGCAAAACCATTCGTCGTTCCAAAACCCTGTATTGTTGCCGGAGCAAAAAACTTAACCTCGGCCTCTGTAATATCAGAAGACTTCTTAATCAGTTCACTGATAATTGCCTGCACGTCTCTTTTTCGCTTATCCCAGGGAATAAGCCGCATCACTACCGTTGCATAATTACTTCCTGTTCCGGAAAGCTGTCCGCGCCCGGTAATCGCCAGTACATTATTGATTTCCGGAATCGTGTGCGCCAGCTTCTCTATTTTACGGGTTACCACATCTGTTCTTTCCAGCGAAGCACTTGGCGGCAAACTGATATTACAATTGATTGCGCCCAAATCTTCATTTGGTACAAATCCTGTCGCCGTATTTTTGGCCAGGAAAAATAAGGCGACCATAAAGAAAGCCAATATTGAAAGCGGAATCCACTTCTTATTGCTAAAAAAGGCAATTGTATTGGCATACTTCGTACTCATCCGCTCAAAAGCAGTATTAAAAGCTGTATAGAATTTTTCCATGAAACTCAGCTTAGCCTTGCCCTTTTCATGATGGCTCTTTAAAAACAAAGCACAAAGCGCAGGACTTAGCGTCAACGCATTAATCGCTGACAAGATGATTGCAATAGCCAGGGTAAGTCCAAATTGCTTATAAAAAACACCAGATGACCCGCTAATAAAGCTAACAGGAATAAATACAGCAGACATGACCAAAGTAATCGAAACGATTGCGCTTGAAATTTCGCCCAAAGCATCAATACTGGCCTCTTTGGCTGAAGTATATCCACTGTCCAGCTTCGCATGGACCGCCTCGACGACGACAATTGCATCATCCACCACAATACCAATGGCCAGGATCAGGGCGAAGAGTGTCAATAAATTAATCGTAAACCCAAATAGCTTCAGAAAGAAAAACGTTCCTATAATCGCAACCGGAACAGAAATAGCCGGAATAAGTGTAGAACGAAAATCCTGTAAAAAGACAAACACAACCACAAACACCAGTATAAATGCTTCAAATAAAGTATGCAGCACCTTTTCAATAGAGGCCGTCAAAAAGTCATCTACACTCTGCAAGACAACGTAATGTATCCCCTTAGGAAAGGTTTTAGAAGCCTTATCCATTACCTTAAGCGTCTGCTGAATTACTTCGCGTGCATTTGAACCAGCCACCTGTGCAACGTTAATAGATACAGCAGGGTGACCATTGGTCCTGGTGCTGTTAAAATAACTTAAGGCCCCAAGCTGAATCCTTGCAATATCCTTCAGCCTTAACAAACGGCTCCGGTCATTGGAACGGATCACAATATTTCCAAACTGTGCAGTATCTGCCAGTGTCCCCGGATATTTAATGACATATTGAAAAGCTTGTCCTCCACGCTCACCAAACTGGCCCGGAGCAGCCTGTATATTCTGATCCGAAAGAGCCGCAGTAACATCAGCGGGTACTAATCCATAAGAAGCCATGGCCTGGGGATTAAGCCAGATACGCATAGAATAATCCATCTGACCGGAAGCAGAAGCATCCCCCACCCCCTGAATCCTTTTCACCTCTGGTACAATATTAATATCTACATAATTCTGCAGAAAGGTCTGATCATAAGCAGGATTATCACTATAAACCGAAAAGATCAGCAAGGTACTCGTCTGTTTTTTCTGAACCGTAACACCAGCCTTGGTTACTTCCTGAGGTAATAAAGGAGTAGCACGGGAAACAGCATTCTGCACATTCACGGCAGCCATATTCGGATCACTGCCAATTTTAAAACTTACAGTTATATTTCCTGACCCATCGTTACCAGCAGTCGAGGTAATATAATCCATATCTTCCACCCCATTAATTTGCTGTTCAAGCGGTACAATTACACTCTTCAATACTACATCTGCACTCGCACCGCTGTAATTTGCCGAGACCTGAACCGTTGGAGGCGCAATATCAGGATACTGGGAAATCGGGAGCGAAACAAGGCCCAGTATACCCAGGGTAACTATAACAATAGAGACCACGGTTGATAACACCGGACGTTCAATAAATAGCTTTAACATATGCTGATATTTCTTAAATTAATTTGTTGGTTTAATTTCCAATCCTTCTCTCAGGTTTGAAATACCGTCTGCTACTACCCTGTCGCCCACTTTCAGGCCTTTCTGTATCACATAAGAATCAGCTGTACTGGCTGTAGTTGTAATTTCCACAGAGTTCACTTTGTTAGATTTATCCACTACATAAACAAATAGTTTTCCCTGGATCTGATAAGTAGCTTTTTGCGGGACAAGCAAAGCAGCATTAATTGTTCTTGGGATCCTGACCACAGCGCTGCTACCACTGCGTACCAATCCGTCATGGTTAGGGAAAGTTGCCCTCATATTAATAGACCCCGTCTGCGCGTTGATTAAACCACTTGCAGTTTCCACTTTTCCCGCAGATGGCAGCACATTTCCATTCGCAAGCACCAAATTAACCGGAGGCAACGTTGTTAGTTTTTGCTGCATGGTCACCCCTTTGGCGGCAAGAAAAAAGTCAAGGCCTTGTCTTTCATTGATCGAGAAATAAGCATAGATACTTTCAATGTTCGACACCGTAGTCAGCGGATTAGCAGTAGTACTGCTCACCAGACTTCCGATTTTATAAGGAAGGATACCAATTACGCCATCAACAGGACTAAAAATCTGCGTATAACTCAGGTTTGTTTTCGCATTATTCAATGCAGCGTTGGCCTGTGCAAGGGCACCCTGTTTCGATTCAAGTGTATATTTTGCCGATTCCAGCTGATAGGGGCTCACAATATCTTCATCTACTAAAGGCTTTACCTTATCTACGTTCATTCTTGCTGCATTGACATCTGCTTGCGCTATTTTTATATTGGCTTCAGTTGTTTTCACATCCTGCTCATATTGCGGCGCATTGATTCTAAAAAGAAGCTGACCTTTTTTTACTGATGCGCCTTCATCAACAAAAATGTCTGCTACATATCCATCTATTTTTGGACGTATTTCAATATTCTGTATTCCCTGTATAGTTGCAGGATAATCGGAATAGATATCGGCTATTTTGGAAGCAAGCGTAATCACAGGATAGGGTTTAACCTGATCGGCTGTCTTATCTTTACCTTTATTATTTCCACAAGAGGAAAATATAACCAGGGAAGCCAGGATGGCTAAAGGAGTTTTGAAAGTGTTCATGTCGTCTTCAGAAAGAGTCATAGCCAATAAAATTGACCATATACAAGATAACCACATTAACCCTTAGGGGGTTAACTGGAATTAAAAAAACAGAAAGAATAAAATCCCCTGTTAAGTTATGTTAGCAATAAGGAGGGGCACGCAGCGGGAGCAGCCGGAATTCATGGCCATTTAGACTTTTTGTAGTATATAACACCCGGTAAGCTTGTACAACGACAAGAACAGGTGGTACCAAATCAATTTTAAAATTTGCAGGTGGTAAAATAACCTGTTGAAAATCCTCTTCAAAACAAAGTAATCTGCAATGCATAACTTTAGCCCTGCACATTGGAGTTTTTAAATTCCCTATCTCAGTAGAAGCACCTTTATGAAAAAAACCATCCGCATATCTGGCAATTACTCGTCCGTTTAAGCCAAAAATAATGACCAGCATCAGGGTAATTTTAATTAAGATATTCACTGTTTTTTGTATTTTCATCAAAGGATAGACTCTATAGTGTCTGAAAGGTTCAAATATATTTAAAAATTCTGTTTGAATACTGCACACTAAAACGAAAAATTGATATATTTTGTTTTAAGGCATATTTTTATCATCAATCCGCAGCTAAAAGAATGGGGCTATGGTACCTTAAGTATTATATACTTTCAGCACGCATAGCCCCACCTCTCTGTTAACAGCGTTTATGCTATCATAAATCCCTAAAACACGCGTATCCTTAAGCTCAGCTCAAAATTACCATCAACGTAACCTCTTAATGCCGAAGTACCGGAAGTATAAGAACCACTCAGGTTCAATCCCTGGTATTGCATGCCCACACCGAAAGTATAACTTTCTGTAGAGTGGTACAGGCCATATACATTGACTCTTTTATTGGCAAAAACAAGATTTGCACCTGCGTCAAATATATCTTTGTATCCTTTTACACCTCTTAAAGCTACTTTAGGTTCAACATCGACCCCTTCTTCACCTTCACTAAGTGACAACCGGTAACTAGCTGCGGTATAGAAGGTAGACTGGTCTACCAGATTATTGAGGTCATTTTTATGGAACACACTTTTCAGATTAGGTAACGCAGCCTGTAAAGTAAGTCTGTTTGCCGTATAAGCAATACCAAAATCACCATCAATATAAGTTGAACGCTGATTATACTGACTGATACCCACATCAGTCGGATCACCATTCACCAAGTTTTCATTCAATCTCTCATTAGAGAAACCAAAAGATAAACCAAAATGTAATTGATCTCCATTTCCATTCAGTGGTAAATGATAAGCATAAGATGCTACTGCCCTTGTCCAGCGCTGTAATCCAATTTTATCATTACTCACATTAATACCTAATCCCATTCTATCAGTAACCCCGTAATTACCTGTTACCGATTGGGTAACAGGTGATCCAGGTGTTCCATTCCATTGTGCGCGATAACCCAGGTTAAAAGCCAGGCCTCTGTCAATTCCAACCATTGCAGGATTACCCAGATATTGATTCTGATAATACATTGCTGCCAGCGGATTCAATTGCGCGTTAGACTGTTTAGCAGTAAATAAAAACAGCCCCGTCATTAATCCCCATATTGCTATATTCCTTTTCATAAATTTAATTATTAATTGTTCCTTACCAGCGTAATGAAGCCTTTAAACTTGCCTCTGCCGTCACCAAAATCCAATACATAGAAGTAAGTGCCTTCACTTAAAGGATTACCGCTGATCGTTCCGTCCCAGCTATTATCATATCCTTGTTTAGTATAAAGCAGTCTTCCTGCACGGTCAAATATTTTAACCACATTATCAGGGTACATATCAATATTTCTGATGATGAATTTGTCATTCACCCCATCCCCGTTAGGTGTTATAATATTTGTTGCATCAATAGTTTTATAATCATTCAGCACATTGATGGTAATCAACTGCGTACTGCTGCAACCCGAAGCATTCAATGCCGTAACTGTATAAGAAGCAGTACGTGAGGGTCTGATAGTCAGTACCGCCGTATTTTGTCCGCTGATAATACCCGCAGCGTCAGCCCATACATAGCTGGTACCGCCGCTTGCAGTCAATTGTGTAGTTATACCTTTCGATATTTCCAAACCTGCTGAAGAAACAATACTTAACACCGGCAATGGATTAATAGTCAGTACAAAAGTTCTGCTGTAAGTATCAACCCCTCCATTTGCTGTTCCTCCATTGTCTTTCACAGTCACCGTAATATTTACAGTTCCAGAAACACTCTGGTTAGCTAAACGGTAAGTCAATGTTCCATTTCCACCATTACCCTGGCTCACACTCAGGTCACTGAACATAGCCGGTTTATCAGCACGTACAGTAAGGGTAGTAGTCTGATTGGTTTCAGGCCCAGGAGTAATACCTGTTAAAGCAATAGATTGTCTGCTGGTTGTATTGCATTGCGTTAAATCAGCAATAGGATTCAATGTTGGCACTTCGTTTACATCAATCAGATTGATCGTAAACTGTTTGTCCAGCGTTAAACCATACTGCGTTGTGCTTCTCACTAAAATGCTGTAAGTTGATTTCTGCTTGTAGCTCAGACTTGCACTTGTTCTTACCTGATCACCAGTGATTGTGAACAACGCATTGTCAGTATCTCCATTACCACTCACCAGAGTATAAGTGAAAACTGCATTCGGATCAAGCGATGTACTGCTTAATGTTCCCGCCAAAGCTCCCGCAGGTTTGTTTTCATATAATGGCACCGCAGCAAGGCTGATACTTGTAGGTATCCCCGGACTTACAGTCAGTATTCCATTCACAAAAGTGATCGCATAATTGGCTGCTGTTGCTCCACTTACCGTAATCGTATAATTACCCGCTACCGAACTGTTGGTAGCCGTAGTACTTAAACTCGCAGGTGTAAGCAATATATTGCTGTTTTCTCCATTTACAAATCCGCTATAAGTTAAGGTCAACACAGGCACGACAGTACCTTGTATCATTTGCTTATTATCGGCAGTAATTGTTAAAGGCTGCGCAGTAATTACGCCATTTGCACTCGTCAAACTAGTTGTAGTCAGTATATAGTTACCAGCATCAGTTCCTGTCAGCGTAATTCCGTTTACAGTTACTGTTTTACCTGTTGCAACCAATGCATTGTTATAAGTTCCGGCAGCAGGATTATTCAGGGCTACGTTTTCCCCGGCTACCTGACCTGTAAAGCTATAGTTAGCGCCCGTTAAAGTTGCGGTTGCATTACCATCGTAAACCTTGGTAATTGTACCAGCGAGTACAGGTGTGATTGCTGCTGAGGTAATTGTTCCCGGAGCAGTTAAACTTGTTGTAGAAATAGTGTAGTTCGCTGCATCAGCACCTGTTAAGGTAATGCCGCTCACATTTACTGTTCTGTTGCCCACATCCTTCAGGTCATAAGTTCCGGCAACAGGATTGTTGATCGCTACCTGATCAGCACCAATTTTACCAGTGAAGCTATAGTTCGAACCAGTCAATGCAGCATTGGTATTGCCATCATAAACTTTGGTGATCGTTCCTGCCAGTGCCGGGATAATCGTAGCTGAGGTAATCGTACCTGGAGCCGTTAAACTTGTTGTTGAAATAGTGTAATTCACAGCATCAGTACCTGTTAAGGTAATTCCGCTGACACTTACCGTTCTGTTACCCACTTCTTTCAGGTCATAAGTTCCACCTGCAGGATTATTTAAAGCTACATCATCCCCGCTAATATTTCCAGTGAAGCTATAATTAGAACCAGTCAATGCAGCAGTCGTATTGCCATCATAAACCTTACTAATCGTTCCTGCCAGTACAGGGATAATCGTAGCCGAAGTGATTGTGCCCGGAGCAGTTAAACTTGTAGTAGAAAGTGTATAGTTCGCAGCATCAGCACCTGTTAACGTAATTCCATTAACACTTACCGTTCTGTTACCTGCTTCTTTCAGGTCATAAGTTCCAGCTGCAGGATTATTCAGTGCAACATCATCTGCACCAATATTTCCCGTGAAGCTGTAATTAGCAGCAGCTAATGCAGCTGCAGTATTTCCATCATAAACCTTAGTGATCGTTCCTGCCAATACTGGGACAATGGTCGCAGCAGTAATGGTTCCAGGAGCAGTTAAGCTCGTAGTAGAAAGCGTATAGTTTGCCGCATCAGCACCTGTTAAGGTAATGCCACTTATGCTTACCGTTCTGTTGCCCACTTCTTTCAGGTCATAAGTTCCACCTGCAGGATTGGTTATTGCCACATCATCCCCGCTAATATTTCCAGCGAAGCTATAGTTCGATCCCGTCAATGCAGCAGTTGTATTTCCATCATAAACTTTGGTAATCGTTCCTGCCAGTACTGGGATAATCGTAGCCGAGGTAATTGTGCCCGGAGCGGTTAAACTTGTTGTGGAAATAGTATAGTTCGCTGCATCAGCACCTGTTAAGGTAATGCCGCTCACGCTTACTGTTCTGTTACCTACCTCTTTCAGATCATAAGTTCCAGCTGCAGGATTATTCAGTGCAACATCATCTGCACCTACATTTCCGCTAAAGCTGTAATTCGCACCTGTTAAAGCAGCAGTCGTATTGCCGTCATAAACCTTAGTAATCGTTCCGGCAAGTACTGGTATAATTGTAGCTGAGGTGATTGTACCCGGAGCAGTTAAACTCGCAGTGGAAAGCGTATAGTTTGCCGCATCAGCACCTGTTAAGGTAATTCCGCTTACGCTTACTGTTCTGTTACCTGCTTCTTTCAGGTCGTAAGTTCCAGCTGCAGGATTATTCAGTGCAACGTCGTCCGCACCTACATTTCCGCTAAAGCTGTAATTAGCAGCAGCTAATGCAGCTGCAGTATTGCCATCATAAACCTTGGTGATCGTTCCTGCCAGTACTGGGACAATGGTCGCAGCAGTGATTGTACCCGGAGCAGTTAAGCTCGTAGTAGAAAGCGTATAGTTTGCCGCATCAGCACCTGTTAAGGTAATGCCACTCACACTTACCGTTCTGTTACCTGCTTCTTTTAAATCGTAAGTTCCAACTGCAGGATTATTTAAGGTTACATCATCTGTACTAATATTTCCGCTAAAGCTGTAATTCGCAGCAGCTAATGCAGCTGCAGTATTGCCGTCATAAACTTTAGTAATCGTTCCTGCCAGTACTGGGACAATAGTCGCAGCAGTGATTGTACCCGGAGCAGTTAAACTCGTAGTCGAAAGCGTATAGTTTGCCGCATCGGCACCCGTTAAGGCAATTCCGTTCACGCTTACTGTTCTGTTGCCCACTTCTTTCAGATCATAAGCTCCTGTAGCAGGATTGGTAATCGCTACCACATCCGCACCAACATTCCCGGTAAAACTGTAATTAGCACCTGTTAATGCAGCAGTCGTATTGCCATCATAAACCTTGGTAATTGTTCCGGCAAGTACTGGTATAATCGTAGCCGCAGTAATCGTACCCGGAGCAGTTAAACTCGTAGTGGAAAGTATATAGTTCCCAGCATCAGTACCCGTTAAGGTAATTCCGTTCACGCTTACTGTTCTGTTCCCTGCTTCTTTCAAATCATAAGTTCCTGTAGCAGGATTGGTGATTGCCACCACATCCGCACCGACATTACCAGTGAAGCTGTAATTCGCACCTGTTAACGCAGCAGTTGTATTGCCATCATAAACCTTGGTAATTGTTCCGGCAAGTACTGGTACAATTGTAGCCGCAGTGATTGTACCCGGAGCAGTTAAACTCGTAGTAGAAAGTGTATAGTTCCCAGCATCAGTACCCGTTAACGCAATTCCGTTCACGCTTACTGTTCTGTTACCTGCTTCTTTCAGATCATAAGCACCTGTTACAGGATTATTCAATGCAACCACATCTGCACCGACATTACCAGTGAAGCTGTAATTCGCACCTGTTAATGCAGCAGTAGTATTGCCATCATAAACCTTGGTAATCGTTCCGGCAAGTAATGGTATAATTGTAGCTGCGGTAATCGTGCCCGGAGCAGTCAAACTCGTAGTGGAAAGCGTATAGTTCCCAGCATCAGTACCCGTTAACGCAATTCCGCTCACGCTTACTGTTCTGTTTCCCGCCTCTTTCAGATCATAAGCACCTGTTACAGGATTATTCAGCGCTACTACATCCGCACCGATATTTCCTGTGAAGCTGTAATTCGTACCTGTTAATGCAGCAGTGGTATTGCCATCATAAACTTTGGTAATTATTCCGGCAAGTACCGGTATAATTGTAGCTGCGGTAATCGTACCCGGAGCAGTTAAACTCGTAGTAGAAAGTGTATAGTTCGCTGCATCAGCACCCGTTAAAGCAATGCCGTTCACACTTACTGTTCTGTTGCCAGCCTCTTTCAGATCATAAGCACCTGTTACAGGATTGTTCAGTCCCACCACATCTGCACCGATATTTCCAGTGAAGCTATAATTTGTACCTGCTAATGCAGCCGTTGTATTGCCATCATAAACTTTGGTAATCGTTCCGGCTAAGACAGGTATAATTGTCGCTGAGGTGATTGTACCCGGAGCAGTTAAACTCGTAGTGGACAGTGTATAGTTCGCCGCATCAGTTCCCGTTAAAGTGATTCCACTCACACTTACCGTTCTGTTGCCCACAATTTTCAGGTCATAAGTTCCGGCAGCAGGATTTGTTATGGCCACATTCTCTGTTCCAATATTACCTGTAAAACTATAATTTGCACCTGTTAATGCTGCTGTAGTATTACCATCATAAACCTTGGTAATCGTTCCTGCTAATAAAGGTACAATGGTTGCTGAGGTAATGGTACCCGGCGCAGTTAAACTCGTTGTAGAAAGCGTATAATTTGCAGCATCTGTTCCGGTCAGTGTTAAACCAGTAACGCTGACTAAACGGTTACCGATATCTTTAAGCGCATAACTTCCAGCCACAGGATTATTCAGGGCTACATTTTCTGTACCTACCTTACCTGTAAAACTATAATTAGCACCTGTTAATGCAGCTGTGGTATTGCCATCATATACTTTAGTGATTGTTCCTGCTAATACAGGTACAATGGTTGCTGAGGTAATGGTTCCTGTTGCACTGACATTTGTTGTGGAAATTGTATAGTTACCAGCATCTGTACCAGTAAGCGCTAAACCAGTCACACTCACTAAACGGTTGCCGATATCTTTAAGCGCATAAGTTCCGGTAGCCGGATTATTTAAAGCTATATTCTCTGTACCTACTTTACCTGTAAAAGTATAATTTGCACCTGTTAGCGCGGCTGTTGTATTCCCATCATATACTTTAGTAATAGGTAATACTAAAGATGGAACGATACTCGCCGCAGTAATGGTACCTGTTGTACTGATACTTGTAGTGGAAAGCGTGTAGTTAGCTGCATTTGTTCCGGTAAGGGTTAACCCAGTAACACTGACTAAACGGTTGCCGACATCTTTAAGCGCATATGTTCCGGTAGCCGGATTATTTAAAGCTACATCCTCTGTACCTATTTTACCCGTAAAACTATAATTAGCACCTGTCAGCGCAGCTGTTGTATTGCCATCATAAACCTTAGTAATTGGTAACACCAATGATGGAACAATAGGAGCAGTAGTAATCGTACCTGTAACTACTACCGGATTTAACGTATAGGATGCACTGTTAGCACCTGTTAAAGCCAGACCAGTTAAAGTTACCGGTTTATTAATTCCCACACCCGCAGTATTATAAGCTGCTGAAGTATAAGTTACACTGACTACGTCTGGTGCTACTACTCCGCTTCCCGCATCAAGAGGATTAAAAACTACATTAGCAACTGCATCTCCATTATAAGCTTTAGTGACCGCAGCAAATGTTGCAGTGACCGCTTTCGGTGCAATGACCATTGAAAAAACTTGTGAACCTGAACTTATGCAGGCACCAGTCACATTCACAGTAAAATTATAACTCCCGGTAGCAGTTGGTGTACCTGATAATACCCCTGCCGAAGATAGTGTCAGACCAGCAGGTAAAGTTCCAGAAGCCAGACTGTATACATAAGGTGCTCCTCCGCCTGAGGCAACTATTACAGCTTCACTATAAGCCGTCTTATAAGTTCCCGAAGCCAGTACTGGTGATAAATTAATCACCTGGCTGGATAAAGTTAAGAGTGCGCTGGTCGAGCTGACTATCCCTGAGGAACCATTTGCACTCAGCCTGTATCTGTTATTATTTAAGCCATTAACATTTGAAATGGTAAGTATTGCTGTAGCGGAACCCGAATAAACACCACCATCAGTAATATCTGCATAATTTGTTCCCCCATCTGTGCTCAACTGCCATTTCAAAGAACAAAAATTGGCAGCAATAGCCCTAAAAGTAGTACCTGTTCCAGCACACTGGCTCAGTTTATCTGCTGGATTTGCAGTGAACGATGCGCCAGATACCGTAAACGTTTCACCAGAAAGGAAAGGCGAAAAAGAAGTACCGTCATCTTTTACCCCCCAGTTAGCAACATTATTTAGCCGCGTTAAAATTACAGCTGGAGTACCCGATGTAATACCTGGTAATGTCAATCTGTAGCGTGCAGTAAATCCTGTATTAAAAGTAGGGTCTCCACCATCAGTATGCGAAACAATAGATAAATTCTGTGCCCCGCTTGCCAGTACAGGAGGCAGTACTGAGCGGTCAGCAGCAAAAGTACCTGCAGTTAAAGTAGCATCCCAGCCACTAGTACCACTACCATTGTCATGGTTCATACTAATACCAGCAAGCAGCGTTGGTGTTGCTACACTGCCTGTAAAAGCAAAAATCTGATCACCTGAGAATATACCCAGGCTCATGTATTGATGATTTGGCCCAACAGGATTTCCCCTGGTAGCTACCGATTCAACAATCCCCGTAACAGTTCCTGCCGCAGTATTTGTTTTGTCGAAAGCCAGTAACTGGTACTTACAGAAGACATAGATTTCTGTCCCTGCCGGATAGCTTTTATCCGAAGTCCATTTAATTACACCATCCGTTGTTGCCTGAGCTTCAGGCTGAAACGCATTTGCGGAAGTCCAGCCAAAATCAGTGAAGAAGATGTCTGTGCCCGCCGGTATCTGGCGTAATAATAAGAAAGAGAACCGGTCGTCCTGACCTGTTGGTGTCCCCCCGTCCTGAAGATCGTAACCAGTGATGATCACATCTCCTTTACCGAATGTACATTGTGCAGCGGCATTAAAATTAATGCCGGTGAGGATAATCAAAGACAAGAGCATGCCTTTGATTATCCTTTGAATAAAGATTTCCATGGTAATGATGGATTAAGAGCGTTAATTATATATTTTAGATTGTACTTGGTTATTTAAGAGCACATATAAGTATTCATCCATCCTGACACTAATCCCTGAGGTGGATCATCATATATTTCAGTCCATTCGCGAAGTACCTCAACTAAGGGCACTGTATCTTGTAAGATCAGTTGATTCCCAGCTCCAAGTTTTACCTGGTATGCTGGTGAAAACACCTGATGTGTATTGCTATCTATGCAGATTTGTCCTTTCGCTCCATCAATTTCAGTATCCAGCAGTTCATTTAATAACTGTTTCGTATTGAAAAGTGGATTCTCTAAAGAAACCATGATATATTTAATTAATAAAACACCGGTATCCCATCCCAATGCCCCAAAAGCATCAGGTATACGGCCGGATTTACTTTTAAAAACATTGCAATAAGCAATATTTCCGCCCGTCGTTAATTGAGGCATCCATGGCACGTAAGAACTAACAGACATTTCTTTATTGGTTATCCCGTATTCTGGCAGATGCGGTTCTTCAAGCATTGCCGGGTTAACGAAGACATTTAAAGGAATTGCTGGAAAATCAATCGCAAGCTTTTCATAAAAGACCTGACTTAAATCGCTGTAAACAGCCAGAATATGGCGAACATCATGATTTGCATTCAGAAAATCAGTCATAGGGACCATATCAAATTCCTCAGCCTTGAATTTACTAACAAAATTAAAGGCAATTGAACTTCCCTGATCCATATAACCTTTGCTGATCGCATGACAAAGGCTATAACCTCCATCATAATAAGAAGTGGCCATTACAGCTTTACTGCTCACTTTAGCAGCTTGTTTACCAATCAGCCGGCAATGCAATGAATAATTGAGCGTATGGTAAATTACAAAGGGCTGTTTTTTAACAGGAGGATACTTAGCACCACTATTGACCACAATCAGCAGTTTTTTCAGTGCATTAATCAAAGGGAATAAGCATTCCACTACCGGATGATCAGCAAAAACAATGAGCACATCTGCCTGATTATCCAGCAGCATAACTTCTGCTTCCTTCAGCATCAGCTTTCCATCCGTCCCAAAACCAATACTTGCAGTTAACAGTTCAGGTGATAAAGCGATTGCCAGGTCAGCCAAACTACCTTTTAACCCAGTCATAAAATTAGGAGAGATCAGCGGATAAGTCGTAGAATTCGGAAGCAGTACACCTATTTTCATATGCTTAATCTGGTGTTGGATAAATACCAAATAACGAAATGATAAAATTCAGCGCCATATAGGGCTGCATATTATTATGAGCCTGGCTATTACCAGCTCCGCTTAATACAATGCTGGTATCCAGTGGCATCAGTCCTGATGCTGTTGGTGTACGGCTAAAGTAACGTTTTCCAGGAGCAATAGCGATTCCATTGTCCACAGGAGAAGGCTGGTTATCAGGATCATTTGCCCTGACTTTCATAGTCAGTTCTCCGGTTACAACATGCGCATGCGCAGGAAGTTGATTAGGTATTAAAGTTACACTTTCTACCCCTGCCATCTGGCCAATCACATAATTTGTACCCGATTGCGGATTTGTACCCATATGAATAGGTACGCGGCCTCTTAAATCAGGCACACCAAAAGTGTTCTGCCCATCGCCACCATAAGTAGTGCCGATTAAATTAAATAAGGTATCGTATTCTGAAATGGCTAATAAGCTGCCATCGCAAAATGCCCACCCCAGAGGGGCAAAATTTCCACCAAAGATTGTTATTTCACCTATATAAGGTTGTGCTGCTGACATAGTTTTATAATTTATTGTCGTTGAGGAAAAATGCCTTGGAATGCGATAACGATTAACACCGTCAAATAAGGCTGCATATTATTATGTGGCTGATTCCCACCCAGTATGCTGGTCTGTGTATCCAGGTTAACTGCGAGCGGAGCCATATAAGCGGTAGAACTTGCCGTATCCGCATACAGGAGATCTGTACCTGTTGCTGTAGCCGGTAAGCTGGCAACTGCATTCGCTGTAGTTGGTGGCGCGCCTGTTTTAAGTCCTGCCCCTAAGGCATGCGTGTGCGCAGGCATTTCATTCTGTAAAATTGTTACAGACGTTGTTCCTGCAATCTCCCCGAGAACACGGTTAGAAAGTCCTGGGCCTTGTCCAAATCCTATAGGAGTTGACCCCTGAAGATTCGGGAGTCCGAAAGTTACCCTTCCGTCTCCTCCATAAGTAGTTCCCAACAAAGAAAAAAGGGCAGTATTTGAAGAGATTGACAGTAATTGACCATTACAGATTGCCCAACCTCTTGGTGGAAAATTAAAGCCAACTAAACCAATTTCCCCAACAAAGGGTTCAACGCTAACAGACATAATAATTTAGATTAAGTTGTTTTTAATTAATTTCTTGAAGGAAATATACCCGATAAGCAGATACAGTAATTCAATACCAGAAAAGGCATCCTGTTTTCATGAGCCTGGCCAGCACCGATAACCTGAGTATTGAAAGGCGCATTGTTATACATACCTGTATCAGTCTGGTTGGTAAAGCGGCCAGTTAAAGCTGGGTTTGCTGCATAATAATTACCCTCAGGTGTTAACTTATTCGCATTTGTTGCACCTGTTTTTGCTTTAACATAACCTGAACCCAAAGTATGGTTATGTTGCGGAATTTCGTTCAGATTAAGTGTATGTAATTCTTCACCGGCAGTTTGGCCTTGTGGAAATCCATTACCTACATGAACAGGAACTTTACCTCTGAAATCAGGTAAACCAAAGGTGGTCTGGCCATTTCCTCCATATGTTGTACCCAGTAGGGAAAACAGAGCCTGATTAGAATTAATGGCCATCATTTGCCCATTACATAAAGCGTAGTTCCTTGGAGCAAATCCAAAAGAAAATATGATTATAGAGCCAAGATATTCATCCATTTTGAGAGCGGATTTAAAGAATAGTGATGAGCGTTTTTTTTACGTTAAGTAGCTTGCTAGAATAATCAGATTTTTCTGATATTGTTATTTGTGTGATAAAATTAGTTTATTTTTTTACAAATACAATATTTTTTTTATTTTTTTGTCTGACTTGGAAATGACAATATAATTTATCTAAGTTTATGGCGCTCTTAAAATTAACGCTATGTCAAACCGAAGGTCGTTTCTCAAAAACACTACCCTTGTAGCAACCGCTACCCTACTCAGCAAACCAATCAGTTCCTTTGCTAATTTAAGTAAGAACGCTGCTACTTTGCACGCTTCTGGTAAAAACTTGATCATTTACTACAGCAGTCAGCTGAATGGTCAGATCCATAACGGTTTAAAAGAATCAGGAGGTATCAAAAACTTAAGGAAGCTGCTTAATAATGAGGATACCGGAGGCCTGATTTTAGATGCCGGAAACTTTTTAGGATCTGATCAGGACATCGCTCATCATGATGCAGTGATTGAGGCTATGAATAAAACTGGTTACCACACCAGCATGCCATCCCCACAAGACCTGAGTTATGGTGAAGCCTATCTTGCCAAATTATCAGACACCATGAACTTCTGCCTGGTAAACTGCAACTATGTGTTTAACAACCTTAAACTCTCTGCAGCTGTAAAGCCATGGCAAATTATTAATTTTGGTAAATTCAAAATTGGTATTACCGGAGTAGGCCCGGAAGTCAGTGGTATCGGCTTTCATGATCCGGTCAAAAAAGCAAACCATATTGCAAAACACCTTAAAAACAACATGGACTGTGATTTTGTTGTTTGCCTTTCCGGCCTTGATTACCAGGAAAAAGGCAATATAGCCGGCAACATCGCACTGGCAGAACAATCTGAAGCTATTGATTTTATTATTGGTTCCGGTAGTGAAAGCAAACAAAACCATACCATAATCAGAAAAAATATAACCGGACACGAAGTCTTTATCGGACACCCTGTTCCGCAAGGTTTAACGATGGGCAAGCTGGTATTTGAATTCAAAAACAAGCAAAAATTCTTTGCAGAAACCAGGCATCTGGCTAACCCTGCAGGCCTGCTCTGTTAAACATAAATAACTTATTTCCAAAGAAACCTGTCAGCTAAATCAGCTGATGGGTTTCTTTAACCGCAGCCATGACGAAAATGCTCTTGGTTTGCCCTATACCTTTCACTTCTCCCAGTTTATTGACAAAGAAATTATGGTAATCTTCCATACTTTCTGCTACGATTTTGACCATAAAATCAAAATCTCCTGAGATATTATAACATTCTATAATTTCCTTAAATTCCAGCATCGATTTAATAAAAATCGCACCCGACCTCTTATTATGTTCTTTCAAAGTGATCATACAAAGAACAATCATTCCTTTCCCTACCAGTTGCCTGTTCAGGATAGCTGCATACTGCTTAATCACTCCACTCTTTTCCATTCTTTTAATCCGCTCATGCGTTGGCGTCGGACTCAAATGAATTAATGCAGCTATTTCTCTAACCGTAAGCTTGGCATTTTCTTCCAATAATCTCAGGATTTCATAGTCTTTCGCATCTAATGTTACGGAAGTCTTTTCAGGCTGTTCTGTATTTGTCATAATTCATGTATCAAACAAGCACTCTGTTCTTTTAAATATACAAAAATAATGCATTTGTACTGAATATTTATTATCATTTCTATAATCTATTCTATATAAATACATTTGACAGAACAATACTATTATATGATTTCAAAAAAGAACCTTATCCTCATCATTGCTTCGATGGGTATTTTTGTAGAAGCACTCGATATCGCAATTATTAATCTGACTATCCCCCCTATACAAGCACAATTCAATATCAGTAACGATCAAGTACAATGGCTGCAAACACTTTACGTATTACTTTATGGAGGTTTCCTGATTATCGGAGGAAAACTAGCTGATATCATCGGCAGAAAAAAAATCTTTATGATCGGTGCTGCCCTGTTTCTGTTGACCTCTTTAGGTGCCGGACTGTCAGGCTCCTTTGCCATACTTGCTTTTTACCGTGCCGTGCAAGGCTTTGCGGCAGCATTAATTATGCCTTCAGCACTTTCCATAGTCACGCATACCTTTACAGAAAAGACTGAACGCAGTAAAGCCATAGGGATTTTCAGCTCATTTGCAGCCATAGGATCAGGCAGTGGCTTGTCTATAGGCGGCATCATCAGTACCTACTGGGGCTGGCACTGGGTTTTCCTGATTAACGTCCCCATTCTTGCTATCGTTATTTTCGCTTCCTGGTATTACCTGGACGCAGATAGTCCGCGTGACAAAAAGAAATCACCAGACCTTATCTCAGGTTTTATATTGGTTGCAGCACTGCTCATGCTGAGCTATGGCGTACATGAACTCGGTAATTTTCAAAAACACTATTTGTTATTACCCAACCTGGCCATCGCCATCATCATTTGCATGAAGGTATTATTTACCCGTTTAACCACGCTAAAAGATCCTCTCATTGATTTATCAATTTTCCGCTCCTCGACAGTAGTCACTGCCAACGGAATCTTCTTCTTACTGGGTTCTTTTTGGACAGGTTATCTGTTTATCATTTCATTACTGCTTCAAAAAGACATGAATTTCAGTGCTGCCAAATCCGGTTTACTACTCGTGCCCTTCAGTATTCTATCTGCACTAGTTGCTAAATTTGCATTACCTGCAATTATGAAAAAACTGAATATAGCCCGCACAGGCTTCCTGGGAATGACTATGATGTTAATCAGTGCAGTTTTGCTCGCAGCTTCTCTGATGATGGGCCATTCTTTAATTTTAGTTCTGCTAGCTGCGGCATTTGCTTCAGGATTGGGGATCACGATCAGTTATACCGGTTTGTCGGTACTTTCTATCCAGGATATCCCAAGCCAGCATTACGGTTTAGCTTCAAGCCTGGCCACAACCTCGTATTTTCTTGGTGCCGGAATAGGACTATCGATCCTGACGTTATTTATGACCAGTCAAAACGTGACCGCTTCTGTGACCCCGCTTTCGATTGTAATTCTGGGCATATATGCTTTTATTGGTTTGAGCTGGTTGATCGTTTTCATCAGGAATCAAAGTACTACCGCTAAAAGCACTGTACAAATTTCCAAATAGTACAACCATGCCAATAATTTCTTAAACAGGATAGATGCCCTTATCATATAAGTACATCTATCCTGGCTAATTTACGATCTTAGGTTATTTTTTCAGTTAATTATTATGGATATAAAGCAACAGTTGCTTGTTTATCTTTTGTTGATAATACAGTAGCACCTGAATTACACTGACCACCATTCATCAATGATGATGCATCTGTTCCGCCAACTCCTGGTACAGCTGTGGCAGAGCCTTCTCCAATAGCAGACCAGTTTGTATGTCTCAATGAAATATTGTGACCCAGCTCATGCGTAATTGTTCTTTGACGCTGAGCAAAACTATTTGCAGCAATATAGGCCTTGTTAATTTTAATTAAGTTACCCGCAGCACCGCCAGAAGGAAATGTTCCCTGACCGCAAACACCATTACCAAGATTTTCATCTTTGATCAGGATGTCATAACTAGTGCCTGTAACTATTGAAAAACGAACAGTAGATCCACTGATTCCATTCCATTGATTCACAGCAGAAGTTACCTCTGCGTTCATGCTAGTCATAGAAGCATCAACTTTTACGCGTATATTTCTCTTATTAGTTGCATTTACCAGGCTACCTGTATAATACTGCTCAGTTTTTGGCTGACCAGCAGGTATAACCATGTTTTTTGGGAAGATAATATCTTCCTCTACCACATAATGATCTCCATTTTCAACAATAGCTGAGGAAGGAAATCCAAGACTCTGAATATAGGACAATACCTTTTCAGATTTCTCAGTTTGTGGATCTGGAGCTGCAGGTGTTTCTTTGGTTTTAGAACACGATGCGATCACTATTGCGGCCAGCGCAATAAAAGCGAAGTTTTTCAAATTTTTGTTCATAGGGTTGAGTGTTAGGTAGATCGTAACAATACAATATACATAACATTCATTTATTCCTGTAACTTTTTTGATATTTATTTTAAACCAGTGTTAAAAATACACTGGTTTAAATGTGTCATATTAAATCAAAAACCCAATTCATATAGAATAACAAAAAATATTACTTAATAATTTTCCCATTTACTTTTATATTTTTCCAGCCATCATCCAACCCGACACCTTTAAGATAGCTCACCCTGTGCGTACTCCCTTTTAAATTGGGCTGGTTGACCATATCAAACTCAAAAGTTCTTCTATCAGCGGTTTTTTCCACTAATTTAACCTGGTAATCATTTGTACTTTTATCATTCAAAGTAAAAAACACCTCATTCACATTGGCATTAAACTTTGCATGTGTATAAACTACTCCTGGCTGATCCGGATAACCTTCCAGCAACTGGTTCTGCTCATCTATTCTCAGATATTTGGTATCCACTGCGTCCCCGCCAACCAAAGAATAGAACTTATAATAAAGTTTTTTGTCAATCCTCACGGTATCCTGGATTTCAGTGTAGGAACTTGCGCCGTGAGACCATTTATTACCGATCTGCATCGGCATAAAGGAATCTGTTGCTGCAACATGTTGTACTGCCGCTTTTTTCATTTTACAAGAAGGTATTGCCAAAATGATTAATAAATACATTAGATAAGAAGTTTTCATAGGGTTATATTTTTTAACTAATTTATGAATTTAATCAGTAAAAACCCTTTTTCTCATCTGATTTAATGAAAATAAGCGTATTCTGAAACACAGCGTTTAACAGTTAATTTCAGCCGCCAATTAAAACAACCATTGATGCAATGATTACTCCCGCAATAATGATAAACAGGGCGTTTTTAGTCGATTCTACTATCATGATATAGATTATTTATGTCTTTTATTCCCTTAAGACGCCTATACCAATCCATACCCCTATTACCGGTGAAAAATAAATTAAAAAAGCCACTGTTTATGCTAAAACAGTGGCCTTGAATATTATAATTGTAGTTACTTATTTAGCACTTATCAAATCAATTGTAAAATCTAATATTGAATTCGCCGGAATAGGTCCTCTATCCGAATTTCCATAACCTAACACAGAAGGAATAATTAAACGGATACGACCACCGGGCTGAATAAAAGGCACTCCAACTTGCCACCCAGCAATAAGATTACCTAAAGGAAAAACTATTGGTGTTCCGTTACTCTGATCAAAAACATTACCATTCAGAAAACGACCTGTATAATTTACTGTAACCATGGTTGAATTATTGATTTTAACAGATCCTGATCCAGGAGTTATGATCTGATAGAATACTCCCGTTGCAGGATCTTTAATTGCAGGGATTTTATTTGCCACTACAAAAGCTCTTATCGCGGTAGTATCTGCCCTGAATTGCGGATCAGGGTCATAAGTTTCTTTTTTCTTACAGGATGTAAACGCGGTTACCGTACAAACAAGTAATACTATGAGGTGTTTAATCTTTATCATCGGATGCAAATGTAAATTTATTTTAGTGATTCACTAAAAAGTCTGAGCAAATTCTTAACAAAAAACACAATTAAATAACAGCTCATTCCCCAAGTTTCCAGGCTACTACATTCCACAACTCCTTTTCGTCACTGTAGGTACCAATAATTTCAAATCCCATTCTTTGGTGAACCTTTAAGGAATTGATATTCCTGGTAGAAATCTCTGTTACACACAATTGATACAAATTCCCCACTCTGTTTTTAGTTTCCTGATACAATTGGTTCAAAAGCCCCTGCCCCCTGAAATCATGGTGCACACAAACCTGCCCCCCTACCATATTAAGTATAGCCCCTTTCAACACCGACCACTTCTATATACTGAATAGCTCCTCGTCAAGTGTCATTAAAAGACAGCACTTTCATTCTTAATATAATCCGATTGTCATAGCTGATTTTATCTATTTAGAAAGATTATAAATAATATATCTTTACCCGTAGTTAATTAAAGAAAGTTACGATGAGTGAAACAAAGAAAGACTTACCTGCCATTGTCCGTGGCGTATTAACCGTAAAAAAAAGGGTATATCTTACCCCCAATTATATTCGCATTACCCTCACTGGTGATGATGTGCCTCTTTTCGCAGATACTACCCCGGGGATAAA
The DNA here is from genome assembly GCF_001590605.1 of Pedobacter cryoconitis. Classification (NCBI taxonomy): domain Bacteria; kingdom Pseudomonadati; phylum Bacteroidota; class Sphingobacteriia; order Sphingobacteriales; family Sphingobacteriaceae; genus Pedobacter; species Pedobacter cryoconitis. The sequence goes on from NZ_CP014504.1 coordinate 3,201,910, forward strand.
CAATAAGATCTTTATCCCTCCCGCAGGAGTTAAGGAAATTCATTTTCCTGATTTCGACTACAATACCGGAGAGTGGTCTCACGCACCAGAACACTTAAAACCAGTCATCAGAACTTATACCCATCGCGCAATGGATCTGGAAAAGAAGGAAATGACCATAGACTTTGCTGCACACGGGGAAAATGGCCCAGCATCCTCATGGGCAATCAATGCCAAACCAGGAGATATCCTCGGCATCCTGATGAAAGCTAAAGAATCAGTGCTCTATCCAAAAGCAGATTGGTATTTACTAGCGGCAGATGCGACCGGAATACCAGTTATTGCCGCTATATTGGAAACCCTTCCTGCTACCGCAACCGGTGTTGCCTATATTGAAATACCAACCAAAGAAGATCAGCAGGAATTAAAAACTGACGCAGACATTCAAATCAATTGGGTTTACAATGAACATCCGGGAGAAAACATGCTTCTTGCTGATGCTGTACGAACCGTAAAAATACCTGATCAACAAAGCACCACCCGTTTTGGCTATGCAGCAGCCGAGTTTTCATCTGTAAAAGACATTCGTCAATTTTTGCGTAAAGAACAAAACTGGGATCAAAGTGAATTATATGCCTACTCTTACTGGAAATCCGGAGCAAGCGAAGACGGTTCAGGCAAAGCACGCCGTGCAGAGCACCAAGAGGAAAAGTAAAGATTGTTTGTATAAGATTTAGTTACATTTGGTTTATACAGTAACTAAATCTTATTTTGATGAAGAACAAGTTTTTTTATATGATCCTCGCTGTTCTGTATGGACAGTTATCTTTCGCGCAAACGCCAAAACTATTCCTAATCAATGCCGATCAGCTCAAGGCAAAGAAAGAAGCCTATCAGCAAAAAGATAAAGCCATCAAACCATTAGTAGATCAGGTGGTTCACAAGGCAGATGCCTTCCTTGCCGCAAAGCCAAAATCTGTGATGGATAAATCATCAACTCCACCAAGCGGGTCAAAACATGATTATATGAGCCAGGCACCTTACTTTTGGCCTGATCCATCCAAAGCTGACGGAATGCCTTATATCAGAAAAGATGGGGAACGTAATCCTGCTATCCGTAAAATTACAGATGCCGTATTTCTGCATGGGCTCACTGAACAATGTCAATTCTTAGCACTAGCCTATTATTTTACAGGTCAGGAAAAATATGCTTTAAAAGCCAGTGAATTGCTGAATGTATGGTTCATTGCCCCCGAAACCAAGATGAACCCTAACCTGAATTACGCACAAGCTATACCAGGCTTAAACGATGGCAGAGGCATTGGTATTATTGAAAGTCGTTCTTTAGTGGAACTAGCGGACTGGATGGGAATTCTGGCAAATGCAAAATCAATTACTGCATCACAAACTGAAGGTATCAAAACCTGGTATAAACAATACCTGGACTGGATGTTAAACAGCAAAAACGGGAAAGACGAACATAGGTCCAAAAACAATCACGGTACTATTTACGATACCCAGATCGTATCTTATGCTTTATTTACAGACCAAAAAGAGCTGGCCAAAAAGACCATTACAGCAAGTCTGGAAAGAATAGCTATCCAGCTTACACCAGAAGGCGAACAGCCACTGGAACTCGCCAGAACAAAAGCTTATAGCTATAGTACAATGAACCTGAACGATGGTTGGTTCAACCTGGCCTTACTCGGAACACATGCCGGAGTGGATGTCTGGAATTATCAGACTTCAGATGGAAGAAGTATCCATAAAGCACTGGATTGGCTAATCCCATATGGAATGGGAGAAAAAGAGAAAGACCGCAAGCAAATCATCCCATACAATACAAGCGAGTTATACAGGTTATTAACGCTTGCAGGTACGGCTTACAAAAATGCTTCGTATTTCAAACAAGCGGAAGCCCTGCCAAAAGATAAAGATACGCAGTTAATTGAACTGCTTTATAAACCCTGAACGCTAAGATTAAGCCCTTAATCTGATAAAGATCAAGGGCATTTTTCTAAAGATTAATGATTTTACAAATCATTAATCGGTCTGTATTTCGGCACTAAGATTTTCATCAATGTCCAGGCCACAATATAAGCAACCGCGCAAATCGTAAACATAATCGTATACCCAGTTTGCGTGTGCCCTAAAGCTTTGTAATGATCAAAAAGTGAACCGCCAAGCTTAGACATAAATACACCACCTAAACCTCCTGCCATTCCACCAATTCCAATCACCGAGCCTATCGCTTTTTTAGGGAACATATCTGAAACCGTTGTAAAGATATTTGCTGACCACGCCTGATGCGCCGAAGCACCTATTCCAATCAAAATCACTGGAATCCATACACTGATATGCCCTAAAGGCTGTGCAGCCAATACAACTAAAGGGAATAATGCGATAATTAACATCGCTTTCATCCTGCCATCATAAGGCGCATATCCTTTTTTCATAAAGTACATCGGGAACCATCCCCCGCCAACACTTCCAATCATCGTCATGCTATATAACACCGCTAAAGGAATCATGATCGCTGTATCATCCATACCATATTGAACCTTTAAATAAGAAGGCAACCAGAATAGAAAAAACCACCATACCCCATCAGTCATAAACTTACCCAAACTGAAAGCCCAGGTTTGTCTGTACTTTAACAACTTAACCCACGAAACTTTTTCAGCTGCTTCAGTCGTTGGAGATGGGACAATAGCCTGCTGATCAGGATCACATAAAATATAATCCAGTTCAGCCTTCGATAAACGCTTTTGCTTTTCCGGTTTTTCATAAAAGATAAACCAGAAGATCAGCCATAAAAACCCTACCGCACCAATAATCAAAAAGGCAGATTCCCAGCCCCAGGTATGAGCAATCCAGGGAACCGTAAGTGGTGCTAATACTGCACCTACATTCGCCCCCGAATTAAAGATCCCGGTTGCCAGAGAACGTTCTTTTTTAGGAAAGTATTCTGCAGTAGCCTTTATTGCGGCAGGAAAATTACCAGATTCACCAAAGCCTAAAACTGCTCTGGAAAAGATAAAACCCAGTACAGAAACAGAAACACCCGTAATACCAATGAAACCTAGCATCGTGGCCAGCCCATGCCCAACGGGAATAGCTTTAGCATGTAAAATAGCTCCTAAAGACCAGACGATCAGCGCAACTGCATATCCCCATTTGGTTCCTAACCGGTCTACAATCCTGCCCGCAAAAAGCATAGAAATCGCATAAACCAATTGAAAGGCTGAAGTTATATTTGCATAGTCACTGTTTGTCCAGTTAAACTCTGCCTCTAACCGCGAATGCAGCAGACTAAGTACCTGACGGTCAAGATAATTCACTGTCGTAGCAAAAAACAACAGGGCACAGACCGTCCAACGGTAATTGCTCATTCGGGCTTCTTTCATTATATTTGGTTTTGGTTGGTTTGGTTGATCGTTTTATCGGTTGGCTTTTACCATTTGATAAAGGTAGTTTAACTCTTTTATCAAATGGCTCCCACCATTTTTTCGCGTGGCTTACACCATTTTATCGCGTAGCTTTCACCATTTCAATAGTCTTTTTTGTACGTACAGCTAATTCATTGTAATCTTTGGCTTCCAGGATCTCTTTACTGATCAGTTTACTTCCCATTCCTACTGCGCATACCCCTGATTTAAACCATTTAGTCATGTTTTCTTCTTCAATCTCTACACCGCCTGTAGGAATAAAAAGCTGTCCTGGAAATACTTCTTTCACAGAAGATACATAAACAGGCCCCAATACATTTGCCGGAAAAAGTTTAATAATCCCTGCATTCAATTGATGTGCAATATTAATCTCAGTTGGCGTAAAACACCCCGGAATCCATAATAAACCTGCATCATGCGCCAATTTACCCACTTCAGCATCTACAACCGGACAAACAATAAAATGCGCACCCGCTTTGATAAAAGCTTTAGCTTCATCCGTGTTTTTAATGGTTCCAATTCCCAGGTGCAGATCTTTCATTTCGATTCCAACTGCCTCAATCAGGAAACGGAAGTTGGCCAGTGCAGCAATACCCCTGTTGGTATACTCCAATACCCTGATTCCAGATTTATACAGCGTCCTTATGATTTCTAAACTTACTTCTGCATCTTCGTAAAAAAACAAAGGCAATAAACCCTGTTCCGTTATAGCTTTTAAAGAACTCTCTTTAGTCTTCATAATTTCTTACTTTTTCTTTAATCTGATCCGCTTCGATTGTTGTTGCATCTCCTGCCACAAAGAGCTTGGAAAATCCAGCTGCCGTTGCAAATTCTAATATTTCTTCTGCTGGATGATCCTGGTAAAAACCATAAATCAAGCCTGCCATATAACAGTCACCACTGCCTACTTTATTGATAATATTTTTTGCTGAATATTGCTTTGAAACCAATAACTCATCCTCCGAAAATAAAGTGGAGTAATACTTTACCCCCTCTTGCTCATCAAAGCGGAAGGTATTGGCAACTACCTTACACGCAGGAAATCTGGCGATCAGTGCGCTGGAACTGACTGCTGCTTGTTCTAAATAAAGTTCTTTTTGATCCGCTTCAGCCAGGCCTTCAGGAACAGGGATGCCCAGCATTTTTTCAGCAGCCCATAAATTACCCATGACCACATCACAGTACTGCACCAGGTCAGGTAAAACATCGATAGGCTCTTTGCCATATTTCCAGAGTTTAGCCCTGTAATTAAGATCGACCGAAATCGTGATATTCCTGGCCGCCGCTTCTTTTAACGCTTCCAGGCAAACTTCAGCCGCGGCTAAACTTACTGCGGGACAAATCGCACTAAAATGGAACCAGGAAACATCTTTCAAAACGACGTCCCAGTTGATTGTTCCTGTTTGCAAAGTCGCAAAGGACGAACCACTCCGGTCATAAATCACGCCTGCATTTTTAAGATCTTTACCTTGATGCAGGTAATATAAGCCTACCCGCTCACCAGTATATTGAATTGCAGTCGTGTCAATAGCTAATCCTTTCACATAGCTGACCAATTGCTCCGTTAAGGAATTATCTGGTAGTGCGGTCAGATAAGCTGAAGGTATCTTCCATAAAGCCAATGCGGTAGCTACATTTAATTCTGCACCACCAACAAAAAAAGGCAAGTTATTTTCCTTCAACCAGTTTCCTTCTGCATCCGGACAAATCCGCAATAACAACTCTCCGAAGTTCAGTACCTTTCCCATGCTTTAAACCCCGCCAAATACAGAAAAACCACCGTCTACACAAATCATCGCTCCGGTTACAAATTGAGAAGCATCACTCAGCAACCAAATCAAAGCCCCTTTTAGCTCATCCGGATGTCCGAAACGTTTAAATGGTGTTTGCTTAATTGCTAATCCTCCGCGATCGGTATAACTACCATCCGGATTAGTTAACAGGGTGCGGTTTTGCTCGGTCAGAAAAAATCCCGGTGCAATTGCATTCATCCGGATTGCTCCGCCATAACGGTTGGCCAATTCTACTGCAAACCACTGGTTGTAATAATCAACACCAGCTTTCCCTAAATTATAGCCTAATACTTTAGTGATAACTCTTTTAGAATTCATGGAAGAGATATTTACAATACTTCCTTTACCACTGGCAGCAATGGATTCTCCGAAAACCTGTGTAGGAATAACTGTTCCCCATAAATTTAAGTCCATTACTTTTTTCATTCCATCCAGGTTCATCTTAAAAATGTCTTCTTCAGGTTGTAAAACACCTTCAGGCTGATTTCCACCTGCAGCATTTACTAAACCATCAATCCGGCCGAATTTGTCCAATACCTGAGCTCTGCATTCCAGTAACTGACTTTCGTCCATTACATCGGCTACTAAAGCTATAGCCTGGCCACCAGCCTGGTTAATCGCATCTGCACGTTCATTAGCTACCTGTGCATTTCTGCCCAGGATACCTACCGAAGCGCCTGCTTCAACTACTGCATCTACAAATGCACCACCTAAAATACCGGTACCTCCGGTTACTATAATCACTTTTCCTTTTAAAGAGAATGTATTTTCCATTAACGTATGTCTTGAATTGCAACAGGGTCCATATCAGCATAATCAAGGTTTTCACCTCCCATGCCCCAGATAAAACTATAATTTTGTGTACCACTTCCCGAATGGATACTCCATGGCGGGGAAACAATAGCATCATGGTTACTCATTAATACATGACGGGTTTCTTGCGGCTGGCCCATTAGATGGAACACGCGCTGATCTGCAGCTACATCAAAATAGAAATAAGCTTCCATTCTTCTGTCATGTGTATGTGCCGGCATTGTATTCCAAACACTTCCATTAGCCAGGATCGTTAAACCCATCACCAATTGACTGCTTTGAATTCCATCTCTGTGAATATATTTAATAATCCTGCGTTCATTTGCAGTGTTTAAGCTACCTAATTCTGTAGAAACCGCATCTGCATGAACTAATAAAGTTACAGGATACACCTGATGTGCTGGTGTAGACAAGCAATAAAATACTGCTGGATTTGCAGTATCCGCACTTTTGAATCTTACTTCCTTTACTCCTTTTCCAAGGTATAAAGCATCCAGTTTATTGACTTCAAATGATTTTCCGTCTGCTTCGATTGAGCCTGGACCGCCAACATTGATAATCCCTATTTCTCTTCTTTCCAGAAAATAATCAGCACGCAGATTTGAATAGTTTCCTAAAACAACGGTTTCAGCAACCGGATGTACCAGGCCTACAATCATTCTGTCGTAATGTGTGTAGGCGAAATTAGCCTTGTTCTCTTCTTTCAGATCAGTTAGTAAAAATCTTGACCTTATTTTCTCTGTATCGTATGTTTTAAAATCATCCGGATGCACCGCATGTAACACTTTCATATCCTTCATTGCAATATTTTAATAGGGTAACGGCTTTCAAGGCCTATTTATTTTATTTTTTCCCTGCTGGAATCAAGCTTGAAATCCAGTGGATCAAATCAGTCCCGGCTTTAAGGTTATCATAGGCAACAGGAAGTTTTTTCCCATCCACATATTCATTGTATAACCACGGATCGCCAATGATAATCACCGATCCTTTACCATATTTTGATAAGGCAATCACGTCATAACCATCTTTATCTTTCAGGATAGATTTTGCAGGAGTGGTTATTGCTAAACTACTGAATTCTTTGATATACAACTGTTTCGCTGTTTTGAAGACCGGATCTCCCGCAGGCACCATGATCTTTCCCATATCAAACTGATTACCAGTCACTCTTCCCCGGCTATCCGGATTGAACTGAACACCAAATACTTTGGCCAGTGTATTGAAATGGTCTAGCTCTGCGTTACCGATATCATTCCCCATCAGCAAAAGCACACCTCCTTTTTTTACCCATTCAGAAATCGTTTTAACATCCGTTGCCTTGATAAATTCAGGAGCACTATTTTCCTTTTCCGTATCCGGGTCAACAATGATATAAACAGCAGAACCTTTTAGATTTTGTGCAGTTGGGGCTGCATAGAGTGTGGACGTTTTAAACCCGGCTTTGTTGAATTCGGCTCCCCAAAGAGAGAAACCACCATTGGTTTGTTCGTCCCATTTATAATGCCAGGAAATGAGTTTCCCATCTGTGTCTTTTTTAGTTTCGTTGTTGAAATAAGAATCAAGCATTACAGTTTTTTTACTTTGTGCATGACCGTTTAAAGCGGTAAAAACGAGGACACTGGAAACTATCAAATGGAATTTATTCATAAATATCTGGTTTATATTTCGTTTTCAACAACTAACAAGTCTACATAGTTTTAGGCGCAGAATGAAACAAAAAGGCATAAATTATTGTGCAATCGTTCCCGGCACAACCAGAAATTATTTGTAGACTTGTATGATTTACAATATCCGCAACGGAATCATGTTTGAGCCTTTTACTTTAAAAGATATCGCTAAGGCATTAGGCCTTTCTACTTCCACTGTTTCAAGAGCATTGCGTGATACGCATGAAATTAGTCCCGAAACAAAGAAACTTGTGCTGGATTATGCACAGCAAATCAATTACCGTCCAAATCCTATTGCATTAAGTTTAAAAGAGCGCAGAAGCAAGTCTATCGGAGTTTCTTTAAGTGAGGTTGCGAATCAATATTTCGCGCAGGTGGTCAATGGGATTGAGTCTATTGCTTATGACCGTGGTTATCATGTTATTATTACGCAAACGCATGAGTTTTATGAACGCGAAAAGGTAAACATCCAGCATTTAGCTTCCAGATCGGTTGATGGTTTACTGGTTTCTTTGTCTGCCGAAACTACTGATACTTCTTATCTTCAGAATTTACATCAGCGGGGTCTGCCTATGGTATTTTTTGACCGGGTAACCGATCAGATCAATACCCATCAGATTATTGCAAACAATGTGAAAGGTGCATTTGAAGCGACCGAATATCTGATTAAGCAAGGTTGCAAACGCATTGCCCATTTAACAAGTTCAGCTCATTTGTCCATCAGTTCAGAGCGTTTAAATGGGTATAAACAGGCTTTAGCAAAATATAATCTTCCCTTCAATGAGGCTTATATCAAGTATTGTGCGCATGGAGGAATGTTCCAGGAAGAAACTGATATTTCGGTCAGAGAATTGATGAATCTGAAGGAAAAGCCTGATGGTCTTTTTGTAGCCAGTGATCGGTTGAGCATTGGGGCGCTGGCCGTATTTAAGGAGCTGAAAATCAAAGTTCCGCAAAAGATGGTCATTGCCGGATTTTGTAATTCTGATGTACTTGATCTGATGTGCCCGACGCTGACTTCGGTCCGTCAGCCTGCTTTTGAAATGGGACAGATTGCTACTGATATGCTGCTGAACTTAATAGAAAGCAAGTATCCGGTTCATGACTTCGAAAAGAAAATACTGGATACAAGCTTATCGGTCCGCAATAGTTAGTTTAGGCTGTGGTCATTAGTTTATCCCACGATAGTTAGTCTGCATGGAATGCGCGTCTTGCGATAATCTTCCAGTCTTTTTTCTCTTTTTTCAGCACTAAAACTACACCCAGACTAATGTGTGCAGGCTTACCCCCGTCATTTGTATCTGCGATTAAGACATGACGTACAATAGCTACATTGTTCTGGATCGTAATGGATTGTTTGGTGAGTTCAATCGTTTTAAAGTCTGATCTTTTCGAGGTAATATCAGCTACAAATGCTGCCTTGTTCTGAATTTTACCTCCGGAATGTCCATAGGTTAAATCTGCAGATACTACACTTTCCAGGTCAGATTTGTTCCCGCTGATCATAGCTTCTCTTAATTTCTCTACAACTGCGGCAACTTCGGTTTCTTCTTTAGAAGCAGTTTCCTGGGCTTTTGCAAACACACACGACGTGATTAAAAGCAGGGATAAGATTATTTTTTTCATACAGTTTAGGTTGGTTAGGTTTTTAACAGGCTTACAATTTTACTGTTCGTATTAATTGTTTACAGCACGTATTGATTGGCTTAAATTACTCGTTAATAATGAGTATTATGCCAGGCTACCCGTGGATAGCCTCTTTATTTCCAAAACTCTGGATCAGTTCGCCTTCAAATTCCAGCCACTCCTTCCATCTTTTATCAACATCTACATCGATTGTATATTTTCGGGCGAAATTTAAAAACGTAGTATAATGCCCGGCTTCAGAGATCATTAAATCATGGTAAAACTTCGCTAATTCCTGGTCTTTAATATTTAATGACAATACCCTGAAACGCTCGCAACTTCTGGCTTCTATCATTGCGGCAAATAACAACCTGTCAATAAATGCATTGTTCCGGCTTCCATCCCTGCGGCTGAATTTCACTAAACGGCCCACATAGTCATCCTTACGTTCACGGCCTAAAGTATAACCGCGTTGTTTGATAACTTCTACTACCATCTGGAAATGCTGCATTTCTTCGATTGCAATAGCCGTCAATTCTTCCACTAAATCCATGTGCTCAGAATTATTAGCGATCAGCGTAATGGCATTTGTTGCTGCTTTCTGTTCACACCAGGCATGATCAGTTAATATCTCTTCTAAATTTGATTCAGCAATATTCGCCCAGCGCGGGTCTGTTAATAATTTTAATCCAAGCATGAGGTTATTAATAAAATTCTTTGTTGACAAAATTACAAATAATCACATTGTTTAATGCGCTGTTTAGAGAATCTGCGCTAAAAACCTCTATTTTTGCATAAATTTTAAAGGAATGTCTAAAAAGAGTGTATTGATTATTGGATTGGTCTGGCCTGAACCTACTTCTTCGGCAGCGGGTACAAGAATAATTCAGTTAATCAATCTATTTCTTTCTCAAGGTTATACAGCAATATTTGCTTGTAGTGCCTCAAAAAGTGAATTTAGCTTTGACTTACCTGCTATCGGTGTAACTGAGCAGGAGATCAAATTAAATGATAGCAGTTTTAATACTTTTCTGCAGGAGACCAGTCCCGATGTTATACTTTTTGACCGCTTTATGGCCGAGGAACAATACGGATGGAGAGTACAGCAGGAATGTCCGGATGCGATCAGGATACTCGATACAGAAGATCTGCATTGTTTACGTTATGCGCGTCAGCAAGCGATCAAGACACACAGTCCACTGGAACTGTTTACTGATCTGGCTAAAAGAGAGATTGCCGCTATATTACGTTGTGATTTATCTTTAATGATTTCGGAATCAGAGATAGAGATCCTGCAGGAGCAATTCCGTATAGACCCATCTTTAATGTACTACCTGCCATTTTTAGAAGAAGAACTCACTGCAAAAGATATTCAGGGATGGAAACCATTTGAAGAACGCGAAGGGTTTATGTTTATTGGCAATTTCCTTCATGAACCCAACTGGAATACTGTTCAAATACTAAAGACAAAAGTATGGCCTGAGCTCAGAAAAAAGCTGCCACAAGCTAAACTCCACATCTACGGTGCTTACGCTTCTCAAAAGGTGATGCAACTGCACAATGAAAAAGAGAAATTCTACGTGCATGGCCGTGCAAAAGATGCCCGGAAAACAATTTCAAAGCATAAAATAGTACTGGCACCTATCCAGTTTGGCGCAGGTGTTAAAGGAAAATTTATTGATGCCATGCAAGCAGGGACTCCAGCTGTGACCACTTCTATAGGTGCTGAAGCAATGAAAGGAAATCTGGAATGGAACGGGGTGATTGCAGACGATCCTTTTCTTTTTATCAACCGGGCAGTCCAGCTATATCAGGACAAAGTCTGGTGGTTCCGGGCACAACAAAATGGGGTACGGATTATTAATGAACGTTATGGAAAATCAACGTTTACTCAGCCATTTATTGAATTCCTCCAAAATTTGTCTCTGAATTTAACAGCTCATCGCAAGCGCAATTTCTTCGGACAGATTTTGCTGCACCATACTGCAAATAGCACGAAGTATATGTCTTTGTGGATTGAAGAAAAGAATGCGCAAAAAGTTTAATGATTTAACCAAAGTTCAACTGTGCACCATAATGGAGAAGATGATTCCATGCAATATCTATGTACTTATCCTTAAAGAGCTTTTTCTTTCTTTCAGACCATTTAACTAAGATGGCAGCTTCCTCCTTACTTATCCCAGGATTCTCTTTTTTGACAAAATCCAGGGAAGCGAGTATCTCAATAGAGAGTGCTGACTGAAAGCCATCAATAAGCTTAACCAATTGTTTAATAATATTCTGCTGCTCGGCAGTAAGCTCTTTTTTTACGAATTCAGAAATCTCGGCAAGTCTGGAATATTGAAGATCAAAAGGCTCAAAAGCCTTTAATTCATTCTGCTCAAGGCCCCTTATAAAACTACCGTTCATCGCCTGAACCATATGCTCTATCTGAACACTGTACGGACCATAATGAAGTGCCTGAAACTTTAATCTCCTGAAGTTACTTTCTCCTAGTCTTTGAAGAAAATACGTAAGTTTATTTGCTATAAAGAGACTAGTATTTTCTCCCAGGGAATCATAATAGAACATCGCATAAAGCAATATAGCCTTGGCTGGCGTCAACTTAACATCTTTATTGAGATTCTGCTGCTTTAGAATTTGCTTAACCTGATCATTTGGCTCATAAATTATTATCTCAACATCCTCAATTCCGCTGAGATACTGTTCTATCATAGATTTTACCTTTTCCCATTTAAGTCCACCGTTACCGCAGCCCAACGGCGGGACTGCAATGCTCTTTATCCCACTTTCAACAATAACCCTGGCTAATTCTTTTAGTCCTTCCTCAATATAGCTGTATTGGGATTTCTTATACCACTCCGTCTTAGTCGGAAAATTGATAATAGTTCTTTCACCTTCCAGAGTAGCATCCTTAACGATCAATAATTTTCCGGGTACTACTGAACCTTTTCTGCATTCCTCCCGATAGATCTTAAAATTCAGCGGGAAGCGTTCTTTGAATTGCAGGGCAATACCCTTCCCCATTACACCAACCGTGTTGACTGTATTGACCAATGCCTGTGTTGGGGCGTCCAGTAAATTACCTTTAATATATTTCATTAGTAATAATATCTGCCTTTGGGATTTATGTATATATTCAAATTTAGATTAAGTTCTTCTTTAATCTGTTGTATCTGCACCTGTCTTTCCTCATTATAGACAACTATATTGCTGATACAATTCGGCAGGACAGAATACTTGACCAGGAATTCGGCTTGTTTCTTTCTCATTCTGTCCAGATCTTCATCAATGGGGTGCCAGTATCGCTCCCGGGCGAGATCGAGATCTATCTGATCCATATCCTCTATATCATTATAAAACGCGGTAATGGCCGTTTTAGCATGTCCATCTGTGAAGCACCATTCAGCACAATTATTGATGATGCTCTCCAGATTGCAATAAAGATAAACAATATCTTGTTGATGGCGTTGGGTAATATTTCTCTGACCAGTCTTGATATTAAGTAACATTGGAGAAAGCGGTCCGAAATAAAAAGGGACATAGTCGCCAAGATGTTCATTTGGTGGATTCACTCTGACCAAGTGATCATGCCTTTGTTGGATCAGATTTGAATCGCCAATATTGATGTAACCAGGATCTGCCTGAACATGCCCATAATTGAATAGCCCTTGCGTTAACGCATAACGAACATTATCTATGTGGGTTATACGGAAGATCCAGATTTTATTAAGTTCATATTGAGGCATTAAGACAAAAATACCAAATCTTTTGATATCAAATACTTTTAGGCTGCATATAAATTTCTAATTATCCTTCAAAAAATCTTGTTCTGTAAGCTTGACACGTTAACAATACGGGCAGCTGTTGATTTGCGAAGTAAGGGCAGTGTTGCTTGTGTAACGGCAATAACTCCAAAGAGACATTAGTTTCCCAAACCGTCCGTACCTCGTCAAGCGATGCCTTAATGGCTTTGCCATCTTCCGATGTCTCTTCCAACGTCCTGCCGGGTTTACCTGCATGAGATATTGCTGCATTATTTACCAGCAGGTCGAGGTGCCCGGATTCTTTTTCTATACGCTCAACCGCTGCGTTAATGGTGGATTGCTGGGTTACATCCAGCTGTATCGCATGCGCTGCAATGCCGATCTCAGCAGCGGCCTTTTCTCCGTTGCCCAGGTTACGTGAACCGAGATAAACAATATAGCCGTTGTTTGCAAGTGCTTTAGCGATTTGAAAACCTACGCCCTGATTGGCACCTGTGACTAGCGCAACAGGTTTGTTATTTGTTAATGATTCAATCTGATTTGCCATAAGATTAGGATTAATGATTGAACAAAATTGTGCAATCATTATCCGGCAATCCTAACCAAATCAAGGATATGCTTAACCAAAATGAAAAGTTGTCAACTAAGATATTAAGCTGGCTATGGGTTGGTCACATTGCCTGACTAATTTTTTGTAAGTATTCCCCTTAACTTCTCTTCATGTTCATCGCCCCATAATCCTATGGAATGAATTAATGGAATTAAACTCCGGCCAAATGCAGTCAAACTGTACTCTACTTTCGGTGGAAGTACTGGAAAAATAACCTTCGAAATCAGTTCGTGTTTTTCCAGCTCATTTAACTGAACATTTAAAACCCGGCGTGAAGCCCCCGGAATTTTTCTTTGCAGCTGACTGGGCCGGATATGCCCTTCATTGATAAAATAAAGTAATCTTATTTTCCATTTTCCATATAAAACCTCCCCTACTAAATCAAGTCCGCAATCATAGTTCTGTACTATCTTTTTCTGATACATGCGCTAAAGATAGCGTATTGCCCAAAATCTGTCAATACGGATAAATTTAACCCTATCCGATTCGTTTATCCGTAATTGTGCCAACTGATCAGACACCCGATCTTTGAGCTCATCAACAAACATTAATTATGAATATGTACAACGAATTATCTGGTCAGATAGCACTCGTAACAGGCGGGACAAAAGGAACAGGAAAGGCAATTGCAGAAAGACTAGCTCTTGCAGGAGCAAAAGTAATCATCACTGCAAGAAATAAATCAGAGGATGTGAAACCCGGTTTCCACTTCATCCCAGCAGATCTAAGTAAACCAGAAGGCACCGAAAAATTAACCGCAGCAATCTTAGCGGAATATGGTGGAATAGACATCCTGATTAACAATCTCGGTGGCTCAGAAACCCCTGGCGGTGGATTTGCAGCACTATCAGACGAGCATTGGTCAGAAACACTTCAAACTAATCTACTGGCTCCTGTAAGGCTCGATAGGGGTTTGTTACCTTCCATGTTAGCAAAGGGCTCAGGAGTCATTATACATATCGCCTCGATACAGGGAAGACTGCCATTACCTGATTCTACTTTACCTTATGCAGCCGCTAAAGCCGGACTGATCAATTACAGCAAAGGGTTATCAAAAGAGGTTACTCCAAAAGGTATACGCGTATTAACCGTATCACCGGGCTGGATACAGACAGAAGCGGCTATAAGGATGATGGAGCGCTTAGCGGAAAGTTCAGGAGATACCATAGAAAGCGCAACTCAACAAGTGATGAATTCATTGGGAGGTATCCCGATGGGCAGGCCAGCCAAACCAGAAGAAGTTGCTGAACTTGTAGGATTCCTTGTCTCTCCACGTGCAAACTATTTATCAGGAACTGAATATGTAATTGACGGAGGAACTATTCCAACTATTTAACAGCTGAAACATTGTACCCCCCCTATAAACAACCATACAAACAGCATAAAAATACCTACCTAACTTACTGACAAGTAAATTCAAAATAGCTAAATAATAAAGCTATATCAGCCGGGTACTGCCCGGGTACTGGTCGGGTACTGGTCGGGTACTGGTCGGGTACTCGTTAGGGTAAGAGCAGTGCTAAAGTAACGCGAGAGCATGGCAAGTCCAAGTCAAAACAACTAGTTGAAATGACTTGGACTTGCCATAGTTAAAGCCCGTTTACAACCTGGTGTCATCCCGACCACCACTCAGGCACAACCAAACCATAACTAGTTGAAGATTCATGAAATTATAATACCCCCTTTGACTAACCCATGGACAACTGCGGACAATTGCAGACAGCTGCGGACAATTACGGCCATTTTTTACGCATCAGGATAATCTTTAACGCGAATAGCTTACATTGGTGGAAAAGCAATTATTTATTATGGGAAGTTTAACGGGTAAATTTTCAAAGGGAATCCTGGACGATTTCATTTTTAAAGCAGCAGTTTGGTGTACAAGTTGTTTCAAAAGTTCTGTACCGGGCATAAGGAAACAAGCAATGGAAACCCAGAGGCATCAGAGAACTTTCGTCAAAGTAGCAAGCCTGGAAAAATCAGGATCTTTCCTCTCCCTGAGAATTCCGCTGAAGGGTTGGCCGATCTCTTATCAAAGTAATCAGGGCGTTTAATACTGATATATTGAACTATAAAATCAGGCAGTAATTAGCTTATTAAAGAATCGTAACCAGCTGCTTTGAACTCAAAAAATATCAAACCCAAAACTTGAAATTTAATCCCTGATCTACAAGTTTATGACTTGATCCACAAAAAGGGACTGAACGCAATATGACTGCAAACAATGCGGCCAGATCTGTGAATCTGTTACATGGTATTAAAGGAGAGTTTCCTGAACAGGAAATCAACTGTGATACGGTATTGGTGGCTGACGGAGAGCTGGTCAAACCTGAAAATATTCCTGCTATTTAAAGATGTCCTGAGTGATGCTGTTTCCAACAGTGTTTACTGCGGAAAACAATACACTCAGGTCATCGCTTAAAAAGCTATATCAATCAGGCTGGTCAAAGGAATATGAATTCCGTTTTTCAGCTGAATATATTTCTCTGTAACTGACCATACTGTCGTATTCACAGTCTTTGGACCAAATTTGGTATTAAATGTAATGTCTGCTTTTGATTTGAATTCATTGCCTAAACGCTGAGCACCACTGAGCTTATCTTTTAATTCTTCAATGTGGTTCTGATCTGCTGCTATAATTTCACTTACGTCTATTGACTCCTTTTCGATTAATTCTCCTAACATAGTATAATGGCTAATTCTTTCTTAAATATGCATTAAATCTATTTAAACAGCAATAACATCCTAAAAGAGTTACAATTCTATGAGTTAAGCTGTGTAGCCTGAAAATCTAATGGCATAGTTTTCAGGCCAATAGTAGTTTCTCTTTAAAATGAAAAGAGAGGCAAAAACCTCTCTTTTCATTTTATAAACCTGTAAATCAATCTAGTACCCTTTATTTTGGGTCAAGGTTGGATTATTTCTGCGTTCTGCATCAGGAATAGGATATAAATAGTAATTAGCATCTGGTTTAGTCATCATATCTGTCAATGCTAAACCGGTTCTGCAATAGTCAAACCACGCTTCTCCTTCAAACATCATCTCTTTTCTCTTCTCTTTTTGTACGGCAGTGATGAATGCTGCAAGCGTAGTAAAAGTAGAAATGTCAGGAGTCGTGATTCCAGCTCTGTCACGTACCTTTTTATAAGAATCATATGCTGCTGCACTCACCGCCCCATCTACGCGGGCCTGAGCCTCTGCATGGATCAGGTAAATTTCTGCAATACGGATAACCGGTACATTTTGAATAGCCGGGTTAAATATTCTGTACTTGCCGATATAGTATCTCGGATCTGCCGGCGTATTCTGGTAAACAGTAAAGTCTTTCCTTTTATCTGCTGCTTCATATAAATCAGCGATTGATTTACCTTCTGCATAAAATAAAGCAGAGGCATTCGGATTACTTACTGTCGCGAGTGGATTGGTAGCCTGTGCATCAAACTGCAATTCAAAAATTGATTCTGAAGTGTTTTTTGTAGTCCATACCGACCCAAAGTCAACCGGCATACTTGCTCCGCTTGTCGCAATCACGTCCTTCGCTAATCTTGCTGCTTCTGCATAAGTATTCGTCACGCTTCCGTTGTATAAATAAACTTTAGCCAGCAAAGCTTTGGCTGCATTACCTGTTACTCTGCCTTTTGTTTCTGAAATGTTAGCATAAGCATTCGGCAAATTAGTAGCTTCTATCAAGTCTGCAATGATTTTCGCATAAACTTCTGCTACGGTATTACGTGGTACTTTAAGGTTGTCAGTTTCTCCGGTTGGCGTTAAGATCAAAGGAACATCTCCAAATGCTCTGACTAAGTTAAAATAAGTCAAAGCTCTGATAAATTGTGCCTCTCTGATGAATTGCTGTCTTTTATCGGCGGCAATTGCAGTTTCTGGCATTGCAGCTACTTTAACCACAATATTATTTGCTGCATTGATCGCTGCATAACCTGTTGTCCAGATACTCTGTACCCATGGATTATCAATACGGATTGTATTTGTTTTAAAGTCCACATATTCAGGAAAGCTGGATACGTGATTCACGTGCCTGGCCGAAAATTCAGGAACAATAATCAGGGATTGTCCGTAAGAATTAGCGCCCAATTGTGTTCTGTACATCCCCATTACTGCCGATTGGGCTCCTTGTTGTGAATTGAAAATATTATCAGGGGTAATCTGTGCAATAGGTTCCCTGTCCAGGAATTTTTTACAGGACGTAAAGCTTAAGGACACGGCTGCTAGTAAAATATATTTTGAAATCGTCTTCATGTGCTGTTGAATAGGGTTGTTCTTAGAAAGTTAAATTGATACCTGCAGTAAAGATCCTTGGCTGCGGATAACTACCGTAATCATAGCCGTAAGTCAAACCAGCATTGGCACCGCCATGGCTAGAGCTAACTTCTGGATCATAACCTTTGTATTTAGTAAATACGAAAGCATTTTGTACGGTAGTGTAAACACGTAAGCTTTTGATCTTCAATTTCTCCGAAACTTTATCACTTAAAGTATAACCAAACGTGATATTTCTCAATCTGAAGAACGAACCATCCTGTACAAAACGGTCAGAGATTGCTGTGTTATCAAAGTTTCCAGGTGTTGGTCTTGGGATATCAGTGATCTCTCCAGGATTTCTCCAGCGTCTGTTCCAGTCTGCGAAACCATTACTTGTTTTATTACTTCCATCCAGCCCTGAAGCCAGGTTATAATTGAACAC
The DNA here is from genome assembly GCF_001590605.1 of Pedobacter cryoconitis. Classification (NCBI taxonomy): domain Bacteria; kingdom Pseudomonadati; phylum Bacteroidota; class Sphingobacteriia; order Sphingobacteriales; family Sphingobacteriaceae; genus Pedobacter; species Pedobacter cryoconitis. The sequence goes on from NZ_CP014504.1 coordinate 3,220,316, forward strand.
ATCGTTTCCATAAGAGAATTGCCCCATAATGCTCAGGTCAAAGTTTTTATAGGTAAATGTATTCGTGATACCTCCATAGAAATCCGGATTTGGATTACCAATGATCCCACGATCTTTAGGATCGTTCGGTGCACCAAGGCTACCGTCTTGTTTGATATAGTCAATCATACCAGTCTGAGAATTTACACCAGACATCTTCCATCCATAGAAGGAACCAAGTGGCAAGCCCTCTCTGGCAATATTCAATCCACCAACACCACCACTTAATTCTCCGCCTGGTAAAGAAACAACTTTGTTCCTGTTAAATGACATATTTAATGAAGTGCTCCATTTCAATGCGCCAACCAGATTCTGAGTAGTTAATTCAAATTCAAAACCTTTATTCTGAATCTTACCTACATTGGTAAAACGGTTTGCAAAACCTGAACTTGTCGGCACAACTACACCAACTAAAAGGTCAGAAGTATTTTTTATATAATAATCGGCAAGTATAGAAATACGGTTATTAAACAAACCTACGTCAACTCCAAAGTCCAGTTGTTTGGTTGTTTCCCATTTCAGGTCTTTATCACCTAATACGTTTGGTAAATAACCAGGATTACCCAGGTAATTATTACTTCCGCTATATAAAGAATAACTCGCATAGTTAGGAATGTTCTGGTTTCCTGTAACACCCCAGCTTGCTCTTAATTTCAAGTTGCTGATTACTTTGTTGGTTTTCAGGAAGTCTTCATCAGATGCGCGCCATGCAGCACCAAATGATGGGAAAGTAGCGTAACGGCTGTTTACTCCGAAACGTGAAGATCCATCTACTCTGAAGTTTGCTGTTAAAAGGTATTTCCCTTTGTAATCATAGTTAACTCTTGAAAAACCAGAAGCGATACTCCACTCTTCAGGAAACGAATTTGCACCGGTAATTAAACCACCTGCAGAAATATATTCGATATCGTTAGATGGGAAGTTTGAACGGCTGGCATCTACAAATTGTATGCGGGATTGTTGAACTGAAGCTCCGGCAAGTGCATCAATATGATGTTCACCAAATGATTTCTGGTAGCTCAGTGTCGTTTCATTGATCCATAATTGATCTCTTGTATTTCTTTGTGCACCGATTCCACCTTGCGCTGCGAATGAACGGATACCGTTTGGTGGCATAAAGAAGGTTTCATCGATATAACTTAAGTCAGCACCAAAACTGGTTTTTAGAGTCAGTTCGGGCATAAATTTGTATTCTGCTGAACCGCTTGCCAATACTCTGAATGTTTCTGATTTATTAACTGGCAGCAATAACATGGCCAATGGATTCTCACGACTGGTGTTAACCTGGTCGTAAGCATAACTTCCATCAGGGTTATAAACAGGAAGGTTTGGCGGTGCAAAAATACCTGTTTTTGTAGACCCTTCTTTAGAGTTTTCTTCCTGAACACGGTCATTCAATGCTCTGGTCAGATTCACACGGGCAGAGAATTTTAATTTTTCACTGTGTTGGTGATCCAGGTTGATCCTGGCACTTAAACGGCTGAAGTTAGAGTTTTGAATCACACCTCCCTGACGCATATAGCCAATGGATGTATAGTATTGTGTTTTTTCAGATCCTCCGCGTGCAGACAATTCATAGTTACGCGTTGGCGCTGTTCTGAAAATCTGTTTCTGCCAGTCTGTGTTGATGTTAGGGTTAGCTAATATTTGTGCTGGAACTGCGGTAGGATTACCGTTGGCATCCAGCAGATATTTGTAGTAGTCTTTCATGTAATCCTGGTATTCACCAGTATTCATCATCTTATATTTTCTCTCGTTTGGAACTTCTGAGAACCCTTCGTAAGCGTTAAAGCTGAAGGTACTGGTACCTGGCTGACCTTTTTTAGTGGTGATCAGCACGACACCATTTGCTGCTCTTGCCCCGTAGATTGAAGAAGAGGCTGCATCTTTCAAAATTTCTACAGATTGTACATCTGATGGGTTAATAGAAGCCAGGATATTAATTCCCTGCGTACCACCACCGAAGTTGAAATTACTTCCACCTGTAAAATTCGTTGTACTGTTCACTGGAATACCATCTACTACATATAATGGGTCAGAACCAGCATTGATCGAAGTAGTACCCCTGATCCTGATATTTAAACCACCACCTGGTGATCCTGATTTCTGGGTAACCTGTACCCCTCCTGCTTTACCCTGAATTGCCTGGGTAATAGTCGGCATCACATCGTTTTTAATCTGGTCAGCCTGGATACTGGAAACTGAACTGGTCAGTTTTGACCGGTTAACGGTTCCATATCCGGTTGCAACGACTTGTACTTCACTCAGTACTTTTGATTCTGTTGCCATGACCACATTCAGGGTCTTGCGTTTATTGACGGGTTCTTGTTTAGTCTTATAGCCCATATAGGCGAATACAAGAATTGCATTTTCGCCCGCGGCAATCTTAAATTGCCCTTTGCTATCGGTAAGGGATTTATCTTTTCCACCTTTAACGGTGATGACTACACCAATTAATGGTCCGCCAGCGTCAGAGACTTTACCAGTAATGGAGTCCTGAACGGCTTTGCTGCCAGCAGTATCTTGTACAGCTGTTTTAACTGCCGTATCCTGAACAGCTTTTTTAGGTGCAGTATCCGGAATAACCGTTTTAACAGTTGTATCCTGGGCTACCTTTTTAACAGTAGTATCCTGTGCAGGTTTTTTAACAGTCGTGTCCTGAACTACTTTTTTACGGGTAGTATCCTGAACAACTTTAATTACCGGGATCACGGCACGTTTTGCAGTATCCTTTTTCATGGAATCTTTTTTCACAGAATCCTTGGGAATAGTGTCGGTTTGGAATACTACTGTCCTGAAACTTGACAGGTCTTTTCTATGGGCAGCTCCTTGTGCAAAGTGGGTGCTGAATACCATGGCGAGTAAGCATACGAGGTACGGTAAAGGGTTTCTTTTCATCTGAAATACAAAATCTTTAAGTAATGAGCAAGTTATTAAGGATGCAGAATAGCAATTTTCGCTCCACAGATTAAAATAGCATTAAAAACCTCGTTCCAAGCTATTTAAAATTGGTTCATTGTTTCCGATTGTAGACATTCTCTACAGCTTGTAGGAAGAATCAACAGCATTCTGACCTGATTTAAAGGCGGAATATTAATTTTTAATGTGACGTCAGGGTAAAAAGCAAAGAGGTTGTCCTATGACTAAACAGGAAAAAATGTTCAACAAATATTCAATACCTCATTCGTTTAAATTTATGTTTAAGAAAAATCAGTTCTTCCAAAGATTGCTTATCGTTCTTCTTCTTTTAACAGGCACCAATGCAATGGCTCAATTCGGTCCGGAGAATACGTTGGACATCAATGCAATCTACGTTCCTGAAAGTAAATACACGCAGAAAAACGGGCAGGTAGAAAATGCAGAAAAAACTCAGAAAAGGATTGAGCTGAATTATAGTTTCCCGATTTCGGCTAAATTCGATCCTGCTACAAAAAAAATCCAAAAATGGACAGGTATAGTGAGTGGCGGTTACACTGAAATGTCTGGTAAATCCAATAGCCAGGATTTAATGCCAGACAAATTACTTAATAGTATGCTAGGGGTAACTTATTTACGCTCCATGCGAAATAAATGGGCAATGGTCAGCCTGTTAACCGCTGGCATAAATACGGATCTTAAAGCAGTAGATCATCATGATATATTTATCAGTGGCGGTGTACTTTTTATCAAAACTCCCCGACCAGGATTCTCTTATGGATTTGGGGCATTTGTTGTGAATGCACTTAATGCACCTATAGTTTTACCCGGTTTGATGTTACATTTGGAAACAGAAGGCAGATTTAAATTCAATATTGATATACCTACTGAGGTCAGCGTTGCGCGTGATGTAACCAAAAAGATGGAAGTAAAGTTAGCGGTGAGGTTTAAAAATACAAGCTTTGATACCGAGAACAAGGTTGAGCCTGATAGACGTTACCTAAACTACACGGAATTACCTGCTGGTCTGGAAACCAAGTTTAAGAGCAAACATTTTGATTTTGTACTGGGTGGCGGTTATATGATTTTAAGAAATTATGATCTTAAAGAGGGCGGTGTCAAGAACTTATTTACCAATGGACAAATCAATAAATTAGGCGGGAATTTTTTCGTCAATGCAGGGATCAGGCTTAAATTTAATAAGGAGGGTAAGTAAACAGTTCTTTTTAAAAAGACAAAGGCCGTTTCAATCTAAAGTGCCCCAAGAAAGTGTCTAACTTTTTGGTGGCACTTTGGATTGAAACAGCCTCTTTTCGATATATTAGAGCTTATGCCTCTACACCGTTCATCGCATTTAAAGCCACCAGAGGTGAAGTACGCGCCAGTTCATAAACTTGCGCGGTTCCACCTACGTGTATTTCGTAGGTGTCATTTTTAAAAGCTTCAAAAAATTCTGTAGCCACTTGTAAAGGTGGAATACCATTTTCCGCTCCACCAATCTCTTTAGAAAAATCAGTATTCACTAAAGGTGGCATTAGTTCAAATACCTTAACATTGGTAGCTTTTAAAGCCAGACGCAATCCTTGAGTATACGAATGGACCGCTGCTTTACTTGCACTATAAGTCAAGAAGCGAAGGCCTGGTGCGATTGCTACGATAGAGCTGACATTAACCAGTGCAGCTTCTTCTTGTTTAATCAATTGAGGCAATAGTTTTTCAGTCAGACGGATCAGGGAAATATAATTGGTATTCATTTCGTCTGCTGCTTTTTCCCAGGATTTCTCTCCGGCAAGCACATCGTAAGTATAAACAAGGCCTGCGTTATTGATCACTACATTTAGTGCCGGAAAATCGGCAGCAATCCTACTCACCAAACGGTCAACTTCTATTTCTTGTGTGGTATCAAATAAAATACCAGTCACGTTGTCTAGTTTGGCCACAGCTGTGTCCAGCCGTTTTTGATCACGACCAGTTATGATCACGTGATTCCCTTTTTCTGTCAATAGTTTAGCGACTTCAAATCCGATACCAGCAGTTCCGCCAGCAATCAGAATAGTGTTATTTGTTGATTTCATCTTTTTATTCTATTATATTTTAATTGTTTCTTGTTAATGATCGGACGAAGGGATAACTAATGGTAATTACCCAGGATATATCTTCTAAGGTTACCCTTAAGTTCCCCCTCATATAATTCAGCGCTACATTTACACTAGAGGTGTCAATTAATTCCATGATCGCGGCTGCAATTACAGTAATCAACAGGATCTGACGTTTTAAAGGAATCATATTATACTGATTGGTATATTTTAGGGTAAAAAAATTTTAGCGCTCAATCTGGTCAATAAGTGTTTCTACGGTGTTCAGTATCAGATCCATTGAAGTCACATCGCCGGTAATATTAGAAATCATAATCCCTCCTTCTATGAGTGCGATGATGGACAAGGCTGTTTTACGGGGATCAATATTGGTTTTAAATTCCTTTTTTAGTATACCTTTTTTGATGATTGCTGTTAAATTACCTTCCCAGTTTAAGACCACGTCCGCAGCTCGTTTCCTTAGTAACTCATTGGTATCATCAGCTTCTGTTGCGGTATTGAGTACCGGGCAGCCTCCCCTGTTCATGGTTTCTTTTATAATTTTCTGATAAACCCGCACATAGGCCATTAGTTTATCATAACAGGTAGTTGCCCTGTTAACTTCCTGGCTTGTTAAATTAGCAACTCTTGAATAGTTATAATCAAAAACCGCCACTGCAACTTCTTCTTTGTTTTCAAAATTACCGTAGATACTTCCTTTAGTCAGACCGGTAGCTTTGGTCAGATCGGATAAGGATGTTCCTGCATACCCTTTTTTATTAAAAATCACCGCGGTACTTTCAATGATAAAGTTCCGGGTACGTTCAGCTTTGGTGTATGACTTATTCATAGGACAAATATATACCGATTGGTATATAAAAACAAGTGTAGGATTTTTTATTACTTCTGCGTGGCAATTTCAATTTTTCAGCAGAGGTGAACTGGAAATAAGATAAATTAAACTAACTTGTAATTAACTGACTATTCTTAATTATTAATCCTGTTGTTATGAAAAAAATTACACTTACGTTTTCTGCATGTTTGCTGGCGCTTTCACTTTCCAGCTTTATTCCTGCATCCCAAAGCCTTAAGGCTGTTCCTGATGCGAAAAGTTCAAAGGCAGTTTTTTTCGGGTTTAGCGGGCCTGCTGTGATTAGTGCAAGTGGTGGCCCTTACTTGTTTAAGGCATCTGGTCTTCCTGTTTCTGATAATGGGAATACGCTGATTTGCGGAAATACTGTACAGGGAGAGCAGTATTTAGTATTCCCTGAGGCAGATGGTACTGCTGATATTGAGATATATGGTTCTAGCTTCAGCAATTTAAGAGGCTCACAGCATATTTGGATTGTGGATCAGTATGGAAATACGCTGGAAAGTTTATATGTGTTTGTCACGAATTAAAGGCTTTTCTTAAATAAAGAAGGGGTTCTGAAAATTTTCAGAACTCCTTCTTTATTTAAGCTTGTTGTTTTTGTTTCCGCTTAACCAGCAGGTAGCACAGGTACAAAAGCACCAGCCATCCAGGAATAAGTTCAACCGGAAGTTTCATTCCTGTAATCCACATGATGACTAAAATACCAACCAGAAAGACCAGGCAAATATAGTTGGACAATGGATAGATAAAGGAAGGGAATTTGGTTTTTATGTGTTCAGCTTTTTTTTGTTTTCTGAATTTTAAATGCGTGATACTAATCATCAACCAGTTGATCATCAGCGAGGAAACAACTAAAGACATCAAAATACCGAGTGCTTTTTCTGGCATTAGTTTATTGATGACAATACTGATTGCTACAAACAGTCCTGAAACCAGGATAGCTTTTAAGGGCACATGGTTTTTATTCAGCTTTGATAAAAAAGCAGGTGCGTTACCTTGTTCAGCTAATCCAAAAAGCATCCGGCTGTTGCTGTATACACAACTGTTATATACGGAAAGCGCTGCTGTCAGCACAATCATATTCAGCACATTGGCAATGATGCTCGTAAAGAAAACAGTTTGACCAAACAGGTTAAACTGGAATCCTTTTAAGCTTTCAAATACCATTACAAATGGACTGCTGTCTGTGGTAATATTTTTCCAGGGCGATAAAGAGAAAAGAATAACGAGTGCGCCTACATAAAAAATAAGGATACGGTAAATAACCTGGTTTGTTGCTTTAGGAATAGTTTTTTCAGGATTTTCGGCTTCAGCAGCTGTAATTCCAATGAGTTCTAATCCACCAAATGAAAACATAATCAGTGCAATGGCAGAGAGCAGTCCCTGATAGCCACCTTTTCCATCAGAACTTAACAATCCTTTCGCAAAAAAGCCGCCGTCATTCCAAAGGTTTTGTATACTGGCTTGTTCACCACCAGATCCGCTAACCAACAGGTAACAGCCAAAAAAGATCATCGCAATAATGGCTACGACTTTAACAATAGAAAACCAGAATTCCACTTCGCCATAAACTTTAACTGAGGTGAGGTTAAGTGCATTAATGGTTAGAAAAAAGAATAGACTGGATGTCCATAAAGGGATAGAAGGCCACCAGAAGTGAACATAAATCCCAATAGCTGTTAATTCTGACATACTCACCAGGATATAGAGAACCCAGTAATTCCAGCCAGAAGCAAAACCTGCGAATGAGCCCCAATATTTATAAGCAAAATGACTAAAACTTCCTGACACAGGTTCTTCTACGACCATTTCGCCAAGTTGGCGCATAATAAAAAAGGCAATGATACCAGCTACGGCATACCCTAAAATTACGGAAGGGCCAGCGAGTACTGCAGCAGGGCCTATTCCTAAAAACAAGCCTGTCCCTATTGCACCACCGAGTGCGATCAATTGAATATGCCTGTTCTGCAAGCCTCTTTTAAGCTTATTATCGTCAGGTTTTTCGTTGAGTTGTTTCAATTTTTTATGGAATTAATCTGATTGTAAATGAGAGTGAACTAGGTACGATATACTAAATTCCAACAAAAATGTAAACTTATATCCATTTGAGCTATTAAAAGGTCAAATAAATTTAAATAGTTTCCAGCTTAAAGAGGTTAATCAGAAAATTATTATACCTTCCGTGGTCAATCCGGCACCAGTAAATTCTAACCTGACATTTAAATGAATACTAAAGTCAAGGGCTATTTTTGGGGATGTATTTCGTCCGCAACTTTTGGCCTGATACCGCTGTTTGCTTTACCTTTAATGCGCAAAGGAATTCCTCATGATTCGCGTCATTAAAATGGCGACAAATACCGGGTATATAAATAAAATTGTAGAAGCAGTGCCCACGCCCAGATAATCATAACCCACCAGTAAATATTGCGCTGATAAAGCATATAATATACCTAAAATACCCATCGGGACAATTTCCCTTTTTGCGATCCTGAAGGACTCTTTTTTGAACAGCATAAAGAGTGCAAGCAACAAAGATGCACAGGCAAAACGATAGCACAAAAGCGGTATTTTTTAGAGAAAAAGTAAGTCTGATTACTGTAGTAGCTATTGCAATCGCCTTTTTAGGCGTTTCCTTATTGTATAAGGGAGACAATGGAATGACGCTGAATTTATTAGGACTTGGTGCCATCTTAATTGCAGCGCTTTCCTATTCAGTTTATATTGTTGCTGTTAATAAGTCGAGAATACAATTCATGTCGGGTTATAAGCTTACTTTATATGTGATGGCTTCCAGCGCTGTTTTTTTTCTATTCAAAGCACAGTTGACTGCTGGTTTACAGCCTTTACCAGATACCAGGTCAGTTGTGGAACTGGTTATGCTGGCATTACCCACTACAGCAATATCATGTGTTGCTATGATATTCGCTGTGCAGTATGTGGGTTCTACGGTGACTGCAATACTTGGGGCTTTGGAACCTCCGGTAGCGGTTGCAGTGGGTGTGATCGCATTTAATGAAGCTGTGACACAAAACCTTGTATTTGGCATGTTATTGATCCTGGTTGCAGTGATTATGATTATCCTGTCCGATTATCTGCACAAAAAGATGAGGCCGCAAAAACTGGTATAAACCCGAAAAAGAATTAAACTGCCTGAAAATCTTACCCTTAAAAAAAAACAGATGTGGATGCACAAAGATATCAGTACATCTTTGTATCATTGTCTCATTGTATAAAGACACATTCACATGAAGATTATAGCGATTATAAACCATAAAGGTGGTACAGGAAAGACGACCTCTACACTTAATATTGGCGCGGGTTTAGCACGTGCAAAGAAGAAAACGTTATTGATTGATATTGACCCGCAATCAAATTTAACAGAGGGTTTAGGCCTGAGGGATGTTAAAGTATCTATTTATGATAGTATAAAAGATGATATTGCGTTACCTATTGAAACAATTTCGGAGTACCTGGATATTATCCCTTCCTCTTTAGATTTATTGGGTGCTGAAATTGAATTGGTTTCAAGACTTGGAAGAGAAACTATTCTGAAAAGATTGCTGAAATCTGTGGAAGGAAAGTATGATTATATACTCATCGACTGTGCTCCTGCATTAGGAATGCTGACTGTCAATGCACTGGTTGCGGCAGACACGGTTATGATCCCATTAGAAGCAGAATATTTTGCTTATAGAGGAATTGACCGCCTGGTTTCTATTATTTCTGATGTCAGAAAACACTACAATGAAAACCTGACAATTGGTGGGGTGTTTATTACTAAAATAAATCCAAGAAGAATTATTACGGAGCAGATTACGGAGAGTATCAAAAAATATTTCAATGATAAATTATTTGCGACCTCTATCCGTATAAATGTAGCGTTGGTAGAAGCACAGTTAAAAGGAATAGATATTTTCGAATATGCTCCGGCATCAAATGCTGCAACAGATTATGCAAATCTGACAGAAGAAATTATAGCTAAAATATAAGTACATGGCAAAGAAAAACTTAGGTGACATAGAAGACAATAACAAAAACTTAGGAGGTGTATCTGCTTTATTCAATTCTCCCTCAAAGGAGAGCAGTACAAAAGAGGAGAAACAGATTGTTCAACCTGATGAAGAAATAGTGACTTACCCTTTAAGACTTAAAAAGAGCTCTTTAAAGGCTTTAAAAATATTAGGTGCTCAAAGGGGCGTAACGGTTAGAGAATTGATTCTATCCTTAGTAGAAAAGGAATACGAGGTATAAATTGATAACCAGATAATACAATTGAATAGCTGTATACTGATCAGTATACAGCTATTCAATTGTATTATCTTTTATGGACGTATTTAGCAATTTTAGAATAAAGCTCCATTGGGTTAAATGGTTTAGAAATATAATCATTCATGCCTGCGTCCATTACCTGATTATTTATTTCCGCTAATACAGAGGCCGTTAATGCTATAATGGGCAATTCCTTGAATCTTTTTCCTGATAAATTCCTGATAGCTGTACTCGCTTCATAACCATCCATTTTTGGCATCTGCAAGTCCATCAGTACCAAATCATATTCATTTTGCTTTATCTTTTCCAGTGCTTCAGCTCCATGAATTGCGTAATCGATATCCAGATCCCATTTCTTCATAAATTTACTTGCGACCAAGGTATTAATTTCATTGTCTTCCACAAGCAGCACCTTAATGCCAGCCAGACTTTCAAAAACTAAAGTTGGCATGACATAACCACCTTTTTTACGGCTCTTTTTAAACTGTAAATCAAAGAAGAAACTCGATCCTTTACCTAAGGTACTTTCTACAGAGATTTTGCCACCTTTTAATTCTATTAACCGCTTGGTAATTGACAGTCCAAGTCCTGTTCCTCCAAAACGACGGGAAATATCCGCACTCGCCTGTGTAAAGCTTTCGAAAATATAATCTTTCATATCCGATTCAATACCAATCCCTGTATCAGTAATTGTAAAACTAATATCGACCAGATCATCTACTATCTTCTTCAACGACAGGTCTACAATCACATAACCTTCGTTGGTAAATTTCAGCGCATTACTGATCAGGTTATTTAAGATCTGGGTTAATCTGACTGGATCTCCTAACAGCATTTCTGGCAGATCCGCATCCATATTGATATTGAAAAAGATCTCCTTTCCTTCTGCATGTAAATGATGGGCTTGTTTAATACTATTAATCAGCTCAATTAAATTAAAATCTATCTTTTCAAGTTTAACTTTACCCAATTGAATTTTACTATAGTCCAATATATCATTGATCAGACTTAGCAAACTCTCACTGGAAAACTTTAATATATTCAGGTTTTCAAGCTGACCTGGTTTAGGATCTTCTTGCATGAGCAAATGGGTCATACCAATTACCGCATTCATTGGTGTACGGATTTCATGACTCATATTGGTGAGAAATTGTTGTTTAGCCAACATAGCCTCCTCTGCTTGTTGTTTGGCTTCCAGTAGCGCGGCTTCTGCTTCGTTTTGCTGCGTAATATTTAAGGCAAACCAAGTTACACTTCCCTGCTGACCGGGGCTGGGAAAAATATTGCTTTGATAAACGAGTTCTTTGCCGCTTACTTCCATTCTTGTTATGAACTGACCAGATTCTCCAGTCAATCCTTTCCTTAAGTCATCTGCTGTAGCTGGAAAATATTCAAATGCATTTTTGCCAACAAGTTCATCATTCTGCAAACCAAAATCTTGTAATCCAGAACCTATAGACCGTGTAAATATTCCTGCCGGATCAACTTCATAAACAATAAGGGGCAGATTGTCCAATACTCCATTTAGAATACGGCCTTTATCTTGTACCTCTTTTTGCAGGGCTACTTTTTCTGAAATGTCCTGACAAAATACAGTCATACCACAGGTTTGACCTAACTGATCATACATCGGATTACAAATCATACTGAAGGATGCCTTGCATAATCGCAGATCAGTAAACTCTTCAATGAATTCAACGGTTTCACCTGCCATTACCCGCGTGAATATTTTATGGATTCTGTCTCCATCCATCCCCCCATTCATGCTGGCCAACAGAAGATAATTGTCACCTATTTTAATATCTACACCTCTTCTTATCTTTACTGTATGCTGATGTGACTTATTAAAAGCGATATAATTAAATTTTTTATCGAAAGCGAAAATACTGACGTTAGTATTATTCAAAACAGACTGAAGGGTAGCAATCTCTTCTAACAGTTCTTTCCTGGTTGATCGTCCGGCACAAATATCCGTCTCACTAATTCCTTTTAAATACTCCATTTTCCCTGATTAGATTTGCATTGTTACCACCATGGTATAACAATTAATCAGCCAGAAAAACGTTAGCCCCATAATATCAGGTTATTAAATCAGCTAAACATGAGCATTTTTCAATTCATAAAGTATTGATTTAATGATAAAAAGGAATTTCCACTTCAAGGATAAATGCGCGAAGTATCAGTTCTATTACAATTGTGAAACTTAGCATTATTACTGGAAGAATGCTTCCTTTTAGTATGAAATAAGCAATTCCATGAGTACTCATCTCGTATTCTTCGTTCCGTTTTACAGGAATTATTATCCTTAAAAACTTAACCACAAAATACCAGATCAGAAACCAGGGGAATGACAATCACAGGATAAAAGAAACTGCCTTTAATAATTCTTGTATTATCTTTGATGGGCGTATCTTAATCAAATTATCCACGGCTTCAGCAACAATTCTGACTACAGATGTAATCACAATGGCACCCGTCAGAAATAAAAAGATGAAACTTCCAGGTCACATTGTTCTTGTAAACCCCACTTTCTGGCAGAAAATTGTCAGGAAATCAGAATTTCTAAATGAATGATATGAACCAGGCTTTCAAATGTATTGGGTCTGGTCCATAGTGGTGGATATCCATAAGCTTTTGATGATATTGCCCAGGTCCATATCTGCTTTTGCAAGTTGGCCGCAGATGGAATGATCATGATATATTTCCTTAATCATTGCTTTTATCATTAATCATTACTTTTAAATATACTCCGGCCAAGCCGTTGTAAGATCGTAACGTCCTGCGTAATGATTTCTGCATCAGCTATCATTTTATCTTTTAATAGTATATGTCCTGGTAATGCAGATAAGTCGTTATTAAAATCAACCTTTGAAATAAAAACACTATCCTGCTGTGGAATGGGATCTATATATTTAATAGTACCTCTGATCGTTCCATAGGTTTGGTATGGGTATCTTCTTAATTTAATCAGCACTTGCTGCCCTTCTTTAACTTTGGTCAGCATATTTTGAGGAATAGCCATTTCTCCATAAAACTTCTGATCTGCCGAGGTATCAATTTTCAGTGTTGTGATTACAAGATCGGGATATTTGATAAAAGCGGAAAGTCCGGCGATTAAAATTAAGAGTACAAAAAACATGAAGATGCCCCAGCGCAATAACCAGGAAGGAACTGTGGTAATAATTTCTTGAATTGCAGGACTATGGACAACCTGCTGGCTTTTTTGTTTTTTTAAGGGCGGCATTTTAAATGATGATTATGTTCCTGATTCCAAATATTAAGTTCCCAGCTCCAGCTGATTTTTGACAAGCAGATAGTAAGCACCTTTTAACTGGGTTAATTCCTGATGTGTCCCTTGTTCAATGATACTACCTTTATCAAGCACAATGATATTGTCTGCGTCCCTGACTGTACTTAACCGGTGTGCTACAATAATTACGGTCCTGCCTGTGAAAAATTCTTTGAGGTTATTCATAATTGTCCACTCGTTGTTCGCATCCAATGCGTTTGTCGCTTCATCAAAAAAGATATACTCCGGGTCTTTGTATACGGCACGCGCGATCAGCATCCGCTGAAGTTGTCCCTGGCTTACCCCGTTGCCTTCAGCACCGATCATGGTATTTAAACCTCTTGGCAGGCCATCAATAAAATCCTGGATATTAGCCACTTTGATCGCATGATTCAACTTTACTGGATCGGCCGGGATTTCTCCTACAGCAATATTTCGTTCAATAGTATCAGAAAAGATAAAGCCATCCTGCATGACTACACCGCATTCTTCCCGCCATGCTTTGTAACTGATACTGTTCAAAGGTTCTGTTCCAATATTAATTTCGCCTGCATCGGGTTGATAAAATCTTAACAATAGCTTCAGGATTGTAGTTTTACCACTACCACTCATTCCTACAATTGCAGTCGTTTTACCTTGTGGGATTTTCAGATCAATGTTCCGCAATACCGGAAGGTTGCCTGTGCCTGGATAACGAAATGATAACTGCTCAATACTGATGTCCTTCTGAACAGGAAGCGTATCGTTCCATTCTTTATCAGGCTGTTCTTCATCATCCATCTGGTAAATTTCATTTAAACGTTCCAAACTGATCCTGGCATCCTGAAAGCCCTGGATAAAGCCAAGCATTTGCTCTATGGGCCCATTCAGCTGTCCAATAATATATTGTACTGCAACCATGGCACCCAGGGTCATATCTCCGTCTATCACTGCTTTAGCACTTAAAAATGCAATCAGCAGGTTTTTTCCTTCGTTAATTAAAGTTGAGCCACCTTGTTGATACTGACTCAGGGCCAGGTTTTTAACATTGACATTAAATAAACTAGCCTGGATATCTTCCCATTCCCATCGTTTCTGTTGTTCACAGTTATTGAGTTTGATCTCTTGCATTCCAGTAACCAGCTGTACCACATTACTCTGATTTTTTGCCGATATTTCAAAACTCTTATAATTGAGTAGTTTCCTGCGATTTAAGAACAGGACAATCCAGCCCATGTACAAAGTACTGCTGATCAGAAAGACAAAAAAGATAGTAAGATTATAATATGCGATAACGACTGAAAAAATCAATAAGTTAAAGATAGAAAACAAGGTAGTTAGTGCTGTTCCTGTTAAAAAGGTTTCTATCTTTTTCTGATCATTCATCCGTTGCATAATATCACCGGTCATTTTGGTATCAAAAAAAACCATGGGAAGCTTCATTAGTTTGATAATGAAATCTGTCAGAATGGAAATATTAACCCGGATACTGATATGCAATAAAATCCATGACCGGATAAAGTCTACGCTGATACGCCCGATAATAAGTGCCCCTTGCGCGATAAGGATAATATAGATAAAATTAAGATTACGGGTATTAATCCCTACATCGACAATGGATTGCGTCAAAAATGGGGCAATCAGTTGTAATATACTCCCTGCAGCAAGACCGAAAAAGAGTTGAATAACCAGCTTGCGGTAAGCCTTAAAATAACCAAACAGAAATGACCACCGGACTTCACTGCCAATCTCGTTTTCATGTGCATAAAACTGAGGTGTTGGAGTTAGCGTCAGGGCTATACCTTCGCCAGAGCCATCGTTGTCAATCCAATTGCGGGAAAAGTCTTCTGCATTAAGTTTGACATGTCCATTCCCGGGATCAACAATAAAGTATTTATTGTTCTTTATTTTATAAAGTACCACAAAGTGATTTTGTCTCCAGTGCAGGATGGCTGGCAGTTGTTCTTCTCCTAGTCCCCCCAGATTGGTTTTGATCGCATCAGTATCAAAGCCAATCTTTCCGGCAGCATTATGGATACCTAATAAGGATACTCCTTCTCTGTTAATTTCGCAATATTGCCTCAATGTTTGCACCTTAAAACTACGCCCGTAGTGTTTAGCTACCATACGAAGACAAGTGGGACCGCAGTCCATCAGATCGAATTGTTTGTAAAAAGGGAAACTCATTCAGCGCTTTGTATTTATTTATTATTGAGTAATAGCTAATTTGGGCATATGGGTAGAGATAGCCAGTTGTGAGCTGTAATATTTTTCCAGAAAATGATAAATAACCAATTCATGTTTACGCGGATTGTTAACCAGCAAACGATTCAGATACATATGCAACAGGCTTTCCATCAGGTCATGGGGCAGTGTTTGATTGCCTGATTTAACTTGAATATTTTGATAAATCAAACTGTTCATCGCCGACCTGTTTTGATAAACAGCTACCGCTTCTTCAATCTCATTTAATTCGTCTAAATCAGCATTCATATGCAAAAAGATACTTTTCTGCTTCTGGCGATATTTCTCATTCAATTGCTTTTGTAAGCCAGGATCACTGCCAAATTCTCTAAAAAAACCCGCTTGAAGTCTTTTTAACAGCTCTTTTTTTGCAAGGGTTGTATAACCAAAATCGGTTAAAAGCATATCTGCTCCTCTCAGTGCAAATAAAAACCGGTATTCTTCTAATTCAGGGCTATCCAGCAATCTGGCAAATTTGAGTACCGCCAGGCTATCATTAAAAAACAGAGATTCTACTTCTTCTATGATGGAAGCGCCATAACGTTCGAGTTCTCTTGAATAAGTATCTAATACAATTTTACTGATCAGGTTATTGGCCAGCAGCGGTTCCAGTACTTCCATGAATTGCTGTTGAACTTTCCATTGCTTTGTTAAGTCTGAGTTGTAAAATCTGACCCGGATATGGAAGGATTCATCAATATACCTGATGAAATGAAATTTCTCAAATAAATTTTGTCCGATGCCATGCTCCACAAAATCAAGCAGTTCCTTTTTTAGTATTCTTTCCCCAACCGTTGGCCCGCAATAAATTTTGAAGAATAACCACTCGCTAAAGGGTGAAAACTTTCTTTTAACCTGGATTTCATCCTTCGGAGTCAGAAAATTGCTTTTCACAGCACGCTTTACCAAGCTATTTTCTGAACCTTCTGGTTCTCTTTTTAAAGGGATGATCAATTCATTGGTATGCGGATTTCCATTTGCATCGTATACGATACAGTTTTCGCTGGTAAAGAGGAATTCCTCGAGTTGTACATTTTCATATTTTTTCAGATAATGAATGAATAAGTCGGCTCCTGTCTGCTGTTCCAAATCAATTAAAAGCTTATTGTCATGTTCTACATACGCAACTTTCTGTGGGATATGGTATTGGGTCCTCAGTGCCTGGCAATAGTTTAAATATCCGTTTCTTTCTTTCGGGATAGCTGGCAGTTCTTCTTTTTTAAGCGCCCACCGCGCTTTTCTGACGATCAGGTTTTTGTAAACAACTCTTGGCAGATAAGTCAGCGAAGACAATACACCCCAATTCCAGGCATCGGGCTGTGCTTGCCCTTGTGTTTGCAAGTCGCATAGGAACTTATAAACTGGCAAACTCCGCGTCGAGAAATTGTGAGCAGAAGTAAGTTTGGGAATAATATATTTATTATGCTTTTTACTTCTCAAAAGGACTTTGTTGTTTTTAACGCAAACCATAATATCTTCTACAGGTATCTGGTTTTCTGCTGTTAAACCAGATTTACCGATATAAGGTATTTCATAATTGCGCAATAAAGGTCTGAGCAGCACATTGCCAACCCTGGCTTGCGGGAGATGCACAATATCTGCATAAATATGATCCGGAAATTCCTGCTCTTCCTCTTGAAGAATTTCCTTTGTAAAATCGCATAGCTCCTGGTCCCCATGAGCAAATCTGGACAGGAGATTGCCAGAGGAAGTGCCTCCAAAACTGGAAAGCTCAAAAATAAAGTTTTCTATATCCAGCTTACCATCCGATTTCAGCAAACTTCCCATCAGGTGTAGGCTATTGGAAAATTTATAAGCTGCAATTCTGGGCTTAAATGCCTTTAATTCTTCTTCCGTTATTTCAATAACAGTTTTTTGATGTTGAAGATAGTCGTTGTGTTTATTCAGGACAAATTCTTGTATGTAATCAAAATTTATAGTTTTTCCGGCAACTGGCCCTTTCAAAATGAGGTTCTCAACCAGGCTGTTTTCGCCTGCTGATGATTGATCACTTCCAGCATAACCAATTCCCAGTTCTGCATCTAATGCTAATGATAGTGGGACTTCTTCAAATTCATAACGCGCGGAAAACTTACTTTTAAATGTATTCAGATCCCTGCCCTCGCCCGAAATGCTCAGGACATATAAGTCTTCGGTTTGTTTAAGAATACGGTCAATAATACTTTGATCAATTGTTTGCGCTTTTGCTGCAAAGAAAAGGTCAGTTTGCAATAAATTAGCTGGAATTTGTATTGGAAAATCAAGTGCTTTTAAGCTATCTTCTATTTTTGTATAGTAGCCCACTCCTTCCTTTGGATTTTTAATCAGCTGTTGAACTTCCTTCAATTTCAGGAGTAAATCATCGACATGCTGAAGCGTTTGTAATTGCTCAATTAACACATCCAGGGGATCTTTACCGGTCACACAGGGTTCTAAATCTGATAAGATAAGTTGAGAATCAACCATGTCCGCAATAAATTCAGCGGCCTCTTCCAGACTTATATTTTCATGGGTTTTAAGTATTTGTGCCAGACTTTCCAGTGTAACGCCTTTTTGGGCTGCAAAAAGAATATCCGTAATATAATTTGTCTTTTCTATAGAGGTCAGTTCGTAAACGCGCTGTGTATCTATCAAAGAATAAGTTGCATAGCGATAACTGTCAGGGAGTTCATATAAACTATTGTTAGTAAAGAACTTTAGTTGTCTGACAATTTCAGGAACGGTGTTCAGGTAAGTGATAATTTCATTAAGATAGTTCATATCTAAACGGACACTACGAAGATGCTGATCGGCATGATCCAGTTGAAGATTAGTTTCTTCTGGTTTGATACCTACCAATTTAACACCTGCCAATGTCCCGTATGGTGTACATCTGCTACAGCTGCGCAGCCAGTATTTAGCAAAGGACAGCTCCAGTTTTTCCTTTTCTTTCGCATTAAGTTCATTCTCTTTTAACAGTTCTTTCCAGAATTCGGGAGAGGATAAATAAATTCCTTCCTGAAGTAAGGTTTGTCTGTTTGCCGAAAAGTCATTGGCTAAGTTCAGGCTCTGCAATGGGGCACGCAGTAAAACAAAGGAATAACTTTTAATCATATATTTAATCATTAAGCATAATGCAGTAATCCCAACTAAAATCTCCGGTCAGATAACTGAGAAGTACCAAGCCGATACCACTTATCCCGTTTAATAATCCATAAGAGTTTATATATTTTCCGGTAACATCTGGTGAATAGGATTTGAAACCTGCATAACCATCCGCATGACTGGAAAAGTCTATTGTTTGTTGTATCCAGAAATCGCAGGCTTCTTTAAAAACAGGATTTTTAGTGTAATGCCACATTTTATTGTAAACATGAGCTATACCAGCACTGCCATGACAAATTCCGGCATCTCTGACCATCGTCTGTTCTTCGCTTCTTCTTTTAGAGGTATGTATCAGTATTTCTGTACCTAGTTCTTTCAGGACAGCATCTTCAAAAAGTATCCCTGCCTGGTAGAGTACAAAACCTATAGTTAAATCTCCATAGCACCATCCTACACGACTATACCCACTTATAGTTTCATCGAGTGTTAAAATATTAGGAAACAGGCTGTTATTGGTATTTCTATTGATAGTTGATTTGAATAAATCTGCGATATCAAGCGCCAGTTTTTTAGCCTCTGCCGCACAGATATCCTTTTGATAACATTGCAGACAGAATTTCAAAACACTAGTTAATCCGTGTGCCATACCCAGGTTAATTTTATTGGGTACAGGGAGTTGACTGGTCAGATCAAAGTGCGCAATAAACATTTTCTCTGGTGACTGATAGGCGAGTTTATGCAGCAGTTTAAAAAATGTTTCCTGAAATTCAGAGAATTGACTCGTTTGTTCATATAAAGAATGATAGGCAATTCCGATGGAACCATGAAGAAAATCATAATTACCATCTTTCAGGTAATGGATAGCTTGCTCAAATAATTCAGGATTATCATCGCATAAGATTTCCCAGTTCTCTTCATCTAATACATCTTTAGCCTTTAAATAGGAAAAGAGCCAGTTAACTCCTGCTTTACCAGACGAGAAAAAAGCGCTTTGACAACCGATTGAATCTTCAGAAAGTGTTTGCAGATTATTTTCGAAATGCTCCACGTTTTCAACGTGGTTTACCGAACAGCTACCAGCATAGCTGATATAAGATTGATCAAAAAGACAGTATCCTGCTTCACCGTCAAGGAGGGACGGTTGATAATAATCACGGTTTTTGAGTGATAAATATATTTTATCCAGTATCGTTTGAATTTCTTCTTTCATATAAAAATATCGGTCACCTGTTTATTATGGAAGAATAACCAGTTTATAAGCTGGCTATTCTTCAACGTTACGAGTTTAAAACTGGAAAATAAATGCTAAACAACGCAAACTTGCACATCACTAAAGTCGCAGCAAAATCTTCCGGTATGAGCTGTCAATGGTATCCCTCCATAAACTTTTCCCATTTGCGCTGTAGTCAATGAAGCAACTTTTTCTTTTTTCAAACGCAATCTTTCTGAATTTAATTTAATTTTTTTCATTTGGTAATAATTTAGGTTAAATAATTCTGTTTTGTTTTGTTAAAATTTAAACGCAAAGTGTTTAAATTTCAAGTGTAAGCTTTAAGCGCAGATTGCTTCAATAGTCAACAGACAGCAGAATCTTCTGGTTTCTGTTGTAATTGGTGCCCCGCCATAAACTTTACCCATCTGGTCTGTGGTCAAAGAAGCAACCTTCTCTTTTTTCAAACGCAGTCTTTCTGAATTCAATTTAATTTTCTTCATTTGATACTGATTTCAGGTTAAATAATTCTGTTCTGTTAAGATTTAAACGCGATGTGTTTAAACTTAAGACTAAGGCTCAACAGGACAGATCGAATCTGACAGATCACAGCAGAATCTTCTGGTAATAGTTGTTACTGGTATTCCACCATAAACTTTACCCATTTGCTCCGTGGTCAATGAAGCAACTTTTTCCTTTTTTAAACGTAGTCTTTCTGAGTTCAATTTAATTTTTTTCATTTTACAATGATTTTAGGTTAAATAAAATAATGCTGTTTTGTGAAGATTTAAAAGCGATGTGTTTAAACTTATGTCTATGGCTCAACAGGACAGATCGAATCTGACAGATCACAGCAGAATCTTCTGGTAATAGTCGTTACTGGTATTCCACCATAAACTTTGCCCATTTGCGCTGTGGTCAATGAAGCAACTTTTTCTTTTTTCAAACGTAGTCTTTCTGAATTCAATTTAATTTTTTTCATTTGGAAATGATTTAAGGTTAAATAAAATAATTTTGTTTAATTAAAATTTCAATGTTACCTGTTCGAATGCAAAATCCTAAAGCACTTCAGGACAGATGGCCTCTGACCAGTCGCAGCAGAATTTCCTGGTAGCAGTGGTAATCGGTATTCCACCATAAACTTTACCCATTTGATCGGTAGTTAAAGAAGCAACTTTTTCTTTTTTCAAGCGTAGTCTTTCTGAATTTAATTTAATTTTTTTCATTTTGTAATGATTTTTAGGTTAAAAAATATAATTCTGTTGATCTAAAATATTAATTTTTTTCCAATATC
Organism: Pedobacter cryoconitis; assembly: GCF_001590605.1. Lineage (NCBI taxonomy): Bacteria > Pseudomonadati > Bacteroidota > Sphingobacteriia > Sphingobacteriales > Sphingobacteriaceae > Pedobacter > Pedobacter cryoconitis. The sequence goes on from NZ_CP014504.1 coordinate 3,241,589, forward strand.
AAAACATGTCATTTTTATGTTACAAAAGTATCACCATTATTTAATTAGCAATTAATCACCATTTATGGTCAAATAGTAATAAAAAGGGCATATATCAGTAACTAACTAAAAAACAGGTGGATAGAAAATATTTTTTTATTTATGGGAATAAAGAAGGTTTTTATTCAAGAATAAATTTAATTCTTGCATTTTTATCCAACTGATCAGACATGGATTTACCGTAATATTCAATAATGTATAAAAGTATTATCCCTTCTTTCTGCTGTTCAGTACGAACAGTTAGAACATATATAAATTGTTTTAGACAAATACCGGATAATATTATGGTAGCTTTAGAAACTTATAAAATGATTTTTTTCTTTCTGCCCGAATCAATTTATACTTAGTTTTCACCACATTTTATTTACACCCACATTTTAAATACGATTTTTTAGGTTATGCATATGAAAAAAAACGATTCTGAAGAATTAATCATTGCGAACCGGGAGATTGTCCTTCAAAACGAGGAGATACAAAAGCGTGCAGCTGAATTAGTTATTGCAAACAAAGAATTGCTTTTTCAAAACGAAGAAAAAGAAAACAGGGCAGCAGAATTGATCATCGCCAATAAGGAACTTGCTTTTCAAAACGAAGAAAAAGAAAACAGGGCGGCAGAATTGATCATCGCCAATAAGGAGCTTGCTTTTCAGAATGAGGAAAAAGAACACCGCGCAGCAGAGCTGATCATCGCCAATAAGGAACTTGCTTTTCAAAATGAAGAGAAAGAAAAGAGAGCTGAAGAGCTCAGTATTGCGAACAGGGAACTCAAAAATGCAGAGGATGATATTCGCAAATTGAATGACGAATTAGAGCAAAAAGTAATTGAGCGTACGGCACAATTAGAGTCCGTAAATAAGGAATTAGAGTCCTTTTCTTATTCTGTTTCACACGATTTACGTGCACCTATCAGAGCAATCAATGGCTATACAAAAATCCTTAAGGAGGATTATGCAGAGACATTCGATACAGATGGAGTAAAAATTCTTCAGTCTATCATCAGCAATTCAAAAAAGATGGGTATGCTGATTGATGACTTACTTGCATTTTCAAAACTTGGAAGAAAGCAGGTTACTGTTTCGGAAATTGACATGACTGGTCTGGTGGGTATGGTTCGGGAAGAATTACTATTCGAGGAAAATGAAAATATACCAGAATTTGAAATGGGTGTACTTCCAAATGCTAAAGGGGACAAATCCCTGATCAAGCAAGTATGGATTAATCTGATTTCCAATGCTATTAAATACTCCAGAAATAAAGCACAAACTAAGATCGAAATCGGTGCTTATACACAGGATAATCTCATTGTATATTTCGTGAAAGATAACGGGGCTGGATTTGATATGCAGTATTATGATAAGCTTTTCGGGGTTTTTCAAAGATTGCATTCCCAGGAAGAGTTTGAAGGCACAGGCATAGGCCTGGCTATAGTGCAAAAAATAGTACAGCGTCATAATGGAACAGTCTGGGCCGAATCTGAAGTAGATGAGGGGTCGTGTTTCTATTTTAGTCTGCTGGCATAAACCATTAAAAAAAGAGAAATGAGCTATCATAACGTTGAAATTTTATTTGTTGAAGACAGTGCTGATGATGCTGCACTGACTGTTCGTGCGCTTAAAAAAAGTGGTTTTACCAATAAACTGCACCACGTTATTAATGGAGCGGAAGCATTAGACTTTATCTATTGTAAAGGGGCTTATGCGGATAGAAGTAATAAGGAATTTCCTAAACTGATTTTGCTGGATTTAAAAATGCCAAAGGTCTCAGGCTTACAAGTTTTGGAAAAACTAAAAGGAGATCCAGATCTTAAAGCAATTCCTATTGTGATGTTAACTTCATCAAATGAAGGCCCGGATATTGAAAAGTGTTTTGCACTGGGTGCAAATAGTTATATCGTTAAACCAGTTGATAGTGATAACTTTTTTAACGCGGTAAAGGAGATTGGTTTATATTGGATAGTCTTAAGCCAGCCTGCACATTAATATCGTTTCCATTGATTCTCTCCGTTTAATTTTTACGTCGTATTATAATGGCACCAAATCTTAAAATACTTATTCTTGAAGACAACGAAAGTGATGCTGATCTGCTTAAACGCGAGTTAAAAAAATCGGGATTGAACTTTACGGCAGAAGTTGTACAAACACGTTCAACATTTGAAAATGCACTGGACAATTTTGATCCTGATTTGATCTTATCGGATTATTCACTCCCCTCTTTTGATGCAGCTGAGGCTTTCCAAATCAAACATAATAAACATCCTGATATTCCATTTATCATCATTTCTGGTACAATTGGAGAAGAGAATGCGGTGGAGCTGATTAAGGCTGGAGTGACTGACTATATTTCTAAAAGTAAGCTATTTACATTATCTACGAAGATCAACAGGGCATTAAATGATATGCAGGCCCGTAAAGAAAAATTAATTACGGATGAAAAATTAAAATTTATCAATCAGGAGCTTTTAGAGCTGAACCAGGAATTAGAAGCACGGGTTGCGCATCGTACTGAAGCATTAGCAGAAAGTGAAAGCCGGTTCAGGAGTATGATGGAGACCATTCCCCAAATTGCCTGGACAAATACAATTAAGGGAGAAGTCGTTTTCTACAATCAGCGATGGTATGATTATACTGGGTTCAATGACCAGCAAACAAGTGCTCTGGGGTTTAAGGCAGTAGTCCACCCTGATGACCTGAAGATTGGCTTTGACCAGTTCAGTTCTATTCTTAAAACTGGTAATGGTGGTGAATTCCAAATTCGTGTAAAACGGGCAGATGAGCTTTACAGATGGCACCTGATCCGGTTAATGCCAATCATGGATCAACAAGGCTTAATGCAACTTTGGGTAGGTACGGCCACCGATATACAGGAACTCAGGTTACTGCAACAGTATAAAGATGATTTCATTATTATTGCGAGCCACGAGCTTAAGACACCAATAACCAGTTTAAGAGGTTCTCTTCAGTTTTTAGATAGAATTAAGGATAATCCTCCTTCAGGTGCACTTTCTAAGCTTATCGTACAAGCAAACAGAGGTTTGGAAAAAGTAAATACGCTTATAGAAGATCTGCTGAATTCAAGTATGGCTAATCAGGGCCAGCTTCATATCCGTCAGCATCATTTTAATCTTTCTGAAGTCATTAAAGACTGTTATCAGGATATAATCAAGGATGGTTCCTACACGGTTAATGTGGAAGGGGACATGCAGGTGGAGGTCTTTGCTGACCACGTTAGAATTGAACAGATCGTGGTTAATTTCATCAATAATGCGATAAAATATGCGCCTGAATCAAAGGAAATACGCATCTGCATCGACAAAAAAGATGGTATAGTCAAAGTTTCCGTAATAGATCAGGGTCCTGGTATACCTCCTGAAAAACTCCGCTATGTTTTTGACCGTTATTACCGTGCAGAAAGTTCGGGAAGCCATTATACTGGCCTGGGCCTTGGTCTTTACATTTGCTCAGAAATTATCAAAAAACATCATGGACAGATTGGTGCTGAAAGTGAATTAGGTAAAGGCAGTACTTTCTGGTTTACATTACCTGCTGAATCTATTTGATTTCATCGCTTTTATATTAAATTATCGATTCAAAGCAAAAATGTAAAACATTTAGTGCACCCCTATGTTTAATCAATCCGTCGGCTTTATTCCTCTAAATAAAAGAACTGGATACGCTATGACGGATTAAACTTATTAAACAAACTTATGGGAAATCTACTTTACCTCGTCGCCGTAATATTAATTTTATTATGGATTTTTGGATTCTTTTTTAACGGTTTTGGGCCAGGTGCAGGTGGCTTAATACATGTGCTTTTGGTAATTGCCGTAATTGCAATTATACTCAAAGTAATTAACAGAGCATCTTAATCAGATCGCAGGGATTATTTCGATCTGTAAAAAAGTTAATCGACTTTTTTTAAAACTAACACAGCATTATGTTGTTCTTCTAATTCAAAAACAAATACTACTATGAGCGTATCAGAAAAAACAATAGCAACTTTAAACGATCTTACAGAAATCAACAATGACCGTGTAGCGGGATTTGAAAAAGCAGTTGCAGACATCAACGATGAGAACATCGATTTGAAAGCAGTATTCTTAAAGTACAGCGAGCAAAGCCGCAAATTCAGCCAGGAACTTACTGCAATTGTAGCAGGTTACGGCGAAGAAGTAGAAACTGGTAATAGTGTATCAGGTACTTTACACCGTGCGTGGATAGATGTAAAGTCTTTATTTGGCGGTAGTGATCGTGCAAGTATTCTTTCAGAAGCTGAAAGAGGTGAAGATGCAATTAAAGCAGCTTACAAAGTGGCACTTGAAGAGGGAGAATTAAGTGCAGAGGCTTTAGAAACTGTGACCAGACAAGCTGGAGATATTAAATCTGCACATGATGCAATTAAGGTTCTTCGTGATGCAGCGAAAGCAATGAGCTAGGCTTCATATATTTTAAATAAAAAGCTGCTTAATAGACTTGCTCCCAAATAGTGTCTAACTTTTTGGGAGAAGTCTATTAAGTGGCTTTTTTATTTTAAGCGGAATTTTCACTGCGCTATTACGTTTAATTTCTTTACTTAAAATGTTACTATAAATCTTTTCTTTCTATTATACTTTTTAGCTGCGGTGCAAATTCTAATCCCCATTTATCTACAGCTGAGACTAATGGTAATATAGATTTTCCCGATTCGGTTAGAAAGTATTCCACTCTTAGCGGGACTTCGGCATAAATAGTTTTTCCCAAAACTCCATGTAATTCCAATTCACTTAGTTGCTTTTGGAGAACTCGTTTGGTAATCCCCTTTACAGCATTGACCAGATCTCTGGGACGTGTTGCCCCTTTTGCAATTTCATCAAGTAAACAAAATTTCCATTTAGAACCTACCACTTCCATAGCTACACTGAGGCCACATTCATAATCGATTGGAATTTTTTTTTGATACATCGGCTTAATTAGATTTTTAGTGCCATAAAAGTAAACAAATAGAGAGTTTAATGGATGGTGATTAATTGATCACTGAGTGATTAATTAGCCTCTTATTGATGAACTCTTTTATAAGGTCCACTTTTGTCCCGGCAACTTTAAATATGTTAACATAAAATTTTAAGATGAAAACTCTAGTCATTGTCATCCATCCAGATCCTGAAAATTCAGTAGTTAACAAACGGTGGATGGAAGAATTAAAAAAATATCCCAAAAAGTATACCTTGCATGTGCTGCATAGTTTATACCCGGATGAGCATATTGATATCAAAGCAGAACAGCTATTATTAGAGGCTCATGACCGGATTATCTTCCAATTTCCTTTTTACTGGTTCAATTGTCCACCACTTTTCAAGAAATGGCTGGATGTCGTATTCACCCATGGTTGGGCATATGGTACAGGTAGCACTTATAAGCTAACCGGAAAAAAAATTGCTTTAAGCATTTCGGCAGGTATAAATGCAGAAGATTATCATGCATCCGGAAGGTATAAATATACATTGGAACAATTGACTGCACCATTTGAAATTACTTTTAGTTATATAAAGGCCGATTACAGGCCCCTCTTCGCTTTCTATGGAACAGAGCATCAAGCCACTACAGAAAGGATAGAGAAAAGTACGACGGAATATATTTCCTTCATTGAAGCATTGTAAAAAAAACAGATACTTTGTTCTGATCTCTGCTCTGGCATGAAAGTGGTGTACCTATTGTTATCAAATCAAAAAACAATGAAATTACCATCGTTGAAGGACATCAGTTTTAGAAAAGTAAAAAAAGATGCAAAGAAAGGCTTTAATAATCTTGCCGAAGGTGGGTTTAAGCAGATTTTCAACCAGATTGATCAATTGAATATTAAGAAAGGTGTAGACAGCATGGGAATTGATAAATTTATCAATCAGTGTGCATTACTGGCAGCTGGCTCTGGTTTGATCACTGGTGTGGGCGGGATTGGAACGATGTTGATCGGTACTCCTTTAGATGTGATCAATATCATTGCTCAGCAGTTCAGAGTAACACTGGCTATTTCTTATCATCGGACGGGTAGCTATAAAATCAGTTTCGATCATTTTTTTAAGATTGTGGCATCATCTGTTAAGGCGGATACGAAACTGGCTATCAGTAAAAATGTAATGGAGGAGGTTGCAGAGAAAATCCTGATGGGTTTAGGTTCCAAAGCAAGCCGCAGATTGGTGCCAGTGGTTGGTGGTGTGATTGGAGGGACTGTCAATTACTTGTTTATTAAAGGTGTAGCAAAGGAATTGAAAGAAAAGGGGAATTAATCCTTTAGAACAACCAACAGTTTATTTTATCTACGCTAAAAAAAATTGTAGATTTAAGTAGTTTACACACTTAATATTTATTTTCATGATGCAATCTTCTTATAAAAGAATTCCTGCTCTTTGTGCTGTTCTGCTGCCAGTCCTGTTTGTTTGTAATAGCAGTTTTGCACAAGCCGTAAAAAGCAAACCTGCAGGTAGTCTGCTTCCGCCTGTAGAAACACAGCCGGCCAATTCAAAATACAAACCTGCTTTTACCGGACAGACGCGAATTGCTGGTGTAAAGACCAAAACACCTTTTACTGTATCGTTATTAAATAAGACATTAGCGCATCCCTGGGGAATCTGTCTATTACCTGATGGACGCTTTTTAATCTCTGAAAAAATGGGGACAATGTCCATTGTCACAACCGCCGGGAAAGTAGTAAAGAAAATAACTGGTTTACCTGCTGTAGTACCTGATGGACAAGGAGGTTTACTTGATGTAAATATTGATCCACAGTTTTCTACCAATAAAATGGTTTACTGGGCTTATGCAGAGCAAGCTGAGGGAGGTAGTTTATTGGCTATTGCCAAAGGAAAATTAGCAGCAGATGAAAGTAAAATAGAAAATACAGAGGTGATATATCGTGCTACACCAGTCTATAAAGGAAGTCTTCAATTCGGCTCCCGTATCGTATTTGATAAAAACGGTAACTTGTTTGTAAGTACTGGTGAGCGTTCAGGAGCTGATATCCGAATGCAGGCGCAGTCGCTGAATGCAGCTATTGGAAAGATCATTCATATTACAAAAAATGGAAAAGCTGTTCCAGGCGGGCCCTTTGCTAAAACACCCAATGCAAGACCTGAAATTTATGCGTATGGTCTTCGTAACCCTGAAGGTTTAGCAATAAATCCTGCAACAGGTGAATTATGGGAGTCAGAATTCGGACCAAGAGGTGGTGATGAAATCAACATTATTCGTCCTGGAAAAAATTACGGATGGCCTGTAGTCACCTATGGTATCGAGTATAGTGGTGAAAAAGTGGGGGCCGGTATTCAGCAGAAAGCAGGTATTCAGCAACCTGTTTATTATTGGGATCCTGTGGTTTCGCCAGCAGGAATTGCTTTTTACAATAGCAATGTGATTCCTGAATGGAAAGGTAATCTGTTTGTAGGCGGTCTGAGTAGTATGCATATTGCCAGATTAGTAATTAAAAACAATAAAATAGTTGGTGAAGAGCGGTTATTGAAAAGTGAAGGAGAACGTTTTAGGGCAGTTGCTGTGGGCAAGGATGGTGCGTTATATGCCATCACTGATAGTGGTAGATTTTACAGAGTCGCAAAAAAATAACATAAGCGCGCTCTGCAAGTGGACTTTCCCAAAACGTTACAAACTTTATGGGAAAGTCCACTTGCAGAGCGCGCTTTAATTTATGATTTGGGAACCGTAATATTTGGAATCCAATTCCATTCTGGTGGCTCTACTCCCAGTAAGTGTTTTACAAAGAAATCGCGTCGCTTATGCTCGCCATAATCACCACCTAAAGAATGTCCCATTCCTGGAACTAGCAAGAAATCGAAGTTCTTATTAGCCTTGATTAGTTTATTGACCACCTGCATAGTGGAGGATGGATCAACATTTTCATCAAGCTCTCCCAGAATTAATAACAGCTTTCCCTGAAGATTGGCTGCATGTTCAACATTTGAGGATTCGGCATATTGGGGTCCTACCGGATACCCCATCCATTGCTCATTCCACCAAAGTTTATCCATCCGGTTGTCGTGACAGCCTGAGGAGGACACGGCAACTTTATAAAATTCAGGATGAAAAAGCAGTGCCCCCATAGAACTTTGCCCGCCTGCAGAACTACCAAAGATTCCTACTCTGCTGGCATCTATATAAGGATATTGTTTTGCGGCAGCCTTGATAAAAGCAATACGATCGGGAAAGCCTCCATCTTTTAGATTTTGCCAGCACACGTCATGAAATTTTTTGGAACGATTAGAAGTCCCCATTCCATCACACTGCACTACAATAAATCCAAGTTCTGCCAGCTCATGCAGTCCAAGTATATTATCGGCAGCAAAATTCTTAGGTACAAAAGAATCATGGGGACCAGCATAAATATATTCTATAACAGGATATTTTTTAGCAGGATCGAAATTTCGTGGTCTGATGATCATCCCCCAGATAGCTGTTTCGCCATCCCGTCCTTTTGCGCTAAAAGATTCCGGAAATCTCCATCCTGTTTTTAAGAGTGCACTGATATCGGCCTTCTCTAATTCCTTGATTACTTTTCCTGTTTTAACAGCTCTCAATACTGTAGTGGCAGGCTCATCAATTCTCGAATAAACATCAATAAATATAGAATAGTCTTCATTAAAAGTAGCAGAATGATTCCCATTCTCCCAGGTCAGCTTCTTTAAGCCTGTACCGTCCAGATTGATTTGATAGTACTGAATAAAATAGGGATCCTGGCCTTTTTCCATTCCGCTTCCCTCGAAGATTATATTCCGTTCTTTTTCATTGACCTTAATTACCCTTCTCACCACCCAATTACCTTTGGTAATCTGGTTTTTCAATTTCCCGTTTCCATCAAATAAGTAGAGCTGATTCCATCCGTCTCTTTCAGATGCCCAAATAATCTCTTTACCATCAGCCAGATCGTACCTGTATTTTTTACGGCTATAGTTGAAAAACGTATTGCTCTGCTCGTGGATAAGCGCCCTTGTTTCTCCTGAAGTATTGACTTCCATCACCATATATTTTTGATGTCCTCTTTTATTGTATTCATAAGTGAAAGCCCGGCTGTCATTGCGCCATACAGGTTCGGTTAAGCTAAACTGTTCATTGATAGCAGAATTATTGACTGGGATCTGCTTCTTAGTGTCAACAAGAAATAAACAAGGTATATACTGATCAAGTGTATCTCCCGGTTTTGGATAGGCTCTTTGCCGTAATTTCGGCTGCAATTGATCTGCCGGCGAAGATTCAATGAGGTAGGTTAACCTTTGTTTAGCTGTATTTACTTTGTAGGCCGCAATCTTTTTTGAATCAGGGGACCAGGCCATATATGGTGAATAAGAGTTTCCTTCTGATCCATCTGTACTTAGCTGATATTCCTTTGTTTGATCGGCCGCCGGACTAATATAGAGATTGAATTTTTTAATGTAGCCGATCCACTTTTGATCGGGAGATTTGGTCCTGCCGGAATCGGTATGTTGTGGGACATCAATATTTTGTTTACAAGTATAGGTATTGAGTTCACAAATCCAGGAAGCTCTTTGATAAGTGAAGTGAAGTTCTTTTCCGTTACTGCTCATGAGAAGCCTTGTTATTGGCAGGTCGGTTGCACTAATTTTATCTTTTGATACTTCAGAAAGGGCTGCAGCAAACTTTTCCCGATCAAAAGCCGGACTTTTATGTTGTTCTTTTGTATCAACGACCAGGAATTCGAGTCCTTGTGGTGTTCTCCTGGAATAAAAGAATTTTTGTAACTCAGCTAACCACTGAATGTTTTCAGGAGTGTAATATGTCTTTTTTTGCATGAGCCCGTTCAGAGCTTCTGCATTATGATAATCAACTAATTTACCCTGGGCATAAGCATAAATATTTATAAAAATTAAAAGTGCCGCTGGTACTACATACTTAAATTTCATCTTCAAAAGTTAGCCTGTTTAATTGTATAACTAAATTTATAGTTTATTTATTAAATAATAACTCTTAATCTTGATAAAAACTCAAGTACTCAGTCCTGCTGATAAATAAATGCCCTTCTAAAATGAGGTTGGTACTTACTTTATTGCCTGGTACCGCTCATCCGCAAGCCTGTTCTTTGCTCCATCTCTTCGTATTTTAAAGGATCCTACAGCAGATAGTGCTTCGAATTAGATTCTAATTTGTGGAAGCATCAACCTTCTGCTTAACTAAAAAATCCTCATTACGATTGATAAAGAGTTTTTTTTAGTTGCAATCGGAAATTTAATTTTTCAGAAACCATTCTGTTGTAGCTTTAACTGCTTCTTCATAAGATCTTGGTGTATAGTTGAAAGGTTTCTCAAATTTGGCCGAGCTGAAATGAAATGGAAATTCAATAACATAAGGGCAATTTCAATACGTACCCGCCCTTTTTTACTTGATGGAAAATAGGGCGTTTTTTCAGTCATTGCCCCGTTTACTCTACCATACATTAATCACAATAACCAGGATGGCGATAAAATAAAATAGCTTTTTCATTGCTTTGATTTATTTGTTGAAACAAATTAGCTTAGCTTACCCGGTAATAATTTTAAGAAAAAGAGAGGAATGGTCATCCTGATAATGACACTGATTGAGTTAGTTTTTGAATAGTGAAACTACTTTTTTACTGCCTGTAATAATTGCAACCGCAACTATTCCTGCAAGTAAACCAATAACAAACTCTTTAATTATCGGTGCTATTGAAGGAAGTAAATGGTGTATATATTCAATATTATGAACGAAAATGCCACCAGAAACCAAGATCAAAGCAATTGTTCCAACTACAGCCAGAATCCTGATTATCATAGGAAGAGATTTAACCAGCAAAAGTCCCAAACTTGCAATGAACCCTTTTTCATTGGAACTCTTGATTAGTTTGTAGCCAACATCATCCATTCTTACAATAAGCGCAACTATACCATATACACCAATTGTTGCCAACAACGCGACAATTGAAACTGTTAGAATCTGTACTGTTATATTTTCTTGTAAAACAGTCCCCAATGCAATAATTACAATCTCTACAGATAGGATGAAATCGGTTGTTACCGCAGATCTGATTTTTGCCTTTTCAGGATCACTATCGTCTTGTTTAGTTGTAGCTGCTACTTCATGGCCTGCTTTCGAGCGATGAAAAAAGTATTCGATGATTTTTTCAACTCCCTCATAGGCCAGATAAAATCCTCCTAAAACCAGGATAATTTTAATCGCAACCGGAAAAAATGCATTTAGCAATAGCGCGATAGGAACAATTATAAGCTTGTTAACTAATGATCCTTTAGTGATTTTCCAAAGAACAGGTAATTCACGGGAAGCTAGAAAGCCTGTAGCTTTTTCTGCGTTCACAGCTAAATCATCACCCAAAATACCAGCAGTTTTTCTAGCCGCTATTTTAGCTGTGACTGCAACATCGTCCATTAAAGCAGCAATATCATCTAAAATTGCAAAAATACCTGAAGCCATATTATTTTATTTATAGGAATGCAATAATATGAATACGATTTTGTTTTATCCCCAGGTTTTGTTCAAAAAATATTTGACAAAATAGCAATTCTATCTTCCTGTTTGAAATATCAGTTACTGCCATATCCTTTTTCAGTTACAAAAGTAGCTACCTTTACTATCCGAATGCTAGCACTTCCTGTTGGAGTTGGGGACTTTCGCATTGTGAAGTTATTGGAACATAATTATCTTTAAAAATGCAGCATCAAGAATTTGAACCTCCTGAGGAACTAAAGGATACTATAAAGTGCTTTTGGCATAATAAAAAAGACTTCGGAGAGCTGGAATCGAGCTTTGAAGTATTGCCTGATGGCTATGCTGAAATTATTTTTTATTTCGGAACCATTTCAAGCATCTCTTATGATGAAGGCTTGCAGCCATTGCCATCACCTTTCATCATGGGGCTGCTTAATCAGCCTGTCCCTTTTTACACTAAAAACCGTTTAGAAATCATTGGGATCAGGTGTTTTCCCTGGACGGTATTTGATTTACTCGGATTGCCATCTGGTAAAGACGGCTTGCGTATAATTGAACACCCTATTGCCCAGCTTCAGCCGCTATTGAATAAGTGGATTCGTGCTGAAAGAATAGATCAAGTACTGGCTGTGGTCAAACAGTATTTCCTGGAGGCAAGGTCACGGATCTCAGCCGATAGTATGCTATCTAAAGCGGGAATTGCGATGAGAGAAGCAAGTGGTACCATGCCGGTAAGCCAAGTAGCCGCAGCTGCTCATGCGACCGTGCGCACGCTAGAAAGGAATTTTAAGCAATCTTCTGGCTATACGGTTAAAGATGTGTCTGGTCTGATACGCTTTGAGCAGGTACGAAACCAGCTATGGCATTATCCGGATTCCAATATTGCAGGCTTAGCGCATGAACTGGGTTATACGGATCAATCTCACCTAAGCAAGGAATTCAAGCGTTATAGTGGTTCTACACCAGCAGCATTCGCACGCAAAGCAAAACAAGGCAAACAATTTACAAGCAGCGATTTTGTCGCATTTTTACAAGTCTGATACAGGAGCATTATAGAATTTTGTATTTCAATAATTTGATATGAAAACTATAATTGAAAACGATCAATCAGCTCAAAATAATTCTATACACGATGTAGTCATTTCCGGCGCAGGTCCGGTAGGTCTGTTTCTCGCCTGTGAGTTGGCAATGGCCAAATGTTCAGTCCTGATACTAGAAAAGGCAGCGCATCCGGACTCCCCTTTAAAACAGCTTCCTTTCGGGATCCGCGGACTCTCGGTACCTACTATTGAAGCGCTTTACCGCCGTGATTTACTAAAAGAACTGGAATTGCATAAACGCGTTAAAAATCCGCATAAAACTTCAACTCCTGTACAAGGGACACCTCGTCAGGCAGGACACTTTGCTGGCATTCCATTTTTTGAAGATAATATTGATACTTCACAGTGGAAATATCGCCTGTCAAGCTCCACCGACACCAGTTTAATTTCCGAAATGGAAGAACTTGAAAAGGTCCTCAATCGCCGCGCAGCATCGCTGGGTGTAGAGATCAGGCACGGGCTTGCCATTACTGGCTTTCATCAAACTGTAGATGGGGTAACTGTTCAGTCAGGTGACCAATCTTTTCAAAGCAAATGGCTGGTAGGTTGCGATGGAAGCCGTAGTGCTGTTCGTAAAGCGGGAGGTTTTGAATTTACTGGTACAGAGCCGGAATTTACCGGCTACACTACTCAACTTGACATTGCCGACCCGGAGAAGCTTAGTCCTGGACGAAATGTAACATCAACAGGGATGTACATGCAATCCCAGCCAGGTTATGTATTAATCCAGGATTTTGATGCCGGTGCTTTTCATAATTCAGGAAAGCCAATTACGCTGGAACACTTACAAGAAGTACTCCGCCGTGTTTCGAATACTGATGTTACTATCAAGACCTTGCACCTTGCAACCACCTGGACTGACCGGGCAAGACAAGCTACGAATTACCGCAACGGAAGGGTATTTTTAGCTGGTGATGCCGCACATATTCACTCACCACTGGGTGGCCAGGGGCTTAACCTTGGTTTAGGAGATGCGATGAACCTGGGCTGGAAGCTTGCTGCAGCCATCCAGAACAGAGCTCCTAAAGGTTTGCTGGATAGTTACCAAACCGAACGCCATCCAATTGGAGTACAGGTACTGGATTGGTCCCGCGCTCAGGTTGCCATCATGAAACCAGACCCAGCTGCCCGTGCACTGCATGCTATTGTACGGAACCTTATAGCTACAAGAGATGGTGCTACTTATTTTGCAGGTCGGGTATGGGGTATTAATACGCATTATATGCTAAGTAGTGACCATCCGTTAACTGGCCATAGCGTTCCTAACTTCGAATTCAAAGACAATACAACAATTGGTGAGTTCATGCGCGATGGACTTGGGATACTGCTGGATTTTGAGGAGAACGCTTCACTTAAAACTTTAGCAAAAGAATATACCAACCAGATCAAATATATTTCAGGCAGTGTAAAAGAGCAGTTAGCACTAAGTGCTGTACTCATACGGCCTGATGGGATTATAGCCTGGGCTACTGATAAAAGCCAAGAAGACTACAGTGATCTCCAAGAGGCTGCCGCTCGCTGGTTTATTGCTGATCCGGTAATCATGTCTTAAAAAAGCCAGAATCATAATCTCTGTGTAGAACAGGGAGGAAAATGATTATCTCCATGCCCCTAGTAAACGCCTGATAACTATAATTTCAGCAGTATGATAAGCTGTATGATCGGCAATTTGAAGTGCTTCACGCAGAATGCTTTGTCCATTTCCATGTGGAATGGGTTCATATAGATCACACTGTTCCACCAATTCAATAAATTCATTTAAGTCATCGGCAATTTGTTTCAAAGTTTTATCCCAGGTATTTTTATCTGCGGGAGAATTTTCTTTTGGCCAATATTCATCGGGCCATTTTGGCGATTTATGATTGCCATCTTTACTAAATTCCAGCATATCCCATTGAGCAATTCTGATGTGTTCAACAAGCTGCCAGATACTATAAGGTAAACCGTAAGGCTTTTCGCCAAGCAGTGCAAAAGGAATATCTGCTGTAGCATCTTTTATACTCACATGGGCACCGCCGCTGATTAATAGTTTTCTAAGTTCTTCAGTTAAGAGTTCCATTTGATCAAGTTAAATGTTCATTATATTTTATAAACCAATAGAAATACTACAATCCATAGTGAATAAAGTTTTTTTCGTAATAATCTTCGTAATTAGAGTAACTTACTTTCAGCTAATTTTATGAGCCAACCAGACCAATTAGGATGAAAAAATGGAAACAGTTAATTATTGGAAGCACGTTACTTTGCGTTTGTACACAGCTTGTTCATGGGCAGTCCAAATTTGACACGCTTACTACATCACTGGCACAAATAGTTAAAAAAGAAAGTTTAACCGGTATGTCTGTAGTATTGGTTAATTCAAAGAAAATCGTGTACGAGCACAACTTTGGCTATGCTGATGTAGCAAAAAAGACCAAATATTCAGCGCAAACTATACAGGTTATTGGTTCTGTGAGTAAAACTTTTCTTGCAATTGCCTTAATGAAAGCAGTGGAGTTAGGCTATTTCAACTTAGAAACCAAGATCAACGAGATACTCCCTTTCAAAGTAATCAACCCCGGTTATCCAACGGCCGGTATTACGGTAAGAGAATTGAGTAACCATAGCTCCAGTATTCTTGATAATCCTGCAATTTTCCCCGACACCTACCAATTTGATGAAGAATTTGCGGCATATGATATTCCGGCATACAAAGTATTGCAAGATATGGGCTATCGTAAAAAGGTTAGCAGCACTTCACTCAAAGCGTTCTTACAAGACTACCTTTCGGGCAATGGAAAATATTATAATACGAATAATTTTGCTGATAGCGAGCCGGGCAGTTCATCTCATTACAGCAATATTGGATCTGCGCTCGCAGCCTATCTGATTGAGATAAAATCAGGAATGACTTATGCTGATTTTACAAAAAAATATATTTTAAAGCCACTTAAGATGGAGAATTCCAGTTGGTTTTTAAATGCTCAAAAGTTAAATCAATACGCCAGACATTATTATGATCTTGAGCAATCCTTTCCATTTTATGAATGCCTCACTTATCCTGACGGTGGGCTCAGAACCAACACAATTGATCTGAGCAAATATCTGATAGCCCTGATTAATGGTTATCATGGTAACCAAAGTCTTTTAAGCAAAAAGTCTTACCAAACGATGTTCACACCGCAATTTTCAAAAGACAATCCGCCCAAGGGTATTAGTTTAGCTAATCGGAATAAAGGTATATTCTGGAACCTTTATAACAATGGCACTATTGGCCATGACGGCGATGATCCCGGAGTGAGTTCTTTTCTTTTTTTTAACCCTGCGACAAATCAGGGAGGCGTATTTTTGTGTGACCGGTATTTAGCTGATAAATCAGA
The DNA here is from genome assembly GCF_001590605.1 of Pedobacter cryoconitis. Lineage (NCBI taxonomy): Bacteria > Pseudomonadati > Bacteroidota > Sphingobacteriia > Sphingobacteriales > Sphingobacteriaceae > Pedobacter > Pedobacter cryoconitis. The sequence goes on from NZ_CP014504.1 coordinate 3,257,543, forward strand.
AATCATCGCTTTACTTGTAAAGTATACTAATGATATTTAAAGTTAGTTGTACAATTACAAGTAAGGCGATGAGTTAAGCAGTTATCTAATAACTATAGTTTTTTCAATCCTTTAACAGTTGCCTGGTTAGCTATTTTAAAGCTGATCGCATAACCACCACCCGGAGCACAAAGCTGAGCTAGTTTTGATTTATTAGTTACCAATACCTTACGGACAGTATAAGCCTGGGGATTAGTTTTATAATGTGCATCCTTTGCATCAGCATAAATAGTAGCCTCATAAGTTCTACCAGGTGCCAGGAAGCTGAAAGAGATGTTGGATATACGTGAATTATCACCATTTACACTTCCTGCAAACCACTGTCCGGTCCCCTTTGCCATACGCGCAACAGTTATATACTGGCCAGGTTCTGCTTCCAGATATTGACTATCATCCCAATCCACTGCTACGTCTTTAATAAATTGAAAAGCGTCAGGAAATCTTTCATAATTCTCAGGTAAATCGGCTGCCATCTGCAACGGACTGTACATGGTTAAATAAAGTGCAAGCTGATTAGCAATCGTACTATTTACATGAGAATGATTAGCTGGGTTGAGCTTGCTGATATCCATTTCAAAAATTCCAGGTGTATAATCCATTGGTCCACCGATCAAACGTGTAAATGGAAGTACAGTAACATGATTTGGTTTAGATCCACCAAAAGCTTGATATTCTGTACCTCTTGCAGACTCATTACCAATCAGGTTAGGATAAGTACGTGCAATACCTGTTGGGCGGACTGCTTCGTGCGCATTGACCATTATCTTATATTCTGCAGCTTTTTCCAATGCATACTGATAATGGTTTATTAGCCACTGGCTATAATGATTTTCGCCTCTTGGCAGAATATTGCCTACATAACCGCTTTTAACTGCATCATAACCATTAGCTTTCATAAATTTATAAGCTGTATCAATATGACGTTCATAGTTACGTACTGAACCTGAGGTTTCATGATGCATAATCATTTTTATACCTTTAGACTTGGCGTAGTCTCTGATTTCAGACACATTAAAATCTGGATAAGGGGTAACAAAGTCAAATACATAATCCTTTGAGTGGCCATACCAGTCTTCCCAGCCTTCATTCCAGCCTTCAACCAGGACACCACCAAAACCATTTTTAGCAGCAAAATCAATATATTTTTTGACATTAGTAGTGTTTGCACCATGTTTGCCATTTGGTCTGGCTTTTGAATAATCAGTAATACCTAGCTGTACTGACGGGTACTCATCGGTATAAGCCCAGGTAGACTTTCCGGTAATCATTTCCCACCATACACCAACGTATTTGATTGGTTTAATCCATGACGTATCCTCTATCTTACCCGGATCATTCAGGTTATACGTCATTTTTGAAGCCAGAATATCACGAGCATCATCACTGACCATAACGGTACGCCATGGCGAATTAGCTGGCGCCTGCATATATCCCTTATCTCCTTTTACGTCTGGTGTAAGCCATGATTCAAAAATCATGTTTTTATCATCCAGATTCAGGTGCATACAAGCATAATTAATCAGCGCAGCTTCATGCAAATTTATATATAATCCATTACTGGTTTTCATCATTAAAGAAGTCTGCACACCAGTTGGAGAAAAGGAAGTCTGAGAAAGATTTTCTTTTCTGTTTTTTGCAGCCAGGCTTCTTATTTCAGAAAGTTTTGAAGTCGTATAATCATATTCTTGCGTATCATAATCTCCAGCTATCCAGAATGCAGTATGATCTCCTGCCATTGCAAATTGTGTTTTTTCTTCTTTGACTATAAAATATGTCAGATTTTTCTGTGCCGGGAATTCGTAACGAAATCCTAAACCTTCGTTAAACATTCTGAAACGGATAATCATTATCCTGTTTGTTTCTTTCTGAGTCAAGGTAACAGCTAATTCATTATAGTGGTTACGGATAGTTTTTACCTCACCCCAAACTGGTTTCCAATTTTCATCAAAAGAGGAAGTTTTAGTATCAGTTACAGTAAAGTCTGATAGTAAAGATTTTTTATCATCTTTAAGCTCCAGTCCGAGCTTACTTGGCTTAATTACATCTTTATTTTTATAGACCAGGCTGTAACGCGGTTTACCACCGTCTTCCAATGCAAAAGTCATGGTCAGTTTTCCATCCGGAGATTTGAGTTGCTGGGCTTTGGCAATAGTTAAGCAGCCACATAAACACGCTATTAAAATTAGCTTCTTCATATTATATATTGTTGTTATTACTAGATTTTCTGAGCCTTGATGGTTTTATGATTTGGTTGATTTTACGAATATAGTTATCAAAACCATTTTCCTCATCAATCTTGCTTAAAATGGATTGCATCACCTTCAATAAATTACCTGCTGTTAATTTTGCTGCAACCAAATTATCAGGTCTGATCAGTAAGGCTTCATCATTTATAGTATTATTCCTGGCTCTCCAATAATATTTCGCTATTTACTGCAACCTAAACTTAATAGCAATTGTCTACTTAGAAAAACACTTACACTATGTTATATAAAATTGCACCCTTCGTAATGATTATAATGACCACTTGGATAACTTCAATGGCAATAATTCAATTATTGAAATATCGGATCAAAAGAAAGATAGTCGATGCCAGATTGACCGATCAAAGTCTTATTAAAGCTATATTAGAAGATACCCAGGGACATAAAGAAAGACAACAAAACTTGATAAAATGGATTTTTCTGACCTTGTTTGGCGGAATGGGTTTAATTGCTCAGGAATTCCTGCCTTACAGTATGGAAGAATCAGTATTGCCTTATGGCGTAATCGTCATATTCTTGTCTATAGGCCTCATATTAAATTATCTTCTAAACGAGCATCTTTCAAAAAGCCGCAAAGATTCTTAAAAAGAAATTTCCAATTAAATCCAACATCAAAAATCTACCATGAAAATACTCGGATATTCTCTTATTTCGTGCATACTATTTTGTTATCTGTCATTTTGTACTATAAAAGCAGCTGCACAATCACAGCCATCAACAGAAATAAGCGGTAAAATAACAACCATTACTAATGAAGCTTTACCCTTTGCTAGCTTGATGCTATTCAATGCAACTGATTCAAAACTTGTCAAAGGAGCTGTAACCGATGGTTCCGGAGCGTTTATTATTGGAAACGTGAGCCCAGGAAATTACTATATTTCCGGGAGCGTGTTGGGATACAAAACTTACAAGTCTGAAATATTCACGCTTGCTCCAGAAGAAAAAAAGGTATTAGGCATTATTCAATTGCAAACGGAAAATAAACAATTGCAAACTGTAACAGTCACCGCTCAAAAACCATTGATAGAAAGCAAAATGGACAAGGTCGTAATGAATGTTGAGAATAGTATACTGGCTACTGGTAACACAGCGATGGACATTTTACAAAAAGCGCCTGGTGTAACCATAGATAATGGGGTGATTAGTTTGGTTGGTAAAACCAACGTGATGGTCTTAATTAACGACAAGCAAACTTATCTGTCAACAGAACAACTGAAAGACCTCTTAAACTCTTTGCAATCAAATACGATCCAATCTATTGAGCTAATGACAAACCCTTCCGCACAATATGATGCTGCCGGAAATGCTGGGATCATCAATATCAGGATTAAGAAAAATGATAGTTTTGGAACCAATGCAGATGTAAATATTGGTTACGGTCAGGGAATATACAGAAAAACAAATGGGGGTATAACTGTGAACCACAGAAGTAAAATTCTCAATATTTTTGCGAATTATAATTATTCAGATCGCGAGGATTTTAGTTCAATAGATGTTAACAGATCTGTATTATCTTCAGGAACTTCAACTTTTTTCCAGTCTTCATCTTTAGAGAAATTCCGTTACAAGAACCATAGTTTTAAGGTAGGGGGAGATATAAATATATCTCCAAGAAGCGTTTTAGGGTTTGTGGTTGATGGATATCTTTGGCATGGAGACTCCAGGTTGGCGGGTACAACCAGGGTTGGCCCACAGCCAGGAGTTGTGGATTCCAGTATTGTAGCATTGAATACTGGTTCATTCCCTGCTAATTATTTTAATTATGATGTAAATTACAAATTAAGATTAGACACAGTTGGCACAGAGTTGACATTTAGTGGTGATTATTCCACCTCAACAAGGAAAGAAGCTTTCTATTTTAACAATCAATTTTTAGATGAAAACCAAAATGAATACAGACCAGACTATAACTTTAGAAATCTGGCTCCACAAAAAATAGATATCTATGTTGGTAAAGCAGACTTCAGACACCCTTTCAGTAAATCTTCAAGACTTGATGCCGGATTCAAATACAGTGCAATAACAATTGATAACGTTCTTAAATATGATATACTTCAAAATGATGGCAGTTACCTTAATGACGAAAGACGAAGCAATCAGTTTATTTATGATGAAAAAATCGGAGCTGCCTATGCAAATTACAATACCCAAATAGGATCCTATTCAATCCAGGCTGGACTTCGGGTAGAAAGAACCTCATCCAGGGGGAACCTGGTGACGGGTGGAAGTATTGTAGAAAAATCATACACAGATCTATTTCCAACATTATTCCTTCAGAAAAAGATAGACAATTCGAATGCGATTACAGCTAGTTATGGAAGAAGGATTGGCAGGCCTGACTACGCATCACTAAATCCTTTTGTTTACTATATTGATCAATATACTCTTCGTTACGGAAATCCTTTCCTAAAACCTCAGTATACTAATTCTTATAAGATTGGATACAGGTTCAAAAACAAGTACACAGTGGATTTAAGCTATAGTAAGACCAAAGATGGCATCGCTGTTATATTTGTACCAGATACTAAAACAAAGACGATCGCCCAAACAGATGCAAATCTGAATTCAATTAATTCTTATTCACTTAATATTAATGCTCCTGTCACGTTTACCAATTGGTGGCGCAGTTATAATAATGTCACACTTTTTTATAATCAATACAATTCAGATGTAATTGAAGGGGCACAACTTCAACTTGAAAAACTGGCATGGCAGGCTAGTTCGAACCACACCTTTACAATTGACAATAAAACTTCAGCAGAGCTGAGTGGAAAATATGTTTCTCCAAATGTTTATGGTGTATTTAATATAAAATCCTATTATGGAATTGACCTTGGATTAAGACGGGCATTTCTCTCTAATAAGATGAGTGTTAAATTGGCTGTAAATGATGTTTTCAAAACGGTTGGTAAGAGAACTAGTTTTAGTAACCTACCCAATAATAGTTATACGTTTGACAGGAACTATGACAGCAGAGTTGTTCGCCTGAGCATCTCATACAAATTTGGTAATATCAAACTAAAATCAACCGATAAAAATGGTAGTAGTGCGGAAGAGGAAAAAAGCAGGTTAAATAAACTCTGATTTATCGGCTCAGATCATCTCAGATTTAATCAAAAAAAACGCAAATCATATGATTTGCTTTTTTTTGATTAAATCTTAAATAAGATCCCCCATAATAAGAGCAATTACAAGCGTAAATCTGATAGGTTAAATATTAACTTTACTTAACTTTTTTTCTACAATATTAAATGCAATTATACCAGCTATTCCAAGGACAATAAATCCTTTGAACCTATCAATAATATTCCAGGCTGGTGCAAAGGCATCTTTAAAAATAAAGAAGATTGAAATCATGGTCAGGATGCCAATCAAAGAAACAACTCCTAATAGCCAATAAAACATAATATCACTTGTTTTTTTCTTTTCCATCTCAATACGCCTCAAGACATTTGCTTTAAATGAAATAGAAAGATGCTCAACAGGTTCTTTAGCTAATTGGTCATAAATTAATTCATAGGCCTTTAAATCTTCTATATTTGTCATTTCATAGGAAACATCTGCTATCCCTTTCATTTTTTTGTCAAGAATTTCCTGAATTCTAAAATCTTCATCTTTCTTCATAATCCTCTTTTAATTGATGTGTAATTTTATCCTTGAGCATCTTACGCGCCCTAAATAAGTAATTTTTTATAGTACCCTGGGGCATACCTGTAGTTTCACCGATTTCTTCAATTGAAAATTCTTCTAAATGATATAACGTTAATACCACCCGGTAATTTTCTGGTAATTGGCCGATCAATTTATTAATATATTCTGCGGTACTTTTTTTGACTAATAGTTCCTCCGGGTCGTCCTGATCTGTTTCAAGATTCCAAAAATCCTCAGGATAATCCTCAGTAAAATCTCTTTTACTTTTCTTTAAATGATTGAGGGCTGTAAAATAGGTTATTCTTGCAATCCATGTAGATAATTTTGATTCATATTTAAAAGTTCCTATACTTTTGTGAATTTTCACGAACACCTCTTGACACACATCTTCTGCATCCATTTGTTCTGGAACGATCTTTTTAGTAATATGAAAAATCAAATTCTGATATTTATCTACTAATCGTGAAAATGCGTTAGCATCTCCTTTGATTATTAGCATTATAATTTTATGTTCTTCGTCCATGGACATATTTAAATAGACAATATCAAAGTGGATTAGGTTACAATAAAAGTCAAAATATTTGACTTATTTTTTTGACAATACAAATACTGCAAGAACAATTTTTCATTAGGGTTAAACCATCGATTATCAAGGCTTAAACCAGATAATGGAGCTAAAAGATTCAACCCTAATGCGCTATTGAATCAGGGCATGGTTAATAATGTCAAAAATCTTTTCATTTTCATTGTGAATAAAGAAATGACCTCCATTGAAATAAATAATATTACAAATGTTTGAAGTTGTTTTACTCCATTCGTGGCATTGTTGAGCAGTCAAATCATCTTTTTTTCCCAGCATAACAGTTATCTCTCCATTATAGAGCCTTTTATCTTTCTTAAAATCATATGTTTCTGCCAATTTGAAATCATTCCTTAATAGCGGAAGAAATAGTTTCTCAAATTCTATATGCTCGAAAATTCCGGCAGGAGTTCCTCCCAGTTGTATTATTTCTTTCTTGAAATCTTCCGTATCCAATAAATGATAGATAACTTTCTTTTTATTCTCTATGTGTGGTGCACTTTTACCAGAGTAGAAAACATGTTTTGGGTCCGGAAGGTTATTAATCCCTATTTTCTGAACGAGTTCGAAAGCAATTAATGCACCAAGACTATGTCCGAAAAATGCATATGGGTTATGAACTACATCATTATATATTTGATGGTAAACGTCATTAACGAGTTCTTCAAAATCTTTATACAAAGGTTCATTAAATCTTGTTCCCCGGCCAGACAACTCAATAGGTACTACTTCGATTGCTGGGTTCAGACTCTTTATCCAGTGGTGATACACCTGAGCTGATCCACCAGCATAAGGGAAACAGAATAGTTTAATTTTGGTCATTGCAGATTAAATTTTATAAATTATACTTCGTTGATACTTTCTACGTTTACTGATGCGATGTATGAGGCTACTCCTTGTATGTAGGGATTCTTAAAGAAAGTCCTGAAGGATATGTTCATATCAAATACCTGGTTTATCTTATTCACCAAAAGCACTGCAAGCAGAGAATGTCCACCTAAATCAAAGAAACTACTATTAACACTGATCTTTTCTTTTTCTAAACCGAGTACCTCAGCCCAAATTGTTGCCAGGGTTTCTTCTAAGTCATTTGAAGGGGCAATGAACTCACGCTCTACCATTAAATCAGGTAGTGGAAGGCTCGCCTTATTGACTTTTCCATTCGCAGTTAAAGGAAGAACAGCTAAATGCAGATATGCCGACGGTACCATATAATCCGGTAAATGTTGTCTTAAGTGATTCTGCAATTCTAAAGCGCTTAATTCGAATTTTGAAACATAATATCCTACTAGAAAATGATTCCCCTTACTCTGTTGATATAATACGATTGATTCGCTAATGTCGGGATGATTGAGTAGCTGATTCTGAATTTCTCCAAGCTCCACCCTGAATCCCCTGATCTTTATCTGATCATCAATTCTACCTAGCAGCTCTATACTTCCGTCAGAAAGCCAGCGACCTATATCTCCTGTTTTATACAGCTTATACTTATCATTTTTATCAAATGGATTATCTATAAACTTTTGTGATGTCAATTCTGATTTATTCAAATACCCTCTGGATACCTGAACTCCACCAATTAACAGCTCACCACAAACTCCAGTAGCCTGAATGTTATTCTTATTGTCAACGATATAGATTTGCGTATTTGCTATTGGCTTTCCTATAGTGACCCTTGTTTCATAAGCGCTAAGCTCTACTGCTGTGACATCTATCGCAGCTTCTGTAGGTCCGTATAAATTATACAGTTTAACGTCTGGGAAAATAGCCTTAAAATCTTTGACCACAGCTAATTTCAATTCTTCTCCACTCGCTATAATTGCGCGTAAGTTATTGCTTTCAGCTGCTTTAAAACTTGATAGAAATGCCGACAACATGGAAGGTACGAAGTGTGTTATAGAAATGTTTTCGGTACAAATTAAATTCCATAAATAAGCTGGGTCTTTATTGCCTTCCGGTATTATAAATATCATTCTGGCTCCAGTTGTTAAAGGAAGCAGCAGTTCCCATACAGAGACATCAAAGCAAAAAGTTGTTTTTTGTAAAATAACATCAGCCGCCGTTACATCTAAATAACTACGCATCCACATCAACCGGTTATAAATCCCATCATGCTGGTTCATTACTCCTTTGGGAATACCAGTCGTACCAGAAGTATAAATAACATAGGCCAGTGATTCTTGTGGTATACTTACGTTTGCAGAAGATGCAGGCCATTGCTCATATATAGATTTATCATCAAGATTTAAAGCGGCTATATCGTTAAACAGATCCTGGTAATTGCTTGAAGTAAGGACGATTACTGGTTTTGTATCTTCCAATACATAATTTATCCGGTTTTGAGGATACTTCGGATCTATAGGAACGTAGGCACCGCCAGCTTTCAAAATCCCTAAAATCCCAATAATCATCTCGATTGACTGATCTAAACATATCGGAACTAAAGAATCACTTACAACCCCTTTTGCTATCAAAAGATGGGACAACTGATTTGAAATGCGATCTAATTCGCTATAGTTTAGTTTTTTATCCTCAAAAACAGCTGCAATATTTTCCGGAGTTAGCTGAACTTGTGCTGAGAATAAATCTAATACTGTCTTAGCACTTTCATAGGTTACTTCTGTTGCATTAAATTCACTTAACAGCGCATAATCCTCCTTTTCGAGCAGCGTTATCGTTTCTTTAGATACCAATTCTGATTCGTGATGTAAAAACTGATCCAGGATCGCTTTAAAATGATCTGCCATTCTCTTTGTTTGTTTTTCACTAAAAATGGCCTTAGAGTACCTTAACAACAACCTGAAACTTTTATTATAAACACTTCCGCGTCCTTGCTTAAGCTCATGTGCTTCTATGTGGAAGCCAATAGGAAAATGTTCATTAAGATAAAATTCAGATAATGAGTTTTCTTCTAAATCAATAGTCGCATCGTAGTCATCGCGCTCTTCAAATATCTTAAAGTCCAGATAATTAAAAACAACATCAAAAACAGGATTATTCTGACCTGATGGTTCTTCTGTAAGCTCTAGTATCTTATAAAAAGGAACTCTTTCATGATACTTTAGTTTTCTAAGCTTGTTTTCTATAAAGTCAATATAGCCTCCCCAGGTTAAGCCTTCTGGAATCTGTGCTCTGAAAGGAATGGTATTTAAAAAACAACCTAGTAATTTTTCCCCATCAGGAGTCAAAGGCCTGTTATTAGTGACTACACCGACAGTGATGTCATCCTCATAACTTAGCATGTTCAGTGTGTAAATATAGGCGGCAAAACACAAATGTTTAAAGCTCGTATTATATCTTGATGCCACTTCCTCCAATTCATTTCTATACGCAAGACCTAATTCAAACACATCAGTTATAAATTCATGTGTTGCTCCGGTAGATGGCAATTCAAAACGGGTATAACCATTCAGCTCTTCTTTCCAATATTGAATGGAAGCTGTATGCTTTGCTGCTGCCAATTCTCCGACAATCTGATCTTCATAGGTACTTTGTAAACGTTGTGGAATGAAAGCCCTGTCTTTAGATAAAACTGTGTACATATTTAATAGTTCCGTCAGGAATGACGATAAGCTCCATCCGTCGAACAGGGAATGATGAAAATCAAATAGCAAATACTGAAAATCATCCCTAATCTTTATGATATTTATACGCCACAATAACGAAAATGACATACTCGTCATTCTCATTTTCTCTTCCAGCATTTTCTTCGCTATAAAGAGTTCCTGATCTTTCTTGTCCAGGTGGCGTATATCAATAAAATTAATTTCAGGATCTATTTCCTTCATAATAACATGAGCGAAGCAATCTAAATCATATACCTTACGCAAAGTCGTATGCTTTGCAATCATTAAATCCATAGCGTCTTCAAACAATCCAAAATCAAAATCCTTAGCAGGATAATCATACATGTTCTGCTCGTGGTAAATAATTTCATGAATATTTTCTGGGGTAGTTTTCAGATATTCAAAGACCATCCCTTTTTCTACTCCATTCATCGGATACACTTGTTCATAAGAATCCAGAAAATTGTGTTCTAGCTTATAGTTCTCCTGGAACAGTTGAAGTTCTTGTCGTGCTGCGTCAAATATCCGCTCGCTTTCCTCATCTTTTTTTGAATCCAGGACTCTCAGCGTCAACTCTTCTATTGTTTGATAGGAATACAGATCTGCTATAGTTAGTGAGGTATTGAGCTTGTTATTGCTATTAAAAATTAATCCGATCGCCTTCAGGGAATCTCCTCCCAAACTAAAATAATTATCCCGGATACCAATTGGTTTCATGCCCAATACTTCTTCCCAGATCTGGGCCATTAATGACTCCTCGTCTGTAACCGGGGCCACATAATTGCTTCCCGATAACTCCTTATCTGGTGCCGGTAATTTTGAAATTGCTATTTTGTTGTTAACGGTCGATGGAAATTCATCCATTTTAATAAAATAGGATGGGATCATATAAGCTGGTAAATGTTCTCCCAGATGTGAGCGAAGAACAGAAACTTCCAAAGTCTCATCTGCTATATAATAAGCACATAAATAAGGATGACCATCCTCTGAATCCCGCTTGATCACTAAAGCATTATTGATAGCTTCATAGCGAAGCAGCTGATGCTCTATTTCCCTTAATTCGATCCTAAAGCCCTTTAATTGTACCTGATTATCTATTCTTCCTAAATACTCCAGCTCTCCATTTTCCAATAAACGGCCCAAATCTCCGGAACGGTAAAAACGGCCTCCTTTGCGATAAGGATTTTCCGAAAAACGGCTTTTTGTCAACGCTTCATTATTCAGGTAACCCCTTCCTATCCCCACTCCTCCTACATAGATCTCACCAGTTATACCTTGTGGGACCAGCTTTTTATTTTTATCCAATACATACAATGATGTTGTTGGAATCGGCTTACCGATAACACTTATATTTTCGTCAATCTCCTTTTTCCCGATCTCTTTATAGGTGGTATGAACAGTTACTTCAGTAATCCCGTACATATTGACCAATACCACGTCAGGGTACTGCTGTTGCCATGACTTCAATTTTAAAGGAGTTAGCGCCTCTCCTGCAAAAATAACATAACGCAAATCGAGTAATTCTACATCCTTCCGGCCAATCTCCTCCATCAGACTATTAAATGCTGTTGGAGTTTGGTTCAATACCGTCACCTTATGTTGCTTAAGCACTTCTATATATTGAGCAGGGTCTCTTGCAACGGATTGTGGAATGATGATCACTTTACCGCCGTAGAATAACGCGCCATACATTTCCCATACACTCACATCAAAGCAGTGACTATGGAACATGGTCCAAACATCATTTTCACCGAAATTATACTGAAACCCATCATTACATAGCAGCCTTACCACGTTCTCATGCTCAATCATAACTCCTTTAGGATTACCTGTAGTTCCAGAGGTATAAATGATATAACATAAGTCTGCAGGCTCATTGATCCTGACTGGATTTGGCACTTCCTGAGCTGCTCCTGTGATATTTTCTAATAAGATTTTTTGAATGGTGTTCGCTATGGTAGCCTCATGCTTTGCATCAGTGACCAAGATTGTTATTTTACTATCCTCCAGCATATAATTTATCCGGCTTTCAGGATAGCTTGGATCCAGAGGTAAATAACAACCCCCGGATTTCAATATTCCTAACATACCTACAACCGTGTACAGGTTTTTATCCGTAAAAAGACCTACAATATCATCTCTGCCTATACCTTTTGACCGCAGTTCATTGCCCAGAATATTTGACAGATTATTTAGCTCAACATAGGTTAAACTATTTCCTTCATAAACAACTGCTATCGAATCCGGACGATTTTGTACTTGTCTTTCAAATAAATCAACAATAGTACAATCCTTTGGATAAGCAATGTCAATAAGTGAAGTCGCCGCTAACAATTTTACTTTATCTGCTTCTGGCAATATTGAATTCTTGTCCAGCATTTCATCGGCACTATTTATAAACTGATTCAGGACTGATTTAAAATAGCCAGCAAGTTTACCTATCTGCTCTTCGTTAAAAACAGCGGCCGAATGTGTCAGGGTCAGGTGAAAATCATTGTTATCAGCATAAATATGAAAATCTATGCTGGTATTGTTATTCAGATAAAAACCCGATGCTTTAAATTCTTCTGGTTTTATTAAGGATTCAACCTCTTCTATCTCCTCATAAATTCTAAAATCTGTGTAATTAAAAGCAACATCAAAAACAGGGTTATTCTGACCTGATGGTTCGTCTGTAAGCTCTAATATTTTATAAAAAGGAACTTTTTCGTGATATTTTAATTTTCTGAGTTTGTTTTCTATATAGTCAATATAGCCTCCCCAGGTTAAGTCTGCTGCAATCTTTGCTCTGAAAGGAATGGTATTTAAAAAGCAACCTAGTATTCTGTCCCCATCAGGAGTCAATGGCCTGTTATTGGTGACTACACCGACTGTGATGTCGTCCTCATAACTTAGCATGTTTAAAGTGTAAATATATGCGGCAAAACACAAGTGTTTAAAGCTTGTATTATATTGTAATGCTACTTGCTCCAATTCGATTCTAAAATCTTTCCCAAAATCAGACCACTCTTTTCTGAATTCATGTGCTGCTCCGGTAGATGGCAATTCAAAACGGGTATAACCAGCTAACTCTTCTTTCCAATATTGAATGGAAGCTTCACGCTTTGCCGCTGCCAATTCTCCAACAATCTGATCTTCATAAGTGCTTTGTAAAGGTTGTGGAACGAAGCCCTTATCTTTAGATAAAATGGAATATATGTTTAATAGTTCCGTCAGGAATGATGATAAACTCCAGCCATCGAACAGGGAATGATGAAAATCGAACAGTAAATACTGGAAATCATCCCTAATCTTTATCATGTTTATACGCCACAATAAGGAAAATGAAAGGTTCGTCATTTTCATCTTCTCTTCCAACAGTTTATTCTCTACAAACAATTCCTGATCTTTTTTATCCAGGTGACGTATATCTATAAAATTAACTTCGGGATTTACCTCCTTCATAATGATATGGGCAAAGTGTTCCAAATCATAGACCTTACGTAAGGTGGTATGTTTTACAATCATTAAATCCACCGCATTTTTAAATAAACCGAAATCAAAATCTTTAACCGGACAATCATATATATTTTGCTCGTGATAAACAATTTCATGAATATTGCTGGCTTTAGCTTTTAAGGAGAGGAAAACCATCCCTTTTTCCACCCCGTTCATTGGGTAGACTTGTGCATACGAATCCAGAAAATTGTATTCCTGTTTATAGGTCTCCTGGAACAGCTGAAGTTCTTGTCGTGCTGCTTCAAATATCCGCTCGCTTTCCTCATCTTTTTTCGAATCTGTTACTCTTACAGCCAAATCCTCTATGGTTTGATAAGAATACAGATCTGCTATGGTCAGTGAGGTATTAAGCTTGTTATTGATATTGAATATTAATCCGATCGCCTTGAGGGAATCTCCTCCCAAACTGAAATAATTATCCCGGATACCAATTGGTTTCATGCCCAATACTTCTTCCCAGATCTGGGCTAATAAAGACTCCTCTTCTGTACCTGGAGCCACATAGCTCCCTGCTGATAACTCTTTATCTGGTGCCGGTAATTTTGAAACCGCTATTTTATTGTTAACGGTCGATGGAAATTCCTCCATTTTAATAAAATAGGAAGGAATCATATAAGCTGGTAAATGTTCTCCCAAATGTGAGCGAAGAACAGAAACCTCCAAAGCCTCATCTGCTATATAATAAGCACATAAATAAGGATGCCCGTCTTCTGAATCACGGTTGATCACTAAAGCATTACTGATGGATTCGTGGCGAAGCAACTGTTGCTCTATTTCTTTCAATTCTATTCTAAAACCCTTTAACTGTACCTGATCATCTATTCTTCCCAGATACTCCAAATCGCCATTTTCCAGTAATCGGCCTAAGTCTCCGGAACGATAAAAACGCTCTCCTTTACGATAAGGATTATCAAAAAAACGGGTTCTGGTCAATGCCTCATTATTCAGATATCCCCTGCTTATCCCCGCTCCCCCTACATAGATCTCACCAGTTATACCTTGTGGGACCAGCTTTTTATTTTTGTCCAATACATACAATGATGTTGTTGGAATCGGTTTACCAATATCACTTATATTATCGTCGATCTCCTTTTTCCCGATCTCTTTATAGGTGGCATGAACAGTCACTTCAGTAATTCCGTACATATTGACCAATAGCACTTCGGGATATTGCTGTTGCCAGGATTTCAACTTCGAAGGAACCAAAGCCTCACCTCCAAAAATAACATAGCGCAAATCATTTAATTCTATGTCTTTTCTGCCAATTTCTTCTACCAGGTTATTGAATGATGTCGGGGTTTGGTTCAATACCGTCACCTTGTGCTGCTTAAGTACCTGTATATATTGAGCAGGATCCCTTGCAATTGCTTGTGAAATGATGATTACTTTACCGCCATATAATAAAGCGCCATACATTTCCCATACACTAAAATCAAAACAGTGACTATGGAACATAGTCCATACGTCATTTTCCCCGAAATCAAACTGAAATCCATCGTTATACATTAGCCTTACTACGTTTTCATGCTCAATCATAACCCCTTTAGGATTACCTGTAGTTCCAGAGGTATAAATGATATAACATAAGTCTGAAGGCTCATTGATCCTGGCTGGATTTGGCACTTCCTGAGCTGCTCCTGTAATATCTTCTAATAAGATCTTTTGAATGTTCTTCGCTATGGCAGTCTCATGTTTTGCATCAGTAACCATGATCGTTATTTTACTGTCCTCCAGCATATAATTTATCCGGCCTTCAGGATAGCTTGGATCCAAAGGCAAATAACAGCCCCCGGATTTCAATATTCCTAACATACCTACAACCGTGTACAGGTTTTTGTCTGTAAAAAGACCCACGATATCATCTCTGCCTATACCTTTTGACCGCAGTTCACTGGCCAGAATATTTGACAGATTATTTAGCTCAGCATAGGTTAAAGTATCCCCTTCATAAACAACTGCTATCGAATCCGGACTTTTTTGTACCTGTCTTTCAAATAGCTCAACAACAGTGCAATCCTTTGGATAGGCAATTTCAACAGCATTGTTAAGCTTTATAATATCATTTTCTTCCGATTTCGAAAGCAATGATAGTCCGGATAAAGATATCTCCTGGTTTTCTATGACTTGTTGCAATAACGCTTTGTAGAAACCAATAAATCTTTCAATCGTAACAGTTGTAAAAAGATCAGTAGAATATTCCAGGTCAAAGCTTAATCCAGCAGCATCTTCAGTTGCTTCTAATGTCAGATCAAATTTAGCAGTTGTTGACTCAAACTGGAATCTTTCGATATTTGTATCTTCAATTTCAAAAGACTCTTGTCTGATATTCTGTAATACAAATAAACAATCAAATAATGGATTACGACCAGGATCCCGCTCTATACGTAAATCGTTTATTAACTCTTCATATGGATAATCATCGTTGTCAAGACAGTTGAGCAATCTTTCGTGCAGTTGTTGTATATAAACGTTAAAACCCGAATCATCATTCAGACTTACAGGCAACGCTAATGTTTTAGCAAACATTCCTACTATACCTTCAAGATCATCATGCTTTCTTCCAGCTACCAACGTACCAATAACCAGATCAGCATTTCCACTTAGTTTTGATAATAGTATACCATAAACCCCTAATAATATGCTATAGAGAGTTGTATTGTATTTCTTGCTGATTTCATTTAATGCATGCCTTTCTTTATCAGACATATTAAATTTTGCTACGCGCCCTTTAAATGTCTTTTCTTTTGGTCTTGGAAAATCATAAGGCAACTCTAAAGGACTGTAATCAATAGCAAACTCCCTGATCCAGAATTCCTTTTGACTTTGCACAGAAATCTGGTAATCATTGCTGGAGAGCCACTCAGAATAATCTTTATATTGCCTTTTTAATGCTGGTAATTTATTGCCTCTGTAGAGCTGAGAAAATTCCTTCATTAATATTTGCAGAGACATCCCGTCAGAAGCGATATGGTGCATATCTAACAAGATGAAATGTGTGTTATCCACCTGGACTACTCCAACCCGAAGCAAAGGTGGATTCTTTAAATCAAAAGTTCTGATGAATTTATGGATGAGAGATTCCATATCAGAATCCATTCTAAGATGTTCAATCTCAAAATGGACATCGGACATCACTTTCAGGTGTGGTTTATTATATTGATCTAAGCTAAAACTCGTTCGGAAACATTCGTGCCGCTCTATTAGCGATTTAAAAACATGCGTAAGTTTTTCATAACTCACTGCTCCGTCTATCTTTAAAACCCCGGTTTGGTTATAAGCTAAAGACGACTTATCTATCTGGTTTAGCAGAAATAATCTTAATTGGGATGAAGCTAATGGGTAATATTCTTTATCAGCAGCTTTAGGTATTTGTCTTGTGGTCGTATTTGATTTCCTTAGATTCTTTAAATAATCGATTATAAGACTCTTATTGTTCTTCAATTCTAAAATAACATCAGGATTGTCAAAATCTTCAGGAACCGTTATTTTCAGGTTCTCTTCAACAATTTTAATGCTTATATCAAGCTTTTTAAGTTTTAATAATAGTTCTTCCAGGCTTTGTTGCATAGGTATAGGTATGTAGATTGAAAATCAGTATATTTTGAAATGTGGTTCTTTTGTCTAAAAATTATATCGTGGTAGTGGCTTTCGCCTTGAGATAGTTCTTCAGTTCTCCTATTGTTTTATCATCATTCTTAATCATAAATTCAAGAATATTTTGATGGCATTCTACGATATCTTCTATCAGTTCTTTATCAAACAGAAGTTTATTATACTTCCAGTATAAAATAAAACCGTTGTCATATTCGCATGCCGTATTTTTTAAAGGATAATGATTAATATCTGTATCAATATGGTTTTCCTGTATCTCCGTAATGTCGGGTAGGTTTTCATAATATTTAATATAATTTACCACCATATCGCAACTCGCCCGAAGTTCTGCCCTATCCAAATCCAGATAGTCATAATTGATAATCAGGTTTTGACAATTGGTAAGTATATCATAAAATGTTTGATCGATAACATCATTGATAACCAGGCGGTCAGAAAATTCTCCGGTGAAATAAGCTTCGCCAAGTAAATTCCCTATGATCAGCTGGTTTTCAGAAACAAATCTGTCAGCGATAATAGCCGCAATTAATGTTTTGCGTTTACCAGTATAAGAATATAATAAAATGGACAAACTTGCATAAATAATAGATGATATGGTACAGTTATTATTTTTCGCAAATGCTGTGATGGCATTAAAGTGTTGACCAGAAATTTTAGTCGTATATAAAAGTGCCTGGGGATGATCATATATCGCGAATAATTCCTTTTGAGTCTCTGCTTTCCCGATTGTTTTTTCTGCTAATAACCTTTGATTATTTCTCAAAAAATATCCCTCATAAAAGTCGCTTATATTAAAAATATAGTCATACCCTGATGTTTTGGCTTTCCAATATTTTTTTAATTCTTCTCCTTTTTCACTGATCCATGTTTTCCGCTGTTCGGCATAGTCTCTTAATTGTATCTTCAATGGTTGAATATCTGGCTCACCTCCATCACTGTAGCATTGATAGAACGTCATGAGTTCTTTCTTGATGATCTTTTCCATCGACCAGTCATCACAACTAATGTGGTCCACTAAAAAAAGAAACATATATTTCTCCCCTGCTAACTTGAACAAGAAAAACCTGGTTAGTGGATCTTTTTGCTTATCAACAAACCATACTCCTGCATTTTCAAAATATTCAGTTCTGATTTCTTCATAAGATTTATGCAATGTATTGGTATCAATAAATTCTAAAGCGAACCTCTCATCTGCAGGGAGAATCACTTGTTTAAATTCACCATCAATCAATGGAAATATAGTTCTCAGACTTTCGTGCCTTTTTACAAAGAATGCTATTGCTTTTTCTAAAGCAACAACATCAGGATTATTCATTTCTAACTCAACTCTCATAAAAAGCGCAACCCCTTTATCGCGTTTTAAATACCGGGCCTGCTGTAATGATAGTTCAGCGATTATGTTAGAATTATATGTCATATTAACAATTATTTAAGATTAAAAATTGGACTGTGTTTAGAAATCACGCTTAAATATTGATTTCCCTGCTACCCATTTTTGGTAATGGGTTTGCTTCATTTATCCATACAGATGCATCAATAAAATTAGCCTGTTGTACAACTGTATTTTTTTGAAAGATCTCTACGAGTTTTATTTCTATGTTAAATTCTCTTTTTATTTTATTGGTTATTTGAATTGCCATAATCGAATTTCCGCCTAACTGTAAAAAACTTTGCGTAATACTAATAGCTGATGGGTCAATCTTTAAGACCTCTGCCCAAATCCCGATTACTTCTCTTTCTGTTTTGGAAGATGCACCTACATACAGCTCCTTATTCACTCTGTCTGGAATTGGTAATGCATCTCTGTCCAGCTTGCCATTAGTTGTCAAGGGCATCTTGTCTAATTGGATATAAAATGAAGGAACCATGTATTCAGGAAGAATACGGCTTAGATATTCTCTGAGCAACTCACCATCTAAGTTTTGATCAGCTAAATAATACGCTGATAAATAACTTTCACCTTCTATATTTTTCAGGGAAACAACTCCCTCTAGTACAGCTTCGTGAGCCGATAGTGCATGTTCAATTTCTCCTGGCTCAATACGATATCCGCGCAGTTTAATTTGGTTATCAATCCGGCCTTTGTAGGCTATATTACCATCTGGAAGCCAATATGCCAAATCTCCACTTCTATAAACCCGTTCTTCTCCCTTTATCCAGTCTGCTATAAACTTCTTGTTTTCAATACCATTTCCGATATAACCACGGGCAAGACCAGCCCCAGCTATACAAAGTTCACCAATGACACCTTGCGGAACAGAATTGCCCAACTCGTCGACTATATAGATTCTTTCATTTGGCAATGGGCGGCCAATTGGTATGGCTTTAAATTTATCTAAATCTGCAGTGTCTATTCGATAATAAGTAGAATCCACACAGGTTTCAGTAGGTCCGTACAAATTGTACAACGTCATATTTTCTGTCATTGAATAGGTATAGAATTCCTGCACAAGTTCCTTTGGTAAAGCTTCTCCTGCTAATAACCAAACTTTAAAATCTGGTAATTCTATCTTCCCTTTAAGACTTCTCAGAAACATACTGAAATGTGTCGGAGTACCATCACTTACATTAATCCTGTGTTTCTTATAAAAGTTATACAACTCATTCCCATCCATCCGTTCATTTTCCTGACAGATATACAGGCTGTGACCATTCAATAATGCACCAAATATTTGCTGACATGAAGCATCAAAGCTATAAGCAGCTATTAATCCTACATTTAATCCAGAATCAAGGCCTTTGTAAACAGTAGCGGATAATCCTGCTGCCAAATTCACTACGCTGCTATCTTCCATTAATACGCCTTTAGGAGCACCTGTTGAACCTGAAGTAAAAATACAATAGGCCAGATCGGAAGAATTGCGCCGAATACTTAAATTATAATTTTCCTGTACTTTAATTGAAGAAGCATGAATATCATGTGTAGCTATAACATCCTTAAATCTATCCAGATGTTCTTTATGCCCCAATAACAATTTAGAATTGCAGGATTCCAGCATATAGTTAATCCGTTCAAAAGGTAACTTGAAATCAATAGGCAGATAAGCCGCACCACTTTTCAGTATCCCCAGAATCCCTATCATTATATCTGCAGATCTATCCAGCAACAGTCCTATAATATCTCCTTTTACCACACCTTGTTCAATAAGATATGCAGCTAGTTGATTGCTCTGTTCATTGAGCTCTTGATAACTTAGATTTATTCCATTGTATACCACTGCATTTCTATCCGGAAACATCAGAACCTGTTTCTCAAATAATTCCACAATATTCTCTTTGATCTCAAACGAGATTTCAGAGGTATTGAACTTTCTTAATTGATTGATTTCGTCAGTTCCCAGCAGGTTTATTGCTGCGATAGGGATATTTAAAATTACCTGATTAGTTATTTGCTTAAAATATTTAACGAAATTTTCAATAGTGGATCGCTGAAACAAATCTTTTGCATATTGAAACCCTAATTGTATCTTGTTTTCAGTAGCATTAACATGCAAAATCAAATCCATTTGTGAAGTGTCCGAACCAAGCACGTATGTTTCAAGTTGCAGATCCGACAATTTCAATTCTATTGGCTCTTCATTTTTGTACACGAACATCACATCGAACAGGCTATTGCGATTATAATCTCTGGCAATACCCAGGTCATTGATTAATTTTTCATAGGGATAATCCTGATGCTCTAAGCCTAGCATAACGCTTTGATGAACTTGTTTTATAAAGTCGTATAGATTGCCATGATCTTCAATATCATTTCTTAGGGCTAACATGTTAATAAAAACCCCCATAATATTTTCGATCTCTGTATCCCTCCGGCCCGAAACCGGAGTACCTATAATTAAGTCTTTTTGCCCCGTAACTTTGTATAGAAGGATCTTAAAAATCCCAAGGACTACAGAAAATAAGGTAACCCCTAATGACTTTGCCAGGTTGTTTAAAATTTTGGTTTGTGCTAACTCAAAAACAAAATCAATTTGAGCACCGTGATAGGTCGGTACAACCGGACGTTCGTAATCTGTCTGTAAGGCAAGTATGGAAGGAGGCGTTTCAAACACACCATTCCAGAATTGTTTTTGACTTTCCAGATTCTTTTGATAGACTTCACTTTCCTGCCATACAGCATAATCTCTATATTGCAATTCAATGGGAGAAAGCTCCTTTCCCTGGTATAGAGAAATAAAATCACGAAGAAAGATTCCCAAACTAACTCCATCGGAAACGATATGATGTCTGTCAGTGATTAAAATATGTGTTTCTTCATTAATACGAATAAGGCCTGCCCGTAATAATGGAGCCGTATGCAAATTAAATGGCCGAATAAATTCTGTAATAATTTCCGCACTCTTTTCTAAGGAAGAATTAAAGTATTCCAATTCAAAAGACGCTTCTTCTAAAACATATTGTACGGGCGAATCATTGACTAATTGAATACGTGTCCTGAAAATCTCATGACGCTTAATTATCCGATGGAAAATATCCTTGATTTTTTCCCTGTCAACGGGGCCATTAATTGTAAAGGCCTGAGGTTGGTTATATACTGTTGAATTTCTATTGAGCTGATTTAAAAAATAGAACTGTTTCTGTGCAGAAGACAATGGATAAAAATCCATTTCATCTGCTTTTTGAATTTTAAAATAATCAACCTCAATACCAGAATTTATTTCTTTTGCCAACTCCTGGATATCTTTCAGAGAGGTAAGTTTGATTAAACTTATGGATAGTTTAAATGTTTCCCTTATTCTGTTCGCTAAAAACACCAACTTTAAAGATTGCCCTCCTAAGTCAAAAAAATTGTTATTGATCCCAATCGTAGCTACATCGCGTTTGAGTACATCTGCCCAAATCTTAACCAGCTTTTCTTCGGTTTCAGTAGAAGGGGGAGTATAATTATCCGCAACTTTTAACTCATAATCTGGTAAAGCATTCCGATCTATCTTCCCATTGGCAGTAAAAGGTAATTGATTCATCTGCATATAATAAGATGGTATCATGTAGTCCGGCAGACGCTGCGCTAAATGATAGCGTAGATCAGAAACCTGTAACTCTACAGCCGACTCGTAATAGGCGACTAAACATTTTTCATTTTCATATGCTTTAAATTCTACCACACAGTGATTGATTTCAGCATGTGTACTTAAATGATGTTCTATCTCTGATAATTCTATACGATATCCCCTCAATTTCACTTGATTATCTATCCTGCCGCGATATTCCAGGTTTCCATCTGGCAGCCATCTGGCCATATCACCTGTACGATAGACTCTTTCTTCTCCTATAACCCAACCGCTACGGAATTTTTCTGAACTCGTTGTTTGATCCCCGACATAACCTTTTGCAAGGCCATCTCCTGCAATACATAACTCACCAATCACACCCGCTGGAACCAAACCACCATGAGTATCTGTGATATAGACGCGTTCATTAGGCAGAGGCTTTCCTATAGGTATAAAAGGATAATCTTCCAGACGCTCTCTCTCAACTTTGTAACTTGTTGAATCAACACAGGTCTCAGTCGGACCATAAAAATTATACAATTGTACTTTATCGCCTACTTTACTATAAAATTCTTTAACAAATTCTTTTGGTAAGGTCTCTCCTGCTAATATCCATGATGAAAACTTACCCACTGAAGTATTTTTCCCTAAGGCATCAAGCAACAGCCGGAGATGAGTCGGAGTACCATCAGATACATCAATACTATTTCTTTCATAGAAGGATCTTAATTTCGCCCCATCACGACGACTTTCGTCATCAGCAATGTAAAGACTATGTCCTTGTAATAAACTACCATAGATTTGCTGTACCGAGGCATCAAAAGAAAATGAAGCCAATAGCGCAACTTTCAAAATCTTACCTTCATAAGCGCTGTAAACTTTTTCTTCCAGCCCCTTCACCAAATTGATTACACTTCGATGATTCATCATCACCCCTTTTGGATTGCCACTGGAACCCGAAGTAAATATACAATACGCAAGATCTGCAGGTTGAATTTCAATCCCCGCATTAGCGACACTTTGAAACTCTATTTTAGGGGAATCAATTGCCTGAGTTGGAAGGTAGGCAGTGTGCATTTCTAAGAATTCATTTTGCGAAAGTAAAAAAGCAGCCCTGCTATGATTCAACATGTAGCTGATGCGTTGTTCCGGAAGGCTTGGATCTATTGGTAAGTAACCGCCGCCTGCTTTTAATACACCTAAAATGCTCACGATCATATTTAATGAGCGCTCAAACAACAAGCCTACCATATTTCCAGGTACAATACGCTCAGAGATCAGATAATTGGCTACTTTGTTAGCTTGTTCATTTAACTCCTTATAAGTAAGCTCTTTCTTCCCATCACTTACAGCAATCCGGTCTGGATGTAACTTCACTTCATGTTCAAATAGAGCAATCAGATTTGTGTCTCTTGAATAGGGTAATGAGGTGTCATTATACTGATTCATTAACAGCTCTTTTTCTTTAGTAGTCAGAATATCAATATCACATAGCCCAACTTCAATATTTTGCACTACTGCTTTTAAAATATTCTTATAGTAGGCTACGAATCTTTCAATGGTTTCTTTTTTAAACAGCTCTGTTCTATAATCCAGATGAAAAACATAATTGTTTTCTTTCTCCAAAACGCGGAATGACAAATCTAATTTGGAACTCGTATTTGCATGTTCAACATGTGATAAATGCATGTCTTCGGAGCCGAATTCTGACAAATTAAAATTATAGTATTCGAACATGATATCGAATAGAGGATTATGACTTAAATCTTGTTTTAAATTCAATTCTCCTATCAGTTGCTCATAAGAATAATCTTGATTGGCAAAGCATTGCAGTACATTATCTTTCACTTGATTAAGAAATTCTACGAAGCTTTGGTCACCTTTAGGAGAGTTTCGAAGCGCCAGGGTATTAATAAAGACACCTATCAATCTTTCAACATCCATGTGCTGACGACCGGCTGTAGAAGTACCAACCGTGATATCTTCCTGACCAGATAATTTTGAGATCAGTACATTTAAAGAGCTTAGCAACAACGTATACATCGTAACCTCTTGTTTTTCACAAACTTTTCTTAACTCTTCACTCTCTTGCTCGTTCAATTCAAAAGTTACCGTGGCACCTTGAAAATTATTAAGCTGAGGTCTTGAAAAATCTGTTGGGATATTCGGGATATCCGGGATACTATCAAACTGATGAAGCCAAAATGCCTCTTGCGCTTTCAATTGATTTTCTCTTTCCCCGTTCTGTTGCCATTCTACATAATCTTTGTATTGAATCTTTAAAGGTTCCAATTTTTGATTATTGTATAGTGCCATAAACTCCTGAATTATATTTACATAGGAAACTCCATCAGTAACAATATGATGCATATCTATGATCAGGTGAGCTATTCCTTGTTCCTCTGTTTTCAATCCTACTCTGATTAAAGCGGGTACACTCAGATCAAAACCCTGAATAAAACCATTAATCAGCTGGCCTAAACTTTCTGTCTCATTCTCTATATTTTCTACTTTAAAGTTTACCTGCTTATGAATTCTTTGGACTGGCTCTTCATTTAGTAAATGAAATGAGGTTCTTAAAGTTTCATGCCTGTTAATGATCTCTCTAAAAACATTTTCACATAATTCAATATTAACATCTCCTATCACCTTAAAGACTATAGGAACATTATAAGCAGTCATTCCAGGATTCATCTGATCCAAAATAAAGATCCTCCTTTGGATACTGGATTGCGGATAATAAATCTTTACCGGAGCAGATTTTATATGAACAAAACTTACTTTTGGAGCAGCCAGTATGAGTGTAGCCTGCATACTGATATTTTTATTTTCAAAAGCTTCTTGCAGGTAGATTTGTACACGCAAAAATTTATGAATTCTGGAAATCAATCTGATCATACTTAACGAGTCTCCGCCAAGCTGGAAAAAATCGTCCCGTACTCCAATAGGAGTATATCCGAGTATTTCTTCCCATATTTCTACTAATTTTTGTTCTAAATCTGAACTTGGTGCTACATATGGTGTTGCTAAAACAGGCCGGGTATTTTTTACAGCAGGAAGTAATTCTTCCGTAATATCCTCATGACCTGGATTTACAGATTCTTCTATTAGGGATGGTAAATCAACAGGAGAAATCAGAATATGACTCTCCTCATTATTCACCAATAATATTCTTTTAAAGACTTCTTCACCCTCATCACCAGTAATAAAACTGTTCAGAATCCCACTTTTCAGTGCAGATGGGGTTAATAGTGAATTCTCCTGAAAACTGGCCTTTTCTACAGTGTCATAACTCAAATTTAAAGCCATCCACTTAGCAGGATTGTCCCTGCGCTTATTTTCGTCCAGCACTAATGAATCAATGAAATGCTTGATTGCCATTTCGCTGACCATACCAGCCCCCCCTAAAACTGTAGTAAAAGAAGAAACTACTATAACGAATTCTACTGGTTGATTATTTGCAAGTTCTTGTAACTGTAGTAATTCTTCAGTTTTCAGTGAAATCTCCTCATTAAATTGATTTTGTGTTTTATCACTGATCAGACTCGGATCACGTTTACTGGTTAGCTCACATTTAGAGGTTTGATCACGTTTAGTGATTTGATCATTCACATAAAAAACACCATTAATCTGCTCAAAATCTAATTTGGCTTTTTCAAAAACAGCGGTCATTTGAGTCTTTGAAGTTATATCCGCATGAATGATCAATAGACAGCCTGCTTCTTTTCTCAACTCAGAAATTTTGGTTATTTTCTTGCTGATTACATGTTCAGGCCCATAATTCTCCACCCAATCTGCCCATTCTTCCTCTTCAGGTATATCCGAAAACCCAACTAGTATGATATTTAATCGGTTACTTTTTAATAAACCTTCCGCAATTGTAAAACCTATATCACCGGTACTGTCAATAAATAGATAAGTACCTTGGTCTTTTATACGCGATTCACCCGAATCCTGCAAAAGGATCGGATAAGATTCTACAGTTTGGGTCCATCTGTTCAATCCGCGATAAGCAACTATTTTAGCTTTGGAATCAGCTTTAAACTCCTTGATTATTTGTTTAAAAAAAAGCTGGGTATTTGCGCCATAAGTCTTGTCATCTATTTCAATTAAACGACAATTGATATTGGGATACTCTTTAGGAATACTATGGACAGCAGAAAGGATTGCCCCTCCAAACATAGCTGTTTTTTCTTCACCGAATATAGAAAACATCTGATTACATATGGCCAGATATTCAATTTGATTTTGATCGAAACCAGTTTCATAAACTGCTTGAACCAAGTTAACTGTCCGGGTTAACTTTTTATGGTCAACAGCAATTTCACCATGGAAATCAGTGAAATCAAAGATTGCATCTACCCCGATTTTTTCAGTCCTTAAATGCCAGAATAATTTTAGTAAATCATCTTTATCATTATAATTAAGTTCATATTGACTTGCATTAATTCGTTCAAAATGCTCCGCGTTCGAAACAACGATTACAGTATCAAAATAGGGATCCAAAAAATTTTGTATCAACTCAAATTCTTCTCCCCCAAAAATCAGTAAATTTTGAGTTTTCTGTTCAAGGTTATCTGTACTTATTATTTGAGGAATTCTCTTCCACGACGGAACGTAAAACCAAGAAGATAGCTCATCATTTCTTAAAAAATTCGTTGTATTAAAAGGATTTTCTTTCGATTTACTTATTTGGAGACTAAAAGAACTTTCCTCAAATGGATAGGTTGGTAAGGAGGCTTTCTGCTTAGGATTGCTATAATGGTAAGCGTTCCAGTCAACAATCCCTCCATAACTCCAAAGCATTCCGATTGCCTTAAGGAAAAAGGTATGCGTGATTAAATCTAAACTGTCGTTTTTTAAAACCTCAATAAACTTTAAATGATCTTTTGAATCATTAAGTTGTTGTTTATACAAATTAAGATGATCTCCAGTTCCAATATTAAGAAATACAGCATTTGGGCTACTGGTCGTCAAAGTATCCAGACTTTCTATTGAGCTTATCGTTTCCGATAAATGTTTAACCCAATACTCAGGTTGGTAAACGAATTCTTCACACCAGGTTCCTGTATGGCCCGATACCATAGGGGTATTAGCTTTCTTTAAATCATATCTGGAAAGTATTTCTTTAAATTGTTCATTAACCGGCTCCATCTTCGAAGACAAATCAAAGGACACTTTTAGTTCATTTCCTTTTGAGGCCGCTCCTATTTCATCAGATAATACAGGCGATGCCACTTCCAAATCTGCAGCAGAAGAATTAAGCAGGCGATCTCTTTCTATTAATATTCCAAGCACATCATTAAGGCTAAAAACACCTGCAAAGCATGCAGCTACATATTCTCCAATTCCATAACCCACCATATAATCTGGTTTGATTTCCAAAGAATTAAGTAGCGTTCCCAAAGCATATTGAAACGAAAAATACAGACCTTGGATAATTTGAGAATCCTGCAAAAGCACAGACTCATCTTCACTATAGATAATTGATTTAAAATCCTTTCCGGTCAACTCATTTAAAATTTGAAAACAGTTGTCCAGTGCATCTCTGAAATATACCTCATGACTATACAGATCCTTTGCAAAATTGAGGTGCAGATTTTTTATCCCAGAAAACACCATAATGATTGGAAAAGAATCCCTGATCATATCAGAATCGTATTCTTTAGCAAGATCCTGTGTTAATTTTTCGAGTTCTTCAACTACTAAAAATCTTCTGTACTGAAAATGTTCTCTTCCTGTTTGTAAGGTAAAAGCCAAACTATCGATAGCTAATTCCGATTCTTTTTTTGCGATGAAGTCCGACAAATTTTGCGAAAGTCTATTCAATCCTGATGGCGTTTTTGCTGAAAGACAAATCAGTTGATTTCTCTCATCAAAAAAAGTTTTTTGATTGAGCGGGGCTTTTTCCACTACCATGTGAACATTAGTTCCTCCAATTCCAAAAGAGCTAATCCCTGCCCTAAGCGGAAATTCAGGATTTTCCCAGGGGGTTAACTTTTCATTCACATGAAAAAGGTTACCTGATTCTGCTAATTTCGAATTTGGAGATTTAAAATTTACGCTAGGTGGGATTTGAGCGTGCTTTAGCATTAAGCAAACTTTTATTAAGCCAGCCATGCCAGATGCTACATTAAGGTTACTTAAATTAGCCTTTACACTGCCTAATGCACAACTGTAATCTTCCCCGGCTCCCTGAAACACTTCCATTAAAGCACCTATCTCAATTTTGTCTCCTAATGGTGTGGCACTTCCATGCCCCTCAATATAACTGATACTTCCAGGTGTAACTTCTGCCATTGAATGTGCATTTCGAATTACCTCAACCTGTCCTTTAGCACTATATGCAGTAAATCCTACCTTTCTATTTCCATCGTTATTAGTGGCAATTCCTTTAATAACTGCATGGATATTATCACCTTCTTTCAAAGCATCCTCCAGGCGTTTCAAGATTACAACCCCTGCCCCATCACCCCAAACAGTACCAGTTGCTTCTGAGTCAAATGGGAAAATACTCCCATCTTTAGACATCATCATTGCCGAATTGTAGGTATATCCAGATTTATAAGGTAAAGAAAGAGAAACCCCGCCTGCCAATGCAATGTCACATTTACCTGTTAACAAACTTTGCAGCGCTGTATCTATAGTTACCAATGAAGTAGAACATGCAGTATAAATTGAGCTGCTTGGTCCATGTAAATTCATTAAATAGGAAACTCTTGAATTTATAAAATCCTTATCTGTTAGCAGCATTGATGAAAATCGTTCGGAAAACTGGTGTCCGGTTTTTCGCAAATGATCTGCCTGCCAGTATATACTTGGAGTGGCCCCAACAAAAACCCCAACATTATTTTTTTCCTTTCCAAAATGATAACCAGCATCTTCTAAAGCATGGTAGGCACACTGTAAAAAAATCCGTATCTGAGGGTCAAGCGTATTCGCTTCAGTTGGAGTGAGTCCGAAAAATGATGCATCAAAGAAATTCGCATTTTCTATAATTCCCTTAGCCTTTACATAGTTAGGATCTGATAAATCTTCTTCAGATATACCATATTGTCTGAGTTCATCATCAGAAAACCTCGAAATTGAATCCACACCACCTTTGAGATTCTCCCAAAATTCATCAACATTAGAAGCACCAGGAAACCTGCAAGACATTCCAACCACAGCAATCTCGAATCCAGTATAGTTATTATCTTTCATTTATTGAAACATTAAGGAAATAAAAAATCTAATTAAAATTTATCTTTTCTTATTAAAAGATCCCCCACAAGAAATTAATGCCAAATTTTCTTTGACAAGCGTATTTTTAAAACTTGTTTGGTTTGATGTCACAGACATCTAAAAGCAAAGGATATTGCTTAAGAAGGTTGAATAAGTCGTCTCATTCTATTTTTAGACAGTGATCTGTCTATTTGTTCCGTATTATTTACGGTATTGAGATTAAGTATATCCTTATAAAGATACTCAGACAAGTCTTTTACGTTGGTATACTTAAAAAGTATAACCTCGTCTAACTCATCAAATAAGAAGGATTCAATATTGACTTTCAAATGAGTTAATTGTATGGAAGTCAATCCAAAATCAAAGAAATTACTAGTAACCGCAAAATCCTGTATATCGAATAGATTACGCACCAATTTTAGAATTGCTTCTTCTATCTGCCTTTTAGAAAGTTTTTTGAATTCTAATTTTATCCCCTCATTTTCAGACTCTATTTTTTTAATGAAGCCATCATATTTTCCTTGTAAATATTCTTCCACTAATAAAAACCGCTGAATTTTTCCACTTGTGGTTTTTAAAATTTTGTCAACTGCTATAACTTTTTTGACAGATAACCCAGTTCTTTCTCCAATATGTTTTTTAATCAAATTTTCCAGCACAATAAAGCCTTGAGTTGTCCCTTTATAAATCATAAAAACCAGGATATCGTCCTGATATTTTTCTTCATTAAATACATTACACGCTACAGCTTGTTGAAATTGTATTTCAGGGAGTTCTTCCATCAAATTATCAATATCATGCGGAAAATAATTTTGACCATTGATCAAAATCATCTCCTTATCCCTTCCAGTTATAATCAGATGCTGGTTATGAATAAATCCTAAATCGCCAGTATTCAGCCAACCATCTTCAGAAATAGTTTTCCGGGTCGTTTCAGGATCATTATAAAATCCCGAAGTAATTGCTTTACTCCTTAAATGGATTAAGCCAAGCGAATTTTCCGGAAGTGATTGCATATCCTTATCTGTGATCTTGATTTCGGTATGTGTATACAGTCCCAAATTGGCAAAGGAAACTGCATCAGGAGAATTGGCTTCTACAAATTCGACCTTGTCTCCTACTTTCAGTTTATGCCGGTTTAGCTTACATTCCCTTGTTATTCCTTCTTTTTGAGAGAAAAAGGACACTCCTAACACTGCCTCTGCCATTCCAAACCCTGGAATGATGACGCCTTTTGCAGCACCATAAGGTAAAAGCATCTTTTCAAAATCCCGGCAAACAGCAACAGAAACCGGTTCTGCGCCATTTGTCAGCGCTCTCAATTTATTCAATGATAATCCTTGAAGTTCGCTGGCCTTAAAGTTGTCAATCGCATGTCTGAACCCGAAGTTTGGAGAGCCAGAAATTGTAATACCATGGCTCGCTAAACTCTTAAGCCATAAATTTGGATAGGTATAAAATACCATTGGAGGCATCAGAAATTGAGGTACGTTCTTTAACAAGGGAAATAAATGAAAAAGTACCAGGCCTAAGTCATGCGTCAGCGGCATCCATCCAAGAAGCTTATCCGAAGCTTGTATATCCAGGTGATACGATGTTGTATTTACATTATAGATAATACTATCCTGTTTGTTTTCAACACCTTTAGGATATCCAGTCGATCCGGAAGAAAATTGAATAAAAACCAGATCTGAAGAATCAGCAGGAATTGGGGTTGCCTGTTTTGAATAAGTACTCTCCTCATACAACAAGAATCTGTTATCTATATCAACAGACACTTCAGATTTATCCTTCAAATGTTCTTTCCAGGTATTTTTCAAAGTGGGCAGATCAGTTATTAAATATGGGTTTTTAAGTCTTTCCCATACTTTGCTAACCTTATTTACGGTATCAATAGTTATCCCAAATACAATCGGAACAGGTATTATTTTTCCAAAAATACAAGCCCAGAATGTGATCAGAAAGTTTTTATTTGACAAAAACTGAAACACTAATTCATCACCAGGCTGAAGGTTTTTCTGTTGCAGATCATAAAGCATATATCTAGCCTCCATGTAGAGTTTTTTATAAGACATATACTCTTCCTTATTTTCACCTTCTATAAAGGTAATACCAGCCTGATCCCCAGATTCTATATTCGCCCGAAAAATATCTTGTATTGTTGACAATTCTATCATTTTTTATTCTATTTAAAATTAAGCTAGTATAGCCTGAAACATATTGCTAATAATCTTCGCGGATAAATTCTTTAAAGAAGGACCTGTTAAAAACTCTATAGGTGGTATTTCTACTGCGAAGTTATTTCTGATCACCACCATTAATTCTATGGTTAGAATGGAATCAACACCCAGTAAATTTATACCCTTATCAAGCTGAATATGAGCAGTTGATATTTTCAAAATTTTCCCTAATTGTTCCTGTAAAAGTTCTGCCACGAATTCATGTTGAAGATTTGAATCCAAACTCAATAATATATTCCTGTTACCAAGCTGTTTTTCAGTTAATTGCTCTTCTGCAGCATCTGTATTTATGTCGTTCAGTTCACTGAATAACGAGAGTGCACTTTTACCTGCATTCTTAAAGAATGCACTCCAGTTGAGATTAAAAAAGCCAACCTCTACTGGTTTTTCTTTAAGGATAAAGTCCAGTCCCTGCAGTACTTGTACATTTGTAAAACTATTAATGCCTGATCCTTCAAGGATTGTTTCCAGATTTCCACTTCTTGCCACAACCCCTGACTCTGCTAAAGCGCCCAGGTTAATGGTTGTTGCAGCCAGTCCCATACCTTTTCGCCAAAATGCAAACGAGTCTAAAAATGCATTAGCTGCTACATAATTTGCCTGAGCTATATTGCCGATCCAGGAAGATATAGAAGAGAAGAGCACAAAACAATCAAGATTTGATTCCTTACTCAACTCATGAAGATTCATTGCACCATCTACCTTAGGCTTAAGCACATTCCTGAATCTTTCTTCAGTCATATCTATAAGGAAACCATCGTCTAAAACCATTGCCCCATGAAAAATCCCAACAAGTTCTGGCAACTCTTCTTTTATCTTGTTAAAAACAAGTTGCATTTCGTCAAGCCTCGAAACATCAGCAGCATAAACCTTAACCTTCACACCTTTCTTTTCCATGAGTTCTACTTCTGCTTTGGTACTGGCATCCTCCAATCCACTCCTGCTAAGTAATGCTAAATTTCTAGCTCCATTTTTCACCAGCCATTTACCAACCTCTAATCCTAATCCCCTCGTTCCACCTGTAATTAAGTAGGTTCCTTCGGCCTTTATTGTATTGTTTTTATTGTTTACTATTTCTACAGCACGATTTGAAAAATCAATTACAACCTTATTGAATTGCTTGCTTTCATCAATCAATTGAATTGCTTCTGAAATTTTGTTACCAGGAAAAACCTGTGCAGGCAAAGGAGGTAAACAACCTGACTCTATATAATTAGCCAGATCGTTTAGCAAATAAGCTATCGTTTCTTGTTTTTCAGTTAACATCCGATCGATATCAACAGTTATATGAGAAAGGTTATGATTAAAAAGAGCTTTCTCCAACGAAGAATTTCCAGCAGTGTTTTTCTTACTGATATCTAAATAAACCCCATATGGTGCTAAACAAGAAAAATTTTGATATAAGATTTCACCAGACAGCTCACTTAATACTACATCAACTCCTTTTCCATTGGTTAGTTCCTCAATCTCAGTTGAAAAATCAAGGTTTTCAGAGTTAAATACATGATTAATTCCTATAGCTTTTAAATAAGTTCTGGCTTCATCTGATTCAGCAGTAGCAAAAATTTCTGCTTCCACATATTTTGCATAGTAAATTGCGGCTAAACCTACTCCTCCCGCAGCATTATGAATCAATACTTTATCACCTTTGCGCAAATTTGCTTTATCTCTTAAGCAGTAAATAGCGGTAATATAATTGATGATTACGCCCGACTCAGCAATAGTTAAATTAGATGGACATTTAACGGCCAAAAGTTCTGAAGTGTTCGTAAATGTTTGTAATGTACCTGGAGCTAAGGCTAATACTTTGTCCCCTTCTTTAAACCTGGAAACACCCGAACCTGTTCGGGTAACTGTCCCAACGCATTCATAACCCAAATTTTTATCAAAGAATGATCCTTCTGCAGCGTCATCAGTAATCTTATGAGACAATCTTAGATAATCATTGTAATTAATTGAAGTATTACTGATCAGGATTTCAATCTCGTTAGACGTGGGGTCAATACGATCCGTACTTTCAAAATAGAAACCTTCTGAGCCCAATGTTTGAGCTATAGTCAGCTGCAATGCTTCACTCTGAAAATCAACTGTATTTAATGACAAATCCTTATCTATTTCCCGCTCAATTATTTTCTTCTGAAAAACGCCACCATTCCTGAGCGCAAGCTCCTCGTAAAAGATATCTCCTGTATTTATAATTGCCGCAACCGTATTCCACATATGCTCACGATCCTCATCCTTGGTCCCCTCTTCCAAATCAATTAAGCGAACCTGGCAACCAGATAATTCATTTACTATTGATCTTGCTAACCCATGAATAGTACTATATTCCAAAGAAGAAATAATATCATTTTCAGTAACTACCTGACTTCCTTTAGTTATCAAATTCAGTCTAAACTTGCTTCCTGCGCTTTCAGCAAAACTTTTAACAAGATTTAAAAGCGGAGATATCTGATTTAAGCATTTTTCACTTGTCAATAATTCATCCGGATGACCAAATACATTTAAAGGAAAAATTAAAATTATATTAATCTCATTGTAATTATTGCGCCATAAGCTATCGATGCTTTTTTTATTTTTAAAGTCTATTTGATAATGATTTTCATTCAATTGTTCATGTTGATCTCCGGGTTCTATAATGATAGAATCTTTCAACAATTCTCTCAAAAACAAAGAAGAGTTGTAATTATTTGTAATGATATAAGTTACAGAATCTTCTGCCGGTCTAATGGAATTTATCTCCAACTGTTTTTCTATCCATTTGGTTTGAAATAAATTGCCCTTTAAAGCATCATTAGATTGCGATACATCTTTCACGAGTTGCTGACACTTAAAGTTTTCTAATCGCATCAGCACTTCGCCCATTTCGTTACAAATAGTTAAATCAGCTATCACACAATTTTCATCTGCAAATCTCAACTTTGAATAACATACAATATCATTTCCAGGAGACGAATAACAATGAATCTTTCCAATTGATACCGGAACAAATTCTCCGGCAGCAAGAATAATAGTGGCCTGGAAACAAGAATCCAATAACGTTGGATGAATAAAATAATCAGCCATATTTTCTATCATATCCGGATGAATACTAATCTTGGCTACCAGCTCTTTGTTCCCTGCTTTTATCTCTCTTATACAGCTAAAAAACGGTCCATAGTCAAGTTTAGCTTGTCTTAATCGTTCATAGATTACTTTTGCGCTTAAAACAGTTTGCAGACGAGAATTTATTTCCTTCAAATCTATTAGAGGAGAATTCACGTCAAAATTTCCGACAGCAAATTTCCCTGTCGACATTTCCGTCCAATGAGCATCATCTGTTCCGCTCTTACATTGAATACTATACTGACCGCTTTTAGGATTAGAGGTGATGTGCAATTTTTGAATTTCATCATCAAAAATAGGCAGCACCCGAAGAAATTTTATGTTTTCTAATTTTAAAGGTAGTTTTTGGCTAATCTCCAATTGATACATGGCAATTGCTAAACCAATGTATCCGGCACCAGGAAAAATTACCTTCCCATGTACGGTATGATCATTCAAAAAAGGGAAAAAGAACTCATTCAATTCAAATTCATAGGCTTTTAACGGACTATCAACTTTCGAATTAAAAAACAGGCTTTTATTTTCCTTTCTATTAGTTAAAGCCTCTTTTGATTCTCTCCACAGATATTCTTTTTGCCATGGATAAGTTGGTAATGGTATATAAGGTGATTTTTCAATCCACCTGTCCCATTTTATTGGATATCCCAGCGTAAATAGTTTCGAAACATTGTCAAAGAAGTTTGTTTGTTCTGCTTCTTTATGATTTAAAGTTTGTAAGAAGTAGAAATCCTTACTATTCTTGATACATTCCATCATAGAATTTCTCAAAACCGGATGAGGACCGATCTCAATAAAGATCTTATAGTCGTCCCCGGCTAGCGTGTCTATAGCTTTTGAAAACAAAACAGGTTCTCTGACATTTTTCCACCAGTAATCATTATTGATTTCATGTCCGGAAATTTTAGCTCCTGTTACTGTAGAGTAAAGATCTATTTTAGTTTCAGTACCTTTAATATTTTCGAGCGAATCTAATAGTTCATCTTTAATCAAGCTCATTATTGGACTGTGATATGGTACAGTTACATCCAACAACCTGCAAAATGCTCCTGCAGATTCAATCTTTTCCAGCAGCTCTTTTAGTGACTCCGAATCACCAGATAGCGTTAATGCTTTTGGACTATTAATTGCCGCAATAGAAACATTTTCATACGGCTTTATCATTTCTATTACCTCTTCTTCTAAAAGTCCTACTGCCAGCATTGCTCCTTTACCAGCAGTTGAATGTTGCAGCCTGCTTCTATGGTAACTTACAAAGAGTGCTTCTTTCAATGATAATGCTCCCGATATGTAGGTAGATGCGACCTCACCAACACTATGCCCAACAACAGCATCAGGAGTAATTCCGTAATATTCCATTAACCTGGTCAATGCAACCTGGATGACAAAGTTTGCGGGTTGTGCTATATTAGCATCCTTAACTCTTGAAGTCTCCATTGGTTTACTCAATTCTTCATAAATGGACCAACCGGAGATCTCTTTAAAATCATCATCACATTCCTTAATTGCCTTATTGAAAACAATTTCTGTTTCCATTAATCCCCTGCCCATTTTCCACCATTGCGGTCCCATACCAGTGTATACAAATACGACCTTAGGCTTCTGGATCAGAGCCTCTCCTTGATTTACGCCTTTTAGTAAAAGATTTTCTTCATACGCCTCTAATTTTTCAATAATATCTTCCCTGGATGTAGCAAAAATGGCTAACCGTTGGGATAAACTACTTTTCCTATAAATTGCATTACTAAGTATTTGTTCAAATTGATCACTATTCTCCTGAATATGTTTCCTGAATTTCGCGGCCAGCTCCTTTAGTGCAGAAATACTTTTTGCAGAAACCGGAAGTATAAAATGATCACTTTTTAAAGGAGTGGCATACTTGTCCACATTGCTTGAATTGTACTGTTTCAAAACAATGTGTGCATTTGTTCCTCCAAAACCAAAAGAATTGATTGAAGCCAAAGAGTCTTCATCTTCCGGTAACCTTTCCAAAGTTGTTGGTACCTTAAGGTTACTTGTCTCGTATCCTAATGCCGGATTAGGATTATTAAAATGCAAGTTAGCCGGAACCGCATTATGCTTAAGACACAATGCTGTTTTAATCAATCCTGCTATACCAGAAGCAGCTTCGAGGTGACCTATATTAGTTTTCACAGAACCCACCAGACATTTGGATTTCCTGATTACAGGAGAAGAAACAACCTCATTAAGAGACTTAAATTCGATAGGATCACCAACCGGAGTTCCTGTACCATGGGCCTCCATGTAATGGATACTTTCTTTATTTATATTATAATCCTTATGTATTTTTTGTATTAATTTCAGCTGTGCATCTCCATTAGGAACTGTAATTCCATTAGTTTGACCGTCTTGGTTTACACCCGTACCAACTATAGTTGCATAAATTCTGTCATTATCTTTTAATGCTTGCTCAAGAGGTTTTAAAAGCACAATACCCGCACCTTCACCTCTAACATATCCACCTGCGTCACTATCAAATGTCTTACAACGACTATGAGCTGAAAGAAACTTCCCTTTACTAACAAGAATAGTGCTTTCAGGAGAAGACATATAATTAGCACCGCCAACTAAAGCCATAGAGGATTCTCCGCTCCAGATACTTTGACAGGCATAGTGCGTTGCAACTAAGGATGATGAGCATGCTGTATCAATGGAGAGCGATGGCCCTTTTAAGTCATAGACATAGGATATCCTATTTGATAACATGGTCAATGCTGCACCAGCAACAGTATGTGAATTTATATTATACTTATTTTCACCCGAAGCCTGAGTCAACAAATTATCCAGTATAAAGCCGCCGATAAAAACACTTGTGTTACTTCCCTTAAATGCTTCTAATGTCATTCCTGAATCTTCCATAGCTTCGTATACAATTTCCAATAACATACGCTGCTGAGGATCCAGGGATTCAGATTCCCGTGGTGACATATTAAAAAATAAAGAATCAAACTCCAGAATGCTTTCACTAAGAAAACCGCCCTGTTTAGCTCTTATTTTCCCTGGTCTGGCATCATTTTTACTGTAAAACTTTCTATTATCCCATCTTTCAACAGGGACATCACGAATAGTATCTGTCTTATTAATCAACATTTCCCAAAACTTGTCGGGAGATGAACTCAAGCCAGGAAATCTACATCCAATCCCTACAATAGCAATTGGTTTAATTTTATTCTCCATAGTTATAATAGTTATTTTTGATATGTTTTCACTCAATTGAAAGATATTATGATTCGGATATTACCCCTGAATAGTTGTACTCTGATATTGTACCCATCTCCATTTTATAAACCTTGTTGGCCATATCAAAATACTTATCATCGTGTGTAATGACTATCAACAGTTTTCCTTCATCCCTCATTTTCTTTAGCAACTGGTTATAAAAGAAATCTTTAAAATCAGGATCCAGATCGGCTGCACATTCATCAAAAAAGTAAATTGGACGATCTTCTAAATACGATTTTAAAATAGCCAATCGTTTACGCTGACCTTTTGAAAGATCTATTGTGGTGTAAGCCCCATCTTTGATTTGAACTTTGTTTGATAAACCAAACATATCCAACCACTCGTAGACTTGGCTTAACCGCTCAGGGTTAATACCATAGATTTTTTTGAATAAATAAAAGTCACTGAAAATAACTGAGAAATATTCACCCAATATATTTGAGTCCGTCTTTTTACCATTAATTAATATATGTCCTGAATCAGGTGCATAAAGGCCAGTCAGAAGCTTTAGAAAAGTTGTTTTACCACTACCATTTCCTCCTATTATAAAAACAATATCTCCTTGATTAACTTCGAAATTGATAGGACCTATACCATAAGATATATCGTCCACATTTCCATTGATCTGATAATTGTAATAAACGTCCTTTATCTGTAATTTATCAACCGTTGATACTCTTATACTCTCCTTACTTTCTAAATAAAGCTCTTCCTTTGTATCCGCTTCACCAAGAAAATTCTGTATCCTTTTCCATGAAATCTTTGCGTTAATTATTCTTGGTATTCCCGCGATAATATTGCTGAAAGGCCCCCACAAAAACAAGGTTGCAATTACATAAGTGGTGATAAGTTGTTTCTCAAAGTGAAGAATAAAAGGGAGAACCAAACAAGAAATACCGATAGCTACAGTAAAAGAGATCTCCGATAAAAGTGTCTTGTTTACATCTATATAAGTAGCTTTAAGCTGAGCCTGATAAAACGTAGAACTTCTTTCCTCCATGTCCTTACCATATTCATCACGTTGTACTTGATGGAGAACCAATTCTTTAAAACCATTAATTAAACCTACCACAAGGTTCGTAAACTCTTCTCTTTTAGTCCTTGAAAAATTCCAGGCTCTGGTTAACGGGCCTCCCATGAAACTATAAAGCACAAATATGAATCCTATCGATCCTAAAAGTGTTAATGTACTGTACAGGTTTAATGAGAAAAGGTAGACGAATACTAAAGTTGCTGTAACTACATTTGTAAAAATGTGAATTGCTACTTGTGAGAAAAAGAATATTGACCCAATATCATCATTTAAAATAGTATAAATCCTGCCGCTTTTAATGTTTTCAAATTTTCTATAAGAAAACTTAAAGACCTTATTGAATACCATCATATTAAACTCCTGTGCCATTTCAGCTCCTAAATACGCTGTTTTTCTTTTACTTATTCTTATAGTTACTACATATGAATAAGTAGCTAAGGCAAAGAAAATCAATGAATATCTGACATCCATGCCACCATTAACAAATTGACTCACAATACTCACAATAAATGAGTTAGCTATCCCTGGAATAAATGAGACAAGAATTAAGGATGAAATTATATTATGGAATTTATTTACATGCGGAAAAAAAAGCGTGGTTCTTGTAATAAAGTAAAAAACAGTAATTATCAGGCCTAATTGAATAACAGAATTTTGGACTACTTCATAATTTGGTGATTTAATTGACCAAAAATTTTCATTGTATAATGCAATTGGAAGAAAATATAACGCTATAAATAAGGGAGTTACGGCTAAAAACCCTAATAAATAATTATAGAAGTTTTTCGAAGAAAAATCCTTTTTTCGCTTCTTTCGTAAAAGCTGGGTAAACGCAACTACTGAATAAGTAACGCCTATTAAAGCGATAATTATTCCTAAAACATGAATCTTAAAAACAGCATTTTCCATTTTAAATTGTTTAGAATTATTTATATTTTTTTGTTAAATGAGCACACTAAAGCGTACCAGATAAAATTCTCTGGTACCCAGTTTAATTATAGCTTGACTAGCTATTGTAAAAAATTAATCTTCAAGTAAGAGGCCTGCATTAGCTTCCTGAGCTAACTTTAGAAAATTATCGGCCATTGCGATATCAAAAACAGCCATACCCATTGGATTAAACATGACTGGCTGATTTTCAGTTAAAGAAGCAAAAAAGTCTTTTGTAAAAACATCCTGAATCTCTTTAACATCAGCTTTTTGTAATCCATTAACTTTATGGAATACTTCTATATCTGTATTTTCCCGGCATACTTCTTCCCAATTATCAACAATTATAGTCTTGGCAAACCACGGAAATACATCAGGTTTATAGTCACGTAATGAAACATTTAAATGAAGAGAGCCGTCTTTAGGCTTTTTATCTATGTAACATTCTTTCGAAGCTGTGCAAGTAATAAAGATATCCGCCTCAGAATAAACTTGTTCCCAATTTTCAGCGATAATTGCCTTTGCGCTGATATCACCAGGAATTGATTCTTTCTGAATCGTGTTTTTATCATATAATAAGACTTTGCCAATGCGATCACCCAGTAACTGATTACACATACTCAAATGATGCTGACCTATAGGCCCAAAACCAATAATCCCTATTTTTAGATTTGCAGATTTTCTTTGCTCCATAAACTGCTTAATTATAAATCCACTTACTGAAGCCGTTCTGATTGCAGAAATAGATCCACTATTTATAATACCAACTGGCACACCTGTATCTGCTTCATTCAATACAATTACGCTATGTGCTCTTGCCAATCCCTTATGTATATTATCTGGAAAACTTGCTATCCATTTAATGCCAGCCTTATTAATGTTTCCACCTACAAATGCAGGCATAGCAATAATTCTATTTTTGGCATCACCATAACGTAAGTATGGTTTTATAGGTTGTACTGTACTATTTAAACGTAAACACGCTATGGTATCAATTATTACCTGGATATTATTATCCCAGCTTATGTTTAGTTTTTTTATTATTTCGTCATTCAAATATATCATCTTGTAGTCTGCCAGATTTTAGAATAGTTATTAAACCGATATGGATTCTGAATTGTATGCCGTTACCATTTTCCTCCAGTCGTCATTATATATTGTACTTATATACCTCTCCCCTTTATCTGCAAACACACACATTATATTAACCGGTTTATCAACTGCGT
The DNA here is from genome assembly GCF_001590605.1 of Pedobacter cryoconitis. NCBI lineage: Bacteria > Pseudomonadati > Bacteroidota > Sphingobacteriia > Sphingobacteriales > Sphingobacteriaceae > Pedobacter > Pedobacter cryoconitis. The sequence goes on from NZ_CP014504.1 coordinate 3,298,742, forward strand.
TTGCTTTAAAATATTTCCTTACAGCAGCGTGAACAGATCCCGATGATCCGCCAACAAATAAATTATGCTTTTCAAGTAATTCTCTGCAAGAATCCATAGTCTCATATTCATCTACCGTTACTACATCATCTATTTTTGCAGAACCAAGTATAGCTGGTCTGATGCTTGATCCTATTCCCGGAATAAATCGTTTACGGGATTCACCACCGAAGATTACAGATCCTTCAACGTCAACAGCAATGATTTTCGAGTTTGGATATTTTTCTTTTACTCTTTGCGATACACCTGTAATTGTTCCTCCAGAACTCACTCCCATAAATAAATAATCCAACTGCTGTCTTGGAATTTCAAAACAAATTTCATTTCCCAGCGAATTATAATATGCCTCAGCATTTAAAGGATTTTCATACTGATTAATCCAATAAATATTTTCGGATTTCTGAATTATTTCATTTACTTTTTTTAGTCTGTTTAGTAAATATCCTCCACGCTCATCTGGTTCTGTAATACAAATCACTTCGGCCCCCTGTAATCTGATCAACATCTCATTCACGGGCAGGGTGGTTTTATCAATGACACAAATAAACTTCAGGCCTTTCTGCTTTGTATAGGCCGATAATGCAACTCCAAAGTTACCAGACGAAGATTCTATGATGGTTGTATCCTTATCTATCAATCCCCTATTTAATAAACTATTCAGAATGTAAATAGCAGCGCGATCCTTAACGCTACCAGTAGGATTGTAAAACTCCAACTTTGCAAAGACATTCAAATTCGACTCTTCCTCATTTCTAAGTGCGATCAGAGGAGTATTACCAACTTTATCTAAGATGTTATTTATCATATGTATTATTTTTCATAAGTGATGTTCTTTGCATTTTATAATTTGACCGTTTACAACGCTATAGATGGTAAGTTTAAACAGTTACTTACGTACGATATCAAGCGTGAAAGTAATTCCACGTGAATTGTATTCTTATTAATTAAGATTTTACGCCTATTTTAAGATAGACTATTCAAAAAGAGGAAGAAAAAGATTAGAGAGGAAGCGTTATCTACCAAAAAAAGCTAGGAAGCTATGGCATTGTGGGTTAATAGGTTGGCTGGGATTGTAGCAATAATATCTTGTTGTAAAGAGTCTATGCCAAAGCAAACCAAAACTTCATTTTGGCTGTTTACCCTTAAAATTTCGCATTCTAAACTATATAGTGATCCATAGGAGATTTTCATAGCGTCAACAACTTTTAAAACTTTACTTTTTTTATGATCACTCCATTGTCTTTCAGACGCTTTTTGTGGCAAAAATGATTCCATCAAAGCCTCTTTCAGTAAATCATTAATTTTTCTTTCATACCGCGACTTGACATATAATATATACCAGCCATTATAGTTATTATTCATTATAGGAAAGTGTGTTGTTTGGTTTTTAGATATAGCTATGCTATTCTAAGTCACACTGATAGAAATTCTTGGAAGAAAAACAAGCAGAATGCCTTAATAGTAATTTCGTATATACTACAGAAATATAAGATCGAATATACATTTATTATTATCAAATAAAATAAAAACACTATCAAATTTTTATTTTATTTATTAACATAATCATATATCCTTAAAATATAAATAAATTTCATAATTCAATTTAATTTAGTGATATAAGTTTGATTGTTATTTTTCCTGAATTTAATAAAACCATGGATTAACATTGACATAAAGAGTATTAATTAACATAATAAACACAATATGATAACAAAAAGATAACACACTATTTTATTGAAGAATTTTTCTGAAGAAAAGGTTACTCGATTAGACTAAAATAAGCTTTCTTATATAATTTTTTATTACCGAACAAGCTGTACTTCATACTATATAAATACTTAAAATGATTAAAAACAAGTCCTATTTAAGCAAATCAAAAAATATTTTCAGCGCCGGAATTTGACAGAAAAGACCTACCAGCTATTACAATTTATAAGCTATTATAATTATTATTCGGGATCGGTAATTTGAGTATTTGACTTTCAGATACAGCTCTTCTATTCTGAGTGACACTGATAAGAATTCTTGATAGAAAAAAACAGAAGACTTGATATCAATTTCGTTTAAAACACACAAACTGATCGTATAATATACATTTATTATTGTTAATAATAAAAAATTAAATACTATCAATTTGTTATTTTTATATATAAATGTAATCCTATATCTTTATAATAGAAAAAAATTTCACTAATTTGATTCAGCCTATTGATACTTTTGCTATTTCTAAAATTTGCATTTAAATACCCCCCCCTTAAACTAATATTAAAAACCAACAGTATTAACTTACAGAATAAACATAATATGATAACAAATAGACGACACCTTATCTCATTAAATACTCTTTCTGACCAAGAGCTTTCTCAATTGGTTCATCGCGGGTTATCTTATGCAAATGGTGTTATAAAAGACCACTTACCCTTGCAAGGATTAATCATCGGAATTTATTTCCGCAAGACATCAACCCGCACAAGAACTTCATTCTCTTCTGCAGCCTTACGCTTAGGTGCTCAGATTATATCTTATGGTCCGAATGATTTACAGGAAAATACAGGAGAAACGCTTCAAGACACAGCAAAAGTTCTTTCAATGATGTTAGATGGCGTAGTAGCAAGAACTGCTGGCACTCAAAAAGAAATGGAAACAATTGCTTCATATGAGAATATGGCGGTTATTAACGCAATGACTGAAAATGAACACCCAACACAAGCTTTAGCTGACCTTACCACGATGCTACAACACTTTGGCAATCTTTCAGGCTTGCGCATTTTATATTTGGGTGAAGGAAATAATACTGCAACTGCTTTGGCTTTATCTGTTCCAAGATTTCATGGTACACAATTATTTTTTCGTACTCCCCCAGGATATGGTATACCAGAAGAAACACTACTATCTGCACAAAGACAAGCAGAAATACATGGATCTATAGTAGAAGAGCAACATGACATGGAAAATCTTCCCGAAAACATCGATGTAATTTACACTACCAGATGGCAAACTACCGGCACAACTAAAATAGATGTAAATTGGAAGGAGATTTTTGAGCCATTTAAAGTTTCTCAAAAATTACTGGACAAATATCCGAATGCAATATTTATGCATGATTTACCCGCACACCGAGATGAAGAAGTTGATGCCTCAGTTCTGGACGGCCCCAGAAGTATTGCTTTCAAGCAAGCTGGCAATAAATTACATAGCGCTTGCGCTGTGTTAGAATGGTGTCTGAATCCGACCGATTTAATTTAGCTATTGGGCATAAACTAAAAAAGCCGTTTTTCTCTAAAGAAGAACGGCTGATGCGTAATCTTATTTCATCAGGAGAAATTATCAGATTTTGTATTACAATTAATACTAAATCTACAGTTCATAGTTACAAATTAAATAAAAATAAAACTATCAAATAATAAAATCCTGATTGGCACAATGGGGTATTGACCTGATCGTAACATCATGCTACAACAATCACCCTCCAGATTGCAAATTAACGCAACTCTGCTTATATTCGGAATAAGCATATCCATTTCATGCAGCAAACATAGTACCTGTATTCTTTAGTGAAGGCGGCAGACTTAAAGGAATATCTGCTTCAGCTGCTATTCCTGCAATAAGCACCAGGGGCTATGCGTGCCAGCTTGCCGGAACCGCACTTCTCGGATTTATTGCCTGCCATTTTTCTCTGACCTACTGGCCTTTACTGGAATATTATTGTTAAGTGTCGCCCTGGTATATATTATCATGATCCCAAAACGGACACAGATAAAAACTTGTTTCTCTTTTCAGAAAATCAATTTATAGCCTCTTTCCTGAGCTTCATTTCTCAAAATCCCTGTTAGTACTATATAGGAGCCATGTAAGATTCCGAAATTGTTGATTTAGTGCTGCTTGTTGAAGTTGCCTGGTGTAACACCTGTATAGTATAAAAAACTATGGTGAAAATGGCTTTGATCATAAAATCCTGCTTCCAGGGCTGCTCCAACAATAGAATATCCTTCATTGATCATTTTTCTTGCTTTTTCAATTCTCAGGATAGTTAAGTAAGTATTTGGAGTTACTCCTAAATGTTGTTTGAACTTTCTGATCAGTTGATATTTATCTATCCGATGAATATCAGCTATATTTTCCAGACGAAGTTTTTGATTAAACTGTTCCGATAAATACCTTTTCACAGCTGCAATTTCTTCGGGAGGGCCAGGCTTATGACGATCGGGATTTTGAGTAGCTTTGCTTAACAATTGCCGAATAAAATCTGCTAGAACTGCTTCGTCCGGTAATAACTTAGCCGCATAAAGACGAATATATTGTTTAAATAAAGTCTGATCTTTAATAACCAGTGGATAATCACTTATCCTTCTCATTCCGGTTTCCTTTAGCAAGTACTCCATCAGATCATTGCTGAGGTAAAAACTTTTAAAACTCCAACCCAGATCTGCTATCGGATGATGGGAATGCATCATATACGGTTTAATCAGGAAAATGGAGTGAGGTTCAACAAAACAACTTTTACCTTCAAAATAAAACTTCTGAATTCCATTAACAGCTACACCAACCGTATATTCTTCATGAAAATGAAAAGGAAAACTATGCGTAAAATTGTCACCACTGGTAAAGGTGATATTATCTAAACACAAATTTCTCCAACTGTTGATCATATCAATTTCTTTTTTAGAATTCCCGGCACTTAAAACATTTCAAATGTAAATAAATCAACGGATTATAAAATAGATCATCAAAGCGGAGAGCAATACTCTTCATCAGTCACTTTACTTATAATTACTCCCTCATCTTTTTCCATCTGTATTGCCAGGTGAGAGAACATACTTTGCGACGTTGCACCATGCCAATGTTCTTCACCGGGATAAATAATAACCAGATCGCCTGGTTGCATCAATTGCTTTACCTCATTTCGTTTCTGAACATATCCAATGCCGCTTTCAGCTATTAAGATTTGTACTGTAGGATGCTTATGCCAGTGAGTTATAGCTCCTGGTTCAAATGTGACAGCGGATAAAGTGCAGCCTATGCTGGATTCATTTATCAGACTACTGATCCATACGATTCCATTAATATATTTTTCAGGGGCTGGTAAGGTGACAATTTGCTTGATATCTATCTTTTTCATGACTTGTATAAATTATTTTATCATTTGCGCTTTGCCCAGCCCGAATGACCAATTTTCAAATGGAGTTTCATTTAAAACTATGATGATATCATTTGCTGAAATATGGGTTCTTAAACTAATTTTCTGTACAATAACAGCATAAAGTGATTTTTTCATTTCTACAGTACGACCTGAACCACAGATAATCTGAATATATATCAGATCAGAAAGGTGTGAGATATCCAGATAGGATTCAGGAAATATCAGATTTTCAGGTGATACTGGATGTATAACTTGAAAGTAATCATTTACAGGAATGCTGAATATTTCAATCAGGCTTTCATGTACTGAATAAGATATTTTTTCTTTCAATCCCCTGGAGTAATTCTCAGGTAAGTAAATATTCACAAACGGCATAATTTTCTTTTATATACAACAAAATTAGTCGTTTAAAATATTCTGGTCTTGTAAAATATTGCGCTATAAATAAAGAAGAAGATATACTTTATGGAACTTCCAAAAATGCCAATTACAAAACTGGAAGCCTTTGATTGCAGGCTACCTTCCTTTTACCCCATTTTTTATTGTACCAGATCAAAAAACCAGTTAATGGTAGAGAAGCAGAGATCAGTGATCCCATAAAGGCAAGTATTTTACCAGGCAACCCCAGAATACTTCCCGTGTGAATGTCGTAATTCATAGAACTGAATTTCTCCCCATTACTCTTATCTTCAAAAGTACTGGTTTTTAGTAATTGACCAGAAAGCATATTGTATTGCATAACAACCGTTTTTAAAGTTGGCTCGTAGCGCGCAAGTACAGTCACTTTAGACGATGTATCAGTTGGAAAATAAAAGTGATAAGCTTTAGCTTCCGGATATTTCTTTTTTATATCCGCGTAAATAAAGTCCAGACCTTTATTGTCCAAGGCTTTCTGAACAGCATGTACTGATACTATGGTCTTCTTTATGGAATGCTCACCTGTATCTAATAAATGCTGTAATCCGCGGTCCAGCACCGGAAATGCCCAAACCATTCCAGTAAAGGCAATCACCAGCCCCACACTAAAAGCATAGAAACCAAGAATATTATGAAGGTCATAGTTCTTGCGTTTTAAACCACTATTCGCCTTCCATTTAAACCAAAAACGAACACGTCTTGCCTTTTTATTTTTTGGCCACCATAAATAAAGTCCCGTCAATAGTGAAAGTACATACAACAAGGTCACCACACCAACAATCGGTTGCCCCAGTTGTGTTTTTAACAACAAGCTCCAATGTAAATACAATATGACACGAAAAAATTCAAATTCCGATTGCTCATGCAAGACTAACTGTCCCGTATAAGGATCCAAGAATAATGATTCATAAAACTTCTTTTCATTCCAATACCAGTACCCCTGATTCGTATCCTCCCGGTAAGACCTGAATTGCCAAGTCTTACCGGGAGCATTACTAATCTCCAAAGCCGATACAGGTTTATCTTTACCCCATATACCCTTTGCCTTTTGCACCATATCCTGCATAGATAGCCGGTTCTCAGAAACCGGCCTCACCTCCAACCTGTCTGCATAAACAAAAGGTCTGATCTCCTCTACAAAAACGAGGACACAACCAGTCAAGCCTAATATAATAACGACTACTCCTGATAAAAGCCCGATCCACAAATGGATAAAAATTAATATTTTTTTCAATTTCATTTAAAAACGGAACGAGAGATTGACTGCTAAATTTGCTGGTGCTTGTGAATTAGCCCAACTGTCCCAATATTTCTTATTAAAGATATTATTGGCTTTAACCTGTATACCCCAAGCTTGTCTGTTATAAAATACTACAGCATTGGCCAAAGTATAGGATGGAATAAAAAACTGATTATCTGAAGCTTTATACATTTTATCTACGTAATTCATACCTGCACCAAATCCCAGTCCCTTAAGTTGATTCTGGAAGGTATAAGAAGCCCAGAAATTTGCTACATTTTCCGGTGCATTTCCGGCTTTGTTACCATCTATTTTAGCATCTAAAGCAGCTCTTACTATACGATTGTCATTGTAAGCATAACCTGCAAGGATATTCAGACCTGGCAGTGGTTGTGTAATTAACTCCAAATCAACTCCCTTGCTCAACTGCTTACCATCCTGTATAGTAAACAGTTCCTCATTCATACGTGTAGCGTTGTCAATATTAATCCGGTAATAGCTAGCTGTAAAACTCAATTTCTTTTCGAAAAGCTCCGCTTTGATACCGCCCTCTGCCTGAGTAGCAAATAAAGGATCTAAAACTTGTCGCGTTCCATTAGGTTGTGAAACTGGAGAGACGTTTTGAAAGCCACTCATGTAATTAGCAAAAAGTGATAACGATTTTGGTATAAGTTCGTAAACCAGACCGAATTTAGGTGCAAAAGAAGTTTGCTTAAATCCATCTTCGTCACCTTCCACTGCTTGTCTCTTATAGTGATCAACCCGTAGTGATAACATCGCCGAAAGGCGAGGCAACACATTAATCATATCTGATGCATAAACACTGGCAGTCTGCTGTGTGGGTGAAGGAAATGGTTCAAAGCTTACCAGCTTATCAATCTGCTGACTAACTATTGGTTTAAAGGGCTTTGTTACGTCAATCTTATCAATAGTTTGTATATCTGCAAATAGAAAACTCGAAGTATAGTGACGATAATTCGCTCCGATCAAAAGGTTATGCGTCAAACCTCCTGTTTTCACCTTACCGTTAAAATTTTGTTGAATATTTGTGTATCCGTTATAAACCGGACCATATACATAGGAAGCTCTTGTAGCCATACTTGGTGACGACCAGATCACAAGCCGCTGATAACTATGATCCACATTTTCAGATACAAAAGAAAAAAGCGTCGTTGACTTAAAATTAGCTGACAACTTATAAACTGCTTCGGCAAACACACGTGTAGCATAATTTTTCACATCCACATTATCATGAAACAATGTTTTCCTGTAGTCCAGTAACAGGTCGCTGGGCTGCTTAATATCCGCAGACCGGAATACATAGTTCATAGGCTGTGTATTGTGTACCTGCAACAATTCGGCATCCACGTTCAATGTCAGCTTTTCATTCACATGATAAGTAATACTTGGCGCAAATAAAAAAGTATTGTTAAACCCGTAATCAAGAAAACTCCTTTCCCGGTTCGAGGCCGCGTTAACCCTGAATAATACTTTTTTCTCCTTATCTAATGGTGTATTGACATCTATAGTAAGCCGGTTCAAACCAAAGCTGCCTGTTGTATAGCTCACTTCTGTTCGTTTGGCTTCTATTGGCTTTTTTGTGACCACATTGACCACACCACCGAAAGAAGATACAGAAGCACCAAACAAAGTACCAGAAGGACCTTTCATAACTTCAATACGCTCAATATTTGCCAAATCTACGGCAGAACGGTCTGAGGTAGATTCCATCCCGTTACGGGCATTAATTCCTGTTCCAAAACCTCTGAAGTAAGCACTAACGCCACCAGAAGGATTGGTAACAGCTACTGCCCCGCCAGCATTACGCAACGCATCTGCTACCGTTACAGTGACCTGTTCCTGCATCAGCTGTTTGGTCACTACACTATAAACCTGTGGATTTTCCAGATTTGTTAATGGTAAACGAGACACATATTCTGTTGTCTTATTTGCAAACCTGTTGACGCGTTCCCCATTGACCACTACTTCCTGCAATGCTCTCATATCTTCGTATAGCGTAAACGAAATCTTAACTATTTCATTTGACGCAACAGTAACTTCTTGCTCCTGCCCTTTTAAGCCAACATACTTAGCGCTAACTTTATAAGTTCCAACTTCCACATTGGTAAAACTAAAATGGCCATTTTCATCTGCCTGAACTTTTCTGTTATCAATGTCCACATTTACATATGCAGCAGGAAGACCATCACTTGTCAGGACTTTACCCATAATCGTTCCCTTGCCTTTTGATGGCTGGAGATTAATCTGGTTTCCTTTTACCTCTATCCGGCGGATCTCATTCGGAAATATTTCCTGAAGGATATCTTCTAAAGTCGCATTCTGATTAGATAAGCTGATTTTTCTATTCACATCCAACAAATCCGGACTGTAAATAAAGTTGCATCCTACCTTAGTTTCTATTTCTTCCAAAGCTTGGGAGATACTGACATTATTAACCTGAAGATTGATACGTTTTTTTAGTATAGTTGATTGTGCACTGGCTGAAAGCGAGATAAAAATAGTTAAAGTGAGTAAAAGAATTGTTTTCGACACAAGCGAAAACAACCTTATGCTAAATAGCAAAAAGTTCATATTTTTGATTAAAAGTAATGTGATTGAATATATTTCATTGCTTATACCCGGTGAACAACTTTGGCGATGCGTACACCGGGTATTTTATTTAAAATTGTATTTATCTGGACAATGTAACCTCCTTATCTTTGATTTGGTATTTTATATTAAGCGCAAAGCTGATACCCTGCAGGACATCAATTAATGAGGGATTATTATCAAACCGGGCTTTCAATCTATAATTTGCTAATTCAGGATCACTCAGATGGATTTGAACGGCATACCAACGTTCCAGTTCAGCTGTAACCTCGCTTAACTTAGTGTCGTTAAAAACCATGACACCCTTTGTCCATGCAATCTTATTTGCACTGTTAACCACAGACTGGACAAGGGAGTGACCGTCAAACACACCCTGCATATTGGCGTGCAAGATCAAGGTATCTATGCATCCTGCTGCTGTAAACTGTACTCTGCCTTCTTCAACATTTAACTTATCGAAATAGCCTTTCCAACTCTGAATATTAAATCGGGTACCCAAAACACGTGTAGTTGTCTGTTTGGTTTGTACATAGAATGGTTTCTCAGGATTCTTTGCCACTTCAAAAAAAGCTTCTCCATTCAGAAATATTCTTCTTTCTGTTTTCGAAAAGTTCTTTGGATATCTTAACCTGCTTCCTGCATTGAGGTATACCTTAGTTCCATCAGACAAAGTTATACTCGCTTTTTTTCCAAGTGGAAGAACCAATTCCTGATAAACTAATAAAGGGGTAGCAGGAGATTGATTGTTTAAGACATATATGCCCAATCCAATTGTTAAAATAAGTATTGCAGTAATTGCGAACCCTCTGAACCAGATCGGCATCCGGACAATCTTAGCGGATTGTTGGATTTCGTTTTCTTCTTGCCTGGCCTGAGCAATACGCTGCCATAACTGATCTTTCATTATTGATTCTGGCTCCGGAGAACGAAGTTTGTAAGATTCTTCAGGTATTCCCTCAGACATCCATTGCTCTACTGCCTTCCGTTCCGCTGGGGTACATAGACCCGCCCAATATTTTTCTAACAAATGATGATCTAGCGACATGAACACTTTTAAGATACAAGTCGGTGATCAGGGGATTTACCCTTAGTCAAAAAAGAATTTATTTTTCAGCACGTCCTTAATGCAAATAAGTCTTAAGAAAGCGTAACGCTTTGGTTAAATGTGCTTCTACAGTTTTTTCAGAAATCTCAAGCTGTTCAGCAATTTCAGGTATACTCAGGCCACTATTCCGGGATAAAGTATATACTTGTTTGCACCTGCAGGGCAGTCTGTTAACTAGTCCATCAACGAAATGATCCAGATCTCTGAAGAGAATGGTTTCCTCTGTATTGTTAATCCTTTCACAGAAATTTTCTGAAAGGCAATGGTTCTGATTCTCTCGTTTAAATTTTTCACGGTAATAGTCACTAACTTTAATACGGGCCGCACGGAACAAATAATATTCCATACGTGTTTCGATCTGAAGACCGTCTCTGCGTCTCCAGAGAGAATGAAAGATATCCTGGACGATGTCCATAGCAATCTCATCATCCTTGATATGGTGTTGACAAAAAGCAACCAGTGGCTTCCAATACAGATCGAACAAGGCACGAAAACTTGCATCGTCGATCTGATTCAGCAATTTATCACCCATATTAACCCTTAGAATTTCCACAAATCAGTTGCTTATCTATAAACAGAGCAAATATAATTTTTTACTTGGAATAAGTCTAAATAGTTTTCATAATCTTATTTCTTACTTATACTGGCATGCTCTTGCCAATAGCAGGTTAATATTCGCTGCTAATTCAATAGTTTTAAAACTTTGTTTAATTTCAAGAGCTATTATATAATTAATTTTTACTTCAGATCTTACATATGGATGAAAATAAGTTCGGGCAATTGAGAAAGTATCTCACAAATCATATTCATGTTAATGATGAAATGTTTTCTGCTTTTTGTAGCAAATTTAAATTCAAAACTTTTCAGCGCAATGAAATACTGCTGAAAGCGGGTGATATCTGCTCCCATATGTATTTCGTAAAAAGTGGATGTCTTCGAATTTTTATGTTGGATGCCGAAGGTAAAGAATCGACACGTTTTCTTGTATTTGAAGATAAATTCGGCACAGCTTTTCCAAGCTTCACCCTACAGGAGCCTTCTTTAGCATTTATCCAGAGTTTGGAGACATCCAAAGTTTTATACATCAGTTATCGCGATTTTCAACAACTGCTTAATGATTACCCCGAATGGGAAAGGGTATATCGGATCAACCTTGAAAAAGACTATATAGACTCTATCAAAAGAATTGAAAGTTTAATCACTGTTGGTGCTAAAGACCGTTATAAACTGTTGATAAGTAATAACCAGACGCTAATCAAAAGACTATCCTCAAAAATTGTTGCCGATTATCTGGGTATATCTCAGGAAACATTGAGCAGGCTCAAGTCAAAAAAATGAATTTGTTGACTTTTGTCAATCTTTATTCGGGATATTATCCAGTGATTTGTTTTTTAACAACCTCTTTTATGTTTAAGAAAATTACTTTTTTAATAATATTTCTACCCTATATTACTTTTGCCCAAAGTTCCGCTATTGGCCAAAAGACCTTTTACTATAAGGACTCAGTAAGGAACAGACCAGTAATCACCGAAATTTGGTATCCTACAGATGCAGACATCAATAAAGCGTATACGCCTCCCGAATATCCTTTTATTCGCATCTCAACTATTCATAACGCCCCTGTTCCCCGAAAAAAAACACCATTGATCATGCTTTCACATGGGACTGGTGGAGGGCGCTTAAATATGGAATGGCTAGCCATTATACTTGTTAAGAGAGGATTCATTGTTGCCGCGGTTGACCATTGGGGAAACACTTATGATCATAAAATAGCGATGGATTTTGTGACCCCATGGAAGAGGGCGCAGGATATTAGCTTTGCTTTGACTCAGTTATTGCAAACCAGGGAGCTTGATCAGGCAATTGACAGCGAGCGTATTGGTGCAGCCGGTTTTTCCATAGGTGGCTATACTGTTATTGCGCTTGCGGGTGCTAAACTAGATTTGGAGGCTTTAACTAATTTTACTGAAACGCCTCTTGGTTTGAAAGAATTTGCATTGCCCGAATTCCCTAACCTTAAAGCAATGATCAATAAGGAAGAGGTCAAGGCTTCATTCCAAAAAGCTACTAACCTGAAGGATAAACGAATAAAAGCTTTTTTTGCTATTTGTCCCGCAATTGGTCAGGGATTTACGACTCAAAAACAGTTTGAATCTATTCATGACCCTGTTTATATCGTTGGAGCACAAAGCGATAGTATTACCCCAATAAAAACAAATGCTTTACATTATCAAAAGATGATCAAACAATCAAAACTATTAATCATACCAGGCAAAACAGGCCATTATGTATTTTTAAATGAGGCCAAAAGTCAATTGAAAGAAAATGAGAGGCTATTTTTCACAGACGACAAAACCGTAAACAGAAATGCTGTACATCAGCAAGTGGGTAACGAAGCCGCATCTTTTTTCCATAATGTTTTAGATGGTAATTAATTTCAGCATTGATTTGGGCATAAAAACACCTCGTCTTTACAGTTAGTCGTGAAAGTTTATGCCTTTACGAAATCCGTTTTACCTGTAAATTACTTTGCATTATTATTTCCTGTCTTTTGTAAACATTCCAGCGCATTTGCAAGATAAACCAGAGGAGCATTCCAATTGATAGCAATTTCATTACTTGCATAAGAGGCAACATCATCCAGATAGGATAGTTCCGGCTCCGCATATTTATATTTTAATCCATCCTGCTTTTCCCGATTAGGTCCGCCAACAAGCAGTCCAGGAACCGGGTCAACAACACCATCTGCAAAAGACGGCCGGTGATGTGGATTCATGGGCGATTTGGTACCAATACCAGTTACAAAAGAATAACCAGTTGCATTTCTTCCCAAAATATAATCCAGATTACCAACTGCCCCATTCAGGTAAGCTTTATTTTGTGTAAATAAATAAGCATTGATGAGCAGTACCCCTTGATTCGTGGCAACAGAATTGCTTCCCCATACAAAGTCAGAAAGCGAACTACCCATCACTATACCATAGGCATTAGTTTTCCGGGCCACGAGGTAACGATCTGCAATAGTAAGTACTTTTTTCTTTAAGATACTGGTCATACTTTGATACACTCCGGGAAGTTTACTTTGACATCTGATCAGGGAATAATACCCTAAGATACCAACGTTATTCCATCCTGGTAAACTCACAGGTGCATTCAGTCGCGAAAAAAAAGCATCAAAATATTTTTTCTCACCGGTAGATGTCAGTAGTTCTGCAGAAGCCCAGATCCATTCATCTTCGAAATTTTTATCCCCATAAGCACCCGTACTTACCTTCAGGTTGAACATTTTGTTCATCAGATCCTGGTCGTAAGCCAAATTCGGATTTTTGATGGACCAATTCCACGCCAGAACAGCGGCAGAAAGACAACTATCCGCCAACCCGGGATATTGTTCAGGAAAATCCCTTAAGATACGGGATGCTTGAGCTGCAACCCCGGCCATATTAAGCGCTGCGGCAGTACCTTTTGCGACTACATAGCGGGCAGATAAAGCTTGCGCTGGCATAATCATCGCATCGAAATCAAGATTTGTACATTTATTATATACACCTCCGTCATCAGGATCCTGCATTTTCAGCATCCAGCGTAAATTGCAGATGGCCTCGGTCAATATGTCCGGCACCTTATTTTTCGCATTTGGAATGCTGGCTTTCAGACTAAGAAAATAGTCAGGAAAGTCTTCGTAGGCTGAAAGTAAAGTTGCAGTAGAAATTCCACTGTTGACAATATACTTATTGTAATCACCTGCATCATACCACCCTCCTTCAACATTAATCCGGCTATCTGCCTTACGGTTTTTAGAGACGGCTGATGGATGAATATGAACCGACGTATCCGGATGACCGGAAGCCCGGTACCACTTTCCCGCATAATTTTTATCAAGCGTTGAAGAAGCCCGTTGGTAATAAAATGCTTTCAGCGCCGCTACTGCAAGCTCTTGATGCACATGATCTGCAATACTGAAAGCCGGAGATTCACCAACTCCTGGAATTCGGATCAAGTAGGTTCCCGGCCGGTCAAAGTCACTAAAATCTGCTATCCTGACCTTAATATCGGAATATCCTGTGCTTTTCGCCTCAGACATTGATCCCGTATAAACCCGCTTCCTGCCTGGTAAGGTAACCAGATCGAAACTGTTTTCGGAAACAGCACTGGTTATTATAGCACTTTTATCTAAATTCGGATAAAATCCTGACTGATCTAAGAAGATATTGGAGTTTTCAGTCTCCTGTGCAAGCGCACCAGTTAAGTTCAGACTGAAAAGTATAAAAAGAGCATTGTAAAATCTAGATTTCATAAGACTATAAGTATTTTTCATAATCGGCCTGACTGATCACTTTGAGACTCACATCATCAATAAACATAGTCCCCGACACATAACCCAGTGCAAATAAAAGTTTTATCTTTGCAACACCTGGAGGAATGACATAGGCGCGTTCATAAAGCTTCCAATCCTGATCTCCTGTAACTGAGGCAATGTTAATTCCATTTCCGATTTTTACATCTGCCTTGTCAAGCATTTCAAAAAGGAAAAGAGCACCATTCCAATCCTCTTTCCCAACACTTACACCATCTGCTTTAATCCTGGCAGTCATCAGTATATATTGTGTACTCTTAGGGAGGGAAACGATTTGATGCATACCGGTCCATTTTAAGGGATCATGCGAAAATAAAGCGCTGCTCATTTTCCCAGTACTAAAAACGTAGGGTGTAACCTTTGCAGAATAATCAACCCATCCGCTGAGCTCATCTTCAAAACCGCCATTGGTCACCAGATTCTTTTGTGCCATAGCGTTATAATTGACTGTGAGCATAAAAATCCCCACAGACACATATTGTATAATTTTCATTGGAATATAATTGTTTTTTATCGGTAATGAAGCTTCCATGTGCTACTTGGTTCCTGTTCATTCTGGTTTGTATTCTGCTGCACATGGTGGTTTCATCAATATATAGTTTTGTTTTAACTGACCTGATTTATCCGGGGCAACAGTTTGAGATTCCATACTGCTGCTCCGGATAATGTTATCTAACTATTTTTACTGTTAAAGGATTAATATACACCAATATCATCCAGGAAAATTGTCTCTGGCGCATTACCGCTTAATTCCTGGAACCCAATCCAATTCAGACTGCTGGGTTTGCCCGGCTGAGTGGCATTTTGGAAACGCTCCAGAGGGACTACATAAGTTGTCCATTTGCCTGAATGCAGCACAATGCTTACCTGACGGTTGTCAAAATCGTTCAATCCAACCTTGATCACCTTACCTTCAGTACCTGCTGATCCATAAATAGAAAATTTAACGTAAGTCTTATCACTTAGGTCTACTGGATCGCCACTGCCAACGGCATATCCTGCATAATTGCCGGTATAGGTAACTTTGATGGAATGACTACCCCTTTTAACCAGCTCTGTATTGTTCACATCTCCAATGGCACCACCAAAATTAAAGTCATAACCGGCTGTTATTTTATCATCATAAAACAGATGTCTGAATCCAAAAGGTAATAATATCGGCACCGCTACCCCATCGTATGACATATATGGACCAGTGCCGGTTCCACCAGGAGTAGTTACACTTACTACACCAAGGGCAGCAGCAGGTACTGACACCTTAAGTTCTGTACTTGTTGCTGTTATAACCCTAGCATCTGCTGTACCAAATTTCACACTGGACACCTGATCAAAACGCAAACCAGTGATGGTCACGATATCTCCTTCATCTCCTGTAAACTGGCTTAATTCTGTGATAACCGGAGCAGGCTGCCTGATACTAAAATTAAAAGTTGTGGTACCCGATGCACTGGTCAGCGTGAGTTTGCCCGTTTGATTTATCCAGGATGCAGTAGCAGGAATCATAACCACAATGCTATGATCACTAAAAAGTGCCGTATTCAAATAGGCTTCTGTACCATTAAATTCGACCTTGTTCGTATACTTCAGATTTGCACCCTCGATCACATATGTACTACCGGCATCGCCAGAAGTAACAGTAGAATCTAAAGCAGTCTGTTTAGGATCTCCCGGCTTAACCAGGGTACGAACCCTTGTGATGACCGGTGCTCCCTTCCCTTCCGCATCTTTTTTACAGGAGGTCATAAAGATCAGCATGAAAAATAGTCCTGTCAGACAAACGACTATAGGATTTTTATATATGATTTTCATAATAACTATTTAAAATTGTAAGGTACCGGTGGCAATAATAATTTAGGATTGAGGGTGGACTCTGTGGTGGGATATGGCAAAAGAAAACTTGCATTAGTTGGCGTATATTTTTGTCCCCAAATAACTACAGGCGTAGTATTGCTATAAATCCCTCTTTCCTGATTAGCGATAACTGCGATTGCTTTAGGATGGGAAGTGACGTTAAATCCATCCATTCTGCCAAGATCAAACCAATAATCGGCCTCAAAAACAAATTCCATCCGGCGTTCCTGATAAATATCCTGAATTGACATTGTTGTTTTGGGGATCAATCCGGCCCGTTTTCTGATTTTATTAAACGGCAGTAGCGCAGTAGCATCAGAAGTACGCTCCGCACCAGCAAGAACAGCCTCCGCTTCAATTAAAAGGACATCCGCATACCGCATCAGATAGGTATTATTTGCAGTTGAAAATGCGGCTCCTTTACCAGCATTGTCCGTGGGTGTGCCTACCACATATTTTTTTATAAATGCAGGCATCCCCTGCGCTACAGCACCAAGTGGCAGCTTATAGCCTCCTTTATCCTGGTTAATTTCCGGATAAACATCCCCCTGCATCATCACTGTGGGCTTTCTTCTCAGGTCACCAGGTTCATAAGCAGTTAATAAGTCGATTGAAGGCACAACACTGCCATATCCATCTCCGGTACCGGTAATTTCAGAATTATAGGCCAGGAAAGACTGTAAAGCATTTCCATGCCCATAAGCAGATCCGCCCAACCATTGAATAGCGGCTACACTTTCTTCATTATTGTTATTGGCTGTTTTGAATAAATCGCCATAAGTTTTCCCTGCAACATCTATCCCATACAATTTGAACTCGCCGCTATTGATCACCTGTTCTGCTTTAAGGCGGGCGTTGGGATAATCCCGCATATACAGATAAACTTTAGCCAATAGCGCAGTTGCTGATCCACTTGATACCCTACCCTGAGAAACAGATCCGGTTCTGATCATTTTAGTGCAGTTCTCTTCTGCAAACTTAAGATCATTAATAATGAACTGATAAATATCAGTTACCGGATTGGTATTAATCTGATAGTTGTTTACATGATCCAGACTATTTTCTATAATCGGTACATTTCCCCAGGTTCTCACCAAATAAAAATAAGCGATAGCACGCATGAACCTGGCTTCACCCAATGCATTATTTACTACTGTTGCCGGTACACTTGCGGGAACTTTCGCTTTCAGGTTATTAATGACTGCATTTGATTGGGCAACTACGCTGTACAAGGAATTCCATGCCGACAACAATTGGGTATTGTCGCCAGTTACTGAGAAGTTGCCAAAGTTGATTACATCGGGAGAATAGGTATGTGCATTACCGCTTAACAATTCAGAGATACACCACGAAGCTTTCGCATTCCAGTCAAACCATGGAGAATTGTATAAGGCCGTAGTGCTGGCCTGTACCTGCTCTGTATTCTGGTAAAAATTATCAGTACTGAGCGCATCCTGAGGCGGAATATTAAAAAAGTCTTTTTTACAGCTGCTGCTCACAGTGGCTATAAAAATAAAGCAACCTATATAGATGAGATATGATTTCATTTTCTTAAAATAATTTATGGTGACTAAAATTGTGCGTTCATTCCAAAAGTGATAGTCCTGGCTATCGGATACCTGCCCAGGTCAATATTATTTAGAAGTGCGCTTTGATTCATTGCCCCGATTTCCGGATCGTACCCTTTATATTTTGTAAATGTGTAAAGATTCTGCACACTTGAATACACTTTCAGATTGGTGAGTTTTAGTTTTTTGATCCATGCTGAAGGTACTTTGTAACCAAGACTAACGTTTTGAATCCTTAAAAAGGACCCGCTCTCCACATATCTGTCAGAGACCAGCAGGTTTGGATTGTCAATCCCGATTTTCGGTGCAGGAATATTGGAATTTGGATTTTGAGGTGTCCAGAAATTGCTGTAGGCAGCATATTGGTTCTGATAAACAGCCGCCAGGTTACCCATAGTATTGTTCAGCAAATTCATAATTCTCGAACCATAAGATCCGTTTAAGAACAATGTAAAATCAAAGGATTTGTAACTGAAGGTATTGGTAATCCCATAGGTAAATTTAGGATTAGGGTTACCAATCTCAGTACGATCCTTCTCGTCTATTTTACCGTCACCATTGATATCCACATATTGAACGTCACCAAGCCATGTACTGCTGCTGTTATTCGCTACAAGCCTGCCAAACTGCACAGGCGCAGACTGAAGTTGTTCGTCTGTTTTAAAAATACCTTTTACTTTATAACCATAAAACTCACCAACTGATCCACCTACTACTGTACGGGTAACAGGTGTTTGCAGATAGGCGCTGGTTACAGTTCCGAACAGCTCAGTAAGCCCATTCCCCAATTCCTTCACTTCATTTTTATAATGAGAAAAAACCAAAGTTGTATTCCATTTAAAATGCTCATTACTGATATTGTGTGAACTGATACTTAAATCAAAACCTACATTATTTATTTTTCCAAGATTCACATAAGGTGGGTTGATACCACCTAAATAATCAGGCCCGCCCACCAGGTATGCAGGAAGTGCCAGTTGAAACAGAAAGTCCTTTGATGTTTTTTTATAAAAATCCAGACTTGTACTGATTTTACCATTCAGGAAATTCATATCAATCCCACCATTATACTGAATTGATGTTTGCCACTTTAATGCCTTATTATCAATTCGTCCTGCCAGAAAACCTGTACCCAAACCTGTTTGAGATGACTTCAATAAAGAACTGTACAAATAATTAGGAATATCCTGATTACCAACTTCCCCATATCCAAAGCGGATTTTAATTCCATTCACAACTTTATTGATCCCCTGCATAAATGGTTCCTCAGCTAATTTCCAGGATGCGGCAAAAGAAGGAAAATAGCCAGATTGTGATCCTTCAGCAAACTTAGAAGTCTTGTCTTTCCGGATCGTAGACGTCAGGCTATACTTTGAAGCGTAGGTATAGATGGCACGGGCATATATTGATTCTTGTCGCTGTGTACCAATATATTCATCATTGGTCGCAGTGATGGCCTGCCCCAGATTCAGGGATTGTACATCATTACTGTAAAAGCCCTGACGTGTTCCTTCAATACCTCTCCAGGTAGATTCCTGAACTTCATAACCTAAGATTGCATTCAGGTTATGCTGCTGTCCGAAAGTATGGTTATAATTCAGGTATTCTTTCCAGATCAGAAATGTACTTTGCTGATGGCGCTCCTTTAAAGAAGCTGTTGGATTGGTGAAACGCCCCCATGAATAGCTTGGTGTAAAAACATTGTTGTCTGAAAAGTTAAAGTCTCCACCCAGCTCTGACCTTAGAGACAGTCCTTTATAGAACTTTATTTCGTTATAAATATTCGTATTGATATTGCTCCTGTTCAGTTTATTTTTGATTTGCTGCGCTTGGGCCACTGGGTTTAAAGCGGCAGCGGATGCTAACGGATCTGATGCCGGAGGCCCTGTATAGCTACCATCAAGATTTGTTACTGCAAGATCAGGCCCCTGTAACAAAGCATTGTAAATAATACCATTGTTATCACTCGTAATTACATTTTCTGCCGAACGGTTTGCAGTCAGGGTAATTCCAAGCTTAAACCATTCCTTAACCTGGGCATCCACATTCGTACGCAGGCTATAGCGACGAAAATCAGAGCCAATAACTGTACCATCCTGCCCAAGATATCCACCTGAGATATAATAATTAAGGCCTTCTTTACCACCAGAAACTGAAAGCTGATGACTTTGCTGAGTAGCAGTCCTGAAAATTTCTTTTTGCCAGTTTGTACCTTCTCCTAATATTGAAGGGTCTGCAAATTCTGTTCTTCGTCCGGTTCCATAAATATCTCCCAATGAGTTTTGGAGTGTGGCATATTGTTTAAGATTCATCACATCCATATATTTTGCTACCCTTTGGAAACCCGTATAACCGTCGTAACTAATTACCGAGTTGCCACTTTTACCTCGTTTGGTAGTGATAATAATCACCCCGTTAGAGGCCCTGTTTCCATAGATTGCAGTTGCAGATGCATCTTTTAATACATCAATAGACTCAATATCATTTGGATTGATCAAAGATAATGGACTAACGGTAGTCTGTGAATTCGCATTTGAGGAGGAAGCCTGCAAGGGCGATCGTCCACTTGTACTTTGGTTACTGGCATCACCCGAAATTGGCACCCCATCTATTACATACAAGGGTTCGTTACTGCCGCTTAAAGAAGTGATCCCCCGTACGCGAACGGAAGTATTGCTGCCAGGTGCTCCTGAATTCTGAGAAATGGTTAGTCCGGATGCCCTCCCTTGCAATAACTGATCAATGCTGACCTGAGGTACATTTGCAATATCAGCAGCCTTCACAGAAGAAATCGATCCGTTAATATCAGCCCGTTTTTGAGTTCCGTAACCAATCACTACGACATCATTGAGCACTGTAGTTTGCGGCTTTAATACTATATTCAGCACGTTCTTTTGACCAGCCGTGATTTCCTGAGTCTCCATGCCGATAAAGGAAAACACAAGGATTCCTGTGACTGACGGAACTGAGATTTTATATCTTCCGTTGATATCAGTTACCGCAGCGATCTTTGAACCCTTAACTTTAACAGCAACTCCTGGAAGTGTCACTCCTTTTTCATCACTCACGACACCAGAAACTTCGATCTCCTGAATTTGGGTAGCCAGCACTGGTAAATCCGTCGTCTTTTTAAGAATAATTGTTTTTTTAATGATCTTGAAATCAAGGTTTGTGTTTTTCAAAACCAGTCTCATAGCCTCTTCGATAGGCATATTGATTACATTTACATTGATTGCATATTTCTTATCGATGTCGGCACGCCTGAAAAGTAAATGGTAACCAGTCTGTTTTTCAATTTGCTTCAGGACAGAAACGATAGCTGTATTCGTATGTTTAAGTGTTAAATTCTGGCTAAAACTATTTGCGCTAACCTGCATTAAAGTCAGAATAAAAAAAAGCAAAGTTAGTCTCATTGTGAATAAGATTTGGTAAGAATCACGGCACAATACATGCCTGATCCTAAAGAATAAATTCATATCTTTATGGAGTTTGGGTTAAATTATAATGTCATCTCAATTGGCTTGCAAGTAACCTTTACAATGACCGGATGTGGTGCAAACACTATCCGGTTCTTTTTTAAAATGGCTACGCGAATGCATTATACGGTGTTGTAAAATTTCATCATATCGGGCTGTTTATTTGGTTAAAAAATATTGGTTTTATAAGGTTTTATATCTTATTCAATAATGGTAAGCAGACGATTGTGCAACTCATACTTTAATCCGGTAAATTGAAGCATACTCAGAATTTCTGAAAGTTCGGCATCTTTAGCTATCGTACCTGTGTAAAGTACTTTTGAGGGAGTACCTTTAAATACAACCTGAACATCATACCATCTGGATATTTGCCGGGCAATTTCTTCAATTTCCATATCTTTAAAGATAAACAGGTTGTTTCTCCAGGCCATTACTTCTTCCAGATCGATGTTGTCATTAACCTGTATGCCGGATACAGTTACACTGGCTTGTTGTCCTGGTTTTAAAAGTTTTGCAAATTTGCCTGAAGAAAGATGAATACTACCTTCTAAGAGAGTTGTTTTTTGACGGCCTTCATCTTCATAGTCCATTACATCGAAATGTGTTCCCAGCACACTGATCTCTGTTCCGCCTGAGAACACTTTAAAAGGCTGCTTCTGGTTCTTTGTAACTTCAAAATACACTTCACCAGTCATTTGTACTTTCCGTTCTGGCCCTATAAATGAAGTCGGGAACCTTAAACTGGATTTAGAATTTAACCAGGCTTTAGTTCCATCAGGTAATATAACACTGTATTTTCCTCCAACTGGCGTTGCAATAGTATTGTATGCTATTCTTGAGGTATTGTTCCAAGCTCCCTTTTTATAGCTTAGCTCCCCTTCGGCAGTTTTGACCACACTTACATTTTGCTGATCAGCTACTGTACCCAGATTCGCCTCAGTTAGTATCAATGAGGACCCGTCACCAAGTGTAAGCACAGCCTTGTTGCCACCTGGTTTAATATTTACAGCTTGAGCTGAATTAAGAATTTTCTTTGGAGAAAGTGACAAAGGATGGTGCATCCAAACAACCACCGTACTCAAAAACAGAAACAGTGATGCAGCAGCCACCAGGATTTTCCAGGAATAAATTGTTTTTTTGGGCAATGACTTCACATTTTGTTGCCCTTGTGTATCGATGTGATGGAGAATGCGTTCAAAAACTCTGTTCTCCATTAACTTGCGTTGTTCTTCTGACAGACCTGCAATATATTCCGGTACGCCATCCATACTGTCAAACCACTGGTTAACTTGCGCTGTCTCGCCAGGAGTACAACTACCTGAAAGATACTTTTTAAGTAAGGACACAGGGATTGATTTGCCCATAATGGTTTATAAATATATTTGGTTAGTTAAAGGTATAGTCGGTCAGGCAAGCCATTGCCCCCAAAAAAAAATAAAAAAAAGATGATGGAGCTTAAAACAATAACCAGGCAAAGGGTGAGGCTATCAGAATATACTTAAAATGTATTCTAAAAAGTTTTAAAGCATTTGTGATATGGTTCTCTACAGTCTTTTCAGAGAGCCCCAATAATTCAGCAATTTCCTTATTTGATTTATGCTGTTGCCTGCTCAGTTCAAATACCCTTCGGCATTTGGCAGGTAATTTCGACATGACCTGATTCACCCCCTCTTCCACCTCATGCAAAAACACCGTTTCTTCAGTGGTATTGGCAGTATCCTTATAATTAAAAGAAATCAATTCAAGATAGTTATTCTTCGTAGCCTCTTTAGCCAGATGGTCAATAACCGAATAGCGGATAGCCGTATGAAGATAAGCCTTCAGTTCACCTCTGATATTTATTTTTTTTCGATTAGTCCAGAATTTTGTGAAGAAATTCTGAATAATTTCTTCAGAAGCTTCTTTTGATCTTAATCTTTTATTGGTGATCAGATACAACTCATACCAATACCTGACATAAATTTCCTTGAAAGCAACGACATCATTTTCATTAAACAGGACGATCAGTTCCTCATCGGTATGGTTATGCCGGTTGCTCATAGTGAGTAAAATTATAAAAAAAATCGACATCCAATAAGAAATGAAATCTGGCAAAGCAGACTATAATCAAAATTATAATAATTTCATAGCCATCCTCTTATTCTTTACTTCCCGTAAAATTTCCATTCCGATGTGAAGTCTCTTTTCAGCGGTTGCCCAATTAAGGTTGCCCTGACCATTTCTATTGGAATGAGGTTTTCTTTCATTATCCGGTCATGAAATTCGAGGATACCCATTTTACCACTATCTACAAGTTCATGCTTTAGCGCCATCAATTGCATTCCGCCAATCATGTAAGCGACCTGATACAATGGACCATAATCGCCCTCAAAAGACCTGCGAACTTCTCCTTCTGCATTTGCTGGCTCATGCCCTACACGGTTAATCAGAAAATCAACACACTGTTCAGGTGTCCACTTTCCTAAATGATAATTTAAAGAGAAAATAATTCTTGCACAGCGGTGCATCCTCCAAAATAGCATTCCGATCCGCTCTTCGGGACTTTTGGCAAATCCTTTATCGTATAAAAGCAGCTCCCAATACAGTGTCCATCCCTCAATCCCGAACGGAGTAGTAAAAAGCTCCCGATAACTCTTATAGCGGCTATTCATATAATATTGCAAATGATGACCAGGTAGTAATTCATGCTGTACCGTACCTCTTGAAAAGTAGGGATTGTTACCCCGCATACTCATCAATTTATCTTCCTCATTCATATTCGCTGTCGGATAAGATATACTAATCTCCCTGCCACCTGTAAAAAAGGGATTAACTAACTGTCTTTCGGCAGACATCATTACCATCCCCCAGGTTTCTTCAGCAAGGCCAGGAATCGTAATTAGCTGATTTTTTTTGATAAAATCCAATGCATCATCCTGTAATTTCACAATCAATTCAGCTTGTTTACCGGGTACGACGAAACTTTCTTTAACTTTCTCCTGAGCCTTTTTCCAATCTTTTCCAAAACCCATTTCTGCAGAAGCCTTTAACAACTCCTGGTCACAAAATGCAAATTCCTTTTCTGCAATTTTAATAAGTTCTTCGGGCGTATAAGGAATCATTTCAGCATTGAGTTGAGCAATCAGCGCTGACTCTCCTATAGGACTTCCCTTTATTCCATAATTGACGCCTTTTTGAGCAGGTACAGCCGCCCCTTGATCAACAAAAAAGGTAGTATAATGATCTAATACTTGTACCAATGATTCATAAGGTTTAGGAATCCACCAATCGAATAAGGGGTCATAACCCTTATAAAATTCATAAACACCTTTTAATCTCATTTTCAGACCAAATATTGCTTCCCTGATATTTTTTAAACGCTCTTTATTCAGCGCTGACTTATTGATTGATGCGGCATTAAAAGAGGCCACTTCTTCGCGGATAGCATTCAGCTTTGCTGCAACAACCGGCCAGTCCATAGCTTTTCCTCTTCTTCTTTCCTTTTCCAATGCATAGATTCCGGGTGCAAAAGAAATATATTTAAGGATCGCCTTTTCATTTATTCCAGCCTTTTCCAATTCACCGGTTTCTTTTTTGATTTCCTTTTTCAATAGCAGGTAATCTACCTTTCCATAAATACTAAAAGAATCAAAATCCATTTGTTCCATTTCTTTCAAGTATTCATTTTGAATCAGCAGCAAGCGGCTTCGCTGTTCGGGGGAATAATAGATCCGGGCAACTTCGGGATAAGTGCCTTCTAAAATATAGGGGGAGTAAAAATCCTGGATAGCTTTTACATCCTTTTGATAAGTTATGATTGTGGTCCCCATTTCACTGGTTTGCTCATAGAGTCTGGACATTGCTTTTTCCTGAGAATAGATAGTGGATGGCAATAAGCACACCATCAAAAGTAATTTGTATAGTTTATTCATTTTGTAATCTTATTTATTCTGCCTGCAGTATTGTATTCGTCTCTATGTGACAATAAATGTCAAATTAAAATTTATTATTCATGATAAATAATCTTTAGGTTACACTGGATAAAATACAAGAACTATTGGCAAAATAATGCAATATCCAATACTTCCTAATTGCTTATTTTTATTTCCTTTAAGATAGAAACCAAAGTAAAAACCATGAACAGATTCCTTTGCACTAACCTATTGGTAACGGCGCTGCTGTACACTTTTTCAGCAACGGCCCAATCCTATGTACCGAGATTGAACGATACAAGGATGACCATTAAAAACGCTATTCCTATCAAAGCCTATGCTTTTCAGCTTTCGGAAGTATCACTCTTGGAAAGTCCATTCAAAACCGCAAGGAATGCAGATGTAAATTATCTGCTAAAAATAGAGCCAGATCGTTTATTAGCAGGCTTCAGAAGTAATGCAGGTTTGTCCGAAAAAGCAAAAAAATATGGTGGATGGGAATCTGACGGACTGGCCGGACATAGTCTTGGCCACTATCTGTCGGCCATTTCTTTTCAGTATGCCACCACTAAAGATAGTGAGCTGCTCCAAAGAATAAATTATATTGTAGACGAACTGATTACTTGTCAGAAAGCGCGTAAAACCGGGTACATTGGTGCGATTCCCAATGAAGATAATATTTGGGCAGAAGTAGCGAAAGGAGATATTAAAACCCGTGGTTTTGACCTGAATGGTGGATGGGCGCCCTGGTACACTGTTCATAAAATCATGGCTGGTTTACTGGATGCCTATTTGTATGCAGGGAATTCCAAAGCATTAATGGCTTCAAAAGATCTGGCTAAATGGACCGCTGCCACTATTAATCACCTTAGTGATGAACAAATACAAAAAATGCTTATTTGTGAATATGGCGGGATGGCTGAACCCCTGGTAAATCTATATGCCATTACCGGAGACAAGAAATACCTTGATCTTTCCTATAAATTCTATGACAGACAAGTTCTGGATCCATTGGCAGAACAGAAAGACATTTTGCCCGGAAAACATTCTAATACCCAAATTCCTAAAATCATTGCCAGTGCCAGAAGATATCAGCTTACCGGTGATCAAAAGGACTTGGCAATTGCAGATTTTTTCTGGAAAACAGTAGTTAATCATCATTCCTATGTAACGGGCGGCAATAGCAATTATGAATATTTGTCGGAGGCAGATAAGCTGAATGATAAACTTACGGAGAACACCACAGAAACCTGCAATACCTACAATATGCTTAAACTGACCCAACAGCTGTTTACGCTTAACCCTTCTTCAACATTCTTCGATTATTACGAAAAGGGATTATACAACCACATTCTAGCTTCTCAAAACCACCACACCGGTATGATGTGCTATTTTGTTCCCTTAAGAATGGGCGGTAAGAAAGAATATAGTGATCCCTACGACAGCTTTACCTGCTGTGTGGGTACAGGTATGGAAAACCATGTCAAATACAACGAAAGCATTTACTTTAAAGGTGCAGATGGAAGCTTATATGTAAACCTCTTTATCCCTTCTGTGTTGAACTGGAAAGACAAAGATCTAAAAATCACACAGAATTCTGACTTACCTTACGGAGATAAAACCACTCTGCTGATCAACAGGACCAAGTCTTCGAATTTTGCCATCAGGATCAGAAAGCCTAAGTGGTCGGCTAACATTAAAATACGAGTTAACGGAAAACCAGAAAATGGAATTGAAGAAAATGGGTACTATGTTATTCGCAGAAACTGGAAAAATAATGATAAGATAGAATATACCACACCCGAAAAATTGTATACAGAGTCCATGCCTGACAATCCTAACCGCAGGGCGGTATTTTATGGCCCCGTACTGCTGGCTGGCGACCTTGGTTTAACCGAACCAGATCCGATAAAAGGTATACCCGTATTTGTAAGTGCAGCACAAGATCCGAAAGAATGGTTAAAGATGGTGGACCAAAAACATCTTCGCTTTCAAACAACAGGTATTGCAAAACCTCATGATATAACACTCCTGCCATTCAATCAAACAGAAAACCAGCATTACAGCGTTTATTGGGATTTTTTCAGTCCTGAACAATGGTTAGTACAGCAAAAAGTGTACGAAGAACAAAGACAATTACAAAAAGAACTGGATGACAGAACCACCGATCTTTTCAGATTTGGAGAGATGCAACCTGAACGCGATCATAATTTCAAAGAAGAGAAAGCACAAACAGGCGAAGAGCACGGAAAAAAATGGCGGATAGCAGGAGAAGAAGGATTTCTTCAGTTTGATATGAAAATAGATTCTACCCGGTCCAACATACTCATAGCCTCTTATTGGGGAATGGATAACCGGGGCAGAAACTTTGACGTATTTGTTGATGGAACCAGGATTGCTACAGAGGATTTAAACAAGTATAAAGAAAGCCGTTTTTATGACATTTCTTATGAGATACCTGTTGCACTTACCAATGGTAAAAATAAAGTAACTGTAAAATTGGTTCCTAAACCAAAAAACAGTGCGGGACCTATTTATGTGATCCGCGCAGTTAAGAAATAACTTAAAGTATGGAATCTATTACCGGCCAGTAGACCTGGCCGGTATTGCTGTATTTCGTTGTGGTGGTTCTGCATAAAGCAGATTTCTAATAAAGAAGTCCCGCTTCCTTCTTCTTCCATAAACGCCACCATCACTGTGCCCCATTCCCGGAACGCATAAAAAATCAAAGTCTTTATTTGCTTTAATCAAAGCATCAGCCAGTCGAAAAGTAGACTCAGGCGGTACGTTTTCATCTGCTTCTCCAACAATCAGCAATAAATTTCCTTGTAACTTAGCCGCATTAGTTATGTTAGACTGTTCCTCATAATGAGGTCCAACCGGATATCCCATCCATTGCTCGTTCCACCATTGCTTATCAATACGGTTATCATGACATCCGCAAGCAGATACTGCTGCTTTGTAAAACTCAGGATGGAACAATAAAGCACCTGTAGAATTCTGCCCTCCAGCAGAGGTACCATATATCCCAACCCTGCTGATATCCGCATTCTGATATTGCTTTGCCATCGCTTTCATCCATAAAATACGATCAGCAAAACCAGCATCGGCCAGGTTTTTCCAGCATACATCATGAAAAGCCTTTGAGCGGTTGGCTGTACCCATTCCATCAATCTGAACTACAATAAAGCCCAATTCAGCCATACTTTGCATTTCACTGTAAGGCAAGAATTTTTTTGGCACAAAGCTGTCCTGTGGCCCCGCATAAATATATTCAATCACCGGATAAGCCTTATGTTCATCCATTTTTGAAGGACGGCAAACAATTCCCCAGATATCTGTT
The DNA here is from genome assembly GCF_001590605.1 of Pedobacter cryoconitis. Taxonomy (NCBI): domain Bacteria; kingdom Pseudomonadati; phylum Bacteroidota; class Sphingobacteriia; order Sphingobacteriales; family Sphingobacteriaceae; genus Pedobacter; species Pedobacter cryoconitis. The sequence continues at coordinate 3,327,799 of NZ_CP014504.1, forward strand.
TTTCCATCTCTAGCTTTGGAGACAAAAACCTCTGGCAACTTTACCCCTGCAGCTAAAAAACCACTGGTAGTACCATGCTCCAGCTCTAAGATTATTTTGGTGTCTGCGGTCCTTTTCAACACTGAAACAGGTGCAACATTCACTTGTGAATAAGTATCCAGATAATATTCCCTATCAGAAGAAAAACTCAGTATATGGTTGCCTTTTTCCGGGGTCATGTCAATTTGCTTCTTTCCATCAAAACCAATTCGGTAAGCATGCATAAAATAAGGATCTTCCCCTGCATTAATACCGCTGGCCCTAAACCAGATTTCACGTTTAGCAATGTCGACACTGTCTATCTCCCTGACCACCCAGTTACCTTTAGTTATAGGGTATTGTTTACCTGTAAGCGTGTTTACAAGGTATAAATGGCGATAACCATCCTTTTCACTGCTCCAGATCATCTCATTGGTTGCAGGAAGATAATGGGTATAAATACGATTTTCATAAATAAAAGTAGCTGCTCTTTCATCAATGATATTTCTTGTTTTACCACTCTTTAAATCTGCTTCAATAACCCTGAAACGCTGATGGCCCCGGTCCACTTTTTCATAGATACAATATTGATTGTTATCTTGGCGCCAATGCAATTCCGGTGCGCCAAAGAAATCAATTTCTTCAGCATCTACTTTTGTCTGTTTTTTTGTGGCAAGATCAAAAGCAACAGGTGCATACGAAGTAAATGCGTCACCTGGCTGAGCATATTCATTGGATTTCAGCTGTCCGCGCGTGGTTCCCGGTACCGAACTTAATACATAATAAACCTCTTTGATTTTCTCCGGACTAATCCGATAGCCAAATAATGTTTTACTGTCCGGCGACCAGCTGAATGCACCATAAGGTTTAGCTGTTGTCCCGTCAAATGAAAGCTGCTCATCCTCTCGTTCGGCCAGTTTCTTTACAAAGACATTTCCTTCTTTAAGGTATAGTTCCTTTTTGCCATCAGGAGATTTACCTGCATCTGGTATGCTTTCCCAACGGGAATGTGCAGCTTGTAAAGGTTTATTACTATTGTAAATATCCTTTAACGTGTCTGCAGTTTTCAAACACTGATAAGTTCTCAGATCGATCCTGAACCATTGATCTCCGGTCTTCACCGTAATCTCGTCAGCAGCTCCATTAAAAAACAGTTTGGTAAGTTTAAGTTGCTCAGCGTCATAATTATTTCCAGTAGCTTTTTGCAGAGCCTCTGCTATCCGCTGATGATCAAAAGCATTTTTTCGCATCCCCTCAGTGGCATTGACATACATATATTTCCACTTTTTTTCCGCTAGATTCTTCTTGTACCAAAAAGATTTTTGATCTGCTTGCCATACGGGGGAAATATTGTTATTGACTTCTATTCTTCTTACTAAAGAATCCAGCACACCAGCTCGCTGATAAGCAATGGACATTTCGGCAGGGTTTGGTTTATAAGGCTCTAACGCTTGTTGTGCCTGAACAATAAAAGCAGAGGCTGTGCAAATTAAAATAGCACAGCTCTTTACAATGGAGATGGTTTTCATGGTTTAATTTTTTTGATATCTTCCAATCAGATAATATACAGGAATCCCCATCATGGTAATGATGAGCCCGGGCCAGGTATAATTTGGTTTATAAATAATTAAGAGCGTACAAAATGCAAGCCCCATAACGATATAAATTAAAGGCAGAACAGGATAGCCAAAGGCTTTATAAGGTCTTTCTGCTTCCGGGCGCTTCTTACGGAGAATAAAAATTCCCGTAATCGTAAGCATATAAAACACCACCACGACAAAAGAAATCATGTCCAGCAGGTCACCGTATTTTCCACTCAGGCACCATAAACAGGCAAAAATACATTGGATCCAGAGACCAAATTCAGGCACAGCATTTTTATTCAAGACGCCCACTTTTTTAAAAAAAAGGCCATCTTTAGCCATAGAATAATATACCCTGGCACCGGCCATAATTAGTCCATTATTACAACCAAAAGTAGAAACCATGATCATCAGGGAAATAATCACTGTTCCCCAGCTGCCAAAGATCACATGTGATGCCGTAACAGCAACTCTATCTTTATCTGCATAAGCAATTTCATGCAGCGGCAATATGCCAGTATACATGATATTAGTCAGCACATAAAGTACCGTAACCATAATAGTCCCCAAAGCTAAGCTAAGGCCAATATTTCTCTTAGGATCTTTAATCTCCCCCGCTACAAAGGTTACATTATGCCAGGAATCACTACTAAATATAGCACCTACCATCGCGGCAGCAATAGCACCAAATGCCGCTATAGTAGTATAATTTCCCACATAACCACTGGAAGAAAGCGGAGCCAGATTCCACGCATTTTTCCAGTTATTGTGCCAAATATCCTGTCGCAGAAAAAACAATCCAAAAACAATCAGTCCAAACAGGCTCAGCAGTTTAGCCAGAGTAAAAGTAGTTTGGATAATCCGCCCACTGTTTACCCCCCTGGTATTGATATAAGTAAGCAGGACAATTACAAAAATGGCCAGAAGCTGTGCTGTGGAAATATGCAAAATTCCAAGATCAATGGCTACCAGGTCTTCATTAAAAACAGGAATCAGATATGCCGTAAATTTAGCAAAAGCCACGCCTACCGCAGCTATAGTAGCTGTTTGGATGACTGTAAAAAAGCTCCAACCATATAGAAAACTCACCAGAGGATTATAAGCTTCTTTCAGGTAAACATATTGTCCTCCTGCTTTAGGAAACATTGCGCTGAGCTCTCCATAGCTTAAAGCAGCCGTGAGGGTCATAAACCCGGTAATGAGCCATACGACAAGCAGCCAGCCTGAGCTTCCTACGTTCCGGGTAATATCAGCGCTAACGATAAAAATTCCAGAACCGATCATGCTGCCTGCAACCAGCATAGTAGCATCCATTAATCGCAAAGAAGATTTGAATTGAGTGGTTCCAGGTTTCATAATGGTTATAATTTATTAAACAACCATTAAATTAACCTTGCTTACATTATTGTAAGCGTCTACATATGCCCTGGGAGACTGACCGATAATGCTTTTAAATACCCGGTTAAAATTAGTTATACTATTAAAACCAGCTTTATAAGCTACACCAGAGATACAATCTATCTTCTTGCCAGCAATCAAGCTCTTACAAGCATCATTAATCCTTACTTCATTCAGAAAAGAGACAAAAGTATGTCCTGTATGTTTTTTAAAATACCTGCAAAAAGCCTGTGGTGTCATGTAAGCAGTATTTGCAATATCTTCCAGCGCAATCTGATTGTTGTAATTGCGCATAATATAATTGATAATATTGCTGAGCCTGATCCCTTCACTTTCTGAAATATCAGAAGAGTATACATTAGAGCAAAGTGGCTCAGCTACTTCACTAAGGCTCTGTAAAGTGTTCATTAATTTAAGGAGATTAAACAGTACATCTGTACCCGAAGCACGATGAACGTCAAAGATTTTAGAAGAGATCTCCTTACTATGGCTAACTGGAATCCTGAAGCCATGTTTGTAGTTTTTCAGAAACGAGTTTAACATCTTCATCTCCGGCAGGTTAAATAGTCCGCCAAGAATTCCGGAGGGATTAAAATACAGCGAACAGGCCCGGATACTTTTGCGCTTATCGGCAACAAAATATTCAGGATTGGATTTAAACAAATGAGGAAGATTAGCCCCGATAAGAAAAATATCACCCGCACGAAATGAGTGCATATTGTTTCCTGTAATCAGTGTTCCTTCTCCTTTTTGGACCCAGGTAATCTGCCATTCGTCGTGACGGTGGAGATATTGGTAAAAAAATGGAAGTTCGATATGCTCGGAGATTACGCTTTTATCGTCCGGTACAAGCAATGTAAATGGAAGTACTTTCATAGTTGGTTCGGCTGGTTAGGTTTGTTGAATGTTAATATACAGATATTAACATTCAACAAGTAAAGTCAGCATTGAATCGGTTAAAATACGGTTACAATATGCTAATATACGTCAAATTAACGTTTATTAATACCCAGGGTTCTGCTTCAAATTAGGATTTTTAGAAAGCTCATCCTGCGGAATAGGAAACAAAGTACGCGTTGGAGATTTAGGTGAATGGTTAAACCATTTTTTTATCTCATATACACCAAACCTGATCAGATCTTGTCTGCGGTGTGCTTCAGCAGCAAATTCCCATCCCAATTCATCCAGAAAACGTCCGTACTTAATATCTGCACCACCATTCACATCTGCTACTTTACCATCTGGTGTCTGTAGTCCGTACTGATACCTGCTTCCTTTTAAAAGATCATCACCACTTACAGCAGCTTTAGCAGCACTACTTTTAAATGCGCGTTGCCTAACCTGCGTAACCAGGATTGCCGCACCTGCTGCATTACCTGTTCTCAAAAGAGCTTCTGCTTTCATCATCAGTACATCTCCATACCGAAGGAAAGGAAAATCATTGTCCAGGTCACCAGTTGCATTTTGTTTAATTACAAATTTACCTATCCTAAACCCTGCATTACCAGGAGCCACAATACCGTCTAATCCACCCATACCCGGAACAGCATTCACATAATTGATCAGCACCTGCCCTGTGAGCGGATTGATCTGGGGTCCCTGGATCCAGGAATCCTTCAATCTGCTATCTTCTGGATCATAAGTATTGATAAATTGTGGAACAGCGCAGTTTCCGCCCCATGGCTGTGCAGTCATTTGGTAAACACCCTGACTCAGGGGGTCCAATGTTTTCATATGGATCTGATTTCCCCTGCCATAAATTTCATCATATGGAATGGCGAAAATAATTTCAGCAGAATTCTGATTCGTATACGTAAATACATCTGAATAATTATTATCCAGCCGGTATTTACTGCTGTTGATGATGTCGTCAGCTTCCTTAATGCATTTCGCATATTCGGCAGTACCCACATAAATCTCCGAATTCAGGTATATTTTCGCCAATAATGCTTTTACACCCCATTTGTTCAACCGGCCATAAGTGCTTTTTGGATCCTCACTTAGAAGCGGCATGATCTCATTGAGCTCTTTAACCACAAAAGCATATACCTCGGCCCTTGTATTTTGTTTAGGCAAAGAATGATCATTGGGGTCTATTTTAAGAATGATTGGCACATTTCCATGGTTGTCCAATAGCAGGTAGTATCCAAATGCCCTGACTGCGCGAAGTTCAGCCACTACACCGGGCTTTATATCACCTAATTTTAGCGTCCCTGCTTCAATTTGGGAAAGTACCGTATTTGCTTTGGTGATAGTTGCAAAAGCATTTTGCCAGGTATTATAGGGCTGCGATTCCTGTGTAGTCCAGGCATGCTGGTGCATACGGCGATAGGTCCCTGCATCATCCCAACCATTTGGACGAACCGGGGTAATAATGCAATCTGCGGCCTCCTCCTGTAAGTCAAAATAACCTTGCCATCCGCACATCACCGTTCTTAAAGAAGCATAAGTGGGTGCCAGGATAGTTGGAAGATCTTTTTCTGTAGGTGTAAATTTAGAAGGAAGAACCTCAGAATAAACTTCTTCATTCAGTTTAGTACAGGAGCTCATGGTGCCTGCACATCCAAAAGCTGCAATAAGTATATATAAGATTTTTGTTTGCATGATACTAAAAATTAAAGCTTAAAAAGAGACACTGAGGCCTGTGGTAAATGTTTTTGTGGTAGGATAAGCATCTCTGTTTTCAATACCAGGAGCAAAAGTAAAATCTCCGGAGTAGCTCACAGCTTCTGGATCCAGCCCTTTATATTTGGTTATTGTAAACAGATTCAATGCAGAAACATATATTCTGAGGTTTTTGATGCCTTTAATCAGTTGGTCTGGAAAAGTGTAACCCAGTGTAACGTTATCAATTTTGATATAATCTCCCTTTTCAATATAGTCGCTTACATAAACCAGGTCGTTGTTCAGCGTTTTTCCATATTTAGGGTCGTAAGACGTTTTCAAGGCATTGTATGCTTTGTTGACTGGGTTCTCATAATACATTCGTTGCATATTCAATACATCATGACCAAAAGCACCTCTGACATTAACCTCCAGATCAAAATTTTTGATCTTAAAAGAGTTGTTCCATCCCAACAGATATTTAGGGATTCCATTCCCATAATACTGACGGTCATCTGCAGTAGACTCAGAAATTGGAATGACTTTGCCATCCTTATTTTCTACCAGCCACTTTCCATTGTCATCTACCCCAACACTCTTAAGTACGAAAAACTGTCCGATAGGGCCCCCAACTCTTACACGATGCGTATTAGTTTGTATAGGCTCACCAGTATAACCGGCATCGAAAAATCCTACAGTTACATCAAATTTGTCATTGGACAAATTGACAAGTTTGTTCTTATTGGTAGAATAGGTAATGCTTGAATTCCATTTTAAAAGTTTACTGTCTATCGCTTTTACATTGATCAGCGCTTCGAAACCTGAATTTTTCATGGTGCCGGCATTAATCAGCATACTATTAGTGAGATAAGGAGGCATTGGTACACTAAAATTATAGATCAGGTCTTCTACTGTCCGGCTATAATAGTCTAATGACCCTGTAATCCTGTTTTTAAATAAACCAAAGTCCAGACCTGCATTGTATTCTTTTTTCTTTTCCCATCTCAGGTCAGGATTGAAATTTCTTGCAGGAACAAATCCCGGTACCCATTTACCATCAATAAAAGCACCCTCTCCATAATCATATTTGTAACTGGTTTGTGATTGATAAGGATTATTGGCAATTGTACCCGTTACACCATAGCCAGCCCTTAACTTCAAATCTGAAATTTCAGGAATATGCTGCATAAAATCTTCCTTAGTTACACGCCAGCCCACTGAAGCCGCTGGAAACGAGCCCCAGTGATAATTGGCCCCAAATTTAGAGGACCCTTCTCTTCTTATACTCGCCATAAACAAATATTTTTCATTCCAGTTATAGGTTAACCGGCTAAAAAAACCGGCCAGCTGCCATTTACTTTTATCACTGGTCATATCGGCTTTGCCTGCTTTAAGTCCAGCTCCGGTTTGCAGGTTATTATAACTATAGGCATCTGTTGGAAAATCGAAGTTATAAGCGTAAAAATTTTCGCTAACCGCATCCTGCCAGCTATATCCGCCAAGTACACTAAAATTATGGAGACCTATACTTTTGGTATAATTGGCCGTAAATTCCACGAGGTTTTCATTTCCGGAATCTGTTGAACGGGAAGCCGTGCCATTTAATTTTGATTTGGTCGTATTTACATGTTCAAATGTAGTGCTGTTTCCATATAGATTATTATTTTGAATATTAGAAGCCAGTAATTTCAAGCTCAGATCTTTAACAGGCCTGTAATCCAGACTTCCGCTGATCCTGGTTTGTCTTAGCCTTGCATCATTAGTTGCCTCATTAATCCTGGACAAGGGATTATCGTAAAAATAAATATCCCTTTCCTGCCATTTTCCATTGTCATTATAGATATGATCAGTCGGATTGCGGATAATGGCCTGGCGATAAGCATAACCATCTGCTCCGCCTTGCGAAGAAGTAATGCTGCGGTTAATTACTGTAATATTGGTTTTCAGCTTATCGTCAAACATAGAATGGTTCAATGCTGCGCGTACTGTTAAGCGTTTTTGTCCTGTGCGCAGAAATATACCTTCCCAGTCACGATAGTTTACAGAACCGCTAAAATTGGTCGTAGAATTACCACCAAAAATACTCAGATTATGATTTTGACTCACCGGGTTTTGCAGGATCTCATCCAGCCAGTTTGTACTGCCTCCATAGTCTGTATATTTAGCACCCTGACTATTTAAACGGCGATAATCGTCAGCCGTGAGCATTTCCGGCTTTTTAGCAATCTTTTGAATGTTTGCATAGTTGGTATATTCAATAGTCGACTTAGATCCGGTGGGGTTCTTTCTGGTGGTGATTAAAATTACTCCGCCGGTTGCTCTGGTTCCATAAATCGCTGCAGCTGAGCCATCTTTTAAGACATCTATCGCTTCAATATCTTCTGGTGCAACAGTATTAAGTGAGCCTGGAATTCCATCAATCAAAATCAGCGGCTCTGATGTACCGTTAATAGAGTTCAGACCTCTCAGGTTAATTTGTGTACTGCCTGCAGGATCTCCGGATGGTGTAGTGATCCTTAATCCTGCCACTTTCCCCTGGATCAGCTGACCGGCATCTCTTACCGTTCCTTTGGTAAAATCTTCTGCCTTTACAGTCGCAATAGAACTTGTTACCTCACCTCTTTTCTGGGTGCCATAACCAACCACCACTACTTCATCCAGTCCGGTACTTTCTACACTGAGCATGGCGTTCAGGCTTGCTCTGCCATTTAAAGCAATCTCCTGCGATTGATAACCAATGTAAGAAAACACAAGTACTGCAGCGGCATTTTTTACTTTCAGGCTATAACCGCCTTTAGTATCTGTGCTGACCACATTTGAAGTACCTTTCTCTTTAATAGAAACCCCAACTAATGTGGTTCCATCTTTTACGTCTGATACAGTTCCTTTTACTGTAATTGTATTTTGAGCATACAGTTGACAGGGAAGGAGGAAAAGCAAAAGAATCCAAATTCTCTTGCCAGAGCCATGATAATGCTCATTTTTTGCTTTCATACTTTAAATTTTATTTGGTTCAGTTGATCAGGTTGATCGGTCCATCTAAAGTTAGAAGCTAAAAAATGAGCATAGTTTTCGTATTTTATCAGGTATTAGCTTATTTTTACCCTGTTGAATTTTATCTGGCCGGAGAGAACGGGCGGATATCAATTTCCGGTTGCTCTGCTGAAACAATCTGGCTCACCAAAGCACCTGTAGCAGGGCCCAAGCTTAGGCCCATCATTCCATGTCCCGTTGCAACAATAAGGTTGACTCTTTTGGTACTTCTCCCAATATAAGGCAAGCCATCAGGCGAAGATGGTCTAAAGCCATACCAGATTTCTTTTTCAACAGGAAGTTCCGGTTTCAGGTCTGGAAAATATTCAGGTACAGATTCTACAATTCCCCGTACCCGCTGCATATTGATACGGCTGTTAATTTTGTCCAGTTCCATGGTACCACTATATCGGATACCGCCGTTCATCGGTGTAATGGCCACCCTTGCCTCACACAATAATGCAGGAATACTCATCCTGCCCTGAGGTTCTTTTTCCAGGAAAGAATAACCTTTGCCGGGCATAATAGAAATGTTCAAACCCATCATTTTAGCAATTGCAGGTGACCATGACCCCGCTGCCAATACATACTGATCGGCTTCCCATACTTTATTTCCTGTAAATACCTTTGTTATTTTTTTTCCCTCACTCTCCACTCTGGTAACCTCATGGTTTCTCCTGATAGTTACTCCTGCCCGATCCAGATAATTTAACAAAGCATTCATCAGCATCGGAGGATATAAATGACCATCGTTGCGGTAATGAACTGCGCCAAGAACATCCAGCTTAAGATCTGGCTGCAGCAGCCGGCATTCTGCTGGATTTAGCACCGCCATATCCAGACCCAGTTCTATGGCATTTTTAGCCAGATGTGCTTCTTCTTCAGCAGCTTTTTCTGTTTTATAAAAAGCCAGGATCCCATTGCTTTTCAATTCGAATTCAAAGTTGGGCTCTTTACTCAGCTCTTCAAAAAGTTGTTTACTGAGCAAGGATAAATCCCTTAAAGGTACTGCAGAGCGGGAGACATGCCCTGCAGTAGCATGTTTCAAAAATTTCAGTCCCCACCCAATCAAATCTGGATTAAGCGATGGCCTTACGTAAAATGGGCTTTTACTATTAAACATCCAGCGTATCCCCTGCTGGATCATACCAGGTGAAGCAAGTGGTACAAAATGACTGGGCACAATCATTCCGGCATTTCCAAAAGAACAATTGTCTATGAGCTCACCCTTATCTAAAATAGTGATCTGATGACCTTTTTTATGAAGATAATAAGCAGAGGTAAGGCCTGCAATTCCACCACCTATAATTAATATATTTGACATCTGACGTGCTGATAATGATTAAGAAAAATGATTAAATGACCTGAAAACCATGCGCATATGGATCATCATCGTCAATTTTGATGGTATTATAGCCGTATACCTTTGCCCAGCCTTCAATGCTTGGAATAATTGCTGGTGAACCATTTAGTTCCACCTCTTCCTCTATTTTCCCAATAAACTTACTTCCAATAAAACTTTCATGAATAAAGGTCTCTCCCTTTTTCAGCTTACCTTTGGCATGCCATTGAGCCATCCTTGCAGAGGTGCCTGTACCACAAGGTGAACGGTCTATCGCCTTATTTCCATAAAACACAGCGTTACGCGCTGTGGATGAATAATCTAAAGTAGCCCCAGCCCAAAGAATATGACTGCAGCCATTAATTGTCGAATCCAATGGATGAACAAAAGTATGCTGCTCATTGATGCGCCCGCGAATAACCTGGCTCCAGGCAATCAGTTGTGCAGCTGTATAATTCTCAAGCCCGGCAAAATTCTCTTGTGGATCTACAATGGCATAAAAGTTTCCTCCATAGGCCACATCGAAAGTCAATGTTCCCAGCTCAGGACATTCTACTTGCAGTTCTGATGCAGCAAGATACGAAGGTACATTCCGCAGTTTAACCGAAGTCACTTTACTTCCCGTTTGCTGATATTCAATTAAAACCAGCCCTGCCGGAGCTTCCATCCGGATAAAACCTGGTATTTTTGGCTGGATAAGTCCTTCTTCAATGGCAATGGTAATCGTACCAATTGTTCCGTGACCACACATTGGCAAACATCCGCTGGTTTCTATAAATAAAACAGCAATATCATTTTCAATGTTATGGGGCGGATAAAGGATACTACCTGACATCATATCATGTCCCCTGGGCTCAAACATCAGCCCAGTACGGATCCAATCGTATTCTTTCAAAAAATGCTGTCTTTTCTCACTCATAGTTTCCCCCTGCAGCAAAGGCCCCCCACCGGCTACCAACCTGACCGGATTTCCACAAGTATGTGCATCTACACAAAAAAAAGTTTTACTACCCATTATTTAATCCATTTTTGATCCACCAATCTGTAAATTCCTAAAGGGTTTTTTGCTTTAAGCGCATCAGGAAGCAATTCATCTTCCCAATCCTGCCAAGCCACTGGTCTTGCAAAACGATAGATTGCCATACTGCCTACAGAAGTAAAGCGACTATCATTTGTTGCCGGATGCGGGCCACCATGCTGCATTGCTGCACAAACCTCTACTCCAGTAGGTACTCCATTCAGGATCAACCGTCCAGTTTTATCTATCAGCTCATTTAAAAGCTCCTGATAATTCTCCAGTTCTTGTGGTTCTGCCATTAAAGTAGCAGTTAACTGACCTTCCAGCACACCTATAACTTCCTGTAGCTCAATAGCGTCTTTTGCAGTCACCAGCAAAGAATAAGGTCCGAAGATCTCCTGCTGAAATTTAATGCTGCTTATAAAATCCTTCGCGCTGATTAAAGCGACCCTGGCAGCCGGCTGGCACTCCAATTCTTTATTTATAACAGTTGATTCTGCAAGCAGATCAATATGATTGTCATCCAGTATCTCTTTAGAAAGCTGACTATAATTACTGAAAATACCAGCAGTTAGCATAGTTGAAGATGGCGAGGCAAGAATTGCAGCAGCCAGAGCCGATTTGAATTTTTCAAGTGCTGGCGACTGTACTGCTATCATCAATCCTGGATTAGTGCAAAACTGTCCCGAACCTTGTGTAATGGATCCGGCACATTTCTGTGCAAGTTCTTCCGCTCTGTTCTCCAATGCCCCAGGCAATAAGATAATCGGATTAATACTACCCATTTCCGCAAATACCGGAATTGGGACCTCACGCTCCTGTGCCAGCCGGATCAAAGCATTCCCTCCTTTAAAAGAACCTGTAAATGTTACAGCCTTTGTTTTTGGGTGTTTAACCAGAGCTGCACCAACTTCATATCCACTATCGTATAACAAAGAAAATAATCCTTTAGGAAGGCCCGATTTGTCTATAGCTTTTATAATCGCTGATCCCACCAATGCACTGGTACCTAAATGTGCCGGATGGGCTTTCACTACCACCGGACACCCTGCTGCCAATGCAGAAGCAGTATCTCCTCCGGCAACGGAAAAGGCAAGCGGAAAATTACTGGCCCCAAAAACAACTACCGGCCCCAGCGGTACCAGCATCCTGCGGATATCCGCACGAGGCATAGGCTTTCTTTCCGGCAAAGCAGGATCAATAATAGCTTGTACCCACGATCCTTCTTCTACCAAATCCGCAAACAATCTCAATTGTCCTGTGGTCCGCCCAAGTTCACCTTGCAGCCTTGCAACAGGCAGGCCACTTTCAGCCGCAGCCCGGCTGATCAGTTCATCTCCTAACGAGAGAATTTCATCGGCAATACTTCTTAAAAAAGATGCTTTTAAATCTTTATCTATGTTTTTATAGGTTTGAAATGCAATTTCAGCACCATTTAGTGCGTTGGTGATATCAACTGAAGATGCTTTAAAAAAAGCACCCTCCAGTTCTTTACCTGTAGCAGGGTTTATAGCCTCAAAGCTTTCCCCCGAAGGTTCAGCATAAGCTGAACATACAATATTTTTTCCTTCCATGACTATCCCGATTATTTGCCCCAGCTGCCAGCAGGTAATTGTGGACGATTGGCCAGCGCATCATTAAGTACCTTCAATACCCTTTCTCTTTCCTCTCCCTTAATTGGTAAACGGGGTGCTCTCACCGTTTCTGTTCCAATACCTGTTGCAACTTCCGCCAACTTAATGTACTGCACCAGTTTCGGGTGTATATCAAGTTCCAGGACTGGCAGGAACCAGCGGTAAATAGCAAGCGCCTCCGCGATACGGTTCTGTTTTACCAGCCTGTAAACAGCTACTGTTTCTTTAGGGAAAGCATCTACAAGGCCCGCAACCCAACCATGTGCACCCATTACCAAACTTTCCATAGCTAAAGGATCTACACCAGTAAAGATCTTAAACCTCTCCCCAAAACGGTTAAACATGCGCGTAATATTGGAAATGTCCCTGGTAGATTCTTTCACTGCCTGGATATTGCTATAGCGGGCCAGGTAATCAAACATTTCCAGTGTAACTTCAATCTTGTAATCTACCGGATTGTTATAGATCATAATCGGCAATTCTGTAGACTCTGCAACCGCAGAGAAAAAAGCCAGCGTTTCATCATGATCAGCATAATAACGCATCGGGGGTAATAACATTAAACCATTAGCGCCCAATTCGCCCGCTTTTTTTGCTGCTGCAACAGCTTTCTTTGTGGTTGGTTCTGCGATGTTCAGCAATACAGGAACACGCCCATTTACTGTTTTAAGCGTGTGGGATAAGAGTTCAAATTTCTCTTCATCTGTTAATACACTTGCTTCGCCAAGAGATCCACCCAAAATAATGCCCTGAGCCCCTGCTTCCAGCTGCGCCTCCAGGTTCAGGTCAAATGTATTAAAATCAAGTTCGTCGTTTGCTGTAAATTTTGTAGTTACAGCAGGAAATACCCCACTCCAGTTGATGCTCATGTTCTTTTAGTTTTATCTTATTAAATAGTTATTTTAGCCTTAACCCACAAAAATGCTTGTTTGTGTGATGACCAAAGTTAACCAGGTAACAAATCAAACTATGACCGGATATTAATCAATACAACCCGTAAATGCACCTATTATTACGTTTTTCCTGCTCATGAAGGATCAAACAAACAGGAGCTTAATTCTTTTTTAAAATCACTTCAGTACCCTGATCAGCAACAAGCGGTATAACATAATTTCCCCTGGAGTTTCTTTCCGCATTTTCTATGCTGTACCTACCTTTAAGTGGGGAGTTCTCCTGAAATTTCAACAAGGCATTTGGCAAATATTCATTTGATGGTTCCAGTTTTAAACGCACTTCTCCTGAACCAGACTGATAAGAAACCTCTGCTATCTGACCTGCATCCAATGTAATCCACAATCCCGCAGGTGCAACAAATACCGCAGATTTCGCCGCAGTTGTTAGTTTAACATGTATCCACGATCCTTCTTTCGAAAGATTACCTCCAAAGGCAAGCCAGCCAAACTCCGGATGATCAAGTATATAGCTGGCCGTATTTACTGCATAACCAAAAAATCCGGAACCATAATCACCAGACAGCCCATCATTGCGTAAAGTAGAAGGGAAAGCATGAAAAGCCGCCGGGGCAAAACCGTTTTCAGTAATATTTGAGATCGAACCCATTAAACCACCATAGCCAGCCCGCAGCAGATAAAAATCATTTGGGTGTTTCCTGTAGTCTGTCAATATCGGTATAGCATTTAATGCAGATCCATAATGATGGATCATACGTTCTATCCGTGAAAGTTTGCCACCATATAAAAAGTCCCAATAGCGTCTTGCATTACCATTATAAGCCCAATGGGGCACTATAGGAACATAAGCCAGGATAGCATCCATGGTTACAGCTGCTTTATCCTGAAATCCAAAATAAGACGACCACATATAAACCTCTTCCTGCCCAGTGGAATCCCAAGGCATTTCACTTCCGAACGGATATTTCAGCGAACGCCAGTGCAGCGCACGAACTTTCATTTTTTCTTCCAGCGCGTTGGCAAGCGACAGCATACCTTCGGCTTTCAAGTCTTTTAATATCAAATAAAATACTGTCCCTTCCATTTGCCCAAACTGCGCATAGTAAGGTGCAAGCCTCATCATAGCCAATGAAGTTTCAGCAGCATATGTTAAATATTTTCTCCAATCCGATTCATTCACCAGTCCTTTATAGTTTCGCGCCAGTCTGTACATTACCCAATGCACAGCTGCCACATGTGGATAGTTATAAGAACGACCTACTGAATTGGCTTCTCTGGCTGGCCAGGCAGACCATGTTTTGAAGTTGATCCCGCTATCATACGTACCTTTAGGTAACGAATCCGGGGCATAATAAAAGAGACTTTTTCTTACTCCGAATTTTTCCGGTCCGGTACTGACCTGGATCTGCCCAAACAAGGTACTATCTGCAAAACGCTGTAATTTATGGATCTCTGTTTTATTTGGTGCGATCAGTTCTTTCATCATTGCCCCTAACCAACCTCCAGCACCCCCTTCGTCACTTAAACCAGCAATCCATGCCCTGTTGTCCTGGGTAACCTGCACCTTTTTATCTTCATCATAACTGATTACAGACGGACTACGCTTAAAGATGGGATCTTTCTGTTCAAACCATTGTTTAGTGGTTAGAAAATTTCCATAATCAGCGATTACTTCAGTTTCAGGCTTAATCACCTTATAATTTATAGTTTGAACCAACCCATCTTCATAAGTAACAGTTAGCCTTGCCCTGCCCCAGCTTTTACCCTGAACCTGGTAAGACTTCCAGCCGTTTTTAGTTGTTGCTGAAGCCGTTACCGTTAAAGCTTGTTGCGGCTCAACAGCTATAGTTTTAACTTTCCGGTTATATTTTAGAAATAACCTGGCATCTACATCCTGCGGCAATACATAGCCTGGAACAGAAATCGCTACCGGCCGTTGATTCTTCTCTAGTGTCTGTTCAATAGTTTTTACTGTACCTGATACAATAAACTTTACACCATAATTGCGTGTTTCACCTGGTTTTAAGATCAATGATGTTGGTGTATTCCATTGTGCTGCATTTTTCCACTCCTGTTCTGCATAAGCTTTACTATACACGGTCCATTCATAAAAACCTTCAAAAGCAATTCCTCGGGGTGTTGGGTCATCAAGTAAAGGGTTATAGGCTTCAAATGGTGTATGTCCATAAGGTACTACCAACAATGAAGGTGCATGGCCGCTCAAACGGGTAACTTGCAGATAACCTGCATCCCTGCCTATATAGGGATCATAAAAAACATTTTGGGCATGTGTTTGCTCCAGCGTTTTTCCCTCCAGAATATTGTTAAAGATCATTGGAATTCCTAAACCACCAATCTCTACAGCTTGCTTAGATTTGTTATTCAGTTCAAAACGTAAAATCAAATGCCCCCCTTGTACCTCCCAGTAACGTCTCACCCGAAGCGGGATAGTTGAGGCTAAAGTTGGTCCAAGATCAGATGCGGCAAGTATATGTCCGCCACTTTTCATCAATCGTACCGGCATGCGACTAGCGGCAGTAGCATATTTTTTCCATTCCCCTCCCTGTGTTTTCAATACCAGGTTCAGGTCACCCAGCTGATAAAGCCCATTACTGCTTCGCAGCTTAAGGCGGTCGGACGGACTAAAATCAAAAGTTCTTTCTTTACCAGGATTCAGGGCGGCCACAGTTTGTGAAGATTTCAACAGTTTCAACTGCAATGCCCCTGCCTTAAAATTTAAGGTTCCTTTTTTCAGCCCAAGCGTAGAAGAACGCTTAGCCAATATATCCCATGGCGACTGTCCATATACTATTCCGCTGAGCATCATCAACCCAATCAGTACATATATATTGAATCTGAAACGTAGAAAAACCGCTTTAAAAACCGCAGTGTATTGAAATCCTAAGTGCATCATAATTACCTTTTAACCAAAAATATGTTTTTACACTTAAGTGGATGCCTATTCATCCAAACAGGGCAAAATCGGTAAAGAATCGGCTTATATTGGCCTAGAGCTCAAGGGCATTTTTCTGCCAGTGCTACACCTGATTTTAAGTAGCCTTAGAATCAGTATAAGTTAGGGCTGAGTGATCGCATTTAGTTTCATATCAATACCTAACGGGTTAGCCTTGCTTTGACAGATAAAAGGGAAGTCGGGATTGTTAAGTATCCAAAATTCCGTAGTCTCATTTTGGGCAACAACGTGCAAAACCGCTAATGGCTGATTATCTATCATCAATACAGCCGAATCTGCTTTCAGTTCATAAATGGTATTATTATATGTAAACTTATGCTTGGTAACCAGTTCATTAAACGCACTACGGGAGATCATACAAAAAGTCTGGTCTGCACCGAGTTTAACCTTCTTAAAAGGCTCTGGCTGAGCAAAGCTTAAACCAGTGCCCTTATTTAATCCCGATGCAGAAACTATATAGTTGCCACCCGCCAAACCGCGAATGTTCCAACCCAAAAGCAATGAGTCTGAAACACTGTTTAGCGTGATATGAAAGGGCGAAGTTTGCCCGTGCAGGTAAAAAGTGTATTTAAAAGTAGTGCCCTCTTTAATTAACGTTGTTAATTTTTGTGCCGATGCGCCTAAGCCCAGCATCAGCAATAGTATCATATAACTTACTTTCTTCATTTTACAGTGTGTTATGCCGGTGGTTAATATTTAACAGGAGGTAATATTCTGGTTCCCCATGCAGATGGTTTATCGTCCATTTCCAGTTCCAGTTCACCACCCATCGCAACATCATCATGTTCTATCCAGGCCTGGTTAAATGGTTTGCCATTCAGGCTTGCAGATTTGATGTAAATATTTTCATCGCTCAGTTTTTTAGCGATTATCTTGAAATCCCTGCCATTCTCCTGGTGCAAAATGCTTTGCTTAAGCAAAGGCGAATTAATAAGATAATAAGACTGTCCAGCGTTAGGATACAGCCCCATCATTTGAAATGACAGCCATGACGACATAGCGCCAGAATCATCATTACCCGGTAACCCAAAATGTGAAGTATTATAGTTTTTAGCTATGATCTGACGGATGCGTTTACTACTAAGATCGGGGCGGCCTATCCAGTGATACAGGCAAGGTGTTAAAAATGATGGCTCGTTAGCTACGTTGTAATATTTGTTATCGAACAGCGTATCGAGCCTGCGCCTGAATGCCTCTTTACCGCCAGATTTAGCAATTACAATGGGAACCTGATGCGGGATGCTTAACGAATACTCCCACGAAGTTGCTTCGTATAAAAAAGCACACCAATGGCATACATACCACGGAAACTCACGCGTAAGCGGTGTATACTTGAATGTAGGATGCTGATTATTAGCTTCGCCATAAACAATATTGTCTAACCAATGCCCTGCAGCATCTCTAGGCATAATAAAGCCAGTTGCGCCATGATCCTGATAATCATCGCGCCATAAGTTACGCCAGTTATCAGCCTGCTTTAAAAAACGCTGATAGATTTTATCTTTTCCTAACCCTTTAGCAACAACCGCAATGCAGTAATCATCATAAGCATAATCAAGCGTTCGGTTACCCGAGCGTGCAAAATCATAAGATACATAACCCAGCTTGTTATAGTCAGTTAATCCGCCTCTTCCTTCTTTTTCTCCATTTCCACCGGGTGGAACGGTAGCGTCTTTAAGCATAGCTTCTAAAGCCAGGTTATAATCAATGCCCGGCAGCTTTTTAACATATGCATCGGCAATTAATACCTCAGCATTTGAACCGCCTTGTGTACGCCCGTTATAATTGCCGCTGCGCGAATCGGGCATATAGCCATCGTGCTTATAAATATTAAGCAACGCGTTCACAATTTCAATTTCGCGTTTGGGCGATATTAAAGTAATTAATGGGTTTGATGACCTGAAGGTATCCCATATGGCATAAAAATCATCATAATAAGGCTTATCAACCGTCCACAATGGATTTTCACCAGTACGATCTGCAGGCATCAGCATGGTATGATACAGCCCGGTGTAAAAGAGTTTCTTCTGGTCTAATGTGGCATCATCGTTAACTTCGATCCGGCTTAAAAGTGCTTCCCATTTATTTTGCACCTCGCCTAATACCCGTTCAAAACTCCAATGAGGGATTTCCTGGTCTACGTTTTCTTTAGCTTTCAACTCGCTGATAAAAGAAATGCCAATCTTAACCTTTAGCGTATCAGAAAGGCTGTTTTTAAATGCCAGTAAAGTACCTGTTTTTTCACCTGCATCAAACTGTTGTTTTTTACCAGGATAAAGTTTATCACCTTTCCAGGTAGTATAAGTTATAACCGGGCTGTCAAACACGGCATCAAAAAACACAGTATAAGCAGCACCATTATTCCAACCGCCACGAATTCGGCTATACCCCCTTACTTCGTAAGCCGATACCATTTCTATTTCCGATCCTACAAATTGCTGGGCCTCGCGTGCATCAGGTTCCGGCTGCTCGCCTAAAAAGAAACCTGCATCAATTTTCAAGGCTTTTTGTGCTTTTTCAGGGTAAGTAAACCGATAAATAGCAGCTCTTTCTGCGGCTGAAATTTCAGCTTTGATCTGATTCTTTTTAAGTGTAACGCCATAGTATCCCAATGCCACATGCTCATTCTCTCGCATTGAAGATTGCTCTGTTTTATTCAGCGCACCTACAAATGGCATAAGCTGAATATTACCGTATTTAGGGCCCCCACCCGTTCCACTTACATGCACCTGGCTAAAACCTGTAACTGGTGTAGGATCCGGTAACCACCCGCTATTGGGTGCCGAGGTACAATCAGGGCTGGGTTTAATCATACCAAAAGGACAAGATGGCCCCACAAAAACCCGTCCTAATCCTTCTGAACCAATCATCGGATCAACATATTGGTATAATTTTTTCTGTGCACGTGCTGGTGTACACCAGTTAAATGCTGCTATTAATAATAAAGCACTGATTGCCCTGTAATACGCCATGTTTTTGGTGAGTGTTATAATCAGCGATAAAGATGAAGTGGGCTTATGACATTACTCACTTTATTAGGTTAAATAATTATTAAGTATTAATCAGGTTATTACGTTTTTTGTACTCCTGCCAATCATAAGCGAACAAATTAAGAAGAAAACTACCCATAACTATGAACCAAATTATACCGCAAAAAAAATGCAGGCGACATCCATCAACCTGCATTTCATTATTAACTATAACTAAACTTCTATTTGGGATTATTTCCGAAAAGGCTTTTCAATTTCTCATTTAAGGCTTCACCTCTCAGATCTTTTGCAACAATCTTACCACTTGGGTCTACCAAAAAATTCATAGGGATCGCAGTTACCTCGTATAGTTTGGCCGCTGCGTTTTCCCATCCTTTCAGGTCACTTACCTGTTTCCAGATTAACTTATCATCAGCTATAGCTTTCAGCCACTTCTCACGATCGGTTGGTTTGTCCAGTGATACACCCAGGATTTCAAAACCCTTTGCATGATACTGGTCATATGCCTTAATCAGATTTGGGTTTTCCCTTCTGCATGGCGCACACCAGGATGCCCAAAAATCAACCAGTACATATTTACCCCTGTAATCAGAAAGCTTAACTATTTTGCCATCCACATCAGTCTGAGAAAATTCAGGTGCTTCAACGCCATCCTGTGTTTTTTTGGTTGAGGCAATTCTTTCTGCCACCTTTTTTCCCAAATAACTGTTTCTCAGATTTTCATTGATACCCAGAAAAACCTTTTCCGCAGCAATCGCATCAAATCCCGGGGCCAGTGTTGAATTCAGTGCCATTACCGACATATACTGATCAGGATTTTCCTTTACATATTTAAGCTTGGCCGCTACAATCTCATCGGCGATCACCTTTGCGCGCTCCTCCAACGTTTTTATATAATCCTTATCCTGTTTCTTCGCTTCTGGCTGCGCTTTAAATTCATTATCCAGTACCTTATATTTATCATAAAACGGACGCAGGTAATTGTCTACCTTACCACTCTCTTCAGTTAGCGTCGAGCCGGTAATTACAGCTTTTGAGATTGAATCTGTAGGAGTCACAAAGCTGATGTTTTCATTATCAAGAAGAAAAGATTTTGCATCTCTTTTTGGAGCTACACCACTATTCTTATTAAGCGTATGCCTGATCATGACATTTGCGTCAGTTGGCGAAGGGGTTGAACCTTTAAATTCAAATTTGCCATCCACAATCATCACAGAATCCACTTTCGGCTTCCCATTGTCATTTATAATAAGAAAAGCTTTTGCAGGCTTATTCAATTTTCCTACCTGGCCTTTAACCGTATAACCGTTCTGAGCCTCAGCAAAAAGAGACAAGCTTAGCGCCATACCTATGAGCATTATTATCTTCATATTGTTTTTCATTGTGTAAATTATTTAGTTTTTATGTTTTTTTTTGCCGATGAAGAATGATTTTCGAGCAAACGGTTATAAATTTTATTGTCATTCAGTATGGCCATTGCTTCGGTAAAAGCCTTGCTTGCCTGGTTGCGTACCTGTAATTCGTATCCCCTGCCTATAAAGAGCTGGCCGGCAATTTCTGCCTTCAGCTCCAGACACAGCGCTTTTTGTGCCACCTGGTTTCCAGCTTCGGGAAGAGTAATTTTGATTGTTTGGGCCTGCTTATAAAGCTGATCCAGCAGTGCCGCAGGAACTTCAAATGCCTTATTAAAAGAGGAGAAATCTTTATAAGTATTCATGAGGCGCTCACGCTGCTGCTGTACATAATCGAAAGCAATCTTGGTAGTTAGCCCGCTGTTCATCGTTTTGGCCATCCAGCTGCTGTAAATAGCAGTGTCAATAGGTACAAACTTATCCGGCATAATACCGCCTCCACCATATACAATCCGCTGACTTTTTCTGGTTTTATATTTCAGGGAATCCGGGAAATGAATATGGCTGGCATCTGTCAGCTCTCCCGAAGCCATCCTTCGGTTGAAATCCTGAAAGTAATCCGTTTTGCTATTACCATAAGGTTTCTGTATCGATCTGCCTGAGGGGGTAAAATACCTCGCCTGGGTTAGCCTGATGACTGATCCGTCAGGTAAAGATAAACCCATCTGCATCAAGCCTTTTCCAAAACTCCGCCTGCCAATCACTACAGCGCGGTCCCAGTCCTGCAGCGCACCTGTCAGTATCTCACTCGAAGAAGCCGTACTCTCATCAATCAGCACCACCAGCTGGCCATCAGTAAATTGACCAAAGCCGCCGGTCATGTAATTATCATGTACCCCGGAGTTAGTCACCGCATAAAATACTTCGGCCCCCTTTGGGAGAAACTCGTCCGCTACGCCGATCGCTGCCTCTACTAATCCGCCGCCATTACTTTGCAGATCGAGTATCAGCTTAGTCATCCCCTGAGCTTTCAGGCTTTTTAAAGCTTCGTCCATTTCGCGGCGTGTAGACTGGCTAAAAACAGCCAATGAGATATAACCTGTGTTTTTGTCCACCATGTAACTGGTATTGATCGACAGTTCAGCAATTGATTCACGCATCACACTCAAGTGGAGGGGCTGCTGCTGTATACGTTTAACATCCAGTTCCACTGCTTTGCCCTTTTCGCCCCTGATCATTTGCATTACCTCCTGATTCTTCAGGGATTTCCCAAAAATGGATTTACCGTCTACGCTAATGATCTGGTCACCAAGTTTCAGACCTGCTTTTGCTGCCGGGCCGTCAGGGTTCACCCCAGTAATAAAAGTACTGTCATTCACCATTGAAAACTGAATTCCGATACCCGCGAAACTTCCGGTGAGTGACTGCTTCATCGCTTCCGCTTCTTCCCTGTTCATATAACTCGAATGTGGGTCCAGGCTGGCGAGCATCGCTTTAATCGCTGCATCTACAATGGGCTCATCCGGTACAGGATCAACATAATTCTGCTGGATCAGCGACAATGCCTTTTCCAGTTTCACTTTAGGGTTCATCTGTGCATGGGTATTTAGTGCAAATAATGAGATGCCCAATACAACTATTCTGGTTAAATTTCTTTTCATCTTTATTTCTCTGTACGTAAAATTTCTATCGCCATTGCCAGCTCATCTTTCAGCTCACTCGGACTGCCGCCATAACCCTCAGAACTATATCTGACTATACCGTTTTTCACAATGATCTTTCTTGGGATTCCGCCCGATTTGAATAAAGGGGTCAGGCTTTTGAATACCTTGCTTTGTTCACCGTTATCTCCAACAGCATCATGCAGGAGTTTAAAACGGTACCCCTGAGACTTCACATAATTAACCGACTTAGCTTTATAATCCCCAAACTGCATCGTTCCTATCATATAAATCTCAACTTGAGGGTCTTTGGTATATTGATCGATCAGCAGTTGCATCCCCGGGAAAGCCATGATGCATGGACGGCACCAGGTGGCCCAGAAATCAATCACTACGATTTTGTCTTTCCAATCAGATGAATTTACAAAACCGCCATCTGCACTTTCCAGCGTGAAAGGCGGTAATGGATAGCTGACCATACCAGCCATTACATGAGCACGCATTTCGGCTTTTTTATCCTCTGGTATCAATGCCGACAAATATTTTTCGTATCCTTCAACACTACCTTTGTGCTGATCCATATAAATCTGTTTCATTTCCACAAACATGGCCGGTGTAACCGCATTTGCTTTAACACTGGCTTCCAGCAATGCAAAAACTGCTTTGCTCTCTCCCATTTCCTCCAGCATCTTCATGTGCATTTCATTCAGGTCTGCATTTCCGTACTGTCCCTTTGGAGAAAGATTTTTGAAAGCCGCGAGCCCGTCCTGGTAATTTTTCGTCGCATAAGCCAGGCTGATATGCGTAAAAATCCGGTCATCAAGCTGATTGTCCGCATTTGCCTGCTCCTTCTTTACATCGCCTCCAAAATCCTCACGGTAAGAGCCATCTGTCCTTCTTTCAAACAGGTAGGGCAGAATTTTTCTACTCAATTCGAACAGCACCTTTTTATCCCCGTTATTTGTCATTTCAGACTTGGTCAGGTTCCAGCGGTAAACTTCATTGGCAGTCTTGAAATCGAAGGCTTTAAACATCGCCAGGAACTGATCATAGTGCTTGCTGCTAAAATAATTTACTTCCAGGCCGGTATGTATAGTATAATAGATAAATGCCTGTTTGTTGGGATGCTGTATCCATTCCTGATAAGGAAAATCTTTCAGAAAATTTTCTGCCGCGTTACGATAGCCTTCATCCGTTTTCTGTGTAGCTACCCGGTTATAGGCAATAAACCTTGCAGTACTGCCCTTTGGATACTTCTTGAATATGATTTGCTCTACTTTTGCAGCTTGTTCAGCAGAGTGGAGGTTAAACGCATAGTAACGCTGAATCGCTGCCAGCAAGTCCTCATCAATCTTCTTGTTTTTCAATTCATGCTGTAATACCTGGTCTGCAAAACTTTTGAACTTTGCTTCATCCATGGTATTCTTTTTCAGCTCAAGATAGTCTGCCAGATACCTGCTTACAGCTGATCCTTTGATGGCAAATTCTCTGGTTAAAAGCGAATCAATTTTGCCTGCACTCAAAACAGGGTTCACATAGCCATTTAAAAGCATATTGCTGTTTGGTGTAATAAACCTGGCTTCAGCAATATAGGTTCCCGGAGCAGTTTTTTTATTGGTTGACAGTACAGCAGTATAGAAACCGCGGCCATGATTGTTGTCCGATGCCTCTATTTTTTCTTCTGTTCCCTGAAAGAATTTTACCGCTGCAAATACTGCGTTTGCGGGGAATTGATAGCTTGCGGTCCACAGGTTATTGACTTTAGTCATCAACAGGGTGCTGCTTCGCCATTCTGACCCCTCACTCCAGATTAAGCTGCCAGAGATCTGGTCACTAAACTCCAGGTCTCCGCCTTTAGGGTCATATTGCAGGTCAGCCTGCTGACCTGCTACAGGTGATTTTGGAGACCAGCTGAGTTGCTGTGCGACCGACCGGTTGCTGAAAAAGATGCATAGCAATAGCCAGCATATACTTGCGATATGTTTATTCATGTTGTGATTTGTGTCGTTTATCTTGGGTTTTGTTCTAATTCAGGACTAAGTAAGATATACTTGTCCCCTATCGGAAAAATATACCTGTTACTGTTAGGTGCAAGCGTATACGTCTGGTTCTTAAATGTTCTGGTTTTGGTTTGTGCAAATGCCGGATCCAGGTTCAGGCGTTTCTGGTCAAACCATCTCATTCCACTGCCAACAAACTCTTTGCGCTTTTCGTCTATCACTGTTTGTAACGCGGCATCGGCAGTGCCGGTCGGCAGATCTGTATAATCCGCAGGAAGAAAACGTTTTTTGCGTAAATTATTGACCATGCTAATTGCTGATGTGGCATTTCCGGCACGTGCAAGGCATTCCGCTTTAACGAGCATCATTTCAGGGACAGAAGGACCATTGACGATCACAAACTCACCGTTTAGCAGATATCTTGAATATGCCCTTCCTGTAAACGTGCCACTGAATGAACGCCCAAAAACTGATCTTGCACCTGTAAAAATCTGGTAGCGAAGATCTCTTGTGCCCATAGAAGTCAGCAAATCATTACTGATAGAGACTGCTGTAACAGTTACCCCTGTAGTTTTAGACAATAACACTTCAGGATCATTCAGCCTTGTAGGTACCGTACCCGGAGCAGTTGCATATTTTTGGAGATCAAGCAATGTACTTTGCAGGGTCAATGAACTGTCCGCATATAATCCGGCCCGGTTAAAATCACGCATATTCAGGTAAGTTCTCGACAGGATCGCATAAGCGGAAACCTTTGCAGGTTTCATATTGTAATCTGGTAGTGCAGGCAGCCTGGAAACAGATTCCGTCAGGTCCTTTTGAATCTGAGCGTATACCGCTGCTACCGGCTGACGCTTTAAGCTGGTATACAAATTTGGTGTAAGCAATAAAGGAACACCTAAATCAGTCGATGAAGTGGCTGAATTATATTGTTTTCCATACATATTTACCAATATCAGATAAGCATAAGCACGGTGCACAAGCGCCTCTGCATAAATCTGTTCTTTATCTGCGTTTGTTCCGCCCTGTGAATCACGCACACCGGCAATAACTTCATTACAGGTATAAATAGTTTTATAGAGCCCGTTCCAATCGCTGTCACCTTGTGAATCACTGGTATATTTAGCTGACCAGGTATATACATTACTTTGTATATCGTCCATCGCAAGAATTCGCGAAGGATCTGTGATTTCGGTATCATCACCAGAAAAGATGGGGTAACTGCATGTACCTTCAAGATTCTGGATGTTATTCATTACATACCTGAAATCAGTCGTATATTTGAGTGTTCTTACATTCTTTTGTTCAATTTCTACATATTTTCTGCAACCTGTCCCAAAAATTAAGAGTGTTGCAAATAGTATTAAATATTTTGTTCTCATGTTTTCCTTTAAAATGAAGCGTTCAATCCAAATACATAACTCTGTGTTGGTGGGAGGCCACTAAATTTGACCGTATTGACATATTCCGGATCAATTCCATCTTTATTTGCTCTCCAGATCAACCCCAGGTTCCTTACATTCGCAGAGATGGTCAGTGATTTGATCATACCCGCAGGAAGCATTCTTTGCGGAACCACATAGCCTAGTGAAACCTGTTGCAGTCTGATATTGTCTGCCTTGCGAACCAGCAGATCAGAGTTTGAATATCTGTTAATGCTGCTAAAGTTCACATCGCTCAGTCCCGGTACATTGGTTGTAGCTTCATCCCCAGGGTTTCTCCAGCGTAATGCAAGATCTGCGTTTCTGCCAAGCACGCCGGAGAAATTCCCCTGAAATGTTGGATAGCTATCAAGTGACGTCTTGGTAAACACATGACCAAAGTATCCGGTAATTTGTACGTTAGCTTCAAACTGACCATAACGGAAGGTGTTCATAAAGCCAGCTGTATAAGGAGCTACCTGTCTGCCAGCATATTTGAGATCCTGTTTGGTAAATGCTGAAGTTAAGTTTGTCGTGCTGGAGATAATATTGTTATTACGGTCATAGATCTGAGATTGTCCTTTGTTATCCAAACCTGCCCAACGATATACATAAAGGGAGCCTAGCGGCATACCAGCTACAGTACTACCGCTTCCGGCAAGAGAACTGGCATTATTTTCATAACGTACGTCAGTAACCTTATTTGTATTATAAGAGAAATTAAGGGTTGATTTCCAGCTGAACATACCAGCGTGAAGCACTTCACTGTTCAGTCCGAACTCATAACCATTGCCATTTAGCGTTCCACTGTTGAATACCAGGGATGACCAGCCGTAAGTAGCATTATAGGGGTAATTACTCAAAATCCCGGAGGTACGTTTTTTGTAAATGTCAAATGTACCTGATAGTTTGTTGTGGAATAAGTTAAAGTCCAGTCCAAGGTTATACGAGCGGGTAGTTTCCCAACTCAATGCTGAGTTTGCCGGAGTGCTGATGTTGGCCAAAGGCTGCCCGGTGCGCTGATCTGTACCTGTTATATCAATTAATGTCAGATTGGTTCCGCTAAGCGGGATAGAACCTGCAGTTCCTACTGTTGCACGTACCGAAAGATTATTGATCCATTTTATATCCGACAAAAAGTCCTCTCTAGTAGCATTCCACCTTACACCAGCAGACCAGAATGGTTTAGCTCGTTTAGATCTGTCCAGCCCAAGCTGCGTGTAATCGTCAAACCTTACGCTACCAGTAGCGAAATATTTATCATTGAATGCATAAGAGGCATTACTATAATAAGAAAGATAGCGTTTACGGGTCTGCAATATGCCACTCAGATTTTGGCCCAGGTTGCTTGAGTAACCATAAAATGTCATGTATTGATCCGTAGGATTTGCCGCGCCAATCCCCCCTGTGTCCTCGTTATATCCATAACGTGTCTCATTAGTCCTGGTACTACCTGTTTCCCTGATCTCTGCACCTGCGATAATATTCACATGATGTATATTGTGAAGGGTGAAATCAGAATTCAGCTGACCGCGGAGTCCGGTATCATAAGAGTTTTCATTAGCGGTATAAATTTTGCCGCCATAAGGTACATTATATACCAGTTTACCATTCGTAACCACAGTTCCTGTATTGACAAGAATCCTTGAATTATAACTATTTAGCTCATCCAGCATAGTGTTGTAACCTATCTGACGCTGACTGGATATGGAAACATCTGCGTTCAGCCAGCTGGTAATCTTTCCGTTCAGCCCGGCATTGAACCTGAATACATTATTCTTACTGGTATAGTTTGAATAGTTCAGCTGATCCACTGCATTGTAGCCAAAAGGAAGATAGCCTTGTGCAGTATAACTATCTGCTATAGATTGCCTGAAAATATTAGTCCGGAAAATCGGATTGCCACTTGCATCCAGAAGCAGATCATAAGGTCTCAATGACGTTAAGTTGCTGGATAAAGCATCTACACCGCTGCTATTATAAATACTTTTGGAGTATTGGTAATTCAGCAGTGTCCGTAAGGTAATGCGCTTGTTCAGAAAGCTGGTAGAAGTGTTGGCATTTAAAAATGCATTTTCTCCCACATTCTTTTTAAATACCGGGACATCTTTAACATATCCGCCTGATACATAATAGTTGCTATGTTCAGTACCACCTGAATAGGAAAGATTATACTGATTATTGATCGCGTTCTGCATCAGATTATCTTCAATCTGTTGCTGTCCGTTTCTGGAAGAAATTTCTGCCAGGGCTGCATCCCTCTGCTGCACTGTTGCTGTGCCCCGCTTTACCTTAAACATCCATTCTGTAGCCTCACTGTTATTTTGCGCATAAATTTCATTACCAGGAGTGGCCAGGGCAGGATCCGTAATAAATCCCTTATCTACCATTTCCTGCTCCAGATTCACATATTGGGCGCTATTCATCCATTTTAGTTTGGATAAAGAAGGGTTTTTGGAGATGCCGAATACATAGCTAAAGTTTAGTGAAGGATTAGAAGCCTTACCTTTCTTGGTATCAATTACAATTACGCCATTAGCTGCCCTGGATCCCCAGATAGAAGTAGCCGAAGCATCCTTAAGAAAAGTAATCTGTTCGATATCAGCTATATTCAGGTTGCTGATGATCGGATTTCCAAATGTACTTCCTGTTCTTTGGGTAAGTGTTGGCTGGTCACTTGAATTGATCATCACAAATCCATCAATAACGATCAGCGGTAAACCTCCATTGCCACCATAATTGTTTACGCCCCTGATCTGGACCGTATTATTCTTAACGTCGAATTTAACACCAGGAACTTTACCTTCCAGCCTATCCATCAGGTTCACTGCCGGAGTTTTGGCCAGTTCCTCGCTGGATACCACCGTATAGGCACCTGCAACACGATCTCTACTAATCTTTTGGTATCCTGTGGAGACCACATTTATTTCTTTCAGATCTGCCTGTACCGGTCTCATAATGACCAGAGCCGGCGAACCGCTTTTCCTGTCAACGAAGATCTCTTCAGTTTTGTTCCCAACATACGTGATCTGCAAAACGAGCCCATTTTTAGGGATATTAGTAATCAGCACCTCTCCTTT
This sequence comes from Pedobacter cryoconitis, assembly GCF_001590605.1. NCBI lineage: Bacteria > Pseudomonadati > Bacteroidota > Sphingobacteriia > Sphingobacteriales > Sphingobacteriaceae > Pedobacter > Pedobacter cryoconitis. The sequence continues at coordinate 3,356,818 of NZ_CP014504.1, forward strand.
TGAATTGGTAGTATACATTTTGTTCCGTGTCTTGTCGTAAACATTTGCTCCCGGGAGCAAACGGCCGACAGAATCCTGTACAATGATCCTGACTTCTTCAGCAATCACCGCTTCGGCAATACGTTCTGTGAGCGTCCGCTCTTTAATGACAATAGTACGTCCTTCAAATGAAAAGCCAAGCGATTGAGCAACAAGTGATTGCTGAATGGCCTCAAAAACAGAAACACCTTTTACATTGATACTGACAGGTTTCGCATGCAGTACCGCATCAAGATCATAAATGATCGAATAGCCGGTTTGCTTGCGTATTTCACGCAGCACATGTTCCAGTGAAGCATTTTTCTCGACCATTGTCACTTTCTGGGCCATCGTAGATGCGCTCAACTGCATGAAAGCAACCAGTAAAATCAGGACAGTCAATCGCATAACAAGGAGAAATCTATAGACGTACGCATGACGTACCTCAAAATTTAAAGTAAAATTTTTATACATTTGTTAAGGTTTGGTTACGCAGATGCCCATGTTTTCGAAGGCAGAGCAAATGCACAGGTTAATTAGTTGATATTTAATATTGACACCCGCCAGATTCAAGACCAGAAGTGTTTCAGCACTTCTGGTTATTTTCTATGTGGGTATGTAGTTTACCTTGAAACTATAACCCTCCTTCCTTCAATCGTAAAATGAACTTTTCCTGTTGATTGTATATGATTCAGTATAGCTGAAATATTAGTCTCTCTTGACATCCATCCGCCAAGCATCAGGTTCTTCGGAGCTGATTCCTCATAACTGACCTCCACACCATACCAGCGCGCCACTTTTCGCATTGCGCTGGCCAGGTCTTCACGAAAAATAAACTCACCATTTTTCCAGGCCATGGCCACTTCTGTATCAGCAGGGGATACATCAAGTTGTAAGCCTTTCAGTATGGCTTGTTGCTGCGGTTTTAAAACAGCACTTTGAGCTGAAGGGATGTTCACTACAACACTTCCTTGTAGTAGCGTAGTAGTGACCACCGGTTCATCCGGATAGCTGTTGATATTGAAATGTGTACCTAAAACTTTAACCTGCTGATTGAGTTTTCCGGATTTCATCACTGTTACTACAAAAGGAATTACTGCCTTTCCGGATTTTTGCATGAGGTGTGCAATTTCAAAATATCCTTCCCCTGTTAAGCTCACTTTACGTTCATCCTGATCAAAGGCAGTTGGGTAGGTCAGCGAAGATGCTGCGTTGAGCCAAACTTTTGAGCCATCCGGCAGTATGACCATATATTGTCCGCCTACTGGTGTTTGTATTGTATTGGGCTTATTGGACTGGGCCTGTCCAGGTTTAGTATGGTAAACGAGTTGTCCATTTTTTGTTTTCACAATACTTAACCCGCTTTCTGCAAGTAATACGCCATTCTCAGCATTGCTTAAATCAACCCTTTTACCATTGGCAAGGGTAAGAAATGCACTGTTTTTGCCTGGGGCAATATCTTTTCCCTTACTGATGGTAAAGCGTTCCACAGGCTGATTACTTTGTTTATAATAGAGGACAGACAAACTGCAGATCATTAGAATCGCAGCAGCAACGGCCCATCTCGAAATGCGAGACAGACGCACTACTTTGGAGGGCGGAACACTGTCATTTTTAATTGCCTGCTGAATATTCATCCACATCCTGTCATTCTTTACTTCGTAATCGTGTTGCACATCAGTTTCTGCAGCTTGTTCCGCTTTCAGAAGATACCAGGTTTCAAGCCTTGCAGACACTTCAGCTGTGGCTTTGCCATCCAGAAAGGCATCAATAATATCTTCAGATTTAAGATTTTTCATAATTAATTATACGGTAGTATAAAAGGATGACAGTTTACCCGGATCAATGTTGTATGCCATATTAAAAAAAAGTTATATTTCTGTTAATCTTTGCTGCACTCATCGCTGAAATAGCGCACAACCTCATCCGAAGATGGGACCAGCAAAATATATATCAGTTGAAACTAACGACTATATAGATAATTAGAACCACTGGCTTTATGCTGATACTATTATAATAAGGTAAAGAAAAGGGCAATATGGTTCCCCAGTTTTCTGCGGAGAATGGTGATAGCTTTGTTCATTTGTGTCTTTACAGTGAGTTCAGAAATATTCATCGCCTCAGCAATCTCTTTATAGGATAGATGATCAATCCGTTTTCTTTCAAAAACTTCCCTCATTCTGGATGGCAGTTGCTGTATTTCCTGTTCTATCAATTTAGCAAGGATCTTTTCCCGGACCAGGTGATCCGAAAGTTCATATCCATCCACCATAAATCTTTCCAGATCACTCCGGTAGGAAGCATGTACGCTACTCTTTGCAATAATATTGAGTACGGTGTTTCGTACCATGGTGTACAGATAAGCACCAAGAGTTGTATGGTCAGGAAGATTAGGGGCAGTCTTCCAGAATTTTATAAATATATCCTGAACAACATCCTCAGATTCAGCATCTGATTTAAGCATTCTAAACGCATGGCGGTACAAAATAGGCCAATAACGCTGATATATTTCGGAAAAAGCCAACTGATCACCACTTTTGAGCATCAAAAGCAACGATTCATCATTCAAATCAGCAATCCCATAGTCCATTTTACAACATTATGACTGTAAAATAAGTACTATTAATATAACATCCTAAACTATAATCAAAAATACTGTTAGTATTTAAGTATTTTCTCGTAGATGATCTTATAATTACCGTGTAAGATAATACAATTAACGTCAGGTCTTCAACCGACTTGCGCTTACTTCCCATTGCTTGAGGTAATAGTAACAAATTGAGATCATTCTGGCAGTGATACTTCCAAACATTTGCTCCTATGCTGGGAACTAATAATTCAAGTAAATATAAATTAAACAGATTTGGATTTATAAGTGTTATACGCTCACCCAGCTGAAGATTGTTATGCAAGAAAAAAAAGAGTCAGACGATTTTAGGACACGTTTCCACGAATGTGATGCCAAGTTCAACACGATCTTTGATCTTACAAGCGTAGCCTCGAAGATCATACGATCAGACTTAACTATTTTAAAGGTTAACAAAGCCCTTTGCGAACTTTTAAGCTATCTACCTGAAGAAATTGAAGGGACTAAGATCCTGGATCATGCCTGTGAAGAATATATAGCGCACTGGCACAGGCTTCAGGAAGAACTGTGGTCCAAGAAAGTTCCTCATTTCAAACTACAGGCATGCTTGTACCGTAAAGACCGGAGCATCGTCTGGGTAGACGTTACCACTATTCTATATAACGACCAGGGCGAAACATTCGGTTTCACTGTTCTGGATGATATTTCCGGGTTAAAAAAACATGAAGAAAGTGAGAAACGTTTGAACGTAGCCTTAAAATATTCTGATACCGCCGTATGGGAACTCAATCTGGAGACTAATGAAGTTTTCCGTTCCCCCGACCATGATCAGATTTTTGGATACGGGCAAAGGCAAGATTACTGGACGCTGGAAAGCTATTATCCGCACATCACTGAGCAGGATTTACCTGGATTTAAAGCAGCAATCCAGCACATCGAAGTTGAAGGTGGCATTGATGTTCAAGTCCGGCTCCTTAGAGCTGACGGTATACTACAATGGCTGAACATGAAAGGAAAAACCGAAACCAATGAAGATGGAAAAACTGTAAAACTGATCGGTGTGATTAACGACATCACAAAAGATAAAATCGCCGAAAGGCACAAAGACGACTTCATCAGCATTGCCAGCCATGAACTCAAGACTCCGGTTACAAGTTTAAAAGCATCCCTGCAATTACTTGAAAGATCTACGGAACCACATTCAGGCCGAAACAAGCTGTTAGTTTCCCAGGCAAATAAAGGTATAAACCGGATCTCCCTGATCATAGACGACCTGCTCAACGCAGGCAAAAATTACCGTGAGCAGCTTGAATTCCGAAAGACAACTTTTAACCTTTATGAACTTGCAAAGGAAATATGTGACCAGTTTGCCTCCTCAGAAACTCAAACCGTCACATTGACCGGAGACAAAGAGCTCATTATCCATGCCGACTCAGAACGTATCGGAAGGGTACTCACCAACCTGATCAGTAACGCGGTAAAATATGCTCCAGGTTCAGCAGAGATTAAAGTTGAGCTGCAAGATGAAGCAGCATTTGTAAAAGTATCAGTAACTGATAAAGGGCCAGGAATCAGTAAAGAAAAGATGCCTCTTCTTTTTGACCGCTACTACCAGGCAGATAACCAACAAATACAATACTCAGGACTGGGTCTTGGCCTGTTTATCTGTGCCAATATCATCCGTAAACATGATGGAGAGATTGGGGTTGATAGCGAACCCGGTAAGGGTAGCACGTTCTGGTTTACTTTGCCGAAATCAATTCTAAATTAAACTTTGGGCTCGTCAAGCGTAAAAAAAACACGGAATACCGATATCTTTGCCAAAAAAAATTACACTGGAATTACTTCCGGTTTTCAACTTGTCTTTTTACTTTTTTTATTACGCTTACCCCACCATATTAAAAAACCAGAGATAGGTAATGATGCGCAGATAGAACTGGCTAAAAATGCCAGTATCTGGGTACCCAGGCCATAGATACGTCCGGTATGGATATCTTTATTTGAGTTACGCCATTTTAAACCCAGTGGCTTCTGACTATGAATCAGCTGATCAAATTGTTGTCCGTTACGCCTATCAAAATAAAAATAACTCATATTGCGCCAGCCGTCACTGGAATGTTTATGATATACGAATGCCATAAGGCTTTGTTCATCTTTCTGAGGGATGCTTAAACCTATAGTCTCGTAATTGTCAGCAACTTGCTTTTGTATGGATGCAAGTATATTATCCAGGGTATTGCCAGTATTATTAGAAACAACGCTTGAGATTTTAGGAGGGGTACGCATCAGCTCAACTCTGCCCGGTGAACCGAGTATACGGTATATCCCGCTTTCCCACCATCTAAAAGACCATACCAAGCCAGTGATGGCAATAATCATCACAATTGGCAGTACATAAAACCCTAAGCTGTTGTGCAGATCGTAATTTACTCTTTTCCATTTAGCACTCCACTTCACAGACATGTTTCGCTTAAGTTGCTTCATATTTTTCGGCAGCCAGAGCATAAAGCCTGTAATTAGCATGATCAGAAACAGCAATATGGATGAACCTATAACCAAGCTACCTACAGGCTTCACCAATAAAAGCTGCCGGTGCAGTTGCTCGGTAACATTAAAGAATTCGTGTTCAACGTCAATAATGCCCATTACCTTGCCAGTATAAGGGTTTACATATACATCTTCACGATAGGCAAACTGACTGAAATAGCTAAGGGACATTTTTTCCTTTTTATTAACTTTTGATGCAGAAAATATATAGCTGCGGTCTGCTTCATTGATCCGGATATCAGTTACGGGTTTCTTGTTGCCCAGTTTTTTTTGAGCTATGCATAATAACTCAGAAACCGGCCTTACAGGGCCGGTTTCTTTCACTTTTACAAGATCACTGTGAAAAAAGTCAAATAGCTCATCTTCAAACACCAGGACACACCCGCTTACAGCCACTATGACAACGATGATACCTGTAGACAAGCCTATCCATAAATGTAGCCAGGATGCGATAGCCTTAATTCGCTTCCAAAGCATATTAAAAGTCGTATGTTAATGTTAACAAATAGTTTGAGGGTGCACCTGGGAACAGCCTGATATAATCATACCCCCCTACCCAATATTTTTTACCTGTGATGTTGTTGGCATTAACCTGGATCTGCACTTTATTAACACGATAATAAGCGGCAGCATTAATCAACAGATACTCAGGAATCGTTTGGGAAAGATTGATAGATAAATTACGTTTGCCAACGTAGTTTGATCCTAAGCCAAAACCAAAGCCGCTTAACTGTCCACTTATAAAGTTATACCTTGTCCAGATATTGGCTGTATTTTTTGGTGCATTAGGCTTTTGCAAGCCAAGTTCAGCAGGCACAAGGCTCTCTACAATTTTAGCATCGTTATAGGCGTAAGATGCCAATATGCTCCAGTTTGGCAAGATACGACCCGTAATATCAAACTCAAAACCACGGGCACGTTCTTTACCAACCGGTCTTAACAGGTCAGGATTAATGAGGTCATTGGCATTATAAAGCGTATTTCTTTGTTCAATTTGATAAATTGAGGTGGTAATAGCTAAACGGTTGTCAAACCAGCTACTTTTAGCACCAAATTCTATCATGTTGCTGGTAACCGGGGCAAACGGTCCACCCGCATTGGGATTAGCAAGGTTAGCCGCGGTTTGCGGGTTGTAGCCCATCACATAGCTACCATATACATTTATATTTTTTGTTGCGCTATATATTAATCCAAGACGGGGTAACCAGGCGCTGGAGTGCGTTTTTCCTTCCGTCGAAGTCGCATAATTTATAAAGTCGGTATAATACTCATAACGTATACCAAGCAATGCTTGAAAACGGCCTAATTTAATTTGATCCTGTACATATCCTGCATTCAGATAGTAGTATGTTGGCGCAAGAGTTGTTGGTGCAAAAAATGCCTTACTATCATCTTGCATTCGTTGTGAATTGATCGAATTAGTCAAGTCGAAAGATGGGATGTTAGGTACAGGATTACCTTTAGGGTCGCGCAGATACTTCAAACTGTCCTTTGCAACGTAGCTGGCGATAGTGCCTGTATTGGTCGCATTTCTATAACCAGAAGCAGTAAGTTGTGAGGCACCGGCAGGCATTTTTTCACTACCATAGTCGTAACCAACAACAATTTTATGTTCAACACTACCGGTTTTAACATTGTAATTAAAGTATCCGCTTAAATTGTCAATATACCGTTTGCGTTTGCGTTGGAACACCTGCATATTAACCAGGTTAGGTATATCTTTACCCAACTTATCTTTGGCAAAAGCGTTTGCACTACGGTGCTCATAAAGATCTTCCTGATAACCGGTTTTTGAATAGGCCAGGTTAAAGCTTAAATTTTCATTAAAACGGTGATTGGCTGAAAGCGTAACAATATAAGTTTGTTCGTTCAGGAAGTCATTGGCCGTACTTAACGCGAGGGATTGCGGAGTAGAATAAAGATCGTTACCAATAACAGACTGCCCCCTGTCGAGCCTCGAACGAGAGCTGTTATATACCATATCAAAATTGATCTGTGTTTTTTCAGATGCCACGAATGATAAAGATGGGGCAATTACAATATTTTTGTCAAACTGCAGATCCCGGAAAGATCCTGCATCCTCGTAACCAAGGTTTATTCTGTATAGCAGCGTACTATCTTTACTGGCAGGCCCGGTAAAGTCAGCCAAACCACGTAATGTATTGAAGCTGCCTAATGACATACTAAGCTGACGGCGGGTTTCATTCAGTGGCTTTTTAGTTACCCTGTTAACCACACCTCCAGGGCTGGCATTACCATATAGTGCTGATGAAGGACCTTTTAATACCTCAACACGTTCAAGGTAGTTCGTCAGTGGTTGTTTCCAAAAGCCGGTGCTTGTACGCAGCCCATTAACCAACTGCGTGTTACTTTGGCCGTTAACACGGAATCCTCTAATGGTCAAATCATCATAAAATGTGAACTGACTTACGCCGCTGAAGTTTTTAACGACATCACCTGTGCGTATTGCCCCCTGATCGGCCATTAACTCTTTACTTGCGTAAGATACAGATTGTGGGAGATCCTTAATATCAGTTTCAGTTTTGTTGCCGATAAAGGTCGACTTGGTTTTGTAAGTTCTTTCTTTACGCCCTGTTATCTCAACTTGCTGTAAGGATGAGTTATCGGCTGAGAGGGATATATTTTGTGTAATGTTTGCACCTGTAACAACCTTTATCTTATAGTGGGAAGATACATATCCGAGGAAACTTACACGTAAAGTATAGTTTCCAGGATCAAGACTAACGGAGTAACGCCCCTTCACATCGGCAATTGCAGTTAATGAAGTACCTTGAACAATAATAGTAGAACCAGGCAGCGGATCGCCTTTGTCATCGATTACAGTCCCTTTTACCGTTTGCGAAGTCTGTTGTCCATGCGCTGGAATAGTGAAATAAAGTGAGCAGATTAAAAATAGAAATGGAATAGATAAAAGTTTTATCATTTTGTGCGGTTGAGATTATTATATGTGCCGCAAAAATACATTCTTATTTATATTAAATCCAAATAACATTTACAAAAAATAATAGGCCTGATTATTTTGTTTAAGTTATGTCTTCATTTTACCACTACTTTTCCCTTGGCACTTCCAGTCTCTACATATTCAAGAGTTTCATTCATCTGATCAAAATGAAACACAACGGCCCTGATCACATTCTGTTTAATCAGTTTGGAAATTTCATGTAATTGTTTACTATCTGCCCTCCTTAAAACCAAATTTGGTGGCGATTATGACATTTTACGAATGGGCTGGAGTGCCTCACCAAGCAGGTCCTGATTGGTAAAAGGCCCATAGGCTTCTGCCGTATCAAATAAATTTACGCCAAGGTCTGCGGCTCTGTGAATTAACGTAATCATTGCCTGTTTATCGGGTATGAAGCTATGGTGGTAACTCATTCCCATGTTAGAATGTTTTAATAAATTACTACAAATACAAAAATCATGATAATATACAGTGGCATTTGTATTTATGAAATATCCGCTTGCGTAGCCTGCTTAAGGATTCAGGCTTCACACCGAGATAAGAAAATAATTGAAACTGAGAAATTTGATTAAACAGTTCTGGACGAGTAGCTAATAGATGCGCAGGAGAACTCTTCTTATTTGTAATTGACGAACAGTATACCATAACCTATCTTTGCATCGTTAGATTTAACATTAATCTGCGAATCGTATTTAACAAAATACCTGGCATTAAAGTAAGTAATTTTTATAAGCTTTTTTGAAATTAGCAGCTACCTGTTAAAAAAAATAATCAATTATGAAATTTAAAATTCATGTCATCGCTATTACCGCATTTTTACTGTTTGGCTGTTCAAAAGAAAAGCTTCAAAATGAAGGAAACGCTGATTCGCAGATAGCTGATTCGCAGATACAAGGACTCGCATCTATTGATGGCAATACCTATTATCAAACCATTGATGGGTTAGGCTTTTCCAGTGCGTGGTGTGGCACACTTACTACAGCCAAAAACGATGCACTTTATAATACACTGGGCTTTTCTTTGTTAAGGGTACGTTTCGACCAGAATAATGACTGGACCGATGAAACAAACAATGCCGCAGCAGCGCATGCCCGGGGTGCTAAAGTATTAGGCTGCCCCTGGAAAATACCTACCGCTTTCCGATCAGGCAATACTATTCCATCTAACCAGTATGTTAATTTCTGCAATTGGCTGGGTAGTGCCGCTTCAACAATAAAATGTGATTTTGTATCTATAAAAAATGAGCCCGATGGGTCTTCAGAAGATGGTAATCTGGATGGATACCAGATACGTGATATGATTAAAGCAGGCGGATCAAATATTGGCAAACCTATTGTTTGTGCCGATGCTATTAATTTTAACGATGTTTATACTGACCCGATACTGAACGATGCCACCGCTGCCGCTAAAGTTTCTTATGTTTCCGGACATCTTTATGGAAATGGCAATTATGTACATCAAAATGCATTAAATAAAGGGAAACATGTTTGGATGACAGAATACTATGTTTCCAATAGCCGTGACAATATGGATAACTGTTTAGTTTTGGCTAAAAATATTAGTGATTGTATGAACAACAAATTTAGTGCTTACTACTTTTGGTGGGTTAATGATAATGATGCAAGTGTTAACCTGGTTAATCAAAGCGGTACAATTTATAAAGCCGGCTACACTGGCGGCCAGTTTGCCAAATGGATAAGACCTGGAAAACAAAGAATAGCATGCACCTATAATCCTGTCTCTAACGTTTATATAACAGCTTACAGTGGAGGCGGATTGGTAATAGTAGCTATTAATACAGGCACTTCAGCAGTAAGCCAGTCTTTTTCGGTAGCTAACGTTAGCGGTATTAATTCGCTAAATATTCATCGCACATCGACTAATGAAAACATGTCTTCGATAGGATCCGTTGCCATTTCAGGCAATGCATTTAAGTATACGCTTCCCGCCAAAAGTATTACTACTTTTCATCAATTTTAGCCAGCAGTACACTTTATAAGTATAGCCCAACAAAATGTATCAAAAATAGGAGATGAACAGCAGTGTACCGAAAAAGGTAGCTTTGGGATCAACCTATATTTTAAGGTTTTTTTATTTTGACTGATTTTTGTTCTTGCTTTTAAGTAAAAACATATAGCAGCCGAAAGAGGTTATAATTCCCAAAAAACCCATTAAACTATAAACAAAGCCAACAGATAATCTACTTGTAATTAGCGTAAAAAATAAGATGCCCAAAGATACAATTCCACTGTCTGAAATCAATACTGACATTACTTTTCCCCTGATTTCTGTTGGTGTGTTGAGCTGAAAGATGCTGCGGCCTGTACTTCTGAACAATTGACTCATTAATCCTAAGGCGAAAATGATTAGAAAAAGGAATAACGAAGTGCCTGCAAAGCCCAATAAAAACAAGAAAAAGCAGGAAAGCATTCCCATCCAGGGCCATAACCGGAGTAGATTATCTTGAGTGATATATTTCAGCAAGAGTCCGCCGAGTACAGCACCAAAGGCCTCTGTGGCACTAATCAACCCAAAAGATTTTGCATCTAAATGTAGTGTATTTTTTACCAGTAGCGGAAGCATGGCACCAAATGGAAAAAGAAAAAACATGAGTGTAACACTCAATATCAAGCTATTGCGCAAAACAGGAGATTGCCTGATATAAGAAATTGCAAAAACATAGCCTTTCTTTGCAAGTCCCTTACCGATATCATCTTTATGGATTGGTATAACAGGGAGCAAAAAAAGAATTAAAAAAGAGGGTATCTGTAGGCAAAAATCTGCAATAAGCAGTGGCGTGATAGTCATGACTGAGAGCAAGTATCCGGCTAAAACCGGAGCAAAAATAGCCGCCAGGTTTAAACTGGAAGCATAAAAACCCACGGCCTTTGCAATGTTTTCCTTTTTAACGATATCTGGCAGCAATGCATTTCTGATACTGGGTTCAGCACTGTCAAAAACATTCCGCAAAAAAACAACCGCTACAATATAGATCCAGTGCAAACCAGATAGGTTCCAGATCACAAAAATTTGTAAACCTGTAGTAACCATTAATCCTGAATATACTCCAATAATCAGCTTTTTGCGATCCATCCGGTCGGCAAAATAACCACCAACAAAGCTCATAAAAAACCGTGGAACTGTTCTGGCAAAAAACACCCAGCCCAGTACCTCTGCAGATCCTACTGAATCAACAATATACCATCCTAATGCAGAAAGCGTCATATAATCGCCTAATGCACCAATAAATGAACAAATTAGAAATTTAGGATAAAACGTACCTGACAGATCTTGATCTGCCAGGTTGTTTTCTGCTTTTTTATTTAGAAATAGGGCCATTAGCTGATATTGAACATAGGATTGGGAATAGCCTGGTATAAAGTTTTCTCAGCAATACGCATTTTCAATAAGGGTTTTATCATCAGGTCCGGACTAAAAAGCATTTTGCAAAAGTCATTCTTTACCTGATCCGGTACTTTACAACTTTGGATAATACGCATGCTGGTTTCTTTGACTTTTCTCCAGATCTGCTGCTCAGGTATTGCATATGCGCTAGCCGTACAACTAATGATTCCACCGATAAGGTTATTGAAAAGTGTATGCATTAATTCGCTGACAGTATCTCTGTAGTTCATAAAAGTTGACGCTTCGCCATAAAAAAGGTGTTTCTGTTCGTTCAGGGATTGGTACGTATCTGCTACTTGTACACTACCAAGATCCCGGTAAGCCAGTGCGCATACCTGATGAAATTCATCAAAAACGATCATCGTATTTTGTCCGTGAAGATCCAGGGCGATACCTTCATGAAGAAATACTTCCAGCGGCATGGCTAACAGGGTTTCAATCAACTGATCCAGGTAAATTTCTACCGGCAATCTGGACTGATCGATAAACTGACAAAGAAGTGGGTACGGGTGTAATTTAGTGGAATGCGTTAAAGCCGCTGCAACAACCATCGTTTCTCCTGGTAAACAATAGTTGATCGGATCATTTCTTAAAAGAAAAGACAATCCCGGATTTGTTTCTCCCTGAATTTTAAAATGTGCCGCACACACATCACTGATCATTCGTCCACGTTTATTAGCCATGGAGGGGATCTTCTGCATCATATCCGAAATCAACTTGCTAAATTCAATACCATTATATAAATCCCGGAGCGTTAATGATCTTTTAACGCTGGTAGCCTGAATATTAACAGGAACCTTAATGTGATAGAACGGTTGGTTTAGCGTTGCTGGTAAAAGTGCCGTTCTCATGGATAAAGTGGGCAGGACTTCCATAGCCTCATCTTCGAGTTTAAATAAAATTCCACTATCTATGTGCGCTTTATATGCTTTCGAAATAACATTTTCGTATTGCCAGGGATGAACAGGCATAATCAGATAATCCTCAGCTTGTTTATACGATAACAATTCAGCACTGTATTTCGTCCAGATATCTATTTCATCAGAATATACCAGCTGTGATCGATGTACGGCAAGGAGCTGTAAATTAACCTTCGGCGAAAATTCCGGACTGTAAGCCAGTACATCTTGCCTTGAAAATCCCATTTTGGTTTTGGCACAAACATGGATGGGATGCCCCTTAAAAGGTATAATTTCTGAATTTAATAATGTTTCCCGTTGCTGAAAAACAGATTGCTTCGCCAAAATTGCCGCTTTAATATAGTGGCTGACCTGATCAGTATGCTCAGCTTCATAATCAAACGCCATAGCCAGATGATCTAAACAATTATTAATTTCTGCCTTGATTTTTTCGCTACAGGCATCCTCCGTTTTCCACGAGTCCAGTATACAGCTCAGCAGTGTCATCACATCAAGCTCTGTTAAACCACCATCATTTCTGAGTAATACCACTGATAAATAAACCGTAATATTCCTATCATTTGCTTCTATGCAGGATAAAACTCCAGCATTGGAAGGAAGAACAATCCGTCTCACTTTAAACTGATCGTTAACAGTAGTTAAAATAAGCTGCCGCTGATCTGAACTTTCATTAATTAGTGCATAGAGCAATCTTTGCATGACTTCCTGACAAGCTTGAGCGTAACCTGCTGTTTCAGTTTGCGGCAAAACAGTTAAAGATAATTGTTGGCCTGAGTTATTCATGATGGGATTTTCTAAATAAATAATCAAGATATTGGGAAACCACACGTCTGGGTTTTCCTTCGGTTGGATACTCATGATCGACCATGCTGGGCCGGATATTTACCTCAATCACCGCAAATGCAGATTCCTGATGAGATACTGCGATATCCTCACATCTGATATCAATCCCAATTACATCAATAGCAGATACCCTTGCTATTTTTTTGGCGAGCTGAAGGTTGTCTGGATGAATATCTTCCGTTCTATCAATCGCCAGTGCACCGGCCCACCCATTTCCACAATAGCTGATGTAAATTTTTTCAGCATCGCGGGGGATATACTGAAAGTCTAGTCCCTGTAATGCCAGCGCCTGTACTACATCTTCCATCGGAACCGGAGAAAGCATTTTAAAATTCCGATCATAAACAGCCGTACCCTCTGTTTCTCTTTTATCATTTTCAATTTCTATAAGTTGTTCCAGCTGATCTTTTCCATTGCCGGTTACATAAGCCCATTCGTTTAATAGTACGCCAGCAAGCTCATCTCCAATAAGTAAAATCCGGTAATCCTTACCTGCAGCCTGCTGCTGAAGAATAGCATGGCTACTTACTTTTCGAACATTTAAGAAAGCATGCTCCAATTCTTTTTGACTGGAGATATTCATGTGGATTTCAACTCCCTTATTGGTATCGAATGGTTTAATTACCAACGGCTTGTGTTTCTTCAGGAATGACACAGCATCTTGCTGAAGATCAGTGCAGAACATAAATTCAGGAATAGGAATTCCGTGGTTTCGAAGTAAAGTATTGGTCGCTAACTTGTTTTCTGAAATGGTAGCTGCCATATGGCTTACATATGGAGACACCCCACGGTTGATGAATATTTTACGGTCTTCTTTTTGAAGCACAAAAATTTCTTCATCTCCTGGTACCAGAAGTTCACAGCTGATGCCTTGTTCCTCACACCTTTTATGTATCAGGACACTATGTATATTTTTATATCGCATGTTGATCGGTAGATTTAGGTATAACTTATCATTTAAAAGTTCATAGCAAGAGAACCAATAATCTGTCTCAGCATTTGCGGCTGTGCATCACTGTTCCAATACTTTTGGTTGGATAGATTATTCATTTTAACCGATGCTCTCCAGGTTGGTTTATTATAACTAACTGCTGCATTTAATACCGTATAGGAAGGTATGGTAATGGTATTTGCGGCATCCCAGTATACATCACTTACATAATTGCCCCCAAAGCCACCACCAAAATTTTTCAAAAATCCGCTAACACACTGGTAATTCATCCAAAGGTTAAAGACCTGACCTGGAGCACCGGCAACTTTTTTCCCGATCAGTGAGGGCGTACCTGATATAAATTTGTTGCTGTTCCGGGCATATCCGGATAGGATGTAAAAATGATCAACAGGCTCTGCATTCAATTCCGCTTCAAAACCCTTACTTCTTTGTGTACCACCCTGTAAGCTGAAGTTATTGTTGTCGGTATAAGTAGCATTATTAACCTTGATATCGTAAAAGCTTAAGGTAAAGCCCAAATGTTTATTTAGCAGATCTGTTTTCACTCCGCCCTCCCATTGGTTGGCTTGTTTTGGTTTAAGCCTGAGTGTACTGCCATCAGGCTGGGTAACCGGGCCCTGATTTAGAAAGCCATTCATGTAATTTCCAAAAACAGCAACTTTCTGATCTACAATTTGATAAATCATTCCAAATTTAGGAGAAAGGGCCGTTTGCTGGTAATTATCTTTTACCGGAAGACTATTCTCAATGCTCGCTTTGTTAACAAACTGATCCAATCGCAAACTTGCCATCACAAGAAGGCGCTTGGTTAGATTAATTACGTCAGAAGCATAAATACTATAATTGGTTTGCGTATTCTGATAATAGCCTGGTTTAGCTGCTGCCATCAGGGCATTGGCACGCTGGGCAAATAATGGAGAGAAATTTTTATTTACATTAATGGTATCATAATTAAAATAAGCGTAGTTCAATCGCGTAATTGTACTGGTAAAATCTGCGCCAATAACTGCCCGGTTACGCATCTTGCCTATTTTAAAATCACCATTAAAGTTCTGTTGAAATTGAATGAATGAGAGTGTACGGGCGCTATACATCCCAATATTCCTGGTCATGGTAGAATCCGTCAGCCATCTTGGATAAAGCTGATTGGCATAATCTACATAACCATTACTGAAATTCAAATTGGTAGATGAAACCCATTGATCAGACAATTTGTAGGTTGCCTTGGTAAAGAAATTAGAAATGGTTGTTTTAGAATCCACATCGTCACCACCTATATATTTTTTGTAGTCAATAGGAATATCCTTGAAATTTTTAAAGGTGGTATTGGGGCCGAATGATGGGTAAGGTTGCTGTGTTCTGGTTACTGCTGCAAATTCAGCATCAACAAGGAAAGTAAGCCTGTCGTTTACTTTATAAAGAAAACTTGGGGCAGCACTTATACTCTTATAGCGTCCGATATCCTGAAAACTATCTTCTGCATGATAAGCCGCATTCAGCCTTAATAATGTTGTTTTTGATGAATTTAAAGGGGTATTGATATCAGC
The DNA here is from genome assembly GCF_001590605.1 of Pedobacter cryoconitis. Lineage (NCBI taxonomy): Bacteria > Pseudomonadati > Bacteroidota > Sphingobacteriia > Sphingobacteriales > Sphingobacteriaceae > Pedobacter > Pedobacter cryoconitis. The sequence goes on from NZ_CP014504.1 coordinate 3,372,620, forward strand.
AGTAATTCGCATCAGGCTATTGCTGCCAGTAAAAACGGCCACTTCTGTTGACGCCACAGGATTAGGTGTTTTAGTAATTTTATTAATTAATCCACCAAATGATATCGCACTTGATCCAAAAAGCGTTCCGGCAGGGCCTTTTATTACCTCAACCCGCTCAATATTGATGGGATCAGACTCTGCCCGATATTGAGTTACCATGCCATTCCTGATCGCATTTCGGGTATCGAACCCTCTAATCCAGGCACTTACCGTACCGATAGGGGTATAATAAGCTACTACGCCAGCGGCATTATTAATGACATCCTTACTGTTAAGGGATAATTGATTGCGGATAAGTTCTTTTGGAATAACAGAATAAACCTGAGGGTTCTCCAGGTTTTTTAATGGGATTCTGGCTACCTGATCGCTCTCCTTATATAAATATTTATGCGCCCTGAGCGCACTGACAGCAACTTCTTCCAGTTCTTTGGAGGTTCCATGGATCACAAAATCAACATTTATGGTTTCGCCAGATTTTACTTCAACAGTTTTGGTCTGAGTCTGGACGCCTATAGCAGAGAGTTGGATAATTTGATTTCCTAAAGGAAGATTTTTGATTTTATAAACACCACTTCCGTCCGTCACGCTTCCGAGTGTAGTTCCTGAAACGGTTAGGGTTATACCAACGGCAGCATTGCCATCAGTCGTGGTGATTTTTCCTGTAATGGTTGCTGACTTTTGCGCCTTAACCATCAGTACTGGGATCAACATTAAAAAAAGTACGAGTTTGATTTTCATATAAATTTAACCTTAAATAAATACTATAATTATTTAGATCAAATAAAAACAGTGGCCAAAGTTGTGTAATATTTTTGATAGATCAAAACATATATTACGGTTTAATCAAAAATAAATCGAGTTTGTAAATAGCTATAAATAGATAAATTACTTTTTTTTGCCGATTATTAAATTGGCAAAAAAGTGGACAAACATCGTTGAAACATGTTTACCCGTCAAGTTAAACCCAACTGGGCATAAAAAATGAGAGAATAATCTTGAGTCTACCTTATAAAAGCCAATCTGTTTGCACCCAGTTTTTATAGTCATACTGAATACTTTATACTCCCCCCATCATTATTAATCGTTATTATGACGTTTATTTATTACTTTAGTTTCATTAATAGTTTGAACCAAATATGACCTATCTTTTTTTTCGGGAAGTGAGTGGGAATGAAGTTGGAAAATCCAAACATCTTCTTCGCCAACTTTTACTGTTTTGCATATTTTTTCTTTGTATAAATGCCGTAACTTTTGCAAGTCCAGTACCACCGGACGAACCAGATTCGGTTTATCTTTTTACTTATAATAATAACGGACTTTGCTTTGCCTGGAGTACTGATCAAAAAAACTGGACATCCATTGGAGCTGGCTATGTCTACTTAAATTCTGATTATGGAAGATGGGGGTCAGAAAAAAAGATGAATTCGCCATATCTGATTCGCGGTAAAGATGGAGAGTGGGTTTGCGTTTGGCAAATCAATACCTATACCCATCAATTTGCTTCGGCAACTTCAAAGAATCTCATTGACTGGAGCCCGCAAAGTTATCCTTATCTCTCCTTAGGGAAAAATGTATTGCGTCCCGTTATTACCTACAACCAACAAAAAGAAAGTTATAAAATTACTTATGCAGATGCAGATGGTAAATACTACGTTACAGAAACCAAGGATTTTAAATTCTATACACCAGTGACTAAAGCAGGCGCCACAGCTTACCAAAACCACACAATAATTGCAGATCTTGAACAAAAAACAGAAGGCCAGGTTCACCGTGTACCCTGGTCTGTAGTGGCCGGACTTAAAAAAGCCCATCAGCTTATCCAATATAAAAATACACTCAATAAAGAAACTACTAAGGACGATCCAGAGCGTTTTGCAGGTTTAAAACCATTGGAGATAAAATTGTCAGCTCAAATGGCACTTGCAAAGCCGATTAGTAAGCTGCTAACCGGGGTCTTCTTTGAAGATATTAACTATGCCGCAGATGGTGGACTTTATGCAGAACTAATTCAAAACCGCGATTTTGAATATCATCCAAGTGATAAAAGCTATGACGATAAAAACTGGAACAGTAAATATGCGTGGTCACTAAAAGGCGATAAAGCAACGTTTACAGTCGATTCTCTAAACGGCATCCATCTAAATAATCCTCATTATGCCCTACTTAAAGTTAATGAGCCCGGGGCTTCTTTATGCAATACAGGGTTTGACGCGATCACCGTTAAAAAAGGCGAAACTTATCATTTCTCAACTTTTGCAAAAGCTTTCGAGGGCAAAAACATCTCGCTAACGGTGAATCTAGTGAGTGCTAAACAAGGTGTGTTGGCACAGAAAAAGTTATCTATTTCTTCGGGATCATGGAAAGTCCTTAAAACCTCTTTAATCTCATTGTCCAATGCCAAAGACGTGTCGCTTGAAATTACAGTAAATAGTGTGGGTAGTTTGGGGCTTGACATGGTTTCCCTATTTCCAGAAAAAACCTATAAGGGCCACAAAAATGGACTTAGGGCTGATTTGGCTACTACAATTGCAAACATCAAACCTAAGTTTGTCCGTTTTCCCGGAGGCTGTGTGGCACATGGCGATGGTATTGACAATATTTATAAGTGGAAAAACTCAATCGGACCATTAGAATCACGTAAACCAGACCGCAATTTGTGGGGCTATCATCAAACTATGGGCTTGGGATATTTCGAATATTTTCAGTTCTGCGAGGATATGGGCGCCGAGCCAGTGCCGGTAATTGCAGCCGGTGTGCCCTGTCAGAATTCGGGAACCGGAGGTGGTGGCCAACAAGGGGGAATCCCAATGTCTGAAATGCCACAGTATATCCAGGATATTATCGATCTGGTAGAATATGCCAATGGTGCTATAAATACCAAATGGGGCAAAAAGCGGGCAGAAGCAGGTCATCCAAAACCTTTTAACTTAAAATATATAGGAATTGGCAATGAAGACCAGATTACCGAAGTTTTTAAAGAGCGATTTACCATGATCTATAAGGCCCTGCAAAAAGCCCATCCAGAAATTACGGTAATTGGCTCGGCAGGACCATTTTTTGAAGGTACAGATTATGAAGAAGGCTGGAAGATCGGATCGGATTTAAAAGTGCCAATATTAGATGAACATTATTATCAGTCGCCCGGTTGGTTCATCAATAATCAGGATTTTTATGATCAATATGACCGGAGCAAATCCAAAGTTTATTTGGGCGAGTATGCGGCAAGTTTGCCTGGTGGTAATCGAACAAACTGGGAGACATCACTTTCGGAGGCCCTATATATGACTTCCCTGGAGCGCAACGGCGATGTAGTAAGCATGGCCTCCTACGCACCTCTTATTGCAAAGGAAGGTCATACACAGTGGAACCCAGATCTTATCTACTTCAATAATGATGAAGTTAAACCAACGCCCGGCTATTATGTGCAGAAGGTCTACGGTCAGAACGCTGGAGATCAATACATTCCAGCAGATCTGATTTTAACAGACCAGCCAGAAAAAGTACGCAAACGGATTGCTTATTCCATTGTGAAAGACAGCGAAACAAATAGCATTATTATAAAAATAGTGAACCTGTTACCTGTTTCTGTGAATACAACCATTGATTTAGGTGAAGTTAAAATTGATGGCATAGTGGCAACAAAAGCAACATTGGTTGGCAAACCCACCGATAAAACCGTGACCCAAACAATTGATCCCGTCACCTTAAAAAAGGATAGCCCAATAAACCTGCCAGCGTATTCATTTACTATGGTTCGATTTGTGGGAAATTGAGAGGGAATCAGGCAATGGACTAATGGGTGAAAACAAGTTAAACAGACTGGATTCAAAAATCACTCCTTGCTCCACAACATTTAGCATTGATCATCTCTCTAAGTGGGACCATGATGGGTTCGAACCATCGGCCAAATAGATTATGAGTCTACAAAATTTGGCTGTTACACAGTAGTTACAGGCTACTGTTATGGCTCTTATCGGAATGATTTATAAAAAATATCCGGTCTGAAAGTAGAAGTTGGCGATCATCCTGAATGCTTTTAAGGAAACTTCACTTTTTGATCTTCAAATAATTGGAAGGCGTTGATCCAGTTACTTTCTTGAAGTGCTGATTGAATGAAGCTTTATTTTTAAAACCAGAACGATAAGCCACCGTAAGCAGGCTTGTATTTTCATGATTTTCTTCTCCTAATAACCTAATCACTTCTTCAACGCGGTACCCGTTAATATATTGGTAAAAAGACTTTTTTGCAAATACGTTCAACGTTTCAGATATGTAGTGCCTGCTAAAGCCCGAGAGTGCAGACAGTTTTTCCAGACTAAGGTCTTCATCTGCATATAACTTTTTATCCTTTACAAACGATTCTATAATCCTGTAAATCTCCTGATGCTGAACATTATTTAGTAATAGTTTCCTATGAATACCGGTATTCTTCAGTTCCGGCATTAGCATAGTACCTTGAGTTTCAAATTTGGTGTTGATGGCGTAGTCGCTGCCTTCAAAAGCCAGCATCTTCATGTCCGGTTGCCATTCAGAAGGCATAGCAACGTATTTGTAACGGATGACCAACACCGGTACCAACCCTAGCAAGGTATACAAAACGCTCCTCACGAGAAGGGTATATCCTGGGAAAGATGTACTGACAATGATTAGCAGTATATCAGCAAATCCTACCAATATCACTAAGAAGCTAAGATTTCTGAGCAATTGCTGTTCGATTATTTTTGTTTGTTTAATCTTCTTCAAAGTCAATGCACCGAAAATAATGTGCGCACCTACAATAGGTAAAAAAACCAGTGAATTATAAAGCTGGAGTAATAAATCTGCCTTTTCAGGGTAGGTTATAAATGCAGCTACAACACAGCCATATAACGTTACACTCATAATTAAAGGAATGAATAAGAACCATAACCTTGCAGGGATAAATAGCTCGTTGCACTTCTTCTTGGCATACATATAAAGTAACGGTCCATACGATAGTTGCACAAAAGTATGCATCCTGAATATCACCGATGGGTTTTCAACACTGGTGAATATGAAGAACTTAGTTAATAAATGCCAACCAATTGCACCGAGAAATGCGGCCAGCAGGTAATCTGACTTCTCCTTCCTGTTGTTAAGACAAAGCAATAACAAAGAAATGATAATCTGTAGTAATCCTGCGGCAATAATATATTTCATTATAAGCTATGATTATCAGCAAAACTAATGATACTATGTTAAGCTAAGATTCAGTATACATTATCAGTAAATTTCAAAGCTTAAAAAATCCAACGCACAAACACTTTAACAATCTTAATATCAAATTTTTATAAGTAAATACTGTTCCAGGTTTACTTTATGTGATTTGCCTGATTCAGGTGGTCGCACACTCCATAATAGGTGCTGACATTTGTGACATCACGATGGTCCCTTTGGCTACATCGCAATTTAAAATAACTAACATATAAAAAATGAAAAAGACATTTACCCATTGCTTGCTAACCTTTTTAATTTCGTTCTGCTATTTTCAGCTAACCTATGCGCAATCAACAAAATCTCCCCAAAAAATCATTATTATCATGATGGATGGCTTCGGTGAAGATTACTACCGTAACAGCGACATGGCCACGCTGAATAAGATGGAAAAAGAGGGACTTTTTAAAGTCGTCCCATCACTTATGCCATCTATCACCAATGTAAATAATGCAGCGATTATAACGGGGGAAACTCCGGATCAGAACGGGATAACCGGAAACGTATTCTTAAACCCGGCTTCCGGGGTCGAAGAATACATGGAGGAATCAAAACTGGTACTTACACCTACAATATTTGAAAGAGCGAAAAACGCTGGTGTCAAATCCATCCTGTTTTCCTGTAAGACCAAGACAGTTACCTTACTGAACAAGGGAGCAGATGAAGCGATTTCCAGAGAAACAGTAACGCCAGAATGGATAAAACGGCTTGGGACGCCACCGGCTATTTACAGCAGTGAAATCAATTATTGGATGATGGATGCTGCACTCTACAGCCTCAAACATAGTCCGGAATTGGGCCTGACATTCATACACACAACAGATTACCCGATGCACATGTGGGCACCTGAAAGTGCAGAATCTAAGCAGCATCTGCACAAAATAGACGAATATTTGGCAAAACTTATTAAAGCTGCTCCTGATGCTGCTATTCTGATCACCGCAGATCACAACGTAAAACATAAAAACTTCTGTTGGGATCTGGAAAAAGCCCTGGCCACCTGTGGTATTTCGATCAAAGCAGCCATATCTCCGGAAAAAGACAGGTATTTCAAACACCACCTGGGCCTCGGCGGATCAGAATATATATACCTGAATGATCAAAAAGATTCTTCTAAGGTCAAACAAGCACTATTAGGATTCAAAGGCGTAGAAGAAGTCATTTCCAGATCGGAAGCTGTGAAAAGATTCCACCTTATGCCGGAACGCATTGGGGATCTTATGGTGTTGGCTGATAGTAGCACCGTTTTCGGTCACCTGGAAAATAGTGAATCAGATGACCTGCCCGCAAGTTACAGAAGCCACGGTTCACTATATGAGGCTCAAGTTCCTCTATTTGTTTACAATGCCCGTAAAGCACCTTCTTTATCCTATTTTTCATACAATTATAAACTGGCAAGCTGGCTTTATCAGCCAGTCGCTCAAAAAGTAAAGGTTATACCTGTTGATCCTATGGCCACAGGCGATGGGATCAAAATGATACACGGAACGCATATCGCTTTATATAATCCATTAAAACCTGATAAACATAAGTTGGTATTGATGATCACCGGTACAGGATCAACAGCTTACGGGGCTATTAAAATGGATAGTTGTTTTGCGGAAATGGGTTATCATGTGATCACACTTGACTATCCCAACAATATCAATAGCATTATTTGTAAGAACAGCTCAGACAGTACCTCTTTTGATCATTTCCGTGAGGAAATTGTAACAGGACATCCTGTCAGCGTGAATACGGATGTTGATTCATTGAACAGCATCATGCATCGCTTTAAGAAATTATTACAATACCTGGCGGCGAATGACGCGGACGGTAAATGGAGTGAATATCTGGAAGGTGGAGACCCTGCCTGGGGGCGTATTATTTTGGCCGGCCATTCACAGGGTTCCGGAAATGCGGGCTTTTTAGGCAAGCTTGTACCGGCTGACAGAGTCTTGCTTTTTGCTGGCCCACAAGATTACCTGGCCAAATTTAACAAGCCAGCAGGATGGCTTTCTGCTAAAGGTAAAACGACGCCATCCCGCTATTTTTCTTTCCTGAACCAACAAGATCCGTTTAACGTTAACAAACAGATTGCGAATGACATGAAATTAATGCGAATGGATAAGGCTGATACGCTTCACGTCTGGCCTGGAAAACCTGTACGTGGTCATCAACACATATTAATAACCGACACTCCCACCCCTGATGGGACACAGGGAGCCCACTCATCTGTCCTCGATCCACAGTATGTGAATGTTTGGGAATATATGCTGACTGCCGGAACTGATGAGAAGCCAGCAAAAAATTAAAATGATGTCTCTGAGCGCACCTGGCGTCAATCGCTACATAAGCGATTGATGCAGCGCTCGAGGACAATTCATTTTAATTCTTAAATAAGCTTCCAAGCATTTTATATAAAACAGCCCTCACTGCATTTTTACCTTTTCTCTTACTTCCTTCCAACTACATTTACAAAAGGCCTAACGATCCCTTTGACATTCTGACCAGTGATCTCTTCGGTCATTTGTTTCACTTCAACAGCTACGAAACCTGCTTTGCTGAAAAACGTTTTCACTTCATTAGTATCGTAAAAAGTAAAATCAGAGCGTGTCCAGGGCAGCTCTATTCCGATATTTTTTTCCATAAAGGCCAGGCTAAGTTTTCCTCCAGGTCGTAACACACGATATATTTCCTTTAAATGGGCTACAGGGTCTTTCCAGAAATAAATGGTATTTACCGTAAAGCAACCATCAAAGAAATTGTTTCCTATAGCTAATGTACCGTCTTCTTTTGCCAGACTAAATTGGGCAGTACCTTCATTTATTTTTAATGCGGGGGCCGACATGGCCCCGAGTACCACTGTCTCAGAAATATTGTTCCCATAATAACCAATCCCTATCACTTTTTGAAAAAGAAACGGAAGGTATTCCCTGCTTTTAAAGCCAATCTCTAACACCAAAGAATGGTCGGCCAATTTCAGCTGATCCACAGTTTTGGAAATCATGGTACGGCAAAAAGGTGAAACTTCACGCTCTACTTTTTTGCCTGGTCTGTCATCAGGACGACGTGCCTGCTTACTTGTTTCTTTAAAATATATCTGCTCTTCCATGTTTTGCTTTCTAAAATCTCTTTCCAGATAAATTCTATCAATGGTCTCAATTTCCCTTGAGCTTATTTAATCCGCAAAAGTGAGAAATAGCTACTCCGGAGATTTACACAAAACGGATTTTCTTTTACAAGAAAATGTAATTTTTGAAAATCTTTATAGAAAACATCCATTTTTTTTATCATTATTGCCTCTATGGCAATTAATGTTGGTAAGGATTACGGGGCCTTGAAAAAGGTAGGTGGGAATTTTGAGCCTTTTTCTAATCAGGGGCAATTTGTTAAAGAAAGCAGAGACAGATACCATTTTTCTTTTAGTGATGCTGAACTCTGGCAACTCAAAACTCCGGATTTTTATATCGTATACGGCGACATTTCATTCAAACAGCGTCAAATCTATTTCAGGCCGACTAACGATCTGCCGGATATGGTTAAATTGCGCTTCACCTTATCTGGTAATGGAACCATATATAATGCAGTAAACAAGCAGCACTATATCTTTAGTTCCAATCAGCAAAACATCATTTACATGCCACAACTGGATGGTACAGGTGAATATGATACGCACAGTAATTACCGCTTCTTTGAGGTCCATTTTGCGAAGGACAAATTTCTACAACTCGCAGAAAATTCTACCAGGGCGCTGCAGGTTTTAGCTGACCATCTGGATGCCGGACGTTATTCACAAATGGCCGAACAGAACCTGCCGATCTCCTGGGCTATGCAAAATTGTATGCAGGAAATCCTCAATTGTACTTATACAGAAGGACTACGACTCTTATTTATCGAATCAAAATGTACAGAATTGCTTGTGCTTCAGGCCGAGGCTTTTGAAAGTGATGTTTTAAAAAATGAAAATTCGCCCCCACAATCTGCATACGATAAAGATTGTATTTATCATGCCAGAGATTACCTGATTCAGAACATCCAGCAACCACCCTCTATTGCACAACTGGCAAAAGTATCCGGCATTAATGAATTTAAGTTAAAAAAAGGATTTAAGGGCTTGTTTGACAAAAGCATATTTGGTTACTTAAGTGACCACAAACTCAACTACGCTAAGCAGCTGCTGCTAGAGGGCATACCTATAAAGGCTGTAGCTTTTCAATTGGGTTATTCTTCCGTTCAGCATTTCAGCAATGCATTCAGGAAGAAATTTGCTGTCCCGCCGGGGAAAGTAAGGGTGTAAAATTCATGTTCCCTTTAGCCCCATTAACCTTCATATGGGCCGTATTTACATTTTGAGGGTTTTGCATAATTTAGAAGAAGATATCAATGTAATCTGTAGTTTCGCCATCACAGTTAAGCATCTGCTGTAGCCGCCAGTATTTTCTGGTGCCGGTTGCCTTGAAGATAGAAAGACCGGTTCGTTCACAAGGCCGTCCGCCATTAATCGTATTAATTTTAGATAGGATCCTACCGTTAAACTTCAGCGTATATCCTTTGTCGAGAAATGTACCTTTGATAGTTACATATTCCTTGGTAGCCGGGTCTGTTTGCCCACCTTCAATGCTGTATTCGTCTTCACCGAGTGATTTGATGCTAACACTTCCCGGGCTGGCCTTATTGAAGCTGATCCACTGAATAGTAAAGACATGCGAGCCTGTGTGCAAAGTCTTCGCATGGGACCGGGTCTGCGTTGCAAAAAGGAAGGTTAAAGCAATGAGCAAAATGTATTTCATAATTAATTAATCTTAAGCAGTCAGCCTGCCATAACGGGCGGGGTAATAACTTTTTACGCTGTTATAAAGTTAGTGGTGGCAGGAGGTTGTGCACTTGCTGTGTTGTCAGTAATGGAAATAACCGGTAATAAGCCTATTTTTTTACCACCATAATCTTTCTGATCAGTGCATCTTTCATTCCATTGGTAAGCGATACCGCTGTCCCGTTTTTCCAATACGTCGCCTTTGAACTGCTGTTCGGTGAAGCCATATATCCCGCAACATAAATGTCATTGTCCAATATAGCAATACTTAGTGCTTCAGCACTTTCAGAGACACTGGTAAGGGTGACGGCATTCCCGTTTTTCCAGTATTTCGCTGCAATTTCCTTGCCGCCGGCAGCAGGTCCCGATCCTGCGATATAGACATCCGTTCCTGAAATGGCAATAGCACTCCCCCGCGAATTCTGGGTACCATCTGAAATCACCTGTGGATTCCCAGAATTCTTTGAATAACTGGTTTGAAGATTGCCACTGCTGTTATACGATGCGGACCATGCCATATAAATTTCATTTCCGGCAGTAGTGATTGCCTGGTCCGCGGCATAGGTGCTTTGATCACTTAAATCAGTAAGTATTCCATTCTTCCAGTAGCATGTTAAAGGGGTAATTCCATCCGGGCTTCGCTCACCGATGACATAAATGTCATTTCCTGCAATGGCCATACTGCTTGCTATAGCGTTAACAGATCCATCAGTCAATGAAATAGCGGTGCCGTTCTTCCAATACCTTGCTGTCCACTTTGCGGTTCCGCCCATGGATTGCTGTCCGGCTATGTAAATATCATTTCCCTGTATGATGATGTCATTGGCCATGGCATCGGAAGTACCGTCTGTAAGATCAGTGGCCACCCCGTTTTTCCAGTATTTTGCTATGTACTTACCATTACCGTTTATTTCGTAACCGGCTACATAAATATCATTTCCAAGCATTGCTATGCCTTTGGCATCAGAACCCCCGGTTCCTTTACCAAGGGTAACAGCAGCACCATTTTTCCAGTAGGTTGCTACATATCCATCGCGTCCTGCAGCATACACATCCTTATCCGGCTGAGGGACAGGCTTATCATCCTGTTTTTTACTGCAGGCTGCAAAAAGAACGGGCAGCACTAAAACCGCGAAATAATAATGGAATAGATTTCTTTTTTTCATGTTGATAATTGACAAGTTGATGCAAGGCATGGCCATGCAAAGTTATCTGCATAATAATCGTTCCAAAACATACGGGTATCTCATTGTATTTGTTTATGGGATTATTTTTTACCGTATTCTTCATCTGTGACTTTCTGCAACCAGGTTACAATTCCCTTTTCTGTATTGGGAAGGATGTAAATCTGCAGCATTCCTGTATCTGGACTTGCCCCATGCCAGTGTTCTACATTGGCCGGACATTTTACAATATCCCCCTTTTTAAGGATCTGCTTTGGTTGACATTTGATCTGGTGGTATCCCGCACCATCGGTGATGATCAGGATCTGGCCCGCAGGATGTTTGTGCCAGTTGCTTCTTGCTCCGGGCTCGAAATATACGTTACCGACAACAGTGTTGTAAACCGAATCATTTTCTACCAGGCCTACATTCCAGACCTTCCCTGTGAAATTTTCAGCTGATCCAAGTGTGCCTTTCGGAAAAAATAAAATTTGGCTTGTTCTGATCCGCCTTTTTAATATTCTGGCCGCTCCCAGTGATACTGAACAGCATCAATGTAGCAATTGCGATTATTGTTAATACTTTCATAAGTTTTGATATTGGGTCTGACTATTTCCCTTTCAGGTGTTTGGTAAAAAAAAGCCTCCAGCTTGTCAAATGGGATCAGGCCGGCCTTATCGTAAAGATCAACATGCCCGGCATTTGGAACAATAACCAGTTCTTTTGGTTGCCCTGCACGTTTATATGCGTCCTCGCTGAATTCCCTTGAGTGGGCCTTATCTCCCGTTATGAACAATATCGGACGGGGTGAAATGGTTTCTGTCATTGAACGGATAAAAGTTATTGAACTTGGTATTACTGCTGAGTATAGGATGGCCCACGAGGAAAGATCCTGATTTTTCCAGGCTTGCTACTTTTACGAAAGTTCTCTGAGGCCTTTCGGTTTCCATTGTTTGTTTCCTTTTGCCCGGTACAGAACTTTTGAAACAACTTGTACGCCAAACTGCCGCTTTAAAAATGAAATCGCCCAGGATTCCCTTTGAAAATTTACCTGTTAAACTTCCCATAATAAATAAATGCCTTTCCACCAATGTAAGCCATTAGCGTTAAAGATTATCCTGATGCGTAAAAAATGTCCGTAATTGTCCGCAGCGGTCTGCAATTGTCCGCAGTTGTCCGTGCGTTAGTCCAATGGAAAATTATAATTTCATTAATCTTCAACTAGTTATGGTTTGGTTGTGCCTGAGTGGTGGTCGGGGTGACACCAGGTTGTAAACGGGCTGTAAGCATGGCAGGTCTAAGTCATTTCAACTAGTTGTTTTGACTTGGACTTGCCATGCTCTCGCGTTACTTTAGCACTGCTCTTACCCTAACGAGTACCCGACCAGTACTCGGACAGTATCCGGGCAGTATCCGGGCAGTATCCGGCCGATATAGCTTTATTAGTTAGCTATTTTGAATTTATTTACGAACAGCCCGGCCTTGTTTCGGCTGAGTCATTCCCATGCAAATGGAAAGCTTTCAGCGCAAATTCCAGAGGCATAAGAGCATCCGTGACAGCAAAGACTTTCTATTGAGCGTATCAAAAATTTATGCTTAAAAAAGAGACTGCTCCACAAGTTTATGACTTGATCCCAGTTATCTGCATGATTTACAGCAACTTATAGGGCAAGAAAAAGCCGCTCCTTTTATCAAGAAACGGCTTTTTTAATTAGTGGGCCATGATGGGCTCGAACCATCGACCAAAAGATTATGAGTCTTATAGACTCTTTTAGTATATCAGGGTGCAAATCACCATTTCTGTTCAGCAAAGCTCCAATTTAGGCATTTTTTATAATCTGCAAAATAGTCACGTAACATATAAGTAACACTAGCTAACAAGCAATTGTGGCTTTTGGTATTACATTATTAGCTATGGTTTTATACCTCTTGTAAAATAAGATCCGCAGAATGTATTTTTCAGCATCATATCTGAGCACTTTCAAGAAATAAAAAAGCCTCAGGATATCAGGAGACTTGTGGACCCAAATGGGCATTACTCTAAGTTATTTACTTTCTTTCTGTTATTCATGTACAATACCGGATTTAAATTTTCGTCATTATACATTTTCATTTGTCTGTATACCTTCATTCGTTTTACCCCCGTTTGTATCTCACCGATCAAATCATCTAAACAAATCATCAAATCTGAATGCTGTTCTTTCAATATCACCAGTTTATCTCTACAGCTATCAAGATGTTTAATTGAGATATTGGTTCTAAGAGTTTCTTCATTCATATGATAAATTTTCAATGTAAGAATAGATACTCTATCAATAAGCCATGCTGGACTTTCAGAATTCATTTTTGCATTAAACTTCAGGTCTACATCATTGTATTTATAAAAGAAATGATCATCTATCATTTCAACTGTATCTGTACGTTCCTGATTCGACTTGTCAATTCTTCTCTTCAGATCCATTCCATCCTTTAAATCGATAGCAGGGTTACGAATAATATCTTCCATATGCCATTGCACAGTATCTATCCAGCATTTCTTGTATAACAGGTATGATAAAGAGCCTACCTCATTCGTGGTATACATTGGCTGTTCAATAGTATCTAAGATATGATACTGATTTATAACAGTATCAAATATCTGGTCGCATAATTTACTTACCATATTTCTATAATTAAATTTTTGAATGATTTACATAATGATTCCTGTCAAACTGATTTGTCAGAAATTTTTATACTTTATTATAATTATGTAGGGAATAGTTCTAAAAACTATAATTTGAACCGCATAGGCGATCTAGTTCAACTCAAAATACAGACGCATCTGATTGTTGAACAAATAAATATTGAGATTGAAATAAAAAAGGATATCAATTCACAGTAGAAATATCTTATATGTGAATTATTTTAAATATACTATGAATAATTTTATGTAAATTATCAGTGATATTTAATTTAAAGGAGACATCTATTTTCAAAAATAATACTAAACTGATTAATAATTTTACCCCAATCTCTGACAGGCATCGTCCATTTTTTCTGAATATTCATAACCGATAAATAAACTGCCTTGAGTGCAGCCTGATCGTCAGGAAACAAGCTTTTGGATTTGGTGAATTTCCTTATACCGCTGTTCAGGCTTTCAATTACATTGGTGGTATAAATGATTTTACGGATCTCCAGCGGAAAGTCAAAATAGCTGGTTAGCTCATCCCAATTCTTCCCCCAGCTTAATATGGCATAGCCATATTTACTTTTCCATTTGGCTGTAAAGGTATTTAGGGCTGCTCTGGCGGCTTCTTTATTCACTGCTCCATAAATCAGCCGAAAACTCCTTACGTTCTTTCCAGACTACATATTTACAACTATCCCGTATTTGATGTACGACACAAAGCTGAGTGATCGCATCTGGAAACACTTCGGCAATGGCCTTGGTGAAGCCGGTGAGGTTATCTGTGCAGGCGATCATGATGTCGTCTACACCCCTTGCACGTAGGTCTGTCAGCACACTTAGCCAGAAAGATGCACTTTCGGCTTCGTTAATCCACATGCCCAGGATCTCTTTCAGACCATCGTTTCTAAGGCCAATGACCAGATAAATACACTTGTTAACCACCTTTCCGTTATGGCGAATCTTGAACTGAATGCCGTCCATCCAACAGGTAAAATAAACAGGTTCCAATGGACGGGTTTACCATTCTTTGATCATCTCCAGAACTTTTCCTGTAACAGTAGAACCCGCACTTTCAGAAATCTCGACCCCATACATTTCGCGAATCTGGTCTTCAATATCACGGGTACTCATCCCACCGGAATACATACCGATAATGCTTTGTTCAATCTGCTCGCTCATGCGTTGGTGCTTAGGGATCAGCTTCGGTTCAAAGCTTGAATTACGGTCGCGGGGATTGAAAGCACTACATCCCAAAGAGTTTCGCTCTTGACCTTCTTACTGCTAAAACCATTACGGGAATTACCGCTGCCGCGGCCCTCAGGAGAATGCTTTTCATAGCCCAAGTGCTCATCGAGCTCACCTTGAAGCATCTCATTGACTCCTTGTTTGAACATTTCCTGAAAGAATTCCTGGAATTGTTCCTTGGACTTAAACTGCTTGAAAAAGTCCTTTGGCAAACCTAACTTGTTCTCTTCCATATCACTGTACTTAAAGTTCTGAATTTCTTTAGAAAGAAAGAAGTCTATCTTTCTAATCCTTCAAATACAATACGGTTGACCCGACCTACTTTTTAGGTTTACACAAAATTCAAGACACTACCATTTTAAATTTTCACCTTTATTCTTTTCCAGGTTACTTAAGATGTTTTTTATAGATTGTAATTCTTCATTTGACGTTTTATCGCCTCCAAGTAATTGCATAATCAGTTTACTTGCTGATCCCTGATAAATAGTTTTTAAAAAATTATCCAATAAGTGACCTTTAGTCTTTTGCTCTTCTTCTACTACATGATAAATATGCTTCATCTGACTTTCATCTCTCCTCAGTATTCCCTTATCTGCCATGATTTGCATCAATTTTAAAGTAGAGGTATAATTAACCTCACGCACTTCATTGATACAACTATTAATTTGTCTGACAGTAGAAGGACCTGATTTCCAAAATACCTGAAGTATTTCGATCTCTCCTTTGGTAAGTTCGTTTTTCCGATTTAAGCTTTCATGTTCACTTTTCATATTCTAAAGATAGGAAACAATTCGTACGAAAAACTATTTATTCATAAATTCTTGCAAGTAAGACTTGAATTTATAATGAGTCTGTCATTCTAAAATAGAGATTCAACAGACTCACATAAGATATGTCCAATCAGAATGTGCATTTCCTGTATTCTTGCTGTATTTTTATGATTGATATTTATATTTATATCACATAAAATATTAAGCTTCCCCTCCTCATTTCCAGACATTCCAATTATGATCAATCCTTTATGCTTTGCAATTTCCACAGCTTTTAAAATATTAGGACTATTTCCACTTGTGGAAAATGCAATTAAAACATCACCATCGCTACCCAATGCCTCTATCTGCCTTGCAAATATCTGTTCAAACCCATAATCATTACCAATTGCAGTCAATGCTGAGGTATCTGTTGTCAGTGCTATTGCTGGAAGTGCTATTCTCTCTTTACAAAATCTTCCAGTAAATTCTGCAGCGATATGCTGGGCATCCGCCGCACTGCCTCCATTCCCAATTAAAAGTAATTTCTTACCTTGTTTAAAAGCGTTACTAATCTTTAGCCCAGCTGTGTTAATATCAGAGATCGAATTAGCTTTCAGGCAATCTAATGCCTTTACATGATCTAAAATTGAATTATTGATTAAGTTAATAAAATTCATTCCATTTGTTTTCTAAGATTTGAAAATAGACTATTACTAATAAAAGTGAGTTCAGGATAAGGAGTACTCGCATATGTTTTATTGATTCTACCCACTGAAAAGTTTACCATAACTGACAGATACATAATCACCAAGTGATTATGTTAATAATACTCTCCAGGTATCAAATAATTCTCAACATAATCCTTAACTCCTTCTTCTACAGTATAAAATCTATCTTTATAACCAGCAGCCCCCAATTTTCTCATATCAGCTTTAGTATAATATTGATACTTATCCTGCATATTCACTGGCATTTCAATATATTTTATATTCGGATGACGTGCTATGCTCTCGAATGTTGACTCAGTTAGATCTTTAAAACTTCTGGCATTGCCAGTACCTAAATTATATAGTCCATTACCGGCCGAATCGTTTATCATTAGCCAGTAAATAACTTTCAATATATCTTTTACATAAATAAAATCCCTTACCTGTTGCCCATCGCTAAAACCAGGATGACAAGATTTAAACAATTGTACTGTTCCACTATGATTGATTTGATTAAAAGCATGGTAAACCATACTCGCCATCTTTCCTTTATGATATTCATTGGGCCCATATACATTAAAAAACTTTAATCCAATCCATTTCGAAGGAGTTTTTTCCTGCTTTAAAGCCCACTTGTCAAACTCATTCTTAGAAATCCCATAGGGATTTAGTGGTTTTAGTCCGAATACTTTTGTATGATCGTCATTAAATTCCTGCTCATTCGCCCCATAAGTGGCAGCTGAAGAAGCATATATCAATGGAATATTCTTATCCGTGCAATATTTCCAGACTCTTTCCGAATATTCAACGTTAAAATATTCATGTACCCGATAATCAAATTCAGTTGTATCTGTTTTGGCCCCAAGATGTATGAAACAACTGATTTTATCATTAAAAGTGGCAAGCCAGTCAAAAAAAAACTCTCTATCAATTCTCTCCAGATATTTCTTATTCTTAAGGTTATTCTGTTTAGCCTCAGCACTGAAATCATCGACCAACAGGAGATTCTCAAAACCTTCTTTATTTAAAAAGCCAACTAAGCAACTACCAATAAATCCGGCACTGCCAGTCACTACTATTATTTCTTTTTTTTTCATAATTCACTTTAATATGCTTTACAATGAGTATCAGGCAAGTTTCAACCGATCAATTTCGTTTATCTTCTGTATGGTTAGCGTAGTAGATCTATTAGGAGAAAATGGAAGAACAATGACCTCACCTCCTAACTTCTCCACAAACGAGGTTTCTGACAAGTTTTCCCTGGTATAATCCCCTCCTTTTGTGTACACATCCGGTGATATCATATTAATCAATCGTATAGCCTCATCATTTTTGTCATCTCCATAAGAAATAATATGGCTGACAGATCCAAGACCTGATAGAACTTCAATACGATCCTGGAGTTTATTGATAGGTCTTTGAGCTCCTTTTATTCTTTGAATACTTTCATCTGTATTAATACCTACAATCAATATGTGTCCAAGTTCTCGTGCTCTATTAAGAAAATTAACATGGCCGCTATGAAGCAGATCAAAACAGCCGTTGGTGAAAACTATCTTTTTCCCCTGCGCTTTGTATAACTCAACAATATATTGAAGCTGATCAGGATCTGCCAAATATTTTTCATTAATTGACAGGGCTGCATTTAATTCTTGATGAGTGCAATAAGCTGTAGTTCCTTTACTAATAGCCACGGCGGCGGCGGCGGCAGAAATCTCAGCAGCAGCGGGAATTTCTGCTCCTATGTATATAGCTAGTGTAAATGCACTAAAAAAAGCATCTCCAGCGCCAGCAACCTGAATATTGGAGGGATGGTGTGCAAAACACCTGTACTTCATTTCATCTTCAGAGAAGATGACAGCTCCATCTTGATCCAGAGTAACAGCCGTAATTGCAGATTTGGTGTTAAAGAATATTTCTTTTCCCAAACCATTTATCTGCTCTACCCTATTTGTATACTGTTTTTTGACCTTAAGCAGGTCTACTAGCTCAAGATAATTCGGTTTTACTATTGATGGAGAAAGTGTCTGGAAAGCCTCCAGACGTTTAGAATCAATGGCAATAAACTTTTTTTCCTGCTGATTAAGTTTCCTCAGAGTAGAGATAACAAGTGGGGTAAGTAATCCCTTATTATAGTCAGAAATGACAATAGCATCATGCAAATAGTATTGTTCATGCAGCAATTTGATAAATGATTGCTCAAGATCTTCACCAATACTAAACTCTGTCCCGCTATCAAATCTGACCAATAGTTGAGTACCAGCCATTACTCGCGTCTTAACATTGGTAATCTGTGATTTATCCTGTAAAATATGGGGATTGATATTATGTCGCCTAAGTATTTCAATGGCTCTGTCTCCCTCATCATCAGCCCCTGCAATACTACAAAAAGTCACATTAGCACCAAGGCATTTGAGATTGATAGCTGTATTGCCCCCCCCCCCGAGAGCTGTTGAGCAAGATAGTATATCTACAACAGGAACAGGAGCCTCAGGTGCTAAGCGTGTACTTGCCCCTTTTAAATACTTATCAAGCATGAGGTCCCCAATTATTAATATTGATGGGTTGACAAATTTTGAAATAAGATGTTTATACATAAATATATAATTAAAATTGAATAATAATAAGTCAGGATTAATTAAACAGGTATCCTCGGATACAGATAGCCCAATTGCACAGACAGAAACTTGCAACCATGACTAACCAGTCATTACAACAGCACGGGCAGCCATGACTAGTAAAGAAACTAATTCAGATGGATGGAGTAGGCCTGACTTTGATGAATGGAACAGGCCTGATTAAGATGAGTATTGTGTACTATAACTATTATTGATTATTGTTTTACACGGTTCATTTCGTTTTCAGCTCCCTTAATCTCATAACGAGATTGATTAGAATTAACTTTACCAAAACGAAAACTAAGTGTCAGCAGCCCCCTTCTGGAATCCCCCAAATTTCTATAGCTGGCGTTTGTTAAATTTAGATTGTTAATTTCACCACTATTGATATTAGTATAAAAAATATCACTTATACTTAATTTTAACGATGCCCTAGGACTAATTTTCTTAGACACGCCTGCATTTAATCCCCATTTACTTCCATAAACAAATTGTGCCGAGGTAATTTTTGTTTGGTAATGACCATCAATCTGTATGTTCCAGTCACTAGGGAGCTTAAAAGAAAACAGGCCCTGCAGATATCCATTGGTTCCTTTTGTCTCCAGAAGTCCGGTATAAAAATTACTTTTCGAATGCACAAATGCTAATTCACTATAAAACTGAAAAGCCAACCATTTTGTTGGATCAAAGCCTGCATCTAAAGAAATACTCGTAACATTTGTGCTGCTGATATTACCAGGCCTACTATAATAAATCCCATCAACAATTTCAATAGTCTCACTCGATTGATCTTTTGTATCGCTATAGCTGACAGTAGCTGTTATTTTCTTTTTATAAATATAACTTAGTTCAACTTTATTGGAGAATGAGGGCAGCAAATATGGATTTCCTACCATGTAGGTAAACTTGTCAAGCGGCGAAATAAATGGATTTAAATCCTGATAATAAGGCCTGTCTATCCTTCTTCCATAATTAAACCGTAATTGGCCATTTTCCAGACTGTCCAATTTGTATAGTAGAAAAAGTGTTGGAAACAAACTAGTGTAGCTACGTTTGAAAGAGGAATCAGGTTTCATGATATTTCCAAGCTGATGGCCATTGGACACCGTGTTTTCCAAACGCAATCCCATTTGAATACTAAGGCTGCGAAAATCCTTATTCAAATTCAAATAAGCACTATTGATATTTTCCTGATACTTGAATCGATTAGTCTTATCGTAATCTACATAGGTAATATTCTTCAATATTGAAGAATAATCAGCAATATTATCTGTCTTTGTATAACTAGCCTTAATCCCTCCCGCCAGTTTCAAGCTTTCTGATAATGGATGAGTGTAATCTGCCTTTGCCGAATAAATTTTAATATCAGAGAATAATAGCCCCTTTAAGAGTTCGTCAGATTTAAGTATTCCATCAGAAGAATAGTTTTTATTGTTAAAAGATTGGTCATTGTTAGTTCTATAAGCAATGTAATCCAGGTCAACGGCAAGATCAGGCCCCTTTTTCTTAAATTGATGTCTGAAATTTAAATTTACACTTCCATTCTTAAATTCACTACTTTCTCTGTTTTTGGCAATGGTTACGGAATCTGGTACATAGTTTACATTACTAAAATTACTCGTATTAAGAATATTACTTTCAGGATACCTTAAGAGTCCTCCAAGCACTATTCCCCAGGTGGTTTTTTCAGACTGATAGTAATCTGCACCTAATGTAGAATTGAATCCATAACCAGTTTTACGAACGTTCGACAATTGGTCAAAATTAGAGTTGATACTTCCATCTGCATTTTTATACGTTCTTAAAATAGTCAGGTCAGCAAATCCGTTACGATTCATATATCCTGCATTTCCAAAAACATTAAACTTATTGTTTCTATAATTAAAATCAAGACTATTATTTGTTGAAGTATATTTATGCTGACCTAAACTTAGATTAACGCCAATATTGAATCCTGATATCTTTTGCTTCTTAGTTTTTATATTTATTATCCCTGCGTTACCAGTAGCATCATATTTAGCCGGAGGATTAGTCATAATTTCGATCTGGTCAAGCGCAGATGAAGGAAGAGATTTTAAGTACCCCTCCAGGTCAGAACCTGATAAATAGGTTGGCTTATCATCAATAAATATAACCACACCGGCTCTGCCTTTTAGGCTTATGCTCCCATTCTGATCTACTCTTACTCCTGGCGACTTTTCTAATACATCAAGTGCAGTGGTTCCTGCATTACTAATCAACGCATCTACATTTACAACAGTTCTATCTATTTTTTGCTCCACAAATGATTTTTTCTGAACGATATTAACTTCATTTAATTGTATTTTTTTTTCATTCAGCACAAGGTCCTCCAACTGGATTACAATATGCTGCGTATCAATCAAGATCAAAGTTTTATATGGCTGTCTTTCGCCCATATAACTCACAAAAATTTCATAGTGGCCATAATTAATTCCTTCAAAATTATACTTCCCATTTATCCCAGTAAGTTCCAGTTTAGCTATAGAAGAATCTTTTTTTGACGATAATGCAACGTTAGCCCCATCTAAAGGATTGCCCTTTGAATCTATAACCCTACCTGATATTTTACCTGAACCTGTCTGTGCATTCAAAGTATTTGGGAGAAAAAACAGGCAAACTAATGCCAATAACAGTATCTGTAAAAATTTCATGCTTAAGTTTTAAGTAGTAAAAGGGCAATATCAATCCTACCCATTTTTGATAGGTAAGCAAATTGAAAATCAAATATTAATTAGTCTATAGAAACGGATTTCGTAAAGCTCAATTTTCGATTGGGGTCCTTGACATACATTTGCATCACTCGTTTATGAAGCGTTTTAGACTGTTTTATTCCATCGATAAATAATCCTTCATTCGTAAGACGGACTTTAAAGTTATTCTTGTTTTTAATCAACCCTCTATGCATTAATTCGGCAATTAATTCTTTAGCTGAAACACGCTCTACATTATTACCCCGGTATGCTAACGGAGAGCTTTTGGAAATAAACAGCTGATGACTATCTTCTGTATTAATTGATGTTTTCACTGAAAATGCCATCGTAACTAATAAAGTACTTAGCAAACATAAGGTCAATATGATTCGTTCTATATTTTTCAAAGAAGAATCAGGAACCCCAGCCAATCTTTTTACCCTGTTCAAAAGTTCAGCACTATTCCTTTTGAAAGCCATACTCAAAGCAGGAACTGGAGCCTGATATTCTTTACAGCTGACTATGGCCTGTATATAATTAATTTTATTATTAGTCTGTTTAATCGTAATATCATCGCAACAATTTTCCCGTTCAACTTTGATTAATGCAGAAACCCATAGAATGGCTGGATTAAAGAAAAACATCACTTCCATCAAAGTTTGTAAAATATTGACTAAAAAATCATTTCTACGAATATGAGCAAGCTCATGTATCAGCACAGCTTCAACTTTATCTTCACTCAGTGCATTAACCAGTCCGATAGGAATAAGAATAAAAGGTTTAAAATGACCTATTACCATAGGGACTTTAGCAAGCTCCGACTCAAATAGGCTGACAGCTTGTTTAATATTCATTTCGCTGCACAGTTGTTTGATTTTTCCTTGCCAGTATTTCTCAACGGCATAAATCTTTTTTTTCCGAAGATGATATATACTGTTGATCCCCATCATCAGCTGCACACTTTTTGCACAGACTATAAAGAACCAAAAGAGTACAACATTTTTTTTATACACCTTGAAATAATGCAATATAAGACCTGAAAAATCGATAGACTTATTTGCGCCAGCATAATGTAACTCTGTTTCAAAACCATTTTCACGTATGGGCGTTACTTCTTTTATATATCCAATCAACCCTTCACTTTCGTCTGTAGAATTATCCAGCTGAGCAATAAAAGTTACACAAGTAACAAATCCAGCTATAAATAATAATCCGACTAAAATAGTATAACGTAAGTTCGATGAAAGTTTTTTGCCAAAAATGGCTAGGCAGCCGATTAAAACACCCAAAATAGCTCCCTGCCAAACTGAATGCAAAATTGTATTCCCTACCGCCTGAATGATCTGATCATTTAATTCAAAATCTACATAACCTAATTTCATATCCAAAGATTTATTGAGTATCCTCTTTAAATTTAACTAAAATCATCTCACCACAAATGAAAATGTTTATCCTAATATCTGGTAAGGTCAACAATGAAGGTCTTTAACATCTTAATGATGACAATTTAAAGGTAAGAATTTTTTCGTACGAAACAAGGGGGAAACAATTATTATTTTCCAGATCGCATAAAAAAAATTCAATACTTGGCTATAAAACACATCTTATAGTTAAGAAAACAGTACCCTTATAAGATAAAAAGAGCTTTCATGTAATTTAAAAGAAATCCTAAAAAATTTTAGTTGTAAATTTCATTTTAAAAAGTTTCCATCTCTTTGCCTGATTTTGCTTTAATCCGATCCAAAAAAAATAAAGCGGATGGTAGGAAAAAACCTTCGAAAACCCTTGTAAGATATGGTTTATTTCGCTCTCCCTAATATTTAGAGGAGGCAGCAATCTGCCAAAAAGACAAAAGATATTTGCTTTGGTGTAAAACAAATAGGTTAATACAGCATTCGAGCGTTCATATCCCAAATAGCTAAATGGAAATTTTTGTATCGCGAGATTGATCCTCAGATGCAGTCCAAAAGCATCTACCCCGGAAAGCAAAGGTGATTGCTGGATTATTGCTGGGAAACCAGCAATAAGTATATCTGTACTTCTTTGAATGTTGTCTTTAATATTTTCCTTTTCAATTGCCTCTAAAAATTTAATAGCTATATGGGCAGTTAACTGATTCACATATAATCTTTCTAACTTATTAACGAGATTACCATTTTTTATTTTTGCATTCTGATAAACCTCCTCAGAAATAGCAGTAAATGAAACTGGCAAGATCATTCCACTAAACGCTTTCGCAAAAGTGATAATATCAGGTTGTAATAAATGGCTATTAAAGCTTAGAAAATCACCTGTCCTATATATCCCATTTAGAATTTCATCTGCACCAATAAGATATTTATAATCAGTTTTATGCAAATTCACCAGATCAAGAAGACTCTTTTCTAATGACCTTAAGGAACGTCCTTGTATAATTTCCATCCAAACCAAGGCAATCTCACCTGATGTTAAAATCTTTCTTAATTCATCACGGGCATTTGGCTGATTTGCATTAAACTCAATTACATGTTCATATAAAGGTTTGAAAAACTCATGATTTCCACTCGTAGAATTTAATGAAACCAACGTTTTCCCACCAAAATTACCACTAAAAATCAGAATCTTCTTTTTACCAGGGTTAGCCATTAAAGCCAATGTAATACCTGCTTCAACAGCTGACGCACCACTTACACCCTGTAATAACCTTTCCAAACCAGTAGCTTCAGTAACCTTTTTGTTTAATAGGTTTAAATAATCCACATCATCATCGTGTTTTTTTACAATCTGCAATAGGATATCAGACCTATTATGTCCAAGAGTATTACATCCACTTCCACCAACACAATCTAATTTAAGATGTTCATTCTGATCGTTTCCTGGTTGAAGAAATGCTCCTTCAGCCTTATCGAAATAGAGATACGGATGAATTACTGAAAATTGCATGGTTGTGAATGCATTCAAGTGGTTTCTAGAAACTTGTTGTCTGAATTCAACGGATATTTCAATCTTATCCAAAACCTCTTTGTACTTCTCCGATTTTTTAAAAACCGGAAACATCCCTTCCATACAATCTTTTACATAAGAAAGTACCATGCCGTTACCACCAAAAGTTGATGAATGGGTTGAACAATGGGAAATATTGTTCCAGACTTTGAATATTTCATGCTTAGTAGAAAAAGCACCGAACGGAACTTGGAAATTCGTAAAAACTTCTCCCCAAGCAACAATATCAAAGTTTTCTATTACAGATTCAAGTAATCCTTCCGCATTTATTTTTTTTATACGGGATAAATCAAGTATCGAGATAATGCCATGTTGTTTACAGACATCAGAAAATAAACGATATTTATCCCCGGGCATTTCAGTAACTGAACAGATCACAATCAGGATCTCCCCCTTTTTAATTTCTATAAGGAAATTTTCAAAATCTGTCATTGTTAGTACTCCAGGTAATAATTCATTTTCACCAGATACTGCCCATTGACTAAAATAATCCTGGTAATAATCTTCAGCATCAAAAACCAGGACCCGGCCGTCGTAATCATGTTTTTTTTCCTGCCTTATGAAATGCCGTGCTAGTTTAATAGCTCCATGTACTGCTTCGAAATGAGAATTGCAAAAAAAACTGTGATATTGCGCCTGCTTTCTAAACTGATTTAATATTTCATTCAGCATGTATGCAACCTGCACATCTTCTTTCATCATCATATTCAATGGAGAGAGAAAGCTCGGAGACTTTTCAATCACTCTTTTTTCAATGTGGTCTAATATGCGTTGATCGGCTTTTAGGAATGAGTGAAAATTATTGTTCATATTTTATAGTTTAAAACCAGATTTGTTATCGATGACCATTAATTTGCCGATATATAGTGATAAGCCACTCATTAATCCCCCTATTATTCCAGAAAACAACAATGCATAGGAAGTATAAACAGCACCAAACCTTATTGCTAAAAGTCTATCTGAACTGAAGTGAAAATAAAGGTTAGCGAAAACCCAGATTAAAAATCCCGTTATAAAGCCAACGGCAAAACATGGAACTACCCATTTTTTAAGACTGATAAAAATTCCTATTATAAATATTGGAATAACAAAGGTCCACCATGGAAATACCTGTATTAACTTTGTCCCTGCAATCGCAACGACGATCATAGCTACTGTTTTAATAAAATGTTTCTTATTCATTGTTAATTATTTTAAATTCCAGCATACATTACCGGGAGCACTGGCTTCACCTATAGACAGGTAAAAATTTAAAGGATAGTAGACCTCCTTATTCCAATCTTTCACAAAATCATTATAGTATTTCACTCCAGAATTTCCGGATTGCCCTCCTGGATAAATTCCATAGGCTTTTGGACGATCACCAAGCTCTACAATCATTCTCCAGGAAGGACCCCAGGTCGAAGAAATTGCATTAATTGTTTCTGGATATCCAGCGGATACCAGTTTTTGATCACTTAACTGATCAATCTTCAACATATGATTGATATTGACATGATTATGGTCACCCCAAGTAATACTTCCT
The DNA here is from genome assembly GCF_001590605.1 of Pedobacter cryoconitis. NCBI lineage: Bacteria > Pseudomonadati > Bacteroidota > Sphingobacteriia > Sphingobacteriales > Sphingobacteriaceae > Pedobacter > Pedobacter cryoconitis. The sequence goes on from NZ_CP014504.1 coordinate 3,399,063, forward strand.
TTCTTTTTCTCCAAATTATATTCCTTCAAGGCTGCGTTGAAAGCATTTCTAACCACAATATTCCCATCCTCCCTTGCTGAAGTACTAACTATATCAAAATATAAATTCTGCGGGTCTTTTTGAAGAAGGTCGAGTAAAATATGATCGTCGGGCACTTTTGAATTAAATGAGTAAGCTTTTAACTCATCCCATGTATAATCTTTAATATGATTCCACCATAAATAAAAAAATCCGGCATTTTTATCCTCTAATGCATAGGTCCCCTTCCATTTGGATAAATCATGAATAGTGTTAAGCTCGTCATTAGATAACTTCCCCCGGTTAACTATACGGAGTAAAACCGGCAAGGCTTCTAATGCAAAAGCGCTTGTATTATCTAACTGTATCTGTTTCATCTTTTCGATGTCAAAAGCCTTTTCTGAGCTTAACAATTGTTTAATCCGTTGTGCCCTGTTTTCCACGAAATATCCATTATAATAATAAGCATAATGACTATTGGTGGGATGTTGATTAGCAGAGATAATAAACTGAGATAATGGATTGAGTACCTGTGGCAGACTATCATACGGAATATACTTTTCATATAAATGTGTACTTTTTGTACCATCCAGAAGAAACATCCCCTGGCCACTCCATTTTACCGGAAGATTACCCTGATGAACAACCGCTATATCATTTTCTTTAGAAGCGAAAGTAAAATTCAAAATATTACTTGTATAATATCTGATTGCTTTTTTGTAGTCATTATAACCATTGGCTTTATTCAGTTTAATATAGGCTAGAATGTCGTTAGATGGCATTTGCAACTGCCATCTTAATGCATAGTTTACAAGATCAGGTTGTGATGCTGTATACTTTCTATCACTTACGACAGGGCCATGCAAAGTATGGTATATAGTATCATTCAATGTCTTCTGATCTCTGATCTTAATAGGTTCCACATGATAGTCCAGTTTTAACCATTTCCCATCGAATTCATAGCTTTTATAATTATCAGTGATTTTCAATTTATACCAATCTTTGACATCATCACTCCCATTTGTAATTCCCCACGCTATATTATTATTAAAACCTATGATAATTGCCGGAGCACCCGGCACAGTCACTCCATATACATTAATGCCTGGTGCTGAAAGCTGCATTTCGATCCAGGTTGCAGGTAGAGATAATCCTAAATGAGGATCATTACACAGTATTGGATGCCCGGAAACAGTTTTCTTTCCCGATACTACCCAACTGTTACTACCTAACCTCGGGTCATAATCACTCTTAGCTATGATAGAACTGCTAGAAATAAAAGAATAATCAAGATATGCAGGTTTATGAATATAGCTTAGCGCTTGATTATTTTTAATCAGGCTATCATTAATTAATGGACTAATATGTTGATTCATACCTGGGAACAGCATATTAAATTTTTCCTCACCCAGTGCCAGTATCAGGTTAGTTATATTTAAATCCTCTTCATATCCAGATAACATACCAGACATATTCTTCATAATCAAAGCCGTTTTCAAATTCGTCCACTGCTCAGGTTTATAATCAAGCAATTTATATTCAAGTGGAAGCAGTCGGTTTCCCAAATTATTTATAAAAGCGTTAACTCCCCTAGTATAAGCAGACAGTACCATTTTTGTTTCCGGATCTTTTTCCATTAAAGTCAGCGATGCCTTCGCAGCAGACAACATACCAATCCTTCTTTGTTTCCGATCATAATCAACAAATCCATCTTTAAATATTTCTGATAACCGACCAGCAGCACTATAACTTATAAAATCCATTTGCCAAAGCCTCAGACTTGCAGTAATGTAACCCTGAGCTTGATAAAGATCTTCCATATTCTTCGCATAAATATGTGGTACCTTACGCTTATCAAAATAGATCTTAACTGAATCTTTAAACAGGGAGCCCGTGTGAATCATCTGATCAGTCTCCAGACTTTCATCTCTTTCATTCTGCACAACACCAATAAATGGGTCTAGAAGCTTACCCAGTGGGGGGTATTTAAAAAATGAAGTGGATAAAGCAAAAATTAGAATGCCTAAAGCAACCAGAGGAAATATAAAATTGAAGTTGTTTTTTTTCATTAGAATATATTTGTTTTTTATCGGCGATGCCCTCCACAAGGGGGGCTTTTTTGGAAACTATCATTTCATGAGAATTTCATTGAAAAAACCATTTTAACTCGTATAAAAATTAAGCTTGTTATTAAGGTAGTCAAGAAGTATGTCTTTCGTATAAGCGCTACATGGTAGCCGGTTTACAATGTCTCTCTCTTCAACAGGTAATTCAATTAAAGTAAATATCTTCCTGTCGTCACCATATTCTTTCAATACAAGACAGTCAACTAAAGGTGATTCTCCCCACCATAAGTTTAAGTTATAACTTACATTTCCATACCATCCAGTATAAACTATAATTCTAAGATCATTCTGATGTTTTTTTCCACGAATTACATAGTTGTTATAGATACTTGATGCACAATGCATCAGACCACTACATGGTCCAAAGATCATTTTAACCTGAGCTGCGCCCAACAAACTCAAATCCTGTCGGAGCGTCAGACTCTTTGAAAAGATAATTTTTTCCAAAGCCTGTTTTCCCAGCCAATCTCTGTAAAAATCTTCTTTTCCGGTATTACGTTCATCGAAAATAAGTACCTTGGTCTTACCCCTTTTGAGTATCCCTTTTAAGATTTCAAAATATGTTTCTACCTTGAGTAGTTTACTTTTAACAGCTGAAGAATCTACCATTATAATCAATTCTTCAGCTTTTTCAACCCCCTTGGCTCTGAGCCATTCATTTGCCCAACGCTCTTCCCTTTCAGTTAAATACAGCTCGGTTCTTCGTCTTAAATTCACAAAGTCATTTAAAGCCCTGTTAACAGGAAACACATAGGATTCATTTTCCAGGGGTTTTAATATAATTGTTGAGACCGAAGTAATTGCAATTTCCCAGGAGCCATATTTAATTTGATCTCTATACTTATCATGCAGGAAGTGAATCAACTTCTCTTCCTCATAAGATACAAAGATGATCATCTGATACTTCTCAAAATTAATATCCTCCCAATTATCATAAGCAATTTTATTTACATAACTATTATTGAAAAGCAAGCTTTCGACAAACCTTCTATTTTTCCATTGCGTGAAATTTAAATCAACATATTGGGCATTAAAAAATGTTTTTAAATGCCTGAACTTATCAAAAATCACACAACAATCACCAAGTAATTTAATCTCTTCGTCAAACAGAACAAGTATATTATCTAAACTATTCTTTTTAAACAAGGAGGTATTGGCTTCGATTTTTGAAAGCGTATCTGTAAAATCTTTCATTCTAGTATTTTTAGCTGATTAGACGGAAATCTTTGTTTCAGCCTTTAAGCTAAGACGATTCCGTACGAAGTTGATTAGTTGTGTTGTACTATATTCTGCGCAAGCCAGCGAATCAATATGTTTTCTTTCTTCGTCATTCATATCCTCCAGTAGCATAATTTCCTTCTTATCACCATTTTGCTTAAGAAGAAGACAGTTGATCAATGGAGAACTTCCCCACCAGAAATCTGCATTCATATTTTCAATACCATAAACACCTGTATATGTGACCATTAAAGGCACATCTTCAATATTCATCCCATTACTTAGATAGTTATTATAAATACTTGAAGAACAATGCATAATACCTGTACAAGGACCAAATATCATTTTGGTGAATCTTGAACCGAGAAGAGCTAGGTTCTTTCGTAAGCTAAATCCTTTTGAAAAAATCATTTTTGACATGTTTTTATCTCCTAGCCATTCTCTGTAAAAAACATCTTTACCGATGTTACCTTCATCGAAAATTAAAATTTTAATATTCTCAGTACTCAACAGATTTGTGAGCAATTCAAAATAAACCGATATGTTCAATAGCTTAGTTCTAGCTGAAGAAGAATCAACCATAATAAATAATTGTTCACCTTCTTTCAATCCATTCTCCATAAGCCATTTATTTGCAACATCTTTCTCTTCTTGAGAGAGATAAAGCTCACCAGGCCCCAAATCTTTAAAGCATTCAATCAAATTAGGGTATTCAGGGAATATATATTTTTTGCTTTTATCTGGTTTTAGTACTAACTCAGAAATTGAATAAATCTGAGTGTTGAACTTACCTTCATTGAATAAAGTACTGTACTTGACATGCAGATAATCCAGTAAGATTTCCTCTTTATAAGAGATGCAAAATATTTTATCATACTTATCAAACTCAATTTTGTCCCACTCCAGATTCTGCAGAGAGTTGACATGTGGGTTATTTTTCAACAAACATTCATAAAGTTCCTGATTACTTTGATCCGTATAATTCAAATGGATACTGGCGTTTCCAATAAAGGTCTCAATGTATTTAAGTTTATTAAATCTAAAACAGCAGTCTCCTATAAAATTCATCTTTTCTTCATCCAGCATCAGAATATTGTCAATTTTATTATTGAAGTTTTTACTGTTATTATTTCTTAAAATATTTAAAGTATCGTGAATACTCATCATGATTAAATAGATTATTTTAAAATTCAGTTAATTAATAACGTTATAGAATTATCACCCACCTCAGAAAACCCATTTTTTCACTGTGTGTTATATTTTGAAAGTGTCCCGGTTATGATTCAGGTAGGGATCTGTTTTCATGAAACATGAAATTATTTTTTGCATTGCCGTAGCAAGTCTTAATAATTGATGCGATTTTTTTTGCATGATGGTGAATAAAGAAATGGTTACCTTCAAGCACTGCTGAATCAAATTCCGAGGTTGTAAAACGACCCCAATTATTAATTTCAGCTACTCTATCTTCCTGGCTCCCCATTATTGCAAAAATTGGAAGGTTAATTGGCAGATGAAATTCAAGCTCATTATTTTCTGCAATTTCAAAATCTGCCCTCAGTATAGGTTCGAAATAATTAAAGAATTCAGGATTACTAATAATTTCATCAGGGACACCCCCAAGTTTTTCAAGTTCAGTAATAAACTGATCTTTTTCCATCGTATGTCGCATTACATTAGTATTACGTTTAGTTGTTGGCCCTATATTGCCACTAACAATAATTGCCAACGGTGGCGTACCTTTATTTTCGAGCATACTTGCTACTTTTAAGGTTAAATAGGCCCCCATACTGTGTCCGTAGATAAGAAAATCTGGTGATTCCAGTTTTCCCGACAATTGAGAAAAAATATCGTAAGAAGCAGTTTCAAAATCTTTAATTAATTTTTCATTCATTCGTCCTCCTCTGCCTGGCAACTCTAGTACTTCTACTTCAAAAACACCTAATAATGGTTTTATAAATTCAAAGGAATAACGATTCCCACCAGCGAAGTGTAACATGAACAATTGTGTTTTTTTCATATTTTAAAGAATTAGTATCAATCTGATACAGTATAATTAATTGCTCCTAAAACCCAATTCTCTAAAAGACATTATGTCTTCTTCTTTCAAATAACCTTCATCCATTTTAAAAAGCTTACTCCCATATCCATAATATTTATCATCATGTGTAATCGCAATAATGGTAAATCCTGCTTCGTTCAATAAAGGCAATATTATAGTATAAAATTTCTTTCTGAAATATGGATCCTGATCTGCAGCCCATTCATCTAATACCAATATCGGTTTGTTTTCCATCAGGCACACTACAAGAGCAAGTCTTTTTCGTTGTCCTGCAGAAAGATCAACTGTAGATAAACATCGTTCATGCAAGGTTACTTTATCCTCAATTTCAAATAAGGCCAGATAGTAATCCCATTTACCGAGATCTAGTTTCTCTGATCCTAAAATTTCATCAAACAGGTAGAAATTACTAAAAACAACTGAAAAATAACGCTTGAACAAAGGATAGTTTTGAGCTTGCAACAGATGGTTATTTAATCTTATTTCCCCAGCCGTTGGAGGGCACAAGCCTAACAGCGTATGAATAAATGTTGTCTTCCCGCTTCCATTCCCTCCATAAATGAAAATGGTTTCCTGCCGTTTGATACTCAAATTTATTGGCCCAATATTAAAGAATGAATGTTCGCCTTTATATTCAAATTCAAGATCATTAACAGTCAATTCTTCGAACGAGCCTCCAAATTCAGAATTGCTCACCTGATTCATCACTACATTTACACCTTCTAATTCTTTTCTAAGGTTCATCAGTTGATCGGCAGCAACCTTTGCCCGCATAAGAGAAGGCAACTGCACCATGATGGATTCGATAGAGCCTAAAAGATATAACAATGAAAAAATAAAGGTCACTACGTTTGCCGGCTTAATCTCTAGTAAAAAACTAAAAATCAGGAGTACAGACGAGATTAGAATATAAAACAATATCTGACCAGTCATTTGGTTATTTATAAATCCGGTTCCTGCAGATAAACTATGCTTAAATGATTCTTCTGCATTTGTACTAATCCTATCATTGTAAATAAACTCCCCTTTCTTTGTATCCATAAATATTTCTTTAAACCCGTTCAAAATATCATTCAGATTATTCTGGAATTTATTTTCCATTTTGCGGCTTTTCTCCAAACTTTTCATATTAGCTTTTGAAGAATAATAATAGACAGCAATGCCTAACATGGCTACAAAAAAAGTGATCAGAAATAAAACAAAGGAAATAGAGGCGAGATATGCAAAACAGGACACTGCTAGTATTACTGATATTGAAAAATCAATGACACTTAATGAGGCATTCGTAAGTGCGCCTACATCATTCAATATTGCAGTTTGGATATGTGTGATCCTACCTGATAGTTGATAATAATTAGCATTAATAACCAATTTTAGAATCTGTTTTCTCAGGCTCCAGCTAATTTTAAGAGATATACTAATACTGGTAAGTGATAGCGTTCTTCTTGCCCAGACATAAATCAGAATGATTGAAGCAAATATAATGATGTAATCACGACTGATTACTGTAAGGCTACCTCCGATCATCAGACCAATTACCTTTGTAACCTGATTGATAAACAAGAAACTGCAGAGTCCTGTCACGATGCCCAGTAATATATATTTAACAGCCCCCGCTCTACCAATAATAGGCAGAACCAACTTTAATAATTGTTTCACATTTATATTTTTTAGGTGATTTCCGATTTAGACCAACAGGCATTGAATACACAAATGGCTGGGGTGTCAGAGACTGGCAGTTATATTGATTCAGCAAGTTGCAAAGCCGGATTGTAAAGAATTTCCTTCTCTCCAAAAAGTCTTTCTGAGATAATTCCTCTATCCAGACATTCCTGAACTAGCATATTAGATTGAACAATAGGGTTAGACTCATCCGTATACTTAACAGTACTGATAAATTCTAACCATGGTTCTTGTCCCATGGCATATACATATGCCTCCTTTGGATTGAACATATTGATCAGGTGTATTCCTTTTTCGAAATTGGAACCAGCAAGTCTCCTCGATTGATCTTTATCTCTTGCAAGATCTTCGGTTAACAGCGGTCCGTACAACCAGGTAAGTGGAGCACCATCACATTCCATCCCCAGAAAGATAACATCCACATCACCAATAGCGCGCTGCACATGTTCATATAATTTAGGTTCTAGTATTCTTGAATCTGCAGCAAAGAAAAATGTATACCCACTTACAGCTACATGAAAACATGATTTTGATTGAATATTCAGGTCACTATGCTCGCCGGTAAACGGAATTCCAGTCACGGTACAATTTTCGAACAGAATTTCTTCCATTTCATCTATCTCAATTACATTCTTAAATCCAGCGTTATTGAAAACCAGTTTCAAATTTGGATCCTGTAATGCACCCGAAGTAGTTCTGGGAACAATAATATTCTTAATCTTATGACGTAGGGGAAGTAATGTTTCAAATAAGATATGATCCTGATGATTATGGGTAATCAGCACATAATCTATCGTATCAGGAAGATCAATATCCGAAAAATGATCCACACTAGACTGATAGCCATAATAACTGATCAGAGGATCTACGAGAATGCTTACATCTTTGGTTTCAATTAATATACAAGCGTGACCAAAATATCGCATCCTGGTATATGGTCCATCATATTTTTGATATGTTGGCTGTTTTTCCTGCATAAAAAAAGTATCAAACAATGGTAAATCCCTTTCCTCAATTCCTAACCTGGCTGCGATATCATCTTTAGACCCACCTTCTCTTTTCATTCTGCTCAGCAGGTCAATCGCCTCATTATCAAAAGGAATATTTAAATGTAATACGTTTGGCTCATCAAGTCTTGGTGTGCTTAGACAAAATGGACGTTCATCATTATCTGTATTCCATAAAGCTATACTCTGAGATTTTTTATTATAAAATTCACTCTTATATAGTAGTGATTCAAAAAATCTGAATGATGGATTATTATTCAAATCATAAGTCAATTCTACATACCCCTTAAGAATCTCCGGTACTTTACTATATAACTCTTCAAGAGAGTAGCCTTTAGCATTCTTTTTTAACATATCATCCAGCTCCTTAATCGCTTCGGCCAATAAGACTTGTTTTTCCTGATTATGCAATGTGGCTTCCTTAAGTTTTTTAATATCTTCCACCCGATTAATCTTATAATCCATGAAAGGTCCACCTAACATTTTAGGGTTCTTGACTGCGGCAGCATGTATTTGCGGCGACTGAATATAAGAACTCATAATTTTAAGATGTCTGCCTACAATATTCATTGCTGCAGTAGCGGGAGAAATTAAATGTGACCAGGCGTACCACCTGTCATACAAAGGTTCAATAATTAAATTCGGTTTAGTATACCATTTTTCCTGATTCATAATTTGTTTTCTATAAGGTTAGCACTGCTTTAAATAAGATTTTTCAAATATTTTGCGGTATAATGTCTTTCCTCAGGGAAGGTAATATCAATTCCCTCAAGTATTTTTAGTGTATGTTCAGTGGAGTAGCTATTAATCCGCACAGCATATTTAATATCAGGTCCATCATCAGCAGATGATTTTGTCGCGCTAAAGTCGATCAGTGGTGTGATAGGCAAAGGGGAGTGTTCAGACAATTCATATAACTTCATCAACCAGTTTTCACCATCTATTTCTACAAGCTCCTTGGATACTTCATCTGCATTGTGCAGGAATTCTTTGAGAAATATGTTTCTTACATTGGTTAAATGAAAAATATTTGTTTTTAGATCCGTTTGTAGAGACAAATTTAAAATTGACTTAGAGACAAAGTCCACTGGAGTAATAGGAACTGTGTACTCCCTTGGGTATACCCCCATTTCGTAACATGATTTCAATAGTTTTGGGAACCATTGTTCTTTAGGCATTTTCCCTGTAATTTTATCTCCCGATATCAAACCAAGTCTATGAATTTGTACCGGTAAACCTGCCGCCATACTTTTCAGCATAATTTTTTCACCAACCCATTTTGACCCGGCATACCCCGATACACTTGAATGCTCTTCATGATCAATAGGATCAGCTTCATAATTCATTTTTCCATCGCTGGAAGAGAAAATTGAAAGCGTTGAAGTGTATACTACCTTTTTTAATTTTTTGGTTACTGCCAGACGGACTATTTCAATATTACCGCCTACATTGGAAGGTTTAAGCTGCTGATAAGATGATATCAAATCCATATAAGCAGCTGTATGATAGATATAATCAAGATTATCTGAAAGATTTTCATAATCAGCAACTGAAAGTCCAAGATTTGGTTTAGATAGGTTTCCTGGTACAGCAATGATTCTGCTCTCATAATGAGATTTGTAGATATTGTAATACTTTAATTTTTCTATAACTCTACTTTTTGCTTTTCCAGCATTTTCTCCCCGGACAAGACAGTAAATAATAGTTTTGGTATGGTCTAGTAATTCCTTCAGAAGGTAAGCGCCAACGAAACCAGTTGCTCCAGTAACCAATACCTGCTTAGGTACTTCACTATATCTTTTTAACTCCGATATTTTTTGAAAAGAAACGTCCAATTGGCTTTCTATTTCTAGATTGATGTAAGACAATGACTTTTTATCGGTAGCATTAGTACCAGTTATAAATATTGCCATTTCCTGAATACTTGGATTACTGAACAGATCTTTAATTTTCAGTCCAATATTCATTTTACGATTAATAACCGACATCATTTTTACAGCGACCATTGAATCTCCGCCAAGCTCAAAATAATTATCATTAACACTGATCATCTCTTTATTTAAAATCTGCTCCCAGATAGTTGCCAACTCAGCTTCAGCTAAGCTACGCGGTGCTATATATTCCTTTTCAGAGTCAAGCAGTTGCCCTTTCATTTTTGAAATACTATTTCTGTTGACCTTACCATTTGGCATCAGAGGTAAACTATCGAGTTGCATAAAATGAGATGGAATCATATAATTGGGAAGAATATTTTTCAGATATTCTCTAAGATTCGAAATCTTCTGCTCCTGTTCAGAAACGATATAAGCGATCAGTTCATGTCTTCCCGTGGTGTTTATTTGTTCTAGAACTACTGCTGCTTTGATCCCATTATAATTAACGAGCACATTTTCAATTTCAGATAATTCAATTCTATGCCCGTTAATCTTTACCTGGCTATCAATTCTTCCACTGAATACTAGGTTCCCATTTGTCTGCCATTTTCCAAGGTCACCGGTTTTGTATACCCGTTCATTACTGTTAAAAGGACTTTGCAGAAATTTCTCAGTAGTAAGTAATATGTTATTCATATATCCTCTCGCCAATCCTGCACCACCGATCACGATTTCTCCAGTGACTCCTTCCGGCAATAGTCTCATATCTTTATCAACAATATAAACATGGGCTCCAGAAATAGGTTTCCCAATTGGGATAAGGTAATCCCCCGGGTCTTTTCCCTGATTCAGTTTAAAAATTGTTGCTGCTACACATATTTCTGTGGGTCCGTATGCATTAAAATAAGTTCCCTGATCAGTATAAGCTCTCACACTTTGCAAATCAACCTGTTCGCCACCAGTTAAGACCTTCTTCAGTGTTCTTATGGCATCAAGCTTTAATATTTTAAAATATACAGGCGGTAGGCTTGCAAAACTAATTTCATTTTTCTGTAGAAATTCTTCCAGTAAATGAGGGTCTTTCTTATCTGTGTCGTTAATAATAAACAAACAAGCTCCCGAAGTGATTGTGGTAAAGATCTCATAAATTGACGCGTCGAACGACGAGGCAAAGAATTGAAGTACCTTATCTACCGGTTTTAATTCAAGTATAGAAAGATGGGCCTGGATGGTGTTGAAAAGTGCAGCATGCTCCACCATTACACCTTTCGGCTTACCAGTAGAACCAGATGTATACAATACATATGCCAGACTTGTATTATTGATCTTAATGACCGGTTTTATTGTGTCAGATGAGGTATAAAGAATAAGATCTTTATATTCTTTTTCATCCAGTACAATTTTACATTGGCTGTCAGCCTGCATATATTTGATACGTTCGACAGGATATGATGAATCAAAAGGTACATATGCACCTCCCGATTTTAACACACTAAGCATTGCGATGATCATCTTCTCCGTCCGGTCAAGACTGATTCCAATAAGATCATCTGCTGAAATATTATATTTTGAATATAAATAAGCCGCTCCATTATCCGACAATTCATCGAGCTGTCTATATGTGAGTTGTTTATTTTCATAACTGATCACAAATCTATCTGGAGTCCTTTTAACCTGCTCATTAAAAAGGTCTAAAACACTGAGATCATTTTTATATGCAGGTATTACCCCTCCTAAATTAAACAGTCTTTTCTTTTCTGTTTCATCCAGATAATCGAGTTGATTAATTGCCAACAAGGGATGTCTGACAATACAGTGCAATAGCTGTTCGAAATGACGCAGCAACTGATCAGCTTTTTCATGGTTAAAAATATCACTATTGTACTCTAAGTTGACTACCAGATTCCCATCTGATTCTACAAAGGCAAATAATAAATCAAACTTACTTACTATATTTTTCTTTCCATCGTATGAAGATACCTTCAGCCCCGTATGGCCAACATTTCCCTGTCTTTGAGCAAATTCCTGTCCCTGAAGAACAATCATTACATCAAAAAGAGGGTGCCTACTCATGTCTCTTTCTATCTGTAATTCATTAACTAAGGTGTCAAAAGGAAACATCTGATTTACATAGGCTCCTAGTGTAACTTGTTTAACCATTTTTAAAAGTTCCAGATAGCTCGCTGTCCCTTTAGATCGTACCCTTAAAGCCAAAGTGTTTACATAAAACCCAATCTGCCCTTCCAGATCCGCATGATATCTTCCAGCAATTGGACTTCCTACGATTATATCTTCTTGTCCGGAATACCGGTTTAACAACCCATTAACAACAGCAAGAAGCCCCATAAACAAAGTTGAATCCTCATTTTGAAGCAACAACTTAAAGGCACTTGTAAGCCCGGTATCGATAGCTGCTTTTATTGTTCCTCCCTTATAAGTTTTGAAAATCGGACGAGGTCGGTCACCCGACAAATTTAAGACAGGGAGTTCGCCTGAAAACTGTGTTAACCAATACTCTTTCTGGGCCGACAGAGTTTCTGCTATAAGCTGTTGCTGTTGCCATACTGCGTAGTCCTTGTATTGGATTCTTAGTTCTGGTAATAACGCAGGAGTACCGTTTAGCTGAGAGCCATAGAAGTTTAGCAACTCTCTCATTAAAACTCCCATTGACCATCCGTCACTAATAATATGATGAGTTACATAGCTTAAAACCCATTTTTTATCTTCAACCTGATACAATGTTGCTCGCAGAAGTGGCCCCTTTACTAAGTTAAAAGGTAAGCTAAAATCATTCTCCACCATTTCCCGTAGGCGGTTGTCATTTTCTTTAAAACTTCTTAAATCCACTATATTTACAGTAAATCCCAAATCTTCACCAGTCATGATAAATTGCATTAACTCACCCTGCTCATTTTCCATGAACACAGTTCTCAGTATCTCATGACGATCAATCAAACATGTAAAGGCATATTGTAAAACATCTATATTCAATTCTTCGTCAAACACATACGCTCCAGGAACATTATAAGCTAAATTTCCATCTTCAAATTGACTCAGTATCCAAATTCTTCGTTGAGATGATGATAAAACATAGGCATTACAAGATACCGCCTTGGGAATTTCTAGATAATCCATTTTTTTGGAATTATCAATTAATATGGCCTGATCTTCAAGTACAATTGTTGTAAAAAGATCATAAAAATCCAGTTTAGCACCGAACCTTTTATAGATTTGACTTGCCAGACGTGTTGTTCTTAAACTGTGTCCACCTAAATCAAAGAAATTCGCTTTTACTCCGATCTCTGATTCGTCGACCCCCAGAACCTCACTCCATAGACTGACCAATCGAATTTCTGTTTCACTCTTAGGGGCTTGATAAATGGTATCAGATATACGGCCGGATGTATTTATTTCAGGAAGAGCATTCCTATCCAATTTCCCATTGGACATCAAAGGTAATTCCTCAAGCTGAATTATATTTTGCGGAATCATATAAGCTGGCACATTTTTATTCAGATAATCGCGGACAACCTGAACATCAACAACCTCATTACCTACCACATAAGCTATAAGCTCCCGTTCTCCATCTTTATTTAGCTGGTCTACGACAACCGCATCAGCTATATTCGGATAACGCTGTAATGCATATTCAATTTCTCCCAGCTCTATACGATATCCTCTTATTTTGATCTGGTTATCCTTTCTCCCTTCATAAACCAAATCTTCTTCTGAATTCCACCGACCAAAATCACCTGTTTTATATAATTTTTCCCCCTCAAAAAATGGATGATCAATAAAAGTATTTCTGGTTAAATCAGGTTTGTTTAAATAACCAGCAGATAAACCATAACCACCAATTGCTATTTCACCAATAACACCAAATGGAACCAGCTTATTTTTATCATCCAACAAGAAAACACTTGTGTTTCCAAATGGTCTGCCTAGCGGGACTTTATCATATAAAATATCTAAATCTATCTTTTTGATTAATTTCCCTATGGTTGTCTCTGTAGGTCCATAGTGATTATATACCTCACATTTACCACCATGTAACCTAATATGATCAATAATATCCCGGCTAAATTGCTCACCACCCAGAATTAAACACTTATTAGGAATCAACAGCCTATTATCATCCTGAAGTGCTTTCCAATGAGTCGGTACAATTTTAATACAATCCAGTTCTGCTGATGCAATTTTTTCATAACTCATTGCGTCAGATGCTGAAAACACTTGAAGTGTCCCTCCAAATAATAAACTTGTGTAAATAATTGTATTTCCTAAATCAGCTGCAACCGTCGACAAAAGACCAAATTTTTCGCAACTTTTAATATTCGTAGTTTCAGTAATTCCATAGTAATAATCTATCAGTGAAAGATGCCTGATGGTAACACCCTTAGGCTGACCGGTTGAACCTGATGTGTAAATAATATAAGCCAGATTATCTTTAGCTATTTTAACTGCCAAATTATCAGTAACCAGCTCCAATTCATCCAGCTGCACGTCAATTGCAAAAATATGATGCGCATAATAATCAAGTTCAAAAATATAATCAGCCTGGGTAATCAGTAAATTTAGGCCGGAATCTTCTAACATATATTTTTTCCGTCCTACAGGATAATCAGGATCAATAGGTAGATAAGCTGCTCCTGACTTTAAAATGCCCAGTATGCTAATAATTATTTTTTCTGATCTGTCTAACATGATACCGATGATATCATTTGTTTTGATTGCATGATTAGTCAGTAAATAGTTGGCCAGTTTATTAGCATGATCATTCAATTCACTATAGGTCAGTGTTATATTTTCGAAGATAACTGCTATCTTATCGGGAGTTTTTAAAACCTGCTGTTCAAATAACTCTATTATATTTGTACTTTGAGGGTAATTAGCAAAAGATTGATTAACCTCATTTAATAAATATCTTTTTGTAGAAGCGTCCAGATAATCCAATTGAGAAATTGGGACTGAAGGCTTCTTCACAATAGCCTCCAGCAGCTGTTCAAAATGCAGGAATAATTGTTCAATAGTGCTCTTATGATAAATCTGACTGTTATAAACGACATTCAGATTGAGTTCATTATCGTTATCAGAGAAGAAAAATGTGAAATCAAATTTACTGTTTACTTCCTCCGATTGCTCTAACCCACTTACACTTAACCCATTCAGACCTTCTTCATTCTGATTGAATTTTTTTTCTACATTCTGAAGCACTACCATGACATCAAACAGTGGATGTCTGCTGGTATCACGTTCTAGGCTCAAATCATTGACCAGCTCATCGAATGGATAGATTTGATGTTGATAAGCACCTAACGTAACATCTTTTACTTTACTGAGTAAGGTTAGGTAGCTATCATCGTTACTAAAACGCGTTCGGAGTGCGATCGTATTTACAAAGAATCCTATTTGAGATTCCAGATCTGCGTGGTCCCTGCTCACCATTGAAGTACCAATAATGATATCCTGCTGATTAGTAAATTTATTTAGCAATACGTTCACAACAGAAAGCAATCCCATAAATAAGGTTGTATCTTGTTTCTGAAGTATATTTTTAAAATTGCTTATTAAATCCAATCTTATTTTTCTACCAATAACACCTCCTTTATAAGATTTGATGACCGGTCTGGGTTTATCTGCTACAAATTCTAAAACCGGTATTTTACCATCAAACTGATCTAACCAATATGCTCTGTGTAAGTCCAGATTTTTACCGCTTAGTTGAATTTCTTGCCAGGCTGCATAGTCCTTATACTGGATTCTCAAAGGTTTTAAAGGATTAGTCTGGCCATTTACATAAGAATTATAGATCATTAAAAGCTCTTTAATAATAATTCCCATAGACCAATCATCACTGATAATATGGTGGATTACATAGCTGAATATCCATTTCTGTCCTTTTACCTTATGTAAGGCTGCCGCTATTAATGGTCCCTTATCTAAATCAAACGGAGTCAATAATTGCTGTCTGGTCTCTTCTGTAATGTCATTTTCTTGCTTAAATACAGAATCTATATAAGTCATATTAAAATTCAGTTCTGCAGAATCAAGGATAAATTGTCTCACTTCACTTTTATCATCTTCTCTAAAAACAGTACGAAGACTTTCGTGACGCTCAATTAAAGAATTCAGTGCATACCGTAAAGCATCTATATTAATATTTCCTTCAAAAACATAGGAACCAGATATATTATAAGCTGTATTGCCACCTTTAAATTTACTTAGTATCCATAATCTTCTTTGTGAAGAAGAAAGCACATAACTTTTTGCTGGGGCAACCGGCGTAATTCTTATAAATGCCGTTTTTGCTGAAGTATTAATTAATGAAGCCAGTTGTTCTAAAGTTGGATATTCAAAAGGGTCATTTAAATTAAGCTTTACTTCAAATGTTTTGGATATATGACTTATCAAACGAATAACTTTCAAACTATGTCCACCCAGTTCAAAAAAGTTTGAACTGATCCCGATCTGATCAGGATCACGTCCCAATACCTCACTCCATATCTCTACCAGCTGTCTCTCAGTTTCTGTACGCGGAGCAACGTGAACTGAAACCAGCCCCAGTTCTTTCCCCCCATATCCCTGTAATGCTTTACGGTCTGCCTTGCCACTCATCGTCAGCGGGATCACATCCAGCTGGACATAAGCCTGTGGCACCATATATGAAGGCAATAACTGCCCCAGGTAACTCTTCAGTACCAACGGATCCACATCTCCCTCACCAGTGATATAAGCCTTAAGTTCACGCTCCCCTAAATTATTTAAGGGTGCAAGAACAACTGCTCCGCTTATAGCAGCATGCCCCTGTAACGCATTATCAATTTCTCCAAGCTCGATCCGGTAACCACGGATCTTAACCTGTTCATCCATGCGACCAATATACTCCACATTACCATCAGCAAGCCAGCGCCCCAGGTCTCCAGTACGGTACATCCGTTCTCCCAAGCGGTAAGGATTTGTTACAAACTTCTCTGCCGTCAATGCTGCCTGGTTCAGATAACCACGCGCAAGACCCACACCTCCCAAACAAATCTCCCCCGCTATACCGATACCGCATAACTGGTCCTGACGATCCAAAATGAATATCTGTGTATTGCTAATCGGCTTGCCGATTGGAATCCGTTCATCTATCGGTGACGTTGGATAATATGTGACATCAATACTTGCCTCTGTTGGTCCATATAAATTATGTAATGGAACATCCAGTTTATTATACCAATGATGAACAGAAGATAAAGGCAGGGCCTCTCCGCTGGTAAATACTAAACGTAAACCAGATAGCCTTTCCAATGATGCTTCCTCTTCAAAAATAGTCTCGATAAACAGGTTCAGCATCGATGGAACAAAGTGTAAAGCCGTCACTGACTCACGGAAAATCAAATCCGACAGCTGTTCTGGTGATCCGCTGTCCTCAGCCGAACACATCACCATACGCGCCCCCCAGCATAATGGAAGAAATAGTTCCCATACCGAAACATCAAAGCTGAAGGTCGTCTTCTGTAAAATAATGTCATCCTGACTAAAACCATAATGGTTCCACATCCACCACAAACGATTCAATACACCACCATGCTCAAGCATACATCCTTTGGGTTTCCCTGTGGAACCTGAAGTATATAAAACATACATCAGATCCGATGGACTGTGCTCCAATGGCTGCACCGAATCGCTGTAAGCTGATGAAACCGAACAGAAATGATCAAGTTCTGCCCTATCAAGCAAGACCTTACACCCACTGTCTGAAATCATAAACTCAATACGCTCTTCAGGATACCCAGGATCTATAGGAACATACGCACCTCCAGATTTCAGTACTCCTAACAAACTAATAATCAACCATTCACTGCGATCCAGCCTAACCCCGATTAGCTCACCAGGAACAATCTGATAAACAGAACGTAAATACGCTGCCAAACGGTTTGACTCCTGGTCAAGTTCACCATAACTCAAATGCCTCCCTTCAAATACAACAGCAGTCTTTTCCGGATGCTCCAACACCTGTTCAGCAAACAGATCTACCAAGGTCTGTTCCTTCGGATAAGCAACACTTGTAGCATTAAAATCCTCCAACAGCGCTAACTTCTCTGACGTAGACAGGTAATCCAGATTTCTCAGTAATGAGGTGTCATTTTTTATAATTGAAGATAAAAGGTTCTCCATGTGTGATTGAACAAGTTCTGCGGTTGCCTGATCATACACATGGTTATTATATCCTATAGTGATTTTAATGGTGTCCCTAGAAGCTATAGTTATCCAGAAATTATAGTTTGTCTGATCAAATGTCTCTACTGAAGACAGAGAAATATGATCTGAATTCACATTTTCGGCACTCTCAACTGATACTCCATCCATCTTCTGTACTGGATAATTTTCAAAAACCAATATATGGTCGAAAAGGTTCTGTCCAAGAGCAGAATTCGAATTTATATCTGCAAGTTGTACATAGTGATGGTCCGTACCCCGTAAGAAATTTCGCTGAAATTCTTTAACTAAAGTCCTAAAAGTAGTTTCATTGTCTGTCTGAACACGTACGGGTATTGTATTGATAAACAGCCCTATCATATCTTCAACTCCTTCCAGCTCTGCGGGTCTGCCAGATACTACAGTACCAAATACAATGTCATTTACATTGTTGTATTTGCTAAGCAATACCGCCCACAAAGATTGAAAGAATGTATTTTCTGTGATCGACTGGCCACTGCAAAAATCCCTGATAAATTCACGTTGAGCTCCCTCGATGTAAAAAGTATGTTGTCTGGAGACAGGTTCATCAACTTTTTTAAGTTGGAAAGCTGAAGGTATGCTGCTCAGCTGTTGATAATTATCCAAATAGTTTTGCCAATAGCTTAAAGACAGAGCCTTATCTACCTTTGCCAGCCACTTTATGTAAGTAGAATAAGGAATAATTTTCTTAAGATCTGCTTTCCTTCCTACCAGGAGATGATAGTATATTTCAAAAAACTCTCTGATTAAAATACTAAGACACCAGCCATCCATTAAAATATGATGGTGGCTCCATATAAACTCATAAGTATTATTTTCAAATTCTAAAATGGTCAGCCGCATCTGGGAGCCTTTGTGCAGATTAAATCCTTTTTCCCTATCCTGAATTCTGTAAGTCTCAGCAGAAGTTTTTCCTTTAGACAGAACAATATGTTCAAAATCAGAAACAGTGTCTTTCCTCACAACCTGAAGCAAATTTTCACCAAAATTCTGAGTAAAAAAAGTTCTGGCTATTGCATGTCTGGATACCAATCCATGATAACTTTCCCTTAAAACTCCAATATCAAGATTTCCGGTTATTGTAAAAGAAATCTGTGCAAAATAGTTGGGTGAGCCTGGGTTTTGCAGCCAATGATAATATAGCCCCTCCTGCAATGGACTTAATGGATAAACATCTTCAAGCATAATAGTAGAGTATTATTTCGCTTTAGCTAATAGGTTAAAAAATCAGATAAATGTGCTGCCCGTCGTAAAGCTGGCAGGGGGTAGGTTGGACGATCGTCCTTAAGATCTGCTCAATTCTTCCAATTGTGCTTGATTCAGACCTTTATAGGTCAGGTCTACAGGACTCAATGTAGTTTTGTCCTCTTCGGATAGTAAGACAATAAAGTTTTCCAGCCTTCTTTGAAAAGACTGAAGTAAATCCTCAATGGTTGCATCATCAAATTGTTTATTACTAAACTCGATCAGAATACTGATTTTACTATCGACGATTATTCCTGAAACATTCAATATTGAATCGCGGCGCCTATTACCTGAACTTTCCATACCATGATACTCACCAACGAAATCAAATAATCTGCTTCCTTCCGCATTTTCTATACCAGTACCGAAATCACCGAGATAATTAAAATTGATTTGCGGATCTATTTCATATTGTTTTCCAGCCAGATAGCGGAGTATACCAAAACCGATTCCTTTATTAGGAACCCTGTGTAATACTTCCTTAGATGTCACCAAATGTTTAATCAGATCTTCATCATTATTAATTTCCAGTACTACCGGATACATAGTGGTAAACCACCCCACTGTTCTGCTTACATCAACTTCATTCCCAATTGATTCCCTTCCATGTCCTTCCAGATTGATCACTATTTTGTCTAGTGAGAATATTTCTTTAATTGATAGACTTAATACAGCAAGCAATATATCATTCGTATCGGTTTGATAAGCATGGTGACATTGCGTGAGAAGTTTTTTAGTCAATTCCTGGTTCACATTGAAAGACTTAATAACGGCATCACTTCTTAAATTTGTTCCAAGAGGATGATCGAGTGGCAATGGATCAGTCTTCGTTACTCCAATTGCTGTCCAGAATGGCTCTTCATTCAGTAAGTCTGTATGTGTTTTATATTCTTCCTGTTTTTCCATCCAATATTTAAACGAATCAGATTTTAAAGGAATGACCAAAGGCTCCCCAGATAGATACTGCTGATAAAG
This sequence comes from Pedobacter cryoconitis, assembly GCF_001590605.1. Taxonomy (NCBI): domain Bacteria; kingdom Pseudomonadati; phylum Bacteroidota; class Sphingobacteriia; order Sphingobacteriales; family Sphingobacteriaceae; genus Pedobacter; species Pedobacter cryoconitis. The sequence goes on from NZ_CP014504.1 coordinate 3,419,491, forward strand.
CGAAGATAAATCTTCAAAGATAATCCTCCAGGAAACACCATCAATAATTAAGTGGTGTGCTAAAATCAATAGTCGGTGTTCACCTGGCTTTCTGAACAGACATACTTTAAATAATGGTCCTTTCTCAAGGTCTAACGTAGATTGGATACGTTCACATTCCTCAATAAATGAACTTTCTGTATAGTTATCTATAATCTCAAATACATAGCCCTGATCTATTCCCTTATTCATCTGCTTCCATCCATTCGAAGTATTTTGATACACCATCCTTAAAGCGTCATGGTGATGAACAATCTTATCAAATACCTTCTTTATTCCCTCTTCAGAAATCTCATCCTTACTTTCTAAAAGAACAGATTGATTATAGTGATGTGCATCTTCAGAACTATTTCCGAAAAAGTATTGCTGTATGGGGCTGAGTAGAATCTCACCTTCTATAATATCCTGGTCAATTTTCCGGGTGACTAGTTTTATTTTTTCTTTAAGATCATCTAGAACTGGCAATAATAAAATATCTTGTATCGAAACCGAATATCCTTTTTTTCTCAATCTGGAAATGATTTGAATTGATTTTATCGAATCGCCTCCCAATGCAAAAAAATCATCCTTCATGCCAATGTATTCTTTTTTCAGAACTTCTTCATATACTTCTACCAGTGCTCTCTCTGTTTCATTAACCGGAGCAACATATACTGTTCCGCTATTCATTCCCTTACCTGGATCAGGTAATTGTTTTCTGTCTATCTTACCATTGATTGTTAAAGGCATGGAGTCCAGCTGGACAAACAGAGATGGAATCATGTAGGCTGGAAGTACCCTATGCAGATAAGTCCGGATCTCACCGATCAACAATGGCTCTGAACCCGTCAGGTAAGCTATCAGTTCATGATCTCCATCACCCCCAGCTTTCACCACTACTGCAGAAGAATCTATATCTGGATGCCGTAACAAAGCCTGCTCGATCTCTCCAAGCTCTATACGGTAACCACGGATCTTAACCTGATCATCTTTTCTTCCAAGAAAAATCAACGTCCCGTCAGAGGCCCAGCGCCCTGTATCTCCTGTCCGATACAACCGTTGTCCCAATCGGTAAGGATCTGCCACAAATTTCTCCCTGCTCAGAGGCTCTTTATTTAGGTAACCCAAAGAGACACCAGCTCCACTAATACATAACTCTCCAGAAACCCCTATCGCACATAAACGCAGGTTCTCATCCAGCACATAAGCAGCTGCCCCAGAAATAGGACGTCCAATATGGACAGCTTCACCAGCTTCCAGTTCCTGAACAGTACAGCCTACGGTGGTTTCTGTTGGCCCATATTCATTATAAACCCGCATCCCGGGATTGATCTGTTTAAGGATTTCAACATGTTTAGAAACCACTTCCTCCCCACCAACTATCGCACATTTCAAGCTCTCAGAGCTCAGGTTCAAGTCTTTCAGATAACGGATATGTGAAGGCGTCAGTTTAATACTGTCTATCCCACTTTCCAGACTTAAAGTATGAGTGAATATATCGGAAAGTGACTTCTCTTGGTTATAGATGTAAAGTGATCCTCCGCCGGTCAATGCACAAAAGATACTGGTTACTGTCAAATCAAAACTCAAAGAAGTAAACAAACCAAAATTACCTTTTACAGTTCCATCAAAATAATAACTGTTGGCCCACTGGATATAGTTAGCCAGGCTACCATGACTAACACAACACCCTTTCTGCTGACCTGTCGAACCTGAGGTATAAATAATATAAGCCATGTCCTCTTCGGCAATCTCATCAACTACTGGGGCAGCTGAAGTACCCAGCTCATCCAACTGGATGTCTACCGCAAAAACATTTCCCTCATAGTAGGATAAATCAAACATATAGGAAGTCTGGGTAAGTAAAATCTGTAACCCGGTATCCTCCAGAATATATTCTTTACGGGATTGCGGATAATCCGGATCGATCGGCACATATACTCCTCCCGCCTTCAATATCCCAAGAATTGATATCAGCAGCTTATCAGATCTTTCCTGCATGATACCTACCATATCACCTTGCTGAAGCTTGTACTCCTCCTTTAAATAATGTGCCAACTGGTTGCTCTTTGCAGCCAGTTCATGATAACTCAACGTCAATCCGTCATAGCTCAATGCCATATCGCCCGCATTTATCGAAACCTGTTCCTCAAACAAGGACAATACCGAACGGTAGGTTTCCCCGGAATCGAAATTTGCATTAAAACTATTTAATAAAACATTCTCTTCTGCCTTGCTGATATAATTAAGTTCCTGAACAGGAAGATCAGGGTTAGCAACAATAGCTGACAATAGCTGAGCAAAATGATCGTGCATCCGCTCAACATAAGCTCTACTATAAAGATCACTGTTATATTCTATCGATAAGCTAAGCTCCTGGTCCGATTCCATAAACATGAATGTCAGATCAAACTTACTAACTACATGCTCCCCTCCTGTAAATGAACTCACCTTAAGGTTATTCAGTTCCTGTCCACCTGCATTCCGATTATCGTGAAAATCTATTAATACATCAAACAACGCATTTCTGCTCTGGTCATGGGCTATATTCAATGAGCCTACCAATTCATCAAAAGGATAAACCTGATGCTCATAAGCACCAAGGGTTACCTCACGGAAATGCCTTAGCAGCGAAAGATAACTGTCTTCACCTTTAAAACGTCCCCTTAAAGCCAACATATTTAGATAAAAACCAATCTGCCCCTCCAGGTCCGCATGCTCCCTACCCGCTATAGGACTGCCGATAATCATCTCGGTCTGTTGTGTATATTTGTATAGAAGTGTATTCAATGCCGCAAGCAGCCCCATAAACAACGTACCATTTTCGCCCTGGCTTAACCCCTTGATCCCAGCGGCATCATCTTTGGAAAGGGTACGGTTCGCTACCCCCCCTGCATAACTTCGTACAGACTTTCGTTTCTGGTCTCCTTCCAGATCAAGTACAGGAAGCTCGCCTGATAATTGTTCCAGCCAATAAGACCGGTGCCCTTCTAAAGACGTTCCGTTTAATTGTTCCTGCTGCCAGGCAGCATAGTCTTTATATTGTATACGCAAAGGAACAAGTGGGTTACCTAAGCCGTTGAGATAAGAATGGTATAACTGTAGCAATTCCCTGATCAGAATTCCCATTGACCAACCATCACTAATAATATGGTGCATCACAAAGCTGAAAATCCACCGCTGTTCCGAAATCTGATACAAACCAGCGCGGATCAGCGGACCCTTCTCAAGATCAAAATTACGGGAGAAATCCAGTGATACCAGTTCCTTTGCCCGATCTTCTGCATCCTGATCCTGGCAAAGATCATAAAAAGACAATTTAAATCCAGATGATTCAGGAAGCTGGATAAATTGTCTGACCTCCCCCGATTCGTCTTCCCTGATAACAGTACGCAAGATCTCATGACGCTCAATTAAAGCTGTGAATGCATATTCAATTGCATCCCTGCTAAAAGTCTCTTCAAAAACATAAGCTGAAGACATATTGTAAGCAACGCTCTCAGTATTGAATTTGCTTTGAATCCACAATCTACGTTGTGAAGAAGATAAAGCATAATTAGCTCCATTCTCAACTGGTAAAATATTAATATAAGCTACTTTCTTCGCTTTTAAGATCAATTCGGCCTGTCCCTCAAGTGTTTTCGTAACAAAAACATCTTTCAAATCTATTTTCACATCGAACTCTTTATAGATCTGGCTCGTTAAACGGATCGCTTTCAAACTATGTGCACCAAGCTCAAAGAAATCACTTTTTGTTCCTATCTGATCTTTATCAATGCCCAATACTTCACTCCAGATATTAACAAGCTGTTCTTCTGTTTCATTAACCGGAGCAACATATACTGTTCCGCTATTCATTCCCTTACCTGGATCAGGTAATTGTTTTCTGTCTATCTTACCATTGATTGTTAAAGGCATGGAGTCCAGCTGGACAAACAGAGATGGAATCATGTAGGCTGGAAGTACCCTATGCAGATAAGTCCGGATCTCACCGATCAACAATGGCTCTGAACCCGTCAGGTAAGCTATCAGTTCATGATCTCCATCACCCCCAGCTTTCACCACTACTGCAGAAGAATCTATATCTGGATGCCGTAACAAAGCCTGCTCGATCTCTCCAAGCTCTATACGGTAACCACGGATCTTAACCTGATCATCTTTTCTTCCAAGAAAAATCAACGTCCCGTCAGAGGCCCAGCGCCCTGTATCTCCTGTCCGATACAACCGTTGTCCCAATCGGTAAGGATCTGCCACAAATTTCTCCCTGCTCAGAGGCTCTTTATTTAGGTAACCCAAAGAGACACCAGCTCCACTAATACATAACTCTCCAGAAACCCCTATCGCACATAAACGCAGGTTCTCATCCAGCACATAAGCAGCTGCCCCAGAAATAGGACGTCCAATATGGACAGCTTCACCAGCTTCCAGTTCCTGAACAGTACAGCCTACGGTGGTTTCTGTTGGCCCATATTCATTATAAACCCGCATCCCGGGATTGATCTGTTTAAGGATTTCAACATGTTTAGAAACCACTTCCTCCCCACCAACTATCGCACATTTCAAGCTCTCAGAGCTCAGGTTCAAGTCTTTCAGATAACGGATATGTGAAGGCGTCAGTTTAATACTGTCTATCCCACTTTCCAGACTTAAAGTATGAGTGAATATATCGGAAAGTGACTTCTCTTGGTTATAGATGTAAAGTGATCCTCCGCCGGTCAATGCACAAAAGATACTGGTTACTGTCAAATCAAAACTCAAAGAAGTAAACAAACCAAAATTACCTTTTACAGTTCCATCAAAATAATAACTGTTGGCCCACTGGATATAGTTAGCCAGGCTACCATGACTAACACAACACCCTTTCTGCTGACCTGTCGAACCTGAGGTATAAATAATATAAGCCATGTCCTCTTCGGCAATCTCATCAACTACTGGGGCAGCTGAAGTACCCAGCTCATCCAACTGGATGTCTACCGCAAAAACATTTCCCTCATAGTAGGATAAATCAAACATATAGGAAGTCTGGGTAAGTAAAATCTGTAACCCGGTATCCTCCAGAATATATTCTTTACGGGATTGCGGATAATCCGGATCGATCGGCACATATACTCCTCCCGCCTTCAATATCCCAAGAATTGATATCAGCAGCTTATCAGATCTTTCCTGCATGATACCTACCATATCACCTTGCTGAAGCTTGTACTCCTCCTTTAAATAATGTGCCAACTGGTTGCTCTTTGCAGCCAGTTCATGATAACTCAACGTCAATCCGTCATAGCTCAATGCCATATCGCCCGCATTTATCGAAACCTGTTCCTCAAACAAGGACAATACCGAACGGTAGGTTTCCCCGGAATCGAAATTTGCATTAAAACTATTTAATAAAACATTCTCTTCTGCCTTGCTGATATAATTAAGTTCCTGAACAGGAAGATCAGGGTTAGCAACAATAGCTGACAATAGCTGAGCAAAATGATCGTGCATCCGCTCAACATAAGCTCTACTATAAAGATCACTGTTATATTCTATCGATAAGCTAAGCTCCTGGTCCGATTCCATAAACATGAATGTCAGATCAAACTTACTAACTACATGCTCCCCTCCTGTAAATGAACTCACCTTAAGGTTATTCAGTTCCTGTCCACCTGCATTCCGATTATCGTGAAAATCTATTAATACATCAAACAACGCATTTCTGCTCTGGTCATGGGCTATATTCAATGAGCCTACCAATTCATCAAAAGGATAAACCTGATGCTCATAAGCACCAAGGGTTACCTCACGGAAATGCCTTAGCAGCGAAAGATAACTGTCTTCACCTTTAAAACGTCCCCTTAAAGCCAACATATTTAGATAAAAACCAATCTGCCCCTCCAGGTCCGCATGCTCCCTACCCGCTATAGGACTGCCGATAATCATCTCGGTCTGTTGTGTATATTTGTATAGAAGTGTATTCAATGCCGCAAGCAGCCCCATAAACAACGTACCATTTTCGCCCTGGCTTAACCCCTTGATCCCAGCGGCATCATCTTTGGAAAGGGTACGGTTCGCTACCCCCCCTGCATAACTTCGTACAGACTTTCGTTTCTGGTCTCCTTCCAGATCAAGTACAGGAAGCTCGCCTGATAATTGTTCCAGCCAATAAGACCGGTGCCCTTCTAAAGACGTTCCGTTTAATTGTTCCTGCTGCCAGGCAGCATAGTCTTTATATTGTATACGCAAAGGAACAAGTGGGTTACCTAAGCCGTTGAGATAAGAATGGTATAACTGTAGCAATTCCCTGATCAGAATTCCCATTGACCAACCATCACTAATAATATGGTGCATCACAAAGCTGAAAATCCACCGCTGTTCCGAAATCTGATACAAACCAGCGCGGATCAGCGGACCCTTCTCAAGATCAAAATTACGGGAGAAATCCAGTGATACCAGTTCCTTTGCCCGATCTTCTGCATCCTGATCCTGGCAAAGATCATAAAAAGACAATTTAAATCCAGATGATTCAGGAAGCTGGATAAATTGTCTGACCTCCCCCGATTCGTCTTCCCTGATAACAGTACGCAAGATCTCATGACGCTCAATTAAAGCTGTGAATGCATATTCAATTGCATCCCTGCTAAAAGTCTCTTCAAAAACATAAGCTGAAGACATATTGTAAGCAACGCTCTCAGTATTAAATTTGCTTTGAATCCACAATCTACGTTGTGAAGAAGATAAAGCATAATTAGCTCCGTTCTCAACTGGTAAAATATGATTAAAATCACGACTGATCAGATTCTTTTTCAGATAAGCAACCAGTTTTTCCTGATGCAATTCGATAGACTCTAAAAGATCCTGAGGCATCTTAACTTCATGCGAAGTTATTTCCAAAACACCATTTGTTAAAGAAAGGTTCACATTTAACTTTCTCAATGCTGTCATTATTGACTTAATATCTTTCATACTTTTGTATTATTCTAAGACCTTAAACTTTTTGTATAAATTAACTCTAGCACATACTTACGTATATCTTTCTCTCCCCTTTAAACGGCATCCTTCCATGCGCCATTAACATGTTGTCCAACATGAGCAGATCACCTTTCTGCCAACTGAATTTAATTGCACTCTCAAATTGTATTCTTGTAATTTCTTCCAAATAGGCTTCGGGAATTTCCTGTCCATCTCCATAGAAAGCATATTGTGGAAATCTATGTCTATTTTTAGAATGCATTATCTTAAGCATTTTATAGATATCCTGCGGAAGATTAGATGGGTGAAATTGATTTGCCTGATTAAACCATATTTTTTCTCCGGTTAGCGGATGGGTTCCGATTCCAAGTCCATTCTGACTTAAGGCGATATTTTCCCCTTCCCAGAAAAAATCTATCTCATTTTCCTGACAGTATTTTTCAAGAACTTCTTTTTCAGTGGTTTCAAAAGTGTCCATCCAACTTTTCCCTATCCCTTTTGCCCCACTTAAGTATCGAGTGTATTTTACTCCGTGTTTCTCAAAATCCCTGACTATGTCCGGGTTCAGTTGCGACAGTATATATCTGCTATCCACAATAGGGGTTTCTCCCCCCTCTTCCGCGGGAGTCTGACAAAAGAAAAATATCAGATGTGGCCATTTATTGGAATACGACATTTCATTATGTAACGATATACTATATTCTTTTGGATATTCTGTGGAAGTGTAGACACTGGCAGACAATTTTGTTCTAGGAGAATTGCCGTCAACATAATCAAAGCCTGATGTTTCTTTAAAAACATCTTTAACTGATAAAAACTCTTCCTTTCCCTCAATCTCAAAATTTCTGAAGAGAACACCACCATCTTCAAGACATAACTTAGTTATTGAAGACTTTTCTTTTTCTAAGTACGCCAGCAGATCATTCAATCCAAGCTGACTGTTTCCTTCCGGTTTAACAACATTTATATGTTGTGTTCCTTTACTCATTCTCTCGATGATTATATTCCCCATAAGTAATATTTAATTATTTAATTAATCAGTGAATCAAACAAAAACCACTAATCTCTCAACCACAAAATATTTTCGATTTCATTAGCCATAGCTTCAATATTCGGTTCGTTAAAAAAGTTTATTAAGTCGACCTCAACATTAAATTGTTCATGAATTTTCAGCAAAATTCTTATTGCAGTTAAACTATGACCACCCAGCTCAAAGAAATTAGTATGTACCCCGATTTGCCCCATTTCGACACCTAAAACCTCACTCCAAATAGTGACTAGTTTTTCTTCGACCGGATTGCGGAATTTGGTAAGGTCATGATGATCAGCAATCATCATTTTTTCATTATTAGTGAGTTGTTTACGGTCAATCTTTCCATTCGGCAATAAAGGAAATTCTGCTAGCCGTATAAAAATTGCAGGTATCATATACACAGGGAGCTTTTCTGCCAGATGAATACGTAGCATATCATTTGTAATTTCTTCACGGCATAAAATGTAAGCTATCAGCGTTTTCTCATTATTAACTGTTTCTTTAGAAAGTACGATCGCATTTTCTATCTCCTTTATCCCCAATAATGTACTCTGTATTTCTCCTAACTCAATTCGAAAACCTCTGATTTTTATCTGGTCATCTATTCTGCCAATAAATTCAACATTTCCATCTGCAAGCCATTTGCCCAGATCTCCTGTTTTATACATCAATTTCTCCCTTCTAAATGGATTCGGTATAAATTTATCCGCTGTTAGTTCAGGGTTATTCAGATAACCATTTGCTAATCCATTTCCACTTATACAAATCTCACCCACCACACCAATGGGCAAAAGCTGTTGTTTGGGGTCTAAAATGTATACTTCATTATTCCCGAATGGTGAGCCCAGTGAAATATGATCCTCAATGTTCCCTAGGTCAATATGTTTTAACAATTTGCCAATGGTTGTTTCAGACGGTCCATAATGATTATAAACCTCACAATCGGCATCATTACGTCTCAACATATCCAGTACATCATCAGTAAGCTGCTCTCCCCCGAAAATCAGGCATTTGTTTGGTAAAACAATTCCTGAGGGTGCTTGTAAAGATTTCCAATGTGAAGGAACGATCTTTAAACAATCAACTTTAGAGGAATACATCTTATCTGGATTAATTATTTCCTTTGCCGTAAACAGCTGAAGTCTTCCACCTGTTAACAGTGAAGTGTAAAGCACCGTATTACCTAAATCAGCAGCTATTGTTGACACTAATCCAAAACTTTTACAGCTACCAATATTTGTTCGCTGAATGATTCCCATTACATAGTCAACAAGGGCAAAATGACTAACCATAACCCCTTTTGGTTTTCCGGTTGAACCAGACGTATAGATTACATAAGCTATATCATTTGATTCATAAACAGGCAAAAGTTCTTTATCCAGTGTTACTCCCTCCTTTAGAAAATTCTCTATTTCATTTTGATCAAGGGTAATTTTACATTTACTGTCAGCCAGCATATATTCAATCCGTTCCTTAGGATACTCAATATCTATTGGAACATAAGCAGCACCAGCTCTCAAAATCCCCAAGATGGAGATAATCATCCATTCACTGCGTTCTAATAAGATACTCACCCGATCTCCAGGCAGGACACCATGCTTACTTATTAAATAAGATGCTAAGAGATGACTTTGTTCATTTAATTCATGAAACGAATATTGCTTTCCATCACAGACCAATGCAATTTGATCCGGTACACTGATCGCTTGTTGTTCAAATAGCGCTGTAATTGTATCCATCATTTCTGGATAGACTACTGAACTTCTATTAAATCCGTTAAGAAGTTTATGTTTATCTTCTGAACCCAGATAGTCCAGTTCTCCTATGGGAAGCGTTGGATGTACCGAAATAATTGTCAATACATTAATAAGATGGTCCATCATTCTCTCAGCAGTTTCAGACAGATAGATATCACTATTATAAACCAGTCCTAACTGAAGTATATCATCCACTTCAACAAATTCAAAAGAAAGATCAAGTCTGCTTGTCAGGTTTTCACTTCCTTTATACTCTTTTACAGATAATCCGTCAAAATCTACCGGTTGTTGTTTCATGGAATCACCATCCTGTAAAACCAACCAGACATCAAAAAGAGGATGTCTGCTAACGTCTCGTTGAATTTTCAATTCATCTACCAGCACATCAAATGGAAAATCCTGATGCGTATAAGCGTTTATCGCTACTTTTTTTATATTTTGTAATAAAGTACTATAGCTTTCTGATGCACTAAAAGTTGTCCTCAGTGCAAGGGTATTCACATAAAAACCAAGCTGCCCTTCCAGGTCTGCATGTTCTCGGCCTGCTATGGGACTGCCAATGATTATATCTTCCTGACCTGTGTAACGGTGCAATAGCACCTTCACCGCTGCAAGTAAACCCATAAAAAGAGTCGCTCCTTCTTCTTGTAAGAATCTCCTGAAGCTTGCAATCTGCCCGCCATTCAGTCTTTTTCTGATCGTCCGCCCATTATACGTTTTCACCAGAGGTCTGGATTTGTCACCCAAAAGCGACAGTACAGGCAACTCTCCGCTGAACTGCTCCAGCCAATAGCCCTTGTGTGCCGCAAATGCGGCTCCTTTCAGCTGCTCCTGTTGCCAGAAAGCATAATCTTTATATTGTATATTAAGCCCTGTAATCTCTTCCACTTCCCCACTCTGATAGGATCCATAATACCCCATCAGTTCTTTAATCAGGATACCCATCGACCACCCATCACTAATGATGTGATGCATCACATAACTCAAAACCCAACTCCTTTCAGATACCCGGTATAAACAGCCATACATTAGCGGCCCTGAGGTCAAATCAAATACCGTTGTAAAATCTTTCTCCACCAGGCTACGCAATACAGTAAGCTCTGTTCCCCTCAAATCCTGCTCATTGATCACAAAACCACCTGTACCTGCATCCTGTATATATTGTCTGACTTCCGCTTCTTCATCTGAACGAAAGACAGTCCGCAGAATTTCATGACGGGAAATCAAAGCATCAAATGAACGCTGTAAAATCTCCAAATCCAATTCCCCCTCAAACCAGTATGCCCCAGGTACATTATAAGCCACATTACCCGCCGAAAACTGGCTCAGTATCCATAAACGACGCTGTGAGGAAGAAAGCACATAACTTTCTGCTGGAGCAACAACAGGAATCCCTGTATAACCCATCTGATGACTCCCTTCAATCAGCAATGCCTGATCTTCCAGTATAGAAACCGAAAACACTTCTTTCAACTCCAGTTTTACACCAAATACTTTATAAACCTGGCTGGTCAAACGAATCGCTTTCAAACTATGTCCACCCAGTTCAAAAAAGTTTGAACTGATCCCGATCTGATCAGGATCACGTCCCAATACCTCACTCCATATCTCTACCAGCTGTCTCTCGGTTTCTGTACGCGGAGCAATATAAACTGCTCCAGTACCAAGCTCCCTACCAGCTAGTTCTTCCAATGCTTTACGGTCGACCTTACCATTTACAGTCAGCGGGATCATATCCAGCAGCGTATAAGACTCTGGCAACATGTACGAGGGCAATAACTGCCCCAGGTAACTCTTCAGTACCAACGGATCCACATCTCCCTCACCAGTGATATAAGCCTTAAGTTCACGCTCCCCTAAATTATTTAAGGGCGCAAGAACAACTGCCGAGGTGATAGCACTATATCCCTGTAAAATATTCTCGATCTCTCCAAGCTCCACCCGGTAACCACGAATCTTAACCTGCTCGTCCAACCGGCCAATAAATTCTACATTCCCGTCAGCAAGCCAGCGCCCCAGGTCTCCAGTACGGTACATCCGCTCTCCCAAGCGGTAAGGATTTGTTACAAACTTCTCTGCCGTCAATGCTGCCTGGTTCAGATAACCACGTGCAAGACCAGCACCTCCCAAACAAATCTCCCCAGGAACACCAACAGGCTGAAGTGCTCCCATTTTACTCAGAATATAAACCTGTGTATTGGAAATTGGTTTACCAATCGGTATAGGGTCAGATACCACGGTAATTGCATGGGTCAGAGAAAACGTCGTATTCTCTGTTGGCCCATAACCATTGATAATCTCAACAGATGGATATCTGTTTTTTATCCTTTGGATATGACCAGGAGATAATTTATCTCCACCGGTAATGATCTTATTTAACCCCGCAAAAATCCCTGTATCCTGATCAACCAGTGTGTTCAGCCAACCTGAAGTAAACCACATGATATTAACTTCCTCTTCGCGGATCAATGCACTTAACTTAACCGGATCAAGCAAATTATCTTTACTGCACAAAACAAGTTTTCCGCCGTTCAACAACATACCCCAATATTCAAATGTAACTGCATCAAAAGAAACAGAACCCGTACTTAATAAAATATCTGATTCACTAAAAGAAACGTAATTGCTTGACTTCACAAGCCGCACTACATTCTTGTGTTCTACCATTGTACCCTTAGGTACACCCGTTGATCCCGAAGTATACATTACATAAGCAAGATCTGTAGGTTTATTCACAGCCAAAACGACCGACGGGTAAATGTTTTTTTTCATTTTCTCCAGTTCATCTGCGTCGATAACCAGTTTACACCCACTGTCTGAAATCATAAACTCAATACGCTCTTCAGGATACCCAGGATCTATAGGAACATACGCACCTCCAGATTTCAGTACTCCTAACAAACTAATAATCAACCATTCACTGCGATCCAGCCTAACCCCGATTAGCTCACCAGGAACAATCTGATAAACAGAACGTAAATACGCTGCCAAACGGTTTGACTCCTGGTCAAGTTCACCATAACTCAAATGCCTCCCTTCAAATACAACAGCAGTCTTTTCCGGATGCTCCAACACCTGTTCAGCAAACAGATCTACCAAGGTCTGTTCCTTCGGATAAGCAACACTTGTAGCATTAAAATCCTCCAACAGCGCTAACTTCTCTGACGTAGACAGGTAATCCAGTCGACCAACCGCTACCGAAGGAGCTTTTAAAATCGTCTCCAGTAAATGTTCAAAATGTCCAAGCATACCCCAAACGGTACCTTCCTCATAAATATCATTGTTATAACCAAGCTGTACTTCCACTCCTTCGTCCTGTTCGATAAAAGTAAACTGAAGATCGAACTTGCTGATCACATCCCGGCTATCTTCATAAACACTCGCTTGAAGCCCCGACAAATGTTTCTCCCAGAATTGCTGCTGAAGTTCTGGCTGTTGTAATACCACAAGTACATCAAACAACGGATGACGGCTCATATCACGTTGCAGGTTCAGCGAATCTACCAGCTCATCAAATGGATAAACCTGATGCTCATATCCACCAAGGGTAACCCTTTTTACCCGGTCAAGTATTTCTCTATAATTTTCTGCCCCGCTAAAGGTCGTTCTCAGTGCAAGGGTATTCACATAAAAACCAAGCTGCCCTTCCAGGTCTGCATGTTCTCGGCCTGCTATGGGACTGCCAATGATTATATCTTCCTGACCTGTGTAACGGTGCAATAGCACCTTCACCGCTGCAAGTAAACCCATAAAAAGAGTCGCTCCTTCTTCTTGTAAGAGTCTCCTGAAGCTTGCAATCTGCCCGCCATTCAGTCTTTTTCTGATCGTCCGTCCATTATACGTTTTCACCAGAGGTCTGGATTTGTCACCCAAAAGCGACAGTACAGGCAACTCTCCGCTGAACTGCTCCAGCCAATAGCCCTTGTGTGCCGCAAATGCGGCTCCTTTCAGCTGCTCCTGTTGCCAGAAAGCATAATCTTTATATTGTATATTAAGCCCTGTAATCTCTTCCACTTCCCCACTCTGATAGGATCCATAATACCCCATCAGTTCTTTAATCAGGATACCCATCGACCACCCATCACTAATGATGTGATGCATCACATAACTCAAAACCCAACTCCTTTCAGATACCCGGTATAAACAGCCATACATTAGCGGCCCTGAGGTCAAATCAAATACCGTTGTAAAATCTTTCTCCACCAGGCTACGCAATACAGTAAGCTCTGTTCCCCTCAAATCCTGCTCATTGATCACAAAACCACCTGTACCTGCATCCTGTATATATTGTCTGACTTCCGCTTCTTCATCTGAACGAAAGACAGTCCGCAGAATTTCATGACGGGAAATCAAAGCATCAAATGAACGCTGTAAAATCTCCAAATCCAATTCCCCCTCAAACCAGTATGCCCCAGGTACATTATAAGCCACATTACCCGCCGAAAACTGGCTCAGTATCCATAAACGACGCTGTGAGGAAGAAAGCACATAACTTTCTGCTGGAGCAACAACAGGAATCCCTGTATAACCCATCTGATGACTCCCTTCAATCAGCAATGCCTGATCTTCCAGTATAGAAACCGAAAACACTTCTTTCAACTCCAGTTTTACACCAAATACTTTATAAACCTGGCTGGTCAAACGAATCGCTTTCAAACTATGTCCACCCAGTTCAAAAAAGTTTGAACTGATCCCGATCTGATCAGGATCACGTCCCAATACCTCACTCCATATCTCTACCAGCTGTCTCTCGGTTTCTGTACGCGGAGCAATATAAACTGCTCCAGTACCAAGCTCCCTACCAGCTAGTTCTTCCAATGCTTTACGGTCGACCTTACCATTTACAGTCAGCGGGATCATATCCAGCAGCGTATAAGACTCTGGCAACATGTACGAGGGCAATAACTGCCCCAGGTAACTCTTCAGTACCAACGGATCCACATCTCCCTCACCAGTGATATAAGCCTTAAGTTCACGCTCCCCTAAATTATTTAAGGGCGCAAGAACAACTGCCGAGGTGATAGCACTATATCCCTGTAAAATATTCTCGATCTCTCCAAGCTCCACCCGGTAACCACGAATCTTAACCTGCTCGTCCAACCGGCCAATAAATTCTACATTCCCGTCAGCAAGCCAGCGCCCCAGGTCTCCAGTACGGTACATCCGCTCTCCCAAGCGGTAAGGATTTGTTACAAACTTCTCTGCCGTCAATGCTGCCTGGTTCAGATAACCACGTGCAAGACCAGCACCTCCCAAACAAATCTCCCCAGGAACACCAACAGGCTGAAGTGCTCCCATTTTACTCAGAATATAAACCTGTGTATTGGAAATTGGTTTACCAATCGGTATAGGGTCAGATACCACGGTAATTGCATGGGTCAGAGAAAACGTCGTATTCTCTGTTGGCCCATAACCATTGATAATCTCAACAGATGGATATCTGTTTTTTATCCTTTGGATATGACCAGGAGATAATTTATCTCCACCGGTAATGATCTTATTTAACCCCGCAAAAATCCCTGTATCCTGATCAACCAGTGTGTTCAGCCAACCTGAAGTAAACCACATGATATTAACTTCCTCTTCGCGGATCAATGCACTTAACTTAACCGGATCAAGCAAATTATCTTTACTGCACAAAACAAGTTTTCCGCCGTTCAACAACATACCCCAATATTCAAATGTAACTGCATCAAAAGAAACAGAACCCGTACTTAATAAAATATCTGATTCACTAAAAGAAACGTAATTGCTTGACTTCACAAGCCGCACTACATTCTTGTGTTCTACCATTGTACCCTTAGGTACACCCGTTGATCCCGAAGTATACATTACATAAGCTAAATGATCTGCTTTGATCATAACAGGATTAAGCGGGGCGCAGACATCCTCCATATCTCCCATTTGTAAATCCAATGCAATTATGCTCCCGCTATAATACTCAAGGTCAAACACATAATCCACCTGGGTAAGCAAAACTTGTGCTCCTGTATCCTTTAGAATGAACTCTTTACGAGTCCCCGGATAATCAGGATCGATAGGAACATAAGCCCCTCCTGCTTTTAATATAGCTAAAATACCTACAATCAGTAATTCCGACCTATCCAGCATAATTCCCACCAGATCATCAGGTCGTATCGTATAATTTGATTTCAGATATTGAGCCACACGCCCAGACTGTTCATCCAATTCCCGGTAACTCAAATGTTTTCCTTCAAATACAACAGCAGTCTTTTCCGGATGCTCCAACACCTGTTCAGCAAACAGATCTACCAAGGTTTGTTTCTCCGGATAAGCTATCCTTGCTGCATTAAATTCCTCCAACAGCACTGACTTTTCTTTTTCATTCAGGTAATCCAACTGACCAACCGGTACCAAAGGGTCTTTTAAAATCGTCTCTAACAACTGTTCAAGATGATCGAGCATAGTTACCACTGTGACCTCCTCGTAAATATCATTATTATAGGACATCAGAATATCCACACCTTCGCTTAATTCGATAAAAGTTAACTGAAGATCGAACTTGCTGATCACATCCCGACTATCTTCATAAACACTCGCTTGAAGCCCCGACAAATGTTTCTCCCAGGATTGCTGCTGAAGTTCCTGCTGCTGCAATACAACTACCACATCAAACAATGGATGTCGGCTCATATCACGCTGCAGATTCAGTGATTCTACCAGTTCATCGAATGGATAAGCCTGATGCTCATATGCACCAAGAGTCCCCCTTTTTACTGCACCAAGAATTTCTTTATAATTTTCTGCCTCGCCAAAGATTGTTCTCAGTGCAAGGGTATTCACATAAAAGCCAATCTGTCCTTCCAGATCTGTATGCTCTCGGCCTGCTGCAGGACTACCAATAATTACATCTTCCTGTCCAGTGTAACGGTGCAGCAGTACGTTCACCACCGCAAGTAAACCCATGAACAGAGTCGCGCTTTCCTCTTGTAATAATCCTCTGAACCTTCCCATCAGTTCTGCGTTCAGATTTTTTCTGATCGTTCGGCCATTATAAGTTTTCACCAATGGTCTGGCTTTATCGCCAAAAAGCGACAATACGGGCAACTCTCCACTGAACTGCTCCAGCCAGTAAGCCTTATGTACTGCAAAAGCTGCACCTTCCAGTTGCCCCTGCTGCCAGGAAGCGTAATCTTTATATTGTAAATTAAGTGCCGTAAAAACGTTTTCATCTCCAAGAAGAAATGCATCATAATATCCCATGAGCTCCTTAATCAGGATACCCATTGACCATCCGTCACTAATGATATGGTGCATCACATAACTGAAAACCCAGTTCCTTTCAGATACCCGGTATAAACAGCCATACATTAGCGGTCCTGAGGACAGGTCAAATACTCTCAGTGCATCTTCTTCTATCAAGTTACGTAATACTGCACGGTCTGTCCCCCTCAAGTCCTGCTCATGAATCACAAAACCAGCTGTATCTGCGTTCTGTACATATTGCCTAACCTCATTATCTCCCTCCGCACAGAATACTGTCCGCAGAATCTCATGTCGAGAAATTAAAGCTTCAAATGAGCGCTGTAAAACCTGCAAATTCAATTCTCCCTCAAACCAGTATGCCCCAGGTACATTATAAGCCGCGTTTCCTTCAGAAAACTGACTTAGGATCCATAAACGACGCTGTGCAGAAGAAAGTACATAATTTTCAGCAGGAGCCACCTGAGGAATCTGCTTATCTGAAGTTTGCGGCCCATATTTTAATAAAAAATTCTTGAGCTCCTGTTTATTTTCTTTAATTTTTACTATAAGCTCATGATTTACCTGAGCATCCCTAGAAAACACTTTTAATTCACCATCAACTAATTCAAGCAAAATATTATTATCAGTAATACGCCTTAATAAATCATTCATAAATTATAGATTAATGTTTAATGAAATTCGATAGGACACACCTGTTTGACCAGAGGAATCCTTAGGGTAGATATTGAATTTTGTAAAGAATCAGATAGTTGATTCTGGAGAAGGAATGATTTGTAAAACCCCCATATAAACCCATTTTTTTATAGTGCTCAGGATAGCAACGTTAAAAAGTTCTATGAACTCTTGCTTAGCACTGATATTAGAAACACCAACCTGAATGAGCAGATTTTTCAACCCTGCTTCGGGTAAAGATTGTATATAATCTCTTATTTCAAGAATAGCCTGTCCTAAAAACTTCGGGTGATCAAAGCTATGGAGTAACATCCTATAAGCATTGACCAGAGGAATTTCAACATCTTCAAGGGCACAGGCATTACGTAGAATAAAAACAAAAGGACCTCCAGAATTGTCAGCTAAATCAGCACTTATCAATTGACCACCTTTTGAACTATCAAACAAAGTCCAATCCCACTTGGTAGATATGATCTTCACCTTTTTTGAAATACAAACCTTCTGTCTGACCAGCCATTCATCAGGTTCATTAAGTAGTTTCATAGTTTCATCTATATATAAAAGCTGATCCAAGTATATTTGAAAATGGTTTTTTGATTTGTCAAAGAAGAGATCCAGTTTTTGCCTTTCCAAGGAGAATAAATCAGCAAGAAAATCCAGTTTTGAATTATGCGGATCCGATTTAATCAGACTGTCAATAAATGTGTTAAAACTATCAATCTCACCATGAAGGCCATTAATAGAATGTGCATCCAGATAATCAGTTAAAACAGCAGGAGACGCATGACTAAGAAGAGTAATTGTTCTCTTATATATTCCGGTCAAAAGTTTCTTTCTTACATCTGATACCGAAAGACATATAATAATTTTATTATCTTTTTTATAATTTCTATTAAAAAAAGGGGCAACAATAGTATTTGTTTTCACGGCGCTATCTGTAGCTTTTAGTAGCAAATAAACTGATCCTATACTGCCAAATAATAAGCCACCATTTAAATTCAGTTCTGCTAATGAAATCTCAGCATTTTCATAAGCCTGGAAGAGCAGATTTTCCATCACACCACTTTCATTCGCTAAAGAGTTATGTAATAAACTTAAGCCTATCCCTGCAATTCCATTATATAATTCAAATGATATTATATTACCAGAATTTAGAAATTCACTTACTTTATTCAAACTTTTGCCAGTAACTGTCTGTCTTTTTGAAATCAAAACCCCCATCATCCCATCCGACCAGTTTATACTATCGCCAGGCAAAAGTATTTCATGGTTACCATTCAGATGACTTTTTTTATACTCAGACAATGTTTTTTTATCAAGTATATCTCTTCTATAATCACCCCAATTATCGGCAATATCAATCCAGCTGGAAGACATAATTCTGTCTGTTTCATTTAGGATAAAGGCCAAAACAGGAGCATCACAGTAATAATTAAGTTTGTCAAATACATATTGAATACCCGGAATACCATGAGCGAATCCACACGATCCATTGATGTGATTTTCATTTTCACTTCTCCAAAAAATTCCATCTGGTGATAACTTTGCTCCGGATACAATTTGTACTACATATTGGTTGATATAATTCACAAGGAAATTTTCCTGTGAGATTAAATAAAGTTCCAAAATTATCAGCAATGCTCCCGCTCTTCCATCATATAAATAATCAGAGGTATATTTAGAATAGAGAAACGCTTCATTTGACGACCGAATTAATTGCAAACATATTTTTACTAACTCCGGATCATTATCAATTTTATACCGCTCAATCAACAAATAGATAACACCACTTCGCCCTGTATAAAGACCATAATCAGCAGAGGGATTTTGGATACAATAAAGAATTAACTTATCAATTGCTAAATCGGCTGTTTCGATATAAGTCTTTTTACCTGACTGTGTATACAACTCCATTAAAAAAAGGATGATCCCGCTAATTCCTGTATCCAGACACTCGATATTTCCTGAATTAACCCGATTTTTTTCCATTATATCAGAATTACTCCATGGCAATGGAGTTTGATACCGGAGATATTCAGCAACCAAATAATCACCATAACTCTCTCCAAGTTTCTTGATATCTGTCTCTTTTATGATCTTCGTATTTGTCATCAGCGTTATATTTGATTTTTTTTCATCAGTTTAAGTATTCTGTAATAGTCATCCGGATAATCTGTTTTAACCCTATATTCCAAACAATCTGCTAAATATTTCTCCACCTTAGATCTTCCCGATATATGTATATACTTCGTTTTGGAGGGTACACCGGTAAACTCAAAAAAATAAGGTGGAACACTTGCATCAGCATGCATATAATGAATGTCTTGCTTTGCTTCATCTGCTAATGCACGAAAAAGGAACTGTTCAAAAATCACGTTAAATGAAGAGACGTTTATCTTATGCAGATGACTTATATTCTTATCTACAAATTGAAAAGCTTTTTCTGTGTAGGTTTTATAGAAATTAATATTGTGCCCTCCAAGAATCCCAGCATTGATAGCTTTAATACTGTTATTTATATTGATAGATTTATCCAGAACACCAGGATAGTAGTTGAGGTTCAATGCTATTGGGAAAAATATTTGTCTGTAGAAATTATCATAGCTTTCTCCTTCTTCTTTATTTTGGCAAATTAGAGAAGAGCCTTCCAAAGTCTGATTAAACTTCTCCCAGATATAAACATCCCCATCTACATGAATAAATGGTTTACTCTGAATACGATAAGCATATATTTTTCCTAATGCCCATAAATTAGGATGGTAGTCATTTAAATCATCTAAAACTACTTGTGTACTCGTATAAGGTAATTCCAATTTGTTTATCAGTAGATCATATCCGGATTTGTCTGTGACCAGTTCAACTTCATCGTAAAATTTCGTGAATTGCCGGGCACTTAATATCCAACTGAAATAATTATACTTTTTATCGAGCCAACCACATTTGTTAAAATCAGAAAATTGAGTGATATCATTTGGAATACCTGGTTTGGACCATAGACTTTGTACTATTTTCATAGAATAATATTAGAGGTAACTGTTAGATATCTATTTCAATCATTGTTTGCTTATTAGCGGCATGATATTTCTGGCTGATGATAAAATCTATGTGCCCGGAAATATTCTCTATTGTTGGTTCATTAAATAGCTTGACAATATCTATTTTAACTGAGAAAACAGTATTGACACGATGGATCACTTTGACAGCTTTCAAACTATGTCCACCCAGTTCAAAAAAGTTTGAACTGATCCCGATCTGATCAGGATCACGTCCCAATACCTCACTCCATATCTCTACCAGCTGTCTCTCAGTTTCTGTACGCGGAGCAACGTGAACTGAAACCAGCCCCAGTTCTTTCCCCCCATATCCCTGTAATGCTTTACGGTCTGCCTTGCCACTCATCGTCAGCGGGATCACATCCAGCTGGACATAAGCCTGTGGCACCATATATGAAGGCAATAACTGCCCCAGGTAACTCTTCAGTACCAACGGATCCACATCTCCCTCACCAGTGATATAAGCCTTAAGTTCACGCTCCCCTAAATTATTTAAGGGTGCAAGAACAACTGCTCCGCTTATAGCAGCATGCCCCTGTAACGCATTATCAATTTCTCCAAGCTCGATCCGGTAACCACGGATCTTAACCTGTTCATCCATGCGACCAATATACTCCACATTACCATCAGCAAGCCAGCGCCCCAGGTCTCCAGTACGGTACATCCGTTCTCCCAAGCGGTAAGGATTTGTTACAAACTTCTCTGCCGTCAATGCTGCCTGGTTCAGATAACCACGCGCAAGACCCACACCTCCCAAACAAATCTCCCCCGCTATACCGATACCGCATAACTGGTCCTGACGATCCAAAATGAATATCTGTGTATTGCTAATCGGCTTGCCGATTGGAATCCGTTCATCTATCGGTGACGTTGGATAATATGTGACATCAATACTTGCCTCTGTTGGTCCATATAAATTATGTAATGGAACATCCAGTTTATTATACCAATGATGAACAGAAGATAAAGGCAGGGCCTCTCCGCTGGTAAATACTAAACGTAAACCAGATAGCCTTTCCAATGATGCTTCCTCTTCAAAAATAGTCTCGATAAACAGGTTCAGCATCGATGGAACAAAGTGTAAAGCCGTCACTGACTCACGGAAAATCAAATCCGACAGCTGTTCTGGTGATCCGCTGTCCTCAGCCGAACACATCACCATACGCGCCCCCCAGCATAATGGAAGAAATAGTTCCCATACCGAAACATCAAAGCTGAAGGTCGTCTTCTGTAAAATAATGTCATCCTGACTAAAACCATAATGGTTCCACATCCACCACAAACGATTCAATACACCACCATGCTCAAGCATACATCCTTTGGGTTTCCCTGTGGAACCTGAAGTATATAAAACATACATCAGATCCGATGGACTGTGCTCCAATGGCTGCACCGAATCGCTGTAAGCTGATGAAACCGAACAGAAATGATCAAGTTCTGCCCTATCAAGCAAGACCTTACACCCACTGTCTGAAATCATAAACTCAATACGCTCTTCAGGATACCCAGGATCTATAGGAACATACGCACCTCCAGATTTCAGTACTCCTAACAAACTAATAATCAACCATTCACTGCGATCCAGCCTAACCCCGATTAGCTCACCAGGAACAATCTGATAAACAGAACGTAAATACGCTGCCAAACGGTTTGACTCCTGGTCAAGTTCACCATAACTCAAATGCCTCCCTTCAAATATAACAGCAGTCTTTTCCGGATGCTCCAACACCTGTTCAGCAAACAGATCTACCAAGGTCTGTTCCTTCGGATAAGCAACACTTGTAGCATTAAAATCCTCCAACAGCGCTAACTTCTCTGACGTAGACAGGTAATCCAGTCGACCAACCGCTACCGAAGGAGCTTTTAAAATCGTCTCCAGTAAATGTTCAAAATGTCCAAGCATACCCCAAACGGTACCTTCCTCATAAATATCATTGTTATAACCAAGCTGTACTTCCACTCCTTCGTCCTGTTCGATAAAAGTAAACTGAAGATCGAACTTGCTGATCACATCCCGGCTATCTTCATAAACACTCGCTTGAAGCCCCGACAAATGTTTCT
This sequence comes from Pedobacter cryoconitis, assembly GCF_001590605.1. Lineage (NCBI taxonomy): Bacteria > Pseudomonadati > Bacteroidota > Sphingobacteriia > Sphingobacteriales > Sphingobacteriaceae > Pedobacter > Pedobacter cryoconitis. The sequence goes on from NZ_CP014504.1 coordinate 3,442,260, forward strand.
CCCAGAATTGCTGCTGAAGTTCTGGCTGTTGTAATACCACAAGTACATCAAACAACGGATGACGGCTCATATCACGTTGCAGGTTCAGCGAATCTACCAGCTCATCAAATGGATAAACCTGATGCTCATATCCACCAAGGGTAACCCTTTTTACCCGGTCAAGTATTTCTCTATAATTTTCTGCCCCGCTAAAGGTCGTTCTCAGTGCAAGGGTATTCACATAAAAACCAAGCTGCCCTTCCAGGTCTGCATGTTCTCGGCCTGCTATGGGACTGCCAATGATTATATCTTCCTGACCTGTGTAACGGTGCAATAGCACCTTCACCGCTGCAAGTAAACCCATAAAAAGAGTCGCTCCTTCTTCTTGTAAGAGTCTCCTGAAGCTTGCAATCTGCCCGCCATTCAGTCTTTTTCTGATCGTCCGCCCATTATACGTTTTCACCAGAGGTCTGGATTTGTCACCCAAAAGCGACAGTACAGGCAACTCTCCGCTGAACTGCTCCAGCCAATAGCCCTTGTGTGCCGCAAATGCGGCTCCTTTCAGCTGCTCCTGTTGCCAGAAAGCATAATCTTTATATTGTATATTAAGCCCTGTAATCTCTTCCACTTCCCCACTCTGATAGGATCCATAATACCCCATCAGTTCTTTAATCAAGATACCCATCGACCACCCATCACTAATGATGTGATGCATCACATAACTCAAAACCCAACTCCTTTCAGATACCCGGTATAAACAGCCATACATTAGCGGCCCTGAGGTCAAATCAAATACCGTTGTAAAATCTTTCTCCACCAGGCTACGCAATACAGTAAGCTCTGTTCCCCTCAAATCCTGCTCATTGATCACAAAACCACCTGTACCTGCATCCTGTATATATTGTCTGACTTCCGCTTCTTCATCTGAACGAAAGACAGTCCGCAGAATTTCATGACGGGAAATCAAAGCATCAAATGAACGCTGTAAAATCTCCAAATCCAATTCCCCCTCAAACCAGTATGCCCCAGGTACATTATAAGCCACATTACCCGCCGAAAACTGGCTCAGTATCCATAAACGACGCTGTGAGGAAGAAAGCACATAACTTTCTGCTGGAGCAACAACAGGAATCCCTGTATAACCCATCTGATGACTCCCTTCAATCAGCAATGCCTGATCTTCCAGTATAGAAACCGAAAACACTTCTTTCAACTCCAGTTTTACACCAAATACTTTATAAACCTGGCTGGTCAAACGAATCGCTTTCAAACTATGTCCACCCAGTTCAAAAAAGTTTGAACTGATCCCGATCTGATCAGGATCACGTCCCAATACCTCACTCCATATCTCTACCAGCTGTCTCTCGGTTTCTGTACGCGGAGCAATATAAACTGCTCCAGTACCAAGCTCCCTACCAGCTAGTTCTTCCAATGCTTTACGGTCGACCTTACCATTTACAGTCAGCGGGATCATATCCAGCAGCGTATAAGACTCTGGCAACATGTACGAGGGCAATAACTGCCCCAGGTAACTCTTCAGTACCAACGGATCCACATCTCCCTCACCAGTGATATAAGCCTTAAGTTCACGCTCCCCTAAATTATTTAAGGGTGCAAGAACAACTGCTCCGCTTATAGCAGCATGCCCCTGTAACGCATTATCAATTTCTCCAAGCTCGATCCGGTAACCACGGATCTTAACCTGTTCATCCATGCGACCAATATACTCCACATTACCATCAGCAAGCCAGCGCCCCAGGTCTCCAGTACGGTACATCCGTTCTCCCAAGCGGTAAGGATTTGTTACAAACTTCTCTGCCGTCAATGCTGCCTGGTTCAGATAACCACGCGCAAGACCCACACCTCCCAAACAAATCTCCCCCGCTATACCGATACCGCATAACTGGTCCTGACGATCCAAAATGAATATCTGTGTATTGCTAATCGGCTTGCCGATTGGAATCCGTTCATCTATCGGTGACGTTGGATAATATGTGACATCAATACTTGCCTCTGTTGGTCCATATAAATTATGTAATGGAACATCCAGTTTATTATACCAATGATGAACAGAAGATAAAGGCAGGGCCTCTCCGCTGGTAAATACTAAACGTAAACCAGATAGCCTTTCCAATGATGCTTCCTCTTCAAAAATAGTCTCGATAAACAGGTTCAGCATCGATGGAACAAAGTGTAAAGCCGTCACTGACTCACGGAAAATCAAATCCGACAGCTGTTCTGGTGATCCGCTGTCCTCAGCCGAACACATCACCATACGCGCCCCCCAGCATAATGGAAGAAATAGTTCCCATACCGAAACATCAAAGCTGAAGGTCGTCTTCTGTAAAATAATGTCATCCTGACTAAAACCATAATGGTTCCACATCCACCACAAACGATTCAATACACCACCATGCTCAAGCATACATCCTTTGGGTTTCCCTGTGGAACCTGAAGTATATAAAACATACATCAGATCCGATGGACTGTGCTCCAATGGCTGCACCGAATCGCTGTAAGCTGATGAAACCGAACAGAAATGATCAAGTTCTGCCCTATCAAGCAAGACCTTACACCCACTGTCTGAAATCATAAACTCAATACGCTCTTCAGGATACCCAGGATCTATAGGAACATACGCACCTCCAGATTTCAGTACTCCTAACAAACTAATAATCAACCATTCACTGCGATCCAGCCTAACCCCGATTAGCTCACCAGGAACAATCTGATAAACAGAACGTAAATACGCTGCCAAACGGTTTGACTCCTGGTCAAGTTCACCATAACTCAAATGCCTCCCTTCAAATACAACAGCAGTCTTTTCCGGATGCTCCAACACCTGTTCAGCAAACAGATCTACCAAGGTCTGTTCCTTCGGATAAGCAACACTTGTAGCATTAAAATCCTCCAACAGCGCTAACTTCTCTGACGTAGACAGGTAATCCAGTCGACCAACCGCTACCGAAGGAGCTTTTAAAATCGTCTCCAGTAAATGTTCAAAATGTCCAAGCATACCCCAAACGGTACCTTCCTCATAAATATCATTGTTATAACCAAGCTGTACTTCCACTCCTTCGTCCTGTTCGATAAAAGTAAACTGAAGATCGAACTTGCTGATCACATCCCGGCTATCTTCATAAACACTCGCTTGAAGCCCCGACAAATGTTTCTCCCAGAATTGCTGCTGAAGTTCTGGCTGTTGTAATACCACAAGTACATCAAACAACGGATGACGGCTCATATCACGTTGCAGGTTCAGCGAATCTACCAGCTCATCAAATGGATAAACCTGATGCTCATATCCACCAAGGGTAACCCTTTTTACCCGGTCAAGTATTTCTCTATAATTTTCTGCCCCGCTAAAGGTCGTTCTCAGTGCAAGGGTATTCACATAAAAACCAAGCTGCCCTTCCAGGTCTGCATGTTCTCGGCCTGCTATGGGACTGCCAATGATTATATCTTCCTGACCTGTGTAACGGTGCAATAGCACCTTCACCGCTGCAAGTAAACCCATAAAAAGAGTCGCTCCTTCTTCTTGTAAGAGTCTCCTGAAGCTTGCAATCTGCCCGCCATTCAGTCTTTTTCTGATCGTCCGTCCATTATACGTTTTCACCAGAGGTCTGGATTTGTCACCCAAAAGCGACAGTACAGGCAACTCTCCGCTGAACTGCTCCAGCCAATAGCCCTTGTGTGCCGCAAATGCGGCTCCTTTCAGCTGCTCCTGTTGCCAGAAAGCATAATCTTTATATTGTATATTAAGCCCTGTAATCTCTTCCACTTCCCCACTCTGATAGGATCCATAATACCCCATCAGTTCTTTAATCAGGATACCCATCGACCACCCATCACTAATGATGTGATGCATCACATAACTCAAAACCCAACTCCTTTCAGATACCCGGTATAAACAGCCATACATTAGCGGCCCTGAGGTCAAATCAAATACCGTTGTAAAATCTTTCTCCACCAGGCTACGCAATACAGTAAGCTCTGTTCCCCTCAAATCCTGCTCATTGATCACAAAACCACCTGTACCTGCATCCTGTATATATTGTCTGACTTCCGCTTCTTCATCTGAACGAAAGACAGTCCGCAGAATTTCATGACGGGAAATCAAAGCATCAAATGAACGCTGTAAAATCTCCAAATCCAATTCCCCCTCAAACCAGTATGCCCCAGGTACATTATAAGCCACATTACCCGCCGAAAACTGGCTCAGTATCCATAAACGACGCTGTGAGGAAGAAAGCACATAACTTTCTGCTGGAGCAACAACAGGAATCCCTGTATAACCCATCTGATGACTCCCTTCAATCAGCAATGCCTGATCTTCCAGTATAGAAACCGAAAACACTTCTTTCAACTCCAGTTTTACACCAAATACTTTATAAACCTGGCTGGTCAAACGAATCGCTTTCAAACTATGTCCACCCAGTTCAAAAAAGTTTGAACTGATCCCGATCTGATCAGGATCACGTCCCAATACCTCACTCCATATCTCTACCAGCTGTCTCTCGGTTTCTGTACGCGGAGCAATATAAACTGCTCCAGTACCAAGCTCCCTACCAGCTAGTTCTTCCAATGCTTTACGGTCGACCTTACCATTTACAGTCAGCGGGATCATATCCAGCAGCGTATAAGACTCTGGCAACATGTACGAGGGCAATAACTGCCCCAGGTAACTCTTCAGTACCAACGGATCCACATCTCCCTCACCAGTGATATAAGCCTTAAGTTCACGCTCCCCTAAATTATTTAAGGGCGCAAGAACAACTGCCGAGGTGATAGCACTATATCCCTGTAAAATATTCTCGATCTCTCCAAGCTCCACCCGGTAACCACGAATCTTAACCTGCTCGTCCAACCGGCCAATAAATTCTACATTCCCGTCAGCAAGCCAGCGCCCCAGGTCTCCAGTACGGTACATCCGCTCTCCCAAGCGGTAAGGATTTGTTACAAACTTCTCTGCCGTCAATGCTGCCTGGTTCAGATAACCACGTGCAAGACCAGCACCTCCCAAACAAATCTCCCCAGGAACACCAACAGGCTGAAGTGCTCCCATTTTACTCAGAATATAAACCTGTGTATTGGAAATTGGTTTACCAATCGGTATTGTACCTGAGCCATGATAATTCTTGCCATTAAACAGAAAGGCGGTAGCACAAATACTTGACTCTGAAGGGCCGTAGGCATTAAAATACATTCCTGTACGACAAAATGAAATTCCTTTATCTAAAATAGCGGTCTCCCCTGCTGTCACCAGCTTTTTTAGTGTGCTTATTGAATCCATCTCTAAAAGCTTAATATAGGATGGAGGTATAGTGGCCAGGTCAATTTTATGATCTGTTATATATTTCGCGAGTAAACCCGGATCTTTTTTTAGCTCCTCATTAATGACATACAATTGCCCTCCTGAAATCAATGCAACGAAAATTTCAGAAACAGATGCATCAAATGAAGAAGCCGCAAATTGCAGGCTTCGTGTTTCTTCATTTACATCGAATATTATTTTCTGCGATAGGATCGTATTACAAATAGTCCCATGATTAATCATTACTCCTTTCGGATTTCCGGTAGATCCGGATGTATAAATCACATAGGCTAAATGATCCGCTTGGATAACAGAATGAATTGAGGGGTTACAGGATTCCATATCTCCCATCTGTAAATCCAATGCAACCACACTTCCCTGGTAATAGTCAAGGTCAAAGATATAATCTGCCTGAGTAAGCAGTATCTGTGCACCTGTATCATTCAGAATAAATTCTTTACGTAATTTAGGATAACCAGGGTCTACGGGTACATAAGCAGCTCCTGATTTTAACACGGCTAAAATGGCAACTATCAGCAATTCTGACCGATCCAGCATAATTCCCACCAGATCATCAGGTCGTATCGTATAATTTGATTTCAGATATTGAGCCACACGCCCAGACTGTTCATCCAATTCCCGGTAACTCAAATGCTTCCCTTCAAATACAACCGCAATATTTTCAGGGTGTAATTCTACCTGTTTTTCAAAGAGATCAACTAGAGTCTGCTCTTTCGCATAAACTATATTAGTTGAATTGAAACTTTGAACAAGTTGAAATTTCTCTTTGTCAGTCAGATAATCAAGCTTACCGATAGCTACAGAAGGATACTTTAGTATGACCCCAAGTATCTGTTCTAAATGCTGTAGTAACCTTTCGGCCGTTGTTTCTATATAAATATCATCATTATAGGTTAAATTAATCGTAAGCGCTTCTGCTATTTCCACAAAATCAAAAACCAGCTCAAACCTGCTTGTACTAATCTCGTTTTGCTTATTTTCAAGGAACATAAATCCATTGGATTTACTGTTTTCCACAAAATCAAACATCTGAGAGTCTTGTAAGATAACCTGAACATCAAATAAAGAATTTCTGGTCATATCACGCTCAATCTTTAAATCATCAACGAGTTCATCAAATGGGTAGTCCTGATGAGAATAAGCATCAATAGTTATTTTTTTAACATTGCTTAACAGCTCCCGATAAGTGTCTGCAGAACTGAATCTTGATCTTAAAACTGTTGTATTTGCATATAGACCAACCTGTCCCTCCAGTTCCGGATGTTCCCTTCCTGCTATAGGACTTCCAATAATCAAATCCTCCTGTCCGGTGTAGCGGTGTAAAAGTACATTCACTGTGGCTAGTAAACCCATAAATAAGGTTGCCCCTTCTTCGTTCAGGAGTGTTCTAAGTTTTGCTATTAATACTGGTGGTAATTTTCTTCCGATCGTCCGGCCATTATAGGTCTTTACCAATGGTCTCGGCTTATCACCCAATAAGTTAAGTACAGGAAGTTCCCCACTAAGTTGTTCCAGCCAGTAAGTCTTATGTACAGCAAGTGCTAACCCTTTCAGCTGCCCCTGCTGCCAGCATGCATAATCCTTATATTGCAACGGAAGTGCTGTAACAACGTTTTCTTTATTATACATGAAAAATCCATAATAGCTCATGAGCTCCTTCAACAGAATCCCCATTGACCAGCCATCACTAATAATATGGTGCATCACATAACTAAAAACCCACCTTGTTTCCGTTACCCGATACAGACACGCACGCAGCAAAGGCCCTGAAGACAGATCAAACACTGTCATAAAATCTTCCCCTACCAACCTGTGTACCAATTCAATATCATTTTCGCAAAAATCCTGAACTCCGATCTCGAAACCATGGACATTTTCATCCTGTATATATTGCCTTACGTCGCCTTCTTTATCTATGCGAAATACAGTCCGCAGGATCTCATGTCTTGCAATCAAAGCATCAAAAGAATACTGCAAACTCTGTACATCCAGTTCGCCTTCAAAAAGATAAGACCCAGGTACATTATAAGCTATGTTTCCTTCCGAAAACTGACTTAGAATCCATAAACGACGCTGTGAAGAAGAAAGCACATAACTTTCTGCAGGAGCTGCAAGAGGGATTTCTGTATATCCAGTTTGATAGCTGCCTTCGATCAATAGCGCCTGGTCTTCCAGTATTGAAATCGAAAATACTTCATTAAGCTTCAGTTTTACTCCGAATACTTTGTATATCTGGCTAATTAAACGGGTCGCCTTTAGGCTATGGCCACCAAGTCTAAAAAAATTTGAACGAGCTCCGATCTGACCAATCTCACGGCCCAGAATTCCGCTCCAAATTTGTATCAAACGCTCTTCCGTTTTATTACGTGGAGCGATGTAATCAGTATTTATCCCCAGTTCCGTCTCACCCGATTCCTCCAGTTTTTTCCGGTCTACCTTCCCATTTGCCGTGAGTGGAATTTCATCCAGCTGCATATAAAACTGCGGTAGCATGTAAGCCGGCAGTACTTTTTCCAAATAACTATTTAAAACCATAGGATCAAGAATATTCTGGCCAGTCACATAAGCTCTTAACTCACGCTCCCCTAAATTATTTAACGGAGCAAGAATAATTGCTGAAGTAACTCCTTCATGTCCCTGCAGAATATTTTCTATTTCTCCGGGTTCTATCCGGTAGCCCCGGATCTTGACCTGGTCGTCTCTGCGCCCAACGAGTTCTATATTTCCATCGGAAAGCCAACGACCTAAATCACCCGTGCGGTACATCAGTTTGCCAATGTGATGAGGATTAGGCACAAATTTTTCTGCTGTTAACACAGGCTGATTCAGATAACCAAGTGCAAGCCCATCCCCTCCCAGACAAATCTCGCCTGTTACACCAATTGGCAGCAACTGATCTTCATTACCCAGAATATAAACCTGAGTATTGGAGATTGGCCTACCAATCAGAATATTGAAATTGCTTCTTATTCTAAAAAATGTACTATAAGTTGTGTCTTCAGAAGGCCCGTAAAGATTCCTTATCTCAGCCCGCTCAAAATCTAGTTTCGAAAGATAACTTGATGGAATAACCTCTCCTGCCATATTTAGTACCTTAATGTTTGTGAGATCAGTACCCTCAGACAATAATAATCCAACTACACTTGGCACCGTGTTCAATAAAATATGGTGATCTGATAAAACATAATCTTTAACAGACAATGCATTTTTTAGCAGACGCATTTTTTTTCCGCTCACAAGTGTGTAGAGAATTTCAAATATGGACAGATCAAAACAAATTGACGTAACCGCGAATACCACCTCATAGGGAGAGGTCGAAAATTCATTTTTACACCAATGTAAAAATGAACTTAAATTACTATGCTGGATCATCACTCCTTTAGGTTTACCAGTAGAACCTGAAGTGTAAATGATATAAGCAAGGCTGGATGGATCGTTAACCAGTTTTAAATTTTCATCAGAAAATGAACTCTCTGAGGAGACAAATTTTTGAAATTTATTCTGATCAATTACGAGTTTACAGGCGCTGTCCTGGAGTAGATATTCTATTCTTTCGACTGGATAATCCGGATCAATAGGAACATAAGCACCTCCTGATTTTAAAACACCCAGGATCCCAATAACCATAGACTCATTTCTTTCCAGCTGAATTGCGATTAAATCTCCTGGTCTAATATTATGATTGGTAAGTAAGTAATTTCCAAATCTGTTAACGCTTACATTCAATTGCGCGTAACTCCATATCTTATCTTCAAAAATCAAAGCTATTGCATCAGGATTACGTCGAACCTGTTCTTCAAATAATTCTATAACTGTTTGATCAGATGAGCCTGGAGATGGTTTAGCATTGAATGATGTCAATAAATCATATTTTTCCTTTGTTTGTAGATATGGTAATTGAAAAATCGGTAGTAGAGGATCAATATAGCATGCTCTTATTAAATTATCAAAATGATCTAACATACTGACAATAAATACCTTATCAAAAACATCTTCAATATAATCAACAGATAAAATTAGAGGGTCAGTCTCTGAATATTCAAGGAGATGAAAAACAAGGTCTTCCTGTTGCGCTCCGTTATTCAAAAATTTTATGGAAGAATTGAGAGTGTTGTTTTCATTCAGATAAATGTTCTTCTGGTATGAAAAATAAACATTATATATATTTCCCGGTCGATCCAGATCTTCCAAAATATCAAAAAGAGGATATTGCTGATGTTTATAACAATCCTTTAGCTCATTCCTGACCTGTAAAATAACCTCAGCAAATGAATTCCCTTTCTCTATAGGTATAGAGAAAGGTAGAACATTGACAAACGTTCCAAGCGTATTTTTGAATTTCCTGTTTCTCCTGTTAAAGACAGGTATACCGATGACAGGCGAATCATTACCATAACACTTATTGAGGATGAATAAGATCGATATAAAATAATGAAATGGTGTGCAACGATTTTGTTTACAAAATAAACTTATTTTGTCATAAACTACTCTTTCAATACTGAGTTCCAAACGTTCTGAATTCTGACCATGATTCAATGGCGTCTTCAAAGAGGTCGAGAAGGCTTTGGTTGAAGGTAAATCCTTAAGTCTGCTTTTCCAGAATGCCTTATCTTCAATGAATTCATCAGATAATCTATAGAATTTTTCACCATTGATAAAATCAAGGTAAGGTCTTAAACTATTTTCATCAGGCTCTTGAAAGTTTAATTTGTCAGGTGAATAATATTGAATTACTTTATTGAAAAACAAAGACATTGAATACCCGTCGAAAATTAAATGGTGAACTTTTGTGTACCAAAAAAATTTGCGGTCTGTGCATTTAAGAATCCTAATTTTAAGAAGATTACCTGATTGATCGAATGGCACAGTAATATCTTCAGACATCCAATCCAAACAAGCTTTATCACTATCATTATTTAATGAAAAATCAATCGTGTCAATGTCAATCTTGCGCGATTGATTCTCCTGAAATCCTTTCTGATCCTCAAAGATATTGTATCCCATTTCAATTACATCAGCTTGCGACAATACCAGTTCAATTGATCTGATTAGTTCAGCCTGATCTAAATCTCCTTCAATAGCGGCATAACCCCCAACATTATACAGTGGTGATGCTGCATAAATATTTTGGGTTAACCAGATTGTTTTCTGATTAGCAGATATATTCATCATTCTATGGATTATTTAAATATTTGGATTACTAAGCCGTGTCAAAAAATCTACGGGAAGAGAGAATTCTTCTTCGATATCAAAATCAATACTTATAAAAGCATGAGGTTTTCTTTTGGAACCGGGACTAGAATGTTCCTGTTTAATAAATCTACGCGAACTAATAATTTCTTATGATTATAATATTCAACCAGCTCACATTGAAGACCTGTTAATGCACCTCCTTTTATGACCAATTGTTTTCCAACGCTAATTCTGTTATCAGACACTTCAACATCAACAGATTCTTTTGTAGCAAGCATGATATTATTCATTACAGAATCACTAACCCTCGACACTATATTATCCGTTTTAATGTAATAGAGGCATCCTTCCGTATCAAGGGTCTGAAAATAGCTGTTCATGCCATCCAGGTAAATAAAAAGATAAGAAGGGAACAACGGAACATCAATATATTTCCGTCTGTCACTCCATACTTTAAGTTTTTTTACGGTTGGAAAAAAAGATTTAATGTTTACTTCAGCCAGCCTGTTATGAATTCTCTTTTCGTGTTTGGGCCTAGTATAAATTACGTGCCACCCTGGGATAAGTTTGCTCATACAAATTATAAGAGTAATTATAAATATTTGGTGTTTTATATATAAAGAGATGGAACAGATTTGACCACATCTTATATAGCTATCGCAGAAGTAAGTCACATACTTACTTTAATCCAGAAGGATAATATATGCTATTGATTGTTAAAATATGAAGACCTTAATGAGCTATATATTTCTAAAATCAATGATATCACCATAGTCCTAAACTATAAATTTCAATTGACGTCTTCAACTATTTTACATGAAAACCAGGTTTCTATATATGAAACGGAAACTTTATTAATTTACAAACTATATAATCAAGTCTTTTATCGAAACATTGCTAATCATGTCTGTCTTATTAATCTCAAAGCAATTTATAATTCCAATAATAATAATTGTATTATTACATTTAGAAAAATAAAACTTATATTAATCGGATAAAACAATAAATAGAGATTAATTAAACTATTTACCGAACCATATAACTTATTAAATCCAATATGATTTCATGCTACGTCATTGATAATGAGGATTATAACACCAACCTCTTAACAGAATTCATTAAAACTACCCCTGGTCTCACATTAAAAGGCACATCAAAGAATCCTCTTGAGGCCTTGGATATACTCAAAACAAATCCTCCTAAAATTCTTTTTTTAGATATGGACATGCCACAAATATCCGGCATCGAATTATCAAAACTCATTGACAAAAAAATCTTTATAATCTTTGTAACAGTGCATTCAAAATATGCTGTGGATGCATTCGATCATAATGCATTGGATTTCCTTTTAAAACCTTTTTCTTACCCTCGATTTCTATTTGCAGTTGAAAAGATTAAAAAACATTTGCATAACAAAAGTGAACATACACATTTCGAAGATTCATTTTATATCAGAACAGGTATCAAAGGAAAGCATATCAGACTTAATTTTAATGAGATCGTATATATCAAAGGTGCATTAAACTACGTGACTATACATACTGAATCTGCAGAATATTTAACCTATATAACTATGAGAGATCTCGAAGAATCGCTACCTCCCAGGTTATTTATAAGAGTTCAAAAATCATATATAGTTAATGAAAAAAAAATCCTTTATGTAAGTAATGGTAATATCATGACTACTAATAATATTGTTATAACGGTAGGACCAAGTTATAAGGAATCATTTTACTTGAGATTAAATGTGAGTACGATTGATCAGAAAAAAACAGGTCCAAACTGAGATGATTAATTTTGATACTTTCAGAGCTTCTTTATCTAAATCAGGATTGGCTTTTTTAGAAACCCTAATGCCTATTATTCCCTCCTTTTTCTTAATGGCTACTACATTGAGTACTGATTACTAGCTATAAAAGCATCTCTATGCATTCTAGCAAAGGCAATGAAGTCAATTACCTTATCTTTATATTTAAGATAATTTCGTAATGGATCACAAGAAAGACTATTAATTTTTGAGCCCAGATCTCTTATAGATTTTCGATAATCCTGATCAAAGGACGACTACCTATGGTAACTTCGCCGACGAAAATCAGCTCCAAAAAACAATAAAAGCTGCTTCAAAATTTCTTCTGAAACAGCTTTATGTGGTCGCTAATGCGCAAATTTCGAACTTTTTCCTTTCTGATTTAGCTTTAATGGCCGATTTTTTCGAAAAAATAAATAATGGTGATTTCCTTCCAATCAACCTAAGTCAATAAACCAAATTCTATTCTTTATTTTCGACTATATGAAAATAGTAATGATTCCACGAGACAATTTACATACTTGGTTCTTGTATGTCCTCGCTTTACCACATAATGCCGCCTGTAAGACATTGAAAGATAAGACCTATTGTAACAAATGTATTAATTCGGTGTCTTAACATTAAGACAATCTTTAACAAATTCATAAAGAAATATCAGAAAACAACGATTCTTGACATACAGGAACTGAGTTTAGATGAAGGCGTATATTGGCTTAAAGGCGCGAATGGCTCAGGAAAAAGCACCTTGCTGAAATCTTTAGCTGGCATTTTACACTTTGAAGGCGATGTTTTGCTTAACAAGCTAATCAGTATAAAAAAACATAAGCGTGATTACCGCAGGTTAGTGAACTTTGCGGAAGCAGAACCGATCTTTCCTGAATTTCTTACCGGAAAAGAGTTGATTGATATGTTCGCTGAAGCAAAAGGTGGAACAAATGAACAAAAGGCATTTTACCCCCAGACAATTGGACTTCAACCATATCTAGATCAGCCGTTGGGTACTTACTCCAGCAGTATGTTGAAAAAACTTTCGCTGATATTGACTTTTATGGGCAAGCCAAAACTCATTTTATTGGATGAACTGGATATTCTGGCGATACTGGTTCTTCCCCACTTTTGGTGGTTAAGATGGAGCTAATACGAGCCTTTTTTCCAAAAGACCAAGTGAACACCTCCCGTACATTTGCCGTTTTAACGTTTTAACGTTTTAAGTTTGTTCACATTCCCTTCCACTGGCCCATTGCTCCAGGCTAGGTCGAAAGCATTTTTTATCGATTTCAGATCTTGCCTTAATCCATTTGCAAATCCACGTAACTCATTAATTGAAGAGTTTATAGCTTTTGAAATCCATGATTCTAAACCCTCACTACTTCGATCCCTAAGCATCATTTGCCGGAACTCCCTTATAAACCACAATGACTGCCTTAAGGTAGCTGAGGAATCACAAAGATCATTCAGTATATCAGCTTCATTTTTTGAAAGCTTTTTTGCCTCCTTAAAAAATAGCTGGGATGTGATTGATGGCCTCCAGAAACTTAGATTGGTTGGTAATACTTTTTTTTCTCTTTTTTTACTACCAATGGCCATTTTGTACCTCGCCAGACCATCGGACAATGTAGAATATGCACCTCGGTAGCCAAGGTTTGATAACTCCTGATGTAACGTTTTTAGCTGGATTTCCGGTACCTCTATCTTTCTTTTCTTTATATAGTTGAGAAATTTCTCTAGGCCAGTTGGCGAGCTGTACCTCTTTTTTGGTAATTCCTCACAATTCTTATACTTTCTGACCGTTATACGGCTCATCTTGAATCTTCTTGCTATCTCCTTGATGGGAACACCTTGCTCAAGCAGCAATTTCACTTCTTTAAATTTCCTTTGTTGAGCGGAGGGGACGGTACTTTTTAGGATTCGTGGTTCAGTTGTCTTAGTCTCACGGTTAGCTTCTCTGACTTTTTTCAGAGCTAAATATTCCCGATCCAAGATCTTCCGCATTGCCTCACCTAGGTTTTTCAATAGATGCCAACGATCTGTAACCTGGATAGCTTCTGGGGCACCTTTTGTAGAAGCTCTCTGGTAATTACCATATCTGTCTCTGGAAATAACTTTGACTTGGTTTCTTTCCAGTAGCCAAAGGCTAAGTGTTTTTTCCTCTCGATCACCGAGTAATCCGATTGGGCGATTCGTTGATAGGTCTACAAGTATACTCCCATATCGTTCTCGCTTCTTTATCGCCCAGTCATCGACACCTAGAGCAATCACATTATTATTGCTGGGAAGTTCCGTTTTTTCTATTATCCGCAATAAGGTAGTATCAGATATAGGAATCGAAAGCTGGTTACAGATGCGTTCAGCAGATTTTCCACCAGATTCGATGACTATATTTAATAATTTAATATTTAGCCTGTCGGTTCTTCTTTGATAAGGCTTGAAATGGTCAGAGTATCGCTCTGTAAATACTTTCAACGGGCACTCCAGGGTATTACAATAAAATTTGCGTGCCCGCAAAACGATTTTAGAACACTTTCCGAATGCAGGAAGGTCAGCAAATTTTCTTGTATAATAACTGTGAACCTTTGATGAGGCTTCCTCACAATTTGGACAAAATGACTTTTTACTCTTGCTTGAAATATAGATAATAAAGCTATCTGTTTCATTATCTACTGATACAACCTTAAATTGATTGACATTATTGAAGATTACTTGGCTGGCATTCATTAAGTTAGTAACGATAGAATGCCAGATTATTTCATTTATTACCACCAAAAGTGGGGAAGAACCAGCATAGTCCAGAATATCCAGAGCGCAATACACTCTATTCAGGACACTTTATTGTTGGTGAATTAATATGTTACCAACAAGGATTGTACTAACTAAATCATTTGCCTGGAGGTTTTATAAAGAACATTCGGGAATACTCCTTTTCTTTTTTGTGACCGTGATCAGCTATTGCTTTTTCATCAAAACAGCAGGAATTTACAGAAAGGAGGAATCTGTTTTCTATCACTTGATGCTAATAATGACTTTCCTGACTTCACCAGCTATTATGGGTGCAGTATTTGTACTTTGGATATTCTACACCATTAAGAGTTGGCAGTTTATTGGGCAGGAACTTAAGAAAGATCAATTTAAGTTCCTTTCTTACAGTATTACATCCTCTAGCAAAGCAGCTCAGTTCTTTGCCTGGTGTTATGTCCAGTAGATGATCTCGTTACCACTAATTGGCTACTGACTATTTGCGTCAATACTTGGGCTGATCTATCATTCTTTATTAATCCCTGCTATTACCTTTGTTTTTATTCTAATCCTAATCAGCCTAAGCGTCGTTGTATATTCGAATTTCACCAACCAAGTAGAGCGCTCAAGGTCAAATGGCACGCTCCTTCAACTTACGTCAGGTCGCAAAAAGCACTTTTCAACACTATTTCTTTACCAACTACTAGACAGAGGTAAGTTTTCTTTTTTGCTCACCAAAATATTTTCATGGCTGATCATTATCGGAATGATCAATCTGTGAACACTTTGTCCGTTGGAACAAGCTCATGAACATCAAACCGGTGATGCATATGGAACATAAAGCCGGAGACAAAGTTTTTGTTGACTATGCCGGTCAGACACTCGGACTCATCGACCGTAGCAGCGGAGAGATTATCGACGTTCAGTTTTTCGTAGCCATCCTTGGAGCCAGTCAGTTGACCTATGCGGAAGCCTCGATGAGCCAAAGGAAAGAAGGCTTCATTGAATCGGTTGAAAATGCATTGCACTTCTTTGGCGGCGTTCCGCGGGTGATCATGCCAGACAACCTGAAGTCTGCAGTAACACGTAGCGATCGGTATGAACCTATGGTGAATGAAACGTTTTTGGAGTTTGCCGAACACTACGACACCACCATTATCCCTGCTCGTGCTTACAAACCAAGAGATTATGTGTAAAAATTACATATGTAAACTACCCACTATAAATAACTGTTTATAAGATTTTTAACCTTAGAATAGTTTACATAACGTTATTGATAGAGGTTCACAATGTAGTGGCTGTTAAAACAATAATGTTATGTCTACAAACTACGCCTCATTCGAGGAACTCACTAATTCGGCTTCAAAATATCTGGAAGATATAGGACAAAGCAAACAAACAGTAATCATATACAATTGGATTTGGAAAAAGGTAAAAGTGTACATGGACAATGTGCATATAGAAAAGTGTACCCCTAAAACCATTGTAGATTATCTGAACCTTACTTATGGCGATCAACTTATCGCAAAACTTACCCATCATCAGAAACATTGTTTAAGATGCGCACTTTGTTTAGCCCAGTTTGCAGAAACAAACAAAATGATAGAGATAATCCAACGACGGGGAGTTATTGTACTTGAAGGTGAAATAGGCGGGCAAATGAAACAGTATATCAATTATAAGCGATCACTGCGGTTGAACCAAAAGACATTGCGGGGATATTCCTGGTATTTATGGTTGTTTTGCAAGTTTGTTACGTAACACTTTTACGTGTAATTAAACAAAAATTCTTGTTGAACCTGACTGCTGGACGACTGCCAAATTCAGTGATGCGGGGTAAAATATTCCATTATAAGCGAAATAAGTCCTTTTTCCATCGAAGAATAGCTTTTTACTTTATGAACCTAGCAGGGCTCTAACCAGTGACCAAAAGATCATTAGTCTTTTACGGATCAATACCAAAACTTGTGGGGAAGCGTGAAAATTTTTAGTTTTGGGCTTTGAATTTTACAGATGTTATCAAGTTACCAAGAGCTCCTACGTTTATTATTACCCGATTTTATATTAGAGAATTTTGAGTTGAAATCTGCTCGTAAAGAGCATGATATTTTACATATTGCTCTGGAAGAGGTGAATTCTATTCCAGTGGCATTTGAAAAGGATAAACTGGAGTCCAAAGGTTTCTTTCCTACCATCACCGTCCAGGATTTCCCCATGCGCGGACATCAGGTCTTTTTTCATATCAAACGACGCAGATGGCTGAACCATACCACAGGAAAAGTGGCTTACCGAGACTGGAGCCTGGTTGCTAAGGGAACGCGAATGACAGGGGAATTCGCGGCTTTTTTAAAACAACTCAGTCAGTACCGCCCCGAATGATATTCAAACGATCGGGAACTTTTATGGAGTAAAAGGCAGAAATCTTGGGCGTCAGTACAAGGATTTTTTAAGTGGTTTTAAGAGTTGGGATCAAAAAGAACATGCCAGTAAATGGTTGCTTTATCCAGACAATCTGGGTACACAACTTTCCATAGATGAGACCAGCGTGTCCCATGGCGAGCTTTATACCATTGTCACTAATAAAGCTGCCAGAGGTAAAAAAGGGGCAATTGTAGCAATTGTTGCAGGTGTAAAAGCAGAAACTGTCATTGAAGTGCTTAGAAAAATTCCATTGAATAAAAGGCGGAAGGTGAAAGAAATTACGTTGGATATGGCTGGTAATATGGAACTGATTGCCAAAAGAGCATTTCCTGTTGCGGTCAGGGTAACCGACAGGTTTCATGTACAGCAACTGGCCACAGAAGCCTTGCAGGAAATGCGAATCAAGCACCGATGGGCAGCATTAGATGCCGAAAATGAAGCGATAGAAAAGGCGAAAAAAGGGAACTATGATTTCCAGTCCAGCTTTCTCCCTAATGGGGATACCCTCAAGCAATTACTGGCCAGAAGCAGATACGTTTTGTATAAACGTGCTGAATATTGGACTCAAAGTCAAAAAGAAAGAGCAGATCTGTTATTTGAGCGTTATCCGGATCTGAAGCAGGCCTATGATTTAAGTATGAACCTCAGCAATATCTTTGAAAAAACTACCGATAAAGTGTATGGTTTGGCCAGGCTGGCCAGATGGCACGAAAAGGTAAGGCAAGCGGGATTTAAAGCTTTTAATACCATTTCAAGAACCATTGAAAATCACTATCAAACGATCTTGAATTATTTCGACAACAGATCTACCAATGCTTCTGCAGAATCTTTTAATGCCAAACTCAAAGCTTTTAGATCCCAATTCAGGGGGGTGAGAAATATCGATTTTTTCTTGTTCAGACTATCTCGGATTTACGCCTAATTTAATTCAGCCCCACAAGTTTTGGTATTGATCCTCTTTTACTCTAACCAACTGAGCTATGAGAGGCAAATATCGTTTCCTTCCAAACAAAAAAGCCGCTTTTCGATGAGAAAAGCGGCTTTTTACGAGTGGGCCATGATGGGCTCGAACCATCGACCAAAAGATTATGAGTCTTCTACTTTGACCGTCCATTAAAGGACAAAAATCATCATTTCTAGCTTACAGAAGCAATATAATCACTTTTTTTAAAACTTCAAAATTTTGCTCCGTAACGTATTTGTAACGGTTTATTCAGAAAAGATGAATAATTATGATACACACTAAATTGCTTTTTGTGGTTAAATACTCCTGTTGAAATATACAGCACTTCTTGATTTCTATAGTTAATTCAAATATTCAAAAATCAAGAGTTATTGAAAAACATATTTAAGTGTTTGCTTAAATAAGAAAACTACTTGTATCTTTATCACTTTATTTAATCCTAAAAAAGGAAATTATGGAAAACAATCAATCGTGTATCAGAGTGTTTGCCGACAAGGTTCAAATAGACAATTGTCGCGAAATACTTCAAGACAACAACAAAGCATTCAACGAGTTGAGCGGACTTTTAGCATTGGCAGGAAACGAAGTAAGGCTGAAAATCTTATTTCTCTTAGAAGAAGAAAACGAACTCTGTCCTTGCGACCTTTCAGACATTCTCGGAATGAGTATCCCAGCCGTTTCACAACATCTCAGAAAACTAAAGGACGGAAACGTTATTGAAGGGAGAAGAGAAGGACAAACCATTTTCTACTCTTTGAAACAAGAGCAACTGACCTTGCTTCGTCCATTTTTTAAACACATCATAAACAATTCAAAAAAGGAGACAGTATGAACAAGAAAAACAACAGACTTGTTGGAGCGGGAGTTCTTTCGGCAGTAGCAGCATCACTTTGCTGCATAACACCTGTATTGGCTCTTATTTCAGGAGCATCAGGAGTGGCATCTACATTTTCGTGGATGGAACCAGCAAGACCTTATCTTATAGGTATTACTGTTTTGGTATTGGGCTTTGCTTGGTATCAGAAACTCAAACCACGAACAGCCGAAGAAATTCAGTGTGATTGCGAAGAAGACGAAAAGAAACCTTTTATGCAGACCAAAACATTTTTGGGAGTTGTAACCGTGTTTGCAGGCTTGATGCTCGCTTTTCCAAACTATTCACACATTTTCTATCCTTCAAACGACAACAAAGAAGTTGTAATCGTCAATGCCTCGGACATCCAAACCGTAACTTTTGATTTAAAAGGAATGACTTGCAATGGATGTGCTTCACACGTACAAAATGCCGTAAATAAGTTGCCGGGTATTGTTAAGATAGATGCGAGTTACGAAGAAGCAACTACCAAAGTGGAATTTGACCAAACCAAAGTGAGCTTGGCTCAAATTGAAGAAGCCATCAACGGTACAGGTTACAAAGTGGTTGGCAAGAAATAGTATTTTTTTGTTTTTTTTATTTAAGAATCTTATTAAATAATTACACAATGAAAAAGAATTTGATTTTATTGAGTGCTTTGTTCCTAATTGGAATTACTCAGGTCAAAGCCCAATGTTGCAAACCGAATGACAGTAAAGCACAAACAGAAAATGTAACACAACAAGTAGGTAAGACCGTGAAACTGAAAATTACGGGGATGACTTGTGCAGGTTGTTCCAACCACATTTCAAATGCCCTTAAAAAAGTGGACGGCATTAATGAACACAAAGTGGAATATCCGGCGATTTGGCAACTATTCAATACGACCCGAAGAAAACAAATCCTGATCCTATCATTAGGATAATTGAAAAAACAGGCTATAAAGCTGAAATCATCAAAGAAACTCAAAAAAAGAAAGCGTAATGAACAAAGAAACCATAAAACTTGACATCACAGGTATGACCTGCGACCATTGTGCCACAGGCATTGAAAAACTTCTTTCAAAAAATGAAGGAGTAACAGAAGCTAAGGTAAACTATCCGAAGGCCAGTTGCGAATGTTCTTATGACCCTTCAAAAACCAGCAAAGAAGAAATCATCAACACCATCAACGGCATGAAAAACTATCGTGTAAAAGGTGAAATTTCAGAAACAGGAAGTTGTAACAACAACCATTTTGACCTGATTATCATCGGTGGTGGTTCGGCAGCATTTTCAGCAGCCATAAAAGCCGAAAGTTTAGGATTATCAACCTTAATGGTAAACGGTGGATTGGATTTTGGCGGAACTTGCGTAAATGTAGGTTGTGTGCCATCTAAGAATTTAATCCGTGCAGGAGAAAATGCTTATCACGCTACACATTCCAACTTTGCAGGTATAAAACCAAAAGGTGTTGATATTGATTTTCCACAAGTTATCAAAGACAAGAAAAAATTGGTTGCCGTACTTCAAGAAAAGAAATATATGGATGTGGTGAGCGATTTTATAAATTTAAAAATGATTACAGGTTGGGCGGAGTTTAAAGACAACAAAACAATTGTTGTTGATAATAAAACAGAGTATACAGCTTTGAAATTTATCATTGCCACTGGTGCCACTACAAATATTCCAAGCATTGAAGGATTGAATGAAATTGGCTATCTGACCAATGTTTCGCTTTTTGATTTAGAAGAAAAACTCGAAAGCATCACTATTATGGGAGCAGGTTACATTGGTTTGGAAATAGCTATGGCATATAATCGTTTAGGTGTAAAGGTACGTATTATAGAATTTACAGACCGAGTATTGCGGAAACAAACCCCTGACATTAGTGAAGTATTGGAAACTCAAATGCGAAAAGAAGGTATTGAGCTCCTCCCTAATTTCCGTGCTGTTAAATTCGAGAAAAAAGGAAGTGAGACAATCATTCATTGCAAATGTCCGGACGGTTCTTTTACGCAAATCACAGAAAAAGGGAGAATAGTAGTTGCGTCAGGAACAAAACCCAATACACAAAGGCTGGGATTGCAAAACATAGGCATAGAATTGAACAAAACGGGTCATGTTTTGGTGAACGAAAAAATGGAAACTAATTTACCTAACATCTATGCAGTAGGCGATGTTGCCAATACACCTGCATTTGTTTACACAGCCGCCTTTGAAGGAAAAATTGCTGTAGAAAATTCTTTTTCAGGAGCTGAAAATAAAGCAGATTATACTTCCTTGCCTTGGGTGGTTTTTACTGACCCACAAATTGCAGGTGCAGGTTTAGACGAAGTACAGGCAGAAGCCAAAGGCATTCCGTTTGAAATTTCAAAATTGGAACTTAAAGACGTACCGAGAGCCATAGCAGCAAACGACACAAGGGGTTTTATCAAACTCATTCGCAACACCGAAACTGACAAATTGATAGGTGCAAGAGTAGTTGCACCTGAAGGCGGAGAACTTATCCAACTATTAAGTATGTCAATCAAACACGGAATAACTGTAAAAGACTTGGCAGACAGTTTCTACCCTTATCTGACTTTGGGAGAAGGCATCAAATTAGCAGCAATAACTTTTGGTAAAGACGTATCGAAATTGAGTTGCTGTGCAAGTTAATATTTAACAATAACGGAAGTTTGCCTATACAATATCAAAATCACTCAAATCATTATTCCTCAAAGTGGAAGAACTGGCTTCTGTTTCAGATGAAAGTGTGCTATCCAAAAGCTCGGCAATTTTTCGGGAAGCACCTTTGATGGAATTTTCCAGCAGGCTGAATAATTCGGCACCCTGCAATCTTTGAACTATCGTAATCGCCATTTCCTTTTGGGCTTGCTCCAAATTTTCCTTTTTGGAATAACGCCCCTACGGAGCTTGGTTCGTCATAGGTAACCCCTTGAGCAAGACTATCATCGCCACCGGATATTCCGTACCTGTTCCATTCTTCTTCCTCTTCCTTTAAATCAGGCATATTTCTGAAAACATCGTCCATTGCCAAAAATTCAGTTCCTTTCGTGGAAATCATACCCTCTAACTTTAACGGTTTACCTTCCATTAAGATTTGTTTCTGGGCATCCTCTAATTTCACGCCCTTAATTTCATCGGGAATTTTTATGAAATCTGTCCGTAATGCAACAAGTTCATTGGTAAGCATGTCCACACTGATAATAGATTGTAATGATTACCATGATTTTGTCGCATTTCCATTTGTTTATGATCTTTATGTTCCATAATACTGTGATTTTATTGTCTTTAATTAAAAACTAGTCGATCTTGGCACTTCTAAGTCTTAAAGAGTTTAGAATAACGGATACTGAACTGAAACTCATGGCAAGCGCAGCTATCATTGGTGATAATAAAATCCCAAAAAATGGATATAAAAGACCTGCTGCAACTGGTATACCTAAAACATTATAACCAAGAGCGAAAAATAGATTACCCTTTATATTGCCCATTACTTTATGGCTCAAAAACCTCGCTTTTGCAATTCCATTGAGGTCTCCTTTCACTAATGTTACTGCTGCACTTTCAATGGCGACATCTGTTCCTGTACCCATAGCAATGCCAATATCTGCCTGTGACAAGGCAGGGGCATCATTTATACCATCACCTGCCATAGCAACCTTTTTACCTTCAGCCTGCAGTTTTTTGATTTCATTTAGCTTGTCCTCTGGAAGCATTCCTGCTTTAAAACCATCTAAATTCAAGGTTCGGCTAACGGCTCTTGCTGTATCTTCATTATCGCCAGTGAACATGATTACTTTTAAACCTTCTTCCTGAAGCTTTTTGATAGCGGTTGCACTAGAGGGCTTGATTTTATCTGAAATAACCACAAAACCAACAGCTTCATCCCCGACGGCCAAATAAGAAACTGTCTTTCCTTGTTTTTGCGCAGACTTAACTAGTTCTTCCAATTCGGGATTAATCTTGGCTTTAACGTGTTCCATTAGTTTCTGGTTACCTAAAGCAAGTTTTTCGTCTTTTAAAGTACCCGTTACACCTTTACCTGTTACAGCTTCAAAATTTGAAATTGGTTGAACTTTTACTTTGTTTTCTTCCCCATAACGTAATGTCGCCTGTGCTAAAGGATGTTCACTGCTACTATTTAACGCTACTATTCTTTCAAGGACTTTCTTTTCATCAAAATCCGGATTTGCACTAACGACCTTTTCAACCGATGGCTTTCCCTCTGTAACCGTTCCAGTCTTATCAATGATGACAACATCAATGACATTCATTTTCTCTAAGGATTCTGCATTTTTGATAAGCACACCAGATTGTGCGCCTTTTCCTACACCTACCATTACCGACATAGGCGTAGCAAGACCAAGCGCACATGGGCAAGCAATGATCAATACTGCAATAGAATTAACGAATGCATAAACATAAGATGGTTCAGGCCCATAGATTGCCCATACCACAAATGTAGCTATTGCAATCAACCCCACTACAGGAACAAAATATCCTGAAATCTTATCAGCCATCTTTTGAATGGGGGCTTTCGATCGGCTTGCCGAGTTTACCATTTCGATGATCTGGGACAGCAAAGTTTCCGAACCCACTTTTTCGGCAAGCATTACAAAAGTTTTATTACCGTTAATTGTACCTGAACTTACGTTATCTCCCGTCTTTTTTTCAACCGGGACAGGTTCACCAGAGATCATGGATTCATCAATTATGGCTTCTCCTGTTTTAATACTGCCATCAACAGGTATTTTTTCCCCAGGTTTCACCCTTAATAAATCTCCCTTTTGGATATCGTCAATGGAAACTGATATTTCTTTATCTCCCACAACCTTTGTCGCCGTATTAGGCGCTAATTTCAATAGTTCTTTAATGGCACTATTAGTCTTACCATGCGCTCGTGCTTCTAAGAGCTGCCCAAGCAATACCAGGGTAAGAATAACTGTTGCAGCTTCAAAATAAACGTAGACTGTACCATGGTGGGTTTTAAACTGATCTGGAAAAACATCAGGAAAAAGCAGGGCGACAAGGCTAAAAAGCCAAGCCACCCCCGCACCAATTCCTATCAACGTAAACATATTTAGTTTCCAGGTTATTAGCGATTGCCATGCACGCTGAAAGAACATCCATGTTGCATAAAAAACTACCGGAATGGAAAAAGCAAACTGAACCCAGTTCCAATATTTCAGTTCCATCAAGTTAAACAACGGATTATTTGGAATCATTTCCGTCATTGCTATGGTAAAAATGGGAATAGTAAAAATTGTAGCAATCTTAAATTTACGCAACAAGGTGTCATAAGTTTTATCTTCCGCTTCCAAGTTCACGCCCGTAGGTACCAAGTCCATCCCACATATTGGGCATGAACCTGGTTGATCTCTAATAATTTCGGGATGCATAGGGCAGGTAAATTGTGTTGTTTGTTTTAATTCAGGCTGTTTTAGTAAATCCATCCCACAAACAGGACAATTTCCTGGTTTGTCATAGGTTTTATCCCCTTCACAATGCATAGGGCAATAATATACACCACCAGTTTCATTTTTATGAGCCTTTAATGGGGCATTATCATGATGGGAATGAGCAGAAGCAGAATGTTCCTGATGGTCGTGATTATGTATTTGTTTATCCTCCGCAGTCTTATGGAATCCAGACATGTGAATCTTGTAATTTCCAGCAACCGAAAGAACTTCCTGCAACTTTTCGGTTGGAATGTGCTTATCCATTGTGATTATTGCTTCAGCAGGCTCCAAAGTAACCTTAGCAGAAATCCCATCAATTGCATTCAAGGCATTCTCAACTTTAGTTTGACAACCTTGGCAGGTCATTCCGGTTATTTTATAAGTATGTTTCATAAGGTGATGATTTTAATAAGTTAATAGTTTAAGGTTAGTCCGGCACCATAGCCCATGTCACTATCATAGTGGGTAGATAGACCAAAATATTTTGTAACTATATATCTAAAACCTGCCATGTATTCCTTATCTGTGTTAACCATAAATTGAAAGCGTAATCTTTTGGAGATAGGAACATCTTCTCTCATCAACTGAAATCTAACATTACCTTTATGATCAACAGAAGCATCAGCTACAACTAACATCGGCAAAGTGTATTGCACCCCTAAATGAAACACCTGTCTAAAGTTTTTGGTATTTTTTTGTCCAAAAAGGTTGTCTCCGGGTGATAATGATTGTCCAAAAATATTTTTGTCCATTAGATCAATCGTTCTTTTACGAAAATCCCATCCCACATAAGGGAAGAGCCATTGATTTCGCCCGATGTACCTTCCAAAATGACTTTCGCTTTCATAGCCCATTTCTTTATCAAAGCCAATTCTCCATTCGGTTGTAAAGCGGTAGCGTGTGTTAGCCAACATAATCTCACCATCACTACCATTTGTTTCTATTCCAATTCTTGCCATTGGATGAAATTCCCTATCATCACTGAACAATTTGCGTTGCGCTAATTTAGGGTTAGGGATTTCGGGATTAGGTGGCGAGTTTTCATAACTGAATACCCTTCCCATTCCACTCATCATGTGGTAAAGGATATGGCAATGAAAAAACCAATCACCTCCAGGTTCTGTAGCCGCAAATTCGATGGTATCCCTCTCCATTGGCATAATGTCTATGATGTTTTTCATAGGTGCATTTTCACCTTGTCCATTCACTACTCTGAAATCATGACCATGTAAGTGCATAGGATGACGCATCATACTATTGTTGAATAAGATGATCCTCACATTTTCGCCTTTCTTAATCAGGATTTTATCACTTTCTGAAACCGTTTTGTTATCCAAAGTCCATACATAACGATTCATATTCCCTGTGAGATCAAACTTTAACTCTTTCCATGGGCCATTAGGTAAAGTTGTTTTCTTTGGATCACGGAGCATTCCATAATTTAAAGTAACGATGTCGGGGTTATCAGCGGCCATGTTCATTCCTGCCATGCTTTTATCGTTTGGCATTTGCATACCTGACATCGCTGCTTTTTTATTTTCTACCTTAGAATTCTCTTCACCTGTTACTTCCGGATACATCACAGTATTCATGTCCATGACCTGATTCTGCATTTTCATGCCTTCCATTTCTACCATGTTACCGTTCATATCCATCATGTCATTCATCATTTTCATTCCGGCAAAATATTTCAGTTTTGGTAGTTTCTGAGCCGGGACTTTTTCTCCTTTACCCAACCAGAGTGATGCCGATTTTGTACGGTCTTCAGGTGTCACCAGAAATTCGTAACTCTTATTTTCTGGAATGGTTACTACCACATCATACGTTTCGGACACAGCTATAATTAATCTGTCCACTTCTACAGGCTCTACATCATTTCCATCCGTAGCTACAACAGTTATTTTACCACCAGAATAAGTCAACCAGAAATAATCAGATGCCCCACCATTGGCAATTCGTAGCCTTACCTTATCACCTCCTTTAAACTGTGGCTGGACATTCTGATTCTTGCCGTTGATCAAAAATGTATCATAATAGACATCACTCACATCCATCGCATTCATACGCTTCCACTCATTAGTCACTTTGGTTTTGAAATGTCCTGTTCTGATCGCCTCCGCATAACTTTGGGTAGTTCCTTTTTTAATTGCAAACCAATCGTTTGCATTCTTCAGACTTCGGTGTACTTCCTCTGGTTTCATATCAGTCCATTCACTGATGACCACTGGAAGAGTTGGAATCTCCCATTCTTTTCTTTTGTTCATAATGAAAGCACCGTACATTCCAATTTGCTCCTGGAGTTCGAAATGACTATGATACCAGTGTGTACCATTCTGAACGATGGGGAATTTATAGATATAGGTTGAATGAGGTTTAATAGGCATTTGCGTAAGGAAAGGAACCCCATCCATTTTGTTTGGTAAAAATAGACCATGCCAGTGCAGGGATGTCTCCTCATTCAGATTATTATGCACATATATCAATGCCGTATCACCTTGCGTAAATGTTAGAGTTGGCATTGGTATCTGTCCATTTACAGCAATTGCCCGCTTTGTTTTCTTTCCATAAGTTACTGTTGTATCTGCAATGTAAAGATCATAGCGAACAGTACGAGGCGGCGCACTATTTGAAATGGTTTTAATTGGCCCTAAATTTAACTTTGCCCTTTTGATGTTTTCCATTGTGGCAGTATTATCTCCCATGTCCATCCCCCCCATGTCATCCATTCCGTCATTCTTTTTGGAATGATCTTTTACAGGCATTTCCATTTGGTCATGCTTAGGTTTAGTCGCCTTAGCTTTTTCCGGCACCAGTTTCATTCCACACTTAGGGCAATTGCCGGGCTTTGTCGCATGGATTTCAGGATGCATCGGACAGGTATAGGTTACCGTTTGCGTTGGTTCATTGTCTCCTTGTTTTTTCATCGGCATATTCATATCACCCATATCTGATGCCTTTACAGGTTGGGACTTTTGATCTGGGACAGAAACCTTCTGTTTAGGAGCTGTTGTTTTTTTAACAACTAGCTTCATACCGCATTTTGGGCAATTTCCAGGTTTACTAGATTGTATTTCCGGATGCATGGGACAAGTATAAATAGTCTCTGCCTGCTTATTACTTTCTTTTTTTGGCATTTTCATTCCTTTCATCTCCTGGGCAGAAACCGTAGAGTATAGAATCAATAAAAAGGCCGTTAATATGTTTTTCATTTCTTTGGTGATTAAGGGTTAGTTAAAGATTCTTTTTGTTTAAACTATCCTTTGAATTTTGAACCCAGCTGATAATTAACGATTTCTCCGCTTCGCTCAAAATGGCATTTCTATGGATCAAGGTATATGACGACAAGGGCATAGTGCCATCTTTTAAACTGTTCTCTATGGAGCGTAATTTACTCTGCTGTCTTCTTGGAGTATAGGTGCCAAATTCATTAAAATTTAATTCTTCTTTACCAGATTGTATATGGTAATCCATAAACCAGTGGAAGGGCTGCACATAAGTATACCATGGATAGTCGGTATTATTACTATGGCAATCATAGCAGGCTTTCTTCAAGATTCCCTGTACATCAGGTGGCATGGTAACCATTTTGGAAATGTCATTTGGCATAGCCTGCCCACTTTTATTGCGGGCAGGGTGTACAAACTGGATAATTATAAGGATTACCAATAACCCAAGAGGTAATTTCTTTATGCCGTTCATGGCTATTATTTTAATTCTTCTTTAACAGTACCGCAAGTTGGCATAGCCTTTCCAAGATAAGGGTTTTTAATATCCTTCACTTCGCTCAACCAGATTGCCCCCTTATTGTTATTGTACATCGGACAGTGGTCAACATATAAAGGTTGATTGGTTCCAAGTAGTTTAACAAGGTCGTACATATCCTTACTCAACATATCAAAATGTTCTCGCTGATGCGCTATGTTTCCTGTATTGGCACCAATATGTTCAGCATGCTCTTTAGCATCATCTTGTATATCAGTATAGGCTTTACTTTGTTCTGGTGTTAAAGATTTCTTATCAAAAGAAGCGAAGCCAGCAACCATTTCATTTCCTGCTGCTGCTGCGTCTTTATCATTATCATTTGTAAAGGCATTTTTTAATTTTAGATATGAACTTAACAATGCGGCAGTAGAAGTGCCTTTTTCTGAAGATTCTGTTACAGCGGACTTAGTTGATGTAGCCTCTGAAGTAGCAGCAGTTTCAGTTTTATTACTACCATTAGAACAAGCAGCTAGAAATAGTAAAGAAAAAGCCATGCTATAAATTAATGTTTTCATCTTATTTTAATTAAAATATTTTTAAATGGTTGATTACCTACTTAAGGACAAAAGCGTATTTCCGTTATCCTTTAGTAGAATTATTTGATAAAATCTGAGAGTCAATTGTACAGTCACGACCCCAGTAAAGGTGAGGCTGTACAATCAACAAACAGAATTACTTTAAAGTTTCCTTTACTTCCCCGCAGGTTAACATTTGTTTACCGAAATAAGGATTTTTAATCGCTGCGTTATCAGAAAGCCAATAACTCTTTTTCATTGGGCAATAGTCATAATAGACTGGGTCTTTAGTAAGCTTTACAGCTTTGGCCAGCTTGAAAAGATTAGTAGAAAAATTAGCGAAATGCTCTCTTTGATGGGAAATCTCTTTTGTTTCCGAGATATGCTTGGCATCAAATGCAAGTTTATCCTGAAATCCCATGAAAGCAGTCATTTCTGCCTTTGGCATTGATTTCATATCTATACTTGCTAAAGCTTTAGAAAACTCACTTGCTTTTGATGCAGCCGCTGTTGCATCGGAGTTTACTAACGCATTTTTGATGTCGTAGTAAGAAGTTAATAATGATTGTGTCTGGCTGCTTTGAGCAAAACCAGGTTTGATCCATGCAGTTGCAATTAAAGCAACTACCAAAAATATCTTTTTCATGATGTAATAATTTAATGTTTATACTTATTCTTAGTCATAGCAATAGCTATGTGAATGTATTTGTAGACGCTAACAGCAGTAAGCTTGCTGTTTAGCAACTCACATTAAATCTTATATCTGAAAACTTTGAATGACAATGCGAATGTCCTCGTTAGGCGGCCTTTCTCTATGGTCTACATAGACGCTTTGATCAAGTTCAACATCCGTTACGGGAACTAATAAGGCATAAGAATAATCAGGAAGCCAAATTATAGGTAAAACTACTTGCACCTTGCCATTTTCAGGAACTAATTTGCTTTGAGTAACCAAATCATTTACTAAAGTTTTACAACAAGGATCTTCCTTTGAGAAATTCTGACCAGATATTGGGCTAGTTTTGTGTTCATGCCCATCTGAATGATGGTGATTATTCGCCATATGAACATGATGAGGAGATTCAGAATGAAAATGATCTTCATGATGATCCTCCTCCATTCCTAAAGCACAGCCAAAACCTACAACAGTATTGAGCAAAAATATAACTAACAGAAAGATAGCTTTACTTTTCATGACTAGGCAAATCTAGTATAAAGATGCAAAAATAAATTTACATAATTCCGAGCTTTTTTTACATCTATTGGTTTCACATTAAAGTTCGTCTAAGCAAAAAAATCGTGATATACGGTTTATAATAATCTATTTTGAGGTAAAAAATAACTTCTATCAAGCTTGAAACTAGTGAATAAAAAATATTCACTAGTTAAATGATCTTATAGCAACTCGTACTCTCCCTTTAATCTCAAGGTAACTAAGATATCTTTACCTTCTTCATTTCTGAAATACCATCCATGTTTCCCTTCAAATGGGGATAGAAAAGTACCTACCATGTTATTTGAATAAGCAATGGTATAGCTATCAAAATAAGTATTCTTACTTGGTTTAAGCTCCTTTGGTTCACCATGAAAATCAAAATAAAGGTCTCCTTTACTAGTTAACCACTCGTATTTCAATTGCCCATATTTCAACATCCGTATCTTATATTCAATACCCTTTCCGGCAGGAATGGTTACCCTAACAGTATCTTCCCTATGTGTATATTGTTGTACCGGAGCAGGTAGGTCGGCCTCCGCTGGCCTTTTTACATCTGGCCCTGAACCGGCCTTTTCCAATTTGATAACAGGGTTGTTTTTTTTTACCGTCATTTGAGACTCTTCACCCATACCATTATCTGGAACATATAGTTTTCCAAAACCAAAAGCCTTCCCTGTTCCTAATGGGTCAAGACCGTATTCAGCAGGTAAGATTGCTGTAACCAATAAGATAGCGGCGACTACTAATGCTATCAATACCGCCTTTATAATTTTACTTTTTTCTATGATTTGATGACTCATTTCTGCCATTGTATGTTTTATTTAAGATGTAAAATAACCTGTTAACTGAAACCCTAATAATAGGAACCCTGCTGCCATGAGCATGGTATTTGTAAAAGTGGAAAATTTCATAAAGCTTGGGTATTTACGCCACACGGTAATCAACGTAAGAACCAGAGCGAGGGCAATAAACTGACCTATTTCCACACCAATATTGAAACCTAGTAAATTGGTAAATAAACCCTCCTTACCGAAATTAAAGTCCTGCAACTTACTCGCCAGACCAAAACCGTGAAATAAACCAAAGATCAGAACTGCTGCTTTAGTGTTTGGCTGTTTACCAAAGAAACGTTGAAAACCTCCAAGATTGTCAAATCCCTTGTAAACAATAGAAAGTGCGATAATTGCATCTATAAGATAAGCATTGATAGCAATATTACACATCACTCCAAGTAACAAAGTGATACTGTGACCTATGGTAAAGAAGCTGACATAAAGCAGGACTTCTTTTGGTTTATATAGAAAGAAAATAACCCCAACCAGGAAAAGCAGGTGATCATATCCGGTAAGCATGTGTTTGGCTCCGATGTAAAGAAAAGGGCCAAAGGCTACGCCGTTATTACCTGTTAAAAAGGTTTGGGTATCACCGTCTACACCATGCGCAAAAAGCTGGTTGCTGACACCACATAAAATGAATAGTACAGCAAGCGTAATTATTTTTTTAAAATTCATATTTTCCATTTAAAAACAGGTCTACCCTAATCTGAGATCAGGATAGACCAATTTTGTGATTAATTAGTGTTTGTGACCATGAGCGGCCTCTGCGCTATCCATTGCTACCGTATCTTTAGCTACAGTTGCACTATCAGTCTTAATAGCTGTAGTATCTACTGCTGGTGCCGTTTCTGTAGCTGAAGAATCTGTAGTTGCTTCTTTCTTAGTTTCATTTGAACAAGCCGCAAATAACATCGAAGACATGGCTGCAATAATTAGTGTTTTTTTCATTTGATTTTTTTAATGATTAATGGATTATAGAATTTATTGTTTATTTGTTTTTGATATAAGAAGAAGCGCAATCGCCAATATCCCCAATGAAATGATGCCCCCATAAAGGAAGTCATTTCCTGGGAAATAGCTTCCGGTGAATCCAGCAATGGGGTAGGCAATCGCCCACCATAAGTGGGAAAAGGCAAAATGAGAGCCGAATACTTTCCCTTGTTCCACTGAGGCTATATTTTCTCCTATCAACGTTTCGGAAGGCATCTCTGCTAAACTTTGACCTAATCCGGCAAACAGCCAAAGGACTAACAAAACAGTATAGCTGACATAATTTGCTCCTGCTATAGCTAGTCCAAGTAGCAATACACCGACGATCAGCGATACACGTCTGCTTTTAGACTTATCCAGATTGCCCGCAACAAAAGCCGCTACCGCTGCGCCGATACCAAAGGCAGCCATAGCCCAACCGTATTGTTTATCACCGAGTAAAAGCCCGCTTTTGATATGGCCAACTGTGTTTACTAAGATTTGTGCCCCTGCAATTGCAGAAATAAATTCAATGGCCAGGGCAAATCGGATCAACTTATTTCCAAAGAGTAGTTTTGCTCCTTTGACTACATCTGCCCATGCAGATAAAGGCTTCTCTGATATTGGATGAGCAGGTCTACTGATCAGTTGAGCTGGAAGCATCAGGATCAATATACCTGCAAGAATAAACGATGCGGCATCAACAAAGAATATATCCCTTGGTCCAAACCATACGGCTATAATTCCGGCTAATCCTGGCCCAAGTACTCCTAACAATTGAAATGTTGCGGTAGATAGACCAATCGCCTGCCTGTAATTCCGTTGGTCAACAACCTGTGGAATTATGGATTTATAAGTTGGCGTAAAAAAAGCATTGAACACATTTAAAAGAAAAACCAGCACATAAATCTGCCATTCGGCATTTACAAAAGGCAAACAACAGATAATTGCCATTCTGATAAAATGTGTGATATACAATATATTTTTTCGGTCAACCCGATCCGCTAGTACTCCGGCAAAGGGGGAAAAAATGATGAAGGCAACCACTCTAAGAGTTAATGCAGAGGCTAGAATTACCGCTGAATTTTCCTTACCAAACTGATAGGATAACAATGCAAGCCCTACCCAGGTAAATGCATCACCTAACAAACTGATAGTTTGTGCGAAATACAAGATAGCAAATGCTTTATGTCTTAGTGCCTGAAAAGGCTCCTTTAACACCGTTATGAGTTTTGCCTGTGCCATTTATTCCTCTACATTTTTCATTGCTGAAAGAAGGGTGTAAGCTCCTTTAAGTACAACAGCAGAATTATGGTCAAAATCCTCTGGCAGGATAACCTCTGTATATCCTTCCTGTTCAATACCTTTTTTCACCGGGATCATTTTGAATGTAGATCCTTTTGCATCTGAAGAGGTAATCTGAATAAATATGTAATCCAGACCATCGGATTGCACAATAGCTTCGTGAGGTAAGGCTGGTACAGACTGATTTGTAGTTTCAATCATTGCTTTGGCATACATACCCGGGAACAAAGCTGCGTTTTCGGTAT
The DNA here is from genome assembly GCF_001590605.1 of Pedobacter cryoconitis. Lineage (NCBI taxonomy): Bacteria > Pseudomonadati > Bacteroidota > Sphingobacteriia > Sphingobacteriales > Sphingobacteriaceae > Pedobacter > Pedobacter cryoconitis. The sequence goes on from NZ_CP014504.1 coordinate 3,475,839, forward strand.
TAAGCAAACGGCAATGAACAGGTACAGTCCCCTCATTACCAGTCGATTTTCCAATCAGAAAAACTCTCGCATTGCGATTGTATCCGGTTTCATTCGCCAATGCGAATTTAATTGATTGACCTACTTTAATTTTAGAAGCATCTCTTTCGTAAACATTCAATGCGAGGTGCATTTGACTTTTATTGGCCAATTCAAATATTACGTCCGTTGGATTGACATATTTTCCGGTAGTTGCGTTGTTGAGCGTTACATATCCGTTAATAGGTGAATACAAATTACTGGTTTTAGAAATCTTTCCAGATTGAAGGCTTTTCGCATTAATCCCTATCAGCGACAGTTTCTGCTCCAACCCATTCATTCGCGCCTGGATCATTTTATATTCAGAATTTACCTGCTGAAAAGTTTTTGCCGAGTTTACATCTTCTTGCCTAAGTTGTTCCTGCCTCTTGTATTCCAGGGCTAAAAACTCAAAACGGCTTTTGCTTTCCAAATATTCCTGCTGAATATCAATAAATTCAGGATTTTCAATGATGGCAATCACTTGTCCTTTGCTGATTTGTTGACCTAATAATAAACCAGCGCTTTTGATATACCCTCCTAAAGGAGCAGATATGGAAACCATATTCTCTGGGGGTACATCAATAGCACCATTTGCTTTAATGACATCACTCAATGAACGCATTTCTAATTTACCTGTTTGTAGTGCGGCAACTTCGTACTGATCTTTAGACAAGGTTACTTCATCACTAGGTTTAGCGGTCGCCGCCTCCTCTTTCTTTTCTTCTGTGGAAGCCTGATTACAGGCTGTAATGGTTAAAAGTGACAGCGTGAAAGCTGCGATATAATTAAGTGTCTTCATTTTGCTATTTCCTATTTTTACTTTTTACCTGTGATATTTTCTATATCCAATAGATTCTGGTTATAAGCAAAAAGCTCATCCAGGTAATCAGATTTAATTTTAATGGCTAAGGCTAAACTTTGTAAGTATTGCAGGTAAGCAATTTCACCCCCTTTAAACCCTGCTTCTGCATTCTTAATGATCAGATCAGCTTGTTTTAACGCGCCTTGTTCATAATAGGCCAGTGTGCTGGCATGTTTCTGACTCTGTTGTAAGAGCTGACTAAAATTGCCCTGCAAAATACTTTGCTGATCCTGTAGATTTGCTGATGCAATCTGCTGACTTACTTTAGCCGCATTTACCTTAGCCCTGTTTCCCCCAGGCAACAATGGAATACCGACACCTACCTGAAAACCACTAAACCGATCCGAGCCCGTATAGTTCTGTGTCATCCCGTTAAAGTTTTGCAGCCCATTAAAAGACTGGTTGAAATATCCAACCGAAAAATCAGGCAATCCTTTTGCTTTTTGAACCTGTGTTTCCTGTTGCTTAACCCTCAATTCCTGTTTCAAATAATTCAGGTAAGGATTACCCGCTAGTATGGCGCTATCCTGATTAACCTTAACAGGCTTTCTCTGAAGTTTATTTTCAAGAACAATAATCTGCTGGTCGGTATTGAGCAATGTTTGCAGTTCTTTTTGAGCAATATGAATGTCTGCTTCAACTTGTCTACCCGCATTTTTAAGTTCCATTAATTGGGTTTCCGAGGTTACCTTTTCCAATCGGTTACTTTCTCCTGTACGGTAACGCAGGTCACTCGCCTTTAGCAAATTGGTATATAGGCTATCCTGATAATGTATCAGGGTCTTTTTTTCGTCCAGATATACCAGCTTATAGTAAACACTTTTAACCTTATTAATCAATATCAATGCCTGAACATCAAATTGCCCCTGTGCCTTGGTTACATTCTCTGATGCTAACTTGGACTGTCCTGAATAAACGGTTGGAAATTCTATTTTTTGGCTGACACTAATGTGGTTGTCCCTTGTATTACTATTGATCTGTCCCTGCTGATAGATCACATTGGTGCGTTCAAGCGTAAGGCTGCCTTTTTTTAGTTCCTTTTGATAATCAACTCCAAATGCCGCAGCCTTAACACCATTATTATTTTTCAAGGCTAGATCAATCGCTTGTTGAAGGCTCAACTTTTCTACCGGGCCATCTTGGGCAAAAGCACCAGAAGGCATGAACAAAATAGATGACAATGCCAGAATAATAAGTGTGTTCAAGGCAGTACCTGCTTTTGGTTTGTTAAATTTTTTCTCAAAAAAGATATATAACACCGGGAGTACCAACAGCGTAAGCAATGTAGCGGTAAGCAGACCACCGATCACCACTGTGGCCAAAGGACGCTGAATTTCTGCTCCTGATGAATTAGAGATAGCCATAGGAAGAAAGCCCAATGAAGCAACAGCCGCAGTCATGAGTACGGGGCGTAACCTTATTTTGGTTCCTATGAGTACACGTTCGTTAATATCGGTCATTCCTTCTTCTTTTAAGCGGTTAAACTCAGAGATCAAAACAATTCCATTTAATACTGCAACACCAAAGAGTGCAATAAAACCAACACCTGCTGAAATACTGAAAGGCATATCCCGGATCAATAAGGCAAAGACACCACCAATAGCAGAAAGCGGGATGGCGGTAAAAATAAGCAATGTCTGTTTGATAGAATTGAACGTAAAATAGAGTAAGCAAAGGATGAGCAACAACGCCACCGGAAGCGCAAACGCCAATCGTTTGTTGGCTGCCTGAAGGTTTTCAAATTGGCCGCCATAGGTAACATAGTAACCAGCAGGAAACTTTATTTTCTGATCAATCTTAGCTTGAATTTCTTCTACAATGCTGGCCACATCACGGTCACGGACATTAAAACCAATGGTGATCCTTCTCTTGGTATCGTCCCGTTGAATTTGATTTGGGCCATTTTTAAATTCCACTGAAGCGACTTCCTCCAAAGGAATTTGCTGACCTGTTGGTGTAGAAATATATAGTCCTCTAACATTACCAATATCCTGTCTATCTTGTTTGTCTAAGCGTACAACCATATCAAACCGTTTTTCCCCCTCGTAAACCAAACCTGCGGTTTCACCTGCAAATGCGGTTTTAATGGTTCGGTTGATCTCTTCGATATTTAATCCATATTGGGCAATTTTATCCCGGTTAAACTTCACCTGTATCTGAGGCAAACCCGTCACTTCTTCTACATAAGTATCATACACCCCCTGAATAGGCTTGATCAGTTTACCGATCTTTCCTGCCTCAGCGGTCAGTACATCCAGGTCTTCTCCGTAAACCTTCAGCACCACATCCTGTTTTGCACCAGTGATCAGCTCATTAAAACGCATCTGGATAGGCTGCTGAAAGCCAAAGGTAGCCCCTGGTATTACCGCAAGCGCCTTCTGCATCGTATCGGCCAGTTCCTCTCTGGTCTTGGCACTTGTCCACTCGCTTTTATCCTTCAGGATCACCATCATATCACCCGCTTCAATGGGCATAGGGTCGGTTGGGATCTCTCCTGATCCGATTTTATTCACCACCTGTTTGACTTCAGGAAAGCCAAGAATGATCTTTTGCGCCTTTCTGGATACCTCGATCATCTGGTCAATAGAACTTCCGGTCAGCACCCTTGTTTCCACTGCAAAATCTCCTTCATCCAATTGAGGGATAAATTCCCCGCCCAAACGATTAAAGGTTATTACGCTGATCACAAAAAGAACAATTGCCGTGATGACCACAACTGCCTTGTGCTGAATAGCCTTTTTAATTAGCGGACTGTATAATCTCTGGAAGTAATCCATCATTTTATCTGAAAAATTACGCTTGTGAGTAGTGTTCTTGCTTAAACCTAAAGCGGCCATCATAGGCACATAGGTAAGTGACAGAATAAATGCACCTAGAATTGCAAACATCACCGTTTCTGCCATAGGCCTGAACATCTTACCCTCAATACCCACCAATACCAATAAAGGCAGGTATACAATCAGGATTATGATTTCCCCAAATGCGGCACTTGTTCTGATCTTAGAGGAAGCCTGATAAACCTCTTCATCCATTTGCTGCTGATTGAGCCGGGCAATTCCTTTTGCGGCAAAGCTTCCTATGGCAATACGGTGAACGATACTTTCCACTATAATTACTGCCCCATCCACAATAAGTCCAAAATCTATCGCCCCCAGGCTCATCAAATTGCCCGAAACCCCAAACAGGTTCATCATACAGATGGCAAACAGCATAGATAATGGAATTACAGAAGCCACTACCAACCCCGCACGTAGGTTCCCCAAAAACAGGATTAAAATGAAGATCACAATCAATGCTCCTTCAATCAGGTTTTTGGATACCGTACCAATCGCATTATCAACCAACTTTTTACGATCTAAAAAAGGCTCAATAGTTACACCTTCAGGTAAGGTCTTTTTGATCTGCTCAATTCTTTCCTTCACGTTATTGATCACCTCAGAAGAGTTGGCACCTTTCAGCATCATCACAATACCTGTAACTGTTTCACCTTCTCCATTTCGTGTTGCAGCACCATAACGCACACTGTTTCCAAACTGAACAGTAGCCACATCCCGGATTAGTACGGGGATTCTGTTATTGATTTTGATCACGATCTTTCCAATATCGTCCAAACCACCCACTAAGCCTTCACTCCTGATAAAGTAGGCATTTGGTGACTTATTAATGTAAGCACCTCCAGTATTTTGATTATTGGTTTCCAGTGCTTTAAATATGTCGGCAATACTGACATTTACACTACGCAGGCGATCAGGATTTACAGCAATTTCATACTGTTTGACATAACCACCAAAGCCGCTGACCTCGGCAACTCCCGGAGTACCCAATAACTGGCGTTTAACGATCCAATCCTGAATGGTACGTAATTCAGTGGCATCGTATTTCTTTTCATAACCTTTTTTAGGGTGGATCACATACTGGTATATTTCACCCAGACCTGTGGTAAGAGGAGCCATTTCAGGCTTACCCACACCTTCAGGAATTTGTTTGGCGGCATCATTTAAACGTTCTCCAATCTGCTGACGTGCCCAATAGATGTCTACATCTTCTTTGAAAACTACAGTAACTATGGACAGGCCAAAACGGGAAAAGGAACGGATTTGACTAATGCCAGGAATGCTGGCCATTGTTTGCTCTACCGGAAAAGTAATTAACCTTTCGGCTTCCTGGGCGGCCAGACTTGGGGTGACAGTGATGACCATAACCTGATTGTCTGTAATATCAGGTACGGCATCAATAGGTAATCGGGTAATGGAATAAGCACCCCATGCAATCAATGCAAGGGTAAATAAACCAATAACAAGCTTATTCTTAATAGAAAACTCTATGATCTTATTGAGCATTTTGAAAGTTTATTGTAAAAAATCAGAAAAAGAGATTGCATAGGCAATCTTGTTCATTTACTTCAACAGCAAATAATTCCGGTAATTAACAATAAACAGGGGGGCCTCTTAGTGAAGCTGCATCTATATGAAATAGCGCAGGGGGATGCTCAGGTGGTGGTGTACAATACTGTTGAACAATTACAATGGGTTCCTGTGTAAAATTATACAACACCAAAACCAAATTCACAGGTACACTGACATCTAAGTGCTGGAAATCTAATTTCTGAACAAAGTCACCATCAAGTTTTACATTATCAAAAGGGGTCGCTGAGCGGTCTTCATGATGATCGTGGTGATCTCCGGCATACTCAATTGCTTCTTCATCATGATGGTGCGAAATGAGGTTATGAGCCAATAAAAGGCTGAACGCAAAGCCAATAAAAACACGGGCAATCCATAATCTCATGTTGCAAATATATACTTAACTGTTAGAAATCCTGTGCAATTGTATAAATTGCTATCGAAATAGAAATAATTTAACTCAGACATTGCAGGTGAGGCCTGAAAAAAATGCTATAAAAGCCGTCACTGGAAGCACTCCAAAACAAACACCACAAGCAAAAAAAGGTCATGGGCAATTTTCTTGATTCTTTTGACCTTCTAGTTCTTTATTATTATTTCGTTCAAAGCAGATCTCATCAGTACAACAATTATCCTCTAGGTTGCAGGGAACACCAGTTAAAAAGAGTACATAAAATGAAAAAAGGCAAACGAACCATTTCATGGTTTCAAATATATCAAAATTTTAATTCCATTGTATGTTTTTTTGCTTCAAACGAATTGCCCAACTGAGGTCTTTAATCATATATGCTTTAAGTTCTGCACCAATAGTTTTTCACAAGCAATTTCACTTAGAATTTCTGCTGTTCTTTCGTCGTAGCTAAGCTCCCTTGTTCCATCAAATGCTTCTATTAATTGAACAGTAAGTATGGTTCCTAGTTTTAAATTTTTACTGTTTAAAAACTTCAAAAAAACATCAGAAGAGTGAATAACACCAGATAATTGAATAGTTTCTCCAACTTTGCACTCACTTAATTTTCTTTGATCAGGAAAATCTATTTTTCCATTTTTATCAGGTATAGGCGCACCATGAGGATCAAATTTTGGGAAATCGAGGGCTTCATCCATTTTATCAAATAAGGCATTTGACTTTACATGCTCAACCTGTTCTGCTATCTCATGCACTTCATCCCAGCCAAACCCCATTTTTTCCACTAGATACATTTCAGTAAGACGGTGTTTTCGGATAATTGATGCAGCTTCTTTCTTTCCTGTCACCGTAAGGATTACTGGCTTATAGGTTATATACCGAACTAAATTTTTATCTGCTAGACTCTTCATCATGCTAGTCACAGTTGGCATCTTTATTCCTAAAAACTTACTCAATTCATTCACACCAGTCTCTCCGTTTTCATTAGCCAAAATGAAAAGCGCTTTTAGATAGTTTTCTTCTGTTTGGGAAATCATAGAACAAAGTTAAACATAAAACCTTTCCGAATCATCTAATAAAAAATCGAATAGTCGAATTAATTTTGTTAGTGATATCTAACTTTATATATTTGCATATTGAAATATTAAAATTAGACCAATGAAAAAATCTTTACTTGTTACATGTATTTTAGTTGGACTTGTCACAATTATACAATCCTGTTCTAAGCTGGAACCAGCTTCGCCTAAAGACGAGAACTTATTAGATGGGCCGGTTGAAGGGTTAAGTTATGAGGAAAGCCGAAGATTTCTATCAGGAGATGTAGCATTTAATGACGAAATCTTTACTCCTGAAAAAGGCTTAGGGCCAGTTTTTGTAGCTACAAGTTGTGGAAGTTGCCATGCAGGGGATGGCAAGGGACATCCATTTACCACACTTACCCGTTTCGGACAAATTGACGAAACAGGTAACAAGTTTCTAAATCAGGGTGGCCCTCAATTACAGAATAGAGCTATACCTGGATATATGCCAGAACAAATACCCTTAGGAGCTACCTTTTCTAAATTCACACCTCCTGCTAATACTGGATTAGGTCTTTTAGAACTTGTTTCTGATGCAGACATTCTGGCAATGGCAGATCCAGACGACAATGACAACGATGGGATTTCCGGAGTTCCAAACTATGGTAACCTGCCGCAGTATATAATTCCCTTTGCTAATGCAATTCAAAAAGATGGAAAATATATCCATCGATTTGGTAAAAAGGCTGCTGCTTATAGTCTATTACATCAAACTGTAAATGCATATAACCAAGATATAGGAATTACTTCAAGTTACGATCCGGTAGATGTTTATACTCATCTTACCATTGATCCAGAGATTTCGACCCAAACCGTAAATGATGTTGTGTTTTATTTGCAAACGCTTAAAGCCCCCATTCAACGTCAGCAAAATGACTCTGAAGTTAAAAATGGTCGGGTAATATTTGACAGGATAAATTGTTCAGGTTGTCATAAACCCACTTTAAAAACAGGCATATCCACTACAAAGGCACTGTCTAACAAAACTTTCCATCCTTATACTGATCTATTATTGCATGACATGGGAGCAGGACTTGATGATGCTTATACAGAAGGGACTGCAAAAACTTTTGAGTGGAGAACACCACCACTTTGGGGCTTAGGTCTTTCACCAAACTCTCAAGGCGGACAATATCACCTATTACATGACGGGAGAGCAAAAAGTATTGAAGAGGCTATAACCTTACATGGTGGCGAGGCTGCTAATGCAAGAAATGAATATATCCAGCTTTCAGCGGCTGATAAAAATGCACTCATCAAATTTTTAAAGTCACTGTAGCCATGAAAAGAAAAGATTTTATAAAAAACTGTGGTTATGCTTGTTTAGCAGGGCTGGGAATTCCAACCCTGCTAGAAAGTTGTAGTTCTTTACAGATTTTATCAGGAGAAATTGCTGATGATAATTTGGTTGTCCCTATATCAGATTTTATAATCAAGTCTAATAAAAAACAATTTAAGAAATATATCATTGTGACCAATGATCTGCTAAAATTTCCTATATGCATATACCGCTTTAATGAAAACACGTATTCCGCTTTATGGATGGAATGCACTCACTTAGGAGCAGAATTACAAGTATTTGGAGACAAACTGCAATGTCCCGCCCACGGTAGTGAATTTAACAACAAAGGAATAATGCAAAATGGCCCGGCTGATACCAACCTGCGAACATTTGCAATCGTTATCGAAACGAATCAACTAAAAATCTCCCTTAAAGCGATATGAAAAAAGTAATTACTACACTCACAATTATATTAATTGGATACTACATAGCAGAAGCTCAAATTGACCCGAAACTTCTTAAAAGATCAACATTAGACACAGCTAAACAATCCTTAAATATGGATGCCGTTTACGAACGACCATTCATCACTGTGGGGAAATTACCAGTTTCTTTAGGGGGGTATATGGAAGCAAACTGGCAACATTCAGGTACAGATGGTGTTTCCGAGGGACATCAATTTCAGTTTAGAAGAATGACGCTATTTGTTGCTTCCACTATTAGCAAACGCATTAAATTTTTATCTGAAATTGAATTTGAACCAGCCGAAAAGGAAATTGCAATAGAATTTGCCGCCCTCGATCTTGAGCTTCATCCCCTATTGAATTTAAGAGGTGGAATGATTATGAACCCAATAGGTGCCTTCAATCAAAACCATGATGGGCCAAAATGGGAATTTACGGATCGTCCGATTGCGATGACACAAATGTTACCTGCAACATGGAGTAACGCCGGATTTGGCATTTATGGAAAACACTATAATACAAATTGGATGTTTGGTTATGAAATTTATGCATCCAGTGGGTTTGATAATTCGATTATTGCCAACAAAGAGAATAAGACCTTTTTACCAGCTGCAAAAGAGAATACTGAAAGGTTTGAAGAAATGGCCAGCGGTCAACCGCTATTGACAGGAAAAATTGCAGTCCGACATAATAAAATAGGAGAAATCGGATTATCCTATATGGGCGGGATATATAACAAATGGCTAGATGACGGGATTGTAATAGACGACAAAAGAAGGTTAAATATATTTGCTATTGATTTTAACACCACTTTGCCTAACCTTAACACTTTTATTACCGCAGAATGGGCATGGATCAATATAGATGTTCCCACAACATATTCGCAACAATTTGGTAATAAACAACAAGGAGGATATGCCGACATTGTACAGCCAATATTAAAAAGAGAAATTCTGGGTTGGCAAAATGCCACCATCAATCTTGCCTGCCGCTTTGAATATGTTGATTGGAATGTTGGAAAATTCAAAGAAACAGACGAAAATATTGGTGATGAATTATGGAGCATAATGCCTGGGATTAGCTTTAGACCAAGACCACAAACCGTTCTAAGGGCTAATTACAGAATTCAAAGTCAAAAGGATTTGTTAGGCAACCCACCAACCAAAACTGCCGCAATACAATTTGGAGTATCAACTTATTTTTAATTGGAACTTTGAAAATGAAATAGCCAAAATCAATTTACATTATTTAACAGGGCGAAGTACGCATACGCGCCAAAAACCATACTTGAATCGAAATGGTATAGAAGAATAAAAAAATAATGTCTAAGAAAGTAATTGACATTTTTAAATTCTTCTTTTTGTCCCCACGATTTGACTTCGCCGCCATGTTGTTTTTTCCTACGAGTTTGTTACACCTCTACAGAATTTCAGCAACACGATTTGTTTTCTTGTATTGGGGGACATGGAACTGTCCCATAGCTACAGAACACACAGCAGTCTCCATCTTGAGGTTTTAATCTTGTCTTGCATTTTTCGCATTCATAGAAGTACTGGCAAGAATCTGTCGGCATTATCTCCATTTTTTGATGTTGGCAAACAGGGCAAGTTATGGTAGATTCTAGTATTATTGCTTTAGTTGTCATTGGTTGATTTATTTATGATTTTATAACCTGTTTCTTTCTCTACTGCCTCTTCCAATTGTGCTAAAGAAATCTGCGTAGAATCAAATTTTACAACAGCTTGTCCTTCCCCATAAGCAATGCTTTTGGAGTTCCTAGCAAATAATATCCGGATCTCTTCAATACGTCTTCAAATTACACGATTTATCCTACCTTCAACAATAGATGCAAAAATTTTATTTTTCTCTTGTAATACTGAATTATATTTTTATACATTTGGAAAAAATATTTTTTTGTGAAAATAGTTAACTGGCTTATTGTTATTATCATCCTTGTCATGAATTTCGTGCCTTGTAAGGATATGAACAATTCCAGAGCTACTGTAACAAATAGAATTTCTAAAACTATAGCAGACGACGGCCATTCAAAATCTGATCTTGATTCCTGTTCTCCATTTTGTTCTTGCTCCTGCTGCAATACACCTATACCAATCAATCAAGTTGTGCATATAAAAACCATATCCTTAATATTGAAAAAGGAATATGTTGATTTATATTCGGCCAATGCAGCTTCCGTTTCTCTTTCCATTTGGCAACCGCCTCAATTAAGTTAGTTAAATCATCATGTTATTGCTTGCGGTTCATTTCTCATGAAGTGTTGTCGACTATGCATTAATTAGTTTTTTATCTAACATAATTTTAATTCGATGCTGAAAAAAATCATTCAGTTTTCTATACAGAACAAGCTTGTTATTGGACTGTTTACCCTTGCATTAATTGCCTGGGGTATTTATTCCCTTAAACAGCTTCCTATAGATGCAGTACCTGATATTACAAACAATCAGGTGCAAGTTATTACTTTAAGCCCTTCACTGGCCAGCCAGGAAATAGAACGCTTAATATCCTATCCGGTAGAACAGTCCATGTCTACTATTCCTGAAATACAGCAGGTTCGTTCCATATCAAGGTTCGGATTATCCGTAGTGACCATTGTGTTCCACGATGACGTAGATATTTACTGGGCACGTCAACAGGTTAATGAAAAGTTAGCTGAGGCTAAAAATAATATTCCCGGCGGTTTGGGAAACCCTGAGATCTCACCTATATCGACTGGTCTTGGTGAGATATATCAATACGTGATCCATGCCAAGCCGGGATTTGAGAAAAAATATACTGCACTTGAACTTAGAAGCATTCAGGACTGGATTGTAAGAAAGCAACTTTTAGGCACACCCGGCATTGCAGAGGTGAACAGCTTCGGCGGCTTATTAAAACAATATGAAATTGCGCTGGATCCTGATAAGTTAAGAAGCTTTAACTTAAGTATTAATGACGTCTTCACTTCATTAGAACAGAATAATCAAAACACGGGTGGCGCTTATATTGATAAAAAACCTAATGCATACTTCATCCGAAGTGAAGGATTCGTAGGCAGTATCTCTGATATTAACAAGATCGTAGTTAAAAATAGTCCAAGTGGTATACCAGTACTAATCAGGGATATTGCAAACGTCCAGATTGGCAATTCTATTCGTTATGGGGCACTTACCCGTGCTACACCTGAGGCACAAGGAGAAGCGGTTGGTGGTATCGTAATGATGCTTAAAGGCGCCAATGCAAATAACGTAGTAAAACAAGTTAAGCTCAAAATAGAGAGGATCAGCAAAACACTTCCTGAAGGGGTGGTCGTAGAACCATTCCTTGACCGGAGCGCTTTGGTAGATAGAGCAATGGGCACAGTCGCTAAGAACCTGATTGAAGGTGCGTTAATTGTAATCTTTGTATTGGTACTGTTCCTTGGAAACTTCCGGGCCGGACTGGTCGTTGCCTCAGTGATTCCGCTGGCGATGCTGTTTGCCATTTCCATGATGAACCTGTTCGGGGTATCAGGAAACCTAATGAGCCTGGGTGCAATTGACTTTGGTCTGATCGTTGATGGAGCCGTAATTATTGTAGAGGCCACGATGCACCACCTAGGCATGCGTAAAGCAGGCAGAATGACTCAGGAGGAAATGGACAAAGAAGTATATGAATCTGCTGTAAAAATCAGGTCTGCTGCTGCTTTTGGGGAGATCATCATTTTGATCGTTTACCTCCCTATCCTTGCATTGGTAGGTATTGAAGGTAAAATGTTTGGCCCGATGGCCCAAACGGTTTCCTTTGCAATCCTGGGTGCATTTTTACTCTCTATGACGTATGTCCCTATGGTATCTGCATTATTTTTGAGCAAAAACCCAACCCACAAAAGAAACTTTTCTGATCGTATGATGGATTTCTTCCACAAATACTATCACCCAATGATCAAAGGTGCATTAAAACGCAGAATGGCTGTGACGATTACCTCTATCGCATTATTGGTTGTCAGTCTATTCGTCTTTAGCCGAATGGGTGGAGAATTTATCCCAAATCTGGAGGAAGGTGATTTTGCAGTTGAGACCAGATTACTAACAGGAAGTTCCCTATCCCAGACGATTGATAAAGTGAACCAGGCATCAGCCATTCTAGTGAAAAAGTTTCCGGAAGTAAAAGAAGTGGTTGGCAAGATTGGCGCTGCTGAGATTCCTACGGATCCGATGCCGATGGAGGCTTGTGACTTGACCATCATCCTAAAAGACAAAAAGGAATGGACAAGTGCTAAGACCCGCGAAGAACTAACTGAAATGATGAGTGACGCCCTCAAAGAGGTGGCGGGTGTGAGTTTTGGCTTCTCCCAGCCCATTCAGTTACGCTCCAATGAACTTATATCTGGTGTCAGACAGGACATTGGTATTAAAATATTTGGTGATGACTTGACTGCATTAACGGATTTTTCTAAAAAAATCGGGAGCATTGTTTCTTCGGTCGAAGGTGCCAAAGACTTATACCTGGAGCAAGCCGAAGGTCTTCCCCAGATAGTAGTTAAAATAAACAGAGATCGAATTGCACAATACGGATTAAGTGTAGAGACTGTGAACCAGGCTTTAAATGCAGCATTTGCCGGACAATCAGCGGGGCTGGTTTACGAGGGAGAACAGCGTTACGACATGGTAGTTCGCCTGTCTCAGGAAAACCGTCAGGGTATTGATGACGTTAAGAATGTATTTGTTACTGCACCAAATGGCAATCAGGTACCATTGGAGCAACTTGCTGATGTAGAGTTTAAAATTGGCCCGAACCAGATCCAGCGTGAGGACACCAAGCGACGTATTATTGTCGGTTTAAATGTACGCGGTCGCGATATTGCCAGTGTGGTTGAGGAAATACAGACTAAAATAGAGCAGCAGGTTAAGTTGCCGGCCGGTTATTATATTACCTATGGCGGTCAGTTTGAAAATCTTAGAGAAGCAACCAAAAGATTATCAGTAGCAGTACCCGTAGCTTTGTTACTCATCCTGTTGTTATTGTATTTTTCTTTTGGTTCTATTAAACAGTCCTTGCTGATCTTTTCTGCCATCCCAATGGCCGCTATCGGTGGCATCTTCGCTCTACTGCTAAGAGGCATGCCGTTCAGTATTTCGGCGGGTGTTGGTTTTATTGCACTTTTTGGGGTTGCTGTACTTAACGGGATCGTGCTGATCACTGAATTTAACAGGCTCAAAAAAATAGGAAAATATACCTTGAACGAAATTGTACTGAAAGGAACAGAGCTGAGGTTAAGGCCAGTACTAATGACTGCCACTGTGGCTTCCCTTGGATTCCTGCCAATGGCCATTTCAACAGCCGCAGGTGCGGAAGTACAAAAGCCTCTTGCCACAGTTGTGATTGGCGGTCTGCTTACCTCAACAATTTTAACCCTTATTGTATTACCCGTGTTATATACTTATTTTGAAAGCTGGAAGGGCAAAACAAAGTCTATTCCTGCGACTGCAATTGCAATCATCATCAGTTGCCTGTTGTTCTTTAGCCCAACTGCAAAAGCGCAGATACCTGGACAAACTTTAACCATGACCCAGGCGATTGAAACGGCCATTAAAAACAACCAGGCAGTAAAATCTTCAGGATTGCAGATTAACCAGCAACAGGCCTTAAGAGGAAGTTCAACTGACCTGGGCAAAACAAGTTTCGATATCCAATATGGCCAGTTTAACAGCATACGAAAAGACAATAATTTCAGTGTATCCCAAAGTATCCCAAACCCTGGGGTATTCAAAAACCAGAGAGGTCTATACGATGCCCGAATCAAAAGTGCCGAAATTAATCTGGCTGTTACCCAAAAAGAACTGAGTTATCAAGTGAAAAGTGCATATACGCAACTGGCATACTTTGTTGCATTACAGGACTTATATAAAAGCCAGGATTCTGTATACAGTAATTTTGCAAAGGCAGCATCATTGCGCTACAAAGCAGGTGAAACCAATTTATTGGAAAGTACCACTGCCGAAACCCAATATAATGAAGTGTTAAACCAGATGAGTAAGAACCGATCTGATATTCTCGCCTACACAGCTGAGCTGCAAAGACTGCTCAATTCACAGGATATTATTGAAATTGCGAAAGACCAGTTTAAGCAAGACGAATACAATAACTTGGCATTAGACAGTGCAATTTCAGCTAATCCTCTGCTTGCGTTGCAAAAACAGCAGATTGTTGTCGCAGATAAGGCTCTTGCATTAGAAAAAGCACGTTCAGGCCCTGATTTTACCGTCGGTTATTTTAACCAGTCAATTATCGGAACGCAGAATGTCAACGGAAATGACCAGTATTTTAGTGGCAGTAAAAGGTTTCAAGGCGTTCAGGCCGGCATTTCCCTTCCAATTTTCTTTAAACCTTTTTCATCACGTATCAAAGCAGCAAGAATAGAAAAGCAAGTTGCGGAAAGCCAATTTAACTTATTTGAAACTAATCTTCAAGGGCAGTATAAACAGGCATATCAGGATTTACAGAAAAACGCAAGAAGTATTGACTATTACAAAAAGAGTGCTTTACCCAATGTGAATCTAATTCTAAAGCAATCACAAATCGCTTTTCAAAATGGTGAAATTGGTTATGTAGAATACTTGCAGGCCTTACGTACTTATTCAGAGATCCGGTTTAATTACCTGCAGGCCATCAATCAATACAATCAATCAGTTTACACACTTCAATACCTTATGGGTATATAATCAATAAGAAATGAAAAAGACAATTCATAATATCACACGTATCACTTCAGTACTGCTCTTGGCTATTTTAATCGCCTCTTGTGGTGGAAATAAGAAGGAAACTGAGGCAACAGCAGCCCCGGCAGAAGAAGCCCATGAGGAAAATGAGAATTCAGTGGAGATTACCCAATCACAATATAAAGCAATTGGTGTGACCTTAGGCTCACCTGAATTGAAGTCATTAAGCGGACTTTTAAAAGTTAATGGTTACATCGATGTTCCACCGCAGAATTTAGTAAGTATCACCACCCAAATGGGCGGCATAGTAAGGTCAACACCACTTTTGCAAGGCAGTAGCGTTAGCAAAGGACAAGTGATAGCTGTGCTTCAAAACCAGGAATATGTACAGCTTCAGCAAGATTATCTGGAAAGCAAAAGCCAGCTGGAATTAGCCGATTCGGAGTACAAACGTCAGCAGACGCTTGCAAGTCAGAATGTAAATTCACAAAAAACCCTGCAACAGGCAAAATCCCAGTATCAGATCATCCAGGCCAGAGAAAATGCATTAAAGCAACGCCTACGCCTGATCAACATCAATCCCGGCAGCTTGTCTCCTACGAATATCAGAAGTGAGATAAATATCTACGCACCAATCAGCGGTTATGTGACCAAGGTAAATGTGAATAGCGGGAAATTCATAAACCCTAATGATGTCATGTTTGAAATTGTAGACAATTCAAACCTGCACGTTGAGTTAAAGGTCTTTGAAAAAGATGTGGACAAAGTGAAACCGGGACAAGGCGTAAGATTTATCTTAGCGAATGATCCCGATACCATTCAACAGCGGGCCGTAGTTCAGCTGGTAGGAAAGGAAATTGCAACAGACAAAACCGTTACTGTACACGCAATTGCCAAAGGAAGCAAAAATTTTATTCCGGGTACTTATTTAAAAGCTTATATCGAGGCCGGTACCACCCAAGCTATGGCCTTACCACTCAGTGCTGTAGTTGATTTCCAGAATAAAAAATACATTTTCATTGCAAAAGCGGCAGGAAAAGAGGCCGGCCATGCAAAAGAAAAAAATGAAACGGGACATAAGCATGATTCAAAGGAATCAGAGCATGAAAAAGAAGCTGAAGGAGAATCCTTTCACTTTGAGATTCTGGAAGTTACTACTGGAACCAGTGATGGCGGATATATACAGTTGGAATTGCCAAAAGGTATGGATCTTAAAGGAAAGGTTGTTTTAACGGGAGCTTACGATCTGCTATCGAAATTGAAAAATAGCGAAGAACATGAGGGGCATTAGAAAATACTCAAAAAGAACTAAGTAAATAGAATGAAATTATGTGCAGCAAATCTGCGCACATAATTTCTATGTACCCTAATTTAAAAAATGGCTTATGACTTTTAACCCGTTGAAAAGCCGGTATGCGGTACTTTATGCGTTTGCGGTGTTTTTCATAACCGCATCGATATCGCTACGTATTGCTTTTATTTATGTCTCGCTTAAAGATACCGAATTGACTTTAAAAAGCGCCTTAAGTATATTTACGAAAGGTTTGATTTTTGACTTTGGAGTAGTTTTATATTTTGGCCTCTTGTATGCAATTTATCTATTATTACTGCCTCAGAAGTTAAACCGCTCATCTTTTAATAAGGTTGTCAGTTATATAATTGTCTTTTTAATGATCTTAATCTCTGTGTTCTCCTTTTTTGCGGAGTTCACCTTTTGGGGAGAGTTTGAAAGTAGGTTTAATTTTATTGCTGTTGACTATCTGATCTATACGCATGAGGTTGTTAATAATATCAATGAATCTTACCCTTTGCCCTACCTAATTTCTGGTGTAGTTGCCATTACTATTGCAGTTATGGTTCTACTGATCAGGACCAACAATTTTAGTGACAGTTTCAAATCCAACACAAGGTTCAAATGGCGACTTATCCATTCGCTGATCATGGGTTTATTGATTGCTGTTTACGCATTGTACATAAACAATAGCTGGGCGGAAAAAAGTGAAAACCGATATCAGAATGAACTATCTAAGGCGGGAATTTATTCCTTCTTTTCGGCTTTCAAAAACAATGAACTCAATTATGAACAGTTTTATTCACTATTGAGTAATGAGCAGGCTTTTGCCATTACCCGGAGTTTACTTAAGGAGTCAGGCTCCAGATATACAGGTAACTTACAGTCGATTAGAAAAAACATCAAACCGTTAGGCGGTGAACAACAATTACCTAATGTAATCATGGTTGTACTGGAAAGCTTTAGCGCAGATTTTATGGGGAAATTTGGGAATGAACGGAAAATTACCCCAGTATTGGATTCTCTGGCAGATCATAGCTTATTCTTTACGAATATGTATGCCACCGGCACAAGGACAGTACGGGGAATGGAGGCATTAACACTGGCTGTACCCCCAACCCCCGGAAACAGTATAGTCCGGAGGGAAAAGAATAAACAATTGAGCACTATTGGCAGCATTTTCAGAACCAAAGGCTATCAAACAACGTTCTTTTATGGAGGCGACGGTTATTTCGATAACATGAACCAATATTTTGGCAGTAATGGGTTTGACATTGTGGACAGGGGCAGGAAACTCGCCATTGGTGATGATTACAAAACAAGAAGAACGATGATACCCGACAACGAGGTCAATTTTGAAAATGCCTGGGGAATCTGCGATCAAGATTTATTTGGTGCAGTACTTAAGGATGCCGATGCAAAATTTACGGCTAAGCAGTCATTTTACAATTTTGTAATGACCACCTCCAACCATAGGCCGTTCACTTATCCTGAAAGAAAAATTGACATTCCCTCTGGTTCTGGCAGAGACGGCGCGGTAAAATACACTGATTTTGCAATTGGTCAATTTCTAAAACAGGCCAAATCAAAGCCATGGTTCTCCAATACCATATTTATTTTTATAGCGGACCATTGTGCAAGTAGTGCCGGTAAGAACGAGATCGATGTAGCGAAATATCATATCCCCGCATTAGTCTATAATATACCGAATAGTAGGCCAACTCGTATAGATAAGATCTGTTCGCAGATAGACCTTTATCCCACTTTATTTTCCTTACTGAACTGGTCATACATCAATAATAATTATGGCAAAAATGTACTGGACAGTACTTATGTTCCCAGGACAATGATTGCCACTTATCAGAAGTTGGGTTTTATGAAGAATGACAGTTTGGTCATTTTAAGTCCTCGCAGGAAAGTTGAATCCGCTTTTTACAACAGATCAACAAACGAACAAAGGAAGGAAAAAGTTTCTCAGCAACTGATCAATGAGGCGATTGCCTATTACCAGACAGCCTATTATTTATATAGTAAAGGAGGGCTAAAAGAGTAACCTCTCGGCCGCTCAAAGTTTCAACACTAACATCAATCCCATAGTTATGAAAACAGACAAAAAAAATGGAAATCAACCAAAAACCCTACCTGTGAAAAACGGGGCTAAATCAGCGAGCACCAAAGTCGGGGCCGTTGGTAAATCGGATAGTCATGTCGAAGAAAAAGGGCATGAACACAGCGGAGTTTTCGGAAAAAATACAGAGCTGATATTTTCATTGATTTGCGGAACTGCTCTGGGAGCGGGCTTCGGATTATCTTATGTGGCAGGTATGCCTGAACTGGTCAGTCTTATCCTTTATATAATTGCCTATTTCTTTGGGGGCTTCTTTACGGCCAAGGAAGCAATTCAAACCATAATGAAAGGCGGGTTTGAGATTGATTTCCTGATGCTGGTTGCTGCAATCGGGGCTGCCATATTGGGTTCATGGATGGAAGGTGCCCTGTTGCTATTCCTTTTCAGTTTGGGACATGCACTGGAACATTACGCAATGAGTAAAGCACGTAAATCCATTGAGGCGCTGACCAGCCTAGCTCCCCCAACTGCATTGGTGGTTAGGGATGGCAGCCAACAGGAAATTCGTATTGAAGAATTGGTTTTAGGGGATCTCATTGTCATCAAACCCAACAGTAAAATACCGGCGGATGGTGTGGTTATCAAAGGCGAAGGAAGCGTAAATCAGGCACCGATAACCGGGGAAAGTGTACCGGTCGACAAATCGCCTGTTCCTGATCCAAATAAAGATTACACCAATGAAAAAAGCATTAAACCCCAATACCGTGTGTTTGCAGGTACCATAAACGGGGCAGCTGTTCTGGAAGTTAAGGTGATCAAAGAAGCCAAAGATTCAACCATTTCCCGTCTGGTAAAAATGGTCAATGAGGCGGAGAAACAAAAATCTCCAACTCAGTTGTTTACAGATAAATTCGAAAAGTACTTCGTGCCAGTTGTACTGGTACTGGTGGCAGCGCTATGTTTTGCTTTCCTGGTGATCGACGAACCATTTAGCAAAAGCTTTTACCGGGCGATGGCTGTATTGGTGGCCGCTAGTCCTTGTGCGCTTGCCATTTCCACTCCAAGTGCGGTATTAAGCGGTGTCGCCCGTGCTGCCAGAGGTGGGGTTTTGATTAAAGGCGGAAGACCACTAGAAGACCTGGGATCTCTGAATGCTATTGCTTTTGATAAAACCGGCACGCTGACTGAAGGAAAACCTCAGTTAACCAACGTGATCCCGTTAAACGGGATTTCTGAGGAGGATTTACTGGTCGTAGCCATTGCAGTAGAGAAACTAAGTGACCATCCCCTTGCAGAGGCTATCGTCAAAGGAGGTCTTGAAAAACTTAAAAAGCAATCTATTCCAGAGGCCAGTAAAGTGAAAGGCATCACAGGACGGGGCGTACAAGCGGAAGTTGGCGGTAAAAAGATACTCATTGGAAATAAGGCATTGTTTGAAAAAGACAATGTACCAGCGGAGATCATCAAACAAGTGGAAGACCTGGAAAAGGGTGGTCACACCTCTATGCTGGTCAAACAGGATAAGGATTTCATAGGTATTCTATCTCTGATGGATGTACCCCGTAAAGAGGCTAAAAATGTGCTGAAAGAACTTTCTGCGTTAGGTATTAAAAAAATGATCATGCTGACAGGGGATAACCAGCAGGTGGCTGAAGCTGTTGCTAAACAGATCGGCATCACTGATGCGATGGGTAACCTCATGCCAGAGGATAAAGTTAAAGCTGTCCAAAAACTGGATAAATCGGAAAAAATGGTGGCTATGGTTGGTGATGGTGTTAATGATGCTCCGGCAATGGCCAAGAGTACGGTAGGTATTGCTATGGGAGCTGCCGGATCTGATGTCGCTTTAGAAACCGCAGATATTGCCCTAATGGGAGACAAGCTGGAAAGTCTGCCTTTTGCAATAGGCTTAAGCCGCAAGGCAAAGGGTATCATTAAGCAAAACCTTTGGATTAGTCTGGGTGTAGTGGCAGTTTTGATACCGCTTACGATTCTGGGGGTGACCTCTATCGGGCCCGCAGTGATGGCACATGAAGGTTCCACCTTAGTCGTCGTTGGGAATGCACTTCGCCTCCTTGCCTATAAAAACAACCAAAAACAAACCATTAAGTCTGGAAGAAAGAAGAAAGCTTAAAGACAATATCATTCCCTAAAGCCTTATGGCTGGCCATCGTTTTCCGTGCATACGACGGTGGCCAATTGGGAATAACGGATCTATTCTAGCAAACGCTACAAAGATGAAGAATCCAAAAGTTTAACCTGATTATCCAATGAGAATACTAGATACCTATTTTCCCGTTATGGTGACGGTTACGGTTTTTTCTGCCCTGCTTATTGGATTTATCCTTGCAGACCATCACATTTTAAGCGACATCGTAGAAGTTGACGAAACCATTCTTTTTTGGGCAAACGACAACCATAACCAATTTATTGCTAAGCTCATGCTACAATCAGGAAACTTCTATTTATTAATTCTCTTTTATGGTTTCCTGGTATTAATGACACTTTTTTATGATAAGATGAAATTTATGCAGGTACTAGTTTTTATCGGGTTGTATGTTGTGGTTTGCAATGGAATGATCTTCACGGTCAACTTATTGTTTGCACACCTGCGTCCATTATATATGGAAACTATGGCTGGTTCCATGCAAGTAAAAGCCGTCGGGATTGGCAAACAGTTTGGTTGTCTTCCTATGTCTTCAAGCTTAGCGGGAATTGCCTATTTCAGCTGTCTTTATTTCAAGAAACATTACTGGCCGCTCAAAGCAATGGTTGTCGCCTGGGCAATTATCAACTTGTATACTAATTTACATAGTGGTTGGAACTACCCACACGAAATCCTCATTGGGGTAGTAATCAGTCTCGTTATTGCCCATTTTACTTTTAAATTATACCTCTATTATTTAAGAAGGGGAAAATTAACATGGTAGACCGTCTAAGAAAAATAGCCAATTACATCAACCAAGTGGATGCACATCACAAGTTGTATACTTCAATAGGAGTTTCAGTTCTGTTTTTTGTAGCTACTACAGGTAAATTTAAAGATCCGATTCATTACATGCTGACTTGGCTAGCGTATGTTATGAGTACATTAATATTGGCATGGATCACCATTCTAAGCTCCCATCCTGCCGATGTAAAGCATGAGGCTCATGCTCAGGATTCCAGCCGGACAGTGATTTTTTTCTTTGTAATCGCAGCGGCATTCGCCAGTCTATTGGCTGTGCTTTTACTCTTGGAAAATGCCTCATCCCAAACCGAAAAGGAATTTTCCGGAACCGCTATAATCCCTCTTGCTTGCGTTGCAGGCTCTTGGTGGCTCCTACACACCGTATTTACATTGCGCTACGCCCATCTTTATTATTGCGATTTGGACCATCATAAGGGAGGAAAAAACATAAAACCGGAAGGCTTAATATTTCCAGATGAAGAAGAACCCGACTATATGGATTTCACTTACTTCTCTTTTGTTATTGGAATGACCTTTCAGGTTTCAGATGTGCAGATTACTTCTAGAAAAATAAGACGGCTGGCCTGGATGCACGGCATTTTAGCTTTTGCCTTTAACACGTTTATTGTCGCATTAACAATTAATATTATCGCAGGCATTACACAGAAATAAATCAAAATTTTAATACTAAAAAGAAATATTTATGACGTGGACATTAGAAAACTTTCCGCTCGAAATGCAGGATCTGAAACCAATTATAAGGGAAAAAGCGATTGAGATCGCTAACAAGCTAAAACAGGAAAGAACGGTTAATGAACTGGCCATTGTTGAGGAAGCTATAAAACAAGCTGAGGAATGGTTTTTAAATCTTGAGGGATAACCTATGGATTTAATTGGAAAAATGGACTTGGAAAATGAATTAAGCATTGCTTTACGACTTTTGATCGCCCTTCTTCTTGGTGCATGGATTGGATTCGACCGGGAAAAACACGGAGGTAGTGCCGGCATAAGGACCTATGCTGCTGTTTGTTTGGGTGCAACCTTATTTACAGCCATTGGACAGCATTTAAATGATACGGCTGCTGTCTCCAGGATAATAGCTAATGTAATTGTTGGCATTGGCTTTTTGGGTGCAGGAATTATTTATAAAAATGATAAAAGGAACCAGTCTCAGGGGTTGACCACCGCTGCTACAATTTGGTGTACAGCCGCGATCGGTGTTGCAGTTGGGTTGAATATGCTCATTATCGCATTTGCCTCATCGGCGGCGATTTTCTTTTTATTAATCCTTCACCATCAGCAATGGTATTTAAAGTGGAAGAAGAAAATGCAGGAATATCATAAGAATGAAGACTTAGACGATTGAGGGATGAAGTCGAATGCACATAAAAATAAACTGGATAAATCGGTGAAAAACACAATAAATATGCCTAGACCTTCACTTAAACCTAAAACAAAAAAGAAAAAAAAGACTATTAGGCCAGGGCTTTATTCGATGATTTTTTTCTGGATACTGGCAGTTTTACTCGGAGCTGCTATTATCATGAAAATGATCCATTTTTTTAACACCCATTGGTAGTCGTAAAATCAGATCAAATAATTTAAAAAATGAAAAACCACATTACATATACTATTTCAATCCTTTTGATGTTTTGGACTACAAGTTTATTCAGTCAATCTCCTCCGGTAGTTTTCAAATCGATATCTGATACATCAGGTAAAAAGAAAGCAGATCAACAACAAAATTTTAAAAACCCTGTTCGTGTATCGTCAATCATCATTCCTTCAGTTGCGCTAGCTTATGGATTTGTAAAGCTGGGAAACAATGCGCTGACAAATTTGGACGTTGAGGCAAAACATGAATTTTACAGCGAACATCCCCACAAGCAATTTATAGTCGACAACTACCTTCAATTTGCACCTGGGGCAGCAGTGTTTGCACTTAATGGATTAGGCCTTAAAGGTAAAAATAGCCTCTTAGATCAAAGCGGGGTTTATTTATTGTCCAATATCATCTTAAATGCAACTACCCAAAGCCTTAAGGGGATCACCGCTGTCACTAGGCCAGATGGAACTCCGAGAGCATTTCCCTCCGGCCACGCAGCGGAGGCATTTGCCTCGGCTGAATTTCTTCGCAGAGAATATGGTGACCAATCGGTCTGGTACACGATCTCAGGCTATACCGCAGCTGCAACAGTAGGGATTTTGAGAATGTACAACAATAGGCACTGGTTTAGTGATGTGGTGGCGGGAGCTGGACTTGGTGTACTGTCAACCCAGGCCTCGTACTGGTTATACCCCAAAATCAAAAGAATATTCTCCAACAAACCTAAAAATAATGCACTAATTATGCCGACTTACAGATCAGGTACTTTCGGACTCGGGATGGTGAAAACATTTTAATCAATTAGGTGATATGCCATGTCAATCTAAACTCGGTGTCATTAGACAAGTTCCTCCAAAATTGAAAGGAGGTAAAGCACCTAAAAAACGTGAACAAAAGAAAAGAAAAAAATATGCGATCACTTTAATGGATATTATATTTTATTTTTTCTTTATACTGATCATGTCGGTCGTTGTCTTTGGTGCCTATGCGCATATTTCAATTTATTACTTGAAATAGATGATCAGTGATATATAAAATTAGCAGTCTGCAAATTAATATTTCGTGGTTTAAAGGAAAAGCCATTCCGAACTCACAGGTTATCGTTGAAAGGAAATCCGTATCGTCTTGAGCCAACTTTGGAACTCGTCCCTCCCTTGCTTCAAAGCAAACTTTTTTTCCGTAATTATTTAATCCTGTTACATCAATTCCATGTTGAAGAGTAGCTTAGAAAGCTCAATGTGTGCTTGAAAAAAAACGGCTTCTATATAATTTCCTAATTTTTTATTTTGTCCATGTATGAAGTTAGAAGAAAAAGCCATCGAGATAACTTTGCAATCTCCTAGATCTGTATGAATATGTACCTGATCTATATCCAACCCCTAAGCGATAGCACAAAACATAAGAAAGAAAGCAGCTTAAAAAGGCTGCTTTTATCACTTTTTATCTCTAAAGAAGGTATTTAAAACTTTCAGGATCACTAAAAGTAGAAAAAGCAGAAAATGCATTAAAAATAAAATAAGGCCGTTTATCACTTTCAATGGTATGACCCCTCTTTCTTTTTTATATTTGCAGTATTGATTTACAAGGTAATCAAGTGCAGTAAGCACCATTACTAAATCGCTACCGATAAAGTTTCCCACTCTTGTAAACTACTCTTTATTAGCTACTTTTGGTTATAATAATCTTTTTACACAAAAAAGAAGGCTAGATAGCCTCCTTAAAACTTTATCTTTATGCGATGGTGAACGTCGGTATAATTGAATTCCAGTTTGTCCTAAAGCGACCTGCCTTGTGACTTGTTGTGTTCGTTTGTATTTTCCGCTGAATTTATACCATGTTGCCCAATATCCTGAACCAATGGTTTTACATATTGGTCTGCGAAAAGTCCAGCGTTTTTTAAAATGCTTTCAGGGATGTTCGTATTTAAGATCTTAACCCCATCCTTTAGCTCTTTGAATATGTTTTTTGCGATGGTGTTGGTTACGCTCTCGGGGCCTTTGGGATGAGACAACACTTGTTTAAGTGGCACACTGTAGGTTTGGACGCTCCATGAATTATCATTGGGTTTGCCAAATACAATACCTTTTTCCATATCCTTTGCCACCTTCTTCTGGATTTTTTCCAACTCTTTTTTACCTAAGTAATCATTAAGTAGGTCATCAATGTGGTGTTCAAGTGTCATAGGTATAGAAAATGCCTCCATATAATCATCTTTAGGATAATGTTTATCAGGAAGTGCTTTCGCATATTGCTCTGCCTGATGTATAAGTTCTCGTCCCTCTTTATTATCTCCATCGTAATAGGTCGGGCCTCCACGACCATCGTTTTTTGCGGTTCCTACACGTTTGCCTTCGATGTATAGACTCGCCTGGAAAGCAAGTGTTTCTTCGCTAAAGGATTCGTAGTACTTGATATTTTTTAGTTCAATGTTCATAGTGCTGTTGTTTTAAGATTCTCTTTATTTGGTATCGATTTTATTAGGTTAAATTTTAAGCACGGCAATAGAGCCTGGTCCGTAGGAACCAGGCTCTATTGCTGTTAGTTATCTGCTTTTAAGATTCTTACACGTAGTACTTAGTGGTTAAATCAGATTAAACTGTTCGCGAAAAGAACAGTAGCCGTTTTTAGGTTTGTGGGTGCGTATACCTGAGCGTATGCCAACAACTTTTTCAAAACGGTTTAGTGAAAAAGAAGTGGCAGGGATATTGAATTTGCGTTTGCGATAAGTAATCTGTATTAGATCGTCGGTGACCTTGAAAAAAGCGTCTTTCCCCGACTTCCACAATGCGACTTTACAATCTGTGACCCTGCCTGTAAGTTCGGCATCAAATAGCGTATGCACCTTTGCGTTGACAAAGTGTTGTTTCAGAAAAGATATTTGATCCGCACTGGCCAACAACCCTAAAGAAGCAAATGCAACACTGCCTGGAATCTTTAGCCAATCTGGTCGTTTTTGGCAGAAACAAAGAATATCAGTTGCTGAATGGCTTAAAAACAAATGCCTGACCTGTGCGGGTAATCCCTCATACACCAACCACATTCCAGTAGAAACAGGTACAAGGTGCCTCTCGTCCGACCAAAATTCTATCGCTGTATCCCGTTGATTATCCTGATAGGTAAAAAGGATAGTGCCATCCTGAACAGTTATGCGGCTCACAAAAAAAGCCAATGTCTCCGGGTTAATAGAAAGTGGGCACGGATCGGCTAACAAACCCATTAGCGAGATGAGGTGCGCCCGTATCCTCGACTATATTGTGAACCTGTTTCATAGTCTTTATGCTCGCCCACGGTCATTTCCTTTTCTCTTTTAGGTTTTCCTACCATACTATCAGCTAGGGCCTGATTATAACCTTTGGTGTATTCTTCTTTTTGGCCGTCCTTATTCCCGGCAAGGTTGCGAATACCACGGAGCAGTAAATAAGAAATACCGCCGTCCATTAATACCGAAAGTATCAATGCCTTTCTGTCTGACCTGATCCCCTTGCTGTCGGTCGCGCTGTGCTGGATGCGAGTGCCTTCGTCCAATTCTATTACATCTCCGCGTTGGAATGCTTTCTGCTGTTCCTCTGACATCACTTGCCCGTTGACTTTTATAGGAGCTTCAACCTGCTCAGGATGGTAGGAGACAAATTCTCTGGTTTGCTTGTCGTATTCGATAATCAGCATCGCCAGTTTTTTATCGGCCTGCTCATAAACTTTCTGTATCGATTGTAGTTTACCGTCCAGAAGTACCCTGGCTTCTTCCTCACTGAGCAATGGATGTGGTTTGACCTCCTTATAGATGGGGTGCAGGTTCAGCGTGACGGTACTATCAGGGTTGCGATTAAGAGATAGTTTGGCATCCAGTTGTCGGATTTCAAAACCATCCATTTTTAAATGAAACATGCTGCGCATGTCTGTTCTTCGTCCTGCCAGCAAGGCGTCGACATCTTCACTGCTTAGATTCAACTTACCTTCCTGGTAAAGACCGAGCTTTTCGAGTTCTTTAATAGGCAACTCATTTTCCTTGATAAATGTTTCCATAATTAACAGATTGAAATTTTGTGATGATTTAGCGTCTTGCCACATTAGCAATTGCTGTGTCAGCTTCCTTAGAAATGGAAGTATCAGTCCCATCAATTGTGCGGGTTTTGTCCTGAGATTGCTGTTTTACCTGAAGCAAAGAACCGTACAGCATATCATTTTTAGAAAGCACAAAGTTGTGTCCTGTGTTCAAGTCCTCCATGCGTAAACGACCCTGTTTCAGATGACCATTTACTTTGTAAATTGTATTGTTATAAGCAATTTCGTCGCCTGATGACAGATATTTAGAGTTTGTCTGGTTTCTTGATGCCTTCGACTCAGGTATATTTTGCAACTCAGTTTTAACTTCCCTTTTTTGTTCTAAACCTGTGAGGTAATTGAGAATTTTCTCAGCGTCAGCAGCAGCGGCATGTATTTCAAAGGGTGTGTCCTGCAAGACCTTAATCCAACTATCCACATAAGCGGTGTGCTGTCTGGGGTCATGTCCAATCCGCAATTCCTGACCGATCAGCAGAGAAGCGATTTCTGCACGTAATTCCTCACGGGCATATGCTTCGGAGCCAAACTGATTCATTATACTACGGTCCAACCTGTCCTTATGTCCAGTCCAATGGCCCAGTTCATGAAGAGCCGTTGCATAATACTTATCTGGAGCATCAAACTGTTCTTTCAGCGGCATAGTAATCTGATCCTTGAACGGGCTGTAAAATGCATCTTCTCCGGCCCGATGGATGATATCAGCGCCAGAACTCGCAATCAGTTTTTCTGCTCGTTCTAAGGGATTCCAACCTAACTCTTGGATGTCTGGTTTTTGCAGGTTGGGAATCCCATTTACCTGCGCAGCATTGAATACCCAGGCGGTGGTAATGATTGGGCGATCCAGTTTTAAGGAAATCTTGATGGGTTTACCATCATCGTTCAACATAGGTTTACCACTTTCATCCCTTTTGGCCACTAAATCAGTTGTTTTAACAAACTGGATCAGAGAAGCCTTTTCACCTTTCTTAACACTCCACTGGTTGGCGGATGCCTGGTTAAAGGTTATCCATCGAGGATCTTCATAACCGTTAAGCAACAAGGAAAAGGTATTAATACCTTTATAGCGGTTTCCGGTGACGGCATTGTAAGGGAGCTCAAAAGATGGAAGATTATCGCTGTTCCAAGGTTTTTGCCAGGGAGCAGTTCCGGCTTTCAGCTGTTCAATGAGTTTTTCGGCCACCTGTATGTGCATAGCCTTAATCTTATCATTCGCCATCTTCTCCTACCTCCTGAGGGTCATCTTCTTCTGGCAGTTCGTCTGCATAGTCTACGCCATAAATGGCCGCTTCTGCGGCTGTAAGGCCAATAGCCTGGCCAGCTGCAAGTGTATTTAATTTATCTTGCAGGGTTCTTAAATGTTGTTCCATAAGTAATTAATTGATAGTTTGGGCTAACTGTTCGGGCAGTAACAGTGACCTTAAAAAATGTAATGGGTTGATGTATTTGTCCTTAAACCTAATGCTGAAATGCAGGTGTTCTCCGGTCACCCGGCCTGTTGCTCCGGTGACACCTATGATCTGACCTGCTTTTGCAGGCTCGCCTGGTATGACCAAGATCTGGGAAAGGTGTCCGTAAATACTTTGAAAGTCTCCATGAGAAATTCTCACATATTTGCCCAGCATTGGATTAAAACCTGTATCCGTTACAGTTCCGTCCAAAATATTTAGTACCGGATCACAACGGGCAGCAAAGTCAACGCCTCTATGCAGGTCATACTTATTAGTCACCGGATGTACGCGGTATCCAAAACCAGAGGTCACACGTAAATTTATTAACGGTAAGCTACTACGATATTGGTCACTGATTTGTGCTATAGCTACAGCTGAATGAGTCAGTAAAAAATGGACAACGACATGCAACACGAATATTCGAGGGTTCATCGGCTACGAGAAGATTGAATTTCGATTTCATCTGCTAGCCCACGTTTGATGAAATCCTCCAAGGTAACAAGGGAATTTTTGCCAACTTCCTCAAAGCCGATGGCCCACCGAAGTGCTTCTTCAATTGCTCCTGTTTGTCCAATAGTTTGCAGTCTGTAAATATCCAGTAGTATCCTTACATCTTTAGGGTCTAGTTCGAGTAATTTTGTCTGTATAGTTGCCAAAACCATTTCTTTTGGTTGTAAGGAAAGTAGGGCGTTAGTACTATAAACCCCAATATTATTGTAAGGAAATTGTACATGCACTTCATCATTTTTGAGATTGATTTGAGCAATTAACCCGACCTGACCTTGCATACGCATTGGATCATCAGTTAATGGATGTACCATTACTGATTTGTTCAAAAGTTCTTCCATTTCTAATTTTTTTAGCGCCTGTGAATAGGACGTTGTTCAACCTCAACCTGATTATTGTTGACTAAACCCAATTTATCTTGAAGTAAATTCTGGCTATGGGCTCTAACTGCATTATTTGTAGTTGACATTTCAAGAGCAGTTTTGTGGTTTATTGGCAAGATTGACTGTGCCTTCAAACTGATTTCTAAAAGCGTTTTAAAATCTTCCTTTGACAGTTTTTGCAAATTTGAAATTGCATTTGTGCTTATTTCATCAGATTTTTTCAAGACAAATAAGGCGTTACTGCTATATAGTGCCTGTTGTCCTTTTTCAAAGCTTATGTAAACATTGTCTCCCTCAATATCTATATCTGTTATCATACCAATCTGACCCTGCTTGCCTGCCGGGTCGTTTAGTAATGGATGCACCTGCGCATAAGTGCCAAGAAGTTGTTCCATAAAATATAGTTGTTAGGTGATTAATTTGTTATTTGTTAAAGGTTTGCTTCATTATTCCTTTAGGCTGAGGTACACCAACTGATGTCTGAGCAATTCTGAACTGTTTTACAACCTGTTGCACTTCCTCATTAATCTTTTGAAAGTTCTGCCGGAGTATTTCCTCTTTTTTGCCTTTGAAATCGTAATAGATTGGCAAGGACCGATAGCTTTGTTCTTCTTTTTTGATGGACTCTACATCCAGATTTACCCGACAGTTTACTGCCGAGGGCTGGTATTTCCCTGTATAGGTTTCAACGGCATCTGAGGCGATCAAACCCACCATTTCGCCAGCTCGCAGATTCGCGATCTTACCAGCAGGGATCAAAGGTTCGAGTTTTTCACTTAGGGAAACAGAGACCTTCGTCCGGTCGATACTCAGACTTTCACCTTCCTGTTTTACCTTGCCAAATAACCGTTCCAACCAATCTAATGTATCCTTATTCTGGACAGATCCAGAGAGCACATTACCGACCACGGAAGTAATCGTAGCAGCAGTTTCCTTACCATATTGCTGCTGAAATTGCTGGAGGCTTTGGATTCCGAGTACTGAGGCAACCAAATTACTTCTGGCTTGACTTAAAACCTGTTCGACACGAAAAATGTAGAGGCTGGGCGCTTCGTCAATGACAAGTCCAACGGGTAAATTGCCTTTAGTGTTTACCAGTTTCGTTACCCTATTTAGCACAAGGGAATAGCAGGTTGAATTAGTACTTTGTGTCAAAGGATCGTTGGCGAGCACCAAAATTGACGGGTTTTTAGGATCACTTATTTTTAGCTCGAAATCATCCCCGCTGAATACCCAAAAAGTTTCTTTCGTTGCCAATCTGCTGATAAAGATTTTAAGTGTACCTACTTGTCCTTCTAACTGATCGAAAGCTTTGGCCTGATAAGCACTTTTAAATGGGGAAAGTAGTGGTACCAGTTCCGGTTCAGAAAAAAGTGCGGTGAAAATGTCATCATAGGAAAGATTTAAGAACGAAAGAACATGCGGAGGGCTTGAATAACGACCATTTTCGTAGCTGCTGAAAAAATAAATGCATGCGGCCAGAAAATTGATAGCGGATTGTGTAAAGAACTGGTCACTGCCTCCCGAACGGTCACCTTTTTTCATGGCCTCAACTAAGGCTTCCGCTGTTTCAGAGGCATCGGCAAGTGTATTGAGGTATTTTCTTTTCCAGGGGTTTACTCGTTCGCTTTTTTCAACTTCATTTAGATTGATAACGTGGAATTTATAATCAAGGCATTTTCCTTTTTGTTTGGCCAATAAATAATGGTGATAGGCAACCTTGGCTAAATCAGGGTATTTTATATCATAAATGCATAAAGTGAAAGATTTAGCGATGAATTGCTTTATTATTGGGATAATAACAGAAAAAGTTTTACCCCCACCAGGAACTGATATTAAAAGCAAGCTTCTGAATAAATTTGCCAGCGGAATGAATCCTTTATGTACCTTCTTTTTGTAATAGAACAACATTGGTATATTCACCGAATACGGTGTCTCAATCGGTTTGATGGGTTGCATAAAGGATTCTCCCTCAATGTTCCATTTATCTGTACCGAGTTTTGAACTGATGATCTTCGATACATTATCCATAGCGATATGGATCAGTAAGGTTCCGAAAATTGCGGTGACGATGTACAGCAGATCAGACCAGCCAGCACCCATCCAAATGGCCGGTGTATGTTTTCCCTGAAACAAGATTCCCGAAAAGAAAACGATAAGACCAGCTACAAGTGGATAAACAATATGATTTTTGGGATTGAGGTCTTTGTTTTTTCTGCTGAGCGTACCTACTGAAACCAGGCAAATCAACAGTAGAGTAAATAGTTTGCTGTAAATGAGCTGGTGGTAAAATGGTAATCTGGCAAGCCTGATTACAAAAAAGCGTAGGTTAAATTTGTCCGTATAATCCTGTGTTAAAAATTTACTGGCGTAAAAAAACAGGAAAACTTCGATCAAGACGGACAAATAGATACCAAATTGCAGGAACTTGTAAAGGCTCTGCTGTTCCTTGGTTTCTTCCATATATCAAGTTTTGCTTTTAATGGATAAAGGGAGCTCAATGGAGACTCCCATTATTTGGACATTTTATAAACTGTCTGCTTTCAGAATATCACTGTATTTCATTTCTAGGGTAAGCACCCTCCCGGAAATCTGTTTTTCAGTCAGTTCAATATTTAGCAACTTATTACCCGGAAAGGTTACCTTTTTCAGGACATAGATATTTCGGTATTGCTTCTTAAATATGCTGTTTGGATACAGTTGCCATACAGGCTTGATTTCTACAGATTGTAGGTTTGTTGCTTTTGTGATCTTTTTATCTTCGATTTTGAAGCGCTGTTCGTCCACATCGTAAGGCAAGTTGCTATTGTTAAAATAGGTGATATCAAGAAATATGTGATCACCTGCGGCATATACATGGTTCAGTTTGGCCTTTAAACCGAAAGCCTTTGCCTTTCGCACCGACTTACCAGATGGTTTCTGTAGAATCTGAATAGCAAAATCCTGCATCTGCCTGGTTGTTAGTGAAATTCCAGGGACGTCCAGCGGCTGGGTATGTTCCGGTAATATATTCACTTGTGTGGGGACGATAAGTGATTGGTCATCCACATAGCGCAGGTTATATTGAGCAATAAAACTTTCGCCAACAATGGTTACTACACCAGGCCCATCTAAGGGCATCTTGACATCTGGAATTATCTTTAAGCGCAATACATTCTTTAAAGGCAGATCGCCCGCAACTGCGTGGGTGGATATGTCAACATATTGAAGGGGTTCGGGAGAAATAAAGTGCAATGAAATATCCCGACTGATCAGAATATCTGGTAGATCTTTGCGGTATATTCCTGCTGGGATTTGTGCATAAAGCCCCTGGGTCACCCATAAGATGGCCAATAAAAAAAAGATTAATTTTTTCATAAAAAATACGGGTTAATACTTGTTCTGATTGTTTTTGAGTTCTTGCGGGTCAATAAGATAGACCTGGGTGTTATATTTCAGTTTGGCTTTATTGCTACGGATCAGTTTGCTAACCGCCGTTGTAGTAGATTGAAACATTTTTTGAAGCATGCTCATGACTAGCTGGTTATTGTTTTCAGCTTGCTGTTGAATAGTCATACCCTGACTGGCATCGCTACCAAGTACTTTTGAAAATTCACGGAATGCAGATGCGGGGACATAAAGCCCAGGCAGGCCGTCATTATCGTAGATGTCAAGTCTGACAGGTAGTATATTGTTATTTTGAAAAATGGAGCTAATTGATAGGTTTACCCGTTGACCGCTAAAACCTGTTATCTGGGCATATAGGTATGTACCTTTTTTAACTAAAAACCGACCTGCGGTCATGTCATCTAACAGACGGATACGTAGACGCGAACCTGCATAGCCAGTGATGTCCTGATCTACTATGGCACGGATAAAACTATCTTCTCCATTAGCTGAAATGGTATTGAAAAGTGCCGTGGACGCCGAAGTTTTAGAAACGCTGAGTTTTTTTTGATTTTTAAGCTCCCGTTCAGCAAGGGCCATCGCTTTTTCTCTGGCTTGTTCTGATTTGTAATCGGGGTCGTTTGCTTTGCCCATGCTGTCGATCAGTGACATTTGTTCCCGAAAAATTTTCATGGGGTCAGTTTGTCCCTTATTACCAGGCACCTCTGATGTGGTAGGTGCCGATTGTTGATGCTTTAATTTGGAAAGTGCAGTTGCCAAGTCTCGGTCTGTATCGTAAGTTTTTGGTGGCTGTGTTTTAGGGACTGCGTTGGGAAAGGTTGAATGTGATGTGCGTGGTTCTTCGGCTGTGTTACCATATTTCCTTTTCATTTCCCGGTCGATGGAATCCAACATCCTTTTTTCCATTTGATTGTACAGGTCTGGAACTTTTTGCCTGTTGGTTTGTTCGTCTGCGATCCCACCGACTGCTGTGTAACCATCGGCATCTTTGTATTGCTTACGGTAAGCATCCAACTTATCTTCAATACCTTTGTTTTTAACCTCTTCGGAAACATCCACCAATGTTTCCTGTAGCGTATTTCCATTTTGTTGTACGGGTACATCTTTTCCAAAGCTGCTTTTCCATGCGTAAAAAAATAAGCATAGGAAAGGAAGTAGGATCAGCGGTAGCACATATCGCGGTTGCTTGAAATTGATCTTCATAATTAGGGTGTTGGTTTAATATTTAGCTCATTATGGATGATTTCCAACTGCTGAATTGCATCTTTGACAAAAAGGCTATCGGCAGCAGTCAGCTTTTCTTTGTGCAGTACTGTGTTGATCTGATTTTGCAGATCAAGCACTTTCTGAAATGCCTGCCCGGCACCTATGATCTGTCCGAACCCCTGGGCTACATTGGTGCCTGAACTGGAAAGCGATGGCAATGACTTGGGTTCCTTTACCCTCATAACCGTAAAGGCGAATACGCCTGAAAACAGTATAGACGCCAGCATGAGGGCAAATATTTGCGTTGGGTATCTGGAGCTGACGAGTTTCCAAAGAGCCGACAAGCGGAGAAAGTACCCTCCGAACTCTTTTCTGAGCTCGTATAAAAGATTTGGGCGGGGTTTAAAATGAGTTTTTCTGTACATTTTCAATGTCTTTATTTTCCAATGTTTTCCAACGGGTAATAAGTACCGCATGGGGATTGTTATCAGAGCGGATTTTCAGGTCTTTTAGATAACCTTCAGTGACGAGCGAACGAATAATCGTGGAGCTGCGACGGTCTATCTTCTGGCGACCGTAGTAACGGAAATACTTAAGCCCCTCATCAATAAAAATTGAATCGGTCTGAAGTGTCAACACAGCACTGGAGGAGAGAATTGAATTGAAAAATCCTTTTTCTTTAAGGTTGTTATACTGAAGTGCACCACTTTCATCAACCAGGTACATTGCTCTTTTCATCTGATATTCGATATACTTATCATCAGGCGTAAGTGAAAAGAAAAGACTATGGAAAAGGTTGACGTGCGAACGATATTCCGCAGCGCGGTTCATTTGAAGATCAGTTTGCCTGGCTAGCAGCGGAACGCTGTTTGCATCTAGCACGTAGACGCTTCTTCGAGCGTCTGCAACCTGTTTGTAAGCAAACAGGGAAACGATCAGGACGATGACAACGGCCAGGATAAAACTTCCTGCGGACAAAAATGTGGCAAGGCGTACTTTGGCTTCGATATTTTTTACAATCATTATTTCATCATTTTGCTTAAGATTCTGGACATATTTGAAGCACCTCGACCCATCGTGGAAGCAGCAGAACTTATCCCGGATGTAGACACGATCCATGTACTAATGCTGGGAACTGCTAACATGGTAAGACCTCCAATCAAAAAGGTTACTATTACCATCCCGAAAGAGAGTAGGCCATTTCCGGCAAGCCACCCAAGTTTTTCCAAGCGGTCGGCAGAGGTGCCGACAAGCTCTTTGTAGCGGCTTATCTCCGCTTCCATAGCATAATGCTGGAATAAAGAAGCGACGTAAAGAACTAGAAAACCGATACCTGTATAAAGATTAACCGAAATGAACCTTGCAACCCATGTAGTAAAACTGTCCCTGAATGCAGGAAGGATGCTGATTGCTACTGAGAATGGCCCCAGTATAATCAGTATCGTAGAAAAGATAATCTGGATAATGAAGATGAGATATACACAGATCCGAAGTATCCATAAAGCCAATGTTTCCAGAATGGAAGTGGCAAGGAGTTGCAGACCGACTTGCATGCGGTTACGTAACTCTACTATTGGGTTCCATACCTCAGCAAAACCTTCCTTAACCGTAGACTTCACCGATTCCCAGGCATTCTGGTACCAGGTGTCTGCCTCCTGTTTGGCTGTTTCGGTTTGGGCCTGCACAGTGAGCAGATTATCTGCTACCTGTACCATCAGCTGGGCTCTTTCCAGTCGTAAGTTATTCACTTCTGTTTGGCTGCTATTAAACATAATCTCAGTCTTATTTGCAATTATATCTGTGGGAAAGGAGACCACTCTGGTAAAAGGAGACCACCAAAGAATTACCATGACCAGGCCGAATGGACGAAGCAGTGGCATAATTTCCATTTTTTTATCACCCGACATCATTTCATATGACTTAACGGCAAAAAAAATGAGCATGAAAATGGCCGATAGTGCCTGTGCATCTGCAATAAATGCATCATAGTGCGTCCACAGTGTATTTTTCATTTCCTTTAAAAAATGCATCATACCTTCTTCGTAGACCCCGTTGCCTTGCAAAAAATTGAAAGTTTTTTTAAATGAGTCTGGCACATTTCCGGAACCTGATTGCATAAAAAAACCGGCAGTGCCGGTCAGTAAATTGGTTATGTTCATCATGTTAGAGTTTGGATTTCCTTAAAATTTCGTCAGCGATTTGCTGATCGGTTCTGAAACCTTGCCTTTCTACAATGGGCTGGTCCCTGGACTTCATTTTGTTTGTAGATTCACTAAGAGCTAGGAATTTTCTGGCGTACTGTTTTTTTGCCTCCCAGGAAGTATTTAACCGACGATATTCCAAAAGCAGTCTGTGGTAGGTCAGTAGCCTTGAACCACGGTCAAGTGTTGTAGTCATTGCACCGTCCAGGCGTTCCTTAATTCCTGAGGACTCTTCGCGATACCACTCGTAAACGCCGTTGCGAACCAGGTAGTCAATTTCTTTTGCGGGAATTCCAGACATCAAATTTGCATCTTGTTCGTTTAAAAGAGGTTCAAATTCATGACGGTAGTATAGCATCCACAATGGATCGGCAGTAGAAAAAACAGCTGAATAGTTTACCGCTTCGGTTATTGCAGTATTTCTTAAAGTATCAGCATGCAGTTTATAGGCGTTTTCGGTATTTTGCATGGCCGCGGCAAAAGCCAGACGCTGAGTTTGTGGTCCGATAGGTCCCAATGGACGGAGGTCTTTTTTAGGGTAGTTCGGGTGCCACGCCCAGGTAAGCCAGTAGTTTGGATTAAGTCCTAAAAAGCCGCTGGTTGGGGTAAATTTCTTCCTGTCCCATTGTTTGAAAACCATACGTTCTTGCTGGTTAACAATAGACTGGTCTCGAATGATACGCTGGGCTCCTGCAGAAGCGGCCATCCCCAAAATAAGTATGGCTAGAATATAATGTTTCATCGTTTATTGTTTTAAAATTTGATAATTACGGATGATATCATTGGCCATCCGAGTATCTTGATTTATAAAATCTCTATAAGGATTAGCCGTTTTTAACACCCCGTTCATTTTTGCCCAATACATAGATCTACCCATACTATAACATAGTGCCCTCATGACTTTTAATTCCAGGATGACCTTACGTAGTAAAGCATCTCGTTTCTCGTAGTCCATCAACACATTGCCGCCTGCTTTTAAAATAAAATCAGATACTTCGCTAACCAGGTTAATTCCACGGGATTTCAGTTGCCTTGCAACATCCTCGGCAAACAGCAATAAATAGGGCTCGCTGCCTGCAATAGAGATCATGGTATTGCTTTCCTTAATAATCTCTGTACTGATTCGAGCAATCTGTGTGGCGGCTATACCGCTTCTCAATGCTTGATTGACCTGGGTAAGTGAATTATAAATCAAGTTCTGCACCATCACCACTGAAGAGATATTCAGATTGATGTCATCCAAACGATTGTTAATGGTGCCTAGATAATTGTTATGGGTATTTTCTGCTGCCAAACGCACGCTGCCGTTCTCATTAACAATCGCAAAATGACCGCGGTCGAAAACTAATTTTTGCGCATTTGAACTTTCTATACAAACGAGCAGCAAAAAACCTGCGATAAATAGTTGGCACCTCATGGCGTTGTGGCTTTAAGAATAGAGGCATTACGTAATATATTATCAACAAGCTGTTTATCTTGCTCAATAAAATTGGCAAAGGGGTTCAACGAGCGTTTTCGGTTAGCATGGAACATGGCCGTGGCCAAACCTTTACTAGCCCCTTCTATCAAGCGGAGTTCAGTTAATGCATGTGAAAAAAGAATTTTGCGGTCGCTTGCTTTCATCTGGTTGATGTCGCCGATACTTAGGGCCAGACCAATAATATAATTCACCAACATTCTCGCTCTGTCTGCAAGGTCTTTTTCGGTCTGGAACGCTAGTGAAATCAGAATAGGATTATCACTAGCCAGCTGGTAAATTATATTTTGCTGTCGGATGATCTCTGAAACAACTGGGCTGGCTTCCAGTCCGATCTGTGCGGCATCAATAGCCAGTCCCACAGTATGAAAACGGCTTTGTAATTCCCTGTACTTCGTCTTAAGTTTGCTCATTTGTGTTTTATTTACCTCTTCGTTTGCAGAAGTAACTGCCTGTTTATTTTTAGCTTCTTCCTGTCTGCTATTTTCGCTTTTACTTTCGGCTACCAACTGATGAATTAGTTCTACATTGAGCTGGCAAAAAGCATGTTGTAGTATCCCGAAAAGCAGGAAGATTAGGATAATCATTCCTTTCATTTTTTTAGGTATTTAGCGTTTCTGATGATATCATTAGCAATCCTTACATCAATATTTATATAACCGGAATAAGGATTAAGAGAATTAAGAATACCACGCTGCTTCGCCCAAAACATCGTGCGATGCATTCCATAAGCAACACCCCGTAAGATCATCAGTTCGGTCCTGATGCGGTTTAATAATTTTGCTCTTTCGCCAGAATCCATCAGGTTGTTTATGCCACCCTGCAATACAAAGGAGCTGACTTCCGCAGCCAATGCCGTTCCCCTTCGTTTGAACTCGCGAGCACCACCTTCAGCAAAGAGCAGCAGAACCGGGTTACTTTGAGCAATTGAAATAGCCTTGTTTACATCGGAAACAATATCCATGCTGATGTCGGCAATATCCTGAATGGCCAATAAGGATCGTACGGCGGCAGATACCTCACTTAACCCTCGGTAGATTTGTTGCTGCAAATCATTTACGATGACCAGCTGGCCAGTTACTGCCAATTGACCACGTTGGATCAATGTAAGGTTATCATTCGTTCTATTGAGCTGCCCGTTGATAATTCCTGAGTGTGCAGCCATAGCACCCGCCGTGGTTGGGTCCACATAAATCTGGGCAAAAACAGGACAGGCTGTAATAAAAAGTCCTGCAATTAGAAGTGATCGTTTCATACAAAATCGGGTTTAAAATATTCAGTTGAACTTGGGATGGGTATACCATCCTTATTAATCTGGCGGATAAAGGCATCCAAAGGCAATCCGCTTTTTTCCATATCGGAGACAAAAGCTTCCAATCCGCTTTGATAGGTCCCGTAGGTGCGGGTATAGATTTCCACCGCACTTTTTTCGGGTTTTTCGGTAGTATAGGCCAAATACTGAAAAATAGAGACCTCCACGCCGTACACTTCCCCCGAAGCACCTCTTCGGATATATACCTCTTTAAAGCGCCCCCTGTTATCGGTGTTGCTCAGATTATTAATGGTAAATATCTTCTTTTGCTCGATTTCAGTAATGGCCAGGAGTTTGCCGATCTCCTTGTAATTCTCTTTGAACTTGCTCTGGTCTAGCAGGCAAATGGTATCCGAATTGTTCAGTATACTATCCTTGACCACTGCATTGCCGATAATATCCCCCAATTCCTGGGTGACCACGATGGCCTCGCCCCAAAATTTACGGACAGTCTTATAGAGGTACAAAATGTACCCTGCCATTAAAGGTGAGGCGATTGCCTTCCACGCCTCTTCAATTATGAGGGCCTTTCGCTGATCCTTACGATGTCTCATCTTCTGGATGAACACATCCATAATGATCAGGGTCACTATGGGAAACAGAATACGGTTCTCCTTAATGGCATCAATTTCAAAGACAATGAACCGCTCGGAAAAAAGGGATGCGTCGGCAGGCTCGTTTAGGATACTTTCAAACTCTCCGCCACGGTAAAATTTCTTTAACACGTACCTGAACTCGTCCAGGTCGAACGCAATCCTTTCCTCGATTTTGATCTCCGGTATTTTCCCGAGTGCGAACTCGTAAAAACTATTAAAATCAAGAGCGGTAATTCCCGTCCGTTCATGCCTGATACTGCCCAGTTTCTTTTCCTCGTTTACTGCGGAAAAATATTTTTGATTGAAAGCAGCCTTAAACGGAGTCGTATCAGGATCTTCCGCCAGCAAGACTTCATCTAAATCACTGATTTCCAGGTTAATCAGATTATCATCGATCACATCGGAGTCCATATCAAAAAGAGGGTTCTCCTTCATGCTTTCAAAGACACGTTTGCGTATGCTGAAAAGCTGTTTATGGGATAGGCCGGGATACCCCGGATTGAAATATCGGCTATAGTAGGCGGAGATTACATTGGAAATGACATCACGCTCAACCGAGCTTATGGTTCCTTCGGCACCCTTCCACAACAGGCTGACCAGAGTAATCAGAAAATCCTTTTTTTCTATATTGTATTCACTTTCAGCAATGGCAAAGGGGTTCATCGTAATCGGCTTGCTGTCCGACCAGGTAATGTACTTGCCCCGGAAATAATCGCACATCCCGGAATAGGAATGCCCAGTATCCACGATCACCACATCCATGTTATAGAGCATATACTGCTCAATCAAGGCGTTCATAAAAAAACTCTTCCCACTGCCTGATGGGCCGAGCACAAATTTATTTCGGTTATTGATCCGGTTGGTGCGCATGGGCAGGTCTGCAGGGTCTATCCCCACGGGAATACCTTGGCGGTCGGTAAAGCGAACCAGGAAGTCCGAGGGTTCATCTTTTAACAGAGATTCCTTAAAAAAGAAGCAGAGGGCAGCATCGGCGGTTGTCAAAAACCAGTCGTATTTTTTTAGTTCTACACCATTGCCAGGCAATGCGCAGCGGAAAAGTTCTAACTGATTATAGGCGTTTCGTGATGGGATAATTCCCTGTTGAAAAAGTGCTGCATCAATATAATTAACAGCCTTCCTGATTTGTTCTTCCTCTGCACATACGATCATGGAATAATGGGCATTGACGAGCATTTGATTTTCTCTTGCTACATCAACCAGCAACATATCTATATCCTCAACGCAGATGAGGTTGGCCGGATCGGGAACGCCTGAATGGCGTTTACGTTTCAGCTCTAGTTTATTGAGTGTTAGCTGTTGTGGTGGTATCTCTAACAATTGGTTATAAATGATAACACGATATCCAGGAACCTGATGTAAAAAAGAAAGGTTATCTACCGGAAAATCCCGCATTCCTTTGTTATCCTGCTTTTCGGTGTAGGGGCCTAACTTTTCCGGTAGATCCACCGAATCGGTATTGACCATGCTGATACAACGGATGGCCAGATTACCCAAATTCAATTGTTCATCCCCACAACGCATATTATTAAGAGTGGTATGGGACGAGGCAAACTCCATGCTAAGCACCTTACTTATGTATCGGTTGATTTCAACCTCATTCAAAAAGCTTGGGTTGAATCCGGCATTGGCTAGCAGATCTGAAATTTTAATCACGTTCTGAAAGAAATCTGACAATACTTTTTTATCATAAGTATAGAAAGCACCGCGTTTAACCTGCTTGGTAATAATCAGGTAGGATTTAATGTCTGTATATTCTCGTCCTTCAAAATGTGCGTGATACTTCTGTTGTAAAAATTCGCTCTGATTTACACCCTTATATTTCCTACGGATGAAAACATCCTGCTTTTGTATTATGTGTCCTTCGCCTAGAATCTTAATGATGTTTAACAATACACTTTGATAAACATTGTAAGCATCAGGGTCGGCGCCGTATTGCAGCACCGGGTTACTAATGTGCAGGATCATGGAGAAATCACCATTCTCGCCATACAATAGCTGTAAGCCATTATAGGTATCGATCCCAGCAAAAGGAATTTTAAATCCTGTTTTTCTTTCTCGCTGCATAGTTTAGTTTTAAGTGGACTGGATGGATAAAAATCCCTGTGTTTCGGGTTTTGGAGTGGAGGCCGTCTTTCTGTCGAAAAAAGGTATAGGTGAGCCCAGCTGAGATCAGGGCAATGGTCAAAAAACCACCTAAGTACATACTGGTGAGGGCTCCAATAAGGCCTCCGATTATCAGACCTCCAACTAAGGAACCTAATCCCCAATAAATGAATTTTCCTTTGAACCCCCGGTAAATAAGGGGCTTTTGAAGCCCCTTATAGATTGCATACTTAGCGATCATTATACGCCGAAAAATGCTTTGATTACCACCGATACGAGTACCAGGAATAAACAGGAACCGCCCCAGGACATAAGTTCCTTGTTGATGTCCTGGTCCCCCGCGTTCCATTTGATGTACACGCGAACCCCACCGATCAATCCGACTACCGCACCGATAGCCAAAATCAGCGTAGATACTGGATCTACGTAACTTGTCAGGGAAGAAGTGGCGGCGTTTATACCGATGGAACCTCCGCCTTGGGCAAACGAAGATTGAGCCGCAAGCATTGAAAATGCAGCGATTGCAAACAGTTTTTTGTTGTTTACTGTCATGAATTGAGAAATTAAATGGTGAATGAAAAATTGAAAAGGCTGTTTAATGCACCCCGAACAGGGCTTTGAGGGCTGCCCCGATGATAGAAAGGAAGAGGCAGGAAAAGAACCAACCCATGACCTGGGCGTCTATATGATGTTTGCCGGATTGCCAATTGGCATATACCCGAAGACCGCCCAGTATGCCACTGATGGCAC
Source organism: Pedobacter cryoconitis (assembly GCF_001590605.1). Taxonomy (NCBI): domain Bacteria; kingdom Pseudomonadati; phylum Bacteroidota; class Sphingobacteriia; order Sphingobacteriales; family Sphingobacteriaceae; genus Pedobacter; species Pedobacter cryoconitis. The sequence continues at coordinate 3,518,464 of NZ_CP014504.1, forward strand.
CGAGGACAAGAACTAAGTCAGAAAGGCTGAAATACCAACGATGCATTTCTCCACTGACCTCATAAAATTCACTGATACCTGGCGGTGACTGGGCCGTTGCCAAAAAAGGCAGGGCAAAAAAAAAGACAACCGGAGTTGTCTTTAAAAGTGGATACTTGAATTTCATCGTTGCCTTAATAAGGTATGGCTTTGGTGTACTCGATGACCTCGGACTGGGCCAGAGCGAAAAGTTGTTGAAGTCTTACTCCTCCAGTGCTAATAAGTGGGCCAGAAGATATAACCTGCCGGCTTTTTGGTTCGGGTGCTACTTCATCAGAGCCGACCTGTTTGGGTTGTGTTTCTTCAGAGAATACGAGTTCGTCCTGGCTCGTGTCTGTGATCGGTTGGCCTCGTGACTTTATCATGTCAAAGAGGATGTTAAACAGGTAATAAAGGGAATATACAGCGGCAATGCTGAGTAGAAATTGTGTCCAATTCATAATTTGATGGTTTTAATGTTTTCTTTGACGTATTCTATAAGTTCAGGGTGGGTACGAAGAAAATGTTGCAAGCTGAATGCGATTAGTTTGTTCATATCAATTGCCTTGGCAATTTTCAATTGCTTCAACAGGAATACAGTGCGGTCATCCAGGCGGATCAGCAGTTTTTCCCTTCCTGTTAGTTCAAAAGCCAGGATACTTTCAAACAGGGTATCGAGCTTTGCGTCTGGGGGCTTTTTAGTTAATTTGTTTATAGGTGTTTGCTTAACCGCAGACTTGCCGTCCTCTATTTCCTTATCGGGATGTCCATCTTTTTTAATGGTTTCTCTTAGCTCATCGGCCAATGATTTAATCTGGCTCATGTATGGTCCTCCCAATCTAGGTACTGGTTATAGATCAGATCAAGCAACGGCAATACGACTGGGTATAAAATTAGTGGTGTTTGGAAAGTGCTGATCCGCTGAAAATCCACGCGGTCAGCAAGGCTTGGAGCAACCACCCCAAAACGCCGCAGTACATTTTCAATTTCAGTCTTTGTTTCATATTTCACTGTATTTTTAACACGGTTAGGAATAAATATGAATGGGGCCTTATCATTGATCTTCCGTAGCACCATTGCAAACAGTAAGGTCGAATCCACAGAAAATTCATCATAGGCGAAAGGACAAAGGATAAGGTCACATGCAGCAAACAAAGGCAGCAGTCCGTCATCATCCATTTTTCCGGGGAGGTCGATCAATATGATTTCGCCAGATCGGTTGCTCAGTGCATTGTGTAGGGATGGAAAATGTTTAAGATCAGCTGGAACAATTTCATAAAGTGGCTCATTTTCCAAAATTTTTGCCTTTTGAGCTTTTGTGGCCAACGACTGTTGATAATCCATATCCAAGACAGTGACGTTACGCTTTTTGATTTGAGTAAGGTAATTGGCCAAAAGTAGCGTAAGCGTACTTTTGCCCGCACCACCTTTTTGATTGCCTAATAGTATTAGCATAATAATAGTTTTTTAAGTTCTTTTAGGAGGTGTTATTTGAGAAAGGTTAAAGAACCAGGTCGCTTTAAGTTATCGGGTATTGGTTCTGGCTTTACGCTTACGCTGCCTGTTACGACCAAGTATAGCTTCATCGTCGATGTCATCGGCAATTTCCAAATTGATTTCTGGGAACGAGGTTGTAGGAGTTGGTTCTTCTGTAAATCCTGAAACCTCTGAAGACTTGTCTGGGGGAATTGAAGAATCGGTATCATCTTGTTTGACCGTTTCGCTTTGTAGGGTTGGGATTATATCATTATTAATAAAATCCCCGGCTGACTGATCTGGTGCAACATAAAAATCGGAATCTCCCAGTTTGACAGTTTCACTTTCGACAGGTGACTCATTTTCTTGCTGAAGATCGCTTAATGGCTTAATAAATTCGGCAATTGGCATCAGTTCGCCACCTTTGTAAACGGTCTTTCTTGAATGGTCTATTACAGTGTAACCATAAGGAGGCAATCCCGGCTTTCCATGATAAAGGATCTGTAAACCAAACTTTGAAGAAAGTACTTCTGCGAGCTCTGAAGTATATCCTGTAGGCTTGGCTGTAGTGCCTCCGGGGAGTGGTGTTGTTAATGGAACAGCAACTGGACTATGACTTATTCGGTATTTTTCAGTTATTGCTCTTAGCTGTGCTAAGCGATCGATGTTTTGATTGTAAAGACTAATCTTAGCATCAACTTCAGAAACATCAATGTTTCCCTGCAACTTACCATACTTAAAAAGCTGATATTGCCCTCCCGTCAATTTCAGGGAGTAACCTTGGCATTCCAATAGCATCATAAACTGAGGACGGGTTGAAAAATTGTAACTCATTGCCTTTTCCAGGTCTTTGTTTACTGTCTCTTTTTCATCGAGCCCCATTACTTGATTTAAAACCTGGTAAGCGCGGATTTTTTCGTAGCTGTCATTTATCTTTTTTCCATTTTCATCTACGCGGGTGGAGACAATATGAATATGATTATTGTCCGTGTCTTTATGAAAGACCAATAAGTAGGGCTGGTTTTCATAACCCATCCCTTTTAACCAAGCAGTAGCGATTTCAGTGAGTTGTTCCTTGCTATGTGATTTTCCTTTACAGGAAATGACCGCGTGGAACTGCGGTAATTTAATCCTTGCGCTTGTTTTCGATCGAGCTTCGAGGTAATTAATATAATCTTTTGGTTTGAGATGTTCCAAGGCTTGCAAGGCACCGAAATTTTCCACCTTCATCAATTCTCCTTTATCGTTTTCTATTTTGGTTGTGTTGTAACTTACGCCTCTAAACGTAGCAGAGGGCAGAAGGATTTTTACAATCATGGTTAACCTTTCATTAAGCGGATAACTTGGCGAATACTTTTTTCGAGCTCCTGCTGTACGTGGATGTATTTGCCTAAAAGACTATTAAATTCAGTAGAAATACTTTGACTTAGCATGCCCTGTTTGTGAAGTATATTAGCGTGCCTGGCTAATTGATTTATATTATTACCTGATCGGCCAAGTTCTGTTCCGATGTCATCCAGTTGTTTCATCAGTTCTTTACTGTTCACAAGCATTTTGGTTGCATTTTGTAGTACCCGAATGCGAACTATATCGGCACGACTGATACCTAGTGATTTTTCTAACTCTATGAGTTGCTGCAATTCCTGCTCGCTTAATCTTAATTCAAAACGGCGGGTTTTAAGTACAAACCCCTTGTCAGTAGGCTTCTTGCTGTTCCCCATAGTTAATAATTAAAGCTTTTGCTCAATGGATTGGATAGCACGGAATATTTCTAGTGCGACTTGGGGTACAATTGCATTACCGTAAGCTTTTACACTTTCGGCTCGCCAAGCTGAAAAGGTAATTCCGTCCAATTCGCTGGGAAGCCCATCATTGCCGCCACAAAACGGGGGTTCAACTGGCCATGTCTCCCAGCTGGGAATTTGGTGTTGCCAATCTGCGCTGTGGTGGGTAAAATTCGGATCAGACGTTCCAATATGGAGGCTGGCAAATCTCCCGGTATCCGTTTGTACCGTTTCGATTGGGTTTGAAGTGTGTAGTAGACCAGAAAATCTGTCAAAGATACCTGACCTCCGTTTCCCTTTTCGTTTTTGCGGTTCGCCAATTGTCTGCCTTCCTTTACCTGCGCTAGTGTTACCCCCATATTGCTGATCTCTGTCGCTGTTGGAGTGGGCAACAAACCAGACCCGGTCTCTCTGGTGCGGGGCGTTAAGGGCAGCAGCCGGAATACAACAAACGACTGGTGTGCCATCTTTAAGCTGCGGTAATACATATCCTGCTGCGCTGATTTCTGAAATAATGCTTCCGATAACTCTTCGCTGGAGTCTGATAATGGTACTGTCCGCTTGCTGGTTACTGTCCTGACAAAAAAGCTCAACCGCTTTAATTTCCATTTCAGAAAGACTGTCTGGTTCGAGAATGCTGAAGAGGCCAGCAACGTTTTCAAGAACAATCCACTTGGGTCGTGATTCTTTAATAATTCGGCAAGCCTCTGGGAAGAGATAGCGGTCATCCGCTTTGCCCTTTCGCTTTCCGGCCTGACTGAATGGCTGGCAGGGAAATCCCCCGGAGATGATATCAACGTGTCCTCTAAACTGAGCTGCGCTGAATTGAAAGATGTCGTCATAATGATGGGTATTTGGCCAGTAATGTTTTAGAATGGTTTGGCAAAAAGAATTCCTTTCGCAGGAAAAAACATTCTGCCATCCCAGCCAGGTAGCGGCGATATCAAAACCACCGATTCCACTAAAAAGGCTGCCGTGTCTAAACATAGGCGGCTTCTTTAAATTCGTGGCTAAGCGTTGGTAGAAATGGGCACGGCGAAGCCGTGACGACCTTCGTCATGATAGAATTGCTTAACAGCATAGGCTAAATTTTAAGGGTTAGAAATTGGATTTGGGAGATTGTCTTTGGGCGGTGGTATGAACGCTTTGCCGGAAAAAAAGGGAGTTGCGACCTTTTTTCTTCCTTAACTGCCTTTCCCCAACGGGGTTAGGCAGCTTAAGGCAAGTTCGTTTTTGTCCACAGACCAGCCGAAGGCGGGCTGTACGGACAAAAACACAACTTGCCCAATAACAAACAAAAAAAGGCAGTTATACCATTTCGATGAAAATTGGGACGAATGCAATGAAATGTGGGGGTAATTCCAGGATGTATAAACAGCTTGTTGTATAGACAGAATCCTTTATTGTTGCATATTGGTTTAGATGCTTATAAGTATACACAGATAAATAACCATAAACATATATGTCTATATAGGTATTCAGGGTACTGGCTAGTTATTTATAAACTTTCCGTATATACAGATAGATAAATAAACATACAAAGGGATAAGTGTAAATCAAGATTGGTAGATAAATATATATTTGTTTAGCTATATATATAGTGAGCCATATAGGTGGATAGACAGGTAAATATATAGCTGTCTTTAGGAATAATTGCATATCCATAATGTTAGATAAAGGAGTAAACAGATAGATAAATAAACAGATATCCCTATAAGTGGATATGTTTATTTTTGTATATATAGATAACTTAACTGGAAATCGTCAGCGTTTCCTTCCCGTACTATAACTTGCGGTTTCGACTGGAATACTTTCAACTAAGCGTTTAGAACTATTGAGATCGTCTTTTAACTTTTCATTATAATCCTTATAGCCTGCATACTCATATGAACGGTCAACCGCATGGGGTATTTCTTTCTTTAGTAGTTGGGTGCAATTTCGGCCAGGATCATCGTTATCAAAATACACATCTACAGTATGGAAATTCTTAATTCGATCAAGGGCATAACCTAGCATCGTAATCGCGTTAAGTACAATAATTGTGGGTTTTAAATTCGGGTGCAGTAACTGCCAACTTAAATAGTCCATATACCCTTCGAAAACTGCAACATGATCTGGATTGCCCTGGATTACTGAGATGCCTTTTTGACCTATGGTACTTTTAAAGCCCTTTGCGTTGCCAAACTCCCAGGCACCATGTTCGTTCTGCCAACCTACAGCATAGTAAGCAGAGGTATTTTCGGCATTATTTATACGATTGTAATAAACTTCTTTCACCTGTTGACTTTTAGCTATTTCAAACAGCCCCCTGGAATGAAGATATTGGGTAAGAACGTAATTGCTACCCAACTCCCGGACGTTGGTCAAACCCCATTCGTAAGTTCCTTTTTCTGGATCTTTTGGATAAATTTTGGGAGGAACGTATTCAGGAATTAAAGCAGTATCCATGTCACAAACTTGCTGTATCTTGTTTAATACTTCAACAAAGGACAGATCTGGCCAATATGCCGTACCCAGCTGTACAATGCCACCCTTAAAAATACCAGTTGCATTTGCACCACCCCAATCTTTCCAGCAGTTTCCTGCATCCCATACGGTAAATGATGGTGTGTCCTTTTTGGTTTCTCTCAGCATACTATGATAAAAGTGTTCTTTCCCGGTCTTTCTGACTGGATGGTGACCCAGGCGAGCCAAAAAATCCACAATAGAAATATCTTTCAATGTGGCAACATCGATATAATTTGGCATGACAATACAAATTGGTTAGGGATTGTTTACTTTAAAACTTTCGTTCATAATAAGAACTACATTCTTGAATTTTTCAGCCCTTTTTTTTGCAGCAATTGAAAACTCTGGAGAGTTCAAAATCAATATGCTGGGACCAGGTAACTTGTTTTTATATTTCCAGCTGAGATAATTAAGATAGTCATCAAACAGTGCCAGACTGTTTTCTTTGCCTGGAATAAAAGTCATGCCTTTACGACCGAGGCTGCCGGAGAAATTCTTACTAATCACTTCCCATCCTCCATTTTCATTTTGCCAGCCAGCGGCGAAAAAATCCTTACGTCGGTGTTTTTCATCCACGACATAATAATAAACTTCTTTAAGATGGCCGATGGTCATCTCCCATAAACCTTCTGATTTCAAATAGTCTGTTATTTCAGTATTGCAACCTACTGGTCTTGTTTCCTGAATATGATAAAACGGGATTTTTATCGCTCGTCTTTTTCTACCAACGGGCTGTAAGTTTGTTGAAGCAGACAGTTGCGGATAAGTTGTGAATAGCTGGCTAATCTTCTCTGATATCTGGTCCGAATTAAGTTCTGGCCAATAGGCCAAACCAAAGTCAATAATGTTACCGCTTTTCTTTGTTGAGCGGTCGTACCAAACATCCAATTGGGTGTTTACAAGAAATGTAGGTTTAGCTTCGTCAGTTCTTAAAACATTAAGATACAACTGCTCGTCGCCATTGCTTTTGGTCGGTTTGTAGCCGAGGCAAGCTATAAGCCTGCTTAGTGTGACCTGTTCCTTAATGGAACCCGCACTTAAGAATGAAGTTTTCATAGTTTATTGATTGGAATGGTTTCAGATATAGAGTAGAGCGTCAAGCGATTTTCGGATTGTTTCGGCTTCGATACGGTCAATACGCCAAGCTGCCGAATAATTGCCGTCCTTTCTGCGGGTAAGTAGTCCCTGATCAATCCAATGTTCGATATTTGCCCTTCCATAAATCCGGTATGCCTCAGACTTATTCATGTACTGCTTAATTTTTCCGGTCCTGGCAAGGGCGAGCTTGGCGCCCATTTCCGCGGCATCACGTAACAGAATGCTGAGCTGGTGATCAGTTAATAGAATATTCATAAATAGAAAGTTTTATGAGCGATAGAAAAGGGCATAAAATATCCCTAAGAGAACCGGCAACGGGGAACGAACCCGTTGTAATTCGCTTTGCCGGTTTGAAAAATCGGGACTACTAGCGTCGTGTCCTACGACACGGGCCACTTGGGAATTATGCACGATAATTCCCTCGGCCTGCCAATGCGTTTTCAGATTTGGTGCTTGATCCGCTGTTTTTCTCTGGTTATGTTTGCCAGAAAAAATCAACGAATACCTAACCTCACCTTCGCAAAATTTCCCGGTTCTTAGGCGGGTTAATGCTTCATCCCTGTACGTCAAAGACCTTTCGGAAAAGAAGAAGTTTACCGCTCTGCCACAGGCAGGTAGGTGATCCGGTTGCTGGATGCAGCTATTGCTTCCAGTTTTGTCCGGTCCAAGTATTTTCGGGAAGATCTTTCTGGACAATGGGTCGGACAGATCAGTTTTTCGCTGATCCAACGATCCACATTGCCACGGCCAAAAAGCCTGTAAGCTTCGGCCTTGCTGACCTGGGTCTGTAAATGCCCGCTTTGCATTAAGGCGTTTGAAGCGCCTTGCTCGGTAGCATTTTTTAACAGGATAACCAGGTCTTTCAGCTTCATAAGAGTTCCTTTAATGTTGGTTTAACTATCATTTCCGAGACAAAGCAAGAATTTAGAGGAGGGCAAAAACAGGGACAGGGGGTGACTGAAAAACGGTCACCCCCTGTCTGGGATTTGATGTACTTTAATTATAAAAAGCCTTTTAAGAACCTTTATAGTTAGAAAGGTTATAATTTTCGTTCAGCCAATTGAGCATTCCGATTAGATGTGTTTTTAGTTTTTGTGCTGTCGCAAACTCTACATCTGTAGATTTTTTTCTGAGGCTTTCTGCCGATATAAACGGTGCTTGCGGTGTAGAAAAATGGGAAGCAAAAAAAGTAAACTGGTCTCCAATATTCTCTTTAGCCAAAAGTCCCTTTTCAACGAACAAACGGATAAATAGCCCAAGTTGAGCTACAGATAAAAATATTTTTAAACGATGGGTCGATTTAGAAAACTGCTCATCCTGGCTAACAACTCTACGTAAATTGATTAGTTGCTTAAGATGTCGTTCTTTATTAGCAAGGAAAGTTTTAAAATGATCATAAGTTGAGGCATGACAAGGATACATTTTTATTGTACTTCCAGCCAATCCATTAAACCTATCCTGTTCTGCAATAATGGTTAACAGTTGATCGTGCAGATTTGGGATATCTTTGAGCTTAGAATTTAGCTCGTTGCTGTAGAAATCAAAAAAAATCCTAGAGTTAAATTCATTTATAAATAATATATCGATCAGGTCTGAAGTATCTGCTAAGTCAAGATTAGCAATTTGTCTGCTTAGGTTCCAGGTATAGTCTATCTCATATTGATTGATTTCTTTTTTGTTTATAAATAGAAAAAATTCCCTTTCAATCAGATCATATAATTTTTTTTCTATGGGAGAACGTTTTAAGATGTTTAAACTATTTTTGATAATTGTTTTAATTTCCATTTTCAAACCTGAATAATGGTAACGCGTAAGGGGCATTTTTGATCCTACTTTTGGTTCGGATTGTGCTACCGCTGCAATTGTTTTCTCTAAAGCATTAAGTATATTCAAATAAATTAACCTTAACTCCGATGATGTTTTCTTGTGCTTACTTGCTGATGTTAAACAGAAAAGGTACCCGTAAATTGTATTGCTTAGGTTTACCAATAACCTAAGGTGTACAGCAGTATGCCTTCGTGATAATACTGTTCCATTAAAAGCCCATTCTGTGTAATTTTTCAGCTGATTTAAAAAACCATTTTCTAATTTTACAAGGTCTTCTTTGTTGATTTCATTTTTAATTAATGTTTTGGGATGTAAGACTTCATCCACCCATTGTGAGATTTTAAATTTCAAATTCATAGTACAGGGTTTTAGATGTTAATTTCTCCCAAGTTGAAAAGCTCAACTATATAAAAAAAGTGTATTAGGTGACATGCGAAAAGTGTCATATTTGCCCATAATACATGTTATTGGTCATTTTAACCCAGTATTTACCTGACACTATTTATTGTTTTTTTTCTGAAACAGTATACTTACATTAGCATTATGATGTAAAAGAAATTACAAACGAAAATATATTAGCGACAGCTATTTAACCTTGGTACAAGAAACCGACTAAACTTCAAAAAGACACAAGGGAGATGAATGGACTGATCAATCACATCATCGCGTGGCGGTTAGCTCTTCCTGTGGATAGGTTCTAAGTCGGGCCTCTTGTACGGATACGTCTAATTGCACACGCTTTTTTAAATTATGGACGACGATATAAATTTTATATACCTACCAATAAGTGGACTTGAAGTAAGTGAGTACTTCAAGGAAAAATCCAAGCAAATGGGTTTTTATACAATTAAAGAAATAACTGATTTGGGATGGGGAAAAGTTCTGAAAATGGAGAACTTTTGTTACGACTGGTTCAATGAGTTAGTTAGGCTACTAAAGAGCAAAGGTTTATTAGATCTTCTTGAAACAAAATAGCTATAAATCCTAATGTCCATACTTTAAGTTGATCCTTGAAGTTTGTATCAATAAAATTTATAAGTAGAACTAGCGAAAACCGTATTCTTTTTACGATCCTTTCAGGAACATCATTTTTAGGCCCAAATATATTTCTCATATATTGAGGAGATGGTTTTTTTGTACGCGCAGTTCTAATGTGCCTTTCTGTAAAGGTGTAGAGGTTAGATTTAAACTTGGTTTTTATTACATGCGATTCAAGCATAATCCTAATCAGAAAGAAAAGTTCCTCTAGTGTTGCATTGATCTCAAAATAAAAGTTAGGAATTACACCATTCTTTGTGTTTTGGTAATTGGGAAAATGAACAGCTCTCATCCGTTCAATAGTTTCCAATTCTCTCCTAATAGAGCCACTTATTGACTCGCCAATTGGCATTACATCTTTATTATACCCATGTTTACATTCAGGTCGAATATTCTCAATTGTTTTCAGTAAAGCAAGAAGTTCTAGCTCCTGATCTTCATAAGGCATATTTTGAGACGCAACCTTTGCTGAATATTCTAGCATGAACTCATAAAATGCAAGCGGGTTGAAATCATATCCTATAAGCAACTTTATGATTTTTAAAGTATTATCTCCTTCCTTTGGCAAATTGATAAGTGAACTCAGTTCGTTCGCAAGGTTGACCATATAATTAAATTGATGCCAATCTTTTATCTTTGGGTTACTGGTGTCATAAAGAAGCCCTAGGTAATCTGTGATAATTTCAATAAGGCTATAGTCAACATTATTTTGCTGTAAATTCCAAATGATCAAGTTACTTTGGTTTCGTGCTGCTTCATTGGTATATATTTTCCAAAGTGAAATATCAGCAGTCAGGTCAAAGTATTCTGAATGAATATTTTGTAAGTAATCTAAAATTTCGATTGTTTCTGGCCCAATTTCCCTAAACAGTTTTATATTTTTCAGCAAAGAAGCACAATCTGTCGTTTCATTCTTTTTGAATAAAGCAAAAATATCGTTGGAAAATGTAGTCAAATTCTTTTGCAGGCCCTTTATGAAGATAGAGAGCTTATCGGATGTATCTTGTTCTTCTATTTGCTCTTCAAGGCTTTCTCGAAAAGTGCTCCAATTCGTTCTGAATATTGTTGCGTGGTTTTCATCAATGCCTTTTGCAAAATTGAGATTTTTAAGTTCACCTAAAATTTCGGTAAAACTTTTTAGTTGTGAGATTAATTTTTGCAAAACAGTTTCCTTTCACAGTGTTTTCTTAAGCGTTAGACATCTGTACCAAACCAGACAATGTAGACCAGCCTTAAATATTTGGTATGACATTGTTATTGTATTAGTAAATATCACAAAAATGTGGAAAAATTGAAAATTTATTTTTGTCAGGTAAAATCATCCTTTAAGGCACTATAAAGCCACATATTTTTACAGTATGACACTTTTGAAAAAAGATTGTGTCAGGTATTTTTTCAATTAAATGTTTGTTAATTGCCAAATAATTAACGATCATTTAACATGGATGCTCTAATAACGAAACTAGAATCGCTTAATTCGGCCACAAAAAGTACTGTAGATCTGCTAAAGACACTCTTCATCAAAACAGAGTTTAAAAAGGGATGGATGTTTGGGAATGGCACCTGGCAATCTGTGCCAATGCTATATTATATTTCAAGTGGGCTGGTTAGAGGATCAGTTGAATTTAAAGAGGACAGTTATACACTTTGGATGCTTGAAAATGGCTTTTTAATCCCAAGCAATGGCTTCCTTTCGCAAAAAGGTACATCCGAAACCATCGAGTTTTTGAAACCTACACAAGCTTACGTATTAAATCTTATGAGGGCAGAAAAGCTGGCTAAGGAAGATCTAAATCTCTATAAGATGCTTTTAGAAATTTATGAAGGAAATCTTTTAGATGGCCGTAAAAGAGAATTAATGTTACGCATTCCCAATGCGAAGAACCGGTTAGAATATTTTAAAAAGAATAACCCTGAATTGGAAAAGGTAATGACTGATGAACACTTAGCACAAATGCTCAGAATTGATAAAAAGTATTACTATAGCGTTAAAAAGGCGCGCTAAAAAGATTTCAAATTTTCTATTCTTTTTTTTATCAGCGTCCTGATTTGAAGTAAATATTCAAATAACTGTTAATATAATGGAGGTTTGCCAGATGGTATCCTCCATTTCTGCATAGAACCGATCAAAGCAAATTAACCTGTAGCCAAAATCACACAACTGTTGATTTTTCTCAACGAATTACACAACATTTGGCAAACCAAGCTTATAAAACCGTAATTATTTGTTAATATTGACGGAATTTCATAATCCGGATCTCATCCAGATTATAGTATAATAAGCAAACTTATCCGTAAATTAACTGAATATGGCACAAGCTGTACCTTTAAGTGACGATGAATTGTTGCTGGCATTCCAGCAAGGAGAGCTACGCGCTTATGAGCTGATATACGAGCGGTACTGGCAGCAGCTTTACCGGCATGCAAGGGGGTTGCTCGGTAACGACCAGGGAGCCGAAGATGTGGTGCAAGAAGTATTTACCACGCTTTGGATTAAAGGAAGGGATGCTGGAATAAATCCCCCATTGGGTGCTTTTTTATATAAAGCCACGCGTAACCGTGTACTTGACCTGATCAAGCATTTTAAAATAGAGGCTAAATACCTATCACAGGTAACCGAGCTATTTGACCAGCCTTCGCCATTGCCTGATGGTTACCTGATGGAAAAGGAACTGGCCGATAGGATTGAAGCAGAAATCCAGCATTTGCCAAAAAAAATGCGGGAGGTATTCGTAAAAAGCCGTAAGGAACACAAAACCCATCAACAAATCTCAGAAGAACTCAGCATCTCAGCTAAAACAGTAAAAAGACAGGTTAGCAACGCGTTAATCATCCTAAAAAATAAGCTTAGCAGTTTGCTGTTCAATTTATTTTAATTTTTTTATTTAAATCTGCATCCTGGTGTAGAGCTAATCGTTATCCACATAATAATCCCCATTAGGATTATTGCTATACATGGATAAATTAGACAAAAGAACCCAGCAACTACTTGATAAATACCATCAGGGCAAATGCAGCCCTGAAGAAATGCAACAGCTAGTGCAAGTGTATCATTTCGCTTCTTTATCAGCTGATCCTGGAGATATCAACAACGAGGCGCTTTTAGAGACAGGCAAAAGGATTTGGTCAAAGCTCCCAGCTGCGCAGTTACTGAAACCTCAGCTCCGCAGAACAGTACGATTAAAACAATGGGCGGCAGCAGCCGCTGCGATAGCAGCAATTGTATTTGGCATCTGGTTTTTTACCGGTAGGCCAATCGTAAACCGTAATTCGCAAATCGTACATCAAAAAGATATAAAGCCCGGCAAAAACACTGCCACTCTAACCTTGTCTAGTGGCAAAACCATCAACCTGAGCGACACCAAGACCGGGGTGGTAATTGATGCTTCAAACCTGAGATACGATGATGGTAGTCTGGTTAATACTACATCTACCACCCCGCCCGTTGGGCACTCCTCCTTAGCAGGCGGGGAGTTGCAGGGTGCCGATCGTTCAGGTGCAAATTGGTATGATGCAGGTAGGCGCTTTGCAGGTAGGCTCTCTGCAAGCTCTCCTCCTTTTGAAGGAGGAGTACCCGAAGGGGGAGGTGGTAAAATGCAAAACTTTACTTTAAGCACGCCCCGCGGGGGAACCTACCAGGTAAAATTACCTGATGGATCAAAGGTATGGCTTAACGCAGCATCCAGTTTAACTTATACCGCACCACTAAATAGAGCCGGTGTGCGTAAGGCTACTTTAACCGGTGAAGCTTATTTTCAGATTGCAAAAAACAAAGCCCATCCATTTATTGTAGAAACTGGTAAACAGCAGGTTGAAGTGCTGGGTACCCACTTCAATATCAATAGCTATGCAGATGAACCCGCTATTACCACAACACTGGAAGAAGGCTCAATCAAGGTGAACAGCGATGGTTTCGCCAAAATTTTAAAGCCAGGTCAGCAATCTACCGCAACCGCTAATAACATTACGGTGAAATCCGTTAATGTGAAAAATGTAATTGCCTGGAAAGATGGGGATTTTCTTTTTGAAGAGGAATCTTTGGGTAGCATTATGCGTAAAGTATCAAGATGGTATGATGTAGAGGTTGTGTTTCAGAATGTTGATCAGCATGAACTATATGGCGGTGGGGTGTCGAGGTATGATAACATCTCAAAAGTACTAGAGAATTTAGAATTAACAGGGGGCTTACATTTTAAAATTGAAAGGAGGACGATAATCGTTATGAAATAGATTTACCATATTATGCCTAAGTCAAACCATTTTGTTAAACCATCCTTTACTTTACCAGTAAAGAATCAGATCCCGGCAAACCGGAACCTGATTAAAATGTTTTGATCGATCATCCCAAGGGAATTATTTAATGTTTAACCCGACAGCCTGAAAATTTTCGACGATCTGAAGGCTGTCGCAACTCGACCAAACCCAAATTTATGAAATTTATTCATCTATTTAGATGCAATATTCCATATGTCGCATCTAAAAACATGTTGCGTATTATGAAATTAATTATTGTCATCATGACAACCCTATTGATGCAGGTAAGTGCATCCACCTCTGCGCAACTAGTCACACTTAAAGGGACCAATATCCCTCTCAAACAGGCTTTTGAAGAAATCCGTAAACAAACAGGGTACATTGTGCTCTATAAATTGGAGTTAATCAAAAAAGCAAAACCAATTGTGCTTAATCTCTATAATGTACCGCTTGAAGAGGCCGTTAAAAATATGCTGGCTGGTCAAGATCTAGACTTTTCGATCAGAAATAAATCGGTAATTATCAGAAAAAAAGAAGATTCCTACTTAGAGAAAATAATCAACAGTTTCAGCAACATAGACGTTCGCGGCACTGTAGTGGATTCAGAGGGATCCCCCCTACCAGGAGCAACAATCAAAGTAAAAGGAACTACAAATAGCATAATTACTAATGCAAAAGGTGAGTTTTACCTGCAAAACGTAGATGACAAGGCTTTGCTGGTAATTAGCTACCTTGGCTATGAAAGTAAAGAAATACCTGCCGCTAAAGAATTGGGCAATATACAGCTTACTATAGCAACTGGTGAATTAGATGAGGTTAACGTAATTGTTAGTACGGGTTACCAAACCTTACCCAAAGAAAGAGCAACAGGTTCATTCGTACAGATTGATAACAATTTACTTAATAGATCAGTAAGTACAGATATCATTTCAAGGTTAGCTGATGTTGTACCAGGCTTGACTTTCAATACAGTTGGAACGAACTTTAACAATCAGACACAGATTAGTATTCGTGGTCAAAGCACAATTTCATCACGTACTGATCCGTTAATTGTCATCGACAACTTCCCGTATGAAGGTGATATCAAAAACATTAATCCAAATGACGTTGAATCAATTACCATTCTTAAAGATGCAGCGGCTGCATCGATATGGGGATCAAAAGCTGGAAATGGCGTAATTGTAATAACTACCAAAAGAGGACGATTTAATGGGGTTCCAAAAGTGTCTTTAAACTCTAATTTCACAGTTGGCAATAAACCCGATTTGTATTACTTACCAAGTATAAGTCCATCAACTTATATAGATATTGAAAAGGAACTTTTTGCTAAGGGTTTTTATGCTAGCCGCGAGGCTTCTGATAATAAAACCTCATTGACCCCTGTTGTAGAACTACTAATTGCCAAACGCGATGGCAAAATATCTGAAAGTTTGGCAGACGCTAAAATTGAATCGCTAAAGGATTTTGATGTCCGCAATGATTATGAGCGTTATCTTTATCGGCAAAACGTCAATCAACAATATTCATTAAACCTCAATGGGGGTAGCCAATATCAGCGTTATTTTATTTCAGCTGGATTTGACAAGAATTTGGCAGCATTAAAGGGGAATGATTTTGGCCGTATTACATTAAATGCAAATAATACATTTAGCTTACTTAAAAACCAGCTGTCCATAACTTCCCAAATTTATTATACTGAATCCAGTAGTAACCAG
Organism: Pedobacter cryoconitis; assembly: GCF_001590605.1. Taxonomy (NCBI): domain Bacteria; kingdom Pseudomonadati; phylum Bacteroidota; class Sphingobacteriia; order Sphingobacteriales; family Sphingobacteriaceae; genus Pedobacter; species Pedobacter cryoconitis. The sequence continues at coordinate 3,534,182 of NZ_CP014504.1, forward strand.
AACAATAACCAAGGATTAAATACAACAGCATATAATAAGCTATATCCCTATGCAAGATTAGCTGATAATAGTGGTAATCCTCTTCCTATTGCTTTTGACTACCGTGAAAGCTTCACTGATAATATTGGTAGTAAGGGATTACTGAATTGGGAATACAAACCCTTAGATGAACTAGAATTTGCAAATAACAAAACAAAAGTATCTGATTACCGCATAAATAGTAACATAAGTTATAAAATCGTTCCAGAATTGACTTTAGGTTTATATTACCAATATGGAAGAAATATTAGTTCAGGAAGAAATAATCAATCAGAAAACACCTATTACGCTAGAGACCTAATTAACTCATATACAATTGCAAATGTTGATGGTTCACTAACTAGACCAATACCTTTAGGTGGCATCCTTGATGTAAATAATATGGATGTAACCAGCCATAATGTTCGTGCTCAAGCAAACTATGATAAAAACTGGGGCATGCAGCATGTCTTAACTGCGATATTGGGTACTGAGTTATCTGATAAACACATCCTAACAAATTCCTATCGTTTTTATGGTTATGATGATGAACATGCATCCAGTTTACCAGTGAATTATACTAGCAACTTTACTTCATTTGTTAATCCATCAATTGCATACTTGAAAATTCCCAACAGAGACGGCCTGTCTGACATTAGTGATCGTTTCTTATCTTACTATGCAAACGCTTCGTACACATATAATAATAAGTACACAATTTCGGCTAGTGGACGTATAGACAGAAGCAATCTATTTGGAGTTAATACAAACCAAAAAGGTGTTCCACTTTATTCTGCTGGACTTAGTTGGGATTTTGCCAGTGAAGATTTTTATAAAGCAAGTTGGTTACCATACTTAAAATTAAAATTGACTTATGGATATAACGGAAATATCAACAAGAATTTGTCGGCTTATACAACAGCCAATTATTTTGGCGATAACTCATATAGATTACCTTATGCAATCATTCAAAACCCGCCTAATTCTGAGTTACGTTGGGAGCGTGTGCAAGTCACTAACATTGGGATTGATTTTGGCACAAAAAATGACGTTCTGAAAGGAACATTAGAGTATTTTCTTAAACGAGGCATAGATTTGATTGGAAATACTCCTTATGCGCCTCAAACTGGTATCAGCACATTTACTGGTAATACGGCAAATACGAAGGGTCAGGGTATTGATGTTAATATTAGCACTAAAAACATCAACAGGAAAATTAAATGGAATACTGACTTTCTGTTTAGTTATATAGATGATAAAGTTACCCGCTATTTAGCAAAAAGTACAAATATCTATAACTATTTAAACTCTTACAGCAATGTGCCTACAGAAGGCAGACCTCTTTTTGCAATTTATAGCTTTCGATCAGTGGGCCTAAATGCATCAACTGGAGATCCACAAGGGTATCTAAATGGTGAAGCAAGTACCGATTATTCGGGAATAATTGCAGCCGCAACATCAGAGAATTTGGTTTATCATGGTCCCGCGCGCCCGACTATCTATGGAGCAGTCCGTAATACTTTTCGGTATAAATCCTTTTCAATTTCAGCCAACATTAGTTATCGTTTTGGGTATTATGTTAGAAGAGAATCCATAAATTTTGATAACATCCTTAATGGAAATGGTGGCCATTCAGATTATTATCTCCGGTGGCAAAAACCCGGTGATGAGTCTTCCACTCAAATTCCATCCCTACCTGTTTCAACTAACGCTAATCGGAATACTTTTTTCGCCTATTCATCAACTCTTGTTGAAAAGGGAGATCAAATACGCTTTCAGGATGTCAATATCAGTTATGATTTGTTTAAAGATGTATTGCCAAAGTTGCCTTTTTCACATGTACAGCTTTATATCTATGCGAATAATCTTGGAATTATATGGAAAGCGGCAAAATCAAATTTAGATCCAGATTTTCAAACACGTTATTCCTTACCACCTGTTAGAACGTATGCGGCAGGCATTAAAATAGATTTTTAATTTTTATTCAGAAGATTATGAAAAGAAAAATATTAATTTTTACTTGTTTAGTCATGATTATAGTGGGTCTACAATCATGTAAAAAGGATTTTCTTGAAAAAAAACCAAATAAGGCATTACTTATTCCTACTACCTTGGCGGATTTCCAGGCACTACTAGATTATCCTGATGTTATGAATATGGTTACTGGATTAAGTAATATAGCTAGCGATGACTTTTATAGAATTGATGCCAATCTGCTAACACTTGAAGCGCCAGAACGCAATAGTTACTTATGGAATGTTGATATTTTTGAAGGTTCCTCGACTAAGGACTGGAATACTCCTTACCAGGCTATCTTTTATTCAAATGTCATTTTAGATGGGTTAAAAAAGTTAGACCGAAATGCTGCTAACATTCAAGAATTTGATAGAATAGAAGGAAGTGCTTTGTTTTTCAGAGCTTTGGCCTTATATCATTTAGCACAATTATTTGTTGAACAATATGATGAAAAAACAGCATCATCAGAATTGGGATTACCTATCCGATTAACTTCCGATGTAAATATTATTTCAGGCCGAGGTACCTTACAGCAAACTTATGATAGAATTTTGCAGGATTTTCAAGAAGCAGCATTACTTCTTCCTGAAAAAGGTTCGGCTCCTAATCGCCCCAACAAGTCAGCTGTTTTTGGTTATCTTTCTAGGGTTTTTTTAGTAATGGGAAATTATGTCAAGGCTTCTCAATTCGCTACATCTTATCTCCAAATCAATAGAGAATTAATAGATTACAATACACTTAATGCAAGTGCGGCCCGTCCAATGCCTAATGCAAATATTAATTCCAATGTTGAAGTCCCACTTGTAATCTCTTTAAATGGTTATTCCTATAGTTCTTCAACCACAACTTACGTAAACCCGGTATTATATAATTTATATTCCGATAACGATTTGCGTAAAACATGTTTTTTTGCAAATCGCGGAAATGGAAATTTTAGTTTTAAGGGTAGTTACCTTGCTTCGGCTACATCTTTTGGAGGACCTGCAACCGATGAAATGTATCTAACCAGAGCGGAATGTTTTGCCAGAGATAATAAATTAACGGAAGCGATGGATGATCTTAATACGTTGATGAAAAAACGATGGAAGAATACGGTTGCTTTTCCTGAGTTTAAAGCAACAGAGTTGAAAGAAGGCGTAAAGATTATATTAGCTGAAAGAAGAAAAGGATTATTAAACAGAGGTATTCGTTGGGTAGATTTGAGGCGTTTAAATAAGGACCCAAATTATGCCGTTACTTTAAAGAGAACACTAAATTCTTCGAATTATATATTAGAACCAAATAGTAAAAGATATACTTTCCCTATTCCAAATGATGAGATAAATTCTAGCGGAATTGAACAGAACCCACGCTAAGAAATTAATAGTCAAAATTGTTAAAAAGATCAATGCAGTTGTAAAAACGAACTAATAATCACTATATTTTTTATGAAGGTAACCAACTATAAAAGTCGTCATAACCTATTACACTTTCGTGAAATAATTAAGCACTTATTCTTCTGCCTAGTTATAATGCTGAATGGAAGTCTTGGCATATTTGCACAAGAAAACAAAGCCATTGATATAACAACTAAAGGTATACAGATTAGCCAACAGGTTCCAGATATAATCATTACCAACATTCATAACTACAAGACAAAAACGGCAAAGATTTCAGATTTCAAAGACAAACTGCTCATTATTGACTTTTGGGCCACCTGGTGCAGTCCCTGTGTGGCCATGATCCCCAAAATGGACAGCTTGCAAAAGGCTTTTGGCAATAAGATTCAGTTCCTTTCTGCAACCTATCAAAGTGAGAAAGAAGCTCTACCTTTCCTACATAAGTTTGAAAAGCAACAAAAAAAGCATTATGACCTGCCTGTCGTGTTTGGAGATAAAGAACTGCATAAGTTGTTTCCTCACACAACTTTGCCACATTATGTTTGGGTTGACCAAAATGGAGAAGTCAAAGCCATCACAGAAGGAAAAGAAGTCACAGAAGATAATATAAGAAAGATGGTTTCAGGTAGTGCTGAAATGACTAAAAAAAGTGATTTTAAAATTGCTTATGATAAAAATAAGCCTTTCCTAATTAATGGTAATGGTGGTGACGGAACTGGTTTACTTTACCACTCCACTCTAACTAGGTACATAGAAGGCTTGGAACTAGCCGGAGATTTCACATTGGATAGCCTAAATGGACGAAAGATATCCATTAGAAATGCAAATTTAGCTTGGCTATATCAAGTAGCATTTTCTGAAAAGGGAGCAGTATTCAACGAAATGAATACAGTAATGGAGGTTGATGATGTTTCAAAATTAACATCATCGTTGAGTGGCAAGGCTTATCGTGATTGGTTAAAAGCCGGCAATGGCTTTTGTTACGAACTTATTGTTCCAATGTCAAATATGAGGGAAAGTAATAAAATTATGCAACAAGATCTCTCTAGGTATTTCAGGCAATATTCTGCCTCTATTGAAAATAGAGATGAAAACTGCCTTATACTAAAACGAACTTCCAGTATAGACAAGATAAAAAGCAAAGGTGGGAAAGCGAACATCGACTTAGATCGGTTTGGGTATCATCTAAATAATATAACAATCGGAAACCTCTTCTACAGATTGAACTTTACTCAAAGAACTCCACTTTTTTTAATTGATGAAACAGGCTACAATGGAAAAGTAGATTTAACAATTCTTGCAAGTTTACCTGATATTTCTGGTGTAAATAAAGAACTTGAAAAATACGACCTAAAAATAGAGGAAGCAAAGAGAAAAAGAAATATTTTAGTTATCAAAGACAACCTTTAAGCTATTTAAAAACTAATGGCTGCTAACTAATAAATTCAATAGAAATGATGGAAAACTTTAAGGTAATAGAAACAAAGAGATGGAAAAGATAAATTTATACCCACTTTCATAATACAGGTGAGCAAAAAATTATCGGAGGTTTGCCATCTGGCAAACCTCCATTTTTGCATGAAACCGATCATAGAAAAACATCTTTATTAATTTACCCTATGTGAAATAATTTCAATAACATTGTCAACATCTCGAATGTGGCCATCCCCCCGAACAGGGCAATGCTGCCCTAATAGCTTCCCTTATACTGAATATATACTCCTACGATTTTGAAAAACACACTTTTTGTTAAGTCTATTAAAGCAAAATGAATTAAAATGGAGAGTAATAGAATAAATCTGAAAGAAGTTAAACTATCATCCATAAGTATATCCGTCTGGAAAAAGATCTTACAAATAAAATTAACAATTTCTCGCCAGTTTTATTAAACCTCCATTAACACAGGATGATCGCTATTTTTGTTTCTTTTCACACCAAATCAAGGTTAGATTCCTCACATTAAACCCGTTTGAAATATTCCTAAGGTTTTCTTTTTTGCCTATAGTTTTATAGTCAATCGTCATCTAATTTTACATATCAGCTAATCAAATATGAAAAAGGAAGATGTTTTAAAAGTCGCTGCCATACTCATTGCCTGCCTGCTTGCTTATGCAGCTATAAGTAAATTGGTAGATTATGAAAAGTCAAGTTGGGAAATGAGAAACCAGGTATTTCCAATTTGGGTAGCTTCCATACTTACGTGGTTGATACCGGCAGTTGAGTTGGCACTGGCGGTTCTACTAATTATCCAAATTACAAGAAAAAAAGCCCTATGGGCATCTTTGATTCTTTTGTCATTATTTACAGTTTATATTGGAGTAGTAATGACAGGTGTTTTTGGCAGAGTACCTTGTAGCTGCGGTGGTATTTTAAAAAACATGAGCTACGGAACACATCTAATTTTTAATCTCTTTTTTGTATTACTCGCCTCATTGGGTCTTGCTGTTGACAACGGTTGGACAGGATATAACAGATTGTTAAACCTCAAAAAAAGAAAGGACTCCATACAAAGCAGTGTTTAGATCATACCGCAGAACCAGGGTTTTATCTGCAAAATGAAAAACTTAATAAATCATCCCGAAGACCTGAAGCCCAAGCGGTCCGAAAGAAAGAATCTATTGCACTAAAAATAAGGGTGTAATAACAATAATTTCAATTATGGAAAAATTTAAAAATGCGCTTAAAAGCGTGAATAAATTCGGAATATTAGCAATCGCACTTGTAGCGTTTGCAACAATGGCTTTCACACCTGCAAAAAATTTAGCAGTGAAAAAATGGGGTTATAATCCTTCTACCTCTCAATGGGTAGAAATCACGGGTTTAGAACAATCAGACAGAGAAAACACCAGAGATTACAAATGTACCTCAAGTTTAAACAATTGTTCGGCTGAATTTGATGCGTCCCAAAATCCTAATATCGATGCAAGTTCTCCACAAAATATAGTTCCAGGAACTTTTGCATTTGAATAATTAAAAAAAGTCAAAGCCAAATATAAAAAGTATATGGCTTTGACTTTAAATTATTTATTCTCTGGTATTTTGCTCAATTCCACTACCATCTATTTCATTTTGAGGTATTGGGAATGTATATTTTAAGCTTTGTGGTAAAATTATTATAGTTTGATTATTTAATTGTCTAACTAAAGTCTTTGCATACAAACTGTTTTGATTTAATTTCCTCAAATCCGTCCACCTTGTTCCCCTGCTAATTAATTCTTTTCTTCTCTCCATAAAAATAATTTCTAATGCTTGTTTTTGGGTAGAAGCAGTGTAAGAGATATACTTACCAGCTTTCCATCTTGTTTTCAAAAGTAGATTTAAGTCATCCATTGATCCGTTTAAATCGTTTTCCCACGCCTTACTCTCCGCTCTTATAAGATACATTTCATCTGTAGCCAAACCAGAAAATAAGTAGGCAGTGTTTGTATAAGTGCCTTTAAATGTGATATTTCCATTACCATAATCACGCAAAAAAATTAGACTTCTGAGGTCATCAACATGGTAGCTTTTTATTATCTCCGGATTAACATTCAACGATAAAGAAAATACGAAAGAGTACCCTTCCATAAATCTCTTATGGATAATTTCAACATTATTTGATGCTATTGGTCTTGGTCTAGTGGGAATTAAAGTGTTAAAATCCATTAACTCAGGAGATTGTTTAATGCAATAATCTGAGGCTTCTAATGATTGTTTATGGTTTCCAATTGAGTTATATATTCTTGCCAATAACGCCTTAACTGCAATTTTCCCCGGCCTTGTTAAAATAGCCTGTTTTAATGGGACAAGATTAAATGCTTCATTTAGATCAGCTATAATTTTTTGATAGCAACCGTGTAAATTTCCGCGGCCTGGCCGTTCGTTGACATCTGAACTAAGTTTCAAAGGTATTCCTAAAGTATTTGATGCATCCACTTCATTATAGGGCTGAGCAAATTGTTGGGCTAATTCATAAAACGCAAAAGCCCTTACGAATAATGCACTACCTCTAATTATATTATATTCACTTCTATTTGTGTTATTATTTTCAATTTTTTTTAGGCCATCCAGAACTACGTTTGCATAAAAAACCTGTCGATAAGCTAAATTCCAATCGAAAGATGGTTCACCCTCAAATATATCACTATTCCAGGTATATGAATTTCTCTCAGCTGGTGAATCAAAGGATATCAGAGTTTGGTAAGATAATTCATAGTCATCAGCTGAAATTGCATGTAACCCAATACCTGTATTTATAACATTATCATTATCAAGTAGCGCCTGCATATCCGCTAACGTAGTAGGAATTAATAATTTTTGATCAGGTTTTATCTCTAAAAAGTCCTTTTTGCATGAAATTAAATTCATTATTAGCAGAAGGATTAATATTAAATATATCTTTTTCATAATTTATATTTTAAAAATCAACTTTTAGTCCCACAGCTAAAGTGAATGGAGTGTTGCCAAATTGGTTTTCTGGATCTTTCACTCTATCGGTTGCTTTCCAGATGATACCGAGATTGGTAGCATACAAATAGATTAAGGCAGAATTAAATGGATATCGATTTTTTTTTGATTTTAACAAGTTGTAATCCAGACGCAAGTCTTGAAACCTGATGTTGTCCGCCTTTTCAACAAGAATTGTTGAAAAGGTATAAAGTGCATCACGATTGCCATTACTTCCAAGAGGAATTGATGGAATATTTGTAGTAGTTTCATCTCCGGGGTTTTTCCACCTTAATGCGTAGTCATTGCTATTTGAGTTTAAACCATAGGTGTTTCCATATCCTACTGAACTTCTTCTGAAATAATGTCCAAACTTAAAACCAATATTAAAACTCAATGAGAAATCTTTGATAGAAAAGGTGTTGCGTAAAGCGCCAAAGGTTGTTGGCCTTAATGAGCCACTGAAAATCATGCTTTCAGTAGTTGTTCCATTTAATATGGCCAAATAATCATTGCTAATTTCTCCATTTAAAAACCCTTGTGGATCACCGGTTTCTGGATTTAATCCAGCCCAACTATAACTATATAACGAAAATAATGGTCTTCCAGATAAAGGTAAAAAGCTTCCCGAACGTATATAATTATTTGCAGAAGAAGTCAATGCATAGCCTTTAACCTTTTCATTTAAGTGACTATAGAAGAAATCGGTACTCCATTTAATAAATCCAATTGTATTTTTGGTTGACAAATTTAGGTCAATTCCATTTGTTACCGTTGAGGCTACATTTCCCCTAAATAAACTAATGCCGGATGACGGCGGAAATGGGGTGTCACCAATAAGGTCTACACCTTTTTTATTGTAGTACTCAAGGCTACCACTTATGCGATTGCCTTTGCTTGAAAAGTCAACCCCCATATTGAATATCTTAATTCTTTCCCACCTCAATTCCGGATTTGGCGGATTAATAATAGTTGCATATGGTAATTGATACAGGTTAACACCGGAAATTGAAGCAGTAGTATAAGCTGATACAGACTTGTTTACACTTCCATTATATCCGTAAGTTGCCCTGATTTTAAGTAACGGAATTAATTCACTAGAGTAAAAACTTTCATTATTTATATTCCAGCCAACTCCTGCCGACCAAAGTGGAACTCCTTTTTGGTTTGTTTTTACTCCGAAGAGATTACTCTGATCAATGCGGCCACTAGCTGAAATAGTATATCTTCGGTCGTATGAATATGAGGCATTTGCATAATAGGATCGAAAACGGTCATTAAATATGCCAGTATTATCAATATTAGGAATCTGCGCTTTTCTTGAACTATCGTAATAAAATGGAAAGGTGTTAGTTACATAATTTACCACGCTATTGTTTGCGTGTTCAATATCATATCCATAATATCTATAAGTTCTACTGTCTGTTCTGGTATCACGTATCTCATAACCTCCTATTGCATTAATCTCGTGAATAGTATTGAAGGCTTTGGAATAATCAATCTGACCTCTTAGTGAATGATTTATTGAACTTTGTTCGTTCATATCTAAAATTCCACCAAGAGGTATCGGTCGTATAATATTACTTCCGGTAATTTGGGTGTAACGATTAATCAAATCTCTTGTGAAATAGCTGTCTTGGCTTCTGAAATTTCTTCCTGTGGCTGAAATATCTGTGTACTGATAAAGAATTGAAGCTGACAAACCCTGTAAAATGTTATACTTAAGGGCTGTACTTAACCTTATGTTTCTCCGTTTGGTGGTATTATCTGCAATATTTATTTCATCAAGCGGTGCATAATTCCAATCTAGCAAACCACTTTGGCTCGCTGAACTTATAAAAGAAGTATTGAAGTTTTTGACTAAAGGTAAAGCATTACCATGTTCGTCTGATAATTGAGCATAAGGATAGATGTAACTTCCAGCTGTAGTACCGTTAATGATATCGCTAGGACCACCGTTATTATTTTTGGTGTTGTTATAAATAAAGTTCAAGGAATTATTAATTTCCAATTTGTTGTTAAAAAGATTAATGATATTACCTGCACTAATTGATGCTCTATTATAGTCGTTATGCTGTAAGTTTTCTTTGTTTCTGTCCAATCCCCCTGATACAAAAAAGGAATTATTTTTACCACCACCTCTCAAATTGAGTGAATATTGCTGATAAACACTTTTTTGATATATGTATTTATCTAGATCCTTTCGTATATCATTTTGTTTTAGCGCTTCTATTTCTGCATCAATTTGTGTTCCTAATGAGGGATTATTGCGTTTTTGCAAAAGAAGTTCTACAACGGGTGTTAATGGTTGATATCCTGTTGTGATAGTGGTGTTATAATAACCCTCACTAAAAAGACGCTTTTCAATATTAATGTAATCTGATGATAAAATCGTATTCCTAGCATATAAATCTGGAATAGCACCGATAGTAACATTTGAATTAAATGATATTTTTACTGGACTGTTCAGTTTACCTTTTTTGCTCGTAATCACAATCACACCATTACCGGCCCTTGCCCCCCAAATAGACGCTGCTGCTGCATCCTTCAATACCGTGATGCTTTCCACATCATTTGGATTAATATCTTGAAGATTACCATCAAAGGGAAAGTTGTCAATAACAATAAGGGGGTCGGCATTGCCAAAAATCGTGCTCTGCCCTCTGATACTAAGTTGGCTATTGCCTGTCTTATTAAAAGAAAGTCCTGGGACTACATCTCTTAAGCGGTCAATTATGTTTGTACTAACACTTCTATCTATTAGTTTATTGTCAATCTGAACAAAAGAACCTGTTGCTCTTTCCTTAGGCAAAACCTGATAACCAGTTGATACTACGACCTCCTGTAATGCATTTTCAGCCGGTACAAGTTCAATTAGAAGATGGGTTTTAAGAGGATGTATTATTTGTTGGGGCTGGAACCCAATGAAAGAAACGTTTATCGTATCACCCGAACGAACATTCAAAAAAAAATTTCCATTATTATTACTAATGGCAACTCTGTTGGTTCCTTTTATTTGAATAGATGCTCCGGGAATAGGGTTTTTATCTACAGATGATATAATTGTTCCCTCAATGGGTGTTTGCGCCGACACATTCCCTATAAAAACGTGCAATATTAAAATGAATATATATTTTTTCATTATTAAAGTTCTTAGATCAATTAGTTGGTTGATTTTTGTTTATCTTCTATAATGAGTACATCCGTGATATAATCGTCCACTTCGAACTTTAAGTCATATTTGGAAAGACTTTTGTTTAAAGCCGTTAAATCGGAAATTTTTGCGTCAATCTTTAAATCAACTGTACTGTCGTAATTGGTACCATCAACAATTGGATAAGGTGAGTTTTGCATATACAAAACTTCCAGTCGCATTGCTATAGTAGACAAGCGGCTGTTCTTTACATCAAAACCAAATGGAGAGAATTCAATACTAGGCTGCCCACCACGGCTTTTTATCTTATCTGAATTTGAAGTTCTTTTGAGTACCAGACATTTTACTTTTCTTTTTTCAGCTTTGGAAATGTATTCAGGAAAGAAATTGCTCAAATCATTTTTCATTATTTCAAACATCCTAGCGGAGAGGTTAGGAGGTACTATTAGCTCATAGCAGTATCCATTTCCTTTTCTTAACCAATCCATATACTCCATTCCATTCTTTTCACTTGATAGTGAATTTTTATCAGAAACATTCAAGATACATCTGCTTGGACTATAGTATTTGTCGTAACCGCCATAGGCCATTCTGAAAATTAGTACTAAGGGAATGTTACTTGCAATTATCTTTCCCTGAGAATTATTGTTTAATGATGTTCTGCTATAATTCGGGGAAATCCCTTCTGTAAATTTTGTCAATACCGAGTGATACAGCAAGTTTGAGCCATCGCCACCATTACCGTTAATTAAAAATGGTTTGGACCTGTCGTAAGCAATTTTGAAGTCGCTCTTCTTTGCTATCTCGGCATTGCCAGATAACATTTTAGAAATGTTTGCTATAGTAACTTCCTGACTTTCTGTTATTGCTTTAACCTTTCCGTCAGCACCAACCCACACATAGTGTGGTAAGGTGGTATGAGGGAATTGCTTGTGCAAATCCTTATCGGCCACAACTACAGGGACATTATAATGTCTTTTGTGTTGCTCTTCCAATTTGGCAAGAAATGGCATGGCTTCCTTTTCGATCTGGTAGGTAACAGAAAGGAACTGTATCTTATCGCCAAATTGCTTTTGTAGGCTGTCCATCTTTGGGATCATAGCAATACACGGACTGCACCAAGTTGCCCAAAAATCAATGATTAGAAGCTTTCCTTTGAAATCCGAAATCTTAGCAGAATTAGTTTTGTAATTATGGATACTAGTAATAGTAATATCTGGAACCTGCTGGCCAATCTGGATACCTTTGGTCGTAACATCAACTACTTTATTGTCTTGAGCCTTAGCATTGTAACCCCCTATGATAAGGGTAAATAGACAGATAAATATATATGTTTGCTTATTGGGGAATGGCAATACCATTCCCATACGATGTATATCGTTCATTTTTTTTATGATTTTTATAATTTGATTAAGGAGTTAGGTTGCTTAATTGAAAAAAGCAAACGGCAACGGTGAAAAAACTATTAATTATTAACTTCCTAAATTGTGTTGCCGTTTGCTCAAGACGATTGCCTATTCAGGATGGCAAATGACCAGGCTGATTAGAATAATGAACCTACTGGTAAGTATTTGTATGTTTCTCCTGCAGTGGTAGTGAAAGACAAGGTTGAAAAGCAACTCGCAAAGACTGTTTGGAATTAAAGCAATCGGGTGGACCGATTGTTTTTTAACATTTACAGCAAGGGTTGGATCAGCAATAAAATTGCTGACCCGTTTAGCCGTTCCTAATCTGACCTTCCTTTGCTGCGGTGTGTTTGTTGGATTACGCGTGAATAAAAAATGATGCCCGATTAACCGGACCCATGGTAAATTCCGGTAAGCCTCTGGTAAGGATTGTTTAAAGGTTGGGGGGCTGGCGTGTTTTTTGGTTGTGCAGTTCATTATTTCCCTTGTTTGAGTTAATTAACCGAGCGGTCCTTAAACGCCAAATATGGGTATGGCATCCTAAAACCCGCTATTAGTCCCTGCCAGGAAAATAACGAGCGGAGTGCCGATACCCATTTAAGGCCGCATTCCACTCTAACCATGCTACTAAACTTGGCAGGGACTATAAACATGGTAAAGTAGTATAACTAAAAATCAGCGTTCTAACTATGGTGGTTCGGGGCAAAAATGACCACGCAGGCACTTAATTGCCCTGAACAATGATTTTCGTATTTGTTCTGGCGGTTGGTTATTTAATTCGGCCAACAGTTCTATTGGCTTACCTATGAAAAAAACATCAAAAAACACCGCATAATCATTGCCATTAATTACATCGAAAAATGTTCCTTTGCGATATAAAGCTGTAATTGGTGTGTTCGAATTGGCAATTTCATCGCGTACTGACTGCTGCAATATTTTGAGCAAAAAAAGAAATAGCCGCCCATTACTAGGGTCGAATTGATCTATTGTATTTCGGGCTTTTTCCACAACCCTTTCAAAAACTGCAAACTTTATTTCGTTTACTTCAAACACGTCTGCAATTATTCCATACATGATTGGATTGTACTTATCCAATAATTGATTATTATCCGATAAAGCCGAGTTGGTTACTTCGTCTTTCATGTCAAGGTTTAAATTATTGTAGTTAAATTTTATTTGGTTCAGGCTGAGGTAGAAAAAAAACGAGCGAAGCGGCACACACGCTCTCCTATATTATTTGTGGCCGCTTGCTCGTTATGACATAGTTAAACCGGGCTTTTTGGCATTAATGCAAATAGCCGATTAAAAGGATAAAAAGATGAAAGTTTACGTAAATGAAAAGAAAATTCGGGCCATAGCCAATGTTGATAGCTAAAGGGCCTAAAAGAATGAATGATAATGTTTCTTTCCATTGCTCGTCATATTTAAACGAGTCTTTTTTGGCTATATAGAGCACTATCGCTAGGGTTCTAAAACCACCTCGCCAGGCTTTCGACGGCCTTGAGAATGATTACAATAGAACCCGTAGCATATAGTGTGACCGAAAGTACACAAAATATCGCTACAGGTATAATCTATTGTCTCTTCTCTTGCACTTTGTCGAAATTTGGCGAGTGAGACTCTTTATTATAATACCTGTTATATCAATCTGACTTAATCAATTGATATTCAATATTCAAATATAAATAATTAATTTATATAAATGCAACTATTTGCGGGTTTTTAAATCATTTAGATAAAGAGATTGGCTTCATGAAACATTTTGATGCTAACCTTACAAGAGAAAATATATTTAAATGTATTAGTTATAGCGGCCTAACGGACGAAAACTTTGCAAATATTATAGGAATATCATTAAGAAAATTTCAATATATTAAAGCTAAAAAGTTTGAGTTCACTATTAAGGATATAGAAAAAGCTTGTACATTTTTTAAAATCCCATTTGACAAAATTACAACTACTTCAATTGTTCTACTCAATAACTATAGAGAGTCACTTTTAGATTACCACATAGATAAACTTGAGTTTAAAAAAATACTTCAGGATAAGCCTTCGATTTCATTTGCTATTGAATTTATTTTAATCCATGACTCATCCTTTTTGGATATAAAATTAGAAATCAAGAATATTAAAGCCATACTTGATAAATATGGATACTCTTATACTAGTAGCTCTTTAACCAACGAATTGAAAAAATCGAAGTTCATTAATTTTGAACCCCATCCCCTTAAAAAAGGAACTTTTATCTATAGTAAAAAGTAAATAGTTTCAAACTGATCTTGAAATTTGAAATACTTAAAATAATAGTATGATACATTTTTATTTCCAGGCACCCAACGTATCCGATTGGCTTACATTTATTGTAAGCGTTCTCACGTTTATTGTAAGTGCTGGCACCCTTTATCTTGGTTACCGGGCCTTAAATTCCTGGCGTAACGAAAGGCGATACAATGTTGCCGTCAATGCCCTTGCTATTGCCAATAGGGGCAGATATTATGTGGAGGCTTTGCGTAGTCCAGCACAATTTGAAGGTGAACTTGATGATAAGGTACAGGAAATTTATAGGGGAAAAAATGTTCCGGAAGAAGTCTTACTTATAGAATCAAGGCGAAAAAACTTTGCCGACCTGCTGAAAGAAATATATTTAAACAATGAAATCGCTTTAATTGAGCTTGGTGAAAACCATATTATACATAAATACTTGCAAAAAGTAATAGAAATTGATAATGATGTTTTAAAGGCAGCAGATAGTTACGCAAGGCTTAAAATTATGATTAGTCACGAAGAAATTGAGAGTGATGAAGTAAAGAAAAAGCTTATAAAGCTGCGCAGACGTATGTTTCAATTTACAGACGATCAGCATCACAAAGAATTATCAACCCTTCATGAAAAGCTCATTATTTATAGAACAACGATTAGTTCTAAACTATTCTAAAGCGAGCAGATATAAAAGTAATTATTTGTAGAATATAACTTTAAAAGTTACGTTGTATTGGTTATAACACAAAAAGTTGTTAATTTTGTTTATATTGATAAATATATCAGTTATTAAATGTTACAGTTATGCAAGCATTAAATCCAGTTCACCCCAAAAAGAAGCTTGTACCAAAAGGTGCCCGTTTAAAATGGACGCCATTGGTTAAGGTAGAGTCTGTAAGCCTACAGGGCAAAATAATTGTTGGCAAGGTGGTTAAAGGAAATGTAGGTGTAATAAAAATAGAAGGAAATAACATTAAACACAAATTTTTGATTCCTTGACATTCGATAAATATCCAGGCTACGAGCTTAAATTTATACAAAAAAGAAATTGCAAAGATGGGTCAGCCCATCTTTTTTCATTAATATACAAATTCCGTTCTCCTGTAACCAAACTGGATTACGTACTTACGGCCGATTATCATGAGGAAGATGTATTTGCAGTTAAGTTTTATGCTAAAATGCACCGCAAAAGTGAGTTTAAATATTCTTTAATTGTAAACAGAGGCGATTTGGGCAATATCCTGATGACCTGCTTAAAGGTAATACCATTAATATTGCAAGAATACCCCAATGCATCATTTGGTTTTATTGGCTCACGCTCTTACGATCGGAAATCCAAAACATTGGAGAACTATCAAAATACACAACGATATAATGTATACACTTATCTTGTTAACAAAACCATTGGTCATAAAACCTTCCAACACTATCAGTATGATGAACTGAGCGGGTACTTACTTGTAAACCGAAAAAATTTATGGAACATTCAGGTAAAGGAAAGAGCGATTGCCAAAATGTTTGCTCTTACCTACAACAACCTGCCTGATGTGGTATAACCTTTATCAGGTTTTACTAACCTCTCACTGAATTAAAATAGTTAACCCGGCATTGGAAAAAACTTCTGATGTCGGGTGCAGAATCAGCTAACATTTCTCTTTATGACTTTGATTTACCTAATGACATAGACAGATTAAAGAGAATATCAAAAGTCGTTAATAGCAAGAAAGATCCTAGATTTAAAAAATTAATAAGGTCGATGATAAAAGCCGGTGCACCTGAATATTCTAAACTTGCCCTTTGGGTCAGCTATCTTAAGGAAAAAAATTACCAGGTTAATATAAAAGAACTTAAAGAACTCTATTATCATTAATATTAGATTTATTAGATAGTATAACGCTACTGCAAATCAGTAGCGTTAGTCAATTAGACAAGGCTAAACCTTCATATTTCGCAGCACATAAAAAAGTGTTTAAACGAGCTAAAGAACTATTGTGGATTTTTTTTTAATTTCATTTCTTTGATTTTTGCTCTGGCCGCTTCGTTTGCTCTTTCTAAAAAAATGTTGCTCCGCTTTAGAATTATACCCAATTCATCAGACGAAACATCAATGTTGCCAGTATAACGAACTTTAGTAAAGCCTTCCGCAAGTGTTGTGAACAGTTCTAAATCTTCGGCGTTTGTTCTTGGAAATATTTCCTCTGGAAAACTTAAGAAGCTACAGCAAAGATCCATTAAATGACCAAGACTATTTCTATTTGGTTTATAATCAATAAAAACTTGTAGTAGGCCAAGACATAGCTGTTCTAACCCTTGATTGAACATGGACAATTGGGCTGGTAGAGATTCACCACTAGACAGGTCATTTGCAGATTCAATAAAGCTTTCGGCATTGTTGTATCTGTTGTACCAATCCACCAAAAAACAGTCGAGTTCGTTTTGGGAATATTGCTCTATGTATTGTATTTCTCCAAGGAGTTCGGTAAGATCATCACCATTGGAGAAAAGAATCAATCCATTTTTTAAAGCGCCAAGAAGAAAACGCTGATGCATTTCCAATCCTTTTTGGACTTGTTTTTTTGTAAGGACAATAAAGGAAAACTTGTCAGTGTTGCGTTCGGAGTTATTCATTCCCTGGAGATTGTATAACTCTTGTTGTAAATCATTTTCTGTAATAATCAACAAGTCATATCTTTTTCTTATTCTGCATGTTTGCTCTGCAACTATGAGAAGCTCATTCCTATCGATAGTGCATATCTTTTCTCCAAAACAAATAATGAATTGCACACCAGGAATGTTTTTGATTTTGTCAATGGTAGATTCATCATTTAATTCAGTTCCATCTATTTCAGGGGGTAAACCTTCGGGTTCGGTTGTTTGTCGTATTTCTAAAGTGGGGATTTGACCAGAAAGGATAATTTCCTTTTCTACAGATAAGAGTGTACGCTCAAAGATTTGCAATGTTGCTTCAGTAATTAAGTCTGCTTTGTGCTTAATTTTCATTAACTTTTCTTTATTAATGGCAAATCCAGGTTCGTATCTGACCTCTAAATAGGCCGAGTCCAACTGATCTAGTAAACGGCTTTCTGTTTCATTATTAACATCGAAGACATTTGATAATTCCTGGTGAAATATTGAAACATATTTTTGATGTAATCGTATAGAGTGGGTGACCTTATCTTTTCCCATAGTGGCAATTTCAATGGCCCTATAGGACAATTCTATTTGCTGATGCAGCATAAAAGCGGCCAACGCAGTATATCCATTTTCTATACAAGCTGCGGCGGTTTCTTTAAATTCGTTTACTTTTTTGATTTCGTGCTTAAATGATTTTTTGGCATCCATTATCATCTTTTCTACGTCTAAGTCATCGGAGAACAATATGTTATTGCAAGCTGGTCGGTTATAAAATTGACGTTTTGGACCACAAGCATCGTAAAAGAATAAATTTCCTCTCTTGATGGCTTCCTTTACATGTAGTAGATGATTAACCAGATAATTGTATTCAGGGTAATCCAGCATTATTGCATCTACCAAGGGCATTATTTCGCTAATGTGCTTGGTATACATATTAGAGACAACCACAGTAATTAAATTTCGGTCACCTGCTATTGTATCATTGATCTTTACGTAAATCTGCTCAATCATGGCAATATTGATCAACTTGCTGGTTATGGCAATTAAATCGCCATTTTCTTTTATGGTTTTATAGTTTTCATCCATAACTTAAATGATAGCTTAGGTGTTATTTTGAATTTATTCTAAGTTTTGTTTTTCTGGCCTTAACATCGATAATGGCATCTTTTTCGCTCATTTCAGTTATAATTTTCTTGCGCCAATCATCATAATGAAATACTAAAAATTGGTATCTTTTTTCACGGCTCGGTTCTCCTTTTAACTGTTCTATTAGTTCTTTTAGCTTCTTTATGTACTCTTTATGCACATTTTGAGCCGGTAAAAGTCTTTTATTAAAAAGATGATTATGTGCAACCACAAACTCAGTCGCCATCATCTTAGTATCTTTGGAGGTACTATTATTTTCTGGATTGCCTTCGAGATTAAATCCTGCAAAAAACAATGAACTATTGAAATAAGGGAGCGAAACGCTATCGATGAATGCTTGAAGAAGTTCCTCAGGTTTCAAATACAATATATCACAGGCAATTTCGAACTCGGAGTCGATGTATATATTAATGTTCATATTCTACAATTGTGTAATTTGGTTCATTTCCTTTTAAATCTTTTCTTATGGACAAACACTTATCTCTCCATTTACTAATTTCCTGTCTTAACAGTTGCTCGCATTCTGGCTGTTCTATTTCCATTTGAGCAATTAAGCATAGCCTTTCATGGAAATTTTCATCATTGATTGCGTCAATTAGATCTTGTGTTTCCTCCGTATCGCAGGTTCCAGTATTTTTAAGAAAGAAACCTGTGCGCATTCCCTCGGGGTCCTCAGGATGTACACTCATTTGCCAGGGCAAGGAAATACCATTTAAATAATATTGTATAACTCCTGCTGGTTCGCAACTCATCAGCATGCACATAAGTTGAAAATCTTTAGGAAGCCGAATTTTTATAGTTGTTTTCATTTTTCGCCCTTTGGATATATACTGGCATGCCAGTCTAAGATTATCTTTTTATAAGAGTTTGAATTTGCACCAATACCATTAGCGATTAATTTCACGACTTTCTTCACTGGCTCAACATGCAATTTAGCTTTATCAGCTACCCGCATACCGTCAGTATTTAAAATGGTATTATGGTATTTTTTAAAGATTTGGGTAGCCTGAGAGTTGGGAGACTCATTATGACTAGTAATAAAGTTATAGAGGGTGACATGCTTTATAAAAGCATCTATTGTATGCGCTAACTCAATGTTGAATAGTTCGCTGACCGTTCGAAAATCTTCCGGCAGATTGAGTTCTATGGTAGTTTTCATAGAGTAAAATTTTAGTTTTTTTGATAATGGTTAGTTACCATCAAAATTCAGTAGCTATTTGTGAATTATAAAATCTTTAGGTAACTAAAGAAATCCAAGAAAATGTATGCTTATAATGTTGTAAATCACATATTTCACCATCTTTTGGATGAAAAAATCAGTTGATACATAAAATATTCCCTTTACATGCATTTTTTATACAGGAATATTCTGCCGATTTTGTATTTAAATTGAAGATTTAAACCCTAAATTTGTTTTATGCCCACGATAAAAAAGGAAATTAAAGTACATCATGGACGCAACATCAAGCGTTTCAGAGACATATTAGATATTAAGCAGGAAACAATTGCTCATGAGCTTGGTGACAACTGGAACCAGGGTATGGTGTCCAGATTGGAAAAAAAGGAGACAATTGATAGACCAACAATTGAAAGAATAGCAGCTATTATGAAAATAGAGCCTGATGCAATTGAACGATTCACTGAGGATAATGTCATTCACAACATCAATTCTTTTTATGACAACAGTACTTTTAATTTTCAATGCACCTTTAATCCGGTTGATAAGTTTTTAATTGCATTGGAAGATAATAAGTCACTTTATGAGCGACTTGTGTCAAGTGAACAGGAAAAAGTGAAGATTATGGAAAAATCAAACGTTATGATTCAGGAGCTTATTAAAAACTTAAGTAAATAATTTCCCCAAAAAAATAGGGAAATATAACCTTCAGTAAAATTTACCACGTATAAAATCGTGGTTTAGATATTATATCTCTATGTTTGTTAAGAGAGCGTTAATTTGACGGGGGATTGTATTTTTATATGACCTCCGTCTATTTCCATACTTTTATAGTTAGTAAATTTTTGCCAAACAAAAATATCACAGAGCACTTATTTGTGTTTGCTTTTTTTGGCTTGCTCAAACGCTTCATCGATCATCTGGGCAATAGAGGCTTTAATACGCTCCATACCTTCATTTGAATTAAGATCAATTTCGCAAAACTGTTCTTGTTTGCTTTTTCTATATAGCATAAGTAAGTATATTCCTGCTACAAGTAAAGCCGTTCTGGCACGAATGTCAATATCTGTGTTTTGAAAATCGCTGTCTGTTAATTTAAGAAAAATACTGCCGATCCTCTCTCTTTTTGCATTTATATCTGAGAGCAATGGATTATCCTCACTGAGATGCCACATTAAAATATTTTGCTGCTCTTTATTTATTGAAAAATTCTCTAATTGTCCCAACAATAACGTTTTCATAAGTTCATTCGCATCACCGTTGGTATATTGTTTAACCAATTTTTCTGCTTGATCTTCATAAGCCAGGTAATAATCTTTTCCCTTAATGTAGGTTTCGATAAGTTTATCCACTGTTCCAAAACAATCGTATAGTGTCTTCCTATCGACATTGGCTTTTTCAACAATTTTAGCGATCCTAAGTCCTGTATAACCCTTTTCCTTAATAATTTCGCCTACAGCGGTTAATAATTTGAGTTTTGTACGTTCTTTGTCCCTAATTGGTCCTGCATATTTCCTACTTGGTTTGTCCATTTTTCGACTAATTCCCCTATTAAATTTGCGAATTTTACATGAAATATCCAATTGAATTAATGCAGTTTAAAAAAGAACAGGGAAGTTGATGCTGAACTACTTCTTTTTAAACACGTGAGTAGGTATTAAATTACTCAGTAAATGTGGTATAGCCCGTGTTTTGTATCTTTACTTGATATAAAGTATATTTGATTAATAAGTTGTTTCACTGGCAATTAATTAACGTTTTATTATTTATGAAGATATCTCAATCTATGGGTAGGTTAATTGACAGGTGGCCCGGTAAAATCTCTGGTCTCACATTGCTATGTATGTTTTTCATTAGTAATGTACAAGCACAACTTCCAATAAAGATAGTTGATGGAAAGTTAATTAGGGATGATGGAACTTTTGGAAAATTCCAAACCCAAAAGTATACACCTTTGGTCGACAGTTTAAATAAAAGCTTAAAGTTAAATCCAAAAGACACTACAAGTCTTTTTATACGTTCAACCCTTTACTTGTTTTCCAATGATGTGCAGTCAAAACCGAATCAGCGTGAAAAAGGTACTTTGGAAAATCTTATTCTAGCAAAGGACATGGTTGAAAATGCCGTTTCCTATGGTATGCAGGATATTCGTTTAAAAATTTTGCGAGCTCAGATCTACAGAGAGCTGGTATATAGGTTTACTGGTGACGAATCCTGGATGTTTGACAGTAAACAAACCGCAGTTCGCAGAAAGCAATTTAATAGGTATAAGGAGTTAGTAAATAAATACTATCAAGAGCTGGCTCTTTCTGATTCTAGTCGCGCTTACGATTATAATAAGTTGAAAGTAACATACGTATATCCTTTGTAGATTAGGTTTTTTAAATAAGAAGCCCCAATCTATTTATAAATAAATTAGGGCTTTCAAAATTAAATTGATTTATAGGTATTTGTAAAACTGGGTATGAAAGGCAACAATTAAGCCTATAATAGCCAATATTTACGGCTATTTTTTTCCAATTCGATAAAGGAATAGCATCCAAACACCGAACGCAACCAAGAACGCTGGTAAGGGGTTTTCCATGGTTGTACCAGCCAAAAAAGCTCCGGTTCCAATTATGCAGGTCAGGAAGAACAAAATTAGGTTTTTCATGATGTTCAAATTTAAGATGTTAAATTAATTAAATGCCCGTGCATGGTTTATCAAAAAACCACACAGATGTTTTGTTATGCCGCTTCTTTTAGTAATCTTTCTTTCTTCTTTTTCGCGGCTTGCTTCATATCCAACCGCCTTAATAAGGTTACTACCTTAATTTGTACATCGTCTACGATATTCCAATCTTTTTCGATATAGATATCGGTTGTACTATGCTCGCTGTCTACATGGTTTAATGCCTGAGCTACATCGTCTCTGCTCATCCTACAGGAATTACGGGCTATAGTAGCAAAACTATGTCTTGCCCAATAGAGCGTAAGTTTTTCTATTTCCGTTATCTTTCTTAGCTGTTTCATTCCCATTCCCAGTGCTTTATTGAGGCCATTAGAGTCCACATATCGGGTAGAAAGCTTTTCTATATATTTTTCCAACAATGGTCTGGCTTCATCAATAATTTTGATACTGATAAAGGCATCATCCTTTCTCTGATCCTCGGTTTTTGATCGGTTATAATCTATTCTTCCGTTTCTAATATTTCTTTTTGTTATATGATAAAAATCTACTGCATTCATCCCGCATAGATAAAACGAAAGCATGTAGAGTTCCTTTGCCATTTCTGCCCGGCTTCCTGGCTTTGTTTCACAATCACGGATAGTTCTTATTTGATCCAAAGTATTGTTTCTCTTTTTTGTTAGGGGAGTAGAACCAATTTTATACTTTTTAAAGGGATAATGCTTTATACGATAGATACCGAGGTCTTCATTATTGTACATATTTCGAGCAGCATTAAAAAGAGTTCGTAAATCACGCATATGGTTATAAAGACCACTATCTGACAAACCTTTGCTTGTTGTTTCTTTGGTGATATTCTTCTGCCCACTTTGACGAATCATTGTTCGTTCACTTCTCAAATAACGCTCATAGGAAACAAGCATGTTTGAATTGATTTCCGTTATGGATACCGCTTCTCTTTTAAAATAGTCAATTAAGCTATTACGTATTACGCGATGATTGTGAGCAGTACCCTTTTTTCCTTCCTTGTCGCTTTGAGCAATATGTTCCGAACAAAATTTGATAAAATCTACATCAGCATCTTTTTCGCGTAAATATTCGCTTAAAGATTCTACATTGAAGTAGTTGAGCTTTTCACCCAGTTCACTAATAATTCTTCGATAGCCTTTGAGTTGGTCATCGACTAGATCACTTACAAAACTGTCCTTGATTTTTAGTTTTGCTGTTAACTGTTTCTTGACTACATAGTGAACAGTATCGAAATACTTTCTTTGGCTTTTGTGATGGACGCAGATTTTCACATTGTAGGTTCCATCTGTTTTTTTGTGGTGTTCAAACACCTTGGCGCTAACGGTTGCCATAATTCTTTTAGGTTAGCACGCAGAACCGTAACTATTTCGTAACGATTTTACGTGGAGTTAAACAAAAAATTATGTAAAACCTGCTTTCAAGGCGATTCCTGAAGGCATAGTTGCTGGCAGTAACCAGCACTAAAAAAAATAAAAAAACCGTCCTCAAATTTCTTTGTAGAACGGTTTTATAGTGGGCCCAGCTGGGCTCGAACCAGCGACCAAGAGATTATGAGTCTCCTACTCTAACCAACTGAGCTATAGGCCCATACGCATTTTTTAGCTACCTGCGTGAGGCAAATCTAAACAAAATTTTTAAGACCTTAACATCTTTTTTTTCCTCAGAAAATTTTCGAAAATTTTCTAAACTTTTTTCAAAACGTCAAGCTTAAAAAGCTCATTTTCAATTCATTAGCCCGTAGATTATGAGTCTTCTACTCTAACCAGCTGAGCTAATGGCCCGCGTAAAATCTTATTAGATTTTGCGAGTGCAATGTTACATATTTGTATCGAATTTTAAAAATAGTTTGATGAAAAAAATTAAAAATATAATCTTCGATTACGGAAATGTCATCTTTGAAATAGACTTCAGAATCACACAAGAATCTCTTAAACAACTAGGTATACCAAATATAGAAACTTTTTTCGGGCACTCAGGACATCATAATTTATTTAACGAATTAGAGACCGGAGCCATCACTCCTGCTCAATTTAGAGACGGAATCAGAGAAATTGCACAAAATTCTGAACTAACCGACCAGCAAATTGATGCTGCATGGAACAGTTTATTGATCGGTGTACTCCCTGAAACGCACAACGTGCTGCTCGAAGCAAAGAAAAACTACCGGACTTTTCTTTTGAGTAACACCAACCAGATCCATTACGACTATATTATGGATTATCTTCAAAAAGAACATAACGTGCCTAACAATGATCACCTGTTTGAGAAAACCTATTACTCTCAGCTGATGAAATTCCGTAAGCCACATGTAGAAATATTCGAACAAGTCATCAAAGAAAACAATCTTAATCCAGCAGAGACGTTATTTATAGATGATACCCCAGGTCATTTGGAAGGTGCGAAAAAAGCAGGATTACAAACCTTACTCATGACAGAAAAACCAGAAAACCTGGGCACATTCTTAAAAAGTAATGGTATATTAATATAGATGAACAATACGCAGCAAATGCCCGATCATAAATACAAAACATTAAAAGAATTCTACCCGTTTTACCTGCAGGAACATCAAAATACCACAAACAGGATATTACACTTTACAGGAACAGCACTTATTGGCCTCTGCTTTATTACAGCCATGCTTTTCCACAACTTCATTTTCTTCGCACTGATTCCAGTTGTCGGGTATGGATTCGCCTGGACAGGACACTTCTTTTTTGAGAAGAATAAACCCGCCACCTTTAAATATCCATTGTTTAGCCTGGCAAGTGATTTTTTATTATTCGGTGACTTGATGATGGGCAGGCAGCCCTTCAAAGTTAAATAGCTGATATTGATAATACTTATAAATCTTAATAGACAAAATCTATAGCAGTATAGAAATTAGGTGTTGGGATACCGTAAAAATACGAGCTACTTTTAGCCAGGAAAAATGAAATAACCATGGAAGAAACGAACAAACCAACGCGCAAATTAACTACCGCATCCGGCAGACCTTATGCTGAACATGAAAATAGTCAGTCTGTAGGCAGAAGAGGCCCTTTATTATTACAAGACTTTGTCTTACATGAAAAAATGGCCCACTTTAACCGGGAACGTATCCCTGAAAGAGTGGTACATGCCAAAGGAACAGGCGCATATGGTACATTGACGATTACCCATGATATATCAAAATATACAAAGGCAAAGATTTTCAATCAAATTGGCAATACCTGTAAAATGTTTTTACGCTTCTCTACTGTAGGTGGCGAAAAAGGAAGTGCTGACTCTGAAAGAGATCCGCGTGGCTTTGCGCTTAAATTTTATACAGAAGACGGTAACTGGGATTTAGTAGGCAACAATACGCCTGTTTTCTTTATCAAAGACCCTAAAAAATTCAGTGACTTCATTCATACACAGAAACGCGAGCCAAGAACTAACTTGAAAAGCCCGACGATGATGTGGGATTTCTGGTCATTGAACCCTGAAAGTCTTCACCAGGTAATGATCCTGATGTCTGACAGAGGTACACCATTCTCTTATCGCCATATGGATGGATTTGGTAGCCATACTTATTCGATGATCAATGCTGACAACGAACGTGTATGGGTTAAATTCCACTTTAAAACTCAACAAGGGATCAAAAACTTTACGGGGCCCGAAGCAGATGCGATGCGTACACAGGATATGGATCACTCGCAACGTGATTTAGTAGAAGCAATCGACAACAAACAATTCCCAAAATGGACGATGAAAATCCAGGTGATGACAGAAGAAGAGGCAAAAACCTTTAGATGGAATCCATTCGATCTTTCTAAAATATGGCCACATGGTGAATTTCCACTAATTGAGGTCGGTGAAATTGAATTGAATCAAATTCCAAGAAACTATTTCGCACATGTGGAACAGGCGGCTTTCGCTCCTTCCAATTTGGTTGATGGAATTGGTTTCTCTCCTGACAAGATGTTACAGGGCCGTATATTATCATATGCAGATGCCCACCGTCACCGTTTAGGTGTAAATTATGAGCAGATCCCTGTAAATGCCTGCCCTTTCATGGTCAATAATTATCACCGTGACGGACAAATGCGTGTAGATGACAACGGAAATGAGGAACCTAACTACTATCCAAATAGCTTTGGTGATGTCATTCCTGATGAAAGTTATAAAGAACCAGCCTGGGAATTAGAATCTAATGTGGCTGACTGGTTTGACAGAAATGAAGGTCCAGGCGATAATGACCATTATACACAGCCAGGCGATTTATACCGCAAAGTAATGAGTGATGCAGATCGCAAAAATTTAATCAGTAATATTGTTGGTGCGATGAGCGGCATTAGCGGCCCTAGAAAGGATCAAATCATTAACCTGCAGCTTTGCCATTGGTTCAGAGCTGATATAGGCTTAGGGATGGCTATTGCAAGCGGATTAGGCATTGACGCTAGTCAAGCTATGCAGCAACAAAAACACCAGGCTTAATTTCAGCCAGACCAAACCTTTAAACAGCAAAAACCGCCTTATAAATCAATATAAGGCGGTTTTTCATTTATAATTTCAGGAAACTAACCGTTTCTTCTTTGCTTTTCTCTTGCAATCAGATCAAGTTCTCTGCTGGTTTGTCCGGCAACCGAAGTATTCTCTTGTGCACGTCTGAATAAATACGGCATAACAGCTTTAACAGGGCCGTAAGGCACATATTTAGCCACGTTATACCCTGAATCAGATAAATTAAAACTCAGGTTATCACTCATCCCTAATAACTGAGCGAAATAAACATGAGGGTGACTATGACTAATTTGATGCGCATCAAGCAACTCTGCCAATACCCTGCAACTTGCTTCATTGTGCGTACCACAAACTACACCGATCTGTTCAACATGGTCTGCGCAATAAGTAATAGCCGCATTATAATCTCTGTCTGTAGTTTCTTTATCTGGCTGGATCGGAGAAGAATAACCTCTTTCGGCCGCTCTTTTACGCTCTTTTTCCATATAAGCACCACGAACAATTTTAGCTCCTAAAATAAAGCCTGCCTCTTTAGCGACCAGGTGGTCAGCTTTTAAATGTGCAAGTTTATCATGACGGTACAATTGATAAGTATTGTAAACAATCAGCTTCTCTTTATTGAATAAGATCATCATATCTAAAGCCAGCGCATCGATCGTATCCTGAATCCAGGTTTCTTCCGCATCAATCATTACAGGTACATTTTTTTCAAATGCTGTTCTGCAGATCCGTTCACAACGATGTTTTACTTTTTCAAATTCAGCTTTTTCTTCAGCAGAAAGCGCAGCCTTAGCATCCAGTTTCTCCAATAAGCCGAAACGTCCGATACCTGTTACCTTAAAAACAGTAATTGGTACGCGTTTATCTCCCGCAGCCCGGTCTATCGTTCTGATAATCTCTGCACAGGTAAAATCAAATACATGCTCCTCTTCTTCTCCTTCTACAGAATAATCTAAGATCGTACCTACTTTCCCATCAGCCAGCAAAGCGATTGTACGCTCACACTCTGCGATAGTCTCCCCACCGCAAAACTGTTTGAAGATAGTAGATTTGATAATCCCCTGAATCGGTAATCCGATGTTTAAAAATAAATTCGTCACAGGCGGGCCCACCTGAGTCAAAAAATTGCTACTCATTATTTTGAATAACCAGTAAGCACTGTTTAGTTCTGATTTTGATTTATTACGAAAAGCTATCTCCGTATTGTCAAAATTTAGTTTTTTCCCTGGGGATACTTGCATTTGGATTGATGTATTAGTCAAACGGACGCAAAAATATAAATTCCGGGACTATCATTTGCAAAACCCTTTATAAATAATTGTAAATTTGCAGTACAATGATAGAATTTAAATTAGAAGGCGAATTTATTCCCCTTATTTCTTTGCTAAAAGCGACCGGACTTGTTCAAAGTGGCGGCGAAGCGCAAACAGTAGTAGAAGATGGCCTGGTGAAGTATAACGGCAATGTAGATTACCGCAAGCGTTTAAAAGTACGTATCGGTGATGTTGTTGATTTTATGGGCAACCAAATTAAAATAGTATAATGAATAAACTGGAAAGTGCTGGTCACAACATATATTTTGATACCAGGTTAGCACCATTGGCAGAAATCATTGAAAACGGAAAGTACAGCAATGTATTTGTTTTCGCAGACCGCAATACAGCTGAACTTTGTTTGCCTGTGTTCAGAGAGATGCTGGATGATTTTAGTGGATTTGATCTGATCGAAACTGATCCGGGAGAAGAGAACAAAAACATTGATTTTTGTATCGGTATCTGGAAAACTTTACTTGATTTTGGCGCAGACCGCAAATGCCTGGTTATTAACCTTGGTGGTGGTGTGATTACGGATATGGGTGGCTTTGTAGCCTCTACGTATAAACGTGGGGTAGATTTCATCAATATCCCTACCACGCTGCTTTCGCAGGTTGACGCTTCTGTGGGCGGGAAAACTGGTATTGACATCGATAATGTAAAGAACATGGTCGGTACTTTCAGTTTACCACAAGCCGTATTTATTGAAGCAGAATTCTTGAAAACAGTACCCCAAAGGGAAATGCTTTCAGGATTTGCGGAAATGATTAAACACGGATTAATTGCAGATCAGGAATACTATTATCAATTAAAAGCAGCTGACTATAAAAATATAACAACTGCAGCTATACACCGTTCGGTAGAGATTAAAAATGAGGTCGTAACCGCTGATCCGCAGGAAAAGGGCTTACGCAAGATCTTAAACTTTGGTCATACCATTGGTCATGCTGTGGAAAGTTATTCGTTAAGCAAAGATAAAAAGCCACTTACCCATGGAGAAGCAATTGCTATCGGCATGATCTGTGAAGCCTATCTTTCTCATAAAAACAGTACGCTGACTGCAGAAGAACTGGAAGAAATCCGTCAGTATATCTCCAAAGTTTATCCTGCTTATAAAATTAAAGAAAAATCGTTCGCCCAACTTTCTGTATTCATGCAGAGTGATAAGAAAAATGAACATGGTAATGTACTGTTTTCATTATTGCAAAGCATTGGAAAATGTACTTACAACTGTAGAGTTTCAGAAAGCGACATCGTCGAAAGTTTGGAATATTACAATTTAACTTATGCTAAATGATCCTAGAAATATAACGCTTTCCCTGTTGTTCGGCTTACTGATTGTCATTTCTATAGTGGAAATGTACATCAGTTACATGCACGACAGGAAGTTATATGCCAAAAGAGATACGTTGACAAACGTATACCTGATGGGCCTGGCTTTTTTAATCAATATATCGACTAAAACTGCCACGTTCTTTTTATTAAATTACTGTTATCAGTTCCGCCTGTTCGAAATCAAAAATATTTTTGTTTACTGGATAGTGCTGGTACTTGCACAAGACCTGTTGTATTGGGTATTACATACCTCAGGTCATTATATCAGATTTTTCTGGGCGATGCATGTGACACATCACTCGTCTGCCCTATTTAACCTGACTACAGGGTTCCGGTCCACCGTTTTTGAACCATTGTACCGGGTGTTCTTTTATTTGCCACTTGCATTTATGGGTTTCTCAGCAATAGATATCCTTTTTGCCTACCTGGTTACGCAGTTGTATGGAAATGCAGTCCATACACAGGCAGTCGGAAAATTACATCCGATTTTAGAATACTTCCTGGTTACGCCGTCTCACCACCGTGTACATCATGCCAGTAATATCCGCTATCTGGATAAAAACATGGGCATGGTCTTGATTATCTGGGACAGGATGTTCGGAACCTTCCAGGAAGAACTTCCTGAAGATAAAGTTGTCTATGGTTTGACACACCAGCCAGAGGATACGGGCCCGGTTAATATCGTTTTTCATGAGTTTAAAGCTATGACAGCAGATGTGAAACACGCCCCGGGATTTAAAAATAAACTCAGGTATATGTTTTATCCTCCGGGATGGAGCCATGACGGAAGTACACAAGTCGCGAAAGTGATGCAACAAGAATTAAAAGAGGCTGAAGAACGCGAAAAGCTGATTAAAGCTTAAGACTAGCTAACGCTGGTCATAAAAAATAAGGCCGCTGTAAATCAAATTACAGCGGCCTTATTTTTTATTAATTGTCCAATATTTATACAGTTTGACCAGGCAATCCTGTATATTTTTCCAGAGGCTATCAACAGATATTTATGGATTAAAAAAAAGTTCGCATTAATAATTATTATATAACGCCTTAATCAACACTTAATCGATATTTACAACATTATTTTTCAGAATTACGCAACAAAACGACTTATCTAACTGATAAATAGATCATTATTGGCTTTATATTTGTAGATTAGAGTTCAGGAGTAAAAAACATTCTCTGAATTATTTAACAATTAATCTTAAAATTATGGCTTTCAAAGCACAATTAACATCCATACCAGCAGATTGACTGGTCTTGTTTTCCGGTTCTTACCAAACAATTAATTGGTCAGCATCAATAGCATTTGCTAGGGATGAAGTTAGCGTATTCAGCCAGCAACCCCATTAATACTTGCAGGCTATTAACAACCAAAAAACATGGATGATCAAACAAAGAAAAATCGCGTTATCAAATACCCATGCATAAAAATGCTTGCGGTTATTTTAATTGCAGGCCAGAGCCTGGCCTGTAAACAGCCTAAATCTGAAAATATAAAAGACAGTCAACTGACGACAGTTGTTAAACTGCCGGTCAATGATCAGGTAATTATCTACATAGATAGTATTGCCAGTAAATTTGACAATCAAAAATTCAATGCTGAACAGCTAAAGCTACTTACTGATAGTTTTTCAAGCTATTTTCCAGTAGGAATTTATAAAGATGATCATTCAGTACCAGACAGTAGCATAGCTGCCGATATCAATATAAGTTCTGCTGTTGATCAGTATGATTTCGTCAATCTTTCTATACCAGAAAATATAGGCACAAAACTTTCCTTTAAACAACTGACTGCACATTTTGGCCCGGTAACACCAAGAGATACGATGTTCCCTGCTCCAAAAATGCCTTTTCCGCTTATTATTGAACTAAAAAACCATTTCCCTAATCAAAAAAGCCATGTATTTCTGAATATACAGGCTTCTGATAGCCCGGAATCAATCACTAATCAAATATCATCCATTAAAATAGTCAGATCTAAATAACCGGAGGAATATTTATGGCTTCTTACTCCATTACAAAAATAAATGAATATGATGCGCATGGCGGCCCTTCCAGCGAAAAACCTGGTGGAGATGGCCATGCAAAAACTGCTACCCGCGAAGGCCGTTATGTGATCAATAGTATTGGTAAACACGTAAGTTATGGCAAGTATGCGTATTGGTCAGGTGTAGCATGGGGTACAGAAATGCGTTTGGACGGGGACATTACCATGGTCAAAAATGGAGGTGCCTGGGTTAGATTAACAGACGTTAATGCACAATGGGGCAAATACAAAACCCAGCAAAAACAGGTGACCGAATACATCAGGCAGCAATACACAGCAATTTCTAACAGTAAAGCCTTTCCAAACCGCTGGATTTTTAATGATTTTGGCCATACCTCGGTTAAATATTTCAAAGACAACAATCACAATTGGAAACTGGACGGCAAAGAACAGGTCCTTGGCGATTTTATTCATACTACCCCACCCGATGAATACCTGACCAGTATCAATAAGGGCTCACAAATAAAACTGTCAGAATCTCATGGCTGTATCCATGTCAAACCACTTGATATTGATACGATGATTGGCAATGGTTATCTGAAAAAAGGAAACACCATTGAAGTGCATAGTTATACAGAACGAATGATCCCGGTTAGTTTAACAAGGAGCATTGCAAGACCACCTTTTGAAGTGCATTTTTATCCTGGCTTATTCAAAATCGCGATTTACCGGGTGAGTATAAAGAAATAAAATATCTATAAAGCATTTACAAAACGACTACCATGGAGAATAAAGTAAAAGTAGAAATCAATATTGAAGGTACACCTATACCGACCTTTTCGAGTTTCAATTTATATCAGAAGTTCAATGAGCATCACACGTTCGAACTTCGCTTTAATCAGGATCAGATTGAATTGCCAGGATCAGTTTCGCTGAACCGTTCCAAAGATTTTATAGGTAAAAATATAGCGATAGAGTTTGGCACTATACCAGGTAAAGGAAATCGTTTTTCGGGGATTATTACCAAAGTTGAAATTGCGCAGTCCCATGGTTTAATGGGCGATATCGTTCTTTCAGGATTTAGTCCGACTATCTTAATTGACCGTGGCCCTGATCTGGGATCTTACCTGAATAAAGACCTTAAATCAATCATTGACCAGGCGACAAAAGAAGTCCCTGTCAATGACCTGAATATGAAGGTAAAGCCGAGCCGCACCTCACCTATTGATTATTTAATTCAATACCGGGAAAGTGATTTTGAATTCATCAACAGGCTTGCTGCTCAATATCATGAGTGGTTTTTCTATGATGGGACAACACTGGTTTTTGGAAAGCCAGACGATTTAAAACAAGTAAAGTTGATTTATGGGCGGGATATCAGTAATATTCAATACGGGATACAAATTGCCCCGCTGAAGTATAAAAAGTTCTCTTATAACCCAAAACAAGACGAATTACTAGCTGCCAGTGGCGAAGGTCAGCGTTCCGGATCGCCGGATATGGCCCATGCAATTGCTGCGTCCAATAATGTTTATAGCAAAGCTTTTAATCAGCCACTGGTTACCCGCGTTGATAGTAAAATGGAGATTGACACTTTTGTGAAAAATGAACAGGATTCGCTGATCGCTGGTCTTTTGCATATCAATGGCACGGGTGATAATCCACAGGTAAGCTTAGGCTGCGTAGCTGACATTAGCATGAGCACCAGAAAGTTAAATGATTTTGCAGTAGAAGATTTTGGAAAATTCCTGGTTACTTCTGTTTACCACCATGTAGATGGCGTAGGTCATTATCAGAATTCTTTTGAAGCCATTTCTGCAGATACCGACCGTGTTCCTGTAAAGGATTCGACGAAACCACAACCTGACATACAATTGGCCAATGTGGTAGAAAACAATGATCCTGCTGGCAATGGTAGAATCAAGGTTAAATTTAAATGGGAATGTGGTTGTAATGATGTCACTGAGTGGCTCAGGGTATTAACGCCAGATGCTGGAAGCTCCGAAAAGGTCAGCAAAAACAGAGGTTTTGTTTTTATCCCTGAAATTGGTGACCAGGTAGTGATCGCTTTTGAGGAAGGAAATATTGCGCGTCCGATTGTAATGGGCAGTGTATTCCATGGTAAAAGTGGTAGCGGAGGCAGTGGAAGTAATAATACCAAAAGCCTGACTTCTAAAAGCGGGCATACGATTACCCTCGATGATGGAGGTGGCATGCTGATGAAAGACAAAACGGGATTAAACCATGTTTTGATTGATGGTAATAATGCAATTACAGTTACTTCTGACAATACGGTCAAACTGCAAACAGGGAACGTAATGATCATTATGGATAAGGCAGCTGATAAGATTATTATACAAGCTAAGAATATAGAAATACGTGCAGCAGATGATTTCAAGCTTACTGGTGATGGTGCTCCTGTGAAGAACGGAAGTATGGAGTTCGAGACTAAGTTATCAATCTCATCAAAAAATGAATTATCGATGAGCGGAGAAAGCAAAATCAATGTAAATGGTGAAAATGTAAGCATAGTTGGCAGCAATACAGTTATTGATGGTTCACCAGTAAAAATCAACTCTTAACTTTATGGATAAACTATCAGAAAAGAGTTATCAGTTGGTTGTCAGGGGAAATGTAAAAATGCTGACCATGATGGATAGCTTTTCTACAACCGGAACTTATGTGCTTTCACATTACGGAAAAAATGCATTTAAGCCTGACCTGCAGGAATATGTACTGGAAGAGCGGGACGTGAAGTTAACGGAGTATTATGACCCCAATACATATCAACTGATAGAATATGTAAATAAGTTAGCTTATATCTACAGCAGGCAGCATATCTGTATCAACAGTGGCGGTGTAATCAAAGGGTTATTGAACATGCCTGAGATCAAGACGAAATGGGATAAGCTTAAAAAGGAGCTGATGCAGACCAATCCTATTGCTGCTTTTGAAATTATCAGGCATAAAGAACGTGAACTGGCCAACCCTCCGGAGTTAATTGAAAATCTGGAGAATACACATTTCATGCATTTGTTTTTATATGCGTTTAATTATACGGCCGATGGAGTTGTTTATGAACAGAAAAAGGAGGAAAGAGATCGGATGGGCATTGGCTTTTTAATTCCGGTGAATCAAACTTATACTTCTGAAACGACTGATAATGGCTATAGTATTCATGTGGAGTCTTCATTAGATGAGAAAGGTAAAATTGATAAGCAGATGATATCAAAAGTAACTGGCCAAAAGGAATTTGACATGAAACATTATACAAAGGCCAGTTTCAATTATGACCATACCGGGGTGTTACAATCTGCGGAAATGAAGGTATTCGAGCAAATAAATAATGACTATAAATCAGATTTATATTTAAATCTGGAAAGCATATAAGTTATGGCTGACGAGGAATTACAATGGTTAACGGAAAAGCATTATTTAGTTTGCCCTAAAGGTGCAATGTTCAAACAGATGAAAGTAACCAGCCAAGAGCAGGTTACATTCAGTGGCAATCTTGCGGCAACAACCGAGGATAAGATGATTGGCAATGTATTTATCTGTTTGGGTAGTATGGCATTTATGGCGGGGGCAATTGCAGGTTTGCTAGTTGCTGCTTTAGCATTACTTGCTGTACCAGTAGCAGGCTGGGCATTGGCTTTAATTATCGGCGGTGCTTTATTACTCGCTATAGGTGCTGGTTATATGAAGTGTAAAACAAATGCAGCGGCAAGGATTTGGGTCAACTCCTCTCCTAATTTGGTGATACATCATCATGAAGGGTTGGTTGTTGGTCAAAGTCAGTTAAGCTGCCCTCCGGAAGGTGCGATGATTGATATTAAAGCCACTTTCTGGGAAGCGATGATGAGTACCACGATGAATAATGTGGGGCATATTGCCAACTTTGCTTTTGGATTTTTAGCGGGCAGAGGATTGGGCAGCATGGCGGGAACGTTAGGTACACAAGGTATCAGAGCTGCCGGTGCAGAGTTTTTAACGATAGCGCGAACAGAAATGGGATCCATGTTTAACCCGGCTTCTTTGTTTGGTAAGATGAGTTGGTTTTGCAGAGGAATGCGCGGATTTGGTATGTTCGGCGCTTATAAGGGCCAGGCTGATATCTGGACAAACGATGAGATGAGTGTTACGGACAAGTTATTGGCGAGTGGTCAGGAACTGGTCTTAGCAATTTTTGCAGCCAAAGGAGCTTCACTGGTTTGTTTCCCTGCAGGTACTACGGTACATACAGGAAATGGGGTGATGGCTATTGAGGACATCGCTGTTGGGACATTAGTCTGGACGCTGAATGAAGAAAACGGACAAAGAGAGTTGAAACCGATTACAGCAACACATCGCCGCACAACCTTGAGTATGATGGTTGTTGAATTGGGAAATGGAACTATATTTGAAGTAACACCGGAGCATCGTTTCCTGGTGGAAAATGAGTGGCGCGAGATCCAGTCGATTACTGCGCTGGATGAACTGGAAGGAATTGACGGGGAAAGGGTAAGGATTAAGAATATCGGGTTGATCAGCAAAAGCGCTGTGGTTTATAACTTCGATGTTTTAGACAATGAGAATTACTTTGTTACCGAGGATGGGGTACTGGTACATAATGGGTATGCGAAAAAACTTGATGATGACTCTTATGAAATAGGGGTTAATTATAAAGAAGGTTGGACTCCTCAACAAATAGCTGAAGCTGATGCAAAAATAAAAGCGCTAAACGAGTCTGGAGATTTAATTATATCAACACCTAATAGAGGTAGTAAATCTGCAGCAGATATGTATAGAGATGCCGGATTTGAAATACCTGCTGGAAAAGATGTAGATCATATCAAGGACTTACAATTTGGTGGCCCGGATGCCGTTACAAATATGAATCCACTTGATTTTAGTGTGAATAGAAGTCTGGGACCTCAAATTTACCATCAAACTAAAAACCTGCCTTTGGGCACAAAAGTATCTAAGATTATTATATCACCTATTAAATAATTTATGAAAGAAAGCAAAAAAGTATTAGATACCAGATCAGGCATGTGGTGTATCTGGAACCCAAAAATTGCAAAGGGAGTAAATTCATATGAAGATTGGGAAGAAAATTTTTATGAGGACGATTCTCTTTTAGAACTCATAAAGGAAAAGCTGTTCGTTCCAATTAATTTGCAAAACAATGGAGCTTTAGAATTCATTATTCGAATAGCGCCACAAAAAATATTGAGTGAAAGAGAAGCTAAATATCTTTTAACCACGTCCAACAATTATTTGATTGAGTCTGATGGGATTCTTAACGTTAGTGGAATAGAATATATCGAAGAGACTATAAATGAGTCTCATGTAGCTCAAGTTGAAACAGCGAAAAATATTTATCTGGTAAGTATTGATATCATAGACTGGAAAAAAGAACCTGGAATGACAAAGGAAGATGGATCTCCTGCGGATGGGGCTTTACCTGATCTTATTGTTCATTTAAACACTCTATCAAATGATGTTGTAATAAGTCATAAAATCGAAACATTTAAAAAGTAGCTAATCTGGCCTGTAAGATATACTTATCAAATGATTGAAATTCATCAAAAGATAAAAAGCCTGGGAGATATTATTTTTCGGAAAAAAAGAGAAGAAAGACATAATACCCATCACACTTTAGAATTTATCAAAAGTGTGATGGATGCTTTACCCGAACAACGGGTGATAGATTTCATCAAGGAATATGGATTCTCTACTTTTAAGAATTATGTGATGATAAAGTCATTTGAGAAATCTTCTTTTTTATCTAGCGGAGAGATAAAATTGGGATTAATCTTTGGTTTTGGAGATGGAACAGATAGCGTAAAAGATGCTATTGATACTTACTTTATAGAAGAGCAATTGAATTGGAAGTTTTTCCCTTTATTCGAGGGATATCCCGGAGATATCATATTTTATTCTCTGGAACCAGAAACAAGAGGCAAAATATACTATTGGCATCATGAGGGAGATATCAATGCAGATAAGTCATTGATAGCAAACTCATTTGAAGAGTTTATTAATAACTTATATCTCAAACAAAAAGAGGAGGAAGAAGAAGAGCCAGAATTATCTGCAGATGAACTCGCTTCAGTTAATGAGCGGAGAAAAAGAGTAGGTCTTCCTCTTATTGTTAAAAATAGAAATGAGATTACCTGATTAAGTTTTCAATAAAAAACATGGATACAACCTGGAAGTTCGTAAAGCCCTTAAAAGACAAATCATCTATTCTTTTAGTTGAAAAAGAATGGGGCATAAAACTTCCTGAGATTTTTATTGAGCTGGTAATAAACTATAACTCAGGCGTTCCGGAAAATACAGCATTTAATACAGAGTTTTCAACAGGTAAGAGTTCTGGAGAACTGTTAAATTTTAATCTTGATAGTAAGGATAATGTATTAGCTGAATATAAGAACATTGAAGACAAACTGCCACCTGATATTTTTCCTTTTGCTGCCGATCCGGGGGGAAATTATATATGCTTTGATTACAGAATGAATAAAGAGAATCCACAAATAGTATTTTGGAATCATGAAGAAAGATTTATAATTGAGGGCGATCAGATAGTAAATCCGGATGTTGAAAATGAATTCGATTTACATATTATAGAGCCAGTTTCCAATGATCTCGAAGGATTTTTAAATAAGTTATATACTATTAAAAATGATGAAGATAATGATTTTGAAGGATTTGAATTGTTATAAAAAACACATGTAGAAATACGCTTTAAATGGAATTTGAACAGACTTCACAGAACCTTTCTCTAGAAGATTTAAGAGATTTTGAAACCAAAATCAATTTAACATTACCTGAAGATTTTAAAGAACACTATTTGAAGAGCAATGGTGGTTATCCCCCTTTTGAACATGTCAAAGGAATAAATCACTTATTCACAATAAACGGATTTATACCAATAAAACATGGAACTGCCCCAATTGAAGAAACGATTTCTGATTATAAAAAAAGTGGAATTACCTTTGGCCCAAAAATCCCTTTCGCCTTTGATAATGGTGATAACATTTATTTAATCTCTTTAGATAGCGAGGACTATGAGACTATTTACCTGGTTGAATCCGAATTTTTGAATATAAAGGAAAAACAATATTATAAAGTCTCGAACAATTTCACCGGATTTCTAGCGAGTTTTTACAACGAATAATATCCTAATGTAAAGAGTTTATCTTAACCACTACTCCATCTTCCAGGTTCGGAAACCCCTGAATTTAAGCTCTTAATCGATAACGATTATCGCTGTTACAATTCAACTTCAATCTTAAAAAACTAAAAATCAGCCTTAAAAACTAAGCCTTCATGTTGTCTCGTATGCCCATTCAACACCGTTAAGCCACCATAAATAATTTTTTTTAAATTAAATTTGACAAATTAAATTTTGTTGCTACATTTGAAAAAACAAAGATTAAAAATACAGGGTTCTGTTTTCAGAAGCCAGCAAAGAAAAAAATGAGAAACATCACTACATATTGGTTTAGCTACTTCTACTACTTTAGTAAGAGCCGGGACTGATATGCAATCAAAAAAATCAACATAAATTGTATATGAAAAGTCCCGGCATCCTGCCGGGACTTTTTTTGTTTAAAGCAAAAATTAACGCAGGAGATTATAAGATGAAAAAAGTAACAAGAGTAGCAATACAAGGTATTAAAGCCTCCTTTCATGAAGAAGCTGCTTTCAAATTCTTTGGTAATGACATTAAAACTGTCGAATGCAATTCCTTTAAACAAACATGCGAAGTGCTTGAAGCACGGGAAGTTGACTACGTAGTGATGGCGATTGAAAACTCTATAGCTGGTAGCCTTTTACCAAATTATACCCTGATCAGAGAATATAATTTTGCAGTGACCGGAGAGGTTTATCTTCCTATACAATTGCATTTAATGGCCCTGCCAGGAGTGAAATTGGAAGACGTAAAATATGTAACCTCCCACCCTATTGCTATTCGTCAGTGTATCGATTTCTTTGATGAGTTTCCACACCTTAAGGTAGTGGAAAGTGTAGATACAGCCGCTTGTGCAAAAAAGATCAGAGACGAGCAATTAACTGATACTGTTGCGATTGCAAATACACTGGCTGCCGAGCTTTATGGCTTGAACATTATAGAAAGAAGAATTGAATCTAATAAAAAGAATTACACCCGTTTCCTGATCCTTCAAAACGATAAAACAGAAGATTTGACTGAAATTAATAAATCCTCCATCTGTTTCCAGGTTGGTAACCATGTAGGTGCACTCTCTAAAGTGCTGAACATCTTCGCAGAGCAAAATGTGAATTTAAGCAAGATCCAGTCTATGCCTGTTTTAGGGAAAAGAAGTGAGTATTACTTCTATGTCGATATGGAATGGACAGAAAGCGAGAAATATGACATCGCTATCCGTAAAGCACTGAAATACACAGTAAACTTTAATATAATGGGCGAGTATCTGAAAAACGATATCGTTTAATACAACATCAACAGCATTTAAAATATTTAATACATACCACACACACATTAAATCCCCCTCATCATGAAATTAAACTTAAACATTCAGCCATTATCGAGCTGGATCAACGTTAAAAACGAGCCGCTTATCATCTCTGGACCATGTAGCGCAGAAACTGAAGATCAATTGTTATCTACTGCACATTTATTAGCTGCAACTGGTAAAGTATCTGTATTAAGAGCTGGAATCTGGAAACCACGTACCCGTCCGGGAGAATTCGAAGGAATCGGAAGTATCGGTCTGGAGTGGTTGAAAAAAGCTAAAGCTGAAACCGGATTACCTACAGCTGTAGAAGTAGCAAACGCTAAACATGTGGAAGAAGCATTGGCAGCGGGCGTTGATATCTTATGGATCGGTGCAAGATCAACTGCAAACCCTTTTACAGTACAGGAAATTGCTGACGCTTTAAAAGGTGTTGATATCCCTGTATTAATCAAAAATCCAGTAAATCCTGATATCTCACTATGGATTGGTGCTTTAGAGCGGATCAACAATGCAGGTATCACTAAATTAGGTGCAATTCACCGTGGTTTCTCTTCTTACGAGAAAAGCTCTTTCCGTAACGAACCAATGTGGGAACTTGCGATTCAATTGAAAACGCTTTGCCCTGAATTGCCAATTATTAATGACCCTTCTCATATTTGCGGAAACCGCGAATTAATCCCTTATATCTCTCAAAAAGCATTAGACCTTGACATGCAAGGATTAATGATTGAGTCACATATTGACCCTTCTGTAGCATGGACTGACGCTAAACAACAGGTTACTCCTGCTGCTTTGGAAGAACTGATCGCTAAATTAAGTTTACGTGATCCAGAATCCAACAACGAAGCGTTTGCTGATAAATTAGCCGAATTACGTAAGCAAATTGATAAAATTGATGATGTAATGCTTCAGAAATTAAGTGAGCGTATGGCTATCGTTGAAAAAATCGGTCAGTACAAAAGAGATAGCAAAGTAACCATCTTACAAGTTAACCGTTGGGATGAAATCCTTAAAAAAGGAACTGCTTTTGCTAAAGCCCTTAAATTAGACCTTGGTTTTACAGAGAAATTCTTAGAATTAGTTCATGCTGAGTCTATCAGAAAACAAACTGCAATCATGAACGAAGGCAAAACTGAAGAAGAAATCGTTGAAGCTGCTGCTGCAAAAGCTTAATCATCTGAGTTTTCAAAAGCTTTTCTTAGTCATAGATTAGGAAAAGCTTCCGAAAATTCTGAATACAAAAAATTAACACGAAATGCTCCAATGAAGAAGAATGCACTTGTTTCCTTTAAGGGACAAAAAGATATCCAGGCAACGATAAACCTCACGGGTTCAAAAAGTGAGAGCAACAGGGCATTAATTATTGCTGCAATCAGTAAAGGGTTAGTCAAGGTAAATAATCTTTCTGATGCTGCTGATACAGTGACTTTGAACAGGATTTTGACGGAACTGGGTACAACTGAACCTGAAGGAAGAAGAACGGTAGATGTTGGCCATGCTGGCACTGCAATGCGCTTTTTAACGGCTTATTTGGCTACAATTCCACAGCAATTTTTGCTTACAGGATCTGCCAGAATGCAGGAACGCCCGATTGCTATCTTAGTGGACGCTTTAAAAAGCCTGGGTGCGGATATATCTTATGCTAAAAATGAGGGTTTCCCTCCTTTGTCTATCAATGGAGGTTTAAATAATGTACGTGCAGAGGTTTCTATCAAAGGAAATGTAAGCAGTCAGTATTTATCGGCCTTGCTGATTATTGCGCCAAAATTGCTTGCTGGCCTTTCGCTGAATATTGAGGGTGGATTAACTTCCAGACCCTATGTAGAAATGACGCTGGCTTTATTGGCTTCAGCTGGGGTTTCACATAGCTGGAAAGGCGATAATATCTATATAGGCCCGCAGCAATATCAGGCGGCAACCCTGACTGTTGAACCTGACTGGAGCGCTGCATCTTACTGGTACAGCATTGCTGCACTAGCTGATCAGGCGGCTATTGAACTGCCTAACTTGAAAGAGGAAAGCTTGCAGGGAGATAGTAAAATCCAGGAAATCATGATTGGCCTTGGTGTGAATACACAAAGAACCGCAAATGGCATAGCTTTAAAAGCCAATAAAAACGAAGCACAAACTACAGCTATTCTAAACTTAAAAGACTGTCCTGATCTGGCACAAACTATTATTGTTTGTGCTGCTGCTAAGGGATTAAACCTTGCTTTTACTGGCTTGGAAACGCTTAAAATTAAAGAAACCAACAGAATTCTGGCCTTACAAAATGAGCTGGGTAAAATTGGCGTTACTTTAAATGAAGAAAATGAAGTTTATACGTTAAACTGTGAAGGATTAAACTTCCCGGAAAAGGTAACTTTCGCAACCTATGATGATCACCGGATGGCTATGGCCTTTGCGCCTTTAAGTTTGCTGATTAAAGAAGTAGAAATTGAAGATTTTCAGGTGGTAGAGAAGTCATATCCTGATTTCTGGAAACATCTGCAAAAAGCAGGTTTCACGGTTCAGGAATTAGCCTGATAATTAGAATAGTTTACAAAAAAAATTAAAAACATGGCAGGAAATACCTTCGGACACTTATTCAGGATTTCAACTTTTGGAGAATCACATGGCGAGGCTATTGGCGTTATCGTAGATGGCTGTCCTGCCGGATTGCCTATTGATCTGGAGTTTATCCAGTCAGAGTTAGATAAACGCCGTCCGGGACAATCAAAGATAACCACACAACGTAAAGAGAGCGACACGGTACAAATCTTATCGGGTATTTTCGAAGGACAAAGTACCGGTACACCGATTGCGCTTTTGATTCCGAATGAGGATCACCGTTCAAAAGATTATGAGCATAATAAGACTGTTTATCGTCCTTCGCATGCGGATTATACTTATGATGCTAAATATGGTATCCGCGATCACCGTGGTGGCGGACGTTCCTCTGCCAGAGAAACGGCTGCCCGGGTAGCGGCAGGTGCGATTGCCAAGTTGTTACTTCAACATTACGGAATTGGTATTTTTGCGCATGTTTCTGCTGTAGGTACTATCAATGCACCTAATTTAGCAGCATTGCCAATTGCTGAATTGCTGGCACAGCGCGAAGAAAATATCGTGCGCTGCGCAGATCCGGCAACCGCAAACGAAATGATCGAATTTATAGACAGTGTCAGAAAAGATGGAGATACTGTTGGTGGAAAAATCAGTTGTATCATTCATAATTGCCCTCCAGGATTAGGAGAGCCTGTTTTTGATAAGCTGCATGCCGATTTAGGCAAAGCGATGTTAAGCATTAACGCTGTACATGGTTTTGAATATGGCTCAGGATTTTCAGGGAGTGAGATGAGGGGATCAGCACACAATGATATCTTCCTGACAGATGGAGCAATACCAAAAACACTGACTAATTTCTCTGGTGGTATACAAGGAGGAATTTCTAACGGAATGGAAATCAATTTTACAGTAGCTTTTAAGCCTGTAGCGACCATTATGCATAATCAGCAAACGGTTAATGCTGCTGGTGAAGCGGCAGAGATTAAAGGTAAAGGCAGACATGATCCTTGTGTAGTGCCCAGAGCAGTTGTGATCGTTGAGGCGATGGCAGCTTTAGTGCTTGCCGATCAGTTATTAAGAAATAAATCAAGCAGGTTATAAGTTAGAAACCTGTTTGTACGGACGCCCTGTTATCTAAAAAATAACAGGGCGTTTTTTTATGTTAAATCTTTCACTGAGACTATTTTAATTTAAATTAAATGAATAATTATTTCTATTTTACATATACCTATTTATACCATCAAATCTATCTACTATGAAACCATCATGTGCAGCACTACTCTTATCGAAACGAACAGGACTGGCAAGCACATGATAGCTTCATAACCATTAAAAAAAAATCTATCTACTATGAAAAACAAAAACAGCGTGGCAATTTTGTGCGCCACATTTTTAGTCGTTTTGGTATCCTGTCGTAAGGATAACCTGACCAACAACAGTCAGGATGCGCTCCACCCAAAAGACAAACTTTATTCTGTACAGGAAATTAATGCAGT
This sequence comes from Pedobacter cryoconitis, assembly GCF_001590605.1. Lineage (NCBI taxonomy): Bacteria > Pseudomonadati > Bacteroidota > Sphingobacteriia > Sphingobacteriales > Sphingobacteriaceae > Pedobacter > Pedobacter cryoconitis. The sequence continues at coordinate 3,578,140 of NZ_CP014504.1, forward strand.
AATTCAGTCCAGTTTACAGAAAACCGGAGATTTTAAATGGAATGAGCAAAGTGATGAATTGTTATACAGTGCTGTTATCCATGGGGATAGCCTGCTGTCTGTCGGTTATGGAAATCCACAGTCTAACACCATTACTCAAAGTAACAATGCTGAAGCTCAAATGTCAAACATCAGTGTATCTGAAGCAAAGAAAGCCGGAGTAAATATAGACGGCATTAAAAGCGGCATTTTACAGCAGGTAAAGACTGCTGAGGCCAAAGAGAACGTGCTGCAATATGAAAGCCCTGTGTTGACCAATATGGTGGTTAAAATAGGAAATTTAAGTACGCTTCAGGAGCTGCGTAAATCTAAGGCTATCCGCTATGTGGAACCTGCTGATTACAATAAGCATTTATTAAAGAGCAGATCTGCTATTGCTACAGAAAGCCTGAGCTCTGGTGGAGGTGGCGATCCTGCTGAGCTTCCGGGCTGGTTTATCCAAGGCAGCGGAGAGCCTTTAATCCCTAAGAGTTACGGAGATCAGAAAATCCCGGATGCCTGGAAAGTAAGTACTGGAAGAGGTATCACTATTGGCTTAATTGATAACGGGGTTTATCAAGCTCAAACCGCATTCACTTCACAGGAATTTGGTGCAGGGAGAACGATTGCATTATTTGGTACATTTAAGGGCAATTCCAGTTCAAATGATGGCGTATATGCAAATAAAGATGATATGAGCGCCGATCATGGTACTGCTATGGCTTCTTTAATTGCTGCACCGAAAAAGGTAAACCTGCCTGTCGGAATTGCTTATAACTGTAATCTGGTGAGCTACAGGGCAACTGATTTTGTCGCATTATGGGCCTCTAAACAACAACAGGGCGTGTCCACTGCTTTAACCAGGTTAGCTGATGATCAAAATGTAAAGGTGATATCGATGTCTAATGGCTGGATCTTTAATATATCAGCTTTAGCTGACGCTGTGAAATATGCAAAAAGTAAAGGTAAACTAATCTTTGCTGCTGCCGGTACCTCTATTAAACCAATTAATCTGGGCTTCTTCGTGATTGATATCCCTAAAAGTGTGGGAGTAATATTTCCGGCTTCCATGAACGAAACTGTTGCGGTTACAGGCACCGATTACAGCACAACAGGAAACCTGGTGAGTTGTAAAGAGTGTCATGAAGGTAATAAAGTTTATTTTACAACCACTACTGCAACTTCAGCAGGCATCAATAACGCAGTAGCAGTTTATCATGATACCCCGGGTCAATATGGTTTCTCAGGCTCTTCTTCGGCGGCTACAGCAATTAATGCTGGTATCGCAGCACTGGTTTGGGCTGCGCACCCATCGTGGAATGATAAACAGGTTTTACAAAGAATGGTAGAATCTGCTAAATTATATCCTAATAAAGATTCAAAACTGGGCTATGGCCCGATCAATGTTTTAAAAGCTGTTCAGCCTTAAAAAAACCGCTATAAACAAAGCCTGGTCCTTTCCTTAATCTTCAAAGGGGAACCAGGCTTTTTCTTGAAAAAATGAATTTCAAATATCGGATCCTGAATTAGAAAATTGCAGGGTATTTTGCTTCATTATGTGCATTCATCATCTGGTAAATTGTTTCTACTACATCATCTACTGATGGTTTAGTGAAGTAATCCCCGTCAGATCCATATGGAGGACGGTGAGCTTTGGCAGATAATGTTTGTGGTTGTGCATCTAAATGGTAATATCCACCCTGATTCTCTAAAATCTGTTGCAGGATATAAGCTGTTCCGCCACCCGGAACATCTTCATCTACCACTAATAATTTATTCGTTTTCTGTAAAGAAGACGCGCATAAATGGTCTGTATCAAAAGGAAGTAAAGTTTGAGGATCGATGATCTCTACTGAAATTCCGTAAGCTGCCAGTTCTTCAGCTGCTTCTTCTACAATCCTTAAAGTCGAGCCATAAGATACCACAGTAATATCTGTTCCTTCTCTTACAATTTCAGCTTTTCCTAAAGGTACCGTATACTCCCCTACATTATCAGGCAACATCTCTTTTAAGCGATAGCCATTCAGGCATTCAATCATTAAAGCTGGTTCATCTGCTCTGAACAACGTATTGTACATTCCCGCAGCCTGTGTCATATTACGAGGCACACACAGGTGTAAACCACGTAGAGAGCCTAAGATCATACCAATTGGTGAACCTGAATGCCATACCCCTTCCAAACGGTGCCCGCGGGTCCTGATAATTACCGGTGCTTTTTGTCCGCCTTTGGTACGGTAAGACAAACTAGCCAAATCATCACTCAAAACATTCAGTGCATATAACAGATAATCCAGGTATTGAATCTCTGCGATTGGTCTTAAACCACGCAAGGCTAACCCGATACCCTGACCTGCAATAGTCATTTCTCTGATCCCTGTATCAGTAACTCTTAATTCACCATATTTAGCCTGCAAGCCTGCAAAACCCTGGTTCACATCACCAATGTTTCCTAAGTCTTCACCAAATGCCACTAAACGCTGATCGCGTGCAAAGTTAGCATCAAAACAAGCATTCAGTAATTCGCGGCCATCTACCATTTTACTATTATCCTGGTAAGATGCTGGCACAATATTCACTAAAAAAGGGCTTTCCTTACCGTCTGTAAATAGTTTGGAGTTGTAACGTTCTTCGTTGTTTTCTTTCTCTTTCTGATACCAGCTTAGTAACTGGTTTCTTTCTTCAGAAGGTTGATTTAAGGTTAAGCGAAGTGCTTTTCTTGCAGAAGAAACAACTTCTTTGCGCTGTGCATCTGGTGTGCCGCCCAGCGTACCTGCAATTTTTGATAAAGCCTGGCTGGAATCAGAAAGGTTATTGATCAAACTGATCACCTGATCCTTTTCTGTTTTAATATCCCCAAGGAATTCATTCCATGCTTCTTTCTGCGCTTCACGAACCAGTTTTTTAGCAGTATCTTCTAATACAGCTAACTCTTCTTCAGTCACAATAGCAGATTCAAGCATCCAGAGACGCATTTGACGGATACAGTCAAATTCCTTTTCCCACTCTAATCTTGCTTTGTCTTTATAACGTTCATGAGAACCTGAAGTAGAGTGCCCCTGAGGTTGTGTAACTTCAGTTACATGGATCAAAACAGGCACATGTTCATCACGGCAGATCTGAATGGCCTGCTGATAGGTTTCACAAAGCGCAGGATAGTCCCAGCCTTTTACTTTATAGATTTCGTAACCTGCGTTATTTTCATCACGCTGGAAACCTTTTAATATCTCTGAGATATCTTCTTTGGTAGTCTGATATTTTGCCGGAACAGAAATTCCGTAAGCGTCATCCCAAACAGACATCGCCATTGGAATTTGTAAAACCCCAGCTGCATTGATGGCTTCGAAAAACACGCCTTCAGAAGTAGAAGCATTTCCTATGGTACCAAAGCCAACTTCATTTCCATTCACGGAGAAGTTTTTCAGGTAATTTAATTCCGGATTTTGTCTGTATAATTTGGAAGCATAAGCTAAACCTACTAAACGAGCCATCTGGCCGCCTGTTGGTGCAATATCAGAAGAAGAATTCTTCATTTCTGTTAAGTTTTTCCATGAACCGTCTTCGTGAAGTGAACGGGTGGAAAAATGGCAGTTCATTTGACGGCCTGCAGATGCAGGGTCTGCTTCTACGTTTGGATTAGCGTATAATTGAGCAAAAAATTCCTTAATGGTACATATACCTGTAGCAAAAGCAAAAGTCTGATCGCGGTAATAACCAGAACGCCAATCGCCATTTTTAAAGGCTTTAGCCATTGCAATTTGTGGAAGTTCTTTTCCGTCGCCAAAAATGCCAAACTTAGCCTTACCTGTTAAAACCTCTTTACGGCCTAGTAAACTAGCCTGTCTGCTCTCGAATGCAATCCTGTAATCATCGATTACTATAGTCTTGAAGTCGTCAAAACTTAATTCTGAGGCATCGATGGGGTTCGTCGTAAGTTTGTTATTTAGCATCATAAGCACAAAAGTTTATTGGGCAAAGATACGTATTTTCTATTTTCCGTCCCTTACCCAAGTGTAATATATATATTAGCTTTTGACTTTGAAATGTTAATGAAAACATTAAATTTGTTCTGAAGATTTAAATATGAAACCTGCATGAGCCTACAATTCACTGCATTAGATTATCAGGTTCATGTAAGATTCATAACCATTAAAAAAAAATAACTGATGAAAAAGCTAATTATACTATTAACCTTTGTCTTAGGTGTTACCGTTACTTCATTTGCACAAAGCAAACCAGCTGAGTTTAAATTCGAAAAAGAGACACATGATTTTGGAAAAGTTCCATTGACAGGCCCTGTTTCTGTAGAATTTAAGTTTGTAAATGTTGGTGATGCGCCACTTATTTTAACAAAAGTAGAGACTACTTGCGGCTGTACTGTACCAACTTACACACAAACGCCTATTAAAAAAGGAGAATCAGGCCTGATTAAAGTTACTTATACGCCTGCTGGTTCACCATTGCCTTTCAGCAAAAGCATCACAATCAACTCTAATGCAAAAACACCTACTAAAGTGTTATACATTAAAGGAGAAACAGTAGCAGGAAAATAATCCGCAGAAAAATATTATTATCAATAAAACCTCGTTAAATCAACGAGGTTTTTTATTTTTGACCCATGCCACATATTTCAGAAAAAGGGATACAAATGCCCGCATCGCCTATTAGAAAACTAACTCCATTTGCAGATCAGGCAAAAAAGGAAGGTAAAAAAGTTTACCATTTAAATATCGGCCAGCCAGACATTGCCACACCAGAGGGCATGTTAAATGCAATTAAAAATATTGATTTCGATGTTTGGGCTTATACGCCTTCTGAAGGAACATTAAGCTATAGAACAAAACTTACTGAATATTACAATAAACTGGGGTACGATATCACTCCTGAGGATATTTTAGTGACTGTAGGTGGGTCTGAGGCTATCACAATTGCGATGCAGACTTGCGTGAATGAAGGTGACGAAATTATCATTCCTGAGCCTTTTTACGCAAATTATAATGGATTTGCTTGTATGAGTAATGTGGTTGTAAAACCAATCCTATCTTATATTGAGAATGGTTTTGCTTTACCAGCGATTGCAGAATTCGAAAAGCTGATCACTGATAAAACTAAGGCGATCATTATTTGTAACCCAAATAACCCGACAGGATATCTTTATTCAAGAGAAGAGCTTCAGGCTTTGAAAGAATTATGTTTAAAATATGATTTATTCTTATTTTCTGATGAAGCTTACCGTGAGTTCTGCTATGATGGCAGGGAATTCATTTCTCCTATGCACCTGGATGGTTTAGAGGAAAATGTAGTGATCATGGATACTGTTTCTAAAAGGTACAGTGCTTGTGGTGCGCGTTTAGGTTGTTTAATCACTAAAAACAAAGAAGTAATTAAGTCAGGATTGAAGTTTGCACAAGCAAGATTAAGCCCTGGAATGGTAGAACAAATAGCTGGAACTGCTGCTGTTGATACTCCTGATAGCTATTTTGAGGAAGTAAATAAGGAATATACTTTGCGCAGAGATACTTTAGTATCCAGATTAAATGCTATTGATGGTGTTTTCTGCCCTAATCCGGGTGGCGCTTTCTATGTAGTTGCCAAATTCCCTATTGATGACGCAGATGTATTTTGCCAATGGATGCTGGAAAGTTTCGACAACAATGGCGAAACGGTCATGATGGCTCCTGCAACTGGTTTTTACTCTAGCCCTGGCTCAGGTAAAGATGAAGTGAGAATGGCTTATGTATTAAATATTGGTGATTTAAACAAAGCAATGGATTGCTTAACGTTAGCGTTGAAACAATATCCTGGTAAAACGAACTAAGAATATATTTTAAAAAGAAAAGTCCTGCAATTTGATTTGCAGGACTTTTCTTTTTATAACTGCGCAGTTCAGCTAAGTTTTAAATAATAGGCATTTCAGCTAAGTATTAGCGTAAGGTAGCGTAGTTATAAAATTGAATTCCTCCATTCCCATTCACTTTAATGATTTTGGTTTCATCTGCTCCCTGTGCATTTTTAAGTGTTAACGTAATTTCGTTTTCACCTGTTTTCAAGGGTATACGGGCATAAGAAATACTACTGGGAAGTGATTGCCAGTTACGGGTATCAGCCTTCTCAGATAGCAAGCTATAGAGCTGCATGCCATAGCCAAGACCTTCCAGTAAGGTATTATTTTTCTGACCTTCTCTTTTCGCACTTTCGCGTAAAGCATATTCTGCTAATTTCTTAACTGCAAGTCTGGAAAGAACTTTACTCATTTCATTCAGCGTGCGCTGTTGAAGTGTCCTGAAAGCAAGTTCATTGATATCTTCTGCTTTTTCCAGCGTTACATCGCCCTGCGTATTCTTAATGACTGCCGAAGCGTAGTAAGAAGGTTGTGCTACATATTTAGGGAAGGAAGCTCTTAAGCTTTCTACGGCTTTAATATTTAGTTTGTCCCGATCGCCGCTATATACAAATGGAATAAGTAATCCGCCAGCTGCGTTGCTAAAAAATAGATTTCCACCGTCGCCTCTGGTTAAAGTAAAGAATAAGTCTTCTTGTTTTTTAACAGGTGCTAAACCATTTTCCCAAAAGAAAATCAGTTCACCGCCTTCTGGTGCTTTCTCTGGTTTATATTTGATGCCAAATGCGGTTTCAAATTGTACAGCTTCTGAAGTAAATCCATTTAAATAAGCTGTTCTGATTACATCTTGTTGAAGTCCTAAAGGCATTTGTGTACCATAATAGGTCTTATCCGGGCTTTTCTGATAGATCTCAACTGCATTCCTATAAGATATAAATGCATTATTGACATCTTTATTGCTTTCGTAAACCATGCCTTGCAGCATCAAAGAAAAGGAATCCTGAGCGTAACGTTTGTCTTTATTCTTGAATTTATCTCCTTGTTCTTGGGCTTGCAGGGTGATCCGTCTGGCTTCAACGACCGCTTCATCTGTGTTATGCAGATACAAATAGTTGAGTGCCTTATAGTAATGGATCATGAATTTCTCGAAATCCTCCCCTTTATAACGCTGTGTCATTGGGTTTACCAATACACCGACAGTTGCATCCAGCGTACCGGTCAATCCTATTTCCAGCATTTGATCGGCTTCGTTAAAGTACCGGTTACTGTTTTCATAATCTCCAAGCAAATGACTTACTCTTCCCTTCTCCATCAGGAACAGCAGTTTATTTCTTGGTTTCTGGATCAGGCTGTTTTTATCGAGTTCGATTTGTGCCTCTTTGTAATTCCCTGTAGAAATGTTTTTATAATACGGGGTAATACGGTCGTTATAACTTGCGCAACCAAATAAAAAAAGCATCAATCCTACAACTGATGCCCGAAGAGTATACGTACGAATGGTTGTCATATGAGTTATAAATTGTCCTGAACATCAGTGATATGATCTTCAGGACAAGGAGAAATTACGGGATTAGTTTTTAACGTATTTGGCTATTTTCTTCTCACCGATCCAAACCACTTCATTAGTCTGAATGTTGGTCAATTCAAGATTTACCTGATAATAAACTACTTTCTGACGTTTGTGTGCATCTACAATAGAGTTAATTGATCCCTGAAGAATATAATCAGCCCCGTTTTCTAAACCGAACTTTTTGATAGTTGAGTTAGAAGCATTTGTTTGCTGATCTGCTTTTTCTGCACGTAATTCTTCACGTTTTTTACCACCTTGTACTAAACGTACTCTTTGTGTCTGAATGAAAGAACTTTCGATGTCTTTTACAAAAGTCTCTGCATCAATATGTTCATGGCTTTTATTCTGAACAAATCCAACAATTACTACTGGTTTTTTGCCTTGATGTTCATCCTGATGGGTGCCTAACCAGTTTGCAGTCAGGATGTTTTTAGTCAGTTCATCTGCCACCATTCTGGAATCACTGTTATTCCAAGATCCGCTAATGTCAATGGTCTGATCTGTACTCACACGTGTTACTTGTCTGGATGAGCAGGATGCAATCATCATTCCTGAAGCGGCAAGCGCTGTAACCGTTAATAATCTATTGAATTTCATCTGTGTTCTTCTGTTTTTTTATAATTGTAAGATCGTATTTCCGGAAATTTGTTACCAGCCGAACCAGAAATTACTACGTCCCCCGTAATAACCTCCATAGTTATAGCCTCCATATGGGTAATAGCTGCTGCCAAAGCTTAATGAAGGATAAAAATCACCGTAGTAACCATTCATTCTTTCTTCATGTCTCCATTCACGGCGCTGACGACGGCGTTCCAGCTTGGCTTCATACCAGTCGTATGCTTTGTAGGTATTTTGAACAGTAGTTCCCTGAGTACTCGTCAGCGAATCTGCAACCTTAAAATATTTTTCCTGGCTTTCTTTATACCTCGGGTTTTGATCCGGAGCTAAACCTGACTGTTGTGCGCTTGCTGTTCCAGCGTAAAGAGCACCGAACAACAGGCTTGAAATAATGACTAAATTCCTTTTCATGACCTTAAATTTAAAGTATAACAAAAATAAGCATAATTTAGATGGACTGTATCATTCCGCCACTTTGCTTCAGTTAATTTAACGTTTTTTAACGAAACTTTGATAAATATACTGTGTAGTTTTAGTTTTCCGGATCTTCATTCAATTTTGAAGTTTCTTTAGATTCTCTCATGAATACGTACACGACAAGTGAGAGGAATATACAGGTAGTAATATACCAGTAGAAATAAGGTTCATGCCCTATCTTTTTGAACCATAAGGCCAGGTATTCAACTGTTCCTCCAAATATGGCTACCGTGATCCCATAAGGTAAACCAACGCCAAGTGCCCTGATCTGTGCCGGAAACAATTCTGCTTTTACAATTGCATTAATACTGGTATATCCACTTACAATGATCAAACCTGCCAGTAAAAGAAAAAAGGCACTCCATTGTGAAGTTGTATTACTTAAGGTGGTAAGTAATGGAACGGTGAAAATAGCTCCTAGTACACCAAAACCAATGAGTAGCGGTTTACGACCGACACGGTCAGAAAGCGTACCGAAAACAGGCTGTAATAAGGCAAAAATGAGCAGGGAGAAGAAAGATAGCAGCGTAGCATCTCCTTTGGATAAATGAACGGTATTGATGAGGAATTTCTGCATATAGGTCGTATACGTATAAAATGCCAGGGTTCCTCCCAATGTCATTCCTACCACAGTAAGTATAGCCCTGGGGTGTTTAAGTAATTCTCTGATTGTTCCACTATCTTTTTTGCTTTTCCGGGCTTCAAAGGCTTTTGTTTCATGCAGACTTTTACGAAGGTAAAGGGCTACAACAGATAGTAAAGCTCCAATGACGAAAGGAATGCGCCATCCCCAGGAAATCAGCTGGTCTTCCGTGAGGGCTCTTTGAAGTATGATCTGTATACCCAATGCAATCAGTTGTCCTCCGATTAGTGTAACATATTGAAAGCTGGAATAAAAACCCCGCCTGTTTTTGGTTGCCATTTCGCTTAGGTAGGTAGCAGAAACTCCGTATTCACCCCCAACGCTAAGTCCTTGTAATAATCTGGCGGTTAGCAGCAATACCGGAGCTACCAATCCTATTGTTTTGTAGGTAGGCGTTAATGCGATGAGTAATGATCCCATGGACATGAGCAGCACAGATAGCGTCATACTTTGTTTACGTCCTACTTTATCGGCGATACGGCCAAACATCCATCCACCGATTGGGCGCATCAAAAAGCCGAGTGCAAAAATCCCCGTAGTATTCATTAATTGAGCTGTCAAATTACCTGAGGGAAAAAAGGAGGAAGAAAAGTAGATGGAGAAGGCAGAATAGGCGTACCAGTCATACCATTCTACCAGATTCCCTACTGAACCTCCAAATATAGCTTTCAGCCTTTGTTTTGAGATTCTGGACGGTTCTTGATTTTCATCAGTTAATTGTTGAATCACAGCTTGGTCAGTTTGTCGGTTCATACGTTGGTTGTAACAGCAACATAAGAAAAATAATAGATATTGAGGTTAAATCTATCTACAAATCTGTGATACGAAAATAATCAAAGTCTGCCTGGCCGCCCATTGTTTTGGTCGCATAATTAAACAGCCCATAGCGATACCCCATAAACTGAGGGATAGTATATAACATCTTTAATTTGCTGCCAACAGGTATCCATGTGGAGCCATTAAGGCTATAAAAGAAATTTGCTGTATCGTTCCTGTTTTGAAAATCACAGTCAATTTTCAAATAAATCCTGTTTTGACTGACAGGAATATTTTGCTTTTCAACAGGCCTCCCATTTTCTGCAATAATCATGACTACAGCTTTACGGTTACCTGTTATTTTAACGCCAACTTGTCCGTAATTTTTTTGTAACAAACCTAAACCAGCAAAATCGCCATCTTTCATTTTGGATACATCGATGGAAGTTACGCCTGAACAAAATGGGCCTATCGTACGTTGTGTTAGTGTGTTCCTGGCCTGTAAAAAATCCAGCTCAATTCTTCCTGTCTTCAAGCGTAAATAACCGGCCCGGTCGCTCACAGACCAAAGACTGTTTTCAGGATTGTGGTTCCACTGCCAGACAAACGGCAAGTTAGCCTCTCCTTTTTTGCGATTAAATTCATCCGAAGCAACTATACCCGGTATCAGAGATTTTCTTGCTGGTAAGTTAAGCGTATCTGGCAATTTACCGTGATCTCCCAGCACTGGCCATCCTTCTTTCCATTTTACTGGTACCAGGTAAGGGGTACGTCCAACAGCTCCGAAATCTCTGAAAAGATAAGCATACCAATCTCCATTCGCTTTATTGATAAGCCCTCCCTGAGCTATCCCTAAGTCCTGAAACCCTATCTTGCTTTCATAAGGGCCAGTAAGCTGATCAGACCGGTGAATCACCACCGTGCGCATGCCATTCTTTGGCCAGATAATATTAAAAAGATAATACTTACCATTCACTTTAAACAGTTGGGAACCTTCAGCAGGTAAACCTCCGGTATTGCCGGGAGGCAAAACTGCATTTTCTATAATTACCTGTTCGGTGGTACCAGCCTTCAAACCAGAAAGATCCCCATTTAATTCAACCAACTTAATCCTGCCCGATCCGTAAACCATGTAGACACGTCCATCATCATCAAAAAATAAGGAGTGATCATGTAAAACAGGCTTAAAGGAGACAACTTTCCACTTGCCTTTTTCCACATCTTTTGTTGAATAAATATAGGTTTCACCTGTAGTTTGAGAAAAAGTACTGACATAGTATATACCTTTATGATAACGCATGCTACTGGCCCATGAACCTTTCCCGTAAGCATTCCTGTTCTTGTTGAGGCTCATTTCATCTCCATTACCCAAGGTCTGGCAGGCATAACTAACGAGTTTCCAATTGACAAGATCTTTCGACTTCATCACTGGTACGCCGGGAGTCATATGCATGGTCGTACTGCTCATATAATAGGTATCCCCAACACGGATAATTGAAGCATCGGGTACATCAGCAAAAATTACAGGCTGCTTTCCCGCGTATCCTTCCTGTGCTTTTAATTGGTCAAAAAAGGATGGAATAAAAATTGCTAAAATAATAACAGTGAGCTTCTTCATATTTTATATTTTATTCCGGGTTTATATTTGCATAGCCCTGCAATGAAAGCATTTTAGCAGCATACCGTTTCCCTAGTTTTCTATAACCTGCCGCACTAAAATGTAATTTATCTGCAACCCCTTCACAGCCCCTGGAAGAGATCACATAAGCAGTAGGAATAGTGAGCGGAAGCTTTGCTATAATTTTATTCATACCCGCACATGCACCTCCCTGATCTTCACCAACCAATTCACCTGCTAGTAAGGGCACAGTATTGCTTTTAAGGTTCAGATCTTTTAACAAATGATCATAAACCACTTTCACTTTTTTAGTCCATAGGGTGTCGTTATTATTTGATTCGCCCTGATGCAATAAAATTCCTTTGATTACACCCTCTTTTTGCGCAAGCTTTGCCATTTCTACTAACCTGTGGTAAGGATTTCCATCATATGCATTGATCGTATTGATCATCCAGTCTGGTGCCGTAGCCACATAGGATTTATAATTATCCTTATCAAACAATTCAATTTTACATCCGCCTACAGCAACATTAATTACGCCTATGCTAACCTCTCTGGGTGTATTGGCTATCATCGTTTTCCCAAAGTAATCAGCAGGTGTAAGCCCTGTATAGCAACGGGTCAAAGGTGGAACAGCAGGATACCAATGTCCCTTTTTTCTGTTCAGATCCGGACAATCCACAGCTTCTAAAACCTGAAAACGCTGACCTGGTGCAACTGTATCCTGGGGTTCAAATTTCGCATTGCCTTCCATATTAGATTGTCCAAAACAGATATAAATATGGAAATTTTTATCCTGCGAATAAGTCTTGTTAAAAGACAGTACCAAAAGGAATAAAATAAAAATCACCCTGTTCATTTTCAAATTGAATAAGCCAGCCACTCCATACCTTAAATTGATCATCATCTTTAATTTTTTTAATAAAACCATCCTGATAAAACTATCACCTGTCTGTCCGGAAAGGAGAAGCAGGCAGCTTTTCCAAATTATATAAGTTAGGATTGACAGGATTGTCAGCCCAGGCATACCGCACATATTTTGGAACCGGAACTTCAACCGCCGACACCACAACTTTATCGCCGGCTATATAGGCTTTGGCCCATACAAACTTTTTATCTTCACCAGCAATTTCAAATTGAGATAGTGGTTCACCATCAATTGCAGTAAGGCCAGTTCCTGTATGGTTAAAACTGATAACTATAGTATTGCCGTCAATTCTTGAAGACTCAAAAAGAGGTCCTGAATAAACCAGGTTCCGTTCTCCATAGCTAAAATGTCTTGCAATCAGGGAAAGCCGGTCTCCTACAGTTTTCTTATCATCGGGATGAATGTCATTCCACTCCCCAAGATCGATCGTGACCGCCATTCCGGTATAGGGAACTTTCAGGGTTTGTAATGCCGCCTCTCTGATTACAGCCAGATTGCTTTCAACCGGGTGGTAACACATATCACCAAAATTTGGCAACTGTACATAATAAAAAGGGAGCTCTGACTGACCAAAATGGGTTCTCCAATCTTTGATCAGCTCAGGTAAAAATTTCCTGTACGCATTCGCATTTCCAACATTACTTTCTCCCTGGTACCACAAAATCCCTTTTAAAGCAGCGTTTGTAAGTGGTGCAATCATTGCGTTATATAATGCTGCTGGCTGACCTTGCTCTGATATCCTATCCGGGCCGGTTCTGGCGACCGGGAGATAGGATTCTCCAACTTTATACTGCCATTCTCCTTTGAGATCAAGCTTATGGTTGCCGGCCTCAAGATAATAAGGTTTGTCTGGTACAAAACCTCCCTTTCCAGCTGTATTCTCAACCCTGATGACCAGGATGTTTTTTCCAGGTTTCAGAATTCCTGAAGCTAAGTTATATCTTCTTTGTGGGTATTGGTATCCTGTACTGCCGATTAACTGACCGTTTATATAAAATTTATCCGCATCAATGATCCTGCCCATATGGATGCGCACTGTCATTCCAGCCATATCCGCCGGGACATCAAGTTCCCGGCGGTACCAAACCACACCATTTAAATCACGTATCCCCTGATCTTCCCAATATCCTGGTATATTTATATTTCTCCAACCCTTTGGCTGATATTGCGTTTCATACCATTTTACATCGCCTGCCAGCCCCTGATCTGCTTCTTTTCTTTTACCAGGGCTGGCTAAAGCTTTCCGGTTAATTCCATTCACAAACGAGGTGTCTTTATTCCGTGTGATCACTGCTGTTAACTCAGCGTTATTTTTTAACCCTTCTTCACTCGTCCATGCTTCAATTGAGGACCCGCCAACACTTGAATTAATGATGCCTATGGGAATCCCGTATTTGATAAAAAGCTGCTTTGCAAAAAAATACGCGACAACCGAAAATTCATTGATATCCTTTGGATTGGCAGATTTCCAGGAATGCTGTGGCAAACTTTCCTTTGGCCCTGCTAAACTCGTTGTGGTCGGTACCCAATATTGCCGGATAGCAGGATAATTGGCAGCTGCAATATCAGCAGCATAGGTAATGTTATGCAATTTCATCTGATGAACCATATTAGATTGCCCGGAGCATAACCACACATCTCCAATCAAAATATTTTTCAGTACAATTGTATTTTTTCCAATCAGCTTCATTTTAAAAGGGCCGCCTGCTTTCATGGCCGGAAGTTTTGCCATCCATTTTCCACCGGGACCTGTAACAGTTTTTACATTTTTACCATTGAAGCTGATAGACACTTTTTCTCCCGCCGATGCCCAGCCCCAGATTTTAAGGGGTACTTCGCGTTGCAGCACCATGCTATCGGCTATTATACCTGGCAGGGTTATCTGTGAATAACCATGACCGATCAGTAAAAAGTAAAAGAATATAAAAACTGAAATTCGCCTGGTCTGGTCCATAAACTTGTGCTATCGATAAAACTGAATCCTGATTTACAAACTAAAGTATACAGTTCATTTTTGATCAACAAGGAAACGGTCCACAAACAGTACAGATTTGAACATTTGTTATTTTAATTTGTTCAATCGTTTAGATCCGGCTATAATTCATGTTTAAATCATCTTTAAATCCAGGCGGCACCAGGGTCGAAAAAAAAGTCTAATGTCCCACGACTTCTGCTTTCCGTTTTAAATTTTTAAATTCAGAAGGCTGAATGCTGAACTTAGCTTTAAAAGCTTTTGCAAAATAAGTAGGTGTGGCAAAACCAACCATGTAAGCAATTTGTGAAACATTAAGGTCACTCTTTTCGAGCAAAACAATGGCTTTATCAAGCTTAACAGACCGGATATATTCAACTGGTGAGAGTCCTGTTAATTCCAGTATTTTATAGTACAGTGTGCCTCTGCTCATCCCGACATGTTTACTTAAATCCTCCACCGAGAGTTTCGGGTTGGTGAGGTTTTCTTCAATATACAATACGACCTTATTTAATAATTTGTCGCTATGCAATTCAATAAGCAATTCTGGCGCCTGAACCTTGATCTGTTTGGTATAAGTATCTTTCAAAGTCCTGTTTAAGAACAACAGATTTTTAATTTTATTATTAAGGATCTCAAAATTAAATGGCTTAGTCAGATAATCATTAGCACCGGTCTTCAATCCTCTGATCTGCTCGTCTTCTCCAGTTAAAGCAGTCAACAATATAATTGGAATATGATTGGTACGCTTATCTGATTTCACCTTACAGCACAACTCAATTCCGGTCATTAAAGGCATATTGATATCACTTACAATAATTTGCGGATGATGCGCCAGTATTTTTTGCCAGCCTTCCTGTCCGTTTGATGCCTCATAAATCTTATAGAAGGATTTTAAACTATCTTTCAGATAAAATCTGAAATCCTCATTATCTTCTACCAATAAGATGGAAGTTAATTCAACCGGATCAACAAGTGTTTCCTGGAGCTTAAGCACTTCGGGTTTCGATTCAGCCTTAACAGCACCTGAAAAATCTATCCTGATTTCATCTATTGGTTCAACTGGTAAAAATGGAAGATAAATAATAAAACAACTTCCTGCCCCATATTCACTTTGAACAGTTATACTGCCACCATGCATTTTAACAAATTCTTTCGTGATTGACAAACCAATCCCACTGCCCTGATTGAGAATAGTACCGGCTGTATCCGTCTGAAAAAACCGCTCAAATATTTTCTCTTTATCATCAGCACTAATGCCAATACCTGTATCTGACACTTTAATGATTATACCCGGTTCTTCAGTAATAGTCCGGTCACTTTTCTCCACCTCTAAAGTTATCGTTCCACCTGCCGGGGTAAATTTAAAGGCATTTGACAATAAGTTAAATAATACGCGCTCAATTTTATCCTGATCAAAGGAAGTGTAAAACTCTCTGATCTGACTCTTAAATACCAGTTGGATATGTTTGCGCTCACTCAGATCATTAAACGATTCCAAAACTTCTTTAATGAAAGGGACAAGCTCTGCATCAGATGAATTTAACCTCAGCTCATGTTCTTCCATCTTTCTGAAATCAAGGATTTGATTTACTAAATTTAACAGTCTCCTTGCATTTCGCTTAATCATGACCAGCGGGCTGCTATCAACGGCGCCTTTCTCTTCCAGTAATAATTTATCAACGGGCCCCATAATTAATGAAAGCGGAGTCCGGAACTCATGACTTAAATTTGTCAGGAACTTTATCTTAAGTTTATCCAAATCATTTAAACGTTCGGTTTCCTTTCTTTCCTGGTCTGCTTTCATGCGTTCCTGAACTTCGGCAAACTTCTTCTTCAACTTCTGAATCCCTCTGTGCCTGCTATATAACAGTGATCCAATGCTGACAATTACATAAAAGAGATAAGCATATATTGTACGCCAGAACGGAGGCTTTACATGTATGTTGATTACCGTTCCTGCGGTATTCCATAGTCCGTTGTTATTGCTAGCTTTCACATGAAAGACATAATCACCCGGATCAAGATTGGTATAGGATACGGATTTAGAAGTTCCTGCTTCAATCCAGTCCTTATCAAATCCTTCCAGCCGATAGGAATATTTATTTTGTTCCGGAGCGGTATAGTTTACACTCACATAACCAAGTGTAAAATTTTGTTTATAATCCAGATTAATCTCTTTAGCTACAGAAATATGATCCTTAATAGGCCCGTCATCTGATGCTTTTACGGAATTATTATTTATCCTTAAATCAGTAAACATGACGGACGGGACATTTTTGTTTTTTTTAAAGTATTGCGGATTAAAGTAGTTGAAACCTTCGGCACCACCAAAAAAAATCTCTCCATCAGCAGCACTGAAGCCAGCTCCGAGCACGAAATTATTGTTCTGGACACCGTTATAAATGCCATAATTGGTAAACTTCTTAGTTTTCCGGTCAAAACTACTGATCCCTTTATTTGTACTCACCCAAATTTGCCCTTTCAGGTCTTCAACTATCGCATAAACGGTTGCATTATTCAGCCCGCTTTTTTCAGAAAACGTAATAAATTGTTTTGTTTTACGATCGAAAAGGCTCAGGCCTCCGCTAAATGTCCCTACCCAGATATCCCCGGCACGGTCTTTTAGCATACATAATGTCAGATTATTTGGTAATTTACCAGAAGCTTTATCATACTGGGTAAACTTCTGGCTAAGGGGATTAAATACGGCAATTCCTGAACCATAGGAACCTATCCACATATCACCATGATCATCTTCCTCAATAAATCTGATGAAATTATTTATCGGATATTTGGCTTCGTTTGCCCCTTTTGCGTTTTCACAATATCTAAAAACTACTTTATGGGCTGAATTCAAAATATTGACTCCACCGCCATTTGTACCAACCCATATTTTCCCTTTGCTATCTTCTTTGACACAGAATATATCATTGGAATTTAACTCATCTGCGCGGTTCCCTGCTTTAAACTGCTGAATTTTTTCTGTTCCTGTGTCCATGACGAACAGCCCTTTTGAATAAGTGCCGATATACAGCTTTTTAGATCTGGTCATTTCCATCACCATAATCGAGATGCCAGCTGAAGAGGATCCATTTGCCAAAGGCATATTGATGTGCCGGAAAAGTTCTGTTTTGCGGTTGAACAAATTAAGCCCTCCGCCATCTGTTCCCACAAAGATTTCATCAGGAGTATATCCTGCAAAGGAAGTCACCACTGAACCGTTTAATCCCCGCTGGTCGAAAATATTACTTTGTTTTAAGTGAAACAGATTCAGATTATTGTCATACTTATTGATGCCTCCGCGAAAAGGGCCAACCCAATAGGTGCCCTGTTTGTCTATATACATGCAGTTTATAAACTTGCCTGTCAAACTGTAAGTGTTTCTTGAATCCGGCATATACTTTGTAATTTCTCCGGTAGTAATGTCCAGAATATTTAAGCCTTCGTCTGTACCAATCCACAACTGGTTCGTAGCATTGGCTACTACACTGGTTATAGTATTACTGGACAGTGACTGACTATCTCCGGGTTTGTGTCTTAAATTTTGAAATCCTTTCCCATCAGGAAGAAGCATGCTGAGTCCGTTTTTCGTACCTATCCACAAATTCCCGAGACGATCTTCAACAATTCCGGCTATATAGTTATCGCTGATACTGGCAGCATTTGTCGCCGAATGCTGAAAAAATATAAATGAAGTCGTTTTCCGGTTATACAGGTAAAGGCCGTTATTCGTTCCGATCCACATCCTGCGTTTACGGTCTTCATAAAGACAACTGATTATTTTATCAGGGAATACCTGCTGATTTTTAGAACGGATAGAAAATTTTCTGACCTTTTTACTTACTGGATCAACTACATCAAGACCGTTAAAAGTTGCAACCCATATTTTCCCGGTATAATCGCTGCAAATGCTGCGGACAATATCACTGCTCAGGCCAGCAGCGGTATTGGCAGGGAAATTTATAAAAGAGTTTTTTTTCCTGTCATATAAACTAAGCGAACCTCCTGCACTGCCCACCCATAAATTACCTGATTTGTCTTCATGCAGTGTCCTGATATCATTGGCCTGAAGCCCGGTAGAATCATCAGATTTATGTTTATATACCGTAAAATTCGTTCCGTCAAATTTATTGAGACCATCTTCGGTGGCAAACCACATTAACCCATACCGGTCTTTTAAAATAGCATTAACTGTATTGGAAGAAAGTCCGTCTTTTGAATTCAGCGAGGTGAAATTTATTTTCTGCTGTTGTGCATATCCAGCTTGTAGTATACAGATAGCGCTTAGAAATAAGCAGTAAGCTCTTTTAAAAATGACCCGGTTTAACATTGTTGCTCAGTTACCTAAAGTTACATAAAATAATTATACCTGAGGAATATTAATCTGGAAGAAATACAGATTAATAACCATTAAGCATCATTATTCCTAATGAAATCCTTTAATTAGGGAAAACAGATACAAGGTATATTTGGTTAGACAACTAAAGTAACGACAAAACAAGCACCCGACCATCACAAATGTCTATTTTTATGCTACATAAGTTCAAAACACCTCCTGATGGTCATTAATACACCAAAACTGCAGGGAACATTCGTGTTAGCAAAATAAAGAAATGAACTATAAAGGAGAGCTAACTATTTATAGTTTTATAACAAACGTATTCGGTTTTTTTAAATTCAATTATGAAAACTCAACTATTCAAAAGGCTCCTTCTGTTTTCGACTTTGCTTTCCTGCACGTGGTCATTAAGCAGTTATACTTTTTCACTTACTGAAACCAAGGGATTAAAAGATTATTATGAAAAATATTTTCCAATAGGCGTAGCCATTACTCCTGCTAATATCAATGGTGCTGACCGCCAAATGATTTTGCAGCACTTTAATAGCATAACTGCTGAAAACGCCATGAAAATGGGCCCTTTGCATCCGGAGGAAAGCCATTTTTACTGGAAAAATGCGGACTCCATTGTAGCTTTCGGAATAACAAACAAATTAAAAATCCGCGGTCACTGCCTGGTCTGGCATACCCAGGCTCCCCGCTGGCTATTCAGAGGAGCTGACGGAAAATTTGTAAGTAAGGAGATCTTATTAGCAAGACTGAAAAATCATATCAATACTGTTGTCAGCCGCTATAAAGGAAAAATCTATGCCTGGGATGTTGTGAATGAAGTTATTGACGATGATACGGCTTATTTCCGCAAGACACCTCTCTTTGAAATAGCCGGGGAGGAATTTATGGAGCAGGCATTCCGGTATGCACATCAGGCAGATCCAAAAGCCATTTTATTCTATAATGATTACAATACAGAAAACCCTGTAAAAAGAGAAAAGATCTACCGCATGCTTAAAAAACTACTTTCACGCGGTGTCCCGATACATGGGATTGGATTGCAGGCACATTGGTCTGTCAATACACCAAGTCGTGAAGAACTTGAAAAATCAATCAAAATGTTCTCCTCACTAGGATTAACTATTCAATTTACTGAGCTGGATATTTCCGTTTATACGGGTAATCAGGGGGGACAAATCATCAGGGGACAAAGGGATACAACGGCTGCAGTTTTCACCAAAGAGATGGAAGAAAAACAGCTGGAGAAGTACCGGATGGTCTTTGAAGTATTTCGAAAATATAAAAAGAACATTAGTGGCGTAACCTTCTGGAACTTATCCGACAGGTATAGCTGGCTCGACAACCGAGGCAAAAAGAACTTCCCTTTACTATTTGACACCAATTTACAACCCAAAAAGGCCTATTATGAGGTCATCAGATTCTAAAATAAATCACATAAGGAAGGCCCGGATTTTCGTCTAATCCAGGCCTTTTAATGCTGAGAGCGTACTGGATTAGTAAGTATTGTCATTTCCGCTATATCCGAACCACTTGTAAACAGCCTGATTATTTGACTCCTTACCTGCTGAGGTCGCATAAATCCCATACAAAGATCCAACAAAACCTTTAGCAACAGCAGTGCTTAAAAATTTGCCATCCAGTTTATCTGCCAGCAGCTTCCAGTCTTTATCTGACGAGCCATACCAGAATGAATAATGATCTTTATCGGAACTGATTTTGAAATATATTTTACGCTGAGATTTAGGTAAAACAATCTGTTTCAGCAAATCCATTTGATTTGAAGCCGGATTACCTTTGAATAGTTGAATTACATCCTTTTTATTGTCAATGGATTTGCACATATAGTAAAAATGGTTCTCGTTTTGAAATATGATAAGCCCTGCTTTTTCATTTTTATTTTGAGCAGAGAAGTCCATTTCAGTAGATGCTGAGCTGTTCAGATGCTGCTGCCTTCTTCCAATAAAAGCAGGATTTCCTTTTTCAAGAATTGTTTCTGGCAAAAGATTGAGGGTGAGTGCGTTTTTATTTTTCCGGAAACTATACCAGTCAGGATTATCAGTGCGTAAAAACAAAAACTGGGTATTCAAACTGTCTTTAAATGGGATTTTAAGACTAAAGTTCCCGGTAATTGGCAATTGATCCGCATGCTTCTGCTCTTTCCAGTTTACGTTATATTTGTACTGTACTTCTTTGTAATCAGCATTGATAATTGGCCAGCCGTCCACCCATTTTACAGGCGCAATAAAAGTTTCACGTCCCGTATTGTAAAAATCTCCTGCATACGGACGAACACCCAGGAATACAGCATAAGTATTGCCATCAGGTCCCTCTACCAAATCAGCATGACCAACTGAAGATATTGGATTTTTTCTATTGGGGTCCAGATGCCTCTGGGTAAGAATAGGATTTTTCTCGTAGGGAATATAAGGTCCGCGAACATCCTTACTTCTGAAAATTACCTCAGAATGATTGACACTGGTCCCGCCCTCGGCTGCCATCAAATAATAAAAATCATTTCTTTTGTATATATGGGGTGCTTCAATCCAAACAGGTTTTTTACTGAGGTCTACTCCACCATTGACCAGGATCTTTTCAGTACCTTTCACCTTCAGCGTTGTCAGCTCAAGTTCATAAATCCTGACCGTCCTGTGTCCGCTATATAAAGATTTATTTTCCGGTGGATCGCTGTTATAAATGATAAATGCCTGATCACCCTCAAAGAACAAAGAAGGATCAATACCCCTTGCTTCTTTAATATATACGGGATTACTCCATGGACCAGCCGGATTTTTGGCTGTGAGAATAAAATTTCCGCCATGATCAATATCTGTACAAGTGATATAGAAAATCCCGTTATGATAATTTATTGCCGGTGCAAACAAGCCTCTTGATACCTGTTCTCCCATAAAATCCATCTGCGAGGGCCGGTTAATGGCACTGCCAATCTGCTTCCAGTTTTTAAGATCTCTGCTATGTAAAACAGGTATTCCCGGGAAATAAACAAAAGTCGAGGTGACCATGTAATAATCTGAACCTACTTTACATATAGCAGGATCGGGATAAAAACCTGGAAGAATAGGGTTTTCTAAAGTCATCTGAGCCTGGACACTCGAAAAAAAAGTGGTCAATACTACTAAATAAGAAAAAAAGATGCGCATTTTTTTAGGGGTGTAATTTGAATAAAGAAATTGAATCATCCGCTGATTATCCAAAGGTACCGGGCTAAAAAAAAGAAAGCTTGCTCATTTGTTGATTTTAATGTGAAAAATGTATCTGAAAGATCAATTTACACTTCCAGGCGACCGATTTCATCAAATCTTCAGGATAAAGCTCCTATTAAACATTTGTTCTACAATTGATGACAAACGAACACCTCCTGCCCTGTTAAGATCTATATTTTTATCCTCAGGTTATATCAGCCAGTTAATTAACAAACCAAGTATCTAAAGGCAAATTATGTATGAAATTTATTAGCAGATCGATTATAATCCTGTGTGCCTTAAGTGTACTCTGCATTAAAACCAACGCAGAAGATGGCCATCAACTCTGGCTAAACAAGCGGCCCCCAATCTCTGTAAATATCATTTGTGCCAAAAAATCAGCTGTATTGAACATTGCAATAAAAGAGCTGACGGATGGATGGCAAGGACCTTCCGGTAAGAGGTTTACGCTCAATTTATCTCCTGAAAAATCAATCAAAGGAGATGGTTTCATTTTAGACGATGCCGGCATAAGAGCAAATACTGAGTTTGGGATCCTTTATGGCACGTATGAGGTATTGCGCCGTCAAAAGACAGGAAAAATGGCCGGTAATTTAGCGTCTAATCCTTCCTATATGCACCGCATTCTTAACCACTGGGACAACTTAGACGGATCAGTGGAACGCGGGTATGCGGGTTCCTCCATCTTCTGGAGAAATGAAAAAAACGCTATTACAGTTACTGAAAAGGATAAAATGCTTTGGCATGAATATGCCAGGGCCAATGCATCCATAGGAATCAATGGTACCGTAGTTAATAATGTAAATGCCTCTCCGTTAATCTTAACTTCTGTCTATTTGAAAAAAGTGAAAGACATAGCCGGAGTGCTGCGTCCTTATGGCGTGAAGGTTTATCTCTCTGTTAATTTTTCCTCACCCGTAAAAACAGGAGGGCTAAAAACCTCAGATCCTTTGGATCCTGAAGTAAAAAAGTGGTGGGCCATGAAAATAAAGGAAATATACAGTTTGATTCCTGACTTTGGTGGCTTTTTAGTGAAGGCCAATAGT
This sequence comes from Pedobacter cryoconitis, assembly GCF_001590605.1. Lineage (NCBI taxonomy): Bacteria > Pseudomonadati > Bacteroidota > Sphingobacteriia > Sphingobacteriales > Sphingobacteriaceae > Pedobacter > Pedobacter cryoconitis. Next base: position 3,601,200 of record NZ_CP014504.1, read on the forward strand.
GAAGGACAACCTGGCCCGCAAGACTTTGGCCGCACCCATGCTGATGGTGCCAACATGATTGCCGACGCATTAAAACCTTACAAAGGAATAGTCATGTGGAGGGCTTTTGTCTATAGTCCATCAGATAAGGATCGTGTGATGCAGGCCTATTCGGAATTCTTACCCCTGGACGGACAATTCCGGGAAAATGTTATCATTCAGATCAAAAACGGACCGCTGGACTTCCAGCCACGCGAGCCCTTCAGTCCTCTTTTCGGTGCATTGAAAAAAACAGCTATAATGCCTGAGCTTCAAATCACCCAGGAATATCTGGGTCGTGATATACAATTGGTATACCTGGCTCCCATGTGGGAAGAATTTCTGAAAAGTGATACCTATCAGGAAGGAAGCGGAAGTACAATAGCGCAGCGTACAGCTGGAAATATTTACCCTCAGCAATATACTGCCATTGCTGGCGTAGCTAATATTGGATTAGACTCCAATTGGTGTGGTCATGATTTTGCACAAGCGAACTGGTATGCGTTCGGACGTATGGCCTGGAATAATAAAATGAGCAGCGGAGACATTGCAGAAGAATGGCTGAAACAAACCTTTATACAAAATGAGCCTGAATTCATTGAGCCGGTAAAAGCTATGATGATGGCCAGCCGGGAAGCAGCAGTCAATTATATGATGCCACTGGGTCTGCATCATATTTTTGTGGAGAACCATCATTATGGACCTGCACCATGGTTTGCGAATAAAGATTTACGGCAAGACTGGACCTCTGTATATTACCATCAGGCAGATACCAATGGCATTGGTTTTAACCGGACAAGTAAAGGAAGTAACGCAATAAGTCAATATCGGGAACCTCTGGCCTCAAGGTTTAACCACCCGGATACCTGCCCTGAAATTTACCTGTTATGGTTTCATCACCTCCCCTGGGATTACAAAATGAAAAACGGGCGTATACTATGGAATGAAATGTGCTATCGGTATGCTGATGGATTAAATGAAGTGCGGAAATTCCAGAAGACCTGGGACCAGGTTCAGCCTTACGTTGATCAGCAGCGTTTTTATGCAGTACAGCATAAACTGCAGCGTCAATGCCGTGATGCTCAAATCTGGAAAGATGCCTGTTTACTTTATTTTCAGCAATTCAGCAAACGGCCTGTCCCGTTTGATATAGAGCGTCCAGTTCATGATCTGGAATACTTAAAGAACACTCCGCCATCTGCTATATATAATTAACCTCAATAATCAGAACGATATCAAATCAATGAACGAAAATCAAAACAAGCTAAAAATCGCCATCGTTACGGGTGGCGCTTCGGGAATCGGCCTGGCCATTGCAACAGAATTTATCCGGAACAATATTTATACAATAATTATCGGACGTGACAAATTAAAACTTCAAAAAGCTAAAGAGAAATTGGGGGAATTATGCGAGACGATTACATTTGATTTGAGCCAGCTTGATGGCATTCCTTCACTGATCAAACAAATATCTGCCAGACATCAGCAAATTGATATCCTTGTCAATAACGCTGGTATCAATATGAAAAAGGAATTCTGTGAGGTTACGGATGCTGATTTTATGCAGATCATTCAAACCAATGTCTTATCGGTATTCAGTATATCAAGAGAAGTCGTCAGTACTATGCTTCCATTTAAATCTGGCTGTATCCTCAACATAAGTTCGATGGCTGCACAATATGGCATACCCAAAGTAATCGCGTATACCGCAGCAAAAAGTGCAATAGATGGCATGACTAAAGCTATGGCAGTTGAACTCTCGCCAAAAGGGATCCGTATCAATGCAATTGCGCCAGGTTTTATTTACAGCAACATGTCGGCTAAGGCATTGGATAGTGATCCTGAACGAAAAGCGAAAGTTTACTCCCGCACGCCAATGGGATACCTTGGAGAACCGGAAGACATTGGAACAACAGCAGCTTTTCTGGTTTCTGATGCTGCAAAATACATCACTGGAGTAATATTGCCTGTTGATGGTGGAAATTCAATTGGTTTTTAATACAGTAAAGGAAAATTTATGTTAATGGAACAAACGATGCGCTGGTTCGGCCCAGGCGACCCTGTTAGTCTGCAGGATATCAGACAAGCCGGTTGCAGTGGCGTTGTTACTGCGTTACATCAAATTGCTATTGGGGATATCTGGACGGTCGGTGAAATTGAAAAACGAAAAAAAAATCGTCGAAGCCTCAGGTTTAACCTGGACGGTAACAGAAAGCCTTCCTGTTCATGAAGACATCAAAAAACAAAAAGATAATTTCCAGCATTACATAGAAAACTATAAGCAAAGTCTTGAAAATCTGGCAGCATGCGGGATGAAAGTGGTCACTTATAATTTCATGCCTATTCTTGATTGGATGAGAACAGACTTGAATTATACCCTGGATAACGGAAGTAAAGCTTTACGTTTTGAAAAAGCAGCATTTATTGCTTTTGATTTGTTTTTACTTCAAAGACCTGGCGCCAGTGAAGAATATACTGCTGAAGAGATAGCAAATGCGAAGCAACGCTTGGAGACCATGACTCCAGATGAAAGATCCTCCTTGTTTAAAACTGCGATGCTTGGTTTACCGGGAAGTGATGAGCCTTTTACACGGGACCAAATTCTGACAGCGCTTGAAACTTATCAGGGTATAGATGCTGACCAATTAAAAACTCATTTATTCCATTTTTTAAAAGAGATTACACCGGTAGCTGAATTGGTGGGAATAAAATTAGCTATTCATCCTGACGATCCACCCTATCCCATTCTGGGATTACCCAGAATTGTGAGTACAGAGCAGGATGTCAGCGAACTATTTGAAGCCGTGCCCTCACCTGCAAATGGCTTATGTTTCTGTACAGGTTCATTTGGAGCCAGACCAGACAATGATTTACCAGCTATGGTCAGACATTTAGCCGGGCGTATTCATTTCCTTCATCTGCGGAGCACACAGCGTGATGAGCAAGGAAATTTTTATGAAGCCAATCATTTAGAGGGGAATGCAGGGATGTACGAGGTCGTAAAGGAAGTCGTTTTACTGTCCAAAAGAAAAAACATATCCATTCCTATGCGTCCGGATCATGGACACCAGATGTTGGATGACTTAAAGAAAAAAACTTATCCGGGTTACTCAGCCATAGGAAGGTTAAAAGGCCTTGCCGAATTGCGTGGCCTGGAAATGGGGATTTCGTATTCACTTACAGCAGAACAACTATGATGATGAAACTTATTTTATTCCTGCTGATCATCAGTTTGAATAGCTTTGCCAGGGCTGCCGGTATTGATCCGTTCATCTCTAAAAAACATGTACCAGGCAGTTTCTGCATTGCGCGGGGAGAAAAGACAGCTAACCTTATAGTCAGTGACAATGAATGGAAAGGTGTAGTAAGGGCCGCTAAAGATCTTCAGGATGACTTCAGAAAGGTAACCGGAAAACCCGCAACCTTTAATACCGGCCAGATAGCTCCGATGTCCATCATTATTGGTACTATTGGCCACAGCACAATCATTGATCAGTTAATTAAAACCAATAAAATTAACGTGGCAGGCGTTTCTGGAAAATGGGAGACTACTTTAATTCAAGTGGTAAAAAATCCTGTACCAGGTATAGACAGTGCGCTTGTCATTGCCGGCAGCGATAAGCGGGGAACCATCTATGGAATTTATGAACTGTCAAGCCAGATAGGTGTTTCACCCTGGTATTACTGGGCTGATGTGCCACCGCAAAAGAGCAATACGTTGTATGTTATGTCTGGCCGTCACGTTACCACTACGCCCGCCGTAAAATATAGGGGCATATTTTTAAATGACGAGGCACCAGCTCTATCCGGATGGTCCAAAAAGGAATTTGGTGGTTTTAATCATAAGTTTTATGAAAAGGTCTTTGAACTGATCCTTCGTCTTAAAGGAAATTACCTTTGGCCGGCCATGTGGGGAAGCGCCTTTAACGATGACGACAAGATGAACCCTGTTCTGGCCGATGAATATGGCATCGTAATCGGCACTTCTCACCACGAGCCACTGACAAGGGCACATGATGAATGGAGAAGGTACAAAGGTGGTAAATGGAACTATGAACAGAATCCGGAACAACTCAAAGCATTTTGGGAAAGCGGCCTGAAACGTGTTGCGGATCAAGAGCAAATTATAACTGTTGGCATGCGGGGAGATGGTGATGAACCGATGACTGAAGGAACAGCGACTGCTTTGCTTGAAAAAATCGTCAGGGATCAGCGGGAGATCATTACAAAAGTAACCGGAAAACCAGCAGACCAGACACCACAGCTCTGGGCACTGTATAAGGAAGTCCAGTCTTATTATGATAAAGGCATGCGTGTACCCGATGATGTGACCTTGCTCCTTTGTGATGACAACTGGGGGAATATCAGAAAACTTCCCGCTTTAACGGAAAAACCAAGAACCGGTGGATACGGGATTTACTATCATTTCGATTATGTGGGTGGCCCAAGGAATTATAAATGGATCAATACCAATTCAATCCAAAAAATATGGGAACAAATGAACCTGGCTTATCAGTACAATGCCAACCAGATCTGGATTGTAAATGTTGGTGATTTAAAACCTATGGAGTTTCCAATTCAGTTCTTTTTAGATTATGCCTGGGCACCGGATGCCATTCCGGTTGAAAAACTAAAGCAGTACACGATTAACTGGTGCAGCAGGCAATTTGGAACTAAATACGCTTCAAAAACAGCCGATATCCTGGAAACCTGTTCAAAATACAATAGCAGGATAAAGCCGGAACTACTCAATGAAAACACTTATAGCCTGGTAAACTACCGGGAATTTGAAAACGTCATCAATGATTATAAGACACTTGAAAGAAAGGCCAGACTTATCTTCAATCAGCTGGATGAAGCCCGGAAAGATGCTTATTACCAATTGGTTTTACATCCTATTGAGGCCAGTGCAAACCTGCATGAACTCTACTACACTATTGCGAAAAACAAGCTTTATGCTAAACAAAGCCGGATATGGACAAATAAGCTCGCCGAAAAAGCAGATTCCTTGTTTAAAAGAGATCTAGAGATTACACATTTTTATAACAAGATTATGGCCGGTGGTAAGTGGGACCATATGATGGATCAAACCCATATTGGCTATACAGGCTGGCAGGAACCCAAACAAAACATCATGCCTGAAACTTATAGAATTGCACCAGCAAGTACAAGCCTTGGTTTGGCAATTGAGGGATCAGATACGAGCTGGACAGGAAAAAACAGGATCAACAAAGATTTCCCGGTATTGGATAACCTGAATAATAAAAAACATTATTTTGAGCTTTTTAATACTGGTACCGGTAAGCTGACCTACAGCATTACTGCTCCGTCTTACGTCATCATTGAAGAAAAAAAAGGGATCATTCCAGATGAAAAAAGAATTTATTTAAGTATAGACTGGACAAAAGCCCCCACAGGTAAAGCAGTGACTTTGATCACCATTAATGGAAGTGACGGTGCTGAATTAACCCTTCCGGTCCAAACTTACAACAACAGGATATTTAATAAAACGGGTAATGTATTTTTTCCTCAAAACGGATATATTGCCATAGAGGCTCCCCATTATACAAAGGCTGTCAGCAGCAAAACGGTTTCCTGGAAAACAATTCCGGGTTATGGTAAAACTTTAGCCGGAGTAATTCCGGTTCCGGTCACATCCCCTGTTCAAAAACCTGGTAAAAACAGTCCTCATCTTATTTATGATATTTACCTTGATCATGCAGGTACTTATACGTTGAATTCATTCATTTCACCAACGATAGACTTTACAAATTCTGATGGTTTAAAGTTCGCCATTTCCATAGACAATAATCCTGCAACCATCGTAAATATCAGTACGGATTATCAAACCGAAGCAGCCTGGGGACTATCAGTAGCCAATAGCATTAAAATCTTTAAAACACCTTTAAAATTTGATAAACCAGGAAAACATACCTTAAAATACTGGATGGTGAATCCTGGTGTAGTCCTACAAAAACTCGTACTGGATATTGGTGGGTTAAAACCAAGCTTTCTGGGACCTCCTGAGACATTTAAAAGCAATTAAAAATAAACAAATTATAACCTATCCTAAAATCATGAATAAACTTAAACAGCACTCAGCCCTCGCTATTACCATAGCCATGCTGGCTACAAGTACAAGTTCCTGTCAGCAGCAAACCAGTACGGCAGGCGCGAAAACCACAGATACGACAAAAAAAATAAAATATCTTTCTGAACCTCTGATTTCTGAAATTTACACCGCAGATCCATCTGCCCATGTTTTCAATGGTAAAATATATATTTATCCTTCACATGATATTGAAGCGGGTACACCAGAAAATGACAATGGCGATCATTTTGACATGCGGGATTACCATATTCTGAGTATGGATAGTGTCAATGGTAAAGTTACTGACCACGGTGTGGCCTTAAGCATAAAGGATATTCCATGGGCAGGCCGGCAACTCTGGGCTCCTGACGCTGCCTTTAAAAATGGCACCTATTATCTCTATTTCCCTGCTAAGGATAAACAAGATATATTCAGAATCGGTGTAGCAACCTCAAAAAACCCAGCCGGCCCTTTCAAAGCGGAACCAAAACCAATTGAAGGAAGTTACAGCATAGATCCTGCGGTTTTCACTGACACGGATGGGAATACTTACTTATATTATGGTGGGATATGGGGAGGTCAGCTACAGCGCTGGAATAATGGAAATTATGCTGCTGATGGCTCTAAAACTGATTCAGGAAAAGAAGATGAACCTGCCCTTACCGCTAAGGTAGCAAAGATGAGTGCCGATATGTTAAGTTTTGACGGACCGGTAAAAGATGTGGTAATTTTAGGTAAAACTGGTAAGCCACTGTTAACTAAAGACCATGACAGCAGATTTTTTGAGGGTGCATGGATGCATAAATACAATGGCAAATATTACTTTACTTATTCAACTGGTGACACACATTTTCTTGCTTATGCAATCGGAGATAGTCCTTACGGGCCTTTTATTTACCAGGGAACATTTATGGAACCTGTTCAGGGATGGACTACGCATCATTCCATCATAGAACAAAAAGGCAAGTGGTATATTTATTATCATGACACCCAGCTATCCGGAAAAACACACCTGAGAAATATCAAAGTAACCGAACTGAAGCATAACGCAGATGGAAGTATACAACTGATAAAGCCTGTACTGCAATAAAACAGGAACTTAGCATAAACCCCGTGACCTGCTTTCATTTAAAGCAGGTCACGGGGTTTATGGTTTTAATACCTATTGATAACCGTTATTCTGTGGATATTTCGGCCCCGATAGTACCGCATCAATCAAGGTTTGCGGGATCGGTCTTCTGGCATGAAAATCCTGAACATTAGGTGCACCAATTGCATTGTACATTTTCACACGTCTGACCAGCTGTTTGGTTCTCACCAGATCATACCAGCGACGTGGATCTCCATAGAGTTCCCGGGAATATTCTTCCAAAATCAAATCCATACCATTAAGTGAACCGCCTGAATTGGTATTGTTAGGAATACTCAATTGGGAAAGCTGTTCGCTTGTCAGGGCCATCGCAGCAGCATTTGAAGCATTTGCAGAAGACATCGTTTCCTCAGTTACCCGAAATTGATTTTTAGCAACAGTCTGTGCGTCCGCCGGTGTCCGGTAAGCTGCTCTTTGCCTGAGCACATTAAGTGACGTTGCTGCCGCACTAATATTACCCAGCATATAATTAGCTTCTGCATTCATCAGATAAACCTCAGAAAATCGCATTAAAACAATTGGTCTGCTCGAAAAGTCGAGTATTCCGGTGCGTGCAGGGTCATCAAACTTTTTCACTGTTGGAAAGATAGTGTTGTTAAATTGCTTTGGAGTAACAATTAACCCTTTAAAGGCATCCCGGCGGGCCATGGTAACATCAGTACTGGGCATCAATATAGCAGTATCACCATCTATAGGGCGTTGAAATGCACTTAATGAAACATTAGAAGCAGGTATCAGCTTCCCTTTCACTCCCCCGGTACTGGTTGTACCTGCAGCTACATTTGTATTACAGATCCAGAAGGTCTGGAAAGTCGCATCATATCGCGTGTCATGTACCTGATCTTTGAAGGCTACATTCATTGTATAAGGTACATTTGGTGCCAGACGTGTATAGGGACGCCCGTTATACACATCGCGGAGCATGCCTGATTTAGTAGAGAGTTTTTGCGGGACAGCATCAATTCCAGCAACATTATCTACACCAGGCCCAACGTAATTAAAACGCTGCAATACATAAAGCTGGTTGATCCCATAACCGCCTGAACCTTGTTGAACATATCCGGAATATTGCGGATCTGAGATCCCGTAATCAATGTTGAACATATTTTCCTTACCATAATCGTTGACTGGCTTATGAACATCATTATAGTTTTGCCATAAGTTCAGCCCGTAAGTACCCTTATTGTTAATCAGAGCTGCAGTCAGGTCTGCCGCCTTTTGGAAATCATCAGCATGCTTGGCTTCAGTATAGCCTCTTGTGAGGTAGGCTTTGGCCAGAAAAGCATTCGCTACAGCAACAGTTGCAGTTTTACCAACTCCACCTGCCGAGAACGGATTTGAACTGGTGATAGTATTCGGCAATGCTGCTACCGCCTCTGTAAAATCCTGGATAATCAGGTCGTAAATCTCAGTAAGCTGGGCCGGTTTATCTTCAGAAGAAGCTTGTGTAATAAAAGTTGTGTGTAAGGGAATACCACTTTTCTGTGTAGCCGTTAGTCCGCCATAGGTTTGCACGAGGTAAAAATAGATGAAACCACGAAGAAACTTTGCCTGGGCAACGTATTGAGTTCTCGCAGTAACATCAGTAATCGATGAAGCGTATTGTAATACGCCATTAAGGGTATTAATATCTACATACAGACCCATTATATCAGGTGTATTTGAAGAATTTATGCCGTTATAGGAATTCAGGATCGGGGCAATAGTTCCAGCGCTGCCACCTGAGATATTTTCGTCAGTACCATTATAATAAAAAACGAGACCTTCGCCTGAAAAAGCACCTCTTAAGTCATTGTACACCCCTGTAACGGCTGCCTGAACACCACCTGGTGTACCAAAATAATTAGGATATAGTCCAGCTCTCGGACTTTCGTTTAACACTTTTTTACAACCACTGTCTATCATTAACATTGCTAAAACAGCAATTACAAAGCTGGTTTTATTAAATATTCTCATCTCTATTTCAATTTAGAAGCTTGCATTAATACCAAAAATAAAATCACGTGTTTGTAGTCCCGGGCTGATCCCCACACCACGATAGGGCGATCCGTTAGCATTATTGGGATCAAAACCGCCAATGTTACCGCTTGCTGATACAGCCGCCGGAGCAATTGCATTAGATCCTGCAACATTATAAACAGACTCTGCATCAGGAACGGAAAAACTATGTTTTCTGATCGGTGCATAGATAAAGAACGGATTGGTAACGTTGGCGTAAACCCGCAATGAATTCATACCTAAGCGTTTTACTAGCTTTCCTGGCAAATTATACCCTAAGTTGATACTTTTCGCCCTGATGAACGAGCCATCATAATATTGTAACGTTGAATAATAGCTGCCCTGGTTCTGAGCATTTGGCTGAGGAAATGCATTGGTTGGATTGTCAGGTGTCCAGTAATCAATAACCGGCTGATTGTGACGACCGATATTCAGAAACTGCCATCCGTTTAAGGCAGAGTTAGAAGAAGATACGTAGGGCACAATGGTGGTAAATTTCATTCTGCCCTGGATAACAATACTCAGGTCAAAATTTTTGTAGCTAAACCTGTTAGTTAAACCCAGGGCATACTTAGGCTGAAAATTGCCTATCAGCTGATTATCATTGGCATCAATTTTTCCGTCTTTATTAAAATCCTCAATTTTGATCTGTCCGGGTTTGGCGCCAAAAGCAGCAGCCTGGGCCGCTTCATTACTCTGCCATATCCCTATTTTCTTCAGATCATAAATAACGCTTAACGGCTGCCCGACAAACTGACCTGCTCCTATATTAGTCAACCCACCATTCGGTAACTCTACCACACGCTCGCGGCTAAAGGCAATATTAAAATCTGTTGACCAGTTGAAGCCACCGGCCTTTTGAATATTAACGCTGCTAAGCGTAATCTCCAGCCCTTTATTGGCAGATGTACCTAAGTTAGAAGCCTGGTTACCTGCACCGTTAGTTATCGGTAACCTGTTTCCAAGAATGATATCTGTAGTTTTTGTCTTGTATACCTCTACCGAACCGGTAAGCCTGCTTTTCAGCAATGAAAAATCCAAAGCGATATTGTATTCACCGGTACGCTGCCAGGTCAGATTTTCATTGACCAGTGTAGTTACCCGCACGCCCTGAGCATTTCCTCCAGGGATACCACCATATTGATATTTACTGGAACTTAACTGTCCTAAAGTTCCGTAAGGGTTGATGGTACTTATAGTTGATGTTTGTCCGTAACCGGCACGCAGTTTCAAATTGTCGATAAAGGTGAACTGCTTCATGAAGTTTTCATTGCTGATTATCCAGCCTAAACCTACAGATGGATAAGTGGTACGCTGATGTCCTTTGGCCAGCGCAGAGTTGGCATCAGAACGAATAGTAGCGGTTAAGTTATATTTATCGTTAAAGGTATAGTTTAAACGGCCAAGGAGTGATATCAGCCCCTGTTCACTAAATGTACCGTTTACAGCGGTAATGGTAGAAGCCAGTCCCAGATTAGCATTCCGGTTAGCATCCGAAGGGATACCTGTAGCGTTAATACTGGAGTTTTCATTGTGCTGAAGCTCAGTGGTAAAACCTGCTACAAAATTAATGCTGTGCTTTTGAGCAAAGATGTTGTCATAAGTCAGCAAATGCTCCTGAGCTAAGCGATACTGATAATTGTTAACTGTACTGGCATTGGTTTTGGCTATGTTTACAATGTCTGCTCCGTTGATCCCGTTATAGGTTCCCTGTAATGACTGCGAAAAATTATAATTCAAACTATAGCGGTATTTTAAATGGTCAAACGGAGTCACCTCTGCATAAACGATGTCGTTGTGTATAAATCCACGTGTATTGTTGTAATACTGATCAGGACTGCGCCCTGGCAATAAAGGGTTTATAGTGGTCGCGTCAAGCTGATCAATCTGGGGCAGAATATTTAAACTCCCATCAGCGTTAAAAGGATAAGTTAACGGGCTCATAAATCTTGCATTCTGCAATTGATCTCCTCCTCCTTCATTGATCAGCCGCAGTGTAGTCATCGTACTCAATCCAAACTTGAGATATTTATTTAGTTTATGATCAATAGTACCATTTAATGAGATCCGTTTAGTTGAGTTATTTGGTTGTAGCGCGGTATTTACACGGTAACCTAAACCAACAGTAAACTGCGTTTTTTCCGTTCCGCTTGAGACTCTTAAGCTTTGATCCCAGACCATCGCGCTTTTTAACAATAAATCAGGATAGTTAGTGCTTATTCCTTCGCTCAGTGCCCGCTTTTGTATATCGGTCAAAGCATGAGGATTTGTGCTCCCGCTACCCTGCATGATCGCCCCTTGAAGCGCATCTTCCTGTAGTTTTGCAAATTGTGTTCCATTCAATAGCTTCAGATCTCCCTGAAGCGTGTTAATCCCCACATAAGAATCATAAGAGGTCACAGTTTGTCCCACCCGGCCACGGTTAGTGGTCACCAAAAGTACTCCACCGGAAGCACGGGAACCGTAAATAGCAGTCGCAGAAGCACCTTTCAATACATCAATGCTCTTAATGTTATTCGGGTCAATATTTTCAATGGAGTTATAATAAGGCTGTCCATCCAGAACAATCAGTGGTCCGTCTGTACCAGGAGCTGCTCCTATAGTCCGGTTACCACGCAAGCTGATGATAGGCCCATTACTGCTATTTACCACATCTAAACCAGCTACACGACCTTTCAACTGTTCAATAACATTTGAAGCTGGGATTTCCTGCAAGGTTTTGGCACTAATTGTAGCTATTGTTCCGGTAACATCTTGTCTTTTCAAAGAGCCGTAGCCCACAACAACCACTTCGTTAAGATCACGGTTATTTTTCACAAGAGATATTGTACCAAGATTGCCGGATTGTGGGGTTATTACTTTCTCTAAATCCGTATAACCAATGTAAGAAATGGTTATTTTAGTGGTATTAGCCGGAACCTGTAGTGTAAAATTACCGGTATTGTTTGTACTGACACCAGTGTTTGTACCACTGATTTTAACAGACGCCCCGATCAGGGACTCTCCTTTTTCATCTACAACCTTTCCACGTATGGAGATTGTTTGTGCAAAAAGGGATAAGGAAAATCCATTTACTAATAATATAATCAGTATGATTTTCCAACATTTCATAAATCTAAGTTTTATCATAAAAGCTCATTAATTTGGTTGATAAAAATGAATACCCTGTGTTTATAAGGGTCTTTGATAGCCTGTTTTTTCAGGTTTGTGTTTTGATCATCATACTGGTTTTAATATTTGGTTAAGGTTTATTGAGCTTAGAAAAAAACCATACACAGATTCTTTTTTTGATCAACAAAAAAAAATATCCGGCCAGGTAAGACAATCTATCTGGCTAAACTAAATCATAACTATGGCGATTCAAATTTGCATGGTTTAGTCAAAACCTAATGTTACGTTTCATCAAAATGATATAACTAATGTTCAATAACCGTCAAATTTTGTACGCAATGAAATTATGAGGTTACCAGAATGAATACCTGGCAATAGTAGCCAGGAATAAGATTGCTAAATAGGCCGGCCGGGCAGATGAAAATTTAATTTCTGATCAAAGGTGATGTAAAACATTTGTGGTATAACTATAAACATCAGTAGCACACTTTCTGATATAACTTTTTCAAATTAGCTATAGTGCCATTTTAAGGCCTGACTACATAAAAAATCAACCAAATATTCTTACCGATTATGAAAAAAAAACTTTTACAGATTGCTACGGCAATTTTACTGCTGGCCACCGGTTGTAGTAAAAATCAACCCCAACCAGAATTCACCCGTGAAAACATCGGGAACAAACAACAAAGTACAAACGCAGCAATTTTAGCAACAGCAACCATCGACGCGAATACTGTACAACAAAAAATACAGGGCTTTGGGGGAGCAAGTATTTTAACGTGGATTGCTGATCTTACAAGCGACCAGAGAACTAAAGCCTTTTCTACCAGTTCTGGTATAGGGCTGAGTATACTTCGTGTGATGGTACCTACGAATAGCAGCAGTTTTGCAGCTGAAAAGCCAACCATAGATGTGGCTAAAAGTTTCGGTGCAAAAGTTATTGCACAAGCCTGGAATGCACCACCCAGTATGATGAACGGGGTACATTTAAATACCGCATCATACGCCGCATATGCAGCTCACCTGAAAGCATACAATACAGCTGTGGGTGGTGTTTATGCTATCAGTCCGTTTAACGAACCCAATTACTCCCCATCGGGATGGATGGAAGGTACAGCAACCGAGGTGGCTAATTTCGTTGCGGCACAGGGAAGCAATTGCGGTGCTCCGATAGCAGGACCGGAACCGCTTAACATGGGCCAGACTTTCATCAATACTTACTTAGCAAATACCGCTGCAAAATCCAAAACCAGTTTTGTATCCGGACATATTTATGGTGCTCCTCCTTATAATTTAGGAAACATTGGCAAAGAAGTCTGGATGACTGAACATTATACCAATTCAAGTATTAGCGGTAATGATTGGGGAAATGCAATGAATGCGGCGAAAGAAATACATGATTGTATGAATGTAGGATGGTCTGCTTATGTATGGTGGTATATACGCAGGTCTTACGGGCCCATAGATGAGAGCAGCAATATCACCAAACTTGGCTATGTCTTAGCCCAGTATGCCAGATATGTTCGTCCTGGCTATACTAAAATATCCTGCACATCTAATCCTTCATCCGGTGTATACGTTACGGCATATAAAAGCGGAACAAAATTGGTAATGGTTATTGTCAATCAAAATTCCACAGCGACTTATCAGGACTTTAATTTCAGCGGAGTTAATGTGGCTGGTTTTAATCGCTATTTCACTACCAGTTCAGCGAACCTTAGTACAAATAGTTTTGCTGTAACAGGTAGTAGTTTCGGCGTAAATCTCGCTCCTTCAAGCGTCACTACATTAGTATCCTATTAAGGCTTTCAAGGTTAGTTTGATAGCATTTAAACTTTACTAAGCATAAATTGAAATTAAGAAGGCACCGGATCTGGTGCCTTCTTAATGCTGGAATATCACATAATTACTTTAAATCGAACCTGTCCAGATTCATCACTTTATTCCAGGCGGCTACAAAGTCTTTGGTAAATTTCTGCTGAGCGTCTGCACTTCCGTAGATTTCTGCAACTGCTCTTAATTCCGAATTAGAGCCAAAAACAAGGTCTGCGCGGCTAGCTTTCCATTTGACTTCACCGGTAGTCCGATCGCTGCCTTCATAAAGTTCCTTGTCTGCGGATGTTGCTTTCCATACGGTATTCATATCCAGCAGGTTTACAAAGAAATCGTTGGTAAGTTGTCCCGGTCCCGAGGTAAAAACACCTTTATCAGAGCTATCAAAATTAGTGTTTAATACGCGCAGACCGCCTACTAATACTGTTAATTCTGGTGCTGTAAGTGTAAGCAAATTAGCTTTATCTATCAGTAATTCTTCGGTAGATACCTGAACTTTCGTTTTGCGGTAGTTACGGAAGCCGTCAGCAGCAGGCTCCAGATAACCAAATGACTCTACATCAGTTTGCTCCTGTGAGGCATCCGTACGACCTGGTGTAAAAGGAACTTTAAGGCCATTTTCCGCAGCTGCCTTTTCAACGCCTGCACAACCGGCCAGTACAATCAAATCTGCCAGCGAAACTTTTTTACCGTCTGCCTGAGCGCTGTTAAATTCCTGTTGAATGGCTTCTAGTATATTCAATACTTTTTGTAATTGTGAAGGATTATTCACTTGCCAGTATTTTTGTGGAGCAAGACGGATACGGCTACCATTTGCACCACCGCGTTTATCAGAGCCACGGAAAGTAGAGGCCGATGCCCATGCTGTAGAAACTACTTCAGCTATGCTTAAACCAGATTCCATGACTTTTGCTTTCAGGGTTGCGATATCACTTTCGTTGATCAATACGTGGTCAACTGCTGGAATAGGATCTTGCCAAAGCAATTCTTCTTGCGGCACATCAGGACCCAGATAACGGGCGAGCGGGCCCATATCGCGGTGCGTTAATTTATACCATGCACGCGAAAAAGCATCTGCAAATTGATCTGGATTTTCGAAGAAGCGTCGTGATATCTTTTCATAAGCCGGATCAAGTCTTAAAGCAAGATCGGTAGTAAGCATAGTTGGCAAATGTTTTTTTGAACTATCAAACGCATCTGGAATAATAGCTTCTGCATTTTTAGCTACCCATTGGTGTGCGCCTGCAGGGCTTTTAGACAATTGCCATTCAAAGCCAAACAGGTTTTCAAAAAAGTTATTGCTCCATTGAGTTGGCGTTGTAGTCCAGGTTACTTCCAGCCCGCTGGTAATTGTATCGGCACCTTTACCAGAACCGTAACTGTTGCTCCAGCCTAAGCCTTGCATTTCAGTATCTACAGCTTCGGGCTCTTTACCCACATGATCAGCAGATGCGGCACCATGCGTTTTTCCGAAGCTATGGCCACCTGCTATGAGTGCAACTGTTTCTTCATCGTTCATGGCCATCCTGCCAAATGTATCACGGATATCTTTAGCTGCGGCCACAGGATCAGGATTACCGTCAGGGCCTTCTGGATTCACATAGATCAGCCCCATTTGTACTGCTGCAAGTGGTTTTTCGAGGTTACGGGAGTGGATATCACCGTCGGCATCATCTTCTGATACCAGTACACCATGTCCATCTACACCAGGTGAACCGTGTGCATAACGCAGGTCTCCTCCCAGCCAGGTAGTTTCAGAACCCCAATAAACAGATTCATCTGCTTCCCATACGTCTTCACGTCCACCTGCATAGCCAAAAGTTTTAAAACCCATTGATTCCAATGCGATATTACCGGTAAGGATCATCAGATCTGCCCATGAAATCTTATTGCCATATTTTTGTTTAATTGGCCAAAGTAGTCTGCGGGCTTTATCGAGACTTACATTATCAGGCCAACTGTTAAGGGGTGCAAAACGTTGTAATCCGGCACCGGCACCGCCGCGTCCATCGCCTACACGATAGGTTCCTGCACTATGCCATGCCATACGAATGAATAATCCACCATAGTGGCCAAAGTCTGCTGGCCACCAGTCTTGCGAGTCTGTCATTAGCGCATGAAGATCTTTTTTCACTGCGGCAAGATCGAGGCTGTTGAAAGCTTCGGCATAATTAAAACCTTCACCCATTGGGTTTGATAAAGAAGAATGCTGACGCAGAATACTCAGCTTTAGCTGGTTAGGCCACCAGTCGTTATTGCGGGTGCCGCCACCGCCAACATTATGCTTCATACTGCCGTTATGAAACGGACATTTACTGATGTCATTTGATTCGCTTTCCATAGTTTATAAGTTTATATATCAAATACGTTCTTGTGCTCCAATAATTGCAGTGCAGTATAAATTTATGATATTGGATGAAATAATCACAATCAATTATCTCTATACCTAATAGTCAAAGTCTATAATGTAAGCTACTGATTATTAAATGGATTCCTGAATAATGGACTAAATGACTCTTTTGTATAGAAATTGGCATAATATTTCGTAAATTTGTACTGGATATTTGAAAAGGAGTAGTTAACCACAAATATTTGTACGTATTGGGGCCGTTTTGGATTTGACAGGGCGGAGGTACGTATGTTAGCATGCAGTGCGTTGTACGGGGAGCACTTTAAAGTGAACGTTCACACTTTGATTGGCGAAAATAACTACGCCTTAGCTGCTTAATTTAGAATTAAATAGCTTTTGTCCCTCTGGCTGCCGCGTTTTTAGGCCGGAATCAGGGGCATCGAAATAATTACGCTGGCAATTGTAAGGTATGGTACAGTTGTAAGATAAAATACCTAAGGAGAAAGGCAAGGTAGGTTTCCGGCCCGTCTGATCCCGAAAATAGAGTGGAAAATAAGCATGTAGAAGGCATAATTTGCCACGCAACTGGACAAGGGTTCGAACCCCTTCGGCTCCACAGTTTTAAAAGTAAGGAGTGGCAAAATGTCGCTCCTTTTCTATTTAAACACCTTTTTATATCATATACAAACCACTATCTTCCACTATTAAACAATGCCTATATTTACACTGTACTAATCTATACTATAAATAACCATTTACACCATGCAGGCTAGTCTGAAGCTCCACTTGTATAAACAGAAAACTTATACCGATGGCACACACCCTGTGCTATTACAGTACATAATTGAAGGTCGTGTTAAACGGAAGGTTTTAACGCGGTGTAAATTGGATGATTGGGATATTAAAAATAATAAGGTAAAAACCAAAGTTCAAAATTCAGCAAGAATCAATAACTTTTTGACTACAGAATTTGTGGAATTGCAACTTAAAAGTGGAGACTTTTTTATGCTACTAATAAACTATTAGATTTATAAAATGTTTCCATTTCGTTGGGTGTTCTATTACCTAAAGCAGAGTGTATTCTCTTTTGATGGTAAAACCCTTCTATGTATCTAAATATTTCTAATCTAGCAACTTCCCTGTTCAAAAATTTTCTGTGATAAACTAGTTCACATTTCAGTGTTTTGAAGAAACTTTCGGCCACTGCATTATCCCAGCAATTACCTTTTCTACTCATGCTTTGAATGATTTCATTTTTCCTTAATAAGGACTTAAACTCATTGCATGCATACTGAGCGCCTCTGTCCGAGTGGAAAATCAAACCTTCTTTTACACCTCTTCTCGCAATAGCCATGTTAAGTGCTTTTATAGTTGTATGCTCCGCCGTCATGTCATTGCTGAACGACCATCCTATGATTTTTCTATCGGCAAGATCTATAACAGTAGTAAGATATAGCCATCCTGAACCAGTTTTGATGTAGGTAATATCACCAACCCATTTTTGAGATAGGCCGTCTGTAGAAAAATCTCTTGCAAGGAGGTTTTCAGCAAGTTGAAAGTTGTGTTTGGAATCTGTAGTTACCTTAAATTGCTTCCGAATCTTACTTCGCAGATTTAATTTCCTCATCAACCTGGCAACATAAGAGCGTGATATCTTATGGTTTTTCTTGTTCAGTTCTAAGGTAATTCGAGGACTACCATATATTTGATCCTGGTGCGCTTGTTTTACCAGTAAAATCAATTCTGTTCCTGCTCATTTAAACGGAAGTGATCTTGTTTACCATTTATTCATTGACGGTAAGGCTCATGGAAGCTTGATACCTTATGCAGATGATAATGCTCAGCTCGGATGGAGAACTGACGACAACATAGATCCTATATTAGTTCAAGCTATTGGTCTTATGATCGATGAATATGAGCATTTTGATTCATAAGAATGACTGAAAACCCCGATAAGTGAAGAAGAATGTTACGGGTTTCCGTATTTGATCGATTTTCACCGCGTCAATACCTCATTTGGCGTAAAAAATAAAACTAAGCTTAATTTAATTATGATACTTGATCAAATCTAAATTAAGTATGAGAAAACAATTTTTATTGAAACATCTATTTTTAGTTGTTCCTATAATGCTCTTTTTACATTCATGTAAAAAAGACAATGTACCGGAAGTCACCAAAGACCAAAATTCAACACAATCTCTTGTAGATATTGCTAAGTCTTCACTTGAAAAACAATCACTGGCGGGAAGTCCGCTATTGAGCAACTTAAAATCCATTGGCATGGCGCCAGACTGGTCGAATATCAAGACTAGCATAAATAGTGAAAATAAAACCGTTCTCGCTATTCCTCTTGAACAAACAGCTAATTCATTCTCTGAATTAAATGTGATCGTAACCAATGGATTGCCACATGAGGTAATCAAAAAATATACTGTGTCGAATGACAATTCAATATTATTAGAGTTTTATGCCTTAAATGGTAGGTTACTAAAAGCAGGGCATTATGATGCAACATCAGGCAAGTTCCAATTGGCAAAGTCAATAACTAACAGCGTTATCTTATACGAGCAAAAAAATAAACTCGGTAGTAATGGTAATTTATTTTTGTTGTTAGCTAATAATAAAACAAAAATATCCACGGGAGTCAAAACTGTTGCCATAAACGGCATCCATGACCTTGAAGAAGTTGAAATTGAAGGGCAAGGCCCAGCCACACCAGAAATCGGAGATCCTCAGGGGCCTTCAAATGATAATGGTTATGGGCCTGTTGACTATTATCCTGTCGAACCCGTACCTCCATCAGGTGGATCAGCAGGCGGGGAAGATTCGGATCCATCCGCAAATTTTGTAAACAAAATTGACGATACGAAGCTAAAGGAATGTTTCAAAAAGGTTTTGGAAAATTTAAAGAATATAGATAGAGCTTGTTTACCTAATTTAGTTAAAGTCTTTTCTGGAAATACACCAGGATATAATTGGATAATGCAAGATGGAAACACATCAGTAAATAATGGCGTCACAAACGCTTCGTATAACAGAACTACTGCGAGTGCGACGACAACATTCAATTCCGATAATTTTAAAGGCGGCAGTAACTTGGCTATTGCTAAAACAATTCTTCATGAATCAGTGCATGCTTACTTAGTGGCTTATTTTGGTGTTGATAATATTTCCGCACAACAAACATATTCCCAATATTTTGAAGCGTACAATAAATCGACACGCCCTGATCTCAACGATCTGCAGCATAACGAAATGGTAAGAAACTTTATTGGTAGTGTAGCAGGTAACCTTATATCTTACGGAAAAAATCAAGGATATAATTTGCCCGATCAGTTTTATTATGACCTATCTTGGGGCGGTTTACAAGAAACTTCTGCATTCAAAAATTTAACTCCAGACGTACAGAAAAGAATTCTGAATGTAATTAAAATAGAACAAAGTGGAATAGACGTTGATGGGAATCAAAGTAAACCGAAAGGAAATACTTCTGGTGGATGCTAAATACAAAAACTATGATTAATAGAAATTTAATTCGATCAATAATTTTAACTACTCTAGTGTACACTGCTTTTACAGGATGCGTAACAAAGCAGGGATTAATAAAAAAGACACAAGGTAATTATGATATAAGTATAACAAAATCCAATTCTAATGGAGACCCTTTTTTTTATGGTGTTATAAAGGAATATAAGACAAATGACCCATTGAATGGTGGTATAATCAAAATTGATAATAAGATCATCAACAAAGTAAATAACGCGGGTAAATTTGAGTTCAACATAAAATCCGGAAGACATACTTTCACTAGTATGCTTATGGGATACTATATTCTGAAATCCGAAAATATCAAAGTATTTAATGGAGATACTATTAAAATTGATTTTTATCTTAAACCGGATACTACCACTAAACTTATCGAACCAAAAATAAATAGATAGAGGAAGAGATAATTCATCGGATACGCACTTGCTGGCTGCTTCTTCTTTTTTTCTCAAGCATTAAAATCCATTCCACTGGGTATTGCTTATGCGATCTGGGCTGGATTAGGAATTGTACTAACAGCTGCAGTTTCAGTTGTTATTTTTAAACAGACACTCGACTTACCTGCTATTCTTGGTATTTTATTAATCATCATCGGAGTTATTGTAATGAATGTTTTTTCAAAAACCAACGCACACTAAAAGCTGAAAAGAGGTGATTTAAAAACACGTTCAGAGAATAAGCAGGTTATTCAATCTGCTTATTCAATGCTTTTAAGCCAGTTTAACTCAGAGGATCGCCCTCCTGATCGGTCACCTCATCATTTGTCATTCGTTTTAAAATGTATGACAATAAAGTTTCAAAGACTACGTAAACCACAAATATGAAATATCCAGGTTGCAAAGAGGTATCATTGACCGTTGTCGTGGTCAACAAACTGTTATGGATGTTCAAGTTAGACAATTGACTTTGCAAAATTCCATTCAAACCAATATAGGTCATCAGGATACCTACAACCATCACATCGGCCATATCCCATTTACCAGACTCAAATGTCAAATACTTTACCACTTTATTTTCGGCTACTTTTTCATTGCCCAATAGATGAATACCCTTAGCGGTTATTCTTAATACAGGGAGAATAATAATGAATACAAGCATCAATACACCTACTACAATGGCATCAGGCTTAGGTTGTTTCACTAATACTTCAACGATGTCTAATATACTTTTACTCTGGAAGAATAACACCTGATTCTCAAATGTAATTTTCTCACCCAGCAGCATAAAGTTCAAGGTTTCGATACGCGCATCCACTTCTATGATAGATGCAGTTATACCGACCGCCAACAAGATAAAGGCAAATAATAGCGACATCACAAAAAGCGTAGTTTGCAACTGTACCTGCTTTCTCATAAGCCACCATAAGCCAAGTGCAACTAAAACACAACCCAGCATGGCATAAGCATAGTTGTAAGTAACAGTGCGAATGGCAGCTAAACGGGAATTAATCACTTTATTAAATTCAGTTGGGTTAGCAACGTGATATTTCTTATACATATGTTTGGTAACCGCTGTATTGGCAACAGCAGTACTGTCATAAGTTTGATCTGCAAGCTGGTCAATTTTACTGGTGGCAATCCCCTTTAGCCTCTTGTGACTTGCAGGGCTATTGACCTTATCAATGATTGTTTTTGCAAATGACGGCACTTGTTTTTGTATGTCATCGGCATCTACAAAGCTATTGAATGCGAGTTTTTTTAATTTACCACCCAAAGACTTTTGTGGCTTGTTAATCTCCGCAACTGCCTTGGTGATGAGACCGTGAAGCTGTTCCTCTACTTGTTCCTGTAAGTCTTTCTTTTGCGCGCGGGTCATCGTAAAATCACGTACCTGGTGATTGATAACCTCTGTCATCCTATCACGCCACTGATCAACAGAAAACAGTCCAAATGTGATATTATTCGACATGCTATAGTCTTCTTTAATCTGCTCCTGCTCCATTGAATCTTTATGCAGGCGGTAACCGAAATAAGCCTCGCCACAAAGCAGTATACTCAATCCAAGAATGAGTATCAGATTGGGCAGGCCAAATTTTTTAACCGATGTATTTTTTTGCTGAGTTATCAATGTGTTAATTAATTAGCTTATAATATGATCTATGAATTTGATAGCATTTAATGCGAATCATACGGTGTTATAAATTTCAGAATGGTAGACAAAATAAGTCCGTACAATACAAAACTGATAAATATGATATAACCGGGCTGCAAAGCAGTATTATTGGTTGTAAGGATGGTTAAAAAATCACTTTGAATGTTCAGGCTTGACAATTGACTTTCTAATAAACCATTTAAGCCTATGTAAGTCATCAATATGGCAATAACAATTACGTCTGCCATACTCCATTTCCCGGATTGAAAGGCAAAGTATTTAATGAATTTATTTTCAGCCAGTTTCCTTTTGCTTAATAAATGAATCCCGGTAGAGCTTAATTTCATGATCGGAAACAGGATACTAAAAACAAGGATTAAAATGCCGACTAATATCGAATCAATAGCAGGTTGCTTCACCAAAACTTCTACTACATCAAGGATACTTTTACTTTGAAAAAATAATACCTGGTTTTTGAAGATCACATGCTCTCCTAACAAAACACAGTCGAGCGATTTGATACGTGCGTCAACTTCAATCATTGATGCAGTTAAACCGACCGCCAGAAGA
The DNA here is from genome assembly GCF_001590605.1 of Pedobacter cryoconitis. Classification (NCBI taxonomy): domain Bacteria; kingdom Pseudomonadati; phylum Bacteroidota; class Sphingobacteriia; order Sphingobacteriales; family Sphingobacteriaceae; genus Pedobacter; species Pedobacter cryoconitis. The sequence goes on from NZ_CP014504.1 coordinate 3,623,958, forward strand.
ACAAAGGCAAACATGAGCGACATAACAAAAAGAATGGCATGAAGTTCTACCTTTTTACGGAATATCCACCATAACGATAACACAATCACAATGCAGCCTAACATCCCAAAAGAATAATTATAAGTAACCGTCCGGATATTATCTAATGATGCAGTAAGTTTAGCATTAAATTCATCACGATTGGCAACATGATACTTTCGGTACATTTTACTGATCGCCATGTTATTTGCCTTGGTTGTACTGTCTGTTTCCTCAATAGCTGTAAATTTCCCCATAGCCATTGCACTCAACTGCTTCTTACTTTTCGGGTTATCTATCTTTGCTATTATAGTTCTGGCAAAATCAGGAACCTGAGCTTTTATTTTATCAGTATTAACAAACGTTTTGATAGCCAGTTTCTTTATTTTTCCACCTATCGATTTCTGTGGTTTATTGACCATCGCTTCTGCTTTGTTGATCAATGCCAGAATGATTTGTTCAACCTCTACCTTAAGTTGCTTTTTTTGTTTCGGGGTCATGGTAAAATGGCGGACCTGGTGGTTAATAATACCCGCTACTTTGTCGTGCCATTGATCGACTGAAAACAATCCAAAAGTGATATTATTGATATCGGAATAATCTTTTTTGATTTCTTCCTGCTGATCCGAAAGTGTATGCAAACGGAAACCAAAATAGCCTTCGCCAACCAAAAGCAGACCCAGGCCGAGGATTAGTAATAATTTGGTGGCGTTAAATCCCTTAACGACATTTTGATGTTGTGCTGCAGCCAATCGGTTTAGAATTAAATAATGGAATCATCATATAACTAAAATCTGCCGAAAATGTTTGAACACTGCTATAGAGAGATATTGGATTATAATTAATCCGTTAGGTTAACCTAATAGTTCTTACCTCCGCGCTCTACACTTTTAATATCCTCTTCCCGGTTCTTTTTAAAGTCAAAATGTTTAAAATCTTTTGTCGCAGGTGGCTGTATAGTATAACTATCCAATTGCTCTATTTCAATCACAATCTTATCAGTTTTAAAGTCAATGATATGACCACCGGCATCTTTCTGAGTTGATAGAAAATGAAAATGATAACCTGAAATATTAGTGTTATCCATAAAATAAGGCAGACGGTAACCAATCAGATCCCCTTCACAGTCCTTATAGTCAAAAAACCGTTGTAAGGCTAACATTTCGGCAAGTGGTGTATGCTGATGTGCTTTTACAGGTGGAAAAGCTCTTGTTTTAATCGCTTTGAATTTACCACTGATATGGATGGCATACATCCCGTTTACATTAGTCAGCACACTATCCAGATAATGAAATAATGCTATTTTACCCATTCCTGCTGGAGGATTAAATTTTTTGTCCGCATGAAAAAAGTTGACCATTGAAAATGAAGTTGAATCCCGGTCATCGACCAGTGAAGTCTTGCCAGTATGCTGAGTTTTATAAATCTTTCCCTGAAAGATCATCAGCTCACCATCCAGTTTATCGGGAGCACCAAGACCAAAATTACCATGTTTTTTAAGTGATTTATAGGGATAAAAACCATCATAAAGACCACCGATCAGTCCGCCGCCAATACCAACGGTAAATAATGTTTTAGGGATACTATCTTTTGATATAACTTTAACAGAAGATAAGTCTCTGATAGTAACGGAAGCACGGGCTGTAAATGTAATTGCAGCTGCAGCAAAGACAGCAATGGAGATTAAACGATTGATACGCATGATCCTTAGAAGTTATTAGGCAATAAAGGTACAGACAGAATTATATATAGCCTTTAGTTTTTTTAAATTCTTCAAAAGATTTTTTAATATAATGATGAAGATCATAATCACCCCATTTCCGGATATCTTCATTCTTTGGCCAGTAAGCTGACTTAAACTCTTCCAGATCCTCGTCCTTGATAGGAACAAGCAATTTAATTTTCTCCTTATTGAACCTGCTGGCTACTTCGGTATAATCAGATTCGCGTGCGATGAATGCACCCAGTCTCCTGGCCCGTTTACCATCCTGACTAAAAGTTTCATACAAATAAGTCAGCGGGCTACCACCGAGTGGCGACAACATCCCTATTGATGGTTTACCATTATTAAAAATCCCTTTGGCTTTGAAATCAGCTTGAGCCTCACGTAAACCTTGTAACCTGGACTGCCCGGTTATTTTCACTTCCTTTAACCTGGTCGATGAAGCTCTGAGATAAACAATCAGGTCTTTTAGATTACTTACTTCAATTTGTTTATCCAAATACCCATCCAGAGAAATATGAAGTGTATCCCCCTCTTGTGCCAGAATATCGAATAAACCAAAGTTATTAGTTGAATTCGTATAACCAGTTCTTTGATTATGAACTGAGGCTCCTGCAACCCTTGTCCTTGTGCCTTCTTCAAATATGACTCCTTTCAGCATTTGCTGAGACTGACCTTTCGCAGGCAAAAAGACTATGATTACTATAAAGACCGATAAGATTTGAACGAGAATTAATTTCATCCGCTAAAAATAGACAGAAGAAAAAAATAATTTCAATAATTAACACGCTTTAACCTGAATGTTAATTATTGTTAATATTTAGTTTTCAAGCTTTCACAAAAAACCCTGTAACTCACTAAAGATGAATATGCTATAAATCTCATTTGCCATTCAATAAGATAATTCTACTAATTTATTTATAATCATTATAAATAATCTATATTTGGCAGACATTATCTAATCCTGATTTGGCAACAATAAAAGATATAAATTCATCCGGTACGCTTCATATCGACCATCAAATTCTGCGGTAACCAGAGGATTGAAACTGGAAGGTATCTCTTCTTTATCACGTTTAGAAAAACTTTAATTCATAACTCTTCCCGTTTTTTTACTGCCGGGACAGCATAACAAAGATAAAGCGGCTATGAACTGGCCGCTTTATCTTTGACTAATTTCTCTGAGGACTGGGAATGAAGATGAACGTGGAAGAAACCATTAAAACTCCAGGTATTTCCCCTGTTCCGGGAAAACAAGGTTCAAACCCAATTGATTTTTCTGTTTCAGTTCATTAACCAGGTACGCTTCTTCTTTATCCCATGCCTTGATGTGTGTGATTACAATGGAAACTTTTTGCAAAGCTTCAGCCCTTGTTAATTTACTCAGCTTGCTTAATTCTACCATAAGCAAACGCGGTGTTAAATGTCCGAATAATTGATTCTCGGGTTGTTTATCAGAAAAAGAAGTTTCGATGAATATTGCTTTCAGCTGATTCTTTACAATCAGTGGAGCCACTTGTTTCCACAATTTCTCTAATTGCGTGTTTTTCTCTATTTCATCTGCTCCTGTATCTCCCAGATATAATAAAGAACTCTTCTGATAACTGATTAAAAAAGCCGTACTCTCATAACCAGGCCCATGACTCAAAGGGAAAGCAGTTACCTGCATTTCTGTGCCGGTTAATTCCTTCTTTACCTGCGTTTCAAGCGGTACATAAGTATATTTATTCAACCTCGGCATCTCCCCTTCATTTGCAAAGTTAGCCCAGGCTTTCCAGGTAAAGTATTTATCCCTCAAGACTTCAATAACAGATGGGAAGGCATAAATATTTTTTTTGGAATCATCGGGAGCGTTCATGATTAACCCAGCCACATGATCCAGATGTGCATGGGAAACCAGGTAACCTTTAATATTATTTTTCAAAACCTCGTCAGCAGGTCCTTTAAATAATTGATTGCTGATTGCTACGTCTATTCCGTGTCTTATTGTTCCGGCATCTGCTGCAATAAAATTATCGCTTCCTATTGGTGCGATCAGGTATGCTGACAAATTACTTTCATCCAGTCCGCCCTTGGTACCCAGTGGGATAACTTTAAAAGATTTTTGATGCTGTGCATAACCATGGCTAAAAACAAGGTTTAATAACAGCAAAAGGGGAAAATATATTTTCTTATTCATAGGTTGACAACATTTAATAAAATTCCAATTTATATTTATAGTTTTATACATTATTTACGCGGTTTGATTTCAACGTATAGCTAAATTATTGCAGCTTAAAAATACTTGTAACAAAAATGCGTAAATTAATACTAATATTCTGTAGCAGTCATGTTAATCATGGCAAGGTTCATGCGTATATCAATGGGAACCAATTTATGAGCAACCACCTATGAGAAGTTTAAAAATTAATATCGAAGACGACGTATACAGTATATTACACCCAATATCAACCATTAATCTTTACAAAATTGTACATCCAAAGGGCTCATTTGAGATTACAAGAAAAAGATATACCGGAGAATGGAAGGTTTTGCTCCAAACAAATAAGTCTGTAACCTTACCAATTGCGCCAATTGGAAAAGCAATAGAGGAAAAATTGGGTATAGTGAACTAAATCTTAATCAGCTACATAGCGTTGAATTTATTACCCAATCTGTTCGTTGCAATACCCATATTGCATTATTTATGGCGGGGTAATAATTTATATTTATTACCTTCACAAAAAAAAACAATATGACTATTTCCACAGTTTTAGAAAATCACGAGATTTCAGCACACACGGAACGTTTAGGAACGGCAGAAGTTACTTTCATAGTTCTTGCTTTATGCGTAATTATAGCGACTACGGCAATTTACTTTTCTTTTCTTAGAAAAGCTGCTCATACTGAAGACGCAAAACACTAAGCTGTTTTCTGATATTTAGTACTGCTCTTCGGATGGATCTCTAAATAAGTTCTGCGCAAAGTTAACCAGGAATAATTCCTGTTTAGCCCTGGTAATGGCAGTATATAACCAGCGCAGAAACTCAAGATCTACCATTTCGTCGGTCAGGTATCCCTGATCTACAAATACCGCATCCCATTGACCACCCTGTGCTTTATGGCAGGTCACTGCATAAGCAAACTTAATCTGCAATGCATTGTAATAGGGGTCTTCTTTAATCGCCAGCATCCGTTCCCGTTTATTCGAAATATGCTCATAATCTTCTACTAAGCCCTCGAATAACTTTTTACTGTCTTCATAAGGTAAGTTAGGTGTTTCTGCCTGTAAGGTATCCAGCATCACTTTACAAGTGACCTGACCTGCTTCAGGATAATCCAGAAATTCAAGTTGTACCTCAGAAAACCTGAAGCCATACCGCTCCTCTTCATTTCTTACCCTGACAATCCTGGCCATATCACCATTCGCGATAAAAGATGTAGATTCATTATCCGGCAACCAAAAATAATTATTCCGGACGACCATGATCTGATCTCCGCCTGTCAGCTCTTCTTCCCGATACAACAATCTCGCTCTGATTTGCTGGTTATAGACATTTGCAGATTTATTAGAACGACAAACTACCAGAGAATTTTCAATATCGAATTTCCTGTAAGCATATTCCAGCCCTTCGACAAGCTTTACACCTGTCATCCTGAAAATATCTTTGTACCCTTTAGTGAAAAACTGTGGTAAGGCGACTTTTTCCTCTCCATTTCCTGCTGCTATATTTTCAATATGGGTATTGATCAGATCCCGCAGCATGGAAGCATTCGCTAATATTCCAGATTCCCTGCCCTGACGGACAACTTCTCTCAATTCTGTTTCTGTGACTCTTAAGCCAAAATTCTGAGCGACATAATCTTTATTCAATGCTGGAGAATCCAGGCTGCCTACCGGAGGCAACTGTGCAGTATCACCGACAAATAGCACAGCACAGTTTTTACCATTGTAGATAAACTCCATTACATCCTTCAAAAAAGAAGATCCATTCTTGGTATTCCACTCGTCAGCGATCATCGAGGCCTCATCAATAATAAATAAAGTATTTTCTGCAAGGTTCGGTGCCAGCTGAAATGACATATCCAGACCTACTGCAGCCCTTTTTCTATATATTTTTTTGTGAATAGTTAGGGCGGTTCTGCCCGAATAACTGGTCATCACCTTCGCAGCGCGGCCTGTTGGAGCGAGTAAAACCGATCTTAACTTGAATTTCGGTAAAACCTTTACCAGTGCAGCAACAGAAGTAGTTTTACCTGTACCCGCATATCCTCTAAGGATGAAACACCTGTTATCCAGCTCTCCAGACAAAAAATCAGCCATTTGCTGGCAAAAAACAAACTGTTCAGCAGTGGGTTGAAATTGGTAAGACTGGGCAATTATTGAGGCTTTATCCATTTTACAAATATGCAATGGTGTTGTTATAGAAAAAAGAATTAATTTTGCTAAGATGAACAATAGTAAAAACAGCATTTTATTAGTGGATCCGGAATTTGATCCTCATACTGCCTCAGCCTGTAATTTGTTGTTAAAAATTACTGGTGATAGTTTTTCATATGCCATAATTGATAAAAACAGCAAGCAGTTAAAAGCCGTATTTGATCAGCAGGAGTGTGAAGATATCAGTACTGACCTGGCCACTATTTTAAAAAATGACAGTTATCTTAAGTTACCATTCCGGGAAATTAAGGTTTCTGTATATACGCCAAATACTATTGCAGTTCCCAATGAATTTTTCTGTAAACAAGATCTGAATGCCTACGCCAACTTTTTTAGCGAAGACCAGTCAGAAACTTTATATACACGTGCATTTGCGCGCTTTGGATTCACTTCTGTATTCAACCTGGAGAAATTCACAGCGCAGACTTTAAATACTTTCCTGGCCAGTGCTGCACGTTATGAGCAGAATGCGCCAGTTTTGGCATTGGCAACAAGTGTAGAAGGCAATGCTTTATTACTGGACTTCACGGTTGGTTCCTTTAATGCTTTATTACTGGATGAAGGCAAGATGCGCTTCCAGAACACCTATCAGATGGAGAATCCGGACGAATTTAATTATTACCTGGTTTTATTAATTCAGGAATTAAAATTAGATCCGGCAAAAATAGCTGTATTAATCAGTGGGATTATTCATCAGAACGATGGTTACCATACCTGTCTGCATAAATATTTCAATCACATCCATTTTAACCTTCCTCCTGCCAGTGATATTGATCATGCTATCTTAGATGATATGCCTGCTCACTATTACAGCAGCTTATTAGCTCTGGACTTATGCGTATAATTGGCGGTAAATTAAAAGGTATCCGCATGAATGCGCCTGCCAGTCTTCCTGTAAGACCTACTACAGACATGGCCAAAGAGGCCCTTTTCAATATTTTATACAATACTTACGATTTTGACAGTTGCAGTGTACTCGATTTATTCAGCGGCACAGGAAACATCAGTATTGAATTCGCTTCACGCGGGATAAAAGAAGTAACTGCTGTCGATAAACATTCTGGTTGTATCTTCTGGCTCAAATCAGTTATTGAAAAATATGAGCTGAATGAAATCACCCTGCAAAAAGCAGATGTATTTAAATTCCTGGAACAACATACCAAAAGTTATCAGATCATATTTGCAGATCCGCCTTATGATTTGACAAATATCCCACTAATCCCACAGTTGGTAGCAAAAAACAAGTTATTGACTGAAAATGGATTACTAGTGGTAGAACACCCTTCTTTATTAAAATTAAAAGATCAGCCAGGCTATAAAGAAACCCGCCGTTATGGTAATTCTTCTTTCAGCTTTTTTAACTATACACCATAGACTATGAAGATAGCCCTGTTCCCGGGATCGTTTGACCCTTTAACTATTGCGCATGCTGATATCTTAAAGCGTGCTTTGCCTTTGTTTGATAAAGTGATTGTGGGTATAGGGCTGAACAGCTCTAAACAAAGTTTTTTATCCGGACAAGTGCGTGAAGAAATCGTTAAAGCTGTATTTTCAGGTTATGAAAATATTGAAGTTCAATCTTACGAAGGTTTAACGGTTGATTTTTGCAGAAAGATCAATGCGTCTTATATGATCCGTGGGATCCGCTCTGTTGGCGATTTTGAATATGAAAGGGCAATCGCACAGATTAACCAAACAATGATGCCAGAAATGGAGACGATCTTTATTTTGAGTAAACCTGAATATTCGGCCATTAGCTCCACCATAGTACGGGATATTCTCCGTAACCATGGTGATGTAACGCCTTTTCTTCCTAAGGAAGCTTTATTTTTTCTTTAGACACTTTCTCTTTGATGAGCTTGCCTGCTTTCAATACGTCAATGATAGAAGGGTAGGTATTTTTCAGTACTGGCTTAAGGTCAGCTGCGGTAAGCCATTCTGCTTTAGTGATCCCTTCTTCTTTCTGTGGAATCAGTTTAGGGCTTCCTTTAACAGTCATACTATACCAGTTGGTTCTTTTCAGGACTAACTTTGCCCCCATCTCATAAACATGGTAGGTTTTGCATAACCTTTCATCATTTGTATTGATTTTTACTCCGCATTCTTCTTCCACTTCGCGTCTTCCGGCATCTTTAATACCCTCTCCTTTTTCAACTTTACCTTTTGGCAAGTCCCATTTTTTATTTCTAAAAATAAACAGGTATTCATCTTTTGCATTCATCACCAGGCCACCGGCTGCTTTGATCACAGTTAAGCCTGCTTTCATTCGTTTAAAAAGTGATTTTGGGTCAGCAGTAATCAATACGTACTGTTTTGCGGATAGTTTACTCAAGCCTTCATAGAAAGCTTCAAAGTTAAACCCATTTTCTTCCACCAGCTCAACAGGTTCTGTGTGTGATGGCTCTTTGTTAGCAATGAGCAGTGTATTGTCGTTGATGTAAATGGTGTAAGTTTTCATTGGTATGATCGTTAGTATGTCAGCTTTCAAAAGCTGGTTGGGTATGCTTGTTTAGAAAATAAAAGTATAAAAATTATGCACGATACAAAGAGGAATCGAATATTATTTAGTTTAAACTACCCTTGTTTCTAATTATCACATTGATTATCAATCGGTGGCAAAAAAAGGACAAATCCTTTGTGTAATAAAGGTATTATTTTAAGTAATTTTGGAGCATGTATAATAAAAGTGATATTGAATTAAAGGTAGCTGAATTTTTACTTCAAATTAAAGCAATAAAATTACAGCCGAATAACCCTTTTACTTGGGCCTCAGGTTGGAAATCTCCAATTTATTGTGATAATAGGATAACGCTCTCCCATCCGTCAGTTCGAACATACATCAGACAGAAACTTACGCAGTTGATACAGGAAGAATTTGGTTCTGTTGATGTAATTGCCGGAGTTGCAACTGCTGGTATTCCTCAGGGTGTATTAGTTGCTCAGGAATTGGGCTTACCATTTGTTTATGTAAGAGCAAAAGCTAAAGAACATGGAACGGGTAGCCTGATTGAAGGAGAAATCATTGAGGGTCAGCGCGTAGTTGTGGTAGAAGATTTGGTTTCTACTGGTAAAAGTAGTTTACAAGCAATACATGCCTTAAAAAGTGCTGGTTTGTCTGTTGCAGGTTTAGTTTCTATCTTCACCTATGGCTTCGACATTGCTGAAGAAAACTTTAAAGAGGCTAAATGTCGTTTTGCAACGTTATCTAACTACAATACTTTGATACAGTATGCAGCCGAGAATAGCTTTATTGCACAAAGTGATGTAGATATTCTTAATCAGTGGCGCAGAAACCCATCAGAGTGGGGACAGAATTTTGACCAAAACCCAGTATAAAATGACCGTTATTGAAAGTGCCACCACAGTAAACCAACCGGTAGCTAAAGTTTACGCTTTTTTAGCCGATATGAACAATCACCAGCAGTTAATGCCTGAAAACATTTACAACTGGTCTTCTACAACAGATGATGCTAGTTTTACCATCCAGAATATGGCTAAACTGGCGATTAAGATTTCCAGCAGAGTGGAAAACCAGGAGTTGATTGCAATTCCTTCTGAGAAAGCTCCTTTCGATTTAGAATTGAAATGGACAGTAGCGGATAATGGTGATGGTACAACAACAGCTACACATATCATTTCAGCTGACCTGAACATGATGATGAAAATGCTGGCTGCGGGGCCTTTGAAGAAACTTGCAGATCACCAGACTGAACGTTTAAGCGAGATATTAAAATAAAAAATCCCATTTATCAAACAGGATTGTCTAGAAAGAGCAAATAGCTGAAGAAGTTATTTGCTCTTTTTTTACTATTGGGATTTTAGTAAAACATACAGTAAACAACAGTCAGTATGGGACAGATTGTCCGTTCCTGAAAAGAGTTTACATAAGAAAGTTTTTCAAAACAGAAAAATGAGTATAAAAGACGAAAAGCCGAACAAAGGCAAAGGGGGTAGAAAAGCTATCCATTCAGACAGCTTTAAGGTTCAGGTAGCCTTAGAATATTTATCAGGATCTTACAGTTATCCACAGGTAGGAAAAAAATATGGCTTAGCAGAACATACTGTGCTGTGGTTCGTATCTTGGTACCGAAAGAATCAAGATGTTATGATAGCTGAAGAACCAATTGAAGCAGAATATGGAGCCTTAAACCCTTCCCAGATCAGAGCACTTGAAAAACGAGTGGCTTTAGCAGAAATGAAGGTAGCAGTTCTTGAAAAAGTAATTGCTATTGCTAATGCAGAATATGGTACAGATCTTAAAAAAAAAGTTGCTACCAAGTGATTGCTGAGCTAAGAGGTACCCGCAAGTATTATAGTATAGCTAATCTTTGTTGGGTAAATGGTTATACCAGGCAAGCTTGGTATAACCATTTAAAAAGTGTTCAGTTACATTTTTTAGAAGAATATATTGTGCTTGAAAAGATTCAGCAAATCAGGAAAGAACTTCCAAAAACGGGATGTGTAAAGCTACACAAGGAGCTCAATAATGGATTTTTACAAGCTCATGGGATTACTATGGGTAGAGACGCTGTATTTGATTTGGTACGTGCACATGGCCTGCTGATTAAGACCAAAAAGAAATGGGTATATACGACTAATTCATTTCATCGCTACAAAATACATCCTGATTTAGTTCAACGAAGGCCTGCAATTCAAGCAGAAGAAATATGGGTTAGTGATATTACTTACCTGCGTACAGAGAGTTGTTTTGTTTATCTTTCTTTAGTGACTGATGCTTATTCCAGAAAAATTGTGGGCTACCATTTAGCAAGTGATTTAAAGACCATTGGATGTATTAAAGCATTAAAACAAGCTTTAAAAGACAGAAAATATCCTTCACGGCCGCTTATTCATCATTCTGACAGGGGAACTCAATATTGTTGTGATGATTATGTGACTTTATTAAAGGATAGTCATATTCAAATCAGCATGACTCAAACAGGAAGCCCCTATGATAATGCGATTGCTGAAAGAGTGAATGGAATATTAAAAATGGAATTTGATCTTGAAAAAACTTTCAAAAACATGGCGCAGGCAAAAACACAGGTTGATCTGGCTGCTTATAAATATAACAACATCAGGTTACATGCCAGTTGTAATTTCCAGACACCAGAAAACACGCATTTATTAGAGAATGTAAACCCAAAAATCAAAAAAGTAGCCATTTTTGCTCCTATTGTAACCTAAGGGCAGGAAAATGTAATAAACTAGGTAAACATAAATCAGTAATATACTTTCTACTGTAAACTAATCTCAGTACAGGACAGATGCAGAAGTCATCTATGTTGGGAAGGGGTTGGTTAGGCTATTGGCCTAACCAACCCCTTCCCAACATAGATGACTAACCGATGTTAAACTATCCTTCTGTTTTACAGCATTGAAAACTTCAAAAACACAGGCACGTGATCAGAAACACGTCTCGCTTCTTTTAAATCATCAAACGCAGTGTAAAAGGGGATGATCCCTGCATTGATACAATTAACCTTAGCCTGATTATAGAAAAAGTTATCATAAGCAGAGGCCAGACAATTACCATTGATACATTTCTGCTTTAATGAAGTCTTTTGATTGGTCAAAGCAGGAGGATACCCCATACCCTTCAATGGATTAAATACTGAATGTGACTCCGGTAAATTGAAATCTCCACAAAAGATCAATACATCTGAAGGATAATTTTCTGGCAGAAACTTTAAATATTTGAGCTCAGTTTCTGGCTGTTTTGACTTTGGAATGGCATGCATAGTAACCAGTGTAAACTGCTTTTTGCCAAGCTTGAACCTCGCAAAATAAGGTTCTCTGGTAATTTCAAGGTTGTACTTCTTCTCCAGCCAGGCCTCTCCTATTTTTTCAGTTCTGCTGGTTTTCCAGATAAAAGCATAACGCTCTTTGCTATATCTGTCGCTCGAAGTACCGTGGCTGATCGTATAATCCCATTTAGTTCCTGTGCGGTTCAGCGCATCATTCAAACGCGCTACAGCCATTGGCCCACCTGGCCCGGCTACCACTTCCTGAATCGCAATTATATCACAATTTCTTAGTGTTTGTGCTATAAAATCTATTTGTATATCGGTCTTTGATTTTCCAAAATCTTTTAAATTCCACGAACAAACAGTTAATGTCTGTCCAAACGCAGCAAATGAAAAAAGCAGGAAAACCACAATTGTAAATCGTTTCAAATTGTAGTCTCTCTTTTAAAAATGAATAAGTTGTATTAAGCTAACGGTAAAGGCTTTTTCTTTAAATTCTGGACATTCATCAGGACTATTGCACTGATGATCATCAGAATTCCAATCCATTGCAACAGGTTAACAGGCTCTCTTAACAAAATGTAAGCAAACATCACTGATACCGGCAGCTCTACAGAAGCTACAATTGTCCCCAGGCTAATCCCGGTATGCGGCATTCCACTGGTAAAAAGTATCGGAGGGAGAATTGTTCCGAAAAAAGCAAGGAAAAAACCCCAGGGCCAGAAAATACCGAAGTTAAAATTCGAATAAGAGTTGGTACAGAAGATCAAAATGATAGCAACTAATCCGCCGGCAAGCAACCATAGACTCCTTTTTAAAGGACGCATATGGGTGGCAATACTATTTGAAGAATATAAGGATACTGTATATGATATTCCAGCAGCTAAGCCCCAGGCTACCCCTCTCCAATCCAGACTGTGTACACTTGAGAATATATTTGTAGCCAATGCCGTTCCCAATAAAACAATAACTGTTGCTCCTATTTTTCTGCCTGAAGGCACCTTTTTATCCAGTACAGCTTCCAGTAATAGCCCCATCCAAACAGACTGCATCAGTAGAACAATCCCTACAGACACAGGGATATATTTCACAGCGAAATAATAAAATACACTGGTGAGCCCTAAAGAAGTCCCACCCAGCATTAACTTTAAAATTGATCCTTTCTCCTTTTGCGCTTCTTCTTTTGCTTTTGATTTATTCTTGATGAATATATTTAATAAAAGCATTCCCGTAAATCCAATTGTAAACTGCGAGGTGGTGACCTCTGCAGTATTGAATCCATGTTCATATGCCATCTTAACCACTGTCGCCAACGCACCGTAACTTGAGGCGCCAAGCCCTACTAATAAGGCGCCTTTGAGTAAGTTTTTTTCCATTATATTGTATTGGTATTGTTTTTTAGTTTGTATTCGTAATAATTCTGATGCAAAGAAACTCATTCAAAATTTAAATTCATCATATTTCCTGAATACTGGTTTAGCCCTCCAAATTAAAGACAAACCGGAAATCCTACTTTAATAATTTTTAAAATCAGACAAAAATTCAGTACAAAACGTTAAAAATCAGCCATTTATTCAGTAAAAAATATCTTTTAGCGACATTATTTCCGAACTATGCATATCCCGCACTATGGCATTTCTTTTGTTCGGATATTTGCATGAACTTCAACAACTTTACTATAAAAGCCCAGGAAGCAGTTCAACAGGCTTCCGAAATAGCCCAGGGCAATCAGCAACAGGCTATTGAAACGGCCCATTTGCTAAAAGGGTTGCTTACTGTTGATGAAAATGTAGTTTCTTATGTTTTAAAGAAGCTAAATGTTAATTTAAACACGCTCAACATAAATCTGGATGAGCAGATTGCAAAATTCCCTAAGGTAAGTGGCAGCAATGGATATTTATCTTCTGGTGCAAACTCTGCCTTGCAAAAAGCGCAGACTTATTTGAAAGAATTTAAGGATGAATTTGTTTCTGTAGAGCATCTTTTACTGGGTATATTATCCGTTAACGACAATACCTCTAAACTTTTAAAGGATCAGGGCGTAACTGAAAAAGATCTTAAAAAAGCTATTGCTGCTTTACGTGGTGATAACAGAGTAACTGACCAGAATGCTGAAGCAAGTTATAATGCTTTAAATAAATACGCAAGGAATTTAAATGAATATGCAGAATCTGGAAAACTGGATCCTGTGATAGGCCGCGACGAAGAAATTCGCCGCGTAATTCAAATACTTTCCAGAAGAACCAAAAACAACCCAATTTTAATCGGAGAACCTGGTGTAGGTAAAACTGCCATTGCAGAAGGTATCGCTTTCAGGATTATTAAAGGTGACGTACCTGAAAACCTGAAAACAAAAACAGTGTATTCATTGGATATGGGTTCTCTGATTGCCGGTGCAAAATATAAAGGAGAATTTGAAGAACGTCTGAAAGCTGTTGTGAAAGAAGTAACACAGAGTGAAGGGGATATCATTTTATTTATTGATGAGATACATACATTGGTGGGAGCTGGTGGCGGTGAGGGAGCTATGGATGCTGCAAACATCCTGAAACCTGCTTTAGCCCGTGGTGAATTACGTGCAATTGGCGCAACAACCTTAAACGAGTATCAGAAATATCTCGAAAAAGATAAAGCACTGGAACGTCGTTTTCAAAAAGTAGTAGTAGATGAACCTGATACGCAGGATGCGATCTCTATTTTAAGGGGATTGAAAGAAAGATATGAAACGCATCATAAGGTCAGAATCCGCGATGAGGCAATTATTGCTGCTGTAGAATTATCTCAGCGCTATATCAGCGACCGTTTTCTTCCAGATAAAGCGATTGACTTAATGGATGAAGCTGCTTCTAAATTACGTTTAGAAATGGATAGTGTTCCAGAAAATGTTGATGAGCTGGACCGTAAGATTATGCAGCTTGAAATTGAAAGAGAAGCGATCAGAAGAGAAAATGATGATAAAAAAGTAAAATCTCTTGGAGAGGAAATCGCTAACCTTTCTGCGGAACGCGATGAGCTGAAAGCAAAATGGCAGGGAGAGAAAGATGTCGTTGACGGCATTAATACCGAATTGGAGCAGATAGAAAACTATAAACTGGAAGCTGATCAGGCAGAACGTGCAGGAGATTATGGAAAGGTAGCAGAGATCCGTTATGGTAAGATTAAAGAAGCCCAGGATAAAGTAGAGAAATTAAAAGTAGTACTGGAAAGTCAGCAGGGCGAAGGCCGTATGCTGAAAGAAGAAGTGACTGCAGATGATATTGCGGGTGTTGTAGCACGCTGGACAGGCATTCCGGTAACGAAATTAGTATCCAGTGAACGTGAAAAATTGTTAAACCTGGAAGATGAGCTGCATAAGCGCGTAGCTGGACAGGATGAAGCTATTGAAGCGATATCCGATGCAATACGGCGTTCGCGTGCTGGTTTGCAGGATAAACGTAAACCGATTGGCTCATTCATCTTTTTAGGTACAACAGGTGTCGGTAAAACAGAGCTGGCTAAGGCATTGGCAGAATTCCTTTTTAACGATGATAACGCGTTGACAAGAATTGATATGAGTGAATATCAGGAAAGACATTCTGTTTCCAGATTAATTGGGGCGCCTCCGGGATATGTAGGTTATGATGAAGGTGGTCAGCTTACGGAAGCCGTTCGCCGCAAACCTTACTCGGTAGTACTGCTGGATGAAATTGAAAAAGCGCATCCTGATGTATTTAACATTTTACTGCAAGTACTCGATGATGGCCGTTTAACTGATAATAAAGGAAGACTGGTTAATTTTAAGAATACTATTATTATCATGACTTCCAATATTGGTTCTCATTTAATACAAGAGAACTTTAAGAACCTGGATGATGCGAACAGAGATGAGGTAATTGCGAAAACCAAGAATGAGCTGTTTGAATTATTGAAACAGACGATCAGACCGGAGTTTTTAAACAGAATTGATGAACTGATCATGTTCACGCCATTGAACCGTACTGAAGTGAGAAATATTGCAGAATTACAATTCAGACATGTTCAGGATACACTTGCTGAAATGGGTGTTGAAATTGAAGCCACTCCAGAAGCCCTGGATTGGCTGGCAGAACTGGGTTATGATCCGCAGTTTGGAGCACGTCCTTTAAAAAGAGTGATCCAGAAACGTGTATTAAATGAACTATCTAAAGAAATACTAGCTGGAAAGATTGATAAGGATAGTAAAATTAAACTAGATATGTTTGATAACAAGTTCGTATTTCTGAACAATAAAAAGGAAACACCCGCTTCATAAGGACCCTTTTTACAAGAATGCTGGTCAGCTATTCAATAATTTACCACCAGGTGATTTAAAGAATTGCAGACCAGCATTCTTTTTTTCTAAATTGCAGTCCTAATTGATTTAAATAAAGATCGGCAGATGAATAGAATAGAAATTAACAAGGAGGCATATGCTGCCAATTTCATCTATTTATTAAAATGTCTGACTGGAATTATCATTTGTTACGCACTTTACAGCTATTTTCCACAATATCCATTTTACTGGTCGTTGGTTTCTGTCGCGGTCTCCCTTTCTCCCGATCATAGCAATACGTTGGCTTACGACCGGATGAAAGCGAATATGATTGGTTGTGCCGCTGGCATTTGTCTTTACCCAATACATACCTCAAACCTGATTATCTTATGCCTTGGTGTGACTTTAACCATCTTTATTGGCATTGCGCTCCGCATGACTCATACTTTAAAAAGTGCTTTGGCTGCTGTGGTTATTATTACGCTTCAAGAGGAACAAGAGAAGCACTGGTATGTAGCTTTAGAGCGAGTATCTTGCGTAGTAACTGGCTGCATTGTAGCACTTGGTGTCACACTATTGTTTAATCTGCTCCTTAGCAGGAAATATTCAAAACAATAACGCAAAATTTCGCTTTATAAAGAAGAAAGGGATTGAACTAATCTTTTATAAGACAAATACGTTCCAATTAAAAGCTAAAATTGAACAAAAGACATTAATTAATTGTTTTTGTTTAACAATCCTTATCAGATTACTCTTTTTACAACCATTAATCCAAAAACTTAACGTTTAAATGGCTCAATAACCTTAAAAATGAAAATAGCTTATATATCGACTTATCCTCCGCGCGAATGTGGTATTGCTACATTCAATAATAATCTTTTAAAAGCAATCGGTCACCATACAGAAGTAGTTTCCAAAGACAGCTTTGTTGTGGCAATGACAGATACTGAAGATTTGACTACTTACGAATATCCTCCGGAAGTCCAGTTCATCATCAGACAAGAGAATCAAAAAGATTATATCAGGGCAGCCGATTATATCAACACCAGCTTAACAGACGTATGTATATTAGAGCATGAATTTGGCATTTACGGGGGTGATAATGGTGTATATATCTTACCACTGATTGCCCGTTTGCAAAAACCGCTCATTACGATTCTCCATACTATACTTAAAGATCCGTCTTACATGCAGCTGACCATTATCAGAGAAATTGCAAAGTATTCTTCGAAAATCGTGGTCATGAGTAACCGTGCGGTACATTTTCTTACCAGTATCTATGGAATAGCAGAAGATAAAATAAAACTTATTGAACATGGTGTGCCTGATCTTGAACCAAAAGTTGAAAATGAGGTCAAGAACTCTGTTGCTTTCAAAAACAAGAAGGTACTTTTTACATTTGGTCTGATTAGCCGGAATAAAGGGCTTGAAACAGTGATTGAAGCGCTCCCTAAAATAGCAGCTAAAAATCCGGATGTACTTTATGCGATCCTCGGCACTACACATCCTGGGGTAATCAGAAATTCGGGCGAAGAATACAGAGACAGTTTGAAACGTCTGGCAAAAAAACTGAACGTAGAAAATCACCTGATTTTCATTAATAAATTTGTCTCGGAAGATGAATTATATGATTACCTCACTGCAGCCGATATGTATATCACGCCCTATTTGAATGAGGCGCAAATTACTAGTGGGACGCTATCTTATGCCATAGGCGCAGGAGCGGCAGTTATCTCTACTCCTTACTGGCATGCACAGGAATTATTGGCAGATAACCGCGGAAAACTGTTTGATTTCAAAGATTCAGATGCATTAGCAGAGATTGTGAATGATCTTTTTGCAAATCAGGATCAACTCAAAGAACTCAAAGACAATGCTTATAATTATGGTCTGCATCTGCGCTGGCCAACTACGGGTAATGTATTTATTGAAACTTTAAATGAGTCGATACTGAATGCGAACCAGGCAAAAGAGGAAATCAAACCTATTATCGATCCTGATATGATGCCTGCTTTTAGTATGGCACACATCAAGCGTTTGACAGATGATACTGGAATTGTTCAACATGCTAAATATGGTATCCCTAATTTAAAAGAGGGTTATTGCCTGGATGACAATGCCCGTGCGTTGATCATGGTGATTCTGGCATGGCAGCAAAACAAGAGTAAAACTGCTTTAGAATTACTCCCTGTTTATTTGAGTTACATTCAATATATGCAGTGTGATGATGGTAATTTCAGAAATTTCCTGAGCTTTAAGAGAGAGTATCTGGATGAAATAGGGTCAGAAGATTCCTTTGGCAGGACTATCTGGGCATTAGGCTACCTGATTAACAATGCACCAAATAATTCTTACAGAGAGTTCGCGACAGAATTGTTTATCAAGTCTATTCCACATTTTGCGCAGCTCAAACATCTGAGGGGGTTGGCAAATACCATGATTGGGTTAAGTAGTTTCTTAAAAGCTCACCCGAGTGATGAACATATCATAAACGAGCTTAATAAACTGGCTACTCCTTTAAAAGCTTCTTATAAAGCGCACAGAGCAGATCAGTGGAATTGGTTTGAAGAAAAAATGACTTATGACAATGCTATTTTACCGCTGGCTTTACTTTGTCATTATGAGACTACACATGATCAGGATTCTCTGGCCATCGGACTGGAGAGTATGGAATTCCTGACTTCTAAAACATTGGAAAAAGGCTATTTGAATCCAGTAGGTAACGATGGCTGGTTATTCAAAGAAAATAAGGAGATGGCGCAATACGATCAGCAGGCTATAGAAACCATGGCAATCGTGCTCTTGTATTTCAAGGCTTATGAGATTACGCATGATCTTAAATATATCCGTCAGATGTATTTAAGTTATCAATGGTTCTTAGGCGAAAACAGCCTCAGACTGCCACTTTATGATTATGAAACCAAGGGTTGCGGAGATGGCTTGCAAAATAATGGTGTCAACAGAAATCAGGGTGCAGAAAGTACTTTAGCTTATTGGATTTCTCACCTTGTTATCTTGAAATCACTCGAGTTTGAGTATGAATACAGCGTTAAACCCGATGCAGTACCTGTTAAAGAGGAGGTGATTTAATGAAGGTAGCTGTCTTATCGCCCGTAGCCTGGAGAACTCCGCCCCGTCATTATGGTCCATGGGAACAAATGGCTTCTAATTTAACAGAAGGTTTGCACGATGCCGGAATTGAGGTTGTTTTATTTGCCACCGGTGATTCTATCACCTCTGCCGAATTAAGAAGTGTGGTAAAAACTGGTTATGAGGAAGACCGCCATCAGGATGCAAAAGTTATAGAGTGTCTCCATATCAGTAACTTGATGGAGCAGTCAGATGATTTTGATTTAATTCACAATCATTTCGATTTTCTGCCCTTAAGTTATTCTGGATTAATCAGAACTCCGGTGTTAACTACAATTCATGGGTTTTCATCAGAAAAGATTGTGAAGGTTTATCAGAAATATAACCGGCATAACCATTATGTATCCATCAGCAATGCCAATCGCCATCCAGCGCTCAGTTATTTAGGTACTGTATATAATGGTTTAGTGACGGAGGATTTTCAGTTTAATGCTAATCCTGATGATTATCTGTTGTTTTTCGGAAGGATTCATCCCGATAAAGGAACGGCTGAAGCGATACAAATTGCTATAAAGAGTAGAAAAAGACTTTTAATTGCTGGAATTATTCAGGATGAACGCTATTATAAAGAAGCAGTCGAGCCTTATTTAAACGAGGAGATTGTATTTTTAGGTGCTGCCGGCCCTGATCAACGAAACGAGCTGCTGAAAGGTGCTTTAGCTTTATTACATCCGATTAATTTTGCTGAACCTTTCGGATTAAGCGTAGCAGAAGCTATGCTATGCGGAACTCCTGTAATCGCTTTCAATAAAGGTTCTATGCCGGAGCTTATCGAACATGAGAAAACAGGTTTCCTGGTAGAGAATGTAGAAGAGGCTGTAGCCGCAGTGGCTAAAATCTCTAAACTGGAAAGATTGGACTGCCACAAATGGGCAAAACGTAAATTTTCAAAAGAGAAAATGGTAGAGGACTATCTCAGCCTCTACCAGCAAATTCTATAATTTTTCTTCAGGTTTATTTGCTTCTTTACTTTCATTCACATTTTTGCCTTCACTCGCTGAGCTTAATAACTTGGCGAGTAACAATTCGATTTTCACTGAAGCAAAAGAAGAACAGTAGTCTGATAGTCCATAAGGGATAATTAATTCTCCATTGTGGATGATCGAGCCGCAAGAATACAATACATTCGGCACGTAACCTTCTCTTTCATCATTATTAGGGATCACCAAAGGCTCTGTAAGCCTGCCAATCTCTATAGAAGGGTCTTCAAGATCCAATAAGCTTGCGCCTAAGCAATAGCGGCGCATTGGTCCTACGCCATGCGTAATCACTAACCAGCCTGCTTCTGTTTCAATTGGAGATCCGCAATTCCCAATCTGAATAAATTCCCAGGGAAACTGTGGTTGCTGCAGTTTTACCGGATGATCCCATACGGTAAGTTTATCTGAATACATCAGATAGTTATTCCATCCGTCTATCCTTGACATCATGGCATACTTGCCGTTAATTTTCCTTGGGAATAAGGCTAAGTTTTTATTTTGTGCGCCTGCTCCATGAAGCGGGCTTACTTTAAAGTCGTAAAAATCTGTGGTCTGTAAGAGTTTAGGCAAAATCATAGCGCCATCAAATGCAGTATAAGTTGCATAATAGATAACCGACCCATCTTCTTTAATAAACCTGACAAACCGCGCATCCTCTATCCCTTTACGTTCAAATTCTGAGATTGGAAAAATAACACGGTCGGAGATATCAGTATCTCTTGAAAAACTAATCTCATGATAAGTATCAGAAAGCCAGAGTATTTTATCATATTCTAATTTCTTCAAATCATCGGTCTGGAGGTTTTTGGAATCGACGATTACTCTTCTTAAAATGGCATAATCAAACTTCTCTTCTAATTTCAAGCCTACCTCATCCAGAATATTGAGATCGATCATAGCATCTGCAGCTCTTTTGAAAAAGAGTTTCTTGTTGTATACTGCGTTGCGGACTACTTCTGCCTCATCAATATAGTTTCCTGCCGGATTTACTGTGATGTTTCCATTAGAGTCAATTAAAGCTCTTCTGAACACTACAGAAGAGATATGACCTTCTCCTACTGCTCTGAAACTAATGATTAGTCTTTTCTCTCCTTCTACCAGTTCTGACTGGTCCGGATCTTCTACAACTGATGGATTAAAAAAAGCAGCTGATTCGATAGAGTATTCGTGTGTGAAGTAGGACCCTAATAAAAGCCGCTGATATTTGCTCAACGACTCATAATCAACTTCCATTTCCTCTATGCAATGTTTAATCTGTTTACAGTGACGCGCAAGAATCTTGGTAATGTTCCGGTGTCTTTTGGAATACTCTTGTAAAATTGGGGATATCAAACCAAATACTTCCTGATCTGATAAAGTTAAAACCCTTTTGATTACTTCTTTAGCTCTATCCTCACCATTAAAAAAAAACCTGGCTATTACACGTTTCGGATCAGGATATACTTTTATTGGTTTGCGCTCTATTAATAGTCTCATAATTAAATAACGTTTTAAACGGACATAAAGGTTTAATGAATTTAGTTTTTTTTTATCAGAAAGAGGTTTTGTTGGTTATTTATTTAACAACATGTGCCACATTCATGCCAGAGTAAATTGAAATTGTCCCAAAAACTGACATAAATGGCATTAAAAAAACTGACATTCTAACAAAGAAAGTCAAACTGTCTTGCTAATTTTAATGTTAATTTAATGTAAGCATTATGTTAATTGTCATCGTAAAATAATAAAGGGAAACCTAAAACATTTTATCTTACTATCTGATAAGCATTTACAAAAAACCGCATTTCCAGTTTGTACGCTAAACATTTCTTTGGCACCGCTATTGACTATATGACAAACATAGTCAGATACTAAAAACAAAAATTCTGGCTCGGTATAAATTAAAAAAGCAACAAAATGAAAAAATTATTATTATCATTAATCGCAGTTTCAGCATTAGCATTCACAACTCAAGCTCAAACTGAAAAAGGTAAATTCATGTTAGGTGGTAACGTTGAATTTAAATCAATTAAAGAGAACGGTGCATCAAAATCTAATACTAACTTTAATATCGTTCCAAGTGTAGGATATTTCATCTCTGATAACTTTGCAATTGGTACAGGTGTTGGTTTTGGTTTTGCTAAAACTCAAGCTGGTACTACTGCTCTTCCTAATGCAGCAACAAAAACTCAAGAATTCGTAGTTGCTCCATTTGCACGTTACTACAAAGGTATCAATGAGTCATTCAAATTCTTCGGACAATTATCAGTTCCAATGGCTTTCGGTAATAACAAAGTAACTGCTGACGGTGATAACTACGCAAAAATTTCTAAATACAACAATGTAGGTGTTGCTTTATCTCCAGGTTTTGCATTCTTCCCAAGCAAAAAATTCGGTATCGAGTTTTCAGTTCAAGGAATTAGTTACAACAATAACTCTATTAAAGATAACAACGGAACTAAAATTGGTGATAGCGACAAATCTTTCAGCATTGGCGCAAATTTCTTCGCTCCAAAAATCGGTGTTCAGTTCTATTTATAGTATGTAGATACTCTACACAATGTTTTATACGAAAAAGGCCAGGCAATATTGTCTGGCCTTTTTTGCTTTTAATAAAAAAAATATCAGTTGATTTCCTAATTTAGCGATCAATACATAAAATCTCTGAATGAAACACTATATATTATCCTTAACTGCTGCTGCACTATTATTAAGTGCAGGCTGTCAGTCCAAATCTCAAAACAAAAAAGAAGAAACTAAAGACAGCACAGCTGCTGTAGCAACTACTACTTCGAATGAACCTGCTGCTCCAAATAAGGCTGTAGATATTTCAAAGATCAAAGTAGCTGATGCCAAAACAATTCTGGCACGTAAACAAGTTCCAGTATTGTGTTATCATCAAATTCGCGATTGGAGACCTAAAGATTCCAAAGCAGCTAAAGATTATATTATTCCAATTGATGTATTTAAAGGCCATATGAAAATGCTGGCTGATAGTGGCTATCACACCATTTTGCTGGATCAATTATATGATTACCTGAATAACGGTACACCGCTGCCATCTAAACCAATCTTATTAACTTTTGATGACACTGATCTTGATCAATATACCATTGCTGAGCCTACCATGAAAAAATATGGTTTCAAAGGCGCTTTCTTTGTAATGACTGTTTCTTTGGGCAGACCAAATTACATGAGCAAAGCACAAGTTAAAGATCTGTCAGATAAAGGAAACGATATTGGTTCTCATACCTGGGATCACCACAACGTTAAAAAATACCAGGGTAAAGACTGGGAAATCCAGATTGACAAACCAACAAAAACATTACAGGAAATTACTGGTAAAAATATTCATCACTTCGCTTACCCATTTGGTTTATGGAATCCGGAAGCTATCCCTGAATTGAAGAAAAGAGGATTTAAAAGTGCATTTATTTTATCTACGAAACGTGACGAAAAAGATCCGCTGTTTACGATCAGAAGGATTATCGCCAGTGGTTACTGGACACCAAAAACTTTAAGTAATAGCATTAAAAATAGTTTTTAGATAAAAAGAGACAAGCTTATCATGCAATGCCCCATAAAGTGTTTGACTTTATGGGGCATTTTTATTTTGTTACATATCATAATATTTCGGGATTCCTGACCCTACAAACAGCACGTAAATAATTGTAAATTAGAATATTACAACAATAAAACGGGAAAAACCGAAAACCCTGAACAGAGTAGGTTTAAGTAAAGTTTTTATTTGCTTTTTGATCTATAAAAGCAATTCTTAATTATGGCAAGAAATTGGTATACTTATAATGGCACTGGTGAAGAATTATTATGTTCAAGTTATACTTTAGCATCTATTAGACCTAGCTGCTTTAATGGACATAACATTTGTGCAATATATGCAGTTGGCGGAGTATACCCAACCTGCCCATTATCTGCTAATATAAGGAATTATATAGCTACTGTGTTAATAACTTTTCTAGCATCGCCAGATAATTCAAATCTAGCAGTCAAAAAATATGCTTACGGTAGGAACATTTAAAACACATCCAATCCAGTGAAAAATTATGATAGGTATTCAAATAAAAAGACATTAATTAATGCCTCTTCTATTTGAATACCTATCATTCTCATCAATCTATCTTTTTAATCGTATACTCGTTCTTATTAAAACTAAAAGACTCGCCAACTTTCTTACCCACCAGTAACTGTCCAATCGGAGAAACTGCTGAAATCGCAAATACCTGCTGGTCATCAACTTTCAACTGCCCGGCACTAATACTAATATAAAATATCCCGTTAGAAGTATAAACCAATGCTCCATTTCTAACCACATCACTATGGACAGCCTCTTCTAAAGAAGACAACAAAGCCAAATTTTGCTTAGCATCCATCAACAAGCTTTTATTTCTGCCAATATCCTGCTGCATCATTTCCCGTGTAGTCTCAAACTTATCACCCGCACTGCTTTTTGTATCATCATTACTTGCTTCCTGTGCCTGTTCTAAAGCAGTTTCAGCAGTATTAATCCTTTGCATAATAAAATCCATGCAAGATTGATATAATTTCGCTTTTAGTCCTTCCATATTATCCATTGATCCATCTTACTTTTTCTTCCATTGGTGTACGTTTTGGTGCACGCGGCTCTTCATTATGAAAACCCATATAAAATAACCCAAAACATTTCTCGTTCGGTGCCAGTTGCAGATACCCATCCATTTGAGTAATCATTCCCGGCGAACTCCAGTACGCACCAATCTTCAACGCTTCTGCAGTTAATGCCATATTCTGCACCGCACAAGCAAAAGCCGCAATTTCTTCCCACTCTGGAATAAGATCAGGATGCAATTGCGCATTTAATACAATGACACAACTTGACTGCACTGCTTTCTCGATGATCCCATCAAATTTCTTTTGCAGGAATTGCGCATCTGGCGTCCCCTGCTTATACAAACGTGCAAGCTCCATTCCCAGTTTACGTTTTCCCTCATTCCGGTAAACAATAAACCTCCACGGCTGCGTTAATTTATGTGTAGGCGCATAATTTGCACTTTCCAGAACCTGGCTAATCAACTCCTCAGGGATTTCTTCCTTTGTATAACTTGGCGGGAAAATGCTCCGTCTGCGCTGTATAATAGAACTAAGTATATTTATTTCGCTTTCCATAATTGGGTACAAATTTAACAATTTTAACAGGCTCCTGCTTAATGAGGTGAATATTACAATAAATCTATGTAATTCAGACATTCAATCCC
The DNA here is from genome assembly GCF_001590605.1 of Pedobacter cryoconitis. Taxonomy (NCBI): domain Bacteria; kingdom Pseudomonadati; phylum Bacteroidota; class Sphingobacteriia; order Sphingobacteriales; family Sphingobacteriaceae; genus Pedobacter; species Pedobacter cryoconitis. The sequence continues at coordinate 3,649,497 of NZ_CP014504.1, forward strand.
CTACCAGACAAAACATTTTATTAAATTATCGTTACCTTTGCGGCTTATTTTTGTGCAATATGATTTCAGTTTCTAATTTATCCCTGCGTTACGGAAAACGTACCTTATTTGAAGATGTTAACCTAAAATTCACTCCTGGCAACTGTTATGGTGTAATCGGAGCTAATGGCGCGGGTAAATCAACTTTCTTAAAAATCCTGTCTGGTGAAGTTAATCAGACCTCGGGCAGCGTAGCTTTTACGCCTGGAGAACGTATGGCGGTTTTAAAACAAAATCACCATGAATATGATGATTTCACAGTAATTGAAACCGTTATGATTGGTCATAAAGAATTATATGACATCATGAAGGAGAAAGATGCCATCTATTTGAAAGAAGATTTTTCTGACAAAGACGGTGAGCGTGCAGGTGAACTGGAAAACAGGTTCGCAGAAATGGACGGCTGGAATATGGAAAGCAATGCAGCAACCATGTTAAGCAATCTTGGGATTAAAGAAGAATTCCATCACAAACAAATCACTGAATTAGACGGTAAACAAAAAGTACGTGTGTTACTTGCACAAGCTCTTTTTGGTAATCCTGACATTTTGTTATTAGATGAGCCAACGAACGATCTGGATATAGAAACTATCGCCTGGTTAGAAAACTTCCTTGCTGATTACCAAAGTACCGTATTGGTTGTATCTCACGATAGACACTTTTTAGATGCTGTATGTACACATATCGTAGATATTGACTTTAGCAAAATGACTACTTACTCTGGTAACTATACCTTCTGGTATGAGTCAAGCCAGCTTGCCTTAAAACAACGTGGTGACCAAAACAAAAAACTAGAAGAAAAAGTAAAGGAACTGCAGGAATTTATTCAGCGTTTCAGTGCGAATGCTTCCAAATCAAAGCAAGCTACTTCCCGTAAGAAAGCCCTTGATAAAATTGACCTGACTGAGATTAAACCATCCAGCCGTAAATACCCTGCTATTATGTTTAACAACGTAGGTGGCAGAGAAGCTGGTGATCAGATCCTTCAGGTAGAAAACCTTGCACTAACCAGCCATGGAGAAGTCTTATTTAAAGGCGTAAACTTTATGGTGAATAAAGGTGATAAAATTGCTATTGTTTCTCAGAACAGTTTAGCGACTACTGCTTTTTACAACGTATTAACAGGTCGTGATAAAAACTATACCGGAGAATTCAAATACGGTGTAACCATCAATACTGCTGATATTCCAAATGATAACTCTTCTTATTTCGAAGGAAAAGATATGAATTTGGTTGACTGGTTAAGAGAATACTCGGACACAGACAAAGATGAACAGTTTGTAAGAAGTTTCCTGGGCAGAATGCTGTTTTCGGGTGAAGAAGTATTAAAGAACTGTAAAGTATTGTCAGGTGGAGAGAAAATGCGTTGTATGTTCTCTCAGATGATGTTAAGACAAGCTAACTTGTTATTATTTGATGAGCCAACGAATCACCTGGATCTGGAATCAATCACAGCATTGAACAACGGTCTTAAAGATTTCAAAGGAACTGTTTTATTTACTTCACGAGATCATGCCTTAACTGAATCCGTAGCGACAAGAGTTATCGAATTGACACCTAACGGATCAATTGATAAAATGATGAGCTATGATGATTATATCAACAGTGAAGACGTAGCACAAATCAGAGCAGAATTGTATAAATAAGCTTATAATTTGATTGTATAAAAAATGGGTAGCTGATAATTTCAGCTACCCATTTTACATTTATAACTTATTAAGAAACCGGAGTAACTATCTTTTTCTTATTGAAACTCTTCTGTAAGCTATTGTACAGATTTTTAGCCGTATAACGTCCCGGATCAATAATCCTTCTGATGGTATAAATAGGATTTGCCTCATCCATTGGCGTAGACAGAATAAATGCCGCCTTAAACCCATGTTCTTTCAACTTATGTAAGTTAGCAGCTTTGAAAACACCATAAGGATAAGCGAAATACTCCACCTTTTTCCCGGTAATCTTCTCTAAAGTCTGCGTAGGTTTATCAATTTGAATCTCCCAGTCCTGGTCTGTAAACTGCGCAAAGTTCTTGTGGTTCCAGGTATGACTTGCAATTACATGTCCATCATCTGATAGCTCTTTAATCTGCGCCTTGCTCATATATCTTGGTCTGCCGATAGATACAGTCATAATAAAAAATACGCCTTTAAACCCATGTTTTTTCAGTTCTGAAGCTCCTACAGTATATTGATCCAAATCTGTATCATCGAAAGATATCATAATCGGTTTTGAAGGTAGTTTCGTACCGTAATTCAAATAATCATACAACTGATCTGGTAAAATAGTATGATAGCCACTATCTGCCAGCATTTTCATATGATCTCTGAAGTTAGCAGGAGGAATAATATCATCATGCGCTCTTTGGGAATCTGAAGCTTTCCAATCCCTGATCTGATGATAACACAATACTGGAACTTCCTTACGTAAAATAATCGTTTTAGCGTCAGCCGGCAAAGATTTCACAGGAACTGTTGATTGCGCATCATGTATTAAAGTATCCTTAGCAGTTTTAGCTAGTTGTTGTTTAGAATCAGAATGACAAGCGAAAAGAAACAATAAAAAAAAGAGGAATAACGAATGGGGGTATGTTTTCATGGACACAAAAATAAATATATTTTGCGAACAGTATTAAAATTACCAAACACCTTGTCCTAAAAATTGTTAAATTTAAGTATGGAAAAAGAAGAAATCAAAAGAATACTGGAAACAGTGGAACAACAAGTAAGCTCTTCTATTCTTGGAGGAATGGAAGACGCTTATGAAGAGTTGGAGCGTCTGGGTTATATCATTATTCATCCGGATAGCGCCCATCCCTCCGCAACAATCACGCAAAAGGGAGAAGATTTCCTGGAGAATTACTAACCCGGAGATAAAATAATAAAGAAGGTCTGATCAGCCTGTCTGCATTCAGGCCTTATTTATTATTTTGCTTGCTGTCCGGTTTGGAGCAGCCATTGTTTATATTTCTCTTCAAGGAAGCCAGACAAATCAGCCATATATCCCGCTGTTTTAACCGTAAAATGATCTCCCGGATAATATTTAAAAAGCATAGCTGCCTGTACCGCTTTCATTTCCTCATTCATTAACCTGACCGGATAATTCAGCATAAAGTTATCCTCATCCCCTATCGATATCCGTATTTTCCCGTCCAGATCTTTTTTTAAATCTTTCCAGTTATTTCTCAGGTATAAAGAAATATCATACTTTTTCCAGTTTTCAACAGTATGCTGATTGATCGAACCGGTTTTAGGATCACAAATCGACTCCGGTATCCCATCTTTTCCTTTTTTACTGAATACCGCTTCAAAAGAACGCTGCTGTTCTCCTCTTGAAATAACATGCTCTACCTGGTACATCTCTTTCAAATAAGAAAAAGGAAATCTGCCGGCAACTGTTCCACCCGGATTGAGCCGCCCCTTAGCATCATAGAACAAGCTACTATCTTTGTATAAGTTCACATTCAGAAACTTGCGGAAATCCACATAATCAGGACTACTGGAAGCTGTAGCCAGGAATAGCTTTGGATAATGCGTTTGTAACCATAAAACAGACCAGCCTCCACTACTATGACCTGTTAACAATCTTGCCCCATTGCAGCGATACTGCTTTTCCAGCAAAGGAATAAACTCCTGGGTCAATGCATCTCCCCATGGGCCATTATTATCACTATTCGCATAAGCAGTATGTCCCAAGGCACAATTACCATCCAAAAACACACGGATAACTGGAGTAGTGCCAATTACTGCAGGCATTTTGCCTGTAACCGACATATAATGATGATCACCGCCAAAGCCAGTCACGATAAATAATACAGGAAATTTAGCTGACGGGTTTTTATAATATTCAGCTGGTAACTGAACAGCTGCATCTAAAGTAAATTTCTTCTGGTAGAAATTACTCAATAACCTGGTGGGAGCTTTGAATTCTTTGATGAATTCCGTTTCCTGAAAAACGAGTTCAGGAACCACCTGATCTGCCAATAAGGTAAAAGACTGCTTTAAATCTTTACCAATTACTATTTTTTGCGGAGTACTAAATATATTACCCGGACTGGCTGCAATAGCTCTTCCTCCGAGATTCAAGTCCCAGACTGCCTGGATATAATAAACTCCACGTTCCATCTCAGAAGGCAGAACAGGATAGGACGTTGCCAGATCATCGATAACAATGCTTTCGCCAGGTTTAATCCCTTTAACCTCCACTGCAAAGCAATTTAATGGTTCTATACCGATAGACGCAGTTAAGGGCTGAGGGTTATTCTTTGATAAGTACAGAAAAACCTTTCCTGTAAAAGACTGATTTAATGAGGCAGGAGAATAAGCTACTTTAAATTGCTGTGCAAAGCTGTTTAAAGTAAAAGCCAGGAAGAAAGATAGTAAACAGCATATCTTTTTGATCATAACGATTTAAAGGATTGATTAAACCTCTAATATACGGGTAGGATCTGATATTAAAATTTAAAAGCACTGTAACAGGGTGATGAATCCCGTTACAAGTGCTTACCTATTAACTAAATAATGAAGATCAAATATAATATTAATGCAACACAATTGCAACTGTATTGCATTAATATTATAAGGCTGTAACCAATTCTTTACGAATACTGATTAACACATCAATACCGGCTATTGAATTACGTTTTCGAAAGGATTAGCAAATACCTCTTTATTCATCTGCTGAAGTTCTTCTTCCACGGTCAGCAAACAAGCAGTCAATTCCTCGTGCAATTGTTCTTTTTGAAGATCCTGCGCAATAAATACCAGTTCATTCATCCGGTCGCCATAATTTGCATCCCAGCGGTTCTCAATTTCTTTTCTATTGTCCGCAAAATCCTGGTAATTCAACCTTTCAGAAGGCAGCATGCTCGCCCACCACGTTCCAGCACTCTCAATCCGCAGCGATCCGCCCGCCTGTGAAAAGTTTAAAGCACGGTCTGGCATTGGCGCTAACCAAAACAACCCTTTTGTTCTGATCACATTTGGTGGGAATTGTTCGTTCAGGTAACGCCATAAACGTTCAGGATGAAAAGGCTTAGAAGAACGGAATACCGTACTGCTGATCCCATATTCTTCAGTTTCGGGTAAATGTTCAGCATTTAACTCTTTAATCCATCCTGCCCCTTGAGAAGCCTCGTCAAAATCGAACAAACCAGTATTTAATATCTCTTTCAGATCAACCTGACTAAAAGAAGTATCAATTAATTTAGCTGAAGAATTCAACTTGCGGATCACAGCTTTCAAAAGCAATAAATCCGCTGCAGAAACCAAATCTGTTTTATTCAGGATAATCACATTTGCAAACTCAATCTGATCAGTTAACAAATTAACTATTGTCCGCTGGTCAGCACTATCATCTACCCATCCCCTATCTACCAGCAATTCATTTGTTCCAAAGTCTTTTTTAAAATTAAAACAGTCTACCACGGTCACCATTGTATCCAGTTTACTAAACTTACTTAAGTCGATATTCATTTCCAGATCTACATAACTAAAAGTTTGGGCTACCGGAACAGGCTCAGATATACCAGTACTCTCAATAACCAGATAATCAAAACGATTTTCCTTCGCAAGCTTTTCTACTTCAGCAATCAAATCTTCCCGCAGCGTGCAACAAATACAACCATTGCTCATCTCTACTAATTTCTCTTCTGTCCGGGATAACATATTATCCCGCTGAATTGCATTCGCATCAATATTTATTTCGCCCATATCATTGACAATCAACGCTACTCTCAAGTTTTGTTTGTTATGTAGAATATGGTTTAGCAAGGTAGTTTTCCCACTTCCAAGAAATCCACTGAGCACAGTTACAGGTAATAATTTAGTCTTCATTTTATGTGTATATTTAATGCAATCAAGTTGCAAATATAATAGAAACAATATAAATGCAATATTATTGCATTTATATTTACCAGGAGATAACAATCCTGAGCACAGCACGTTTACCTATTCAATTGCAGTAGCAAACTCTTTACACATATACTATATGCAATAAACTTGCATATAGTATTTTTGTTAAAAATTAAACAGACCCACACAAATGATATCCATCAAATCAGTTTCACACAGTTATGGTAATGCACTCCGCATTGGCTTTAAAGACTGGGAAATCAATAATGGCGAACAATGGTTACTCTTAGGAGAATCGGGTAGCGGAAAAACGACTCTGCTACACATTCTAACCGGCATATTAAAACCCGTTGCCGGAGCAGTAAATATGGATGGTACCTCCATATATTCCCTATCTTCCCGTGAGCTTGATCAGTTTAGAGGCAGAAATATAGGGATCATCTTTCAGCGCCCGCATTTAATTAAAAGCCTGACAATTGCAGAAAACCTGGTTATGGCTCAGAGTTTTGCCCGTCTTCCAGAAGACCTGAAAAGAGTAAATGAAGTTTTAACCTCCCTGGGCATAGCAGACAAAAAAAATAGTTATCCCAATGAATTAAGTCAGGGACAACTGCAAAGAGTCTCTATCGCAAGGGCTGTCATCAATAAACCAGCCCTGTTAATTGCAGATGAGCCTACTTCCAGTCTGGACGATAAAAATGCACAGGCTGTACTTGAATTATTACTGCAGCAATCTGGTTTAAACCAGGCCACATTAATTGTAGCCACCCATGATAAAAGAGTTAAAGATGCATTTACAAATACCTACGAATTAAAATGAGCCCATTAAAAATCAGCTGGAAAAGTTTATGGTCTAAACCATTATCCTCCGCACTAAATATTATGCTCATTGCCTTCGGTACGGGTATATTGACAATTCTGCTTTTAGCCTCCACACAAATCGGAGAGAAATTAGATAACAATGCTAAAGACATCGATTTGGTAGTTGGTGCCAAAGGAAGCCCGCTCCAGCTTATTCTGAGCAGCATCTATTATATTGATTTCCCGACCGGAAACATTCCTTTAAAAGAAGCACAGGAATTAGCACGCAGCCCATTCGTTAAAAAAGCTGTTCCCTTAGCACAAGGCGATAATTACCAGGGCATCAGAATCGTAGGTACAGACAGCAATTTCGTCAGTATCTATAAACTAAAAACCAGTACAGGCAAATTCTGGAATGCTGATTTTGAAGTCACCATAGGCTCAACTGTCGCTATCAACCAGAAATTAAAAATTGGAGATACCTTTTTCGGTGCCCATGGACTCACAGGCAGTTCAGACATTCATAAAACACACGCCTATAAAGTAGTCGGAATTTTAGCCCCACAGGGGAATGTTACCGACAACCTGATCCTGACTAATATTTCAAGCGTATGGAAAATGCACGAAGACCATGAAAAAGAAGAAGCTACAGAACGTCATGAACACCAGGATCACAGGCCAGACCAAACCGGACACCAGGATGAAAAAGAAATTACAGCCCTGCTTATTCAATACAGGTCACCGATGTCTGTAGTCATGTTTCCAAGAATGGTCAATCAATCTACCAATTTACAAGCCGCTTCGCCTGCGATGGAAAGTACCCGCTTATTCTCATTGATAGGCGTTGGAGTAGATACGCTTCAATGGTTTGCGGCCCTGATTATGCTCATTGCTGCGATTAGTGTATTTGTAAATTTATATAACTCCTTAAAAGAAAGAAGTTACGACCTGGCTATTATGCGGACACTGGGCGCTTCCAGAAGCCAGTTATTCTGTATTGTGATTTTTGAAGGAATCCTGCTTACTTTAGCTGGTACAATTATTGGAATAGTTTTGGGACATCTAATCCTGCAGCTGATCGGAAACTATCAGGAAAGTAGTCAGGCCAGACTCAGTGGGTTTATCTTACTGAAAGATGAAATTTATTTATTTGTTGCCGGGCTGGCGATTGGTATATTTGCAGCTGTAATTCCTGCCATGCAGGCTTACCGGTCAAATATCTCTAAGATATTGTCTAAAAACTAAATATGAACACGCGAATGAAACCACTGCTCGTTATATTCTTACTACTTTCAGGCTATGCTGTGAAAGCTCAGCATAATCCAAATGACCAGATCAGCTCTTCTAATTGGGATGTAATCGGAGGAGTAGATTTTAAGATTGTGAAGGATACACAGATGTTTGCCATTTACAATGCCGATATTAAAAAATACGCAAATAAACCATTTGAACTAGAAGGATACTTAGTCCCGATTAAAGATGGGATGAAACAAACTAAATTTATGCTTTCGACCCTTCCGATTAACCAATGTTATTTCTGCGGAAAAAATGGCGTACCGATTATGGTGATGGTTGAGCTTGCTGAACCGATTAAATTTACTTATCAAACCATAACTATTAAAGGAACGCTGAAACTAAGCACTGGAAATGCAATGGACAATCCACCAATAGCACTAGTTAACGCAAAGTCAATTTAATGAACATGAAAATCGATCCTACTAACATACTCAAAGAACACGCGCTGAAACATACCAAACAAAGAGTTCGTGTTTTAGAAGAGATAGCCTTAGATACTGTCGCTATTTCGCAACCCGAACTGGAAAAAAAGCTCGGTAAAGAAATTGACAGGGTAACACTTTACCGCATCTTAAACATCTATGAGGATAAAGGAATTCTGCACCGGATTATGGATATGAACGGAACGGCTAATTATGCCATTTGTTCTTCTTCCTGTTCAGCCGATCATCACCACGATGAACATATTCACTTTAACTGTACCACATGCAATAAAATATACTGTCTGGATGTTGCAGTGCCACATAGCACGATGCCAAAAGGATTCACAGCCAAAACAGTAAATACAACTGCTTACGGAACCTGCGAAAAGTGCAATCTTGAAGTTAAAAAGAATTAATAAACATAAAAAAAGGTGCGGAAGTTAAGACCTCCGCACCTTTCTTAGTATAATTTATCAGGATTAGTGTCCTGCGTGTCCATCAGCACCATGTGCATGACCATGACTTAATTCTTCTTCAGTTGCTTCACGTACCGAAAGGATTTTACCACCAAAAATCAGGTTTTTACCAGCCATCGGATGGTTTAAATCTACTGAAATAGTAGTATCATGAACAGCAGTAACACCTGCTCTGAAGTGATTTCCTTCGTTATCTTGTAAAGGAATAACATCACCTACATTAGGCAAGTCAACATCTTTGAACATATCTTTTGGTAAGTCAGCGAAAGCTCCCGGATCTAAATCACCGTAACCATCAGCTGCACTTAGCTCAAATTTATACTCATCACCAACATTTAATCCAGTTAAATGCTCTTCAAATTTAGGCAACATCATACCTGCACCGTATAAGAATACCAATGCATTTTGCTCATCAGCTTTTTCTACGAAAACTTGTTGTCCCTCTTCATTAGTCGTATGCAGTTCGTACGTTAATGAAACTACTGTATTGGGTTTAATACTCATTGGAATCTTATTTAGTTAATTAATTTTAATGCTTCTTCAACTGTTGTTACAGGCAGTTGACATGATTTATTTCGGCAAATATATATTTTTGTTTCAATGCTTTGCTTATCTTTTAACAAAGGAAGTATAGAATTTGTTCCTCCTAATATAATTTTGTTTGGGATGTATCTCTCATTCAGCGATTTCCTCACCTGAGTGATAGCATCTCCGGAGAATGCAATTTCATTAATTCCAAACACTTCATTCATCATCTGGATCGCCCAGTTAGAATAAGCAGAGCCATAAGTTTTAATTTGAGGATGTACTGCAGCCAACATCGCATCTGCTCTTTCCGTATAACGGGTCTCATCAAATAATAGGCCCAGATGTTTTAAGTTTTGTGCCATGACTGAGTTCGCAGCAGGAATCACATTATCCATAATCTCATGCTTACGTGCAATCAAAGACTCCCCATTAGCAGGTGTATAAAACAACATTGGGCTGTCCAGATCACGGAAATTGCTGAGCACCCAATCTGTCAGTTTCTTTGCTTCCAGTAACCAGCGATCTTCAAAATCAGCTTCATATAAAGCAATTAAAGCAGCGATAAAGAAAGCATAATCATCAAGGAAACCAGTGATTGAAGCTTTATTATGTTTATAATTCCGGTACAATCCACCGTTTTCGGCCGTTAGGTTAGCCAGGATAAAATCTGCTGCTTTTCTTGCCGCCAGGTAAAACTCTTCCCGGTCAAAAATCTGACTGCTTTCTGACAATGCTTTAATCATCATCGCATTCCACGCAGTCAAACACTTATCATCTAAGCCTGGATGCATTCTTTTACTCCTGACCGCCAGCAATTTTTCCTTAGCCGAATTTAGTTTTTTTGTAAAATCAGCAATCGGAATCCCCTTTAATTCAGCGTATTCTTCAGGTGTATATTTTCTCAGCAGAATATTGATTTCTTCCTCTTCCCAATTCCCCTGTGCTGTAACATTGAAATAATCTGCCAGTAATGCAGCATCAGCACCCAGTATTTTTTCGAACTCCAATAAATCCCATACATAGAATTTACCTTCAACCCCTTCACTGTCGGCATCCAAAGCGGAATAAAATAATCCTTCGGGAGATGTCATTTCACGCTCTATCCAGGCAATTGATTCTATAGCTACTTCTTTAAACAAATGAATACCTGAAAATTGATAAGCTTCCGCATATAAACTGATAAGCTGTGCATTATCATATAACATCTTTTCGAAGTGAGGCACATGCCAGCTGCCATCTACCGAATACCTGGCGAAACCACCACCTATCTGATCATAAATTCCACCAAAAGCCATCTTTTCCAATGTCAGCAGCGTCGCTACATGCGTTGCATTCTCCTTCATTAAATGACTATAACGCAATAAAAACTGCCAGTTATTAGGTAAAGGGAATTTAGGCGCCCTGTTATATCCCCCTTCCATCATATCGAAATTACGCTTCCACGGTGTAGTAATATCCTGTAAGTCTTTTTCTGTATAAGGAGTAGTTCTGATATTAGGAATCACTTTTTCTGAGTTCCGGATACCTTCAGTTAGCTGAACAGCATATTGTTCTGCTTTACCAGGTTCAGTTTGCCATAAACCGGCAACGTTTAACAAGATATTGATCCAATCCTCTTTTTTAAAATAAGTGCCTCCATAGATTGGCCGCTGATCAGGTAAACAAATACAATTTAATGGCCATCCTCCACTACCAGTCATCAATTGGATAGCCAGCATATAAATCTGATCAATATCAGGCCTTTCTTCCCGGTCTACTTTAATACAAACAAAATGTTTATTCATCACCTCTGCTACTTCGTGTAACTCAAAGCTCTCCCGTTCCATCACATGGCACCAGTGACAAGCTGAATAACCAATACTGACCAGAATCAGTTTGTTTTCCTGCTTTGCTTTTGCTAACGCTTCTTCCCCCCATTCATACCAGTTTACAGGATTATAAGCATGCTGCAAAAGGTAAGGCGAAGAGGCGCGGATTAAACTATTAGGTTCCAGATTCATAAGACAAAGATAAAAACAATTCTGTACGGGCACGTCACTTCTTATCCTACATCAACTGATGCGGAAGCGGTTCAAAGTATATTTGTATAACGAAAATCAAAGCAGGTTGTTGTTAAAACATTTTAACACAATCGTTTTGATTACCTCAAAAAAGGAGAAATAAAATGAAGAAGTTAATTGAAAAAATCGTGACAAAACCTGGTCAGCCAGGCATGGTGGGTGATGGGTTCAGAGTCTTTAACTATATACCTGGAGCTGATATTTCTAAAAGAAGGATCAGTCCGTTTTTATTAATGGATTTTAATGCAGCATATGATTTCGGGCCCTCAGATCACGTCAGAGGAGTAGATGTTCACCCACATAAAGGTTTTGAAACCGTTACTATTGCTTATCAAGGCAGCATTGCACATCACGATAGTGCCGGAAACAGTGGAATTATTAATACAGGTGATGTACAATGGATGACTGCCGGAGAAGGGATTCTGCATAAAGAATACCACGAAGAAACCTTTTCTAAAACCGGAGGGCCTTTTGAAATGGTTCAATTGTGGGTAAATCTTCCTAAAAAAGATAAATGTGTTCCTGCGCATTACCAGGAATTAAAAGCTGCCGGAATGGGAAAAGTTGAATTAGCAGACCAGGCAGGTACAGTGAACGTGATTGCTGGAAATTTTAACGGAGTATCCGGGCCAGCTGAGACTTATACCCCGGTAAACCTGTTCGACATTAAATTAAATGAAGGTGGAGAACTGACTACTACCATTACTGCAACGCACAATACTGCTTTGTTAGTTGTAAACGGTAGTATAATTATCAATGATGAAATCGCGACAGAACATAGTTTTGTATTATTTGAGAATAAGGGAGAGGAAATCCATATTAAGGCAAATCAGAAAAGTGTGATCTTGTTATTAAGCGGAGCACCAATTGATGAACCGATAGTAAGTTATGGCCCTTTTGTAATGAATACGGAAGAAGAAATCCATCAGGCAATTGAAGATTTCAATGCCGGCAAATTTGGTGTATTGAATTAAATGTAAAAGACATGAATGAAGAATATGTAAATCTGCCACTGGTTAAAAATCAGGATCAGAACCGTTTCGAACTTAAAGTAGGTGATTATACCGCATTTATAGCTTATAAAGAACGGAGCAAGAAAATCTGGCTCATTCATACCGAAGCACCAGAAGAGTTGAAAGGTAAAGGTGCAGCAACTGCTGTGATCGAAAAGACGTTGACCTACATGGAAGAAAACGAGTATAAACTGATTCCGCTATGTCCTGTAGTGGTAGCTTACCTTAAACGCCATACAGATTGGAACCGGATATTGGATGAAAGCGTTACCCCTTTCTAATTGATCATTCATAAGAAGCCTTTTAAGGGGGCTTCTTATTTCCGGTAGACTGGCGATTAATAAAAATAAATATTAATCCCTGAATGAATTACCTATTTAATCAGCAGTTGCTGAAAAGATAAACTATCTCCCCTGAACGCATTGAAATCTACTACATGATTGATCCCTGTAATCCGGGCTTTATCTGAGTGCTGCCAAAAAGACCATTTAGTATTTGCACCAGCTTTCAATTCTGCTTTATAATAATGTGCAATCCACAAAGGATAGCCATCAAAATGTCCTTTCAGATAATCTTTATAAAAGACCAATCCAGAGTAAATAATAGGTTTTACACCCGTTTTTCTTTCTACATGAGTGATAAAATCCTTCAATTCTATCCGCATTTTCTCAGGAGATACGCCACTTAAGGTTTCAATATCGATAACCGGGGGTAAATCTCCAGACTCATATTTAACAGTCTGCAAGAAAAACCGGGCTTGCCATAAACCCGATTTTTTAGGAATAAAATAATGATATGCACCACAAATAATACCTGCTTTTGGCGCCTCCCTCCAATTGCGCTGAAAATATGAGTCAACACTTGAAACCCCTTCTGTAGCTTTAATAAATGCAAATTTGATACTCACATCATCGTCCTTCATTGCTTTTACCTTCGTCCAGTCAATTTTGCCCTGATAAGAAGAAACATCAATTCCATGAATCGTATACCGTTTAGGAATTTGAATATCAAAACTCTTATAAGTCCTGTAATTCGGATCTTCTCCAATATCCATTATCCATCGGGTTGTCGAAGTAAAAAGCTTCAGCACATAACCATAATATAAAGGAGAAAATAAAATGAGTAATAACCCTGCAATAACAAATTTCCATTGTAATGAAAGCCCTTTTTTCTTCTTCGCAGCAGGCTTTCTCCGCTTTGGAGCTGTTTTTGGAGTTACTTTTGGACTCGCCTTAGGTACAAGAGGCTGATCAAAAATAAGCTTTCCCTGGTTGGCAGGTATTTTCTTTAGAGGTGGAGGCACGGGGTAAAAATACAAAAGGGCAGCCATTTGGCCACCCTTTGTTGATAGAATTATCTAAAATTATTTGCTTAGTTCCGCAAAATACTTGTGGAATAAAGGCAAAGTTTCAATTCCTTTATAGTAATTGAAGATATCATATTTCTCATTTGGTGAGTGTAAAGCATCACTGTCAAGACCAAAGCCTAACAAAACAGATTTAATACCCAGCACATCTTCAAACAAAGCAACGATAGGAATACTACCACCGCCTCTTGTTGGAATTGGCTTTTTACCAAAACTAGTTAAGATCGCTTTTTCAGCAGCACGGTAAGCAATACTATCAGTTGGTGTAACTACCGGCTCACCACCATGATGTGCAGTAACTTTTACCTTCACAAAATCAGGGGCGATACTTTCAAAATGCTGCTGGAAAATAGCAGATATTTCATCTGAACTCTGGTGAGGCACCAGGCGCATAGAAATTTTAGCGCTTGCTTTAGAAGGCAATACTGTTTTAGCACCCTCACCAATATAACCACCCCAGATACCGTTTACCTCTAAGGTTGGTCTTGTACCTGTACGTTCTAAAGTAGAATACCCTTTCTCACCCCATTCAGCATTGATATCAAGGTCTTTTTTATAATCGTTCAAGTCAAAAGGAGCCGAATTTAAAGCAGCTTTTTCATCCGCTGTTAAATCCACCACTTTATCATAAAAAGCAGGAATAGTAATATGGTTATTCTCATCATGTAAAGAAGCAATCATTTTACATAAAATAGTGATTGGATTAGCAACAGCTCCACCATAAACACCCGAATGAAGATCTCTGTTCGGACCTGTCACTTCCACTTCCATGTAAGCTAAACCACGTAATCCGGTTTCAATAGAAGGATTTTCCATGCTGATCATAGAAGTATCAGAAATTAACACGACATCAGCTTTCAAACGTTCAGTATTCGCTTTAACGAAAACACCAAGGTTGCTGGAACCTACTTCTTCTTCCCCCTCAATCATAAACTTCACATTACAAGCCAGTGTATTGGTTTTCATCATCAATTCAAAAGCCTTCACATGCATATAAAACTGTCCTTTATCATCACAAGCACCCCGTGCATAGATTTTACCATCACGAACAGTAGGCTCAAAAGGAGGGGTATGCCATAATTCCAATGGATCTGCTGGCTGCACATCATAATGACCATAAATTAAAACAGTAGGTAATGCTGCATCAATAATTTTCTCTCCATATATGATAGGATATCCGGCAGTCTCACAAATCTCCACTTTATCTGCACCCGCTTCTTTCAGTTTCTCCGCAACAAAAGCAGCGGTTTTCAATACATCACCTTTATATTTTGGGTCTGCACTTACTGAAGGAAAACGTAATAATTCAAACAACTCGTCTAAAAAGCGTTGCTTGTTGTCTTCTACATATTTTTTGATCTCTTGCATAACAAATGATTGTTTATAATTTAAAACCCGCTGCCTTGTTTTTCTTGTCAATCAAGCCCGGTATTTAAGCGGTTAAAACTAGAAAAAAATTCCCAGACTAGCTGTAAAAAGATCCTTTCTTTCCTGAAAACTACTCCTCGTACCTTTTAAAAAAAAGACGGATATCGACTTCTAATTTTTTGGCAATCAGCGTCAGCATCGTAATATTCGAATCCGTCAACCCAAGCTCTATCCTGCTGATCTGGTGAGGGTCTACGCCGCACTTGAAGGCGAATTCAGAAATTGTCCAGCCTTTAATTTTTCGCAATTTCCTGACATTGTTCCCAACGATTAAGATTGCCTCTTGATTTCGCCTTTTCTTAAAAGTTGCTTTAGCCATTTAATACGAATGAAGCAAAAAAATCATAGCTAAAAAGTACAGAACTGTACTTTTTATTAAAAGATAAAAATTATAGGTTTAGTAATTAAATATATAGCATATGGAAATTAAACTAGACCAAAGCAGTTTACCTGCAGACCAACAACACATCCGGTTTCAAATTGTTCTTCAGGAGCTTTACGGTATATGGCATGAGGGAATATATATTGCCGATGAAGATATTTTTAAAGTGAGCGATGAGGTCTGGTATGATCTCTGGTCAGAAATTGTGAGATGGGAACCCATTAACCGCGAGATTGGACCCTATTAATTAAGCCAGACGATACTGTTGTAAGCTTCATCGAAAGACCTGAAATAAAATATGAACTGATTGAAATAAGAAGTATAGTTTTGTTATTTTTGTACCTTTTCATACGCAAAACAGTATTTCAATTTGGATTATTTAGCAGGATTAAACCCTCAGCAACGTGCAGCAGTAGAGAATACTAAAGGACCGGCAATGATTGTCGCTGGTGCGGGATCAGGTAAAACAAGGGTAATAACATATAGAGTAGCACATCTTATTGAAAAAGGTGTGGATGCTTTTAATATTTTAGTATTGACCTTTACGAACAAAGCTTCAAAAGATATGCGTGAACGTATCTCAAAAGTTGTGGGTACAGAGGCAAAAAACTTATGGATGGGAACATTCCACTCTGTTTTTGCCAAAATATTACGTGTTGAAGCAGAAAAGATAGGTTATCCCTCTAACTTTACTATTTATGATACCGACGATAGTAAAAGTCTGATCAGATCTATTTTGCGGGAAATGCAATTAGATGATAAGTTATACAATGCAAATTTCGTCTATAACCGGATATCTTCTGCAAAAAACAACCTGGTCAGTCATGTAGAATACATGAAAAATGCTGAAATTCAGGCAGAGGATATTAGCAATAAACGTCCTTTAATCGGTTCTATCTATGAAACTTATACCAAACGCTGCTTTAAAGCAGGCGCAATGGATTTTGATGATTTACTTTTCAAAACCAATGTCTTGTTGAAAGATCACCCGGATGTACTGAATAAATACCAGCAGAAATTTAAATACCTGATGGTGGATGAGTACCAGGATACTAACTTTTCACAATATACAATTGTAAAAAAACTGGCAGCAGCTTATCAGAATATCTGTGTGGTAGGTGATGATGCGCAAAGTATTTACGGTTTCCGTGGGGCAAACATCCAGAATATCCTGAATTTTGAGAAGGATTATCCTGACTTAAAAGTCTATAAATTAGAACAGAACTACCGCTCTACCCAAAATATCGTTGACGTTGCCAATAGCATCATTGCAAACAACAAAAATCAGCTGGAGAAAAACGTATTTTCTGAAAATGAAGCTGGTGACAGAATTAAAGTATCAAGAGCGTTTACTGACAATGAGGAAGGTAAAATAGTTGCAGAAGCTATTGTTCAGGACAGAACTTCAAAAGGATTAAATTATAGTGATTTTGCTATTCTTTACCGAACCAATGCCCAGTCAAGAGCAATGGAGGAAGGTTTAAGAAAACTCAATATACCTTATAAGATCTTTGGAGGGTTATCTTTCTATCAGCGTAAAGAGATTAAAGATTTAATTGCTT
Source organism: Pedobacter cryoconitis (assembly GCF_001590605.1). Lineage (NCBI taxonomy): Bacteria > Pseudomonadati > Bacteroidota > Sphingobacteriia > Sphingobacteriales > Sphingobacteriaceae > Pedobacter > Pedobacter cryoconitis. The sequence continues at coordinate 3,666,719 of NZ_CP014504.1, forward strand.
ACTTCCGTCTTACTTTCAATCCAAGTGATGAAGAAGCAATCAAAAGGGTTATCAATTATCCAAAAAGAGGATTAGGTGATACTACGGTTGATAAAATTATAGTCGCTGCTGACCAGCATAACATCACGATGTGGCAGGTAGTCTGTGAACCGCAAACCTATATTGCAGGCCGGATTGCTAACCAGTTGAATGATTTCTCTGTATTGATCCAGAGTTTCCAGGCAGAAGCCAAAAAGCTGGATGCCTATGAAACTGCTTTATATATCGCACAGCATTCTGGTATCCTGAAAGAACTGCATACCGATGACAGTGTAGAAGGCCGCAGCAGGTATGAAAACATACAGGAATTATTGAATGGTATTAAAGAATTTGCCGAGCGTGAAGATATTGAAGACAGAAGCCTTGCTATTTTCATGCAGGATATTGCACTGTTAACGAACGATGACCGTCAGGACGATAAAGAGAAAGATACCGTTTCAATGATGACGATCCACTCTGCAAAAGGACTGGAATTCAAGAATGTTTTTGTAGTAGGATTGGAAGAGAACCTGTTTCCTTCGCAAATGTCATTGAATTCAAGAACTGATCTGGAAGAAGAGCGCCGTTTATTTTATGTCGCCATTACCCGTGCAGAAAAAAAGCTGACCCTAACTTATGCAACTTCCCGGTACCGATGGGGAACACTGACCAATTGTGAACCGAGTCGTTTTATCAGTGAAATCAGTGCAAAATTTCTCGAACTGGAAGTGGTTAAAGCCCCTAAAACAAGTCTGTCATCTGATAGCTTTGACGGGGAACGCAGGTCATGGACACAGCAGAGAGATTCCTTCAGCAAGCCCAAACCAGCATCCTCAGGTTCAGCTACCCAGACTGCTCCTATAAGACCAAAAACCAGTACGATGCTGCCTACTGCGCACATCCCTACCCCAGGTTTTGCACCTGATGCAGCAAGTGCATTTCAGAATGGTATGGAAGTTGAGCATGAGAAGTTTGGATTTGGTAAAATTATCAATCTGGAAGGTACTTTACCAGACGTAAAAGCAACCGTATTTTTCCAGGGATTAGGAAACAAGCAATTGTTATTAAAATTTGCTAAATTGCGGATTGTAAAATAAACTTTATCTTTAAAGAGCTTATTACAATAAACAGGGCCAGAGCTCTGATAATCCTCCTTCAGCGAATACCACAAGAAATAAATAGAATGAATTTCGATTACAATACCACAAGAAACGAGTTAATTCTTGCAGAATACGGACGTAATGTACAAAACATGGTGAAGTACATTTGTGAATTGCCGGATCTGGAAGAGCGCAATAAATATGCTCAGGCAGTGATAGATCTGATGGGTTTCTTAAACCCTCATCTAAGGGATGTTGCCGATTTCAAGCATAAATTATGGGATCATTTACACATTATCTCCGGTTATAAAATAGACGTAGATAGTCCCTATCCAAAACCAACTCCAGAAATGGCATTGGTTAAACCTGCACATATCGGTTACCCGCAACAAAGGATCAAATACAAGCATTACGGTAAAACTGTTGAGGTGATGATCGAAAGAGCTATCGCAGTAGAAGAACCTGAACGCAGAGCAGCCCTGGTACAAGGCATCGCTAACTTTATGAAAATGGCTTATGTAACCTGGAATAAAGACAGTGTTGCTGATGAGACTATTCTAAAGAACCTGAGCGAATTGTCAGGTGGTCTGTTGCAACTGGAAGAAAACATTAACCTGAACAAGGTTGAATTCAGGCCTCCGGTAAACAGAACCTCTACAAATACCAACCGCGGACGCAACAATAACAACAACAATAATAAGGGAAGGCAAAACAACAATAACAACAACAATAACCGCCCGCGCAGTAGCAATCCCAATCCAAAACAAAGACATTAAACGAGCAGATTTAAATAATATACGTTAATAGCACATGAACGCATTTGAAATTATAGGTGGGAAGAAGTTAAAAGGCGAAATCCATCCGCAGGGGGCTAAAAATGAAGCGCTGCAGATTATATCTGCCGTTTTACTAACAGAAGAGAAAATCACTGTAAGTAATATCCCTGACATCAAAGATGTAAATAAACTGATTGAACTTCTGGGTGACCTGGGCGTTGAAGTAAACCGTTTATCAAAAGACACTTACACATTTGAAGCCAAAAACATCAATCTTGAATTCTTTAAATCAGCTACTTTTAAAGCTAAAGGTGGAAGTTTAAGAGGTTCAATCATGATTGTAGGTCCACTTCTTGCACGTTTCGGACAAGCCGCCATCCCTAAACCGGGTGGTGATAAAATTGGACGAAGAAGATTGGACACTCATTTTCTTGGCTTTGAGAAACTAGGAGCTAAATTTGTATATGACGCTAAAGAATCTTTCTTTAATGTAGATGCAACTAACCTTAAAGGTGCTTATATCCTGTTGGATGAAGCTTCTGTTACTGGTACAGCAAATATTGTCATGGCTGCAGTCCTGGCAAAAGGGATTACAACGATTTATAACGCTGCCTGTGAGCCTTATTTACAGCAGTTATGTAAAATGCTTAACCGCATGGGTGCCAAAATAACCGGAATTGGTTCTAATCTGCTGACTATCGAAGGGGTGACCAAATTAGGTGGTACTGAACACAGAATGTTACCTGATATGATTGAAATTGGTTCTTTCATCGGCCTTGCCGCCATGACAGAATCAGAAATCACGATCAAAAACGTATGCTATGATGAATTGGGGGTTATACCTGATGTATTCAGAAAGTTAGGGATCAACTTTGAACGCAGAGGTGATGATATTTACATCCCTTCTCAAAAACACTATATCATTGATACTTTCATTGATGGATCTATCCTGACTATTGCAGATTCACCATGGCCAGGCTTCACTCCTGACCTGTTGAGTATTGTATTAGTAATTGCAACTCAGGCAAAAGGTTCGATCCTGATTCACCAGAAAATGTTCGAAAGCCGTTTATTCTTCGTGGATAAACTGATTGAAATGGGTGCACAGATTATTTTATGTGATCCACACAGAGCTACTGTAAACGGAATCAACAAACAATATAAACTAAGAGGTATCAGCATGACTTCTCCTGACATCAGAGCTGGAGTTTCATTGCTAATTGCAGCATTATCTGCTGAAGGTACTTCAACGATCTATAATATCGAACAAATTGAACGTGGTTACCAGGATATTGACACACGTTTACGTGCATTAGGTGCGCAGATTAAACGTGTTGATGCAAATTCTCCATCACACTAATTTAATTCAAAAATCAGCAAAAAATCTCTGTCTGGACAATCAGGCAGGGATTTTTTTATTACCTTTTGTAACTTCATTAACACCTCGTTGTCTTAATATAAAAGATAAGACCAGATGCGTTTCAATTCTACACCTCAGACTACTACACTCCTTATTTTCCTGTTTGCCCTGATCAGTCTTGTACTTCATTTAATTGGCTTAAATAACTACGGTATTGGCCGGGATGAATTTTTACATATCGCTCTTGGTAATCATCCCGCGCCTGGCTATATGGAAGTCCCTCCCTTTATAGCGTGGATAGCGAAATTTTCCATCACTTTTTTTGGTGACAGTGCTTTTGCGATCAGAATAATCCCCGCTACTTTTGCTGCATTAACTATTCTGACTGCAGGTTTCATCGTTAAAGAAATTGGTGGCAGAAACTTTGCCATCACCATCAACGGTGTGGCATTATGTTTATCACCTGCATTTCTGGCTTCAGGGTATCTTTTACAACCTGTAGTATTTGATCAGTTCTGGTGGGTGCTCACCTACTTTTTGCTGATCAAATATACCTATACCCGGCAAAGCAAATACTTACTCTTCCTTGGCCCTGTTATCGGCCTTGGTTTATTAACAAAATATGCAATCCTGTTTGTGATTATTGCAATGATTGCGGGCCTTTTACTTACTACACAACGAAAATTACTAGTTAAAAAGCAGCTTTATATGGCTGTATTAATTGCATTCCTGATTTTCTTGCCGAATATCATCTGGCAATACCTGCACCACTGGCCGGTACTTACCCACATGAAAGAGCTTACCTCAACTCAATTGGTTCACAATACAGCCGGAGGATTTATTAAAGCGCAGCTGATCTCTAACGGAACTGCACTATTGCTATGGATACCGGGTTTACTTCTACTATTCTTCCATCAAAGTTTAAAACAACTCAGATGGGTAGGATTCAGTTTCCTGCTACTTTTAGCCTTATTGATCTATTTCAAAGGGAAACCTTATTATGCTTTCGGCGTATATCCTGTACTATTTGCCTTGAGTGCTTATGGTATTGAACTTGTAACCCAGCGCACAAATAATTCACTAAAATATGTGATTGCTTTTCTGCTGCTCTTACCGAATGCGGTTTTCATGCCTATGTTTATTCCGATCTTACCCATTGACCGGGCTGTAGTCTATTTCAAATCTCTGCATATGGATGATTTCCTTTATTGGGAAGATGGAAAAAAGCATCAGACTACACAAGATTACGGAGATATGTTCGGTTGGGAAGAAATGACCGCAATCACAGCTAAAGCTTATGCTATGATCCCTGAAAATCAACGCAAAGGGACTACAATTTTTGTCGAAAACTACGGAGAAGCCGGTGCAATTGATCATCTGGGCAAAAAATATAAACTTCCTCCTGTGGTATCCTTAAGCAGTAGTTTTACCCTATGGGCACCCGAACGCATTCCCTATCAATATATTATTTATGTGGATGATAAAGGACAGGTAGAAAAAACTAAACCAGCCTACGCCAAAGCTGAACTAATTGGGGCAGTCGCTAATAAATTATCCAGAGAATACGACACAAAAATATGGCTGCTTACCGGACCAAAAGCCGATATCAATCCGGGTTATCAGTCCGCACTGAAAGATAAAAGGCAATAATACTATACAAAAATAGCTTGCCGGATATCCGGCAAGCTATGCTATAAAACTTTAATACTATATCTTATGCAGAGATTGCATTGATAATATCATACTGCGTAATAATTTCAAAATTACCGTTCTCATCTTCAACCAGTACCGCACTGTTCTCTTTATTGATTAACGAAGAGATTTTATCGATAGAAGTATTCATATCTACAAAAGGAAAAGTAGCAGACATAATTTCTTTTACCGGAGCAGATTTCAATGAAGGGTTTTCTAACAACGCTCTCAGGATATCTCCTTCAGCTAATTTACCAACAACCATTCCCTGCTGTGTAACCGGGATCTGAGAAATATTCAGCATGTTCATCGTATTGATAGCCTCCACGATTGTTTTTTCACAATCAATAGTTACAATCTCAGACTGCTCTTTCTTAGCCAGAATAGATTTAGCAGTTAACTTTTCATCGGTAAGGAAACCGCGTTCTCTTAACCAGTCTTCATTATACATTTTACCCATATAACGGCTCCCATGATCATGAAAAATCACGACAACCACGTCTTCAGGTTTCAGCTTATCTTTTAACTGTAATAATCCGGCAATTGCAGAACCAGCAGAGTTACCCACAAATATCCCTTCTTTACGCGCAATATCACGGGTCATTAACGCTGCATCTTTATCCGTTACTTTTTCAAAAAGATCAATGATATCAAAGTTCACATTCTTAGGGAGAAAATCTTCTCCGATCCCTTCAGTGATATAAGGATAGATCTCATTTTTATCTAAAATACCAGTCTCTTTGTATTTTTTAAAAACTGACCCATAAGTATCAATTCCCCATACTTTAATATCAGGATTTTGTTCTTTCAAGTATTTTCCTGTACCGGATATCGTTCCGCCAGTACCCACACCTACTACAAGGTGTGTGATCTTACCTTCAGTCTGTGCCCAGATCTCTGGTCCGGTCTGCTCATAATGCGCTTCGGTATTAGCCAGGTTATCGTATTGATTCGGCTTCCATGAATTTGGTACTTCACGCTCTAAACGCGAAGAAACTGAGTAATAAGAACGTGGGTCTTCTGGCTCTACGTTAGTAGGACATACAATTACTTCAGCACCAAAAGCACGTAAAGCATCCACTTTTTCCTTAGATTGTTTATCTGTAGTGGTGAAAATACACTTGTATCCTTTAATAATGGCAGCCATAGCAAGGCCCATCCCGGTATTTCCAGAAGTTCCTTCAATGATTGTTCCACCAGGTTTAAGCTTACCGCTTTTTTCTGCGTCTTCTATCATTTTTAAAGCCATACGGTCTTTAATAGAGTTACCTGGATTGGTGGTTTCCACCTTAGCCAGTACAGTCGCCTGAATTTCTTTCGTCACGTTATTCAATCGCACCAATGGTGTATTGCCAATAGTTTCTAATATATTATTATACCACATGTTACAAAAGTACGACTTGATTCCTAGAATTTTATTTCTATTAAATATTCATAATCATATTTTGAATATTTAATAGAAATAAAATTATATTCTGAATTGATACTAAGAAAACGTCCTTCACCTAGCTATTATATGGCAAAACAACCTATAACCAGACGCTAAATTAGCTGATAAATCTTTCCGGGAAGAGAAATCAGGACACCTTTCATCTCTAAGTTCAGCAAATGCAATGCAAGCTTACCCTGCTGGATATCAGCTTTTAGCCCAAGATCATCTATGCTGTGCGGTGCCGTTTTAAGGAGGTTAATCAGCACATGCTCTATACCCGAAAGTCCGGGAGGTAAATTCTCCTGTCTGACAAGGCTAACCGTTTCTGTAGCTTCCCAGCCCATATAATAAACCAGATCTCTAGCCTCGTTAATCATTCCTGCCCGGTTCGTCTTAATCAGAAAATTGCAGCCCTGACTATATTCATCAGTGGTACGGCCAGGAAAAGCATAGACTTCCCGGTGGTAAGAATTTGCAATTCCGGCAGTAATTAATGCCCCGCCTTTAATTGCAGCCTCGATCACCACCACTACATCGGCCAGTCCTGCTACAATCCTGTTTCGCTTCGGAAAGTTCCCTTTTTCAGCAGGGGTATTGAAAGGATACTCAGACAGCAGACCACCCTGCTCAAGCATGGTTTTTGCAATTTGATGATGGGCAGCAGGATAAATACGATCCAGCCCATGCCCTAATACGCCCACAGTCGGAATGCCATACGCCAAACTTTGCTGATGTGCTGCCACATCGATTCCATAAGCCAGTCCGCTCACGACCAGCACATCATAATGTTGTAATAAAGCAACCAGCTGCTGACAGAGCATTTTCCCATAAGGCGTGGCATTTCTGGAGCCTACAATACTGACTATTCTCTGATGATTAAGGTTAGCCGTCCCTTTATAATATAAAAGTACCGGGGCATCAGTACATTCTTTCAGTCGCTGAGGGTAGTTTTCATCGGTGTAAAAAAGAACCTTAACCTGATTTTGCTGCAGTAAATCCAATTGCCCCGCAGCCAGTTGAAGTGCATTGGTCTGAAGAATAGCAGTGACTTTCGAAATGCTTAAACCTTCCACCTCCGCTAATTGAGCCTTGCTGGCAGCAAAGATAGCTTCGGCAGTTCCGAAATGGGACAGCAAGTGTTTAGCGGTTACTGCCCCCACATTCTTAATGAGGGTCAGTGCGATTTGATAGATTAAACTCATGGGCTAAATTAATACTTAGCCCACTGATACTGGTAATTTATTATCCCTTAATTAACAAGGGATATAAACCACGAACTTAGTCTCGAAGAAATCTTCTTCAAAATAAGCAGCTAAAGGATATAACTCAGCTTTTAATCTTGACTCTTTAATTTCCTCTTCTAATTCTCCACCTTTTAAATATAAAATGCCGTTGGCAATTGCATTTTTAGAGTTTTTATTGAATTTATCTTTGATCCATGGATAAAAATCTATCAGGCGGGTAACCGCACGGGACACCACGAAATCATATTTATCATCCACTTGCTCTGCTCTTAAATGCGATGCTTTCACATTCTTCAAGCCCAGTGCAGCAGCAACTTCAGTAACCACCTTAATCTTTTTACCAATAGAATCTACCAGGTGAAACTCTGTTTCAGGAAATAATATCGCTAAAGGAATACCCGGAAAACCACCACCAGTACCTACATCAAGGACTTTCTCTCCTGGTTTGAAGGTACAGAATTTAGCGATCCCTAAAGAATGCAGGATATGACGTTCATATAATTCTTCAATATCCTTCCTGGAGATCACATTGATCTGCGCATTCCAGAAACTATATAAATCAAACAACTGGTCAAACTTGCTGATCTGATCTGCGCTGAGATCTTTAAAATACTTTTGTATGAGGGTTGAACTTATTTCCACTTTACTTTTTTAACAAATATAGACAGAATGCCATTAAACACTAAGAAAATGAACAGTAGAATATCCAAAAAAGGAAACCACCATCTCAAATCAGGATAATTCAAGCGTTTAAGCAAACGGGGATAGATAAAACTTCTAATGATCAGGCTTAGTGCAAAAATACCACCGGCCAGATAGTTAGCAGGTTTAAAAAACAGTAATGCGATGAACAGGGCATAGAACAAAAATTGAAATATGATCTGTACCGATAAAATAAATTTATGTTTGGCCTTGTAAAATTTACCGGCACCAAAATGTCTTTTCTTTTGTCTCAGATAAGCTGAGAAGCTCGTATTCGGCGCAGACCACACCTGTGTGCTCCGGTTCAGACGAATTTCTGTATTATGACGGGTGGCATGTGCATTCACGAATAAATCGTCATCCCCCGATGGGATATGCATATGCGCTGCGAAACCTTTATTCTTAAAAAAGAGAGACTTTTTATAGGCCATATTCCTGCCCACCCCCATATAAGGCATCCCCTGAATGGCGAATGCAAGATAGTTGACAGCAGTAAAAAAGGTTTCAAAACGGATCAGGCTATTCAATAAGCCACGTCTGCGGATATAAGGGGAATAACCCAGTACAATGGCAGTCTCGTCATTTTCGGGCTGCTGCATTCCTGATAACCAGTTTTCTGAAGCAGGTACACAATCTGCATCGGTAAAGACCAGCCACTCATTGGAAGCGGCCTTAATTCCCATAGTCACAGCGAATTTTTTACCAGCAATGAACTTTTCTCCTTCAGCAACCGTTACTACTTTCAGCTGTTTATATTGTGCAACGAATCCTTTCAATACCTCGCGGGTCTGATCCCAGGAACGGTCGTTCACGACAATAACTTCAAAATCAGGGTAGTTCTGTTGTAATACTGCAGGCAGGTACTGCGTCAGATTTTCTGCCTCATTACGTGCGCAAATAATTACACTCAATGGCTTAGAAGCCTGTGCTGGCAGCTCTTCTACTTTAATAAGGGCCAGTTTTAAATGTATAAATAAACTAAAATACAGCTGAACGGCAAAACAAAAAACGAGGGCACCCAGCAGGCAACTCTCTAGTAAGGTTAATTCCACGATGGTTTTTTTGACAAGCGTCAAATTTCTGATTTTTAATCTGTAATGCAGCCATATATTGATAAAAAAATCGAGAACCGGGTGTTTTTTCATACTTTTGCCGAGATTTTTTGAAGCGTACACACATTTATGAAATTTACCTTACAGGCAAACGACCCTCAGTCAAAAGCAAGAGCAGGAACAGTTACTACTGCTCATGGAGACATCCAAACACCGATTTTTATGCCCGTGGGCACCGCAGGAACGGTAAAAGCAGTGCATCAGCGCGAGCTTAAAAATGATATTGATGCACAGATTATTTTAGGAAATACTTATCATTTATACTTGCGGCCAGGACTTGATGTACTGGAAGGTGCGGGTGGACTGCATAAATTTATAGGCTGGGACCGCCCTATTTTAACAGATAGCGGAGGCTACCAGGTTTATTCTTTAAGTAAAGTAAACAAGATCAAGGAAGAAGGAGTTACTTTCCGTTCACATATTGATGGCTCAAAACACCTTTTTACTCCTGAATATGCAATGGATATTCAACGGACCATTGGTGCCGATATTATTATGGCATTTGATGAATGTACACCTTATCCATGTGATTATAAATATGCAGCGAATTCCATCAACATGACGCACCGCTGGTTAAAACGTTGCTGCGCACGCTTTGATACCACTGAGCCTAAATATGGTTTCGATCAGACCCTGTTCCCTATTGTTCAAGGATCTGTTTATAAAGACCTGAGAAAGAAATCTGCAGAATTTATTGCCTCAATGGGTCGTGAAGGAAATGCGATTGGTGGTCTTTCGGTAGGAGAACCTGCAGAAGAAATGTATGGCATGACCGAAGTAGTCTGCGACATTTTACCTGCTGATAAACCTCGTTATTTAATGGGTGTAGGTACTCCGATCAATATTTTAGAAAATATAGCGTTAGGAGTAGATATGTTCGACTGTGTAATGCCGACCAGAAATGCAAGAAACGGAATGCTTTTCACCAGAAACGGGATCATTAACATTGGCAACAAAAAATGGGCTGATGACTTTTCTCCTATTGATGCAGAAAGTGATTTATACGCTGACCAGGTTTATTCAAAAGCATACCTGAGACACTTAATGCACTCTAAAGAGATGTTAGGTGCACAGATTGCAACTTTGCATAATCTTCACTTCTATCTTTGGTTAGTTAAAGAAGCCAGAGAAAAGATCATCAGCGGCGAGTTTTACGCCTGGAAGAATAAAATGGTGACTATATTAGGGAATAAATTATAAATGAATATCCTCAAGGGCAGATTTAAAATTATTGACCGTTATATTATTGGGAAATACCTGGGTACATTCATTTATACCCTGAGTATTTTCGTGGTCATTATTGTAATTTTTGATTTATCAGAAAAGATGGACGACTTTTTAAGAAGTAAGTTGTCTGCCTGGCAGGTCCTTTCTCAATATTACGCGGGCTCTATTCCGTTTTACGTGAATATGCTCTCACCACTGATCAACTTTATTGCAGTAATTTTCTTTACCGCAAAGATGGCCGATCAGACAGAGATTGTTCCGATTTTAAGCGGAGGTGTAAGTTTCAATCGTTTTTTACAACCTTATTTCATTTCCGCATTTATCATATTTGCAGCCAATCTGGGCTCCAATTTATATGTCCTCCCCTATACCAACCAGCTCAAAAACACGTTCGAAAATACTTATGTAAAAAAGAACGACCCCACAAGTAAACTCCAGATTCACATGAAACTGGATGACAATACTTACATCTACATGGAAAGTTTTGAGAATAAAACCAAAACGGGCTATCGTTTTATGCTGGACAATTTTAAGGGAGATGTACTGACCAAAAAAGTTATTGCGGATCAGATTAAATGGGATTCCTTAAAACGCAGCTGGAAATTAACCAATTATTCGATCAGAACGATCAACGGACTGAAAGAAAACATGTTTAAAAGCATTGATAAACCAAAAGATACGATTCTGGATATGCGTCCGGATGATTTCTCTGCTTATGATAACATTTATGAAATTTTAACAAACAAGGAGCTTTCTGATAAGATCAAGAAAGAAAAAACCAGGGGTACAGGTATAGAAAATGATTTACTTTTTGAACAGTATAAACGCTGGTTACAACCCTTATCTGCTTTTGTATTAACACTGATTGGTGTCGCCCTGTCTTCCCGTAAGGTAAGAGGCGGGGTTGGTCTTCCTTTAGGAATAGGGATTATTCTGAGTTTCCTGTATATTGTTATGAACCAGTTCGCGAAGATGTTTTCGCTGAAAGGCGGAATTCCCCCGCTGCTGGCTGTTCTGATCCCCACTATTTTCTTCGGATTACTGGGCCTTTATCTGTTAAAAAAAGCACCTAAATAATGAAACCGCTCTCTCCCTCAGCAATCAACAGAAATCTGCTGATCCTTCACGCTACTGTTTTTATCTGGGGGTTCACCGGAATTCTGGGTGCATTGATTTCAGTAGGTTCTGTAGAAATGGTCTGGTACAGAGTTTTAATTGCCAGCATTACTTTACTGATTTATTTTAAAGCCACAAAGTTTAGTATCAAGGTAACTAAAAAAGAGTTTCTGCAATTTTTCTTTACGGGAAGTATTGTGGCCCTTCACTGGATTCTTTTCTTTCAGGCCATCAAAGTATCAACAGTATCAGTCACCTTGGTGTGCCTGTCCTCTTTCACCTTATTTACCGCTATCCTTGAACCTATCATCAAAAGGACAGCCGTTCAAATCAGCGATATCTTTATTGGAATAGTGATCATTTTTGGAATTTATCTGATCTTTCATTTCGAATCCAACTATACAGCCGGTATTATTTTTGGTCTTTCGGCAGCGGTAGCTTCGAGTTTATTCTCTATTATCAATTCTAATTTCGCACAAAAAAGCGACGCCAAACTGATTAGCTTTTATGAGCTTTCCGGTGCTTTTTTCTGGATTACAATTTACCGTTTATTTGACCATAGCCTGCTGCAGGAGAGTTTCAATCTGAGTGTATCCGATTGGATTTACCTGATGATATTAGGCACAGTCTGCACTGCACTTGCTTACATTGCAGGAGTCTCTGTAATGCGCACACTTTCGGCATTCCGGGTTGCACTCATCAGTAATCTTGAACCTGTTTATGGAATCATTTTAGCCTTTCTTTTCTTTGGGCACAAAGAGACGATGTCGGCCGGGTTCTATATGGGCTCTGCCTTGATTTTAGGTGCCGTATTTTTATACCCTATCTACAAGAAACGTCAGAGCAAAAGCTAATTACGCTCCCGGATTACCAGTACTTCCATTAAATTTAGCTGATAAATTTGTTTATAAATTGTGAGGAATAACTGTATCTTGAGCACAAAGAAAAAGGACCACTCAAAAACACAATTCTTTTAGTACAACAACATAATGCACTATAAAACAAAGAATAATAAATTTATAATCACCGCCTTCATACTACTAATTTCAATAGCTCTCACAGATAAAGCCACCGCTCAGATTTTTGGTGGGCTACAGAACCCTTTAGGTGTAAATTGGAGGCAAATTAATACCTCAGGCTTCCAAATCATTTATCCTGTAGAAATGGAATCTGAAGCACAGCGGATGGCCAATAATATCCGTTATATTTTCCCCAAGGTAGGCCGCAGCCTGAACGTCAGGAAAACTACGATCCCGATTGTGTTTCAAAACCAGGGCGTGATTGCGAATGGCTTCGTTCAACTTGGCCCTAAAAAATCAGAATTCAATACCACCCCGCCTCAACAATTTGACAGTCAGGATTGGTTGAACAACCTGGCCGTTCACGAACTGCGTCACGCGGCACAGTTTGATAAACTGACCAATGGCCGGGCTTATCCATTTCCCGAACAAGTATACTTTGCATGGATGGGTATAAGTATCCCTTTATGGTTCTTTGAAGGAGATGCAGTATCTAATGAAACATCCCTTACACACGCAGGGCGCGGACGCCAGCCCAACTGGATTATGCCTTACCGGACCGCACTGCTCCAGGGGAAAAACCTTTCTTATAGTAAAGCAAATTTCGGTTCCCAAAAGGATGTGGCCCCTGGTTATTATCAGATCGGCTATCTGATGGCTTCTCAAATCAGACAAGCTGCCGGAAAGTTTGTTTTTGACAGTGTATTAACTGACATTAAAGATCGTCCGGTACGCATTTATCCATTTGCCAAAAGTCTTAAAAAATATAGTGGTAAAAACGGGAAGGACTGGTACGAATATACATCAGCAAAAGTTAAAGCAGATTGGGAAAAGCAAGCTGAACTCAGCCCTGCTAAAGATTATCCAGTATTAAATCAGGAGGCAAAATATGCAACAGATTATTCTCTTCCTGTGAAAATGACAGACGGAAAAATTCTCGTACTTAAACAAAGTAAAGCTATGCCAGCAGCATTTGTGCTGATAGACCAGGACAAGAGAGAACAAAGAATACAAGGAATTGGCCAACAAGAACAGCCCTGGTTCAGCTATGCGAATAATTTGATCGTTTGGGACGAAGTCAGACTTGATCCGAGATTTCAACAAAGGAGTTACAGTGTAATCTGCACTTATAACCTGCAAACCAGGAAATTGAATAAGTTAAGTTCCAAATCCAGGATCTTTTCCCCTACGCTTTCTGCGGATGGTTCCAAGATCGTTGCCGTTCAAATTGACTTCAGCAATAAAGTACAATTAATCGTCATGGATGCTGCTAACGGTAAAATCATCCGGACCTATCCAAATCCTGAAAACCTGTTAATACAAACGCCATCTTTTAACAATGATGGCTCAGTGATTACTTACGTCAGTGTTAAAGAAGCAGGTAAAGCACTCTGGACAGTAGATGCCAGTGGTAAAACTACCAAACTGATCAACGAAACCCCGCAACAGTTAAGCAGACCAATATTCTTAGGCGCAAATATCGCGTTTAACGCGCATTACAATGGCATCAACAACATTTACAGCATAGACGTCAATTCTAAAAAAATAAGTGCGCTGAGCGCTTCAAAATACGGTGCATTTAACCCTTCGGTCATTAAAGGAACAGATAGTATCTTATTCAATAATTATAACCTGTTTGGTTATGAGATTGCCCAAACGAAAATCGAGGAACAAAAACCGGGTAAAGACAATTTCGTTTTCTTTGGCGCTGCCGCCGAAAAGCAGGAAAACACAGGTAATGTATTTGATAACATTCCTGACAGCAGCTTTACCTCTACCCCTTACCACAAACTGGGCCATCTGATTAATATACATAGCCTGATCCCAGTAATCGAAGATGAATATAAAGGAGGCTTACAATTCAACTCAAATAATCTGCTGAATACTTTTGATGCTTATGCAGGGGTAAATTACCAGCGCGATCTTGGCCGCTTTGAATATAATGCCGGGGCAAGTTTTAAAAGTTTGTATCCTATTTTTAACCTGACTTACAGTAACCGCCCACGCAGAACTTTTTATGCTACAGGCGCAGGTACAAGACAAGGAGACTGGAGAGAGAATTATGTAAGGCTTCAGGCGGTTGTCCCAATCAATCTGAGTGCACAAAATCACAATTACAATTTTTCAGTGAATGCCGGAACCAGTTATACGCAAAGGTATGATACGCAAAATTTACCTGCCAATTTCGTCACAGCTATCCACTTTCCATTAGAAACAGGTTTCACATTTACGCATACCACCAGAACTGCCGAAAGGGACATTGCCCCTAAATGGGCTCAGATCGTAAGGTTCTCTTATTACAGTCAGCCTTTCGATAAACAGTTAAGTGGTGATTTATTTGCAGTCGCAGGCTTCCTTTATTTTCCCGGACTGGCTAAAAACCATTCTTTCCTGGCCAACTTTAATTACCAGGAAGCTACTGGGATCCGGACTTACAATAACGATATCAATACCGTTTATGGTTACAACAATATCATGGCGAAAAGCAGGCTTAAAAACACTTTACTTTTCAATTATCGTTTCCCGCTTTTTTATCCTGATGCAGAACTCGGCCCACTGGCTTATATCAGAAATGTAAGAGGAGGTGTGTTCTGTCACTATGAGAATGTGGGTACAGATAGCAACCTTTCGCAGCCCAAAACATATGGATTTGAATTACACGGTAATATGAATCTGCTGCGTTATCAGCCAAATGTTGATTTAGGTACAAGATTTGTGTTTGTGAACAAGGAATATCATCATAACCCTATCTTTGAATTAATTGTTAACTATACTTTCTAAGCTCATGCGTACTAAAACTATCCTCATCATCATTCTCACCGTATTAATCACCATTTTTCTGATGATGAATACAGACGCAGTACAATTCGACTTTATATTCGTTAAAAAGGACATTTCTAAATTACTGGTTGTAGGAATATGCACTTTTGCTGGCTTTCTGCTAGGTTATTGGGCGGGCCGTCCGAGAACTGTCATCAGTACTTATGATAGAAATGAAGATGAAACCCTTCCCGTTAATTCACCTCCTGTAAAAGGTGCTTTGAGTGACGAAGACAGAGATTATATCAGCTAATCCTTTTTACAATTCAAATACGTCATTATACCTTGCAATATGGAACCCGCTTTTAAGGACGATTTTCGTTTGTCCACTTTCCGGGTTCAATAAAGGATTGGTATGGTTCAAATGGATAAAGTAGATTTTATCTTTTTCCTTTAAAGGCAGGTTTTTAAATAGTTCCATACTCTCCACGACCAAAGGATGCGGAATTTCAGTAATCGGTCTGTTGTTCATCTCTATGGCATCATAAAATGTAGCGTCAATAAACGCATAATCTACCTTCTTGATTTCATCCAGGATATTTTTATCCCATTTTGACCATTTGTCTATGTCCGGGATAAACAATGCTTTTTTATTTGGCCCTTCGATCTGATACCCTGCTGTTTCAGAAAACTCATCCCGGTGCGGGACTTTAAAAGCTGTTACTTTAATATTAGAAGACAAAGTGTTTATCTGTCCGTCCTGAATAGGTTTGATACTGATATTATTCAGGGAGACGAGTTGACTCCATGGCCCGTTATGTTCCAAAAATGACTTCATTTTTGGCATGGCATAAACAGGTACTTGTTTAGCGTTCAGTGCTTCCCTGCCCAGATACATTAAACCAGTATAATGCCCAATATGTGCATGTGTAATAAAAATGCCGTCAGGAACTTCTTTGGTACTGAATCCTGAGGCTTTCCCAAGTGCTTTCAACTGAAAAGTAAAATCTGGAGTAGCATCAAATAACCAGTTTAATTTGTTCTCAGGGTCAATAACCCCAAGCGAGGAAACCATACGGGTTGGATCTGGATTAAGGAACAGCTCTTTACAACAAGCCTTCGTACAACCAATATGTGGTGATCCTCCATCCTGCACATTACCCAATACAATAATCGATGGGTTAACAATTTTTAATTTAGCTTGTGGATGGATGATAGACTGTCCGTTTGCCTGGATAAAAATCAATGAAAGTAGTACTATAGCAGCTGATATTTTCATAGTTTCGCCAAAGTAGATAAAAATAATTATTTAACCTATGTCACACAGAGTATACTTGTATAACACCAGTGAACCCGATGCGTATAATGCGCAAAGCATAGAAATGATGGAATGGGGGTATGAACTTTCTATTCTGCTTCACCCCTTGTTAGTCAGTGACGGTCGTATCATTGCAGACGGTAGCTTTGATGTCCATCTTAGTTTTAATCCAGAGGAACCAGAAGATAGCCCTGTTCTTTTTTACCACGCTGCGGCAGGTATAGAAAACTTCAAAAGGTTCTACAATTTCATCGAAAAGTATCAGGATGAATTAATTGATAATGTTGAAGCTTTTCGACTCGCTAAAGAGCGGCTCTTTACATACCTGGATGGCTTAGACCAGCCTTACTTCTTGCTCAATGCTTCTGATGTATTTAACATGAGCGAAGAAACACATGGCGATCAGGCACAGGAATGGTTGGAAAACATCAGATACAACAATGCAATTCTCACCAATGCGATGGATACTGATGATTTCACGCAGTTAAAGCTTTCCTTGTTCTCCGAGTTCACAGGCCAGGGTTTCAAAGATTTCAAAGCACTGTTGAATTACGAAGGATTTGATTATGGATGGGCCATGATTGACCATCCTGAACCCGAAGATGCCGGGATTTTCGAAGAAAATGGACTGAAAGGTTTAAAAGATGGGGATGGAAAAATTTTAATTGCTCCGGTTTATGAGCACATTTATGATTTTAGCTATGATGATATTGCTGTGGTCTCCACGGGCGGTCAGTTTGGCTATATAAACAAAAGTGGTCAGGAATTTATAAAGCCTCAGTTTGACGATGCTTTTGATTTTGAAGGAGATTATGCGGCTGTAGTCAAAGCAGACCAGTATGGCTTAATTGATAAAAATGGATTAATCGTTGTTGATTTTCAATACCAGGATCTGACAGATATACTTTCAGACGGCAGCTATTTCACGGCCAGGCTAAATGATAAATGGGGAGTGATTGATATCAAAAATACAATCCTCATTCCTTTTGAACATGAAGAGCCTATAACTTCGGATGATTACGGATCTACCTTTACAACTCCTGTTCCAGCTAAAGAGACAAAGTTCATCTATACTAACCGCTTTGTGTGGCTAACTGAGGGTGACCCGCATTTTGTGAACAGCTTTAATATTCCTGTGGAATCCTACCTCTATGAACTGATCAAAAGCGAGAACACAACAGAGAATTTATTATACAATGATCAGGCACAACTGCTCATCAGCGGTTATGAGAAGATAAAAGAGAACCTCTACACCATTTTCATCCTTAAAAAGCAGAAAAAACAAGGTTTAATAAATTACAAAGGAGAACTGCTACTTGATTTTATATATGATAAAATTGAAAAACTTGACTTGGTTTTAAATGAACCAAGTCAAGTTTTATATCCGGCTATACCTGATGAAGCGAAAGATGAATATTGCACATTTCTAAAAATCAAGAAAGGTAAGAAATATGGAATTTATCTTTCAGTGGGTAATTTTAATCAGCAAATCACAGAAATCTGCTACGACCAGATTGATGTCTTGAATCAGACTACCCTTGCTGTTCAGCAAAATGGTTTATGGGGTATGATCAATCCATTCGGAAAATCTCAATCACCTGTTATTTATGACTTTATCATCAGTAGCAATGATCACGAAGATTCTTGTTATGCTTATAAAGACAATAAAGTTTACTTGATTCATCAAGAGAAGATCACTGATGCTGACCCGCAAATATTGCAGGATTATATTGATTCAAATAGTGAATATGGCTATTATTATTTCAATGCAGATCAGGCCACGCAGCTTCAAGCCTTCATCAATAAAGATCTTCCTCCGGGAGATTCGCTTTATAAACAGGCAAAAACATTGCTGGCAACAGCAAAAAAAGCGGATATAGCAAAAGCTGTCAAACTTTTTCAGGAGGCCGTAGCACTGAATCATGCGTATTCAATGAATGATCTGGCTCTTATTTATGAAGATGCAGATGATCTTTATCCGGAATATAAAAACGAAGAAGCATCCTTTCAATTATTTCTGGGTTCAGCAAAAGCAGGTTCTGTCGTCGGAATGTACAACACAGGTCTTTGTTATTCGGCTGGTATGGGAATTCCGCCAGATGAGTTGCAAATGTGCTATTGGTATACAAAGGCCTTTGAGGCAGGTTATCAACCAGCAGCTTTTAAGCTCGGAACCTATTACTATGACCTTATGCCAAGAAGCCCTGAAAATTACGAACTGGCTTTAAAGTATTATTTGATAGCAGAAAAAGAAGGTGAAAGCGTAGCTGTTGAATTAGGCTGGCTATATAACCATCTTGGCAACACCGTTAAGGCATTGTCTTATTTAGTCAAAGCAGCTGCCGATAATGAAAGTTACGCGCATTGGCAACTCGGTACTTATGCACAAGATGGAATAGAGATGAAAGTCAATATCCCCCTGGCCATTGACCGCTATAAAAAAGCAGCAGAATTAGGTTATGAAGAGGCTAACCTGAATTTATATGAAGTTTACACCTATGTACCTGGTTTTGAAAACAAGGTTCTGGCAGAAGAATATAGCAGAAAATTAAAAGCCTCAGGATTTGAAATCCCGGTCGCGAAACAAACCCTTCTGGATAAATTTATCAATATCTTCAAAGGTAAAAAGTAACAGGTTAAAAATGGTTATCCTCCAAACGACGATAACCATTTCCATATTATTATTAACTCAATGCCTGCTCAATATCAGCAATAATATCATTGATATGTTCCAATCCGATAGAAAGGCGGACAGTTCCCTGCTCGATACCCACCTGCAATCTTTCTTCTTCAGTCAGTTTCGCATGCGTACTTGTTGCCGGATGTGTAGCAATAGAACGGGTATCACCAAGGTTCGCTGAAATAGAAAACATTTTCAGTTTATCCATAAAACTACCAGCTGCTTTGACACCGCCATTGATAGTCAAGGTCACAATACCACCACCCAATTTCATTTGCTTTTTAGCAATATCATACTGCGGGTGCGAAGGTAAAAACGGATATCTAACCTGTTTAACTTTAGCATGTGCTTCTAAAAATTCAGCTACTTTTAAAGCACTTTCACAATGTCTGTCCATACGCACAGCCAGTGTTTCTAAACTCTTAGACAAGATCCAGGCATTAAACGGTGACATTGCTGGTCCGCTATGTCTCGCGAAACCTTCAATTTGTCTGATCAATTTATCAGAACCTAAAATCACACCACCTAAAGTACGCCCCTGTCCATCAATAAATTTCGTCGCAGAGTGTATAGAAATATCAGCACCATATTTTAGTGGCTGCTGTAAATAAGGAGTTGCAAAACAGTTATCAACGATCAATAATATACCATGTTTCTTAGCCAGCTGACCAATCCACTCTAAATCGATAATATCAATTCCAGGATTAGAAGGTGTTTCAACAAAAATTACTTTAGTATTTGCCTGAATACCATTTTCCCACTGTTCTTTTTTATCCAGGTCAGCATAAGTATAGGAAATATTCCATTTAGGAAAAATCCCGTTCAGCAACTGGTGAGAAGAACCGAAAACAGAACGGCTTGATAAAATATGATCCCCTGCACTCAGAAACGTAGCAAATGTGGTAAAAATAGCAGCCATCCCTGTCGCAGTTACCCAACCTGTTTCTGCCCCTTCCAGCGCTGCCATCTTTTCAATCAGCTCTGAAGTATTCGGATTGGCATAACGACTGTAAACATTTCCTTCTTTTTCATTTGCAAACAATGCCCGCATCTCTTCGGAATCATCAAACTTATAACTTGAAGTTAAGTAAAGGGGTACTGAATGTTCTTTATACTGGCTGCGCTCAGTTTGCAAACGGATGGCCAGGGTTTCAAAATTATCTTCTTGCATGATATTAATTATGGATAGTATATGAAAAGTTGATGGTCGCTGAACGGCCTAAAATATTTGAAACCGAACAGTATTTATCAAAAGTCAGCGCTAAAGCTCTTTCTACCTTTTGTTCGTTCAGGTTTCCGTAAAGATCAAAATGGATATCGATTACCTCAAATATCGGAGGGACTTCTTCATCCTTACGTGTGGCATTTATTTTAATTTTAATATCGTTTAATGGCTCTTTCTGTTTAGTCAGTACATTCACCACATCAATCCCGCTGCATCCACCCAGGCCAACCAGTAACATTTCCATAGGCCTGAAACCTTTACCTTCACCACCTATCTTAGGGTTTGCATCCAGTTCGACAGTTTTTCCTCCCGAATTTTCGGCTTCAAAATTGAATAGACCGCTCTTACGTATTAAGTTGATTTCCATTGCTCGCTAAATATTATAAAACACTTTATTATCTTTTTCCAGTTGCGGTAATGTTACTGCCTCCTCAAATATCGCAAATACACTTGAACCACTGCCACTCATGAGTGCAAATGTAGCACCCGCAAGATAAAGCTGCTCTTTTATTTGAGAAATTTCAGGGTATTTGGAGAAAACGGATTGCTCAAAATCATTTTTCAGTGATTTCTTCCATTCACTGACAGGCAGTTGGATCAATTCTTTTAATCCTGTTTCCGGAAAAGCAGGTTGTAATGTACCGAATGCTGCTGCTGTAGAAACGTGTACCGCAGGCTTAACCAAAACCATAAAGTATCCGGACAAATCTATGTTTACAGGTGAAAACTGATCTCCTTTACCTGTTGCAAATACGGGTTCATTTTTGATAAAGAAAGGACAATCCGCACCGAGTTCCCCTGCATAATCTTCCATCACCTGAGCTGTCAAACCCAGTTTAAACTTCGCATTCAACAATTTAATCAGAAAAGCAGCATCAGCTGACCCCCCTCCCAAACCAGCACCCACGGGAATATTCTTTAACAAAGTGATCTGCTGGGCTGGTATATCAAAATTTTTCTGAATCAGATTAAATGCGCTCAAACAAATATTATCTGTCATTTCCCCGGGAATATCAATCCCCCTGATCTGACAGGAAACCTCCGCAGCATCAGTAATTTCTACTACATCATATAGCTTTACCGGGTAAAAAACTGTTTCCAGGTTATGGTATCCGTCAGCTCTTTTCTCAATAACATTTAAGCCGAGATTTATTTTAGCATTGGCAAATGCGAGCATTAGCGTGTTTTTAAAGGTATGGATCACAAACTTACAAAAGGAAGGAATATTCTGCCCTATTATATTCGCCTATTTTTTACATTATTTGTTTTAGTTTTGTATTTTAAGCGAAATTATCCTCCAACATGAAACAATATCTGGACTTAATGCAATACGTGCTGGACCATGGGGCACAGAAACACGACCGGACGGGAACAGGGACCATCAGTACATTTGGCTATCAGATGCGTTTTAACCTTCAGGAAGGTTTTCCTATGGTGACCACAAAAAAATTACACCTTAAATCAATCATCCACGAACTGATCTGGTTTTTAAAAGGGGATACCAATATCAAATACCTCAAAGACAACAATGTCAAAATATGGGATGAATGGGCAGATGAGAACGGCAATTTAGGGCCGGTTTATGGTTCGCAATGGCGGTCATGGCCAACACCAGACGGCAGGCTTATCGATCAGATCAGCAATATCATCCATACCCTCAAAACAAATCCGGATTCAAGAAGAATTATTGTTTCCGCATGGAATGTAGCTGATATTGACCAGATGGCTCTTCCTCCTTGTCATGCGCTCTTTCAATTTTATGTGGCCGACGGCAAATTAAGCTGTCAGCTTTATCAGCGCAGCGCAGATATATTTTTAGGTGTACCTTTCAATATAGCTTCTTATGCCCTTTTAACGATGATGGTCGCACAGGTATGCAATCTTGAATATGGTGAATTCATCCACACCCTGGGTGATGCACATTTATATAATAATCATATTGAACAGGCAAAACTGCAATTAAGCAGGGATACCAAAACTTTACCTGTCATGGAAATCAACCCGGAAGTCAAAGACATTTTCAGTTTCAGGTTTGAAGACTTCAACCTGAAAAACTACGAACCACACCCGCACATTAAAGGAGCTGTTGCCGTATGATCGTCTCAATCATTGTTGCCATTGCTGAAAATAATGGAATAGGAAAGAATAATCAACTGTTATGGCACCTGCCAGGTGATCTGAAACATTTTAAGGATACCACCAGCGGTCATACAGTGATCATGGGCCGCAAAACATTCGATTCGGTAGGGAAACCGCTTCCCAAACGCCGTAACCTGGTAATTACCCGCACTGCCGGTCTGGAAATACCAGGGGTAGAAGTAGTGAATACACTGGAAGAGGCTATAGCGCTTTGCGATCCTGATGAAGAAGTGTTTATTGTAGGCGGGGCACAGATTTATAAGATGGCAATGGATATCACCGATAAAATCTATCTGACGGTTGTTAAAGGCCATTTTGATGCAGATACATTTTTCCCGGCCATAGACCCGGATAACTGGAAAGAGGAAAGCAGCAACAGCTACGGGCCGGACGAAAAAAACAACATTGGTTATACAATTTCAACCCTTGTTCGAAAATAGTTCCCAAACCTCAATAAATATTATATAAGGCTGACTATTAATTAAAAAATTAATTAGATTTGCCGACTTGTTGAAAAAAATATACAGCATAGACAAATAATTACAAACAAAAATGCAAGGTAAAGGTTTCATTAAATTTATGGCAATACTATTAGGTATTGTCTGCGTGTATTCCCTCTCGTTCAATTTCGTTACGTCGAAGGTAGAAAAAGACGCTAAAGCGTATGCTAAAGGCGATCTGACTAAGGAAAAAGCTTATTTGGACTCCATGTCAACCGTCCCGGTTTATCCAATATTCGGATTTGACTATCAGTTCTGTAAAGGGAAAGAAATCAATTTAGGTCTTGACCTTAAAGGTGGTATGAACGTAACGATGGAAATATCGTTAGGAGAGTTAGTAAAATCTTTAGCTAATCACACAGATGATGCTAATTTTAACAAAGCACTCGCTACTGCCCAAACTCAGCTGAATGCTGGTGGTAAAGATTTCATCAGTTTGTTTGTCAATGAATTTGAAAAAATCAGCCCGAACGTAAAACTTGCAGATTATTTCTCTAACCAGGATAACGCGCAACAGTTAAAAGCAAATGCAAGCAATGCTGACGTTAAGAATTACTTATCGAAAGAAGCTACAAGCGCGATTGACCGTTCATTTATCATTATCAGAAGCCGTATCGACGGATTTGGTGTGGTAAGTCCTAACATGCAGAAACAAGAAGGTACTAACCGTATCCTGATTGAGATGCCTGGTGTTCAGGATAAAGAAAGGGTTCATAAATTATTACAAGGTTCTGCAGAATTACAATTCTGGCAGGTGTATCAAAATGAAGAGGTTTACTCGATCATGGAGAACATCAACAAAACCCTTGCCTCTACTTTAAAAGACACTGCTACAGTAACAACTGTAAAAGATACTGCTGTAAAAGGAAAAAGTGCATTGGCTAACTTAGCTAAAAAAAGCACTACTGGTAAAGATTCTTCTGACTTAAAAACAAAAGAACTTTCTAAATCTAATCCATTATTCGCTTTATTAAATATCCCTACTTACCAGGATGAAAAAGGACAACCAGCTTTACGTCCTGGCCCAACTGTTGGATGGGTTGCACAAAAAGATACTGCTAAAGTAAACTCTTACTTCAGAAGACCAGAAGTTGTTTCTATCATTCCTCAGAGTTTCAAATTCATGTGGAGTGTAAGACCAATGGATGGTACTAAAGTTTTTGAACTTTACGCAATCAAATCTGTATCTCCGGATGGAAAACCTGATTTAGGTGGTGAAGCTATCAGCGATGCCCGTCATGATTACGATCAGAAAGGTAAACCTGAAGTGACCATGTACATGACTGGTGAAGGTGCACAGAAATGGAAAAAAATCACAGCTGAAGCTTCAGCCGATGCAAACAACAAAAAATCTATTGCTATCGTTCTGGATAACGCAGTTTACTCTGCCCCTACTGTTCAGAATGAAATCCCTAACGGTATCTCTTCGATCACTGGTAACTTTACAGTGAATGAAACACAGGATTTAGCCAACATCTTAAAAGCAGGTAAATTACCAGCTCCGGCACGTATTGTTGGTGAGTTTGTGGTTGGTCCATCTTTAGGAGAAGCAGCGATCCACAATGGTTTATTATCATTCGTACTGGCATTCATAGTGATCCTTGTGTTCATGGCGTTGTATTACAACAAAGCAGGTTGGGTAGCTAACCTTGCCTTAGTGATCAACTTATTGTTCATCATGGGTATCCTGGTTTCGCTGGGTGCGGTATTGACTTTACCTGGTATTGCTGGTATTATCCTGGTAATTGGTTTATCGGTCGATGCGAACATCCTGATCTTTGAACGTGTAAGAGAGGAACTGGCACATGGCAAATCAACTGCTGTGGCAATCAAAGAAGGTTTTAAACATGCAATGCCTTCGATTATTGACTCCAATGTTACGGTATTAATTTTAGGTGTTATCCTTTATGCATTCGGTAGCGGTCCTGTTCAGGGTTTTGCAACTACTTTATGTATCGGTATCCTTTCTTCTTTATTCTGTGCGGTATTAATCTCACGTTTAGTATTTGAAGGTCTATTGAACAAAAATGCAAACATCACTTTCGGTAACAAAGCAACTATCCACGCCTTTAAAAACATCGCGTTTAACTTTGTTGGCCGCAGAAAGATTTATTATACAATCTCTTCTATCATCATCATCTTAGGTATCATTTTCTACTTCAAAAACGGTGGATTAAGGTTAGGTATTGATTTTAAAGGAGGAAGAACTTACATCGTTCATTTCGATAAAGGAATGGATACTGAAGATGTAAAAGCGAAATTAGCCCCAAGCTTCCAGAATGAAGAAATTCAGGTTAAAACTGCTGGTGCTGACAACGAATTAAAAATCACAACTACTTACCATATCGCTGACCAGAATGCTGGTGCTGATAAGATTGTAGAAGATGCATTAAAAGCTGGTTTAGCAACAACAGGAGCTAAATATACCATTGAAAGTAACCAGAAAGTAGGGCCAATCATTGCGAGTGACCTTGTTTCAAGTGCTTACACAGCAATCTTGTTCTCTTGTCTGTTGATGTTTGTTTATATCATCGTCAGATTTAAGAAAGTAAACTATGGTTTAGGTGCGGTTATCGCATTATTCCATGACGTGTTACTGGTATTATCATTCTATACGATCCTTGATGGTGTGCTACCATTCTCTTTAGAAATTGGTCAGGATTTCATCGCAGCAATCTTAACGGTTATGTCTTATACCATGACTGAAACAGTAGTTGTATTTGACCGTATCCGTGAGAAACTTGCGGAGACTGGTAAAGATGATTTATATGGTGAAGAACGTAATACACTAATCAACTTCGCGTTGAACAGTACATTAAGTCGTACCATCTTAACCTCATTAACCGTATTCTTCGTATTACTTGTAGTCTTCATCTTCGGTGGAGAAAGTATCCGTGGGTTTATCTTCGCGTTATTAATTGGCCGTGTGATCGGTACATACTCTTCGTTATGTATCTCTACACCAATTGTAATCGACTTAGGCAAGAAACACGCATAAGTAATAGCATAGCATTTAAAAGCCTTCTTCTGGAATCAGAAGAAGGCTTTTTTGTTTTTAATCCAAGGCAGCTTTTCCACCACGGAAAGCTGCCTTATTTCTGTTATTTCGTATTTTTACTTACATTGAGCCGTTGCACAAATAACCAGCGTGCTTTACTATTTATGAGTCAGAAAGCTATTAAACTAATCGAATGTCCGAGAGATGCCATGCAAGGCATCCATGACTTTATTCCCACAGACTTAAAAGCGGCCTATATCAATTTGCTCCTGCAAGTTGGTTTTGATACCATAGATTTCGGCAGTTTTGTTTCGCCAAAGGCTATCCCCCAGCTTACCGATACCAAAGAAGTTTTAGCACAACTGGATCTGAGCAATACATCCAGCAAATTATTAGCTATTGTAGCCAATCTGCGTGGCGCTGAAAATGCCATGCTCTTTCCTGAAATCGATTACGTAGGATTTCCATTTTCTATCTCTGAAACTTTTCAGCAGAGGAATACAAATTCCACTATTCAGGAATCTCTGGTAACCGTAGAAAAGATGCTGGAATTATGTGATAAAAATCAGAAGACTGCCGTAGTTTACTTATCTATGGGCTTTGGTAATCCATATGGAGATGCTTACAACACAGCAATTGTAGAACAATGGGCATCGGAATTGGTAAAAAGGGGGACTAAAATACTTTCCTTATCAGATACCACAGGAGTTTCTACACCAGAAAAGATTAAAGAGTTAATGCAGCTGCTGCTCCGCAGCTTTCCGGAAACAGAAATAGGCCTGCATTTGCACAGCACTCCGGAGACGCGTAAAGAAAAAATTGAAGCTGCTTACCACATTGGGTGCAGACGTTTTGATAGTGCTTTAAAAGGCTTTGGAGGTTGTCCGATGGCAGCCGATGACCTGACTGGTAACCTGGCGACCGAAGAACTGATTACTTATCTTCAGCAACAAGGCGAAACATTGAAGCTGAACTTAGATAAATGGCAGGAGGCGATGTTGTTGTCATCGAAAGTATTTCAAGGAATGTAACCTCACCTGCTACCAATTATTTATTTCTTTACCATTCTGAAATGCTGTATTCCAGCTTCTTCAAACTGTTCGCCTTCTACTGCAAAGCCAAACTTAGCATACAAGCTAACGGCTTCCACCTGCGCGTTTAAATAGATCGAGTTGGCACTATCTGGTATATCGGCTAAAGCAGCCGCTACAAGCGCTTGTCCTACCCTTTTGCCCCGGTATTCTTTTAATACCGCAAAACGCTCTAACTTATAGCCGTTGTCAGTTTTCCGCCATCGGCAAGCACCACAAGGCTGGTTATCCAGTAAAGCCAGGAAATGATGAGAAACATCCTCATTTTCCCATTCCAGTTCTGGCGGACAGCCCTGTTCCACCACAAAGACTTGTTTTCGAATTGCAAATGCACTTTCCAATTCTTCCTGCGTCCTGATCTTATTTACCTGAAGTAGTTCCATGATGTTTGGGTTTAAATAAATGCTTCGCTTTCATTACACTCACTTCCTGCGCAGCATCAATGGAATGAGAACAATGAATATCGGTTTCTTGTTTTGCTAATGCTGCTAATGTGACATAGAATTTATGTAACTGATCTAATTCAGCTTCTGTTAAGTCTTCAATATCCACCATCCTGTTACTTGCCCGTTCATGTGCGGCCAATAATTCATTCAACTTAAGCTGTATCGCCTTGCCATCTTTGTTCTGAGCTTTCTGGATTAAAAAGACCATTAAAAAAGTAATAATTGTTGTTCCGGTATTGATCACCAGCTGCCAGGTTTCCGAATAATGAAAAACCGGACCGCTCACTGCCCAGACAATGACAATTAATAAAGCAATAATAAAAGCTGAAGAGCTACCTGTAAACTTGGTCGCAGCATTAGAGAACTGCTCAAATAAGTTGTTTTTCTTTCCTGGGATTTTCATCGCTATTTTTTTCAGCTAATTTGATGATTAAAACCCATTTACAGTGTATAACCGAAAAAAAATAAATCATAAAAAAAGCGCTTCAGATTGACTCTGAAGCGCCTTAAATATTTTTTTCTTTACTTATAATTTATCACTTGCATTTCTACAGTTCAAATCTTCAAAAGCCTGAGTTAAACGTTTAACAAATGCTTCTTCTCCTTTGCGTAACCAAACACGTGGATCATAGTATTTTTTATTTGGTTTATCATCTCCATCAGGATTTCCGATTTGTCCCTGAAGATAAGCTTCGTTCGCTTTGTAATAATCCAGAACACCTTCCCACAATGCCCATTGCATATCAGTATCAATGTTCATTTTGATTGCACCATAAGAAATAGCTTCTCTGATCTCTTCCTGAGAAGAACCTGATCCACCATGGAATACAAAGTTAATTGGCTTTTCAGCTGTTAACCCTAATTTCTCTTTGATATAATCCTGAGAGTTTTTAAGGATTACTGGTTGCAATTTAACGTTACCTGGTTTATAAACACCGTGAACATTACCAAAAGCAGCAGCAACAGTAAATTTATCACTTACTTTACTCAATTCTTCATAAGCATAAGCGACTTCAGAAGGCTGAGTATATAATTTAGAGCTATCAACATCACTGTTGTCTACACCATCTTCTTCACCACCAGTTACACCCAGTTCGATTTCGATAGTCATACCCATTTTAGCCATACGTGCTAAGTATTTAGCCGAGATCTCCATGTTTTCTTCGATTGACTCTTCAGAAAGATCCAACATATGTGAAGAGAACAATGGTTTACCAGTTTCAGCAAAGAATTTTTCACCGTGATCTAACAGGCCATCAATCCATGGCAATAATTTTTTAGCTGCATGGTCAGTATGTAATACAACCGCAACACCATAGTGCTCAGCTAATAAATGAACATGTTTTGCGGCAGATACTGCCCCTAATACACATGCATTTAAGTTATCATTATTCAATGTCTTACCTGCATAAAATTGCGCGCCACCATTTGATAACTGGATCATGACTGGTGAATTCACCGCTTTAGCAGTTTCCATAACCGCATTGATGGTATTTGTTCCGGTAACATTAACTGCAGGCAATGCAAACTGATGTTTTTTAGCCTGTTCAAATAATTCCTGAACAGCATCTCCGTAAATTACGCCTTTATAGCCTTTTAAACTCATTGTTATTAGATTTTGTTTAAGCCGAAGTTAGGAAAAATATTAGCCCGGGCAAACCTTAGCTGGTAATTATTTCATCATACCTATTATTACCACAGCTGATTATTTCAATTGCTATATCAATATAGCAAAAGCTAATCGCTTAATATTTTATAAATTATAACCTGTTAAAGTATTATAGAATTTATACGAAATCTAGGTTAAGCTGTTCTGATTTTTTTTCGTTTCTTTGTAATCGCATTTTTCAACGAATAACATGGCTTGGTTTAAGAGAGAAAAAAAAGGTATCAGTACGCTGACAGAAGAAAAGAAAGAAGCGCCGGATGGCTTATGGAACAAGTGTCCTAATTGCAAGAAAGCATTACACAGCGCAGACCTTATTGAAAATAAATACGTTTGTCACTATTGTGATTATCATTTGAGAGTTGGTTCCAAAGAATATTTTCAGGTATTATTTGATAACAATGAGTTCAAAGAACTTTTTGCTGACCTGACCTCAGGAGATCCGCTTAACTTTACAGACAGCAAACCTTATACAGAACGTTTGGTTGACACAATGGCAAAAACAGGCCTGAAAGACGCTATTCGTTCAGCAGTAGGTAAAATTGAAGGAGAAGAACTGGTAATTGCCTGTATGGACTTCAATTTTATTGGTGGTTCTATGGGTTCTGTAGTAGGAGAAAAAATCGCAAGATCTATCGATTACAGCATCAAACATAAAATTCCATTTCTGATGATTTCCAAATCAGGAGGAGCCAGAATGATGGAAGCCGCATTCTCACTGATGCAAATGGCAAAAACATCTGCTAAATTAGCCTTGCTGAACCAGGCAAAAATCCCTTATATCTCTTTATTAACTGATCCGACTACCGGTGGTGTAACTGCATCTTATGCGATGCTGGGTGATATTAATATTGCAGAACCAGGTGCGCTGATTGGATTTGCAGGCCCGAGAGTAATTAAAGAAACAATCAAAAAAGACTTACCAAAAGGTTTCCAGACTGCCGAATTTGTGCAGGAACATGGCTTCCTTGATTTTATTGTAGACCGCAGGGCAATGAAAGCAAAGCTCGCTACTTTCCTTAAAATGGTAAAGAACTAGATAACCTGTTGCCTGTTAGACAGGCTTCCTTATAAAATAGCCTACGCTATAAAATAAAATCCCCTGCGGAATAAAGCGCTATTAAAGCTTTTATTCCGCAGGGGATTCTTAATATATTCAATTCATCTTATCAGGGCCTTTTAGTCCGGCTCTTGCTTACAAATAGAATTGAATCCCTAAACGCGGATTAAAGAAGTCACTTCCAAAACTAAAAGATCTGAAATCAGTTAAGGATGCCTCATCAGTTTTCAAGTGTTGCTTTGCATATTGGAATCCGGTAATTGACAGTTCTATACCGATTTTTTTAGAGGGGAACAAGGCAAATCCCGGAGATAAGGTTGCGCTATAAAAATTACTTTTCAAATCTTTTTCCCCCATTGTTTCGCTACCTTTTATATTCCGCCAGTTTAAAGCTGCTTCCAGCTGACCAAAAAATTTAAGTTGCGGTGTGATACCAACATAATATCTCCCAAACGGGCTTACACTCACAGCGTAAGCTTTTCTCCGTACAGAACCTCCATCAACCAAATTCTGGGTATAAGCAGAATGTACATAGCCTAATCCGGTTCCTATGACCAGATTATCTGTAACGAAGATTCCCACTGTGGGATTGATTCCTAAGTAAGTATTCCTGTCTGTTATGCTTCCACCTCTGTAGGTGTTGAAATTAGCATAACCTCCTAAAAGTATTTTTCCTTTTTCTGTCTGCGCCATGCAGCTAACTGATATTGATAGCAAACCAATAAAAATTAATACTATTTTCTTCATAATGATACAGCTCAGGATTAGAAATGAAATTGAATACCAATTTTTGGCGCGAAAAAGTCCGTTCCTAAATTGAAAGCATTATTCTTACTCACTTCATGCGAATTCTTATTCTCGGTTTTATTCCAGGCATAAGATAGCCCATCCAGAGAAAGCTGTATCCCAATCCTTTTGGTAGGAAAATAGGCGAAACCAGGCTCTATACTCACCCCTATAGCTGTAGTTTTAGAATTTGAAGGCGGCGCAACACTAACAGCCGGACTAGCCGTTCCTGTTACCGACTCCAGATTTCCCCATTTCATTGGAACAGAGAACTGACCAAAGAACTTGAACTGATCAGATATATTTATATAACGTCTGATAAAAGGGCTCACCATAAAATAATCAGTTGTATTTTTCTGATTTAAAAGGTATTGCGTTTTTTCGCTGCCCTCCTCTGTTAGCCTTGAATAACCAATCCCTAAACCCAATGCCAGGTTATCCTTTACAAAATAACCTATACTTGGAAGCAACGTTAAACTATTTTGCTTACTCTCCATAGCATTGTTACTACTTTTGGAATTGGAATAACCTATTGATCCTCCTGCAATAGTCTTACCTTTTTCAGTTTGGGCATTGACTGCCAGGGCAAATGCAGAAAGCATCGCCAATGTTACTAGTTTTTTCATACAGTGTTTCATTTGTGTATTCAATATTAAACATAAAAGATGATACTTAATATTTAAATTAATAG
This sequence comes from Pedobacter cryoconitis, assembly GCF_001590605.1. Taxonomy (NCBI): domain Bacteria; kingdom Pseudomonadati; phylum Bacteroidota; class Sphingobacteriia; order Sphingobacteriales; family Sphingobacteriaceae; genus Pedobacter; species Pedobacter cryoconitis. The sequence goes on from NZ_CP014504.1 coordinate 3,698,877, forward strand.
CAGACAAAAAATATATTACAAAAATGTCTTAAGTAATTAATTGAATTTCAATTTAAAACACAAAAAAAGTGGTTGATTTGCTCATTTAGCTATAAATGAGCAAATCAACCGCTTTATAAGCTGATCAGCTAACGGATCAGAACCCTTAAATTATTGCTGTTCTGTTGACATAGAGTAAGGGAAATCACTTTCCGCAGTACCCCTGGTCTTATTAGGTGTAGCAGTCATATCGAAATCCAAAGTAGCCCCTTTGACTAAATCAGCGTGACTTAACCAGTTTTTACCATAAGCCTTACCATTATATTTCAACGCATTGATATACTTGTTATCCACACTGTTTGCAGCAGCATTGATTACAATCTGTTTTCCATTATCCAGATTAACCGTTACTTTTTTGAACAAAGGCGCACCAACCACATATTGATCTGTAGCAGGAGTAACCGGATAGAAGCCCATTGAAGAGAAAACATACCAGGCAGAAGTCTGTCCGTTATCTTCATCTCCACAATAGCCATCAGGCGTAGCTTTATACATTCTGTTCATCGTTTCTCTTAACCAGTACTGCGCTTTCCAAGGTTGTCCGGCATAATTATACAAGTAAATCATGTGTTGTATCGGCTGATTGCCATGTGCATACTGTCCCATATTTGCAATCTGCATCTCTCTGATCTCGTGAATCACCGAACCATAATAACTTGCATCAAAAACAGGGGGCATAGTAAATACTGAATCCAATTTCTCTACAAACTTGTTTTTACCGCCCATCAGTCCAACCAGACCATTTATGTCCTGGAAAACTGACCATGAATAATGCCAGCTGTTTCCTTCTGTAAAAGCATCACCCCATTTAAACGGGTTAAAAGGTGATTGGAATGAACCATCCTTATTCTTTCCACGCATCAAACCAGATGAAGGATCAAATAGATTTTTATAATTCATTGCTCTTTTCTTGTAGATATCAATCTCAGCAGCTGGTTTATTCAGCGCTTTTCCCAATTGATAAATCGTAAAGTCATCATAAGCATACTCCAATGTTCTGGCGGCATTCTCATTCAGTTTAACATCATAAGGCACATAACCTAACTCATTATAATACTTTACACCCGCTCTTCCTACAGCTTCATTCGGCCCTTCATTATTCGCACCATGTTTTAACGCTTCAAATAAACGCTCAATATCATATCCACGCAACCCTTTAATATAAGCATCTGCGACTACAGAGGCAGAATTGTTACCGATCATACAATTTGCATAACCAGGACTTGACCATTCAGGCAACCATCCGCCTTCTTTATAATCATTTACCAATCCTTCCTGCATCTCTTTGTTGATTGCAGGATACACCAGATTTAAGAATGGGTACAGCGCTCTGAAGGTATCCCAGAATCCCGTACCAGCAAACATATAACCTGGCATAGTTTTGCCATTGTAAGGGCTCCAGTGAACAATTTTATTGTTCGCATCTATCTCATATAACTTATTCGGGAAAAATAAAGTCCGGTATAAACTTGAATAAAAAGTACGTGTCTGATCAACAGTTCCGCCTTCAATAGAAATTTTACCTAAAGTCTTGTTCCATACCGCTCTTGATTTTTGCTGCGTAGCTTCAAACGTATCATTTGCCAATTCTCTTTTTAAACTGATTTCGGCCTGTTCAACACTGATAAAAGACGAAGCGACTTTCATCCCTACTTTCTCTCCTTTTTCAGTCTTAAATCCTATGATCGCACCAGAATGATCACTTTTCAGCTCCAGCGTATCTTTTGCCAGCGTATTTCCGTGCCATGTATTAGCAGAAGAAATAGCCTTATCAAAGTAGATAACAAAGTAATTTTTAAAATTAGCAGGTAGCGGCCCACTTGCATAACGCGTACTGTAACCTATAACTTTTCTTTCCTTCGGAATAACTTTAATATATGATCCCTTATCAAAAGCATCAATAACAACATAAGAACTATCAGATTTCGGGAATGTAAAACGGAACTGAGCTGCACGCTCTGTAGGCGTAATCTCAGTAGTTACATCTGCATCAGCCAGGTATACACTGTAATAATATGGCTTTACAATTTCTGCCTTATGAGAGAACCAGCTTGCACGCTCATCCTGGTTAAACTTCATTTTACCAGTGACCGGCATTACTGAGAATTGTCCATAATCATTCATCCAGGGAGAAGGCTGATGTGTTTGTTTAAACCCTCTTATTTTATCAGCATCATAAGTATAAGCCCATCCATCACCCATTTTACCGGTTTGCGGAGTCCAGAAGTTCATTCCCCATGGAACTGCAATTGTAGGATAAGTATTCCCATTAGACAGGCTTGGTTTACTTGCCGTCCCCATTAACGGATTAACCCAATCTACCGGGTCTGTCACTTTACCTGCTTGCTGCGCCAGTACAGGCATAGTGGCAGCAATAAGTAATGCTGATAAGAAATGTTTCATCATTTGTTTTGTGTGATTTATAGCGTATATACTATTACGCATAAGTTCATATATGGTTAAAGAATTAAAAACGATTTAGCAAATCAATAAACACCCATTATCCTTTTCATACAGTAGCTAAATCTATCCCCTAATGTAATGGAGAAAACTTTAACAGACAAATAAATCAGGTAATATTTACGGGATAGAATTCACAAATCCCCCTTTATAAACAAAAAACCCTGAATCAACTGTTGAATCAGGGTTTTCTTTAGAAATAATATTTTTATCAGAAATCTCTTCCAGGTGTAGTACCAGGCTCATGACCTGCACCTAAAGGCTTATTTTTTCTTTCAGGTCTGTTCGCAAATGCAGATCTTCCAGATTCCGACTCAGAAGATGTTTCACCACTGCTTAAATCTTCATCATTGTCAGTTTCTTTATAAACCGTTTTCTTTTTTTCTTCTTCGTGATCGTGCTTTTCCGGAGTATTCATAACCAATGTTTTAATTAAAAATTATTGACAATTGAATAGACAACAAGCCGGGAAAAATATAGTTTATATTATTTTATAATAAATCAGCACGATCACCTTTAAATTACAAAGGGTGGTATAAATAGACCTGCTTTTTAACCGTGCGGATGATTTCATGAAAATACAGCTCTTCTCTTTCCGCTACATTAGTCATCAGCACTAAAGAATGAGAAACATGAGCGTCATGATAAGAAGGATGAAGATAATCAAAAGGTAAACAAACCAATCCCAATCTTTCATAAAAGCCAATTCTGCGTATGGCATCCACAGAAGCAGGAGGCTCAACCTCTAACAATAATTTACGGTTGACCATGAAATCTTTCATCACACGTTCTCCAAATTTCTTTCCTCTGTTTACCGGATCAATTGCCAGATGTTCAATAAAACACCAGTCCTCAAACTTCCAGCTGGTTACAAAACCAATCGCTTTTTCTTCTTCCAGAACAACCTGCATAGACATTTCCGGAACTGTGCCAATCATTTTTAACAATTGTTTCCAGTTCCTGCGCTCTTCCATTGGAAAAGCAGCATGGTACAACTCCTCTACAAAAGACAGATATGGACTCTTATTATTCTCTATGGGTGCGTATTGCATAATTGTGCTATAAAAAAAAAGCCCTGACCGCTGGCCAGAGCTTTTTGTAATCAATAAAATTCTTAAACTGCGATATTCTGTTCTACAATATGTTTCACTTTTTCTATCACATAATCAATTTCCTCTTTCGTATTCAACTTGCTGAAAGAGAACCTGACAGAAGGACGGTTCGGATCAATGCCAACAGCAGTCAATACATGAGACCCGATATTAGAACCTGAAGAACAAGCGCTGCCGCCAGATGCAGAGATACCGTTAATATCAAGATTAAACAATAACATATCAGACATATCCATTGCAGGGAATGAAACATTAAGGACCGTATATAAACTTTTCTCAGGATCAGTTTCTCCATTAAAGCTAATGGCAGGAATTTCTGCAACCAGTTTATCTTTCATGTAAGTTTTCAATTCCTGGATATAAGTTTGGTGCGCTTCCATCTGACTATAAGCCATCTCCAATGCTTTTGCCAGCCCTACAATTCCATAGACATTTTCAGTTCCTCCACGCATATTCCGCTCCTGCGCACCGCCAAAGATCATCGGACTGATTTTAACCGTGTGATTTACAAATAAAAAGCCTACTCCTTTTGGACCATGCAATTTATGTGCTGCACAAACTATAAAATGTGCTTTAATCTTTCTGACATCATGTACATAATGACCCATGGTCTGTACTGTATCACAATGATAAATAGCCTCGTAACGCTCACAAATATCACCTACCTTTTCCATATCGGTCAAGGTTGCCAATTCATTATTTGCATGCATTAAAGAAACGAAAGAACGTGAATTCTCTTTTAACAGTTGTTCCAGGTGCTCATAATCAACATTACCCTTAGCATCTATATTTACAAAGCTCAGCTTATCAATAACGCCATCTTTTAATAACTGGCCCAGCGTATGCTCAACTGCATGATGTTCAATTTTTGAAGTAATGGCATGTTTGATCCCAAAAGCCGCGATACCACAACGTATAGCTGTATTGTCGGCTTCTGTACCACCTGAAGTGAAAAATATCTCAGCAGGTGTCGCATTCAGTAATCCTGCTACAGTTTTACGGGCCTTTTCAATCAATGTACGTACCTCACGGCCCTGCGCATGAATTGAAGATGGATTACCATAATAATTCTCCATCACATTAATCATTTCAGCCATTACCTCTTTATCAAGAGGGGTAGTTGCAGCATTATCCAAATAGATCCTGTTCATTCTGTATTAATTCAATTTTAAAATTTCTTTGATGTCTGATATAATTTTGTTCGCCAGGTTTTCAGCTACAGTTTCATTTTCCGCTTCGCTGTAGATACGGATAATTGGTTCTGTATTTGATTTACGCAGGTGGACCCACTCACTATCAAACTCTATTTTCAATCCGTCAATAGTGCTGCTCGGTTGATTTTTATATTTTTCCTGTACTTTAACCAACAAAGCATCAATATCCATTTCAGGAGTTAATGTGATCTTATTTTTAGAAATATGGTAATTCGGATAGCTGCTTCTTAACAAGGAAACAGATTTACCAAATTTCGCAAGATGTGTTAAAAACAAAGCGATCCCAACCAAAGCATCACGGCCATAATGCAATTCAGGATAAATAATCCCGCCATTACCTTCACCACCAATAATTGCATTTGTTGCTTTCATCTGGTTTACCACATTCACTTCACCCACAGCAGCAGCATTGTATTCCCCGCCCGCTCTGAGTGTGACATCTTTTAAGGCTCTCGTCGATGATAAATTAGAAACCGTGTTCCCCACCTGATTCTTCAAAATATAATCAGCTACAGCAACTAAAGTGTATTCCTCACCGAACATCGTCCCATCTTCACAAACAAAACATAAACGATCTACATCAGGGTCTACTACAATACCCAGATCTGCCTGTTTGCGCTGCACGACTTTAGCAATTTCAGTCAGGTTTTCAGGTAAAGGCTCTGGATTATGAGGAAACTCACCATTGGGCTCACAATACAATTCGAATACTGTTTTTACCCCTAATGCCTTTAACAAAGCCGGAATAAAAATACCACCCGTAGAATTTACACAGTCAATTGCAATTTTGAAATTTGCATTTTTGATCAATTCCACATCAACCAGCGGCAAAGCCAGAATTACATCAATATGTTTTTGCAGATAAGAGTCATCATAAATAACTTTTCCAAGGTCATTCACCTCAGCAAAAGAAAAATCAGCTCTTTCAGCAATTTCTAATACTTCTTTACCATTTTCATCATTGATAAACTCACCCTTCTCATTTAAGAGTTTCAGTGCGTTCCATTGTTTAGGATTATGGCTGGCTGTCAGAATAATTCCCCCTCCCGCTTTTTCCATTGGAACAGCAATCTCTACCGTTGGCGTAGTTGATAAACCCAAGTCTATCACTTCAATCCCCAATCCCTGTAAAGTACCGGTTACAAGATTATTCACCATGTCTCCCGAGATCCGGGCATCCCGTCCGAGTACGATTTTCTTAATATTCGTATTTTTGATTACCCACGAGCCATAAGCTGCGGTAAACTTCACTATATCAATAGGTGTTAGCCCATTTCCAGCGATTCCGCCGATAGTTCCCCTGATTCCTGAAATAGATTTTATAAGTGTCAACTGCTCTGAATTTTATTTTCCAAAAATAGTAAAAATTTAAGTAGTCATAGTCATATTAGCATAATTTGAGTTGAATATCCACCCAGTTGCATTCCTAATCACTATATTTGCTTTTTCTAAATTTAAGACGGTCCTTATGCAGCGAAAGTGGTTTCAATATTGGTTTAATTCTCCCTATTATCATATCTTATATAGTCAGCGTAACGACGCTGAAGCAGAGTTTTTAATTGATAACCTGACAGCTTACCTTAAACCTGCACTGCACTCCCGTATGCTGGATATCGCCTGTGGAAGAGGCCGTCATTCTGTTTATTTAAACAAAAAAGGATTTGACGTTACAGGAATTGATCTTTCTGAACAAAGTATTAAATACGCGAAGCAATTCGAGCAAAAACATCTTCACTTTTTCGTACACGATATGCGTAAGCTCGGCTATATCAATTATTACGATATCGCTTTGAACCTTTTCACAAGTTTCGGCTACTTTGATACAGAAAAAGATCATGTAAACGCGCTTAAATCTTTCAGAAAAAGTATTAAAGAAGACGGAACAGTAGTTATTGATTACTTCAACACACAGAAAATTATCAGTAACCTGACCCACAAAGAAACCAAGACCCTTGAAGGTATAGAATTTGATCTTCGTAAATTCGTTGCTGAAGGTAAAATCATTAAGCACATCAACTTTGAACACAAAAGCAAACACTATGCTTTTGAAGAGCGTGTACAAGCCTTCAGTCTTGCTGACTTTGAACGTATGCTTGAAAAAAGCGGATTAAAAATAGTGGATACATTCGGCAGCTACAGCCTGGAAGCTTTTGATGTGGCTAAATCTGACAGATTAATCCTTGTTTGTAAAAAAGCATGATAGAAAGCCTGCATAACTTCGATGTAGAACTGTTTCTGAAAATTCACAGGGGACTGTCGAATGGTTTCCTGGACTGGTTCCTTCCATTGATGCGCAACCGTTATACCTGGGCCCCACTTTACCTTTTTATTATCATTTTCAGTTTCAAAGAATATAAAAAGAGAGGCTGGTATATCATAGGCGGCGTAATCCTTACGTTTGCCCTGGGTGATATGATTTCTTCCAGATTCATCAAGCCATTTGTTGCCAGGCTAAGACCTTGTAATGAACCCACACTGATTCATGATATTATTCACCGCGTGCCCTGCGGCAGCGGTTATAGTTTCCCATCAGCACATGCAACAAACCATTTTGGTATTGCCGTGTTTTTAATTATGGTTTTCTATCCAAGATGGAAGCCAATCCTGCCTATTGGCCTGGCCTGGGCATTTATTATTTCTTTCGCACAAATATATGTAGGTGTACATTACCCGATTGATACTATAGCAGGCGCTGCTCTGGGCTCAACTATCGGATTTTTAGTAGCACTCATTTATAAAAAATTACAACCAGCACTTTAATGGAAGTTTGGAAAATCTTAATCCTGTTCTTTTGCGCCTTTTTTGGAGGGTTATCTATATTTTTAGTCAAAAGTGATAAGTCACAATTGCTAAAACTTATACTTTCTTTTAGTGGTGCTTATTTATTTGCAATCACCGTATTACACCTGATACCCGATGCTTACAGCGGGCCGGATCACGCAGAAATAGGTATTTACATCTTAATTGGATTCCTTTTACAGATCCTTTTAGAGCAATTTTCTGAAGGTGTAGAACATGGGCATATCCATAAACATGATGACACCCGGATCTTTCCTTATGGAATCATGATCAGTTTGTGTTTGCATGCTTTTTTAGAAGGAATGCCACTTGCAGCAGATCAGCATAATGCATTGATTTTTGGTATTTCCCTTCATCATATCCCAGCCGCTTTTGCGCTTGCGAGTATATTGATGCAAAACAAATTCAAATCTGCAGGTATTATCTTTTACCTGGCCATCTTCGCCATCATGGCACCTTTAGGGTTCTGGGTAAGTAATGGGATCAGCACAGGCAGTATTGGAGGGATCGAAGTTTACTTCCACAAAATGATGGGAATTGTGATCGGAATATTCTTACATATCTCCACCACTATCTTATTCGAATCCAGCGTAGATCATAAAGTTTCCAAAAGAAAAATGGTTGCTGTCTTGTTGGGTATTGCGATTGCCCTGATTGGATTTTATACCTCAGGACATAGTCATTAATAAATGATCATCAGGCAGTGCCCCTTACTTAAAGCGCTGTATCTTAACAAAAAGCATCAGACAGGGCACTAAGGACACTAAGCCCTGCCTCTTGCTTTTTCCAGCAGCGAAGTTAATTGCTCTGCCTCCTGATGGGTTAAATTAGCAGAAAGAATAGCAGATAAGCTCATTTCTTTATCCATCTTCTTTAACAATGCCAACCCCTTCTCATTGATCAGGATGTCAACTGCACGCTTATCATAAGCATTGGTTTTTTTACAAATCAAATCCTTCTGTACCAGGCGGTCAACAATTCGTGAAGCATCACACATTTTATCAAGCATCCTGGATTTCAGCAAATTGATAGTCGAAGGGTCCGGATGCTGGCCACGTAATATCCTGAGCACATTAAACTGCTGATTGGTAATATCATATACTGAAACAGCCTGTTTCACTTGATCATTACACCAATTCTGGGTAAATGCCAGATTGACCATTGCCTCGTGGAATATGCTTTCATAGCGGGGGGCGTTTGTTTCTTTCTGCAACTGTATCACGTTATCTTTTTTCTGAATTTAATTCACTATTATTCCCATTGTCTTTTTTCCTGCCGTATTTCCATGGACAGTGCTTACAACCATTTTTACAGCAATAACCACGTTTAAGGTGATATGTTTCTGTAAAAACCATCAATCCCTCTTCATTGAAATAATAGTCGGCACTCTGTTCCATTAGTTAAGCAATTTAACAGTAATAATGTTTGAATAATAACTTTTTAGTTGAATTCCACTCCCATGTGTAGTCCAAATTTCTTTTGGCTTTACTTTTTCAATTGTATAAATGATATCATCCCAATCCACATGATCAGAAATGAACAATTGCAACTCATTATTGTGCTGTAAATGTTTCCATCCCGTCGCAAAAACCCTGATTACATTTACCGCTTTGATATAACTTCTGTAAACCAAAGGCGGTACCAGGTAAATCATATCAGTTTTAGTATTCTTCATTACTTTCCGGTCATAAACCTCATATTTCCCCATATCAATTCCCATCTGCTCATAAATTTTCACAAAAGGAAGAATACTATGGTGTACCAGGATCCTTCGCTGCGGACAAAGGTCGCTGATCAGTTTAATCAACCGCTGACTCTTACCTAAAGCATAAGCCCCCAGCATAATATTGCTCGTTGTCGCATTTAGTTTTTTGATTTCCAGTTCTACATCAGGATGTTTGGTATCCGGATTTGCAAAAGTTGTTTCCGTAATCAGTACATCAGCTTCCGCAAATTCTATAGGCTCGCAAGTCGTATCCGGCTGAAGCTTATAATCTCCGGTATATAAATATTTAACCCCTTTATACTCCATCATTACCAGTGCAGAACCTAAAATATGGCCAGCAGGGATAAAACTTATCTTCACTTCATTCAATACAAATTCAGCATGAAAAGCATACAGATGAAACTCACCCGCTGCAAATTTCTTATACCGCTGTATCATGAACAATGAGGTTGCTTTGGTACAATACACATTGAAATTACCACTAATTGCATGATCACCGTGTGCATGTGAAATTACTGCATCCCTGACCATTTCTTTCGGGTCCAGGTAAAAATTGCCATAGGCACAATACAGTCCAATTTTAGTTGGCACTAAAAAATCCGCTAATATCATTTATTTTGTAAGGTTTATAAATTGATGGTGCAGCTCCAATACCTGGAGTATCACCGATCGGCTTTCATCATTTGTAATTAAAAAATCAGCCATTTTATTCTTTTCTTCATCGCTCAGCTGCTTATCCATCCGCGCTTCGACCTGTTCGGCAGTTACCCCATCCCGGTCCATCACCCGTTGTATTTTGACCGCTTTGGGTGCGGTAACCAAAATACTATGGTCACACATTTTATAAGACCCACTCTCAAATAATAGGGCAGCCTCTTTCAAATTATAAGGTACCTCTGCAGGTATAGTTTGCTGCCAGCTTTCAAATGCGCTGAATACAGCCGGATGAACCAATGCATTCAGCTTCTCCAGCTCCACTTTATTATTGAATACAATTTGTGCAATATGTTTATTGTTCAGCTTCCCGGACAACTCATAACTCTCCACGCCAAAAGCTGCTATAATCCCCTCCCTTAATATAGGATCGGTTATCATAATTTCCTTAGCCACGGTATCCGCATAAAACACAGGAATCCCCAGTTGTTCAAATATGCTGCAAACCATAGTTTTGCCACTTCCTATACCACCGGTAATCCCAATCTTAATCATTTATCTTTCTATAATAAAATCAACTTTTTCCGGGTCTATCCTCATCCTTCTGCAATAATCAGGAAAGCGGGTTAGCTTAACACTCAGCTGGCCATGATGCTTTAACTTCCACTCATTCAAATCTACCACAGCTTCAATGAAATCTTCATTTACCTGCTGATAACTGGACAAGGCAACCATAAAAGTGATCTTAACCTTTTTCGGATAAAGCTTAACATTATAATATTCTCCATTATTGATAATCTTCAACGGCACTTCCAGTGTTTTCTCCGTAAACTCATCTACTGGCAATTTAACCTCGATACTCGCCGGGAATATATTTACATTTTTGAGTACGTTCTGTTTCATCCCTACCCGGGTCACTGCCTGGTTCTGAATATTATGCAGCACTAAAGTATCAGTTTTCCACTCGTTAATCTTTTCCAGCTCTTCCTGAGGACCTGATACCGTGACGTAATTCGGTGTACACTGAATCACATCAGAAATACCAAACTGCTTTACAAAAGATAAATTAGATACTAATCTGACCGGAACTCTTTTTACCGTCCTTTTAGAAAAATCAAAGTATAACGTATCAGGACGTACAGATATAATTTTCTGTGAAGTTTCCAACTGGTTGTTCACACTATATAACTGCTCTGAAAAAAGGATAAAGTTCCTGTTATTTAATTTTTCAAGATTAATGCTGATAAATTGCGGATTTACCCTTAAACGTGCAAACAATAATTGCCAGCCCGTTCCTTCTACCTGTAAATCTACCGTATCAGACTGTAAAGGATGAAAAGCTTTTTTCTGCGGGAAATTTTTATAAATCAGGACAGTCTTGGCCGTATAAACATATTTATTGTTTAACGCCAGAAATAACCACCCTGCAATAGCCAGAAGCACACAAGTGATCAATACTAAAAAGCGCTTTCGCTCTATTTTTGTAAGTTTAATGAATGGCATACGGGCTGTAATTAATCAAATTTAAGGTTTTATCACTAAACAAAAAAGCCGCGCCAATAATGGAGCGGCTTTTTAATGTCTATCAGCGAATTAAGCCTTAGGCAATTCAGTAGATGCTTTAGTTGCATCCAGAGAAATAGCTGACTTATCAAAACGGATTTTAGTACCGCCTTCAACTTCGATTAGAAAAGTAAGTTCATTCATATCAACGATTCTGCCATGGATACCAGCAGTAGTAACTATTTTATCACCTTTTTTCAAGTCTGCAACTAATTTCTTGTGGTCTTTAGCTTTTTTAACCTGTGGTCTGATCATGAAGAAATAGAAAACTACCATGATTAATACCATTGGAACCAAGGTACTTAACATACTGCTTCCGCCGGCAGCAGCATCTAAAATTACTGTTAATGTCATATTGATTGTATTATTATAAAATTATGTTCTTTCTTTAACCTCACCAATCAGATGTACTTCTGTTGTAGAAGGATTACCATTTGAAGTGATCGTGACAACTTTATCCTGCATTCCCATTTTGCCAGCGCTGTTAAAAACTACTTTAATCACGCCATCTGCTCCTGGTTTAATCGGCTCTTTAGGGATTTCGGGAATAGTACATCCACAAGTTGCAGTCGCATTGGTAATAATCAACGGGCTTTTTCCAGTGTTTGTAAATTTGAATTCATAGTGTACCGATTCACCCTGTACAATTTTACCGAAATTGTACATTCCCTGTTTGAAACTGATTACAGGTGCATCTGGTGAAGCCACAGTTTTAGTTTCAGTAGTTTTAACTACACTGTCAGTCGCAACCGCTGTAGGTTTTGTTTGTTGGCATGCGGCTAACGTAGCCGCTGCAAATGCAAGTAAAAATATCTTCTTCATTCCTATATTTTTTTATTCTTCTATCAATCCGCGGCCAATTTTTTTGATACTGTTTGTACGCTTTAAATCGCCTAAAATTTTGTCCAAGATACCGTTAATAAATGAATTACTTTTCGGAGTACTGTAATCTTTTGACAAGTCAAGATACTCATTGATGGTTACTTTTACCGGGATCGAAGGGAAATTCATCAACTCACAAATAGCCATTTTCATCAGGATTGTATCCATTAATGCAATACGTTCCGACTCCCAGTTTTTAGTACGCTCAGCGATTAAATTCTGGTATTCAGTATTATTTTTCAGCGTATAAGTAAAAAGATCTTCCACAAACTTGCTGTCTTCTTTCCAATCCACACTGATTGGTGTAAGTTTGTTTTTAAACGGATCTTCCGAAACAAAGTTCTTCAGGGTTTTTGCAACCATCCCCTGCATCACTTCCTTATCTACCGGCCAGTTGATAAATTTATCTTCAAAAGCCTGGATGATATTCTGGCTTTTAAGGATGATTTTTCTAAAGATAAATTTGATAATCTCTTTTGACCCTTCCAGACTATCATCAGTATCTGCCAGATAAGCAATATACTCAGGAGTAGCTTTCAGCTTATTGTAGATTGTTTTGATGAATTCAGGGTCTGCATGCCAGTTAATCTGGTATTTGTTTACAGCCGATTTAAATTCAGGATTTTCCTGCAGCAAAACAATGAACTTGTTGCGCAGTAATTTCTTGTTAGGATTCAGATCTTCAGCTGTTGGAAAATGCTTGTTAGCTCTTTCAATAGCGTCAACTGAGGTGTATTCCGTGATCTCAGAAAGTAATGCCAGCATTCTGACATACATTTCATAAACCTGGTCAATACTGTGCATCAATTCTTTCTTTGCAGAAAGTAGATCTTTTTTGTCTGTCATTTGCCACGCAAAAATGTTTTGCAGGACTTTAATTCGTAGGTGCCTTCTATTTAACATGAATGTAAGAACGAGTTGGTAATATACCGGTTATTAAAATGATGATTTTATTTTTTTGATGTCTATTATTCTTTGTTCTGCAATCCTGTTTGCTGCCAGGATTGTTGGGATATTTTCTGCCTTTGACAGTTTAATTACATTGCGCGTAGCCTGGTAGATATTTTCTGTCAGCTGCATCGTGCGCTTTCTTCCAAAACCTGTTAATTCTGAATAACAATTAATCAGTCCGCCTGCATTAATCAGATAATCGGGTGCAAAAAGTATATTCTTTTCCAAAAGCAACTTACCATGCACATGCTCATCTGCAAGCTGGTTGTTAGCTGAACCAGCAATAATTGCAAACTTCATTCTTGGAATAGTTACATCATTGACTGTAGCACCTAACGCACAAGGTGCATAGATATCAACGTCAAGACCGAATACTTTATTGGCCTCTACAGGTTTTGCTTTATATTTTCTTGCAATATGATGTAAACGTTCCTCATTGATATCACTGATAAAAACTTCCACGTTTTCATTTCTCAATAACTCCACCAATTGCTCCCCTACATTTCCAATCCCCTGTACAACAACAGAGCGTCCTGCCAGCATATCAGTTCCAAAAACTTCCTTAACACAAGCTTTTATGCCCAGAAAAACGCCTTTAGCAGTTGTAGGAGATGGATCACCCATTCCACCAATTGATTCAGGGACTCCCGTCACATATTTGGTTTCCATGCGGATATATTCCATGTCTTTAGTCGTTGTACCTACATCTTCAGCCGTAATGAACTCCCCATTCAGGTTTTGAATAAAACGGCCAAAACTGCGCATCATCGCTTCAGATTTCCCTTTACGGGAATCACCAATGATTACAGCCTTACCGCCACCCAGGTTTAAACCTGTAATTGCAGCTTTATAAGTCATACTCCTTGATAACCGCAGCACATCTTCCAGTGCTTCAGTCTCCGTAGCATAACTTAACATTCTTGTACCACCTAAAGCAGGGCCCAGTGTCGTATCATGAATAGCAATAATGGCTTTTAAACCGGTATCGGGATCATTACAAAAAACAACTTTTTTGTGTCCTAAAGCACTTAGTTGATCTAAAATTGAGGTTACCGCAGAACTATTACCAGACATAAGATTTCGTTTATCAGACAGCTCGCAAAACTAAGGATAAAAAACATTATTTACATTGTTTTAACCAAACAGTTTTCAAAAATCATGTGCAATTGGCTAACTTTACGCCACATGAAGCACCTTCGTTTTTTAAATAAACATTTCTATAAATATAAATGGTGGATCGTACCCGGGGTGTTTTTCGTTATTATCTCTAATATTTTCGGTGTAATTCCAGCTCAGGTTATAGGCCATGCCTTTAACCTTATTACGGAGAACATCCAGATTTATGGCCTTTTCACCGGTTTCGAAAGACAGCAGATCATTTATGACATCTTCAGCTACAGTCTGCTATATTTCGGCTCGATCGTATTGATCCTCTATCTGATCAGAGGTTTATTCCTGTTCTTTATGCGCCAGACCCTGATCCTGATGTCCAGACATATTGAATTTGACATGAAAAATGAGATTTACGCGCACTACCAAAAGCTGAGTCTGGGCTTTTACCGCCGCAACAATACCGGTGATCTAATGAACAGGGCTACCGAAGATGTCAACAGAGTAAGAATGTATGTTGGCCCTGCAATTATGTATGCCATCAATACCCTTGTTTTATTTCTGCTGATTATTACTTCCATGTATTCAGTGAATGCTAAACTGGCTACCTTCTGTTTGCTACCTCTGCCGGTACTGGTCATCATTATCTACTTTGTCAACACCCAGATCAACAATAAAAGCGAGCAGATTCAGGAACAACTTTCCAGTTTATCAAGTTTTGTACAGGAAAGATTTTCAGGCATCAGGGTGATCAAATCTTATGTCAGAGAAGATTATACACGGGAGATTTTCGCTAACGAAAGCAGCGCCTATAAAAACAGCTCTATGGGCCTGGTACGCGTACAAGCACTCTTTTACCCGACTATGCTTCTTTTGGTTGGCCTGAGTACTATTCTTACCGTATATATAGGTGGAGAACAAGTAATCGACGGGTCTATTACTGCAGGGAACATTGCAGAATTCATCGTGTATGTGAATCAGCTTACATTCCCGGTCACCATGCTGGGCTGGGTAACCACACTAATTCAGCGCGCGTCAGCCTCACAGAAAAGGATCAATGAATTTCTTGAATTACAATCAGATATCCATACCGGAGACGACCCTGCCAGAGAAGTCAGCGGAAATATCAAATTCGAGCACGTTAACTTTACCTATCAGGATACAGGGATCAAAGCATTGCAAGATGTAAGTTTTGATATT
Organism: Pedobacter cryoconitis; assembly: GCF_001590605.1. Classification (NCBI taxonomy): domain Bacteria; kingdom Pseudomonadati; phylum Bacteroidota; class Sphingobacteriia; order Sphingobacteriales; family Sphingobacteriaceae; genus Pedobacter; species Pedobacter cryoconitis. Next base: position 3,714,587 of record NZ_CP014504.1, read on the forward strand.
AAAGCTGGACAATTCGTTGCGATCATCGGGCGTACCGGATCAGGAAAATCTACCCTGGCCAATCTGATGATGAGAATGTATGATACCGATTCAGGTCAGATTTCAATTGACGGGAATCCACTGAAGAATGTCAACCTGAATTCTTTCAGAGATCAAGTCGGTTTCGTTCCACAAGAAGTTTTTCTCTTTTCTGATAACATTAAGAATAATATTGCCTTTGGACTGGATGAGGTAACTGATCTGGAGATCGAAAATGCAGCACGAAATGCAGCCGTATATCATAATATAATGGATTTTGAGCTGAAGTTTGACACGATGCTGGGTGAGCGTGGAATCACACTTTCCGGCGGACAAAAACAACGTGTATCTATCGCAAGAGCATTGATCAAAGAGCCTAAAATATTAATTTTTGACGATTGTCTTTCCGCAGTAGATACCAAAACTGAGGAAGAAATCTTAAACAACCTGGGTAATGTCATGAAAGGAAAGACCAGCATATTAATTGCCCACAGGATATCTACTATCAAAAAAGCAGACAAGATTCTGGTACTTGAAGAAGGCCGTATCGCAGAACAAGGTACTCATGATGAACTAATTAACCTTCACGGCATTTACGAAGAGATGTATCAGAACCAGTTATTGGAAGAAGAAAATAAATCTCTTTAATTTCTATTTTGATCTTATCTAATTAATACTTTATATTTACCCGAACCAAAAACCAACAGCGATACCAAACATGGGAGAATTTGACAACAAAGAGAGAGAAGAGGTTTTTTCTAAAAAAGTAAGGGCCGGTAAGAGAACTTATTTTTTCGACGTTAAAGCAACACGTTCAGGAGATTATTATTTAACCCTTACTGAAAGCAAGAAAAGACTGGAAGACGGTGTATTTGTAAAACATAAGATCTTTTTATACAAAGAAGATTTTGAGAAATTCGCTGAAGGATTAAATGAGACAGTTGATTATATCAAGAATCACCAGGAAGTTGTTGAAAAACGCTATGAATATTCAGAAAATCATGAAGGTGCTGCAAAAAGCCAGAATGATGATTTTTCTTTCTAGGATAGGATTAAAAAAAGAACTTTTAGAAGCTCCTTACAGGGGCTTTTTTTATGCCCTCTTCTTTCACATTTCTGTCCTCAAATCAGAAATCATTACAATTTATCAAATAACGAATAGCCAGTAATATTCTTAAAGAAAATTACACAACATTCCTATTTCCCAACAAATCAAATAGTTATTATAAAGTGCAAATTTTAACAGTCCATATCAGGACACATGGCATTAATTTTGTCGTCAAATTTTGTTTATCCGATAAAATAAATATATTTTAACAATATAATTAGTGATCCACAATAAATATACTAATAGCTAAACAATTTAATTAACCCCTTAAACAGAAATAACATGGAAAATTACAAGTACTTTGAACAGGATGGTCATAAATATCTTCTGAAAGCACAATTCGTATTTATTGGCTTTCTTGGTGGCCTCTTCCTGGTAGGAGGACTTATTCTTGCCTTTACCATAGGTGCAACTGATAACGCCAACAGATGGGTTGGCTATATTATGGCAATACTCGGTGCGCTGGTTTTACTTCGCCTTACCGCAAAAACTACCATCGATATGGAATCCCGTCAGGTTCTGTTAAAAAAGAATCTTTTCGCTTCTGAAGTTGCCTACAGCCTGGACTATTTTGAAACCTTCCTCGTAGCCAAAACGATCTCTGTCTTTGGAATTACAATGAATGCAACAGCAAGTATGGTTTTAAACATCGACGGAAAAGAGAAACTTCTGATGCTGAACCAATCGGTATTTTCTACAGTACCACTCAATAACATGATTAATGAGGCGCTTCACATCATGAAAATTGAAGATTAAATAGAAAAGAAATTATGGCGCTTTATAACTTGGAAATCTCAGATGGCCGGTTCAGTATTCAACCCAATCTGAGTTATTACACTAAAATCAAGATCTTTTTAGCAGGGATTTTTTTATGCTTTGCTGTCGTTCCTTTTGTGCCTATAGCTCATGATATCAAATTTTTCCTGTATTTAATTGGCGCAGGACTTTGCTGTTATGTAGTCTATGAATTCCTGTTTTTAGCGAATGTAAAGATCATTTTTGACCAGGGTACCCGGAAAGTATATAAAAAGATACCCGGAATTTATACAAAAACACTGATGGACTTTGAAGAAATCAGGCTGGTCAATGACACGAGTTATGGTCTGTTGGTCTATACGATTGGCGCTAAGAGCACACGCTTTGTAAAAAACTATCCAATCAGCGAACCCTTTTCAGATACAAAGAAAGGGCATAGAGAACAGTTAGAGTTTGAAACCACCATACTCGAACCTTTAATGGAATTTATAAAATAATATAAACAGAAAAGCTGCCCCGTCAATGACAAGGCAGCTTTTTTAATGTTATAAAGCCTAATTAACCGAGTATTATAAAGCCTACTTAACCGACAACAGGAACCCTATTGTAAAGTTAGCATCCCAGTCAAAAACAAAAGTATCACAATGCGTCGCAGACTTGATCGCTTTGTAAATATTTACACCACTTTTAATCTTTACCTTATCTGTATTATACTTCTCAGGATTATTTAATACAGTAAATCTTTCCTCACCATTACGGGTCTGTTTAGCCAGTTCAAACGGAACACCACCAATAATAAAACAAACCTCACGCTTAGTTGCAGGGATCTTCTCTGCAATCGCTTTAACCTGATCGTAAACAGCAGCATCTTTTAAGTCTTTCTCATAATACTTCGCTCCGGGTGCCTCAGCAGATTTAACAATCCCATCCATCCAGGATATCTTAGTGTTACCAGAACCAATATCAACTACAAAAGAGTTATCATAATAAGAGGCAGGCAATACGCATTTTAGCGCAAGCTTACCTTCCTGCTCTGCAGTAACCAGGTTCACGATATAACCCATTTTCTTCAATTCTGAAGTAATCGCTGCAGTTTTAGGTTCTTTTTGCGCACCTGAGCTAATTACGAAATGTATATTTTTAGACTTCACGCCCTTATCAAACATGGCACCTATATAATCTTTTAATCCAGTACGGATATCAGCAGTAGTTGCCATACCTTCATAAACAAAAGATTTTCCAAAGTCCTTAGAAATAATTTCCCAACGCTTTTCCTTATCAATATTAACTACAAAAGAGTTAAAGCCAGAAGCACCAACCTCAACAACCCCTTTATATTCACCATTTACTGGTTTCTCCGGAGTATAATTGAAAGAACGCTTCTCCTCAGCAGTTGCAGCAGAAGGCGAACCCGAAGCATCTACAGTACGGCTGACACCAGTACTATCCTGTACTGCTTTAGTTGCACCACCATCAAATTTACCGGTTTCAGATGCCCAGTAACCTAATCCTATAATTGGAATAGCAATAATTATTGCTTTTATCGGCCAGCGTAATCTGCCCCATGTTGATTTTTCTTCCATATTCTCTGTTTATATTTTATCGTTAATAATTTAATTTAAGACTGCCACCTTTAAAATCAGCGCTAAGTCTAATCCAGCAAAGTAAAACCCTTATCCACCTTTTCTTCTGCTTTCAGTTCATAAGAAGCGTCTGACATCTGGCTAACATTAAGCATTTTAAGATTACGCTGATCCACCTTTTGAATAAACTCTTCCAACTCACCCTGTGTTGGCGCACCGCCCACAGTGATATTGTTATTCTGATCCAGAAAATCAAGATTAGAACGGATCGAAGCAATATTCTGGCTGATTGCACCTGTTGCTGCATTCATGGCCTCCTGAAATACCCAGCTATCTTTAATGTTAAATACTTCCGCCAAACCATCAGTCGCATTTTTCATTTTCTGAGTCGCTTCCAGTTTTTTAGAAATGATAGAGATACTACTATCAAGCGTACTTACATAAATACGCGCAGCACTTTCATTGTCTTTCAAAACTTCAAGCACCTTGGCAAACTGGTTTGCATACTGCACATAACTTCTCGCATTCTGTTCTTCAGACTCTCCTTCTTTTCCTAACAAAAATGCTTTAGTGCGGGTTTCTTTCGCATCCCTGCCATACCCATTTGCTTTCTCCGTATTGTTATTAGCCGCTTCTTGTTTTCCCTTTTCGTCCAGATTAGCTGCTTCAACCGTAAAACGCTTTGCATAAGTATATTTTTCCTCTGCCGTTTTCTGCGCAGTCTCCCCACTCTGGATCATATCAATACGCACCCCGTCTACATTGGTAATCTTCTCTTTTACCCTTTTCAAAGTATCTTTAGCATCTTTTGATAACAATTGTAATGTTTCAATCGGATTGTTACGGATGATAGCCTTTTCTCCTTTAAAAATCAAAATAGTTCCCAAACGGTGCAGCAAAGCAATAATTTTTGGTGCCAGCAATAACAATACAATCAGTATAATACTAAAAATTACCAACAGAATGCTTTTTGCCGCATATTCCAGCATTAATGGCAGGAATTTAAAAAAGGCAAAAGCTCCGCCTAAAACAATTACCCAGAAAAAAATATTGGCCATCGTCTTTTTGGCTTCTGGCGTTTGCATCTGGCTAGGCAAATGATCACCAAGTACCTGAAATATTGGTAGCTGGCTTTTCAATTCGGCCGGGATGTTGACAAATTGGGACTTATTTTCCATCTTAATTTTTAGTTTATATTGGTTTGGATTATGTTAAGCGCATTTTTTATATCAGTGATCACTTCTGCAACCGCAGTATTGCCTACAGCTATTTTTGCATCTATATCTTTCAACTGAGGTTCATATTTACTATTGATTTCTTTAAGTTCTTTTTGTCTGGAGCTCAGTTTTTCACGCAATTCTTCCATACTTTGTTCCAGCCGCCCGATCTCTGCAGTCAGATTGGCTTTTTCTGCCACCTGGTTCTGTTCAATGTTTTCCTTTTGCTGCTGCTTCTGACTCGTTTCCTTATCAATTACCTTTTGCAATTCTGCTGCATAATTCTGACCCGTTCTGACCAGTTTATCCTTATCCAGGGTTTTATCCACATATTTTAAAGAAGTAAAAGCTGCTTTTATAGAGCCCGCATTCACACTTCCCATCTCAGCAGCTGCATTCCAAACTTCAAAAAAGTCTAATCCCGGTTCATTAATTCTTTCTAAGATCTCCAGCACTTTAAGCTTCATCTGCTTGACATCTGTTGGAGGCAAATCAGAAGTATTTTGTGTTAGATTAGTTTGAGGGTTGTTAGTTACACCTTCACCCTTTTTAGTTTCCGTTACCGATGGCGCAACTGTCTGTTTCGATTCAGGGACAAATGGCTCAGGGCTATCCTCAAAGATTAATTTCTTTAAGCTTCTTAAAATCCCAAAGGAGTTATTAGCTGGTTCCTCACTCATAATTAATTTTATCTGTTACGAAAATAACAAAAAACAGAGATAACGTGCTGATTTATTTAAACCGGTTTTTTTCCTGAAAATAAAGTAAAATTCAGCCATTATGCGATAAAAAACAAAATATAAACGGAGAAAATCTGGTACATCAGCTGGACTGACAACCATCTGGAAGCCACAAACCAGGAAATATAAATTAAAAACCACCTTCAACCTGAATGTTGAAGGTGGTTAGTAGTTCGCTTCAAAAAACAACTTATCTTTCTTTAACGGCGCACTCTTTTACTTGTGCATTGGTTAAAGAAATCCAGCTCTCTTGTTCCGATACATTAGTACCAAGCAAAATTTCCTGATCCTTTTGCAGCTGTTTTTCAAGCCGCAACAGCAAGTCATCTGGTATTGCTTTGTTCAAAATCCTGACTGGCTCATCTAACGCATCTGTTTTAAGTTCCAGATCATAAATTCCTGAAGTCAGTGTTTTACAAATTATCAGGTCCACTACTTTACCATGTGTAATGTTTTTCAAAGCCGTAAACGCATTCACTACCTGTTCTGCATGATCAGCCTTAAAGCCAAGCATCAGTATGGTACCTAATTCAGCGCTTTCGGTATCATTTGATACATATATTTTTTCAGCCTCCGCGAGGATTGATTCTATAACTAACCTGTCCATAATTTAATTCTTTAGAAATCTATACCATAAAAAGGAATGAAAAGGCTTATTGTTTGGTTAAAGATTAAATATTAAAGCCCGATTCCTATAATATTCAATACATTGAAATCCACAGACATCCAATATCCGTAAACAAGGGGGTAACTTACCTTCCCTAAAACAAAAAATAAGATGATTACAATATTATATATGTTCAATAATATCAAAATAGGATTATCAGAAATTATGATTATCCTGCTGGCCCTGGTTGTTATCTTTTTAGTGATGCGTAACCTTATCGCTCCGCCTAAATACTAACCAGCAAATTCTGACCAAAAGAAATGCCTTCTTTACAGAAAGCATTTCTTTGAAACCATTTCAACAGCTTCTAAAAATTAGATTAATTATTCTTTTAAACCAAACTAGCTTCCAGAGAGATAGCCACATTATAAGCCTTACTCACCGGACAGTTTTCTTTTGCACCAGCAGCAATTTTCTGAAACTGCTCTTCCGTAATATCAGGAATATTGGCTTTCAGTACCAGGTTAGAACTTGTAATCACTCCATTATCTAAAGATACTGTTCCTTTAGTTTCCAGTGATGTCGGATTGAAACCAGCCTCAGTCAGATCAAGACTTAACTTCATTGTAAAACATCCTGCATGCGCAGCTGCCATTAACTCTTCCGGATTGGTTCCTACACCATCTTCAAAACGGCTGCTAAATGAATATTGAGTTTGGTTCAGTACAGTACTGTCAGTTGTTAAATGACCTTTACCCTCTTTGATTGTGCCATTCCAAACGGCTGTTGCATTACGTTTCATCTGTTTAGTTTTAATTGTTTATTTTTTGTTAGATGGAGCCTTTGATGAATATTATAATTATTGCATTGCATGCTTAATAATTATAATATTACAAAATTGCCTCCACTATTAAAGACAGTTTAATCCATTTTATGTTTCAGTAATTTAAAACCTGACGCACAAACGACTAACAATACGATCAGCATTATCCACAACCAGTTGTACCCATATTTTTCCGCCAGATAAAAACCTGCCGAAGGGCCGATCACTTGTGAAACCGACCAGCTTAAAGTATATCCGGCAGCATACTGTCCGCGGTTAAACTCATTGGTCCTGCTCATTACAAAAGTATTGATAAAAGGAAGTGCGAACATTTCCCCTATCGTAAACAGCAGTACAGATAAAAGAGCAACCATAACCGGCGTAATTCCTGGTAATAATAGTATGAAATAAGCACCAGCAATAAACAACACACCTTTGACGATATAATGGATTGGAGAACGTTTATTTTCAATTCTGCTGATCATGACCATCTCAAAAAGCGCAATGATCAAACCATTCATCCCCAATATCAAACCGATTTTCATTTCATTGATATGCCAAACCTCTTTATAAAATAAAGGGACTACTCTGAACATCAGGAAAAAACAAGTAGTCAGCATGGTGGTCAGCAATAAAAACTTGATAAATAAGCTATCTTCCCAGGGCTTTCGCACTTGCATTCCCTTAATTTTCTCAGCTACCGCTTTACGTGCTCCTTTGGCAGTTGCCGGCAAAAGCAATAAAATCGAGAGACCAGAAAGTGCACTCACCGATCCATCCAGCACAAACAGCATAGGATAGCTAAAAGATGCAACAATCCCTCCTACAGCACTGCCTACTGCCCAACCCATATTTGTTGCCAGTCTGTTCAGCGAATACGAACGGGTTTGAGTGCCTTCTTTTGCATAAGTTGCAATCGCAGCAAAGTTTGCCGGTCTAAAGGCCTCAGAGAAGAAACTAATTACAACAGTCAGCATACACAAAGCATGAAAATGCGTAACCGTAGAATACAGGATAAAAAACAATCCTCCAATAATGGAAGAGATAATTTGTACAGCCCTGAACCCAATCACATCAGTCAGTTTTCCTCCTGCAGTTGCACCCAAAATAGACCCTACTCCAAACAGGGTGATAATCAATCCTGCATCAGACGGTGGTCTGTGCAAATATTGAGTCATATATAAACTCATAAAAGGTACAGCCATGCTGCTGCTCCTATTGATGAGCATCACTATACTTAATAACCAGGTTTCAGCGCTTAATCCAGAAAAAGAATCTTTATAAGTGGTATATACTTTTTTAATCATTATTGTTTGTATCGTTCAAAAAATTCCATTGTCCTTAACATCTGGTCAGCACGCTGCCTGTTATTTCCTGATCTGGTGAGCTCATGGGTGCCGCCCGGATGTCTTACATATTCTACTGGTCTGCCTAAGACTTTGAGCGCTTTATAGAGCATTTCAGATTGAACAACCCCAGTTCGTAAATCCGTCTCCCCATGAAAGATAATCAGTGGCGTATGGATCTGATCTACATAAGTAAAGGGGGATTCAGCTCTGAGTAATTTTCCGGCTTCCTTTTCCCAGGGATAACCACCAAAATATTCCGGCACCAGCCTCCAGGCATTACCTTCTCCAAAAAAGGTAGTCAGGTCATAAACGCCGCGCTGTGCACAAGCTGCTTTAAACCGGTTAGTATGAGCGATGATCCAGGTAGTAAGGTAACCTGCATAAGAGCCACCGGTAATGAATTGTTTAGTCGTGTCAGCCCAGCCCTCTTCAATAGTCAGATCAAGCGCTTTCATCACATCCCGCATCGGCCCTGCCCCCCAATCCTTCACATTAGCCCTTAAAAAAGCTTCACTATACCCACCCGATCCGCGCGGATTAGCATAGACTATGCCATACCCCAAGCCCGTGTAATATTGGAATTCATGCCACATACTGGATTCACCTGGTCCCCACATCGCTGATGGCCCGCCATGAATTTCCAGCATCACAGGATATTGATGCCCGGCTTCTGCCCCTGCAGGTTTCATAACCCAGTACTCCACTTCCATCCCCTGATCATTGGTAAATGTTTTTTTCACCGGATAACTCAGTTTCTTTCCCTTAAGCCATCTTGTATTGAGGCTGGTAATCTGCTTTGGTGTTTTATTCAGCAAATCTGCAGCAAAAACTTCCGAAGGGTCTGAAGTATTCATTTGCGAATAAACCAATTGTGTTTTATTAATATCAAATGATGTTATTCCGGTATCAAAAGCAGAAAGACGTTTTACTGAATGATCAGCTAACTTATAACGGTACAATACATTTCCTCCATTGGAACTGGCTGTAAAATAAAGCTGCGTATTTTCTCTGTTCCAGCTAACGCCATTAAAATTACGTTCTAAAGGTATCTGAAGCTGTTGTTTTGATTTCAAGTTGTAAACAAATGTTTTCCCTATATTTATTCCTCTTCCAGGAGTTTGTGTAAAACTTATCCAATTGCCATCTCCAGAGATGCTGGTTGCCTTAAACTGCTGACCAGCACCACTCAAAATTAATTCTGGTTTTCCCCCATTTATATTTATCCGGTAAATAGCAGACTCGGTACTTCTATCGGGGTGTACTGAAGGATTGAGATCGGCATTGACCAGAACTGATTTACCGTCCGGGCTCACAGCTATCAATTCATAACTGTAAAAACCACTGGTTAAGGATATAGGAACTGCATCAGGATCAACCAGTGATAAAGTAAATAGCTGGGTAAAATTCAATTCAGGATTAGTAATTGCTTCGTCCTGAAAATCTAACCTGTTAAAAACCTTTGCCTTTTTCTCCTTTTCATTCTGTTGCAAATAAGCTCTGATCTCCTTTAAACTACCATCAGCATTTCCCTTAGCAGAATTTGTATAAATCTCAAGAACAGTAACTTCAGGCTTTTCCAGGTTCCATGATGGTGAGGCCTTTTGCGGATTCAGGACTGAATCTTTTTCCAGTTCTTCCAGGTTTAGTGAAGCAGAGAAAAATAAAGTCTTTCCATCTTTGCTAACCACCGGTTTTTCCGCACCATATTGAAAATCTGTCAACTGCACAGCTTCACCACCATTTAATGAGAGACTGAAGACCTGCGACTTCCCTTTGACCGCTCTTGTAAAAAATAATTGGCGGCTATCTCCAGACCAGCAAACATAACTACTATTTTCTTTCTGGCTGGTGATGGCTCTTGGGGCAGCACTAAAATCTGAAGCAGCCAAAAACCATTGCCGCTGATAATCATATTCCCCTGTTTTAGTTTCATTGGCAACTATAGACTGAACACTATAAGTATACCACTTTCCATCAGGAGAAAATTTCACATTAGAGGCTGTCTTTATTTGATACAAATCGCTTAGCAAAACTCTTTCTTTGTTTTGTGCGGAAGTATCCAGCATAAATAACCATAAAATAATGAAAATGAGAGGTTTCATAGGCTCAGGATCAGGGAAGATTTAGAAACCTAAATTAAAGACAAAACCTCGAATTTCAACTATGGTTAAATTTTAAAAGCCTTTAGCAAAGTAATCATAAAGTCAATTTAGCCTAGATGTGTTTGCTTGGAAAATATCTCATGATGCGCATTTAAAACCAAATCTCTGATTTCCTGAGGTAAGTCGCTTTCTGGATAAAAAGATAGCTCGAAAGATTGATGATCCAGTATAAAATGATCATAAATCCGCTCTGTCTGGCTTAATCTCTTTTGAATAGATTTAAGACCAAAGTATAAATGATATTCTTTTTCTACCTGATCTATAATACTATAGAATAATTTCTGTCTCTTTTGGAGGTCAACAGCTGTCATGTTTATATTTAGTATTTAGCCAAGATACACTGAACCCATAAATTACACAATAGACAATAGTCCCATAATTCTATTATGAATAAAAGGAACAAAAAGATAAGCCCTTTTGTTAGGGCTTCCATGCGTTAAAAAATGTTAATTTATTGAGACTATATAGCTGATCAGATAGCTTTGTTAAGCGAGGTTATTTCCCCCCCTGCAAAAAAAAGGATTTAAAAACCATCCTGAGTTTAGTTATCTTCAGCAGCATCAACTGCCTTTCATTCACATCGCTTTATGCGCAAAAAACAGATCCGGATGCGGACGTAAATTTATGGGTCAGCAGCCTGTTAAAGTAGATGGAGTTTCGGACGAATGGCATGAGCCGCTCAGCAGTTACAACGCAGCTACCAAAGTGACTACAAGAAAACTGATGTCCGGGGGACTTACGCTTGATATCAATTAAATTTCTCAAATTATTTTAATCGTACACAATAAATTCAAGATTTGGTCGTCTTATATACGAGAGCGTTAATTAGATAACGGGGACCGTCCGCCTGGATGGTCCCCGTTTCTTTCCACTAAAATTAATTTTCTTATCATTTCAGACCATCCCAATTATTATATTTGATTACCTTAACAATAGGAATGAAGCCTGCATAAATACGCCAGGCATCACGTTTATTGAAAAAACATCTGATCTTATGAAACCATATCTTTTAGGCTTTTTGATGGCCTTCCTTTCTCTTACTGCTTCAGCACAAATGCCTGCTACGGATATTCCAAATTTTCAGTTTTATAAAGCTGATGGAAAAACCTTCACGAAAGCACAAATTATTCCAGCACACAAATCACTTTTTGTTTTTTTTGATGCGACTTGCGTTCACTGCCAGAAGACCATGATTGAATTGTCTAAGAAATACCAGGACTTAAAAAAATTGAATATCTATCTTGTTTCTCTTGACCAGCATATTACCATGAATGATTTCATGGGCAAATACGGAAAGAACCTGGTTGGAAAAAAGAATGTATTGTTGCTGGAAGATCGCGATCATGTATTTATCCCTTTATTCCAGCCTACAAAGTACCCATCCTTATTTTTATATTCCCCTAAAAATGCACTGACCTTCAAAACAAGTGGTGACACGGAATTACCCAAGCTTTTTGCTGCAATCGCAAAATAAAAAAATTACTGCCTGTTTTCTATAACCGGCACAGTTTTGTGCAATGCAGCGGTACGTTGAGGTGTTCTGCTGCATTGACCTAAAGCAACATAAATAAGGACGAAAATAAGGATGGTAGACAGACAGCCTCCGCCAAGTTTTTTAGCGCCCCAGCCTGCGATGATTGTTTTGAAAAATGAATTCATACTATAGATTTTTCTTTATAACATCATTTCATCTATAAAGTTTTGCACGACTGGAATATCTGCTTCTGCCCAGTCTAATTTCTTTAATTCTGCAGGAAACAGCCATTGAAAAGCTGCATGCTCGGTAAGTTTGATCTCCCCGCTAATCAGTTTACATTGAAAAGGTAGCAGGCGTATCACCTGTTTCCCCTGGTCATAAACTGAAGGCAACATCTTTTTCAAGATCTGGATTTCCACACCAAGCTCCTCCCGGATTTCCCGGATCAGGCCATCTTCAGCAGTTTCGCCCGGTTCAACCTTTCCCCCGGGAAATTCCCAATTAAGCGGCAAATGCATACTCAAACTTCTTTGAGCGACTAAAACTTGTCCGTTCTGGCTAATAATCAGGGCACAGGATACATCTATCATTACGCTAAAATATTAAAAAAATCAGCCACGGGCGATAAGGATACCTCCTTCATCGGCAAATATCCATTATTCATGGGTAAAGTATCTGATATACTGAATGATGGCATCTCGTTTGGAATACCCTTAGCAAATAACTCAACCACACAAATGAAAAGAATTGTTTTAGCTGTAATTATCGGAGTAGCTTCGTTTAGCAGCATCAAAGCCAGTGCACAAATAAACCTGAATATAAATATAGGATCTCAGCCAGCCTGGGGACCAACAGGATACGACCATGTTGATAACTACTACCTGCCAGATGTAGATTCATATTATAATGTATCCTCACAAAATTATACTTACCTGGTCAATGGAAAATGGGTATCGAAAAGAACTTTACCAGCCAGGTACAGCAACTATAATTTATACAATGGGTATAAGGTGGTGATGAACAAACCAAATCCATATTTAAACCATGCTCAAAACCTTAAACAATATGGTAAATACAAAAACTACCATGGTAAACAAGGAAATATCAGAGATAGCAAAGACAAAAGATACATGGCAGCAAGGAATAACAGACCTGGCCAAAATGTAAATCCCCGCTCCAATGAAAGATCACAAATGAAAGGCAGGGCCGGTCATGGACAGGGACATGGAAGAGATAACCAAAAAGGAAACAACAATAATCAGCCCCAAAGAGGTGGTAGAGAAAGATAATACACACACAATTAAAAAAGCCAGTCTTTAATAGAGACCGGCTTTTTTTTGATATTTTTACCTGTAATCCTATAAGACTATTGGTGTATAAAAATTAAAACCTGATTATAATGAACATGTCCCTTTCAAATAAAACTGCAGTAATTTGTGGAAGTACACAAGGTATTGGACTGGCTGCAGCAACCATACTTGCCGGTTTGGGTGCAAACTGCATTTTGATTGCAAGAAATGAAGAATCATTAATCAATGCTTTAAAGGAGTTACCATTAATTGAAGGACAACAACATTCTTATGCCGTCGCAGATTTTTCCGACCCGGCATCAGTTAATACTGCAATTCAGAACATCGTAGCAAAAGACCTGGTAAAAATTTTGATCAATAACAGCGGAGGTCCAAAACCAGGCCCGATTACCGAAGCAATAACCAATGATTTTGAACAGGCATTCAGCCAGCATCTGGTTTGTAATCACTTACTGGTTCAGGCAGTTTTACCCGGTATGAAAGCTACAGGATATGGAAGGATCATTAACATCATCTCTACTTCGGTAAAAACACCACTTCCAAATCTTGGTGTGTCTAATACAATCAGGGCTGCCGTGGCGGGATGGGCAAAAACCTTATCAAATGAGGTGGCACAGTATAACATTACAGTGAACAATGTCCTTCCGGGTCTGACAAATACCACCCGCTACACAAAACTGCTGGATAGTCTCTCCGAAAAAGGAAATAGAAACGAAGTAGAAAAACAGCTGACCAATTCCATTCCTATGAATAGAATTGGTCAGCCGGAAGAAATTGGAAATGTAATTGCTTTCCTGGCTTCACCGGCTGCTTCATACGTTACAGGAGTTAGTATTCCAGTAGACGGCGGAAGAACTCCAGCTATTTAGCCACTTTATCCCAGGAAACCTCTCCAAGATAAACACTGTCAGAAATACTTTTATAATCATCTGAGACAAAGGATAGATACAAATGTGCGTTGCGCATTCTAGCACTCCTGTTCAGGTTGAACTTATAAGTACCCGCTGATCTTCTGACCGAGGTGGTAAAAATACGGGTCTTCCCGTTTTCCCCCGGAAAATAGGCCAATAGCAATACCTGGTCATCCTGATGTGTTTGCCCATTAATGACCTGAGTATCCCAGCTCACTTTAAGCCTGTCGGTCAGGAGACTTGCTTTTGCCTTTTCTACAATGGGCATCTTTCCTTTGGTGACCAGTATTTTTGCATAATCAATTGCGATGTCCGGAAATGTACCTGTAACGTGTTTTCGGTTATATTTAAACGCGTGATTGAATGCATTAGCTGACGTGCCTTTAGCTTCTAATTCAAAACCGACTTTGAGAAACCCTTTGATGTCCTGTAAAAAAAAATTCATCTTTTTAAGCGCCATCCTTGAATTCAGCTGACTATTGGTGGCTTTTTTATAGGATATACCTATAGTTCTGGCAACTATCTGTCCTCCAAGAGGATAAATAACCATATTTCCTATTCTTCCAGAGAATGTTCCTAAATAACTGTTTGTAACAATAGCCATAACTTTTTTATTAAGGTGAAAAATGCTGTGAATACTAATCAAAGGTGTTTTACCCTGTATTTTAACAATTAATAAACTATTAAATAAATACAGAACAAAAACAAGATACACATTAAAAATCAATTAATATATATTTATTTATGTTAACTGATTAGAAAACAAAAAATTAAGCTCCAAACCCGTTGAGAACCGTTTCAGTCTTAGTTAAACAGTAGTCTGCTTACCCTTTCTAACGACCTTAAAACGTCGTTGCAATGAGGTTGGAATGACTGTGGTCATTCCAACGTCATTCCAACCTCATCCCAAGGTCATTCCAAGGCACTATTTAACCCCTTCTCAACACCTGTTCTGTACGCCAAGGCCACGTTTTTAAAACTCAACCCTGTTTTCAGGAATCCGGCTTCAATTTCACTAAATTCAAAACATTTATCCACACAAAAATATAGCTGAATATCAATCACTTAACATGCTTATTAACAATTATTGTGGATAAGTATACTTTTAATGAGCAATTGGATACCTTTTAAATGCAAAAACTATATTCAAGCCTTATCTTCCGATAGCTATCCACATTAAACAGGACTTAACTAACAGTTTATCAACAGCTAATGTGGATAAACTGTTAATTCCGGGAAAAACACTATTTTACACCCCGTTATAGATCTCTTTTATGAATGAATACGCTTTAATAACAGGTGCCAGCAAAGGAATAGGAAAAGCTATTGCAGTTTCACTTGCCCGTTCCGGCTATCATTTACTGCTTGTTGCACGTAGCGATAGTGACCTTCAATTACTTTCACAAAGCATTGAACAACAATATAAAGTTAAAGTGCATTATTTGTCTGCCGATCTTTCGCTCAACACATCTGCTGTACACCTCAAAGAATGGTGTACAGGTATCACTTCAGACCTATCTATCCTGGTTAATAATGCAGGATATGGACTATGGGCCGATTTTGAAGTTTTAAGCCTTTCGGAACAACTCAATATGCTCAGGCTGAACATCGATGCAGTAATTGAGCTGACCTATCACCTTTTACCTATTTTAAGAAAACAAAAACAGTCCTATATTCTAAATATATCCAGTGTAGCCGCTTATCAGGCTATGTCAAAACTTGCCTTATATGCCGCCAGCAAGTCATTCATACTTTCTTATAGTCGTGCCTTGCGCTATGAATTAAAAGATAGTCCGGTTACTGTTTCTTGCTTATCTCCCGGCCCTACTGCTACTGGATTTTCAAGTCGTGCCGGAATGGATGCCTTAACAGAGCTTGCCGAAAAATTCAACATGACGCCAGAAAAGGTAGCGGAAGCTGGCTTAAAAGGTATGTTCAAAAAGAAAGCAGAAATCATTCCTGGCTTTCTAAATAAGGTTTCTGTTTTCAGTGCCTGGTTACTTCCTAAGTCATTGATTGAAAGGATTACAGCCAGCTTGTACAAGTAGTAAAAAAGAATGGATATTTATTTTCAAATCTTATGATAAATAAAATATTTTCCTACATTTTTAATGTATACTAAATTAGTATACATTACACCCTATGAACTATAACAACCCTATCCATAGCATGCCCATCATGCGAATGCCCTTCTCAGAAAGGGCAGGTTGTTGCTATTGTTGTTGTTAAATCACTGAAAAAATATTCTTTGATTAATATCCTTTAGAACCTGCCAATTTATGCAGCAGGATTTGCTATACCCAATTTTCACCCTAAATCTCAGCAACCATGAACCATTCCTATACCAGATTCACTTTAGGCGAAACCATTACAGATGAACAAAACTATTTTTTTAATAAAAATGGCTTCATCCATTTTAAAAACTTCATTCAGCCAGAAACGGTAAATAGCATTATCCAGGCATCTTTAAAAGTCCAGCAGGATTGGATTGAGCAAAAGAAAATCAAAGTAAATGGCATCCCTGTTAAATATGGTAAGGATCTGGATGGTTCTGCTATTGTACAGCGTTTTGCGTTCCTGAATCAGCAGCATCCCTTGTTTTCCGGACTAACGCAAGATCCCCGATTTGAAACTTTATTAAGCCTTATCGGCCCTGGCGCCAGGTTAGGTACGGAAGAAAAAGATGGAATGGTTTTAAATCATTATGTCAATGGCCCGGAAAGTAAGTTTACACAAATGGGCTGGCATACGGATGGTTTACGTGATATCTTTCACGGACAAAAATTAAATCCTATGCTGAATGTGGGAATCCATTTGAGTACGTTGAAACCAGAAAATGGTGGATTAAGGGTCCTGCCGGGTACGCACAAGCAAAGTCTTTATCAAATGTTATTCCGCAAGAAATATTTCCTGGATAATAAAGCTGATTTAAAAGAAGTAGCTATTGTTCCTGAGGCAGGAGATTTGACTATACACGACGGACGTTTATGGCACCGCGTTGCTCAATCGGCTGTAATTGGTGAACAAAGCCGGCGAAGAGTTATCTATTTACCAATCATTGCAGGTAAATACGAACCTAAACATGAAAATAGTCCAACTGCATTTTATCAGCGTTTTGCTAAACTTGTTAAATAACCAAGCCATGCTGATCGCATTAATTATAGGCTACCTGATACGCTCGGGAAAACTGCCCGCCTTGCAGAGAATTAAACTAAATCCTTTTGCACAAAAAAGAGCCGGATAAAATCCGGCTCCCATTATGATATTAAAACGTATTCTATTATTATCTATTGAACAACAACACCATCTTTGTTGATTTTGATGAAGGCCTTTTCAGTACCTTTCGTTACATCAATTTGGTAGAATTGCGATTTATCTGCTGCAGTTACTAAAAATGCTGTTGTAGCTGTCCAGTCTTTGTAAGCATCTGCTTTTAAAGTAGTGGTTACAGGTGCTGGAAGCTCTTCTAATTTAACAGGCACTTTCTGAGAACTATCTTGTTTTACACTCATTGTACTGTCTGTTCTCATCGTAGCTGCGCTATCCATTTTCATTGTAGCTGCACTATCTGTTTTCATTGTAGCTGCACTGTCCATCTTCATAGTGGATGCACTATCTGCTTTAATTGTATATGCACTATCTGCTTTCATTGTATATGCACTATCCATTTTCATAGTGGATGCGCTATCCATTTTCACTGTAACTGCTAACGGAGATTTAGTTTCTGATGCTTTTACTGTTGATATACCTGTAATTGCTAATAATGCTGCGGCTGATAAAATGATATTTTTCATAATTTTAAGATTTGTGTTAAGCATTCGAAATTTTCAATTTGGTAATTTTATATTTCGCTACTGTTGTGTATAATTCAGTTATTTAATCTGAATAGTATAGTTTCATAATAATGCCATAAACCGGCACACAAATCAACAAACTGAAAATCAGTAAACTAACATTTTATCCTATGAAAAACACTGTGGAATAATGCTACAATATGAGGAGACAGGTACCAAAGAAAAATGCTGACATCCATCAGCATTTTTTTTATTAACTACCTATTTATAAGCCGAAGCTTATTTCTTTGCGCAGTTATTGAACTGCATATTTTTAAAATTCATCTATTATAGCTTAATAGAATTCAAATGAAAAACATGAGTGATAATTCAAACATTTGAGAGCGAATTATAACTATAGAGCGTTTTAAACTTGATTGAAATAAAGATATAACTTTTTTATAAAAATGATAAACAATCGAAGTATTTTTTGGTATAAAAATGATTTAGCATACAAATTGGAGACATATGTCCTTCGTTAAGGATATATTTTAATAATTTCTGCATCAAATATTAGCAGCATCTTCTATATTTATTACATGGAAAATAATCAGCCTTTAATTTTATTAAACGCAGCAGAACAGCGCGTTTTGGGTGTGTTAATCGAAAAAAGCAGAACTACACCAGACTATTATCCGATGACTATTTCTGCGTTGACCACTGCTTGTAATCAGAAAACATCAAGAAATCCTATTGTAAACTACGATGAAGAAACTGTCACACTTACCTTAAATACTTTAAAAATTAAAGGTCTGACCAGTACAGCTATGGGTGGGAGCAGCAGGAGCACCAAATATAAACACAATCTTGCTATTGTATATCCCCTGATCCCGGCCGAGCTGGCAGTAATTTGTTTATTGCTTTTACGCGGGCCCTTAACTCCTGGCGAAATCAACACGAATGCAGCAAGACTATATGAGTTTGAAACCATCGAAGAAGTTCAGGAAATCTTACATAAATTAGCAACAGAAGAACCTGTGTATGTTAAAAACCTGCCTAAAAAACCAGGGCAAAAAGAAGCCAGGTATAAACATTTATTTGGAGGTGATCTGAGGGAAGAAGAAAGTCCTGAACCTGAACTCAATCAGCAATCTGCTCCGGATCTGGAAAACAGGGTCATTAAACTGGAACAGGAACTGGAAGAAGTTAAGGAAATGCTAAACCTGTTAATGAGTCAATAGTATTTTTTTTAAATTCGTAAAAAAAATACAATGACCACTATAGCCCCGATCATCCTTTTTGTGTATAATCGTTTAGCACATACACAGCAGGTTATAGCAGCTCTAAAGGAAAATATGTTGTCAGCAGAAAGTGAATTGTATATCTATTCGGATGCTGCAAAAAATGCGGATGCTATACCTCTTGTTAATGCGCTTAGAAGCTATCTGACCACTATAACCGGTTTTAAAAGTGTCCACATCTGTTTACGTGAAACTAATCTGGGGGTCGATGAGAATACCATTCTTGGCGTTACTGAGGTGATCAATGAACATGGTAAAGCTATAGTACTTGAGGATGATCTGGTCACTTCACCCTGGTTTTTAAAATTTATGAATGAGGCGCTGGATTTTTATGAAAATAAAGATGAAGTTGCTTCAATACATGGATATGTCTATCCTATTGCACAGGGACTAAAAGAAATCTTCTTTATAAAGGGTGCTGATTGCTGGGGCTGGGCGACCTGGAAGAGGGCCTGGGACTTGTTTGAACACGATGGTGCTAAATTATTGGAGAAAATCTTAACACAAGGACTTCAGAAAGAATTTGATTTTGACAATACCTACCCTTATGTCAAAGCATTGGAACAACAGGCAACCGGCAATACTACACATTGGGATATCAGATGGTATGCTTCTATGTTTATTGCAGAAAAACTAACACTCTATCCTGGTCAGTCTCTGGTGAAAAACATTGGTCATGATGCCAGTGGAACACATTGCGGAGAAAGCAACAGTTATGACGTCACATTGTCTTTATCTCCATTAGCTGTAGAAACTGAAATTATTGCTGATCCGGAAGCTTATCGTGCATTTACAGATTTCCTGAGAAACTTATCATTTAACAGGCCCCAACGTCCTAAAAGTATAGCATCAAAACTTTTTAAACAATTGAAAACAGCTATCAATCGCCGGTTTTAGCAGGAACATCTGAGACATTCCAGAGCGTAAAAATTCTGAATAGTAAGCATGGGGTGTTTATAATTGTTATTAAATCCTCTCTGTGCTAATCCAGCGATACAAAAAGTTCAGATTGCGTTAGCCATTTTCCCTTGATTTTTCGCCACATGGCCGAATAGTTACCTCTGAATTTTTCTGTTTTATAATTCCACTCCCCTGTTTCCCAAGCCAGTACGCCACTATCTCCTATTGTAATCACTGAAGGTACCCGCTCAAAAACAGGCCGGTCTTCCTGGAACATTTCTGTAAACACTTTTAACAGCAGTTTTTTCCCTGCATACTGTCCACCTTCGCCAGAAATAACAATAATATCATCCATCCAGTACTGTGCAACCCCAGCCGCATCTCCTTTAAGAATAGCAGCATTCGAATTTTCGCGGGAAGCCTGAATAATTTTAACCTCGTTTTGTTTTTGATCCATACTGAATATCTTATTTATCCTATAAAAGTTTTGACAGATAAATAAGGTACAAATATAAATGATTACAAAAATTTACAAATAATTATTACCGTTACTGTTGTGATAAAATTGATGATAATCATTCCTTTTCCAATAGAATTTCGCTTATTTGCCATATATAATATAGAGATGGATATAGGAATTATTGGCCTGGGAGACATGGGCAAACTTTATGCAAAACATTTTGCTAAAGCAGGGCATCAGGTTTGCGGTGCAGACCTCCCGGTCTTCAGAGAAAAGCTTGAGGAGGAATTGTCTCCTTTAGGTATAGAAATATTAATTGATGGAAATGCAGTATCGCGTAAATGTGACGTGATATTTTATGCTGTAGAAGCGGAAAAAATAGAAGAAGTAGTCGCACTTTATGGCGCTTCTACCAAATATGGTGCTATCGTTGCTGGTCAAACCTCCGTAAAACATCCTGAGATTGCCGCTTTTGAGAAATATTTACCTGGGGACGTTAATATTATTACTTGCCATTCTTTACATGGGCCTGGTTTTGACCCTAAAGGACAAACATTAATTGTGATTCCACACCGTTGTGATGCGGATGCTTATACCCGGATGACTGGCTTGCTTGAGGTTTTAGGTTCTGACATTGTAGAGATGAAAGATTACCATGAACACGATAAAATTGTAGCTGATACACAGGCAGTAACCCATATGGGTTTTGAAAGTATGGGTACCGCATGGAAAGAAGCTGGATTTTTTCCATGGGAGAATCCATCCTACCTTGGTGGAATAGATAATGTAAAAATTTTGACGATGCTGCGGATTTTCAGTTACAAATCCCATATCTATGCAGGTTTGGCGATCATGAACCCTTACGCGCGTCATCAGATCAAGCGCTATGCACAATCAGAATCAGAGTTGTTCAAGCTGATGATTATGGAGAAAGAAGACGAATTCCGCCAACGCATTAAAGAGGTTAAGCATTACCTTTTTCCCGATGACAAGCAGTTCCTGCTGCTGGACAACCAGATCATGAAGGAATTTTCGCTATCAGGGACCGGATCACCACATACACCAAATTCACATTTGAGCTTGTTGAGTATGGCAGATGCCTGGTACCATTTAAAAATCAATCCATATGACAACCTGATTTGTCAGACCCCTCCCTTTCGTTTACGTCTTGGAATTGTAGAATATCTGTTTAGAAACGAAGAATTATTGGAAGAATCTATTGTGGCTGCCCTTTATGACAAGCAGATCCGGGCGGACGATCTTGAATTCCACTCTTCGGTAAGAGAATGGTCGTCCATTATTGGTTATGGAGATATAAATGGTTATAAACAACATTTTGACCAGACCAAAAACTTCTTTAATGACAGATTGGAACAAGGCAGGTTACAGAGTGCAGAATTAATCAGCAGGTTAAACCGAAATTCATAAACAGTATTGCATGAAGATGTTTCAGAACCCTACACCTGAAAATGAGCAGGAACGTATATTAAGTCTGGCAGAATTTGACATTGACTATTCCTCTATGGAGAACAATTTCAAAGATCTGGCTCATTTGGCGGCTAAGATTGCCGGTACGGAAATATCTCTGGTTAATTTAATTGATACTTTTACACAGTGGACTTATTCCAGTTACGGGCTTGATGATATAGTTCAAAGTCCCAGGGAAGAGACTGTCTGTCAATATACAGTATCATTGTCGTCTACAGAGGAATACTTTGAAGTCCCTGACATGTCGGCTGACGACCGTTTTAAAGAATTTCCAGCTATGAGCGGGCCACCGAATCTGCGCTATTATTTTGGTGTTCCTTTAACGACTTCTGAAGGGGTTCATATCGGTTCACTTTGCGTACTGGATAAAAACCTGAGAGAACTAAGCCCTGAAAAGATTGAGTTGCTTAAAATTGTAGCTGATGAAGTGGTTAACAGATTAAAAGCATTAAAGGCTATTGCTGGTCTTAAACATCGGTTAGAAGAGGTCAGGGAAACTCAGAAAAAGGTAGCACACGACATCCGTGGCCCTATTGCTGGCATTGTTGGCCTGGCTGCAGTTATTGCAGAACAGGGCAATAACAATAACCTGGATGAGGTATTGGAGTTTATCGCTATGATCCATAAAAGTGGCAGGTCTGTACTTGAACTTGCGGATGAAATTCTGACCGAAGGAAAAACGTCTGCATTAAATGGTGACGAATTTAATCTACTGGTATTCAAGGAGAAATTGGAACGGTTGTATTTGCCGCAGTCGTTGAACAAAAACATCACTTTTCAGATTAATATCAACGAAAAAAATGAACACATTGCTTTCATTAAAAATAAGTTGCTCCAGATTACAGGAAATCTGATCTCCAATGCGATGAAATTTACACCACAAGATGGTACGGTAACAGTAAACCTTGATCTTGAAATTGATGTTAGTCAGTATAAATTAAAGATCAAAGTTGAAGATTCTGGTGTGGGAATGAATGAAGATACAATCAATTGTATCATGGAAGGAAAAACTGCCACTACGGACGGTACCGTTGGCGAAAAAGGCTACGGATTCGGATTATCATTGGTTAAGCACCTTGTGAATAGCTTACATGGAAATTTCAACATTCATTCGGAAATCGGGACCGGTACTACTTTTGAGATTACCCTGATCCAGCACCATCTTTAAAAAATAATTCTGAATTCCATATAGGACTTTTTGAACAACCGGTTGTCATGCATATGAAAAATCGATTATTCAAAACCTGTAATGTTCAAATTATTTTCTTCTAAATTTAAAAAGCCATCTTACGGCTGGTCTGGAAACTATTCCAATTGGAACGATTTAACCGATTCTATAGGCGGCTATAGCGAGGTCAGCATATTGGATAAAACCAGAGATGCCTTATTACAAGTTAAAAATGGTACTGCCATTTACGAACGGGATTCAGTGCTGTTCGACAAAATAGAACATCCATTCCCCTTATTAACTTGTCTATTCAAAAGCGCAGCCTTACTACAAAGGCCCCTTCACATTATTGATTTTGGCGGTTCATTGGGCAGCACCTATTTTCAGACTAAGCGCATGGCCGGACCGGCCATTTGTGCCAGCTGGAATATTGTAGAGCAGGAACATTATGTAACTGCCGGAAAAGAACATTTTGAAGATGACCATTTAAAATTTTATTCATCTATTGAGGCCTGTATGCAAGTTCAGAAACCAGATTTGGTTTTACTGTCAGGCTCGGTTCAATATCTTCCAGAACCACATCTCTTCCTTAAAAAGTTAGCTGCCTACAATTTCGATTTTCTGATTTTTGACCGCACTGCTTTTCATCAAGGCAAGCAAGACCGGCTCACTTTACAAATTGTACCACCTGAAATTTATAAAGCGGCTTATCCGTCCTGGTTTTTTCAGGAAGATAATTTTTTAAATCATTTCACTGACAATTACAACAAGATCTGCGAATTCCCTTCTTATGTAGAGGGAGAAGCGGTGCTCTCTATCGACCAGCAACCAACTGGCTATAACAAAGGATTTTACTTCGTAAATAAATCAAAACATGCTTAAATTTTGCACTTTATTTAATACAACTTACCTTTCCCGCGGAATTGCAATGTACAATTCTCTAGCGCAGCACGCTGAGGATTTCCATTTGTATATTTTCGCTTTTGATGACTATTGCTTTGACGTGCTTACAAAAATGGCATTAAAAAATGCAAGTATTATCAGTTTATATACCTTTGAAAATGATCGGTTACTGGCCATAAAAGACGACCGCACTGCAGGGGAATATTGTTGGACTTGTGCATCTTCTACCATTAAATATTGTATGGAAAAATATGCTTTGGATCATTGTACTTATATTGATGCAGACCTTTTGTTTTTTAGTAATCCAGCTTGTCTAATTGATGAAATGGGCGAAAAATCAGTGTTGATCACCCCACACAGATATACTCCACGTTATGATCAATCGATGACTAGCGGTATTTATTGTGTACAATTCATGACTTTTAAAAATACACCAGCAGGTATGGAGGTATTGAACTGGTGGGTTGATGCTTGTATGGAATGGTGTTATAATCGTTTCGAAGATAATAAATTTGGTGATCAGAAGTATCTTGATGATTGGACTACCCGTTTTGATACTGTCCATGTACTGAAAAATATTGGAGGCGGAGTTGCACCGTGGAATGTACAGCAATATGAATTTGCGACTAAAGAGAAGCAGGTTAAGGGCAAAGAACTAGGTACACAGGCTTTTTTTAATCTTGTTTTTTATCATTTCCATGACTTTCAGTATATTACAGGTGATGCTTACCGCTTATCTTCGCCGGGTTATTTTTTGCATCGTAAGGTAGCCAGGCACATTTATAAACCATATACCAAAGCGCTTTCAATTGCGGAAGCAGAAATTTATAAAGTTAATGCCGAAAAAACTGCCCATGAATTATCAGAAGATAATATTTGGATTAAACTAAAGATGAGAAAATATGTCTTATTTACAGTATTGGGTTACTACAAGAATTTTCACAGTAAACGCTCTTTGGAATATGGATTCCTCAGCAGGAGAACATTTAGATTTAATTAACAATTCGTTTAAGCTATAATTAGTACTTTAGCCTCCTGTATTAAATGGAATGAGGGTTAGAAAATCAAGCTTACATAAGGTTTTAGGGACGATTTTAATTTTGATGACCGTATTGCAGACATCCTGCAAGAAAGTGTCACCGACTGGGGAAACGAAAATTAACCCGCCAGTAAAAAGTTATATCATTATAGCCAGAATTGATAAAAAAGGAACAAATACAAATGCCGAAGGCACAGGTATTTTAAAAGGGACATACGATGAAGGTACTAAGCAATTGACCTACACACTTAATTTTGAGAAAATTGCACCCACAATCATCACGCTCAGAAGCGGGACCAAGGGATCAGTTGGAGAACTGGTTAAGGAGATATACAAAAGCGATGGACAAATCTCCACATTGGAAATTACCGGCAGGCTGAATTTAAACCCCCTGCAGGAACGAAATCTATTAAAAGGACTTTGGTTTGTAGCCATGAATACAGTGTCTGATACTCCTGATATTTCAGGAGGACTGACCTTAAAGCAAAAATAGTGGCCGGATGAGCGAGGAACAAAAACACTCTCTTCCGGATGAAGAACGGGCATTGATCGCCGCGCTGAAAACGCATGATCGAAAGGCCTTTGAAAAACTGTATAAGCAGCATTACAGACAGTTGTTTGCACTGGCTTACCGTTATGTTGGACAGGCACCGGTTGCGGAGGAAATTGTACATGATGTGTTTCTGACGATCTGGAAAATAGCCGGACAGCTTAATGTTCAGTATTCCATTAAAAGCTATTTGTCCAGAGCAGTAATTAACTCTTCTCTGAACTTCATTAAGAAAGAGAAAATTAATAACGGAAAGCAAAATGCTTACCTGGTAGTGGAGAGTGATCCGGATATTGAAAATGAACAGCGGGACAAAAAAGAATCTTTGCTGAACAGCCTGGAGGATGCAATGGCTATTTTGCCTCCAAAATGCAGGGAGGTAATGTATTTAAGCCGTTTTGGAAAATTAAAACAACAGGAAATCGCAAAACAAATGAATATATCAATTAAAACAGTTAAAAATCATTTGACTTACGGTTTCCAGAAATTGAGAGAACTATTGGAAAAACAACAGCAAAATTTATTATTGCTGCTTCTGATACTTTATAAATATTAGCGCCAGTACAAACTATACTATGAAAGCATTTGAAAGTAACGAACAGTTTATTTATTCCTTGATTCTTGACGATCTCGAAGAGACTATCAGTCCTGCGCATAAGATCCTGCTGGAAAACTGGAGGGCTGCAAGTGACCAGAATGAGAAGACATACCAGGGATTTGTTCAAGTAGAGCAAAATATCAATCAACTATACCATACAGAACCTTATGCAACCGAATCTTCCTGGGAAAGTCTGGACTATAAAATTGATAACCTGGAATATACATGGAAACAAAAAGAAAGAAATAAGCATACCAGAATATGGTTTGGCATTGCTGCATCGGTACTGCTTGTTGTCTCTTTAAGTTATTATTTCATCAATAAGAATACTTATACAGTGGTTAGCAATGAACAGAGTGCTACTGCAAAAATGATCACATTGCCTGATGGCACCTCAATACAGCTGAATAGTGGCGCAACGATAAAATATGCTGCTGGTAGTTTCAAGACAAACAGAAGAGTTCAGTTGTTAAATGGAGAAATTTTTGTTAAAGTTATTCATCAGACTAAATATCCTTTTCTGATAGATCTGGGCGATGTACATGCTTTGGATCTGGGTACAAGTTTTAACATTGCTAAACGTAACCGTGATATTGTATTGACTGTTGAGGAGGGACAAGTTGCCTTACAGCAGCCGTTAGCCTCAAAATCCGTACTGCTGAGCGTTGGAACAACAGGCCGTTATTCTTCTGCCACAGGAAAACTCACCGCTGAAAAAAATACAGACATCAATTATAAATCATGGTTAAATAAAGAGTTTATCTTCACAGAAACACCTCTTAATGAAGTCGTTAAACAACTAAGCCGGGTTTATAAAAACTCGATTACGATTGATGGGGACAGCCTTGAAAACCGCAAGTTAACCGCGCATTTACACTATCAAACACCTGATAGTGCTTTAAAAGTTATTGCTGCAACTTTACAATGTCAGGTTATTAATGAAGAAGGAAGTTATATTTTAGCCGAAAAATAACTAAATTTCCACCCCCACTTCTATTCCCTGGTCAATGATGTATGTTAAATAAGGTTTTTGCATTACTTCTTTCTGTATGTTTATTGCATACAGGCAGGCTTTGTGCGCAAGAAAAAACAATCCTCGAACAGCAGGTAAGTATTGATTTGAAGACTGGTTCTCTAGTCAGTGTCCTTTCTAAGTTGCAGGCAAATTATGCAGTAACTTTTTCTTATGAGTCTGATTTACTCGGAGCCTACCAGATAGCTGATATGCATTTCGTAAATACACCCATGTCCTCGGTCTTGAAAAAGGTTTTCAAGGGCACTTCCTTAACATTTAATCTGATTGGGAACAACATCGTAATTACAAAATCAAGATCCAATATCTGTACGATTCATGGGCATATACGTAATAAGGAAGATGGGGAAGAATTAATTGGTGCTACTTTATTTATTCCAAAGCTTAAGGTGGGCGTAGTCACTAATCAATATGGTTTTTATTCACTAAGTGTCCCTAAAGGGAATTATGAAGTACTGATTTCTAATCTGGGTTACGAAACACAGCTAAAAACTATTCACCTGACTGAAAACACAGCGCTGGAAGCCGAGTTGTCTGCACAAACCAATTCACTGCCTGAAGTAGAGATCAAACAAACAGTTACACCAAATTCAATCTTACAGAATCAACAGGATTACAGTCCTGCAGCGTTAGATATGAAAACTTATTATGCTGGTGAAACTGATGTCATCAAGGCTTTACAGATGCAGAATGGTATAAAAACGATTTCTGAAGGAAGTTCAGGCTTATTTATCCGGGGTGGTAATTCAGATCAGAATCTGATTTTACTGGATGAAGCAGTGGTTTATAATCCTTCACATCTGTATGGTTTGGTTTCTGTTTTCAATCCGGATGCCATCAACAATATACAAGTCTATAAAGATTACATTCCAGCTAATTATGGTGGAAGGCTTTCTGCTGTTATTGTTAACCGTATGGCTGAAGGTAATAACAAGGAATTTCACGTCAACGGGGGGATTAATATGTTATCTGCCCGGATTTCAGCAGAAGGCCCGATCGTTAAGGATAAAGGGTCATTTATTTTTGCCGTCAGAAGAAGTTTGCTTGATGTTTTCAGAAGCAAGTTTAAATTATTCAACCCGAATTCAATTTATTACGATATCAATGCCAAGGCAAACTATAGGATCAATAAAAACAATAGTGTGTTTTATTCGGTCTATGCTGGTCAGGACAGACTGCTTTCAGAAAACTCATTCCGCAATGACTGGGGCAACCTGACCTCTACTTTAAGATGGAACCATATTTTTAATTCCAGATTGTTCATGAATGCTTCAGCAATTTACAGCAATTATAGCAATCTGCTGGACTTAAACTCAGACACCTTGTCGCAGAAAAGTCAATGGAGTACTGGGGTAAGGGACTTAACTGTTAAAGCAGATTATACTTTCTACAGCAGTCCTGTCAACCTGGTTAAATTCGGGATTTTAACCACTTACCACCAGTTTACACCCGGTCAGACAAAAAACAAGGAAAGTAACGAGTTTAACATTGCAAAAGATAAGTCTGTAGAAGCTGCTGTTTATTATAATCAGGAGATTTCCTTTGACAATTCTTTTACGCTGAATTATGGCCTGCGCCTTGGACTGTTTCAGAATGCAGAGGAACGTCTTGATGTTTTTGATCCACAGGGAAACAGGGTAAAGCAAAATGATTATAAGACATTTATCAATCCGGAGCCGAGAGTTAATATAAGTTACTTATTAAATGATAAAAAGCGATTGTTCATTACTTACAACCGCAGTTTTCAGTACCTGCAACTGGTGCAAAACAGTACTTTGGCATTTTCTTCTCTGGAACCCTGGGTTCCTGCTTCTGCGACCATTGCCCCACAACGTTCAGATCTATTTTCAACAGGATATAATTATTCGCCAAATGGCTTCCTCTTTTCTTTAAGTGCGTATTATAAGAAATTACACAATCAACTGGATTTAACTGGTCACGCACAGATTATTCAGAATCCTGATATCAGAAATCAGCTCAAGGCAGGCAAGTCAGATGTTTATGGAGTTGAAGTGGAGATTAGTAAAACAGCTGGAAAGTTAACAGGCAGTCTGGCTTACACTTATTCAAGGGCTTTCAGGACGATACAGGGAATTAATGACGGAAACCGGTTTGCCGCTAATTATGATATTCCACATGAGGTGAAACTGAGTGCCTCTTATCTTTTCAACACTAAATTTTCTGTTCAGGCATTTTTCACTTATGCAACTGGAAGACCGTTAACACTGCCTGTCGGTTATTATCAGCATGACGGAATCAATGTTCCCATTTACGAGGGCAGGAATACTTCCAGATTCCCTGATTTCAGTAGATTGGATATTTCAGGTCAGTATCATTTCCAGACTCCATTATCCAGAAAAAGAGCTTTATCAAGTACGCTTTCTGTAGGAATATATAATTTATACGATAGAAAAAACCCTTTGTATTATCATTTAACGACGGACTCTTCAATTGATCAGAAAAGTTCGCTGGAGTATGCATTTGGTGTTTCTCCGTGGGTTTCATACAGTTTTAAACTCTAATATGAAAACGCATTATTATTTCCTCATTTTGTTTTTCTGTATAGTGTCGTTCAGTGCTTGTAAGAAGGATGATAAGATTTCGTTTGATCATCCTAAACGTCAATATGAACTTGCTGTTGAAGGGGGGATTAATACGCTAACAAAAAATCAGTTTATTAAGCTCAGCATACCTTCTTTAGCACTAAACGCAATGCCGGCAGCAATTTCAAAGGCAGTCATTATTGTAAATGATAGTAAAACGAATATCGTCTTTAAAGAAACAGCAATACCCGGTATATATTCTGCAATTAATAACAATAGTCCAAATTACAATAAGGCTTATACATTGACTATTACCTATAATAATAAAACCTATACAGCAGTTGATACGTTAAGGCAGGTGGTTAATATTGTAGATGACTTTTTACCATTGAAGGTAAAAATCAATAGTCGCGGTTCTTATGATGGAACAATACCAAAACATACTTTTGGTTATTTGAATCCTAATAAATGGTGGATAAATTACACAGGGATACCGGTATGGAACCCTTCAAAATTTGACGGTGTACAATATTATAACTATACGCATTTTCTGGGTTCGCCTAATTCTTTATATCCACTGAATAATCTTAAACGCGATTTTAATTTACTGAGCCAGGATGTGATCACTATTTACAAGTTCTCTCTTTCCAAAGGATATGCAAGGTATCTTTATGATGTTTTCCTGGAAACGGACTGGAGCGGTCTTTTTTCCAGTGTTCCGGTAAATGCACAAGGTAATGTATCTGGAAATGCACAAGGTTATTTCTATGTTACAGACATAGATTTAAGAAGATACAAGGCTAAAGAATTGTAAGCGTTATGCGTATTTTTCTATAAATGTCTTTCTATAATTCCCTGTAACTGATTTGCAGGAATTACGCCCGACTGCCTCCATTTGATCTCTCCATTTTTGAAAAGGATTAAAGTGGGAACTCCCTGAATTTGATATTTACTGGAAACTGCCTGATTTTTATCGACGTCAACTTTCAAAATTGTTGCCCGGTCTCCCAGCATCCCTTTAAGTTGCTGCAGAATTGGAGCCATCATTTTACAAGGACCACACCATTCGGCAGAGAAATCTACCAATACTGGTTTAGCTGAATTAATAATTTCTGCGAAGTTTGCCATAAAGATTTTTGTCTGAAAAATAAGCGGGGATCCCACTCTCGCAGTATCCCCGCCATCTAAATTAACGCTCTCAAATATATAGACGCTTATAATTTGATATTATTATGTATGACTTCAAATATTTTTTAAGATTAATCTTTTTAGCCCCATAATGTAGCCTAAGTGCATCCCTTCGTGGAAACTAAGGAAGTTTGTTGCATCTTCAATACTGTTCAAATTAACGCTGTAACGGGTAGTCCATCCTTTATAGTTATCAAATATTCAGTTATGATAGTATGTCTGCTACATTGGTTTTCTATTGTGTTCTACTGGTTTCTATCCTGCTACACTGGTTTTCTATCCTGCTACTCTGATTTTCTATTATGTTCTACTGGTTTTCTATTGTGATTTCTCAGGAATAGCCATCATCTTCTTCTGATACCTGAAAAATAGCTGCGAAATCGGTATCAGCATTAATCCGCTGAAACCAAAAATAATAAATGCGACTCTTAGCCCGAAAGCGTGCGCAAGGTATCCTATAATCGGGGGGCCAAGCAACATTCCGGTAATTGCATAAGTGGCAATAATCGAGATAGCCATTCCTGGCGAATATTTGCTGGAAGCACCTGCTAAAGCATAACTCATAGGCACTACTGCAGCTGTACCAAAGCCAACCATCGAAAACCCAATCATAGCAGGCCAGAACTGCGGTACAATAATAGCGAGCGAAATTCCCGAAACAACAAGGAGTGCACACATCAAAAAGGTAGCTGGCATTCCAATTCTTGAAATGATCAGATCGGACAGGAACCTGGAGGCAGCCATAAAGGTCATGAAAATTAAATAGCCGTAAGTAAAGATCTCTACATGGAGTACTTCCTGGAAGTAAATCCCACTCCAGTCAAACATTCCTCCTTCGCATATTGCAGCAAAAAAGATGATAAATCCGAGATATAGAATATAAGGATCAGGCTTGCCTACAATAATTTTATTACCTTTTTCAGACCGGTCTCCTTTTAACAAAAACTGATACGAATAACAGGTAATCACTAAACACAGGAGCGCTACAATCAATAAGTGCATGTGCAGAGAAACATTGTAAGTCAGCAATAATGTCGAAAATGCAACTCCGGCAATCCCGCCTGTACTCCAGAAGCCGTGAAAAGAGCCGATAATTTTCTGACTGAATTGCTTTTGCAGCGTAATCGCCTGTGTATTGACTGAAATATTAAAAATCCGTGTCGTAAAAGCAAACAGGACAACTGCAACAACCAAACTAAAAGTGTTTTGAGAAAATCCGATAATCGCCAGTGCAACTGCATTTAAGCCATAGCCGACAGCAAGGGGAACACGGCTGTTATATTTAGAAACCAGCCAGCCCGATATTGGCAGCCCGATTAGAGAACCAATTGGCATAGCCAGTAAAATCGTCCCAAGTTCAGCTTCATTAAAGCCAAAGGCCATTTTAATAGTTGGAATCCTTGAAGCCCAGGTCGCAAAACTGAATCCGGACATAAAGAAAAAAAGGCTTAGATATATTCTGTGTTTGTTTTTGGTGATTTTATCCTTCATTTATACCGCAAATATAAGAAGGAGTTTATATTTAAATCTTTAAATTATTGCTCCTTATAATTTAACATAAGGCAAAAGCTCTTTCCACAGCTCCAACTTTTGTTCAAATGTTTTTGAAGCATTTGCACGGCTTGGAGAGGGTAACAAATGATAGTTTTTATCCTCACTTTTCTTTACGTGCTTAAGATAAAATTGTTCTGCTTTCCTGCTATCAAAAAATATTTCTGTGATAGCGGGATATTGTTGGTAAAAAGCAGCAAAGTCATTGACTACTTCATTCTTAATATTACTATCCAGACTACCTTCGCAGGTACAGGATTCCAGCACATCCCATAGTGCAATTCCATGATTGAGCAAGAATCTTTTCCTTGCTTCATAATCTGCTTCAACGGGTTGCTGAAAAAGTGTATAGATCAATTTCCAGAAATGATTGCCCGCATGACCGTAATATTGTTGAAGACTTAGAGAGCGGTCGCCAGGCATAGTGCCCAGTAACAGTACCTTACAGTTTTGATCAACAATTGGTGGAAAGGCAGTTTTCAATGGAGGAATAATTGGGTCGTTCATTCTTTATGTCGTTTTATGCTCAGGGTTTAATGATATATTATAACACATGGAGTGTAAAGATGTTCTCATATTCTTGCTGATATTGCTACCTTTGCGGATTGAATATTAAGAAATACCAATGATACAGATAGGACAATACAACGAGTTAAGAATTATAAACAAGACAGAATCAGGACTAATACTGTCTGATGGCGATAAGGAAGCGCTATTGCCCTACAACCACGTTCCTAAGGATGCGGAAATTGGAGATAATATCAATGTTTTTATTTATATGCATAAAGATGGAAAGCTTCATGCAACTACACAAAAACCTCTGGCTTGTGTAGGCGATTTTGCTTACCTGACTGTTGTTGAAGATGGTGAGAATGGTGTGTTCATGGATATCGGTATCGATAAAGATGTATATGTACCTGAAAAAGAACAAAAACGCCCAATGTTTAAGGGTGATAAACACGTTGTTTATGTTTTTCTTGATGATAGCAATGACCGTATGGTGGCTTCATCCAGATTAACGAATTATGTGGAAGAGGAAGAAATCAATTTTGAAGAAGGTGATGAAGTAAGTTTATTGATCGCAGACCGGAGTGATTTAGGTTACAACGCAATTGTTGATAATAAGTATATAGGTTTATTATATCAGAATGAATTATTTGATCAGCTTAATCCTGGAGAAGTAAGAAAAGGCTGGATTAAAAAGGTTAGAGTGGAAGGAAAGATTGACCTGAGTTTACAGCCTATGGGTTATAGTCATATTCTGGATACGAAAGAAGTCCTGATCAAAATGCTGGAAGAAAACCAGGGCCTGATCGCTTTAGGTGATAAAAGTTCACCAGAAGAGGTTTATGACCTGTTGAAGATCAGCAAAAAAGCTTTCAAGAAAACAACTGGTGCGCTTTATAAGGAGCGTTTGATTACCATCGGTGATCATGAAATCAGGTTATTATCTGAATAGATTAAATGATTAGCTGAATACCAAAGAAGAGGCCTCTTATAAATATAAGAGGCCTTTTTAATGCTATCTACGTCCCCTTTCTTCCCGATGCGGGTTACCTTGATGTGGCTGGTGGGCTTCACGTTGCGGATGATGTTGTTGCATGCGGTGCTGTTGTTGATTAGGATGTGGCTGTTGCATATGATTTGGCTGTTGCATATGATTTGATTGCTGTTGTTGCATAGCATTTGAATGTCTGCTTATCCCAGGATGCCACTGTTGAGGTGATTTAGCTCCATTAGCCAGCCTGTCGTCTTTCAAAGGACTATTTCCGTTAATCTGCCTGTCATTTTTCATTGGATTATTTTCATTAGCCTGATGATTGTTCCCGGCTCCATTCCCATGTATCCTGTCCATTGCTGGATTTGCAGGCTTACCGTGATTTACATTAGCAAACTGATTGTGATCTTTTCCAGCCGATTGCTGATGAGCTAATTGAGAGGCAGTTGGCTGTATATGATTTTCGTTCATTGCCCTGCGTTCTTCTTCACGAGGCTGCACATTTACTCCCCCCTGACCATTAAAGCTTGTACGGTTGTTATTTACTATATTGTTATTAATTACTGTTTTATTGATATAAGTGTTATGAACGACAGTAGTATTTACATTAGTGATGGCTGTGTTATATCTATAGGATCCTCCCTCCCATCTCCCACCATAAAAGCCTGAACCACTATAACCATAGCCATAATTGATACCACCGTAAAAACCAATATGCGGCCCCCAGTAGCCAGAGTGAAAACTATAGACTCCACCGTCAAAGCCCCAGTAGGCAGGAGTCCATAATACACCAGCACGTGGAGGATGCACCCATACGCCTGGTACCCAGTAATAGCCATCTGCATCGTCATAGGCCCAGTAGCCAGGAGTCCATAAGTAACCATCGGCCGGACAAGGAGGTTGTGAATAAACCGGAAGTGCTGGCGGAGCAATTCTTGCAGATATATTAATGCCTACACTGATCTGCGCGAATGCAACAGTCCTGGCAAAAGTCATTGCTAATAGCAAAAGACTAATTTTCGCAATCTTTTTCATAAATATGAGTTTTAAATTTCATAGTTATAGGATCTGAAGATCAGGAGATAGTTTAAATTAGAATTCCATTAAAATTCGATTAGTAAATTTTAATTTTTATCGGGTCTGTTAGCCAATATTAAAAAAATGATTATAAATCAAACACCAATGGAATCGTGAAATATTTTCTCAGTGTCAGGATCGAAATCCTTATCCTGGTCTTGACTGTACCAATTGGAATGTTAAGAATTTTTGCAGTTTCAGCATGTGAATAGCCCTGAAAATAGACCAGATCAAGTACTTCTTTCTGAAAGGGATTTAATGTTGTCGTCAATTGTCCGATCCCAATAGTATCAGTATTGTAATAACAATAGTTATTCATTTCTACCAAGTCCATGATTTCTTCTATTTTTATATTTTTGGCGCTGTTAGTAGAACTACGCCCTTTGATATGATCAAAAGCTTTATTTCTTGCAATTCTTGCCATCCAGGTAAATAACCGGCCTTTAGTTTCATCGTACTGAACAATTTTGGAAGCCACTTTCGTAAAAGTTTCCTGCAATACGTCTTCTGCGGTTTCTCTGGATTTTACAATCTTTATAATGATAGCTAACAAAGCCGGTGAATATTGCGCATACAGGAAAGTAAATGCTCTCATATCCATTAATTTCAGATCTTTGATCAATTCCTTTTCCCGGTTACCGGCAACACTAATTGCGGGCAGGAGATTTGTCTTTACAGAAAAGATTCCGATGAGTATAAGCATGGCTTAGGATTAAGTAGCTATTTAAATAAATGTGTATTTTATTACACTATTAATTAAATTATCTACAAGCGTGCCATTTACTACATCTATTTATGTTGCATAGACTGAACAATCTGATTTAGGCCAAACCCTCCTAACTTAAAGAGGGCTTGAAATCTACTTAAACGCATAAATTCATTCTATATATTAAAATCCCGTTCAATTTATTCATTAACCTCCTAAACAAATTCTTAGCAGAAAGACATTCAATTGACTCAAATAAGATGCGGCAGATTTAATTAGATATAATCGTATATAACATCCAAATTGAACAGGAATAATGACCTGTATCACCAATCGGTTTATCCAACAAACTGAATCCCAGCTTCTCGTAAGCAGAAACTGCAGCGGAGAGTTCTGGCATTGATTCGAGATAAATATATTTGTAACCCAGTTCTCCGGCTAAGTCAATACATTTTTGCATTAGTATCTTCCCGAGTCCCTTGCCCCTATGTGCTGAAGCAAGGTACATTTTCACCAGCTCAACAGTATCTTCAGGAAGTCCTTTCGAAGGGTATAGTCCTACTCCACCTAAGATTTCATTTCCTTGTTCAGCAACAAAATATTTGCTTCCTGCTACCCGAAATGACTCGTACAAATGATTTGTACTTTCATCAAAATAGGCAGTACCTGGAATGTTAAGACCAAATTCTTCCAGACTTCTTTTTAGAATAATCGCCATTGCAGCATTATCTTGCGGCTGAATTTCTCTTATCGTTATATTCATAGGGCCCAATCTAGCTAATCTGCACAAAAAATAAAAGCCATTCTTCAAAACATATAGCTAGCAGTGTTTGTTATCTTTGATCAGATTAAAAGTTAAATTATATATTAATAATTAATGAAATATATCTTTATTATCGTCATTTTATTTTCCTCGCAAAAAATGTTCTCTCAGTCAGCTACTTATAAATTAATAAATAAGGAGAAAGGTACTTCGAGCAATATATCAGTTAGGAGAACAGACGATCAGGTGGAAGTAAACGTGCTGGCTAATTGGAACAATAAGGCTGGGACTTATGGTCAGTTTACGGGAAAAGGAATATTGACAGATAATAAAACCACTATTAAGGCAGAGAAAAAATCACTGCTGTGCAAAGTATCTCTTAAATTTTTGAAGGATTCATTAGAAGCCAGTTTCCAGGATTGCAATAATTATCAACTTACAGATCGCTTCAATGGCATTTACGCCAAGATTGCCGATAATGTAACCGGGGAATATATTGTTTCCACGGATATTTGTTATTTCTATAGCAAACCAGATGATAAATCAAGGAAGAAAGGTTTTGCTAATACTCCTGAGGTCATTAACGTTGAGGAAATTTTTGAAGGCGAATGGGGTTTTGCGACCCTCATGTCCAATGGGAAGCAACTTTTTGGGTATGTCAAATTATCAGATTTGAAGTTCAAAAGGACTTATTTGTATGATTAGGGATTAGGGCAAAAAGTCTTTGTTTTTAATTAGAATGCAAAGATAAATTATATTTTGCACCTTCGTTAGGGACAACAATGAGGAATAGTAAAAATGAGAATCTTATTAACAGTTGCACTATTTCTCTCTATCGCAGGCATTTCGTATGGTCAAAACAGCACCCCTCAAAAAGCTGAAGCTAATAGATTAATTAATGAAGCAGGTAATTTACTTTATAAACCTGGCAACATAACAGAAAGAGATAATAACCTTAAACAGAGTATTTCTTTAGCAAAAAAAGCGATTCAATTAGATACTAGCAGATTTGTAGCTTATGAACTTCTATTTGGTGCATATATGATGCTAAAGGATGCTAAAGGAAGTATAAACACTTGCTCGGAATGGTTAATTAATCATCCCAACGATTTAAATGTACGGTTAAGAAGAGGTGTTATTTATCACCGTATCCAAAAACAAAAACTTGCAGATAAGGATTTCAAATTTGTTAAAAATGGATTAGCTAAAACACATGTAAAAATTACGAATAGGCTATCAGAGAAAGAAATAGCTGGTATTGTGTCAAATGCATATACCTATCTTTTAATTGGAGATAGAAAAACTTCTTTAAATTCAATGGATAGTCTTTCTAAAGCATTTCCAGCTAATAAAAAAATTGCTCAAGCCAATAAAGAAATTCAAAATTTGGATATAGAGAAAAGCATGTACGAAACCACAGGTTTTTAATAAACTGCAGTAAGAATCTATAGAAACACTATAGGTTCTTACTCTTATAAATTGAATTAATTCAACATTAGTCAAAAAATGAGAATCTTATTAACAGTTGCACTATTTCTCTCTATCGCAGGCATTTCGTATGGTCAAAACAGCACCCCTCAAAAAGCTGAAGCTCAGAGATTGATTAATCAGGCTGGTGACTTGATGTATGATGTTGGGGATGGAAGCTTAGCTCAAAAAAATGGCAATCTTAAGAAAAGTATTATTCTGGCAAAAAAAGCGATCGAGTTAGACAGCAGCAGATTTGTAGCCTATCAGATTTTAATGGGTTCTTATCAAATGTTACATGAGCCACGGGGAATAATCAATACCTGCTCGGAATGGCTTAGAAATCATCCCAATGATATGAATGTACGATTAAGAAGAGGTATTATCTATCACCGTACTCAAAAACAGAACCTCGCAGACAAAGATTTCAAGTTCGTTAAAGACGGATTAGTCAAAGCGCATATAAAAATTAGTAATAAGCTATCAGAAAAGGAAATAGCTGCCATAGTATCTAACGCATATACTTACCTGCTAATTGGAGAGAAAAAAACATCTTTAAATACAATGGAAAGCCTTTGTAAAGCATTTCCAAATGATAAAAAACTTGTAGAAACTTATAAAAAGATTCAAACTATTGATATAGAAAAAGAATCAATTTAGTTTTATTAACTCCTTATGCAGCTGTATCCAATAAAAAAAAATCTATTCATCTCTGTCCTGACCTTTTTAATCTTAGGTTTCAGTATTTCCTTTGCCTGTGCACAGAAAAAATTTGATTATAATTATAAAACATCAAATAGTGAAGTAAAGAAGATAAATAACGATGCCTCTAAGATACTTTCCCAAATAAATATTGGTAAAGTTGAGGAATCTGCACTTATCTCTGTAAAGAAGGATTTAAAACGAGTTATTCACCTTGATCCTGATTATAAAAGATCGTATTTGAATCTACTGGATTGTATAAAATCACTGAACGAAAAACCTTATTCAGCTAAAATAGGTTTTCAAAAAGAGCAAATTGATATTTGTAGTACATGGTTAGCAAGACATCCTGATGATCAGGATATGAGAATTAAAAGAGGTATCCTGTATGAAAAAAACAAGGAAATAGTTTTATCTGATAAAGATTATGAAATGGTGAAAAACTATTTGGGTAAATTAAATATTAAGTGTGTTACTGGTATGTCCGAGCAAGAAATACAAGACAATGCCAGTTACTCATTACTGTTTTTTGTTGTTAGGGAAAGAGAAAAAGGATTAAAATTAATTAGCGATTTTAAAAAAATATATCCTAATAATGCTCGAGTAAATTTTATGTATAAAGTCATTGCAGATAATAATAGAGAAGAATATATATTCGAAACAAAGACAAGATCAATCAGTTATTGATTTTCGTGTTTTACAACCATTTAACAAATCAAATTCACTGTTTATTTTACCCTGGATGCTATTAATTCAACTTATTCTGCGTATCAATATAGCACCAACTAAAATATGCTTTTTTTCAATATAAACCTTGATGGCTTATTGTTTCTTGAAAATTTCGTAACGAGAATCAAGAAAAGTTTATTTGTTTTTGTGCCAATTATTTTTGGTCTATTAGGAATTGTTGTATTTATAAATTCTTTATCCACTCCGCCAGGGAGGAAAGGTTATTTAGTTGGTGCGTTTGTAGGTGTAGTCCTTATTGTAAAAATATTTATTATTAGGGGGATACAGCTTTTGTCCATAGTAAGATATACCATTACAGAAATTAAATTAACAAACGACAAAGTGATCTTTGTTTGTTCTAAAGGATTAAAAGGGCAAAAATATAATTTTGAGACTACTAAAGACAAAATTCTTATCAATGAAGAATTAAACCCTAAGATGGCATTTAAGGATGATAAAATTTTTACTTTTAAATTCGATGGTAACAAAAGATTATATTTTGTTCCGTCATTTTGGGACAATCAAGAAGAAATAATACAATTATTAAAACCTAAAAATGTATAACAAGATAAAATTTATAATAGCCTTACTATTATTCGTCAACTTCAGTTTATCAGCTCAGACAGAAAGCCTGGTAAATGGTAAATATAATAATAAGATAATTGGATGGAGCATGGACGTGCCTGCGGGCTGGCACATAGAAACTTCAAAAGATAAAGCAGAATTGTTTAAACGTTTAGAAAAAACTGCCAATCACAAACTTAATGATTCTGGAGCCACTCAATTGATAAGCTTTAGCAAAGGTGACAACACAGGTCCAATGTTTAGAAGCATGATTGAAGATAGTGTCTCATTAGCCAATAAAGGCGTAAAGAATCTTGATGATTTCACCAGGAACATTTTGACAGTATTAAAGAAAACTTATCCATCAGTTAAAATGGATACCAAGGTTCAAACTTTAACAGTTGGTTCACAAGATTTCAGATCAATAATTTATACTAGGGACGGCTATACTGGCGTAAATCAATCCATAGTTGCCTATAGAAAAGGTTATCTCTTTACGATGACCTGGTTCTTTGATAACGTTGAAGATAAAACAGCGATTGAGAACGCAGTTCTTAGCTCAACCTTCCAATAAAATTCAAGTGCATAAAAAAACCTGCAAATTACTTTGCAGGTTTTTTTATGTTTTATGTTGACTATTTAGCCCCTGTAATCTCGTTATAAACACCGTTCCACAAGTTGATCCTTTGCTGTAATGAAGCTACCGTAACCTCTTCTGCGGCTTTCCAAGCTGCTTCATCATCTCCGCAAAGTTCAGCAGTCATTTCCAGCGCTAAATGACTATGGTGGTCTCCATCCACCTCAATATGTCTGTCCAGATAATATTTGATCAGGGATAACTGATCAGGGAATTTCTTATTTAAATCGCCTACGATCGAGATAAACATATGTGGGATCAGATCTTCTCTGCCAAAAGTAAAAGCAGCAGATTGCAAATGAGATTTTCCACCATCAATAACCTTAAAAGTAAAGTCAACAAACTGACGTGCTTCCTGCGGTACTCCTGCTGCTTCATAAGCAGTGCTCAGTGATTCTGTTTCTTTTAAATTCTCTACAAATTTATGGATAGCTGTAATGTCAGCACCACATTGTGCCATCGCTTCCAGATACATCTCATAATGACTCTTCCGGATACCCGCTCCATCTACATCAGATTCTTCACCAGCAACGATTTCATTGATCAGATATCTTGTATTTGCATTTCCGACAGGAAACCACGGCGTAGTCGTACAGGTTAAACCAATTTGTAAGGATTTAAGCAATGACATGAAGTCCCATACCGCATAAACATGGTATTGCATAAAAACTTTCAAGTCATCCAGATTATTGATTACTGAATAAACTTTATGATTAATAATTTCTTGTCTTAGCGGCTCGATAACCTGCTGTATTCTTGCGATATGGTGATTCATTGCTGTTTTTCTTATGATCTAATCACAAATGTAATTAGTAATTGATATGTTTTTACACCTACCAATTGTTTTTTCAGACCCTAAATAATTAAATTACTTTTCTAAGAGGATAGCTATCGGTTATTCTACTTTTAATACAATTTTGCCGATATGTGTGCTGCTTTCCATCAATTGCTGTGCATCTCCGGCCTCTGCTAGTGGAAACACTTTATAAAGGATTGGTTTTATTTTTCCTGCTGTGATCAGTGGCCAGATTGTTTGCTCAATCTCCGCTGCCAGCAATGCTTTATAATCATCTGTTCTCGGTTTAAGCATACTTCCGGTAAGCATCAGCCGTTTACTCATCATCTGCAAAATATCGATCTCCGATTTAGAACCATTCATCGCATTAATGAAAGTAATCCGTCCATCAGGGTTCAGAATTTCCATGTTTTTCAAAGTATTCTCCCCTCCTGTCATATCCAGGATCACATCAATTCCAACAGGTTTAAGCAGCGCCACAAAGTCTTCTGTTTTATAGTTTACAGCCATAGTTGCGCCAAGGTCTTCACAGAACTGGCACTTCTCTACAGTACCGGCCGTTGCATAAGCTTTTCCACCCATAGCCACAATCATTTGTATAGCAGTTACCCCTATCCCACTGGTTCCACCGTGAATCAAGAAGTTTTCACCGGTTTTAAAAGCTGCATCTTTAAATACATTAGACCAGATAGTAAAAATGGTTTCGGGCAAAGTTGCAGCTTCTTCAAAAGATAAGCCCTCAGGTACAGGAAGACATAACCTTTCATCTACAGCTCTATATTGCGCATACCCACCGCCAGCAATTAACGCACAAACACGGTCACCGGTTTTCCAGCGTTTCACTTCGGGGCCGGTAGCTTCCACAATACCAGAAATTTCCAGTCCTGGAATTTCCCTGACAGTGTCTGTTCCATAGGGATTGCTCTTCCTTGAAATGATATCGCTCCGGTTTAAGCCCGCAGCATGTATTTTAATCAAAACCTCGTTTCCCTGGGGTACAGGTTTAGCTACTTGTTCTAACTTAAGAACTTCAGGCCCACCTTTTTCTGTAATTACTATAGCATCCATAATCCGTGTTCTCTAAAAAATTGGTTTCTTCTTAATCCGCGTAATGCTTTAAAAATTTCCTGATGAGAGGAAACATCATAATGATGATCGCCCGGTAAGATCTTTAATGTAAAATTCTTTTTCTGCAATTTCTCCATTGGCTTTGGGTCTTCATTCTTTCCGTAAAAACAGAAAATCGGGACGTTTACAGCTTCAATTTCGGGCTGAACCTTATATTGCCTGTCATCGCCGGCTAAGTTCAGCAGATCGGAGGTATGTACCTTAAAATCTGAGGTGAAATAAGGGGACATCAGCTCCAATGCGACAACTTTGTTTTTCATCGCCTCTGGTAAGCGGTTATAGATGAAAGGGACAACGTCTGCGCCAAAAGAATAACCAACCAGATAAATTACCCTGGTATTGTAAAGTGTGGAATATTTATAAATTAATAAGGCGATATCATCTGCCGTTTGCTGCGGCGTTTTGCCATCCCAGAAATAGCTTCTGGAATTAAAGCCAATCGTATGAAATCCTTTCTGTGCAAAACCAGTAGACAGCTGATCTTCAAAATCCAGCCACCCTCCGTCTCCCGAGAAAAGAAGGAGTAATCTTTTGGAAGAAGGAATAGCACTTGGGTAATTAATTACCGGGAGATTAAAGTCATCAGTTTCAACCCCATGGTGATTTGTTGCCCTGGTTTTCATCAGGATTCCACAGCTCGAAAAAAGAAAAATATAGATAAGGCATAAACCTCGTTGCCAATAACTCATTATAGCTTTAAAAATATGATAGATTCAGTGTATGCTGACGCATTTATGACAACAAACGTCAATTATAGTTTAATGGTTTTTCTAAAATTAAACCCGGCTCGCTTAAATATAGAGAAATAATGTTTAAAACAGATCTAATTGACCTCCTTTAGGCGGTTTAGCATCGCCAAAAATCGTTTTCCCTCCATACTTCCAGGAGTTATTCCGTTCTTTTTCAAGAAGTTCCTCAAAATTATTATTTGGAACAAAATCGTTTTCTGCCTGACGGGATAATTCGCCTAGTTTTTGAATCGCCTGCAGTTTGTCAGAAGCCCCTATTTTAGCTTTGTTAACTGCCTTTGTTAAAACACTGATGGTCTCGTCATAGACTTTCAGCGGTACCGGAAAAGGGTGTCCGTCTTTACCTCCATGTGCGAAAGAAAAACGGGCAGGGTCTTTAAAGCGGGAAGGTGTACCGTAAATTACCTCACTAAC
Source organism: Pedobacter cryoconitis (assembly GCF_001590605.1). Classification (NCBI taxonomy): domain Bacteria; kingdom Pseudomonadati; phylum Bacteroidota; class Sphingobacteriia; order Sphingobacteriales; family Sphingobacteriaceae; genus Pedobacter; species Pedobacter cryoconitis. The sequence continues at coordinate 3,758,373 of NZ_CP014504.1, forward strand.
TAAAGCCATAGATTGTAAAGTTCTTGGCCCCATCCCTTCGAGCAACAGTAATTCTTCGAAATCGGCAGGTTGTTTTTCATGCGTGAGCCACAACATCGCACCAAGACGTTTCAGGTCTATATCTTTAGCTTTTACCTCATGGTGGTTTGGCAAAACGAGATGCTGTATTTCAGCAATCATACGCGAAGGATGTTCTGTAGTCATAGATAGCATGGATAAACGGGCAGGTTGCGCTGCCTGAGTGACCATATTCATTATTGTTCCCTGGTTAACCCCGCAAATCGCCGTATGCGGATCTTCTACGAAAGAATTCATTTCTGCGGAATGCCAGTGGTAACGGCGGGCGGTGGAACTTCCGTCTTGCATACCTTGCTGAACAACTGTCCATAAACCATCCGTATTGACAATAAAGCTGTGCATGTACAGTTGAAAACCATCTTGTATAGCTGTATTGTCTACTTTAGCACTCAGTTTACTGCAACGCACCAGTTCAGTTCCATTGAGTCCGTTATGGTCACTGTAATGCAGCAATTCCTGAGGGGTTTGACGGGAAGATTTACCTTTTCCTCCGCAGATATATATACCCAGTTCTTTGGAAAGTGGGTTAATTGCACTTTTCAAAGCGCCCATTACAGAGGTCGTAATGCCAGAAGAATGCCAGTCCATTCCCATGACCGCGCCCAGGCTTTGAAACCAAAACGGGTCACTTAACCTGCGCAATACTTCGGCAGTGCCATATTCTGTAATAATAGCTTCGGTGATAGCCAGTCCAAGACGTGACATCCTTAAGGAAAGCCATTTCGGAATATGGCCATAGTGAAGCGGTAAATCTGCTGTCCCTGACCTTTTCATTTATATATTATCCGAACTTAAATTGATCGATTCTTACCCAGTGCATTCCGGCTGCTTCAGCGGCATCTGTTCCTGGCTTTCCATCTTCAAACACCAGGCATTTTTTAGGGTCAACACCCAATAGTTCCGCTGCTTTGAGGAATGGATCTGCAAAAGGCTTACCTCTTGGTGTTTCTCCAGCGCAAACCATAGCTTCTACATAGTCACTTACGCCAACTACCTCCAGCGTATGCTGAACAGCCCTGCGATCTCCACCAGAAACTACAGCAATACGTACTTTAGCTGCGTTCGCTTTTAAATGGTCTACAACATAGGTGATTGGCTGTGCTTTACTCAAATATTCTTCAAAGTAAAGTTTTGCTTTTCTGGCAGTGAATTCTGCCGGATCCATATCAGCCTGGTAACGCCTGTTCAATTCTTCTACGACATTGAAAATAGGCCAGCCTGCAAGTTCATCTATAATTGCGGGATCCATAGCTACGTTGTATTGCTTGGCTATGGCCACATAAGTTTCGGTATGCGCTGGCATATTGTCGGCTAATGTACCATCACAGTCGTATAAAAATGCTTCGTAATCTCCCGCTGTTAGTTTACTGAGCCTTGAAAAATTAGTCTCTTCCATAAATAATATTTAACGCCTTTTTAGCAGGCTTAATGTGCTTCGGTATTACCTTTTTTTTGCTGAAAGCTGTAAATCAGATAAACCAATGCAGGTATAATAAAAATACTGCCAATCAGCAGTGCATAACCTAAAGTTTCTATTGTTTTGAATTGTCCCTGGTGAGTTAGTAAAGAAAGATTGTCTCCGCCTTTAAGTAAGATAATATCCGGGAAATGGCTGTAAGTAGCGGCAAAAAGGATCATGGTCACTTGAAAACCCGCCAATAAGCGTAATATAATCGGTTTATTCCGGTTCAGTAAGACAAAGGTAATAACAAGTGAAATGGTAGCCATAATCAATGCTATAATTCCCGGAACATCACTAAATATCCAGTTTAACAAAGGAATGCCTTCTGAGTGTGCTGCTAAGAATACCAAGCCTCCTGCTGCCATAACCACAAAAATAGTACGTCTTGCTTTCCGGGTAAATAATTGCCTGTCCTGCTCGTTTTCTGCTTCACCAATGATAAATACATTGGCCAGATACGCACAAATAGTAACGGTAAAGATGCCTACAGTAACTGAGAACCAGCTTAACCAGCTAAAGACATATGCTGAAAGAAAATCTTTAGCCTGCAGATCGATTTGTCCCGATACAGCGCTTGCAGCTATAATCCCTAAAAAGAAAGGGGTAACTACACTGGAAATAACGAATATTGGAGTATATACTTTTTGCATATCATCTTTTACGGCATCGTAATTCCTGAAAACAAAGGCTGTTCCCCTGGCAATAATCCCCATTAACATACAAACTAGCGGGATATGCAGATAAATGGAAACGGTAGTATAGATTTTAGGAAAACCGACAAAAAGGATAACGATCACAATGATGAGCCACATGTGATTGGCTTCCCAGACCGGGCCAATGGCTTCATACATCTTTTTACGCATTCTCGGTCTGTTAGCCCTGGAAGTAAATAGTTCTATAATTCCGGCACCAAAATCAGCTCCCCCCAATAAGATGTATAACAGTATGGCAGTCCACAGGAAAATTATTACGACGTATACCATATGCTATTGTATTTTTTTATCAGTGGAAGAATCATAAAGTTTATCAACCATCGTGATCTGGCGGAATAGCAACAGACTCACAATGATGGCGAGTGAAATGTAAACGGCTGTAAACAGATAAAATGAATAAGCAATTCCGGGCATTGGGGTAACTGCATCGGCGGTACGCATCACGCCATAAATAATCCATGGCTGACGGCCCACTTCTGTAACTGTCCAACCTGCTTCAAGTGCAAGAAAACCCATTGGAGTTGCAATAACAAATAGTTTGAGCATCCATTTACTTTCAGCCCAGCCTTTCTTTTTAATCAGTGCGATAAAGTAAATCACGGCCAGGCCTAGCATAGCCATCCCGAGCCCTACCATGATCTGGAAGGCATAGTGTACCACTACAACTGGCGGCTGATCTTTTTTAGCAAACTGGTCTAGTCCTTTAACTTCTGCATTAAAATCTCCGGTAGCCATAAAGCTTAGGGCTTTAGGTATTTCCAGTGCATATTTAACAGTTTTAGTCGCGGTATCCGGAATTCCTCCAATGATTAACCCGGCTCCTTTTTCGGTATGAAAGTGAGCTTCCATGGCAGCAAGTTTTGCGGGCTGCCGTTTTGCAACATCCTTTGCTGAAATATCACCACTAATAGGTTGAAGACAAGCGGCTACAGTTCCGAATATGGCTGCGATCTGAAATGCTTTACGATGAAAGTTTACATTTTTGCCTTTTAAAATCATCAGGGCATGAACTCCTGCAACGGCAAATCCTGTGGAGACAAAGGCGGCAACACACATGTGGAGTGCTTGTGAAAACCAAGCTTCATTAAACATGGCTTTCATTGGGTCTATATTCAGGTATTGCCCGTTGACGAAATCAAATCCTGCAGGGCTGTTCATCCAGGCATTGGCTGCAACAACAAGGATACCTGACAGTAATCCGCTGATCCCTACAATTACACCGGTAAACCAGTGAAACCAGGGATGAAAACGGTTCCATCCGTACAGGTAAAATCCTAGAGCGATGGCCTCGATAAAAAAGGCTGTTCCTTCTAATGAAAATGGCATTCCGAAGATCGGGCCTGCATGTTCCATAAATTTAGGCCAGAGCAGACCGAGTTCAAAAGACAATACGGTTCCTGAAACTGCACCGGTGGCGAAGAAAATTGCTACTCCTTTGCTCCATGCTTTAGTGACATCGAGGTATACTGCTTTTTTTCTTTTTAACCAAAGATAGTGGGCAGTACACATGAAGAATGGCATCACCATTCCGATACAGGAGAAAACAATATGAAAGCCTAATGAAAAGGCCATTTGGAGTCGTGCGGCTAAGAAATCATCCATGTAGCAAATGTAATAGTTATGGCTTATGAAGCCATAAATCAAGGGGCAAGAATTGCCTTATAATTGTAATATTAGCAGCTTTATAGCTTCTTGCTTGCCGGTCTGACGATCATCCTTAAGGATTGGTCTTTGGTAAAGTAAGCAATCATCCAATTGTATAAAGTTTTGATCCTGTTTCCCGAATTTATCAGAGAGATCAAATGGATAAATAACCACATCGCCCAGGCAATAAATCCACTGAAAAACAGCTTTGGTTTTGGCAGATCGGCAACGGCTTTATTTCTTCCGATAATCGCCATGGTGCCTTTATCTACATAACTGAATGCTTTAGGAAATTGGTTTTCCTCTACCCGGATCATGTTTTTACCTACATTATCTCCTTGCTGAAGGGCAACTTGTGCTAATTGCGGATGTCCCTGCGGAAAGCCGGGGTCGGTTAACTGGATACAGGTATCACCTATGGCATAAATATCTTCCAGCCCTTTTACTTTGTTGAATTCATCAACTTGTAGTCTTTTGCCTTTTCCGTAAGCTTCTTCTGGCATACCTTTAAAAGTCATTGCAGTTACTCCGGCTGCCCAGATCAGGTTTTTAGCTTCAATTGTACTTCCGTCAGCGAAATGAACGGTATCGTTTACAAAATCTTTCACCATCACATTCAGCTTTACTTTGACACCCATTTTGGTCAAGGTATCATATGTGTATTGCTGTGATTTCTCACTCATTGGGGCAAGTACTGATTTTAGTCCGTCGACAAGATGGATTTCACCATCTGCGCCTTTAAGTTCAGGATAATCTTTAGCCAGGATCGTCCGTTTCATTTCGGCAAACATTCCTGAGATCTCAACTCCTGTGGGGCCGCCACCTGCAACAACTACAGTCAGCAGCTTTTTACGCTCAACGGGATCTGTTGAGCGGGAAGCTTCTTCTAAACGCTCTAATAAGGTATTGCGCATTTGCAGCGCATCAGCAACTGTTTTCATCGGGATAGCATGCTTTGCGACATTGTCCATTCCGAAATAGTTAGTTTCACAACCTGTGGCAAAAACGAGGTAATCGTAGTTAACAGTGCCCGTGGAAAGGATAACTTGCTTTTGTTGTGGTAAAACTTCTTCCAGTTCTCCCAGTCTGAACATAAAGTTCTTCTTTCCCCGGAAAAGCTTACGAAACGGATAAGTGATGTTAGAGGTTTCCAGGTAACCAGTAGCTACCTGATATAGCAGCGGCGGAAAAAAGTTATAATTATTTTTGTCTACAAGGGTTATATCAAATGATTCATTACCCGCTAGTTTTTTCGCAAGGTTTACTCCTGCAAATCCACCACCTATAATGACTACTTTTTTTGGCATATGATTGAGATTTAAAATATCAGATCAATTCTAAACAGTTAGTTTACTAGCCTTAGAACAACAACAAACGTGCTATGTTTGAAGTTATTTAAATTTAGATGGTAAAATTGCTTATCGCTTAACAGAATAATATTTTGTGAAGAAAAAGTCAAATAAACTGGCAAACCAATCAGTTTAAAGATTCCTGTGCAAAGAATTTTATTACTATTACTGACGTTAAAGGTTTAAGTTTACAAAAAATTCAAAATGAGCAGCAAAGATCAATCGTCCGCAAATGTTTTAACATTCCAGAAAGGTAAATATGTATTTACTGACCATTTAGAAGAAGTACATCCTGAAGGAGCGAGCGTGCCGTTTTTAACTGCACAGGCAATTCTGATGACTGTTGAAAAAGATGTTTTCAAAGGAGATATCGCTACTGTAAAAATCAGTGACCTGATCTTAAAGCAATCAACTTTTATAGATGATAATGGAAAGGTTGTAGAAGCGCATAAGTTATACGTATGGCCACGTAATTTAGGAAGCACAAAGGAATGGACAGCTAATAAGCTTGAATTTCTGAATGAATTCGTACTGAACTTCCCAATTGAAATCATCTCTTTAGAAGAATCAAATGGGGTAACCTGGAAATATATTACACCTGAGAATTTCAAAAAGATCCCCGAAGGAATTGAGGCTTCTTCGAGCTTCCAGGAGTATGCAATGCATCAAAGTGAATATTTCTTTTTGCGCCGTCCTTTGAACGAGCCAAAATAAAGGCTGAAGGTTCGTCTGCGCTCAGAATTATTTATAAAAAGGGTCTTTTCTAGTTTATCCTGATCAGTCTCAGGTAGTCGAGCATAGCCTGGTTAATCTCACCATTCATATTCTCGTTCCAGTCTTCCAATGAAAGTTGGAATTCATGTGTCCCTGTAGTTAGTTTTACTGTATTTATATTGCTAAAACCCCAGTCAGACCATTCCTCTTTTCCGCGTTGTGGAAATACAAAGGTTCCTGCAAACTGACCATCCACATTAAATGTTCTGATGGCGCATTTGTTCTCTGTATTGGTTGGGCCATTCCCATTGGCATACCTGAAATCAATGGCATAAATCCCTGCTTCAGCTATATCAATCTCAAGCGTTATTTTATTATTCTTTGCTTTACTGATCTCGATAAAACCATTTGTGGTATATCCCTGATAAGGCAACGGTGATTTGGCAGCTACGGTTTCCATGGCAATAGTCTGTATTTCTTTTACGTCAGTAATTAAAACAGGTTCACTGGCAAATGAAGTAATCTTATCTTTATCTACAGCAATTACCTGGAATTCTCCACTTTGTTTTGCGGTATAACTTAAGTCTTGAGTTTGAGCAATTTCTTTGCCGTTACAGCTGATGTGATAAGTTTCAGCACCTGCTACCTTTTCCCAGCTAATCTGGTTATTCACTTTTTTCAACGCAGGCGCAGCGACTGAGAAGTAGTCTGCAGACGTTGCAACTTTACCTTGTTCCAATTTGTTATCAGCAAGTATAATATCGATTTGATGTTTTCCTTTTAGTGTGGCAGAGACCATAGCCCCTGGCAAAGGCTTACCATCAAGTGTGATTGATTTAATCTGGTTTCCGTATCCGCTCAATTTAATATCCAATACTGCATTGCGGTATTTAAAATTAGTCAGTGTTCTTTCTCCTTTTAATATTTCAGGAATAAATGGTTTAAATACCAGGGCGTTTGCTTGCATATCCATACCAAATAACACACTATAAACGAGGCTGATATTTCCAGCCAGGCTCCATAACATATTACTGGAATTGATTTGTGTACCTGCGAAATCTCCAGAGGTAGAAACGAAATTCTCTTTATTGGTCAGAAACAATGCTGCAGGGCGATAAATTGCGCTCATACTTTGCATAAGAGCTGCTGCATTTCCAGTTTTCGCCGCAGCGAGTGACCAGTAGGCTTGTACGAAAGGCCATACTGCATTGTTATGATAGGGTGGGATATTCGGAATCTGCGGATAGATACAGGGAATCCCAAATTTAGTGACTGGGGTATTTGCGATTACAGATTTCTGCTGCACTGCATCTGCAATATCAAATAGAACAGTTAGTGCTGCTCCTAATGCTTCGGAACGGGGAGACAAAATTTTAAACTGCCTGCCGTATAAGTATTGCCCATAGTATCCTTTTTCTGGCATCCACAGGTATTTGTTGATCCCTTCTTTTATTTGATTGGCAATACCCGCATATTTTTCAGTCCTCTCTTTGTCTTTCAAAAGCAGCGCCATTTGTGCAAGGACTTTATTGGCCTGGTAGTGAACTGCATTAGTTCCCAGATTTTCTGAGGCATAAATATCGGCAGACTGCATCCATTTTGGATAGGTCTGGTCCCGCCAGTCTAAAAAAGAGGATTCACCTCTGACCATGCCTGTTTGCGGGTCATATACGTTTTTCAGGTCATCTTCAACAGTATTTCTGATTATCGAATAAGCTTTGGTAAGCCATGCCTGATCACCTGTGGTTTTATAGACTTCCCAGGCTGCAACAGCCCAAATCATCCGGTCAGAAGACACTGGCCATGAACCTCCTGTTCCCGTATCCTGAATAACACGGTTATTTTTGACCTTTCTCAGTAAACTATTCTGGGCAACTTTGGGTTGCAGTGTAGCCATGGAAAGTATAATACTATAACTAATATCCCTTGTCCATACACCTGCCCATTCTTTACCCGTCCTGAAAGTACCGTCAGGCTCTATTGCATTCTCCATTTCTTCTAAACCAAGATTATAGAGTGCATCCATGATTGGAACAGTTGATTTATACTGAGGGAAAGCAGAAATGTCTTTGGAAAGTTTCCACGAAGAAGCCGTAGTTTTCTTTTCCTGAGCCTGATTCATTTCCAGCGTAATCCTATAAATACCATCACCATCAGTATCTTTTAATTCCAGTTCTTGGTGATTGCTCAGGTTATCGAAATCCCAGATAAGCGGACTGATACTTCCGGCTACAAAAACGCCTTTGAAATCTGCTTTGTAAATTTTTGTTCCATCATAAGTTGTATAAAAACCTTTGGACGCAAAATCAGCCAGCACTTCACGCAGATCAAGCTTGATTGTGAATTTAGTATCTGGTCTGAGAAATACACCTTTTGATAGTGGTTCTTTGAGTTGTTGTCCAAAACGGATCACTGGCGTTTCAAATTTTCCATCAACGGCAATAATACTGATCTGGTGATTTTTTCCAGAAGCCATTTCGTTGTCTTTACCATTAATACTGAACTTGAAGGACAGATCCGGACTGATGTCCAGGTTAACTGGACTTTGGTAGTTAGAATGTATGGTTGTGGGAGAAAGTGCAATCGCCTCAAATGCTCCTTGTGTAACTCTATCTTTTGATAAGGTATAAGCTTCAGATTGATATAGGTTGTTCATAGGTTTCCGGACCACAGCGGCCATAAATGAGAACGGGAAATTTCAGTTCTTATTCTTCGTCTTCCAGGATATTTCTATCCTCCCAGCTCAGATATGCTCTGTACCATTCTGCGCATTGTTTAAATACCTCAGTCAAATCCCCCTCTTCCAAAGTAAAATGCACTGCGAAAATATGATTTTCGACAACCCCATAAAGGTTCAGGTATTCAAACTCATAAGTTTTAGTATCCGCCTTAAAATTAAGTCCTTCAACTTCATCCGTCGCGATAACCTCCATGATCGTATGTGAGCCCGTATGCTGTATCACAGTGCGGCCCCCCATTTCATCTTCAACATGCTCACTTGGCTCTAAGAAAACTATTTCAGGAAGTGTAAAGTCCATTAAATTCATGCCGCGAATCTAAGGATTTTACGTTACAAAAAGCTAATCAAGATGTATTTATCCGTGTTGAACAGCTAGAAAAACATTTGATGAAACATGATCAGAAAATTGGGTTATTTATTTTTTCGCCTCAAGGTTTCTTTCTTTCTTTCTTTCTTTCTTTCTTTCTTTCTTTCTTTCTTTCTTTCTTTCTTTCTTTCTTTCCTCTTCCCAACCACTTCCCCCGCTTGGACATAGAAAAAAAACACCTATACTAATGTGAAGGGCATTCGTTCCGAGCCTTTTCGGCGACGGCAATGTCGCCCGAACATAGTATAGGTGTTTTTTTATTGGAGAAGCCTATCCCAATCCTTCCACACCGCCTCATACCCCTTTTCTTTCAACATTTCCTTAATCTCTTCCGGCGTCCTTTCATCACAAATCTCAAACTGTTCCAGCGATTCCGGTTCCACCGCATACCCACCAGGATTAGTTTTAGAACCCGCGCTCATAGAAGTAATCCCCAAGCCAATCACATGATCCCTAAAAACAACAGACTCCCTTGTAGAAATAGAAAGCTCAACCTCTTCATTCAACAACCTGTATGCGCAAATCAGCTGTACCAACTCCCTGTCTGACATTTCAACTTTAGGCGCTAACCCTCCACTAAATGGCCTTAACCGTGGAAACGATAAACTATATTTAGTCTTCCAATACTTTTTCTCCAAATATTCCAGATGCAACGCTGTAAAAAACGAATCCGTACGCCAATCTTCCAATCCGATCAACACCCCCAGTCCCATCTTATGCACCCCAGCTTTTCCTAACCGGTCTGGCGTTTCCAATCTATATTCAAAATTCGATTTCTTTCCCTTTGGATGATGCTTTTTATAATCTTCCCGGTGATAAGTCTCCTGGTAAACCAGCACTGTATTTAACCCCAAAGGAATCAAGACCTCATAATCCTCCGTATCCAGCGGCTGTACTTCCATTGAAATCAGTGCAAAATGTGGACGCAAAAGTTCCAGTACCCTTTTAAAATATTCAGTATGAACCGTCTGATTAGCCTCACCAGTCACCAGTAATACATGTTCATACCCCATTTCTTTTAACACAGCAACTTCCTGCATAATCTCCATGGGAGACAGTGTTTTACGCCTCACCTTATTATCCAGGCTAAACCCACAATAAGTACAAATATTATTACACTCATTAGAAAGATAAAGCGGTACATATAACTGCATTACTTTACCAAAACGCTTCAAAGTAGCCAATCTGCTCAACTGTGCCATTTGTTCCAGATAAGGAGCAGCAGCAGGAGAAATTAATGCTTTAAAATCTTCTAAAGTCCGATTGCTATTCCCCAAAGCACGTTCTACATCGTACGATGTCTTTTCATATATACTCTGTTTAATCTGTTCCCAGCTATAAGTATTAAAAAGTGCAGTAAAATTATCAGTCATCCAAAAATGAGGTTAGTGGGCTGCTTGACACAGCAGATGAATTGATAGACCCTAATTTTGCTTCAAATGCCATCCTTCCGGCAATGACCGCAATCTTAAATGCTTCAGCCATTTTCACTGGATCTCTGGAAACAGCGATTGCCGTATTTACCAGAACTGCGTCTGCACCAATTTCCATAGCCTTTGCGGCATCAGAAGGAGCACCAATTCCAGCATCTACAATTACAGGAACATTACTTTGACTAATAATAATTTCCAGAAAATCAATAGTTTTCAAACCTTTATTACTTCCGATTGGCGAACCTAAAGGCATCACTGCGGCAGTTCCAGCATCTTCTAAATGCTTGCATAATACCGGGTCAGCATGAATATAGGGTAAGACAATAAAGCCTAATTTCGCTAGTTCTTCTGTTGCCTTTAAGGTCTCAATCGGATCAGGCATTAAATATTTAGGATCAGGATGAATCTCCAGCTTAATCCAGTTGGTTTCTAAAGCTTCCCTGGCCATCTGAGCTGCAAAAACAGCTTCCTTCGCATTTCTCACACCCGAAGTATTAGGCAGCAGGTTAAACTGCGGATAATTTAAATGGCTTAATATATCGTCTTCCTGATCTTTCAGGTCAACTCTTTTTAAGGCTACAGTAACCAGTTCTGAACCAGAAACAAGCAATGCTTGCTCCATAATTTCTGCCGAACTGAACTTGCCCGTCCCTGTAAATAAACGGGAGTTAAATACTTTATCTGCAATAGTTAACATATCGTTTGTTTTGAATTAAGGTTTAATTCCTGATAGATCAAGCTGATATTTTCTGACGGATCAGTATGCTGTGTGAGTAAACCAGAAACAGCAATACCATAAATCCCCGTTTGGAGAATACTATTGATATCCTGGGTTTTTATTCCACCAATGGCTATAATGGGTAATTTAATTCCAGCAGCTAAAACCTGTTGCATGAGTTGCTGATATCCTTCAAGTCCAAGCACCGGACTTAAGTTTTGCTTGGTTGTGGTAAAACGAAAAGGGCCCAAACCAATATAATCCGCACCTTCCTCTACTCTTCTGCATATATCTGCAAAAGTGTTTGCTGTACCACCAATACACTTATCCTTTCCCAAAATACCCCTTGCCTGCGCTACAGGCATATCATTCAAACCCAAATGCACGCCATACGCACCTGATTTTAAAGCCAGTTCCGGATAGTCATTAACAATTAATTTTGCGCCGTACTTTTCACATAAACGACTGGCCTGAATGGCGAGTTCGAGTACTACATCTTCAGATTGCTCTTTAACCCGGAGCTGTATCCATTGACCACCTGCCTGCAGTACTTTTTCAATAGCAGTAAGGTGTGTCCCATTTTCCGGGGGCTGTGATATATAATGTAACTGATCAATTAACATCTCTTTTTTCTTCTAATGATTTGAGCATCTTTTCAAATTCTTTTAATGCGCCAGACGGGTGATTCCAAAGTGCACCAAGAACAGCAGCACCATCAAAATTCATTCGTTGCAATTCCTGGAACAGGTCTGCATTCACCCCTCCAATCCCAAAAACCTTTAATCCCTGTGGAACAGCAGACAAATAGAAATTACGCTCTACTATACTTTGATATCCAACTTTTGAAATACTATTAAATACTGGCCCAAAAAACACATAATCCAAAAAGGCAGTATCCGCTGGTGGTCCCCATTGATGAACAGACCGGCTTAAGTGAAAACCAGCTGCAAAAAGCGCTGTTTTTTTTTGCTGACTGGTAAGCTTCCATAGTTTTTCAGGATAATGAAGCCTGCGGATTGAAAACATGTTTGCCAATTCATGATGCTGATGAATTGAAATTGCCCGGTAATAATCCGGGTTAATCTCCAGCATCAGCCTCATAAATCTGGTCTCATCATTTTCCGGTTTCCTGAGATGCAATAATTGAAGTCCTGCCTCAAACAAGGCATTGATCAATTTGCCTTCTCCCTGGAAATAATCCGGACGTGTTACGGCTATAAGTTCCATTTACAGGTATATTTCACTTCCTTTTTCGGTGAATTCACGCGATTTATCTTCCATCCCTTTTGCAAGCGCCGCAGCTTCGTCCAAACCTTGTTTAGCTGCATATTCCCTTACGTCCTGGGTGATTTTCATAGAACAGAAATTCGGTCCGCACATGGAACAGAAGTGGGCGATTTTAGCACCATCGGCAGGAAGTGTCTCGTCATGAAACTCCTTTGCAGTATCCGGATCAAGTGAAAGATTAAACTGATCTTCCCATCGGAATTCAAACCTGGCTTTACTCAATGCGTTATCACGGTATTGAGCTCCGGGATGTCCTTTTGCTAAATCTGCCGCATGCGCAGCAATTTTATAAGTGATTACCCCGTCTTTTACATCTTTTTTATTGGGTAAGCCCAGGTGTTCTTTTGGCGTCACATAACACAACATTGCCGTTCCGTACCAGCCAATCATCGCTGCGCCAATTGCAGAAGTGATATGATCATATCCAGGTGCAATGTCAGTTGTGAGTGGGCCTAAAGTATAAAATGGAGCTTCACCGCAATGTTCCAGTTGCTTTTCCATATTTTCTTTAATCATATGCATCGGTACATGGCCCGGCCCTTCAATAATAGTCTGTATATCATGCTTCCAGGCAATTTTAGTCAGCTCACCTAATGTTTCCAGCTCAGCAAACTGTGCCGCATCATTCGCATCTGCCAGGCAGCCTGGTCTTAAACCATCACCTAACGAAAAGGCAACATCATAGGCTTTCATGATCTCACAGATTTCTTCAAAATGTGTGTACAAGAAGCTCTCCTGATGATGCGCCAAACACCATTTTGCCATGATTGATCCACCTCTGGAAACTATACCGGTAATCCTTTTTGCAGTCAATGGAATATATCTTAGCAATACTCCGGCATGGATGGTAAAATAATCAACCCCTTGCTCGGCCTGCTCAATTAATGTATCCCGGAATAGCTCCCAGGTCAGATCCTCAGCTTTACCGTTCACTTTTTCGAGTGCCTGGTAAATTGGAACTGTCCCGATTGGAACTGGTGAATTACGAATAATCCACTCCCTTGTTTCATGTATATTTTTACCTGTTGATAAATCCATAATGGTGTCAGCACCCCAGCGACATGCCCATACGGCCTTTTCAACTTCTTCTTCAATACTGGAAGTTACTGCTGAGTTACCAATATTTGCGTTGATTTTAACCAGGAAATTCCGGCCAATAATCATTGGTTCAGATTCAGGGTGGTTGATATTTGAGGGGATAACAGCTCTCCCGCAAGCGACTTCCTGGCGTACAAATTCTGGTGTAATGAAGCCCTTAGGTGTATTGGCACCAAAGCTATTTCCTGCATGCTGCTGACTCATCGCCTCTGCCTGCTCTCCTTTTTCATTATTCCACAGTTCTATCCTCTGGTTTTCTCTGATCGCGATATATTCCATTTCCGGAGTGATGATCCCTTTCCTGGCATAATGCATCTGAGATACATTCTGTCCTGCTTTTGCACGATAGGGTTGATGCTGAAAAGCGAAACGTAACTGGTCAAGTGATGGGTCTGCCAATCGCTGTGCACCATAAGCAGAGGTAATCTGATCCAGCTTTTCAACGTCACCTCTATCGGTAACCCAACTTTCTCTGATCCGTGGCAACCCTGCTTTAACATCAATATGTGCATTCGGATCTGTATAAGGCCCGCTGGTATCATAAACTGTTACACATGGGTTTGTCTCTGTCAGGCCAAAACCATTATGTATTTTGGTTTCGCTAAGGCTGATTTCACGCATGGCTACTTCAATAGCATGAAGTTCACCTTTTACAAAAACTTTACGGGAAGCCGGGAATGGCGTCCTGCTGATGACCTGGCCATCTGGAATTTTTTCTACTTTCATCGTTATGTGATTTTGTGAGGTTGCAAACAGAAATTAATGAATTATCCTCCTTGAGTTGCCTTGATTAGCATGACCTGGTCTCCGGGTTGAAGATGGTATACAGACCAATCAGATTTAGACATGACTGACTGATTAACAGCCACCGCAATACCGCTTCCAGAAATCTGCAAAACAGCAGTTAACAGCTGTACTAATGAGCATGGTCCGGCAATAGAATAAGTTTGATGATTTACAGTAATTTCCATTCTTTTCATTTTTAATAACGATAGGAATGACCTGTATAAGGAATGGAAAACCAACAACATAGTTGTGGCCTTACTTTTCCCTTCGGCAGTACTAACTGCATCAGGTTCAAAGGGTATATCTCAGCACAAGGCACCCCTAAAGTTTTTTGTAAACCTATAACATTTTTAAGAAGAAAAGAAATTTATTAAAAGATCAACTTCAAAAAAGACAGTTTCTCTTGTCACTTTTACATTACAAACATCAGACGTATGATCCGATTATATACCTTTGAAACATCAGATGTTTTAATCATGAAAAGAATCAATTTATCAGACAAAGTAATCGTTGCACTCAAAAGCGATATTGCCTCTGGAAAACTCAAAAAAGGCACAAAAATCCCATCAGAACCTGAACTGATGGAGCGTTATGAAGTTGGCCGTTCTACCATCAGGGAAGCAATTAAAACCCTTGCTATCTCTGGCATACTTAAAGTACAGCAAGGCTCAGGTACTTTTGTCGCTTCAAAAATAAAAGAGGAATCTCTTGCACAGCGTCTGCGCCGGGCAGACTTCGAAGAAATAAATACTGTCCGCTCTTTACTTGAAAAAGAAATCGTAAAACTTGCTTGTCTGAACAGAACTGAAGAAGATTTGACTGCCATGCAAAATCATCTTTCCCAGCGGAAAAAAGCTATCGATACTGATCAGCAACAAAAATGTACTGATGCAGATATAGCTTTTCACGTCAGCATTGCAAAAGCTTCAAAAAACAAAGTATTAATCGATCTCTATCAAAACTTCACTGCAGTAATCCTGGATTTCTTTACCAAGCGTAAAGAACAAAATATGGCTTATTTTGCCAGAAGCCATGCCTGGCATGAGGAACTTTCGCTGGCCATTGTCAACAGAGATCAGGCAGCGGCAGAACAACTCATTAAAACTTTATTAGATAACAATTACTAAAAACTATTATTAATTATACAACTCATGACAATTTTAACCTTTACCCTGATCCTGTTATTAGGGGCTTATCTTGCAGGACTTGCTGGTTCACTAACCGGTCTTGGCGGCGGCGTGGTAATTATACCCTTGCTGACCTTATTTTTTCACGTTGACATCCGTTATGCAATTGGTGCTGCGCTGATCGCATCAATCGCTACCTCTTCTGGCTCTGCAAGTGCTTATGTGAAAGAAGGCATTACCAATATCCGTCTCGGAATGTTCCTGGAGATAGCAACAACGGCAGGTGCTGTTTTGGGGGCTATTCTGGCGATCTATACGCCTGTTAACATTGTAGCCATTCTGTTTGGTGCCACCTTGATCTTTTCAGCAGCAATGACAATGAGAAAGAAACATGAAGGTGCATTAGCGGAAGGTAGTCAACTTTCCTATTTGCTGAAATTAAACAGCAGCTATCCTACAAAAGATGGTATAATAGACTATAAACTAAAGAATATAGGCGGGGGATTCTCGATCATGACCTTGGCGGGAATACTTTCAGGCTTATTAGGAATAGGTTCCGGTGCCTTAAAAGTATTGGCAATGGACAGTGCCATGCGTGTCCCTTTCCGGGTAAGTACTACGACCAGTAATTTCATGGTCGGAGTAACTGCTGCTGCGAGTGCTGTGGTTTATTTACAAAGAGGTTATATCGATCCTGGAATTGCTTTTCCAGTAATTATCGGTGTACTTGCGGGAGCTTTTACAGGCTCAAAGTTATTGATGAAGATCGATGTCAAATGGTTGAAGGTCATCTTCAGTTTTGCGATCACAGCTATCGCCCTTAACATGATTTACAATGGTTTTAATCACAAATTCTAGGAAACATGAATAACAGTAAAGAAACTAAAAGAGTAACCGACTACGATATGCAACAGCTAATCGGTCAGGTTTTAAGATATGGTGTATTAATTTCAGGCCTTGTTGCCATTATCGGAGGAATCTGGTACTTATTCCAGCAAGGCTCCGGCCTTCCTGACTACGGCACATTCCATGGGGAAGGCGAAGGCTATACCAGCTTACCAGGTATCATTAAAGGATTAGGGCAAGGCAGTGCAAAAGAAATCATCCAGCTCGGTGTAGTCATTCTGATTGCGACCCCGATTTTAAGGATTGTATTTTCACTGGTTGCTTTTGGAATGGAGAGAGATAAACTCTATGTATTGATCACATTGATTGTACTTTCAATTATCCTGTTCAGTACTTTCGGAGGATTGAGTATTTAAGCGGGCGAGTATTAAAACATAATGCGCGTATCGTTATGATACGCGCATTGCCTTATATAGTTTTAACTGCTGCCTGTCTGCTTTTATAATAGGCAAAGATACCAGTAGCAGTTATTCCTATTAATCCTTCGATTAATACTGCCGGTCTTGGGCCAATCAAATGAGCAACCCAGCCAATCAATAAACTACCAACAGGAATCAGTCCCTGGTAAGCCATTACATAATAACTGATTGCACGTCCGCGCATTTCGGGAATAGCATGTGTTTGAATATAAGTGTTGATAGCTGAGGACTGTGCCATCATCCCTACTCCTGATATTCCCATAAATAGTAAGGCAATAGGCAATTGTGGTGCAAAAGCAAGGAATAATAAACTACCTCCCAATACAGCCCCTGCAATAGTTGTTAATTTAATCAGCGTGCTGCTATCTTTTAAATTGGCCAGATAAATAGCACTGATAATTGATCCTAAACCAGCTGCACTTTCAAACCAGCTAAAGGTTTTGGCATCCCCATTAAAAATATCCTTGGCAAAAATCGGCATCAGTGTATTGAAAGGAATTACAAAAAGGCTGCTGATTCCGATCATCATGATCATGCTGCTTAATTCTTTATCTCCCGATACATATCTGAAACCTTCTTCCAGCTCTACCCAAATGCTTTTAGTTGATTTTGTAATAATCTGCACAGGTAAACGCATCATGAATAAACAGATCAGTACCGGGATATAACTCAGGAAATTTCCCATGAAACAAATGTCTGTACCAAAAGTACTCAGAATGATCCCTGCGACAGCCGGACCTGCAATACGTGCAAAATTGGCCATCGAAGAGTTCAGCGCAATCGCATTCGGTAAATCATTTTTATCATTCACCATCTCTACCATCAGTGATTGCCTGCAGGTTACATCAAAAGCATTGACAACTCCCTGTACCAGGCTCAATCCGATAATAAAAAGAATATTATTATATCCAAAATAAATAATCGCTGCCAGTGCTCCTGCCTGAATCATGGAAACAATCTGTGTAATGACCAGGATGCGGTACCGGTTATGCCTGTCGACCAGGCTCCCTGCGTATGGCGATAAAATTAACGAAGGGATCAAACTTACAAAACCAACTACCCCTAGTAAAACAGCAGATCCCGTAAGCTGATAAACCAGCCAGCTGACCGCCGTCTTTTGCATCCATGTGCCTATAAGGGAAATTGATTGTCCATAAAAGAAGAGTTTGAAATTACGTGATTTTAACGACCGGAAAACATTCATGATATTATTTTACTATTTTGAAGATCTGAAAGCTGGTGGACTGCATCTGATTTTCTCATCAACAGCTTCATCAGAAAGACTGTTACAAATTTCGGCATAAACTATCTATTTATAAAATTGATAGTTTTAATGATATTGATTAGTTTTAACGATCGATTATGGAAATCAGACAACTCAACTACTTCATCAAAGCCGCAGAACTCCTGCACTTTACAGCTGCAGCAGCAGCCTGCTTCGTAACGCAGTCTACCCTATCACAGCAAATCAAACAACTCGAAGAAGATTTAGGTATGCTCTTATTCGACCGCATGGGTAAACAAGTAAAGCTAACAGAAGCCGGTAATGTATTCCTGACGCATGCCTATCAAATCATGCTCGACATCAAGAAGTCAAGGCAAGCCATCTTTGAGCTCGCGAATATGGTTAACGGAGAGCTGAAAATCGGGGTGACCTATGCCTTCAGTTCTTTGCTGCTCCCAGCATTAACCCCTTTCTCAGAGAAATATCCCGGTATCATGATCCATATTGAATACGGAACAGCGGGTGAACTGGAAAACAAACTAAAAATGGCTGATCTGGATATCATTCTGGCCTTCCACGAACAACGTGACAGTAGTGGCTTTGAAATGCAGCCTGTATTTTCTTCCAAAATTGTCATGGGTATCTCCAAAGAAAACCCTTTGGCCAAACTTCCAAAAATCTCCCTGAAAGAACTCGGAAAATTAGACCTGATCCTCCCTAGCAAAGGCTTTAGTTCACGCGACCTATTCGATGAAATCTTTAGAAAAAACAATATTATACCCAATACAAGAATCGAAATGAATGATGTACATTCCCTGTTATCCATGGTTGAATCCGGGAACTGGGCAACCATCATTAATGAAAAGGCAATAAGCACCTGGGAAAACATTGCTGCCGTACCTATCTCAGATAAAAAGCTTTACAAACAGGCTTTCATCCTCTGGCAAAAAGGAGTATACCGTAAAAAATCAGCCATGCTATTTGTGGAGGAATTTATGAAAGTGGTATAGTGACGCAATGAGTTACCCACTGAAGTAATCAAACAGGACAATCCAAAAAACTATCCAACAAGGCAATCCAAAAAGCTAGCCAACAGGGTAATCCGAAAAACTATTCAACAGGAGAATCCAAAAAGCTATCCATTGGGTTATGAATCCAGCTATACATCCTGCAACAGGAGAAACTGTAAAAAAAGGAGTATGCTAATGTGAAGGGCATTCGTTCCGAGCCTCTTCGGCGACGGCGATGTCGCCCGAACATAGTATACTCCTTTTTTTACGTTTGAAGAACGCGCAAAAAATTATTTCAACAGCGATAAACGATACTGGAAAATATCTTCAATAGAAACCACAGTAGACTCATACTTATCCGCAAAAACAGAAATCTCAGCCAACCTTGCCATCGTACCATCCTCATTGGTCAGCTCACAAAGAACAGCTACAGGTCTGAACCCAGCCAGAACCACTAAATCAATGCTCCCCTCCGTATGACCACGTCTGCCGAAAACCCCATCCTCATTAGCCCTTAACGGGAAAACATGACCAGGTCTGGAAAGATCACCAGGCTTAGCCTGATCAGCAATCGCCGTTCTGATTGTCTGTAAACGATCCGCAGCAGAAACACCAGTAGTCACTCCCTCCTTAGCCTCAATAGACACTGTAAAAGGCGTATGATACTTACTTGTATTCACCTGTACCATAGGTTGTAACTCTAAAGAATCAACCTTATCGGGCTTCAAACACAAACAAATGATACCACTGCACTCCCGGATCATTAAAGCCATATCCGGCACTGTCATAGACTCTGCAGGAAAAATCAGGTCACCCTCATTCTCCCTGCTCTCATCATCAACAACCAGTACCCCTTTACCCTTTTTCAGACAGTCCAGCGCATTTTCAACTCTTTCCTTAAACCCTTTTCCGAAACGGGACAGCTCATAATGATCTTCCATATATTATATTTTTTTTGACCGTGCAAAGGTGATTAATTAAACTTTCAATTCAAATGCAAAGCAAACAAATCATTCTGAGAAGAAATCTGAAGACTTATAAAAAAAGTAGTCCCCACATTCAATGTACTCTCCACCCAGATCCTCCCCTCCTGTAACTCAATAAACTCCTTACACAAAACCAACCCCAAACCCACACCTTTCTCCTGGTTCGTTCCATAGGTGCTCTGAGAATTCAAAGAAAAGATATGATCAAAATCAACTTTATCAATTCCGATTCCCGTATCCTGTATCTTAATCCAGCACTCCTTGCCATGCACTTCAGAAGAAATTGTGAGCTGTCCGCCAGGTGGCGTAAACTTAATTGCATTATTCAGCAAATTGCGGACAATCAATTCTAACATATCATTGTCAGCAATCACGTACATATTCTGCTGCAGCTTATTGTTCAAAATCAATCCCTTTTCTTCTGCCAGGCTAGTCTGTAAAAGTAACGTCGTTTCCAGCGCCCACTCCAAATTAAGTACAAGCATTTTTACACTTGCCCCCTCCATCTGCGTTTTACTCCACGAAAGTAAATTGATTAACATCTGCCCAGTATACTTGGTTTCCTTCAGCAAACTCGAATTTATGCTTCTTTTCTCCTCCTCCTCAATTTCAACCTCCATAGAAATTTCAAGGAAACTCTGGATAGAATTCAAAGGTGACCGGAGATCATGCGCCAGAATAGAGAACAGCTTATTCTTTGACTGATTGGCAATCTCCAATTGCTCAGCGCGCTTTTCTGCCAGCAACCGCTCCCTATTATAACTTGTAATAATACTCGTCAGAATAAAATAAATGATAATTAAAGTAAAGAAGTATACATAACTAAAATCCAGGTGCCTGCTCAGATTATCCTCATAATTAACCGGTACCAGCTCAGGATAACGGTACTGAAAAAGGATAAGGCTGATCGCCACAATAATATTAACGGCCATCCACCCAAAGCGCTGATTTTTAGGAACGATACTGATCACCAAAAAGAAAAAAAGCAAATAAACTACCAGTCCGGGCCCATTAATACCTGAGTTTTTCAGAAAAAAAGCGATGAACAACAAATTACCAAGCACACAAAAAATTGTGACCGCAAGATTTAGTCTGTATTTAAACTTTGATAAATAGTAAACAAAACCAACAGAGAATACAGCTGGCACCAGCAATATTGATAAAGTGTATAAACCTATCAGATAATTAAAAATTATGCTGCAAATAAAAAGCAAACCAGTAAAAATGCAGGCAGTATGAAATATGATTGCTTCCAGCGTATGGGTATCAGGACTTCCCATAAGTTGTTGCCATAACTGCATTTTATCTTTTTTCATCAATAATAAAATTGTTTCTCGGTTGTGATGAAGCTATCATTTGCTAACGATTTTGCTCATTTCGCGATATATTCTGCTGCAAACAACAGTTCTATTCTATAATAAGACTCTGCAGTGGGCAATAGTTTTTAATTTCACGAAATAAAATATAAAGTTATGGAAATAAAAGTGACATGCGTCACTTTTTAAGGTTTCTGCTATCATTTTACAACTGAGATTATGCCCCCACTTTTGGAGGAAAGAATTTCAGCATGAAAGAAACAAACAGTATAGCCGTGGAAACACATTGTTTTCACTGTGGTGACCATCTTCCGGAAAAGCCCTATCCTGCGGACAATAAACAATTTTGCTGCCTGGGCTGTAAAGGTGTTTATCAGATTCTTTCAAAACATAACCTTTCCAGCTATTATCTCTATAATGACGTACCTGGGAGCTCCCAGAAGAAGAAAACTGTACATTTCGCTTATCTGGATGAACCCGGGATTGCTGCGGAACTGGTCGATTATACCGACGCAAAAGTAACTGTAATTACACTTTTCATCCCAGTGATCCATTGCAGTTCCTGTATCTGGTTGCTCGAACATTTGCATAAAATCAATCCCGCAATTGCACAGTCGCGCGTTGATTTTCTCAAAAAACAAGTCAGTATTACTTTCAGAAATCAACAAATATCACTCCGTGAGGTTGTAGAAAACTTAAGCGCAATCGGCTATGAACCGCTGATTAGCTTACAGGATATGATCAAAAAACAACAAACTGATCATTCCGAACGTAATCTTTTCACTAAAATCGCAGTTGCAGGATTCTGTTTTGGTAATGTAATGCTATTAAGTTTTCCAGATTATTTCGGGTTAAATAGCCTTGACCAGGACTTCAAAAACTTCTTTGGCTGGATTAATCTTGCCTTCGCCATTCCCGTACTGCTTTATAGTGCCAGAGATTATTTTATTTCTGCCTGGACAAACCTCAGAAATGGTGTCCTGAATCTTGATTTCCCACTCGCTCTGGGTATAGCAGTTATGTTTATACGCTCTGCCTATGAAATTATTACCCAAACAGGTGCAGGCTTTGTAGACACGCTGTGTTCACTTGTATTTTTTCTGCTGATCGGTAAATGGATGCAGAAACGAACCTATCATTATCTCTCCTTTGAGCGTGATTTCCGCTCGTATTTCCCTGTAGCCGTAACACAGTTAAAAGACGGCAAAGAAAAACCACTCCCTTTAAATGAGCTGAAAACCGGCGACCGTATTCTAATCCGCAGCAATGAAATTATTCCTGCCGATGCCATCTTATTAAAAGGCAATGCCAAACTTGATTTCAGCTTTGTAACCGGAGAATCTATTCCAGTAGAAAAGATTTTAGGGGAGATCGTTTACGCTGGAGGAAGACAGCTTCATGGCGCAATTGAATTGGAAGTTGTTAAGCCTGTTTCTCAAAGTTATCTAACCAAATTATGGAACAATGAGGCCTTTAATGGTCAAAAAGACCCTATAAAAACCTTTAGCGACACCGCCAGCAGGCACTTTAGTATCGTTCTGCTTGCCATAGCTCTTTCAGCTGGCCTGTACTGGATAAATACGGATATCAATAAGGCAGTGGCTGCATTTACAGCAGTACTGATTATTGCCTGCCCCTGTGCATTAGCACTAAGTTCTCCTTTTACATTGGCCGCTGTACTCAGCATTTTTGATAAAAATAAGTTTTATTTAAAAAACACTTCAGTTATAGAGGAGCTTGCCCGGATCGATACGATCGTATTTGACAAAACCGGAACGATTACCAACCCAGAAGCCAAAGGTTTTGAATTTAATGGAAAACTCGATCAATATGAGCGTCAATTGGTATTTGATCTGGCCAGGAATTCAGGACATCCCTTAAGCCGCGAACTGGTGAAATGGCTAGCAGAAACGCCATTATTCCAAGTCGGACACTATATGGAAAAAGTAGGCCGCGGAATTAGTGGCTGTGTAGACGGTCACGATATAAAACTAGGCAGTGCTGCTTACCTGGGGTTGAAAACAGAAGATGAAGGCAGCGTGGTCCATATCCTCATTGAAAAAAATTATTGTGGCTATTTCCGCTCTGCCCAGCAATGGAGAGTGGGATTTAAACCCTTGGCTTTAAAATTAAGCCAGACTGCTGACCTTCATTTATTATCAGGAGATCAGGACCATGACCGGAATGCACTGACTCCATTTTTCCCAAGAGTCCAGCAATTACATTTCCAGCAAAGCCCACAGCAAAAGCTGGATTATATTCTTCAACTGCAACAAGACGGAGCTAAAGTAATGATGTTAGGAGATGGTTTAAATGACGCGGGTGCTTTAAAACAAAGTAATTTAGGGGTGGCAGTGACAGATGATATCAATAACTTTTCACCAGGTTGTGATGCCATATTGGATGGAGTTGCTTTCCAAAAAATCCCACAGTTCATTAAACAGGCAAAAGATGCAGTAAAAGTGATCCATATGAGTTTCGTTATTTCGTTGCTCTATAATGTGGCAGGCTTGTTCTTTGCTGTACAAGGCTTACTTTCCCCACTCATGGCGGCGATACTGATGCCAATGAGTACAGTCACTATTATTTTATTCACCAGTTTAACCGCCCGGTTTTACGCCCGTAAAAACCAGTTATTATGAACATGATCTATATGCTGATTGGCTTCAGTATCCTATTGGCATTGCTATTTCTGCTCGCCTTTTTCTGGGCAAATAAATCTGGTCAGCATGATGATCTTTTTACACCGGGTGTACGGGTACTTTTTGAAGAAGAAGAACCTCAGGAAACCCGTAACGAAGAAAAAAGTGATGAAGATCATTCCGGGACATAACTCCTGTCACTCCCCAGGATAACACCAGCAGCTAATTTTACCCTCATAAACAACTACAAGTTTTTCTCATGACTGAAAAATTCCACTACGACAACAAGATCGTCAGAAACTTCGCATTAGCCACCATAGTCTGGGGCATAGTGGGAATGACGATTGGACTTCTGATTGCCATGCAGCTATTCAAGCCTGCCTTGAACATGGGTTCCCAATACACAACTTTTGGCCGGATCAGGCCATTGCATACCAATGCAGTAATTTTTGCATTTGTAGGTAATGCCATTTTCATGGGCGTTTATTACTCCCTGCAACGACTCCTTAAAGCCAGGATGTACAGCGATATTCTCAGCAAGATACATTTCTGGGGCTGGCAATTAATCATTATTGCAACGGTAATTACCCTTCCTTTAGGCTTAACCAGTTCTCATGAATACGCAGAGATGGAGTGGCCGATCGATATTGCCATTACCATTATCTGGGTAGTATTTGGTTACAACATGTTTGGTACTATTATTAAAAGACGGGAGAAACACATGTACGTGGCGATCTGGTTTTATATTGCAACTTTTGTTACCGTAGCCGTACTCCATATTGTTAACTCTATCCAGTTACCAGTCTCTGCTTTTAAAAGTTACTATGTCTATGCTGGCGTACAAGATGCACTGGTACAATGGTGGTACGGACATAATGCGGTTGCCTTTTTCCTGACTACCCCTTATCTGGGTATGATGTATTACTTTTTGCCTAAAATGGCAAACCGTCCTGTTTACTCTTATAAATTAAGTATCCTGCATTTCTGGTCACTTATTTTCATCTATATCTGGGCAGGCCCTCACCATTTATTATATACTTCTCTGCCTTCGTGGGCACAGTCTTTAGGAGTCGCTTTCTCTGTGATGCTGATCGCTCCAAGCTGGGGTGGTATGATCAACGGACTGCTGACTTTACGCGGTGCCTGGGATAAAGTAAGAGAAGATCCAAAACTAAAATTCATGGTCGTAGGTTTAACCGCCTATGGTATGGCGACTTTTGAAGGGCCTCTATTAGCCTTTAAACAAATCAATGCAATCGCCCATTATACAGATTGGATAGTTGCACACGTCCACGTTGGTGCTTTAGGCTGGAACGGATTCTTAACTTTCGCTATTTTATACTGGTTGATTCCAAGAATTTACAATACCACTTTATACTCGGTCAAATTAGCTTCTTTCCACTTCTGGATTGGTACCATGGGAATTATTTTTTATGCTGTCCCCTTATACTTTGCAGGATTTACGCAGGGGCTGATGTGGAAAGAGTTTACACCAGAAGGGTTGTTGAAATATCCTAACTTCCTGGAAACGGTACTTCAGATTATACCGATGTATGTGATGAGAGCCATTGGTGGTGCCTTATATCTGACAGGTGTGATCGTGATGACCTATAACCTGATCAAAACGATGAAAGCTGGTAAATTGGTGGCAAATGAAGCTGCAGAAGCACAGCCATTATCTCCGGTTTATGTGGCACAGGGTGATGACAAAAAATTGCACCGCATGCTGGAACGCAAACCAATGATCTTTATGGTGCTTTCGTTGATTGTGATCCTGATTGGTGGAATGATTGAGATGATGCCAACTTTCACGATTAAATCAAATATCCCTACTATATCAAGTGTAAAACCTTATACGCCATTAGAACTACAAGGCAGAGATGTTTATATCAGAGAAGGTTGTGTGAACTGTCACTCTCAGATGATCCGTCCGTTCCGTTCTGAAACTGAACGTTATGGAGAATACAGTAAGGCTGGAGAGTTCGTTTATGACCACCCATTTTTATGGGGTTCAAAACGCACAGGACCAGATTTGCAACGTGAAGGTGGAAAATATGGAAACGCATGGCATTACAATCACTTGTATGACCCGCAAACGATGTCTCCGGGTAGCATTATGCCTCCATACGAATGGCTGGCTGAACAAAAACTGGATACCACTACAACCCGCGTAAAAATTAATGCGATGCGGACTTTAGGTGTCCCATATGAAAAAGGTTATGAGCATCAGGCCAATGCTGATTTAGAAAAGCAGGCCAAAGCTATAGCTGCCGATTTACAACAGAATAACATTAAGGTAAAAAGTGATAAGGAGATCATCGCGATCATCGCTTATTTGCAACGCCTTGGAACTGATATTAAAGCCAAATAAAGCAAAACATGTTTAAGCAATTTTTAGATAAGGTTGATGGAAACCAAGGGTATCTGCTCAGCTCACTCGGCATCTTCATGCTATTTTTCTTACTGGTCGGCGTGTTATTGCTGACCATGAAAAAAGACGATATAAAATATATGAGCGAACTCCCTATAAAAGACGATCAGGATGAAAGAGGTAATTAACAGCAACTGGTCTACTGGAAGTACATCGGCTGATATTGTGATCGGTTTAATGCTCATCACTGCGGTTATGATACTTTGCGTAGCCATATTAATGCTCAAGGTGATTAAGTTTTATGTGAAGGAATCTGTCAATCCGACTCCTTTTGCAACGCCAGAAGAAAAAGAAAGAAGACGACTGGAACAGGAAGCATTACAGGTTATCAAAGATAAAAAACCTTCTATCTGGACGAAACTGATGCAACTCAAACCGCTGGAAGAAGAGAAAAACATGGTTATGGAGCATAAGTTTGACGGGATCGCCGAATTGAATAACCCTACTCCTGCCTGGTTTATGATCTTGTTTTATGGTACCATTATCTTCGCAATTGGTTATTTACTGACTTATGATGTACTGGGTTTCGGTAAATCGCAGGAAGAAGAATATATCGCAGAAATAGAGCAGGCAGCAGAGTCGAAAGTTGCTTTTCTGGCCAACCCGGCAAATGTGAAGAATGCCGTCAATGAAAACAACATGGAACAAAGCAAGGATGAGGCCGTCATTAAAAATGGTGCGTCATTGTTTGCCAACCGTTGTACGCCTTGCCATGGAGAACATGCAGAGGGTTTGGTAGGACCCAACCTGACTGATGAATATTGGTTACATGGTGGAAAAGCAAAAGATGTTTTCAAAACGATCAAGTATGGCGTTCCTGAAAAAGGAATGATTGCCTGGGAGAAATCACTCAGTGCGCAACAGATATCCGATTTAACGAATTACGTTTTGTCACTCCAGGGAACAAAACCTGCGGGAGCGAAAGCCCCACAAGGGAACAAAGAATAAGCTATGTCACAAAGTCCTGCACATTTCAGAGATCAGCCCGGTACGATTACCGATGACGGGAAAAAGAGAAAGTGGATCTATCCTAAAATTATTAAAGGAAAGGTTTACCAGTACCGCGCTGCGGTCAGTTACTTTTTCCTGGCCGTGCTGTTTTCTGCTCCGTTTCTAAAATTAAATGGAGAACAGCTGATTTTGCTGAATGTGCTGGAAAGGAAGTTTGTCTTCTTTGGAATAATTTTCTGGCCACAGGATTTTTATCTTTTTGTACTGGCTTTATTGATATTTATCATAGGTGTGGTGTTGTTTACGGTAGTTTTTGGCAGGGTCTTCTGCGGATGGGCCTGCCCACAAACTATCTTCCTGGAAATGGTTTTCCGGAAAATTGAAAACTGGATAGAAGGTGATCATTTGAAACAAAGAAAACTGGACGAAGGACCATTGAACTTTGATAAATTCTGGAAGAAAACGACTAAACATGGTGTGTTCCTGGCCATATCTTTTCTAATTGCCAATATCTTTCTTTCTTATCTGATCAGCACAGAAGTGTTGTGGAAAATAATAACCGAACCAGTCTCTGTGCATGTCTCTGGCTTTATAGCGATTTGTGTATTTACCATAGCATTTTATCTTGTGTTTTCAAAAATGAGAGAATTGGTCTGTACGGTAGCTTGTCCTTATGGGCGTTTGCAAGGAGTATTGTTAGACAATCAAAGTATCATTGTCGCTTATGATTATCAACGTGGTGAGCCCCGGGGAAGAAGGGTTAAAGAGGTGGAACAATCAACAGGAGATTGCATTGATTGTAAGTTATGTGTACAAGTTTGTCCAACGGGAATAGATATCAGGAATGGTACTCAAATGGAGTGTGTAAACTGTACCGCTTGTATTGATGCTTGTGATATGGTGATGGAGAAAATTGACCGTCCACTGCGTTTAATAGGGTTTAAATCTGAAGATGAAATTGCGGCAAAAAAACCATTTCACCTGAATAAACGGATTTATGGTTATGCCGGGGTTTTATTCATGCTGATGGCCGTGCTGGCTTATTTGCTGATCAGCCGCAGCGATGTGGAAACGACGATCCTCAGAGCAAGCGGAACATTATACCAACTTCGGGATAAAGATAAAACAGTCAGTAATCTGTACAATTCAGAGCTGATGAATAAAACGGCTCATCCCATAAAGTTTGAGATTGTACCCGATAACAAGGAAGCCAGCTTACAGTATATCCAGAAGGAGAATGTGATCAAACCAGGAGAAACTATCAAGCTTACTTTTTTTGTAATCCTTCCGCAAAAATCTATTCAGAAATATAAAACAGCTATAGGTTTTAAAATGATGTCCGGCCATAAAATTGCCGGACAGTTTAAGACCACATTTATTGCACCTGCTAACGATTAAATTATGAATTGGGGAATAAAAGTACTGCTCGGTATGGGCACATTCATGAGTTTCATTATCGTACTGGTTGTCATTATGTTTAATAGTAAAACTGATGCACTGGTAGACAATGATTATTATGAAAAGGGGATCAACTACGATAAAGTCTATAACCTGAAAGAACAGGTGAATATTGACCAGGCAAAACCAGAAATAGTGTTGAGTAAAGAAACAATCAGTCTTGTTTTTAAGGAACAGGCCAAAGGAAATTTGCGCCTGATGCGTACTTCGGATAAAAGATTGGACAGGACGATGCCTTTTGAGACGAATCAGGACAGACAGGTATTAATTCCTGCACAACATTTACCAAAAGGATCCTGGCGGTTAATTGCAGAATGGGAAAGCCAGTCTAAAAAGTATCTCATCGAACAGGAAATTAATCTCAAATGAGTGATCAGTATTTAGCCTTTCTAATAGGTTTGATGGGCAGTGTGCATTGTTTGGGCATGTGCGGTCCACTAGCTTTTGCTGTCCCCACCTTAAAAAAAGGATGGGGATTCCTGGTGCTGGATAAATTGAGCTATCAGGGCGGCAGAATTATCTCTTATTGTATTTTAGGAGCTATTATTGGCTTGATCGGACGACAAATCTGGTTAGCTGGTGCACAACAGTATATCAGCATTTTAAGCGGTATCCTGATCTTGATCGTCGCAGCTTCAAGGCTGTTTAATTTCTCTGCCGGCCGGATGAATGCGAAGTTATTGCAACCTTTTAACCAGTTATTTGGCTACGCATTAAAGCATAAAGCAAATCATCTGATTATTGGGATTGTAAATGGTTTTCTGCCTTGTGGTTTAGTCTACCTGGCTTTGACCGGGGCATTGAATACCGGAGCGGTAAATACAGCTATTGAATATATGTTCTGGTATGGAATGGGGACAGTTCCTTTGATGTTTATCGCCGGAATAAGTGCTGGTTTTACTTCTGCGATTTTCAGAAGAAAGCTGAATCAAATGATTCCTTATTTGATGGTAATGCTGGGGATCTGGTTTATCCTTCGGGGAATGGAATTAAATATTCCATATTTGAGCCCGGCCGGAGCCGGAACTGCGCTATGTAACTGATCCGGATTTGATAACCTTATCCAGCCATACTAAATAATTGAGTTTGCGGTTGGTTGGCGTAAAGTCTGGAATCAAGCGCCATACAGATATTTCTTAAGAACCTTTTACCCAATACGGTTACCTTTAATTCTGTGCCTTTGATCATCACCAGGCCATCATCTGCAATTAACATCATCCTTTCCAGGCCTTTGCTGAAACCTTCACTTTGTTGTTCAGGTTTAGCCCATGAGGTCTCTCCTTTACACATCAGGTTTAAGATATGCCTTCTGATTACCAAATCTTCCTGATCCAGGATATGGCCTTTAAAAACAGGTATTTTCCCTTCGTTAACCAAGCTCATATAATCTTCTACCTTTTTCACATTCTGCGCAAAAGCAGTCCAGCTATCACTGATAGAAGAGACGCCTAATCCGATCATCAGTTTACTATACTGATGAGTGTAACCCATAAAATTACGGTGTAACTTACCTTCTTTTTCAGCTTGATACAGGCTATCGGTCGCAAGGGTAAAGTGATCCATTCCGATCTCCACATATCCTCCTGCTTTTAGCATTTCGCGCCCCAATTCATATAATTCCTGCTTTAATGCAGGCGAAGGAAGATCCAATTCTGTATACCTGCGTTGTCCCGGTCTCACCCAGGGTACATGTGCATAACTATAAAAGGCTATCCTGTCTGGACGCAAGGTTAATACTGAAGAAATAGTATCAGATAAGCCATCAATATTCTGCAAAGGAAGGCCATAAATCAAATCGTAGTTGATAGAATGGTAACCTGCTGCTCTGGCTTGCTGCGTAACTAAAGAGACCTCTGCAACGCTTTGTATCCTGTTAATAGCGAGCTGTACTTTAGGATCAAAATCCTGGATACCTAAGCTCAGACGTCCAAAACCTAATTGATACAGTGTATCTAAATGCGCCTGGGTTGTGTTGCCTGGGTGCGCTTCAAAGCTAAACTCTGCATCTTCATGGATAACCGCCATACTCAGAATTCCATCTATCAGTAGCTTCAGGTTTTCGGGACTGAAAAATGTTGGTGTACCCCCTCCCAAATGCAGCTCTCTGATCACAGGTTTACTATCGAATAGTTTCTGGTATAATTTCCATTCCTTTAAGACGGTTTCAATATAAGGATGTTCCACCTTGTGATTTCTTGTAATACGTGTATTACAACCACAATAAGTACAAAGACTTTCGCAAAAAGGAAGGTGGATATATACGC
Organism: Pedobacter cryoconitis; assembly: GCF_001590605.1. Lineage (NCBI taxonomy): Bacteria > Pseudomonadati > Bacteroidota > Sphingobacteriia > Sphingobacteriales > Sphingobacteriaceae > Pedobacter > Pedobacter cryoconitis. The sequence goes on from NZ_CP014504.1 coordinate 3,789,497, forward strand.
TGATCCCCTCCTGCTGATTGCTGTGTGTGAATGACTTGCGTACTGCATAAGCCCATTTCTCCTGATCAAACCCTTCGGTATCCCAGTAAGGGACTGTGGGATAACTGGTGTAACGGGGTGCAGCAACATGGTATTTTGCAATCAATGTTTTAATGCTCATGGTCAGGTGTTTTAGGATGAATCTGATCACAAGCTTTTGAACAAACACAAGCGGAACCTAAACAACGGTTCTGTTGCCATTTATCAAGGTTTAAGATCGTCTCTCTGGCTAAAGCAAGGGACAGTTCATCAGTGGTATCTGCCATTAAAGAAACCGCCGGAACGTTTGCAATTTTAATATTGCGGAGTGCTGCAGTTTCCTGATGGATATGTTGGGTAGAAGTAGACCGGGTTGCGATATACTTCACGCCCAGGTCTGCCAGGCTATTGATCACAGCTTCAGAAACTACATCGTCTGTAAAGACAATAACAGCTTCTTTTCCTGCCGCATAGCTCACTGTATCCGGACTTAAAGAATTGGATATTAATGTAATATCGTGTTTTTTGTGATTGGCTATCGCCAGTGGCTCTTTTTCAAAAGATTTTATACTATAGGCTACTACTCTCATTCGGATCGATTTGTTAATAAGCAAAATTAACCCGAAAACACGTGGAAGAGAATGAGGCTGGTCAGCCATAAATATGATCTGGATCAGTTTTTCATTTGCTGAAGTTTAGTCTGATCGAGGATTCCGATAAGACTACCTTTTCTTTCTATAATGCCTTCATCTTTGAAATCGCTTAAAATCCGGCTAACCGTTTCCGTAGCCATTCCGGCCATTGCCGCGAGGTTATCTCTGGAGATCTTAAGGCTGATCTGTGCTTCCTGTTTTTCAAGTTTACAAAGGCGCAATAATACCTCTGCCATTCTTTTACGGACAGAATGATAAGCTAACTGCAGCAGTTGTTCTTCTTTCTCCAGCAGATTATTGGAAAGAATATGAATAAATTGTCTCGCCACATCGGGGTAACGGTTCAGTAATTCTTCGAGCATCTCTTTTGGAAGCTGGCATATTGTTGTATCTTCCAAAGCCTCTGCAGTTTCGGCATAAGGCTCATTTAAAAGTAAGGCAGGGATACCGAAATATTCATCAGCTCCATACATTCCTGTCAAAAGCTCTCTTCCGTCTTCAGTAAGTTTAATGGTTTTAACCTTTCCACTCAAAACCAGGTAGATTCCTGAAACACTATCTCCTTCATAGTAAATGATCTGTTTCTTTTTAATGGTCCGGACTTTACGGTCCTGCATAAGTTTGTCAAGCTCTTTCACGCCATGGCTGGAAGAAACCAGCGTATTTAATTTATCAATTGACTTGCTATAGAAAAGTTCTTGTTTTTCTCTCTTGCTGAACCTGCTTTCTATCGCATTCAGCAGTTCAACATCGTCGAAAGGTTTCACCAGATAATCATCTGCGCCCATTTCCATTCCTTTACGCATATCCATTCTTTCGGCTTTTGCAGTTAAGAAGATAAAGGGGGTGGCAGCAGTTTCCGGGCTTTTATTCAAGAGATAAAGTACACCGTAACCGTCCAGTTCAGGCATCATAATGTCGCAAAGAATCAAATCTGGTAAATGACTATGTGCCATTTCCACACCTGTTTTGCCATTGTCTGCCTGGAAAACCTCGTAATCGGCCAGTTCTAGTATTTCCGCTGTGCTTTCTCTGATATCATCATTGTCTTCAATAATTAATATCCTTTGTTTCTTATTTTCCATCCTGCTTGAATTCTGCCTATTTATTGAAAGATAGGGTGAATTTAGTTCCTTCGTTAATTTTACTTTCAAATTGTACCTCACCATTCATTAAACCTACATACCGGAGTACAATATTAAGGCCTAAGCCTGTACCTGGAATATTTCCTGTGTTATGCGCTCTGAAGAAAGGCTGGAATAAGTGTCTTTGATCGGTATCGGGAATACCAATACCGTTATCTTTCAGGGTAACCAGGCACTGATGTTCATTGATTTCAGTATTAAACTCAATAAAAGTATTTTCCCCCGAGTATTTGATTGCATTATTGATCAGGTTGATCATGCAATTTTTCAGCAGGTTCTGATCGAGTAAAACCATACTTTCGAGCCCGGTATGCTGATAAATAATGTTCTGATCCTGCTTGGCGATCATCTGCATTTCTTCGGTAATTTCTTCTGCTAATTTAACCAGATCAAAAGGCTGAAATGCAGGTTCTACCCTTCCCGCTTCCAGTCTTTCCAAAGACAGGAAATCGTTAAGGATTGTAGTCAGGTTACCGACCGCATTTTTTATTTTATGTACGTGTTTCTCAATATTTGCATTCTGAAATGGCTGCGCGTATTTTTCAATAAGAGAAGCAGAAAGTTGTACCGAGCTCAATGGGGTCCGGAATTCATGGGATGCCATAGAGACAAACCTGCTTTTCATCTGGTTCAGCTCTTTTTCTTTTTCAAGCGACAAACTGACCTCTTCTTTGGCTTCTCTTAATGCAGTTACTGTTTTTTTCAATGATTTAGTCCGCTCCTCTACCAGGTTTTCCAATTCAGCAGCATAGTCCTGCAGGCGTTCTTCTGCTTCTTTTTCTTTGGAAAGATCATGAATGAATCCAGTATATATTTTACGGCTTTCATATTGTACTTCGCTCACGGCAAGCCTGAAAGGAAAAGTAGTACCATCTTTCCGCAATCCTTTAACCTCTCTCCCTTTACCAATAATATGTTTTTCACCAGTATCATGGTACTTGGCCAGATAGCCATCATGCCTGCCTTTGTCCGGTTCAGGCATGAGTTTAGAGATATTTTGTCCGATTACATCCTCAATGGTATATCCGAAAAGTTTAAGCGCTGCAGGGTTAAGGCTTTCTATTTTCCCTCTCTCATCAATGGTAATAATCCCATCAATAGCTGTTTCAATAATTGCCTCTAATAACCTTGCTTTTTCCATAATCGATTTTTACAAATATAGAAAATCTATTAACAGGCCAGTATTTATAGACCTGCAACCGTAATTAAAAGGATCGCTGCATGGATCAATAAGCTCAGGTAAAATACACCTATAGTCACCCTGGTACTTGCGCTACTCATATTTGCCACAATATTAGCAAAGAAGATCAGCATGCTCACTGCTAAACATGGGATCACATAGCCACCTAAAGAATAGACCAGCACAAAAGTTAACGGAACAAGGATTGTAGCGTGTAAAACGATAGAGACTAAAAACCAGCCTAAGTGATTAGGTTTCTGACTATCAGCAAAATTTAAGTATTTAGACCATAGACTGATGGATGGAGCGGTGTTTAAGGTTAAAGTTGCCATAATATGTTGTTTTTGTTACCACAAATATCTGCTCATCTACTGGCCCTATCTATGACTTTTGTCATGCCGGGTGCCTGTATAAATCATAAAAAATAATGATCCATGTCATATTTTATCCCCGGATTTCTCCGCTATTTTGCCGTCCTACAGATAAAATAGAATTGCATGAACCACACTTTTCATATACCCGTTTTGGGATTAGGTTACTCCATTGATACTCCTTTAAAAGTAGCTAAATATGGTATTTCTTCAGTCCTTTCAATCGTTGATGATGAATTGACAGAGCGAATGAGAAAATTTCATTCCGAAGCAAATAAGCTTGATTACGTTTTGATCAAAAAAGAAGAACAGGACGGGCGTGCAAGACGGGTTACAGCCTATCTTGACTTGATTGGCAAATTGGTTGATCAGCAATTTGAAGCGCTAAGAGCTGAACCTTTTGACGAAGGCGCAACTATACATACTTATTTTGAACTTCTTCCGGAAAACTCTGTTTTGAAAGGTGAATACCTGGAAATGCTTCAGTTGGAAGAAGGTCCTGTAAAAGCAAGTTTACAAGACAACTTGCGTCAGCAAATGAAAGCCGGAAATATTGATGTTAACATTATGTCGAAGGTAGACAAAGCCAATTATACAGTTAACCAGGAAAGCCTGGGTAATGATTATACAGATGCACTGGCAGCGATGCGTGGTTTTGGGAACAGTAGTTTATCTTCTGCTGTGGTGATTTCTGCAGGATTAAATCCAAGGTTATATACTTATATGGAGAACTGTACAGATTTTTACCCCGATGCAAACGGCAAGGCTAAAAAGAAGATCATCCTGAAAGTTAGTGATTTCAGATCTGCATTGATACAAGCGAAAATGCTGGCCAAAAAAGGATTATGGGTAACAGAATTCAGAGTAGAATCTGGTCTGAATTGCGGAGGCCATGCTTTTGCGACCGAAGGTTTATTGCTCGGGCCAATATTACAAGAATTTAAACAAAAACGGAACGAGCTGCGCGAAGAGTTATCGGGCATTTATCAGGCTGCATTATTGACTAAAGGAATTTCACTCGTGGAAACTCCAGCTCTAAAATTTACTGCTCAGGGTGGCATTGGTACAGCCGGAGAAAACGAATTCCTGCTTAATTATTATCAGTTGGATGCGACAGGATGGGGAAGTCCGTTTCTGCTGGTTCCGGAAGCGACTAATGTGGATGCACAGACTTTGGAAGCTTTAGCCAATGCAGCGCAGGACGATTTTTATGTTAGCAATTCTTCGCCTCTGGGGGTATTATTCAATAATTTCAAAAATAGTACAATTGAAGAGCAGCGTTTACAACGGATAGAAAAAGGAAGACCAGGCAGTCCTTGTACTAAAAAGTTCCTTTCTACGAATACGGAATTTACGGAATTGCCTATCTGTACTGCTTCCAGAGAATATCAGCGACTAAAGATTAAACAGTTAGAAGCGACAGAACCAGATCCTGCACTTTTTGCTGAGAAATTTGAAGCGATTACAGAAAAAATATGTTTATGTGAAGGATTATGTGCTTCTTCTTACCTGAAAAATGACCTGTTAAAACCAAGGGAAAATAAAGCAGTAAGTATTTGTCCAGGCCCTAATCTTGCTTATTTTTCTAAACAATACACGCTGAAAGAAATGATTGGTCATATTTATGGCAGGGAGACCATTACATTTAAATTTAACCGTCCGAATTTATTTATCAATGAATTGCATTTATACGTTGATTATCTCAAAAAAGACCTCACCGCGCAATTGCATGACCTGAATGCAAAAAAGACTAAATATTTCGAGAAGTTCAGAGCCGAACTATTTAAAGGGATTGACTACTACAGAGAGCTGATTCCAGAATTAAAGCTTCAGACAGATATAGCCACGCAAGAATTGCATCAGCAGTTACAGAAGGCAGAAGAAAAGTTAAAATTAATTACACAGGTACTTGACCCTGTCAGCGTTCAGGGATAAGAAGAAAGGGGCATTTTGTATTCAACAAAAATGCCCCTTTAATTTTGACTGTCTTCATCCTGAGAATGCAAAGATTTAAACAGGAGAATTATTTCAGCTTTGCCTGAATAGCTTTTGCTTTTTCATAATGGCCGGTAATAATTGGCAGCATCTTTTTAGCAAACTCACTTACTTCTTTCGAAGTGGAAGCCGCAGCACCTTTAAATAAGGTAATGGTTTTATCATGATCGGTTACCATCATATCAATATAGTGATGATCAAAGGCTGTACCTGTCATGGTTTTCATCATATCCATATGTGCTTTATCTTCTGCTGGAAATGCCGACGGCAAAATAATTTTCGCTTTTTCTGCTATAGTTTTAAGTTCTGCATTTGCTGTAGAGTGGTCTTTAACCATTTCTTCTGCAAAAGCTTTTACTTCCGGATTAGTTGATTTTTGGGCAATCTTGCCTAAATCAACTTCCATCATTCCACCAAGAGCAGCTTTTTCCATAAAGGTTGCTACATCTCCGTCAACTTTAGATTGATTGGTTGGATCGGAAGGTGTGGTGCCACTCTGATTTGAACCCATTTTCGAGCTGTCTGATTTACTGGAATCCATGGTGGTAGAATCTCCTTTAGTGCCACGGTTTTCCGGACTTGTACAAGCCTGAATAGAACAGGCACCTATAACTAACAAGCCAAATAAACTTAATTGCTTCATAATCGTATTATTAAAATAAGTTTTGTTTACCCCAAATAACAGTTATAACTGGAAAAGGTTTCTATTATAAATCAAAACATAACTGTAATTTCGCATAAACAAAACTTATTCTAATGAACACAATACTCAAAACAACATTTTTGGTTGCATTGGCTTTCAGCTTAAATGCAGACCTGAAAGCACAAGGAATCAGTATTCCTCAACCAAGTTCTGGTCAGACTATAATACAGGATTTCGGACTTGGAAAAATAACAGTTAAATACTCCCGTCCAAATACTAAAGGACGTAAAGTATTCGGAGAACTTGAACCTTATGGATCAGTTTGGCGTACTGGTGCAAATGGTGCAACAACAATTACTTTCACAGATAACGTGACTTTAGAAGGTCAGGCAGTTCCTGCGGGTGATTATGCCTTATTTACTATTCCAGGTAAAACTGAATGGACAGTAATTCTAAACAAAAACACCAAACAATGGGGTGCTTATGACTATAAAGAATCAGAAGATTTTTTGAGGTTCAAAGTTAAACCAGGTACTGCAAAAGATAAAGCTGAAACATTTACGATTGGGTTTACTGATGTATTACCAACCAAAGCTGTGATGCAATTAACCTGGGAAAATGTTGTAGTACCCATCAATATGACGACAAGTATTGATGCCAAAGTAATGGCAAGTATTGACGAAGCGATGAAAGGTGATAAGAAACCATACTTCCAGTCAGCTATTTACTATCTGGAAAATGGAAAAGACCTGAACAAAGCAATGGAATGGATGAATGCAGCGGATACAGCTGATGGTGGGAAAAGCCCATGGGTAAAACTTTGGAAAGGCCGTGTTCAGCTTAAAATGGGCAATAAGAAAGGTGCAGCGGAAAGCGCAGCAGCTGGTATTAAAATAGCTACCGAAATTAAAAACCCTGAATACATACGTTTAAACACTGCTTTATTGGCTGACGCTAAGAAATAGTCTTAAAAAAAAATCCTTTAAAAAGGGTGTCTTAATTTGAATTAAGATACCCTTTTTTGTTTATTCACTCTTATAGGCTTTACCTTAACGATAATGAGAAAACTTAGTAATCCCCGTTATTTTAATTCAGGCTAAAAGATCTGGTACAGCAAAGGTCTTATATTTCAGGCAGAACTTCCGCTTCGCTGGTTTCCCCTTTTTTCCTGATGACCAGTTGAAACAACAAAGAGAGCAATACCACCAGCAAACAGCCAATTACGTTCAGCCATAAATAAGCGACTACTTTTTGATAGCCACAAATACAAACCACAACTTCAGTTGCAATGGCAGCGTAAAATACGGCTCTGCCGTTGACATGTTTTAAATAAAAAGCTACTAAGAATACCCCTAGAATAGTTCCATAGATATAAGACCCCAGGATATTGACCGCTTCAATCAGGTTTCCTATTTTACTGGCATATAAAGCCATTGCGATACAAACCAATCCCCATATAACCGTTGACCATCTTGATGCTTTCAAGTAATTTTCTTCAGTCGCATTCTTATTGATTAATCTTTTATAAATATCAATTACACTAGTAGAAGCCAGTGAATTCAGCGCGCTTGCAGTAGAACCCATAGAAGCCAGGAATATAATTGCAATGAGCAGCCCTATCAGCCCCTTAGGCAGATATTTGGTCACAAAGCTTAGAAAGATGTAATTGTTATCATTGACATCAGCACCGGGATCATTTTGCAGCATCAGGTCAGTGACCTGCTTACGCACAACCTTGGTTTGTTCATCAGCTTTCTTCAATGCAATCCTTTGCTGATCAATCACAGGTTTATTCTGCTGATCTAAAGCAGCATCCAGTTTATTAACCTCCGTTTGTTTCTCTTCAAAGGCTTTCTCATAATCCTTTTTCAACTGATTCAACTGTGGATTATATTTACTTTTCTCCAGTTTATTCAGTTCAAAACTATTAAAGAATACTGGCGGTTTATTATACTGGTAAAAAGTAAAAACCAATACCCCGATCAAAAGAATCAGAAACTGCATGGGTATTTTCACCAGCCCATTCATGAGTAACCCCAGCCGGCTTTCACTTACAGATGCACCAGTTAAATACCGGCCCACCTGGCTCTGATCCGTTCCAAAGTAAGATAACTGAAGGAAAAAACCGCCTATTAATCCACTCCAGACCGTATAGGGATTATTCCAGTCAAACTTAAAATCAATTGCATTGGTCCTGCCCATCTTTCCGGCGATACTGATGGCCTTACCAAATCCGATTTCTCCTGGAAGTAAATGCACAACCATGATCCCTGCAGCAAATAAGCCGCAGAAGATAATACTCATTTGCAGCATTTGTGTATAGGAAACAGCTTTGGTTCCTCCGTAAACTGTGTAGGCAACTACAATACCACCAATAACTAAAGTAGTATAAGTGGTATTGATATCCAGAATAGTAGACAGGATAATAGAAGGGGCATAAATGGTGATCCCTGTGGACAAGCCTCTTTGTATTAAAAACAAAAAAGCAGTCAATGCACGGGTCTTCAAGTCAAATCGCTGTTCCAGATATTCGTAAGCTGTATAAACTTTTAACCGGTGAAATATAGGAACAAAGGTTACACAAAGCACAATCATGGCCAGTGGCAAACCAAAGTAAAACTGCACAAAGCTCATCCCTGAAGAATAGGCCAGCCCCGGAGCAGATAAAAAAGTAATCGCACTGGCCTGGGTAGCCATCACCGATAAACATACGCTATACCATGGTAAAGACCGGTTCCCCAATAAATATCCATCAATGTCTTTTGCACCCCTGCTTTTGTAAACGCCATAAGCGACAATTGCAATCAGTGTACAGCATAAAACTGCCCAGTCAATATAACTCATTCAAAATATCGGGTAAATAGGTAAAAGCACAAGATCAGGAAAACCAGCCAGCCTGCCAGCAACCAGTAAAACTGTTTCCAGCTTTTCACAAAAGGTGGCAATTCAGTGCTGCGTTTTTCAGATTTCATTTTGTGCTGTATTATTTAGAGATCAAGTTAACAAATAATCTGTATGCACCGGGAACACCAGCAGGCAGCTCTCTGAAAAAGGCCAGAGAAGTATAAACAAACTTTCCTTTTCCATAATCAGTGACCAGTAATGAACCATTGCTTGCTTGTTCTCCCGTATCATTCATCTGTAAAACCGGGGCATAATGTGCATCAATACCGGTGGCAAAATATAAACCGCGTTCCTGAATCCAGCCATCAAAATCTTTCGCTGTAATTTGATTAGGAAAATTCAATGCCGGATGAGCAGGTTTCAGGAAAGTAACTTTCGCATCTTCTTCAGTAACCCTATCACGGCTAAGCTGAAAAGGATAAGGACCCAGATTTGTAATTTTCAGCGGGGCATTTACATTGTACTGAACCAATAAAACCCCACCCTCTTTAACATAACTCATTAGCTTCGGCTGCATAAGGCCTATTTTATCATTGATGTTATATAAACGTACACCTGTAATGATCGCATCATAACCAGAAAGATTACCGTTGATAACCTGGTTTTCAGTTAGTCTGGTCACCTGGTAACCGATTTGTGTCAGTGACTCCGGAATTAAATCTCCGGCACCTGCAATATAACCAATTCTTTTACCGGCAAACTTCAAATCAACTCTTTCCACCCGGGCTTCTGCTACAGGAAACAAAGTCTGTACAGGAATATGATCATAGCCGATCACCTTCAGCCCTTTTTGATAGGTTTCTCCATCCACCTTTACAGATAAAGAAAGTTGACCACCAGAAACCTGACCTGCAGGCGTAACCGTGAATTCAACGTTTAGCTCCTCTCCTTTTTCATGAAGTTCAAAATCAACTTTTTCCGGTGTAACTTTCCATCCAGAAGGAATAACCGGCTGAAGAACACCTTTGGCATTTGCTTCAAAACTCTTTAGCTGAACAATAATTGTTTTAGGGGCATTATTTGTAAAGACAAAAGAGTGTTCGGCCAGTGTAGCAGTAACAGGAGGTGCAACCACTAAAGGCTGATAGAGCTCCCCTTTTACCGGATCTGTATGTTTATAGACTAATGGTCTTGTTACTTCAATAGATTGATTACCAAATATTACTTTGAATACTCCGGCAACAGGGGCTATAGCTTCTGGTAAACTCAGGTTTTTCAAAGAATCAATGATATAACTGCCTATAGGATGTTTTTTCTCCAACCAGTAAGGCTGCGTCAAACCGATTTGACGCGCTGAGATTTTAAATTCCCTGGTGAGCATATGGTCGGGGATCAATTCTTCTGTATGTCCCGGGTTTAATTCCTGCAAAGAGATCGTGATCGGAGAATATTTTCTTACTCTTGATATCGCACTCATAGTGACAGGAATTGAATCGTTAATGGCATAAGATTGTTCTGGAACCGTAGTTTCTATCCAGATACCTGCACAGGCTAAAATCAGTTCATCCAGCTGTTTATGTTTAAAAGGCAGATTTCTGACTTCTTCTTTCAACTGCAATAAAGCATTGATCGATTTTGAAGGATCTGAAGCATCATAATCACTAATCAGTCTGTTGAGTATTTGTTGTGCTTTTTCTGTCCCTTTATTTCTGTCCAGATCCAGGTTTACCCCATCAAACAAATCTGTTTTGGCTGCCTGGCCACCTACCGGGCTAAAAAACTCAATAGCGGAGCCACGCTGTTTTGCGGAGCCGAAACCTTGACTTTTATGATTAGAGCGGCTTTCGGCTGCAATTTCGCCATAACCTTTTCCTAATAAGGGATTAAAAACACCAACATCTATTTTGAGCTGATCATCGGCAGTGGTATTGGTAGAACCAAAGTTGAAGGTATTCCATAGAATCCTTTTCGCCTGCCAGACTTTAACTTTTTTCAGCTGTTCAGGAAAACGATTGGGGTCTGCAGCAGCAGTAAAAGCTTCTCTTGCAAGAATTGCTGAAGCCGCATGATGACCGTGCCCTGCACGTGCGTCTTCCGGAAAACGGGTAATAATCACATCCGGTTGAAAATTACGGATTACCCAGACTACATCAGAAAGGATTTGTTCTTTATTCCAGATTTTAAAGCTTTCTACTGAGTTTTTAGAGAAACCGAAGTCATTTGCCCGGGTAAAAAACTGTGATGCGCCGTCCATCCGCCTTGCGGCTAAGAGTTCTTGTGTACGAATTAATCCTAACAGCTCTCCTTGTTCCGTGCCAATGAGATTTTGTCCGCCATCACCCCTGGTCAGTGATAAATAACCTGTCCGTACTTTTCTCTCTTTCGCGAGATAAGCCAATAGCCGGGTATTTTCATCATCAGGATGTGCAGCAATATATAAAACACTTCCAGTAACGTTTAAACTGGCTAATCCCTGCCTGATTTCCGCAGCATTCAATTCAACTTGCTGGGCTTTTCCAAAAAATGGGGCATAGGATAATAAACAAAGAAAAAACAGACGATTCCGCATAACAGGGTTAGATCAATTGTCGAAAATAATTAAAATAACCCTGTCTATCTCTTTATTTGGAAATAAATATTGGTAACAAAGTTGTCAAAAATTATAACAGGATTTTACTGCTCACTTCTTTATCAATGCTGATAAAACCCGGATATTTCACTAAAACCCCGCCTACCATAATACTAGGTCTGATTTTAAGTGTCACCAATCCTTTTCTTTCTGAACCACCACTGGCACCACCACGCAAAAAGTCTGAGATTTCTGACATCACTTTCTGGTTAGAAATAAACTGGTAAACATTCACATTCAAATCTACTGGTACAACTATAGACTGACCTGCAGGAATACTTACCTGCTGATTCACAAAACCATTAGCCAGCTCTTGTTTATTGATCAGTACTTTATATTCAAACTGATTGATTGCCGCAAGATTGCCCGATGGATTAGAAATTTCCATATTTAATCTTGCACGGAAAGGTACATCTCTTCTAAGCAGTCCAAATGCCAAACCTGGTAAGCTTGCCAGATTGATATCCTGACCATTCACTATTTTTTTTACATCTGCCCCGGCCACTGAAAGGTTCTCAGCCGAAACGATTCTATATTTACAATTTTCAAGTGCTTTGATTTGCTGAGCTTGTTTATTCACGCCGCATCCCATCACTGTCATTACCGTCAGGCAAACCAATACAATCCTTTTCATATATATTTCTTTAATATTCTACTAATAACGGTTTAACCGGGAATTATTGTCCAGCTAGTAACCTCTTCTTGATTTGGCAGATTTCTGGCTGATCAGGCTATCGATGCTTAATCTTCCGCCACCAGCAAATAGCAACACGATATAAGTCAATAGATAATGAATAGCCAATTCTTTTTCACTCAATCCTTCATCACCATGGGCAACAAAAATAGCAATCAGCATAGTGATCATTAACGGCAAGACAGCTAAACGTACAGCCAACCCCAGAAGAATCAATACAGAACAGATTACTTCTGCAAAAACAGCTAAGGCTAAAGTTGCAGTATCACCAAGGCCAATAGGATCCATAAATTTGATTTCACCACCAGCAAGCAGCATTTCAAGTTTAGGTATTCCATGAGAAAGCATCAGGCCCGCGATACTAATTCTTAAGATCAGCAAAACAAAATCAAGGCCTCTATGATTGTAATTAGTGTTGAATAGTCTGTTCATGGGTCTGTATAAGTTTTAATTTAAGCGTAAACTTAATATTTTTCTCTGAATCAACAACAATCCTGCCGCTTCTTATAATGCCAGAGATCTACAGAACCCACTAATGGCATCTTTTAAAATCATTTTTTTAAAGGCATCGGTTTTGCCACTGTTTTCGATCATTTGTATAGAAACAAGACCATGAAGTATCGACCAATAGCCATGATACTTTAAAAAATAATCTGCTTCTTCATTTTTGGCCTGTATCAAAGCTTCCCGTATCGTAGAAACCAGAATACTGGTCATTTCTTTAATTTCTGTGATCTGATTGACCATTTCACAAGCTGGAATGCCCAGACCAAACATCAATTGATAGTATTCTTTGTTGCCAAAGGCAAAATCCCAATAGGCAATTGCCATCACTTCGAGCTGATCTGCAGGTAAAGCCGCTGAATTTCTCGCTTCCTGTAAGGCTAAAGCCAATTTCTGATAACCTTCTTTGGAGAATTCAAGTAGTATTGCTTCCTTATTTTCAAAGTGATTGTAGATAACCGGAATACTGTATTCTATGGCATCAGCGATCTTCCGGATGGAAAGTGATTGCCAGCCATCAGTTACTACCATATGCCATGCTGCCCCCAGAATTCCAGTACGGATTTCTTCTTTATGACGCATTTTGCGTTCCACTATTCCCATTTAATCTCCCTAAGTTAACACTGTTAGCAAATGTAAGCCTATTATTTTATCATTCAGAAAGGAGTAGGAATTTTGACTTAGCTGCAACAATCAATTTTAGATGACTGGGGTGATTTGTGACGAATAGATCAAAGATGGCCAGAAAATCCTTTTTTCAGGGTCAATCTGAAAGTTAGGTTAATTCTCGGTCCTGCAGCGAGTGTAGTTTTTGGTAAACGCTGTTCCCAAAATTCTTGTGTTTGTTTTTTCACAAGCAAGACACCCCCATGCTCAAGCTCTAAGGAGACTACAGGTACTTTTTCCTTATAATCTCTGAACTGAAAAATTCTTGTTGCCCCAAAACTCACCCTGACAATGACAGGGTATTCGCCTAATGCGTGTGCATTATCCCGGTGCCATCCCATATAATCTCCCCCATCCCGATAATAATTAAGTAAACATTCATTAAATGAAGTCTCAAATTTAGCTTCGAGTTTTGTTTTAATATTTAACAAAGGGACGGTCCAGTATTTGGCTTTCAGCGTTAAACCTCTAGTATGACATTCCGTGTGTTCATCTCCTGAAAAAGCCGTCAAACGAGGTTGCAATCTCTTTTTGCCAGATTGAATAATGGGTGCCTGTATCCAGGAAACATCATTTTTTAGATGATTAAAATAAGTATCACTCTCTTCTGTGGTAAAGAAATCAGGGAATAACAATGCCTCGCCATGTGATGGGAGGATGTTGTGGTGATCTGCGTCAATCAGCTGTTGCATACGATACGAATTGAGATACTTTGCAGGATCAAATAGCGTCTTTTATGCTGAACAATCATGCAGCTGATATTGTTGGGGAAATACTTAAAAAAGTATCGGCCAGTATGTTCTTTATAGGAGGCTACAAAAAGCACGCTGACCGATGGGTATAGCTTATCCTGCCGAAACTGGATAAGTGACTCTATTTGTTAAATCAGAACAGGGATTATGCTGTTTCTAATTTTACTATGTTTCTGTAAGGAAAAGAATTGAAAATATGGCGACGTGCAAATCTTCCTGGAGAATCTGCATTGACCAATTTCACATAAATTGCTTTTGGAACTTCAAAATACTCGTATCCGCTTCCATCAAGGAAATGAACGGTAAGTACCAGGCCAGCCCAGTTATAATCAGCAATACCACATGAAGTGATTGTACTTGTATACTCTTCAATTGAGCCAGCAAGTGTTTCAGGAGCAATGCTAACCAGGAAATGATAAGCTTCAATAATTTCTTTACTTTTTGTTTCAGCAGCTAATTTAGCTTCATCACTTTCTTGAAATTTATCAGGATGATATTCCTTCATTAAATTTCTGTAAATGGTTTTAAGCTCTTTCAGCTCGGCATCTTTTTGAACGCCTAACAATTTTCTGTAATCGACAATCTTCTTCATAAATATATTTAATGCAATTATTGTCGACATTTAACCGGCTGAAATTCAGGATCAACCCGTAATAATGGCTAACAATTTTGCAAAGGTACAATTTTATATGGGAAAGAAAGATTAAGGTTTGATTAATAGTGATTAACAATATTTTAATCTGGCTTAATCAGGGTTTTAATCCACTTCTTCATCACTGTTAAACAGATTTAATTTCACTTTTTCACGCTCAACCTCTGCAATCAACTCTTCTTCTGTTGGGAGATACCTCATATACTTGGTTGCAAAAAGTCGCGGGTTATCATTAATTACTGAATATTTAACCACCGTCTCACTTTTTTCCGTGCAATGAATGATACCAATTGTTGGATTATCGCCTTCTGGCTTCTTTAAATCATCAAACATACGACGATACATATCCATTTGACCAACGTGCTGGTGCGTAAGTTTACAAGTTTTCAAATCAATCAAGACAAAACACTTCAGCAGATAATTATAAAAAACCAGGTCAACATAAAAATGTTCGGTTTCTGTACCAATCCTAAATTGCCGTCCAGCAAAAGTAAAACCTTTTCCTAATTCCAATAAAAATTGCTGAAGATTTTCAATTAAAGCAGCTTCAATTTCTGACTCATTGACACTAGTTGACTGTTGAATATTTAAAAACTCAAAGATAAATGGATCTTTAATAAAATCTTCCGGACTTTGTTTTTGCAACTGCTGGCTTTTTCCTGATTTCTCAGGCTTATTATCGGACGACAAAAGTCTTTGATAATAGAATGTATTAATATTGCGTTCAAGAGTACGAACACTCCAACCTTGCTCTGACGCTTCATTTAAATAATAAGTTCTTGCATCCCTATTTTCAATCCTCATAATAAGCCTGTTATGACTCCATGTCAAATTGCTACACAGTGTGTAGCAAATCTCATTTTCAGGATAAATAAGATAAAATTGCCGGAAATTACGAAGGTTCGCATATGAAAATCCTTTCCCAAATTCAAAAGTCAAAGCCTTAGAAAGTTCTTTCAATATCGCTTCTCCATAAACAGCTTTTTCTTCTCCGTGTTGCTCTTGTTCTACAATACGTTTACCTATTAGCCAGTATGCATCTACCATCGCTTTATTCACAGCTGTATAAGCTTTCTGCCTTGCCTTACTTAAGATTAACTTGATTTCGTCTATATAATTATTCATAACTCAACTTACCCCACATTCACCAATTAAAGTTAATTTAATTTCATAAATTCAACAATCCCCTTAACCTCCCAACATTTTAACCCCATTTTAATCCCGTTTTAACAAGACTTTAATTACCCCATTTTACTTTTGTTCAAGCAAAACACACCATAAGCCTGTCCGGGCAATATTTTTAAAACCCGGACAGACTTTAAATAACATCACTAACCAAAATAATATGCTTCAGCACCCTATTTTAGCCGCATTGGGCACACCAGAAATCCTTGTTATCCTGGTTGTTGTTTTACTCCTTTTTGGAGGCAAAAAAATTCCTGAACTGATGAAAGGCCTGGGCCAGGGCGTCAAAGAGTTTAAAGACAGTCAAAAAGGGAATGAATGAGTTTGGATTTAGATAGTTATCTTTGCAGCTCAACAAACCCCGAGCAGCAAATGTTTAATATCGGATTAGCAGAAGATGATGTAAAAATCGCCAGCCTGGTTAAAACCGGATTGGAAGAACATAATTATAATGTCACTACTATCCCTGATGGCATAATGGCCCTTTATACCTTTCAGGAAGAGAAATTCGATCTGCTGATCCTGGACGTCATGATGCCCGGAATGAACGGGATTGAAGTTTGCCGCCAAATCAGACAAACCAATAAAGAAGTTCCGATCCTGATGTTAACGGCATTAGGTTCCATTGACGATAAAGTACTGGGGCTCAACTCCGGTGCTGATGATTACCTGGTTAAACCTTTCCACTTCAAAGAGTTACTAGCCCGTATTGAGGCTATGCTCAGAAGACAACAAACCGTACAAAGCCAACTTAAACATACCCTTGGTTTTGAGGATATCCTGATGGATACCTATTCCAAAACTGTTCAGCGCGCAGGTAAAGACATTACACTTACCGCGAAAGAATTCACGCTGCTTGAGCTCTTCCTTAAAAACCCAAACCGCCTTTTATCCAGACAATATATTGCTGAGAATGCCTGGGATATTAGTTTTGATACCGGCACCAATGTAATTGATGTTTATGTAAACTTCCTGCGCAATAAGATCGAAAAGGGATTTGACAGGAAAATAATCCATACAAAAATTGGTATGGGTTATATCATGAAATAAATAATTCCATGAAGATTAAAGACCGCCTGGCTCTATATTTTACACTGATCAGTACAATTACACTGCTTTGCGTATTATCAGTGACGTATTTCACCTTTAAAAAAGTGATGGAGTCAGAGTTTTTTGACCGCCTGACCGACCGGACTATGGTAACGGCCAAACTCTACCTGGAAGCAGATGAAATTTCGGATGAAGCTTTAAATAAAGTAAGAACACAGTATCTGGAAAAGCTGAACGGAGAAGTCATCCGCATTTATAACGAGCGCAATAGTGCCACTTTTATTGGCGATGATCAGCAATTCTGGAGCAGTCATACTATTGACAGGGTAAGAGAATTAGGAAAAGTCCGTTTCAAAGAAGGAGAAAGACAGGTAGTCGGGATTTTCTATAAAGACAATCAGGGTGATTTTGTGATCCTTGCTTCTGCAATAGATCAAAGTACAACGCTAAGAATCCACAAACTATTAAAAGTAATGATTGGCGTGTTCATCATTATCTTTCTTGGCTTGCTGCTTTCCGGCAGATGGATCGCCAAAAGAATATTAGCCCCGCTTGATGTATTCATCGGCCAGGTCAAATTAATCAAGTCGAATAACCTCCATTTCAGGGTAGCAGAAGGGACCAATAAAGACGAGATTACTTTACTGGCACAGAATTTCAACAACCTGATGGAGCATCTGGAACACTCTTTTATTTTGCAAAAGACATTTGTTGCCAATGCCTCTCACGAACTGCGGACCCCGGTTACCCGGATGATTATCGGAGCTGAGATTGCGCTTTCCAAAGACCGCCAGAAACAAGATTATGAAAAAGCACTGCACTCGGTACTGGAAGATGCTGAAAAATTAGAAAATATCATTACCGCGCTGTTTAATCTCGCACAGGCCGATCTGGAATACAGCTCTTCACTCGCCGAGAAAATCCGTATGGATGAACTGATCTGGCAATTGCAAGCAGAATGGAACAAGCGTAAAGGCCCAAACAAACTTCTGGTGGAAATGACAAATCTCCCGATGACAGACGATACCCCTTTAATCCTTACCGCAAATTCTACCTTACTACAAATCGCACTCGACAATATCATCAGCAATGCGTTCAAATTTTCAGATGACCAGCAAGTTAGCTGCCATCTGGATATTTCACCTGCCGGAATGACTTTGACCATCAGTGATCACGGTGGGGGCATAGCTGAAGATAAATTGAAGGAAATCTTCAAACCCTTTTACAGTTCTTCTCATAAAGTAGAACATGCAGGCAATGGAATGGGCTTATATATGGCACACAAAATCATCACACTTTTTAACGGAAAAATCACAGTAACGTCATCTAATGCTATCGGTACTACTTTCCAGATTGAATTTCATTCATTTTAATCAGTTTTTAATATCCCTTTAATTCACCTTTAATTCCCCGAAATTAGATTTGTTTAAATATTTAAGCAAATGACCTCTAACTTCCTGAAAAATCAACTGTTAATCTTCGGCTTCGCTCTGCTAGGCTTCTCCGGAAATGCAGCAGCTCAGGCAACTGATACGCTCAAAATCAGTCTGCCCGAAGCAGAAAAGCTATTCGTACAGAACAATTATCAATTAATCGCCCAAAACTATCAGACCGATCAGGCCAGGGCAGAAATCATTACGGCCAAATTATTTGACAACCCGGAACTTAATGTAGAAACCCAGTTGTACAATTCCAAAACCAAAAGATTCTTCGAAACATCTAAAACAAACGGAGAATATCAGGCCTCCATTTCTCAGCTGGTTAAACTTGCCGGAAAAAGAAATAAAAACATTCAGCTCGCTAAATCAGGCGTAAAATTAGCAGAATACCAATATTTCGACCTCATGCGTACATTAAGATTTAACCTGCGGGCTAACTTCTACAAAACTTATTACGCACAGCAATCTGCAAAGCTTTATCAACAACAAATTGGCTCTTTGCAAAAATTGCTTTCTGCCTCAGAGCAGCAATTGAAAATGGGAAATATCGCAATGAAAGATATTATCCGGATCAAATCACTCGTATATAGTTTGCAAACAGAATATAATAACCTGGAAAACAGCATTGAGGATATGGAAACAGACCTTAAATTGATGACCAACCTTAAACCCGATGCGAATCTTGAGCTGACTGTAGATCCTTCAGAAGAACAAGCTTATCAATTGGATAAAGCAGTTTATACCAACCTGCTGGATTCTGCCCGTACTAACCGTGCAGACTTGAAAATGACGCAAACCGGAATTGATTACGCACAAAAAGCACTCAGCGTACAAAAAGCAAATGCTGTACCTGACGTACAATTCTCTTTAACCTACGATTTACAAGGAAGTTACCCAAATAATTATACCGGATTAGGGATGCATATCCCACTTCCTTTATTCAACAGAAATCAAGGAGAAATTAAAAAAGCGAAAATTGCTATTGATGCTGGGAAAAACCAATTGAATCAGCAAGAGTCTGCTTTACAAAATGAAGTCTTCAATAGCTATAAATCAGCTTTAAGAACAGAGAGTCTGTATAAAGGTTTCGATAAAAACTTTAGCAGTGACTTTGATAAACTGATTGGCGAGGTAATTAAAAACTTCAAAAGCAGAAACCTGAGTCTGCTGGAATTTATGGATTTCTATGACTCTTACAAAGAAAGCACCCTGCAAATGAATGACCTGAAATATCAGCGAATGAATGCGAAGGAAGAAATCAATTATGTAACTGGTACTACAATTTTCAAATAATACAAACATGCAAACCCAAATCAAAAAATTTACCAGGCTGACAATTGGTGTAATAGCCGCTTTTGTATTTTTACAAAGCTGTACAGAACACGTTAAAGAACCGCCTAAAGATGAAAAATTCGCCATTACTGATTCTCTGATCAACAGGTTACTGATTGATACAGTTAGAAATCCAAATAGCGAAACCGACTTGAGCTTCTCTGCCAAGATAGCTCCCAATGATGAAACCACAGCGAAAATATTCCCGATGGTAAGTGGTAATGTACGTTCAGTTCCAGTTAAACTCGGAGACCGGGTGAGTAAAGGACAAGTATTAGCCACCATGGGAAGTGCTGAAATGGCCGGATTTGATAAAGAAGCGATCAGCTCTTCTGCCGAGCTGAGAAACGCTGCAAGAAGCATGAAACTTGCTGAAGATTTATATAAAAGCGGCTTATCCTCTGCCAGAGATTTAGAAGAAGCAAAAAACAATTACCTGGTTAAACAAGCAGAAGAAAAACGTAGTAAAGCCGTGTTGAATCTGAATGGTGGAAGTACCAATGGGACTTATACTTTAAAATCACCAATCTCAGGATTTGTCATTGAGAAAAATGTAAACAGCAATATGCAGCTCAGACCTGACAATAGCCAGAGCTTGTTTACCGTAGCCGATTTATCGACTGTATGGGCACTGATTAATATCTATGAATCTGATATTGCCAGTATTAAAGAAGGTGATGAGGTGAAAATTTCTATCCTCTCCTATCCTGACAAAGTTTTCACAGGAAAGATTGATAAGATTTATAACATCCTGGATGAAGACAGTAAAGTGATGCATGCCAGAGTAAGTATCCCGAATCCAGGATATTTATTAAAACCAGGGATGATGGCCACCGTACAAATCGCTTCAAAATCTGATGTGAATCTGCCATCCATTAATGCAAACAACATCATTTTTGACGAGAATAAAAATTATGTCCTGGTATTGGATAAGGTAAAAAAAGTACGTATACAACAAGTAGAAATAGGGAGGAAATCGGGAGATAAGGCCTATATCAGTAAAGGACTACAACCAGGTGACCGTATTGTTGCCTCCAAACAGGTATTCCTTTATGAAAGCCTTAAAGACTAATTTTCTTACACCAGATAAAAATCCACTATAATGAATAAATTCATTAAGACGATCATAGGTTTTTCCCTAAAAAATAAGGTCTTCATTTTCTTTGCTACCCTGGTGATGATCGTGGCTGGTTATCTGAGCTTTAAGCACACCACCATCGAGGCTTTTCCAGATGTAACCAATACGAATGTTACGATCATTACACAATGGCCGGGCCGTAGTGCTGAAGAGGTAGAAAAGTTTGTAACCAGACCACTTGAAATAGCGATGAACCCGACCGAAAAAAGAACCAGTATCCGTTCTTCTTCACTATTCGGTTTATCTATCGTTAAAATAACATTTGAAGATGATGTAGATTATGCCTTTGCGAGAGTTCAGGTTAACAATCACATTGCCGAAGCAGATATCCCGGCAGGTGTAAATCCTGAAGTTGAGCCTCCTTATGGGCCAACGGGTGAGATTTTCCGTTATACTTTAAAAAGCGACAAAAAATCAATCCGGGAATTAAAAACATTGCAGGATTGGGTAGTGGAGAGAGAATTGCTTTCTGTACCCGGCATCGCCGATGTGGTGAGTTTTGGTGGAGAGGTTAAAACCTACCAGATTACTGTTGATCCGCAAAAATCTATACAATATGGCGTAACCGCAGCTGAACTTTTTGAGGCGGTATCCAAAAGTAATATCAACGTGGGTGGTGATGTGATCAACCAGGGCGGTCAGGCTTATGTAGTTCGTGGAATTGGCGTACTCAATAATATTGATGAAATCAATAATGTAATTGTAGACAATGTAAACGGAACACCAGTTTATGTAAAAACCATTGCCGACGTCACAGAGAGTGCTTTGCCAAGATTGGGGCAAGTAGGCCGCGACAATGACCCCGATGTCGTTGAAGGGATTGTAGTGATGCGTAAAGGCGAAAACCCGAGCGAGGTCCTGACCCGGTTAAAAGAGAAGATTAAAGATATCAATGATAATATCCTGCCGCCGGATGTGAAGATCAATACTTTCTATGATAGAGAGAACCTGGTGAATTTCGCAATCCATACCGTAATGCACAATATGATGGAGGGAATTATCTTCGTTACCGTTATTGTGTTCTTATTTATGGCAGACTGGCGGACTACG
Organism: Pedobacter cryoconitis; assembly: GCF_001590605.1. Taxonomy (NCBI): domain Bacteria; kingdom Pseudomonadati; phylum Bacteroidota; class Sphingobacteriia; order Sphingobacteriales; family Sphingobacteriaceae; genus Pedobacter; species Pedobacter cryoconitis. Next base: position 3,811,437 of record NZ_CP014504.1, read on the forward strand.
CTGATTGTGTCTATCATCATTCCACTGGCTTTACTATTCGCCTTTATTTGTTTGAAATTAAAGGGAATGTCTGCCAACTTATTGTCGATGGGGGCGATTGACTTCGGTATTATTATAGACGGGGCCGTGGTCATGGTCGAGGGGATTTTTGTTGCCCTTGATCACCGTGCACAGGCTACCGGAATGCAAAAATTCAATGGTCTGAGTAAACTCGGGATCATTAAAAGAGCTTGTTTAGAGAATGGTAAAGGTATATTCTTTGCCAAACTAATTATCATTACAGGGTTACTACCTATTTTTACCTTTGAGAAAGTTGAGGGGAAAATGTTCTCACCATTGGCATGGACGTTAAGTTTTGCCTTACTGGGTGCATTGATCCTCACTTTTACTCTGGTACCTGCACTGGCAAGTGTCCTGTTAAATAAAAATGTAAAAGAGAAACACAACTTCTTTCTGCGTGCCATTACCAACGGAACAATCCGGTTTTATAATGCTTGTTTCAAAGCGAGAAAACTGGTGTTCGGGATCTCACTGGTGATCCTGATCTTAGGCTTATTCAGTTTCAAATTCCTGGGTACAGAGTTTTTACCATCGCTTGATGAAGGTTCTATTTATGTCCGTGCAAGTGCACCACTAAGTATATCCTTAGATGAAACTAAAAAGCTATCTAATGAGATCCGCAAAATCTTCCTTCACTTTGACGAGGTTAAACAAGTGGTATCTCAGACCGGAAGACCTAATGATGGAACAGATGCGACAGGTTTTTATAATATGGAATTCCTGGTTGACATTTATCCGAAGGATGAATGGAAGCGCAAAGAGAGTAAAGAGCAACTGATTGAGCGCATGCAAGAGCGGTTAAAAGGTTATCCGGGGATTAGTCTTAACTTTTCTCAGCCAATCTCTGACAACGTAGAAGAAGCAGTATCAGGAGTAAAAGGATCGATTGTAGTCAAAATGTTCGGGAATGACTTTGGTTTCATCGAGAAACAGGAGGAAAAGATCGAGAACATCCTGAAAACAGTTAAAGGCATCCAGGATTTAGGGATTTTAAGAAACTTAGGACAACCTGAATTACAGATTAACCTGAATCAGACAAAAATGGCCTTGTATGGAATAAGGGCAGAAGATGCAAATGCTGTTATTGAAATGGCGATTGGCGGAAAAGCAGCGACCCAGATCTATGAAGGTGAACGCAAGTTTCAACTGAGGATCAGGTATCCGGATTCTTTCAGGCAAAATGAGGAATCTATTGGTAACCTGAGAATACAAAGTCTTTCGGGTGCAAAAGTACCATTGAGTGAAATTTCCACGATTAAAAAAGTAACCGGACCAAGTATTATATACCGTGATAAACACCAGCGGTATGGTGCGATTAAATTCTCGATCAGAGGAAGAGATATGGGAAGTACCATTGCAGAAGCACAAGCGAAAGTAAATGCAGCAATCAAATTACCTAAAGAATATAAACTGCAATGGGCAGGGGATTTTGAAAATCAGCAGCGTGCAACAGCGAGGTTATCTCAGGCTGTTCCAATCAGTTTATTGCTGATCTTCTTTATCCTGTTTGTCTTATTCGGGAATATTAAAGATTCATTGCTGGTCCTGAATAATGTTCCTTTTGCCATGGTCGGCGGTGTCTTGGCCTTGCTGGCATCTGGTGTCAATTTTAACATCTCGGCAGGTATTGGTTTTATAGCCTTATTCGGGATCTGCGTACAGAACGGGGTAATTTTACTGACCAAATTCAAGTCAAACATAGCAGAACTGAAGTACCACCCTACTTGGTCATTTCCAGATGCTTTGAAGGATGGTATTGCGACCAGGCTGCGTCCGGTAATTATGACCGCTATGATGGCAGCAATTGGCCTTATGCCTGCTGCATTGTCAACCGGAATTGGTTCTGAAGCTTCAAAACCTCTGGCAATTGTGGTGATCGGAGGTCTGATTACGAATACCTTATTTAGTTTATTTGTATACCCAATTGTATTTTATTGGGCTTATCATAAAAAAGCCAGACACCTGACAGACACCAGGGATACGGCAGGAGTAGCGCATCATTAAAGATGCGCAATCCTAAAAACTTTTTTTCAGTTGGTTAGGGTTGTGTTTGCATTAAGCAAAAGAATTGGCAGATTTTTGAAGCTTAATTGTGCAAACACTTTAAAGGGGTACCACGAAAGTGGCTACCCCTTTTTAATTTAAATCCATCTTTTGTGAAACAGTCCCGCTGTTGAAGTGTTAAGTAAGAATAAGCAATTAAATTATGGCAGATTTAGAATTACATAATCCGGAATTTGAAATTACAGCAGCGCTGAATGGAGCAGATCAAACCATTCAGGTACAACCAGATGAAACGAGCGATGGTGTTGAGTATTTTATCTGTAAATCGGAAGGTCAGGAAATTACTCAGATCAGACGGGACGAGGATAATAAATGGGAACAAATATGGGGAGACCTGAGCCAGGAAGATATTGATAGCATTGGACATCAAATTGAAAATAAATCATAATTATGGAAGCGCCAAAGACACATCTTAAATTACGTTCTGGTAAATTCTCAATTGAAAAACATGACTATTCAAATGTAGGCTTAACGGAACGTTTTGTCTCTGTATTTGCTGGAGCGATCTTATTAAGCAAGAGTCTGAGCAATCCTTTCAGGCCAAGATTTTTGTATGGCGCATATCTTACTTACAGAGGGTTTACCGGGCATTGTTTGTTTTATGAGCAATTGGGTATCGATGCCAGCAGGCCACAAGCCATTAATGTACGTGGTGAATTTGTAATCGACAGACCTGCTGCTGAAGTATACAGTTACTGGAGAAACCTGAAAAATCTGCCGGGAAGTTTGAATTACCTGATGGACGTGAAGATGATCGATGAACATTTATCAATGTGGAAAAGCAAGGTGCTGGGCAATTTAATCCCGGTTGACTGGAAGGCAGAAATTGTAAAAGATGAACCCGGACATTTGATTGGCTGGAAATCAACTGCTGATTCTGTATTGCGTCATGTAGGAAGAGTAGAGTTTGAAGAAACTCCGGATGGCCTGGGCACTGTGCTTAAGATTGTTATTTCTTACCACCCACCTGCAGGAGGGCTTGGAATAGGTGTTGCCAGGTTATTAAATCCTTACTTAGAGCATTTGCTGACGAAGGAGATTAAAACTTTCAAACACCAGGTAGAATTACCTGTATAAATATTATACAGGTAATTTTTTCAATGATTAAGCCGGTGCTTGTCCTGCAAAAGCGACAACCATAATAATCATCAGTATGTACATTGCGATCAGTGCAATAGTCAGCACCCCCCAGAATTTAAAGAATGATTTCAGCTTGCTTATGGCTTCGCCCAAGCTTGGCTGATCAGCAAATAAAACTGCTTTATTGGCCGAAGTAGAGAATTTATAAAGTAAAAAGCTAGGGTAAAACTGCAAAAGCCCTATTAATAAATAAAAGACAGTGAGTACAGTTGGCCCTAATTTCAACAAAGGATTTCCTGGCATTGCTGAGCTTAAAGTCGAATAAATCGCTCCTACGCTAAAAGCAGACATCACAAACATAGCTGCGAATACAAAGCCTACAATTGATAGAAATCTCGTCCATTTCGCAGCCTGATAGATATAACTGCGTATATCCTCCGTAATCCATAATGCATCTACCTCCGCATCCTCCTGCAATTCTGGTGTTATTTCCTCAAAGTTGTCCATGATCTTCTATTGTATTGAAAAATGTATTTTAATTTTTTAAACATAAAGAATATTTGGGTGTACCACAAGTTTATTGCGGGATGGATTTAAAAAAATTGATACCTTTGCGCCAAATCAAGAAAAAAATCATTCATGGCATTACAATGTGGGATAGTTGGTTTACCAAATGTTGGAAAATCCACCTTATTTAACTGTTTATCAAACGCAAAAGCTCAGGCTGCAAATTTTCCTTTCTGTACAATCGAACCTAATATTGGTATCATTACGGTTCCTGATGAGCGTTTAAACAAGCTCGCTGAGCTGGTAAAACCAAATCGCGTAGTTCCGAATACAATAGAAATTGTTGACATCGCTGGTTTGGTAAAAGGTGCATCCAAAGGTGAAGGATTGGGAAACCAGTTTTTAGGAAACATCAGAGCTACTAACGCGATCATTCACGTTCTTCGTTGTTTTGACGATGGAAATGTAATCCATGTGGATGGTTCTGTTGATCCTATCCGTGATAAAGAAATTATCGATACTGAATTACAGCTTAAGGATTTGGATACGGTAGAAAAACGTATTCAGAAAGTTGAGAAACTGGCTAAAACAGATAAAGAAGCTAAAAAGACTTTCGAAATCCTAAGTGTGATCAAGCCTCATCTGGAAAGCGGACAATCTGTTCGTTCGGCAGCTTTGACTGAAGAAGATTTCGACTTTATCCAGGATTTAGGTCTGTTAACACAGAAACCTGTCATGTATGTTTGTAATGTAGATGAGAATTCTGTAATTAATGGAAATGCCTATGTTGACTTGGTAAAGGAAAAGGTGAAAGGCGAAAACGCAGAAGTATTGATTATCTCTGCTAAAATTGAATCTGAAATTGCTGAACTGGAAAGCTATGAAGAACGTCAGGAGTTTTTATCTGATTTAGGATTAACTGAATCTGGTGTAAATAAACTGATCCTTGCGGCTTACCGTTTACTGAATTTATATACTTATTTCACTTCAGGTGTTCAGGAAGTAAGAGCCTGGACAATTACTAAAGGTTTTACTGCGCCTCAGGCTGCTGGTGTAATCCACACAGATTTTGAAAAAGGGTTTATCCGTGCTGAGGTAATTAAATATAATGACTTCATTACTTTAGGATCAGAAAATGCTTGTAAGGATGCTGGAAAACTTGGTGTTGAAGGTAAAACTTATGTAGTTGAGGATGGTGATATTATGCACTTCCGTTTCAACGTATAATCAATTGATAAATGAACTCCGGCCTGTTTGTTCAGGCAGGCCGGAGTTATTGCAATTGCGAGGCTGTAATGAAATTTTAGACAGTGCTATAGTCTTTTACTCTCTAAGAGTTTATTACTTGTTCATCAAGACGACCTGCAATCATCGCTTTTTCAAGATGTTTTATTCTTAATTCCAGACGTTTTTTTTCTTTCCTTCCTATGAAGAAATTGATGATAGCTGACAGAATAAAATCTCCTTCTCCACTAAAATAATCTGCTACCATAAAATTTGACACATCGACGTTAAATTCTTTGCCAAACGCAACGATAAGTTCAAATGCATCATCACCAGAGATACCCAGATCATCTTCTAATAAAGCTTCATCCGATAATTCTTCTATGGTTACACCAGCCTGTTTTATTAAAAAGATATAAAGAATGTCTTTGTCCATCAGGTTAATTTTAAACAAGTTTTTTTTATACAATTTCAACTATAATATAAAGTTTCTTCCTGGCAATATCCAGTATTGTAAGTTCATGGCTTCTGTTAAAGTTAGGAATTTTCGCCTTTTATACGTTCCGATTTTCAGGAGGGGTTACAATATTAATAACTTCATCTTTTTCATTTGAATGTATTTTATATATCAACTCTCCATTATCTTTAAATTCAATAGAGATATTTCCATATATCTGAAGTGATTTTACATCTAATGGATCCAGAATCCAATTACCAATTATTGTATCCTTAAGCATTAATTCCTAAGTCAAGTAAACAATCTTTGATGTTTTGTTCAAATGGTTTTCCTTTGGATAAAGATTTCAACTCTTCAATCTTTTCCCCTAAATCATTACTACCCCTAGCCTTAAGTAAGGCAATTAAATAAAGATACATTTGTTGCTCGGTTAGACCAGCAGAAGTTCTATTCATCCAATTTTCTTCCAAATTTTTATCAGTAATATGTTTTTTATCTCTGGTATAGCTATAGATATTAATACATTAGTCACTTCGGTTATTAAATAATCTAAAGAAATATTATCGTTAATATGCCACCAATAATCTTTCTGTTCAGGTAACAAGAAACCTATTCGCTGGCGCCAATGACAATCGGCTACCAAGGGTTTCGACTTTATCCCTGGTTGATCGAATATTTTTAAAGAATTGGAATAAACACCAATATTTATGGTAAACAATGTGATTTCAGAAGAGCTATCTTTACTTTTCTGAAGGTTTATTACTCCTATATTTCCATCACTATTGTAGTAAAAATTACTGCCTTTCTTTTTGAACCCCAAATCTTTAATAGCATTACTGATTTCTGATAATAATATTTTATACTTATCCATTATTTTAATTTATGGTTTTCTAACTACTTGAATCGGATATCCTCCCTTAGTATTAACATCAAGCCAAATATCCTTTAATCGTTGCATGGGGACATATCGTGAACTTCCAACTTTAGTCTCAATACCACCAAGTATTTTCCCGCCAGAACTTACTTCTATATCTATATATCTTGCTCCGTAATCATATCTTCCCCATTCCCTCTGTAATTCCTTACCATTATAAAGATAATTATTTCGCTGACCAAACATCCAGCTGTTAAAGGTCTTGCCAAAAGGATAGTAATCATCATGTTGTACCTCACGCGGCGCATTGTTGAAAATATCAAATGACAACCTGCTATTGCCCAGATGATCTTTCAAATCATATTGATACAAATAATTTGACCCGCTTTTTCTGGTCAACTCAAACTCAATGCTGATTCAATCTTATTTCTTCTTTTGTTGATTCTGGCCAGGTAAGAAGTATCATTGCAGTACCAGGCATAATCAGATTAAAAAGATATTTCTTTCCTCTAAAATTATATTTCAATCTATTCTCTTTTGATTTTATATTATATATACGACAGATTAAATATTCTTCATTTAAAAAGTAGAAGGGGATTTCCCCTTCATATTGAACATCAAAAGCCTGAGGGTGAAGTTCTCTAAGCTTAAATCTTATGAAAATTCTATGTTTTGACAGCATAGTATATAATTTATTATATCCTTCAGAAGGTAGCATCAATCGTCCAACATGGTATTCAAAAGGAATTTGGTCTTTTATAAACTTACCCGTACTGTCTTTAACTATGAAAAATCCATCATGAATATCCATTTCGGGTATTTCATCATCAATCTGTAAAACAAAATTAAATTGCTTAGTAAATTGTTGCGTATGCGCATTAAAACTAATTAGCATAAGTAAACCACAGAATAATATTATTTTTTTCATAATTCAAATTAAGGTTTCATAATTTTTCGCATCACTTCTGTACCTATTTGAAGTATACGATTTCCAGCTTTATCATAAAAAACAGCTCCATGATCAGCTTGTATAATATAAGTATTACCAATGTCATCGATTCCTAGTTTTGGAACAGATAAATGTCCCATGATCAAATTATTGTCGAACTTGCTAAATACGTTGACTCGGTCTAAAGGTCCTGGCCTTTGGGCCGAAGAATAGGTATCGTTTCCATCTTGGTCTTTAATAATTCCAAGTGGATGGGAATGTATGGAGGTATTACCTTCTCCTGGAGGGATGGGCATTTCACCACTAGCTATTATTTCACCACCTACATTTTCATATTTATTACTACCAGACTCACCTCTTATTATTTTACCTAAACTTGTCACAGCGGAACTCTCTTCTTTGAAGCCACCATTTGTAACCGTACGTTTTAGTACATTAAGCCCTTCTTCCAGTACAGTTTTTGTTGTTGAATAGTCCGATTGTACTAAGCTAGAATGAGTAAATCTACCTGCCTTTGTGTTTGCTTTGATCTTATCTATATCTTCTTGTTTGCTAACAAACTTTACCTTTCCATTAATACCATTTTCATCTTCACCAAGTAATGTTCCATCTAATCCATAATATTGATCAAATGGTATCATTCCATTAGGATCGGTAAATCTTATTGGATTGTTTCTCGTATAGTTGTAAGGCGAGTATTTGCGATCAGATTCAGACATTTTGTCAACCACATCCCATCTTCCAACCACTGGATCATAGAACCTTGCCCCGTAATCATACCTTCCCCATTCTGTTTGTAACTCCTTGCCATTATAAAGATAATTATTTCGCTGACCAAACGTCCAGCTGTTAAACGGCTTGCCAAAAGGATAATAATCATCATGCTGTACCTCACGCAGCGCATTGTTATAAATCCATTAACGAAAGTGGTAATTTACAATCTCAATAAACTTAAGATGATACCCACTCAACTATAACAGGTGGCCCACTAATAACATCAATAATATTATCAGAGTTACAGATTGCGTAATGTATTAATTCCATATCATCAAATACACCCCCACTTTCTTGTTTTATCCATTCAAGAAATTTAGAATTTGTTGAAGTATTAAGTGTACTTAAAGAAGGGTTATCATTTATTGTCTTTAGTCTTCCTGCTTCTTGCACAACTCTATAAGCAAGTACCCCATCAAATCTTATTCTGAGCGTCTTGTCTAATAATCCGATTTTTTTCAACATTATAGTTAACGCCCCCATCTCATTATGTAATTCGAAAAAATATAATACTCCTGAATCCCCTATAATTGGTTCCCATATTTCATAATTATCATTTGCCATTCTATTAATATCTAAATTTTGTTTCAATTTTTCTAGCATTAGGGTTATACACTTCTAAAGTTGGTCTACCGTCTAAGCTTTTATTTCTAACATTAACTGTTTTTCCATCTTGTGTTTTGCCTATTCTTCCTCCTGGAATTGATTTATTAGGCCGTTCAGAACCAGGCTCAACAATATCATCAAAGTCTTTATCAGCTTGTTGTATTCCACCATCTCTATTAATTATTTCTGTACCATTTCCAGTATGTCCTTCAGATTTTCCACCTTTCTTTAGGTCATCAATAGTTTTGTTGGCCATTCTCATACTATGAGCAAGATTCAACAAATTGTCAACTACACTTATTGCCCTTCCTAGTGGAGTAAAGGTTGTAAAAGTAGAATTTATTGCTGCTTGGCCAGCTAGTCTTGTAGCCTCAGGCAAGCGATAAGCTATAAACGACCCTTCACCAAATAATGGTGTTACAGTATAGGCAACCATTCCTTTATGATTACCTGATTTTATAACAACCTCTTTTAATTGTATTGGTTTTACTGGCGAAAGTGGAAGTACTTTCTTACTTGTATCGACATCCATACCATCCGGGTCTGTCATCAAAACCGGGTTGTTCATGCCGTAGTTATATGGTGATACGTGATCGAAATTCTCCGCCATCGGATCTACCACATCCCACCTACCGGTCAGGGGGTCATAGAACCTTGCTCCGTAATCGTATCTTCCCCATTCTCCCTGTAATTCCTTACCATTATAAAGATAATTATTTCGTTGACCAAACGTCCAGCTGTTAAACGCTTTGCCAAAAGGATAATAATCATCATGCTGTACTTCACGTGGCGCATTGTTAAAAATGTCAAATGACAACCTGCTATTGCCCAGATGATCTTTTAAATCGTATTGATACAAATAATTTGATCCGCTTTTTCTGACCAGTCCCTCTTCAGTTTGTATAAAATCAATGGCGCTTCCTGCGTATTGTATCCCGGCAATATATTCAGTGACTGCCAATCCAGTGACTTTTCTTAATTTATTCCCAGTTGCATCATAGGTATAAGTAGTGGTTATCCCTCCACTGATCACAGTCACAGGAAGATCCAGGAAGTTATAAGTGATTGTGCTGGTCCCATCAGTTAATGCATTTCCATTGCTATCATAGGTGTACGAACGGGTGATACCACTACTGACACTGCTTAACCGGTTACCGGTATAAGTGTAGTTCTGTACCGCTGCATCCCTTTTGAGTGACAGGATATTGCCCATCACATCATAACTGATTTCCTTTTCATGGTTCCCGGTTCCTGAAACCCCATCGGTCAGCCGGCCAAGTTTATCATAGCTATAGGTATAAGACTTGCCCAGGCTTCCCGGCGTTCCCCACTTTTGTTCGGTAATGTCACCATTGTAGCGTGGTATGCTGCCATCATTGTATTTGAGCTGCAGGGCAAAAAGCGGAGCCGAACTGCCGGTTAACCAACCCCGGCTGTTGTAGCTGAATGTCGTGGTCTGCAAACCATTGTGCAGACTTTTGGTATAAACCTGACCGAGCTCATTGTAAGCCACTTCGGAAAGCAAAACTTCGGTATTGGCATCCATTTGCTGGTACGTTTTCGTTTTACGTCCCATGTGATCATAGAGATAACGCATGGCGATTTGTACGACCTGGCTACCCCCTGCAAAATGTTTCCGGGTACTGCTGGCCAGCTCCCCGCTAAACAGGTAGGTATTGCTGACCTCGTCGTAATTGCCATTACTCACCGTAACCCCCAGGTAATGCTGGCTAAAGTATTTCTCCAGCTGTCCTTTATTATTATAAAAATTGAGACTTAACAGCAGGTTTGAGGTACCCAGTACATTTACTTTAGTCCCTGTCAAAAGCCCATTGGTCATCGTGCTGGCCGCACCATAACTATAAGTCGCTCCACCCGGGAAATTGTAATTGTCATAATAATTGATGCTTAAGGTCGTGCTCCAACTTGTCGGGTAAGTATTGGAAGTATACCCTGTACCAGTCAGTATACTGGTTTCCCATAAATTGCTATTGGCATCCACAGCTGCCTGCTGAACCGTTCTGTAACTGGTATTAGCCGCACTGCCTGCATGGACATAAATCCCGCTTATTCCCGGGCGGCCAAGTTCATCGAACTTAAAAATTGTCCATTCCTGGGGCGACTTAGCGCGCTGGGTAGCGGTCTGGGACATCACCAGTTGATAGAGTTTATTGTAAACCATAAACTCCCAGCCCCTTGCCGGGATTTTCTTCTCGACAACCTGTCTTTTGCCATTGTAATGGTAAGCATAGATATACCGGTCAAATGCTGCATTGCTCTCGGAAAACACGGTGGCCGTGAAGCCCGGAGGAAGGACATACCTCAGGTTGCTGAGTTCATCATACACATAATAAGTGCTCAGGTAACCACTGTTATCCTGAACCCTTTTTAAAAGGACTTTCCCCTCAAAGTCAGTATAGGTGATATTCTTGTTCCCATTTTCATCTGTCAGGGTATCTGTATACAACCTTGCTTTAGGGAAATACCCCGTCCCCACAGCGCCGGTATCTGTTATCTTCCATAACCTCACATCACTGGCTGCATTAAATCCATAACCCTGCTTCCTGGTATGAGTACCTCCAATTTTCCAGTCCGCTCCGGGAAATCCCTGCTGTTGTAGCCTATTCAGCGGAGAGGCTTCAAATTTGGTTTCTGAGTAAGCCACCTGTCCGGAGCCACTAACAATACCCACTACACCGGTAGGCGGGCTATTGTAAAACGTCTGCTGATCGGTCAGCGCGCCCGGCTGGTAAATCCCGCTGCTTACGCCAGAGACATAAGGCAAATATTGTTTGACCTCGCGTCCAAGGGTATCATAGGCGATGGGCTGGATCATATCCTTACCAAGCGGACTACCTTGCCGCTGCACCACCTGCATCGGCCTGCCCAGACCATCCAGATACTGGATCGTGACCTGTGCATTACTTTTATTGCCCATAGCAGTATTAACTGCTGCCTCTGTAGTTAAACCACTCGTACGCACCTTAGCGGTCTGAATATAATTTTGATCTGAAGATTGTGCCATCACCTGACTGGACAAACCAGGCAAAAGCATCAGCAGTGCATAAATTCCTAATAATTGATATAGAAAAGTTCTGTTCATGATCTTAAGGTTTATAGTGATACCATGTGTTCTCTTGAATATCCCCGTTTAAATCTTTCATCCGCTTTAACCGGCCATAGCTATCATATTCATAATAGACCGTTTCCCCTTTGGGATCGGTTGAACTGGTGACCTTCGCTTTTGGATTTGTACTGGCCAGCCCGGTCCTGATCTTTTGAAGCTCTGTCCGCATTGCCGCATCACTGGAAGGATTATTGATTACATTGGTATCTACCAGCGCAATAACAGCAGCATAAGTACTACTTTTCACACTAGCGACAATAAACCTCCGCCGGTATCCCCAGACCAGCACTTCTTTGGGTTCACCATCTTTACTTTGCTCTACTACATTACCATTGTCATACTTATTGAACAGCAGCCTGCGCAGGTAACGGCCATCCTTACTGGCAGAACTAATCGTAAAGTTTGCCGGACTAAAATCTGTCAGTCCGGCTGAATTGTTCAAGGCATACACCGTGTCGGCAGCAGGCAAAGCGGACTTGAAAGCAATCAGTTGTGCCTGGGTTACTTTCACTGCCCCTGCCGTATAGCGCTTCACATAAGTCTCTACGGGCTGGGAAACCACGTTTTTGGTCTGAAGGAGTTTCACGCCCTGGGAAAAAGGAACTGAAGTCGCCCCACTAATCGTATAATCATAGGGGTACTTCAAATACGTGACCGTACTGTCACCTGATGAAACGATCTTCGTAATCCTTGAAGCGGTAGGATAAAGCTTATTGTCATAGGCATATTTAGTGACTTCTTTCAGCGTATCGGTACCGTTGAAATAAAGGATAGAATCCCTGCCTGGAACTACATTGTCCTGCCTGGCATCTATTTCGGCCCACCATTGACTTACACCGTGATCCGAACCCGGGGGCATGATTCCAGTCAAATAAGCACTTTTGGTAACCGGTGCATCTGCAGGATTGCTGAAAAGATTGGTCAGCAGATGTACTTCTCTTTTTATTTTCCGGTTATTTCCATCATAATAATCCGCACTTTTCAAGTTCCCTCTCCAGACCGCATTGTCTTTACTTAATAAGCCATCCTCATCCGGCACATATTCATCGGCAAGTACAGAAAACTCCATCACTGTTTTTCTGCCATCATTCATCTTTTCCGTAACATGGTCATAACCTATCGGGCCATTCTTTCCGCTGCCCAGTGGAATCGTATTGTTGTGGTAAATCTTAAAATACCGGCAATACTGCGGGGCGATATTGGTATAGGGCTGGCCATTGACATAAGTCAGGGTCCGGTACTCTCCCACATAAGTCCAGGTGTTGACACATTCATAGGGAATCAGCAGTTTTCCTGAGGTTTTTCCCTGGTAGGTATAGTCATAGCTCTTCTCAAAGAAAGATGCATTGACCGGGCTGGTAAACCTGATCTTTTTGATCCTGATCCCGCCCATATTGTACACATTGGTTATGCCAGGCTTACGGTAAGAGAATTTGTTATCCACTGTAATCAGAGCCCTGATCCCTAAATTATGTACCTCGGTTTCCAGTTTATATCTGCCTGTGGTTAAAAATCGGGTATGGCCTTCTGTAGAAGTTCCGCTGGGTCTGGCTGTAGTAAAAGCCAGGTTAGTGGCTGGGTTACCAATGACAGTAACCGGGTTAAAAGTCCTGGTCTCTACCAGATCGAATACTTTGGTCAGCAGGTTAAATTTATAAAGCCTTACAATTCCTTGCTGCACTGCCGGATCCAGTGTGTTATATAAATTATTCCGGTAACTGGTCAGATCAAGAATTTGATTGGATAACCCAATTGTGGTATTGACAGTGACTGTTTGATCCTGATGGATCATAAACTCATTGCTATGCAAGATTGGCTGGAAACTACCAGACCAGTTGTCGGAGCCTGCCTCCGAACTCCTTAAAGAATCAGGAATAAATACAACGCCGGCAAAATAGATATCAGAGGTAAAATCATGCCCTTCGTATTCAAATTCCGTTAAGCCACCAGTAGGATACGTAATTTTCTGTAAAGAGCCAATCTGCGCATACTTCCAGTCTGCATTACTGTAACTGCTATTACGGTCATTGCTATAAGTCAGAATATCTTTATAGCCATATTTTGGAAAAATACGGTGCCCGCCAAAACCAAAAGGAAAGTCTTCTCCGTTATAATAGCCCCACATATCCGCACCGTTACCTACAATACCGGGCATTGTTCTGCTCATATAACTGCCGTAATAATCAAAAGAATAAGGTCTCTGATCATCAATTTTTACGCTTTTCAACAGCATCTTTTTACTGAGAGAATCGGTGGTGACCGTATCACTATAAGTATAACCAAAACTGGCTTTATGAAGCGTGGTACTACCACTAAAAATCTTCATACTGTCCAGCCTGACCTTATAGACATCGGTACGCCTTGTTTTATCAATATAAAATTTAACCGTATCTGTTTGATAAATGATTTGTTTTAAAAAAAGATTATCCTTACTGAGCGGATTGGCCATTACCCTTTCTGAACCTTGTTGCTCGCAACCAGGGTTTTGGATCCCGACAGGAACTTTCGGTGAATTATTAAAATCAAATACCTGGTCATAATAAATGGTTGGGCCATTGCTGATCCGGTAAGGATTGATCAGGCCAAAAGGTTCATACTTAAATTCTACAGTTTCATTCCTGAAAGGATTGATCGCTTTGGTCAGGTACCAGGTACTGATGTACCAGTGCGGGTCATTGGCCTGGGATTCATATTGTTTAAACTCATAGATCATGCCGTTGGCATCAGTGATTTTAAAATTATCCACAGAAAACTCAACCTTCAGGTTACTGGCTGTTTTCATCATTACAGTCCCCTGGTTGGTAAACATAAAACTTCCGGTATAACCCATGAAATTGTAATAAAACTCGTCGAACTCCATATCAACTTTAGTAAAAGAAAGATCCGAGGCAACGTCTTTATCCATTCTTCCGTCCAGTCCGGTCAGACCTTCATGCCCCGGCAGTCCGATCACATTTTTGTAACCTACATTACTTACGTCAATCCCACTTGGAGATTCCATGCCATCTGGCAAACCACGCACCACGCGCACGATCGCCCCGACAGCATTCAACAGGAAACCAGCACCTACCCAACCCGGGATTTCGCGCACTTTGATCCCGGAAGCATGGTAGGATAAGGAAATCGGAACAGTAAAACTATTACTCTTGAATTCATACAGAGGGATGTTGATTTCAGGAGTTCCGGTAAAATTACCCACAGGCATTTCTACGAACTTGCCCAATGCTTCAGCATTGGGAGAAAGGGGTTGCTGAATGGAATTTAATAGTCCAACCTGTGCAAAACCAGCAGGACCAAACATGATACTAAAAAGAAAGTAGAACAGAGATGATTTGAAAAGCATTTTCATGTCTATTTTAAGTTTAATTGTGAGAACTTAGATTTGAAAAGATATATTCCTATACTATATACAGTATACTTTTACAACACGATCTCCCATACGGATCTTTATTTTTTTTCCACATTTTCTCTTTTGTTTCTATTTTATCAAGATTAGAGCAGAGGAGCCCCAAGATCGTTCCAGCGATGAATAGCTTGTCTTTCCTATCCATATGCCTGTTCAGCTATATTTCTGCACTATACAGATACTAGTCTCCATACCTTTAACGAAGATCAGAAGCTAATTACTGGCTATGTTCTCCAGCAGTTTGAAGCGGGTTTGATACGGGTCGAGGCGTTTCAAACCCGTATCAAACCCGCTTCAAACTGCAACCAGAACCCGTCAAATACCTTGTTGAAATATAATCGTCTCACAATCGAACTAAACGTCTGTGTTGCTAGTGTATGAATTTGTTATTTATGCGAAAACACAGTTAAACCAACATTTAGAAAAGGCTTAAATCATAGATATTTTTGTTCATACTCAAGAATAAAATGCTTTCTGTATTATACAGAATGGAAGGAGAGCTTCCAAAGAAAAAAAATAACCGCATCAAAAGAATTGATGCGGTTATCAGAAAAGTGTTTTTTAGTAAAATCAGTCTTTATTTACAATAAGACCCCTGTTAGGAACATCACCGCCACAGAGAAATAGATAATCAGTCCGGTAACATCAACCAGTGTAGCTACAAAAGGAGCCGATGAAGTTGCAGGGTCAGCACCCAGCTTTTTAAGTAATAACGGTAACATAGAACCTGCAAGAGATCCCCATAATACAACACCAACAAGGGCTACACCTACGGTAACACCTATCAATGCCCAATGGGGTCCATATAAATTAGAGAAGAGTGTCCAGACAAAAATCCTCAGGAAACCTATCGAACCCAGTACAAGCCCCAGCATTAATCCTGAAATAATTTCTCTGCGCATAACACGCCACCAGTCTCCTATCGTAATTTCTCCTAATGCCATCGCCTGAATAATCAGCGTTGAGGCCTGAGAGCCACTATTACCACCACTGGATATAATCAATGGAACAAACATTGCAAGCACAACCGCTTTAGCGATATCCGCCTCAAAATGAGCCATTGCTGTTGCTGTTAACATCTCGCCAAGGAAAAGTACAACCAGCCAGCCAATACGTCTTTTAAACAGCCCGAAAATAGGCATATCAAGATAAGGTTCATCCAGCGCCTGGGTACCCCCTATTTTGTGCATATCTTCTGTATACTCTTCATTCGCAATCCACAAAATATCATCAACAGTTACAATACCAAGCAACACATGATTATCATCTGTTACCGGCAAAGCGACCCTGTTATTCATCCTGAAGACATTAATTGCTTCTTCCTGCGGATCATTTGCATTCAGTGCGATAGATCTGTTATCGGTAAGTTCGCCGACTGGGACTTCAGGATTAGCGAGTAAAATCTCCCTGATCCTGATATCATCCAGTAGAATACCATTTTCATCTATGACGTAGATCACATCAATCGTTTCCGAATCTTTTCCGTATTTTCTGATATGTTCCAGAACCCTTTTAACAGTCCAGTCCGTTTTAACAGCTATATAATCGGGTGTCATTAACCGCCCGACACTATCTTCTTTATAACCAAGCAGAGATAAGGCTTCTACCCTGTCTTTAGCTGGCAATAAAATGATTAATTTCTTTACCGCATCTCCTTTAAGTTCAGAGAACAATGAAGTTCTATCATCAGGAGGCAGCAAATTAATAAGCTGTGCAAGTTTTTCTCCGGGAAGTTTTTTTATGATTTTTTCCTGAGTAGGAAAATCCAGAATTCTAAAAACGTTAACTGCCCTTTTAACAGACAGCGTATCTATGAATTTAACCGCATATTGGGGAAGTTCGTCTATAAGATGTTCAACGTCCGAGATATTAAGCGCGTCTAAATATTCCCTTAACTGTTCATCGCCTTCACGCTCAATTAGTTCAACAACTTCTTCAACAACCTTTTCTTCCATAAATAGCGCTTTTATTATTTACATGTTTCTTTTGCTTTACCAAGATTGCAAAAGTGATGTTTTATTTTTAAAAACGCATTACGTAAACTATAATTAATTGTAATCCTTATCGTTTATAACATCTCCGAATGTCCATTCTACAATCTTTTCCATAGAATGCTGCAATTCATTTTTAGTTTCACTTTGGCTTCCTAAAACAAGATGGTTAGTGCCTGCTACAAGGAGTGTAGAAACTATATTAAAATAAGTAATGCAATTATCAAATCCCTGTTCTTTTGCTGGCTGTAATTTTCTTTTGAGTAAACGGTTACTGCCTGATCTTTTTTTAATGTTTAGATTATAATTAGAAGTATCATTCAATAACGCAGCCTGCATCTGGCAATGATTATAAAAATAACTAAACCTCTCTTTTAAAAGTGTATTGATCAATTGCTGCATAGAAACGGTAGTATCTTCAGATGCAGCGGGCTCTGTCAGATTGTTTGTCCAAAAGTTATTTTCTACTACGCAAGATTTCACTAGTTCATTGAAATCTCCAAAATAGCGGTATATAAGGATTTTTGAAACCCCTGCTAATTTAGCCACTTTATTAACACCCAATCCGCTAAAGCCATCCTTTTTAAGGATCACACCTACTGCATCTAATAACTTTCTTTTTGTATTTTCTTTGTTTTTCATAGGTCGGATATTATTTTCATGATTCAATCCCGCTTCATCATAAATAAATGAAATGTGCATGAGCGTAGCAATTTGCATACTCATGCAGTTCCATTTATTGTTCTTCATCAGTATTTATATAACCAGGCGAGTTATTAATTCATGCGGATATTACAAAGATTTGTCGCAATAGCTGTGCAATTGATTTAGCTGCTTAAATACAAGATATGTGGAAGGCCTATGGAAGGGGAAAATTTTATATAAAGCTGTCCGAATTTTATATAAAATGGCCCTTTTCATCAAAAAGCATCTATCATTACATTAATGCATGTATATTTATGTGCTTTGATTAAGAACTTAAACAATAAAAATAATAGCTTATGGTAATGAGTTGTATTGTTATTGACGACGAACCTCATGCAATTGATGAGTTAAGTGAGTTGATTGCACTGGTGCCTCATCTGAACTTAGTAGAGAGTTTCCCGGATGCCAGGCAGGCAATTGCCTATTTACAGGAAGCGGAACATGTTGATATTATCTTTTCAGATATCAGTATGGCTGTTCTTAACGGAATAGATGCTGCTGAAATACTAAATAATTACTGCCATTTCCTGGTTTATGTTACAGCACACAGAGGTTATGCTCCGGAAGCTTTTCAAGCTAGGGCTGATGGCTACCTGCTTAAACCTGTGAGTTATGTTTCTTTCACTCAGAAAGCTGAAGATCTGACGCTTAAGCATCAGGATATTATCAAACTGCAGAGAGACGAGCAGCAGTTCCTGTTTATTAAAGGCGGACAGAAGAGTAGTTTTATCAAGATAAAATATAGTGACATTGTTTACATCGAGGCGATGTTGAATTATATCATGATCCATACCACTACCGGTCATGAAATAACTTATATTGGTCTTAAAGCAATGGAGGATAAATTGCAGATCATGGATATCTTTTTCAGAATCAACAAGTCCATTATTATCTCTTTGAATTATCTGGATCGTGTAGATGGAAATATTGCAAGATTAGCTCCGGGACAGAGTTATCAGATAGGTGACAAGTACAAAAGCGTGTTCCTTGATTTTCTAAGGAAACACACTTTGAAATCTTAAAATTTATATGTTTTCTGGTTTGAATGATGTTGGCCAATTAGGCCCTCCTGACAAACTACTGGTTGGGTCTGCAGGAGGATAGGTTGGACGGCCAATTAATGGTTTCTGATACAAAAACAATATTCTTTTTGACAATGTTATTTTTTTCCTGACCAAGCTCATAATTATATGATTTATAAAATGATATCATAATATAACCGTAAAATTTGATCAAAAGATATTGCTAAAAGGTATGATTACATAGGTTAAAATTTCAAAGTGTGTTTCCTCGATTTTCCAAGGAAACACACTTTGAAATCTTAAGGTTTATATGTTTTCTGGTTTGAATGATGGGGGTGGGAATCCAGATCCTGCCGATAAAGTACTAGTAGGGTCTGCTGGGGGATAAGTTGGACGACCGATTAATGGTTTCTGGTACAAAAACAGCGTTTTTTTTGTCAATGTTAGTTTTTTTCTGGTCAAACTCATGGCTATAATTATTAGTTTATAGCCAATGTTATCCCCAAAAGAAAACCTGTACATTTTTATTATATTACATACTTTAATTATTATATAAAGCCCTATTTATGCTCTTAAAGGAAGTTCGTATCCACATAATATGTTGGGTGATATTTATCTTATATGAGATTAGTATTTTGAAATTAATGAGGCTGGATTATCAGCCTTCAATTACCTATGTTCTTTATTATACACTCAACATTAGTTTATTTTATTTTCATGCTTTAATAGTATTAAAAAGAGGGACAATTAATACTAAAGCAGATTACTGGCGTTTACCAATATTCATTGCATTAGAATTAATAGTTCATTATTGCCTTGCAATATCAATTAGCTGGATATTAATAGAACAGAAATCGGCGATACAATTTAAAACCGTCTTTTCTGTAAAGGCTGTTGCCGGTACTGTTTGGAGAGGCATCTATTTTATCCTATATGCCTCAGCCTATTACCTATTATTCAGCTATAATGATAAAAGGAGAAGAGAACTCGTTCAAACCATAGAAAACGAGCAACTACAAAACAAACTGCTGCGTGCAGAACAAGATTTCCTGCGTGCTCAGATCAACCCTCACTTACTTTTCAATACCTTAAGTTTTATCAAATACGCGGCTAAGAAAAAACCGGAAGAAGCGAACGAAGCCATTATGAGATTATCCAGTATTATGGGATTTGCTTTGGAAAACAACAGCCAAACCATTCTTGTCTCGAAAGAGCTCGAACAGGTGGAAAATATTATCAAGCTGAACCAACTGCGGTTCAATCATACCTTGCACATCAATTACGTTACCCAACTCAATAACGATCAGGTTACAATTATCCCTATCATTTTACTGACCCTGGTAGAAAACATCTTTAAACACGGAAACCTGCTCGACAAAGATTACCCGGCAGAAATCAGGGTAGCATCAATGGATGAATATTTAACTATCCAGACCAGCAACCTACCAAATTATGACAGCAATGTAGAAAGTGGTAAAACCGGACTGGCAAATATTACCTCCCGGTTGGATCAGTTCTATAAAAACAATTACAAATTCAGTCACGAAATGGCCGGAAAATTATTCAAAGTGGAGCTTGTGCTGAAGCTGAAAAACTAGCTAAACCTTTCCGTTAAACCAGTATCTTATTGTTTAATTATTTATTTAAATATCTAAACATTAGTGTATGAAATTAACGATCTCCCCTGTCAGTATCACGCGTACGCCGGTATTTTCTCATGCAGAAGAACTGTGTAACGTCTGGGATGAACTTAAAGACTATATCCAAGAGTCTTCCCCCTCCTTTTTTGAAATGATCAGAGCACATGAGTATTCCGATCTGAAAACTCTCGATCCAAAAATCAAATTTACCATCTGGAAGTATTTTAACCGTGCAAAATTCAGGGCTACGCCTTACGGGAATTTCGCAGCATTTTCGATCATTCCTATTGATCATGAAAACAGTAATGAACCAGTAACGTTGTCTAAAAAACATATTGTCCATCGTTTTATCAATTGGCAGGAAAAGGAACACTTCAATACTGATCCCAAATGGTTAATCAACCAGGCGCGTTTCCTCACCACCAATACCACCGCCTATATTGGAGGTGGAGAGTTACGCTACTTAAATATCGAGAATGGCTCCTTTGAATTATCAGCCATTGATGCGGAAGAAACCACGCAGCTGACCCTGGATTTTTGCCGCACCAAACGTACGGTGGAAGAGATACAAAATTTCCTGCGCACTGAGTATAATTTAAGCAAGGCAATGACGACCTACTTTTTAGAGCAGCTTGTTACTTTTCAGCTTTTAATCACCAATTTTCAACCAAACATTATCGGCCCGGATTACTATGGCCGGATTGGCTATGCACAGCAAGAAAAGAAAAACGATTACATTATTTCAGAAAGAAAAAGGATAAAAGGCCAGCTATCGGAAAGGAGGCTTCAGGTACTGGCAGAATTAACTGATTTTCTTTCTAAACATACAGAGCCAAGTAAAAATGCTTCTCTGGATGATTTCAGAAATAATTTCGTTAAAAAGTTTGAACACAAAGAAGTTCCGCTCCAGATTGCCCTTGACCCCGAAATTGGTATTGGCTACCGGTCGATGAACCTGAACAAAGATGAAGGTCAGCTCATTCAGGATTTAAAAAAGAACAGAGCCTATAAACAGATAAACCAAATTGCCTATACGCCTTTATATCAGTTTATGCTGAATCAAATGATACAACATCAAACCATTCAGTTATACGATTTTAAGGAACAGGGAACAAATTCACCGCAGCCCGTTGCCAATACAATCAGCGTCTTGCTGCAATGCACAGAAGATTATATCATCATAGAAAATATTGGCGGATGTACAGCAAATTCGCTTTTAGGGAGATTTTCTTTGGCCAGTGAAGAAATTACTGCAATAGGTCACCGGTTTGTTCAAATTGAACAGCAGGCTAATCCAGAAATCCTATTTTTTGATATCGGCTATCAGCTAGAAAAGCACGCAGATAATATCAACCGGAGAAAGGCCATTTATAATTACGAATTACCCATTTTAAGCTGGCCTGAAAGCAAACATATTTTAGCGCTCAATGATATTATGGTCAGTGTAAGAGGTGAAGAATTAATACTTCATTCCGTAAAATATGGTAAACGGCTCATCCCGAAATTAGCTTCCGCTTATAATTATGGCCGTTCAGATCTGGCGGTTTACCGCTTTCTTTCCGACTTACAACATCAGGGCCTGCATTCTAGTCTGAGTATCAATCTCTCTACTATATTTCCAGGTCTGATACATTACCCAAGGGTACAATATAAAAATGTAATTCTATGCCCTGAAAAATGGCTGGTCCCTAAATCTATCAGTCAGGAAACCAATACAAATAATTCATTAAATGAACTATACAATTGGCTGAGCACAATTAATTTAAAAAAGTCTTTTAAAGGTGGGGATGGTGATCAAACCTTAGTTTTTAATCCCCAGATACAGGAAGATATGAGTTCATTTGTACTCTTCTGCAAGAATAAAACAGACTTATATATTGAAGAAGCTTTTATTCCTGCGATGTCACAGGTCATTGATGAAAACAACGCCCCCTATTTACCAGAATTCATCATCAACCTGGAACACACAGCACAACTTTACCGGCCTTATCCATTGAGAGGTACCTGGAATAATGAACAATATTTTTCTAATTTATATTTACCGGGAGAAGAATGGCTTTATTTTGAAATCTACTGTCACGCTACTAAATCCAACGCTATTCTTCTGGAAATTAAGAAGCAATTCATTCATCCTTTAAGGAACAAGCTAAAGAAATGGTTCTTTATCCGGTATAATGATCCCGCCGATCATATTCGCTTAAGATTTCAATTGAAGGAAGTTAAAGATGGATATGAACTCACAGCTAGTCTTTCCCGCTTGATTGCACCTTATATCACTTCCGGGACTGTAGCAGATCTCCAACTTAAAACCTACCGGCAGGAGACCGAAAGATATGGCTTGAAAAGAATGGACCTGGTAGAAAAATGTTTCGGGGCAGATAGTGATTACATATTAGCGATTATTGCCAAACCTGTTGAAATTAATGATCTCTATATTCTATCTATCAGTTTAATTGAAAACGTGATGCAGAATGCGATATATACACTGGGAGAACAGCTGCAATTCGCAGAAAGGATGCATAGTAGCTTTGCCGCTGAATTTAATATCCAGTCTGATGCGACCAAAAAGATTAATCAGAGTTATAAAGACTTTAATTTTGACGGGCTGACTATAGTGCTAACAAAATTACAACAGAAAAAAGCTGCACAGACGGAACAAGCTTTTTTAAATAGTTTAAAGGCATGCCTGGAAACCGAAAAAAATAACATGCTCTCAGATTTATTCCATATGCACGTCAACAGGATTTTTCATGATAACCAGCGTATGCATGAGATGATTGTCTATAATTTCCTGACTAAACGTATCAAGATGAAAATTGGCAGGTTACAGAATAAAAGTTTGCCCCAGCCTGTATAATTTATACAGCAATTATGCTAGACGACTCAAAAGCAATAAGTTCTGTCAAAAAATAATTTAAAAAACAAGCTATGCATTGAACAAAATTACTATTTTTACAGCAGTGGTAACATGAGTGTTTTCTCTGTAAATTCAAATGAAGCTCTATTAATAGATAATCTATGAAACCTTCAATTAAAAATTATTATAACGCTCCTTCAGTATTGGTTAAAAGCCTTGAAGCTATCGAAAGCTTTCAATCTGCACACAAGGTTTTTCTTAAAAAAAACACAGAAGATTCCAGAAAATCAATGGCCCAATCATTGCAAACAGTCAAGCAATTGCAAGATGAGTTATCTGCTCCTGATGAATCTGCCGACGATATCAGGGTAGCTTTTTTAAAGCAGGTCATTGCACTGGAACAAAATATTGATTATATTCATAAAGATGGGCTTTATCCCGACTTATACAGAGATAGCGAGTCTTCTTTCAGGCTGCTTAAAGATATTGTGGATAGTTTCAAAATATCATTGTTATCTAAAGGGGAATCTTATCCATTTGTAGAACTCTCTACGAGTAATAACGAATGGAAAGATCATGGTGTAGTCGCTTTTTGCAGGGATGTAAAGAATAACCTCAATCCTATAAAATTTAGGAGCCTATGGGATGCGTTGCAATGTTACGAGAAGAATAAAACACAGCTCACTTATACTTTTGAGATTTTATCAATTACAGGAAATCTGGGCAAACAATCTTAAATACAACAAACACACCGATACCAGGCTATTCAATTTTTATAGAATAGTCTGGTTATTTCAATTGCCTGCCTTTAATAATTTTCTTAAGATCAATTCCTTTCCCTAATACTGGTTTAAAAATATCACCCGTTTCTTTGACTCTGGATAAAGCATTGGAAATTGTAAAGTCTTTCATTTCCAACCCCTTTTTCACTTCGTCCCAATGTAATGGCATAGAAACCGTAGCGCCAGGTTTAGGGCGCAGAGAATATGGAGCAGCAATAGTGGCCTGAGGACGGTTCTGCAAAAAGTCAAGGTACATTTTCCCCTTCCGTTTGGAAACAGCACGCTCCAGACTTGTATATGCAGGTATCTCCCGGTTAACCAGCGTAACAATGATCCTCGCAAACTCCTTACTCTGCTCATAAGTGTATTTGTTGCCTAAAGGAATATAGACATGCAGCCCGGTAGAGCCACTGGTTTTACAATAGCAGGGTACACCCATATCATCCAGCACAGCCTTGGTTACCTGTGCTGCTTCGATTACCTGCTGGAAAGAATTCTTATCCGGATCAAGGTCAATAATACACCAGGTCGGATAATCGGGTTTTTTAATGGTACTGCTCCAGGGATGAACTTCAATACAGCCAAGGCCTGCGGAGTACAATAACGTGGCTTTATCTTCCCCTAGCATAAAATGCTTATCTGAATCATCCCCCTCAGCATGATAAAGGTAAGTTTTAACCCAATCAGGGACTTTTCCAGTCACATCTTTCTGATAGAAACTTTCTCCGGTAATTCCGTTTGGATAACGGTTTAAGGACAAAGGCCGGTCTTTCATATACGGCAATATAAAGGATGACATCTGCTCATAATAATTAATCAGGTCACGTTTGGTGAATTGTTCAACTGGCCAGAATATCTTATTCAAATTGGTAAATTCCAGGGAATGTCCGTTTACTTTTTTTACCTGGGTTTCTTCTTTTGGATTCAGCAATTGTTTCATTCCGTTCAGCTTAGTTAAATCATCATCAGTACCAGCCAAAATAGCTGATGTATCTGCTTCTTTTTCAAGGACAACTTCTTTAGCGTCTTTATCTTCCCGCATTCCTGCAAAAGATGGGTGCCGCATTACACCATCAGTAGTCATTTCCGCAAAATTAACTTCACAGATCATTTCTGGTTTCAGCCAGAATGCCTTCGCCTTACCCAAACCAGCTCTGAATGGATTGGCTTTATTATAAGCTGGTTTCTCAGTGAATGCTGGTTCAGCAATAAGCAATGGTTCAAAACGAGCCAACAATTCTTGCTGCATTTCCATACTAAATCCTGTACCAATTTTTCCCGTATAAATAAATTTACCACCTTCAAACAAGCCAACCAATAATGAACTAAAAGGTTTACTCGTGCCTGCATTCTTCGTATATCCGCCAATAACTACTTCCTGACGCTTACTTGCTTTGATTTTAAGCCAATCATTGGTGCGCTCGCCAGCAACATATAAACTATCTTTTCTTTTGGCCATAATACCTTCCAGTCCAGCCTTTTTTGCAGCAGCCAGAAATTCTATGCCTGAGGTTTCGAAACCCTTACTAAGCCTCACAGGAGAATTTTCAGGAATCAGCTGAGCAAGTATAGCCTTTCTTTGCATCAAAGATAAAACGGTAAGATCATGCCCATCATACCATAAAATATCAAAAACATAATATAGCAACTCTCCATTTTGATCGCTGTGCCAGTTCTGTAAATCCCCGAAACTAGCCTTTCCTTTTTTGTCAACGGAAACGACCTCACCATCTACAATTGCATTGACATTCCATTCTAGTAGCGCCTGATAAATCGGGTAAAACTTTTCCTGGAAAGATTTATTGTTCCTGGACTTGAATTCTACGCTTCCTTTATTCATTAAAGCCACCGCCCGGTAACCATCCCATTTCACTTCATACAACCAGCCCTCTTTGTCAAATGCCTCATCTACCAAGGTAGCCAGCATAGGTTTTACCTGATCGTAAAAAGGGGTTTTCACGATTTTATTCTGTTTAGGTTTAACAGCTTCAGCCAGCTTGGATTTAACAGCTTCAGCCTCCGGTTTAACGGCGTCAGGCTGCTTAGGTTTAATCGTTTTTTTTCCATAAACCTGAACAGGTTTCTTCGCCATTTGCTCAATAGTCTTTTTGGAGATTACCGATTTATCCTTCAGCAAAATATCGTCACTTTTGGCATATTTATCTTTATGCTTAATTAAAAGCCAGCTATTCTCCCCCATTCCATGGGTCCTGACCAGCGCAAAAGAACCTTTCAGCTTTTTGCCATGCAAGGTGAAACTAATTTTACCACTATGCAGCTGGTGTCTCAGGTTTCGATCCTGATCTTCAATAGTCCCATCTACGGGCTCGTCCGGCTCATAAGTTCCCTCATCCCAGACAATAACAGTTCCTCCACCATATTCCCCTTTAGGAATAAGACCTTCAAAATCTTTATAGTCGTAAGGATGGTCCTCAACCATCATGGCAAGCCGCTTCACTTCTGGATCTGTGGAAGGTCCTTTTGGAACGGCCCAGCTTTTCAATACCCCACCCATCTCCAGTCTGAAATCATAATGAAGATGTGAAGCATCGTGTTTCTGAATGACAAAGCGCAATTCTTTTCCACTTCCTTTCCCCCCTTTAGGTTCAGGAGTCTGCGCAAAAGATCGTTTCTTTTTATAGGCTGTTAAACTCATCACAAAGGTTTTAAATGACAATCTGGTTCCGGATGATAACAACAAGAAAGATTCAAAGTTTTCAGGAAGAGAAAACAAAAGAAATGGCGCGTTGTTAAATTAATAATTAAAGCATTTAGGATGAGATCACTTTGGAATGGAGCTATTGGATTTGGACTGGTAAATATCCCGGTTAAACTTTTCTCTGCCGTACAGCAGAGTCAGCTGGATTTAGACATGCTGGACAGTAAAGATCATTCCAGGATTAAATTTCAACGGATCAATGAAAAGACAAGAAAAGAAGTTCCTTTTGATAAAATTGTAAAAGGATATCTGCTGAATGAGAATTATGTAGTACTCGATGAGCAGGATTTTGAAGATGCAGCTCCAGATAAAAACAAAATGATCTCCCTGGAGAATTTTGTGGATTTGAAGGAAATCAATCCCATTTATTATGAGACTTCCTATTATGCCCAACCCGAGAAACAGGGTAAAAAAGCTTATGCCTTGCTATTGAAAGCTTTGGTGAAGTCTAAAAAAGCTGGTGTAGCCAGATTTGTGCTGAGGAATACAGAGAATTTATGTATCATCCATCCACTAAATGAGGTTCTGGTAGTCACAAAGATCAGGTTTGCTGAAGAAATAAGATCTGGCGAAGAGCTGAAAATACCTGAGACTGATAC
Source organism: Pedobacter cryoconitis (assembly GCF_001590605.1). Taxonomy (NCBI): domain Bacteria; kingdom Pseudomonadati; phylum Bacteroidota; class Sphingobacteriia; order Sphingobacteriales; family Sphingobacteriaceae; genus Pedobacter; species Pedobacter cryoconitis. Next base: position 3,838,880 of record NZ_CP014504.1, read on the forward strand.
CATCACAAAAAAAGAACTTGAAGTGGGCATGGCGCTGATTAAACAATATAGTTCAGCATTTGATATCAGGGGTTTCAAAGATGAATACAGTAAAGAACTTTTGAAAATTATCAAGGCGAAAGCCAAAGGCAAAAGAGCTACTGTTAAAAAATTGAAACCCCGTGAAAGTAGTAATGATGATCTGTACAGCCAGCTGATGCAAAGCCTGGAAGGCAGAAAAGGAGCTTAACAGGCAGCTGCCCTTTCCTCTAGATAGAATAGCAAACAATACCATATTTACCAGGGGGAACCTTTGCCTGAAATAAGCAAGTACATTTTTACTTTCAATTTCTGAATTATTAAGATGAATAATAAGCTATTGATGTAAAGTTAATTTTGGGAGCCGGGCATAAAATGTAGAAACTGATATTTCAAATGTTGTTTTTGATATTGCTAACAATTTATTTCGTGCGATTCAAACAAATTGAGCGTCTATTTTTCAGGAGAATTCAGAATAAATGAATCAAATTTATATATTTGCCGAAATGTTCCTGTAGTTCAATGGATAGAATTTTGGTTTCCGGTACCAACGATGGGGGTTCGAATCCCTTCGGGAACACAGTATTTTGATTTCAAAAGCCTAATAATCTGATTATTAGGCTTTTTTATTTGTGTTTTTGCCGTTTTCAGCTTTAGAACACTCTAATTACGATTTTTATAAATCGCAGACGAGGCAGGAGAAAGGCTGATTAAGAAATACCTTTCCTAAATTATAGATAAGATGAATACTTAAGATCGTAAATATGAGTATCGCAAGAGATAAAAAAAGAGAAGACTTCGATGTGACTATCGCCCCGAGTGATGGGCACAAATGGAGCAAAGAAGAAAAGGCTTTGATGGAAGAGCGGGCACAATTGCTTCACAGCAAGCGCTCACCGGAACGCATCATACGAAATCAGATGCTGGCGGTGCTTTACCGCATGGAAGAATATGTGCAAAATGATAAGATAATATTGGAGGAAAGAATGACTATTGAAGATTTTGTCATGACTTTCTGCTCGGTTCTTGGTCTGGGTAAGACCCAGTTTGCTACTTATCTTGATACCGATGTTTCAAACCTGAACAAGTACCTTAAAGGACAGCGTTCCTTCAATAAAGATTTAGCAATGAAGCTGTCTAATTTTTTTCATATTCCTATTGATCTCTGGCTGCAAGTTCAGCTTAAAAATGATCTGATCGCTTTCCATGAAGAGGAAAAATTAGCAGAGAAATATAGCAAATATGATTACGAGAAAGTTTTAAAAATGGCCTGAAAGGGCCATTTCTTCTTTCCTCCCTTCCAACAGATACCTGATACCTATGATAAAGTCCTTTAAATTATTCTAATAGGGGTATTAAAGGATATTCACTACTCCACGATAAAACTTGAATCTTCCAAATATTTCAGGTAACAAAACCAACGAATGTTACCACTTTTCAGTTAAAAACCTCGATTTATCAGCATAAATATCAATTATTTAGCGCATTCACGTAAGGAAAACGGGTGTTGGTGTAATAATGAAATGATAAGTCAATGGATAAGCTTAATATTGAATTGTGAATCATCTACCTATGAACACACACAACAGTAATGTATATATTTTACACTACAAAAAAACCAGCCTTCCAGCTGGTTTTTTGTGTTTACAGGAAGAACTAAACTACTTTGTCAGAATGCGTTGACGATTAACTGGATCGCTCCATATTTGTGCTCCGGGCTAAACATTGCAGTTGCTGCGATTGGCATATGATGCGTAAAAACTACCAGGTCTTTATTTAAGGTAACCCCTGCATTGACCACATTCGGCTTAGAACCATAAAAGTTCTCGTCTCTGCCAAATGCAAATCCGCCACCTGCAAAAAGATGAACATTGGTTCCTCCTTCTTTCCAGACCCTATAATCAAGTACCACATAATTGGAATAATTATTTGCCAGCTCTCCATTACTCTTTACATGCGTATCCCTGCCCTGTACAATTGTACTCCAGTTAATACTGATCGGGAAAGCATCTCCGAATTGATATCCGGCAGTTACATCGATAAAGTGTGAAGTAGTAGCTCTTTTATAATCAAACAGGTTAGCGTCAGGGAAATCCGTTACATTGTTAATGTCCCAGACCGAGAAGTTAAAACCTTTTTTAACATAACTCACATAATAATCAAATTCCTTGTACTCCCCGTTAAAACCTGCCCCGCCCCAAAAACCAGCAGAGAAACTTCCGTCCTTAGTGGTATAGTGCATATCCACATCAGTGATCGGGCTATTTGAAACTTTAAATCCGCGCCATAAGTATAGATTACGTACTTGAAGGTTCACATTAAAGGGTTTATATTTTTTTACTGCGACTGTGTCAGTTTTTGGCGTTGTCAGATCCTGAGCCTCCGCAGAAACGCAAAGGCATAGCCCTAGTATAGCCCAAAGGCTACCTTTATAAATAGTTTTCATAACAATCTGTTTAAGAAATTCTGTTTTGTTTAACTGCTGATTAGTGAAGTTGTAAGTACAGAAAAGCTGCTATCGCTGCCCCCGCAATCGGGCCTAAAATAGGAATCCAGGCATAAGTCCAGTCACTGGTGCCTTTGCCTTTGATAGGCACCAAAGCATGAATAATCCTGGGTGCCAAATCACGTGCCGGGTTAATTGCATATCCGGTTGTCCCTCCCAGGGAAAGCCCAATTACCCAAACCAGAAAAGCAACAGGAACAGCTCCGACAGAGCCCAAACCAACAGGGACCTTAGTCGGTGTAATTTCAGCTCCGGTGATATAAAAAACCGTAAATACCAATACAAATGCACCGATAATTTCACTGGTTATATTTGAAGTGTAATTACGGATCGCCGGGCCGGTACAAAAACAGGCCAGCACGGCTGCAGGATCATTATCCTTGTTAAAATGGTCTTTATACATGACCCAAACCAGGAATGCGCCCATCCCCGCTCCTATTAATTGTGCAGCGATGTAAGGGAGCACACTTGCCCAGGCGAATTTTCCAGCTATCGCAAGACCGATAGTAACTGCAGGGTTTAAATGTGCACCACTGTAAGGGCCAGCAACTGTTACGCCGACAAAAACTGCCAGTCCCCAAGCAGTGGTAATGACCATCCACCCGCTATTATTTCCTTTGGTATCATTTAATACGACGTTGGCTACTACGCCATCGCCTAAAAGTATAAGTAACATTGTACCTATAAGTTCTGCTATGAATGGAGTCATTCTGGTAAAATTAAGGATGAATAATTAGTTTGAATCTGTATCAGGTAACTCTTCATTCCAGCTTTGTGCGGCATGAATTGCTCTTTTCCAATCCTTAATCCCCTTTTTGATCACCGTTTGATCTCCTGTAGGAACAAACTCTTTTTCAGACTTCCATAACTGCTGAATCTCTTCAACGCTATCCCAGAAACCAACCGCTAATCCTGCTAAATATGCAGCACCCAAGGCCGTAGTTTCTACAACATTCGGACGGATCACTTTACAGTTCAGTAAATCGGACTGAAATTGCATCAGCAAATCATTCGCTGTTGCCCCGCCATCCACTCTCAATTCTTTGATTTCCATTCCCGCATCAGCTTCCATCGCTTTTAAAACATCTCTGGTCTGATAGGCTATAGATTCAAGTGCAGCAAGCGCTATATGTGCAGACGTACTCCCTCTGCTCAACCCTACAATTGTACCTCTGGCATCAGGTTTCCAGTAAGGTGCACCCAGACCAGCAAAGGCAGGTACAAAATAAACACCTTGCGTATCTTTAACACTTGCAGCAAGATTCTCTACGTCAGCAGATTTTTTAATCACGCCTAAACCATCACGAAGCCATTGTACTACAGCCCCTCCGATAAAAATACTTCCTTCAAAGGCATATTGTATTTTACCGTTAATTTTCCAGGCTACAGTAGTTAATAAGTTATTTTTTGATTCCATGAATTTATCACCAATGTTCATCAGCATAAAACAGCCGGTACCATAAGTGTTTTTAACCATGGCTTTTTCAATACACATCTGTCCGAAAAGTGCAGCATGCTGATCTCCTGCAATTCCGGCGATTGGTATTTTTGAAGCGAAAATAGTAGTCGTTGTTTCTCCATAGATTTCGCTGGACTGCTTAACCTCAGGAAGCATACTTTTAGGGATATCCAGCATTTCCAACAGTTCATCATCCCATTGCTCCGTACGGATGTTAAACAACATGGTACGGCTTGCATTGGTAATATCAGTTACGTGTACATGGCCCCTTGTAAATTTCCAGACCAGCCAGCTATCTACCGTTCCAAATGCCAGTTCTCCTTTATTTGCCCTGTCCCGGGCCCCTTCTACGTTATCAAGAATCCATTTTATTTTAGTACCTGAAAAATAAGAGTCAATTACCAATCCCGTTTTAGCACGGACCATATCAGTTTTACCCTCTTTTTTAAGCTGATCACAGAATTGTGCAGTACGTCTGTCTTGCCAGACAATCGCATTGTAAACAGGATCACCTGTTGCACGGTCCCAGACAATTGTAGTTTCACGCTGATTCGTAATCCCGATTGCTTTAATATTAGAACCATTGATCCCCATTTTCACCGTTGCTTCTGCCGCTACACTGGCCTGGGTAGACCAAATCTCATTCGGGTCATGCTCTACCCATCCTGATTGTGGAAAAATCTGGGTAAATTCCTTCTGTGCAGTTGATTTAATTTGTCCTTTATGATCAAAAATAATTGCACGAGAGCTCGTTGTGCCCTGGTCCAGAGCCAAAATGTAATCTTCCATAACTTTATTGATTTATATTGGTTTAATTGACGCTGAATTATTCTATTCAGGCGTATAAGGTTCTAATAAATAAGATTGAGCGAGTTTTCTGAAGGTTTTTACCTGCTCATTTTCCCAGGCTTCATCATACTGAAGTTCTGTCGCTACCAGTTTAGCTACAGCAGGGGCCATATCAATCGCAGCACGTGCATCCAAGAATAACGCTCTCACCCTTCTGGCTAAAATATCCTCTACAGTACGGGCCATTTCATATCGGACACCCCAGATTACTTCGGCTTGAAGATAAGGTAAACGCGCATGCAGCTTTTCTTTCCAGGCTGGGTTTTCATCGCCTAAAGCTAATACCCCTGCCTCATCACTTCCGTAAACATATAAGTGATCATTGCGGTTTACATTTGCTTTACTACCGTGGATAGAAAGCTCTTTTGTTTTTGTAGGACGGGCTGGTAATTTACCAACTTCTATTGCTTTATTAATGGTGTCCTCCCCCATCCTGCGGTAAGTTGTCCACTTCCCACCGGTAATTGTAATCAGTCCCGATGTAGTGACGATCAGTTTATGACTTCTTGAAATTTCTTTTGTTTTAGAGGAACCATCTTCTGGGGCTGCTAAAGGACGTAAACCTGCAAATACACTCAGCACATCTTTACGCGTAGGCGCTTTAACCAGATATTTTGCCGCTGTACGCATAATAAATTCGATCTCCTCTTCTAACGCTACCGGCTCCAGGCTATGCTGGTCTAATGGCGTGTCTGTAGTTCCTACTACTAATTTATCATGCCATGGCACCACGAATAAAACCCTGCCGTCATCCGTTTTAGGGATCATGATCGCATCCTCGCCAGGCATAAATGAACGCTCAATGACCAGATGTACACCCTGGCTTGATCTGACCAATGGCTTTTTACCCGGTTTATCCATTTGTAAAAGATCATCTACAAATACTCCGGTCGCATTAATCACCGTTTTACCTTTCAGCTGATAGGTAATGTCCGATTCTATATCAGTCGCCACTACACCAGCTACTTTATCCTGCGCATCTTTAATTAAGCTTGTGACCCGGATATAATTTAAGATCGTAGCCCCTTGTTCCAGACTGGTCTGTGCAAGATTCACCGCAAGACGGGAATCATCAAATTGTCCGTCATGGTAAACTACACCTCCATATAAATGGTCAGGCTGTATAGTAGCAAGTTTGCTGATTACCTCTTTCTTAGAAATATGCCTGGCACGGCCGAAGCCCAGTTTACCAGCAAGCAAATCATATAATGTTAATCCTATCGTATAAAAAGCACCACCCCACCATTCATAATTCGGAATAATGAAAGATTCATTTTTCACTAAGTGAGCTGCATTTTTCAAAAGCAAACCACGCTCATATAACGCCTCTCTAACCAGTCCGATATCGCCTTGCGCTAAATAACGCACACCTCCATGGACTAATTTAGTACTCCGGCTGGATGTCCCTTTTGCAAAATCAGCCTGTTCTAACAATAAGGTCTGGTAACCCCGGCTGGCTGCATCAAGCGCAGCACCTAAACCTGTTGCACCACCACCAACTACAATGACATCCCAAACCTTTTCCGGATCAACAATATTTCCTATGAGTTCTTTTCTACTTGTATTCATGTGTAATGGCCTCCTTATCATAGCTAACGATTTGTTTCGCTTTCTATTTCAAATTTATAAAATAAAACATTTCAAAACAAATAAAAATCAACAAGAACCTTCATTTATTTCAAAAATCCTTCAAAACACAATATAAAGCTTGTTTATCTACAAAAAGAAGAAAACAATAACTCAAAAACGAAACAAAACGAAACACAAGATGAAATATATAAGTCCGTAAACTGGAAAAACTTCCGGTTTTTGCTTATTTTTGGTTAACGCAACCTAGAAATACCCAAACCGGAATGAAGAGTATTACAGAAAGACATCAGCTGATTTTAAAAAAACTCCAGGAAACAGGTTTTGTTAATGTACAGGAACTCAGCACACAAATGAGAGTTTCTGATGTTACCATCCGAAAAGATCTAAAGCTTCTGGAAGATAAGAAATTACTTTTCCGCACGCATGGCGGAGGTTCTAAAACAAACCCTTATACAAACGACAAACCGGTTGCCGAAAAGGAGCAAATTCATGCAGATAAAAAAAAGCAGATCGCTAAAGCTGCTGCAGATATGATTGGTCACAATGATTCCATCATTATTGCTTCAGGCACTTCGATGCTTGCCTTAGCCAGAGCTATACATCCAGAAAAACATCTGACCGTTGTGACTTCAGCATTAAATGTTGCCCTGGAATTATCACACCATTTACATGTGGAGGTTTTACAGCTTGGCGGTCAGTTAAGACAAAATTCATCTTCAGTAATGGGCCCTTATGCAGAACAGATTTTAGAAGACGTATCTTGCAGCATGTTGTTTTTAGGGGTAGACGGGATTGATATCGAGACCGGATTAACGACAACCAGCTTGATGGAAGCACGTTTAAACCAAAAGATGATCAATGCGGCACAAATTACTGTAGTGTTGGCAGATAGCTCTAAAATGGGAAAAAGAGGGTTAGGAAAGATTTGTTCCCTGGATCAGATTCAACATATAATTACAGACGACGGGATATCCCCCGCCCTGGTTAAATTGATGGAGAACAAAGGAATCAGCGTAACTATTGTCAGAGACTAAATTCCTGGATTAATCCAATTCAACTTTACAACGCTCTCTGCTTAAGGCATCCATAAAGCTATGGTGTTCATAAGCAGTTTGTTTTAACATGGCCTCGTCTTTTTTATAAGTATTCTTCAGCTCTTTCCTGTTCTTTGCCTGAAAGAAACGCCTGATATCTTCTCTGTTTTTTAAAAGCAATGCAGGGACTTGTTTTGGTTTATTATCCTCACCGATAGCCACCATCGTAAAATAACTGGTATTGGTATGCTTGATCACGTGTGTTTTAAGATTTTCTGAAATGACCCGGATGCCGATAATCATAGAACTGTTCCCTACATAGTTTACCGAAGCCATCAAAGAAACGATCTCCCCTACTTCTACAGGTGCGAGAAAATCAACTACATCAATAGATGCCGTGATACAGTATCCATCGGCGTGTTTTGCAGCACAAACGTAGGCTACCTTATCCATTAAGCCCAAAATAATTCCTCCATGTATTTTACCCCCGAAATTGGAGTAAGAAGGAATCATCAGTTCTGTTAAAGTAACCTGGGAACTTGCAACTGGCTTATAGTCTGACATGTTATTTATTTGATTGCAATTTAGCTTTTTTTGTAAAACAGACAAATCTGGTGGGCATGATTATTGAGCGCAAAGAAAATAAATACTTGTCTATGACCATTGCCCAAAAACGCTTTAAATTCGTTCCGTTCCTCATTAATATGCTGATTCCTCTATCTTTTGGTGCCATTGGTGGGTTCATTACTCAAAAGACAATCAAAACATGGTATCCTTTTTTGGAAAAACCATCTTTTAATCCTCCTAACTGGTTATTTGGCCCGGTATGGTCTTTATTATTCATCCTGATCGGGGTATCAGCTTACCTGGTATGGAATAAAAGAGCACAGATTAAACATTTGCCAAGAACGATAGCATTCTATTTTATCCAGCTTATCCTGAATTTATGCTGGTCTTATTTGTTCTTTTATCATCAACTGATTGGTGCTGCGCTGATTGAGATCATCTTTCTACTGGCAGCGATTATAGTGAATGGCATAGTTTTCTATAAAATTGACAAAACTGCAGGCTTACTCTACATCCCTTATTTTTTATGGGTGAGTTTCGCAACCTTGTTAACTTACAATATTTACGTACTAAACTAGCCTGCTTACGCTTCTTTTAAGTTATAATCAATTTTACCCCCTAAATATAAACTGCTTCTAAAAGAAAACCTGTAATTTAGGAAAGTGATTTGCTTAAAGAAAATCTTTCTTGGTTTACTCTGTTTTTGCACATTTCAGGCTAATGCGCAAAAGGTTGGATTAGTCCTTAGCGGAGGCGGAGCTAAAGGTTTAGCCCATATCGGGACGCTGAAAGCACTGGAAGAAAATCACATCCCTATTGACTATATCACAGGAACTTCTATGGGAGGGATTGTTGGCGCACTTTATGCAGCTGGCTATTCTCCGGAACAAATTGAAAAGATAGCGCTCACAACTGATTTTCAGGACTGGGTAAGCGGGAGGTTCAAAAGTGATTATAGCTTCTTTTTTCAGAAAGGTAGTATCAATGCTTCTTTGATTACTGCCAAGCTTTCTATTGACACCGCATTACGGGTAAACTTCCGGTCCAACCTGGTCAATGACATCCCTTTAAATTTCGCGTTAATTGAGTTGCTGTCACAAGCTTCGGCCATAGCCAAAGATAATTTCAACAACCTCTTTGTGCCTTACCGCTGCATGGTATCGGATATATTCTCACAAACCAGTATTACGGTCAAAAGCGGCAGTCTGGCCGAGGCTGTCCGCGCAACGATGACTGTACCAATGATCTACAGACCGATTAAACTGGATAATCAATATGTATTTGATGGTGGTTTATATAATAATTTCCCTGCCGATGTCATGCAAAAAGAGTTCAAGCCTGATTATATTATCGGGGCAAATGTATCTTCCAAAAATTTCAAAGAATATCCTAAAACAGGCGATGAACGGCTGATCAACAGGCTGATGCTATTCATGTTTTTATCTAAATCTGATTCTACCTTAGTTGGTAAAAATGGGATCTATATCCAACCAGATCTGCAGGACTTTAGTTCCAGTAATTTCAGCCCGGTTGCTGACCTCATTAAACAGGGATATGATGCAACGATGGCAGATATGCCCAGAATACTCAAATCGGTACAACGCAGAGTCAGTTCAGAAGAGCTTGCACTCAAAAGAAGTATTTTTAATAACAAGAAGCCGCAGCTGGTTTTTAGCGATGTCAAAGTAACGGGTGTAAATAGCCAGCAGAAGCGTTACATCGAACGCTTGTTTAAAAGCGACAAACCAACCTTTAATCTGGCAGACATTAAACAGGGCTATTATAAACTGGTAGCAGATGAGACTTTTGAAACTATTTATCCGAAGATAACTTATAACCCCGAGTCTGACAGCTATATATTCGGCATTCTCGCAAAACCCAAAAGGAGTTTTAAACTTGACTTTGGCGGTAATATTTCCAGCAGGCCAATCAGCAATGTATTCCTTGGTCTGCAGTATAATTACCTCGACCGCAAAGCCTACACTTTCGGTACCAATTTTTACTCAGGTCGTTTTTATGAATCTATTCAACTCAATGGCCGTATTGATTATCCTTCAAAACTGCCTTTCTTTTTAAGCGGGGAAATGACTTACAATCACTTCAACTTCTACAATACCAGCCAAATCTTCATTGAAAACCCACACCCAACCTATATCGAGCAGTCAGACCGGAAAATTGAAATTAAAGCAGGCATTCCACTGAACCGCAATACCCGGATTACACTCAGTACTTCATTCATCAATAACAATGATCATTATAGCCCTACCAATTCCTTTAATATTGGCGATATTCTGGATAAAACCGTTTTTAACGGATCCAGAACTACGGTAGCATTTGAACAGAATACTTTTAACCGGAAACAATATGCTACACGTGGCAGAAATTTCCTGCTTAGTGTCAATTACCTGAATGGCATAGAAACCTATACACCAGGCAATATCTCCAGAAATAGTGGCGTTTCTACGAGTATCGAAGAAAACGAAAAACACAGAGCCTGGTTTAATGCAAAACTGAGTGATGAGAATTATTTCTTCCACAAAGGCAAATACACGCTTGGATACCTGGTAGAAGGTGTAGTATCGAACCAGCCACTATTCTCAAACTACTATTCTACACTGCTTGTAGCCCCCGCATTTTATCCACTACAGGATAGCAGATCTTTATTCCTGGAAAAATTCAGAGCAAGTACTTACGTTGCAGGTGGCTTAAAAAACATTTATAAGATTCGCAAGAACTTAGATCTCAGAGTAGAAGCATTTCTATTTCTGCCTTACCAGGAAATTACTCAGAATGGTTTTCAGGATGTAAAAAACAGCCCGACATTTAACCATATTCATTATGCGGGAACTGCAGGCCTGGTTTACCATACACCGGTCGGCCCGGTTAGCATAAGCTATAATTTATACGATGATCCGATAAAAAGAAACGGCGTTTTACTACATTTGGGGTATCTCATTTATAATAAACGCTCCATTGAGTAAGACCATAAGGTGCCTGCTCCTGGATAAACCCATATCAAGAAAAATGAAAACAATATATTACTGTTTATTATTCCTGCTGATTTCCAGCGCTGGCTATGCCCAAAAGTCAGATATCGACAATTTCATCGTTAAAGAAAGTTTACTCAAAAACAGCAAACTCGCTATTATTGCGGCCGATTCACTTGATCGTCCGCTTGAAAAAATTAATGGTCTTTATACCTTTACGGTAAGTGGTTTTACACAAACCTTAAAGTTCAATGATGGTGTAGCAATTCTGCCTTTGCAAATTGACAAGTCAGCTTTTGTTTATGTCAAACATCAGAATGATAAGGGTACGCACAGCAAATTGCTTTATATCTATAAAAAAGAAGGAAGCCTGAACCCATTCACGATTAATAGCGTCTGGATGATTCTTTTCCCTGTACTGCTGGTTTTCATTGCTTTTGCCTTCCGGAAACTGATTATTTATGCAGTGGTTATCTTATTGATCTTTATCTATTTTAACCATAGCAATGGCCTGGATCTCTCTACCTTCTTTGAAACTACATTTGATACTTTAAAAAAGGCATTCTAATATAATTCAGCATAAAAAAGCAGGGATATATCCTATCGATATATCCCTGCTTTTTTATGCTGAATTATTCGTCCCCCCTATAAGAGCATTTTCTAATATTCAATTTTCAGAAACTCAATTTTACTTTTGATACAGCCTCTTTTTTTGTGTTCTTTAAAACGGCAATCCTATCCCAAAATTATATTGGAAAAACCGGTAACTATCCGGGCTGTTAGCCAGTTTATAAGAGTCTTGAAACTCTTTCCTTCCGCTAAATAATTTCTCAATCACCCATTGATTTTTAGGTTCAAACTGAGGATCTCTCAGCTTCAGACCAACATCAAACCTGAAGACAAAATATTGTAAATCATATCTGAAACCTACACCGGTACCTATACCAATCTGATTGCCCAGGTTTTTAAAATTAAAATAGGTTTCAGGATTTGGGTTGCCCGGAGATATATTCCATACGTTACCAGCATCCAGGAATACGGCACCTTTAAGCTTCGCACCAAAAAAGTTATCAATTAATTTATAACGGTATTCCAGGTTAGCTTCAATGTGCATCTGGCCCAGTTGATCTATACCATAAGAGATTCTGCGCTGTTGTTCGGTAGGCAAACTGATTCCGCGGTTATAATTACCAGGCCCTAAAGTTCTGGCTTGCCAGGCTCTGACCCCACTGGCACCACCAGCAAAGAATAATTTCTCAAACGGAACTGCTACAGAATTCCCATAAGCGACCCCGACACCGCCGTTGATACGCGCAATAAACTGCCTGTCTAAACCTAAGCTTTTGTACCAGCGTATATCGACTTCGGGACGCACATACTGATTAAAAGGTAAACCCAGAATCTTCGCGTAATCTCCCTTAGAAGGATCATGCTTCGTATCAATAATCCTGGAGATCCCATCCAGCATATTACCAGCGATGTCTATATTTCCACGGAAATAAATAAAACTTTTATTCAGCAATAACTTATTGGCATTCAGGGAATAAGCATATTTCATCCCAATGGTCAGATCTTTTCTGGTCAGCAGGTTGATATTGTAAATATTGTTCAAAAAAGTAGTCCTGCCCTCTACCGTAGTCGTATCAATCAATAAACCTCCAAACCTATATTCAAAATTCAGCGGCGTAAAAGAGTGAAGTTTCGATTTTGTCTCCACCCATTCATAGGTAATAGAATTCAATAATGCCCTGCGTACAAAGAAATCTTTCTGCAGAGAATAGATATAACTTGTAGAAAAAGTGGTTGTCGGCATTCCATTTTTCCCCATCATCGGAATACTGAATGGAACCATCAGCCTGGGTACCGCCAGATTAGCACTCACCGAGAAATCACGTTGGTAAATATCACTGAATAGAGAACCTCCCTGTCCGATCCTGGATTGAAGCCCGCCTTTCACCTGGAATTCAAAACGTTCTGCCCCTCTGAAAATATTATTATTTGTATAAGTATTACTCAGCGTAAACCCTACCGTACCCGCATTAAAAGGAACTTCTCCCTCTACCCTGTTGCTCATCCGCTTTTGCGGTGTTAACTGAATCAGCGGATTCAGGATATTTGCACTGTCTTTAGATTTCACATATTCGATCTTCACGTTTTTAAAGACATTCAGCTCATATAAACGGTCATAGGTTAAGGTCTCCTTATTGATATCATAGACCTCTCCCTGTTTTAGGAAATCGTACCTGACAATTGGGTTTCTCCTGAAACGTTTCGATAGATCAGTATAACGGATGCCTCTGAAAATACGTGGATTTAAAGTAATTGAATCTGTGAAGCCTTCGGTCGATGGCGCAACCAATATATTGGTTTCACCAATCATATATTGCGTATGACTTCCTTTATTTGCAGGAGTATCAATAAAGAGCGCTACATTGGCCTGACTCTTATTCAGGGTGGAATCCACCTCAAATCTCACATAAGGTCTGGAGAAGTCATAATAACCATGTTCTTTCATCATGGTATAAATCTGTTCCCGCTCAACTGAAAGTGAATCGTCATCATATTGGACGCCTTCATGTAAATGCGTATTAAACGATTTATCCTCTTTATACAACTTATTGACAGCCTGGTCAGGAATAGTAGTCGTTACTTTCCCTATAAAAAATGCTGGTCCGGGTGTTGCAATGAAATCGACTTGTGCACGCTGGTTTTTGACTTTGATTTCAGATTTGACTTTCGCCATAAAATATCCTTTGCTCATCAGGTATTTTTCAATCTGACCTCTGGAAATTTCGACCAGGGTACTATCTAATACAGGTGCCTTTTTTCCTACCGCCTTCGTTTTAAATAAAGTGTAAAATATATTGTACAATCCTACATTGATCCCAAGGCGGGATGCAGGACGAATATCTTTCTGAATATAATTCAGTGCTTCTTCTTTATATCTGGAAGGGATACTATCTATTTCAACTACTTTTACTATTGATTGATTACTCTCAATAAATTTTGTAGAGGAACAGGCAGCAGCAAAAAGAATAATAAATAGTAATATTGCGGGAAACTGGAATTTCTTTTTACAAATAGAATATGCTTTCAAAGTCTCAGATAAGTTTTATAAAATCGTTACATCAAAAAAAGTACCGCAAAGCGCATGGGCTATTTATTATTGAAGGAATAAAATCAATAGTAGAACTCATTCCTTCAGCTTACCAGATCCATAGCCTCTATTTTCTGGCCCAATATCAGTCTTTACTACCTAAATTACCTTCAAATATAAAGTTATTTGAAGTAAACAACGCCGAATTAGAGAAGATTAGTACTTTACAGGCCCCACAAGGCATCCTGGCACTGGTCCATATCCCTGAAACTACAGCATTCGATAAAAGCACACTGCAAAACAATTTTTCCCTTGTCCTGGATGGTGTACAAGATCCCGGCAACCTGGGTACCATTATCAGAACAGCAGACTGGTTTGGATTTAAAAATGTAATTTGTTCTCTGCATACAGTAGAAGTTTATAATCCGAAAACTGTACAAGCAACGATGGGTTCTTTATGCAGGGTAAATGTAAGTTATCAGGATTTACCGGTTTGGTTAAAAGACATTAAGCTTCCTGTTTTTGGCGCAATGCTGAATGGAAATAGTCTTTACGAAACAAAATGGGGAACTGAGGGGCTTGTCATTTTAGGCAATGAAGGACAAGGCGTGAGTGATGAAGTGAATATTTTAATTAATAATCCGGTAACGATTCCAAGAGTTGGAGAGGCTGAGTCATTGAACGTTGCAGTGTCGGCAGCAATCTTTTGTGCAGATATTAGTAGAAATTTGCAGAAATAAATTGCAGGTTAAGTATTAATTGCTATTTTTGCAACCTGAATTCAAAACAGGTCGAGTGGCCGAGTGGCTAGGCAGAGGTCTGCAAAACCTCGTACAGCGGTTCGAATCCGCTCTCGACCTCAGATTTATATTAAATAAAAAAACTAAAGGTTAAGACCATGGCAGTTACAAGACTAAAAAGAAAAGACAGAAAGAATAAAACAACTTCACGTTTAGAAGTTAAAACTTTGAAACTAGCTACAAACATTGAATTAGGTAGTCGTTCACAACAACCTAAAAAAGATCAGTTAGCTAAAAACAATCTTTTATTAGATCAACTTTCTGCAGCTTTAAGAGCGTAAGTTCTAAAGTTAAAAGCATAAAAAAAACCTTTCTGAAATCAGAAAGGTTTTTTTTATGCCTGATGTTTTTTGTACAAGCATTATTTTCTAACAGGCATTGGTTATCAAACCAATGCCTTACAGATTCTTTTCACAATACCTGGTCCTTCGTAAATGAAACCAGTATACAATTGCACCAGTGAAGCACCCGCTTCAATTTTATCTTTAGCATCCTGTGGAGAATGAATCCCTCCTACGCCTATAATCGGGAATGCTTTATTTGATTTCTGGGATAAATACCTGATCACCTCTGTTGAACGTACGGTTAAAGGTTTACCACTTAGCCCACCTGCTTCATTCGCAACTGTTGCTGCTGTAGTTAAGCCTGATCTGTCAATCGTAGTATTGGTGGCAATTACACCGGCAATACCAGACTCCATCACAATCGCTACAATATCATCCAATTGTTCATTGGTCAGATCAGGTGCAATCTTTAATAAGATCGGTCTGGATATTCCATCTTTATGGTTACGTTCCTGTAAAGTCTTAAGCAATAGGGTAAGCGGCTCTTTTTCCTGCAAAGCTCTTAAACCCGGCGTATTTGGAGAGCTGACATTGACTACAAAATAATCTACCACATCGAATAAGCGGTCGAAACATTTCACATAATCAGAAACAGCATCTTCATTCGGTGTATTTTTATTTTTACCGATGTTCCCGCCAATCACAATACTTTTATCTTTCAGCTTCAATACCCGAAGGCGCTCTGCCAGCGTATCTACCCCTTTATTGTTAAAACCCATCCTGTTGATGATCGCCTCATCTTCAGTAAGCCTGAACATCCTGGGCTGATCATTTCCCGGTTGAGGCAAGGGCGTTACCGTCCCTACTTCAATAAATCCGAAGCCAAGATCACTCAATGCTTCAATGTATTCTCCGTTTTTATCAAAACCTGCAGCAAGACCTACAGGGTTCCTGAATTTGATACCAAAAACTTCACGTTCCAATCCTTTGACATGAATATCAAAACTACTTCTGATGATAGTTTTACCTAAAGGGAAGTGTTCATGAAACCATTTTAGTCGCTGGACTACGAAATAATGAACTTTCTCCGGGTCAAATTTGAAAAACAAAGGCTTGATTAAACGATACATAGGTGCGAAGATAGGAACGATTTCATAGGATTACAATTGCCTTATTCATCTTTTGAGACAAAAATCGCATGAACTTGTAATAAAAACGTAGAAATCCACTGCTATATGCACTGTGTTCAAACAATATGCGCCTAAAAATTGTATTTTTGCACCCAACATGATTTCGATAAACGACTTAACATTCCTTATAGGTTCCCGGGCTTTATACGACGAGGCGAACTGGCATATCAAACCGGGAGAAAGAATTGGCCTTATTGGTGCCAATGGAACGGGAAAATCTACACTCTTAAAAATAATTGTAGGAGAATACGCACCCTCATCCGGGTCAATTTCAATGTCTAAAGATTTAAAAATAGGCTATTTGAACCAGGATTTACTTTCGTATGAATCTCACCATACCATTTTGCATGTGGCGATGGAGGCCTTTGAACGCCAGAACCAGATACATGATGAGATTGAAGAACTTTTAAAAAAGATAGAAACTGATTATTCCGAAGATGTATTAAACAAACTGAGCGATAAGCAACAGGAGTTTGAAGCATTGGATGGTTATAACATTGAATATAAAGCAAATGAGATCCTTGCAGGTTTAGGATTCAGCACGGCTGATCAGCATCGCCCGCTGAATACTTTCTCCGGGGGATGGAGGATGCGTGTAATGCTTGCGAAGATCCTTTTACAGACTCCCGACATTCTATTACTGGATGAGCCAACCAACCACATGGATTTACCTTCCATCAAATGGTTAGAGACTTATTTAGCAGGATTTGAAGGTGCGATTGTAATTGTATCTCACGATAGATACTTCCTGGATAAGATTGTAAACCGTACCGTGGAATCCCGCAAAGGGAAATTAACCACCTATGCTGGTAACTATACCTACTATCTGGAAGAGAAATCTCTACGCGGAGAGATCCAAAAAGGAGAATTCAAGAATCAGCAGGCTAAAATCAAACAGGAAGAAAAACTGATTGAACGTTTCAGAGCTAAAGCGAGTAAAGCTAAAATGGCGCAGTCCCGTATGAAAGCACTGGATAAAATGGAGCGTGTAGACGATGTGGATGATGACAACCCAACCGTAAACTTCAGCTTTAAGTTTACCAAGCCTTCTGGCCGTCACGTAATCCGCATTGAGAACGCAACCAAGAGATACCCTAACATTGACATTCTGGAAAATGCAGAAGCTGTCATTGAAAAAGGTGATAAAATTGCTTTAATTGGTGCCAACGGTAAGGGTAAGTCTACCTTATTAAGAATGGTTGCCGGCGTGGAAGCTTTTGAAGGATCTTGTGAAACAGGACATAATGTAACAACTACTTTCTTTGCACAGCATCAGCTGGAGTCTTTACATTTGGGTAACACCATTCTGGAAGAACTACAGGCTTTCGCTCCTAAACATACAGATACTGAGCTTCGTTCTATTCTGGGCTGTTTCCTTTTTACCGGAGATGACGTGTTTAAGAAAATTAAAGTCCTTTCCGGAGGTGAGAAATCAAGGGTTGCTTTAGCGAAGTCATTAACAACAGATTCCAACTTCCTGATTCTGGATGAGCCAACGAATCACCTGGATATCCAATCGGTAAATATCCTGATCCAGGCTTTGAAACAGTTCGAAGGAACATTCATTGCCGTATCCCATGATAGGTATTTCTTAGATAATGTAGCCAACAAAATCTGGTTTATCGAAGAAGAGCAGATCAAACAATATCCTGGAACTTACGCAGAGTATGAAGTTTGGAACAGTAAAAGAGAGATTCCTGTTGCCAAAAGCATCCCTGTAAAACAAGAGAAAGAAGTAAAGCCTAAAGCGGAACCGAAACCTGTTACAGTAAGCAGCCAGCAGCAATTGAAAAAACTAAACGATCAGTTACAGAAAGTCGAACTGGAAACTGTGGAGTTAGAAAATAATGTAAAAGCTATTGAAACTGAACTTGCTGATGAAGCAGTTTATGGAGATCAGGCTAAACTTGCTGAGGCTAACAAAAAATATCAGCATGCAAAACAGCTGTTGGACACTGCCCAGAGTAAATGGGAAAATCTTGCAGCAGAAATCATGGAATTAGAATAATAAAAATGATCAGAACCGGAATATTGCTCTTTTTATGTTTGTTTAGTCTGCAAACTTTGCAGGCGCAGCAGAAATTTACGTATGATAACCATGTTTATTCTTCGCAAATTAAAACTGTACAGCTTTACAACACACAAAAAGAGCAATCTATCCCGGTGATCGCTTTAGGGACTTCAGAAAAGCTGAACTTTTCTTTTGATGACCTGAGAGGTGGAAGCAAAAACTACTGGTATACAGTAGAACATTGCACCTATGACTGGAAATCTTCTAACTTATCTGTCCTGGATTATCTGGATGGCATGAATGAAGACCGCATTATTGATTATGCATATTCTTCTAAAACACTTCAAAAGTTTACCCATTATTCTCTTACTTTTCCTAATGACCAGGTTAAGCCTAAAATTTCAGGCAATTACCTGTTAAAGGTTTATGAAAATGGTGATGTGAACAAGCCAGTTATATCACAGCGTTTTTATATCACAGATCCGCAGGTAAATATTCAATCTGAGCTGATTCCCAGTAATGATGTGGCTTTAAGATTCAGTCATCAGAAGGTGAATATTACTATTCTGTATACCAATCCAATCCAAAATCCATATCAGGATATTAAACTGGTGCTGATGCAGAACGGCAATCCGCTAACGGCAAAGTTAAATACTAAACCTACTTTTGTTAAACCGGGGTCACTGATTTATAATGACTTGGATGGCAATAATTTCCCGGGAAGCAATGAATTCAGAAAGTTTGATTTCCGCAGTGTACGTTATAAAGGCGAACATGTACAGGATCTGTTTACAGATAGCACAAACAACGTTGTTTTATTTACAGATCTGAATGGTAGCGCATTAAAATATACCCAGCAAATTGATGAGAATGGAGCGTTCTTTATCCGCAATCAGGATAATATAGACAATGATACCGATAGCGATTATGGACATATTCAGTTTAGCTTAAATACGGTTGCCCCGGGTAAGGATGGTGATATTTATGTAGTCGGCAGATTCAATAATTTTACGCTTACTGACGAAAACAAACTGAGTTATATCGCTGCTAAAAAGAAATATTATGGCAGCCTATATTTGAAACAGGGTCTATACGATTATCAGTATGTATGGAAAGACAATGCTACAGGAAATGTAGATTATACAGCTCTTGAAGGTTCTTTTTTTGAGACAGAAAATACTTACCAGGCTTACGTATATTTCCGCAGACCAGGCAGCAGATGGGATGAACTCATCGGATACAGCCTGTTTAATAATCTGCAGAAAAAATAATATACGCGTCTAAACCCTTTTTGTGAAAGCTTAAATTCCTTTTATAATCCAGACAGAAACACTTCCGGCTTCACAAAAGAATTCTGCCCAGCCATTTTCATCGATCGTCACTTCTTCTTTTCTATAGCCTAATACGTCGATGAATGTTTTGCCGGCATGTCCTGCCCCCATTTCCATTTTTTTAATACCCTGCTCACCATTGCTCAGTACCACTGCAATACCTGAATTTTCAATTTCTGGTATTCCCGCTCTGGTCCAGCCGATACAGTTCGGATGATCCAGATAATCACGTTGAAAACCATAAGCCAGATCTCTCCGCAGTTTAGTCATTAAAGGAAGACTTTCCAGTGCAACCAGCTCAACCTTTGCTTCATTCCCCTCTTCATCGTGATCCGTATATTTCGCACCGTATAAATCTGTATAGAATACGCAAGGTATCCCCTGCTCTCTTAATAGGATTAAGGCATAAGCCAATGGACGAAACCAGAAATCAACATAAGTCTCCAGATCTTGCAGCGGTTGTGAGTCATGGTTATCTACAAATGTAATTGACAATTGCGGATGAGATTCTACCAATGTATTTTCAAATATTTTACTCAGGTCATAAGTGTCACCGGCATCAGCTGCAGTATGAAAATTAAGGTGTAACATCGAATCAAACAATTGCATTCTACCTTCAGTGAGGTCAATATAACTCCTCAATTTCATCACGTCATCGACCACCCAGTTTTCAGCAATAATAAAAAACTGTTTATCAAACTTCGCATTCATGTGGTCAAGCCACTCTTTCAGATAATCTGTCGCTATATGTTTAACCGCATCTAACCGGAATCCATCTACACCGGTAGTTTCATAATACCATTCTCCCCATCTTTTTAACTCTTCACGAACAGCCTGGTTTCTGAATTCGATATCATTGAACATCAGGTAATCATAATTACCCAATTCATCAGAAGGTACATCTTCCCAACCTTCTCCATACTCATTTTGTATAGAGAATATGGAAGTTTCCTGTAAATCCTCAGCCCAGTCAATTCCGCTAAAACAACTTTTGTCCCAGATAAACTCTGAATATTTCCCCTTTCTGCCCGGGAAAGTGAACTTTGTCCAAGCCTCAATTTCAAAAACATCTGAAGTATATTCTTCCCTGTTATTCTCAGCAACTCTCCTTACAGGTATCTTTTCCAGCTCATCGGCTCCAGCTTTATGGTTAAACACAACATCCGCAAGCACCATAATTTGCTGTTCTTGTAGCGCATTGATTGCTTTCACGTATTCATCTTTAGTACCATACTTGGTCGGCACACTGTTTTTTTGATCAAATTCACCTAAATCAAACAGATCATAACAATCATAGCCAACAGAATCTGCACCTTCAGTAGATTTATAGGATGGCGGGAGCCAAACTCCGGTAATCCCGATTTCTTTTAGCGCAGGAGCCTGTTCTGTAGCTTTTTGCCATAATTTTTGTTCTTCGTGATAATACCAGTGAAAATACTGGATCAGCGTTTGGTTACTCATATATAAACAGCTTATTAATTAGGTGAAAACAATAGCATAACATGAAGTCTGACATTTTGTTTACTTTTGCAGCAATATGAGCACAATAGTAAAAAACCCTAAAAATTCATTCACGATCATGAATGAATTGGTACTACCCAATGATACCAATACGCTAAACAATTTAATGGGTGGCAGGTTACTGCACTGGATGGATATCGCAGCTGCGATTTCTGCACAAAAACACTGTAACCGTATTGTTGTAACAGCTTCTGTTGACAATGTATCGTTCAAACAACCTATTAAGTTAGGCGATGTGATTACTATTGAAGCTAAGGTAACCCGTGCTTTTCATACTTCTGTAGAAGTGCGTATGGACGTATGGGCAGAAAATATCCCTTCAGGTACCCGTGTTAAATCTAATGAAGCCTACTATACTTTTGTAGCAGTTGATCAGAGTGGCCGAACAATTCCTGTTCCTGAATTGTTACCTGAAACAGAAGATGAAATTGAACTATTTGCAGGCGCATTAAGAAGAAGACAATTACGTTTGATCTTAGCCGGCAAAATGAAAGCTAATGACGCTATTGAACTAAAGGCTTTATTCTTCAACGAATAATCAAAGTAATTAAACAATCATATGACCACGTACACTACATTGATTATTCTGAGCGGACTGGTCATATTTTCTTATCTTTTTGATTTAGTAGCCAGTAAAACTAAATTACCTTCTGTCTTATTACTCCTTTTACTGGGAATAGGTTTGCATGTTTTAGTAGATCAGCTGCACATTCAAACTTTCGATTTCTTAAAAGTATTACCAACTCTGGGTACGGTAGGCCTGATCCTGATTGTTTTTGAGGGCGCATTGGAATTAAAGTATGAGCGGGAAAAGAATAAGCTGATCAGAGGGGCTTTTCTCTCCGCTTTTTTTATCCTTGCCGCAACGGTCTCTGCTATCACGTTCATTATTTATCAGATAACCGGGCAGGATTTTTATCGCTGTTTCACCAATGCTATTCCTTTTAGTGTAATCAGTTCAGCAATTGCCATCCCATCAGCTGCTGCGCTGACCGGTAAAAGCAAGGAATTTATTATCTATGAGTCTTCCTTCTCTGATATACTGGGTATTATCTTGTTCAATTTCGCAGTGACCAATCCGCATCTCTCTATTTCTTCTTTCACAGGGTTAGGTTTAAGCACATTATTAATTATCATATTATCGATCATCTCTTGCATCTTATTGCTGTATTTGATGGGGAAGATCTCGCATCATATTAAGTTTTTCCTGATTATTTCCATACTGATCCTTGTATACGCAGTCGGTCAATCTTACCATTTGTCTTCATTGGTTCTTGTACTTTCCTTCGGATTATTCTTAAATAATGCCGATGCAATTGAACATTTCTATTTCCGGAGTATGTTTATTTACAAGAATTTATCGAGGGATCTGGAACAACTGCACCAATTATCTGCTGAAACTGCTTTTATTATCCGGACCTTTTTCTTTGTGATTTTTGGTTTTACGATGAATGTTTATGAGCTGAACAATGGGATCACCCTGATGAATGGCGTCTTCATTCTGATGACCATTTACCTGATCAGAATCATCTACTTAAAGCTATTCAGAAAAGAGAACAGTGGTACGGAGAGCGTAATTGCTCCCCGCGGACTGATCAGTATTTTACTATATTATAATTTGCCCCCTTCATTAAGACTACCGGAGATCGGTACTTCTTTCTTGTTCCTGGTCGTATTAGGTTCAAGTTTAGTGATGAGCATAGGACTTTTGGCCAGCAAAAAAATGGTGAAAGCTGAAATTCCTGCTTAGCTTCCCATTTCCAGGATCTTATCAAATTCAGTAGCTTTAAGCTCCATCACTGATAAACGGCCTTGTCTGACTAAGGAAATATCTTTAAGACTTTCTTCAGCTTTAACCTGCTCCAGGGTAACTGGGTTTTTAAGCGTTTCTACGGGAACAAGATCTACCACTACCCAGTTTGCATCATCCGTAGTTGGATCCTGATAAAACTCCCTTACAACTTTGGCTATCCCAACCACATGTTTCCCCTCATTGCTATGATAAAAAAGGACAAGATCTCCCTCTTTCATCAATTTGAGATTATTGCGCGCCTGATAGTTACGTACACCGTCCCAAAAGGTTCTTCCGTCTTTGTTAAACTGTTCCCAGCTATATTTAAAAGGTTCTGATTTGACTAAGAAATAATTCATTATTCAAAACTAATAAAAGAGAAAGGATATGTGGTTAAATAAATAATACAAAATCAGCGTAAAAAATTATTCAACTTATTTGTTACGGTCTGGAAAATTCAGCTAATGGATCATCTTAAACAACAATTCTTTCAGTAATTCTCCGTCTGTAATATTACCTGTACTATCCACTCCTTTACTCTTCAGATCATATTCTCTGAGCAAACTGATAATATCAAATGTTTTATTGAGGTTATAATTCCTCGCCGCAGTTTCATAGTCCTTTACAAAATATGGGTTTACCCCAAGTTCTTTGGCTGCGTCCCCTTTATTTTGCAAATAATGATATTTCAGGATTTTTGAGAAATAGCTATTTAAGTTTGCCATGACCATCACCATTGGATTGGCTTTCGGATTATCAGCGAAGTAATTAATAATCTGATTACATTTCAGCACATTACGCGAAGCAAGTGCCTTCTGCAATTCAAAAACATTGTACTCCTTACTAATACCAATATTACGCTGTACCAGATCAGTATCAATGATAGTTTCTTTACTGATATTCAGTAATAGTTTTTCCAGCTCATTTGATATTTTAGATAAATCAGCCCCCAGATATTCTGCCATCAGGGCCGAGGCCTGCGGGGCAATCTTTGCACCCATACTCTTCACGAGTTCCTCAATCCACTGCGCCAGCTTATAGTCCCTTACCGGATCAGACTGAAAGACAACTCCACTTTTAGTAATTGATTTGAATATCTTTTTACGCTTATCAAAATTCGCATATTTATAGCCCAGCACAAGAATAGTACTGTCCAGCGGTTTCTCAAAATAATTCTGAATAAACTCAGCCTCTTTACTGCTTCCCTCTGTTTCTTTAGACCACTTGAGATCCTGCGCCTCTTTCACAACAATCAGTTGATAGTCTGACATCATCGGATAACGTTTCGCAGCATTTAAAATCGTAGCCATATCCGTATCTTTACCATACAATACGGTCTGGTTGAAACCTTTCTCCATATCATTCAATATATGATCTTCCATATAATGAATAATCTGGTCGATATAATAAGGTTCTTCACCATGCAAAAGATAAACAGGCTTGAATTTTTTAGCTTTGAGGTCTTTGATAATATCAGCAGCAGTCATAATTATTCAAATGTAACGGCTAATTACTAATTTTTAAAGGTTATTTTTGCACAAATGGCATTTACACCTACAGCATTGAACTTACCGCAGCATCCTTTCCGGATAACCCAGAAAGAAGAGCAGTACTTTATTTTTGATGAAGTGCGTAAAAAACATCTTGTTTTAACCCCTGAGGAATGGGTAAGGCAGCATTTTATCCATTATTTAATAAATAATAAAAAATTCCCAAAGTCTTTGATACAAATTGAAGGCGGATTAAGCCTGAATCAACTTCAGAAAAGAACTGATATTGTTATTTTCAATACCAGTGGAGAAAGAATCATGGTGATAGAGTGTAAAGCTCCTTCCATTAAAATCTCTCAGAGTGTATTTGATCAGGCCGCCAGATATAACTCCGTACACAAAGCCAAATGGCTTGTAGTGACCAATGGCATGAAGCATTGCTATGCGCAGATTGATCATGTGGCTGCTCAGTTTTTATTTATCGAAGAGCTTCCGGAGTATTCTTTGTTGTAAGGTGATTTTATAGTAAGTGTCCTTTGTTGCCCGCGCCTGCCTGTTGTATATTTAAGATTTGGTAGTAAGTGCCTTTTCTGCATATTCTTTAGTATGAGTAATCTGCTGTAATATTTATCATTTGATGTTAAAAAACCATGTACCATGTTTTTTAAACTTATAGTAGAAAAACTATGGCCGTATAGTATTTCAAAAATTGTGAACACCGCTAATCGTTTGCTAAAAGTGCAGGGTTAGCGTATAAAAATGATGATAACAAGCTATTTTAATAAAACTGAAAAACACAAATCATTTATCTGGCGGTGCTTTTGAAGCCATATAGATATCAAGTTACTTAGAAGTTTGCATATCTAGATATACTAGGATATAGAAGCTGTCTCGTCCGGAAAAGTCTTTACAGTTGGGAGCTGTTAATACTATGTATTCTTTACAATTGCTATTTCGTCCGGTTTAGGGTTTACATTGACCTTTTAGGTGATCCTCTCCCGGCTTTACACCATTGGTTGCAGTAATCCTTATTAGGCTTTACTGAATTGACTTTGAATATCCAAAGTAGGTAATTTATTTTTCTCATCCTGCATGATTTTATTATTGTTTTCTTTCCAATAGTTTTTCCACTTTCTGGGCAAATCCCCTTCAGAGGAATGTGCTGCTTCTGGCGTCATCATATTGATGCTCAAATGAGGTCTTTTAGTATTGTAGGCCTCAATGATCCCTGATATTTTTAATGCAGTATCATACTTGGTGGTAAGCGCAGATTTGTTTAGCCATTCAGTTTTTAGAATCCCATTAACCCGCTCTGCGATAGCATTTTCTAAAGGATCACTATTCTCAGTCATACTGATGTGGATACTAAAGGATCTTAGTTTCGAAATGTACTTATCACAGCAATATTGAACGCCACGATCTGAATGATGGATAAGACCAGCTGCTTTATCAGCTGGTAACTGAGTAAGAGCCATTTCCAGAGCAGATACAGCACCATCTGCTTCTAGCTTATTCGATATGTTCCATCCAATTATCTTTCTGGAATAGGCATCAGTGATCAAGGAGAGGTATAAATGTCCCTCGCTGGTTGTAACGTATGTGATATCACTTACCCACAGTTGATGTGGACGTAATAGCTGAATACCTCTGATCAGGTTGGGATATTTACGATACCAATGCCTAGAATTTGTAGTTATGATTTTGATTTTATGGTGCCGAATCAGTAAATGGTTTTCCCTCAATAAATCAAAAAAGGCATCTCTACCCATTCTTATATTTTCTCTTTTCATTTCTGCCATAATTAAACTAAGCACCTTACGACCACCTATACCAGGTAAGCTACTGCGCTCATTTTTAATCATTTCAAGCACTATTTGAGATTGCGCCCGACATTTATACTCGTATTTCTGTAACTGATAATAAGCCTGTCTGGTAAAGCCAAACAATCCGCAGAGCTTGTCAATGCTTAGCTCTGGACATTGTTCTTTTATTTCTTTGACTGTTTGGCTCCGACTTTTTTCTGATGGAGATATTTAAATCACGCTCTGCAATATCTATCATCTTGTTTGTAGCCAGATTCATTAGGCGTTCCCTTTCCAGAGCCTCTTCCAATTCTTTAATACGTTTTGCCATGCCCTGATGAGTATCAGGCGTTTGGATTTTGGAGTTTTCTGGAGTTTTGTTCATAACAACAGTTCTGAATTCACCACCAAATTTACTAACCCATTGCCCAACTGAAGCAGGAACAGCTAATTTAAATTTATCAGCAGTTTTTTGCATGCTGTCATCAGAACTTAAGTAATGTTGAACAACCTCACGCTTGAAATCGTCCGAATAATGCCTTACAATTTTCATCTTTTATTGAGTTTTATGTGCTCAAAATTGTAAACCTAATTCCGGACAAGACAAGCTAAAGGTTCTCAAAAATAAAGACACCTTAATATACAGATATCTATACATCTCTATAAAAAAGGAACCCATATGTCTTTATATTATAGATATCTATATATAAAGACATTGCATCTTTAAACAAGATTAAGAGAACAATTATAGCTATTAATGCTAGCTAGCCCTAAATACAATCAATTCAGCAAACCAGATATCAATATTATAAAGATATCTACACATCTAAAAATATAAACATCTATACACCTTTATACATTATCAATAAAAGCGGGAAAGTATCTAACAATAAAGACATCAATATATCCAGATATATTTAAATCTAAACATCAAACAGGTAACCATCATTCATGTTCCAGTTCAAATTGCAGGTAGAAAATAAAAAAAGGAAGGGGCGTTTTCCTTGCCTCGGATGCGCTTCGCACCGTAAGCAAGGAAAACGCCCCTTCCTTTTTTTATTTTACAAACTTAGAAGAGACTCTTGAATAATCTTCACCTTAGCTTCAGCATCAGCCTTCTTATTCCTTTCATTCTGAATAATCTCTGGCTTCGCATTCTGTACAAATCTTTCATTGCTCAGCTTTGCATCTACAGATTTCAAGAACCCTTGCAAATACACAAGCTCTCCATTCAATCTCTCCCTTTCTGCATCCACATCAATCGTCTCATTCAGCTGTATAAAAAACTCATCATTTCCAACCATGAAACCAGCAGCACCCGCCACCTTATCACTTACAAAATCTACCTCAGTAATATTTGCCAGTTTAGAAATAATAGTCAACCATTTATCATAAGCTAAAGAAGAATTAACCTTCACACTCAAAGGCAAACCCTCTTTCGGAGAAATCTGTTTTGTATTCCGGATATTACGTACCTCAGCAACAATCCCTTTAACAACCTCAACATCTTTCAATAAAGATAAATCAGCAGCCCCAACCACAGGATAAGGCGCTACAATAATGCAATCCATCTCTCCTTTTGTGCCAAATAGCTCATCATGCCATAATTCTTCGGTGATAAACGGCATAAACGGATGCAGTAAGGTTAGAATCTTTTCAAAGAAACCGATCGTTGCTTTCAGAGAAACCGGGTCAATCGGATGTTGATAAACAGGTTTTACCATTTCCAGGTACCATGCACAGAAATCATCCCACACCAATTTGTAAGTAGTCATTAAAGCCTCTGACAAACGGTACTGCTTGTAATTATCTTCAATTTCAGCTAAAGCCTCATTGAAACGATTCTCAAACCACAAAATAGCCTGCGTATTAGGATTCGCTAAAGTCTCATCAACCTCCCAACCTTTTACCAGGCGGAAAGCATTCCAGATTTTATTCGCAAAATTCCTTCCCTGCTCGCAGTAACTTTCATCGAACATCAAGTCATTACCAGCAGGAGAACATAATAACATCCCTACTCTAACCCCATCTGCACCATACTTCTCAATTAAACCAATCGGATCAGGAGAATTGCCCAAAGATTTAGACATTTTACGGCCTAACTTATCACGTACAATACCAGTCAGGTAAACATTAGTAAATGGCTTTTTACCCATAAATTCATGACCAGCCATAATCATACGTGCTACCCAGAAGAATAAAATTTCAGGGGCAGTAACCAGATCATTCGTAGGATAATAATAATTAATATCTTTATTTCCCGGATCTTTCAATCCATTGAACACCGAAATCGGCCATAACCATGAAGAAAACCAGGTATCTAATACATCATCATCTTGTCTGATAAAATCAGCTAACTGGTGTTTAAATCCATTCGCTTCTTCTTCAGTAAACTTGCCATCAATATCTTTAAGCTTTAAAAACTCATTTAAAGCATCTTCTTTAGTTCTCGCAACTACCCAATCTCCTTTATCATCGAACCAGGCAGGAATACGTTGCCCCCACCACAATTGGCGGCTGATATTCCAATCCCTTACGTTCTCCATCCAATGGCGGTAAGTATTCACGAATTTCTCAGGAATAAGCTTCACGTCACCATTCAGTACATCAGCTAAAGCTGGTTTAGCCATTTCGTCCATTTTACAGAACCATTGTAAAGAAAGTTTAGGCTCAATTGCAGCATCAGTACGTTCAGAAAACCCAACCTGCGATTTATATTCTTCTACTTTCTCCAGATGACCGGCTTCGTCCAGTAATACTGCAATCTTTTTACGGGCAATAAAACGGTCTTCGCCTACCAGAATAACAGCAAGTTCATTTAAAGTACCATCATCATTTAAGATATCGATTACCGGAAGTTTATGTTTCACACCCAGTTCATAATCATTCAGATCATGCGCAGGTGTTACCTTTAAACAGCCAGTACCAAAATCCATTGTTACATATTCATCCTCAATAATCGGAATCTCACGGTTGATTAAAGGAACAAATACTTTTTTACCTTTAAGATGCGTATAACGCTCATCATTAGGATTGATACAGATTGCTGCATCAGCCATAATCGTTTCAGGACGTGTAGTTGCAATCGTTAAAAATTCAGTGTCGGAACCTGTAGCAGGAGCGATAGAATATTTAATATAATACAACTTCTGATTTACTTCCTTACGGATTACTTCTTCATCAGAAACGGCAGTTTTACCAGCCGGATCCCAGTTGACCATACGGACACCACGGTAAATTTTCCCTTTTTTATACAGGTCAATAAAACAATCGATTACAGATTCTGAAAGATCATCTTCCATTGTGAAACGCGTCCGGTCCCAGTCGCAGCTTGCACCCAGTTTCTTCAGCTGATCCAGAATAATACCACCGTATTTTTCTTTCCACTCCCACGCGTAGGCCATGAATTCTTCTCTGGTCAGATCTTTTTTACTGATCCCTCTCTCTTTCAACATGGCAACCACCTTTGCTTCAGTAGCAATAGAAGCATGGTCAGTTCCAGGAACCCAGCATGCATTTTTACCTTGCATACGTGCGCGGCGAATCATGACATCCTGAATTGTATTGTTGAGCATGTGGCCCATATGTAATACCCCAGTGACGTTTGGTGGAGGAATTACAATTGTATAGGGTTCACGTTCATCTGGTTCAGAATGAAAGAACTTTTTTGACAGCCAGTAGCTGTACCACTTGTCTTCGGTTTCGGCGGGATCGTATTTAGTAGAAATGCTCATTTATAGGGTGCTGATTAAAATGCAAAAATAAGGTTTTTAGCGGAAAATAGTTAAGCTTTCCACTCTTCGTCCAGAATGGCGTATTCAAAACTATCCATCCAGCCGGTCACTAACGGCAAAATTTGTCGCTTCCTGCCTTCCTGGGTCATTCCTGCTTTTTCCAGTACACGGATAGAAGCTAAGTTTTCTACTGCGCAGCCAGCTTCAATACGGTGTAATTTTAAACGGTCAAATCCAAACCTGATGATCGCTCTGATTGCCTCTGTAGCATAACCCTGATTCCAGAAATCTACATTGATTTTATACCATATTTCTGCACTGTTGAATTTAGAAGAGGATAGTTTAAGGGATACCAGTCCAACAAAGCCACCTTTCTCAAATTCCACAGCAAAAGTGTAATTCTTAATCGTTTTTTTCTGATGGTCATTAATCCAGCCATCTACAATAATATTAGTCTCCTCCAGATCTTTAGGAATACCTAAAGTATTATACTGATCTGTTTCAGCCAAATGGTGCAATACATGAATCGCTTCAAGATCAGCCATTTCTACTAATCTGAGTTTTAGTCTTTCCGTAAAAAATTTCAATACTACCATGCTCCTATTTAAGATTTTGCATAAAATAATCTGTTACTTTCTGGTAAAGATGTGTTCTGTCTTTACCCAATACATTATGTTCGTGCCCCGGATAAATCATATAATCCAGCTGTATATTATCATCTACAGCTTTTTTTACGAGTTCAACGGTATGTTGCTGTAGCACTACATTATCCTGTAATCCATGAATAAGCAATAATTTGCCTTTTAGTTTTTGAATCTGGTTAGTCAGGTCAGTTGCGGCATAACCTTCAGGGTTTTCTTTCGGTGTATCCATATAACGTTCTGTATACATAGCCTCATAAAAATTCCAGTTCGTCACGGCTCCGCCAGCTACTGCCGCTTTGAAAACACCGGGATGGTTCACCATAAAATCTACGGTATTAAAGCCACCAAAGCTCCAGCCAAATAAGCCCATATTTTTCTCATCAGTATAAGACAGCCCTTTCAAATAGTCTACAGCAGACATCATATCTTCCATCTGTACATCACCGACTTTTCTAAACATCGCTTGTTCAAATGCCTTTCCACGGTTATCACTTCCCCTGGTATCAATCACCATCACTACAAAGCCCTGCTCTGCAAGATATTGGAACCAATAATTACTTCCTCCTCCATTCCACTGGTCAAGAATTAATTGTGCATGTGAACCGCCATACCAGTAAACTACAACAGGATGTTTTTTAGTACTGTCAAGCCCTACAGGCTTAAATAAATTACAATAGATAGGATCGCCACTTTTTCCCTTGATCGTAAAAATGGATGACGCACCTAAAGCATAGTTCGCTAATGGATCTGCCGATTGGAAGATTTGCTTTTTAACTCCTTTTTTAACGTCCAGCAGCTCGACAGTGCCTGGATTTTTAGTAGAGCTGAAATTATCAAGGACAGTATTCCCCGAAGTACTTACTTCTGTTTTGTGCGCTGCAAAGCCCGAAGTGATTCTTTTCGACTGACCAGATTTAATGTTTACGACATATAAGTTCCTGGTGATCGGTGATTCTGCAGTGGAGACATAAAATAAGTTCTCACCTGTTGCATCGAAACCTTTGACTTCGGTAACTTCCCAATTCCCCTTAGTTAGCTGTTTAACCAATTTACCGTCTGTATTGTATAAGTATAATTGATTCCATCCATCACGGTTACTTTGCCAGATAAATTGCTGAGGATTCTTTTTAAGAAACAATGCAGGAACAAGTGGTTCGACATATTTCTCATCCCGCTCTTCAAAAAGTGTTTTTACATAACGACCAGTTTGCGCATCAAACTGTTTAAATTCCATATGATTTTGTCCGCGGTTTAAAACAGCGATATAAATAAATTTGTCGTCAGGGCTCCAGGCGATATTGGTCAGATACTGTTCTGCCGGCTCTCCTGTTTGAAGATAAACGACAGTTTGGGTTTCCGCATTGTAAACACCTACAGTTACTTCATGGATTTTATCTCCTGCCATAGGATATTTGATATTGATGTTTTTTGCCGGGCGGGTTGTCCAGTCAATGATTGGATAATCCGAAACCATGCTTTGATCCATCCGGTAAAAGGCTAGCTTTTTGCCTTGGTTACTCCAGAAAGTTCCTTTTGAAATGCCAAATTCGTCACGGTGTACTGAGGAGGCATAAACGATATTATCTGTTCCGTCAGTCGTTACTTGTTTTGCTTTTTTACCATCGGTCACAAATAAATTGTAATGATCCAGGTAAGCAGTATAGCCGGCAACACTTCTTTCGGCTTTATTTTGGCCAGCCAATTTACTGTCCATCAAAGTGGTGAAACTGCTTTTTACTGGATTATAAGCTAAGGATGCCCCATGAACAGGAATAATCCAATCTGCCCCCTGATTAAAGGAAATATCAGGCATCGTTTTTAAAGTATCCAGTTTTGCCGCACGCAATTTTTGATTGAGCTGAGTTAAGTTGAGCAATAGTTTCTCTTCTTTTGCTGCCGTACTCCCTGTAAACCAGACTACTCCACCATTTACAGTTTTACTATATGCGTAATCTTCTTTTCCATACAGAAATTGCAGATTCTTCAATTTTTGAGGGGCAAGCGTCGTACGTGCGTTGAACATAGCGTCTGTCATGCTCAGGTTTTTCTGCTGGCCGTTCACAATAACGGCGGCAGAAAGCAATACAGCGAATAAAACTAGTTTCTTCATTGATTTAAATTTGATGGCCAAATATAGCAATTATGGCTTACTGGGATGAATTTTACCCAATTTGGAAAATGCCTTGATAAACTAATATTTCGTATCAGCACAATAATAAATGTTAAATTATGTTAATACTGTAATTAATTCATCTGGTTATATTTTATGAAAGCGATCAAAGTATTCCTCCTTCCGGGATTAATCATCAAAAAATTGGGACTGACCAAACTCTATTATTGGTTCAACAGATAGCGGAACAAGCATCCGGCTACTCAGTAATATTTTCATTAGAATAAGCTTTTTTAAATCCCATTTGTTATTTTGAGCGGATTAGGCAAGCCTTATTAAAAAAACTGATGAATACAAAACACCTGAAAAACTATTTTGCAGTCTTAGGAATATTAGCAGCAAGCTATTCTTCTTATGCGCAAAAGGTTCCCACAAAGTTTATTGATCCTGCAAATATGGATCTGACTGTAAAACCCGGAGACGATTTTTATGAATATGCTAGTGGAACCTGGATTAAAAACAACCCTGTCCCTGCCAAGGAAACACGTTGGGGAAGTTTCAACGAATTAAGAGATTTTAACATTAATGCGGTCAAAAGCATTGTTGAAGAGGCTGCTGCAGACCGTTCTGCACCGGCTGGATCACCAAAGAAACGTGTGGGTGATTTTTACGCAGCCGCAATGGATAGCGCTACGATTGAAAAAGCAGGCTACACGCCTATTAAAGCCGATCTTGCCAGAATTAACAAGCTTAAGGATATCAAGGGCATACTGGATGAAGTTGTCCTGATGCGTACTTCTGGTATTGGAGCTCCGATGTATAGTTTCTATGTAGGCCAAGACAGGAAAAATGTAAATAAGTATGTAGCACAGCTTGGTCAGGGTGGAACGACTTTACCAGACCGCGATTATTATTTAAAAGATGATAGCAGGACTTTAAAAATCCGTGAAGCTTATCTGAATTATATGACTACTTTATTCACTTTGACTGGTAGTTCAGCAACAGATGCGAAACAAAAAGCAAATACAGTGCTTTCTATAGAGAAAAAACTGGCTGAGGCTCAGATGTCGCGCCTTGAAATGCGTGATCCTTACAAAACCTACAATAAATTTACAGTTGCTGATTTCGATAAAACGACACCAAATATTAACTGGACGGCTACTTTACCAAAACTTTTGGTCAAAGGACAGGATACTGTTTTAGTAGGCGCACCTAAGTTTTTTGTCAGCTTGAATGCTATGCTGACTACTGTACCAGTTTCAGATTGGAAAACTTACCTGGAATGGAACATCCTTAAAAATTCAGCATCGAATTTAAGTTCTCCTTTTGTAAAAGCAGTATTTGCCTTTAATCAAGCACAAACTGGCCAGAAGGTACAAACACCAAGATGGCAGACCATGTCTTCTAAAACTGACGGTTCTATTGGTGAGTTATTGGGACAGCTGTATGTGGCTAAATATTTTAAGCCTGAGGCGAAAGCCCGCATGACAGAAATGATCAAAAATCTGCGTACTGCCTTTGAAATCAGAATTAAGGGGTTAGAGTGGATGAGTGATGTGACCAAAGAAAAAGCGCTGGCTAAACTAAATGCTTTTGTCCCTAAAATTGGTTATCCTGATCAATGGAAAACTTATGATGGATTGAATATTGACCGTAAAACTTATTTCCAAAACCTTAGAAATGTAGGTGCCTGGGGATATAATGATATGGTTTCTCAGTTGGGCAAACCGGTTGACCGTACCCGCTTTGGAATGACGCCGCCAACTGTAAATGCTTATTATAGCCCAACAATGAATGAAATTGTTTTCCCGGCTGGGATTTTACAGTTTCCCTTCTTCGCAGCAAATGCTGACGATGCGATCAACTACGGTGGTATTGGTGCAGTAATTGGTCATGAGATGTCACATGGTTTTGATGATAGTGGCAGCCAGTATGATAAAGATGGTAATCTGCGCAATTGGTGGACAAATGAGGACCGTACAAAATTTGAAGCCAAAACAAAAGCATTGGGCGAACAATATGATTCTTACGCAGTACTGGACACTATTCATGTGAACGGTAAACTGACTATGGGCGAAAATATTGGTGATTTAGGAGGTTTAAATGCTGCTTATACTGCATTTAAATTAACGAAACAAGGGCAGTCTGAAGAGAAGATTGATGGGTTTACACCTGATCAGCGTTTCTTCCTTTCGTGGGCCCAGGTATGGAGAGGTAATATTTTACCGGATAATGCTGCACAGCTGATTAAAACTGACCCGCATTCTCCAGGACAATTCAGAACTATTGGTGCTCCTGTAAATATGGATGCCTGGTATAAAGCGTTTGATGTGAAACCTGGTGATAAATTATACAAAAAACCAGAAGACAGAATCAGGCTTTGGTAAATTGCTGATCAATAAAAAAGCCGCTGCGAGATATTTATCGCAGCGGCTTTTTTTGTTTTAAAACCTGGTTAAGACTTTTCTGCCTAAATCAAAGGTTAACCGGAATGCCTGCTGACTACTCATCCTGGATGGGGTATTGTGTAAGCTAAAGACGAACGATCCTCTGATGTTCTTGAAAATCAAAGGGGTATACATCAGATCAAGCCTGTTATAGGTTTTATTGTGATAAAAACCGTCTCCATAATTGATATTTGACCCCTGTCCTTTGTAAAACTCATCGTATAAGGCAAAACGTTTGTAACCCAGGTAAGCACTGGCCACAAATCCTTTTGGGGTATTCAGGTCTGTGACATTTCTGATTCTTTCAATAGACATCAAAGCTCCGGCTTCAATTGTTAAAGAATCCAGTACGGTCTTGTGACTAAAATCCAATCCTAGCTTCACTTGTAAACCACCATTATCTTCTATATGGTCACCTGCTTGCTCATTCGAGGTATACGCATTGTGCATCAGCTGGAAATAATGCGTCACATAAAAAGGGCCTGTAGTTACGGGACGATATTTCCCTGATAATCCGACCAAAAACTGTTCTCTGTCGGTTGGTGATTGTTTACTCAGCCAGTCAATCCAAACTGTTTCTGTAAAATGCTCATTTTGATATTTTAATAACATCCCTTGTACATTTGGACGATAATAGCGTAAAGTATCATTTAATAAAGCACGGGGATAATCACTGAGCAGTCCTTCTCTCGAAAATGCACCAATATTAAAATTCCAGTTTTTGCTGGTATAGTTGTAATAAGCAACCGGATCTACCTTCATAAAGCGGCTGGAACCGAATTCATGTAATCCGTTTACCCCTACAATAAAGTGATTATTACTGTCCAGGTTTAAACCCAGATCAAGGGCAAGCCTGGTACCTGAATAAGTATTAGATCTGGAAATGTAATCTTTATACTCCCTGTTATCCATAAAGCCCATTCCATTAAAGTGGATATCAAGGCTTCCTTGTGCGAATGCTATAGTACTTGAAAATATTGAGACAATAATGATCAGGTAGATTTTTTTATTCATAATTGTATTTTAATCTTAATAATTTAGCGCTAATCTACAAAGCTTGTTTAGAATTTATGTGGTAAATTTGTAGAAATGAATATCATCACACAAACCGCAGACGGCTCTAACACTTTATATAACGAAACCATTGGTGAACACTACCATTCTAAACATGGGGCATTACAGGAAAGTAAGCATGTATTTATTGATGCGGGGCTAAAACAGGCCGAAATAACTTTCCCTGATCAGCCTATAACCATACTTGAAATTGGTTTCGGTACAGGGCTCAATTTCCTGCTGACTTCTGCTTATGCAGATGAGCATGGGCTTTCTTTGAGTTACACTGGAATTGAGGCTTATCCATTAAGCAAAGAAGAATTAATCTCTACACAATATAATCAATACGTACCTGCACCGATCTGGGATAGCCTGATGAATGTCTATGCAGAGGCATTATGCGCAGCGACTGCTTTAAATAAAGATCAGGAGTTGACCATAGCACATACTACCCTGGATGCTTTCAAGGCAGAGAAACTATTTGACCTGGTTTATTTTGATGCTTTTTCGGTACAACATCAACCGGAAATGTGGTCGGATGAAATCATTTGTCATGTTTGTTCTTTCTTGAAACCAAATGGGATCTTTGTGACCTATGCCATTACGGGAAAACTAAAACGTGCCTTAAAAAGTTGCGGTATGAAGGTTGAAAAGCTTCCTGGTGCTCCTGGAAAACGCGAAATGCTGCGTGCAACTAAAATTCCTGCTGAAGCATTGGAGTTTTAATTTACAAATTCCGGACTAAACTTGAACTTTTGCCATTTAGATTTGTTTTTAGGGCTACCTTGGATAAGACAACTTACTAAGAAAAACAAATATTTACAATGGATAAAAGAAAATTAGGTAATACAGATTTACTGGTTTCGCCAGTAACTTTTGGGGGAAATGTTTTTGGATGGACATTAGACGAGAAAAAATCTTTTGAGGTTTTGGATGGTTTTATAGCAGCGGGGTTTAATTTCATTGATACTGCTGATGTATATTCCAGATGGGTACCAGGCAATACGGGTGGTGAATCTGAAACTATTATCGGCAATTGGATGAAGTCAAGAAATAACCGTAATCAAATCATATTAGCGACAAAAGTAGGGAGCAATATGGATCCCAACGGGAAAAAGTGCCTTTCAAAAAAATATATACTGGAAGCTGTTGAGGCTTCTCTGCTCAGGTTAAAAACTGACTATGTTGACCTTTATCAATCTCATTATGATGATTTGGAAACACCTGTAGAGGAAACGCTGGAGGCTTATGACCAATTGATCAGAGCAGGCAAGATACGGTGGATAGGTGCATCAAATTTCAGTGCTGAAAGATTTAAAGAGTCTTTGGAAACCAGTGCACGTTTGAGCTTACCAAAATATCAGAGTTTTCAGCCAGAATATAATTTATACAAAAGAGAGGGATTTGAAAAAGAGCTGGAACAGATTTGTCTGGATCACCAGGTTGGTGTAATCAATTATTATTCACTTGCTAGTGGTTTTCTAACCGGAAAGTATCGTTCAGAGGCAGATCTGGGCAAAAGCCAGAGAGGCAGCGCGGTCAAAGAATTTATGGACCCAAGAGGTTTCAGGATTTTAAAGGCATTGGATGAAGTTTCTGAGCAATACAATTCATCTGTGGCAAGTGTTGCTTTGGCCTGGCTAATGGCCAGACCGTCGGTAACTTCACCGATTGCAAGTGTAACCAGCCTGGAGCAATTAAAGAATCTGACCAAGGCAGCAGCTTTACGTCTTGATGTGGAAGTCATTTCTATATTGGATGAAGCCAGTGCATGGGAGTAAGAAGCTAATAACAAATTGTTTAGGATGCCCTGCTAATTATTTTGGCAGGGCATTTGTTTTTAGCCAGACTTTATTATTAAATTCACCTAAGCATGAAAAACATCTCCCCTCCTTTTTACGCCAAACTCGCTTTGGTTTTATTTTCAATTATATGTCTTGGGTACCTGGCTATTTTAGGCCACAGCCTGCTGGCACCGCTACTGGCTTCTTTTTTATTAGCACTTTTGTTATTACCACTGGCAAATTTCCTGGAGCGGAAATGGAGGTTTAAAAGAAGTCTGGCCTCTATTGTATCGGTTATTCTCATGATTGCGGTTATTGCCTGCATTATGCTTTTTCTGGCGAGCCAGCTCACCGATTTAGGTCAGGACTGGCCTTTACTGAAGCAACAAGCCGTACATTCTTTTGAATCACTGCAAGTGTGGGTGTCCCATACTTTTAATGTAAATGCACATAAACAAATTGATTACTTAAAGGATAGCGCGACCAGCGCATTGGCATCCAGTGCCACTGTTTTAGGAGCCACTTTAATGACGTTATCTTCGACGTTATTATTTCTGGCTTTTCTTTTATTGTTTACTTTCTTCATTTTGAATTACCGCCGTATCCTGTTTACTTTCCTGATTACTGTTTTTAAAGAAGAACATGCAGAAAAGGTTAAACAAATAGTGGAGCAAATTCAGTACATTATTAAGCGTTATATTTTAGGATTATTTCTTCAGATGCTGATAGTGACGACCTTGACAATGATAGTATTATCCTTACTCGGGGTAAAGTATGCAGTCTTGCTGGGTTTGATTACAGGTATTTTTAACCTGGTACCTTATATCGGGATTTTCTCTTCTTTACTGATCAGTATGCTGATTACTTTTGCAACTGCTGGTGCAGCCAAAGTCTTGTTCGTTCTGATTGCTTATGTAGCTATACATACATTGGATGGCAATATTCTGATGCCACTGGTGGTAGGTTCGAAAGTAAAAATCAATGCTTTATTTGCGTTTATAGGCATTGTTGTTGGCGAAATGCTATGGGGTATTTCAGGGATGTTCTTATGTATTCCTTACCTGGCTATGTTGAAGATCATATTCGACCGCGTAGATGAGTTAAAGCCCTGGGGTCTTTTATTAGGTGAGGAGAAACCGCAGCGGAAACGAAAGGTATACCGCATTACCAAGAAAATAAAACTGGAAGAACCTGAGTAGCAGGATTGCCGTATTTTTAATAACAAACCCATTCTTTTAAATAGAATGGGTTTGTTATTTTAGCGCTTTATATTAAATAAAATCCCATGCCAAACCATATCCCTCCTATTACCGCAGCCGATCCTTCTGCTGCATTTCAAAGGCTATTAACTGTACTTGATACCTTGAGAACGGAATGTCCATGGGACAGAAAGCAAACTATGGAAACTTTACGTCACCTCACAATTGAGGAAACCTATGAGCTTTCTGATGCGATTCTGGATGGTGATTTAACTGAGGTTAAAAAGGAGTTAGGTGATGTGATGATGCACTTGGTTTTCTATGCGAAAATTGCTTCGGAAACGAATGACTTCACCATAGTAGATGTGCTGAACAGTGTTTGCGATAAACTGATCAACCGCCACCCTCATATTTATGGTGATGTGGAGGTACAGGATGAAAATGATGTTAAACGCAATTGGGAGCAAATTAAGTTAAAAGAAGGCAACAAGTCAGTATTAGGCGGTGTGCCTGCTTCTCTTCCGGCTTTGGTTAAGGCCAGCAGAATTCAGGAAAAAGCAAGAGGAATCGGTTTTGACTGGGAAAATAAAACTCAGGTTTGGGAAAAGGTAGAAGAAGAGCTTCAGGAATTTAAAAATGAATACAATGTCGTTGACAATGAAGCGATAGATCTTGAAAAAGCGGAATCAGAGTTTGGGGACCTTATTTTCTCTTTAGTCAATTATGCAAGATTTATTGGTATCAATCCTGAAAATGCGTTAGAAAAAACAAACAGAAAATTCATCAAGCGCTTTCAATATATAGAAAGTAAGGCGAAAGATAATGGGAAGGCCTTGCAGGATATGACTTTAGCAGAAATGGATGTGTACTGGAACGAAGCTAAAAAACTATAAATGACCTGATAATATTGTAAAAATAAGGGGCCTGTTTATGAAAACAGGCCCCTTATTTTGTATAGGCTTAAGAGTGTTTTTTCTTCATAGTCATCTTTGCCTTCTGGCCGATACCATAATTATAATTCTTTGAATTGCTTTCTTTTTTCTCATGGTAAGCTCCGCCACCAGCAGGCTCTTCAGCTTTCACCTTTACTACACGGTTTTTATCAAAACCTTTTGTTCTCAGTGTTTTTTCTACTAAAAGCTCTTCAGGTAAGTCCATTAATTCAAGTTTCTGACCAATTGACTGCTCAATCTTTTTTACCTGAACAAGCTCCATATCTGTCGCAAATGTAATAGCTACGACCTCTTCAGGATTTTCCTTGTTTTTAATAATACGGCTTAAGAAAGTTTCCTTTTCTTCAGGTACATCAAAATGGAAGATAAATGGAATACCATCTAAATTTAAGGGGCCTTCACCCTGATTGGCTACCACAAGGACTCTTGCTTCTTCACTTTGTTTGAAATCTTCAAAATCGTCAAAACCATTTTCATCAAAATGTAAAGGCCTGAACATAGAAAATTCCATTTCTTTAGGGCTTGCGATACTGATCGCCACTTTTTGTGCAGTAAGCCTTGAATTCACAAAAACTACTACTTTATTGAATACTTCATCATCACGTAATAAATGACGCAGCAGATTTATTTTAGTCTTATAATTCGGAACCTGGTAAAGTACCTGTGCAACGGTTTCAGTTTTTGAATCCCCAAAATCCTCTACTTCAATTACAGTAGGGAAATTCAGGAACTGATCCGTCATTTTTGTTAATTTTTCATGGATAACCTCTGTGAAAACCAAATGCTGACATTTACCAGCACTTCTTGCCAATTCACAAACAGGCAACTGCATTCCCTGTTGTACAATCAGCGCAGCATCATCTACAATAAAAGTCTGAAGTTTACTTAAGTTCAAACCCAGTTTCAAATAGATAGCTCTTGCCCTGGTTGGTGTAGCGACAACAATATCGATACCTAAAACCAA
The DNA here is from genome assembly GCF_001590605.1 of Pedobacter cryoconitis. Lineage (NCBI taxonomy): Bacteria > Pseudomonadati > Bacteroidota > Sphingobacteriia > Sphingobacteriales > Sphingobacteriaceae > Pedobacter > Pedobacter cryoconitis. Next base: position 3,880,096 of record NZ_CP014504.1, read on the forward strand.
CTCATTAACTTCAGCTTCTACCCCACCAGTACCATAAAGACCAACAATATTCAGGTCTCTGTTTTTACTTAATGAAATAAACTGATCAATTACAGCAATTGCACGGTCCTTATCTGCCACTAATATTAATACTTTTGGCGCATCATCTTTCGTATACTTCAACCGCATTAAAACGCCAAGGATATAGGCTGTTGTTTTACCTGATCCCTCCGGACCTACAGCAAGTATATCCTGTCCACCCAGAATTCTAGACATAGTTTTCGCCTGGATTTCTTTGGGAGTTAAGTACCCTGCATCAGTCATTGCTGTAATCAGGGGCTTACTTAGTTTTAATTTATCTAACGACACAGTATTTCAGTTAAAATTGATATTTCGCCAAATTTACGGAAATAAGCACAATATCCGGTATAATCTATGCGAAACCGTAAAATATCAGATTTAAATTGCTATTGTATCAATATTTTGATACGATAAAAGCTGATCGGGTGACTGCTTTTTGTAGTTTTACCAGATTAACAAATCCCCATCAATATGAAAAAATCATTACTGACCTTATTTTTATTTACGGCTGCCACAAGCGTATTTGCACAAGATGCGGTCAATTACCAACTGCCACCTCAAGCAATTTCCGATCTTTTATTAGCCAAGCCCACACCTACAGTGAGCCTTGACAGTAAAGCAGAATGGATGCTGCTCAGTACCAGAAACTCCTATCCTTCTGTAGAAGAATTGGCAATGCCAGAATTCCGCATCGCAGGATTGCGCATTAACCCTAATAATTTCTCTCCAAGCAGACAGACATTCATTAACGACTTTACGCTAAAAAATATTAAAACAGGAAAAATTGCCAAAATTATTGGCCTTCCTGCGCCATTGGCTGCAGCTAACGCAGCCTGGAATCCTTCACAAAATAAAATCTCCTTCACACAGACCACACAAAAAGGTGTTGATTTATATATTATAGATATTGCGACGTTAAAAGCGGTTAAAATCAATCAACAACCTTTAAATGTAACTTTAGGTGGCGGAATTACCTGGGTAGATGATCAGACCGTTTTATATAGAGTAGCGACAAAGCCAGCCAGTGCGGTCCCGGTCAAACCGTTATTGCCTAAAGGCCCATCTATACAACAGAATGTTGGCAAGGCTGCACCAAACCCAACCTATCAGGATTTAATTAAAACCCCATTTGACGAGCAATTATTTGAATTCTTTGCAACTTCGCAATTGGTTCAATATAAAAATGGAACGCAGACCTTAATCGGACAGCCTGCGATGTATGCTGATGTGAATGTTTCTCCAGACAAAAAATACCTGTTGCAAGAAACAATCAGCAAGCCTTTCTCTTACCTGGTACCTGCTTATGGTTTCCCTGTTATTGTAAAAATCACGGACCTGTCTGGTAAATCGATTAAAGTTCTGGCAGAATTACCTTCTAAAGAAAGTACGCCATCCGGAAATGACAATACACAGAATGTTCCCCGCGGTTATGAGTGGAGAGCAGATGAGGCGGCAACCATCACCTGGGCACAGCCACTGGACAGCGGACTGATCAAAAAACAAGTTCCATTTCATGATGCAGTCTATGCGTTAAGCGCACCATTCTCTGGTGAGGCTAAAGAGCTTTTTAAAACAGTTACCCGTTACCGTGAAACTATCTGGGGAAATGGAACTCTTGCCCTGGTTAAGGAAGAACTTCGTGGTAAGCAAACCATCAAATTAAGTCGCTATAACCCAACTACTGGAACAATCGAAACTTTGTATGAATTGAATGAAACTGATAATTACAATAATCCTGGTAATCCGGTTACAGAAAAGAATGCTTTTGGCCGTCAGGTTGTACAAACTGTAGACAACGGGACCAAGTTATTAATGAACAATATGATAGGCTCATCTCCAAAAGGAGATTTACCTTTCCTGGCGAAATTTGACCTGGCTTCTAAAAAGAACGAGATTATCTGGCGTAGTGCAGAAGGTTCTTATGAATATGTAGCAGATGTACTGGACGCTAATAAATTAGTGTTGTTAACCAGAAAAGAGTCACAAAAGGATGTGCCTAACTATTATATTAAAAACCTGGTACTTAGAATAGCAGACAGACCAGTAACTGATTTTACCAATCCGTACCCGGGTCTGGAAGGCACTACTAAAGAAAAAATTACATACAAGCGTGCTGATGGTATAGATCTGACTGGTAATTTATATTTGCCAAAAGGTTATGACAAGGCTAAAGATGGCCCATTACCTACCTTAATCTGGGCTTATCCACGCGAATTTAACTCTGCGGCTGATGCAGCGCAAATCAGAGGTTCCAAAGATCGTTTCACGATGTTAAGCTGGGGTTCTCCGATTTACTGGGTTACACAAGGATATGCAGTGCTTGACAATGCAGAAATGCCAATTGTGGCCAAGGAAGGAAAAAAACCTAACGATACATTTGTTGATCAGTTAAAATTAAATGCAGAAGCTGCGATCAATAAGCTTGCTGATCTTGGTGTTGGAGATAGAAACAGAATGGCAGTAGGCGGACATAGCTATGGTGCATTCATGACCGCAAATCTCTTAGCCCATACCAACCTGTTTAAAGCTGGTATTGCCCGTAGTGGTGCATATAACAGAACTTTGACTCCTTTTGGATTTCAGAATGAAGACCGTACTTATTGGGAAGTTCCACAGTTATATTATGAAATGAGCCCTTTCAGTTATGCGGATAAGATCAAAACCCCACTGTTATTGATTCATGGAGACTCTGATGACAATACAGGTACTTTCCCAATTAACAGTGAGCGTTTATTTAATGCAATCAAAGGTCATGGTGGAACAACAAGGTTAGTCTTCTTACCTTATGAAGCACATGGTTACCGTGGTAAAGAAAACATCTTACACTGTCTGTGGGAGATGAATTCCTGGTTGGACAAATATGTAAAAAACGCAAAGTAAAATAATAAATAGCCCTCAAATAAACAGCCCTCATAAAAAGGTTGCATCTTTCTGAAGTTACCTTTTTATGAGGGCTGTTTATTTAAAACGTATCGCTTTTAGCGGAGATATTCTGCTGACCAGTAACGAAGGCAGGATCAATACCACGAAACAAATTACAATTATGGCGAGATTAAGAAGCAGCACATCGGCAAAATGGAATTCTATAGGCACATAAGACAAATAATAAGATCCCTGATCCAGCCTGAATATGTGCGTATATTGCTGTAAAAAGCCCAAACCTAAACCCAGGATGTTCCCGAGTATCAAGCCTACCCCGACCAAGTATAAAGCGTTGTATAAAAAGACCTTCATTACACTGTAATCAGTCATTCCAAAGGCCTTTAACATTCCAATCATATTGGTTCTTTCCAAAATCATGATCAGCAGTGCTGTAATCATATTAATTACCCCAACAATCATCATTAAAACAAGTAATACCCTGGTATTCACATCTAATAACGACAGCCACGTGAAGATATTAGGAAAGTATTCTTTGACAGATTCCGATTTAAGATTAATCTCCATAGAAGAATAAATTTTATCTGAGGCTTGCTGCAAACGCGAGAACTCTTTAAGCTTGATCTCAATCGCACCAATCTCATTAGGCTGCCAGTTATTTAAACGCCTGATTATATTGATATCACCCAATACAAAACTTTTATCAATTTCCTCTACTCCGATATCATAAATCCCTACTATCTTAAATGGGCGCTTCCGTGGAGGATTTTGCACGAAATACATGATAAAGCTATCTCCGGTTTTAAGTTTGAGCCGGTTAGCAGTGAAAGAAGAGATCAGGATTTCTTTAGTTGCTTTCGTACTGTCAGAAAAGTCCATGATCCTGCCACTAACTAAGTGTTTCTTAATATAATCCCAGTTAAAATTATGCGCTATCCCTTTAAAATTAACCCCTTCTACTTCATCGTTCGCAGAAATGATGGCTGGCTTTGTAGCATAAGACTGAAAATAAGCAATATCCTTATTCTGTTTCAGATCAGCTAAAGTTTTAGCCGTAGGTACGAAAGGTGTAAGCTCAAAGGAGTTGTTTAAATCGAGTTTAAAAATCCTTACATCCCCAACAAATCCTCTGACTTTTTCTTGTATTTCTGTTTTAAAGCCTTTAATAATGGCAACAGACAACATCATAACAGCAAGACTCAGCATCACCCCCGCAATAGCAATACGGACGATCAGCTTAGAAAATGTGCGTTCTGATTTAATGGCAATTCGCCTGGCTATGAAATATTCTGTATTCAAAATTTTTAATAAACTGTAACTTAGGGCCTGGTTAAACAAAAACAGACAATAGCAAAAATGGTTATTTGATTTTGAATTCAATCATAATAAGTAAAAAAAGGTCTTATGAAACTATCTTCCTCAATAATACTTCCGGTTTGCCTGGCTATGTTTAGCCTGCAGGCCTGTGCCAATGCTAAAGTGACTGATAGCGATAGTTCCAGCCTGAAGCCAATAGTACGGAAAACTGAGAACCATGAAATCCGGACCGGAGCCGCACAAACTGAAAGATACTTGCCACTGCTTAAAGGAAAACGGATTGGAATGGTAGTTAATCCGACTTCCGTAATTAATGAGACTACAGTTGTAGATAGTCTTTTAAAACGCGGTGTCAATATTGTCAAAATCTTTGGGCCTGAGCACGGTTTCAGAGGCAATGCCAGTGCGGGAATCAAAGTAGACGATGCGATAGATCAGAAAACAGGGATTAAAGCAATCTCCTTATATGGTAAACATGAGATTCCTACCCCGGCCGATTTAGCCGATGTTGATCTCATGGTATTTGATATTCAGGATGTGGGTGTACGTTTCTATACTTATATCAATACCCTGCAATATGTGATGCAGGCTTGCGCAGAAAATAAAAAAGAACTGCTCATTCTGGACAGGCCAAATCCTAATGGTTTTTATATTGATGGCCCTATTCTGGATTCCAGATTGATATCGGGTATCGGATTGAAACCAATTCCAATTGTCCATGGACTTACCGTTGGAGAGTATGCGCAGATGTTAAATGGAGAAGGCTGGCTGAAAAATAAAGTGCAATGTAAAATCACGATTATTAAAGTAGCAGATTACAACCATGATATGCCTTATGATTTACCTGTTAAGCCCTCTCCGAATTTAAATACACAGCAATCTATTTTACTTTACCCTACGTTATGTCTTTTTGAAGGGACATATTTGAGCCAGGGCCGTGGAACGCTGTTTCCTTTTACAGTTTTAGGGGCGCCGGCACTGAAAGGGAAGTATAGCTTTTCTTTCACGCCGAAGAGCATCAAAGGAATGGCGGAAACTCCTTTACATCAAAACCAGGAATGCTATGGGCTGGACCTGAGAAATTATAATATTTCAAACCTTAGGAAGGAAAAGGTGTTAAACCTTAAGTGGCTTATTGAATTGTACCAGGCTTATCCGGATAAAGCAGATTTTTTCAACTTCAAGCTCAGCAAGCAAATGAATAATTTTGATAAGCTCGCTGGTGTTTATAGCTTAAAGGAGCAAATTATTGCAGGCAAATCTGAAAAAGAAATCAGGGCAAGCTGGGAACCAGGATTAAGTCAATATAAAAAGATGCGCAAGAAATACTTGCTGTATCCTTAACCTCAAACTGAGCAGTGATGAACAAGGACCCTAAAAGAAAAAACGAAAAACCAAGCAGCAATTTTCAGGAACCTATTCCTGAGGTTGATGAAGGAAATAAAGCGGTAAAAAAACCAGAGGACGAAGATTATACCAAAGATGAACCTCAGTTTAAGAATCCGGCAAAAAAGAGAGAACGGGAAGAACAACCTGTTGAATCTATAAAAAAGGCACCTAAAAAAGACGCATAAAGAAATCTCTTCCCAAATGGGAGGAGGTTTATCTTTATTCTGGTCTCTTAAAAGATTTATACCGATAACTCTTCTTGTGCAAACAACGCTAACACTTCATCCCAATTCATTACCCGGGTATGGTGTAATTGATTCACATTGTGTGATCCGTTAAACATAATAGGCTTTCCTTTACAAAAGTCAAGATTCTTACAATGATCATCAATGAGGTAATCTGTATCGATAATACTCTTGTCACCACACAAAACGATATTTGTCCAGCTGATAAAAGGAAAATATTCATTTAACCATTCCAGCTTCTCTGCTAAACATTGCGGAAATTCTGTCGCAGCAGATACAATGAAAACCTCATAATCTTCCATTAAAGTTTTTACTGCTTCAATTGCTCCCGGCATGACCGGAATTGTCCTGAAAAATCCCGGAGTATAGACATATCTTCTGACAGCAGTCTTGTCAGGAAATCCATCCTGCTCCGGCACACCTAGTCTTTCTTCTCTTGGAACCCGTATTCCGTGTTCCTTTTCATACCAATCCATAAACTGTGCTTCTGTATCGGCAATTACTCCATCCATATCGATGGCTATTGTTTTTCTGTCTCTATTCATAGTTCGTAATATATTGCAACAAATATAGCAATAAATTGCAATATACTGCAACAATACAATAGTTTTTATTTGTATATTTGCAACTAAGATGATTAAGGCCGAAAGATTACAACTGATTATTGAGCATATCCGTAAAGAACGAAAAGTACTTTTAGGAGATTTAAGCACGCTTTTAGCGGTATCTGAAGATACCGTAAGACGTGATATTAAAGAGCTATCAGACCAGGGCTTGTTAAAAGCAGTGCGTGGCGGAGCTATTTCCCGCTCTCCTATCCCGCAGCATTTCAGAGAAAGAGAACATTATGACGTATCTCACAAAGAAATCATCGCACAAAAAGCAATAAAACTGATCAAAAATGGCCAGGTTGTTTTATTTGACTCAGGGACTTCTGTACTGGCTATTGCAACACATTTACCCAGAGACCTGCAAATTACGGTAGTCACCAATAGCTTTCCAGTAGCTACTGTACTGGAAGATCACCCTTTTATAGAAGTTATTTTTATAGGTGGCAGATTAAATAAATCATCTTTTTCTACCACAGGTTTTGAAGTCATACAAACGATCCGGGGTATCCGTCCGGATATCTGTTTTCTTGGAATATGCAGTATTGACCTGATTTCAGGGGTTACAGGCATTAGTTATGAAGACTGCCAGATTAAAAAGGTTATGGTGGAAACTTCCAAACAAGTGATCGCGATTGCTACATTTGAAAAGCTGGACACCACAGAGCCCTATTATATTACCAGTGCAAGTGACCTTGACATCATTATTACAGATACAGATCCTGACCATGAAAACCTGAAAAGCTATCGTGATCTGGGCATCAGATTAGCATAAAATCAAGCTATAATTTCTTTTGTACTGCTTTAAGAAACTTCATTAAGACTTTTTCATCATTTTCCATCGCCTGGATAGTATCGGGCCTGGTGGTATGTATTTTCTTCATATACTTTAACAATTGATCCTGTTCAAAAGCTTCAATCAGCAGCGGATATACATAGGAACTTTTGCAGACCGCAGGTGTATTGCCTAATTTACTGGCCACACATTTCATGACTTCGGTCACAATCTTTTTCTTAGGCCGTTCTTCTTCTACATTACCAGTGCAAATGGCCAGCTGCCTTAAAGCTTCCAATGTCCCGCCCCAGGTACGAAAATCTTTAGCAGTAAAATCACTTCCGGTAATTTCTTTGATATAATTGTTAATCATCCCTGAATCTATCGCCCTGCGTTCTGAATCAGCGGTATAGTATTGAAACAAGTCTTGTCCGGGAATCTCCATACAGTTTTTGACCATTTTGGCGAGGTTTTTATCGTTAAGGGCAACTTCTTGCTTTACCCCTTTTTTACCTACAAATTTTAACTGGAGTACATTCCCATTTATTTTAGCATGTTTATTTCTGAGCGTAGACAAGCCATAACTACCATAAAGCTGCGCGTAAGCCTCATTGCCAACGCGAATGAGTGTCTTTTGCATGAGTTGTACACAAATAGCCAAAACCTTCTGTTCGTCGTACACAGGCCTTTTCAAGTCTTTCGCGATCCTCTTCCTGGCTTGTGGTAAAGCTTTTCCGAACTCCAGTAACCGGTAATATTTAAGATCAGATCTTCGGGAAGTCCATTTGGTATGGTAACGGTATTGTTTGCGCTTTGCAACATCCATTCCGGTTGCTTGCAAATAAGCATTCTTTTTTGCTGCAATCCAGACCTCAGTCCAGGCAGGTGGTAATACCAATGCTTTAATTCTTTCCAGCTGCGCTTCATCTTTTACCCGCTGACCGTTGTGGTCTTCGTAATAAAATTTTCCGGGTTTTCCTTTACGGTAAAGACCAGGCATACTGTCAGTAACATATACCAAACCAATTTCTTTAATTTCTTCTGAAGTCTGAACCATATAGATTAAACAAAATATGCGTTAAATTTTTAGTTATTTTGCTAAAGAAAGACAGGATGCTTAACCATCATGGCCTTACAATAATTTGATCACGAATAAACCAAACAAACACAGATGAAAATAGTTTTCATGGGCACGCCCGATTTTGCCGTTGCCTCTTTAAATGCTTTAGCAGAAGCCGGATTTGAAATTGCAGGAGTCGTTACCGCAGCAGATAAACCAGCAGGAAGAGGGCAGAAATTACAAGAAAGTGCGGTTAAAAAATATGCTGTAGAAAAAGGTTTAAAAGTATTGCAGCCATTAAAATTAAAAGACCCTGATTTCATCGCAGCACTGAAAGCTTTAAATGCAGATCTGCATGTTGTGGTCGCTTTCCGTATGCTGCCAGAAGTGGTTTGGAATATGCCAGCTAAAGGAACAATTAATTTACACGGTTCTCTTTTACCACAGTACCGCGGTGCTGCGCCAATTAATCATGCAATCATTAATGGAGAAAAAGAAAGTGGAGTAACCACGTTTTTCCTGAAACATGAAATAGATACCGGAGACATTATTTTCTCAGAAGCTGTACCTATCGCTGAAGACGACACAGCTGGAGATCTGCACGATCATTTGATGAAGGCTGGTGCTGGTCTATTGGTTAAAACAGTAAAAGCAATTGAAGCCAACGACTATAAAGAACAGCCTCAGATTTTTTCTTCTGAACTGAAACATGCGCCTAAAATATTCAAAGAGTTCTGTAAAGTGGATTGGAATAATTCTGCAAAAACAATCTATAACCTGATCAGGGGGCTTAGTCCTTACCCTACTGCATTTGCAGAATTAAATGAAAAGACGATCAAGATTTTTAAAGCAACATTTGAAGAAACAACTCCTTCGGTAAGCCCTGGCATGTTTATAACCGATGGTAAAAGCTATTTAAAGTTTGCTGCTCAGGATGGTTATATCTCTTTACTGGATGTACAATATGAAGGTAAAAAAAGAATGATGGTTAATGAATTTTTAAGAGGAATGCGTTTATAGCTGAATAGCTATAACGCATTGAGTAAAGAACTTAAAGACTTGGTTATCTCATTAAAATATCGTTTTTTACCATACCCCATCACCCAGCGGATGCCAGATGTAGCGTTGGTTATAAACACCTCGTCTGCCTCATTTAAGACTTCAGGGTTAATTTGTGCTTCTATTACAGGGATCTGGTTTGTTTTAGCCACTTTCATAACTACGTTACGCATTACCCCGGCAATACATCCTTCGGAAAGTGCTGGGGTATAAATTTGCTTATCGTAAACCACGAAAACATTGGAACTGATACTTTCACAAAGAAAGCCATGCTGATTTAAGATAAAAGCTTCGTCCAGGCGGTTTTGTTGTTTATATAAACCTGCCATCACATAGAGTAATGAATTACTGGTCTTATAAGTAGAAAGTTTATTAATCGGTTTAGTGATCTCATCGTAAACATTGATGATGAGTCCTTTTTTATTCAGTTCATAACCTCCCGCAGTAAGCGGGCTTGCTTCCAGTACATATCCTGATTTGTTACCATCAGGTGTATATAGTCCTTCACCTTCCCGGTAAACAGACAAGCGAAACCTCACATTATCTTTTAGTTTATTACGTTTACAAAGCTCGGCAGTTTTCTGTTTAAGGAAATAATCATCAAATAGAATCCCTCCTTCCATTTTCAACGCACTCATGCCCGCTTGTAAACGATCAGCATGCAATTCAGCGAACTTCAGTTTACCGCCAGACATCCGCATAGATTCAAACAGCCCGTCACCATACCTGAAGCCTCTGTTTCTGGCTGTCAGGATAGCTTGGTCTATCGCAATGAATTGATCGTTATGTAAAATATATTCTTGTTGCATTAAATTTTTATGGCTGTGCGACGTAGTTTCTCCATTTGTTAAGTACAGAATCAAAATCCGGAGGCAATGGGGCTTCAAACTCCATATATTCCTTAGTCGTCGGGTGTATAAAACCTAAAGTCTGTGCATGTAAAGCTTGGCGCGGTAACATCTCAAAACAGTTGGCTACATATTGTTTATACTTTGTAAACGTCGTTCCTTTAAGGATCTTATCTCCACCGTAATTCGCATCGTTAAATAAAGGATGACCGATATGCTGCATATGAGCTCTGATCTGGTGTGTACGACCTGTCTCCAGCTGACAACTGATTAGCGTGACATAGCCTAAACGTTCTAAAACAGTGTAATGGGTAACTGACCACTTTCCTTTATCTTCTTCTTCATAAACATCCATAACGATCCTGTTTTTGGCACTGCGCCCGATATAACCGGAAACTGTACCGTTTTCTTTGATATCTCCCCAGGCTAAAGCCAGGTATTTTCTGGTAATACTGTGGTCAAAAAATTGTTTAGCCAGCTTAGTCATCGTAATTTCATTCTTACTGATGATCAGCAATCCTGAAGTATCTTTATCAATACGGTGTACTAGTCCGGGTCTGCCTTCATTACCGGGTAATTGTGGCAGGGATTCAAAATGGAAGGCAAGTGCATTCACCAACGTACCTGTATAATTGTTAAATCCAGGGTGTACAACCATTCCTGCGACCTTGTTTACAATCAGTAAATCATCATCTTCATAGACAATATCCAATGGGATATCTTCCGGATAAACTTCAGTATCTCTTGGCGGATGAGGAAACACAATTGAAATCTCATCGGCCGGTTTAACTTTATAGCTAGCTTTTATAGTGGCTTTATTCACCAGTACATTACCTGCTTCAATCGCATTTTGGATACGATTTCTTGAAGCATTTTCCATACGGTGCATCAAAAATTTATCTATTCGCAATAGGGACTGTCCTTTGTCTACAACAATATTAAAATGTTCGTATAAATCCTGCTCTTCTAATTCCAGTCCGCTGTTATTGTTTTCCATTATTTATTTTATCAGATTTTATGGACAAATACACAGCCTGACACTCTTTAAGAGAGCAGACCCTATACTAATTCCATTTTACAAAACTAATCTTTAAGTTGTAGAAAAGTTGAAATTTAGCCGATAAAATTGTTTATAGCTTAATTTTAAGCTAAACGCGTTAAATTTGTTCATGTTTACAGATTTACACAGCCCGTTACAACAGTTAAAACATTCACATTTATCGGGGCTATGGGTCAAAAGGGATGATTTAATTGATCCTTATATTTCGGGAAATAAATGGCGTAAACTGAAGTATATATTAAAGGCTGCTGCTACTGAAAATAAAAATCATCTGGTCACTTTTGGCGGAGCTTATTCTAATCACCTGGTGGCTACTGCTTCCGCAGCTGCGAGATCAGGATTAAAAGCCACTGCTTTTGTAAGAGGAGAAAAGGTAAACAATGAGATGCTGGTCCTTTGTTCTCTATATGGAATGGAGCTGATTTTCATTGACAGAGAGACTTATAAGGATAAGCGTGCTTGTTATCTTCAATATGCCGCAAAACATGGTGATACTTATTTTATTGATGAAGGTGGGGCTTCTGCCGAAGCAGTATTGGGTTGTGCAGAAATTATTGCTGAGCTTCCCAAAGATATAGACCATCTTTTTTGTGCAGCAGGAACTGGTACAACGGCTGCAGGTTTATTACAGGGGATTCAAAAAGCAGGCTTAAAAACGAAGCTCCATGTGATCCCTGTATTGAAGGGCGGTGAATTTATCAGAAAAGAAATAGGGCATTATGTGGCTACGGATGATCCACGATTGGTTTTACATACGGATTATCATTTTGGTGGTTATGCGAAAACGAAACCGGAGTTACTGGATTTTATTAAGGTCTTTACGGCTGAACATGGGATGTTGATTGACCCTGTTTATACAGCAAAGATGTTTTTTGCAATAAATGATCTGGGGTTTAAGGATTATTTCGCTCCACAGGAAAAAATTGTGGCTTTGCATACTGGCGGATTATTGGGAATTATGGGAATGAAAGACTTGTTTTAAATGTTGATTAATTTAATTATCTTTATAAGAAAAGTCGAAATGAAAAAATTGTTATTATTAATCTCAGTCACCGCACTATTTGTAGCTTCCTGCACAAAAGATGAAAAGGATCCTGAGATAGAATTACCACCAGTAAAAGTAGATGGCTGTGTATTGAAAGAGACCAACTATACTATCCTGAATGTTGGTGGTCCAGGCCCAAAAGGAAAAATCACTTATACTTATGATAGTAAAGCAAGAGTAGTGACAGCTAAATATGGCGACTCCTTAAATCTTTATAGTTACTCAACTGATCAGATCATCTTAAAAAAAGCAAATGGGGCTACTACTACCTATAAATTAGATGCTGGTGGGAGAATTGTAAAAGAAACGTATTCTGATAATATTAGTATCAAAGATTATACTTATAATCCAGAGGGATACCTGATTATGGAAGTTTTAAAGAAAGGAGAGACTTATCTGAAAACTGAATATCTATATACAGCTGGAAATCTTAAATCTAAACTTCAAAATGGTGAACAAGTATTATCAATTGCTTACAAGGATGAGTTATCTCAAAAGAATTTCATTGATGAAGGTATAAATGCATTACCACTCTTTTATTATGGAATTCTGAGACCTTATTTTGGCAAGGCCTCAAAGAATTTACCTGATTATACAGTACTTGGCCTCTCTTATTATCAGAATTACGCCTATAAAAAAGATGACAAAGGCAATATTATTAATGTAGACTATCTTACCAAGTATAGCTTTGGATATAATTCAGATATGAAATATGAATGCAATTAATATTGCGCTTTCTGGATTTAAAAGACAAACCTTCGTAAAGAAACTTCCCGGGTTTGTCAGTCCAAAACCAATTTTATTGTAAAATCACACTTTAAACAGTTTAAACCTTGTTTTTGGTTTTTTATGTAAAATATGCCCCAGACTTGTTATTCAGGGGCATTTTACTAAATTTGGATAAACCAAAATATAAGAATTATGTACCAACTTACTGTAGCTCCTGATCAGGTTAATGAGATTTTAAGTCAGCATGTTTTAGCTGACGGATTTGATTTAACCTACGATATGGGACAAAGCCAGGGAGCATACATTTACGACTCAAAGTACAAGCGGACATTATTGGATTTCTTTACTTGTTTCGCATCTGTTCCCCTTGGATATAATCATCCAAAAATGGTTAATGATGCTGTCTTTACACAAAATCTGTTGCAGGCGGCAATGGCAAACCCTTCAAATTCTGATGTGTATACACAGCAGTATGCAGAATTTGTAAAAACTTTTGGCGCGGTTGGTATCCCTTCTTACCTTCCGCATGCTTTTTTCATAGCTGGCGGTGGATTAGCTGTTGAAAATGCGATTAAGGTTGCGATGGACTGGAAAGTTCAGAAAAACTTTGCTAAAGGTCATAAAGAGGAAAAAGGCTTTAAGGTACTCCATTTTGAAAAAGCCTTCCATGGCAGAACTGGTTATACTTTAAGTTTAACAAATACATTACCGGATAAAACTAAATGGTTCGCCAAGTTTGACTGGCCAAGAGTTTCTGTACCTACAGTAAAGTTCCCGCTGGAGCATGATAATTTAGCAACAGCAATAAATACGGAAGAACTTTCCATTGCTCAGGTTAAACAAGCTTTTGCTGATTATAAAGATGATATCTGTGCAATTATTATTGAACCAATCCAGTCTGAGGGTGGCGATAATCATTTACGTGAAGAATTTTTAATTCAATTACGCAGCATTGCTGATGAAAATGATGCATTCCTGATTTATGATGAGGTACAAACAGGTGTTGGCTTAACTGGTAAGTTCTGGTGTCATCAGCATTATAGTGAAAAGGCACGTCCTGATATCCTTGCTTTTGGTAAGAAAATGCAGGTTTGTGGAATATTAGTGGGAAATAAGGTGGATGAAGTAGAAAACAATGTTTTCCGTGTTCCTTCAAGAATTAATTCTACATGGGGTGGTAATCTGGTTGATATGGTGAGAGCGACAAAGATCCTTCAGATCATAGAGGAGGATAAATTGTGTGATCATGCAGCTGGTGTTGGTGCGTATTTAAAGGAGAATCTGGAAGGGCTGGCCCAGAAATATGATAAGATTAGTAATGTACGGGGCAAGGGTCTGCTTTGTGCTTTTGATTTCCCTGATTCGGAGATGCGTAATGCATTTATTCAGAAAGGTCTGGAGCATAATGTAATGTTCCTGGGCTGCGGCCCGCAAACAGTTCGTTTCCGTCCTGCATTGATTATGGAGAAAAGTCATATTGATCTGGGTTTAGAGGTTATGCATAAAGTGTTGGTTGATTTATAAAAAGGATGCGAAATACAAAGATTAATATTTTTCTGGGTGTAATGGTCGTGGTTTTATTAGGCTGGATGTTGAAGGGTACGTTTTTTCAGCCTGGAGCAGGCGATCTTAAGGCTGGCTTCAAGGAGGTTGCTCAGTATAGAAACGAGAATAACACAGGCCCGGTTCAGTATGTGTTCGCTGTTACGGTGAAAGATACAATCTGGTCGGAAATGGAAACTTACGGAAATTATAAGCCGCATCATAAGGGTGGAAATACAAAGGTTTATTATTTTTTGGAGGGGACTAAGGTACCGACCGAGCTAGGGGCCGGAAAGGTGAATTTTGATAGTTCGTTCGATAGGAGTTGTGTGGGGTTGTACGAGAAAAGTGCCATGGGGAACACGAGTATTACCAAACGGCCATTTAACTAGGATCTGAGGTTTTTCAAGATAGAAACAAAAACCACCCTGCTATATTTCTGACGGATTTAACCGCGAAAAGCGATTAAACATGTCAGAAATATAGCAGGGTGGTTTTTGTTTTTCTAAGAATCCTTCTTTCTTGAAAACCCTTATTAGATGTTAGATAAATGGATGGATTTGGGTTGTTTCGTGTTTGGTTGAGAGAAAGAAAGAAAGAAAGAAAGAAAGAAAGAAAGAAAGAGAAGGAGCCTAAAGAAAAAAGATGCAGCGACCGGATAGAAGAAACTAAATGGGAAAAGATTTTGATGAACACTATGGATCCATAGGTTCATCAAAATCTATTTGTAAGGATTTAGTATTTGGGTAAAATTCAAGGTCATTTTCTGATAAACGTTTTCCGGCTTTGTAGGGTTCGTATCCTAGTTCTTTGATGCAGCGTTGAGGCATGATATCACTAATGTACATGCTTTGTGATTTTGTGGTCACTACCAGTGCGGGTTGTTCCATTGGGATGTGGTAACGGTAGATGAGTCTTGAGGCATTACGCAGGTTGGTGGTAGTGTGCCTGGCGTGTGGCTCCATCAGAATAGCACTTTCTGGGATTTGTAAGGTTTGCATCAGAAATTTTTTCATTTCGTAGGCTTCGTTGTATTTTGTCTTGTACGGGTGTACTCTCCCACCGGAAACCATAATATAGGGTGCTGCTTTCTTTTGGTATTGTTCTGCTGCTAAACGGCAACGGAGCATCCCTCCTGCACTAAGTTCTGTATCGCGTTCTTCGGGGCCTTCTCCGGGTACAAGAATCAGGGTGTAGGGATAGGCTTTGAAATTTGTATTTCTAATGGAGGAAAGGGCAGCTTTATTTACGGTGGTGGCCATGGGCTCGTAATCGGCAGCGTCATTTCTTTCATTGAGCTCCAATGCGGTTAACGCAAATTGCAGGGAGGGTTCAAAGTATAGGTTATTTTTGGGGGCCAGGCTTAATTTTGCGTTAGTGTTAACTAGTTCGGGATAGTTTTTGTCTTTCAGGTCAAAACTAATAGAGTCTATAGCCGGGTAATTAGGTTTTTGACCGTTTACATAAACGTCGATGACATGGTTTATGGCATTAGCATCTTGTTCCCAGGCTTTGGTTAGCATTTCTACGGGTTTTAGGTTTTCATAGCTGTTGTAACAGCCAGATGGAATAAGATCGTGATTGATCAGCAGGGCTAATGCATTGCCTGGTTTAAAAAGGGCTTGGAGACGGTTACTGACTGCTGCTATTTCTTCAGGACTGAATTTAATTGTTGTAGTGAGACATGGGATGTTGCTGCCACAGTTTTTTAAGGCAGCGTTGATGTTGATTGTCTTGTTTTTTAAGAGCTCGCTGAACACGGGGTCTTTTTGGATCAGTGCCTTTACCGTAGCATCTTTTTGTAATAGAGTTAGCAGGTAGTAGTTTTTATATTGAACTGGGTTAGCTGTATTTTGAAGGATGTATTGGTTGGATGGCCCATGATTTTGATTTTGGGCGATGGCTGTTATTGTGATAAGCCAGCTGCAAAACATCAGGAAAGAAGCTTTCATAGTTTTTTTGTTAAAGTTGTTAAAATCGTGGTAGTTACCAGAATAACTGCCACGATTTCTCATTTTTTAGTAGCCATTATTTTGCCAGCCGTCCTTTTTATTGACGTTGTCAATTTCTACTTGTGGTACCGGATAAAGGCTTCTGAAGGCTGGAATGCCAGGGAAGATTGCGGCCATTTGATTGGTTCTCACAATGTCAAACCAGCGATCGGCTTCCAGAGCCAGTTCTAGTCTTCTTTCTAAATAAAGAGCTGTTCTGAATGCGTTCTGCGAAGTTAGCATGACAGGCGTTTTTGCAGTTATCCCTGCATTTGTGCGGACTGCATTTAGCGCTGTAAATGCATCCGGGTTTCCGTAAGCGACTTCATTTAATGCTTCTGCATACATTAACAGCACTTCAGCACAGCGGAGCACCGGAAAATCACTGCTGGTTTCATTGTTTACCTGCGGAGTATTAAACTTCCCCGGACGGCCACCTGTACCGGTTACAGCAAGAAGTGCTTTACGGTTGTCGCCAGCTTCAAACAAGCTTTGTGGCAGGTTAATGATGTTAGTATTGTTATTGTTTCTATAACGGTTATCTTGATTTACAAACTCTTTTACACCACCTGAAAGATATTGAACTGCGAAGATGACATCTTTACTCGTCTTTAATGCATTAGGAAAAGTTGTAGTTTGTGGTACGGTTGCCAAGGTGGATCCGGCATAGATAGCAGTAACTACAGGTTGCAGGGTTGAGGCTGCCATGGTGTAGTTTTTCTGATAAAGATAGACTTTACCTAAAAGGGCTGAAGCAGCATAACTGGTTGCTCTTCCTCTTTGGGCATCAGACCAGGAGACAGGAAGTTTCGTTGCTGCATCGGTCAAATCACTTATAATTTGCTGATAAATCTGCGCGGGTGTAGAACGGCTGTTTTCACGGGCTTCTTCTGTTTTCTGAACCTTGGTTACCAATGGGACATTACCCCAGAGCCTGGTTAAGTTGAAGTAACTTAGCGCACGGATAAATTTTGCCTGCGCAATGACCTGGTTTTTTGTGGTTTCATTCATCACGATTGCAGGGGCTCTGTCCAGAATAATATTACTCCGGTAAATAGCTTTGTAGTGCCCTTGCCAACTGCCGGAAAGGATATTATTGGCTGAAGTTTCAGCAAATACCTCAATTTGATTCCGCACACCTGCTCCTGAACCAGGATCATTGTCCGTAACATTGTCCCCGCGGATTTCTCCCAGAGTTAACAGATTGTTTCCGTAGAGGCTATCAGTTTGTAAAGCATCATAGCAACTGATCAGACCTCCTTGAAGTCCTTTCTCATCCACATAAAAAGTGTTTTCGGTGTAGGAATCCTGTGGCTTTAAATCCAGGAATTTCTTGCAGGAAGTGGCTGTCAGTATTAAACCACCAATAAGAATGTATATATATTTTTTCATGGTTCTGATTTTATAAAGTGATGTTGATACCTAAGGATATGGTTTTTGAGGTTGGATAAACGCCATAATCTTCACCATTTGTGGTGGC
This sequence comes from Pedobacter cryoconitis, assembly GCF_001590605.1. Taxonomy (NCBI): domain Bacteria; kingdom Pseudomonadati; phylum Bacteroidota; class Sphingobacteriia; order Sphingobacteriales; family Sphingobacteriaceae; genus Pedobacter; species Pedobacter cryoconitis. Next base: position 3,898,184 of record NZ_CP014504.1, read on the forward strand.
ATCAGATCGGTTGGTTACCTCTGGATTGTATCCAGAATACTTCGTGAAAGTAAAAGGGTTTTGTACTGAAAGGTATACTCTAAGCTTTGTCAGGGTCATTTTCTTAACTAAACCAGTTGGGAAAGTATAGCCTAAAGCGATGTTACGGATTCTTAAATAAGATCCGTCTTCAACATGCCAGGTAGAAGTTGTACCATTACTGCCTTTTGCAGCACGGTTAGCCCGCACATCCTCACCACTTCCCGGATTACTTTCCGACATCCAACGATCCAGAGAGCTTATCATATTGTTCATATTACCTTCTTTGTTCGCAAAATACCTGCGGGAAAGATTCAGGATTTTATTTCCATAGACACCCTGCATTGAAACATTCAGATCCACACCTTTATATTCTGCTGAAGCCGCAAAACCGTAAGTAAATTTAGGCAGGTAATTTCCAACAATCTCCCGGTCTTTTGTCAGGTCGATCACCCCGTCACCATCTACATCTTTAAATTTAAAATCACCGGGTTTAGAGGTATTCAGATCATAATTCCCTTGTGTGTCAGTATAATGAGGGTAAGCATTAACCTCTGCCTGGTTTTTGAATACACCCAAAACTACCGGCAGGTAATAAGAACCGATAGGCTCGCCAACTCTGGTAATAAAATAGGCATTGGCAACAGATCCTGTCTTGATAATATCTGCGTTACCCGGGCCTAATTCTACGACTTTATTGATGTTCTTCGAGAAGTTCGCATTTGCTGTCCACCTCACCCCTCCAAATTGCTGCTGAGTACCCAAATTAATATCAATCCCCTTATTATTGACCTTGCCAATGTTTTTCAGCTCGGTAGAAAAACCTGTAGATATAGGGACAGGTACATTTAATAGTAAATTATTAGTGTTACTGTTATAAACATCAACAGATAAAGTCAGCTTGTTTTTGAAAAAGGAAGCATCAAATCCAAGATTCAATTGCGCAGTTTTTTCCCATTTCAAATCATCATTAGGTTGTGCAAATGGTGCAGCACCATTTATAACGGATGGAGTAGCACCGCCAAATACATAACCGTAATTAGTCATCGCACCTTGTGATCCGTAATTCGGGATGTTAAAATTACCGGTCAGACCGTAACTCGCTCTTAATTTCAAATCAGAAATTGCTTCTGAGTTTTTAAGAAAATCTTCTTCTGATAATCTCCAGCCCAGGGAAGCTGAAGGGAAATAACCCCACTTATTGTTTTTTCCAAATTTGGAAGAACCATCCGCTCTTACCGAACCCGTAAACAGGTATTTTCCTTTATAACTATACTGCAACCTTGCAATACCAGATGCCAATGCCCATTGCGTACGGGTAGAGGTTCCATTGGTCACCAAACCAGCACTCAGAAATTCTACCTGATCACTAATAAATCCTTTGGAAGCAAAAGCGTAATTCCCACTTAAATCATCCTTCTGATTAGACCAGCCCAACAAAGCATTAATATTATGGTCTCCGATAGTTTTAGCATAGTTTAAGGTGTGTTCTAACAACCAGTTGGTTTCTTTGATCGTTCTGGAAGAACCTGTAGCTTCTGACAATGGGTTGCCGGCAGTATTGGATTGAGGGATTGTAGAAGGTCTGAAAGTATCTTCTGAACTATTGAAAATATCAAATCCCAACTGCAGTTTATATTTCAGGTCTTTAAATATTTCAGCCTCAACAAATGTACTACCTGTCATTCGTTGAGCACTCACGTCATCTTTTTGCAGCCTGGCTAAAGCAACGGGGTTCCATGCTTGTGTTTCACCATTACCACTTGCAACAGTATTGTTAGGCAGCGTAGTAATTGTACCAGGACTCCAGGAGTTTTGTGCATAACTGTAAGAGCCATCTGGATTATATACCGGAAATATAGGTGAATAATGCAAAGCAGAGGCAACGATCCCTCCCCCATTCGAGTTATAGGCACCATTTGCATTTACTCTCTTCTCATTGATGACCGATGGATTGAAGTTAACGCCATACCTTACTTTTCCTTTTTTCCCTTCCAGGTTTAACCTACCGCTGTAGCGTTTAAAACCACTATTTAAAATAATACCATCCTGATTAAAATATTCAAGTGAGGCATAATATTTTAGCAATTCACTACCACCCGCAGCAGAAATGGAGTGATTTTGTATAGGTGCTACTCTAAAGATTTCATCCTGCCAATCCGTATTGGTCAAGCCTTGCTGACCTTGCAGATAAGGTATAATTTCTTGTGGGATTACCGTATTGGTATTGTTCGAAGTATTAAACAAACGAGTGCCATTACTGTCATTGATGTTGTAATTAACAGCAGGCAAACCTAAAGCATTGTTTTTCCTGTTAGCGGCCTCCATCGCATCTGTATAGGAATTGTTCCTGGAATCAAGCACCATTTGAGAATATTGATAGGCATCCATCATTTTGATTTTGTGTGATAGTGTCTGCCAGCCGGTATAACTGTTTACATTAATGGTAGAAACACCATTCTTACCTTGTTTGGTGGTAATTAAAACTACACCGTTAGAACCTCTGGAACCATAAATAGCTGCTGAAGACGCATCCTTCAGTACTTCAATAGAAGCGATGTCATTGGTATTTAAAGTATTAATATTATCATTGGAAATTGGTACTCCATCAATGACATACAAAGGACTGGAACCAGCGGTAATAGTCCCTACCCCTCTGACTTTAATGGATAATGCCCCTCCAGGCGTACCAGAACCCTGTGAAACCTGAACACCAGCCATTTTACCGACCATTGCCTCTGCAGCATTACTGATGGGCTGATTTTCGATATCTGAAGCTTTAATGCTGGCAATTGAAGTGGTTACGTCTTTTGCTTTCTGACTTCCGTACCCAACAATGACCACGTCTGATAAAGCTTTGGAATCAGGGTTTAACTGAATCAGCAAAGTTGCCTGTTCGCCTGCTTTAAGCAGATAATTATTCATTGTTTTTGTCGCATAACCGATGTAAGAAGCACTAATCGTATAGGGTATATTTGCAGACAGCCCGTTGATCAGGAACTTGCCTTCTTTATTCACCATGATCCCCTTCTTCTCATTGGTTTTCATATTCTGTAAAAGTATGGTGGCACCAATTAAGGGCTCTCCCATTTCATCTTTTACGATCCCGGTAATCTCAGAGGTCTGAGCCCAGGCTTTTACCGAAACTGCGATCAGCAGCAGGCAAAAGAACAGATGTTTAGTAAATTTTCTAAGCATAATTTATGGTTTTTGGTGGTTTAATTTGGCAAAAGAATTCCCCTCCTGCTTATTTAGCAGGATATTAATATAAATGATATGGATTTGATTTTACTTGCTGATCAGGTAACCTTGAGTTGTTTTGGTTTGACTTAATTTATTTAATTCGGTTATTTCTTCCAGTATAATTGCTATGGATTGTGTTAATTTTAAACTTCCTGTAAACGACATTTCCGATATATCTGCCGGATTATAAATAATCTTAACCTGGTAGTGCTGCTCTAAACTGGCAAAAACATCAGCTAAAGGAGCCTGTTTAAAGTTTAACAGGACCGGGCTATCTTTTTGCTTAAGTGCTGCAGGTAGTTTAGCATCGATGAGCTTTACTTTATTCAGTAAAGTATTATAGACCAGCTCACCGCCTGGCTTTAAAATTTCACTGAATGGTTTGATATGCTTTGTGGAATCTATGTTTTTGACCCACACTTTTCCTGTATGCAGTTGTACTTTAACTAATTTGCTTTTCTCTAAAGCAGTAATCGTAAAAGAAGTTCCTAAAGCGGTGGTAGAGACACCTTTTGCATAAACGATGAAAGGGTGTTTTTTATCTTTTGTAACCTGGAAAAAACCTTTGCCTTTCAAATAGATTTCCCTGTTATGCGCAACAAAAGGAACGGTATATCTTAATTCACCGCCCGGATATATTTTTACGGTAGAATTATCCGGTAAGGTTAGCAATTGATCTTGTTCAGTGTAATTCACGACTGATTTCCAATTGACAACCTGCTTGATTTCAGTCCGGGGATTTTCCTGTTCAGCCAAATCAGGCTTTGGCTGATTCCGGTTCAAACTCAAAAGTCCAATGCCCAGCACAGCCAGCACAATTGCAGCAGCAGCGGTAATTTTAAGCCAGCTTACCTGGCGTATTTTCGCAATGGTTTGTTTTTTCACAGTCTCAAACATCTGGAATGTTTCTGCATCAGAGATAATCGCATCCGGAGTTTCATCCCATTCGTCTTTGCTGAATACGCCTGCTGGTAAATCATCGGTTTCATTCAAATACTGTGTAACCAGGATTTTTTCCTCTGGTGTACAAGTTCCTTTAAAATACCTATTCAGCAGCTCATCTGACATATTCATAATACCAATACGATTTGATTTGAGCAAAACCCGTAATGCCTGAAAAATAAATTTTAATTTCTTCTCAGACCTTTAGTTCCTATTGAAAAAACCTGATCAGGAAAATAAGTGCAGGGATTGAAGAATAACCATGAAGTTGTTTCATGGCCAGAGAGATGTGCTTTTCTACCGTTCTTGGTGAGATAGAGAGCTGTTCAGCAATCTCCTTATAAGAGTAGCCATGGAGTCTGTTTAACATAAAAACCTTTTTACGTGTCGGTGGCAGAACGTTTAAAACCAGATCCAGTTGTTGTTTAGTTTCAAAACTCTGATCTTGCTCCACAATTTCTTCAGTTGCTTTATGGTAAAATAGCTTCAGATTGCGTTCCTCGTTAGCCAGTTTTCTAAAATAATCCAGTAAAGTAGTTTTTGCAATTTTGAACAGCTGAAGATCGAATGGATATTCTTCGGACAGGGTGTGTTTAAAGTTCCATAGCTTAATGAAGGCCATCTGGGTAAGCTCCTTCGCCTGATCTCCGGAAGCTGTCTTTTTAAAAAAATAAGCGTAGACTTTTTTATGCCATAGCTTAAAAACTATCTCAAAAGATATATGGTCACCCTCTTTTATATTCTGAGTATAATTCAACATTTCAGCAAAACTAACTGGTCAATGTTAGCTGTACCTAAATATAGTATTAATTCTATCAGAAAAAACAATTTTACCCGACCTGGAAGCCGGAACAAAAAAAAGCACTAAGTCTTTTGAAGGACTTAGTGCTTTTTATCATCAGAAAGAGCTGATCAAACAGTTCTTTGCTGCATCTATTTCAGGAGCTCTGCAAGTTTAGCATGCAATTCTTCTCCTCTTAAGTTAGTCGCAACAATTTTACCCGCCGGATCAATTAAGAAGTTTTGAGGAATTCCTCTTACACCATAAAGTGCTGCTGCTTTGTTATTCCAGAATTTAAGGTCAGAAACCTGTGTCCAGACTAAACCATCTTTCTTAATGGCAGCCAACCAGGCATCTTTTTTACCCGGCTGATCTAAAGATACACCAAGGACAGTGAATTTTTTGTCTTTGAATTTATTGTAAGCAGCAACCACGTTAGGGTTCTCCGCTCTGCATGGTCCGCACCAGGAAGCCCAGAAATCAATCAGGACATATTTACCACGGAAACTTGATAATTTAACTGGTTTATCATTCACATCATTCTGCGTAAAATCAGGCGCCATTACCCCTACTGAGGTTGAACGGGCAACATCAATAGCTTTTGCGAATTCAACTCCTGCTTCAGTCGTACGTATTTTTTCAGAAAGACCTTTATAAGCCGGCTCAATTTCTGCAACATTGATACTTTGTCCTGCTATTTCACGCAAAGCCAGCAGACTGAAGTAAGAATCAGGGTTAGCTTTAATAAAAGTTGACTGAAGTGCTTTCATTTCACCTTCTGCTTTATCATATCTGGTTTCCAAGGATTTTCTGAATGCTTCATCTTTCTGCTTTTCTTCAGAAGCATCACCGTATTCTTTGTTTATAGCAGTTAAAACAGCAAGGGGTGCAGCAATAATTTTCATATAGCGTGCATTCTCGTCATTTAGTTTTGAACCCGTCACAACGCCTGTTTTCACTGAGTCTTTAGCGGTCAGGGTAATGGTTGCCGGCTCCAGGTAAACAATAGCATTGTCTACCGATCTTCCCAGTACTTTTAAACTTTCACCTTTATGCGCAACAAGCACTCTTGCCATAGTGGGGCCAGCCACTTTTCCTTTAAATACAAATGCACCTTTGTTAACTACTGCCGAGTCCATTACCGCATTTTCTCCGCTTCTATAGCTCAGGTATACTTTTGCCGGAGCATCCAGTGCACCAATTTTTCCGTTTAAGGTGAAATCTCCCTGCTGTGCAAACACGAAAGCCGGAGTAGTCATTAATAGTGACAGCACTAATCTTTTCATTTATGTATTTTTAATTGTTTTATTTACTGTATATCCAAAATTAAGGTAATATTCTGGAGGAAATTGCATGTAACCAAAATATAACGAACTATTTCTGTTTAATTTATATATTAAACAAAGGCAGAAAATCCTGTAATGGCACGACCAACGATTAAGGAATTGATTTCTTTAGTTCCTTCGTAAGAATATATCGCCTCTGCATCGGCCACAAAACGGGCCACATCATATTCAAGCAGAATTCCATTACCGCCCATTACTTCTCTCGCCCTGCTCACAACATCACGGGTTCGCAACGAACAAAATACTTTAGCTAATGAAGCATGTTCATCAGTCAATAATCCCTGATCCTGTAATTGAGATAAACGGAAACATAAAGTTTGCATCGCTGTCAGATTAGACAACATTTCTACGAGGTGATTCTGGATGAGCTGGAAAGATGCGATAGGTTTACCAAACTGTTTACGGGTCCTGGTATAGGCTAATGCACTTTCATAAGCTCCACGTGCACAACCTACAGCTTGCCACGCCACGCCTGCCCTGGTCATTCTTAATACTTTAGCAGTATCTTTAAAAGAATTGGCATTTTGTAAACGGTCTTCTTCATCTACTTCACAATTGGTCAGTGTAATCAGACCGTTTTGCACAATTCTTAAAGCCATTTTATCCTGCATTTTCTCTACAGCGAAACCCTTATTTCCTTTTCTGATCAGAAATCCTTTAACCTGGTTATCATCCACATCTCTTGCCCAGATAATCGTTACATCCGAAAATGTAGAATTACCGATCCATTTTTTCTGACCGTTCAGGATCCATTTACTTCCTTGTCTTTTAGCTGTGGTGGTAAGGCCGCCCGCAGCTGCAGAGCCTACTTCGGGTTCTGTTAAACCAAAAGCACCGATAATTTTCATCTTTTGCATCGCTGGCAGCCATTCTTGTTTTTGAGCTTCTGAACCTAAAAGATAGATTGAGCCCATTGCTAAACCACTTTGAACGCCAAAAAAGGTAGACATGGAAGTGTCTACTCTGGCCATTTCCATCGCCAGCATTCCTTCCATGACATTTGATTTACCAGGGCATCCATAGCCCTGGTAAGTCAATCCACAAATATTCAGTTCTGCAATTTTAGGGATCAGCTCAAAGGGGAATTCCGCTTTCAGCCAATACGCGTTGACCAGCGGTTTAACTTCTTTCTCTAAAAACGCACGCACTTTTAATTGCAATGCACGATCTTCCTCGTTTAATGCCGTATCTCCCAAATGATAGAAATCACCGTTAATGGGTGGAAGTTCCTTCTTTTGATGTGGAGAGCCCAGCATTTTCATTAAACCGGAAAGCTGTGTTTCATCCAGACCGGCTACCGAATCCACTATCTTTTTAAGATCTACTTTTTTTGATAGTGCATCCAGTTTTTCGAGATCTACACTTTGAAAAAGTGTATACGCATTTTTTATCTTAGAGAATATACCGGCCATAGTTGAAACTGTGTTAGATTTATACTAACAACAGCCGAAAGCCCCATTTTGTTCCCTAACGCAGTTCGAAAAGGTTATCTACTCCTAAAAGTTTAGCAGAAGTAAAGCCTTCTGCATAAGTGGCACCGATAGGTTTTCCCATCTCCCTGGCTCTTGCAATTACACTCTCAAAAAATTCTGGTGAAGAAATGTAAGTCGCCGGGCCGTCAAGCTCTGGGTTTTTATTCAGTTCAGGGCTATGGAATTGAGTTTTGAAAGCTTTGATAGAATTGATTTTCGTTTCAATATAAGGCGTAATGTCTATAATTACATCTGGCTTGATATAGGTATCCTGAATGTATTGAAGGAACAACCGTGGTCTCCATGCCTGTTGCGCTACACCGTTGTCTATAGTCTCCACTTTGGGCAGGCCAGACAGGAAACAAGAATCGCTCGCTAAAGAGGCAGCTCTTCCGTGGTCAGGATGACGGTCACGTATCGCATTACCCAAAATGATTTCAGGCTGGTATTTACGGATCATCCGGATTACCTCCAGCTGATGTGCTTCGTCATTTTTGAAAAACCCGTCTTTAAACCTTAAATTTTCACGGGCATGCAAACCTAATATTTTTGCTGAATCCTTCGCTTCCTGATCACGTGTTTCAGCTGTTCCGCGGGTGCCTAACTCCCCCCTGGTAAAATCAACTATTCCTACTTTTTTACCTTGCGCAATATGCTTTAAAATTGTTCCTGAACAGCCTAATTCTGCATCATCAGGATGTACAGCTAATACTAATATATCTAATTTCATTGTTTTGTTTTAGAATTGGTGGGCACTCGCGCACCGTTTTAGAGCAAGCGTTGAATTTTCTTTCTGACCTTGGAAGATAATGGTTTGGTAAACGGGAAAAAGTAATCCACTACTTCGCCGTTCTTATTGATCAGATATTTATGAAAATTCCACCTTGGTGTAGATTTAATGTGACCATTGAGGTCTTTATTACTCAAAAATTTATAGATTGGATTTGCTTGCGAACCCCTGACCATGATTTTTTCAAATACAGGAAATTTAACACCGTAGTTTGCTTCACAAAATTCATAAATCGCAGTTCCTACTAAAGGTTCCTGCCCACCGAAATCATTGGAAGGGAAACCCAGAACTTCAAATTCTTCCTGATTAAACGAATCTCTGAGCTCCTGAAGTTCTTTCAATTGAGGCGCGAATCCACACGCAGAAGCAATATTTACGATCAGAAGCACTTTACCTTTATAATCTGCTAATTCTTTATTTTTTCCATCGATTAGTTTTGCATTAAACTGGTAAATACTTTGAGGGTTTTCTTCCATGCTTATTGATGATAAAAGCCCGAAGACTGAATAATAGATTCTATATCTCTTTCTTCTTCAGGATTATAAGTGCTTTTTAAATTATGGCCCACTACTCTTGCAACGGACTGGTAAATAAAGGCTTTTACACCTCCTTGTGTTTCTTTGACAATTTCGTAAGTAGTACGGCCGACTTCCCTGTCAATTAACTTGGTCAGAATCTGGCCCTGCGTAATTGTCAGTTCTTTGATCTCTGTATTAAACATTTTTTTGATTTCAGCATCGCAAGCTTTCACGAGCTTTTTATGCGCTTTGCGATCTGTGGTTACCGCAAGGTCGCGCTCCAATTGCTCATACCTTCTCTTTGCAAAAAGGGCATAAGGCATAACTTTTAGTACATTGTAACGGAGCCTGTTAAAGGCGGCACGGTCTGCAGGAGTTTTAAAAATTCTGGCACCATAGATAACTACCTCATTCAGAGGTATCCATGGTATCATTTCACCATCTTCGTTCGTAGAGGCTACTCTGATGGTATCATTTTTGCCCCTTACAGGAAACTTAACAGGCACAGAACTTTCCTGGGCCTTTAGTTCACCTACGGCAATAATGACAAATAACAGAATAAATAAACTGCAAAATTTCATAAATTTATACTCCCACGAAGTTAAAGCAAATTTAATACATTAGGTTTATAACTAAATCTAATATATTCTTAAACGATTAACAAGCTATAATTATTACGAAAATAATACAAATGAAGAATACCTTAGTGATTGATTTAGAAGCGGAAAAGCAAGAAATCCTGAAGAGATACCGTGCTCTCTTGCGTGCCTGTAAGCCAACATTACAAAAAGGAGATAAAAAAGAAATCAGAAAAGCATTCGATGTGGCCCTTGAGAGTCATAAAGATATGCGCAGAAAATCTGGTGAGCCTTATATTTATCACCCGATTGCTGTGGCTCAAATCGCTGCTGAGGAAATCGGGCTGGGAACTACATCTATTGTCTGCGCACTATTGCATGATGTGGTGGAAGATACAGATATCACGCTCGAAGATATTGAGAGAGAATTTGGGAAGAAAACTGCCAAGATCATTGACGGCCTGACTAAAATAGCAGGTGTTTTTGATTATAACAGCTCTTTGCAGGCCGAGAACTTCAGGAAAATGCTGCTGACCCTGGCAGATGATGTAAGGGTAATTTTAATTAAACTGGCAGATCGTTTGCATAACATGCGGACCATGGATTTTATGCCAAGGCACAAGCAGTTAAAGATTGCATCTGAGACTATTTACCTCTATGCTCCTTTGGCACACAGGCTTGGTCTGTATGCGATAAAATCTGAACTGGAAGATCTTTCCATGAAATACCTGGAGCCGGATACCTATAAATTTATTGCAACCAAACTGAATGAGAAAAAGGCAGAACGTACGCTGTTTGTTAAACATTTCGTTGATCCGATCAATGAAATATTAGCAGAACAGGGTTTTGTGGCGAGTATTTATGGCCGGCCAAAATCTATCCATTCGATCTGGAATAAAATGAAAAAGAAAAACATTCCTTTTGAAGAAGTGTATGATCTTTTTGCCATCCGGATTATCCTGGACAGCTCTCCTGAAAATGAGAAAGCTGATTGCTGGAAGGCTTATTCTATAGTGACCGATTTATACCGTCCCAATCCGGACCGTTTACGCGACTGGGTATCTTCTCCGAAAGGGAATGGCTATGAATCTTTGCATACGACAGTAATGGGCCCAAAAGGCCAGTGGGTCGAAGTACAGATCCGCACGCAGCGCATGAATGAAATTGCGGAGAAAGGTTTTGCAGCACACTGGAAATATAAAGAGTCAAGCAATGACAACGGACTGGATCAGTGGATCCTGAAAGTGAGGGAGATGCTGAACAATCCGGAAGCGAATGCCCTGGATTTCCTGGATGACTTTAAAATGAACCTCTTTTCGGATGAGATCTTCATCTTTACCCCGAAAGGAGCATTAATACAATTGCCATTGGGTGCTACGGCACTGGATTTTGCTTTTGAGATCCATACCGATGTAGGGGCTAAATGTATCGGTGCGAAAGTGAACCATAAACTGGTACCGCTTTCTTACAAACTACAAAATGGTGACCAGGTAGAAATTATAACTTCTGGCAAACAGGTCCCAAAAGAAGACTGGCTGAATATTGTGGTTACCGCAAAAGCAAAGTCAAAAATCAAGTCTTCGTTAAAGGAAGAAAAAAGGAAGATTGCAGAAGGTGGTAAAGAAACACTGGAACGCAAGCTTAAATCTTTAAAGATTACCTATAATACAGATAATCTGAATAAACTGAGCTATTTCTTCAAGCTGACTTCTACCCAGGAACTTTTTATTGCTGTAGCAACCGGAAAGATCGAACTGAAAGATCTGAAAGAATATTTGGCGAGTGAAAAGGAAATCGAAAACAGAGGCATTGAGCGCAACGATGGACAGCAGATTGAAGCTTTATTAAGTAAAGTAAAAGGCCCTGAGTCTGATATTTTACTGATTGGCGAAGACCTGCAGAAAATTGATTACACGCTGGCTGCCTGTTGTAATCCTATTCCTGGCGATGATGTTTTTGGCTTTGTTACCGTAAGTGAAGGAATTAAAATACACCGGACCAATTGTCCGAATGCTGCACAGCTGATGGCCAATTATGGCTACCGCGTGGTCAAAGCGAAATGGAACAAACAACAGGAACTAACCTTCCTGACCGGGCTGCACATTATCGGAATTGATGATGTAGGGCTGATTAACAATATTACCAAAGTAATTTCTGGTGATTTTAAGGTGAATATGCGTTCTATTACTGTAGACACGGACAATGGTATTTTTGATGGTTCCATCATGATTTTTGTCAACGATAAAGAACACCTGGACAACCTGATCAAAAATCTGATGGAGGTCAAAGGGGTGACAGGTGTAACACGTTTTGACGCTTAAAATTGATTATACTATAAAAACTGTTTAAGTTTATCTGTTTAAATTGCTTATGAGTCAAAATGAAGCAATAAACAGATAAATTTTAAACAGTTTCATCGCGTTCTATATAAAAAATGATACCTTTGAGAGGAGTTTTAAAACTATGTCTACAAACCATAACAGCGAGTTGGTTAGAAAAATATTCGAAGCTTATCTCGAAAATAAAAGTCTGAGAAAAACGCCTGAGCGTTTTGCCATCTTAGAAGAAATCTATTCCAGAGATGATCATTTCGATGTAGAGACCCTCTACATCCATATGAAAAATCAGAAATACAGAGTAAGCAGGGCTACCGTGTACAATACACTGGAGTTACTCGTTTCCTGTGATCTGGTAACCAAACATCAGTTTGGGAAAAACATGGCCCAGTTCGAAAAATCGTATGGCTACCACCAGCATGATCATGTAATCTGCATTGATTGTGGTAAAGTTGTTGAATTCTGTGATCCAAGGATCCATCAGATTCAGAGCATGGTAGGTGACCTGCTGAAATTCGAAATCAAACATCACTCTTTAAACTTATATGGCAGCTGCTTTGACTGTTCAGCTAAAGCATCCATTAAACAGAAAGAGGATATTAAACACGCAAGTTAAACAACACAATTATAATCTTTTCTTAAATTAAAATAATGACGCAAGTAGACGTGCTTCTTGGCCTGCAATGGGGCGATGAGGGCAAAGGAAAAATTGTTGACGTATTATGTCCGCAATATGATTTGATAGCTCGTTTTCAAGGCGGACCGAATGCCGGCCACACCTTAGAGTTTGATGGCAAAAAGTTTGTTTTAAATACTATTCCATCTGGTATTTTCAACAAAGACACCATGAATTTGATTGGTAATGGTGTGGTAGTCGATCCCATCATTTTAAAAAGAGAATTAGATAACCTGAAAACTGCAGGTCATGATCCTGTTGCCAATGGCAAACTGGTGATCGCACGTAAAGCACATCTGATTCTTCCTACTCACCAGCTTTTAGACGCTGCAAATGAGCAGAAAATGGGTAAAGATAAAATCGGTTCTACACTTAAAGGTATTGGCCCGACTTATATGGATAAAACCGGACGTAATGGTTTACGTGTTGGGGATACCACCTTACCAGATTTCAAAGAACGTTATAACAAACTGGTTACTAAACACAAGGAATTACTTTCTCATTATAACTTTGAGTATGACCTGACAGAAAAAGAAGCTGCTTTCTTCGAGGCTATTGAGTTTATCAAAACTATTCCTCATGTAGATAGCGAGCACTTTGTAAACGGTTATCTTAAAGAAGGCAAAAAAGTTCTTGCTGAAGGTGCACAGGGAACATTACTGGACATTGATTTCGGTTCTTATCCTTTCGTAACTTCTTCAAATACAACTACTGCTGGTGCTTGTACTGGTTTAGGTATTGCGCCAAACAAAATCGGAAGTGTGATCGGAATTTTCAAAGCTTACTGCACACGTGTTGGAAGCGGCCCGTTCCCTACTGAACTGGAAGATGAAGTAGGTGAAAACCTGCGTCAGGTAGGTCACGAATTCGGTGCGACTACCGGAAGACCACGCCGTTGCGGATGGATTGACCTTCCTGCTTTAAAATATGCAATTATGCTGAATGGTGTGACTGAAATGGTCATGACTAAAGCTGATGTATTGAGCGGATTTGATACCATTTATGCTTGTACACATTATGAGCACAATGGAGAGACGATTGATTACATGCCGTATGACATCATTACGATCAAACCAAACCCAGTTCTGAAAGAAATTGAAGGCTGGAAAACTGATATTACTAAAATCACTGAAGTTGATCAGATCCCTGCTCAGCTTGCTTCTTATATTGCTTTCTTAGAAAAAGAATTAGAAGTACCGGTAAGATACCTTTCTGTAGGTCCGGACAGAGTACAAACGTTGATTCTTCCTTAAGAGATCAATTCATATATAAAAGGCGGCCTGGTGCCGCCTTTTTTTATTTAAACGTGTTGAATACCAATTTTTAAATACAATGAATTCCCAGGAACTAATTTCATTTAAACAAAAAGCTTTACAATGGGCAAATCAATTTGAAGTCTGCTGTTGTTTTGATTCAAATGAATACACTGATCCTTATTCCAAATATGATTTTCTGCTTGCCGCAGGTACTGAGCATCAGCTGAATGCTCCAACAGGCAATGCTTTTAAGGCGCTGAAAACATTTTCTCAAACTCATCCGGGTTGGTTATTCGGCTTATTAAGCTACGATCTTAAAAACGAGGTAGAAGAGCTGACATCCGGCAAAGAGAATAAACTGGATTTTCCAGACCTCTTCTTCTTTGCACCAAAATACCTGATTGCGGTTAGCAATGGCCATATTGAAGTATTGGCAGGGCCTGCGGATTTGTTGGAGACCATTAATGGACTACAGCAGCTTCCAGTAAATTCTGCCCCTGCTTTGCAGCTGGAGCCAAAAATGGACAAGGCAACTTATTTGGCTAAGGTCAACGAATTGAGAGATCACATTGTAAGGGGTGATATTTATGAGGTTAATTTCTGCCAGGAATTCTTTGCAGAAAATGCTTCTATTGATCCCTATCAGGTTTATCTGAATTTAAATGAATTATCCCCTACCCCATTTTCAGGCTTCTTTAAGGTGGATAAGAAGTATATTCTTTCTGCAAGTCCCGAACGTTTTTTATGCAAACGTGGAAACTTGCTAACTTCCCAGCCGATTAAAGGAACAGCGAAAAGAAGTCCTGATGTTCAGGAAGATGAACAGATTAAGATCGATTTAAAAAACAACATTAAAGAACAGGCCGAAAATGTAATGATCGTAGACCTGGTTAGAAATGATTTAACAAAAAGCGCAGTACCAGGAACGGTTAAAGTCAAGGAGCTTTTTGGAATTTACAGCTTTCCGCAGGTGCATCAGATGATTTCGACTATAAGCTGTCAGCTTAAACCGGAATTACACGCGGTTGAAGCTATAGAAAATGCTTTCCCAATGGGCTCGATGACAGGTGCTCCGAAAGTAAGAGCAATGGAATTGATCGAAGATACAGAATGTAGCAGAAGAGGGATTTACTCTGGTGCTTTTGGGTATTTTGATCCTGAAGGGGATTTCGATTTCAATGTAGTGATCCGCAGCATCCTGTACAATGAAGAAAATAAGTATTTATCTTTCCAGGTGGGTGGAGCGATAACTTTCGCTTCTTCTGCAGAGGCTGAATATGAAGAATGTATGCTGAAAGCTTCAGCAATGATTAAAACGTTAAAAGGGTCGCATTAGCGGCCCTTTTATAGTATAGAATCAGAAAATTACTCTTCTGATTATCTGATTGGCTTTCCCGTAGGAGAGTTAAAATATCTTTGTGCTTCTGGCAAGTCTCTTTGAATCTGTGCAATCCTTGTACCATCTGCAGGGTGTGTACTTAAAAACTCAGGTGGTTTTTGTGAACTCTGACTTACAGCAGCCATTCTTTGCCAGAAACTCACTGCACTTGAGGGATTGTAACCAGCCATAGACATAAAGATCAGTCCTAAGTGATCGGCTTCTAATTCCTGTGTCCTTGAATTAGGCAACAAGTAAAACCCTTGCGCACTAACCCCGTAGATTTTGCTGATTGCAGCTTGCGTGGTTTCAGACTGACTACCAGCTGCAGCACCAACTAAACCTCCCAGACCTTGTGCTAATGCCGCTTTTGAAGCACGTTCTGAAGAGTGCTGCGCAATTGCATGTGCAATCTCATGTCCCATTACTGTGGCTAGTCCTGCATCGTCTTTAGTTACAGGCAAAATACCAGAATAAACAGCAACTTTACCACCCGGCATACACCATGCGTTTACTTCTTTACTGTCAATCAGGTTAAATTCCCATCGAAAACCCTGAATTTGTGCAGCATAACCATTGGCATTCATATATTTTGTAACTGCAGCAGCAATTTTTTGCCCGATTTGCTTAACTCTCTGGGCATCAGCATTATTTAATATTTTGGTTTTCGGATCTTTTAAAAGTGTGGTATAACTCTGTGCAGCGGCAGTCTGCATCTCACTTTCATTGACAAAACTTATCCTGTTTCTCCCTGACAGAGGAACTGTAGAACATGCATAAGTCATAGATACTACAGCAGCAATACCCAGTAACGTTAATTTTTTCATAAGTTGATATTTTTTTCAAGGATCATGAAGCTTGCATGAGCTTGCAGGTCTAATTTTAAGAACAGTAAGCTCATGCAGGTTTCATCGGTTTTTAGTTAGTATTTGTTTTCTTTTTAAACAGATACACTTTAGATTCTTTGCCCTTAAGTAAACGTTCCAGGTTTTTCTGGTGTGTAACCAATATCAGGATGCAAACACACATCCCATACAGAACTTCAGACTTAATTGTGGAATGCAGTATAAAAACAATCCCTAAAGGAAAAGTAAATCCCGCACATATAGAGCTTAGAGATACATATTTTGTAACCAGCAATACGACCACAAAAACAAGAACACAAAGCATAGCAGCCGGGAAGTTAACTGCTAAAATCATTCCAAAAAGCGTAGCTACTCCCTTACCTCCTCTAAAACCAGCGAAGATTGGGAACAAATGTCCCATCACAGCAGTTACACCCAGTGCAAGTTCATAGTTAACAAATTGAGAAGAATTATGTGGGCCTGTTACAGATAGCCCTATAAAGTAGGCAAGCTTGGTCGCAGTGTATCCTTTAGCGATATCGATTGTCATTACTGCCATACCAGCCTTTTTACCCAGTACACGGAAAGTATTGGTCGCACCAGCATTTCCACTGCCGTATTCTCTTACGTCAATACCATAAAATGCCTGTCCGATCCAAACTGCCGTAGGTATAGACCCGCAGAGATAGGCTAAAATAACCGCAGAAATAGAGTAGATAGATATCATACCTTAATAGGCTTTTAAACTCATGTCTAAACTTTTAACTGAGTGGGTCAATGCGCCCATAGAGATAAAATCCACTCCACACGCTGCATATTCAGTTATATTCTCTTCGGTAATCCCACCAGACGCTTCTGTTGTAAACTGATGATCAATCAATTTCACAGCCTGTTTAAGGTCAGCAAAGCTGAAATTATCCAGCATAATCCTATTTACCTTACCTGTATTTAATACCTGGGCCAATTCTTCCAGGTTTCTTACTTCAATTTCTATTTCAAGTTTTTTACCACTATCTGCAAGATACTGATTTGCAGCTGTAATTGCATTTGAAATTCCACCTGCATAATCTACATGATTATCTTTGATCAGGATCATATCATACAAACCAATCCGGTGATTTACCCCACCACCTATTCTAACTGCCCATTTCTCCAGATATCTCATACCCGGGGTAGTTTTTCTGGTGTCCAGAATTTTAGTCTGATAAGGTAAAAGTAAATTTACAACATGATTGGTCTTAGTCGCTATCCCGCTCATTCTCTGCATGCAGTTCAAAACCAGTCTTTCGGCCAGTAAAATAGCATGGGAGCTGCCAGCAACAGTGAAGGCAATATCTCCATATTTCACAGCATCTCCATCATTTAAAAAAACTTCCGTCTGAAGCGTTGAATCTACTTGATTGAAAATTTCAAGCGCAAGTGCTACGCCGGCAAGTATACCATCCTCTTTAACCAATAGTTTGGCTCTTCCGGTTGTTCCGGCCGGGATGGTAGACATAGAGGTATGATCGCCATCGCCAAGGTCTTCGGCGATCGCATTTTCTATAAATAGGTCTATTAATTTCTTATCCAAAACATGTATTTTAGATCAAAAATAGCATTTTTACCTAAATTTGCATTACTATTTATCGGGTTCAATTCTTAATTCGGTGATAAAAAAGGTGTTAGCAGTTTTTTTCAGCGTAATTGCCACCCTGAATTTCCCGCTTTTTGTACTCAGGGACAGGATGCCAAACCTATAATTAGCATTGGTATTGATCAAATGTACAACAGTTGAATTCACAGGCGCATTCTTAGTGAAAAAATCTCTGAGTATTTGTTCTGCCTGTGCTTTAGTATATACATCTTCTTCCTCATTTATAGTCAGCTCCACAGATGGGGAAAAGCTTTTACTGATCTCTTTTGAATTCGCAGACTTGAATAACGTTGATATAGAATCAACAATATCTCCTTGAATTAATCCAGGATGGAATAACTGGGTCAAAAAAATCAATGTCGAAAGTATGGGTCTAATCATATTCTAAAGATAACAATAATTCCGCACACAAATTATGCCATTATATAAACTGGACCTTGTACAGGAATTCAAGTGATCATATAACCATGAAGAACTGAAACTCCTGTGGTAAAGATCAGATCAGTGTATAAATTACAATTAGATGCTTCATCAAAATCAATAAGAGTTATATTTGTTTGACATTATTTATCAGCGAAATATCAATTCAATTTAAATGAATAATAAAAAAGTGATGCTCCTCATTCTTGATGGATGGGGTTACGGAAAACAAGACAACTCAGACGCAGCTTACGCAGCAAATACACCTTTCTTTGATTCTTTACTGAAAAACTATCCAAACTCAAAACTGGAAGCATCCGGTGAGGCTGTAGGCCTGCCTGCCGGACAGATGGGGAATTCTGAAGTTGGGCACATGAACCTGGGTGCAGGAAGAGTCGTTTACCAGGAACTGGGAAGAATTAACAAAGCAATCAGCGATGGCTCTATTCTAACTAATCAGACTTTAGTTGATGCTTTTGATTACGCTAAGAAAAATAACAAAGCTGTTCATTTTATCGGACTAGTATCTGATGGTGGTGTGCACGCCCATATCAATCATTTAAAAGGATTATGTGATGCTGCAAATGATCAGGGACTGAAAGATGTCTTTATTCATGGCTTTTTAGATGGCAGGGATACAGATCCGAATTCAGGCTTGGGCTTCATTAAAGAACTGGATGACCACTTAAAAACCTCTACCGGCAAAATAGCCAGTTTAATTGGCCGTTATTATGCGATGGACAGAGATTCCCGCTGGGAACGCGTTAAACAAGCTTATGATGTCATGACTAAAGGAGTAGGTTTACCTACACAAAATCCTTTAAAAGCTATCGAACAATCTTATGCTGATGGCATTACAGATGAGTTTGTTAAGCCTATCGTAGTTACTGGAGCAGACCATCAGCCTTTGGCCGTGATCGCTCCCGACGATGTCGTGATCTGCTTCAATTACAGAACAGACCGTGGCAGAGAAATTACTGCTGCCCTGACTCAAAATGACTATCCTGAATTTGAGATGCACAAATTGCCATTGTACTATGTAACAATGACTACTTATGATGAGAATTTCGAAGGTGTAAAAGTTATTTTTACTAAAGATGACCTGACAGAAACGCTGGGAGAAATCTTAGAGAAAAATCATAAAAACCAAATCCGTATTGCGGAAACAGAAAAGTATCCTCACGTTACTTTCTTTTTCTCTGGCGGCAGAGAACTGCCTTTCGAAAACGAGAAGAGATTAATGGTTCCTTCTCCGAAAGTAGCAACTTATGATCTTAAACCAGAAATGAGCGCGCAGGGAATTACAGATGCAATTACCAAAGAGCTGGAAACAGGCTGGGCAGATTTCATTTGTCTGAACTTCGCGAACCCAGATATGGTAGGCCATACAGGTGTATTTGAAGCTGTTATTAAAGCCGTTGAAACTGCAGACCGTTGTGCACAGGAAGTAGTTACTAAGGGCCTTGAAAATGGTTACTCTTTTATTATTCTCGCAGACCACGGAAATTCAGAATATATGGTAAACAAAGATGGTTCTGTAAATACGGCACATACCACCAACCTGGTTCCTTGTATTTTAGTAGGTACAGATTATACGGCAATCGCTGATGGTAAATTAGGTGATGTTGCACCTACAATCCTGAAGTTAATGGGAATTGAGAAGCCTGCGATCATGACAGGAAATGAATTGATATAATGAAGAAACTGTCATTCCTTTCTTTAAGCATTTTAGTTTTTGTGGCCTGTACTTCTACAGCGCCCAAAAACCAGCATGCGCCTTTGACTTATTTTGATCTGAAGGATTATATAGCGACAGAGGCTAAACGTTTAACGGCATTAAATCCTGAGATTGATAAAACCGTTATTGTGAATAAAGCTTCGGAGCGTAAAAAACTGAAGATTGCAGACTGGTCAAAAGAATTGTCCTCTTTTTCTGATGCTGACATCAATAAATCTGCCTGGCAGGGACTGTTTACGGCAGAAAAAGCTAAAGATTCAGAAACCTATCTTTCTAACGATGAAAAGGTACCTGTTAAATCACTTATTGTAAACTATAGAAACGGTAAGATTCACGGCATAAAGCTGCTGATCAGCAATACCAATTCACTGTATACTTCAAATGATACACTTTCTTATTTTCCTGATAGCTTATATGAGGTGAAGAAAACGCAGAACATTAAGTTACTGAATGGAAAAAGTTATGCGATTACAGGAAGATTCAATTAAAAATCATTGACCTTTAAAATAAGTTATCAATAAAAAAAGCCAGAGCGTATACTCTGGCTTTTTTTATTGATAACTTATTTGTGTTTTATTTCAAACTTGCCACCTGTGCTTTCACATAGTCTATCAAAGAAATGATATCCTTACGCAAAGGCTGAACAGTTAACACTTTTTGAAAATCTGCAACTGAATTGTTAAATAAAACAATACAAGCATCTTTATCTACGCGTTTCTTGATTTTATAAGATTTATAAATTGCATAATCTTTATAAGCTAAACCTCTGTTCTGCAACAATTGGGTATCTTCTTCTCCGTTGATCTCAATTGCTTTAGTGAAGTCTTTAATCGCCGACTGGTAAAATGTATCACGCATCTGGTTCAAAGATTCCTTAGGATCATTTGCAACATTCTGTCTGGCTTTACCCCGATAGTAATAAGCTGAATAATCAGAAGGTTTTACCGTAATAAGTCTGCTATAGGTTTCAATAGAACTCTCAAAATTACCACATTGAAAATAAGAATACCCAAGCATCTTTAGTACGCTTGGATTATTTGGAGTTTTAGAATCGGCTTTTTCTAACTGAGCAACAGCTCCTTTATAATCACCTTTCATCATTGCCTGCATTCCTAATTTATCGTAACTTCCGCTTTGAGCGAAAGCGGCATTGGCAGAAACAACCAAAAATAGTATAAGCGCTTTTTTAATGTAGTTCATCAAATTTTATTTAATAAAGAATAAAGATATAAAATGATAGGTATTATGTACCCATAATTTACATATCATTTATTGATATTTAAAGGGTAAACGTTGAAAAAAGGAAAATATGATACATCAGTCAAATAATTTTACATATTCTGACTTTTTAACAGATAAAAACCGATATTCAATCTTTGGCACAGGAGTTGAAATTATACCCACCAATATATAATTATAATTTTCATAAGCGGCAGACTGTCACATTGTCGTTTTTTTATTCTAGAAAGGCCTATTAATGAGTATAAAAGATCAGTTTGATTTTGGCAATGCACTACCCATCATAAATGAAGATACGGAATTTTTCCCTTTAATGTCCCAACAGGATGAAGATGAGATGAATAACGAAGAAACACCTGAGATACTTGCCATACTTCCATTGAGAAATACGGTATTATTTCCTGGAGTTGTCATCCCAATTACCGTTGGAAGAGACAAGTCTATAAAACTGATAAAAGAAGCCTATAAAGGTGACAAAATTATTGGTGTGGTTTCCCAGCTTGATGTATCCATTGAAGATCCAACCTTTGAGCAGTTAAATAAAGTCGGTACTGTAGCACACATCATTAAGATGCTGCAGATGCCTGATGGTAACACGACTGTAATTATCCAGGGAAAACAACGCTTCCGATTAATTGAAGAGGTACAGTCTGAGCCCTATATTAAAGTTACTATCAGTAAATTTAATGAGGCAAAGCATAAAAAAGATAAAGAATTTAAAGCACTGGTAGCTTCTATCAGAGAGATGTCTTCACAGATTATTCAGCTTTCACCAAATATTCCAAGTGAAGCCGCAATGGCCCTGAAGAATATTGAAAGCACTTCATTCCTGATCAATTTCATCTCTTCTAATATGAATGCAGATGTCAAAGACAAGCAGAAAATGCTTGAAATGGACAATCTGAGAGCAAGAGCTTTAATGGTTATGGAACTATTGACACTAGAACTGCAGATGCTGGAATTAAAAAACCAGATTCAATCTAAAGTCCGTGTTGATTTAGATAAACAGCAAAGAGATTACTTCTTAAACCAGCAGCTGAAAACAATTCAGGAAGAATTGGGAGGAAACTCTTCAGACCTGGAATACGAAGCACTTGAAGTCCGTGCAAAGAAGAAAAAATGGTCAGTACAAGTGAAAGACCATTTTGGTAAAGAACTGGAAAAGCTGGGAAGAATGAATCCTGCTGCTCCTGATTACTCTGTACAGATCAATTACCTTGAATTATTGCTTGATTTACCATGGAATGATTTCACTAAAGATAATTTCGATCTTAAGCGTGCACAAAGAGTATTAGACAAAGATCACTTCGGACTGGAGAAAGTAAAACAGCGTATCATTGAATATTTAGCGGTATTAAAGCTAAAACGTGATATGAAAGCGCCAATCATCTGTTTGGTAGGCCCTCCGGGAGTTGGTAAAACTTCATTGGGTAAATCAATTGCCAAAGCACTGAACCGTAAATATGTCCGTATGGCATTAGGTGGTATCAGAGATGAAGCTGAAATCCGCGGACATAGAAAAACTTATATAGGTGCTATGCCAGGCCGTATTATTCAGTCTATCAAAAAAGCAGGTGCCGCTAACCCGGTATTTGTATTGGATGAGATTGATAAAGTTGGTTCTGATTTCAGAGGAGATCCTTCTTCTGCCCTGCTTGAAGTATTGGATCCTGAACAAAACAGCGCATTCAATGATCACTATGTTGAAACAGACTACGATTTATCCAATGTATTGTTCATCGCTACAGCGAACTCACTGAGTAACATTCAACCAGCTTTGCTGGACCGTATGGAAATCATTGAGGTGAACGGCTATACAATTGAAGAAAAAATAGAAATCGCCAAAAAGTATCTTTTACCAAAACAAAAAGAACAGCATGGTATTAAAACAAAAGATATTGTTCTAAAACCAAGTTTGATTGAAAAGGTAATCGAAGATTATACACGTGAATCGGGCGTTCGTGGTTTAGAGAAAAAGATTGGTTCACTGGTTCGTGGCGTGGCCACTAAAATTGCCATGGAAGAAACTTATGAAGTTACTTTAAGCCTGGAAGACGTGGAACGTATTTTAGGCGCTCCTATCTATGACAAAGATTTATACGAGGGTAATGAGGTTGCTGGTGTAGTTACCGGACTGGCCTGGACACAAGTAGGTGGTGACATTCTGTTTATAGAAGCAAGTCTCAGCCCTGGAAAAGGGAAATTAACTTTAACAGGTAACCTGGGTGATGTCATGAAAGAATCGGCTGTTATCGCGCTGGCCTACCTTAGAGCACATGCTTCATTATTTGGCATAGACAATCAGCTGTTTGATCTTTGGGATATCCATGTACATGTTCCTGCCGGAGCAACCCCTAAAGATGGCCCTTCAGCAGGTATTACAATGCTGACTGCATTGACTTCAGCATTTACACAACGTAAAGTGAAATCTAATTTAGCCATGACCGGTGAAATTACCCTTCGTGGTAAAGTCTTGCCAGTTGGCGGAATTAAAGAAAAGATCCTTGCAGCAAAAAGAGCAAATATCAAAGACATTATCTTATGTAAATCTAACCGTAAAGATATTCTGGAAATTAAAGAAAGCTATATCAAGGACCTTAATTTTCACTATGTGTCTGAAATGAAAGAAGTAATTGAACTGGCGCTGATGAAAGATCAGATAAAAGATCCCCAGGATCTGACCATCAAAGTCAAACCATTAGCTGCAAACTAATTGCGCAGATAAATTTTAACTCTTATATTTAAAGCTCCGGAATAACCGGGGCTTTATTTTTTTATAATTCACATGAAGTATACCGGATATTCAATCCTATTCATTCTCCTGTTCTGCTCTTCCTTTGCTTATTCACAATCCTTTAAAAATGAGGTTGGTTTCAAAAGTGACAACGATTCTTATCTGGGTCAGGGCTCCGACCGTTATTACACGAACGGACTGTTCCTGTACTTTCGTCATGCTGCAGACCAGTCGAAACTAAAGGCCGGACTGGAAAAGAAAACTTACGAAATCAGCGTTGGACAAATGATGTTTAACCCTTATTCAGGATATGCGCCGGATCCTGCGGCACAAGATCGTCCTTTTGCAGGATACCTATATATAGGTGGTACAATGAACTGGTTTTATAGTGATGAAAGTATCATCACTGCAAGCGCACAGATCGGAACTACCGGAAAGAATTCTCTGGGTGAAGCTGGTCAGAAATTATTGCATAAAACATTCGGCTTCTATGACGTAGGCGGATGGGATTACCAGATTAAAAATGAACTGGCCATTAACCTTTCTGCACAGTACACCAAATTACTGACACGTACAGCAGGTAACGCCGTTGAGTTATCCTTTGAAGGTTATGCAAATCTGGGAACAACTTTTAGTGGTGCAGGTGCAGGGTTGCTTTTCAGAACAGGTAACCTGAATCAGTTATTTAACTCCGCTTATACCCATGCAGCTATCGGCAATAATGCTAAAACTAAATCACTGGTCAAAAGAGAAATGTTTTTCTACGCTAAACCGCAGTTAAATGTGGTGGCTTATGATGCAACTATTGAAGGAAGTATATTTAACAACAACAGTCCGGTAACATTTAGCCAGAAACCTATTGTATTTGCGCAGCAATTGGGAATCGATTACAGTGTAGATCGTTTTACTGCAGATTTTGGAGTGATATTTAAAACGAAAGAAGTTAAAAGCATTGCGAGAGCACATCAGTGGGGATCAGCTACCGTAGCTTACAGATTTAAGTAGGTCATGCCTTATTCAATCGGCTAACTAACGTAAATTAATTAATTGAGCCAGGCATCCATACCTGGCTTTTTTCTGTTCTCTTTTTTTACTGCAATTGATTTTTTGTCACTTTTCCTTCTCAGGATCACGCTTTTCGGCGTGTGCGTCGGTTTCCTTTTCTTGTCTACATGAAGGCCGGTTTTCAGTAAAGCCATCAATTTAATAATACTTTGTTCCTTATTTACAAGCTGACTTCTGTCTTCCTGAGAAACTACATGAAGATTACCTTCCGTGTCCATCCGGTTTGCAAGGCGCTCTGCAAGCAATAGTTTCTCTGCAGTGGTGAAAAATTCTGCCGACTCCACATGAAGGATCACTTCTACTTTACTGGAAACCTTGTTGACGTTCTGCCCACCTTTGCCTCCACTCCTGGAAGTTTTAAAGGTCAGCGATTTAACGAGTTCTTTTCTATCTTTATACATAAGCGCAAAAATAATTCTTTTTCTGTAATAGTATTTTAAAAAACCCTCAAAACAGTATATTTGCAACTATATGAGAAAAAATGTAGTTGTGGCCATTGATGGCTATTCTTCATGCGGTAAAAGTACACTGGCGAAAGCACTGGCTAAAAAACTAGGCTTTATCTATATCGATAGTGGTGCAATGTACAGAGCAGTGACTTTATATTTCATACGCAATCATACCAATGTAAGTGATGAGGCAGCAGTTATCGATGCTCTTCAGCACATAGAACTGAATTTCCACTCCAGAGATTACGAATCACATATCACCTTAAACGGCGAAGAAGTTTCGGAAGAAATCAGACAAATGCCGGTTTCTGAGACTGTCAGTGAAATATCTGCACTCAAACAAGTCCGTAAAGAAATGGTGAAACAGCAACAGCGCATGGGTAAGTCCAAAAACATCGTTATGGATGGCCGTGATATCGGTACCACTGTATTTCCTGATGCCCAGGTTAAACTTTTCATGACAGCTGACCCTAAAGTCAGAGCAGAAAGAAGATTCAAAGAATTACAAAGCAAAGGCGATACAACAACCTCGCTGGAAGATGTTTTTGAGAATCTTGCGCACCGTGATTATGCAGATACCACAAGAAAAGAAAGCCCGCTTGTCCGTGCCGAAGATGCTATTATTCTGGACAATACAGAAATTACTCCGGTAGAACAGCTAGAATTCGCATTAAATAAAGTAACCCCTTTCATTCCACAGCTGGCCTGAAAGTAGAATATGGGGAATTAACACCCGATTGTCATTCAAAATACATATTAAACAAGGCAAACTGTTCAAAATCAACAACATTTATTAAAAAATTCTTTCATTAAAAATATTAATTTCTATCTTTGCAATCCCTAAAGGGAAAAGGAGATTAAATGATTAATGGCAAAAAAACAAGTAGCAGAAAAAGAATTAGAGGCTAAAAAAGCCGAATTACAAGGTGCAGACGCTCGTCTGACTGAAAAAGAAACCATTGAATCTGAAGCAGATTCATTGTCGATCGAACAGATCAAATCATCACTAGCAACACCAGATCAGGATTTTGACTGGGACGCAGACGATAAAGCTTTCGGAAAATACTCTGACGAAGACCGTAAAAAGTTTGAAGACATGTATACCGATACTTTCAATCAAATCAACCAGGGTGAAATTATCAGCGGTATTGTTGTATCTATCAACAATAAAGACGTTGTATTAAACGTAGGATTTAAATCTGACGGTTTAGTATCAACTTCTGAATTCCGTGATACACCTGATTTGAAAATCGGTGACACAGTTGATGTATTTGTTGAAGCTCCGGAAGACGCAAATGGTCAATTGATTTTATCTCGTAAAAGAGCTAAAACTCAGAGATCTTGGGAATCTATCAACGAAGCCCTTGACAATGACAGAATCATCAACGGATTTGTTAAAAGCCGTACTAAAGGTGGTCTTATCGTTGACATCATGGGTGTTGAAGCTTTCTTACCTGGTTCTCAGATCGACATCAAACCGATCCGTGATTACGATGTTTATGTAGGTAAAACAATGGAATTCAAAGTTGTGAAAATCAACCACGAATTTAAAAACGTTGTCGTATCACACAAAATCTTAATCGAAGACGATTTAGAAAGTCAAAAAGTTGAGATCGTATCTAAACTTGAAAAAGGTCAGGTATTAGAAGGTACTGTTAAGAACATTACTGACTTCGGTGTATTCATCGATTTAGGTGGTGTTGACGGTTTACTTCACATTACTGATATTTCTTGGGGCCGCATAGAGCATCCAAAAGAAGTATTGAGCTTAGATGAGAAAATCAACGTTGTTGTTCTTGACTTTGATGACGAGAAAAAACGTATCGCATTAGGCTTAAAACAATTAACTCCACACCCATGGGAAAGTTTAGATACTAACCTTGTTGTTGGATCTAAAGTTAAAGGTAAAATCGTTACTGTAGCTGATTACGGTGCATTCTTAGAAATCATTCCTGGCGTTGAAGGTTTAATTCACGTTTCAGAAATGTCCTGGTCTCAAAACTTACGCAGCCCACAGGAATTCTTGAAAGTTAGCGATGAAATCGAAGCTGAAGTGTTAACTTTAGACAGAGACGAACGCAAAATGAGCTTAGGTATTAAGCAATTAACGCAAGATCCATGGCAAAATGTTGCTGAAAGATATCCTATCGGAAGCAAACATACTGCTGTAGTTAAAAACATGACTAACTTCGGTGTATTCGTGGAAATTGAAGAAGGTATTGATGGATTAATCCATATCTCTGATCTTTCATGGTCTAAAAAAGTTAACCACCCTAACGAATTCACTAAAGTTGGTGATACATTAGACGTAGTTGTTTTAGAATTAGACGTTGATAGCCGTAAATTAAGCTTAGGTCATAAACAATTAGAAGAAAACCCTTGGGATACTTTTGAAACTATCTTCACGTTAGATTCAGTTCACCAGGGAACTGTTGTTAAAGTAACTGATAAAGGTGCTGTTATTGCTTTACCATATGGTGTAGAAGGATTCGTTCCAACTAAACACATGGCTAAAGAAGATGGTACTACTATCAAAGCTGAAGAAACTAATGATTTCAAAATCATTGAGTTTAACAAAGATGCTAAACGTATCGTTGTTTCTCACGCCCGTATCTGGGAAGAGGCTAAAGCTGAAGTTGCTGCTGAAGAAAGAGCTACTAAGAAAAAAGATGCTAAAGCTTCAAGCAATGCAGTTAAAAAAGTTAAAGATTCAGTTGAGAAATCAACTCTTGGTGATCTAGGTGTTCTTGCACAATTGAAAGAGCAAATGGAAGGCGAAGAAAGCAAAAACAAAGCTAAATAATCTTCAAGCTTATATATAAGAAATAGGGTGTCTTACAAAAGGCACCCTTTTCTATTTTTAATAGTTTTAGAAATTAGTCTTTAGGATAAGGGGCTCTCCGAGATAGATTACAAGAACTTAGCCTTCAACTCAGCGGTGGGCACCATACAGCTCTCCTCCCGGCCCCAGATTGTGTACCGGCGTTTTGCGATCTGATTGTAAACGAAATCACGGATAAACGCAGGGACGATTATAAAAACATATAACAATGGCCATCCTCCACTCAAATGCCTGGCAATACGTAAAGCAGCAGTAGAGCGTTGATAAACCCTCCCATTCTCTAACAGGATAATACTGCTGAGTTCACTGAGTGACAAACCAAATGGCCCAAGGTGCTGCTGCGTAATATCGCTCTGTAAGGCAGCAAACCTGAACCTATCTTTATGATCTCTCTTAATGACGAATTTAACTGAGCCTGCGCATAAATTACAAACACCGTCAAAGAATATTATAGCCTGCTGCATAGTGCAATTTAGTGAATTAGCAAAGGGTTTAAGCGCTTAATTGCTTCTAATTAATAGTAACGGAAATCCGCATTAATAATTGCGAAATTGTTATTCAGTTGAATTATATTCCTGATCCATTGATCAAATACTCCAAATTATCCGGCAAAAGAAGGTTCTGGAATAATCTCACAAAAATAACAGGCATCCACTAATAAATTTCAGTATAGAAATCAGGCAATTAGCATTATTTTACAATTAAAACGTCGAAGCTCATTGAAATTAATTAAAATTGCGGGTATATAATTCAATCCGATTTTTTATATTTGCCTAATCAATTTGTCAATGCAAAAGAGAACCCTGCTAGACGGTAAAAAATTCCAAATCACAATTAAGAGACTTTGTCATCAATTAATTGAGAATCACAACGATTTTTCTAATACCGTACTCATTGGTATACAGCCCCGGGGCAGTTACTTCGCAGACAGAATCAAACAAGAACTTTCAGAAACCCTTAAAAACAAGAATATCAGAAAAGGTAATCTTGACATTACTTTCTTCAGAGATGACTTCAGAAGAAAAGACGGGCTTGTTTCCGCAAACAGCAACACCATAGATTTTATCATTGAAGACTGCAATGTCATTCTGATCGATGATGTACTCTGGACAGGCCGTACTATCCGGGCTGCACTGGATGCATTGCTTGCTTTTGGCAGGCCGGCCAAAGTGGAACTATTGGTACTCATTGACAGGAGATTTTCAAGACATGTACCTATTGAACCTGATTACATCGGGCAGCAGGTAGACAGTCTGGATTCCCAAATGGTAAAAGTGAGCTGGAAAGAGACAGAAGGAGAAGACAAAGTAATATTATTATCAGACCGAAATAAATAAGAAATGGCAGCAGAAAAACTATCAACACGACATCTTTTAGGCATTAAAGATATTACCCTGAATGATATTGAATTGATTTTTGAGACTGCAGATAATTTCAAGGGCGTCATTAACAGGACGATAAAAAAAGTCCCTTCACTGCGTGATATTACAATTGCTAATATCTTCTTCGAAAACTCAACACGTACCAAACTATCCTTTGAACTGGCAGAAAAAAGACTTTCGGCCGATGTGATCAATTTCGCAGCCTCCTCCTCTTCTGTAAGTAAAGGAGAAACACTAATTGATACCGTAAATAATATCCTGGCCATGAAAGTGGATATGGTAGTCATGAGACATCCATACGCAGGTGCAGGTGTATTTCTGAGCAAACACATCAATGCACAGATCGTAAATGCCGGAGACGGCGCGCATGAGCACCCTACACAAGCATTACTGGACGCTTACTCAATCCGTGAGAAACTAGGTGAAGTAGCAGGAAAGAAAGTCGTGATTGTCGGAGATATCCTGCATTCAAGAGTAGCGATCTCCAATATACTCTGCTTGCAAAAACTAGGTGCAGAAGTGATGGTTTGCGGACCGACTACACTGATCCCAAAACATATAGCCAGCCTGGGCGTAAAAGTTGAACATGACCTGATCAAAGCGCTAAACTGGTGCGATGTTGCAAACATGCTGCGCATTCAGCTGGAAAGACAAGATATCAAATATTTCCCTTCCTTAAGAGAATATGCGATGATGTACGGCCTGAATAAACAGATCCTGGATAACCTGGACAAAGAAATCATTGTCATGCACCCAGGTCCCATTAACAGAGGTGTGGAGATAACAAGTGATGTCGCTGACAGTAAACAATCTATCATTTTAGACCAGGTAGAAAATGGAGTAGCCATCAGAATGGCTGTACTTTATCTGCTTGCTTCTCAGAGAGATTAGTCTTCAAACCTTTTCTTTTATAACATTCCGGCTGAATTAACGTTAAACAGTGTTATCAACACTTGTTAACTTCTTATGTTAACAAGACACTTTACAATAATTATATTAGCAGCAACCATATTTGAAATCATTGCAACCATCATGAGTTTATCACGTTTTAAACCGTGTTAACCCATGTTAGTTTCATAACCGCTTAAAGAAATTAAACACCAATGAAGAAAAAATACTTTTTTATTCCGCTTTTATTAGCTGGTAACCTTACCGCAGGTTATGCGCAGGTAAGTGCGTTAGTAAACCTCAATAAAAACTATCAGACGGGCCTTGAATTACTTCAAAACGAAAAGTATGTCGCTGCAGCTCAACAATTCAGATTGGTTGAACAGCTAAGACAAAAACCCGGAACAGCTCAGGAAAGTAATGCGGAACTTTCTTTACTCAAAGAAAACGCCAAGTTTTATGCCGCTGTCTGTGCATTGGAATTAGGTAACCGCGATGCAGAAAGCCTATTTCAAACCTTCATTAAAGACTATCCGTTAAATCCAAATACTAAATTAGCTTACTTCCATGTAGGTAAATCTTATTTCGCGCAAAAAAACTACCAGAAAGCATTGGACTGGTTTGAAAAAACTGACCCTTCTACCCTTTCTCAGAAACAAAGAACAGAATACCAGTTCAAACAGGCTTATTCTTATTTCGAACTGAAAAACATAGAAAAAGCAGAACCTTTATTTGAAGCAGTAAAACAAGTTGACGGCCCTTTCCAGGAAAGTGCAACTTATTACTTTGCTTATATCAATTACCTGAATAAAGAGTATAAAACAGCCCTGAGTAATTTTGAAAAACTGAAAGGTTCTAAAACTTATGAAGCAAGTTATCCTTATTATATCACCTCCATGTACTACCTGGATGAGCGCTATGATGATGTGATCAGTTATGCAGTTCCGGTATTAAAAAATACCAAACAACAATTTGAAGCAGAAATGCTGAGTTTAATTGCTGCTTCTTATTTTGCTAAATCAGACTACAAAAATGCAGCACTGTATTTCAGTGACTTTTATACCAAAAGCGGTAATACTAAAACTAAAAACAATCTCTTCATTTACCAATACGGTTACTCCCTGTTCGAATTGGGGATGTACAGAGAATCTGTAGGTATATTAGAGCAGTTAACTACCGATGATGTGTATTTGCAAAGCGGTATGCACACCTTAGGCCGTGCTTTCATTAAACTAGGTGACAAATCAAAAGCAAGAAGTGCTTTCTTCAGAGCATCCCGTCTTGAATTTGACAAAGTGACGCAGGAAGATGCCTGGATTAACTATGCAAGATTAAGTTATGAACTTGATTTCAATCAGCAGGCGTTAGAATCTACACAGAGCTTCTTAAAGCAATTCCCTTCTTCGCGTAAAATTAACGACGCCAAAACATTATTGGGCGAGATTCTTTTAACCAGCAAAAACTACCAGGCTGCAATTGATATTTTAGAGCCTATTCAGAATAAATCACCAGAAGCACTGGAAGCTTACCAGAAAGTATTATACTTCAGAGGTTTGGAATTCTACAACGAACGTGCTTTCCCGAACGGGCTTTCGATGTTCCAGCGTTCCAATGCAATTCCCAATGATGCTGAGATTCATGCATTGAGTACTTACTGGATGGCAGAAGCCATGTACGAGTTACGCAAGTACGGAGAAGCAGTCAGAACATTTGAGAAATTCCTGGCCATGCCTGATGCAGATAAAACCAAAGTATACAACTTTGCGAATTATGCATTGGCTTATGCAGCCTTTGAAGATGAGAAATATGCAAAAGCAGCAACTTACTTTGAACGCTTCCTGAATGGAAATGATAAAGACAAAAACACAGTAGTTGATGCAACCATGCGTTTAGCGGATTCTTACTTCGTAAGCAAAAGCTATGCAAATGCCTTAACCTACTATAACAGAATCATCACCAACAAATCAACAGGTGAAGATTATGCATTGTTCCAGAGAGGGATGATCCAGGGATTACAGGGACAGGACGATACCAAGATTACTACAATGGGCAGCCTGTTACAACAATTCCCATCTTCAAATTATGCAGATGATGCAGGTTTTGAAATTGCCTATACCTATTTCAATAAAGGTGACCTGGACAAATCAAAAACTGACCTGACTGCACTGATCACTAAATACCCGAACAGCAGTTATGTACCAAGAGCACTGGTTACAATCGGACTGGTACAATATAACCAGGATAAAGATGAAGAAGCACTGGCATCGTTCAAGAAAGTAATCAACGACTATGCAAGTACTGAAGAAGCTAAACAAGCTTTGGAATCTATCAAAAATATCTATGTGGACCGCGGTGATGCCAATGGCTTTATCGCTTATGCGAACACCACACCTATCGGTAATTATACGGTAGCAGAACAGGATAATATTGTTTTCTCGGCAGCCAAAAACACTTACCTGAAAGGTGATGCACAAGGAACAGTAGAAAGCGTAAATGCTTACTTTGACAAGTATCCAAAAGCGATACATGCTAAAGAAGCGAAGTTTATCAGAGCAGAATCACTAGTTAAACTGAACCGTCCTGATGATGCAATTGCTGATTACGAATTCATCCTGAATGACTGGACAAGTGATTACACAGAACGTTCACTGGTTAGCATTTCTAAATTATTCTTAGCACAGAAAAAATACAATGAAGCTATCGTATATCTGAAAAGACTGGAAACATCTGCAGATTACAAGTCACATTATTCATTTGCAATTAATAATCTGCTTCAGGCTTATACGGCGTTGAACATGCCAGATGATATGTTGAAGTATGTATTGCTGACTAAAGAATCTGACAAAGCTTCTGAAGAAGAAGTGAACAGTGCAGATCTTTATGCTGGTAAAGCTTACTTGTTAAAAGCAGATACTACAATGGCTGTGAAATCATTCAGTAATGTAGTTGCTAAAACAAAAACACTGGCTGCTGCTGAAGCAAAATACACATTGGCAGAAATCCAATATAATAAACATGACTATAAAGCATCTCAGAAAACTTGTTTTGATTTAGTCAATAACATGCCTTCTTACGATTACTGGGTGGCAAAAGCGTTTATCCTGCTGGCAGATAATTATGTCGCATTAAAAGACAAACTGCAAGCGAAAAGTACGCTCTTAAGTATTATTGATAACTATGACGGTAAAGATGAAATTGTCGCTACTGCCAAAGAGAAATTAGAAAAAATTAAATAAGACAAAGCACCATGAGATTCAACAAATTATTATATACTACTGTTTTTTTACTGACCGCAGGTACACTGACCATCAAGGCACAGGATAAAAAAACGACTGAAAAGAAAGCTACCGAGAAGAAGGCAGCAGAAAAGAAAGTTGCGGATAAAAAAGTAGCAGATAAAAACGATGACGACAAACAAGTAACTGAAGAGATCGAAGTCGTAAGACCTTATAAGCCAATTTTGGCCGAAGCAGTTAAATTAAGAAGAAGCCCGGACTTGAACGATGTTAAAACTTATAAAGCACGTTTCAATTACAGCTTAACTGATAGAAAACTGGAGCTTAATTCAGACATTGATAAATTATATGCACAAGAAGTTGCGGCAGAAAAACAAACAGAAATTATCAATAACTATGTAAAAGGTGCTTTTGGTTCTGCCAGCACAGTTTTAGGTGAAGCTTATATTAATATGGGCCGTTCTGAAAATTACCAGGCAGGTGGTTTTTTCAGACACTTCAGTCAGTCCGGAAAATTAAACGGACAGAAATTCAACCAACAGCAATTAAGCGTTTTCGGTCGCAGCATCGGTGAAAAAGCGATATTCAGCGGTCGTATTAATTACGAGAGAAAAGGTCTTTATTTCTATGGTTATGATGAAACCAATCCACTAAGAAATCCTAATCCCGGAAAGCAGTCTTTCAACTTTATTGAAGCAGAAGCTGAGGTTGTCAACAAACACAGTGAAGATGAAGATGCCTTAAGTTATGCAGCTAAAATTAACGGCTATATCTGGGGTGACCAGTTATCTGCCAGCGAAAATTCGGTTGTGATTAACGGTTATTTGAATAAAAGGATCAGCAGTTTCAACTTTGGTTTAGCTGCTTCAGGAGAGTTTGGGAATACGAAAGATGTATCAACAAGTGTAACCAATAATTTATTACGTTTAAACCCATACATCCGTTTACAGGCTAGTGGAATCAAAATCACAGCAGGAATTAACTTTGTTCAGGAGTTTGGTACGGTGTCTAAATCAAGGATCTTCCCTGCTGTAACTGCAGACTTCACAATTATTCCTGATTACCTGCAGATTTTTGGAGAGATTAAAGGAGACGTGAACAGAAATTCTATGAAAGAATTCTCGGATGAAAACCCATTCCTGAATAGCAATATTGCCATTAGAAACTCTATTGAAAAACTAAGTTTCAGTGCAGGTATTAAAGGTACTGGCGGCCCTGGTTTTGGTTACAAAGCAAGAGTATACCGCAAGGAAATTACTGACATGCCACTTTTCGTAAACAACTTTACAGACTTCAACAAATTTGATGTGATCTACGATTTCGGAACGATGAAATTATTAGGTTTAGAAGGTGAAGTTTCTGTTCAGGTGAGTGATCAGTTAAAATGGACTGGTAAAATCAACGTAGAAGATTACAAACCAGCTTCAGAACAATATAGCTGGTTCAAACCTCAATTGCGTATAAGTTCAGACCTGTTATACAATGTAACAGACAAATTAGGTTTTACTGCTGCTGTAGTTATCCAGGACGCATCAAATGCAAAAATCTACACTGCTGCTCCAGCTGCTCCTTACATCATCCCTAACCCTGCAATCGAACAAGTAGTGAATGTGAAAGGTTTTGTAGACTTAGGACTTGGCGCTAACTATAAAATCAACAACAAATTCTCAGCATTCGTTAAAGCGAATAACCTGTTAAATAAAGAGTACAGCAGATACTTATATTACCAGGCAATTGGTGTAAATGTATTTGGCGGAATCAGCTATTCGTTCTAAGAGATTGCCTGGATTTATCCAGGCAATTACAATTATAATTGGTTGATACGGAATTTAAATTTATTTTTACCAGAATGGATATCTTATCTTACCTCTCAGAACTTATTCAAACCCGTAAAGCCGTAGGAGTTTCCGGATTGGGAACTGTCTACAAAAAGAAATTACCGGGAAGGTACGATGCCGGAATGCATTCATTTGTACCACCCAGTTATACGATTGACTTTACGCCTGAAGTTAAAGAAGAGATTATATTAGCCGAATTTATCAGTAAAAAAAGGAATGTATCAATTGATACTGCCAACTACTTTATTGATGAATTCAGCACTGGTATCCTGCAGCAGCTAAATAATCAGCAGCATGCCGATTTTGGTGAACTTGGAAAGTTATATAAAGCTGATGATGAATTCCGCTTTGAACCAGCTGAAAAACTGAATTACGGTTTTGATTTTTATGGTTTACCGGTTGTAAAAGCCGATCAGGAACCTTCAGCCGAAGAGATCATGCCTGAGACACCATCAGTCGAAGAAAACCAATCCAATACAGAAGAAGAAGTAGTTCCTGCAGTTGTTCCTGTTGAAGAAGAGGAAGATCAGGCATCTGTTGAAGAGATTTCGGCTGCTTCAGAAGAGGAAGCATTACCCTTTGAAACCCCGGCTGTTCCGGATCAGATAGAAACTCCTGAACAAGAAGTAACTCTTGCTGAAGAGAAAGATGAGGCACCTGCCGAAGAGATCCCGGTAATCGTTCCTGTTGAAACAGTTGTTCCCCATATGGAAGAACCAGCGATCCCGGAAGAAAAAGAAAAAACAGAAGGAGTTCCCACAACCCATACAGAAGAGCCTGTTACTCCTGCGGCAACTACGGCAGCTCCTGCGGTTACCCCTGTCCAGGAACCAACTATAGAAACCGTTGTCCCTCACCAGGAAAATTTTATTCCCGATAGTCCCGGCCAACCGCGCAAAGATGAAAAACAACTTCGCGCAGAAATCGAAGCCCTTAATTTCTATCGTTCTAAATCTCCGGTAGCAAAAGCTACGATTACTGAGCAGGAAGAAGTGATCTGGAATATTAAAGACAATACTAAAGCGAACGAGCCAGCTCCGTTTTACAATAAGAACGAAGAAATTTACAATCCTGAAGAAGAGGAAGAGCAGCCAAAAGGTACTCCGTTATATTTAAAAATCATACTGGGTTTCCTGATTTTAGTGATCATGATGATTGTTGCCTATATGGTCAAACCAGAATGGTTTAGCGGAATATTAGCCAATAGTCCTTTTGCAACTCCGAAAACTGAAGAACCAATAAAGAGGCCCATACAGGAAAGATACAAATCTGAAGCTATTACAGCTCCTGCTGATACCCCTAAAACAACAGTTGCAGCACCTTCAACCGCTGCCCCTGCTGCCGCAAAAAAAGACTCAGTTTTGAAAAAAGCAGTAGCCCCAACACATGACGCCGCTGTTGTTTATGAGATCATAGGCGCTTCCATGCACGATCAGAAAGAAGCAGACAGGTTCATTGAGCTGATGAAAAGGAGCGGCATCACTGCGAAAGTTGTCACCAATATGTCGGGAAAAAGACTAAAGATGAGTATTGCAACGTTAAAAGATGAGGAATCAGCCAAGCTTGAATTGGAGAGACTATCAAAAAAACTTAAGATACCCGGAATATACATTTATAAAAACAAACAATAAATATGATCACTTTGCTACAGGTTGCTACAGATACAGTACACCATTTAACAGATACCGCCAACGCCGCAAACCAGGCTGTAGCTGCTGCACCTCAGGAACTTCACTTCTTTGATTTATTAATGAAGGGTGGCTGGGTTATGCTTCCACTTGCATTTCTTGCTTTTTCTGGTTTGGTAATCTTCGTTGAACGTTACCTGACAATCAGAAAATCTTCTAAAACAGAGTCTAATCTAATGCTTCAGATTAAACAATATATCCACGAAGGCAGATTGGAAAATGCGACTGCTTTATGCAGAAATACGAACTCCCCTTTGGGACGTATGCTGGAAAAAGGGCTTAGACGTATTGGCCGTCCGATCAAGGATATTGAAGCTGCAATTGAGAACGTAGGTAAACTGGAAGTCTCTAAACTAGAGAAAAACATCAGCATCTTAGGGATCATTGCAGGTATCGCGCCCATGTTAGGTTTCGTAGGAACAATTATCGGGGTAATTACAATTTTCCATGATGTATCCGTAAAAGGTGCGATTGAAATCGGAACTATATCTGGTGGTTTATATACTAAAATGATTACTTCAGCAACAGGGCTGATTGTAGGTATTATCGCTTATGTATTATACCACATCCTGAATGCAATGGTTGAAAGGATCATCCTGAGAATGGAAACCGATGCATTAGAATTTATTGATCTATTAGAGGAACCAGGTAAATAATGAATCTACGCAAAAGAAATAAAGGAACTGTTGAGGTACACACTTCTGCGCTGAATGACATCATGTTTTTCCTGATGCTGTTCTTCCTGCTTGCTTCGGCAGCAGTGAACCCGCAGGTCGTTAAATTACTTCTTCCACGTTCTGAATCCGGACAACAATCTGCTGCCCAGAAAACAGTGACGGTCTCTATCAATGATAATCTGACTTATTTTGTAGAGAAACAACCAGTCACACTGGATCAGATGAAAGCAAGTATTGAAACTTATCAAAAGGCATCTCCGGATCTGACAATCGTATTATATGTTGCCAGAGGAGTTTCCATCGAGAATACTATGGCAGTTTTTGATGTAGCCAATCAGTTGAAACTGAAAGTTGTATTAGCTGTAGAACCAAAAAAATAATGACTTACCATAAAGAAGAAAATAATTATCCTAAGGCCGTAGCAATATCCACCGCGATCATGGCTGGTTTATTGATATTAAGCTTTTTTATTGCTATCGGGACTTTCAAACCTGTTGAAGAAGCAGGTATGGGCGGAATGGTAGTTAATTATGGTACTTCTGTAGAGGGAATGGGTACGGATTATACCAGTATAGAGGAACCTTCTGCCGACCCGGATGCAAACAAGCAGCTTCCTGACAAAGTAGTTCCTGAAAAGGTAGTTACGCCTGTTAAATCAGTAGAAAGTTCCGACAAGGAAATCACGACACAAGACAACGAAGAAGCCGTAAGTATCAGTACTAAGAAAAACACGAAACCTTCTACCCCTACTGTCGCTACCAAAGTGGTTGACAAACCAGCTAAACCTGCTGTAA
The DNA here is from genome assembly GCF_001590605.1 of Pedobacter cryoconitis. NCBI lineage: Bacteria > Pseudomonadati > Bacteroidota > Sphingobacteriia > Sphingobacteriales > Sphingobacteriaceae > Pedobacter > Pedobacter cryoconitis. Next base: position 3,936,989 of record NZ_CP014504.1, read on the forward strand.
ATCAAAATGCACTTTATAAAGGTAAAGCCAACAAAGGAAATGGACAGGGAGATGGGACCGGAACTACACCTGGTAATCAGGGATCAGTTAACGGAGATCCATTAGCTAACAATTATGGTGAAGGCGGTTCTGGTTTTGGTGGTACGCCAATTGCATTAAGACGCTTTACTAACCTGGTAACCCCTCAGGATAACGGACAAAAAACAGGTAAAATAGCAGTCAGGATCAGTATCAATAAACAAGGGATAGTTGTAGATGCCACTCCTGGTGTCAGAGGGACAACCTTGCAGGATCTGGATCTCTGGGCTAAATGTAAAGCAGCCGTAATGGGTGCACGTCTCAACCAATCTGAATCTGCACCTGACCTGCAGGTAGGCGTTGTAGTTTTTAATTTTAAAGTGAAATAATTCGGTTTCTTTGATACTTTTGTACCCTTAGCAAATCATTTCAATGACTTATTTAGAAACCCTGGATTACCTGTACAGCAGACTTCCAATGTTTACCCGTATCGGTGCAGCAGCAATGAAAAAGGACTTACACAACACGATCGTGATGTGTGAAAATCTGGGAAACCCTCAGGATAAATTTAAGACTATACACGTAGGCGGTACAAATGGGAAAGGCTCTACTTCACATATGCTTGCGGCTATTTTACAGAAAGCCGGTTACAAAACCGGCTTATATACCTCTCCCCATTTAAAAGACTTCAGAGAAAGGATCAGAGTAAATGGCGAAATGATCACTGAACGTTTCGTCACTGATTTTACCGCACAGCAAAAAGAGCTTATGGAATCCATTAGCCCTTCTTTTTTTGAAGTAACCGTGGCGATGGCATTTGCTTACTTCGAAGCAGAAAAGGTTGACGTAGCCATTGTTGAAGTTGGCCTTGGCGGCAGAAAAGATTCGACAAATATCATTCATCCGGCGTTGTCCGTAATTACAAATATCAGCTTTGACCATACCAATTTATTAGGCAATACCCTGTTTGAAATTGCTGGACAGAAAGCTGGGATTATCAAACCCGGAGTGCCCGCTGTGATCGGAGAAAGACAAGAAGAAATTGCGCAGGTATTCATAACTGAAGCCAAAGAAACAGCAAGTGAGCTGATCTTTGCAAATACGGAGCTGCGTGTTCAGGATACCGTACGCGAAGGCAGACTACTGAAAACATCAGTTTATCAACAAGATACCTGTCTGTTTAAAGATTTGACACTTGATCTGAGCGGATTTTATCAGCTAAAAAACTTGCTGACAGTCATACAATCTGTACTGACATTGAATCAACATGGCTTTAACATTACTGATGAAGCCTTGTATAGTGGTTTGGCCCATACCGTTCAAATTACTGGTTTACAAGGAAGATGGCAAACCCTCCAGGAGAATCCTTTAATTATCTGTGATACCGGACATAATATTGCAGGTATCCAGGAAGTACTGGAAAACATCAATGCCACCGAATATCACAATTTACATATCGTTATTGGCATGTTAGGCGATAAAGATGTGACCAGTGTATTGGAAATGCTCCCGTTAAATGCAAAATACTACTTTTGCCAGCCCGATCTGGAAAGAGCAATGCCAGCACATCAACTGGCAGAACAAGCGGCAAAATTTATGTTACAAGGCCCTGTTTTCGAAACGGTAACCTTAGCTTTGAACGCAGCTAAAGCGACTGCTGAAACCGATGATCTGATTTTTGTTGGTGGGAGTACATTCGTCGTAGCTGAAGTGCTTTAAAGCTTATTCAAGCTTCATAACCTGATTTACAGCAGGTTTAGCTGGTTTATTAACCTATATAATAATGTAATCAATACCTGATGAAGAAAACTTACCTGTTATTTACCGCACTTTGTTGTTTGTGCACAGTGACTCTGGCACAGAAAAAAACAAAAAGTACAGGAACTTATCCTGCAACCATTGACCGTCCGAAACTCGTTATCGGATTAGTTGTCGATCAAATGCGCTGGGACTATCTTTACCGTTATTATGACAGATATTCAAACGGAGGTTTCAAACGCCTGATCAATGATGGATTTTCAGCTGAGAATACATTCATCCCTTATACCCCTACTTATACTGCCGTTGGGCACTCCAGTATTTACACGGGTTCTGTACCTGCAATTACCGGAATTGTTGGTAATGATTGGTATGACCCCCAATTAAGAAGAAACGTTTACTGTACAGAAGATACAAGTGTAGTATCTGTAGGCTCAACTACCAGGGCAGGTATGATGTCTCCTAAAAATTTACTGAGCAGTACGATCACAGATGAACTGCGCCTGGCTACAAACTTCAAAGGTAAAGTAGTTGGTATTTCGTTAAAAGACCGTGGCTCAATCCTGCCAGCTGGTCATACACCAAATGGCGCTTACTGGTACGATGGCCAAACCGGCGACTGGATTACCAGTACTTATTACATGTCTCAGCTTCCAGCATGGGTGCAGGACTATAATAAGCTGAAAATGGCCAATAAATATTATGAGCAAAACTGGAATACGCTTTATCCTATTGAAAGCTATACACAAAGCACAGCCGATAATAAAGACTATGAAGGTAAAACCAGAGGAGAAGCAACACCAACCTTCCCACATCCTTTAAAACTTTATGCAGGGAAAAACTATGACATGATCAGAAGTACTCCTTACGGAAATACAATCACACTTGATCTTGCCAAAGTAGCCATTAAAGCAGAAGATCTTGGCCAGGACAACATTACAGATTTTTTAGCGGTAAGCTGCTCTTCGACTGATTATATTGGTCACCAATACGGACCAAATTCAATCGAAGCAGAAGACACTTACCTGCGTCTGGACAAAGACCTGGAAGACTTTTTCAATTACCTGGACAAAACAGTAGGTAAAGGAAATTACCTTTTATTCCTTTCCGCAGATCATGGTGCAGCACACGTTCCTGGATTTATGAAAGAAAATAAACTTCCTGGTGGCGTGGTAGATGATAAAGCCATTGTGACCGGTTTGAATACTTATCTGGAAAGCAAATTTAAGATCAAAAAGCCAGTATTGTTAGCCATGAACAATCAGCTCATCTTTAACCACGACAATCCTGATTTCAAGCAAATTGATTTCACAGCAATGAAGTCTGCATCTATTGAATACTTAAGAACGCTTGAAGGATTTGCCGATGCTGTAGATTTAGCCCGTATTTCAGAAAGCACATTGACCGCTGTACAAAAACAAATGATTACCAATGGATACAATGCTCGTCGCAGCGGAGATGTCTATTTCATTTTACAGCCAAACTGGTTTGACGGTGGAAAAACAGGGACTACACATGGTGCATGGAATCCATACGATGCGCATATTCCTCTTGTTTTTATGGGATGGAATGTCAAGCCCGGTAAAACGAATCAAACGCATCACATGACAGATATTGCAGCTACAATAGCAGCAATGCTTCATATTCAAATGCCAAGTGGCTGTGTAGGGGAACCTATTACAGAGCTGACGCATCAATAAAATAAAAAGACAAACGCTCACTCCGCACTCCTAATTTGAAAAAATTGTGTGTCCAGATAGGGTTTGTCTTTTTTTGTGCCTTTATATTTTAAAAGCAATAGAAAACAGCAGTTATATATTATTTTGACTTTCAATAATCAAACTTGCTATATAGTTTTTATTAACTTTACTGACCAAATATAATTTCTTTAATGGAACCAATTAAGAGCTACGTACCCAAAAATAAAATTCGTTTTGTAACAGCAGCAGCCCTTTTCGACGGACACGATGCTACCATAAATATCATGCGCCGTATTCTGCAATCTTCAGGCGCGGAAGTTATCCATCTCGGTCACAACAGATCTGTAGAAGAAGTTGTCAATTGTGCAATTCAGGAAGATGTACAAGGTATTGCAATGACCTCCTATCAAGGCGGGCACCTGGAATATTTCAAATATATGTATGATTTGCTTCAGGAAAAAGGAGCTGCAAAAATTAAAATATTTGCAGGTGGAGGTGGTGTAATCCTACCTGTTGAAATTGCAGAACTCCAAGCCTACGGGATCACCCGGATTTACTCTCCTGATGATGGCCGGACAATGGGCTTACAGGGGATGATCAATAACATGCTGGAGCAAACAGATTTTATCACCACCAAGTCAATTACCAACGAATTGGAGATGATCCCCCGCAAAGAGGTAAGAAGTATTGCTTCTGCAATCACAGTTGCCGAAAACGATCCTGCAGGTGCGCAAGCATTCGTCAACGAATTGAAAGTACTGACCAGCAAAAGCCAGGCTCCTGTATTAGGGATTACCGGCACCGGTGGTTCTGGAAAGTCTTCGCTGGTAGATGAACTGGTGAGGCGTTTCCTGATGGAAGTGAAAGACAAAACACTGGCAATTATCTCTGTTGACCCTTCTAAGAGAAAAACAGGCGGAGCATTACTGGGTGACCGGATCAGGATGAATGCCATTAACAATCCAAGAATTTATATGCGTTCACTGGCGACAAGACAAGCAAATTTAGCCTTGTCTGTCAATGTGCAGGAAAGCATTGATATCTGTAAAGCTGCAGGCTACGACATGATTATTGTGGAGACCTCAGGTATTGGTCAGTCTGATACAGAAATTACAGAGCATTGCGATGTTTCTCTATATGTAATGACACCGGAATTTGGTGCAGCAACACAATTAGAGAAAATAGACATGCTTGATTTTGCCGATTTAGTGGCGATTAACAAGTTTGATAAACGTGGAGCTTTAGATGCTTTGCGCGATGTCCGCAAACAATACAAAAGGAACCATAACCTGTTTGAAGCGAAAGACGACACCATTCCGGTATTCGGTACGATGGCTTCTCAGTTCAATGATCCTGGAATGAATAACCTGTTTACTGCCCTGATGGCGAAGATCAAAGAACGCACAGGAACAGACTTCAAGGCGAGAATGCTGATGACAGCAGGTCAATCAGAGAAAATATATATCATTCCACCAGACCGTTCAAGATACCTGGCAGAAATTGCAGAATCAAGCCAGGCTTATAATGAATGGGTTGACCTTCAAAGTGGTATCGCCAGAAAGCTTTATCAGCTAAGTGGCGTACTGGAGCTTTGTGAAGACGAAAAGTCTGCAAAGACAGGGAAAGATACAGAACCATTAAAGGCGTCCCTGAAGGATATCTATAATCACTTAGAGGAACAATTAGATGGACAATGTCGCAGATTATTGAGAGAATGGCCAGAAACTGTTCAAAAATATAAAGAAGAATATTTTGTCTATAAAGTAAGGGATAAGGAGATTAAACAACCTTTATTCTATGAATCTTTATCACAGCTCAAGATCCCTAAGGTTTCCCTGCCAAGATATAAAGACTGGGGAGATATCCTGCGCTGGTTATTAACGGAAAATGTCCCGGGTGAATTCCCTTACGCAGCCGGAGTATTTCCGCTGAAACGTGATGGAGAAGATCCAACCAGGATGTTTGCAGGAGAAGGCGGACCAGAAAGAACCAACAAGCGTTTCCATTATGTATCCCTTGGACAACCTGCACACCGTTTATCTACTGCATTTGATTCGGTAACCCTATATGGCGAAGATCCGCATATCAGACCAGATATTTATGGCAAAATAGGGAATTCAGGAGTGAGTATTGCGACACTGGATGATGCGAAAAAATTATACTCAGGTTTCGATCTGTGTGCTTCTTCTACTTCAGTATCTATGACCATTAATGGCCCTGCTCCTATGCTGTTAGGCTTCTTTATGAATGTGGCTATTGATCAGCAATGTGAGAAATACATTATTGAACATGAACTGTTAGACGAGGTTAATGAGAAGATTACTCAAATCTATAAGGAAAAGAAAATTGACAGGCCTGTTTACAGCGGCGCATTGCCAGAAGGTAATAATGGACTTGGTTTATTGCTGTTGGGTGTAACCGGCGATCAGGTTTTACCAGCTGATGTTTATGCTAAAATCCGCGCTTATGCGATTAGTACTGTCCGTGGTACAGTACAGGCAGATATCCTTAAAGAAGATCAGGCACAGAATACCTGTATTTTCTCTACAGAGTTTGCCTTGAGAATGATGGGTGACATTCAGAAGTATTTTATTGATGAGAAAGTACGCAATTTCTACTCTGTTTCTATTTCAGGGTATCACATTGCCGAAGCTGGTGCGAATCCAATCTCACAATTGGCTTTTACTTTAAGTAACGGATTTACTTTTGTAGAATACTATCTGAGCAGAGGCATGCATATTGATGATTTCGCGCCCAACTTATCTTTCTTCTTCTCTAATGGAATAGACCCTGAATATGCGGTAATAGGCCGCGTAGCCAGACGCATCTGGGCAAAGGCGATCAAGAACAAGTATAAAGGAAATGACCGTTCACAGAAGCTTAAATATCATATTCAGACTTCGGGCAGATCATTGCACGCACAGGAAATTGATTTTAACGATATAAGAACTACCCTTCAAGCATTATATGCAATTTATGATAACTGTAATTCGCTGCATACCAATGCTTATGATGAAGCTATCACTACACCTACAGAAGATTCAGTAAGAAGAGCAATGGCTATTCAGCTGATCATTAACAGAGAACTGGGATTAGCTAAAAATGAGAACCCCTTACAAGGTGCCTTTATTATTGAAGATTTAACAGACCTGGTAGAAGAAGCTGTACTGACTGAATTTAAAAGGATCAATGACCGAGGCGGCGTTTTAGGCGCAATGGAAACGATGTACCAACGGAGTAAAATCCAGGAAGAAAGCCTGTATTATGAAACCTTGAAGCATAATGGAGAATATCCGATTGTGGGTGTAAATACATTCTTAAATAAAAACGGATCACCAACAGTTGTTCCCGGCGAAATTATCCGTGCAACAGAAGAGGAAAAACAATTTCAGATTGCTGCTTTGGATGAATTCCAGAAAAGAAATGCTGACCATACAGTAGCGGCCTTGAAGGAGTTGCAAAGAATAGCTATTGCAGGCGGAAATACTTTTGAAGCTTTAATGGAAGCTTGTAAAATCTGTTCCCTTGGGCAGATTTCAAATGCTTTGTATGAGGTGGGTGGACAATACAGAAGGAATATGTAAACTTACTTTGTAATTCTCATAAACAGTAATAGCCCGGATGGTAGATCCGGGCTATTACTTATAAGTTATTCTTTTAGGGTTAGTATCGGAATTATTTTTATTGTATTAAGCGTGTATCCAGCTGAATTTGTATTCCATAGTTGGAGTTTTCATTCTTTCAGCAACACGTAATAAGCGGCTTGGCAGAGCCATGATATAATCACGTGCTTTTTCACCTGCTTCATTCAGATCCTGCATACTTTCAATTTTCCACTCTACAATAAGCTGCTGCATGATTTCCACATAGTCAACTGCAGTATAAACACCTAAGCGTTGTGCTGCATCTGTAAAGTGACCGAAAGTCTGCCCCATTTTCATTCCCATTTCTCTCAGGAAGTGAGCAGGCATAACAATCTTCATACGCATCATATCTTCAAAAGCAATCATAGCTTCACTCGGATCAACTTCAAAGATTTTAGACATGAAATCCTTGTAGGCTTTAGCATGTCTGGCTTCATCAGAGGCAATTACACCACAGATTTTTGAAAGTAAAGTATCTCCGTCCTTTTTAGCTAAAGAAGCTACCCTACGGTGAGATACGTTAGTTGCAAGCTCCTGGAAACTTGTATAAATGAAATTACGGTAAGGGTCGTGACCAGTACCAATGTCAAAACCATCAGCAATAAGATATTGCGTAGAGATTTCCATTTGGCGCATATCAACACGACCAGATAAATAAAGATATCTATTTAATAAATCACCGTGTCTGTTCTCTTCAGCAGTCCAGTGACGCACCCATTTCATCCAGCCACCCTGTTCATTTCTTGAAATACCATCAACCATGGATAACCATGATTCGTATGTTGGCAATGCTTCTTCTGTAATAGTATCGCCAATTAATACGGCAACAAGATCGTATGAAAGGTCATTTGCAGTTTCGCGAAGGGATTTTATATCTTGAATAAAAGTATCACTGGTAGAAACAGGCAAAAAATCAGTTGGCTGCCAATTTGTATCAATCGGTTTCAGGTAAGTATCCATCATATCAAGCATATATTGCTCAATGTGAAGCATTACTTCCCGTCTTTTTTCAGCAAAAAAACTCATTATATGTGTGTTTTAGTTTAACACCAAAGATAACCAAAATTATTTCATAATGCCTTTCTGACACCATTTAATAGCAGATTATGCTTAAAAAATGTTATTGTATGAAAGCAAATTATTAAAGAATTTATCAGATCTGTTTATACAACAGATGAAAGTGTCTGATTGTTGCATATTTTAATGAAATAAGTAGCTGCTGAAGGAGTTGGCTGTAGGGCTTGTTTACAAAAAAATTCTGTAAACAAGAAAAGCCTGCAGTTTCCTACAGGCTTTCTTTAAGATTTGGCACCGACCTACTCTCCCACGTGTTACCGCAGTACCATCGGCTCTGGTGGGCTTAACTTCTCTGTTCGGAATGGGAAGAGGTGGACACCACCGATATAGGCACCTAAATGTCTTTATCCAGCTTTTGTTTGATCGCTTTCTACAGCGATTGCTCGATTGATATTGTAATGGTCTGCTCCTGCTCTGCTGTTTGCAGGCGGGTATCAAACGATGACATATTATTGAAAGAAGTTAGTTATGAAGAACAAACAACAGTTTATTGCTCTTGAAAGCTTCGGATGATTAGTATTACTCGACTATGCTGTCACCAGCTTTACATCTGTAACCTATCAACGTAGTAGTCTGCTACGGTCCTATATGGAATTCTCATCTCGTGGCTAGTTTCGCACTTAGATGCTTTCAGCGCTTATCTATTCCCAACGTAGCTACTCTGCAATGCCCCTGGCGGAACAACAGATTCACTAGAGGTTAGTCCAACCCGGTCCTCTCGTACTAAGGTCAGCCCCACTCAAAATTCCTACGCCCACAACAGATAGGGACCGAACTGTCTCGCGACGTTCTGAACCCAGCTCGCGTGCCACTTTAATCGGCGAACAGCCGAACCCTTGGGACCTTCTCCAGCCCCAGGATGTGACGAGCCGACATCGAGGTGCCAAACCTCCCCGTCGATATGAGCTCTTGGGGGAGATCAGCCTGTTATCCCCAGCGTACCTTTTATCCTTTGAGCGATGGCCCTTCCATGCAGAACCACCGGATCACTATATCCGTCTTTCGACCCTGCTCGGCTTGTCTGCCTCACAGTCAAGCAAGCTTATGCTATTGCACTCCTCATACGGTTACCAAGCGTATTGAGCTTACCTTTGAAAGCCTCCGTTACCTTTTTGGAGGCGACCACCCCAGTCAAACTACCCATCAAACAATGTCCCCCCCGAAAGGGGTTAGACACCGAATACAAAAAGGGTGGTATTTCAACGTTGACTCCAGAACGCCTAGCGACGCCCCTTCATAGTCTCCCACCTATCCTACACATCCTGTATCCAATGTCAATGTTAAATTGTAGTGAAGGTGCATGGGGTCTTTCCGTCCCGTTGCGGGTACCCGGCGTCTTCACCGGGACCACAATTTCACCGAGCTCATGGCTGAGACAGCGCCCAGATCGTTACACCATTCGTGCAGGTCGGAACTTACCCGACAAGGAATTTCGCTACCTTAGGACCGTTATAGTTACGGCCGCCGTTTACTGGGGCTTCGATTCAATGCTTCTCCTTTAACAGATGACATCCCCTCTTAACCTTCCAGCACCGGGCAGGTGTCAGGCCTTATACTTCATCTTTCGATTTTGCAAAGCCATGTGTTTTTGTTAAACAGTCGCCTGGGCCTTTTCACTGCGGCTGACATTGCTGTCAGCGCCCCTTCTCCCGAAGTTACAGGGCCATTTTGCCGAGTTCCTTAGCCATGATTCACTCGAGCACCTTAGAATTCTCTTCCCGGATACCTGTGTCGGTTTGCGGTACGGGTTTTTATAACCTGAAGCTTAGCGGTTTTTCTTGGAAGTCTGATTACCTGCGCTATCCACTTACCCGAAGGCTTGCGGTACTATCGACCTTCAGCTAGAGTGGCGGATTTGCCTACCTCTCCAATACCTACAGTCTTTAACGATCTATTCCGTCAGATCGCGGCAGTGTCACTACTCCGTCCCCACATCGCAGTTATAAAAAGTACTGGAATATTAACCAGTTGTCCATCGAATTTCCCCTTCGGGTTCTCCTTAGGCCCCGACTAACCCTGATCCGATTAGCGTTGATCAGGAAACCTTATCCTTTCGGTGGGCAGGTTTCTCGCCTGCCTTATCGTTACTTATGCCTACATTTGCTTTTCCAGAAGCTCCACCACAACTTACGTCATAACTTCGCTGCCGCTGGAATGCTCCCCTACCGTAATATTTAATATTACCCATAGCTTCGGTGTACTACTTTATGCCCGTTTATTATCCATGCACGATCGCTCGACTAGTGAGCTGTTACGCACTCTTTAAATGAATGGCTGCTTCCAAGCCAACATCCTAGCTGTCTAGGCAATCGCACCTCGTTAGTTCAACTTAGTAGTAACTTGGGGACCTTAGCTGATGGTCTGGGTTCTTTCCCTCTCGGCCCGTGACCTTAGCACCCCGGGCCTCACTGCAGTGTATATTTATTAGCATTCGGAGTTTGTCTGGATTTGGTAGGATTTGACTCCCCCGCACCCAATCAGTAGCTCTACCTCTAATAAACTTTACCACCACGCTGTTCCTAAAAACATTTCGGGGAGTACGAGCTATTTCCCAGTTTGATTAGCCTTTCACCCCTACCCACAGATCATCCGGAAACTTTTCAACGTTTATCGGTTCGGTCCTCCAGTACGTGTTACCGCACCTTCAACCTGTCCATGGGTAGATCACAAGGTTTCGCGTCTACCTCCCCTGACTATACGCCCTATTCAGACTCGCTTTCGCTTCGGCTGCGTGTCTTAAACACTTAACCTTGCCAGAGAAGAGTAACTCGTAGGCTCATTATGCAAAAGGCACGCCGTCACGCCACCTGGACGCTCCGACCGCTTGTAAGTACACAGTTTCAGGTTCTATTTCACTCCCCTGTTCGGGGTTCTTTTCACCTTTCCCTCACGGTACTGGTTCACTATCGGTCTCTCAGGAGTATTTAGCCTTACCGGATGGTGCCGGCAGATTCCCACAAGGCGTCTCCGACCTCGCGGTACTCAGGATACTACTAGACTAATGTTACTTACGTGTACGCGGCTCTCACGCTATTTTGCCAGGCTTCCCATCCTGTTCCACTTCATTTCATTAATGCCATATCGTAGTCCTACAACCCCAGCTATGCCGTAACATAACTGGTTTGGGCTCTTTCCCGTTCGCTCGCCACTACTTAGGAAATCATTATTATTTTCTCTTCCTCTGCTTACTTAGATGTTTCAGTTCGGCAGGTTTGCGCATCGTAATGCGACTAGTCTTCAACTAGCCAGGTTTCCCCATTCGGAAATCTCCGGATTAATTCATATTTGCTAATCCCCGGAGCTTATCGCAGCTTATCACGTCCTTCATCGCCTCTGAGAGCCAAGGCATCCCCTGTGTACTCTTTCTTACTTTCTTCTCTCCATAGCCTTTTGCGCCTATGGAAATGCTTTTTTATTCTGTTATTAACCTTACAGTTCCATTTTGTGTACAAGTACACTAGTAGTTCCTTCAAGCTAACAACGTCTCTATTGTTGTTTGCTCTTCTTTATTAACTTCTTCCAATATGTCAAAGAACTTTATTGTCCCAGGTATTACAGTATTACTACCTCTACCCTATTTCCTGTAGCTTTTATCTTAACTACGGGCCAATCGTGGAGAATAACGGAGTCGAACCGTTGACCTCCTGCGTGCAAGGCAGGCGCTCTAGCCAGCTGAGCTAATCCCCCTTAGAATATATAATGTAGTCCCGAGCAGATTTGAACTGCTGACCCCTACATTATCAGTGTAGTGCTCTAACCAACTGAGCTACGGGACTATTTTCCTGGGTCAGGGTTGTTGTTGAGGTGTCTCAGCACAATTCCTTTTCCTCGGTCAATTCCTTCTTTCAGCAGGTGAACAACACTCATGTTGATGTTTCATCCTATGGGTTTTTCTTTTTGAGATTTTATTGTCATTTACTTATATACTTAGTTACTCTATGTGTTAGAGTTTCATTGGTATATCATTTACGCAGCGAGTAATCTGTCTTACTCCAGAAAGGAGGTATTCCAGCCGCACCTTCCGGTACGGCTACCTTGTTACGACTTAGCCCCAGTTATCGGTTTTACCCTAGGACGCTCCTTGCGGTTACATACTTTAGGTACCCCCAACTTCCATGGCTTGACGGGCGGTGTGTACAAGGCCCGGGAACGTATTCACCGTATCATTGCTGATATACGATTACTAGCGAATCCAACTTCAAGAGGTCGAGTTGCAGACCTCTATCCGAACTGTGAATGGCTTTTGGAGATTTGCTTGCTGTTACCAGCTTGCTGCCCTCTGTACCATCCATTGTAGCACGTGTGTAGCCCCGGACGTAAGGGCCATGATGACTTGACGTCGTCCCCTCCTTCCTCTCTGTTTGCACAGGCAGTCTGTTTAGAGTCCCCACCTTAACGTGCTGGCAACTAAACATAGGGGTTGCGCTCGTTGCGGGACTTAACCCAACACCTCACGGCACGAGCTGACGACAGCCATGCAGCACCTAGTTTCGTGTCCTTGCGGACTCATCTATCTCTAAATGATTCACTAACTTTCAAGCCCGGGTAAGGTTCCTCGCGTATCATCGAATTAAACCACATGCTCCTCCGCTTGTGCGGGCCCCCGTCAATTCCTTTGAGTTTCAATCTTGCGACCGTACTCCCCAGGTGGAATACTTAACGCTTTCGCTTAGCCGCTAACTGTGTATCGCTAACAGCGAGTATTCATCGTTTAGGGCGTGGACTACCAGGGTATCTAATCCTGTTTGATCCCCACGCTTTCGTGCCTCAGCGTCAATTTAACCATAGTAAGCTGCCTTCGCAATCGGTGTTCTGTGACATATCTATGCATTTCACCGCTACTTGTCACATTCCGCCTACCTCTAGTTCATTCAAGCTCTTCAGTATCAAGGGCACTGCGATGGTTGAGCCACCGTCTTTCACCCCTGACTTAAAAAGCCGCCTACGCACCCTTTAAACCCAATAAATCCGGATAACGCTTGGATCCTCCGTATTACCGCGGCTGCTGGCACGGAGTTAGCCGATCCTTATTCCTTCGGTACATTCAGCTACTTACACGTAAGCAGGTTTATTCCCGAATAAAAGCAGTTTACGACCCAGAGGGCTGTCTTCCTGCACGCGGCATGGCTGGTTCAGAGTTGCCTCCATTGACCAATATTCCTTACTGCTGCCTCCCGTAGGAGTCTGGTCCGTGTCTCAGTACCAGTGTGGGGGGTCATCCTCTCAGATCCCCTAGACATCGTGGTCTTGGTGGGCCGTTACCCCGCCAACTAACTAATGTCACGCATGCCCATCTTAATCCTATAAATATTTGATCATTGCACAATGCTGTGCTGTGATTTTATGCGGTGTTAATCCGAATTTCTTCGGGCTATCCCCCTGATTAAGGTAGGTTGCATACGCGTTACGCACCCGTGCGCCACTTTCCTCTCTAGCAAGCTAAAGAGTATCGTTCGACTTGCATGTATTAGGCCTGCCGCTAGCGTTCATCCTGAGCCAGGATCAAACTCTCCATTGTAAAATGTTATGTTTGAACGCTGACCATTCTTAACTTGTATTAATAATAGTCTTATTCTTATTTGTCTGTCAGAACAGACTTAAAAAACTCGCGCGGTTCATGTACTTTGAACTTGTACTAGCTTACCTCGCTACGTTTGTAAATGACATCTCTTTAATGAACTTCTCGGCAGCACCTCACGGTTGCCTTTATATGTTGCAATGATTTACTTTCCAATTCCTAAAGTCTTAATGTTCTTCAGGTCTTTTCCAGTATTTCATCGTTTCAGTCTTGTTAGTATTGCCTTGTCAACATCCGTTGTAAAGCTTCCCGTTTTTGTTGGGACTGCAAAGGTAGAAATCTTTTTCGTTTTGTCAAGCTTTTTCTTTTTTATTTTCAGAAAGTTTTAATTCCTTTCTGAAGCTTAACAACAACCTCTACTTTACATCCTTTCAATCTCCTTCACTGTACCCTTTTCACTGTTTCCCTTCCTCCGAAGCGGGATGCAAAAGTAGGAAAATTATCCCATCCGCCAAACAATATCACACGAATAATTGTATACATCCCCTAACTGCATGATTTCCAACACGAAATACTTCAAACTAAATCCAACCGCAGCACCAACCAACCAGGATTGCAGTTTCAAATCCCTTAAAAACCTTTACAGGCCATAGCTATTGCCACTTCAAACGGTTAAAAAAATAGCACAAGCCCGACCAGGCCTGGCTTTAAAACACCACTATAATACTATATAACAGAGGTAAAAACCCAAAACATGGCCTCGGGCACAAAAACAGGTGTTGAAAAGGGGTCAAATAGTGCCTTGGAATGACCTTGGGATGAGGTTGGAATGACGTTGGAATGACCTTGCAATGACCACAGTCATTCTAACCTCATCCCAAAGTCGTTTCAAGGTCCTTCTAATACACTACAGTAGCACTTCTCTTCTATAACTGTACTGGATTCGCTTGACCTGAACGGTTATTTTACTGCTTTTATTTGAATCCAGCTCAAAAACAGTCTGATTCCGAAGAATTTAGGCAAGAACAAATATATAAACGGCCAATTTGTGTCGTGAAGACGATAGATAAGGGGGTACTTTTCCTTCTCCCCTATATTATATACATCTGGCCTATCAGAAAAATTTCACATCAAAAGTATCAAGTCTATATATTTAAACTAAAAAAGGCAGAGAAATCTCCACCTTTGGCCATATAGTACGTGTATTAAGTCACGTATAAATTAAATAATAAATACGCCAGCCTGATTACATCATACCATATAAGAATGACAAAATCCCTGCTAATGAAAAAAGGAGTCCCAATTACACTGCCCCCAAAAAGTTAGACACTATTTGGGGGCATTTTTATGGCTAAATACAGAAAACACGAATCGGCTTTTAAACTGAAGCTTGTTAACGCTCATCAGCGTGGGGCTTCGATTCATACATTATCGACTAAATGGACAGTATCCACGTCCCAAATCAGAAAATGGATTGATCATTATAAAACAGCAGGCCTCTCAGGGTTATTGAGAAAATCCAATCAAGAATACAGTAAGGAATTTAAGTTAAAGGTTATTCAATCGTATCTGGAGAAAGGATTATCTTTGCGGGACTGCTGTCTACATTATCAGATTCCTTCTATTGGAATAGTAAGCTCCTGGGTAAAAATACATAAGCACTTGGGTGATGACGGCTTAACTGCTCAACAGAAAGGCCGTAAAATTATGAAAGGAAATAAGCCTCAGAAAAAAACCGAAAAGGCATTAACCAGGCTGGAAGAGCTTGAAAAGGAGAATCTATATTTAAAAGCGGAGAATGAATTGCTAAAAAAGCTCGAAGCCTTAACTCAGAAAAAAGAAGCCCCGCAAAAGAAGCAGCGTTAGCCATTGAAGAGTTAAGGCATAAATATCCACTAGCACTATTACTGGATATATTTAAAATGGCCAGGAGCAGTTTCTATTACCACTTAAAAACCAAATCAATATTGAGAAAGCATGATACTGCCCAAGATCAAATTAAAAAGATCTATCATCGTCACAAAGGAAGGTATGGTTATAGAAGGATCACTTTAGAAATGAAAAATAAGGGGTGCATTATCAATCATAAAACAGTCTCAAAATTGATGGGTAGGCTAGAGCTGAAATCACTGATTAGAAGAAAGAAATATAGATCTTATAAGGGTGAGGTAGGTAAAATCGCACCCAATTTATTGAATCGCAATTTCTCATCATCACAGCCTTGTCAAAAGTGGGCAACTGATATTACAGAGTTCAAGGTAGGTGATAAAAAACTATACTTATCTCCGATTATAGAGTTATTTAATGGGGAAATTATTAGCTATAACTTATCTGAATCTCCAAATTTTGAGCAGGTATCACTGATGATGAAAGATGCATTTAAAAAAATTGATAGCAACACAAATCTGATTTTACACTCAGATCAGGGATGGCAATACCAGATGAAAAAATATCAGCAAATGTTGAAGAAGAAAGGCATTAGACAGAGTATGTCCAGAAAAGGTAACTGCCTGGATAATGCTGTTATTGAAAACTTTTTTGGCATCATAAAATCTGAACTTTTCTATCTCAAAAAGTATAACAAGATAAATGATCTTAAACAAGATATTGAAGAATACATTGAATATTATAATAACGATCGAATAAAACTCAATCTAAAAGGAATGAGCCCGATAAAATATCGAGCTCATTATATTAATAACTAATTTTTAACTTTGTCCAACTTTTTGGGGTCAGTTCAAATACCACAAACTCTTTCTTTTGGTCAGAATTGAAATCGCAGAAACAGCAATGGCTATTTGAAATAAGGTAACCGCTTTAGCTAATGACACATGTTTATCCAAATGAGCCTCAGATAATTTTTCATGTGCTATAGCGACCTTCTTTATCTCCTGCTGTTCTTTTTTATATTGCTCTATTTTGGCAGCATCGCCCGATCCATTGACCTGTAGAGATCTGATTTCCGCTTTAATCCCCTTTGCCTGGTAATAAGCCCATTGATCAGAAGCCTTTATTTGTTCAATTAATGCTTCATTCGAATGATGCCCAGCCATTAATCCTGCAATAGCAGCAAAAACAGCAACCAAAGCAGTAGATATAGCTAAATACATTATCCACTTATTTTCAGCCCCCTTCAACGCCTCCTCTGATTTCTCCTGTATAGTTTCATGAAGATGTTCTGTAGGTATTTCAATTTCTTCCATAAGTTGCCTTTAAATATGTTAACCAGATAAATGATTTAAAATCTCAGTGTTATTCCCATCTCCAAATTGAAAAGACTTGTTATATCAGACAATCCCGAACTTCTATTATCTGGCAACCTATTTTGAGCAATAGAATAATTTGGGGTAAAAGTCAAAATGAAATGTTTGATCTAATGTTAAGACTTGATTTAAAAGATTACCGAACGAAAATAGGATTTAATAATATTACATTTCATTACCAATGATCTGTTGTTTCAACAAATTTAAATACCTATATTTAAAGTACAGCATAGATACGGGGGAATAATCAAAATTATTTAACCACATAGAAGCAACCTTTCCGTCCCTTTTTTGGCCAGTAATTAATCAGATAACCGCTTCCAGAGAATTTATTTGTTAAAATATGTTAACAGCTTGACTTATAAAAAGGCTTTATATAGCTTAGCGGTCGATTATTTTTAATTGACGTTATCGTATTATTAACTTATCTTTGCACAATGTTTAAAATTAAACACGTTTTTATACTAAGTTTTACTGTTATTGCCCTGAGTATTGCAGGTTGCAAAAGCCGTTTTGAAAAAATCAGGCTCAGCAATGATGTGGCCAAAAAATACCAGGAGGCAATAAAACTATATAACAAGAAGGATTATTCAAAAGCCCTTATCTTATTTGAAGATCTTTCTCAGAAATATAGAGGAAGAACTGAAGCTGAAGACTTGAATTATTACTACGCGTATACTTTATATAGACTAAAAGATTTCACTACCGCACGTTATCAGTTTAAATACTTCGCAGATACCTATCCAACAAGTAAAAACGCTGAAGAATGCAGGTACATGGGCGCTTATTGCTATTACCTGGATTCTCCTGAGTATACTTTAGAGCAGGAAAACACTTACAAAGCAATTGATGCATTACAGTTATTTATTAACTTATACCCTAAAAGTGAGCGCGTTGCACAGGCAAGTCAATACATTACTGACCTTCGTGCTAAACTTGAATTGAAAGCTTACACGAATGCAAGATTATACTATGATTTGGGTGGATATGATATCTCTTACTTCAAATCATCTGTAATTGCATTGAAAAATGCAGAAACTGATTTCCCTGATATCAAGTATGTAGAAGATATGGATTTACTGATCGTTAAATCACAGTATTCATATGCTAGAAATAGCTATGCATTCCGTCAGGAAGACAGGTATAACGAAGCAATTGGTTATGCAAACGAATTTATTGAAGGTCATCCTGAAAGCAAATATCTTGCTGAGGTGAAAACACTGAAGACAAATAGTGAAGCTGGAATAGCAAATGCGAAACAATTAATGGCGCAGGATGCTAAACTAACTGCGAAATATAGAGCATTAATGGAAAAAGATGCAAAAAAAGATACTACTACGATTAAAACCCCCAACCCATAATGAATACGAATAAACCCGCAATACCAAACACTACGGTAACAAGAAATGTAAACGATTTAGATCAAAAGACCCACAACATTTATGAGTCTTTAGTGATTATTTCTAAAAGGGCTAATCAGATTTCAAATAACATGAAAGAGGAGTTACATGGCAAATTAGCTGAGTTCGCTTCTTCTAATGATAACCTGGAAGAGATCTTCGAAAACAGAGAACAAATTGAAATCAGCAAGCACTATGAGCGCATGCCGAAGCCAAGCCTTATTGCAATTGATGAGTTTCTGAATGATAAAATTTACCACAGAAATCCAGCTAAAGATTCACAATAAAATCTGCATAGGTATTATATAGCATAACCATTTGCATTAATAAACCATGCTCAAAAATAAAAACATTATCCTTGGCGTTTGCGGCAGTATTGCAGCATATAAGTCCGCAGTATTAGTCAGGCTCCTGATTAAGGCTGGTGCAAACGTCAAGGTAATCCTTACAGCCGATGCGGCAAACTTCATCACACCGCTCACGCTTGCCACCCTATCTAAAAACCCTGTTTACACCAAATATTTCGAAGAAGAGACCGGAGTATGGAGTAACCATGTCGAATTGGGACTTTGGGCAGATTATATGATCATCGCTCCGGCCAGTGCCAATACGATTGGTAAAATGGCCAGCGGACTTTGCGATAACCTGCTGAGTGCCGTATATCTTTCCGCTAAATGTCCTGTCTTCTATGCTCCTGCAATGGATCTTGATATGTGGAGACACCGAAGTACTAAAGACAATATTCAGAAACTGCAAAGCTTTGGCAATACGATGATCTCCCCAACAAGCGGAGAACTTGCCAGTGGTTTATATGGAGAAGGACGAATGGCAGAGCCGGAAGAAATTGTCGCTTATCTTATAGCTACCATCAAAAAAGCTCTTCCCCTGACAGGTGTAAAAGTAATGGTCACTGCAGGCCCTACTTACGAACCCATAGATCCAGTACGCTTTATAGGCAACCACTCTTCAGGAAAGATGGGTTTTGCCCTTGCTGATGAAATGGCCCGTTTAGGAGCAGATGTGATTTTAATCAGCGGACCTACTGCAGAGAAAAGTACACAACAGGTATACAGAATAGATGTAACTACAGCCAGCGAAATGCTCGAAGCTTGCAAAAGTAATTTCGGGGATAGCGCCATCACAATTATGAGTGCGGCGGTGGCAGACTACACACCCGTTCATGTTGCTGCACAGAAAATAAAAAAAGCAACAGAGGAATTCAGCATTGCGCTAAAAAAGACAACTGATATTCTTTTCACACTAGGTCAGACCAAAACCAAAGCGCAAATTCTGGTTGGGTTTGCACTGGAGACTAACAATGAAGAAGAACATGCAAAGGCTAAGCTGATCAAAAAGAACCTCGATCTGATTATCCTGAATTCTTTAAATGATGCTGGTGCAGGCTTTCAAAAAGATACGAACAAAATTACTATCTTTAATCAGTGCTTAGAGAAAACGGTATACGAAGTAAAATCAAAAACTGAAGTAGCCAAAGATATCTGTACTGAAATATTAAAGTTGCGCCCTGCATGAAAAAATTCACTTCTCTCGTTTTCGCTTCACTCTTCATTTGCTTAACTGGTTTCACTCAGGAACTGAATACCAGGGTAACTGTAACAGCACCAACAGTGCCTAACATGAATAAGAAGAATATTGAGCTGATCCAGAATACGATACGTGAATTTCTGAACAACAATAAATGGACTAATGAAACCTATCAGCCTCAGGAAAGGATTGAAAGTAATCTCGTGATTACAATCAGTTCGTGGGATGGAGCTTCAGGTTATAAAGCTGACGCACAAATACAAACCAGCCGCCCTGTTTTTGGTACTTCGTACAACAGTACGCTACTTAATCTTAGTGATAAAGATTTCGATTTCAACTATAATGAAGGAGAACCGGTGAACTTCTCTGATCAGAACTTCCTGAGCAACCTGGGCTCATTGTTATCTTATTATGCCTATACTATCATCGGATTAGACAAAGACAGCTTCAGTAAACTGGGTGGTTCTCCATATTACCTGAAGGCCCAGAATATCCTGAATGTGGCTCAGGTGTCAGGTAATTCCGGCTGGAAAGCTTATGATGGGTTGCGTAACCGATACTGGTTAAATCAGAATCTACTGGATAAAAGCTTTGAAGATTTAAGAATTTTCATCTATAACTATCACGCGAACACACTCGATCGTATACAGGAAAACCCAACCAAAGGCTGTCAGATGTTATTAGGTTTCTTAACTGACTTAAAGCAGATGGACAAGCAAAAACTAGGCTCAATTTTCCCTAATGTTTACCTGGCTACTAAAGCTGAAGAAATGGTAAATATCCTGGCTACAGGAAATACACAGGACAAAATTCAGGCTTATAACTTGCTCAGTGAGATAGATCCTGCCAATATCAATAAATACGAAATTCTAAAAAAAGGCCTTTAATCCCCTTTAAAAGCCTGCTACCCTCTTTTTATCTTATTTTAATAAAATATATTTTGCATGTACGAATATATTCTTACATTAGTACTACGAAACAATTCGTAAATACAATATGTCTTCACAAAATACGATAAAACCAACTGAAAGCGAACTGGAGATACTTCAAATCTTATGGGAGAAGGGAAATTGTACGGTGAGAGAAGTGCACGAAATCCTGACACAACATAAAGAAGCCGGTTACACCACGACCTTAAAAATTATGCAGCTTATGCAGGAGAAGGGATTGGTAAAAAGAGATACCAGTTCAAAGACACATATTTATAGTGCACTGGCCAGCCAGCAGAAAACACAGGAGCACCTGGTTTCTAAATTAATTGACAATGCATTTAGCGGCTCTGCAGCACGATTAGTGATGCAAGCCCTGGGAAATCATACTTCAAGTAAGGATGAGATAGAAGCGATAAAGAAATATTTAAATGACTTAGATTATAAATAATATTATGGAAGCTTTATTAAACAATCTTATACAGGCAACAGGATGGAGTATCCTGCATTCCTTGTGGCAGGCTGCACTCGTATATGCGCTGCTGTTACCAAGCCAGCTGCCTATCTTCCGGCTAAAAGCCAAGCTTAAATACAATTTAGCTTTTGCTGCAAATACGCTTATATTTATTTGTTTTATAGCAACTTTCTTAGCTGTATTTAAATGGCCGGCAGTGCAGCAGAGTACTTCAACTGTACAAGTCATTACAGACACGAACTCCTTATCAAATTCCTTTTTATCTGCAATCCTGATCCCTAATGCAGAAAGAATATTTCCTTTCCTTGTATTGTTGTATAGTATTGGCTTGCTGATCCAGTCTGTTATCGTTTTCAAAGGATATAACAAAATACAAAGCCTTAAAAGCGCAGTAAGAATCAATATTCCTGAAGAATGGAATCTTCTTTTTGAAGCCTTAACTAAAAAATTAAATATCAGTAAACACGTTTCCTTTCATTTGTCCAACCATGTTAATGTTCCACTTGTTATCGGTTTTTTTAAACCTGTGGTCCTTTTTCCGGTAGCCTTAGTGGCACAAATGGAGATGAAACATATAGAAGCTATACTCATTCATGAACTCTCTCATATCAGAAGAAACGATTACCTGTTTAATCTGTTCCGGACATTGATTGAAACCATTTTATTCTTCAATCCTTTTGTCTGGCTGACTGGCAAATTTATAGATATCGAAAGAGAACATGCTTGTGATGATCTGGTGGTTGAGCTGACCAACACTCCATTGACCTATGCACATGCACTGCTGCAGTTAGAATTACTGGCTGATCAAAGTTCGCCTGTATTCGCCCTGGCAGCAACAGGAAAAAATCAACATCTCTATCAGCGAATTAAAAGAATCACAGCTATGAAAACGAACTATATGAATTCAAAACAAAAGCTTTTCGCAGTGGCATTGACACTGACCACTATCATTTCATTGGCGTGGATCAATCCTGCAAAGAGTGATCAGCAGTTAAAACGTTCAAAACTATCAAAAGATACTACGTTTTTATCTCCTTCGGTACAACTTCCTATAGACACCGGGAAAAAGAAAATCAAAAAAGTATATCTCTTTAAAAAATCTGAAACACCTGATTCTATGGTGATACAGGGCCAGGATAGTTTAGCCCTGCGCCATGTATATATTAATCACAATATGCCAGAGCCTCCTGCAGTTATTATGCCGCCCGCACCTCCTGCCCCACCTGTTCCAATTGGTATTGAAATAGATTCTGTATTAGGTCATGAGTTACCAGTTACAATGCTCAATTTCACTTCGGATGTTAAAGACCTCGTTGCAGCCAGCTTTTCAGCCAATGAAAGCAAAATAGCAAGCATAGAAGCCCGTATAGCGCAAAAAGGAAAGGAATTAGAGCGAAGATATAATTCTCCCGCAGAAAAAGCGAAATGGGAAAAGTACGGTGCTGAAATGAAAGCTAAATATGATAGTCCTGCGGAAAAAGCGAAATGGGAAAAATATGGTGCTGAAATGAAAGCGAAATACGATAATCCTAAAGAGCGCGCTAAATGGGAGAAAATAGCCAAAGAAACGCAGGCTAAATATAACACTCCTGAATTCAAAGCAAAAATGAAAAAACTTCAGCAACAAGCAAGTTTACAAGCATTGAATGCACAACAAATGATCAATTCTCCTGAATTCAAAGCGAGAATCAAGTTAATGTCTGCTGATAACCATTCAAGAGTTATTTTCCTGAATGAATCAGAAGCGCAGCAAAAACTTAAAAAAACAGCAGCATATCAGGAATTGAAAAAGAAATTTGATGAAGATGTGGAGAAGCTGAAAGCTAAAGAACAGAAAAAAGACGACAATTAAATCCCGTACCAAATTATAAAATATTTAAAACCTTAATACACAAATAACCGCAGCGGCCGAAGAAACATCTTCGGCCGTTTTTTGTTAAAAAAGAATAAACGTCAAATGACTTAGTTTTCATAATTTAGCAATCAAATATGCTACAGAAACTTTCTATACGTAACTACGCACTGATCGATAGTGTCGATTTGGAACTTGATAAAGGTTTAAATATCATTACAGGGGAAACTGGTGCTGGAAAATCTATTATGCTGGGTGCACTGTCTTTGATTTTAGGACAGCGTGCAGAGACAAAATATTTTTTCAATCAGGCGAAAAAATGTGTCATAGAGGGGCAGTTCAAACTTTCGGGTTCAGGGCTGCAGCCTTATTTTGAAGAATTCGACCTGGATTATCAACAGGAAAGCATTCTGAGAAGAGAAATTTCTATTGATGGTAAGTCCAGGGCTTTTATCAATGATACGCCTGTGACGCTATCGGTGATGAAGCAGATCGGAGAAAAACTGATTGATATCCATTCTCAGCATGCGACATCAGAAGTAAATGATCCAGGCTTTCAGTTAGCTGTTGTAGACACTTTATCTAACCATCTGCCGCTGCTTACTGAATACAGGTTAAAATTCAGAGCCTATAAGAAGAACCTTCAGCTGCTGATTAATATGCAAACTTCGGCTGACGAAGCCAGAAGTAAACAAGATTACGAACAATTTCTATTTAATGAACTGGAAAGTGCAAACTTACAGGCAGGGGAACAAGCAGCGCTGGAAATTGAAATGGAAGCCTTGAATCATGCGGAAAGTATCAAAAGAGGTTTATTGAATGGCCATGTTTTACTGGATGGTGAAGAGACTGCAGTACTCCCTATTTTAAAAGAGGTTATTAACCAGATCCAGGCCATAGAAAAGTTCAATCCTGCTTATAGTGCAATGAATGAACGTTTGCGCTCGGCGATGATTGAGATCAAAGACATTGCAGAGGAAACGATAGTAATGGAAGAAAACATTGTGTACAGCCCGGCGAGGATTGACGAAATTAATGTCAGGCTGGATACTATTTATACTTTACAGCAAAAGCACCGGGTTACTTCGGTTGAAGAATTGCTGGCGATACAAAACGAACTTTCGGATAATTTAAATACGCTTTTAAACAGTGATGAAGAGATAGAGCGCTTAATCATTGCGATTAACAAGCTGAAGGTGGAGTTGGAAAAGATAGCAGACACCTTATCAAAAAACCGCAGCAAGGCTATTAGTGTAGCTCAGAAACAAGTCGGTGAGATATTAGTCCGCGTGGGCATGCCTAATGCAAAGATTAAAATTGAGCAGACTGTAGTGGAGAATTTAAATAAGGATGGAAAAGATATGATTTCCTTATTATTTTCTGCGAATGCTGGCCAGGCCCCTGCTCCTGTAGGCAAAGTAGCTTCGGGTGGTGAGCTTTCCCGTTTAATGCTTGCTATTAAATCAATAATATCAAAACATACTTTACTTCCGACCCTGATCTTTGATGAGATTGATACAGGTATTTCTGGCGAAACAGCGCTTCGGGTTGGTGATGTAATAGGTGAACTGGAGCAGAATATGCAGGTTATCTGTATTACCCATCTTCCGCAGATTGCTGCCAAGGGCGAGGCACATTACTTCGTTTATAAGAAAGAAGAGTCGGAAAGAACGACCACTGGTATCCGCAGATTAAATCCTGAGGAACGCATTTTTGCTATTGCTGAAATGCTGAGTGGTAAAAACCCAGGAGAGTCGGCTTTAAAAAATGCACAGGATTTGTTAAGCTTCAAAAACTAAAAGGCAATAATATTTCTTTCAGAAGCGTTATTACACACAAACTGTGCTGATCATTAAATAATAAAAACAAAAAAATGTACAATTTATTAAAAGGTAAAAGAGGTATCATTACTGGTGCCTTAGATGAGAATTCTATTGCTTGGAAAGTTGCGGAGAAAGCACATGAAGAAGGCGCAACATTCGTGTTAACTAACGCGCCAATCGCTATGCGTATGGGTGAGATTAACAAACTTGCCGAAAAAACAGGCTCACAAATAGTACCTGCAGATGCAACCAGTGTCGAAGACCTGACTAATTTATATAACAAGTCTCAGGAAATCCTGGGTGGCAAAATAGACTTTGTACTGCATTCTATTGGAATGAGTGTTAACATCCGTAAAAAGATCCCTTATACTGAATTAAACTATGATTATTTTCAGAAAGGTATAGATGTATCAGCTTTATCATTTCATAAGATGCTTGCTGTTGCAAAGAAACTGGATGCGATTAGTGAAGGCGGTAGTGTTGTTGCTTTAACTTATATGGCTGCACAGCGAACTTATCCATTTTATACGGATATGGCTGACATTAAAGCGATGCTGGAATCAATTGCCAGAAGCTTCGGTTATCATTATGGTTTAGAAAAGAAAGTCCGTATCAATACAGTATCTCAGTCTCCTACAAAAACAACTGCGGGTACCGGGGTAAAAGGTTTTGGAGATTTCTTTGATTACGCTGATAAGATTGCACCTCTGGGAAATGCAGATGCAGCCTCTTGTGCGGACTACTGTATCACTTTGTTCTCTGATCTGACACGTATGGTCACCATGCAAAATCTTTTCCATGACGGGGGTTATTCTTCTACTGGTGTAAGTGACGAAGTAATGCACAGGTTAGGTGTAGATACGGAAGCTTAAAATGCAATTAAAGCTGGAAATATAAGCTTCCGGAAGCTATTCCTTTAATTAACGTTTTTTAACAAATTCAAAGCCCTTAAAGGGCTTTTTTTATTATCAAATAACCACTAGATCAGTTAAATTAGCTCCATGATTAAATATCTCTTTGGGACAGTCTTGCTTTTATTATTCTGCCTGAATACGCATGCACAAAAGTTGTATACAATAAGTGGACAAGTAAAGGATAAAAAGGGAGAAACATTGCCCGGAGCCGGTATTTATCTGAGTGGGTATACGACTGCCACGGTCACCAATAATGATGGTCAGTTTACCTTGTCCAAGATAAAACCCGGATCATATGAAGTGGTGGTCCAAATGATGGGTTACCTGCCTTATAGTAAAAGTGTGATCATTTCTGATCAGGCAGTGAACATCACAATTATCCTGGCAGAGAACACCGTACAATTGAATGAAGTAGTGATCCGGGCTGATCCTGACAGGGAAAAGAATCTTAAATTATTTGAAGATTTCTTTATCGGCCGCACGCCTAATTCTGCCAAATGTAAGATCCTGAACCCGCAGGTTCTGTATATTAAGTACGATGGGGATGCGCGCGTATTAAGTGTAACTACCAATGAATTTCTGGTCGTCGAGAATAAAGCATTAGGCTACCGGTTAAAATACATGCTTAATCTTTTTGAATATAATTTTAACACGAGGATTGTCTACTTCTCAGGCCTTCCGGTATTTGAAGATTTGAAAGGCTCTGGTCGGAAAAGAAAAACCTGGCTTAATAATAGAGAAATTGCTTATGCAGGTTCACCACAACATTTCTTTCAATCTCTTTACCAGAATAAAGTAGAAGAAAACGGTTTTATCATCTATAAAAGGATTAAAACAAAGAATCCTAACCGGCCATCAGACGCTTATATTGCTTCAACAAAAGCACGGCTGATGAAAAGAATGCACGGAGCAAGCACTATAGGTTCAGTATTCACCGATTCTCTGCTGATGATGCAGCGCCTCTATGATCTCCCTAAAGAATTTACGAGCCTTGATATGTCGGGTGTAGCAACTGATACTTTAGTCAAGCGCATTTACCCCAATATGAAAACCATCAATTATAAAGATGAACTCTATGTGATGTACACTAAGGAAGAAGAAAGCAATGCTTATTCCAACACTGGCCATTATGTAATGAGGCCCTTAACAGTTCCCAATTATCAGATCTCGGTAGTTAGTATGCTAAAAGGCCCCGTTAGTTTTTATCCAAATGGTGCAATACACGATTCAAAAGCCATACTCTTTGAAGGCTTCTGGGCCTATGAGAAAATTGGTGATATGGTGCCCATGGATTATGTCCCGATAAATAAAAGATAATTTCCTTTTCGCAATTACTAAAAATATTAGTAATTTTAAGGATGATTTCAGCGGACAAGACAGAAGAGCAATATTTGAAGGGGAGAGGTGCGCAATTTAACCCTCATAATCATTTCTTAGCCCATTCCTATGTCAAAGAACACAGCGAGGGAATAGACGATTGGGAAAATGAAAACCATAAGACCAGCTTCATCATAGGCAAGTCGAAGACTATCGTCAATAAAGTGACCAGTCCCGATGTGGGCATGGCTTATTCCCTCAACCCCTATCAAGGCTGTGAACACGGCTGCACCTACTGCTATGCCAGAAACGCACATGAGTATTGGGGTTTCAGTGCCGGCCTGGACTTCGAAAGGAAGATTATTGTCAAAAAGGATGCTCCACAATTATTTAAGAAATTCCTGGAGCGCAAAGGCTGGAATGCAGAAACTATTTCTCTATCTGGAAATACTGACTGTTATCAACCCGCAGAACGTGAGTATAAACTGACCCGTCAACTCCTTGAAATTGCCCTTGCTTATAAACAGCCTATAGGGATGATCACTAAAAATGCCTTGATACTCCGCGATCTTGATATCCTTCAGGAAATGGCTAAACTCAACCTCTGCCTGGTTTACGTTTCCATCAATAGCATGGATGAAAAACTAAGACTGAAGATGGAATCCAGAACTACAACTGTCAGACAAAGATTAAAAGTAGTAGAAGAACTTAGCAAAGCCGGAATTCCGACCGGAGTCATGGTTGCCCCACTTGTTCCCGGCCTGAGTGATCATGAAATCCCAAGTGTCTTGAAAACCATTGCATCCTGCGGTGCAGAAAGTGCCGGCTATACGATAGTCAGGCTAAATGGAGCAGTTGGCCCAATCTTCGAAGACTGGTTACGTCAGAATTTTCCCGACCGTTTTGACAAAGTATGGCATATGATCCAATCCTGCCACGGCGGAACAGTTAACGACAGCAGATTTGGAGAAAGAATGAAAGGTGAAGGTAATATTGCAAAAATGATTCACGACACCTTCAAATTACATTGCAGAATCAATCATTTGAATCTTAAAAAAATACACCTTGATTCTAGTTTATTCAGTATTCCAAAGCCACAGTTAAGCTTATTCTAGGAAAGACGCATTCTTAAAGCTTCTCCAAAAAGCAAGAGCAATAGTCTTTCAAGGAACCTGACCAAAAAGTGATAGCAAAGGTATTCCTAAAGCTTCTCCAAAAAGCAAGAGTAAAGGTCTTTCCTGTTTTTACTTTTCCCAACCCAAAAAGTAATCCCGACAAGCAACCTTAATATAAACCGCTCCGCTAAACCCCGGCCATGTTACATAAACCTTTAAAAAAACAGGGTATGGTATTTCAAGACCTTGGCCGCCCCTTCAGGCGGGTGCCGGCTTGAAATACCATACCCTGTTTTTTTAAAACTAAAAAGGCCACCTTTACAGGCAGCCTTTTATATTTCAGTATTGGAGGAACTTACTCAACACTTCCTTCCTCTTTTTTCTTCTTTTTACCCGGGCTTTTATTTTCAACTACAATAAGATCAGTTTCCTTATTGTAATCAATCTCAAGCGTATCTCCATCATTGATCTCCCCTTTCAGGATTTCTTCAGCAATCGGATCTTCCAGATATTTCTGTATCGCACGTTTAAGCGGACGGGCACCAAAGTTAATATCGAAACCTTTATCAGCAATAAACTCTTTTGCTACTTCAGTCAACTTAACCTCATAGCCTAAACTATGAACCCTGCCAAACAATGACTTCAACTCGATATCAATGATTTTGAAGATTTCATCTTTACCTAAAGTATTGAATACAACCACATCATCCACACGATTCAGGAACTCAGGAGCAAATGCACGTTTCAAAGCGTTCTCAATTACCCCTCTTGAATGTGCATCAACCTGATTAGTTTTTGCATTCGTAGAGAAACCAATACCCTGACCGAAATCTTTAAGCTGACGTGCACCAATGTTAGAAGTCATGATGATAATCGTGTTTCTAAAATCGACTTTACGACCTAAACTATCAGTCAGCTGACCTTCATCCAATACCTGTAACAGGATATTGAACACATCCGGATGAGCTTTTTCAATCTCATCCAATAAGATAACAGCATAAGGTTTACGGCGTACTTTCTCCGTTAACTGACCACCTTCTTCATAACCAACATATCCCGGAGGCGCTCCCACTAAACGTGAAACAGCAAATTTCTCCATATACTCACTCATGTCAATCTGAATCAGTGAATCATCACTATCGAACATGAACCTTGCCAATTCCTTAGCTAATTCAGTTTTACCAACACCTGTAGGGCCTAAGAAAATAAACGAACCAATAGGTTTCTTAGGATCTTTCAACCCAGCTCTTGTACGTTGAATAGCTTTACTTAATTTCTTGATCGCATCGTCCTGACCAATAATTTTAGTTGCTATAGTATCATACATATTCAGCAATTTCACGCTGTCAGTCTGACCCACACGTTGTAAAGGAATACCAGTCATCATGGAAACAACCTCTGCAACATTATCCTCAGTTACGGTGTAACGTTTAGTTTTAGTTTCAGCTTCCCATTCAGTTTTAGCACGATCAAGCTCTTCTAAAAGATTCTTCTCAGTATCTCTTAATTTTGCAGCTTCCTCATACTTCTGACTCTTTACAACTTTATTTTTCTCAACCTTGATATTTTCAATCTTAGTTTCAATATCAATGATGTTTTCAGGAACATGAATATTAGTTAAATGTACCCTTGAACCAGCCTCATCCAATGCATCAATAGCCTTGTCCGGAAGGAACCTGTCAGTAATATATCTTGTAGTCAAAGCAACGCAGGCATTTATTGCCTCGTTTGTGTAAGTAACACCGTGATGTTCCTCATACTTCTCTTTGATACGGTTTAAGATCTCAATAGTTTCATCAGGAGAAGCTGGCTCGATCATTACCTTTTGGAAACGACGGTCTAAAGCCCCATCTTTTTCAATATACTGACGGTACTCATCTAAAGTAGTAGCACCAATACATTGAATTTCACCTCTCGCTAAAGCAGGTTTGAACATATTGGAAGCATCCAGGGAACCAGAAGCTCCACCAGCACCAACAATAGTATGGATCTCATCAATGAATAAAATTACATCAGTTGATTTTTCCAGTTCATTCATAACTGCTTTCATGCGTTCCTCAAACTGTCCGCGGTATTTAGTTCCAGCAACCAAAGAAGCAAGATCTAACGTAACCACACGTTTATTGAACAACACTCTTGAAACCTTACGTTGAACAATGCGCAAAGCAAGCCCTTCAGCAATCGCCGACTTACCTACACCTGGCTCACCAATCAAAATAGGATTATTCTTTTTACGACGGGAAAGGATTTGAGAAACACGCTCAATCTCTTTTTCACGCCCTACAATAGGGTCCAGACGGCCTTCTTCTGCAGCTTTTGTTAAGTCTCTTCCAAAATTGTCCAGAACAGGGGTTTTGGATTTAATGTCAGATACTTTTTTGGGACTGCTAAAGCTTTCCTCTTCACGGTAATCATCATCACCACCAGTAGAAGCACTACCTTGGGTTTCATCTCTGAAACCATTTTTATTAACTTCTACTTCTTGTTTGAAGATTTCGTAATTGATGCTGTACTGCAATAATATCTGAGAAGCGATATTATCATCATCACGAAGGATGGACAACAGCAAATGCTCTGTTCCTATTAAATCACTTTTGAAGATTTTGGCTTCCAGATAAGTGATTTTTAATACTTTTTCGGCCTGTTTGGTTAAGGGGATATTTCCCAGATTAACCGTCACACTGGATGTACCTCTTACTGCTTCCTCAATTGAGCGGCGCAATTTAGACGTATCAACCCCCAGCGATTTCAATATTTTGATAGCCATTCCATCGCCTTCGCGAATCAGACCCAACAAAAGATGCTCAGCGCCTATATAATCATGACCTAATCTCAGGGCTTCTTCCCTGCTAAACGAAATCACGTCTTTTACTTGTGGTGAAAATTTAGCTTCCATATATACCTTTTCTTAAACGCAACGCCCCTAAACTATAAAAATGTTTTATAAATAAGCGTCACCTATATGATTTATTTTATCAACAATTACGCCATAGAGCGGAAGAAAGATTTCGTTACTGATCTAATTCCATTAAACTTACTAAGTTTTGACACTAATAACAATATTATTTTATTAACCAGAGGAAAATAAATACTTCTAAAGTAGCTTAAATAATCACAAAAGGAACCATTTTCAAACCTTTTGGGAGAATTGTCCCAAAAATGTAATGATTATTATGCCATAAACGACCTGTCATTTTGCTAGTTACCCCAAACTAAAAGCAACAAAATGGCAGTCTTTAATTAGAATTCTCAATCCATTCCCCTATTTTGGTAGCTATAGGCTTCAGTATGTTATATTCTGTTTTCCAGATTACTTTTTCATTATCGATTTCATGGCTGATGGAACCAATAAATCTGGCTTCTGAGAACACTCTGTAGATGGTATTTTCTTCTCCGGAGAGAATTAAGAATTTTCTTTTTTGACCACGATATTCATCTTCATAGTTATATTGCTCCATAATTAAGCTTAGTATATATTAAACGCAGTAAAGCTCTAAAAAATTTCACTGATATTTCCCTATTCTTGGGGACAAAAACATTTCCCGGCCGATCCTTTAAATCGTATCATGATATATAACCTTATTTTAGAAAATATAACCAAGCACATTTCGCTCGATCAGGAGGAAATTCATTATTTCACCTCTTGCCTGAAGCAAAAGAAAGTTTCAAAAAAGGAGTTCATCCTGAAAGGAGAACAAACCTGTAAGTATATCAATTTTGTTCATTCAGGTATATTAAGAGCATATTACCTGGATAAAGAAGGTAAACAATCCACTATTATGTTTGCTGTTACAGACTGGTGGATAACAGATATGTTTTGTTTCATCAATGATCAGCCAGCTATGCTGACTATTGAAGCTGTAGAAGAAAGTATTATTTTTCAGTTATCAAAAGATGATCTGGATAGTTTATATATCAAAACACCCAAATTTGAGCGGTTCTTCAGGATAATTTTCCAGAATGCCTATATCAGAGAACAACTCAGAACAATACAAAACTTATCACTTACGGCAGAAGAGCGGTACAATAGCTTTATCAATAAATATCCCCAAGTGGTTAAACAAGTTACTCAAAAACAGATCGCCTCTTACCTGGGTATTACGCCGGAGTTTTTAAGTACGATCCGCAGTAATAAGCATAAAATTAATGTTTCGTTTGATAAAATTTCTTAATCTACCTTATTTTTTTCAGCCGTTTTGTTCTCTTGTTTTGTATGAAAAATTAAAGATATGTTGATACTTATAGCAGGCCCTTACCGCAGCGGGACAAATGACGATCCCGAATTAATCACACAAAATTTAAGCAGATTAGAAGCTGTAGCACTTCCTTTGTTCCGTTTGGGGCATATTCCTATGATTGGCGAGTGGGTAGCATTACCCCTGCTTCATCTTGCAGGTTCAAAAAAACCAGGTGATGAAGCTTATGAAGAGATTTTATATCCTGTAGCACATCGGCTACTTTCAAAATGTGACGCAGTGTTACGACTTGAAGGTGCTTCTAAAGGAGCTGATGAAGATGTAAGGATTGCGAAAGAAAGAGGATTAAAGGTTTATTATAGTTTGGATGATGTACCTCATGCTGATGAATAATATGCTTTGATGAGCTTTTTCCTGTTGAATTAAATGATCAATGACCCTATTATAGAATAGGGAATTACCTCCCTATTCTTTTTTCAAGGCAAAAGCAAACATTCCGTCATTCAACACATTTTCAAACAATAACAACAATAGCAGGTATTATATAATATTTTTCAATTATTATTGTTTTATATAGCAAAAGTTAAAACCCTTTATATTGAATAATCAATCGACATTAATAATTTCCAAATACCATGCTCGAAATCAATAATAAAAAAGATATTATCATACCCTTCAACAAAATAGGAGACAATGACTGGAAAATCAAAACCAGCCAGATCATTGAAGCTTTTGCAGATACCTGGGATGAAGAACTAAAATCTCCGATCTCCTCAGCTGAAATTACAACACTTGAAACGAAGCTTGGTACAACCCTTCCTGATGGATTAAATCTTTTTTATCAAACATTCGGTCTTGCCAATATTGGCGAAGAACTCCAGGACTTAGATAAAATGGAATGGATGAAGGATATCTGGGCTAACAATCCTCAAAACGGGCCTGACTTTACAAGCAAAGACAATGAGGTATTGCCTTACCTGGTAACATTCAGTAACTATATTGGAAATGGAAATATGTTCTGTTTTCATAGTGAAACCAAAGAAATCTATCTTTTTGACCATGATAGTGGCTCCTATATCACAAAGATGTTCAATACAGCAGATGATTATATAAAAGGTTGTTTAATTTTTGTACAGGCAGAACTTTATGGCGAAGACATTGACCAGGAAGATGCTGATGAATGGACTGAAGAAGTTGCGGAGGAGCTGTTTGGTAACGATATTATTAAAAAATGGAAATATTAAAGCGAATGGGCCTAAAGATAAGACCAGCCAAACCTTTAATATAAGAACTCAATCTTCCTATTTCCAACAAACATATTTGCCTTAACTATTTTGCTTTACCATGCTTCAAATCAATAAAAAAGAAGATATTATAATACCCTTCGACAAAATCGGAGACGATGACTGGAAAATTAAAACCAGCCAGATCATTGAAGCATTAGCCACTAACTGGAATGACGAACTCAAAGACCCAATTTCTACAGCTGAAATTTCAGCGCTTGAAACAAGATTGGGAACAATGCTGCCAGAAGGTTTAAACCTTTTCTATCAGACATTCGGTTTGGCCAACATTGGTGAAGAGCTTCAGGATTTTGATACGATTGGCTGGTTAAAGGACACTGGCGCTGCTGACCCTGAATACGGATTAGATTTTACACCTGAAGAAAATGAATTACTTCCTTATTTAGTCACGTTTAGTGATTGTCTTGGAAACGGAAATATGTTTTGCTTCCACAGTCAAACAAAAGAGATCTATTTTTTCGATCATGACGAAGCTCCAAATATTATCAAAATGTTCAACACTGTCGATGCATATATCAAAGGATGTTTAATATTTGCACAGGCTGATCTTTTTGGAGAAAATATTGCTCAGGAAGATGTCGATAAATGGAATGAAGAAATCATTGAAGAACTGATTGGCAAGGATAAGCTTAGAAAATGGCGATATTTTAGTGGCTGGGAAAAAGAATAGTAGTCATTCTGAAATAATGGTAAATTACTTTATACAAAAACTGCAGGTTACGCTAATATCCAAACAAGCATCAAAGCCAATGAAGAAACAAAATACAGGATTGGAGCTATAAGCTTAAATAGCCCTATTTTTTCAGACTGAAAGGATAAACGTTTTTATCTATTTCAAGCAGTAAACTATCAGAATTTTTATAATCTACTATATAAACTTTGGACTCCCATTTCTGCATAAGTGAGGCCAGGCCAGTGGCTGCATCTCCTAAACGTTTGGAGACCAATTCAATCTTGCGTTTTTTATTGTCAAGGCCATCATCCATGACCTTGTCTACATAAATTGCCTGATTGTTATTGACCTCACCCAAAACTATTGATGATGTCGCTTTAGGATGCCCAACAAGCAACACAAAGTTTTTCTTAAAATCAATTGCAGCTATTTGTGCTGAAAAATCCTGCTGGTTTGTTCTGAAACGCTTTTCCGTATAATCGCCTATTACATTCTCTAATTCTTCTGCACTCACAATTGGTAGAAATGCAATATCTTCATAAAAAGGAACCTTTTCCTTTTCATCCGATTGTAATACTAGAGCACTATCTCTTCCCTCCTTTTGAGCCTCTTCAATAAGCGCACCATTTAACTTGTTTGCCAGGTCAGATACCCTTTCACTACCCGGACGTAAGGTTGTTTCAAAGGCAAAGCCTTCTTTCAACTCCACCGGAGAGCTACAGGAAACAAAGAGGCTAACGATTAACAAAAATGAAAAACCAGGCTTTAACAGGAAAAATAATATATGCTTCATGATTTAAAGATATTAATTCGGTCTAAATGTTTTTCAGATTTAGCTATAAATTCATCTTATATCAGACAAACAGTTTTTTAATGGGTTTACCTTGTTTATCTTTGTGACCGCTGACCAAAATCAGGACAGGGAAAAAGACCAGAGAGTTAACAATCAGTAAAAGCCTTTTAAAGGCATAAAATATTAAAACCCAATTATGTCAGACGAAAAAATAATCTTTTCAATGGCGGGAGTAAATAAGATTTACCCCCCTCAAAAACAAGTATTAAAAAACATATACCTTTCATTTTTCTACGGAGCCAAAATTGGTGTTATTGGTCTTAACGGATCGGGTAAGTCATCTGTATTGAAAATTATTGCGGGAATTGACAAAGCATTTCAGGGTGAGGTTGTATTCTCGCCAGGTTATACTGTTGGTTATCTTGCACAAGAGCCAGAACTTGACGAGAACAAAACTGTTCGTGAAGTTGTAGAAGAAGGCGTTGCAGAAATTACGGCTATCCTGAAAGAATACGAATCTATCAATCAACAGTTCGGCTTACCAGAAGTTTATGAAGATGCAGATGCAATGGATAAACTGATGACCAAGCAAGGGGAACTGCAAGATAAAATTGATGCAGTAAATGCCTGGGAGCTTGACAATAAGCTGGAACGTGCAATGGATGCTTTACGTTGCCCTGATCCTGACACTAAAATTGGTGTTTTATCAGGAGGTGAGCGCCGTCGTGTGGCGATGTGCCGTTTACTATTACAAGAGCCTGATGTTCTATTACTGGATGAGCCAACCAATCACCTTGATGCAGAAAGTATCGACTGGCTGGAGCAATTCCTGAAAGATTACAAAGGAACAGTTATCGCGGTAACCCACGATAGATATTTCCTTGACAATGTTGCAGGATGGATTCTTGAACTTGACCGTGGAGAAGGTATTCCATGGAAAGGTAATTATTCTTCATGGTTAGATCAGAAAGCAAAACGCTTATCACAAGAAGAAAAAACAGAAAGTAAACGTCAGAAAACACTGGAACGTGAGTTGGAATGGGTTCGTATGGCACCAAAAGCCAGACATGCAAAATCTAAAGCACGTTTATCCAACTATGATAAACTAGCCTCAGAAGACTCTAAAGAAAGAGAAGACAAACTGGAGCTATTTATTCCTGCAGGCCCCAGATTAGGTAATGTAGTTATTGAAGCCAATAATGTCACTAAATCATACGGAGACAAGATACTTTTCGAAAACCTGAGTTTTTCTTTGCCACCTGCAGGAATTGTAGGGATCGTTGGCCCTAACGGTGCAGGTAAAACTACCCTTTTCCGTTTAATCACGGAGCAGGAAACACCAGATGAAGGAACATTCAGAGTAGGTGAAACGGTAGCCTTAGGTTACGTGGATCAAATGCACAATGACCTGGATGGCAATAAGACTGTCTACGAAAACATCACTGACGGACTTGACAACATTATGTTAGGAAACAAGTCAGTTAGCGGACGTGCTTATGTCTCTAAATTCAACTTCAACGGTGGTGATCAGCAGAAAAAAGTAGGTATATTATCAGGTGGAGAACGCAACAGGGTACACTTGGCAATCACTTTGAAAAAAGGGGCCAATGTATTATTACTCGATGAGCCAACCAATGATATTGACGTAAATACGTTGCGTGCACTGGAAGAAGCATTAGAAAACTTTGGCGGTTGTGCAGTAGTCATCAGTCACGATAGATGGTTCTTAGACCGTATTTGTACACATATTCTTGCCTTTGAAGGTAATTCACAAGTTTACTTCTTTGAAGGGAACTACAGTGATTACGAAGAAAACCGTAAGAAACGCTTAGGCGATGTAACTCCGCACAGAATCAGGTACAAGAAATTAAGCTAACAACTGTTACTTAGTCTTTTTATGACCAAAGTTCTGTAAACGGTAATTAAAACTAACGAGGAAATATCTGGTAATTTGATTATACTGACTATCAGTAATCGAATTATCAGATATACTTCTAACCAGGTTATTTCCCTGGTTCAATAGATCATAAGCTTGTAAAGAGAGGGTTCCCTGCCTGTTCTTAAACAAGATCTTCTCCAAACTAAGATTAATTAGCATTGGGTTCGCTACAGCCAGTGAATAACCTGAGTTTATCTTTTTGGACACATCGGCATTTAGAGAAAAATTCTTATTCAGAAAAGCCCGGCCGCTCCAGTTAAATTGCCAGGTTTCGATATTTCTTAACTTCAGCAATTCAATGGAATAGCGGTTACTGCTGTAAGTATAAGTCGCAGAAGTGGTTAAAGTTAACCGTCGCTGGTTCATCCTGAATTTCAAAGATTGTGAAAAATTAATATTTCTATTAGTATTCAAGTCATTATTAGCATATGAAATCATATTAATATAATCAAATGTACCTCTCAACTCTGCATTAAACTTGTTTTTGGCAAAAGGTAAAGCATAAGAATACATACTTCCTATCAGGTATGCTCCATTTGCGTTCTCATAATGTGTTTCCTGTTTTAAGCTATTTAACGTATCTTTTAGCAAGATCACATTACTAACCACCTGATCTTCAACAACAGCCCCATTTAATGCAAGTTGCAAGGTTGATCCTGTTTGTTCATCGGTATGCTGATAAGTAAGATTCCCGGAATGTGTAAAACTGGATTTCAGGTTAGGATTTCCAATAATAACATTCTGAAGGTTACTAATATTGGGTACCGGCTGCAACTGATAAAAATCGGGAGCTGTACTGCTTCCGCTATAAACAAAAGCAAAATTATCCCAATTAGATAAGTTATAGCTTAAATTGACTATGGGTGATAAATTAAGTTCAAAATGACTGATTTTAGTCTCGTTCCCTTTATATTGTCCCGTGAGCTGACTTGGCTGCAAAGTTAAGCCCAGACTATAATTGAGTCGTTCAGCCTGGTAACGGTAGTTTACCGCAAAACGCTGAAACAGAAAAGCCGAAGAATAAATAGAGCTCAGAGAATCCACAACGCTACTATTACCAATGCTGTTATCCACCTTGGTATACAAGCTATTTCTTGTTTTACTCATGGAGAAGAAATAGGAGAAATCTATATTTCTTTTCACCAGAGAGTCATTGTCAGAACTTAAAGGCTCACTGTATCTAAAATCGGCTGTAACCAGATTCGTCCTGTTTTCCGCATCAATAAAACGGTTAACAATGGAATCTTTAACCAACTGATTCTGCCTGTTGTAATAGCTTAACTTATTCCGCAGATCATCCTGGACCTGATTGACCCCACTACTGATAACCACTCCAGCAGACATACTTCTGCCCGGTTTCTCCATACTTCTGGCCCAAACAAAATTACCGTTCAGCGCAGGTGTTTTAGTATTCGACCCGCTCTCACTCTGCAAATCCTGTCTGATCAGCCCTGTTTGCTTAGAAAGAATATCCCCATCTCTATTCTTTAAAGCCATCGAACCACCCAAAGAGGCTTGAAAATAACTCTTGTTCGCTATAGATTGTACATTAAAATTAATGTTATGTGTATTGTCAGCTGATTTACTTGCCGATTGTGATTTATTAAAAATTGTTCCGTCGGTCGTTACCGTTTCAGTCGAATTCAACTGTTCCGAGATATTTTTGTTATACCCATAATTATAAGCTGCACTGGCAGTAACTCCATTTGATAACTTATCTCTATAATTGATGCCCGCAGTGGCAGCGGTATTTACTCCTGCTTCGTTATTCGTATTATTAGAGCTGCTGCTAAATCCGATCTGTTTACTGCCTTCCCATAAATTTCCGTTCCCCTGAAGACCATAACGCTTATTTGTTCCCCCACTTACCAGTGCATTCCCGAAAGTCCCTCTATTCTGTCCCGACTTGGTTACCAGGTTCAGCATTTTCTGAGATTCTCCGGTTTTCATCCCCGTAAAATTCGCCTCATCTCCATAGTCATTGATAATTTCTACTTTATCCACTACACTGGCCGGAAGCTGACTAATAAAGTCCTTGACATTACTGGTAAAGAAGTCTTCACCGTTCACTCTTAATTTCTGCAATGGTTTCCCCATCGTAGTCGCATTTCCATGTGCATCGACTTCTATGCCGGGTAATTGCCGCAGCAAATCTTCTACCCTGTCATTTTCAGAAATCTGGTAAAAAGCAGCATTATACTCAATAGTATCGCGTTTGATCTTAATTGGCTTGTCTCTGCCATTAATTATAACTTCATTAAGCAGGTTAGATTCCAGATCAAGAATAACCATGTCGAGATCCATATTGAGTTGTCCTTCTTTAAATTGAAATGATCTGGTATAAGGCTTAAAGCCTATACTCATGACCAGCAGAGCAATCCGGTCGGCTTTGAACCCGGAGAAAACAAATCTTCCGTGCGTATTGGTAATTGAAGTTAAGGTGTCTTTATCTGCAATGAGGAAAACATCAGCTCCGGATACGACATCGTTTAAAGAGTCGATTACAGTTCCGGTAAGCCTGTGTTCTGTTTGTGCTTTAGTAGCAAAGCTGCAGAAGAATATAAGGGCATTGAATAAAATTATACATTTTAAATGACTCAAATTTTCAGGAAATTTTAAAAATCTAATCATTCGTCATGCAATCCAATTGGCCATGTTCAAAAATGCAATTCTTGTGAGAAGGCAACATTAAGCCTTCTTATCACAAGTATAGCTGTTTGTTTGAGTTAATCAATAGTTGGCGGAGTTAATTTCTCAACTCTCGGGCCTCTTTTAAAAATCACTAATCCATTGAGGAAATTACGCAAAATCTGATCACCACATGGCTTAAAGTTAGGATGGTCTTCACTTCTGAAAAATGAGCCCAATTCACTTTTTGTTACTTTAAAGTTTACCAGTTCAAGGATTTTAATAATATCTTCATTATTCAACTCCAGCGCTACGCGGAGTTTCTTCAAAATGTCATTGTTGCTCATAATTACATCGCTACTTCTATCTTCACTTTCTTGTTTTTTATTTTCTCATTAGCCAGAGCTGCCAGAATCTTAGGAACCATACTGCGTTTTACAGCTACATATGAACTCTGGTCTTTAACTTCGATCAAGCCAACATCGTCCTTTTCCAGTCCACCTTTTTTAAGCAGCAGACCTACAATGTCAATTTTGTTGACTTTATCTTTTTTACCCGCAGCAATGTATAAAGTCTGCCACTGACTATCTTTTGGTAATTGATAATTACCTTTTAATTTTTCAATCTCTATATCACTTTTCAGGAAAGGGTATTTGTCTTCCTCAGTCATCATCAGATAGGAAGTCCCTTTGGCATTCATCCGTGCTGTACGGCCATTTCTATGCAAAAAAGCATCTTCTGTATAAGGTAATTGATAGTGAATAATATATTCTACTTCCGGAATATCCAGTCCGCGTGAAGCCAGATCGGTTGTAATTAATATTTTAATACTACCATTCCTGAATTTAAGTAAAGCACGCTCTCTTTCATCCTGCTCCATCCCGCCATGAAAAATATCATGTGCAAGATCTTTATCAATCAGCAAATCACTGATCCGGTCTACAGTTTCTCTGTGGTTACAAAAGATCAATGTAGTTTTATTTCCTATTTTACAGATCAGTTCAAATAAAGTATCCAGTTTATCTTCTGCGGTAGTCATTACCTTTTTCAG
Source organism: Pedobacter cryoconitis (assembly GCF_001590605.1). NCBI lineage: Bacteria > Pseudomonadati > Bacteroidota > Sphingobacteriia > Sphingobacteriales > Sphingobacteriaceae > Pedobacter > Pedobacter cryoconitis. The sequence goes on from NZ_CP014504.1 coordinate 3,977,921, forward strand.
TTTCAAATCCGGTGCAACTTTTACATCCTTCAGAAAATTGATTTCTACAGAAGACTTAAGTCCTGTAAAATCAGGAATAGCCTCCATTTGTGTTGCAGAAGTAAGCATACGTTGTTTTAAGGAACGCATGTTGCCAATAATATAGGCCATATCTTCCTGGAACCCAAATTCAAGGGCTTTATCAAATTCATCCAGTACCAGTGTAGTTATAGATGATTCGTCAAAGTTTTCTTTTCTAAGGTGATAAGCAATCCTTCCGGGTGTACCAATCAGTACCGCAGGAGGTTGCTCAAAGTTGTTTCTTTCTGTTTTCACAGGGTGACCACCATAACAGCAGTTCACTTTAAAACCAGTACCCATTTGTTTAAATACCTGCTCAATTTGTAAAGCAAGTTCCCTTGAAGGAACCAATATCAACGCTTGTACCCCTTTTGTAGCTGCATCTAAATTTTTTAAAACTGGCAATAAGAAGCCAAGAGTTTTACCAGAACCTGTTGGTGCAAGTAAAACTACATCCTTTCCTTTAGCTGTAGCGGCAATTGCTGCCAACTGCATTTCATTCAAAGAAGCGATTTTTAAATTACCCAATACCTTTTCTACCATCATGCCGCAAAGATAAGGGAATTAAGCTAAGATTAGCGCAAAAGGGAACTGACTAAGAAACTGTTTAAGTTTTTCTAATATTTAAGGAACTTTTTCCTGATTTTGCTCATCCGCAGTTGCGCATTCTTTTCGAGCTTCATCAACATTGTCCCCCTCTTGGTCATCCAGGAGGTCATTTTATGATTTGCCTTTTGAATTGGAGAATAGATTTTTTCCTCCAGGATATCAAGATATTTAGCATTAGACCTGCTTTGTTGAAGTAAGAAGAATTCATTCATCAGTTCTGTTTTCATCTTTAATAGCTTTAAATGAGGACTAGGTTAATTAATTGATTTAACGCCCGGCAATAGTACTATAGTATTGTCATCGTTATCATAAATGTAATAAAAAAAATAAATAGGATACCTATCATTTACACATAAAAAACAAGGTAAAATGTCCCTTAATATTCTTTACGCCAACAAATGGCCCGATAGTTTGTTTCTATTGAATAATAGAATAATAAACACACCAGAAATCACATTTAATGGACAGACATACCTATCAGACAGGAATAATTGGAAATTGCGCCTTCCTGGCGCATATCAACAAAAACACTAATATTGATTGGTTATGCTGGCCAAGATTTGACAGTTCCTTTGTTTTCGGCGGCCTGCTCGACAAAGAACAAGGGGGAGAATTCTCCATTTTACCTGAAGGAGAATATACCTCAGACCAACACTACGTAGAAAATACGAACATTCTCAGCACAACAATTACCAGTGAAGAAGGTACCTACCGGATTACAGATTTTGCACCCAGATTTTATCAGCATGAGCGTTTTTATAAACCGTTAATGTTAATCCGTAAAATTGAACCACTGGAAGGAAACCCAAGAATTAAAGTAGTCTGCGACCCGGTTTTCAATTATGGTGAAGGCAAACAGCAAGGTTCCAGAGGCAGCAATCATATCCAGTTTACTGGTGCTGAGAACGATATGCAGTTAAGCACTAACATTTCACTTTCCTATATAGAAGACGAAAAGTATTTTGCACTCAATGATACGAAATACCTCATTCTTACTTATGGGCACGATTTAGATGCACCGATTGAAAGTACAGCGGAAAGATTTTTGACTGAAACCAGGAAATACTGGCGTACCTGGATTAAACATTCTACTATAGCCGGCTTCCATCAATCCCTGGTTATCCGCTCTGCGTTGGTGCTTAAAATCCACCAATACGAAGACACAGGAGCGATTATCGCAGCCAGCACCACTAGTTTACCGGAATCTCCGGGAAGTACCCGTAATTGGGACTACAGGTACTGCTGGATGAGAGATACCTATTACGTGATTACCGCACTGAACCATATCGGCCATTTTGAAGAAATGGAACGCTATTTCAACTATATCACAGATATTTCCTTCAGAGATGACAAGCGTTATCAACCACTTTTTGGTATTGCAGGCGAGCGAGTGCTTACAGAGCGTATCCTGACTAACCTGAAGGGCTATATGGGCAATCAACCAGTGCGTGTAGGGAATCAGGCTTACGAACATATTCAGAATGATATCTACGGACAGGTATTAATTTCTATGCTGCCTTTGTATACAGACAACCGGTTTGTTTTTACGGAGCGTAAGGATTCTGCGATCTGGCTTGATTACTTGTTGACAAAGATTGAAAGCACTATAGACGAAAAGGATGCCGGGATCTGGGAATTCAGGAACCTGGCCAATATGCATTGTTACACGAACTTATTTCAGTGGGCAGGTGCGAATGCAGCTTTAAAAATGGCCAAAACTATTGGCAATAAAGAATTTGAAGAGCGGGCAGGATTATTAATTGATAGAGCTTCGGCACACATAGAAGCTTGTTATGATCCGGAAAGAAAAGTCTACAACCATGCTGTGGGCAGTGCACATCTGGATGCGAGTACTTTACAATTAATCCTGATGAATTATCTCGATCCTGATTCACAGCGTGCAAAAGACCATTTGATTGCTTTGGAACAGGAACTTAAAGGTGCCAATGGTTTGTTTTACCGTTACCGTCATACAGACGATTTTGGTAAGCCTAAAACTACTTTCCTGATCTGTGCCTTTTGGTATGTGGAGGCACTTGCCATAGTGGGCAGATTGGATGATGCAGTCAGAGAATTTGAATCATTGGTCGGCTATGGTAATCACCTTGATCTTTTTGCAGAAGATGTAGATGAAAAAGATGGCAGTCAATGGGGTAATTTCCCGCAAGCTTATAGTCATGTAGGTTTGATGAATGCTGCACATCGGATTGCTATTAAATTAGACAAGCCCGCTTTCTTATAGAAAACGGGCTTGCTCAAATATATTTTGTGGGAGTCTTTTAGCTTTTTGACAGTGTTTTCAGAAACTCGCGGACTTCCACAAAATCTCTTAAATAATATCTGGCAGCAGAAATGTTACTTCCTACCTTAATTGTATAATCCTCTGGCTTCAGTGCCTTAAAGATATCCTCATCTGTATGGTCATCACCCAAGGCAATCACAAAATCAGGATGGCTGCCATATAACCAGGCCAAAGCAGCTTTCCCCTTGTTAACTTCAATATTTTTAAACTCAATCACTTTATTGCCAGGCATCATTTGCAGGCCCTTATCGGCAACTGTTGCCCCCAGGTGATTGATGATCTCATTCGCTCTGAGCTCTCCCAGGCCCTCTTCAACTTTACGGTAATGCCAAACCAGTGAATAACTCTTTTCTTCAATGAAAGAACCGGGGGTACGGTCTGTATAAGTATCCAGTACTGCGCTTATTTCCTGTTTCCAGCGGTTAGTCAGCAAAGGTAAAGATTTCCATTCTTGCTGATAATGTTTCTGCCACGCGCCATGTTCAGCAATCAACCCGATTTTTAAATGCCCAAACCATGATTCCAATGTTTCATGCCTGCGTCCACTCACAATGACGACCTGATTTGCAGGGTCAGCAGCTAATTGTTCCAGTATATCATATAATTCTTTATCGGGCGAAGCTTTATCAATATCTCCGTTAAAACCAACCAGCGTACCATCATAATCCAGGAAAATATAACGGTCTGCAGCTTTTGCATAGGCCACTCCTATCTGTTCTCTTATCGCTTTTACCGCATGTTTAGTTAACAATGATTCTTGCATTTGTTTAACTTCATCTAACTTATCCATAAAATTCTTTACCCAAAGGTGTATATCAAATTTCTTTACAATGCCTCTCATCACTGACATTCTTCTTTTTTGCTCTTCAACAGGCATATTGATTGCCTCAACGATAGCACGCATCACATCCCCTATATTATTCGGGTTTACAATCAGCGCATCATTCAGTTCTTTTGAGGCACCAGCCATTTCACTCAAAATAAGCACACCGGTATTGCCTGCTCTGCTGGCCACATATTCTTTACTGACCAGGTTCATGCCGTCACGCATTGGCGTAACCAAACATATATCCGCAGTATAATAAAGCGCAGATAAAAATTCCACAGGGAAAGAACGGTAAAAATAATGTACCGGCAACCAGTTTAAAGTTCTGAAATGTGCATTGATATTACCTACGAGCTGATCAATCTGATCTTTTAATTCCCGGTATTGCGCAACAGTATCTCTGGATGGGACAACGATCATATACAATGATAACTGTTCTATATATTCAGGATGAGTTTCCAGCAGCAGTTCATAAGCCTGTAAACGTTGCAATATGCCTTTGCTATAATCAAGCCTGTCAATGGTTAAAATGATCTTACACTCCTGCATCGTCTCTTTAAGAGAAACAACATGTTCGGCCACAACCGGATCATGCGTCAGGCTTTCAAATTTATTTGCATCAATTCCCATAGGGAAGGCTTCTACTACGACCTGCCTGTCTTTATAGGTGATTACATTATTGGATACTTTTGCCGTGGATAAACGTGAAGCTGCACTCAGAAAATGTCTGACGTCATCAAAAGTGTGGAAACCAAGCAAGTCGGCTCCAAACATTCCGCCAATCAGCTCTTCCCGCCATGGAATAAGACGGAACATCTCATATGAAGGAAAAGGAATATGCTGGAAGAAACCAATGGTCACATGAGGTTGTGCGTCTCTTATCAATTGAGGAAGTAATAAAAGCTGGTAATCGTGTACCCAGACAGTATCGCCTTCGTTCAGTTGTGCAGTGACTACTGCTTTAAACTTATCATTTACACTTTGATAAAAATCCCAGTATGTTTGTTCAAAATGGGCATAGGTAACCATATAGTGAAATACCGGCCACAAAACTTCGTTGGAAAATCCTTCATAATAAAGATTGATTTCATCGGGAGTTAAAAATACAGGGATCAGATTGAGTTCAGCAAGCTTTTCAGTTACTTCTTGCTGCCGGTCTTCCGGGACCTCAATTCCAGGCCATCCTACCCAGATATTATCTCCTTTTTTATAAACCGATCCTAAACCGGTAGCTAAACCTCCTTCACTTGGACTCAGGAGATATTCCCCATTTTCTTCTACTATTTTTACGGGTAATCTATTCGAAACTATAATTGTTTTATTCACCATGTTATAGCCTGAATAACAGGTTTTCTTACATATTGTTTTATTTTTTATGTATTAAAGAAATTACATAAGTTAACTTTTCAACAGCTAATCTGTTGACAACTATCTGATTGTTAGCAAATAAACAACAAATAATTAATGTATCTTTAACATAATCACCTTAATTTTAGGAAACCTGAATACGGGTTGTTCTTTAACACCAATAACGTATGACCTGGAAAAAATTCAACGGCGAAGTGATCCACTTGCCAATTTTAGAAGAAGTAGAAAAAGCTATCATCAGAGAAACCGAAAAAGGCTATCATCTTAAAGTATGCGTGGGTACAGATTCGCAGGTTAAAGGTGCTTACACTGATTTTGCTACTGTGATTGTTCTGTTGAGAGAACAACATGGAGGTTTCATGTACATCCATCAGGAAAAAACCACGCAGCAAATGAGTATTAAAGAAAGAATGCTTATTGAAGTACAAAAATCCATAGAAACTGCTTATGCAGTCTGTGATCTTCTGGACTTGTATGACGTGGATCTTGAAGTACATGCAGATATTAATACCAATCCTATGTTCAAGTCTAACAAAGCATTAAACGAGGCCATGGGATATATCCTAAGCATGGGGTTTATTTTCAAAGCGAAACCAGAGGCTTTTGCCAGCTCAACCTGTGCAGATAAGATGGTTCATTAGCCAAACAGGCCTACCAGCTTTTAGTAGAAATCAGAGCCCCGGTTTTATGAAGCGGTTTGGCTTGTTGCGTTGCAGACAGGTACTCTTTGAACTCGGCAGCAAGGGCGGCCGATTGTCTGCCCGCGTCACTCACATAAGCAGACCACTCTCCCGCATTTAATTTGCCCGGGCTTTTTTCCAGTGGGACACCTTTAGTTGTCGAAGGAACAAAATTACCATAACGATCCCTTTGATAAGGAACAAACAAAAAGTCAGTCAGCCAGAACCTATACCGCTCCCCCTTAATTTCAAATCTGAAATTATATAATATTTCTCCGCTGGGATGCGACAATACAAACGCCGTTTTGTTGATCACGAATTTACCACGCTGTTCTAAAGCTGTACTATCAATCTTGGATGGATCCATCTTTTTCAGCTTAAAGAATGCTTTTGCCCTGAAGGCCAGAGAATCAGCAGATACCGGAAGCTGAGTCACCACTTCATAATGGATATACTTCCCGATTTCATCTTTTTGTAACTCTTTGATTTCCTTAATATCCTGAGCTACTGCGCCTGAAACGATCAGCAGCAAGAATAAAAATAGAAAGGCACCAGGCCATAAGGCCTGATACATTTCATGGTTATAGTTGAATTTAAAATGCATATACCGCTGCTAATGAAAATTGTGAAGCATTTTTTGTAGGATCAAGATTATTCTTGATAAACCTCGCTGTAGAACCATTATCAAACCTGACCTCAGGGATAAATGTTAACCCTCCGGCTTTTAAATTCGCAGTTAAAGTGATGGATTTAACATTTGACCCTTCAAGGTCAGGAACATCTTTCGTTTTGAAATACTCTCCTCTCAGTCCTAAAGAAAAATTAGCAGTAAAAGCATTTTGCAAATAAAGCGCAGCTCCACTATATCCTCCATTGTTATTCGTTACAGAATAATCAGCAGCATTTAAACCAATTTTCACTTTTTCTGTGACCTGATAAGATGTAGTCAGGTCATAAATAGACCCTGTTCCTGTAGCGCCCGATGCCCTTCCAGTTAGTAAATTCAGGTAAGCTGTCCATCCATCAACAGGGACAACAGTCAGCTGGGCTCCGAAATGCGTCACTCCATTCACGTCTTTATAAGCATTCCAGTCATTAAACAACCCGACCATTAAAGCAATTTTTGGAGTGAAGGTATAATTCGCTCTGATCCCCGCATTCTGAAAAGGGCCGTTTGTAAAAAGATATGAAGTAGAATAATTAAAATTACCAGTAGGAACGATAACTTCATATCCAATAAATGTGCTCATATAACCAGCAGTAAGCGCAAGTTTATTAGTCACTGCATAGGACATGTACAAATTCTGTATATGAAAAGAATTGTCAGCATTCCCGGTTTCTCCTTCCCCATTGGGAATTGATCCATATTGTCCGCGCGGGCCAAATGATAGTTCCCCTACAAATGATGCTTTTCCTGTGGTTTTCTTTAAAGCCAGGTCAAGCATTCCGATAGAGACTGAATTCTGATCATTCGCAAAGCTCGTCCCAATATTCGGTTTTTTAGAGAAATCATACTTGTAATAAACATCTGCCGATCCCGAGATCTGCAACGGCGATGAGGTGGGCGTTTCCTGAGCGTATGTGGCAGCGCTCATGGTAAGTGCAGAAAGCGTGAAAAAAGATTTAATCTTCATAATGGTTAGTTAGGTTGGTTGAGGTTGCAAAGGTTGGTTATAAAGGTCAGGCCAATGGAGAGTTCTCCATTTCAAGCCCGGTTGAAGAGACAATCAAAGTACCCTGAGAATATTTCTCATTATGCTGACTTGCATCCAATCCTTCTTCTTCTTCTTCGGAGGTCACACGGATCGGCTGAATTACATTAATTAATTTAAAGATCAGGAAGGATACCACAAAGCTGAAGGTTGCTACAATCAATACACCTTTCAACTGCGTTAAAAAGAAAGCTGCATTTCCATAAAACAAGCCATCAGCACCTGCAGCATTTACCGTTTTAGTTGCAAATACCCCCGTTAACAACATCCCCACAATACCACCTACACCATGACAAGGAAATACATCCAATGTATCATCAAGGCTGGTTTTAGATTTCCACATTACTGCCAGGTTAGAAATAATAGCTGCAGCAACACCTATAAAGATACTATGCGGAATAGCCACGAATCCTGCGCCAGGAGTAATCGCTACCAGACCTACTACTGCTCCAATACAAAAACCAAGTACTGATGGTTTTTTCCCCATTAATACATCGAAAAACATCCATGAAAGACCTGCTGCTCCTGCTGCTATGTTTGTAGTTGCAAAAGCAGATACAGCCAGACTATTTGCCCCTAACGCAGAACCCGCATTAAATCCAAACCAGCCGAACCATAGTAGCCCTGTGCCAATTAATACGTAAGGAATATTTGCAGGTGGAATTTCCTGATGATCCTGGTGAACTTTTCTTCTCTTTAATACAAGTGCACCCGCAAGTGCGGCCATTCCTGCAGAAATATGAACAACTGTACCACCAGCAAAATCCAGTACCCCCATTTTAAACAGGATACCATCAGGATGCCATGTCCAGTGTGCCAGCGGTGAATAAACAAAGATGGCGAACAAGACTATAAATAAGATATAGGAGGTGAAGCGTATACGTTCAGCAACAGCTCCTACTACCAACCCGGGAGTAATAATAGCAAACATCAGCTGAAACAAAGCAAATAAGGTAAGTGGAATCGTTGGTGCAAGGCTCCATGCCGGACCAGAGTTAACCCCCTGGAAAAACAGAAAAGTCAATGGATTTCCTATCAGGCCATGGATACTTTCTCCAAATGCAAGACTAAAACCTACTGTTACCCATAGCACACTAATGATACCGGCAGAGACTATACTTTTAATCATAGTGGAAAGCACATTCTTTCTGTGGACCATTCCTCCATAAAAAAAAGCCAGACCTGGAGTCATTAGAAAAACTAATGCTGTTGCCACTAAAATCCATGCAATATCAGCGGCATTATATTTACCAGCATCAAAATCGGCATGTAACGGAACAAAAAGCGCTGCAATTGCGACAATCGCAAGAACAATGAACGGAATTACCTGTTTAAATAGAACTTTATTCATATATATTATATTTTTATTGGTTTATTAGTTGATTTATTACATAATTAACATAAAAATACTAATAAACTTCAATAATTAATAACATTAACTACAATAAACCACAAAAAATAACTAACATTCAGCCGAAAAACCAATAAAATAATTAAAAACCAATCAATAAAAATCAATTATTAGAATTTTAAACTAAAAAAATCACTCATAATTCAAAAAAATTCAAAAAACACACTAAAAATATATGAAAATTGTTTTTATTTCATTTGTTGATAAAAAACAGAAACAAGACACCAGTTTAAACTGTTAATTCTAGTATTGCTACCTTTGCAATATAAATTATGAAAGCATTTCACCTTAAATTCTCTCAATTCCTGCCAATTAGTCTGCCTGAAGCATGGGATTTCTTCTCTTCCCCGATGAATCTGGCTAAAATAACTCCTAAAGAGATGGCTTTTACAGTTACTTCTCCTATTCAAGCAGATGAAAAGATGTATCCTGGGATGATTATTACCTATAAGGTATCTCCAGTTGCTGGAATCAAATTAAACTGGATGACAGAAATCACCCAGGTATCAGATCAGAAATATTTTATTGACGAACAGCGATTTGGTCCTTACAAATTCTGGCACCATCAGCATCATTTCAAAGCTGTACCTGGAGGCGTAGAAATGACAGACTTGCTCACTTATGGATTACCCATGGGAATTTTCGGAAATATAGCCAATAGTATATTCGTAGCCCGCAAATTACAGCAGATCTTTAATTTCAGAAGGCAAAAGACAATTGAATTGTTCGGTGATTATACCGCAGCAGCGACCTCAGGTACTGGCACATAGGCAGAACCTTGTACTATCCCTCTTTTTTCGATTTCCCTGTCAATATAAGTTTGAATTGATGATTTATTTAAACCCCAGTTTGGAGCAATCAATAAATCCCAGTCAGAAATACCAAACAACCGCTGAATAACGACGTCTGGTCTTAATAAAGGAATCAATTTACACAGCAAATCTGTATATTCTTCGAGCGTAAATAATTTGAAAGGCTCTTTCTTATACTTGGCGCCCATAATAGACCCTTCGACAATATGAAGGTGGTGAAACTTTACAAACTTAATTTTCGGGAACTTATTAATCTCATGAATATATTCCAGCATCATATCTTCAGTTTCCCAGGGAAAGCCAAAAATCGTATGCACACAAAGATCAAGCTTACTATTATCCAGTAATTTAACAGCCGCTACAAACTCCGCATGGCTGCATCCCCTGTTAATCTGGTTTAATGTATCATCATAAATGGACTCCATACCCATTTCCAGATCCACATCAAAACGATCAGCATAACTTTCAAGCAAAGCTACTTTTTCCGCATCAATACAATCCGGACGTGTTCCTACAGAAAATCCGACAACATCTTCACTATTAATAGACAAAGCCTCATCATACATCATTTTCAGATAATGCACTGGTGCATAAGTATTCGTATTCGGCTGAAAATAAACAATGAACTTATCTGCCTTATAAAACCCTTTACCACGCTCCATTCCCTGTTCCAGCTGTTCCCTGATAGTAGGTAACTTTCTGGAAAGCTCCGGCGTAAAAGAATCTACATTACAATAGGTACAACCTCCATATCCTTTACTACCATCACGGTTAGGGCAAGTGAACCCACCATCAACAATCACTTTGAACACACGCTGTCCTTTATACTTTTCCTTAAGGTGAGTACCGTAATTATTATAACCTTTTATGCCTGAATCTAATGGAGTTCCCAAATTGCTTTTGTATTATTATTTTTTGCAAAAATACACCTTTTAATTTAAAGTTCAAGCCATAGTAAAGCAACATCTGGTGCTACCCCTTTCACACTCCAAACACAAAGCGCAATTATTTAATAAGCGCAGGCAGATTTTCACCGCTGTTATTCTTAGTAAACTCAGAATAACTCTTCTTAATATAGATGATCATCTCATAATCCGACATCTCCATAGCCTCTGTACGCGATGGTCTGTATTTATCGATGAAGCGCTGAAGAGGCTCCCCCTTTAAAGAAGTAACACGGCTTATCTTTGACTTAGAAAAAACCTTATCCACATAATTATTGTCCTCCCCCACCAACAATCTCTTTTGCAACCTCGACATTGGGGCCTTATTCTTCCCAAACAAATTAATAACCTGCAATACATCAACACCAGCAATTGCAGCAGTGCTCATCGTGTTTCTATTATTCTCCGTAAACCTCGGCGACCTTACATATGCAGACTTTGAAATAAAAATATCCTTTACCCCCGGGCTCTTATAAGCAAACACCGATAAAAACTCCTGTCTGTACCTCAGCGAATCAAACTCATACTTATTCTTCGCCTCAATCTGCACCTCCTGTAAAATAAAAGGAACAGCCTCCAGCAAAACAACCACAGCCCCTTTATTAGCCTTCAACGTAAAGTAAGAAGTCACATAATTGGCCCGGCTCACCTTTACCACCTCACCCGCATTAATATCAGACAACCCAAACTCACCCTTCGGATTCGTAAAAACAATCCCATAGCTCGTCGTCACCGTTGCATTCTCAACCGGTGCCCGGGTATCCTTATCGATAACAGTACCCAGTATCCGCTGTGCAAAAAGCTGACAGGAAAAAGAAAAAACTAACGCTAGAGTAAATATAAATTTCATGCCCGCTGATTTAAGAAACCGTGAATAATTTGATCTTATAAATTTAAACAACTTCTAAATATTATCCCACACAAAACAGCACTTAACACCAAAAAACTTAGTACAAGATGACATTAAAACCTCATTTATACTAATCACAAGCATTAATCCAATAAACTACCTCATCAAGCAATCCAACTTATTTATTCAAGCTAGCAATCCAAGAATAATTTTAATAAGTAATCCAATTTGGCTATTCCAAAATAATCCTAATAGATAGTGAATTGGACATTAGAAAAACAACTATAATCAGCTAATAATAAGTATTTTGAAATAAAATTTATGAAGGAATTTGGTTTTGCCGATTACAAATAAGATGCCAGAGGACTTTAACCCATCTATTGAATATGAAATCCTATTGCATGTTGAACAATGGATTGAGTCAACTGGAGCCTTACTTGTCAAAATTGGAAACCCAATAAAATAGACATCAATTTAAAACAACATATCACAACGGGGCTTTGATACCTAGCGGTTCGGGGCTTTTTTGTGTTAGAATATACCTTAAATAAAATGGGATCTAAGGTTAACTTAGATCCCATTTAACGAATTAATTATTTGGGCTTTTTATTATTTGATAATCAACAGTTGGAGGCCTTCTTACAACTAAGTCCACTTTGTTCGTTTTGTATTTATTGCCAGGTAATACCTCAGTAATATAAATTAAGTATACTTTACTAAGATGATTACCTTCCTTACTTATTATATCCGAAAAATCTTTCCAAGTCATAAAATTATAATCAGGTATAACGTCTTTAATATTTAGAGAGCTATCTTTTTTATAATACGTAAATGACACGATAGAATCATATGGCGATATGCATTTGCAGTAAAATGCATAATATGGGATTTCTCCTTCTTTTCCAATTTCAACTATTCTATTTTTCTCGTCAACATTTACCGTATCAGCTAAAAAGTGTATCTCTTTTTTAGTTTGTTGAGCCATAACTACCATACTTATCATCATGATAAATATAGTAATCGACATTTTTTTAAAAAAATTTATCATAATACCTTATTTACAACCTTTAGGTAATTTATCCGAATCAGGTGAATTTACCTGTTTTAAATTAAAAGCATTTAAATTTTCTACAGAAAATCCATATTTTAAAAGTAGCCTATTATATGCAAGATGCTCTTATGCCTCTTGAAGTTGCGCTGAAAGCTTTCAATTTATAGGGGAATGACTCGGCCGAAACAAGGCCGGGCTGTTTGTAAATAAATTCAAAATAGCTAAATAATAAAGCTATACCGGCCGGGTACTGCCTGAGTACTGGTCGGGTACTCGTTAGGGTAAGAGCAGTGCTAAAGTAACGCGAGAGCATGGCAAGTCTAAGTCAAAACAACTAGTTGAAATGACTTAGACTTGCCATAGTTAAAGCCCGTTCTCAACCTGGTGTCATCCCGACGACCATTCAGGCACAACCAAACCATAACTAGTTGAAGATTAATGAAATTATAATTTTCCATTGGACTAACCCATGGACAACTGCGGACAATTACAGACAGCTGCGGACAATTGCGCACATTTTTTACGCATCAGGATAATCTTTAACGCGAATAGCTTATATTGGTAGAAAGGCATTTATTTATTATGGGAAGTTTAACGGGTAAATTTTCAAAGGGAATCCTGGACGATTTCATTTTTAAAGCAGCAGTTTGGCGTACAGCAATATTTTTTCCAACAAGCAATCCAACTTATTCTTCCAACCAGTAATCCTAATAAGCTATCCAACCTATCTATCCAACCAGCAATTCTAATAAGCAATCCAACCAGCAATCCAAATAAGCAATCCAACCAGCAATCCTAATAAAAATCTGTGAGCCCGTAACCATTTTATCTCTTTTCGCCTCCAAGCGTCTCCTATAACATGGTGAAAAATAAAAAAACCAGTTATACTATGTTCGGACATTGCATTCGGGCCCACTTCCGGGCCACAAAATGCTTGACGAACATAGTATAACTGGTTTTTATTATTTCCCTTTACTTATCCCTTCGGCTTAGAAAAGAAATAAACCGGTATACCTGCGAGCATGATCAACACCCCCCACCCACACGTACTAAACTTCGTAATCAACAGCGCCACACAAATTGCCGCAGCCACCACCATATACAAAGCCGGCAACACCGGATAACCGAACGCCCTATACGGACGTACCAAATCAGGCCGCTTCCTTCTTAAAATAAAAATCCCATAAATAGTCAGAATATAAAAAATCATGACAATGATCACCACATAATCCAGCAAATCACCATACTTACCCGTCAAACAAAGAAAAGAAGCCCAAATACACTGGAACCACAAGGCCCATCCCGGTACACTAGACTTGTTCAACAAAGCCGCCTTCTTAAAAAACAACCCATCCTTCGCCATCGTATAATAAACCCTTGCCCCAGCCATGATCAACCCATTATTACAAGCAAAAGTTGAAATCATGATCATTACAGCAATAGTAACCGTACCCACATCACCAAAAATATATTGTGCCGCCGCAACAGCCACACGATCAGACTTCGCAAAAGCAATCTCATTTAAAGGCATCACAGAGATATACATCAAATTCGCTGAAATATAAATCACACTCACAATGAAAGTCCCAAAAAACAAACTCAGCCCCACATTACGCTCAGGCTTTTTAATCTCACCAGCAATAAACGTTACCCCAACCCACGCATCACTCGAAAAAAGAGAACCCACCATCGCCGCAGCAATTCCAGAGAGCAAAGCAGTACCACCAATAGACACCCACGAACCATTTTGTGCATCAAAAGCTCTCGTATTCCATGCATCAGCCCAATTCGCATTCCACACCTGCGTATTTGCCGCAATTAAAAAACCACCAGCAATTAAACCAAGTAAAGAAAAAATCTTAATAATGGTCAGGAAAGTCTGGAGTATCTTACTATCCCTCACCCCCCTGCTATTGATATAAGTCAGCAACACAATGGTCACAATCGAAACCAGCTGAGCCGCATTCAGATGAAAAGACCCTAAACTATATAAAATATTAGTATCACTCAAAGGCTCATACAAATAAGCAGCGAACTTAGAAAAAGCCACCCCCACCGCAGCAATTGTTCCTGTCTGGATGACTGCAAAAAAGCTCCACCCATACAAAAACGCGATCAGCTTATTATACGCCTCTTTCAAATAAACATACTGACCACCCGCTTTTGGGAACATCGCACTCAGCTCCCCATAACTTACCGCAGCAACTACAGTTACCAATCCTGTTAACACCCAGATCAGGATGAGCCAGCCTGCGGAGCCCACTTGCCTGGCAATATCAGCACTTACAATAAATATCCCCGATCCGATCATGGAACCTACAACAAGCATAGTTCCGTCTAAAAGACCAAGCTCTCTCTTAAAAGAGCTATCCTCAATTTCTTTATTCATTAGTTGGTTTGGTTGGTTGATTTAATCCCTAAGGATGCGCTAATATATTTAAATTCTTAAAATAAAAACATCAGGTCACAACTATAGCTGTAATTCTTTCAACCACAGCCAATTAATTTGGGAATGTCAGAAACTCTCTTTAATTTGTATAACGACCAAACATCCCATCTACCCAGGAAACCAAATCTAAACAACATATGAATTTTTTACAACAGAACTTAATTTACTTCATCCCACTATTTGGCCTCGTTGGGATACTAGTTATGGCCTTCCAAAGTGCCTGGGTGACCCGGCAGGAAGCAGGAGACAAAAACATGTCTGAACTCGCAGGTTATATAGCAGATGGCGCTATGGCTTTTTTGAAAGCAGAATGGAAAGTACTCAGTTATTTTGTGATCATAGCAGGAATCTTACTTGCCTGGTCTGGCACACTAACCGGAAGTGCCGCAAACCCCATCCACTCCAGTCCCATTATCGCTGTCGCCTTTCTTATTGGTGCAGTATTTTCAGCCTTAGCAGGCTATTTAGGAATGCGTATTGCTACAAAGGCCAATGTCAGAACCACACAAGCAGCCAGAACAAGCTTAGCGCAGGCACTAAAAGTTTCCTTCAGAGGAGGAACAGTGATGGGATTTGGTGTTGCAGGCCTGGCCATTCTCGGTCTGGGTACCCTGTTCATTATCCTTTACCACACCTTCGTACACCCTGGCTCTCCGGAATCTTCAGCAGAATTGAAAAAGACTATTGAAGTACTTGCAGGTTTCTCACTAGGTGCAGAAAGTATTGCCCTTTTTGCCAGAGTTGGCGGAGGGATTTATACCAAAGCAGCAGATGTTGGCGCTGACCTTGTAGGAAAAGTAGAAGCAGGGATCCCAGAAGACGATGTACGTAACCCTGCTACTATTGCAGATAACGTAGGTGATAATGTTGGCGACGTAGCCGGTATGGGCGCAGATTTATTCGGCTCTTACGTTGCAACAATTCTGGCGACCATGGTATTAGGGCAAGAAATTGTTTCGGAGGATTTGTTCGGAGGTATGGCCCCCGTACTCTTACCTATGCTGATTGCAGGACTAGGATTAATTTTCTCAATCGTAGCCTCCCTGTTTGTTAAAATCAATAAAGAAACCGATAGCGTACAAAGCGCATTGAATATAGGAAACTGGTTATCTATCATCCTAACCGCAATCGCCTCTTACTTCGCCGTTCGCTGGCTGCTACCTCCGGTTATGTCTATCCGCGGATTTGAATTTACTCAGCTATCCGTTTACTATGCCATACTCATCGGTTTGGCAGTAGGTACACTTATGAGCCTGATCACAGAATACTATACCGCGATGGGCAACCGTCCGGTAAACTCAATTATTCAGCAATCCTCTACAGGACATGCAACCAACATTATTGGCGGACTTTCAGTAGGTATGGAATCCACAGTATTACCCATTCTGGTACTGGCGGCAGGAATATATGCCTCTTATTACTTTGCAGGCTTTTATGGTGTGGCTATTGCCGCAGCCGGAATGATGGCTACCACAGCTATGCAACTGGCTATCGATGCTTTTGGACCAATTGCCGATAACGCAGGTGGAATAGCAGAAATGAGCGGATTACCGAAAGAAGTCAGGGAACGTACAGACATGCTTGATGCCGTAGGAAATACCACCGCAGCTACAGGAAAAGGCTTTGCAATTGCCTCAGCAGCACTAACCTCTCTTGCCTTGTTTGCTGCATTCGCAGGAATTTCAGGTATTACCTCTATTGATATCTATAAAGCAAATGTACTGGCAGGCCTGTTCGTAGGTGGTATGATCCCTTTCATCTTCTCTTCTCTTTGTATTGCGGCAGTAGGCCGGGCAGCAATGGCCATGGTACAAGAAGTAAGGAGACAGTTTAAAGAAATCCCGGGGATTATGGAATATAAAGCCAAACCGGAATATGAAAAATGCGTTGCCATTTCTACAGAAGCCTCTATTCGTGAAATGATGCTTCCCGGGGCGATCGCCTTAATCGTACCTATTATTGTAGGTTTCACCTTTGGCCCCGAAGTACTCGGAGGTCTGCTTGCAGGGGTAACAGTTTCTGGCGTTTTGATGGGAATCTTCCAATCCAATGCCGGTGGTGCATGGGATAATGCGAAGAAATCATTTGAAAAAGGAGTTATGATTGAAGGCAAAATGGAATATAAAGGATCAGACCCGCATAAAGCATCCGTAACTGGAGATACTGTAGGAGATCCATTCAAAGACACTTCAGGCCCATCAATGAACATCCTGATCAAACTGATGTCTATCGTTTCGCTGATCATTGCACCACATATCGCTGTAGGAATCAGTAACCCTGGTACCACAGAGATCAGAAAAGAAATACAGATCAGTAAATCGACTGACTCCAAAGGAAAAATCAAGATTGATACCGTTAAAAATGTAACCGATACCCTGATCCATCCTTAACCAATCCATATATTGTTCTGAATAAAAGGGATTTCCAAAACAAATCCCTTTTATTTTTAAATATATTTTAATTAGGTTTGGCCTTGAACTAACCGATAAAAAAACAAACAACCAAACTCACTATGTTATTTAAAAAATCTATCCCACAACTATTGGCTGAAGCGAATGAGAGTGGCGAGGGCACTTTAAAGCGTACCCTAACCAGTTTCAACCTGGTAGCTCTAGGCGTTGGTGCTATTATTGGTGCAGGATTATTCTCTCTTACAGGTATCGCATCGGCAGATAATGCCGGGCCTGCAGTAATATTATCCTTCATTATAGCCGCAATTGGTTGTGGATTTGCAGGTCTTTGTTATGCAGAATTTGCCTCTATGATTCCTGTTGCCGGCAGTGCTTATACTTACTCTTATGCTACAATGGGAGAATTTATGGCCTGGATCATTGGCTGGGATTTAGTTCTTGAATACGCCTTAGGCTCAGCTACAGTTGCCTCTAGCTGGTCTCAATACTTCTCACAGTTCCTGCTGGAATTCGGCATCCATTTCCCCACGAACCTATTACACGGCCCATGGGAAGGTGGAATCGTCAATCTGCCAGCAATTATAATTGTTTGTTTATTATCCTTACTGCTGATGAGAGGTACCAAAGACTCTTCATCTGTCAATAACGTATTGGTTATTGTGAAAGTAGTAGTGGTATTGATCTTTATTATTTTAGGATGGAGCTTTATCAACCCAACCAATCACCACCCGTTCATCCCGGTTAACCCAGGTGAAGAAGCTGTTAAAGCAGGGACTAAAGGTTTCTTTGAATTCTTTGCCAGTGATGACTTCGGACACTTCGGTATCAGTGGTATCCTGCGTGGTGCAGGTGTTGTTTTCTTTGCCTTTATCGGTTTTGATGCCGTAAGTACAGCAGCACAGGAAGCTAAAAACCCACAAAAAGGGATGCCGATCGGTATTATCGGTTCATTGGTTGTATGTACCTTATTATATGTATTGTTCTCCTACGTGATGACAGGACTGGAAAACTATACCAAATTTGCTGGTGATGCCAAACCAGTTGCTACAGCCTTCGCGCAAACAGGATATACTTTCTTAAACCGCTTTTTAATGATAGCCATTCTTGCTGGTTATACCTCAGTAATCCTGGTACTGCTCTTAGGACAAAGCCGTGTATTCTACAGTATGAGTAAAGACGGATTATTGCCTAAAGTATTCTCAGAATTACATCCCAAAAATCAGACTCCATGGAAAACCAATCTGGCATTCATGGTCTTCGTTAGTATTTTTGCAGGTTTTGTACCCGTATCAGACTTAGGTCACATGGTGAGTATTGGTACCTTATTTGCCTTCTCACTGGTTTGTATCGGTGTATTGATTTTAAGAAAAACAGATCCTGGACTGGACAGACCTTTCCGTACTCCATGGGTTCCGTTCGTACCTGTTATGGGTATTATTGTTTGTGTACTGATGATGGCTTCCCTGCCTATTGTAAGCTGGGAACGTTTAGCAATCTGGATGGCCTTAGGTGTTATCATTTACATGGCCTATAGTAAAAAACACAGCAAGATCAGAAATGAGTACAAAGGATAAGCATTTATCCAGGTGACAGCCACAAGGTTAATCCTTGATTGCTCCATATATTATATTGAATAAAAGGGATTTTCAACGAGAATCCCTTTTATTTTTAAATATATTTTAATTAGGTTTGAAATTGAATTAACCCTATCCTAAAAACAAAAAACTTAAAACTATCCATTAACTTATGTTATTTAAAAAATCTATCCCACAATTATTAGCTGAGGCAAATGAGAGTGGCGAGGGTACGCTAAAACGTTCTTTAACCAGTTTCAACTTAGTTGCCTTAGGCGTTGGTGCTATCATTGGTGCAGGATTATTCTCTCTTACAGGTATCGCAGCAGCAGACAATGCTGGTCCGGCAGTAATATTATCCTTTATCATTGCAGCAGTTGGTTGTGGTTTCGCAGGTCTTTGTTATGCAGAATTTGCCTCTATGATTCCTGTTGCCGGTAGTGCTTATACTTACTCTTATGCCACAATGGGAGAATTTATGGCCTGGATCATTGGCTGGGATTTAGTCCTTGAATATGCATTAAGTGCGGCTACCGTTGCTTCCAGCTGGTCCCAATACTTCTCACAGTTCCTGTTAGAATTCGGTATACATTTTCCTCAAAACCTGTTACACGGCCCATGGGAAGGTGGAATAATTAATGTGCCAGCAATTGTTATTGTTTGCTTATTATCCCTGTTATTAATGAGAGGCACTAAAGACTCTTCCTCTGTCAATAACGTATTGGTTATTGTGAAAGTAGCAGTAGTATTGATCTTTATTATTTTAGGATGGAGCTTTATCAATCCTGCCAACCACCACCCATTTATCCCGGTTAACCCAGGAGAAGACGCTGTGAAAGCAGGCACAAGAGGATTCATGGAATTCTTTTCGAGTGATGACTTCGGGCACTTTGGTATTAGCGGTGTATTACGTGGAGCAGGTGTTGTGTTTTTTGCCTTTATCGGTTTTGATGCCGTAAGTACAGCAGCACAGGAAGCTAAAAACCCACAAAAAGGAATGCCAATTGGTATTATCGGTTCCCTGATTGTTTGTACCTTATTATATGTATTGTTCTCTTACGTGATGACAGGACTGGAAAACTACACCAAATTTGCTGGTGATGCCAAACCAGTTGCCACTGCCTTTGCACAAACAGGCTATACCTTCTTAAACCGCTTTTTAATGATTGCCATTCTTGCTGGTTATACCTCAGTAATCCTGGTGATGTTATTAGGACAAAGCCGTGTGTTCTACAGCATGAGTAAAGATGGATTATTACCTAAAATATTCTCAGACCTTCACCCTAAAAACCAGACTCCATGGAAAACCAACCTTGTGTTTATGGTTTTCGTAAGTATCTTCACTGGCTTTGTGCCCGTATCAGACTTAGGCCACATGGTAAGTATCGGTACCTTATTTGCCTTCTCACTGGTTTGTATTGGTGTATTGATCCTGAGAAAAACAAATCCTGAACTTGAAAGACCATTCCGTACCCCATGGGTTCCTTTGGTTCCTATCTTAGGTATCGTAGTTTGTGTACTGATGATGGCTTCCCTGCCTATCGTAAGCTGGGAACGTTTAGCAATCTGGATGGCCCTGGGTGTAGTTATCTATTACGCTTACAGCAAGAAACATAGCAAAATCAGAAAAGAATATAATGACAGCTTATTGAAATAAGCAAGTTATAAAAATGAATAAAATAAAAAAGCCGCTTATAAGTGGCTTTTTTATTTTATTCATTTTACATTTACACAAAAAACACCATGAAATTCAATCTAAGTCAAATACTCTCAACCTCAATGGTTTTGTTTGCGATCATTGATATCTTAGGTGCTATTCCTGTAGTAATCCAGCTCCGCAGTAAAGCTGGTCATATCGAGTCAGAAAAAGCGACAATTGTGGCGACTTCGCTCATGATTATTTTTCTTTTCGCAGGAGAAACCCTCTTGAAGATTATCGGGCTGGATGTACAATCTTTTGCCATTGCCGGTTCCCTGGTTATCTTTTGTATCGCCATGGAAATGGTCTTAGGACTTACCCTATTTCATGAAGACGCTCCCGAAACGGTTTCTATCGTTCCTTTAGCCTTTCCGCTGATTGCAGGTGCAGGAACCATGACAACCTTGCTCTCCCTTAAAACCGAATACGATACCCAAAATATCATTGTCGGTATCCTGATCAATATGACATTCGTTTACTTTGTACTAAAGAACACCGAACGTCTGGAAAAGCTATTTGGAAAATCAGGGTTAAATGTATTGAGAAAGGCATTTGGTGTCATCTTACTCGCTATTGCAATTAAGCTATTCAGAAGTAACACAGGCTTATAAAATCCCTATACGAAAAAAGGGTTTGAATGAAAATTTCAGACAAACCCTTCTTCTATCAATTGAATTCCTTAATCCTTTTTAATCAGCCTTGCGATGAACATCGTATCGGCCTTATCATTGTAACCTGTAATGCTCTGCATACTTTCCAATGTCAACGGTAAATTAGCAAGCAGATACTCAATCACCTCTTCATTCTCTTTCTTAAATACCGAACAGGTGATATAAAGCAACGGTTTACCTGTTTTCAGATATTTCACAACCCGTTCCGCAATACTCTTCTGAAGTTTGGAGAAGTAATCTATTTTATGTGCATCAAAATGAACCAGCATTTCTGGTGTACGCCCCCAGGTTCCTGATCCCGTACAAGGCGCATCCAGTATAATCCCGTCAAACACATAGTCATGCAAATCCTGCGCATTGTTCTGTAACAGATCCAGCACCTTTTTATGATACTTCTTAATGCCGGCAGCTTCAAAACGCTCATCCAGGTTATGCAGGCTATTTTCCCTCACATCACTCACCAGCAATTCTATTTTAGGCTGCATATCATGTAGCAGGAGAGACTTTCCGCCAGAAGCAGCACAACAATCCCACCAGTAATCATAAGGCTGCGGAGCAAAGAATTCGCCGGTTTTCTGAGAAGACAAATCCTGAACCTGGTAATACTGATCCTCAGGCAACAACTTCTCCAATTTCGTTCCATTCGGCAAAGCCAATGTTTGCGCACTGATCTCCTTCACCGCAACTTCTGCAGCTACCAGTAAATCGAATACCTTTTTATGGTGCACTGCCTTAATCCTCAGAAACAGATCCGGCTGAATGAAAAACGATTGTAAAAAATCTGTAGTATCTATTCCTTCAGACAATTCAGCTGTAAAAGAAAAAACATCCGTTAACTTAAATTCCGGAAAAGTATCTTCAACCAGTTTTAACTTCGCTTGTACAGGCAACAACAATTGTTCTTTAAACTGAGGCAGATAATGATTGATCATCAGACTCTCTGTCTGATTACACAGGAAATCTGCAATCGCAAGACGCAATAACTGTTTTTCTTTTTTAAGCGCCTGTCCTAAGCGGAAATAGCTATACAGATAGCGGGTTACCCAGCGTCTGTCTGACGAGCCCATTTGCTTGTGCTGTTTAAAATAAGTAAACAGGAACCTGTGCAAAGGTAAAACTCCATCATATTGCTTGAAGACATCCTCAAAGGAACGTATCTGATATTCTAATTTCATTAGGTAATTTATTGTTTCAGCGGTAGATTAAACCTTATTCAATTGGATTTAACGCAAAGTTTTTGTATTCCAGCAAGAACAAACCCGTATTGATATAACCCAGTTTATCGTCTTTGATAAAGCGGAAAGAGTTTTCTAATCCATCATAGTGCTCCTGGGTAAGATGCTTCAGATAACTGGCACCATGCTCAGCGAACAGCTTCCCGAAAAAGAACCCGATATCAAATCCTTTAAAAGAATACTCAGCCGGCTCAAACTTGTTAAGCTGACGGTATTTTCTGACAAAATTAATGACATCCCGGTTTTTATAATCCACAAAATAAGACGTCGTAATTCTGGTATGCAGTAATTGCAGTTTTTCAGTATTATAATTTTGCTTGCTCCAGTTTGGATGGCCAAATAACTCAACATTGCTGCCCGCAGTCTTCATTTTCGCCAGCTTATCTATACTGCCTACTACAAAAGCCCTGTCTGCCGAAGAAATCAGCACCGCATATTGCTTACCAGGAACCATTTTCGTTTCCATGGTAAATACAGAAGCATACTCCTGAAAAACATAACGTGAACCTCTGCCCTTTTGGAAATAATCACGCAATGGATCGCCCAGTACTTCATCTCCGGATTTCTTTGGATTGATCAGCACTACGATTGTTTTTCCCGGATCATACTCTCTTCTGATATAATCTCCGACTTTACCTGCATGCAGCTCAATATTATTCACAATAGAGATCAGGTTTGGATTATTGAACTCATTGGGATGTGTAGCAGCTAAAGGCGAAACTACAGGGATATTATTCGCGATAGAATAATTGGTCATAAACTTAACCCCATCAGGAAATACAGGGCCGATTATTAAGTTCGTCCCTGCCATCTGGCCAGACTTCAGTAAAGAAGTAATGTGCGCATTATTATCACGCGTATCCAGCACCTTAACTTTAAAGTTCATCCCGGCTGCCGCAGCAGAGTCGATCCCCATTTTAAAGCCCTGATAAAAATCAATAGCCATCGCAGACTTTTCCAGTTCAGCTTTATTACCAGATTTAATTCTGGCGATGTTCAGGTTAAGCGGGATCAGTAAAGAGATATTGGCCTCAGTGAATTTCTTCTCTGAGGCTACCTCCTTTTTGCCTTCTTTATTTCCGATTTCTTTTTTAGGTGACTTATTTGTTCTGGTCTTTGGCGAACAGGCCGCCAGACAGCAACAAATAAATAGCAGACACCAGAATCTATTCCCACTCAATCGTTGCAGGTGGTTTTGAACTAATATCATATACGACCCTATTAATACCTTTTACTTTATTGATGATTTCATTAGAAATTTTCGCAAGAACCGGGTAAGGTAAATGACACCAATCGGCAGTCATCCCATCCACAGATTCCACAGCACGAAGACAGATTACGTTTTCGTAAGTCCGCTCATCGCCCATTACACCTACCGATTGAACCGGAAGGAATATTGCTCCTGCCTGCCAAACCTGGTCGTATAAACCTGCCTCTTTAAGATTATTAATATAGATAGCGTCAGCTTCCTGAAGGATAGCTACTTTTTCTTCGGTCACATCACCCAGAATACGAATCGCTAAACCTGGGCCCGGGAAAGGGTGACGGCCTAAAATAAACGCTTCCAAACCTAATGACTTACCCACTCTTCTTACTTCATCTTTAAATAAAGTATTCAAAGGTTCCACGACTTTAAGTTTCATGAAATCAGGTAAACCACCAACGTTATGGTGAGATTTAATAGTTGCTGAAGGACCTTTTACAGAAATTGACTCAATTACATCAGGATAAATTGTTCCTTGTGCAAGCCATTTTACATCCTGCACCTCATGCGCTGCATCATCAAATACTTCGATGAATACACGGCCTATAGCTTTACGTTTCAGCTCAGGATCTTTAATACCAGCAAGCTGACTTAAAAAACGGTCCTTTGCATCAATACCTTTAATATTTAAACCTAAATGTTTGTATTGTTCCAGAACCGCAGCATATTCATCTTTACGTAATAAGCCGTTGTCTACAAAAATACAGTGCAGGTTAGTTCCGATAGCTTTATGCAGAAGAATTGCTGCAACACTTGAATCCACACCACCAGAAAGGCCTAAAACTACTTTATCGTCACCTAATTTCTCTTGCAAAGCAGCAATCGTAGTTTCAACAAAAGCATCTGCAGTCCAGTTCTGGCTGCAACCACAAATATCTACCAGGAAGTTTTCCAATAATTGTTTTCCATCCGTGCTGTGTGTTACTTCAGGGTGGAACTGAATCGCATAAGTATCCGAGTTTTTCACATGGAAACCGGCAACATTTACACTATCAGTACTTGCTATGATCTCAAAATTTTCAGGAACGACAGTAATGGTATCACCATGTGACATCCAAACCTGAGAATTCAAGTCTATGTTTTTTAATAATTTACTAGCTGATTGAACAAAGTTCAGATTCGCTCTTCCATATTCACGTGTGGAAGAAGGCTGAACCTGACCGCCTGAATGCTGTGCAAGATATTGTGCACCATAACAAACCGCCAGCACCGGAAATTTCTGATGAAAACGTGTTAAATCTATTTGAGGTGCATCTTCCTGACGCACAGAATACGGGCTACCTGAAAAGATAATACCTTTAACATCTGATAAGGTTTCCGGAATATTATTAAATGGATGTATTTCGCAATAAACATTTAGCTCACGCACCCTGCGGGCTATCAATTGTGTGAATTGAGATCCAAAATCGATAATGATGATTTTTTCTAGCATGGCCAAAGTTAGTATTTATTCACTTCAACACCGAATCTTTTTAAGAAATCCACACCCTCATCACTAGACAGCCCTTTATAAGCTGCATAAGAATCTTTAAAATAAACAACTTTTATCCCTGACGAAAGGATTAATCGTGCACAAGCGATACAAGGAGAAAGCGTCGTATATAAGGTTGCCCCTTCAATCCTTGACCCGTTTCTGGAAGCATATAAAATTGCATTTTCTTCTGCATGTAAGGCGAGTAAACAACTCCCTCTGGAATCTTTTTCGCAGCCTGTATCAGGCCATTCCTCATCACAATTATGCGTACCCGATGGCGGGCCATTATACCCGATAGAAATGATGCGGGTATCTTTTGTCAATACAGCACCTACCTGTGCCCTTACACAATGAGATCTGGCGGCAAGATCTACCGCCAGATTCATATAAATATCATTAAAACCAGGTTTAACTGTCATAAAATTAGTGGCCTCCTTCTGCTTCGATATGTTCCACATCAATTCCTTGTCTCTTCAATACCGAACTCACTTTCCATGCAAAGAATATCAGGTAAACAAACCCAAACAACGGGATAATATAAGAATCGTGGATACCATGCGTATCCGCTAATTGTCCCTGCACCGGTGGTAAAATAGCACCACCTAAAATCATCATAATCAGGAATGATGAACCCTGGCTTGTATATTTACCTAATCCTGTAATTGATAAAGCAAAGATTGATGGCCACATAATTGAACAGCACAAACCACCACTGATAAACGCAAGTGTTGCCACCTCGCCAGTAGTCATTAAACCAACCAGCATACAAATTACGCCTAAAGTGGCAAAAATAGCCAGTGTTTTAGCTGGTTTCTCCTGACCAAGGAAAAATCCGACAATCAATACCGCTACACACAAGCCATAGATATATAAGTTACCTACATCTGTACCTGTAAAGTGATTCACTAAAAGAATCACGCCAAAGGCAACAAAAGGTACGATAACAGTTAAGATGTTCTTGGTAACCTTTGATAAATCAAAAGCACTTACAGCACCTGTCCAGCGGCCAATCATCATACTTCCCCAATATAAAGCGATATAAGGTTTGATCGCAGACTCAGGGAAACCACCAAACTCTTTCAGGTGAAGTAAAGCACCTAAATTACTTTGAATTGTCACCTCAACCCCTACATAAGTAAAGATTGCGATCATTCCCATAATCAGCTGAGGATATTGCATTGCACCCCATTGATTTCCATTCTCTTTCTTTTTAAGCAGTACAAAGATTAATGCTCCGATAATAATAGCCAGTGAAGAGTAAACGAAGTTTGCTTCAGGCAGGTTTGTTAAACTAGCTAATGGTTTAGCGGCAAGTACCATCAGAAATCCAAGGATAATTACTAAAAGCGGTCCATTTGATTTTGGACTGGCTTCCATCGTTTCTTTACTGGTTACTTCTGGTAATTTAGTCATGGCATAAAAACCAGCAACCAATAAAAATAACCCTGAAAGGGCATAATATAAAGTAGTAATTGAAGAAATCTCTACTGTTTTAGCTACAGCGTCACTTGCAGAACCAAACAGTACCAAACTTACAATAACAGGCCCCATTAAACCGCCAAAGTTATTTACTCCACCAGCAAGGTTCAACCGGTGTGTACCGCTTTCTGGTGCACCCAGGGCCACCACAAATGGTTGTGCTGCAGTTTGCTGCAGAGAGAAACCTATTGCAATAACAAAAAAGGCAATTAAAATGAAGAAGAATGATCCTGAATGTACAGCAGGAACCATTAACAGGGCGCCACCTGCAGAAACAATCAAACCAAGGATAATCCCTTTCTTGTAACCTATTTTGTTAAGGATATCAACTTTACTTGCTTGAGAAGCAAAGTATAAAATCAGTGAACCAATAAAATATCCGCCATAGAACGTAAAGTCAATCAGTTGAGATTCAAATTGTGTGAGGTTAAAATGCGACTTACAGAAAGGTATAAAAATACCATTCGATGCGGCCACGAAGCCCCAGAAAAAGAACACGGTGATGATCGAATACAACGCCGTTCCATAGTTTTGTTGTTTTTGGTTTTCCATTGATTATGCAAGTTTTTTTGGTTGTTTGAAACTATCTTGTGCTTAGGATTGTTCCAAATAATTATAGTCAGGATATTATCAATACTTAGTGTCGACAATACAAGCCATAAACATAAATAAAATATTGTGTATAGTGTATACAATAAATGAAGCAAAAAAAATAGGTGGTATTATACTTTAAAATCAGATATTAGCGCCAAATATATGTGAGTTGAATGATTGAAGCAATATTACAGGGGATTGGTGCGGGTATTTTGTTTTCGTTTTTAACGGGCCCGGTCTTCTTTTCCATGATCAAAACCAGCATCGAAAAAGGCTTTAAAGCTGGTTTTTCTTTGGCCATCGGAGTGATTCTAAGTGACATTATATTTATTAGTCTAACGATCTTCAGTTCGCAGTTTGTGGATTATAATGCCGCTTATAATCAATACATAGGCATCATCGGAGGTCTTTTCCTTTTGGGAGTAGGTCTGTATTACCTGATCAATAAGGTGACGGTCAATTACGAAACTTCTGAAATTGTGAAGGTGCGCAAACGCGGCTACATCATCAAAGGATTCCTGATGTGCCTTTTATCCCCTACTACTTTAATGTTCTGGATCATGGTCGGCGGTATTGTATCTGGCCAGCTGCATTATGAAATGGCTGAGAAGGTCGTTTTCTTCATCGTGGCTATGTGTACCCAGCTCTTCGTAGACTTCATTAAAACTTATTATGCTGCAAAACTGAGATACCGGATTAAAGAGAAAAACATCAAGATCCTGAACCGGATTGCGGGTGCAGTCATCATTATTTTCGCGATCAGGCTGTTTATTGAGGTAGCAATCAAATACTATAGTTGATATCAGGATTCTATTCTAATGTAGATTTTATTAAACAGATCGCATAAAAAAACCGGTACTGTCTTTAGTACCGGTTTTTTTATAATTTAACCTTGCTTAGTAAGCTCTCTGGTTACTTCCTTCTTTCCAGTTCACAAAAGCTTTGTTAACGACTTTGTTTCCACCTGGGGTTGGATAGTTACCTGAGAAATACCAGTCACCTGTATGATTAGGACAAGCAATATGTAAGTTATCCAGTGTCTGGTAAATTACTTCTACTTGTGCAACTGTATCAGCAGGGGTAATGATTTTTGTAATCTGTGCAGAGATTTCTTCCTGTTTGAAAGGTCTGTAAATATCTTTCACATGGTTTACAATTTCTTCTTTTGGTAACAATAAAGAAGCTTTACATTTCTGATATACTTCTTCAATAATATGTTCTAATCCGCGTTCTTTTAACAACTGTATCGCTGCTTCAAAGGCTACGAACTGACCTAATTTCGACATATCAATTCCGTAACAGTCAGGGTAACGGATTTGAGGTGCTGAAGAAACAATAATGATTTTCTTAGGGTGTAACCTGTCGATAATCTTGATAATACTTTGTTTCAGTGTTGTTCCTCTAACAATAGAGTCATCTACTGCAACCAGTGTATCTACATCATTTTTGATCACACCGTAAGTGGTATCGTAAACGTGTGCTACCATTTCTTTACGGTCAGCGTCAGCGGTAATAAAAGTTCGCAGTTTAACGTCTTTAATAGCCAGCTTTTCTACGCGTGGGGCCATAGAAAGTAATTCATCAAGTTCCGCGTCTGTCAGGTTTTCTTTACGTTCAATAAGTGTTTCCTTCTGGATCTTCTTAATGTGTTTGTGTACACCTTCTACTAAACCGTAGAATGAGATTTCAGCAGTATTTGGAATAAAAGAGAAAACTGTATTTTTCAAATCTGAGTTTACTGCAGTCAGGATCTGGTCAATCAATAGTCTTCCCAGTTGTTTTCTTTCTTTATAGATATCAGCATCACTGCCGCGGGAGAAATAAATACGTTCGAATGAACATGCTCTTTTTTCCTGTGGTTCTCTGAAGATTTCCTGGGTTACGGTACCGTCTTTTTTAACGATCAGTGCGTGTCCTGGTTTAATTTCCTGAACGCTGTTGATGCCTACGTTAAATGCAGTTTGAATTGCCGGACGCTCTGAGGCCGCTACAACAATTTCATCGTCCTGGTAAAAGTATGCCGGACGGATTCCTGATGGATCGCGCAGAATAAATGCGTCTCCGTTCCCTACAATTCCTGATATAGCGTATCCACCATCCCAGTTTTTAGCTGAACGGGTAAGGATATTCGCAATGTTCAGGTTTTGTGAGATTTTAGCAGTAATCTCTACGTTTGATAGTCCTTCTTTTTTATAAGTATCAAAAAGCTCCTGATTCTCATCGTCTAGGAAGTGACCGATTTTTTCCAATACAGTAACGGTATCAGCTTGTTCTTTCGGGTGTTGTCCCAGTTCGTATAATTGCTCCAGTAGTTCATCAACGTTAGTCATGTTGAAGTTACCTGCAATAACGAGGTTACGTGTCATCCAGTTGTTCTGACGAAGGAAAGGGTGACAGTTCTCTATACTGTTCTGACCGTGTGTTCCGTAGCGAAGGTGTCCTAACAATACCTCTCCTATGAAACTCACATTTTGTTTCAGCCATTCTGCATCCTGCATGAGTTCTGGTGTCTCATTTTGAATGTCTGCAAATTTACCCTGTACATATCCGAAGATATCTGCAACGGCATTCTGTGCCATCGACCTGTAACGGCTGATGTACCGGTGACCTGGTTTTACATCTAATTTGATTGTTGCAATTCCTGCGCCGTCCTGCCCTCTGTTGTGTTGTTTCTCCATCAAAAGGTATAGTTTGTTGAGTCCGTAAAGGGCTGTACCATACTTTTCCTGGTAGAATGAGAGAGGTTTTAAAAGACGGATAAAAGCAATTCCGCACTCGTGTTTTATCTGGTCACTCATTTGTTTGTGGTTTGAGCCGCAAATTTACCTTTAATAAAAGTCAGAACCTAGCTAAAAATACATTCTTTCATCAGCGAAATGTATGTTTTTAGGGGTGATGTAAGGGATCTGAAAAAAATAAAGACACGCTATGTTCGAGCTGGAAATTCCTTAGGCCCGAAGAGGGCAAAGAAAATTTAGGCTCTTCACATTAGCATGACTTTATTTTTTTCAGATTTCACACAGGTAAACCTCTAAAAATATACATGACGGGCTATAAGAAAGGATTGTAGTTTTAGAGACGGCCTTTCCTTTATTGTGCGGACATTTCATAGTTGACGTGCTGGTTTGGTTAACAAATATGATGCTGGTTCAAAGCCAGCCGTTAACTACAATTGGCTTGAATCAACTTCTTTATCAGTCGCTATGATTCTGGCCTACAGCCACCCGTTAACTACTAAATTAGGTATACCGTCTATTCCTATACCAGATATACCCTATTAGAAGAATTATCAGTTATAACCCGAACTATATAAAAGGTAATCCTCATTATGCTATAAGATGAGCTAAATAGCCTTCTAATCTGAGTTATGATGAGATATTACCATCTACATTATTTAGTGTCGTTATTTTATTTGTAAATTGCATGTTATGGACGAAAATTATTTATCCTGAATAATTATTATTATGAGATTTAATATCATCAGCTCCGCACAGAAATCAATATGGTTACTATGCTTTTTCCCCCTTCTTCTTTCGTGTAAGAAAACTCCTGCTCCTAATCCTACTCCGGAGCCCTCCGGCACCTCAGTTTTAACGACTACTGTCCCGAGTAATGTACTTTCCACAAGTATAACAATTGGTGGAAAGTACAATAGTCCTGATGGGGAAATAATTGAATCAGGGGTTTGTTACTCCAAACAGGAAAGTCCAACAACAGCAGATTCTAAAGTAATAAATCCGCTCCCGGGTGCCAGGATTTTTGATCTTAAAATAAATAATCTTTCCCCTGGTACTACCTATCATATCAGAGCATATGCAATCACTAATTACGGCACCTCGTATGGAAATGATGTTGCAGTGGCAACCTTACCCGTTGGAATTGCTATAGGAGCTATTTATCAGGGTGGAATGATCTTTTATATTGATAACACGGGCAAACATGGATTAATTGTTGCGCCTGCTGATCAATCCCGTGGAGAGGCAACCTGGGGATGTGCGGATATTTACATCCGGGAAGCTGAGAATGGATCTGGTCAGGTTAATACTAAAGCCATTTTAGACAAATGTAAAACACCGGGTATTGCTGCTGCGCTATGCGATAATCTAGTTATTGGTACCTACGATGATTGGTATTTACCTTCAATAAACGAACTGGATTTAGTGCATGGCCTGTTCGCTACAGGTAAAGCAGCTTCAATTGGCCTGGATGAAAATGCTATTTATTGGAGCTCTTCCCAGATGTCAGTAACGCTTAAAATTGGTGGTGGAAATCAAGGACAATATGCTTATGTATACAAAATGAATAAATCATCATTAATTGAATCCTCTACTTTAAAATCTGCGACCAATGCTGCATTTGTAAGAGCAATCCGATCATTTTAAAAATTATTTGATAGTATCTAAATATATTCCGTCAATTTCATAAAGAGTTTAGTTCATACAGTAATTATTGATACTTCTGTTGATATAATTACTGATAAACTCTTTATGAACGTTATTTCATTGTTTTCATTTGCCATTCCTGAAAATATTCATCGAATTTAAAACTTAGAAGAACATTCCAAAATCGTGTACTAAAAAGTTATTTTTCATCAGAATATGGGGATAAACTTTATATTTTATTTGATGTTTGTGGATCAGGTATGGCATGCTCAATTGGTCTTGAATGGAATATAATGTGTTATGGAGAAGCCAGTCAGTCATTAAATTATAGTCCCTATTTTGAATTAATCGGTTAGAATACATAAAACATCCACCAGCAAAAAGGGAATTATCAATAAAGGTTTCATCAGATAAATAAAGTTGCACTTGTTCATTTATTAATTCACCATCATAACGGTCATTTATATATTTAACTCCCTGACTCATCTTCAGGTTTATATAATCAAGTTCGTCTTTAATGGAGTTTCGTTTCGTATGGGCAAATAAAAACAGATCGTAGTCTTCGTCCACAAATTCCATCATATTGTCAACAAAGCCATCCAGTATGGTAAAAGTGGAATCTACCCATATGTAATAATCAAATCCAGGAGCTTGTAGCCAACACATCATCTTTGGAATTTTCCCCTTTAATCTGGGGTGCAGGCTGTTCACTCTGGAATGAATATTGGTATCATTGTAGCATGCTTGGTAGAAGGAGTAATCTTGATTTGAAAGGGTAGTTTCAATACTTAATTCTTTAATATTTTCACCAAAGGCCGCAGTAATTAATAGCATCTTTTTGATCTCTTAAATATTATTATTTAAGATAATTAATGTTTAACAATAGTTTATGTTTTGGAAAATTTGGGGGCAATTGTCCGTAAAACAGGGTCTTTTAGGATAAAAAATGGGATAAGTGTAAATATAAATTTATTCGACCCCGGCTTCTTTAGTCTTTTTTTGAGCTTGAATAATTTTAATGCATACTAAAGTCTTTTTTCTGGTACCAATTTTGTCAAATGGTAGTTTATTGAAATTTTCAAAACAGCAATTAAACTGTAATTAACTAGAAATAAATAGCTTATCATTTAATATGAATCAGACACAAGATCCAGGTGCTTTAAATAGCAAACATAGTCCAGGAAAGGGCTTTACTTACTTCGCAATTTTTATACTTATTTTATTCTCGGCAATCTCAGGTTTCATTTATTTTGGAGCAATTGTGGCAGTGCAAGAAGGAAAGGTGAGCTTTTCAGGGGATATCAGCGTACTTTATTGGGCAATTGCATTTATTATGGCGCTTGGCGTGGGTATATTATTACTGGCACTAAAACAAAGTAAAGGCAAGACTTTTTATTTATATGAGAAAGGGATCGTAATTGAAGGAAACGGACAAAGTAAGACCCAGCTTTTTGAGGATTTAGAAGATCTCTACTTATTCAGCTCAGGACGTACTTTTTTAACGAATAACATTGCTTTCCGGAATAGAAAAGATGGAAATTGGGAAACTATAACTGCCCGCTACCCTAAAGTGTTTAAGGCTATTGATTTTATAACTACTCAGCATGAGGCTTTGTATGTCCCCAAGGCTTTAAAGGAATTGGAAGCGAATAAGAGCGTTACTTTTCATTATATCGACTATGATACAGCATTAGGTAAAAAGCTGTTTGCTACAGGCACTCAATCTTTTTTAAATGTACAGTCAAAAGAGATTATTGTCACCAGGGATCACCTTGCCATCGATTCTACAAAAATCAGGATATCAGAGTTGAATCACTTTGCTGCAAATAATTGGATTAGTAAAATCAGCTTGCGTGATAAAGAAAACAACACAGTTTTCAGTACAGCTACAAACGGAATTTTTAGCGGTAAGAGCTTCGTATCCTTAATGGACAGGCTGATCAATCACACAAAATAATAAATTACAAAATAAAATCACTTTTAAGACTATTCAATATTATGATTATCTACAAAGGCTGGGGCCCGCTAGCCCTTCTAATTCCAGTTGCTACTATTCTGATTGGTATATTCTTCTTTGGGAAGAATGGAAATGCAGGACTTGAACTTTTCCTTTACTGTCTTTTATGCTCAGCTCCTTTGGTTTTTATAACCGGGTTAAGATTAAATAGAAAATCTGTCCACGATCTTTATTTTATTCCACTACAATACTGGGGTATCATATGGGGAGTTATTGCAGCAGCGATCCTAATTTACAAATACATACAAGGCTATTAAATATTAATTCCATCAATTGATTTCATGAAGAGTTTAGTTGCATGGGGTAATTATTGATACTCCCATCGATACAACTATTGATAAACTCTGCATGAAA
This sequence comes from Pedobacter cryoconitis, assembly GCF_001590605.1. Classification (NCBI taxonomy): domain Bacteria; kingdom Pseudomonadati; phylum Bacteroidota; class Sphingobacteriia; order Sphingobacteriales; family Sphingobacteriaceae; genus Pedobacter; species Pedobacter cryoconitis. The sequence continues at coordinate 4,012,149 of NZ_CP014504.1, forward strand.
TCAATAACAATTATGAGTCTAAAGACTACCTTTTTATCTCCCGGAAATCTCTCCCCTACAAGCTAACCTGACTCGAAACCACCTCTCGTGAAAAGAATATCGAAGCACTCTGATCAAATACTTTGCTATCTCCCGTCGTGTAAAAACTCATCTCTCCCTCCTTCGTCAATACCCCTGCTAGCTCAGGATGCCTTTTTAAGTAGTCAACCAAGCTCTCAGCTACAATATCACCCTGAGCAACCAGCTTAACACCTTCCGGTAAATAACCAGCTATCTTAGGCACTAATAACGGATAATGCGTACAAGCCAGTAAAATTGCATCAATATCCCCCGACTTTGCCAACAACTCATCAAGATACTTCTTCACAAAATAATCAGCACCCGCGCTCCCATGCTCATTATTCTCAATCAGCGGAACCCACATCGGACAACTCTGCTGAACCACATTTAACGCAGGAAACTGATGATGGATCTCTATCGGATAAGAATCAGAATTAACCGTTCCCCTGGTTCCCATTACCCCAATTGTATTTGACTCCGTATAAGTACCAATTACTTCTGCTGTAGGACGGATAACACCCAGCACACGGTATCCCGGATACTTTACCGGTAACACCTTCTGCTGAATTGTACGCAATGCCTTTGCCGAAGCCGTATTACAAGCTAAGATTACCAGCGGGCAACCCTGCGCAAACAACCACTCCACACATTCTAAGGTATACTGATAAATCGTCTCAAAAGAATGGTCCCCATAAGGAGCCCTGGCATTATCACCGAAATAGATATAATTATAATCAGGCAATGATTTCGCGATGGACTCAAATACAGTCAGACCACCATAACCCGAATCAAAAACACCAATAGATTTCTTATTTATCATGACAAAAAAAACGGCACCGGGGAAATACCCGGTGCCGCAATTTAAATATTTTTTAAATACTATTTTTTAGGAGCAGCAACTGCAGATGCAGAGATACCTAATTTAGCTTTAACTAAAGCAGTAACATCGTCACCACCTTCCCACGCTAATAAGTTGTTTGCACCATTCTGTGCAGAACTATCAAATACATAAGCTAAACCTTTTTCTCTGGCTACAGCTTTAACTGCAGTTTGGAATTTAGCATTTAAAGGCGCTAATAACTCACCTTGTTTAGTCGCAATATCTTGTTGAGCTTTTTGGCTTGCTTCACCGATACGTTTTTCCATATCTTGTAATTCAACACCCATAGCTTGTAATTCTTTACCAACTGTTTCTTTGTTAGCTTCGCTCAAAGTTTTGTTTTTAGCAACTGCAGCTTCATACTTCACAGTGTACTCACTTCTCATTTTTTCAATCTCAGCTTGTTTTTGTTTTTGAAGAGTCTCTAAAGTTGCTGATGCAGTTTTTGCTTCAGGCATAACAGCAAAAATAGCTTCAGAATCCAGATGTGCAATTTTTTGTTGAGCACTAGCAACATTAGCAGTAAACATAAGGCCAGCTGCCACAAAAAATACGTTAATTAACTTTCTCATTTCTATTGTTCTTAATAATTGTTTTTAAAATTTATTTGGGTGTGTCTCTATTTTACGGTATTTGGTTTATAACCCAATCTGATAATAACGTCATTACTCAGGTCATAATTGCTGCTTGCATAAATCATCATTGTCGCTTCACTGCTCTTATCAAAGATAAAATCAAGGAACTTTGTTTTAGCTAAATCAGCAATCACACCAGTTACTTTATCCTGAATAGGTTTAAGCAACTTTGCCCTGGTTTGGAAAAGCTCTCCCTCAGGCCCAAATTTCTGGCGCTGAAACTCCTTAGCTGCTTTTTCCTTTTCGATAATATCATTCTCTCTGCGCTTACGCATATCATCAGTCAATAACACCTGATCTGCCTGATAAGCCTTGTACATTTTGTCAATCGCCGTAAAGTTAGCATCAACTTCTTTTTGCCACTGCTGAGATAATACATTCAGCTGGTTCTGCGAAGACTTATATTCAGGTAAATTCTTAAGGATATACTCTGTATCAACATAAGCGAACTTTTGTGCAAAAGCACCAAAACCTGCGAAAACTAAAACCCCGATTAAAATAATTTTTCTCATTTCTCTATTAATTAAAACCACCCAATTGCTGAGCAATACTAAATGTAAAGTTCTGTTTACCACCATTAGCCTGACCAGGAATATTATCAAACGGAAATCCGTAATCAATACCTAACATACCAAATATCGGTAAAAATATTCTAGCACCAATACCTGCAGATCTTCTCACGTTAAACGGATTGAACTCTGAAAAACGATTCCAGGTATTACCACCCTCAGCAAAGCCCACAAGATACGCAGTTGCTTGCTGACTTGCAATAACAGGATATCTTAATTCCATAACATATTTAGTATAAATCGGACTTCCTGAATTTGTTGCAGTTTGAATCTGTCCGCTGGTTGTTGCAGTTGCAGGAGTTACTGCACTATTCGCATAACCACGCATGGTAATAATCTCAGATCCCTGAAGGAAATCAAATCCCTGCATACCATCACCACCCAGTTTAAATCTCTCGAACGGAGACTGACCAACTGCATTGTTATAAGAACCTAAGAAACCGAACTGAGCCTGACCTTTAAGTACCAGTTTACCCATTACTCTCTGGAACCACTGCCCCTCAAATTTCCATTTATGGTATTCAGTAAATTTATAACGTTGCTTATCAGATGCAGTTGCATAGTTGGTATGATTTAACAACGAATAAGGAGGGGTTGCCTGGATTGTAAATTTGAAATAAGAACCTTCAGTAGGGAAGATTGGTGAATTTCTTGAATCTCTGCTAATCTCCTGTGTTAAGTTGAAGTTATAAGACGTTCCTGTATTAAACAAATATCCAGGATAGTTATTCAATACATATTGTTGCATATTGATGGCATGTGAAATCTGGAAATAGTTATCTGGCCATTTTAATCTTCTTCCTAAACTTACAGTAATACCGTTTAAGCGGATACGTTGTGCAGACTGCCCAACATCAACACCATTCGAAGAAAGTGACGTAAATGCACTTAAACCGAAACTCACTGGTTTCTTTCCACCTAACCATGGCTCAGAGAAAGAGAAACTGTAAGACTGATAGTATTTACCATTCGTCTGACCACGAAGACTCAACTTCTGACCATCACCTTTTGGAAGAGGCTTGTAAGCTTTTGGATTTAATATATTTCTTAAAGAGAAGTTATTAAAAGTTAAACCAATTGTTCCAATGATACGGCCACCACCGAAACCACCAGATAATTCTACTTGATCAGAAGGTTTCTCTTCTACAGCATATTCAATATCAACCGTACCATCCGAAGGATTTGGTTTTGGAGTTGGTACAGTTTTAGACTCATCAAAGTTACCCAGCTGACCAAGGTCACGTACCGTACGAACCAATAAATCTTTAGAGAACTTATCACCTGGTCTTGTACGTACCTCACGCAACACTACCCTGTCATTTGTAATCGTATTTCCTTTTACAGTAATTCTGTTATTAGTATACTGAGGACCTTCATAAATCCTTACTTCTAAGTCTACAGTATCATTGTATATTTTTGTCTGAACAGGCTCCACATTAAAAGTCAGGTAACCATCGTTCAGGTAAATACTAGATACATCATCACTTTCTGCACCATTACCATGAAGCTTGGTATTTAACTTTTCTTCACTGAAAACCTCACCTTTCTCAATACCTAATACTTTGTTCAGATCTTTCGTTGCATATTTTGCATTTCCTGACCAGGTAATATTTCCAACATAATATTTCGGGCCTTCGTATAGATCGATCTTAACACCAACAGATTTTTTATTATACAGGTAAGTCGTATCCTTGATGATCACCGCATCACGGTAACCTTTTTCCTGCATTTTAGCAATCAGCTTTTCCTTATCTTCCTTATATTTCTCCTTACTGAATTTACCAGAACCGAATACTTTATAGAAAGCCTGTTGTTTAGTCTTCTTCAAATACTTGCGTAAAGTAGAAGCCTTGAATTCTTTGTTACCCGTAAAATTGATCTCGTGAACTTTTACCTTGTTTCCTTTGTCTACAAAAACCTGTAACACCACCCCATTCTCCATGTTTGGATCAGGCTTGGTTTTATAGTCTACCTTTGTAAAGAAATAACCTTTTTCTGCCAGGTATTTATTGATGATCCCCGTTGTACTGTTGTAAGTATTCTCGTTGATAATTGTCTTGCCTGATTTAGAATTCAATTTCTCGGTAATATCTGTTTTTTGAGATTTACTCAGTCCGTTCAGCTCAAACGAACTTAAACGTGGTCTTTCGACTACTTTAATATCAAAATAAACAGTATCCAGGACCATTTTCGTGATATCAAGTTCAATATCATCAAACAATCCCTGTGCCCAAAGTGTTTTAATTGCATTGGAAGTTGCCTCCCCCGGAAGTAATATTTTTTCACCTTTAATTAATTTGGAAAGTGTAATAATAACTTCCTTATCAATAAACTTGGCGCCACTTAATGTCGTTCCCCCTATTGTATATTCTTTAGGCTGAAAATAATCCATGTCCGTACCGCTGACTTTCAAGCTGGGGGTATTAGGATTGGACTTTGGACGGGTAATTTGTGCCATTGCCGGTGAGCCGATCAATAGCAATAATATGAGTTGGTATATTCTTTTCATTTACATTCTAAAAAACGTTGCTAAGTTAATTTAAACACATGTTAAAAAGTGTTAAAAGTAAAATTAGTTCAACTGTTCACTAATTTTACCGAAGCGACGTTCGCGCTTTTGGTAGTCCACAATAGCTTCAAAAAGGTCTTCTCTTCTGAAGTCCGGCCACAAAGTCTCCGTAAAATACAGCTCGCTGTAAGCCATCTGCCAAAGCAGAAAATTACTTACCCGATGCTCTCCACTGGTACGGATCATCAACTCCGGATCTGGCATATTTACAGTAGTTAATTGAGAAGAAAACTGTGCCTCATCAATCTCATCCACTTTAATTTTACCATCCTGCACTAGCAAAGCAAGCTTTTTTGCAGCCTCCAGAATCTCCCATTTAGCACTATAACTCAAAGCAAGAGTCAAAGTACAAGTGGTATTTCCCGCAGTTTTCTCCATCGCGCTTTTTAAATCATCAATACATTGCTGAGGTAAAGAGGCAATGTCACCAATGGCATTCAGCCTGATGTTATTTTTATTCAATGTATCTGTTTCATTGTTGATTGTAGCAATCAGCAATTCCATCAAAGCATTGACTTCATCAATAGGTCTGTTCCAGTTTTCCGTAGAAAAAGCATAGATTGTCAGGTATTTTACGCCAATATCCGCACACCCTTCTACAATATCTTTTACAGATATTACCCCGCTTTCATGACCGAAAGATCTGAATTTACCTTGATTTTTAGCCCATCTTCCATTCCCATCCATAATAATAGCGATGTGTTCCGGTAAGCGACTAGTATCGATTTGTTCTTTAAATCCCATTTATTTGTGCAAATATGGCTAAAATGTCTAACATACTGAAGAATGGCAGGTTAGAAAGCTTCAAAGTTATAAGATATTTTGTTTATTTCTACCATAAACTTAGCAGGATAAGTTGATTTTAAGATATGGGAGGTGAATAAAAGAGTCTAAAAACTATAACACTTATCAGAAGTAAACGTATAAGAAAGCCCTATATGTACATAAAAGTAAGTGTCATTCTTAACAAAATTACCACGCTGCCCACCTGGGGTGAAATTTGGACGGTTAGGATCATTTGGATAACGAGGCACAGAAGGATCTGAAAGATTAACGCCCCCAGGATTTTTACTACTTGAACCACTTATCACAGGTGATGCCGGATATCTCTCCCCCACATCATCCAGATAATCTGTTTTTGCAGTCCGGTAACCTAACTGCGTAAACAGCCCAAGCCGCTCCCCTATCCTATACTTCATCCCTATTCCATAAGGAATACTTATAGCATAGTTTTTATACTTTTTGCCTTCAGTCTGATAGTATCTTAACTCGAAGGTTTCTCCATTATAAGTCGCCTTGGGATTAAACAATACCCCGCCGGCTCCTGCGAATATATAAGGCGTAAAATTCTTTATTCCACCACCAGAAAAGTAATCCAGAAAGTTAAAATCGACCTGTAAACTCAGTTCATTCAGCGAAGTAGAAAAGTTAAGATTCCGGGTTTTAAGACTTAAGTCGTCAGAATTTGCATCATCTCCTTTGATTTTTCCATAATTATAATGGATACCAACCGCCCAGTAAGGATTAAAATTACGCTTTACATAAGCACCAAAAGCAATACCGCTGGGCTTAAAAAGATGATTAGGATTAATATCCCCGATATACCCTGCAGCACCGGCATTCACACCTAATTCCATTGTCTGCGCCACCACAGTACCAGAGAAAACACAGCTCAGTCCTATAGAAAATATGATCTTTTTTAAGCTCTTCATGTTAATAATTACGGGTATCAATTCCCCAAAGCAATTTGTTCCTTAAGGTAGTCAGATAACTTTCATTATTCAAACGAATAAGGTTCACATGAAAAGCAGCCTTATTCACTGTTATTTTCACAGACCTGTCTACCGTAGCAGTCCTTGAATCGCAGGATACCAGGAATTTAGTACTCCGCGCCTCTACTTCAAACCGCAAGCTGACATCATCAGGAATAATGACTGGTCTTACATTCAGGTTATGTGGAGCGATCGGTGTAATGACAAAATTCTGTGCACTTGGAAATATGATCGGACCGCCGCAGCTCAATGAATAAGCCGTAGAACCCGTAGGCGTGGCAATAATTAACCCATCTGCCCAGTATGAATTGATAAACTCATCATTCATATACGCATGGATAATCATCATTGCTGTATTATCACGTCTGTGGATAGTGATATCATTCAGTGCGAAATTCTCATCACCAAAAAGATTATGCTTAGACTCTACGTTAAGTAAAGTCCGTTTATCAAGCGAATATTGCTTATTGACTAAAGCCTCAATCGCATTTCTGATTTCATTTTTATTGATACTCGCCAAAAAACCAAGCCTTCCAAAGTTAATTCCTATAACCGGAATCCCAGAATCTCTGATTAAAGCAAGCGTATCCAGCAACGTCCCATCCCCACCCAAACTTATCAGGATTTCTGCATGATCGCGTAGTTCCAGGTGATTGGAAAAGGTTTCAACATGGGCAGGGAGCTTTACTTTATCTTCAATAAACTCATTGTACTCCTTGTGGACAATCGTTTCAATCCCATAATATTCAAGGGCATTAAAAACTTCTTGCACGAAAGGCAAAACGCTGTTATTGAACTCTCTGCCGTAAATTGCAATCTTCATTTAGCTAATATTGTACGTTGAATGGTTACTGGAATGAATTAGACATTTAAATAACTCATTAACAAATTATATCTGTCTTCCGTTCCGTTGTCCTGAGTGGTGCTGTTAAAAACCGCTTTCACCTGGTAATCATATCTCTCAAAAGCAGATATGATTCCAGATAATTCAGTTTTATTAATTTTCAGCGTCACCTCTAACCGTGTAGAATCTGGAAAGTTCTGCACATAAGAGGATAAGATTTGTGCATTATCAGCTTCAACAATCTGAGCCATATGCGACAAAGAGTTATTGCGGTTATTAATTTCCAGAACGATAATCCCTCCTGGTTCTTTAACGGCAAAAATATCTGAGGTATACTTTAATAAGTCATGTATAGAAATTACACCCAGATAATTCTTTTTATAATCCAGTACCGGCACTAAAGAAAGCTTCAGCTGATCGAATATCCTGATTACATCGTAAACATGTACATCCTGATAAACAAAAGGGTTAAGAATAGTTAAAGAAAGACCTCCAATAGGCTCTTCCACATTTCTTATTTCCAATAGATGATCTTCGGCCACAATGCCAAGAAACTGGCCATTGTTCAATACTGGTAAATGATTCAACTTGAACTCAGCCATTCTATCCAAAGCAGTATGTACCGTTTCAGAAGTCTGTAACGGCAGTATTGAATTTGATATGAGTTCAGATGCAAACATTGTTATTTCAGTAAAATTCTATCTAAGAAAGTACTCAGATATTGGTTAAAAATTTCAGGATGCTCCATCATAGGAACATGTCCGCATTTATCAACCCAGTTTAATTCCGAATTAGGCAGCAGCTGATGAAATTCTTCAGCTACATCCGGCGGAGTTACCTGGTCATTTTTTCCCCAGATCAAAGAAACAGGGATGGTAATTTTATTCAGTTCCTTAGACATATTATGGCGGATAGCAGATTTTGCCAAAGCCAGAATACGGATAACTCTTGAACGGTCATTAACTGTTTTAAAAATCTCATCTACCATTTCTTTTGTAGCGATAGAAGGATCATAGAACGTGAATTCAACCTTTTCACGGATATAATCATAGCTCTCTCTTCTTGGGAAAGTACCACCAAAAGCATTTTCATATAAACCAGAACTACCAGTTAATACCAATGCTTTTACACTTTCCTGATGTGCCGCTGTAACGACCAGCCCAAGATGCCCGCCTAATGAATTTCCGATCAGGACAACCTGTCCCAGTTTTTTAAACTTTATAAATTTATGAATGTACTTTGCTAAACTCTTAACACCTAAAGTAAGGATTGGCAATTCATATATAGGCAAAATTGGTACTAGTATACGGTAATTCTCCTTGAAATGATCAATAACCGGTTCCCAATTGCTCAACTCGCCCATCAAACCATGAAGTAATACCAGGGTTTCGCCTTTTCCGGCCTCTATATACTTAAACCCATCCTCTTCTATTACTTCGTATTTCATGTATATATATATTTCTGTAAATGTTTCCCGGAATGGTTACTGACACAATGGTGTCCGGTTCATCATTGTTGCTAAAGATACGCTACTAAGTTAGTCGCCTGATTTTATTTTAAACAAAAAAAACTATTATTTTTAAAAAATAATTCTTTACAGATACCATCTAACACAATTTATGCCAATTGACTTTTAACAATTTCAGCTATCAATTTGCCATCTGCCTTACCAGCCAGTTCTTTATTTGCCAGCCCCATAATACGGCCCATATCTTTTACCGTAACTGTACCAGCATCTGCTATCAACCTGGCAATCAGAACTTCTACTTCTTCTTTGCTCAATTGCTGTGGCATAAACTGACTGATTACAGTAATTTCTTCGTCTTCAATCACAGCCAGATCTTCTCTACCCTGTTGTTTATAAATATCAGAAGATTCTTTTCTTTGTTTAATTAAACGCTGAAGGATTTTCATTTCAGCATCTTCAGTAATTTCTTCAGCCGATCCTTTTTCCGTTCTTGCGACTAATAATGCAGCTTTAATTGCGCGTAAACCTCTTAATGCAGCCTGATCTTTAGCTAACATTGCTTTTTTTATTTCCTGATCTATAATTGCAGATACCATATTTTTTTAAGCTTTTATTCTAATTTCTATTGACTACTGTTGCTGATGCCTGTGCAGTTGGCATAATCAGCATATCATTTATATTTACATGTGCAGGGCGGCTCACAGCAAACCAGATTGCATCAGCAATATCCTGTGCCAATAAAGGAGATAACCCTTCATATACCTTTTTCGCCTTGTCTTCATCTCCTTTGAAACGGACTACAGAAAATTCTGTTTCTACCATACCAGGATTAATTGCAGTTACTTTGATACCATGCGGAAGCAGATCCAGACGCATTCCTTTATTTAGGGCATCCACTGCATGTTTTGTTGCACAATAAACATTTCCGTTTGGATAAACTTCTTTGCCTGCAATAGAACCAATATTGATGATGTGCCCTTTCTTTGCAGCGATCATCCAGTTGGAAACTATTTTAGTCACATAAAGTAAACCCTTTACGTTGGTATCTATCATTGTATCCCAATCATTGGTATCCCCGTTTTGAATCGGATCCAATCCCTGGCTTAAACCTGCATTGTTAATTAACACATCAATCTTTTTCCAGTCTTCAGGCAAGCTTTCAAAAACTTCCTTCAACACTGAATTGTCTCTTACATCTGCAATAAGTGTTTTGACCTCTATTGCATATTTATCTGCTAAGTGTTTAGCAACCTCGTTCAATTTTTCTTCTCTTCTGGCCACCAAAACCAATTGATACCCTTGTTGTGCAAATAAGTGTGCACATGATTTCCCTATACCTGAAGTCGCGCCTGTAATTAATGCAGTTTTCATAAATCAATTTTTATTATCGGTAATGAAGCTATTTTTTTTACCGGGAATATTTACGCACCAAAAACGAGTTTAGCTATACCCTTTCAAACAAAGCTATTAAAATTCACTTAGGCTACATCATTCAAAGAATAAACTGAATGTCACATGACGCAACATCAATTTATCGATCGGATTATTATAAGGATTAACCTCTGTTCTGTCTACAATATCATTCAATGAGTAAGACAACTTGATTTCCGGAGACATTTTAAAATACTCGAAATACAGATCCAATCCAAAAGCCGCTTCTAAAGACCAGTAGCTCTTCTTATTTTTCAGGAACTTGAACTCTTCATCTAATGGTGAATCGTCCGACTTTTTCTTGGAAGCGATATCCATCGAATATTTTGCCCCATATAACATATAAGCCCTGAAGTTATTTCTTCTGTCAGACTTGATTTTGATACCCAATGGAAATTCAACCATCGTAGCAACCACTTTCTTTTCAATAGCACTGGTCAAGGCTGGATTATTCGCCTGATTGCCGCCAATATTCGTATAAGGCCCATATTCATACTCCATCAGCCTGTCCGTAAAAACCAATGTTGGCGTTAACCTCACATCGATATGATTATTAACCCTGCCATTGACTACGAAACCAATTCCAAATCCTGGAGAAGATTTACCGTACATCGTATTCAATGAATCTGTGATCTTACCCCTTGACGGATCAACAATTGACTGATAAGGAGTTCTCCAATTCTCCTTTTTCCTGAGCTTATAAGAAGATCCTGTATACTGAAAAGTAAACCCAAAGTGTACATTCTCATCATCAACACCGCCACCCCAGTTTTGAGCTCTGGCAGCAGCGACTGAAAAAAGAAGAACAAGAAGCAGGCTTATTTTTAATTTCATCTGAATGGATTAACCTTTGATTCCGGTATATATTGTACTGATCCCAAAGGTCAGTGGTCTGTGTTTAGTCGTTTTGTAACCCACTTTATCCATCACTGCAATAAAAGACTTTCCATCAGGAAATGCCACTGCCGATTCATTAAGATACGTATAAGCTCTGGCATCCTTTGAGAATATTTTCCCGAAAAACGGCAATATAGATTTAAAATAAAAATTATACAATTGTTTCACCGGGAACGCCACTGGTTTTGAAAACTCCAGGATTACGACTTTTCCACCTGGTTTTAATACCCGCAGCATGTCTGACAATCCCTTTTCAAGATCCTGATAATTACGGACCCCAAAAGCAACTGTAATGGCATCAAAATGATTGTCCTCAAACTTAAGACCTTCCGAATCTCCGATTTCTACACTAAAAATATCCTGTAAATTGCGATCTGTGATTTTTTTACGGGCTACTTCAAGCATTCCGGCAGAAATATCTACGCCTGTTATTTTTTTAGGATGAAGTATTTTGATCGCCTCAAAAGCAAGGTCACCCGTTCCTGTAGCTACATCCAAAATATGTTGCGGCTTCAGTGCTGACAATTCACGAATGGCCTTTTTACGCCATAGAATGTCTATTCCTGCAGAAAGGAAATGATTCAGGAAGTCATAAGTACCAGCAATATTATCAAACATTGTGGTCACTTGCTCCTTTTTCGTGATCGTAGCTGATTGGTATGGAGTTATTTTTTCGTTCATGGTGTGTCGCAAAGATAAGTATTGTTGAAAACTAATTTTCTACCTTTGTCAAATGATTATAAAATCAGCAACATTTATTTGCAGTAATACCAAGATTTCGGCACTGCCAGTAGCCAACATGCCCGAATATGCTTTTATTGGCCGCTCAAACGTAGGAAAGTCGTCCCTGATCAATATGCTTGTTAACCAGCATGGATTGGCAAAAACGTCTCAAAAACCAGGAAAAACACAGTTAATTAACCACTTTTTGGTCAACGAGAAGTGGTATATCGTCGATTTACCAGGTTATGGATATGCGAAAGTTTCTAAAAACAGCCGTGAAAGCTGGGAAAAGTTCATCCGTAATTACATCACCAAAAGAGAAAGTTTACAATGCGTATTCGTTTTAATTGACAGTCGTATCCCGCCACAAAAGATTGATATTGAGTTTTGCTGCTGGATGGGAGAAATCCAAATCCCGTTTGTACTGGCCTTTACCAAGACCGATAAGCAGTCTACGTCTAAAACACATCAGAATATAGCACTCTTCAAAAAAGAACTTTCAGGATGGTTTGAAGAAATCCCACCAATATTTACGACCTCAGCAGAGAAGTTAATTGGAAGAGATGAGATCCTGAACTTTGTTGACCAGACCAATCTTGACTTTGCAATGCCTATCCTGACGCCAGAAGAAGATTAACAGCACCTTTAAATGAAGAAGTATTTTTCACTCGTGCTTTTTGCACATTCAGTCTTCGCATTACCCTTTGCGATGATTGGTTTCTTTTTAGGAGTTACCACTACGGATCACCCTTTCAACTGGGTGATTTTGTTGTTAGTACTCCTTTGTATGGTATTCGCCAGAAATTCTGCCATGGCCTTTAACAGGTATCTGGACAGAGACATTGATGCGAAAAATCCGCGGACTAATATGCGTGATATTCCCGCAGGAAAGGTCTCTGCGAATGAAGCACTGATCTTTGTCATTGCGAACTGTGTGCTTTTCATTGTGACCACAGCATTCATTAATCCATTATGCCTGTACCTCTCTCCTGTTGCACTTTTTGTAGTCTTGTTTTATAGCTATACCAAAAGATTTACCGCGTTATGCCATATGGTACTCGGACTGGGCTTATCCCTTGCTCCAATTGGTGCCTATATTGCTGTAACCGGTCACTTCGCGCTGGTGCCTGTCCTTTATTCGCTGGCCGTATTATTCTGGGTGAGTGGCTTTGACATTATTTATGCTTTGCAGGATGAAGAATTTGATAAAGGAGAGAAATTACACTCCATCCCTTCCGCTCTGGGCAGAAAAAAAGCACTCAGATTATCAGAATTCTTACATGCCCTGTCTGCAATCTGTGTGATCCTGCCGATTGTATTTTCTACTTTCAGCTGGGCGTATTACATTGGCGTAACCTTCTTTTGTTCGATGTTAATCTATCAGCATCTGCTGGTTAAACCCAATGACATCAGCAAAGTGAACAAAGCATTTGCGACGACCAATGGATTCGCCTCTGTGATTTTTGCAGCCTGCTTTTTGCTCGATGCTTTTTTAAGAACAATTTTCAAATTCTAAACCGATGAGCAATCTTATCATTACGAAAAAAAACAGGACTTATATTCCGCAGACACTGGAGATTAAATGGGAAAACCTTTCTCCTGTGCTGGATGAATTGTTAGACAGAAAAATTACCAATGTCGGCGAGCTTGAAAAATGGCTGCAAGACAAAAGTGAATTTGAAGCTGCACTGGAAGAAGACTTTGCCTGGAGATATATCAAAATGAGCTGTGATACTGCCAATGAAGAATTGGTGAGCAGCTTTCAGTATTTCGCTACAGAGATTGAGCCGAAGATCTCTCCTGTTGCAAATTTATTAAACCAAAAACTCGTTGACAGTCCATTTATTGAAGAACTGGACCAAACTAAATACTTTGTTTATTTACGCGCAATTAAAAAAGCACTGGAAATTTACAGAGAAGAAAACGTAGAACTGTTTACGAAACTACAAATCACCCAGCAAAAATACCAGGCCACTACCGGGGCAATGAGTGTGGTGATCAATGACAAGGAATACACTTTAGAACAGGCAGCTGTTTTAACGAAAGATATAGACAGAGCGGTGCGTCAGCAGGCATGGGAAACTATCCAGCAACGTCGCCTGGTAGATAAAGATGCTTTAAACATTGTGTTTGATGAGTTGGTAGCGATGCGTCATGAGGTATCGCTGAACGCAGGGTTTGAAAACTACAGAGACTATATGTTCCAGGCTTTAGGCAGATTTGATTATAGCGCGAAGGATTGTTACGCATTTCATGAAGCGATAGAAAAAGAAATCGTACCTATCTTAAAAGAGCAAGCAGAGAAAAGAGCTGAGTTATTAGGCCTGGAAGAATTGAAGCCTTGGGATATGGAAGTCAGCACTTCTGGTAAAGCGGCCTTGAAACCTTTCAAAAACGGTGAAGAGCTGATTGAGAAAACTATCGCTGCTTTTAATGCAATTGATCCTAAATTAGGTCATATGCTTTCGATTATGAAAGCGAATAACCTATTTGATGTAGAAAGCAGAAAAGGTAAGGCTCCGGGAGGATATAACTATCCACTGGCCGAAACTGGTGCACCTTTTATTTTCATGAACTCTGCGGGCTCATTAAGAGACCTCACTACTATGGTTCACGAAGGCGGTCACGCCATCCATACTTTTTTGACGGCAAACCTGGAATTGAATGACTTTAAACATTGTCCTTCGGAAGTTGCAGAATTAGCTTCCATGAGTATGGAATTAATTTCAATGGATCAATGGGACATTTATTTTGATAACCCTGCCGATCTGGTCCGTGCTAAAAAAGAGCAGTTACAAGATGTTCTGAAAACTTTGCCTTGGGTAGCAGTAATTGATCAGTTCCAGCACTGGATTTATACGAACCCTACACATAATGCTGCCGACAGAGAGGTAGCTTTCAAACAGATCTATGAAAGATTTGGTGCAGGCTTTTCTAACTGGGATGGTCTGGAGCAGGAGTTTGGTAACATCTGGCAAAAACAACTGCATCTTTTTGAAGTTCCTTTTTATTATATAGAGTATGCGATTGCGCAGTTAGGTGCAATTGCGATCTGGAAAAATTACAAAGAAAATCCTGAAAAAGCGTTACAGCAGTATTTGGATGCTTTAGCTTTGGGTTATACCAAACCAATGAATGAGATTTACGAAACTGCGGGTATCAAATTCGATTTTAGCAGCGAATATATTAAAGAACTAGCTTCCTTTGTAAAAGAGGAATTAGATAAATTAGATTAATTTTTTATACTTTGAGCCAATTGACGCGTGTCTGTATAGCAGATACGCGTTAAGCTGACCTAAAACCACATCTAACCGAATTGCCCATTATGTTTGAAAATCTTTTCAGAAAAAAGTCTATTACTAAAATATTAGAAGATGCCGAAAAGGGCTATGGTGATCATGGCGCATCTCTAAATAAGACACTGGGTGTAAGAGATCTTACTGCTTTTGGAATTGCCGCCATTATTGGTGCGGGAATTTTCAGTACAATTGGAAAGGCTAGTGCCGACGGCGGCCCTGCTGTAATTTTCTTGTTTATTTTCACGGCTATAGCCTGTAGTTTTGCGGCCTTTGCTTATGCAGAGTTTGCTTCTATGGTTCCTGTTTCCGGAAGCGCCTATACGTATTCTTACGTAGCTTTTGGAGAATTGGTGGCCTGGATTATTGGGTGGTCACTCATTATGGAATATGCGATTGGAAATATTACGGTCGCCATTTCCTGGTCTGATTACTTTACAGGTTTACTCTCTTCTATCCGGATACCGGCATTAGGTATAAACGGGATTAACCTTCCGGACTGGATGACGATGGATTACCTGACAGCATTCAATGGCCATAATCATGCCGAAGCCATGCTGAATGCAGGTAAAAGCTTTGCAAACCTGGATGATGCGACCCGTATTGCGAACAACGCCTGGGCAACTGCACCTACCATAGGTGGTTTTCATATTGTGGCCGATTTGCCTGCTTTAGGAATTATCATTCTGATTACCTGGCTGGTATACAGAGGGATGAAAGAATCTAAGAATGCGAGTAATGCGATGGTTATTGTGAAACTTGCCGTAATCTTACTGGTACTTTCTGTAGGTGTTTTTTATGTCGATACAGAGAACTGGAATCCATTTGCGCCAAACGGTGTTTCTGGTATCCTTAAAGGTGTTTCTGCCGTGTTCTTTGCCTATATCGGTTTTGATGCAATCTCTACCACTGCCGAAGAGTGTAAAAACCCGCAACGGGATTTACCAAGAGGGATGATGTGGGCAATTATTATCTGTACTGTTCTTTATGTAGCGATTGCGCTGGTATTGACTGGTATTGTAAAATATGACCTGCTGGCAGTGGGTGATCCGCTGGCCTTTGTATTTGATCATATCAACCTGAAATTGATGAGTGGGATTATTGCGGTGAGTGCGGTATTTGCGATGGCAAGTGTATTGCTTGTTTTCCAGATGGGACAACCAAGAATCTGGATGAGTATGAGCCGTGATGGTTTATTGCCTAAAAGGTTTTCCAAGATCCACCCTGTTTATAAAACCCCTTCCTTTGCAACTATTGTAGTTGGTTTTGTAGTAGCAGTTCCTTCTTTGTTCATGAACCTGACCATTGTAACCGATTTATGTTCTATCGGTACGCTATTCGCTTTTGTACTGGTTTGTGCAGGGGTATTGGTCTTGCAAAACAAGACTGACATTCCGAGGGGCAAATTCAAGACTCCTTATGTCAATTCAAAGTATATCATCCCTGTTATTTTTATTGGTGCAATCATTTCTGGTTTCATCTTTTTTAAAGCGGAAATGACTTCTTTTATTACGAATGAGACTAAGGTTCATGAGCCGATCAGCTTTATTACTTCGCTAGACAAAACGGAGCTGAATAGTGTGAAGGAAGAGATTATTGCAGCGCAGAAGGTGTCTAATGTGATTGATAAGAATATTGATGCTGAAGCTTATTTAAATGGCCTGAGTACGGAACAGTACAAGAGTTTTATGGAGAAGAGCACAGTGAGTGCGGATAAGAAATTTGAGAGCGGCTGGGCTTTGTTTAAACACAAAATACCGATGTGGATTTTCTTCTTTATTTGTGTGGCGATCACTTATTTCTGTATTACACATAACCTGTCCCTGATCCCGGTATTGGGCTTACTGAGCTGTTTATATATGATGTGTGAATTGGGTATTTCTAACTGGATCGGATTCGGAATCTGGCTAGTGATCGGGTTGGTTGTTTATTTCTTATATGGTTTTCATCATAGTAAGTTGAATGTGAAGAATCAGGTGGTAGTATAGTTTGGCAACGAGTTTATTGATATTACTTAACCCCGTCTTTTGATAGTTTCAGAAGACGGGGTTTGTTTTTTAGGGGGATTGAGTTTATTCAATAATTTCCCAATATCCTCTGGTTCCGCCAATTCGTTTAATATATCCTTTCTCTTTTAATAAATCTATATGTGCCTGAGCTGCTGAAACATTGATATTTAATAGTTTCCCTAATTCTCTTTTAGATAGTGTATTACTTTCTCTTAATAGGCTTAAGACCTCAACTTGTCTGTAGGTTAGTCTATTTATTGGACCACCTATTGGACCACCCATTGGACCACCCATTGGACCACCCATTGGACCACCTTTCTTAACCTCGTCATTAATTAAGCTATCCTCTATTTCTTTATGTATCGGAAACGACATTCTTAAAAAGTGTTCCGTGAACTTAAAACATTCCTTACTATAAGACTCTAGTATACGAGGTATTCCTGATCCTAATTGTTCTACTAAATCGAGGTCTTTATAGATTCGCATGATTTCTTTATTCCTTGGGATAGAAAACCCTTGAAAGAACTCTTCAAGGCTCAGCCCATCCGGCAGACTACATGTTGAAGTAATTTCAATTCTATCATCGAAAATCTCAAATTTAGGTGGTACTTCATTCGTATAATCATTATGCACAATCGCATTAATTACTGCTTCACGCAAAGCAATTGGATCCCAAAATCTGATTTCTATTCTCTCTTTTGCAGTGATCCTGGTAAGCGTTTTATTTTCTACATTAAGCTTATCCAAAACCTGTTTGGTAGCTTTAATCAATGATTCGTACCCGTACTCATTATTTTCTATGAGATTTACCCTGTTAAGTCCGCTATACTTAGCCAGCTTTATTGAATTGCTATTTTTGTCTGACATCAAATAGGCAACATAGTTATAGTGTTCATCTGCATTGAGGAGTTCCAGATTAGCGGCAAACTTATCATTAAGCTTCTTACTAACTGCCTCATAATAGATTTTCAACTGTTCAAAACTAAGATTTTGATGGTTAGACTTAATTTTACCAATAGAGTTACGTGTCCGTTTAGAAAACAATGTATCTATCATTTTTTGTGGCATGGGTTCTGAAGCAGCGCCAATTCTAATAAAACTACCTTTTTCAGTCATTCCATATTTTCTGAGGAAATAGGGTTTTTCACTCCCACTGGCGACGATAATTTTAATAATATTTAAATTGTCCTTTTTCTCGCTTACCACATCAAATAATCCCAGGCAAGATGATGCAATATTATTTTTTAGCCGATCTTTTATTTTAAGCTGATCTCCGTCAGAATCAATAACGCCTACAGTACGACCAGTCTTTGTAATTCCAATATAAATTACACCACCTTCTTTATAGTTTAAAAAAGCGGTCACTTCTTTCTCTAATGAGTCGGTCAGTTCTTGTTTATATTCTATCCGGTTAGATTCAATCATTGAGGTTCTTAATTTTAGAATTTTTTTATATAAGTCTTTTCACAGGCTATATCCACTGAAAATCAACAGGCCTCACATTAAAATTAACAACATTTTAATGTGAGGCCCAAATCTGAAATCAAAATATGAGCTGTATATTCCAACTGCTCTAAAATTAGTGCAGTTGGAATATTTCAGCGTAGTTACTCCTATTATCTGGTAGTTAGTTAGCACTTATTATAAATACCAGCCAAATAGAACTTTATTTATTCAGAAAGAATTCGATAAAGTTCCAGATTGAGGTAATAGCTATTCCCTTGCACAATTCTTTTTTCAAGGACTCCCATTTCTATTAAGATCTCCAGGTATTTTCTTGCCGTATTCTCTGCATACACTCCAGCAGAAGTAAAGTGTTTGATTTTGGTAAAAGGCTGGCTAAATAGTGCTTCCACTAATTTTTCAGGCCTTAAAATATCTCCTCGTTCTATTACAGCTGCAAGTATTGCTTCCTTCGCAGCTATTATATCTGTTATTTTATTATAAGTTAGATTCGACGTCATCTCTACAGCCTTCAACATATATAATAACCAGGATTTCCAGCTCCCACGCTGCGTGATACCAGCTAATCCTGCGTAATAATCTTCTTTGTTGTCAATGATATAACGGCTCAGATAGAGTATTGGATAATCCAATAAGCCTTTTTTAGTCAGATAATGAATGTTAAATATCCTGCCTGTTCGTCCATTTCCATCTCTGAATGGATGAATCGCCTCAAACTGAAAATGTCCGATTGCCATTTTCAAAAGTGGATCTACCGGATGTTTTTTGTCATCATTTAAGAAATCTATTAAATTAGCGAGTTTAGTTTCAACGATATTACTCCCTCTGGGTGGTGTATAAAATGGTTTCCCAGCGTTGGGCCCCGTTCCCCCTTCTTTAATGTAAATCTGTGCGATAGGTGTTCTTATACCGTCACTAAATTGACTAATAATCTGATACATCTTTACAAAATATCCTTCATCAAAACTTTCTCTTTTTAAATGCTCATAACCAATCCATAAAGCTTTTCTATAATTCAGAACTTCCTTCGCAGCCCCCTGCACAGAACTTTGTTCATTTTCACTATAGGCTCTATATAATTCATCATCAGTAGTAAAAATATTTTCGATCGCACTTGATGCTTTAGCCTCCTGTAAACTAATAGAATTAATAAGCATACCCTGATTCGGTATTGCAATACTTCTTCCTTGTAATCTCCCTAAAGCAGCTTTTGAATTACCTAATTGTTTATATATGTCTATATCTTCATAGAGTATACTAGTTATGGGTAAATCTGGTAAATCATTCCAAGGCTTATTTCTATCAGGATTTATTTTATAGGACATATTCAAATTTAATGAAATTAAGTGAGCTAACATTAAAATCACCCACATTTTAATGTTAGCTGCGCTTTTGACATCAGATATAAGTTCAAAACTATAGCTAACATTAAAATCACCTACATTTTAATGTTAGCTATAGTTTTGGCATCAAAGTCAATATTTTTTCGTCAATTGAATGATGCAGATTATACCACATGGCATTATTCATCGCAGTCATATTTTTAGGTGGCTTCTGAAAACTGAAATGTACCTCAGACCGGAACATGCGCATAAAGCTGCCTGCTATTTTAAACTTTGCTTGTTGCGTAAGTTGTAAATCCGTAGCCTTCTTAGAGATGGCTTTGGTGTACTTTTGCCAACATATTTATCCTTCCATTTAGTAACCTGTGTTAAAAACAAGCAGACCAATAACTGAGTATTCCAGAAATACATCTGGCAAGGTGTAAATAGGAAGGAAAAACAAAGTGTTTACATTGGTGTGGAATTTTTCAGACTGATAAATGATATCTGCAATGTTTCTGTAATTAGATTATATTGTCTAATAATATTTCAATACGGATATTTATTACAATGGAAAAATCTCTAAAAACAGCTTCTCTGATACTATTAAGCATTTTTATTAGCTGTTCTACTTTAACAGTCAATGCACAATCCAACCCTGCTTTTGATTCTTATTTAGCTAATACTAATCTTAAATTTCAGATGCCTGCAGGTTATAATCAAATAAGTACAAAAGAAAGTTTTTCTCCCACCTTACGCAAAATAATGAGTTTGATGTTTAGCGTTGTTGAAAACAAACAAAAAGATATTGCTATTGGGATCATATTAATTCCGGTAAGAACAGCATTTGATAAAAATTTAAAAGGGATGTTTCCAAATATTGATGCAAATCAAAGCTATTTGAATATTGTAAAATACCAAGCTGACACTTCTACTTTTAAAGTTCAGCCACTTGGGGACCATGAATTAAAGAAGGTAAATGCTGATGCAGGATTCAGATATCAATTAGATATGAATAGATTATTTCTACAAAAGTATAGCTTATGCAAGGTAATTATTATTCATAAAAAAGACATTGGTGATGCTGAAATCTGTTATTTCTATAACCCGGAGCATGAAGAACTAGTTAAGAAAGAAATGTCGGAAACTGCCAATATCTTGACGTTCCAGGATATTAGTCAGTTTAAACCAACGATGTAGACTAATAACTTAAATAAAGCGAGGCTTGTTATTTGTGATAACAAGCCTCGCTTTATTTAAACAGAATCTTTTACTGTGGAATCAAGCTGATCGCTTTCTCCAATTGCGGGTCAGTACCTGCGTCTAAAGCAGCTTTGTTATACTTTACCTCGATATCTGGCGGGAAACCAATTCCCTCATATAACTTTCCATCTACATAACGTAACGCAGTTGAAGAAGTATAAACCAAACTCAGGAACCCGGTACTGAACTGTCCGCTATTATAATAATCATTGTTATTTAACAACGGGCCATTACCACCCCAGGTACGTTCCCCCACAAATTTGACATTTCCACCCGGCATCGCCTTTAAAGCCATGGTAGTCATCTCTGCCATACTCACTGAATTTAAATCAGCCAGGACAATAATCGGAGCTGTAAACAATTTCGCATCTTTCCCGGGATGAACCGTTGCAGGTATCCATGGCGTATAATCCAATCTTCCGTTTCCAATTTTTGAACGGGTAGCACCGATAGAAAATTCCTTATCCGTTAAACCACCTACCAATAAATCTAAATCAGAAAGATAACCACCACCATTACTTCTCACATCAATAATTATCCCTTTCAAGCCTTCCGGTTTTTTCACCTCATCAAAGTAATACTGCAATGCTTTTTGTGCATTGTTAGGCGTTGGCAAATCCTTGATCACATTTAAACTGAATTCGTTAAAATGAAGATATAGGATATTGCCCTTAATTTTACCCGCAACAGCAAAAAACTGATCTGTAGCGGATAAGTTAATAAACCCTCTCACATATCCCCTATCCAGGTATTTTGGAGGAATAGTGCTATAAAAAAAGTTAGGATTAATATTTCCGTGATAATCAAGGCTTTTTTGATGTCTGGCATCAGATGGGCTAATATAAGCTGCTGAATCCTGAACATAAGGACTGTTGATTCTCAATGCATAATGGGAATCAATTAATGTCGATGTCATCTCTTTAAAATAAGTATAAGATTTTCTGACATCTGTCGAATCATTGATATTCATTTTAGCAAAAATCGGTTGATACTTACGGTAAATTTCATCCCAATTTGTAGGATCAGTATCCCAAAAGATATAATTATTGTTCATTCCATTCCAGTAAGCCTCAAAAGCTTCACTGAAGCTGCCCTCGATATAACGTTTAGGATCGTTGATTTGAGGGGATTCTTTACGGCAAGAAGCCAATGCGCTCACAAGGCAGATACCCAGTATCAGCTGGAGCATATTTTTATATAAAAATAAATAAGTTGATTTCATAAGATTGTAATAATGATGAATAAATTAGCTGTTATTTACCTAGACGGTACATACAACCCACTTGAATAACATAAGTATCATTGTAACGTGGAATCTGATTGAGCATGTAGTTTTTCTGCTGATCTGTCAATCCGCGATAATACCTTCCTTCTGCAAAAAGCTCATATCTTGGCTTAAGCTGATAGCTTACACCGGTTCCTGCCAGCACACCCAATTCGATTCTGCGGTCGCGGCGGCTGTCAAAAATAAACTTCTCATTATAGCTGTAACCTGGTTCCCCATCCAGGATACTTGGCGTTTGCGCACCATCAGGAAGCTCATATACTTTAGCAAAAGTGTCGATCTGAGTTCCTTTGATACGGGATGAAGACCAGTAACCGGCATAACCACCCAGGTTCAAAAAACCTTTTAGTTTCTGACTGCCAAATGTAAAATGTGCCATCAATGGAAGTTGAATGTAGCTGTTCTTGTTCGTGTGGTTAATTCCTTCGAAATAACTGCTCCGTACAATTTTGTAGCTCTTCTGAATATACTGAGGGTCTGCTTGTATCGCAAACCAGTTGTTCAGGTCATATTTAACAGGTATTCCGATGTTAAATCCGTCAAGTGGCTCATACTTGGTAAAAGCCCGGAAGCCGATGTTGGTAATGATGTGGTTTTTGTTGTAACCACCTTCCAGTCCGATAGAGAACTGGGCATGTGAAGTGAGCGTCCCGGCAATTACGCCCAGACCTAAGAGTAAACATTTTTTTTTCATAAGATTAGGTTTAGCAGATTTTAATCCCTCATCCCCCAGACCCAATGGGCTTATAAGCTTCATTTGGTTGGTAACCGGAAGACGAATGTGCAATGATGTATAACAATAATCCAGTAGGCAATTTCATGTCATTTATGCTTACTAATTGTATAAAAAGGATACTATTCAACTCTTTATTCCAGTTGATCAGTCTGAATAAAAAGAAATATCTTTTTTAGCAACGTAATTTTGATGCAAATAATAATCAGGAATAGAAATTAACAATGGTATTAATGGTATTTCATAGCCATTTAAGGAATAAAACCTGAGCCCAATATATAAAATTTAACAATAACTTTAAAAATAAATCTACCCGATTAAATAACAGCTATTTTATCCAAAAAAAGCACTATCATTACGATTAAATAACGAACAACTGTTAAAATGTGTTAAATATTGTCCTGAGTACAAAAAGATTAATTATTGTGTAGAATTATTCACTACTTTTGTTGCAATAGATGAATATAAAAACTAAAACGGTCTCACTGATTTACATAATTTGCATTTTTTGCATCAGTGTCTGCTGTGGATCAACAGTTTTTGCCCAGCGTTCAGATAGTACCGGTACAAATATCAAATACAAAAGAATTGTCAGGACCCCTCAAATCAGAGGTGATGTTCCTTCTTACAAACCAAGTTACCTTCCTGGTTCTTCTTTAAGCCCTTATAACAGTCTTCTTTCGCATAGCAGATCGGGCAGCGGCAGAACAGATAAAATTCTTTCAGTACTTAAAGTTTATCCTAACCCGGTTGATGACCAGATTAATCTGACCATCCGTTTGGAACGTGAGTCTAATCTTTCTATTAAAATCATGGATTTGTTAGGCAATGAGGTTGTTACCTTATCCAATGAGCGCCTGTCTGCAGGAGAGCAAACTAAAACATTTACCATTCCTAACCGGTTGAACAGCGGGATTTATTTCCTTCGTTTTGTTGCTGGTTCGGAGACTGTCGTGAAACGTATTTCTATTCTATAAACTGGAATAACCGTTTAAACTCAGCTAATTTTCTGCATCAATCTTTTTTTTACCGGATATAATTTACTTTTACGCATCATGCTGGTTGCATGTGAAGATAAAAGACGTTTTTTATATACCTGAACAGAATGAAGATAATTGCTATTGGCCGTAACTACGCTGCACACGCTAAAGAATTAAATAACCCTCTCCCATCAAGTCCTGTGATCTTTATGAAGCCGGAAACAGCTGTACTTAAAGACAATAAACCTTTTTATATCCCTGAATTCTCTTCCGATGTACATTATGAACTGGAAGTTGTTTTGAAGATCAATAAAGAAGGAAAACATATTGCAGAGAAATTCGCAGCTAATTATTATGATGAAATTGGTCTGGGTATTGATTTTACAGCGCGCGATCTTCAATCTGCATTGAAAGAAAAAGGATTACCCTGGGAACTGGCTAAAGCTTTCGACAATTCGGCTGCGGTAAGTCATTTTATTCAGAAAACTGAGCTTGCAGATATCAATGCGATACCGTTTGAACTTAAGGTAAATGGAGAAAGCCGTCAAAATGGGAATACAGAAAATATCCTGTTCTCTTTTGATAAAATTATAGCTTTTGTTTCTCAATACATCACGCTGAAAAAAGGAGATTTGATTTTCACAGGAACTCCTGAAGGTGTTGGCCAGGTTCATCCGGGCGACAAACTGGAAGCATGGATGGGCAAGGAACAATTTCTGAATTTCGATATAAAATAAGTTTAATGATCAAAAAAAGTATATTCCTGTTTGTTCTGGTTGTATTTGCAATCAGTACGCAGGCCCAACAAATTTTCAGTAACAATAAATATCCACTGGTAGATTTCCGTACGCCGCTGGATATTGTTCCTCCGGCATTAGCGGGTTCTTTTGGTGAGCTTAGAGGGAACCACTTCCACTCTGGAATAGATTTCCGTACCAATCAGCGTGAAGGCTATCCTGTTCATGCAATTGCTGATGGCTATGTTTCCAGAATGAGAGTTCAGAACAGTGGGTTCGGCCAGGCTATATATCTGGTGCATCCCAATGGATATACTTCTGTTTATGGCCATATATCCCGTTTTGCGCCTAAAATTGCAGAAGCGGTAAAGGCTTTGCAATATCAGAAAAAGACTTTTGAGCTGGACGAGTTTCCTGCGGCAGAATCACTTCCTGTACATAAAGGCGATGTAATCGCTTATTCGGGAAACCGGGGCAGTTCCGGAGGCCCGCACCTTCACTTTGAAATCAGGGATTCTAAAACAGAAAACACGATTAATCCACAGCTTTTCGGAATTCAGATCCCGGATAATATTCCGCCGGTTATTTATGCTTTATACGTTTATAAACTAAATAAAAAACCTTTTAGTGAATATACACCTAAAACTTTTTTGCAGGTAACTGGTGGAGCAGGAAAGTATAGCTTAAGTAAAGCTGAACCATTGAATATCAGTGGTGAAGTTGGATTCGGAATTACTGCTACAGACAGACATAATGGGGCTTCTGGAATTAATGGGGTGTATTCTATTGAGCTGGAAGTAGATGGAAAACCTGTTTTCACGTCTTCTTTAGAGAAGTTTGCTTTTGAAAACAGTAAGGCGATTAATTCGCATATTGATTATACGGCTTTTATGACGACCAAAAGGAGTATTCAGAAAAGTTTTGTAGATCCGGGAAATCCTTTGCAGATCTATAGCAACCTGGTCAATAGTGGCCGGATTGAGTTTAAGGATCAGCAGGTGCATGAGCTGAAATACACGGTAACGGATGCGAAAGGCAATAAAAGTATTTTGCCATTTAGCGTAAAATCTGATGGACAGGCATTAATTTCGACGCCGGACCAGCCTGATGGTATCCCTTTCTTTTATGCGAAAGAGAATGAGTTTGCAGCGGATGGTGTTAAAGTCGTTTTACCGAAAGGGACTTTATACAATGATTTCAATTTAGTTTATAAGGTTAAGCCAGAGCCAGCAAGAGGTGCTTATTCACCGGTTTATCAAATTCACAATAACCTGACTCCTTTGCATATTGGTTTTGATTTATGGATCAAGGCTGATGCCCGTTTAGGTGCATTAAAAGATAAAGCGGTGATTGTCAGTGCTGGTGGTGCATCGCAAGGTGGTTTTTTTGAGAATGGTTACGTGAAGGCAACTCCCCGTAATTTCGGCAGTTTCTACATTGCTGTCGATACAATAGCTCCAACAATTATCCCGGTTAACATCGCTGATGGCAAAAACATGGCGGGCATAGCTAAAATGGTTTTTAAAATACGTGATAACCTTTCTGGTATTAAAAGCTTTAATGGCTATATTGATGGCAATTGGGTTTTGATGGAATTTGACACCAAAACTGCTACCTTATGGCATTCTTTTGATGAGCGCACAGCAACGGGAAAACATCAGTTGAAATTAGTGGTCGAAGACATGAAAGGAAACAGTAAAACGTATTCAATTAATTTTATAAAATAATTATGAGTGAATTAAAAGAAGGTCAGAAAGCCCCTGAGTTTACCGCAGCGGATCAGGATGGAAATACAGTCTCTCTGGACCAGTTTGCAGGTAAAAAAGTGGTTTTATATTTTTACCCAAAAGATGATACTCCTGGCTGTACAGCTGAGGCTTGTGATTTCAGGGATAATTACCAGGGATTAAAAGCGAAAGATATTGTGGTACTGGGTGTAAGTGTTGATGATGAGAAGTCACACCAGAAATTTGCGGCTAAACATAGCCTTCCTTTTACCTTACTGGCTGATACTGATAAAAAGATTGTGGAAGCTTATGGGGTATGGGGAGAAAAGAACATGTATGGTAAAAAATATATGGGCACTAACCGGACTACTTTCGTAATTGATGAGCATGGTGTGATTACACATATCATTAAAAAAGTTGACACCAAAAATTCAACTGCACAAATTCTTGAATTATTAAATAATTAGGAAGCTTTTTTATTTAAAAAAGTTTCAAACGCTGTAAACGCACAATATCACATTTAAATGGTTTTTCAGGGCTTTTACATTCAATAATAAATGATATCAATAAACTATATTTGCTATCAATAGGTAAACAATTTAAATGGAGCGGACAGGATTAAGTAATTATTTTAATCCTGTCCGCTCCATCTGACAAAAGAAGACAATAAATAAATAGATGAAACATACAATCAATGAATTAGAGGACATTGTTTCTCAGGTACGAAGAGATATTGTAAGAATGGTACATGGCTGCCAGTCTGGACACCCGGGTGGATCACTTGGTTGTGCAGAGTTTTTGACAGCTTTATATTTTGAAACCATGAACCATTCCACAGATTTTAAAATGGATGGTGCAGGCGAAGATTTATTCTTCCTTTCTAATGGTCACATTTCTCCGGTATTTTATAGCGTGCTTGCCCGTTCTGGTTATTTCGAAGTTAGCGAACTGGCTACTTTCAGAAAATTAAACTCCCGTGTTCAGGGTCACCCGACTACGCATGAAGGATTACCTGGTATCAGGATTGCTTCAGGATCTTTAGGTCAGGGTATGTCTGTTGCAATCGGCGCAGCTTTAACAAAGAAATTAAATAAGGATCATTCTTTAGTTTTCAGTTTACATGGAGATGGTGAGTTACAGGAAGGACAAAACTGGGAAGCTATTATGTTCGCTCCTCATAATAAAGTTGATAACCTGATCTCTACAATTGATTATAACGGACAACAAATTGATGGTCCTACGGAGAAAATATTATCATTAGAGAACTTACAGACTAAATTCGAAGCTTTCGGATGGCATGTAATCACTTCTAATGGAAATAACATGGAAGATATTGTTAAAGCTTTGGAATATGCTAAATCACTTACGGGTAAAGGCAGACCAATCTTAAACTTAATGAGTACTCAGATGGGTTATGGTGTAGATTTCATGGTAGGTTCACATAAATGGCATGGTACTGCGCCTAATGATGACCAACTTGCTTCTGCTTTAAGTCAGAACAAAGAAACACTAGGGGATTATTAATTCATAACCATTAAACTGCGCCCGTCTTGTTTAGGATAGCGGGCGATAAAAAAGATATCATATAATGAAAAAATATACATATTCAGAAAAAAAAGATACCCGTTCTGGTTTTGGTGCTGGTTTACATGAAGCTGGTCAGAAAAACCCGAATGTGGTTGCACTTTGTGCAGATCTGAAAGGCTCTTTGAAAATGGATGCTTTCGCAGATGAATTTCCTGAAAGATTTATACAGATCGGAATTGCTGAAGCAAATATGATCGGAATTGCTGCAGGTATGACTATTGGTGGAAAAATCCCTTTTACAGGTACTTTCGCTAACTTTTCTACAGGAAGAGTTTATGACCAGATCAGACAATCTGTTGCTTATTCTAATAAAAACGTTAAAATCTGTGCTTCTCATGCTGGTTTAACTTTAGGTGAAGACGGTGCAACCCACCAGATTCTTGAAGATATAGGTTTGATGAAAATGTTACCTGGAATGGTGGTCATCAATCCTTGTGATTATAATCAAACTAAAGCTGCTACTTTAGCTATCGCTGAGTATGAAGGCCCTGTTTATCTGCG
This sequence comes from Pedobacter cryoconitis, assembly GCF_001590605.1. NCBI lineage: Bacteria > Pseudomonadati > Bacteroidota > Sphingobacteriia > Sphingobacteriales > Sphingobacteriaceae > Pedobacter > Pedobacter cryoconitis. The sequence goes on from NZ_CP014504.1 coordinate 4,040,901, forward strand.
TTTCGGCAGACCTAGTATTCCTGTATTTACTGATCCTGATCAAAAATTTGAAATCGGTAAAGCATGGATGGTCAACGAAGGTACTGATGTAACTATCGTTGCAACCGGACATATGGTTTGGAAAGCAATTGAGGCTGGTGAGCAGTTAGCTGCTTTAGGTATTGATGCAGAAATTATAAACATTCATACCATTAAACCGTTAGATGAAGAGGCAATCTTAAAGTCACTTCAGAAAACAGGTTGTGTAGTGACTTGTGAAGAGCACAATAAATTTGGTGGATTAGGTGAAAGTGTTGCGCGTTTATTGTCAACTGAACTTCCTTCTCCACAAGAATTTGTGGCTGTGAATGATAGTTTTGGCGAAAGCGGGACACCGGATCAATTGATGACCAAATATGGACTGGATACAATCAACATTGTTGAAGCAGTACAAAAAGTTATAAAAAGAAAAAAATAATCGATGAAGCAGGTTGAAGATGATGAAATAATAGCGAAATTCTCTGAAGAGCGCACACGCAATGAAGCCTTTAACCTGCTTATCACAAAATACCAGGAAAAAACTTACTGGCATATCCGCCGCCTTGTTATTGACCATGATGATGCGGATGATCTTGTCCAGGAAGTTTTTATCAAAGTCTGGAAGAATCTTTCCAAATTCAGAAGTGACTCTAAATTGTATACCTGGATTTACAGGATCGCAACAAATGATTGCATTACCTTTTTAAATAAGAAAAAACAGCGCAACAATATTCCGCTGGACGATGTTTCTGCTGAATTGTCTGAAAGTCTTGTTGCTTCTTCTTATTTCAATGGAGATAAAATCCAGATGAAGTTGCAACAGGCATTATTGACACTACCAGAGAAACAGCGGCTTATTTTTAATATGAAATACTACGACGAACTCAAGTATGAAGAAATTTCTGATATTCTGGGCACGTCTGTAGGTGCTTTAAAAGCTTCCTTCCATATTGCTGTGAAGAAAATAGAAGTTTTTATGCTAAATGAAGACATTACCTTTTAAACCTTTTGTGATTTTAAGCATCCATATAGCAGGTAAATTCAGGAAGACCTGATGTTAGCCTGCAATAGCTAAATTATTTACAATGAAACACGATATAGAAGACAATGAATGGAAACAAGAGGCACCTTATCTCGCCTCTCTTGAAAAAGAAAATCCGTTCAGCGTTCCACAGGAATATTTGAATACCTTACCTGAGTTGATTCATGGCGCAATTTACGCTGATGAGCTTAAGGAAGCTATTTCTATGTCCGGATTTATCGTACCTGATCAATATTTCAACATTTTACAGGACTCTATTTTTGCCGAAGCAACAGGTAACGGTTTACAAGATCTCCCAAAAGCTGATGGTTTCCATACGCCTGATTTATATTTCCAGAAATTACAGGCCAATGTCCTTGCAAAAACTGCAGACTTAGCGGTTAAATCTAAAGCTATTGAACAGGATCTGCCCGCAGATTTCTCTGAAACCGGCCTTTATGCTAAAACGATTAGGAATAATGCTTCTGCAGAAAACAATACCGCTACCAAGAATGGCCCTAAATTCATTCGTTTATGGAGTAGCGACTTGGTTAAGTATGCTTCAGCAGCTTGTTTTATCCTGGTGACTGCATTCGGGCTTTATCTGAATCAGCAAAATTTTAATACGGAAAGCAAAAGTGCTGAACTGGTTACTGAGCAGGCATTATATGATATAAATGAACAGGATATTATTGATCATATCGAAGGAAATAACGTAGATGTATCAAATGATCATACTGCTGTATCCAACAAAAATACCGCTATATCAAATGACAATACCGCTATATCAAATGACAATACCGCCAACGCGGATCTGGAAACTTATATTCTAAACAATTATTCTCAAAGTGATCTGTCCTCAGCATTATAATTAAGATACCATGAAACACATACTTGCCATTGCCCTTTTATCATGTATTCCTTTTCTAGCATCTGCACAAAGAAGTGAAGGAAAAAGTAAGGAAATACAAGCTTATAAAAATACTTATCTTAAAGAAAAATTAGAGTTGACCCCGGAAGAAGCTAAAATATTCTGGCCAATTTATAGCTCAATGCAAAGTGAGCAATCAGAATTACGTCAGGAGCGCAGAAAAAACATGATCAGCTTCAGAAAGAGTACGGAGATTGAAAACCTTTCAGATACAGAAGTAGAAAGTCTGATTAATAATGAGCTTAATTTTAAACAGAAGGATTTAAATATTGACCGTAAATATTATAATAAACTAAAAAGCAGTTTGCCAATCAAAACTGTGGGTAAATATTACCGTGCAGAGCAGACTTTTAAAAGAGAGCTATTAAGCAGATACAGAGAAGGTAAAAAGTAATTAATTCATTTTTTGCCTTTTGATCAGGTAGGCGGCCAATACGCCTGAAAAGCCTGCCGCTATATCAGCATCAATCAGGTCTATTTTATATTGTGCACATTTTAACGTCAACAGCTGACGATAATCGCCATAGGATTTCAAATAAGCTTCTTTAACGCTAGCTGCATTTGCTTTAAGTAATTCTCCCGTTTCCAGATCTACAAATTGATAAGGTCTGTTCTCAAAATCGAAGTCCACTTCTTTAGCTTTATCACTTACATTGAAAATGATAACTTCATGCTTATTAAATTTCAAGTGCTGCAGCGCGGAGAATAAGTCTTCCTGATTGTCATCTGCCCCATTTGCAGTTAAAAGATCAGTAAAAATAACCACCATAGAGCGCTTGTGAATTGATTCTGCTACTTGGTGCAGACATGTACTTAATTCTGTCCCTACGTTGAGCTTAGGGGCTTTCAGCGCTTCTTCTAAGTGCGTAAATAAATACTTCTGGTGCATAGTTGTCGATCTTGCTAGTGTATTTAAAACCAGCTGATCTGTAAACAGGCTTAAGCCAAAGGCATCTCTTTGTTTTTTGAGGAGTTCAATCAGGGCGGCTACTGCTTGTACGGAAAAGGTAAGTTTAGTGTAATCTCCTTGCGGAAAGTACATAGAGGAAGAAGTATCAATTACAAACTGGCAGCGCAGGTTAGTCTCTTCTTCATATCTTTTGGTATAAAGTTTATCAGTTCTGGCAAATAACTTCCAATCAATATTCCTGACATTATCACCATTGTTATAGGCTCTGTGTTCAGCAAATTCGACAGAAAACCCATGAAAAGGGCTTTTGTGCAATCCCGTAATAAATCCTTCTACAACCTGTTTAGCGAGTAACTCCAGGTTGCTGTTCAATTGATATTCCGACTGGTCTGTATGCATGCCCATTTTGTAAATTTAACAAAAGAAGTGCAAGAGCATATTTAAATTCGTCTTCTAATTTATTTAAAACCAACATTTTTTTGGTGAGCGAGCTATTATAATCAGCCAGCTCACCAAAAATTAATTATTGTAATAACCACATCACTCCATTGATGTCATCTCCACCAGGATACTGACGTTTGATAGCATTATCTACATTTACGCCATTATTATTCAGTTCTGCGGTTGGATACATCCATCTTTTAGGTATTTTTCCACCATTCAGTATACCTGCCCCAGCGGTTTCAAAAGTAGGGAACCCCGTACGCCTTTGTTCATAAAATGATTGCCAGCCTGTATTCATAAAAGTATTGATATACCGTTGCATAATTACTTGAGGTAGTAATGTTCCTGATTGCAGCGTAACAGCAGGCTGTTTCAAATAAGTTTCGATATCATCCAGCGTATAGGCAAGATCTCCCTTGTACCTGGAAAAGAGCATTGCGCTTCTAATTCCACCGGTATAAAATTTGTTAATGTCTCCGGTTATCCAGCCCCTTGCAACTGCCTCTGCCAAGATAAATTGCAGCTCTGGGTAGCCGATTGCAACACTTGGCTCATTCACAGCATCATAAGCATATCTGCGGTTAATAGCTGAGGCATTTCCAGTAGTCATCTTCTGCACATTATCAGCAACCGGAGCACTACCAATCAAACCAGTATAAGCATTAAAATCTTTGGGTGAAAGACCCGCAGTAACCGAGTTAGGGGTTTGGGTGGCGTAAACAAAAAGACGAGGGTCTTTCAGGTCTTTTAACATTTTAACAAATGAATCATCAAGATAATAATCTGTTTTTAAGCTGTTGTTATTGTTATACGGATAACGGTTTCCCACGATATCATAATAGGTAAGCTTCGCATTATCATCATTAGAAGTAAGCAATGGATATTTAGATGGATTAGACACTATATCATTGAACCGTTGTTTGATATTGAGTTTAGTATTCGCTTCTTTTTTTGAAAGGCTCATCAATACCCTTAGAGAAAAGGTATTAATGGCTTTTTTCCATTGTGTGATATCTCCATTGTAAATGATATCATTATTGATAGTTCCTCCTGAAGCAGACAGCGAGTCACTCGCCAATTTTAAGTCATTCAAAACTTGCAAATAGATATCTTCCTGCGCATCGTAAACAGGTCTGAGGGCTCCATCAGAAAAATTGTTATTTAGTGCCTGCATGGCCTGAGCATAGGGAACATCTCCAAAAGTAAGGGTCATCCCTACGATATAATAGGACCTGAAGAATTTCCCCAGGTATTTATAATTCGGCTTGCCGATACGGGCAGCTTCCTGTTCCATTTTAACTACCTGCGCTATATTTTTATAAGAGAAGTCTGCTCTTTGCCAGCCGTAATTCTGTGTCGTACTGGAACTTTGCGCGTAAACCAATTGACGTGTAGCCAAACTTGCCTCCGTGGTAATGGTAGCAAAAGCTGTTTGTTCAATATTCGCTAACTCCAGAGAAGGATCTGCCTGAGTTGGTGTATTAGGGTTTATTTGATAATAATCGAACTTTTTGCAGGATGATAAAGTAATACTCACTAAGAAAATAATACCAGATAGATATAAATAACTTTTTTTCATGATATAAAATGATTGATGACTATTGAATGTCATTGATGAGTGGATTAAAACTTAAAATTAAAGTTGAAGCCAATACTTCGCATAGAAGGTGTTTGCAAATTGTCGCTTTCTGCATCCGGATCTACATTAGGTATTTTGGCCAGAATGAACAAGTTGTTTCCAATAAAAGAAACTGAAGCCGCCTGAAATACTTTTTGCTTTTTTATCCATTTTTGAGGAAGTGTATAGGTCAGCGCTATTTCACGCATCTTTAAATAAGTACCACTGTAGTAGAAATAATTATTTTCTGAGCTGCTTCCCGTCCCCGTGTTGTAAGCAATGTAATTTACCGGGGTTGTATTAGGTGCGTACTGTCTGTCATCGCTGGTGATATTCCCATGGTTGTCATATGTCGCTTTTCCAGAAGTAACCACTACCCCTTTTCCTACATAAGTACTTTTCCCGGCATTGGCATCATCACGGTACTGATTCACAGTACCCGGAGCGGTTCCGCCCCACCACATTTTATAATTAGTAGTGGAGTATATAGAGCCACCGATACGCCCGTCAACAGCAATACTGAGTGAGATATTTTTATATTTAAACGTATTTTGCCAGCCGTAGATCCAGTTTGCATCCGCATAGCCAATACTGCGTTGGTATGGATCATTTAATGGCATTCCATTAGTATCGTAGATGATCTTTCCATCAGGTGTTGTCTGATATAATGAAGTGAAAATCTTATCAGCCCGCTCTCCTGCTTTCAGGTTACCGATATATCCGTCCTGACTAAGGGTAGCTTCTTTAAGCCAGCGGTGGCTGTTACTGAAATTAAAACTACTTTCCCACTCAAATGAGGATGTTTTTACCGGGGTTCCGCTAATCATAAATTCCCACCCTTTTCTTTGGTATACATTTGCATTTTGAAGCAGTGAGCTATAACCGCTGGTCTCTGAAATCGGAACCAGCTGAAAATTATTATATTCTTTGTTCTGGAAATAAGTAACGTCAACATTTAAGCGGTTTTTAAAAAGGCCTAATGCAACACCCGACTCCCATGACAGCACTGTATTCGGAATAAGACCTGGCATTTTGTAACTATCCGGCCAGTTCAGTGAAGAGGTCCCGTTCCATTTATTACCAATATTATAGGTTTGTATTTGCGCATAAAAGTTGTTCGGATCTGTGGTAATCGATCCGCTGTTTACTTTGGCCACAGAGGTACGCACTTTTAAAAATGAAATAGTTTCCGGCAATTTTAACGCATCTGACAAAACTGCTGAGATACTTCCTGACGGATAAAAATAGGCACTGTTGTTTACTGGTAGTGTCGAGGTCTGATCTCTCCTGCCTGTGAATGATAGATAAAGGAAACGGTACATTTCCAAATCGGCCATGGTATACAAACTATTTATTTGTCGTTCCTGAAGGTAATTAGACCCCTTCAATGGATTAGTGGAGTTAGCTAGATTATAGAATCCAGGAATGTTAAGCCCATCTGTAGTTGTGGCGATTCCTTTGGTATTGTTATAAGAGTTTGCCGCCCCCCCGATTACAGATAAATTAAAGTTATCATTAAACTTATGTTTATAGCTTAAAATCAAATCTGTAGTAATATCGAAATGACTGCTTTTGGTATAGGTATAGTCCCCTTTTGAAAGGGTTCCATATCCAATATAACTATATGGATATCTTGAATCTTCATCTGTTCCATACTGGTTAAAACCTGAGCGTATTTTAGCAGAAAAATCACGGGCAATCTGATAATTCAAGGAGAAATTCCCAAAAGAATTATCTTTTCTATAACCATTCAGTTGTTCGTTCGTAATAAAATAGGGATTGTTATACCAGGAAAGATTATAGTTTCTTTGCTGCATACCCTCTTTACCTTTTAACCAGTAGTTCTTAAGATCGCGTATATCCAGATCCGGACCAATCCACAGCAAAAGATTATAAAGGATATTGGTGGGGCCATAACCTGTAGAGGGATAGTTATTAGAGAATTCTCTATTGTAAGTAAGCCTTCCATCCATGGTTAGTTTTGGTGTCAGGTTATAATTTCCAGCTACCGAAAAGGAAGAATTGTTTACTCCAGTATTTGGCATTGTACCTTTTTGATAGATATTTGCAGCTGATACTCTGAAGGAGCCATTCTCACCGCCTGTAGATACTGTTACTGAATTACTGGAAAGCATTCCTGTACGAAAGAAATTTTTAATATTGTCTTTTCCTCTTGAAATCCATGGTAGTGGAACCAATTTGCCAGTTAATGGGTCCGTAGGACTATTGTATTGAGGAGTTTCATAATAACCGCTTGGGGTACCTGGATCTTTCTGATCCAGTTTAGGTCCCCAGATCCATCCACCACCTTCTGTACCTCCGCCAGATCCATCAACATAAGCATATTTTCCATTATTTCCACCGCCATATTGGGTCTGTACTTTTGGTACTACGGTATATCCGGTTTGGAACATGGTAGAAGAGTTAATCTCCACGCTTGTCTTTCCTTTTTTACCTCTTTTAGTGGTATACATAATCGCACCATTGACCCCAATTGAGCCATAGAGTGCCCCCGCAGCTGTACCTTTTAATACAGTGATACTTTCGATATCATCTGCATTAATTTTATAAGGATCAGCAGTGGGATCCGGAATACCATCGATAACAATTAATGGTGTCTGGCCCCTTAGTGAAATGGCGGGTTTTTGAAAAAGGTCGGTTGTATTGGAAATATTTAATCCTGCTACCTTTCCTGCTAATGCACCTATAGCTGTAGGGCTTTTGACCTTTTCCAGGGTTTCACCTTTGACTTCCTGTACAGCATAACCGATAGCTTTCTTTTCTTTCTTGATACCTAATGCAGTGACAACAACCTCTTTCAGATTACCATTATCGAACTTTAGAATTACGTTTAGCTGTGTTTGACCGCGAAGGCTTATTTCTTGCGGTATATATCCAATATAAGAAAATACCAGTATCGCATCAGGATTGATACCAGATAGCGTATAAATACCGTTTGCATTGGTTGCCGATCTTAGCGTTGTACCCTTTATCAGGATATTTACTGCCGGTATTGGTGTTTTGGTTTCTTCATCCAAAACCTGACCCTTTACTGTGATGTTCTGTGCAAAGCTATTCATTGCAGTAAACAAAAGAAACGACAGCAATAAATGAATTTTAATTCTGCTGAAGCTTATAAAAAGTATTTTTTTTCTCATACTGTCCAAGTTTAATTTGCTATAATTTTCATTTTCAAAATGACTATAATTTTCAGCTAAGGTCTCCGTTCAATGTTAGGAAAACAATAACAGCTTATTATTAAATTAACTAAACGTTCGTTTAATCTATTTTCAAAAAACTGTTTTTTAAAGAAGTATATTCATTTCTTTTTATAACTCTTTTTTTAGTAGTTTGCCCATCGAAAATAATTTTACATGGGCAGAAAAAGCATTAAAGAAGTAAGACAATTAGAAATTATAAAAGCTTTTTACAAGCTGGCTAAGAAAGAAGGTTACGAAAACAGTTCGATTGCGAAAATTGCCAATGAAATGGGTGTAAATCCGACCCTGATTATCCACTATTTTAAAACAAAAGAAAGTCTTACCTATGCGTTGTTAGATTATATATTAGACAGGTATCTGTTAATATATAGTATTAAGGAAAAAGGAATGCTTTCCGATCTTCACAAAATCATAGAAGCTCTTTTTTCTAAAAAATGGAACCTGCTATTTGATGATGGATTATTCTATGCATTTTATGCGCTGGCATTCAGGAATAAGAAGATTAAGGCAAAATATAAAATCATCCTGGATTCACTTCGTAAAACGCTGACTTCAATTATTGAACGCTGTAATGAGCAGGGTTTAATCAACGTAGCTGATCCAAAAGTTGCTGCGGACATGATTTTTGTATTGGTTGACGGTTCTTATTTTTACCTTTCATTGGAAGATGATAAAACTATCTATTCAGAAAAGCTAAGTTTTTATAAAAATAAGTCTTATGAGATTCTGGGCATAAAACCTTAATCCTTTTTAATTGACTTTTGAGTTTTCAAATGCCGTCCTAATGCATAGATTGCAATAAACATCCACAGTATATTAGCAGCAGCATTTGGAATATCCTGGCTATCTACTGCCGATGCAACTAAAAAAAGCCCCCCGAAAACATTTAGTAATTGAAAACTGATGGATTCAGCTTGAACAACTTTTGCACTTAAGAGTAAATAACCTAATGTACATAAGGCCATCCCTAACCAACCAATACTTGTTAATATAATATGCAACATCATAGTTTCTTTGGCCATAAAGTTGCTTATTTAAATTAGAATTCAGATTGACTAAATTATCTAAATTTAAACAGGTTTAACTTGCCATTCATAAAAATGAATATCTCCTCAAATCCCATTAAAACTGAGTCACCACTTCACCGCTTATGGTTAAGAGGCATTGTTATCTTCTATTCTTTATTATTCGTCTGCGGATTAATTTCATCGGGCTATTTTTTGGGAGGTATCGTAGAATTAAAGCCTATTCCGATGCTTGGTTTATTAAAGTATATTTTATTATGTATCCTTTTCCTGGTGCTTTTGATTAATGCCTTAAGGGCTATCACATTGAATCCGTCACACCTGGCCAGGCTATCAAGTAGTACTGGAAATTTTAAATGGCTATTCACGCTGGCTGTTGTACTTTGTATTGCTGGAAAGGCAGGTTTATTTGATTTGAGCAGAGCACATCCTGTTGAAATCTCTTATATCCAGATTGGCGTATTAACTGTGATTGCCATTTTCTGCTATTGGAGCGACGGATTGCTAAAGGGAGAGGACGCTACAAGGGAAGAAATTGAGGAAGAGGACTTGCCCGAAGAGCTTTAAAATGCAAATTTCAAAAATATCCTGTAAAAGCATAAATTCTAAAATAGCCTTCAAAAACATAATCCCTAAATAGCCTGTAAAAGCAAAAGCCGTTTCTAAACAAATAGAAACGGCTTTTTCATATATATCGGGTTGACTACAATTGCTTATCCAATTTACCAGCTAATACTGATTTTGGAACTGCACCAACTTGTTTATCAACTACTTCACCATTTTTGAAGAATAACAACGCAGGGATGTTACGGATACCGAACTGAGTAGAAATCTGTGGGTTATTATCCACGTTCACCTTACCCACTACTGCTTTTCCTTCGTATTCTTTTGAGATTTCATCTACTACTGGACCTACCATGCGACATGGACCACACCATTCTGCCCAAAAGTCTACTAAAACGGGTTTATCTGATTTCAACACAACTTCCTCGAAGTTAGCGTCTGTGATTTCTATAGCCATATTTCTTATTTTTATTTATACAAAGATATAATCAATTGTAATGCCACCATATTTTCTAATGCCAAAATGACATTAGTTCAACTTATAACTCACCACATTCAGCGCTTTCAGCTGTTCCAAAAATGCATTATCAGGGTTGATTTTCAACGACTTAGAAGGAAGATCAAGCGAAACATTTTGTTCCCGGTCGTACACAACAAAATTCAATTGACAATTTTGTTGTTCTGTATTTTCCTTATTTTCTTCAATCATCGCCAGAATCTGAGTAATAATCTGATCATTAATTCCCTGAATTGGAATCTGTATGGTGATACATTTAGCCAGTTTATCTCTTAAATCTGATAAAAGGGCTATAGAAGTGATTTTAAACTCCCAGTCACCTTCTTTACGGAAGCGTTCTCCCACACGGCCACGGATTTGCAGGAAATAACCATCGGTCATAAATTGCTTGAATTTCACGAAGTCTTCTCCAAATAAAGCAAGTTCGCAACTGTCGTTATAATCTTCAAACACAATAGTACCAAAAGGTTTACCGGTTTTAGTCATCCGTTGTGCGGAGATTACAACCAGTCCGCCGACTACCAGTTCCCTGTTTTTGAGTTGCTCAAACTCTGCCAATACGTCTTCATTTGTATCTCCCATCCGTATTTTATTGACAACAGACAGGTGACGGACGTTGTGCTGGCAGAATTCTTTCAGCTCTAATTTATAGTTATCAAGCGGGTGCCCGCTCAGGAAAATCCCGATTGCATCCTTCTCGTATTTCAGCCGGTCTATTAAAGTCCATTCTGGAGCAACAGGTAAGGTAGGTTCATTGATCATATCTGCAACCGTACCGCCAAACAGCGAAGATTGTGCAGATGATTCACTGTTCTGGAAATCATTGGAATACTTGATCAGCTTTTCAATACCGTTGAGCTTATCGTTAATCCCTACAAAGAAGAATTGTGCACGGTGGAAACCGAAGCTATCAAAAGCTCCACTATAAACGAAACTCTCATAGGCTTTCTTATTCACTGTACGGGTATTGGAGCGTCTGGCAAAGTCATAAATACTATTGTAGAATCCACCATTCGTGCGTTCTTCAATGATACTTTCTACGGCTTTCTCCCCTACTCCTTTAATTCCGGAAAGACCAAAACGTACTTCTCCCTGGGGGTTTACAGAGAACTTCAAAATGGATTCATTCACATCCGGGCCAAGTACTCTTACGCCCATTTGTTTACATTCTTCCATGAAAAAGGCTACCTGCTTAATATCACTCATATTATTCGTCAGTACCGCAGCCATATATTCTGCCGGGTAATGTGCTTTCAAATAAGCAGTCTGGTAAGCAATCCAGGCGTAACAGGTAGAGTGAGATTTGTTGAAGGCGTAAGACGCGAATGCTTCCCAGTCTTTCCATATTTTCTCCAGTGTAGCCGGTGCATGTCCTTTTTCTGCTGCCTGGGCGACAAATTTAGGTTTCATCTTATCGAGCACATCTTTCTGTTTTTTACCCATTGCCTTCCGCAGTACATCGGCTTCACCTTTAGTAAAACCAGCAAGTTTCTGTGACAAAAGCATCACCTGTTCCTGGTATACTGTAATTCCATAGGTTTCCTTCAGGTATTCTTCGCAGGCGTCCAAATCGTACTTGATTTCTTCCTCTCCGTTTTTCCTGCGGACAAAACTTGGGATATATTCCAGTGGCCCTGGACGATACAATGCATTCATGGCAATCAAATCTCCGAATACGGTAGGCTTTAATTCTTTCATGTATTTTTGCATCCCGGTAGACTCGTACTGGAAGATACCGATGGTTTCTCCACGCTGGAACAACTCATAAGTCCTGACATCGTCAATAGGAAATTCGTCGGGGTCAAGCTGAATACCGGTTCTTAAGCGAACCAGTTTAACGGTATCTTTAATCAGGGTCAGTGTTTTCAGCCCCAAAAAGTCCATTTTCAACAGTCCGGCACTTTCTACCACAGAGTTATCAAACTGGGTGACGTACAGATCGGAATCTTTGGCCATGGCCACAGGCACATAGTTGGTGATATCGTCTGGCGTAATGATTACCCCGCAGGCATGTATACCGGTATTTCTTAATGAACCTTCCAGTATCCTGGCTTGTTGTATCGTTTCGGCACTTAAGCTTTTGGAGTCAGCAATATCTTTCAGCTCTACAACTTTCTCATATTCGTCTGCACGTAAAGCTCCCCGGAGTGATTTCTCATCGAGGTTAAAGATTTTGGCAAGCTTCAGGTTAGGGATAAGCTTCGCTATTTTATCAGCTTCAAAAAGTGGCAGGTCTAATACGCGGGCTGTATCTTTAATAGAGGACTTAGCCGCCATTGTACCATAGGTGATGATCTGCGCCACCTGGTTTGAGCCATATTTCTTGATGACATAGTCCATGACACGGCCCCTGCCCTCATCATCAAAATCGATATCAATATCAGGCATCGATACCCGGTCAGGATTCAGGAAACGCTCGAAAAGGAGGTCATACTTGATCGGGTCAATATTAGTGATCCACAGACAGTAAGCGACTACAGATCCCGCAGCCGAACCACGTCCCGGGCCAACAGATACATCCAGATTTCTGGCTTCCCTGATAAAATCCTGTACAATCAGGAAGTAACCCGGATAGCCTGTTTTCTCAATGGTCTGAAGCTCAAAGTCCAGACGTTCTATAATTTCGGGCGTAAGTTCTCCGTATCTTTTTTCTGCCCCAACAAAAGTAAGGTGGCGTAAATATTTATTCTCTCCTCTTTTACCTGCGTCATCTTCATCTTCCTGCACTAAAAATTGTTCAGGAATATCAAATTTAGGTAAGAGTACCTCTCTGGCAAGTTTGTAGATCGATATTTTGTCTACTATTTCCTGAATATTTAAAATTGCTTCCGGAAGATCCGCAAACAGCTTTTTCATCTCTTCTGAAGATTTGAAATAATATTCCTGGTTAGGTAAGCCGTAACGGTATCCACGTCCCCTGCCTATAGGTGTTGCCTGCTTTTCTGCATCTTTTACGCAGAGTAAAATATCGTGTGCGTTGGCATCTTTTTTATTAATGTAATAGGTATTATTGGTCGCAATTAGCTTAATATCATGCTTTTGAGCTAAGGAGATCAGCGTTTTATTGACTACGGTTTCATCATCCTGGTTATGGCGCATAATCTCCATATAGAAATCGGCACCGAATAGTGATTTCCACCAGATTAATGCTTCTTCAGCCTGGTTTTCACCCATATTCAGGATTTTACTGGCTATTTCACCATACAGGTTTCCGGAAAGCACAATGATGTCTTCTTTATATTGTTCGATGACATTCCGGTCAATCCTCGGGATATAGTAAAATCCCTTCGTATAGGCGATGGAAGACATTTTAGCCAGATTGTGGTAACCTGTTTTATTCTTAGCGAGCAGTACCATTTGATAACCGTTGTCTTTACGGGATTTATCAAGGTGATTTTCACAGACAAAGAATTCGCAGCCTACAATCGGTGTAATGGGTAATTCTGCTGGTTCTTCTCCTTTTTCTATGGCTGCATTATTTCTGGCTTCAACACCTTTATTATGGTTCAGTACCTGGTTCACAAAATGAAAGGCACCCATCATATTGGCGTGATCAGTCATGGCCACGGCAGGCATTTTATCTGCTGCTGCTGCTGCGATCAGGCCTGGAATATTAATGGTAGACTGCAAGACTGAAAACTGCGTATGGTTGTGCAGGTGGACAAATGTTGCGTCTTTAAGTTCTTGCTGGTTGTCTTTTAAGTCTTGTTTTGATAAGCCCGGGCCTTCTGCTTTGGCTTGTCTTTTCCTGATTTCATCAGAGGCCGCTTTAAGGTTAATGTGCTGAATGCCTGCACTTGGTATGACTGCTGGTTGGCTGGCGATAAAGGAACGGATATACTCCTGATCAGCTTGGAGCTGTTCGGGGGTAAAAACCTCCATTTTAACCAATTGAAGGAAACAACGTGTAGTCGCTTCCACATCTGCTGTTGCGTTGTGTGCTTCTGCAAATGGAACGCCAAAAAGGTAGCTGTGTAATTCGGTCAGTGTCGGCAGTTTGAACCTGCCCCCTCTACCACCTGGAATCTTTAATAAGTTGGCGGTAACTTCTGTACAGGTATCCAGAACAGGCATTTGGGCCATGGGGCTTTCTATACCCAACCGGTAAAATTCAGCGCCCATAATATTGACGTCAAAGCCGATATTCTGTCCGACTACAAATTTAGCTTTGGACAGGGCAATGTTGAATTTCTCTACTGCTTCACGGATATCAATACCTTGTTCTGTGGCTAATTCTGTAGAGATACCGTGGATACGTTCTGCATCGTATGGAATGTTAAATCCATCGGGCCTGACCAGAAAGTCCTCATGTTCAACCAGGTTTCCTAATGCATCGTGTAACTGCCAGGCAATTTGAATACACCTTGGCCAATTGTTCGTATCGGATACGGGTGCATTATAATTGGCAGGAAGACCTGTAGTTTCGGTATCAAAAATTAAATACATAGAAGGGTAATTATGAATCGCTGTTCTCTGGTTATTATTCCTCAAACAAAGCGAGGTACAAAATTACGTTTTTTTAAGAAGCGGTTGAAATTTACCTGATAAAATTGTTGCTGGATTCAGGAAGATTGTACCTGACTTCTGGGTGCTGCTGGCTTATGTTCCTGTGAGACAAGCTTTGAAGTCTCATAACCTTTTTGTGTGCACCGGCCGATAATTTCATTCAGCAGTTCATCTGCCATTTCTGGCTTGCGGGAAAGGATGCAAAGGTGTTTAAGTTTGGGATGCCCGACAACAGCGTAAGAATAATCTGCAGCGAGTTCAATGATCCAGTAGTCGACTTTTAATGGCCATACAAACTGTGCTTTAAGTTGTGCGTTGCTGGTTCCCCGGACAACGATCAGTTTGGAACGGACATACTTGGTTCCTTCGTCTGGTGGTAATTTATAGGTCGTAAAAACAGCGTAATAACCGTCAGGATGTATCACATACGTCTCCGTAGTTTCATGCCAGTGCTTGTCCATAAAGGTGGGTATTGAGCATAGTGAATACCATTTACCTGCATAAGACATAATATCAACTTTTTCAACAGGTTTATTCTCTAACATAGCGTTCCCTCATTAATACGGTAAGAATATCTGTTTAGATGCAATGATCAAAATCAATTTACAAATCTAAACAGACGTTAAGCAAATGTAAATTCTTTCTCATAAAACCACGAAGGTCTGATAAAGTTTTAAAAAGCATTTTAAACTTTATCCAAGAATATGTTGAAATTTTCTGATAATGCCTTAAATTTTATAACTTGGGCAAGAAGATCTAATGAAGGTTTTATTACAATTTAAAAATTGAATCCATGAAGATAACAGTTGTTGGTGCAGGAGCAGTTGGTGCTACTTGTGCAGATAATATTGCTAGAAAAGAGTTAGCTGAAGAATTAGTTTTATTAGATATCAAAGAAGGTTTTGCTGAAGGCAAAGCGATAGATATGATGCAAACTGCTGCATTATTAGGTTTTAATACAAAAATAACCGGTGTAACGAATGATTATAGCCAGACTGCAGGTTCTGCTGTTGCTGTAATTACTTCTGGTTTACCACGTAAACCGGGAATGACCCGCGAAGAGCTGATTGGCATCAATGCGGGCATTGTTAAAGGTGTAGCAGAAAATATATTAAAGTTCTCTCCGGATGCGATCATCATCGTGATTAGTAATCCAATGGATACGATGACTTATTTATCACTTAAATCGTTGGGACTGCCTAAAAACAGGATCATTGGTATGGGTGGTACTTTAGATAGTGCAAGGTTTAAATATTACCTGAGTGTAGCGTTAAACTGTAATTCAAATGATTTACAGGGATTTGTGATTGGCGGACATGGGGATACGACAATGATCCCGTTAACGCGTTATGCGACTTACCAGAGTTTACCGGTAACGGATGTTTTATCTGCTGAGGTGTTAGCTAAAGTTGCTGCCGACACAATGGTGGGTGGAGCAACATTAACTGGTTTGTTAGGGACTTCTGCCTGGTATGCGCCTGGCGCTGCTGGTGCTGCGCTGGTAGAGAGCATTGTTCGTGATGAGAAAAAACTATTTACTTGCTGTGTTGCACTGGATGGGGAATATGGACAGACTGACATTTGTTTAGGTGTACCTGTAATTGTTGGTCGTAATGGCTGGGAGAAAATTATAGATTACAACTTGAATGAGGAAGAAAAAGTAGCCTTCAATAAGAGTGCTGATGCGGTGAGAGCAATGAATAACGTGCTTAAAGAAATGAAGCTTATTTAATGCGTACTGTTACAGTCCCTCTTACTTTAATAAACTTAAATGATGACGGTTTCCACCTCCTGGTGGAAATCGTTGTTTTTGGTAAAAAACATTGGGCAGTCGTAGATACCGGGGCTTCAAGGTCAGTATTCAATAAGACTTTTATTGAACAGTATAGCGATGCTGTGGTTGAGCAGGAAGAAGAAACCAATGCGACTACACTGTTTACGACTTCAAGTACGATACAGGCAGTAATCCCGAAATTAAAAATCGGTAAGCTGCTGATTAAATCTTATCATGCGGTAGCATTGGATCTGGAAACGGTAAATGATGCTTATGAATTAATGGGACATCCCCGGATTGTAGCGATTATCGGCAGTGATATCTTCCTGAAATACCAGGCTAAGATTAACTACAAAAAACTGAAAATTCTATTTTCTTCTAAACCAGGCTGATTTCCACCACAATCTGCTTAAATTTGTCTGGATAAAAATACCTGCTTATGAAACTCCTTATTGTTGAAGACGAGCCTAATGTGGTGTCAGTTCTGAAAAGAGGGTTAAGCAGTGAAGGCTTTGAGCTAAGTGTAGCACCTGATGGATTTATTGCGCTGGAAATGGTTTCGGCACATTCTTTTGCGTTGATTATACTGGACATTATGCTTCCGGGAATCAATGGTCTGGATTTGTGTAAACAAATTAAGAAGAATTATCCGCAAATACCTATTATTATGCTGACTGCACTAAGCAGTACGGAGAATATCGTTACAGGGCTTGACAATGGGGCTGATGATTACCTGGTGAAGCCTTTTAAAATTGCTGAACTGAGTGCGAGGATCCGCATGTTGCTGAGACGGCATTCCGGGCTTCAGCAGGCGGATGAAATCATTACTGTTGGTGATTTACAAATTAATATTTCTGGTAAAACGGTAACCAGGGCTGATCAGGAAATTACATTAACGGCAACTGAATATCGTTTGCTCCAGTTTTTTGCCAGGAATAAGAACAAGACCTTATCCAGAATAGATATTTTGGAGAATGTATGGGATATTGATTTTAATATGGGCACAAACGTGGTTGACGTTTACGTCAATTACTTGAGAAAGAAAATAGATAAGGGCTTTAGCACTACGCTGTTGCATACTGTTGTGGGTTTAGGCTACCTGCTTAAAGAAAAATCATCGTCATGAATTTAAATACCCGCATTACTTTCTTATTTGCCGTTTTATCGGCAGTTATTATCTCTTTATTGAGTGGGTTTGTGTGGTATTTTGCAAATGAGTTTGCTTTTGAGGATTTCTACAAGAGATTGGAAGCGCGGGTAAAAATAGCGATTCAGACTAAGGCTGCAGCTGGAACAAATACGGTGGAGTACAATGAGGTACGCCAGAAATATCTGGAACGGCTCCCTCAGGAAGAGGAACAAGTTTTTGCTGCGGATAAAGCCAGTAAAATAGCTTTTGACAAAAAGGTAAATCTCCCTTCCAGTTTTTATAAAAATATTGAATCTGGTATGATGGCCCGTTACCGGAATGAAAACGTATTTTATGCGGGTAAGTACTTTAAAAATGGGCCAAATGGTTATATCGTCATCATTTCTGCAAAAGACCCATATGGGTATAGAGAACTTAAGGATTTACAGAAAATCCTGTTTGCGGGCTTCTTTCTTTCTGTTGCCTTATCGTACTTTGTAGGAAGAAGGTTCTCTGACTTCACTTTTAAACCAATCAGAGAGTTAATTAAAAAGGCGAAGGGGATTAGCGCAGAGAATTTGCACCAGCGCCTGCCTCCTATTAAGGGGAATGATGAAATCTCCGAGATTTCACAGACTTTTAATGATATGCTGGACAGGCTGGAAACTGCTTTTGAGACACAGAATAATTTTATAAGCAATGCTTCTCATGAGTTAAGAACACCTTTGACTATTATTAGCGGGGAAGCTGAATTGACAATTGCCAGGGATGGTCACCGGGATCCTGAGCTTCAGAAATCCCTGGCCACTATACAGGCTGAGTCTGAAAGGCTGGAAAATATACTGACCAGCTTGTTAAGTTTAGCACAGTCTGGTTTTGATGGGGAGAAACAGCGTTGGGAGGAAATAAGGCTGGATGAACTGATCTGGGATGTAAAGGCTTCTATTGACCTGGTTAATCCGGATAATCAAATCCAGGTGGATTTCTCTAAGCTTCCGGAAAACCCGGAGAGTATTAATCTAAATGGAAATCTGAACCTGATTAAACTGGCAGTAACTAATATTGTCAACAATGCGTGCAAGTATTCTGATAACAGAGTGGTTGAAGTCGGTTTATCGGTTACGCGTACTAATATTGTGATTAGTGTGAAGGATCAGGGCATCGGCATTCCTGAGGATGAGTTACAGCATGTTTTTGAGCCTTTTTTCCGTGCTTCTAATACGACTGATTATAATGGATATGGGGTAGGCCTGCCTTTATCATTAAATATTATCCGTTTGCATAAGGGAAGTATTGCGATTAAGACTGTCCAGGAATCCGGGACCGAAATGAACATTTTATTGCCCCGTTCGCGTTAATCGCGATATTCTGTTCTTAAATAAGCTCCTGTTTAACAGAACATTGTCTTCATAAAGTCATTCTGTCTCTCTATCTCGTCTTTCTTGCAATTCTAATCTCGTTCTAATCTCACTCTTATCCGGCTGTAATGTATGGGCTGTACTATTGTATCATTAACTAATCAAAAGATACAATATGAAAACAGTCTTAATTCCTACAGATTTCAATGAAAATTCAGTTTATCTCTCAGAGAACATCCTGAAAAATTTCAAAGATGAGCCAATCAGGATTTTATTCTTTCATGCTTATAAACTGACAGATTCTATCTCTGATTTATTAATGCTTTCCAGAAGAAGTACTGAGTACGGACAAATTCCGGAATCTTTCCACAGGGCGTGTTATGATTTCAAAAAAACACATCAGGCCCAGATAGACACTATCGGTGTAGAATATTTTTATGGCAGCACAATGGCCGCCTTCAGAAATTTTGCTGAAGCAAATGAGGTGGATTTCATCTACTGTCCTGAAACTTATAGCTTCCGTCAGATATCAAAGTATAGTATCAATCCTGATGTATTCTTAAATAAATCTGGTATCCCGATACTTCAGGTTATTCAGGAAGATGAAGCACCTGTAAAAATAAAGAAAGCAATTGTGCTTGAGCATGAAGCTGCTCAGCTTGTCTAGTTATGACCTTTTAAAACACACTATATGTTATTAAAGAAAAATGTCCCGCTAACCTACATATTTGGGAAAATATATAAAGATTTGATTTTAGTAACTGTGTATGCCGTTGGTATCGTCATACTTTATGAAAACTTTCATTTCACCAGAATCTCTATACCAATCGCTGTACCTGCACTTTTGGGTACAGTAATCTCACTTTTACTAGCATTCCGGTCTAACCAGGCTTATGACCGCTGGTGGGAAGCGCGGATTCTCTGGGGTGGAATTGTGAATGATTCAAGATCATTAACCAGACAGGTGCTTTACTTTATTGATGATCCTTATTATTCTGCAGAAATACAGCTGTTTAAGGAGCGCTTTGTGAAAAGACAAATTGCCTGGGCTTATGGTTTAAGTCAATCGCTTAGAAATACGAATCCGATACTTGGACTGGACAAATTTATGAAACCTGATGAACTGGATTTCGTCAGCAGATATAAAAATGTACCGATGTCTATTTTGGAACTGCATGCACGTGATATTAAAATCGCTGTTAAAGAAGGCTGGATCAATACTTATCAGCAGATAGAGATTGACAGGACTTTAACAAATTTATGTGACCGTATGGGTGGTTCTGAACGGATAAAAAACACAGTATTCCCGGTTACCTATAGTAAGTATATCAATATGACGATCTACTTATTTATCATCATGCTGCCATTCGGGTTAATTGAGTTCTTTGGATACATCGAGGTGCCGGTAGTGATCGCAATTGCAGCAGCTTTCTTATTAATTGAGAAAATGGCTATTCATTTGCAGGATCCTTTTGAGAACAAGCCTACGGATACACCTACAACAACTATTTCAAAAACTATTGAAAGAGATTTATCTCAGATGCTGAATGATGCGCATTACCATGAAGATAAAATGAATGCTATGGAGCCTGTTCACAATCCAAAAACCTATTATATTTTGTAGTAGAGCTATAATAAAGGCTGATAATAGCGTCTTATTTCCATAATAAAAAGGGGTGGTTGTGAGCGCCAGTGCTGTGCACTGGCGCTCACAACCACCCCTTTTATCTTTTATGTTTTTTATATTCAGACTAAAAACTTAAGCGTCAATCTTCGCGTATTTAGCGTTTCTTTCGATGAATTCTCTTCTTGGTGCAACTTCATCTCCCATTAACATAGAGAAAGTATGGTCACACTCTGCAGCGTTTTCAATTGTAGCTTGCATTAAGGTACGGTTAGCTGGGTTTAATGTAGTATCCCAAAGCTGTTCTGCGTTCATCTCACCCAAACCTTTATAACGCTGGATGTGAACACTTTCTTCTTTACCTTGCCCTTTTAAGCGTTGTACTGCTGCATCACGCTGTTGATCATTCCAGCAATATTCCTGCTCTTTTCCTTTTTTAACAAGGTAAAGGGGGGGTGCTGCGATGTAAACATAACCGGCTTCAATTAATGCTTTCATGTATCTGAAGAAGAAAGTCAGGATCAGTGTAGTAATGTGTGATCCGTCAATATCCGCATCCGTCATGATCACTATCTTATGGTAACGAAGTTTAGTAATGTTTAAAGCTTTGTCATCTTCAGGAGTACCTATACTTACACCGAGTGCAGTAAACATATTCTTGATCTCGTCGTTTTCGTAGATTTTATGCTCCATTGCTTTTTCCACGTTCAGGATTTTACCTTTTAGCGGAAGAATAGCCTGGAAGTTACGGTCACGGCCTTGTTTTGCAGTTCCACCCGCCGAATCTCCCTCGACAAGGTATAATTCACATTTTTCAGGATCACTGTCTGAACAATCGGCTAGTTTACCTGGTAAGCCAGATCCGCCCATTACACTTTTGCGCTGAACCATCTCACGTGCTTTACGCGCTGCTGCACGTGCTGTAGCTGCCAGAATCACCTTGTTGACAATCATTCTGGCTTCTTTTGGATATTCTTCCAGATAGATACCCAATGCTTCACCAACAGCAATATCCACAGCTCCCATAACCTCAGTATTACCTAGTTTGGTTTTGGTCTGCCCTTCAAATTGCGGCTCTTGTACTTTTACTGAAATTACAGCAGTCAGACCTTCACGAAAGTCATCACCGGTAATCTCAAATTTAACGTTTTTAAGTAAACCAGACTTGTCAGCGTATGCTTTCAGGGTACGGGTTAAACCTCTTCTGAAACCGGCAATGTGTGTACCACCTTCATGTGTATTGATATTATTTACGTAAGAGTGTACGTTTTCAGCGTAGCTGTCATTGTACTGCAAAGCAAGCTCTACCGGTATACCATTTTTAATTCCCTCTACATAAATAGGCTCAGCAATCAGTGAAGGACGACCTCCGTCCAAGAACTGAACAAATTCTTTTAAACCACCTTCAGAAAGGAAAAGTTCAGTCAGGAAATTACCCTGGTCATCCACTTCACGCTCATCTGTTAAGGTTAGGCTGATCCCTTTATTTAAGAAAGATAATTCTCTTAAGCGCGAAGCCAGTGTATCGTAACGATATTCTGTAGTCTGGGTAAAGATCTTGTCATCTGGTGTAAAAGTGATTACAGTACCTCTTTTATCAGTTTCACCTACAGTTTTCACATCGTACTGTGGTTTACCTTCACGGTATTCCTGTACCCAGATTTTTCCTTCACGGTGTACTTCTGCTTTTAAGTGTATAGATAGTGCGTTTACACAACTTACCCCTACACCGTGCAATCCACCGGAAACTTTATAAGTGTCTTTATCGAATTTACCACCGGCATGCAGTACAGTCATTACAACCTCAAGCGCCGATTTTTGTTCTTTTTGCATGATCCCTGTCGGAATACCACGACCGTTATCCTCAACTCTGATAGAATTATCTTTAAGAATATTTACCGTAATCGTATTGGCATGTCCTGCCAGAGCCTCATCAATAGAGTTATCTACTACTTCATAAACCAAATGGTGCAACCCTTTAACACCCGTATCACCTATATACATTGAAGGGCGCTTACGCACCGCTTCTAAACCTTCTAATACCTGTATATTATCTGCCGAATAATTTGACTTTGAATCTTTTTCTTCGCTCATAAATGTTAATAAAAAATAAGATTCAAAAATAACCAATTATGGCCAATTAAAGGCAAATGTGGATAACTATTTGATCAAAAAACTACATTAATGACCCAAAAAAAACAAGTTATTTAGGATACTAAATTGGAAATTTTATATTTGCTAAAATTTACTCCGTCAGTTTAATCCATAAATGGACGCTGAAGCTGGAAAAGAATTAAAAACAACACTATAATACACGCATAAATGAACAGAACATCCTTCAAACTAAGCACACTGGCTACCGCTGTAGCATTAGTTTCAGTATTGGCTTCTTGCCAGAGTAAAGACAACAAAGCTGCGACTGATACTGCGGTTAAAACTGACGTTGCCGGATCAGCAGCAGTTAAAGCTAACGAGCCTATCGTTTATGTAAATTCGGATTCGTTATTAACTAAGTACCAGTACTTTAAAGATCTTAAGACTAAATTAGATGCTAAATCTAAAGCTGCTCAGACTGATCTTGCTTCAAAACAACAGGCTTTTCAACGTGAAGTTGCTCAATATCAGCAAACTCAAAATACATTACCTGCTGACCAAAGAGCGACTACTGAGCAAAGATTAGCACGTAAACAACAGGAATTACAAGCTTATCAGCAAAATGCTGGTGCTGCTTTACAAAATGAGCAAGGTGCTGAGCAAGAAAAATTATACAACAAAATTGCTGATTATCTAAAAATCTATGCCAAGGGTAAAGGTTATAAAATGGTGTTGACTTACCAGAAAGGTAACAGTGCTATTTTATTCGCTGACGCTTCTTTAGATGTTACAAGTGAAGTGATCACTGGTCTTAACGAAGGTTACAAGGCTGATAAAAAATAAGCTGCTATAGCTCCATAAAAAAGCCCTGGTAGTTTTTGAACTATCGGGGCTTTTTTGTGGAAATATATTTTGACACCTTATTATTCGTCTTTTTTGTCTTCGTCGAAAAGGTTACCTTTTAAATCATCAATCTCTCTTCTGTCTCTTTTGGTTGGCCTGCCTGCACCTCTGTCCCGGATTAAAACGGGTGAGTGGAACATGCTTTTATAACCCTGTGTTTCTTCGAGTGGGGTAATGTCTTTATATTTCGTAACCGCGATCTTGGATTCAACTCTGGTATAAAGGAGTTCGACTACCTCGATGATCTTTTTTTCGATTCCTTTAGAGACCTGGTAAATGTCACCTGGTTTCACAACTACAGAGGCTTTCACATTCTGACCGTTAAATTTAACGCGGCCAGCTTTACACGCCTCAGTTGCTAAAGTTCTTGTTTTAAACAATCTTATTGCCCACAAGTATTTATCTATCCTTAATTTTTCCTGCTCTGCCATAAAAAATCAAAAATACATAAGTAAAAGATCGCTCAATACATAAAATTGATTTATTTTGTGAAAAAATAAAAATTGATAATGATTAAAGAATTGAAAAAGTTAATAGAGGCTGCTTGGGAAGACAGAACTTTATTAGAATATACTGAATATTGTGAAGCGATCGAGACTGTTGTGATGCAGCTGGATAAAGGAGAAATCCGCGTTGCTGAGCCAATTCTAAATTCATGGGGCATCAATGAATGGATAAAGAAAGCTGTTATTCTTTATTTCCCTATCAGAGAAATGAAAGAAATTGAAGTTGGCCCTTTCGTATTTCATGATAAAATGAAATTGAAAACCAATTATAAAGAATTAGGAGTGAGAGTTGTGCCTGGTGCAAGTGCACGTTATGGTGCATTTTTAGCTAAAGGAGTAATTTTAATGCCTTCTTATGTGAACATCGGTGCTTATATTGATGAAGGTACAATGGTAGATACCTGGGCTACTGTAGGTTCTTGTGCACAAATCGGAAAACATGTACACTTAAGTGGTGGTGTTGGTATTGGTGGTGTTTTAGAGCCAATTCAGGCTGCTCCGGTTATTATCGAAGATAACTGTTTCATCGGTTCACGGGCTATCGTTGTGGAAGGTGTACGTGTAGAACGTGAAGCTGTTTTAGGTGCAAACGTTGTATTAACCGCTTCTACTAAAATTATTGATGTTACAGGAAGTACTCCTGTTGAATATAAAGGTATCGTTCCTGCAAGATCAGTAGTGATTCCAGGAAGTTATACTAAAAAATTCCCTGCTGGCGATTACCAGGTCCCATGTGCTTTGATCATCGGAAAACGTAAAGAATCTACAGATAAAAAGACTTCACTTAATGATGCATTAAGAGAAAACAATGTAGCTGTCTAATGAATATTGGTTTTGATGGAAAAAGAGCTGCCAATAATTTTACTGGTTTAGGTAATTATAGCAGATCACTTGTTTTACAGTTATCAGAATTTTTCCCTCAAAACCAATATCTTATTTACAGTCCTAAGGTAAAGCGCCATGGGCAGATTTCTTCTTTTTTTGAAAAGCAGAATATCCACCTGGTGTTACCTGAAAAGTCTAAGTTCTTATGGAGGACTTTTGGCGTAAAAAAGCAATTAGTGAAAGATAATATTGCTATTTATCATGGTTTAAGTAATGAAATCCCTGTTTGGATATCTCCGGCTATCCGGACTGTAGTTACTATTCATGATCTTATTTTCTTGCGTTATCCGCAGTATTACAAATTCATAGACCGCACTATTTATAATTTCAAAAGTAAATACGCTTGTAAACATGCGGATCGTATCATTGCGATCAGTGAGCGCACTAAAAATGATATTATTACGTATTACCAAATCGATCCTTCAAAAATAGAAGTGCTTTATCAAACCTGCGACGATTCTTTTAAAAAAATTATTGGTCAGGAGTTTAAAGATTCGATACGCGAAAAGTATCAGCTACCTGAAAAGTATATCCTCAATGTAGGAACAATCGAACCAAGAAAGAATTTACTGGCTGTGGTACAGGCTTTACCTGCTATTGAGCCGGAGTTCAAATTGGTAGTGGTTGGTAAAAAACAGGCTTATGCGGAAAAAGTTATTGCTGAGATTGAAAGGCTGGGTCTTGGAGATCGCGTTATTTTCCTGAAGGATATCCCATTCACAGACCTTCCTGCTATCTATCAGCTCGCTACTGTATTTGTTTATCCATCTTTTTACGAAGGGTTTGGTATCCCGATCATCGAGGCTCTTTATAGCCAGATACCCGTTGTTGCGGCAATTGGTTCTTGTCTGGAAGAAGCGGGCGGACCACATAGTTTGTACATAGATCCGAATGATGCAGCTGCATTAGCAAGGGCAGTAAATTCAGTTTTAACTGATCCAGCGCTGGCCGGCAAGATGAAAGAGGAAGGTTTGAGCTATGCACAGCGATTCAATACTGCTGATTTAGCCCGTCAGCTGATGGATTCTTACAGCAGCATGATCGCTAAAGATTAAGAACGCTCTGAATACCGGAGATTATTTAATAAATTTACGGCATGCTAAAAACGGAAATTGACAAGGCTTTAACGGTCTTGAAAAATGGAGGCGTAATCCTCTATCCTACAGATACAGTATGGGGTATAGGTTGTGATGCGACAAATGAAGCTGCAGTCGAAAAAATTAATGCGATTAAAGGCCGCTCTGCTGCTCAAAGTTTTATTGTCCTGGTGGATAATGATTCGAAAATACAAAGTTATATAGATGAAGTGCCTGAGGTTGCGTACGATCTGATTGAATTTGCGGAACATCCATTAACCATTATCTTTTCGGGGGCAAAGAATTTAGCTAAAAATGTAATCAATACGGATGGTAGTGTGGGCATAAGAGTGGTTAAACATGATTTTGCGCAACAGTTAGTACAACGTTTCAGAAAGCCTGTTGTTTCTACCTCAGCCAATCTTTCAGGTCAGCCTACTCCA
Source organism: Pedobacter cryoconitis (assembly GCF_001590605.1). Classification (NCBI taxonomy): domain Bacteria; kingdom Pseudomonadati; phylum Bacteroidota; class Sphingobacteriia; order Sphingobacteriales; family Sphingobacteriaceae; genus Pedobacter; species Pedobacter cryoconitis. The sequence continues at coordinate 4,067,468 of NZ_CP014504.1, forward strand.
CAGTTTTTTGATGAGATAAACGAAGAGATTAAAGCTGCTGTGGATTATGTGGTAGACTGGGAGCAGGAACTCAAAGTCAGCAAAAAGGCATCTACAATTATGAAATTAAGTCCATCTGGTCAATTTTCCTTCATAAGAAAGTAAGTTTTAGTACTTTTGCGGACGCTATTGAAAGCATCATGAGTTTACAAGCTCAAAACAATATATAATTAGTGAAAAAAAATCTAGAACATCCTGTTTTTAAGGTAATGGCTGGTATTGCCGATGAAAATCATATCGAAGCCTATGTGATTGGTGGATACGTACGGGATATTTTTCTGAAAAGACCATCAAAGGATATTGATGTAGTCGTACTGGGAAATGGGATCGAATTTGCTGAACTTACCGGAAAACAACTAAAGAGTAAAGTTGCCGTTTTTAAAAACTTTGGTACGGCTATGTTAAAATACCGTGAGCTTGAAGTTGAATTTGTTGGTGCAAGAAAAGAGTCTTACCGTGCTGATTCCCGTAAACCTATCGTCGAAAACGGTACGATTAAGGACGATCAGTTGAGAAGGGATTTTACAATCAATGCTTTGGCAATCTCCTTAAATAAAGAGAATTTCGGGCAGTTGGTAGATCCTTTTAATGGTATAGAGGATTTGAATAATAAATTAATCCGTACTCCACTGGATGCTGAAATTACATTTTCAGACGATCCTTTACGGATGATGCGGGCTATCCGCTTTGCGACGCAGCTGAATTTCAGTATTGATGAACAGGCGTTAGCTGCAATTGCAAAACAAAAAGAAAGGATCAGTATTGTTTCAAAAGAGAGAATTACAGACGAACTGAATAAAATCATCCTCTCCCCTGTTCCTTCAATAGGCTTCAAATACTTATTCGATACAGGCTTGCTTGCTATCATCTTTCCACAAATGGCTAATTTATATGGCGTAGAAATCATTAAAGGAAAAGGGCATAAAGACAATTTTTACCATACCTTGCAGGTACTGGATAATATCTGTGAAGTTACAGAGGACCTTTGGTTACGCTGGGCAGCGATTCTTCATGATATCGCTAAACCACCAACTAAACGTTTTGAAGAGAATCATGGCTGGACTTTTCATGGTCATGAGGATAAGGGAGCGAGAATGGTCCCCCAGATCTTCTCACAGTTGAAGTTGCCCATGAACGAGAAGATGAAGTTTGTTCAGAAGATGGTTCAGCTACATTTGCGCCCTATTGTTCTGGCACAGGAAGTGGTGACGGATTCTGCGGTAAGACGTGTATTATTTGATGCGGGTGAAGATATTGAAAGCCTGATGTTACTCTGCAATGCGGATGTAACTACTAAAAATGAGTATAAAGTAAAAAAATACCGGAATAACTTTGAGCTGGTTAAGCAAAAGCTGAAAGATGTAGAAGAGCGGGATAAAATAAGAAACTGGCAACCTCCTGTTTCAGGAAATGATATCATGGAAGTATTCGGCCTTGCTGCCGGTAAAGAAGTGGGCATGATTAAAAATGCAATCCGCGAAGCAATTCTGGAGGGCGAAATAACAAATTCACCTGGTGACGCGTTAGCGTTTATGTTGCGCAAAGGAAAAGAATTTGGATTAATCCCCGTTACAGAACAACCCAAATAATTAATGTTACCACTGGGGTTATAGTTCTTAGAATTATGGCCCAAAATGGCATCATATCTCATAAAATGAATATGTTCCAAGGAAATACATATTTTATTTTATAATTTTATAATATAGAAATACAGCACAAATGGCAATTTATAGATTCAGACTTAGTTTTGACGATTACGATGAAGTAATCAGAGAGATCGATATCAAATCAACGCAAACTTTTGAAGATTTACATAAAGCACTACACCGTACTACTGGTTATAATGCAGAAAAATCTTCTTCATTTTATGTAAGTTCTGATCATTGGATCAAAGGTGATGAAATCGCCTATCTTCCAACGCAAAAGAAAACCGATCGCGGTGTGAGCTTAATGGAGAAGTCCAAGCTTAGTGCTTTTATTGAAGATCCACATCAGAAATTTTATTATATCTATAATTTTGACCGTCCTTATGAGTTTCATGTAGAGTTGATCAAGATTATTTTGCAGACAGATCCTAATATAGAATATCCTATTCTTTTCAAAAGTATAGGAGAAGCGCCTAAGATCTTTGATGCCAATAATATCCCAACTGAAGTGGTAACGAATAGTCCTGTTTCAAATGATTTCGATTTTCTGAACGAGATGGATTTTGTTCCTGAGGATACAGAAGAAATTGAAGCGATGGATGGCCGTGGTATTACTACCTCAGAAAAAAGTGAAGATGCTGATGAAGACGATTCAGATTCGGATGATTTCTCCGAAGATGAGGATTATCATGAAGATGAATACAATAGCAAAGAAGACTACTAAGCCATATCAATGGCAAAAAATAAAACATTAATTGTAATTGCAGGGCCAACGGCAATAGGTAAAACAGCTTTAGCTATTACGCTGGCCCAACATTTTACAACAGAAATCATCTCTGCTGATTCCAGACAGTTTTTCAAAGAGATGTCTATAGGAACTGCAAAGCCTCATGCAGATGAGCTTGCTGCCGCCAAACATCATTTTATTGACTCCCATTCTATCAATACTTTCTTTAGTACCGGAGATTTCGAGAAACAGGCCTTAGGGTTATTAGATGAAATCTTTACCAGGCACGATCTGGCAATTATGGTTGGAGGATCAGGTCTATACCTGGATGCTGTAACCAAAGGGCTCGACGAATTGCCGGATACGGATATGGAAATCAGAAGTCAGCTGAACAAGCTGTTTGAAACGGAAGGATTGGAACCTATCAAAGCACAGCTTGAAGCAGCAGATCCGGAATATTATGCGAAAGTGGACCAGGCGAATACGCAACGTCTCATCCGCGGACTGGAATTTTTCCTGTCTACAGGAAAAAAGGTGTCTTCATTTTTCACGAACAGCAGGAAAGAGAGATCTTTTAATATTATAAAGATCGGGTTAAACATGGAAAGGCCGCTTTTATATGAGCGTATTAACCATCGGGTAGATATCATGCTTCAGGAAGGCCTTTTAGAAGAGGTCGAATCCCTGAAAGATTACAGAGAACTCAACGCCCTAAAAACTGTGGGTTATGCAGAGCTTTTCGACTACCTGGATGGTACGATTAGTTATGAAGTTGCTGTGGATAAGATCAAACAAAACACCAGGCGGTTTGCAAAGCGTCAGCTGACGTGGTTTAGAAGGGATACACAAATCCATTGGTTCTCCCCTGATCAGCCGGCAGAAGTCATCAATTTCATCGAGGAATCCATAAAAACATAAAATTAAGGAGAAAACAGGCAGAAAATTGTCCTCTCCTTATTTAGTAAAAACGAAGCTCCTTAGTTTAAGAGGAAGCCTTATTCAACTAAGCTTGTGCTGTTGGCCCTCCAAAATTCATTGGAAATCCTGATGGCTCCTCCTGAGTTTTGATCCTCCCATTAATTGATTCGAACTTCTCTATATTATCCTGCATTGCGCTCATTAATCTCTTGGCGTGTTCAGGAGTTAAAATGATTCTTGATTTCACTTTTGCCTTTGGTACTCCTGGCATTACCCTGATAAAATCCAGTACGAACTCCGTATTAGAATGTGTGATTATTGCAAGGTTTGAAAATATACCTTCTGCTATCTCCTCAGAAAGTTCAATGTTAATCTGATTATCGTTGTTCTCGTTTTCCATACTACAAAACTACTTCTTTAATTCCTTAGCATGGTAGCTATATTAAAAAAAAATCCCCCCTGACAAGATCAGGGGGGATTAAAAAAAAATTAACTATTCAAATTATGCTTCTATTTCTTCTTCTTGTTTCGAAGCTAATAATTTGTCATACTCTTCTTGTGAACCAACGATAATACGTTCGTATCCACGAACACCAGTACCTGAAGGAATCAAGTGACCAACGATTACGTTTTCTTTCAATCCAAGCATGTTATCACGTTTACCTGCAATTGCAGCTTCGTTCAATACTTTTGTAGTTTCCTGGAAGGAAGCTGCAGAGATGAATGATTTAGTACCTAATGATGCACGTGTAATACCTTGTAACACAGAACTAGCAGTTGCTGATCTTGCATCACGAACTTCGATCTGTTTCAAGTCTTTACGTTTCAATTGAGAATTTTCGTCTCTTAATTTACGCAGAGAAAGAATCTGACCTGGTTTAACAGTGTTTGAATCACCAGCATCAATAACAACTTTCTTGTCATAGATGTCATCGTTTTCAATCATGAAGTCCCAACGATCTACAGAGTTATTTTCTAAGAATGTAGTATCACCCGGATCTTCAATATGAACTTTCTGCATCATCTGGTGTACAATAACCTCAAAGTGTTTATCATTGATTTTCACCCCTTGTAAACGGTAAACTTCCTGGATACCATTCACTAAGTATTCTTGTACAGCAGCAGGACCTTTAATTGCCAAGATATCCGCAGGAGAAATCGATCCGTCTGATAATGGCATACCAGCTTTCACGAAGTCATTGTCCTGAACCAGGATGTGTTTAGATAATGGTACAAGATATTTCTTGATCTCACCATCTTTTGATTCGATAGTCATCTCACGATTACCACGTTTCACACCACCTAAAGTTACTACACCATCAATCTCAGTTACTACAGCTGGATTAGAAGGGTTACGTGCTTCGAACAATTCTGTTACACGTGGTAAACCACCCGTAATATCTCTTGTTTTTCCTGTAGCACGAGGGATTTTAACTAAGATCTGACCAGTTTTAACTGCTTCTCCATCATCGATAGAAACGTGAGCACCAACAGGAATGTTATACTGTCTGATTAATTCACCTTTTTTATCTACTACTCTTACTGATGGATTTTTAGTTTTATCACGTGTATCGATAATTACTTTCTCACGGTGACCAGTTTGCTCATCTGACTCTTCACGGAAGGTAACACCTTCAATAATTGCATCAAATTCGATTTTACCGGCAAACTCTGAGATAATAACCGCGTTATATGGATCCCATGAACAAATCTTATCTCCTTTTTTAATTTCAGCTCCTTCTTCAACATATAAGAATGAACCGTAAGGGATATTATTGGTCATGATAACTTTACCAGTACCTTTTTCTACGATTTTGAATTCACCTGAACGGCCTAAAACAATTTGTTTCACACCTTGCTCACCTGTATCATTTGCTACAGTACGAACGTTTTCAAATTCTATGATACCATCAAACTTCGCATTGATCTGAGATTCAGCAGCAATGTTCGATGCGGTACCACCCACGTGGAACGTACGTAATGTTAACTGTGTACCCGGCTCACCGATAGACTGTGCAGCAATTACACCGACAGCTTCTCCACGTTGAACACGTTTACCTGTTGCAAGGTTACGGCCGTAACAAAGCGCACAAACACCTCTTTTGTTTTCACATGTCAATACTGAACGTATTTCCACGCCTTCTAAAGGAGACTCTTCGATTGCTTTTGCGATGTCTTCATCAATATCCTGACCAGCACCTACTAATAATGCACCATCCAGAGGATTAAATACATCATGAAGTGAAATACGACCTAAAATTCTGTCATATAATGGTTCAACGATATCTTCGTTATCTTTCAACGCAGTAGTATACATACCTCTTAAAGTACCACAATCAGCAGCGTTCACGATCATATCCTGAGCAACGTCATGTAAACGACGGGTCAGGTAACCAGCATCTGCAGTTTTTAACGCTGTATCCGCCAAACCTTTACGCGCACCGTGGGTAGAGATAAAGTATTCTAATACTGATAGTCCTTCTTTAAAGTTCGAAAGAATCGGATTCTCAATAATTTCACCACCCGAACCTGATTTCTGAGGTTTTGCCATCAGACCACGCATTCCGCAAAGCTGACGAATCTGCTCTTTAGATCCACGTGCTCCAGAGTCAAGCATCATATATACCGAGTTAAATCCTTGGTTATCGCTAGATAACTGAGTCATCACGAATGATGTTAAACGGTTGTTGATACGAGTCCAGATATCGATAATCTGATTATAACGCTCGTTGTTGGTAATGAATCCCATGTTATAGTTATTCCTTACCTCTTCAACTTCAGCAGAAGCTTGCTCTAAAAGAACTTGTTTCTCTGCAGGGATATTTACATCCTGTAAGTTAAACGATAGTCCACCTCTGAATGCCATTTGGAAACCTAATTCTTTGATATCATCCAAGAATCTGGCAGCGCGTGACATACCGGTAACTTTTACTACATCACCGATAATATCTCTCAGTGATTTTTTAGTCAGCAATTCATTGATATAACCAACTTCTTCCGGAACCATTTGATTAAATAGTACACGACCGACAGTAGTTTCAGTTAGTTTATTAACAATATTTCCGTCAGAATCTTTAACATTTACCTTTACTTTGATAAATGCGTGAAGATCGATACGTTTCTCATTGTAAGCAATGATAACTTCTTCCGGAGAATAGAATGAGAAATCCTGTCCGTTAACCACACGGTTTTCGTCAGTTCTGCGGCCTTTAGTAATGTAATAAAGACCCAAAACCATATCCTGAGAAGGTACAGTAATCGGAGTACCGTTTGCAGGGTTCAGAATGTTGTGCGCAGCTAACATCAATACCTGGGCTTCCAAAATAGCAGCATGACCTAAAGGTAAATGCACAGCCATCTGGTCACCGTCAAAATCGGCGTTGAATGCAGTACACACTAACGGGTGTAACTGGATTGCTTTTCCTTCCACCAATTTAGGCTGGAAAGACTGGATACCCAATCTGTGCAGCGTAGGTGCACGATTCAGTAATACAGGGTGACCTTTTAAAACGTTCTCAAGAATGTCCCAAACCAATGGGTCTTTTCTATCTACAATTTTCTTTGCAGATTTAACTGTTTTCACGATTCCACGTTCGATCATCTTACGAATGATAAACGGTTTGAAAAGCTCAGCAGCCATATCTTTAGGTAAACCACATTCGTGTAATTTAAGGTTTGGACCTACAACAATTACCGAACGCGCAGAGTAATCCACACGTTTACCCAATAAATTCTGACGGAAACGACCTTGTTTACCTTTCAGGATATCTGAAAGAGATTTCAAAGCACGGTTACCTTCAGTTTTAACCGCATTTACTTTACGTGAGTTATCGAATAACGAATCTACAGCTTCCTGTAACATACGTTTTTCGTTACGTAAAATAACCTCTGGTGCTTTAATCTCGATCAAACGTTTTAAACGGTTGTTACGGATAATCACACGACGGTACAGATCATTTAAATCTGAAGTAGCGAAACGACCACCTTCAAGAGGTACTAACGGACGTAATTCCGGTGGAATAACAGGAACAATTTTGATAATCATCCATTCTGGATTATTTTCAATACGTGTTCTTGCACCACGGAAAGCTTCCACAACTTGTAAACGTTTTAATGCTTCGTTTTTACGTTGTTGAGAAGTCTCGTTTGCAGCCTGGTGACGTAAGTTATAAGATAAAGTATCTAAGTCAATACGTTTCAATAAATCTTCTAATGCTTCAGCACCCATTTTGGCGATGAATTTATTAGGATCTTTATCGTCTAAGTATTGGTTTTCTTTAGGTAATTTATCAAGAATATCAAGGTACTCTTCCTCAGTAAGGAAATCCATATACTGGATACCTTGTTCTTCCATCAAACCAGATTGAATAACTACATAACGCTCGTAGTAAATAATCAAATCTAATCTTTTGGTAGGAAGGCCTAATAAGTAACCAATTTTGTTTGGCAGTGAACGGAAATACCAGATATGCGCAACAGGAACCACCAAGTTGATGTGACCCATACGCTCTCTACGCACTTTTTTCTCCGTTACCTCAACACCACAACGGTCACAAACAATACCTTTATAACGGATACGTTTGTATTTACCACAGTGACATTCGTAATCTTTTACCGGACCAAAAATACGCTCGCAGAACAAACCATCACGTTCAGGTTTGTAAGTACGATAATTAATAGTCTCAGGTTTTAACACCTCACCACTAGAGCGCTCTAAAATAGCCTCCGGCGATGCCAAACTAATGGTAATCGAGGTGAAATTGCTTTTTAATTTATTATCCTTTTTGTAAGACATAGCTCTGTTGTTTGAATTTGAAAATTTAAAAAGTCAGAATGGGCTCCTGCTTTAACAGGTCCCATTCCGACATTAAAAAATTCAACATTAGTCTAACGTAATATCTAAACCTAATCCGCGCAGCTCATGTACCAGTACATTGAATGATTCCGGTACACCTGGAGTCGGCAGGTTTTCGCCTTTTACAATTGCTTCATAAGTTTTGGCTCTACCGATTACATCATCAGACTTCACAGTCAGGATCTCTTGTAGAATATTAGCCGCACCAAATGCTTCTAATGCCCAAACCTCCATCTCACCAAAACGCTGACCCCCGAATTGAGCTTTACCACCCAATGGTTGTTGTGTAATTAATGAATATGGTCCGATTGAACGGGCGTGCATTTTATCATCAACCATGTGACCCAATTTCAGCATGTAGATAATACCTACTGTAGTTGGCTGGTCGAAACGCTCACCTGTTAAACCATTATGTAAATAGGTTCTTCCTGAAGCAGGAACACCAGCTTTAGCGATCCACGCTTCAACTTCATCATGCTTGGCACCATCAAAGATCGGAGTTGCAAATTTCACACCCAATTCTTTACCGGCCCATGCCAATACAGTTTCGTAGATCTGTCCAAGGTTCATACGTGAAGGTACACCCAGTGGGTTCAACACGATATCAACAGGAGTTCCATCATCAAGGAACGGCATATCTTCATCACGAACGATACGGGCAACAATACCCTTATTACCGTGACGACCAGCCATCTTATCCCCTACTTTTAGTTTACGTTTTTTAGCTACATAAACTTTAGCCATTTGCACAATACCTGAAGGCAATTCATCACCAACACTGATGGCAAATTTATCACGTTTATATGCACCCAGTTCTTCATTTACACGGATACCATAGTTGTGGATTAAAATTTTGATCTGATCATTTTTATCGTCATCAGTAGTCCATTTGTATGGATTAATGTGAGCGAATTCAAGATCAGCTAAACTTTTCTGAGTGAACTTAGCACCTTTAGGGAATAATAATTCCTTGTAAACGTTGAAAATACCCTGAGAAGTTTTACCATTTACAATCTGGAACAATTTGTCAACCAACTCATTTTTAAGATTGGTTGTAGCCAGATTATATCTCTTATCTAATTTCTCTATCGCTGCTTTTTCTTCAGCTTTAGTAGTTTTCTTAGCTCTTGAGAATAATTTAGTATCAATTACAACACCTCTGATCGAAGGAGGGGTTTTCAGGGATGCATCTTTCACATCACCTGCTTTATCTCCAAAGATAGCGCGTAATAATTTCTCTTCCGGTGAAGGATCAGACTCACCTTTTGGTGTAATTTTACCAATCAGGATATCGCCTTCTTTAACCTCAGCACCGATACGAATGATACCGTTTTCATCTAAATCTTTAGTAGCTTCTTCAGAAACGTTAGGGATATCTGGTGTTAATTCCTCTTCTCCACGTTTCGTATCACGTACTTCCAATTCAAACTCTTCAATATGCAATGAAGTAAAGATGTCTTCACGAACAATACGTTCACTGATTACAATCGCATCCTCAAAGTTATATCCCTGCCAAGGCATGAACGCTACTTTAAGGTTCCTGCCTAAAGCAAGTTCACCATTTTCAGTTGCATAACCTTCACAAAGTACCTGCCCTTTAACAACTTTCTGACCTTTTTTAACAATTGGTTTTAAGTTGATACAAGTATTCTGATTGGTTTTCTTGAATTTAATTAATTTATAAGTTTTGCTATCACCTTCAAATGATACTAAACGATCTGCATCGTTTCTTACATATTTGATAGTAATTTCGTTAGCATCTACATATTCAACAACACCATCACCTTCAGCATTGATCAATGTTCTTGAGTCACGTGCAACACGACCTTCCAGACCAGTACCAACAATCGGAGCCTCAGGACGTAACAATGGTACGGCCTGACGTTGCATGTTGGAACCCATCAGGGCCCTGTTCGCATCATCATGCTCAAGGAAAGGAATCAATGAAGCAGCAATCGATGTAATCTGATTAGGTGCCACGTCCATTAAGTCTAATTTCTCAGGCTCAATAATCGGGAAGTCACCCTCGTAACGTGCTTTAACACGTGCAGTGGTGAAATTACCTTTATCATCATAAGCAGCGTTTGCCTGTGCGATAGTTTTACCATCTTCATCTTCTGCAGAAAGATAAATTACATCTTCATCTACAGCAACGATACCGTCTCTTACGATCTTGTATGGCGTTTCTATAAATCCTAATGTATTGATCTTCGCATGTACACAAAGAGATGAAATCAAACCAATGTTTGGTCCCTCTGGTGTTTCAATCGTACACAACCTGCCGTAGTGGGTATAGTGAACGTCACGCACCTCGAAACCAGCTCTTTCACGGGAAAGCCCACCTGGGCCTAATGCTGAAAGACGACGCTTGTGCGTAATCTCTGCAAGAGGATTTGTCTGGTCCATAAACTGTGACAACTGGTTTGTACCAAAGAATGAGTTAATAACCGACGATAAAGTACGGGCATTAATTAAGTCTGTTGGTGTGAAAACCTCATTGTCACGAATGTTCATCCGCTCACGGATTGTACGCGCCATACGCGCCAGACCTACACCAAACTGAGCATATAACTGCTCACCTACTGTACGTACACGACGGTTTGACAAGTGGTCAATATCATCAACCTCTTCTTTGGAGTTGATTAATTTGATCAGGTATTTAACAATTGCAATAATATCTGCTTTTGTTAATACTTTAACATGATCAGGAGTATCCATCTTCAACTTACGGTTGATGCGGTAACGACCTACATCTCCTAAGTCATAACGTTTGTCTGAGAAGAATAAACGCTCAATGATACCTCTTGCAGTTTCCTCATCAGGTGGTTCTGCGTTACGCAAAGCACGATAGATGTTTTCAACAGCCTCTTTTTCAGAGTTTGAAGTATCTTTTTGTAATGTATTATATATAATAGTATAATCAGCCTGACTAGCACCATCATCTTTAGATAAGATAATAGTTTTAACGCCAGCGTCAATGATCATATCAATATGCTCGTCTTCTAAAACAGTATCCCTGTCTAAGATCACTTCGTTACGATCTATCGAAACTACTTCACCAGTATCTTCGTCTACAAAATCTTCAACCCATTTTCTTAAAACTCTCGCAGCAAGCTTACGTCCGATATATTTTTTCAAACCAGATTTGCTAACCTTAACCTCATCAGCCAGGTCAAACAATTCAAGGATGTCTTTATCAGAATCGTAACCAATTGCACGTAAAAGTGTGGTAACCGGGAATTTTTTCTTACGGTCGATATAAGCATACATGACGTTATTTACGTCAGTAGCAAACTCGATCCAGGATCCTTTGAAAGGAATCACACGCGCAGAATAAAGCTTGGTTCCGTTAGTGTGACGGCTCTGGCCGAAGAACACACCTGGAGACCTGTGTAACTGAGAAACAATTACACGCTCTGCACCGTTGATTACGAATGTACCTTTAGGAGTCATATATGGAATAGTACCCAGATATACATCCTGAATGATAGTTTCAAAATCTTCGTGCTCCGCATCATTACAAGACAATTTCAACTTTGCCTTTAAGGGAACACTATAAGTTAACCCACGGTCAATACACTCAGGTATATCATAACGTGGTGGGTCAATAAAATAATCAAGGAATTCCAAAACGAAAATATTTCTGGAATCAGTGATTGGAAAGTTTTCAGCAAATACTTTAAACAAGCCCTCTGTGTGACGGTTGTCTGAAGTAGTTTCTATCTGGAAAAATTCTCTGAATGATTGCAACTGTACATCTAGAAAATCCGGGTAATCTATGATGTGCTTACTACGTGCAAAATTTACTCTTTGGTCGACTTTATTTGCCAAGGTACTAAAGTTAATTTAGTTTAAGAATAAACTATTTGTTTGGTTTGCCGTGAACATCTCACCAACCAAACTTAGATGAAATGTATATAAACAGGTATAGACTCCGACTGTACAGTCGGAGTCTATGTTTAAAGTTATATTAAAATTAAGTGATTACTTAATCTCAACTACAGCTCCAGCTTCTTCTAATTGTTTTTTCAAAGCTTCAGCTTCGTCTTTAGAAACACCAGTTTTTAATTCTTTTGGTGCACCGTCAACTAAGTCTTTAGCTTCTTTCAAACCTAATCCAGTTAAGTCTTTAACCAACTTAACAACTGCTAATTTAGCACCACCAGCTTCTTTCAAGATAACATCGAAAGTAGATTTTTCTTCAGCTGCAGGAGCAGCATCACCAGCAGGACCTGCAACAGCAACTGCAGCAGCAGCTGGTTCGATACCATACTCGTCTTTAAGGATTTGAGCTAATTCGTTAACTTCTTTTACTGTTAAGTTTACTAATTGCTCAGCAAACGCTTTTAAATCTGCCATTTTATAGAGTTTTTAAAATTTGACGTGAAAAATAATTTATAATAATATGAAACTTATAAGGTGTTCCTTAACCTTCTCTTTCCTGAAGAGTTTTAACAATTCCTGCGATTTTACCACCACTAGATTTAAGTGCTGAAATAACATTTTTAGCTGGCGATTGTAGCAAGCCAATGATGTCTCCAATAAGCTCTTCTCTTGATTTCAAGCTTACTAATGCATCTAAATGATTATCTCCAACATAGATTGCTGTGTCAATAAACGCAGCTTTCAACTGTGGTTTGTCAGATCCTTTTCTCAAGGCTTTGATCAGCTTAGCCGGACCATTACCTGTTCTTGAGAATAATATTGCTGACTGGCCTTTTAATGCTTCAAAAATACTTGAATTGTCGCCTTCTAGTCCTTCGATCGCTTTTCTGATCAAAGTATTTTTAGCAACCTGCATTTCAATACCGCTTTCGAAACATTTGCGACGGATGTTGTTAATTTTCTCAACAGATAAGCTTGATGTATCAGCAATATAAAAATTGCCAAAGTCCTGCATCTTCTCTTGAAGAGCCGAAACTACTTCGTGTTTTTCTTCTCTGTTCATAATTAGATCCCTGCTACTGATTTTGTTTCGATTGCGATTCCAGGACTCATTGTAGAAGAAACATGAATGCTCTTAAAATAAGTTCCTTTAGCAGCAGATGGTTTAAGCTTAGAAATTACTTGAAGAACTTCTAATGCATTTTCATATATTTTTTCTGCTGGGAATGATACTTTTCCTACCGAAGCATGAATGATACCACTTTTGTCAACTTTAAAATCAATCTTACCGCCTTTTACGTCAGTTACTGCTTTACCAACTTCGTTAGTTACAGTACCTGATTTTGGGTTTGGCATAAGGTTACGTGGACCTAAAACGCGGCCCAGTTTACCTACTTTAGCCATACAAGCAGGAGTAGTGATAATAATGTCAACATCAGTCCATCCACCTTCAATCTTGGCAACATATTCGTCTAAACCTACGAAATCTGCACCTGCCGCTTTAGCTTCGTCTTCCTTATCAGGATTACAAAGAACTAATACACGTACAGTTTTACCTGTACCGTGTGGTAAAGTAGCGATACCACGGACCATTTGATTCGCTTTACGCGGATCAACACCTAAAGCGATGTCGATATCAACCGAAGCATCAAATTTAGTAGTCGTGATTTCTTTTACCAAAGCAGCCGCATCCTGTAAAGAATACGTTTTACCAGATTCTAGTTTAGCATGTGCCTTTTTTTGATTTTTTGTTAATTTAGCCACTGTTGTAAACTGTTTTTTGTTAATTAATTTGTCCAGGGTGCATCGCCGCTAACGGTGATTCCCATACTGCGTGCTGTACCGGCAACCATACTCATTGCCGACTCGATAGTGAATGCATTTAAATCAGTCATTTTATCTTCAGCAATTGACTTAACCTGATCCCAAGTCACCGAACCAACTTTCTTACGGTTGGGCTCAGCAGAACCACTCGCTAATTTAGTAGCATCCTTTAACTGGATAGCAACCGGCGGGGTTTTGATGATAAATTCGAAAGACTTGTCAGCATAAACAGTAATTACAACAGGTAATACTTTACCAGGCTTATCTTGGGTACGAGCATTAAATTGCTTGCAAAATTCCATGATATTAACACCTTTAGCACCTAATGCAGGTCCTACTGGTGGTGATGGATTTGCAGCTCCTCCTTTGATTTGTAATTTAACAAGCGCACTGACTTCTTTTGCCATTTTCTGATTTGTTAATTGTAATACTCAATGTTAAAATGTTGGAAGCATGTAACATTTAAGATCTTTATTCTATTCTTTTTCTACTTGCATATAGTTAAGCTCCAGTGGAGTTTTTCTTCCGAAAATCTTAACCATTACTTTTAGTTTTTTCTTTTCTTCGTTAACCTCTTCAATCACACCAGTAAAGCCATTGAAAGGACCGTCCATTACTTTAACGTTCTCACCAACATAATAAGCTACATTCATAGTCTCACCCTGCTGACTCATTTCATCTACTTTACCCAGGATACGGTTAACTTCTGCCTGACGCATTGGAACCGGGTTTCCACCTTTATCCCCTAAGAAACCGATTACGCTGTTCACATTTTTGATAATGTGCTCTAACTCACCGTCCAAAGTTGCTTCAATCAAAACATAACCAGGATAAAAGTTGCGCTCTTTTGCAATCTTCTTTCCTTCTTTCATCTGGTAGTATTTTTCCATAGGGATTAATACCTGCGGAACGAGATGAGAAAAACCTAAACGACTGATCTCTGAATCGATGTATTGTTTTACCTTCTTCTCTTTTCCGCTTACCGCCCTAACTACATACCATTTTAGCTGATCGTTCATTTAGTTCTATTAATTAGAAAGTGATTTATAAAAAGTATCTAGCACAAAAGTAGATCCCTTATCCATTGCAAAGATAACCACTGCAATAATAAACGAAGCTACCAAAACCAGCACTGCAGAATTTTGCAATTCTCCCCATGTAGGCCAGGTAACCTTCTGGGTCATTTCCTCATACGATTCTTTAATAAATTGAACTATGCTAGCCATATCTAAGTTTTTGCACGGGAACAAGGATTCGAACCCTGATCAAAGGTTTTGGAGACCTCTATTCTACCGTTGAACTATTCCCGTGTATAAGAATCAACCTCTGAAGGTTAATACAAACATTTGTTAGAACAAAGTACCCAGACTATGACGTCCGGGCACTTTGTATTATTATTTAATTGCTTAGCGACCCGAAGGACGGTTAAGTAATTATTTTACAATTTCAGTTACCTGACCAGCACCTACTGTTCTACCACCTTCACGGATAGCGAAACGAAGTCCTTTTTCCATTGCGATTGCGTTGATCAATTTAACATTGATTGTAACGTTATCACCTGGCATAACCATTTCAGTTCCTTCTTGAAGAGTGATCTCTCCAGTAACGTCTGTGGTACGGAAATAGAATTGCGGACGGTATTTGTTAAAGAATGGAGTGTGACGTCCACCTTCAGCTTTTGATAATACATAGATCTCAGCTTTGAAATCTGTGTGAGGAGTTACAGAACCTGGTTTACAGATAACCATACCACGACGGATATCAGTTTTCTCAATACCACGTAACAATAAACCTACGTTATCACCTGCTTCACCATAATCAAGGATCTTACGGAACATCTCAACACCTGTTACAGTTGATTTAAGATTTTCTGCACCCATACCCAAGATCTCAACAGGATCTCCAGAGTTGATTACACCACGCTCAATACGACCAGTTGCAACAGTACCACGACCAGTGATCGAGAATACATCTTCAACAGGCATTAAGAAAGGAAGTTCAGTCAAACGTGGAGGGATTGGAATGTAGCTATCTACAGCATCCATTAATTCCATGATTTTACCAACCCATTTCTCATCGCCATTCAATCCACCTAAAGCAGAACCTTGAATAACTGGGATATCATCACCTGGGAAATCATAGAAAGATAATAATTCACGAACTTCCATCTCTACTAATTCTAGTAATTCAGGATCATCAACCATATCCACTTTGTTCATGAAAACCACCAATGAAGGTACACCTACCTGACGAGCCAATAGAATGTGCTCACGAGTTTGTGGCATAGGACCATCTGTAGCCGCTACAACGATAATAGCACCATCCATTTGCGCCGCACCTGTAACCATGTTTTTCACGTAATCCGCGTGACCTGGACAGTCAACGTGAGCATAGTGACGGTTAGCAGTTGAATACTCAACGTGTGCAGTGTTAATAGTGATACCTCTTTCTTTTTCCTCTGGAGCAGAGTCAATCGAATCAAATGAACGCGCCTCAGATAAACCAGCATCAGATAACACTTTAGTGATAGCTGCTGTTAAGGTTGTTTTACCGTGGTCAACGTGACCGATAGTGCCGATGTTTAAGTGCGGCTTGCTGCGGTCAAACTTTTCTTTTGCCATGTTTTTATACTTATTAGTAGGTTAACTTTTATTTTTAATTATTGTTTTGATACAATTCAATACAAAAAACCTTGTTCATTCTGAGCATAATGCCAGATTTAACAAAGCTTTTTTATCTTTATTCCTGAGCCAACGATGGGACTTGAACCCATGACCTCTTCCTTACCAAGGAAGTGCTCTACCGCTGAGCTACGTCGGCTTTTTTATTCTCTTCACAATCTTCAATACCGGTCCGGCATTTAAACTGTGACCATTATGCCGACTGCTCTTTGAATCAAGAGCGAAAGACGAGGTTCGAACTCGCGACCTATAGCTTGGAAGGCTATCGCTCTACCAACTGAGCTACTTTCGCTTTTATTATTATAAAGTGGGGGGAGAAGGATTCGAACCTTCGAAGTCTCGCGACAACAGAGTTACAGTCTGTCCCATTTGGCCACTCTGGTATCCCCCCATTCCTCCTAAACCGCCACATCTTAAATGCGGGTTTAAAAGAGCCTCCTATCGGGATCGAACCAATGACCTACTGATTACAAGTCAGTTGCTCTACCAGCTGAGCTAAGGAGGCTTATTATTATTTATTAAACATTCACAGAACAAACCAACTCTTTATGGGTTAACCCCTGTTCCGAATTGGAATGCAAATCTACAAGAATATTTTATAGTTGCAAAACTATTTTGAAAAAAAAACCAGCAGACTGTATTCTGCTGGTTTTATATTTAAAATTTCCAAAAATAGATACCTAATAATCAGACACTTCATCGGCATTTAATACGGCCTTAAACTCAGAAACTTTTATTCTGTTTTTTTCTTTATGTTTTGTTATTTGCTTTTTTAACGACTCAATTGACAAATCTGTCGCTTCTTCGAAAGACTTGCATTGCTCCTTTGCGAATAAAATTCCACCAGGAACCATCAGTTTGATCTCACTTATTTTGTTAGCCTCATCGTCTACATTCTCCAATTTTAAATAAACTTCCCCACTTATGATCTGGTCGTGGAACTGTTCCAGCTTGTCAACTTTCTTTTGAATAAAGTCTAATAATTTGTGATCTGCATTGAAATGGATTGATTGAACTGTAATTTTCATGTTGTCCTCCTTTTTTTATGCCTTTGGATGGGCCTGTTTATATATTGATTTTAATCTTTCTATAGAATTATGCGTGTATACCTGGGTGGCCGCTAAGCTGGCATGTCCAAGTAATTCCTTGATCGCATTTAAATCTGCTCCCCTGTTCAGCAGGCTTGTTGCATACGAGTGCCGTAATACATGGGGACTTTTTTTATCCTGTGTGGATATATATGTCAAATAACTTTTTACAATCTTATAAATAAAGACCGGGTAAACTGCTGTTCCTTTATTAGTAACGAACAAGTCATCCGTTTTGTTATTAAATTTCTGTAACGATTTCAACTCAATATACTCTTTAAGCTGATTAATAAGTTGTTTGGTCACAGGAATAATTCTTTCTTTTTTTCTTTTCCCCAAAACCTTGACAGATTCCTGGTAAAAATCAATGTCTGTTTCTTTCAAACCTAAAAGCTCTGCTAAGCGCATCCCTGTCCCGAAAAGCACTTCAATGACCATTTTATCACGAACAGAAGAAAAAGTCGCGTCAAAGAACTCTCCTGAGTCCAGCAGGTGGTCCAGCTTCTGTTCCTCTATAAACACCGGCAACCGCTCAGGTGTTTTAGGAGCTTTGATTAATGACATTGGACTGGTGGAGATAATTTTCTGGCGATAAAGATATTTATAGAACCCCCGCAAGCTTGATAATTTTCTGCCAATAGAGTTGGACCCAACTTTATCTTCCATCAGGTGAACAATATAGTCCCTTATATGTACATATTTAGCCTCTTCAGGCTGCATCTCATAAGTTTGTTCAATATATTCATTAAACTGTACCAGGTCCGTTCTATAGGCGAGTACAGTGTGTGGAGAATAGCGCTTCTCGTGCTGAAGGTAGTTTAAGTAGGATTCTACTGACATTAATTACAATTATTATCCTTTTAGCGCCTGTTTTAAATTAAAACAGGCGCTATAAAAGTCAATGTACGGAATTACTACCTAAAAAGAAAGCGCCACCGGAAAAATCCAGCGGCGCTTTAAAATATTTAAAATTAAAAGGGGAAGAATTAAATCTTTCCTTCTAAGTGCATATTTTCTTTATAAATCGCGTGCTTAACTAATGTACGACGAGCTACAGATTTTTTCTCGTATGCCTGACGGCTACGTAGTTCTCTCAATACACCAGTTTTTTCAAATTTCTTTTTGAAACGTTTAAGGGCTTTATCAAGTGATTCGCCGTCTTTAATATTAATTATGATCATAACGTTAAAATACCTCCTCTCGTTGTTTTAAGGATTGCAAAGGTAGAACATAAAACCTTATAAAACAAGCACAAAAAAATCCAGTATGCTTTCGCCTACTGGATTGGTAAAATATATTTGGTTAGAATATGTCGTATTGTATTTAAACAGCTTTTTTAGGTTTAGGCTGTTATTATTTATTTAAGATTTCTCTCGCAATTACAATTTTCTGGATCTCCGAAGTCCCCTCCCCGATTGTACATAACTTGCTGTCACGGTAAAACTTCTCTACCGGGAAGTCTTTCGTATACCCATAACCACCAAAGATCTGTACAGCTTCAGTAGCAGCCCTTACAGCAACCTCTGAGGCAAAGTATTTTGCCATAGCAGACTCTTTAGTCATTTTCTGACCACGGTTCTTTAAATCGGCAGATTGTCTGATTAACAATTCAGCTGCTTCAATCTCAGTAGCCATATCAGCCAGTTTAAAACTGATGGCCTGGAAACTTGAAATTGGCTGTCCGAACTGGTGTCTTTCCTGAGCATAGGCCAATGCTGCTTCATAAGCACCTTTAGCAATACCCAATGACAATGCAGCAATAGAAATTCTTCCACCATCCAGCACTTTCATAGCCTGTTTAAAGCCTTCACCTACATTGCCCAATAAATTAGCTACTGGTACACGGCAGTTATCAAATATCATTTCTGTAGTCTCAGATGCACGCATCCCTAACTTATTTTCTTTTTTACCAGCTGAAAAGCCCGGAGTTCCGCGTTCTACCACAATCGCAGAAATACCTTTAGAATCCCCTTTTTCACCTGTTCTTACCATCACTACAGCGATATCGCCTGATTTACCATGGGTAATCCAGTTTTTCGCGCCATTCAACACATAATGATCACCATCCAATGTGGCAGTAGTCATCATTCTCAGTGCATCAGATCCGGTATTCGCTTCTGTTAATCCCCATGCACCAATCCATTCGGCGGTTGCCAGTTTAGGCAGCCACATCATTTTTTGTTCTTCCGTTCCAAATGCAAGGATATGACCTGTACATAAAGAATTGTGTGCAGCAAGCGATAAACCTATAGATCCGCAAACCTTGGCTACTTCGACAATTACGTCTACATATTCCTGGTAACCGAATCCTGATCCACCGTAAATTTCAGGCACGAGTACACCCATCATTCCCAGCTCACCCAATTTCTTGAAAACCTCAACAGGAAAAGTCTGTGCTTCGTCCCATTCCATTACATGAGGACGGATATTCTTTTCCGTGAAATCTTTAACCATGCTTCTGATCATCAACTGATTCTCTGAAGTACTAAAATTGAACCCTGTATTTTGTGCTAACGTTTCTTGCATGTTTTATATTTGAATACGGCAAGTATAGAGAATATAAGCCCAAACAAGCAGTTGAATATTTGCCCGGAAACAGAACGAAACAGTATTTAGTTCATTTTACAGTATAGCATAAGAACTGAAGCCCTAAAACAGCAGCATTTTTTTTTTAACTATTTCAGCAGATTAATAAGAGGCTAATGCGAAATTGTTCTCAGAAAAGGCTTTTAGTCTGTCTTTTCCATTTAAAAAACCGAGTGCAATGATAAACGAGTAACCTGCAACTACCGCATCCAGTTTCTGAATCAGCTTAGAAGCAGCAACCACAGTACCACCCGTAGCTAACAAATCATCATGGATCAGCACATGCTGTCCTGGCAGAATAGCATCTTCATGTACTTCGAGTGTAGCACTGCCATATTCCAGGTCGTAAGACTGCTGAATAGTTTTGTGTGGCAATTTCCCCGCTTTTCTGATCGGTACAAAAGGAACATTCAGCAAATTTGCCAAAGCCATTCCAAACAGAAAACCTCTGCTTTCAATTCCGGCAACCACATCAATCTTAACTGCTGAAAGCTGCATGGCAAGGGCTGTAGTAATTTCGCCGCATAAAACTGCATCTTTTAAAATTGGTGTAATGTCTTTAAAAACGATACCTGGTTTCGGAAAATCGTTTACATCGCGTACAATCTGTTTTATTTTTGTTTCCATTGTCATGATTAAAAAGAAATATAAGGGGCCAGCTTCTCTATAGTTTCAGCAGATAATATTGCCACCTTTCTTAAGTCTGCAATATTACCATAATTTCCGTGTTGTTTTCGAAACTGAATGATTGCATTGACCTGTTTATACTTTAAATAGGGGTGATTTTTCAAATCATCAAACAATGCAGTATTGAGGTTAATTCTGGTCAGTGCCTGATCGTCCAGACTAAGCTGATCTTTAATCTCAGCATACTTTAAACTATCCAGCCCATATACCTCCAGCAGCTGTTCCTTTTTATAAAACCCACCAAGACGCTGCCGGTAATTGAAAATCCTTCTGGCAAATGCCGGTCCAACTCCCCTGACCTCCATCAATTGCAAAGTATCAGCAGTATTCAATGGTATAAATACAAATTTCTGCTGTGCAGGATAACGTTTCGCAGGATATTCAGGATTCTGCCGCTGTTGCTGCCTGTCGTGTTCCGGCCCGATACTTATATAAGGTATAAGCTTTTCATACATTTCCGGACTGATGACATACATCTTCTGCAGATCTTCTTTTTTAAAATACCTGCCTCCCTTCTCTTTATACCTGGTCATTACACCAGCCTGTTTTGCCGATAAACCTAACCGCTGCCAATCATCTGTATCAATCAGATTAGGGTCAAAATTAAAAAGGGCTGATTGAAGTGCCGGAGTTGTCAGCTTCTGCTGTTTGACTGCGTTCTCCTTTTCCGATTTCATCAGGATTAATTTATTGATGGCTGATCTTTCTGTCTCCGGATCTACCTGCTCCGGAAAAAAGAAGATATCAATAACAGGAATCGCCCTGATCAGTAAGATCAGCACAACCATAGCCAGCAAGCCATTATACTCCCGCCTGGAGAAATTGAAATACGAACTTAACCACTTTTTCATCTCCGCTCAATGTACTTCCCTTATTCAGGAACCTGGTTAACTTTCTGAATAAAATTCTTCTTTCGCTTATTTTCCAATAAGATGAGGCAATTATGACGGCAAAAAGGAAGCCTAAACGTGCTATCAGATAAATTTTAAACTTTTCTAAAAATATAAATCTTATTTTTGAGATTGATTCAGGAACATATTTAGCTGTCTATCGCAAATATGCTCTCAATTCTCCCCTTTTAAAAACAAATATGAAGATCATAACAACCAAAGAATTTGCAAAGGCTACTAAAATTGATAAACTCGGTGTTCCGGGACTTGCAGATTTACTGATGGAAGTCATGAAATTGAACGATATTAATAAAGTTTTCTCTCAAAACCAGCATTTCAATGGTTTGGAGTTTGTAGATAAAATACTGGAAACTATAGGGGTGTCAATTGATTTCGATGAAGATGACCTGAGAAATATTCCAAAGACAGGTGGTTTTATTGCGATTGCAAACCATCCATATGGCGGGATAGAAGGACTTGCATTGGTTAAACTATTATGTACTGTGCGCCCGGAAGCTAAAGTAATGGTAAATTTTATCCTTCAGAAAATCCCTAATTTAAATGAGTTTTTTGTTGCCGTTAATCCTTTTGAAAATGTACAGCACTCTTCAAGCATCAGCGGATTAAAAGCAACATTTGATCTATTGCAGAACGGGGTACCTATTGGAATCTTCCCTGCAGGTGAAGTCTCAACCTTTAGCCTGGACAAACAAGAAATTACAGACCGCTTATGGCATCCTGTAGTTGGAAAGCTTATCGCCCGTGCAAAAGTACCAGTAGTCCCAATTTATTTCCATGGCAATAATGGGGTATTGTTCAATATCCTGAGTTTTATTCACCCTACCCTGCGTACGGCGAAATTACCTTCAGAATTCCTGAATAAACAAGGACTGAAAATAAAAGTCAGAATAGGGAAACCCATTCATATCGAAGATATTTCTTACCGCAACAACACTAATAAATTACTTGATTTTTTACGTGCACGTACTTATGCCCTTGGTACAAGTATAGAACAGGAAAAGAAATTGTTCAATCCAATTAATCTTTTCAAAATCAAGAAGACTCCGGAGCCAATTATTGAAGAAACTCCAAGAGCAAGTATTGTGGAGGAAATTGAACAGCTGGAAACATACAGGGTGTGGACGGAGAAAAATTATGAAGTATACATTACCCCTTCAGCTAATATTCCAAATATATTAAGGGAAATAGGCCGATTAAGAGAAATAACTTTCAGAGAAGTCGGCGAAGGTTCTAATAAAAAGATAGACCTTGATAATTATGATATTTATTATCACCACTTATTCATCTGGGATGTAGATCAGAAAAACATCGTTGGTGCTTACCGGATTGGTAAGGGAGACGAGATTCTGAATACTTTAGGCAAAAGAGGATTTTATCTTTCTGAGCTCTTTAAAATAAGAGATCCATTCTATCCTGTATTAAGACAGGGGATTGAACTGGGACGTTCATGGATCCGAAAAGAATATCAGCAAAAAGCATTACCGTTGTTCTTGCTATGGAAAGGTATCTTAAAATATCTTTTAGATAATCCGCAGTACCGTTATATGTTTGGCCCGGTTAGTATCAGCAATAACTTTTCTAAGTTCTCTAAATCATTGATTGTTGATTTCATTACCAAGAATCACTTTGATTATGAGTTGGGACAATATGTAAGACCAAGAAATAAATTCAAGGCAGATTTATCAGCGATTGATAAAGACCTGCTAATTGAAAGTAGTGATTCTTTAAAAGATCTTGATGTCTTGATATCTGATATTGAAAATACGCATATTAAAATCCCTGTGTTGTTAAGACAATACCTTAACCTCAATGCGAAGATTATCTGCTTTAATATAGATCCGAAATTTTCAGATTGTCTGGATGGATTCCTCGTGGTGGATATGCAAAGTATCCCACCAGAGATGCTGGAGAAAATTGGTAAAAACTTTTAAAAACAAATAGCCCGGACATCCACCCGGGCTATTTTGTTATCAACTAAACCTAAACTTGATAAATACTAACCAAATATTTACATCACAAATATAGAGGTGATATGTTAAGTCAGGATTAAGGATTAGTTATTTGTATTAAACATTTCTATACATTAATAACATCTCTGTTATTTCATATATTCAGCCAGCTGATATTGCAATTCGACTCCATTTAAGTCCCTGGTGACGATTATTCCATCAGGATCAATCA
Source organism: Pedobacter cryoconitis (assembly GCF_001590605.1). Classification (NCBI taxonomy): domain Bacteria; kingdom Pseudomonadati; phylum Bacteroidota; class Sphingobacteriia; order Sphingobacteriales; family Sphingobacteriaceae; genus Pedobacter; species Pedobacter cryoconitis. Next base: position 4,091,496 of record NZ_CP014504.1, read on the forward strand.
CAATACTTGCCGGAGTTCCCTGAGTGCCATAAAGCTTTGAAGTAACGAGTGACCCGGATTTTAATCCCCAGACCTGTATCCATGGGAGTTTATTTGCTTTCACTTCTTTTGCCCAGGTTTGTTTTCTCTTTTCAGGATCTAAAGAAATACTGATAATTTTAAATTTCTTCTGCTTATATAATCCGGCAGCTTTAATCATTTTATAGTTTTCTGCTTTGATCAGGTCATTACCTGTAACCCAGAAATACAGAACCACATAATTGCCGCGATAAGAAGACAACTTTACCACTTTGCCGTTCACATCAGATAAAGTAAAGTCTGGCGCAGGCGTGCCGACAGCACCCTGGCTCATGGTCTGAATGCGTCTGCCGATACGCTGCCCTTCTGGTGTATTCCGGAATTTCGCATCAATAGACCTGTAAGCAATACCAGTTTTGCTCATATTCTTTCCATAACCCATATCAATAATATCAGTCAGGGCGTACAGGCTAAAGTAAGATTGAGGGTTTTCATGGATAAACTGTAACTGCTTTTCAAAGCGCGCTGCTTTGAATTGATGCATGTATTCATCAAATTCTTTAAAAAATGGATAGGAACGCCACAAATAAGGAGAAATCCTGTTCCTGTAATTTTTATAAGCAGCAGTGACTGTACCTCCGATAAACTTGTTATACGCCATATACGCGTCATTGATCTTTGAACCGGTAACCTGACCACGTATCAAAGAATCCTGAGCGGTAACTTTAATTTCAGAATTGTCTAAAAACAGACCTAACTCATCCGTATTATTTTCCAGACCAATACTATCTTTTCCAACACCGTATCTGTCTAAACTTAAGTAAGCGAGTCCTGGCTTTTTTGCAATGCCTTTAAATTGAAAGATGCCATTATTTACAACTGCTGAATCCAGTATTTTAGCTTGATAAGAATCCAAATACACTTTTGCAGGTCCATGGAGACCTTTGATTTCTCCCTTGATTGTAAAACCTTTCTGTTGAGCAGCAGCTCCACTTATTCCAACACTAAAAACTAATAACCTTAAAAATATACGCTTCATAAAATGGGTAACTATAACTAAAATGAAATGAATAAATCATCATTTCGGGGCCAATATAGCAGAAACTTACAGAGATTAACTAATTTCCAATACTCCAATATGGGATTTTTATTTAAGTTAAATCTTTTGATTAACTTTGGATATGCAGACGAAGGTTCAAAATAAACAATCCTTATTTTCTTTACTAAAAGCTAACAGCCACAAGTTAAGATCATTTGGCGTGTCTAAATTAAGCGTATTCGGCTCCTTTATTACCGGTAGGCTCCATGCAGATAGTGATGTCGACCTTTTAGTCGAATTTGAACCTGAGCAAAAGACCTATGATAACTTTATGGACTTATCTTTCTTTCTGGAAGATTTATTAGGAAGAAAAGTCGAAGTTGTAACCCCTCAGTCACTTAGTAAGTATATCGGTCCTCATATTCTAAATCAGGCAGAATATGTTCCACTTTAACATCCTAAGCTTAATTTAAATATTTTTATATAACAAAAAATCCTTAACTATTAATTTAGATAAGGATTTTTTGTTATATCTTCCATAAAAGAGATGTTATCCCATTCATTAATGCTATTTTCTATCATCTCATTGAGATCATAAAAATTTCATTTACCAAATGCTAATCATTCCAATTATTAAACATCTCAGAGTAACCAACCTGAGATGGATTTTCAAGTGAAGTAATCTTAAATTGGTAGAAAAAACTATTCCCAGCTGGTATACTATTATCCCCAGGTCTGGTAAAATAACCATTATTTGGAGTAGATTCAGTTAGCCTTTTAACAAGAATACCTGAACCATCATATAAATCAATTGATACATTAGTTGCACTTATTCTATCTGGTAACCAGTTAGCAGTAAGCCTTTCACTATAAGAACCTGAACTATCCGGCCTGAATATCCAAAAAGCATTTGGGAAAGCATTTGGAAAACTACTATCAAAAAGGCCGGCATGATCATTAACAAAGTGAAAAATACCACTTCTTCCAGTTTTATGACCCGATACATCTTCTATTACAATATAGAACCTATACATCGGGATATAAGCGAAAGGCAGATCTAACGAGGAAAAATCAACAGCATAACTACCTGTGTTTGGGATTGTTTTTTTCATCCGAATAGCTGGCTTATCAAGAAATGATGAATATAGAGATATAGTAACTTCATTTGAAGTCAATTTTGAGGCATTCCATTTCAAATTTAACTGTTCAGCAGGTAATTTAATCCCAATAGGATTAAGTTCTATCAAAAGATGATTCACTGACTGATCACCGTTACCTGGCACATCATCACTCAAACGACGCGCCGGATAAGTTATCAGATCAAAGATATCAACTGTAACAGGTGCATAAAATATACCAATCATATTATTTGATAGATACTTCGTCAAAGTTTTCTTCTGATTGCTATCATAATATGTTAACTTAATCATTAGGGAGCCTGTTGTTATTTTCGCTGGTAATTCAGCAGTTAAAGCTTTATCATACTGTAAATATGCATAACCTGAGTCCCAGTCTGTTGCTCCCTGCTTAAAATCCTTATTGGTAATTTGCCTTGGAGCAGAAATCTCCTGATATGTTCCGCATACTCCACAATTAGAATACACCAATGTAACAGTTGAAGTTGGGTCTTCGTAGCTACCATTAGCTAATAGATTCCTACTTAACATGACCTCAAATTTAAAAGCCGTTTTCACATTCGCATCTGTTACTTTCAACTGCCCTGATACTTGGTAAGCTGCCTGAATTTTAAACGAATTCAATGCTACATCAGCTTTTGAGATGAAAGCATTAACAATAACCAAAGCAAACAGAAGAAAGGCTTTTTTAATTAGGTTTAAACTTTTCATAATTATTTCCCGAAAGTTGATTGGTAAACATTTGCAGAAGAATAGTCAGACTTAACCTGATCCCTGGTAAACTTATGTCCTCTTATGATGAACTCGTTGATCGCGCTATCATAACTGATTTCTTTCTTATCTACGTTTAAGGTTATAGACAAAAATTTAATTAAACTTTCATTAGAAACAGAGTTAATTTCTGTCTTTACTTCGGTATTTGTATTCTCTGCTACGGGTTGTTCTGTTTTCTTACAAGACGAGCCAACCACAATAGCTAATATTAACATAAAAGCCACTTTCATTAATGAGAGCTTTAAAATAGATTTATTTTTCATAGTTTATTTTTCTTACAATGTAAAAACATCTTATTAAGGCTTCATTAAGACAAAATTAACATATCAGTAAAAACAACATATTTAACAGAAAACAAAAAAAATTCTAACAAATAGTCTTTACATAAAAAAGGCGTGTTATCTATTGATAACACGCCTTTTTTATGTAAAGACTATTTGTTAGAAGCTGTATCTCAAGCCAAATTGCATTTGGAATCTTGATGCAAAGAAGTCTTTTGAATAACTACTTGCATTATCTTTATTAAATGTATAAGTCGGATAAGTAGTAGCTGTTCCAGCTGTTCCTGGTTTCAAACCTATACTTGCCATTGAGTTATACGTGTTAGGAGAGAAATACTGAACTCCCCAGTCTTTGTTTAATAAGTTTGTTAAGTTAACGATGTCATAAGTGAATGTTAAAGTATGTTTATGCTTTCCGCTTTCTACGATTCTGATATCCTGAGTAAAACGGAAGTCAAGTTGCGTATTCCAAGGTGTACGTGCTGCATTTCTTTCTGTGAAATTACCTCTTCTTGTTTTAAGATATTTATCACCATCGATATAAGAATCAAACGCTGCTGCTTGTGCCACTGCTGAAAATGCCGGAGTTCCTGGTGCTGTAGATGTTGCGGGTACGGCTGCTATATCTTTAAAGAAATTAACAGTTTCACCAGCTTTAGGAATATAAGCCAGACTTACGTTCTGACCAGTTCCATTAATCGTAGTATTCAGGAATCCATAAGAGTAAGGGGAACCTGATTGTGCACTATAGAACAAAGAAAAACTTGATACATATTTATTCGCCTTATCCCATGCAAATCTATAATTAACTGTAGATATGATACGATTACGTACATCAAAGTTAGAAGTCGCTAACTGAGGATTGTTAGGGCTTAAAGCCTGGTTCAACTGCCAGTTAGATTCCATTGAATTTCTGATACCGTTAGTCAAATCTTTAGACTGTCCATAAGTATAAGCCGCCATTACATCTAAACCGAAAGGGAAAGATTTTGAAACCTGACCAGTCACACTGTAACGGTATCCTTTACTTGTATTAGAAAGCAAGTAAGCATTAGTATATAGAGGATTAATTGGAGTCTTTGCATAAATTGGTTGTTGATGTTGCGTATCGTAAACCAAATAAGTAGGGTTATCAGTAATATTGATCTGTTGGAATTTCAAATCATTGATAACTTTAGTATAAATACCTTCTACTGTAAATTTCCATTGGTTCTCAGTTTTATAATCAAAAGCTAAACTGCTTCTCCATGTTTTAGGCATTTTGAAATTGTTATCAATTAAATCTACCTGAGTTGCACCATTTGGATCATTAACATTAATTGGTTTACCATTTTTATCAACTTGTTTAGAAACAAATCCGGCTTCACCATTTCCATTCAAAGCATCTCTGATTGGATCAGTTCCTGCTGTATATGCAATTTTAGTCTTATCGTTATCATATGCACCATAAGTTACCCCGTTATTGTAATAAGCATAACCTAACCATGCAAAAGGAACTCTACCTGTGAATAAACCACTACCACCACGCATAATTAAACTTTGGTCGCCCAATACGTCGAAGTTAAATCCAACACGAGGAGAGATTTGAATCTGACCGAAGAAGCTATTTTTAATCTCGTTCGGTTTTGTATAAGTAAAAGTTGTACCATAGTTAGCATCTACAGGAGAACCAGTAGTTTTTGAACTTAAAGGTTGTTTGTTTGGCATATCAGCTAAATCAAATCTCAAACCATAAGTTAATTTGAAACGATCAGATACTTGCCATTGATCTTCACCATAAACACTATACATATTTAACTTGAACTGTGCTGGTGGATTAGCTATAATGTTATCCCTTGTATTGTCAGCATAATTGTAGTTGGTACGAACACGGTTAGGAATGCCATTCAGGAAATCATTTACACTACTATAAGATACACGACCATTCCAGGCATTCACGAAACCATAAGTGATATTATATAACTCATTGTGCGTACCAAAAGTAAACGTGTGTTTTCCTTTAGTTAAAGTAAAGTTGTCAGTAAATTCAAATGTTTTTTGTTTCATATTGAAAATACTCGCTTCACGGTCTGTACCCAAAAAGATAGTTCCACCATTTGCTCCGCTAATTTCAATCTGCGGCAAAGCAGGATTAGAAGTTGGCGTTCTATAATCATGGATATTTGAATAACCAACTACTAAGCTGTTAGACATTTCATTATTAATTCTGCTTTTTAACTCAGCAACAGTAGAACTTTGATTATTTGTTTGTTTATAATCAATACCACCAAATCTAAAGTTTGACTGATCACGCTCTAAATTCGTCGCTTCAGAAGTAATGGTGTTGTTACGGATAGTCAATTGATTTTTATCATTGATATTCCAGTCTACACGATTGAAGAATTTATTTGATCTGGCATAGATATTATAGTTTCCAAAAGAACCAGCATCAATACCATATTTGTTCTTCATCAGATCAGAGATTTTCTGCGCCTGATCTAAAGTCAGAACTTTCATGTCAGGAGAACCAGCACCTAAGATCACAGGATCCTGACGACGGGTAATCTCCTCATTTGTAAAGAAGAATAATTTATTTTTAATAATAGGGAATCCCAATCTGAAACCAGTCTGGTAATCATGAAAAGCAGAAGGCTCTTTTGAACCATCACCAGCTTTGTTTTTACCAATCAAATCAGCATTACGACCGTAACCATAAACAGATCCCGATACATCATTGGTACCAGAACGCGTTACCGCATTCACACTACCACCAGTAAAGTTACCAATCTTAACATCGTAAGGAGCTAATAACACCTGAACATCCTGAATCGCATCAATCGATACCGGGTTTGTTCTTGTACTGCTACCTGGCATACCAGAACTTCCGCTCTGACCACCTAATGAAGGACTGAAACCAATGGCATCATTATTAATCGCACCATCAATAGTTACGTTATTGTATCTGAAGTTGGTCCCCATGAAAGAGTTATCTTTACTGCCTTGTGGAGTTGTACGGGTTAAATCCGTTAAGCTTCTGCTTACAGTTGGCATATTTTTGATTTGCTGCTCACCAATCTGAGTACCCGAACCAATTTTAGTACCGCCTTTTGTACCTTTAACAGTTACTTCACTCAATTGTTGTCCTTCATCTGTTAAGGTGAAGTCTAAGCGCTGGTCAGTACCCAGACCAAGGCTGTTAATGTCTTTTTCCTGTTTATTATAACCTACATAAGTTACAGTGATTTTGTAAGGTCCACCAGGATTTAAGTTATTGATACGGAAGTATCCATCAGATCCTGTAACCGCACCATATTTAGTTCCGGTTGGAACATGTAAAACTAAAACACTGGCTCCGGGAATAGTCTGTCCCTTTGCATCTTTAATTTTACCGTTAACGCTTGATGTCGTTACCTGAGCATTTACTCCTAACCCCATAAAAAGGAGAAAAGTAAGCATCACGCAGGAGAGATTAATTGTTAGAAATTTTTTCATTTTTCTTGCTTCTGTTTTTTTTGTAAAACTAGGGCAGCAATGTGACGTTAATATTAATTTCACATTAAAGCGACGCAGGTTTAATGTTAAATTAAGATTGGATTAAAACGGGATTAAAAAATGTGATTAAAGGGTCAATAAAACGGTTTATACAGCATATAATCTTAACATGTAAACAACAAGAAGCCTTAAAGTAATATTGTGTTAATATTAAGCTTGTGTTAAGTAGCCCATAAAACGCAAAAAAGAGCTGATCATAATGACCAGCTCTTAGAAAATATTAGTATTAATCTAATTCAATTAGAATGACGCGCCTGTTGAAGCTACAGATCCTGATTTTAAAGTAAAATTAGGAGCAGTAAGACTAAATGGAGCTGACAATAAAGCTGAAGCAGCTGTCTCATCAATTATTGTGTTCGCATTTGCAGTAAGGTAAGTTTTCAATAAATCTACACTTGCAAAAGAACCGTTGTTTGGAAGACCAACTTCCACATCTCTACCTGCAGTATACGATTGATAGATATTAGTTTTAATTAATGATGAACCATCTGTTAATGCATCACTGGTTTCTTTGTTACGAACATCTATACCATATTTGAAACCTATAAAAATAGAATTTGCAAGAATCATTTTCGATCCGCGTCTCCACATATTAGCATATTCATGTTTATCGTCAATTTTACCCACGTTTCCAGGACCAATTAAAGTCAGATTAGAAATAACCGGACGTGTTTTTGGCGCAACAACAAAGTCTTTTTCAGAGTTATCAGATTCAATACCATTAGACTGACCACCCTGGTCTGCTAATGCAGGATCACGCTGACCTGCTAAAAACTGAAGTTTTCCGGAGAAACCATTGTCAAAGTCAAACACATCATCAACGTTAGCGGTCGATATCAGGTGTTTCGCATTTACTGTTCCACCAAACCACTCAAATGAATCATCACCAGAGTAAGCAACCTGTATATAATCAACAGTTGTTGCACTTCCAACAGATCCAAATGTTACACCATTGATTTCATTCGAAGGCTGAAATGCGATACCAGGAAATTCAACACGTACATATTTTAGCACACCTGAATTATCAGCAGCATCAGTACCACCATGATTACCGAATGGAGCAGTTAAACCACCTTCAATTAAACCAGTACCACCTGGTATATTATTTGTCGACTTTCCTAAAACAATTATTCCACCCCAGTCACCAGGAGCTCTTTCACCAACAGCTTTATTAGAAGTAAATACAATTGGTTTAGCAGCGGTACCTTCTGCAATTAGTTTACCACCACGGGTAACAACAAGTGTACCTTTAGAAGTTTGATCTCCTCTGATCACAGTTCCTGCAGGAATTGTTAAGGTAACACCATCTGTTACATACACAAAACCAGATAATAAGTAGACCTTACTTGCGTCCAGTGTTCTGTTCGCAGTAATACTTCCAGCTAACGTCTCTGTTGCAGCACCATAAACCGTAGTTTTTGGTGTGAAATTTGCCCAGCCAGCGGTCCAGTCTGTTGTTCCAAAAGCACCTCTGTAGGTTACTTTTTCAAAAAAAGAATCAGCTAAAAGAGCATTTGATGGACCTGAATTTACTGGTGGGTTAACAATAGGATTAACAGGATTATCAGTACTTTTTGAACAGCCGGTAAAAGTTGCAGTACCAGCCATTAATAAGGCAACTATGCCTAAGTTTAATTTGTTTCTCATTTTTTTCAGTGTGATAATTAGAATTTATAAGGCTATTTTGTTTTCAGTTTAGAGTTATTAGTATTAAATCAGGTTTAGTCTATTTGATTCTATAAGAGAAACCAAGTGTAATAGTCGAACCAAAACGATCAGAAATATTTATATGATCAGTTTTTGCATCAAACCCAGCATTTGGATCTGTTCCTCTTGGCTTTTGATAAAATATGGCTTTGTTATTTAGGATATCGCTATAATTCAATTTGACCTCAGCTCTTGACTTAGCAAACTTTTTTGAAATCTGAAGATCGAGTACGTTTCTTGATTTCTCATAAATATCTGGGTCCTGCACATTCCCTACGGCCCAGATCCGTTTTCCAATTCTGTTATACAACAAGCTAACGCCCATTGAATTTTCTGCTTTTGAATTGTATTGCACACCCGCATTGATTAAATATGGGGATTGACCTTGTAAAGGGCGTTCGCCTGTTTTATTTACTGTTTCAGATACTTTTACTTTCGATTTCATATAAGATGCATTCGTACTGAAAGTAAAATCATTAAATCGTTCACCTATAAAATCCAAAGACCTTCTGAATTCCATTTCTATCCCATACAATGTTGCGGATTCAGAATTGGTATAGCCAAAAGTTCTTCCTGAAGTACCCAGCTGCAAGCTTTGTTCTATAGGAAGGTCAAAGTGTTTATAGAATGCAGATACTGAAAATACCTGACCGGACGAAGGGTAAACAGCGTAGCCAAGGTCCACATTAGTAGTTTTAGACTGTTTCAAATCAGGATTACCAACAACTGAAACGTTTTTATTAAAATCATAAAAACTAAATGGAGCAATCTCTCTAAACTCTGGTCTCCCTACAGTTTGTGAGCCAGATAGACGAATATTAGCCTTCTCCGTCAGGTTATAAATTAAGTTTACGGAAGGCAGCAAGTTGGTGTAAGTAGTATCAACTACTAATGGGGTAAAAGTATTGTCAGCGCTGGTTAACTTTTGATGGTACGATTCTAATCTCGCACCAATACCTAATCTTAGTTTTTCAGTAAGATAACCGTCAAACATCACATAACCCGCATTTAAAAATGAATTCGCATTGTACTGATCAGCACCGTTTGTAATCTCATTCAGTACAAAACCATTCTCTCTGATATTCTCAGGAGCAAAAATCTGATCCTGAGGTAGATTTAGCAAAGAAGTATCAAATGTGCCATTTCGAGAAAATCCAATTACCCTTGCTGCAAAATCACGTTTTCTATACTGTCCAAAATAACCAAACTTGATCTTGTTATTATCCTGGAACCACTTTACCGGCACTGTAATATCAAATGATCCACCATATAAGTTTTCATTCAATTTAGAAGAGAAATTACCACCGAATCTGGGGTCAGCCTGTCCTGAAGAAGGAATACTGGCCCTGGTATAACCTGGCTGTCCATTTTCCTCCTGGTATTCCATTCTTTTAAAACCTGGTTCTTTTCTATCCGTATTTGCAAAATTCAGATTCCAGTCTAATTTAATTTTGCGCTCTTCAGACAACAAGTGATTACCTGTTAACTGATTTGAGATTAATGACCTTTGCAACAGATAATCAGCAGTTCTTAGAAACTTAGTTTGAGAATCATCAAAACCTTCACGAGAAGTGAATTGGTTTTCAAGGACCTTGTTATAGATGTTTTTTAATGCGATTTTATTATTGCCCCATGAATAGGCAAAATTTGCAAGTCCACCGATATTTGTATTATAACTATATACTTTATCATTAAACTGATCACCTAAAGCATCTCCCGCATAAGCTTTTTGCTCACTCTCTTTCAATCTTTCATCATAACGATATGAAAGTGACAATACAGTACCAAACTGGCTATCATCTTTAAATCTTTTTGTTGTACCGTAATTCGCCTGAAATATTGGCCCCAATATTGATTTCACGCCACCGTATCCCCAATTATTCGCGAATTGTTTTGACATGGATACCCTGTCAGCAACAGGCAAATTTAAATAATCTGACCTCGATGGAAATGAAGAAGGAATATTTCTGTCCTTATGATAAGTACCAAAAACTCCGTTTCCACCATTGGTAGTTTTCAAAAAATCTTTAAAAGTTGACTGTGTATTGAAAGATGTCCCTAAAGAAAGGTTAAGGAATTTGTTATCTGGAAAATCTTTAGTGGTTATCTGTACAACGCCTCCTGAAAAATCTCCGGGAATATCGGCAGAAGCAGTTTTATTGACAACAATTGCATCAATTAAATTGGCTGGAAGAATATCAAATGAAAATGCTTTTTTATCAACTTCTGTATTTGGTAGTACAGCATTATTAAGCATAGCTGAATTATATCGGTCCGATAAACCTCTGACGATAATAAATTTGTTATCCTGTATACTTGCGCCACTAACGCGTTTTAACACATCTGACGTATTTCTATCAGGACTCTTTCTGATCAGCTCAGCAGAAATACCACTCGAAATACTCAGGTTAGCTTTCTGATTTGCATATAATGTGCTTACAGATTCCTGACGAGCTTTAGAAGTTATCACGACTTCATTTAAGTCCTGAGAATTTGATTCCTCCATTACGATGTTAATCGTAGTGGCAGAATTTGCGCCAACCGCTATCTCAGTAATTTCTTTTGTGGCATACCCTACATAAGATGCTTGTACAGTATATTTACCTGGAGCCAGGCCTTCGATAATATATCTTCCCTCTACATTTGTGGAAAGACCTTTCGATGTGTTTTTTATTTTAACGGTAACACCAATAAGAGTCTCACCAGTCTTTTTATCAGTTACAGTACCTGCTATTTTACCGGTACTTTGTGCAAATCCTGCCGCACTTATAAATACGCAAAATAACGTAATTATAGCTTCTTTAAGTTTTAGTTGTAATTTCAATTTTGCCTTGATTAGTGTACAGGCAAAAGTATTACCACAATATTAACAGCAAGTAACCTGAAAATTACCATTAGTTAACCATAAGATCAACCCAGCATTAACACCTAGGCTGGCCAGTATTTAAAAACGGTTTATTTAGTATTTTAATCCCATTTTAATGCAGATAAAGTGCAATAACCAAATAGGACCTATTAACAAAAACTTAACATCCTGTAAAAATGAAGGTTTCTTTCCTTCGATTTTATGACCGATGAATTGTCCAATCCAGGAAAGCACAAAAATTACTGCACAAACCAGCCACAGTGCAGGTCCACCAGCCAATTCCCACTTCTCCAGTTGTACAATTATAGCAGCAGCAGCAAAGATTAATAAGATCATCAAATAAGAAAGTACCGGCGACAGACGGTAATAATAATATCCTGAAAAAGCAATCACAAAAGAAGCCCAGTTCACAAAACCATTATACTTTCCAAGGAAAGCCAGATGTGGAAAAGGGATAGCCCAGATCATTCCCAATAAGCTAAATACGATCAAAGGCACACAAACCCAGTGAATCAATTCGTTAGAAGGATTCTGATGACTTTCTGAGTAGGTATCAAATAGAATATCCACTTCCTTTTTACGCTCCAATTTTTCCACCGGGGATTTCTGCTTCTTCATTGTATAAAAATAAAAAAAGCGATAGAATAATCTATCGCTTCGGTAATAATATTTATTGAGCCATTTATTTAGCAAAGGCAACCGAACGGGTTTCTCTGATTACAGTAACTTTAATCTGACCAGGATAAGTCATCTCCGTTTGAATACGGTTAGAAATATCCGCTGCCAGTAATTCTGCCTGCTGATCAGTTACTCTCTCACTCTCAACTACCACTCTCAATTCTCTACCAGCCTGAATAGCAAAAGTTTTCTCTACACCAGGATAAGAAAGAGCCAGCTCTTCTAATTCTTTTAAACGCTTGATATAACTTTCAACAACCTCACGTCTTGCACCAGGGCGGGCACCAGAAATTGCGTCACAAGCTTGTATGATCGGCGAGATCATAGAAGTCATCTCGATTTCATCATGGTGAGCTCCGATTGCATTACAAATTTCAGGATGTTCCTTATATTTTTCTGCAAGCTGCATTCCTAAAATAGCGTGAGGCAATTCAGGGTTATCATCAGGTACTTTACCTATATCATGCAGTAATCCTGCACGTTTAGCCATCTTAGCATTCAAGCCTAATTCTGCTGCCATTGTTGCACAGAAATTAGCAACCTCACGGGAGTGATGCAGTAAATTCTGTCCATAAGAAGAACGGTAACGCATACGTCCAACCATTCTGATTAACTCAGGGTGCAGACCATGAATCCCTAAATCAATAACCGTGCGTTCACCTATTTCTACAATTTCATCTTCAATTTGTTTCTTCGTTTTTGCGACCACCTCTTCAATACGTGCCGGGTGAATACGTCCGTCAGTTACCAGACGGTGTAAAGCTAAACGGGCAATCTCTCTTCTTACCGGGTCAAATCCTGATAAAATAATTGCCTCAGGTGTATCATCGACAATGATCTCAATACCAGTCGCTGCTTCAAGTGCACGGATATTTCTACCTTCACGACCAATTACACGGCCTTTAATCTCATCACTTTCGATATGGAAAATAGAAACTGTATTTTCTATCGCTGCTTCCACAGCTGTACGCTGTATAGTTTGGATCACGACTTTTTTAGCTTCTTTAGTTGCAGTTAACCTCGCTTCATCCACAATATCCTTTACCTGGATCATTGCCTGAGTTCTGGCTTCCTGCTTCATGTTTTCTACCAACTGGTTTTTTGCCTCTTCAGCACTTAATCCGGCGATAGTTTCCAGTTGTTTCACATGCTGGTTTTTCAGCAAGTCAACCTCTTCTTGCTTTTTAAGCGCAATGTCAGTCTGTTTATCCAGGTTTTTCTTGCTGTTATCCAGTTCCTGTTCCTTGCGGTTCATGTTTTCCAAACGCTGGTTCACAGATTGTTCCTTCTGTTTAATCGCGTTTTCTCTTTGATTTACCTGGTTATTTTTTGCATTTACTTCCTGCTCATGTTCAGTTTTCAATTGTAAAAACTTCTCTTTAGCTTCCAGCAACTTGTCTTTCTTTAAGATCTCTGCATTACTTTCTGCTTCTTTCAAGATCTTCTTCACTTTTGACTGTGCAGCAATCTCCTGTTTTTTCAACAGGTTGCGCAGTAAATATCTGCCAACCAGTATTCCAACAACTAAGCTGGCCAGTACATATCCAATTATTCCTATTATTTCCATTTTAATTTATATATATAAACGTGCATAAACATAACCTATGCTCATGCAAGCCTCTCCTTACCTTTCTTAAATTCTGACTTAAAAAAAAACCGTTGTTCAATTTTAAGTTTCCTGCGTTGCCGCTCTAAATACATGCAGTGATTAACAGCAACTGATCCCAGCCACCTGCCTGTATTTAAAGATTACGAAACATGAAACAAAAAATTCAACAACGGTTAAATTCCTTTATACGCTTTGAAATTACGGACCGATCCTATTTGGTAAAGAAATCGTTCAGTAAACTATCTAATTCTTCAACTTTTTCAGCTACTGCAGTATCTTGATCCTGCACTTTATTTTCTACCCTTAACACAGCTGTTGCATAATGCAATACTGCCATAGATAGCAAATCCTGTTTATCTCTGACCGCATAATTTTCCTGATAGTCCTTTATACGCTCATTAATAATTTTGGCTGCCCGCCTTACAATTTCTTCCTCTTCCATATTCACCTTTAAAGGGTAAATGCGGTCCGAGATAGTTATTTTTATCGAGATTTCTCCCATTTCTTAGCTTTGTTTCAATTTCGTGTAATCCCTATTTTTTAAGCAACACTACACATTTATCGATTTCACGCACAAAATCGTTAATTTTTTGCTTTATATCAAGTGTCTTCTCGCTTGTCCCTTCAATACTCTTCGCCAATTTAAGCACCCTCATCTTCTCATCCAAATCTGAGTTCTTAATTTTCGCCGCATTCAAGGCTAACTTAACAGATGAATTCTCCTGCTTCAACAACTCGTTTTCCTCTTGTAATGCATTACAAAGCTCGATAAGCCGGGCCGCTTTATGTAATACTGAATCTAATTGTTCTGCAACCGAAGACATCTTTTATTTAAAAATTGATAGTATTTATATTATTCCTAAAAGTAACAAATAAAATTACTTTCTTATCTCTGCTTTCGCACTTTGGGCTAAGTTAGCGATAATCTTTTGCATAACTGCATCAATTTGCTTGTCAGTCAAAGTCTGCTGATCATCCTGTAAAGTAAAGTTCAATGCATAAGACTTCTTATTTTCCGGTAGTTTATCACCAACATACACATCAAAAATCTGCACATTCTTCAGCAATTTCTTCTCTGTTTTGAAAGCAATTGTTTTCAAAGCTTCAAAGGTGACATCCGTATCTACCAGCATAGAAAGATCTCTTCTTACCGCAGGATATTTAGGAATCTCTTTGCTGATTACTTTATTCTTTCTGACAATATCCAATAATAAAGCCCAGTCAAAATCTGCATAATAAACATCCTTATCTACATCCGTTTGTTTTTTATCTGCTGCAGTTACCGCACCGAAAGAAACAATTGCCTGTGGCCCTCTGAAATACTTCAACCCGAAAGCAAAGTTCTCATCACTAATTTCTTCTGTCTGGTAATTTGTAATTCCCAATCTGCCAATTACCGCATCAACTGCAGCCTTTAAGTTGTAAAAACTCACCGGAGCAGGCTTTTGATTCCACTGCTCTGTTGCATCCGAACCAGAAAGCACCAATAACAATCTTGGGTGCTCTACATATTTTTCATTTATCAAATGATAAGTTTTACCAAATTCATAAAACTTAACATCCCCGTTTTTTCTGTTCTGGTTATAAGCAACGCTCTCCAGTGCCGGCATCAGTAAACTCTGACGCATTACATTCAGGTCTGAACTTAAAGGATTCAGAATCTGTACCACTTCTTCCGTATTTTTAGAATAGGTGCCTTTAGTTAAAGAGTTACACCAGATTTCTAAATAACCGTTAGCCGTTAACATATCTGCAACCACATGTTGTGTCTGCTCTCTGTCTGGCTTGGCAGAGAAGGTAAGTGAAGCATTCACTTTATTTGGGATCTCTATATTATTATAGCCGTAAATTCTCAATACCTCTTCAGTGATATCACACTCACGTGTAACATCTACCTTAAAGCTCGGAACTTTTAAAGATAAGCCTTCAGCTGTTTCTGAAGCAACCGTAATACCTAATGAGGTAATGATCGCTTTAATTTCCTCATCCGGAATAGCTGCACCAATCAGCCTGGTAATATTTTTATAGCTAACCTCTAAATCAAACGGAGCAACCGGCGCTGGATATATATCTGAAACTACAGAAGAAATCTCTCCACCTGCCAGTTCCTGAATCAACAAGGCAGCATATTTTAAAGCTGTAACTGTCATTTCAGGATCAGTACCACGCTCATAACGGAAAGAAGCATCCGTTTTTAAAGTATGCCTTTTCGCTGTTTTACGTACCGATACCGAATTGAAATAAGCACTCTCTAAAAATATATTTTTAGTTTCTGCACTCACTCCAGAATTCTTACCACCATAAACACCTGCAATCGTTACTGGCTTCTCTGCATCACAGATCATCAGATCTTCAGCAGATAACTTACGTTCTACGCCATCTAAAGTAACAAATGGAGTTCCTTCAGCAACCTTTTGTACAATGATCTTTTTTCCTGACAGCTGATCTGCATCAAAAGCATGAAGCGGCTGGCCTAAACCATGCAGCACATAATTGGTAATATCTACTATATTATTAATTGGACGGATGCCGATTACTTTTAATTTATCCTGTAACCAGTCCGGAGAAGTTTTAACCGTTACCCCACTGATCGAAACACTGCTGTATCTCGGGCAGGCAATTGGATCGGCAACTTCAACAGCAACTGTTAAATTCTCATTTGCTGTTTTAAAAGAAACAATAGCTGGCATTTTCAAATCAATTCTCAGGTAAGCCGCTAAATCTCTGGCTACCCCTAAATGTGAAGCTGCATCAGCTCTGTTTGGCGTTAATCCAATTTCAAAAAGGTAATCATCTTCCATTTTGAAATAATCTTTAGCTGGCTGACCGATCAGTGCGTCTTCTGCAAGGACCATAATACCAGCATGAGAACCACCCAGACCAATTTCATCTTCTGCACAAATCATCCCTTCAGAAACTTCGCCTCTGATTTTTGATTTATTGATTTTAAAAGGTTCGCCTTCATTCGGATAAACAGTAGTCCCTACCGTTGCTACAACAACTTTTTGTCCTTCAGCAACATTTGGTGCACCGCATACAACCTGAATCGCTTCTGCAGCCCCAACATTTACCGTAGTAACCCTCAGCTTGTCTGCATTGGAATGTTGAACGCATGTAAGCACATGGCCAATCACTAATCCTTCCAGACCACCCACCACTGGTTGTACTTTTTCAAGGCTTTCCACTTCCAGACCGATATTGGTCAGAATCAATGAAAGCTCCTGTGGATTAAGGTCAGTTTGTATGAATTGTTTAAGCCAGTTGTATGATATCTTCATGTTATATTTTCTTCTAAAATGCAAAGATATAAAATAATGCTTTGCTGTATATTGATTAGCCCATAAACATGGAAGAATTGACACTAAATAATTTCTTCATCTGCCATGCTATAGAACTTTTTATTGGTAATAATGAGGTGATCAAGCACAGGGGTGTCTAATAAAAGACCAGCTTCAACCAGTTTTTTAGTGACTTCAATATCCTCTTTACTAGGCTTACAGTTACCCGAAGGATGATTGTGCGCAAGGATGAGATAAGCCGCCTTCATGGCAATTGCTTTTTCAAAGATGATTTTCGGATCAACAGTTGTACTCGCCTGTCCCCCTTTGCTAATCATGTGTTTGCAGATTACAAAGTTGGCTTTATTTAAAATCAGCATCCAGAACTCTTCATGATCCAGATCTGCCATTACAGGGCGCAATAAATCAAATGCATCATTGGAAGAGTGGATCTGAGGGAATTCCTCATGAGGTTTTTCTTTTCTGCGGCGACCAAGTTCAAGTGCTGCAATAATGGACAATGCTTTAGCCTCTCCTATCCCCTTAAACAAGATTAGTTCCTGGAAGGATGCTTTAGCTAGTAAATCGAGGTCATTCCCATAATTAAGCAGTATCCGCTGACTCACCTCTACGGAGGTTTCCGTTTGATTTCCCGAACTGATCAGGATAGCAATCAGCTCTGCATCCGATAAATGCCTGCGGCCATTCAGAATTAGTTTCTCGCGTGGACGGTCGGCAGGCGCCAATGATTTAATTCCTATTTTCTGTTCATATTTTACCATAAACAAAAAAACGGGATAAGCCAAAGCCTATCCCGTTTACAATATTGTAAAGCTATTACTATTTTAAGCCGTTAACAAATTTAGTTAACTTAGATTTGTTGTTTGCAGCTTTGTTTTTGTGAATAACATTTTTCTTAGCTAAACGATCTAACATAGAAATCACTTTAGGCAATAACTCCTGACCTGATTTTTTATCTACAGATGCACGTAATCTTTTAACAAAAGTACGAGTAGTTTTTGCTTGGTATCTGTTACGTAAACGTTTAGTAGCGTTTGCTCTGATTCTTTTTAAAGATGATTTATGATTTGCCATTTTCTAGTATAATAATATTTTTATATGTAAAGGTCTGATCATTACAACAAACCCTGTTTATCCTTTTTTCGGACTGCAAATATAGAACTTATGTTTTTAATATGCAAAACGATATTACAAATATTTTAAATATTCTTGATTATACTATAATCTGATTATAAGATTCTTAAATATTGATTCACCATATTTTGCAAAAATACAGTATTACATTAGTTGTGATATCACAATCATGCAGTTTATTATATAACAAACTATATAATTATATTATCTGTCTGTGTGATTCATATCAACTACAGTTTCATCTTCCATGACATCAAGTAATCTTACTATAAAACACCTATTGTGCAGGGGTACTGTAGGGGTTGTGTTGTAGGTTGAAGTAGCCTTGAACTAGCATTGAAGTAGTATTGAAGTAGCCTGAGGTACTTCAAGGGTAGTCGAACCCTGCTTCAACCCTACTTCAATGTATACCACAACCCCTACAGTACTATACCAGAATGTCAAGTCAAATCAGGAATAGACATAGACATATCCGTCACAGGAGAAAAAAGATAGGTACTAAAAATTCTGGAAGAATTTATGTGAAGATAGTCAGGCCTGTATTTTTTTAGTTCAAGCATTCACAGCTATAATTAGTAAATTGGGGGACAATATTTTAAATTTGTAGAAAACCTAATATCAATGCCAGAAAACGAAAATCTTCCATCCTTGTTTCTTGACGAATTACATGTCAAAGGTTTTAAATCTATTGAGGATTTAGAGGCTAGGCTAAATCCAGGGTTGAATATTCTTATAGGAAAAAATGGCGCAGGAAAGTCTAATTTTCTAGAATTTCTTGATTCAGCAATAGCTACTATTTATAAAAAAAAAGGATTTTCCTTTCAATCTGCATTTCTGAAACTCAATGACAGAAACAACAATAGATTCGATCTTAACATCAGAAAACCAACTAAGAAAAATCTATTAGGAGAAAGTAACCGAGTCAATGATGAGTTGTATCACCATAGCTTATTCATCAATGACTCCATAGTATTTGACAGTTATGACGAAGAAATCATTGGCAAAGAATTTGATTTTAATGGCAAAAAAATAAAATCAAGCAGAAGCATAAATACTATCCTTTTAAAGCTGGGTCATAGCTTTATATCCCCACTTTATATCCGCTTCAATCTTACAGAGCAACTGGATGGAATTGCAACACCGGGAATTATACAAATCCCCTTGATTTACGATTTTATCGATTGGGAGTTTGGCAAAACTACTCGCTTTTTAACAGATATAATCGATAATGCTTCGTATAGTTTCCAGAATACTTATGAAGATAAACTTATGGCATTACCAGAAGATAGAGATACTTTTGAGAGAGAAAAAATCATTCAGAGCGTAGATGTATCCTGGTTCTTGGAAAATCTGATTATTCCTGAAGAATCTATCGGGAACCTCATACGCTTTTCACCTATTCAGGGATTAAGATTTAATGAAGGTATTAACATTTATAGAGACGAGAAATCCATCACAGCAGAAAACATTAAACTGGAATTCCTTATTAACGAGCGCTGGATTCCCTGGTCACATCTTTCTGATGGAACTAAACGGTTATTCTATTTAATTACGGAAATCACTAACAATAAGACAGGTCTAATCCTCATAGAAGAGCCTGAACTTGGCATTCATCCACATCAGTTTGATCTCCTCATGCAATTTATCAAGGAACAATCCTTACAAAAGCAGATCATCTTATCCACTCACTCGCCAAAAGCGCTGGATCATCTGGAAGAAGACGAACTGGATAAAATTCTCATTGCTGTATACGATCGTGAAAAAGGAACACAACTTCACCATCTCAATCCAGAGCAAATACACAAAGCAAAAACCTATATGAACGAAGTGGGTTACTTAAGTGATTACTGGTCACTTTCAGATCTAGAAGAATGATTAGAGTCGGCTTGGTAGGAGAAGATCCAAATGACACCTCTTCATTGAAGATATTATTGAATAAGAAATATAGTGGCCGCGTACATTTTCAACCTTTATTGAAACGTATCAGAGGTCACCAATTAGACAGCATAAAGACGAAAAGAGCTGTTGGAGCAGAAATGTCATTGAATAAATGCAGTTTCATTTTATTTATTCGGGATTTAGATGGCCTCCATACTCAAAAAGATCTATTACAACTCAAAAACGAATGGTTTTCTTCACTCAATCAGGTTTGTGGAAATCAAAATATCTTTCTACTTAACATCTGGGAACTAGAAGCCATGATCTTTGGCGATATTGAAACATTTAATTCCAAATATGGTACTACGATCAAAGCAGACAAAAACCCTATGATGATTTCGAACCCTAAAGAAGAATTGAAGAGAGCTACCTATAAGGGGCGCAAGCGATTTGAAGAATCTCACTGTCCGGAAATATTTGAGGCTCTTGACTTTGATCGTGTGGTATCTAGATGTGATTTTTTTAGAGATTTCATAATTCAGTTTGAAAGAAGACTGGAAATTAGATCAAAATAATCAGCTACTTAGGTTAAAAAATGAATATATTCTCATTAAACCCTTTCATTCAATACTCAAAATACTATTTTTGACAAAAAACTACTTTATATGGATTCAACGCTATCCCTAATGAAAACCGGCGTAGCCAGCTTGAATACCATTAAATAACAATAAACAACTAATGAAAACCGGCGTAGCCAGCTTGAATACCATTAAAGAACAATAAACAACTAATGAAAACCGGCGTAGCCAGCTTGAATACCATTAAAGAACAATAAATACTAATGAAAAAACGTATAGCAATCTTTGCCTCCGGTTCGGGTTCTAATGCCCAGAAAATTATGGAACTGTTCAAACACAGTCCTGAAGTAGAAATTGCGCTGGTATTGACCAACAACCCTGATGCATACGTTTTACAACGTGCAGATAATTTTGAAATTCCTTCTCACATTTTTGACAGAAAAGAATTCTATCAGACCGAATCTATCATCAATTTATTAAAAAATCTGGATATAGACCTGATTGTTCTGGCTGGTTTTCTCTGGCTGATTCCTCAAAACCTGATTGCAGAATATCCCGGCCGTATTATCAATATCCATCCTGCCATACTCCCTAAATTTGGCGGTAAAGGAATGTATGGTGATCATGTGCATAAAGCAGTACTGGCAGCAGGAGAAACTGAAGGCGGCATCACAATTCATTACGTAAATGAAAATTATGACGAAGGAGAATACATCTATCAGGCCAAATATAAAATTGATAAAGATGACAATTTGGAAATGGTAAAATTCAAGGGGCAACAGCTTGAACACCAACATTATCCCCGTATTGTGGAGAGTATTTTGAAAAAGATAAAAAAATAAGGTACTTTTTATCATTTCTCTCTGAAATTTATCGCTTAAAAATCATAATTTTGCGGCTCAAAAATCACACCCAATGAGTCAACAAATAAAGATCAAAAACGCTTTAATCTCAGTATATTACAAAGACGGTCTAGAACCACTTGTTCGCTTGCTTGCACAGCAAGGTGTTCAGTTGTTTTCTACAGGTGGAACAGAACAGTTCATTAAAGACTTGAATTTACCTGTTACAGCTGTTGAAGATCTGACAGGCTATCCCTCTATTTTAGGCGGAAGGGTTAAAACTTTGCATCCAAAAGTTTTCGGTGGTATCTTAAACCGCAGAAACCTGGCAGCAGACAAAGTACAGATTGAAGCATATGAAATTCCTGAAATCGACCTGGTTATTGTTGATTTATATCCTTTTGAAGAAACACTGAAAGCTGGTGGTTCTGAAGAAGAAATCATTGAAAAAATTGATATTGGCGGTATATCTCTGATCAGGGCTGCTGCAAAAAACTTTAATGATGTAGTGATCCTTGCTTCAAAAGATGACTATGCAACCCTTCAACAACAATTAGAAGAACAAAATGGGGAAACTTCTTTAGCACAGCGTAAAGCTTATGCTAAAAAAGCATTCCACACTTCTTCTCACTACGATACAGCAATCTTCAATTATTTCAATACTGAAGAGCCGCTTACTTTATTCAAACAAAGTATCAATACTGCAAAAACTCTTCGTTACGGAGAAAATCCACATCAGCAAGGTGTTTTTTACGGAAATCTGGATGAAATGTTCACCAAATTAAACGGAAAAGAACTTTCTTACAATAACCTGGTTGACGTTGATGCAGCAGTGAGTTTGATCGATGAATTTATCGAACCTACTTTCGCCATCTTAAAACATACCAACGCCTGCGGGATTGCTTCGAGAGAAACGATCGGACAAGCCTGGGACGATGCTTTAGCCTGTGATCCTGTATCTGCATTTGGTGGTGTACTGATTGCAAACCGTGAAATTGATTTAGCTACAGCGACCGAAATCAACAAATTGTTTTTTGAAGTGCTGATTGCTCCTTCTTACGAATCTGCTGCGGTTGAACTGTTCAAAGCAAAGAAAAACAGGGTAATTCTTCAGCGCAACCCTGTTGAATTGGGTAAAAAACAATTCAAAACTTTATTGAACGGTGTGATTGAGCAGGATAAAGATTTAATTATCGAAGGAACTGATCAAATGGTTACCGTTACAGAGAAATCACCTTCAGCTGCGGAGCTAAAAGATCTTTTTTTCGCAAATAAAATTGTAAAACATACTAAATCCAACACAATTGTGTTTGTAAAGGATAATACTTTACTGGCAAGTGGAGTTGGACAGACCTCAAGAGTTGACGCTTTGAAACAGGCAATTGTAAAAGCAGATGCTTTCAACTTCAGTTTAATCGGATCGGTAATGGCTTCAGACGCCTTTTTCCCATTCCCTGACTGTGTTGAAATCGCTGCCGGAGCAGGTATTACGGCTGTCCTTCAACCAGGTGGTTCAATTAAAGATGCGGATTCCATTAACATGGCGAACGAAAAAGGTATCGCAATGGTTACCACTGGCATCAGACATTTTAAGCACTAATTTTTTAACTGCGAATACAATAAAAAGACGTAGTTTTACATTAAATAGTATATAGAATTTTTAATAATAACTTATCACCTATAAATGGGTTTATTTAACTGGTTCACACAAGAGGTTGCCATCGATTTAGGCACCGCCAACACCCTGATAATACACAATGACAAAGTGGTTGTTGATGAGCCTTCAATAGTTGCTTTTGACAGACAAACAAATAAAATTATCGCAATAGGCCGTCAGGCGATGCAGATGGAGGGTAAAACCCATGATAACATCCGTACCGTAAGGCCACTGAAAGATGGTGTTATCGCCGACTTTAACGCTGCAGAAGCAATGATCAAAGGTATGATCCGTATGCTGAATGGTGGAAAAGGCTGGATGTTCCCATCTTTGAGAATGGTAATCTGTATTCCATCAGGGATTACTGAAGTTGAAAAACGTGCAGTAAGAGATTCGGCAGAAATTGCCGGTGCAAAAGAAGTTTACTTAATTCACGAACCAATGGCAGCTGCTGTAGGTATTGGAATTGACGTAGAAGAACCGATGGGTAATATGATTATCGATATCGGTGGTGGTACTACTGAAATCGCTGTAATTGCACTTTCTGGTATTGTATGCGATCAGTCTATCCGCGTTGCGGGAGATAACTTCGATTCAGATATCGTAAATTATATCCGTCGTCAGCACAATATTATGATTGGTGACCGTACTGCGGAGAAAATCAAAATTGAAGTTGGAGCTGCTTTACCTGAATTATCAGATCCACCAGCAGATTTCGCGGTACAGGGAAGAGATTTAATGACAGGTGTACCGAAACAAATTACGGTTTCCTACACTGAAATTGCACACTGCCTGGATAAGTCAATCTCTAAAATTGAAGAAGCAATTCTGAAAGCATTAGAGATTACCCCACCAGAACTTTCTGCGGATATTTACCAGACTGGTATTTACCTGACAGGTGGAGGAGCGTTATTACGCGGACTGGACAAACGTGTAGCAGCTAAAACTAAACTTCCGGTACACGTAGCAGAAGATCCATTACGTGCGGTTGTCCGTGGTACTGGTATCGCACTGAAAAATATCGGTAGCTATAAATTTTTAATGCAATAAATTAATCATTACATACAGTATAAAAAAATGTGAGCCGCTTGTATAAAGCACTCACATTTTTATCATTAAATAAAATGAGGACTGTATTTCAATACAGAATGAAGAAATATGCGTAACCTTTGGATTTTCATAAATAGATACAACGCATTTTTTCTGTTTGTCATCTTTTTCACCATTGGCATCATCCTTACTGTTCAAAACAATGCTTACCAAAGAAGTGTAACGCTTAATTCTACTAATGAGGTTGTTGGACATGCCTATGATCGGCTTAATGTATTCAAAAAATACATGAACCTGGGCACCGTAAATGATAGCCTTGCCGTTGAAAATGCAAGACTTCATACTGCACTGCTTGCCCTTAAAAATATAGACAGCGCCAAAAATACACTGGTTAAAGATACCGCTACTCACGTGCAGTATACTTATCTGGCAGCCAGAGTGATCAAAAACTCTGTCACCCTGAGAAATAACGTCATTACGATTAATAAAGGGGCTTTAGACGGGATAGAAAGCGGGATGGCTGTCATCTCTGCCGGTAAAGGGGTAGTCGGGATTATCCGCGATGTATCGCCACACCTGGCTACGATAGAATCTTTGCTGAATAAAGACGCGAAAATCAGTGTCAGCATCAAATCAACAAAAGCATTAGGTTCACTGGTATGGGGTGACCGGAATTCTGATTACAGAACAGCGTTTATTAAAGACGTTCCCAACCACTTTAAAGTAAAACTAAAGGATACAGTCATCACTTCTGGTTTTGGCTCCTTCCCTCCTGGCATACAGGTAGGAACGATCAGTAACAGAGGGATCTCTACCGGAGATAATTTCCTGACTATACAGATTAACCTTTTTAATGATTTCAGCACTTTGCAATATGTGTATGTGATCAAAGATAAATTGGCAGAGGAAGAAAAAGCATTAGAATCAAAATTGCCGAATGAACAGTAGAATCATATTAATCAATATCTTAAGGTGGTTCATTCTGCTTTCCATACAGATTCTTTTGTTAAGGAACCTGAGTTTCTATGATCTGGCTACTCCTTTCACCTATATTTTGTTTTTACTGCTGCTACCTTTCGGTATTCCTAACCCTATTCTATATCTCATCGCTTTTGGGACAGGCTTAACACTGGATGCTTTCTACGATACCTTGGGTGTACATACTGCAGCCTGTGTAACGCTGGTCTTTGTGCGGATTCTGTTTATTTCTGTCACGGTAAGCCGCGAGAATTTTGACGAACCCGAACCAACTTTAGGTAACATGGGCTTTAAATGGTTTGGCTTATATGCTTTACTTTGTACCTTTTCGCACCACCTTGTGCTTTTCTTATTAGAAGCTTTTAAATTAACAGAACTCTCGTATACTTTGTTAAGATGCCTGCTTAGCGGTATCTTTACTTTATTTACTGTTATATTGATAGAATTTATCTTCTATAATAGAAAAATGCGCTAATGGAGAATCTTTTCAACCGAAAATATATTATACAAGGTCTGTTTATAGTAGTTGCACTTATTTTATTAGGGCAGCTTTTTTATATACAAGTAGCCAGTGACCGCTATTTTTTATCCGCAAACAGTAATGTATTGCGGAAAAAATATACTTTCCCTGCTCGTGGGGTCATTACAGACCGGAACAATAAAGTATTGGTTCAAAATGAACCGGTATATGATCTGATGGTCACCCCCAGCCTGGTTAAACCCTTTGATACGCTTGCTTTATGCAGGATTATTGGTATTGATATGGCTGGATTTCATAAAAGGTTTAATAAGGCCAGAAACCAATCTAAATACCAGCGTTCTGTATTTGAGAAACAATTATCTGTACAAACCTATGCTGCTTTACAAGAGAGACTCTCCCGGTTTATTGGGTTTGAAACACAAAACAGAACAGTAAGGCATTATCCTGACAGTGTGGCCGGACAATTTTTTGGCTATGTAAAAGAGGTTTCAGACAAAGATATTGAGGAAAGTGACGGCTATTACCGTCCGGGTGATTATATCGGGAAATCGGGTGTAGAACGTCAATATAATGATGTACTCCGCGGAGAACGTGGTGTAGAGAATACGATTTATAATGCCAGGAATGTCCCTCAGGGAAGTTATCTGAATGGTAAATTTGATACACTGGCCATTTCCGGAGAAACATTAGTGTCTTCACTGGACATTGATATTCAGAAGTTAGGAGAACAATTGCTGAAAAATAAGGTGGGAAGTATCGTAGCAATTGAGCCGAGTACTGGTGAAGTGCTGGCTTTTGTCAGCAGCCCTACTTACGACCCCAACCTGATGGTAGGCAGGCAGCAGGGCAATAATTATATGGATATTTTCCGTTCACCTAACAGACCTTTTTTAGTCAGGCCGCTTTCAGGTTATTACTCTCCGGGTTCTTCTTTTAAACCACTCGATGATTTAATTGCGCTGCAGGAAGGTGTAATTGATCCGAATACGACTTTTAACTGTCCTGGGGGCTATTGGGCAGGAAATCACTTTGTAAGTTGCGAACACGTAGATGGGAATATCTCCCTTCGTAAAGGATTGGCAAGATCTTGTAATACTTATGCTTGTTATGTATTTCAAAAGCTGATGACGCAAAAGAAGTACAAAAATAAAATTGAGGCTTATGATTCCTGGTCTGCAAAAGTGCGTAAGTTTGGTCTGGGTTCCAAACTCGATCTGGATATGCCTTTTGAACGTAAAGGACGGATATTTACTTCAGAAGAATATACCAAAAGATTTGGTAAACATTGGGGATATACGACTGTAATCTCCTTGGCAATTGGACAGGGTGAGATGAGTGCTACACCTTTACAGATGGCTAATATCATGGCGATCATTGCGAACCGCGGCTATTATATCAAGCCTCACCTGGTTAAAGGTATCGGAGAAAAGAAGGATGTAAAAAAAGAATACCTGGTTAAAAATTCTGTAGATATTGATGCAGCACACTTCGAACCGGTTATTGATGGGATGCAAGACGCAGTTAATGCATCTTATGGTACAGCGCGGGCTTCAGCGATCCCAAACATTCTTTTCTGTGGAAAGACCGGTACGGTACAGAATCCGCATGGAAAAAATCACTCTGTGTTTGTTGGTTTTGCTCCGCGTGATAATCCAAAAATAGCCATTGCCGTAATTGTAGAGAATGCGGGTTTTGGTGGGGTTTATGCAGCGCCTATCGCCAGTTATATCACAGAAAAATATTTAACAGGCAAGATTTCTGGGGGAAGATTAGCGCAGTCAGAGGCGATGAAGAAACTTGTAGTTTTACCTGACGTACCTAAACCGAAAATTAAATGGGCCCCTAAGGGTGCAGATTCTGCTGCTAAACCGGTGGCATTGCCTGCTTCACCAGAAAATAAAATTGTAAGTACTCAAACAACTATTAACTAAGCAAATGACTACGCAACAAGGCAGCCGCTTTTTCTTCAATGTAGATTGGATCACCATTTTGATTTACACGGCCTTATGTACTATTGGCTTCGTTAATATTTATGCTTCCCTTTATAATCCTGAAACGTCTACATTCTTTAACTTTAGCAGTAACTACGGGAAACAATTAATTTATATCATCACAGGCTTAATGCTGGGATTCTCTATCCTGCTGCTTGATGCCAAATTCTTCAGTGTATTTTCACCCGTAGTTTATGGGATTACGATGTTACTGTTGATGGCCGTGCTGGTTGTTGGCCGTAAAGTGGCAGGTAACCAGGCCTGGATTCCTCTGGGTGCTTTCAGGTTGCAACCTTCTGAGCTGGCTAAATTCGGAACTGCCTTGCTCATTGCCAGATATGTCGGGAATTTCAACCCCAAGTTTACTGATGTCAAATCTATTTTCTTTGCGGGCCTGATTATAGGCTTTCCGTTATTCCTGATTATGCTTCAGCCAGATACGGGCTCTGCATTGGTATTTCTTGCCTTTATGTTTCCTTTGTACAGGGAAGGCCTATCAGGTTATTTCCTGTTGATTTTTCTCGGGATGATCGTGCTGTTTATTGCCGATTTTCTGGTCCCTTCTTATATCCTGATCCCAATCATAGCTGTGGTGGGAGGTTTCTTTATTTATCAGAACAGACGAAAACAGAAGATGATGTTTTCGATGATCCTGACCACGATTGTAGCCATTGCTTATTTATTTCTGGTTAAGGTTGCTTATGAAAAGGTTCTGGAGCCACATCAGCGTACACGGATTGAAATCATGCTCGGTCTTAAAACAGACCCTAAAGGAGCTGGTTATAATGTGATCCAGTCCAAGATCGCCATTGGAGCGGGACAACTAACCGGAAGAGGTTTTCTGGAGGGCACACAAACTAAATATGGCTATGTGCCTGAACAAAGTACTGACTTTATCTTCTCAACAATTGGAGAGGAATGGGGATTTATGGGTTGTGCTGTAGTTATCGGATTGTATATATTTTTACTGCTCAGAGTAATCAACCTGGCAGAAAGGCAGCGCTCTACCTTTTCCAGGGTCTATGGGTATTGTGTAGCCAGCATTATTTTCTTCCACGTTTTTATAAATATAGGGATGACTATTGGTATCATCCCGGTAATCGGTATTCCATTGCCATTTATCAGCTATGGCGGGTCATCGTTATGGAGTTTTACCGTATTACTTTTTATCTTCCTGAAACTGGATTCCAATAGAATGGGCTTTATTTAACAGTAAAGCGCTGGTTTAACAATTCATAAAACTGATCCACTGTTTCTTGTTTCGATGCCCAGTTATTCTTCACTGCATAACTGCTTTGTAAAAATTCGTCCGCGCTTTTAAAATCAGGCATTTTGTTAACCAGATCTATCGCTTCTGCATAGGCAAGGTTATAACCATTAAACAAATCTTTGATGTAACGCATCTTATCATTCAGACTGATGGCTTGTTTCAGGTCTTTAATCTGTACTCTGCTGCTCCCAGAATTAATATTCCTGGCACTGGTATTACCAGACAGGATATCATTTAATGTAGGCTTTGCTATAGGCTTTTCAGGCTCAATTGCTGCCTGGTTTTGCACAGGTGAGAATAATTCTTCCTGAACAGGCTTAGTTTCAAATGTAAAAATTGGTTCTTTAACTGGCTCCGGTTTATCAACTGAAACTGGTTCTTCTATAACCTCTTCTTTGATATGCTCAATAATAGGAACTGGTTCTTCTTTAACAGGTTCTATAACAGGTACAGGCTCTTCTTTTACCGGCTCTTTTACAGGAATAATCTCTTCTTCCGGCTCAGGTTCTGGCTTAGGTACTATTTCGGCAGCAGCCTGTACAACTTCTTCTTCCTTCACCTCCTGATGAAAAACTGGCTCTGCCTCAACTTCCTCTACCTCAGGCGCCAGGAAAGGTTCTGAGACCAGGAATGGCTCAGGCCCTACCTCATCATCTTCTGGCAACTGTATCCCCAGACTATCCATTTCCCTGAGCTTTTGTTTCTGTGCAATAATCAGCTCTTCTTCCTTGCTCAATGGCCTGTCAAATATGGCATCAACTGATTTTTCTTCGAACTCGAATTTATCGGTAGATGGCTTCTCATTTAAGATGAACTCAAAATTCGAAGGTTCGTTATCCAGTTTAAAAATATCATCATCCAGTCTGGGCCTGGCAGGCAGAATTTCATGCGTAGAAGAAAAATCTTCTGCAGGCACCTCTTTTTTGATTTCGGCAGCGCCGGACAATATCCGGGGGGCAGTACCGCTATTTATTTTCTTAATAATATGGACATGGTCAGACAAGAAACTGGCATTTGCCAGGAAAAGTTCAAGCTCCAATTCATTGAGTTCACGGGGATTTTGAGCAAGATATTGGTACTGGTCATTTAACTCATTAAGTATCTGCCCTATCTTTTTGAATATGTCCTCCTGGTTCATCATAGTTGTATAACGTAAGAATTGGTAATTTATGTTGATAACTAAACACTCAAAAGTACTACAAAATTTCGATATTCGCCGGTCATTACACCCCAGAATACAGCATGTTATTTAGCGAACAAAATTACAGCAGAGGAGAATATGGCGGCAGCATTGAAGTAATTTGCGGCTCCATGTTTTCAGGCAAAACGGAAGAACTGATCAGAAGATTAAAGCGCGCAGAGATTGCTAAACTAAAAGTAGAGATCTATAAACCTGCAACAGACACCCGTTACGATGAAACCGCAGTCGTATCCCATAATTACAACTCTATTGAAGCTACTCCTGTAGCACACTCTTCTGCAATCCTATTGCTGAAATCTGACACACAGGTTGTTGGCATTGATGAGGCGCAATTTTTTGATGATGAATTACCTGAGGTTTGTAATAAACTTGCGAATAAAGGGATCAGGGTAATTGTAGCTGGTCTGGATATGGATTTCAGTGGTCAGCCTTTCGGCCCCGTTCCTGCCTTAATGGCCATCGCAGAATTGGTTACAAAGGTAAATGCAGTCTGCGTAAGATGCGGAAGCCCCGCCATGTACTCTTTTCGCAGGGTAGCCAGCGACGCTAAAATCCTGCTCGGAGAAAAAGAAAGTTACGAGCCAAGATGCAGAGCTTGTTTCCATGCAAGAGATTAACCTAAATTTCCAGGCTTAGCGAGCAAGATGCGGTTTCACCAGGTAGATATCCCCGTCTTTGAAACTATATTGCTTCAGTACGTCTGCTCTTTTTCGCAAAGCAGCCAGATTGAGCAGATCAGGATCATTTATGGAGTGGAACCAGATCACATATACAGCATCCCTGGAAAAGAAATCTTTAATATCCTCGTCCTCAATCCAATGTGGCAGTGAGGCAGCTCTTAAACCACCGTTAAAGTATACTGCTTCTGCCGCATTAGCGTATAACTTATGTTCAGGTTTAAAAACTGAAGCATGCTTTCTGAGGAATGCGGCAGTCTGAGACTTTTTCCAGGAGTCGTCTGTATAACCGGAAATACCGTATTCACTGACTTCCTGGTACATCCCATAAAGCTTAACAAGCTCATTGGCCTGAAAAGCTATCAGCACAACGCCTGTACAGCCTAAAGCTATGCGGCGCTTTACCACAGGAAGCCCGATCATTGCTTTTGGTATCCAGCAAGTTAGTGTAATCAGCATTGGAATAAATACTGGAGATATAAACCTGTTATTTATTTGCTCAAAATGTGAAAGCGTCGAAATTCCGATAATAAAAACGGTATAGACTATAAAAAATGCAGCAAAGCAGTTCTCTGCAGTGGTATAAGCTATAGCAAGCCAGGCCCGCTTCAAATATATTGCACAAACTATCATGAACAGGACAATAGCCGTAATCATATAGGAACCTGGGTGCGTATCCAGCGCAGGGAGCCACCAGCAAATCACCTTCCCATAATAGAAAATATTATCTCCTAAAGAGGTAATCCCGGATTCCCTGGGCCCGGTAAGCGATTCTGCCACTATGGTATTGCGGACCAGATTGGCGACCAGCAAAGTGATAGAAAGAAAACCGAATAAGAAACAGTGCAGTATTTTTTTCTTCCATTCCAGCGAACGGTCAAAGACCATCAGCATTAAACCGGTTGCAATAACTGTAATACCTGCATATCTGGTTACACAGGTTATTGCAGCAATGAATGCACAAAAGAGTAAGGCAACTATTGAACGCGTCCTTAAATAGCCTCTAAAGGCTATCAGGAACAAAATTGACAGCAGAATAAATAATGTTTCAGACCAAAACATGCCATAAACATCAAATAGTGATGGGCTGATGGCAATAGACAAGAGTATCACGATTTTATAAATACGGTTTTTCTCCTGAAATGACTCCATCAGGTTACCGGTACAAAAAATGACCAGTGCAAAAAGCAAAGCATTCAACCAGGGGCCCGCAGCAACCGGGTCAATTCCGGAAAGGAAAGCTGCTACACTTAAAAATAAAGGATAAAATACAGGAAAGTCAATTATTGGATTTAAATTGTAATCCAGTAAAGCTCCATATTCAGGGATATTTCTGGCGACACTTACATAAACAATAGAGTCGGGTGAGATTCCAATTCCACCATGTCCGGTATAAATCAAGAGCAGGATAAAGCCAAGCAGCGCAACAAGAAGGCTATCCAGATTTTTAAAAGCTGATAAACCAGCCAGGATCTTATTCATTTAAATAGAGTAAAGCTTTTTTGTAACAAATATAGTGAGAAACGATCAGATATTGTTTTTTTGTATGTGATTAGGCGGCCGGATTAATTATTCTGGAAAAATTTGTAATAATTAGCGGATATTATACAGTTAAAGTTTTTTTCTGTATCTTATCCTCTGTTATTTTACATCACCAGCTGCCTGTTTAGAACTTAAATTGTTTTAGAAAAATTAATCTCCTATGTGCTTAATAATAAGGGTTTACAAATTTTGAAATAGATTAAATTAGGCAACATTATATTGTCAGATTTCAATAATTTAACTTATAAAATAGAAACACGTCATATTTACACTTATTTATGTAAATTATAAATGGGAATATAAATTACTTAGTTGGCAAATGGAAGGAAAGGTAAAACTAGATCTTATTGAACAGCATGTGGTTGATTTCGTCAGAAAATTAAGAGCTGATAAGAAATTAAGACAGGAAGATATTGCCTACATTATTGGGGTTAAAGCATCTTTCATTGGCAACGTGGAAAACAGTGGAAATCCGGCTAAATACAATTTGAAACACATCAATGTATTTGCTGATCATTTCGGATTGTCGCCCAGAGATTTTCTGCCATCTACAGCGCTGCTCGAGAAAAAAGACAAAAAAGTATAGTCCGTCAGTTGAAAGGTTTGATACGTCTCCAAAGATTTTATTAAACCTTTCAATTGATGTTTTTCCGCAAAGAGTTATACCATTCTTTATAGAACGCTCTGTAAACAGCAATACGTTTGTCCAGGTTTTCTTCTTTCTTTAGCCGGTCATCGAGCAGAAGTAACTTTTCGCCATACCGCTTATGAATTTCCTGGTGAATGGGTATGCTGTTCTTTTTGTCGCCAAGGCTTAGCCGAATCATCCCAAAAAGTGACATACAAGAATTCGTTTCCACAAATTCTATCAGATTTATCGCCCTTTCATTGGCCATAGAAATATTATTCATGAAATATTGCAAGACCTGGACTGCTTTAACACCATTCATCCTGCACAGCAGATTAAAATCAAAAGTCAGCGCTAAAGATTGGTCATCATCCAGTGGAAAGTTTCGGGGATAGTTAACCAGCGGTGACATATCAATCTCCCATTCTCTCATCAGGTTAAAACTTTCTTTCATCTTATCGACCGTTGTCAGGTATGGATTCTCATTCAGCTCGCCCAGCATTAAAATATATTTCAGGGATATCCGTTTTACCTTCCTGTCTGTAACTGCTTTTACCTCTGCATTTACCTCTTTTTTACAATCAATTACGATACTCGTGGCCCATAAGGATACCGCTTCCATTTCACCCCCGTTAAACGCATAAAAAGACACCCTGTTTACAAAGTATTGTAAGACATCTTCTAGTTTAAGATTGTTGATGGCACAGGCCACCCTGAAATCTTCAGTGTAGGCTAACGTATCCAGTCCTTTTGAGTCCATATTATTTATTTTATTTTCCTCACAGGCATAAAGATGTCCATGACTCAAGAGTTTTAATTTTGCTGATTTGCTGCGCCGCACAATTGTTCCCTTGTGAGCAGTCAAAGATGTAACTCACTTGTTCCCTGTTCATACAGCCCATCAAGGGAGGAATAACCGGGTTTGATTAATTGATGTTTTGATTTAGTGCATTATACCACGCTAGATAAAATTTATTATAATTTCTTACTTTGTTTTCAAGATTACTTTCCCCCTCTTGCTTTTCGTCCAGTTTCTGTAATTGAGCGGCGTATTTTTTATACAGGTCCTGCTGAGGCAATATTTTGTTTCTGAAACTTTCATGGTTACTGCTCAGCAGCAATAAGAAAGCTGTACTGGGATCAGTCTTAACGACCTGATGAAGATTTAAAGCCCGCTCTCTTGCTAGAGATACCTGGTTGATAAAATACTGAAGCAGCTCTTGTATTTTGGTGCCGTTCATCCTGCACACTAAATTAAAGTCAAATGTAAGCTCAAGCAAGTAACCATCACTGGTTTGTATCTCCAGTTCATAATCTGTAATAGGAAGCATTGCTAAAGACCATTCTTTCATTAAGGAAGCAATCTTGTAATGCGCTATGATTTTGTAAGTTCCACTGCTCATATTTAATGCAGTCAGTTTCTTGATGTATTTTAAACAAATTTCTTGTATTCTATGGTCATTTACTGGCTGCGGTTGCCCGCCATGCACTTCTTTAAAATCAATACATGCAGTCGTAGCCCAGAAGTACATCGGATCCATATTACCACCTATGAATGCATAAAAAGAGACATAACTAATAAAATACTGCAGCAACTCCTCAGGCTTCAGGTTATTTATTTTACAGGCAATTTTAAATTCCTGAGTATAATTGAGTTTAATTTGTCTTTTTGTCTCCATCTTTCTTGTTCATTATGATTTAAACATAAAAACAGGTTTCTTTCTTCCAGGAAGATGAAACTTTATTCGGTCTGCAAAAACCTTCAAAATAGCCTTTTTAAGTTCAAAGGGTAACTTTAACCTCTAAAATAATATTTTTGATTAAAAACACAGAAACTTAGGATATGTTTTTTTCAAATCAAAATATTTTTAACTCTAATTGACAAAAAATTTCCTTAAAAATGTTATTGGATTTCAGCCAATTGTTAAATGATTTTGACAATATTATTTATACTTTGAATTTTCCAGGAAATACCAGCAGTTGATAACTTGTTATTGTTTAGGACATTATTACTGATTAAATTACTAACTTAAGGCCTTGATAATTAAGATTAATTGCTTTTATGGGACGTCTGCTTAGATTAATGCCCAAAACAGCGTTTTTTAAGCATAAAGACAATCATTTTTGCTATTTCTTAATATATTTAGAATAATTTTTAGCAAAAACCGTTAAACAAACACACCAACAGGTGTTTAAGCCAATCAAATGTTTAATTAAATTTTATTGCCAGGTATAATTTAAATGAAATATAAAAGTCTCTCTGATAATTCGTTGGTAGATCTGTTAAAAGATAGCGATGGGCTGGCTTTTAAAGAAATCTATACGCGGTATTGGATGGGGATTTACAAAGCGGCTTATGTCAAGGTATACCATAAAGAATTAGCAGAAGAACTGACGCAGAATCTCTTTGCAGATCTTTGGAGGAGAAGAGAAAGTATTGCGGTTAACGCGCTGGACTGCTATTTATTCGGAAGCCTGAAATACAGTATTATTAATCATTACAAATCGCAGCTGGTTAAAGAAAAGTATCAGGACCATGTGAATGGCCAGCAATCCCCTATTACCAGCAGCACCGAAGATCTCGTGCTGGTCAATGATCTTTCTAAAGCGCTGAACCAGGGAATTGCACTCCTGCCAAAAAAGACAGGGGAAGTATTTAAATTAAGCAGGATTGATAACCGTTCTACCAAAGAGATTTCCCAGCAGTTGAATATTTCAGAAAAAGCAGTGGAATACCACATTACACAATCGCTGAAAAGTATGCGCTTTCATTTAAAGGAGTACCTGTTTTTATTACTCACTTTCGTTTTCTTTCATAAAATTTAAATTTCTTTTATTTTTCTTTAGGGATAGGGCCACTTAAATGTACATATAGTTTAAAGGCACCAAATGAAAAGACAAGCCCTTCATTCATTATTAGAAAAATACCTGGAGAACAAATGTTCTCAGGATGAGTTAATCGTGATTGAAAAATTGTATGGTATGCTGGACCGGGATGACCTGGAAGAGATTTATCCCGATGAGTTACAAACACTTGAACAAAAACTATGGGACAGAATTAACCTGGAAACAGGTAGCAGTGACCAAACTCATCTTTCAACTCCGCATCCGGGCCTTTTAAAACGTATGCCGATGCTAACCTGGTTTGCTGCTGCTGCGCTCGTTGCATTTACCTTAATTACTGGTTATTTATTTCTGAACAATCATCAGGATCCGCAATTTTTAAAGTTCCAGGCGCTAACCAGTATCCTGGAAAAGAAAAACAATACTTCTGCCCCGCTGCGAATCAATCTGGAAGATGGTAGCGTTGTAATCCTGCAACCTTCTTCTTCTTTGACTTATCCAGCGCATTTTTCAGCAAAGACCCGGGAAGTATCTTTAAAGGGAGAAGGCTATTTTCTGATCAGTAAGAACCCACACAGACCTTTCTTTGTCTATAATAAAAATGTAATTACCAGGGTAGTTGGAACCAGTTTCATTATCAAGTCCAATCCGGCTACTGAGGAAACACAGGTGATTGTAAAAACCGGAAAAGTAATGGTTTGCCTCAATAAGGATCAGCATTTAAATCTTAAACATCTTTTTAATCAGCATAAAAAAGTAATCCTGACACCAAATCAAAAGACAACTTATAAAAAGGATGATGATGATTTTGAAACGACTCTGGTGGCCGATCCTCTGCCTATCCTGCCAGCGGGGAGTCAAAGTAAGTCCAAAGCGGCCTATGTCTTTGAAGAAGCTCCGTTAACAGCGGTACTGAATCAATTACAGACTACCTATGGGATTGCATTCATCATTGAAGACCAGGAGCTTTACAACAATACGTTTACAGGAGATATTTCCAGGCAGAATTTATATCAGAAGCTAGACCTGCTGTGCCATACCATAAAGGCACATTATGAAATATCAGGGACCAAAATAATTATTAAAACAAAATAACCGATCAATTAACCTAACCAAAAATCAAAGTAGCCTATGGACCGATTGAAAATCTACTAACTAAATTCCTCAAAAAAAGAGGCTGACAAAGTTCCCCAACATTGCCAGCCAATAATCTCTGTACGAAATTTTCACATTAACGAACAAAAACTTCTAAAGGTATGAAAAAAAAGCGATTTGTTGCTTTAATCAAAACAGCAATGCGGATATCCATGACACAAATTTTTCTTGGCATTTTATTTACCTGCACGTCCTTCGCCAAGAATGTGACGGGGCAGGAAATATTAAATAAGGAAATTTCAATTCATATTAACCAAGGCCAGATCAAGCAGATACTGACCGAAATACAACTGCTCACCAAGGTAAACTTCGTCTACAGTTCCACGATGATCAAAGCGCAGCGTAAGGTAACGGTAACTGCGGTAAACAAGCCTTTAGGGCAAATACTGAACGAGACGCTGAATCCTTTGAATATTTATTATAAAGTGGAAGACAACCAGATTCTGCTTTATGAGAAAGACTTTTCAGCGTTAACAGCTGGTGTGCTGACTAATCAAAACCAGCTCACAGTAAAGGGTAAGGTAACTTCTGATAAAGGGGAACCATTACCAGGGGTAAGTGTCAATGTCAAAGGAACTAAAATAGGCACAACAACCGATGCCAATGGAAGCTATGCGATTGTTGCAACCGCGCCGGATGCCATATTAGTCTTCTCTTATATTGGTTTTACGGCCAAAGAAATGCCTGTAAATGGGCGTACAACCTTAAACGTACAGCTTGCTGAAGAACTTACTTCTTTAGGAGAAGTCGTAGTGGTGGGTTATGGCACGCAAAGAAAGAAAGATCTGACCAGTGCAGTATCTGTAGTGAATGTAGGGTCAATGATTAAACAGCCAACTGCATCGGTCAACAATCTGCTGCAGGGTCAGGCATCTGGTGTAACGGTATTAGGCTCAGGACAACCCGGAGAAGAGCCGCAGGTAAGGATCAGAGGTGTGAATACCTTTGGGAATAATAATCCGCTATATGTAGTGGACGGTGTACCTACGCAAAGCATTGCCGATCTGAACCCGAACGATATTGAGACTATGCAGGTATTGAAAGATGCCGGATCAGCTTCAATTTATGGGTCAAGAGCAGCAAATGGTGTAATTGTTATTACCACTAAAAAGGGTAAGGGTAAAGTAACGGTAACTTATGATGCTTATTATGGTACGCAGCGCCCAAAGGAAGGTAATGTATGGAATATATTAAACCCTCAGGAAATGGCAGATCTTAAGCATATGGCGATGACCAATTCGGGAGCAACAGATTTTGTAGATTCCTTATACGGAAGCGGCCCAACCTATGTACTGCCTGATTATATTTTACCTGCAGGTGCTAAAGAAGGTGATCCAAGAGCCGATCCTTCCCGTTATAAACTAAAACCATTTTACACTTCTGCTGACGAATACAATAACTTTTATCGGATTTCAAGGGCGAATAAAGAAGGAACAGACTGGTATCACGAAATATTCAGACCTGCATCTATTACCAGTCAGAATGTGGCTATTACAGGAGGATCTGATCAGGGGAGTTACCTTTTCTCTGCCAATTATTTCAATCAGCAGGGTACTTTACTGAATACTTACCTGAAAAGA
The DNA here is from genome assembly GCF_001590605.1 of Pedobacter cryoconitis. Lineage (NCBI taxonomy): Bacteria > Pseudomonadati > Bacteroidota > Sphingobacteriia > Sphingobacteriales > Sphingobacteriaceae > Pedobacter > Pedobacter cryoconitis. Next base: position 4,129,920 of record NZ_CP014504.1, read on the forward strand.
TATACGATCCGTTCTAATAGTCAGTATAATGTGAGTAAACATGTCCGTGTGGGTGAAAACCTGGCGTATTCCATTACCAATAATCCGCAGATTGCAGGTTTAAGTGGTGACAATGCTATTGGTCATGCTTTCAGAGAACAGCCTATTATTCCTGTCAGAGATATCATGGGTAACTTTGCCGGATCTTATGGTGGTAACTTGGGTGATGCTTATAATCCGGTAGCGATGCAGGAACGTACTAAGGATAATAAATCCCAACAGAACAGGCTATTCGGGAATATTTTTGCAGAGGCTGATTTAACAGACTTTTTGACGATAAGATCTCAGTTTGGCGGAGAAAACTATTCAGGTGCTACCCGTACATTTGTATATCCGCAGTATGAGAATTCAGAAAACTCAACAACCAATTCGTATTCAGAATCTGCTTTGGATGGGTATAATTATAGCTGGACCAATACATTATCTTTTAATAAGACATTTAATAAACACCGGATTAAAGCGGTAGCAGGAACAGAGTTTTTCAGAGAAAATACACACGTTTCTACAGGTTCTAACCAGGGATATTTTTCTTTTGATCCGGATTACACCAATCTCTCGACCGGAAGCGGACCGATGAAAACAACGAGTGAGCGGACAGCTAATACTTTATTCTCCCTGATTGGAAGAGTAGATTATAGTTATAATGATAAATATCTGATTGGTGCAACGCTACGCCGCGATGGTTCTTCGAAATTTCTTCAGCATGTATATGGCTGGTTCCCTGCGGTAAGTGCGGGATGGAGAATTTCTCAGGAAGGTTTCCTTAAAAATGTAAAATGGATCACTGACCTGAAAATCAGAGGTGGTTATGGCATCATGGGAAATCAGCTGAATGTAAGTGGCGGTAATTCGTTCACAACTTTCGGAAGTAAAGTAGGTACCTCTTATTATGCCATTGGGGGAGGAAACAACATCGTTTCAGGATTCTATCAGAATCAAACTGGTAATCCAAATGCCAAATGGGAGAAAAATATCAATTCAAACTTTGGTTTTGATGCTACGTTATTTGGTGGACATATTGATATCTCCGCTGATTATTACCGCAAAAACATCAAGGATTTGTTGTACAATCCTGAAATGATCGCTACAAGTGGTGCAGCAAAGGTACCTTTTGTCAATATAGCACAAATGAAAAACAATGGTTTTGACATCTCGGTTTCCGGAAATACCCAGGTTAGCAGTTCGGTCAAATTGAATGCTACTGCAACAATCACGACTTACCACAATGAAATCCAGAAGATCTCTGGCGGTTCTGATTATTATGATGTAGATGCGCGTCGTTTTGATGGAAGTAATATTATCCGTAACGCAGTAGGACACCCGATTAGTCAGTTTTTTGGCTATAAAGCAGATGGCTTCTGGAATTCTCAGCAGGAGGTGGATGAGGCGAATAAAAAAGCACAGGCAACTACGGGTAATGCCAATGATGTATACCAGACTGATATAGGTGTGGGCCGTTTTAAATATGCAGATGTGAATGGTGATGGCCGTATTACTGCAGAAGACCGTACCTTTCTGGGCAATGCAAATCCTTCTTATAGTTATGGGTTAAATTTAGGGCTGACTTATAAAAACTGGGACTTTAGTGCATTTTTATATGGTGTTCAGGGCAATTCTATCTGGAATCAGGTTAAATGGTGGACAGATTTTACGCCATCCTTTGGAGGTGCTAAAAGCAAAACAGCTTTATATGATTCCTGGACTCCACAAAATCACAATGCAAAAGCACCAATTCAGGAAACAGCGAATTCATTCAGTACCAATGCGGTTCCGAACTCATACTTCGTAGAAAACGGTTCTTACCTGAGATTAAAAAATGCACAGATTGGTTATTCGTTCAATTCAGCAAGATTGCAGAAAATAGGTGTAAGTAAACTAAGAGTTTACCTGTCGGGAGCAAATTTGTTTACGGTTACCAAATATTCTGGTGTTGATCCGGAAATAGGAACATCGAGTGAAACCGGACAGCAGACAGCTTATGGTGTTGATGATGGCTCTTATCCTAGTCAGCGCACTTTCTTAGTCGGCTTAAACTTATCCTTTTAATCACCTTTTGGTTTAAAAAATATTAAGATGAAAAAATCTACATTTATTTTATTGACTGTACTGGTTTTGACAGGACAATCATTCTATTCCTGTAAAAAGGCTTTACAACAACCTCCGCTAGGTTCAGTTTCTGAAGAACTGGTAGCGAATAAAAACGGAGTAAACTCCTTACTGATTGGCGCATATGCGGCTTTATATGGGATGCAGGGAGAAAACCAGAGTTTAGGTGGCGGCGAAGCCTGGCAAGGCTCACCAAGTAACTGGGTTTTTGGATCAATTGCTGGTGGTGATGCTTCCAAGGGGAGTGATGGCTCTGATCAGCCCGCTATTGACCCTATTGCCAACTTTTATTCTGATGCAAACAATACTTATTATAACGGCAAATGGAAAGCGCTGTATGAAGGTGTTTCCAGGACGAATAATGTGTTAAAGTTTCTGGCAAAAGCGACGGATATCACACCAGAAGAAGGAAAAATCATCGCTGGACAGGCCAGGTTTTTAAGAGCTCACTTTTATTTTGAAATTAAGAAGTTCTGGAACAATGCGCCTTGGATCGATGAAACTATCACCGATTTCAATCAGCCGGTCAGTACTGAGTTATGGGCCAAAATTACAAGTGATTTCAAATTTGCTTATGAAAATCTTCCTGCAACGCAGGGTGAAATAGGCAGAGTCAATAAATGGGCGGCAGGTGCTTATCTGGCCAAGTCTTATTTGTACCAGAAGAAATATGCTGATGCTAAAGCAATATTTGATGTAGTTATTTCATCAGGAGTAACCAGCAGCGGTAAGAAGTATGATTTGAATGCTTCATTCGAGGATAATTTTATGCCTGGCAAAGAAAATAATCCGGAAGAAGTATTCACCATACAGATGGCTGCAAATGCAGATCCGTCCGGGCCATCAAGTGGCAATAATGGAGACATGCTGAATTTTCCTTATGGGGGCAGTCCTTTTGGGTGCTGCGGATTCTTTCAGCCTTCTGTTGATTTGGTAAACAGGTTCCGGACTAATGAAACTACGGGCCTTCCTTATCTTTCCAATTACAATGACTATGCGGTTAAAAACGATATGGGCGTTGGTGGAGGTACAGCTTTTGTACCTGACCAGGGAACTTTAGATCCAAGGATAGACTGGACAGCCGGCAGACGTGGTATTCCTTATCTGGACTGGGGAAATTACCCGGGTGCAGCGTGGATCAGAGATCAGAGTTACGGCGGGCCTTATGGACCCAAGAAAAATATTTACTGGCAAAAAACTGCAGCAACTGATGCAGATAAAACGACCTGGGCACCTGGGTCAGCTATCAATTACCTGGTCATCCGCTTTGCCGATGTTTTGTTACAGGCAGCCGAATGTGAAGCACAGGCAGGAAGTCTGGCTACGGCACAGCAATATGTAAACAGGGTAAGAGCCAGAGCTGCGAATAAAGAGGGTTGGGTTTATAAGTACACAGATGATGCTAATCCGCTTGGAGGATTCTCCGATGTTCCTGCAGCGAATTACAAAGTAAGTGAATATCCTGCCGGCGATTTTGCCAGTCAGGGTCAGGCTTATGCGCTGAGTGCAATTTATTATGAACGCAAAATAGAACTGGCGATGGAAGGACACCGCTTTTTTGACCTGGTACGCTGGGGTATTGCAGAGAAAGAACTGAATGCCTATTTCACTTTCCAGGGCAAGATAACTTCTGATGTACGAAGGGGAAAATTCACGTCCGGAAGAAATGAGTATTACCCTGTACCTCAACGTCAGATTGACCTGAGTATTCAGGGCGGCACAAAAATACTGACACAAAATCCTGGATATAATTAGCCAGAAAATTCATTCAGGAACTCCCTATATTTAAGGAAGTTCCTGTTAAAAAAAGGAATAAATCTATTAAGCCTATGAAACCACTAACCGAGCGTTTTCTTTCCCTGGATGTATTCCGTGGCATGACTTTATGTTTCATGATCATTGTAAATTCTCCCGGAAAAGGCGCAACACCTTTTGGCATACTTGAACATGCCGCGTGGCATGGGTTCACCCCTACCGACCTGGTTTTCCCTTCGTTTCTTTTTGCAGTAGGGAATGCGATGAGTTTTTCTATGAAAAGATTCAGCCAGATGGACAATTCCCAGGTGCTGCTGAAAATATTTAAACGTACTTTTCTAATTTTCCTGATTGGTTTCCTGATCTACTGGTTCCCGTTTTTCAAACATGATAACCATGGACATATCATATTTGCAGACATCAGAGATACCCGTATTCTGGGTGTTTTACAAAGAATAGCGCTATGTTTTGGAATTGCTTCGCTAATGATCCATTACCTGTCAGGAAAAACTGTCATCTGGATGAGCGTTCTCTTTCTGGTAGGCTATTGGGTTTGTTTATTAGTTTTTGGTGATCCTGGTGCTGAACTAACGATGACAGGGAATGCAGGGTATTACCTCGATAAATTCGTGATGGGAACTTCCCATATGTATCATGGTGATCATCTGAATGGGCAACATATTGCCTTTGATCCTGAAGGGATATTAAGTACAATTCCATCTATCGTGAATGTAATTATCGGATACTTTGCCGGTAAATTTATTCAGGAAAAAGGGAAAGGGTATGAAAGTATTGCCAAGCTTTTCCTGGTTGGAAGTTTATTCGTCTTCATTGCGGTGTGCTGGAATTCAGTACTACCTATCAACAAAAAATTATGGACTAGTTCATTTGTACTGGTAACCACCGGACTTGACCTGATGATTATTGGTGTACTGCTCTATATTATTGAGGTGAGACAAGCTACTCAATGGACTAAATTCTTCGTGGTTTTTGGAAAAAACCCGTTGTTCATTTATATCGTTTCAGACTTATTATTGATTATTATCGACTTACTCTTCCCACAATCACATTTTAGCACGTGGATAAATGTTAATTTCTTCCAGGTCATTGCACCAGGGCCTATCGGCTCCTTATTATTTGCAATCAGCTTTATGCTAGCATGTTGGCTGGTAGGGTATATACTGGACAGACGTAAAATCTATATCAAAGTCTAGGCTGTTAATTTCAGCGCTAACAAGTTATCCACATAAAATGTGGATAACTTGTTTATAATTGACCCGGTTCACTTAATGCCATGCTTTTCTGAGGAACCGCAGCCAGTTTCCCTGCATCAGGTTTTTAATATCCTCTGCTGTATACCCTCTTTTTGTTAAAAGCGCTGGTATCTTCTGCAGATCTGCAATACTTTCCACATCATAAGGGCATTGTTCTGTTCCGAATGCACCATCCAGATCTGAACCGACCCCTACGTGCAAAGTATTACCTGCGATCTGGCAGATATGATCTAAATGATTCACCATAACTTCGAGATTACAGTTCATACCTCTTGGGGTTGATTGTCCGCGAACCCAATTTGGTACCATCATCCAGGCATCAAGCGCTAAGCCGATAACTGCACCCCGGGTAATTAAGGCTTTAATTTGTCCATCGCTGTATTGACGGTTGTGATTTACTAAAGCTCTGCAATTGTTATGAGATGCCCATACGTGTCCGTTAAAATGATCCAGTGCCTCCCAGAAACTGTCATCGCATAAATGGGTAGCATCCAGAATGATGTTTAAACGTTCCATCTCTTTGAGCAGCTCATGACCTTTTGGGCCCATAAAGCCTGTGGCATCTGTACCTTGTGCGTATCTTCCGGGACCATAATGTGCCGGGCCAACTGCGCGAAGACCGTTGGCATGGGCGCGTTCCAGCTGTTGAATGGTGATTATGGAATCTGCTCCTTCCAGACTTAAAATATACCCAATAGGTTTTTTCTCGTCATCCTGCCCATTTTCCCACAACTGCACATGCTTTTCAAGAGTCTCCAGGTTATTGATTTGTACCATTTCCCCGGCTTCTTCCATGGCCTTATACCAGGCCAGTTGTCCCTGGGTTTGTGCCCAGGCTTGTTCTGGTGAATGCCAGCCAGGTAAATTATTTCCAGGGGCAACGTAACGTGCAATCTGGGTAGCAACGACCAAACCTATCTTACCTTTTCTAAGCTCCGGTAAAGAGACCACAGCTTTGCCGCGATCGGGTTTGTCTGTGAGCCCTTGTTCTCTGTCATTGATCGCAGAAATTGGTAAACGCAGATCGCGGTTCCATTCCAGCGCATTCATACTTAAATCCAGGTGTGCATCTATAGTAAACATCAGCTTAAAAATTAAATATTAATCTTCCTCTCCCGTGAAATAACCTTCCACTCTCCTGCTAGTTTATGATTGTTAATGAGCGTTGCATTGCCGTAAAGTGCTACTGTAGGACAGATATGCACGGGTAAACCATACAGGACATCCCCGATCTGGAAACCATGGTCTGCTCCTGCTTCCAGTAACAGATGTTCTTCACTCTGGCTTACGGCTTCTGCTGTGGGTGCATTTAAGAAATGAACCCTCTTTTTTAATGGGGTTTCTGCTGCAACAGATTTATGTCCGAGGTCTACGGTAATTTTTGTAGCAGAAGTCAGCGAAATTACCCTGGTGATGACCAGGGCTGCAGGCAGATAGTCTTGTTCTGCAAAAGCATCCTGATATCCTTTATCCCACAGCACAAATGTCCCCGGACTGCATTCTATAAAGTCCAGCTTCGCATAAACCGGAAAAGTAGGTGTTCCTCCGGCTATAATGACCGGTTCTGCCATCCCTTTCCCAACAATCTGTTTGGTTAATTGATCAATAGGCGCTAATATAATTGCTGCCTGCTTTTCTCTTAATACGTAATCTGCGTCATGAATGTGACCATCATAAGCATGAAGCCCTGAGATCTCCACACCTTTTTCGGCTGTTGCAGCTTCATAAAGTGCTAACGCATGCCCATCTGGTCGTATACCAGTTCTGTTCATCCCAACGTTAAGGTCAAGAAAAACACGTATGTTCACTCCTGAAACTATTGCCTTATGGCCAATCTCTTTCAGAGAGAATTCATTATCGATCAGACAGGAGAATACAGTATCCGGATAGGTTTTGATCAATTGAATAAACCGGTCTATCTTCGGTCCTACAGGTTGATAGGCTAACAATACATCCGGTGTTTGACAAAGACCAAGCATCTCTGCCTCAGCAATAGTTGCACATTTAAATTTAGTGATTCCGGCTGTTAGTAATTGTTGCGTGATCTCTATTGTTTTATGGGTTTTAACATGTGGTCTTAACCTGTTTATGTCACTAATGCTTTGCTTTAATAGTTCAATATTTGCAGTTATTCTCTCCTGATAAAATACCAGGGCTGGCGAGTCCAGCTGATCCACTTCATCAATTAAATACCAGTCCGCTGCCATATTACTCCTGTAATTCAAACATTGCTTCAATTTCTACCGGAATATTATCAGGCAATGAGCCAAAGCCTACAGCACTGCGTGTACCTATCCCGTTTTCTTCTCCCCATACTTGTGCAAATAATTCACTGCAGCCGTTGATAATAAAGGGATGTTTTTCGAAGTCTGATGTACAATTGACCATGCCTAAAACTTTGATTACCCTCTTTACCCGGTTCAATGTACCCAGGTTCGTTTTAATGGTGGATAACATGGTCAGCCCAACTTGTCTTGCTGCCAGCTTACCTTCTTCCTGAGTAAGATCAGCACCGATACGGCCAATAATCAGGCTTTTATCATCATTAACAGGCCCGTGTCCGGACAAGTAAAGGTATTTACCATCAATCAAATATGGTTTATAAACTCCAAGAGGTGTAGGTGCCGGTGGCAGCGTTAACCCTAGTTTTGCAAATTGCGCTTCTGCACTTAAGTTTTCCATTGTATATTTTTTAGATAATTTGATTTAATAAAAGTACCCCGATCAGTCCAACTGTTCCAACTATGGATTCCATCAGTGCCCATGATTTAAACGTATTTTTCAGGCTGAGGTTGAAATATTCTTTAAACATCCAGAATCCGGCATCATTTACGTGAGAGAACATCAGGCTTCCTGCTCCTACGGCAAGTACCATCAGATTCGGGTTTGTATTCGTTGCAACCATCAGGGGTAAGATAATGCCTGCAGTAGTTAAGCCAGCTACCGTAGCTGAACCTACACAAAACCTGATAACAGCGGTGATGAGCCACCCAAGGAACAAGGGTTGCATGTGGAGTTCCTTTAACATTACTGCAATTTGTGCACTTACCCCACTATCTACCAGTACCTGTTTTAATGCGCCAGAGCCACCAATAATCAGCAGAATAAGGGCCACATCTTTAATGGCTTCTCCATAGAGCTCCATGATATAGGTCATTTTCTTTCCCTGGAAAATACCAAGCGTCAGTGTTGCGGTAATTAAGGCAATCAACATCACCACATTTGATTCTCCGACAAGTCCCATCAGGTTGTTTAGTCCGGGCGCCTGCTTAGCGGAGAAGGATAATACCGCAGCAACCACGAGTAATAAAACCGGTAAAAGAGCAGTAAAAAAACTATTGAAAGTACCTGGCAGTTCGTGTTCTGGTTTATCAACAGGAACAAAGCTTTTTAATGGAGTGGAAGGAATATTTTTTAGTGTTCTGGCAAAAAGTGGGCCGCCAATCACAATTGCGGGTATGGCTACGATCAGACCGTACAATAAAGTAAGTCCCATGTTTGCTTTGAATTGTATCACTAAAGCAGATGGAGAGGGATGTGGTGGAAGAAATCCATGGGTCACAGAAAGGGCAGCCAGCATGGGGAGACCGATATAAATTGCCGGCAGTTTATATTTATAGACTACGGAAAAGATTAACGGAATCATTAATACGAATCCTATTCCGTAAAAAAGGGGGATACCAATTAAAAATCCAGTGACGACTACACCCCATTGAATGTATTTTTCTCCGCAGATATTCATGATCACAGCAGCAATCCGCTGGGCTGCTCCACTATCGGCAACCAGTTTCCCAAGCATAGCGCCTACGGTAATAATGATAAGTAATGAACCCAGCACATCACCTATTCCTTTTTCGACAGAGCCGGCAATTTTATTTAGCGGAATACCCAGCGCGATGCCGGCAATGATGGAAACGATCAGGAAAGAAAGAAAAGCATTGATCCGCATGACGGACACCATTACAATTAATAACAGGATACAAAGCAGTACAATAATCAGGGTCATTCAGCTCTTTTTAGATCAGATAAGATACAAAGTTTAACTGTAGCAGGAGAGGAAATTCCAATAAAAAAGAGGCTGTTAACACTCCTGAATTTATCCTCAGAAATTTAACAGCCTCCTGAAAATGAGGTTGAATTAAACGTTTTCCATTCCGTACTGCTTCAATACATCGGCAGGCACTCCAGTCCATTTATTGGGTACATTACCTACATATCCTAAATCTTTGACACCCATTTCTGTCGTAAAAAATCCAGAGGCCGTCAAATCTCTCATCAAACTGAAAAATGCTGCTCCCTGTTGCATTCCAGGTTTAACTTTTTTGGGGTAAGCAATATCTTCTACCATTTCAATACGCTGTTTTTCGGATGCGTCTTTGAAGGTTTGCTGAAAACGGTTAAGGCATTGGATATCCAGCCATTTTAATCCGCCACGCATAGGTATCTGGTGACTGGGAATATCTTTAACAATAAATTCAATAAATTCAGGCACTTTAGCATCTGTTGCACTCCCTGATTTCCCATCCTTCGGAATGATAATATCTGAGAGGATTGCAATAGTGGCCATCTCATGTGCATTGAAGAACTTTGCTGCATTTAAAGCATTGTCTCTTTCTACTTCGAAAGCTTCTCTGCCTGGTTGAGCAGCAGCTTTTTCATCTGCTGCTTTATCTATTTTAAGCGCTCCTGGTTTACAAGCTTCCAGCAATACTGCTGAACTTATAGCCGTTAAGCCTAAGGCTTTGAGTGATTCACGTCTGTTCATGTCTATTTTGGTTAGCTCAGGTTTAATTTTTTCTTTTCTGCCAGGATATATTCTGCTGTACGCATCGATAGCGCCAGAATAGTCCAGGTTGCATTTTTATCACCTTGTTGTACAAATGGGGCAGCATCCACAACAAACAGATTCTTACAATCGTGTGCCTGGCACCATTTATTTAAAGCAGATTTCTTTGGGTCATCTCCCATTCTGACCGTACCTACTTCATGGATAATTTTACCCGGAGCCTCCAGTCCATAATTATCTTCAGCGCTATGAACTTTTGAAGTCACAATAGCACCCATGGTATGCATCATTTCCTGGAAGGTTTCTTGCATGTGTTTGGCTTGTTTAACTTCTTCCACAGCCCATTTATAGTTAAAACGTAATACAGGGATACCGTATTTGTCCACTACTTTAGGATCTATTTCACAGTAGTTTGATTCTCTGGCTATCGCTGTTCCACGACCAGCCATACCTACTTGTGTACCGAAGAAGCGTCTGTAATCATCTTTTAAAGCGACACCATATCCACCTGCTTCTTTCATTTTGCCGTCTCTTGCGGGTACAGCGCCGTTCATGTTCTCTATACCACCACCAAAGCCGTAACCTGGCATATGTAATCCACCACCGTATTCAATATGGTAACCACGCGGAAAGTCCAGTTTTTTATTGTCAAGCCACCATGGAGAATAAATATGAACACTACCTACTCCATCTTCGTTATAACGTTTACGGTCCATGAGTTGTGGCAGAAACCCGCTTAAACTCGCACCTGTTGAGTCATGCAGATATTTACCGACTACATTACTATTATTTGCCAGACCGTTAGGGTGAGCGACAGATTTAGAGTTTAGCAACAATCGTGCGGATTCGCATGCACTGGCTCCAAGGATAACTATTTTTCCTCTAACCTGATGTTCTTCCATTGTAGTTTTGTCTACATAAGATACACCAGTAGCCAGACCACCTTTGTCTGTGAGTACTTCACGTACCATTGCATTGGTGATTACAGTCAGATTCCCTGTTTTTACTGCTGGTATAACCAGGCAGGATGAAGAAGAGAAGTCACCGTAAACTTTACAGCTTCTGCCGCATTGACCACAGTAGAAACAAGGTGCACGATCTTTATTATTTGGTAACGCTTCTGTTAATACTGACCCGCGGCCCGGAATAACGGTTACGCCATTCTTTTTAGCTGCTTTTTTAATAAACAGTTCATTTAATCTGGGTTTTGGCGGCGCCATGAAAATACCGTCTGGCTCGCTTTCTATACCTTCTACAGTTCCGTAGATTCCGATTAACCGGTCTACTTTATCGTAAAATGGTTTGATCTCTTCATAAGTAATAGGCCAGTTGTCTGTCAATCCGTCTTTACACTGAAAATCCTCAGGTCCCATTCTCAGAGAGATACGTCCCCAGTGATTGGTTCTTCCACCCAGCATCCTTGAACGGAACCAGGCAAATTCGGAATTGTTCTTTTGTGTGTAAGGTTCTCCGTCAAGTTCCCAACCTCCATAAGCAGCATCAAAATCTCCAAATGGGCGTACAGTTCCTGCACCACGTCTTGGAGATTCCCATGGCCATTTTAGTTGCTGCGCATCCAGACGTGGATCAAAATAAGCACCTGCTTCAAGCATCAGTACTTTTTGACCGGCATTGGCCAGCACATATCCTGCCATACCTCCACCCGCACCGGACCCAACTATTATGGCGTCATATTCGACGTCTGACTTTTTAATTTGAAATTCGTTCATACTACCTGCTTTTATTATTAAATGGTTTTAGCTCGTATTTGGCGTATGTAATTTAGTATTAAAATCTAAATTTTGGAATTTTTATCAAATAAGTTACTGATGATCGATTCTGTCTCCGGATGAAATATTGTTAGTTATATAGTTTGCTGTTGTATAGTAACTTAGTCAATATTAAAAACTCAACATAGCTTAGAAATAAATAATTAAGACATCAAACTGCGTTTGAGACAAATTTTGATCTAAAATCTCACATCACACTGATTACCAAGAAATAATGGCAAGGTATTTGACGTTATTCTGACAAACAACCAAATACATTTAAACCAATAGTTATGGCTTTCAAAGCAACCTCAGACTTTTTGGACAGGAAGTACCATGTACTTCAATTTGCCTGTTTCCTAAATCAGGATAAAGGTTTTTCTGATATCAAGGATCGCATCAGGATGACAATGCATTAACCTCCTACTAAATTTAAATCCTTCTTAAGTGCATTCACATGTGCTGTCGATATTACGAATTACCATCCGCCAGCATGAATCACAATTGAATCAAAAAAACATTAATCATCTTTCCAAACTCAAAGAAAATGGAAAACAAAGTAAAAGTTAATATTAGCATAGAGGGTACGCCTATAACTACCTTCTCGAGTTTTAATTTAAACCAGCGCTTTAATGAGCATCATACTTTTGAATTGCGATTTAATCAGGATCAAATTGAATTGCCAGGTTCATTATCATTAAACCGTTCAAAAGACTTCATCGGTAAAAACCTGGCTATTGAATTTGGTGACATCCCTGGCAAAGAAAATCGGTTCTCTGGCATTATTACCAATGTAAAAATCGCACAAAAACATGGCTTTATGGGAGATATTATTGTAAGTGGTTTCAGCCCGACAATTTTACTTGACCGCGGCCCCGATCTTGGTTCTTACCTGGGTAAGGATTTAAGTGCTATTATTTCTCAGGCAACAAAAGAAGTACCTGCAAATGATCTTCAAATACAGGTAAATCCGAGCCGTAAAGGTCCTATCGATTACCTGATCCAATATAGAGAAAGTGACTTCGATTTCATCAACCGCCTTTCGGCACAGTACCATGAATGGTTTTTCTATAACGGTGCAGCTCTTGTATTTGGAAAACCCGATGATTTCAAAGCAATAGAATTAGTTTATGGCCGGGATCTGAGTAGCATCCAGTATGGAATGCAAATTGCGCCTCTAAAATATAAAAAATTCGCTTATAACCCTAAACAGGATGAGTTGCTTGCAGCAAACGGAGAAGGTCAGAGTTCCGGCCCTCCTGATCTCGCACATGCAATTACAGCTTCCAACTCTGTATATAGTAAAACTTATAATCAACCACTGATTACACGGGCCGATAATAAAATGGAGATTGACAGTTTTGTGAAAAATGAACAGGATTCAATCAAGTCTGGCCTTGTAAATATTAAGTGCGAAGGAGATAATCCCCAGGTTTGTATTGGAGGTATTGCAGACATTAGTATGAGCGTCCGTAAGTTAAATGACTTTTCCTTAGAAGATTTTGGCAAGTTTTTAGTGACCAGTGTTTCTCATTCTATTGATGGTGTTGGCCGTTATAAGAATAATTTTGAGGCTATTCCTTCAGATACTGAGCGAGTGCCGGTCAATCCTCTGCAAAATCCTCAGCCTGATATGCAGCTTGCTAATGTAATAGAAAATAATGACCCTGATGGCCATGGACGTATTAAAGTCAAATTCAAATGGGCTTGTGATTGTAATGATGTCACAGAATGGCTTAGAGTGGTTACACCAGATGCAGGGAGTTCAGAAAAAGTAAGTAAAAACAGGGGATTTGTGTTTATCCCTGAAATTGGTGACCAGGTAGTTATTGCTTTCGAAGAAGGTAATATAGCCCGCCCGATTGTGATGGGAAGTGTATTCCATGGTAAAAGTGGTAGTGGTGGCAGTGGTAGTAATAACAGCAAAAGCTTAACTTCTAAAAGCGGCCATACGATACAACTGGATGACGGTGCAGGAATTACAGTAAAAGATAAAGATCAGAATTTCATTGTGCTGGACGGTGCTGGTAAGGCACACTTTGAAACCAAAGAATCTATTTTAATTCAATGTGGGGAGAGCAGTATTCTGATGGACAAGGCAGGAACCATTATTATTAAAGGTAAAAACATTTTAACATTGGGTGAAAATATAGGGCAGTCTGCCACGGCCAGTATTGGTATTGGTGTTGGGCCTAAAGATGCTACGCCGACTTCAGGAATAGGCATTGAACCAACAACACTTGATATAGGTACTGATACTTTGTCAATGAGTGGAAAAACAGAAGCTAACCTGGCTTCTCCCGCAAAAGTAACGATCGGTGGTCAGGGTGAGACCAATGTAGTTAGCGGAACAATCAACCTTAATTAATTTTATCATAGCTTCCATGAACCCGATACAACTGGAAATGTTAAAGATAGACCGGCAATGGCAACAGGTTGTCAGGCAAAACCCGCTCGAAACACTGTTCCTCTGTCTTGGAGAAAGACATGAGGTGAATTTATTTGAGGCTTATTTTAAATACCAGCTGACTGAAGAAAGCAGAACAAACGATATGTTCCTGATCCATTATCAGGATTTCAATAGTAGTAAAACTTATGGACAAAGCCTTGTTAAAGAATGGAAAGAGGTTTTTGACCTCTGGCAAGAGGATACAAGCAAAGGTATAGTTTGGGAAACTGAACTGACGGAAGAGGCCAAAAAACAGGAAACGGATGCTTATTTACCAGTAATAGCTCTGATTCGTCTTTGTAATCTTTATCCTCATTTGAAGATGAAAAAGATATATGTACAGCTTGCTCCGACTGTAATTAACGATGTGCCTGGTCTTTCTACCTGGGTGAATGAGTGGTGTAAATGTATCCAAGAGGTTAAGAATACACAGATTAAGCTGGTTTATACAGAACATCATCTGCACCGTACATTGAAAAAGCTGAAACAGGGAATAGAATTCAGGCTGAATATTAACATCACTCAGCTGATGCAAAATACAGCGGCCCATAGCAACAGAACGAAAAACGATCCCGAAACCGATTTTCAGCAGCAGATATTAATTGCTAGTAATTACCTGACCGAGGGTAAACATGAACAGGCGAATGCAGTATTGGAAAGAGCGATACAGATTGCCATGAAACAGGGTTTACATGAAGCTGTAGTTACCGCAAGGATTATGTTAGCACAAAGCCTGGCTGTAAAAAAGCATAAGAGCGCGGCGCATGAACAGTATAAATTAGCTATACAAACGGCTGGTGAGGCTACCTTATTAGGTGCACATATCCATATGAGTTATGGTAGTTTTCTGCTCGGCCAGACTGGAAAAGATGAGGCGATAGCATATTTTGAGAAAGCAATTAAAATAGCTGAGGGAATTGGAAATGATTTTATCGCGATGGAATGTACCCGATTGATTGGACAGCTATCAGAAAACAAATTGACGGGTTCGGGAAAAGCAATGGGCTATTACAACAGGTGTCTTGAAATAGGGAGAAAAATGCCGCTTGAAAAAAGAAGGCAGAGTTCGATGGCTTATACAGCAGCCATTATAATTAAAAAATATGGAGAAAATAGTCCTGAAGGCAAAAAGCTGGATCAGGACATGCGAAGAGATATAGGAGAAGATTGGAAATCAATGTCTGAAATGCCAGAAAATCATGCAGACCCATTATCGAAAGGATAAAATTATATTCTGATGAAAAAGATTAAAGCAACTAAACCGGATAAGTCTGCTGACAGATCAATCAGCCTGTCTGCAAGTATAACTAAAGCCGAACCAAAAAGTGACGGCGGAAGTCTAAGCGCGGGCAATTCTACGCCTGCCGTAATAAGCCCTTTAAAGTTGATTAAAGCCGAAAAGGTTGGTGGAAGTAATAAAGCTGTTCAGCATGTCAGCAAACATTTTGATATAGTTTTGGCTGTAGATTTTCATTGGACAACCATCCCTATTCCTCCTTCGTTTGGAATTATTCCATTACCACTACCCCATCCATTTCTGGGGATGGTATTTGATCCCATGGATTATCTGCGTTTTAATATCCCTGTACCTGCATTTGCACAAGGGCTGATTGGTATGCCAAGCATCCCAATGGGTGGTAGTGTTTTTGTACATGGCCGGCATAAAGCAACCACAACGACAACGGTAATGGGCGTACTGTTACCTTTCAGACATATCACTTCTCTTCCTGTTTATTTCATTGTGAATATTGCCGGATCTCCGCATGAGGGAGAGGTTTACTGGGGTTCCACAACGGTAAAAGCACAGGGTTCTGAATTAAGTGGTTCAAATCCGGGCCAGGTACTGACCTGCTGGTGTCCGCCAATGGGCTTAAAACCATTGCCTACTGTACCAGCTAAATTAAAAAAGAATCCACTGGCCTATTTTGCTTTTTACAGTGATTTATTGAGTATGTATGTGCAGATCAATACGGGTAAACCGGTATTGGTTGGAGCAGAATTCAAACCTCATCAGTATACACTCAAAGAATATGTAATGAGATTTGCAGCGATAGGTTTGATGCGGGGGCTAACTAAGATCGGTGGAAAATTGCTGACAGGGCTTAATCATATTCTTCAGAATATGTTCGGTGGCAAGTTCAAAAATAATCCTTTATCCAAAATACTTTGTTTCTATGGTCTGGAACCTGTTAATTTCGTTACAGGAGCTATGTTTTTTGAATGGACAGATTTTGAGCTGCCGGGAGGCCACACTTTACAATGGAACAATGTCTGGCGTAGTGATAAACCTTATGCGGGAATGATGGGCAACCAGGTTTATAACAATTACGATTTGTATATCTATCCTGATGCCGAAGCGGGAGTTGCGGGTTTCAGTCATCCTTCGGAAAACATGGTTATGCCGATGCCCTATATCGAACCTTATTCTGGAAGACAATATGACCGGACGCAGAAAATCTGGATGGAAAGACCGGATGAGCAAACATGGATTTTGACGATTAACCAGGATATTTATACTTATAAAGTATTTAAAAGTGCAGATTATGGTGAAATCTATCGGGTTGACCACATTGCTTATACGAATGGCAGTTCTCTTTCTTTTCAGTATAGAAACGGTTTGTTATCGGTTATCACAGACGATTCGGGCAGAAAGCTTGAAATGGAGCATACTGAAAATGGCGCTGCCATTGCTGCTGTATTTTATAAATACAAAAACACCAACCAGCTAATGGTCCGCTATGCTTATGATGAGCAGGGCAATATGATCAGGGTTTATGATCAGGCTGATCAAAGCATCAATTTTGATTATGATGAAAATAACCGGGTGATCAAAAGGGTTAACCGTAACGGCATGCAGTATTTCTGGCGTTATGATAGCCTTGGCAGGGTTATCCACACCGAAGGGCAAGATGGATTTATGAGTGGTACACTTCGCTATTTCCCTGAAGAAGGTTATAATGAGGTTCATTATCACAGTGGCAAAACGGAGCGTTATTTTTATGACGAGGATGATCTGGTTTATAAAAAAACAGATGCCATGGGCGGTGAAACCTGGTATGAATATAACCGTTATAATGAACGGAAAATGATAGCCAGCCCCGAAGGAAGAGTGATCGGTTATGAGTATGATGAAATGGGAAATATTACTACTTATCATATGCCGGATGGTGAAGCTTATACTTACCAATATGATTTACAACATAATCTTATCTTGCGCAGTGATCCTGCAGGGATGACAGAAACATGGACTTACAATGAACATAATCAGTTGCTGAGACATGTACAAAAAGATGGACGTATGCTGGAATTTTTCTATGTTGAAGGACAGCAATTACCTGTTTCCTGCAAAGATAACTCCGGACTTGAAATTCTTTGGACTTACAACAGACAGCATCAATTGATTGAAGCGGTTACGTCTGACGGGAATAGCCGCCGCTGGGAATATGATGATTATGGCAGATTGATCCGTTTTAGTCCAGACGGGTATAAAACCACCACATGGGAAAGAGATGATATGGGCCGGGTAACGGCAGTGAAATATTTTGGTGAGGAAGCGTTGAAATTCAGATATGATGCCTATGATCTTCCTGTTTATGCCAGTGATGGAAATGAAGAATGGCGTATGGATTACACGCCTATGGGTAGTTTAAAAACTCAAACCCGAAGCAGCCGTTTATCGGGCGAAACAGCTCAGACACTGCGTTTCACTTACGACAAATGGGAAAACTTAAAAGGAATTACGAATGAAAAAGGAGAAATATACAGCTTTTTAAGGGATGCAAATGATGATGTTATACAGGAAAATGGTTTTGATGGACAAGAGCAACGATATGTGCGTAACCGTGATGGGCAGGTTATTAAAACTTTACAACCTGATGGAAAAGCAGTGTATCACAATTATGATCTGGCTGGAAGACTGGTTTACAGCAAGTATGAAGATGATACTTATCAAGCCTTTCAATATGATAAGTTAGGTTTACTGATTGCAGCAGAAAACGAACTTTCTTCTGTTAATTTTAGTCGCAATCCATTAGGGATGGTTACCCAGGAAATTCAGGATGGACATAGTATCAGTTATCAATATGATGTTTTTGGTAATCTGGTAAACCTGAAGAGTTCTCTGGGGGCAGTAGTTGATTATCAGTATGACGCGATGGGTTATCTGAGTAATATGGCAGCTAAATGTGAAGGAGGCCCTGAATGGACTGCTGGAATCAGCAGAAATAAAAAAGGACAGGAAGTCCTCCGTAGTTTAAGCGGTGGTGTGACGGCAACTTTTGATTATGACCATGAAGGCCATCCGATCAGTCAAAAAGTAGAAGCTGCTAAGTCTATTACGTCTTATAAGCAATACGGCTGGGGACCAAATGATAAGCTGAATACTTGTCTGAATAGCATTACCGGTGGTAAGGTAAATTACAGATATGATACGTTTGGCAGTCTTTCTTCGGCAACTTATAGTGATGACGGAAAAGTTGTTTATAAGAATCCTGATGCTACCGGAGATTTGTACAAAACAGCTAACCGTAGTGACAGAAGATATGATAAAGGTGGAAAATTGCTGAAGGATGATCAGTGGTATTACCGTTACGATGCCCATGGAAATCTGGTTCAGAAAAGTAAACGAAATATAAATGGACTGGAAAGATCTGTGGTTACAGAACCGGAAGGGAACAGCTTATTTGAGAAGAAACTGAACTGGGGGATTGTTGATCCGAATAGTCCGGTGGCAGACCAGATTACCGGACTGACTGACGCACCTCCGGGATTACCAGAATGGCAGATTGGTGACTGGGCTTATGCATGGACGGCTGGAGGGATGATGAAGGCAGTGAAAAACCCTAAGGGAGAAGTAATTCATTTTGAATATGATGCACTGGGAAGACGACGAGCGAAGATAGTTGGCGAAAAAATATACCGTTACGTTTGGGATGGTAATTTGTTACTCCACGAATGGAACTATCCGCTGGCAGAAAGGCCAAATCTGGTAGTTAATGAAGATGGATTGCTGAGTTACGATAAGGATGAACCGTTGGGTGAAGAGCTGATTACGTGGGTATATGATCAGAATATATTTACTCCAAGTGCGAAACTGGTTAATGGAGAACGATATTCTATTGTCAGTGATTATCTGGGTACACCAGTCCAGGCTTTTGATGATACAGGTAAAAAAGTATGGGATTGTGAACTGGATATTTTTGGAAAAATACGTAAACTTACGGGGGATAAAGGATTTATTCCCTTCCGGTATCAGGGGCAATATGAAGATCAGGAGACTGGTTTGTATTATAATAGGTTTAGGTATTATGATGCAGAGATAGGAAAGTATATCAGCAAGGATCCGATTGGGCTAAATGGAGGAATGTCTCTATATAGTTATGTACATGATATAAATAGCTGGATTGATGTTTTGGGATTATCAACAAACCCTGGTAGCTTTACAACATTTACTGATAGTAAGGGCTTAACACTTACTGTTAATGGTTATACTGACATAAGTCATTTAAATGATGCTCAACTTAAAGCATTGTATTATGCGAATAAGGGTTCAGGTAGAGGCCTGTCTCCGAAAGATGCAAAGGGCAATGTAATAGTCCTACATCATTACAAACAAAAACCAGAAGGCCCAATTGTTGCTATGCCACAACATCAGCATGACAAACCACACACTAACCCTGGGCAACATCCAAATGGGAAGACTAAAGGTGGTGGCTTAACCGCTGATGAAAGAATTGCATTTAATGATTGGAAAAAGGATTACCACGCTAACCTAGCAGAGACTGAAATGAAATCTAGAGGACTAAAATATAAATAAAATATGAACGAGAACTTAATCAAAAGAATAGAAGATTTTTTATTCGATAAGGATAATTCATTATTCTTAGGCAAACCTGCAGAAGATAAAATAATTACTGATGCAGAGAAAAAACTAAATGTAAAATTTGACAAAGATTATATTCAATTCATTAAATTATTTGGAGGCAGTTTTGTTGGACTTCCTGTATATGCTTTCTCAAATTCAGAGATGCTATCAGGCCAAACAGTAGTCGACCTAACAAATGAATTTAGAGAATCTTATGAAGTTGATGACAGATGCCCAATTATACAATCAAGTTATGTCATTTCTGTTGAAGGCAATGGTGATCCTATAATGATTAATCCTTCGGGAGAAGTTTTAATTTACTACCATGATGATGATTTAGTGGAAACAATAGCCCCTTCATTTGAAAAATTGATAGAGAACAACCTGAATTGATCCTAAGTTCTAGAATTTAAAAATCTGAAGCAAGAAATTAAACGCATTGTAAGTCTAAAATATGTTATCAGATAAAATAAAGAATTTTTGCAAAAGCAAAAATTGGTGGTATGAGGAATTTACACAACAATATTCCAATGTAATATTAGATTTAGAAATCTCTTTAGATTCAGATTTTGCACAGTTCTATTTGCATGCAGAACAGGGGCCAACATTTTATAGCAGGAAAAAGGAACTCTATCAAATTTGTTGGTCTTCAATTAACTCATCGTATATGGATCAAATAAATCATTTACAAAAAGTATTGGCCATACCACATGAATATATTCCTCTTGACAGTTTTGAAGGTGAGGGTGGTTTTTTTTATAATCGAAAAACAGAAGAGGTCATAGAAATAGCATTAGGAGAAAAGTTGAAAGATTTTTTAGATGGTAAATTACTTCCTCAATGGAAAACCATTAATAGTTTCCTTGAGTGGTATTTTGAATTATAGCGAGCTCAATCTGTTTTTCCTACCGTAGCCATTCGATTATTTATGTTAGCTTATAAAAAGAGATAGCAAAATGTAATTAATCATGAAAAATAAACCCCTTAATAAAATGTCTAAATTTCATGATGTAATAAATGAATTTGATGTCCTGCAAAACAATTATGAATTTGACAATTTAACAGGTGGCAAAAAAGATTTTGATTTAGTACATGAAAGATTAAAGGAAAGCGGCGAGTTAAAATCAAAAGCCGAAGCTAAAAGGTTCTTAAAAGAGAATGGTTTAACAGCTCACCATCATCAGGATATGAGAACGATAGAATTGATTCCATCTGACTTACATAATAATGTGCCACATGAAGGGGGCGCATCTAAATTGAGAAAAATTACCGGAGCCTATCATTAAGCTATTAAAGCATAGAATATATGAAAAATAAAATAGAAGAACATTTTGATGAAATTGGAGGAGTTACATTTAATGCATCCAATCAAGTCTCATCTAAAGAATTTGAGCACGAAATAAATATATTGGAAGAATATTTCTCCTCTAAAATTAATAATGTTTTACTTGAAACATGGTTTCAGTATAACGGACAAATTTTTAAAGAGAGTATTGGGATCGAAGTGAAAGAGAATATTCCAATCTTGGGAGATTCGAAATTTATAGACTTTGGACGCTTTTTTTCCATTGTAAATAGAGGTGACAATGTTTTCGGGATGATTAAAAGCAATGATGATATATTTAATAAGCATTTCCTCCCTTTTTCGGAAGCACTAGAGGGTGATTTTTTTGCTTATAACATTATTGATAAAGGAGTATATTATATCCTACATGATTTTAATGAGAATGAAAAACCTAATTACAAAGTCTCTGATAGCGTTGAAAACTTCTTTTTATCCCTAAAGAGAGAGACCCAAGATCAACTAGAAGAAAACAATACTCCAAAATTAGTGAAAGAAAAAGTTTCATCTTCTCTATTGGATAAATTGAAAAAATTCAAAAAAGACAATCCATAGGTGTTTATTAATAATATCCACTAATAAAGAATAGACGTATAAATAATTTATGAAATCTATTAAGCCAAAAGAATCAGCCTTTATATATAATCCAAAAGGTAATGAACTAACCTTAATAGCAGACCTGAGATTTAATTATGATTTAAATTGCCGAAGATTTCTATTAGATGAAAATCCTTACGGTGAACCATCCCTAGTAGAAATATCTGATGTCAAAATCAATGAAGAATCAACAGTATTATCTTTTCATGCATTTTATCGAAAGAAAGAAGTTGATTTTAGATTAGAAAGCACCAATAGTCGTGACAATATAATTTTTCAAACAATTGCAAATTTTGACCTTTCATTTAATGGTAAAGAAGATCTTGATAAAGTTCAATTATTTTTCAAAGGCGGAAAATTCAACGAGTTAGAAACCCTAAAACAATCATCAGATTATGAATTAATTTCATCATTAACAATATTTAATGACAATGATGAAATTGTATTAATTAAACAGAATCCATGGGGTAGGTTTAAAGTAGGTGCTATCGAACTCACAGATAAACAGCAAATAATTTACAAATTGGAAGATGGTTCAAGTGGTATATATCAGGTAGATATTAATCCTGAAGTTTACAGTATCTTCTCTAAATTAATTTAATATTTCTATTGACAGTTTTGAAGGTGGAGGTGGTTTCTTTTACAATCGAAAACAGATAGCCCAATTGTTGCCATGCCACAACATATTGAGAAACTATTTCTCGAATTGAGTGGAGAAATGAAGACCTTCTTTGAGAAATTTGGATTAAAAGAAACTAAGGATAAAGTGTGGGAATTATGGCCATCCCGAAAAATATATACCACTCACTAGCTTGAATAAGAAGACACATGGAAAACATTTAATGAATTTTTAGAATCCACTCCCCCCACTATAGTCATCAGACTAAATATGAAATATAAACTCTTTGCCGAACTAAACGGATTTGTTATTTACAATCCATTACTACTAGAAGATTACTTAGATAAAAATTCTTTAGATAAAAAAGATGTTTTCAAACATTTTACAGAAACTGAACATGGTGACATAATTACCAGAGAAGGAATCGCTATTCCAATAATCGGACTTCCTGATGATTATTATAACTTTCAGATAGGGAATAAAACAACCGTACAAAATAAAATGATTGATTCTTCAGGCTGGATATTCAATGGTCAAAATGGAATAGTTAGAATAATTGGGATTGGTTACTTTAAAGATATGAGCGCTATAAACGAAATCAATAGTCTGAATTTTAGAATGGAAGAAGGTTGGAAAGAATTAAGTATAATAAGTTATTATGACGATGAGCCAGGATTTATACTAGAATTTGAGGCTGCTGACCATAAGCCAGATTTCTCCGGAGATCTCGAAACTAATTATGGATTTGAGTGGTAAGAAACAGATTTATTATTAGAATTATTAAGTCAAAAGGCAATGAGTTAGGTAGATTTCAAATGAAACCGTCCGAAACGTCTGTCAAACAACTATGATCAATTCAACAAAAAAACTGTCGAACTTCCCTGTATTTTATAGTCTGCATTACAAAAAGTGACAGAAAAATACTTTAAAAATCAAAAAAGCCTGTTTTCATTATAAAAACAGGCTTTTTGTAGAAGTGGTGTGGGCCGGGATCGAACCGGCGACACAAGGATTTTCAATCCTTTGCTCTACCGACTGAGCTACCGCACCATCCTTTTATTAACATGATTTCGATCATGCTCCACCTCGGTTGGTGGGCTGCAAATGTAGTTTCTTTTTTTGGATTTCAAAATGGTTAGTGCATTTTATTTAAAAAAAATGCATTTTTATTCATCTGAGTCAGAATTCACAGGCTCCAGTGTCTTCAACTCTTCTTCAGTAAACAGCCTTGAATGTATAATAAATCCAACATCCAGCGTTGATTCAAGGGAGAAACCGGCGGCTCTCCCTTCAATAACATCTACAGTAAGCTGGGTATGTTTCCAGTATTCAAACTGATCTCCAGCCATATAAAACTTACATCCTTCAATTTCTCCAAGGCAAACATCATTAGATCCGATCAGAAAACCTCCTTTTTCAAAACAATGTGGATAGGATCCCTCACAACATCCTCCGCTCTGATGAAAAAACAGCTCACCATATTCAACTTTCAATTGATTGATTACACCTATGGCTTTTTCTGTAACTAAGATTCTCTTGCTGCTCATGATTATTTAGCAATTTTAACCAATATTTTCACCTGTGTAGGATTGTTCAGCAATGCTTCAAACCCTTCTTCTACGATATTTTCAAGCTCAATTCTTGCAGTTACTAGTTTTTCAACAGGCATTCTGCCAGTATGAATCAGCTGAATCACTTCAGGAAAGATGTTCCGGTAAGCTATAGTACCCTTAATGGTAATTTCACGCACAACCAGATCAAAAGCATTCGTGGTGACCGGTTTTCCAAAAAGAGCGACTAATAAAGCAGTACCTCCATTTTTCAAACTAGCAATTCCAGCATCATAAGTTGCCTGCACACCTGCCGCATCAATATAAATATCCGCACCGCCAGCAGTTAATTGCTTAACCTGAGCTGATACATCCTTTTCTTTTCCGTTGATGACCTGGGTAGCACCAATTTCAAGCGCTTTCTCTAAACGTTTTTCGGCAACATCTACAACAATCACGGTTGCAGCACCTGCTGCAATTGCAGCCTGTACACAGAGTAACCCAATCGGCCCGGCTCCAAATATAACACAGGACTGTCCGAGCTTTAATCCACTGCTTTTTACCGCATATACAGCTACCGCAGCTGGTTCAACTAATGCGCCTTGCTCAAAACTCATGTGGTCCGGAATAGGATGTACCATATAATCTTCTACGACAACAAACTTCGCAAAACCACCGTTCGAAGTTAGTCCGATAAAACCCAGAGGTTCTGACAGATTATACTCACCAGTCACAATAAAGGGACTTTCAGGATTTCTAAAAAGAGGCTCTACTACTACACGGTCCCCTATTTTCACTTGCTTAACTTCTTCTCCAACCTCGGTTACCACGCCAGAAAATTCATGGCCTAAAGTGGTTACGCCGATATGTCCGTTTAAAGGATAGGGCACATCTGCAGGAATCAACATCGGCCCGTGCGCATACTCATGCAAATCAGAACCACAAATACCTGCGTACTGCACTTCTATTTTCACTTGTTTACTATCCGTTGAGGGTATAGGGGCATCTTCTACTCTAATATCTTTAGCAGCATACCAACGGGCAGCTTTCATAACAGGAACCGACATATAAAAAAATTGTTTAATAATAATTCAATAAACTAACCTAAAAGAATCCTAATCTGTTCTTGTCATAAGAGATCAGCATATTCTTAACACTTCTGTAATGGTCCAGCATCATTTTATGGTTTTCTCTGCCAAATCCGGATTTTTTATATCCGCCAAATGGTGCATGGGCTGGATAAGAGTGATATTGGTTCACCCATACACGACCAGCCTGGATAGCACGTGGCACCTGATATAACTCATGCGCATCACGTGTCCATACGCCGGCACCTAACCCATATAAAGTATCATTTGCAATTTCAATAGCTTCTTCGACTGTTTTAAAAGTAGTTACGCAAAGCACCGGGCCAAATATTTCTTCCTGAAAGATCCGCATCTTATTGTGCCCTTTAAAAATAGTTGGTTCGATATAATATCCTGTTTCCAACTCACCTGGTAATTTATTGATACCTCCGCCGGTCAAAACTTCCGATCCTTCTTCAATTCCTATTTTGATATAAGATAATATTTTTTGATACTGCTCATTGGAGGTTTGCGCACCCATCATACTTTCTTTATCCAGCGGATTCAGTGTTTTAATGGCTTTTGTACGTTCAATAACGCGGCTGATAAACTTATCATAAAGCCCCTCCTGTATTAATAACCGGGACGGACAGGTACAAACTTCTCCTTGATTCAATGCAAACATCACTGCTCCTTCTACTGCTTTATCAAAGAATTCATCATCCTGGGCGCCTACAGAATCAAAAAATATGTTTGGCGATTTACCGCCTAGCTCCATTGTCGATGGGATAATGTTTTCTGCAGCATACTGCATAATTAAACGGCCGGAAGTGGTACTACCTGTAAAAGCAACTTTAGAAATTCTCGAAGAAGTAGCAAGGGGTTTTCCAACTTCCAGGCCATAGCCATTGACAATGTTTAACACACCGGGAGGAAGAATATCACCAATTAACTCCATTAAAATAATGATAGATACTGGAGTTTGTTCTGCTGGTTTAACGACTGTACAGCAACCCGCAGCTAATGCCGGCGCTATTTTCCAGGTGGCCATTAGTAAAGGGAAATTCCAGGGTATAATCTGTGCTACGACACCTATTGGCTCGTGCAGCACGATACTTACTGTATGTTCATCATGTTCTGCTATAGTGCCTTCTTCACCTCTGATTACTCCTGCAAAATATCTGAAATGATCTACTACCAAAGGCAAATCTGCCGCTAGTGTTTCTCTGATAGCCTTCCCGTTATCAATGGTTTCGACTGTAGCAAGGTATTCTAAGTTATCTTCTATTTTCTGCGCAACTTTCAACAGGATATTACTCCTGTAGGTCGGAGAACTTTTACTCCAGGTTTTAAAAGCTTCATGTGCTGCATCGAGTGCCAGCGCTACGTCTTCTTTACTTGATCTTGCTGCTTTTGTAAATACTTTCCCGTCTATAGGGGATATGTTATCAAAATAGATGCCTTTTACCGGCGGCACAAACTTGCCTCCAATAAAATTATCATAATGGGATTTAAATGCCGGTCTTTCCATGAGGGTATGAATTTATGATTTGGTTAATACAAACGTAATGGCTAATCGGGACCGATGGTAGGACAATTGTTGCAAGTAGTAGCATTATCGTTGCAGAAAGAGTGTGCGAGCGTCTTGAAATAAACTTATATTTGGGTATACGCCCTTATTACTAACCAAATTTTACTGATCATGATGCAGCATAAATTAAATCTTGTGGAGTTGAGTAAGGAAGCGAATTTACAAACCTTGGTAGAAAACAGAACCGCTTATACACTGGAACGCTGTGAACTGAATGTGTTTGAAACTTATTCTGAGTCGTATAAGGTACCTTTGAGCTTTAGTGATTTTGTAATCACAAGCATGCTGCGCGGTAAAAAGATAATGCATCTTTGCGATCGGCAGGGTTTCGATTATTTGCCGGGAGAGACTGTTATTGTCCGCCCTTCACAAATGATGGAAATAGATTTCCCCGAGGCTTCTGGTCAGAATCCTGCACAATGTATTGCGCTGGCCATAGATAATGATCAGATTAAACGGACTATCCGTTATCTGAATGAGTATTTTCCTAAAGCTACTGCCGGTGAGGAGTGGTCGCTAAATTATGAAGAATATCATTTCTACAACAATGAAGAGATTTCTTTTCTGATCAATAAGATTATCAGGATTTGTGCCGAGGGATCTAAAGAAAAGGATGTACTGGCAGACCTGACCTTAAAGGAACTATTGGTCAGGATTATGCAAACTCAAAGTTTAAAAACGATTGGCCGTACTGGCAATGATACGAATCATAATCCTCTGGCTTATGTAATTGGTTACATCAGGGCTAACCTGAGTGAAAAATTAAGTATTCATAGTTTAAGCAGCAAGGCTTGTATGAGCAAAGCCACTTTTTACAGATTATTCAAGCGGGAATTGGGTATCAGTCCAAACGATTTTATTCTGACAGAAAAGATAAACCGCGCAAAACAATTGCTGGCCAGCCCTGGTTCAAAGATTGCTGCAATCAGCTATGAACTTGGTTTCAGTGATGCCAATTACTTTATCCGCGTTTTCAAAAAACTGGAGGGTATCACTCCCGGAAGTTATCAATTGCAATTTTCAGCATTATAATATTGCGGTTCTATTATTATAGGGTTATAGGATAAGATCTCAAAAATTATTTATTACAAACAAAAAGCCACTTTAATAGATAATTCAATACATTTACGGCCTAAGAAAATAAACCACTTAACGCTCAAAATGTTATCTCCTATTAAAATTAAATTTATTGCTCAGGCAATTTTAAAATTACCAGTCCTTTTTCTTTTAACAACAACATTAATATTTTTTCTTACCAATATTGCTTTGGCACAGGAAAGTGAGAAAAATGATAACCCTATCAAATTCCAGGATTCTTTAAAAAACAGACTTGAGGTTGGTATTGCCGCAGGTTTGAGTTTAAACCACTTTAGTAAAGGACAACCTCAAACAGGCTCAAATACAGGCTATACTGCCGGAATTTCAGTTAACTATAAATTAGTCAAAGGAATAAGTCTGCAATTGGAGGTCAATTCGCTACAACAAGGCGGAAGCATGATTCGTTTCAAAGATGACACCAGATTTGATTTACCAGAAAGTTTTGAGACTAAAAATGTTAAAAACAGTTCCTATAAACTAAATAGTATTGAAATCCCTTTTTTAATTAATTACACCTTTAAGATTAAACCGTTATGGAAGCCGTCCATATATGTTGGCGGAAGTTATGCTTACACCTATAATATAAACGAGAGTTATCAAAAAACGGGAAATCTCCTTCCAGGTGAAGATATCATTGCAACGGTCACTGCTTCACAGAATGCGACCAATTTGTTTAACGCTTCAAGATTCAACCTGATAGCCGGTGCAAATTTAAAATTGCCATTAACTTCAAGGCTCCTGCTCCTTATAGATATGAGATATTTAAATGGTTTGTCATCAGCCAGGGATAAATATTCTTATATGGAGAAAGTTGGTTTTGGAACGAATATCAGAACGAACTCCTTCCTTACAAAATTAGGCATCATTATGCCTCTGTCATCTCTTAAATAAGAGTTTCATTTCCTCAAAACTTACTTAAATAAATAAGCGTAATATATGAAGTCAAAATTTACTATTTTAACAGTTATGGCGTTCGCTATTCTGATTGCTGGCTGCAGCAAGGATAAGTTTAACGAGAACGATGCCATCAATGCCCAGAAAGACCTGCTGAATTTAAAATATCAGCATGAACTTGATCTTGAAACACTGAAACAAAAAGGTGCTACTGCTATGCAGCAGTTAATTAATACAGCTGCACTTGAGCAGGTAAAACTTAACGACAGTTTAAAAATAAAGAGTGCTATCGCTGCAAAAAAGCAGGATTATAGTTTAAGAGTTGTAGATGTTATCTCTAATGCTCCATTGTCGGATGCTGATGTTACTGTTTCTTCTGAAGGAAAAATATTCGCAGCAAAAACAAATGCGCAAGGTATAGTTACTTTTACTGCTTTGTATTTATTTCCGTCAAGTACTTTTCTGATTTCAAAATCTGGTTATGCTGCAACCCAGATTTCACTATATCTTGCTGCTGCTGGAAATGTGAAATTGTGGAATACTACGGATTTATCAAATGAGATCACTGGTAGTCTTTATATTGAAACAGACTTAACAAACAATACTTCGGAGAAAGTGGGAGCTAAAGTATTAGTTACAGCTGCTGCTAATATTCCAACGAATTCTTCATCAGAGACTTATACTGTTTATTTTCCAACGTACACTGATGCAACTGGTACTTACAGTATTAAAGTCCCTGCCGCTCCAAATGGATATACACTTTCTTTTGAGCAAATCACTGCTGATCAAAGACTTTATGTGAATGCAACTGAAGACGATGCTATAACCTCATTTCCAAGTAGCTTGCCTAGGTTAACTACAGTAAAGACCTATTTTAATGTAAATAATTTCAATGCTCCAGTTCCAACAGTATATAACTCTTATTACTTTAAAGTTGCAGCTGACAAGACTGGTAAAACATTGTATATTCCAGGAAACACCTATTATAATTATTACAATCAGGTGCTATTATCTTCTGCAGGTGATAAATTTCAAGTAGAAAAACTTAATATCACCAATACACAAAATAATAATAATCCAGATTTTAGTATGTTCACCTACGATGCTAATGCTAAAATTAATGTAGAAATAGTTGACGTAACCGGGAATACTATAACATCAGCCCCTAAATTAATGGCTACCACAGGATCGAATGGAAAGATAGCTTATACTTACTCTCCTGAGGGTGGCAGTGGCTATGTTCATCTTAAAAGAGATGATGCTGGCGTTTTAGTTCCTGGTGCCAAAGGTGTTGTTTTAAAAGCTGTCTCCTATGACTCTTATAACTATGTATTAAGCAATTACAGCAATATAAATAGCGTAACAAACAGAGGGGTAAGCAATACTTATTTGCTAAATAATAAAGGAGATAAAAAAGTTGTCAACTTTTACTACGGTTCTGGCGATAGCAGAGTAAAACAAGTTTACTAGTTAGTAAGACATTTAGTTTAATATAAAAAAAGAGGATGTGTCCTCTTTTTTTATGCTTCGTTTTACAGCAGTAAAAGTTTCTCCTGTTGAACCTGTATAAAACACAAAAAGCCTCTGAAAACAAAAAAGCTCCTGATTACTTTGATAAGAGATCGGCCAACGCTTCAGCGGAATTCTTAGGGGGAGGAAAGATCCTGATTTTTCCAGGCTTGCTACTTTGACGAAAGTTCTCTGATGCCTTTGGGTTTCCATTGCTTGTTTCCTTGTGCCCAGTACAGAACTTTTGAAACAACCTGTACGCCAAACTGCTGCTTTAAAAATGAAATCGTCCAGGATTCCCTTTGAAAATTTACCCGTTAAACTTCCCATAATAAATAAATAAATGCCTTTCCACCAATGTAAGCTATTCGCGTTAAAGATTATCCTGATGCGTAAAAAATGTCCGTAATTGTCCGCAGCTGTCTGCAATTGTCCGCAGTTGTCCATGGGTTAGTCAAAGGGAAAATTATAATTTCATTAATCTTCAACTAGTTATGGTTTGGTTGTGCCTGAGTGGTGGTCGGGATGACACCGGGTTGTAAACAGGCTGTAAGCATGGCAGGTCCATGTTGTTTCAACTAGTTGTTTTGACTTGGACTTGCCATGGACTCAACTTGCTCTTACCTTGGTCTTACCCTAACGAGTACCCGACCAGTACTCAGGCAGTACCCGGACGATACAGCTTTATTATTTAGCTATTTTGAATTTATTTACGAACAGCCCGGCCTTGTTTCCCCTGAGTCATTCCCATGCAAATTGAAAGCTTGATCCGTAAAAGTTTACTTCTGTTGAACCTGTATAAAACACAAAAAACCTTTGAAAACAAAAAAGCTCCATTTCATACGAAATAGAGCTTTTAGAAGAAGTGGTGTGGGCCGGGATCGAACCGGCGACACAAGGATTTTCAATCCTTTGCTCTACCGACTGAGCTACCGCACCATCTTATTTAAACATGTTTGATCATGTTCCCCTCGGTTGGGAGTGCAAATGTAGTTTCTTTTTTCGAATTGCAAAACTTTTTCTGAAAATAATTTAAAAACCCCTCAGAATTATTTAAAACGGCTCTAAATTTGAAATAATTATGCAAGCATAGTATTTTTTCTCTGCTAATTATTTTAACTTAGCATGACTGTAAAAGATTAACCAAATAATGATTTCACAAATTCTATTTATAGCAATCACTTTAGCGGCCATCGCCTTATTCAGTTTCAACCTGAAAAAGGTCATCCGTAACATCAGAATTGGTAAAGCGGCAGACCGTACCGACCAGCCTCAAAAAAGATTGATGACCATGATCAGAGTTGCCCTTGGGCAAAGCAAGATGGTGGTACGTCCGATTCCTGCTGCACTGCATTTTGTAGTCTACATTGGTTTTGTGATTATCAATATCGAAGTACTCGAAATTATGATTGATGGAATGTTTGGCACTCACCGTGTGTTTAATGGGCTGGGCGGCTTGTATAACTTTTTGATAGGCTCATTTGAGATCCTGGCTTTAGGGGTATGGGTTGGTTGTGCTATTTTCCTGATCAGAAGAAATATTTTAAAACTGAAAAGATTAAACAGTCCTGAACTGAAAGGCTGGCCAAAATCTGATGCCAATTATATCCTGATCACAGAAATCCTGTTAATGACAGCATTCCTGTTGATGAATGCGGCAGATGCTAAACTACAAGCTTTAGGTGCACATCATTATATCACTGCTGGTGCTTTTCCTGTGAGTCAGTTTCTGCAAAATCTATTGCCAGGCAGCGAAAGCAGTCTGATCGCTATAGAAAGAGGTTGCTGGTGGTTTCACATTATAGGTATCCTTGCCTTCCTGAACTACTTGCCTTATTCCAAACATTTCCATATCCTGTTTGCCTTTCCCAATACTTATTTCTCTAATTTGGAACCAAAGGGTGAATTTACGAATATGCAGAGTGTAACCAATGAGGTCAAAGCAATGCTGGATCCATCCTTCACTCCTCCTGAGGCTGAAGCAGGCCGGTTCGGTGCAAAAGATGTAAATGACTTATCATGGGTAAACCTGATGAATGCTTATACCTGTACCGAATGCGGACGTTGTACAGCTGTATGTCCTGCCAACATTACAGGCAAACTGCTTTCTCCACGCAAAATCATGATGGATACGCGTGACCGCATGGAAGAAGTAGGTAAAAATATTGATAAAACAGGCACCGGTTTTGAAGATGGAAAGTCACTGATTGATGATTATATCACCAGAGAAGAATTATGGGCTTGTACAAGCTGTAATGCTTGTGTAGAGGCCTGTCCTATCAATATAGATCCGCTGGCAATTATTACAGACCTGAGAAGGTATGCGGTCATGGAAGAATCTCAGGCTCCCGCAAGTATCAATGCAATGCTTGGAAACATTGAAAACAATGGTGCGCCATGGAAATATTCTCCGGCAGATCGATTGAACTGGGCAAAAGAAAGTTAAATTTTAATCTATTACTCAAGCTGAATAATGAGCGAGAAACTAAATATAGAAGTGCCTACCATGGCAGAAATGATTGCCAGGGGCGAAGAACCTGAAATTCTATTCTGGGTAGGTTGTGCAGGTAGTTATGATGAACGCGCACAAAAAACAACACGGGATATTTGTAAAATCCTTCACCATGTAGGTATTAAATATGCCGTATTGGGAACAGAAGAAAGTTGTACAGGCGACCCTGCCAAGCGTGCTGGAAATGAATTCTTATTTCAGATGCAGGCGATGACCAATATCGAGGTATTGAATGGTTACAATATCAAAAAGATCGTAACAGGCTGTCCGCATTGCTTCAATACTATTAAAAATGAGTATCCGGGTTTAGGGGGTAATTATGATATTATTCACCATACCCAGCTGATTCAGGAGCTGATCAATGATGGCAAGCTGAAAGCTGAAGGAGGCGAAAGTTTTAAGGGTAAAAAAATCACCTATCATGATCCTTGTTATTTAGGCCGTGGTAATGGTATATATGAAGCGCCAAGAAAAGCTTTAGAGGTTTTAGATGCACAATTAGTGGAGATGAAACGTTGTAAATCTAATGGTCTTTGTTGTGGTGCCGGTGGCGCTCAGATGTTTAAAGAGCCAGAAAAAGGCAATAAAGATATCAATATCGAGAGAATTGAAGAGGCATTGGAAACAAACCCAAGCATTATTGCAGCAGGCTGTCCTTTCTGTATGACCATGCTAAGTGATGGCGTTAAAATGAAAGATCAGAATCAAAATGTCCAGGTATTAGATATTGCAGAAATTACAGTAAGAGCAAATGGGTTGTAATCCCCTTTTTATTACGTCAATAAATTCAGGCAGCAATGGCAATTGTTATTACGTAGGTAATGCGCAGGAGGCCGTGCTGATTGATGCTGGAATATCCTGCCGCGAAACTGAAAAACGGATGCTGCGGCTGGGTTTATCTATGGGCAAAGTGAAAGCTATTTTCATTTCCCATGAACATGGTGACCACATCCGTGGCTTAACTGTCATGGCGAAGAAATACCGTATCCCGGTTTATATCACTCCGGGAACAATAGGTAATAGTAAACTAGAATTGCCAGAAGATTTAATCAACTCATTTTTTAGCCACCAGGTAGTCCAGATCGGATCGTTGCAAATCACGTGTTTTCCTAAAATTCATGATGCAGCAGAACCGCATAGTTTCATGGTTTCGTGCGGGGAAATTAATGTTGGTGTGTTTACTGATCTTGGTATAGTTTGCGAACAGCTTACCCTCCATTTCAAACAATGTGATGCAGCCTTTCTCGAAGCGAATTATGATGAAGATCTTTTACACCATGGTAATTACCCTTATTACCTTAAAAAAAGGATTAGTGATGGTTTTGGTCACCTGAGTAACAAACAAGCCTTAGAACTATTCACAACATCCCGCCCGGCCAAGCTGACACACTTATTGCTTTCACATTTATCAAAAGATAATAACAACCCAGTTTTAGTAGAGAATCTGTTCAAAGAACATGCACAAGATACAATGATTGTTGTGGCTTCGCGTGATATGGAAACCCCGCTGTTTACTATTGGCGGATCTTCTGGCTCATCTGTTGAAATTTCTCCATTAACTGATTCAACTCCTCTGGTTCAATATTCTTAAGTGGTATGGCCATAAAAGTGGCCATACTATCAATATCATTACCTTTGGTATCATTATAAGTCTGTACAATAACATCATCACCTTTTGTGTGTAAAATTAAGCTTCCGGACTGTGATGTCCCTGCATAATCCAAATCCTTGTATTTTAAAAAGTTAAAAGAGAAATATTCTATCTTTCCATTGTTAAAAAAGCACTTATAACGACAGAAACCACTGTTAGTAATCCGTAGTTCGTACTTCTTTATACTCCCTCCTTTAGCCTCTTTATTGTAGTGATCTTCTAATTTTTGCTGAACATATATAGCTTCTTCTTCTATTGGGCTATAGGATGAAAAGGAAAGAAAAACAGCACATAACAACGTATACGCACTAATTTTTAAGAAGATTGTAAACTTTTTCATCTCAATTGCTATTTGGGTAAATCAATTTAAATAAAATGTTAAATTTGTGATATGAGTTTTTCTCCACAATCAAAAGTTTGGATCTATCAGAGCGATCGTGAATTCAGTGACCAGGAGGTTAGTGCAATTCAGCAACAGTTGGACGGTTTTACTGCACAATGGAAAGCCCATGGCCACCAGTTACAGGCAAAAGCAGAAATCAGGTACAATTATTTTATTATTTTCACAGTAGATGAAGCTACAGCTGGCGCTACAGGATGTTCTATTGATGCATCGGTACGCATCATTAAAGGAATTGAAACCGAATATGGAGCCGATTTATTCAATCGCTTTAATATGGCTTACAAAGTTGACGGGAAAGTAATTGTTGTCAATAAGGAAGATTTCGAAACACTAATCAGTATTAAGCATATAACGCCAGATTCTATTGTGTTTAACAACATGGTTCAGACATTGGAAGATTTCCAGACCAAATGGGAAGTTCCTTTCAAGGATAGCTGGCATAATAAAGTTTTCGCGGACTTACTTTAATCCGCGAAAACTAATATCCAGTAAATGCCTACTTAAATTTTACCGGGCCAAGGTTTCTTATATTTTTCATAATCAGATATTGTTTGTGTCTGATATACAGCGTGGGATGCGAAGGTGTCCAGCGTAACGGGTTAGGGAAACAGGCTACAATTAATGCAGCTTCAGATCTGTTTAGTTGTCTGCATGATTTCCCGTAATAGCTTTGAGAGGCCGCTTCCGCACCATAAATACCATCTCCCATCTCAATTACATTCAGATAAACTTCCAATATCCGCTGTTTGCTCCACATCATTTCAATCAGTACTGTAAAGTAGGCTTCAAAACCTTTACGTACCCAGGATCTGCCTGGCCATAAAAAGACATTCTTGGCTGTTTGCTGGGATATCGTACTTCCGCCTTTAACCTTGGTGCTATCTCCTTTATTAGCACTGTATGCTCTGCCAATAGCTTTCATATCGAAGCCCCAGTGATGCAGAAATTTCTGATCTTCGCCAGCAATAGCTGCACGTTTGATCTGGTCTGACATTTCACTAAGTTTCACCCAGTCCTTCTCTGTTTTAAAGGTTTTACCATCAGATTTACGTTCAATGTTACGCAAGATCATTAAAGACGTAAAAGGAGGGTTAATAAAGCGGTAAGCCAAAACCCAGAGGACCGTACTCAGGAAAAACCATAAAATACATTTCCCTATTAATATGGGTAAATTCCTGAAGTCGAATTTTCTCTTTTTAGTGCTTTTGCCACGTTTTACAGCCATCGCTCAAAGGTAAATAAAAATAGAGATTTGTCATGTCAGTGCATATATTTAAAGCAGAATAAACATTAATACGATTTACTTGTTTTGGATTAAAACAATACAATATGGAAGCGAATAAAGTAAAAAAAATACATGATTATGGTCAGAGTATATGGCTGGACTTTATTGACCGTGATATCATCAAATCTGGTAAGTTAAAAGAATTGATTGAAATTGATGGCGTAAGGGGGCTAACTTCTAACCCAGCCATATTTGAAAAAGCGATTAGCAGCAGTTCAGATTATGATGCAGATATTGCTGAACTTTCAAAAGAGAATATAAGCAACGAAGATATTTTTTACCGTCTTGCAATTAAAGACATCCAGCAGGCAGCAGATCTATTACTGCCAGTGTATAATGAAGAAGTGGAAGGTGCTGATGGTTATGCAAGTCTGGAGGTTTCTCCACTCCTGGCACTTGACACCGAAGGTACAATTAAACAAGCTTTACAGCTTTGGAAGGAAGTAGACCGTAAAAATGTAATGATCAAGATTCCTGGTACACAACCAGGATTAGCAGCCATTAAGAAATCTATTGCTGAAGGACTGAACGTTAATGTGACCTTATTATTTGGTCTGGAACGCTATAAACAGGTTACAGAAGCTTACCTGGAAGGCTTGGAGGAACGTGCAGCGAGAAACGAAAGTATTAAAGAAATTGCGTCGGTCGCTAGCTTCTTTTTAAGCCGGATTGATGTACTGGTTGATCCTATATTGGAAGAAAAGCATTTGGGTGAGTTAAAAGGTGAAGTCGCCATTGCTTCTGCAAAAAAAGCATATGAGATTTACCAGCAGGTTTTCAGTGGAGAAAGATGGGAAAAACTAGCTGCTCTTGGCGCGAAACCTCAACGTTTACTCTGGGCAAGTACAAGTAGTAAAAATCCTGCTTTTAAGGACACTAAATACGTAGAAGCACTGATTGGCCCCAACACGGTAGATACTATTCCTATGGAAACGCTGGAAGCTTACCGTGATCATGGTGACCCTGAAAGCCGCCTTGGCATTGATCTTGATGGCGCTTCTGCTATATTGGCACAACTACGTCATGCAGATATTGATCTTGCTAAACTTACCCAACAACTGGAAGATGAAGGGATAGAAAAATTCAATGCACCTTATGAGAAATTATTAAATGCGATTGAAAAGCAAAAACAATTGGCTTAATAACTAGATTTGCGCTTATATTCAGATCAAAAAAAATGAAGTTTACAGCATCAAGGCTCTCAGAGGGAAACAAGGTTTTTCCAGCAGAAATCTATTTAGAAGAAAACAGTATTGAAATAAAAGTACCGGGCTTATTTAGCGGAGACTCTAAATACCTGAATTACGAAGACATTACTTCAATTGAGGTCGACTCCCCAATGATTGGATTTGCAACTTTACGCTTATTTGTGAATGGCAATAAGGTAGAAATTCACGGTTTCTCTAAAAAAGATATCAAAGAGATCAGGAAAGTAATTGATGAAAACAGATCTAAAAGAAGAAGAGTTTAAAGCATAAAAAAAGCGTTCCGATAATCGGAACGCTTTTTTTATGTTCGTTTAAGATGAGATTACTCAGCTACAACTGCGAAAGGAACTTTAACTTTCACTTCTTTGTGTAAGTTTAAGTTAGCGATATATTCACCAACAAATTTAGGTTCAGTTTCGAAAGTGATACGGCGACGGTCAACATCAAAACCTTGTTGTTTTAATGCATCAGCAATCATAATAGTGTTTACTGCACCAAAGATTTTACCAGTTTCACCAGCTTTAGCACCGATACTCAATTTAACATCAGCTAAACGAGTTGCGATACCTTCAGCATCTTTCTTAATTTTATCTTGTTTAAACGCTGCTTGTTTTAAGTTCTCTGCTAATACTTTTTTAGCAGATGGAGTAGCTAAAGCACCGAATCCTTGTGGGATAAGGTAGTTACGTCCGTAACCTGGCTTTACGTTTACAATATCATCCTTCTCTCCAAGAGATTTGATGTCCTGTTTTAATATAATTTCCATGTTCAGCTCTTATTTTAATTGGTCAGCAACGAAAGGTAACAAACCAATGTGGCGAGAACGTTTAACCGCCTGAGCCACTTTACGTTGAAATTTCAATGAAGTACCGGTTAAGCGGCGAGGTAAAATTTTACCTTGATCATTGATGAATTTTAACAAAAAGTTTGCGTCTTTATAATCAATATATTTAATACCATTCTTTTTGAAACGGCAATATTTTTTTCTGTTATCGTCCACTTTTGGAGCGGTAACATATTGTATCTGATCTTTAGCCATTATGCTGCAGCCTCCTCTTTCTTAGGTTTTTTGTTAAAAGCACCACTGCGTTTCTTCTCATTATAAGCAACCGCGTGACGGTCTAATCTAATGGTAAGGAAACGAAGAACACGCTCATCGCGTTTTAGTTCTAATTCCAATTTGTTAATTAATTCACCTGAAGATTTGTATTCTGTAAGGTGGAAAAATCCGCTTGCTTTTTTTTCAATCGGATACGCTAATTTTCTCAAACCCCAATTGTCCTCTTGAACAATTTCGGCACCGCTGTCAGTGATGATTTTGCTGAATTTCGCTAATGCTTCTTTCGCAACTTCTTCTGACAACAACGGGGTTAGAACGATAACAGTTTCGTACTGATTCATTGTTATGATTATTTTATGTTAAATCCTGTGTTAAACAGGGATGCAAACTTAGGAATAATTTTCTACAATTCAAAACATTTAAAGCTTGCCAAACAGGTAATTAACACCAATCTGGTAGCGCCGCATATTAATGCTCTATTTCGTAACCTTTTTGAAAATTTAATATTTAAAATGAACAAATTACTTTAACACCAATACTCCTTCCCATGCCTTGTATTCCTCTGTATCCATTTGATGACTGCTCGTAATATTCAAAATATTTAAGCCGGCTTAAATTAGATTGATAAGTTTCATTAAATAAATTATTGACTTGTACTTGAACCTGCAGCGGATGTTTTTTTGAATAATTAATTGTCGCTCCGGCAGCTACATTAAAAAGTAAATAGGAAGAGGTAGCAGTTTCTGTATCATTCAATGCCAAATAACGGTTTTGCGCGCCATTATATTCACCTTCTGCCCTAAAATTCATTGCCGGAACCAATTTGGAATTAAGTTTGATATCCTGACTTATACTACTTAATAACCTGACAGGCGGAATAAGTGGTAAATACTCCCCTCCTGCTTTCTTATCTTTGAATATCACTTTTCTATTAAATCCATAAATCATTGAAAATGAATTATCAAATGAAAAGCCTTTCCATGATTCCGGGTGAAGATTAAAAGTAGTCTCAAATCCATAAAGCTGCGCAGACGACTGCTGATATTGATAAGTTTTATCTCCCTGGGCACTGATAATCGGATTTCCTGCAGCATCCAGTAACTGGCTCAGGTAAATATAATTCTGAATATTATTATTGAAAACACTAAACGACATAGATAAATCTTTAAGTGTAATATCTGCACCAATATCTTCCTGCAAAGAGAACTCAGGCTTGAAATCCCGGTTTCCTAAGTAAATAATATGTGCACCAGGATCTAGCCCATTAGAAGCAAATTCCGTAATACTTGGTGCACGGTACCCTCTGGCAATATTAGCTTTCAAACTAACCTGATCATTCAATTGATAAGTCGTTCCTAAACTCAGTGAGATCCCTCCAAAAGATTTATCAAAAGAAGGGAACTGCAAATTTGCATTTGGATCTTCTTCAGGGGAAACATGCTGACCAAAACCTGTTTGTGCATTTGTTGAAGTATAAAAATCATTTGCCTTTAAATAACGGAGATCAGACCTCACACCACCACCGATTGTCCATCTATCATATTTCCATTTTGCAAACACATAGGCTCCTGCATCAAACAAGCTATAGTCTGGGATAGGAAAATCGGTTGCATTCTTATTTAAATTGTTCTGGTACATTCCATTTATACCAAAAGTAAATTCCGTGTTTAATATTTTAGGCGCATTGTATTTTACGCCATAATTTAAGGTATTTAACCTCACAAACATTCCCGCCTGATCTGGCATAGTCGGATGATTATACTCTCTTCGGATGTTTTGCTGGAAAGCTAACATTACATCAATATCCCCTTCACCAAGCGCATAATGGTTATTGTTATAAATACGGTAATGTTGAATATGCTGATGCAAAGGACTAAGCGCATAAGAATTTAATAGTGCATCAGAAACAATGGGACGGTTCTTAATATCATCCAGATCCCCCTCATAGATTTGATGTGTAAATTTCCTGGTCAGCGAATCACGACTGCCGTCAGGAATCCCTTGAATATTATCGTAAAGAGTCAGATTAAGTGTGGAATTACCTTTACTTGTCTGATAACGAACTGTACCAGAAGCATTTGTTTCTCTGAATCCCGTATTGTAAACTCTCCCATCTATAGCATTGCTGTAATTTTTAGCGATACGATAAGAACCCCGCAATGCAAAAGCCCAATGATTTTTCGAATAAAACAGTCCAACACCATTTCCAATCAAACCATTATTACTTTGGTATTCAGACAAGACCTTACCATGCAAAAGACCATCATCAATTCCTGGCATCGAAGACATCAGGCTAACTACACCAGCAAGCGCATCACTGCCGTACATTAAACTGGCCGGCCCTTTAATAACTTCAGAACGCTCAATATTATAGGCGTCTACTTCGATGCCGTGTTCATCACCCCATTGTTGCCCTTCCTGGCGAATTCCATCATATAAGGTTAATACCCTGTTATAGCCAAGCCCCCTGATAAAAGGTTTCGAAATATTAGGCCCTGTTTTCACAGCATTAAGTCCTGGTACATTTCTTACCAAAACATCTATAATATTACTTTCTGAAGACTGCTCTATCTTCTTTTTAGAAACCGATACGATAGGTACCGGATTTTCTTTCGTAAGTGTTGCTCTGGAAACACCTGTTACAACGACCTCATTCAGCGCATCTGACTTTGTATCCAATAATATTTCATAATACTTCTTATTGGTATCAATTGATATAGAGTCTGATTTGTATCCGAGGTAAGAAATTAAAAGTTTTCCAGTATTTTTTTGCTGAGGAACAGCTAATTTGAATCTCCCCTGCCGATCAGCAACAGCAGATCTTTTAGAATTTTTGAGCTTTATAGTACTTCCCCCGATAGCTTCATTGCTATTGACATCTTTAATTACGCCGGAAATTTCTATGTCCTGCGCCATCCCCCTGACAGAAAAAAGCAGAAACAAAATGAGCATGAATCCTTTAAATATTAGTTTTAGCATAATCACAATGTATTTTTAGTTTCAGCAAATCTAATAAATTAGATTTAACTAATTTTAATAATTATGTATTTCTAAAAATAAAATAAAAGAAAGCTAATTCCCACTAAAGTTCCAGATAACTCCCGTAATCATGTCGGGTTCATTTTATTTTGCCCAAAATCCCTTCTGCTCCATAAAAATTTTATAATTTCGCAGTGAAATGGAAAATTTTATTGTCTCGGCCCGTAAGTATCGTCCAGCAACGTTTGAAACTGTTGTAGGACAAAACCACATTACCGGAACTTTAAAAAATGCGATCAAAAATAATCAGCTCGCCCAGGCATTTCTTTTTTGCGGGCCAAGGGGAGTGGGTAAAACAACTTGTGCAAGGATCCTTGCCAAGACAATTAACTGTACTAATTTAACGATTGATGTTGAAGCCTGCGGAACTTGTGAATCATGTGTTTCATTTCAGACTGGTCACTCATTCAACTTTCATGAGCTGGATGCTGCATCTAACAACTCAGTAGACGACATACGCAGCCTGATTGAGCAGGTCCGTATCCCTCCTCAAGCTGGTAAATACAAAATTTATATTATAGATGAGGTTCACATGCTTTCTGCAAATGCATTTAACGCGTTTCTGAAAACATTGGAAGAGCCGCCTTCTTATGCCATATTTATACTGGCAACAACAGAAAAGCATAAAATCTTACCA
Organism: Pedobacter cryoconitis; assembly: GCF_001590605.1. Taxonomy (NCBI): domain Bacteria; kingdom Pseudomonadati; phylum Bacteroidota; class Sphingobacteriia; order Sphingobacteriales; family Sphingobacteriaceae; genus Pedobacter; species Pedobacter cryoconitis. The sequence goes on from NZ_CP014504.1 coordinate 4,172,023, forward strand.
ACTATCCTTTCACGTTGTCAGATTTTTGACTTCAACAGGATCCAGGTAGATGATATTTCCAGTCACCTGAATAAGATTGCTATCCGTGAACAAATTACTGTAGAAGCAGATGGGCTGCATATTATTGCCCAAAAAGCAGATGGTGGTTTACGCGATGCACTCTCTATGTTTGATCAGATTGTAAGTTATACCAATAAGAACCTGACTTATAAAGCTGTAATCGATAATCTGAATATTCTGGATTATGACTACTATTTTAAGCTAACTCAATATCTTAACCATGCAGACGTAAGTTTAGCACTGGTCTTATTCGATGAGATTCTGAACAATGGTTTTGATGGAAACAATTTCATTAATGGGCTGGCAAGTCATCTCCGGAATCTATTAGTCAGCAAAGATCCGCAAACAGTAAAACTACTGGAAGTCAGCGAGAATATTAAACAGAAATATATTACACAAAGTCAGGAAATACAAGTATCGTTTATTCTTACGGCACTTAACCTGGCTAATCAGTGTGATCTTACCTATAAGAACAGCAAAAATCAGCGGCTGCAAGTTGAATTGGCACTGATTAAGATGTGTCATATTCCATCAGTCCTGCAACTCGCACAACTGCCCCATACTGCATCCACAACAGCAACTGACACAGATCAGACTAAAAAAAAAACTGATGTAAAAACTGCACCTGTAGTGAATGTGGAAAGGCCTGAGCCTCTGCCACCTCCTGCAGGAATGTCCGCTAAACCAGTAGAAACGCCTGTTAAACCAGCTCCTTCAATACCTCCGGTTATTCCTGCTGAAGTTAGCCGGGCTTCAGTAACCCCTAATCTGAATTCTGTTAATAAAATTGCTTTAAAGCCGAATCCTTTAGGAAATATGACTGGAGGAACGATGATACCATCTCTTACCTCCCTTACCAACGCAGCCGGTGGTATAGAAAGTAATGAACCAAAATTCGTATTTGGTGAAGAGAAGGAACCATTCACTCATGAAGAGTTAATGGTACTCTGGAAAGAATATATACAAAAGATTAAAGAAGAAAATAAAATCAACTTCTATACTATACTGACTACAAATGATCCGGAGCTAACCAGTCCCGAACAAATCACAGTATGTATTACTAACCTCGCACAGGAAAGTATCCTTCAGAATGAGCTGGTAGAATTTCTGAATTTCCTGAGGACCAGACTAAAGAATTACAGTGTAGGAATCGTTACTAAAAGGGTAGAAAATAAGATTGAAAACCGGTTATACACCAGCATTGAAAAATACCATTACCTTTTAGAAAAGAATCCTAAACTGGAAGACATGCGTAAACGCCTCAATCTGGATCTGTTACCTTAATTCAGGCTCATCATTTTTCGGATAGCCTTCTTCATCCAGATCTGTACGTTCATCTTCTGGTGTTCTGGCTAAAAACTCATCTTCAGCATTGACTTCTACAATATTTCCGTTGTCAATATGCATCCCCTGATTATCCAGCTCAGCTTTTCTCTTTTCTGCCTGGGTCGCGTACTCATCTCCTACATAAGGATTGGCCTCATCGTAATCTGAATTTTCATCCCCGCCATTCTCTGCTGTAGTATCGTATGGAAGCGGATGATCATAATCCTTATCCGGACCTTTTACATCAAGTTCATAACTATTTTTCTCTTTGTCAAAAGATAACTGGTTAAAATCTTTTGTCTCTCCTAAGTCAGAATTATGAAGTTTATCTCCAGATCCTTTACCTTCACCTGCATTATTTGCGTCTGTAACCATAGCTTAATGTTTTATGTCAATATAACGTTACTTAATCTTCATTTGTTTTGGTAATTTACGCGAAAATGAGGCTATAAACTCAAAATTTATATCTTTGTTTTTTTATAAAGTTAAAATTGAAACCATAATATGTCTGTACAAAAAATTAAAGTAGACCAGCCAGTTGTAGAGTTAGATGGTGATGAGATGACCCGTATCATCTGGAAATTCATTAAGGATAAACTGATTTTACCTTATCTTGATCTTGATATCAAATATTATGATCTTGGTATAGAATACCGTGATGAGACTAACGATCAGGTAACTATTGATTCAGCTGAAGCCATTAAAAAATACGGTGTAGGTATTAAATGTGCTACCATTACTCCTGATGAAGACCGCGTAAAAGAATTTAATTTAAAACAAATGTGGAAATCACCAAACGGAACCATCCGTAATATCTTAGATGGTACTGTTTTCCGTGAGCCAATTGTGATGAGCAATGTTCCTCGTTTAGTGCCAAACTGGACTGCACCGATCTGTATCGGCCGTCATGCTTTTGGTGACCAATACCGTGCTACTGATTTAGTAACTAAAGGAAAAGGTAAATTAACTTTGACATTCACTCCTGAAGACGGTGGTGAAGTTCAGTCATTTGATGTATATAATTTCCAAGGTGACGGTGTTGCTTTAGCAATGTACAACACTGATGAGAGTATCCGTGGTTTTGCACATGCTTGTTTCAACCAGGCATTAATCAAAAAATGGCCTTTATACTTATCTACAAAAAACACTATTCTTAAAAAATATGATGGTCGTTTCAAAGATATCTTCCAGGAGATTTATGAAAATGACTTCTTAGCTAAATTTAAAGAAGCAGGCATTACTTATGAGCACCGTTTAATCGATGACATGGTAGCTTCTGCCTTGAAATGGAATGGTAACTTTGTTTGGGCTTGTAAAAACTATGACGGAGACGTTCAGTCAGATACAGTTGCACAAGGATTCGGTTCATTAGGCCTAATGACTTCAGTATTAGTTACACCAGATGGAAAAACTATGGAAGCTGAAGCAGCGCATGGTACAGTGACCCGTCACTACCGTGATCACCAGGCTGGTAAACCAACTTCTACCAACCCTATTGCTTCTATCTTTGCATGGACAAGAGGATTGGAATTCCGAGGTGTATTAGATAACAATCAACCATTAATCAACTTCTGTCACGCTTTAGAGCAAGTTTGTATTGAAACTGTTGAAAGTGGAAAAATGACTAAAGATTTAGCTGTTTGTATCCATGGTAACAAAGTAGAGCATGGTAAACACTACTTATACACTGAAGAATTCTTAGCTGCGATTGATGAGAACTTACAATCGAAACTAGCTTAATTACTGACGTAGTCTAATTTTTATTTTAAAAAGTCCTGTTCTTCATTGAGCAGGACTTTTTTATGCCCCCTATAATAGCTAAAACAACTTTAATACTTAAATTCACAAATCACATTGAAATATATTTTTTTCATAAAACATCCTTTCGATTAACTTGTTAACAAAATAGCTTTAGCAAGCACCTGATTATCATTAATTTAATATATGCACTCTTAAAAACCAGATTCCAATGAAAAGATATCTTCTCCTGCTGAGTACTGTCCCATTCATACTTTCTTGTAATTCGCAAACAAAAACGACAACAAAGACAGATACAGTGCCTACTGATACCACTACAAATGCGCTGAACCTACCGGCGCCAGATACCGGCGCTTCGAAAACCAAATTCAGTAAAGTAATAGGATGGCCAGCAGAAAAAACACCTGTAGCACCTGCAGGGTTTACCGTTACTAAGTTTGCAGGAAATATCAAAAGTCCAAGAAACATTTATGTAGCTCCTAACGGTGATATATTAGTTGTACTTTCTAACTCTGAGCGTAACACCAAAGAGAAAATTGCCAATGCTTTAACTGGCAAAGACAAAGCAGAAGTAAGCGGCTCAAGCGCAAACACCGTAATCTTGTTCAGAGACACTAATAAGGATGGTAAATTTGATTTGCAGACCACGTTTTTGTCTGGACTGGATCAGCCTTACGGTGTTTTGATTATTGGTAACTCATTTTATGTAGCCAATACTGACGGCCTGTATATATATCCTTACAAAACTGGTGACACCAAAATTACGGCAAAAGGCAAAAAAATTGTGGAGCTGCCAGCTGGTGGATATAACAATCACTGGACAAGAAACCTGATTACAAATGCTGATCATTCTAAAATATATATTACAGTAGGATCTGGAAGTAATGCAGGTGAAAATGGCATGGAACACGAAGTACGCCGTGCTAATATTCTGGAAGTCAATCTTGACGGAACTGGTGAAAAAATATATGCAGCAGGATTAAGAAATCCTGTAGGTGTAGCATGGGCACCCGTTACCAATGTATTATGGACTGCAGTGAATGAGCGTGATGGACTTGGAGACGATCTTGTACCTGATTATATCACCAGTGTTAAGCCAGGATGCTTTTACGGCTGGCCATATTCTTATTACGGTCAGAACGAAGATCCGAGATTAAAAGGTCAGCATCCTGAGCTGGTTAAAGCTGCTCTTGTTCCTGATGTCGCAGTGGGTTCACATACCGCATCTTTAGGGCTGACATTTTATACAGCGAAAAAGTTTCCTGAAAAATACCAGAACGGAGCTTTCATTGGTCAGCATGGCTCATGGAACCGCTCCGTATTAGCAGGTTACAAAGTAGCTTTTATTCCTTTTAAAGACGGGAAGCCAGCCGGAAAATTAGAAGATTTCCTAACAGGTTTCATTGCGGATGAAGCTAAAGGTGAAGTTTATGGCCGCCCGGTTGGTGTAGCTGTTGCAAATGATGGTGCACTATTGGTTGCAGATGATGTAAGTGGTGTGGTTTGGAGAGTCGCAGCCAAATAGATGAAGCAATTCATTACGCTCTTGCTTCTGACCTTAACTTTAACGGGCTTTAGTCAAATTAAACCAGATACAACCAAGAAACTTGAAGAAGTCGTTATCCGGCCTTATTTCACAGTACAGCCCTTGTTAAGAACAACAGGGGCTGTTGCTATTTTAGATAGAAAAGTGCTTGATCAGCAACCGAACAGCTCCTTGGTCACTGCTGTAAATACCATACCAGGAGTGCGCATGGAAGAACGTTCTCCGGGAAGCTACAGGTTATCTATAAGAGGAAGCTTGTTACGTTCTCCCTTCGGAATCAGGAATGTGAAGATTTACTTCGATGAATTTCCCCTGACTGATGCAGGTGGCAATAGCTATCTGAATGCACTCGACCTATCCGGCATACAAAATATTCAGGTATTGAAAGGTCCTCAGAGTAGTATTTATGGCGCCAATTCAGGAGGCGTTGTATTAATAGCTCCCAATACGCTGACTACAGACAGCACCCAGTTTTCATTAAATCTTACTGGTGGCTCATTTGGCTTATTCCATGAAAATTTGAATTTAGGTAAAAGATGGAAAAATTACACCCTCAGCATTAACCAGTCTTATCAGAGAAGCGATGGTTTCCGGGACCATAGCAAAATGGAAAGGAAATACTTCCAGATACATCAAAAATTGGACTATGCACCCAAATCAAATCTGACAGCTCTATTATTTTACAGTGACTTGCAATATGAAACCCCGGGAGGGCTAACAGCTGCAGAATATGAATTAAACCCAAAAGCAGCAAGACCGGCATTTGGAAAAACCAGAAGTCCGGCAGAGCAGCAAGCAGGGATTTACAGCAAGACATTTTATGCAGGCGTAACGAACAACTGGCAATTGAATTCAAAGTTTAAACATGTCCTTTCTGCTTTTACTTCTTATACAGATTTCAAGAATCCATTCCTTACAAATTATGAACACCGTAAAGAATTCACAATTGGAATCCGGACATATGTGGAATACTTTAAAAAATCAGAAGATATAACCTGGAGAGCTAATTTAGGTTTAGAAGCTGCAAAAACGGCTTCAAACATCAATAACAGAGATAATGACTACGGAATTCCAGGCAACTTACAAGCTTCAGACCGGTTAAAAGCTGCAACAAATTTTAGTTATGCACATTTAAATGTGGATATCTTTCAGAAACTTTTACTCGAATTCTCAGTCAGCGGAAACTTATATCAGTATAAATATGAACGGATAGCCCCTGTTCCAGCCCCTCAGAAAACCAAGAACTTTGACTTGCAGTTTATGCCAAGAGCAGCACTCTCCTACTTGCTAAATAAAGAGCTATCGTTACGCGGATCCGTTAGCCGGGGTTATTCACCACCAACACTTGCAGAAATAAGGGCATCTGACAATGTGATCAATATCGACCTGCAACCAGAGAGCGGATGGAATTATGAAACAGGGATTAGATACCAGACAGAAAATCGCAGGATATCCCTGGATCTTAATGGTTTTTATTATCAGCTAAAAAACGCGATAGTCCGCAGACTAAACGAAAATGCGACAGAGTTTTTCATTAATGCAGGCGGAACAAAGCAATGGGGACTTGAAGCGTCAGCCTCAGCCTGGTTGATCCTGCCAAATAAAAATACTGCAATAAGAGGACTGTCAATTAAAAGTGCCTATACACTGAGCCGTTTTAAATTCGATCATTATCTGGACCGTACCGTAGACCTTTCCGGGAGAAATCTCACTGGTGTACCCAAAAACATAATTGTTACCTCGATAGACCTTCAGCTGCCAAAAGGATTCTATATTTTCCTCCAGCACAACTATACCTCAAGAATTCCGCTAACCGATGCCAATACCATTTATGCCAGAGACTACCATCTGGTACAAAGTAAAATAGGATGGAAAGGACTACATATCGCAAACACCCAGGTAGAAATCTTTGCTGGTGCAGACAATCTGCTCAATCAAAATTACAGCCTTGGTAACGATCTGAATGCTGCCGGAGGAAGATATTTCAATCCTGCTGCAACAAGAAGTTTCTATGCCGGATTAAATATTCATTTTTGAAAAAACTATTCCCTCCATCTCCATCAGACAGAGGGAATAGTCACCTTATAATTCATACTTGTCAACTACTTCAAGCTTATGGATTATGATTTCGGTTGTGTATCTCTGATCACCATTCTTATCTGTATAAGTCTGAGCACTCAATTTCCCTTCAACCTGCATGGCCATCCCCTTTTTCACGATATTTTCCACAAGTTCCACTTTTTGATTCCAGAAAATCAGATTAAACCATTGAGTTTGATCTACTGCTTCTCCTAAACCATTTTTGAAAAACTCATGTACTCCAATACTTATCCTGGCCATCTTTTTCCCTGTAACAAAACTTACAATTACCGGATCCGTAGCTGCATAACCAGTTAAACGTACATTATTTCTTACTCTATCCATATTTCAATTTTTAAGCAGCAGACACCTCTTGTCCACAATCAGTTCTAAAATCATGGCAACACATGAATATTCTCCACAGTAAAAGAAATCCTCCTGCCATTAAATCAAATATGAGAAGAAGAACATCTATTAGTCGTTCATTAAACGTTTATTATCGGGTAACTAAATATTAAAAAGAGAAATATTTAACCACAAACTAACAAAAACGAATTAATTTGCGTTGATGAAATATTGCCAGGATTGTGGAACTATACTCAAAGGGCGTACAGATAAAAAATTTTGTGATGATTATTGCCGGTGTCATTATAACAATGATATCAATAGGGACCGGGAGCAGGATTTCAAAAAGATCAACAGTATTCTGAGAAAAAACGCCAATATTCTGGAAAAATTAGTTGGACAAGGAATCAGAATCTCAACACCTCATCTGCTTTCTGCAGCTGGTTTCAATTTTACCTTTTTTACACACCAATTAAATGAACAAAATGGAGAAATATGCATTTACTGTTATAATTATGGATATGTTAAAATAAATGAGGGACAATTAGTGATTAAACAAGTCACTCATTCACTGTCTTCTAACTAAAAAAAGTGAAATAATGCCGAAATAGTGAAATTCCAATGACAGGTTATTTCAATGTTAGTACCTCAATATCATTTAGGTTTAGTACTTTGGTCTATCAATCAATTTAGACCAAACCTTTAATGAGCTTTTTAACCGCAGAATGGAGAAAGTTAGCAATTGCTAATTATGCCATCGATCAAGAAATCCTACGCCCTTACTTGCCAGCAGGTACGGAACTGGACATTTGGAATGACACCTGTTATGTAAGTTTAATAGGTTTCCTTTTTAAAAACACTAAACTACTGGGCTTCAGCGTTCCTTTTCATGCCAATTTTGAAGAAGTTAACCTGCGTTTCTACGTGAAGTACACAGAAGGCGACACCGTCAAACGCGGCGTAGTCTTCATTAAGGAAATAGTCCCTAAATTTGCACTTTCCGTAGTAGCTAATACCGTTTATCATGAACATTATGAAGCCATGCCGATGACCCACAAGTGGTCTGAAACTGAGGATGAGCGGGAAGTAGAATATAGCTGGCGGTGTAAAAATGAATGGCAGGTCTTCTCTGTAAAAGCGAACAAAGCCTTGTCTGAAATTTTACCGGACAGTGAAGCCGAATTCATTACCGGACATTATTGGGGTTATACCAAATGTAATGAAACACAAACTAATGAATACGAAGTAAAACACCCTAAATGGGCACAATATAAAGTTAAAGAATTTAAAATTGCAGTAGATTTTGCACATACTTATGGTCCGCAATTTGACTGTCTGAACCATCAGCAACCAGTTTCAGTGATGCTGGCAGAAGGATCAGATATCTCTGTGGAGGGCAAAAAAGGAATTCAGGGTTAGAAACCCTATTTAAATATTTATGATCAATACATCAGACCTTCAATTGTTGCCAGACAACAAAAAACTACAATCCGCCTGCAAAGCTATGGCCGTATTGGATGCCATACTTTGTCAGGACTGGACTTACCGTTACTACTCTTATAATAGTCAATGGAGCGAGGATGAGGAATTTTTTGAAATGCGCAACGGAGAAGGTGATCAGCTACTGGTTTTATTCAGAAATGAAGGAGCCGTAATTAATGGTTATTTCTCTGAAACAGCACAAGGGGAAAAAGACAAATTAACTGATCAGCTTCCTGAAGTATTCCATGAATTCATTTTTGGGGAACCTGTAAATTCCGCCGGAACAACATTTTCAGTATGGCAACTAAACGGTCAGCCCTGGAAAACAGGGATCCCTGCCGAAAACGACGACCATTCAGCAGAACTGCTTAGCCCGCTGGACGCAAAACCTGCTACTTATGTTAAATGGGCAGCTGATTATTTTAAAGGAAGTTATGTAGAAAGTGGAATTCCCCTAGATACCGTAACCAGGATTTTTAACCAGGAACCACTAACTAAAGAGATGGTTTGTTCTTTGGTTAACGACCTCGAAGACTGGGATCAGCTGATAGAAGATCTGATAGAAATTTCATATCCATATCATATAAATCTGTAAACCAATGCAATTGGCCCTAACAATCTTATCTTTGCGGCCAATATGAAATTACTGAAGTTAATTACTAACACAAAAATAAGCCTGATCACACTTTGCCTGGGTGGTATCAGCCTGGGAATGACAGAATTCATGATGATGGGGGTTTTGCCGGATGTCGCTAAAACCCTCAGCATTAGTATTCCCTCAGCAGGGAACTTAATCTCTATTTATGCACTGGGTGTGATTATCGGAGCTCCGGTAATGGTTGCCGTCCTTGGCAAATATCCTCCTAAAAAGGTTTTGATCGGACTGATGATTACCGTAGCCAGCGGTAACATCTTGTTCAGCTTTGCTCCTACTTACGGGCTTCTGCTTGCAGCACGCTTCCTGGTTGGCTTACCACATGGTGCATTTTTTGGTATCGGCGCGGTAGTCGCCAGCAGATTAGCAGATCCGGGAAGCGAAGCCAAATCAGTATCGGTTATGTTTGCCGGTCTTACGATAGCCAATATAATTGGTGTACCTCTGGGTACATTTATCGGCCATAATGTGAGCTGGAGGATCTCCTTCCTTTTAGTCTCTGTCATTGCCCTGATCACCGCAGCAAGTATCAAATTATGGTTACCAGTACTCCCATCACAATCAGAAACCAAATTTTCAGACAGTCTTAAAGTATTTAAAAAACCAGAACTCTGGATCATTATCGGAATTTCTGCAATAGGAACAGGAGGCTTATTTGCCTGGATCAGTTATATCGCACCACTAATGACCGAAGTCGCACATTTCAGCAGCAATATGATCACTCCAATCATGGTCATTGCAGGTTTAGGAATGGCGGTTGGGAACTTCATTGGAGGCCGTCTGGCAGACAAGTTTTCACCACTCAAAACAACCAGCTATTTATTACTGGCTATGATCGTTACCCTTATTCTTGTTGCCTTATTGAGTCACATTAAAATTGCAGCCATCTTATTGACCTTCATTACAGGAGCACTAGCCTTCGCAGTTATTGCCCCCATGCAAATGCTCATGATCGGTGCAGCAAAAGGAGCAGAAATGTTAGCCTCTTCTTCTATGCAGGCAAGTGCAAATACAGGAAATGCTTTAGGCGCATTTTTAGGCGGTATGCCAATTGCAGCCTATGGTTTTACCTCTCCACAATATGTAGGTGCAGGATTAGCCTTCGGCGGATTTTTACTGTGTATGTTACTCACCTCATTGTTTAATAACAGAACGAAATTGAAAACTGCTATTGCTTAGCAGTTTTCAATTTCGTTACTTCTTCTTTCATCGGCCTCTGCTCTTCTTCTCCCCTTTTAAGGTACATAATAACCATACCCGTTAAAATGAATGGAATACTCAGCAACTGGCCCATATTCAAAAGCATGCCTGCTTCAAAAGCAGATTGATCTTCTTTGATAAATTCAATCGCAATCCTGAAACAGAAGATCAAAAAGATGACCATTCCAAAATAAAACCCATAAGCTCTCGGATATTTCTTCATCATCAGGTAAACAAAGCCAAAGATTAACAAATAAGCGATAGCTTCATATAATTGTGCTGGATGGCGTGGAATATTATCATCTCTGAGAAAAACAAAAGCCCAGCTCACCTCAGTTGGCTTGCCAATAATCTCTGAATTCATTAAATTACCCAACCGGATAAAAGTACCAGCCAGTGGTACTACCAATGCTACCTGATCCAACAGAAACCACAATTTCACTTTGAACTTTCTGCTAAACAAGATTAAGCTCAACATAATTCCTATTCCACCACCATGACTCGCCAGCCCAAGGAAACCTGTAATACGGAAATGTGGCGTAAACGTAACAGGAAGAACTGCTTCTAATGGATGCTGAGAAAAATAAGCAAAATCATAAAACAGAACATGACCGAGGCGTGCGCCGATAAGCGTTCCTAAAACAACATATATGGTTAAAGAATCCATGAGTTCAACATCAATTCCATATTTAATAAATTGTTTCTTCAATACAATATAGCTGGAAACAAATGCAAGAAGGAAAAACAAAGAATAATACTTTAATGCAAAAAATCCTAAATCTATTATTGAATCACCGGGATTCCATATAACGGTAGCTATGCTCATATCTGCTCAATTTTTTTGTTAACGCCTGCAAATATAGACCATATAATGACATATGCAATAACGTTGCAGAATAGCAATCAAATCAACGCGAACTCCATTATAAGATTATATCCCTCTATGCAATTAGCTTGAATAAATTCAGAATTCCAGTTCATACTCCTCTTTTGTATAGAATAGGGTTTAGATCAGCATCGTTATACATCTTCATTTGCTTATAAACTTTCATAATCTTCCTTCCCTCCTCAATATCATTTAATAATTCATTTAGACTATGGCAAAGATCAACGTCTTGGACTAATAAAATACGTAGTTTTTCCTCACAATTAAACACATGTTGTTCTGTTGCATCTATTCTTATTGCTTCTTCTTTCATGTGATAGATTTTCAAAGAAAGAATGGATAATCTGTCAATCGCCCAAGCCGGGCTTTCTGTATTGATTCTGGCGTTTCCTTTAGGATTGATTTGAAAATATTTAGAATAAAAATAATCATCAATTTCCTCTACAAGGTTTGTTCTTTTTTGATTGGAAGCATCAATTTTGCGTTTCCAATCTAAGCCTAAAGCTGGATCTATCAATGGGTTACGAACTTCATCTTCCATATGCCATTGAACCAAGTCTATCCAGCACTTGAGGTACAACAAGTGCTCAAGAGTATGAATAGGATAAGGGTTTTCCACTGACTGGTCAATTTCATTTTTGTAGTGATAGTCTTGAATTGCACTAATGAAGATATTTTTACAGAGATCACTTATTCTGGTATTTAATTTCATTTAAGTTATTTTTAATTCACCTACAATATAACAATAAGATTAACAGATATACAAATACTTACCACAGAAATCAGCTTCTATATTATTGTTTTAAACAGCCATTCACCCTAATAATATTTACTTATAATACAATATTATTGGAATTAGCTTATAAAATCAAGTTTTTATTGCCCTTATAGATAATTACAATTGAAAATACAGATAGAGATCTTTGGTAATTCTCATTCATTTCCTATCCAAATATTTCTCTTCCCCAGATTAAGTGCATCTAAATATTAGTCTTACAAAATTTGATTTATATTTTTTCTTATTTATAAGTTTATCATAAACACACCAATATAAATATATTTTTCATTTACTCAAAATATACTTGCTCAAAATGATATTTATCGGGAAACAGATAATACAAATACTTCAATTATTTGTTTGGTTTCCCATGAAACAAGATTGATCTATAAGATTTAAAAGAAAAATAAAAAAAAACATAACATATTAGAAAATAATAAATCAAAAAAACAATATTTTTTGTCACAAAAATCAACAGTAAGATGGTTGGTATATCAAAAAGCTACATTCAGATAAAACTCCTATCAATATTGCATCTCCTATAGACATTGTATATACAATTCTAATCCGTAAGACACAGATTTACTGCTATAAGCAAAATAAAAAAATATTAAACATCAGCTTTACAAAGACAAATAAAAGCAATAAAAAAAGCTTTTATTTGACATAAGGAAATCTTTTTGTTTAATTTAAGAAATAATAATTTATTATATTAAATTAACTATCATAATTAAAAGATATATTTTATATAATCAGAAATCAATGTAATAATATAATAATAAACGTAATGCTATTATTACATTATGATTAAAAATATTATTTGTATAACTAACTTATTTTTTTTAAACTTGTGATAGACAACCATCTATAAGCCAATGAAAATACCTACAATTATCCTTGAAGAACATCATGAGGCTTTTATTGCATGGACGCTCGCTACTAAAAAAGGAATTATTTCTAAAAGGAATACATTGTTGCATTTTGACGATCATTCAGACCTTAGAACTCCACTCTTAAATACTGCTGCGACAGACATCTTGGCTAAAGACGAGGCTGAGATTAAAGCATTCGCCTACCAGGAATTGAATATTGATACTTTTATTATCCCAGCTATCTATCTTGACATTATTGACAATTTTATTTGGGTAAGAAGAGATATGCCAAAGATTGGAAATTTTGAAATGTATATAAGGTCTTATAATGATCAGGCGAAAAAATTCATCTCAGATAAATACACCCCCACCGCCTCAAGTAGCACTTTTAAAACATATAATTACTCCAAGTTTGATTTCACTGGCTTCAAAAACTCAAAATTTGACAAACAAGCTGACATCTTATTAGATATTGATTTAGATTATTTTTCCTGTTGTGAATCTCCTAACAAAGAAGTGGTAATGGAAACAACTAAACAGGAATATGATGACTTTACATCCAACAAATACCATACTCTAAATTTCACAAGCTCAACAGTAAATGCGGTTCAGTATAAAGGAAGTCATTTTTTCATCTTTAATAAAACCGACTACCACTATCCCAGCTCACGGGAACTAAACGAAGTGGAAATCAACGAACAAATAAAAGATCTAGTAGGGGCATTAGAGCTGTCCCGGATAAAGCCCAGGTTAATTACCATTTGCAGATCCAGACATAGCGGTTTCACACCTGCTCATCAGTGGCAAATGATTGAAAACAATCTGCTAAAGGAGCTTGATCAGCTCTATGATATGAAAAAAATGGGTATAGACTTTTAAAATCAGGAATATCTATGTGTAAGCAGAAAAACTTATTAGCCATCATCTTTCTTCTTTTCGGAACTGTTCAGCTTTGCTTTTCGCAGACTTATGCCTATTATAAAACCAGGAAATACATAAAAAATTATACTTGGTTACCTGATTTCAAACTAAAAGCTTCAGGCCTGCAATTTCCTGTTTTTGATGATATGGAGAGTCTTGGTCAAAGTTTTCTTCTCCCAAATCAGTCTATACTTAATTTCAAAACAAAGTCCGATACACCAGAAAAAATCTCCTCACTAAATCTTGTCCTCCGTTTTTTTGTACAGAATGTAAGTATCGCAGAGTTTAAAATAACCGATAATCAATCTCATGAATTAAAGAGGACCGTTAAATTTATCAGTCAGGGCTACCAACCACCGCTTTTCCTAAATTTCGACTCATTATCAGCCTTTGACAAAAAAAACCTGAAAATTGCAATCACCTTTCAAAATCTGAACACTAAAAACTTAGCTAGATTTATAGTTGGCGATGCCTGGCTTGGAGATAGTAAAATCGAAAAACACCTTTCTCCATCCAAAACCTTTATGGATTTGCCTTACAGCAACCCCAGGAGCACCTCATCTGTTCAACTTACTCCCTTTGAATCAACCGGGCAATACCTACATTTCCCAACTGATCAATACGAGGAACACTATAAATCAAACGTCTTTATTGAAGATTCCTTACGTAAACCTGAAGAGATTCTAAATGACGTATTTTTTTCTCTGCTCAGAAGTTATCCATTTTATAACGAAAGAAATTTAGACAAAAATCAAATACTTACTAAAGCAGAGGCACTGCTCAGGGAAAAATCATCACTCTGCGATAAAGTTGCTAAAATCAGCCACTTCTTAAATACAGAACTTAAGGATCCACATTTCTCTATCCAGTCAAAATGTTCTTTACAATCGGATAAACCATTGATTACCCCCATATATTGTTACAATTTCAATGACAGAGCTATTGTTTCGGCTATCCTAGATACAGAGTTAGAAGAAAAAATCCCCCTTGGGAGTGAAATACTAGAGATTAACGGCAAAAGGATCAGCTTAAGCAAAGAGTTTACAGTTGACCATCTGCATCAGTTATTAAAGAAAACCCCCGGCGAAAAAATGATAGTTAAACTCATTAATCCCGCAGGCATAACAGATGAAGTAAATTATAGCTTAAAACCTATGTATAGTACCTCAAAAAAATATAGCGGAAACAAGGGTGATACCTATACCTTTTTAAATGATTCAACTACATATTATAAAATCAACAGTATCAATGATCAGACTATCAATACTTTCATTTCTAATCTGGATAGCATAAATACTAAAAAGAACTTAATTCTTGACTTCAGGAATTGTGGCGGAGGTGATTTCCTTGCCGGAGCAAGATTTTTATCTTCTTTTATTCAGAAACCATTTAAATACTTTGATTTTGAAAAACTGAATTCAAACAAATTAGACTCTGTTATAGTAAACAGAAATCTTTCTCCTTCAAATTTCAGAGAGAATGGTAGAATAGCGGTAATTATCAATAAAAATAGTGCTTGTGTTGCAGAATTACTTGCTGGTTGTTTAAAGAAGGAAAGAGCTAATGCCAAGATTTTTGGCAGTGAAAGTTCAATTGGTGCACTGGCATTTACTTACCAAGTAGTCTTACCAAATGAAGAAATCTCATTTACTACAAATGCCATTAGCTATGGGAAAATTTTAATTAATGGAAAGTCGATAGAAACAAAGGGAATTGTTCCTGATGTACTGGTAAAACTGGAGAAAGTAGAGGACTTGGCTCCATATGAGGACAAGGTTTTGCGTGCTGCAGTAAATGGGATCTAATCAAAAAACTACTTAGTAAATACTGTTACCCCTATTCTTAGGAAAAAAGGCACATAAAAAACAAATTATTTCTTGTATAACATTTTTAATACAAGGAAAAAAAATAATTAAATAGATTAAAAATATTACCTTTAATTAACCAATTTTTCAACCTTTAATCCTTAAATCATGGACAAAGAACAATTAAAAGCAGAATTACTAAGAAAAGAATTAGTAAAACCTAATTCGACAGAAGAAAGACTAGCAATGGAAGTAGAATCACTTTGTGAAACCTTCGACTGCACAGGAAACTTTGGAAGAGCCGATGGAAATATCGGCAGTGATAATGATATCTTATTTTAAGATTCATTAGCGAATACAATAGCATTTAATATGCTATTGTATTCATTCATTGCGACCATTTCACTGTAGTGTTTATTCATATTTAAAACTGTGACTATTGTTTCTTTATAATTCTTAATAAAGAATTCAGATAAATAGTAATCATTAACTTTTGATATCAACTAATCAAATTAATTATGCAACTTCTTAAATCCAGCCCATATAATGTTCTGATCCCAGTCGATGACAGGGAAGAGTTTTTAATCTTTAATACACTTACAGGAGGTATCGAAATATTGAATGCTGAAGAGGGGAAACTGATGTCAGAGATCTCTTGCTTACCCTATTTTCAAAAAGAAGTTTATACTGATCATCTACTGCTACTGGAATACTTATTCTCCAAAGAATATATCATTGATTCTGAAAAAAATATGATTGAAATCTTTGAAAAAAACAGCAACGATTACCAGTTCAAAAATGCCGGAACAATCTATCTCACTATCGGCACAACAATTTCATGCAATATGGGATGCTCCTATTGCTTTGAATTTGTTAAGCCTAACCATACCCTGAAAGATGATAAAGTTAAGAAACAAACTATCATCTATATTGATGAAATTATACGGAAAGCGGAACAAAAAATCCATACCCTTTCAATCACGTGGTATGGTGGAGAACCACTACTTAATGTAAAGGCCATTGAAGATATGTCTGTTGGGCTAATTGAACTGGCTAAAAAACACAACCTGATATATAATGCAAAAATAATAACAAACGGGATTTATTTAACAGAAACTAATGTCCAAAAGCTGATTGACAATAAAGTTCAATTAATGCAGGTAACAATAGATGGAGCAAGAGCAATTCATGATAAAAAAAGACCGCTTAAACAAAAAAACGCAAAAAATTACTACAGAATATTAGAAAATCTTTCTCAAATACCAGAAGGTATTAATGTATTAGTGAGAATTAATGTTGATAACGAAGTGGCTGACTCAACCCCCGACATGTTAGATGATTTTCAAAGTTTTGGTATTTGGCCTGATAAGTATAAACAATTTAGTTTTGATCCCGCTTGGCTCAGATCCTATGAGGAAATCACCTTAAATGAAGAAGAAAAAGACAATAGGATGCATGTTGACGCCTTTTTTGATTTTAAACAAAATTTCCGTTTGAATTTACTCGAACGCTTTAACCGCTGGGCTAACCAGAACCAGGTTAAAGCTGCTAAATTGAAATGGGATCTTCCATCCTATCAATCTACCTGTGCAACATGGGCTTCTCCAATCAGTCTTGTTGTTGACCCAAATGGTTTCATTCATAAATGCTGGGAAACTATTCACGATGATAAACAGGCTCCAAGTTCTGTTTTTGATGCTTATGACCCCAATATCTTTGCTAAATACAGTGCTTTTAATCGCTACTCACATAATGATGTCTGCAGAAACTGTAAATATTTACCAGTTTGTGATAAGATTTCCTGCTCATATGAGGCGATTAAAAACACAGTACCTCAGTGTACTGAATGGAAATATAAAACGGAAAGTTATATCAGGGAGCAATATCTTAGAATGATCAACAATCCAGAGTCAATCAATGCTCCTACCGCAGCAGCAGCAGTAAATACCGGTCACTCAAATAAATAAGAATTAATTGAAAATTGGAATAATTGATACGGGAGTAGATCATACTCACAAACGGTTTAATCATCATCATATTACCGGAATAACTCTGTCCGAAAATCTTAGGAAAGAGATTAAACTGGTAAAAAACAGCTTTAAGGATATCAAAGGGCATGGTACAGGTATTTTGTCAATAATTGTGCAACATGCACCCTATGTGGAGACTGAAGTAGTAAAACTGGAAGCAGAAAACGGACGGATTAGTGAGAATTTACTGGTGCAGGCCATTAACTATCTCTTAAACAATAAGGAGATAGAACTGATTAATATCAGCATGGGCATCAAGACTAACAATCCTTCCAAAGAATTGAGGCTAGCCTGTGACAGAGCATCAAAACAAGGAGTGATTCTGGTTGCAGCAGTTCACTACTTACATGATAAGTTATGTTATCCCGCTCATTTTAGTTCAGTACTTGGCGTAGGGCAAGGAATTGTGGAGACTAAACACAAATTCAGAAAGCTTGATAACAAATCAGCAGACATTCTGGCCAAAGGTGGGTTCCAAAGAGTGGCTTATCCGGAAAATGCCTTTAGATTCAGTGTAGGTACGAGCCTTGCCACTGCTCACTTTTCTGGAATAATCTGCAAAGCTAAGTTAGAAAACCAATGGAATGACCTGGACTCTTTAAATAGCTGGATTAAACGAAATTCGGATAATTCGATTATCAGTCTGACTAAACACGACTCTAAAATAAGAAAATTAAATAAAACTGAGACGCCAGTATTCTCTGCGGAAGAAATTTATAATTCTTTAAAACCAGCTGCAGGAATTTTAAATATAGCTATCTATCCATTTGAAGAGAAAGAAATGCAGTCTATTTTAGAATTCCCTCAACTATTCCCATATCAGCTTACACTAGCAGTCGGAAATTTAAGATCGATCAAACTAAATCAAAGCATAAGTCTGCTGGAGAACCTGGGTGTCCCCTACACTTTTGGAGAATTAGAAGATGCGGCTTATAACACATTTGATACTGTTATAATAGGCTATTTCCTGGATAAACTACTTGATCAGAACTCTTATCAGGGTTATTCATTGATTAAAGAATGTGTAAAGAGAAATAAAAATTTCATTGTTTGGGACCTGGCAATCAAAGACTTAATCCACTCAGTAATCTCAGATTCGGGCGGGGAGTATACCGGGAGTATTTTTGTTACTGCCTTTCGGAGACAGGACCAGGAGAACCTCTGTGCTTCGATGGAGCACCAGGTTTTAAAATCTCCTTCAATCTGCGTAGTTGGAACAAATAAAAAGCAAGGTAAATTTACTACCCAGTTAATCTTAAAAGAACTTCTCAGGGAAAATGGCTATAAGGTATCTCATCTATCTACAGAACCACAGGGAATAGTATTAGGAGCCGATTTCGTCTTTCCGATTGGCCACAAAAGCACAGTTGATGTGGACATCAGGGAGTGGAATAAATCTTTACGCTTTTTAACCCAGGTAATCGAAGAACATACTAAGCCAGATATCATTATTACAGGGAGCCAGGGTTCTATTTTACCTAAATACCCTATGAATGATTCTAATGCAGCAGAGATGCTAAGTTATGTTAAAGCATTTTATCCAGATACACTCATTTGCACAATCAGTCCTAATGATACTCTCGACTATATCAAAAAAACTACCGATGTAATTAAAGCTTTTGTCGATTGCGAGGTTCTGTTCTATGTTTTAACTCCATTTGAATATACAATTCATTTCAACAACCAGGTCCGTGTTTCATATAGAATGCTTGACGAAGATGAATATCAAAGTAAGCTTAAATATTTCAATGAAAATTTGAATGCCCCAGCATTCAACATCAAGGACAGGAATAACAGTCAAAAAATAATAGACATTATTATAAACAAATTTTCAAAAGGGTAAAAGATGCAGAATTTAATAGATTTATTAAGAAAAACGACTTCGGTAGCAACTGATGATGTTGCTCAATTAACCAAGAAAAACTTCAATGATAATTACGGATATGCTGGTAAACCTGTCAATTTTACAAATGCCTTTCAGGATATGCCAATTAAAATTAAGTGGACCCATGAATATCTGTCAAAGACCTTGGTTAAGCAGGAAAAAATAGAAAATACAAATGATGAGTCAGCTCCTTTATATATATCCTATGCCGATTATCTAAATATTTCTGAGCCTCATTTATATTTTAAAACCAGCGGTCTGCTAAGCGCTGAAATTAAAGAAGATTACCATATTCCCGAAGCATTTAATTGTTGGTACTCCAATACAAAATTAGGAGCACCCAAGACAAATCTGAGTTGGATCTATGCTGGTAATGCAGGAACCGGGAGCCAGATCCACCGGGATATCTGGTGGAGCAGTGCATGGAACTATCTTTTAAAAGGTAAAAAATTATGGTTGATTTATCCTGCTATTTACTCAGAGGCTATCAAAAAAAATATTTCAGAATATCAGATTAATCCCAACCTGGAAGATTGGAGCGAGGTAATTAATCTCCCTTACAAACCTTTAACTTGTATCCAAAATGCAGGTGACATGATATTTGTACCTGGAGATTGTTATCATCAGGTAATTAACCTGGAATGGACACTATCACTGACTGAGAACTTTATCAATGAAACAAATTATGACCTGGTAAGGACCTATTTCAGAAACAGCGGCAACCGGGATAATTTAAGTAAAATTGAAATGATCGTCAGAAAAGGATTTGAACAATTAGAAGCACAAAAATAAATACCGTTATGCAAAAGAAGATTGAAATAATTGACGGCAAAGAAATACACATAATCGACGATATATTTTCAGTCGCAGAAATTGAAGCTTTTTATGAATATGTAAACAGTCTTTCCTTTAGAAAACGGGAGAAGAGTTTATCATACGATGAGTTTCCAATTTTTAGCACAGATTTTATCCCGGCTACATTCGAAACCGAGACCTTTATTGGAAAAAAATCGAGAGAAATCTTAAACCAGATTAATAGTGCCGGCAAAGATTATGAGATGTGTCGTTCCTATATTAATCTGTGTGCATATGGAGATGTAGAGTATCCGCATTTTGACTGTGATCCTGATCAATCGGATATTACTGTTCTCTATTACGTAAACAAATTCTGGGATTATAAATATGGTGGAGAAACCATCTTTTATGAAAATAAACAATCACGTCTTGCCATCTTACCAACTCCCGGCAGGATTGTCATCTTCCCCGGCAATATAGAGCACATGGGAACCATACCTACACGAATCTGTAAATTGTCAAGATATAGTCTGGCAATGAAATTTAGAAAAAAAAAGAATCATGATAAAAACTAGAGATAGAGTAGTTACCATATTAAATGAAGTAATCGAGAGTGATTACGCTGAATTAAACAAACTGGAAATTAGCGATGACGAAAAACTAAGAGCAATAACTTCAGAATCTATGGTTGCCCTGATTTTTGTAACCACACTCGAAGATGAATTCTCCATAGAATTTAACGATGATGAAATAGACATCGCCTTTTTCAACAGCATTGATTATTTAGCAGAAACAGTCGACGGCCATTTAAACCAATAAATTTAAACAAATACCTTCTTCTTCCATCCCATAAATCTATGATAAGAACAACATCCTTAAAAATTTCTTCTTTTTGCATTGTAACTAAGACTATAAATGAACATAAAACCCCGTCATTTATATTTTTTAATTGCAAACTAAAGAAATGGGTTGTTCTTGATCCTTTAAACAAAGAACTGATTGAAACAGGTCAGTTCGGGAAACTTAACGAAGGTTTACTCTATGAGCTGATTTCCAGTGGAATCCTGATCCATGAGAGCCAGGAGGAGAAAAGCAGTCTGATTGAAAGATTGAAAGTATTTGATAGATTAACCATTCTTGTTGACGAGAATTTAGATGAACAATTTATCAACGATCTGAATGCTTTTACAGTCCTGCAAGGAATAACGCAGCTGGCTTTTCTATTTACCCGTGGAGGCGATGAAACTACAGAAACCGTCTCTATTATTAAACAAGCTTTTAATCAGAATGAACGATTAAAAAAAATACGCTATTTCACTCTTGAATTAAGCTGCCATGATCATCAATACATCAACTTAAGTGAATATAAGGATGATATAAATCCGGTTCCTGAAAGAGTTCATCTGCAGCAAATAATAACTAAAAGATCCTCGGAAGCTGGCTTTGAAAAAAGTGACATTACACAATATTCCTGTTATACTTACAATGAGGGTTTCTTTTCGGATAATTTTTCAAAAATAAATTTCATCAGAAATACTTACTCACTGTCATTAATAAATTCCAGTTGTAGCTATCTAAAGGAGCTACCCTTCTCCGGCCTGGTGTGTGACAGTTCACGCCTCAAAACGATAACTAAACAAATTGAGATTCATCCTGACTGCAAAAATTGTCAATTATTGGTAGGTTGTGGGGGCTACGCTACTGATCAGAACATTGTATGTCCTTCTTACAAAAACACAATCCAACATTCTATCAATAATTTTGTTCATATCGATAATCAGCCTGCAGATGAGGAATCTCCATATTTTGGGGTAAGGAACAGAGTTCACATCAAACAACAAGTAGATCTTTTATTGGAGAATCTCATTAAAACGAATACTGCTGAATTAAATAAACCATACATCAACGTCATCATAGAGGAATATAATCAGGCATTTCAATTGTCAAAAAACAATTTGACGAATCTATCAGTTTCTTGTGCCACGGAAGCCGACAAAATGGCTTCAATATTCAAGGAAGGATCTTTCGAACAGGATTTTATTCAAACCTCCTGTACCTCTGCTAAATCTTATTTAGAATATAGAAAAAAAAAATATGCCGAAAGTACTCAGATCATCGAAAAGGGGCTAAACCATGCTGTGAATTTATTATTATACCCAAATTCAGAGATTGCATTTCTGGTTATATATCAGATGTTAACTAACAAAGCTAAAGTAGCCCTTATTAATAAGGATTTTTATAACTGGAAAAAATACGTACTGGAATGTATTCATTTAATACTGAATAAGGAACAACCAGCCTCCTGTCCTGCAATAGACTTTTCTTCATTTAGTTCATTATCAACCCCTGTACTGAATGCTATAGTAATGGAAACCATTGAAAGAATACTTTTGATGAATATAAAAGATCCGGAATTTAAACATGGACCAGAATTAATCTTAAGTATTGCAGTAAATAATCAGGACAATCTGTTAAACATTCAAATTTCATCATGGGTTAGCATAATGAGAGATTTTGTTAATATAAATGAAATATATTTCTCTGATAATTTCCATATATTTATGTCATCTGCTAATGAATTAATTAGCATCAAGCCACTAAAACTTTATTTAAAAAGTTATCTGAAGAAACGCAACCCGGAACTGCTTAAAAAACTTAATACAACTCGATAATGATAAATCTTAAATACTACATCATGTGCGGAGTTTTGCTGCTGCAATTCCCAAATTACACTAAAAAATGGAATGGCAGCGATCTGCCTGGCCATAGTTACGCAACTTTTGAGGATTTCAATGGTAAGCAGGACTTTAAAATTAAGTTTGACAAGGATGACAGTTTTATTCTTAAGTATACAACAGATTTGAAAAAAGGCCAGCTTAATCTCGAAATTAAGTCATCGAACAAAACTATTTTCAATAAAGATCTTACGGGATCACAATCAGGTGAATTGAGAATTGAGAATATTAAAGGTGACAAGTACAAATTCATCTTTAAAGCTAAACATGCCGACGGCAGTTATGATATCACCTATAAAAAACTTTAATACTTAATAGCCCGTATCTGACCAATAATCAATGAAGAGCCTTTACTTTCTATTTTTTTTTATTTGCTTCTCCTGTACGTTATCTGCACAAAGCTTTAATTTATCAGGCCAGGTTATCAGTAATGGAACTCCCGTCAGGCAGGCTACTGTAATCCTTAGAAATGCTAAAGACAGCACATTAATTAAGGGGATAAACAGTAATCAAGATGGAAGATTTAGTTTCCAGAATCTCCAGAAAAATGATTTTATCCTAATTATTTCCAGTTCAGGATTCAGATCTCAAAACAAAAGAATCTCTTTGTCAGGTGATTTGACTTATAATTTTAACCTTCAAGCTGATACTTTAGTATTAAAGGAGGTGAAAATTGTTTCAAAAAAACCATTTATGACCAAAAGCCTTGATAAAACAATTATAAATATTGAGAATAGTGTTTACCAACATGCAGAAAATGGATATAGCCTGTTTAATGTGATCCCTGGTGTGGTGACAGACAAAATGGGCATAAATTATGGTGGTCAGCGATCGGTTTTAGTATATATTGACGATAGAAAACTCTACTTGCAAGGTGACGACTTAATGCGTTATCTTAAATCTATACCATCTGAAGACATTAAAACCTATGAAATCAGAACTGTTTCAGGTGCAGAATATGAAGGAAACAGCACTGGAGTAATCATCAACATTACTTTAAAAAAGAATACAAAATATGGATTAACTTCAACACTTACATCAGGTTTTGAACAAACACGATACGGACAGTTTAACAATGGCATCCTGCTAAACTACAAGACAGGGAAGTTCAATTTAAAATTGAATTATAATTATTTCACAGGAAAAAGCTTTTCCGATGACAATCAGGATCAGTTATATTACGATACCGGTATACGTTCAGTACAATCAAACAAATATTTAGATAACTATGTTCATTTAAATAATTTCACTTTTGGGATTGACTATGTACTTTCTAAAAATCAGCTGATTTCAGTAGATTATCAATCAATGATTATTAATGCCTCTTCTATTACCAATGCTATAAATGACACCTATTCTTCTATTAAATCGAATACCGTAGATTCATTTTTTCTTACCAAAAACAATAAATACATCTTATTAAAAAATCGACAGGCAAATTTTTTATACCGCATCAATTTAGATTCGCTTGGAAGTAAAATCGATATGACTTATAGTTATGTGGGCTACAGGAATATAATGACTTCAGACCTAGCCAATACTTTTTTTTATGGGAACAATACTGAAATCAGAGAGCCACAATATTTAAAATTCATTAATCCTACCGAGATAGACCTGTCAACAGGAAGCATCAGCATCATAAAGACACTAAAAAAAGATATAAGTTTACAATTAGGTGCTAAATACAATTATTCTCACACTGATAATCAGATCACCTACTATGATGGTAGTCCTCCTGGTCAAATCTTAAATGAGCAAAGATCAAATGCTTTCGTTTATAATGAAAAAATATTTGGCTTATTTGGGACCTTTTCCAAAACTTTAAAAATCTGGAGTTACAAATTAGGTTTGCGGGGTGAGTACACCAGCTATAATGGAAAAAGCACTGCACCTAACAGTAGCATTGGTGCACTAAAGTTTCTGGATAATAAACGATGGGACTTCTTTCCCTCTCTATTTGTACAGGCAAAACCAAGTCAGGAGCATGTATTTTCATTTGCCTACTCCAGGAAAATTGTCAGACCTTCTTACAATACGCTGAATCCTTTCGAAGATGTATCCGATCCTTATAATGTTTCCAGGGGTAACCCTTATTTAGTACCCTATTTTACACATACCTTCGAGTTTAATTATATCAAAAATTCAATTCATAATTTCACCTTATTTTATACCAATACAAGGAATATTATTAATACTTCTTATTCTGCCGAAAACAGGGTTATCATAGAATCTTATGCCAATCTAAATAATGAGCAGAAATTAGGGTTATCATATAGTACCACCATAAAGCCAACCTCCTGGTGGGAGATTGCACCTTATGGCAGCATAACTTATACCTGTATCTATGTAAAAAATCAGGAAAAATCTTATGCAAAACTTTCTCCTAATATATTTATCACTAATAGATTCTCACTGAAGAATGGATATTATGCTGAAGTTAATGGCAATTATGTCTACAACAATTTCTTTAGTATCTATGACTTATTACCTCAAGGCAAAATAAATTTTGCATTCAAAAAATCTTTTTTGAATGACAAGCTATCCGTCAATTTAAATCTGAATGATCCATTTAATCTGACAAGAATTGGATATGATGTAAATGAAACAACATTTCGAAGAAATATACGAAGAACACTCTCAACAAGATCTATAGCCATTGGCATCTCCTACACTTTCTCCAGGGGAAAAAAGAAGATTACGGAAATCTCAAAAGAACTAAATAATGACGAAGAAAAAAGCAGGCTATAATGACATATTAACCGAATCAAGACAATCGATCATGAAAGAAGAAGTATACGAAGCATCAGATGCTCAGTTACAATCCTGGTTAATTCAACACAAGAACAAAACGATAGGCAAAGCAACAGAACACTTAGCCCTCAAATTTGTAAAACAGGGAATCAACATCCCCGCTCTTGAAAAATCTATCGCCTCAATTATCAAAAGACATGAAAGTCTGCGTACTTCTTTCGGGCTCTGCGGGGATCAGCTGATTCAAAAAATTGCGCCTTATGATGAGGACAATTTTAAAATTGAAATTCATGAGATAAAAAGACTTGAAAGTCAAGACCATACGATCAATTCAATTACGGAAAAGGGCAACAAATGTCTGGATGATCTTCATACAGTTCCCTTACTGAAAATGTATATTTTTCATTTACCTGATGAAACTTATCTATTTAAATTATTTCTCAACCATATCATAGCAGATGTTCCATCATTAAGCTTGTTAAAAGATGAGATTAATTCATTTTACAAGTCATATGTAAGTAATCAGGAATTACAGCTACAAGACTTAAAAATCCAGCTTAAGGATTATATTAAACATCAGAACAGAATTTTCACCAGTAAAAAGGAAAGTTATAAGAAATTTTGGAACGACAGGATAGGCAGTTTATCCAGAGTAATTGATTGGGGTTTCGCTTTCGATAAATATACGCGTTCTACAGGACATACAATTAACTGTCCTAAAATCAAAGATAATATATCCATTTTCGATGCACTCGAAAATGGTTTAACAGCAGAATTTGGCCTGTACCTGGACAAAGTCTTTTATGACGGCTTAGAAAATATTTCCTTACATTATCAAACAGGTATCAGCTCCTCATTGTATACCTCATTGTTCATTCTCTTTTATCTTATTGATAACCAGGAAAGAGTACTCATAGCTTCGCCTGTATCTTTAAGAGCATCCACTCCCGGAATTTCTTCTGTAATTGCCAATTTCGATGCGGGAATTTACCTCAGAAGTGAGTTAAATGAAGATCAGCAATTCTCTAAATTTTTAACCAGAACGTATACTGATTTCATTAAATCCTATCGCCATGCAATTACGAATTACGAAAGTCTTGATCTCAACGCACAGCTCCTAAGAACTAATTGTACTGCCTATTTAAACTTCCAGCATAAAGGCATTATTGGGAAACCAAATAAAACTGCTTTTTCAGAAGGACATCGCATCAATGGGAGTTCACTTTATATGTTAACCTATGAGGTAACACAAACCGAAGATGGATATAATTGCACCTGGTATTATAATACGTCTATTTTCCCTTCCGGGTTTATAGAATGGATGGCTTTAGTTCATAAAAAAATCCTGACAGCAGTAATCCAAAATCCGGATATAACTATCAGAGAACTTAAAAGTCATTTTAATTTCTCTGATTCAGAAAGCCTTCTGTGAACAACCCAGAACTTAATTCAGGATAATTTTTCTTCAGAAATCCAAACAGGTGCTGAACAGACATTTGCTTTAAAGGTTGAGATATTGAATTGTATTCAGCATATCCAGAAGGAACTTTATTGAGTTTTACCAGCTCAAAACCATCATCAGATTTCACCAGAACAGCACATTTAACTTGCGAATTAAACCACCAATTATTCGGGTGATAGGCAATGTCAAAATCCATAAAATTACCGGTATATACAAGCATCAATGGAATGTTTTTTTTTTCTATAATCTTGTTTTTTCTCAAATAACGGAATATGCCATTTGCCAGATGCATCATCCCGGTACAAGGACTAATAATTGCAATAACAGCGTCATCACATAATAAACTCATATCCATCCGGATTCCGGTTTGAGTTGCAACAACAATTTTATCCATTGCTACGCTGGATAACCTGTTTTTTAATGTTTCCATCAAGCCAACACCCTTTTCATCGAAAAGAAGAATTTTGGCGACTGTATGAAGTGCCATATTATTGATCAGATCAATCTGTATTTCAGGATTGAGCATCTTATAGGGGGAACTGCTATTAAAAATTAAGACAACTATCTTCTCTCCTTTTTTAACGCTATGTGACCTAAGCCATAGCGCAGCATTCAATCTTTCTTGTTTCTGTATCTTAATTTCGGACTCACTGCTAGACTTTGCTGCTTTTATATTACTGATTAAGTCTGTTCTGGGTTGTCTATTCTCAAAAAACAACTTATAATGTAAATCTGAATACCATTCTATTTCATTGCCATTTTTATTAGAATAATTAAACATTGGAGTACCTTCAAATTTACTTTCATAATTCTCTTTCACATAAGACAAAAAACGAATAGTCAAATCACTATCATAAAGAATAATATCGTAATCACGGAAGTTAACATCGTCCCACTTTGCATATTTAAAACTTAAGTTCTCATCGAGGGAGAGTCCGAAAATCTTATTAAAAAAATTGATCTTTCTTTGATCTCTGCAAATCACCGTAATTGATCCATCCGGAAAAACCTTTTTAATATTGATATTGATGTTTTGAAGCCAAAAACACGAATCTCCGATGTAAAAGCTCCTTTTATGATCATCAATCAATAAAATCCTATTAAAAGTATGACCCGGATGATTGATGTTAGTAATAGAAATATTTTTAATAAGGTCAACAAATTTTTCTTCTTGTTTAGGCAAATCAAAACCAGTATAATCTGTATTAACTGCTTTTTTAAACTTCGCTATTCCCTCTAATTTATTCCTATCAAATGATGGGTAAAGCGCATCAATGAGCGAAGTTACATAAGGCAAAAAAACAGGGATCAGATCAGTTGAAGAAGTATCAACTAAAGAGAACAATCTGGGAAAGTTATTTCCATTCAAAAACTCAAACAAATAATTTTCCTGAATATGATCCAGCACAACCTTTTCATATAATGGATGACAAAGAATAAAATCATATACAGTAAAGTCAACATTTTCCCATGACTCTTCATAGATAAACTCATCAATAAAGCCCGGAAGTTGAGAATCTGTCTTCCACATCGAACTATAATTAAAGCTCTCTGCACTGCACAGATGTATTTTATACTGCTGGTTAGTATCAATCGAATTTTTAAAAACATAACAGATCATATAGATCTGACTGATCATTTTATGCTCAATATTTTCATTGACAATTTGATCAAGAAGGTTATTAATAATCAAAAGATTAAAATTACCGAATTTAATTTTGCTAAAATCCTGATCCTTTAAACATTGGAAAGCTGAAATGTCGTTGATTTGTTCCATTGATCTTTTTAATTAATGTATAACTCTTTTGAGATATCATAAACATGATCAAAAGACTTAACTGATGAAAGACGATGAGTAATAATAATAATAATTGAATCCTTATAGTACAGTTTTAATTTCTCTATAATTTCCATCTCTAATTTTGAATCCAGGCTTGAAGTCGCTTCATCAAAAATAATCAATGACGGTCTTTTCAGAAGAGCTCTTACAATAGAAATACGTTGCTTTTGTCCGTCAGAAAGAATTGAGCCATTATCATTAATAAGCGTATTTTCTCCTAACTCTAAATCTTCCAGCACTCCCTTAAACCTTCCGCATTCTATTGCAAAATCAATGTCCTCTCTCGAAGCAGAAAAATTTCCATAAAGTAAGTTCTCCAGGATATTCCCACTAAATAACTGGTTTTCCTTTTCAATTAATCCCACATGTGAAGTCCAATCCCGAATCTCTTTTATTTTAACAGTTTGATTTACAACAATTTCACCTTCATTTGGTTCAAGAAATCCACAAAGCAAATTGATAATTGAACTCTTCCCAGATCCACTTGGGCCAATTATCCCATAGATCTTACCTATTTCAAAGGTCATATCAACATTTTCAAGCACCTTTTTTCCTTCAAAATTTAATGAAAGATTATTTAAAGTTAGCGTTTCAAGTTTTTCTAAACTATTTGCTTCAACTTTCCCTGCCTCAATTGTCTTTTGTTCTACACCTATATACTCTATTACTCTTTCCATAGACACCAGGGCTTTAGTCAATTGATCATAACTTTTCATAATATTGATTGTAGGCGCGTATAATCGATTCAAATATTGAATGAAAGCAATTAATGCCCCAATGGTCATTGCTCCTTTAAATACGTCCTTTCCTCCCATAATCAAGACTATAATAGGCCCTATGGCAACAAAAAAAGTAATGATATTACTATTCAGACTTGAAACTTTAACACTTGTTAAATAAGCACCAAGTAACCCTGATTGAATTTTCGATAGTTTCTGAAGCTCATAAAATAAAGTATTGAAGCTTTTAATCACACGAATGTTCTTAATACGCTCAATAAAAAAAACATTTAACTTTTCTTCCATGTGCTGTACTTTCATGAAACTTGCCTGAAGGAGAGGTGTGAATTTTTTTAAACTATATAAAATTACCGGAAGACATAACAGACTAATCAGCGTTAGTTTTAGATTAAGAATTCCCAGCATCACTACTATTCCGATTAACGTTAAACCATCATTCAAAAGCAGTATAATCAGTGACGATAGTGCATTTTGAATGTTTTGTACATCATTCATGAAAATGTATAAAATTTCCCCCGAATTAACATGTTTGTAAAAGTTTACAGGTCTGTTGAATAAATTATGCAGCATGTCATGCCTGATATCTGATACAATTTTCTGACTTATTTTGACTTGAATAATATCACTAAAGATGGTTGAAACAATCCTGATTATATAAATCCCCACTAATACAGAAAGTAATACAACTAAATCATCCAGATTACCATGAGGAAAGATGTCATCAATAATTATTTTTAAGGCATAAGGTGTTGCCAGAGAACCTATGCTACTGATGATTAACAACAATATCAAAGAAATTTCCCAAGCTATATAAGGTCTGAAATATTTAGAGAACTTTTTTATTAAATTTCGGGAAGTCATTTGCTTATTCATGCTAATCAATTGATTTTACAGGCTGAATTTTAATGCAAAACCATAGAAACACTCGAATAGCGCTATAGTCTGCTGGTCAATCAAATACCTGGTACAACAATACATTTCAATATATGACAATTCTTATCACAAGAATTTCACAAAACATTCCTGGTCGATGTCTACCAGTTCATTGGCTTCCATCCCCGGTTTTCAATCCAATACTTAAAAAGATTCTCCCGCTCTTCTATAAAACCCTTCTTTTTCCAGGTAGCAAAATCATCATAGCCATAATGTTTCCTTATATTTCCAGAAACATTTATTACATCCTGTAAAGGAACCATAGTTTTAATTCCACCCAATAAAAGGCAAGAAACGGAAAGATGTATATCTTCTCCCGTAGTCGTTGTAAAGGGTCTGATACCCCAAAAATAAGTGAGCCATTCTGACTTAAAAAACCAACTGTTACAGCCAAAATCCACATTAGTATTGGCTACAGAATAATTCTCAGCATATTCGTCATAATTATCTCCAACAAAATATTTCCGAATGTATTGCTTTTTCCGGCCTTTGGGTCTTTCAGGTTTAAAATTGTCTTTGGGAACAATTCTTCCCGTAGCCGAGATGATACTATTCTTTGCCAAACATAACTTCATGCAGTTCTCCAGCCAGCCGGCAGATGGAATCACATCATCGTCTAAAATGTATACATAAGGAGTCTTTACATGAAGCGCCAGGCTAAATCTCCCAAAATATCCAAGGTCATCTGTATTCATCTGGTATTTGACTAGAGGAAACTTGTCACATAAAGTGAAATCGGGCAATACATTAGATTCACAATGGTAAATCCAGATAGCAGTTGGAACAATTGTCTGAGATAAGAGCGCGCGAATTTGCTCTTCTATATTATTACGCCTCCAAATTGTCATAATAACTGTAATCATTTTTTAAATCTGTATATAACTTTTAAAACCTAGTTCAAGTTTAAGAAAATATTTTTACATTAGACTATTGATATTTAAATAAAATATCCTTAAAAATTAAATATTTTAAAACAATATAACATATCAAAACTTTATAAAATTAATTTGAATTAAAATTAACCAGCAGGACAATCAAAATGGTAAAGTCAATAAGAGTTCAATTTCATCTAATCTGATTTTCAGTTTTAACTACTCTTAAGGCTGAAATAACCAATTTAGTCACTAAAATAATACACTTAAAATTGTTTCTTAAAAGCAGTCAATTGATTACCTTAACAACAACCTGATTTAGTCTGAACAGATACCAGATAAACAACTAAATATAAACTAAGTTAATATGGAAGATTTAAAAATTAAATTATCGCTAGAAGACTTTAAAGAGTTAATTCAGAATACAGAAGATATGAAGGAAGACAAGAAACTACTGAACATTAATGAAATAGTTCTACAGAATAGAATTGTTGATGAAGACACAATAGACTGGAGTCCTTGGTTTAAAGCTATTTATGGAAGATGATTTATTTAAGGACTTAAATGGCTCGAATCAAAAGAAAATGGAAAAGAATAAGTTTTGTCGTAAAAAATAAGTCAGAAGCTGGAGATGCCTGTATTTTATGGCTCTTACGTTACTATAATGGCTTTGCTAGTCAACAAAGATTTGTCACTAATGCTAACCGTCAAAAAGATTCAGATTCTATAAAAGACCTGTTAAGGCTGGCCAAAACCACAGGTTTTGATGTAGAGTGCTGGCAGGCTGGTTTTGATGCCCTGGATTCAATTCTTCATCCTGTTATCCTTGTCGTCAATGAACCAGAGCTTGGTGATAACAGTTACATGGTGTTATGTAAAGTTATTTCGCATAAAACCGGTATTTCTTATATGCTCTATCACCCTATGAAAGGAATGCTTTCTCTTCCCAAAGCAGAGCTCGAACAATTATGGCTTTCTAAAATCTTTTTGTCAATGGATCTGGTCAGCCGGTCATCAGCTGCTCTGGAAAGAAAAAAAACATGGAAATGGATACTGGATTCCATAACAGGTAAATGGCCATTGTTTATTTTGTCAGTTCTGGCAAATGTGATTAAGGTTGCAGCGGGGATTATACTATTTTTCATTGTCATATCTCTCATTGATCTTTGGCCACATAACAATGCGCTACCTATCAAAACTTTAATTACAATTTCCGCACTGATGCTGACTATTCTGTTTTCAGAGATACTTCATAAGAATCTAAAAAATGTAACCACCCATCTGCATTTCAGCAATCAACTCAATAATTTCACTGCAAATATTTTCAATTCTTCAACAGGCATTTTAAGAGAGAGAGTTAATGAAAGTTTATTAAGTAGATACTTAGATATCACAGCCAGCAAAATTCAGCTTTTCACCTTGCTGCATCTCTCCTTTTCTGCTACAGTAATACTTCTTATCATCAGCTCTTATTTATCCCTTATTTCGTTGCAAACAGTAAGTTGTCTATTCGCATTAACATTGATTATCTATCTTATAACAGATAAAATGAAAGGTGGTATTACAAATAAACAGCTCAAACTTTCTATGCATAGGGCTGCACTGGTCAGCAGTTTTAATACCATGCTCGAAAGCATGAGTACTATCAAGACTTCAAATCGTGAAAGTGAATTTCTTCTCAAAGCAAATAAAAGAAATTATGATTACCTGGATCAGCTTTATAATTTGAAAAAGTTACAGAATAAATTTGACATCATTAAAGGGCTCGCATTTTTCTCTGTATTATTCTCCATTCTTATTATAAATCTATTGTATTTACAGAGTGGTGAACTCTTGCCAGGTCAGTTTTTAGCATTAATGGCATTAGCACTGCTATTTTCTTTTACACTAAACAACCTATCCTCAGGCCTTTTAAAATACCATGAAATAAAAACAGCTCATTTTAACGCCAATTTCGATCTGCAAGCCCCACCGGTTAAAGCTCAAAAAAAGAGCCCTTCTCTCCATTTACAAGATCTGGAGTCCGTCGAAATCTATACACTTGGAAACGACACCCATTATTTTAAAGCACTAAAAGGAAAAGTAAATTATTTTCATTTTGATGATATGGCTCAAAGATTGGATTTAGTGAGTGCTTTTGACCAATTTAAAACATCAGAAAATTTTGAGATTATCGTTAATAATGTGGTCAGATATCAGGAAATCGAATTAGATATCAGAAAAAAATCTATTGCAGTAGTGCTTTCCGAACCCTTTATTTTTAATGATTCTATAGCTGGTAATATTGCTTTCAGTGATGTGAACCACATTCAGGAAGCAGTATTAAATTTTATATTTAAATATGGTTTAGATAATTATGTCAAGCGATTTCCAGAGTCTCTGGCAACTATTATTGGTACTTCGGGGTATGAATTAGAGATCCGGGATAAAATCATCATTGCCATCGCCAGAGCGCTCTACCGGGGTGCCGGGTTACTGATCATAGACGAGGTGTTTTTAGGAATAGAAGAGTACAATCAGGATGCATTAAATGACTTCTTAGACAGAATAAAGGATGATATAATTGTAATTGTATTAGCCAAAATTAACCCTGATACAACATTCTGCCTGAAAGAAAACTCAGAAAAAAATAAGCCAGGCAGTTATGAATAAAGTACTGATCATACAATACCCTTCCCTGAGCCACCTCAATGCTTCATTTAAAATTGCTAAGATCCTGAAGAATAACGGCTATGAGGTATTTTATTTTATGCCGAAGGACTTTTATAGTCATGTCAACAACAACAATTTCCACTTTTACAGTTCAGATACCTTTCCATTTGGTGTCGATGCCGATATTTCCTTTGCCAAACAGATGGAAATTGATTATGATTATTTCGATAAACTTAAAAACAAATGCAGTACTTTATTTTATGACCTTAGAAAAGGTGAATTAAATACTGCTGTTGATACAATTAAGCCAAACGTAATCATTGCTGATACCTTTGCAGGTACTGACTTCCTCTTATTATATCAGAAAATAAGAATGTTACGCATCAAATTTTTTTACCTGGAAACCATGCTATCCAGCATCGGAAGCGCCAACCACCCTTATTTAAACAGCAGATCAATGCCAGATCAGAAAATCAGTGTCCGTTTCGAACATTTTCTGAGGGTAGCATCCAAAAACATGAGACAGATTTTCGATAAGATTTTATATCTCGGACAGGATGAATACTCTGTTTTAAATAGAAAAATAAAAGCTGAAGGGCTGCCTGCCCATTATCAGATAGACAAATCAAATTTCTTTGACATTATCTTCAAGAATATTCCCAGCTTATTAACTTCACCTATTGAGCTGGAGTACTTTAAAATTCCTCAATATGAGAACCATCATTATCTCGGACTTTTTGTAGATAAAAGCCGCGTTGATATGTGTATTGACGATCGTTTAAAAGCTATTGTCTCAAAGGAAAGACCCGTCATATATATATCATTCGGTACTGTATTTGGTGAACACCGCTCACGTGACATATTTTCTCTGATGAAAAAACTTAATGCAGTAGCAGCACAACTACCTGATTTTGATTTTATTTTTTCTTTAGGAAAAAAGAAATGGGAGGAGGAACACTTGAAACAACTATCAAATATCCACATCTTTTCCTATGTTCCTCAATTGTGGATGCTGGAAAATTCAAAGGTATTCATCACTCATGGTGGTCTGAATTCTGTTAAAGAAAGTATTGCTATTGGCATCCCGCTTCTGGTTTACCCAGTAGACATTGATCAGATCGGAAATGCGAGAAAGATCATGACCAAAAAGATTGGACTTTATGGAGAACTAAAAAAAGATTCTGTTAAAATGATCAAAAATAAAATCGAGAGACTGCTTGGCACAAATGATTACAGAAATAACATGGAAATTATCAGGTTCAACATCGACAACAAATACAATGAAGAAGAATTAATCTTAAATCTAATTGATCAATATGATCCTATCGTATAATGAGC
This sequence comes from Pedobacter cryoconitis, assembly GCF_001590605.1. NCBI lineage: Bacteria > Pseudomonadati > Bacteroidota > Sphingobacteriia > Sphingobacteriales > Sphingobacteriaceae > Pedobacter > Pedobacter cryoconitis. The sequence goes on from NZ_CP014504.1 coordinate 4,207,769, forward strand.
ATAAGAATAATTAAAAATCTATGAGCAATGCAAATCATTTAGTAAGTCCAAAACAAATTGCTGCATTTGAGCTTTACGACCGGCTGGGCAGCGAGTATTTACATATAGGTATTGGAATAAGAAATAAAGATCGTCTCAGAGTGGAGAAGGCCTGGCATTCCTTAATACACCAAAGAGAAATTCTACGCTCTTTGCTTATTTATCAGGATAGTTGTTTATATAGAAATGTGCTTCCTATGGATAAAGAACAGTTTCAGCTTGAATTTGAAATTGTTGAGCAAGGAGATGAATTAGAGAGAATAGTTACGCAAAGAATAAGGGTATTGAATAAATATCCTGTAAATAACAAAAGACTGTTTTATGGAGTTGTTTATGAATTTGAAGACAATTACGTAATTATCCTGTTTATCAACCATATTATCGGTAACACCGCAGCTCTTGGCATATTAAAAGAGGATTTCATAACACTATACAAAGATAATTCTGCTATTATCCAGCTACATTCTTTTGAAGATTATGTATTAAATCAAGTATCGAGATTACGCAAAGGCTTTTTAGCTGAATATGATTTTCATAAAAATAAACTTAATGCAATTATACCTGGAATGGTTAAAGCAAACGGGTTAGCTGTCGACCTGAGAGATAATCAGTCTTTTATCAATTCTATAACGGTTAAGACTTTTGACCACAGAAAATACTTTCTACACACGCCTAAAAAAAAACCTGAAGGATCTGTATTTTGCCAGCTGTCATCTTATTTGATGATTCCAAACTATAGGGGAATCAAATGTCATAAGTTTAGTTTATATACTGTGGTTGTAGCTTCCTATTTAAAAGCCATGAATGAGTTTTATACAAACGGCTATTATTTCCAATTTTTAATGGATTATAAAAACAGTAAATATGCATTACGGCAAATCGGTGATTTCTCAGGAGATTTTTATATGACCAACATACTTTCTGTTTTAGAAGGAGCTGATCTTCTTTCAAAAGTGCAGATGGAATTATTTAAAACGTATAAAGCACATGCTATTTACAATTATCAAATGTTTGATATCGATGTCGGTGGTTTATTCTCAAATTGCAATATGCTGGTAAATTACACTCCTTTAAATGTTGTAAATGAAGATGATCCCGTAGAAGACCTTGTGGAAATCAGTTATGATTATGTGAGGGCACATAATGCAAATTTCGAACTTAGTGTAGACACAAATGGTTTTATGAGCTATAGAATTTTATTTAACGAACAAGTACATACCAAAAGTTTTATTGATGATTTCAATACCTTGTGGAGATTAAATATGCAAAGTTTTTTAACACTCTTCTAAGCATCTGTCTATGTATAAAAATGCGACTCCCCTTCCTTACCCTTTCTATAAACAACAACAAGACAATGAATGCGCTTTGTCCTGTTTAAAAATGGTCTCCGAATTTTATGGAAAACAAATCACCTTTGAGTACTTAAGAGAACTTGTGCAAATGGATCCCGAAGGGATTTCCATTTACAATGTCGTTAAATCCCTTAATTTACTGAATTTCAAATCACTGGTAGTAAGTGCAACCTATTTTTCTTTATTAGAAAAAGCAATTCTCCCTTGTATCATGCTATGGAAAAGTAATCATTATGTAGTCATTTACAATATAACTGATGGCTATGTCAATTTTGCAGATCCAAATACGGGATTATTAATGATGGATATAAAAGATTTTTCCGGACTGTATAAAGACTCAGAAAAGGAAGAATGGATCATACTTTTAGAACCAAGATCTTAACCATTATTGAGTTTAACATCACTAACTGTAAAAGAAGCATTAACTAAGCTGCATTACAAAATTTATTCAATACTCGTGATTTTGCAGGAAGAAATCGTAATTTTATAAAATATACCTATACTGCCATGAAAAAAATATGTTTATTATTAACAATATTAACGGGTTTTATGGCTGCTTGCACGAATAAAACTACAGCACAAAAAGTAGATAGCCTGGCCACAACCCCAGATACCAATGCTTCCAAAGCAAAAGTATGCTATGCCTATATTAAAAATAAAGACACTGTTTCTCTTTCCTTAATTACCACAGGAAATGCAGTAGCAGGCAATTTAAACTATAATTTTTATGAGAAAGATAAAAATGCCGGCACTATCACAGGAATAATTAAAGGAGATACCATCATTGCAGATTATACTTTTCAATCTGAAGGATCAACCTCTTATAGACAAATCGCTTTCGTCAAAAAAGGAGACCAGTTGTTAGAAGGTTACGGCCCAACGCAGGAAGCAGATGGCAGAACAGTATTTACCAATTTAGCGGGCTTAAAATACGGGGATATTACCTTATCACCAGTAGCCTGTAAATAAGAAACGTTTTGAATCCTTAAAAAGACTCAAAACGCTCCCAAAATCCGTCTACAGGAAGTTTGGCAAAGATATTTACCGGTTCTTTTTTAACCGGGTGAAGGAATTGCAATCTTCTGGCGTGTAAACAAATACTTCCTTTACGGCTGCCACGGGGGTAGCCGTATTTATTATCCCCAACAATCGGGCAGCCTAAAGTCGAAAGCTGAACCCTGATTTGATGGGAGCGTCCTGTTAAAGGATCAACCTCAATCAGATAATATCCGCCCAGTTCACCAAGCAGCCTGTAACTTAATTCAGCACGCTGACTTCCGGGAACTTCGGTATTATGCGGCGTAACCACATTTGTTTTTGGGTTTTTAACCAGCCAGTGGACCAGCGTTCCCGAAATATTTGCCGGACGATTGCGTACAACCGCCCAATAAGTTTTCTTGACCTCCCTGTTTTTAAAAATGGCATTCATTCTTTCCAGCGCCTTACTTGTTTTTGCAAATAAGATCACTCCGCTTACCGGACGGTCCAAACGATGTACCACACCTAAAAATGCACTGTTAGGCTTATTATATTTTTTGGCGATGTACCTTTTCACCATATCTTCCAATGGCTCATCCCGAGTTTCATCGACCTGAACAATATCACCTGCACGTTTACAAATCGCAATCAGGTGATTATCTTCGAAAAGTACATCTTTATCAGTTACCGACATTTTTAGTATTGCTCTTTTTCATTTGGAAAGTCATTCGCTTTCACATCCTTAATATATGCTTTTGCAGCACCTAAAATTCCGTCATATAAATTAATATACTGACGTAAAAAACGTGGTTTAAAGCCTTTAGTTAAACCGATCATATCGTTTACCACTAAAACCTGTCCATCACAATGTGGTCCTGCACCTATACCGATAACCGGAATATGAAGGCTCTCAGCTACTTCTTTAGCCAGGGCAGCAGGTATTTTTTCCAATACAATTGCAAAACAGCCAGCATCCTGTAAAGCCTGCGCATCAAGTTTCAGCTTTTCAGCTTCTTCTTCACCTTTAGCTCTTACAGTATACGTCCCGAATTTATAGATGGATTGTGGAGTTAAACCTAAATGGCCCATTACAGGAATTCCTGCAGTGATAATTCTTGAAATAGAATCTACCACTTCAGTACCACCTTCCAGCTTTACACCATGGGCACCTGATTCTTTCATGATCCTGATCGCAGAGCTCAAAGCCTCTTTTGAATTACCCTGGTAAGAACCGAAAGGAAGATCCACTACGACAAAAGCGCGTGTTGCACCTCTAACGACACCCTGAGCATGATAAATCATCTGGTCCAGTGTAATCGGCAAAGTTGTTTCATGGCCCGCCATTACGTTTGAAGCTGAATCACCAACCAATAAAACATCAAGTCCTGCATCATCCAGAACCGTAGCCATGGAATAATCATACGCAGTTAACATCGATATCTTTTCACCACTCTGTTTCATCTCTTGCAGAATGTGGGTCGTAATACGCTTTACTTCTTTGTGTATAGACATAAATTTATGCTTTTAGGGGAGCAAAATTAGGCTATTCAATTGAGAAAATTACCCTAAAACCAATTATATAAGGGATATCTAACGTAACAATTCAATCCTGATAAAAAAAATATGGATTTAAAAGATGAAAAAGCTATCTTTGTATCCCGAAATGAACGGGTTAAACAACAGCACATTTGTTAATCAATATAGCGACCTCAAAACCGCAAATCTTCATTCATTAATCCCTTTTTTAAACTTTATTTTTCATTTTAATTACGATGACTAACTACACCAAGTTACCTGCTATCCTGTTATTGGCTGACGGTACTGTTTACCACGGTAAAGCTGCCGGAAAGATTGGTACAACGACAGGAGAGATTTGTTTCAATACAGGAATGACGGGTTATCAGGAAATTTTCACTGATCCATCTTATTTCGGACAAATCATGGTCACTACGAATGCCCATATTGGTAATTATGGAATTCATAAAGAAGAAATCGAATCTGATTCGATTAAGATTGCAGGTCTGGTTTGCAAGAATTACAACATCGGCTATAGCCGTAAAGAGGCAAATGAATCTATACAGGATTATTTCCAGGATGAAAACATCGTTGGGATTTCTGATATCGATACCCGTGCTTTAGTAAGGAAAATCAGAGATCAGGGAGCAATGAATGCGATTATCTCTTCTGAAATTACTGACATTGAAGAATTGAAAGCTAAATTAGCGCAAGTGCCTTCTATGGACGGACTTGAATTATCTTCACAAGTTTCTACTAAAGAACCTTATTTCTACGGCTCACCAGATGCGACTTATAAAGTAGCAACCCTGGATTTCGGAATCAAGAAAAACACATTACGTAACTTCGACGAAAGAGATTTATACGTACAGGTTTTCCCTGCAAAAACGACTTTTGAAGAAATGGACAAATGGGGAGCTGATGCTTACTTCGTGTCTAACGGCCCTGGCGATCCATCGGCAATGCCTTACGCTATTGAAACTGTGAAACAAATTCTGGCTTCGGACAAACCACTTTTCGGTATCTGTTTAGGTCACCAGTTATTAGCACAAGCTAACGGAATTGGTACTATGAAAATGTTTAACGGCCACAGGGGATTAAACCACCCGGTAAAAAATATTATTAAAAACCATTGCGAAGTAACTTCTCAAAATCATGGTTTCGGTGTAATACCGGAAGAAGTAAGAAGTTCTGACAAAGTGGAAATTACCCATATCAACTTAAATGATCAGTCGATCGAAGGAATCCGTGTGAAAGGCAAAAAAGCATTCTCGGTACAATATCACCCGGAATCTTCACCTGGACCGCATGATTCACGTTATCTGTTTGATGACTTTGTGAAGCTGATCAAAGGCGAAATAAGCTGGTAGACTGGTAATCACCGGTTCTAACCATCATTTTACCGACATTTTAAAAAAGGATTGAGTCACATCAATCCTTTTTACATTAAACCTTGTTACATTTATCTTATGGATAAAACGAATACCATTATCAGTGTCCGTAATCTGGTAAAAAACTATGCTGACTTCACAGCAGTCAAAGGGATTAGTTTCGACGTCTATGAAAATGAGATTTTCGGACTGCTTGGCCCTAATGGTGCAGGAAAAACGACTACATTAGAAATTATCGAGACGCTGCGGGAAAAAACTTCCGGAGAAATCACAGTAGATGGATTTTCTGTAGATAAAGATGCCAATGAAATCAAAAGGATTATTGGTGTACAATTACAGGCCGCAGGTTATTACCCAAACCTGAACCTGGTGGAACTCATGGAACTCTTTGCTGGTCTTTATGGAGTAAACATCAAACCTATGGAGATGCTGGAGAAAGTAAACCTTCAGGATAAAGCCAAAGCAAAATTCAAAGCCCTTTCAGGCGGACAAAAACAACGCTTCTCTATTGCAACAACTTTACTGAATTCCCCGAAGATTATCTTCCTGGATGAGCCAACAACGGGACTTGACCCCCAGGCACGCCGTAATCTGTGGGACCTTATTATTGATATCAGGAACAATGGGACTACAGTTGTGCTGACCACCCATTATATGGATGAGGCAGAGCAATTGTGTGACCGTGTCGCTTTTGTAGAACATGGAGAAATCATTGCCCTTGACACGCCTGATAACCTGATTGATCAGTTAATCAGCAGCGGGTTCGAAAGAAAGAAAGAAGTTAAAAAAGCTAACCTCGAAGATGTATTTATCAATCTTACAGGCCAGGAATGGCGTGAAGGCTAAATGAGCTCAAAAATGAACAAATCATATAACAATACTAAAGCGACACTGGCCCTTGCCAAAGCAAGTTTCAGGTCTATTACCCGCAGCCCTTCGGCTGTAGTTTTCACCCTTGCCTTTCCACTGATTTTTATCCTGGTATTTGGTTTCCTTGGCGGCGGCGGAGTTAAACTAGATCTTGCCATAGCTCCAGGATCGGATATGCAAAACCCAGTGATTATCGCCCTGCAACATACTTCTGTAATCCATTTAATTACTGATAAAAGCGAAGTTGAGCTTCAGCAGCGGTTAGAAAAAGGAACGGTTGCCGGGGTAATTGATGTCCATAAAAACATCGTGGATCAACCAGCCTATCTGGCAAACGTAAAATATACTTCTGCATCGATGGATAAAGGAAATATCCTGAAGTCGATCCTGAATAACCTGATGTATACTTTAAATACGAAAGATTTGAAGCCATCAGTCGCAGAGCTGAAAGAGAGTACTGTTCATGGCAGAACTTACCGTACCATAGATTTCATCCTTCCGGGTCAGCTTGGCTTTTCTTTGCTGAGTACAGGTGTTTTCGGAACAGCTTTCGTTTTCTTCAGCTTAAGACAAACCCTGGTGATCAAACGCTTTTTTGCCACCCCGGTAAAAAGATCGAGTATTATCCTTGGTGAAGGCCTCGCCAGAATAGGTTTCGCCTTAATTGGTGCATTGTTTATTATCCTGATCGGCCATTTCTTTTTCCACTTCACACTCATCCACGGGGTCACGACAGTGATTAATATGCTCCTGCTTTCCACCATTGGTGTCATTGTGTTTATGGGCTTCGGTTTTGTCGTATCCGGTATCGCAAAAAGTGAAAGCACGATCCCTCCTATCTCAAATATTATTACCTTACCACAATTTTTATTATCTGGTACGTTCTTCTCTATAGAGAACTTCCCAAACTGGCTGCAACCAATTAGCAGGGCCTTACCACTCACCTATCTGAATGATGCGATGAGACAGGTTGCTTTTGAAGGCGCCGGACTATGGGATGTGAAACAACAGATTTTAATCATGGTAATCTGGGGAATAGGAATATACGCGGTAGCGGTGAAGGTATTCAAGTGGGAATAAAATTATAGGGAAATCAATCCTGATAATTTATAATTTTATTTTAACTTTGATCATCACCTGGTAATTGTATTATTTACACTAAGGAGATAAAAACACTTAAAACAACTAAAATGAGTTTAATTATTGATGTTCATGCAAGGCAAATCCTCGATTCTAGAGGTAACCCTACTGTTGAAGTAGAAGTAATCACTGAAAATGGCCAAATGGGCCGTGCTGCTGTACCATCTGGTGCAAGTACTGGTAAACACGAGGCTGTTGAGCTAAGAGACGGAGATAAGAAAGTTTACATGGGCAAAGGTGTATTAAAAGCCGTTGAGAACGTGAACAAGAAAATAGCTAAAGAACTTCAGGGTATCGATGTTTTTGAGCAAAATCTGATTGACAAGGCAATGATTGACCTTGATGGTTCAGAAAACAAAGGAAATTTAGGAGCTAATGCAATCTTAGGCGTTTCTTTAGCAGTAGCTAAAGCAGCAGCTGCAGAAAGCAGACAACCATTATACCGTTATATCGGTGGTGTAAATGCAAATACATTACCAATTCCAATGATGAACATCTTAAACGGTGGTGCACATGCGGATAACAAAATCGACTTCCAGGAATTCATGATTATGCCATTGGGAGCCAGCAGTTTCTCTGAAGCATTACAAATGGGAACTCAGGTATTTCACCACCTGAAAGACGTATTAAAGAAAAAAGGTTATTCAACAAATGTTGGTGATGAAGGTGGTTTCGCACCAAACATCGGTTCAAACGTTGAGGCAATTGAAACTGTTTTAACAGCGATTGAAACTGCTGGTTTCACTCCTGGTAAAGATATCTGGATTGCTATGGATGCAGCTGCATCTGAAATGTACGATTCAAAAACTAAAACTTACAACTTCCATAAATCATCTGGTGAGAAATTAACTTCTGACGAAATGGTTAAGTATTGGGTAGATTGGGCTAATAAATACCCAATTATCTCTATTGAAGATGGTTTAGATGAAGATGACTGGGATGCATGGGAAGCTTTAACTTTAGCTATCGGTAACAAAGTACAGTTAGTAGGTGATGATTTATTTGTAACTAACGTTAAACGTTTACAACAAGGAATCGATAAAAGCATTGCAAACTCTATCTTAGTTAAAGTAAACCAGATCGGTACTTTGACTGAAACTATCAACGCAGTATCATTGGCTCAAAACAGTGGTTACACGTCGGTCATGAGTCACCGTTCAGGAGAAACTGAAGATACAACCATCGCTGATTTAGCAGTAGCTTTAAACTGTGGTCAGATCAAAACTGGTTCAGCTTCACGTTCTGACAGGATAGCTAAATACAACCAATTATTACGTATTGAAGAAGAATTAGGTTCTGCAGCACGTTTCATTGGAAAAGATTTCAAATTCTTGAAAAAATAAGCTGATTTTTCAGTTTGAATAGAAAAAGCATAGTCGGAAACGGCTATGCTTTTTTATTTTATAATTTATATCTTTGTTTATATGAACAGATTACTGGAAATCTTTCGCAACAAATACTTTCTCTCTACCGCGGCATTCGCAGTATGGATGTTATTCTTTGATAAGAATGATATGCTTTCGCAATATGAGTACCGCGCAGAAGTACACAAGCTGCAGGAAGAAAAAGATTTCTACGAAAAGCAAACTGCTCAGGTGAAGAAAGATCTGAACGAACTGAATACCAATCTGAATACTGCTGAAAAATTTGCAAGAGAAAAATACTTCATGAAAAAAGACAATGAAGATGTTTTTGTGATCATTAAAGCAACCCCTAAAGACTAAACTAATAGCCAAATCTCGGCAGCGAAAGCTTATAACGAACGACCACCACCCTGAGTGCGAAAATAAAACCGATCACCAATACTTTCGCTACATCTGCTTTCAGGTTAAAGAACAATAAGGTAAAATATAAGATCCCACCCAGAATACAGGCAGTCGCATAAATCTCTTTTTTAAAGATCAGAGGAATCGTATTCAGCAAGGTATCTCTGATTACCCCACCAAAACAGCCTGTAATTGTACCCAGTGCGATACAAATCCCCGGACTCAAACCAAAGGCTATCCCCTTTTGAATCCCAAGGATAGTAAATAAACCCAGTCCCATGGAGTCAAACAAAAATAAGGTTACAGTAAAACGCTTCCGATGTCTTTTCAAAACTATGGTGAGTAATGAAGTGACCAAAATCAGCAAACAATAATTTACATCTCTCATCCATTTAACCGGGGTATCGCCCAAAAGTAAATCCCTGACTGTACCACCACCAATAGAAGTTACAAAAGCGATAATCAGTACCCCAAAAGGATCAAGGCGCCGCTGTATAGCAGAAAACGAACCCGAGATCGCAAAAGCGATGGTCCCTAAAATTTCTATAACCTGAGAGGTCGTGAATTCCATAAATTAACCTTTATTACAGCGCCGAATTTCTTTTACGTACAAACCATTCTATGCTGAGCAGGGCCATAATCAGCACAAACAGACTTTTAAAGTTAATCAGTTCCTCATACTTACGATCCTCATAACTCAGCGTTTTCAACTGATTACTTTGAAGCAAGTCATCCTTAATTTTTAAAAGCTGGTCTGGAAGATACAATTTTCCATTGGTCTGGTTAGCTAACTGATACAATAATTGATGATTTGCCAGGGTCTGCTGGAATTCGGCAGTTAATGTATTGACAAAAAAAGAGCCTTTATCCTGATAGTGCTGATTGCCCAATGTTGTACTCGCAGTATAACTGTAATTCCCCGGAGGCAATACACCCGCATCCAGCTGATAAGAGGATTCATACCTGGAAAAAGTAAAATTATAAGTCTTGCCTTTTTCATCTTTTAATAACAAATTAACATCAGGTGTATTGACTGGCTGATAGCTATCATTGTATAATGACGCATTCAACAATACACGATCATTCTCTTCAAAAGTATTTTTAACCGGCCTGATTTTGAATTTTCTCTTGTCATCCTTCACAGAAAGATATTGCACGACTTTACCTATCAGCTCATTGAATACCGGAGTTTGTGGATTTTCACGGGCTTCTGATAGCTTCCACTTCCATAAACCTTCTCCAATCAGATACCCTGTCTTACGACCGTTATCATTCATGAAAAATAATTGCGGACGATCAGTTTTTACTTTTCCATTCCGCTGATCCAGTACAACCTGCTGCGTTCCTAAAATCTTATACATACCAGACGGTGACTGTAAAGGATCAAAATTTTCAATGACCTGACGAGAAACAGGGTCCAGATCGAATATAGAAAGGTTTTGATCAATAGCACTATATTGATATTGAGGGGTAGCATTTCCAGAAAAGCTAACCTGCTGCTGCACCTGATTAAATCTGCCCGGATTACTTTGCATCCCCACCACATACCAGATCGGAACTTTCTCTGTCTTTATTTTCGCCAGAAAGCTGCCAGCGTCAAATTGATTATCCGGCAATTGATAAAGAATAACCAATCCGTAAGCCTTCGGATCAATCTTCAACAGCGCATCATTCAAGACCACCGAAACCTCATGATGTTTATTTAAGCCAATCGCCTGCTTTAAAGCTGCCAGATCCGGATGCGGGCCTGCCGCAGCAATCAATATCTTTTGACGCGCATCAATCACCTCAACTAAAGTCTGATAAACATTATTTTTAATGGAAATTTCACTGGTAACAGGGGCCAATGCAATGGTATATTTGTGCTGACCAATTTTTGAAGCCTTTAAATTAACCGGAATGTTTTTCGAAAATTGAGACGAAGTTACCTGGATACTCTTTTCGTATACCTTTTTCCCGTCTTCCAGCACTGTCAGCTGAATTGGGATCCCTTCACATTGGAATGCCTGCACTTGTACCTCCATCATGAAATCATTATCCAGGTAAACGAGTTCATTAACATTTACTGAACTGATCAATATATCTTTCTTAGGTATGGTATCTCCCAAAGCAATCGTATAGACAGGTGCTTTCAATAAAGTTAACTCCTGTGCCGGATTCCCCCCCCGGTTAAAAATCCCATCAGTAGCTATAATTACTGCGCCAACATTTTTATTGAGAAGTTCATCATTGAGTTTATTAATTAACTGTGCAGCGTTAGTAAGTTTACCCTTATAGCTAAAATCAAGCCCGCTAACCACACGATCACTAAAACTATAGGTCCTAACCTCATATTTTTTAGAAAGTTCAGTCTGAAGCTGCTGAAGAGATTTCCTGTATTTCAGACTATCAAATCCCGCTGGTTTAAAAGCAGTAATAGATGCTGAGTTATCCTGTGCAATAATTACAATTGGTTTTTCCAGCGTGTAACTTGTCTGTTTAATCAATGGGGAAAATAAAAGCCACAGGATCAAGGTGAATGTCACGGCCCTGATAATTGCTAAACCTATCCTCACCAGACGGGTCAGATTCTGGTTCTTTCCATAAAGCAACCATGCAAAAAATAAACCGGCTGTCAGACAGCCAGAAAATGCAAGGAAACTATAGAAATTAAAAGTATCGTTCATAGGTCAGGCTAAAGATGCTGAATTTTTAAAAACTGGCTGCATAATTCTTTAGAAAAATCAGTTTCATCTACCTGTTTTACCAGCATTTAACCTAATTTCATCTCAATAAAAAAGGGTAAAACCTCTTCCTGTAACAGAAAAGTCTTTACCCCCTTTAAATAATTTTAATTGCTTAACCTGCGCTTATAACATACCGCCGCAAACAGACAATACCTGCCCGGTTACGTATGCACTCATATCAGAAGCAAGGAATACGCAAACATTTGCCACATCTTCTGGCTCACCTGCGCGTTTCAATGGAATACCTTCTTCCCAGCCTTGCACAACTTTAGGATCCAGTATGTCAGTCATCTCTGTCCTGATAAATCCTGGAGCAACAACGTTAGTACGTATATTTCTTGAGCCCAATTCTTTCGCAACCGATTTAGAGAAACCAATAATACCAGCTTTAGAGGCTGCATAATTAGCCTGACCAGCATTTCCCTGCACACCGACTACCGAGCTCAGGTTAATGAAAGATCCTTTACGGGCCTTCATCATCACTTTTGAAGCTGCTTTAGTAACATTAAATACAGACTTTAAGTTTACATTGATCACATCGTCCCAGTTTTGTTCACTCATGCGCATCAACAAGCCATCTTTAGTAATCCCAGCGTTGTTCACAACGATGTCAAGCGTACCAAATTCAGCAACGATATCACTAATTAGTTTTTCTGCTTCATCAAATTTAGAAGCATCAGAACGGTATCCTTTGATTTTAGTACCGAAAGATTGTAATTCCTGCTCTAAAGCTTCTCCTTTTTCTACTGAAGACAGATAAGTGAAAGCAACATTCGCACCCTGTTCTGCAAACTTCTCCGCTATTTTGCGGCCTATTCCTTTTGAAGCACCAGTAATTAATGCTGTTTTTCCTTCTAATAGTTTCATCTTGGTTGTATATTGATTTTTGTAAGATGGAGCCTTTGATGATTAAAATAATTATTGCCCTGCGGGTTTAATAATTATTTTAATTATGTCGGGTTCATCTAATTGTATATTGTTTTTTTGTAAAATTTAAGCTTTTTAAACTGCTGGTTCCTGCTGGCTTAAGCAATGGAAACTACCTAACCCCCAGATAATATCTGTAGAATCAATCCCCACTACTTTGCGGTCAGGGAAAGCTCCTCTGATAATATCCAATGCAATTTCATCATTTACATCCCTGAAAGTAGGTACAATTACCGCAGCATTTGCAATGTAAAAATTAGCATAAGAAGCTGGTAAACGGGTATCTTCATGAATCACTGGTGATGGCATTGGTAACTGGATGATATTTAAAGGCTCACCATTCAATAGACGCATCGCTTTCAGCTCTTCCAGATTTTCCTTTAAAAGGATATAATTCTCATCCAATGGATTTGACTCTACTACAGTTAATACCGTATTTGCATTCACAAAGCGGGTAATATCATCAATATGGCCATCTGTATCATCACCTACAATACCATCTCCAACCCACAAAACCTGTTCTGCGCCATAACATTCTTTCAGATACTCTTCAATCTGTTCCTGGTTCAAATGTGGATTTCTGTTTGGATTTAACAGACAAGCTCTGGAAGTTAAAATCGTTCCTGCACCGTTAAACTCCACAGACCCACCTTCCATTACAATACCCGGGTTGAATACCGGCAAACTAAAATGATCTGCAATACGGGTAGGTATAACGTCATCTAACTCGTAGGGAGGATATTTCCCGCCCCATGCATTATAACCCCAGTCAATCACTACTTTTTGCTGCTCCGCTTTTGGGTTCAACAAAAAAGCAGGCCCATGATCGCGGCACCAGGCATCATTGCTCGGATTGAAATAAAATTCGATCTGCGCTAAATCCGCACCCTCTTCCTGCAATTTTGAAATCGCGAAAGCTTTAGTTGCTTCATCATTGACATTGATTCTTACTTTTTCTCCCTGAGCTACGATTTTGATAAACTCACAATAAGGTGCGTAAATCATATCAATTTTGCCAGGCCATGAAGCCTCTTTATGCGGCCATGTTAACCAGGTAGCCTCATGTTTAGCCCATTCAGCAGGAAAGCTATATCCGGCTTTCTTCGGAGAATTATCAAATAGACTCGTCATCTATATATCTTTTGGTAATTGGTGAATAAGTATCAATTCTTCTGTCACGTAAAAATGGCCAGTGTGTTCTGTAACGGTCAGATTTAGACAAGTCAAGCTCTACTACTTTCAATTCTTCCTGATCATGTGTTGCCTGGTATAAAAGTGAACCAAAAGGATTGGATACAAATGACCCTCCCCAGAAAGATACACCAGCTTCTTCACCAACACGGTTAATGCTGACTACTGGTACACCATTCGCGATAGCATGTGAACGCTGAATGGTCTGCCATGCATTGTATTGTTCTTTATTCGTTTCTTCATCCTGTGTAGTTGCCCATCCTATTGCAGTTGGGTAAACTAAGAAATCAGCACCCATCAGTGCAGTGATTCTTGCAGCTTCAGGATACCATTGATCCCAGCAGATCAGGACACCAATTTTCGCATATTTGGTTTTGAATACTTTATAACCTAAATCACCAGGGGTGAAATAGAATTTTTCATAAAACCCAGGATCATCCGGGATATGCATTTTACGATATTTACCTAAATAGGCCCCATCTGCATCCAGAACAGCAGTCGTATTATGATATAATCCTTCCGCTCTTTTTTCAAACAGAGAAGCAACAATGACTACATTTAATTCTTTGGCAACGGCCGATAAAACATCGGTAGACGGGCCAGGGATAGTTTCTGCTAATTTGAAGTTCTCATACTCTTCAACATCACAGAAATATAGGGAGGTAAAAAGCTCCTGCAGGCAAACCACCTGGGCGCCCTGGGCCGCTACTTCACGGATCTTTACAATTGCTTTATCTAAATTTTCTTGTTTGCTACTGGTGCAGGTCATCTGCACCAATCCAACTTGTACTTTAGCCATTCTTTGAATTTTTGTGACTGCAAAGTTAACAGAAAAAAAATTCTGTACTTCATTATTCTGAAAAGGGATTCTCAGACAGCACTAAGCACTAAAAATAAGCCTTTTGGCAAAGGCTCCCCAGGCCATTCCGGGCAGGAAGATATTTTAAGTAGCTGGATTTGAAGTTAGTGAATCCCTGTATTCCTGTTGTAATTCAAACAGGCATTTAGCACAAAGACAACTGTCATAATGTTCACTGATATACTGTACTTCATTCAGATCAAGATATACCACACTGCACTGACATTTAGTGTAAGAGTTAGCCTTGCACTCAATTGGCACACCGCAACGTTCGCATGGTATAATTTCGTGTTTAGCCATTAAAAAGGGTCTTATACAACAAAAGTACGGTAATTTGACTTACCGTACTTTATGCCTTTCATTTTATGAGATTTAGATTATCCTGAGCAGCTGATGCAGCCTTCTTCCATAGAACAAACAGGACCGTCAGTAATTTCTTCCACTACCTGGTCAATATGTGCCGGAATTACAGGTTCCATATTTTTACCCGCCTGGTTTTCTACAGTGAATTTCACCGCTTGTGACGCAGCCTGAGTACGCAAATAATACATTCCTGTTTTTAAACCTTTTTTCCATGCATAGAAGTGCATTGAAGTCAGTTTAGAAGTATTAGGTGCATTGATAAACAAGTTTAGAGATTGCGACTGGCAGATATAAGCACCACGATCGGCAGCCATATCAATGATACTGCGCATTTTAATCTCCCAAACTGTTTTATACAATTCTTTGATATAATCAGGGATTTCAGCGATGTCCTGAATAGAACCGTTAGCTAAAATAATTCTGTCTTTCATTGCTGGTGTCCATAAACCCAAAGCAACTAAATCTTTCAATAAGTGTTTGTTAACCACGATGAATTCGCCGCTCAATACACGTCTTGTATAGATGTTTGAAGTATAAGGTTCAAAACATTCATTGTTCCCTAAAATCTGAGAAGTTGAAGCTGTAGGCATTGGCGCAACCAGTAAAGAGTTACGTACACCATCTTTAACTACTTGTTTACGCAACGATTCCCAATCCCAGCGGTTACTTGATGGCGTTACATTCCAAAGATCAAACTGGAATTTACCCTGTGATAAAGGAGAACCTTTGAAAGTTTCATAAGCTCCGTCTTTAACAGCAAGATCGTGCGAAGCGGTCATTGCAGCAAAGTAAATAGTTTCAAAGATTTCTTTGTTCAGTTCTCTTGCACCTTCACTTTCGAAAGGTAAACGCATTAAGATAAACGCATCTGCAAGCCCCTGTACCCCTAAACCGATAGGTCTGTGGCGCATATTAGAGTTTCTTGCTTCTTCTACCGGGTAAAAGTTATAATCAATGATTTTATTCAGGTTTAAAGTAGCCTGATAAGTTACATCATATAATTTCTGGTGGTCAAATTCTCCATTGATTACATATCTTGGTAAAGCCAGTGAAGCTAAGTTACATACCGCAACTTCGTCTTTAGAAGTATACTCAATAATCTCCGTACACAAGTTAGAACTTTTGATAGTTCCTAAGTTCTGCTGGTTAGATTTACCGTTTGCGGCATCTTTATATAACAAGTAAGGTGTACCGGTTTCAATTTGTGAATCCAGGATAGCGAACCATAATTCCTGTGCTTTGATCGTTTTACGGGCGCGGCCTTCTTTTTCGTAACGTGTATACAACGCGTTAAATTCTTCTCCCCAGCATTCTGCAAGACCTGGTGCTTCATGTGGACAGAAAAGGCTCCATTCGCCATTTTCTTCAACACGCTGCATAAATAAATCGCAAACCCAAAGTGCATAGAACAAGTCACGTGCACGCATTTCTTCTTTACCGTGGTTTTTACGCAAATCAAGGAAAGCGAATACGTCAGCATGCCATGGCTCTAAATAGATAGCGAAAGCACCTTTACGCTTACCTCCACCCTGATCTACATAACGTGCAGTATCATTGAATACTTTTAACATCGGTACGATACCATTACTGGTTCCGTTTGTTCCGCTGATATAAGAACCTGTAGCTCTTACGTTGTGGATACTCAACCCGATACCACCTGCGCTTTGTGAAATTTTAGCAGTTTGTTTTAAAGTATCATAAATTCCTTCGATACTATCATCCTGCATGGATAATAAGAAGCAAGATGACATTTGAGGTTTAGGTGTCGCTGCATTAAACAAGGTTGGTGTCGCATGGGTAAACCAGCGCTCACTCATCAGGTTATAAGTAGCAATTACACTGTCAATATCACCTTTGTGGATCCCTACAGAAACACGCATAAATAAATGCTGTGGACGTTCTACAATTTCACCATTAATTTTTAACAGGTACGATTTTTCAAGGGTCTTGAAACCAAAGTAATCGAAACCAAAGTCACGGTCATAAATGATTGTGCTGTCCAATAAATCAGCATGCTCCTGGATAACTTCCCAAACGTCTTCAGCGATTAAAGATGCTGATTTTTCAGTTTTAGGATCTATATAGCGATATAACATTTCCATCGTCTTTGAAAACGACTTTATGGTATTCTTATGTAAATTTGACACGGCTATTCTAGAGGCTAATAAAGCATAGTCCGGGTGTTTAGTGGTTAAAGAGGCAGCAGTCTCAGCAGCAAGATTATCTAATTCTGAGGTTGTAACACCATCATACAATCCTTCAATTACTTTCTTGGCTACATCTATAGGATCAACAAGTTCTACATTAAAGCCGTAACATAACTTTTCGATCCGGGCAGTGATCTTATCAAACCGCACCGCTTCTTTGCGACCATCTCTTTTTTCTACAAACATATATTATTAGGTTTTATGCTGCTTATTCTCGTTGTTCAAAGCAATTCCGAACATAGGCAACAGTTTATATTCTTTGATTAAAAATCATCATCCAGAGAGAAAGCCGAAGCTTTGTCTTCTGAAGACGTTAACACACCGCTTTTCTGGTAATCTCCAACACGTTTTTCAAAGAAGTTGGTTTTTCCCTGCAAGGAGATCATCTCCATAAAATCAAACGGATTAGTAGCGTTATATATTTTATCATATCCCAATTCACTTGACCATCTGTCGGCCACGAATTCAATATACTGAGACATTAATTTGGCATTCATTCCGATCAGTGCAACTGGCAGTGCATCTGTCACAAATTCTTTTTCTATTTCAACGGCATCTTTGATGATCCCATGAACGGCTTCCTGAGAAAGTCTGTTTTTTAACATTTTGTAAAGCAGGCAGGCAAATTCACAGTGCATACCTTCATCTCTGGAGATCAGCTCATTGCTAAAGGTAAGACCTGGCATTAAACCGCGTTTCTTCAACCAGAAAATTGAGCAAAAACTTCCGCTGAAAAAGATACCTTCTACCGCTGCAAAAGCGACCAGACGTTCTGCGAAGTTTCCTCCGTCAATCCAGCGCAATGCCCATTCTGCTTTTCTCTTTACACAAGGTACAGTATCAATAGCATGGAACAGTCTGTCTTTCTCCGCTTCATCTTTGATATAAGTATCAATTAATAAGGCATAAGTTTCAGAGTGGATATTTTCCATCATAATCTGGAAACCATAAAAGCAACGCGCTTCTGGTAACTGGACTTCACTCATAAAGTTGACTGCAAGGTTCTCATTCACAATTCCGTCGCTGGCTGAGAAAAATGCCAGGATGTGAGAGATAAAGTGGCGCTCTCCATCATTAAGATTATCCCAGTGTTTTTGATCATCAGACAGATCAATCTCTTCGGCCGTCCAAAAACTAGCTTCACTCTTTTTGTACATTTCCCAGATTGCCGGATATTTAATCGGCAAAAGTACAAAGCGATCTTTGTTCTCTTTCAGTAATACTTCTTCTTCCATGGATATATTATAAGGGTAATAAACGATTGTCAATAGGTATTAGTCTTCTTCATTAGTCTTTTCAGCAGACTAGCTTCAATAAATCAAAAGTTTCACCTAAAATCAGGTCTGATATTTTAGCATAAAATATTAACTACTAAACCTTTATCTAACAAAATATTGATAATAATGTCAGAATTTTTGTTAAAACAAATATAAACTTTGAGGCTTTTAAACGTTAGCAATAGTTCTTAACAAGCGGACGTAGTTATCCACACTGCGAGACAAAAATTACAGTTAATTTACTTTATAAAGTTGTTATTGTTTTCTGTTGTTATCAATGAGGATTAGAAAAACTGTTGATAACATTCGCAATTCTGACCATTGCTGCCTGATATTCAGGATTTAAGAGGATTTATCGTAGCTGATTTTAACTTTGGACTGTCCTTTTCTGAAAAAACCGAGGTCTTTGGCAGCTTGTTCCGAGACATCGATAATATATCTTTTTGTAAAAGGGCCTCTGTCATTGATTTCCACATCTACTGATTTTCCTGTCTCAACGTTGGTGACCGTGACTATCGTACCGAATGGAAGTGAGCGGTGAGCGGCTGTTAATTTACTTCGCCGGTATTTAGCGCCGCTTGTAGTTCTTTTACCTTCAAACTTCCTGTGATAATAGGTTGCCATTCCTGTTTTTATTCGCGTTGAACCGTCTAAAGCTGTACTGTCCAGCGCTGTAGTATCTCCCTGTGCGTCAACTTGCAAGAACAAGAATATACTCAATAAAAGCAAACAATATCTCATATTTAATTTTGTTGGTGAACTTTCAAAGGTAAGTAAAAAAAGTACATACCACCAAACTAAAAATGCCCAATGAGCTGATCATCGGGCATTTACGCAAATTAATAAGTCTATTTACAGGTTTAAATACCTTTAAAAGCTATTTATCAGGAACAAAATTCATTGAAATGGAGTTCACGCAGTTTCTTGTGTTTTTTGCAGTAAATCCTTCTCCCATGAACACGTGTCCAAGGTGTGCTTTACAATTTGCACATACAATTTCGGTACGTGATCCATCTGCATCAGGAATCCTGATTACAGCACCTTTGATCTCGTCATCAAAGCTCGGCCACCCACAAGAAGATTCAAATTTTGATTCAGAACGGTAAAGAGGTGCATCACAGCGTTTGCAAGTATAGGTACCTTTTGCCGTGTTTTTTAAAAGCGTCCCTGTCCCCGGATATTCTGTGCCTTTATGCACAATTACATCTTCTTCTTCTGCGGTTAATTTATTCCATTCCATTTTTCCGTTGGTTTTTGAAGGTGATTCTTTTTGTTGTTTCTGCGCACAGGCCATTAAACTGCAAATGCAGACAAGCCCGGCTACTAATATCGATTTACTGATGATCGTTTTCATACTTTATATACGTTTAACGGCCTGCTTCAGTTTTTAGCACAAAAATAATGCAAGCTGACAAATACGTGATAAAAAAAAGAGGCTCGTTTTACACTGCCCCCAAAAAGTTAGACACTATTTGGGGGCATTTTTATGGCTAAATACAGAAAACACGAATCGGCTTTTAAACTGAAGCTTGTTAACGCTCATCAGCGTGGGGCTTCGATTCATACATTATCGACTAAATGGACAGTATCCACGTCCCAAATCAGAAAATGGATTGATCATTATAAAACAGCAGGCCTCTCAGGGTTATTGAGAAAATCCAATCAAGAATACAGTAAGGAATTTAAGTTAAAGGTTATTCAATCGTATCTGGAGAAAGGATTATCTTTGCGGGACTGCTGTCTACATTATCAGATTCCTTCTATTGGAATAGTAAGCTCCTGGGTAAAAATACATAAGCACTTGGGTGATGACGGCTTAACTGCTCAACAGAAAGGCCGTAAAATTATGAAAGGAAATAAGCCTCAGAAAAAAACCGAAAAGGCATTAACCAGGCTGGAAGAGCTTGAAAAGGAGAATCTATATTTAAAAGCGGAGAATGAATTGCTAAAAAAGCTCGAAGCCTTAACTCAGAAAAAAGAAGCCCCGCAAAAGAAGCAGCGTTAGCCATTGAAGAGTTAAGGCATAAATATCCACTAGCACTATTACTGGATATATTTAAAATGGCCAGGAGCAGTTTCTATTACCACTTAAAAACCAAATCAATATTGAGAAAGCATGATACTGCCCAAGATCAAATTAAAAAGATCTATCATCGTCACAAAGGAAGGTATGGTTATAGAAGGATCACTTTAGAAATGAAAAATAAGGGGTGCATTATCAATCATAAAACAGTCTCAAAATTGATGGGTAGGCTAGAGCTGAAATCACTGATTAGAAGAAAGAAATATAGATCTTATAAGGGTGAGGTAGGTAAAATCGCACCCAATTTATTGAATCGCAATTTCTCATCATCACAGCCTTGTCAAAAGTGGGCAACTGATATTACAGAGTTCAAGGTAGGTGATAAAAAACTATACTTATCTCCGATTATAGAGTTATTTAATGGGGAAATTATTAGCTATAACTTATCTGAATCTCCAAATTTTGAGCAGGTATCACTGATGATGAAAGATGCATTTAAAAAAATTGATAGCAACACAAATCTGATTTTACACTCAGATCAGGGATGGCAATACCAGATGAAAAAATATCAGCAAATGTTGAAGAAGAAAGGCATTAGACAGAGTATGTCCAGAAAAGGTAACTGCCTGGATAATGCTGTTATTGAAAACTTTTTTGGCATCATAAAATCTGAACTTTTCTATCTCAAAAAGTATAACAAGATAAATGATCTTAAACAAGATATTGAAGAATACATTGAATATTATAATAACGATCGAATAAAACTCAATCTAAAAGGAATGAGCCCGATAAAATATCGAGCTCATTATATTAATAACTAATTTTTAACTTTGTCCAACTTTTTGGGGTCAGTTCATTTTGACACGAACCTCTTTCATATTAATTTTAGAAGGATTATTTCTTCAGTAATTCTGCCATAGCTTCACCGATTTCAGCAGGACTTTCTACTACACGGATTCCACATTCTGCCATAATTTTCATTTTAGCAGCAGCAGTATCATCAACACCACCAACGATAGCACCAGCATGGCCCATTTTACGTCCCGCAGGAGCAGTTTGGCCAGCGATAAATCCTACTACTGGTTTTGTACCATGTTCTTTGATCCAAAGCGCAGCTTCAGCTTCCATACCACCACCAATTTCACCGATCATGATGATACCTTCAGTTTCAGGATCATTCATTAACAATTCAACAGCTTCTTTAGTCGTTGTACCGATAATCGGATCTCCACCAATACCGATTGCTGTAGTGATCCCTAAACCTGCTTTCACTACCTGGTCAACTGCTTCATAAGTTAATGTTCCTGATTTAGAAACAACACCTACTGTACCTTTTTTGAAGATAAAACCTGGCATGATACCAACTTTAGCTTCATCAGCAGTAATAACACCCGGGCAGTTAGGACCGATTAAACGGCAATCTCTTCCAGTAATATATTCTTTAACCTGAATCATATCCTTTGTAGGGATACCTTCAGTAATACATACAATAACTTTTATTCCAGCTTCAGCAGCTTCCATAATGGCATCTGCAGCAAATGCAGGTGGAACAAAAATAATAGATACATTAGCTCCAGCTTGATCAACCGCATCTTTAACCGTGTTAAAAACCGGTCTGTCTAAATGAGTTTGTCCGCCTTTACCAGGTGTAACCCCGCCAACTACGTCAGTTCCGTATTCTATCATTTGTGAAGCATGGTAAGTACCTTCATTTCCGGTAAAACCTTGTACAATTACTTTTGAATCTTTATTTACTAAAACACTCATGTATCTATAATTTTTTATGCAAATCTAAGATTATTGAATGGAATGGCAAATGCATTTGGAATTATAATGAAAAGAAAGTGTTGGGGAGAGTGCGTGGGAGGGGAAACAATAAAAACCGACAACATATTTTCCGCCTTACGTTCCCCGAAGAGGGGATCCGAGGCCGGGAAACACGTTATCGGTTTTTTATTGTTTTTCTCACTTAACTGTAGGGGGAAGTTGGATTGTTGTTGCAAAAATAATTTAGTTAACTGGTTAGTTGATTAATTAAGACAGACTTGTTGGATTGCTTTCAGGATTGCTATTAGCGTTACTCGTCCGATCGTTTCTTACCCGCTAGAAATAACTTTTTCCCAATTCTGGTTCCACAAAAAACATCTTTTATATTCCTTTAATCATAAAATACTTTGTCTTTATGCCTGTTTACGGGCATTCAGGTGTGTTTCTGGACTATTCAGGTACTGGTCTGCATTGTTTTAACGCTGATTTTAAGTTGGTTACTGGCTATATTCTCCAGCAGTTTGAAGCGGGTTTGATACGGGTTTGAAGCGGGTTTGATACGGGTCGAGGCGTTTCAAACCCGTATCAAACCCGTATCAAACCCGTATCAAACTGCAACCAGACTCTACCAGTCACCTTGTTAAAAGGTAATTGTTTTACAATCAAACTAACTGTCTGTCAGGCTAGTACACAAACCAACTATGTATCTGAAAATAAGGCCTATAGTAATATTTATTAAACAAAATCAGGCTTCTTTATTAAATAATAACATGGCACCAAACAGTAACACCAACAAAGAATGGAGCGCCGTAAGGGTTAGACAATCACTATCCGTTGGAAAACCTTATTTAGCGATACCAACGGAGTGGAACTGCAAATCGTACAGCTTTTTGTAATACCCATCAAGTTTCAGCAACTCCTGGTGATTACCAATTTCTTTAATCTCTCCTTTATCAAGCACGATAATCTGATCTGCTTTTTGTATCGTTGATAAACGGTGTGCAATTACGATGGAAGTACGGCCTTTCATCAGTTTATCAATTGCAGTCTGAATTAGCATTTCGGTTTCTGTATCTACGGATGAAGTGGCTTCATCGAGCACAAGAATAGAAGGATTATAAACCAATGCCCTGATGAACGAAATCAGCTGTGCTTGTCCGGCAGAAAGTGTGGCCCCGCGCTCCATCACATTGTACTGATAGCCTCCTGGAAGCCTTTCAATGAAGTCATGTGCACCTACTTTCTGAGCAGCATCAACCACTTCATCCATCGTGATGGCAGGATTATTTAAAGTAATATTATTGAAGATCGTATCGGAGAACAGGAAAACATCTTGTAATACAGTAGCGATATTGTTTCTTAAATAGTTTAATTCGTAGTCGTTGATACTTACACCATCAACTTTGATCTCACCTTTCTGGATCTCATAAAAGCGGTTCAGGATATTTATAGTAGACGATTTACCTGCACCGGTTGCGCCAACCATCGCCACAGTCTGCCCTGCTTTTACCTCAAAGGAGATGTTTTTTAAGACATAATTTTCATCGTTATAGGCAAACCAAACTTTATCAAACTTAATATTACCGGCCATTTTCTCTGGCTTGTAAGTCCCGTTGTTTGTGGTCAGTTCTTTGGTATCTAAAACTTTAAATACGCGCTCTGCTCCTACCATTCCCATTTGAAGCGTGTTGAATTTATCCGCAAGCTCGCGGATTGGCCTGAACAGCATACTGATATAGAGGATAAACTCGGCAATTGTACCAGGCGTAACATCAAGGGGTTTGGCTAGAATACTTTTTGCACCATACCAGACTAAAAGGCCAAGTGACATTGCTGAGATAATTTCTACAACCGGGAAAAAGATGGAGTAATACCAGTTGGAGCGAATGTTTGCATCACGGTAACGTGCATTGATTTTCCTGAATTTACGGAATTCCTGGTCTTCTCTTGCAAAGTATTGAATGATAGAAATACCAGTAATATGTTCTTGCAAATAGGTATTTAAATTGGATACTTCAGTCCTGATTTCCTGGAAAGCCGATTTGATAGATTTCTGGAATACAGAAGTCGCCATAATCAAAAGAGGCATGGGTAAAAGCACAATTACCGTTAATTCCCAGTCAGCATAAAACATAACAGCAATAATCGCAATGACCTGCAGAATATCACCGATGATCACAATCAGTCCTTCTGAGAAAATATCAGAGATGGTTTCCAGATCTGAAACGGTACGGGTTATCAATTGTCCTATCGGCGTTTTATCAAAGTATTGCAGCCTGAGTTTAGTGATATGATTGAATACATTGATTCTCAGATCACGGATGGCCGACTGCCCCAGCGTATTGGTCAGCAAGGTATGACTGTACTGAATGACACTTTGTACAACCAGTAAAAAGAGCATCAGCATGGTCATCATCACCAGGCCGCTGTGCTCCCCTTTCAGAATATAATTATCCAGGGTATATTTGATCAGGAAAGGTCTTACTGGTGCAATTAATGCAAGTAGTATCGTTAAAATAACTGACCAGATAAATATGCTGCGGTATGGTTTAACGTACTGAAAAACTCTTCTCAATAAGCCTACGTTTAACGCATCACCTGTAATTTTCGACATAATTAGTTTACAAAAGGATAAATGACATTAACCAGGTAAAGTCCACAGGCAGGTACTGACTGCCCGGCATTACTCCGGTTTTTACTTCCTATAATTTCTTCCAGCTGCGCCAGACTGATTTCTTTTTTTCCAATCAGAATTAAGGTACCTACAATAGCCCGCACCATATTTCTAAGGAAACGATTCGCAGAGATCGTAAATATAAGACCACCATCGATTTCACGAAAGTAAGCCTCGGTAATTTTACAATTATTTGTAGCTGTAGAGGTATTGGATTTACTAAAGCTGGTAAAATCTGTATAGTTCAGGAGTTGGGCAGCAGCAATATTCATGGCTTCGATATCCAGTTTACCTTTGTATAACCAGGAACGGTTCAATTTAAAGGGGTCTTTATGAAAATGAAAATGGTACTCATAAGATCTTGCTGTGGCATCAAAACGTGCGTGTGCAGTTTCTGATACTTTAAAGATTCTTTTAATAGCAATGGGATATGGTAAAAGGGAATTTACACTTCCCACGGCATTCGCAGCTGCTTCTTCTGTTACATTTTGTAAATCTGCATGTGCAAAAAACTTACTGGCATGAACGCCGGCATCTGTCCTGCCACAGCCCAGTGTTTCAACAGGTTGCCTGAAGAAAACGGTTAATGCCCTGTCCAGTTCCTGCTGAACGGTTATTGCGTTTGGCTGCGTCTGCCATCCATGGTAAGCTGTTCCATCGTAGGCTAATTCTATAAAAAAACGTTGTATATTCAATGTAATGCAAAAATACTTTTTTCCGCTTAACAAGACAGTCGTTTAATGTCTTTTAATATATTTGTTGGAAATTATTAAATTGATATGATACAAAGGGTTCAATCCATCTGGTTATTTTTAGCAGCACTTACGTTGTTTTTAGTACTAATTCTTCCTGTTTTAATTATACATGGCGCTCCGGGAGATTTAACATTCCAGATTGGTGGCATTTATGAGAAAGTAAACAATATCAGCCAGAAAACGGAATCCTTTACTGCCCTTTTTGGTGCAACAATCGCTGTCGGCCTGATTTGCCTGGCAAACATTTTCACTTTCAAAAACAGAACCTTACAGAAACGGATTATCTTGCTGACTATAGTTTTAATTCTCGCTTTAGCAGCATGGACTGCAAGTTACGCAATGCAGATTCCCCGGCTTTCAGCAGGATTTACCTTAAGTGCGGGTGCTTATTTACCTGTTCTTTCGCTTATTTTTTGTGCCCTGGCTATCAGAGGTATCAATAAAGATGATCAATTAATACGCTCGGCAGATAGATTGAGATAGTCTTTTTATAAGTTATTTTTTTACTTAAAGGTCAAACAACCTAACCATTAACAATCAAAAAGTTAGACTTATAATTATTATTTGGTTATGTACCAAACAAATACCGAAAATTAAGCTTACCTTTGCGGCTTAATAAATAAAGTTAAAATGATAAACCCATTTAAATTATTGGGGATAAGTGATGACGTTGTTAATGCCGTAAAGGATTTAGGTTTCGAAAATCCAACACCTATTCAGGAGCAAGCTATTCCTGTGCTGTTAGAGGGCAATAATGATTTTGTTGGTTTGGCCCAAACAGGAACAGGAAAAACAGCAGCATTTGGTTTGCCGCTGATTGAACTGATTGACTTCAAGATGAATAAGCCTCAGGCTTTAATTCTATGCCCTACCCGGGAGCTTTGCTTGCAAATTGCCAGCGACATCAAAAATTACTCAAAAAACACGCCTGGTGCTAGTGTTGTTGCCGTTTACGGTGGCGCGAACATTGTGCAGCAATTGCGTGAAATTAGAAACGGTGTACAAGTAGTTGTAGCTACACCGGGTCGTATGTTAGACATTATCGGTCGTAAGGCTATAGATTTCAGTAGTGTGAAATATGTAGTTCTTGATGAGGCTGACGAAATGCTGAACATGGGCTTCCAGGAAGACATTAATGATATCTTGTCTACTACACCTGACGACAAAAAAACCTGGTTGTTTTCAGCTACTATGCCTCCTGAGGTTAGAAGAATAGCTAAAAACTACATGGACAACCCTACTGAGTTGACTATGGGGACCAAAAACACTGGTAACGTAAATATTGAGCATGAGTACTATGTAGTACGTGCCAGAGATAAATATGCTGCCTTAAAACGTATTGTAGATTTCAACCCTGAAATTTTCGCAGTAGTTTTCTGTAAAACCAAAATGGATACACAGGATGTTGCTGAGAACCTGATTAAGGATGGTTACAATGCTGATGCTTTGCATGGTGACTTATCACAACAACAACGTGATAAAGTTATGCAACGCTTCCGTGACCGTAACATGCAGTTATTAATTGCTACAGATGTTGCAGCACGTGGTATCGATGTAAATAACGTAACTCACGTTGTTAACTATTCATTACCTGATGAAATTGAAAGTTATACCCACAGAAGTGGTCGTACAGGAAGAGCTGGTAAATCTGGTATTTCTATCTGTATCATCAACTCTAAGGAAACTGGAAAAATCCGTCAGATTGAAAGAATCATCGGTAAAGCATTTACTAAAGCTGAATTACCTACAGGATTTGATGTTTGCGAAAAACAACTTTTCTCATTGGTTCACAAAGTTCACAACGTTGAAGTAAATGAAGCACAAATTGAGCAGTACATTCCAAGAATCATGGATGAATTTGCTGAATTAAGCAAAGAAGAAGTGATCAAACGTTTTGCATCTTTAGAGTTTAACCGCTTTTTAGAGTATTACAAAAATGCACCTGATTTAAATGCAGCTGCTACTGATGAGCGTGGTGAACGTTCTGAGCGTGGTGCAAGAGGTGCTAGAAACAGTGATTTTACCCGTTTGTTTATCAACGTAGGTTCGGTAGATGAATTTACAAGAGGTGATTTATTATCTTTTGTTTGTAACAATGGTAAAATCAGTGGAAAAAACATTGGTAAAATTGACCTTAAAGGTGTGTATTCATTCTTTGAAGTTGAAAATGCTATTGTTGATTCATTGTTCGCAAATTTCAAAGACATCCAGTTCAATAACAGAAGTGTTAGAATTGAAAAATCTGGCGACGCTCCTGAAGGTGGCGAAAGAAGATCTGGTGGTGGAGAAAGAAGAAGCTATAGCGGTGGTGGCGACAGAAGAAGTTCTGGCGGCGGAGAAAGAAAAAGCTATGGTGGTGGTGAAAGAAAGAGTTATGGCGGTGGCGGTGGCGAAAGAAAAAGCTACGGTGGCGGTAATTCTGGTGGAAGCGGAAGACGTGAAGGTGGAAGCAGTGCTGGAGGTTTCAGAGATTTCTCTGGTAAACCACGCGAAGGTGGAAGCGGAACGGGCGAAAGAAGACGCAGATCTTAATCACAACCCAAATATAAAATTTAGCAGCCCGATTTATCGGGCTGTTTTTTTTTGCGGGGTTTTTCTGGGGGAAATAAAAAAAGCTTTGCTACATGCCGACGGCGCTACTTGCCTGAAGGGGCAAGATAACGCCGTCGGCACGTTAGCATAGACTTTTCTTTATTTCTCACCGGCTACTAGTCAGCCCAAATAAATAACCCCGCTATTCGCAAGAATAGCGGGGTTATTTATTTGGGCTGACTAGTAGCCGAGGCCTTTGTCGTTACCTCTTGGGTCTGCTCCTGTTTCCAAGGTTCCGTCTGATTTAATCAGGATGGCGTCAACACGTCCCATTGGTTCACGTTCTGTGATTTTATAGCCTTTGTATTCTAATTTAATTCTTGTAGCATCATCGATAGCACCTTTTTCCACGAAAACTTCATCTGGCAACCATTGATGGTGAAATCTTGGAGCTGCAACTGCCTGCTGCATGTTTTGCCCGAATGCCAATACATTTAGGATCGTTTGGAAAACTGAAGTGATGATGGTTGATCCGCCGGGTGTACCGACTACCATTCTTAATTTCCCATCTTCTTCAATAATGGTAGGCGTCATTGAGCTCAGCATTCTTTTGCCGGGAACAATAGAATTTGCTTCTCCACCAACTAAACCGTACATGTTTGGAGTACCTGGTTTAACGGAGAAGTCATCCATTTCATTGTTCATGATGAAGCCTCCACCATCCACAATAACAAGCGAGCCATAAGATCCGTTTAAGGTCGTTGTAGCTGATACCGCATTACCTTCATTGTCTACGATGGAATAATGGGTAGTTTGCTCGCTTTCTTTTAAAGGAAGGGTCCCGGGTTTAACCTCGGAACTTGGGGTAGCTTTGTTAAAGTTGATTCCCTTGGTTCTTGAATGGATGTAATTGGCACTTAAAAGGGCAGTCTGAGGGACTTTAAAGAAGTCCGGATCGCCTAAGTAAGTTGCACGGTCTGCATAGGCTCTGCGTTCTACTTCAATCATTAACTGAACTGTAGAATCTCTTTGAAAGCCCCATTTGCTTAAGGGGTAATCACTTACTTGTTTGAGCATTGTAATTAATGCAATACCACCACTGGATGGTGGAGGCATAGAGATTACTGTATAATTTTTGTATTTGCCTGAGACGGTTTTTCTCCATACGGACTGGTACTCTTTTAAGTCTTTTGTGGTGATTACTCCATTGGTGTTTTGCATTGAGGCTACAATTGCAGCTGCCACTGGTCCTTCATAAAAGCCTTTTCTGCCGTTATCTCTGATTAGTTTCAGTGTTTTTGCCAACTGTGGTTGCCTCAATAAGTCACCGGCTTTCCATAAATCATTTTTCACGAAGGCCACTGGTTTCTTGTTGTATTTTAAGAATCTTTCTTTATGACTGTTTAATTCTGAAGCTTGCTGCGCAGTGATCTGGAATCCATTCTGTGCCAGGTCTATGGCAGGCTGAATATCTTTTTTCCAGCTTAATTTACCGTATTTGTTATAGGCCTTTACCATTCCGTCAACAGTCCCGGGAATTCCTGAAGCTAAGGTACCATACAGGCTTTTATCTGTAATTGCGTTACCCTGAGCATCCAGGTACATATCTCTGGAAGCTTTTTCAGGGGCTTTTTCTCTATAATCCAACGCATCTGAATCTCCACCTTTACCCCTGTAAACCAGGAATCCTCCGCCACCAATATTTCCCGCATTCGGATAAACTACAGCCAAAGCGAATTGTACGGCTATTGCTGCGTCAATTGCATTTCCACCACGCTTAATAATCGCAACGCCGACTTTAGAGGCTTCGGGATGCGCTGTAACAACCGCAGCATGTTTGAATTGGTTTAATTCCTGCCCGCTTGCGTTTGCCGTCAGGGAAACTATGAGTCCCAGACAAAGAGGGGCCAGCAGCAGGTTTGATATTGATGTTTTTGATTTCATGGTTAGCATAAATTATAAAAAATCCTGCCGGTGGGCCTTTAGCCTGTTTAAACTGAAACAGGCTCTCCTGCAGGAAAACGTATTAAATTTAAAGAATTATATCGGAATTAAAAGTTAAGGGAGAGCCTGGTCAATACATATCTGCCCAGAAAACCGAATTGAGGAGCCTGGTTAGGGTATACTATACCTGAAGTTCCCTGAGTGCATTCAGTAAAGAATAGTTGATTGTTTAATGAATAGTTGATAAAAAAGAGACAAAAAAAATCCGGACCTGACGGTCCGGATTGAAGTTATTTTATAGTCTGACTTATTTGCCAGTTGGTTTGTCTTATTTGCCAGCTGGTTTATCTTTGATTTGTGAGGCTTTAAGATAAACTTTAGCTCCTTTTTTATTGATGTAATATTTACGGTTTTTTCCGTTGATATAAACATCTGAACCATCTGGTGCAATTTTACCTTTATAAGTTTTGTCGCCTACTTTTGAAACGCCTTTTACCGCTACTTCTGCTGTTTTATTACCAACCGATGAAGCTGTATGTTCGATTTTCTCCCCAACTGTTTTCTTTTTTTCCTGCGCCTGAGTAGAAAGAGAAATTGTACCCACCAATGCCAGGGTTAATAAACCCACTAGATATTTCTTGTTCATATGATATGATTATTTTAAGTTTTCCATTTGTAGTTAACTAGCTTCCCCTTTGGTCGCTGAAAAACACACAAGTATAATCCATATAACAATCTGATAATTATATTGTTTTAATTTAGTTGCTCGGTCAGTAAAGCCATTTCAATTTGCGGAGAATGACGCTCATAGAGTATCGCATATACTGCACGGCAGATTGGCATTTCAACTTTATATTTTTTGTTGACCACATGCATACAGCTTGCTGCATAATAGCCTTCAGCAATCATATTCATCTCCAATTGCGCAGATTTAACAGTATAGCCCTTCCCTATCATATTACCGAATGTCCGGTTACGGCTGAATTGAGAATAGGCAGTTACCAGCAGATCACCCAGGTAAGCAGACTCTTTGATATCACGGCTTATAGGATGTACAGCCTCTACAAACCGGTTGATCTCACGAATTGCATTAGAGATCAAAACAGCCTGAAAGTTATCACCGTAGCCTATTCCATGACAAATCCCACTGGCTACTGCATAAATATTTTTCAATACTGCAGCATATTCAGTACCGAAAATATCATCTGATATGTTGGTTTTGATATATCTTGTATTCAATAATTTAGAAAAGCTGCCGGCAGTTTCCAGGTTAATGGATGCTATAGTCAAATAAGATAATTTTTCCAATGCAACTTCTTCTGCATGACATGGCCCGCTGATCACCAGAATATCATCCAAAGGAACATTAAATTTATCATTCATAAACTCACCGATAATCTGGTTTTCATCAGGAACGATTCCTTTGATGGCTGAAACAATCTTTTTACCTGCCAGCATTTCCGGGGTAACCCCACTCAGCGATTCTTTAAGAAAAGCAGCCGGTACATTCAGAATGATATAATCTGCTTGTTTAATAATATGGCAGATATCATTAGAGATATTATCTTCTGGTATTCTAAGCTCAACAGAACTCAGGTATTTTGGATTGTGTTTGTACTGCTTCAGGTGTGCAATTGATGCGGTATCACGCAGCCACCAATAGATCTCTTTTTCGGTAAGATTATCTGAAAGCATTTTTATGACCGCAGTTGCCCAACTACCGCCACCAATCATTGCGACTCTTGGTATCATCATATATAAATAAAAAATCCCGGCTTAATGTTTTAAACCGGGACAAATTACTTAATTTATTGCGAACAGCCTGTCTTACTTCTTCTCAGATTTAGAAACTGACTGATCTTTAACATCTTTTTCTACTTTCATTCCGTCTTTCAATTTGTTCTGAACGGTTGAGTATGGCCCACTTACAATCTCAGTTCCTTCTTTCAATCCGCTTTTAACCTGGATATATTTATCGTCCTGGATACCAGTTGTCACCTCGACTTTTTTCACTTTACCATCAGCATAGGTATATACATATTGTTTAATGGCTTTGTCGTTCAGCTTACTTTTCTGTTTCCCGTCAGCAGGATCTTCCTCTTTGTCTTCTTTACCAACATCTTTTTTAAGGCCTTCTACAAAGACAGCCATGATAGGGACTGATAAACTTTTTACGGAAGAGCTTTCGATATCAACTGTCGCTGATAAACCTGGTCTGAATGGAGATGGAAGATCTTTTGCCCCACCTTTAATTCCTGTATAGGAATCTGCCGAGATACGGACTTTTACTACGAAATTAGTCACCTGATCAACTGTTGTTGTGGCTACGGCAATATCTTTAGAAGAACTGGCTATTTCAGTAACTACACCTTTAAACTTCTTATCATCAAAAGCATCAACCTGAATTGCTGCATTGTCACCCACATTTACCCGGTTAATATCATTTTCATTCACATCAACATTGACCTCCATTGTACTCAGGTTAGAGATTCTCATCAACTCTGTACCAGCAAACTGAGCCGTTCCCAATACCCTGTCCCCAAGTTCTACAGATAATTTAGAGATCACACCGTCAACTGGTGAAAATACAGTAGCTTTTGCCAGGTTGGCACTCGCTTCCTGAACTCCTGCGCCTGTTTGTGCCAGGTTATACTTCGCAGCAATCAAAGATTGCTTTGCACCGTCCAAATTCGTTTTACCCGTCACATAAGCCGCTTTAGCAGCATCAAATTCTGAAACTGAAATCACTTTCTTTTTGAACAATTCTACATTACGCTTGTAGATAGCTTCCTGATTGACAAAATTAGCCTCAGCTTGTTTGAGCTGCTGCGCTGCCGATCCTACAGAAGCTTTCTGTGCGCTAAAAGTTGCACTGGCTCTATCCAAGCCAGATTTCAATACGTCTGGTCTGATTCTAAACAAAAGCTGACCTTTTTTAACGATATCTCCTTCTTTAACACGCAATTCCACAACCTCACCTGATACCTCAGAACTTACTTTAACCTCTGTTTCCGGTTTAATTTTACCACTTGCAGTAACGGTTTCAATGATATTTCTGGTTTTCGCTTTTTCTATCGTAACTTTTTCAGCTTTATCACCGCCTATCAATCCGGTCAATTTACCGGCAATTAATAAGACAATAAGCGCTCCTACGGCGATGAGTATGTATTTTAGTTTCATTTCTATTTTATTTATGGTCTGAGCTTAAAAGGTTATCTGTTTGCCTAAGTAATAATCTATAACTTTTGATTTAAACAGTAAGTCGTATTTTGACTGGATAAAATCAACTTCTGCTTTATTTCTGTTTGTTCTTGAAGTATTGTAATCTAATGAATTTACCAAACCTACTGCATAACGTTGTTCAATTACGTTAAAAGCATCTTTTTGGGCATTAAAAGTATTTTCGTTTGACTTATATCTGCTGTCGGCAGCTCTTAAATCGGCCACTGCCTGAGCAATCACCTTATTCAAATTGTTCTTGGCAAGCTGCTCACTGATTTTACTCGTTTCGTAAGAGATCTTTGCTCTTTTCACATTTGATCTCACGGTATAGCCATTGAAGATTGGAATAGAAAGTGAAAAGCCAACATTCTGATAAAAGTTATTGCTGATCTGGTCATTTAAATGTGAATCGGCAGGAAATCCTACTGTTTTTGTACCCAGTGTGTAAGAATATCTTGATCCAAGGCCAGCACCTACTGCAAGTTTAGGATAATAAGATCCTTTAGCCACATCGACTGCTTTTTCAGCAGCTCTTCTGTTTAATTCTGCCAGTTTAATATCCGGAAAAAATGACAATGAAGTATTGTAAACATCATTCACGTCATAGATTTTTTGCGCTTCTGCGATATCTTTAATCGTTGGCTTAACTACGGTATAATTCTGAGAGTCAGGGCGCATTTCCATTAACTGAGAAAGTGTCAGGTATGAAATAGTTAACTGGTTTTGCGCATTGGTTACATTCAGTTCGGCTGTGGCTGTCTGTGCCTTTGCCTGTGAAATATCTGCCAGCGTTTTATTTCCGGCTTCCAGCAAAGATTGCTCGCGTCTTTGTGTTTCTTGTGCAACCAGCAGTTGTTCTTTGGAAGCTTTTAATAAATCAGTGTTAAATACTACTTGAAAATAAGAAGTTACCACTTGTAAAACAAGATCATTCTTAATTTTGTCCAGGTTACTGTTTCCTGCTTCCAGTAAGATTTTGTTCTGACGGATCTGATTAACCTTACTAAAACCGGCAAATACATCTACCTGCGCACTCAGGCTTCCGTCTCCGGAATAGAAATTCTGTGTAATTAACTGATTCGTTGCAGGGTTCAGACTTCTACCGTAATTCAGCGTATTGTTTATGGCGCCGTTCAAACTTGGATAAAGCGCTGCTTTTGACTGTTCCAGATTTACAGCTGCAGTAGACACATTTAATGATGATTGTTTAATATTCAGGTTATTCTCCAGCATACGATCAATCGCATCCTGAATGGTTAGCGTCTCCTGTGCGTGCAGGTTAGCAGACATACCTATCGTCACCAAACTAAAAGTAACAGCGAAGGTTAATTTTGACAGCATATTTTTAGTAAACATTTTCATTGGTTTTGTATTTTTCTTAAATAAACAACTTATCGATTTTATCAATTTCTTTACAACCATTTGTAATTTCTTACATTTGATCAATGTATCTGGTTAAATCACCTCTTTTATTAAAATGGTATTATCCATCCTTAGTCTGGAACAAAAGCCGGTCTGACAAAGTCGTTTATTTAACCTTTGACGACGGACCTATACCTGTTGTTACAGACTTTGTTTTAAATACTTTAAAAAGCTTCAATTGCAAGGCTACTTTCTTCTGTATTGGTGACAATATAAACAAACATGCCCAAATTTTTGAACAAGTTAAAAGCGAAGGCCATGCGATAGGAAATCACACCTTTAACCACTTAAAAGGCTGGAAAACTGAGGATAACATTTATATTCAGAATTTCGAATCCTGTCAGCAGCTCACCAATACGCATTTGTTTCGTCCGCCTTACGGGAGAATAAAAAAATCTCAGATCAAAGCATTGCGCAAAATTAACCCACAGCTTAATATCATTATGTGGGATGTACTGAGCGGAGACTTTGATGTGAATCTTTCTCCTGAAAAATGTTATGAAAACGTGATCAAAAACACGACGAACGGCTCTATAATCGTATTCCATGACAGCCTGAAAGCATTTGACAGGTTAAAGGTTGCTTTACCGGCCACCTTAAAATTTTTAACCGCTCAAGGTTATAAGTTCCATACGCTTTAATTTTCCTTAGGCTTTACGAAGTTCAGGCCAAAAGCGGAAAAGGGTTAAAAAGACATTCAAACAGCTATTTGAAACTTAGCTGTTCCTATTGTTGTCCATAAATGAACATTATCGTCCGTTAATGGACAGCCTTCAGCGAATGGAGCCAGAGGGAGAAGCATTCATTTTATTTAGAACATGTATAAATAATATAATGAACTTACATAGGTTAGCCTCAGCCTGTTTTTTTTTGTAAATTCGCTACAAATAATTTAAATTATATTACCTTTTAACACATATTATCAATGGCTTTTGATATAGAAATGATCAAAAAGGTGTATGCAAACTTTGGTCCCCGAGTTGAGGCGGCCCGTAAATTAGTAGGCAGACCTTTAACACTCTCAGAAAAAATCTTATATACTCACCTTTGGGATGAAAAAACAAATACTTCTTACGTAAGGGGTACTGATTATGTAGATTTTGCTCCTGACCGTGTAGCTATGCAGGATGCAACTGCCCAAATGGCATTATTGCAGTTTATGCAGGCTGGCAGACCGAAAGTTGCTGTGCCTTCAACGGTACACTGTGATCACTTGATCACTGCAAAATTTGGCGCAGAGCAGGATCTTCCTGCTGCAAATACAGAAAGTAAGGAAGTTTTTGATTTTCTTGCTTCGGTATCCAATAAATATGGTATCGGTTTCTGGAAACCAGGTGCAGGTATTATTCACCAGGTTGTATTGGAAAATTATGCATTTCCAGGTGGAATGATGATCGGAACAGATTCACATACTGTGAATGCTGGCGGTTTAGGTATGGTTGCAATTGGTGTTGGTGGTGCTGATGCTTGTGATGTAATGGCAGGCTTACCATGGGAGCTTAAGTTCCCTAAATTAATTGGTGTAAAGTTAACCGGTAAATTAAGCGGCTGGTCTTCACCTAAAGATGTAATCTTAAAAGTGGCTGGTATCCTGACTGTAAAAGGTGGTACTGGTGCTATTGTTGAATATTTTGGCGAAGGTGCAACGAATATGAGCTGTACTGGTAAAGGTACCATTTGTAATATGGGTGCTGAAATCGGTGCAACGACTTCAACTTTCGGTTATGATGAGAGCATGGAACGTTATTTACGTGCAACCAACAGAGCTGATGTTGCTGATGCTGCCAACGCTGTGAAAGAACACTTAACTGGTGATGCTGAAGTTTATGCTGATCCTGCTAAATATTTTGACCAGGTAATTGAAATTGACTTATCTACACTTGAACCTTATCTGAACGGTCCGTTTACTCCGGATTTAGCGACTCCTATTTCAAAAATGAAAGAGGTTGCTTTAGCTAACGGATGGCCGATGAAAATTGACGTAGGTTTGATCGGATCTTGTACAAACTCTTCTTACGAAGATATTTCAAGAGCGGTAAGTGTAGCAAGACAAGTTGCGGAAAAAGGCTTAACAGCTAAATCTGAATATTGTATTAACCCTGGATCTGAACAAATCCGTTTCACGATACAACGTGATGGATTTATGGAAGTATTCAAACAAATAGGTGCTAAAGTATTTACAAATGCTTGCGGGCCTTGTATTGGAATGTGGGACAGAGTAGGTTCGGAGAAACAAGAGAAAAACACAATCGTTCACTCTTTCAACCGTAACTTCGCTAAACGTGCGGATGGTAACCCGAATACTTTTGCTTTTGTTGGTTCTCCGGAATTGGTAACTGCTTTAGCTATTGCTGGTGACTTAAGCTTCAACCCATTGACAGATACTTTAACCAATGCAAATGGTGAGCAGGTAAAACTGGATGAGCCTACTGGATTTGAATTGCCTCCAAGAGGTTTTGCTGTTGATGACGCAGGTTATCAGGAACCAGCAGCTGATGGAAGCGGTGTTCAGATTTTAGTTTCGCCAACTTCTCACAGGTTGCAATTGCTTGATCCTTTTACTCCATGGGAAGGTAAAGACCTTACAGGTTTAAGATTACTGATCAAAGCGAAAGGAAAATGTACAACTGACCATATTTCTATGGCTGGCCCATGGTTAAAATTCCGTGGTCACCTGGACAATATCTCTAATAACATGCTGATCGGTGCAGTAAATTATTTCAATGATAAAACTGATACCGTTAAAAACTTGTTAACTGGTGAATATGGTCCTGTTCCTGCAACACAACGTGCTTATAAAGCAGATCATATCGGAACTATTGTAGTTGGAGATGAAAACTACGGTGAAGGTTCTTCACGTGAGCATGCGGCCATGGAGCCTCGTCACCTTGGTGTTCGTGCTGTATTGGTTAAATCTTTTGCACGTATCCATGAAACTAACTTGAAAAAACAAGGAATGTTAGGTTTAACATTCGCGAACAAGGAAGATTATGATTTGATCCGTGAGGATGACGTAATTGATATTGTAGGTTTAACAACTTTCACTCCTGATGTACCTTTAACCATTGTGTTAAACCATGCAGATGGCACGAAAGAAGACTTCAAAGTTAACCATAGTTATAATGCGCAGCAGATTGACTGGTTCAAAGCTGGTGGTGCGTTGAATATTATTCGTAAGCAAGTAGCTCAATAATACACTATAACATTATAAAAAAAACCTCCCGTCTTATGGCGGGAGGTTTTTTTTATAATGTTATTTTCCCAGAAATTCCTGCCACCAGTACCCTGATGATTTGATAGTCCTTTGCTGTGTTTTAAAATCATTATGGACTAAACCGAACCTGGCATTAAAGCCCTCTGCCCATTCAAAGTTATCGAGCAGTGTCCAGGCCATATAACCAGTAATGTTGATGCCTTCCTTTTTAGCGCGCAGAACAGCCAGCAGATATAGCCTGAAGTATTCAATTCTTTCGGTGTCATCTATTGCACCTCCTGTTAGCTTATCATTGAAGGCAGCTCCATTTTCTGTAATGACCAGGTTTTTGACCGAAGGATAAGAAGCAAACTGTTTGATTATATTATAAAAGCTATCTCCGTTAATTTCCCAGCCCATGGCGGTATGTGGCTTCTTCCTGTTTTTAGCTTTCACTTCCCACGCTTGTACAACCGGTATAAACGCGTTGTATTTAATCGTCAGCGGAAAATAGTTTTGTAATCCAATAAAATCAAAATCAAATGTCAGACGTTCAGTATGCCGCCAGGTAGAATGTGAAATTGCAAATTTTTCCATGACCTCCCAATCTTGTCCTGGATACCCCATTCCTAATGCAGGCTCTATAAATAACCGGTTCATCAGGCAATCTACCCTGGAGGCTGCCAGAATATCGGCATCACTTTGTGTATAAGGAATGATTTCTGAACAGGAATAGGTAGTTCCGATATTTGCACCGGACACTTCTGCCCTTAAGATCCGTCCTCCATCTGCCTGTGCAATTGCAGTATGATGTACGGCAGAGAAAAAGTTAGTCAACCCTGTTTTTCCTGGTGCATGTACCCCGAGCATATATCCCAAAGAAGTAAAGCCAAAAGGTTCATTTAATACAATCCAGTTTTTCACTTTATCTCCATAAGTTCGTGCACAAAGTGTAACAAAAGCATTAAATGCCGTATTAATGCTAAATGCGGTCCATCCGCCTTCTTCTTCTAAAGCTTCGGGCAGATCCCAGTGGTAAAGTGTGATGTAAGGAGTGATGCCTTGTTCCAGACATTCATCTATTACATTATGGTAGAACCTGATCCCTTCTTCATTAACAATTCCTTTCCCAAATGGAAGCACCCTTGGCCAGGAGATAGAAAACCGGAAGACTGAAAATCCAAGCAATTTAACCAGTGCAATATCTTCATGATAGCGGTGATAAAAATCACAAGCCATTGCCGGACTATGTCCTTTTTTGATTTTACCTGATCTTTTAGCAAAGTTATCCCATATAGACGGTCCTTTCCCATACATGTCTGCAGCGCCTTCAATTTGTAAAGCGGCAGTAGCCACGCCCCACGAAAAATCATCACCGAAATCGGATGCTTTAATCATATGTGAATTCTATAACAGGCAATATGAGAATTTGATGTTAACTTCATGTTATATTTACAGTAAAGTTATCAGCTGATTAATTTTACCGCCCTGGCTTTTAAGCCTCCACCTCGTCAGGATTGAAACTTAACCCTATTTCCTTTAAGAGTAAAGCAGCGTTAAATGTTTTACAGGCTCCTTCTTTTAATTTGTAATCAAAGTTCATCTCCCCTTCTGCCAGCTGAATATCAAAATGATAGTTTCTTACCAGGCCAGCATACTTTTCAATCATTTCCGATAATTGAAGATCATGTGTAGCAAATAGTGCCGGCGTTTTTCTGAGGATCATTTGCTGAATAAAAACTTTTGATCCCAGGTATTTATCTTTACTGTTTGTTCCTCTCAGCATCTCATCGATCAGTACTAATGGGTGTGCTAATGAGGTCACTCCTTCCAGGATCATTTTCAGTCTGTTCAACTCTGCTTTAAAAGTTGAAGTCTGGTCATTGAGTGAATCTTTAATCCGCATATAAGTTAAGATTTCAAAGATGGAGACCTTCATGTATTTAGCACACACAGGAGCGCCCGAAAATGCCAATACCATATTGATACCAGCCGTGCGCAGAAACGTGCTCTTACCTGCCATATTTGAGCCGGTGATGATATCAACTGTTGGCTGGTTATTAAAACTATAAGTGTTAACTATCCGCTTATTTTCTGCAATAAGCGGATGCCCCAGTTCTTTGGCCTCAAAATGAAAAGCGTCTGAGATTACCGGAAAAGTAAGCTCTGGTTCGTTGTAATTGAAAGTAGCAAAGGAAATCAATTCTTCAAACTGACTGATAGTATACAGTCCTTTGATCAATTGATCTGAAGAATTAACAAACCATTTGTCCAGCTGGATGGCACATCTGAAATCCCACAATAGGAATACATTAAAAATAGTGCCGACAACCATATTTAACCGCACGTCAAATGAATTGATAATGCTTGATAGTTTTTTGATTTGCGCACTTAGTGGTACAGCTACTGTAAGCTCAGTAAAGAAACCTTTAATATATTTACTTTCCCATTTGAGTTCTTCTGTCCATTTCACTGTTCCTGAAATTGCATTGAGTAAACTTGCGCTACCACTAAATCCGGAATGAACCAGGTTGATCTTTTTACTGAAGTAAAAGCATAAAACAACATTAACAAAAGCGTATAGTCCTAATCCCTCCCAATAGAAGCCACCATATAAAGAGCCGAGAATAATCAATCCAGCAGATATAAAAGGTACTATCATTGTATATAGTCTCAACAAAGGACGCTGTGTAAATTTCAACTGATCCGGCATCTGGTGTTCCAGTTTATGACCGATTATTTCAAGCTGTTCCGGTTTATGATTCTGAAGTCCTGCTCTAAAGTGGAAAGTCTGATCAATATGCCTGGTTAATTCAATAATTGCCTCCTGACGCTCCATAATAAGTGCTGGCGTGGCAGGTTTATTCAAACTATCTGCTAATAATTTCATCCCATTCACTGTGTTTGAACGGTTGATAAATGCATATAAAGAGGAATGCCCATAAATATCCAGGTCTGAAGCATAAGGGTGATATTCGTCTTCAAAGTGCTTGCCTTCTTTGTACTTATTTTTACCTGTCAGGATGAGATTGACTTCATTCTGAAATACAAAAAGCATTTTCTCTGCATAATTCAGCTCTTGCTCTTTAGCAGTCTGGCGCTTCACAATTGCCATAAAACATAATACAGGAATACACATCAGGATACCAATCAACCAATGATAGCCGAAATAGATCGTAATACTAACTAAAAGTATTTCAATTATAAATAATCCTAATCTGGATAACGATATGTTATTGAGTGCTTTATTGATTGCTTTAATTTGTTCTTCCTGAGTTGCAACGTTATTTTGATAGTCCTTTAAAATACTATCTTTAGATTTTACCATATCTTTGAGTCCTGTTTTTATTAGAAGCGCTTAATTTTCAGCACCTCATGGTTCCTTAATCCGACCGCTTCTAATATAGGGATTACTACATTAGCACATTAATTTTGAATGAAAATAACTTTACTCGTTGTCGGAAAAACAGAGGATAAATATCTGATCGAGGGTATTGAAAAATATCTTAACCGGTTAAAACATTACATTGGTTTCAGCCTCGTTGTGATCCCTGATGTGAAGAACACCAAGAATTTAACAGAAGCGCAGCAGAAGGGCAAGGAAGCCGAGTTGATCCTGAAACAAATCAGCAATCTGGATACTGTTATTTTAATGGATGAAAAAGGAAAAAAATATACTTCCGTTCAGTTTTCAAATTATCTGAACAAACAAATGATCGGGAGTGTTCAGCATATGATATTTGTGATTGGCGGGCCTTATGGTTTTGACGAAAGTGTCTATAAAAGAGCAAATGGAAGTATCTCTCTATCAGACATGACATTTTCACATCAAATGGTCCGTTTATTTTTTGTTGAACAGTTATATAGAGCATTTAGTATCTTAAAGGGCGAACCTTACCACCATGAGTAGCAACGCCTGTTTATTCTGAAGGGGCTTTATGGAATATTTCATTTTTTGCATCATCATCATAAGCTATTTAAACTAAGAAAGGAATTTTATGCAACCAGGAGATTTTAAAAGAAAATACAGATTCAGAAGCAGGGGTAATGGTAACCGGTGGGGATTTACAATTGCCATCATCATCTCTATACTTGCATTTCTGCT
This sequence comes from Pedobacter cryoconitis, assembly GCF_001590605.1. Lineage (NCBI taxonomy): Bacteria > Pseudomonadati > Bacteroidota > Sphingobacteriia > Sphingobacteriales > Sphingobacteriaceae > Pedobacter > Pedobacter cryoconitis. The sequence continues at coordinate 4,250,007 of NZ_CP014504.1, forward strand.
GATCGTATATTATTTGTAAGCAATAGTTAGCGTGCACAGCGAAATTTTGCACATAAAAAAACCGGATGTTAAACATCCGGTTTTTTTATGATATGGAATTCTTAAACTCCTTTTTTACTTGTCATGCTAGCTTTTTTAGCTGGCTGAGATGTTTTAACCGGAGCTTTAGCATTTGAAGGTTTAGGCGTAGCCTTAACTTTCTTATCATCTGCAGCTTTAACCGCCTCACCACCTTCAACAGCTCCGGGAGCAGTTTCAGTGAACAAAGGAAGATCCTTCAATAAGTGGTACCAGGTAACGATTTTCTTCATATCTGAAGTATAAACTTTCTCCTGATCGTGTGTAGGTGCAACCTCAACGAATAATGCTCTTAAAACAGCAGCATCCGCTTTAGCGTCAGCAACTTCACCTTTTAATGCAGCAATATTTGCTAAAACGTCAACTAGTTTCAAATCTTCATCTTCACCATAGATAGTAATATCCTCTAATGAAGCCAGTTTAGTAGAAGAGATACTAGTTACAATTTTAACTTTCTGAGCATCTAAGCTTTCCAGTACATAACCTGCTTTATTTTGTCCAACAAGTTTAAATAAACCTGGTCTGCCAGATACGGCTACAATTCCTCTTAAATTCATATCTTAATCTTCTATCACTTCTATACCTAAAATCTTATCTCCTTGTTTGAGATCATCAACAATGTCTACATTTTCAACCACTTTACCAAAGCAAGTATGGTTTCTATCTAAATGCGCAGTGTTTGATCTGCTGTGACAAATGAAGAATTGTGAACCTCCAGTGTTTCTGCCAGCATGTGCCATAGATAATACACCGCGTTCGTGATGTTGATTTCCACCATCAAGCTCACAGTCAATTTTGTAACCAGGGCCACCAGTTCCAGCTAAATGAGCTGTAGCAGCGTCTTTGGAATTTGGACATCCTGCTTGTACTACGAAATCAGGAATTACACGGTGAAAAGTGATTCCATCATAAAACCCTTCATTTGCCAGCTTTTTAAAGTTTGCAACTGTGTTAGGGGCATCTGTGTCATAAAACTCGACAGTCATGTCGCCTTTTTCTGTTTTTATTATTGCTTTGCTCATATTCTTTTTTGTAATGGTCAAATTTAGTAAATTGAAACGACTAGATAAACTAAAGGTTCAAAAACCTATTCAACCTATAAATGTATATATAATGATTCATTTTAACGTTTAATAGTCGTAAAAATTTTAAATCAGCTATCTAAAGTTTAGATTAGTACCTGGCCTGCTAACTTATGATTTTAAAAAAGAGTTTCCTTCTGTTGTTATTGTTGACTTTAACCCTGGTAATGAGAGCTTCATCGATTCTGATTAATATGGATGAAGATCAGAAAAACCATCTCAAAGCTTATGGTATTGCTTACTGGAGTATTAAACAGCAGGCAGATGTAAGTTGGTTATTGAATTACAGGGGCGGCAGTTTTCTGATTAAATATAACAAACTGATAGAAGATGAATGTAAAACCAGGGGAGTTTCTTACCAGGTCATCGCCGATGGCAAGGTTACGGCTATACTGAACGAGATCAGTGATCCTGCTGTAAATATGGAAATGGTTAAGCTGGAAAAAGCACCAAAAATTGCCGTCTACTCTCCCAAAAGTAAATTGCCCTGGGACGATGCCGTAACGATGGTTCTCACCTATGCAGAGATTCCGTACGACGTTGTGTATGATGACGAAGTATTAAAAGATAAGTTAACTGGTTATGACTGGCTGCACTTACACCACGAAGATTTTACCGGACAGTACGGTCGCTTCTGGAGTGCCTTTCAGAATGCAACCTGGTATAAAGAAGATGTCAGAAATCAGGAAGCAACAGCTAAAAGAAACGGGTTTAGTAAAGTATCTCTGATGAAACTCTCTGTAGCCAGGAAAATGACTGAATTCTGTGCAGGCGGAGGTTTTCTTTTTGCCATGTGCTCTGCTACAGACAGTTTTGATATCGCCCTGTCTGCAGCGGGTGTAGATATTTGTGCCGCTATGTTTGATGGGGATGCAGAAGATCCAAATGCACAATCCAGGCTCGATTTCAATAAGACACTCGCCTTTAAAGATTTCAGACTGGATCCGAATCCTGCAAACTACGAGTTTTCTGATATTGATGTCACACAGACCAGAAGCCTGAATCAGCAAAATGATTATTTCACTTTATTTGAATTTTCAGCAAAGTCAGATCTCGTGCCGACTATGCTGACCCAAAACCATGACCGCGTAATTAAAGGGTTTATGGGCCAGACTACAGCTTTTAGAAAGAGCCTGATTAAACCCAATATTACTGTTTTGGGAGAAAATAAAGGGGCAGCAGAAGTCCGTTACCTGCATGGTGATATTGGAAAAGGACAGTTTACTTTTTACGGAGGACACGATCCCGAAGATTATCAACATGCTGTGGGTGATCCACCCACAGACTTAAACTTGCATCCCAATTCACCGGGATATCGTTTGATTCTAAATAATGTCCTGTTTCCTGCGGCAAAGAAAAAGCATCAGAAAACCTGATCATTAATCGTAGAAGTTCCAGCTTAACCCTACCTGAAGTGACTTGTCTTGCATCGGGTACCTGTTCACCGTATAATATCCTTTAGACTGGATTCCCTGGTTAAGGTATGCGTATTTAACAAAGATATTAGCTTTTCTTAAGCTCGCTCTTACCCAGATATCAACAATTGGATAACTATCAAATTTGACTGGTTTATAGGGAATAGCGGCATCGGGAGCTGACTGGCGAATATAAAACTGGCTCACCGATGGGGAATAGGAGTAATTTACATATTTTGTATTATACCTTACGTCAACTCCAAACTCTGTATTTAGAACCTTAAATACCTTCGCCTTCATATACAAACTATTGAAAGTATAAAAATCTGGTGTTGGCATAATATCTGGTTTACTTGTTTTCTGATAAACAACATAGCTATCCAGGTTGAACCTGCCGAAGGTGAATTTCTTTCCTACCGTTACTTTTAACACACTGATACTTCCTGATTCTTGTGCCGGCAGAATAGTCAGGGAGTCAACAGTTGTATTTTTCTGTACAAAATACAGGTAGTTATTAATCATATAATATTCTGCACCAGCATCCAGTCCCAGCTTCTCATTGATATATTTAAAAGACAGATTCACTGTTTTCGTTCTGTTAAAAGGGCTGGCCAGTATCACAATATTGGGCGAAGCTAAAGGGTTAGCAGCTTTAAGCTCAGCGAGTTTCGGATCAACAGCTGCATTGGTCCAGCCGAAGTGGTTTCCATAATGGGTATCGTAAATTTCTTCTGGTGATTTGTTCTGAATATATCCTCCTAAAACTATCCTGCCCAGGTTATGGCTAACCAGTACATTACTTTTGGCTTCATACATAAAGTCTCCGGCCTGTCTGCCTTGAAAGATTTGCTGTACATCAAAGTTCAGATCTATCCGGTTGCTGAATCTATAACCTGCAGACCCCAAAAGTGTCACATTCTGGAATGTTTTGGCATAGTTGGAGAAGTACTTATTGTCAATTGTTACCGTTTCTGAGGTAACGACTCCAGCTGCATTGGTAAAATTATAAGTATTTGTCTGCGGGAGCACCCCTACTATTTGTGAATAGTTATAAAAATCGTGGCGGATACCTGCGTCTAGTTTCAATTCATTTTTGATAACAGAACTGGATTTTCCACGCAGAAAGAAACTGTAGATAAACTCATTTTGTATATGTTTTACAGTAGTACTATCATTGGTATAGGAAAGGTCACGCATACCTGAGGGTAAAACAGTGTGGTCATCTGCTTCCCTTTTCTGAAAAGCATAAGAATCCTTATCATATTTGATCGTATAGGTAATCTTATTGGTAGGAAGTACTTTTTTAGAGATTTCCTGATCCAGGCTATCAATACGGCCAACAAAATAGGTTTGTCTCAGAAAGAATGTATTCTTCCTGTAGATTTGCCTGGCAGAACTCAACCTCACCGACTGAGACATCCGGTCTATGGAAAGGTTATTAGTGCCAAAGATATTATCATTGATAATTGAACCGTTTTCATAAGCCTTCAGCGTATTAAAGATAGCATTTGCATAAAGTGTATATCTTTTATTTGGCGAAGTATACCAGCTAAAAAATGTACCATTCAGTACATCTCCTCTTTGCCTTTGATACAACCCATTAGCCCCTATCCGGTTATAACTCGCACCAACATTAAAATTCTTTTTAATGTTTTGAGTGTGCATTACCCTAAAAAGCTGCTCTGCCTCACCACTATATTGTCCGGCAAAATAAATATTACTAAAAGGGGAACGTGCCTGATAATATCTAATGTCATCGTTTCCCATCGCATACCAGTCAAGCGAGTGGAATCCCGGATTAAAACCAATCGTTTTGATCGGCTCAAATAAAAGATCTTTAGCGGCAAGACCTATATTTCCAGTATTGATGGTCGGTCTTCTGGGCTGAGCAATCGAACTGAAATTCTGCATTCCTCTTAAACTTGTATCCAGCGCAAGTGTCTGAATACTGTCTTTAGTTAGTTTAAGCGTAGTATAACGAACAAAACGCGAGGTAAAAATAACAGAGTCTTTACTGTTTTCCAGTTTACTTCTTAAGGAATCTAATTCTTTATTTTGATTCACTGAAGTCTTAAGGTCCTGAGCAAAAGATTGCTTTGCCCCAAACAAGACACAGCTTAAAAGAAATAAAACAATGGTTTTATACATTATAAAGAAAGAATTAGCTGGCTTAATATTTTCGTCATTTTAGGTTCAGCTGCGCGTGCTGTTTCCAGTATTTCTTCCAGGCTTACCGGAACTAAAACATCACCAAAACCTTCATCAGTCAGTACAGAAATTGCAAAAACCGGAATGCTCATATGGTTCGCAACAATAACTTCTGGAACAGTACTCATTCCTACGGCATCACCACCTATAATGCGCAAATAATTATATTCTGCTTTTGTTTCCAGATTTGGCCCTGTTACTGAAACATAAACGCCCTGGTGACAAGTAATCTTTTCTGCTGCTGCAATTTCCATTGCACGTTTAATAAAGTCTTTTTGATAAGGCTGGCTCATATCAGGAAACCTTGGTCCCATGTCACTATCATTTCTTCCACGTAGCGGACTTTCAGGTTGTAAGTTGATATGATCATTAATAATCATCAAATCACCTTTTTTAAAATCAGCATTCAGTGAACCAGCTGCATTCGAGATAAACAGGTGCTGAATTCCAAGGGCTTTCATCACTCTGATTGGAAAAGTAATCTGCTGCATGGAATATCCTTCATAATAGTGTAATCTGCCTTGCATAGCAATGACCTTTTTACCATTAAGATTTCCAAAAATTAGTTTTCCAGAGTGGAATTCTAAAGTCGAAATAGGGAAATTAGGAATATTAGAATACATCAGACTGAATTCTACATCGATCTCGTTCACCAGACCACCTAATCCGGTACCCAGTATTATTCCGATTTCCGGCTGGAAATTATTGCATTTTAACTTGATGTATTCAACGGTCTCGTGTAGTGTCTGAAACATATTTTAGGATCTTTTGGTCAAATGTTTTTTTGTGGGCCGCCTCAATATTTATATGAATAGGCAAATAAAATACAGGCAAATTTAATAGTAATTCTTTGATTGTAACATCAAATAAACGTTGTGCATCCTTTTCTGTTGTGATAATAATTTTTTCTTTCGCAGAATCATGATGAAATGCCTCTGCCAATTTACGCAAATTCCCTAAACTGAATGCGTGATGGTCGGGATAATCATGATGTTCAATGGCAGAAGAAAAACCTGACAGATAATCAAATAGTGGCTTTGGATTGGCAATACCAGTCAGTAAGAAAATTTTTTTACCCTGCAGCGATTCCACATTTAAGACCGTAGTAGTGAAAAGACCTGTCAGGCTTTTATAGTTTATAGCAGAGAAAAAAAGATGAGCGGCTGCTCCCTTATCAAAATGCGCTGCACATTGTTTTTTCTGCTGTTCGGTGATCTTCAGAGGTGATTTAGTAACCAATAAAATATCTGCGCGTTTATATCCCCAAAAAGGCTCTCTCATATTACCTGCTGGCAATAAGAATTGCGTGCTCAATAATTTCTGAAATTCGAAAAGCAGGATACTGAACCCAGGATTTAACCTCCTGTGCTGAAAGGCATCATCCAGTATAATTACGTCATGTGCGTCTTTCAATTGCTTTATTCCTTTTACCCTATCCTCACATACTGCGACGGTTACTTGTGGAAACTTGTGATAAAACTGTAAAGGCTCGTCTCCTATTGATTTTGCAGTGGCTGTCTGATCTGCATATAAAAATCCTTTCGTTTCCCGCCCATATCCTCTGCTTAAAATAGCAATTTTATAATCGCCAAGCAAGTGTACCAGGTATTCGGTGACCGGACTTTTTCCAGAACCACCTACAACCAGGTTACCTACACAGATAACAGGAATATTGAACCGGGTAGATTTGAAAAGCCCCCAATCATAGAGCTTATTTCTAAAAATAACCACTACGCCATAAAGAACAGAAAAAGGAAGTAATAATAACCGGACGTATTTTATCATGCTATAGATTCAGAAGCGGCCTGAATGAGTATGCTAAATTGAAACCGCCTTTCAAAAATAAGAATTATTTTCTCCGCGCTATGGTCTGTTAGCAGAATATCATATAGTAGAATGGATTGACAGGCAATAAAATAAAAAACTATCTTTGTGCAAACAACAATATTATATCATGCTCAAAGGATTTTTTAACGTACCAACACCTGAGAACGAACCTATTTTAGGTTACGCACCAGGAAGTAAAGAACGTGAATTATTGAAAGCTGCTTTAGCTGAAGCACGTTCAAAAAAAGGTGACATCCCAATGTATATCGGGGGCAAAGCAGTCCACACTGATAAAAAAGGAACAGTTACTCCACCGCACGATCACCAACACGTTTTAGCACAATATAGCATAGGCGACAAAACTCATGTACAACAGGCAATTGATGCGGCATTAGCTGCAAAGCCTCAATGGGAAAACTTGCCATGGGAACAACGTGCAGCTATATTTTTAAAGATCGCTGAGTTAATCTCAGGCCCGTATCGTTATAAATTAAATGCAGCAACAATGCTTGGTCAATCAAAAAATGCTTACCAGGCAGAAATTGATGCAGCTTGCGAGCTGATAGATTTCTTACGTTTCAACGTAAGTTATATGGCTGACATTTATAAACAACAACCTCCGGTTTCACCAAAAGGTGTTTGGAACAGAGTTGAACAACGTCCTTTAGAAGGTTTTGTTTTCGCTTTAACCCCTTTCAACTTTACTGCTATTGCGGCAAACCTGCCAACATCAGCAGCATTGATGGGTAACGTTGTTGTTTGGAAACCTGCCGATACTCAGGTTTATGCAGCTAACTTATTGATGGAGATTTTCAGAGAAGCAGGCCTGCCTGATGGAGTAATCAACTTAGTTTATGTAGATGGTCCGGAAGCTGGAGAAGTAATCTTCAATAGTCCTGATTTTGCTGGTATTCACTTTACAGGCTCAACTGCTGTATTCCAGAACATCTGGAAAACTATCGGTACTAATATTCATAAATACAAAACATACCCTCGTATTGTAGGTGAAACTGGTGGTAAAGATTTTATCCTGGTTCATGGTTCTGCAGATGCTGAGGTTTCAAGTACAGCGATTATACGTGGTGCTTTTGAATACCAGGGACAGAAATGTTCTGCTGCTTCAAGAACTTATATCGCGAAAAGTTTATGGCCAAAAATTAAAGAATTGATGCTGCGTGATCTTGCTACCTTCAAAATGGGTGGAACTGAAGATTTCAGCAATTTTATCAATGCAGTGATTGACGATCGTTCTTTCACTAAACTGGCAAAATATATTGATCAGGCAAAAGCTGACAAAGGTGTAGAAATCATTGCTGGTGGAAACTACGATAAATCTAAAGGTTACTTTATTGAGCCAACAGTTTTAGTGGTTGATGATCCTAAATATACAACCATGAGCGAAGAGTTATTCGGTCCTGTATTGACTGTATATGTATATGATGATGCAGATTTTGATCAGGTATTAACGCTAATTGACACGACTTCGGGTTATGCTTTAACTGGTGCTGTGATTGCTCAGGATCGTTATGCTATTGATAAAGCATCTTATGCTTTACGTAATGCAGCTGGTAATTTCTATATCAATGATAAATGTACTGGTGCTGTAGTTGGTCAGCAGCCATTTGGCGGTGCCAGAGGTTCAGGTACAAATGATAAAGCGGGTTCAATGATTAACTTATTACGCTGGGCTTCTCCACGTACCATCAAAGAAACATTCGATCCACCAAAGGATTACCGTTACCCATTCATGGGCTAATCAAAATAAAAAAAGCCGGTAATTAATTTAACCGGCTTTTTTTATAATATTAAATCTCGTTCGAACTATCTATTTAGATTCAACAGGAGATTTTACAAGAGCTTCAACTTTAGGCTTAATCAGACCATCTACCTTAAATACTGCAGAAATATGGTCATTGGATTCTGTAGTTACCCCCAAATCTTTGATTAATCCGGTTTCCAAACTGTAAACCCAGCCGTGGATACCTAATTTTTTTCCATCTCCCCATCTGTTCTGAACAATAGATGTTTTGGTCAGGTTAAATACACCTTCTATAACATTCAGCTCTACGAGTCTGTCTGTACGTTTTTTATCATCTGAAATCCTGTCCAGTTCATGATAATGTAAACGATAAGTATCTTTTATATTTCTTAACCAGTTGTCAATAATTCCGAATTGCTTGTTGCTTAATGCGGCGGCAACACCACCACATCCGTAGTGACCGCAAACGATAACATGTTCTACTTCTAAAACATTTACAGCATAATCCAATACACTTAGCATATTCATATCTGTATGTACCACCACGTTTGCAATGTTGCGGTGAACAAAGATATCGCCAGGATTGGTATTGGTAATCTGGTTAGCAGGCACCCTGCTGTCTGAACAGCCGATCCATAAAATTGGCGGCTTCTGTCCGGAAGATAAACGGTCAAAAAAAGCAGGATCTTCAGCTAAAGTTTTCGCTACCCAGTCTTTATTACCTTGTAATAGTCCTTCGTAAGTTATATTGTGATTGTGGGATTCTAATTTTGCACACATAATATTTATATTTTATGAATATCTTCAATAATTTTGTCAGTTATTTTTGGTACTATATAATGCTCTTTGATCTCAACTAAGGTAACTATAATCCCCTTTGTATAAGCATTATGTTTGAAATTGTAAATGGTTTCCAGTACATCCGGATGGATATATCTGGAGTTGCTTCCATCAATAATAACATTGGTTTCCTGAGGGATTTTTGTCAATACAACTTGTATGGCTGCTTTGTTCAGAAATGAAACTTCTTCAGACAGTTTAATTCTCAGATTTTTCTTGTTCCCTTCTTCATGAATCTTGTAAAAGAATGGATTACGCATATTGGTCCGCAGTAAATAAAATACAGACAACAACATACCGATGGCCACCCCTTTTAATAAGTCAGTTAATAAAACGGCAACGACTGTAATCACAAATGGAATAAATTGATCCCATCCTTTGTGATACATATGTTTAAACAGGCTTATTCTTGTTAGTTTATAACCAGTTACTAAAAGGATCGCTGCCAGACAGGCAAGCGGAATCATATTAATCAATCCTGGTATAAAAAGGAAGGACAACAGTAACCAGCAACCATGTAAAATGGCAGACATTTTTGTCTTTCCACCAGCATTTACGTTTGCAGAACTTCTTACAATTACAGAGGTCATAGGTAAACCGCCAAACATACCGCTTGTCATATTTCCTATTCCCTGCGCAATCAGCTCTCTGTTGGTTGGTGAAACCCTTTTTACAGGATCAATCTTATCCACAGCTTCGATACTCAGCAAGGTTTCTAAACTTGCCACAACAGCTATCGTTAAAGCAACAATCCAGACTTCCTTATTTGTAATTGCAGAGAAATCCGGCATGGTAAACAGGTTCGAAAATTCACCCCATCCTCTTACAACTGGAATATTAACCATTTGCTCTGCTCTTAAAGCAAATCCTGTTTGCTGAAAAAACAGAGTCATTCCTATACCTAGTATAACAACCAGTAAAGGAGCCGGTACAGCACTCAGCTTTTTGAATTTTGGCCAGAAAATCAGAATAGCAATTGAAAGCACGGTAATGATCATTGCTGCCGGATTGAGCATTTTTAGCGCCTGTCCTACAATATTAAACATAGAACCACTGCTTAAGCTTTCATCCAGAAAATCTTTATCTACACCTAATGCGTGTGGCAGTTGCTTTAAAATCAGTATCAGTCCAATTGCAGCAAGCATTCCTTCAATTACACTCGAAGGAAAATAGTTTCCGATTGTACCCGCTTTAATTAAACCGAGCACTATCTGCATTAATCCTGCCAGCATAACTGCAAGTAAAAACACCTGATAACTGCCCAGATGAGCTATAGCGCCAAGTACGATGACGGTCAAACCAGCAGCAGGGCCACTCACGCTTAATTGAGATCCACTGAAACTAGCAACAACGATTCCCCCTATAATACCAGTAATCAGACCGGCAAACAATGGTGCGCCCGAAGCCAGGGCTATGCCCAGACACAAGGGCAGGGCCACTAAAAACACGACTATACTCGCCGGGAAATCGCGCTTTAAATTCTTTTTTAAGATATATTTCTTCAATCCAGCCTTTGAGGAGATTGAGTTTCCATTCTGCATAACATTAATGCTAATTATTACTTATAATTATTTAACTACGGTTACTCCCAGTGGGTTTAACCGTTTAATCAATAAAAATTAGCAAAAGTTAGGCGGCGGAGTGGGTACCGAGGGATGATAGGGATCTACATACCGTTTGAAGTGATCAATATAACAGTTCCTGATTCCAAAATCTATCAATAATGGGACGTAGGTATACGTGTTATGAAAATCAATCGGTTTGTAGTCGATAAATTTGAGTAAAGACTTTCCTGAATCACCATCAGAACTATGTTCCTGCTCTAATTGCAGAATAACACTTTTGATAGTATTCTTATCTATATGACCAATAAATACTGGTGCAGCAGAAATAATCATCTTCACTGTGAAGATGCTTATGAAGGCTATAACAATATGTAATCGATACTTATAAAAGGACATTCTGTGTGTTTTCAGCTTTTTTTACTTTCCAAATGTAATACCCAGGAGCACTTATTATCAAAAAAATATGTAAAAAAAATGTAATTAAGTTTTCAGGAGCATTTTTCAAGCTCAAAATTCCCAGATTCCCTGTGGATTAATTTAGCATTAACTGTATTTTCGCAGTTCCTAAACCTGATCCCAATATATACTTATGAAAAGATATCTGCTAACCCTGGTTTTATTTTATCCGCTGTTAGTCCTCAGTCAAAGCAATAATGCACCTTCTTCTTATGATATCCATGATATTAAGATCACTGGTTATCTTCAGACACAGTTTCAAAAAACACAATCCCCGGGGATTTCTTCTTTTTCGGGTGGAGATTTTGCAGAAAACTCAGACAATCGGTTTATTATCCGCAGAGGTCGTCTTAAAATTGACCGGGTTGATAAATATTCCAGTATAGTCTTTCAAATCGATGCAACACAAAATGGCGTGCAATTGATGGATGCCTTTATTCAACTGCACCAACCCGACAATAAGCGTTTTCAACTAACCGCTGGTCTTTTTAACAGACCTTTTGGCTATTCAATTGTCTATTCTTCTGGCTATAGAGATTTCCCTGAGCGTTCCAGAGTTTTTCAGACCATTATGCCACGTGAACGTGATATTGGTGCAATGTTATCGTATCAGCCAATTAAAGAACTTCGCTTTTTGAACATAGACGTCGCTGTAGTTAATGGAAGCGGTCTTTTTGCAAGGGACTATGACTCTAAAAAAGATGTAATTGGTAATCTTTCATTCAAGTTTGACAGTCTGGCCAATAAAAAACTTCATATTGGTTTTGGCGGATCAATTTATAAAGGTTCAGTACGCAACGGCACCGAGTCTTACTATACGGATAATGGAAATGGATTTACTAAAAATACAGATCCATCCTACAAAGGCGCTAATTTAAAAAGGAATTATTATGGTGGAAATGTGCAGATCCAATACGATAATACCTTTGGAACAACCAGTCTGAAAGCTGAATATGTTGCCGGCGTACAACCAGGAGTAGCTGCTTCAAGCTCCATTAGTGGTGCACTGGCCAGTCAGAGTTTTTCTACTCAGCCAGCTACAGACCTTTACCTGCGTAATTTCACAGGCTGTTATATTTGGCTTACACAGCAAATCTTAAAAAGTAAGTTTAGCGCTTTGCTTGCTTATGATGTATATGATCCGAACAGCAAGATGAATGAAGATCAGATTGGCCTGGATAACAATACGACTGCGGGTGATATTAAATTCAGTACCCTGGGTTATGGAATGACTTATTTATTCAGTTCACGTTTAAAACTTACAGTTTATAATGAGCGGGTGATCAACTCCCCTACACAATTGACAAATTATAATAAAGATATCAGGGATGATGTCTTTACCACACGCTTACAATATCGCTGGTAATCCGGCCTCCATTTAAAATCCGTCTTGTTTCAATAGAAAATAAGTGATAAACAATTTTAATTTATAAATTTAAAAACGTTCCTATACATTTATAAAAACTGAGTTTAATTCCATGGATAATAAGATAAAATTACTACAGGATAAAATAGAACAGGCACATGCAGGCGGAGGCCCGCAAAGAATAGATAGTCAGCATAAAAAAGGTAAACTAACCGCAAGAGAACGTATCCATTTTCTAATGGATGAGGGTTCTTTTGAAGAGATCGGGATGTTTGTGACCCATAGAAGTACAGACTTTGGTATGGAGACAGAAAAGTACCCTGGTGACGGTGTAGTAACCGGTTATGGAAATATCAATGGCAGACTAGTTTACATCTTTTCCCAGGACTTTACCATCTTCGGAGGGTCACTTTCCGAAACTCACGCAGAAAAAATATGTAAGATTATGGAGATGGCCCTGAAAACAGGAGCTCCTTTAATCGGATTAAATGATAGTGGTGGTGCACGTATTCAGGAAGGCGTGGTATCATTAGGTGGATATGCTGATATCTTTTACCGGAATGTACAAGCATCAGGGGTGATCCCTCAACTTTCAGCAATTATGGGCCCCTGTGCCGGAGGTGCTGTTTACTCTCCAGCAATTACCGATTTTACCTTGATGGTAGAAAACACTTCTTATATGTTTGTAACCGGCCCTAATGTGGTTAAAACAGTTACACACGAAGAAGTAAGCTCAGAAGAACTGGGCGGGGCAAGCACACATGCTACAAAATCAGGAGTTACTCATTTTTCTTGTGTAAATGAGCTTGACGCCATTAACCATATTAAACAACTACTGAGTTATATGCCACAAAATTGTGAGGAAACTCCCGCAATTTTAGCTTATAAACCAGATCAGGATGAATCCAGAGCATCCTTAAATAAAATTATCCCTGACAATGCCAACCAACCTTATGATGTAAGGGGTGTCATTGATCAGCTCAGTGATTCCGGAAGTTTCCTGGAAGTACATAAAGATTATGCAGAAAATATTGTAGTCGGTTTTGGCCGTCTTGCAGGCAGAAGCATTGGAATTGTAGCCAACCAGCCAGCCTATCTTGCGGGGGTATTAGATAACAATGCCTCAGTCAAAGCAGCACGTTTTGTCCGGTTCTGTGATTGCTTTAACATTCCGCTATTGGTACTGGAAGACGTTCCTGGTTTCCTTCCAGGTACAGATCAGGAATGGAATGGTATTATCAAAAACGGCGCGAAATTATTGTATGCATTCAGTGAAGCTACAGTACCAAGAATTACAGTAATTATCAGAAAAGCATACGGCGGTGCCTATGATGTCATGAACTCCAAACACATTGGTGCAGACATGAACTATGCATGGCCAACAGCCGAGATTGCTGTAATGGGTGCAAAAGGTGCAGCGGAGATTATTTTTAAGAAAGAAATAACCAGTGCAGCTGATCCAGCTGCTAAATTATTGGAGAAAGAAAAGCTATATGCCGAAATCTTCGCTAATCCATACCGGGCAGCAGAACGCGGCTTTATAGACGAAGTGATTGAACCTGCAGACACGAGGATCAAATTAATCAAGGCATTTAAAATGCTGGAAAATAAAGTAGTGAATAACCCACGTAAAAAACACGGAAATATTCCGTTATAAATAGAACTCTATTATAATAAGTTAAAGTTGATCATAAATATATAAAGATGGCTAAAAAGAAAGACGAGAAGCAGAAACATGTATCTGTCGTAACTAAGAAATCACTCCAGTTTTTTGAAGAATATATTAATAACCCATCCCCTACGGGATTTGAATACCCAGGTCAGAAACTTTGGTTAGATTACCTGAAACCTTATATCGATGAAAGTTTTATCGATAACTACGGAACTGCTGTTGGCGTAATCAACCCAAAAGCAGAATATAGAGTGGTCATTGAAGCTCATGCTGATGAAATTTCATGGTTTGTAAACTATATCACGAATGACGGATTAATTTATGTGATCAGAAATGGAGGTTCAGATCATCAGATTGCCCCATCTAAGCGTGTAAATATCCACACCGATAATGGATTAGTCAAAGCAGTATTCGGCTGGCCAGCGATCCACACACGTGGTGCAGGAGAAAAAGAGGAAGCACCTGCTTTAAAGAACATTTTCCTGGATTGTGGTTGCACTACTAAAGAAGAAGTTGAAGCGCTAGGTGTACATGTAGGTTGTGTAATTACTTATGAAGATGAATTCATGGTATTGAATGACCGTTATTATGTAGGCCGTGCTTTAGATAACCGTGCAGGTGGATTTATGATTGCAGAAGTAGCACGCTTACTGAAAGAGAATAAGCAGAAATTACCCTTCGCTTTATACATTGTAAATTCTGTACAGGAAGAAATAGGTTTAAGAGGCGCAGAAATGATTGCACACCGCATTAAGCCTCATGTAGCTATCGTTACCGATGTTACCCATGATACCTCTACACCAATGATCAATAAAATAACTCAGGGAGATTTAGCCTGCGGTAAAGGCCCTGTTGTATCTTACGCACCAGCTGTACAAACAAACCTGAATAAATTACTGATTGAAACAGCGGAGAAAAATGACATTCCATTCCAACGCCAGGCTTCATCACGTTCTACAGGAACTGACACTGATGCTTTCGCTTATTCAAATGGTGGTGTACCTTCAGCACTAATTTCGCTGCCATTGCGTTATATGCATACCACTGTTGAAATGATTCATAAAGAAGATGTAGATAATGTGATCAGCCTGATCTACCATTCTTTATTGAATATAAAGAAAGACCACGATTTTAAATACAATAAATAAGATTTATCTTCACAGCCTATTCAGCGTGTTTGATTTTTCAGACACGCTTTTTTATGGCAGCCCCTATATACAGGGGCACCTTTTTGAACTAAAAAATAAGAATCAATGAAACCTACGTTATTAATACTCGCAGCCGGTATGGCAAGTCGCTATGGCAGCATGAAACAAATTGATGGTTTTGGTCCGAACGGAGAGACCATAATTGACTATTCTATCTATGATGCTATCAAAGCTGGCTTTGGTAAAGTAGTGTTTATTATCAAAGAAGAATATGTAGAAAACTTCAAAGCTATATTTGATACTAAGCTTGAAGGTAAAATAGAAACGGATTATGTGTTTCAGAATTTCGATCTTAAACAATATGGAATTGATATTGAAATAGAAAGAAGTAAACCATGGGGAACAGCGCATGCCGTTCTTGCAGCAAGACATGCTATAAAAGAGCCATTCTGCGTAATCAATGCAGATGATTTTTATGGACTGGATGCCTATGAGAAAATGGTTAAGTTTTTAACTACCGAAGTTACCGGCAGCAACTACTCCATGATTGGTTATGAAATTGGTAAAACTTTATCAGATTACGGATCAGTATCCCGTGGCGTATGTAAAGTAAGCGCAGACGGTTACCTGGAAGAAATCATAGAACGCACAAAAGTACTTCGTGAGGGAGAAGCTATCGTTTACGAAGAAGACGAAAAACAATATCCTTTATCATTAGATACCCGTGTATCCATGAACTTCTGGGGATTCACACCTGAAATGTTTAAAATATCCGAAGAACTTTTCAGAGACTTTGCACATGCGAACAAAGACAACCCTAAAGCAGAATTTTTCATTCCATTGGTAGCTGATAGCTTATTAAGCTCAGAGACTGCAGATTTTAAAGTTGTTCCTACAGATAGCAAATGGTTTGGTGTAACTTATAAGGAAGATAAACCGATTGTACAGGCTTCTATAGATCAACTCGTTAAAGACGGTGTGTATCCTGAAAACCTGTGGAAATAATATACCGCGCTTTATAACAATAAAGCTATCAGAAGCCCTTAAATTAAGTTTTAAGGGCTTTTATTTTGCCGTATATTATTCTTATTGGTGTAAAAAAAACACAAGACATAAAAAAAGAGGATAACCTTTCAGTTACCCTCTTTTTTATATAATTACGATTAGATTATTTCTTATCGTCTTTTACTTCTTCGAAGTCAACATCAGTAACGTTGTCAGCAGCATCAGCTGTTTGACCGTTTGACTGAGCACCACCTTCAGCAGGTGCACCACCGTCCTGACCAGCTTTGTACATCTCTTCAGATGCTTCATTCCAGGCTGCTTGTAACTCTTCCTGAGCTGCATCAATATCAGCGAAACTTCTTGCAGCATGTGCCGCTTGTAATTTAGCTAAACCAGCTTCAATCGGAGCTTTTTTATCAGCAGAGATTTTATCACCGAATTCTTTCAATTGTTTCTCAGTAGAGAAAATTAAAGCATCAGCACTGTTGATTTTATCAGCTTCTTCTTTAGCGATTTTATCAGCATCAGCATTTTGCTCAGCTTCTTCTCTCATTCTTTTGATTTCTTCTTCAGTTAAACCTGATGAAGCCTCAATACGAATTTTTTGCTCTTTACCAGTAGCTTTATCTTTTGCACTTACGTGTAAGATACCATTCGCATCAATGTCAAAAGCAACTTCAACCTGAGGAACACCACGTGGAGATGGAGGTATACCGTCTAAGATAAAACGGCCAATCGTACGGTTCTGAGCAGCCATTGGACGCTCACCTTGTAAGATGTGGATTTCTACCGAAGGCTGGTTATCTGCAGCTGTAGAGAAAGTTTCTGCTTTTTTAGAAGGAATAGTAGTATTCGCTTCAATTAATTTAGTCATTACACCACCCATAGTCTCAATACCTAAAGAAAGAGGAGTTACGTCTAATAACAATACATCTTTAACCTCACCAGTTAAAACACCACCTTGAATTGCAGCACCGATAGCTACAACCTCATCAGGGTTTACACCTTTAGAAGGATCTTTACCGAAGAATGCTTTTACTGCTTCCTGAATAGCTGGAATACGAGTAGAACCACCTACTAAAATGATTTCATCGATATCAGAAGTTTTTAAACCAGCATTTTTCAATGCAGATTTACAAGGCTCGATAGTACGTTTGATCAAATCAGCAGCCAATTGCTCAAATTTAGCACGGCTTAAAGTTCTAACCAAGTGTTTTGGTCCGCTTGCATCAGCAGTGATATATGGTAAGTTAACTTCTGTAGAAGTAGTGCTTGAAAGCTCAATTTTAGCTTTTTCAGCAGCTTCTTTCAAACGTTGTAATGCCATTGGATCCTGATTAAGGTCCATACCATTCTCAGTTTTGAATTCAGCAGCTAACCAGTCAATAATAATGTGGTCAAAGTCATCACCACCTAAGTGCGTATCACCGTCAGTAGATTTTACTTCAAATACACCATCACCTAATTCTAATACAGAAACGTCATGAGTACCACCACCACAGTCAAACACAACAATTTTCATGTCTTTATGTGCTTTGTCCAAACCGTAAGCTAAAGCAGCTGCAGTTGGCTCGTTGATGATACGTTTAACTGTTAAACCAGCGATTTCACCAGCTTCTTTAGTAGCCTGACGTTGAGCATCGTTGAAATAAGCAGGAACAGTAATAACTGCTTCTGTTACTTCATGACCTAAAAAGTCTTCCGCAGTTTTTTTCATTTTTTGCAAGATCATTGCAGAAATTTCCTGTGGAGTGTATTTACGGTCATCAATTTCAACACGTGGAGTATTGTTGTCACCCTTAACAACTTTGTAAGGTACGCGGCCAGTTTCTTTAGCAACCTCAGCAAAGCTGCTGCCCATGAAACGCTTGATTGAATAAATTGTTTTTGTTGGGTTAGTGATTGCCTGGCGTTTTGCAGAATCACCTACTTTACGTTCACCATTTTCTGCAAAAGCAACAATGGATGGCGTTGTACGTTTCCCCTCACTGTTGGCTATAACTACAGGTTCGTTACCTTCCATTACGGCTACGCAAGAGTTTGTTGTTCCTAAGTCTATACCAATAATTTTTGACATGCTATTTTATCTTTGTTTATGTTATGAATTCTTATTTCCTAATTCTATTTAACAAGCAATGTGCCAATTGGCATTTGTCAGTTAAACAGGCACTGCTTTTTAGATTTTGGTTAAAATGTAAATGAAAACCTTTTACAATTCTGACAGGTTGTCATAATTGACATTTTTCATGGCTGCAAATGCATCAAAACTTGACTAATGTTTCAAGATGATGATACTCAATGCCAAAATATTCTTTTATCCGTTTAATCTTCTCCAGAATCTCTTCTTTATCCACCGCTTGTTCTTTGTTTTTCACCCCTACAACCAGTACATTTTTTGGGGTATGTGCATCTGAAATAAATTCAAATACCTTCGTCTTGTATCCAAAATATTCCAGGATCAATGCCCTGATACCATCAGTTACCATTTCTGCCTGACGTTCTAAAAAGATACCATACTTCGTTAAAAAGTCCAGTTCATTTATAGCCTTTCCTTTTTCTATCTGTCTTCTGATTTGCTTATGGCAGCAAGGTGCAACAACAATAAGTTCTGCATTCCCTTTGATGCCTTTATAGATTGCATCATCAGTAGCCGTATCGCAGGCATGTAAAGCAATTAACAGGTTGATCTCTTCAGCTGCATAATCTTCTATAGTACCCTGAACAAAATCCAGTCCCTTAAAATTTGACTTCGAAGCTATTTTATTACACAGATCCACCAGGTCCTGACGATATTCCACACCAGTTACCTGCGCTTCGATCTTTAAAACATTAACCAGGTAATCATATAAAGCAAAAGTAAGATAACCTTTACCCGATCCCATATCTACTACCTTTTTAAACTTGCCGGCAGGCAAAGTCCGGATCAGCGGATCCAATAAAGCTACATACTGATTAATCTGTTTATACTTATCCTGTGCATTCTTATAAACAGTACCTGTTGCATCAGTGATATTTAACTCCTGCAAATAATTTTTACCAGCAGGCTGAATCAATCTTTTCTTCTCTTTATCATGAGTGAGTACAACCGGAGCTGCAGTCTTGATCAGCCTTTCTCTAACCGTGATCACACCCTTTTTATCATGTTCAACAATTACTTCTTTCTCCGTGCTAAAAAAAGTACAAATTCTAAAATCATTGCTGATAAAATGACTGATTCTGGTTAAGCCATCTTCGATCGAGAAGTTCTTTACAATATCCCTGGTTTTATTCCGGTAAGTAAAAGAAAGCATTTCTACTTTTTTAATCTTTATCCGGCGTACATATACATTCTTTAATTCCTTGTCATTGCCCTGGTAATTGCCAAGAGAAATCTTTATAAATGAATTAGCCGGGATACTGTCCGCTAACTGCTTATGGAACTCCTGAAGAATAGATTGATTGGACATAAATTATAGATTTAGAGCCTATTTAAATTTAGGCATACTTATAGTAATCACACACATATAGATGGTACATAGATCATATACATATGTAAATATAAAAAGAAAAGCCCTGTCCAACTAAGAACAGGGCTTTCTGTATTTGATGAGGAAGAATATTATTCTCCTTTATCTTCTTTTGTTTCTTCAGCTGCAGGAGCCTCAACAACAGCTTCATCAGCAGCAACTTCTGCTTGAGCAGGAGCTTCAGTAGCGTCAGCTTTCTTAGTAGTAGCTTTACTTCTGCCACGACGTGTTGTTTTCTTCTCTTCAGTAGCAACTTCTTTACCGTAAACTTCGTTGTAATCAACAAGTTCGATGAATGCCATCTCAGCATTATCACCTAAACGATTGTTTAACTTGATAATTCTGGTATAACCACCCGGACGGTTAGCAACTTTAGCAGCTATATCACGGAACAATTCAGTAACTGAATCTTTGTCCTGTAAATAACTAAAAACTGTACGACGAGAGTGTGTAGTATCGTTTTTAGATTTAGTGATCAAAGGCTCAACATACATACGCAAAGCTTTTGCTTTTGCTAAAGTAGTAGAGATTCTTTTGTGTTTGATCAATGATGAGGCCATGTTAGCCAACATCGCTTTACGATGGGACTTAGTTCTGCCTAAGTGATTGTGTTTTTTACCGTGTCTCATTTTTTTTCTATTCAGTGTGCACCGTCTCTTCTGAATTAAAGAGGGAATTACACACTATTAACAATATTGTTATTTGTCTGTTGTTATTCTTCGTCCAGTTTGTATTTACCTAAATTCATACCGAATGATAAGCTTTTAGATTTTACTAATTCCTGGATTTCAGTTAATGATTTCTTACCGAAGTTTCTGAATTTTAACATATCAGCTACATCATAAGAAACTAAATCAGCCAATGTACGGATATCCGCTGCTTTTAAGCAGTTTAATGCACGAACTGATAAATCAAGATCAACTAATTCAGTTTTAAGGATTTTACGCATATGTAAAATTTCCTCATCAACTTCTTTAGTTTCTTCTTTAGCCTGAGACTCTAATACTAAGTTCTCATCAGAGAACAACATGAAATGCTGAATTAGAATTTTAGCTGCTTCTTTTAATGCTTCTTCAGGATGAATAGATCCATCAGTAGAAATATCTAAAATTAATTTTTCATAATCTGTTTTTTGTTCAACACGATAATTTTCAATCGTGTATTTTACATTTTTCATTGGCGTAAAGATCGAATCAATCGCGATTACACCAACTACAGCATCATTAATTTTATTTTCTTCAGCCGGAACATAACCACGTCCTTTATTGATAGTTAATTCTACCTCTAAAGTAACCGATTTCTCCATATTACAAATTACGAATTCCGGATTAAGGACTTCAAAGTTGTTAGAGAACTTAGTTATATCGCCTGCTAGAAATTGATCCTGGCCATTAACTACAATAAAGACTTTTTCAGATTCACCTGAATCACCAGCTTTTTTAAAACGAACTTGTTTCAAATTAAGGATAATTTCAGTTAAATCTTCTACAACACCTTTCATTGTAGAAAATTCATGTGATACGCCAGAAAAACGAATACTTGTAATGGCATACCCCTCTAAAGAAGAAAGTAAAATTCTTCTTAAGGCATTACCAATTGTTACACCGAAACCGGGTTCTAAAGGACGAAATTCAAATATACCATCGAAATCCGTTGATTTCTGCATGATGACCTTATCGGGTTTCTGAAATGCTAAAATTGCCATTTATAATGTTTTTAGATCGTTATTAAAATTATGTAACGTAAAATAGTTAAAGCCTGTATAAAAGGCTTTAACTAAATTTATTACTTAGAGTACAACTCTATAATAAGGTTTTCTTTGATATTTTCTGGAATCTCGTCGCGATTCGGATAAGTTAAGAACTTACCGCTTAATTCCGATGCATTCCAATCTAACCAATTAAACTTATTGATTACTCTTCCTGCTACTGAATTAGTGATGCTTTCAAGAGTTTTAGATTTCTCACGAACTGCAATAACGTCACCAGCTTTCAATTGATAAGAAGGGATATTTACTACTTCACCGTTCACTGTTACGTGTTTATGGCTAACTAACTGACGAGCAGCAGAACGAGTAGTTGCAATACCTAATCTATAAACTGTATTATCTAAACGAGCTTCTAATAATTGTAATAAGTTATCACCTGTGATGCCCTGACGGGAAGATGCTTTAGTAAACAAGTTACGGAACTGACGTTCTAATACACCATAAGTATATTTAACTTTTTGTTTCTCCATTAACTGTACTGAATATTCAGACTGTTTACCTCTTCTTTTAGACGCACCGTGCTGTCCAGGAGGATAGTTTTTTCTATCTAATACTTTATCAGGACCAAAAATTGGTTCTCTGAATTTACGCGCGATTTTGGATTTTGGTCCTGTATATCTTGCCATTTCTTTTTGTTTTAAAGTATCATACAGCCTTAAACTGTAGACTCTTAGCTTTAAAAATTAATAAATTAAACTCTTCTCTTCTTAGGAGGACGACATCCATTGTGTGGAAGCGGTGTAATATCTTTGATTGAGGTTACTTCGATACCAGAGATTTGCAATGTTCTAATTGCAGACTCACGACCTGAACCTGGACCTTTAACAAATACTTCTACTTTACGCAGACCTAAATCAAAAGCTACTTTACCACAATCAGATGCAGCTTGTCCGGCAGCGTATGGAGTGTTCTTTTTAGAACCCTTGAAGCCCATTTTACCAGCTGAAGACCATGAAATAGTTTGACCGTTATTATTTGTCAGGGTAACAATGATATTATTAAAAGTCGCATTGATATGTGCTTGACCTACTGGTTCAATAACAACAATACGCTTTTTGGTTACTTTTTTACTCTTAGCCATAATTATTATTCGTTACTAATTTTATTTAGTAGCTTTTTTCTTGTTAGCAACTGTTTTTCTCTTGCCTTTACGAGTACGAGAATTGTTCTTAGTACGTTGTCCACGTACCGGTAAACCTTTTCTGTGACGTAATCCGCGGTAACAACCAATATCCATTAAACGTTTAATGTTTAACTGAACTTCAGAACGTAAAGCACCTTCTACTTTAATTCCGTCGTTAATGATTGTACGTATCGCTGATAACTCTTCATCAGACCAGTCTTGTACTTTTTTGCTAAAATCGATACCTGCCTCAGTTAATATACGCTGAGCAGTTGATCTGCCTACACCAAAGATGTAAGTTAGTCCAATTTCGCCTCTTTTGTTTCTTGGTAAATCTATACCTGATATCCTTGCCATATTTGTACTAAATGTTTGATTAATTGACGACAGATTGAGTAACCTGTACATTCAATCTAATCATACCTCAATAATTTTTTCTTAACCTTGACGCTGCTTGTACTTAGGATTTTTCTTGTTGATTACGTAAAGTTTACCTTTACGACGAATAATCTTGCAATCAGCGCTGCGTTTTTTAATTGATGACCTAACTTTCATTTTATTTATATCTATAAGTAATCCTGCCCTTTGACAAATCGTAAGGCGACATCTCTAATTTTACTTTGTCCCCAGGTAATATCTTAATGTAGTGCATCCTCATTTTACCTGAGATATGAGCAATAATCTCGTGACCATTCTCCAGCTCAACGCGGAACATGGCATTTGATAATGCTTCTCTTATTACACCGTCTTGTTCAATCGAGGCTTGTTTAGCCATATAATATTGATTTTTACTTGATTAGCTGCTATTAAACAGGGTTGCAAAATTAAATAAAAATATTTAATTATTTACCTTTTTTCTTTTAAAACTTCTTCAATAAATGAAAAGGTCGATAAAACGTCTGCTTTGCCCTTTTTAACAGCAATTGTGTGCTCAAAATGTGCTGACGGTGAATTATCACGACTGGTAACAGTCCATCCATCAGACCAAAACTTTACATTAGCAGTACCGGCGTTAATCATTGGCTCTATGGCAATTACCATTCCTTCCTCTAATTTCATCCCTGTGCCCCGTTTACCATAGTTTGGTACTTCGGGCTTCTCATGTAATTTAACGCCAACACCATGACCAACAAGCTCTCTCACCACACCAAAACCGTTCTCCTCTGCTAAAGACTGTACCGCGAACCCTACATCACCGATACGGGATCCGACAATAGCTTTATCAATGGCACGTTTTAAACATTCCTGAGTGATATCAACCAGCTTCTGACGCTCAGGGCTAATCTCTCCGATAGAGAAAGTATAAGCCGAATCACCAAAGAAGTTGTTTTTAATAACACCACAATCGACAGAAATTAAATCGCCTTCCTGTATCACATAATCACCTGGAAATCCATGAACAACCTGCTCATTTGGAGAAATACAAAGTGAATACGGAAATCCGTTATAGTTTAGAAATGCAGGGATTGCTCCGTTATCTTGTATATAAGTCTCCGCGAGTTTATTTAACTGCATTGTTGTAACCCCTGGTGCAATGATCTTTGCGACTTCTGCAAGCGTCTTAGACACCAATAATGAGCTTTCCCTGATTAGCTCAACTTCTTCGGGAGACTTATAATAAACCTTAGACATTCAATATTAAATTACAGCATTGCTACTGCTTGTATTTGCAGCGGCTACACCTGTACGACCTGTTACTCTTCCTGTTTTCATTAATCCATCATAATGACGCATTAATAAATAACTTTCAATCTGCTGCAAAGTATCCAGCACAACACCCACTAAGATCAGCAGTGATGTACCACCATAGAAATGCGCGAATTCAGATTTGATACCGAATTTTACTGCAATCGATGGAAGGATAGCGATAATAGCTAAGAATACTGAACCTGGAAAGGTGATCTTAGAAATTACATCATCAATATAAGATGAAGTTGCCAGCCCTGGTTTGATGCCAGGAATGAAACCGCCATTTTTCTTCATATCATCAGACATCTGTACCGGATTAACAGTAATCGCAGTATAGAAGAATGTGAAAGCAATGATTAAAAATGCAAACGTTAAGCTGTAAGCCAGTGAAGTAGGATCACTAAACTGGATTAACCAGGTATTCTGCAATTTAGGAAAGAACTGGGTTACTGTGGTTGGGATAAACATCAATGCCTGAGCAAAGATGATTGGCATTACACCAGCAGCATTCACTTTCAATGGAATATATTGTCTTACGCCACCGAATTGTCTGTTACCAACAATACGTTTTGCATATTGAACAGGAACCTTACGGACACCCTGAACAATAAGGATAGTAAACATTACCACAGCAAACAATGCAACGATTTCCAGAACAAGCGCGATTAAGCCACCATCTCCAACAAATCTTGAACTGATCTCCTGTTGTAAAGCTATCGGAAGACGTGCGATAATACCAACCATAATGATTAGTGAAATACCATTTCCTATACCTTTATCAGTAATTTTCTCCCCTAACCACATCACAAACAAAGTACCGGCAGATAAAACAAATGTTGCAAGCACAAAGAATAAAGTGTGGTCAATCAGAATTGCTTCTGGTGGGACCTGAGTCTTTACATAACCAACAGCCTGAACAGCTGTAATAGCTACAGTTAAGTAACGGGTAATCTGATTTAGTTTATTTCTGCCACTCTCTCCTTCTTTTTGCATTTTCTGGAAAGAAGGAACAGCGATACCTAATAACTGAACTACAATTGATGCAGAAATGTAAGGCATTACCCCAAGAGCAAGAACAGATACGCGGGAGAATGAACCTCCAGCAAACATATCAAGCAGACCAAGGATACCAGATTTCTGATTATCGCCTAAAGCTGTTGCATCCACACCTGGTAAAACCACGTGAGAAACGAACCTGTAGACCAAAAGAATTACGAGCGTAAATACGATACGCTCTTTTAATTCTTGAATTTTCCAAATATTACTTAAAGTAGTAAAGAGCTTCTTCATTAATTATAATTAATTACAATTTTTCTATTGAGCCTCCAACAGCTTCAATAGCTTTCTGTGCAGTTGCAGAAAAAGCATGTGCTTTAACTTCGATTTTAGATTTTACTTCACCACGACCCAAGATCTTGATCAGATCATTTTTGTGTGCTAAACCATGATCCTGCAAAGTAGCGAAATCAATAGTCGTTAAGCTGAATCTTTCTGCTAAACCTTGTAATACGTCTAAGTTAACGCCTACATATTCAACACGGTTAATTGGTTTGAAACCAACCTTAGGTACACGACGTTGTAATGGCATTTGACCACCTTCAAAACCGATTTTAGTTTTGTGACCAGAACGCGATCCAGCACCTTTATGACCACGAGTGGAAGTACCACCACGACCAGAACCAGTACCACGACCTATTCTTTTACTATTTTTAGTAGAACCTGATGCAGGTTTTAAATTACTTAAGTTCATTTTGAAACTTATTGTGCTGCCCTTCGCTTTCACTAATCAGGGCAACGGTTAAACATATACAAAGGTTGCAAATTAGCAAAATTAAACTAATTTACAACCTCTGCGAATTATATACTTTCGATAGCTACTAAGTGATTCACTTTTCTTATCATTCCAATGATAGCAGCATTAGCCTCAACTTCTACAGAATGGTTTATTTTTCTTAAACCTAATGCCTGAATAGTTCTTTTTTGACGCTCGCTTCTGTCAATGATACTTTTTACCTGGGTTATTTTGATCTTAGCCATGTTCTTATCCGTTAAAAACTTTGTTTAAATCAACACCACGTTGCTGAGCGATGGTATAAGCATCACGCATTTTTGTTAAAGCATCTACTGTTGCTTTTACCACGTTGTGAGGATTTGATGAACCTTTTGATTTTGCTAATACGTTGTGTACACCAGCACTCTCTAAAACAGCACGCATTGCACCACCCGCGATAACACCTGTACCTACTGCAGCTGGTTTGATTAATACAAAACCACCTGAGAATTTACCGATTTGTTCGTGAGGAACAGTACCGTTTAACAAAGGAACTTTTACCAAGTTCTTTTTAGCATCATCGATACCTTTAGCAATTGCTTCAGTTACCTCTTTTGCTTTACCTAAACCATAACCTACGATTCCGTTTTCATCTCCAACAACTACGATAGCTGAGAAACTGAAAGTACGTCCACCTTTGGTTACTTTGGCAACACGTTGTATACTAACTAAACGGTCTTTTAATTCGACCTCGCTAGTCTTAACTCTTTTTATATTGATAGTTGACATTCTTATCTATTTTCAGATTAAAATACTAAACCAGCTTCACGGGCACCTTCTGCCAACGATTTTACGCGACCATGGTATAAATAGCCATTTCTATCGAAAACAACTTCTTTAATGCCAGCTGCGATTGCTTTTTCAGCTACTAATTTACCTACAGCTACAGATTGCTCTGATTTGTTACCATTACTAGAAAAATCTTTAGATAATGATGATGCTGATACGATTGTGCTTCCAGTTACGTCGTTAATGATTTGAGCATAAATTCCTTTATTGCTTCTATAAACTGATAAACGTGGACGGCTTTCAGAACCGGTAAGTCTTTTTCTGATTCCTTTTTTTATACGATCTCTACGAGATAATTTTTTCCCTGCCATGATGATTATTTTTTAGAAGCTGATTTACCTGCTTTTCTTCTTAACACTTCGCCTACAAACTTGATACCTTTACCTTTATATGGCTCTGGTGCACGTAACGAGCGTATTTTCGCTGCTACCTGACCGATCAGTTGTTTGTCAATACTTTCTAAAATGATTTTAGGAGTCTGACCTTTTTCTGAAGTCGTAGTAACTTTAATCTCTTCCGGCAATTGGAATACATAATGGTGAGAGAAACCTAAAACAAGATCAAGTGTATTACCTGTGTTAGTTGCGCGGTAACCCACACCAACTAATTCCTGAGAGATTTTGTAACCTTCTGTTACACCAATAACCATATTGTTTAACAATGAACGGTATAAACCATGCAATGCTTTGTGTCTTTTTTGTTCAGTCGGGCGAGTTACAGTAACTACACCGTCTTCCTGAGAAACAGTGATGTCTACATCAACTGCTTGTGTTAATTCACCTTTTGGGCCTTTTACAGTTACTAAATTGTCTTTATCAACTGTAATTGTTACTCCAGCAGGTACACTAATTGGGGCTTTTCCTATTCTTGACATTTTGCTATCCTCCTTTAATTAATAAACGTGACACAAAACTTCGCCACCAATGTTTAGTCTGGCCGCTTCTTTATCTGTCATCACTCCTTTAGAAGTAGACAAGATAGCGATACCTAAACCGTTCAATACTCTCGGCATATTATCAACGCCTGCATACTGCCTTAAACCTGGCTTGCTGATACGCATCAATGTGCGGATAGCAGGGATTTTAGTTATAGGATTGTATTTCAAAGCGATTTTAATCGTTCCCTGAACTGTTGTTTCCTCAAACTTGTAGTTGGCAATGTAACCTTTGTCAAAAAGTACTTTAGTAATTTCCTTTTTAAGATTTGATGCAGGAATTTCTACAATTCTGTGATTTGCCTTAATGGCATTTCTTACTCTTGTAAGATAATCTGCTATTGGATCTGTATTCATCTTTGTTGATTTGTGATAGTGGTTTCCTTTCCGAACAATTCGGAGCGACCTTCCATCGGTTAATTTTTCTATTTAAACGCATAACGTTAGAAGTTAAACGCATATGCGTAAAACTCTCTAACGTAAAACGATTTTACCAGCTTGCTTTGGTAACTCCAGGAATTTTTCCTGCTAATGCCATATCACGGAATGTAACCCTTGATATACCGAAAGTACGCATGTAACCACGTGGACGGCCAGTTAATTTACAACGGTTGTGTAAACGTACTGGTGATGAGTTTTTTGGTAACTTATCTAATCCTTCGAAATCACCTGCAGCTTTTAATTCTGCACGTTTATCTGCATATTTAGCTACCAATCTCTGGCGCTTAATTTCGCGAGCTTTTACACCTTCTTTTGCCATTATTGATCTGTATTAAGGGTTTGGTTTTTAAACGGTAATCCAAATTGCTTTAAAAGTTCCAATGCTTCAACATCAGTTGTTGCTGAAGTTACAAAGGTAATATCCATACCTAAAATCTTAGAGATTTTGTCGATGTTGATCTCAGGGAAGATGATTTGTTCAGTAATACCTAATGTGTAATTACCTTTTCCATCAAATCCTTTATCATTGATACCTTTGAAATCACGGATACGCGGTAAAGCTACGGAAATTAAACGATCTAAAAACTCAAACATGTTATTGTCACGTAAAGTTACACGTACACCTACTGGCATACCTTTACGTAATTTAAAGTTTGAGATATCTTTTTTAGATTTCGCTCCAACTGCTTGCTGACCTGTGATTGTGCTCATTTCTAAAATAGAACTGTCCATAATCTTTTTGTCAGTTACAGAGAAACGACCAACACCCTGGTTGACAGCTATTTTCTCTAACTTAGGAACTTGCATTACGCTTTTGTAATTGAACTTCTCTTTAAGAGCAGCTACAATTTCCTCTTTGTATTTAGTCTTTAATCTTGGTATGTAAGTCATTATTTGATCTCCTCTCCTGATTTTTTAGATACCCTAACTAATTTCCCATCAGCATTAAGCTTTCTGCCAACACGCGTAGTTTTTCCTGATTTAGGATCAATTAACGCAACGTTAGAAATATGAAGAGCAGCCTCTTTTTTAATGATACCTCCGTTAGGATTAGCAGCATTCGGTTTTGTATGTTTAGACACAAGGTTAACACCTTCTATCAGTATCCTGCTTTTAGTAATTAATACTGAAAGCACTTTACCTTCCTGGCCTCTTGAATCACCAGCGATAACCTTTACTAAATCTCCTTTACGGATTTTAATTTTTGGTTGAACAGTTACTTTATTTTTCATTTTATAATACCTCCGGTGCTAATGATACAATCTTCATGAATTGTTTCTCACGCAGTTCTCTCGCTACCGGGCCAAAAATACGTGTTCCACGCGGCTCATCTTGTGCATTTAATAAGACTGCTGCATTATCGTCGAAACGGATGTAAGAACCATCTTTACGTCTGATCTCTTTCTTTGTTCTTACAACAACTGCTTTAGAAACGGTTCCTTTTTTAATGTTACCTGAAGGCAATGCACTTTTAACGGTAACAACGATTTTGTCACCAATAGAAGCGTATCTCTTTCCGGTTCCACCAAGTACACGGATAACCAATACTTGTTTTGCGCCGCTATTGTCGGCTACGTTTAATCTTGATTCCTGTTGTACCATGTTATTTAGCCCTCTCTAAAATTTCCACTAATCTCCAGTTCTTGTTTTTACTCAGCGGACGAGTCTCCATGATAAGTACTGTATCACCAATACCACAATCGTTTTTCTCGTCATGAGCCATAAATTTGGTAGTTTTCTTAACAAACTTACCATAGATCGGGTGTTTCACTTTACGTTCTACCGCTACAACAACAGATTTATCCATTTTGTTGCTTACCACCAACCCGGTTCTTGTTTTTCTTAATTGTCTTTCCATTTCGACTCTAAAGTTATTTAGTTTCACTAGCTGACTCAGCATTACGCTTAGTCATTTCAGTATTTAATCGGGCGATGTCTTTTCTTACCTTAGTGATACGGGTAGGATTCTCTATAGCCGAAATTGTATGTGCAAATTTTAACTTAACTAAGTTTTCTTTTTCTTCTGCAATCCTGACTACTAGTTCTTCTTTTGAAAGCCCTGTGATTTCTGAGTTCTTCATTTTATTAATTTTTATGTTCTGGGTCTAGCGGTTATAAAAACAAGTTACTTACAACATTGACCCCAAAACTCTTTTTATGCTTCTACGTAATCTCTACGTACTACAAACTTGGTTTGGATAGGTAATTTTTGAGCAGCTAATCTCATTGCTTCTTTAGCAACTTCTAACGATACACCTTCAGCTTCAAAAATGATGCGTCCTGGTCTAACAACAGCTACCCAGTACTCTGGAGCACCTTTACCTTTACCCATACGTACTTCAGCTGGTTTCTTAGTAACCGGTTTGTCCGGGAAAATTCTAATCCACACTTGGCCTTCACGTTTCATGAAACGAGTTACCGCAATACGGGCTGCCTCTATCTGACGACTTGTAATCCAGGTCGCCTCTAAAGATTTAATCCCGAAAGACCCGAATGATAATTCAGCTCCACGTGTAGCTAAACCCTTCATTCTGCCCTTTTGCATCTTTCTGAACTTCGTTCTTTTTGGCTGTAACATTTTATCTTAATATTATCGTAAAACGATCTGTTAACTAATTATTTACGAGGACCTCTGTTAGGAGTATTTCCGCCTCTATTATCTCTACCTGGACCGCCTTGACCTGGACCACCCTGACCTGGACCTCTTCCACGACCACCTTTGTTGTCGTTTCTTCTGTCACCACCGCCACGGTTATCTCTGTCTCTGCCACCTGCACCAAAAGCACCTTCAGGTCTGCCACCTTTACCAGGAGCGTTACTTACTGCACCAATGTTTGGAGAAAGATCACGTTTACCATAAACTTCGCCTTTACAGATCCATACTTTAACACCAATCTTACCATAGGTAGTTAATGCTTCAGCTAATGCATAGTCAATATCAGCACGGAAAGTATGCAAAGGAATTCTTCCCTCTTTATACTGCTCGTTACGAGCCATCTCTGCTCCGCCTAAACGACCTGAAGTCATTATTTTGATACCTTCAGCACCCATACGCATTGTTGATGCGATAGTTGACTTCATGGCTCTACGGAAAGAGATCCTTGCCTCTAATTGTTTTGCTACACCTTCTGCTACCAGTTGTGCATCAAGCTCAGGACGTTTGATCTCAAAAATGTTAATTTGAATTTCCTTTTTAGTCAATTTCTTTAACTCTTCTTTGATCTTATCAACCTCAGCTCCTGCTTTACCGATCACGATACCCGGACGTGCAGTGTGGATAGTTACAGTGATACGTTTTAACGTACGTTCGATAACTACTTTAGCTACTCCTCCTTTTGCGATACGCACAGAAAGATATTTTCTTATTTTTTCGTCCTCAACTAATTTGTCAGCATAGTTGTTGCCACCGAACCAGTTAGAATCCCAACCTCTGATGATTCCTAACCTGTTTCCTATTGGATGTGCTTTTTGTCCCATTTCTACTAATTAGTTTGAGTTTCAACGTTTTTACTATCTACTATCAAAGTTACATGGTTAGAACGCTTACGTATTCTGTAACCACGACCTTGAGGTGCTGGTCTCAGTCTTTTCAACTGACGGCCGCCACCAACCATTATCGTTTTCACGTATAATTGGTTTTCTTCAGGGCGAGAACCTTCATTTTTAGTTTCCCAGTTTTTGATTGCTGATAACAAAAGTTTTTCAACTCTTATTGCCGCTTCTTTATTGGTAAATTTTAAAATATGTAATGCTTTCTCAACACGCTCACCTCTGATAAGATCTACAACCAAACGCATCTTACGTGGTGAGGTTGGACAATTGTTTAATTTCGCTACTGCTTCCATCTCTTAATTATTTTTTCTTTTCAGAGTGACCCCTAAATGTTCTGGTTGGAGCAAACTCTCCCAGCTTGTGACCAACCATGTTTTCTGTTACGTATACCGGTATAAATTTATTACCGTTATGCACTGCAAATGTATGACCCACAAAATCTGGTGAGATCATTGATCTGCGTGACCAAGTTTTAATGACAGACTTTTTGCCTGAATCATTCATAGATACTACTTTCTTCTCTACGTTATGGTCAATATAAGGTCCTTTTTTAATCGAACGAGCCATTATTTCTTCCTTTTCTCTATGATGAAACGATTTGAGTATTTTTTAAGTTGACGGGTCTTGAAGCCTTTAGAATACATACCATTCCTTGATCTTGGCTGACCACCTGATGAACGACCTTCACCACCACCCATTGGGTGATCGACAGGGTTCATCGCAACCGGACGTGTTCTAGGACGACGTCCTAACCAACGTTTACGACCTGCTTTACCTAATACTTCATTTGCGTGATCTGAATTTGAAACAGATCCGATAGTTGCTAAACAAGTAGTCAAGATTAATCTTGTCTCACCTGATGGCATTTTCAATGTAGCATATTTACCATCACGCGCAGCTAATTGTGCATAAGCACCAGCACTACGAGCCAATTGAGCACCACGACCCGGATGAATCTCCACGTTGTGTACAATTGATCCCAAAGGGATATTTGATAATTTTAAAGCGTTTCCAACTTCTGGAGTCGCTGTATCACCTGATAATACTTTTTGCCCAACTTGTAAGCCTTCTGGTGAAATAATGTAACGCTTCTCACCATCAGCATAATGTAATAATGCGATACGTGCAGTACGGTTTGGATCGTATTCAACAGTAGCAACTGTTGCAGGAATATCAAACTTATCACGTTTAAAATCAATTAAACGGTAAGATTTTTTGTGACCACCACCCATGTAGCGCATAGTCATCTTTCCTGTATTGTTACGTCCTCCCGATTTCTTAGAAGAAACAACCAATGATTTTTCGGGCTTGGTTGCTGTAATCTCCGAAAAACTGGCCCCAACTCTAAAGCGGGTACCCGGAGTGACTGGTTTAAATTTTCTTAAGCCCATAGTTATAAAATATTCAATTCTTATTAAATGTTCGCGTAATAATCAATTGTTTCACCTGCTGCCAGAGTAACAATCGCTTTTTTGTATTTCGGGCTACGACCCGTAACTAAACCACCTTTTGTATTTCTTGATTTTAACTTTCCGTTTACAATCATAGTATTGATTGCAAGGATGTTAACACCATACATTTTTTCGATAGCTTGTTTAATTTGCAATTTGTTTGCTTTGTGTTCAACCTGGAAAGTAAAGCGGCTTGACTTTTCTGTAAGTGCAGAAGCTTTTTCGGTTAGTATTGGTTTTTTTAAAAATTCCATATTACTTGGCAAATGCCTCCTCCAATGTTTTAACAGTGTTTGCAGTTAATAAAAGTTTACCACAGTTTAATACATCATATGTATTGATCTGATCAACAGTAATTACTTTTACTTTCTGGATGTTTCTGCTTGATAAATAAATATTGTTATCCTGAACAGGTAAAACCAACAAAGTTTTCTCACCAGTTAAGCTTAACGCATTAACTAAAGCGATGTAATTTTTAGTTTTGATTGAATCAAAAGTAAAATCTTCTAAAACAAGGATGTTTGAATCCTGAGCTTTATATGACAACGCAGATTTACGTGCCAGTGATTTTAATTTTTTATTCAGTTTAAAACTGTAATCACGTGGTTGAGGACCGAATACACGACCACCACCATTAAACAATGGAGATTTGATACTACCCGCACGAGCACCACCAGTTCCTTTTTGTTTATACAATTTACGTGTTGAACCAGCGATTTCATTACGTTGTTTAGACTTGTGAGTACCCTGACGTTGATTAGCCAAATACTGTTTAACATCTAAATAAATTGCATGATCGCTAGGTGTTACACCAAATACCGACTCAGGAAGTTGCACCTTGGCACCTGTCTCTTTTCCTGAAATGTTTACTACATTTAATTCCATCTGCTTACTTGTCTAAGATTACGTAAGAACCTTTAGCTCCTGGAATGGAACCACTAACTACAACAAGATTTTGATCTGCATAAACTTTCAAAACCTGTAAGTTCTGAACCTTCACTCTATCTCCACCCATTCTACCTGCCATACGCATACCTTTAAATACACGTGCTGGATACGAAGCCGCACCCAATGAACCTGGCGCACGCATTCTGTTATGCTGACCGTGAGTTTGTCCACCCACACCCGCAAATCCATGGCGTTTCACAACACCTTGAAAACCTTTACCTTTTGAAGTACCAACTACATCAACAAAATCGCCTTCAGCAAAAATGCTAACCGTAACAGTATCGCCTAAATTCAACGATTCCTCAAACGGTTCAAATTCTACCAACTTACGTTTTGGAGTTGTGCTTGCTTTCGCAAAGTGGCCTTTTAAAGGCTTGGTGGTGTTCTTTTCTTTAGCTTCATCGAAGCCTAACTGAACTGAAACGTAACCGTCTTTCTCTGCGGTCTTAACCTGTGTAACTACACAAGGCCCAGCTTCGATCACCGTACATGGAATGTTTTTTCCATCGGCGTCGAAAATGCTGGTCATTCCTACTTTTTTTCCAATAATACCTGACATTTTCTTTTTTAAATTTAACACCCATCGAAGCAGTAGGGCTTCGTTCAAGGTGGATACACATCCCCATTAAGGGAGGGCAAAAATAGGAAATAAATCTTAATGATCAAATAGTTAGCGAATTTATTTTGTAAATAAATGCTATTATTTTTGGAGAGATCGGATAAAACGCAGTTAAGCCATTAATTATCCTACCAGCTTGTTACTCAAACTGATCAGAATTACGCACAATACAAACACGCCAATCAGCACATACAAATAATCGCGCTCGATCAGGAAGCCGAAAATCGAAAAAACGACCCGTGTAACCGGCGTAAAAATCAGGAGTAAAGTTCCGGATTGTATGATGGCCTTTCCATCTAAAACACTTAAGCCCTGAAAGATAGCCAGAATTGAAGAATATTTTGTCTTCGAAGGATTAAAAACACTGTAATCAATGATTTCACGGCTATATCCGCTCAAATAGATCACTCCGCCAATGAAAACCACCAGCATTGAAGCAATCACCCCTACCCTGAGCAAAGTACCCAGAATAACTTGTATATCTTTATCCGCGAAATAATGTTTACCCATTTGCTTCATTACAGTTTTCCCGCTAATCCATTGTAAATCATTTGCAGCGCCAGGAAAGTGACCACGACGGCAAATATAACTTTAAGTTTATCAGTATTGGTCTTCACCAATAATTTAGACCCCACTGTAGCCCCTGTAAGCACGCCTAAAGTAACCGGCATTGCTATCCCCGGATCAATCTGTCCCCGGTGCAAATAAACGATTGCACTCGCAGCAGCGGTTACGCCCATCATGAAATTACTGGTAGTTGTAGATACTTTAAATGGTAAACGCATAATATTATCCATTGCCACCACTTTTAAAGCCCCTGAACCAATCCCAAGCAGTCCGGAAATAATTCCGGCAACAAACATCATAACAAAGCCGCCTACCACATTATGTACCCCGTATTTAACCGTACCACCGGCCGTAGGATAACTTCCGTTTAACTTAAAGAAATTGGCCAGTACACCTGTTGTTCTGTCATCTGAATGATCTACCTTTTTACGCACCATCATTGCCGCAGAAAAGAGGAGAATACAACCGAAGATCACTGCAATATAACTTGGATTGATATAAACTGTGATTACCGCCCCTATCACCGCACTGATTGTTGTTGCAATTTCCAGGAACATCCCAATCCGGATATTGGTAATCCCTTCTTTAACATAAGCTGCTGCCGAGCCCGAAGAAGTCGCAATTACGGAAACAATAGAAGCCCCGATCGCATAGTGGATATCAACTCCTAAAACCAGTGTTAATAAGGGAATTATAATAACCCCACCACCCAAGCCAGTTAAAGAACCCACCAGTCCTGCTAAAAAAGCACCAGCCAAAACAATAATTGTAAATAGTAATACCGACATTGAGACAAATATACTATCTGGAAGCAATTATCCTTAAATATATCTCATTTAGCCAGTGTTTAAATTTCACGGCCAATTTATAAACAGGCTCTTAGAATAATTAGTTAATTTTGAGAAACAGCACGGCTAAATTAGCCGAAAAAACATCCTCATTCATAAAACGAATTCACCATGTCCTATTCTTTAACTAAAGTTGACGATTTAACTGCCCAATTAAGATCATTAGCGTCAATCAGTACAGAGAACTTAAAAAAGCTGAACAAGAAATTTCGTATGGAATTCAACTACAACTCTAATCATATGGAAGGGAATACACTATCCTATGGAGAAACTGAGTTACTATTAATGTTTGATGATACCAAAGGAAATCATCAATTCAGAGAATATGAAGAAATGAAAGCCCATGATGTTGCTTATCAAATGATAGAAACCTGGGCATCAGCTACAGAACGTCCATTAACAGAACAGAATGTAAAAGAGCTGAACAGGATCATATTGATACGTCCTTTCTGGAAAGAAGAGCAAACAGCAGACGGACAGGAAACACGCAGAGAAATAAAGGTTGGTAATTATAAAGCATATCCTAATTCTGTATGCCTATCCAATGGTGAGTTATTCGAATATGCTTCACCGACCGATACGCCTATACTCATGCATGAGCTGATGGATTGGTATAGAACAGAAGAAGACGGCCTGCATCCTATTACCCTGGCAGCTATGTTTCATTATAAGTTCGTTCGCATTCATCCCTTCGATGATGGCAATGGTAGAATTGCCCGCTTATTAATGAATTATGTATTATTAAGAAATGGCTTACCACCTGTGATCATCAAATCAGAAGATAAGGCTGGCTACCTGCGCGCTTTGCATTTTGCTGATATAGGTGACTACGAACCTTTCATAGCGTACATCGCTGACCAAGCCGTATGGTCATTAGGGATTTCGATAAAAGCAGCGAAAGGCGAAGATATTGAGGAGACAAGTGATTTACAAAAAGAAATAGCCCTTTTAAACAGAAGACTTACTGTAGAAAATAAACCGAGCAAGCATCCTATCGCTGTTTATGAAGTTTTCAAATGGTTTTCTAAGGAAGTATGGCCAGCTATACAGGAATCACTTGAACAGTTCGATAGTTTATTCGCAGAAAAAAAGTCCTATTATTATACGAATCAAGTTGAGGAAACTTACGAAAAGAAAAATATATTGGAATCTCCCTTGTTAAGATCAACAGCCCCTCCTAAAGTTAAAATATTTGGATTAGATATTTACAAAGAAGAGGTCTGTCAAATTGATTGGAAAACCATCTTATACGGTATAAAGGGAGCATCAGCAAATCCTGAAATAGAAATAAAAGCAGTCATAGAATTCAAAACAGCTCACTACGAGCTCAATATCAAACTTGATAATAATACCATATCAAACACAAGTTACCACTATAATGACCGGATGCTTAAAAGTGATATTCAAAAACTTCAAACCTCATTAACTAAACAAATACTCGAAGAAATAAAAGCAAGGATACAGTAATTAATGTATATTAAAGGATGATGAGAATTCATATATGATCCATTTCAATAGCTAAAACACAATAAAATTAAAATCTCATTGTTAAATTATAAATAATCTATTCCAAATGAACAAATTCCTATTCCCGCTCCTTACCCTTGTGATGATTAACCTATCATTTATGCAAAGCAATGCACAGGTAAAACTACCTGTTGATAGTGCAAAAGCAGACCCAAGCCTAAGAGGTCAGTATGAATTGATGCTTGCAAAATCAAAAACAGTCAGTACTTATAAATTGATCAACCCCTACAGACTTTCTACTTTTTATAAAAGCGTGACTGATTCTATCCGGAAAGAACGCAATACTTATAAAACAGCAAATGCGAAAGTAGCTGAACAAGCTAAAACAATCACTGAACTGAATAACCAGATTAAAGGAAATGAGAACTCTCTTGCCACTTCAAATTCAAAAGTGAATGAGATCAACTTTCTAGGGATTTCTTTTGCCAAAGGGACTTATAACACGATTGTATGGACACTGATTATTGTACTGGCATTAGGCTTTGCTTTTGTGACTATCAGGTCTGCTAAAAACACCCATGAAGCCAAATACAGAACCGGTCTGTACGAAGAAATTTCACAAGAATATCAGGCTTATAAAGTGAAAGCAAATGAAAAAGAAAAGAAACTAGCCAGAGAATTACAAGACGAACGTAATAAACTGGATGAATACAGAGGCCGGGGTCTTTAATCCCCTCCGCTTCTTTAACATAAAAATGCCGCTGAAAAAACCAGCGGCATTTTTATTGAATTGAAATTAATAACACTTAAAATCTTGCAATTATATCCATTGCAGCCGTATACTGATCCTTTTTAACTCCATTATCATAAGGGGTTATGCCATCTTTATAAGCATGCTCATACCTGATTTCAGGACGAATCATAATCAAACTGTTAAAGTGGTGTACAAAGCCTATCGTATGATCTGAATATTGAGTTGCATAGCCTGTTCTGTTTCCTTGTGGATCACTCAAATAACCATTACGGACTGACAGGTAATCTTTAGCAGAAAGTTTGACCTGGAAATAATTGACCGCACCAACAGCCTTTGAAGTTCCAGGTATTAAACTTCCTGCACCCACTCCAGTATAAAAATCTTGTGGAGGACCATCTATCACAGTACCCCCTACCAGGGCATCCTTTTGCCACATATAATAAACTTCGGTCATCATATGCACCGTTCCATTAAAGCGGTGGCCCCAGGTAGCAACCAACATCTGCAGGTTATCATGGTTATTTTTATACTTACCTGATCCCAGAGAGTTAATTCCTCCAAAAAGAGAGTTGTTATTATCAGCAGATACCCAACGCGCCATCAGCAAACCATTTAAACTTGCAGAATTACTCCAGGGAGCCATGTCATTACCAGCATGCGCACCTGCCATTAACTGCCAGTGTGCGCCTAATTTGAAAGTCGCTTGTACACCAGTGAAAGTATAAGGATCGACCGTGAACATCAATGAGTGTGAGTATAAATAATTATCAGGAGCCCATTGTGCTTCAATATCAGCAGGAGAAATAAAACGGCCAATTTTCAAAATCAGACCATCGGCAACTTTAGGAAAGTAAAGCAAACCATAAATCTCAGCCGGGTCATAACCATATTTATTATTATGTTTCAGCAGCTGATCACTGAAGTAACCTTTACCTGTGGTATACCGGTAATCCGTTCCGAATATATTAGTCAATAGAAATCCGTAGTCGAAGTGTTTTGTTTGTACCGTATTCGGTTGTCTTTCTATCTTGATGATGGCTTGATCCAATCCGGCCCCATTAGGTACAATATCATAAGATTCAGGCGCATTTGAATGTTTCGATGAACTTATATTCCCGCCGAAATCAAGCCAGCCATATATCTTGAAACGCCCCTTCAGGCCCAGTAATTTTTGTAAAGGATAATTTGGTGCTTCAGAATTTACACCAATTAAAGGAGCTCCATCCCACTCCGAACTTGGAAAA
Organism: Pedobacter cryoconitis; assembly: GCF_001590605.1. Taxonomy (NCBI): domain Bacteria; kingdom Pseudomonadati; phylum Bacteroidota; class Sphingobacteriia; order Sphingobacteriales; family Sphingobacteriaceae; genus Pedobacter; species Pedobacter cryoconitis. Next base: position 4,289,959 of record NZ_CP014504.1, read on the forward strand.
GGGGGCGAGTCAATAGGTGAAGGCAGTGAACGGGCCACTGTATCTTTTTTTACTTTTAAAGTGTCTTGTTGTGCGTATCCATTGAACGCAAGAGCTGTCATCGCGATGATTGCCAGTAGTAGTTTTTTCATTATGACTCAGTGTGTTTATTTTAATACTTACTACCTCTTCCAAGCAAATGCCACAAATAAGATCAAAAACACAAAATACTCATAAACAATGTATTGCATCAAAAAACACTCAGTACATTCTATTTTAACCAAAAAATACCATCCCAAAATGGAAAGGTATTTTTTCATAATGAAACATGAATCTAACACGTAAAATCAAGGATTTTTTCCAGTAGTCCAACAACAGGAAAACCTCCTTACAAAGAAAAAGGCCTCCGGAAATTCCGAAGGCCTTTTTCTTTGTAAGCTAAAAAAGCATTAAACTTTGATTTCTACTTCAACACCGCTAGGTAATTCAAGTTTCATCAACGCATCAACAGTTTTAGAGTTAGAGCTATAAATATCTAACAAACGTTTGTATGCACATAATTGAAACTGCTCACGTGCTTTTTTGTTCACGTGTGGTGAACGTAAAACAGTGAAGATTTTCTTTTCTGTTGGCAATGGAATTGGTCCACTAACAACTGCACCCGTAGGTTTTACAGTCTTAACGATTTTCTCAGCAGATTTATCTACTAAGTTGTAATCGTAAGATTTTAATTTAATTCTGATTCTTTGGCTCATCTTATTTTTATTTAAAGCCGCCTGTTAGAGCTATTAATAACAGGCAGCTGATTTATTTTTTATTAATCAGCAGATTTGATTCTGCCTTTTGATTTAGCAACTACTTCTTCCATTACGTTTCTTGGAGCTGGTTCGTAGTGATCAAACTCCATAGTAGACGTTGCACGACCTGAAGTGATTGTACGTAACTGAGTTACATAACCAAACATTTCAGAAAGTGGTACAGTTGCTTTAATTACCTGAGAACCATTACGTGTATCCATACCTAATAGCTGACCACGACGACGGTTCATGTCACCGATAACATCACCCATGTTTTCTTCAGGGGTTAAGATTTCGATTTTCATGATTGGCTCCATCAATACTGGGCTACATTTAGGTAATGCTTCACGATATGCCATTTTAGCAGCAAGTTCGAAAGATAAGGCATCTGAATCGACTGCGTGGAATGAACCATCAATTAAACGAACTTTCATATCTGGAAGTGGGTATCCAGCTAAAACTCCGTTAGACATTGAAGCAGCAAATCCTTTCTCCACTGAAGGAATAAATTCACGAGGAATAGAACCACCTGAAATTTCGTTTACAAATTGTAAACCACCTTTTTCATAATCAGCATCGATTGGCGAAATAACAACTTGAATGTCCGCGAATTTACCACGACCACCAGATTGTTTTTTATACGTCTCACGGTGTTGAACAGTACCAGTGATTGCTTCTTTGTAAGAAACCTGTGGCGCTCCCTGGTTAACCTCTACTTTAAACTCACGTTTTAAGCGGTCAATCAGGATATCCAAGTGAAGCTCACCCATACCAGAGATAATTGTCTGACCAGAATCCTCATCAGTTTGTACTCTGAACGTAGGATCTTCTTCAGCTAATTTAGAAAGTCCGATACCTAATTTATCAACATCAGCTTGAGTTTTAGGCTCAATAGCTAATCCGATAACCGGCTCAGGGAAGTTCATTGACTCCAGAATGATTGGGTTTTTCTCATCACAAAGTGTATCACCTGTTTTGATATCTTTAAAGCCTACAACCGCAGCAATATCACCAGCTCCAACATTTGGAATAGGATTTTGCTTGTTTGCATGCATTTGGAAGATACGGGAGATACGCTCTTTGTTCTCAGAACGCGCATTGTATACGTATGAACCAGCCTCTAAGTTACCCGAGTAAACACGGATAAAACATAAACGACCTACGAAAGGATCTGTTGCAATTTTAAATGCTAAAGCTGCAAAAGGCTCTGACTCACTTGGTTTACGTAAAACTTCTTCACCTGTATTTGGATTAGTTCCAATTACACCTTCCTGATCCATTGGTGAAGGCAATAATTCCATCACGTAATCAAGCATGGTCTGAACACCTTTGTTTTTGAAAGATGAACCACAAACCATAGGTACAATTTTAGCATCCAATACTGCCTGGCGTAATGCATCCAAAACTTCACGTTCAGTGATAGTTTCAGGAGCTTCGAAGAATTTCTCCATCAAAGACTCATCATACTCAGCAACAGATTCTAATAATTTTTCTCTCCATTCAGCAACTTCATCCAGCATATCTTCTGGAATTGGCACTTCAGTAAAGGTCATCCCTTTATCATGCTCATTCCAAACGATACCACGGTTGTTGATTAAATCAACAACACCTTTAAAGCCTTCTTCAGCACCGATAGGTAATTGTAAAGGAACTGCATTACTGCCTAACATGCTTTTAACCTGTCCAACAACTTTCAAGAAATCAGCACCATTACGGTCCATCTTGTTAACGAAGCCGATACGGGCAACATTGTAGTTGTTAGCTAAACGCCAGTTAGTTTCAGATTGAGGCTCAACACCATCAACTGCAGAAAATAAGAATACCAATCCATCCAATACACGAAGTGAACGGTTTACCTCAACGGTAAAATCCACGTGACCCGGTGTATCGATGATGTTAATATGGTAATCTTGTCCTCTATATTTCCAGCCAACAGTAGTAGCAGCAGAAGTAATAGTGATACCACGTTCCTGTTCCTGTGCCATCCAGTCCATTGTTGCAGCACCTTCGTGCACTTCACCAATTTTGTGACTAACACCAGCATAATAAAGGATACGCTCTGTAGTAGTGGTTTTACCAGCATCAATGTGCGCAGCAATACCAATGTTTCTTGTGAATTTTAAATCTCTTGACATCTTATGTTTTCAGTAATTAAAAACGGAAATGTGAGAACGCTTTGTTGGCTTCAGCCATTTTATGCGTATCTTCTTTCTTCTTAACTGCAGCACCTTCACCTTTAGCAGCTGAAACGATTTCTCCTGCTAATTTTTCTTTCATGGTTTTTTCACCACGTCTGCGTGCATAAGAAATTAACCATTTCATGCCTAAAGCAATTTTACGGTCTGGACGAACTTCAGTAGGAACCTGGAAGTTAGCACCACCAACACGGCGTGACTTAACCTCAACTGCAGGCATTACATTTGTTAGAGCACGTTTCCATACTTCTAATCCATTTTCACCAGCTTTTTTCTCAGCTAATTCTACTGCATCATAAAAAATAGAGTAAGCGATAGATTTTTTTCCATCGTACATCATATTGTTTACAAATCTCGTCACCTGAACATCGTTAAATTTCGGATCAGGAAGGATAATTCTCTTTTTTGGTTTTGACTTTCTCATTTTCTGTTCCTCCTAATTATTTCTTTTTACCTTTTGTTGGTGCGGCAGCTACCTGACCTGGTTTAGGACGTTTAGTACCGTATTTTGAACGACGTTGGTTACGACCAGCAACTCCTGAAGTATCTAAAGCTCCACGGATGATGTGATAACGTACACCTGGTAAATCTTTAACACGACCACCACGGATCAATACAATGGAGTGCTCTTGTAAGTTGTGACCTTCTCCAGGAATATAAGCGTTAACTTCTTTTCCATTGGTCAAACGTACACGTGCAACTTTACGCATTGCTGAGTTTGGTTTTTTAGGGGTAGTGGTATATACACGTGTACATACACCTCTTCGCTGTGGACAGCTGTCCAACGCAGGAGACTTACTCTTGAACTCCAGTGCTACTCTACCTTTTCTAACTAATTGTTGAATGGTTGGCATTGTTTTTTGTTTTTTCTATATTGTTATTAAAAACTTTACCCCTCAATAAGGGACTGCAAAGGTAAGACAATACAATTTATAAATCAAGGGGTTAACTATAATTTAATCCTTTTCAAACATAAAAAAACGAAAACACAGACTTACAGGGTATTTACGGGTTACAGAATGTGTAGTTTACCCGCAGGGGAAGGAAAAATACTTTGCCGTCAGGGCAAAGTATTTAATGAAATGTATCCAGGTAAAGTTTCTCTACTTTCTTACGTGCCCACTCCGTCTTTCTTAAAAAAGTCAGACTTGATTTTAAACTTGGGTCATTGTTAAAACAAGCAATTTTTATCATTGCACCCATTTCGGGCCATCCATAATGCCACACCAGTTGTTTAAGAATAAACTCCAATGTTTTCCCATGTAATGGGTTATTAACCTGTTTCTCTTCTGCCATAAAATTTCTTTCGATGGCCAAAGATAAAAAACTTGTCGCATATACTACTCCCACCGCTTCGAAATGAGAGGAAAGATACACAACACATTCAATCCCTCTTCCCTCCAATTTATTCTATATAATTCCTTAGGTTTGTATGAATAGCATAACTATTCAATAAAAAACAATCATATGAACTTCAACTTAGGTGATTTCGTACGTTTCGTAGACGAAAATATAGAAGGGTACATCACCCGCATCATTGACAAAGACACTATCGGTGTCACAGACGCTAATGATTTTGAAATTCCGGTACAGGCCTCTAAAGTAACTTTAGTACATGGTGAAATTCCAGATGAGAATACCGTAGTCACTAATCGCCAGGCAGTAGTTGTTCCAGTGGCAGAATTTATCAAAGAAGGCGTTTATCTGGGTTTGGTTACCGATCAGCACAGTGCAGCAGTGGCACATTTTAACCTGATCAATGAAACTTCTTTCCAGCTATTAGCTACCTTAACCACAGAAAAAGGTGGGAATTTTAAAGGTGAATTTGCAGCAGTGATCCCGGCACACAGTGCTAAAAAGATTTTTTCTGCCAACCTTGGTGACATCCAGTTATGGCCAAAATTCAATATTGAAGTTTTGTTCTCTACCGGCACTAATGTTGAACCACCCGCTCCATTGATTTATCGCGAAAGCATCAAAGGAAAAGACCTATCTGTAGCTAAAGTAGAGATCGCATTGCTGAAACAAAAAGGCTGGTTAATCAGACTTGATGCACCAGAACCATTAATTGATGCACAAAAATTAAAAGAGAGCTTTTTTAAAGCCCGCTAAATAAGGCTTTCCAGCCTTGCTGAGGAACATGAATGAGAGAATTTAGATTTACCCACACTTTAAATACAAGCAGCCGATGGACTTATAACCTGCTGGTCAAATGGGGAATGCCCGAAGACCTCGCAGCCTTTGTCAATCTTTTCCTGCTGATGTTTGCACTGCTCATTGTTATCTATATCTTTCACCATACCGTGAGAAGGATATTAAGGATCATTCTGATCCGGGCCAGCAAACGTTCTAAATTTAAATTCTTTCATCATTTACTCAACAACAGGTTTCCCCATTTCTTAGCCCAATGCGCACCGCTCATCCTGGTCAATGCACTCATTCCAATCCTTTTTTTGGATTTCCCGGATATGATCAAACCTATGAATGCCATTACAGATGTATACATGGTATTTATTGTGATCTGGATTGCAATGACACTAATCAAAGCCAGTGGCGATGATCTCCGGACGAAATCAACGTTCCGTGAAAAACCTATAGACAGTTATATCCAGGTTGTGCGGATGATCCTTTACCTGATTGGTGCAGTAGTCATTTTCTCTCACCTTACCGGACAATCCCCTATTGCCTTTTTTACAGCAATGGGTGCGATATCAGCGGTCTTGTTATTAATGTTTAAGGATACTATTATGGGCTTTGTAGCCAGTATTCAGGTCACTGCCAACGACACAGTAAGGATCGGTGACTGGATCACCATGACTAAATATGGAGCAGACGGTGACGTTGTTGCGATTAATCTGACCACAGTAAAAGTGCAGAACTTTGATAAAACGATCACGACCATTCCTACCTATTCCCTGATCTCAGATTCCTTTCAGAACTGGCGTGGAATGAGTGAAGCAGGTGGCAGAAGGATCAAAAGAGCAATCCTGATCAAGCAAGCTACGATCAGGTTTATTACTGCTGAGGAAGTCGAAGAGTTCAAGAAAATACAATCTCTCACCAGTTATATCGAACATCGTCAAAAAGACATCGATAAGAACAACGAGCGCTTAGGAATCGACAAATCCCTTTTAATCAACGGAAGAAATCTGACGAATGCCGGATTGTACAGAAAATACATTGACAATTATCTGAACAACCACTCAGGAACGCATAAAAAGATGACCATGATGGTCCGGCATCTTGCGCCTACACCGAACGGATTGCCGATAGAACTTTACGCTTTTACCAGCACCACTAAATGGGCTGACTATGAATATATTATGGCCGATATTTTCGATCACCTGATAGCTGCTGCCCGTTACTTCGATCTTCAGATTTATGAAACAGAAGCTTCTGGCGATACCACCAGTATTAGTTTTAATGATCCCCTGACCGTCAGCCGTCCGCCGGCCTCCCGTCAGGAAAATCTTTAGTCAATCAACTGAATTGCTGTGCCGTAATCGATCTTGCCATTTGGTGTTAAAGGAACGGATTCCACAAATTTCACTTTAACCATACTCGGGTGCACATTTAACTTTTCTTTAAGTATTCGTTTAACCTGTTCAGGCGCCAGCTCTTCATTTAAATGCAATACCAAGATGGATTTGTCTTCAATTCCCATACAGACAAAAGTCTCTCCACCCATCGCATTCTTCAAGATCAGTTCTACCTCATCCAGGTTCATCCGCGTACCAAACAACTTCACAATCCTTTTGATCCTTCCGGTAATATAATAATAACCGTCTTCATCTTTTCTGCCTATATCGCCCGTTTGCAGACGTTCAGACTGTTGAAATGTAGCCAGATCTTCCAGCTTTCGGGCATAGCCTCCAAAAATATTAGGGCCAAGATAAATCAGTTCACTGCTATCGGCATCAATCTCGAAACTTCCGTTTTTAATCGGTATCCCAATAGAAGTATTTTTAGTAAAAAGATCGTCAGGTGGCAGGTAAGCCATCCGTCCGGCAGCTTCAGTCTGTCCATACATGACAAAAAACTGCGTCTGCTGCCTTTTTCCATGTTCAGCGAGTACCTGAACCAAAGTATGGTTCAGAATCCCGCCTGTTTGCGTCATATATCTTAATGAAGGATACTCTTTTTTGAAAAAACCAATCCTGTTCAGCATTTCATAAACATAAGGGACACCCCCGATAGAGGTACAAGCATAGTGGTCAAAATCTGCCCAGAAGTCCTGCTGTAAAATATCCCTGTTCGTACAAATCATTTTTCCACCTGCAATACAATTGCTGGTGAAAATAGAAAGTCCGTAAACAAAAATGATGGGTACATTTAAAGGGGTTACATCTGTTGACAGGATCGGAAGAAATTCCAAAATGGAATACGCATTCTGTACCAGGTTTTCATCTGATAGCTTCACAAACTTTGGAGAACCCGTAGTTCCTGAAGTGCTCAATAATAACTTGATCTGCTCATGAACGGGATAATCCGGCTCAGACAGGTTTTTAAACAATTGAATCCTGGAAGACGCTTCGTAAAGCTCAAATCCATCAATTACTGCTCTGGAAGGATCGTAAATATAATAAGGCTGATAGGCCTGCTCCAACTCCAGCTTAAACTGGATATCCAGTTGCGGACTCAATAATGTAACGGTAAAACGGCTCTGCAAGAAGTTTAGAAACACTTCTACCGAACCTATCCTGTTATCTGTATATAAGAAAACCACCGCTTTCCGGTCATCAACCGTAATGGATTGATGAAATTCATTGACCCCATACGACGTATCGGTTAAGGCATCAACATAAACCAGGTTTTTATTCCTTAAAATTAAATCGTAAAGTTTCATGCTGTTCTATATTTTAGTCAAAAGGAGCGGTTTAATTAAATTTCGACCCCGTACTTTTGTAATCCTGAGATCACATTGGGTACGCTGTTCATTTCCAGCAGGTCTTCTGTTTCAATCGCAATAGCGTAGCTGGATTCCAATTCTGAAATCAAGATCATATGTGACATGGAATCCCATTCAGGAACACTTTGATAGGCTAAATCAGCTGTGATCTGATCTGAAGAGATTGCTAAGGCAGTAGCAAAAATCTCTTGTAATTTCGGTGACATGTTCATGTTGTTTTTGTTTTATAGGTTAGGATGAAGCGCTGACCGGATCAGCTGTTTTTAAACTTTTGTTTTCTTCCAGTCCCCTCTTCTAAAGATGACAATACAAGCAATAGCAAGTACCAGTTCGGAAGTGAGAATCGCAATGAATACTCCTTTTGTTCCCCAGTCCAGGCTAATCCCAAGGAACCAGGCCAAAGGAAGCTGAGTGATATAAAACATCAGGATATAGAGCATGGTTAACTGCTTTACATTCCCAGCAGCATTCAATGCTCTGGAAATTACCATCGTATAACCCAGCAAGACATAGGCGATAGACAGGTATTGAATATACATGACCCCATTTTGAAGGATACCCGGTACATTGGTAAAAATGCCGATCACATCCTTCGCAAAAAACAGCCAGAATATGGCTACCAGGCTTAGAAAACACATGTTAAACCAACCTGCCCTCCAGACGGTCTGTTCTGCACGTTCAGGCTGGTTGGCTCCCATATTTTGTCCGGTTAAAACACCTGCTGCATTTCCAATACCCCAAGCTGGCATCGTAGCGACTGAAGCTACGCGCTGTGCAATAATATAACCGGCAAAAGCATCGGCTCCAAAATGAGTAATGATTTTAGTCATGATCAACCAGCTCGAAGAAGGTATCAAGTATTGAAAAGTACCCGCAAAACCTAAGCGTAAAATGCTTTTTACAATTTCCGGTACAAAAGCAAGCTGTGCCTTTTTGATTACAATGATAGTTTTTCCCTGAATCAAATACCAGAATTGATAAATGACACCAATCACCCTGGCAATTACTGTAGCCAGTGCAACTCCGGTCAGTCCAAAAGCAGGAATAAAGCCCCAGCCAAAAATCAGGACCGGACAGAGGATGATATTAATCAGGTTAGAAACCCATAAGTTACGCATCGCCATGGCCGCATCTCCGGCACCCCTGAAGATTCCGTTTAACAGCATCCTGAGGATCAGTAAAAAGACACTGCCCAGCATCAGTTGAGAAAAGACATGCCCTTGTACAATTAAAACATCCGCAGCACCAACTGCATGTAAAACCTGAGTAGAGAAAATACACAATAAAAGTGCGATCGTCCCACCTATACTCACGCCGACATAAATGGCCTGCATGGCAGTAGAACCAGCACTTTCGAATTTAGCTTCTCCTATACGCCTGGCAATAATTGTAGATGCAGCAATACTTAATCCCATGGCTACAGAATAAGCAACAGCCGTAATAGATTGTGTAATCCCTACGATCAGAATTGCTCCTGCGCCAAGTTTGCTGACAAAGAAGATATTGACAAAAACAAAAAGCGACTCCATTGTCAGCTCCAGCACCATAGGTACAGATAGCAATACAATGGCCCGGTTAATTCCACCAGTAGTGAATTTCTTTTCCGTGCCTTGAACTGCCTGACGAAGCAAAAGCAATACTGACCGCGTTTGCAAAATAAGTGTCTTCATTAATTCTCTTTTAAAGATGCGGTTCCAGCAGTTCTGAACAAGGTCAGTGGATTGCTTAATTGCCCGCTTTTAAATGATCTCGCAAAACCGGTCGTCTCTTTATAGCCATTAAACAGTCGCTGACTATTGATATTTAAACGCTTAAAGTGTGGTACAAATAAATTATACCTTTCAAATTTTGCATTCAGCTCCGGGTGCGTTTCCTGGTAAACTTCAATCACGTTATAGACACATTTCCAGAATGATTTTTCAGGATAACCGACAGTAGTATGGAAGAGATCTCCTAAGTACCTGAAATAAGCTTCAAATACTCCGATCAAAATTACCAGTGGCACATTTTCCGGGTTAGAAGAAAGGATCATATTCTCAGAGAAGTCTTTCGGTAACTTGGCCTGAGCTTCCTCATTCAGTAAGATGTCACCTGCAAAATCTTTCAGTACAATACGGACAGGAACGTAGTTTTCCATGATCAGTATTACATTTTCCCCATGCGGGTTTACACAAACAGCATGTTGGTAATAAATATGCAGCAACGGTTTCAGGTAGGCATTCAGATAGGTCATTAACCATTCTTCAGCACGCAGACCTGATCTTTCAATGAGTTCCTGTATAAGGCTTTTTCCAGTATCATCTACATATAAAAGGGAAGCCATGGTCATTAGCTTCTCTCCCGGCCTTAAGAATTTCCCAGGACTTTCTCTCCACAATACCCCCAGGTATTCATTATATTGAAATGGTGGATCTATAATCCCGGTATAGTTCGGATGTAAATAACCTATAGTAGCTACTTCACCTAAAAGTACCAGCCCCAGATCTTGTAAATAGGCATCAGTCAGTAAAACACTTTTAAGCCATGCTGTTAAACGTGGGGCAATAGCGAGTTGCTTTGGTGGTAAACCTCTTACCGTTCCAGTGTTTAAGATAGAAATAGCCGTTTTTACATAATGTTTATCGGGATGGCTCAGGTTATAAAAAGTACGGATACTTTGCTGAGGGGAATAAAGGTCATCGCCAAATTCTAAGGGAACCAGCAATTGACCAGCAATATCTGCAGCAAATAAGATCAGCAATTTATTATTCCACTGCCATTCGTGTACGGGCATGAAAAGATAGTCTGAAGGCACTAAACCCTTAGCAGATAAATAATTGTTGAATGTAATGATTTTCTCTTTACCTAATTCATCTTCAAAGAATTCCTGCTCATTAATCTCTTCTACCGCTTTAAAAGCCGCGCGGCTTTGATGTACCGCGATCCACATTAACCGGGTATTTTGTTTCGCTTCTGGCGCATAATTCAGATAATCATCCTGATTGAAGTCCAGTCTTCCTTTATTGACAATAATCCAGGGATGTCCTTCCATCTGATGTTCAATGGTCTGATAATCTGCCTCGGCCAAAATACCCACCGCCATCCGTCCTTTGGACTGAATAAAGGCGTCTGCGTATAAGGTATGCAGGATTTCTTCTATATAATGGGCGAGTGTAAAGGAGTTGAGACCAAATGTTTGTTGTACTTCGGTAAAGAAAGCCGGTACATCTGTTGCTGGTTTTACTATTCCATTTTCATGCTTCTGGATTGAGGGCTTTAAAATATGCCAGTAATCCAGCAAACGCGGGTAAGCTGAAAAGGTATAATAGATGTTTCCATGATCAGTGGTCAGCCTGAAATGAATCAGCCCGTCTGCATCTTCACTGCTAATTTGTGGAAGCGCAACTTGCTCATGCATCAATTCTGCTAATGTTTTGGCAAAAAGATCTGTATTCACTTTTTCCCATATCGTGAGCTGAAGAGGTGTTATGCTCTCCAGTAAATTTGTCGTTGTCATTTTTAAGATGTTTTAGGCTTAAGTGCTGAAACCAGTTCATTCCGGAAATCTTTGGCTGCCGGGAATTTTGCCCAGTACCACTCGCGGTAACAGAAATTCAGATTAGCTTTTTTGTCCGGTAGTTCGATAACCTTTTCGATTTTGAAGCCCACATGTGCTTTATTCATAATCGAGGCCATAGAATCTACAGCGCCCTCTCCTACCATTTTCCCAACCTTTGGCTCTGCAAACACAAAATCCAGTATCGATTGCGTAGATGGAGAAGCAAATTTTAATTTAGGATCAACCGGTGCAATAAACTGGTGTGTACCATAATCTGTTGGTAAAGCATCATAATATTTGCCAACTAAATCCCGGCACGCCCAATACACTTCAAAGTTAAAAGTAGGGACACCGTTTGCCTCACCGATATAACTGTTCACTACATTTCCCGCAAGCAGCGTACGGTAAAATGTTTCCAGTTCACGGATTGGCCAGTTCATTTTCCAGATCTTTAAGGCGTGCTCACGGTGAAACCACTCATGCAGCATTTCCAGATCGCGGTCCAGGTCTAGCGGACGAATCGTAATTTCAACATCTTCTTTTGCAAAGTAACGGCTGAATACTACATCTTTACCTTTAGGGTTAATCAGTTCTTTAGAGAAGACCTTTTTATTTAACGGATTAGGGAACTCTTTATAAATTGCAGGATGTGTTCTGGGCGCACTGGCCTCGTCCATATTGTTCAGGTTGGTTAGTAAGTTCCCTTTAATAGTCAGGATCGTACTGTTTAATAAATGCGCAACCAGCCCCGTAGTGTCAGCTTCTTCCTCTGCCCAATAGGCGTCATATAATAAGCTGATCAGAACTTGTTCATCTGCAAGGCCGCTTCTGCCTAAAGCATTTACGATCCCTAACAAATGATTGACCAGCAGGTAATAGCTGTGGAAATTGATCAACCTTGGTTCTCCGATAAATGATCTGCTGTCAATTCCAAAATCAGGAATAACGGTATAAAGTTCTTCTACTTTGCCCTGACGGAAAAAATATCCCTGATTATCTCTGAAGTGTAACCTGGCAGGGAAAAGGTTATTATCAAATTCAACCAGCATGTTCTGCTGATGGTATTCCCCACCCAATCCATATTTATTAAAGAGACCGACTAAAGGTTTAATGGTAATTTTAAGATACTGTGTAAACCAGGCTAAAGCAACTTCCTGAGCAGGTTTCCCCTGGCGGCTGGCGGCTTCTGTAATCAGGTTCAGCATCCTTGGTGCTTGTCCTAAAATTCCATCCTGAGTTAATGAGGCAACCATACCTACATTCTTTTTCGCGGCGGCTCCGGAAAAAGGATTTTGCCGGATACTTGTACTAAAGCCATCAATCACCTTCCCCTGGTAACTCACCATAATAAAGGCTGGATCTGTTATCAGGTTTATTTCCGGGAAATCCTTCCCGATTCCCTGGCCCCAGGTTGTTTTCAACAAAACACTGGCATCATATCCACGGTGCAGTTCATGCGGATAGTTGACCCGGAAAGAGTTGGTAATTTTCACATGCAAAGAAAATTTATACATCCATTCGCTCTCTGCATTGTACACGGTACGAACCGATGAAGTTGCGGTAAACAAAGGACCAAATTCCCCCAGACTATGTAAAAGTCCTTTCGCTTGCATCTCCTTTACCTCTGGCAGTGCTACTAAATATTTAGCCTCCCACGGATGTACCGGAATAACTTTCCAGTCTGGATATTGCGTTAATATATTTTTTAAAGTTTCGTCCCCGCCAGCCAGCAAGTCATTTCTGAGCTGTACGGTAGTCAGTACTTCTTCAGAACTCTTTTCAATGATATTATCCGGGTGAACCAGGAAATAACTTAACTGAAATTGTCCGCCTGTTTCCGGAGAATACTTAGCCAGCTCAACTTCGGTAAAACCTGCTCTGCTTTTTGGCAGCGGATGCACACTGTGACCTAATATCAGAGATTGCTCTGCCTCGATAAAAGACATTTCAGGTTGATTGGCTTTACGGTTATTTGCCTGAAAATCGAATAAATAACCTCTTAAATTGTGAATACTATTTTCAAGCCGCCCTAATGTGATCGCTGCATCAACATCCGGATAAGCATCCTTAGCAAATGCTGCAATCAATTCTACAAACCGCTTCGGGTCTATACCATGGATCACATCTGTTTCGCAATTGCGTTCTACCACGGGATAAAAGAAAGAGTGAACACCACTCTCAGAAAAATAATCGAGGGGTACAAAAACCTCTATGCCTATACTGGTAAAATCAAATCTTAAAAATGAAGTGTAACCGCTTGACTGCATATAATCAGCCAAAGCCACATCATATTTTGGAATACCTTCATATCGGCTCCAATTATCAAACTCCCGGCAACAGCAATTAATCAGTGATTTAAAATTAACTTGTTCTGACTGCGTATGCAGTTCAGCTAAGTCGAAAGTAGTACTTTTTGTTTTCATGTAATAGCAGATGTAGGGTTCATAATACATCAATCAGTAATTATTCTTATTTAGAACAATTAAAATTAACAAAGGTAAACGTATTTATAATTATTATAAATAGCAAATAAAACTTCAGGTAAAGAAAGAAATAGTGAAATCGTATTTCTTATTAAGATTTTAGAGAAACTTGTAAGAAACAGCTTTAAACCCCGGCAGACGCGGAGTTCCGGTTAAAAGGGCTGATGTAATGTTAGGGGATAACGGGAGGAAATCTGCGTTCGATTACGCTTAATCAGGAATATCAGCAGAGATAGACTTGCTGAAAAAATAAACAGGCAAGCTTTAAGTTAAGCTTGCCTGTTTATTGGAGTTGTTATTTAAACCAGGTATTGTTGGCGACATCTACGTCCGGTAAAACTTTTTCCGGGTCTAATTCTGCAGAGAGTAACTCTACTGTAGTTGGATAATTAATTGTCCAGCTCTTATTTCGCATCCAAACATCAACTGGTACTTTAATGTTCCCCACTTTACCATTTTTATCTTTCACTTGCAGGATAATAGGCATTGGCATTTGTTCCAGGTTCGTGATCACAATATTATAGCTTTCCAGCTGACCACCATTTTTTACTGGTGTTACACTGGTAATTGCCTGATCCATGATCCAGTTATCCAGGAACCAGCCTTTCCAGAACCAGGAAAGGTCCTCTCCTGCGCCATTTTCCATCGATCTGAAAAAGTCGGTCGGTGTAGGATGCTTAAATGCCCAGGCTTTGATATAATTTCTGAATGCGTAATCAAAACGATCAGTACCTAATACTTCATTTCTTAAGAGTTGAAGACCCATTGCTGGTTTAAAATACAAGTTCTGGCCAATGTTGGTCTCTCCCATGGCATCCGGAGTCAATAAAATAAACTCTTTATCTGGTTTTGACATTGCCTTGGCTGCCGCTTGTATGTTCTGCTTCGAATTTTTATATTCTCCTTTATTAAATGCTTCAGAAGATAATCCATTGATGAAAGTATTGAAACCTTCGTCCATCCAGCCATATTTACGTTCATTGCTTCCAACAATCATCGGGAACCAGCTATGTCCAAATTCATGGTCTATAACACCCCAGGTTTCATCAGTCTTCGCTTTCCAGCCGCAGAAAACAATCCCCGGATATTCCATACCGCTAATGTTGGAAGCAATGTTTACTGCCATTGGATAAGGGTATTCAAACCATTTATCAGAATAATGCTCAATACTTGCTTTCACATACTCTACTCCTCGTCCGTAACCGTCTTTTCCATTGCTTTCTACAGGTTGCGCAGAAACTGCCAGAGATTTTTTACCGCTTGGCAAATTAATCTTAGCGGCATCCAGTACAAAAGCTTTGGAAGAAGCAAAAGCCACATCTCTTGTATTCGACATTCTGTATTTCCAGGTTAGCTGGTTTTTTGCAGGACGCGATTTAGGATCGGTCACTTCATCAGCCGTGCGGATAGCTATAGTCTGATCACTTAATTTTGCCGCATTCCATCTTTTCAATTGAACTGCTGTAAATACTTCTTCAGGATTTAACAATTCACCTGAGCCCATTAAGAGATGACTGGCAGGTGCAGTAATGCTATAGTTAACATCTCCATATTCACAATAAAACTCTCCTGCTCCCCAATATGGCAGCGTATTCCACCCTAACACATCGTCATAAACACATAATCTTGGAAACCATTGTGCAATAGAATAGATCTCTCCATTTTGCGTGGTCAAATGTCCCATACGGTCTGATCCGTTTATTGGAATTACAAAAGAGTAATTCATTTTAATGGTTATGGTTTCGCCGCTTCCTGCCAGAGGTTTATCCAAACGGATCTGCATCCTGGTATCCTCTACCATTGAAGTAAATTTTACGCCTTGTGCTTTTTGAGAAACAGCAAGGTCAGTAATCTGGTATCCACCTTTTACCTTTTCGCCTCTTGCGCCATAACGGCTGCCAGGTTTGATCACACCGTTACCTCTGGAATGCTCTTCAAAAAGATTCTGGTCTAATTGCAGCCAGATATAGGGCAGCTGATCCGGACTGTTATTTTTATAAGTAATCGTTACTGTACCCGTTACTGTATTTTTTTGATCATCCAATGTAGCAGAAATGTTATAATCTGCGCGGTTTTGCCAGTATTTAGCGCCCGGATATCCACTTGCTGAGCGGAATTCATTTCCATTCTGTGTATAAAATGAGGGGCCAAAAGCCAGATGTGGATCATAATTACTATCGGCAGCTGTTTTTTGCGCCTGCAAATTGGTACTAAAAGCAAAAAACACTACAAAAAGGAGTGTTCTCTGGATAAATTTATAATTCATTATATTGGGTTTTATGATTGTAAAAAGGGGTTACTGCCCTGTTAACTTCTTCATATTTGGCAATTTCCTCTGTTCCGGAGGTAATTTTAACCAAGTCTGATAAGCAACAGCAATATAGTAATCATAATTGAAAGGATCATCTGCCTTAACTCTTTCTACCGTTGGTCTGTATAGCTCAATAAACTCCTTAAGCTCTTGTCCCTGCAGCTTGATTAAGCTGTTGACGTGCTCTTCATTAAAGTACTTACTAATTTCGGCTTCATAGGCACCCCGTTCTTCCAGTGCTCTTTCTTTCGCTTTTTCTCTTCTTACTTTTCCAGAACCAAAAGCCAGGCCTATCCCTCCTGCACGCTGAACATTTTGCGTTGGGGAAATTCCATGAACACGTTCAAATCCTTTTGCATTCGGGTTTTTCAGGTTCAGATCTTTGGAAAGCCTCGCACTCTGAATGTCAACTTGTTTCAGGTTGGTGGATGAAGCAGGAAGATAAATGGTTTTGGATAACATATTAGTCAGATACAAAGTATCGGTATGGAAACCCGGCAGGGAAAATTCCAGTAAGTCACCTTTTTTCGCTTTAATCATGAATTGTCCGGCTGCACCTGTTGAGGTGGTCTCGTGCGTATTCAAATTCTTTACCGTTACCTTTTGCAGCGGGAAGCTCTTGTTATCATAGTCAAATACACCTCCGGTAATTCCGGTCTGTGCAAATGTATAGAGTGGTATTATCAGGAACAATACGAGGATCAGTTGTTTAAAAGTTTTCATGGTATTTCTTTTTCGTCAGCCCTGTAGCCCCCCTTTCGGGAAACTCAGAAAAAACGTGGTTTACAGGCGATAACTCCAAATATAATTTAGTTTAATGTTCCACCTTATTTTTTAACAAAAATTAACAGGCAATGGTTTCCCTATTTCAATAATTTGCTATATAATTCCTCATCGAAGCTGATCAGGATTGCTTTTCCGTGTTGTTCTACCACAGGGCGTTTAATTGCACTGGTATTGTTCAATAAAACTTCAATTGCCGATTTTTCATCTTTAACTGCCAGCTGCTGTTCGGGGGCCAGCTTTTTCCAGGTAGTCCCCTTTTTGTTTAAAACTACTTCCCAGCCAAAGGCTGCACACCACTGCTCAAGTTTTTCTGCAGTAATCCCCTGCTTTTTAAAATCATGAAATTCATAATCAATGCCGTTGTCTGTCAACCACGTTCTTGCTTTTTTAACTGTATTACAATTCGGAATCCCGTAAACTATCATCTGTATAAAATAAACGTAAATATACCTATATTTCCCTATTCGTCACATTTTTTGAGGCGTTCATCACATTTTGACGCCCTAAACAAAAACCCTTTGTAGTATTGTAGAGGAATCAGTTTAAAACAGATCTGGTCCCAGCGCTTTACAAGAAAACCATCACATGAAGATTAACATCAAAGACCTCAGCAAAATAGAATTCTGGACCGCAAGTATCATGTATGGCTTTGCCATCATGATGATCATTTCAAATGGTTCAACTAATCATATTTCCACTCCTTACAATTTCCAGGAGGCTAAAGTCAGCTTTAGCTATCTTTCCAATTATTTTTTGCCGGGATTGTTTAAATATTCTATTCTTTATTTCAGTTTTCTCCTGCTCAATTTCTGCTGTCTTCCTCCTTTATACCAAAAGAAAAATACGGGGATAAATCTTTCCATTTTATTTGGTGTTTACTTATTCTCCGGATTGGTTTTGAGTATTGCACAGACTTATAGCCAAGCTTATACGCTGGTTAAATATGATGAGCTGGATGAGGCTTATAATTACATTTTCTTTCAGGGTTTTACTTATGCGGGCTGGGTTGTTGTACTCACAGCAATTTATGTAGCGCTCAAAAAGCTAATCATCTATCTGATGGAGAGTAAAGAAGAAGAGAGTAATCAAAAAATGAAATTGGAAATTGCATTTGCTTCTGCTTTCTGGTTCCTGGGAATATTAGTCTGGGTGGTTATAGCGGTAGACTTCAGGGTAATTCTGGCCTGGACTTTAGTGGTTGGATCTTGTACTTTCCTCACGATCTATGGGATTTATTACCTGATTCCAAATACAATAGCGCAAGGAAAGAAGTTCCGCAACTATTTAGGTAAGAACATGTTATTAGCGCTGATTTTCTGTATCCCTCTGGGTTTAATAGCTGCCGCAATTACCGGTGATGGTGAGATGTTCCCAATCGTAAATATCTTTCATCTGATAGCCCAATTAATGATCAGTACCCCATTGGCCTGGTATATCTATAAAACAAGAAATGCAACAGAAGAACAAATATTTGCACTTAAAAAAGAGCTTGGAAAATCTGATGCGAACCTTGGATTCCTGAAGTCTCAGATTAACCCGCATTTTCTCTTCAATGCATTAAATACGCTTTATGGCACTGCCTTACAGGAGAAAGCCGAGCGCACTGGAGAAGGGATACAAAAACTAGGAGATATGATGCGTTTTATGCTGCACGAAAACATGCAGGACAAGATATCGCTGGTCAGAGATATTGATTATCTGAATAACTATATAGAATTACAGAAATTGAGGACTTCTACTACGGTAGATATCAATATCAAAACTGAAATTGAAGAACAACTAATGGATCTGAAGATCTCACCGATGTTATTAATCCCATTTGTTGAAAATGCTTTTAAACATGGGATCAGCTTACAATCCCCTTCACATATCAAAGTAACTTTACAAACCAAAGCAAACATGCTTTATTTTGATGTCAACAACAGTATTCACCTGAAGGCTGATGGAGATCCTGAAAAAGTCAATAGTGGCATAGGTTTAGAAAATGTAAAACAGCGCTTAAGTCTATTGTATCCGAAAAAACATGAACTGATCATCAGAGAAAGTGCAAAAGAGTTTTTCGTACATTTAACGCTGAATCTAGATTAAAAAATGATTGCCATAGCGATAGATGATGAGCCCATAGCGTTGGATATAGTAAAATCCCATGCCTCCAAAGTTTCTTTTATTACACTTCAGGCGGTATTTACCAATGCTTTTGATGCGATCGCCTATTTGCAGCAAAATGAAGTAGACCTGATCTTTCTGGATATTAAAATGCCGGATATCAATGGAATAGATTTTCTAAACAGCCTGAGCAATCCTCCGCTGGTTATTTTCACAACTGCTTATGCAGAACATGCAGTAAAAGGATTTGAATTGAATGCGCTGGATTATTTGCTGAAGCCTTTCTCGCTGGCCCGTTTTTTAAAAGCTTGTAATAAGGCAGAAGAATTGCATAGTTTACGCAAAAAAGCTGTGGCCACCAGTCAACCTGCCTATATATTTATTAAAGATGGTTATGAGCAGATTAAAGTCGCTATTGATGATATTCTGTTTATTGAAGCCGCAGGAAATTATACGCAGATCAGTCTGCTGAACAATCCTTCCCTGAGTACCAGAATGCCAATCAGTGAAATGCAGGCACTGCTTCCTGCACAGAAATTCATCCGGACACACCGCGCATTTATAGTCGCTAAAGGTGCAGTAACTAAATTTGACAGGAACCAGATCTGGATCGGCGAAAAAATCATTCCTATCGGCCCTACTTATGCCCAGTGTTTGCTGGAACTCTAAGAATTTGTGTAAATTTTTAACGCCTGCTTAAAATTAGCAGTCAATTTTCAGCCTTACTCCCGGGGATGGGTATTTATCAGTATAATTGTCTTGTATTCAATAGTGTCAGTTCATGTTTATCTTTTTAGATTGAGCATAAATCCTGAATACTAAAGATCTTAATTATCCGAATTTCTAACTACATATGTTCAAATTAACATTTAAACAACAGGTATTGACAGGGTTTGTTATTTCCCTGCTATTTGTTCTGCTTTCTGCAGTTACTTCTTATTACAGCATCAAGCTGATGGACGAAGATTCAAGATGGGAAAACCATACTTATGATGTCATTGATGTTGCACAGGATATTGAATTGAAAGTTCTGAATGCTGAGACCTCTTTAAGAGGTTATATCATTACCCAGCGTAGCCAGTACCTGGAATTTTATAATAAAAACATTAATCAGATCCTGCCTAAAATTAAGAAAATGCAGAAGCTGACAGCTGATAACCCAATCCAGCAGCAAAGGCTCGACTCCCTTGAATTTTACGCCGTTCAAAAGATCAGGGATATGGAAGACATCCTTCAGGCCAATAACACGATGGGTAAAGAAGCAGCAGTTCAAATAGTCCTGACTGATAAGGGAAAACTATTTAAAACAAATATGCTCAGGCTGAATAATACAGCTATTCATGCAGAGCATGAACTTCTTGCTATAAGAAAAGAAAAAAGGGAGAAGAGTACATTACAGTCTACCTTTATTGTCGTAGTCAGTTCAGTTATTATTTTTGGATTGATCTTATACCTGTTCAGCTTCATTAAAAGAACATTTGATGAACAGAGTTTAACAGAGATCACTATCCGGGAAAACAATGCCAAGCTGGAGACACTATCCGAAGAGAATCAACAGAAGAATTGGTTATTGTCCAGTGCATCCGCAATCAATGAATCTATGCGGGGAGAACAGGAAACTGATGAATTGTCCACACATATCATTACTGAACTGTGTACTTATTTAGCTGCTTCTGTAGGTGCACTGTATCTTTTCAATCCGAAAAAAGAAACCTTACAACTGAGTGGAGCGTATGCTTACCAGGAGAAAAAAGGAAAGCTCAAAGAAATTGCGCTTGGCGAAGGTTTAGTTGGCCAGGTTGCCTTAGAAAAACGGATTAAACAACTCAACGATATTCCTGCAGATTACCTGAAAATATCTTCAGGTCTGGGGGACACTGCGCCAAAAAATATTATCATCATACCTGTTATTTTTGAAGAGGAAACTATCGCAGTCATAGAATTGGGGTTTTCTGCTGAACCAGATGAAATCGTGATCCTTTTATTAAATATGATTACCGAAAGTATAGGTGTCGGTATCAATAGTGCTGTAGCAAGGGCACAATTACGCGACCTGTTCCTGCAAACACAACAACAGGCAGAGGAATTGGAAAGCCAGCAGGAAGAGTTACGCACAACCAATGAAGAGCTGATTCATAAATCTGAAGAACTGCAAGCTTCTGAAGAAGAACTTAGGGTACAACAGGAAGAGCTGCGTCAAACCAATGCCGAACTCGAAGAAAAAGCAAGCCTGCTGGAAGAACGCAATATCTCTGTAAATGAGGCGAGGGAAGCCATGAGTTTAAAGGCTGAAGAGTTAGAAGTATCCAGCAAATACAAATCAGAGTTCCTGGCCAATATGAGCCATGAATTAAGGACCCCGCTAAACAGTATTCTGATCCTGGCAAGAATATTAAAAGAAAACAGACCTGAGAACTTAAATGAAGAACAGCTTAAATATGCCGGGGTCATTCATAATGCAGGAAGTGATCTGCTAACCTTGATCAATGATATTCTTGACCTTTCTAAAATCGAATCCGGAAAAGTTGAGCTGGATATTGAGCCGGTGAGGCCGCAAGAGATCAAACAAAATATGGAATCTCTCTTTACAGAGATTGCCAAAAGCAAAAAGATAGCTTACCAGATTACGCTTGGTCAGGGGCTGCCGGAGCGGATCATGACTGATTTATCAAGAGCAGAGCAAATCATCAAGAACCTCTTATCAAATGCCTTTAAGTTTACTCCTGAAAACGGAGAGGTTAAACTGGAAATCGGTCTGGCGGATGATCAGCTCAAATATTATTCAGAACATCTTAAAAACAGCAATCAGCAGCTCATTTCCTTCAGTGTTAAAGACTCTGGAATAGGTATTCCTGAGGACAAACAGAAACTGATCTTTGAAGCCTTTAAACAGGCAGATGGTACCACCAGCAGAAAATACGGAGGGACTGGCCTTGGCCTTTCTATCAGTAAAGAGCTTGCTAATATTTTAGGTGGGGAGATTCAGGTCAACAGTGGACAGGGTATTGGAAGTTGTTTCACGCTTTATCTGCCAGTAACACACCAAAATCAATTTGATGTGCCTGAACCGGCACCCCATCCTGAACCAGTTATCATGCCGTTTATTTCGGAAGAACCAGTGCTGTCTCCTCTGAATAAAAACAGGAAACAGACCTTGTTAATTGTTGAAGACGACCTTGTCTTTGCAGATGTTCTGAAAGATTATGCGACTGAAAAAGGCTTTGAGCCTTTACTTGCGCACAGTGGTGATGTAGGTTTGGAAATGGCCATAAGAGAGCTTCCGGATGCAATTATACTGGATGTTATGTTACCGGTAATGGACGGATGGAGCATTCTGAAAAGGTTGAAAGACAATCCGCAAACTAAGCACATCCCAATCCATATGATGTCAGCTGGTGAAGCCAAAGGAGAAAGAGCTTTAAAAGAAGGTGCAATTGGCTTCCTGAAAAAGCCGATTGAACAGGACCAGTTAGCGCATGCTTTCTCTGTGTTGAACTCTGGCCATATTTTATACAACTTCCAGACCGTGCTGATCATTGAAGATCATGAACTGCAGAGCCTTGCTGTTAAAGAGCAGCTGGTAGAAAAAGGAATTGAGGTTGCACAGGCCTTTACGGGTAAGGAAGCATTGAAAATGCTTGAGGATCAAACGTTCGACTGTATTATCCTGGATTTAAATCTTCCTGATACATCTGGTTTTGATTTACTTGATGAGATCAAAACACAGGACCGGTTTACGCATATCCCGGTTATTATCAATACAGCGATGGAGCTTGATCAGGATAAGATTGCACATATCATGAAATATTCTGAGGCGATGGTCTTGAAGTCGAACAAGTCTAATGACAGGCTGATTGATGAGGTAAGCCTGTTTATGAATAAATTGAAGAAACAAGATACCTTTCAAACTACTGCCAAAGGTTCTTCGAAAAATAAAACTGTTTCCACGATAGAGAAAGTATTGAAAGACAAAACGATCTTGATTACCGATGATGATATGCGGAATATCTTTGCTTTATCAAGTGCTTTGCAAGTTTATGATATCAATATTGTGATTGCTAACAATGGTAGGGAAGCCATAGAAAAACTGGAAGAAACAGCAAATATTGACTTGGTATTGATGGATATTATGATGCCTGAAATGGATGGTTATGAAGCTATGCGGATGATCAGAGAAAAGCGGGAATATAAGAAACTTCCAATTATTGCTTTAACCGCTAAGGCGATGAAGAACGACCGGGAAAAATGTATTGAAGCTGGGGCAAATGATTATATAGCTAAACCTGTTGATATTGATCAACTGTTGTCAATGTTAAGAGTATGGTTAAGTTAAGATGAGTGTCTCTGCAGAAAACCCGGAAGATGTAATTAGCTATGAAGAACTGGAAAGCCTCACAAGTTTCATCTATAATATACATGGTTTCGACTTTAGTGATTATTCTGCTGCTTCACTTAAGAGAAGGGTAACAAGAATTATGCAATTACAACAACTAAGCTTGTTTGAATTACGTACCTTATTAACAAATGACCATGACTACTTTGAATATTTTCTGATTGAAGTTACAGTGAACGTAACCGAAATGTTCAGGGACCCGGTTTTTTATAAATCAGTTGCTGAACATGTTATTCCCTATTTAAGATCTTATCAGAGGATAAAAGTATGGAATGCAGGTTGTTCAACCGGAGAGGAACTTTATTCGTTTGCGATTCTGTTTGCTGAACAGCATCTCTATGAACGGAGTTTTTTTTATGGAACTGATATCAATGCTGATGTTTTAGAGTTTGCCAAAAATGGGATATACGATTTGCAGAAGATGAAACATTATTCAGAAAACTATCAAAAAACGGGTGCTTTACATACCCTTTCAGACTATTATACGGCACGTTATGGAGCTGCATCAATTAATCACTCTTTAAAAAAGAATATGTTATTCTCAGCACACAATCTCGCTTCTGACGGAGTCTTTAATGAGTTTCAATTGATTTCGTGCCGCAATGTGCTGATTTACTTCAATACGGCCCTTCAAAAAAAGGTGATTGACCTTTTTTACAATAGTTTAGCTAACTTTGGCTTTCTTTGTTTAGGCTCCAAAGAGACGCTGAGAAGTTCAGAAATCGGGCGCTTTAAGATCGTGGATAAAAAAAATAATATTTACCAAAAAATAGCATAATCTTTTCAAAGAAGATTCCCCTTAAAATTATGGAAAAGATTAATATTCTTATTGTTGACGACAGACCCGAAAACATAATTGCATTGGAAGCTTTGCTGGAAAGAGACGATGTAAATCTGATTTCTACCACACTGCCTAATGAAGCATTAAGATTAGCCTGGGAGATGGACATTGCCATTGCATTAGTGGATGTTCAGATGCCGGAGATGGATGGTTTTGAACTGGTAGAAATACTAAAAAGCAATCCCAGGACAAAAGATATCCTTGTCATCTTTGTAACTGCTATTTCAACAGATGCCAAATATGCAGTAAAAGGTTTGAACACGGGAGCAGTTGATTACCTGTACAAGCCTTTGAACCCTTATGTGACTTCTGCGAAAGTAGATTCTTTTTTACAATTTGTAAGAACACAAAGGGATATTGTTAAAAAGAACAAAGAACTCGAAGCTTACCAAAAAGAACTGATTAAAGCGAAAGAACTCGCTGAACAGGGAAAGAAAATAAAAGAGAACTTTCTGGCCAACATGAGCCATGAAATCCGCACGCCGATCAATGGTATTATTGGCCTGGCCAATTTACTGGAGAAAACAACGCTTACTGCTGAGCAGAACGAGATGATTTCTCTGCTGCAAATCTCATCCAACTCCTTGTTGGGCGTCATTAATGATATTTTGGATTTATCGAAGATTGATGCGGGTATGTTCAAAATTAACCGGACTGCAACCGACCTGGAGGAAGTTTGTCACGCGGTAATCAATCTGTTAAGTATAAGGGCAAAAGAAAAAGATTTAGAGTTAATTACATCTTTCGATCCGGACCTGCCTAAAAATGTATCTGCTGACTCCTTAAGGCTGAATCAGATTCTGATGAACCTGATTGGCAATGCGATCAAATTCACCAATAAAGGCAGTGTAACGCTGAAAGTAGAGATAATGGACCGCAAGGGAAATAACTTGCAAATCAGATTTTCCATTACCGATACGGGCATCGGTATCCCTACCGATAAGATTGAGAAGATTTTTGAAACCTTTGAACAGGCGGATGAGAGTACTACGATGAACTTTGGGGGTACAGGCCTGGGCCTTTCTATTGTTAAAAATCTGGCCCGTCTGAAAGGTGGTGTATTGACAGTTGACAGTTGTGAAGGACAAGGCAGTACTTTCTGTTTCGTCAACTGGTACGAAGTTTTACAAGATCTTCCTGAGACAAAAGAGAAACACCTCGATAAATTATTACCTTTTACTAATGTAAGGATCCTGGTTGCGGAAGATAATCCTATCAATAAATTCCTGATCGTTAAGATTATGAAAGATTGGGAGGTAATTGCCGATTTCGCCGATAACGGACAGGAAGCACTGGATAAGCTCAGAGATAACAATTATGATCTGATCCTGATGGATACCTTTATGCCGGTAATGAACGGGCTGGAGGCTACAAGATTGATCAGAACTGATCATATACCGGGTAAAAAAGATATTCCTATCATCACTTTCTCAGCAGCTGTGATGGAAAATGATAAAAAAGCAGCTATTGATGCGGGTGCAAATGATGTATTAAGCAAACCATTTGAACTCCGCTTATTACATGAAAAAATAACGCAGTTTATTAATAAGCAAGCCTTAATGCTTTAAGGCAGATAAATATATCCTGTTATTTATTAAAAGCAGTCATGGTATGCGCTGGTCCGACAGTTACGAAACTCTGGATCAGTGCTACACTTTTTTCAATCAGTGCAGGCAATTCAGGCAATTCATCTTTATCAAATCCGTCCAGTACATAATCCGCTTGTCTGCCCTTGGCAAAGTGATCACTTACCCCAAAACGTAATCTTGGATAATCCTGGCTCCCGCAACTGGCTTCTATACTTTTAAGCCCGTTATGCCCGGCGCTGCTTCCTTTCAATTTAAGTCTTAGTTTCCCCAGCGGAAGTGCAATATCATCTACAATAACCAATACATTCTCCAATGGGATATTTAATTCCTGCATCCAGTAATTCACTGCCCTCCCACTCAAATTCATATAAGTAGTCGGTTTGATGACATGAAGCTTTCTGCCTTTCCAGGATACTTCAGAATAATAGGCTAATCTTATATTGGAAAAAGAACCTCCAAGCTGTTTAACCAGTTCATCTGCAATTTCAAATCCTATATTATGCCTGGTACCCATGTACTCTGATCCTATATTTCCCAGACCAACTATCAAATATTTCATGTATCAATTTTCTTTGCCGCAAAGATAACAGTTTCTATGAAACGTAAACGCAGATAGTCAGAAACTTGCTATTGGCAGGAAATTAAGGTACAAAAAAAGCAGTACTGAAAATTCAGTACTGCTTTCTGTAAAGCTATATCAGCTTATTTTTTACCTGCTTGTTGTTCAGCTTGTTTAAGAGCTCTTGACATACCAACAGAAACGATTGTATCTTCTGGAGTGTTAGTAATTGTGTATGCTGCTTTTGCAAGGTCACGTACACGGAATAAATTACCTACTTCTAGTTTAGCAATGCTAACGTCAACAACCTGTGGCATATCTTTCGGGAAAGATTTAACACGAAGTTTACGTAATTTCTGAACTAATTTACCACCCATTTTAACACCTGGAGAAGTTCCTTCTAATCTTACAGGAATTTCCATAACGATTTCTTTGTCATCAAATAACTGAAGAAAATCTACGTGTAATAATACGTCTGTTAATGGGTGAAATTGTAATTCTTTTATGATTGCTTTGGTTTTTGTACCATTGATATCAATTTCTAAAAAGTTTGCTTCAGGAGTGTAAATAGCATCTTTTAATTCTGTAATGACTACAGCAAAATGTGCTTGTTCTTTACCACCATACAATACTGCAGGAACTTTACCTTCATAGCGAAGCTCTTTAGCATCGCGTTT
Source organism: Pedobacter cryoconitis (assembly GCF_001590605.1). Classification (NCBI taxonomy): domain Bacteria; kingdom Pseudomonadati; phylum Bacteroidota; class Sphingobacteriia; order Sphingobacteriales; family Sphingobacteriaceae; genus Pedobacter; species Pedobacter cryoconitis. The sequence goes on from NZ_CP014504.1 coordinate 4,317,122, forward strand.
CCCTACGTTCTCTCTTGGAGAACCGCTAATTGCGATTATTTTCATCTTATATTTATTTTATTTGTTTCTAATAATTAAACTCTAAACAGGTCACTGATTGATCCATGCTCATTTACATTGGCAATTGCCTTCGCAAATAAACTTGCTGTGCTCAGTACTCTGATTTTTGGACTTTCCTGTTTTAAAGGGATAGTATCCGTTACAATCAATTCGGTAAGCATAGAATTCTCCACAGTTTCATAGGCTTTACCAGATAATACAGGGTGTGTACAAACCGCTCTTACACTTTTCGCACCTTTCTCCATGATTAAAGCCGCAGCTTTAGCCAATGTTCCTGCAGTATCGCAAATATCGTCAATCAAAACAATATCCATTCCCGTTACATCTCCAATGATTGACATCGATTCAATCTCGTTGGCACGTTTACGGCGTTTATCACAAATTACAACCTCTGCATTAAAAAACTTTGCAAAAGTACGTGCTCTGTATGACCCTCCCATATCCGGAGAAGCAATAGTCAGATTTTCCAGCCCTAAACTTTTGATATAAGGAACGAAAATTACTGATCCATCCAGGTGATCTACAGGAATATCGAAGAAACCTTGTATCTGAGCTGCGTGCAAGTCCATCGTCATAATACGGTGGATACCAGCAGATTTCAACAGATTAGCTACTAATTTTGCGCCTATAGCAACTCTTGGCTTATCTTTTCTATCTTGTCTGGCCAAACCATAATAAGGAACAACAGCAGTGATATAATGCGCAGAAGCTCTCTTTGCGGCATCAATCATCAACAAAAGTTCCATTAAATTATCAGAAGGCTGGTAGGTAGACTGGATAAGGAAAACATCGCATCCTCTTACTGTTTCATCATAAGAAGGCTGAAACTCACCATCGCTAAACCTGCTTAAGGTTACATTACCGAGTGGTTTGCCGTAACTTTCGGCAATTTTGTGTGCTAATGCTTTTGTACCGGTTCCGGCAAAAAGTTTAACTGGATTAAATTGCAAGGGCATGATTAGACGGGTATCAATGCTGGGTTACGAAAAAATCGGATTGTGATGACTCACAATCCGATATATTGTTTAGTTGCCCGACCAGGATTCGAACCTAGACAAACGGTACCAAAAACCGTTGTACTACCTTTATACTATCGGGCAATCTTCCGTAGAAACAACCATGAGTTGTTTCGTTTGGGAATGCAAATATACGCAGCTTTTTGATAAATGCAAATCTTCCGCAAGAAAAAATAAAATATTTTTAAAAACAGCCTTTAAACACCCTTAACACATTAAAATTTGTTAATGTAGTTGTATATATGTACTATTATCAATCTATTTGATTATTTTCGGCTGCATTTTTAAAAGCCACATTTTATATTTAAGAAAGAAATGAATTATACTAAAATTAATAACCTTACAGGATGGATGTGCTTTATCCTGGCGGCCCTCACCTATATACTCACCTTAGAACCTTCTGTAAGTTTCTGGGACTGTGGGGAGTTTATAGCTTCTGCACTTAAAATGCAGGTTGTTCACCAACCAGGTGCGCCTTTGTTCTTAATGATTCAACGCTTCTTCTCGATCTTTGCATTTGGCGATATTCATAAAATAGCTTATTTCATGAATGTGGGTTCTGCCCTTGCAAGTGCGGCTACGATCCTGTTTTTATTCTGGACAATTACTGCTCTGGCTAAAAAGATGGTCATTAAAACTGAAGCAGACCTGACTATCGGAAACCTGATCACTGTAATGGGTGCTGGGGTTGTAGGTGCAATGGCCTATACCTTCTCAGACAGTTTCTGGTTCTCTGCAGTAGAATCAGAAGTATATGCGCTTTCTTCTCTGTTTACAGCAATCGTATTCTGGGGTATCCTGAAATGGGAAGCACATGCTGATGAGCCACGTGCAGACAGATGGTTATTATTTATTGCTTATATCATGGGCTTATCCATTGGTATTCACTTATTGAACTTATTAACTATCCCGGCGATAGCTTTTGTATATTACTTCAAGAAAACACCAAAACCAACAAACTTCGGTATTATTAAAACCTTTATCGTAGGGGTGCTGATCCTGGCCTTTGTTCAATATGGTATTATTCAGTATGTGGTTTCTTTCGGTGCTTACTTCGATTTATTCTTCGTCAACACCTTAGGAATGGGATTTGGAACAGGTGTGGTCTTTTTCGCTGCCATTTTAATCGGCGCGCTGACCTGGGGAATTATGTATTCCATTAAACACCGCAACAAGTTTTTAAACCTGGCTTTACTTTCCACAGTACTGATTATTTTCGGTTACTGTTCTTTTGCAATGATCATTATCAGAGCTAAAGCCAGCCCTAACCTGAACAATAGTAACCCTGACAATGCCTTCTCATTTTTAAGTTATTTAAACAGAGAGCAATATGGAGACCGGCCATTATTATTTGGCCCTAACTATAACTCTGAAAAAGTTAGTTTAAAAGAAGGTAAAAACATTTACAGAAAAGGAGATACCAAATACGAAGTTGCCGGTAAAAAAACTGACTATGAGTATGACAGAACAACTCCTTTCCCAAGGATGTACAGTGATGATCCAAGACACGTACAGGAATACAAAAGCTTAATGGGCTTTGATGATTCACACTTCGCTGGTATTTTCGACAACGTTTCGTACTTGTTTAAATACCAGATCGGCAACATGTACATGCGTTATTTCATGTGGAACTTTGTTGGCCGTCAGAACGACGATCAGGGTGCTGGTATTTACCAGGGCCAGTTTTTAAGTGGTATTAAACCTATTGATGCAATGATGCTGGGCGATCAGAGTAACCTGCCTCCTTCTATTGTAGAAAGCAGTGCTTATACCCGCTTTTTCTTCCTTCCATTGATCTTAGGATTATTAGGTGCAGTATGGCACTTCAAACGCAATGAAAAAGATGCTGGTATTGTAGGTTTGTTATTTTTCTTTACAGGTCTTGCCATTGTATTATATCTGAACCAGAAACCATTAGAGCCAAGGGAACGTGATTATGCGTATGCAGGATCTTTCTATGCCTTTGCCATCTGGATCGGTTTTGGGGTACTCGCCTTAAGGGAATGGGTATTTAGTAAAATTACACCGAAAAATGGTGCTATCGCAGCAACAACGATTTCTTTATTTGCAGGCCCGGTAATTATGGGTGCACAGGGATGGAAAGCACACAACCGTTCAGAGAAGATGGTTGCGCACGATATTGCAGTCGATTATCTGGAATCATGTGCGCCAAATGCGATCTTGTTTACTTATGGTGATAATGATACTTACCCGCTTTGGTATATCCAGGAGGTTGAAAATGTAAGACCGGATGTAAGACTGGTCAACCTGAGTCTATTTGATACAGACTGGTACATTGACGGAATGAAGCGCAAGCAAAATGAATCTGCGCCACTTCCAATCAGCATGAAACCTTCTCAATATGTACAAGGGGTCAGAGATGTGATGTACTACCAGGATTATAAACTTGCAGGTTCAGTAGAATTGAAAAACATTCTTGATGTCTTGTTATCTGACGATGATGATGATAAAATCCCATTGCAAAATGGAACTAAAGAGAATTTCATTCCTACTAAAAACTTCAAGCTGACGATTAATCCTGAAGATGTAATTAAAACAGGAACAGTTAAAGCAGCAGATGCTTCAAAAATCACTCCTGTAATGGAATGGAAATTCAATAAGAGTTATGTAACCAAAGGTACACTGGCTATGCTGGACATCCTGGTTCATAACAACTGGAAAAGACCTATCTATTTTGCAAGTACAGTTCCTTCAGACCAGTTTAATGGTTTAGACAACTATTTATATACTGAAGGTCTGGCGATGCGCTTATTACCACTTAAAACGGATTCAGCATCAAGCAGAGGAGATTTAGTGAATACTGATATCCTTTACCATAATATGTATACCAAATTCAAATGGGGTAATGTTAAAAACGCGAGTTACCTTGATCCGCAATCATCGGATGATATCTCCATCTTTAACAATGTGTTTAATACCACAATATCCGGATTGATTAAAGAAGGAAAAATTGCTGATGCCAAAAAAGTGGTTGCCCGTTATTTTGAGGTAATGCCAGAGCGTTTCTATGGTATGCGCTCTATGATGGGTGTTTATTTCCTTGCAGAAAACCTATATACTTTAGGAGATACGAACAAGGCAAATATGCTGATTGAAAAATCTGCTGATTATATCCAGAAAGAACTGACTTATCTGGCAGATGTATCCAAAAGCAAAAACAGATTCGTTGGCGGACAGAATGTTCAGTTAGGTCTTCAGTTCCTGAATCAGATGGTTAAAACCACAGCAGAGAAAAAGCAAATGAAGCTTTCTCAGAAACTTGCGCAGCAGTTCCAGGGTCTTGAATCAAGATTCTCAGTTTACTTTGCTCAGCAAGCTCAGGAAGAGCAACAGGCACCTGCACCACAGGCTCCAGAAGAATAATAGCAAAAGCTTATTGTAAAGGGTTGTATCATTAATTAGGGTATGACCCTTTTTTTGTAACGAATAATTCCTAATTAAACTATTTATTCACAATAGAGATATTTATTACCTTTTAAATATAAAACGGGAGTAGTTTGACCTAAATCATAAAGAATTATGTCAGCTAGTACAAATAAATACATTGATCCATTATCAGATTTTGGATTCAAACATCTTTTTGGAGGTGAACCGAACAAAGAGATCATGATTGCTTTTCTAAACGCACTGTTTGAGGGAGAAAAACGCATTACCGATCTTGTCTACAACCCAACTGAACTTGCCGGGGATGACAGGGAACATAAAAAAGTCAGTTTCGATTTGCTGTGTACGGGGGACAACGGAGAACAGTTCATTGTAGAAATGCAGCGGGCAGATCATGATAATTTCGAGGACCGCTGCATTTTTTACCTCAGCAGGCTGATCCATCAGCAAAAGTTAAAGAGTAACCGGCACTGGGAAGTTAAGATGAAAGAGGTTTTCCTGATTGCGATCCTGGATTTCAACATGAAAAATTGCCTGAGTGACCATTATTTACAAAGCATTTCCCTGGTCAATACCGGTACAGGTGAAATATTCCACAATGGACTGGGATTTAAATTTTTGGAACTGCCTAAATTTGGGAAGAAAGAAGATGAACTGGAAAATGAACTTGACAAATGGGTTTACCTCCTTAAACACATGCACAGCCTGGATCAGATTCCTAAATATCTGGATAAACGCGTTTTTGAAAAAATATTTAATATCGCCGAAATGAAGAAATTATCACCAGAACAACAATTTGTATACGACTCGATTTTACAGCGGGAAGAAGATGATTACAGCCGGCTTAAATCTGCCGAACGGAGAGGAATGAGAGAAGGAATAGAAAAGGGAAAGGAAGAAGGGATAGAACAAGGGGTAGAGCGGGGAATGGAGCGAGGAAAACATGAAACTGCACTGGCCATTGCAAGAAAAATGAAAGAAGAAAATTTTGATCCCGTTAAAATTGCCGGGTTTACTGCACTTTCAATTGAAGAAATAGAAAGGCTTTAATATAAAAGGCTCAGCTCCTTTATTTCATGTAGCTGAGCCTTTTGCTCTATAACAGGAGGAATGAATTTATTCTACGACTACCCCCATTGCACAGAACTTATCAATTCTGTTAGCGATCATCTTTTCAGTTTTCTCTTTTCCTAATGCTTTGATATCTTTCAGGATCTGCGTTTTTAACGTTTCGCCCATTTCTGCAGGGTTCTGATGTGCACCTCCCAGCGGTTCTTTAATTACACCGTCGATCAGTTTATTCTTTAACATATCTTTTGAAGTCAATTTCAGGCATTCTGCTGCTTTCTCTTTGAAATCCCAGCTGCGCCATAAAATTGAAGAACACGATTCCGGAGAAATTACCGAATACCATGTATGCTCCAGCATGTATACTTTATCACCGATACCGATGCCTAATGCACCACCTGATGCACCTTCACCAATAATCAAACAAATGATAGGCACTTTCAATACAGACATTTCCATCAGGTTTCTGGCAATAGCCTCTCCCTGTCCACGCTCTTCAGCCTCAATACCCGGGTAAGCACCCATCGTATCAATGAAAGAGATAACTGGTTTATTGAATTTCTCTGCAAGACGCATTAACCTTAAAGCCTTGCGGTATCCTTCCGGATTTGCCATCCCGAAATTGCGGTACTGACGTTCCTTAGTATTTTTACCTTTCTGATGACCGATTACCATAACAGTTTCACCGCCGATAGTAGCAAAACCACCAATAATCGCTTTATCATCTTTTACTGTACGGTCACCGTGCAATTCGATAAAATCATCACAGATCATTCCAATATAGTCCAGTGTTTGCGGTCTTTCCGGATGACGTGATAACTGTACTTCCTGCCAGCCTGTTAGGCTTGCATAAAGTGCATTCTGCGTTTTAGACAGCTTATCTTCAAGCTCAATCAGTGTAGCAGACATATCTACTTTTGTTTTATCAGCAACCTGTTTAACCTTTTCAATTTGCTGCATCAGTTCAGCAATAGGTTTTTCAAAATCAAATGACGTTTTTATCTGTTCCATAAGTGGGCGGTAAAAATAGGTATTTTATTTTGAGTCTGTTTAAATTTAGATGATAAAATTGTTTAACGCTAAAAAGAAGCACAAACAATTTTATCATCTAAATTCTAAACAGGCGCTTATAAAAGACTAAAACTTTGAAGCTACTCCGGCTTTAGGTAAAGACTTACTGATAAAATCTCTCAAATCCTGATTTCCCTTCTCCAGATCAGCACTTCTTAAATACATCATATGGCCACTTTCATAACCTTTCCAGCTCATTCTGTCTTTTAATTTACCTCCCGGATCCATTTGCCAAAGATTATATTTTGCATTAAAATAATCACATGCCCCATCAAAATAACCGGACTGTACCATTAAGTGAAGCGAAGGATTCTGCGCCATGGCATCCCGTAAATTCTCAGCAGTACGGTTTCCGGTATTGTCCCAGGGATAAACCGAGCCGAACATATTATACTTTAAATCAGTTTTATAGTTGAGTTCATTGCGGATATACATATTGATGGCAGGCGTAAAAGAATGTAACCAGGAACTCAGCTCCGCATTATAATCAGGACCTTCACCTGCATCCTGCTTATCTATCCCACGGTATCTGGAATCCAGACGGCCAATCGTAAAACCCTGATCACGGAGTAATTCTTTCCAAAAATAATCGGCAGGAACATCCAGGTTGTGCTGCAGAATTATTTTTTCACTCAAACCTGAAAATGCGGCCATCTTTGCAGCGATTACCTTTTTTTGTTCGTCTCCAAGCTGGCTTCCTTTTGCCAGGGCCGGAATGAGTTCGTTCATTGTAAACTGCTCCACTTCAGGTAACAAAGTACTTAAAGTCTTTCCTTGTAAGTCTGATTTTAAGGCTTTGTGATACCAGGCTGTAGCGGCGAAATAGGGTAAACGTAAAGCAGCCGATAAAGCCTCACCTCTTTCTATCCCTAAAGTAGTTGGAGAAACCAGTACGACTCCATTCAGGTACATCCATTGTGAATTTTGAAGCTCCAGTGCCAGCCCCGAAACCCGGGTGGTACCATAACTCTCTCCAATCAGGAACTTAGGAGAACCCCAGCGGTTATTCCGGGTTACAAAAGTATTGATCCATTCGGCGAGGTATTTAATATCTGCATTGACCCCAAAGAATTTGCTGCCTGGTATATCTTTATTGATTGCTCTGGAATATCCCGTATTCACCGGATCGATGTAAACGATGTCGGCAACATCAAGAATAGAAGATTTATTCTCCTTGTAGCCGTAAGGTTGAACTGGGTAACCTTCATCATCAATATTCAGCAATACTGGACCTGTATAAGCAATATGCATCCACACTGATGCAGAACCCGGACCACCATTAAAGGAGATAACCAGCGGTCTGTTGCTTCGGTCTTTAACATCAGATCTTTCATAATAAGTATAAAACAAACCCGCGATAGCTTTGCCAGTTTCATCCCAGACCGGTAGCGTACCAGTCACTGCTTTATAAGGGATGCGCTGACCTTTAATGTTCACCTGATGTTGGGTAACAACCGTACTTTCAGTGACGATCTTTCGTGAATTGACTTCAGTATTTACTGAGGTATCGCTTTTTTTAGTATCGGAAATTGCTTTGGCAGGCTGCATTTTTTGTGCGTTTGCCGTTTGACAAACACACCATCCAGCCAGGAATAACGTATAAAAGAGTTTCATTTTAAAGAGATGGTTTAGGTCCCTTAAATATCAAAATAAGATTAGTATAATCGGTAATAACTTAAAAATGTTACGCTTCGGATTTCAGCTCATTACCCTTTCGGATTTCAACCTTTTAGCTGCCATTATTATTTTTCTTTACTTCCGCGGATATACAATACTGAGATCGCACCCAAAATCATAAATATGCCTGCAATTACAATGGCATAAATCGCTTCACCATTGTAAAACCGCTTCACAATCAGTCCGCCGAAAATACCATTTACAATTTGCGGCATCGTGATAAAGAAGTTAAAGATCCCCATGTAAACTCCCATTTTGCGTGCTGGGATTGCACTCGACAAAATCGCATAAGGCATAGAAAGAATACTTCCCCAGGCCAGACCGACACCAATCATCGCATAGATCAGGTGATCCGGATTCGTGATAAAATAAATAGAAATCAGCCCCGCGCCTCCTGCAAGCAGAGAAAAAGCATGTGCCATTTTACGGCTTGTTGCCTTGGCAATAGCGGGTAATATCAATGCATAAATAGCCGAAACCCCATTGTAAACGCCAAAAAGAATACCAACCCAATTGCCCGCATCCGCGAATTTAACAGAAGACGTATCTCCTGGCAGCACTTTATAAATATGCTGTGCAATTGCCGGTGTCGTAAACACCCACATGGAGAATAAAGCAAACCACGAGAAAAACTGAACCAATCCCAATTGTTTCATCGTTAACGGCATATTAGAGAAATCCGTCAAAATAGATAATAACCCTTTTTGCTCTTCAACTTCCGGCTCCCCAGTATGGTATAAAGCCATTTCTTCTGGTGGATATTCTTTGGTAGTTAATACGGTCCATAGAATGGTCAGTATTAAAATTGCTGCACCTGCATAAAAAGAGTAAATCACATTGTGAGGGATCTGCCCCGCAGCCGCAACCTTCGATGCCCCCAGATATTCGGAAAAGATATACGGCAACCATGAACCAGAAATCGCACCTGCCCCTATTAAAAAGGTTTGCATAGAGAATCCAAAACTCCTCTGGCTTTCCGGTAATTTATCAGCAACCAATGCTCTGAAGGGCTCCATTGCCACATTAATAGAAGCATCCATAATCATCAGCATTCCTGCCCCGATGATAATAGGTGGCAGAAAACTAGCCATCGCCCCCGAATTAGGCATCAGTATCAATGCGATAGCCGTTAAAATAGCCCCGATCAGGAAATAAGGTCTTCTTCTGCCAAAACGATTCCAGGTCTTATCACTGTAATAGCCGATAATTGGCTGTACAATCATTCCGGTTAAAGGTGCTGCCAGCCAGAAAAGTGAAAGATGTTCCACATCTGCACCAAAAGTTTGCAGGATTCTGGAAGCATTTCCATTTTGCAGGGCGAAACCAAACTGTATCCCGAAAAACCCAACACTCATATTAAATATCTGTGCATTGGATAATCTTGGTTTGGAGGCAGCGGCTCTATTTTGTTCCATAAGGATCTATTTGGTTTGGAGGTTCAGGAATTGTTTAAAATTTCAATAATTAGAAGGCTATAATCTGCGCCTGCATTGGCAATACCCAGATTGGTATGGTGTTATCTTTAAGCTCAGTTAATTTCAAATCTGATAGTTGATCCGCAGCAGTCGTTAAAGGACGGTTTTGTAAAATCTCCGCCGGAATCTGTACCTGGCTTTCCATCCTGTAATGACGGTCAAAATTCACCAGGATCAACAAACGCTGATTGGCCGTATAACGAACATAACCATACATCCTTTTATTCATATTACCACCAGCCGGGATTTCCCACAACTGTCCACTGGCTACAGCTTCAGCTCCGCCAGCAAACTGCAACAGTCTTTTATAATAATTGCGAAGTTCCTTTTGCTGAGCACCCAATTGTCCGCCATCAAAAGCACCATTATTCATCCATTTCTGATGTTCCGGAATTCCCCAGTAATCAAAAATAGTAGTCCGGTTGTCTTCTCCGCCAAAGCCTTCAGCACCTCTTCCTGGCTCACCTACTTCCTGACCAAAGTATGTCATCACAGGCCCACCAGATAATGTTGCCGAAACGACCATTGCAGGAAGCGCCAATTCTGCCTGCCCGGCAAAACCCGCAGAAGCAATCCGCTCCTCATCATGGTTTTCCAGGAAACGCAGCATCTGATCTCCAAAGCCAGCACTTTCCTGTTGCCATACCTTTCTGATATCATTCACATCTGCCTGTTCTTCACTTCTGATCAGTTTTTTCAATCCATCATACAAACCAACCTTATCATATAAATAATCAAATTTGCCGGTAGTCAGGAATGATTTATAAGTAGCGGGATCATAAGCCTCTCCAATAAAAATAAGCCCGGGCTTTACTTTTTTCACTTCCGGGATTACCCAGTTCCAAAATGCAAGCGGAACCATCTCTGCCATATCACAGCGAAAACCATCTACTCCTTTAGAAGTCCAGAAAACCAGGATATCTCTCATTTTAATCCAGACCACAGGAGTCGGTGTAAAATACTGCTTCGCTCCGTTCTGCTCATCTACCCCATAGTTCAATTTGACAGTTTCATACCAATCATCTACCGAAGGGCTTGCTGAAAAAACATTGTTCCCTGTAGCTTTTGCAGGTGACTCTGCATAATGTACCTGCTGTAAAACAGAAAGTGGGGTATGCTGACCGGACTTCGGAGCCGGCACAACAAAATCCTGTCCCGGCACATAATAGTAATCATTAGCCGGGCTAAAAGCCACCTTTACATCATCACCCTCTCCAAAATCTTTAATACCCGAAGGCTTCATCCTGGACTGATACTGACGGGCAACGTGGTTAGGCACAAAGTCAATAATCACTTTAAGCCCTTTCTCATGTGTCCTTTTTATCAATGCTTCAAACTCTGCCATCCGGTGGTCAACATCCACCGATAAATCAGGATCTACATCATAATAATCCCTGACTGCATAAGGGGAACCAGCCCTGCCTTTCACTACCTGTGCATTGTTAGCCGGTAATCCAGCCTGACTGTAATCTGTTAATGTAGCATGTGAAATTACACCGGTATACCAAACATAAGTAGTCCCGAGTTCTTTAATTCCATCCAATGCCTGGTCAGTGATGTCATTAAATTTACCACTGCCATTTTGTGCAATAGTTCCATAAGGAATGTTGCTTTGTTGCTTATTGCCAAATAACCTTGGCAAAAGCTGATAGATCATTATTTTTTCCTGCTGTTGCGCCATACTTCTATTTATAAATCCTGAAAACAGTAAAACAAATACAGTTAAAGTCCGGTAATGGTTTTTCATACCAATAGTCCTCTGTAATTAATTACAGTTTCACCTGCCTGCACAGGCTGTAACTTATTAAATATATTGATGTGCAGCAACTCTTTGGTGGTTGTATTGATCATGATCTCGTCCTTCGTCACTTTTATTGTGAACTGATTTCCGCGGAAACCAATTGTAAACGCGAATGATGTCCATTGTTCAGGAAGAAATGGATTGAAACACAGCGTATCATTTTTTACGCGCATTCCGCCGAAACCTTCCACAATACTCATCCAGGTACCTGCCATAGAAGTAATATGCAGGCCATCTTCTGTATCATTGTTATAATCATCCAGGTCTAAACGCGCAGTACGCAGGTAAAACTCGTATGCCCGGTCGCCATCATTCAGTTTCGCAGCTAATATACTATGTACACAAGGCGACAAAGAACTTTCATGAACCGTACGTGACTCATAAAAATCAAAATTCCTTCTTAACGATTCCAGGTCATAATCATCTTCAAAGAAATACATCCCCTGTAAAACATCTGCTTGTTTGATATAACAAGAACGTAGAATTCTGTCCCAGCTCCATTTCTGATTTAACGGACGTTCTGATGCCGGAAGATCTTTCACCAGAATCTGCTCTTTGTCCAGGTATCCATCCTGTTGAAGGAATACACCCTGTTCTTCATCATAAGGAAGATAAATGTTTGCTGAAATTTCCTTCCAGTCTGCAAATTCTTTTTCTTCTGCTAAAGATGTTTTAGCTACAATCTGCTGATATTGCTCCGGATCTTCTTCCTTCACGATTTCAGCAGCTTCCATTGCATATTTCAAACACCAGCCAGCCAATGTATTTGTATACCAGTTGTTATTGATATTATTTTCGTACTCGTTAGGCCCGGTTACCCCTAACATCACATATTGCTTTTTATCCGCACTCCAGTTTACCCTTTGTTTCCAGAAACGTGCAATACCGATCAGTACTTCCAAGCCATATTCTTTTAAATAAGAAGCATCGCCCGTATACCTGATATAGTTAAAAATTGCAAAAGCGATTGCTCCATTTCTATGAATCTCTTCAAAGGTAATTTCCCACTCATTGTGGCACTCTTCTCCATTCATAGTCACCATAGGATACAAAGCAGCTCCTTTAGTAAAGCCTAACTTCTCTGCATTTTCAATTGCTTTTCCCAAATGCTTGTATCGGTAAACTAACAAGTTTTTAGAAACTTCCTGTGGCGCAGTCGACAAGTAGAAGGGAATACAATAAGCTTCCGTATCCCAATACGTAGAGCCTCCGTATTTTTCACCAGTAAAGCCTTTCGGGCCAATATTTAAGCGTGCATCTTTACCAGTGTAGGTCTGGTTTAACTGGAAGATGTTGAAACGGATTGCTTGCTGTGCAGCCACATCTCCCTCGATAATAATATCACCTTCCTGCCATTTGTTTGCCCATGCCGCAGCTTGTTCCTTTAACAATTCGTCAAAGCCTTTCGCCATAGCAGCCTGAACTGTCTTTTTGGCTTGTGCTAATAAATCAGCAGTCGCATAATTTTGTGAAGATAGGTTCGTTGCTATTTTATAAATATCAATCCCTTCATTTCGTGTCAGTTCTACTGATCCGCTCTCTGAAAGAAATTTTTCACGAGGTAGTTTATCCAAGGTAAGCTGAACCGTTTTACTATTTTGTAGCACTACCGTTTTAACACCTGTAATTACATCAAAGGCTGTTTTTTTAGTCCGTAATGTTAAGTAAGAACCACTTTCATCCTGCGTTCTGCTTACTTCATCCCAAAACTTCTCTTCATAATTGGAATCCTGATTTTTCACATCTCCATTAATGAAAGCTGTCAAATCCAGTTTCCCCGAAAAGTTAAGTGGTATCAATTGATAGTGCAGAGCTGCAATTTCATCATTGGCGATGCTAAAGAACCGCCTGGCCTTTACCTGTACTTGTTTACCTGAAGCTAGTTCTGCAGTGAATGTGCGTTCCAGATAGCCTTCCTTCATATGGAGCACTCTTTGAAATGCCGTTACCTTACATAAACTTAAATCCAGCAATTCTCCATCCAGCTTCAGTTCCAGCCCCATCCAATCTGCCGCATTCAATACTTTGGCAAAATATTCAGGATATCCGTTTTTCCACCAGCCAACGCGGGTTTTATCCGGATAATAAACGCCTGCAACATAATTTCCCTGTAAAGATTCGCCACTGTAAGTTTCTTCAAAATTTGCACGCTGACCCATCCGGCCATTACCAAGGCTAAATATACTTTCCGATATCTTATTCAAATGAGGATCAAAACCACTCTCTATGATATTCCACTCTTCTGCTTGTATGTAATTCTTCATGTTTACCCTTTTACGCTATGCTTTTCTTTAACCAGATTAATCAATTCTTGGACGGTAACCGTTGAAAGGTCTTTATGGAACTCATCCGCTCCCGGTAAATTCTCTTCCGTTCCAATACCTATTACAGTCATTTTTGCTGCAATTGCTGCCTGCACCCCTGCTGCTGCATCTTCAAAAACGATACAATCAGCCGCTGCTGCATTTAATAACTCCGCTCCTTTAATGAAAACTTCAGGATCAGGTTTAGAAGTTGTTACCGCATTTCCATCCACAATGGCATCAAAGAAATGTCCCAGCTCCGTTCTTTCCAGGATTAAGCCTGAGTTCTTACTTGCCGAACCCAATGCTATTTTAATACCCTGAGCTTTCAGTGCTTTTAATAAATCCAAAGATCCAGGCAAGACCTCCGAAACTGACATCTTGTTAATCATCGCTACATACCAGCTATTTTTCAAAGTCGCCAGTTCTTCTTTTTCTGCTGTAGTTTTGGTTACTCCTCCCCAGTTTAAGATCATATCCAGAGAACGCATTCTATTCACACCTTTCAGCTGTTCATTCTGCGCCTCCGTAAAATCAAAACCCAATGAGTTAGCCAGTTTTTTCCATGCCTGATAATGGTAAACAGCCGTATCTACCAATACGCCATCCAAATCAAAAATGCACGCTATAGTTGTATCTTTCATATTAATTCAATTCTAGTACCAGTGTTGTTTTAGCAGGGACACTGATCGTCTTCGCTGTATTTACTTTTTCTCCGCTGATCACGTTGACCGCCGAGCTTGTATTTTTCATTCTTTCTGCAAACCTTGAAACCTCAAGCTTTTTAGCTTTATCCTCGCTATTTAAGATTACCATCACGTCTTTACCTTGCTTTCCTTCAGTAATATACCTGAAATAAACATACAGACCATCTTCCGGAACAAATTGCATCATTTTTCCAGTTTGCAGCGCTTCACTTTTGCCGCGGTAAACAGCCAGTTTACTTACATAATCCCAAGCTTCATTTTCCTTAGCTGTACGGCCCGCAGCCGTAAATTTATCTTCTTTATCACCTTTCCAACCACCAGGAAAATCAGAACGGACTAAACCATCCGGATCAGAAAAATTCTTCATCAGGATCTCTGTTCCATAATATAACTGGGGAATCCCGCGCATAGTCAGTAAAATCGCCATACCAGATTTATACTTGTCTATATCTTCTTTGATAACCGAATAAAAACGGCTCATATCATGATTATCCCAATAAATAACGTTGCGGGTTGGATCCTGATATAGGAAATCTTGCGAAACCACATTATACAGCCTGAAGATACCATCTGTCCAGCCAGTTTTTCCATTCAATGCTTCATAAACAGCACTTTTCATCATATTATCAGTCACCCCCGGTAAATTCGTATCAAATCCTCTGTTTACTGTATTTCCTTGTGTGAAATAAGCTTGTGAGGCCACCGAATTTACTAAAGTCTCTCCGAAAATAGATAAAGAAGGAAACTCAGCTTTCAATTTTAAAGCCCAGTCGGCCATATATTCCGGATCATTATAAGCATAAGTGTCTAACCTTAATCCATCAATCCCGGCATACTCGATCCACCAGATATGGTTTTGAGTCAGGTAATTTTGCACATAAGGATTCCTTTCATTCAAATCGGGCATAGAAGGTACAAACCAGCCATCCAATTGTCTTTTCTTATCCAAAGCTGAGGAATGCGGATCCATTACAGGCTCATCGCGGTAGCTTGTTTGTGTATAAACCGGCCACTGGTTCACCCAGTCTTTCATTGGCATATCTTTAAAGATCCAGTGTCCTGTACCTATATGATTGTGCACGATATCTTTAATAATTTTCATGCCTTTTGCATGCACCTTTTCTACATAAGTTTTATATAAAGCGTTTGTTCCATAACGTGGATCAATTTTGTAATGATCAGTTACAGCATAACCATGATAAGACGCTGAAGCCATATCATTTTCTATCTCTGGTGTCATCCAGATGGTGGTTACTCCTGTTGCTTTTAAATAATCCAGGTGATTGATTACGCCCTGAATATCTCCACCGTGACGGTAATACATAGAATCACGGTTCATTTTAGTTTCTGCCAGTCCTTTAACTACGTCATTTGATGGATCTCCATTCGAAAAACGGTCAGGCATCAGCAAATAAATAAAGTCTTTATTCGTTACGCCCTGAATCCTTGAAGCAGACTGATCCCTATTTTTCAGCTCATAACTATACTCCGATATTTTCTTTCCTTTATCCATAAAAGAGATGGGGAATTTACCTGCCTTAGCTGCTGCAGTAATTTCCAGATCAACGAACAGATAATTTGGATTCTCCACTTGATGAACTTCTATTAATTTTACCCCTGGATAATCCAACTGTACACTATAGTCAGTTATATTTTTTCCATGAACCAATAGCTGAAGCTTTGGGTTTTTCATTCCTGCCCACCAGAACATGGGTTCTACATGATCCAGTTTTACCTGTGCCCATGCATTTGCAGTAAACAGAACAAATAGTACAATTAATAGTTTCTTCATTTTTAAGGAGTTGAGGATCGAATTTGCAAATTGGAATTAACGAAGGAAAAAATTGGGATTAACGGACGAAATGCCCGGAATTATCATCAGGGCATTTCGTTTTTTATTGTTTAGTAATCGTATAAGTATAGCTACCCGGCACACTCAGGTTCAAAGTGATCTTGTAATTGCCCGCAAGAGCTACAGGAATGTTATCACCTCCATATTCTAAATGGCCATCGGCAGGTTTATTATCGCCGAAATTAATCGTGTAGCTACCATTCGCTCTGAACTTAAGCTCACCAGCTGATAATACTTTAGTCACTGTCCAGACCTTGTT
The DNA here is from genome assembly GCF_001590605.1 of Pedobacter cryoconitis. Lineage (NCBI taxonomy): Bacteria > Pseudomonadati > Bacteroidota > Sphingobacteriia > Sphingobacteriales > Sphingobacteriaceae > Pedobacter > Pedobacter cryoconitis. The sequence continues at coordinate 4,333,816 of NZ_CP014504.1, forward strand.
GGCGGCATCGTAAGTCATCGGGGTTTCATTGTCCCATGATCCGGTTGCATCACCAATAACTGCCCAGACCGTTTTAGTAGCTGTCCAGGTTAATTCTTTTGTATCCGCTTTTAGCAAATAATAACCAGCACCTGGAACTTTAAGGTTATCACCCGACCCGGCGATAAACGTACCAGGACTTAGCGTACCATAATTGATATGGTTGAAATCAGGAGCAGAAGTAAATTTAAACTCATTACTGGCATCCGGCAAATTGATATAACCTTCATATTGCTGATCTTCTTTAACCGAAGCAATTGTTACTGCAGTTGCACCTGACCAGTTGGAATAGGCACCAATCACATACAATACCGGGGTCAGTTTGATAACCTGGTATGGCGTAACTACAATCGGAGTGACATTAGAATAAGCAGGCGCATAAGCATCACCGATACTTGCTTTAACCCTGATTTCAAGTTGACCAGCAACATCAGGCTTGAAGCCTAATTGAACTAATATATTATTCAATTCTAAAACTGTAAATGTTTTGGTCAAACCTTGCGCCAAAGCAACCTCTACAGGTTTCGCGAATTTTTTCCCTGCACTATCCAGCTGTACCGCATAAGATACGCCTGCACTGTAACCAAATGAAGAGGCGGTCCAGTTCAATACTGTTGCTGGTTGTGCAGAATTAGCCACAGCTAAAACCAGGTTATTTTGTGAAGACGTTAAAACTGGTATAGTACCGGTACTGGCAACAGTTTTAGTTTCATCCTTTTTACATGACACAAACAATAGCAGAAACAAACTATAGGCCATGCTTTTTATGAATAATGATCTCATCTCTATAATAGATTTTAAATTAATAACCAGGATTTTGAGTCAGATTAGGATTGGAGATTAAATCTGCCGATGGCAATGGGAAAATACTCCGTGTAGCTTCTGTACCACGTCCAGCTTTAACACCACCTTTATACGGCCATAGATAAGAAGCATCAGTAAATTTGCCAAAACGTACCAGATCTGTACGTCTGTAACCTTCCCAGAAGAATTCTTTAGCTCTTTCAGCTAAAACACCATCTAAAGTCAAGGAAGTTACATTTCCTGAATCATTGCCATAAGCACGTTGACGCAGCAGATTAACATAAGTAACAGCCTGACTCAATGAACCACTACCACCACGCAAAACAGCTTCAGCGTAATTCAAATAAGCTTCAGGTAAACGGAATAAAGGGAAATCTACAGAACAGAAGGTACCATTGTTTGAAGGTGCAGTAACATTTGCCCTGGTTACATTTCTGAATTTCACCGCACGTAAACCGTCTGTAAACACACCTACGTCATCATTTGTAGCTTTATCTCCAAAGAACATTGCTCTGGAATCCGGATTAGAGGTGAAAGCACCATTAATACCGAAAATAGCAGGCAGCGTTGAGCGCGTACGAATACCACCCCAGCCACCGCTGGGAACACCAAAAAGAGCAGGGTTCATATCACCGTTGATAGAAGCATTAGTCAGGAAAGTTGTCCCTCCAAAATTCTGAGTCAGCAAACCATCATAGTTGATAGACAGGATCACTTCAGGATTATTCAGGTTATTATCAGCAAGAAAAAGATTTTTGTAAACAGGGTTTAATGAATAACCAGCTCCGATTACTTTACTCGCATAAGCAGCTGCCTCAGTATTTTTAGCTGTACCTGTATAAACCGAAGCATTCAGATATACGCGGGACAGTAACATCTGGTCTGCTCCTTTGGTTACTCTTCCATAATCATTCGTACCTGGTAATTCTGATTCTATCGCTAACAACTCACTTTCCACATATTTAAATAAGTCAGCACGTTTGATTTGCTGAGGGGCTACTTTACCAATCTCATTTGCTTCTGTAATAAATGGAGGATTACCATATAAATCCATCAGTACCCAGTATTGGTAAGCCCGTAAAAATCTGGCCTCTGCTCTGTAAGCTGTAATATTTGTAGCAGCTGTTCCTGTGATATTGCGGGAAGCCAATTTATCAGGCGTACTTTCCCGTAAAAATTCATTGATCACAGTGATCTGGTATAAACTTCTTGTATATAAACCACGCAGGATTACGTTATCTGAAGTATAAGTCTGGAAATTTAAGTCATAAACTCCAGGATCGTTCCAAACACAGATACCCTCATCAGAAGTCAGCTCCTGGGCATTCCAGTATAAACGAATAAAATCTGAAGCCCCGGCATCGATACCACCAAGATCGCTGCTTCCTGAACCACCGCCTCCTGTGGTCGCAAAACTACCGTAGATCTTGGCCAGAACCTGTTTGTAACCATCCGGAGTAGAATAAGCTACATCCGAAATGATGTCATTAGTTGGCTTTAAGTTCAGGTCTTTTTTACAAGACGAGAAGGTGGCCAGTAATACGGCAGTTGCCGCAAATATTTTGAATAGATTTTTCATGCGTATGAAATTTTATTTTATCGGTGATGAACTATTAAAACCCTACGTTCAGACCTAAACTATAAGTTCTTGGTCTTGGATATAAATTATAATCTATACCAGTAGTGCTCTCCGGATCAATCCCTTTATACTTAGAGATTATAAATACATTCTGAACATTTGCTGTAATACGCAGATTTGCTTTTGAATTTGGTGACAAGCGGCCAAAATTATAAGCAAGACCAGCATTATCCATTTTCAGGAAAGAAGCATTGTGGATATAATAATCACTCAGGTATTGGTTATTTGAAAAATTCGTATCGAAAAATGTGCTGCTTGCATTATTAATTAATCCGCTAGGGCTCAATACATTTCTATTCACACCAAGATTAGAAGAAACATTATCGTAGATATAATTACCGATATTACCACGTAACACCGTACTCAATGTTAATTTTTTATAACTGAATGAAGTCGTGAAGCCTAAAATAAATTTAGGTGCAGGAGATTTGTAAAAATATCTGTCCTGATCATTCACTATGCCGTCGTTATTCAAATCAGCATATACACCTTCAACAGGTTTTCCCTGTGTATTATAAACCTGCTTGTAAACAAAGAAAGAACCAGGGTTGTAATTCGCAGCATTCCATTTCAGCGTAGTACCAGTTGCACCGGTAATATCTCCGGCACCAACTTTAAAGTTAGGGTCCGGGTTCAGGCTCAGGTTGGTTACTTTATTCTTATTGTAAGTAAAGTTAAAGCCCATATCCCACTTCACATCATCCGTTTTAATGATACCGACGTTTACACTGGCTTCAATACCTTTATTTTCCATGTTACCTACATTGGTTAACAATTGATTGCTAAAGTTCGTTCCAACTGCAATAGGTACAAGACTTAATAAATCTTTAGTTTTTTTGTAGTATACATCTACACTACCATAAACCCTTCCACCAAATAATCCATAATCAATCCCTGCGTTATAAGTTGTAGACGTTTCCCATTTCAGGTCTTTATCATACTGTATTGGGGTAAACATATGGTAAAACTGATTTCCGATCTGGTACTGTGCTTCATTCACACTTGTGTAATAATTAGGCAGATAAGTATAATTACCAAAACCATCCTGCTGCCCCGTAACACCGTAACTTAAACGCACTTTCAAATCAGAAAAGACTTTACTGTCTTTCAGGAATGATTCATCGATTGCTCTCCAGGTAAATCCTGCTGATGGAAAATAGCCCCATCTTCCAGCTTCACTAAATTTCGAAGACCCATCAGCACGCATGGTTCCTGATAAGATATACTTATCAGCAAAAGTGTATACTAAACGTCCATAATAGGATAACAATCGATTTTGCTGTCTATCAAAAGGAAACACTGGTACTTTTTGTACATTGCCAACTGCATTATAGTCAGTAAAATTATAAGTCGTAGTTGAGTTCTCATAGAAGCCATACCCAGCAGTTGCATTAATATTACTTCTGATGTCTTTCAAATCTTTAACGTAGCTAAAGAAAGCTTCAGCCACTTTGTTATGCTGAACTGCCTCATATTGTGTCGCCGTTCCTAAAGTTGCATTACTTTGTGCAGCATAGGCAGGAACTCTTACCGTTCCGTATCCTTTAGAAACATCGTACCCACCATTTACATTGAAATGCAATTCAGGTAAGAAATGGAAAGAGTAGTCTAGTCTTAAATTACCGAAACTTCTGTCTGCTTTACCATTATTCTCTTTTTCTTCAATTAATCCCAGCGGATTCTTAGGTGCATTAGGATTCAATTGCCCTGTAGAGCCTATCCATTCATAATATCCACCATAGGCATTGTTTACATACACTGGTTGTGTAGGATCAAACGAAATTGCATTAGATACAGCATCTGTATTTGCAAAACGTGTTTCGCTTAATGATCCTTTTAAATTTAAATCAACTTTCAGATGGTTGTCAAAGAAAGTAGGATTCAACGTAATTCCCGCAGTAGCTCTTGTCATACGATCGGTACGCAATAAACCCTTCTGATCAAGGTAACCACCAGATATCCTGTAAGGGACTTTTTTAAAGCTTCCGGAAATACTTAAATTATTATCTGTAGTAAATGCATTGTTATAAATTACATTCTGCCAGTCTGTATTGGCTGTTCCCAACAAGGCTTTCTGAGCAGCAGTACCATTTGTATTTACATAATCACGAATCTGATCTGCACTTAATACGCTGACCTTCTTAGCTACAGTCGCATAAGAATTCACGGTACTGAAATCAATTGAAAGTTCTCCTGATTTACCTTTTTTAGTAGTGATCAGAATAACCCCGTTAGAAGCCCTTGATCCATATATCGCAGTTGCATTTGCATCCTTCAATACGGTAAAAGTTTCAATATCATTCGGATTAATTAAGCTTAAAGGATTACTTACACCAGCTATTACATTACCACTTAACGCACCTACGGTCATATTGTTACCAAAAGGAACACCGTCAATAACGATCAAAGGATCATTACTTGCAGTCAGAGACGCGCCACCACGAATACGGATCACACTTCCTGATCCTGGCTGCCCTCCATTGGAAACGATAGACACACCAGCAACTTTACCTGCAATCAACTGCTCAGGAGAAGTAATATTTCCTGCCTGGAAGTCTTTGGAGCTTACGGTAGTAATTGATCCTGTCAGATCTTTTTTCTGTGTAGTACCATACCCGATCACGACTACTTCATTTAAGTTCTGTGCATCTGGCTTAAGAGAGAAGTTTGCGACTGTATTTCCCTTTACCGTAACGTCAAGATCAAGGGAGCTGTAACCAATATAGCTTGCTGTTAAGGTAACCGGACCATTAGGTACACCAACGATTTTGAAGTTCCCGGCTGCATCCGTACTAGCGCTTCTGCCCTGGCCTTTCACCAGTACCGAAGCTCCCGGAAGTCCAAGACCGGTTTCATCAATAATTTTACCAGTTATTGCACCGGTCTGTGCTTGTACTGCCAATGCTGAGATGGTTAAAACCAATAGCAGACAGTACCTCATCACGTAAAATACTTTCATATTTAATAACTTATTTAGGTTATATATTTGGATAATATAGACTGTGTATCACACACATCGTAAATTTACATTTGAGGATCATATTTCAAAATTTAATATCAAATAATTTTTTAACACAATATTTAATATCACAAAAAGGCAAAAACGCCTTAATAAATTCTACGTGTTTTTTCAATGCCACACTGCTATATGACTGTTCAAAAAACTGTAAATCAATAATTTAGATCAAATTTACACCCAATAAAAGTGTTTTTTTTACACTAAGTCTTTTTCAGACAGATTTCCGGGAACGATACCGGGAACGTTCCCGAAGAAAGAGAAGCTTATTAACAATAGCGACAGGAAAAAAAACTTAAATTCTGCGTATTTCAGGAGAACCCGGAAAATTTATGCTTAAAAAGCCTCGATTTAGTAACTGGAATTTAACGTTTTTTTAACGTCATCACAGCGGTAGAATTCCGCTTCATTAACTTAGAGTCAAGTACAATTTTTTCATTGACATTTACCGACTCCGGATGTTCCAGCATCTTGAATAAAAGCGAAGCTGCCTCCATCCCAATCGCTGTCGCTGGCTGAGTTACCGTCGTTAGGGACGGGTTTAAAAGCGGTGCAATTTCCAGGCTTGAAAAGCCTACAACCTTCACCTGATCGGGTATAGTAATTTCCAGATCATGACAAGCATAATAGGTGGCAAATGCCAAACGTTCAACCGAAGTAAAGACCCCATCGGGCTTTAGCTTTTTGAACATATCTTTCAGAATTACATTATTCCGTTTATAACTATTTGTACAATCCACAATGAGCCGGTCATCAAAAGGGATGTTATATTTTTCCAGTGCATCCAGATAACCCTGCATCCTGGTTTTACCAATGGACAAATTCTTATTGATAACCAGACATGCAATACGTTTACATCCCTGCTTAATCAAATGCTGAACGGCAGAAAAGCTACTATCATAATCATTGGTAATCACTCTTGGCGTAATAATATCCTCATAAACCCTATCAAAGAAAACCAGCGGTAACCTCTGCTGATTCAGCTCATTCAGGTAATTATGATCATTCGCCTCTCCCGATACCGACATAATAATCCCATCCGCACGTCCATTGTGTAAATGCCTGATAAAAGAAACTTCTTTCTCATAATCATCATCCGTTGCATAAATGAGGATATGGTATCCCCTGGCTCTGGCTACCCCTTCAATCCCATGAATTACTTGTGAAAAGAAATGATTGGCCAGCTCGGGTACAATAACTGCAATAGTTTTACTGCGCTGCTCCCTTAAATTACTCGCATAATGATTCGGCTGATAATTCAGCGCTTTGGCCGCAGCCAGAATCTTATCCTTAGTTTCCTTGCTAATATCACTATTATCCCGAAAGGCCCTGGATACAGTTGAAGTCGATAAATTAAGCGCTTTCGCCAGTTCTTTTATATTGATATTACGCATCTACGCCTCTGCAATTATTTTTTACAAGGTAAATATAACCGAAAATCGTTAACCTCTCCTAATTTAAATAGAGTTCCCCTTCCTGAGCCCTTTCTTTTTTAGAAGACAGAGCCCCAGTCCATTAGCTAACGATATAGCAGCCACAAATCAACCGAAAATAAGCCGAAAAAGAGCACAGAAACTCCCACTGTAACCCATTGACGATCAATGCACTAGGCCTACCTTGTTCAGACGTCATTCGGAGAGCTTTCACAGGCCCTAAACTTCATACCCAATCGCTATCGAACAACAACCAAACTTAAGGTGAATTATTTTTTTAAATAAAAAATAATTACTATACTATTACTTAATATTTACGTATATTGTTGAAACTAACCAGACAAGATTATGGTAATTTTACAGGAAGGATCTTTATTAGCAGGTATCAGAGGAAGAATAGGAAACATTGTGATCTATCAATGGAAGAATAAGGTATGTGCCCGCACATTACCTGCAAAGCCCCATAAAAAGAAGGTCAGAACGATTCCTCAGCAGGCACAAAATGGTAAAATGAAGGTATTGACTCCTTTTTTAAAAAATGTAAAGCCATTCCTGAGAACAGGATTTAAACATATAGCACAAGAACGGAACATTACTGCAAACAATGCCGCCAAATCTGTTAATCTGTTGCATGCGGTTAAGGGGGAATTCCCTAATCAGGAAATGAACTGGGATACTGTGTTAGTGGCAGACGGAGGGCTCCTTAAGCCCGAAAATGTAAAGGTTGTTCTAACCGAAAATGCCTTTAATTTCACTTGGGACGAGGATATTACAGCCACAGGCAATCCAAACGACAGAGCTATTATTTTATTGTATAACAAAAATTTCGGGCGTGTACATGCCAATTACAGCGGTGCACAAAGAGAGGAACTCAAACACACTTTTCCTATGAAACCCGGTTACATTAAGAATAACACTTATGAAGTATTCATCGCCTTTAAAGACATAATGAGCGATGAAGTTTCCAAAAGTGTGTATTGTGGGAGATTTACGAATTAAAAAATAGCCTATTTAGCGTCATCTATCGGTTCCCAAAGCTCAATCACGTTCCCTTCAGGATCGATTACATGGACAAATTTGCCATAATCATACTCCGCGATTTCATCAACAATCGTGACGTTCTCTTTTTTCAGTTCAGCTACCAGCTCAACGAGATTTTCCACCCTATAATTAATCATAAAGGGCTTGGTTGACGGATTGAAATATTTCGTATCCTGCGGAAACGTACTCCAGGTAGTCGAACCCTTTTTTGACGGATCATCAGCATCCCGCCACTCAAACGTTGTTCCGTATTCACCCGTAGCCAATCCCAGATTTTTGGCGTACCATTCATTCATCCCTTTCGGATCATCACATTTAAAAAATACCCCACCAAAGCCCGTTACTTTTTTCATAGCTAAGAATGTTTACGCTTAAAGAAATGATATAAAAATCAAAAAACTGTCTATTAAACTCCTTATAAACAACTTTCCATTAATTTCCATCTATTTCCGGACATTACCAAATCTATTTTTTTACCCCGCAATCCAGCAATAACTATCCCTACCTAACCATCCTGCAATAATTACCCCTACCTAACCATCCTGCAATAATTACCCCTACCTAACCCCACCCCAAATATGGAGATACCAGAAAAAAAACAATATACCAATGTGAGGACATTCGTTCCGAGCCCTCTTCGGGCGACGGCAATGTCGGCCAAACATTGGTATGTTGTTTTTTTTCGGAGGAACGACTTATTTATCCCACTTCCACTCCCCTGCAATCCTCAGCGGCTCCTCCAACTTATTCGCTCTCAAAAACCCCTTCAAATCCTCATCAGACTGCTTTCCAACCGGAAGGACCCCTGTATTAGCCAGCCCATAAGTTAACATTGCACTAAACCTTACCGTATTCTTTAAACCCTGCTCGTCCACTAACTTGAAACTATCCCCATCAGAATGATAAAACTGTCCGGAATGATTAGGCAGTTCCCCACCAGCACCACCACCCGTAGGAATCCCTTCTAACATAAACGGCTGATGATCACTATGCAACCACGCCCCAAAAACAAAAACATTCTTGAATCCTGTATCAATCTTTACAATCTCTTCACCCCAGCTTGTAAACAATCCCTTCATCTCTGCCCTGCTCGTTGCAAAACCCTTAGGATCGTTTGTCATATCATAATTCAGCATAAACTTCACCTTTCCTAAATCCCCCTTCTTCTCTGCCTGTGCGATATAAGCCTTAGAACCTAACAACCCCTGCTCTTCGCCCATAAACAAAATAAACTCTACAGTTCTTTTCGTTTTCAACTTCAGCGCCTTAAAAGACCTTGCCATATCCATCACTGCAAAAGAACCAATTCCATTATCGATTGCACCCGTAGCAAGATCCCAGCTATCCAGGTGCCCGCCAACTAAAATCTTTTCATCTGGTAAAGAATCACCCTTTAAAGTCGCAATTACATTTCTCGCTTTGATCATGCCCGAGAAATTCGTCATAGTCAAACTCGCAAACTGAGGTTTGGACTTCAACTCCTCCTTTAAACGCATTCCATCCTCCAGACCAATACAAACCGCAGGAATAGAAATCAACTTGCCAGTTACCGAAGCTGTTCCCGTCAATAACACTCCACCTTTAACACCGTTGATAATAATAATTCCAACAGCACCGTGGCTAATTGCAAGCGCCGTCTTCTCAGAACGGTGTAAAGAAGCAGTTCCCGCTGGCGATCCCGGTAATACCCCCAGATAAACCAAGGCAATCTTACCCTTCACTAAACCTGCATCTTTCGCATAATCACTCTCCAGACCATTACCCAAATCAACTAAACCTGCCGAAACAGCAGACTTAACCGGAGAATGTGCCAACGCTACAGAAGGAACAACTTTTAAAGAACCAGCCCCATTCCCTACTTTAGTCTCATTGCTGATCCTGCTCCAGCTCTCTACCTCGAAAGGCTGATAACGCACATCATATCCATAAGATTTAAATAAATTAAAAGCATATGCTTCTGCTTTGGCTCCATTTGCGGAACCAGTTAAACGGTGACCAATTGTTTCTGTAGCAGATTTCAAAGTGCCATAAGCCTTTGAATGTTCCTGTACATCCGCATTAATCTGACTAAAAGCTTTACCGAAATTATCCTGAGCATGTACAGAAACTGCAAGCCCGGCGAAAAAGAGAGAAAAAAGTATCTTCATGGAAATATATTTCGATTAAAATAAGCTTTTAATTAAAATATATCAGGACAAAAAGATACTGTATGGGAATTGTTACTTTTTACGCTCCGTAGTATAACGGACCAATTGTTCAAGGCCTGTTCTGGCTTCACTCTCTTCAAAAGTATATAAGATATCAAACGCTTCCTGCTGATACTGTGCCATTTTCTCATTGGCATAATGCACCCCCTGTTTCTCATTCACAAAATCAATGATCTGCTGTATTTTAGCAGGCTCATCATTGTGATTTTTTACCAGGTTGATCATTTTCTTTTTCTCCGTCTTATCCGCACGGTTTAAAGCATAAATTAAAGGGAGCGTAACTTTCTTTTCCTTAATATCTATCCCTAAAGGCTTACCCACATCGTCCGTTCCGAAGTCAAACGTATCATCCTTGATCTGGAAAGCAATACCGACCTTCTCTCCGAATAAACGCATTTTTTCGATCGTCTCATCGTCTGCACCAGCCGAAGCAGCACCACAAGCACAACAAGATGCAATCAGTGAAGCTGTCTTCTGACGGATCACATCAAAATAAAGCTCTTCCCCGATGTCCATTCTCCGCACTTTCTCAATCTGTAATAATTCACCCTCACTCATTTGCTTAACCGCTTCAGAAACGATTTGCAAAAGACGGAACTCATTGTTATTCACAGAAAGCAAAAGCCCTTTGGCCAGCAAATAATCACCAACCAAAACAGCAATCTTATTTTTCCATAAAGCATTGATAGAAAAGAAGCCCCTGCGCTCGTAAGCATTATCAACTACATCATCATGGACAAGCGTCGCAGTGTGTAATAATTCAACCAGGGCAGCACCACGATGTGTCGACTCAATAATCCCTCCGCAAAGTTTAGCGGCAAAGAAAACAAACATAGGTCTGATCTGCTTACCTTTTCTCTTGACGATATAGTGAGTGATCCTATCTAATAATGGAGCATCACTGTGCATGGAGGCCTTGAATTTTTCTTCAAAGACTGCTATATCTGCGGCTATGGGTTTCTTAATCTGATTTATTCCCGGCATTCAGGTTTGAAAATATTTGCAAACTTAACTAAATTCAGTTAATTCTGCTTGAATGAAATTTTAAAATTGAATTAATACGTTTAATGTCTTAAAGCAATGTGCTGAAAGATCTGTTCTGCATGAACCCTGGAATTCTCAATAAACCATTTATGCGTATCCATACCCCCGCAAACTACTCCTGCAAGGTATAAACCCGGCAAATTCGTTTCCATCGTTTCAGGATTATAAGCCGGAGCAGTACCGTATTCACCATCCAGCTTTACACCTAGTTTTTTCAGCATTCCAAAATCAGGCTGGTAACCAGTCATCGCAATCACCCAATCATTCTCCACCGTAATCGTTTCTTCAGGAGTTTTAATAGTCACACTATCTTCAGTAATCGCAAGCACTTCTGAATTGAAATAAGCTTTGATTTCTCCTTCTTTAATCCTGTTTTCGATATCCGGGCGCACCCAGTATTTCACATAAGAGCCGATTTCAGCACCACGGATAACCAAAGTAACCTTTGCGCCTTTCCGGTAAGTTTCCAATGCGGCATCAATACCAGAATTATTTGCACCGATAACTACAACATTCTGAAAAGCGTATAAATGGGGATCTTTATAGTAATGTGCAACCTTAGGCAGATTCTCACCTGGAATATCCATCAAAAGAGGCACATCATAAAAACCTGTCGAAATAATCACATTTTTGGCCCGGTAAGCTCTTTTAGAGGTCTGAACCTCAAATTCACCATTTCCAATTTTACGCACTCCCTCTACCTTTTCAAAAAGATTGATTTGCAAATCAAATTTCTCTGCCACCCGGCGATAATATTCAACCGCTTCGTTCCGGTTTGGCTTAGGGTTGATGCTTACAAATGGCACTTCTCCAATCTCCAGCTTTTGAGAAGTAGAGAAAAAGGTCATAAAAACAGGGTAGTTGTACAGGCTGTTCACCAGTGCACCCTTTTCTACAATAATATATTTAAGTCCCGCCTTTTGGGCTGCTATCCCACAAGCCATCCCAATCGGGCCGGCACCAATGATCAGCACATCATATTCTTCCATCAACAAATCAGGATTTAAGTTCTTTAGCTGGCGCAGAATTATCTGTGCGTTTCAGCCCCGTTGAACGGATTGCAGCATAACCGCCTTTGATATCTACTACGTTCTCTACACCTCTTGCTTTAAGGATGGAAGCAGCGATCATTGACCGGTAACCTCCTGCACAGTGGATATAATAAGTTTCCGAAGGATTGATCTCATTTGTCCAGTCATTGATATAGTCCAGAGGACGGGTCAGCGTGCATTCCAAATGTCCGGCTTCATATTCTCCGGGCTTACGGACATCGAGTACTTTTAAATCCGGATGTGTATGCATCATCTCTTCAAATTCAGCAACAGATACCGAGCCAATAGTCTCTACATCTTTACCCGCAGCAACCCAGGCAGCAATTCCGCCTTCGAGAAAACCAATAGTATGGTCGTAACCCACTCTTGCCAAACGGGTAATAGCCTCTTCCGCTTTTCCTTTTTCTACGATGAGTAATAGCGGTTGCTTCAAATCAGTAATCAATGCGCCTACCCAGGGGGCAAACTGCCCGTTCAGCCCGATATTAATTGAAGATGGGATGAAAGCACTGGCAAAATCCTGCGGATCTCTGGTGTCCAGGATTAATGCACCCATATGATTTACCGTAGCTTCAAATTCTTCTGGCTCCATCGGGATCAATCCCTTTTCCTTAACCTGAGCAAAACTTTCGTAACCATTTTTATTGATAGCTGCGTTCTTCGCAAAATATTGTGGCGGAGGTAAAGTACCTTCCGTTACTTGTTGAATGAAATCATCGCGGTCAGCAGTTTTAAGTGCATAATTAACTTCTTTCTGATGTCCTAAAGTATCAAACGTTTCTTTACTCATATGTTTACCACAGGCAGAACCGGCACCATGAGCCGGATAAACCAGTACGTCATCCGGTAAAGAAAGAATTTTCGCTTGTAGGGAATCATATAAGATGCCAGCCATTTCCTCTGCTGTCTGTGCCCCTTTTTGTACCAGGTCCGGTCTGCCAACATCACCAATAAACAGCGTATCACCTGTAAAAATACAGTAAGGCTTGCCGTCTTTATCACTTAACAAATAAGTAGTAGATTCAGGCGTATGGCCTGGTGTGTGTAAAGTCGTGATCGTTAAATCCCCGATTTTAAATGTTTCCCCGTCCTTAGCGATATGGGAGTCAAAAGTTGTTTGTGCAGTAGGCCCGTAAATAATTTTCGCACCCGAATGCAGGGCAAGATCGACGTGCCCTGAAACGAAATCAGCATGAAAATGTGTTTCAAATATATATTTGATGGTCGCACCGGCCAACTTAGCTTTTTTAAGATAGGGTTGAACTTCCCTTAAAGGATCAATAATTGCCGCCTCACCATTGCTCTCAATATAATAAGCTGCCTCGGCCAGACAGCCTGTATAAATTTGCTCTATTTTCATCCAGAATATGTTTTTTATATTATGCTGTTAACTCACCGCGCAAAGATTGCTCCATTAGGCTTGCAATTTCAGTATTTGTAAGATTTTGACCCATCAAGTACATTAGTTTGGTTACGGTCGCCTCAAATGTCATATCAAAACCGCTGATAATACCCATTTGCTGTAGTTTTTTACTGGTTTCATACTTTCCAAGCTCCACTGACCCACCCTGACATTGTGAGATATCAACAATCAGTTTACCTTGGTCTATGGCAGCTTGCAAACTATCAATAAACCATTGTGCGGTTGTTGTATTACCAGATCCGAAGGTTTCCAGCACGATCGCATCTACTGAAGATGTCGTAATCGCCTGAACAGCTTGCGGGGTAATGCCAGGATATAATTTCAGCACCCCGATATTGGCATTGAAATTTGACTGCACCACTAATGGTTCTTGTGGAAGATCATGAATATAATTCGTATAAAAAGAAAGGCTCACTCCTGCTTCTGCCAGAATGTGATAGTTTGGAGACTGAAAAGCTTCGAATTTCTCTGAATTATATTTGATGGAACGATTTCCGCGGAACAATTGGTAATCGAAATAAATACAAACTTCAGGTACCATTGCTACCCCGTTATTTTTAGTGGCGACAATTTCAAGAGCAGTGATCAGGTTTTCCTTGGCATCTGTCCGGATTTCTCCAATAGGCAGCTGCGAACCGGTCAGCACGACTGGTTTCGACAGGTTTTTCAGCATAAAGCTCAGTGCAGAGGCCGTGTAAGCCATCGTATCAGAGCCATGCAATACAACAAATCCATCATAATCCGCATAGGTATCTTCAATAATCCTTGCCAGCTCCGCCCAGATAATAGGGTCCATATTGGAAGAATCCAGAATGGGATCAAAAGAGTGTACCGACAAATGATAGTTCAAACGGGCCAGTTCAGGTACATTCTGCTGGATTTGTTCGAAGTCAAAAGGAATTAATGAACCCGTCAGCGGGTTGTTGACCATACCGATAGTTCCACCTGTATAGATAATGAGAATTTTTGTCATGTAAAGCTAGACGTTAAATATTTTGATAGAATTAGCTGTAGTTACTTCTGCTACTTTTTCCACAGGGATATGATAAATGTCAGCAACTTTCTGTGCAATGTACACCAGGTAACTGCTTTCATTCGGTTTGCCTCTGTAAGGTACCGGTGCAAGGTATGGCGAATCGGTTTCCAGTACCAGGTGTTCCAGGTCAATATGCGAAAGCACTTCGTCCAGACCAGCCTTTTTATAGGTAACCACACCACCTATCCCTAAATAGAAACCTAATTCAATTGTTCTTTGTGCTTGTTCCAGGTTACCAGTAAAACAATGAAGAATCCCTCTCAGATCCTCTCCTTTTTCTGCTTCCAGTACTTCAAAGACTTCATCGAAAGCTTCCCGGCAATGAATCACAATCGGAAGCTTTAATGCCTTAGCCCATTTGATTTGTTCATAGAAAGCATCTTGCTGTATACCTAAGGTAGTTTTATCCCAGTAAAGGTCAATACCGATCTCGCCAATCGCGTAAATCTTTCTGCCTGCTATACTTTGATGAATTTCTTTCAATACTTCCTTGTATCCTTCTTTGACTTCGCAAGGATGCAGCCCTGCCATTGCAAAACAGTTATCAGGATACTTCCGCACCAGGTCATCGATCTTTGCGATGGAAGAGATATCAACATTAGGAAGGAATAAACGGTCTATATTATTTTCGAAACAGCGCTGAAAAAGCAGCGCCTGTTTTTCTTCCTCCGTTTCGTAATACAAATGTGTATGCGTATCGGTTAAAAACATAAAACAAAGTTAATAAAAAAACCCTGTCCGGATTACCGGACAGGGTTTATACGTTTGATTAAAATCAAAATTATTTTTTAGCAGCAGGAGCCATAACCGGCGCTGCAGCTGCAGGCGCACCTGTAGGTTTTTTGATATCAGTAATTTCTACATCAAAAGCCAATGGAGAGAATGGAGTAATACCGCCTTGTGGCATTCCACCTTCACCGTAAGCTAATTTTGAAGGAATGATCAAAGTGATCTTTCCACCTTTACCAATTAACTTCAAGCCTTCGTCAAATCCTGGAATTGCTCTCCCGATAGTAAATGGACGTGGGCCATATTGTGCCATTGCATTGAATTTACCTGATTCTTTAGCTACTTTTTCGACACTTGTATCAAAAACGCTTTCTTTACCATCAGATTTTTTAGTCAGTAATTTACCAGTGTAATTTACCATTAAAGTATCTGTAGGTGTAGCTCTTTGTGCATCACCAGGAGCTGTAATTACATATTGTAAACCAGAAGCAGTAGTTTGTACTTTTAATTTATTGTCTTCGATAAAGTTTTTGATTTTACCTGCTTCAGCAGCTTTATGTTTAGCAACTGTAGCCTGGAAATCTTTCTGGAAAAACTCAGTCGCTTTTTTCTGGAAAGTTGAATCAGCTTCACCTTTAGCTTTATGCATTACTTTTTCGATCTTCACAGTGAAAACCATGTATTTATCTTTTTGAGTGGCTGGTTTTGGCTGGTTTGAATATTTAGCCATTGAATCCAGGTCAATTTTGAAAGTAGCACTATCGCCTTCTGCTAATAACATTAAAGCGTCAGAGATATCTCCTGCCCATTGTTTTTTAGATACAGGGAATACAGCTGGTTGCTGAATATCATAAGTACTGCTGGTTACTGAATCTTTCTCAGTTTTCTGAATTGCATTGATTTTGATAATATCACCTTCAACGATTTTATCTTTTCCTTCGGTCTTGTGGATGGTGTACATCAGGCCTCCCGGACCTTTTTTGAAGTTGTTACAAGCTGCTAAACCAAGTGTAGCGGCAAAAAGAATTACTAATGTTTTTTTCATTTTAGATTTATTGTGTTTTATTTTAATTTCATGAGGTACGTTTCAACTATCCTGCAATTTATACAATCTCCGCCTGACGTTCCATTTTATTTGTTTGTTTTTTCTTTTAGAGTCTAAATTTAAACAGACGCTTACAAAAAGCAAGTTTAAGCAAACTTTAAATTAATTACTGCAATAATTGTGTTTTATACTCTGGTAAAATAGATTTAAAGTGTGCAATGGTGTCTTCCAGGTTCAAATCAGAATACCCGCCTGCTGCATTTCTATGCCCGCCACCGTTGAAAAACTTCTTACAAATCTCATTCGCAGGAAAATCACCTGTTGAGCGCAAAGATAATTTAACTTTATCCGTTCTTTCAATGATGAAGGCAGCTAATTTGATTCCATTGATAGATAGTGCATAGTTTACAATACCTTCTGTATCACCAGTAACGATGCTGAAACGCTTAAGTTCTTCGGCAGTAACTGAAATAATAGCAGTATTAAATTCTCTGATGATTTCCAGTTTATTGGTCAGACAGTTCCCCAGAAAACGCAAACGGTTTTCTGTAGCATTGTCATACACTAATTGATGGATACGCCAGTGCTCTGCACCTGCATCAATCAGATCAGCACCAATACGGTAAACTGTAGAAGTTGCAGAAGGGAAACGGAATGAGCCTGAATCGGTCATAATACCAGTATATAAACAGGTAGCAATGTCTTTGTTCATCATTTCACCATCGTTCAGTTCATTGACAATAAAGTCATAAACCAATTGGGCCGCTGCACAAGCATTGATACTCCAGTGTCTGTAATCGTCAAAATCTTCGGGATCAAGGTGATGATCAATCATGATTTTATAGGCAGATGAATTCCTGATTACTTCTCCCAGCTCGTTGATACGGCTCAGGGTATTGAAGTCCAGACAGAAGACCAATGCAGCATCAGCAACTAATTGCTCCGCTTCTTCTTTGGCTTCTGTATAAATCATTACATCAGAGTTATTGGGTAACCAGTGTAAGAAATACGGATAATCTGTTGGGGTAATTACGGTTACATGATGTCCTTTCTGGATCAAATATGCATATAAGCCCAAAGAAGAGCCCATAGCATCGCCATCAGGTTTATGGTGTGTAGTAATTACAATTTTCTGCGGCGTTGCCAGCAATGTTTTGAGTTGGGAAAGGGATAGCATAGTTTTCGCTGCAAATCTAATAATTTAATAAATAGGATGCTGTTTAATTTTAATCAGATGTACCTGAACATTTTTCTAAAGCCTTCTTTTATTTAGCGCTTTAATATTAACTATAGAAAATGTAATTTTGCAAAATAAATAATACAAAGATGACTACAAACAGAACATTTACAATGATTAAGCCAGATGCAGTTGCAAATGGACATATCGGAGCAATTATCAATGACATTACTGCTGCTGGTTTCAAAATCATTGCTTTAAAATACACTCAATTAACAGCTGAAACTGCTGGTAAATTCTATGAAGTACACAAAGATCGTCCATTTTATGGTGATTTAGTTAGCTTCATGTCTTCAGGACCTATCGTAGCTGCTATTCTTGAAAAAGATAACGCAATTGAAGATTTCAGAAAATTAATCGGTGCTACTAACCCTGCTGATGCAGCAGAAGGTACTATCCGTCAAAAATATGCTAAATCTATCGATGCGAATGCTGTTCACGGATCTGATTCGGATGAGAATGCTGCAATCGAAGGAGATTTCTTCTTCACTGCTGCTGAACGTTTCTAGTTTTTGCCTGAATAAAATTATAAAATAAGCACTCTTATGGGGTGCTTATTTTCGTTACGACAACATTGAACCAATTCTAAAGATGAAGAAATTAATCATTACCCTTTTGATTCCTTTTTGCGGTTATGCGGTAACTGCACAAACTAAACGTAAACCTGCAACTAAAAAAGCACCTGTAAAATCAGCTGTTGCTCCAGCAAAAATGATCAGCCTTGCAGATTCAGCAAGTTATGCCTTCGGTATTTCTATGGGTTCCGGCTTAAAAACGAATGGTCTTAAAACATTAAACTACGATTTACTGATTAAAGGCTTGAAAGCTGCTTTTCAGGGACAAACACCCTTATTAAACGAGCAGGCTTCTCAAAAAGCAATTGGAGACCTTTTTAAAATAATTACTATGGAAAAATATGCACCGCAGATAGCCAAAGAAAAAAGCTTTCTGGAAGGCAATCTGAAACAAATCAATGTTAGAAATACGCCAAGTGGCTTACAATATATTGTAATCACACCTGGAGAAGGGCCAAAACCAACCGCTACAGACAATGTACTGGTCAACTATAAAGGTACTTTACTAGACGGTAAACAATTTGACAGTTCTTATGATAGAAAAGAACCGCTTTCGATTGCAGTCAACAGAGTAATTCCAGGATGGACAGAAGGTTTACAATTGATGTCTCCGGGTGCGAAGTATAAATTCTTCATCCCTTACAACTTAGCTTACGGTGAACGTGCGATGGGAAAAGACATTCCTGCCTACAGTATGCTGATTTTTGAAGTTGAATTATTAAAAATAAACGGTAAATAATATTTTTAAAAACCATTTCATAGCCGATTTGTTGTGACTAAATAAATTAACACACTATGGAAATTAAAAGATATTTACCACTCGCATTAGTAGCTTTAGTTATGACAACTTTAAGTAGCTGTCAACTTATAGAGGGGATATTCAAGGCCGGAGTCTGGTCCGGTATAATTGTAGTTGTAGTAGTGCTTGCCCTTATTATATGGGTAGTCAGCAAAATATTTGGTGGCGGAAGTAAAGGCTAATCACTATAAGAATACAATTTCATTGATGACCTCTGAACCGGCACGTTCATTCAGTTTCTGGATGATGCCGGTTCTAACCATTAAGAGCTCATTTTTAATAACTGAAGATTCTATCCGGACAAATAACTTCTTATGCGCAATATAAATTTGTGTAGTCCGGTTCCCAATTGCAGTTCCCATAATTTCGGGCCACATGGCCACTACGCCTGTTTCATCGAACTTCCCCTTTAACCTATAGACAGACAGCATTTTTGAAATGGCATCTTTCAAGGTCATATCATTAGGTTTACGCATGTTGTATCCCTCCGTTTATTACTTCAAATAAAGTTACGGGAACTTTGATCTTATCGAAAATATTCAGGACTCTTTCTTTCCCCGTATCGGTAATAAAAATCTGTCCGAAGTCATGGTGAGAAACCATTTCCATCAGTTTATGCATCCGGCGTTCGTCGAGCTTATCAAAAATATCATCTAATAACAATAAAGGTTTGAAGCCTTTATATTTTTCCACATAAGCATACTGTGCGAGTTTTAATGCGATCAGGAAAGATTTCTGTTGTCCTTGTGAGCCAAATTTCTTTAAGGGCATATCAAGGATGGTGAAAATCAGATCATCTTTATGGATTCCGGTAGTTGTTCTTTCGAGTACTTTATCTTTTTCTACAGTTTGCAGCAGTAAAGTTTCAAATGGAGTATCATTTAACTGAGATTGATAAGTTAAACAAACCTGTTCTGCATCTTCTGTCAGATATTGATAGTACTTATTAAACAGTTCTATATAATCTACCATAAATTGTTTGCGCTTCGCAAAAATCTTCTCTCCGCAACCAATCAGCTGTTCATTAAAGATTTCAAGCAAAGCTGGGTCATAACGGCGTGTAGTAGCGATCTGCTTTAGTAAAGCATTTCTGTTAAGCAGATGCCTGTTGTATAACATCAGTTCGTCCAGGTATTGTGAATCGGTCTGAGAGATCACATTGTCCATAAACTTACGGCGCTCTTCGCTCCCATCCATAATGATCGTGACATCATAAGGCGAAATCATGACCAATGGAAACAGGCCGATATGACTGGCCAGTTTATCGTATTCTTTTTTATTCCGCTTAAATTGCTTTTTCTGATTCTTCTTGACACCACAGGTGATCTTCTCGTTTTTTTCCTGACGGTCGAAATCGCCCTGGATCATAAAAAGTTCTTCTGCAGTTTTGATCTGCTGACTATCAATCGGATTGAAATAGCTCTTGCAAAGGCACAGGTAGTGGATCGCATCGAGTAAATTGGTCTTCCCGGCACCATTATTCCCAATAAATGCGTTCACCGTTTTTGAAAACCGTAAATCAGCATCAGAATAATTCTTGAAGTTGAGCAGAGTAATGTTTTTTAACCACATAGTATGAGATTGCAAAGTTACCGTTTAGCTTTGTTAAAAGAAGCTGATCTACAGATTTGTTTCATCATTATCCTATTCACATCTAATTCAGGAAGTTCGAAAAACAGTTATGATGAAAATTTTTATTTAAATACTGAAAAAGAGGTTGATACTTTAACCGAAAAATGTATTTTTGCAATCCTTAATTTTTTTAAATAAAATGTCCACAACAGAAAAAGAAGTAAATCATAACGTTAGAAAAGGTTCATTCTTAGAGGAAAACTCTAAAAGCCTTTTATTCATTGCCGCAGCGGTAATCGTATTAGTGATCATATACTTTTGGTATCAGAATGTATATTTAAAGGACAGAGCTGAAGAGGCTTCTGCAAAAATGTACAAAGCAGAACAATATGTTGGGGTAGATTCTCTGGCCAATAAAGCGATCACCGGAGATGCAGGTTATCCTGGATTTGAAAAAATCGCTGAAGAATATAACAATACTAAATCAGCGAACTTAGCAAATCTTTACCTTGGTGGGATTTATTTACGTAAGGGGGAATACAAAAAAGCAACTGAAGTTCTAGGCAAATATTCAGAAACAGGAAGTCCTGTTGCGGATCCACTGGCATTAGGAATGTTAGGTGATGCTTACAGTGAGCTGAAAGATTACAGCCAGGCAATCACTTATTACAAGAAAGCAGCTGACAAATCAAGTAACAAGTTTACTTCTCCATTGTTCCTTAAAAAACTAGGATTAGTTTACGAATCACAAAAAGACTATAAAAATGCAGAAGACGCCTACAACAAAATCAAAAATGAGTTCCCTGCAAGTCAGGAAGCTACCATGATTGATGAGTACATTGCGCGTGTTACTGCTGCACAAGGAAAATAAAATTTAAAAATTTTTGACAAAGGCCTGCATTTTATGCGGGCCTTTTTTTTGTTTTAATACTTACATTTGCACCATGGCATCACAATTAAAAAATCTATCTGACTTTTCTCATACTACTGTTCCTGATGGCGCAGCTTATAAAATCGCTATTGCAGTTGCTGAATGGAATGCAGAAGTAACTGGCAGCTTGTATAAAGGTGCTTTAGAAACACTTTTAAAACATGGCGTTAAAGAAGAGAATATTATTTCTTTAGCTGTTCCGGGAAGTTTTGAATTGACTGGCGCAGCAGAGATCCTGTTGAAGAAACATGCAGATCTTGATGCAGTAATCTGCCTTGGCTGTGTAATACAGGGAGAGACCAGACATTTTGATTTCATCTGTGATGCGATAGGTAACGGGATCACTCAGGTAGGGATTAAATATAGTAAACCAGTTATTTTTGGTGTATTGACAACCAATGATTTACAACAAGCTTTAGACAGATCTGGTGGCAAGCACGGTAACAAAGGTGATGAGGCTGCTTTCACAGCAATAAAAATGGCTCATTTCTTGCATACAGCATAATAAGGAATTGCTTTTTTTTCTGGAATAGTGTAGATTAGCGAAAGAATAATCAAAATCTACGCTCATGAAGAAATTAGCAATAGTGTTACTGGGAGTATTCTTTGCAATAACAGTTTTAGAGTCTTGCTCTAACCGTATCTGCCCGGCATACAGTTCGTATCCAAAAGGCAACCGGAGAAAGTAAGCCGGACAAATTAAAATAGAAATTAGATGGAGTGGAAGAACATAACTGATCCAGAACAGATCAGTGGGATAAAAACGCAGGAAGGCTATAGTTTAATTTTTAAACACAGCACCCGTTGTTCAGTGAGTATGATGGCAAAAAAACGTTTTGAACTGGACTGGGACATTATCCCTGAAGGGACAAAGCTATATTTTCTTGACCTGATCAGCCATCGTGCAATTTCTGCACAGATAGCTGAAACATTTCAAGTTCACCATGAGTCTCCTCAGATCTTATTGATTAAGGATGGCGATTGTGTACTGGATGCCTCTCATAGTGATATCTCGGCCGATGAAGTAGCCGAACTGATTAATAATTAAAAGAAATAGTTTTCTTTAAGTCAGGGTGAAGGCTGTAAAATACCGGACAGGTATTTGCAGACCTTTCAATAATCTTTTTGTCTTTATCAGAATAGTTATTTGCAGGGAACTGGAGGACAGCTATAATTTCAGCTACTCTTCTAGGGCCTTCTGCCATAATTTTCGTGATTTCGCAGGTAGCTCCGTCAATATTAAAGCCATGTTCTGCTGCTGCAATCCCAACAATAGTGATCATACAGTTTCCCAATGAGGTAGCTAGCAGGTCTGTCGGTGAAAACGCCTCTCCTTTACCTTTATTGTCTACAGGTGCATCAGTAATGATTTCATTGCCCGAACGTAAGTGAACAGAGGTAGTTCTCAATCCTCCGTTATAAGTTATTTTTGAAGTTGCCATATCAGGTTGTTTTTTAGGTCAGCTTAAATTCTGGTTAAGCCTGCTTTACAAGATTAACATAAATTATTTACGAAATCAATATGCTTAGCACGTGTATTTGCCGTAGTTTGTCATAATTTAATCGTTTTTAAGCATAACATTACACCTTACATACATTCCATGTTTATAACAATTCAAACCTATTGCTTAACTTTGCTGCATGATCGAACTTCCGGTTGTTTCAGCAAACCCAGTACAACGTAAACCAGATTGGCTTAGAGTTAAGCTTCCTGTAGGTAAAGAGTATGCGCAGGTGCGCAGTCTTGTAGATACCCATAAATTACATACCATTTGTGAAAGTGGCAATTGTCCGAACATGGGCGAATGCTGGGGTGCAGGCACGGCAACATTCATGATCCTTGGTAACATCTGTACCCGCTCCTGCTCTTTTTGTGCAGTGGCAACAGGCAGACCAAAAGCTGTGGATACAGATGAGCCTAACCGGGTTGCAAATTCAGTGAAATTAATGCAGGTTAAACATTGCGTAATTACTTCGGTAGACCGCGATGATTTAAAAGATGGCGGCTCTATTATCTGGGCAGAAACTTTACAGGCTATCCGCAGAGAAAGCCCTTCGACAACTTTAGAAACGCTTATTCCTGATTTCAGAGGTATTTGGGACAACCTTTACCGTGTATTGGAAGAACGTCCTGAAGTGATGTCTCATAACATCGAAACTGTACGCCGTTTAACGAAACAAGTACGTGTTCAGGCAAAGTATGACAGAAGTCTGGAGTGCCTGAAAAGAATCTCAGAATTCGGTTTGAGAACTAAAACGGGAATTATGCTTGGCTTAGGGGAAACTGAGGATGATGTATTGGAAGCAATGGATGATTTGGTGGCAAATGGGGTACATATCCTGACTTTAGGCCAGTACTTACAACCTACACGGAACCATCACCCGGTTGTAGACTGGATCCATCCTGATCAATTTGCAAAATATAAGGAAATTGGAATGCAAAAAGGTTTAAGGTATGTAGAAAGTGGTCCGTTGGTCCGTTCTTCTTATCATGCAGAAAAACACCTTTTTGATTTTTAATCCGTAGCAAACAAGTTCAAACAAAAAGACCTTTGAACTTGTTAAACATTCTGTATATTAGCAAACATTGGCACCGAATAAAAAAATATCCCTTACAGAAGAAGACCTGGTGCGTGCACTGAAAGGTCAGGAGACAATCGCTATTCAGGCTTTATATGATATGTATTCAGCAGCATTGCTGGGGGTAATTTTCAGGATTGTACAACATTCGGAAATAGCTGAAGATTTATTACAAGACACTTTCATTAAGATCTGGCATTCGGCAGCAGGTTACGACAGTAGCAAAGGCCGTTTATTTACCTGGATGATTAATATTGCCCGTAATCTGGCAATAGATAAAATAAGATCCAAGGACTTTAAAAATGCCAGTAAAAACCAAGACCTTGAAAATAACGTAGATTTCATTGACCTGCAAAGAAAGGTAACTTTCAACGCAGATACATTGGGAATCAAAGACATGGTTACTGCACTTAAACCAGAATTTAATAGTGTATTAGACATGGTTTATTTTAAAGGTTATACCCATGTAGAGGCAGCAGAAGAACTGAATTTACCATTAGGTACGGTTAAAACCCGGATCAGGATGGCTATTATGGAATTAAGAAAGCATTTTAATTAAAGTGGAAGACGCAAAAGCATATATCGAAACAGGCATACTTGAACTTTACGTTCTCGGGCATCTCAATGCTCAGGAACAACGTGAAGCAGAGGAAATGGCGGCAAAGTATCCTGCGATAAAAGAGGAGATTACCGCTATTGAAATTGCTATGGAACAATATGCGGTTAAACATGCTATTGAACCGACTAAAGGACTGGATAAACAAATATTCGAAAAATTAGGCATACCTGATGATGTGGTGCCTTTTCATGAAGTACCTGTTCCAAAGGAAACTCCGGCACCAAGTCACGAAGCTAAAATCATTCCTTTAGTAGCAGATCATGCAGCTTCGACCATCAGAACATTAAGATATTCATTAGTGGCCTGTGTTGGACTATTAGTTGTGAGTGTGGCTGCACTTTATGCGACGCACGATAAGTTAACTATTGCCAATCAGCAGATCATTGCGATGAATATTGACAAACAAAAGTTTGCAAGCACTGTAAGTTTCATGAAAGATGAAAACAAAGATTTACAGGAAATTGCAGCAATTTCTGCAGACCCAGCCTGGACATCGGTAAAGCTTGCAGGAACAAAAATCTCTCCGCAAGCGAACATGATGGTTTACTGGCATAAAAAGGGACAGCATGTCATGGTAGATAATACTAAAATGGCTCTTCCTCAAAATGATGCTGCACACCAATATCAGTTATGGGCTATGGTAGATGGTAAACCAGTAGATCTGGGTGTATTTGATGCCAAATCAGGACCTGGGAAATTATTACTGACAATGAAAGAGGTTGGCCATGCACAGGCTTTTGCTGTTACGCTTGAAAAACGTGGTGGCAGTCCAAGCCCGACTATGGAAAAGATGATTGCTATGGGCGGCGTCTCTATCTAGTTAATCCTTTTACCACTTCAGGAAGGTGTTCAGCAACTGCTGATGCTTTGACAGAAACCCTGGTCACAGCAAGTAGATCTCCAGACGTTCCATGTATAAAACAAGCCGCATAAGCTGCTTCAATAGCTTTATAACCTTGTGCAGCGAGTGAGGCAATTAAGCCCGTCAATACGTCTCCCATCCCCCCTTGTCCCATTGCAGGATTACCAGTTGGATTAATCCTAACTTTTCCCTGCTGATCAATTATAAAAGTATACTGATTTTTAAGTACGATCACACATTTTAATTCCACAGCTTTTTCTCTTGCAGTTTCTAAACGTGCCCACCAGGATTCATGCGCACCGAAAAGGTGATCAAATTCCTTCATATGAGGGGTTAAAACAGAACCTTCGGTCAATTGCTTCATTAAGCTTTCGTCATTTCCTAAAAGATGCAGCGCATCTGCATCAATGATCAGGGGACGTTTTAACATCAACAGACTTTTCAACAGTTCAATAATGGCAGCATCTGTGCCCAAACCTGGCCCAATAGCGATGATTTTGAATTTATCCAATACGGATGCTGTACTTGTGAGTTCTTTCCGGTCGAGATACATCACTTCAGGAAGCGTTGTATTTAACGCCGTCAAACCACTTTCAGGAATGGAAAGCGTTGTTAAACCTGCTCCACCATACAAACATCCCTTGGCGGCAAGAATTGCTGCGCCCATAGTTTCCTTTTGGCCAGCAATGATCAGGGCATGCCCATAAGTTCCTTTATGGGTAAAAGGTTTACGGGGTTGAATCAGGTCTTTGATATCATGCTGTTCCAAAAGCTGATAAGGAGAAGCTTGCTTTTCGATAAATTCTTCATCCAGACCAATTGACACTACACGGAAACGGTTTAAGGCCGCTGCCGATTCAGGGAAAAAGAAGTTGATTTTTGGCCGCTGAAAACAGATGACCAGATCTGCTTTAATAAAGTGGTCAGTTTTTGCAATTACACCTTCTGCAGGAAACCCAGTAGGGATATCAACTGCAATTACCTGGAGGTTTAAGCTGTTGATAAATGTAGCGAGTTCTGCATAAGCACCACTCAAAGGCTTGTTTAAGCCCGACCCTAAAACGGCATCAATAATGACCCCGTCTTTCATGTTTTTAAGATCTTCTAAAGTTTTAACCGTGGTTAAAGGAAACCACAAATCCTTTAACCGGTTGAGGTTCGTTTGATATTCTGCAGTTTCCTTCTCAGAAAAATCAATCAGGTAAACTGCAACTGAGCTATATCCTTTATCCTGCAGTATTCTTGCAATAGCTAATCCATCTGCGCCATTATTACCCTTACCGCATAAAATATTGACAGGGGTTTCTATAGCCTTTATTTCCTGCACAAACTCATTTACAAATGCCATAGAGGCAGTTTCCATCAATTCTATGGAAGATATATCCAGATTCTTAATTGTAAATACGTCTGCCGAACGCATCTGCTGCTGATTGATTAGCTTCTGCATGTCATGTATAGGTTAGTGTTTCATTTCTTTTTTCAGGAACTTTCCTGTCAGACTGATTGGATTTTGGATCAGACCTTCGGGTGTACCTTCAAAAATGATTCTTCCACCACCAGCACCGCCTTCTTCTCCCAAATCAATTACCCAGTCGGCCACTTTGACTACGTCCAGGTTATGTTCAATGACTAATACGGTATTTCCTTTATCTACCAACTCATTTAATACGCCCAGCAATACATTGATATCTTCAAAGTGAAGGCCGGTTGTCGGCTCATCCAGGATATAAAAAGTTTTCCCGGTATCCTTTTTGGATAATTCAGTAGCCAACTTAACCCGCTGTGCCTCTCCGCCTGATAAGGTAGTGGAAGATTGTCCTAAAGTGATATAACCTAAACCAACGTCCTTTAAAGTCTTTATCTTACGGTAAATCACTGGCATGTTCTCAAAGAATGCACAAGCATCTTCAATACTCATATCCAGCACATCACTAATCGACTTACCACGGTAACGTACTTCCAGTGTTTCTCTGTTGTATCTTCTGCCGCCGCATTCTTCACAAGGCACGTGCACATCAGGCAGGAAATTCATTTCGATAACCTTCATTCCGGCACCCTGACAGGTTTCACATCTTCCGCCTTTTACATTGAAAGAGAAACGACCAGGTTTATAACCTCGTATTTTGGCTTCTGGTAATTGCACATACAAGTTCCTGATATCAGAGAAAACCCCGGTATAAGTAGATGGATTTGATCTTGGTGTTCTGCCAATCGGCGCCTGATCAATTTCAATAACTTTATCTATTTCCTTAATCCCATTGATCTTTTCATAAGGTAAAGGATGTTTTTTCGCTCTGAAGAAATAATGGTTTAATATTGGATATAAAGTCTCCGTGATCAAACTTGACTTACCACTCCCGGAAACCCCGGTAACTGCAATAAATTTTCCTAACGGAAAGTCTACAGAAACTTCCTTCAGGTTATGACCAGTGGCTTTAATGATAGATAATTTATGTCCGTTTCCTTTTCTTCTTTTAGCAGGAACAGTGATTTCTTTCTTTCCATTCAGATAGGCCGCAGTCAGCGTTCCTGATTTCAAAATCTCTTTTGGTGTTCCCTGGGCAACAATCTGTCCTCCGCGTAAACCTGCCGCCGGACCAACGTCAATAACGTAATCGGCTTCCAGGATCATGTCTTTATCATGTTCCACAACCAATACCGTATTTCCAAGGTCACGCAGATTTTTCAGTGCACCAATTAAACGTTCATTATCACGCTGGTGAAGTCCGATACTTGGTTCATCCAGAATATACATGACATTCATCAATTGTGAGCCGATTTGTGTAGCCAGGCGGATCCTTTGTGCTTCACCTCCTGACAGGGTTCTTGCTGTTCTGTCCAACGACAGATAATTTAATCCCACATCGGTCAAAAAGCCCAGTCTGGTTCTGATTTCTTTCAGGATTTCTTTAGCAATTGTATTTTGTCTTTCATTTAAACGGCTTTCCAAATCATTAAACCAACCTTTAAGGCTATTAATGTCCATTTCTGCCAGTTCAAAGATATTCTTGCCGTCTACTTTAAAGTGAAGACTTTCTTTTTTCAGCCTTGCGCCATTACAAGAAGGACAGGTTTTAAGTTTACGGAACGTTTCCATATCATCAACAGCCCCCTCTCCTTTTTTCTCATTCTGTTCTTCCAGTAATTTTATAATCCCATCAAACGTAATCTGATAGTTCTGCACATTCCACTTGTTATATTCAACAGCTACCGACAGTAAGTCAGGGCTACCATTCAACAGAATATTTATGTTTTCTTCTCCTAATTTCTCAATTGGAGTGGAAAGAGAGAAATTGTATTTTTTGGCCAGTGCTTTAATCACCTGGAACATCCAGATATCACGGTATTCACCCAATGGGGCCAATCCACCGCTCATGATACTTAATTTAGGATTAGGCATCACCGATTCTCTGTCTACCACGAAGATATAACCTAAACCATCACATCTTTCACAAGCTCCATAAGGTGAATTGAAAGAAAAGCTGTTTGGCTGTGGTTCATCATAAGAAATCCCTGTAGTAGGGCACATCAGAAACTTGCTAAAATGAGAAACATTATTCTCCTTATCGCTGATTTTAATAATTCCTTTGCCCACACGCATAGCCGTCTGAACAGAATCGATTAATCGTTTATGATCTTTCCTGTCTACCAGCAACCGGTCTACAACAATCTCTATATCGTGGATTTTGTACCTGTCAACCTGCATTTTTGGAGCCATATCCTGTATTTCTCCATCAATACGGACTTTAACATATCCTTGTTTACGGATTTGTTCGAATAACTCACGATAATGTCCTTTCCGGCCTTTAACTACAGGCGCGAGGATATTAACCGCAATGCCCTCATATTTATTGTAAATATTATTCAGAATCTGATCCTCACTCATCCTTTCCATTTTCTCCCCTGTATTGTAAGAGAAGGCATCGGCAGTACGGGCGTACAGCAGACGCATGAAATCATAGATTTCTGTGATCGTACCCACAGTTGATCTTGGATTCTTACTGGTAGTTTTCTGTTCAATGGCAATTACAGGACTCAGCCCTGATACTTTATCTACATCAGGTCTTTCCATGCCTCCCATAAATTGACGGGAATAGGCGCTGAAAGTTTCCATGTAGCGACGTTGTCCTTCGGCATAAATTGTATCAAATGCCAGTGATGATTTACCACTGCCACTTAAACCAGTTATCACAACCAGTTGGTTACGCGGAAAAGAAATATCTATGTTTTTAAGGTTGTGAACCCTTGCACCGTATACTTCAACATCTTTTTGTTCACCCAGATCGATGGTATTTTTGCTCATATATATTTAAAAAATGCGATTGAAATCTTTGAAATAAAGAAAGCAAATTTGCAGCCACAAAAGTACCCATTTTTCTTTGAATAGCCTATCGCGTTTTATTTATTGTAAACCTTGAAATCCCTGTTCTTTTCAAATTAAAAGGGTTCCTTAATAGCAAACAATTATTTGACGTTAATGTTACTTTAAATATGAATTACAAAAGCACAATTTTGGCATTATTCTTCCTGATTGGGGGAATGGCCAGTAGTAAAGCTCAGGATATCCCTAAAAAAGATGTTCCGGATGCAGTGAAAACAGTTTTCATTAAGGCTTACCCAAAAGCAACTGATATAGATTGGAAAATGAAAGGCTCCAACTATGAAGCAAAGTTTGATTTGGGAAAAGTGGATCATAAAGCAACTTACAATGCTTTGGGTAAAACAATATCTGTTGAAAAAGATATTCCCAATTCGCAACTTCCGGCCGCAATAGCAAAAAGTATCCGGATCAAGTATCCTAAAGGACGAATTGATGATGTGGACTGGATTAATACCGGCGGTAAAATCACTTACAAGATTGACATTGAAGGTACGCCAGACGTCAATGTCTGGTACAGCGCTGATGGTAAGTTTATCAAAGAAGTTGCCGACTAAGACCGGAATAAAGAACTAGAGCCATTGAAAAATATTCAATGGCTTTTTCGTTCATGAAAAACAGGACTAAATATTCGCCACAAGATTTCCGGCTGCCTTCTGCTGAATATGCGAAAGGTAAGCTGCCGACATCATTTTCACACTATTCAAATGGCTGTCAATATTTGATTTTAAATCTTTTTTATCCAGATCCCCCTGGATGAAACCCAGAAATTCTGCAATTACAGCTGTTTTGGCTTGTTCGGTTAACAACTTGGAGTCGTCAAATTTATGCAGCGCTGACAGGTCTTTCATGGTAATCACTTCTAAAGGATGTTTTCCTCCCAGCATTCCTATATTCCGGAAGATATAGATATCAAAATGATTATTCCCACCAACTTTATAATCTTTCTTGTTGTTATGCTGGTGTTTATCTTTTGCCTGATAAGAGTGAATCTGGATATTTTGAAAAGGGCCTTGCTGAATATTATGATATTCATGTTTTACCCTTCCATTCCCTTTATAAAGATCTGCCCCGGGAATTACCCAATCTCTTCTGCTAAAGCTGTTGTGCAATAGATTAATAGTAATATTTGCCATGTTCACCCCATCTTTTAACAGACGTACCAGTACCGTTGCGTCAATTTCTCCGTAATCTTCAAATATATTCACCAACTGCGCGTCATCGTATATTTTCACCTGCTTATAATCACCTTTAAAGTAAGTTTCATAATCCTGCTCATTGAGTTGTTTGATAAATCCCTCAGGCAAAACTAAAGAACTGATTACTTCCATGTCATCCGGAGTTTTCTCCGCTATTGCAGAAGCATCATAAAACTGGCTGACAATATCAAATATATGATACCCACTATGCGACATCTTTCCATGGCCTTTATTATAGGAATGATAATCTTGCAGTACTATTTCTGTGGGCAAACGCCACTGCCCATCGCTATGACTGGAATGAATTGCTGTTACCGGGCAATTGGTCGCTGCCCCCACCTCCTTGATCCTTTCCATGACATACTGGAAACCAGGGTGATATCTGCGCTGCACATTGATGGAAAAAATAGTAGATTTTTCTTGTTGAAAGTCATTATAAAGCTGTAGCAACTGCTGATAATCATCAAGTATCCCATTGGCCTGTGCAGGATCTGAAACTGCATTTTCCCTGGTACTGACAGGCTTATCCATCAGGATATGCAATTTTAAGCTCAATGCCCATGCTGCATAGGCATGATGAACTGATGGTTCAGTGGCAATAATTACTGCATTTATATTATTCTCTTCAACAAATTGATTTAGATCAGCCCTTAAAGCTTCTGGTAATTGTCCTGTAAATGGATCAATAAATAGAGTCTTGATTTGATAATCATGTTTTTCAAAGTAATGTGTAATCTTTGCAGCTTCTGGTTTAACATCAATTGCGAGTGAAATTTCGACTTCGAATTTTTGCTTCAGCTGAGTAAGTGCAGGGAGATATACGCGTTTTGAATGGGGACCGATACCCACTAAAATTATTCGTGTAATAAATTTCATCAGGAGCATATTTTTTAAACTCACTAAATATATAAGTTTTCAATTATACTAATATCCTTTCTAAATTAAAATAAAGTAAACGAATCGTAACCCGCAAGAAGAAATTTTCCAGGTAGCCAAATCGCTATTCATGGAAGAGATTGCATAAAAAAAAGCCGGCTACTATTGCCGGCTCTTAATTTCATATCAGTATTAGTTTTACTCCCTGTTTGTACCGGTGCCGCTATGCATCGCCAATACGCCTTTGGACTCGCGGTAACCATACCGGGAAGGATCCCTGATGATTTCTTTCATCGAGATCAGTTTGTAAACATAACCGGCTGTTTCCCGATTGAGTTTCATTTTGAAATAATTATCTTGATTTTGTCTGTTGATCTGCTTTCTCATGTGGTTGTCACCCACATTATAGGCCGCAGCGACTAAGGTCCAGCTATCAAAAACACCATACAATTCTTTGATGTATTTGCAGGCGGCTATAGTAGATTTACGCAAGTTCTTACGTTCGTCAACTTCTGAATTTACTGTCAGTCCGTAAGTACGTGCTGTACCCGGCATAAATTGCCAGAATCCATTAGCTCCTTTTGGAGACATTCCTCCTTGTAAACCAGACTCTACAAGAGGCATGTATTTAAAATCATTTGGAATCCCATAAGCAGCAAGAATCGGCTCGATAATCGGGAACCATTCTGCAGCCATTCTGTGCAAACGA
This sequence comes from Pedobacter cryoconitis, assembly GCF_001590605.1. Taxonomy (NCBI): domain Bacteria; kingdom Pseudomonadati; phylum Bacteroidota; class Sphingobacteriia; order Sphingobacteriales; family Sphingobacteriaceae; genus Pedobacter; species Pedobacter cryoconitis. The sequence goes on from NZ_CP014504.1 coordinate 4,366,661, forward strand.
TTTGTCTGGAGGTTACTGTAATTATACCCCGCAAGAGTTTTCTTCATTTTTTTCTGTACCCTGATGTCACCCAGAGGTAAAGTTTCTTCTGCGAAGTTCAGCTGAGCTATTTGATTTACAGGCTCTTCTGTGATAATAGTGGTAGTCGTGGTAATGCTTTTTGTCGTGTTGTCAAGTCCCTTTTTTGAACTTTTAAATGCTTGGGGCATGTTGTAAGCAAACACTTTTGCCATAACCAATAATCCTAAAATTATTGAACATGTTATTATGTGTTTCTTTATCATTTTCCTCCTTTTTTTGGTGAACAATTATAAAACGCCTGCAAATGTACCTTATATTTATCTAATAATCAACATTTTACAGAAATAAGCAATAAAATCAAGGTTTAAACACCAATAGGCCACGATTTTATTTTTAATAGACATCCTGAAAATATAAATGACTAATTGCCCGATTTTTATTAAATTTGCACCCCGCATTAATTATGTGGTTAACAGCGTATCATGACAAATAACAACAACAGGAACAGTCGGGATGACAAGTCCAAACCGGGAAACCGAAGCACAACAGGTAAAGGCCGTAGTGGAGCAGATAATGCTTACAAGGGTAAAAGCAAGTTTGGGGATAAAGAGGGGAACGAGAAGAGTAAATTTGGTGCTGGTAAAGATAACTACAGACCAAGAGCCAGTAAAGATGGTGATGATTTTAAAGCAAGACCTCCAAGAGACGGTGATAGTAGTTTCAGACCAAGACCAGACAGAGATGGTGAGGCAAAAAGTTTCTCATCAAGACCTCCAAGAGATGGTGACAGACCAAGAGCAGGCAGAGATGGCGATGCAAAAAGCTTCTCGTCAAGCCCCCCAAGAGATGGTGACAGACCAAGAGCAGGCAGAGATGGCGATGCAAAAAGCTTCTCGTCAAGAGGTGGTGCTGGCGGCAAAACATTCAAACCACGTGCATTTAAAGAAGGCAGCTCTAAAGAGATGCCAAGAAATGAAGGCCGTAGTTATATAAAGAAAGACAATTTCAGTACTGATGGCGAAAGACCATTCAGAACTTTTGATGATAAAAAGAGCACTTCCAGAAGTACAGATAGCAGACCATTCAGAAAAAGAGAAGAAGGTGCTCCGGCAAAACCATATTCTGGTGCGCCAAGACCTTTTGCTGAAAAAGCACCTGTTATGCGTAGCAGAAAGGAAAGCAGCTATAATACTGTAGACGACGGAAAAATCCGTTTGAACCGTTACATTGCCAACTCTGGTATCTGTTCACGCCGTAAGGCAGATGAGCTGATTGCTGCAGGTGTGGTTTCTGTAAATGGTGTACCGGTTTCTGAACTGGGACATAAAGTAGATCCGGGTAAAGACGAAGTACGTTACAATGGCGAATTGCTGAAACGTGAAAAGAAAGTTTACGTGATCTTAAATAAACCTAAAGACTATATTACAACTACCGATGATCCTCAGGAACGCCGCACGGTAATGTCCTTAGTAGAAAAAGCAAGCAGAGAACGTATTTATCCGGTTGGTCGTTTAGACCGCAATACAACAGGTCTTTTATTAATGACAAATGATGGTGATTTAGCAGATAAGTTATCGCATCCAAAAAATGGAATTACTAAAATCTACCATGTTGAGTTAAGCAAAAGTTTAAGTCAGGGTGACCTGAACAAAATTCAGTTCGGATTAGAATTAGAAGATGGTATTATTAAACCAGATTCTGTATCTTACGTAGCTGGAGGTTCTAAACGTGAAGTAGGTATCCAGATCCACAGTGGAAAAAACAGGATTGTCCGCAGAATATTCGAACACCTGGGTTATGAGGTTGTTAAATTAGACCGGGTGGTTTATGGTAACCTGACCAAAAAAGATCTTCCACGAGGCAGATGGCGCTTTTTAGAAGAACATGAACTGATTCAGATCAAACATCTGATCCAGTAACTATAAATGATTTATGAGAAAACTATTTTGTCTGTTAACAGCTACCGTTTCTTTTTTTTCTGCTAAAGCACAACAGGCAGATTATCACCTGGTCATCGGAACTTATACAGCTCCGGGCAAAAGTGAAGGAATTTATGTTTATGATTTTAACACGCCTGATGCCGCTGCTAAGTTTAAGTCTGTAGAGAAGAACGTGATTAATCCAAGCTTCCTTACCGTTACACCGGATCGCAAATTTGTATATGCGGTGAACGAGGATGGTGAGAAAAGTATGGTAAGCGCCTTTAGCTTTGATGCAGTTGCAGGAAAATTAGGTTTTCTAAATAAACAACCTTCCAAAGGTGCAGATCCTTGTTATCTGATCGCAGATGACAAAAATGTATTGATTGCTAACTATAGCGGAGGCACTATCGGTGTTTTTGGCAGAACAGCAGACGGTTCATTGACTCCGGCGAAACAGGTTGTTAAACATATAGGGTCAAGCGTTAACAAAGGCAGACAAAGCAGTGCTCATGTTCACATGGTACGTTTTACGCCTGATCACCGTTATGTGATCGCAAATGATTTAGGAAAAGATAAAGTTTATACTTACGCTTATGCTAAAGGTTCAGCGCATAACGTTCTTGTTTTAAAAGATAGTATCGCTATCAAACCTGGCAGCGGGCCAAGACATATTACCTTTAGCAGCAATGGCAAGTTTGCCTACCTGATCCAGGAAATGATAGCACAGGTAACCGTATTCAGTTATGCTGATGGCGTGTTCAAAAAGATCCAGGAAGTATCTATTGTAGCTAAAGATTTTAAAGGCGAAAATGGAGGTTCTGATATTCAGCTTACTGCTGATGGAAAGTTCTTATATGCAAGTAACAGAGGTACCGCCAATACAATCACCACTTTTGCTGTTGAAAGTAACGGTCAGCTGACTAATAAAGGTCAGACCAGTACTTTAGGCAATGGTCCGAGAGCTTTTGTGATTGACCCAAGTGGTAATTGGTTATTAGTTGGACATCAGTACACCAATAACGTTGTGATTTTCAAACGTGATAAGGTTACTGGCGCATTAAAAGACAGCGGCAAAAGAATTGATATAGGTGCGCCTGTTTGTTTTGAGTTTGTAGCTAAATAAACAGCATTGGGTAGCAAGATATAATCAAAATCTTATTCCAAAAAATCTTATTCCAAAAAAAAGAGGCTTCAATATTGAAACCTCTTTTTTTTGGAATAAGATTTTTTGGAATAAGAATTAACCCAGTTATTAAGCAGGTTGTAAAGCAAGGTTTTTAGCGATAATATCATTGTAATAGTCTACATACAGTGGTAATATCTTTTTCAGATCAAAGTCCTGTGCTCTTTTGAATGCATTTTCTTTAAACGTGTTCAGCACTTCATCATTCTCCAGGATCATGATGGCTTTTTTCGCCATATCATCCACATCACCTACATTGCTCATATAGCCACAGAAACCATTTACATTCAATTCTGGTAAACCACCAGCATTAGACGTAATAATAGGCACCTTGCAAGCCATAGCCTCTAATGCAGCCAATCCAAAACTTTCTGTCTCAGAGGGCATCAGAAATAAATCAGCCACTGAAAGGATTTCTTCTACAGCATCTTGTTTCCCTAAAAAGCGTACATGATCACAAATACCAAGATCCCGGCATAACTGTTCGTTATTCGCACGGTCAGGCCCATCTCCTACCATCAGTAACTTAGATGGGATTTTATTCAGGATCAATCTGAACATCTTAATCACATCTGCCGTTCTTTTCACTTTCCGGAAATTCGAAGTATGAATCAAAATCCGCTCATTGTTAGGCGCAATAGCCTTTTTAAAATGATCTTTTGGTTTCAGGCTGAATCTGCTGAAATCTATAAAGTTAGGAATCACCCTGATCTCATTTGTGATATCAAAGTGGTTGTTCGTATCTTCTTTCAGGTCATTTGAAACCGTAGTAACTCCGTCAGATTTATTAATCGAGAAGGTAACCACTGGTTTATAAGTTGGGTCTTTTCCAACTAAAGTAATATCAGTTCCATGGAGCGTAGTTACAAACGGAATGAAAATACCGTAGGTTTCCAGGATCTGTTTCGCCATAAAGGCAGCAGAAGCATGTGGAATTGCATAATGTACATGCAGAATATCCAGCTTCTCAAATCTCACAACGTCTACCAGTTTACTGGCCAATGCAGACTCATAAGGCGCGTAGTCAAACAATGGATAATCCCGGACTGATACTTCATGGTAATAAAGGTTAGCAGAGAAAAAGTCTAACCTTGCAGGTTGGCTATAGGTGATGAAATGGACCTGATGTCCTTCATCGGCCAATGCCTTTCCCAATTCTGTAGCGACAACACCACTACCGCCAAATGTAGGGTAACAAACAATACCTATCTTCATCAATTATAGATTATCTATAACAGTTTTAACTAAACTGTTTCACCCGCAAATTACAGTACTAAAAATGAGCTTTGTGTTAAACAATTGCAATTATTTGATTTGTGACAGAATAACTTCTTCTGCACCACAGGATTATTTCTTCATTTCGGCCTGAATGACCAAAAGCATCTCATTTGGTCTTTGTGTACCGATAAAATATTCCAGCCCATCGCGGTCTGTCAACACGACTGCATCTTTCCCGGAAGAGTAAAAACGGATACTCCCTTTACGGTGCAGATTGTATACCGGATTATTAAAAAGATAGCTGCTATAAGTATCCTTTCTGACATCAGTGATACTATTTAAATCAATCTTTACCTTTTTTGCGGTCCACAAGCCATCAATGATCAGACTTTTATTGTGGATGATAGTTTTATACTGAATCAGAAATAATAAGGCAATAGAAATACCAATGATCCCAAAACCCACCACAAGAAATAAGTCTTGTGTATTGTCGCGATCTCTTTCATATACATATGCACCAAAACAGAAAGCGGCCATTAACAAACGGATACATATCCTGATGTAATCACGACCTATATATTGTTTCTCCAGAAAAGCGTACTTATTGCTCATTTAATTTAATTTCTGTTCGAATATAACGACTTTTTTTGTTGTAGCTGTTACTTTATATCTATTGTCCTGCCGTAAGCCTGCTACCCACACTACATCTCCGTTCCCATTAACAAGAATTGGAATACTATCTTTTTGGGGCAGAGGTATTTTCTGATCAATAAAGAAATCACTTAGCTTTTTATAGTTTCTCATTCCGATCGGCATAAAACGATCCCCCTCCTGCCATGTTCTGACCACTATCGGAAATATCAGCCGGTCTGCATCGACAAATGCCTTCTGCGGATTATTCTCAAAAGATAACAGCTCAGTGTAAGAAATTTCAATAACCCCGTTGCCAAAAGTGATTGCTGTATCCGAAGGATGGATGATCTTGTTCGTATAAACTTCTTCAGCTGTAATGGTGGTCAGGATCAGTTGATCCCGGTTCAGCGTAATCCGGTGACTTGCACTATAAAATGAAGTCCCGCTTTGCTTATTTAAAGAACCAAGCAGCTCTTCCACTACAGTTTCAGTAAAATTATAAACCTTTAACAGTTCAAACAAAAGAAGCCTTTTAGGGTTCAGCGCTTTAATTTTCTCCAGCGAAAGATAAACACCATCTTTTCTCTCCTCCAGCAATGTTGTCCTGAGCCCGGCAACAGTTTGCTGCAAAACCAATTCAGTTTCTGCGAAACGAAGAATATTATGTTCAAAAGTCTGCTCCAGATTAGGATTGATCTCCTTAAGTAACGGTATTACGCCCAGTCTTAGTTTATTCCTCGCATAAGCAGTACTTGCATTAGAACTATCTTCTACGAAATCATACCCTTTTCGCTGAATGACCTCCTCTATTCCTGCACGGGATAAGAAGAGCAGCGGCCTGATTAAGTTATCCCTTTTAGGCAGGATACCATGTAAGCCTGCAATACCTGTCCCTCTGACTAAATTCAGCAATACTGTTTCTATCGCATCATCCTGATGATGTGCAACAGCGATATAATTATAATTTTCCTGTATTCTTAATTCTTCAAACCAACTATACCTCAAATCCCTGGCAGCCATCTGAGTAGATATTTTACGTTCAGCTGCATACGCTTTAGTGGCGAAATGTGTAACATATAACGGTACTTCAAGCTGTGAAGCCAGCGCACTCACAAAGCGTTCATCTCTTTGTGACTCTTCTGCCCGCAGTCCAAAATTACAATGTGCAATTCCAAACTTAAATCCTCCCTGTTTAAAAAGATGGGCCATAAGTACAGAATCTTTTCCTCCGCTAACCGCTAAAAGAATCCGCTGGTCTGGATGGAATAAGGTATTGAGCCTGATGTAATCCAGAAAATTGTGCAAGAGTAACATCTGTCAAAAATAACGATTTGCTGCCAAAAGAAGCAGGAAGAGGTTTTTAAATTCACCGGACAAACAAAATATCAGATAAATTTTAAACAGGCACCTATAATGGTCATCAAAAACCTAACTTTGTAAGGTGCGAAAAATTCACATTTCAAGTAAAATAAATACGCTTTTTAACGTTTATGATACAATCATGAACGCTATATATAGTAATCTAACTTTAAGGATTGCAGGGATTCTCCTGTTTTTCTTGTTACCCTTGTCTCTTTCGGCACAGCAGAATGCAGTTCAAACGGCACAACAAAAAACTAAAATTATCCTTCAAAGTTCAGAAAGAAGTAAGATTATTACAAAAACTGACATCACTTATTTAAGAAAACCAGTCTTTAAACAGGACAATGCTATTCTTACCTGCGATAGCGCCGTCTTTTATACGTCCAAGAATTATTTCGAAGCGTTTAATAATGTGCACATCAATCAGGCAGATACCATCAATATTTATTCAGATTTCCTGACTTATGATGGAAATGCGAAACTTGCCCATTTAACAAGTAATGTTCGTTTGCTGGACAGAACTTCCGTATTAACAACCAATGTACTGGATTATGCCATGGCTTCTAAAGTGGGTACTTATGTGAGTGGTGGTAAAATCGTGAACAAAGATGCCACCATCACCAGTAAAAATGGTTATTATTTTGCCAATAGCAGGGATGCTTATTTCCGTTATAATGTGCTGGTGGTTACCGAGCAAAGTACAATTAAATCTGATACGTTAAGGTATAATACGCTGACCAACTGGGCTTATTTTTACGGCCCCACCAATATCAGGGAGAAAGATGGCGGTAATCTTTATACAGAAAACGGTGCATACAATACGAAAACTACTTATGCCTATTTTGGAAAAAACAACCTGTATACCTCGGGCAGTAAGTCTCTCAAAGGAGATAGTTTGTACTATGATGGCCGTGCTGGTTATGGTAAGGCAGTAAGAAATATTGTATTTAAAGATACTATTGATAAAATGCTGATGCATGGTCAGCTAGGCTATTATTACAAAAAGGACCAGCGGACGTTGGTTACTAAAAATGCTTATGCAGGTATGGGTACCAGTGATTCTATTTTAGTCAAAGAAGTGAAGCGTCCGGATAGCTTATGGCTGGGGGCTGATACATTAGAAACACAAATGGTCCTGCAGAAAACCTTAAAACTGATTAAAGGCCCTGTCATTAAAAAAGACAATGAATTAGGGGAAGAAAGCAGAGAAGGAAGCAAGGTTGGCAGTAAAAAGGCTAAACCGGGAGATCCGAAAAAACCTGTTGTTCCTGCAGCTGGAAATGGTAAAAATCCTAAGGTACCACCTTTAAAAGTCATTTTAACTGCAAAGGATAGTGTAAAAAGGGACAGTATGCTGAAGGCAAAAGTCCCTATTCAGAAAATTGATTCTATCTTCAGGAAAGCAGCGGAACTGAGGGCACTGGATACCTTGCAAAAAAAGGCAGCGATTGCAAAAATTGATGCCGTCATTAAAAAGGGTATTCCTGTTTTAAGTAAAGAAACCTTAAAGGCAGACAGTTTAAAATCAGGTTTAAAAGCTGATCCAACTGTAAAACAGGCTGCTCCACCAAAGATTACGCCCGATGTTAAAACAACTGACCCTGCGTTAAAAACTGATACTGCAAAGCTCAAAACAGCCGTTACAAAAGACAAAACTGATACCTCAAAGGTGAAACCGGACGCTATAAAGGTTAAAACCGATACCGCTAAACTCAAAACCAAGATTAAGCCATTGCTTAAAAAAACAACTAAAGATAGTTTGCCATTTAATCCGGCAGATACTGTGCTTACCCGTATTATCAAAGCTTATCACCATGTGAATGTCTTTAAGTCTAATATGCAGGCTAAAGCAGATTCCTTGTTTTATACCAGTGCGGATTCGACTTTACGCTGGTACAAAAACCCAATTATCTGGTCACAAAATTCTCAGCAGACCGGGGATACTATTTATCTGCAACTAAGGAATAAAAAGATAAACTCTGTACAGGTAATCAGCAGTGCATTTGCCGTTAACGTTGATCCGGTAGATTCTGCCAAATTCAATCAGATTAAAGGTAAAATGATTACTGGTTTCTTTAAAGACGGAACATTAAACAGCATGTACGTGGATGGTAATGCAGAAAGTGTTTATTTCACGAAGACTGACGATGGTAAAAAATATGATAAGATGAATCAGACGATCAGCAGCCGGATTAAAGTTAATTTCCGGAAAAATGAAATCTCAGATGTCGTTCCTATCAAGGATGTCGAGGGGGCAACTACACCTGTTGCCGACATCAAACAGGATGTAATTTTAACAGGTTTTATCTGGAAACCAGAATTAAGGCCGCGTTCCAAAAGAGATATTACCAATCCAAAACAAGTGGCCAAACCAAAAGCTGTGGCAAAAGCAACAGGCAAGCCGGCTGTCAAAGCAGGTGTTAAACCAGGTGTAAAAACAACAGGGAAACCAGCGACAAAAGACTTGAAGGAAGCAGCTATTGATGCCATTTCTGATCAGTTACCGGGCGGGGCAGGCAGTATCCTTAAAAAGGCCGCTAAAGATATTGATCCTCAAATTCTGAAAAAAGCAGCTGATTCTCTGAACCTGAGGAATACGGATATCCCAGGGTTGAAAAAGAGTGCTGATTCCTTGAAGAACAAAGTAGATTCCCTAAAAAAGAAGATTAACCCCTTAGAAGTTATACAAAAAGTACCACCAAAAATTGCCGATACGATTCAGAAAACAGTGCCTCCTTTAGTAAAGAAAATAGATTCTTTAACTACACAGCCTGTTCCTTCAAAAAAGCAATAAGCTTGCGCATAGCAATTGCGCGGTGACTGATTTTATTCTTCTCTGCCATGTCCATTTCAGCAAAAGTTACCTGGTAACCGTCTGGCTGAAAAATCGGATCATAACCGAAGCCATGCTCACCGGTGCGGCTTTCGCGGAGCGTACCCTGGATTGACCCTTCGAACAGAAATTCTTCACCATTTTGAATTAAAGAGACTACCGTTTTGAAACGTGCAGCGCGGTTCTGCTGTCCTTCCATCTTTTTCAAAACCAATTCAAGATTTGCAGCATCCCCTCTCTCACCAGCATAACGGGCAGAATATATTCCGGGTTCATTGTTTAAAGCTTCAACTTCCAGACCACTATCATCTGCAAAGCAGTCTAACTGATAATTTTCGACCACAAACCGGCTCTTTAAACCTGCATTGCCTGCAAAACTATCTGCTGTCTCTGGAATATCGGTCATACAACCAATATCTTTCAGGTTCAGGACTTCGTACTGGCCAGCTAATAAAGAGCTGACTTCTTTTGTTTTATTTATATTATTGGTAGCAAAGACTAATTGTCTGATCATATGGACAGTTTTTTAAGGCTGCCCCACAATGCTTTCTTTCCCGCCTGGTCATCAGCAAGCTGATCCAGGTTTACGGAAAAAATAAGTTGTGCAGCACCTTGCATAATAATTTCGTTTACAGGCTGTTCTCCCAAACCAAGGTGTAAAGGCGTAACGCCAAAAGCAAAGACCAGGTTACTCTTAAAGAAGTTTCTGAATTCTTCAAAACCTGTATTTGCGTAGGCCGCATAATTGAGTAAAGCAAAGTCATTGGCAGTTAGCTGAAGAGCTTTCACAATATTCCGCAATAACTCTTTTCCTTTATCAGTGCTGACCTCATTTTCGGTATCATTGACCAGGATTAGAATATTTTTCTGATTTTTACCCAGATACTTAAATACTACCCCTTCTGCAGCAGGAGTTTTAACTTCAGGAACGGCAACCTTAATTTCAGGAACCAGCTGCACGACAACAGGAACCACTACTTCAACAACGGGATCAGCAGTTACATGAACAGCATTGGCAGCCACATGAACAGGGTTTTCAAGTACAGGAACAGGATTTTCGAGCACAGGAACAGGAGCCGGTTTTAGCTCAGGTTGTGCTGCACCAAGTATTTTATCATCACTATTGACCAGGTAAATATCCTCTGTAAAAAATAAACGGAGCGCCTCTGCACTGGTAGTTAACTGTTCACCCATGAATTATGCCTTTTTTGGGAAAAATTTTTTGTGTTAAAATTAGTTAAATATCTTATTATAGTGCCTTAATTTATTACTTTTATACCTTAAAAATACCATTTAGACCTTTTGTGAGAAAAATCTGTTTTATTCTTGTTCTCTGTTTTTTCTATTTCAGTACTGTCGCACAAAGCGTAGCTGTAATCAACGGCAACCCTGTAAGTCAGAAAGAATTCGTATGGGTATATCAGAAGCATCGTCCGGGGAATACCAAACCAACATTAACTGATCTGATTTCTTTTTTAAACATATATATTGATTTTAAGCTGAAAGTCCAGGATGCCCTGGAAGCCGGATTGGATAAAGACAGTACTTATATTGCTGAAACCAGGAATTATGAGCAGGCATTATTAGCTTCAGCACCACCAGAAGCTAAGGGCGCAGACTTTTCGCTGGTTATTAACGAATTTAAAGAAGCACTTTTACTTTTCAATATTTCCGGGAAGAAAATCTGGGATGGCCTGGAGAATAACGATAAGCAGATACATGAGTATTATAATGCACATGCCGCGTCCTATCCCTCTATGTCATATGAAGACAGTAAAAGTGAGGTAGCAGAGGACTATCAGAAGCAACTGGACTGTAAATGGATCACTGCGCTACGCAACAAATATAAAATAACCATCGATCAGCATACCTTAAGCAAACTGATCAGAGAATAGCACAGACAAATCATTGAATAATAGTAAATTTGCAAATAGAATATAATTGAAAATAGTATAATGAAGAAAATTTTATTGATGGCAAGCGGATTGCTCTTCTTGTTTTTAAACGTACAATCCCAGACAAAAAGCGTAGATAAGGTGATTGCGGTACTGGGAAGCGATGTAATCCTATTGTCGGAATTAAACCAGCAATACGTAATGTACCTGAATTCAGGGAATCCGGTGGATGAGAAAGTAAAGTGTTACATCCTTCAACAAATGCTGGTTCAACATTTATTAAAACAACAAGCAAATATTGACTCCGTAATGGTGGATGATAAACAGGTGGATGATGAACTGGACAAAAGAATGCGTTACCAGATTCAGCGTGCAGGTGGCCAGGATAAACTGGAAGAATTCCTGAACCGTTCGGTATTACAATATAAAGATGAGCTGAGACCTGACGTTAAAGATCAGCTTCAGGCGAATAAAATGCAGGGGACTATCACTGAGAAAGTGAGTATTACTCCTGTAGAAGTAAGAAAATACTACGATTCTTACAAAAAAGACAGTTTACCAGATATCCCTGCTGAATATGAAGTTGGAGAAATCGTAATTAACCCGGAACTGACTAAATCAGAAAAACAACGTTTCTTTGATAAGCTTGATGCGATAAGATTACGTGTTAAAAGTGGAGAAGACTTCGGATTTTTAGCGAAGACTTATTCTGAAGATCCGGGTTCAGCACCAGAAGGTGGTGATTTAGGATTCTTTGACCGTACCATGATGGCAAAAGAATTTACAGCTTATGCCTTTAAACTAAAACCAGGAGAAATTTCACCCGTATTTGAAACAGACTTTGGATTCCACGTGCTACAGGTTGTAGAACGCAGAGGAGAGCAGGTCCACGCCCGCCACATTCTGATCCGTCCGCAAACTACCCCGCAAAGTTTAGACCGTGCAAAACTACATGCAGACAGTGTTTACAATAATGTAATTGCGAACAAACTAAGCTTCTCAGCAGCAGCATCCCTTTACTCTTCAAACAAAGAATCCAAATACAACGGAGGTATGCTTTTATTTGCAGATAACGTTACTGCGAGAACTACATTCATTCCTGCTGACAAGCTAGATCCAAAAGTGTTCCTTGTGGTAGATACAATGAAAGTAGGTGAAATATCAAGACCAGTACCATTTACAGCAGCTGATGGAAAAGAAGGCTACAAAATTATCCTTTTAAAATCCAAGATCGCACCACACAAAGGTAACCTCGAACAAGATTACGCTAAGTTCAAAGAAAAGGCCCAGCAACAAAAAATGGATCGTGTAATGAGTGAATGGTTTGAAAAAAGAAGAAAAAGCACCTATATTAGAATCGATCCTGACTACTCTACCTGTGATGAGTTAAAGATCTGGACTAAACCATTACCAGCAGAAACGAAATAATTATGCAGTACACTAACGACAAAGCGGCAGTTGATGCCCTTCACCAATTTTACAAGGATATAAAGAATGAAATTGGTAAAGTCGTTATTGGACAGGATGAAGCTGTTAAATCGGTACTCATCTCCATCCTAAGCAATGGACATTGCTTATTGGTAGGGGTTCCGGGTCTTGCAAAGACACTACTGGTACAAACCGTAGCAGACGTACTGGACCTTAACTTTAACAGAATACAATTTACCCCCGATCTGATGCCAGGGGATATCATTGGCTCAGAAATCTTAGGAGAAGACAGGAACTTTAAGTTCATTAAAGGTCCTGTCTTCTCTAATATTGTTCTCGCTGACGAAATCAACAGAACCCCTCCAAAAACCCAGGCCGCCCTTCTGGAAGCCATGCAGGAGAAATCAGTTACCGCAGCAGGCCACAAACACATTTTACCCAAACCCTTTTTCGTTCTTGCTACCCAGAACCCTATTGAACAAGAAGGTACTTATCCACTTCCCGAAGCACAACTCGACCGCTTCATGTTCAACGTACTGCTTACCTACCCAACCTTCCAGGAAGAACTCACTATCGTTAAAAACTCTACCGGCAACAACCCCGTTACCCTTAAAAAACTAATCAACGCCGAGCAGATTGAATACTTCCAGCAATTGATCCGTACCATTCCCGTAACCGACAACGTACTGGAATACGCTGTAAAACTAACCGGAAAAACCCGTCCCGGAACCCCATTGGCCACCCCTGAAATTAACCAGTACGTAAACTGGGGAGCAGGCCCCCGAGCCTCCCAATTCCTTATCCTCGGAGCCAAATGCCACGCCGCCATCTCCGGAAAATACTCACCAGACATCGAAGACGTACAAGCCGTCGCAGAAGCCATTCTCCGCCACCGTATCGTAAGAAACTACCGTGCCGAAGCCGAAGGCCTCTCCATAGAGAAAATCATCAAGAACCTGCTATAACAAGCCCTTTCATCACTCTATATCTAAAAGTATCTTTTAATAAAAAAAACCGTCAGGAAACCTGGCCAAGCATTGCTATTGATAAAAAATTTCCCGACAACTCTTGTAAAACACAATAACAAAAATTAACTATATTCAAAACTTACTTAAGCCCTCCCCAGCCGGAGCTTCCCCTGATTCTCCTCACTATTTCTCCACCTAGTCTGCTCCTCTTGTTTCTCCAACCATGTTCTCCTCCTTATTTCAACTCTCCGCTTCATCAATTAATCTTTCACTTTATTTCTCCAACCAGATTCTCCTCCTTATTTCACCTCTCCTCTTCACCAACTAGTCTTTCACTTTATTTCTCCAAACAGGTTCTCCTCTTATTTCACCTCTCCGCTTCACCAACTAGTTTTTCTTTCTTTCTTTCTTTCTTTCTTTCTTTCTTTCTTTCTTTCTTTCTTTCTTTCTTTCTTTCTTTCTTTCTTTCTTCCCAACTGAAGAACTGTTATCCATATTTTTCACAATCGCGGATTTCCGGCGAGCTAGTCTTTCCGGTTAAAGAAGCGGGTTATCGACACAGGCGGCAAAAAAACAGGGTGTGCTGTTTTCCTGACCTTCGGCTCCTCTTCAGGAGGCGACCAGTCTGAAAATAGCACACCCTGTTTTTTTGATCCCCTCAGAAAATCCCCTCCCTTTAACCGAAAAAACTACTTGACAGGCAACTCCAGCTGCCCGAATAAATTGGGATAATCAGTGATGATACCATCGACCCCCAACCCCACCATATACTCCATATCCTTCAAACTATTCACCGTCCACGGAACAATCTTTATCCCCGCCTCATGGCACCTATCCACTAACCCCTTCCCAACCAATACCGCATACGGGCTATAAAACGTCGGACTGAACCCTAAATCCTTAATATTATTCTCAAAATCCTCCTTCTCATCAATCATCAACGCAGTTCTAACCTTTGGATAATGCGCATGCACATACTGCAAACACCTGAGATCAAAAGCCTGTATGATTGCCCTCTTGACCATCTTTTTCTTCACAACAACATCCATTACCAATTGTGAAAACTCTGCCGGCTCAGGATGAAACTCCAAATCACCCTTACGGATCGTTTTGACCTCAATCGCATAATTAGGCTTAGGCAACTTATGCAACTTTACATAAGCCTCTACCGAATCTATCACCTCACTCAACAGCGGCTTATAAGCCTTATACTTCTGCTGACCAGGATACCGCTTATGAAACTTACTCCCTACATCATACTTACGGATCTGGTCATAATCCATCTCATACATATTATACTTCTTCTCGTCCTTCAGCGGAATATCCTTGCCCTCCGGCGTAAGGCTGATCTCATTGTTAAAATAAGGCTCATGAGAAAGCACTACCTGCTTATCTTTTGATATTACTACATTCATTCCCAAAGTCGTAACCCCGAGATCCAGAGCCCTCAGCATACCACCAATAGTATTCTCAGGCATTAAACCCCTGGCTCCCCTTTGCCCCTGCTTATCAAAACTCTGACTATAACCCTGTATAAAACATAACACAGCAACTCCAAACAGTAAGTATTTCTTCATCATTCTTTTCTTTAATCATTTAACGGCTAAACAGCCTTTATCATACAATACAAAACCTTAAACCCCGCAAATACAAAAAAAGGGCCTCTTAACATCAGTTTAAAATTAAACCGATACTAAGAAACCCTTTTTATTTGAAAACAAGAAACTTAACGTTCCGCAGGAACGTAAATCTGTTGAATCAGATTCCAGTTAAAATCAGGCTGACGCTCATAAATGAACACATAATTAAAGCTCTCTCTTAAATCTGTTCTGTAGTCAATAGTAGCGACCCCGTAGGTATAAGCTAAATCCCCACCAGCTGCCTTATCTGCACCAACAGTTCTCAAGCTCATTTTATCAACCATGCTATTATAAAAAGCGATGATCTTATCTTTTCCGATTACAGGCTCATAACCAGGGAATACAACCCTGGCATCCGGATTAAGGAAACCACCATAAGCAGCAATCCCATAAGATTTCAAAGTCATGTTCAACGTCTTTTCAGTTGTTAAAATAATATCTTTCCCTGCAGCAGCCTGTTTTGGCCCACCGAATTTTGGTTTAAAATAATCCTTAGGCTCTACAAAATGAGTAGCTACCGGGTTTAAAGGCTTGTGATGTTCCGCTCCTAAATCCAGCACCAATTGCCATTTACCATTGATGGCTTTCCAAACAGAAAGATACTCACCATAAGCCTTAGTCTCGCCATCTACCGTATAACCACCAGAAGTAAAACCCCAGTCCCCACTGCGGGAAACCCTCGCATAATCAGGTGCCCAGCTTAGATTTTTATCATTAGGCTGATTTGCATAGAAAGTTTTCGCATCTACCGGATTAGGTCTGAAAACCAATGCACCTTTCGCACTGTAATCATTAAATGCAGATTTAATACCATCCTTTGCAGCAGCTGCTGCAAATTCCTCTTCCGCCTTTACTAATGATTTAGTAGTGCCATCAGTATGCTGAGCAGATGCCCCTAAAGTAAAAGTTGCAGCCATTAGGGTGCAGATAATTTTGTTGATCATGGTTTAGTTTATAGTATTATAATATAAGGTGTTTTGATTATAGAACTTCCGGTTATAATTTATTCCAGGTAGTCCCCTCTTTACTATCTTTTAATTGGATGCCAATATCCTGAAGACCAATACGTATCTTATCAGAAGTAGCATAATCCTTGTTTTCTTTCGCGCTCTTTCTGATATCAATCACCATATCCAACACATCATTCAGCTCCGTATTTGAACTTTCCTCA
Source organism: Pedobacter cryoconitis (assembly GCF_001590605.1). NCBI lineage: Bacteria > Pseudomonadati > Bacteroidota > Sphingobacteriia > Sphingobacteriales > Sphingobacteriaceae > Pedobacter > Pedobacter cryoconitis. The sequence continues at coordinate 4,382,935 of NZ_CP014504.1, forward strand.
TCTTTTAATCCGAAGATATCATACACGAAATCCTGCATCAGCTGTTTCAGCTTCTCCAGTTCAGCAGCAGAAATACTACCCTTACCATCATAAACAGTATTGATAATTCTTGCTGCCTCAAACAATTCTGCAATAACTACAGGACTATTAAAATCATCATTCATTGCTTTTACACAGTTCAACCTGATCGGCTCGATTTCAAAATCTCCCGTTGCAGCAGGTGTCAGTTTTTCAAGCAGGTTTAGAGAATTCATCAGTCTTCTGAATCCTTTTTCTGAAGCATCCAATGCATCATTTGAAAAATCCAGCGTACTCCGATAATGCGCCTGAAGCATAAAGAACTTAACCGTCATCGGGCTGTACCCCTTAGATAACAAAGGATGATCACCAGAAAACAACTGTAGCGGCATAAAACCATTACCAGCAGTTTTAGACATTCTCGCTCCATTAACTGTTAACATGTTGGTATGCATCCAGTATTTTGCAGGATGTTTATGATAACAAGCCTCCGACTGTGCAATTTCATTGGTATGGTGCGTAGCCGCCAAATCCATACCACCACCATGAATATCAAACTCCTCACCCAGATATTTTGCGCTCATTGCAGAGCACTCAATATGCCAGCCCGGGAATCCAACACCCCATGGAGACTGCCAGCGCATTAATGTTTCAGGCTTCGCCTTAATCCATAAAGCAAAATCCAGTCTGCCACGTTTCTCATCCTGCCCACCTAATTCTCTTGTATTAGCCATCATATCATCCAGATTACGATTAGTTAATACGGTATAATTATAAGTCTGGCTATATTTCTCTACATCAAAATATACAGTTCCATTAGTTTCATAAGCATAACCATTGGCGATGATATCTTTGATCATCTCAATCTGCTCGATAATGTGACCAGTTGCTGTTGGCTCGATGCTTGGTGGAAGCGTATTGAACATGCGCAGTACATCATGGAAACCCAATGTATATTTCTGTACAATCTCCATGGGTTCCAGCTGCTCCAGCTTTGCTCTTTTCGCAAACTTATCATCACCTTCATCACGATCACCTTCCAAATGGCCGGCATCAGTTATATTACGCACATAACGGACCTTGAAACCCATATACTTCAGATATCTGAAGATTAAATCAAAAGAAATGAAAGTACGGCAATTACCCAAATGCACATCACTGTAAACAGTAGGCCCGCAAACGTACATTCCAACATGATGGCCGTTTAAGGGTTCAAAATTCTCTTTTTTGCGCGTAAGGGTATTGTATAGCTGTAAACCGTTCTCCATTAGTATATATATTTATTTTAGTCCGGGAATATGCAGGACTGAAGATAACAAAGATAAAAATTTGTAAGTATATTAATTGATTCTTAAGTCACTTCTTACAGGGAAATGATCAGATAATCTCGCTTGTATAATCCGGTGATTAATTACCTTGATACTCCTTGTAGCTGAGATATAGTCTATCTGGAAATTGGGGAATTTTCCATTATAAGTACGGCCAAGGCCAGTTCCCTGTTCTACAAAGGTATTATGAAGCGATTTTGTCAATTGTGTTACCGCATAAGAAGCAGGTGTATCGTTAAAATCACCCGCAATCAGGAAAGGTGTTTTACAGGATCTCATGTGATCTTTCATGATATCAACCTGTCCGCTCCGTTTCAAAAAAGCGGTTTTCAACATACTTACGATTCTTTTTGCCGGTAAAATCTCCGTGTCTATTTTCTGCGTTACTTTATCCAGGTAATTATAATCCTGCTTATCAAAAGAGATCGACTGCAAATGAACATTATAAACTCTTACCTTCTCTTTATTGATCATCACATCTACGTAGATACTTGCATTGCCTCCATGATTCGTACTAAACAGGATATTGCCTTTATTCACGATCGGATATCTTGAAAAGATAGCCAGCCCGGCAGATTCATAATCATTACCAGAAGAAGGTATAAAATAATAGTTGGAAGTTTTCAGGATACGCTTTAGACTATCAGTGATTGCAAATGTTCCTTTGCGGCGGGTATAATACTCCTGGAAACAGATAATATCAGGATTTTCATCTTTCACGACAGCCAGCATCTGCTGTTTAACAGATTCATTGCTCGCTTCTCCATAAGGTTTAAAGCTATGCACATTATAGGTCATCATTCTCACCAGCTCAGGATTCGATTTTGGGCCATCACCAGATTCTCCGACAAAACCAACTGTAGCAATCAACGGATGCCAGCCTATGGCGATGATTGCAGCAGTACCTAAAGCAAACACTATTCTGCCTCTTAGTATCCACCAGATAATAAAACATACATTTAAAAGCAGCACAAAAGGATAAGCCAGCCCAAAAAAAGCAATGAGCTCATGTTCACGCGGATCAAGATTACCAGCCAGTATCCCTAACAAAAGAGCAAAAGCCGTAACCATCCCAACCAGCAAGGTGATCTTCCCTAAAAATGTAAGCTTTTTTTTCTTCATTAATCCTTACTCGCCTTGAATAAAATTTCCTTTTCTTCTCTGCTTAACTTATCATAACCTGACTTGGAAACTTTATCCAGTACGGCGTCAACCTCTTTTTGGTTAACCTTATTACTTTTATTTCTTGCACCAGCCCCAGGCTTATCATTCTTAACCACCTTTAAGGTTGGCTTACGCTCAAACCAGGCGCTTAAATCGTTTCCGCCTTGTAAAAGCTTAATATAAACAAAACCAAACAATGCGCCACCAAGATGTGCAAAACTGCCACCTGGATTTTGAGAAGCAATGCTGATCAGATCAATCACAATATAAGCCATCAGCAAATATTTTAGTTTCACATTTCCGATAAACATCAGGTTCATGGAATAATCCGGAACTAAAGTAGCAGTAGCCACTGCAATAGCCATGACCGAAGCTGATGAACCAATGATTATAGCCGCAGGAATATAAGGTGCAAAAACAGGGAAAATATTATAAGCAAGCGCATAAACGACTGCCCCCATTACGCCACCAGCAAGATATACCAAATGGAACTGGCGGGGTTTCAGGAAATCTAAAAAGATCCTGCCCATCCAGAACAACCATAACATATTAAACAGAATGTGAAAAATATCATTATGAAAAAACTGATAAGTCAGTATCGTATAAAAGCGAAAAGGGAGCTTAGGTAACGCTGCAGGAAAAGCAACGTACTCACTCACATAATCTAAAAACCGGACATTCGTATTCCCGGCCAGAAAGTAGGTAACCCCAAAAAGAGCCACAGCAACATATACAATCGTGTTGATCCCAATGTAAAAAAACACCGGGTTTCCAGACTGGAAAACTTTATATTTCAGTTCCTCAAACAGATTCTTCTTAGTCATAATAATCGTAAAATGTATTTTTCTCTTTCCATAACTTCACGAGTATAAACCCGAGCAATGCACCACCCAGGTGTGCATAATGCGCAACTGAATCTCCCTGAACACTCGCTACTCCCAAACTCAGTTCTATCAGAATATAAACAGGAATGATATACTTGGCTTTAACAGGTACAGGAATAAACATGATATAGAGTTCGGCATTCGGGTAAAGCATTCCAAAAGCAACCAGCAAACCAAATATAGCGCCCGAAGCACCAACCATAGGGCCAGAATAAATGCTTAATAACGTTTGCCCCTGGTCAGGACTTAACCCCCTTAAATTCAAAGAAGCCATTCCCTTTACAATATCAATCGTTACAGCCCCTGGATTAACCGGAGAACCTGTCATTTGATAAACTTCAAAAGCCTGCACACCCCATTGTAAGGCCAGTGCCCCCAAACCAGTGATCAGGTAAAAATTGATAAACCGCTTAGTGCCCCACCTGGTTTCCAGTACAGAACCAAATGAGAACAGCGCAAACATATTGAATAAAATATGGGTAAAGTTCCCATGCATAAACATATACGTAATTGGCTGCCAGATTTTAAACAGCGGAGAATCAAAGTAAAAAGCGCCCAGGTAATACCCAAGGTCAATTCCTTTAGATTCAAAAACATATTTCGCCGCAAAAAACAACACATTGATGATCAACAGGTTTTTAACAACTGGAGGTATATGAATATTATTCATCATTACTTATCAAATTTTCTATCAATTTCTGTCAGCGACATCGTCTGGATTACAGGTCTGCCACTGATACTAAAGTTTGGTGCCTTACAGGCAAACAACTGCTCAATCAGCATATTCATCTCTTGCTGACCTAAAACAACACCACTTTTAATCGCACTATTTTTAGCCATACTCCTTGCCAGCGCATCCCTTTTATCCAGCTTTAACTCTTGCTGAGAATTCTTAAACCCTTCTATTAAATGTTCAAAAAGCTGAGTTTCATTAATCTGGTTACTCCCTAAATCAACAGGAATCCCCTCAATGACCAAAGTATTTTTCCCAAACTCTCTGACCTCAAAGCCCAGGCTCTTGATATCATCCAGTAAACTTTTGGCTAATTCATAATCATTTGGGCTCAGGGTAACCGTTTGCGGAAATAAACTTTGCTGAGAAGCACCCTTACGGTCTTCCAGATTAATGCTAAAACGCTCGTATAATATCCTTTCGTGTGCCGCCTGCTGATCAATCAGCATTAAACCAGACTTGATCTGCGAAATAATATATTTATTATGCAACTGCATCAGCTGTTTTTGTAGCGGCGCATATTTATCATCAGGTCCATTTCCAGGCAATTCCATTTTTACCTGTTCGGCTGGCTTGTCCTTAGAAATTTCATACAATGAACCCCAGTTTTTAGCTACAGGCTGATGACCGCTGCCACCCGAATTTCTGAATCCTGTTTCTGCACTTCTAAAACCAGTCTCCGAACTACCAAAACCAGTTTCTGAACCTCTGAAGCCAGAAGAACCAGAACCTTTCTCAGTACTTTTTTCATCCGCAAAAGGGTTAAAATCAGGATTAAAACTAATACTCGGAGGAATAATTTCATCCAGGTTCTTAGGACTGATCATTCCACTGAAAGCTGTTTCCTGATCAAAATCAATTGTCGGACTGATATTAAACCTTCCCAAAGAACGTTTAACCGCAGAATGGATAATTGCGTAAATAGATTTCTCATCCAGGTATTTAATCTCCGTTTTGGTAGGATGTACATTCACATCAATCTTAGCCGGGTCAATATCTATAAAAAGCACATAGAACGGGAAGTTATCATCTGATAACAAATCTTCATAAGCTTTATTGATCGCGTGATTCAGGTAATTATCCCTGATGAAACGATTGTTCACAAAAAAGAACTGCTCCCCTCTTGTTTTCTTTGCAAACTGAGGCTTGCCTATAAACCCTTTCAGGTTGATAATCGTGGTATCTTCCTCTACAGGAATCAGCCTTTCGTTATAATTATTTCCAAACAAATGTACTATCCGTTGTTTTAACGCAGAAGAAGGAAGCCTGAAAATCTCCATTCCATCATGATGCAAACTGAAAGAGATTGCAGGATTAGCCAATGAAACTCTTTGGAATTCATCGATAATATGTCTCATTTCAGCAGGATTGCTCTTCAGAAAATTGCGTCTGGCTGGTGTATTAAAGAATAGGTTTTTGATACATATACTGGTTCCCTGCGGCGTAGCTACAGGCTCCTGTTTAGTTATCGTTGCCCCTTCAATTTCGATCAGCGTACCCAGTTCATCTTCATAACGGCGGGTTTTCATTTCAACCTGTGCAATCGCAGCAATAGATGCCATAGCCTCCCCACGGAAACCCATGGTACGGATAGCAAATAAATCTTCTGCTTTGCGCACTTTTGAAGTTGCATGACGTTCAAAACTCATACGTGCATCAGAAACGCTCATCCCACATCCATTATCGATCACCTGAATAAGTACCTTTCCGGCATCTTTCAAGATCAATTGTATCTTATTCGCCCCCGCATCAATGGCATTTTCCATCAACTCTTTCACTGCCGATGCAGGTCGCTGAACTACCTCTCCGGCAGCAATTTGATTCGCAACACTCTCGGGTAAAAGTTGTATTATATCTGACATTTAGTTCCTTGGTAAAGGTCGCTAATTTAACGAAAATAAGCCTTATACATAAATCTTTTGATTATAAATACCATTTAATGACGAACACGGTACAAGCTTTTTATATCTTTAGCGTTCTGAATGAACTATAAGCTTTTTATGTACAAAAACAATCTTGTTCAAACTATCACCGTTTGTCTTCTTGCGATATCAACCTTCAGTGCCTGTGCACAAGATCATCAAAGAAATGAAGACCTGCTGAAAGTCAACACCAACATCCTTCAGCATACCGTTTTACTGAATAACCAGCAGAATATTATTCCCTTAACGTCCTTAGAGAAGAAAAACATAGCCTCAGTTAGTCTGGGTTTTACTTTTCAGAATACTTCGGACAGTTTGCTGAATAAATATGCGAAAGTTACCCCTTTCAGCTCCGCAAAATATGACAACTTACCCGAACTCCTAAAGCTCGAGGACGACCTGAAATTCTTCAATACCATTATCATTTCCATTCAGGATCTCGAAACAACGAAGCCGAAATATATCAATTTCATCAACGCACTCGCCAAAACCAAATCCGTTATCATTGCCCTTTACGGTCAGCAAACCAACCTGGTTCCCTTTGACTCCCTGAGTGCCCCTATAGTCTGGGCTCAGGACAAAAGCATACAATCAGCCGCACTCATCCCACAAATAATTTTCGGAGGAATAGCTGCAGGCAACAAACTACCCCGGAACATCTCAGGGAAATACCTTGCAGGATCGGGCTTTACCACTACCGTTACCCGCTTACGTTATACTGTTCCCGAAGATGCTGGTGTCAACAGTGATAACCTGCGGGAAATTGATAGAATTACAGCCGAAGCGATTGCCGCGAGAGCCGCACCAGGCATGGTCGTATTAGTCGCAAAAGACGGTAAAGTAATCTTTAATAAAGCTTACGGAACCCACACCTATGGTGGTCCCGCAGATAAAGTCACCGATATATTTGACCTCGCTTCCATCACTAAAATAACAGCGACCACGCCTATGGTCATGCGTTTGGTAGAGCAAAACAAATTAAAACTAGATACCAATATTGGTGCATACATTGCCTTGGCAAGACCAACCGCAATGAACGAAATTCCGGTGCGCGAAGTCATGCTGCACCAGGCAGGTTTCATCCCTTACATCGCCTTCCACGACGGCGTTAAAGCAACCGACCATAGTCCGGACTCATCCGCAGCTTACCCTACAAAAGTTGCTGACGGATATTTCATCAGAAAAGACTACTTCAAAGACGTCATGTGGCCTCAAATGCTGAATGCCCCAATCAGAACCAGGGGTAAATACGTATACAGCGACATCAGTATGTATGTGATGAAAGATATCGTGGAGCAAATCAGCGGAGAGCCTCTAAACGTCTATACAGCCGAAAACTTTTATGCGCCCCTTGGAATGCAAACTGCCGGATTCCTGCCAAGAAACAGATTCAGCAGAGATCAGATTATCCCTACAGAGGACGATACCTATTTCAGAAAAACATTACTGGTAGGTTACGTTCATGATCAGGGAGCAGCTTTAGTCGGTGGTGTTTCAGGACATGCAGGCCTCTTTGCCAGCACCAATGATATGGCCATTATGTACCAGATGTTTCTGAATAAAGGGACCTACGGTGGCCAGACCTATTTCAAGCCGGGCACAGTAGAAACCTTCACCGCTCAACAATCCAACGTGAGCAGAAGAGGACTGGGATTTGACCGCTGGGACCCAAATCTCTCTAAGAAATACCCCTCTTCAACAGCCTCCTCACAAACCTATGGCCACACTGGTTATACCGGCACAGCAGTCTGGGTGGACCCATCAAGAGGCCTGGTTTACGTATTTTTATCTAACCGTGTTAACCCATCAGTCACCAATAAGCTGGTCAGCATGGGTATCCGTTCCCGGATCCAGGACGTCATTAATCAGGCAATCGACAAAGGAATGGATAAATAAATCAAAAGACTGCAAAAAATAAAATCCCTATAAAACAGGGAGATATAAAAATAAACCGATTTTTTTAAAGAAGAGATTTTGTATTCAGGATCAATTTTTCTATAATTGCACCCGGTTAGCGAATAACCGGACATTAAAGCCTTCTTAGCTCAGCTGGTAGAGCAACTGACTTGTAATCAGTAGGTCATTGGTTCGATCCCGATAGAAGGCTCGGAATAACAAAAAAGGGTTCATGAAAATGAACCCTTTTTTATGCTTAAGATTTCTTACTTCTTCAAGCCTATTTCTCTCAGACGTTCATCCAGATACTCTCCAGCCGTCATATCAGTATATTGTTTTGGATGCGCCTCATCCACACAAGAATCAAGACTAGTTAAGTCCATATCAGAACGTGGGTGCAAGAAGAAAGGCACTGAAAAACGTGAAGTCTTCATCAACTCTCTCGGTGGATTAACCACCCTATGCGTAGTAGAACGAAGCTTATTGTTGGTTAAACGCTGCAACATATCACCAACATTCACAACGATATCAGAATGATGCGCCTTAATCGGCAACCACTCATTACTGCGGGTCAGCACCTCTAAACCATCAGCACTAGCGCCGATTAGTAAAGTAATCAAATTAATATCCTCATGCGCACCAGCACGGACAGCATCATCAGGTAACGCTTCAGGATTCTCAATCGGGAAATAATGGATACCTCTCAAAATAGAATTTCCATTATGCACATGCTGATCAAAATAATCAATAGGCAAACCCAGATAAGTAGCAATCGCTCTCAACAAATGCTTCCCATTACTTTCCAGCTTCTGATAAACCTCATTCGTTACCTCGTTGAATCCCGGAATCTCTTCCAGATACTCATTATCAGGATACTCATATTTAATTGCGTCCCCATCAACTACCGTCTGACCAATTTGCCAGAACTCTTTAAGATCTGCTGTTTTAGCACCCTTAGCTGTCTCTTTACCCGGGCTTGTGTAACCACGTTGTCCCGCAAGCTCAGGCTTTTCGTATTTTGCCTTCTGATCAGCCGTCAAACGGAAAACCCCTTGAATATTCTGATATAACTTATCAATCAACTCCTGACTTAAGCCATGATTAGTAATCGTTACAAAGCCCGAATCATTGAAAGCTCTGCCCAGTTCGTCAGAAAATTTTTTACGATCGTGTTCCGTTCCGTCAATATAAGAACCAAGATCTAAGGTTGGAATATAAGGTGTAGACATAATATTTCTTTAATGTTTGATTCAAAACTATAAAACAATTGTTAATAAACTCGCTTAATATGAATTATACCACAGCATTACACTAATTTACAACATTTTAAGTTATTAACACTCACCAACACACCCTCAATTTAACTAAGAATATCAGTTAGCCCTACCCATACCAACACCCAGCGACCGACTAATGTTTTTTTAGACAAAACTTCCCCACACCCATTCAACAACCAAATTTTATCAGCACACTGTCAATTTAGAACACCAATAAAACCACAACCCCTTCACCCACGTATTTCTAATCATAAATCCATTAAATTTATATTCTAAACACACACAAAATGAAATACCTCGCAATCATAATACTCCTGTTTGTATCCATAAACGGAGCAAACGCACAGCAGAAAAAACTACAAAAAGCCACTTTCGGAATGGGCTGCTTCTGGTGCTCAGAAGCCCTCTTCCAGAAACTAGATGGAGTAACCGCAGTCAGATCAGGCTTTGAAGGAGGCTCCTACCCCAATCCAACCTACGAAGAAGTTTGCTCAGGCACAACCGGACACGCAGAAGTTATTGAATTCAACTACGACCCAGCAAAAATCTCCTATGATGAACTGCTCGAAGTATTCTGGAAAAGCCATGACCCAACAACCCTAAACCGTCAGGGAGCAGATGTCGGCACCCAATACCGTTCAGTAGTTTTCTATAGTACTCCTGAGCAAAAAGCAGCAGCAGAACACTACAAAGCACAACTCAATAAAACAAACGCCTATGGCAAACCAGTAGTCACTGAAATCACAAAAGCAGAAACCTTTTACAAAGCCGAAGGATACCATCAGGACTACTTCAATAAAAACTCAGACCAGCCCTACTGCAGACTAGTTATCTTACCAAAATTAGAGAAACTGGAAAAAGTATTCAAAGCAAAGCTGAAACACTAATCAACACCTCTGGTAATCATCCTTCAAAATTAGAAAACCTGTGAAACAGCAAAAAATCAAAGGACCTGTTTTCAGTACCTGATTCATTCTGTAAAATTGGAAAACCTGTTGAAACAGCAAAAAAATTAAAGGACCTGTTTTCAGTACCTAATTCATTCTTCATGAATTCCAGTACGAAAACAGGTCCTTCGATTTTTTTGCTGTCCCAATTTATAATTAACAAAAAACGGCAACCTCCTGATTGGGAGATCGCCGTCTTTTATGGGGGCATTCATTAAGAAATTAAAAAATTAAGGAAATTTAACCCCTCTGTACTTCGTTACATCAACAGTTGGAATACTAGAACCATACTGTGAATTGATAGACTTAATAAACTCATTCGCTACAATCGCATAACCAAACGGAGTAAGGTGAATCCCATCTAAAGAGAAAAGATTTCCAGTAATATAAGCCCCGCTAACCGCAGCACCATTCACCACCTTACCAGCCCCATAAACCTTAAGCAAAGCATTGGCATCTACCAAAGCAAGCCCATTTGCCGCCGCCACACTTTTGATCGTTGCATTATAAGAATTTGTATAATCGGCAACCACAGCAGCCTCCGCTTTATCCAGCACATATTTACTTTCAACCGGATTTCCAGGATGTAAACCATAAGGCAAACCTGCCCCATTAGGCTTTCCAATCAAATTTGCAGCCTTTAAAGGAAGTAAGAAATAATCTTCTGCTGTAGCAGGTCTCGGAGCTCCCGTACCAGGCTGAATAAAAATAGCCTGCACAGTTGGTGCAGAAGCCTGAACCGCTGTTAACAATGCTTTTAAAGTAACTGTTGTGAAATAAGGCGTACTTAAAACATCAGGGATAGTAGCCACTACACCCTTAGCACCAGTACCACCTGCTCCACCCTTGATCATTGTACTTGCAGCAAGATTATACAATTGCGTAAATAATGCTTTATCAGTAGGAAAATCTGCTGCGACAGCAGCCCCACCAGTTGCATAACCTAAAACGTCATTGTTACCTAACCACATACTAAAGAAAGTAAAAGGCTTAGCATTGACAAAACTCAGGTAAGACGTTGTATTCGCCGGTGAAGTATTCGGCAACAAACGTTCAAAATAAGGATTTAAATTCCCGTAATAAGTAAGCGTAATATTGTTTAACCTGATGCCCGGTACACCATAATTGTTCAGATCACCCGCATATTTTGTGAAAAGAGGAACTGTTCCGAAACCCGGAACATTTGCCGTGCCGATCGCTGCCTGCGCAGGTACATCTACAATTACAGGATCTCCTGTAGCCGTGAAGCTTGATAGTTTTTTATAGCCTGATCCATCAGCCTGGTTTGCATTAAAAAAAGGCATACTGAAAGTACCACCACCGACAGTTTGCATTTGCGTACCGATCATCAATGGAAATGCATTCTGCTGACCTTCCAGATATAATCCGCCATCAGCGAAACCTGAAGTTAAAGAGTTTCCGACTGCAATATATCTTGTAAAATCCGCACTCCCTTTACTGGGCGTTATTGTTTTTAGTTCTGGCTTGCACGATGCAGCTGTAACAACAGCTACTGCAAGAATACTTCTGAATATAAATTTCGAGTTCATAATGTTTTGCTGAAAGGTGATTACCATTTATAAGATAAAGCAATGCCAGGGATATAAGCAACGGTTTTGAAATCCCCGCTTAAATTGGTTTCTATATTCGTCTCATTTCTTGATTTAATATTTTCATACAAGAAAGATAAATCAATACTGAAACGCTCAGATGCTTTGTAACCTAAACCTGCACTTAGCAGAATACGGTTAGCATCCGGAACCTCTGGTGTTACATATCCCTTTCCAACAGGTGTAAATGCATAGGCAGCTCCTAATCTTAAAGCTAAACGCTCGGTCGCCATATTCTGAATACCTACACGTACAGCACCCCCATCATGGTAATTTCTTGGAGAACTCGTGTTTGGAATTCTTGAATTGTTGTTATAGTCAAAAGCTAATACTTTGTATTTACTCCAGTGAACCCAGTTTGCATCCACCGCAATAATAGTTTTTGAAGATGGGTAAAACCCTAAACCAATAGAAGATGTTGCTGGTAAAGGCAGATTGGCATTAAACTTTGTAGGAAAACCATCTTGTAATGCTTGTGGAACCTTAAATATAGCGTCCCCATCTTTTACCTGTGCAGTCACTTGTGAACGGTGCGTTACACCGATAGTTACGCCAGATATAGTCTCTACGTAAATACCAGCATTCCAGCCAAAATCATGTGAATGACCTTTAAGCTGCGCAGTCGCTGATGTACCATCATTTAAAGTAAGCGGAATGCCTCTTTTTAAATCAACCTTTCCATTGGAATAAACAAAACCAGCACCGATACCAATATGATCAGTAATTTTATAACTTAAAGTAGGCTGAACAAAAATCGCCTGCAGATCCAGTGAAGTCACTGTATATTTACCAGTCCAGTTTGGGTCCCAGTGTACAGCACCACCGAATGGTACATAAACACCCAGTCCAAAACGAAGTCTGTTATTCGGATTACCAAATACTGCATAAGCAGCTGGTGGTACAGTTAATTTATCTTTTGTGTATTCTGTGATATTAGAACCATTCTCCTTGAAAGCTGCTTTCAAAAAAATTGCACTTCCACCAGCCTGTACCCCATTTTTTTTAAGGAAAGACACCGCGCCAGGGTTAAAAAACACAGCTGCTTCATCTAAAGCAACCCCTGTACCTGCACCGCCCATTGCGGTTTGCTTTTGTCCCTGAAGGTTAACCTGGTAGGATTGGGAGTAGCCCAGAATAGGCACTGCCAGTAAAAAACTTAGTAAAATCTTTTTCATATTTGGTTGGTATTAAATTGACGTTTTGCTTGTTGCTGTTAAAAATCGGATTGCTCATTTATCTATGCAAGCATAACAATTAACGATTTTACTAAAAAAACAAAACTTATCCAAATCTTAAGGGAGATTTCTTTTTATTCATTTAGTTCAATATCATACAAAAGTAAAATCCATCGTAGTTTTGATCAAACCTTAATAACATGCTTACATTTGTTAACACTGTTATTAATTAGATGTCACAACAGATATATATATACTTTAAAATAAAAAATTATGAGCTTAATAGATGCACTTAAATGGCGGTATGCAACAAAAAAAATGAATGGAGAAAAGGTCCCTCAAGCTAAGGTTGACCAGATTGTTGAAGCTGCACGTCTTGCACCAACTTCATCTGGCCTTCAGCCATTTAAAGTAATTGTGGTAACAAACGAGGAATTAAAAGCAAAAATTCAGACTATTGCTTTTGGACAGTCTCAAATTGTTGATTCTTCACACCTGCTTATTTTTGCAGCATGGGAAAACTATACGGAACAAAATATCAGAGCCGTTTTTGCCCGCACCAATGCTGAACGCGGTCTTCCTGATGAAACTCCATCAGACTATGAAATCCAGTTAAGTTCAAACTATACGACAAGACCTGAAGAAGTGAATTTTAACCACGCTGCCAAACAGGCATATATTGGTTTTGGTGTAGCACTTACAGAAGCTGCGTTGTTAAAAGTAGATGCCACTCCAATGGAAGGATTTAATCCTGCAGAGCTGGACGAATTATTAAGTTTAAGACAAAAAGGCCTTCGCAGTGTTACCTTGTTACCATTAGGTTACAGAAGCGAAAGCGAAGACTGGTTGGTGAACTTGAAAAAAGTACGTACACCAAAAAATGAATTCGTTATTGAATATAACTAAAATAATACCTGTTTAAATTCAAGCAGTAAATGGAAAGGAGCCCGGGAAACCAGGCTCCTTTTTTTGGGGGATAAAAATTCAGGTTCCCAGTACAATGACTTCTATTGCTCGCTAGGCAGAGGTACCTATGCGTCCACCTTTCCCGTAAATACGTAGACTCACTTTCGCTCAGCGCAGGGCGGATATGGATTCATACCTAACTTACCCAGAACACTACATAGCCTTCCTGTTAACCTTCCTTAAATGTCAAAATATGTTAAAGGTTTCCGAAGGTGATGGAAGCTCTTGCATAATTCAATATATTAGCGAGATTAATCTTGTATCACCCGCAATTCATGAACTACTTTAAAATATCATTTGCATTATCTATACTTTGCTTTTCTTTAGGATTCCAGGCATCAGCACAACAGGATACCGTTATGCTCAGCAATATTCTTAATAAGTCAAAGATCATTGCAGAACAGCATCCTGTAGAAAAGGTCTATCTCCATTTTGATAAACCATACTACAGCGTCGCGGATACCATGTTCTTCAAAGCCTACCTTACCTCCGAACAGAATATTCCTTCGCCATTGAGCAAAGTAGTTTATGTAGATGTGATCAACAGCCAGGATTCACTGGTCAAATCGATGAAACTTCCAGTAACCAACAGTGCAGCTTACGGAAGTCTGGAGCTGGACATGGTTAACTTTAAACAAGGCAATTATTATATCAGAGCCTATACCGTCTGGATGTTTAATTCCAGCCCTGAATATTTCTTCACTAAAACTATTCCGATTGGAGAAGCTATAGACAAGAAACTGATTACCCATTTAACCTATAACAATATACAAACTGATAAAAGTCAGGTCATCAATGCACAGATACAGTTTAAGAATCTCGACAAGGCCATTCTTGCCAATAAACCAGTTAACTGGAGCGTTATGTCAAATTATGAGGTAGTCAGTAAAGGGAGGGGAGTTACGGACCAGAACGGGATTTTAAAAATAAGTATCACTCCAAAGAAAAATGAATTCATCACCAAAGGAGACCTGACTACAGAACTCAACATGGGGAACCAGGAAGTCCTGAATTCTTCTTTTGTACTTAAACCAAAAGCCGGAAGCACTGATATTCAATTCTTCCCTGAAGGTGGAGAACTTGTGAAGGGTATACCGACACAAATTGCCTTTAAAGCTATTAAACAAGACGGGCTTGGTATTGAAGTTAAAGGGACTATTGCAGATAGCGATGGCAACCAGATTACCGCATTCAGCTCTACCCACCTTGGCATGGGGGCATTCTATCTGAACGCAGAAGGTGGTAAAACTTACAAAGCAACAGTCACTTTCAGTGATGGTTCTAAAAAAGTAATAGACCTGCCAAAACCTGTTGAATCAGGAATTTCAGTTCAGGCGAATACCACGAATCCCGAGATGATTAATTTCAAGATCGTAGCCAGTGATACCTATTTCCAGCAAAACCAGGGTAAAAGTGTTTATTTAATCGCACAAAATGCCGGTCAGGTATATTATGCAGCACAAACCAAATTACAGACACAAGTTACCGCAGCAAAAATACCGACTGATAAATTTCCTTCGGGAATTGTTCAGCTTACACTTTTCTCTGCAACAGGAGAACCAATCAGTGAACGTTTAGCCTTCGTGCTGCACAAAAATGCGATGAACCTGACTTTAAAATCAGATCTTCCTGCTTATAAAGTCAGACAAAAAGTAAGAATGACTATTTCTGCTAAAGATTCTACACAGCGCTTAGTAGGGAATTTCTCACTTAGCGTAACCGATCAGCAGAAAGTCCCGGTAGATGAAACTACAGAAACAACAATATTGAGTTCTTTATTACTGACTTCGGATCTGCAAGGCTTTGTAGAACGTCCAAACTACTACTTCGTGAAAAACGATGAGAAAAAACGTGCAGAACTTGATATTTTAATGCTGACCCAGGGTTACCGCCGCTTCTCTTACAAAGAAATTATGGCCGGCAGGTTCCCTGCAAATACTTACCTTCCTGAGCAGGGAATGAGTATCACGGGTATTTTGAGAGACAGAACAGGAATGCCGGTCAGAAAAGGAGCTTTACGTTTAACCAGCCCCGGAAGAACGCTTTCTTCAGAAACACTGACTACAAATTCCGGCCTTTTCGCTTTCCCTAACCTGGTTTTTGAAGATGGTGCAGAATTACTGATCAACGCAAAATATAATGCAGCAGGAAGCAATATGATGATTGTCCTGGATAATCCTCCTTTCCCTGACGTCACCAGCAATCCTTATCCAGCAACTGAAGTTGCCAATATCGACAGTACGCTCTCATCTTACCTGGATAACAGTAAAAAACAATACAGTAATCTGCGTACCCTTAAAGAGGTGAAAATTACCGGAGCAACGGTTAAAAAACCAAGCCACACGGATTATACAGCTTTAACAGGATTGAGTATGATGCCAGACCATATGATTGATGGAGAAAGATTAAGTGGTTGTAATGACCTTTTAACCTGCCTTAAATCTATGGCAATGGGACTTACCTTTGATACAGACAGGTTCTTCATTACCCGCGATTATATGCAGGGAAATAAAAGTACGCCGGTACAGGTATTCATTAATGGAAATGCAGTGGATGCAATTAACCTGGGCAGTATTCAGCCTGCGGATGTAGAGTCTATTGAAATTTTCTTAAAGGATCAGCTGGGCCTTGTTTTCAAGAATTACAACTGTAATGGTGTATTGGTGGTGAACACGAAAAAGGTCCCTAAGTCAAACATGAGCCTGGCCGACTTAAAGAAAATGATGCCACAAAGCAACATGCTTAAGTTTACCCCTAAAGGATATACGAAAACAAGAGAGTTTTATGCCCCTAAATACCTGACGCAAACCAGCTCTTATACAGGGAACGATTTAAGGACCACAATTTACTGGAACCCTAAAATCGTGACCAATGCAACTGGAGATACCGTGCTTGAGTTTTATAATGCAGACGGTAAAGGAACCTACAGAGCAGTGATTGAGGGCGTCGATGCAAATGGTAATGTTGGCCGTTATGTATACCGCTATACTGTTAAATAAGTAGTTGGAATACTAGCTGTTGATATAACCTTCCAATTGGGAAATGGTCTGCTTTTGATCCTCGATGATGAATTTAACCACATCGCCAATCGAGACCATCCCAATAATCTGGTGGTCAGCTAATACTGGTAAGTGACGGATATGTTTATCGGTCATAATTTCCATGCAGCGGTCCAGACTGTCATTTGGAGAAACTGTAATTGGACTGCCGGTCATGACTTCACTTAAAGGTGTATCTGCAGAAGTTTTTCCCTGAAGGACAATTTTCCTGGCATAGTCTCTTTCAGTAAATATTCCTGATAACTGAGTGCCTTCCAGGATGAGCAGCGCACTGATGTTTTTCTCCATCATTACGCTAAGGGCATCCAGAACAGATGTTTCTGCCGTAACCGAAAAGATCTGTGCTGATTTAGTGCTGAGTAGTTGTTTTACGGTTTTCATAACATGTTAAGAGTTAGCTAATTAAATTTACTAAAAAAAATTCAGAAGCTAACTCTTTATTATTTACCTATTTTTTCTCCAGCTGGCACTTCAAACCATCTTCAGTCATTACCCCTTCATACCTGTCCTCTACGAAATTTTCATCATCACATTCCCAAAGAGAATAGCCATTCAGGTAACGGTCCAGGTTTTTACCGATCCGCAGTTTAGTTCCTACAGGTAGTTTAATCAGCAATTCAACCCGTTGGTCTCTCCAGTATTCTTGTTTTTTCAAATGTACTTCAGGACCAAATTTCAATAAGGAGTCCTGCTGTGCAAAATCATAGCGGATATTCTTTGCATGGTTCAGTGCCATAGCGAAATCCCTTCCTTGTGCGCTGTAAGTTTGGATCAGTACAGGCACGTTTCCTTCACTTTTCTCTATTCTGATCGATACATTTCTAGGGGCAGCCGATGATCTTTCAGGGTCTTTTTGAATAATCTTTCCGATAAAGTCGGATGAATTTAAGCGGTACTGCAAGCTGTCCTCTTTACTGAAAAACATAGTTTTATCCATTTCCAGTGTGTAAACCGGGTAAGTCTTTAAGGGTAAGGTTTGTGTAAAAGTAGCTTCCTCTTTAAATTCAGTACCCGTTTTTGCGATAAAGAAAATACCAACCGAAAGTGCACATAACCAGATTAAGAGCAGAGCGTAAGATAACATCTGGTGAATAGGACGACTATTAAAAGCAACTCTTATAGAAAGCAGGATCATACCTAGCAAAGGGATCGCTATGGTGAAGAAAGCGGCTACACTAAAAATGGTCAGGTAAGATCCGTTTACAATGTTAAAGGGGAATACCTGTGCGGCTCCAGAATACCATATCCCAAGAATGGAAGCCAGCGCCACAATATCACTCAATAGAAATACGGAACCAATCAGCAATAAGATAATGGCGATGAACTTAAAAATAATTTTCCCGGAGCCTTGTAAAAATGTTCCCAGAACAGTAATGAATTCGGTAATGAAGTTACCGGAATGTTTCACAAAAGGACGTAAATGTTCGTTCGCATTTTTCAGGTTATCTTTTAAATTGGATAATTCTTCTTCAAAACTTCTCTTAAAACCCTGCAGGTTTGCAGCCTCTCCTTTCATGGCCATACGTTCTGCCCTGGTAGAGGCTTTAGGGATCGCAATCCATAAAACCAGGTAAGCGATCAAACCTGACCCACCTAACATCACCGATAAAGCGGCAACGATCCGGATAATACTGACATCCATTTTAAGGTAATGGCTCAAGCCAGCACAAACACCTGCAACCATAGCTTCATCGGTATCTCTATAGATTTTCCGTTCTGCAAAGGCAGAAGAATATGCGTTATTGTAATCTGCTGCCGGATCTTCTTCAGATTGTTCTTCAAAATCCTGGACAGAGCCCATTAAGCCAATGACAACCTGCACATCTTCCAGCTCAATCACTTGTTTCTGCTGCGTGTGCAAAATCTCAGTAAACATTTCTGCAATCCGGTTCTCAATGTCAGAAACGATTTCAAAGTCATCAGCGCTTTTCCCGAAATGTTGTTTAACCTCAATCAGGTATGTGGTGAGTAGTTCGTAGGCGTCTTCCTCAATGTGAATGATGGAGTTGCCAATATTTATGTTTAGTGTCTTCTTCATGAGTTTAAGGGTTGGTTTGGTTCTTTGATTTTGCAATAGCGAATGACAACTCTTGCCAGGTTCCGTCTAGCTGGGCCAGCATTGCAGTCCCTAAAGGTGTGAGTGTGTAATATTTACGGGGCGGCCCCGAAGTTGATTCTACCCAGTTATAATTCAGTAGCCCATTATTTTTTAACCGGGTCAATAACGGATAGAGTGTCCCCTCTACAACCAGTAGTTTGGCTGACTTTAATTCAGCGATGATATCAGAGGCATAAATCTCTCCTCTTGATATAATCAGGAGCACACAATATTCCAGTATGCCCTTTCGCATTTGCGTTTGTGTATTTTCTGCTATCATAATTCAAAGTTATGTGTTTTATATAGTAATATGCAATACATAGTACTGTATAAAATACATAATGAATCATAACACACTGATTTAAAGATGAATAATTTTAATAAAATAATTTTCAGGAATGATTTCTGGAGGCTAAACGCGTCCGCCAGCCAGGTTACTGATAAATAACCACCAGATAATAATGGAGGGAATCAGTACAATTGCTACACCAACCAGCCAGATCCATCTTCGGGAAGCAATGGCAATCAGCACGCAAACAACAAGGTAAAGACCTATCAGAATAGTTTCTGCAACACTACTAAACCATAGCGCAGCTGCTATACCTACAACAATAAGAATTGCATTGAGCTTAAGCACATCCCTGGTTGCCATAGCCGGCTGATCGGCTCCTTTAAACACATAGGGATAGGCAATGGCACAGCCAATCAGAAAGACAATTAAAAAAATAATAACCGGTATTGAGATCATAAAATAGCAGATTGTTATATCAAATATACGGCTAAATCGAAACCAAAGATTTCAAGACAAAGAATGTTTGCTAATTAGTACACACACAAATAGTTGCACGAACAACAATCCTGCAAAAACACCTGCTGGTTATAAAATAAAAATGCCTTGTCAACAGAAAGAAATAATTATCAACATTTTAACACAATTCAGTTTTTTGGCGCAGGGTTTGTTTTAGGTTAAACATCATTGCATCATTAAATACCTCTGCTTATGCTAATTAAATTAAATCTGATTACTCATGCCTTTGCCAGGTCAGAGCGCGAGAAACAAGAAAAAGCACTTACCCAGCAACAATGGGTTACAGTTGACAGAATAGTGATGTTAATTTTGTTCCTTGGCGTAATTGCGGGCGCAATTATATTCTCTTAAATAAGAATCTAAATAATATATTAATTTTTAGCGTTCATTGCTATGAACGCTTTTTTTATGGCTATAACAGTAGCGTATCAATGCGGTGTGCCATTACTCTTTCCTGTATTGGTGACCAGGAATAAATAGTAAAATGTCCATCCTGCGAAGCTACTAACGCAATTGCATCGTTCTGATCCTGTATAAACTGTGCAGCAGAAAGGTGACGTGTCCCCCCTACTTTAGCAGGATGCATCACAACAGCCCCACCGCCAGCAATGGGTTCTATAAAGGATAATTCTTCAATCAGCTCTTTACCTTTTGCGCGCCCTATTTTAGCGCCAAAAGCCAGAAGCTCATAATCATCACTGATCACAGTTGCTCCGTCTATAGCTGTTAAACCAGCCAGATGCTCTACTTCTCTTTTCAGCACCGTTTGCCAGAAGATCTGGCTCGCCTGTTTCCGGTCTTGCTTTAATAGATTTGATAATCCACAAAATGCAGGTTGTATTCCATATTGAATTGGCTTGATAATAGATTGCAGCCAATTTTTAGTTCCGTTGGGAACAACCAGCAGCGTTCCTCCACGCTGATGAGAACGCATGGATACAGCTAGTTGAATCAGCACATTAACCGTATCATTCCAGTAAGAAGGTGCCGTAAGATCCAGCAAGGACAATAACATAGGCGGACAATCCGGATGCCTTGCACTGTTCACATCAACAATCTTAATCTGATCTCCTTTAAGGACGGCTATATTGGTAAATTTTCCAAATCCATAGATCCTGCGGTGTTTAATTACCAGCAGTGCGGGTTCAGAGACGTCTAATACAAAACAAAAATTAGGGATACTGGTTGTAGTCCCCCAGATATAGAGCTCACCATCTTCCTGCCATACGCCGATATGAATACCTGGACGTTCAACACCCGGTGCAATCTTGGTTAAGATAGTTGGGTTAAGCGGTAAACGATTTTTAAAAAGTAAAGGGCTGCCACCTTGTGCGGGTGGCAAAAAAGCCAGTGATATTTTCGGTGAATGACCTTCTTCCTTTCGGATACTCGCCCAAAAAGTGGCATCAATAATCGCCTCTACAATCTCTGCCGAAGGCAAAGGCGCAAGATCTTCCTCTCCACTCTCCCTTGCTGCAGCAAGATGCTGCGCAAAAATGGCTTCAACTTTAGGAGCGATAATTTGAGCTGCCTGATAAGTGGGTTTATAGATCATGGCTTAAAGTTAAGATATTAAATTATTTTTTCCATCGCTTTTTACTCCATTCCGCCTGCTCTTCTGCTGATAAAAAAGTCCAGGCTACAAAACGACTTTGTTTCTGCCCCTGAGCCATTTCTACAGTCCTGACGCCTTTAACGCCTACTTTATCCAAGGCATAATAAACCGTTGATAAGTGGGCACTTTTAGACACTAATGTAGTAAACCAGACGCATTGTTTAGCAATCTGCGCGCTTTCTTCGATCATTCTCCGGATAAACTCTACTTCACCACCTTTGCACCATAATTCAGAGCTCTGACCACCAAAATTAAGTACGATTTCTCTTCCTTTCTGCTTGCCCAGGTTACGCACTTTACGCTGACTGCCCATTTGCGCTTCTTCTGCAGAAGCATGAAAAGGTGGATTACATAAAGTGAGGTCAAAAAGCTCTCCCGGTTTTACGACTCCCTTGAATATACTGGAAGCGGAATTCTGCATTCTGAAAGTTAAATCATTGGCTAACGGAGGGTTAATTGCAGCAATATTTTCTGCTGAACTAATGGCGCGTTTATCTACGTCTGAACCAACAAATGACCAGCCATATTCCTGATGTCCGATAATCGGATAAACACAGTTTGCGCCCACCCCGATATCCAGCACTTTTACCGAATTTCCTTTAGGGATTTCATTTCCATTAGCAGACGCCAGTAAATCTGCCAGGTAATGGATATAATCGGCTCTGCCCGGAATTGGCGGACATAAGTAGTTTTCAGGAATATCCCAATCAGACAATCCATAAAAATAGATCAATAAGGCTTTATTTAACGTTTTTACCGCTTCAGGATTTGAAAAATCAACAGATTGATCACCATAAGGGTTGATAAAGACAAATTGCTCCAGTTGCGGACAACTGTTAATTAATTGTGGAAAATCATACCTTGAACGGTGTAGATTTCGGGGATGCAGTACTAATTTTTCAACGGACATAATTTAACGCTTACCTCAAAGGTAAGCGTTAATTGATATATATAGGGGATCTCCCTTGGTAAAAGCTTAAATAACTGCTAAGATTTAACTACCGGCGCCAGGAATTCTGAAGAAAGTGCAGCTGCGTTTAACATGAAATTATGCAGCTCATAGTTTTTAATGAATGGCTTTAACGCTTCACTTCCAGGGCCGAACATAGTCAGTTCTACATAGTCTGCGGTATGGTTCATTCCTGCCCACTGTACCAGCGTATATTTTGCCTGAATTTTTGCAAGCTCGTTAAAAGGCAGGTTAGCAGCATTGTATAACTGTCCGGGAATGATATCAGAAAAGTGTGCGAGTAATTGTTTCGCCTCGGCAGCTGTAACTCCAATACCCGTTCCTGCTTCAATTAATTCAGCCACATTTTTTTCGCTTGATGAATTGTTCAGCTGATTTAAAATCCACTCATTGCTATGTTTGAAATGTTGAATCCGGTCAAAGTCTTTGTTACTGTCTCCATAGAATAAACCAGGATTTGCATTGCCATGGTCTGTAGTGATAATGACAAGTGTCTCCCCGTCTTTCTCTGCAAATTCAATAGCCTGACCTACAGCTTCATCAAAAGCCAACTGATCAAAGATCAAACCTCCGGTATCATTACCGTGCGCTGCCCAATCTACTTTTCCTCCTTCTACTTGTAAAGCAAATCCTTTCGGGTTATCTTTCATCAGGGAAATAGCTTTGCTCATCATTTCGGCCAGTGAAGGTGTACTTTTCATCAGCTCAGGAGAGTTTTTACGGTCCAGTTCATAAGGCAAACCATCTGGTGCAAAAATACCGAGTACCGGCCCAGCATTTGTAAGGTGCATCATCTCTTCTCTGTTCTGCGCAACTTTAAAGCCCTGAGCCTGGAATTGAGGGATAATGGTCCCGTCTTTTCTTTTGGCATCGAAGTGCATTGAGCCACCACCCAGCATCACATCGAACTTTAGTTTCAAGTACATTTCCGCGATTTCATCTTGTCCGTCACGACTGTCTATATTGACACAGAATCCTGCTGGTGTAGCGTGGGTGATAGGTACTGTAGTTACACAGCCTACTTTTTTACCACTATGTTTAAATTTCTGTAAAATTGGCTGTGGTGTTTCCCCCTTCGGGCCTACGTTTAAAGATCCGTTTTTAACACGCATCCCTCCACCCCACGAGGAGCTCGCAGCTGCAGAATCCGTAACCAAAGAACTTGCTGAGGCCGTATCCATTAGTGCACGGGTAACTTTTGAGTCTTTATAAAGTTGTATCCAGTTTGTGCTTTTACCAAAAGTCCGGTTTGCATAAAGGTCAGCCATGTTTAAAGTGCCAATACTCATTCCATCGCTAACCAGCATAATAATATTCTTCGCTTTTTTAGCCAATGGTTTGGATTGAGCCAGCAAATCTGCTGGTGATAAAAAGGGTAAACCAATTCCGGCTAATAAACCTCCTTTTAATAATGATCTTCTGTTCATGTGTGTGTGCGATTAGTAACCGCAAAAATATCCTTCGGCTATGCGCTTAACTTGAACCTGGCATTACCATATTGTTAATAAAAACAAAAAACCGTCTGTTTTTGAAAAAACAGACGGTTTCAAGTATAATACAGGCGAATTAATGATTGGTCCTGACGGCGCCACCTTCTGCACCATGACCACGTTTGGCACAGTACAATCCGAAAATCAGGATGTATAAATAACATAATGCTGGCAGGATAAATGAAGTTTGTATACCTAATGAATCGGCAATACTACCTTGAACCAATGGTAATAAAGCACCTCCTAATATCGCCATCACCAGTAAAGAAGAACCTTGGCTCACATATTTTCCTAATCCTGAAATCGATAGGGTATAAATGTTGGAGAACATAATCGAGTTAAACAACCCGATTCCCAAAATAGGGTACAAAGCCATGCTGCCTTTGCTAAAAATAGAAACCAGTAATAAAGCAATATTCACTGCTGCAAAGATTACCAGTGTACGTGCCGGAGCAGATTTACCGATTACAAAAGCCACAATATTCAACACAATAAACACGATAAAGAAGCTGGTTTGTGCAAAGGTCAGGTCAACGATACTGAAGACTAATAAATAGACAGCAGCAGCGGCAAGAACCATATAAATAAACTTCTTGGTTTGTGGTAATTCACTTAAGGAGATTGCGCCTAAGAACCTTCCAATCATCGCTCCACCCCAGTACAGGGCAAGATAATTTTTACTGACCACTTCTGTCAGGTTAGTTACATCCGGTTGTTCCATAAAGGCAATCAGTAAACTTCCGATACCTACTTCGGCACCTACATAACAAAAGATCCCAAAGATTCCGAGTTTTAATTGTGGGAATTTCAAAGCGCCTAAGCCTCTTTCTACAGTTTCTTCGCTGCTGAAAGATGGAAGTTTAACCCGGCTGATGATCAGTGCAAGCACGACAAGGATACCTGCAAAAATCAAGTAAGGGATACGCGTAGAATCTGCTGAAGCGGCACCATTTTTTTCCAGGAACAGGGTAAATATTAAATGACCTCCAAGAATTGGGGCGATGGTTGTTCCGAAAGAGTTAAAGGCTTGGGTCAGGTTTAAACGACTCGAAGCACTTTCTTCTGGCCCTAATAAAGTCACATAGGCATTGGCAGTAATCTGCAGGATTGTGAATCCTAAGCCCAGTACAAATAAGGCAGCCAGAAACACACCGTAAATAGAGAGGGTTGCTGCGGGATAGAATAAGCAGCAGCCGACAGCCGAAAGCAATACCCCTGCAATAATTCCTTTTTTATAACCGACTTTATTAACTGGGTCTCCGTTAAAATATGAAATCAGAAAGTAGATTAATGATCCGATAAAATAAGCACCGAAAAAGGCAAACTGTACCAGCATTGACTGTTGAAAGTTTAAGTTAAACTGCACTTTTAAGTGCGGGATTAAAATATCATTCATGCAAGTAATAAATCCCCACATAAAGAAAAGGAGCGTCATTGTAACAAGCGGGATAATAGAACTATTTTTTTTAACGGGAGTAGTGGTTTCCATGTTTGATTAAAATATCTGAATTTGTTAAAGCGAAAAGGTGTTGTTTAAATAGCGCCTAAATCGAATAAGCAAATAAAGGAAAATAAACTGTTTCCTGAATAAGAAATTGTGTTGATTAGGTAAAAATAACGATGTAAGCGGGTATTAAAGTCAAATATTAGTTTTTCTTTATAAGTTTGATGATAAGCTGATGCTATGCGAAGATTAATCAAGAGTTTTGGATATGCGTTATCCGGGATCGCTTATACGGTAAAAACGCAAATGAACTTTCAAATTCACCTGGTGGCAACTATATTGGTTGGAATTGCAGGCTGGTATTTGCAATTATCTGGCAATGAGTGGCTATGGATTGTTTTAGCGATTGGTCTTGTCCTGGTTGCTGAACTTTTAAATACGGCAATTGAGTTATTGGTTGACTTGGTTTCACCAGAGTTTAATGTTAAGGCAGGAAAAGTCAAGGACGTGGCTGCGGGTGCTGTTATTGTTGCGGCTTTTATTTCTGTAATTATAGCCGCTATTATTTTTATCCCAAAATTGATCTGATATGCTCCACAAAACCCGTGGAATAGTTTTAAAAACGACCTTATACAGCGAAAGCAGTGTAGTGGTACAAATTTTTACAGCGAAATTTGGCATTCAGTCTTATATGGTAAACGGGGTCAAGAGACCAAAAGCTAAGATCCGGATGAATATGCTGCAGGCACTTCACCTGGTCGACATGGTTGTTTACCACAAGACAAATTCCAGTATCCAGCGGATTTCTGAGCTCAGGCCTTCTCCGGTATTCCGGACCATCCCTTATGATATTATCAAAAGTACGATCATTATGTTCCTGAATGAAGTGCTTTATAAAAGTATCCGTCAGCAGCATGCGGATGAGAATATTTTTGATTACATTTTTAATGCGGTTTCCTGGTTTGATGAAACAGATCAGGGAGGTGCAAACTTTCACCTTGCTTTTTTGCTGAAGTTGTCCAGGTTTTTAGGTTTTGCACCAAGTACAGAGACTAAAAGTGATCAGAGTTATTTCGATTTACAGGAGGGTGAATTCAAGTCTTTAACTCCCGTTCATCCTTATTTTATAGAAAAAACAGCAGCAGAATTATTTATTTCTTTATTTACGACTCCTTTTGAAAAATTAAATGAAATAAAAATGGACAATGCGACCAGAAGACTCATTCTTGATAAAATACTGATATACTACACCTTACATACGGCTTCTTTTGGAGAAATAAAATCTCACCAGGTATTGGAAGAGATCTTATCTTAAAAATATTAAAAAAGTTTTGGAGTTTTAGTTTAGAGGTGTATATTTGCACTCCCAACAACGAAGAAGGTTATTCAAATAGCAGAAACGACGATGGAAGAACCAAGGGGAGATTAGCTCAGCTGGTTCAGAGCACCTGCCTTACAAGCAGGGGGTCACTGGTTCGAACCCAGTATCTCCCACCAATAAAAAAGCCCGCCAGGCTATTACATGGCAAGAACCAAAGGGAGATTAGCTCAGCTGGTTCAGAGCACCTGCCTTACAAGCAGGGGGTCACTGGTTCGAACCCAGTATCTCCCACCACTAATAGTTTAAAAAAGCCGTTCTTAAAGAAAGAACGGCTTTTTTATTTGAGCTATTTCCTTACTTCTCCGGGATCAATGCGGATCAAGTCATGGATCAATACCAAAACTTGTGGGGCTGAATTAAATTAGGCGTAAATCCGAGATAGTCTGAACAAGAAAAAATCGATATTTCTCACCCCCCTGAATTGGGATCTAAAAGCTTTGAGTTTGGCATTAAAAGATTCTGCAGAAGCATTGGTAGATCTGTTGTCGAAATAATTCAAGATCGTTTGATAGTGATTTTCAATGGTTCTTGAAATGGTATTAAAAGCTTTAAATCCCGCTTGCCTTACCTTTTCGTGCCATCTGGCCAGCCTGGCCAAACCATACACTTTATCGGTAGTTTTTTCAAAGATATTGCTGAGGTTCATACTTAAATCATAGGCCTGCTTCAGATCCGGATAACGCTCAAATAACAGATCTGCTCTTTCTTTTTGACTTTGAGTCCAATATTCAGCACGTTTATACAAAACGTATCTGCTTCTGGCCAGTAATTGCTTGAGGGTATCCCCATTAGGGAGAAAGCTGGACTGGAAATCATAGTTCCCTTTTTTCGCCTTTTCTATCGCTTCATTTTCGGCATCTAATGCTGCCCATCGGTGCTTGATTCGCATTTCCTGCAAGGCTTCTGTGGCCAGTTGCTACATGAAACCTGTCGGTTACCCTGACCGCAACAGGAAATGCTCTTTTGGCAATCAGTTCCATATTACCAGCCATATCCAACGTAATTTCTTTCACCTTCCGCCTTTTATTCAATGGAATTTTTCTAAGCACTTCAATGACAGTTTCTGCTTTTACACCTGCAACAATTGCTACAATTGCCCCTTTTTTACCTCTGGCAGCTTTATTAGTGACAATGGTATAAAGCTCGCCATGGGACACGCTGGTCTCATCTATGGAAAGTTGTGTACCCAGATTGTCTGGATAAAGCAACCATTTACTGGCATGTTCTTTTTGATCCCAACTCTTAAAACCACTTAAAAAATCCTTGTACTGACGCCCAAGATTTCTGCCTTTTACTCCATAAAAGTTCCCGATCGTTTGAATATCATTCGGGGCGGTACTGACTGAGTTGTTTTAAAAAAGCCGCGAATTCCCCTGTCATTCGCGTTCCCTTAGCAACCAGGCTCCAGTCTCGGTAAGCCACTTTTCCTGTGGTATGGTTCAGCCATCTGCGTCGTTTGATATGAAAAAAGACCTGATGTCCGCGCATGGGGAAATCCTGGACGGTGATGGTAGGAAAGAAACCTTTGGACTCCAGTTTATCCTTTTCAAATGCCACTGGAATAGAATTCACCTCTTCCAGAGCAATATGTAAAATATCATGCTCTTTACGAGCAGATTTCAACTCAAAATTCTCTAATATAAAATCGGGTAATAATAAACGTAGGAGCTCTTGGTAACTTGATAACATCTGTAAAATTCAAAGCCCAAAACTAAAAATTTTCACGCTTCCCCACAAGTTTTGGTATTGATCCCAAGTCATAAACTTGTGGAGCAGGCTCTTTTTTAAGCATAAATTTTGACATGCTCAACAGAAAGTCTTTGCTGTCACGGATGCTCTTATGCCTCTGGAAGTTGCGCTGAAAGCTTTCAATTTATAGGGGAATGACTCAGCCGAAACAAGGCCGGGCTGTTCGTAAATAAATTCAAAATAGCTAAATAATAAAGCTATATCGGCCGGATACTGTCCGGGTACTGCCTGAGTACTGGTCGGGTACTCGTTAGGGTAAGAGCAGTGCTAAAGTAACGCGAGAGCATGGCAAGTCCAAGTCAAAACAACTAGTTGAAATGACTTGGACTTGCCATAGTTAAAGCCCGTTCTCAACCTGTTGTCATCCCGACCACCACTCAGGCACAACCAAACCATAACTAGTTGAAGATTAATGAAATTATAATTTCCCCTTTGACTAACGCACGGACAACTGCGGACAATTGCAGACATTTTTTACGCATCAGGATAATCTTCAACGCGAATAGCTTACATTGGTGGAAAAGCAATTATTTATTATGGGAAGTTTAACGGGTAAATTTCAAAGGGAATTCTGGACGATTTCATTTTTAAAGCAGCAGTTTGGCGTACAGGTTGTTTCAAAAGTTCTGTACTGGGCAAAAGGAAACAAGCAATGGAAACCCAAAGGCATCAGAGAACTTTCGTCAAAGTAGCAAGCCTGGAAAAATCCTATTTCTATTCCATATTTATTGAATAAAGCGGAATTTTTCTAATCCATATTTATTGCACAACAGAAGTTACGTGATTATAATCTTTGATAATGGTATTTAAGAAATCCAGTTCATGCATCCCTGCTGGTAAACTCACCCCTAAACGTGCCTTGATTTTATCGGCCATTGCATAAACCAGTTCGTAATGTGCGGTCTTATAATAAGTAGTCAGCACTTCATGGATCAGCTCAACTTCCTGATCATTGAGCAGGTGAACATTGGTAAAAACAGGTATATATTCTTCCGCTTCGGGTACGAAGGCAATTTGATCGAGTGTGGTCCGTCCAATAGTTTTGATGACTGTAGTACCTGCAACCAGGTCTCCGATCCTTTGTTTATGTTCAGATAGGGTTACACAAAGTAAGCCTCCTATTTGCCCGGTGAGCCAAAAATCGACCAGCCTGAATAACCAGCGGATAAAGTATTGGCCTATACTGGCCTGTCCGCCATCCAGGTTGATAACTTTAATTTTCATTAACTTTTTTCCGGGACTCTGGCCATTGAAGAAGATCTCAAAAATCAAATGGTAAAAGACGAAGACAATACCATAAAAAACAAACAGACCGATAAATATCCCATTCCACCTGGGAATAGAAATAACACCAATAAAAAAAACAATCAATAAAAGTACTGCGATCAGCAGACCAAAATCTATCATTCTTGCCGCTATACGTTCGCCTAAACCAGCAACAGGATAGTCAATATCCACATGCTGAGTGGTGTTCACCTTTATTGTTTCCATAAAAAACAAATATAATATTGATATTTAATTAATTATTGCAAAATCACTTTTTGTCAGTATTTTAACCGAAAATTAGATTCGCTATGAGGGAGGCCTTGTTCGTTAAACAGAATTCCGAAAAATGGAGGGCCTATGAGCATTCATCTGCTACTCATCCGGATGAAATCGCAGACCGTTTTATCGAGATCACCAATGATCTTTCTTATGCCAGGACCTTCTATCCCAAATCTAAAACGACCAGTTACCTGAATGGTTTAGCTTCCACACTGCACCAATCCATTTATAAGAATAAGAAAGAAGACAAAAACAGGTTTGTAAATTTCTGGAAATATGAATTGCCTGTACTTTTCTATACTTACCGGATGCAGTTGTTATATGCTTTCTTGTTTTTTATAATTTCAGCTTCCATAGGGGTGCTGTCAGCAAAATATGATGATCAGTTTATCAGACTGATCCTGGGTGATAGTTATGTCAATATGACCAATGAGAACATTAATAAAGGTGATCCTTTTGGGGTATACAAGCAAACTTCCGAATTCCCGATGTTCTTTTCTATCGCAGCAAATAATATTTATGTATCCCTTTTGATGTTTGTAAGCGGTATATTTTTATCCATCGCCCCGATTTTCTACCTGTTGCAAAACGGTGTCATGCTGGGTTCTTTTGAATATTATTTCTTTAGCAGAGGCCTGGGTATAGAGTCTATCCTGGTCATCTGGATTCATGGAACTTTAGAGATTTCGGCCATTATTATTGCTGGAGCTGCAGGACTGGTTCTTGGACATGGCCTGCTTTTCCCAAAAACATATACACGCTTTCAAGCCTTTAAGCAAAGTGCTAAAGATGGGACCAAGATCGCATTGGGCATTGTCCCGATCCTGTTGGTTGCTGCCTTTTTTGAAGGCTTTATTACCCGGCACACAGAAATGCCGGTATGGCTCAGCACTGCTATTTTAGCCTTGTCGCTTATTTTTATTATCTGGTATGTCATTCTATATCCATTAACCCTCTCCAAACGTAATCACGCCCACAAAAATGTCTGAAAAAGTAGAATTCAAAAAGCTCCGTGAGTTCGGAGAGATTATTAACGATACCATCCGGTTCTTCAAAGAGAATTTCAAACCCTTGTTAAAAGTGTTCGTCTATTTTTGCGGTGTATTTATTGTAGCTGGAATGGTTGCAACAATTTTCCAGCAGATGGGCATGCAGCATGCAATCAGAAATTTCGGTTCAGTGAGTACGTATGCCAGGTTAACCGGCCTGCTATCTGTCACTTATTTTTTTGTCGTGCTGATCGGAATGTTTGGATATACAGCTTTAAATGTTTCCATCTTCAGCTTCGTAGCACTATATATAGAGAAAGGAAATGTCGCTCCTACGGTTGAAGAGGTATGGGGTTATTTCAAGTATTATTTTCTCCGGGTTTTTGGCAGTAACGTCGTTCTTGGTTTATTACTGATAGCTGGGTTTTGCTTGTGTTTAATTCCTGGCTTCTACTTATTCCCGATTATATCATTAATGATCCCCATTATGATTTTTGAGAATGCAAGTCTGGGTTATTCATTTAGCCATGCCTTCAAATTATTAAGAGAACAGTGGTGGAATACTGCAGCAACGTTATTTGTGCTTTGGATCATTACTTATGCAAGTTCCTCTTTTGCTTCTTTACCTGCGATTATTTTAACCATGGTGAGCGCAATGACCAATGGGCCAAAAGGATTAGGCACGAGTGTAATCATCATTTCTACAGTTATTCAGTATCTCTGCCAGGTTTTTATGATCATTCCTATTATCGGTCTCTCTCTTTGTTATTTTAATCTTTCTGAACGCCAGAACAGTACTGGTTTGATGGACCGTATTCAAAAAATGGGACAAGAGCAAAACACCTTCCCTAACCAAGAAGAATATTAAAATGCCGAAATACCTGGTCTCTTTTCTTTTGCTATTATTCACTGTACAGTGCTTTTCTGTTCAGGCGGTTCAGCCTGTCCGGAGCACTAAAGCTTCCGGGGCAGATCAGCTTATCCGGAAAGATCAGGTTATCCAGGGAAAAATTAGTCAAAAAACTATCCCCGCAAAATCAAAATTGCTCCGGATTGATAGCAGTGAAATACAACTCAGAAATTTTGATTCGCAAAGACTGAAGTCTTATAGCCAGCAAACAGCTTTTAAATATGACCAGACTGCAACGGTTGATGACACCTTATGGAATCAATTCTGGGCATGGTTCTGGAGAAAGCTTACAGGTATTACAAGAATCAATTATTCTGGAAATTTTTTCAGATATCTGATCATCTCAGCTTTCATTGTATTCATTGTCTTTGTGGTCATTAAATTTACAGGTGTCGATTTTAAACTTTTTATGGGGAAATCGAAAGCGGTAGTTATCCCTTATGCAGCGTCCACTGATAATATCCATGAGATAGATTTTAATACGGAAATAGATCAGGCAATTCAAAGTGCCAACTACAGGCTTGCGGTAAGATTGATGTATTTGCTTTCGCTGAAAAAGCTGAATAGCAGAAACCTGATTAACTGGCAGCCGGAAAAGACAAATCAGGCTTATATCAGAGAAATTACTGATCCGCAGCAAAGGGAACAGTTCAGCTTGCTGACTACGCAGTTTGAATATATCTGGTATGGTGAATTCTTTATTGATCAGGAGAATTTTAAGCAAGTACGAAATAGTTATGACCAGTTTAATACAGCGCTGAGATGAAAGGGATGAGATTATATCTTATTGGTAGCGCCACGGTATTAATTTTATACCTGGTTGCACAATATTATAAGCCAAAACCAACGGACTGGAGCCCCACTTATCTCAAAGAAGATAGGATCCCTTACGGGCTTTATGTTTTAAATCAGGAAAAGGAAACTATTTTTCCAGGTGTACAGCTCAAAACAAGCCGATTGCCTGCATACAATACTTTAAAGGATCAGCATTATCAAAAGACAAATTATCTTTTCATAGCCAGCAGTTTAAAATTTGATAAGCTCGACTATCAGGAGCTGGTGAAATTTATGAACGCAGGAAATCAGGTCTTCATTGCGGCCTTTAATCTAGGAAAGATGCTGAGCGACACCCTTAAACTGGAAACAAGCACGAATTTTTCTGCCCGGATAAAACCTTATTCCATCAACTTCGTGAACCCTGCACTGAAAGCAAAAAACGGTTATGTTTTTGACAAAGGATTAGGGGATCAATTTTTTACAGCTATTGATACTTCCCGCTGTACGGTTTTAGGAAAAAACAACAATGGGGATGTGAATTTTGTAAAATATACTTTTGGCAAGGGAGCATTATATGTATTACCTGATCCACAGTTATTAACTAATTATAGCTTATTAAATCCTGCGGGTGCAGCCTATGCCTCCAAAGCACTCTCTTATTTGCAGCCTGCTAAAACACTGCTCTGGGATGAAAACAGCACCAGAGGCCCTGAAGAAAGCGGATCTATCTTAAGAGTCTTTTTCAAACATGATCAGCTGCGCTGGGCTTATTGTCTGACACTGGCCGGTCTGTTGGTCTTTGTCTTATTTGAGATGAAACGCAGACAACGGATCATCCCTGTTTTACTCCCTTTAAAAAATTCCTCCGCTGAGTTTATAACAGTCGTTGGAAAAGTATATTACCAGCAGCGTGACAATAGCGATATCGCTCAAAAGAAGATCAATTATTTTTTAGAATATATCCGGTTAACCTACCGCCTTAAAACTTTAAAAACAGACGAAGAGTTCGTTTCTTCTCTGGTACTGATATCGGGTGCACAGGAAGAAACAACCAGACAGTTATTTACAGTCATCAATACCGTTCATCATGGAAGTAAAGTTACCGACGGCCTGCTGATCGAACTGAATAAATTAATAGAGAAATTTTATAATCAAGCGAAATAATAATGGAAGCGGAAACAGCTAATCAAAGAGCCGACCTTACACAGCTTAATTCGGCAGTTGAACAGATCAGAGCATCAATCGGGCATATCATTGTAGGGCAAAAAGATACCATTGATTTCCTGATTGCAGGCATTCTGGCCGATGGGCATCTTTTGCTGGAAGGGGTTCCGGGAGTCGCTAAAACACTCAGCGCCAAACTCATTGCAAAAAGTATTGATGCTGTCTTTTCAAGAATTCAGTTTACACCCGATCTGATGCCTTCAGACGTTTTGGGAACTTCTGTTTTCGACCCGAGAACAGCGTCTTTTGAGTATAGAAAGGGGCCGGTTTTCGGAAACATCATACTGATTGACGAAATCAACCGTGCACCCGCAAAAACACAGTCTGCGCTGTTTGAAGTCATGGAAGAACGTCAGATCACTGTAGATGGACATACTTATCCAATGGACGAACCTTTTATGGTACTGGCGACACAAAACCCAGTGGAACATGAAGGAACTTACCGGTTGCCCGAAGCACAATTAGACCGGTTTTTATTTAAGATAGAGATTAAATATCCTACGCTTGAAGAAGAGATCATCATCTTGTCCAGACAACATCAGCATAAGCTGGAAGATGGCCTGAAAGAAGTTAAAGCCGTTTTAAGTATAGACCAGATCAAGACTTGCCGCGCGCTGATCAAAGCCTTACATGTAGAGCCTAAATTAATTGAATATGCGGCAAAGATTGTCCATGAAACCAGGAATAACAAGTCACTCTACCTGGGTGCTTCACCGCGTGCTTCTTTAGCACTGATTAATGGAGCAAAAGCTATAGCTGCTATGCAGGGCCGTGACTTTGTGACCCCCGAAGATATTATCAAGGTAGCAGCTCCTGTACTTGCGCACCGCATCATGCTCAGTCCTGATAAAGAAATGGAGGGCTTGACTCCCAGCGATATTGTTGCTCAGATTATTCAAAAAATAGAGATCCCAAGGTAAACCGCAAAAAGATTGAAACACTTATTCATCAAATATTATATAGACCTTTTTCTGGGTAAAAGATTGTTTGCTGGTTTAGGCTTAATTATCAGCTTATTCCTGTTTGCTTTCTTTTTGCCGTGGTTAGGTGATTTGCCATATATCTGCTTCTGGGCATTCCTGCTGTTGGTCTTTATTGACCTGGTCTTATTATTTAGCGGTAAAGGAGTGTTTTTACGCCGCGATCTTCCCGAAAGACTAAGTAATGGAGATGACAATGAGCTTCATATTTATGTAGAGAGTTTTTTCAACTTCCCTATAAAGATTGGGATTATAGAGGAGATCCCTTTTCAATTTCAAAAGAGAGATTTATGGTTCAAAAGCAGGTTAAAGCCTGGAGAACATCAAACAATCACTTATACCTTAAGGCCAGTCAAAAGGGGTGAATATGAGTTTGGGGAGACGCGCCTGTATGTCCAGTCACCGCTGGGTTTGATTTCTCGCAGGTTTAATTTTGGAAAGGCCCATACTGTTCCCGTTTATCCTTCTTTTTTGCAGTTGCGTAAATACGAGCTGATGGCTATCTCAAACAGACTGACTGAGATAGGCATTAAGAAAATAAGGCGTGTTGGACACAGTATGGAATTCGACCAGGTGAAAAATTACGTGCAGGGTGATGATTACCGCACGGTAAACTGGAAAGCAACCGCCAGAAAAGGTGAACTGATGGTGAATTCTTTTGTAGAGGAAAAAGCACAGCACATCTACTGTATCATTGATAAGTCGAGAGTGATGAAAATGCCCTTTGATGGGTTAAGTTTAATGGATTACGCAATTAATGCAAGCTTGGTCCTGTCCAATGTAGCCTTATTAAAAGATGACAAAGCAGGATTGATCACCATGTCGGAAAAGATAGGGAGTATAGTCCCCGCAGACCGCAGACCTGGACAACTGGGTAAAATAATGGAGGTTTTATATAAAGAAAAGACCCAATACCTGGAAAGTAATATTGAAGCGCTGCACCTGGCTATCCGCAGTGTAATCAAGCAGCGGAGCCTGATTTTGTTTTTCACGAATTATGAAAGCATGTCTGCTTTACACAGACAGCTTCCTTTTTTAAAACATATCGCTAAATTTCATTTGCTGATGATCGTCTTTTTCGAAAATACAGCTGTCAAATCCATGCATGATTTACCCGCCCGGGATGTGGAAGGGATTTATATTAAAACCATTGCAGAAAAGTTTGTCTACGAAAAGCGGCTCATGGTCAAAGAATTGGCAAAACATGGTATTCTCAGTATCCTGACTTCACCAGAAAATTTAACAGTCAATGTAGTTAACCGTTATCTGGCTATTAAAGCACAACAGAAAATCTAACTTAACACCAGTTCCTCTAGCTTAATACGAGTTCCATTTGTATATTACAACGTTCATATGGAGTAATCCGTCCAGCTACTTTCACAAAACCTAATTTATGGTATAAATTAATAGCCGGTTTGAGAATCGTATTGCTTTCCAGGTATATTTTCTGAGCACCCAGTTCTTTTGCCTTCTGAGCGATCGCACTCCCCAATAACCAGCCAATACTTTTTCCCTGTACAGCCGGTGACACAGCCATTTTAGCCAGCTCATAATCATAATCCGGATCATTCATTTTGATCAGCGCACACACGCCCACAGGCTCGCCTTCGTAAAGCGCAACCAATATATAACCACCCTTATCCAGGATATAACCCTGAGGATCATCAAGTGCGTTATAGTCTGCTTGCTCCATTTTAAACCAGTTGGAAATCCATTGCTCATTTAAGGCCCTGAATGCCTGCTGATATTCTGGTATATAATTCACAATAGTGACTTCTTTGCTTTCCCGTTCTTTTTTAATTTCCTGCACGCGGCGTAAAAGTGTTTTCTGTCCTAATAAGAACTCCCACTCTTCCATGGCTTTCCATAAATCGTTTCTGGATTGTGCCGCGATATCTGCTACTGCCTTATCCAGATCAGCGTATTGATTTTGTATTTTTACGGTGATCTCGTCTCCTTTTGGGGAAAGGCTGACCATATTTCTTCTACCGTCGGTTTCATCTTTTTTCTCGTCAACCAAACCTTTTTTTGCCATCTCTCCAATAATCTTACTGACCGAAGGATGGGAATGACCAATTTCTTTAGCGATCGCAGTAATGGTCATCGCCTCTCCCTGTGAAAGCACATAGAAAACCGGAAACCATTTCGGCTGCATATCAATATCATAACACTGATAAATCTGAGCTGCATCTTCTGTGATCTTCTCTGTCAACATCCGCAACCTGCTTCCTATTGCCTTTTTACCTACCTGATTGAAAAACTCCATGGTGTATACCTATTTACGTAACTGATTACGTAAATATAGTAAGTATTTCTATAATTCAAAATACACCTCGTATTTTTTGTGATCCTGGTGACGAATATCATTGGATAATATGACAGGCATCACAGCTAAACAGCCTGTTTATCACCACTTTTACTTTAGTGAAATAAACATCCTTTGCTATGAACACGATAACCGTACTGACCGATTTTTCCGACAATGCAGAAAATGCCGCACGCTATGCTTTATGCCTGGCACAACATCTTCATGCAAATCTTACACTTCATAATTCCTTTTTAGTACCCATGGCCGAACCTTTAGGAGGGCAAGTTTACTGGTCAATGGAAGATTACAATATTTTACAAAAAGATAGTGAAGAAAAATTACGTGCGCTGGGTACAAAACTAGCAGAAGAACTCTCCACTTTGCCGATTAATGCCTACAGACCTGTTATAGACTTTAAATGTCAGGAAGGGCCTTTATACCGGTCTATCAATAAATTATCAGCAGACAGAGATTTAATGTTATTGGTGATGGGTACACATCGCAAGGGCTTGGGTTCATTAATTATGGGTAATCATATGCGCGAAATTATAGGTGCTGTGCCCCTGCCTGTGCTGATCGTACCAGAAAACCAAAGTTTTAAGAAGCTGGACAAGTTTGTTTTTGCAACAGATATGGAGGATAGCGATCTGAATATCATTCAGGCGCTTGCCGAATTTGCAAAACCATCTCATGCAGAGATTACATTGGCGCATATACAACATCCGGATACGCCAGAGGCAGATACTAAAAAATTAGTTACTGGTTTTCTGGAAGATGTAGCCAATAAAATAAACTACCCCAAAATTTATTACCGGGCAGTAGAACATACGCCTGTTAAAGCAGGTTTAAAATGGCTTGCAGAAAATGTGACTTGTAATGTATTCGTAATGGTACATCGCCATAAAACTTTTCTGGAACAGCTTTTTAATTTAAGCAATACACAAAAGATGGCGGCAAATACCAATTTACCGCTGCTGATCTTCCCCTGTGCAGAAAATGTTGCGCTGGGATTGAACGCAAACCTGGAATCTGGCTATCAGGAAAATATAATCGCTTCGGTGATCGGTTAGCCTGATATTTAAAAAAAGTTATAGCATAAGCAAATTTTCAATCCCAAATCAAAAGGCCATTCTTTAATCAAGGAATGGCTTTTTTTGCTGATTCATCTTTTCAAAATAGCAACCAATTGTCTGCCAAATCTCAAAATATCCTACTAATAAAATATATACTATAGATTTAGTAGTTTATTTATATATTTGCCCGACAATTAGCTGTTCATTGATTTCTAACTTATCAAGAAAGACCGAGGGAAAGGCCCTGTGAAGTCTTAGCAACCTATACACCCAAATTGTAAAAGGTGCTAACTCCTATCCACTTTAAGCGGAAAAGATAAGTGACAGATATACCCGAAAATAAATTGGTTGCTGTCATCTATTCCCTTAATTATTCCTGATAAATAGAGTTGTTCAAAGAACGTTATGCGTAATAAATTGAATTAAACACACCAATTATATAACTAGACCATTAATATGTATAAAACTTACAAATACTTATTTGGGATCCTGCTATCCTTTATAATCGTACAGACTGCTGCGGCACAAACCGCTAAAATTACCGGGGTGGTCACCGAGAAATCTAACGGGCAACCTATCCCTGGCGTGAGCGTTTCTGTTAAAGGAACAAATACTGGTACACAAACTGATGGAAATGGTAAATTCTCTATCACCGCCAAACCAAATGATATCTTAAAAATTATATCTATTGGCTATGCGGCTCAAGAACTCAAAGTAACTTCAGCAAACGCGATAGCTATACAATTAGATGAATCTTCTAATGAACTCAGTGAAGTTGTGGTTACAGCTTTGAACATCCCTAAAGAGAAAAAATCATTAGGTTATTCGGTACAGGAGTTAAAATCAAAAGATATCTCCGAAGCGAAAGAAACCAATCTGTTAAATTCCATATCTGGTAAGGTAGCAGGGGTACAGATCACCAATAGCCAGGGAGATATGGGTTCGTCCAGGATTATTATCCGTGGGGAAACTTCTATATCAGGAAACAATCAGCCACTATTTGTGATTGATGGAGTGCCAGTAGATAATTCACAAAACTTACGCTCAGACGGCTCACGTGATTTTGCGAATACGATTTCAGACATCAATTCGGAAGATATTGAATCGATGAGCGTACTGAAAGGCCCTAACGCGGCTGCCCTGTATGGCTCCCGTGCAGCGGCAGGTGTAGTATTGATTACCACTAAAAAAGGTAAAAATGCTCAAGGTTTAGGTATCAGCGTGAATTCCAATGCCACCTTTTCTACTTTGTTAACTATTCCATCTTATCAGAATTCATTCGGACAAGGTGCCAATGGCCAATTCAGTTATGTAGATGGTAAAGGCGGAGGCCTGAATGATGGCGTAGATGAAAGCTGGGGCCCAAGATTAGATGGTCATTTAATCCCACAATTCAACTCTAACGGAGTACCAGTGCCTTTTATCGCACATCCGGACAATGTACGTGACTTCTTTAAAACGGGTTACACTTTGAATAATGGAATTGCAATTTCAGGTTCAGGAGATAAATATGATTTACGTTTCTCTTACAATAACCTGGATCAGAAAGGTGTTATTCCGAACTCTTCTCAATCAAAAAACTCATTCCTGCTAAATACGACTTATAAAATAACACCAAAGCTGACTTTCAATGCCTCAGCTAATTATGTAAACACAAGTGCAAACTTACCTGGTTCAGGTGGAAAAAGAGCAAGCAGCACGATGTTGCAGTTTACCTGGTTTGGCCGTCAGGTTGATGTAGAACAACTCAAGACCTACAAAGATGCCAATGGAAAAGATATCAACTGGAACAATAGTTATTATAGTAATCCATATTTTGTTGCCTACGAAAACACAGTTGGTCAGGTTCGTAACAGACTCATTGGAAGCGCAGAACTGAACTACAAAATAATAGATGGTTTATCAGCAAACTTCAGAACAGGTAATGATTATTATACTGAACGCAGAAAAATAAAAATTGCTTATGGAACGAATGGTACTCCATTCGGTTCTTATGAAGAAGATGCTTATACTTTCAACGAGAACAATACGGAAGGAAGACTGGATTTCACCAAAAAATTAAATGCTGATTTCAACCTTGATCTCTTATTGGGTGGAAACATAAGAACAACTACTTTTGAAAACAACGACCAGAAAGCTCCTAAATTAGCGATCAATAACCTGTATACGCTTATTAATTCACGTGATCCGCTGATCTCGTCTAACATCTATAATAAACAAAGGGTATACAGTACATTTGGTTCTGCGCAACTGGGCTTCAGAAATTATGCCTATCTGAATCTTACAGCCAGAAATGACTGGTCATCAACCCTGCCCGCTCAAAATCGCTCTTATTTCTATCCTTCGGTCAATGCGAGTTTAATCCTTACCGAAGCATTTGATATCAAAAATGACGTGCTGAACTTTGCCAAACTTCGTGGTGGATGGTCTCAGGTTGGTAAAGATGCCACTCCTTATCAATTGATTAATAATTATTCTTTCACCGCTCCGTTTGATAGTAACCCGCAACAAAATTTAAGTGATACAGATCTGAATCCGAATTTGAAACCAGAGATGACCAAATCTGCCGAAGCAGGTTTTGAGCTTGGCCTTTTCAAGAACAGAGTCCGTTTTGATTTCAGTGTATACAATAGCAACAGTGTGAATCAGATCTTGAGCCTGGATGTAAGCCCGACTACAGGTTTCTTAAAGAAACTGGTTAATGGGGGTACGATTAACAACAAAGGAATTGAAGCGCAACTTGGGGTAACACCTGTCAAAACAAAAAACTTTACCTGGGATATCAATGTGAATTATTCCATGAACCGTAGTAAAGTAAAAGATCTTTATCAGGGTGTACAGAGTTACCAGCTGGGCGTTGATGGATCAGTGCAGATTCTGGCTACTGTCGGACAACCTTATGGTAGCATTTTCGGAACTGCTTATGCCCGGAATCCTGCCGGAGATATTATTGTTGGCGCAGACGGGACACCACAGGCAAGTCCTTCTAAAAAAGTCCTTGGAAAATATACACCAGACTGGTTAGGCGGGATTACCAATAGTTTCACTTACAAAAGAATTAATTTAAGCGTGTTGGTTGATGCACATGTTGGCGGTAAAATTTATTCAGGGACCAATGCGACCGGAACTTATACAGGCGTACTGGCCTCTACCCTTCCGGGTCGTGGCGCTGAAAATGGTGGATTAACTTATTATAAGAATGCTGCTGGTAAAGCTGTACAAATTACCTCTGGTGTTGCAGCTCCTGCAGGTGCAACAACCTATGATGACGGTATGGTTTTCAGAGGCTCTTTAGCAGATGGCTCATCAAACAATACGATTATCTCTGCCAGTCAATATTATAAATCATTGAATAATATTGATGAAGCATCTGTTTACAGTGCAACTTATATCAAACTGAGAGAAATCAAATTAGGTTATACTTTACCCGACCAATGGATAAAATCTATTGGCTTGCAAAGCGCAACGATTTCAGCTGTTGGCAGAAACTTATTTATCCTGCATAAAAATGTACCTAACATAGATCCTGAATCTGCGTTCAACACAGGTAATGGACAAGGTCTTGAAGATCTTGGACTGCCCACTGTCCGTACTATCGGTTTCAATCTTAATTTCAAATTCTAATTCCCATGAAGACAAAATATATACCTCTTTTATTATCCGGTTTATTGCTGATTGCTGCCACTTCTTGCAAAAAAGATCTGACAGACACCAATGTAGATCCCAATGCATCAAAAGATGCGCAACCCGAATTCCTGTTAACGGCTGCAATTAAGAATACATCCGACACTTATTGGGGCACAACCAATAATATGAATTCAAGTTTGCTGTTTGTACAACACTGGGCAAAAATCCAGTATACAGATCCGGACAGATATATTTTCAGTAATACCGCTTTTCAGGATTTATGGACAATTGGTTACCGCCAGGGAATTGTAAACCTGAACCAGTTGATTAAACTGGCAGATGCCCAGGGAAACACCAACTATAAAGGTGTTGCTCTTGTATTGAGATCATGGATATTCGCTTTGGAAACTGATGCCTATGGTGATGTTCCTTACTCACAAGCTGGTGATATCACTCAATTCCTGACGCCAAAATATGATGCACAAAGAGACGTATATCTGGGCATATTAAGTGATTTAAAAGCTGCACAAGCAAGTTTAGATCCTGCTGGAAAAGCAATTCTGGGCGACGTTATTTATGCCAATTCAATTGCGAACTGGAAAAAGTTTGCCAACTCCCTGCGTTTAAGAATTGCTTTACGGATTGCTGACCGCGAACCGGCATTAGCGAAACAGGTTATTGCAGATATACAGACAGAAGGTGGAACTTATATCAGTTCAAATGCTGAGAATGCACAATTGAACTATAAGGCATCTCCAAATCAAAATCCAATCAGCAACCTGTTTGACACCCGTGATGATTACAGGATCAGCAAGACTATAGTGGATCAGTTAACTGCTTTAAACGACCCTCGCCTGCCTGTATATGCAAGCAAGGCAGTAAAGACACAACTTTATACCGGCGTGCCTAATGGCTTGCTTACAGGTGATGCTGCGGCATTGGGTTTAACAAGTACTTCAAAGCCGGGTGCTTATTTTATTGCACCTACTGCCCCTGCAGTAATTATCAGTTATGCAGAGCTATTATTTGACCGTGCAGAAGCTGCTGCCAGAGGATTTACGGGCGAGAATGCAGCTGCACTTTATAGTCAGGCCATAGAGGCTTCTTTATTACAATATGGTATCTCTACGACTGATATTGCGACTTATAAAGCAAGAGCAGATGTTCAATATGATGCTTCAAATTATAAAAAATCAATTGGAAACCAGAAGTGGATTGCCTTGTTTGGTCAGGGTTTAGAAGCTTTCGCAGAATGGAGAAGATTGGACTATCCTGTACTTACTCCGCCTGTTGCAGGTGCATTGAATGGTAAGATACCGGTAAGGTTCATTTACCCGGGTAACGAACAGTCTTTAAATCCTGAGGGTTATAAAGCGGCAGTGGCACATCAGGGAACAGATGCCTTAACCACAAAACTTTGGTTTGATGTAAATTAAGGATCACATTTATAAATGTTTTATTGGGATTATCATTTTATTAATTCTTCAGAATCTTATAAATTTATCATATAAATCATTGATATTTAAGGAGACCGTTTAAATTATGAGAATTCTACTTGCTTTAATTACTTGTTGTCTCCTGCTTTTTTCCTGCAAAGGATCTTCTGCGGTAACTGATCAGACCACAACCCAACAGGAGAAAACTGCCCTTGATAGTTCATCATCAACTGATGCAGATGCTGAAGAGAATGTGAAGGTAGCTGGTGTTCCGCAAAAGGCTTATACTGTTGCTGCATATGTAGCTAAAAACAACAAAGCTCCACAGGGTTATGTTGGCGGCACAGTCTTCAAGAACCGCGAAGGGCTATTACCGCAGGGGGTAGCATATAAGGAGTATGATGTGAACCCCAAAGTCAAAGGGCAGAACAGAGGGACTGAACGAATTATAATTGGAGCAGATGGCACCCGGTATTATACCGGAGATCATTATAAAACATTTACAAAATTTTAAAGACATGAATGGATTTTGCCTCTTTGAAGCTGGAAAAGAAAAGGATTTGATTAAAGACAATGCACGTACCGTCAATATTAATGGACGTGAAATTGTTACTGTGGATGAATTTATTCACGAATTAGCCAGACAACT
This sequence comes from Pedobacter cryoconitis, assembly GCF_001590605.1. Classification (NCBI taxonomy): domain Bacteria; kingdom Pseudomonadati; phylum Bacteroidota; class Sphingobacteriia; order Sphingobacteriales; family Sphingobacteriaceae; genus Pedobacter; species Pedobacter cryoconitis. The sequence goes on from NZ_CP014504.1 coordinate 4,426,987, forward strand.
TGACTTTCCTGATTATTATAGCAGCAGCCTGGATTCACTGGAAGAGTTACTGAATGATTTAAGCTGGCTGGAAGAAACCCGGTTTGCTATTGTAGTCCGTAATTATTCCTTTTTCTTATGCGAGGAAAAGAACCCGGCCAGAAAGACAAATTTACTGGGTTTATTAAATGATGTAGCTGAACAATGGGACAATGTGCCTAACTATCCCGGAGAAGAAGACTTTAGAAATAAAGCAGCCTTTAACATCTATATAGAAAGAGGAGCTAATGCAGCTGAAGAACTGGAGAAACTAAATATCAACTATAACGAGGTGAAATAGCCAGATAATATTATTTAATACAAAAAGCGGCCCTTTACAGTGCCCCCAAAAAGTTAGACACTTTCTGGGGGCACTGTAAAGGGCCGCTTTTTTATGCTTGAACTTATTTAGCTCCGGCAGATTTAGGCCGGTCTTCTAAATTTACCCCCCAGGTAGCGGAAGGCTGATCGCCCATGTATAAGGTCAGCTCCCCTCCTGCAACAATAGCTGCATGTCTGAGATAGTTCTTAGTATAAGGTTTGCCATTTAAAATGGCCTTCTGGATGTATTTATTTTTAGGACTGTTTCCAATCACTTTAAGTTCGAATTTCTTTGCACCCGGCAGATTAATCACTGCATGATCTACCAGTGGAGAACCAAATACATATTCTCCGTTAGCTGGGTTCACCGGATAAAACCCTAAAGCAGAAAAGACATACCAGGATGACATCTGTCCTAAATCTTCGTTACCGCAAAGGCCGTCAGGTTTAGAAGTATACAATGAATCCGTGATCTGACGTACTACCTGCGCTGTTTTCCATGGTTTTCCAGCATAAGCATATAGATACGGGGTGTGGTGATTTGGTTCGTTTCCTTGTGCGTACTGACCAATTAAACCACTGATATCAGGTGAGCCACCTGCCTCTACAACAGAACTGATGCTGAATAAAGAATCTAATTTCCTGGTAAAACCAGCTTCGCCACCAAACAGGTGAATTAAACCTTCAGGATCTTGTGGAACCAACCAGGTATACTGCCAGGCATTTCCTTCAGTATAATCATCTTCGCGGTGTTTAGAAGCTACCGGATCAAAAGGTTTGCGCCAGCTGCCATCTGCCAGTTTACCACGCATAAATTCTACTTGCGGATCAAAATATTCAGCATATAACTTAGCTCTTTTGCTGAAATACACATAATCTTCTTCTTTGTGCATTGCTTTTGCCATACGGGCGATACACCAGTCATCAATTGCATATTCCAGTCCTTTTGCAACCGCTTCATTGACTTTATCAGCAGGGATATATTTCAACTTTTGCGCATATTCTATCCCGTCTTCTTTTTGCATTGCAGAATTTTTGATTGCCTGGTAAGCAAGCTCAACATCATAATTTCTGTAACCTTTCAAATAAGCATCTGCAATAATCGGTACCGCGTGATAGCCAATCATTGTATTGGTTTCATTTCCCATTAAGTGCCATACAGGTAATTTGCCTTGTTGTTTATAAATAGCCAGGAATGAACTGATAATGTCTGATACTTTATCCGGATGAATAATGGTATACAAAGGATGAAAAGCACGGTAGGTATCCCACAGTGAGAAGGTAGTATAGTTATCAAATCCGGGCTTATGATAAACTTTCTTATCAGTTCCGCGGTAATCACCATTCGCGTCATTAAATAGCGTTGGAGCGATCATTGTATGATACAAAGCAGTATAAAAAACCTTTTTAGTCTCTTTACTTCCTTCGATCTGAATTTTAGCCAGTTCTTTATTCCATTTGACATCGGCCGATGCCACAACTTTCGCGAAATCCCATGCTGGAATCTCTGCAGTTATATTGGCCAGTGCATTTTCATAACTTACTGGTGAAATACCAACTTTCATTTGCAACACATTTTGCGCAATAGCTTTAAAGTTTAGTACAGCTTTCATCTTTCTGCCTTTTCCTTCCATACCTTTAGTTACTTGCGTGCTATCGTAAAGTGACATACTGCTTAAAGGTTGTGACAGTTTAACGGCAAAATATAAGCGCTGATCTTTAGCCCAGCCGGTTGATAAACGGTAACCAACCAAAGTAGTACTGTTTACTTGTTTGATATAGGTTTCCACAGGTTTATCCCAGCCGATCCCGTCACTTAAATCCAGCATTACATGTGGATTATCTTGTTTTGCAGGAAAAGTGTAACGGTGGAAGCCAACTCTTTCTGAAGCAGTAAGCTCTGCTTTAATTTTATATTTATCCAGAATAACACTATAATATCCCGGTTTAGCAATTTCATTGGCATGAGAGAAAGTAGAAACATATCCATTCTTCTGGTCAGTTTTAGTCCCTTTATCCAATTGCACTTTGCCTGTAGCAGGCATAACCAGCACATCGTTCAGGTCACCAATTCCGGTACCACTCAAATGTGTGTGGGTAAAACCTACGATTGTATTGCTGGAATAATGATAACCACTGCACCAGTCCCAACCTTCAAAAATGTTGGTGGGGCCTAACTGAACTGCTCCGAAGGGAACATTCGCACCAACAAATACATGTCCATGTGCATCCGAACCAATAATCGGATCTACGTACTGACTTAATTTATTCTGCGCGCTCAGATTAAGACTAAAAATGAAACTGCAAATAAAGATCAGACCTGTTTTTTTTCTACTCATTTTACTCATATAATTTGTAAAAATAAAAAAACACCGGTCTTTCTATGCCTGAAACAGACGATAAAAAGACCGGTGTGTGTAATTTAATTGTGTTAGAAATTACCTTTGGCTAAATCCCACCATACTCTCACGCCACCATTATCTTGTCCACCAATTGATTGTACAGCTTTTGCAAGCTCCACACCATTTGAGGTCTTCTCATTCGAAGGATAAGGCAAACGGCGGATCTGAATTTGTGTATCGATCAATCCGTTACTTGTGTTGTTCACTACAGGGAATAATTTTGGATAGCCAGTACGACGGAATTCTGTCCATGCTTCTTGTCCTTCAGGAAAAACAGCCAGCCATTTCTGCGTCATGATACGTTCTAATTTCACTTCATTAGCAGCAGCATCATCCCATTTAATGGTCATCGTAGAAACCGCCTTAATGTTATTTACAGCATTTTTTGGATCTACATAATCAGCTTGTTTACTGGTTGCATCATTGATATACGCAGTTGCATCAGTAACGCCCCATTGTGACATAGATACTGTAATACCTTTTTCATAGTTTGTTTTTGGATCTCCTGCATTAGCCCAGCCTCTTAAACCAGCTTCTGCTTTTAAGAACCAGATCTCAGCAGCTGTCATTATTTGCTGAGGAGCTGTATTTTTAAACGTTTTAACTACATTCAAACTTGCATAATTGACATAGGCACTTTTAGATGGAAGGTTAGAACCTATCCTGATCCCAATATACTGGCCAGCAAAAGCAGGATCCGTTGCCGGAGTTGCAAACGATGATAATCTTGGATCATTATATCCAACAAGATACGTAGCAAGTGTTGCACCTAAACGGTTATCACTATAATCGTTAGTCAATTGAAACAGATCATTAACGGCCCCTGGAGCAACTGCAATAGCTGCATTGTCAGTAGCATCTGTTAATAGACCACCCGCAGCACTCATTGCTTTCTCAGCCTGTAACTTCGCAGTTGCAGGATCAGCTTTAACAATATGCATCGCTAAACGCAATCTCAAAGAGTTTGCAAACTTGATCCATTTGGAGTAATCTCCGTTATAAATCCTGTCATAAGCGGTGAAAGGCTTTGCACCAGGGTTTGCAGCCTGAAAAGTTTGCAGATTGTTAACCGCAGTATCCAGCTCATTGAAGAACTGATTGTATACACTTTGCTGACTGTCATAAGGCGTATTGGTTAATGTTTTACCAACAGCACTGTATGGAATCGGGCCAAATTTATCCGTAACTCTATGCATCGCTTCTACCTTGATGATTAAGGCAATAGCCCATAAATCAGGATTAGCAGTTCTCAGGCCTAATCTTGCCATTTTGTTAACAGGCGCCATTACATAAGTATACTGGTCATTAAATCCTGCTTTATCCCAACCATCAAATGGAGAATAATTCAGGTCGTAATTCGCCATGAAAGGAGTTGGAGACATCATGTATCCCGAGAAACCATCTGCACTTAAATTTTGTGCAATCTGGTAGTTTCTGAAGATAGAAGATTGTAATGGTGGAAGTAGCGTAGGCAATTTAATTTCACTGTCAGGAATACCTGTTCCGTCAGTTGCATTTTTTTCAAAATTCTTTTTACAGCCTACTGCAGTAAGCAATAATAACCCAGATAAAATGACCGCACCAGAACGGGCAAATTTGGTCAGGCTGCTGTTATTTATTAATTTATGACTCGTGTTCATTTGTTTAAATTTTAATAAGGGTTCTTAGAAAGTAACATTAAGGTTAAAACCAAGACTGCGGATAGCTGGCTGATTAAATACATCAACACCTGAAAGTCCGTTTCCAGTAGAAAGTGTAAGTTCAGGATCATATGGAGCTTTCTTGTAGAAATACAATAGGTTTCTTCCTGTTACTGCAAATTTCAAGTTTTTAACAAACTTGTCTTTGATTGGGAAGGTATAACCTAAAGATGCCTCACGCAAACGTACTACCGTAGCGCTGTACATATATTCACCTGTTACACCATTTCTTCCACCGATGGTTTTATACCATACCTGAGGATCGATCTGAGTAACTGCTTTTCCATTTGGATCCACACCATTGATGGAAACAAAACCACGGTCACGCGCTTCACCACTTACTTTTGAAACACCATATTCATCCAGCATTGCCTGAGTGATCGACATCACCTGGCCACCAAATTTTCCATCAACAAGAAGGCTCAGGCTGAAATTTTTGTAGTTAAAATTGTTACTCCATCCCAATTGGAATTTAGGATTAGAATTACCTACATAATTAAAATCACCATTCGTGATCGGCGTACCATTTGAACCAATTAAAATACGGCCCTGGTCATCACGTTTTAACGTCTTTCCATAAATATCGCCATAAGAACCACCAGTAGTAATGTGAGACTCATAACCATTGTTATAATTTCCGGTCATTATAAATTCATTGATCCCTTCTTTAGAAGCCACATCAATAATCACGTTTTTATTTCTCGAACCATTGAAAGATGTATTCCATTCAAAATCAGAGGTTTTAATCGCATTATAACCTAACATAAATTCAAAACCAGTGTTCTGTACGTTACCCGCATTTACATAACCAATAGAATAACCTGTAGCTACCGAAGGTGCAATCTGGATAAACTGGTTGTAAGTATTTGACTTGTAATAACTGAAGCTTAAGCTTAATTTATTCTCGAAAAATCTCATGTCCGTACCAAATTCCCATGATTTAGTCTTTTCAGGCTTCAATTTTGGGAAAGGAGCTACTGTACTTACTACAATTGAACCACTGTCATCAGTATAGTTAACCGGGTTAGTCACATATTGCGGAACACTGTTACCAACCTCTGCATAACTACCTCTTACTTTAGCATAAGAAATTACGTCTGGCAGATGGAACATCTGGTTTAAGATGAATGTAAGACCAACAGATGGGTAGAAATAAGATCCGTTCGGAGTAAATGCAAGGTTTGAAGACCAGTCATTTCTACCAGTTACGGTTAAAAACGCCCAATCCTTATAAGAAAGGTTGGCATTTCCGAAGATAGATTGCAATTGGTTACCATTTGCAGGTAAAGTTTTTGCATTACTCACTGTTGAATTCAACACCGTATTTTGCGTGATAAATAGGTTTGGTGTATTTAACCCTTGTCCAGCTCCGATAGTAACGCCAGTGGTACGAATGTCTTTAATACTTGTACCCAAAATTCCGTCAAGCTTAAAGTCACCCATTTTAGGCGCTGTTAAAGTAGCCAGGAAATCACCATATTTTTGTTCTACAGTCTGGTTATTCAAGATCATCTGTCCATTCTCTTTAGAAAGAACGCCAGTGGTACCTGAGTAAAGATCCTGTTCGTAACTATCAGCAGTTCTGTCTAAGTTTCCTCTTACTTGTAAACTTAACCAGTTGTTTACATCATATTTAACACTACCGTTTAATAAAATACGGTTTCTGTTACTGAAGTTTAAGTTGCGGTTGGTGATCCACCATGGATTTTGCTGAACATCATTCTTCTGTACAAACCAACTCTGTCTGTTGTAACCTTGCTGGTCACCAAGCTCGTATTGATTTTTATAAGGAGTGATATCATTTCCTCTAGGGAAAAGGTATAAACCTGTAAGTGGATTGAAATATAGTCCAAGACCAGGAGTGTTATCAATTTTTTGTGCGATATAATTGATATTTCCGTCAACAGTCAATTTATTATCCAGGAAACGTGCTGTTTCGCGCATATTAAAGTTATGTCTGCTTAACTTATTTCCAGGCTGAATTCCTCTGGCAGCTGTATTTGCATAAGATACATACGTCTGCGCATTTTCAGTCCCTCCAGATAAGTTGATCGAATTCGTGAAGTTTGTTCCAGTCTGAAAAAACTGTTTCAGGTTATCCTGATTTCCATTAGAAATCTTCGGGCCATAACTATCAGTTGATCCTGCTGAAGTTTGTCCATAGTTATTTTGAAACTCTGGCTTGAAAGAAGCGTTGTCTACTTGTAAAGAGCTGGAGTAATTGATAATTGCTTTTCCAGCTTTTCCTTTTTTAGTCGTAATCACAATTACACCGTTTGCGGCATCACTTCCGTATAAAGCAGAAGCAGAAGCACCTTTTAGTACACTCATGCTCTCAATATCATCAGGATTCAGATTGGAGATCCCGTCACCACCGTCTACGTTGGTATTTCCACCCATTGTATTGGTTGGCTGACTGTTACTGTTGGAACCATTAGACATAGGTACACCATCAATCACATATAAAGGTTGATTGTTCCCAGCGATTGATCTGTTTCCACGCAAAATTACTTTTGCAGAACCACCCACACCAGAAGCACTTGGTGAAATTGCCACACCAGCAATTTTTCCGTTTAATGAATTCATTAAGTTATCACTTTTTACCGTTGTCAAATCTTTATTAGAGATCTGCTGGGTAGCATAAGTAAGTGACTTTTCTGATTTCTTAACCCCTAAAGCTGTTACGACTACTGTATTTAATTCCTGGGCACTTGATTTCATCACGATATCAACAGTCGCCTGGGTGCCAACTGTGACTTCTTGTTTATCATAGCCTATATAAGAGAAAACGATGATATCGCCCGCTTTAGCAGTGATACCATATTGTCCGGACGCATTGGTTTGCGTAACCAGCTTAGTCCCTTTGACCTGCACTGATACCCCTGGTAAAGTTGTTCCGGTTGCATCACGCACTGTTCCCTTTACCTCATCGGCAGCAGAGAAACCTGGAATGTTCATTAAAGGAGTTAATAGTTTAGGATGATCTGACTTTACCGTTGCAAATGCATGCGACGAAGCGTAAAGTAGTAAACACGTCAATTGTAATGTTTTTTTCATTTTGCTGATTACAGTTAAATATTTTGGTTAGCTCTTTGCCTTCAATAATCCGTGAGGACAAACCCGGTATTTTAATAAAAAAAATACGCGTTAAGGTAGAGACCCCTTTTTAACAGGAATTGCCTACAAGAAAATTGTTTTTATTATTTAACTTGCCCCTTCTTATTACTATTCTATTAATCAATTAACTGTTAAAAGCTTTGAAACCTGATTTATCTCCTTTATGGACAAAGGTTTGCGTGGAGGATGATGTTAAAGCTTTTGAAGTTTTATATTATCTTTTATTTAACAAGCTGATTAAATTCTGCATCTATTATGTAGGCAGAAAAGAAGTAGCCGAAGAGATTATCTCCGACATCTTTGTGAGATGCTGGGAAAACAGAAAAGCAGAAACAGTTATTCTGAACCTGGAGACCTATCTTTTTACAGCTGTCAGGAACCAATCCCTGAAGTATATTAAGAAAAATGCCAACATTCATTTAGTAGAAATTGAACCTGCTAATGAATTCCAGTTGATGGACAACACCAATCCTGAAAAACAGTTGGAAAATAAAGAATTGCACCATAAATTAGATGAGGCAATTGACAAGCTTCCGCAGCAGGCCCGGATCATCTTTAAGCTCATTAAAGAAAACGGGATGAAATACAAAGAAGTTGCGGAAATTCTGGAGATTTCACCAAGAACAGTACAAACACAATTATTCAGGGCAATAGATAAATTAAGGATAAGTCTTAAAGCTTATCAGCATATTTATACAAAAAATAAACCTGACAATAATACAATCGATTTAACAGTTTTAATATTTTTTTTACATATTTTTCATTTCTTGTAAGCAATTTTAACAAAAAAGGGTACTTACTCTATACAAAGCATAAATAACGTCCAATGACTGATCAAAAATTCACTGAATTACTTAGCGAAAAATTATCGGGTGAAATCTCCGCCGATGATGATCAGGGTTTTATGGCGATGCTTGCAGCAAACGAAGATTACAGACGTGAATATGAATCTTTAAGTGCCTATTTCCAAAGGAAGGAACAGCCTTATGAGAACATAGATATCGTATTTCAACAGCTCAAAGAACGGATCAATGTTGTTGGTTCAGACCCTAAACCGATTTTCACTCCGGCAACTGCCAAACGTTCATTTCAGCAATGGTACCGTATTGCAGCCATTTTTATTTTCGGCCTTTGTACTTTTTTAGCTTACCAGTTTTTCAAGGCAAAAGATGCAGCTAATCTTCCTGTAACTATGGCCTGGAAGAAATCAGCTAACCCGGGCAGGCAAACTTCTACACTTTTACTTGCCGATGGCAGTAAGATTACTTTAAACGCTGCGAGTGAAATTAAATATCCCGTATCATTTAAAGGCAAGACCAGAGAAGTCTATTTAACCGGTGAAGCATTTTTCGATGTCGCCAAAGATCACCAGCATCCATTCATCGTACATACCAAAAACATTAGCGTTAAAGTACTCGGTACAGCCTTTGATGTGAAATCTTATCCTAACGAAAGTACCACTGAAACTATCCTGCTAAGAGGAAAAGTAGAAATCACACTGAACAAAAGACCTGAAAAACATCTGCTGTTAAACCCTGCAGAGAAATTCACGTTAAAGCATGCAGCTGATCCAGGCGTTGAACATTTGAACGGAGACATTTACAGCATTACACCGATCACTTATTACAAAGAGGATAAGAATGCAATTCTGGAGACCTCATGGATGAATAACAAACTCCTTTTCAGAAATGAAACGTTCGCTGAACTGAGCTTGCGTTTATCGAGGTGGTATGGCGTAGATTTCGTCTTTGAGTCAGCTAAACTGAAGGATTATAGGTTTACCGGAGAATTTGAAAAAGAAAGTTTAGCAGAGGCTTTAAAAGCGTTACAGTTCATTACGCCCTTCGACTATAAAATACAAGGAAAAACTATCTATCTTTACCCTGTGAAATAATATCGTTAAACCGATATAGCCAACAGAAGCGTAAATGTTATAGATGAAGACCGTAGTCAAACTGCTGATTTTTTTTGCGCTGCAGGTTACCCTGAATGCCTATTCACAGATTAAGGTAACACTAAAATTGAAATCTGCTGGTTTTGAACAGGTTATTGATGCCATACAAAATCAAACTCCCTATCATTTTATTTATAGCGAAACACAGATCCCAACTCAGAAAATTACGCTGAAAGTTCGCGGGAAGGAAGTCTTTGCCGCGCTAAATCAACTCTTGAAAGGCACCGGTTTTACCTACAAATTACTGGAAAATAACCTGATTGCAATCAGGCCACTCACAGAAACCGTGGTCAGCACGCTGATCAGAGGAAGAGTCACTGATGAGAATTCGGCCCCTATCGCACGGACTTCCGTTAAAGTAAAAGGCACAGTGCTAAGTACTCAAACAGACCAGAATGGGGGATTTTCTATCCTTACTGTCCCAAATTCAGTATTGATATTCAGCCAGGTCGGTTATCAGTACCGCGAGTTCCCCCTCAAAGACCTGACCTCAGTACAGATTTCAATGCGTCCATTACAAAATGATCTTGATGAAGTAATGATTACTGCTTTAAATATCCCGAAAGAAGAACGAAAAATCGGCTATGCCATTTCTGCTATTAGCGGCTATTCTTTAACAAAAGCAAGAGAATCAAATATTGTCAACGCGCTGGAAGGACAAATTGCCGGCCTGAATATCAGCGGTGTAAATGGCGGTCCCAGTTCATCTGCAAGAATATTACTCCGTGGAGCAGCAAGTATGACTGCCGGCTCTCCTTTATTTGTAGTGAACGGGGTTCCAATTGACAATACACAGAGAGGGAGCGCCAATGAATATGGAGGGCCAGATTATGGAGATGGGATCAGCAATATCAATCCAGACGATGTGGAAACGATAACCGTTTTAAAAGGCTCGGCAGCCTCAGCACTTTATGGAGCGCGTGCAGCAAATGGTGTAATCCTGATTACGATTAAAAGTGCAAAGAAAAACGCTGGAGCTGCCATAGAATATAATACCAATCTATCTTTTGATAAAGTCATTAACAATACAGACTTTCAATACATTTATGGACAGGGTACACAAAATAAGCGGCCCGGAACTGTTGCTGCTGCCGTGGCATCCGGTTTATACAGCTGGGGGGAAAAACTGGATGGCCAGCCAACCATTCAGTTTGACGGCAATATGCATCCTTATTCCGCAGTAAAAGATAATATTCAAAAATTCTACCGGATAGCGCCGGCTTTTACCAATACCATTTCAATAAATCATGGTGGCCAGAATGGTTCTGTTCACTTGTCAGCTTCCAATCTTAACCAGCAAGCTACGATCAGAAATAGCAGTTTAGACCGAAAAACAGTTAACCTTTATACTACACATGACCTGACCCGAAATTTAAGTTTCACTTTTAACGGAAATTATATCCGCGAGTATAATAAAAACAGGTCTTATCTGAGTGACGGTCCTTTGAATGCAAATTATGGTATTGCTGCACTGGCAACAAACATAAACCAAGCAACGCTGTCCCCCGGATATAACCTGAAAACGGGTGCTGAAACTCCATGGAATGACGATGAATATAAAACCAATCCTTATTTCATCCTTAACCGACAGGCGGATTATTCAAGCCGCAACCGCTTTATCTCCTCTGCTTCTGCTCAATATAAATTCAACGACTGGATTTACCTGCAAGCCAGATTGGGATATGATAAAAGTAATGATGATATCCTGAGTGTTATTCCAACAGGAGCCGCCTTTTCTGTGAATGGAGAAGGAGGCATCAACTCGTTGAAAAAATCCAGTATTTCTGAATTAAACAGCGACTTTTTACTGGCAGCGAACAGAAATCTGAGCCAGGATCTTAAACTGGATGTTTCTGTAGGAACCAATTTCCGGAAAAGGGAAGTCGAATCGGCAAGCTTAATGGGTTCCAGGTTCATTGTTCCTTATCTGTATACCGCTTCCAATCTGATTACTGTCATTAACAATAATACCTATGCGAAGATAGTTACAGAATCGGCCTATTATACAGCAGATTTAAATTATAAAAACTACCTGAATTTATCCGCAACAGGCAGATATGATGTTTATTCTACCCTCCCCCGTAATAACAGAGGCATATTCGTTCCAGGTGTTTCGGCAAGTTTCGTTTTTTCTGACCTGCTGAAATTAAAGGGACTGAATTATGGTAAATTAAGAGCGAGTTTTGCAAAAACCAGTGGAGAGCCCATACAACCTTATACCACACAAACTTATTATTCAACCACCAGTGATATCAACGGAGTTCCATTAGGTAATTTTTCCAGAGATCTGCCTAACTATAACCTCCGTCCTTTCACCTTGAATGAATTTGAAACCGGGATTAATCTAAAAATGCTGAATAACCGTTTGTTCTTTGATTTCAATTATTTCCACCGGATTACAAATAACGAGATTATCAATGCCAAACAATCTGTAACCTCGGGCTTCACTTCTGCCTATGTCAATTTAGGGACAACCCGTAATACCGGAGTTGAAATACTTTTACAGGGAATTGTGATTGACCACAAAGATTTCAAATGGAGAACAGGCTTTAATATAAGTCATATTGATAACCGTCTGCTATCAATTGATGGTACGAGTAAGTATGCTTTAGCTGGTACTTACAGGCCATTAAATGCGTATACAGCCATGGTTGTTGGAAAACCAATTACACAGATTATGGCTTACGATTATCTGCGTGATGCCAAAGGAAATATAAGCATTGGTTCTGATGGTATACCCATGCGCGGGGATCTGAAAGCGATGGGCAGCACCCTTCCCAACGTTTATGGCGGTTTCAGTAATAATATTTATTATAAGAATTTCAACTTCTCCATGCTGATTGATTTTAAATACGGAAATAAGATTTTGTCAGCAACAGAAAATTATTCTTACGTATTTGGGTTGAATAAAGCAACGCTCGAAGGAAGAGAAACAGGTATTATAGCGCCCGGTGTGCATCCTGATGGTACAGTGAATACAACAAATGTTCCTGCCTATAGTTATTATCCGCAGCTGGCTACAAATATCTCCGCATTATCAGTGCTGAATGGTAGTTTTATCAAGGTCAGACAAGTTACGCTCGGTTATACAATCCCTGCAAACAGTTTGAGAAGAACACCTTTCAGTACGATTTCCATTGACTTGGTTGCAAGAAACTTATTTACACTAGTCAAATACACTAAAAATATCGACCCTGAGTCTGAGTTCTCTTCCAGCTTGAACTATGCTGGTATTGAGGGGGCTTCTTTTCCCGCTACCCGGACTTTCGGTATCAATGTCAATTTCAAATTTCAACAAGGAAAAAAACCATGAAGAAGTATACTATTTTCCTGCTAAGTTTTTTAATCGCTACCCAGTTTAGCTGCAGTAAGGCGCAGCTGGATAAAATCAATACTGACCCGACAAAATTACCTGGTGAATTGTATAATCCTGATGCACTGCTTTCGACTGCTCAATTCAAATCTTCTAATAAAGGATACTATCAATTGCTCTATCAAAGTACAATGATGCAGCTATTAGCCTCTACTTATGTTTATTATAACAATGGGGATAAGTATGTGAATGCGGGTAGTTTTACAGATTATCAGGGTAGAATCTTTGAAGAAGGTTATGCAGATGCTTCTACCATCAGGGAAATGCAGCGTCTTGCTAAAGAGAAAGATCCTGTGGCCTATTCCAATCTGATTCATATCGGTGATATCATGTTTGTCCTGATTTTACAACGGATTACTGATACTTACGGTGATGTACCCTATTCGCAGGCTTCAAAAGCAAGAGAAGGGATTAAATACCCGGTATACGACCGGCAAGAGGATGTTTATAAAGCTATGCTGGCCGACCTCGATCAAGCGATTAATGGTTTAGATCCGGCGAAACCGAAACCAACAGCAGATCTGTTTTATCAGGGAGATATTACCAAATGGAAGAAATTTGGTTATTCGCTGATGTTAAGAGTGGCCATGCGTTTAACAAAGGTTGCGCCTGATTTGGCAAGACCCTGGGTAGAGAAAGCGGCAGCAGGAACATTTTCTGATAGTCATGACAATGCGATAGTCATCACTGATGAGTCCAATCTTGATGGTCAGAACGGAACATCCCTGGCTTTACGCACAGTGTCTGATTATAGAGAGGTACGCTGGAGCAAAACACTGATCGATGAGCTGAGAAAGAACAATGATCCCAGATTGGGGGTGATTGCTGAGGTCCCACAAAATGGTCTGGCGAATAATATCAATGAAAATCTTGCGGGGAATACTGATGTAGCGGTCCAAACTGGTTTACCCAATGGTTATGATTTGTCTGGTGGCAGGTTTGACATCAGCAATTATGCAGGATATCCTGGTGGGACTGGAACAGGTGCTGATTTCGCCCCGCTTGGAAAGTATTCAAGACCCCGCACGGCAGTTTACTTAAAGTTGGGAGGGCCGAATTTTGTCATGACTTATGCAGAGGTTGAGTTATTGAAGGCCGAAGCAAAGCTAAGAGGCTGGAATATTTCAGGGACTGCAGCCGGACATTACGCAAATGGTTTAAGGGGAGGATTAGAGGCAATGGCACAGCTGGATCAGGTTGCGGCAATTCCGGATGCAGTAATTAGTGCGTATGTAGCGGATCACCCGCTGGATGAATCGAGCCAGGCAAAGTCTTTTGAAATGATCAATACGCAGTATTGGGTGAGCACAGGTACTTGTTTTAATTTTATAGAGAGCTGGTTGAACTGGAAAAGATCAGGTTATCCTGTACTTGCCCCAGTTAATTATCCAAGCAATGTGACGAACGCAACGATTCCAAGAAGATTGATTTATTTATCTACAGAAATATTAAATAATACTGATAATTATAAGGAAGCCGTGAGCAGATTACCAGGGGGGGATTTACTGACTTCAAGAATTTGGTGGGATAGATAATCACCTGATTAATTGCTGTAAATATAGTGATCCTGAATATAGGGAATGATTATATTTCTCTCTATCACACCACCCCGGACCAACATCTTTTTTCTTCCCATTATTTGAATGATTTCACAAGACAAACCTTTAAGTGGCCCCTGCTGGATATTTATTTTCTGGCCTGGTTTAAAATACATATCCGATACTTCTATATCAGTTTCATTTTTCAAGACTAATTTTAAATCCATAATTACATTTTCACAAACTTTTACTGGTTCCTTTCCCATTCTTACATAGGATAAAACACCCGTTATATTTTGTGCGCGGAATAAGTCCATTTTATCGTTCAGATATATAAATACATAGGAAGGAAAAAGTGGTGTATCAACATACTTTTTCCGGTCGCTCCATATTTTAAGCTTTTTAGTTACCGGCAGAAAGAATTGGATGTTCAGGCTTTCAAGAGAATCGCACACCTTTTTTTCATAGCGAGATTGTGTGTAGATGACATACCAACCATTGGTAAAATTTTTCATAAGGTTGTTCTTTCTGATAATTATCTGTAGCACAGATTGATTTGAGTATTTCTGATAAAAAGATAAAAAAATACTTCCCAAAACTAATTTATTACACAAAAAGCAACATAACCTACGCCAAATGACATTTTATAAGGATAATTATATATCAAACAATAATTATCAATTACATAAACACCTTATTTAATAATAATAATTTAATATATAGTTAACAATAAAAAAAACCAAATACTTAAATACAAAAATCACTTAACGCTAATCGTTTTTTCTATAGTTATCCATAGATCATATCCAAAAAAAAAGCTATTTAACTGACGTTAAATAGCTTTTTTAATTAAATACTATTTTTATTTACCTAACAGCGCTTTTGCTTTAGTCACTACATTATCAATCGTAAAACCGAATACTTTGTAAAGTTCTTCTGCAGGAGCAGATTCTCCGAAAGTATGCATTGCAATGATATCTCCTTCGTCGGTTACATATTTATGCCAGCCTAATGGCGAACCAGTCTCTACCGCTAAACGTTTACGAATAGCTTTCGGGAACACTTTTTCCTGATAGGCGGCATCTTGCTTTTCAAAGAGCTCCCAGGATGGCATACTGACAACACGGGCAGCAATTCCTTCTTCTTTTAATTTTGCCTGTGCGTCCAGAATTAAAGCAACTTCCGAACCAGTTGCGATCAGGATAAGCTCCGCTGTACCTTCAGCTTCAGAAAGAATGTATGCTCCTTTTTCAAGGTTTTCTGCTTTACCATATTTCTCCTGGTCTAACACAGGTAAACCTTGTCTGGTAAATACCAGCGCAACTGGACCATCCTTATGTTCAAGCGCTACTCTCCATGCCTGAGCTGTTTCATTTGCATCTGCCGGACGGATTAAAGTTATGTTTGGGATTGACCTTAAGGATATTAATTGCTCCACAGGCTGATGTGTAGTTCCATCTTCTCCCAAACCAATACTATCATGAGTATATACAAAGATAGGTCTGATTTTCATGATGGCTGCCAAACGGATCGGCGGACGCATATACTCCGAGAACATCAGGAAGGTTGCCCCAAAAGGAATCACACCTCTGGTTAAGGCCATTCCCACTAAAGCAGAACCCATCGCATGTTCACGGATACCGAAATGGAAATTACGTCCGGTACGGTCTTCTGGTGTGAAGGAAGTATATTCTTTAAGATTTGTATCCGTAGATGGGGCTAAATCTGCCGATCCACCTATTAATCCAGGTAAACTGGCAGCAATTGCATTCAGGACTTTTCCCGAAGCCTGACGGGTTGCCATTTTATCTTTCGAGGGCGCAAATACAGGTAAGGATTTTTTCCAGTCTTTTGGCAATTCACCTTTAAAGGCCTGTTCATAAGCTTCCGCAAGCTCAGGATGCGCCACTTTATACTGAGCAAATAACTCATCCCATTTTTCGTTCGCCTCAGTTCCTTTTTTACCCGCAGCCTGGTAGAACTCATCAACCTCTGCCGGAACAAAAAATGATTTTTCAGGATCAAAACCAAAAAACTCTTTAACCAGCTTAATTTCATCTGCCCCTAGCGGAGAGCCATGAGAGCCTGAAGTATTTGCTTTATTCGGGCTACCATAAGCAATTTGTGTACGCACTTTAATTAATGACGGACGATGAACTTCCGCTTTAGCATTTCTTACCGCATTGATAATTGCGGTAATATCATTTCCATCACTTATTTCCTGTACATGCCAGTTATAAGCTTCAAAACGTTTGGTCACATCTTCTGTAAAGGCAATATCAGTATCCCCTTCGATAGAGATATGATTATCATCATATAAATAAATCAAATTACCCAGTTCCAGATGTCCCGCTAAAGAAGCAGCCTCAGAAGTTACCCCTTCCATCATATCACCATCACTACAGATGGCGTAAATTTTATAATCAAATAAATCAAATCCAGGTCTGTTAAACCTTGCTGCAAGGTGCCTTTGTGCGATTGCGAAACCTACACCATTCGCAAATCCTTGTCCCAATGGCCCGGTAGTGACATCAACACCATCAATTAAACCATATTCAGGGTGACCAGCAGTTTTACTGTTCAGCTGCCGGAAATTTTTAAGATCATCAATAGTTACATTAAAACCGGTAAGGTGCAATAAACTGTACTGTAACATACAACCATGCCCTGCCGAGAGAATAAACCTGTCCCTGTTAGCCCAATCCGGGTTTTTAGGATTATACTTCATATAATGCGCATACAATACATGGCCCATTGGCGCAGCACCCATAGGCATACCCGGGTGTCCGGAGTTCGCTTTCTGTACAGCATCAATTGATAAGGTACGTACAGTATTAATTGCTAATTCTTCAATGTTAAGATTCGAATCCATTTTTAAGTATTTATTGTGATACTTTTACTACGATCAAATGCCCGATTTGTTTTAAACAAATGGATTTTTTACAGAATACCGATAAACAAACAGTCCACTGATTCTTAATTAATAATCCTCAAAAACTTAAACAGAAAACCTTAAAAATTTAAACAAAAAAAAGAGCGCTATCAGCGCCCCTCTTTCATTTTTGGTGTGTGTGTTACAGAAATACTATGGAGTATAGGTTGTACCCTGACCACCGTATAGTGCTTTTGATATACTTGATAAGTAAGTGCTTTTATTCGTACCTGTCAGATTATAGTATAGATAAACACCATAGCCCTCGTTTACAGTTCTGGTTGCATTTGTAGTTGCAGTAGTTACGCTGGTTGCCTGGATATCAGTCGCAGCAGGGCCTAACTGGCTTTTAGTCAAACCTGGAATATTAGGAACAGCATAAGTACTGTAATATGGGTTCCATGCATAGTTCACTTTAGAACCAACCGTTACGCCATTGTAAGATAAGTTAGCAGCTGAAGGCCCGATATTATAAAATGATATAATTTTATTTGGCATTAACTGACGAAGTGCAGTAACCAGGTATACAAAAGAACTTGAATTTGGTTGTCCCGTTCCATTTTTACCATATTCTGAATATTCATCATCAAAGTCAATTCCGTCTAAACCATAAGTAGTCACAGCATTACTCAATTGTTGCGCAAATGCCTGTGCAGCTGCCTGGTTAGGGAAGTTAGCAAAACCAGCCCCCTGGTGATTACCTAAAACAGAAAGCATTACTTTGATGCCTTTATCTTGAAGCGGCTTAATTTTGGTAGCTCTGTTATTTAATACACTGGTAACTTGAGGGTTAAAAAACAACTCCGCTTTTTGTGTAGTCGTGTTATAATTAATGTTGGCAGCGAAAATTATTCCGATATCAAATAACTGTTTGCCATTTGCCAGTTTGTACTTACCAACCTCTAGCATGTCATTGCTGTTTACTTCTACATAACAAACCCCAACAGGTCCGGCCTGGCCTATGGCATTCGTTTGATTGGAAGAAAGATTCTGATCAGGAGTTTGATTGACTGGTTGGTCCTTTTTACAGGCTGAAGCCATTAAAAGGACAAGACTTACCGAAGTAATTGCAGTCTTCTTTAAGATTGCATTGAATTTTTTGTTCATACGAATTAATTTGGTAGATGATTAATTGTTTTTTAAATATTTGGTTATTGTTGACTAAAGTCTGCCTGAACGTTTAAGTAGATAAAACGTTTAAGCATAGCTAAGTTAGTAGATTGATTTGAACAAACCAATAGTCCGGATTTCTTTTATCACAAGAACTAGACCAGCAGTAAAAAAGACCAGCAAACAACTGCTTTAAAACATTTCTGACCTTCAAATAAATAATTATATTTAGCTAATAATCAATAGGATAAACTAATATGTTTTAGTAACACCTAACTATTTTACGGATCTCAACAATCAACTCTGCTATGTCAAAAACAATTCAATTATTATGCTTTGCGCTGCTCTTTCAAACAGCAGCATTCTCTAAAGACTATATTTTACGGTCACCAGATAAAAAAATCACCATCAATATTTCAGTTGGTAAAAACATTACCTGGTCAGTGCTCAAAGATCAGGAACTACTGATTAAACCCAGTGCAATGCGCATGATTTTAAAAGATGGAATAAACCCTGGCATTATACCTGTGGTGTCTAAAACCATCAGTAAAGCTGTGAATCAAACTATTGTCTCTGTTATACCGGTTCGCAACAAGCTCATCCCCGAAGTCTATAATGAACTGAGGCTCCAGATGAAGGGCAACTATGCAATTGAATTCAGAGCTTATAATGATGGTGTTGCCTATCGTTTTGTAACTAACCTGGGCCCGCAGCCCATTGAGGTCAATGACGAAAAAGTAGCTTTCAACTTCCATGAGAATTGCCAGATCTATCTTCCTAAAGAAGATAACGCCGAATTGCAATCCCATTATGAAGGTGATTTTAAGCCTTCAAAACTTCAGGAAATTCCCGCTGAACACTATGGATATCTGCCTTTGTACGTGGCGACACCGGCAGGAACTAAAATGGTCATTACAGAGGCCGATCTTCATGATTACCCCAATCTATTTTTGTATGGAACCGGTACAAAAACATTAACTGGCCGTTTTCCTAAAGTGATTCTGGAGGCCAGTCCAAAACCAAACTCAGATCGTGCAGAAGTGATCGGCAGAAAAGCAAATTACCATGCAAAAACGACCGGAAACAGGACTTTCCCCTGGAGAACAATCATCATCACTTCTTCTGATAAGGAACTACTGGAAAATGAAATGGTTTACAAGCTCGCCAGACCAAACATACTGGCCAATACCGATTGGATCAAACCGGGCAAAGTAGCCTGGGACTGGTGGAATGACAACAATATTTACGGTGTAAACTTTAAATCAGGTATAAATACTGAAACCTATAAATACTATATAGATTTTGCCTCAGCTTATGGCCTGGAATATATTATTCTCGATGAAGGCTGGTCAAAATCAACCACCGACCTGCTTGCGCCAAACCCACAGCTGGATATTGAAGGCTTGGTTAAATATGCCACCACCAAAAATGTAGGGGTAATTTTATGGGCATTATGGAAACCGCTCGATCAGCATATGGAGGCTATCCTGGATCAATATGTGAAATGGGGCGTTAAGGGAGTGAAAGTAGATTTCATGGCAAGAGCAGATCAGTATATGGTCAATTTTTATGAGAGAGCAGCTCAGGAAACCGCTAAACGGAAACTCTTGCTGGATTTGCATGGAGCTTATAAACCAGTAGGGCTCAACCGGGAGTACCCTAATGTGATTAATTATGAAGGGGTCAAAGGCATGGAAAACAATAAGTGGGAAGAAACCATCACCCCGGTTCATAATACAACACTGCCCTTTACAAGAATGGTTGCCGGGCCAATGGATTATACACCAGGGGCAATGCTAAACTCGAATAAAGATGAATTTCATGTGAGCATGACTTCTCCGATGAGCAGAGGAACCAGGGCACACCAAACTTCGATGTATGTTTTGTATGACAGCCCATTGCAGATGTTATGTGACAACCCTTCCAATTATTTAAGAGAGCCTGTTTATACCCATTACATTGCCCGTTTCCCTACTGTGTGGGATAAAACAATTGCATTGGAAGGTAAAATATCGGAGTATGCAGTTGTAGCCCGCAAAAATGGGAACAACTGGTATATCGGCGGGATGACCAACTGGGATGCCAGGGGCTTTGATATCCCCCTGACTTTCCTGGATGGTAAAAAGTATAAAATTGAAATCCTTCAGGATGGAATTAATGTCGGCAAACATGCTGCCGACTATCAAATCATCAGTAAAGAAGTAGTTGCCGGAGAAATCCTGCACATCGATATGGCAGCAGGTGGCGGATATGCCGCTATCCTGACTCCTATCGGTTAGCATGCAATTCTGCAACAGTTTTGATCAGCGGGGAGCCTAAAAGACGGCTTCCCGTTGCTGTAATCAGGAAATCATCTTCAATTCTTATTCCACCAAAATCTCTGAACTGCTTCACTTTATCATAATTGATAAATTGAGCATGCTTGTTTTCTGCAGCCCATGAATCTATTAATACGGGTATAAAATATAATCCTGGTTCAACGGTAACGACAAAACCCGGTTCAAGCGCTTTACCTAAACGCAGCGACTTTAATCCAAAATCCTTACTTTTTTTCAGTTCAGCTGTATAGCCAATATATTCTTCTCCCAGATTTTCCATATCATGAACATCAAGCCCCATCATATGCCCCAGACCACATTGGAAGAATAAAGTATGTGCTCCTGCTGCAACTGCCAGTTTAGGGTCACCTTTCATCAGGCCTAAATCAGTGAGTCCGCGTACTAAATGTTCACTTGCCAGCAAATGCACCTCTTTATAAAGTACACCAGGCTGAAGCGCTTCAATAGCTTTTAACTGTGCATTCAGCACAATATTATAAACATCCTGCTGCAATGGGGTGAAAGCTTTACCTACCGGAAAAGTACGTGTTAAATCTCCGGCATAAAACATCTCGTTCTCTGCGCCACAATCACACAAAACCATTTGTCCATCTTTCAAAATAGTATTACCCGCATGGTTATGCAGAATTTCACCATTTACGGTAAGAATACTTGGGAAAGAAAGTTGACCGCCATTCGCAATAGCTACTGCCTGTAATTGGGCTGCAACTGCATTTTCAGTAACCCCGGGACGCGCAATCTCCTGTGCCTTCAGCTGCATCAGGGTACTGATATGAATAGCCTTTTCTATTTCTTGTATTTCCTGCTCACTTTTGATGGAACGTTGTGCTACAATTGCTTTAATTAAGGGTACAGAAGCCTCACCTGTTAATCCCCAATCCATCAATTTCAAAGAAGTTTCCGCTCTGTAAACCGGAAGAAAATGGACTTTCCTGTTGCCAGCCAAAGCATTAATAACCTCAGTCTTCTTTCTCGTAAAGGCAATACTTGCTTTTTCTGCCTGAGCTTCTATAGTTTCAAGCGCCCCCGTCCATACGATATCATCTACTGTAAGTTCATCCCCGAATAAAATCTCCTGATCGTTATCAATATCAATGATCAGGCACAAATCCGGCCTGCTGATCCCTGTAAAATAAAGGAAACAACTATCCTGGCGAAAATGATAAGTATTGTCCCTGAAATTCATCCCGCTTTCCCCATTCCCAGGCAAAAGGATAATTCCTTCTCCTATTGCTGATTTAAGCTTATTTCTTCTTTCCTGGTAGACTTCTTTAGCGAACATATCTGATTGTTTTTATAAGATCAAATTTATCAAATAAAAGTTAATGTTTCGTTATCCGCTTGTTACCTCAGCTTTTGATAAATTCCAGAAAGCGATCAGAGATGCGCTCTGATTCTATTACAGTACAGATACGTTAAGTACGCTCCGTATCAAACTACAACACAACCTAGCCAGAACCCTATCAGAATATAAATTAGTCATAGCGTTAAAATTGTCTGTTATCAGGCCTGGTCAGAAACTCTTGTTTTTAACCTAACATTAAGACAACACTCCACGGATATCTTTGCGAAAAAATCACAACCAATGGATCTGATGACTTCCTTAAAACAAGGCGATCAAACCGCAATGGACACCATTTACAAAACACACTGGGAGCAAGTATTTGATGCCACCTACAAACGTGTTGGTACAGAAGACATCGCACAAGACATCACCCAGGATATCTTCATCTCCCTCTGGGAAAAGCGCGAAACGCTGGAAATCAGAGAAACCCTTTCCGCTTACCTGTTAACGTCCGTAAAATACCGTGTCATTAACTACTTCAAAGCGAACCTGACTAAAGAAAAATACACAGAAGACCTTTACGCCCTGATCGGTAACACTTCTCCCCTGCACCCCACGAATGAACTGGCAGTCAAAGAAATCCACAAAGAACTCGATCAGGCAATAGCCGAATTGCCAGAGCGTATGCGCCAGATCTTTTCTATGAGCAGAAAACAGGAGAAATCGAACAATGAGATCTCCACAGAACTCAACCTCTCCCTACAGACTGTTAAAAATCAACTCACCGCAGCACTAAAGATTATCAGAAAAAGACTGGCCTATCTGACCGTGTTCTTCTTTTAACAAAACCGTAACCTAACCTTAACACCCTAAACCGGTACCACTGCCCGCTTAAGCTGACTTGTTGGTAGATGGAAGACAAAAAGCTTGCAGAGCAGCTGCTCAAAAAATATTCAGATGCCAAAGCGACCCCTAAAGAAATTGAACAGGTCGAAAACTGGTACAATTCCTATGAAGGAAAAAACAGGGTATTAAGTCAACACCAGAAAGCTATAATAGAACGCCGGATGCGCATTAACCTGCAACAGCATATCCAGCAAAAGCCTGAAATTAAAACAGCCTTACTCCGCAACAACTCATTTCTTCAAATTGCCGCCTCAATAATACTGGTTTGCAGCATTGGTTTAGCCTGGTGGAAAATTGGATCTCACCCGCAGCAAAAGCTACAACCAACTTTGCTCACTTCTAGTACTCAGGTCAACGAGAAGAAAACAATCATCCTGACTGACGGTTCAGAAATTACATTGAGTCCATCCAGCAGGCTGTCTTATCCTGCAAAATTTGCTACCTCATTCAGAGAGATCGTTTTAGAAGAAGGAGAAGCATTTTTTAAAATTGCGCATGAGGAGAAACGTCCGTTCAACGTACAGTTACCAGGAAAGCTTTATACAAAAGTGCTTGGTACATCTTTTACTATCCGCGCATTTAAAGCTTCCAATTCCCTGAATATTTCAGTTAGCACAGGTAAAGTGGCTGTAGGAAATAAAAGCCAGGTATTTGGTACGCTGACCAAAGGCCAGCAAATCACTTACGATAAAAACAAAGGAACAGCGATCATCAGCCAGACACCTGTTCCAGATACCAGGATCGCATTTGAAAGCATTAACCTACGGCAGGCGCTGCAAAAACTGGAATATATTTACTCCATAAAAATCGAACTGGCCCCAGCTTCCCTGGGGGATCTTGGCTGCACGGCAACCTTCCACAGCAAACAAAAACCAGAAGAAATTCTGACCATCATTTGCAGCCTGTACAATCTTAAATATGAAAGCAATCCAGCGCATCAATCCTTTAAAATCTATAAATAATGAAACACTGATACAAACCTGTCAACGGCAATGTTCAATACAGCCCCCTCAAAATCAATCATTCAATCAACGCGCTAACAATCAATTAACAACATGAAAACACCCTCCTATAAGAGGTTAACAGCCCTTTATAAAGCCATGAAGTATTCTTTATTAATTTTCACGGTCATTTGCACATTTTGCGGAACGCTTTTCGCTTCTGTCACCATGGCTCAGAAATTAGACCGTGCCCTGGTATCGCTAACGATCACCAAAGACAAATCACAGCAGGCCATCCTGAAAGAAATAGAAGCGAAAACAGGTCTTCATTTCGTTTACAATCAGGATCAGTTGTCGACCAACAAAACAGCATTGAATGAAACCTTTAAGCAAGAAAAAGTAGAGACAGTCTTACATAAACTAGGATTTGAATGCCTGGAAAAAGGAGACTATGTGATTCTCAAAAAAATACCAGCGCCTGTAAAAAAAGCGGACCGTACAGTTTCCGGAACAGTAAAAGATTCCACCGGTTTAGCGATGCCGGGCGTATCGGTAAAAGTATCTGGCACAACTTTAGGAACCACAACTAATGCGGATGGGAAATTCAGTATTTCAGCACCCGAAGAAGCTACGCTGATTTTCTCGATGATTGGTTATAAATCTCAACAAGTAAAAATTGAAGGAAAAGGTACGATCAACATTGTTTTAACAGAAGATAATTCACAGTTGAACGAGGTTATAGTAGTCGGTTACGGTACACAAAAGAAAATCACCATTTCTGGCGCAGTAGCAGAAGTATCTCTCGATAAATTAAACTCAAGATCGGTCAATGATATCGGTAGTATTTTACAAGGAAAAGCTCCGGGTGTGGTTGTAGTCACTGAAAGCGGGGATCCTACTGCCACCGCAAAAGTAAACATCCGCGGACAAGGTGGGATCAACGGAGAGAACCCTTTATACGTAATTGACGGTTCATTATTTTATGGTACTCCTGTACTGAATCCGAATGATATCGAATCAATTTCCGTACTGAAAGATGGAGCAGCTGCAATTTATGGCGCAAGGGCTTCTGGAGGAGTTATCCTGATCACGACTAAAAAAGGGGCTAACCAGAAGTTGAATATCACTTTTGATACTAAAGCAGGTACACAAACTGCTTGGAAAAAGTTAAAATCCTTAAACGCGAAAGAATTTGCAGATGTCTCAAACCTGGCTGCCGATAATGCAGGTATACCAAGAAAAGACGCTTTCGATGCGGTAAAATATCCCGATGGACAAATTACCCGTGCAGATTGGGTAGATGAAATTTTCAGAACAGGACTAATCCAGGACTATAATATGGGTATCACTGGCGGAAATGACAAATCAAGCTTTTACCTGAGTTTCAATTACCGTAAAGCAGAAGGAACTTTATTAAACACCTATGGAAACCGTTATAATTTCAGGATTAACTCTGAACACCGCATCAATTCGTGGATGAAATTTGGAGAGAACTTATTCTACGATTATACCAATGGAAACGGGTCCAACTCCACTGCCCCTAACATCAACGGTGCGAATACAAAAAGTGCCTATACAGGAACGATTATTTCCGCTATCTTCTATCCTTCGAATGTTGCACCATACACTTCAACAGGCGGATTTTCAGGTTTACCATTAGCTTATGCAGGTGCTTATGGAGATATTATCAATCCTGTAGCCTATCTGAAAAGATTAGATGTAAACAATCCTGTAAATACAATTGTAGCAAATCCTTATGCAGAACTTGATTTAGCAAAAGGGCTTAAGTTCCGTTCCAATTTGTCTTTTACTAAAAGGATTAACGACTCCAAAACCTTCCAGACAAAGGTTCCTGAGATTGGTAAAATTTTCGACTTTAATCAGCTGACACAAACGTCCAACACGACCAATGATCTGTTAGCAGAACAGGTGCTGACTTACGATAAATATTTCGGTTCACACCACCTGAACGTAATTGGTGGTTTCTCTTATCAAAACACGCATAATGAGTACCTGTCTGTTTTTGCACAAGGCTTTGATGACGAATCTCCAAAGTACCGTTACATGGTGAATGCGACTAAACCTTTTTTACCTGAAAGTAATGTATCCAGCGAAACACTAACTTCATTCTTTGCCCGTGCAAATTATGATTACAAAAGCAAATACCTGCTTTCGCTCATTGGCAGAAGAGATGGGACTTCTTTGGTCGCACCGAAAAATCGTTTTGCTAATTATTACTCTGCTTCAGCAGGATGGGTAATTAACAGGGAGGATTTTCTGAACAAAGTGGATTGGATCAGTAATTTAAAAATCAGAGGTAGTTATGGTCTTTTGGGTAACCTGGCCAGTGTAACCAGCCAGGCAGTGAACCCTACCCTTTCTAAAACCACCATCTATATGGGTCAGAACCCAGCGCAGCTTTTAGGTTATTATGAAAATGTATTGTCTAACCCTGATTTAACGTGGGCAAAATCTAAACAAACCAATATTGGTCTGGACCTTGGCCTATTTAAAAACAGGTTAAACCTGGTTGCTGATTATTTCATTAAGGATACGAAAGACATGTTGATCTATCAGCCCTTATCCGGAACTACAGGTGTGGACGGACAATGGAAAAATGGTGGTTTATCAAGAGATAAAGGAGTTGAAGTTGGGCTGAATTATAACAATCAGCCAGAGGCAGCATTCCAGTACAGCATCAATGCAACCTTCACTAAGATGAATAACAAACTGGTTTCTTTGCCAGGAGGTTTAACAAGTCAGGCGGTAAATTTTAATGTACGCGGTACACTGACCCCCGTTCTTTTACAAGTTGGAGAGCCTTTATATTCTTACTATGTAGTACAGACAGCAGGAATTTTCCAGTCGGATGCAGAAGCTAAAAATTACAAGAATGCGAGTGGAAATATGATTCAGCCGAATGCTAAAGCTGGAGATTTCCGTTTCGTCGATAGTAACAATGATGGTAAAATTGACAACAATGACCGTGTATTCAGAGGCAGTGCTTATCCTGATTTCTCTTATGGATTTAGCTTTAATGCCAGTTACAAAGGATTCGATCTGAATTTATTTGCACAAGGTGTAAAAGGCAACAAGTTATTTAATGCTTTGAAATATACAGGACTGAACGCAGGTAGTGGTCAGAATTACAACTTGCTGAAAGGTGTATTAGATGCATGGAGCCCAACCAATACAGGAAGCGGCCTTCCGCGCATATCAGCAAGTGATGCCAATGGGAACTTCTCTACCACGTCAGATTTCTACCTGGAAAGTGGTTCTTATTTAAGATTAAAGAGTGCAACCATAGGTTATACTTTCCCAAAAACCCTTTTAAAAGCAGCCAAAATAAGTAACCTGCGTCTTTACGTGACTTCTAATAACCTGTTTACAATTACTAAATATTCGGGTTTCGATCCTGAAGTAGGCATGGATCAGTATGGTGTAGATGTAGGCCGTTACCCACAAGCAAGAACATTCCTGTTTGGTGCAAGTCTGAATTTTTAATGCGTATTAATCAACAAAAATGAAAAAGAATTTACTCTACATATTAATAGCTGCTTTAACTATCGTTATCATCAGCTCTTGTAAAAAACAATTAGACATTACCCCTGAAGGGGCTCCTTCAAAAGGAAACTTCTGGAAAACCAGTACTGATGCGGTGAAAGGTGCCAATTCTATGTACGAACTGTATGACGATGAAAACTTTTACGGACGCGGTTTTTTCTGGTTTATTAACGCCAGTGATGACATGATTACCGGACGTGTAAAAGCTCAGGGCGATAACGTAAGAGACTTCAACTCTGCTTATATTGGTGGAGATTATACGGAAGGACAATGGAAAATGAGGTATGCGACTATTAAAAGAGCAAATGATGTGATTCGTTATGTGCCTTCAATTGATATGGATGCCACTTTAAAAAAGAGATTGATTGGCGAGGCCTATTTTACAAGTGGTTATATGTATTTTCAGCTAGCGTCCAATTATGGTAACGCTAAAGCCGGAGTACCTATTGTAACCAGGACAAATATGGATGATCCTAATCCGACACCAAGAGCAGCCAATGTAAACCTGAACTATGATTACCTGATCAGTGAATTACAACAGGCAGCAAATTATCTTCCTTATTTTGATCAGCTGGGCGCTGCAGATTATGGCCGTCCGCATAAAGTAGCTGCATGGGCAGTATTGTCTAAAGCCTTTTTGTATAAAAAGGATTACCCGAATGCAGAGAAATATGCTGATTCAGTAATCAATTTTGGTAAACGTGACCTGATGCCAAATTTTGCTGATGTATTTAAAGCACCAAATAACTGGGGACCTGAATATATCTGGTCGGCGGTCTCTACGCCTGCTGGTGCTGGTGGCTGGGGAAGTATTCTGCCGGGTGTGATGCTTGAAAATAAAGGTTGGGGAAAATACAATGGCTGGGGCTATTACGTTCCAACTAAAGAACTATATGATTCTTATCAGCCAGGTGATATCCGCCGGGAGGCAACGATCTTAAAACCGGGAGATCATTTTATGTTCTTTGGGGCAGACAATGTTTATGCGTCGGTGAATAGTTTATCTGGTTTCCAGTTCAGAAAATATATGGATCCGTTCAGTTTTGCAGATCCGGTAGGGAAACACATCAGTCCAAACGGTGATCACCCGACAACAGATTTAAATCTTCCATTATTGCGTTTTGCAGAAGTATTATTGATTAAAGCAGAAGCGGCAATTATGCAGCGTGGTGCGGGCGCGGGTGACACGGAGCTAAACAGAATCCGGGTAAGGGCAAAACTAGCAGCTGCAAGCGGAATGACACTGGCAGACCTGAAAAGAGAACGTCGTAGTGAACTGGCTGGTGAATGGGCAGACAGGCACCGCGATATGGTCCGCTGGGGTGATGCAGCAGCTGCTTATGCACAACCGGCTCACGGATTCAGCGGAGCAACAGTATGGCCTGCCAGAAAATTTAATCCTCAGGTACATGATGTATG
The DNA here is from genome assembly GCF_001590605.1 of Pedobacter cryoconitis. Classification (NCBI taxonomy): domain Bacteria; kingdom Pseudomonadati; phylum Bacteroidota; class Sphingobacteriia; order Sphingobacteriales; family Sphingobacteriaceae; genus Pedobacter; species Pedobacter cryoconitis. The sequence goes on from NZ_CP014504.1 coordinate 4,455,906, forward strand.
GGCAGTTCCACAAAAAGAAATTGACAATAGTGGCGGCGTAATTAAACAAAACGCTGGCTGGTAAATAAATTTAAACTTATGAAGAAACTATTTTGCGCTACTGCATTTACCTTGTTTGCATTGGCGGCTCTTGCACAGTCACCGCAACCACTGTCATTTAATTCAGGACATAGCCACAATGATTACAAACAAAACATCCCTTTACTGCGTGCTTATTACGCAGGAATGGGTTCTATTGAAGCTGACGTTTTCCTGAAGGATGGCCAGCTATTTGTGGCTCATGAATTAAAGGAGATTAAGCCTGGAGCGACACTTTTGAAACAATACCTGGAGCCTTTGTATCAATTGTATAAAGAAAACGGAAATCATCCTTACGCTAATCATCAGTTAAGGTTGCAATTGGTGATTGATATTAAAGAAGATTACCAGCATGTTTTACCGCAGTTGCTGAAAGAGCTGAAACCTTTCCAGGACATGGTGAACAAGCCGGTTAATCCGGATGCGGTAAGTATTGTAATTAGCGGAGATGTACCAGCACCTGAAAATTTTAAAAACTATCCAGCGCTAATTTCTTTTGATGGCCGCCCGGCTAAGGTTTATACCGAAGAGCAATTAAAGCGTGTCGCGATGATCAGTGATGATATCAAAAATTACACGGTTTGGAATGGTAAAGGAACGCCAACAAAAATTGATGAGGATAAACTTCTAAAGGTGATTCATGCGGCACATCAGCAAAATAAACCTTTCCGTTTCTGGGCCACGCAAGACAGTCCGAATACCTGGCTGGAGCTGGAGAAATTCGGGGTAGACTGGATCAATACGGATGCTCCTGAGAAGTTGCGTGATTTTTATTTACGGAAAGATAAACTGACTTATACCAATCCTGTCCCTTATCCTGTTTATCAGCCAACTTATCAAGCTGATGGTGCAGTTAAAAAAGTGAAAAATGTGATTCTGCTGATTGGTGATGGAATGGGTTTAGCTCAGATTCATGCAGGATGGATTGCGAATCATGGAAACCTGAATATCACGATGATCCGCAACAGTGGTTTTTCTCAGACTGCTGCCTCTAATTCCGGGAATACGGATTCTGCAGCTGGCGGATCTGCAATTGCCATGGGCGAAAAAACAAATAACCGCTATATCGGTATGGGAACTGATGACAAGAAACGCACAAACCTGGCAGATACTTTAGCTGGTTATGGTTTAAAAAGCGGGATTATCAGTGTTGGCGATATCACGGACGCTACTCCTGCTGTATTTTATGCGCATCAGTTAGACCGTTCGTACAATGAGGCGATAGCGAAGGATTTCCTGGACAGTCATGTAGATATTTTAGTAGGTTCTAATCAAAAGAGCTTCCTCCAAAATCCGGATGCTGATTTAATAAAAAAGCTGGAAGCTAAAGGTTATACTTTGAATAAATCGATAGCAGATTTCAAACAGAAAAGCAGTGGTAAGCAATTGGTTTTATTACCAGATTCTGCCACCCGTCCGGTAAAAGATGGCAGAGGAGATATGCTTGCACAATCTTTAAAACAGACTATCAAGTTATTGTCAGCTAATAAGAAGGGATTTTTTATCATGACTGAAGGTGCTCAGATTGATTACGGAGGTCATGTAAATGATTTAAAGTATGTGGTTACTGAATTGCATGATTTCGATAAAACGGTGGCTGAGGCTTTACGTTTTGCTGATCAGGATGGAGAGACATTGGTTCTGGTTACCGCGGATCATGAAACGGGAGGTTTAACTTTACTGGATGCTTCGGCTGCGGATGGCAGGGTTCAGGGAGAGTTTAGTACCAATGACCATACCAATATCATGGTGCCTATTTATGCTTATGGCCCGCATTCAGGAGATTTTACGGGAACTTATCCGAACAATGAAATCTTCAAAAAGATTATGAAATTGTTTACTGGTAAGTAAGGCGGTTTCATTTACTATAAAAAGCGGCTGTATCTTAAATGATACGGCCGCTTTTATGCTTAAGATTTTTCATATTTTAGCATCCACAAAAAGATTAATCAAAAACCTATAATTGATATGTTGAAAAGAATTCTCTTTCTTACTATTGGAATTGGCGCCGGCTTATGCGCACAGGCTCAACAAAGCCCTTTAAAAACGATTAAGGATAATGCTGCAACAGCTGTTAAAAGCCAGGGGAAAACAGGGACCTGCTGGAATTACTCTGCAACCTCACTGGTAGAATCAGAAAGCCTGCGCAAAGGTCTGGGCGAATTTAACCTCTCAGAAATGTACATTGCGCGCAATATCTATGTAGAAAAGGCGAAGAACTACATTTTGCGTCAGGGTAAAGCACAATTCAGTGAAGGTGGCCTTGGTCATGACCTGATTCGCGGTATTTCACTTTATGGCGCTATGCCACAAGAAGCTTTTCAAGGCGTTACTGGTGAAATCCCTAACCACACTGGTTTAATGGATACGCTGAAAACATACCTTGATGATGTCCTTAAAAAACGTCCGGTTGCAGCGGACTGGCAACAAGGGTTTGAGAAAATCCTGAACGAGAAATTAGGTAATCCACCAGCTAATTTCGATTATAAAGGAAAGAACTATACTGCGAAGACTTTCGCTAAAGACGTACTGAAATTTGATGCCAATGATTATGTAAGTGTGACTTCATTTACGCACCATCCTTATTATTCACAGTTTATTTTAGAAGCTCCCGATAACTTTGCAAACGGTTCTTTTTATAACCTGCCTTTACAAGAAATGATTGGACTGACCAAAACAGCTTTAAAAGATGGGTATACAGTGATGTGGGATGCCGATGTAAGCAGCAGGAATTTTCAGCAGAAAAAGGTTATGCGATTTTATTCGCTGATACCGCTGATGCAACAGCAGCTGTTCTTAACCCAACGGTTAAGGAACAAGCCTATACGCCAGAATTACGCCAGCAATTATATGAGAACTTAACGACAGAAGATGACCATTTGATGCACCTGATGGGTTTAGAACAGGCAGCGGATGGAAAGTCCTTCTTTAAAGTTAAAAATTCATGGGGTGAAGTTGGTCCTTTTAAAGGCTATATCGAAGTCTCAGAACCTTATTTCGCGATTAATACAGTCAGTTTAGTGTTGCCAAAAGCAGCATTGACTAAAGAATTGAAGAAAAAACTGGGCTTATAGCCTCTCCTGAAAAAGCGGCTGTATCGTAAAAATGCACTGCCCCCAGAAAGTGTCTGACTTTTTGGGGGCAGTGCATTTTTTGATATAGCATAAATCCCTATTCTTTCACAGGTTCTGCCGTTTCCACTGGTGCTTCCGGATCTAACTCTACACATCCTTCTTTATCTTTTCTTGCAAAAAGTATAGGGTAAAGAAAAAGAAGAGCACTCAGCATCAGGAATAATCCCGAAGCTTCCAATATATATTTGCTCCATTCTACCTCATCGGAACCTAGGATCAGGTAAGTGACAAGGGCAATTATGGCTAGGATCAAGGCAATTACTGCCTTCTGAAGTTTCATTACTTTTATCATGACCGTTGAGATTGTTGTGGTTAATTTATGCGATTAGCAAGCTAAAAATCCGTCCGATATTTTTTTATTCTCCGGATTAAAATCGTTTTACAATATAAGCAACAAAAACCAAACCAATTTAAGTTTTTGAAGATCAATGTATTTCCTGAATACCTACCTTTTTTTAATTCTTAATCCTTAACTTTGCATCCTCATTTTTTTAAGATACTGGATTGATGTATAGGGAATTTAAACAATTAGAACTACCTAAGATAGGCGAAGAGATATTACAGTTTTGGAAGGAAGAAAATATATTTGAAAAAAGTATTTCTACCCGTTCAAAAGCTAACCCATTTACTTTTTATGAAGGCCCGCCTTCAGCTAATGGCATGCCTGGTATTCACCACGTAATGGCTCGTGCTATTAAAGATATTTTCTGTCGTTATAAAACTCTCAAAGGTTTCCAGGTGAAGCGTAAAGGTGGTTGGGATACGCATGGTTTGCCTATTGAGCTTGCTGTAGAGAAGAAACTGGGTATCACGAAAGTTGATATCGGTGTTAAAATTACAGTAGAGGAATACAATGCAGCCTGCCGTGAAGAAGTAATGCGTTATACCGATATCTGGAATGACCTTACCGAGAAAATGGGCTATTGGGTAGATCTGGAGAAACCTTATATCACTTACGAAAATGAATATATTGAGTCTCTTTGGTGGATCCTGAAAACCTTTTATGATAAAGGGCTTTTATATAAAGGATATACCGTACAGCCTTACTCTCCTGCTGCAGGAACAGGTTTAAGCTCTCATGAGCTGAACCAACCGGGTACTTATAAAATGTTGAAAGATACTTCGATCACTGCACAGTTCGCTATCAAAAGAGAACAGCAGCATCCGGCATTGTCTTCCATATTTGAAAACGATACAGAAGATACGTCTTTTATCGCGTGGACAACTACGCCATGGACTTTACCGTCTAATGGTGCACTGGCAGTTGGCGCAAAGATCAATTATGTAAAAGTTAAAACTTTCAATCAATATACTTTCTTACCGGTCAGTGTAATATTGGCGAAGGATTTAGTTGGCAAACACTTCAAAGCTGAAGCAAAAGATAGCTCTTTTGAAGACTATAAAGGTGGTGATAAACTGATTCCGTGGACAATCACAGCTGAGTTTACTGGTAAAGACCTGGTTGGTGTGGTTTATCATCAGCTGATGCCTTACGTAACCAATGCTGAATTAGAAGCCAAAGCTTTCCGCGTTATCCCTGCTGACTATGTAACGACTGAAGATGGTACGGGTATCGTACACCTTGCAGCTGTATTTGGAGCAGACGATTTTCGTGTTGTAAAAGAGAACGACATGCCTTATGTGATGGTGAAGGATGAACAAGGCAATGAACTTCCTTTAGTGAACAAGCAGGGGAAATTCGTTGACGAGGTTACTGATTTCGCTGGTTATTATGTGAAAGAAGAGTATTATAGTGATGAAGAACGTAAAGCGCCTGATTTCAAGCCTACAGACGTCTTGATCGCGATTAAACTGAAGGAAGACAATAAAGCGTTCGACGTTAAAAAATACGAACACAGTTATCCGCATTGCTGGAGAACTGACAAACCTATTTTATACTACCCTCTGGATAGCTGGTTTATTAAAACTACTGCTGTAAAAGATAAAATGGTAGCACTGAACAAAACCATTAACTGGAAACCGGAAGCTACAGGAACAGGCCGTTTTGGTAACTGGCTGGAAAACCTGGTGGACTGGAATTTATCGCGCTCCCGTTATTGGGGAACTCCTTTACCAATCTGGAGAACTCAGGATGGTACGGAAGAAAAATGTATTGGTTCTATTGCAGAGCTGAATGCGGAGATCAAAAAGTCTGTAGAAGCTGGTTTTATGGAAGCTGCTTTTGAATTGAAAGATATGCACCGTCCTTTTGTGGATGATGTGATCCTGACTTCTTCAAAAGGCGAAAAAATGACCCGTGAACTGGATCTGATCGATGTATGGTTTGATAGTGGTGCAATGCCTTATGCACAATGGCATTACCCTTTTGAAAACCAGGAAGAGTTTGAGAATGCCTATCCTGCAGATTTTATCGCTGAAGGTGTGGACCAGACCCGCGGATGGTTCTTTACTTTACATGCGATTGCTGTCATGCTGAGTGAAACCAGCGAGGAGATCAAAGCAGTAAATGAGCGTATTGGCAACCAAGGTATTGCTTATAAAAATGTAGTTTCCAATGGATTGGTACTGGATAAGAACGGGAACAAAATGTCTAAGCGTTTGGGCAATGGAGTTGATCCTTTCCATACGATTGATACTTACAGTGCTGATGCAACCAGATGGTATATGATCAGTAATGCTTCTCCATGGGATAACCTGAAGTTCAGTACTGAAGGCCTGGATGAGGTAAGACGTAAGTTTTTTGGAACATTATACAATACTTATGCTTTCTTCGCTTTATATGCGAACATTGATCAATTTGAGATTGATGAAAATAACGAGACACCTGTAAAGGACCGTTCTGAATTAGACAGATGGATTTTATCGCTGTTACAGAACCTGATCAACGAGGTGGATGAGAGTTATAATACTTATGAGCCTACTAAAGCAGCGAGAGCTATTCAGACTTTTGTAGATGAGCATTTAAGTAACTGGTATATTCGTTTATCACGCCGCCGCTTCTGGAAGGGTGAAATGACTGCGGATAAAAAGGCTGCTTATGAGACTTTATATACTTGTTTGATGAGCGTATCTCAGTTAATGTCTCCGGTTGCACCTTTCTTCGCGGATTGGTTATACCAGAACTTATCAGTTAATAAAAAAACTGCTGAACAGTCGGTCCATTTGAGCTTGTGGAAAGAGGGTGATACCTCACTGATCGACATAGAATTGAATGAGCGTATGGAGCTTGCCCAGAATATTTCTTCTATGGCACTTTCCTTAAGGAAGAAATCAAGCATCAATGTGCGTCAGCCGCTAGCTAAGATCTTATTGCCTGTACTGGACAAAACGTTCCAGGAAAGAGTGGAACTTGTGAAGGAAATTATCTTATCTGAGACTAACATCAAGGATATTGAATATATCACTGATACTGCTGGTTTCATCAAGAAAAAGATCAAACCGAATTTCAAAGCGCTCGGACCAAAGGTTGGTAAGGACATGAAATCGGTAGCAGAAACAATTAGTGGGATGAGTGCTGAAGATTTAAGCAAGTTTGAGGCGGAAGGTTCTTATCTTGTTCCGGGTACCAGCTATGTAATTTTGCTGGAGGATGTAGAAATCATCGCTGAGGACATACCTGGATGGCAGGTAACAAATATCGGAAAGCTTACGGTTGCTTTGGATGTTACGATAACCGATGTGTTGAAAGAGGAAGGTTTATCACGTGAATTGATCAACAGAATCCAGAATTTAAGAAAGGAGCTTAATTTCGAAGTGACTGATCGCATTACCGTGAGTTTACAAAACGATAATTTAATCGCCACAGCAGTAGCACAGAATAAAACATACATTTGCGCTGAAATATTAGCGGATGATATTAATTTGATAACTAATTTAGATAAAGGAAACACAATCGTAATTGATGAGGTTGAATTACTGATTTCAATTGCAAAACAATAATTAACATGGAAAAACCTACAAAAACCCGTTACTCAGATAACGAGCTACAAGAATTTAAAGAACTAATCCAGGATAAACTGCGCATGGCGAGAGAGGAATTCCTCAACTTAACGAATTCTTTGAGCAGCCCGAATTCTAATGGTACAGAAGATACTTCTGGTACTTACAAGACTTTGGAAGATGGTTCGGCCACTTTGGAGAAAGAGCAATTAAATCAATTAGCTGCACGTCAGAAAAAATTCATTGAGAATTTAGAAGCTGCTTTGGTACGTATTGAGAACAAAACTTATGGTATTTGCCGAGAAACTGGTAAATTGATCCAAAAAGAACGTTTACGTGCTGTACCTCATGCAACTTTAAGCATGGAAGCCAAATTGAAACAAGCATAATGAAAGGCTATTCTAAACCTTTGCTGGTTATCTTCCTGGTCCTTTTAGTGGATCAGGTGTTGAAGACCTGGATTAAAACTAATATGTATGTGGGTCAGGAGTTCAAAATTATTGGCAACTGGTTCATTATACATTTTACGGAGAACAATGGAATGGCCTTCGGAATGGAGTTTGGTGGTGAATTCGGAAAACTGGCTTTATCGTTATTCAGAATTGCTGCGGTGGCGGCAATTGGTTATGGTTTACATTACCTGATCCAGCATAAGTACCATAGAGGGCTGGTCCTGAATGTGGCCTTGATTTTCGCAGGTGCATTGGGTAATATCATTGACTCTGTAGCTTATGGCAAGATATATGGCTATTCTACATTGTTTCATGGCCGTGTAGTGGATATGTTTTACTTTCCGATACTGGAAGGTATCTTTCCTAAATGGGTGCCTATATGGGGCGGAGAAGACTATATTTTCTTCAGACCGGTGTTCAACGTTGCAGATGCTGCCATATCTGTTGGGGTAATCGCTATTCTGATCTTCCAGAAAAAGTATTTTAAGGAAGAGGTGAAGGAAGAGATTGGACCGAACAATGAGGTGGTTGAAGATTAAATACTTTTAAACTAATTGAAAGGCTTTCCTGAAGGGGGAAGCCTTTTTTTTTTTGGGGGGGGCGGGTATGTAAGGAGGAAATCAAAAACAGGGAACATAGTTTTGCGGCCGCGCGTTCCCTCTGCGAGGATCCTAATGCCCGCAAAACTATGTTCCCTGTTTTTGATTTATCACCATGTTGGGAGGTTAAAAAAAGGCATTTCCATTGTGAAAGATGGAATTAGTTTGAAAAGGTATTTTGTTTGGTGGTTGGTTGGGAAGAAGAATAGAAGGAAGAAAGAGAAGAAAAAACAGAAAGAAAGATCAGGTGAATAGCTGGATGCTTTAGAGGTGTTAAAAAAGACGTTTATGGATTTCGTCCAGGTCTTCGGGGTTTGAGGCTTTTGGGTGTTGTTTCCAATAGTCCAGGCCTTTTTGCAATGCTTGGAGGGATTTTTCGGGATTACCGGCAAGCTGAAAAAAATCACTGGCTTTGTGGTGGTCGCTGTTTTTTGAGAGTAAATTATTTGCAGCATTTTCCCAGTTAGAGAAATGGTTCAGGGTAAGTATTCCAATGTTAAGGATGTTGTTCTTCAGGATTGTCAATACTTCTGGCCTTTGCGTTTCTTCTATGATTTGGAAATGATATTCTTGTTTGTTATTGATGACCGGGAACTCCCAATTTTCGATATTCCAATCCGGTTCGGTAAATATGTGGTCATTGAGGGGCTTGGTTCCGTATTTGACTTTGTACCATTTTGAGTATGCTTTTGAAGTTATGCTCCATATTGTCCGGAATTCTGCCGATATACCGGTTTCATTATAGCGGTTAAGCTGAAAGGTAATGTTCTGGGTGAAGTCACCGGAGTTTCTTTTGAAGGTTAAGGAACTTTTGGAAAATGTAAATCCTGATTGAATTAAGGGTTCCAGCAGGGTTTCTGTTATGCTTGTTGTAATTAATTCTCTGGGGGTTGGTTGTCTGGTATTTTCCAATTTTATTCCTGTATTTATTGATTCAAGGTAAAGAATAATAATTAATTGTGAATCTTTTGCCGGAGTATGGAATCAGCAAAAGCAGCTTGTGATGATATAATGGGTCTGATTTACAGCGGATTTTTATGAACAAAATAAATAAAGGCTGGCCAGGAGAATATTCTTAATTTGCAGGAAATTAAAATTCCTCAATTATTGTTATGGAATCGGCATGGTTTTTACATCTAATCTGTAAATACACACAAATAGAAAATTATTATGAGAAAGTTATTCGTCTTTGCATTTGCTACCTTAATCAGTATTAGTGCTATGGCACAACAAGTAGATTTACGCAAAAAGATCACCGTTAGCGGAACAGCTGAAATGGAAGTTACCCCGGATATTATTTATTTAAGCATTTCGCTGAAAGAGTATCTGAAGGATGGTAATAGCAAGAAAAAAGTGGAGATTACAGATTTGGAGAATCAGTTATATAAAGCTATTCAGGCGGCAGGTATTCCTAAGGAGAATTTAATGATCAATAGTTTATCCAGTTTCAATACTGCTCCGGAGAAAAAGAAAAATCCTGATTTCTTAGTAAGCAAACAATATCGTTTAAAGGTTACTGACCTGAACAAGTGGAATGAGATCATTGGTTCGGTTGATCCTAAAGGAGTAGCTTATACAAATGTGGATAGTTATGATTATTCTAAGATTGAGGCTTTAAAGAAAGATTTAAAAATTAAAGCTTTACAGGCTGCTAAAGTGAAAGCTACTTACCTGGTTGAGGCTTTAGGTGAGCAATTGGGTGGTGTAATTGATATTCAGGAGCAAGGGAATGAGAATTATCCTGTTTACCGTGCAAGTGGAATGATGATGAAGTCTGCTATGGTTGATGACAATGGTGGTTCGGCTCCGGAGATCGACTTCAAGAAAATTAAATTAAGCTATGTAATGAATACAGTTTTCCAAATTAAATAGTGACTATTACTGTATACAGTATCTTTAAATTTGACTACCTATTTATTGTTTTTTGATCATTATCGATTTAGATAATACATTAATAATCATCTATTCAGGAACAGACGGGAAACCTACCAACATTTTGGTAGGTTTTTTGTTATAGCATGAGTCTGTCAATAACCACACAATTTAAATTATAACCATGAAAAAATTAATCTACTCATTCTTGTTAATCTTCGTTGTAGGATTAAGTGTTAACACAGTATCTGCTGCCACAGTTAAGGACAAAGTTGAAATGACTACTGAGCAAAAAGTTCAGTTAGAAAGAATCACAAACCGTGTGGAAGAAATCAAAGCTATGGACAAATCTAATTTGTCAAGAGCTGAGAAAAAAGAGTTGCGCAAAGAGTTAAGAACAATGAAAAAAGAAGCCCGTGCTATGGGTGGAGGTGTTTATCTTTCTGTTGGTGCAATCATCATCATTATCTTATTATTGATCCTGATTTTATAATCAAGTCAAGGTTAACTTAAATAAAAGCGGGTGTTTCTTAATTGAAATACCCGCTTTTTAAGTTTAATGCTTTAAGAAGAATTAATCTATACGGTCGAATCCAGTATATTTCACTAAAACTTCTGGAATGATAATACCATCTTCTGTTTGATAGTTTTCAAGGATAGCAGCTACAATACGTGGTAAAGCCAAAGCACTACCATTTAAGGTGTGTGCCAACTGAGTTTTTCCGCCGTTTCCTTTAAATCTTAATTTCAAACGGTTCGTCTGGAAAGATTCGAAGTTAGAAACAGAAGAAACTTCCAGCCAGCGTTGTTGTGCCGCACTCCATACCTCCATATCGTAAGTCATGGCTGAAGTAAAGCCCATGTCGCCACCGCATAAACGCAATACGCGGAAGTGTAAGCCTAAATCTTTCAGTAAAGACTGTACATAAGCGCTCATTTCTTCCAGTACTTCGTAAGATTTATCCGGATGTACCACCTGTACCAATTCCACTTTATCAAACTGGTGCAATCTGTTTAAGCCACGTACATGTGCGCCGTATGATCCTGCCTCACGACGGAAACAAGGAGTATATGCAGTATTTTTAACAGGCAGTTCTTCCTCTTTTAAAATTACATCACGGTAAAGGTTAGTGACAGGGACTTCAGCAGTAGGGATCAGGAAAAGATTATCTACTGTAGAATGATACATCTGTCCTTCTTTATCTGGTAGCTGACCTGTTCCAAAACCAGAGGCTTCGTTAATCATCAAAGGCACCTGCATCTCTCTATACCCCTGTTCTGTTGCACGGTCCAGGAAGAAGTTGATCAATGCGCGCTGTAAACGGGCTCCTTTACCTTTGTAAACAGGAAAACCTGCACCGGTAATTTTAGTACCCAGTTCAAAGTCTATAATGTCGTATTTGGTAGTCAGTTCCCAATGTGGCAGTGCTTTCCCATGCAATTCTGCCGGAGCACCATGCGTAAGTACGACCTCATTTTCTTCTGGTGTAGCGCCCGCAGGAACCAGTTCACCAGGTAAGTTCGGTAATTGTACCAATGCATTGTATAAATGCTGTTCTACCACATTCAATTGATCTGAAAGGGTCTTGATATGTTCTTTGTTAGAAGTCGTCTCGGCTTTAATTGCTTCAGCTTCCTCTTTTTTACCACTGCGCATCAGTTCACCAACCTGTTTAGCATTGGCATTTGCAATAGCAGATAAGTTATCCAGCGAGGTTTGAGTCTGTCTGCGTTCTTCATCTAATTTGATAATTTCATCAACCAGTTCAGGTTGTTTGAAATTACGGACGCCTAAGCGTTCTAAAACTTTCTCTCTATTTTCGCGGATATAGTTAACTTGCAGCATTATTTAATTTTTTTAACAAATATAACAAGAGTTTGGAGAATACTATGGGCGGTAAACTATTTCTGGTTCCTACACCAATCGGTAATCTGGAAGATATGACTTTCAGGGCTGTCCGCGTTCTAAAGGAAGCAGATGTTATCCTGGCTGAGGATACCCGTACAAGTGCGCCTTTATTGAAGCATTTCGGCATTGATAAAAAAGCTTATTCGCATCACCAGCATAATGAGCATAAGGCAACTTCAGAAATCATCAGGTTTCTGAAGGAAGGTAAAAATGTAGCCCTGATTTCGGATGCCGGAACACCAGCGATCTCTGATCCGGGCTTCTTTCTGGTCAGAGAAGTGTTAAAAAATGATTTACCGGTAGAATGTTTACCGGGTGCAACAGCTTTTGTACCTGCATTGGTCAACTCTGGTTTACCTACAGATTCATTTGTCTTTGAAGGGTTCCTGCCAGTTAAAAAAGGCAGACAAACCCGTTTAAAGAAGCTGGCTGACGAGGAGAGAACAATCATCCTTTATGAAAGTCCACACCGTTTATTGAAGACACTGGAAGAATTCGCACAGTTTTTTGGGGAAGAAAGACAAGCTTCAGTAAGCAGGGAACTGACTAAAATGTATGAAGAAACCGTTAGAGGTACACTGGTAGAAATAAAATCTTACTTCGAAAACAATATTTTAAAAGGTGAGTTCGTAATTTGTGTGGCTGGTAAAGAAGAAACTAAAAAAGAAAAACGCTCTTACGAAAAGGATTAACCCCCAAAGAGCCCCTTTAATTATAGACTAAAACAGGCTCATGAGAGCTTAAAATAAAATAATATGATTTTAATAGATAGATTTTTGAGCGATGAGCAAGATCCTAAAGCTGTTGAAAAAGTTTTAGGTAAGCTGAACGATATGCTGACTACCAATGAGGAACTGATCTACCTTGCGGTACAAAAAAGACCTGCAGTAAATCTTCTTCCTGATTGCATCGTAGTGAGTAATAAACGCATTTTTTATTGTGAGCCAGCTAACTTCGGCATCACAATGAACTTCAAGGATATCTCCTGGAAAAGCATCAAAGAAATCTCTTTCAAAGAAGAAATTTTCGGTTCTAAATTCATCTGTGTTCCGCAGCATGGGGAGAACATCATTACAGAATATATCCCTAAGGTACAGGCCAGAAAACTTTATCAGGCTGCTTATGAACAACTGGAAGCTTTTAAAGAGCAACAAAGACAAACTGAACTGGAAGAGAAAAGAGCACAGCAGCCAGCATCGGCAGCCCCTATTGCTCCAGTAGCAGACCTCCCTGTTCAGGAAAACATTCCTGCCGAAGAGCCTGTGGAAGTTTATGCAGCTCCTGTAATTGTGGAAGAACCAGAAGATGAAACGACCTTGAAATTAAGGAAACTTAAGACCCTATATGACAAACAATTAATTACCCAGGCTGAATACGAGGCTAAAAAAGCCGATATACTAGATACTTTTTAAAGCGCACATCCCAATCCATGAAAGCGACACAAACCTACCTGCTTGCCTTATTAAGTGCATTTTTATTATGGCTGGCATGGCCGCCGCATACTTTTGCAGCTCCCCTTTTATTAGTCGGTCTTGTGCCACTCTTTATTGCACTTGATCAGTTAATAGCCAAAAGAGAGCCAAAAACAGGCAAAAAGGTTTTCCTGACTGCGGGCCTGACTTTCCTGGTCTGGAATACAGCTTGCATTTATTGGGTATACAATGCGATCAGTGCCTATAATAATCCGGCTGTCGCTTTGGTCATCTCTCTGATTCCTTATGGACTCGGAGCTTTACTAATGACTTTCGCCTTCTGGCTTTATTACCGTTTCAGAACTGTAGTCAGCAACAAACGTATTGCCTACCTGGCCCTGGTTAGCTTTTGGGTAGGTATGGAATATTTGCATGCCACCTGGGACCTTGCTTTCCCCTGGATGACATTGGGTAACGGACTTGCCGGAATGCATCAGCTTGCGCAATGGTACGAGACTACCGGCGTATATGGTGGGTCAATCTGGATACTGGTCAGTAATATCCTTGCTTTTGAGGCCTATAAAGCCTTTAAAGCAAACACTGGTTATCTCAAAATCAGACCTGCCCTTGGCTGGCTGATCTTTCTGATCGTACCTGCCGGGATTTCCCTGATCAAGTACTATGGGTATAAAGAAAAAACTTTGCCCATTAACGTAGTGGTGGTACAACCAAACATCGATCCTTATGAGAAAATGGGCGGCATTACTCCTGCAGAACAACTCAAAACCCTTGTTCATCTTTCGGATTCTGTAGCGCAAGTCAATACCGAATATTTTATCTGGCCTGAAACCGCTATTCCGAGTTATGCGAACGAAGACCGTATCCGCAGCACCACGGAGTACATGGCTGCACAATCTTTCCTGAACAAATACAAAAACGGGACGCTGATCACCGGAATAGAGAGTCTTAAATTCTACAACGATAAAAGCACGCTCTCTGCTAAATTCGATCCGGACAATAATCAATACTACGACAATTTTAATTCTGCGATGCAGGTGGAGAACTCCGCAAACGTTCAGTTCTACCATAAATCCAAACTCGTACCCGGCGTAGAAAAAATGCCTTTCCCAAAAACCCTATCCTTCCTTGCTCCGGTATTTGCTGGTCTTGGAGGTACAGTTTCTGGCTGGGGATGGCAGGAAAACCCCGGTGTATTTTACTCTCAGAATGGTGTAGGCGTAGCTCCGGTAATCTGTTATGAATCCCTGTGGGGAGGCTGGATTGGAGAGTCCGTTAAAAATGGTGCACAGCTCATCGCGATCATCACCAATGATGGCTGGTGGGGAAATACTTCGGGTAAAGATCAGCACTTCCTTTATGCTAAACTTCGTGCCATAGAAACCCGCAGATGGGTAGTACGCTCAGCCAATACTGGAATTTCGGGCTTCATTAACCAACGTGGAGACATCGTTAAACAATCCGCATGGTGGACACGTGATGCCTTGAAAAGGGATGTAAACTTAAACGATCAACTTACATTTTATGTAAAAAGCGGAGATATCATCCCGCAGATCCTGAGCCTGATTGGCATTGTACTGGCCTTATTCATTCCTTATCAAACTTACTTCAAAAAGAAAAAAGCATAAGCAGAGCAGTCACACAAAGAAAACGATCTGATTTTCCTGCTATAAAGACGGAACAGGTCTTATACCGATAATGTGACTGGCATAATTCAACATAAAAGAATTTTCTAAAAAGAAGTTAATCCCTATAATAGACACCGATTTACTCTTGCGTGAATCGAGTGTCGTTTTATAATTGCTATTGTTAGCAGCATAATCATAAATAGTACCCTCATCACTCACAAACCGGATAACGATACCAGCATTCATTCTTCCTTTTTTAGCTGCATCCGGCTCATAAATCACCCCTCCTGCAGGATTCCCAGAATCAAATAAAACATAAGACGGTGAAATCACCAAACCATTATAACTGATAATTCCCCTTACATAAGGATAAAAGCGGCCATTCTGCAATAGCTGCCGATGCAATACAAATCCTTCCTTTGCCTGTTCGGTTATGCCCACCGTCAATAAAGGCACTGCTGATTTCCCTTCCATAGAAGAAACCCCTTCCCATTTTACCTGATCAAGCGGCGCAAGGATAAACCCAGCCTCCACACGGTTGCCAAAACTCAAATAATTAAAAGGGCTAACTACATTCTCCCTTTTCATGACCAGTCCCGCTTTAAGCTCTCCACCAGAATTCACGCCAGCAATCCCATCACAATGCTGGTCTACCTGAGCAGGCTTCCCAGTCTGGTCATAAACACCATGATAAACTAAAATAAAAGGCATTCTCTTCGTTCTCACCTGGCCCATCTTATCCCCGATCACAATCGAAGCATAAGCGATATTCCCATCATACGAACGCGTACCACCATAACGCGACTTCGTTTTATTCCGCGTCACAGTGATCCCATCCAACACTAAAGAATCCTTGTCCCCAATTACAATTCCAGTGTCTGCCACCAATGAAGCCGGCAGTAATCGCTTAGCATCCAGAATAAGCCCCTGAGAGCCCGTATCAAATACTACTCTAAGCTTTACCTTAGCTGCCCCAATATATCGGATAGGAAGATATAACCTTCTTCCAAGCGTTTTCATATTTTGTCCCGGCATTAAATTAATCCTCACCGGACTAACAATACTTGCCACAGAATCCATAGGGTCAGAAATCCCAAAAGCCATAGACTCCACAGTAAAAAAACACAAAACAACAATAACACCGAATAATCTGTTCATCACAAAACATTAACACAACTACCACCAGGCAATCCAAAAAACCAACCACAAATCAAGCCAAAAGCCCCGCTAACAAGCAATCCTGAAAGCCAAACCAACAGGCAATCCTGAGAGCCGAACCAAAAAGCAATCCAACAACTCTGGTTATACTATTTAGCTTACACCCTGTCATGGTGGAAAAAAACTGTGAAATTAAAAAAACACCCTGTAGTGTATTACTGGCATTAGGATCCTCGAAGAGGGAACGCGCGCCAGTAATACACTACAGGGTGTTTTTTTAATCCGGGTGGAAAACCCCACCCTTTCACCCTTAAGCTAAATACTTCCCAACAATTGGCATTCTCCTCCCACTCCCAAAAGCCTTTGGAGAAACCCTTAAAATAGGCGGAGTCTGATACCTTTTAAACTCCGCCCCATTCACCATTTTAATAATCCTTCTCACTAACCCCTCCTCATAACCCATCGCAATAATATCCTTAGAACTCTTCTTCAACTCAATAAACTGAAAAAGGATCGTATCCAGCGTATCATAATCAGGCAGCGAATCAGAATCCTTCTGGCCCGGTCTTAACTCCGCTGAAGGCGGCTTAACAATCGTATTCACGGGAATAACGACCTCATCCTTATTTATATATGCTGCCAGCTCATAAATCTGAGTCTTATAAACATCACCAATCACCCCAATCGCACCACACATATCGCCATACAAAGTACCATACCCTACTGCACACTCACTCTTATTTGAAGTATTCAGTAAAATATAACCAAACTTATTAGACATTGCCATCACCACAATTCCCCTGCTTCTCGCCTGAATGTTCTCTTCCGTCAAATTAAAAGGCAAACCCTTAAAAGCACCTGCCATCATACTATCAAAAGCATCCGCAGCTTCCGCAATAGAAATAACCTCGTGCATACACCCAAAATTCTCCACTAAATCCAGTGCGTCTTTAATAGAATGATCCGAAGAATACTTGCTCGGCATCAAGACCGCCATTACATTCTCCGCACCCAGTGCCCGGCAAGCCAACGCACATACAATCGCAGAATCAATCCCACCAGACAAACCTAATACCGCTTTAGAAAACCCGGACTTCACAAAATAATCCTTGATCCCTAACACCAATGCATCATGAATCTGAGCGATATCAGACATCGGCTGATGCACAAAAACATCACCCTCAATCTTTCCATCAGCAAAAGTATAGGTCTTCAGCTGCTCCTTGAAATAATCCATTTCATCCAGCATATTCCCATCCTGATCAAAGACCATAGAACCACCATCAAAAATGATTTCCGTCTGTGCGCCAACCTGGTTTACATACAACAAAGGCAAATTATATTTCTTCGCATTATCTGCTAATACAACCCTGCGCTCATCATCATGCTGATAAGAAAACGGAGAAGCGGCAATATTAATCATCACATCTGGATTCTCTTTAATCAGTTCATCCATCGGATTAGAAACATATAATGGATTATTATTAATATTCCAAAGATCCTCACAAATCGTCAATGCAATTTTAACTCCTTTAAAATCAATACACTCAAAAGAAGTAGCAGGCTCAAAATAACGATACTCATCAAAAACATCATAATTAGGCAACAACGCCTTCCGCGCAATAGATTTAATCTGTTTTTCTTCTATAAAATAAGCCGCATTGTACAAATCTTTACCCGCTGCCTGTTCATTTCTGACCGGCAACCCGACAATACAGGCAATCCCCGTACAATGTTCAGCAATCTCTTTTCCCGCTTCTTCACAAAGAGAAATAAACTCTTCGAACTCCAGGAAATCACGCGGAGGATAACCACAAACGGCAAGTTCTGCGAATACAACCAGGTCAGCCCCATCAGCTTTAGCCAACTGGATATGCGCTATTATTTTTTTTATGTTCAGCTCAAAATTACCAATATGGTAATTCAGCTGCGCTAATGCTATCTTCATAATCTGCTAAAAGAATACCCCGAAATTTAAACCCACATAATGATTACGTACACTTCGGCCCGGAGCAGAAGAAATATCAGTAAATCCATTATTAAATGTTAATCCTGTAGTAACACTTGTATTTCTTGCGACATCATATTCCAGTCCGGCACCAATAATCAGCCCCGCACGGTAAAAGTTTGTATTCTTCTTGATATGATCATCTTCTACAATGCTTTTTCCGGCAATTGATACATCTTGTCTTGCTCCGATATTAAAACCATTAGAGAGACCGAACTGTCCATACCAACGTACATCTCCTATCTTTTCAGTTTTCAACTTTAAAGTCAAAGGAACCTCCAGGTACTGCAACTTATACTTCAGATCGTAAGGTGTTGGGTTCGGATAAGCCGCAGCATCATAATAAGGACTTGGATTAATCTCTGTGGTTTTACCATTAATGGTTGTAATCGTCAATCCTGTTGAAAGACTATAGTTTTCTGCGAAGTTCAGGTCAGCCAGCAAACCATAAGAAAAACCCATACTAAAACCATTGCCTTTACCATTTTCAGGTTTAGCCCAGCCAAAAGTAGGATGTGCTGTTAAGCCAAGTCTGAAACCATAATAAGGATCAGCTCCTTGTTGTGCAAAAGCAGTAGTTGTTAAAAATGTCAGTAAAAGTCCGGCCAATATTTGTTTCATTTGTATCATATTTAATTGTAATGAGTGCTGGAGCAGCGTAAAGATAGTTTCAATCTTTTTTTGAAGCCGGCCTTTGCTGGTTTCCTCCCGTGATCTGTTTATATTTGTTATCAATGAACTATAACGTTAAACATCTTCAAATCTATCTAATTTTTCTGTGTGTCGCCACATTTTTTTCCTGTAAACAGGCAGGGAAGCCCAACGTGGATGATATAAAGCTCGATATTAAGGTCGAAAGGTTCGATCAGGATTTGTATGCGGGAAAGAACAAAAAATTAGCAGAGGCAGATTTAATGCTGCGTAAAAAGTACAATTACTTTTACGATGACTATATCCACAGGATGGTCGGTGACAGAAGTTATAGCGATGCTGAGATCTTAACAACACTATATAAAGATCAGGCTTATACCGATCTGAATCAGGAAGCAGACAGTGTATTCCGGGATATAAAACCTATAGAAAAGGACTTGACCCAGACCTTCAAATACATTAAATATTACTACCCTAAAACCAGGATTCCCCGGTTTATCTCTTTTGTTTCCGGTTTTGCCGTTCAAACCCCTATTGGAGACGGTTATATGGGAATCGGCCTGGACATGTTTTTAGGTAAAAACAGCAAATTTTACAGCGCGATTGTAAAAAGCGTTCCTTTATATTTATCACAGCGGTTCACGCCTGATTATGTGGTACCACGGATCACGGAGACTTTTGCCAGAGAAGAACTCTTCCCTCAAAAAGATGAAGACCATTCTCTTTTAGCCAAAATGGTAGAGAATGGAAAGATTTTGTATTTCATGGACAAAGTACTGGATGACAAAACTCCGGACACCCTTAAAATAGGGTATACAGCAAAGCAACTGGAATGGTGTAAAACCTTTGAAGGAAATATCTGGGCATACCTGATTGAAAACAAACTATTGTTTGAAACCGACAATCAGAAAATACAAATGTATGTGAGTGAAGCTCCTTTTACCCCTGGTTTAGGGGTGAAAAATGAATCTGCTCCCAAACTGGGCGTATGGATAGGCTGGCAGATGGTCAGAAAATACATGGCTGAAAATCCAAGGGTTACTTTGCAGGAACTGATGAAAGAGCCAGATCCGCAAAAGATATTAAATGGGGCAAAATACAAACCCAAAATTTAAAATTATGAGGAAGAAAGTAGGACTTGTTTTATCGGGAGGCGGAATCAGAGGGATTGCTCACCTTGGTGTTTTAAAAGCATTAAAGAATGCAGGAGTTACCTTTAGCCATATTAGCGGAACAAGTGCGGGTGCGATAGTAGGTGCGTTTTATGCTGCCGGAATTGATCCGGAACATGCATTGGATATCTTTATTAAAACCAGGTTGTTGCGATTTGTAAGGCCATCTTTAGGTGCATTGGGCTTGGTGAGTATTGAACATACCGAGCAATTGCTGATGGAATATTTTCCGGATAATAAGATAGAGAACCTCAAGATCCCGCTCACTATTGCGGCAACGAATTTTAGTGAAGGCAAACTGGTCTATTTTACAGCAGGACATTTAATCAAAGCTGTGCAGGCTTCCTCTTGTATTCCGGGGATCTTCAAGCCGATTATGATTGATGGAAAGATGTATGTAGACGGTGGAATTCTGAATAACTTCCCAATTGAGCCTTTGCTGAATAACTGTGATTTTATTATCGGGTCTTCTTGTAATCACTTAAAGCCTGTAGACGTAATGACAAATATTACCGCTTTAATGTCCAGAGCAGGATTAATGTCTGTCAATAAGGATATGGAACAAAAATCAGCTTTCTGTAACCTCTTGATTGAGCCTAAGGGAATGGGTGAAATTGGTACATTTGATATGAAGAAAGCTGAAACCATTTACTGGCTGGCTTATGAGGAAACACTGAAAACTATTCAGCACAATGAAGCTTTTAAAGAGTTAATCAAAGAGATTAACACGCCTGACGAAGACTTATAAACTTGTTTTTAAAGCAACCAGCTGGTCACCTTCCAATACAGGGATTGTCTGGCAGATATTAGTCTGTAAACAGAACTTCACATCTTCCTCAATATTCAGTGCAACCATGCGGTGGCTGTGAGATGATTTGTGGATATAGGCCCTTAGATCGTCCTTAGCCAGCAAATAAAGATCTTCTGCTGCTACACTTGCGTCATCATAATGCGTAAATCCACTGCGAAGCTGGTTCACTACTGCGCCTGCAAAGATGGTATCTTCCAGGTTAAACTGGTCCTTCCAGCCTGCGCAAAGCAATAAAACATCTTTTTCCTGAGTTTTAAGCCATTCACATAAAGCTTCTAAATTCAGGAAAGAACCGATCACTACCTGACTGGCACGCTTTCTTGCTAAATGAAGCGCTTTTGTACCGTTCGTAGTCGTGAGCACAATTGTTTTTCCAGCCACTTTTTCGGCGGTATAAGAAAACGGGGAATTACCGAAGTCATAGCCTTCAACTACTTCCCCGTTTCGCTCTGCTGCCAGCAAATAACCTTTACCTGCATAGTTCATGCATTCTTCGACCTGCGCTACCGGGATAATCGCCTGTGCACCATTGTCAATTCCATAAACCATGGAAGAAGTTGCTCTTAAAATATCAATCACTACGACAATACTATTTTCAATAGCGTATAAATCAATAAGGGCAGGTGTCAAACAGACTTCTATCTTTCTTTGCATGGTCAGGGAGGGCGGCAGCTTATTTATAAAATGGGAACTTTACTACTTTTGCTTTAATGGAGGTATTACGGATGCTGATATAGATCTCATTTCCTTCTTTAGCATGTTCTTTCGTTACATAACCAATTCCTATTGCTTTTTGTAATGATGGGGATTGTGTACCTGAAGTTACTTTTCCGATTACGTTTCCTGCTGCATCAACGATTTCATAATCATGACGGGGAATACCACGGTCTATCATTTCAAAACCAATCAGACGACGTTTAACACCAGCTTCTTTCTCTGCAAGCAAGGCTTCTGAATTGGTGAATGTTTTAGTGAATTTAGTCACCCATCCTAAACCAGCTTCAATTGGAGAAGTCGTATCATCGATGTCATTTCCATATAAACAGAAACCCATTTCCAAACGTAAAGTATCACGTGCACCTAAACCAATTGGTTTAATATTAAAAGCTGCACCTGCTTCGAAAACGGCATTCCAGACAGTTTCTGCATGCTCATTGTCGCAATACAACTCAAAACCACCTGCACCAGTATAACCAGTTGCAGAAACGATCACGTTAGCTACACCAGCAAACATCCCTTTAGTAAATGTATAGTATTCCATAGAAGCCAGGTCAATATCAGTTAAGCTTTGTAAAGCTTCTGCTGCTTTTGGTCCCTGAACTGCTAATAGAGAAGTTTTATCAGAGATATTGTGCATTTCTACACCCTGTGTATTGAATTTTTGAATCCAGTTCCAGTCTTTTTCTATGTTTGAAGCGTTAACAACCAACATATAAGTTTTTTCGTCAATTCTGTAGATCAGTAAATCATCTACAATACCACCATCTTCATTTGGAAGATAAGCATACTGAACTTTACCATCATATAATTTTGAAGCATCATTGCTGCTTACACGTTGAATCAGGTCCAGTGCATTTTCACCCTTCAGGATGAATTCACCCATGTGGCTTACGTCAAAAACGCCTACGGCTTTTCTAACTGTAGCATGTTCTGCATTAATGCCTTCGTATTGAACGGGCATATTGTATCCTGCAAATGGAACCATTTTGGCTCCTAATGAAATATGTTTCTCTGTTAATGCGGTATTATTCATGCGCTATTGCTCTTAAAATTGAGGGCAAAAGTACATAAAAATTATCCATTTACTAATCGCTGATAGACATTCAGCATCCTTTGTGAAATAGTGGCCAGGTTATGATCTCTTTCTGCTGTCTTGCGGGCATTCCCGCCGATTTCGCGCCACCGGTTCGGATGGGTGATACATTGCAGAATACAACGGTAAAACTCATCAGCGGTGTCCGCAATCAGGATATCTTTTCCATTTTCACAGTTCAGTCCTTCTGCGGCATAGGTTGTGGCAATAATACATTTCTTCATTGCCATGCCTTCAATAATCTTCACCCGCATCCCGCTTCCCGAAAGTAAAGGCACAATCATGATCGCCTTGGAATTCATAAAATCAATCGCATCGAACACTTCTCCTTCTACCACCAGGTTATCGAAGTCATATTCATAAAAATGCTGCGGCATACTTTTACCGGCTACATAAAACCGGAGCTCAGAGCTGAGTTTTTCTATATCGGGCCAGATTTCTTCTATAAACCATTCCAGTCCTTCTTTATTGGGCCGCCAATCCATCGCACCCAGGTGAAATAAAGTTGGGAAGCTTGTTTTGGACAGGTCAATCGTATATTTCTCAAAATCCAGGGCTACAGGAAATACTTCTATTCCTACTTCACAGCCAAAAGAGAGGATGCTCTGCCTGTCGGGATTACTGATGGCAAAAATCTGGTGAAAGCGGTTCATCTGCCCGGTCTCATAGATTTTTAGCCGGCGTGCTAAAAACTGCAGGTATTTACGCCTTGGGGTAAACCGTTCAGAAGTTGCCAGGCGTTCCCATACATCAAAAACAATATTGTGTGCCCGGTAAATCAGCTTAGCTTTACTATAGCTTTTAACTACTTCCAGATAGGGTACTACAAATAACCCCTCGAACTGAATAATATCGAACTCATTTTCCCGGAGGATATTCTCCAGCAATTTTGCCGCATCGTCATCATAAAACCTGGAAACGTTGTAAGACTCATTGGAGAAGATATTGAAAAAAGCACCCCACAAATTAACCTCTGTATCCAGATCAAAAGAATGAAATTTGATCTGGTCATAAACCGGATCATAGATATCATCCACATCCACCCGGTGTTTATTGGTGTTGATACTGAACAAAGTAATTTCCACACCCAGGTTCAGCAATCCTTTCATCGTATTATAGACTACAATCGGATAACCACTGTTGGGAGGAAATGGGACTCTGTTGCTAAGTATAAGTGTTTTCAATAAGGTGAAAATACGAATTATCCCGCATTATCTACAACGAGAATTCTTTCCGGATCACTTATTGCAAAAGTTTTACGGTGATAGGGAGTCAGCCCATGCACTAAAGCAGCAGAGCGGTGAACTTTAGTCGGATAACCTTTGTTGTTCTTCCATTGGTAAACAGGATATTCATCTGCCAGATTATCCATGTATTCATCCCGGTGTGTTTTTGCCAGGATAGACGCAGCAGCAATATTTAAATATTTACCATCCCCTTTGATGACACAGCTATGCGCAATACCTGGATAAATTTTAAACCGGTTTCCATCGATACTTAAAAAGCCAGGCTGCACAGTCAGTTTTTCAATCGCCCTGTGCATTGCCAGAAATGAAGCGTTCAGGATATTTATTTCATCAATTTCATGGTTATCTACAAAGCCGACAGCCCATGCAATTGCTTCTTTCTCTATAATTGCTCTTAGCGCTACCCGCTGTTTATGCGTTAGTTTTTTCGAGTCATTCAGTTCTCCGGCAACAAAATCCAGCGGTAAAATTACTGCGGCTGCGTAAACAGGCCCGGCTAAACAACCTCTGCCAGCTTCATCGCAACCCGCTTCTAAAAATTCTTGTTGAAAACAGTTTAATAACATCCTGTAAAGTTAAGGGATTTTTTAAACCAGTGTACCTGGAGATTTAACTTTAAAGGCATCACTTAATCCGATAGCCATTAAATTAAAAGCATATACAGTCAGCATAATCGCCATCCCAGGCAGAATCGCCAGGTAAGCTGCATCCATCACAATATAGCCGTAGTTTTCTTTGATCATCCCTCCCCAGCTGGGCATAGGTGGCTGTGCGCCGAATCCAAGAAAACTCAGGCCGGTTTCCAGTAAGATGGCAGAAGCAAAATTGGCAGAGGCGATCACCAGTACAGGGCCTGCAATGTTGGGTAAAATATGACGCGTAAGAATACGGAAAGTTGGAAAACCTAATGCCCTGGCCGCTTCTACAAACTCAGCTTCTTTAAGCGCCATTACCTGTCCGCGGACTAACCTGGATACGTCTACCCAGGTAGATAAGCCTACTGCAATAAAGATCTGCCAGAATCCTTTTCCTAAAGCAAATGAAATAGCAATTACTAGTAACAGCGAGGGTAAGGACCAGATTACATTCATCAGCCAGCTAACTACTGAATCTGTCATGCCCCCGAAATAACCGGCCATTGCCCCCAGACTTAAACCGATACTCATAGAGATGAGTACGGCCAGTAAACCTACTGATAAAGAAACCCGGATACCCAGAATGAGGCGGCTCAGTAAATCTCTTCCATAGCCGTCTGTACCTAACCAGAAGGTTTGCTGGTAAAGATGTTGCTTTAAATAGGATTGATGATTAACAGGAAGCCGGATACTGCTTTCAGCAGCTTCTTCGTCATCGCCAATATATTCTTTGATCCACAAATGGTTTCCTGCGATTCTGTAGCCTGTAATCGGGATGCTTTTGAATTCAGCTTCTTGCCCGTATAGCATTTTCTCCAGGAAATTTACTTTTCTGAAATCCGGGTTCTGACTAATGACCAGAAACTGAAATGATCTGCCCGGTTTTTTATTGCTTAATTGTAAGTGCATGGTATTGGCCATTGGTGTCTGGTCGGGCGTAATCAAATAGCCCAGTATACCCATCACCAAAAGCAAGAGAATAAACAGGAGTCCTCCAACGGCAGGTTTATTTCTTTTAAACCTGCCCCATATTCTTTCTGAGGGACTCTTACTATTCTCCATTATTTAACCATTCTACCCTTCCAGTTGTATTTACCCGAGTTACCTGCAATACCAATATAGATGATATACAATACATGCAGCACATTCAATACAGGTAATAATACCATCAGGCTTCTTCTTTTAGCGAATTTAGTGACATCAAGCAGGAATATAAACTCTATAATTATTTTCAGCAGTAATTGTATCAGTGCAATTTTCAGGAAGCCAAAGAAGAACAAGCCAATAAGCAGGTTCAACAAAATACTGACATTGAAAAACCAGATAAATACACCCAGTACAATGATAGATTTATTTTTATAGCGTGTGCTTTTGGAAGCCCAGCGTTTACGTTGTTGTAAAAACTCTCCAAGGTTAGGCTTTGCATGGGTGTAAACCATGGCATCCCGACTTCTCAGAAACCCAATATGATTGTCATAACGGGCCGCAATTTTATGTAAAAGCAGCTCATCATCTCCAGAAGCCAGATCATCTATTCCCTGGAAACCACCAACTTCATAAAAAGCTGCTTTTTCATAGGCTAAATTGGCCCCATTACAGGTAGAAGGTTTTTTATTCCCTATTGTGGAGGCTCCCAAACCTATCAGGTAAAGGAATTCTAAGGACTGTGCTCTTTCAAAAAAGCTTTTCTCTTCATCATAAGCCACAGGCGATGAAATCATTTTATAGCGTTTCTCTTCGTAAAAGGCAATGATTGTAGTGAGCCAGGCTGTTCCCATCCGGCAATCTGCATCTGTGGTGATGATCAAATCTCCAGTCGATTGTCCAATCGCCGTCTGAATAGCTTTTTTCTTATAAGAATTTAAAGCCTGGCTTTCTTTCAGGGAGATCAGCTTTACACCCGATGCAGCGTATGACCTGACAATTTCGGCTGTATTGTCTGTGGAGTGATCATCAATAAAAATGATTTCTGTCAATGCTTTATTATAGTCCTGTGCCAGTAATGCTTCCAGGGTACGGTGAATATTATCGGCCTCATTACGTGCCGCAACGATGATAGAAACAGCAGTAGAACCCTTAGTTTGCTTATACTTAAAGGGGATCAATTTATGCCAGCCACGAATAAATCCGGCAACAACAAGAAGATAAATGAGGGTTAAAAATGCGGATAGGTAACTAACGACGATTAAGACTTCCAAAAAAATTTAATTTAAAAACAAAATATGAACCTAATATAGCAGGAATAATAATATTTATGAGCCAGATGCTTGCGGTACATGCAATCACGGCAACATCCTGTTTGGTTACAAAGCTAAAAAAATAAGACGCAGTTGCGCTTCTTATCCCAATATCAAATAAATCCAGAGAGGGCAGCGTAGATTGTACAAAAAAGAGGATACAAACCATCATCAGGATGTCCAGGTAATGAATGTCAGCAATCAGCCAGTAAAACATAATGAAGTATTGTGTACTAAACACGATATAACGTGCCAGGCAAAACATCAGAATCTGAAAAAGTTCTTTTTTCTGGTAACGCCCAAGGATACTGTAGAACTTCTTATATTTCCTGGTAAAGCGCATGGATAGCAATAAGCCATTTAACCAGCGGATGTTAAAGAAGAACGTTAAGAAAAACAGGCAGAACATGGCTGCAAGTACTATAATCGCATAGTTGAGCCGGTAATCTAAATGCAGGAAACGCAGCAGAAAAATGCTAAGCGCAATTGCTCCGAAAATATTAGTCAGAACCATTTGGCCAATATTACCTACTGCCATAGCTACAACGCCGATAATCCTGCGTTTTGGGGAAAGAAAAAACACTCTCCCGCCGTACTCTCCCAACCTGTTCGGTGTAAAGATAGCCAGTGTTAAACCACAAAATACGGACTCAATAGATTGCCATAAACTCAGCTTCTCTATCTTACGCAACAGTCTTTTCCATTTGAGTGCTTCCAGCCCCCAGTTCACCAGCATTAACAACAATACTAAGGAAATTACAGCCATGATTTCTGTACGCGGGATCGTAGATATGATCTTCCTGAAACTTTCAAGGTTCGCATTTGAAGTGAGTTTATGATAGATAAACCAGAATGCAAAAGCAACTATAGTTACTTTTATAGCATAGGAAAATATACGTTTATAGTCAGATCTCAAATTATCGTTTCTTTTATATTGTGCAAATATGCTTAATATTGTTCTATGTTGGCTGAAAAAAAGGAGCGGGTAATCATGGGTATCGACCCCGGAACCGCAGTGATGGGTTACGGTGTAATCCTGGAGAAAGGGAGTAAGATTGAACTGATTGCGATGGGCATTGTGAAGATGAATCATCTGGATGATCATTTTTTAAAATTACAGCGTATTTTCGCCAAAACGGTAGGTTTAGTAGAGCAGTATAAACCAGATGTAATGGCATTGGAAGCTCCGTTTTATGGAAAGAATATACAAGTTATGCTTAAACTGGGCAGAGCACAGGGAATTTGTATGGCGGCAGCATTATCCAAAGATATACCTATCACGGAGTATGCGCCAAGAAAAATTAAACAAGCGATTACAGGAAATGGAAGTGCCGGAAAAGAGCAGGTTGCCGCTATGCTGCAGCAATTACTGAAGTTCAGAGAGACACCTGAATTCCTGGATGCGACCGATGGGTTAGCTGTTGCGGTGTGCCATTCTTTCCAAAGGATACCAACTGGTGGCAGTGGTAAATCTTATTCCGGATGGGATGCTTTTGCGAAAGACAATCAGAAAAGAGTGAAATAGTAGTACATTTGAATTTAATCAATTTCAATTTTGGATAATAACATATCAAAACTAAGCTTATTTAATCCCAGCAAATTACGCACGTTATTGTCACTTGGGTTTAAGGGATATTTAGCAGATCAAGGCTGGTTTAAGGCCCGTGAAACAAAATCAGCAGTAGATCAGAATGGGGAAGCAATTCCTTGGGTAACTTATGCTTTTATTGACTTTATTAAAGACAGGATCACCAAACAGCATGACATATTTGAATTTGGCTGTGGAAACTCCACGATCTTTTACGCAAAAAACGCCAATTCTGTAACTGCCGTAGAACATGATAAAGCATGGTATGAAAGAAATGCAGCAATCAAAATACCAAATGTAGAAATGATTTATTGCGAGCTGGTCCGTGGAGGCGCTTATTCTAAAAGTGCAGTGACGACCAATAAAAAGTTCAATATTATCATTGTAGATGGCAGAGACCGCGTCAACTGCTGCAGAGAATCTGTATTGTCTTTAACAGAGGATGGAGTAATTGTACTGGACAACTCAGAACGTCCGGATTATGCAGAAGCCTTTACTTTTTTTAAAGCCAAAGGATTTAAACACTTACCTTTTACAGGGATGAGCCCTGGAGTTACGACTTCAAACTGTACTTCGGTATTTTATAAAAGCAATAACTGTTTAGGGATTTAATCAGACGGGAAATTGTAGAATCCCTCAAACTATAAACGCATAAAAAAGCCTTCTGCAATACATGTTACAGAAGGCTTTCTATTTAAAAGCTTATATTTTCTGGAATTATGAACCTAGTATTTTGAATACTGCTTTACAGCAAATAAATGCACCAAGGAATAATACGATCCATGATACCAGAGATAAAGTAGTTGAGTCAAATGCGAAACGCAGATAAACTCCTAACATGCTCACAACTATACCCGCAACCAATAATTTATATATTGATGTTTGATTTGCATTTTGCATGCTTTTAGTATTGTGTTTTGGCGTTTGCTCCATTTTTTTATTTTTTAATTCTGCTGCAAAATTAATATTATTCCAGCAAAAAAAGCATGTTCAACTAAGAATTTATTGAATAATGTTCCTAATAGCTTTTTAAGCCCTTGATTCTTTGCTTTGACCTTTCAGTTTCGCTCAGATGGCCACCTTTATACAATAGTTTTTCCCAATCGCCGTACATTGGATTAGGCAATACAATGAAGTGATTCCCAAATTCTTGCTGTGCTTTATCCACTTCTTCTTTCGTATTCTTTCCTTCCCTGTAAAAGACATTGGAAAAGTCACTTAAATTATCTCCGCAAAGCAGCAATATATTATATTTTCCCAATACCTGTTGTCTTCGTGCTTCTTTGTCAGAAGTTTCTTGTTTAACCATTAAATGCGCCTCGTCAGCATAAGGAAATCCTAAACGCTGTAAGTTAGTCAGGGTAGCTTTATAATCCACCTGATCGCGGTTAGTGATATAAAATGTCTCTACTTTTTGAGTATGTGCATATTTTAAAAACCCCAATGCTCCAGGTACCGTATCTGCCGCTGCTTTAGCTGTCCATTCCGACCAGTCTTTAGGTGCATAACTTAAACCCTTTTGAATTTCATGCCCCTGAAAAGGAGAATTGTCCAGAACAGTTTCATCAATATCCACCACCACACAACTTGGCTTGGTCGTATCCGCACCTTTTAAGCGTTCCTGTAAAGAAAGTTTAGCGAAGTTATAAGCCTGAAAAGACAGTGCCCTGTATTCTCCTGAATGTTGTTGCCAGGCTACAGCAATGGTATAGTCTTTGGCGGCCTGTACTGTTGGATTGGTTTGCGCCATTAAACCTAAAGGAAGCAATAAAGCTAAGGCCACCGGAAAAGAGATTTTGATCATGATAGAAATGTTTACGCAAAAATAATTATTCACAACCCGCAAAAAGTTATTTATATGTAAAAAGGCCGTTATCAATTGACAACGGCCCTTTTATTATAGTTTTTAATGTGAGTATTATCCGTTCAATGCAGCAGCACCACTTACAATCTCTGTAAGCTCTGTGGTAATTGCAGCCTGACGTGCCTGGTTGTATGAAAGTTTTAAGGCTTTCAACAGGTCACCCGCGTTTTCTGTTGCTTTATCCATTGAAGTCATCCTTGCTCCGTGTTCTGAAGCATGAGAATCCAATACCGCTTTGAATAACTGAATCTTAATCGACTTAGGAATTAATTCTTTAACAATTTCTTCTTTTGAAGGCTCAAGAATATAATCTACCTGGTGCTGATGAGTTTCTTCTGCTTTTTCATTTTGTGGTAAAGGCAATAATTGCTCAGTAGTCAAAATTTGTACAGCAGCATTTTTGAAGCGGTTATAAACCAATTCTACTTTATCGTAATCACCGTTTTTAAAGCCGGCCATTATTGAATCAGTAATTTTAGTTACGTTTTCAAATGTTAATGCAGTATAAACCTCGTTGTTGTTTCCAATAACGTTGTAGTTTCTCTTTTCGTAGAAATCCTGAGACTTCTTACCAATAGCTAAAATACTTACATTACCATTTTTATACTGCTCACTGTATTTCTCAGCGATCAGGTTATTAGTTGCCTTGATTACATTCATGTTGAATGCACCAGCTAAACCACGGTTTGAAGAAACCACTACGATTAACACCTTGTTAGGCTCGCGTTCCTCAGTATATGGTGATGAAGATCCTTCCAGGTTGGCAGAAAGATTCCCTAAGATCTCTTTTAGCTTCGTAGCATACGGACGTAACTGTATAATAGCATTAGTTGCACGCTTCAGCTTAGCTGCCGAAACCATTTTCATGGCTTTGGTGATCTGCTGCGTAGACTGCACTGATGATATACGAATTCTTACTTCTTTTAAATTAGCCATTCTTTTTTAATCTTCTTTAAGCCTGTTTAAAAATTAAACAGGCTCTTTTATTTTATTTAGTATTTACCTGCTAATTCTTTAGCTACAGTTTCTAATACAGATGTAATTGCATCATCCAGTTTACCAGCTTTTAAAGCAGCTAATGTTTGTGGGTGACGTAATTCCAATTGTTGTAAATATTCAGCTTCAAATGCTCTGATTTTATTTACAGGAACTGAACGCATCAGGTTTTTAGTACCAATATAAATGATCGCCACTTGTTTCTCAACAGTCATTGGAGAGAACTGACCTTGCTTTAAAATCTCAACGTTTCTTGAACCTTTATCCAATACAGATTTTGTTGCTGCATCTAAATCAGATCCGAATTTAGAGAAGGCCTCTAATTCACGGTATTGAGCCTGGTCTAATTTCAAAGTACCAGCTACCTTTTTCATTGATTTAATTTGTGCGTTACCACCAACACGTGATACCGAGATACCTACGTTGATCGCCGGACGTACACCTGCGTTAAACAAGTTAGATTCCAGGAAGATCTGTCCGTCAGTAATCGAAATTACGTTAGTTGGGATATAAGCAGAAACGTCACCAGCCTGAGTTTCGATAATAGGTAAAGCAGTTAATGAACCACCACCTTTAACGATACCTTTCAGAGATTCAGGTAAATCATTCATCGCTTGTGCGATCTCATCGTTAGCGTTGATTTTAGCCGCACGTTCTAATAAACGACTGTGCAGGTAAAACACGTCTCCAGGATAAGCCTCACGTCCCGGTGGACGACGAAGTAATAAAGATACCTCACGGTAAGCTACTGCCTGTTTAGATAAATCATCATAAACGATCAGTGCCGGACGACCTGTATCACGGAAGTACTCACCAATTGCTGCACCAGAGAACGGAGCATAAAACTGCAATGGAGCAGGATCAGCAGCCGAAGCAGAAACAACAACTGTATAAGCCATTGCACCGTTTTCTTCAAGCGTACGCACAACGTTTGCTACAGTACTTGCTTTCTGACCACAAGCAACATATATACATAAAACAGGGTTACCTGCTTCATAAAATTCTTTTTGATTGATGATGGTATCAATACAAACAGCACTCTTACCTGTCTGACGGTCACCAATAACCAGCTCACGCTGACCACGACCGATAGGAATCATCGCGTCAATAGCTTTGATACCTGTTTGAAGAGGCTCATTAACAGGCTGACGGTAGATTACACCAGGAGCTTTACGTTCGATTGGCATTTCGTAAGTCTGACCAATGATTGGTCCCTTACCGTCGATAGGTTCACCTAATGTATTCACTACACGGCCTAACATACCTTCACCAACTTTAATAGAGGCAATTTTTTTAGTACGTTTAATTGTATCGCCTTCTTTGATCGTGCTCGATGGGCCTAATAAAACCACACCAACATTATCTTCTTCAAGGTTCAAAACAATACCTTGCAAGCCTGTTTCAAATTCAACTAGCTCACCTGATTGAACTTTAGTCAAACCATAAACACGGGCAATACCATCACCCACTTGTAATACGGTACCAACTTCTTCAAGTTCGGCTTCTGATTTAAAGCCCGACAATTGTTGCCTGATAATTGCCGATACTTCGTCTGGTCTTACCTCTACCATAATTTTATATTATTTCTTTTGTAATTCTGTATATTGTTATCGGACTAAACCACGCCGTGGGCCAATTCCTTTTTTAATTTGTTTAGACTACCAGCAATACTGGCATCAAATTGTTTGTCTCCAACTTTAAGAATGAAACCACCGATTAGTTTATCGCTGATCTTTTCTTTGATGATCACTTCATTTGCACCAATCTCTCTTTTAACAACGCTGATAATCTCTGCTTTATTCGCATCAGTCAATGCTATAGCTGATAATACTTCTGCAGTTACAATACCTTTAATCGTATTATATTGTCTGACAAATGCTTTCGTAGTATCAAATAAAATAGCAGCACGACCTTTACTGACAAGCAATTTCAGATAAGATATAGTAATTGCGTGAACGCTCTTACTGAAGATCCCTTCCAAAATAGAATATTTTTTATCCAGAGGAATCACAGGATTCTGAAGAATAGCCTCTAGCTCACTGTTTTGATCAATAACCTGCTCAATAAGAACCATATCATTTTTCATCTCTTCCAAAGCATTTTGCTCCGTAGAAAGATCAATTAATGATTTGGCGTATCTTGATGCTGCTTTATTTTCTGACATGTTATTTTAATTTGTAGGCAAGGAATTAATTCAATTCAATATCTTTCAATAAATCAGCAACGAAATCCTGTTGCTTAGCTTTATCAGCTAACTGATTGCGCAATACGCGTTCAGCAATATCAATTGATAATGATGAAACCTGATCTTTCAATTCAGCTAAAGCAGCTTTCTTTTGATTTTCAATTTCAATTCTTGCTTTTTCAATTAATTTAGCGCCTTCAGTCTGTGCCTGATGTTTCGCTTCATTAACGATTGAATCTTTTAACGTTTTCGCTTCTTTCAGCATCAAGTCTCTTTCTGCACGGGCTTCTTTCATCAATTCCTCGTTCTGTGCAGCTAAGCGTACCATTTCCTGTTTCGCTAACTCAGCTTTGTTTAAAGCTTCATCAATATTATGCTCACGTTCTTTGATAGCCGCTAATACAGGTTTCCATGCAAACTTGGCCAAAACAAACATCAACAATAGAAATGCTATTGTCTGAAAAACAACTAAACCAATTTCCGGTACTAATAATTCCATCTAAGTATATATATTAAATCTTTATTTCTTAAATCATAGTATGTACTTTGCAGCAATCCTGCAAAGTACATGACCATTTTTTTTAGTTGGCAATTAATGCAACAACTACTGCGAAAAGAGCAACCGCTTCAACGAAAGCAGCAGCGATTAACATCGCAGTTTGAATTTTAGAGGCTGCTTCTGGTTGACGAGCAATACCTTCCATAGCTGAACTACCGATTTTTCCGATACCTACTCCAGCGCCAATAGCAGCTAAACCAGCACCAATTGCAGCAATACTTCCTGTAATCATGATTATATATATTAATTGTTGTTAAAAAATTCTAATTAATGGTGTTCTTC
This sequence comes from Pedobacter cryoconitis, assembly GCF_001590605.1. NCBI lineage: Bacteria > Pseudomonadati > Bacteroidota > Sphingobacteriia > Sphingobacteriales > Sphingobacteriaceae > Pedobacter > Pedobacter cryoconitis. Next base: position 4,490,114 of record NZ_CP014504.1, read on the forward strand.
TATCGCCATTCCAATGAATAACGCAGATAACATTGTAAAAATAAACGCTTGTATAAAGGCAACCAGCAATTCAATTGCTCCGATAAACAATGCAAATGGAACCGATACAAGGGAAACATAAACAGAGTTGAATACGAAGATCAAACCAATCAGTGATAACATTAAAATGTGACCAGCGGTGATGTTTGCAAATAAACGTATGGCAAGTGCAATAGGTTTAGTGAATACACCAATGATCTCAACTGGTACCAATACGATATATAACCACCATGGTACATCAGGTGTAAAGATGTGTTTCCAGTAATATTTATTACCGTTGGTTACCACAATGATTAAAGTGATTACTGACAATACCGCAGTAACTGCAATATTCCCTGTTAAGTTAGCTCCTCCCGGAAGGAATGGAACCAGACCCAGCATGTTGTTGATCCAGATAAAGAAAAACACAGTTAGCAGGTATGGCATGAAACGCTCATACTTGTGTCCTAAGTTTGGTCTTGCAATATCATCACGTACAAACAGGATAAGTGGCTCAACCCAGGATTGTAATCCTTTTGGAGATTTACCCGCTCTCTTTTTGTAACCGTTAGCGACATTAAGAAATACTAAAAGCATGACAACGACCGAAAGTATTAAAGTACATACGTTCTTAGTAATAGAGAAATCAAGAGGACGTGCATTTGTTGCGTGGTGATCAGCACCAAGTTCTACATACTCTCCTTCTGCATTTGCAGTTTCAGAAGCATAATAAATCTTTTCGTGCAATTTCACAAAACGCTGGCCGGCACGCTCGATTACTAATTTAGCTTCATCGTCTCCGTGAAACTCATTAGAATTGAACATCACCAATCCACCTTGCGAATACAAAATGACAGGCAGGCCAATAAAGGTATCCCCGATTACATGCCAGCTATGCGAATCCGCAATGTGGTGTAAGGCGAACTTACCTAAATTGAACTTTTTCTCAGCCTCTGGTTCGGCGTGAGCGGTTACGGTTGCTTTCGATGTGTCTTCCTGTGCATATAACAGGGGTGTTACAAAGAATAACGCTAAAAAAAGCGTAAAAACAAGGGTTAACCTATTAACTTTAAAATCAAAAACGTGGCTACAATCCATTTACTGGCAGATTTTTACTTATTATTTTGGTGGCGCAAGTTACATAACAGCGAGTATATTTCAAAGAAGCTGAACAATAAATATAAAGAAAAAAAGTTGAGCGCGAAAACTAACCCCTTTTCTTTAGTGTTCAGGCTGTAAATCAGTACAAAAGCCATAGAAAATATCATTTTCAAAACAATTGACCCCATAATCGCTATAATACCCGTCTCCGGATCCATTTTTATCCCCAGATAAGCCATTATATAAGCTATATAGGTGAGCCCGCCTATAAAACCAAATAGTAACCAGAACTTATTAACGAGTAAGGTAACATTTGGAAATAATACAGGTAAGGCAAAGGCAGCTCCGGCAAGGAGCAGCGAATAAATCAGATAGTACAATGTAAACTTTAAAACACTCAAAATACTTAATTTTTGACAAAAGTATGAGAATCTGTTTGAATTCAGATAATAAAATTATTTATTAGTTCATTTTAAACAGTTTCTGCAATTAACACAGATTACGAGAATTAGTCTTTACTATTCAGTTGTCTGATAACCTGATATAAGGAAATAATCACACCTAAAAGGCCGAGCAATGCCGCATAAATCATTTGAGCATTATTTCTATATTGGTCAATTTTATAACCTGCGAAAGCAAATACACCGATGGTCGCCAGCATCTGGAAACCCATCCCGGTATACTTTACAAAATTTGCTGATTTTTTTTCTTTTGGCTCGTCATTCATGAGGTTAATATATTTAGCGGCTATAAAAACAGATAGAGGTAATAAATTTATAACAGCTTCTTAAACGGGCTCTTATAAAAAATTAATAATTTGCACAGAAATATTGATGAATAAAATATTTTTGCATACATTCTAGTCTATTTTAAATGTTGACTCAAACTACTTATTTGAAGAATCTCCAACGCTCCAGTTTGAAATTGTTATTATTTTACCTGGGAAGCTCTTTATTAGTGGCTTGTAGTACGCCTAAAGATACGGCAACAAGCAGGGCTATGCAAAATTTAACTGCACGTTATAACTATATTTATAACGCGAATGTTATTCTCAATAATTACGAAGAAGAGTCGTATAATTCCTATATCGACAACTACAGTGACGTTTTACCAATCTATACTGATCCTGAAAAATTCAGTTCAGAAAGTGTTCTTCATGCACCAGCCAATGACAGAGCACTGGACGCCATCGTCAAAAAATCAAGAGCCATTATTGCCGATAAAGCTTTCAGTAATTATATAGATGATGCCTACCTGCTATTGGGTAAAGCTTATTACCTTAAAACCAATTATTTCGTAGCCGAAGAATACTTCGATTATACCGCCAAAACCTATACCAAAGATATGAACGTGCTGATTACAGCACAAAACTGGAAAGCAAGAAGTTTGATGCAGCTCAACAATATGGAGGACGCTGCAATCATCCTGGATACTGTTTATGACAACCTGGAACTGGTGAAGAAGAAAAGGTCTGAGCCTTACGCAACTATTGCGCAGTCCTACATTTATCAGAACAGGTACAACGATGCCATTCCCATCCTGGAAAAAGCAGTCAAAGAAAGTCAATTGCACCGTAACAGTATCCGCTGGACTTTTATCCTTGCCCAATTATATGAGCGTCAGAAGAAATACAAAGAAGCTTTGGCGCTTTACACCAAAGTACAAAAAAGTAATGCTGGCTTTGAGTTGTATTTCAATGCAAACCTGAACAGGATCAAAGTTACCGGTATCCTCAATGGAGAACACCTGAGCCGGAAGAAGGAATTACAAGCCTTGTTGAAAGATGACAAGAACCTGGACTACCATGATCAGATTTATTATCAGATTGCAGAAGACTATGCTGAAGAAGATAATATTACCGAAGCAGAAAAGTTTTACAAATTATCTATCAGGAACAGCACCAAGAACAATTATCAGAAAGGATTGTCCTATTTAAAGATGGCCGATCTGAATTTTAACAAACACAAAGATTTCCTGAAAGCAAAAGCGTACTATGATAGTACGGTAACCGTATTGCCTAAAAACTATCCGGGTTATGCACAGATCGTAAAAAAGAGCCAGAACCTGGAATATATTACTGACAGGTATGCTGTTATTGCTTACCAGGACACCCTGCAAATGCTGGCTGAACTCCCTGAGACAGACCGTATCGCTAAGATTAAAAAACTAACGAAAATTAAAGCAGCCTCTGTGGCCACGAATAACGGAACTTTCAGAAATGATCTTTTTCCTGAAGCTGGGAGGCGTAACAATACCGGTACACCAATTACAGGTTCGTTCTATTTTAGTAATCCAGCGGCTTTGAGCAGGGGTTATACAGACTTTCTGACTAAATGGGGTAACAGGAAACAAGAGGATAACTGGAGACAAAGTATTAAATCATCTTTACAAACCACTTCCGAAAGCATTGCCAAAGTAGAGAATGATGGCTATCCGACAGACAAATTAGGGATAGAGAAAACTATTGCTGATAAAGATACGACAGGTAAAAAATACATGGCAGCCGTTCCCCTGACTGCTGAGGCCGTTAAAGCTTCAAATGTAAAAATCATTGACGCTTATTATGAAATTGCAAGTTTCTATCAGCAGGAGCTGGATGATCAGCCTGAGGCTATCCGGATCTATCAATTGATATTAAGCAGGTTTCCTGATAACAATCACCTGGGTTCTGTTTATTATAGCTTATACCTTGCCTATCAAAAAACAGACCCTGCGAATGCAGCCAGGTATAAAGCACTGGTGCTGGATAAATTTTCGGCAAGTGTTTATGCCAAAACTATCCTTGACCCCTACTATTCTATGAAACAGTCTGACCTGGAAGCTGCAGGTATTAAAAGATATAACCAGGTATTCGAATTGTATGAAGGAAAAGCATTCCCGTCAGTGATTACTGAAGTGAATACTACTATTCAGCAATATCCGGCTGGTTCAATCAATCCTCAATTAAGTTATCTGAGAGCTATAGCAATTGGAAGAACACAGCAAATTGATAGTCTGACAGCAGCCTTTAAAGCAATTACCAATATATATCCGGACGATAAATTAATCGTTCCATTGGTGAAAGAACACCTGGCTTACATTGCTACACATCAGGGTGAATTCCGCAAAAGAAGAGTTGCTTTACCAGACTTTGATCCGGCAGAGCCTCGTTTCTTTACTTCAGCTCCTGTAACCGAAAAGGTTGTTCAACCGAATACACAACCAGATCTTCAGTCTATTGCACAACCAGCAAAAGAGAATCAGACTGCAGTTGTTAAACCACAAGCTGTTCCACCAGCAGTTATGAAGGAACAAACTGCTATTACCAAACAGATTCCGTTTGTTGAACCTGTAACCACTAAAGACGTTCCGGTTAACCAGCCACAGGTAGCTGTCGCAACTCCTGTTACCCCACCCGTTAAAATTGATGTGCCACCTGTTGGAACAGTTGTGCCGCCAGTTACTCCGCCTGTTCAGGTTGAAACGCCTGTCGCAGCTGTTGTCACTCCGGAAGTTACGCTGCCTGTTCCAGTAAAAACAGCTGAAGTTCCAGCTCCCCGCCCGGTTATTAAAGACAAAACCTTCAGTACAGAAATAGCTAAAGTTTATTATTTTGTGATTGACGTGGCAGATGCCAGCCTGACCCTAAGTTCCTCGCGATTTGGGATCGGTCAATTTAATCGTGGAAACTTCCCTGGAGGAGGTTTGAAACACCAATTAACAGAATTTGACAATGATCAACTGATATATGTTGGGAACTTTCTTAGTTTTGCAGAAGCAAAAAGTTACGCTGACGGAATAACTCCTCAATTAAAACAGATCATGAAAGTCCCTGCTGGCACGTACAGCAGCTTTATTATCAGTAAGGAGAATTTCGAAAAGCTCCGGAGCAAGGATCTGGTAACTAAATATTTAGATTTCTACAAAAACAACTACTAAAAATGACCAAAAATATTTCGGCTGCAGAGATAAAAAGCTATAACATTACGCTCTGGAAGTTACTGATAGGTGCCATGATCCTGTTTGCAATCTTTATTGTTGCAATCGGTTTTGGGCTATTTGGTACCCTGCCATCCTTCAGAGATATTGAACACCCTAAAAGCAATCAGGCTACTGAAATATTAACTGAAGACAAAAGGGTATTAGGTACCTATTTTGTACAAAACCGCTCTAATGTAACTTACCCTGAGATCTCTCCAAATGTAATCAATGCCCTGATCTCTACAGAAGACACCAGGTTTAAAGAACATTCAGGGATTGACTTTAAACGTACATTCACCATTATCTTCTACAATTTAGTGGGTAAAAAACAAGGGGCAAGTACCATCACTCAGCAGCTGGCTCTTAACCTTTTCTCAGAAGAAGGCCGTCAAAAGAACTTCTTCAAACGTTTAATGCAAAAATTCCAGGAATGGATTGTTGCGGTAAAACTGGAACGTAACTTTACCAAAGAAGAAATTATTACCATGTACCTGAATACCGTAGATTTTGGTAACCAGGCTTATGGAATTAAATCTGCAGCAAGAGTTTATTTCAATACAACGCCAGATCAGCTTACCGTTGCACAAGCTGCAACATTGGTTGGACTGCAAAAAGGAATTACCCGCTACTCTCCTACCCGTAACCCGGAAAGATCATTAGCCAGACGAAATACAGTCATGTCAAATATGGTCAAAGAAGATTTGCTGACCCAACAACAATATGACGAAGAAAAAGCAAAACCATTAGCTCTTAAGTTCAGTGCAGCAACTGTAAATGATGGAATTGCTCCATATTTCAGAGCAGTGCTGAAAAATGATATTAAGAAAATCTTCCAGGAACGTTCTATCTTAAAAGCAGATGGTACACCATACGATCTGGACAGAGATGGCCTGAAGATTATCACGACCATCAATTACGACATGCAGGTTTATGCCGAAGAAGCGCAAAAAGATGCCATGCGGGTATTACAAGCCCAATTTACAAAAGGCTGGAAAGGCAGAAACCCATTCAAGGATAAAGAACTGCAAATTGAGCAGGGTATTAAAAGATCTGACCGTTATAAAGCTTTGCAGCTGGAAGGAAAATCAGAATCAGAAATTAAAGCAGATTTCAATACCCCGGCCGAAATGAGCATTTTTACGTGGAAAGGAAATCTGGATACGCTGATGAAGCCTATAGATTCTGTAAAATATTATAAATTATTGTTAAGAAATGCCATGATGGCGATGGATCCGAAAACCGGCTATGTTAAAGCGTGGGTTGGTGGTATTAACTACGAACATTTCAAATACGACCAGGTAAAAATGGGAACCAGGCAAGTAGGTTCAACAGCTAAACCTTTTACCTATTCGGTAGCGATAGAAAATGGTTACTCACCATGTTATCAGGTCTTGAATGAGCCGGTAACGATTGAAGTTCCGGGCAGTGCGCCATGGACGCCAAAGTCTGGCGGTACCTTACCGGGTTACATTACTTTGCAGAAAGCCCTTGCCTTTTCTCAGAATTACATTGCTGCTTACCTGATGAAACAAGTAGGCCCTACAGCAGTCGCTACACTGGCCAAAAGAATGGGGATCACTTCTAATGTACCTGCATATCCATCTATCGCATTAGGCTCTTTTGATGCCTCTGTATTTGATATGGTAGGTGCTTACAGTGTATTTGCCAATAAAGGAGTGTGGACACAGCCAACTTATATTTTAAGGATTGAAGATAAAAACGGTGTGGTCCTGTTCTCTCAAACACCACAAAAACACCCTGCAATGAACGAAGACGTCGCTTATGTGATGACACGTATGCTGGAAGGTGTAGTGAAAAACGGTTATGGCTATGGTCTGATCGGTAAATACGGACTAAAGAACCCTATTGGTGGTAAAACCGGAACAACACAGAATAATTCTGATGGATGGTTTGTAGGGATTACCCCTGATCTTGTTGCTGGGGTATGGACAGGTTGTGAAGACCGCGCATTTCACTTTATCAATACCAGAGAAGGTGAGGGTTCAAAAACAGCTATGCCTATTTTTGGTGGCTTCTTCAAGAAAGTATATGCCAATCCTAAATTAAAAATAAGTAAAGGCGACTTTGAAGTACCGAAAAGCGGTGTATCTATCACTTACGATTGTAACCAATATCAACAGCAACAAACTGATACCACAGAACTGGACAAGAAGCTGGGTTTTTAAATGAGCATTTTTGATTATAAAAAGGCGTTAGCCGATATTCCGCACAAACCCGGTGTTTATCAATACTGGGACCAGGAAGATACGCTTATTTATATTGGCAAGGCCAAAGATTTAAGAAACCGTGTCGGCTCTTATTTCAACCAGGATAACCAGATGAATGGTAAAACACGGGTATTGGTTTCCAAAATCCGCAAGATTACTTTTACTATTGTTGATACCGAAATTGATGCCTGGCTGCTGGAAAACAGCCTGATTAAAAAACATCAGCCAAGGTATAATATCATGCTGAAAGATGATAAGACCTATCCATGGATTATTATCAAAAAAGAACCCTTTCCACGCTTGTACTGGACACGGAAAATGATCAAAGACGGATCTACCTATTTTGGTCCTTATGCCTCTGTAGGGATGATGCACACCATACTTGACCTGATTAAAGAAACTTATCCGCTGCGTACCTGTAACCTTCCGCTTACGGACGAGAACATCCACGCCGGAAAATTCAAGGTTTGCCTTGAATATCAGATTGGCAATTGTAAAGGTCCTTGTCAGGCTTATCAATCGGACGAAGATTATGACCAGAGTATCGCAGAAATTAAAGATATCCTGAACGGAAAAATCGGTAACGTTATCAAAGACGTTAAACTAGTGATCAAAAAAGCAGTCGATGAACTGAATTTTGAATATGCCCATCAGTATCAGAAAAAATTACTGGTCTTGGAAAAGTATCAAAGTAAATCAACTGTAGTCAACAGCTCTATTACGAATGTAGATGTGGTGAGTATTGCTTCTGATGAGCGTTATGCTTTTGTCAATTATTTAAAGATTATGAATGGAAGTATCATTCAGACGCAGACCATAGAGATCAAAAAACGACTTGATGAATCTGATGAGGAACTGCTTACCCTGGCTATTACCGAATTCAGGACGAAGTTCAATAGTACTTCCAAAGAGATTATCGTCCCTTTTGATATCAAATTAAAAGATGAAAATTTAAAGTTTACTGTTCCTAAACTAGGTGAAAAGAAAAACCTGCTGGAACTTTCTCATAAAAACGTATTGTTCTTTAGACGTGAAAAGCTGAATCAATATGAAAAACTAAACCCGGATTTAAGGTCTGAACGTATTTTAACACAAATGCAGAAAGATCTGATGCTGACACAGCTGCCTGTCCATATTGAATGTTTTGATAACTCGAACTTTCAGGGCGCTTATCCTGTTTCAGCGATTGTGGTTTTCAAGGATGCTAAACCTTCTAAAAAAGATTACAGGCATTTTAACGTGAAAACGGTAGAGGGCCCTAATGATTTTGCAACGATGGAGGAAGCTGTTTACAGGCGATATAAGCGCATGTTAGAAGAAGAGGAATCATTGCCTCAACTGATCATCATTGACGGCGGTAAGGGCCAGCTATCATCTGCAGTAAGCAGTTTAAAGAAATTAGGAATAGAACATAAGGTTACTGTCATTGGTATCGCTAAAAGACTCGAGGAATTATATTATTCCGGAGATAGCTATCCGCTGCACCTGGATAAGAAATCAGAGACATTAAAAGTTATTCAGCAGCTCCGTGATGAGGCTCACCGTTTTGGGATTACCTTCCACAGAAAGAAAAGAGATCAGGGCACTTTAAAGACCGAACTGGAAGATATTCCGGGTATTGGCAAAACAACAGCCGACAAGCTTTTACGCCAGTTTAAATCCGTTAAAAAAATCAGAGAGGCTACAGAAGCTGAATTGGAGAAAGTGCTGAACAAGGCACAGGTTAAAACCCTGCTGGCACATTTCACTCCAAAAATCACTTAAATTTACCAACCCTTTCAGTAGAAAGAATTTAAAATTTAAACCTTACAAAAAAGCGCTGCTATCTAATGATAACAACGCTTTTTTTATGTTTTGATATTGATAAAGGTCTTAGTATTCCCACAAACTTTGTTCGTAGTCTGCCATTCCTTTTTTAATCCGTTCTGATTCATACAATTTTCTAGGATCTTTAGGATCGGTCTGATTCAAAATCTCTATAATAGTTTTATTGGCCGGGTTTGTTTCTTTCACGATATTACTGGAAAACAACCTTCTCACAAAGAAATCATCGAAAGTTAGTACCGATGCATCATTTGATGGATCCTGTAGTTTCTTCTTGCTCAATATCGTTCTGGCTTCATCATAATAAATCCAGAATACGGGTTGCCAGTTCCCCTCAACCATTTTCATGGGTGCAAGCCCCACAATACGTGGTTCAAAGATTGAGCGCTTCACGTCCAGAATCCAATCTTCCTTAATTCTGTATTTTAGGAATTCATCTGCTCTTAAACGTTTCAATACAGGATCTCCGATTTTACCTTTCTCATCAGCTTCTCCTTCAGAAGTCCCTCTTGCATTTCTCAATGCCTCGGCCGAAGTCAGCGCAATCTTGAAAGCGTCATTATCTTCCAGCACTTTTCCAGCAGTGGTATCTTTAGGTGAATAAGCTGTTAATTCCTCGTTTCCAATGGCTTCCAACAGAACTTCTATCAGTTTAGAGTTCTCTGTATTCAACACTGAATTGATCGTATCCCGTAAATCAAGCTCTCTCCAGATACGTTTAGAATAAAATACATCTTCTTCTCTGACATCTGCATAAGGAACCATTACACTGCTATCTACATCTTTTCTTGCAAAAAAACCATCTTTTGGAGGGGTCTTGATCTTAGATTTTTTAAGCAAAGGCGTAGTGGCGGCAGCAGCTGTTGTAGCAACTGGTGTATTAAATGATGGTGTATTTGCAGCAGGAGTATTCACCGAAGGTGTACTAACTGCTGGTGTAGCAATTGGTGTAACCGTTTCAGGTACTGGCTTCGTTACTTCTGTAGCCGGTACTGCAACCGCATCCGGAGCTGGTGTAACTGCTGCAGGAGTTGAGTTTGTTGGTTTTATCTTCGGACGCTGACTAACAACTGGTTTTACAGGTTTACTCTGCGCGAACGCCTCGGTTCCCACGAACAACAGGATAATCAGATATAAAAATTGTTTCATCTTGATTCTATTTAGCTGTAAATGTTATACCATCTAAATTCTTTTGTCTGCCGTCAGGTCCTTCAGCAATGATATCTTTAAAGATTACAGTTGCTCCTGGTTTAATCGAATTCAAAGCCCCTTTGATCTGACCGCTGAATGAACCACCACTGTTAGGGATATTCACCGCATCCGATCTTGGATTAATAAAGGTAGCGTTAAACCTGATTACTTTATATTTAATGTCAAACACGAAATCATCCAGTTGCGTCTCAATTGCGCCAGACCTTGCTAACCATTCCAACTCAACATTTCCACCAGATTTACCTTTTATAAAGGCTTTTGGCGTTGGTAATGCTTTTACTCTGAATTGTTGTGAGCCCAAATTCACTGTTTTACCAGCATTGTTCGCAGTTACATTAATATTCAGTGTTTTACCAATCTGATCACCGCCTACGCTCACTGAATATTTACCATTCGAACCGCTCATTGAACCGCCAGAAATACTTGCTTTCACACTTTCCAAAGGAAACCCTGCTGCAGAAACAGAGAACGGATTCGGAATACCGGCATAAATTACGTTCATCTTATCTGGTGAAACCGTAGCCGATGGCTTGGCAACCTGGTAAGTTTGTTCAGGAGTTCTGTATTCTTTAATCTGCCCGTCAGTTTGTTTTACACGGATTGTTCCAACCCATTTAAACACGCCTACAGAACCAGTTCCACCTGTATAAGTTCCTTTACCGTCTTTAATGGCCAATCTGCCACCGCCAACACTAATTTCAGGACTTGATTTAGAGTCACTAGCTGTTAAAAATACCTGGGCACTGTAAGGTTGTCCCTGAATTACGTAAGAAGTCGGCGCAACCGCTACAGCTGCAAACTGATCCAGATTAACCAGTGACTTGTCCATGTTTCCGAATAACTTTTTAACAATTTCTGCTTCAGCATTTCTTGTATCTGACTGAATTTTAGTTAATACGGTATTTGCAGCAGTTAAAGGGGTACCTTCTCCGAAGTTAATGTCTTCCCACTTCTTTTTACCTTCTATGCTTTTCTCTGCATCTTTTGCTTCCAGAGAGAAAGAAACATGTTTACGGTCTTCGGCCTCTAACAGGGCAATTAATTTTTCACGTGTTTCATTAATCTTTGCTTTAAGCTTTTCGCCTTCTTTCGCATTGATCATAATACCCTGAGCGATATCCTGGTTTCCTCTTTCTTTAAGGTCACCTGTTTCAGGGTCGATACCACCACCGGCAGTATTGAATTGTTGTTTCAATTGCTGAATATAACCGTTCAGGTCATCCGCATATTTTTTTGCCTGATTGGCTTTGTCCCAAATCGGCTGTGCCCTTCCAGGCTCCTCTTTAAGTTTAGTATTCTGAAATGCAGTGAACAACTGATCAATGCTCGTACTTACATTCGTGCGTGACGAATCCAAACTATCATTGATATTCTTAAAGGCATTCAGTATAGTATCAGATACGTTTAGCGCAAGCATAGCTAACAATACCAAATACATGATATTGATCATCTTCTGCCTCGTTGTTTCTTTTCCTCCGGCCATTAGTTATGGTTCTCTGTGGTTATAAATAAATTGATTACCTGGTTATGGACGTGGCTGGTTCATCGCTGTCAACATGTTGCCATAAATAGCATTCAGCGAAGAAAGATTTTTTGCCAGTTTACCTACTTCTTCCTTAAATTGTTTCGAATCATCCATCGATTCATTGAAATTATTCATTGTCGCAGAAAGGTTCTGATAGAATTTGTTCATTGACTTAAGGTGTGTAGTAGAATCCTGTAATTCTAATTCATAAACTGCGTTAAGGGCAGAAAGATTTTTAGAAAGGTTGTTCACCTGCTCATGGTAAGATTTTGAAGCATTTCCACTTTCGCCCAGTTCTACCAGTTGAGAAGTCGCTTTACTAAATGCGCCGTTCAGCTGATCGAAACCTGCAGAAGCTTGTTTTACTTTTCCGGTGAAATCATTCGTTGCAACTGCTGCATCAGCAACTGTAGAAATGGTCGCTACTTTGTCTCCGAAGTTACGTAACCCATTGCCCAGGCTTTCGATTAATTCAGGGCCGATTTTAGCATCGCCCAGCATTTTATCCAATGCTGCTGTAGAAGAAGGCCCTGCCACAGCAACTGGTCTTGCAGTAGCTACAGGCAATTCGCCTTTAAAATCATCTCTTAATTCAGGATATACTTTTTCCCAGGCCAATTCTGGTTCTGGTGGAAAAAATCCGGTGATAAAGAATAAGGCTGCTTCCACCCCCAAACCTATACCGATTGCATAACTTCCCCAAATACCTCCAATGTGAAGGATTTTACATAATGCCCCCAAAATTACAATACTCGCTCCCCATGAGATTGCCGAGTGTAACCAATTAGAATTCTTTTTAGCTGCCATATTACTACTAGATAGATGTTATTTTTAAAATTTTATAATTGAGATTGAATCAACTTAATTTTTGAAGTGGATGTCAGTACCCGCATAAGAAGAAACACATCTGAATCCGATGTATGATCTCGCCTGATCCTGGTATTCGTAAGTACCAACTGAGTTCTGAAGGAAGAAACCGATGTCTTTCCACGATCCACCTCTAACTACTTTACGTTTAAGGTATTTACTATCTGTAGTTTTAGCTACATAAGTGAAATTAGGGTTGAAATCCAGCAATTGAGGTGCTGCTGAATTGTTGTAAGCTGTTACTGTCCATTCCGCAACGTTACCAGCCATGTTATACAGCCCGTAATCGTTAGGGAAATAAGATTTCACATTAACAGTGTATAAACCACCGTCATCAGAGTAATTTCCTCTGCCTACTTTAAAGTTGGCTTGCATACATCCCTTTGTATTTCTGACATAAGGACCGCCCCATGGGTATTTCGTTTTCACATTGCCACCTCTTGCTGCATATTCAAATTCAGCATCAGTAGGCAATCTGTACTCAGGACGTGAGCTTAAAGGAATTTTTCTGGAAGCTGCAACCGGCTCATATAAGCGGGTACGCCAAAAACAAAATGCATTGGCTTGTTCCCAGGTTACCCCTACAACAGGATAGTTATCATAAGAAGGATGATTGAAATAAGATTTCACCATCGGATCGTTCTGGGAATAAGAATAATCCACTTTCCAAACCATTGTATCCGGGTAAACGCTCACCGAAGGAAACTGGTTCGGGTTATTCGGATCTGGTGAATCCACATAACTTTCAATAAAGTCTTTACGTTTTTTTGTCGGATCTTTTCTTCCGGCTTCTGCCAGGTCAAGATTTACAAAACTATAAGAATATCTTAATTTTCTGATGTCTAAGTCATTGCGGCCGGGTAATGCGTCATCACCTGCATAATACATGTCCTTGAATTTATTGCTCAGGCCACCTTTTTTATCGTTCCACATCGCAGAACCATTACCAACTTTCTTCCAGTCAATATTTTTCTGTCCTGAGGTAAGGCTTGCGCCACCTGCAGTCTGGCCTTTAGGCGTAATGAAATAGCCTGGTGCTCCGCTTGGGCCGACAGAAGTTAAAGCAACTGAGTCTCTTACCCAGTTTACAAACTGTCTGTACTTTGCGTTGGTGATCTCAGTTTCGTCCATATAAAACGCACTGAATGAGGTCATCTTACTGGGAGAAGTCTGTGAGTTGTTAATATCCTCGTCAGACATACCAATAAGCGTCTTACCCTGAGGAATGTAAACCATTCCCCTTGGCATTTTCTTGTTGTTAAATTTCTTATTGTATACACCAACAAGCTCTCCCTGCCCACCTTTTCCGCAGCTTGAAAACAATGCTGTAATTAATAAAAAACCCAGTGTGTAAATTTTCCTCATAAGCCCTGGAGCAATTTTACAACAATTTTATCAAATATGATTGATATAAACAATTATTATGAGATAAATATAAGTCTTAAACACAAAAAAAGCAAGATGTTAATAATTATATAACATCTTGCTTACTAGATTAAAAGAATTTAGCAGGCCATTTGATTCCCCAATTTGGGAAAATTTATCAACAGTACTATTTTACTTATTTGATTTCTTAATATAATTTTCAATAGCCATGATCATCGAAGGTGATTCCGGTGATGGCGCGGCGATGTCAACAATCAGGTTATTATCCATAATCGCTTTATGTGTATTTACTCCAAATACTGCAATCCGCGTATTATTTTGCTGGAAAGTAGAGAAGTTTATATAAAGCGATTGAATACTTGACGGGCTAAAAAAGGCAATCATGTCATAAGTCACTTCAGCAAGATCTGAAAGATCGCTTACTACGGTCTTAAACAATACTGCAGGGGTCAGATCGTATCCATTTTTCAACAGGAAATTCATAGTATCTTCCGTCGCTACGTCAGAACATGGGTAAAGAAACTTCTCTCCTGCATGTTTCTTCAGTACTTCCGATAAATCGGCAGCAGTCTGCTTGCCAAAAAAGATCTTCCGTTTCCGGTACTGGATATATTTTTGAAGATATAGGGCGGTTGATTCCGAAATACAAAAGTATTTCAGATCTGCAGGCACTTCGTACCGCATTTCCTCACTAATTCTAAAAAAATGATCCACCGCATTCCTGCTTGTAAAAACTACAGCAGTAAAATCAGCTAATGTGATCTTGTCTTTTCTGAAGTCCCTTGCCGGAATACCTTCCACATGAATGAAGGATCTGAAATCAATTTTTAAATTGTATTTCTTAGCCAAATCAAAGTATGGGGACTTCTCTGTTTCGGGCTTTGGCAAAGTTATCAGTATACTTTTTACTTTACGCAACCTATCTTCTGTTTTTTCTTGCATTTTACCTAATTACAGCTCCAATCCTATGGCCTTGATTAATATCAAAATAGGACATATTTCGAGGGCACAAAAGTACATAAATAAATAGAACTTAGAAAACCGATAATGAGATAAAATATTTATTCCTGCTCTTATAAATTGAAACGTGAAGATAATCCCCAACAAAATAAATGAGATAACTATGTAGTATATACCATATTTCATTGGCGATAAAGCAAAAGCGACAACCAATGGAATGAAGATTAAAGAGATGTTAAAATAACTCAAATATAATATAGAAACGTACTCGTGGACGGCTTTTTGGATGTTAAACAGATGTCCTAGCACACGCAATAAAAGAATTTTCGTCGCATATAATACGACAATAAGAATGGAAACACTAACGAAAAAACGAAAGCCCTGATGTACGTAAGCGAGCTGATAATATTGTGCAACGAGATAAAAAAACATCCCGATTGTGAAGCCAAATTGTATAAATAAAAATAAAAATGGCCAGGAACTGAACACATTATCTTCTTTATTCAGGTTATTTAATCCGCGATTACTGTAAAAAGATTGGATAATACTCTGTAATTGTTTCGCAAAAGAGATCCTGAGGATGGCAAAAACAACCAGCAACAGGACAATAAATCCAAGTACCCAGGTCTGTCCTTTGTGCAAAGGATTACCCGTCCTGAACTTGCTCACTTTTTTCAGTTTACTGTACTTTTTAAACCAGGCATCGAGGTCTAGTTTCTCAAAAACATTGGCTTTGAGAATACTGTCAATCAAAATATGTTTGTTGATCAAAGAGTCCGGAAGGATCCAGGTGTGCGTCATGATGGAATCGGTGACGAACTTTTGCCGCGCCAAAAATGCAGAGTCTCTGACCACACGAGGTTTATAAACCCTGCGTTGTATGGTAGAATCTCTGACAACTGGCAAATTCTGCGCATTCGCCTTTCCAAAGCCCGCGGTGCACAGCAGGAAAAAAGTCATCAAAAAGTATTTATACATCGACCTATTAATGTAACGGGATTATTCCTTTGTGCAAATCTAAGATATTATTATTTCACATTCATGCTTTGCTACAGAATACCACGGCTGGGATGACTAGGGTCTTAGTTAAGTACGTATCCACATCAGGTCAGTAATGAGTCATAGTGAGCCCACGTATTTACGGGAAAAAGTGGACTCACGCCCTAGTCAACCAGACGCGTGTAATAACCTCCTCTTTACAAAAGCAGGTAGAAATTCAGGAATAAATAAGGAATTTTTAAAAGATTGGGCAATCAGCGACAGGCAAGATCCCTTCCTGATCTGTTTTCAGCACTTTGTCTTTGCCACTGCCTGTAATGATCCAGATGGAGTCGAAATCCTTTGGATTCCAGCTTAGTTTTTGGTGCTTGATTCCGAGCGCTTTGGCTAATGCAGGAATATTGCCATGGTTCCAAACTAATAGTACCGTTCCTTTTTTATGTTTAAGTTCTTTAGCAATACTGGCGTAATCTGCGCCATCAAAACTGCTGTTGATACTTAAATCGTATTTAACAGCAAAAGGGGTAATAGTCTGAAACATGCGCGAATGGCTGGTTTGGTTCCCATTCCCTAAAGAAGGTACATAGATCGCAGCTGGAACTCCAATCTTTTTAGCGAGTACATTGGCTAATTTTAAAGACCGGTTAAGCCCTTTACAGTTGAGGTTTTCATTCTTTTCTTGTTTTTCTCCATGACGGATGATGAAAATTTTAGTTTGCGATTTTACGAATAATGGTAAAATCAGGGTGTATATTATACAAAGAATGGTGAAGGCGGTTTTTTTCATGGGGTTTAATATTATTTCAATTGTAATTCGTAATGCACATTTCTCCCTGCTCCAAAGGAAGTTAAAATACCCATTTCGGCCAATGTTTGCAAATCACGTGTTGCGGTTGCTTTTGAAGTTTTAACTATGCTCATATATTTCTTAGCAGTCATCCCTCCTTGAAAACCATCCAGACCAGCTTCAAATATCCTGTTGATCACTTTTAGCTGCCTTTCATTTAATATTTTCATGTAACGATCAAAAAACATCGTTTTTTTCAATGTGAAGTCTATAGTTTGACGTGCCTCCTGTTGCGCTTTCAACACAATATTAACAAAGTATGTCAACCAATCTGTAATTTCATTATGCTGTTGTGCATCTCCCAAAGCTTTGTAGTAAGCTTTTCTATCAGCTTCAATCGTTTTTGAAAGACTCATCATAATTGGCTTAGTCAGTGTTTGTGACAAGGCTTTTTCTGCAATTGCCCGCCCTAAGCGCCCATTACCATCTTCAAAAGGATGAATACTTTCAAAATATAAATGTGCAATAGCAGCTCTTACCGGAGCACTGTAAATTTCTCCTTTTCCATTTGGCCCAGTTTCATTAAACCAGGTCACAAATTTCTCCATTTCTGCGTTAACCTCGTCAGATGGTGGTGCCTGAAAATGTATTTTTATCCTACCCATAGCACCTGAGATCACCTGCATGGGTTCTTTACCTTTCCTCCAAACTCCTTTATTTATTGTACTATAAGAAGACATCAATATTTCATGCCAGCTCCACAGTTTCTCGCAACTTAGTGGCTCTTTATACGTTTTCCGGACATCGACCATCAATTGTCCCACTCCCATAGCCTTTCGATCGAGAATAGCCTCTTGCTTTTCATTTAGTCCTAAATTATTACGGATAGAAGACATCAGATCTTGTCTGCTTAAAAATTCACCTTCGATCTCTGAAGTTTTGATAGCTTCGAGCAAAATAATTTCCAACAAGGCTTCTTGCTGTACATAAGCAGGAAGAGCTTGCAGCATTCCATCTATCACTCCTGCTTCTGTTGCAAAAGTATAAAGCACAGGTTCAATTGTATCGAGCCGATAACGAAAGTATGGCCAGTCAGGTAATTCCCAATTATAGAGCATGAGCCGATTAAATAATTATTCGGCTCAAATATACAGAATAAATGAGCCGATTAATTATTTCATCAGCTCGTTAGCTTGTCCATTTCAAGTCTTGCTTAATTTTGGTAAGATTCAGCATTAACCACTTTAATTTCGGATTGGGGTCATCTTTACAAATACAGATGCCTCAAAACACATAATTGCACTTACCTTTGCCCCATGGCAGGAATTTATATCCATATCCCCTTTTGTAAACAAGCTTGTAATTATTGCGATTTTCATTTCAGCACCTCTCTGCAACATGTAGATGAAATGACGGATGCGATTTGCAAAGAAATCCTTTTAAAAAAGAGCAGAATAGCTG
The DNA here is from genome assembly GCF_001590605.1 of Pedobacter cryoconitis. Taxonomy (NCBI): domain Bacteria; kingdom Pseudomonadati; phylum Bacteroidota; class Sphingobacteriia; order Sphingobacteriales; family Sphingobacteriaceae; genus Pedobacter; species Pedobacter cryoconitis. The sequence continues at coordinate 4,508,442 of NZ_CP014504.1, forward strand.
ATGAGCACATAGGGAGTATTTATTTTGGTGGTGGTACACCTTCTCTTTTACCGGAGAAATCATTGGCCAGAATCTTTGACACTTTAACTTCTAATTTTTCTATCGCAGCCGATGCTGAGATTACGATTGAAACTAATCCTGATGATTTAGACGCAAAAAAGATCGCACAGTTGCGTCAGCTTCCTGTGAACCGCTTCAGCATTGGCGTACAATCTTTCTTTAATGATGACCTGGTCTGGATGAACAGGGCACATACTGCTAACGAAGCAGAAACTTGTATTAAACGGAGTCAGGATGCCGGGTTTGAGAATCTGAGCATCGATCTTATTTATGGATTTCCCTTGCTGACAGATGAAAAATGGCTGAGTAATATCAACAAAGCAATCAGTTTGCAAACACCGCATATTTCGGCCTACTCCTTAACTGTTGAACCTAAAACTGCTTTAGCCGCAGCGATAAAAAAGGGAAAGCAAATTCCTGTAAATGATGAGCAAAGTGCAGCGCAGTTTATCACACTGACGGAGAAGCTGGCTATTGCTGGTTTTGATCATTATGAAATATCAAATTATAGTTTACCTGGTCGTCACGCGGTGCACAATACCAATTATTGGAGAGGTATTCCCTACTTGGGAATCGGCCCTTCGGCACATGGATTCAACGGAAATGTAAGGTATCTGAACATCGCAAACAATGCTAAATATATGCAGCAGTTAGCGCTGGGTAAACTGGCAGAAACGATAGAAGAACTGGATAGCTATGACCGCTTTAATGAGTATATCATGACTTCGCTCCGCACCATGTGGGGTACAGATTTACAAAAGATAGGCAACGAATTTGGTAAAATATTTTTAGAAGACACGCTAAAAAACATCATTCCGTTTTTACAGCGTGATTGGTTGAAAAACGAGAATAACAGGTTAATATTAACACCGGACGGCAAATTATTTGCTGACTATATCGCTTCAGAATTATTCCTTTTAGACGAACATCCGGAAGATTAATCCTGAATAATTAATAAAAAACAATGAAGAATAAAGTAATCTGGATCACGGGAGCTTCTTCGGGTATCGGTGAAGCACTCGTTTATGCTTATAATAATTCAGGGGCAAACCTTATTATTTCTGCCCGCAACAGAGATGAACTTTTCAGGGTAAAAGGAAACTGTAAAAATCAGATTAATGTCCATGTCCTTTCTTTTGACCTGGAAGACACTGCCTTATTAGCAGACAAAGTCAGAGATGCACAGAAAATATTTGGCCATATTGATATGCTGATCAACAGCGGAGGATTGAGTCAACGGTCATTAGCCCTGGAAACTGCTTTAAACGTAGAACAAAAGCTGATGAATGTTAACTTTTGGGGTACAGTCGCTTTGAGTAAAGCAGTATTGCCTCAGATGATTGCTAAAGGTGGGGGTAAAATTGTCTGCATCAGCAGTCTGACAGGTAAATTCGGTACTGCTTACCGCTCCGCTTATGCAGCTTCCAAACATGCTTTACATGGGTATTTTGATTCATTACGTTCAGAAGTATTTGATAAAAACATCCAGATCACCATGGTTTGTCCAGGTTATATTAAAACAAATATTTCGCTGCATGCAATGACTGCCGATGGCCAGCTGCATAACCAAATGGACGAGAATCAGGAGCACGGTCTTGCCGCGGCTGAGTGCGCAAATTTAATTGTCAAAGCTATTCAGCAAAATAAGGAAGAAGTCTATATGGGTGGCAAAGAAGTGAAGGGGATTTTGTTCAAACGCTTTTTTCCACTGAGGTTCTCCAAACACATGCGAACAAAAAATTTAGCTATTCAGAAAACCAAGCACTAGTATTCGCCGTATCTCCTGCTATAAAACAAAATCATGAAAAGATTCATCTTACCTGTATTTGTCATAGTAGCTATGGCATTTTCAACTTCAGTTTACGCCCAAAAAAATCCAATGGTTGGTGGTGCAGCTATGTACGCCAATAAAGATATTGTTGACAATGCGGTGAACTCAAAAGACCACACTACATTGGTTGCTGCTGTTAAAGCTGCTGGCCTTGTAGAAACTTTAAAAAGTGCCGGCCCTTTCACTGTATTTGCTCCAACGAATGAAGCTTTTGACAAATTGCCTGCTGGTACGGTGGAAACAGTTTTGAAACCAGAAAACAAAGCAATGTTAACTAAAATCCTTACTTACCATGTTGTTGCTGGAAAAATGGATTCAAAAGCAATCGCTAAAGCAATTAAAATGGGTAATGGTAAAGCAGAATTAACTACTGTTGCTGGTGGAAAATTATGGGCTTCTATGGACGGAGACAAATTAATTCTAACTGACGAAAAAGGCGGAACAGCTACCGTAACTATTGCCAATGTAATGCAAAAAAATGGTGTAATTCACGTTATTGACAGTGTTTTAATGCCTAACTAATTCTTTTAGTTTATTTTTTATAACAGTGAAAACACAGCAACTTATGCTGTGTTTTTTTATTGTCAGAATTTTTTATTTTCCATTGACCTGTTGGTAAGAAAAGTCAAATTCTATAGTTTTACATGAATTAACATTATTTTAACATGAAGTTTGATTTAACTCAGATTGATTGCGTTGATGATATCTCCAAAGAGGACTTTGAAAAAAACTATCTCAATGCGCGCAGACCATTAGTCATCAAAAACATGGCTAAAAACTGGCCGGCATATGAGAAATGGTCTATGGATTACATGAAAACTGTAGTTGGAGATAGACTAGTGCCGCTCTACGATAGTTCTAAAGCTGATCCGTCCAAGCCAATTAATGCTGCTGCTACAGAGATGAAGTTTGCAGATTATATTGACCTGATTAAAACTACGCCTACTGACCTTCGGATTTTCTTATTTGATCCGATCAAACAAGCGCCTAAGTTATTGAATGATTATATCGCTCCTAAAGATTTGATGGGTGGTTTTCTGGATAGTTATCCTAATATGTTCTTCGGTGGAAAAGGCTCTGTTACCTTCCTTCATTATGATATAGACATGGCGCATATTTTCCATACGCATTTTAACGGCCGCAAGCATGTCATTTTATTTGAGAACAAATGGAAGGAGCGCCTTTATCAAATTCCATATGCAACATATGCTTTAGAAGATTATGATATTGAAAACCCCGATTTTGATAAGTTCCCTGCTTTAAAAGGAGTAAAGGGTATAGAAGCTTATCTTGAACATGGAGATACGCTGTTTATGCCTACAGGCTACTGGCATTGGATGAAATATCTGGACGGTTCTTTTTCTATCAGTTTGCGGGCCTGGGATAAGTCATGGGCAGTAAAAGCGAAGAGCTTATACAACCTGACTATCCAACGTAAATTCGATGATTTCATGAAGGCCAATTTCAGAGAGAAATATATGGCATGGAAAGAGCGGCTGGCTATAAAAAGGGCGAATAAAGCATTGGCAGAACATGCTCCATTCTAATTAAGAATCAGTTTAATTTCATATAGTATATTTTTTCTGCGTCATACCTTGCGTTTTTATATAAATAAATAGATTTTAATTTACACTTTTGTTGTCAAACAAGATCTTTTTTGATTATGAGCTTTATATTAAAGCCGGTAGATACCGTTGAGAATATCAGTCCCGCAGATTTTAAAAAAAACTATTTAGACCCTAGAAAACCTCTAATCATAAAAGGTTTAACAAAGACCTGGCCTGCAAGAGAAAAGTGGACAACTGAGTACCTGAAAGAAATTGCTGGTAACCTGGAGGTTCCATTATATGACAATGCAAAAGTAGACCCATCCAAGCCTATCAATTCGGCGGCAGCGCATATGCGTTTCGGTGATTATCTTGACTTGATTAAGTCAGAGCCTACAGAACTCCGTATATTTTTCTTCAATTTATTCAAGCATGTACCAAGTCTGATCAAGGACATCGTATTGCCTAAAGATTTAATGGGTGGTTTCATTGAGAGTATGCCTGCCATGTTTTTTGGTGGTTCAAATTCTGTGACCTTCCTGCATTATGATATCGATCTTCCACATCTTTTCCATACACACTTTGGTGGCAGAAAGCATATTATATTATTTGATAACAAGTGGAAAGACCGTCTTTATTGTATTCCAAATGCTACTTATGCGCTGGAAGACTATGATGTGGCCAATCCTGATTTCGATAAGTTCCCTGCACTAAGGGGGGTTGAGGGATATGAGGTTTTCCTTGAGCATGGCGATACGCTGTTTATGCCTACAGGAATGTGGCATTGGATGAAATATCTGGATGGTTCTTTCTCTTTGAGTTTAAGAGCATGGGATGCCTCTCCGATCAGAAAAGCGCAAAGTTTATTCAATCTTGCAATTAAAGGCGGTTTAGACAGTGTGTTGAAAATGGCCTTGAAAGCCCCTTACGCAGAATTCAGAGAAAAGCTAGCTATTAAAAGAGCAGAAAAGGCTTTAGCTAGAGGCTTGCCAAAAAAATAAAGGCACAATTTTGTGTCATAATTCCTTTTTAAATTAAAGGTTGTCTATAGCCTTTTCGTCATAAAACCAGTATTCTTAAATCTGAATGCTGGTTTTTTTGCTTTTAAGACTCCGGAGGGTATTTTTACAAGCAGGTAACATTAGTTGTCTGGCAAACTTTTACCTTCGATATTCCGTTATATACTCACATATGAAAGGTTTCCATTTTTCTAATTTTCAAGCAGATGACAAGCCTAAGGGCGGGTTTGATGAAATGCTGAAGTTATTTACACAGCTATTGAATTACACTGCAGGTGATGCAGGTGAAACATTGGCCTGGATGAATGAACTGGACAAGCAATATAAGTTTACCACGGGCGATTACGGCATGGGTGATTTTATTGATGAGCTGAAAGATAAAGGCTATATCAAAGAAGATCCTAAGGATGGAAGTGTGGATATTACTTCCAAAACTGAACAGGTAATCCGGAAGTCTGCACTGGAGGAAATTTTCGGTAAATTGAAGAAGGCCGGAAAGGGTAATCACAATAGTAATATCTCTGGTATCGGGGAAGAGAAGAATGCCGATCGCCGTGAATATACATTTGGTGATAGCCTGGATCAGATTGACATGACTGCATCGATACAAAATGCACAGATCAATCATGGTATCGGCAATTTCACTTTAACTGAGGGTGACCTGGAAGTAGAGGAAAAAGATTACAAGACGCTTACCTCGACAGTGCTGATGATTGATATCTCCCATTCTATGATTTTATATGGAGAAGATAGGATTACCCCGGCTAAAAAGGTAGCGATGGCCTTGGCGGAGCTGATCAAAACCCGTTATCCTAAAGATACACTCGACATTGTAGTATTTGGAAATGATGCCTGGCCGATTACGGTGAAGGATCTTCCCTACCTGCAGGTTGGGCCTTATCACACCAATACCCTTGCTGGTTTGGAACTGGCTGCAGATTTATTGCGCCGGCGTAAAACACATAACAAACAGATTTTCATGATTACTGATGGTAAACCAACCTGCTTGAAAGAGAATGGGCGTTACTATAAAAACAGTATGGGACTGGATAGAAAGGTAATTAATAAAACCTTGAACATGGCAGCACAGTGCAAACGCCTGAATATCCCGATTACGACCTTTATGATTGCCCAGGACCCCTATTTACAACAATTTGTAAGGGAGTTTACAGAAATAAACGGTGGAAGGGCATTTTACAGCTCTTTAACTGGTTTAGGCGAGTACATTTTTGAAGATTATATTAAAAACCGAAGAAAAATAGTCCGTTAATACGGACGAATACAACCTATGGAGCAAAACTCAATTAAAACTCTTGGCGAATTAAAAGCCTCAAATTACATCTCCTTAACAGTAAAAGACGAATTGCGTAAGAACCTTATTCAGCAGCTTCAAAATAAAGATGCTGGTTTTGAGGGTATTGTGGGTTATGATGAAACTGTTATTCCAGAACTTCAGACTGCAATTTTATCCAGACACAACATTTTACTCCTGGGCTTAAGGGGCCAGGCTAAAACACGTATTGCGCGTTTAATGGTTAACCTCCTTGATGAATATATCCCTTACATTACAGGAAGTGAAATCTTTGATGATCCTTTAAATCCAATTTCATGGTTTGGGAAACAGGAAGTTGCTGCACATGGTGATGCTACACCGATCAGCTGGCAGCACCGTTCTGAGCGTTATACAGAGAAATTAGCGACGCCGGATGTGACTGTGGCCGATTTAATTGGCGATATGGACCCGATTAAGGCCGCTACACTAAAGTTAACTTATAACGATGAGCGTGTGATCCACTTTGGGCTAATTCCAAGAGCACACCGAAGCATTTTTGTTATCAATGAGCTTCCCGATTTACAGGCAAGGATACAGGTAGCATTATTTAATATGCTTCAGGAAAAAGATATTCAAATCAGAGGTTTCAAATTACGTCTTCCTTTAGATGTACAATTTGTATTTACGGCCAACCCTGAGGATTATACCAACAGGGGATCAATTGTGACTCCATTGAAGGACAGGATAGAAAGTCAGATCCTTACTCACTATCCTAAAACGATAGCGATCTCCCGGAAAATTACTTTTCAGGAGGCAAAAATCACTGCAGCACAAAAACTAATCGAAGCCGATGGTTTGGTGAAAGATTTGATTGAGCAGGTTGCTTTTGAGGCACGTAAGAGTGAGTTCATCGATCAAAAATCTGGTGTATCTGCACGTTTAACAATTTCTGCTTACGAAAACCTGATCAGTACTGCTGAAAGAAGGATGCTGATCAACGGCGAGAAGAAAACCTTTGTAAGACTTGCCGACCTGACAGGAATTATACCGGCAGTAACTGGTAAAATAGAATTGGTTTATGAAGGTGAGCTTGAAGGGCCTGCAAAAGTGGCCAATATCTTAATTGGTAAAGCTATCAAAAGTCTGTTCAACCGTTATTTTCCTGATCCTGAAAAGGCAAAGAAAAGCAAAACTGCAAATCCTTATCAATTGATCACAGATTGGTTCACGGATGGCAATACACTGGACATTGCTGATAACCTGACAGAGTCTCAGTATAAGAAGGAGCTGATGCAAGTTGGAGGTCTGAATGAATTGGTTAAACAATTTCATCCTAAACTAAGTGCCAATCAAACCCTTTTATTAATGGAGTTTGCTTTACATGGCCTGGCAGAATATTCTCAGTTGAACAAAAAATACCTGAGTGGTGGTTTCGGTTTCTCTGATATGTTTGACAGCTTATTTAATACTGATCCTGAAGAGGACGAAGATGATGACATCGATTTCAATGCTTAGTCTATTTTAAGAAGTATCTTTTAATATTAATATAAATAAATGGGCCGATTACCCTTTCTTATTATAGGATGCCTTTTAATCATCGCATTCGATTTTTACTTCGTTAAGGCTATTTTATCTGCTTTTAAAAATTGGAGTGAAACAGCAAAAAATAGGTTTACCCGCATCTATTGGGGGATTACCACGGTATTGATTGCTGGCGTTTTTGCGGGTATCTTCTTAAATCTCTTTTTATCCCTGCGTGCGGTAATCTTGGTCATTTTTTTCCTGACCACAGCCTGCAAAATCGTGATGCTGCCTTTTCTGCTGGTTGATGACCTCCGCAGATTAGCTATTACAATATTCAGACGTATCAAAAGATCAGAAAACAATAGTGCATTAGTAGCAGGAAACTCAAATGATCAGGATAACGCAGTAGATTCATCCCGTAAAACAAGCACCATTAGTAAAACCGGTTTAGCTATCGAAGAACCAATCAGCCGTTCTTCATTTATCGTCAAAGCCGGGCTGGTTGCGGCTGCAATCCCGCTGACTTCATTGTCCTGGGGTATTGTATCCGGAGCGTATGATTACCAGGTTCGCAGAAAAACACTGATCCTCCCCAATTTACCTGCTGCCTTTGATGGCATCACTATGGGGCAAATTTCTGATATCCATTCGGGAAGCTTTTACAATAAAACTGCTGTAAAAGGTGGGATAGAAATGCTGCTTGGTGAAAAACCTGATTTCATCTTTTTCACTGGTGATATCGTTAATGATATGGCTACTGAGATGCGCGACTATCAGGATATCTTCAGTAAAATAAAAGCTCCCCTTGGTGTCTATTCATCCCTTGGGAATCATGACTACGGAGATTATCATTTTGGCAAAGAGCCCTCTCCTGCTAAAGCAAAAAACCTGAAGGATGTAATCAAAACCCACGAACTTATGGGCTGGGATCTATTAATGAATGAGAACCGCAGGTTAAAGATTGACGGAGAGGAAATCGGGATCCTGGGTATCGAGAACTGGGGCATGGGACGTTTCCCGAAATACGGTCGTATGGACCTTGCTGTTAAAAACACCGATGATCTTCCCGTAAAGCTTTTACTTTCTCATGACCCTTCACACTGGCGCGCAGAAGTACTGCCTAAATATCCTCAGATAGACGCCATGTTTAGTGGCCACACGCATGGTATGCAATTCGGTGTCCGCACAGAAAAGTATCAATGGAGTCCTATAGAGTATATCTATAAAGAATGGGCAGGATTATACCAGGAACAAAAACAGCAACTCTACGTGAATGTAGGTTACGGTTTCCTCGGTTATCCGGGAAGAGTAGGTATTTTACCGGAAATCACCATCTTCACACTCAAAAGAGCATAAAAAAGAATCCATAAAAACGTCCCTGTAATTTCTGATCCCTTTGTATAGTTCACAAAAACGAAGGCTGGAAATTACAGGGATTTGTATATCCGGGAATTTATCCCTGTACTCAGGACAATCCGGTTAATTTATCATAGAAACTAACTATTAAGCGTAACTAAGTTATTCTGCCAGTTTTCCAACAAGTTCTTCTATTTATCATCCAACAAACTTTCACAGTTTTCCGTATAAAGCTATCACAACTAATCTTTCCAACAAGTTCTTCCTTTTAACCATCCAACAAACTTCCTCTATGTATGGATATCGAAAAAAAACAAGTATGCTAATGTGAGGGCATTCGTTCCGAGCCTCTTCAGGCGAAGGCAATGCCGGCCGAACATAGTATGCTTGTTTTTTGCGAAACCGGACATCCCCCCACACTGTTAATAACTCACTAACAACTTATTCAAACTCGTTAAAATTAATTTATTACATTATAAATAAATTAAACGCTATGAAAACTCACTTTATAACCTATGGAGACGATAAATACAGAGCGCAGAGAAAATTTCTCAAAAAAACAGCCATAGACTCCAACTTTTTCGACGAAGTAAAAATCTTCAGTCCAGCCGCCATTGACCCAATCTTTGCCAAACGCTTTAAAACCATCCTTGAACAATCAAAAGGCGGTGGATACTGGATCTGGAAACCCTACCTCATCAAAAAAATACTCGATACCCTTCCCGAAGATGACATCTTAATTTATGCCGACGCAGGATGCCTCATTAATAAAAGCGGTAAAAAACGTTTCCACGATTACTTAACGCTTCTAAAAGCAACCGACACCGGTACAATTGCCTTTGAACTACCCCACAAAGAAAATGAATATACCAAACAAGAAGTATTCGATTACTTTAATACCACCACAGAAATCATCAATTCTAATCAATTAATAGCGACTGTGATCATGCTGAGGAAATGTCAGCATGCCACACATCTTATAGACAAATGGTACGACACCCTCTATGAAAACCTATCCCTTTTTACAGATCAGAAAGACGCAGCCCTACAGCAAAAATCCTTCATAGACCACCGCCATGACCAAAGCATATTCAGCGTGCTCAGAAAAACCCACGGAACCCTCATTCTGCCCGACGAAACTTATTTCCCCAATTTCATGCAAGACGGTGCAAAATACCCCTTTTGGGCAACACGCCTGAGAGACTAATCTTAACTAAAAAATTAACTCCTCTAAAAAACTAACCAAAAAAATAGCGCATTCCTGTAAAAAGACTGCGCTATCCTGTATAACAGTTAAAAAAACCTATCCCGCATTAAAACGGTATCCGATACCTCTGACAGTTTGCAACAACTGAGGATTATCAGGATTCAATTCAATCTTCTTTCTTAAACGAACAATATGCATATCAAGCGTACGCGTATTCACATCAGAATTGTATCCCCAAACAACCAGCATCAACTCATCACGGTTAATCACCTTATTCGGATTTCTCAGGAAATACAATAGAATCCTGTTCTCTAATATCGTCAACTCAATCTTTCTTCCACTTCTGTAAAGCGTATGAATATTTGGATGATGCTCCATATCGCCAAAACGGTGAATCTCTGACTTATCATTATTCAGCAAAAACTTCACCTTACTCTCCAGCATCGCCACCAAAACATCCATATTAAACGGCTTGGTTACATAATCAGATACACCAAAAGTATAAGCATCGATCTTATCCACATCCTGTGCCTTCGCAGTCATCATGATAATCAGGTTCTCAAAACCTTGCTTACGCACCTCCTGACAAACATCCGATCCCTGCTTTCCTGGCAACATCCAGTCCAGCAAAACAATATCCGGCTTCTCATCCATGATAGTTTTTACCGCCAGCTCACCATCTCCGGTTTCCAGTACATCATAACCTTCAGACTTTAGCCTGTGTACAACTAAAAACCTTAAATTTTCATCATCCTCAACTATCAGTATTTTAATTCCTTTAGACATATCATTAATTATTATAAGGCAGTACTATTTTAAACTCTGTTCCTTTATTTACTTTGCTCTTTACCGAAATCTCACCCTTCATGAAATTCACCAGTTCTTTACAGAAAGCTAATCCCAATCCAACACTACCATTCTGATTATACTGATTCTGTATCCGGTAAAATTTCTTAAAGATATTATTAATTTCTGGTGTAGGAATACCTATCCCCTGATCTACAAACCTGAATACAACTTTTCCCTTAATCATTCTCGCTACAATATGCAGCCGCTTATGTTCAGGACGTGAATACTTGTAAGCATTCTCCGCCAAATTATCAAAAAGGCTGCCCAGCAATACCGGATCAGTGATAAACGTCCCAAAACCAGTAACTTCATAGGTAACTACAAAATCAGGATGCTTCAAGGTATGAGACTCTATCGTACTCTCTATAAAATCTACAATATTGATTTCATCATGATTCAACTGAATAGCTCTGTTTTCAATCTGTGTAAAAGCCAGTAACTTGTTCATCAATCCATTCAACTTATCGGCTTCCTCATCCAGGATCTTACCGTATAACTTTAGCTCTCTTTCTGTGAGTACACTCGCACTTTTAATATTATTACCTGCTATTTTAATCACACTCACGGGCGTTTTAAACTCATGCGTCAGATTATTCACAAAATCATACTGCAATTTAAACATCTTATGATTAATATTCAGATTTCTGTAAATCAAAACAGTTACCAGAACCAGAATCCCATAGAAAAGTAACAAGACCAAGGCAATAGGCATAAAATAGTTCAGGATTCCACGAGCTACAAACGACTTTGCAGAAATGAAATAAAGCTTATAATCTGAAAATGGGCCCGGTAAGGTGATCTCTGTAGCTACATAATCTGCAGACGTATTTAAAGGATCATAAGTAAGCGGTTCAATTCTTATATTTTGATACAATAGCGGACGCGTATTGATAATTTTGATCTTATAAGGATCAAGATGAAAAGATAACATATCCTGCTGATAAACCGGAGATGGACTCAGTTGCTGCCTTAACATCTGCTTGTAGACTTTTAAATCTTCAAATCCAGGAATATTCAGATAGGATATTTTATTGGAACGGATAATGCTGAAATTGGTAAAAAGCTCCTCCTGGCTAGGCACAATAGTCGTATCCAGACTCTCAATGTAAGAAATCAACTTGATCCCCAGCGCATTAAAGTCATCTCCCCTGCTGAACTTCTTCGTATCATCTCTCGAAAACAACTTGACAGAATCCAAAGGTACCAGATCACCGAACTGATATATTTTTTTAGGGCCAAAAGAGAAATGCCCTGTATTTAATCCATCTCTGACTGGTGTATTTCCAATCTCTGAATCATAAAAAACCACCTTTGAAACAAAGGGATAGGCATTAATAATCGTATCGACAAACTTAGATGCCGTAGCAGAATCAAGATACCCGTTGTAGTAAGAGATTTCAGGAACCTTATTCTGAAAAAATTCATTGTAAGGCTTGATACTTTCTTCCAGCACCTTTACCTTTTCAGAGACAAATTCACTCTCTATAAATTTTTTGCTAAAATTATAAGCTAAAAATAGCGACAAGATGAACAGCACAGAGATCAGCACAATAAAGGTGACGATCAGTGAAAAGTTCTTACGATAGCCGCTAGTTTTTTCCGGAGCCATATTGTTCACCTATTTTCTGGATAAATTTACAGACAAAAATTGCTCCAGGGAAGCATATAATTTCTGGCGCATATCTTCGCCCTGTGGAGAAAACTCACTATGTTCTTTTTCCAGATAAGTTACATTCACGTTTCTTTTTTTAAGCTCTTTTACAAACTGGACCGCTTCGCCCGAATTGCTTCTCGGATCCTTTGGACTTTGTGCCAGAAACACAGGAACCCTGAACTTATCTGCATGAAAAACCGGAGATACCTGGCGCATCCGGTCACCTTCTGTTACTGGATTACCGATCACCTCATAATACATTTGCAAATTGGTCTTTAAAAATGGAGGAATAGACTTCAGATAACTGAATAAATTGATCACTCCTGAATTAGATCCACCGCAAACATACATTCCCGGACTCGAATATAAACTATTCAGTGCAATATAGCCGCCAAAGCCAGAGCCATATATAGCTATTTTTCTTGGGTTCGCTATCTTATTTTCAATGAGCCATCTCACGCCATCATTAATATCATCTTTAATTTTACCCCCCCATTGACCGGACCCTGCAGCCGCAAAAGACTTCCCATAACCGGATGAGCCTCTGTAGTTAACCTGAAAAACTGCATATCCTCTATTCGCCAGGAATTGTACTTCTGCTTTATAACCCCAGGAGTCTCTGCGCCCTGGCCCATCATGTGGCAATACAACTACAGGAAGGTTAGAAGACGGTTTATTAATCGGTAAAGTGAGGTATCCCTGTATTTTTAAGCCGTCACGTGCAGTATAAGAAATAGGTTTCATCTCACACATTTCAGCCTCTTTAACGTAAGGATTAAAATCGCTTAGTTTTCTGATCGTGCCTTTATCGGCGATATATAAATAGTAAGACCCTGGATTTCTATCTGTAAACGTCCTGACAATAAATGTATTTTCTGCTTTATCTCTGTCAATAATCCTGGATTCTGTGCCTGGTAATAACTTATCCAGCTTTTCATACAGTTTTTTAACAGAGGGATCAAGATAATGCTTCTCCTTTTTCCAGGTTTCGCAAATTACAAAGGCTATTGTTTTCTTGGATTCGGAATATTGAGCATCCACCACATTCAGCGTATCATTACTAAAAAGCACTTTGCTTTCTTTTCCCGTTGCACAGTTCAATTCTATCAATGCATTTTTATCTCTTTTGACGTTAGAAATCGCATAAACAATATTTGGTCTTACGTCTGAAATCGCAATAGGTGTGAAAGTAGTTTTAAAATTATTGGTCACAACAGCTCTGAAAGCTTGGTTTTCTGTCTCTCTGTACAGTAAAGTCTGGTTCACACCATCACTGGTAGTAGCCAGCCGGATTTGCCCTTTTGAGTCTGTAACCCAGTTTGTGATATTTCCAGGATTCCTGGCCGCCATATCCATCTGTCCATCCCGTACATTTAAGCGGTAAACATCAAATACTGTAGAATCTCTCTTATTGGAGGAAACCAATAAGAATTTACCATCAATCAATTGATCTTTGAGTACGTGCATCCTGCTTTTTCCATTATCACTAAGCTGACGTTCATTTTCTCCGTTTTTATTGATAATAAAGATATCAGATAACCGCTCCGCACCCGCCTTCTCTTTATAATAAACGATCTCATCGTTACTTACCCAGAAATAATAATTGATATTTTTTTCATTTAATTGTGTAATCTGTGATGATCTGCCGGTAGTCAGATCTTCGACAAACAGGTTTTGTTTTTTACCCTGCGATTTTAGGTAAGACATAGTTTTACCGTCCAGAGAGATTGCATAATACCCTTTATCTTGAGCTTTAAAGAATTCTGCTACAGGAATAACCCTTACTTGCCTGTTTTGCCGGCAAGCACTGAAAAGGGCGAGAAGAACAATCAATAAATATCTTTTCTTTAAGGTCATAGCATTCTGGTAGCCTGCAAAAATACGCAACACCTTCTGTCTAAACAGGCAATACACTAATATTGTTACCTGATTGCAAATGGAGAGCGTCTCAAAATAGGAATATTTTATCGCTGACAAAGAAATGTGTGGTAACATTTAAAATACGGGTAATCGGGAATGATGGAAAACCACAATTTAGTATCTTTATTTTTGAGAACAGTTTCTTTGCTGTTCAGGTAGCTTCAGAATATTATGATAAAAACAATATTGGCGATTATACTCTGCTTTACAGGTTCATTATCATTATTAGCACAAAGTAATAATGATAATGAGATGGCGATGCTGTACTATCAAAATGGAGATTATCAAAAAGCTGCTGTTTTATTGGAAAAGATAGTCTTTAAAATAAAAAACGAAGCTTATGTGGACCTGTACTTCAACGCCCTGCTTAAATCAAAACAATATGAAATTGCCGATAAAGCCATTAAAAAGCTGATCAGGCAAAGTCCTGAATCTTCAAAATACCTGACTATACAAGGCAGGATTTACAAAGAAAAAGGAGAATTGGAAAATGCAAAAAAGACTTTTGACCAGCTTTTACATTCTCTTCCTGATGACGAGTCAAAAATAAGAGCACTTGCCAATGATTTATATCAGATGGCTGAGTATGAGCTGGCTGCTGATGTGTTTCTGCAAGCCAGAAAAAACCTGAAAAATGAGCAGATCTTTACTTTTGAATTGCTAAGTATTTATCGTTTCAAGAAGGACAAGATTAAACTGGGAGAAGAATATTTGAATGCGTTGTCAACCATGCCGCAAATGCTCCAGCAGGCTGAAACAGTATTGCCTTCAGTGTTTGAAACGAATGCAGATTATCTGATGCTTCAAAATTCATTATTTAAAAGGATACAGAAGGATCCTCAGAATGAATCTTATTCAAAGCTGCTGATCTGGCAATTTTTGCAGCAAAAAGAATATGATA
Source organism: Pedobacter cryoconitis (assembly GCF_001590605.1). NCBI lineage: Bacteria > Pseudomonadati > Bacteroidota > Sphingobacteriia > Sphingobacteriales > Sphingobacteriaceae > Pedobacter > Pedobacter cryoconitis. Next base: position 4,523,583 of record NZ_CP014504.1, read on the forward strand.
TGGCTTTACGCCAACTAATTGCACAAGATAAAAGGATTAAGGATGATGGCACAATCTTATTCGGGCATGCACAAATATTTGCTTCCAACAAGGCTTATGATACAGCTATAAAGGCATACACCTATTTAGCGCTTAAAGGCAAGGATAGCCCATATTATCTGCCTGCTAAATTAGCTTTGATTGATGCCAGTTATCAAGCACTTTTATTGGGCAAAAATGATCAAAAAGATATTATTACACTGGCGGCCCAATATCAGGAAATCCTGGATGAATACGGTAAAAATGCAAAAACTCTTTTTGCACTCAGGAAATGGGCAAATCTACAAGCTTATTATCTAAAGGATCTAAAAAAGGCAGAATCGGCTTTAGAAGAAGCGATAAAGATTCCAGGTATTACCAATGCTGATTTAGGTGAGATGAAACTTGAACTCGGAGACATTTACAGACTTACGCAACAGCCATGGGAAGCCATTTTAATGTATGAACAGGTTGCTAAGGAATTTGAAAATCAAAACATAGGAACTGAGGCCAAATACAGGTCTGCAAGGTTATCATTTGAGCAAGGAAATTTTAGTTATGCCAAGTCTCAAGCCGATGTATTAAAGGCTTCGACGGAACAATTAATAGCAAATGATGCGCTAAATCTGAGTCTTTTGATTTCAGATCATCTGGAAACTAAAACGGATACACTAGCGCTTAAAATGTATGCTGCTGCTGAAGCGCTACAATTCAGAAACCTTAACAAAGAAGCAATAGCCAAAGTGGACAGCATTGCGTTGCTATATCCTAAAAATGGCCTGGCTGATGATATTCTAATGTTTAAATCAAACATTTATATCAAAAACAGAGATTTTATACTTGCCGTACCACTGCTTAAGGAATTGATTGGGCACCAGCAAAAAGGGAATTGGGCAGATGAAGCCTTATTTATTCTTGCCGGAATCTATGAAGATCAGCTGAATGATACTGTGCAGGCTAAAGTATGCTATCAAAAACTGATTGCAGACTTCCCGGGCAGCATGTTCGTAACCGAGGCACGCAAGCATTTCAGGAAGCTGAGAGGTGATCCTGCTGAGTCCTGAATTTATTCCTGTAATTTATAAAGTTACACAAGCTCTTAATTATATCTTTGTCTTATGTTATTATACAATGTAACCCTGATTATTGAAGATGCCTCTGCTGCAGCATGGCTGCAATGGATGCAAGAAGAACATATTCCTGAAGTAATGGCTACTGGATTATTCGTTTCCAACAGATTATTAAAGGTGGTTGATTCACCAAATGAAGGTGTAACTTATTGCGCACAATATGTTGTACAGTCCATTGAAGATTATGATGCTTATCAGTTAACGTATGCAAATGCGCTGGCAGCAGAATTAAATAGTCGTTTTAAGGATAAATTTGTTTCTTTCACTACCGTAATGGAATATATAGCCTAACTATGAATATAATACAAACACCTATAGCTGATCTTTTTGTCATCGAACCTAAAGTATGGAAAGATAACCGCGGCTATTTTTTTGAAAGTTTTAGTGCACGCGCATTTGCAGAAGCCGGCATTCAGGCCGACTTTGTACAAGACAACCAGTCTTTCTCACAAAAGGGTACTTTGCGTGGCTTACATGCACAGAAAGCCCCTTTTGCACAAGGGAAATTGGTAAGGGTTATACAGGGTAAAGTTCTTGATGTTGCTGTAGATGCGAGAAAAGAATCTGCTACTTATGGCCAGCATTTCAGCATCGTCCTGAGTGGGGACAATCATAAGCAATTATGGGTTCCGCCAGGGTTTCTTCATGGTTTTTTAACGCTTGAAGATGATACTATTTTCACGTACAAAGTGACTAACTATTATGACAAAGAATCTGAATGCGGGGTAATCTGGAATGATCCGGATTTGAATATTAACTGGAGTGAGGAACTTACAAAAGAAGAACTTTTACTTTCTGATAAAGATTTGATACTTCCTTCTTTTAAAGATTTCTCAAGTCCTTTTTAATTCACGGACCTAAGTCTTCCCATGTTAAAAGAAGCTATAAAAAAATGGCATCCGGATAGTCCGGATGCCATTTTTTTTATAATGATAACTTATTTTTTGATCAGGTTGTACAGTTCATCCAGTTTAGGCGAGAGTACAATTTCAATTCTGCGGTTTTTGCTTCTTCCTTCAGGAGTAGTATTCTGCTCTAATGGCTGGAACTCACCTTTTCCAGTGGCGGTTAACCTTACACCAGGAACTTTTTCAGTTTCGGTCAGGTAACGCACCACAGAAGTAGAACGCAGCACACTTAAGTCCCAGTTATCTTTGATCTGACCCAGATTCGTTATTTTCTGTGAGTCTGTATGTCCTTCTACGGCGATGATAATTTCTGGCTGCTCCTTTAATACTTTAGCAAGCTGGGCCAATGCTTGTTTCCCTTTTTCATCAATAATGATACTTCCTGAAGGAAATAATAATTTGTCCATCAGAGAAACATAGACTTTACCGTTTTTCATTTCAACCGTTAATCCGTTCTTAGAGAATCCCAGCAGTGCTTGCTCCAATTTCTCTTTTAATTGATTAGAGGCTTCATCACGTTTGCGTAAAATGTCTTCTACTTCTTTAAGGCGTTGTTCACGCTTTTTAAGATCATCTGAGAGCTTACTGATTGCTGAAGAACTATTGTCCTTTAGCTTGGCATAATTGCCGTCTATGGCTTTATATTTACCCTGAAGCTCATTAAGCTTACCATTCAGGTTGGCTGTGTCACGCTGTAATTTAGCAATAGCGCTTTGCAGCTTATCCATGGATTCTTGCGCTCCACTCCAACCGGTACCTAAAGAATCTTGTTTAGCCAGCAGGGCCTTATATTTTTTTGGGGACAGAACTACACAGGAACTAAATGCACTGGCTAATAGCACAATGCTCAAAAACAAAATAACTTTCTTCATAATTATGGTGCTATAGCTCCTCTCAGGAAGCGGATAAATGGGTATATCCCTATAAATGCCTTTTTTAAATGATTGACTAATGCAGGTTTTAGTAGTTCCGCATCTGTAAGCGGAAGTACAGCAATATAGCTTTTGAGTTTTAACAAATCAATATGAGGATGTTCCGGATCATATCCTTTAGGAGCTTTCTTCAGTGTATCATTTTTACTCAATTCAAACTGGTCTTTAAAACCTTTTGCTGCTATAATTTCAAGGAAATCTGAAGTATTATAGTCTATTTCTTCTCTTATTTTTTTTAGCAGGGATGCCTCCGGCATCCAATAGCCACCGGCAAAAAACGAATTCCCTGGTTGCAGGTGTAAGTAAAATTCCGGTCCGTTCCCTTCTGAGTTTTTCACAGAAAAGGAGATTCCAAAGTTATTCTTGTAAGGGTCTTTGTTTTTACTGAACCGCACATCTCTGTAAATGCGCATCACGCATTTCTTAGCTTGTGTTTCGAGTGGGAATTGTGGGTCAACGTTTGCAAGAATAGGAATAAGTTCTTCAACCAGGCTAATTACATCAGCCTTTGCTGTTTCATAAACTTCCTTGTTCAGGGCAAACCATTCCCTGTTATTATTTGCTGCTACTGCGCTTAAAAAAGCTAGTGTTTCTGGCTTAATCATGGTCTGTCGTAATAGGCGTTATAACTAATTTTAGGGGAGAGCCAATGTAATAAAATCACGCGTGAATAACGATAGTTAAATGGTGCAAGAACTAAGCATCCACTAAAAATCACACCTACATACATCCATAAGGAATCAAATTCCAGATTACCTCCAGAAAAAATATAGGTCGCAATACCCACGGCAATCATTTCCATCACATTCATTGCATAGCTGACATACATAGCGGCATAAAAGTAGCCTGGCTCTATCTCATACCGCTGTCCGCAATGACTGCAGATCTCATTTGTGCGTTGTAAATCGAAACCATATAATGTACCAGTAAAGATATTTCCTCTGCGGCAATGCGGACATTTACCTTGTACCAATGCATATAGTTTTGTTGTTTTCTCCATCTAAGCTGAAGGAGATCAGGAACGCAGGGAAGCTTGTGAACGACGGTATCTTTTATACCACAGGAAGCCAATAGCAGCGATCATCAGGTAAGGAATTGCCATCAGATACAAAACACCGGTGTTTAGTCCGACAGCTTGTGTATTCCCATTTTGAGTTCCCTGTTCTGCACTGATTGTACACATGGCACATTGTGCTGCAGCTTTCTGCAGACCAGCTCCTGCTGTTACAGCAACCAAAAGAATAAAGAAGATAATAGCTCTTTTCATTGGATTTTATTGTTTATAAACCTTATCAAAAGCAAGGTTCACTATGTGAATTGGTAACGCTAACAAATATAAAGATTAAACGAACAATTAAGCCTGACATTACATAAGCCTAATGTAAAAATGCCAGATGTTGTTTAAAAATTATAATATGGTGAAATCATCAGGTAAACAATTACTCCGGTAACAGCTACATATAGCCAAACCGGATAAGCCCATCTAACGATTTTACGGTGTCTTTCAATCTGCATACTAAATCCTCTCAGGAAACTAATCAGGATCAATGGCAACACAATGACGGCCAGCATAATATGGGTAATCAGAATAAAGAAATAAATCATTCTTGTTCCGCTTACTGCTGCAAGTTCAGCGACAGAAAGGATTCCGTTATGATCAATATCACCGTATTTGGTATCCTTTTCATAAAGGTGAAACAGGATATAAAATACAAGGAAAATAGCTGACAGGATAAACGTAATCACGTTCGTTATTTTATGGGCTTGTATATTTTTATTCTTGATAAAAATTAAAGACAGGATCAGTAATACTGCACAGGTAGCATTAATACCACCAATTAAATGTGGTAATAAATAGATGAAAGATGGTTTTGTTGTTGGTGGAGGTACAATCTTCAAAGCAATCACTACAGCAAGGACTACTGCACTAACAATCCAGATCAGACGTAAAAAGAATTTATCGTTAATATTCATGGTGTGTATCTTTATTAAGCATCAGGCGTCCCGCAGGGCAAATCTACCTTCCGTCTCTTACATTTCTAAGTTCTTCGGCAACGAGAACTTTTATTTCATCATTCAGCTTGGAGAGCGCTTCTTGATTAGTCGCATCATAATAACCTCTGATACGGTGCTGAGGATCCAGAAGAACAAATAGATTGCTATAGGTGAATTTGCGTTCTCCCTTTTCAAAATGTTGCTGGGCATCAATATAAAGCCCTTTATTAATCCAGTTATAAACTGCAGTACTATCTCCGGTCAGTATATCCCATTTACCTGCCTTTGCTTTTAGTTTCTCAGCATAAGGAAGCAGTTTAGCAGGAACATCTGTTACCGGATCTATACTTAAGCCCATAAAATGAATTAACGGATTCTTGATATAGGTATTCATATACACGTTCATTGCTTTGTTAGCAAATTCTACGGCATAATTATTCCCGGATGTGTAAATCAGGTTCAGCACAATTATTTTTCCTTCGTAATTCTTCCAGCTCACAGTGTCTGCCCGCTGATTGATAAACCGGAAATCAGGTAACTGATGATAAATAGTATCTGGAATCTGTTTTCCTCTTTTGGAATGGAAAGTAGCAGCTACTTTTTTGGGGCCGAAAAAGGGTAATGGTTTATACCTGTTCTTTCCTTGTTCAACCAGTTCATAATATAAAAATCCCGGTACCGCTAAAATCGATACCAGGATTATTATTTTTTTTATTGAAGAAAACTTCATGAATTAAATAGTCATATGTATATGCAAATAACCACCTTCAATGAGCATCAAGGTTATAAAGTACGCAATAAATATAAATGCGAGCCCAAGTGAAAGCTGCAGCCCTGTTTTCTCAAACTTAAGGTGCATAAAGTAGGCAACAATATAATATGCTTTTAAAAGGGTTAATAAGATGTAAGCAATATTACCAGCAGTGTGAGAAACCAATCCTTTTGGTAAAATTACCAATGCAATGATAAATTCTACTACAGTAATCCCTAATAAGATAAAGAATACTTGCCAGATTTTTGATTTGCTTAGGCCAGCATGCTCATCATGTGCATGCTCTTCTGTATTTTGTAAGTTATGTTCAGACATAATATATTTTTTGAGGAATTAAACTAAATAGAAGAAGGTAAATACGAATACCCAAACCAGGTCAACAAAGTGCCAGTATAAACCTACTTTTTCAACCATCAGGTAATGACCACGTTTCTCGAAAGTTCCGTTGATAGTCATAATCAGGATGATGATATTTAATAAAACACCCGTGAATACGTGAAATCCGTGGAATCCTGTAATCGTAAAGAACAAGTTAGCAAACTGTTGCGCTGCGACGTTAGACACAGGCCCAACAAAGAATTCCTGTAACTTCTCTGGTTTTGGAATAGATGCCCACCAGAAACCTTCATGGTGAAGGTGAGTCCACTCTAATGCCTGGCAACCCAGGAACATGAAACCACCGATAATAGTAGCAACCATCCACCAGATCACTTCTTTCTTAGCACGTCTGTGACCAGCTTCAACAGCTAATACCATAGTTACCGAACTCATGATCAGGATAAAAGTCATAATACCTACGAACACTAATGGTGCTCCGGATTCTACTAAACCTGGAATAGACTGGAATACCAAATCCGGATCAGGCCATGTAAATTTCGTGAAACGTTGCGCTCCGTAGTATACCAATAATGAAGAGAATGTAAATGCATCTGATAGCAAGAAAAACCACATCATTATTTTTCCGTATTCTACCGACCACGGTGAACGGCCGCCACTCCATGGAGTAGTTTTTACCTGATCTAATTGTGATAATGAATTCATTTTAAAAATTGTAATAGTTTGTTAAAAAGTCTAACTGTTCAAAAGTAAAAAAACATAGAGATATATCCATAATATATCTATAAAATGCCAAAATATAGAGGCTATTTCTATGCGATATACCGCATTTTCTTTAGGAATTTTGCCATATGCACCCCAAAGGCTATTCAGGATGAAACAAAGTCCCGCAAAAATATGCAGTAAGTGCATGCCGGAAACAATATAAATCGTAGAAATTGCTGCGTTATTGTTAACCAGTGTTGCACCGCTTTGGTATAATGCCGACCATGCGTCTACTTGAAGATAGCCAAAAGCAATCCCCAATGCCAGGGTTGACCATAGAAATATTTTTTGCGTCTGTATATTTTGCTGACGGACTGCTTTTGCTGCGAAGAATAAACAGATGCTGCTTAATACCAAAACTGCTGTGCTGTACATAAAGACATCGGGAAGAACTAATCCATGTCCTTTACCTTTAGATGCCGCAAAAACAATATAATAACTTGTAAATCCTCCAAACATAATAGTCGAAGAGACCACAAATAGCCAAAGAACAAATTTCTTAGCTTTAAAAGAGGTAGCTAATCTATCTTGTGCTACGTCTTCCGGTTTTAATGTGTGTACCATATATAAAAAACTATTTACCTATAAAATCAAACAATAAAATCAATTGTACCAGTGGTATATAAAAGAACGAACAGAACATCACTTTACGTGCGCTGTCTATATCCAGTTTTACCAGTAGTTTAAAGGCCAGCAGTGCAAAAACCACCCCGGCTATCATCGAAACTCCTGCAATGTAATACCCGCCAAATCCAAAGAAGGTAGGCAACAAACTCACAGGTATTAATATTAATGTGCTTAAGAAAACAAGAAATGCGCTTGTCTTGTCTCTTTTTTTAGTTGGCAACAACCTGAAACCTGCTTTTTTGTAGTCATCATCCAGCACCCATGCAATTGCCCAGAAATGTGGAAACTGCCATACGAACTGTACAAGAAAAAGAATCCCTGCTACTTCATAATCTACATGCGTAAAATTAGTGGTATGGCCCAGAGCAGCTAAATAACCAATCAGCGGTGGTAAAGCACCTGGTATTGCACCTACAAAAACGGCAATCGGAGATTTACGTTTTAAAGGGGTATAAACAAATGCGTAAAGTAAAATAGAAAACACTGATAAAAGACCTGTTTCCAGATTCAGCTTCCCTAATAACCAGGTACCAAGCATTCCCATGATCAAACCCAGTACTAAACCCTGGCCAGTTGTCATTCTTCCTGCCGGCATTGGACGATCCATGGTACGGGTCATCAGTTTATCCAGATCCTTTTCTATAATCTCATTGAAGCAATTGGCTGCTGCAGTGACTAAAAATCCACCCGCTACCAGAATCAGCCAGTTTCCCCAGTCAATAGACGGAACCTCACCCCTGGCAACCTGCATCCTTGAACCAATTAAAAAAGTAATTGACGCAGAAAACACAACCAGAAAAGTAAGTCTGAATTTGATGAGTTTAGATAAATCTGAGAAAAATAATTTCAATTCTATGTGTTTTAATATTATTGATTATAAGTACTTGTTCTGTATACCAGCAGATAAAGATAAAACTGGAGTGTAAACAGAACTGTTGAGAACACTAAATGTATAACCTGAGCTGCAGGCGGCAGTGCAAAGCTAGCTAATAATAATCCACTCGCAATTTGTACCATCAGTACCAGTACTATTGAATTACCTAATTTCAATTCCGTCGCTTTACCGCCAAATTTATTCATTACGAACTGGTAAATGAATGCATTCAGTACCACTACAAAAATTGCCAGATCACGGTGATAAGAGAAGATATCCCCTATTTTTCCAATCCAGGTATGTCTTTCCTGGTATAAAAGGTTTTTTGAAATCTCATCAATAGCTTCTCTTACTTCTGTTCCCAAAACGATTTGCAAAACACTCAGAACCAAAGAAACCAGGATCAGTACTTTTAACCAGAATACTTTAGAAATAACGACAGTTGGTTCCTTATGCAGTGATTGCGCATAGTAATGCGTGTAGACCAATATTGCCAGCATGACCAGGGCCAGCAGCATATGAACGGTCACTACCCAGGCCAGTAAATTAGTGGAAACAACAATTGATCCCAGCCAGGCCTGAAAAACTACCATAAAAAGGTTCAGTATACTTAAAACTATAATCCTTTTAGCTTTACTCTTATACGTAAATGAAAGAACGGTAACTGCAATTAATAAAAATCCTGTAGCTGCTCCGGTAAGGCGGTTAATATATTCAGTCCAGGTTTTTGCTGCATTAAATGATTCCGGAACTGTTATACTTTGATCGTGACGGATACTATCTGCCACATCTTTTTTACCCATTTTATCAAGCATAAGCGCAAAACGCTCATTCTTTTTAACCCTGCCTGCTACGTATTTATCTTTATAGTCTTTCGGAAGCTGATCTACCGATGTTGGCGGAACGTATTGGTCAAAACATTTTGGCCAGTCCGGACAACCCATACCTGAACCTGTACTTCTTACTACTGCACCAGCTAAGATGAGTACTAATGTCACTATTAAAGTAATCAGGTTTAACCGGATAAATCTCTTTTCAGATTTAGGAACCATTAGTTTGATTTTAAAAAAAATGAGGTTATCGTTCTAAGTAGATACTCAAGCAGATAACCTCATTGTATAATTTTAATAAAGGAGATTAATCCAGTATTGCTTTTTCTTTTGCTTGTTTTTCTTCCCACTCTCTCTGGATGCGCTCAGATTCTGCATTTCCTTCAAAGTCATGCGGCATGTTAGAGCTCATAGTTTGAGAATAAGGAACAGTCTGAGGAATGAAATCTGCTTCAGAACCTGGCTTACTGTAATCATATGGCCAGCGGTATACTGTAGGGATTTCTCCTGGCCAGTTACCGTGGATATGCTCAACTGGCGTAGTCCATTCTAAAGTATTAGATTCCCAAGGATTCTGTGTTGCTTTTTTACCTTTGAAAATTGAGTAGAAGAAGTTGAACAGGAATGCAATCTGTGCTAATGCGGCAACGATAGCTGCCCAGGTAACAAAGATGTTTACAGTAACCCATTTCTGCATGAATTCAAATTCAGTGAAAGCATAGTAACGACGTGGTACACCATCTAAACCTAAGAAGTGTAATGGGAAGAATACTAAGTAAGCACAGATAAATGTAATCCAGAAGTGAAGGTATCCTAATTTCTCGTTTAACATTCTTCCGAACATTTTTGGATACCAGTGGTAAACACCGGCAAGCATACCAAAGATCGCAGCAGAACCCATTACAAGGTGAAAGTGAGCTACTACGAAGTAAGTATCGTGAAGGTTGATATCCAGAGAGGCATTACCTAAGAAGATACCAGTTAAACCACCTGAGATAAAGAATGAAACCATACCAATAGCACATAACATTGCAGGTGTGAACCTGATATTACCGCGCCACAATGTAGCCAGGTAGTTGAAAGTTTTTACTGCTGAAGGAACAGCGATAATCAGGGTCGTGATCATAAATACACCACCCAATAATGGATTCATCCCTGTTACAAACATATGGTGGCCCCATACGATGAAGGAAAGAATAGTAATACCGATTAATGAATAAACCATCGCATGGTAACCAAAGATTGGTTTTCTTGAATTTACCGAGATAACCTCTGAAGAGATACCTAATGCTGGCATAATTACAATATATACCTCAGGGTGACCAAGGAACCAGAATAAATGCTGCCATAGAATTGGAGAACCACCTTCGTTAGGTAATACCTGAGTACCCATAACGATATCAGATAAATAGAAACTTGTACCGAAACTACGGTCAAAGATCAATAACACCACACCCGCAACTAAAACAGGGAATGATAAGATACCTAAAATAGCTGTTAATAAGAAAGCCCAGATAGTTAAAGGCATTTTCCAAAGATCCATACCTTTAGTACGCATGTTTAATACAGTACTTACATAGTTGATACCACCCATTAACTGAGAAGCTACAAAAAGAACCATACTGATTAACCATAGTGTCATCCCTAAACCAGAACCTGAAATAGCTTTTGGAAGCGCAGATAATGGAGGGTACACTGTCCAGCCCGCACTTGCTGGTCCGGTCTCAATAAAGAATGAACTCATCATCACAATACAAGCGATAAAGAATAACCAGTATGAAAGCATATTCATAAATGGTGATGCCATATCCCGTACACCGAGCTGAAGTGGAATCAGTAAATTACTAAAAGTACCGCTCAATCCTGCGGTCAGTACAAAGAATACCATGATGGTACCATGTATCGTTACCAGAGCAAGGTAGAAATCAGGTTTGATCCTTCCTCCTTCTGCCCATCTTCCTAAAAATGTTTCAAGGATAGGAAAACTTTTATCCGGCCATGCCAGTTGCAGACGAAATAAGATAGACAATCCCATTGCAATAACAGCCATAACAATACCAGTTATTAAAAACTGTTTAGCGATCATTTTGTGATCCTGGCTAAAAATGTATTTGCTTATGAAAGATTGTTCGTGATGCCCATGATCGTGACCGTCATGGTGATCGTTGTTATGTGTATCGTGTAATGTTATAGTTGACATAATGCGCTATTCCAGTATAATTATTTTTTTAAAGCCGGTTTATTCATTGCTACAGCAGGAGCACTTGTCGCAGCTTTAGCTGTACTATCAGCTGGTGCTGCTGCCGCTGGTGCAGCTGCTGGTTCTGGTACGATTGGCAAGTTAAATTGCTTTCTCAAATCGTTATTGATAAACTTAGGTTGTTTAACTATCCAGGCATCATATTCAGCCTGAGAAACAACTCTAACAACCTTTTGCATGTTATAGTGACCAGATCCACAGATTTTCGAGCAATAGAACAAGAATTTAAATGCTGGATCATTTACTTTAGTCTGCATATCAGCAGTAGTAATAGTTGGGGTGAATTCGAAGTAAGAAGTCATACCCGGAACAGTGTTTAACTGAATCCTGAAATGTGGCATGTAAAAACTGTGCAATACATCTTTACTGGTCAGGATCAATCTTACTGGTTTGTTGACAGGAATAACCATTTCCTCTGCCATCTGATCATCAAGATTGTCCTTATCATTAAAGTCCATACCCAAACTGTTCGTTCCGGTAATCAGTTTATAGTTTTTCTTACCTACAATCTTATCAGCTCCGGGATAACGGATAGTCCATGCGAACTGCTGAGAAGTAATCTCAATGCTCAATGGCTTGTTATTAGGATCTTCGATTTTGTAGAAAATTGATCTCCAGGTAAGGAATCCCATTAATACCAATACAGTAAGAACCAATGCCGGAACAATTGTCCAGATACGCTCCAATGCATTATTGTGTGGGTAGTAATAAGCTTTTCTTTTACCAGTATTCTTGTAGAAATAAGAGAACAGGAATAATACAAGGTGTGTTCCGATGAATACAATAGTAGTCAGGATCAGCGTGATGTTAAACATCTGGTCAATCTTCTTACCGTGTTCTGAAGCAGCGTCAGGAAGAATCATGTTCCCGTGAACTGTATATTCAAAGTAAACACCATACAATCCGACGATTAAGAAAATCACGAAAAGAACACCATTTACTGTATTCCAGTTGATGCCAGCAGGTTTATCCTGAGCTTCACGTGTCAATTCATATACCCGCATAGCTTTACCAACTATTGCTATGAATAAGCAAAGCAGTAAAAATAACAGGGTATAAAATGCTGCCGACTTATAGATCGGGAACATATCAATAGGTTTTTTCGCAGCCGTAGCGGCAGCACCGGCGGCAGCTTCTTGTGCAAATGCGCTCGTATTTGCAAACACAGTAAGAATTACTGCCAGGGCCGCTATTGTCTTATTGCTTATATATTTTCTTAAACTCATTTTCTTAAAAGTAGTACGATGTACTTCTACTATAAATTAATGTATATACTCTCTAACCAGTTACTACAAATGGTGATTCAGACTTTCCTGTAAGAAAGGGTGATTCTTTGCAATTAAAGGTTTCTTACTTAATGAAGATAATACTGTAAAGGTAAACAAGCCTACAAAACCGATTGCTGTACCTATTTCAATAATACCAAAACCATTATGTGATTCTACAGTTCCAGGCATAATCATTTGGTAATAATCCACCCAGTGACCGCATAATACAATTATACAAACACCAAGCATGATATTTTCCTGTCTTTTATTGTCACGGTCCATCAACAACAGAACCGGAGCAAGGAAATTCATCACTAGATTCAAAAAGAACCAGAACTTGTAAAACTCAAATCGTTTGTAAAAATACACAGTTTCTTCCGGCATGTTGGCATAATAGATCAACATAAATTGCGCAAACCATACATAAGTCCAGAAAATTGAGAACCCGAAGATGAATTGACCTAAGTTATGAAGGTGACTATTGTTAACCCATTGCATATAACCTGCTTTTCTTAACAGGATGATAATTACAGCTATAGTAGCTAAACTGCTCACCCACATTGCTGCGAAGTTATACCAACCAAACATAGTTGAGAACCAGTGTGCCTCTAATGACATCACCGTATCAAATGCAAAGATTGGCGTAGTAAAGCCGTAGATAACTAAAAATATACAAGAGTATTTAAAACTTTTAGTGTATGAATTCAAACCGCCTTCTAAATCTTCGTTAGTTGATAATTTAGAAAGTAAGATAGCGAAGAAAGAATAGATACTTAAAAATACAACCTGACGTCCTAAAAAGAAAGGTACATTTAAGAAAGCAGACTTTCCATCGATTAATTTATCATAGTGTTCAGAAGTCGGGTCAGTTAAGCCCGGTGCATTCCAGTGGTGATAAAGATTATGTGTATATAGTCCCAGACCAATAACTACGATCAGGATTACTACTGCGACAGGCAATGTTCTTGCCATAGCCTGAGGCACACGTAAGATTGATGCAGACCATCCCGCCTGCGCTACAAACTGAACAGCTAAAAAGAATGCACCCGACATACATACACAGGCGAAGTAATAGGCCATAAGTAACAGGTTGGCAAAAGTCCGCTCATGAAGTCCATGATCAGAAAAACCATAAGCTATACTTGCGATACCAATAACGATCGCCGCTATGCTTAAAGTTTTAGCTTTTCCTGTAAACTCAAACTGCTCATTGAAATTATAATTGTGAGTTCCCATTTATATCTGCTTTTCTATTGTATTTTTTGTAATTGTTGAACATACATCACAACTTTCCATCTTTGATCTGGAGTAAGCTGAGAGGCATGTGACCCCATGTTATTTAATCCGTACATGATAGTGTGATAGATTTTACCTTCCGATAAATCTTTCATCAAGCCACCACGTGATGACGCTGCATCACCATGATAAGCTGGTACACCCGTAAATTTCTCAATTTGAACAAGGTGTCCTTTACCATCTCCTTTTTCACCGTGACAAGGTCCGCAGAATACAGTAAAGTAATGTTTACCTGACAATAAGTTCTGTGGTGTCTTAGCTAGAGGGTTGTGCAGATTTAAACCTGCGGCTTCATAACCTTCTTTAGTATTTGCATACTCATACTTTACAAATCCTACCGGGCTTGTATTCGCAGGAGGCGTTTGTGCAGTTTGTCCGTTTGCAAAATTCTTGTTCGGCTGGTCAGGATCATAAGCAATATGATCATACATATTCCTCGCATATTCCAAACCTGGGTTATTCTTATTCCTGCAAGACGAAAGTGTTGTAACAGCCAGGGCAAGAACAACAAATGAGGCTGCAACTATTTTATTCTTATTCATAGCTAATATACTTCCTTTCATTGTGCTTAACTTCTATAGCACCAGCTTCTTTTAATAGTCCGTCAATTTTACTGTGATCTCCGTTTTCCTGAGCATCAACAGCTATAATAAATCTATCATCTGTGGCTCTTAAGTCCATTACTCTTGGCGCTCTTCCCGGGAAAAGGTGAGTAGATGCATAATAAGATCCTACTAATCCAAATGCACAGAATAAAATAGTTACCTCAAACATAATCGGAATAAAATCCGGTAATGCAAAAGCTGGTTTACCACCAATATTATGTCTCCAGTCTACTACCGAGGTAAGATAGATCAGTGCAAATGCTGATACTGTTCCTGTTATCCCGCAGAAAAATGCAAGGATATCCAATCTTGATCTTTTAATTCCTAGTTTGGCTTCGATGCCGTGGATAGGCATAGGCGTATAAACATCATGGATCTTAATGTTGTTTTCCTGTAACTTTTCGATGCCATGCATCATTTCGTCAGGATCGCCAAAACTGCCTAAAATATATTTGATATTACTCATTGTTATATTTTTGCGTATTCTTCTTGTTTAACACTATCAAATTTCTCTAAAGACTCAACGTATTCTTTAACGTGAGTTTTGTCCAGATGACCTTCTTTAATCTGCGCAAGTTTAGCTTGCTCACTTGAGGTTTTAAGTAATAGTTTCACCTCAGCAATTGCAATTGAAGGCAGAACTCTTAAGAACAACAGGAATAAAGTAAAGAATACCCCGATTGAACCTACAAAGACACTTACATCTACCCATGTAGGATAGAACATCGCCCAACTTGATGGAAGGTAATCACGGTGTAATGAAGTAACGATAATTACGAAACGTTCAAACCACATACCGATGTTTACCACGATAGATAAGATCCATGTTGCAGGGATGCTCAAACGGATTTTCTTGAACCACAGTAACTGCGGAGAAATTACGTTACAAGTCATCATCATCCAGTATGCCCACCAGTATGGACCAGTTGAACGGTTGATGAATGCATATGCTTCATATTCTGAACCTGAATACCAGGCGATAAAAAACTCAGTGATGTAAGCCACACCTACAATCGATCCTGTAAGAATGATGATTTTGTTCATCGATTCAATGTGGAACATGGTGATGTAGTTTTCAAGACCCAATACTTTACGGGCAACCAGTAATAAGGTTAACACCATGGCGAAACCAGAGAAGATCGCACCAGCCACAAAGTATGGAGGGAAAATTGTCGTGTGCCATCCCGGAATAACCGAGGTTGCAAAGTCCATAGATACAATCGTGTGTACCGAAAGTACCAGCGGTGTAGAGATACCAGCAAGGATCAGAGACACAGTCTCAAAACGCTGCCATGTTTTAACGTTACCGCTCCATCCGAAAGAGAAGATAGAATAAATTCTGCGGCGCATACCTGTTGCACGGTCACGGATAGTAGCGATATCTGGTAATAAACCTGTATACCAGAATAATAAGGATACAGAGAAGTAAGTGGAGATCGCAAACATATCCCACACCAGCGGTGAGTTAAAGTTTACCCAAAGTGACCCGAACTGATTCGGTAATGGTAATACCCAGTAAGCTAACCATGGTCTTCCCATGTGGGATACAACATACGTTGCGGCACAGATAACGGCGAAAATCGTCATCGCCTCTGCTGACCTGTTAATGGAGTTACGCCAGTTTTGACGGAAGAGTAATAATACCGCTGAAATCAGTGTTCCTGCGTGACCAATACCTACCCACCATACGAAACCGGTGATATCCCATGCCCATCCTACAGTTTTGTTCAGACCCCATGATCCGATACCATTCCAGAAAGTATAACTTACTGCAACTAACCATAAGGTTGCTCCCATAAGGGAAACTATAAAACCTATCCACCACGCCCTGTTGGGCTTATTCTCAACTGGCATTAAGATATCATCCGTAATTTTTGCATACGTGATATCATTGCCGGTGATTAGTGGTTCTCTTAATATTGATTCGTTATGTCCTGACATAATGTGTTTTCTTTAATATCAGCTTACGCTTGTACTGTTGGTAATGAATCTGTGTTTCTAATTTTTGTCATATAACCTATTCCTGGCTGAGTATTTACCTCTTCCAATACATAGTAAATACGCTCACTGCGTAATGCTTTCGATACTTCTGATTCCGGATCATTTCCATCACCAAATATAATTGCATTGGCTGAACAAGCTTCCTGACATGCCATCTTGATATCTCCATCTTTCAACGGACGTTTCGCAATCTTAGCTGACAATTTACCAGCCTGGATACGTTGGATACACATTGAGCATTTCTCCATAACCCCTCTTGAACGGGTAGTCACGTCTGGGTTAAGAACCAGTTGAGTGAACTCATTGTTCAGGTAGTTATCAAAACGTGAATCATTCCAGTAGTTAAACCAGTTGAAACGACGTACTTTGTACGGGCAGTTATTTGCACAGTAACGTGTACCTACACAACGGTTATAAGCCATGTGGTTCAGACCATCCGAAGAGTGGGTCGTTGCCAATACAGGACAAACAGTTTCACAAGGAGCGTGATCACAGTGCTGACATAGCATCGGCTGATGAACAACTGATACACGGTCAAGATTTTCCATGTGTGCAATTTCTTTCTCCTCAGATACGCTCTTATCGCCTTCTTCAAAGCTATAGTAACGGTCAATACGGATCCAGTGCATCTCTCTGCGTCTGCGAACTTCATCGCGTCCAACAACAGGGATGTTATTTTCTACGTTACAAGCAACAATACAAGAACCACAACCAGTACAAGCATTCAAGTCGATTGCCATTACCCAGTTATTACCTGGTTTTTCGTATTTATCCCATAAATCATAAGTTTTATGTTCGCTGTCATGCTTACCAGTTCCTGCAGATGGGTTTTTCACATATTCCTTGAAAGTTGCTTCGCGGATAATGTTTCTTCCTTCAAAAGAGTGGTGAGTCTGCGTTTGTGCAAGCTCGTTGGTCGCACCAGTTTTAGTGATTGTGATCGTATTTGCATACTGTAACGTTCCATTACTGAAAGTTACGAATGGATAAGCATTCTGACCTACGTTATCACCAGCTTTACCCACTTTAGTACGTCCATAACCTAAAGCTATAGAAGCAGTACCCTGTGCTTGTCCTGGCTGAACCAGAACTGGTAAAGTAATTTTATATCCGTTGCTTCCTTTAACGTCAACAACATCGAATTCTTTGATTCCCAATGACTCAGCGAACTTAGGCGCAAGAGCAATGTAGTTATCCCAGGTTACTTTAGAAACCGGATCAGGTAATTCCTGTAAAAATGCGTTGTTGGCATGTTTACCATCGCGCATTGCTACACTTTCATAAACCTGAAGCTCAATATCCTTAGCTAAAGCAGCACTGCTTTTCACTACTGAAGGTGCAACAGCTGCTAATGAAAGGTTGAAGGTATAAGAACCTGCTGCCTTAGGTGCTGAAGCAAAAACTCCAGTCTCTAATACATCATTCCATGATTTACCGAAAGTTGGAAGTATATTTTTCTCCCAGTTGTTACGCACATACTGGTAGTATTCTTTAACAGGAGCGTTAGACCAGATCAGTAAACTTTCTTCAGCCTGACGCGAATTGAATACCGGGTTGATTGTTGGCTGAACGATAGAATAATATCCTTCATAGCTATTAGCATCACCCCATGCTTCTAAGTAATTCTGATTGGTTGCAATCACATCACATAAAGTAGAAGTCTCATCCTTACGGTCTGAGAAAGAAACTTTCAATGGGACTTTACTTAATCCATCAGTGAATGACTTCGTATTAACCACATCGTAAGCAGGATTGTTATCCAGGAAGAATACAGCAGCAACTTCGCCTCTGTTCATCTCATTTAAGAATTCCGCAAATTCAGCGTCATTACCAGCATAACGTTTGTTTGGATTATCCAAATCGATAGTTGTACCATAACTGCCAATAGCAGAGTTGATCGCGTTAACCAGGATCTGAGTAGAAACATCGTTAGAACCACATACGACTAAAGCTTTTCCTTTTTGCTGAACCAATTCTTTAGCAATCAGTTTAATCGCTTTTTCAGCAGTACCGTTCTTAGGTAAAGAACCACCAGCTAAATTGCCACCAGTGATTGCATTATATAAGGTAATCAGTGCAGGACCCTGCTCTGATAATTTAACCGGGATACGTGTATCAGCATTGGTACCTGTCAAACTCATACCAGCTTCGAACTGGAAGTGACGTGACATTTTACCTTTTGCCAATGATTTATGGTTTCTGTTAGCTACATACTGAGAAGTAAATTCTTCTCCGCTAATCCATGTTCCTAAAAAGTCAGCAGCAAAACTCACAATTAAGTCAGCTTTGTCAAAGTTATATTTTGGGATTACAGCTTTACCAAAGCTATTCTCATTTGCTTTGATGATACCAGTATAAGATACTGCATCGTACTGTACATGTTTAGTTGCAGGATAAGCAGTTATAAAGTCTGCAACTACTGCTTTAGTAGAAGGACTGTTTACAGATGAAGAAACGATGCGGATTTTCTTGCCCGAAGCTTTTGCTTTTGCCAGCTCTGCAGCTACAAATGCATCAACCTTCGCCCAGGTAGTCTCATCATTCTTTAATACAGGTGCTTTAAGTTTCGAAACATCGTACAAATCTAATACAGAAGCCTGAGCCTGTGCATCGGTACCACAATTGAACTCACCCGCATTTGGGTTTGGCTCAATCTTGATTGGTCTGCCCTCTCTGGTCTTCACCAGGATACTCTGACCATTATAACTTGACACATAGTAATTCGGGATACCCGGAATTACTTCTTCAGGTTTAATCAGGTAAGGTATTGATTTGTGAATCGGAGCAGGCTGACAAGCGGCAAGTGTTACCGCACCAAGACCAAAGCCTAAGGCTTTTAAAAAGTCACGGCGAGGAGTTACTGTACTTAATCCTGCTTCATTTAAAACATCTTCTATTGGAAGCGGCTCCGCAAATTCGTTTTTGTTGTTTTCAACAAAATCGGAGGTCTTGTTAAATTCCTCTAAGCCTTTCCAGTATTTTTTATTGCTTTCCATTTAAGCTATATTACTGTTTATCGAACGTTCTTTTTACTAAACTCTATTAATAGTGACATTTACCACACTCAATTCCACCTAATGCTGCAGGTGTAATTTTCTCACCTTTTTTGATTTTCTCATGAGCCTCAATAATTTTGGTGTAGAATGCGTTGTCTTTAACTTCTAACTTGGTGTCTTTATGACAGTTGATACACCATTTCATGGTTAGAGGAGAATACTGATAGATCTCTTCCATTGTATTCACTGGTCCGTGACAAGCAAAACAAACTGGTTCGTTTGGTTTCAACCCTTTTTCTTTACGGATAGCTTCTTCAGCTACAACAACGTGTTGTGAGTGATTGAAGTAAGCGAAATCAGGAAGGTTGTGAACACGTACCCACTCAATTGGTTTTTCTTTAGACTTGTCATAAGTCATTTTATCTGCATCATAACCTAATGCATTGTAGATTTTCTGAATCTCAGGAGAGATGTTTCCATCATGGCTGTCTCTGGCCTGAACCTGTTTGTGACAGTTCATACAAACGTTAAGCGAAGGTATGGTTGCGTTTTTAGATTCGAATGCACCAGCATGACAGTACTGACAATCAATCTGGTTTACACCAGCGTGTAATTCGTGAGAGAACTTAATCGGCTGTGTTGGCTGGTAACCTGTAGAAACACCAGTGTTCCACATGCCCATCCATCCAAATGAACCTAAGCTTATCACTAAGCACAGGATCACGAAGAAAACAAACTTCTTGTTTTTGAATAACTGACCAATGCCAGCTAACATCGACGCTTTCTCTTCGTCTTCTTCGATTTCTACACCTTGTTTTTTCAGGATCAGGCGCTCAAGCATTTTAATTGCTCTTGCCAGGATCACTAATACAATAATAGAGATCAGGATTACAGCAATTACTCCTACGATAGAGAAGTTTGAAACTTCATCAGAACCAGTAGCTGCACCAGCAGCTTCTACTTTCTTAGGCTCACCTACTTTTACGTAAGCAAGGATGCTTTTAATCTGCTCAGGCGTTAATGATGGAAACGCTGTCATATCGGCATTCGGATTGAACTTTGAAGCCTCTACAGCCTCTTTGTCTCCCGACGCGATAAATGCCGGAGCATTGTTGATCCATTTTAACAAAAACGCTTCGCTCTTTGTAGGTACAATCGTTTGTAATGCCGGGCCGATCAAATCGCGGTCCAGCGCATGACATGAAGTACATTTTTCCTTGAAGATTTTTCTACCTTCTACTGCGTCTTGTGCTTGCGTACCAGAAACGATTAAAACAGATAGAGCCGTAAACATAAATGCCGACTTCCAAACTCTTCTAATGATCAATGAGATATTCCTCATAATGAGTATTTTATGCTTTATTTTAAAAAACTGTAATGAACGTATTGATGTTTAAACTCTTGTTCTTCACCAAAACGTCCACAAAAGTAAAATTTATTAAGTTACCAATGACAAAGAAATGACAGTAAATACAATTTATAATCATTCTAAACTTTTCCATTTTATGGCTTTAAACGAAGAAAATCAGCAAATTTTTCTATTTGCTGATTTTCTATACGACAAAAATCCAGATAAGGATTTGGAATTATAATTTACATTTTTAATATCCAGGCAAAAATCAATGGAGCAACGATAGTTGCATCAGATTCCACGATAAACTTAGGCGTATTGATGTCCAGCTTGCCCCAGGTGATCTTTTCGTTTGGTACAGCACCAGAATACGATCCATAAGAAGTTGTAGAATCAGAGATCTGGCAGAAGTAAGTCCAGAAAGGAATATTCTCCATTTCCATATCCTGATATAACATAGGCACTACACAAATCGGGAAATCTCCAGCAATACCACCACCAATCTGGAAGAATCCGATCCCTTTTCCGCCACTGTTTTTAATATACCAGTCCGCAAGGTAACCCATGTACTCAATTCCACTTTTCACTGTAGAAGCCTGTAACTCATTTTTCATTACATAAGAAGCGAAGATATTTCCCATCGTTGAATCTTCCCATCCCGGAACTACAATCGGCAGATTTTTTTCTGCAGCCGCAAGCATCCATGAATTTTTAGGATCAATTTCATAATATTGCTCAAGTACACCGCTCAATAACATTTTGTACATATACTCATGCGGAAAATAACGCTCACCTGCTTTTTCTGCATTCGTCCAGATCTCCTGAATATGTTTTTGTAAACGTCTGAAAGCTTCTTCTTCAGGAATACAAGTATCAGTTACACGGTTATAATGGTTTTCCAATAAATCCCACTCGTCCTGAGGAGTTAAATCACGGTAGTTAGGTACACGTTTATAATGTGAATGGGCAACAAGGTTCATAATATCCTCTTCCAGATTCGCACCTGTACATGAAATTATAGAAACTTTATCCTGACGGATCATCTCTGCTAATGAAATTCCCAATTCGGCAGTACTCATTGCACCAGCCAGGGTAATCATCATTTTTCCACCTTCATCTAAATGCGTTTCATAGCCTTTAGCCGCATCCATCATTGCTGCTGCATTGAAATGGAGGTAATGCCCTTCCATGAATTTTGATATTGGTCCTCTTGTTACGCTCATTTTAATTAAGATTATTCTGTTTTGTATAAACCGCCGCAAAAATAAGGAAATATTCGTTAAAAACGATCCCTGCCCCTACACCATATTATTAATGAATATTATTTTATTTAGAATAATTATAAATAATGTATTATGTTTGAACTATTCCAACAAAGCCGTTCTCATTTTATGCTCAATTGTTAAACTCAAAAATGCAATCCTATGTGCAAAACAATAGTTTTAAGTTCAGGAAAAGACACTGCAATATCTCATTGCCCATGCTGTGATGTATTTTACATCTGGCACAATAATCTCTTGTTAAACTTCACCCACAATGATTTTCTAAATTTTAAAGACATCATTCAAAATTTCTCCTTCTCAGAAACCAGTCTGCCCTTTCCAGACAAAAAAGAGAGAATATTATTACGTACCCCCAATGAAGACATCAGCTTCGCCTTTACACATGATGAACTGGATTCCTTCCGGTCTATGCTGAACGAAGCTGTATTTATGAAAGAAGTTTATACCTTGATGGGAACAGAACCCGGAACAAATCATTAGCGATAAATAAAGCCGCACCAGATTTTACTCATAAATTGCTTACTTTAGCGCCTTTATTTTACGCATTATAACTACGCGCAACCCCTCTAATGAGAAAACTTTTGCTTTCCACCACCCTATTGCTCTCAACGCTTCATGGATTTGGACAAATGAAACTGATCAAACGTATGTTATCAGAAGATTTGGATACAACACGTAAAGCGAGTTTTATGCCACTTCCCCTGCTAAGATATGCTCAGGAAACAGGATTAGAGTTTGGCTTTGGCGGTCTTTATTCCACTTATATGGATCGGAAAGATACCTTAAACCGTAGTTCTAATTTTTCAACAGTCCTCTCCTTTTCTACTGAAAAACAATATAATGTAAGTCTGAAAGGTGACGTGTGGACTAAACACAACGCCTTTCACCTCATCAGCGAACTCAGGTTCAGAAGTATGCCTTTTGACTTTTACGGCATCGGTAACCAAACACTGGAAGCCAACAAAGACAGGCTGGTACAACGTCAGATGAGAGCCTTCTTTGACGTAGAAAAAAACATACTCCCCTATTTCTATACAGGCGTATCCTTAGGCTTTGAAAACTTTAGTTTTAAAGATAAAGAACCAGGGGGCATTTACGAAACAGATCCGGCAATACTAGGCAAAAATGGAGGATCAGTAGTTTACCTGGGTGTATCTCAAACTTACGACACCAGGAATTCGAACAACTACCCTACTAAAGGATTCTTCGGAAGAGTATCCTACCAGTATGCCCCTAATATTTTTGGGGGAAATGATTTTACAGGCAGCCAGATTAAAGTTGTTGTCCGTAACTTCTGGCCACTTTCCAGAAAATTTGTATTGGGCGTAAACGGTATCTATCATACCTTACAAAGCAATAATACACCATTCTATCTTTTACCACAATTGGGTAATGACGAAATGATGCGCGGCTATTACTCAGGCCGTTATAGAGATGAAAACCTGCTGGCTGCACAAACAGAATTACGCTACCGCTACAATAACCGCTTCGGCTTAGTTGCATTTGGGGGCGGCGGACGCGTTTTTGCAAACGGAGATTTCTCCCTTAAACAATTTAAGCCATCTATCGGAGCTGGTGTGAGATACTTCTACGATCCGGCTAAAGGCCTGAGCGTAAGAGCAGACTATGCAGTTGGAGAGAAAAGACCGAACGAAGCCAGACAATCAGGGTTTTACCTGAGCCTGGCAGAAGCATTTTAGAACTTAATCTTAAAATGTTCCTTTTGCTGACCTTTTTTGAAGTAAACCAGTCCGATCCAGAATAAATCAACTGTTACCGTTACGTCCGGATGGTTCTTGATTTCTTCCCAGGCTTCCTTCATTCCTTTACTCCAGTAAATATCATCGAAGATCAGTAATGTATCCTCATGAACCTTTGGCAAACACCATTTAAAGTAATTTATGGTTGCATCTTTACGGTGATTACCATCAATATAAACAAAATCCAGTTTTGGGGCGTGTTCAATCACCGCTGGTAACAACACATCAAAATTACCAACTTGTAACTCTATATTATCGAGCTCAAGGTCCTGGAAGTTCTCATAAGCCTTTTTGGCAGTTTCCGGACAACCCTCAATCGTAACGATATCTGAATCAGGGCAAGCCTTAGACAAATAAGCCGTCGTAATCCCCAGGCAAGTACCCAATTCAATTAAATTAGCCGGCTTACTATTTTTTGCCAGGCGATAAATTAATTGAGCTAACCTAGGAGACTTTAAAGCATTTTTAGCGATTTCCTTTACCTTTTTTGTACGGTTTTTGTTCAGATGAGAACCAGCACCAAGATCAGTAACCGTAATTAAGGCATCGTCATTTAAAAGTTTTTTTCTTTGTTCCTCAATACCTTTGTATTCAGTTTTGGAGTTAAAATCGTAAATTACCTTATCTACCAAATGATAGACAAAAGGCGAATGAGTTCCGTGTCTGCTTTTAGAGGTTAAACGATGTTTCAGATAGTCGCTGATAAATTGTAATGCCATAACTGCAAAAATAGATAAACGATTATTCTAATTGGTATTTTTTAATGGAAAATAGTACAGAAATAAAAGCACTGGTAAAATTACTCGATGATACTGACCAGGAAGTTTTTGAACAAGTAGCAAAACGTCTCCTTGAACACGGAACATCAGTCATTCATTTTCTGGAAACAGAATGGGAGAAATCCCTGGATACACTCTTGCAGGAAAGAATAGAAAACATTGTCCATCAAATCCAGTTTAACACCGTCAAAGAAGACCTTAACCTTTGGTATCAGAGCGGTGCGTTCGACCTTTTGCAAGGCGCCTTAGTCATTAACCGGTATCAATATCCTGACCTTGACGAACAGAAAGTAATCAACCAGATTGAAGAGCTTAAAAGAGAAATCTGGACTAACCTGCAATACGAAATGAGTTCTGTAGAGAAAATCAAACTCATTAACCACATCTTTTACAACATTCACGGCTTTAAAGGCAATACTAAAAACCACCACGATCCGCAGAACTCTTACATAAACCAGGTGCTGGATACCAAAAAAGGGAACCAGATTTCGCTGGCTATTATTTATGCCACTATCGCACAGAAACTTGACATTCCGGTTTATGGCGTCAACCTGCCGCAGCATTTTATACTCGGTTATATTGATGAAAGCAAAAGAGAAGAAAATGAATTCGGGGTATTATTTTACATCAATGCCTTTAACAAAGGAGCTATTTTTGGCAAACACGACGTAGACCAGTTTTTACGCCAGCTGAACCTGCAGCCACTACCAGGTTTTTATGCCCCATGCAGTAACGTAGAAATTATCCGCAGGATTATCCGCAACCTGATCTCAGCTTATGAAAACCTTGGCAATCCGGATAAAGTAGAAGAATTGAAAGAATTACAGGATATCCTGGTCAAAAGTGAGCTCTAGTTTGCAGTTAACAACTGATTAGCCAGCATCCATTCCTGCAAACGAAGAAACCAATCGTCAGAAGTCTTCTTATTGTGCATACCATACCCATGCCCGCCTGCCTGGTAAAGATGGGTTTCTACAGGAACCTTATTCTTCACCATAGCCTGGTTAAACAGGATGGTATTTTCGACCGGAACAGTATCATCATCATTTGCATGAACCAGGAAACTTACCGGCGTCTGCGCATTCACATGCAACTCATTAGAGAAGTACTCCTTTTGTGCCTGCGTAGCATCCGGGCCGAGCAGATTTTTTACAGAGCCTGTATGCGCTGAAGCCGTAAAACTGATTACCGGATAAATCAATACCGCAAAATCAGGTCTGAGACTCAATCCCTCGGGATCCTTAATTTTAAGATCTCCATAATGAACCGCAAGCGAAGCCGCAAGATGTCCACCAGCAGAGAAACCCATAATTCCGATTTTCGAAGGATTAATATGCCAGGCCGCTGCATTTTTACGGACCAGATAAATTGCCTGCTGCGCATCCTGTAAAGGTCCAGAAGACCGGTCGACCATAATCGTGTCACTCGGCAAACGATATTTTAACACAAACGCTGTTACACCCTGTGCAGCAAAACGGCGTGCCACTTCCTCTCCCTCATGGTCAGTAGCGAGAAAAGCATAACCACCGCCAGGACAAATAATCACAGCCGTTCCATTTGCCTTCTGCGGATCAGCCGCATAAAGACTGAGCGAAGGATCAGTGACCTTGCTCAGTCCAAAAACTTTACCCTTAATGATTGTTTCTTTTTCCTTATAAGTAGCAGGAGCGGATTTTGCCCCCGGTATTTTTCCGGGATACAGCTTCATCACTTCCTGAGCCTGTACTCCACTCCCCACCAGTATTCCCATAACTAAAAGTAACCACCAATTTTTATACATTAGAATTCCATTAAATATGCTTTCAAAAAATCATTCAGCTCTCCATCAAGGACAGCCTGTGCATTAGAAGTTTCATAATTAGTTCTCAGATCTTTCACCAGTTTATACGGATGTAAAACATAGTTCCTGATTTGCGAACCCCACTCAATCTTCATTTTTGAACCTTCAACAGCAGCAGAAGCAATCATTCTTTCGCGCATGACAGCTTCATATAACTGTGACTTCAGGAGTCTTAACGCATTCTCCTTGTTCTGCAATTGAGAACGCGATTCCTGGTTTTTAATTACAATACCAGAAGGTTTATGATACAAACGTACCGCAGTTTCCACTTTATTTACATTTTGTCCACCCGCTCCACCAGAACGGAAAGTCTCAAATTCAATATCCGCATCCTTGATCTCAATCTCGATCGTATCATCCACTAATGGATAAACATAAACAGAAGCGAATGAAGTATGCCGGCGTGCATTAGAATCAAAAGGAGAAATACGCACCAAACGATGCACTCCGTTTTCCCCCTTCAGATAACCATAAGAAAAATCTCCTGCAAACTGTAAAGTAACCGATTTTACGCCAGTTACCTCTCCAGGCTGAAAATCCTGCTCCGTTACCTTGTAGCCGTTCTTTTCGCCCCACATGATATACATCCGCATCAGCATGGCTGCCCAGTCACAACTTTCAGTTCCACCAGCACCCGCAGTAATCTGCATTACTGCATTCAGCTGATCTTCCTTGCTGCTCAACATATTTTTTAATTCCAGATCCTCGACCAGGTGCAGACACTTTTCGTACTGCTCCTCCATCTCCTCCTTGGTGGCATCTCCGGATTGCAGGAAATCAAATAAGACCTGTGTATCCTCAAACTCCGCGTTCACTTTCTGCCAGGCATCGGTCCACACTTTTTTGGAGTTCATTTCTGCCAAATGCTTTTCAGCCTTTTTGGGATCATCCCAAAAATCTGTTTGTAAGGTAAGCTCCTGTTCTATATAAATAGCTTCGAGTCGGGTTTCGACGTCAAAGATGCCTCCTCAGCGACGCTACTCTGTCCCTTAAATCCTGTATTTGTTCTTTTGTCATAAGCACAAATATAACACAAAAGGCTACCTGAACAACATCCAGATAGCCTTTTGCGAAATTAGTATCTATGTTTAGCTAAAAAGCCCTTTAAGCTTATCTACAATACCACCGCCTTCAGCACCTGCTTCCCCTTCTTTAGCACCAGTAAATAAGTTGGTCAGATCTGACAATTCAAACTTTCCATCCGGCCCTGATATTTTGCTCAATACGTCTTTAATATCAAATGAGCTATCCTCAGGATCATTTGTTTTGTTAATGAATTTGCTAATTATGCCGGGAATAACTGAAGCAGCAATTCCTTTTGCTGTATCCAGGTTAATTCCCATGCCGGCCAATTTATCAATAAAACCAGCAGAAGCATCCTGCGCCACAGCACTTCCCTCTACATTTCCACCTTTAAAAGCGTCTACAAGACCACCAATGTTACCAGAAGACAATTGTTGTTTTAAGGCCTCAATAATAGATCCCGAAGCCGCAGAAATCGCAGCCTCATTCTGTTCATCAGGAATTTCACTATTGTTGACAATAGCATCCTGAGTACTATCCTTTACCAGTTGATTTAAATTTTCTAACATAATGGGTAGTTTTTAGAGGTGAACTGTTATTTCTTATTAAATATAATATAAATAAAAACCAGTGACAACCACTCATTTGACTGTTAAAAGTAAAATATTCAATTTAAAAGCCCGTTTTACTATTAAATACAATCCAATCTGCCGACATTTAAATTATACATTTACAGAAACACCATTATTTATGTTACCAACCATAAACTTTACAGAGACAGCGGCCTATAAATATCTGGCTGATCACTTCATTGACATTAATGAAAAGAACTTAAAACAACTGTTTGCAGAAGATGAAAAGCGTTTTGAGAAGTTTTCACTGGTTTTCGAAGACATCCTGCTGGATTATTCAAAAAACAGGATCAATGATACTACCCTTGCTTTGCTAATGCAGCTTGCCAGAGAATGCAAATTGGACGAAGCCATTAAAGCAATGTTTAGCGGAGAAAAGATTAACCAGACAGAAGACAGAGCTGTTTTACATACGGCCTTGCGTAATCAAAGCAATAAGCCGGTTTACGCAGACGGTGTTAATGTCATGGACGATGTCAACGAAGTATTGGCCAAGATGGAGAAATTCAGTGAGGCAATTATTTCCGGATCATGGAAAGGTTATACAGGTAAAGCAATTACTGACGTAGTTAATATCGGTATTGGCGGATCTGACTTAGGACCAGTTATGGTTACTGAAGGCCTGAAAGCCTACAAGAACCATTTAAATATGCATTTCGTGTCCAACATAGATGGCACACATATCGTGGAAACCCTGAAAACTGTAGATCCTGAGACTACACTCTTCCTGGTCGCTTCAAAAACATTCACGACACAGGAAACCATGACTAACGCGAATACAGCAAGAGAATGGTTCCTGAACAAAGGCGCAAAACAAGAGGACGTTGCTAAACACTTCGCTGCCCTTTCTACCAATGCTAAAGATGTAGCTGCATTCGGAATTGACACTGCAAACATGTTTGGTTTCTGGGACTGGGTTGGCGGAAGATACTCTTTATGGAGTGCTATTGGTATGCCTATCGCACTAAGTGTAGGTTTTGCTAATTTTAAAGAACTGCTTGCAGGCGCACACGCAGCAGACGAGCACTTTGAAAACACTCCATTTGAAAACAATGTACCCGTAATCCTTGCCTTAATAGGCATCTGGTATATCAATTTCTTCGATGCAGAAACTGAAGCCATCCTTCCTTACGATCAATACCTGCACCGTTTCGCAGCTTATTTCCAACAAGGAGATATGGAAAGTAATGGTAAGCACGTAGACCGTAACGGAAATGAAGTTACTTATGAAACAGGCCCGATTATCTGGGGTGAGCCAGGAACAAATGGTCAGCACGCATTCTATCAGCTGATTCACCAGGGCACACGTATTATACCTTGTGATTTCATTGCCCCTGCACAAAGCCTGAATCCAATCGGAGAGCACCACCCAATTTTACTGTCTAACTTCTTTGCACAAACAGAAGCCCTGATGAACGGTAAAACAGAAGAACAGGTAACCGCTGAATTGAAAAAAGAAGGTAAAACAGAAGAAGAGATCAAAAAACTTGCACCATTCAAAGTTTTTGAAGGTAACAGGCCAACAAACTCCATCTTACTGAAAAAAGTAACACCACGCAGCCTTGGAACACTGATTGCAATCTATGAACACAAGATATTTGTTCAGGGAATTGTATGGAACATCTTCAGTTTTGACCAATGGGGTGTGGAATTGGGAAAACAACTGGCGAAAAGCATCCTTCCTGAATTGAAGAATGACGATGCCGTTTCCTCTCATGACGCTTCAACAAATGGGTTAATTAACCAGTATAAAGACTGGAGATAATCGTATATTCCTGTTTAGCAATAAACAGGAATATGAACTAAACATTTTCATTTGTATATTAAACCTTTATACTTAAAGACCGTCTTAGGCTTAAATTCGCTAATCACGCCTGCAAACTATAAATTATATACAAATGGAAACGTTTAAAAATTGTCTGCTCCTGGTTCTTATCTTTTCAGGCTTTCAATTAAAAGCTCAGACAGCAGAAGAAACCACTACAAAAAATGTAGAAGCAAAAAACTATGTATTTGTTGCCAGCAGCGCAAATCCTTTGAACGCTGCAGACATCAATAATGTGATGAGCAGAATGCCAGGTTATACCGGCGGAGGAAACATTAACCTTACAGGTTCAAATTACAATTTTACAGTAACACCAGACAGCCTGGTTTCTTACCTTCCTTATTACGGCAGATCTTACACCCCTAAAATCGGAGATCCCAATGATAGCGGGATTAAATTCAAGTCTAAAGATTTTACTTACAAAAGCACTAAAAACAAAAAAGGCAGCTGGTTGATTCTGATTAATCCAAAAGATGTGAAAGACAATTACAACCTGACGCTTTCCATTACAAAAACAGGCCGTGCTACACTTTCTGTCACCAGTAATAACCAGCAAGCTATCAGCTTTGAAGGAAACATCACTGAACCAGAATTAAAAAAGGAAAAATAGGCACACACCAAATGCTGTGCTCAAATCAGCTGCTTATTTCGGCGTAACCGGAACAAGCTGTATCTGAAACAACTTACTAAACTTCTTTCCAGTTACAAAAAGACGTTTACCAGCCGCATCCCATGCAATCCCATTCAGCACATCTGTGTTAGGAAATCTGTCTTTCGCAGGTAACAATCCGGTAAGATCAATATAGCTCAATACAGAGCCGCTTTTAGGATCTATCACAGCAATTTTATCTGTCTGATAAATGTTGGCATATATTTTTCCATCTATGTACTCCAGTTCGTTCAATTGAGCGACCTCTCCGTTATTATCATAAACATCCACGTAATTTTCTTCCTTATAGTTGTCTTTGTTTAAAAACCAGATCCGGTTAGTTCCATCAGACTTGATGATCCGCTGCCCATCAAAGGTAAGCCCCCAACCCTCTCTGCTATTCTGGTATGGGAAAGTGCCTAACTGTTTTAAAGACTTGGCATCATAAATAAACCCAACATCTTCTTTCCAGGTCAGCAATATAATTTTATCGCCAATCAGGGTAGACCCTTCCCCAAAGAATTTCTTTTCCAGCTCAATCTTCGGAGATGCCTTACCCGTCTGAAGATCTACCCATTTTAGAGTAGAAAAACCATACTCACCGCTGCTTTCCAGCAAACGGCCATTGTGATATTCTAAACCTTGTGTATAAGAACTTGTATCATGCGGAAACGTATTGATCACTTTATAAGTGAATTCAGCGGGCTTAACCGACGATTTTAAAACAATATTAATTGTTAATGTATCTTTTTTGGAGCCCTGATCAACTACCGCAGTAATCAATTTATAACCCAGTGACAAATCACCAGTTTTAATAGTCAATGCCTCTCCGTTATTTTTTGAGCCTACCGGCTTTCCATCCAGCAGATAATTTACACTACTGACTTTACCCTCAGCCGGAACGTCCAGTTGTACCTTTACATCCTCACCCAGGCCATAACTCTGACCCTGTTCAGGAAGTTTGAAGCTCAATGCATCACTGGCGCCCGCACCGCTTTTACAAGAGATCACGAAAGTAATACCAGTAAGCGCACCAATCAGGAGTATTAATTTAGGTAATTTAACGAGCGTATTAGTTTGGCCAAAATGCATCTTCAATATGATTAATTTTATAAAGTTGTTCATTTTCAAAAACAATTGCAACAATATCGTACCGAATTTCCCCCTGATGGTTCTTTCTGTCGATATAAATAGCGGATGCGAATTCCATTTGCTTTTCCTTTTTCCAGTCCACAAAATCTTCCGGTTCACCATGCCCTACAGAACTACGGGTTTTTACCTCCACGAAAATAAGCTTACTGTCATAAAAAGCAATCAAGTCTATTTCTGCTCTCTTAAACACCCAGTTTTTCTCCAGAATGCGGTAACCGAGCTGTTCTAAATAGGACGAAGCCAACTGCTCTCCCCTTCTTCCCAATTCGTTATGCGCCGCCATTATTTGATGACAACAGAACCTAAGAATCTGGAAATTTCACGTTCCACATTTTTAATGTGTGCATACCGCTGCATCAGGATTTCCTGATTCACAGCATCCGTTTCCACTTTAATTTCCTGTAGTAAACCAAGCAGGATACGGTCAACTTTTCTCTTTTTCAGATGGAAAAGCCCACCCAGAATAGTCGCTTTTAAATTAACCGTTTCATCCCGCACATAAATCTTATGCTTGTTATACCAATTCTCACTCAGCGAATAAGGCGAACTGGATAAAGTAATCGCCAGATCGGCAACATTGCGGTCACTATTTTTAATGAACTGGTTCGCCACCGGCAAATGTCCGTTCTCAATTTCTTCTTTGTAATTCTGAATAATCAGCTTGCAGGTTTCATCCTCAAAAGTAACATCAGAGAGGTTTTGCATGATAAAAGAACCGATGTACATGTTATCAATGTTATCCCAGCTCACCAACTCATGCCCAAAGGCAAGCAAAAGCCTTACAATCTCATGTTCCTGCAATAAATCATCATCCGCCCGGGTTTCCGTTTCCGGAAGATCCATAGGCGCATTATCATCAAACAAATTATCAGGCGGGCCATCCGGATAAGGAGAATGCTGATTTGCATTGGAAGACTTCTGCTGATAACCTTGCTGGTATCCCTGACCTTGTCCACCCTTTTTAAACTTCGCCGAACGGATCTTGTTCAGCTCGGTCATTAACATCCTTTCCTCTACCTGGAGCAAATGACTGCATTCCCTGATAAATACAGAAGCTTTGATATCATCAGGTATCTTGGCGATACTTTCTACAATATCCCTGATAATACCCGCACGCTTAATTGGATCTGTACCCGCTTCTTTCAGTAATGTATCAGCTTTATACAGAATAAAATCCTTACGGTTATTTTCTATATAAATCTTAAACGCACCGGCACCAACCTTGTGCATATAAGAATCCGGATCATGGCCATCAGGAAAGTTAACAACTTTCACATTCAGCCCTTCTTCCAGGATCATATCCAACCCACGCAGCGAAGCTTTAATTCCCGCAGCATCCCCATCATATAAAATGGTTACATTTTGCGTAAAACGTCCGATCAGCCTGATCTGTTCAATCGTTAATGAAGTACCCGAAGAGGCTACCACATTTTCAATATTTGCCTGATGTACAGAAAGCACATCCGCATAACCCTCTACCAGGTAACAATTGTCTAAATCGCGAATTGCTTTCTTGGCCTGATACAACCCATAAAGCACATTCGATTTATGGTAAATATCACTCTCCGGAGAGTTGACATATTTCGGGACATTCTTATCCGTTTTCAGGGTACGGCCACCAAAACCGATCACCCTGCCGGTAAAATTATGGATCGGGAACATCACCCTGCCCCGGAAACGGTCATAAACCTTTCCCTTCTCATTGCGGATGGCCAGGCCGGTTTTTTCCAGATACTCTTCCTTATGCCCTGCCGAAGCTGCACTTAAAATTAAAGCATCCCACTGATCAGGAGAATATCCCAATTCGAATTTCTTAATGATATCTTCCCGGAAACCGCGTTCTTTAAAATAGCTTAAACCAATTGCCCGGCCCTGTTCACCTGTCCACAATTCATTGGCGAAATAATTTGCCGCATACAAAGAAACTACATATAAACTTTCCCTTGCATTGTTAGCCTCCAGAACTTCCGGACTTTCTTCCTTCTCCTCAACCTCAATATTGTATTTCTGCGCCAGGTATTTTAAGGCCTCAGGATAAGAATACTTCTCGTGGTCCATAATAAAACGTACAGAATCTCCCCCTTTACCGCAACCAAAGCACTTATAAATGCCTTTCGTTACCGATACGTGGAAAGAAGGTGTTTTTTCATTATGAAAAGGACAATTACCAATTAAGCTAGTCCCCCGCTTCTTTAAAGACACAAAATCACCAACAACCTCCTCAATACGGGAAGTGTCCATAATTTTGTTAATAGTATCCTGATATATCATTCAAACAAATTACTTGACTAGTGGTATCAACGTTGCAGCTAACGTTTCATTACCTTTTTCATTAAGATGTACGCCATCAGTTGTTAAGATCCCTTTTGGGAGATCCTGCGGATTATTCTTCAAATCATACTCCGTAAACAACTTTCTCAAATCACATAACACCAATTTATTTTTAGTGGCCAGTTCCCTGATCGCTGCCGAATAGGTATCCAGCTCAGCATCCAGTTCATTGCTACCCTTCTTTTTCTCTCCAATAACTGCTGGTGTACAAACGACAACCTTAGCACCATTAGTCTGAATTTTATGAATTAATGCCTGGTAGAATTTCACAAATTTATCCAGATCCGTTCCCGTATGAGAACTCTGTTTGTGCCAAACATCATTTACACCAATATAAATGACAACCAGGTCTGGTTTTTTATTTAAAACATCATCCTCTAAACGCAGGTAAAGATCATATACCTTATTCCCGCCAATACCCGCTCCAATAACTTCATAAGCCGGGGAATTCAATTTTTTGCTGATCAGATCAACATAACCACCCGGCTGGACACCTTGCTGGGTAATAGAATCACCAAAGAAAATAATCTTTTTAGATTTGGCTTTCATAGCCATAAAAGTAAGTAATAAACATCCTGTAGCCAGAAATGCCATAGTTTGGATCAATTTTTTCATCAACATGCGTTTTGTGGTTAGAATAGGTTTGGTATCGCCGGAAATCTGGTTAAAATCCCCAGGAATCAAAGGTAACCAATTTAGAACTTTTTTAGGTAAAGCTTTAAACTCTATTCCGTGACGCGTGAATTTAACGTGGACTAAACATCCATCTGATTGAATTTTGGATACGGAATATATCATTCATTGCAAATAGTCCAACGGACTCTTCCAAATGGTCATTTGAAGGTTTTTCTTCTACTCCAGAAGCAATCAGGTGAATTTGATTGGCCAGGTCAGGCAGATATTTCATCAAATAAATAGCATCGAGCGAAATCCTTGCTGTTCCATCATTATAAACAGATCCTCTGGCTTTACCATTCTTCAAATCCTTTAATTCAGGAACCTGCGTAAAAACCTGATCATAAAACTCTATAATCGGACAATCATTCTGCCCAACCAAATCATGGATATAAGCCGCATAAAACTGACCATCCAATTGGAATGAAATTACATCTTTTGGTCTGTAGAAAGTGATACTATCGCGATGTCCTGGTCTTTTTTTAAGTGGTACAGGTACTGAATTTAAAACTGCTTTGATCTCCTCCGTCTTTCTGAAAAAATGATCACTCAGCACTACACCCTTATTCAACTTATCAATTGCCTTTAATGCCTGCTCAGTAATCGATTTATCCTTAAAACCATATTTATGCAGTAATACAGCCAATACAAGAATTACTTTTTCTTTATAATAAGCACCAACTTCTTCTTTTCCAGCCTTCAGCACACAATTCCACCGTGATAATAATTTAGGGAGAAAATCTGCCAGTTGCTGTTCCGCAGTTTCAAATTCCCTATTCATAGTCCAGCCTACCAATCTGGCCAGTTCATCATCAATACAGGAGACTATAGCCCCTGCAGCTAGCTTATCTAATATTTGCTGATGCGTCATTTGAGTTAAAATTGTAGTTATCATCCTTGCAATTGTAATATTGAATATTCGATTTGCAAGGACAAATACTGATTTTAGTGGTAATCCTTATGCAATATCAAAAAGCTTGCCCGCTCTTCTTTCTTAAAAGGTACATTCCAATTTCCCTGATACGTAATCTTGGTTGGCAATTTATCCTCCCCAAAATAGCCCATTTCAATATTCATCTGCACATTAAAATCAAATAACATATTGCTGTATTTCATATCTACATAACGGCCAAGAATTGCAAAATCACGCTTATCAAAAATCGTGACCAGCTCCTTGATCATTAAACCATCCTTGGTCCATGAACTTAAATCATTCTTCACACTTACCCTGAAACGGTATACCGGAATTGAATCCAGGTAAGTCCCGCTTTGGAAATTATAATCATAATACTGACGCATATTCGGTGTAAAAATCTCCGTTTTGCTGCCAATAAAAGGAATACCCTTTACCGGTTTTCCAGGATTAAAAATCAATGTTTTCAACTTATCCTTATAGCTTGAATTGCTATCACCTTTACCACCCGGAGAAGAAGTCGCTGTGTTTGAAACCAGATCAGACTTATAAGCATTCATAAAAATGTAATCAAACATTTCTATCGTATACAATTGATACTTGCCATTCTTCTTAAACACCTTCCCTGTATCCTGTTTAACCAGGTACTCCATCCTTACCGGCCCGGAATTGGAATGCTTGATCTTGCGGTAAATTTTTCCGTTTACTTTATTCTTCTTATCATAAGTATAAATCCTGTTTTCAGCAATGAAGCTATACTTCTTCATCTTTCTGAATGCCGCATAAAAACTCGTATCAGTTGTAATCGCCCTGATAAAAGTCTCAACGTTCAACCTCTGAGCAACAATATTCACATTAGAATCCAGCTGGATCGTCTTGAGCGTATCCGGATTAAAACGCGGAATTTCCTGTGCAAAACCTCCAAACCAGCAAACCACTAAAGCAGTAATAAGAAAACCCTTCATTTAGTTCCCCAATTGTTTTAAAGCGATATAAGCCATCAGGCCAGTAGATATTTTCAACGCATCTTCATCCACATCAAAATTCGGATGATGCACAGAATATTTAGTCCCTTTAGCCTCATTTCCCGTGCCTAAACGATAGAAACAAGCATCAGTGACCTGAGAATAATAAGCGAAATCTTCCGCAGCCATCCAGATATCCAGGTCAACCACATTTTCTTTCCCTAAATAATCTTCCGCATAACCACGCGCACTTGCTGTTAATTTTTCCTCATTCACTAAAAACGGATAACCATGCATAATATTAAACTCACAACTACCACCCATGCTTTCCGCAATCCCTTCCGCCATTTTCTTCATCAAACGTTTCGCTTCTGCTCTCCATTCCTCATTCAATGTTCTGAAAGTTCCTTCAAGCTTCACCTCATTCGGAATAATATTAGTTGCACCATTTGCAATCACCTTTCCAAAAGAAAGTACAGACGGTAACCTTGGATCTGCGTTACGGCTTACAATCTGTTGTAAAGCCACAATAATATGAGAAGTAATCAGTACAGGATCGATGTTCTGCTGAGGCTGTGCCCCGTGCCCGCCTTTTCCTTTAACTGTTACATATAATTCATCGGCAGATGCCATATAAATACCAGAACGGAAACCCACTTTACCAGCATCTATCCATGGCATTACATGCTGCCCGATAATACTCGCAGGTCTTGGATTCTCCAATACCCCTTCAGCAATCATCAAACTTGCCCCGCCCGGAAGGATTTCCTCACCCGGCTGGAATATCAATTTAATCGTTCCGCCAAATTCTGCCTTCATCTCGTTCAGGATGTACGCAGCTCCCAACAAAGAAGAAGTATGTACATCATGACCACAAGCATGCATTACCCCAACATTCTTCGATGTATAAGGCTTGTCATTCGCCTCAATGATTGGCAAAGCATCTATGTCCCCACGAAGTGCAATAACCTCATCAGACGGCAGCTCTCCTTTGATCAGCCCTACTACTCCAGTATTCGCCATCAGCGTAAACGGAATACCCCAGGCATTTAATTTATCCTGGATAAATGCTGAAGTCTGGAACTCTTGAAAAGAAAGTTCCGGATTCATATGAAGATGCTGACGATAACCTACAACATCCTGAAATATAGTATTTGCTAAATTTTGAATCTGTTCTTTGTTGATCATTTGATTGGCTATAAACGGGGTGCATTGATTTTTTCCCTGAAGATGAACAAAGTCGGAAATGTTGACCTAAGCTCATTCATCAATCTCTGGGCTTCCAAACGTGTTCTGAAATCGCCCACGCGGAGATAATAATTTGGTTCTTTATAAGTAATATAAGTATTCAGCTTTGGATAAGCCGATTTAAAACGCGCCTGTTCATTGAAAGTGTGTCTTCGGTCTGAACCATAAAACACCTGTACACGGAATCCCATCTGCGAAACAATTGCTCCATTTCTGTGCCCCGTTGCCGGCGTTGCTTTTTTGCTCAAAGCAATCCTTTTTTCGATCAGGCTATCTACCAGCGGATCTTTCACAATGACCACTTCTCCTCTTTTCTGAGCGGAAACAGCAAAAGAGAAGCAACAAATAATAAATGTAAAAAGTGTTTTCATAGGAAAGGTTACAAACTGTTCTAAAAAAAAGAATGCCGATTTCTTTTTACAAAAATCGGCATTCTTTATGTGTATTACAAATTACAATCCTGCACCATGGCAGTTTTTGTATTTCTTGCCGCTTCCACAAGGGCAAGGATCGTTTCTTCCAACAGTAACTTCTTTACGGATTGGTTGTTGCGGAACCGCCTCACGTGTGTCCTCAAACTGTACATCACCTGTACTGGTTGAAGAAGCAAATTCAGGTTTTGACAACTGCAGTCTGCTTGGCGCTGGCCTTGGCTCTTGTACCTCCTTGATGTCATCAGCTTCCTGCTGCATCGGGATACCACCTTTATATAAGAAACTAACTACTTCTTTATTGACTGCATTCAACATGTTTTTAAACAAATTGAAAGCTTCCATTTTGTAAATGATTAACGGATCTTTCTGCTCATAAACTGCATTCTGTACAGACTGTTTTAACTCGTCCATTTCACGCAAATGCTCTTTCCATGACTCATCGATTAAAGCAAGAACAATAGTTTTCTCAAACGACTTCGTTACTTCTCTACCATGATTAGCGATCGCTTTTCTCAACTCTACAGGAACCTGGATACTTCTGATCCCGTCAGTGAAAGGAACAACGATTTGCTCAATATGCTCACCACGTTCTTCAAATACCTGTGTTAATACCGGCATCGCCTGAAGAATGATATTCTCAGATTTTCTTGCGTAAAACGTAGTTGCTTCTTCAAACAACTTATCTGTTAAAATATGGATACTTCTTGAACTGAATTCAGCTTCAGTAATATCAGTATCCAAAGAGAAGTTTTTAATGACCTCTAATTTGAAACCTTCGTAGTTACCAGCCTCTTTGTATTCAGAAACAACATCTTCAGCGACATCAAACACCATGTTGTTCATGTCTACATCCAGACGTTCACCAAACAAAGCATTTTTACGTTTCGCATAGATTACAGAACGCTGTGAGTTCATCACATCATCATATTCCAGCAAACGCTTACGGATACCAAAGTTATTCTCTTCAACTTTTTGCTGTGCACGCTCAATAGATTTGGTAATCATAGAATGCTGAATCACTTCACCATCTTCAATTCCCATTTTGACCATGATATTAGAAATACGCTCAGAACCAAATAAACGCATTAAGTTATCTTCCAGTGACACGAAGAACTGAGAAGAACCCGGATCTCCCTGACGACCTGCACGACCACGTAACTGTCTGTCTACACGGCGCGACTCATGACGCTCTGTACCAACGATAGCTAAACCACCTGCTTCTTTAACACCAGCACCTAATTTAATATCCGTACCACGACCAGCCATGTTGGTTGCAATCGTAACCGTTCCGGCCTGACCAGCTTCAGCTACAATATCAGCCTCTTTCTGGTGCATTTTCGCATTCAGTACGTTGTGTTTAATACCACGTAACTTCAGCATACGGCTTAACAGCTCAGAAATCTCTACAGAGGTCGTACCTACCAATACAGGTCTTCCTGCTTCTGTTAATTTTACAATTTCTTCTGCAAGTGCATTATATTTTTCACGAACAGTACGGTAAACGTAATCCTGCTCGTCCATTCTCTGCATCACCCTGTTTGTAGGTATCTCTACCACATCCAGTTTGTAAATAGACCAGAACTCACCAGCTTCGGTTGTTGCTGTACCAGTCATACCACATAATTTATGGTACATTCTGAAGAAATTCTGTAAAGTAACTGTCGCATAAGTTTGTGAAGCATCTTCTACTTTCACATTTTCTTTAGCTTCAATCGCCTGGTGTAAACCATCAGAATAACGACGGCCATCCATGATACGGCCAGTCTGCTCATCTACAATTTTGATTTTACCTTCATCGATGATGTATTCTACATCCATTTCGAATAAGGTATAAGCTTTTAACAGTTGATTGACAGAGTGAACACGTTCAGCTTTGATAGAGTAATCACGCATTAAAGCATCTTTCTGTGCAATCTTATCTTCACTTTCCAAAGTTGATTTCTCAATTTCAGCAATTTCAGTACCTACATCAGGCAACACAAAGAAATGCTCATCCTCACCAGATTTGGTGATCAGCTCAATTCCTTTTTCTGTTAATTCTACCTGGTTATTTTTCTCATCGATATAGAAATATAAATGTGAATCTACTTTAGGCATATTTTTCGACTGATCAGCCATATAGCTGTTTTCAGTTTTAAGCAGGATATTTTTGTTATTTCCTTCACTTAAAAACTTGATCAGTGCTTTATTTTTTGGTAAACCACGGTGCGCTCTTAATAAAGCTAAACCACCTTCACCTTCTTCAGTTCCGGTTTTACCATCTGCAATTAATTTTTTGGCTTCATTTAAAGCTCTGGTCACATATTCGCGCTGTGCATTTACCAAACGTTCGATTCTTGGTTTCAGCTCATGAAACTCATGCTGATCTCCAAAAGGGACCGGACCTGAGATAATCAATGGAGTACGTGCATCATCAATTAATACTGAATCGACCTCATCCACCATTGCAAAGTGCAATTTACGTTGTACCAACTGACCTGGTTCCTGCGCCATATTGTCACGCAGATAATCAAAACCAAACTCATTGTTTGTACCATAAGTGATATCAGCCAGGTAAGCATTTCTACGTTCCTGAGAGTTAGGCTCATGTTTATCGATACAATCTACTCTGATACCATGGAATTCGAATAAAGGGCCATTCCACTCCGAGTCACGTCGTGCCAGGTAATCATTCACTGTTACAATGTGTACACCCTGACCAGCTAAAGCATTCAGATAAGCAGGTAATGTACTGACCAGCGTCTTACCCTCACCCGTTGCCATTTCAGCAATTTTACCATTGTGTAATACGATACCACCGATTAACTGTACATCATAGTGAACCATATTCCAGACTACTGTACTTCCGGCAGCATCCCATGAATTAGCCCAGTAAGCTTTATCGCCTTCGATTTTCACGTTAGCTCTGCGCGCAGCATATTCTCTGTCATACGGAGAAGCCGTAACTTCAAGCGTAGGATTCTCAGCAAAACGTCTGGAAGTTTCTTTCACCACTGCAAAAGCAGCCGGAAGAATTTCCATCAATACAACTTCTAATTCTTTATCTCTATCTTTTACCAATATATCGATCTGCTCATAAATGGCAGTTTTTTCAGGTAATGATAAATCCTGACCATCAGCATCAATTTTCAGGGTACTAATTTGAGTATCAATCTCCGCTAAAGATTTGGCTATAATGTCTTTGAAATAGACAGTTTTGTTACGCAATTCATCATTGCTTAAGGCCGAAAGCTTAGCGTATTCTTCATTTATCTTAATGACAAGTGGTTGGATTGCCTTAATATCTCTTTCTGATTTGCTTCCAAAAACTTTGGTTAAAAATCCCAGCATCGTTTTATTTATGTTTTATTTGTTTTAAAATCATCATTTTACAACAACCAAGCCACACCAGTCTACAGGTCACTTTGGCAGTTATCGAGGGATAAAACTACAAAATATCTTGTAATTGTAATGGCTATATAGCTTTATTTAGGCAGATAAGTACAATTTGTCATCTTGCGGTAATGATTGGATGAATATAATTTAGGAGAGTCTGTCTAAAATTTAGGCAAAGCGTTTATCTTTGCTGAATATGAATATCTTATTATTAGGTTCTGGTGGAAGAGAAAGCGCTTTCGCCTGGAAGATGAGTCAATCTGAACAATGCTCCAAACTATTTATCGCACCAGGTAATGGTGGAACAGCAGCATATGGTAAAAATGTAAACCTGAATCCGAATGATTTTGCAGCAATCAAAACGTTTGTTTTAACGGAGAAGATTGAGCTTGTTGTTGTGGGCCCTGAAGAACCTCTTGTAAATGGTATTCATGATTTTTTCCTGGCGGATGATAAACTTGCAGGTATCCCGGTTATCGGCCCTAAAAAAGAAGGTGCTATATTGGAAGGCAGCAAGGATTTCTCTAAAGAATTTATGGCACGCCATAACATTCCTCACCCGGGTTCTAAATCGTTCACCAAAGATACTTTGGCAGCAGGATTAGCTTACCTGGAAAACCACAGCTTACCGGTTGTTTTAAAGGCAGATGGTTTAGCAGCTGGAAAAGGTGTGTTGATTTGTGAAACCGCAGCAGACGCAAAAGCTGAACTAACCTTGATGTTAAGCGAAGGCAAGTTTGGAAATGCAGGTGCGATCGTTGTGATCGAAGAGTTCTTAACAGGTATTGAATTGTCAGTATTTGTCTTGACTGACGGTGATAATTACGTGATTTTACCAGAAGCAAAAGATTATAAACGTATTGGTCAGGGTGATACCGGATTAAATACAGGTGGTATGGGTTCTGTTTCTCCGGTTCCTTTTGCAGATGAAAAATTCTTAAAGGAAGTTGAAAACAGCATTATCATTCCTACAATTAACGGCTTAAAGAAAGATAAAATAGATTATACAGGTTTCATTTTCTTCGGATTGTTCAAGGTTGGCGATAAAC
This sequence comes from Pedobacter cryoconitis, assembly GCF_001590605.1. Taxonomy (NCBI): domain Bacteria; kingdom Pseudomonadati; phylum Bacteroidota; class Sphingobacteriia; order Sphingobacteriales; family Sphingobacteriaceae; genus Pedobacter; species Pedobacter cryoconitis. Next base: position 4,566,480 of record NZ_CP014504.1, read on the forward strand.
CAATGATCATTGAATATAACTGTAGAATGGGTGACCCTGAAACTCAAAGCGTGATACCAAGAATCGAGAATGATCTGGTAGAACTTTTCATCGCAGCCTCGAAAAAGCAGTTAAAAGATGTTCAATTGAAAATTAGCCCGAAAAGTGCAGCTACAGTGGTCATTGTAGCAGGTGGTTACCCTGGCGATTATGAAAAAGGTAAAGCAATGACCGGAATTGATAACATCCGTAAATCATTAGCTTTCCACGCAGGAACAATTGCAGAAGGTGGCATAATTAAAAGTAACGGCGGACGCGTGTTAGCAGTAACGAGTTTACAGGATAACATGTTTGAGGCATTACAATCAGCAACAGCTGATGCAGCAAGGATATATTTTGACGGAAAATACTTCAGAGAAGATATAGGTTTCGATTTGATGTAAGTCGAAATAACAAATTATCACAAGGCCCGGAACAGTTATTTCGGGCCTTTCTGATTTTAACACATTCAGCTTAATAATCATCCAGACAATGGATCAAGTCATCAACTTGTGGAGCAGACTCTTTTTTAAGCATAAATTTTGACACGCTCAACAGACAGTCTTTGCTGTCACTGATGCGCTTATGCCTGTGGAATTTGCGCTGAAAGCTTTCCATTTGCATGGGAATGACTCAGCCGAAACAAGGCCGGGCTGTTCGTAAATAAATTCAAAATAGCTAAATAATAAAGCTATATCGGCCGGGTACTGCCTGAGTACTGGTCGGGTACTCGTTAGGGTAAGAGCAGTGCTAAAGTAACGCGGGAGCATGGCAAGTCCAAGTCAAAACAACTAGTTGAAATGACTTGGACTTGCCATAGTTAAAGCCCGTTCTCAGCCTGTTGTCATCCCGACCACCACTCAGGCACAACCAAACCATAACTAGTTGAATATTAATGAAATTATAATTCCCCCTTGGACTAACCCATGGACAACTGCGGACAATTGCAGACAGCTGCGGACAATTGCGGACATTTTTTACGCATCAGGATAATCTTTAACGCGAATAGCTTACATTGGTGGAAAAGCAATTATTTATTATGGGAAGTTTAACGGGTAAATTTTCAAAGGGAATCCTGGGCGATTTCATTTTTAAAGCAGCAGTTTGGCGTACTGGTTGTTTCAAAAGGTCTGTACTGGGCAAAAGGAAACAAGCAATGGAAACCCAAAATCATTCACAACCTTGAGCATTAGAATTGCATTTTCTTCAGACACATTGATCCAAATATCGAGATCACCTGTGTGACGGGGCTTACCATGGAATGCCAATGCATAACCTCCGGCAACCATGTACTCAACATTCATTATATTGGTTTAACAAAATCTTCGGCTAACATTATGCGTTCTTTTCTTTACCAGCTTAGTTTTATCCATTCAATCCAATAGTTTTTCACAAAAAAATATTTTTTCACAGAAATCATTAAATAATAACAAGAATTTTTAAATATATTTAGGATTAATCAACCAATCCTGCCCTTATGAGAAAATTAATGATCAATGCAATGATCGCTGGCTGTATGCTGGGATCATTAACACTTCAGCCAGTTATGGCAGCAGCAACAGCTAAAATTGTAAAAGCCAGAGTTGCAGCCATCGATTATGGCAAAGTAAAACAAGGCAAATATATTGTCTCTTTGTTTGGAGATAGTGCCCAGAATTTTACCAGTGCACAAGTGTATGACACAATTAGTGGTACATGGCTAAATGTAACCTCCATTACGGGAAGAATTTCTCCTGATGGCAAGGCAAATGCAGTGATCCGCTACGACAATGGTACTAAGACTTTGTATGTGGTTAACCAATCATTTATTCAGTAATACCCAAAAAGCCCGGCGATTCGCTGGGCTTTTTATGCAGCTCTTATGCAGCGCATTACTTTTTATTCAACCCGGACGGCAACGCAATCTCGTCCATATTCGCAAGAATTGCATTTTCAATTAACACAACCCTTTTCTTTAGCAAAGCTGCCATTTCTACCGTAGGTGCAATATTAAAAGGATAACAATCTGCAGCTGACAAACCTCCTTCAACGTTTGAAATCCACTTTTTAGCCAGATCAACATAATCAGCAAGTACATGAACCGTATTTTTAGGGCCGTAAATATCAAGGTACATCGGAGGAAGATCACCTACAACCACCCATAAAAAGTTATCATCCTTACTCGCTGCATTATCAATTTCATATAAAAAGACACATAACTTCTCCCCCAGATTAAAATACAGAGAAGATGCCATAACAGCTTTACACCAGGGAAACCCTTTGAGGTATTGAGTTGCGCGCTCCTGCATCAGGACCACTTCACCATAAAAGTCAAGATTTTCTTGTAATTCAGTTGTTTTTATTGGGTAGATCATAATTAGCGTGAAGGTAAGAATCGCCTGTTAAAAGTCCCAACTTCCATCCCCTGAATAGGAATAATAACAGGAAATAAAAATCATAATCAATCCAGCCACCATAAAACCAAACTCTATATATTCAGAAGACTTATTGTCAAGAATGAAATTCTTACTATCTCCCTGTTCGTAAATAACTTTTACAGACTCTCCTTTTCTGTAAGCTGAAGGCATTGACCCCAATGAATACTCCTCTTCCATACGAACTCCATCTAATGTTTCATAACTCACAATCGGATAATAACTCCTCCCACTCAATACAATATCAGAAACAACACCTGAAGTTTTAACTCCAAACTTCTTAAAACGCTTCCGGTCAATAACTTTAAAAAGTCCAAAACCTGACAACAATAAACCCACAATTAATAAATATACCATCTGATTATCCTTCTTAAAAACCTCAATTTCAATTTATTACGTTAACACTGCTATTAGACAGGTGAACGCTTCCCAATATACCATTTAAACGATAACAAAGCCAATCATGTAGCGACTTATTTACGTTAAAATAAAAAATCATACCATATAATTAACAATCCTATCTAACGTATTGTAAAGCGTGTCAACTCCTATTACTAGCTAGGCCTGTATATGTCCGCAGAGCAGATTTTCGGGTTTCATGATGGCCCGATGATTAACCGTTTAACCAGGACAGTTCAGCAAATCCTTTTGCAATACTATCCTTCTAAAAATGAAACGCACCAGTTTAATGAAGATAGCTTTGCTAGCTTGAAGGGTTTTGATTTTAATATAGATTCTCCGATGAACAAAAGTTTATGGACAGAGCCAACCATTAGCCTATCAGGCCATGAACTCAAAGTCAATTTGCAGAAATGAATATAGCGGAGGAATTGAAATTCCCAAAAGTCACCACTGGAACTTTTGTTCCTCAAAAACAAGACAAATGGACATCATCCAATTGGTCTAAAGCAGCTTTTGATAAGTACGCCACCATAAATCAGGCACTTCCCCATTAACAGCCATTGTATAATCTTCATACCGGCAAGGCACCAAATGGAAACGCTCGTTTTTAGACACTCCCGAAGGATAGGGAACCTGCATCCACCAGCGGTCAGATTTCTTGCTTTTTACAAAAAGCATTTCACCTGAACCATCATTCAAACTTGCACGGTAAATTAAATATTGAGACTTAGGATTTAATGGAAAATCTTTTTTACGGTTATAAAAACCATCTACAAAATACCAAACCATCTGGCCCAGCAACATCGCTGATTGGCTGCCATGATCAAACGCGGGGTTAAATTCATAAAAACCAATAGAGGTTAACTTATCATTTAATCCCGCATAATGGGCAATCTTACAAGCCTGCTCGCCATAAAAACCATTCGGGCCGGCATTCCCATTTGCAGAAGAATCCGAAGAACGGATGCAGGAGAAATCAAAGCTCATCATGTTTGCATTCCTGATCACGGGTTCAGCAGAACTTACATCTGTCAGAAACTCACCCAAACGGTGAACATCGAAATATAATTTATTCATCACCTTAAGACTGTCCTGATTAACCAGGTAAGTCTGATAACCGATGTTACTAAAATTAAACAGATAATTAGGCTGATGCATGAAAATCCTGTTCAGATAAGTATCCGATCGGGTCGCAATACTCTCCTGTTCATTTTCATCCTCATCCAGATCAAATCTGCTATCCACCACCACCAGGTCCACCTTCTGCTCTAAAGCTTCATAAGCCATATACTGTGCATAAGTCAGATCCTGCCCGCCGCCTATAATAACCGGAACGATATCCAGTCTCATCAGCTCAGTTACTACCATTTTAAGCGCAACATAAGTATCAGAAATTGTTGCTCCGGCTATGATATTCCCCAGATCAACAATTCTGCTCTCAAATGCACCTTCATGCAGTAAATAAAACTGCTCCCGGAAATAATCCGGTCCTAAAGAGCAACCGTTGTTATTCACCGCACCACGGTCATCCTTTACCCCCAGAACCGCGATATCGAAGGTTTTATCACCCAGTTCAGGAAATTTTTCAGTATAAAAACTTGCCTTCATTCCCAGCTGACTGGTATAAAAGCCCTGTTTAGGCGTGAATTTTTCGAGAGCTAAAGGGGAGAAAAAATCGGATAAGGACATAATTAATGGTATCTATGCTGTCAAATATCTATTTTTGAGATCATATATTAATGAACATCCTAAAAAAAATGAAATGATTTTAGTTACCGGTGCCACAGGATTTTTAGGAGCTGAACTCATTTGCCAGCTTACCGGGCAGGGACAAAAAGTACGTGCCCTGAAAAGAGAAGACTCCGTAATTCCTGCGATACTCTCCGGCAATACATTGATTGAATGGATAGTAGCCGACATTAATGACCTCTCTTCACTTGATGATGCTTTTGAGAATATCACAAAAGTATACCACTGTGCAGCTAAAGTATCATTTGATCCAAAAGATAAAGCAACCCTGCTGAAAGTTAACATTGAAGGGACCAGTAATGTGGCTAATTTATGTGTACACCATAACGTAAGGCTCCTTCACGTGAGTTCTGTTGCCGCATTGGGTGAAGCCAAAAAAGGGATGCAGATTACCGAAAAAGACTTTTGGGAATATGATGCCAATGTCCATTCCTATGCAATTTCCAAATATGAAGGAGAAATGGAAGTATGGCGCAGCATAGCTGAAGGCCTGGACGCAGTGATTGTGAATCCATCGGTCATCATTGGCCATAATGCCGGATATACAGGCAGTGGTGCCATCTTCAAACTCGTTAAAGATGGTTTAGGCTATTATACCAAAGGGGCAACAGGAATTGTAGACGTTGAAGATGTCGCAAAAAGCATGATTCTGTTGATGGAAAGTGAGATCACAGGTGAAAGATTTACAATATCAGCAGAGAATTACTATTATAAGCAGTTTTTTTCAGAGATTGCCAAAGGAATGGGTGTTAAAGCCCCATCCAAAGAAGCTAAACCATGGATGCTTGGTCTTGCGTGGCGGGCAGCAAAATTAGCATCTTTATTTACAGGAAAAGCAGCCGCACTAACCAGCGATGCCGCCAAAAGCAGTTTAAATATAAGTTTATACAGTAACGATAAAATCAGGAATAGTACGGGTATCACCTTTAAGCCCCTGCATCAAAGCATTCAGGAAGTATGTGCAGGTTTAAAAAAACTTTAAAATGAAGCAAAAGAATATTTACATCATTGATTTCGACAGCACTTTCACACAGGTAGAGGCTCTTGATGAGCTTGCCCGCATTTCCCTCAAAAAGCATCCGGATAAGGAAGCCATCTTTAAGAAGATTGAAGACCTGACGAACCTGGCGATGGAAGGCAAACTATCATTTGGTGAAAGTCTGGCGCAAAGAGTAAAGTTACTGGAAGCTTCAGAAGATCACCTGAAACAATTGATTACCCGGTTAAAGAAGAAAGTATCCAAATCTTTTTCCCGAAATGCAGAGTTCTTTAAAAAACACGCGGATCAGGTATTGATCGTATCGGGCGGATTTAAAGAGTTTATTACCCCGGTCGTGAGCCAGTACCATATCAAAAAAGAAAATATCTACGCGAATACTTTTGTGACTACAGGCGATGGCAAAATCATTGATTATGATCATTCCAACCCCTTAAGTGAAGAAGGTGGAAAAGTAAAACTGATGCAGCACCTGAATCTTGAAGGCGATTTATACGGAATCGGTGATGGGTATTCGGATTTTCAGCTTCGGGAAAGCGGAATGATTAAGAAATTCTTCGCTTTTACAGAGAATATTTCCAGAGAAAGTATCGTGAGCAGAGCTGACCATGTTACGCCTAGCTTTGACGAATTTTTATACGTTAATAACCTGCCACGGGCGATTTCTTATCCAAAAAACAGGATTTTATGTCTCGCAATCGGAGATATTCCAGAAGAAAGCCTGGCACTTTTTAAGAAAGACGGTCTTTCAATCCGTCACAAAACTTCCTTTGAAGACAAATATGTAAAAGATGTCCATATGATTTTGCTGGGAAAAGGCGAGAAAATGGATCCTGAGAAATTAAAAATTGCGCTGAAGCTAAAAACAATCGGTTACCTGGGCAATACACTTAGTAAAATGGATTTGCAAGCTTGTACAGCTATGGGCATCGTAGTTTTTGAAGATCCAAAAAACAACCCGAGAAATGCTAATTTCATCCCTAAAAGGATGTTGGATTTCATGAATAAAGGCACTACTTATCTGAGTGTTAACTTTCCGAATTTACAGTTGCCGAGAATTGACGCTTCACACCGTTTGATTCACGTCCACCATAATGTTCCGGGGATCATGGCGCAGATCAATACTGTTTTTGCGAAACATAATATCAACATTGTAGGCCAGTTCCTGATGACCAATTCATTGATTGGGTATGCGATCACGGATATCAATGCAGAATATGACAAGGACCTTTTTAAGTCTTTAAAGAAAATTGAACATACTATAAAATTCAGAGTACTTTATTAAAATGGAGCTTACACCAGAAATAAAAAGCAAGCTGGACAAACTACAGGAAAAGTATGAAGCAATGGGCCAGGACATGGCCGCCTATTTAGATGGGTTGCTTTATGCCGACTTCTTAACCTATTGGGATTATATCCATCTTGACACCTTATTGAGTCTTCAGAGTCCGAAAACACCTTTTCCGGACGAAGAGATTTTCATCATGTACCATCAGATTACAGAGCTTTATTTTAAGCTTTGCCTGCATGAGTGCAAACAAATTGCGGAACATCCTGCACTAACGGTCGCATTTTTTACAACCCGCGTAAAACGTATCAATGCTTATTTCAATGCACTGACCAGCTCTTTCGACGTGATGGTAGAGGGTATGGAGAAGGAACAGTTCCTTAAATTCAGGATGTCGTTGTTACCAGCCAGTGGTTTTCAATCTGCGCAGTACAGAATGATCGAAATTTGTGCGACAAATTTTACCAGATTGGTAGACAAGAGCAAAAGGGAAGAACTGGCCAATGCGAGTCTGGAAGAGAAGTTTGAAAACATCTACTGGAAATTCGGGGCGACTGAATTGTCGAGTGGAAAACAGACCCTGACTTTAAAACAGTTCATCACCAAATATGCTGCACAGTTTTTGCAATTGGTCAAAGACAGGGAGTTCACTAATTTCTCTGCCTTATACGCCAGGTTTGAAACCGAGGGTCAGGATGTTAGTTTACTAGCCGAAGAGTTAAGAAAACTGGATCTGTTCGTGAATGTGGAGTGGCCGTTGTCACACTATAAGTCGGCAGTCAGATATCTGGAACGTGATCCGGTAGACATCGCTGCTACAGGAGGGACCAACTGGCAGAAATACTTGCCTCCGCGTTTCCAGAAAAGAATCTTTTATCCGTTTTTATGGACGTCCGAACAAGTTGAAGAATGGGGTAAGTCGTGGGTGTTGACTGTACTGAAAAGTATAAAAAAATAAGTTGGCCCTGACGAACCGCTCTTTATTGATAATGTAGCGCTCAATACCGGACAAATGTCATAAAGAGAAATAATATATTATATAAGACGAATATTTCGTAATTTTGTACTGATAAATAAGAGAAACCGTGATAGATACATTAACTATAAAAACCACAAAAGCTGGTCATTCCAGACTGGCTGAAACAGATTATACTGACTTGCCTTTTGGAAAAGTTTTTACAGACCATATGTTCGTAGCTGATTATGAAGATGGTGAATGGAAAAATTTCGAAATCCTTCCTTACGGCCCGATTCCGATGAGCCCTGCTATTTCTGCTTTACACTATGGACAGGCAATTTTCGAAGGGCTGAAAGCTTATAAACAAGCGGACGGTGGTGTAAGCGTATTCAGAGCTGATAAAAACTTTGCACGTTTCAATAAATCTGCTACCCGTATGGCGATGGCAAATATTCCTGAGGAAGTTTTCATGCAGGGTATTGCTGCGCTGATTGACATTGATAAAGCATGGGTTCCGGCTGAAGAAAATTATTCTTTATACCTCAGACCAGTGATGTTCGCTACAGACCCTGTTTTAGGGGTAAGACCGTCTTCAACATACAAGTTTGTAATTTTGGCTAATCCAAGTGCTCCTTATTACAGCAAACCTTTAAAAGTTAAAATTGAGACGCATTATACACGTTCTGCTGAAGGTGGTGTTGGTGCAGCAAAAACTGCCGGAAATTATTCAAGGGCAATGCTTCCGACTGTAGAAGCCCAGGCTGAAGGTTTTGATCAATTGATCTGGACAGACGCTAAAGAGCATAAATACTTAGAAGAATCTGGTGCAGCTAACCTGATGTTTGTCATTAATGGTAAAATTGTAACACCTGAAGTTCGTGAAACGATTCTGGATGGTGTAACCAGAGATACGATTATCCTGCTGGCAAAAAGCATGGGTACTGAAGTAGAAGAAAGAAGAGTATCGATCCAGGAAGTGCTGGATAACATCGAAAACGGAAGCTTAACAGAGGCTTTTGCTGTAGGTACTGCTGCAACAGTTACACAGATCAGTGAGCTCACCTATGAAGGTAAAACTTACCAGTTAACAGATCCTGCTACACGTACCGTTTCTACTGGAATTGCTAAAAAATTAAATGACATCCGTTACGGAATTACAGCTGATGAATTCGGCTGGAACTGGTCAATTTAATTCAAAATAAAATAATTTAAAAAAATGGGGATGTTCATCGTATATGAGCATCCCTTTTTTTATATTTATGGAAAGGCAGCCATTCCGGCATCCTGTTGGGGTAACATAGCAAACATACCATGAAAACACAATTCAAAAACTTCAGCACCAAATTAATTCTGACCCTGATTTTTATAGCTGGCCTTTCCAGTTATAGCAAAGCGGAAGACATCCGGATGGTTATCAAAGAAGAGCGTGCAAATTGTACAGGTATGGGGCCTCAAACCTGTTACCTGGTCAAATATACAGCCAGTAAGGACTGGGAATTTTTATATGGTGGTATCTTAGGGTTCAGTTATCAGCCTGGTTACCGGTATACCCTGCTGGTTTCACGGACCAAAAGAGCAAATGTTCCGGCAGATGCTTCCAGCTATAGCTACAAAGTAAAAAGGGTTTTAAAACGCCAGAAAATATCACGTGGTATCGAAAGCACAATTACAAATACTGCTGAAGCAAACTTCATTTTTAATCATAAATGGAACTTAATCCAGCTAAACGGGATTACCCAGGAAGAATCACCTGCTTACCTGATCTTTCACCGCGAAGATCAGCGGTTCAACGGTTCTGCGGGTTGCAATTCCATTTTCGGAAGTTATGAATTCAGCAAAGGCGCGATCACGTTTAAACAGATCGGAAGCACTATGATGGCCTGTTCAGAAGAGAAGATGAAATTGGAAAATGATTTTGTAAACCTGCTGAACGATAAAACATTCAGATACGACATTGCTGATCAGACCCTGAACTTTTATCTGGGCAATAAACTGGTCGCCATGTTCGGAATGTCTGGCCTGGAAACCGGCAACCCATAATAAATTAAAGATATCTTCAGGAAAGCATGCTGCATTAAACGCAGCATGCTTTTTTTTATCAGGTAACATCTATTACACAATACAAATAATGCGCCTTTGCTTTCTTAGTTTTGTGCCACTAAATTTCCCATATGAAGAATCCTTTACTATTTGGTCTGGCAGCCGGACTCTGTTTCAGTTTCAATCTGCAAGCCCAGGAGCACAGACTTAATTTTGCACAAACGCAGGGGCTTTCCCCTTCGTTAACCAAAAGCCTGAATAAAGTTACAGGCTGGAGTGATGAAAACCACTACATAGAAAAAGACGAGAAAACGCGAAGTTTATATGCGGTAGATATCAATTCAGGTGCAAAAACTGCCTATACACCACCACCGAAAAGTGATGTAGAAGTAACAGTAAAAGACAATGATGTTTATATTCAATATGGTAAATCAGCACCTAAACGCTTAACCAATACGCCTGAAGAAGAGCTAAATCCAACCCTTTCTCCAGATGGAAAATATGTAGCCTTTACCCGTAAAAGCGACCTTTATGCCGTTGATGTGATTACAGGCAAAGAAATCAGATATACCACCGATGCTACCGATGTGATTTATAATGGATATTCTTCGTGGGTTTATTTCGAGGAAATATTAGGCCGCCCTACAAAATACAAGTCATTCTGGTGGGCTCCGGATAGCAAGCACCTTGCTTTTATGCGTTTTGACGATACTAACGTACCGATGTTCCCGATTAATGGTTCAACAGGTCAGCATGGTTACGTAGAGAAAACCCGTTATCCAAAAGCTGGTGACCCTAATCCTGAAGTTAAAATAGGTTTTGTTCCTTCGGCAGGTGGTGCTATTGTATGGGCTGATTTCAACGAAAAAGACGATCAATATTTTGGAACTCCATACTGGAGCTACGATGGCAGCAATATGATGGTGCAATGGATGAACCGCGGACAGGATAACCTGAAGTTTTACGCTGTTAAACCAGAGACTGGCGCTAAAAAAGAAATCTATAATGAGAAACAATCATCGTGGGTAGATCTGGATTACGATGGCCGCATTACCTATTTAGAGGACAAACAACATTATATCCTAAAAAGCGATAAAACAGGCTGGGCGCATTACTACTTGTATACCCTGAACGGCAAACTGGTGAATCCATTGACCAGTGGTAAATGGCAGGTAAAAGACATTGTTAAAGTTGATGAAAAGAACAAAATAGTTTATTTCACTGCAAACAAAGAAGCTTCTACCACTACCGATTTATACCGTGTAAACTACAATGGTAAAGATTTAAAAAGACTGACTTTTGGAAACTATACCCACGAAGTCGAAATGTCCCCTTCGGGCGATAAATTCATCACGACCTATTCCAATGTGTCCACTCCGTACAAACAAGCCCTGGTTGATCACAATGGAAAAATTATCAAAGAAATCGCGGATAGCAAAGCTGCTGATTTCGCCAGTTACAATATCGGAAAGACAGAAATGATCACCATCCCAACTGATGATGGTTATAACCTGCCAGCAGTAATCACTTACCCGATAGACTTTGATCAGACTAAACAATATCCTGTGATATTCAGTATTTACGGCGGCCCTAATGCCGGAACTGTAAAGAATACCTGGAAAAAAGCGGACCTGCAATGGTGGGCAAATGAAGGTATTATCCAGATAGAAGTAGATCACCGTGCTTCTGGTAAATTCGGTAAAGAAGGTGTAGCCTTAATGCATAGAAATCTGAGTAAATGGGAAATGAAGGATTACATTACCGCTGCGAAATGGTTAAAAGCAAAACCGTGGGTGAACAATAAAAAGCTGCTGATTACCGGACACAGCTACGGTGGCTATATCACGACGATGGCTTTAACCTATGGTGCTGATTATTTTGATTTTGGTTACGCAGGAGCTCCGGTTACGAGCTGGGAGCTTTATGATAGTGTATATGCTGAACGTTTTATGGATACACCTAAGGAAAATCCTGAAGGGTACAAAAATGCTTCAGTGTTAACCTATACGAACAAGTACAAAGGTCTGATGCGCATTATGCACGGTGATATGGATGACAATGTCCATATGCAAAATACGATCCAGCTGATCAATAAATTAGAAGACGAGAATAAACACTTTGAACTGATGATCTACCCAGGTGGCAGACATGGTTGGAGAGGTGTCAAAAGCAAGCATGATTTTTCAGAACGTGCCCGCTTTTATTACACTAACTTGTTAGACAAACCAGCACCTGCAGAAGTTTTACAATAAAAATAACTTCTTGAAAAAGTCAAAATGCTGAACGACTATAGTTGTTCAGCATTTTGACTTTTTCAGGATATCTATAGCTGTAAATATTATTTTTTCCTTCGCCGCCGGGCCTCTCTGCGATGTTCCCTATCGCTTTTCATCTTCTCGAACTTTGCTATCTGCGCATCTATCTCGGCCTGCTTCTCCGGCGTTAACCCAACCGTATATTTAATTCCCTGCAGTAATGTTTTCCAGATAAAACTAAAAAAAGAAATCCTCGGATCCCTTTGAAAGTAGATCGAAGCTTCAACAAATTTCCCCTTGTCATCCGGATTATCAGGCCTGATCACCAATGAATTTGCCAGCATAGAAAACAGCCCCAGTTTCACCAACCTGTTTTTCCCCTCCACTTTCTTCATCAGGCCAATTGATAAATCTTTATACCCGAAACTCAGATTACCGCTAGCCTTCGCCTCATCAGCCACTACATTAAAACTCAACTTTTTCACCAGGCCACTGTTCACCTGCAACATCCCCAAAGGCTTGGTAATCCTGTTTAAAAAACCTCCATCCATATCCCCGAGTGCACCATTATAAGAAAAAGCTCCGTTCTTAGCATTCAGATCAAACTTGAAATTGACCATCAGCTTCCCTTGTCCCATCATATAGGTATTCAAATTAGCCAGCATGAAAGGATTCTTAGCCTTCACTTTCGCCTCGTTCGTCACATTTAAAATCGTCCCTGATGTCTTCTCAAAAGTAATCCTGCCCTTCTGCTTGCTATCACTATCAAACTCCGCATAACTAATATCAACATCACTCAAATTCAACTTCTTCACCGTTAACTGTGCTTTAACCATTTGTAACAGCTGATGTGGAAATTTCCCCACCCGTTCTATGCCCTGCGAAGGCAATGCATTGTTATTAAAAACGGACACAAAACCATTCGTAATATTCATTTCTTCTGCCGCAAGTTCCTGCTTCTTGATATACAATGGCAGATCGATCCCACTCAAACTAATATCACTCAGCTGAATACTGAACCGCTCTTTGGAAAAACCAACCTTACGTCCAAAATCCATTTCCGAATACCGTGGTACTACCGCAAACTTCTTCACATTCAGTTTCCCTGTCGAAGCAGCAAACGAAAACTCGTTTAGCTGTATATGGTACAAACTATCAGGCGTAGCAAACTGATAATCATTCAAATTGATCAATACATCTTTTAACAGGTAAATCCGGGTTGGATCCGTAGCCGAATTTGCATCAATCAACCAATCCTTCATCGTAATGTCCAGCTTATCCAGCGAATCTGCTTCTGGTACAGGTAAATTTTTATTGATATACTTGAAACTCACATCCTTTAAACTGATCGTATTTACACTGACCAGCTTCAGGAACTTTGAAATATATTCATAAGGAGATTTATTTGGTCTTGGAGGCCTGTTCTCATTGAAATCAAACTGCCTGTTGATCATGACTACTTTAGGATGATCAAATAACAACTGCTCTACACTCAGCTTCTTATCCTTGTAAATAAGGAATGGATGAAAGTTACGAATGGTCAATTTTTTCAGGCTGACCTCATAAATATTGTTTGGTGCCCGTTTAAGCTTGATCAGCTTATTATAAATATTGGTATCGGGAATAATCTTCACATTACTGACAGAAGCATTCCCCAGCAGGAAATTGGTATTTACGGTAGAAAACTCAATACGATACAGGCTATCCGTAGAATTCAGTACCAAATCCTTCAGTTCTTTCATAATAACGGGCCTTAGCTTTACACTAAGATACCATGACGCCGCATCCGCTGCTGCAAACAGCAGAAACATGACAGCGGCAACCCATTTAATTACCGTAAATGTTTTTCGGGTTTTTCTCCTCATGCCTAACCAAGCGTCTAAAAATTACAATATACGTTTTTAAGAAAATAAAAACCAGTCATTTTACCTCTTCCCGTTAATTTTCTCCGCCTTTTTGACCCGGCGCTCCTTCATCTTATCCACCACTTGTTTCCGGCTTTTCTCCGGACTCTGCATCGGGATAATCCCCAATCCTATCGTTTCTCTCATCCCAACAAAAACGCTCTTCCACAACAAGTTAAAAAATGAAGCACCGGGAGGCCGCTCAAAATGGATCTTAGCCGTTCTTAAATCGCCATTTTTAGACGGATTTTCATCCTTAATAATCAATGTATTCGCTAAGAAAGAGAGTAAACCTTTTTTCTGAACTGGCTTTCCATTTTCACCTTCTTTCAACAGTTTCACTTTCAACTGATTATAGTAGAGCTGCATAGTCCCGTCAGATCCCTTTTCATTCGCCTGAACATCAAAATCTATTTTTTGTATCTGCCCAGTCTCAATTTCTACCATCCCCAACGGCTGAGCAAGTGGATTTAATTTCACCATATCTAGTTTCCCGATATGCCCCTTAAAAGAAAAAGCACCGTTTTTGGCCAGCAAATTTAACTTAATTACGATATTCAGTTGTGCTGCCTTAATCATCAGTGCATTTAAATCAGCCACGGCAAAATGATTTCTTGCCAGTGAAGAAGAATCATTGGTTACATTCAATACCTGACCAGTCAACTGGTCTATATTTACTGTTCCACGTTGCTGGGACATCGGATTATATTCTGTATAGGCAACGCTCACCTTATTCAATTTCAACGTATCAATCGTAACCGCTATGGGTAACCGCTGCAAGGCCATATGCGGAAAGTTATTTCCCTTATTTGCTGAACCTGGTGGCATCTCCCTGTTCATAAATACCTTGGCTATGGTCTGTCCGATTCTGAGGCTCTTTGCATGAATCACCCGGTCTAAATTAAATTTTACGAAATCAATCCCTGTAAAAGCGACTTCCCCAAAGACCAGATCATAACGATCTTTCTGAACTTTTAGTTTCCTGCTGAAAGCCAGGTCAGGATACATGGGGATCATTTTAAACCCTTTGATCCGGATGGTCTGGCCTGTTGCAGAGCCCGTTATGGTATCGACTTTCATGGTATAAAGCTTATCCTTCGTTAGAGAATGATAACCCGCCAGTTCAAATGATACATCTTTTGCATAATAAAATCTGGTTGTATCTTTTTCAGTAGCAGCATCCAGTTTAAAATCCCTGATCTGCACATTCAAGTGCTTTACTGAGTTTAGTAAACGGCCATCTGCTCCATTGATATAATCAAAATCAGCATCTGCAATCTTGATTCCCCCGATATGAACAGCTGCAAGCGTTTTTGAAATCAGCTCATAAAGGCTGCGTTTATCTTTAACCGTATCCGGCTTTTTATCAACTTTATTATAAATCATATTAATCGAAGGATTCTCCAGAATAATATCATTCATAATTATCTTTTTATGAAGCCACACTTTAAAGATACCGATATGACGCAACCTGAGGCGTGCCAGTTTCACCTGGAATAAGTGTGTTGGCGCGTTCCCCAATTTCTTTCTTGCATTAAAAACGGAGGTATCAGGTGCCAGCAAAATACTGTCAACAGTTACACTCCCGGCAAGCAGGTTCAGATGGATATCCTTAAAATCAATTTTATACAGATCGGCTGAACCTTCGGAAACTACCTCTTTAATTTTTTCAGTAAGGACAGGTTTCCATTGCATACTAAAATAAAGTGATGCACAACCCATACTAACAATCAGGAATAAAAGCACTCCAGCGAGCCATTTCCATATTTTCTTTTTTCCTGATGTATGGTCTGTCATATTGATGTATTTAACTAATATTACAGATAATGCCTTATAATGTTTTCGGTATTTGAAACGTTGAATGTCAATATAGCGTCTAAAAGGGGTAAATATCGGGCTGAACCTGATTTTTAAATGCTGCCAATTTGTCATTTACAAATTAAATTTAGTATTTTTGTCCCTTTAAGAATGTTACTCATTTATGATCGATTTACAGCTAACAGACAAAACACATGATGAAGGGCGCCAGGGCGAAGCTCTGATTGTTGATGCCCCAAAACTGCTTAATGCGAGGAAGCTTTATATTGAAAGTTATGGTTGCCAGATGAATTTCGCTGACAGTGAAATTGTTGCCTCTATCCTGTTAGATCAGGGTTTTGAGACTACGGGTAATTATCAGGAAGCAGATGCTATTTTTATCAATACCTGCTCGATCAGGGAAAATGCAGAACAACGTGTCCGTAACCGGTTATCACAGTTCGGTATAGAAAAACGTAAAAACCCTAAACTGATTGTAGGGGTTTTAGGCTGTATGGCAGAACGTTTGAAATCTAAATTCCTTGAAGAAGAGAAATTAGTAGATCTGGTTGTCGGACCTGATGCTTACCGCGATTTACCACAACTGATTGAACAGGTTGGTGATGGTCAGAAAGCAATTAACGTTTTACTATCCAGAGAAGAGACTTATGCAGATATCAGCCCTGTCCGGTTAAACGGGAACGGAATTACTGCTTTCATTTCCATTATGCGTGGTTGTGATAATATGTGTTCTTTCTGCGTAGTCCCTTTTACCAGGGGCCGGGAACGCAGTCGTGATCCGCATTCTATTCTTGCGGAAGCGCAGGATTTACAGGATCGCGGTTACAAAGAAGTTACCTTACTTGGACAGAATGTCGATTCTTATAAATGGAAAGGCACAGCAGAAGCGGAAGATGGTGCTGAGATCATGGTCAACTTTGCCCAGTTACTGGAAAAAGTAGCACTGATCAGCCCTGAATTACGTGTTCGTTTCTCAACTTCTCATCCAAAAGATATTACAGACGAGGTATTGCATACCATTCAGAAATATGATAACATCTGTAACAATATCCACTTACCGGTACAATCGGGAAGCAGCAGGGTATTGGATCTGATGAACCGTACTTATACCCGCGAATGGTATATCAACCGGATAGATGCCATCAGAAATATTATTCCTGATTGTGCAATCTCTACAGATATCATTGCTGGCTTCTGCTCTGAAACTGAAGAAGAGCACCAGGAAACCTTAAGCATGATGGATTATGTGGGTTATGATTTCGCTTTTTGCTTCAGTTATTCCGAAAGACCAGGAACAATGGCTGCAAGAAAACTGGAAGATGATATTCCGGAAGATGTTAAAAAACGCCGTTTACAGGAAATCTTATTGAAACAACAGACTACATCTCATTACAGGTTACAGAAATCTGTAGGAAAAACAGTCCGGATTTTAGTAGAAGGTTTCTCTAAAAAGTCTGACAAGGACCTTTGCGGAAGAAATGACCAGAATGCAATGATCGTATTCCCGGCAGCAGAAAATGTTAAGCCAGGGCAATATGTAAATGTCATTATTGAGCGTTGTACATCAGCGACCCTACTGGGCAGGATTACAGCTTAAAAAATATACTCCAGTGAGCATTTAAATATAATTATTTTGGACGTACAAGATATTAAAAACCGATTTGGGATTATTGGTGGTTCCCCACTTTTAAACCGTGCTATAGATATTGCCAGGCAAGTAGCGCCAACGGATATGTCAGTATTAATTACTGGGGAAAGTGGTAGTGGAAAAGAAGTATTTTCACACATTATCCACCAGATGAGCACCCGTAAACACGGTGCTTTTATTGCCGTAAACTGTGGTGCCATTCCCGAGGGGACAATAGACTCAGAATTATTCGGACACGAGAAAGGCTCTTTTACCGGTGCTCATGAAGCACGTAAAGGATATTTTGAAGTGGCGAACGGAGGAACCATCTTTTTGGATGAAGTTGCTGAATTACCTTTAGGTACACAGGCCCGTTTATTAAGAATACTGGAAAGTGGAGAATACCTGCGTGTAGGTTCTTCTAAAGTACAGAAAACTGACGTCCGTATTATTGCAGCAACAAACGTAGATGTGTATAACAGGGTAAAATCTGGTAAGTTCCGTGAGGATTTATATTACCGTTTAAATACTGTGCCTCTGCGCATACCTGCTTTACATGAGCGTAAAGAAGATATCTTTTTGCTCTTCAGAAAGTTTTCTGCCGATTTCAGCGATAAATACCGCAGTCCGGGTATTCATTTAGAACCGGATGCGATACAGATGCTGAGCAATTACAGCTGGCCGGGAAACGTCAGACAGCTTAAAAACATTGCCGAACAAATTTGTGTGCTTGAAAAAGACCGGAATGTAACTGCTGGTGCTTTATTGAATTATATTCCGAATGAGGGGGGCAGCAATTTGCCAATGGCATTGAATAACGGAAGTAATAAAGAAGATTTTTCTGAAAGAGATATCCTTTATAAAGTTCTTTTCGACATGAAAAAGGACATGATGGACTTGAAGAAACTGGTTGCCGAGATTATTCAGAGCGGCGGAAATACTTCACACATCATGGAGGAAAACCCGCATTATATCAATCAGCTTTACCAGGAGGTAGATCAGACTGTGAACAACGATTCTACTTTCATGATTAAAAAATCTCCGCAGAATACACCTGTAGACTATAACTACACACATGACGCGGAAGAAGTAGAAGAATCTCTATCCTTGATAGACAAGGAATCTGATCTGATCAAGAAGGCGTTGAAAAAACATAAAGGCAAACGTAAGTTCGCAGCCCAGGAACTGGGGATTTCGGAACGTACGTTATATAGAAAGATCAAAGAACTCAATTTAAATTAGGTCATGAAAAGAATCTGTTTATTGCTGTTGTTCCCGCTGGCAACCTTAGTGAATTCATGTTCAGTAAAGTTAAACGGCGCCTCTATTCCTGCAGAGATGAAAACGGTAACTGTGTCGTATTTTGAGAACAATGCGCCATTGGTGATCCCGACATTAAGTGCAGATTTCACGGAGGCATTAAAGCTGCGTATCCGGAACCAAACCCGCCTGATTGTTAGCCAAAGTAATGCTGATGCAATTTTTGAAGGCAGGATTACGGGTTATGATATCCGCCCTATCGCCCTTCAGAATAACAATGCGCCAAGTGCTGGTGGAAACAGGCTAACCATTAAAGTAAGTGTAAAATACACGAACAACCTGAATCCTAAACAAAGTTTTGAAGAATCATTTGAACGGTTTAAAGATTTTGACATGAGGGGTCAGAGTCTGGAATCTGTTCAGCTCCAATTAAATAAAGATATTAACGCACAGCTTACTGAAGATATATTCAACAGGGCTTTCGCGCAATGGTAAAAGAGCTGAAAAAACCGGTATATTAAATGAATTTCAATCGTTAACTTAGCCTCATAATGCTGGATAAAGACATACAACAACAACTTGCTGAATTAATTGCGGACCCTCAGAAGGCCACTCCGCAGCATACGGCTATGTTGAGCGATTTGTTGCAGACTTACCCATATTATCAGCCTTTGCATTTGTTATTGGCCAAAGCCGATTTACAGCGGGCAAAAAGTACGAATCAGCTTGTTCAGGCCTCTCTTTATACCAACGGCCCGATTTTACACCAGTTTCTGTTCAAAAAAGAAAATACACCTGTCACCTTTTTGATTGTTAACGGATGTGCCGGGGTCAGAGAAGAGAACGAGCAGGAAAGTTTCGATGAGCTGGAAGAAGTGTTTGAGGAGATTGCTGAGGTTGACCATACGAATTACCGCCCATTCAGGAATTCAGATGCTGGTGCTGAAACAGCTGTTACAGCTGAAGTGCCCGAACGCAAGAACTCCCTGGAAGATGATTTCGTTTTTGAAAGCATTGCTTCTTCAGATTTCTTTGCCTTTGAGCAAAACTTCAGTACAACAACGGTTATTGAACCACCGAAACCGCAGCTGGTCGCAGATGCTCCGGTGATTGAAGAACATGAAGCTCAGGCAGCAGCCGAAATAGAAAACAGCCAGGTCAGCAATTACCATGATGAAAACCTGCCCTACACCTTTTTATGGTGGCTGGCCAAAACCCGTAAAGAGCATCAAAGCATCTTTCAGCCTTATGCTTTACCTAAAACAAATAACGCTCAGGAATTACAACAGCAATATGTAGAACATATTTTCCATATACAGAGCCACCTGACCACAAGTGAAGCTTTAATCGGTGCCGAAGAGCAGCAAAGACCAGCGACCAAAGATGCGGAGATTATAGAAAGCTTTATCAAAAATGATCCGCAGATCCTGCCCCCTAAACCCGAGCAGATCGATAATGAAAACAAGGCAAAGAAAAGTGCAGAGGATCAGAATGACCTCGTATCTGAAACACTTGCCAATATTTACATCGAGCAAATGCTTTACGACAAGGCGATAGATACTTATGAAAAATTAAGTTTGAAGTTTCCAGAAAAAAGACGTTACTTTGCCGACCTTATCCAATCTATAGAAAAGAAAATTTAACCATTTAACATACTATGCTTTTTTTAATTATTTTATTGATCATTATTTGTGTTGCATTAGGCCTGTTTGTTTTAATACAAAATCCTAAAGGCGGTGGTCTGGCAACAGGCGGGTCGGGAAGCAATATGTTCGGTGTACAACGTACAGGTGATGTACTTGAAAAAGGCACCTGGGTTCTTTTAACTTTAGTCGTTGTAATTTCACTGGCAATTACTGCGATTGGAAAAACAGGATCAATCGGAGCTACTGGCAGCGGAGATTCTAAAATTCAACAGCAATTGGATAAAACACCTACGCCTTCTCCAATTGGCGGTGGTATTAAACCAGCTACAACTCCTGCACCGGCAACTACACCGGAAGCACCAAAAAAATAAGCACTTTTTATAAGAGTGCGGAAGCCCGTCAGAATTGTTTTCTGACGGGCTTCCTTCGTTTATCCCTGCCAGTCTGACACAAAAAAAATAGGCGCTTAATCTATTAGCTGACAAGCCTGTGTAAATTTGGCAACCGAAAGCTCTTGGCATAAAAACTGATGTGCCTTTAACGTTATTATACAATTTATACGTTAACCTTTAAATTAAAACAATAATTAAGTTATGGCTTTAAACATTAAACCCATTGCAGATAGAGTAGTTGTTGAAGCTGCTCCTGCCGAAGAAAAAACTGCTTCGGGTATTTATATCCCGGATACAGCTAAAGAAAAACCTCAGCAAGGAACAGTAGTTGCAGTTGGCCCGGGTAAATATGCCGAGTTAACAGGAAACTTAGTACCATTGAGCGTTAAAGTTGGTGATGTAGTTTTATATGGCAAATACGGAGGTACTGAAATTACTTTTGAAGGTAAAGAGTATCTTATTATGCGTGAAACTGATCTTTACGCAGTTCTTTAGTTGTTGGTTTAACCCGGCAAATCTCACCAAATATTAAAAAAAAGTTAAAAATGGCAAAGCAAGTAAAATATAACGTAGAAGCCCGTGACGCCCTGAAAAGAGGTGTTGATACTTTGGCTAATGCAGTAAAAGTAACTTTAGGTCCAAAAGGACGTAATGTAATTATTGATAAAAAATTCGGTTCACCAGCGATTACGAAAGATGGTGTTACTGTTGCAAAAGAAATTGAATTAAAAGACCCAATCGAAAACATGGGTGCTCAAATGGTTAAAGAGGTTGCTTCTAAAACTGCTGATATTGCAGGTGACGGAACAACTACTGCAACTGTATTGGCTCAGGCGATCGTTACAGCGGGTATTAAAAACGTTGCTGCTGGTGCAAATCCAATGGATTTGAAACGCGGAATCGATAAAGCGGTTACAGCTATTGTAGCAAACTTAAAAGCTCAGTCTCAAACGGTTGGTGAAGATAACAACAAAATCAAACAGGTTGCGTCTATCTCTGCAAACAATGACGAAGTTATCGGTGCATTGATCGCTGAAGCAATGGGTAAAGTAGGTAAAGATGGTGTAATTACTGTTGAAGAAGCAAAAGGTACTGAAACTGAAGTTAAAACAGTTGAAGGTATGCAATTTGACCGTGGTTACTTATCTCCATACTTTGTAACTAATGCTGATAAAATGGAAGCGGAATTAGAAAACGCTTACATTTTGATCTATGACAAAAAAATCAGCAACATGAAAGAATTGTTGCCAATTTTAGAGAAACAAGTTCAAACTGGTAAACCATTATTAATCATTGCTGAAGATTTAGATGGTGAAGCTTTAGCTACTTTAGTAGTAAATAAAATCCGTGGTTCTCTGAAAGTTGTTGCTGTTAAAGCTCCAGGTTTTGGTGACCGTAGAAAAGCAATGTTAGAAGATCTTGCTATCTTAACAGGTGGTACTGTAATCTCTGAAGAAAGAGGTTACAAATTAGAGAATGCTGACCTTACTTACTTAGGTACTGCTGAGAAAATCGTTGTTGATAAAGACAATACAACAATTATTAACGGTGCTGGTTCATCTGAGGATATCAAAGCCCGCGTTAACCAGATCAAAGCTCAAATCGAAACTACAACTTCTGATTACGATAAAGAAAAATTACAAGAGCGTTTGGCTAAATTAGCTGGCGGTGTTGCAGTTCTTTACGTAGGTGCAGCTTCTGAAGTAGAGATGAAAGAGAAAAAAGACCGTGTTGATGATGCTTTACATGCAACCCGTGCGGCTGTTGAAGAAGGTATCGTTGCTGGTGGTGGTGTTGCTTTCATCCGTGCTATCGAAGCTTTAGAAGGAATGAAAGGATCTAACGAAGACGAAACTACTGGTATCGCAATCGTTAAACGTGCTATCGAAGAGCCATTACGTCAAATCTGCCAGAATGCAGGTATTGAAGGTTCTATCGTAGTTCAAAAAGTTAAAGAAGGTAAAGGTGATTTCGGTTACAATGCCCGTACTGATGTTTATGAAAACTTAATCAGTGCAGGTGTTATCGATCCAACTAAAGTTGGTCGTGTAGCTTTAGAAAACGCAGCTTCTATCGCAGCGATGTTGTTAACAACTGAGTGCGTATTAGCTGATGATCCTGATGATAATGCAGCAGGTTCTGCTATGCCTCCTATGGGTGGCGGTGGAATGGGCGGAATGATGTAAGTCAATTCTGTTAATCTCCAATTAAAACCTCCAGTCTTAAAACTGGAGGTTTTTTACGTTTTAGAAATTTCAATTCGTTGTAAGGCAGGTGTTTGGAAAAATAGATTCTATTTTCTAAATTCATATACCGATACAATATGAGGAAAATTTTAACTCTCTTTTTCGCTCTCTTCCTTAGTATTATATCCTTTCATTCCAAAGCTCAGCTGACTCTTGGAACGGTGGATGGAGGACCTTATACGCCAGGATCAAGCATCAGCGCCACTTTTAATATCGGCGAAAGCAGTTGTATTAAGATTGGTAATACGTTTAGCCTGGTTTTAGTGAATGCTGCCGGGAATGAAACTACAATAGGTACCTATAATGGGTTCTATTCTACTTTTGTCAACGGAGTTATACCACAGGGCACCTCAGCCGGCATGGGTTATAAATTAAGAATTAAATCTTCAAACCCAGCGTTGAATTCTGATTTATCAGCAGCTTTTGAAATTAAAGCCGGAACCCCGGTAACAGCTTCTCTTAATGCAGTCGCATCCATCATCAGTCAAAACCCCCGAACTTTTGGCTCTTGTAATGCTACTGACAATACAAAATATAATTTCACGAATGAATCTACAACTGACCAGGTAACCGCAACAATTAATAATGAATTAAATCCCGGAGCTCCCATTACACTAACTTACCCTGCTGCTAACAATGTCAATACCTTTACTGCTGGCCTGGCCCATTATACCATATTTGTAAAAGCAAAAAGTCCGGATGGGAATATCGGTACGCAAGCTTATCTGTTAATTAATAACCTGGCAGTAACGGCATTTAGAACAACAAGCGGCAATACAGTCTGTTTTCCTGTCGGATCTTTTGCTTATGGAGTGGACGTCAGTAAATCTGATGGTATTGGTGCAAATTTCCCTGGCAATACTTATAAAATCGACTGGGGAGACGGTGACTCCAATGAATATACTTTTTGTGATATCAAGTCAAATGGCAGTAGTGTACAGCATACTTTCAAGAAGTCCTCTTGCGGGTTGACTTATACGAGCGGCAATCAAGTTACTTACAACGCATTCGGAGTTAATGTTGGTGTAAACAGTCCTTATTGCGGACCTATTGGAACGCCTATTTCAACAACAGCCAGAGTTGTTTCCAGACCTGAAAATAAATTCAATGCTCCGGCCGTTGTTTGTATTAACGATCCTATAGCTGTAGCTAATCAATCAACTGCCGGACAAAACCCAAATTCAAATTCTTCTGGCTGCACAGATAATATCGTTTTTTATACCTGGTATGTTGATGACGTGGAAGTGTATGTAGATAAGCCTGTATCTTTTACACCAGATTTCGTATTTACAACGAAAGGGCCACATAAAATACGTCTTTCTGCCAGAAGTGCAGGAAGCTGTCAACCAGAAGATGTTGAACAGACTATTTGTGTGCAGGATCCGCCAAAACCGAGCTTCACCGTTACAAATGCGGTAATCTGTTTAACTCCGGGAACGTTAGCACCAGTCAATACTACTGTACTGGACAATACCTGTGTGAATGCCAGTCCTGATTATACCTGGTCAGTTACTCCAGCGGCAGGGGTAACTTTTGATCCGAAGACCACAAATCCACAATTTAAGTTTGCGCAGATCGGAGTATATACTATAACGCTGGCTGTTAAGTCCGGAACTTGCACTGTAATTAGCGCCCCGCAGAAAATTGTAGTGAATACACAACCGCAAGCAACTTTATCACCAGATGTTACGCTGTGTGCTACTGGAAATTACACTTTTAATCCTACCGCAGGCCCTACACAAACTACGCTGAATGGGACAGCAGAAGAAATCAGCGGAACCTATACATGGGCAGTAACCAGCACAGGTAATTACACCTTTGTATCGCCCGATGGCCCAAACACCAAATACCCGACGCTGAATTTTGCAGATTATGCGACCTACACAGTAACGCTGACACATACCAACAATTGCGGAACTGTAACAAGAACGCAGAAAATCATACTTTCAAAATCACCTAAACCTGAAATAACGACTGTTGCTAACCCGGTTTGTTATAATGCAGCGATCAGTTTGACCGGGAATATCATTGATCGTAATCCGAATACCACTTTTGAATGGGTAGGTAATGGAGGTATTTTTTCTGCACCAGATAATTTAATTACAACTTATACGCCCACTGCTGCTGAACGCAATGCCGGAGTTGCAACCGTTATATTAAGAGCTCAAACTGGTCTTCCTGCACCTTGTGCGAGTGTCGAAACAAATCTTTCGGTACAGATTTACCCTAACAACACAGGCACAAATACGACACAGAATATCTGTTCAGGTCAGGCAGCGTTTCATACGCCTGTATCGAGTGTAACAGGCAGTACTTTTACCTGGACAGCCGCAAACGCTGATGGACTGGCTACTGGGTTTACAGCATCTGGGTCTGGCCCGATTAATCAGGTCATCACCAATACAAACGCAACCACTAATGCCGTAATCATCTATACCATTACACCCAAAAGCAATGGATGTGATGGTGTGCCCTATACTTTTACTGTAACGGTTACCCCTATACCAGTGGTCACGGCAACCGCAGCTCAACCTGTAATCTGCGGAAATGAAGCTGCCGGAATTACACTGAGTTCCACCATAGCGAATACTCAATATACCTGGACAAGTACTGCTACTGCAGGTATTAACGGAAATACAAATCAAGCCGTTCCAATTGCGGTCTCTGCTATCCAGGATATTTTAGTGAACAGCGGTGCGGTGCAAGGCACTGTGACTTATATTATCACTCCGGTTTCTACTACCGGCTGCCAGGGGACACCAATTACTCTTGTTGTCAAGGTTGATGCAGCAATTACAATTGCCAATGCCGGGCCTGCACAAACTTTATGCGCCAAAACAGTGACATCGCTTGCCGGAAATACTCCTAAAGCAGGGGAAACAGGGCAATGGTCTGTAGTTTCAGGAACATTGGTAATTGCTGATCCATCAAATCCACAGACACAGGTCACCGGGCTTACCCCAGGCCAGGCTTACGTATTAAAATGGACCATCAGAGGTGCCGCAAATTGTACACCAACAGCGTCAGAAGTCACGATTAACAACCTTTTGCCAATCAGCAATACCATTACCAGCAGCAGTACTGAAGTTTGCTACGGACAAACGATTGACATCAATGGCGATATGCCAACTGGCGGAACCGGGACTTATACTTATCTCTGGGAAAGCAGCGCAGACAATGGAGTTACATGGAATGTGATCAGTGGTGAGACTTTCAAAGATTTAAATTTCAAACTCTTAACGACTTTAAGCTTCCGCAGAACGGTAACCAGTGGTCCCTGCCCTATGCTCAGCAATGTAATTCACGTGATCGCACAGCCACCAATCGGCAATAATACAATAGCTGCCGATCAAACGATCTGTACCGGATTAATCCCTGCTGCATTGACTGGCAGCACACCTACCGGAGCTGATGGTCATTTTAATTATCAGTGGCAATCCAGTCCTGATGATGCTGTATGGACGGATATTAGCGGCGCTGTATTTTCAGGTTATACGCCTCTGGCTTTGACAAATACCACTTTTTACAGACGTATAGTAAGTACACAAGCTTGTAACGGAGCTTTACAAAGTATCAGTCCTTCGGTAAAAATCACAGTCAAACCAAATGCGAAAGCTGAATATACTTTCACAGCAGATAATGGCTGTATTCCCTTTGTTTTAAATATAACAGCTGTTCCCTATCCTGACCGTAATGCTACTTATACCTGGTATGCTGACGGTGTGCAAATCGGAACAGGCAGTGATTTTCCCGGTTATACGATCAAAGTCAGCAATACTACTGTGGTGATCAAACTCGTAGTGACCAGCAGCCTGGGCTGTACACAGGATGAATTCAGCCATAACTTTAGTACGATTGAGAATGTTTTGCCTGCTTTTACCCAAAGTGCAACGGAGGGTTGCGGCCCGCTGAAAGTCAACTTTATCAATACTTCTACTTCTCTGACCAATGCGACTTTTTTCTGGGATTTTGGAAATGGGGTAACTACGACACAGGTAATGCCCGGACAAGTTACCTTCCAGCCAGATCCGCTGGGCAAGGATACGACCTATAAAGTTTCGCTGACTGCGACCACTTCATGCGGAAATGTCACCGTGGTTTCGGGCGTATTTGTAAAGGCCAGACCCATTGCTTTATTTTCACCTGATAAAACGGTAGGCTGCTCTCCTATGAAGGTAACTTTCAGCAATACTTCTCCCGGAGGGACCAATACCTATTATTATGATTTCGGAGACGGGACATTGCTAACCAAAAATGACAAATCACCAGTAGAACATACCTACACTACTGGTGCTGTTAAAGATTACGTGGTAAAAATGGTTGCCCAGAATGAGTGCGGACGGGAAGAGACGTCTTATACGATCCGGGTATCTCCGAATACCATTTTACCAGAACTGGTTGTAAATGCAGATGAAAAAGAAGGTTGTGCACCTTTAAAGGTTAACTTTTATAACAATAGTAAAGGAGCAAGCAGTTTTCAATATGATTTTGGAGATGGAACTACTTTGGTTACCAGGTCTGCGCCTGAAGTTGTGACGCATACTTTTACTACTTCAGGAACATTTACAGTGAAGCTGACAGCTTCAAACGGATGTTCGGACACCACAACTACCGAAACTATTAAAGTACTTCCTCAGCCAGTTGTAGCCTTTACCGGTGACATGCTACTGGGCTGCCCCGGACTTGTTGTACAATTTAAAAATACCAGCAGTGGTGGAATCAGTTATTTATGGGACTTTGGAGATGGAACGACATCTGCCGAATTTGAGCCCAAACATACTTTTGATGGTAGCAAGGAATTTTATACAGTTACCTTAACGGCGACGAATACCTTAGGCTGTTCCAATGCTTCGGTATTGACTGATTATATCCACATTGTCCCTCCTCCTGTTGCCCGCTTTAATGTCTCTCCTGCCACAGTAATTAACATTCCGGATTATACTTTCCGGTTTGAGGACGAGAGTACCGGGAACCCATTAGTGTGGTTCTGGGATTTTGGGGATAAACAAACGTCAATCCTGAAAAGCCCTTCTCATACTTACCTGGATACAGGAACTTATGTAGTTACCTTAAGGGTAACCAATCAGCAAGGCTGCTTTGCTACCACCTTCAAAAAAGTTTCTATAGTTGGCGTACCCGGTTATTTATTTCTGCCCAACTCCTTTTTGCCCGGTAGCGAGACGCCCGAACTCCGGATTTATAAGGCTAAAGGATCTGGAATTAAAAACTGGCGGATGAGTATCTTTAATAAATGGGGACAAGACTTATGGGAAACAACCAAGCTCGACGAAGGCCGGCCAGTTGAAGGCTGGGACGGATCATTCAAAGGAGAGCCAGCCCCGCAAGGCGTATATTTTTGGAAGATTGATGTCGAGTTCATTAATGGCATGGAATGGAAAGGGATGACTTACGATTCTTCAGCACCGAAAAGAACAGGAATTATCCACTTGATTAGATAAAGGAATATGAAACTGAGATCAACCTACATTTTGCTGCTATGCATGTTTGCCAGATCAATTGCTGCATTGGGTCAGGACCATATTTACTCCCAGTTTTTTAATGCGCCATTATATCTTAATCCCTCCTTAACAGGGCAGTTTGAAGGTGATTTCAGGATGAATATGATTTACCGGAACCAGTGGACTGGATTGAATGGTACGCTTTCTTATATCAATGCATCCGCCGATTTGAATATTCCCCATTTTGGAGGTGGAGTTGGTTTACAATTTAACCGCAGTTCTGAGGGCACTGCCTTTCTGGTCAAAAACAATATTGCAGCGACTTATTCTTATAGTGTAGGTACAGATGATTTCGTATTGTCCTTCGGTATTCAGGCTGGGTTCACTAACAGGCAGATCGACTGGAATAAACTGGTTTTTTCCGACCAGATTGATAACCGGCTCGGTTATATTCCAGGAAGTATCAGCGCGGCACAGCTACCCAGTCAGGCCAGTAAATTTTTCTTTGATCCTGCCGCAGGAGTCAACCTGGTGTACGGAAATTTCATGACTGGTGTTGCCGCTCATCATATTAACCAGCCGGACGAGTCTTTTAGTGGTGCACAGGCAAAACTACCAATGCGGCTTACCGGTTATGCCAGTTACAGAATCGCGCTTACCCAGAATTATACCTATGGCGTAGACGATGCGTCTTATGTGATTCCTTCCGTCGTCTATTACAAGCAGGGAAATGTGTCTTCGATGAGTGCCGGGGCACAGTTTAAGCATAAAGGGCTTAATTCAGGTCTTTGGTACCGCACCGCTGGTGAAGGCGGCCCGGACGCAATCGTAGTTTCCCTGATCTTCGATATCTTTACCGGACGCGAAAACGGGGAGAAGTTAAGAGTAGGTATCAGTCATGATGCGACCACTTCAAAAATAAACTATACCAATACCAACGGGACAACGGAAGCTAGTATTGGTTATCAAAAGTATTTCCCCAATAGTTCCAGCTTTAACAAGTTCAATGGCTTAAGGTGTTATGACTTCTATTAAAACCTTCCACTATCCTGCGTTCTTTCATTATCTTTAAAAAGATTAAAACTTTTACGCGAATTTCATCTTTTGGATACCATGGAAGAATTTATTGAAGGCAACCATTTTTTAACCCAAAGCGAGGTATATAAATTTTTACTGACCATATTATTGTGTGGGCTTATTGGTATTGAGCGCGAATTAAGAGCCAAACAAGCCGGATTAAAAACGATGATCATGATTGGCCTTGGCTCTACCCTTTTTACTATTTTATCTATTAAAATTGGTACAGGAAGTTATGACCGTATTGCTTCTAACATTGTAACCGGAATCGGCTTTCTGGGTGCGGGTGTAATCTTCAAAGAGGAAAACAGGGTCAGAGGATTAACCACTGCCTGTGTAATCTGGATTGTGGCTGCGATAGGTATGGCTGTAGGTGCTGGTTATTCTGAGCAATCTATCGGTGTAACCATCGTTGTTTTACTTGCACTTATTTTCTTCCCTTACGTAGAAGAATTCGTGCAAAACCGCTCCTCTTCAAGAGAATATAGGATTGTAAAGAAATACGAGAATGAAGGACTGGACAGCTACGAAGAACATTTTAAAATTGCGCGTTTAAAATTAAGCCGTGGTCAGCAGCGTATGTCTGATGGGATTATCAGCGGAACATGGACTGCAGTAGGCTCACCCAAAAACCATAAGCTATTTGTCGATCATATGTTACAAGATGAAAAAATTCTTGAATTTCAGTTCTAACCTCCTATAATTCATCTTAAACTATTTAGCTTTGTATCATGCATAGAGAACAAATCTCCGTATTTGATATTTTTAAGATCGGGATAGGCCCCTCGAGTTCACATACCCTTGGTCCCTGGAGGGCTGCCCAGCAGTTTACGGCTTCATTAGCTAACAAAGGCCTTTTGAGTGGTGTTGAACAGGTAAAAATATTGCTATATGGATCTCTTGCAAAGACAGGTCATGGTCACGGCACTGACATTGCTATTTTATTGGGGATGATGGGTGCGGATCCGGTGACTTTTGATGTCAACGCGATCGATTCTACAGTTGCAGCGATTAAAGCTGACCAACAGTTATTGTTAGGTGGCAGTCATCAGATCACTTTTGACTATACAGATGATTTAATTTTCCTTTATAAAGAGAGTTTACCTTTTCACCCGAATGCTGTAACTTTCCAGGCCTTCCTGACGAACGGCAGCGCATTTTCTGAAACCTACTATTCTATTGGTGGTGGTTTTGTAGTTAAAGAAGGTGAGACAGGTGGAGATAAAGAGCAGGTGGAGCTTCCTTTCCCAGTTGAAGTTGCGGGAGATTTATTACACTGGTGCTTAACTACTGGCTTAAAAGTTTCTGAAGTCGTGATGGAAAATGAACTGATGTGGCGTACAGAAGCGGAAACTAAAAAGGGTATGCTCCAGCATTTCAGAGTGATGAAAGAATGTACTTTCCGTGGTTGCCATACTGGTGGGTTTTTACCCGGAGGATTAAATGTTGGCCGCAGAGCAGCAGCCTTAAATAAAAGGCTGATTGGCGACAGAACCTATACAGATTACGAAAGCTGGATTCAAGCTATCAGAGCTGGCGGAAATAGTTTCAACTATACCTTAGACTGGGTGAGTTGTTTTGCTTTGGCTGTGAATGAAGAAAATGCATCATTCGGCCGCGTAGTAACAGCTCCGACCAATGGTGCTGCAGGTGTGATTCCGGCGGTATTACAATATTATATTGCTTTTTGTGATGGCTTTGAGGAAGAAAAAATTACCCAATTCATTGCCTGTGCATCTGAAATTGGAAGTATTTTCAAAAAAGGAGCAACGATATCGGCAGCAATGGGTGGCTGTCAGGCAGAGATTGGCGTTTCTTCTGCCATGGCTGCAGCTGCATTAACAGAGTGTATGGGCGGTTCTCAGCGACAGGTGATGATGGCTGCAGAAATTGCCATGGAACATCATTTAGGTTTAACGTGCGACCCTATTGGCGGTCTGGTTCAGATTCCTTGCATAGAACGGAATACCATGGGTGCAATTAAGGCAATTACTGCAAGTCAGCTGGCTTTGCAGAGTAACCCGGATAAGGCAAAGGTAAGTTTAGGCGCAGTTGTCAACACGATGTGGGAAACTGCACTGGATATGAACTCAAAATATAAAGAAACTTCTGATGGTGGTTTAGCAACCAACATTCCAATCAGCTTACCTGAGTGTTAATTATAGCTAGTTAAAAGCTTTGATAATGGATGGGCTGAGGCGATCTGCCCATTCTTTATACATTTTTCCTGAAGGATGCAGTCCGTCGGAGGCTACCAGCGCAGTGTTAGTTGCCGCATTTCTTGAACCTGGTGTGATGTCTGTATAGCTGATCCCTGCTTTGAGGCTTTCTTCTTTATTCACAGCATTAAAGGCATCTATTTCATTCGCGATAACTTTCACGTCTCTACCACTTTGTGCCCCATAAGGGGTTACTCCCCAATCAGGTATGGAAACCACAAAGACATGGGCTGCATTTCCGCCCGCAAAGGCAACAGCTGTTTTAAGCAGTGCGATGAACTCTTTACGGTAGGCCGCGATAGCATAACCTCTATACTGATCATTTACACCGATCAGCAAAGTCACCAGGTCATATTCCGGCAAAAATGTTTCCCCCTTAATTCCTGTAATCAATTCTCCTGCAGTCCACCCGGTTGTGGCAACAATTTTAGGGGCTGAAAAATGAAGTGATTGCCCGTTCAGGTTTTCTCTCAGTTGATAAGGAAAACTTTCTGCCTGGTTCACCGCTTCTCCAATGGTATAAGAATCTCCAAGCGCGAGATAAGTCAGTTCTGTGGGTGGATCAATTTGAGGTATATCAGTTTTATTCATGCCATTTATTGAATTTTTCCCACATCCTAACATGAAGAGCATCAGAATAGCTATTGTCGTTAACTTCATTCTAAAATTTACGAAAGATGCGCCGGGCCAGATGTTGAAGGTAATAATTTATAAGTATTGTTAGTGAATATGCGGTGCAAAAATCTTAAAAAGATAACTGATTGCAATGATTGATCCTGTGAGCATAAACAGCACATTAACGAGGATTTTACTTTTCAGGCCCCAGAAGTAATTGGCTGTAAGACTAATCACAATGGTCAAAAGTATAGGAACAGTAGCTGGATACAAATGGAAACTCTGTTGAAAGTCGCCTTTAAGCAAGGCTAGAAAAGAGCGCTGGAACCCGCAGCCCGGACAATCATAGCCGGTCAGATATTTAACAGGGCAAGGCAGCATATAATTACCCGCTTTCTCCAGTAAAAAAGAGAAAGCGGATAAAAGAAATATTTTAGGCATTGAATTAAGCCTCTGGTGTTGATGGCGGTATTGGTGTTGATGGCGGTGTCGGTGGGTTCGGTACCGCTGGTGGTGTAGTTGGTGCAGCCGTTGGCGTAACCGGAGGTTGATTAAAAGGATTGTTTGCTCCAAAAGGGCTATTCCCATTGAATGGGTTATTTGCACCAAATTGATTGTTAGGACCAAATCCGTTTGCTTCTTTAGCCGATGGGCCAAGATACCTTGCATCTGTAAGACCAAGCAGCGGGAAAAATATAAAAGGAAGCAAGATCAAACCAATCGTAAAGCCTTCAGATTTACCGAAGCTTTTAGACAACAAGTTCAATGCCCAGATACCAAAGATGATATTAGTACATGGCAGCAGCATCCATAAAATCCAGATTGGTGGCTTTCCTATAATTTCAAGCAAAACAATAATGTTATAAATAGGAACGATTGCTGCCCATCCTGGTTTTCCTGCTTTTTCGAAAACTCTCCACATAGAGTAGACAACCAGGACAAGAATAGCGAGATAAGTAAATCCTCCAAAAAGGCCTACTCCTGTAGACATCGGTGAAGATGAAGCGTTATAATCCATAATTTATTTAATTTTTATCCGGGTAAGATAAGAAAAAAATAAATAAATGTTTTACCAAAATCTGACAAATAACAAAGAATTAATAGAGTTCCATATGGAACAACTTGGCGATATGCATTTTAAGTACAGCTTTCACCTCAGCTAAATTTAATTCGTGACCAAGCTCTCTTTGCATCGAGGTTACATCCTTATCATCTATTCCACAAGGAATTATGTTTTTAAAATAATCAAGATCTGCATTTACGTTAAAAGCAAAACCATGCATCGTCACCCAGCGGCTGCAACGCACACCCAAAGCACAAATTTTTCTTGCTTTTTCATTGTCAGCATCCAGCCATACCCCTGTAAATCCAGGATATCTGCCCGCAAGAATGCCATAATCAGCTAAGGTCAGGATGACAGCTTCTTCCAGTGTTCTAAGGTATAAATGAATATCAGTAAAGAAATTATCCAGATCCAGAATAGGATAACCTACAATTTGACCTGGCCCATGATACGTAATATCACCACCGCGATTCGTCTTATAATAGGTTGCATTTTTCGCCTTCAGTCCTTCTTCGTCCAGTAAAAGGTATTCAGCGTGCCCGCTTTTTCCTAAAGTATAAACATGTGGATGCTCACAAAACACGAGGAAATTTGGTGTTTCCACAGTAGTCTCTTGTATACGGTTATTCGTTTTAACGGCAATTGTATCTTTAAAAATAACTTCTTGATTGTCCCAGGCTTCCTGATAATCCAAAAGCCCCCAATCAACAAATTTTACTTTTTTATTCATCTCTGTCAAAATTAAGCGACCACGTATCCCAGCATGTAATTATCTGCAGTCTTGAAGTAATTTGCGGTCAAAGTCCTTGTCCCTTCTGGCAAATCAACGATAGCGGTCAATGCCCCCTCTTCCTTCAGTTCGAAGGGTTGTATATGTATATCTCTTTTAAATTCCAGCCCTTTTTTACCATACCATTTGTAAATGGCTTCTTTGATACACCAGCAAACATACAGTGCGTCTGTATCATCTTTTACATGTAACAATTCTGGCGGAGAGAGAAATTTATGTTTAATCCGGTGAATCTTTTGTTCTATTCTTTCTATATCTATCCCAACACCTTTTTCTTTTCCGATCATGACTGCTGCATAATCAAATGAATGACTCAGTGAAATGGTTGAAGCAGAATTGACCAGGTATGGCTTTCCATGCGAGTCTATCCGGCAGTCAATATAGTCTGCCGTATTCAGCATCTTCCGTAAAAGTAAACGTGTACTTAGCCAGTGCAACAGCCTCTTTCCGTTGTTTAAGGTAGCAAGAAAATCGAGTTCATGCGCCTTTAATTGCAGGCCGGAAATCAGGTCTTCTTCGCGTTCCTGGATTTTCCATACGGCTAGTATGGTGTGATCGTCAATATCTTTATTATAGATTACAGGCATCGTATTTAAAAAATCAATGCAAAAGTATCTTAAATTAATCATAATTTCGCCCAAAGACTTTACAAATGATACTTTCCGATAAGCGTATTCTAGAAGAGATTGACAGAGGGACAATAATTATTGAGCCCTTTAATCCAGATTGTCTGGGCACAAATTCCTATGATGTTCATCTTGGAAAATACCTGGCTACTTATACTGACAGAGTGCTTGATGCCAAAGCACATAATAAAATTCAGCATTTTGAGATTCCAAAAGATGGGTTTGTTTTACAACCCGGAACTTTATACCTGGGGGTAACCCTTGAATATACGGAGACCCATGCACATGTTCCTTTCCTGGAAGGAAAATCAAGTACCGGCCGTTTAGGAATTGATATCCATGCGACTGCCGGAAAAGGTGATGTAGGTTTCTGCAATACCTGGACACTGGAAATTTCCTGTGCACAGCCGGTAAGGATTTATGCAGGGATGCCAATTGGCCAGCTGATCTATTTTGCTGTGGAAGGTGATATTGAAACGCTATATAATGCGAAGGATGATGCGAAATATAGTAATAAGACTACCAAGCCAGTAGAAAGTATGATGTGGAAGAACTCGTTTTAGAAACTGTTTAAACTTCCTATTAATAATATAGCATTTGAGCCTCAATATTCATATATTGAGGCTCTATTTTTTTACTATATTATGAAATCCAAATACCTCTATGCTTGCCTTTTCCTGCTGGTTTGCGCTTTCTCTTTTGCATTCAGAATAGCAGATGATCCTTTCGAAACTCTCTTAAAAAAACTTGCGGATTATACGCAGGAAAACCCACAGGAAAAAGTCCATTTACACTTGGACAAGCCTTATTATGCCATTGGTGATAATATCTGGTTTAAAGCCTATGTGACGGATAACAGTACAGATCAGCTTTCCAAAATCAGCCAGGTTTTATATGTAGAACTGATCAGTGAAAGTGACTCGGTAAAGCGTCAGCTTAAATTACAGCTGGTTTCTGGCCTGACCTGGGGAGATTTTAAATTAACAGATACTTTACCCGAAGGAAATTACAGGATCAGAGCTTATACGCAGTGGATGAGAAATGCAGGTCCGGATTTCTTTTTCGATAAAACGATAAAGATTGGAAATGCCTGGGCGAATAAGGTAATGACCGACACCAAATACACTTACAGTAAAAAGGATAATGAAGACCAGGTGAATGCAGTCATCAAATTCACAGATAAAAAAGGCGCGCCTTATGGCGAAGTCCCTGTAGCCTATACAGTAAGGCTGAGAGATAAGAATATAGACCGGGGAAAAGCAATGACTAATGCACAAGGTGAGTTTTCCCTCTCTTTTAGCAGTAAACAAGCTGAGCTGCTGACATCCGGAAGGATCACCGCTACGCTTACGCTGGCCAATAAAGAGAAAATCGTTAAAACTATTCCAATAAAGGCAGTTTCGGATGCGGTTGCTGTTCAGCTATTTCCTGAAAGCGGAAATCTTGTAGAAGACCTTCCTTCGAGAATTGGGATCAAAGCAGTTGGGTCTTCTGGTCTTGGAGAGGATGTTTCAGGTATGGTGATAGATAATGAAGGAACAGAGGTTCTTCCATTCAAAACCACACACCAGGGTATGGGGAGTTTCATCTTGAATCCGCAGCCGGGAAAAACTTATACAGCAAGAATTAAATTGAAGAATGGCGCTGTTCAGCAGGTACCATTTCCTAAAGTGCTGACCTCAGGTTATGTACTCGCCGTTAACAATACAGACAGCAATAAAGTAGGTGTTAAGTTATTGGTTAGCCAGTCGCTGCTGAATACAGGTGAAATGAAATTGGTGATTCAGCATAACAATACAGTAGCTGCGGTATTGAAAGCCAATACACTGAAACAAATTAATGCCCTTTCTCTGAATAAGAAAGAACTGCCGTCAGGCGTCCTTCATTTTACGTTGTTTTCTCCTGAAAATATTCCTGTTGCTGAAAGATTGGTTTTCATTAACAATCCAGCCGATCAAATCGATCTTAATCTACTGAATTTAAAAAAAACATATAAGGTCAGAGAAAATGTACCAGTTGAGTTTTCGGCCACAGATGAGGGGAAACCTACTTATGGTAGTTTTTCTGTGGCCGTAACCAATGCAAGTATTGTAGAACCGGATGCTGATAATGAAAGTAATATCCTGACTTCTTTGTTGCTGAGTTCAGACCTGAAGGGATACATTGAAAAGCCGAATCAATATTTCCGTGACTACAGTACAGAAACAAGAGTGCATTTAGATGAGCTGATGCTAACCCAGGGATGGAGCAGGCTACTGTGGAAAGATGTGATTGGAAATACGGTGGTTAAACCTGTTTTTGCAGCCGAAAAGTCTTTAAAGGTAAGTGGTATCGTAACTACACCCGGCGGGAAACCAATTGCGAAAGGAAAGGTTACCCTATTTTCCAATACAGGAGGATTCTTTATGCTGGATACTTTAACAGATGCCAACGGTCATTTTAATTTTGATGACCTGAGGTTCGGGGACAGTACAAAGTTTGTTGTTCAGGCCAGAAATGCGAAGGACAAAAAGTTCGTAGAAATCAAAATAGACCAGGTTCCCGGACAGCTCGTTACGCCGAATAAGAACACAGGTGATATTGAGATCAACGTCAATGAGGCTATACAAAGTTATATCATCAAGAGTGAGGGCTATTTTGATGACCTGACTAAACGCGGGCTACTGGAAAGAAGTTATACACTTGATCAGGTCAATATTGTAAAGCAGAAATTAAAGGCACAGAATTCTGCAAACCTGAACGGCGCTGGTCATGCTGATGCAATCCTTAAAGCCTCAGATCTGGCTTATTGTACCACGCTGGCGCAATGTCTGCAAGGCAGGATTGCTGGGTTAACTATTCAGGGTTCACAGGCTTTCTTAGCCCGGAACAATGGGGTACCAATGCAAATTATCCTGGACGGAACAAGTGTGACCCCAGATTTCCTGGACAACATACAGCCTCAGGATGTAGAAACCATAGAAGTGTTGAAAAGTGGTGCAAATACTGCCATTTACGGATCGAGAGGTTTTGGAGGCATTTTAATCATCACTACTAAAAGAGGTGGCAATACTGGCTATGCTACTTATGCACCAGGAATTGTTAATATTATAGCTTCGGGC
This sequence comes from Pedobacter cryoconitis, assembly GCF_001590605.1. Classification (NCBI taxonomy): domain Bacteria; kingdom Pseudomonadati; phylum Bacteroidota; class Sphingobacteriia; order Sphingobacteriales; family Sphingobacteriaceae; genus Pedobacter; species Pedobacter cryoconitis. Next base: position 4,604,444 of record NZ_CP014504.1, read on the forward strand.
TATTATGCAGTACGCGAGTTTTATTCGCCAAAATATAATACTTCACAAAATATCAGGGCAGCAGATAAGAGAACTACTGTTTACTGGAACCCTAATCTGGCAACCAATGCAGCAGGAACAGGGAAATTTAATTTCTACAATACAGACGAATCCGGCACTTACAGAGTTGTTATAGAAGGAATGAACCTGGATGGCCGCATGGCTAGAAAAGTATATACTTACGAAGTAAAATAAAAAAGCTATGAACACAATCAATGTGACAATAAAAGATCGTTTAGCGCTGATTACGCTTAACCGTGGTAAATCAAATGCCCTGAACAGGGAAATGATCACTGAGCTGACTGATATGCTCCATAACATTGCCAATGATGACAATATAGGCGGAGTAATCATTGCAGGCCGCGATAACTTTTTTTCTGCCGGACTGGACTTAATCGAGCTATATGGTTACAATGAAGAAGAGGCGGAGTCTTTCTGGCACTTATTTCTGGCTTTTACTGCTAAAATCACCGCTTTTAAGAAGCCTATGGTTGCTGCAATCAATGGTCATTCTCCTGCCGGAGGATGTGTGATTGCTTTAGCTTGTGATGCAAGGGTGATGGCTGAAGGCAAGTTTATTATTGGTTTAAATGAAGTCCCTGTAGGGATTATTGTTCCTGAAAGCATTTTTAGCCTGTATTCCTTCTGGTTGGGTAAAGGTCATGCAACCAGAAGCTTACTGGAAGGTAAATTATTCAGCCCGGAAGAGGCTTTAAATATTGGACTGGTAGATGAACTGGTAAATCAGGATAGTATCATGACTGCTGCAGAACGCAGAATAAGAAAATATATGGCACTGGAGCCTAATACCTGGCAGCAGAGTAAGCTGAACATCAGAAAAGAGCTGATTGCAGCAACTTCTGCTGATCAGTCTGAGACATTAAAAATTATGCTTGCGCAGTGGTGGTCTCCGGCTACCAGGAATATTTTGAAAATGATTATTGATAACCTTCAAAAGAAATAAGTTATGTACAATCAACCGATGTTAAGAGATGATGCTTTAAAAGGCAAAACAATTGTAGTTACAGGTGGCGGTACGGGACTTGGTAAAGCAATGGGGACCTATTTCCTTAAACTTGGAGCTAATTTAGTGATCACCAGCCGCAAAGCAGATGTATTACAAAAAACCGCAGATGAGCTGGAAAAAGAAACCGGAGGTAAAGTCCTGGCAGTTACTTGCGATGTACGCGATTATGAGCAGGTAGAAAATGTACTGGCAGAAACGCTTAAAACTTTTGGGCGTGTAGACAGCCTGCTGAATAATGCAGCAGGAAATTTCATCTCTCCTACGGAACGTTTATCGGCCAATGCCTTCTCTACGGTTATAGATATTGTTTTAAAGGGATCTGTCAATTGTACCCTTGCCTTTGGTAAACACTGGATCAAAGAGAAACAGGCAGCAAGTATTTTAAATATTGTGACCACTTATGCTTTTACAGGCTCAGCATTCGTTGTGCCTTCTGCTTGTGCAAAAGGTGGCGTACTGGCGATGACCCGCTCTCTTGCGGTAGAGTGGGGAAAATACGGGATCAGAACCAATGCAATTGCGCCTGGTCCTTTTCCAACTAAGGGGGCATGGGAACGTCTGCTTCCGGGAGACCTGGCAGAAAAGTTTGACTTCAAGAACCGTGTTCCATTGAAACGTGTTGGGGAACATCAGGAACTGGCAAACCTTGCTGCATTCCTGGTGAGCGATTTCTCAGGATATATTAACGGAGAAGTAATTAGCATAGATGGTGGTGAATGGTTGCAGGGAGCAGGACAATTTAACGGACTGGAAGCTATCCCTGGTGAAATGTGGGACGCGTTTGAGCAAATGACAAGGTCGGCTAAAGGCAGCTAGCAGGGCCTGTTTCACCCGAAATCGTTTAAGGTCAATAAGAGCGTGTTTAAAATTATAAATTAAACACGCTCTTATTTTAATAATAGTTTATTTTTGTATCATGTCAACAGAAACAAAAGAAGAAACGTTTACACTGGAAGAGATTTTAACATCCCTTAAAACCTCGCATCGGCTGATTTTATGGAATGATGATGTAAATACTTTTGATCATGTAATCTATTGTATGACAAAATACCTTGATTATACGGATTCGCAGGCAGAGAAAATTGCCTGGGAAGTCCATAATAAGGGTAAATGTGCTGTATTGGAAGGTTCTTTCACTGAAATGGAAGTCTACCGTAAAATTCTTCAGCAGGAAGGATTAACGGTAACTGTAGACTAGTTTTCCAGGTCGCTGATCAATGCGGTAAGTTCCAGCTGCGTCGTTTGTGTCTTATCTCTGGCATACCATAAATGCAAACGCTCTGCCAGTTCAAACATATCAGAAATTTCTGTTTTCCATTCTCCTAATAAGTCCTGCAGAGTTTCTGGCCTTGGCCCCCATTTGGAAATCAGTTCGCCGTTTGCATCCAGCAGCAGCAGCACAGGGATGGCGCGGCCTCCGTTTGTCAGGTGTGCATCTATTAGCGGCAAATTTTTATCTCTGAGCACAAAACGTAAAGAAAATTTCTCTGGTGCAAATTCAACCATCTTCTCAAAGATGGGAACGATCTGTGCGGCATCTCCACACCATCCTTCGGAAATCACCAATAACTGATAGCTTTTCTGCAGTTTTTTAATGGCTTGAATGAAAGCTTCATTGAGCACACCGGTCTTATCGACTCTGCTCATTCGCTGAACATTCATCTTGCTATAGTGCAGCATAGCTTCGCTATGATCGTCGCCTGTTGTTTTATTGCTTTTAAGAAGAGAATCTATCAAATTCCTATACTTGGAATAAGTTAATCCTTCATTCACAAAAATATTACTGTAATTACTCATAATCGCGTTGTAATAAAATAGTTACCCCCGTTTTTTACCATTCTCAGGCCGTTACTTTGCCGTTATATAAAAATCTAAACACAGACTATTCTAAATGAAGAACTATTGCGCAAAGTTTCTATTCGTAACTTTCACTATTTGTACCACAATTTTTCAACTAAATGCACAAACTCCTGCTACTGGTAAACTTACTGGAAAAGTAGTAGACATCCAAAATAATGAAACAGTTCCTTTTGCCACGGCAATATTAATTAATAAAAAAACAAAAGAGACTGTAAAGGTTGCGCAGACTGATGCTGATGGCGCTTTGCTGATGAATAACATTCCCGCGGGAGTTTTCACTTTTAAGATCAGTTATGTGGGTTATCAGACCATGGTCAGGGATTCAGTAGCAATCACTAAAAATCAGCGGATAATTAGCCTGGGCACGATAAAAATGAAGGCGTCCAAAGGAAATGTGCTGAGTGAGGTCACAATTTCGGGAAAGAAAAGCCCTATACAGCTGGGTATCGATAAAAAGGTTTTTTCTGTGGATCAGAGCCTGGTTAGTGAGGGCGGGTCTGCTGGTGATTTATTACAGAATGTACCTTCTGTACAGACGGATGTTGACGGGAATGTGAGTTTGAGGGGTTCAACCGGGGTGAAGGTTTTAATTGATGGCAAACCTTCTTTAATTGCAGGTGGAAATGTTGCACAGGTACTGGCTTCTATTCCGGCGAGCTCAATTGAAACGGTAGAGGTGATCACAAATCCGTCTGCAAAGTATGATGCAGAGGGACAGTCTGGTATTATTAATATAGTCCTGAAGAAGAATACGAAGTTAGGGTTCAATGGAAATGTAGCTTTAACGGCAGGAAACAGAGATAACTACAATGGAAATGTGAGCTTAAGTTTCCAGAATAAGAAGATCAATATTTACGGAAATTATGGGTATCGTTATGGTAATCGCCCTGGTGGTGGTTATAATAATATTCAGTATCTGAACCGTAAGGATTCATTGGCTTATGCGGATCAGTTGAGCAGAATGGAGTCTACAGATAAGAGTCATAATTTAAAAACGGGGTTGGATTATTATCTGACTGACAAAGATATTTTAAGTTTTTCGGGTGGGTTCAATAGCAGGGTTAATGACCGTACAGAGTTTTTGGATATCAACAAATATGCAGCGGGAAGGGTCCCTTTGGAGTTCAGCAAGAGGATAAACACGAATAATGGGACTGGTCATAGTTATGATTTAAATTTAGACTATAGTCATAAGTTTAAGCCGAATCAGGAGCTGACTTTCAATTTTGGGTATTCAACGGGTACGAATGATAATTTCCAGGTTTATAATACTTCGGTTTATAGTTTAAATGGGGTCCCTGCATCGTCAGTTCCGGATATCCTGAATAATACGAATGATGGGACAAACAAGAATTATAATATCCAGCTGGACTATACTATGCCTTTGGGAAAACTCGGAAAAATTGAGACTGGTTATAGAAGCCAGATCAGGTTTTCTGATGCGAATACAGTGGCAAAGAGGTTTGATAATGCTTCGGGGGCTTATGTGGATAATCTTCCTTTATCGAATGATTTTGACAGTAAGGACCAGGTGCATGCGGTTTATTTAAATTATCAGAACCAGATTAAGAATTTCGGGTACCAGATTGGGTTAAGGGCTGAGGATGCATTGCTGAATACCACTTCTGGTGGGTATGATCAGTCGGGTGTGTTTGGTACTGCGCCTGCGCGTATTGCTTATAAGCGGTTATATCCGAGTGTTTATTTAACGCAGAAGTTTACTGGTGAGCAGCAGGTTCAGCTGAGTTATTCGAGAAGGGTAAACAGACCGAGGCCGTGGGATACGAATCCGTTCATCGATTATTCTGATCCGCTGAACTGGCGTAAGGGTAATCCAAATTTATTACCGGAGGATGTGCATTCTTTTGAGTTGGGTTATAGTAAGTTCTGGTCTAAGGTGACTTTGATTTCAAGTGTTTATTTGAGACAGACGAATGATTTGATTCAAAGGGTAAGGTCTGTGCCTGATGCGGATGGGGTCATTATCACAACGCCTGAGAATTTAACGAAGGATCTTTCGAGTGGTTTGGAGTTTATTGCAAAGGTGGATGCGTTGAAGGTGTGGAATTTCACAGGGAATTTAAATGTTTATCATAGCAAGATTGACGGGGTGCCGGCTTTTGGTATTCAGGGAAATTCGGGATTTAGCTGGAATGCGAATCTGACGAATAATTTTGTGTTGCCGCATAGTATTACGTTGCAGGTAAGGGCGGATTATAATTCTTCGCAGGTGATGGCACAGGGCACGAGAAAGGCAATGTATGGTATTGATGGGGGTGCGAAGTATGATTTTAAAGGGAAAAAGGCTTCTCTTAGTTTGAATGTGAGGGATATTTTTAATACGAGAAAGTTCGGGATGTTAACGCAGGATGCGAATTCTATTATCGATTTTCAAAGGTATCAGCAGGGGCCTATGGGGAATTTGACGTTTTCTTATCGGTTCGGAAAAACTAGTTTTATGAAGAAGGGTAAGAAGGTGGAGCAGCAAGAGAGTAAGGCTGACGAAGGTTCCTTCTAAGGGGGCTTTGTGTGGGGGTTTCGCCACCAGGGTTTTAAAAAAAAGCAGCCGTGTATTTTGACGGATTTCTCTGAAGAGAGAAACATTGTCAAAATACACGGCTGACTTTTTTATTAAAAATCATAATTTAGTGAAACCCATTGGCACTCAGGCCCTCCTTCTGCGTCATGGGAAATAGGGCGGATAGTTTGGCAGGGATTTTTAAGGAAAACTTTTATTTTTAGACTGGGCTTTTAGCAGAACCCTTAGAACAAAATTCAGATATGCTTCTTGTTATGCTTTTAGACAGGGCTTTTAGCAGAACCCTTAGGATAAAATTCAGATATAATTATTGTTATGCTTTTAGATAGGACTATTAGAGGAGCCCTTAGGACAAAATTCAGATATAATTATTGTTATGCTTTTAGATAGGGCTTTTAGCAGTACCCTTAGAACAAAATTCAGATATACTTTTTGTTATGCTTTTAGACTGGGCTATTAGAGGAGCCCTTAGGACAAAATTCAGATATAATTATTGTTATGCTTTTAGATGGGGTTATTAGAGAATCTTTTCGAAGAAATAACAGTAAATTATATTTACCTTGCATTGTTATGCTTAGTAAAGCCTCCTTTTCTTCGGAAGAGCGTAACTAAGTAAGTTGTTTAGCCTTCGGTCGCATCCGGGGCTTTTTTGTTTTTGGCGATTAAATAACCCAAAGTATGGTTTCAAATTTAATAAAGCTAAATTTAGGTAGTTTGCTTATTTGCATTATTATCGCATGTTCAAATAACACAGGCAAAGAAAATACTCAATTAGTCAAACCATTAACTGATACCTGCGGAGATTTAAGGAAATATACTGGCAGCTTTATATTGTCTGATGTGGGCTGTTCAGGTTGTCATTCCACTTGAGAAAAAAGGATTTTCTATGACATCCCAACATTTTCAGAAGTAGCTGCAACTGATAGCTTAAAATTAGCGATTACATCGCTAAAACAAAGCACAATAATTTATACATCAAGAAACCTATGCTTAAGGAGCATAGTAACAAAAAGCTTGATAGTCTAAGTGAATGTCAGAAAAAAAGCCTGATCCACTATATCAAAGATTGCAACAGAAAGATTCCTAAGATATAATATCTTTCAAAATGATATATCCCACTATTACAAATGCTTTGGGGTTCTTTTACCAGATGTAAGTGTTCAATCTTTCTTCTAATTGTGCGAGTTCCTCGCGAACGTCAATGGTGATTTCTATGGAATGACAGTACTCGTCATCTTCGAGGACTTGCTTTAGTGCAGCTATTCCAAGTTTAAGGTCGTCTTTGAGCTCCTCGGTTGGCCATACATAAATACGGCCGAATTGTACGAGACAGAATGCGGCAGCCCGGAGTACGTCAGCACTGTCTTTATGGAGTTCTTCTGACAGGGTTTTCCGGACGTGAGCTGCCAGACCTGTTTTTTTCATCATCGTGCCGTACCAATCGGCGGCAGGGTCGTTATCCCATGGTTGATCTCCCCACATATGGTTGTGTTTTGATTTGATTTGATTAATGGTAGAACAGTTGAGTTTGAAAATTGTTGCCTGATTTCGGGCTTTAGATTTACAGTTACTTATACTTTTTAGAAATTTTGTAACTTGCGGGCATGGAAGAGCACAATCCCTGGACTATTCTGGATAGCCGAAAGATTTATGAGAATAATTGGATTGGGGTTACTGAACATCAGGTTCTTAATCCTTCTGGTGGAAAAGGCATTTATGGGGAAGTTCATTTCCGGAATTATGCGATCGGTATTTTACCGCTGGATCAGGATATGAATACCTGGCTTGTGGGACAGTACCGTTTTCCAATAAAGGCTTATAGCTGGGAGATTCCGGAAGGGGGCGGCCCGCTGGGGCTGGAACCGCTGGATAGTGCTAAGCGTGAGCTGCAGGAAGAGACTGGATTGATAGCTACGGAATGGATGGAGGTGCAAAGGATGCATTTATCAAATTCGGTGAGCAATGAGCTGGCCATTATTTATATTGCAAGGGGCCTGACTATGGGGGAAGCTGAACCGGAAGAGACGGAAGAGCTGGTTTTACGGAAGTTACCGTTTGAGGAAGCTTACCACATGGCTATGGATGGGAGAATTACCGATAGCATGAGCGTTGCAGCATTGTTGAAAACCAAAATATTATTACTCGAAGGCAAACTATAAAATTATATGAACAAATTTCTGGGATATATCCTGACTCCCGTATTTTACTTTTTCTTTTTCCTGACCCTGATTATTTTTCAACCTATTCAATGGGTGTGCTTTCGCCTTTTTGGTTATAAGGCACATAAGGTATCGGTTGATTACCTGAATTTCTTTTTGACGTATTGCCAGGTCTTTTTAGGCAATTCAATAACTTTTGTGAATCAACAGGAGCTGCCAGCTGACAGACCCGTTATTTTTGTAGCGAATCACCAGAGTATGTATGATATCCCCGGGATTATCTGGTTTTTGAAGAAGCACCATGTGAAGTTTATTTCCAAGATTGAACTGACTAAGGGTATTCCTTCGATCTCGTTTAATCTGAAGTACGGGGGCGGCGCAAATATCAATCGTAAGGATAGTAAGCAGGCAGTTTCTGAGATCATTAAGCTGGGCAGAAGGATGAAAGACAATAATTGGTCAGCGATGATTTTTGCGGAGGGTACAAGGGCTAAGGATGGTTTGATGAAGCCTTTTCATGTTGGGGGAATTGCCACTTTATTGAAAGCTGCTCCTGATGCGCTGATTGTACCGATTGCAATTGAGAATTCCTGGAAGATTGTTCAGTATGGGGCATTCCCACTGAGCTGCGGAGAAAAGATCAGATGGACTGTCCTCCCTCCTGTTCCAATTGCAGGACTGAACCCTGAAGAATTGACATTGGCAGCCGAACAGGCGATCAGAAAGTTCCTGAAGCAGTAGTCCGGCTTTTTGTTAAGGCAACAGGCTAACTGTTGCGCTTAGATGTTTTTATTTTCTATCCGTTTGAAAAACTCATCCCGGTAGGTATCACCGATAGGGATAATTTTACCGCAGATCGCTATCCGGCTGCGCTCTATGCTTTCAATTTTGTCGAGCGCGATGATATAGGATTTATGTACCCTGATAAACTGAGCCGAAGGCAGGGTCTCTTCCATTTTCTTCATGTTCTGAAGGGTAATGACCCTTTCGTTCCTGGTGAATATGGAGATATAGTCTTTCAGTCCTTCGATGTAAAGAATATCACTGAGTTCAATTTTCTGGATTTTATGCTCGGTCTTCACAAAGATGAAATCCTGAACAGGCTGAATTGTAACTGCAGGGGGAGCTACCACTGGCGCAGGAGCGGGAACAGCTACCGTTTCTGCATTATTTTTATGCTGGTTATGGACTTTTTCTACAGCTTTATAAAAACGGTCAAAAGCAATAGGTTTCAGCAAATAATCAGATACATTTAAATCATAACTTTCCAGTGCATATTGTGAATAGGCGGTAGTCAGGATGTATTTAGCTTTGTTATTGGCAATTTTAAGGAATTGAATCCCTGTCAGATCAGGCATCTGAATGTCCAGAAATACCAGGTCAATTCCGCCCGCCTGAACAAGCTGCAGAGCTTCGATGGCATTCTCCGTTCTCGTCACCAACTCTAAAAAGGGCACTTTTGAGATATAATCCTCAATGATATCAAGCGCTAATGGCTCATCATCTACAGCTATACATTTTAGTATCATTATAATTATTTTTATCTTTTTATATGTCAAGCATGAGCTCGCTTGTATAATGGGTAGCCGAATTTACGATATTTAACTTATACCTCTCAGGATAAAGTAACTGTAAACGGCGCTCTACGTTATTCAGGCCTACCCCTCCTACTTCATCCTTATTCCCATTACTTTTCTTATTCGTAATACTGAAATGCAGTATTTTCTGGTTCGCAATAATATTGATCCGGATTGGGTCTGTAGGATCATTGGCCACGCCGTGTTTGAAAGCGTTTTCCACGAAGGAAATCAGAATTAATGGAATAATCTGCTGGTCATCAATTTCGCCGTTCAGGGTCATCTCTACTGCTGCACCATTTTTAAACCTTAGTTTCTGCAGCTCAATATAACTTTGTACATACTCAATTTCCTTACGCAAAGCAACCCAGCTATCATTACTTTCATAGATCATATAACGCATGATCTCCGCTAGCTTTAAAATGGCATCTGCTGTTTTATCCGATTTCTGATAGGCAAGTGAATAGATATTATTTAAAGAATTAAACAGAAAATGCGGGTTTAGCTGTGATTTAAGGAATTGTAATTCCATGTCTTTTCTTTCTGTTTCAAGACTGCGCTGAATACGGATATTGCTAAACCAGTCCAGCATAAATTTGATCAGACAACTGGAAATAATAAAGAATCCAGATATGAATACCGAACTAATCATATACAGATTGAGGTCGGAGTGTGTGGTAACCCCGGTTTTAGGGTTTGTATGTTCCAGCATCACGTCCCGGTAAAGTAAGGCCAATCCCGTTTTTAAAAACATCATGACCACAATCAAGGCCACAATAGAAATTACATAAATCCAGTACTTTTTCAGCAACTGAGGGATAAGAAGCGTATAGTTAATATAAAATATGGAAATATTGATAATGGAAAAATAACATATACTCACCAAAATGTATTCCCTGGTCATCTTCTCTTTATTGAAGAATATCATCAGGGCCATAATTACCCCTAAAAATAACCAGTAAACAGAATGTACAATCAGCGCTCTTTTATCCTTCATTTGATTTTTATTGTTTTAAACAGCTATAGTTTTAGTGACCGCTCAAAGTAATGAAAGTAACGTTTTTAAGTCATAGGTTTCGACGAACTGGCATTTTTTTTCTACCAACGCCCGAAAATAGGATTTTCACCACTTATTGGCAAAATAACCCGTTGATCTATAATTATATCCAATTGGTATAATACATTTTAGCCAGAATAATTTTATGAGTCTATTTGTTTCATCAAAACGAAACAATTATGAAAACAGCATCTCTACAATACATCGATACTACAGTAAAAAACAGCTTGCATGTTTCATATGAATCAGAAATCAACGCTTTAAATAATATAGCCTCTTATACAATGAAAAAATTAACAAATGTCTCTCCTTTTATATTATTGTTGATCCCAGTTTTTGTCATGATGATTTTTGCCCTTACAGGCCCTTCAAATATGACTAAGGGTAGTGAAATCACTGCTAACGCTACTTCTGCAAATCAAGTTGCGGAAACAGCATACCAGGGAAAATAGTCCTGCCCGCTTTCTTAAGAATTTAGTTTTTAGTTAATAGTTAAAAATATGGTGATTGGATGGTCACCATATTTTTTTTGCGCTTATTCTTTGAAACTAAACAATTAGTTCATACATTTATATAACTAGTTTTTTAGTTACAACCTTCACAAGAACATAAGACCTATGGAAATTAAAGACCTGACCAAAGCCGAAGAACAATTAATGCAGATCATCTGGCAAATCGAGAAAGGATTTGTCAAAGAGGTGATGGATTTCCTGCCAGAACCCAAACCTGCTTACAATACAGTCTCTACCATTATCCGGATATTGGAAGTGAAAGGGTTCATTGGCCATGAAGCCTTTGGAAAATCACACCAATACTATGCACTGGTATCTAAAGAAGACTATAAACGCCATGCCACAGAAAAACTACTTGGAGGCTACTTTGAAAACTCCGTAGAAAGCATGTTCTCCTTTTTTGTAAAGGAAGAGAAGATGGACATCGGTGATGTAGATGAAATTCTTAAAATGATCAGCAAACTTAAAAACAAAGCAAAATGACCTGGGCCCACTATCTTCTGCAAATAAATATATACCTGGTTATATTTTACGCATTTTACAGATTGCTGCTTCACCAGGAGACCTACTTTGTACTGAACAGGATTTATTTGATTGCTGCGGGTACGCTTTCTTTAATTATTCCATTTTTAAGACCAGAATGGTTTGTCAGACAGCCTGCCACGCAACAAATTAAAATTAGTATAGACGAACTCACCATGATGGCTCAGGGAACAGTATCAGCTGATCATGGCCAGTATTTCAACCTGATCGCTTTCTTGGTATGGACTTATCTTGCCGGTGCTTTATTCTTCCTGTGCAGGTTGAGCTATCAATTGCTTACAGTAAAAAAATTACTGCATGCAAATCCAAAAGGCATGGCCTTTTCATTTTTTCGCAAAAAAGTAATCGATCCCACACTGTCAGAACTACATATAATTCAAAAACATGAAGAAATCCACAGTCGTCAACTGCATAGTTTCGATGTCTTATTCTTCGAGTTTTTAGGAGCATTGGTTTGGTTCAATCCGATTATTTATGCCTACAAAACCGCAGTAAAACATATTCACGAATACCTGGCCGATGAAGAAGCCGCCCGTTTTCAAGGTGACAAAGAAAGTTACGCCCTGCTGCTCTTAAGTCAGGCTATGGGAGTCGACCAGCATGTACTAACCAATAGTTTTTTCAATAAATCAATGCTTAAAAACCGAATTATCATGCTAAACAAACAACCCTCCACAAAAACAGCGATCTTGAAATATGGCTTGTTTTTACCCCTGTTCGCAGTTACTTTACTATTCTCCTCAGCGGCGATCAGTAAAAATGAAAATCTGAAAACTGTTGCTGCAGAAATTGAAGCTCCAGTTTCTCTTCCTGAAGCGGTTTTACCAGATTTCATTCACAGCAATAATCAGCGCAAAATTATCAACCAAACAAATCAATGGACACCGCTTTACAACTATTTGGCAAAAAGCATTAAATACCCTGTTGCAGCCTACCAGCGTAAATTGCAGGGGAATGTACAAATTAGCTTTACACTTCAAAATGGTGAGCTTAAAAACATCGGGGCGGGCACGCAACTGGGCGCAGGGTGCGATGCTGAAGTGATCAGGGCTGTTTCAGCTTTTGAGGGCTTTAAATCGGTAGATAATGGCAAATACAGCTTTACGGTTGCCTTCCGTTTAAAGGGCGCAACTACACCATTAGAGAACATAAATATTAAGCCGTTGAGTGGATATACTACTTTAAATTTAATTACAATCACCGGTGAATCTGCTAAAAATAAACAGATTGCTCAAACTAAAGAAGAGCCAGTTTACGATTTCGTTACGATAACTACTCCACCATCTTTCCCTGGAGGAATGGAAAATTTTTATAAGTTCCTCGGAAAAAGTGTTAAATATCCTGAGGAGGCAGTAAAAAATAATGTCGAAGGTAAAGTGTTCCTCTCTTATATTGTAGAAAAAGACGGGACCCTCACGGATATCAAAGTAGTCAGGGCACTTGGAGCAGGAACTGATGAAGAAGCAGTCAGAGTGCTGAAGTTATCACCGAAATGGATTCCTGGTTATAGCGGTAAAGATCCTGTACGGGTCAAATTTAATCTGCCAATCGGTTTTACTTTAACCAAAGAAAAACCCAAGCAAGAGGATAAGCAAAAGCAAACTGGCATTGTTGCTCCACCTGCAAATCCATTGTATATAATCGACGGCAAAAACATGACCGGCCAAACAGATATACAAAATATCAATCCTAATGACGTTGAGAGTGTAAATGTATTAAAGGGCGAAGCAGCCATCAAACAATACGGCGAGGCAGCGAAGAATGGAGTGATCCAGATTACCACCAAAAAGAAAGGTTAAAAAATAAAGGATTTAACACAAAACCCCTGCTAAAAATAGCCGGGGTTCTGTGTTAAATCCTTGTCTCGTTGTTTAAATCTATTAAACTTCTTCCTCAGAAACAAATTTTGCGGAATAAAAGTCTCTGTTCATTCTTGCAATATTCTCTAAAGAAATTCCTTTAGGGCATTCAGCCTCACAAGCACCGGTATTGGTACAGTTACCAAAGCCTTCAGCATCCATCTGCGCAACCATACTCTGTACGCGACGGTAACGTTCTGGCTGACCCTGAGGCAATAATGCCAATTGCGAAATCTTAGCCGAAGTAAATAACATCGCAGATGCATTTTTACAAGTAGCTACACAAGCACCGCAACCAATACAAGCCGCAGCCTCGAAAGCTAAATCTGCCTGGAACTTAGGGATTGGCAGTGCGTTAGCATCTTGCGCATTACCCGTATTTACTGAAATAAACCCTCCTGCTGCAATAATTCTATCGAATGCAGTACGATCTACCGTTAAATCTTTAATCACTGGAAAAGCCTTCGCTCTCCATGGTTCTACCACAATGGTATCACCATCTTTGAAAGAACGCATGTGCAACTGACAGGTAGTAATACCTTCTTTTGGTCCATGTGGCCTTCCGTTAATATACATTGAACATGCACCGCAAATACCTTCTCTGCAATCATGATCGAAAACTACCGGCTCTTCGCCCTTATTAATTAGCTGCTCATTTAAAACGTCGAACATTTCTAAGAAAGACATATCAGGAGAAATTTCTGATATTTTGTAGTCTACCAAATTACCTTTGGCTTTGTTATTCTTCTGACGCCAGATTTTCAGCGTTAAATTCATATTTCCTGTACTCATGGTATTGAGATTTTAGTACTAGATTATTTATAACTTCTTTGTGCAATTTTGATGTTCTCGAATTTCAACTCCTCTTTGTGAAGTTCAAACTTAACATCATCCTTGTATTCCCATGCAGATACGTAAGCATAGTTTTCATCATCCCTTAAAGCTTCACCTTCTTCAGTCTGATATTCTTCTCTGAAGTGACCTCCGCATGATTCATTTCTGTTCAATGCATCCATACACATCAGCTCACCCAATTCGATAAAGTCAGCTACACGGCCAGCTTTTTCTAACTCAGGATTGAATTCATCTGTTGAACCAGGAACACGTACATCAGACCAGAAATCTTTACGCAATTGTTGTATTTCTACAATCGCTTCAGAAAGTCCTTTTGCATTACGCGCCATTCCACATTTTTCCCACATGATCTTACCTAATTTCTTGTGGAAGAAGTCTACAGATTTTGTTCCTTTAATTGAAATGAATTTATCAAGGATAGCTTTAACACTCGCTTCTGCCTCCACAAATGCAGGATGATCCAGAGAAATTGCTTTAGTAGCCAACTCTTTAGAAATATAAGAACCGATAGTATAAGGGATTACAAAGTAACCATCCGCAAGTCCCTGCATCAAAGCAGAAGCACCTAAGCGGTTAGCACCATGGTCGGAGAAGTTAGCCTCACCTAAAGCATATAAGCCCGGCACAGTAGTCATCAGGTTATAATCTACCCATAACCCGCCCATTGTATAGTGAACTGCAGGATAAATACGCATTGGTAATTCATAAGGATCTTCACCAGTAATCTGTTTGTACATGTCAAACAAGTTTCCGTATTTCTCTTTGATCACCTCACGGCCTAAGCGCATGCAAGTTTCTTTATCCGGATTGTGGATATTGTGTACTGAAGCTTCAATACGTCCGTAACGCTCTGTATTTGCTTTGAAATCCAGGTATACAGCCAGTTTAGAAATACCAACACCATAACCAGCGTCACAACGCTCTTTGGCAGCTCTTGAAGCCACATCACGTGGAACAAGGTTACCGAAAGCAGGATAACGACGCTCTAAATAATAATCTCTTTCGTCTTCAGGAATATCTGTTGCGATACGCTGATCGTCTTTTTTCTTAGAAACCCAGATACGTCCGTCATTACGTAATGACTCAGACATCAGGGTTAATTTCGATTGGTGATCTCCTGATACCGGGATACAAGTAGGGTGGATCTGGGTAAAACAAGGATTACCAAAGAAAGCTCCTTTTTTGTGTGCTTTCCAGGCTGCAGTTACGTTACTTCCCATCGCATTGGTAGAAAGATAGAATACGTTTCCGTAACCACCTGTTCCTAACAATACCGCATGACCGAAGTGACGTTCCAGTTCACCTGTAATTAAGTTACGGGCAATAATACCACGTGCTTTACCTTCAATTTTAACAACTTCAAGCATTTCATGACGGGTAAACATCTCTACTTTACCCATACCAATCTGACGCTCTAAAGCACTGTAAGCACCTAATAGCAATTGCTGACCAGTTTGTCCGGCAGCATAAAACGTACGCTGAACCTGAGTACCACCGAATGAACGGTTATCCAGTAATCCACCATACTCTCTCGCCAGAGGAACTCCCTGAGCCACACACTGGTCAATGATATTCGCACTTACCTCAGCTAAACGGTGAACGTTAGCTTCACGGGAGCGGTAATCACCACCTTTAATCGTATCGTAGAATAAACGGTAAACACTGTCACCATCATTCTGATAATTTTTTGCTGCATTGATACCACCCTGAGCTGCAATAGAGTGCGCTCTTCTTGGTGAATCCTGGAAACAAAAACATTTAACTTTATATCCCATTTCAGCAAGGGTTGCTGCTGCCGAAGCACCTGCAAGCCCTGAACCTACTACTATAATTTCTATACTTCTTTTATTCGCCGGGTTAACCAGAGGCATTGAAGACCTCAGTTTAGTCCATTTCACGGTCAGTTCCCCTTCCGGTATATTTGCATTAAAATCTGCCATTTTATTTAGCGTTTTATACGTTCGAAATTTTATTTAATAAGTCCTGTATGCACTGCAATAGGCATAGCTGCAAAAAGTAAGGCGATGATAATGGAATACCATACCCCAAAACCTTTGATAAGCGGACTATACTTTTTGTGGTTCCATCCTAAGGTCTGGAATGCAGAAGCGAAACCATGTAATAAATGGTAAGCTAACGATGCCATTGCAAAGACATATAAAACCACGATCCAAACATTTTGAAAAGTCTCTCTCATTACTGCGAACAAATCTTCATGTCCATTTGAATCTGTTGTCGGGATACCTGTAAAACGAGATACTACCCAGAAATTAGATAAATGCACAATCAGGAAGATTAACAATAATGTCCCTAATAACCCCATGGAGCGGGAGTACCATTTACTATTTGCATTTCCATCATTCACTGCATACTTTACCGGGCGGGAAGCCTGATTTTGAAAAGTCAGACGAAGGCCCTGTACAATGTGTAAAAGCAAGCCAACCATCAGTATAACTTCTGACCCTCTGATTAACCAGTTTGTAGCCATAAAGTGAGCACCAAGATTGAATGTTAATCCACCGTCATTCAGAAATATCAACGAATTGATAAAGCAATGCACAATTAGAAATAAAATAAGAAACAGGCCGGTGATACCCATTATTAGTTTTTTTCCTATAGACGAGGAAAAAGCGTTTCCGAAACTAGCCATTAGATTTATATTTTTGAGTTCTATTCCTGCAAAAGTATTTAATAAATGACTTAATTTATACAAGAATTCCAGTTAAAATCAATAAATAAACTATTTAGAAACGTTCTAAGTTTTATGCTTTTAGGGGGTTATTGTGCAAATTACACGAACAACAGGGCGTAAAAAAACGGGAAGCAATTGTGATTGCTTCCCGTCAGAAAATCTTTAAAATATGATTGCTTAGTTAAAGCTGAAAGTGTAATTTCCATTAGGTCCGATTCCCGCTACAGTCGTCTTTCCGTTTTTAGAAGTTGGCAATGCAGCTTCTACATCCTTCGCACTGTTCACTGGTTTACCATTGATACTGGTCACCAACAATCCTTTAGGGATATCCAGGTTATCAAATGCCTTACCTGGTTCTACAGCAGTCACTACAACTCCGTTTTTAGCGCCAAATTTAGCTTTAATTGCTGGTGATGCCGGAGCAAATGAAGCCCCAAGTTTACTCATCGTCGTCCCTGTTGTTTTTGCAGCAAGCGTAGTTTTTGGTTTATTTAAGCTTTCATCACCTTTTAAGGTAACGTTTACATTCTGCTCTTTTCCATCTCTTGAAATCGTCAGCTGCACTTTATCACCAGGACTCATACGGCCAATCTTTTCCTGAAGATCCGGAGAAGCAAAAACCTCTCTGCCCTCTACCTTTTTGATGATATCTCCTTTTTTAATTCCTGCTGCTGCGCCACCACCTTCTGGCATGACATCGTTTACATACAGACCTGAAACATCATTGATTTTCAGGTTTTCTGCTGCATCAGCATTCAGTTCCTGGAAAGTAACGCCTACATAACCACGTTTTACACTACCATATTTCTTAAAATCTTCTAAGATCTTTTTAGCAAGGTTTACAGGAATAGCAAATCCGTAACCTTCATTTGTACCCGTCTGAGAAGCAATTGCTGCATTAATACCAATCAGCTCACCATTTGCATTCACTAATGCACCACCACTGTTTCCAGGGTTAATAGCCGCATCAGTCTGAATATACGATTCAATTGCGCTGTTTGTTCTTGCAGGCGCTTTACCTGTACGCTGATATTCTTCGTATTCCTCTTCAGTAGGCTGCTGATCTCTGTTTAAAATACCAATTGCACGGGATTTCGCACTGACAATACCAGCAGTTACCGTAGTTTGTAAGTCTAATGGGAAGCCTACTGCCAATACCCATTCTCCTACCTGAACATTATCAGAGTTTCCCATTTTCACTACTGGTAAATCTGAAGCATCTACTTTGATTAAAGCAAGATCGGTATTCGGGTCTCTTCCAATTACCTTAGCCTCTACTTTACGGCGGTCTGAAAGCACTACCTGAATTTTATCTGCGTTATCTACCACGTGGTTATTGGTTACGATATAACCATCAGGCGTTAAAATCACACCCGAACCAGAAGCGGCTCTTGGCGCACGTGATCTTCTGCCACCACGGCCTCCGAAGAATTCTTCCATCATATCCATTGGAGAACCTGGGCCCCCTGCTGCTGAACCTTCTGCTTTAAATGTTGTTCTGATATGCACTACTGCCGGGGAAACCGCAGCAGCAGCCTGAACGAAGTCAACTGCTCCCGTTGAAGAAATTTTTACCGGGTTGCTTGCAAAAAGAACATTTTGCTTTTCAGCCAATGTCATTCCGCTTGTACTGCGTTCAAACATCTTATAACCGCCAATTGCGACTGCACCTCCAATGAATGCAGCTAAAACTATTAATGCTATTTTTTTCATCAGTATATAATTGTTTTTTAATTGTTATGAAGCTATCATGTGCTAACCAGTACTGTTCATTTTTATTTGTGCTGTGCTGCTGCACATGATGGTTTCATCAGTATGTTTGTTAATTTATTTGTTAACTAGTATCAAAGCTTGCACCAGCCTAACTTTATTCATTAATTTGAGCATTAAACTCATGCAGGTTTCATTTGTTTGTGTTTCTTTGTTCTTATTACTCAAAGTTAATACCAATACACCGATATTTGTGTCACCGAAGCATCCCTTAATTGTTAAAAAATGTTAAATACCAGACCTACCGATCCATTAAGACCACATTTCTATAAATATCAGGGTGCAGGCAATGATTTTGTCTTAATCGATAACCGCAACCAAACATTTCAATATAGGGATAATAATCTTGTTCACCAACTGTGTGACAGGCGTTTTGGTGTTGGCGCAGATGGTTTAATGCTATTGCAGAACCACTCAGAATACGATTTCGAGATGCTTTATTTCAATGCAGACGGAAACCTGGGCAGCATGTGCGGGAATGGTGGAAGATGTATCGTAGCCTTCGCTAAACATTTAGGGATCATAGACAAGCAAACGAACTTTTTGGCAGTAGATGGCCCTCATTATGCCAAAATTTCAGAAAAAGGAAACTGGGTCGATTTACAAATGATCGATGTCCATACAATCAGCAGAGACGGAGAAGCTTATGTACTGAATACTGGTTCTCCGCATTATGTAGCACAAGTGACTGCGCTTAAAGAAATGGATGTCTTTAAACAAGGTAGCGAGATCCGCAACAATGCGACTTATAAAAAAGAGGGAATTAATGTAAATTTTGTAGAAGACAAAGGTGACCATCTGTTTGTACGCACTTTTGAACGTGGTGTAGAAGATGAAACTTTTGCATGCGGAACCGGGGTCACTGCAGTTGCATTGGCTATAGCTAAAGATCAGGAAAAAACAGGGAGCCAGGTTACCGAAATAGAGGTATTAGGTGGCAACCTGCGTGTCGGCTTCCATTATGACGGACAGGAATTTACCAAAGTGTTTTTATGTGGACCCGCAGAACTGGTTTTTGAAGGAAATATCAGATAATATCCAAAACAGCCTAAGGGATTCTTAGTTTTCAGCCAGATGGGCAGCAATGCCTATCTTGATTTCGCCAAAAGTAAAGCTCTTACCCAAATGATCTCTGATGGGCGCCAGGCTCATGGTTTTCAGTTCCCTGATCGCCTCCAGGATATTTTCAAGCTTTTTGCGGCCTAAGATATCCTTCGCAGAAATCTCCTGTAAAGCAACATAATGCGCCAGGTGTCCTTCGATAGTTCCGATCACCATTTTCCGCTCTTCAGCAATCTCAATAATCGTTTTCCCTTTTAAAAATAGTTCCAGAGAGACCACTTTCGTATCTTCTTTTGGTGCTTTAGGCGTTGCTGTTTTCTTCGTTCTCTCCTTTTTAGCCGTAAAATCCAGCTTATTTGGCATCGCATAAACCGATTTCATTTGTGCTTCGCGCTCTTTTTGATTCAATAAAGAACCAACATCAGTTTTCGTGAAATCCGTTCCATTAATCGTAGCCTGTAACAGCCCGGTAGCCTTTCTTATCTTTTTAAATTGCTCATAAAACAACGATTCCATTTCCAGCAATTCAGTCAGGAAAGCGGTCACCTGCTTATCCTGTTTCACTAACTCCATCCTTTCAAAAATACGTTTGGAAAGATCCAGGATCAGTGGATTAAAATAGTTCTCTGCCGCTGTAGTTCTGACCAGCAGATTAGCCAGGCCATCAGCAGATTGGTCATTGCATAAACGCTGAAGCTGTGCAAGAAATTTATTCGCATTGGCTTTAATCTCACTCAGATCTTTTAGCAACAGTTGCGCCCACTTCACATGTTTTTGCTTAGCAGATTTATTGATATCCTTACTGTAAGAATGCACATGCTCATAAACATAGTTATCAAGCGGGGTCAAATCAAAACAGGTGATCAGATAGCTTTTCAGGAAAACCTGGCTCTCCTGAGTAATCTGCTCTTTCAATTCTTCTTCTTCCTGTTTGTTCTTAGAGAACAAAGCAACATTCTGGTCCTGTCTGATCCCAGTTCTGGAAATCTGAGAAGTCAGCACCAAACCGTCCAGCGATCGTAAACGGGACAAAGCCACATAAATTTGTCCGGGTGCAAACGCATTCCCAATATCAATGATCGCTTTATCAAATGTTAAACCCTGGCTTTTATGTACAGTAATTGCCCAGGCCAATTTAATCGGATACTGGATAAATTTACCAATAACCTCTTCTTCAATCTCATTGGTCACCTTATGATTGCTGTACCTTATATTTTTCCAGGTAAACTTCTCCAGGATAATTTTTTCTCTCTCCCCTTCTGTTTCTACCTCTATCCCGTCCTCGCCTAAACGGATAACTGTGGCTATTTTTCCATTAAAATAACGGCGGTCCCCACTCTGATCATTTTTGATAAACATAATCTGGGCACCCAACTTCAATTCAAGCATATGCTCGGCAGGATAAGAGTTTTCAGAAAATTCATCCTCTACCGTTGCCTTGAAAAAATAAGACTTCCCGCCAAGCTCTTCCAGACTCTTTTTATTCAAAGTATCTGCACGCTGGTTATGGGTAGTCAGGGTAATATACTTATCATTCTTTGCTGGCTCAAAACCGGCTTTATAATACTTTTCCAGCAGCGTGATATTCTCTGCTGTGATTTCATTATTTCTAAGGTTATTTAACAAATCTATAAACACAGAGTCTGCCTGTCTGTAAATCTTCTCCAGCTCAATGTATACCGGAGGATGATGATACAATGCATGTGCATCAAAGAAATACACACTCTTATAAAATTCGCCTAAAAGCTGCCATTCATTAGCTTTAACAACCGGAGGCAATTGATGAAGATCCCCGATAAATAAGACCTGTACCCCGCCAAAACTGGTATTATTCTTTCTGATATAACGCAATACCATATCAATCGCATCCAGTAAATCTGCACGCAGCATACTCACCTCATCGATGATCAGTAATTCAAGGTCTTGAAATATCCTTCTTTTAGTCGTGTTCATCTGTAAATGACGAACGATGGATCTCGGTGTATTGTACTGCTGATTAACAGGCTCAACAGCAGGCTGTTTAGGCAGATAAGTTCCAAAAGGAAGCTGAAAAAGTGAATGAATCGTTACTCCTGCAGCATTAATCGCCGCAATCCCTGTAGGGGCTACAATAACCGCTTTTTTATGGGTCAGCTCAATTAAATTTCTCAAAAAAGTAGTCTTCCCGGTTCCAGCCTTCCCGGTCAGGAAGATGTGCCTTGAAGTATAATTGATAAATTTAGCTGCCAGTTCAGCAGGGTTGTATTCACTCATATTTTGCACCGTTGTTGAAAAGCAAAGGTACTAAAGCTTTCTTTAAACTAATTAATTACACTTGGTAGTTTATTGTTAAATCAGGATGGATCCAGAATTTTACCAGCCCCATCCTGTTAATACTCAACATTTGCTTTGTTTAAACCGGACAGTTCCCTCCGCAATATTTAGACGGTGCAATGAAAGTAGCAGTTCTGGTTGTCCCATCCAGACTGGTTATTAAAACGCTCACAGGATAGGTATAAGGAGCTGTGCCACCAATGTTTTTCAAAATAACATTCACAGTTTGTGTATTTTGACCACTGGTAATTGTGGCCCCGTTACTACTTACGGTCCATACAAAAGTATCACCCAAAACCGATCCGTATACAGTAAATGAATATTCTTGCCCTCTATAACCACTGCCATACCCGAATATACGAGGCGTAGTAGTCCCATATAAATAGTTCAATGCAACAATATCATTGTTATTAAAAGTTCTGTTTCCACCATTTAAACAGGCCAGCATAAATGAACCCGCTTCAGCACCAGAAGGCGTACCTGGAATATATATAGCCCCAACAGTAGAAGCTCCTTCATTAACTGCCTGCCCGCCACAGCTGTAAGCTCTGTTTGCCAGATCAGTATGGCGCAGACCAATCGTATGTCCAACTTCATGCTGCAATACCGAAGCCAGATTCAATAACTCTGGATTTGTACCATATGCAGCTTCGTTAGTATTCATTCTGACCTCATTAAAGGGCTGCCCTGTTGCTGTTGGGAAACCAGATGACCCCAGAACAATCTGACCACCACCCGGGCCTTGATTAAATCCTACTACATTAATATCACCAATTGTACCAGTATTTGCACGTTGGAAAGAGATTTTCAGACCAAGCTGATTATACCTTTCAATCATTAAATTTGTCGCGTCACTATAAACCGCCGGTAAATTTGTAACTGATATCGTAAAAACCCGTGGTAAACCTTTCACCACATTCGTGGTCCTGTAGTGTTCTGTTTTAGCAATATTTAAAAGGTTAGTTGCCGGATTTTCATCCAGGATTTTTTCAGTCAAAAGGATATCGCCTTCTACTAAATAACCACCTGGCACTTTTTGAGCTCCGGCAGCGCTAAAGCCTAATTTATTAATTTTTGCCTTAGCTGAAGCTGATATTTCAGTATTCGTATCAACCGTTTTAGGGTTTTCCCTTTTTTGGCAGGCAACAAAACCAATAGTCAGCAAACCAACCATTAAGAGTAGATTTCTTTTTTTCATGAGCGTTAATTTAAATAAATTAATATAACCCTAATTTAAATAATTAACCTATAAATACAAAGAAACTATTATTAAATAAAAAAAAGCCGCCTTCTTTCCAGAAAACGGCTTTAAACAAAATATTTTTTACTAATTAATCAAAAGCTTATAGCCCTTACCATGCACATTCAGGATTTCCACTTTCGGGTCTTCTTTCAAATATTTACGAAGTTTGCTCAAGAATACATCCATACTTCTTCCGTTAAAGTAATTATCATCATGCCAGATACTTAGTAAAGCTTCTTCGCGGGTAAGCACTGCATTTTGCTTTAAACAAAGCAACTGCAACAACTCGGCTTCCTTGGTCGAAAGTTTCTGTTGCTGTCCGTTGTGCTGAATCAGTTGTGTCGTATAATCAAAAGTATAACTGCCAATCTGGAACTGAGACTGTACCGGCGCAGCTACTTTGGTTTCCTTAGCAGATACACGTTTCAGTAAAGCATTGATCCTAAGCAATAATTCTTCAATACGGAAAGGCTTTGTAATGTAATCATCACCCCCTAAATCATAAGCAGAGGCTTTATCTTCCATCATTGCCTTTGCCGTCGCAAAAATAATAGGGATATTTTCATTCACCTTCCTGATTTCCTTGCCCAAAGCAAAACCATCTTTTTTAGGCATCATCACATCAAGGATACATAAATCGAAAGCCTGTTTATTGAAAGCCCGGAGCCCTTCTTCACCATCAACACATAATACTACATCGAATTTACCCTTTAGCTGTAAATAGTCCTGCAGCAGCATTCCAAGATTAGGATCATCTTCTACCAATAGAATTTTCATAAGTAATAGCGTGTTATTTTAGGGGTATAATTATTTCAAATACTGTTCCTTTATCCTTTTCACTCTTCAACTTGATTGTTCCGTTCATCTGGGTAATGATATCCTGAACGTAATTTAAACCGAGCCCAAATCCTTTTACATCGTGTAAATTCCCGGTGGGCACTCTGTAAAACTGATCAAAAGCGCGTTTACATTGCTCTTTTGTCATTCCGATCCCTTTATCCTCTATATCTATAAACAGACATTTATGATCATTGCTTGTACTCAAGGTAATCTGAGGCGGATCGATACTGTATTTATTCGCGTTATCTATTAAGTTATAAATTACATTTGATAAATGCAGCTCATCCCCTGTCACTAATGCGTTGGATGCCTTAAGATTTAAGGTCAGGGTCGCTTCTTTTTTCTGCAACTGAAGGCTCATACTATCTGCCACTGCAGCAATCAGCTCATTCATTTCTACATCTTCCTCCTCTAATTTCAATTCCTTTTTATCCAGCCTCGCGATACTCAATACGCGCTCAATATGGTTGCCCAAACGAACATTCTCATCATATATAATTCCCGCAAGCCTGCTTACCCGTGTCTTGTCCTCCTGGATCTCGGGGTCTCTAAGCGCTTCACTTGCAATCATGATCGTAGAGACCGGAGTCTTGAATTCATGCGTCATATTGTTAATGAAATCAGTCTTCATTTCAGCGATCTTTTTCTGTCTTAATATGGCATAAAGTGTATAAGAGAAAATAGAAATCAGT
Organism: Pedobacter cryoconitis; assembly: GCF_001590605.1. NCBI lineage: Bacteria > Pseudomonadati > Bacteroidota > Sphingobacteriia > Sphingobacteriales > Sphingobacteriaceae > Pedobacter > Pedobacter cryoconitis. The sequence continues at coordinate 4,629,083 of NZ_CP014504.1, forward strand.
ACAATCAATAAACCTGCAGAAGAAGCCATAGTGACACTCAGATTATTGAAGATGGCAGCATTTTTATTCGGAAAATTAATATACAGCATTCCGGGGTCCCGTAGCACATCATTACTGAAAAGAGCCGTCTTATAAGTATTGGCCGGCAAAATCTCTCCTCTCAGAGAGGCTATTTTACGGAATACCAACCGGTCACTGACCAGACTTTTCAACCAGAAATCGTAATCAAGATTGATATTTTTATTAGCCAGTTCAGCACGAAGTAAAGTATCAAGCGTCTCTTTCGAAACACGCTGTGCCAATGGTACATCCAACTGGCTCATTTCTTTAGCCGCTGCTTCGATTACACTAAAACTGCCTTCGTCCAGTAAACGTACCGTATCTGCCTGCAACTCCTTTAAAGCGTGATTTCTTCGCCTGGTGGCAATCTCATCTTCTACCTTGAATTTTAACCGCATGTCCCCGTTCAAACTTGGCAAAGAAACCCTTAAAGGCCTGCTGTCGTAACGGCTATAAACCAGATAGCGGATACTATCTGGCAATTTTTTGGGCTCTATATCAAATGTTTTAACAGAGCCAAGCCTGAAAGTTTTCTGCACGTTACTTCCAATCATGTTCAGATTGGCATCAAAACCCACGTTCACATCTACATTTAATGGAGTTGTTGCCCGGTTTTCCAATGCATAAAAATCAGCCTCAGAAATTATAGTCGGGCTCAGGTACATTTTCCGGATCATCTCATCCTGATAATTAAGCTCGTCAATCATCTGCTTGCGCTGATCGTACTTTCTCTTTCTTTCTAATTCTTTATATTTCTGATCCAGGTCGATCAGCTGACGGGTACGGTCACGGCGCTGGTTCTCCGCTTTAATCCGCCATTCCAGATCTTTCTTGTTGATATGATTTACTGCATTTAAACGTTGTACCTTATCAGCAACAGCACTTAATACCTGGTTAACTTCCTGTTCAAAAAGCTGAGATTTTAGTATGTAGGCTTCCCTGATGTAATACAACTGCATTACAAACACGCCTAGCAGAGCTATGGTCATGAGGACGGTAATTAACCAAAGACTTCTCTTTTTCATTCTCGAAAGTCAAAAATAAGCATAGAGTAATGCAATAAGTTCTATTTTAACAAAATTTAACACGTAAGGTCCAAACTTTGGGGCCAAAAAAAAATGCCAGGAAATAATTCCTGGCATTTTTATACCATTTGATTTTTCTAAAAAGACGCTTAGAATGGCAGATCATCTTCCTCACCCGGTGCACTGTTTAAATCTGCAGGGGGAGCATATTGTGGAGTTGAAGCCGCTGCACCACTGTTCGTCAGTGCATTGATACGCCAAACTACTAAACTATTAAAATAAGAAACTTTACCCATTTTATCTGTCCACGGACGACCGCGCAGATTGAATGAAACTTCTACATCATCACCGGTTTTCAAGCTATCAAATAAAGCAGTTTTATCTTGTAAAGCCTCGAACCTGATATATTCAGGATAAGTTGGGTTTTCTGCATATTCAATAATGAGATCACGCTTTTTAAAAGTCTCACTCACCTGCTGTAATGCACCGATTTCGTGCACTTTTCCTTTTAATTCCATAACAATAACTCTTTTATTCTATTGACTAGTTCAAATCTCTATATTATTATTGATAACTTAGCACAATAATTATGCAAGTTTTCCACAACAAAAGTAAGGTTATTTTAACCTGTAACAAAAGACTTTCGCCTTATTTGGTAGAAGAGGTAAAAGCGCTTGGCTATGAAATCGTAAGAGATTTCCCTACGGGAGTAGAGCTTAATATCACACTGACAGAGTGTATTAAACTAAATTTAAACTTAAGATGTGCCAGCCAGATCTTATACTGTTTAAATAGCTTTAAAGTCAATAATCCAGAAGAATTGTACCGTGAACTGGTTGACATGCCATGGGAAGATCTGATTGATTTTTCAGGGTATTTTTCGGTGACTTCCAACGTAGATAATCCAACAATAACAACCCCTCTTTTCACCAATCTGAAAGTCAAAGATGCTATTGTTGACCGGATAAAAGACAAAAAAGGAATGCGTCCGAATTCAGGTTCAGATGCGAACAAAACTGTTGTTCACCTATACTGGAAAGACGATGAAGCAGATATTTTCATCGATACTTCAGGAGAAACTTTAGCGAAGCACGGTTATCGTAAAATCCCTGGAAAAGCACCTATGCTCGAAGCGCTTGCTGCAGGCGTGGTGATGAGTACAAACTGGGATCAGAAATCACCATTTATCAACCCGATGTGTGGTTCAGGAACACTGGCAATTGAAGCTGCTTTAATAGCGACAAACAGAAGACCTGGGTTATTCCGGATGAATTATGGCTTTATGCACGTTCTGGGTTATGATGAAGAGGTATTCTTCGCTGAACGCAGGATCCTTAAAGAACAGGTGATCAAAAATATTGACTTACAGATTGTAGCGACAGATTTATCTGAAGATGCGGTTGATATCAGTCGTAAAAATGCGCAGACTGCTGGTGTGGATACGCTGATTACTTTTGAAGTTTGCGATTTCGCAGATACACCGGTTCCTGAAGGTGGAAAAGGCGTTGTGGTATTTAATCCGGAGTATGGAGAACGTTTAGGTGTTCACTCTCAACTGGAACTAACTTACAAACGTATTGGTGATTTCCTGAAAAAAGATTGTAAAGGTTACAGTGGCTATATTTTCACTGGTAATCCTGATCTGGCTAAAAAAATTGGGTTAAAAGCCTCCCGCAAAGTTGAATTCTACAATGGTAAATTAGATTGCCGTATGATGGAGTATGAATTGTATGACGGTACGCGCAGAGCTGAAGAAGAAAGACCTCAGCCTAAAGAACATAAAACAGAAGATTAAATCTTTTTTTAATGCGATATAAAAGACTTGTTCAATTTGGACAGGTCTTTTTTTATGGGGTTTAAGAATGGCACTTGTATAGGGGTACTGTAGGGGTTGTGGTACACATTGAACTAGGGTTGAAGAACCGTTGAAGTAGGCTTGAAGTAGCCTGGGCTACTTCAAGGGTAGTCGAATACTAGTTCAAGGCTACTTCAATGTATACCACAACCTAGCCACAACCCCTACAATACCCTAACTTAACCACTATCAGGAATATTTCTTTTTAAATCTGAAATCCGTGCACTTTCCATTTACGTTAGTTAATCAACACACCAAAATAAATTATGAGAGACCTCTTGGAATTGAAACCGGAAATTGTAGCGGCTAACATCAGAAAAGTCAGAGAGTTTAGGAATTATACGCAGGATTACCTGGCGGCCAAACTGTCAATTTCTCAAAATGCTTACAGCAAAATTGAATTGGGCTATAGCAAGCTTACTGTTGAAAGATTATTTCATATTGCATCTGTATTGGATGTCAAGGTAACAGAGTTAATAGCGGTAGATCATAGCCGTGGCGTTCACCTGGAGCATTGATGAAATAATCAGGATTATAATATCTTTGTTTCATGCAAATGGACTTTGATATTATAAAAGAAAAAACAATCAGTTTTGTAAAAGATACCCTTCAGGGAGCAGAAGCCGGGCACGACTGGTTTCATATCGAAAGGGTTTACAAAACTGCTTTAAGTATAAATACGAAAGAGGGTGGAGATTTACTTCTGGTTACCCTTGCCGCTTTATTGCATGATATTGCTGACAGTAAATTCAACAATGGCGATGAAGAAATCGGGCCACGGCTAGCTGGAAATTTCCTGCGCACGCTCGGCCTTACCGCAGCTGTAATTCTCGAAGTGCAGCAAATCATCAAAAATCTGAGCTATAAAGCGAGCTTGGGGGAGATCGGTTTTTCTTCTAAGGAACTAGATATCGTACAGGATGCCGACCGTTTAGACGCGATCGGTGCTATCGGGATTGCCAGAGCCTTCACTTATGGCGGTTATAAAAATAGGGTGCTCTATGACCCGGAAATCAAGCCAGATCTGAATATGAGCAAAGAAGCATATAAAAATTCTGAAGCGCCGACCATCAACCATTTTTATGAGAAGCTGCTGCGCTTAAAAGACCTGATGAAAACCAGGACAGGAAAAGAACTTGCAGAACAGAGACATCAGTTCATGCTCCTTTACCTCAATCAATTTTATTCTGAACGGGAATGCGAAAGCTAAAATAATTAGTATTTAAATGCTACATTTGTTAGTAAATATAGCATTATGTCTGAACGTCTTAGAGAAAAGCTGAATATTCTGGCAGATGCCGCTAAATATGATGTATCGTGTTCATCCAGCGGAGGAAATAGAAAAAATGACAACAAGGGTTTGGGAAATAGCCATGCTTCTGGTATTTGTCATACTTACACGGAGGATGGCAGATGTGTTTCTCTGCTAAAAATTCTGCTGACCAACCATTGTATTTTTGATTGCGCTTATTGTGTTTCCAGAAAAAGCAATGACATTACAAGAGCCGCATTTACTGTAGAAGAAGTGGTAGAACTTACGATGAACTTTTACAGAAGGAATTATATCGAGGGGCTGTTTTTGAGCTCAGGAATCTTTAAGAATGCTGATTTTACGATGGAGCGTTTGCTTAGAATTGTAAAAAAGCTCAGACTGGAAGAGCGCTTCAATGGCTATATCCATTTAAAAACAATTCCAGGGGCAAGTGAAGAACTGATCAGAGAAGCGGGTATGTACGCAGACCGGATGAGTATTAACCTGGAAATGCCTACTGAAAGCGGCCTTAAATTGCTTGCTCCTGAAAAAACCCATCAGCAAGTGACCCAGCCGCTTGGCTTTATCAAAAATCAGATTGTACAGTTCAAAGAAGAGCGTAAACTCATTAAAAGTACGCCTAAATTTGTTTCTGCTGGTCAGAGTACACAAATGGTAATTGGTGCAACTCCTGAGACAGATCAGGAGATTATGCAGACCGCAGCACTGTTTTACAAAGACTTTTCCCTGAAAAGAGTCTATTATTCAGGTTATATCCCGATTAGCTACGATAACAGGCTACCGATGATCGGCTCCCAGCCTCCATTAATCAGAGAAAACAGGTTATATCAAACTGACTGGCTGATGCGCTTCTACGGTTTTCATGTCAATGAATTGCTGAATGACGCCAATCCGCACCTTGATATTGACATTGATCCAAAATTAAGCTGGGCTTTGCGCAACCTGCAGCATTTCCCGGTAGATATTAATGTGGCAGCTTATAAAGTCATTCTCCGGATTCCTGGAATCGGGGTTACTTCAGCAAAGAAGATTGTACAGGCGCGTAAATTCGGAAAACTGCGGATAGACCAGCTCAAAAAAATCGGAGTCGCTTATAACCGGGCTAAATATTTTATCAAATGTGCAGATAGCCCCTATCAGCTAAAAGATTACCAGGGAAGCCAGATTAAATCATTTATACAGGCTGAAAGTCAAAGTAAATATCTAAAGTACGATACCAGCCAGCTTATTCTTTTTTAGATGGAGAACTACGTATTTGACGGGAGCTTTGAAGGGCTGCTATGTGCGGTATTTAACTGGTTTGAGCGTAGGCCCGGGCAGGTCAAACTTCAAACTGAAGCTGTTTTTCAACCGGATGCTTTTGTGCCTTGTCTGCATATTGTGAACGAACGTGAAAAAGCAGACCGGGTATGGAAGGGTTTACAAGCAAGTTTATCTAAAGCCACACTCCGGAAGTTTTATTGTACTTATCTCTCTGAACTGGAAGAAGGCTATACTGCATTATTTGAGTTTGCCTGTTATCTATTTATTGAAGGGGCGGCTATAGAAAATAACTATGGCAATGCTTATGTTCTGGCTTTAAGTAAAATAGCTAAAAAAGTAGAGCGGGAGAAACATAGGATGGAAGCTTTTATCCGCTTTCAGCATAATGCTGACGGTATTTATTACTGTGGAATAGATCCGGATTTTAACGTACTGCCTTTAATTGCCACCCATTTCAAGAACCGGTATGCGGATCAGCAGTGGATTATCTATGACCTGAAAAGAGACTACGGTTTATTCTACGATCTAAGCAAAGTAGAAGAAATCAATATAGATTTTAATCAGTGGCAAAAAACAACCGGAATAGCAAGTGCTATCGTTTCAGAAAAGGAAGGCCTGTACGCCCTGCTTTGGAAAGACTACTTCAAAAGCACAAATATTCAAGCCAGGAAAAACACAAAGTTACATGTACAACATGTACCCAAAAGATATTGGAAATACCTCACTGAAAAACAATTTAAGCAGGATTAAGCCGAATTCTAAATTTAATATCCCGTTTGATTATTATCTCGTAAATTGCCCTTATGAAGTTAAGTGTCCTGGTTTTAATTACTGCGCTCGCAGTTGGCCTGTCTATCGGGCTGGTAAATTTCCATTTCCAGCAAAGCTGGTATTTTATGCTGGTCTCTTTCGCAGTTTCGTTTGTGACGAGTTTTATCATGTTTTATTATCTGCTGGAAAAATATATCTATTCCAAAATCAAACTGATTTATAAACTGATCCACAACCTGAAATTGGGGAAAGATCTGAAAGATGCATTGGGCGAATATGTGAGTACTGATCCGATCAATGATGTAGAAAATGAAGTTAAAGAATGGGCTGGTGCTAAAAAGCAGGAAATAGATTTGCTTAAAAAACAGGAACAGTTCAGAAGGGAATTCCTTTCCAATGTCTCTCATGAATTTAAAACTCCGTTGTTTGCGATACAGGGTTATATCGAAACTTTACAGGATTGTCTGCTTGATGATCCGGAAATGGCGGTTAAGTTTTTACAAAAGGCAGAGAAAAATGTAGAGCGACTGAGCTACCTGATCAATGACCTGGATGCAATTTCGAAACTTGAATCTGGCGAAGTGCCCATTGATTACCGGAAATTTGATTTCGTACTGCTGGCTAAAGAAGTGATGGAAGCCCTGGAAGACAAAGCAGGAAACAGAAAGATTCAGCTTTCCTTTAAAGAGAAATATATGCACCCGGCTTTTGTGAATGCAGACCGGGAGAAAATACGACAAGTGATGATTAACCTGATCTCTAATTCCATCAAGTATGGCAAAGAGAATGGATCTACAGCAATCAAGATCTTTGAATTGCATGATCAGTACCTGATTGAAGTGACAGATGATGGCATCGGGATCGATGAAAAACATTTGCCCAGATTATTTGAAAGATTCTATAGAATTGATTCCCACCGCTCCAGAGAAGTTGGCGGAACAGGCTTAGGACTGGCAATTGTCAAACATATCCTGGAAGCACATCAGCAAATTATTTCGGTGAGAAGTACCCTGCAAATTGGGACTACTTTTGCGTTTACGCTTCAAAAAATCGGTTAAGATTTAAAGAAATATTCCTTTTATGTTAACACTTAACACTAACTTAACATTGCGATCCTACTTTTGTAACCATATCTTATAGTTAACATGAATAATATTTTTAAGTTCTTTACACCAAAAGACAAAAAATTCCAACCGCTGTTTGAACAAGCCGGAAGTAATGTATTGAAGATCTCAGAAGCACTTTTTCTTGCTTTAAGTACCAAAGATCTGGAAAAAAGAAAAGAATATATAAAGGAGATTGAACGCCTTGAGCACGTTGGTGACGACATCACGCACTCGATCTTCTTAGAATTAAGCAAAAACTTTATCACACCTTTCGACAGGGAAGATATTCATGCATTGGCAAGTGCGGTAGATGATATTGCAGATTATATTCATGCTTCAGCAAGTAATATAGAATTGTATAACATCACGAATATCGGCGATGCCATGATTAAACTGGCTGAATTACTGGTTGAAATGTGTACAGATTTAGATAAGGCCATCAAAGAATTGAGAAGCTTTAAGAACATCCGTGTCATTGCTGATGCTTGTGTACGTATCAATAGTGGTGAAAATCAAGCGGATTATGTTTGTAATATCGCAATCGCAAGGTTATTTGAATTTGAAACCAATGCAATTGAACTGATTAAGCAAAAAGAAGTTCTTCAAACACTTGAAATGGCTACAGATAAATGCGAAGATGCAGCAAATGTGTTAGAATCTATATTGGTTAAAAACGCTTAAAATTCAACGAAATGCTTACACCCTTATTGATCGTCGTAATTGTACTGGCTATCGGTTTCGATTATATCAATGGCTTTCACGATGCCGCCAATTCTATTGCAACGGTTGTATCGACAAAAGTACTTACCCCTTTTCAGGCGGTACTCTGGGCAGCACTTTTTAATTTTGCTGCTTACTTCTACTTTACAGATCACAAAGTTGCAAACACTATTGCTAAAACGGTTGTAGAGAATTTCATTACCCTGGAGGTTATCCTCGCCGGACTTTTAGCAGCAATCACCTGGAATTTATTTACCTGGTGGTATGGTATCCCTTCAAGTTCATCACATACCTTAGTTGGTGGTTTCGCTGGTGCTGGTATGGCTAAAGCAGGTACATTGGGTTTTGGAATCATGTCAGCAATTAACCTGGCCCCAATTCTGAAGATTATCGCTTTTATTGTACTTGCTCCTGTAATCGGGATGTTTATTTCGGTAATCATTTCCATTATCCTGTTGCACCTTTCTAAAAATGCAAGACCTTCGGTTGCAGAAAAATGGTTTAAAAAACTACAGCTGATCTCTTCTGCAGCATTAAGTTTCACACATGGTGGAAATGATGCGCAAAAGGTAATGGGTATTATTTATGTAGCCATGGTTGCAGCAAAAGTATTAAAAACAGGTGATACAATGCCAGAATGGATTCCATTTACTTGTTATGCAGCTATCTCTTTAGGTACGATGAGCGGTGGATGGAAGATTGTAAAAACAATGGGTTCAAAAATCACGAAGGTAAATGCTTTTGAGGGCGTAGCAGCAGAAACTGCTGGTGCGGTGACTCTTGGGATCACAGAACACTTCGGTATCCCGGTTTCTACAACGCATACGATCACAGGTTCCATTGTTGGGGTTGGTTTACTAAAAAGAGTTTCCGCAGTAAGATGGGGAGTAACGGTAAGTTTACTTTGGGCATGGGTTTTAACTATTCCTGTCTCTGCTGTCTTAGCCGCTATCATTTTCAAACTTGTTGATTTTTTCTTCCCGGGTTTGGGAGTTGTATAGAAACGATAAAATTTACGAAAACATAAAAAGCCCTTGAACGCAGCGTTCAAGGGCTTTTTCTTTAAAACGCAATGGTATAAATTACCCTGCTTTCTTTATCTTTGGGCCGTTCCCATTTGGGGCCTTCTTTAATCAGCCTGATAGCTTCTTCATCAAATTGTTTATCAATGCCTTTGGTTACTTTTAAATCAGCAGGATTTCCTTCGTTATCTACTAAAAAGCTTAATTCTACCAGTCTGTCCCCTGTACCACGCAATTTATTGTTATCATTCAGGTAAGTGTCCAGGTTTACCCAGCCACCAACTGGAGTGGATACGGACTCAACTGCTGTAGAGACTGCTTCTTTTGCCACTACCTTACTCATTCTGGCCATGGCCTGTACCGGGACATCCGCTGTGACTGTGCTATCTGCTGGTTTAACCGGTGCACCTTGCATTGCATAAGGCTGTACAGAACGATCTATGACTACGTCATTTTGTAATTCTCCTGAAGGGGTAACCTGTCCTGCAGTTACGGGTTTAGTTTTTGCAGCCGGAACATTGGCGGCATAAATATCATTCTTTGCAGAGTCAATCACAGCCTGAGCTGGTGAAGGTGCAATATTTACATCTACTTTTCTCGGCTGGTTTTTAGCCATTTCTTCACGCTTCTCTCTGTCCTTCATGAAGAACATGATACTGACTGAGATAAACATCACAGCCGCTGCTGCTGCGACACTTAAACGCTGCCAGGTGAATACAGTTTCCTTCTTGGTCACCTGCTGCTGCGCAATACGCTCATACAGTTGTTTTTGAAGCAAAGAGACATTTTGCACTGCTCTTCCGCGTGATTCACTTAGCCCTGCCAGTGCCTGGGCAACGAAAGGATCTTCCAGCGCCTGCTTCTCAATTTTATGCATAGCTTTGCTATCAAGCTTACCATCCAGGTAATCTTCCAGTAATTCTATATCTAACCAATCGTTATTCACTGCTGTTTTTCTCTATACAAATTTTCAAATTCCTTTTCCCGTTTTGAATATAGCTCTTTACTTTGACCAGCTCAAAACCTGTGATTTCGGCAACTTCTTTATAACATTTTTCCTGAAGATAGAACAAGTCAACGCTCTTGCGCTGTTCTTCAGTAAGGGTCTCCATACACTTTTCCATTATGGTCAACTGCGTTTCTTTGGTCTCGTCTATATCCAGATGCACAAAGTCGGTATTTTCCACAAAAGTATCATCAATAGACACCGTATTGTTCTTAGCTAACTTCCTCAACGCCATTAAACAATGATTTCTGGTTAACACGTGCAGCCAGCTTTTGAAATTCTGCACTTCATGAATTTTTAATTTTAAGACCAGTTCCTCAAAAATCTGCATGACAGCATCTTTACTGGCTTCTTCTTCCTTGAAATAGTTGAGACAGACCCCGTAAACCAGGTGCATATACCGGTTATAAAGCATCCCCAATGCATCCAGACTTCCTGTACTTTTGTACCGCAAAAGAAGTGCTGCGTCATCGGGATCCTTGATTCCTGTTGTATTCTTTATAAATTTCAATTGTATATAGTGGAAAAATCTATTCAAGTATAAAAATATTTTCTGACTCTGCGCTTGTTTAAATTTAGAAAAGCAACAGTATACAGGCACATAAAATTGATAATCAGCATTTAATGGCCAGAAATTTGCTTACTATTGACTTATAACAACCATCATGAATAAAATCAAACTCGCGTCCCTGGCTTTTGCAGCCATTGCATTCAATAGCTATACTGCACAAAGTCAATCTCTTGGGAGCCTATTAAAGAAAATAAAATCTGCTACAGAGACCAAGCCCGCCACTACACAAACAGCCACTAAAACCGTAACGCAAACAAACGGGACAACCACTACAATTTCTACAGTGGTTAAGCCTACAAATTCAGAAATAGGGACCGGAATTAAGCAGGCATTAGAAGCAGGGATTTCTAAGGGGGCCGACCAGTTGTCTTTGAAGGATGGCTTTTTAGGAAATATGGCTGTTAAAATTTTATTCCCACCTGAGGCACAGAAAGTAGAAAAAACGTTGAGAAGTATTGGACTGGGTTCCCTGGCAGATAATGTGGTAACCAGTTTAAACAGAGCAGCAGAAGATGCAGCGAAAGAAGCCAAGCCAATTTTTGTAGCTGCAATTAAACAAATGACGATTACTGATGCGACTAATATTTTATTAGGCGGTGAAAATTCAGCAACTGAATATTTTAAAAGGGCAACTACAGCACAGCTTTTAGAGAAATTCAGACCTGTTGTGAATGCGAGTTTAAGTAAAGTCGGTGCAGCCAGATATTGGGGCGACGCAACTGGACAGTACAATAAATTACCATTGGTTAAACCTGTTACGACTGACCTTAATGCCTATGTAACTCAAAAAGCAGTGGAAGGGATGTTTATTCAGGTCGCACAGGAAGAATTGACAATCAGAAATAATTTAGGCGGGCGTACAACTTCTGTACTTCAGAAAGTATTTGGATACGCAGATCAAAAAAAATAAAAATTAATCAGCAGATTAATTTAAATTCAGCTAAATATTGATTGCAAGCTTTATAGCCCTTAAAAAAATCTACATTAAGATAAAAATAAAGGCTACTTTTATGCAGAACAATTACGAATAACATACAAGTATATTGGATTTTAAAGATTTTAATTTTAACCCTGATTTATTAGAGGGTTTATTAGCAATGGGTTTCAGAAATGCAACCCCCATACAACAGGAAGCGATTCCCCTTATCTTAGCAAAAAAAGACTTGATAGCGTGTGCCCAGACGGGAACAGGTAAAACAGGTGCTTATTTGCTGCCGGTCATGAATATGATCAGTCAGACGGAGAACCGACATAACAATACCCTTATCCTTGCCCCGACACGTGAACTTGCGCAGCAAATTGATTTGCAGGTTGAAGCACTTTCTTATTTCACAAATATCAGCTCACTGACCGTTTATGGTGGTGGAGATGGTATTGCTTACGAGCAACAGAAAAGGAGCATGCGTGAAGGAGTTGATATTATCATTGCTACACCGGGAAGGCTTATTTCTCATCTTTCTTCAGGTTTACTGAAGCTGGATCAGTTACAGCATCTTGTTTTGGATGAGGCAGACAGAATGCTCGACATGGGTTTCTATGATGATATTATGCGCATTGTAAGTTTCCTTCCGGAAAAAAGACAAACTGTATTGTTCTCTGCAACAATGCCTCCTAAAATAAGAAAGCTCGCGGGCACTTTATTGAAGGACCCTGAGCAGATCAGCATTGCAATCTCTAAACCAGCAGCAGGAATCAATCAGCAGGCTTATATCGTACATGATAGTCAAAAGGTAAAATTACTGACTGAGCTGATGAAAAATGTTGATTTCCCTAGTATTTTGATTTTTGCTTCCACCAAAGAAAAAGTTAAAAACCTGGGTAAAGTTTTCCGTGGCCTTGGATTTAAAGCAGAAGCTTTCCACTCCGATCTTGGACAAAAGGAAAGAGAAGCTATCTTATCAGAATTTAAGAATAAACGTGTTCCGGTATTGATTGGTACCGATGTACTTTCCAGAGGGATAGATGTAGAAGGGATTTCATTGGTGATCAATTTTGATGTACCACATGATCCTGAAGATTATATTCACCGGATTGGCCGTACAGCGAGAGCTGCGACTACGGGCACAGCCATTACCTTAGTGAACGATAAGGATAAACGTAAGTTCGCGAACATTGAAAAGCTGATTGATAAAACTATTGAGAGAATGCCTCTACCTGAACATTTAGGGGAAGCACCAGTAGAAACTGCAGCAACTTCGTCTTCAAGACCTGAACATAACAGAGACAGAAAAGCCCCTCAGCGTAAGTTCTGGAAAAAGAAACCTAAAACTGAAGGTTCTGCTGCAAAAAGTGAAGGAACTGCTGCAAAAACTGAAGGTTCCTCTTCAAAGCCTGAAGGTGTCGCATCCAAAGCAGCAGGTGCAGAACCCAAAACAGCAGGTGCAGCTCCAAAAGCTGAATAATATAAAAACTGTTTATGCTTATTTTGTAAACTTTAAGCAGTTCTAAGGCAGGAGCAATTTTTATTGCTCCTGTTTTTTTTATCTTTACATTTATGCAAAACCTTCCTCCATTAGCAGAGCGCATGCGTCCGCAGAATCTGGACGAATATGTTGGACAACAACATTTGGTAGGACCGGATGCTGTTTTACGCAAAGCGATACAGAGTGGTCAGCTTCCTTCAATGATCTTCTGGGGCCCTCCGGGAGTCGGAAAAACAACATTGGCCTATATCATTTCTCAAACGCTTGACCGCCCTTTTTTTAACCTGAGTGCAATCAATTCGGGGGTTAAAGATATCCGCGAGGTTATTGATAAGGCAGCATTATTAAAAGATAGTTTTCTGGGTTTGCCGCTCTTATTTATTGATGAGATTCACAGGTTCAGTAAATCACAGCAGGATAGCTTACTGGGCGCCGTAGAACGTGGCCTGGTTACTTTAATTGGTGCGACAACAGAAAACCCTTCCTTTGAGGTGATCTCCGCTTTACTGTCCCGCTGCCAGGTCTATATTCTGAAGTCTCTGGATGAAGATGAACTTTCTGGTTTATTGCAGACAGCCATCAGGGAAGATGTGACGCTGAAAGAAAAGAAAATTACCATCAAAGAGCACGAGGCTTTAATTCGATTATCTGGTGGTGATGCCAGGAAATTATTAAATGTTCTCGAAATTGCGGTAAACGGTATTGGTGGTGATGTCATTGTGCTCACTAATGAAAATGTATTGAAACATGCGCAGCAGAACCTTGCTTTATATGATAAGGCGGGCGAGCAGCATTATGATATTATCTCTGCCTTTATCAAATCAATCAGGGGAAGTGATCCAAATGCCGCGGTTTATTGGCTGGCCAGAATGATTGAAGGTGGTGAGGATCCGCTATTTATTGCCAGACGTTTGCTTATCCTCGCTTCTGAGGATATTGGAAATGCTAATCCGAACGCTTTATTATTAGCAAATAATTGTTTTCAGGCGGTCAATGTGATCGGTTATCCTGAAGCCCGGATTATTCTCTCACAGGCGGTAACTTATTTGGCTTCATCAGTCAAAAGTAATGCAGCATACGAGGCGATTAATAAAGCGCAACAATTAGTTAAACAAACTGGTAATTTACCTGTTCCGCTACACATCAGAAATGCACCGACTAAATTGATGAAAAACATAGGTTATGGAAAAGACTATAAATATTCTCATGGTTATGAAGGTAACTTCGCTGCACAGGAATACTTGCCCGATTTAATTAGCGGAACTAAATTATATGATCCTGGTCATAACCCGGCAGAAGATAAACTCCGCGAAAAGTTAAAGCAGAACTGGAAAGATAAATACGATTACTAGCCTCAGCAGTGATTAAACATTTGTGCCAGTTAATTACCTTTTTTAAAACAAATTGTACAGAATTGTAGTCAATCTCAATATTTTCATACAATCTCCTATTGGGTATACCTGATCTCCTATCAGCTATACCCGGAAATTTAGACAAAATCTCTGTCTTATGACAAGAAATCACAAAAAACTTACAATTGGCATTACCTTTGATTAAATGCCTTTATAAACAAATAAATTATTATCATGATTACTTCGAAATTTAAAATAGCTGCATTCAGCATCGCCTTATCCTTAACCGCAATGGGTTTTCAAGGATGTGACAGTTTAACAAAAACACAAAAAGGAGCTGGTATTGGTGCTGCTGCTGGTGGTGTTTTGGGTGCTATTATTGGCAAGAAAGCAGGTAATACAGCAATTGGTGCTATTTTAGGAGGTGCAATCGGTGGTACTGCTGGTGGATTCATCGGAAAACGTATGGATAAACAAGCAGCTGAAATTCAGAATGCAATTCCAAATGCAGAAGTAGTACGTGAAGGTGAGGGTATTATCGTGAAATTTGATAGCGGTATCTTATTTGATTTTGATAGTGCAAACTTAAAAGCACAAGCAAAAGATAACGTAAAATCATTAGCCGGATCACTGTCAAAATATCCTGACACTGAAATTAAAGTTATTGGCCATACAGATAATAAAGGTACTGAAGCTTATAACATGAGCCTTTCAGAAAGAAGAGCAGCAGCTGTTAAAGCTTATGCAGTTACACAAGGTGTGCCATCATCACGTTTAACTACGGTAGGTAAAGGTTTCTCTGAGCCAATTGCAGACAATGCAACTGATGCTGGAAGAACTGCTAACCGCAGAGTTGAGATTGTGATTGTAGCAAATGATCAATTGAAAAAACAAGCGCAACAAGCTAACAACTAAAAATATTAAGATCTACCTATTTTAATAAATAGAAAAAGCCGGAGTAATTATACTCCGGCTTTTTTGTAGAGATAGATTTTTTATCCTGTCTTATTGATAGATATCTTCGAAATAATGAATGGCCAGAGATTTTAAAAGCAATTCCTGCTCCATCATGGCAAATGAAGGAACTTGTTTGACCAACTTCCAATGTGGCCATCCGTCCTGATCCAAGCCTTCAAGCTCATAAAATCCCATTTCACTCATTAAACGGCAGGTGGCGATATGCATCAGCTCTTCTTTTTGACGTTTGCTATACTTACCTGGCCCCTTACCCAATTCCTGAACACCTATCAAAAACAACATTACCTTTAAATCAGGTATATCTGAATCAAATTCTTCAGCAATCTTTTGCTGTAGAACTTTCCATTTTGCGTGAATTTCTGCGGGTTTCATATACAAAGATAAAAAATATAAGAGCCTGCCTCCTATTTATTGAATAAATACAAAGGGTTAAATGGTTTATGACAATATTATTAAAACATCGATTTCTGGATTGACTAATTTAGCTGCTCAAATAGCGTAATTGATGACTAAAGTAATCTCGACTGGCCTGATGGCCTATGGCATGTCCGGCAAAATATTTCACAGCCCTTTTCTGACTGCACATCCAGGGTTTAAACTCCATGCGGTGACAGAACGTAATCAAAAAAATGCAGAGAAAGATTTTGCAGGGATCATCAGTTATGACAGTATTGAAGAATTACTAAACGATAAAGAGATCGAACTGATTGTCGTCAATACGCCTAATAATACACATTATGATTATGCCATACAGGCCTTAAATGCGGGCAAGCATATCTTGGTGGAAAAGCCGTTTGCAGCAACTTCTGCAGAAGCTATTGAAATATTTGAATTAGCTGAAACCCTGGATAAGAAAGTATTTGTTTACCAGAACCGCAGGTGGGACAGTGATTTCGTAGCCGTAAAAAACATAATTAAGAGTAATAAGCTAGGTAAACTCTCGGAAGTTCACTTCAGATTTGATAGGTATAAGGCAAGCATCGGCGTAAAAAGCTTTAAAGAAGAACCGGTTGCAGCCAGTGGTTTACCATATGATCTGGGACCACATTTAATAGATCAGGCCATCAGTCTTTTTGGCAAACCGTTATCATTTCATAAGATATCAGGCAGAAACAGGAAAAACACAAAGGTTGATGATTTCTTTTCCATCCATTTGAGCTATCCGGATAGTTTAAATGTTTTTGTACATGCCAATATGATGGTTACTGATATCCAGCCTTCTTTTGTTTTACACGGGGAAAGTGGAAGTTTTATTAAAGAACGGGCAGATGTACAGGAAGAACAATTGTTAAAGGGAATTAAGCCTAATGAGCCTGGTTTTGGAATTGAAGCCAAAGGAAAAGAAGCAGTATTCACTTTAATCAGTGAAAATGGAGAAAGGACTAAACGCCTGGTTCCTTCCAAGCCTGCCAGTTATATCTCTTTATTTGAAGCGGTATATCAATCCCTGGTTAATAAAGAGCCTTATCCAATACGCGAAGAGGATATCCTGGTACAACTTCAAATCCTGGAAGCAGAATAATGACGCCATATCTGATCTTACTCGCCGCATTTATAGTTGCCTTGTATTTCATCTTCCGCAATAAAAAATCTAAACAGACTGCTCAAAATAAGATGACTGAAACTGACCGGCAACTGTTGTTGAGCCATGTAGCTTATTATCAGCACCTGGACCAGAACAACCGGTTAAAGTTTGAGCAAATGCTTCTGGACTTTTTAAGTTATGTCCGGGTAGAAGGCATTGATCTTGTCCCTGATGCCACAGACCGTTTATTAATTGCATCAAGCGCAATTATTCCAGTGTTTGGGTTTGGCCAATGGAAGTATCAGAATCTCCATGCTGTAATTTTATATCCTGATACTTTTAATAAAGACTTTCAATTTGAGGGTGGTGACCGGAATATTCTGGGAATGGTTGGGACAGGTTATATGAATGGACAAATGATCTTGTCGCGCTCTGCGCTATTGGAAGGGTTTTCTATCAATGCGGATAAGGAAAACACGGCTATTCATGAGTTTGTACACTTACTTGACAAATCGGATGGGGCAACAGACGGCATCCCTGAAAACCTGATGCCGCATCAGTATATTATTCCATGGGTAAAGATGATTCACCAGGAAATCAGTAAAATCGAAGCTGGAAAATCAGATATCAATCCTTATGCGGTGACAAATGAAGCTGAATTCCTTGCAGTGGTCTCAGAATATTTCTTTGAAAAGCCAGCGCAATTCAAAGAGAAACATCCTGAGCTATATCAGATTCTTGCAGCAACTTTCTCGCAAGATCCGGTAAAGAAATAAATGGAGAACCTGCCTTCGCAGGTTCTTGTAACTGACTATAATCCGCCCAATAAGGCGACTGTAAATTCTGTAGGCACTTCCAGGTGAGGAATGTGGCCACTACCATCAAATTCAATCAGCTTAGCGTTCGGTATCCTTGCTGCAATTTGTTTCCCCAGTAGTTTATATTGTCCATGAAGCGCTTGCTGCTGAGGGCTTAATAAGCCTTTGCCCACAATTGTTTTGTCTTCTTTACCAATAAAAAGAACTGTTGGAACAGTGATATTCTGGAATTCATAAACAACAGGCTGTTCGTATATCATGGTAAAGGTCATCGCTGCTACTTTTGCCCAGCGTGCATAATCCGAGCTGAATGTCACTCCCGCAGCAATCCTGACCAATTCATCATATTCTGGTTTCCATACGGTGAAGTAGGAGCTTTGATAGTATTTTTTGATACTTTCTGCTGTAGCTTTCAGCTCTGTTTTATATTGTTCTTCTGTTGTTGCATAAGGGACAAAGGCACGGTAATCTTCCAGCCCGATCGGGTTTTCCAATAAAAGTTTTTCTGTAGTCTGCGGGTACATCAGCGCAAATCTGGTGGCTAACATCCCACCCATAGAATGGCCAAGAATATTTGCTTTCTGAATCCCTAGCGTATCTAATAATGCTTTATTCCAGCGTGCCAGCTGATGAAAGCTGTAATGAATAAATGGTTTAGAAGATTTCCCAAATCCGATCTGATCTGGCACAACAACTCTGAATCCTCTGCTGGTTAAAGCCTTAATCACATTAGTCCAGTAGTATCCGCCAAAGTTTTTACCATGAAATAAAACTACAGTTCTGCCATTTGCATTTTGCAAGGGTGCGATATCCATATAGGCCATCTTGATATCTTGCCCTTCGGTATGGATGGGAAAGTATTTTACCGGATAAGCGTATTTTACATTTTCTAAGGTAATAGACAGTGTATCTGCCTGTTGCGCAGATGCGGATAAAGACAAACAAAATAAAAGGATTGCTGGTAGCAGTAGTTTTTTGAACATATGATCTCAATCGTTTAGTACCTACAAACAAAGCAGGAAGCTGAAAGTTCTAAAACTAACGATTATTTTACAAGAAAACCCCGTTCCTTAACAGGAATCGGGGTTTCGTTACAAACGTGTGTGTGTTTATTTGTGGTGTGTGATGTGCTATTTTTTCAATGTAAATGGAAGAGTTACACCAAAGGTGACACTGCGGCCCATGTTATAAATACCCAAAGTTGGATCTTCATCACTTAGTCTTCCTGGTTTAAAACGGCTCAAATGATCATAATAAGCTTTGTTCAATAAGTTCTTACCAGCTACGTAAATTGTGATATCCTGGTTTTTGCTTAGTTTCAAAGTTGTTCCGATTGATGCGTTTAATAAAGTATAACCTGAGGTTGATTGCTCAAAACTATCAATCTTGGTTTGCTTAAAGTAGTTATCAATTCCTACAGAAACATAAGAATGAGAAGTACCTGCAAGAGTTGGTTCAAAACGCAATTCGTTATGTAAAGTAGCCGCAGGAATAAATGGAAGTGATTGTTTAGTGGTACGGTTTGTTGCCCTGGTATAAGAGAATCCATTCTCAAAGTGGATAAAACTAACCGGGTGTAACGTTAACGATGCTTCTACTCCACGTAAAAAGGCATTATTCTGTACAAAGTTATAAACAGGGAAATCTCTGCCATCTACAGTCTTAGTTGTGCCGTCTGTATTGTAATAAATGTAATCATTAATAAAGTTAGCAAAACCTCCCAGGCTTGCGCTTACGTACTGATTCTGATAGTCAAAAGAAGCATCAAACTGGTAACTCTGCTCTGGCTTAAGGTTTGGATTACCCACTTCGTAACGGAATACACCTTCATGTACACCATTTGAGGCTAATTCTGCAATATTCGGTGCTCTGAAAGCGCTACCGGCATTCGCTTTAAAACTAAAAGCTTCATTAAATTCATGTGTATAACCTAATGCACCGGTAATATGAGAGAATTTATTGCTGAATGCAGGGTAATTTGAGTCGCCACTAAATTCTTTACCTGTCATTTTTCTATAGTCAAAACGAATACCTGCATTAAAGGTATCCTCATCCCATGTTTTTTTAACAAAAGCAAAACCACCGAACGCCTGCGTATCGAAATCAGGAATTAATTGCTCGCTGCCTGCTGTATTTAAACTATGAATATATTCTCCGGAAACACCAACAACTGGTGCCCAGCCATTCACTTCTTTAAATGAATATTTAAGGTCATAACTGTAAGTGTAACTGTTCAGGAATAAATCAGGGCCTGCATCAGCTTCTCCAAGTTCTCTGCGCAAATTGTGCTGATAACCTAAAGTAGCTTTCAAACTTCCTTCTCCTAAAAGAATATTACTGTTTAACGCGATTTTATAATGACGCACATCCTGTTTAGGATAAGCCAGCGTTCTATCTTTATTTTGTGCATCAGAAAAAGGATTGTTATCGTCATCCACTAATTGCCCCGCATCATTCCTTTTAGGATCATAAAAGCCAATATTGGTACGGAAAACAGAAGCGTCTAAATGAGCATATCCCCATTTCTTGTTCAGGCCAACCTGTCCTTCAAAGTTCGTTTCGTTGAAACCTGAGTTAGGGACATATTCGGTAGGTGTTTTATAAGAATATGCATTTTTATAAGATCCGCGTGCTTTGTAGATGAATCCGTTTTCATTTCCCTGCAGCATTAATGAATTGCCGGTCATTCCATTATTGGTAGAATAATTAGTCAGGAATTCACCTCTTAAAGTACCCTCAGGAGCAGGTAATCCATCCAGAATATTAATCACCCCACCCAGGGCATCCGAACCATACATTAAACTTGCCGGGCCTCTTAAAACTTCTACACGGTCTGCACTGTACTGATCGATTTCAATTCCATGCTCGTCTCCCCATTGTTGTCCTTGCTGTTTAACACCGTTGCTCAAAGTAACGACACGGTTGTAACTCAAGCCACGGATCACTGGTTTTGAAATTGCCGGCCCCGTGGTGATTTGAGATACTCCAGGTACACGTGAAATTGCATCAATCAGATTTGTAGATGGGTGGTATAACAAATCCGATTTACTTACTGTAGTGACAGAAGTCGAGTTTTTACGGTTATCAGAGCTGGATGCTGAACCGGTAATCACCACTTCTCTGCCTTCGATAACACTTGGCTCTAAAGCGAATTCAAGGTTTCCGGGATTAGAAAAATCAACTGATTGTGTAATTGTTCTATAGCCAATATAACTAATCTGAACAAGGAAACGACCATGTGCAGGTGCATTTTTGAAGGTAAATTCTCCATTTTGGTTGGTAATTGCCGAAGTACGCAGATCTGGAATAGTAATAGAAGCGCCTGGCAATGGTGTTTTAGTCTGAGCGTCGATAATTTTGCCTTTAAATTCAGCTATATCAGCCGCGAATGTGCTGGTGAAAATAAAAGCTGATAGTAGTACAACTAGAAATAGGTGTATCTTTTTCATATGTCTGTATGGTAATTTTTTTACACGAAGTCCTGAGCTGGCAAGCCCATTCAGGTTTCCTGATCAAATGTGTGTTTGTTTTTTTGGATAAAATTGCCCGAAGCCGTCAGGGTAAAAACCCATCACTGTCCTTGCAATAAATTAGAATTTTCTTATACCTGAGCTGTAGGGGGGCCGCGAAGAGAGGTACTGATTAATGCAGTGTAACTCGCACCGATTATAGCATAGTTTTTCACAACAGCTTTACTCTCCAGTTTAGCCCGGTAAGCGACTGTAGTTGTATAATAGTCCTTTTCAAAATGTGCAGAACAGATCAGACAGTTGTGTCTTTCACTGCCAACATGGAATTTATGCAAACATACTTTACCGTCTTTAGCGCAATAGTCACCCACCTCTTCATGGTGATGAAGAGCGCTCCAGGGCGTAAGTGCAATGGCAAAAACCATGAGCAATAACGTCGCGAAAATGCGGCTGATATGTAAGCGTCTGTTGTTCAATTAGACACAAAAGTAATCAAATCTGCACAATTCAGGTAATCTTCACGTAACATTGCTTTGATATGGGCTAAATAAGCGACCTGATATGTCATCAGAATGCTTTTATTCAGTCACAAGCTACCTCATTAAGCAATTTGGAAAACTATTCTGAGCCCTAAATCGTTAATAAAGAAAAAAGGTATGGCAACGGCTCAACAAATCAGAACTGCTTACATCGATTACGTACTAACGCAGGACGAAAAACCCAAATCAGTTTATAGTTTCGCAAAAAAAATAAAGATTTCAGAAGCTGAGTTTTACGAATTCTATAGCTCTTTCGAAAGTATTGAAAAAATGGTTTGGGCAGACCTCACTGTCGATGTAATCAGTACTATTCAGCAACAGGAAGTTTGGGCCCAGTATTCTTCGAGGGACAGAATGCTGTCTTTTTTCTACAGTTATGTAGAATTACTAAAGCGACATAGAAGCTTTATTGTCTACAGTCTTAAAAGTCACCAGGACAGATTTGCTACGCCAAAGGTATTATCAGGCGTAAAGCCTATTTTCGAGAATTTCGCAGAGGAATTAATTAATGAGGGATTGGAATCGGGAGAATTGGCAGACCGTAAGTTCTTCAGCAAGCGTTATAAAGATGCACTTTGGGTTCAGTTTGCATTCATTCTGAATTTTTGGGTGAATGATGACAGCACTGACTTTGAAAAAACGGATGAAGCTATTGAAAAAGGGATCAATGTAACGTTTGATTTATTCCAGCGCTCCCCTATTGATAATCTTTTTGAGTATGGTAAATTCTTATCCAGAAACGGAAAGTTTGCAGAAAGCAGGGGTAGAGCATAACATGGCTGAACAGAACAGTATTCCAGTAACTAAAACAGAGCGCTCTGCTAAATTTGTTAAAACAGGTTTTCAGATTGGCGGCAATTATATCAAACATTATTCTAAAAAGCTATTTAATCCGCAGTTAGGAAGAGATGAGCTGAATGAGGATAATGCAACGGATATTTATAAATCATTGAGTGAGCTGAAAGGAAGTGCTTTGAAAATTGCACAAATGCTCAGTATGGATAAAAATATCCTCCCGAAATCATATGTAGACAAATTCACACAGTCACAATACAATGCACCGCCGCTTTCAGGGCCGCTGATTGTCCGGACATTTACAAAGAATTTTGGTAAACCTCCAGAAGTAATTTATGATAAATTTAACTTGGTTTCCACCAATGCTGCTTCTATCGGACAGGTGCATGAGGCAGAGCTGAATGGAAAAAAATTAGCTGTTAAGATTCAATATCCGGGAGTTGGGGATAGTATTTCTTCAGACCTGAAATTAGTAAAACCTTTTGCTTTTCGTTTATTGGGAATGAGCGAGAAAGAGCTTAATATTTATATCAAAGAGGTAGAGGAACGTTTGCTAGAGGAAACGGATTATGAGTTAGAGGTTCGCCGTTCTATCGAGATTACTGAAGCTTGCAAGGATCTGAATAATATAGTCTTCCCTATTTATTACCCTGAACTTTCGGGTAAAAGGATAATCACGATGGACTGGATTGAAGGCTTGCATCTCAAAGAGTTTCTTCAGACCAATCCTTCTCAAGAACTCAGAAATAAAATCGGGCAGGCTTTATGGGATTTTTATAATTTCCAGCAGCATGAATTGAGGGCTGTACATGCAGATCCCCATCCTGGAAATTTCATGATTACTGCAGACGAGAAATTAGGAGTGATAGATTTTGGTTGTATTAAAGAATTACCGGATGATTTCTACATTCCTTTCTTTTCATTGATTTCATCTGATGTGATCAAGGATAAAAATAAAACTATTGAGGCTTTCAGAAAGCTGGAAATGATCCATCCGGATGATGATGCTGCGCAGATTGAGTTTTATTATAAAGCATACCTGGAAATGATCCAGCTATTTGCGAAACCTTATACGAGCAAAACTTTTGACTTCAGTCAACCTGAGTTTTTTGCGCAGCTGTACGCTTATGGAGAAAAAATCGCCAAAATGCCGGAGTTTAAACAGGCCAGGGGGGTGAAACATTTCATTTATGTGAACCGCACAAATTTTGGATTATATACAATTTTACAAGAGTTAAAAGCAGTTATTCAAACAGATACGTACAATCCACATATAGCATGAAAGTCCTGCTGACCGGCGCAAACGGCTATATAGGGACCAGATTATTGCCTGTTTTACTTGAGCAGGGACATGAGGTGGTTTGTATGGTTCGTGATCCGCGCCGTTTTGCAGAAGAATCTGACTTTGGTGATCAGGTAAAGATCATTACTGCCGATTTATTACATCCGGAATCCTTAAGCAATATACCTGAAGACATTGATGCAGCTTATTATCTGGTGCATTCGATGTCTTCGGGAAATCAAAAGTTCGCTGACCTGGAATTTGAATCGGCAATGCATTTTGTGAAAGCGATACAGCAAACATCTTGCCGCCAGCTGATTTACCTTACGGGGATTGCAAATGATGAGAATCTTTCTGTGCATTTGACTTCCCGGCTTTCTGTGGAAGATGAACTTAAAAATTCAGGTATTGCCTTTACCATTTTACGTGCCGCGATCATTATCGGGTCGGGAAGTGCTTCTTTTGAGATTATACGTGATCTTGCGGAAAAATTACCTGTTATGGTTGCGCCTAAATGGGTCAATACCAAGTGTCAGCCGATTGGTATCCGGGATGTGCTGGGTTATCTGACCGGGGTATTAATGAATGAAAAAGCTTTCGATCAGATTTTTGACATTGGAGGCCCGGATATACTGACCTATAAGGAAATGATTCTTCAGTATGCTGCTTCCAGAAATCTGAAACGCTGGATACTCACCGTGCCGGTACTCACGCCAAGATTATCTTCTTTGTGGCTTTATTTAGTAACTGCTGTGCCTTATTCGTTAGCAAGAAGTTTGGTTGACAGCATGAAAAATGAAGTAATCTGTAAGGATGAACGGATCAAAGAAATTGTGCCGGGTACCTGTTTCACTTATAAAAAGGCATTGAAGCTTGCTTTTGAAAAGATAGAACAGCATTCAATTGTTTCGAGCTGGAAGGATGCCTTAAATAGAGGTTATCTGAATACTTCCTTTATGGATCAGGTAAAAGTACCTCAGAATGGTACGCTGGAATATAAAGTTAAAATGTCTTTTAAACGAGACCCTGAAGAGGTTTTTGAAAACATCTGGAGCATTGGAGGTAGCAGGGGCTGGTATTATGCAGACTGGCTCTGGAATTTAAGAGGTTTCATTGATAAATTATTTGGTGGTGTGGGTACCAGAAGAGGGCGCACCAATACTGTTTCTATACATGCAGGGGATGTGATTGATTTCTGGCGTGTATTGCTTGCTGATAAGAAAAATGCGAGGTTACTGCTTTATGCGGAGATGAAAGTACCGGGAGAAGCCTGGCTTGAATTCAAAGTGATCAATTATCGCGGGGAAGCATTTTTATCGCAGATTGCAACTTTCAGACCTTCAGGCTTATGGGGCAGGATTTATTGGTATGCCATGTTTCCCTTCCATATCTTTCTTTTTAAAGGAATGGCGAGACAAATTACCACTTATGGTTCAAATACTAAAGTCGTTTAAAAGACAAAGGTATAGTCGCCACAACTATACCTCTGCTAACCTATAAACTTGTATATAAGACGTAAATGAGTTGAAAAGGTTTCAAAGCATTTATTTTATTTTTCAACCTTTCCACATTCTTCCCGGATTAGCCGCGGCCAATAATCATTACCGCCCAGAATTATACTTATATTAGTGTTGTCCAAAATGGGACATTATCTACTATTATGAAACCTAACGAAAACCTCATTCATCATTTTTACACTTGTTTTAAAAACAAAGATTTTAAGGGTATGCAAGCTTGTTATGCAGATAACGCCACTTTTAGTGATGCCATATTTAAAGATCTGGATGCTGCGCAGGTGCGCAGTATGTGGGAAATGCTAATTAAAAGCGGCAAAGATATGCGTGTAGAATACAATCATGTTCAGACAGGCGGAGAAACAGGCACTGCTGAATGGGTGGCGCATTACACATTTTCGGCTACCGGCAAAAAAGTGGTCAATAGGGTTAAAGCGTCTTTCGTTTTTGAAAATGGAAAGATAGTTCAGCATACAGATCATTTCAATTTCTATAAATGGTCAAGCCAGGCTTTAGGTTTACCGGGTATTTTATTGGGATGGACAGATTTCCTGAGAAATAAGATCAGCAAACGGGCGGCTGAAAACCTCCGTTTATATATAGCTGCTCACAATTAAACATTATAAGTTCATTTCTTGTTATACTAAAAACTAAATAAATGAAACCAATTCTTACCATCGCCATGACACTGATCGTATCTGGTTCCTTTGCACAGCTTAAACCTGTTGCTTATCAGGATGGCCAGCAGCAATTAAAGGGGCTCGTGATTTCACCAGCTAAAGCCACACAAAAAAAGGCAGGAGTACTTATTTTGCCAGCCTGGAAAGGGATCGATAACACTGCAAAAGAATCGGCCGAAAAATTGGCCGGTCTTGGGTATTACGCATTTGTGGCTGATATTTATGGAGAAGGCCATTATCCGAAAGATGCAAAAGAAGCTGGCCAGCAATCAGGTTATTATAAAAAGAATGTTGCTGCTTACCAGCAAAGAATTAAGCTTGCTTTACAGCAGTTAATTAAAGCGGGTGCTGATCCAGCGAGAATCGTTGTGATTGGTTATTGTTTTGGCGGCACAGGAGCTCTGGAAGCTGCAAGAGCTGACTTTCCTGTTAAAGGCGTAGTTTCTATCCACGGCGGGTTGGCGCAATATGCAGGCGAAAGAGCTGTAAACCCTATTCACACCAAGGTATTGGTTTTACATGGTGCGGACGATCCATCGATGACTAATGAACAGGTTTTAGGTTTCCAGCAGGAAATGAGAACTGCTAAAGCAGACTGGCAAATGATTGAGTATGCGAATGCTGTACATGCGTTTACAGACCGTGAAGCGGGAAATGACAATTCAAAAGGTGCAGCTTACAATGAGCTGGCCTCGAAAAGATCATGGAAACATATGTTGTTATTTTTTGATGAAATATTAGCCAATTAACTGGCTAATATTTCTGTTTTAAGTATTTCGATAATAGAAGCAGCAGAGATTTTTTGCTGTTCGCCTGTATGCATATTTTTGAAAGTAAGGATGCCACTTTGCAATTCATCGCTTCCGATCAGGATTACATAAGGGATCGATTTGGCATCTGCATAACTCATTTGCTTTTTAAGCTTTGCTGAAGATGGATAAAGTTCAGCAGCAATATTTGCATCTCTAAGTTGTTGTAATATAGGTAAAGCGTAAAGTTCCGATTCCGCATCAAAATTACTGATCAGCACTTTTGTTCCGGCAGCAGCTGATTCAGGGAACAGGTTTAATTCTTCTAAAACGTCATAGATCCGGTCAGCTCCGAAAGAGATCCCTACTCCTGTCAGTCCTTTTAATCCAAACATTCCAGTCAGGTCATCGTAACGGCCACCTCCGCAAATGCTGCCCATTGCTGCTTCATTGGTTTTTACCTCGAAGATACAGCCGGTATAATAGTTCAGGCCACGGGCGAGTGTAATGTCAAGTTCAAGGTCTGGTTGTCTTAAGTCACTGTTTTTTAATAGTCCTTGTACATAAGTAAATACCGTTTCAATTTCAGCTATCCCTTTTAATCCAACTTCCGAAGTTGCCAGCACTTCTTTTAGGCGGTCAAGTTTCTCTGCATTCGTTCCTTCTAACAGGATCACTGGTTTTAAACGTGTAATATCGCCTTCGGTAAAACCTCTTTCCAGCAGTTCTTTGGTTACCCCTTCAAAACCGATCTTATCCAGTTTATCGATGGCAACTGTCATATCAATAATCAATTCTGGTTTACCGATAATTTCAGCAATTCCAGAAAGAATTTTACGGTTATTTAATTTAATGGTAAAGTCAGTCATTCCCAGGTTACAAAGGGCTTCCTGGTAGATTAGTACAAATTCTGCTTCGTTCAACAGGCTTTCTGAACCTACTACATCTACATCGCATTGGTAGAATTCACGGTAACGGCCTTTCTGAGGTCTGTCAGCTCTCCATACGGGCTGAACCTGGAAACGTTTGAAAGGAAGTGCAATATCGTTCTGGTGCATCACTACATAGCGTGCAAAGGGTACAGTTAAGTCGTAACGCAATGCTTTCTCACTAATCGAGGAAATCAGTGCATTAGAGTTTAAGGTGCTTAAATGGTCCGCATTCGCTTTAGAAAGGTAATCTCCTGAGTTCAGGATCTTAAAAATCAATTTATCGCCTTCATCACCGTATTTACCAGTCAGGGTAGAAAGGTTTTCCATCGAAGGAGTTTGTATTTCTGCATAACCATATTTCTTAAATACCTTTTTAATGGTATCGAATATGTAATTACGTTTCACCATTTCCTGAGGTGAAAAATCACGGGTTCCTTTTGCTAAAGACGGTTTAATGTTTGACATGGGGGCAAAAGTACAAAAAGTAGCACGCATAAAAAAAGCTGCCGGAGCAGCTTTTTAAATATTTCAATAGTATTAAACTAATAATCTTACTGGTTCTTCTAATAATGCTTTGAATGTTTGTAAGAATGCAGCACCTGTAGCGCCATCTACCGTACGGTGATCACAGCTCAAAGTAACTTTCATTACATTTCCAGGAACAACAGCACCATTTTTAACTACTGGTACTTGTGAAATCCCGCCTACTGCAAGGATACAAGAATCAGGTGTATTAATAATAGCTGTAAATTCATCAATACCGAACATACCTAAGTTAGATACGGTGAAAGTTGAACCTTCCCAGTCTGAAGGCTGAAGTTTTTTAGCTTTTGCACGTTGTGCGAAATCTTTAACCTCAGCTGAGATACGTGACAATGATTTTCCATCAGCAAAACGTACCACAGGAACTAATAATCCGTCTTCAACGGCAATAGCTACTCCAACGTTCACATGTTCATTGTAACGGATTTTATCCCCTAACCATGAAGAGTTCACATTTGGATGTTGTTTTAAGGCAACAGCCACTGCTTTGATCACTAAATCATTGAATGAAAGTTTAACCGGAGAGAATTCATTCATCTTCACACGTGCAGCCATTGCAGCATCCATATCAATACTCATCGTAAGATAGAAGTGCGGCGCAGTGAATAAGCTTTCTGATAATCTTTTCGCGATTACTTTACGCATTTGAGAAACTGGTTTCTCTGTATATTTTTCTTCGCCGATATATTGTGCAAGAACTGGTGCTGATTTCTCAGCAGATGCAGGAGCTGAAGCAGCTTCTGTACCTTTTGCAGCCGCAGCAGCAGGCTTGAAGTTTTCGATATCTTTCTTAATGATACGGCCACCATCAGCACTACCTGCAACCTGTGCAAGATCTATACCTTTTTCTTTTGCAATTCTTTTAGCTAAAGGAGAAGCTTTCAGGCGTGAACCATCAGCTGTATGTGTTTCTTCTTGTGCTTCTGCAGGAGCAGCTTCTTTAACAGGAGCATCTGCTTGATCAGCAGCTGGTTTATCTGCAGCAGGTTTTGCCGGAGCATCACCCTGGTTTAATATTCCGCTGATATCAAATCCTTCCGGACCTACTATCGCGATAATACCGTTTACTTTTGCAGCAGCTCCTTTTTCTACACCAATATGTAATAAAGTTCCATCTGCATAACCCATTACTTCCATAGTCGCCTTATCGGTTTCTACATCAGCAAGGATATCATCATTTTTAATTTTATCACCTACTTTTTTATGCCATTCAGCAATTACGCCTTCAGTCATGGTATCGCTTAACAATGGCATACGGACTACCGTAACCCCTTGTTTTTCCAGATCAGCATCAGTTACCGCAGCACCTTTTGTTTCAGCTTTCGGAGCTTCTTCAACAGGTTTTTCTTCAGCAGCTTTTTCCCCTTTTGCCGGTGCAGCAGCACCTTCTGCGTCAAGAGCAGCTTTATAATCTTCGCCTTCTTTACCGATAACTGCAATTACAGCATCAACAGGAACAGCTTTACCTTCTTCTACACCAATAAAAAGGATGGTGCCATCCCAGTAGGATTCCAGATCCATAGTCGCCTTATCGGTTTCTACTTCTGCCAGAACATCTCCACTTTTAACTTTATCGCCAACTTTTTTATGCCACTTCGCCATTACCCCTTCGGTCATGGTGTCGCTCATTTTGGGCATCTTAACTACTTCAGCCATTCTATAATATCAATTGAAAATAGGTTGTAAAATTAATCTTGGATATATGGATAGTCTTGTTGCACATAAACATCAGTATATAATTCTGATGCTTCAGGCCATGGTGACTCTTCAGCAAATTTCACAGACTCATCCACGATCTGTTTCACTTTAGCTTCAATTTCCTCAATCCATGCTTGATCAGCATACTTTTCGTTAAGAATAGTTTCTCTTACTGATTCAATCGGATCTTTAGCTTTATATTCTTCTAATTCGTCTTTAGTACGATATTTAGCAGGGTCAGACATCGAATGTCCACGGTAACGGTAAGTTCTCATTTCTAAGAATGTTGGTCCTTCACCATTACGGGCACGCTGAGCTGCTTCATCCATTGCATTGTGAACAGCAACGGGATCCATTCCGTCAACCGGGGCACATGGCATATCGAATCCTAAACCGATTTTGTAAAGATCTAACATGTTAGTCGTACGCTCTACAGAAGTTCCCATTGCATAACCGTTGTTCTCACAAACAAAGATTACAGGAAGTTTCCATAACATGGCCATATTGAAGGCTTCATTCAATGCGCCCTGACGAACAGCACCATCACCCATATAGCAAACGTTTACGTTTTTAGTCCCTTTATATTTTTCAGCAAATGCGATACCTGCACCTAATGGTATTTGACCACCTACGATTCCGTGACCACCATAAAAATTATGTTCTTTGCTAAACATGTGCATTGAACCACCTTTACCTTTGGAACAGCCAGTAGCTTTACCGTACATCTCTGCCATTATACTGTTTGCACTTACACCTTTCGCCAAAGCATGAGCGTGATCACGATAAGCGGTGATCATAGAATCTTCAGGTTGTAATGCAGAAATCGCTCCGGCAACAACAGCCTCCTGACCTATGTATAGATGACAAAAACCACGGATTTTCTGTTGTCCGTAAAGTTGACCAGTTTTCTCTTCGAATTTACGCATTAGTAACATCGACTCAAACCACTTCAGATAGGTATCCTTATTAATTTCTACTGCACTCATTTTTGGCTATTGATTTTTATTTATGAGAGCAAATCTACTTTTTTATTGTAATATATCGAAGGATTAGTGTAAAATGCATGTGAGCAATGACCGTAAAATGTTAATAACTCATACATTTCATCAAAATACATTTGGATAACATATCTAATTTACATAGTTTTGACAACCTGACAATAAGCCTTAGCTGGTGTACGTTTAAGTGCAAGTGCCTTTTACCCAAACTTAACAGTGTAACATGATAAAAAAATTTTTGTTTTCTGCCCTTATTGCTTTGTGCAGCGTAACTGCTTTAAACGCGCAAACTAAAACAAAAGAAACCAACAAATTAGAGGATCCTGATAACTTAGCTTCCCAATATTTCTCCCAGGTTATGGGTATCGCAGTCGACGCGACATCTAACGTTAAGCTCTACAAATTCATTTATGAATGGATAGGAACCCCTTACCGGTTTGGAGGAAATACCAAGAAAGGAATAGATTGTTCAGCATTTACCAAGGCGATCTACGACAAAGTTTTCAACACTACATTGTTAAGAAATTCAAGAGACATCTTCAGCATGGTAGACCCACTACCTAAAGATGAACTAAAAGAAGGAGACTTAGTCTTCTTTAAAATCAGAAGTACAAGAATCACACATATCGGAATTTATTTAGGTGACAACCGCTTTGCTCACGCATCTTCTTCAAGAGGTGTTGTAATCAGCAATTTGAATGAGCCTTATTATTCACGCTTCTTTTATAAAGGCGGACGGATTCTTGAATCTGCTAAAAAAGATTTAATCGAAGAATAATATCTTCTGTACCAATAGCTATACGATCCTTCTAAATTATTTTAGAAGGATTTTTTTATGAATGAAAAGATGAAAACAAAAATAACCTGCTTTATTCTCCTTGCTGTAGCAACCAGCCTGATTTTATTGAGCTGTACAGGAAATGTGAATATGGCTGCTGAGCAACATACAGCTGTTCAAAGAGATACGACTTCAAAATCAAGAAAGGATACACTGACTATTACCGCTGTTGGCGACATTATGCTGGGCTCTGCATATCCTTCAAAGTCAAATCTGCCTGCAGATGATGCAGTTGGCAGTTTTAAAAATGTAGCTTCTTTTTTAAAGGGGGATATCGTATTCGGAAATTTGGAAGGATGTTTTCTGAATACCGGGAAATCAACGAAGTGTAAGGATACTATTGGCAATAGCTGTTTCGCTTTCAGAATGCCGGAACGTTATGCAGGAATTTATAAGGAAGCAGGGTTTAATTTATTGAGTGTAGCGAATAACCATGTTGGGGATTTTGGCTGGAAAGGAAGAAAACGCAGTGCTGCAATCCTGGATTCACTGGACATTAAATATGCTGGTTTAACTTCTCACCCGTATACAATTTTTGAAAAAGACAGTGTTAAATATGGTTTCTGTGCTTTTGCACCTAATGAAAATACGGTTTCTATCAACCAGGCAGATAGTGCAAAGCAATTGGTTGCTTTCCTAAAAAAGCAGGTCGATATTGTAATTGTTTCTTTCCATGGTGGTGGTGAGGGCGCAAGGTTTGAGCATGTACCCAGAACTAATGAGATCTTCTATAAGGAAAACCGGGGGGATGTTTATGCTTTCGCGCATGCGGTAATTGATGCTGGTGCAGATATTGTATTAGGACAAGGTCCTCATGTTACGCGTGCGGTTGAGGTTTACAAAAACAAGTTTATTGCGTATAGCCTTGGGAATTTCTGTACGTATGGGATGTTCAGCCTAAAAGGTCCGAATGGCTTTGCTCCGCTTTTACAGGTAAAGATCAATGGCAAGGGAGATTTTTTATATGCTGATGTTATTTCTGTAAAGCAGGATAAAGTTCACCGCCTTACTTTAGATACAGCACAAACTGCTTTCAAAAAAATAATTTCTTTAACAGCTGCCGATTTCCCTGGCCATCGTCTAAAGTTTACTGACCAGCAGATCCGGGTGAAGGATTAAGCCTCATCTTTTGTATTTTTAATCAGCCCGATACCTGAGAAAAAGAATATGATACTGATTACTGCGGAAACTAAAAGTTCACGTGTCATCATTGTATGTTTTACAAATCCGATACCCGCGTAGATCAGGCCAATAATGCCAAGGATAGTTAAGATTGTACCGAAAGTTCTTTTTACGTTCATGATGATTAAGTTAATTCAAATCTTCTTATACAATATCTGTGCCCGGAGTCTTTAACTACAGGAAGATTCGCATATGATAGTTATTCCGTATCTTGAAAAAGTTTAACTTATTTAATTATTAATCATGAATTACGCCATGTACATTTTTTTCTTCTTTGTCCTGATCGTGCTTTTTAGCTCTTTTGTAACGGTAAAGCAAGGTACAATTGCAGTTGTTACGGTCTTTGGAAAGTATAGACGCCAGTTAAGGCCAGGACTGAATTTTAAAATTCCGCTTATTGAGGTTATCCACTCCAGGATCTCTATACAGAACCGTTCAGTGGAGTTATCTTTCCAGGCAGTGACGCAAGATCAGGCCAATGTATATTTTAAGGCCATGCTGCTCTATTCAGTGTTGAATCACGATGAAGAAACGATTAAGAACGTTGCTTTTAAGTTTGTAGATGCAACCAATCTGATGCAGGCACTGATCCGTACCATTGAGGGTTCTATCAGGGCTTATGTAGCGACTCAGAAACAGGCTAATGTTTTAGCACAGCGAAATGAGATTGTAATGCATGTGAAAGAACAGATTGATATTGTTTTAGAATCATGGGGTTATCATTTACAGGATCTTCAATTAAATGATATTACTTTCGATGATGAGATTATGCGCTCTATGAGCCGTGTAGTAGCTTCAAATAATCTTAAAGCTGCCGCAGAGAATGAAGGACAAGCTTTATTAATTACGAAAACCAAGGGTGCTGAAGCTGATGGTAATGCCATTAAAATTGCCGCAGCGGCAGAACGTGAGGCCGCACAATTGCGTGGACAGGGTATCGCTTTATTCAGAGCTGAGGTTGCGCATGGTATGACCAAAGCTGCGCAGGAAATGGAAGAGGCAAATCTTGATATCTCGGTGATCTTGTTCACCATGTGGACTGAATCTATCAAGCATTTTGCAGAGAACAGTGATGGTAATGTGATTTTCCTTGACGGTTCTACCGACGGAATGAACAAAACAATGAAAGAAATGATGGCTATGCAAGTACAGAAGCCTAAGAACTAATAGTATTTAAAATTAACAGGTATTAAAAAGGCCCTTTTCAGATATGAAAGGGCCTTTTTAATTTTATGGATTGTTGGTTATGGCTTAAGCTGGATAAAGTCTCCCATCACTCTCAAGCTTTCATCCTGGAAGAAGTCAAAATCTTCTTTCTTCTTGATCTTGTCTCCTTTTTTAACAGGTGGCAGACCTCTTGAAGCTCTAAGCTTATTAGTTTTTTCCAGAGATTTAGCTTCCAGGCTATCTCTTTCTGATTTCAGTTTGCCTTCGTTCAAAGTCACAGAAGTTTCCTGATCACGTTTCTTCATATCAGCAATTCCCTGGATCAGCACTTTATAATCCAGTGATTTCTCCATTCTTGCATCATGCAGTTTAACCAGTTCTGGCTTCACAGCAGCTAAGTTGGCAACTGCGATAAAGTTAGATTTCTGAACTTCATCCCATGGCAATGCTGATGTTTCTGTGTCTTCTCCAATTTTATCCATTGGATAGAAAGATGGTAGCGTAATATCAGGCATTACTCCTTTATGCTGTGTACTGCTCCCATTTACGCGGTAGAATTTAGCCATAGTCAGGTTGATCTGTCCAAGCTGAGGAGTATCTTTTCCGCCTTTGATAGTCAAACCAGAACCTGGGGCACCTTTCTGTACCAAACTTGCCAGACGTTGCAGGATAGAAGGATTAACCAGTTTATTTAGATCAATTGACGACTGAACAGTTCCTTTACCATAGGTCTGTGTACCAATAATAATTCCTCTTCCATAGTCCTGAATTGCTCCTGCAAAGATCTCTGATGCCGAAGCACTCAAACGATCTACCATCACACCGAAAGGACCAGACCAGGCAACACCCGGATGTTCGTCACTGCTGACCTCTACATTTCCTTTTAAATCTTTAACTTGAACGACAGGCCCTTTATCAATAAATAATCCTGTTAAATCAATTGCTTCTAACAATGAGCCACCGCCATTTGCACGAAGGTCCATCACAATTGCATCAACTTTATCTTTATTTTTCAGGGTATCAATTAATAGTTTTACGTCGCGGGTTGTACTTTTATAATTTGGATCTCCTGCATTGGCTGCTTTAAAATCTGCATAGAATGCAGGAACAGTAATGATTCCTATTTTATAAGGCTTGCCATTGGACTCAATAGTTTTTACTTCTTTTTTAGCAGACTGATCTTCCATCACGATGCGCTCTCTGATGAGCTCAACGATCACAGGTTTAGAAGACATATCCTGACCTACAGGAATGATTTTCAATCTTACTTTAGTGCCTTTAGGACCTTTTATTTTAGCAACGGAGTTATCTATTCTCCATCCGATAATATCTTCGAATTCTCCTGTTGCTTGTCCTACGGCAACAATTCTGTCACCTGAGTTTAGTAGTTTACTTTTAAAAGCTGGTCCACCAGGAATGATCTCTGAAATTTTCAATACATCATTTTCCAATTGCAGACGTGCACCGATCCCTTCAAAAGAACGTGCCATATCTTCATTGAACTGAACAGCTTTAGCTGGATTAAAGTAATTGGTGTGCGGATCAATAGTTTCTGTAAAAGCATCCATGATCATCTGGAATACATCCTGATTGTTCAATTTAGAAGACTGTGACTTCAGATTCTGATATCTTTTGGTCAGTGTTTCTACATTTTTGGCTTCAGCTGTACCGGCGATCTTTAAATTGATCAGTTCATATTTAACTCTCTTTTTCCAAATATCATTTAAAGCAGCCGTAGAAGTTACCCATGGCATTTTCTCTCTGTCAAATACGTAAGTATCATTCTGGTTGAAATCATATTTATCTTTGATATGTGCCATCGCATAATTCAAGGTTTCGTTATATCTTTTAGAGTAAACATTGAATATATAAAATGGAGCGCTTAAATCACCTGCTCTGAAAGCATCATCGAGTGTGCTACGGAATTGTTCGAAATCTTTAATATCTGAAGCCAGGAAATAACTTCTGTATGGATCCAGCGCCTTGATATATTTATCAAGCACGAGAGAGGAAATAGAATCGTTTACTGTTAATTTCTTATAGTTATAGTTTTCTATAAGTGCCACGATTTCCTTGCATACCAAACTCTGCTGCTCATCAGGCTTAATATTAGGGATACCTTCAACCAGCTGTTGTGGTTTTGGAGCGGCCGAGCAGGCAAGTACAGCTGCAGTGAAGGTTACCAGTAATATTCTTTTCAACATCTCTTTAAATAATTTAAAATCCATTTTTATTATAACAACCAATATGATACCAATTTCTCAAATAAACAGAAAAGAGACAGCATTATACTGTCTCTTTTCTGTAATCTTTATCAAAGATAATTAAATAGTGTTCAATACGGCTTATATCAATAATTAAAATAAATGCTAACACACACATAAACAGCATTTTCAATGGAGCTTAAAAAGAGTCGAATTTATTTTAATGTGCTCTTTTTTTCTGCAATAGAAGTTCTGGCCAGTTTAAATTGGCCTTTAAACTGATTTAATTTAGTCGTTTTAGCAAATAATTCTGCACGATTGATATCCTTTAAGGCTAAAGAATATTCTTTTTTCTTCATTTTCACCTGCACAAGACCGAGTATGGAGTCTATATATGCAGCGTTATTATTGACTTGTCTGGCTAAAATTCCTTGTTGGGTAAAAAACCACATAGATTGTGTCAGCTTATTTGCTGCCAGATAAATTTTACCTAATTGGTTGTAAGAAGCCATTTGTCCAACCCTGTTCCCGAAACGCGAATAGGTTTTAAGTGCAACGTTTAAAGTCACCTGTTCAGCCTCTGTATAGTGCTCCATGAGGTAATGAACATTGCTCAACCTTAAAAGAGAAGCACCGTAACGGGAAAAATTCTTAGCGTTATTGTATTCAAAAGCAGCCTTTCCAAACAGGGTAACCGCATCATTTAAATCTCCATTCTTTTCATTCTTCTCTGCTTGTTCAAAATAGAGATCGCCATCTGCTCCGGATACAGCGATGGTGATTGAACCATTGTTTGAGAGTGGTTCTTGTTGAATAAAGGTATTTGTTTGTGCCATTGCTGACCCGGAGAATCCCAGGCATAACAGAGCGAAACAGAGTTTATACATATTACAAATATATATATTTTAGTTAAACACCTGTAAACTAACATCAAAAGAAGCCCAAACCATATAGGGATGTGAATCAGTATGGTAGACTTCGCCAGCAGCTGTAATACCAATTACGCCTGCAAAGCCATTTATAGCTTTTAATTCACGAAAAGATTTATCGCAAGCATCTTTTAAGCTAAAGCCGTCAGTAACCCTGGTCACAATCCTGGCTGATAGTGCTACGCTCACAATATCTTCTCCTACTCCGGTACAGGAAATCCCGGCATATTCATTTGCATAGTTCCCGGCTACAGTTGCCGAATCACTGACCCTGCAGGGAATTTCAAAGCCTTTCCCTCCGGTAGAGGTGGCCGCTGCAAGATGACCAGCAGCATCAAGCGCTACACATCCCACTGTTCCTTTATTATTCTGCTGATTAAGTTTCAGCTCGAATTCAGCTAAGCGCTGAGGTATAACAGGATCAAAATAAGGGAATTTATTATTTCTCGCAAAATCTATGGCGCCTTCTCCGCTTAATACGCTGTCCTCATAATTTAAGAGTAGTGAAGCAATCCTGATAGGATTTTGAACATCCTGAATATTAATTACTCCTGCAAATTTCTGTGTTTTTCCATCCATGATAGAAGCGCTCAGCCTGACTTTACCATCACTTTGAATCTGTGAGCCTAAACCTGCATTAAAAAGAATATTATCTTCAAGCAGATTAACTGCATAAGCTACAGTTTCTAATGCAGTATGGGATTGCAGATAGGTATAAGAAAGTGAAGCAATTTCAGATAATGCGTCTTGCTTCGCTTTTTTAGTTTCCTGATTAGTGGAAGATTCACTAAAAAAACCGCCGTGGATAATTAACTTCATACGAATTAGGGTGTAGGTACAACTTTTGGATGATGAATAGTTAACTGGTGCGCTGTAAGATCATAAATATCCCCGTCGCACATTACGTGTACTACCATATTTTTGATGGAAACAGGTTGTCCCATTTCTACATCTGTCAGGTTAGTATCCGACATACTTCTTCCGTCAACAAGAATAACCATTCCTGAACCGATTGCTTCCATGGTATTGCCATTGGAGATATACAAGCCTGTATCTTCTCCAAGCCCAATTCCAAGTATGCCAGGACTGCTTGCTGTTGCATAAAGTAAACGTCCGATTCTACCGCGTTGTACGAAATGGGTATCAACGATCACTCCGTCAATAAAACCCAGTCCAGCAGTAATTTTGACTTCTCCTTTTAACAGGGCATCTTTACTATTACCCTGGTAGATCATATTTTTAGAACTTGCCGCAGCACCTGCTGAGGTACCTGCAATTACAACTTCTTCATTCGCATATTTGTCAAGCAAGATTTCATGTATGGCTGTTCCTCCAAAAATAGAAGATAAACGGAGCTGATCTCCACCAGTAAACACCAGTACATCAGCTGCTTTAACCCGCTCACAATTCAAAAGATCATTCGCTTGCTCTCTGTTTACAATATTAAGTACGCCAACATCATGTACATCAAGCTGTGCGAAAGCCTTAATATATTCTTCTCCAACTTTTTCTGGAACCAGCGATGCGGTAGTAATAATTTCGAAACGGGACGAAGTGTCTTTAACAGATTCAGTAGTAATACGTTTTAGAATACCACGCTCAAAGAAATTCATATTCTGAGGTAGTCCGAATTGTGTTTCAGTAAAACTTCCGGTATTTATTGCACCACCAATAATTATCAATTTACCTTTTGGAGCCATTTTATTTGTTTTCTTAGCCTAAAATCTCAAATATATATTCATTAGTTTAAATATTACCATATTTAATCAATAATCTGTGTGCAAACAACAAATATTCCTTTATTATTCAATTCTTTGATTAAATTTATGCACGTTTATATTTTAAGTGTTTTTAAGCGGATAACTTCGGCTATTATAAAAAAACATTCATATATTGATTAACCGTTTAATAGCGTTTTTAACAAAAAACAACTACGGAATTATCAATACACAGCCCTTATTGGAACTTAAGTTGAATAATCCTGAAGTCAGGACAGTCCTCGGGGACAAAAGGTTTACTGTTAAAGAAACATGATTAGAAAAACAAATGAAGGATGAAACTGGTTGTTTCATTGGGTTAAACCTGCCAGGGCTCTTCAGCACGGCAAGCTTCATCACCTTTAAAAAACAATAAATAACATATATGAAACCTGTCAGGGCCCTTCAGCCGGGCAAGCTTCATCACCTTTAAAAAATAATAGATAACATATGAAACCTGCCAGGGCCCTTCAGCCGGGCAAGCTTCATCACCTTTAAAAAACAATAGATAACATATGAAACCTGCCAGGGCCATTCAGCCTGGCAAGCTTCATCACCTTTAAAAAACAATAGATAACATATGAAAATACTCGGCATTCAAGTGCTAAGGGGACCAAATATCTGGTCGGTCAACAGGAAAAAACTAATACAGATGAGATTAGATCTGGAGGACATGGAACAACGTCCTACAAATCTGATTGATGGGTTTGGTGATCGTCTGGAAAAAATGATGCCAAGCTTATTTACGCACAGGTGCTCGAAAGGTGAACCCGGAGGCTTCTTCGCCCGTATAAAAGAAGGAACATGGATGGGTCATGTTATTGAACATATTGCGCTGGAAATCCAGACCCTTGCTGGTATGGATACTGGTTTTGGAAGGACAAGACAAACCAAAACAGAAGGCATCTATAATGTAGTATTCAGTTATCTGGAAGAAAAAGCAGGTATTTACGCTGCAGAAGCCAGTGTTAAAATTGCTGAGGCACTGATCGGCAACCTGGATTATGACCTTGAATTTGATATCCACCGGTTAAGGGAACTGAGACAAATGGAACGTCTTGGCCCAAGTACCGGATCTATTGTAGATGAAGCTATAGCAAGGGATATTCCATGGATAAGATTGAACAAAAGCTCTTTAATCCAGTTAGGCTATGGTAAAAACCAGGTGCGCTTCAGAGCGACCATGACTGAAAAAACAAACAGTATCGCTGTAGATATTGCCGGAGATAAAGACGAAACCAAAAGAATTTTAAAGGATTCTGCTATACCTGTTGCCAATGGAGTCACTATCTCTGATATCAGTGAACTGGATGATGCCATTGAAAGAATTGGCTTCCCCCTTGTATTTAAACCATTGGATGGAAATCACGGTAAAGGTGCTTCCATTAACGTTAAAACACCGGAAGCTGCTAAACTTGCCTTTGAACATGCAAAACAGTATTCCAGAAGAATAATCATTGAAAGCTTTATCACAGGCTACGATTTCAGAATTCTGGTTATCGACAATAAAATGGTTGCCGCAGCTTTACGCGTGCCAGCCCACGTTACCGGAAATGGAACCGCTACTGTTCAGCAATTAATTGATAAAGAAAACGAAGATCCACGACGCGGTTACGGACATGAAAATGTGTTAACAGAAATACTTGTAGACCGCGACACACTTGACTTGTTATCTAAAAAGAATTATACACTGGAAACTGTTGTACCAAATGGCGAGCTTGTTTATTTAAAGTCAACAGCGAACCTGAGTACAGGTGGAACATCTATTGATGTAACTGATCTTGTTCACCCGCAAAACATTTTTATCAGTGAGCGGATATCCCGTATTATCGGTTTAGATATCTGCGGAATTGATGTCATGGCACAAAACCTGACGCAACCACTTACAGAAAATGGTGGTGTAATTCTTGAAGTTAACGCTGCACCTGGATTTCGTATGCACCTTGCT
Source organism: Pedobacter cryoconitis (assembly GCF_001590605.1). NCBI lineage: Bacteria > Pseudomonadati > Bacteroidota > Sphingobacteriia > Sphingobacteriales > Sphingobacteriaceae > Pedobacter > Pedobacter cryoconitis. The sequence goes on from NZ_CP014504.1 coordinate 4,670,076, forward strand.
CCAAGTGAAGGTTTACCAAGAAACGTTGCTGCACCAGTGATTGATATGTTATATCCTCCTGGTAAAGCCAATAGAATTCCAATTATCGCGGTAACTGGTACTAATGGGAAAACAACGACTACAAGGCTGATTGCACATATTGTGAAAAGCAATGGAACAAGAGTTGGTTTTACAACCTCGGATGGTATTTACGTTCAGAATACGATGCTGATGAAAGGTGATACAACCGGACCAGTGAGTGCAGAATTTATACTGAGAGATCCTACTGTTGAGTTTGCTGTATTAGAAACTGCCAGAGGAGGTATTCTGAGAGCCGGACTTGGATTTAAACGCTGTGACATCGGGGTAGTAACCAATATACAGGAAGATCATCTTGGAATTGCAGATATCCATAGCTTAAAGGATCTGACCAGAGTAAAGGCAGTTGTTATTGGAGCGGTGAAAAGAGACGGATGGGCAGTTTTGAATGCAGATAATAAATACTGCGTTAAAATAGCTGAAACGGCTGATTGTAAAGTGGCATACTTCAGCATGGATGAGAATAATCCTGTTATTGTAGAACATTGCAAAAAAGGTGGTTCCGCAGCAATCTATGAAAACGGTTACATTACGATCAAAAAAGGAGACTGGAAGATCAGGGTAGACAAAGTAACCCATATCCCGCTAACTTTTGGTGGTAGTGTTGATTTTATGATCCAGAACGTTCTGGCAGCAACGCTGTCTACCTTCCTTTGGGGATATAAGATTGAAGATATACGTATGTCTCTGGAGACCTTTATTCCTTCTGCGGCACAAACTCCAGGCAGAATGAACATCTTTAAATTTAAAGAGTTTAAAATCCTGGTAGATTTTGCACACAATGCGAATGGATTTAACGGAATCAAAGACTATCTGAAAACGATTGAGGCAACAGAGCATATCGGTGTAATCTCAGGAACCGGGGACAGACGTGATGAAGACATCAGAGAAACAGCGCGTATTTCTGCACAAATGTTTGATAAGATTATCATTTGTCAGGAAAAATATCTTCGCGGCCGTCAGCAGCAGGATATCATAGATATTTTGATCTCAGGCATCAGAGAAGTTAAACCTGATATGGAAGTCATTATTAATAATGACTCTTCAGACTGCTTGAAGTTCCTGATAGCAACAGCAAAATCAGGTTCTTTCATTACGATTCTAAGTGACACTATTGATAGTGCAATAGAAAAAGTAACAGAATATCTGGATAAGGAATTTGGTATTTAACCAATTCTTATAAACAAAAAATGGCCTGAGCATATGCTCAGGCCATTTTTTGTTTATATACTAAGATGTTTATGTACTAAGATGGAGTCTGATCTCTCAACCCTTTAATTTGATCATGAGATGCACGCAACTCCGATTTTTGCTCAGTAATTAAGCTTCTTGTATCTGCAGAAAGGCCTTCCTCTTCTAAAGCAGATTTATAAGCTCTTTGTGCTGCATCTTCTCCAGCCTCACAGTTATTTAAAATCGTTTTGCGGTCATGACCTGTAAATACTGCTTTAACATCCATCCAGGCGCGATATATTTTACCAGATGTTGTAGTTCCGGTTTCCATTTCAGTACCTGTACCTTGAACTGCTGAAGCTAAAGCCAATTTATTTTTATGACTTTCTGCTACCATTTTCACAAATAAGTCTTTCAGATCACTGTCTTCAGGTGATAATTCCTGAATAGCTTTTTCATAACCAGCAATACGGTCATTATTAATTTGAATCAGGTCGTTCAGTGTTTCTGGGTTTACTTTAGTATTTTCCATGTCTCTAAAAAATTAGTGTCAGGGAAGTAACGTGTACCCTACAGAAAAGTTTTACAAATTTTTCAAAGGAAAGTAACCCAGGTGGATTTCGTCCTGAACAGTTGTTTCACCAGCAGTTATTAAAATCTGATAACGCTCCTTAAGCCCAGGTGATAGCACCTCTTCAATTTCAAAGATATCATCCACGTCAACCCCATATTTATCGTCTATATGAGAAGGTGCTCCTTCAAAACCTGTATGCAGAAAAAATGCAGACTCTTTAGCCTTTTTAATCACTTCTGCTTTATCCGCTCCGACCAGTAACATTCTATAATGCAGCTCGTCAAATTCATCTTTTTTATACCCACCCAGATTAAGGAAAAACAAGGCTTTTGAAGGTTGAGCATGAACTGGCGTTTTCTCAACGATTGATATGTTAAATCCTTCTACTGAAGTGACTTCTCTCCAGGCATCTAAATGTATTTTACCATTCGCTTCAGGCCAGAACTCCAGAATTTGAGGGATAAGCTCTTTTAATGATGCTCCTACTGCAAAAAACACATCATGTTGTTCTGTATTTCTGCCTGCTGGTTTACACCCTACTAATATTTGATATAATTTCAACGGCTCCATTCTTTATTTTTTTAATTCTTTTATCAGTTTTTTTTGCCCTGTCTTCTATCGTTAAAAAAACCGGATCAAATAGCTGATCATCAAAATAAGGGTCAGTAACTTCCTTTTCATCAGTCAAAAACAACCTTACTTTTTGACGATGCTCTTGATTAGCCGCTAATTTCAAGACGTCACGTAAGTTGTTTTTATCCATCACCAGGATATGATCAAATTCATCAAACAGCTCCTGCCCAAAAAGCCGGGCGCGCTGACTTGAAATATCATATCCATAGTTTTTAGCTATGGATATACTCCTTTTATCAGCTGGCTGACCAGTATGCCAGTTTCCTGTGCCGGCAGAAGCGACTTCCCAATCCAGGTTTTCATCGGCAATTAATTTCCTGACAATCCCTTCAGCAAGCGGAGAACGGCAAATATTACCGAGACAAACCATCAGAATCTTCATCGGCTTAAGAATAAATATCGTTAATGATCTGTGCTAAACGTACACCACCTTTTAACAACTGCTCATTCATCAGGCCGACAAAATCAAAGTTATAACGGTAACTTAATTTATCATCAGCTTTAGTCTTGTCATATATTTTATTGCAAGCCACATAAGACTCATAAACAGTTTCCTTCAATGAATCATGACTCCATTTTGTAAATTGTTCTTTCGAAGGATGATTAATTGCTGTTGCGTATTCAGTATAACTTAATTGTTGTCTGTCAATCAGATCCTCATCCCAAACACGGTGAAGGTTCGAACGCTGTCCAAACCACATTACACTAACCTTATTGCCACCAAGATCTTCTTTTCTTGCGGTATGCATCGGTTGATGTACATCACCTACCATATGTATCAATAAACGCATAGCCATTTGCTGCTGTTCAGCCGTGCTTTGCTTATCCTTAAGAATCTTGATCATCTCTGGAATCTTATTGTAAACATTAGGCTCTTTACTTGTTTCCAGAAAATTAAATACTCCATTCTGATCCAGGTTACCAGGGATATTTACATAATGCCAGCTGGTCAGGTAGTTATATGTTGTATCTGACTTGATGAAATCCGGCCAGTTACTTGCAATTGCCATACTTTCATTTCCTAATACCTGTTTTACAGCTTTACGGGCTTTTGCAGTCAGATAATAGTCGGCAATCTGTCCGACAATCCTATGTCCTGTTTGTCCCCATGCTGCTGCATTCAATGGCAGATAGGCAATCAATGCGACTGCGATACAAACCTTTTTTATATTTACTACTGAAATCATTGTTTTATTTTATAATTCTTGCGGTACACATTTGATTTTTTGTTTCAGGACAAGATTAACATCTCTTTGATCACTCAGGCTTTGTAAAGAAAGGTGAGTGGAATCCTTTGACTTGATCAGAAAACTTTTTCTGTATATTCCAATCGTATAACAACCGGAAACCTTTTGCTTATAATTAGCTTTAGTATAAGTTCCCTCTAAGAACAAACTATCCTTTCTTACCTGGTATACACCTTTTGCATACTCTTTCCAAACGCCATTATTGTAACAGGGATCTTCATAATAGTTGACCTTTGAATGTGTAGTCAGGTCAACATAAAATGAGTCACAGGTAATTTTCACCTGATGCTGCGTATAATTCATCAGTTTAGCTGCATTGGCTATGCTATCCTGACTCCAGACGCCCTGTAAAAAAGCTTCTCCATTACCCTGAACGTTTGGGCGTCTCTCGCAAGCGGGAAACGCCATCAAACAAAATAGAATAATTAGATAATGGTATCTATTCATGTTATTTTAAACTACCTACCATATCTTCTGGTCTTACCCACTCATCAAACTGCTCACTGGTCAATAGACCCAGCTCTACAGCAGCTTCACGAAGTGTTTTATTCTCTTTATGCGCTTTTTTAGCAATTTTAGCCGCGTTCTCATAACCGATATGTGGATTAAGCGCTGTAACCAGCATTAAAGAGTTTTCCAGATGTTTTTTGATCTCTGGTAAATTTGGTAAAATACCTACTGCACAGTTATCATTGAATGATACACAAGCATCACCAATTAATCTTCCCGATTGCAATACATTCGCTGCAATAACAGGTTTGAAGACATTCAGTTCGAAATGACCATTGCTGCCACCAATACCTACAGTTACATCATTACCCATTACTTGTGCACAAACCATAGTTAATGCTTCTGGTTGCGTAGGATTAACTTTTCCCGGCATAATAGAAGATCCTGGCTCATTGTCAGGGATGATGATCTCACCAATACCCGAACGTGGACCTGAGCTTAGCATTCTTATGTCGTTACCAACTTTCATTAAAGCCACCGCAGTACGCTTGTAAGCAGCAGATAATTCTACCATTGCATCATGTGCAGCCAGTGCCTCAAACTTATTTGGTGCTGTTACAAATGGTAAACCTGTAAGTTCCGCAATTTTGCGGGCAACCAGTACATCATATCCATTTGGAGTATTCAATCCTGTTCCTACTGCTGTACCACCTAAAGCCAATTCAGTGATCATCACCAAGGAATTCTTAACTGCCCTGATACTATTTGTGATTTGCTGCGCATAACCTGAAAACTCCTGACCCAACGTTAATGGAGTTGCATCCATAAAGTGAGTTCTTCCTGTTTTCACGATCTGTGCAAACTCAACCGCTTTGGCTTTTAAAGTTTTTTCCAGTTTTTCTAAACCTGGTATAGTGATTTCTACAGCTTGTTTATATGCTGCAATGTGCATAGCTGTAGGATAAGTATCATTTGAAGATTGTGATTTATTGACATCATCATTCGGATGAAGAATTTTCTTCTCATCTTCCAGGCTGCCACCGTTCATTACGTGTGCACGGTTTGCAATCACTTCATTGGAGTTCATGTTGCTCTGGGTTCCGGAACCTGTTTGCCAGATTACCAGAGGGAACTGATCGTCTAAAGTTCCTGCGATTACTTCGTCGCATGCCTTAGCAATCCATTCTGCTTTATCACTTGCAAGCACACCAAGTTCTTGATTGGCCAGCGCCGCAGCTTTTTTGAGATAACCAAAAGCATGGATAATCTCTTTTGGCATTGAAGCCTCAGGACCAATTTTAAAATTATTACGTGAACGTTCAGTTTGTGCTCCCCAATACTTATCAGCAGGGACCTGCACTTCGCCCATGGTGTCGTGTTCGGTTCTAAAATTCATTTCTTTTATTTTTTTTCAAAAATAAGCTTTTATCTCTATAGAAGAATGTAAAGTATATGATAATGTTTAAAACTCTTTTACGTTTAAAGGCTTAATATTGTTTATTTTTCAGCCTTCAAAAAAGACTAATCTAATTCATGACTTACCGTACCTTTTTTCCCGTGGCTTTACTAGCCACTTTTCTCATCAGTGCCTGTTCGCATACTAATAAAAAACATCCGGATCCAAAGATCAGAACCGTAAATGATGATAAAGCGGATAGCCTCCTCATTTCATATGACCCGGCTAAAGGAGACAAATGGATCGCTAATTTTGTAGACAACCTGCATAAGAAATTTGGATTTAACGGAAACATGCTCGTTGCCAAAGACGGTAAAATAATTTACGAAAAAGCTATCGGATGGGCCGATTACCTTCACCGTGACAGTTTAAAGATCAATTCTGAATTTGAACTGGCCTCTATTACCAAAACATTTACGGGAGTTGCTATCATGCAGCTGGTGGAACAGGGTAAACTTAAATTAACAGATAATGTTAAACAATTTTATCCTAACTTTCCTTATGAGGATATCACTGTAAAGCTATTGCTTACCCATCGCAGCGGAATGATGAATTATGTATATTTCAGCGATGGCGTATGGAAAGATAAAAAGAAACCGATGAGTAACGTCGACGTAATGAACCTCATTGCACAATACAAGCCGAACCGTTATGCTAAACCAGATACAAGATTCCATTACAACAACTCCAATTTCATGGTGCTTGGTGCTATTATTGAGAAGGTAACTGGTAAAAAATATTCAGATTATATGATGGAATATGTTTTTAAACCTGCGGGTATGAAACATACACATGTATATTCTACCACTGCTTATTCTAAAATACCTGTTGATGTGGTTGGTCATGACCGTACCTGGAAATACTCGGTAGTACAGAATTTCCTGGATGGGCCTGTAGGTGACAAAGGTATCTACAGTACAATTCATGACCTTGTTTTATATGACAATGCCCTGAAAAAAGGCAGGTTATTAAAACAATCCAGTCTTGACTCAGCCTATACAGGTCATAATAAAGCGATCAATGGCCACTTTAACTATGGTTACGGATGGAGAATGTATGATGGAGAAAATGGCCGTAAAGTAGTTTATCACACTGGCTGGTGGCATGGCTTCCGCCACATTTATGTGCGCGATGTACAAAAGAATATTGTAATTATTTTCCTGGGCAACCTGACTAATGGAAGTCTGATGCATCTTGATGATCTTTACAAACATCTGGGTGTTCCGGTGATCAGAAAAGGTGCCTATACAGGAACCGGCTCTATGCCAGGTAGTGATGAAGATTAAGAAAATCTGATTCTAGGATATTTTATCCAAAGCGATCCCTCTGCTTTTTTTATCGACAAAACGCTTCAGTAAAGCATTTTCCGGTAAAGAAAGCGTAGGGTCTTGCTGAAAAATCTCAATCACAGTATTTCTTGCCTCTTGTAAGATCTGCTGATCTTTCACTAAATCTGCCAGTTTCAGATCCAGCACCCCGCTTTGCATGGTACCAGACAAATCTCCGGGCCCGCGCAACTCCAGGTCAATCTCTGAAATTTCAAACCCATTATTGGTCATCACCATAGTTTCCAAACGCTTTCTGCCTTCTCTGCTTAACTTTTCTCCCGACATCAGGATACAAAAAGACTGCTCTGCACCTCTGCCCACTCTACCACGCAGCTGATGTAACTGCGATAATCCAAACCTTTCCGCATTCTCTATGATCATTACAGAAGCATTAGGAACATTTACACCAACCTCTATAACGGTCGTAGCTACCATGATTTGCGTTTGACCGTCTATAAACCGCTGCATCTCATATTGCTTATCCTTATTAGGCATTTGCCCATGAACAATACTAATCTGAAAATCTGGTAAAGGAAATTGATAACGCATTTGTTCTATACCAGCTTCCAGATGAAGTAAATCCAGCTTTTCACTCTCTTTAATTAGTGGATAAACCACATAAACCTGCCTGCCTTTGGCAATCTCAGTTTTCATGAAGCCAAACATCCTTAGTCGTTGCCCTTCCACCAAATGTTTAGTTTCAATGGGCTTTCTTCCCGCAGGAAGTTCATCAATCATAGAAACATCCAGATCCCCGTATAAGGTCATAGCCAGTGTTCTCGGAATCGGTGTGGCAGTCATCACCAGGATATGAGGGGGTGTACTATTTTTACGCCAAAGCTTGGCTCTCTGCTCCACTCCAAAACGATGCTGTTCATCAATAACTACCAGGCCGAGATTTTTGAAAACTACTTTATCTTCAATCAGCGCATGTGTGCCGACCAGGATATCTATTTCTCCAGCCTCTAATTGTTGATGTAAAAGTATTCTTTGTTTCTTAGTCGTATTACCAGTTAAGATATCGACCTTAATTAGTCTTCCATCCAGTAAAGAGGCGATAGAATGATAATGCTGACGTGCCAGAATTTCGGTTGGAGCCATCATACAAGCCTGATAACCGTTGTCATTGGCCAGCAGCATACTCATTAAAGCCACCACTGTTTTTCCACTTCCTACATCGCCCTGTACCAGTCTGTTCATCTGAATACCGCGTTGTGTGTCCAACCTTATTTCTTTGATCACCCGTTTCTGAGCACCAGTGAGTTCAAAGGGCAGAATATCCTTATAAAAAGTATTCACCCTTTTCCCAACCGTACTAAACAGGTGTCCTTTGAACTTGAGTTCTCTGAATTGTTTATTACTTAATAATTGAAGCTGAATAAAAAATAATTCTTCAAACTTCAATCTGCGCTGTGCATTTTGCAAAGCAATTGTATCTTTTGGAAAGTGGATATTTAATAAGGCTTCCTTGCGGTTAACCATCCGGTATTTATCCAGAATATAAGCAGGGATTGTTTCTCTGATTTCCTGCAGGCACTGTTCAATAACCAAGGCCTGCATCTTCTGGATTCCTTTACTATCCAGCGAAAATTTCTTCAGCTTTTCTGTAGAGTTGTAAACAGGCTGTAAGGTCAGGTTCCCTGTCAAAGTAGCTGGTCTGGGATAACTCTCCATTTCGGGGTGAGAAATGCTGTAAGAACTATTAAAAACAGTCGGCTTGCCAAAAGCGATATAGACTTTGCCACGCATCACATTTTCATCTACCCATTTTAAACTTTGAAACCAAACCAGTTCAATAGTTCCGGTTTCATCTGTCAATCTGGCTACAATTCTTTTTTTATGTTTTTCCCCAATAGTTTCCTTTCCGGTAATGCGTCCTAGAATCTGAACGTAGGGTAAATCAGCATCAAGCTCATTTATTTTATAAAAACGCGTTCTGTCGATATACCGGAACGGATAACAACCCAGCAAGTCGGCATAAGTATATATACCTAATTCTTTCTGTAAAATTTCAGCACGCTTAGGGCCTACTCCTTTCAAAAACTCAATCGTTGTATCTAAATCAGAAGCAAACAAGTTGTTAGTAATTAAATATTAGATATTTTTTTAGCAATAAATATAGTGCTGATCAAATTCCAGTTAAACAAAATTACTGAAAATAATAACAGCGCATAAGCATAAACCTGATGGACATCAATCGCCTCACCAAAATAAAACACGGCAATAGCGAAGGCAATGATAGGATTGATATAAATCAGAATTCCCAGCGTAGAAGAAGGGATACCAATTAGTGCGTAAAGGCTTAAGAACAAGGGGATAATTGTAAATACAATAGCGATAATCAGAATATGTATCCAGAACCAGCTGTGCTGCGGAAACCCATTATACTGGTAAAGGAAAAAAGGGAGCAAAATTATACAGGCTACTAAAAACTGAACAGCCAGTACATTGAGTTTATCAATTCCCTGCATTTTTCTCTGAATGACCAGGTAGCCAGCATAAAATACGGCAATCACGACCGACCATATTACATCTCTGAATGAGCCAGTAGCTAAAAACACGACACTAATCAGTGCAACTACTAACGAAATAAGTTTTAAGGTCGATAATTGCTCTTTAAGGATTATAAAGCCACCAAAAGCTGTCAATAATGGACATACCATATAAGCGAATGCCGCAGAAGTAAGACTGACATTGTTGACAGCATAGATAAAAGTATACCAATTGAGCGTCAGGAATACCGTTGCACAAAGGATTTGCCACAAATAAGTAATCCGCTGCTTTTTAGTTACAGCTTTTACATAAGCAATATCCACAGTCAGTTGCTTTCTCCTGAAAAGGAGGATTACTGTCCAGATCAAAATCAGGGAGGTAAATATACGATAGTACAAAATCTCGTCAGACGGGAAGCCTTTAATATTTCTTAAAGGAATAGCAAAGCATCCCCAAATTACAAAGGGGATGAATCCTGCCAGCAGGTAACGCACATTCGACCCCGCCAATTTATCCTTTATAAGCAATTACTGAGATTTCCACATTCACCCCTTTAGGCAATCCTTTTACAGCTACAGTTTCACGTGCAGGAAAGTCAGACTCAAAGTAAGATCCATAGACTTCATTTACCTCTGCAAATAAGTCCATATCCGACAAAAATATGGTTGATTTAAGGATATGAGTAAATTCAAAACCCGCTTCCAGCAATACTGCATTCAGGTTACGCATTACTTGTTCAGTTTCATCTTTAATAGAAGACTGTGTAAGTTCTCCTGTTGCAGGGTTAATTGGGATTTGTCCGGATACGTATAGAAATCCATTAGCTAATACAGCCTGGCTATAAGGGCCTATCGGAGCTGGTGCATTCGAGGTATTGATAATTGTCTTCATTATTTATATCCAGTGTAAAAGTTTCAGGGTAATTCCAATGATAAAAATTGAGATAGCAAGCGCATTAATGACATGCATGATTTTGATGTCAATACTAGTTGGCCTGTTCGGGTCTTTTTTTCTAAAAAAGTACATAACACAAATGTATAAAATCCAGCGCATAAAAAAAGGGCTCTGATAAATCAGAACCCTTTTCTATGTTGTTTAAGAAATACTAGTTTCTTGAAGTTTCAACACGACGGTTTTGGATACGACCTTCTTCAGTATCGTTAGAAGCGATTGGATTTGCTTCACCTAAACCTTTTGTAGCAACTTTGCTAGCACTAACTCCAGAGTTTACTAAGTAAGTTTTTACTGAGTTTGCTCTGTCTTTAGATAATTTCAAGTTGTAAGCAGCAGTACCTTCGCTAGAAGCATAACCTTTTACTAAGGCTTTACCATTGCTTTCTTTCAATACAGAAGATAATTTATCTAAAGTAGGGTAAGATTCAGTTTTTAAAACTGAAGAGTTGAATTCAAATTGAATAGTTTCGAAACCAGTTGCGTTAGAAGCATTAACTACTGTAGCTGCTGCTGCAACAGGAAGTGGACATCCTGAACCATCAACTGCAGTACCAGCAGGAGTTCCTGGGCATTTGTCGAATTGATCAGAAACACCGTCTCCATCGCTATCTTTTTTCAAATCTTCAACAGATTTTTCAACGTTAGAAACACGAGTTTTAAGTGCTTCAACTTCTTGACGTAATGAAGGGTCTTTTAACTCATCATACATAATTGCAAGAGGGTTAACCCAGTCAAGGTTTGGTTTAGCTTTAGAACCTAATGAGAATTCTAATCCAGCATAACCGTATGAGAATTTATCTTTAGTTGTTCCTTTAGCGTAAACTCCGTCAAAGTTATCACCGTCAATGAAGTGCATTGTGTAACCTAAGTTAAACGCAACACGGTCAGAAACTTTGAATTTCACACCAGCACCAACTGGGATGTAAGCTTCTTTAACGTATTTTTTATCGCGGCTATCACCAGCTTTGTCTTTCCAGTCAGTAACTGCACCACCTACTGAAGTTACTTTAGGAGCATAAGCAACTAAACCGTAACCAACAGTAACGAAGAAGTTAACTGAGTTTTCGCGACGTAAGAAATCTACAGTAGCAACATTAACAACACCTCTAATGTCAGCTGCGTAACCGATTTGAGTTTCAAATCCGGTAACACCACTTGCTTGACCACCTGGTAAGTCTTTGTTTGTACCAGAAACTTTTCCGCGGAAAATGTTACCTTCTAAACCGAAAGCATGACCTAATTGTTTTTTCAATGAAACACCGTAACCTAAGTTAACATCTGCATTTTTGAAGTCATTTGATCCACCAATCGCAACGAATGGAGATAAAACACCAGCATTAACACCAATTGACCAAGTTCTGTACTGGCCTCTTCCACCAAATACTTTGGCTGAAGATGAAGTGGAAGTAGAATCAGTTTGAGCTGAAGCAAGAGTAGTAACACCCATTACAGCAACAAAAGAAACTGCTAAACCCTTCTTTAAAGTAGAGTAATTCATAATTTTTCTTTTTTAAGGTTAAACAAATTTAAAAATGTATAATTTTTTTGTGTAGCAAAATTAAACAAATTTTTAATTCTCACAAGGTATATACAAACTCCGTTCCAATTTTAGCAAATTTTAGGAATTCGATATATTTCCCTTTATTTGCCTACAGATAAAGCTGAATATGAAATATCAGAATATAGAAAACAAGCTGTTTATTAACCACAGAAAAAACTTCAATAAACACCTCAAAAACAACTCATTAGCTATATTAAATTCTAATGATGAGTTCCCGAGAAGTGGCGATCAGAATTTTCTTTTCAAACAAAATTGTGACTTGTTTTATCTCTCTGGCATAGACCAGGAAGACACTGTTCTCTTACTTTATCCTGATTGTCCTAATCCATTATATAGAGAAGTCCTGTTTTTAAGACAGACAAATGAGCATATTAAAGTGTGGGAAGGGCATAAATATACTAAAGCAATGGCAGAAAGCGCTTCTGGTATAAAAAACATATACTGGATAGCCGATTTTGATAATATTCTTCACAGCATTATAACTTATGCGGAGCATATTTATCTGAATACGAATGAAAATGATAATAAAGCATATACCGTAGCTTACCGCGATATCCGTTTTATCGGAGAGATGAAAGCTAAATATCCATTACATCATTACGAAAGGGCAGCGCCAATTATGCGTCAGCTGAGGGAAACAAAATCTGAAGGAGAAGTTCAGTTGGTCCAAAAAGCATGTGACATCACCAGAGACGCTTTTATACGGGTTCTTAAATTTACTAAGCCAGAAGTGACTGAATATGAAATCGAAGCAGAGATTATACATGAATTTATCCGTCAGCAAGCTACCGGGCATGCCTACCCTCCGATAATTGCATCCGGCAACAACGCAAATATCCTTCATTACGGCGACAATAATCAAATTTGTAAAGATAACGAAGTGATCCTGATGGATTTTGGTGCAGAATATGCAAACTACAATGCAGACTTATCCCGTACCATTCCTGTAAACGGCAAGTTTACACCAAGACAAAAAAGTGTCTACAAAGCTGTGCAGCATGTGCTGCAGGAATCCATAAAACTAATGAAGCCTGGCATTTTGGGAAGTGATTATAATCAACAGACAGGTGAGCTCATGACTGAACAGCTGGTTGGGCTGAAACTCATCTCGATGGAGGAAGTGAAGAATCAAAATCCAGGATATCCAGCTTACAAGAAATATTTTATGCACGGTATCAGCCATCACCTCGGGCTTGATGTCCATGACTTTGCCAACCGCTATATCCCTTTCCAAGAAGGAAACCTCCTGACCTGTGAACCTGGAATCTATATTCCTGCAGAAGGATTTGGTATCAGGCTGGAAAACAATATAGTGCTTACTGCAGATGGAAACATCGACTTAATGGCTAATACTCCAATTGAAGCTGAAGAAATAGAAGAAATTATGAACAGCTCAACCTTATAAGAAAACATGTCAATACCAAAAATCATACACCAGACCTTCAAAACGTCTAAATTACCCTTATTGACCCGATGGCACATCGCCCGGTTCAGGAAGAAAAATCCTGACTATACTTATGAATTTTATGACGACCAGCGAATTGAGGCCTTCCTGGCCCACGAATATGGTGCAGAGGTCTTATCACTTTATAAAAAGATAAATATAGGAGCGGCCAAAGCAGATTTTTTCCGTTATGCGGTCCTCTATAAGAAAGGTGGGGTCTACGTAGATATTGACAGTGGTATAAACGGAAGCCTGAATCAATTCATTGAGCCTGGCGATGCCGCAATCATCACCAGGGAAGGAAATCCTGATTTATTTGCACAATGGGCATTAATTTATAGTCCTGAACATCCATTCTTAAAAAGAACAATGGAAATGGTTCTTGAAAATATCCGTCAGAACAAATATCCGCATGATGTCCATCAAATGACCGGGCCTACTGTTTATACCCAAGCTATTTTGGAATCTTTAAAAGACAATCCTGAAATCCCGCACCGCATATTAGGCACAGATTATAATGGCTATTTAAAAGTAAAATATAAGCTCGGAAAGTTTTTCTTATATGAAAGAGGTGATCATTGGAAAAAAAAGCAACTCACTACTCCTGTACTCAAACAGGAGTAATTCTGCAATTATTTAAGGTATGCTCCTACAAACCGGTAAAGGTTAAAATCTTTCTGTTCAAGAACTTCAGCAATTTTCTGTTGAAGTTCAGTTTTCAGGACATCCTGCATTCTATCATTCTGTATTAATTTGAATGCCTTTTCAGTATACAAGAACAATTTTTTCTCATTCTTCCTGATTTCAAGTCCTGTAAGCCAGGCCAGTAATTCATTCACACCGGTTTGTTTATCAGCAACTGTTTTAAATACCGGCACTGCATGAACACGTTGATGCAGCATTTTCTTGAGTTGATTGGCAAAACTATCTGCTCCCTCCCGGTCTGCTTTATTCACTACAAAAGCATCTCCTATTTCCATTAAACCTGATTTAATATGCTGAATTTCATCACCAGCTTCAGGAACTAAAATAACCATGGTTATATCTGCCAAACCTGCAATTTCAATCTCCGACTGGCCAACACCAACTGTTTCTACAATAATATAATCAAAACCCGCTGCCTTTAAAACATCAGTCATCTCAATAATCTTTGCAGAAAGCCCTCCAACAGAGCCCCGTGTTGCTACAGAACGGATAAAAACGTTGGGTTTATTGAAATGTGCAGACATCCGGACCCTGTCGCCTAATAAAGAACCCAGATTAAAAGGAGAAGTAGGATCAACAGCCAGCACTGCAATTTTTTTATCCTGCTCACTTAGCCTGTCAATCATTGCATTGACCAGCGTACTTTTACCAGCCCCTGGAGGACCAGTGATCCCAATTACCGGGGTCTGCTGATTAATGACAAGCTCCTTTAGGATTTCACTACTGCCGGGAAGAGAATTTTCAATAAGTGTCAGTACTCTGGCTAAAGACAAATAATCACCTTCTTGTATGGCCGACAAATATTGCGCTATGGTTTTCATTGGCAAAAACTTAATCTATCTTTGCCTGCAAAGAACCAGAATATATATTCTTTAGCAAAATAAATAATTAGTAATTCTTTAGCAAAGCGATCAAAATGAAAGTAAGCGGCTTCACTTATATGCGAAATAGTTTCAAATACGGATATCCTGTAATTGAGTCTATAAAATCTATACTCCCTTTGTGCGATGAATTTATAGCTGTGGTTGGTAAATCGGAAGACGGAACACGCGAAGCCATCGAAGCTATTGGCTCAGACAAGATCAGGATCATAGATACCGTTTGGGATGATGATTTAATTAAAGGAGGTAAAGTATTCGCTCAGCAATCCAATATCGGCCTGAAAGCAGTAACTGGTGACTGGGCATTTCATATTCAATCTGACGAAGTATTCCATGAAGATGACCTGGCCGAAATAAAAAAAGCCATGGAAGATAACCTGCATGATAAAAAAGTAGAAGGGTTCTTATTCAACTTTCTTCATTTCATAGGGGATTATAAACATAGAGGTACAACCAGAAAATGGCACCGCAGGGAAATCAGGATTATCAGAAATGACCCTTCTTATTATTCTTATAAAGATTCACAAGGGTTTAGAAGTTACCCGTCCTTAGCAGATTACGAAAAAAACACGAACAGCAGGAAGCTAAAGGTTAAATTGCTGAATGCCCGTATATTTCATTACTCTTATTGCCGGAATCCTGATTTATTGCTGGGAAAAGTTAAGAGCTTTGGCAGTTATTATGCGCCGAAAGAACACGTTCTCGAACACTATAAAAAATTCAAGACCTTCGATTTCGGAACTGTTGCAGATATTCTTGCTCCTTTCGAAGAGCCGCATCCGGCAACGATGAAAGATACCATTGCAGCACAAGACTGGACTTTCAAACACAATCCCAATAAGATAGATTTATCCCCCCGGAGAATGTTTCTGCACCGGATTGAAATGCTAACTGGATGGCGTATTGGTGAATATAAAAACTACAAAATCATTAAATAGCCCGTAAATCCGTAACTTTGAAAAATTTTTAGATTTTAATGAAGACCTATTTTAGATTATTATCCTTTTCAAAGCCTATAGAAAAATATGCTATTCCATATGCTTTGGTAACTATACTTGCTATATTTTTCAATACACTCCTATTTACTTTACTGGGGCCGTTACTGGAAACACTTTTTTCTTCCAGGGCAGCAACTGCCGGACCTACTTTACTGGAAAAAGCCTCAGCATTTGACTTCATCGGACACATTAACGCCTACATCAATTATACTATTGAGAACTATGGCAAACTATACACCCTTAAAATTGTATGCGGAGCCATTGTAATCTGTGTATTTTTAGCGAATCTTTTTCGCTACCTCTCTCAGCGATTTATGGAAGATCTGAGAGTACACACCCTGCTAAATCTGCGGAAATCGGTTTTTAACAATGTGATGGATCTTCATCTGGGCTATTTCAATAATGAGAGAAAAGGTGATATTATCTCAAAAGTTGCCTCAGATGTGCAAGTCGTGCAGGGCACAGTAACCAACACTTTACAGGTCGTATTCAAGGAGCCTGTTCAGCTCATATTTTATATCGTTGTATTGTTATCAATTTCGCTGAAACTTACTTTATTCTCACTTTTGGTGATTCCGGTTTCTGGCTTTATTATTAGTAAAATTGTTAAAAGATTAAAGCAGCAAGCCAGAGAATCTCACGAAAGCTTTGCAAGAATGATTGGCTTTTTAGATGAAGCGCTGGGTGGAATCAGGATCATTAAAGCATTTAATGCAACGCTTAGAATCAAGGATAAATTCCATAATGAGAATCTTGTTTATTCAGATTTGAACAGAAAGATGGCGCGCAGACAGCAACTGGCATCCCCTGTTTCACAAACCCTTGGTGTATTGGTTGTTGTATTTATAGTCCTTTATGGAGGAAGTATGATTCTACAGCATCAAGGAGATCTTACCCCTTCAAAATTCCTGGTATACATTGCTACCTTTTCACAGGTTATGCAGCCTGTAAAAGCACTATCTGATTCATTCAGCTCTATTCACTCAGGACTGGCAGCTGGCGTAAGGGTATTAGATCTTATCGATACTAAACCTGAATTGACAGATGCAGAAAATGCCATACAACTTCAGGATTTCAAAGAAACTATACGTTTTGAAAACGTGTCTTTCAATTACGGTGAGAAAGAAGTATTAAAAGATGTCAGCTTTACGGTAAAGAAAGGTCAGAACATTGCACTTGTAGGTCCATCTGGTGGGGGGAAAAGTACAATGATTGATTTGATCCCACGCTTTTATGATCCTAAAGCAGGAGGTATTTATTTCGATAACATTAACTTAAAAGACATCTCTCTGGATAGCCTGAGGCACCAAATGGGCACTGTTAACCAGGAATCAATTCTTTTCAACGAAACTATTTTCAACAATATTGCTTTTGGTAAACCTGACGCAACCAAAGATGAAGTTATTGCGGCAGCGAAAATCGCCAATGCCCATGATTTTATTCTGAATACAGAGAACGGTTATGAAACCAGTATCGGAGACAGGGGAAATAAATTATCAGGAGGACAGAAACAACGTATTTGTATTGCCAGAGCTGTCTTAGCAAATCCGCCGATTATGCTCCTTGATGAGGCTACATCGGCACTGGATACTGAGTCTGAAAGACTTGTACAGGATGCACTGAACAGATTGATGGAAAACAGGACATCTATTATAATCGCGCACAGGCTAAGTACAATTCAGCATGCGGATATGATACTTGTGGTTGACAATGGTAAAATTGTCGAATCCGGAAATCACTCTGCTTTACTTAATCAGAATGGTCTTTACAGAAGATTAATAGATATGCAGACCTTTGCAGATTAATTATTTTATATGCTTGTAACGTCACTTATCGTAGCTACATACAATTGGCCGGAAGCACTTAATTTATGCTTATTAAGTATTAAAAATCAAAAAGTGCTTCCGGCTGAAGTTATCATTGCAGATGACGGATCAGGACAGGATACCAGATTATTAATTGAAAAATTCCAACGTATTTTTCCAGTTCCTTTAATTCATATCTGGCATGAAGATTCAGGATTCCGAAAATCTATCAGCTTAAATACTGCCATTAAAAAGGCTAAAGGGAATTATATTGTTCAGGTAGATGGAGACGTTATCCTGGATCAGAACTTTATCAAAGATCATCAATCGCTTGCCGAAACAGATGTTTTTGTGAGGGGCACGCGTGCTCATATTACTCAAAAAATGCTGCCTGAAATTTATAGCACAGAAAAGATCAGCTTTAATTTCTTGTCTAAAGGGATAATTAACCGCTTTAATGCAATTCGTTTACCCTTGCTGGCATTTTTATTTGAGAAGAAAATAAAGAATTCAAATAGCGTAAGAGGAAGTAACTTAGCTTATTGGAAATCAGATTTTTTACTGATCAATGGATATAATAACGACCTTAAAGGCTGGGGACATGAAGATGAGGAACTTGCTGCAAGATTTATTAATAACGGGAAACTGAAGAAAGCAGTTAAATTCAAGGCTATTCAATTTCATTTGTCACATGGAGAGACCTCGAGAACAAACGAGCCAGTACATGCCCAGGTTGTACAGAATACACTCCTAAAAAAGATAAAAGCTTGTGATAATGGTATTGCACAGCTCTAATTCAATCAAACATGAATAGACCAGCACTTTCAGGTATTTCATTGATTGTTTCTACCTACAACTGGACTGAAGCTTTAGACCTATGCTTAATCAGCATTAGTAAACAACGCATACTGCCTGATGAAGTCATTATTGCAGATGATGGCTCTGCTGAGGAAACCAAAAACCTAATCGCAAGACATCAAAAAGACTTTCCGATCCCTTTAATTCATGTCTGGCAACAGGATGATGGTTTTCAACTCTCAAAAATCAGAAATAAAGCAATAGTTAGAGCTTCTAAGCCCTATATCGTGCAGATTGATGGGGATCTTATCCTTGAGAAGAACTTTATTAGTGATCATATGAAATTCGCAAGCCCCGGAAGTTTCGTTTCCGGTACGCGTGTCAATATGTCTTCTGCTTTATCAGCGAAATTAATCAAGGAAACTAATATTAAAGTCTCCATTTTCTCTAAAGGAATAACCAATTTTTCGAATGGAATAAAGTTGCCCTTTCTTACCGATTTCCTTGCCAGCAGGTATAAAGCAGGTAATATTACTTATGTACGGGGCTGTAACATGGCTTTCTGGAAAACAGACTTATTGAAGGTGAACGGATATAATGAAGCTATAGTAGGGTGGGGAAGAGAGGACAGTGAACTTGCTATCAGGCTTGTAAATGCTGGTATAAAGAAAAGGATTATTAAATTTGCCGCGATTACTTTTCATATTTATCATCCTGAGATAGCCAGGACTCATTTATTAGTGAATGACGAAATTCTTAATCGTACTTTAAAAGATGCGATAAAAAGCTGTGACCTTGGCATTTCACAATACCATCAAGATTAATATCAAAAAATAAGTTTTTCATGGACAAAGTATCTATTGTTATCGTTACCTATAATGCAGTCCGCGATTTGCAAAACTGCCTGGACAGTATTAAAAAACAAACATACGCTTCATTCGAGGTTATTGTAGTTGATGGATTAAGTCAGGACGGAACAGTAGATATTCTGAAAAAAAATAGTGATATCATCACGAAATGGATCAGTGAAAAGGATAAAGGAATATATGATGCTATGAATAAGGCATTAAAAATGGTGACTGGAGATTGGGTCTATTTTTTAGGCGCTGACGATCTCCTCTTACCCGATTTCTCCCCTATGTTAAATGGCCTTCAAGAAAAAAATGCTATATACTATGGAAGCGTACTGAAGGGCAAAGAAAAGTATTTAGGCTACCTGAGCCCATATAACCAAGCCAAAATAGGGATCTGTCACCAATCTATGATCTATCCTAAAAGGGTTTTTGATAAATATCATTTCGACGAAAGATACCGCATCTCAGCAGACCATCATCTCAATATGAAATGCTGGGCTGACCCAGACTTTAAAATTCAGTTTGCCGATTTTGTCATTGCTGATTTCAACGAAACAGGTATTTCTTCTTTATCAAAAGACGAACTCTTTGAGAAAGAAAAAAGTGGTCTGATGCTTAAGTATTTTGGCTTCTCTATCTGGTCAAGATTTATGTTCAGAGAATTAAAATGGTGGTTATTTAACAGAGCTAACAGGTCTATTTCCAGCTAAATCTGTAAGTTCCATCAGGATTATAAACTATTTTTGGAGGCATAGCCATAACTTTCATAGTAATCTTACTTTTTAATTTAAACAGGGGAATAAGCTTTGCGAAAAATTTCATAAAACGCATAAACCGAAAATAAGCTCTTGTATTTCCTATACTTAATTCCCGTTGAATGACAGTACTGAGTTCCGCTATATATTCTTCCCTTTGATCTTTACTCTTTTGAATTCCACTTCTGAAACGGAATCCGGAAAGCAAAAGTTCTGTTGAATAAAGCTGATCATGTCTGAAGAACCTTAACCATAACTCAGCGTCACTAGCAAGAGAAAGATTCGTATCTATATAAGCACCAGATTTTTCCCATAAACTACGTCTCCAGAAAACAGATTCCTGTTGAATATATTCGCCATCCTGATCGTACATTTTCCACTTTGACCACCTTTCATTAAACATATTAGTGCCATAAATAAACTCCCTGCCCTGCTCATCATAAAAGGTATTTTTTCCCATGATCCAGTTAATATCCGGGAAATCTTTAAAGAGTTCTGCTATAGTCATTAAGGATCTTCTATGATGCATATCATCAGAATTTATCCAACACATAATTTCTCCCGTTGACCGCGAAAATCCTTTCTGTAAGGCATGGTATAGACCCTTATCTTTTTCGCTGACCCAATAAGTTAAAAGGTGTTCATATTTTTTTATAATCTCTATCGAATGATCCGTACTACCACCATCAATAACAATATATTCCAAATTAGGATATCCCTGATTCAAAATCGAAGTTATGGTATGCTCCAGATATGCTCCCTGGTTAAAAGATGGTGTTATTACAGTTATTTTAGGGTATTTCTCTAACATAATTTCAATGAAACTTCTATATTCCTTCAGTTAAAGGTCTGTTTAGCTTGGCAAAGTTAGTAATTAATCGCCACAAGTTTAATCAGCCAATTAGATAGTTACACATAAATGTGGGAATTAAAAATCATTATGATTGCCATACCAAATCATTTATATTATTTTTCAAACACCCGATCTCATGGTATTTAAAAAGATCAGTAATTGTAAAATATAACCTCTAGAGAAATAGATGTATTGTTAAATGAACGCAAAAAAACATAATTCTAATCGGTTTGAATATCTTTTCACAAATTAAAGAAGTGAATTATGTAGCTTTGAAAACAATTATCAAATGGGTGCATTCAAACAAATTAGCCCATATCTTCATTTTTTCATAAAACCGTAGATTTAGTATTCGTGACAATACACTCAAATAAATTACTAAAAGATAGTAAAGGTTTAACTATTCTCATTTGCACTTACAATGGCTCTTCAAGACTACCTCAAACTCTTGCGCATCTCGCTGCCCAAGTAATAAGCAATACTATAAAATGGGAAATCATTGTGATAGATAATGCTTCAACAGACAACTCATTAAGCATTGCCAAAGCTGAGTGGAACAAATATAATTTACCAGGTGTTCATTTTAATGCAATAACTGAGTCAAAGCCAGGAAAAATAAATGCATTGAAAGCAGGTTCTGCTTTAGCACAATTTGAATATCTTATCATTTGTGATGATGACAATTGGCTAGCTCCGGATTATGTTCAAAAAACCTATCATTTGCTCGAAGAAGATCCTACTATTGGAGCTGTAGGTGGGCAATCTATCATGGTAAACGATTCTGGGACATATCCGTCTTGGTTTGAGAATTATTCCGAAGGATATGCTATTGGAAAACAAGGAAGCATCATTGGAGACGTAACCTCATCAAGAGGTTATTTATGGGGGGCCGGATTAGGCACAAGAACAAATCTTTATAAGGATTTATTTAAATATTTCCCCTCATTGCTTGTCGGCCGGGAAGGGGAAAAGTTATCTGCCGGGGAAGATAGCGAATACTGTCAGCGGCTCATTTTAAAAGGTTATAAACTCATTTATGATCCAACACTGGTTTTTAATCATTATATACCCTCAAACAGATTAGAAGTAAGTTACAGAGAAGCATTATATGCAGGCTTTGCAGAATCCAGCATAATACTGGAAAAATATTATTTTCTTACTAAACTCAAACTACATTTAGATGCAGATGGTACAAATAAGTTCTTTGTCTTATTGCGCTCACTGTTCAGAGCTATATTTATAAGTTCAAAAGAAAAGCGCAACCACGAAAAAAAAATAATCACATACCTGCTTAATTTAAAATTCAAAAATGATCCAATTCTTCAGAAAATCGTTGATTTTGAGCGAAGAGATAAATTATAAAGTTATTTTAGGATGTAATAAACATTTAAGAGTTAATAAAAAACGTTATAGAACTTTATAAGTATGATTAGAAAGATAAAAAGGATGCTCTTAAAGAGGAAACTGAAATTAAATTTTAGAGATCAATACTATCAGCTGCTTAGTTTGGAAAAACAAAGTAAAAAGCGTTTTATTATTGATGAACGTGATTTTTTTCCATGTCTATATGATAATACAACCGAAACAGGTTTTGACAGGCATTACGTTTATCACCCGGCTTGGGCAGCCAGAATTATTAAAAACAACAATCCAGCAAAACATATTGATATCTCATCGACCCTTCATTTCTGCTCCATTTTATCAGCTTTCATTCCTGTCGACTTTTATGACTATAGACCTGCGGACCTGCATCTGTCGGATTTAAAATCACTAAACGGAGACTTGATGAATTTACCTTTCAAGTCCGATTCAATTGAGTCGATCTCGTGTATGCACACCATAGAACATATAGGCTTAGGCAGATACGGAGACCCATTAGACTATGATGGAGATATCAAAGCAATTAATGAACTTAAAAGAGTTCTTGCAGCAAATGGAAGTTTATTTTTTGTAGTACCATTAGGAGCAAAAGATTTAATATGTTTTAATGCACATCGAATATACACTAAAGAACAAGTTTTAAAACTGTTTTCAGATCTTGAACTCAAGGAATTTGCATTTATACCTGAAGAAGGCAAGGATGGAGGTTTAATTGTAGATCCTGATCAACAATTGCTTGCGAGACAATTTTGTGGATGCGGTTGTTTTCATTTTATCAAAAAAATATCATCATGAAAATTATTCGTTTTTTAGGCGGGTTAGGTAACCAAATGTTCCAATATGCCTGTTATAAAGCCCTCAGTAAGAAATATCCAGATGTTAAAGTAGATTTAAATAGTTTTAATTTCGATACTGCACACAATGGCTATGAATTAGAAGATATTTTTCAGGTAAGTACAAACAAAGTTTCACCATTTACAGGCGGTATCTATGATATAAAAAACAGAAAATGGATCTATCGAAAGATCAGAAGAGTGCTTAACTTAAAAAAGTATCATAAAGCCGAAGAGAAAGACTTTACATATGATCCTGCAATTTTCTCCAATTCTAAATCAAGGTATTACTCAGGCTTCTGGCAAAATGAAAATTACTTCATTGATATTGCTGATGAGATAAGAAAAGATTTTAAATTCAGTCCATTAACAGCTCAACAAAACATTGATACCCTAAAAAAAATAGAACAAACAAACAGTGTTGGAGTACATGTAAGAAGAGGTGATTATGTTAATCATCCCGCATTTGGAGGCCTTTGTGAGAAAGAATATTATGATCAGGCTTTACAAATCATACAATCAAGAACAGAAGCCGCAAAATTCTTCCTATTCTCTAATGACATTGATTGGTGTGTTAATAACCTGAATATTAAGAATTGTGAATTTATTTCATGGAATAAAGGGACACAAAGTTACATTGACATGCAATTAATGAGTGCTTGCAAGCATAATATCATTGCAAACAGCAGCTTTAGCTGGTGGGCAGCATGGCTTAATAACAATCCGGAAAAGATAGTTATAGGCCCTAAAAAGTGGCTTCATGGAGATCAATACGATACCTCTGCACTGTTGCCGGCAGGCTGGATAAAAATATAGGCACTAAGCCCAAACCTCTGTTCATAAAAAAGGCCCTGTTAAAAATCTTTTACAAGATTCATTAACAGGGCCTTTTGGTATGTGTTATTTATAAATTTATAACTTTCTTTTTACTTCTACTTGTTCGTAAGCTTCAACGATATCACCAACTTCAATGTTATTAAAATTCTGTATGTTCAGACCACATTCGTAACCTCTTGCTACTTCTTTCACGTCATCTTTATAACGTTTCAGTGAAGCCAGCTCACCAGTGTAAACAACCACACCGTCTCTTACAATACGGATCTTACTGTTACGTGTAATCGTTCCATCCAATACCATACAACCAGCAATCGTTCCTACTTTCGTGATCTTGAAGGTATCTCTGATCTCTACGTTTGCAGTAATTTTCTCCTGGAATTCAGGAGCAAGCATACCTTCCATCGCAGCTTTGATCTCATTGATCGCATCATAGATAATTGAGTACAGACGGATATCGATTTGCTCAGCTTCAGCAAGCTTTCTTGCACCTGAAGAAGGACGAACCTGGAAACCGATGATAATCGCATCAGAAGCCGAAGCTAACAATACATCAGATTCTGAAATCTGACCTACCGCTTTACTGATGATATTAATCTGAATCTCTTCGGTAGATAATTTCAGTAATGAATCGGCTAATGCCTCAATCGAACCATCCACATCACCTTTAACAATCAGGTTAAGCTCTTTAAAGTTACCAATCGCCAAACGACGGCCAATCTCATCCAGCGTAATGTGTTTCTGTGTTCTTAAGCCCTGCTCACGCATCAATTGTAAACGTTTGTTTGCAATCTCTCTCGCTTCAGACTCATTTTCTACAGCATTGAATTTATCACCTGCTGTAGGTGCGCCCTGCATACCCAATACCTGTACTGGTACTGAAGGTCCGGCTTGTTCTACTTTTTGTCCACGTTCGTTAAATAACGCTTTCACACGACCACTGTAGCTACCCGCTAAAATCGGATCACCTACTTTTAACGTACCAGCCTGAACCAGTACAGTAGTCACAATACCACGTCCTTTATCTAATGTCGCTTCAATTACACTACCAGTAGCACGTTTATTAGGATTAGCTGTTAATTCTAACAATTCAGCTTCTAATAGTACTTTATCTAATAAAAGATCAACATTTAAGCCGCTTTTACCTGAGATTTCCTGAGACTGGAATTTACCGCCCCAATCCTCTACCAGGATATTCATGATCGATAATTGTTCACGGATCTTATCAGAGTTAGCTCCCGGTTTATCAATTTTTGTGAAGGCGAATACCAAAGGAACTCCAGCTGCCTGAGCATGACTGATTGCTTCTTTAGTCTGAGGCATCACTGCATCATCCGCTGCAACAACAATAATTGCAATATCCGCTACTTTCGCACCACGTGCACGCATCGCTGTAAAGGCTTCGTGACCCGGTGTATCCAGGAAGGTTACCTTTTTACCAGTTGGTGTAGTTACCATATAAGCACCAATGTGCTGTGTAATACCACCCGCTTCACCAGCTACCACATTCGCTTTACGGATATAATCCAGTAAAGAGGTCTTACCATGATCCACGTGACCCATGATCGTAACTACCGGTGCTCTTGGTACTAAATCTTCAGGATTATCTAATTCTTCAATGATACTATCGCCTTCATCATCTGGTTTAACGAATTGTATCTCGTAACCAAATTCATCTGCAACGATCGTTAATGTTTCTGCATCTAAACGCTGATTGATCGAAACGAACATACCAAGACTCATACAAGTACCAATAATTTTGGTAACCGGTACATCCATCATGCTCGCTAATTCGTTTGCCGTAACAAATTCTGTTACTTTCAACACTTTAGACTGTAGTTCCTGTTCCATTGCAGCTTCTTCCGCAGAAAGAGCCACATCATCACGCTTACCACGACGCAGTTTTGCACGTTGTGCAAATTTACCAGATTTACCAGCTCCGCTTAAACGTGCAAGCGTTGCTTTAATCTGATCTTGTATTTCTTTTTCCGTAGGTTCTTCTTTAGAGCCTCCAGGTCCGCCTGGTTTGCTGTTTCTAAAGTTTGGCCTGTTGGCTGTATTGTTTGTATTGTTCCTGAAATCAGGTCTGTTGGTAAAAGTTGGCACGCCTGCAGGTTTTGCAGGTGTAGCAGGATTGTTTCCTCCTTGCTGACCAGGCGCTGAAGGATTACCTCCCGACGACTGATGCTGTCCAGGTGCACCCGGAGCCTTTTTACGCTTGCGTTTCCTTTTCGCATCATTGCTGTCCGCTGAAGAAGCGACAGGTTGCGATTTACGTTCAGGTGTTGTCGGCAAGACAATTTTACCAATAATATTTGGTCCGGAAAGTTTTACAGAACGGGCTTTGATAACCTCAACTTCGTCAGGTTTATCCGCTTTCGGTGCAACAACTTCTTTAACCGGCTCTGCTTTAACAACAGGTGATTCCACAGGTTTTGGTTTTTCTTCTTTAACTTCTTCTTCCACAGCTTTAACTACTTCAGGTTTAATTTCAACAGGTTTAGCCTCAATAGGTTTTTCTACTGGCTTAACTTCCTCCTGAACTACCTTAGGTGCCTCCGGGATAATCGCTGCTGGTGCAGGTGTTTCAACGGGAGCAGCCGGTACAACCGGAGCTTCAGCTTTAACAACTTCAGCAGCTGGAAGTTCTTCTTTTTTTGCAGGGCGGGTCTTAGCGTTTAAATCGTCAAGATTAATTTTCCCTACAATTTTAACACCTTTCAATGTTCCTTCTTCAACCTTTTCAGTTTCCTTTTCCACTTCTGCTTCTTTTTCAGGAGCAGGTTCAGGAGTTACTTCTTCCTTAGGTTTCTCAACTGTAGGAGGAGTATAGGAATGAAGGTTTTTGATTAAAATACCCTCGCTTTCGAATTCAACATTCTTTCTAGGTGCATCCGTAACTTTTTCAGTTACTTCAGGCTCATCACGACGAATTTTACCTATAACAATTTGATTGGCTTCTTCTTTTACGATTTTATCTCCCTGAAACTCTTTCAATAATGCATTATACATATCGCGGGAGAGTTTAGTAGTGGGTTTATTCTCAACAGAAAAGCCTTTCTTTTCTAAAAACTCAACGGCCGTAGCTATCCCTACGTTAAGTTCCTTAACTGCTTTGAATAAAATTATTGGTTTGTCGTCTGACATTGATATCCTATTTTTTCTTAATTCTTATACAAAAGTAACGTTTATTCTTGTTTTTTCTCATCAAGTCAACGCTTATTCAAATTCTGACTGTAATATACTGATAACTTCTTTAATAGTTTCTTCCTCCAGATCAGTTCTTTTTACTAATTCGTCTACTGACAGCGCTAGTACGCTTCTTGCAGTATCACAACCAATTGCCTTCAATTCGTCAATGATCCAGCTATCGATTTCATCTGAGAATTCTTCGATATCCACATCTTCATCTTCTTCACCAGCTTCACGGTAAACATCAATTTCGTAACCAGTTAATTTACCGGCAAGTTTAATATTATGTCCACCACGGCCAATTGCAAGAGAAACCTGATCAGGCTTCAGGTAAACCGAAGCATGTTTAGTTACATCATCCAATTTGATTGAAGTGATTTTAGCAGGGCTCAAAGCTCTTGTGATATAAAGAGAAACATTATTAGTGAAATTGATTACATCAATATTCTCATTTTTAAGTTCTCTCACGATTCCATGAATACGTGAACCCTTCATACCAACACAAGCACCCACCGGGTCAATTCTGTCATCATAAGATTCCACAGCTACTTTAGCACGTTCTCCTGGTTCACGAACAATTTTCTTAATTGTAATTAAACCATCAAAGATCTCAGGAACCTCAATTTCAAACAAACGTTGTAAAAACTCAGGAGCAATTCTTGAAATGATAATCTTTGGGGTGCTATTCATCATATCCACCTTTAAGATTACCGCACGTACAGTATCACCTTTTTTGAAATAATCAGCTGGTATCTGTTCAGTTTTAGGCATGATCAACTCATTACCTTCATCATCCAGTACTAACGTTTCTTTTTTCCAAACCTGGTAAACTTCTCCTGTTACGATTTCTCCAACTCTGTCCTTATATTTCTTAAAGATCTCGTCTTTCTCTAATTCAAGTACTTTAGATACCAGTGTCTGACGTGCAGCTAAAATAGCTCTTCTTCCAAAACTCTCTAAAGTAATCTGCTCAATGTAGTCGTCTCCAACTTCCATATCTGCATCTAACTGCTTAACCTCTGCCAATTCGATTTCAAGATCATCATCTTCAGAAAAGCCGTCTTCCATTACTTTTCTTGTACGCCAGATCTCTAAATCACCATTATCAGGGTTAACAATTACATCACAATTCTCATCAGTACCATATTTCTTACGTAACATGCTACGAAATACTTCTTCCAGCACACTGATCACCGTAGGACGGTCGATGTTCTTGAACTCTTTGAATTCTTGAAATGAATCGATTAAATTAATATTGCTCATTTTTATTTAAATGAAATTAAAACCTTTGTTTCTATTATATTACTAAAGTCCAGACTGGTTTCAACCAATTGTGCTTTCTTTCCTTTTTCTTTTACTTTCGCTTCAATGGTAACCGACTGCTCATTTACATCCAGCAGCTTTCCTTCCATAATATCACCTCCGGTAACTTTAACACTCAATTCGCGTCCGATGTTTTTCTCATACTGTCTTTGGAGCTTTAAAGGCTCGCCAACACCAGGAGAGGAAACTTCCAGGTTATATGCTTTCTCAATAGTATTTTCTTCTTCCAGATGAAATCCAACATGTCTGCTAATTGCAGCGCAATCCTGGATACTGATACCCTGGTCACCATCCACATGAATGATTAACTTATTGCCAGGCAACAACTTTACCTCAACTAAAAACAACTCCGGTCTGTCCGAAATTTTTTCCTCTACTAATTCTATTACTCTCTTCTCTACTTGCATAAACCAATTTGCGGATAAAAGAAAAGAGGGGACATCTGCCCCCTCTTGCCCCTCTATATCAGTGCAAAGGTAGGGATTTTATTTCAAAAATAAAAACAAATACAGCTTGTAAATCGATATGCTGTTTACCACAACTAATTTAAAAAAATTAAATAACAGCCTGAAACAGAAAATAAAAAAAAAATTAAATGCAGAATAATTAAAGACTTAACGCTTTAGTATGACCTGCTGAGCCTTTACACTATGATTTAGCTGACCGCTGATGATTTTCTCTGTACTGGCAAACTTCGCATTCATATAGGAGATGACTAAATAATTTTTTCCTGAAATAAATGATTTAGAAGGTCTGAAAACCAATGTACTGTCCGTTACTTCCAATTTGCCTGGCACCTCATGCTCCATAGCAGCAGTATCCTCATCGGAGGGTGTTTCTAAAACAGTAATCAAATCGGCATGCGCTGTATCCACTCCCTTTATATTCCTGATCAGTCCTAAACCAGCAGGCGCAATGTCTGAAAAGATAATTGCGGAACTATCTGCTGAAAACCGGACAGAAAGTGGCTTATTATTTGCTGAAGAACATGACATTAAACAAGCCATTCCAAACAGCACCGGAGGGAATTTTAATAAACAGCTGTACATTTTTTAAAACTAAACATTATGAAACTTATTATTGAAATTTTATTAATGGGCCTGGCTATGCTGCTGGGTTCATACCTTGTTCCGGGCGTTCAGATTGATGGATTCGGGACTGCTATTATAGCAGCTGTATTGATTGCACTGGCCAATGCGACTATCGGTTTTATTTTAAGACTTCTTACTTTCCCTATCAACTTTCTGACATTGGGCTTGATGTCTTTTATCATTACCGTATTAATGATCTTATTAGTAGATAGTATGATGTCCGGCTTTAATACTTCTGGCTTCTTTGCTGCTGCATTCTTAGCGATTGTTGTGGCTGTTATCAAAGCTTTATTCGGTACAATTGCTGGTACTGACAACGACTAAGCAAAATAAAAAAGCTGTTTTCCGAACAGAAAACAGCTTTTTTATAGTAAAATTGATCAGTTATATTATCTTAATATTTCTCTTGAAATAACCATTTGCTGGATTTCAGAAGTACCTTCATAAATCTGTGTAATTTTCGCATCACGCATTAAACGCTCTACATGGTATTCTTTAACAAATCCATAACCACCATGCACCTGAACAGCCTCAACTGTCACGTCCATCGCTACTTTAGAAGCATATAATTTAGCCATAGAGCCAGCAAGCGTATAAGGTAAACCCTGATCTTTTAACCAGGCCGCTTTATAAACCAGCATTCTCGCGGCTTCAATACTTGTGGCCATATCTGCCAATTTAAAGGCAATCACCTGATGTTCTGCAATTGGCTTACCGAATGATTTACGTTGTTTAGCATAAGCAAGTGCCAGTTCATATGCACCAGCTGCAATACCCAATGCCTGAGCAGCGATACCAATACGGCCACCCTCCAGGGTCTTCATGGCAAACTTAAATCCAAACCCATCCTCACCAATCCTGTTTTCCTTAGGAACTTTAACATCATTGAACATCAGAGAATGTGTATCAGATCCGCGGATCCCCATTTTATTCTCTTTTGGCCCGATTGTAAAACCTTCCATTCCTTTTTCTACAATAAAAGCGTTGATCCCTTTATGCTTAAGATCAGGATGCGTCTGTGCAATAACCAGGTAAGTAGAAGCATTGCTTCCGTTGGTGATCCAGTTTTTTGTTCCGTTTAACAGGTAATAGTCACCTTTATCTTCGGCAGTAGTCTGCTGAGAAGTGGCATCAGAACCCGCTTCTGGCTCAGATAAACAAAATGCACCGATTTGTTGTCCCGAAGCTAAAGGCTTAAGATATTTCTCTTTTTGAAATTCAGAGCCATAGGCTTCTAAGCCATAACAAACTAAAGAATTATTGACAGAAACCACAACTGAAGCTGAAGCGTCAACTTTAGAAAGCTCTTCCATAACCAATACGTATGAAACCGCATCTAATCCGCTTCCACCGAACTTTTCTGAGACCATCATTCCCAAAAAGCCAAGCTCGCCAAGTTTTTTCACCTGCTCTGCCGGAAATTTTTGATGTTCATCTCTTTCAATTACACCAGGCTTTAATTCATGCTGCGCGAAATCTCTCGCAGCCTGCTGGATCATCAATTGTTCTTCACTTAGTTGAAATAGCATAATAATTATTTTTGGAAAATTACTTTTTGCCAAATTTAGTATTTCAAATCGAAAGATACTATGGTTGCATAGTATCTTTCCGAAAAATAATTATTTCAGCAGATGATTGTGATCATCAGGGAAGACCAGAATAGGTTTGTACAACTTAGCTTCTTCAATAGGTAAAGAGCCATAAGAAATGATAATTAAGGTATCCCCAACCTGCACTTGCCTTGCAGCTGCGCCGTTTAAACATACAGTACCTTTACCACGCTCACCTTTAATCACATAGGTTTCAAATCTTGCCCCGTTATTATTATTGACAATCTGCACCTTTTCATTAGCAATGATATTCGCGGCATCCATCAGGTCTTCATCAATTGTGATGCTGCCTACATAGTTTAATTCCGCCTGTGTCACTCTGACACGGTGTATTTTCGATTTTAAGATCTCGATAATCATGCTGTAAAGTTAGATAATATTATATTGATTCATTGTAATTCTTGTCAGTTCAGCATCATGTTATCGATCAGCCTGGTCTCTCCGACTTTCGCCGCAACCAGGGCAACCAGCTGCTGCGCTGCTTTATCTTTTTCCGGAAGGAGCGTCTCACTGTTCGCAATCGTAAAATAATCGAGTTCCACTCCTTTTACGCTTTGAATGATAGCTATGGCTTCTTTTAATAAGATATCTATACTTTCTGTTTGAAAATGATCTTTCACATAGGTTAACGCTTTACTGAGTACCAGCGCGTGTTCATGTTCTGCAGCAGAGAGATGAATATTCCTTGAACTCATTGCCAGTCCGTCTTCTTCCCTGATAATAGGACAGGAAATAATATTTACTGGCAAATTGAAATGAGCTACCATATTACGGATCATTAATACCTGCTGAAAATCTTTCTGACCAAAAAACGCCAGATCAGGATCAACCGCATCAAAAAGCTTCTTAACGATTTGAGTTACGCCTTGGTAATGTCCTCTTCTGAACTCTCCTTCCAGCAGAAATTCAGCCGGTCCAAGGTCAATATGCCAGTTTTCAGGCACAGGGTACATCTCTTTTACGGACGGCATGAACACATAATCACATCCCGCATCCTGCAGCATTTCAATATCATGCTGCAGTGGCCTTGGATATTTCTCCAGGTCTTTAGGGTCAGTAAACTGCGTTGGATTCACGAAAATACTGCAAACTACAACATCTGCATGCTGCTGAGCGATCTTGACGAGAGACACGTGTCCTTTATGCAAAGCACCCATAGTAGGCACTAATGCTATTTTTTGTTGAGCCAGTTTTAGTGGCTTCAGCAAGCTATTTAATCCTGCTATTGTATTTATAACTTCCAAACCGGGTTGTAAAATTTCAAAGTCCAAAGTTGGTTAATAATATAATCCCAACAAAACATCTCAGCAAGATATTGATAAATTTGAATAAATTGCTTACCTTTGCCCCTTGATTATCTTTTCTTTAACATAAATATTTATTCACAAATATGGAGATGGCAAAAACGAAGCTACTGATTGTTACACACGAGATGTCGCCTTTCCTGGAACTCACCAAAATTTCAGAGATTACCCGTCAATTACCTCAGGCAATGCAAGAAAAGGGATTTGAGATCCGTATTCTTATGCCAAGGTTCGGTAACATCAACGAACGGAGGAACAGGCTGCACGAAGTTATTCGTTTATCGGGAATGAACATCATGATTGATGACAATGACAACCCGCTTATTATCAAAGTGGCCTCTATTCCAGCAGCCCGTATGCAGGTTTACTTCCTGGATAATGAAGATTATTTCCAGCGCAAGTATGTATTCAGAGATAAAGAAAACAAGTTTTATGCAGACAATGACGAAAGAACAATTTTCTTTTGTAAAGGTGCACTTGAAACTGTTAAAAAGTTAGGCTGGGCACCGGATATCGTGCATTGCCATGGCTGGATGACTTCATTGGTTCCTGTTTACATCAAAACTTCTTACAAAAACGATCCTACATTCAAGAACTCTAAAGTTGTTTATTCTGTTTATGAAAACTGTTTCACTGAAACTTTACATGCTGATTTGCATAAAAAAGCAGTAATGAACAATATGACAGCAGATGACACCAAAGTTTTCGAAAATGCTGACAGTAATACTTTACATATTGGTGCAATTACTTACTCAGACGCTGTAGTTCTGGCTGATGAGAAAATTGATGCGAATGTGTTAAAATTTGTTAAAGATTCAAATAAGCCAACTTTAGCCTTTAATTTAACCGAAAATTTCGAGAACTTCTATGCTTTATATGAAGAAATCTCGAATGATGAATTGGTTTCAATAGCATAAACTCAGGTATTATTAAATTAATTATGAAATTTTCAAAACTAGACTTATTGACCCTGTTGATAAGTCTTTTTCTTTTTTCGTCTTGTAAAGACTCCAGTACTATCGGTTTAGATATTAATCCAGCTAACGCGGTCAGTGGGATTCTTTTAGATACAGTTACAGTTACTTCCCGTACTGAATTAGATGATCCTGCCTCAACTTATCCTCCTGCAACTACAGGATCAGCGGTTGGTTTAGTCAGATATCCTCTGGGACAAATGGCTGATCCGATTTTTGGTTCAACCACAGCAAATCTGGCCATGGCAGTTAACTTGCCAGGGGGCGCGGGGTACAGCTTTGGTACAGCCGCCGAAATTGATTCAGCAGTATTAGTGATGCCTTATGCTACGAATACTGCAGTTCCTACTTCAGTTCAGGCTACTATCGGAAGTCAGCTTGCACAGTTTTATGGGGATAGTACTTCAACATTCAATGTTAGAGTAACACAGTTAAATACTAATCTTTCGACACAAACCGGTTTCCTGAATACTACAGATTATCCATCAACTGATCTTCTTGGATCAGCAACTATAACACCAAGACCAGGTTCATCTGTCAGAGTGCTCAGAGTAATCCCCGGAGCAGTGGATACTGCATATAATGCTGGTCCGCAGGTAAGGATTAAATTGTCAACAGCACTGATCAAAAGTAAGATCATGGCCCTTGACTCTGCAACTTTAAGTACAAATGCGAATTTAGCAGCTGCATTTAAAGGTTTAAAGGTAACCGCAAGTCTTGTTTCCGGAAAACCTGGGGCAGTCATGTTCTTTAATTTCACCGGCAGCAATTCTAACCTGGAGATTTATTATAAAAAACAGAACACTACTACTGCAACACTCAGAGATACAGTGGCAGCAATGTTTCCAATCTCTGTGTCTTCAGGACCAGTTGCAGCAACTGTAAAACATGATTATACCAATACAGCTATCGCAACGCAGCTTAAAACTCCTGCAGATTACGCAGTAACTTATTTACAGGCTATGAGTGGGGTGAGAAACAAAATAACCTTCCCTTACCTGAAGAACCTGAAAGCTTCCATTGGGACAAAAATTGTGATTAACAAAGCGGAGCTGGTAATTGACATCAGTGATCCTGCAGATTCAATTCCATTTAAAATACCACCGCGTCTTTCTTTATACAGGCTGGATCTTGCCAAACAAAGACAAAATCTACCAGATAATAACGTTGCCTCACAAAATAACCCAACCGGTGACCCAAGAGCATTATTACCATTCGGAGGATTCTACGATAAAACTAAAAAAAGCTACACTTTTGTAGTAACCAGCTACATTCAGGATATAGTTGACGGAAAAACTGTTGATTACGGGACTTACCTGGCACCAACTGCAACAACCGAATTTAACCTGTTACCTTATGCAACTTCAGCAGGAAGAGCAGTAATTGGTTCATTTAACAATCCTGCAAGCAGGAAAATAAGACTTAATATTTATTACGTTAAGAATCCTAATTAGTTTTTAACACTCAGGATATAAAAGGCTGCCCCATCAGGGCGGCCTTTTTCATTTTAAGCCATTTTCAGACTGTTCCCACACTGCAAATGTAGTGTAGGAGTTGGCTAGGGTATGAATCCACCCCTGCACTACCAGCCCGCAAACCGAACAAAAAACTTTACGCTATACTTCGAATCACCTTAAAAAGGTAAATCACCTGAGATACCATCTGCATCCAGATAATCATTTTCACTTTTAGGTGTACTGTTAGTGGTTACCGGAGTATTTTCAAAATCACTTTTTCTGCCCAGAATAGTAAAATTCTCTGCTACAACTTCAGTTACATATTTCTTTATCTTCTCCCGGTCCTCAAATGACCGTGTACGTAGTTTTCCTTCTATATAAACGAGTTTCCCCTTTTGCAGATACTTTGACGCCACTTCAGCTAAACCCCTCCATAACACAATGTTATGCCACTCTGTTTGCTCTATGCGTTTTCCATCTTTATTATAAGTTTCTGATGTAGCCAGCGGAAAGCTTGCAACGGTAACACCACCATCTAGGTGACGGACTTCAGGATCCTTCCCTAAATGTCCAACTAAAATTACTTTGTTAATACCTGACATGAATTTGGAGTTTACTATTTGTTAAAATAGAAGTTAATAAATTTGGTTAGAATTTTCGGTTGTGGCAGCTGATCCAAATCGGCCCAAGTGACCCAATTCGCTTCTGCGCTAATATTAAAGTTAATGATATAATTATCTAAACCAAAAAATTGAACGTATATAATTTGGTGTGTCAATAAATGTTTCACTTGCATCAGTGGCCGGATAACAACAGCTGATCCGAAATTTTGTTTAACTTTTTCCAAAAAAACCTCATTATTAACGCCTGCTTCTGCTATCGTTTCTATGTTGGGAAAATCATATAAATGCTGCCAGATATCTTCTGAAATCCTTTTATTAACAAGCACTTTATTGTCATTTTCGCAAATAAAATAATTAATATAGCGTGTTTTGACCTTCACTGTTTTGAGTTTAACAGGAAGAACAGGGATCAGGTTATTATTTTTCGCATAACAGGAAAGCATCAGCGGACAAATTTCACAATTGGGAGACTTAGGCTTACACTGCAAAGCACCGAATTCCATAATCGCCTGATTATACAGGGCAGGGTCTTGCTTATCAATAAGAGATTGTGCAAGTTCTGAGAATTGTTTTTTGCCCAGCGTACTATTAATCGGTGTACTGATTCCAAAATATCTGGAGAGTACCCTGAACACATTTCCATCTAAAACAGCCATCGATTCACCAGAAGAAAAGGAAGAAATCGCAGCTGCTGTATATTCACCAACCCCTTTAAGTTTGATCAGTTCCCGGTAACTTACAGGAAAAATACCTGCATATAAATCCATAATCTGGCGTGCAGTAAATAACATATTTCTACCGCGTGAATAATACCCTAAACCCTGCCATAGCTTCAGAATCTGTGTTTCTGTTGCTGCAGCGAAATCCGAAACTGTAGGATATGCTGCTAAGAAACGATTAAAATAAGGCAATCCCTGTTCCACCCTTGTCTGCTGTAAAATGATCTCTGATAACCAGATAATGTAAGGATCTTGCGTATGTCTCCAGGGGAGATTTCTTTTGTTAACCAGGTACCAACTGATAAGCTCTTGCTGAAATGCCATAACCCCAAAAATACAAGTAATACATTATTTTGCCGAGTTATAAATTATTATTTTTTATTGCGCAAAATTCACCAATGTTTATTTTGTTATAGCCAGTAGAAATACGCTGATCAGGTTAGATTATGTAAAACTTGCAATTCCCTGATACTATTCAAGATAAATAATTGATCTTTTATTTTCCTATCTCATTAAAAAGCAATACTTTTGCAACCCCAAATCACTTATAATATTAAACACACAACAATTAATAATAGAAAATATGACTAAGGCAGATATTATTTCAGAAATATCAACGAAAACAGGAATTGAAAAGGTAGATGTACAGGAAACCGTTGAGGCGTTTTTCAAAGTAATCAAAAGCAGTATGATCGGTGGCGAAAATGTCTATGTTAGGGGTTTTGGAAGTTTTGTTGTTAAGAAAAGAGCACAAAAAACTGCAAGAAATATTTCAAAAAACACTGCGATTATTATTCCAGAGCATTTTGTACCAAGTTTCAAACCAGCAAAAGTTTTTGTTGATAAAGTAAAAAACAATTCAAAAAAACTAAGCGTAGAAGCTTAATCTGCTTATGATGAACACTATCCGATCTAAACAAACATTAATTATTGCAGCAGTAATTCTGCTGAGTGTATTTTTGTTTACAAGAGATATCAAAGGTTTAGTGAAGCCGAAGAAAGAAACATCTGGCGTTCCTGCCGGAGGGCAACTTACTTCAGCAGGCAGTACAATTAATTTAACAGAGGTCTCGACCGCTGCTAAAAATTCAATTAATGCTAACTTAGCTGCGGAAATCACTACATTGGAAAATGCGTATAAAACTGCATCTGAAGATCAGAAAGTGAACGCTGCGAAAGTTCTTGCAGAAAAATGGGATGATGTTGAACAAGCTGTTCCAAGCGCGTTATATCTGGAAATCATTGCTGGCAAAGAGCGTAACCTGAATAGCTGGTTAGCTGCTGGTGGCAGATTGATGAAAGCTTTTGACAATACACAGGATAGTTTAATTTCTCCTGTATTATTACAAAAAGCAAATGCAGCTTATACGAATGCTGTAGCACTGGATTCAACGAATCTTGAAGCTAAAACCGGTTTGGGAATCACTGTCGTTAATGGCATGGGTGCACCGATGTCGGGAATAGCAATCTTGCTGGACGTCATTAAAAAAGATCCTGATAACCTGAAAGCAAACATGAGCTTAGGAACTTTTGCAATAAAATCCGGACAATTTGATAAAGCAATAACCAGGTTCAATGGTATAATAGCTAAAAAGCCTTCACCAGATGCTTATTTCTATCTGGCTACAGCTTATGAGAACCTGGGTAAAAACAAGGAGGCTGTTGAGGCTTACCTGAACAGTAAAAAATTGGCAGCAAATCCAACCTTATCTAATTTCATTGATAAGAAAGTAGCTGAGCTGAAGACCAAAAACTAATAAACAGATTTATAAAAATATCTAAACCTTACAATTATGCCAAGCGGTAAAAAAAGAAAAAGACATAAAATGGCCACCCACAAACGTAAAAAGCGTTTAAGAAAAAACAGACATAAGAAAAAATAGATTTTTCTCCATGATCAACGAATAATAGATACTAAAACTAGTTTTAGTATCTATTATTCGTTGATCTGTTTTTTATATATTCAGTCCATGTGTTTAATAAGGGATTCATCCCTTTAAATGTATAGCTTTTGGTAAAGGAATTAATTATCGATTCATCTCCTACGGGAGTAACCATAGCTTTGATTGAAGATAAACAACTTGTAGAACTTCATAAAGAACACGTCAACACAAATTACGCCGTAGGCGACATCTATTTAGGCCGCATAAAGAAAATTATGCCGGGATTAAATGCTGCGTTTGTTGATGTGGGTTATGAGAAAGATGCTTTTTTGCATTATTTCGATCTTGGTCCGCAAGTTCAATCTTTATTAAAGCTTACAAAAATTAAGCGGAATGGCACTGTTAGTGGGACGTTATTAGACAATTTAAAGCTTGAAGCCGATATTAATAAGGCTGGCAAAATATCTGAGGTCGTTTCCAAAAACATGCTTATACCTGTTCAAATAGCTAAAGAGCCTATTTCAACTAAAGGACCGCGTCTAAGCTCTGATCTTTCTATTGCAGGACGGTACATTGTATTAGTCCCTTTTTCTAATGTAATATCAATCTCGAAAAAAATTAAGAGTAATACAGAACGTAATCGTTTAAAAAAGATTATTGAAAGTATTAAGCCTAAAAACTTCGGAGTAATCATCAGAACAGTTTCTGAAGGTAAAGGTGTTGAAGAATTGCAAAAAGACTTATTGGATTCTGTCTCTAAGTGGGAAAATTTCATTAAGAAATTACCTGAGGCCGAGCCTTCCAAACGTGTTTGGGGCGAGATGGACAGAACGTCAACGTTAATCCGTGACATTTTAAGTGTTGACTTCACTAATGTTTATGTGAACGATGCAGGTTTGTTCGAAGATATCCGTTCTTATGTGCATGAGATTTCTCCGGAAATGGAGAAAATAGTAAAACCTTACAAGCACAAGGAACCTATATTTGAGCATTTCGGAATTGAAAAACAAATTAAGAATGGCTTTGGCAAAACCGTAAATCTTGCCGGCGGAGCTTATCTTGTTGTGGAACATACCGAAGCACTTCACGTTATCGACGTTAACAGCGGTAACAGAACAGCTAATAAAGAAAACCAGGAAGACAACGCCTTACAGGTAAACAAGGAAGCTGCAAAGGAAATTGCGCGTCAACTCAGACTACGTGATATGGGTGGTATTGTAGTGATCGATTTTATCGATATGCATAAACCAGTAAACCGTAAAATGTTATTTGACTATCTGCGTGAACTGATGCTGCTGGATCGTGCTAAACACACTATTTTGCCTCCAAGTAAGTTCGGCCTTGTGCAAATTACACGTCAGCGTGTTCGTCCTGAGATGAACATTGTGACCAGTGAAGTTTGTCCAATGTGTCACGGTACTGGTGAAATTAAAGCGAGCATCGTTTTAATGGATGATATTGAAAGTAATATGAATTACATTTTGCGTGAGCAGAATGAAAAAAACATTACGCTTTGTGTACACCCGTATATAGAGGCCTTTATCAAAAAAGGTGTTTACTCCCTGCAATGGAAGTGGTTCTTTAAATTCGGACAGAAAATTAAAGTTAAGGCAGTTCCGTCTTACTTATTAACAGAGTTTCATTTTATCTCTTCTAAAGACGAAGAAATAAAACTGTAAGACTCATGTTCAAAACATAATGGAAAAGCCTGATTACTTTAAATAGTAACCAGGCTTTTCTATTTTCCCACCGAATTAAGTTAAATTTGTGTTTTAATCTCAAATCAATTGGCTAAAACTAAATCAGCATATTTCTGTCAGAGTTGTGGGTATGAATCAGCCAAGTGGCTTGGAAAATGCCCATCCTGTAATTCCTGGAATACTTTCGTAGAGGAAGTTATTGAAAAACCAGGAGCCAGTGTTCCTGCATGGCAAACATCCGGTTCTACGAAAAGATCCAATAAACCTAACAAGATTACCAACATTGCGTTTTCTGAGGAAAATAAGCTCTCCACCAATGATCTTGAACTCGACCGGGTACTAGGTGGTGGTTTAGTGGCCGGATCTGTAGTTTTAATCGGAGGTGAACCGGGTATAGGTAAATCAACACTGATGCTGCAACTTGCCTTAAACATTACCGGAAAGAAAGTACTCTATGTTTCAGGCGAAGAAAGTGAACAGCAGATTAAAATGCGCGCAGAAAGGATTACCAGTAATCCAACCGCAGACTGTTATATCCTTACTGAAACCTCCACACAGAATATCTTTAAGCAAATTGAGGTGCTTGAACCCGATATTATTGTAGTAGATTCCATCCAGACACTTCATTCTGCACATATTGATTCTACACCAGGCAGTGTTTCTCAAGTAAGGGAATGTACTGCTGAATTGCTGCGTTTCGCCAAAGAAACGGATACTCCGGTCTTTTTAATCGGTCATATTACCAAAGATGGAGCGATTGCGGGGCCTAAAATCCTGGAACACATGGTTGACACCGTTTTACAATTTGAAGGCGACAGACATCATGTTTACAGAATTCTACGTTCTATTAAAAACAGATTTGGTGCCGCAGCAGAATTAGGCATTTATGCCATGCACAGCGGTGGGCTCAGACAAGTTTCCAATCCTTCGGAAATTTTGCTTTCTCAAAGAGATGAGGAATTAAGTGGTATTGCCATTGCAGCGACTCTTGAGGGTGCAAGGCCAATGTTAATTGAAACACAGGCCTTGGTTAGCACTGCAGCTTACGGAACGCCTCAGCGTTCAGCTACGGGCTTTGATACCCGAAGAATGAATATGCTCCTTGCCGTACTGGAAAAGCGATGTGGCTTTAGGTTAAGTACAAGAGATGTATTCTTAAATATTGCTGGTGGGATTAAAGTGGAAGATCCTGCAATTGACCTTGCGATTCTTGCGGCCATTATTTCATCACATGAGGATATTTTCATCTCTTCAAAAATTTGTTTTGCGGCAGAAGTTGGTTTATCAGGAGAAATCCGCGCAGTAAACAGAATAGAACAGCGGATTGCTGAAGCTGACAAGCTGGGATTTGAAAGGATTTTTGTTTCTAATTATAATTTAAAAGGGCTGATTACAGATAAATATAAACTGGAGATTACAGGCGTGAACAAAATTGAAGATGTCTTTTCATTATTGTTCGGGTAACTGGATATAAGAAATTGGAGCAAGAATTAAAATGTGGTTAAAATTAAACCGCATATCACTGATATAGAACAAGAAAGCGTAATTTTGTTTTAAATCAGCCTTTAAAACATGCATCCTAATCTAAAAAAACTATCCGCAGCGGGTATGTTAGTGACATTGGGTATAATATTCGGTGACATAGGAACGTCTCCGCTTTATACCTTTCAAGTATTACTTAAAGAGGGCGGACAGGTTAATCCCGCCTTAGTATTAGGTGCTATTTCGTGCGTATTCTGGACGCTCACACTACAAACTACATTCAAATATATTTTCATTACACTTCAGGCAGACAATAAAGGGGAAGGGGGCATTTTTTCATTGTACGCATTAGTGAGGCGTTACGGTAAATGGATGGCCATCCCCGCGATAATCGGCGCCGGAACCTTACTGGCCGACGGGATCATTACACCCCCCATTTCTGTAACTTCAGCTATTGAGGGCCTAAATCTCGTTCCTGCATTGTCAAAGATTATTGTGCCCGGTAATACTTTGATTTTGTGTATCGTCATCACAATTATTGTACTGCTATTCTTTTTCCAGCAATTTGGAACGAAGGTTATCGGCGCTTCTTTCGGACCGATTATGCTTTGCTGGTTTTGTATGATTGCCTTGCTTGGACTGATCCAGGTATTGCATTACCCTGAGATTTTCAAAGCGCTGAACCCCTATTACGGCGCCAGGTTATTAATGGATCATCCACATGGTTTTTGGCTACTGGGTGCTGTATTCTTATGTACAACGGGCGCGGAAGCACTCTATTCCGATTTAGGACATTGCGGAAGAAAGAATATCCAGATCAGCTGGATCTTTGTTAAAACAGCCTTAGTATTGAACTATCTTGGTCAGGGCGCATGGGTCTTAATGCAAAGTCCGCAGAAAGATTTCAATGGGATCAATCCTTTCTTTGAAATTGTCCCGCATTTATTCCTGATTCCAGTGGTCATTATTGCAACTATGGCGACCA
Source organism: Pedobacter cryoconitis (assembly GCF_001590605.1). NCBI lineage: Bacteria > Pseudomonadati > Bacteroidota > Sphingobacteriia > Sphingobacteriales > Sphingobacteriaceae > Pedobacter > Pedobacter cryoconitis. The sequence goes on from NZ_CP014504.1 coordinate 4,712,506, forward strand.
TCATTGCCAGTCAAGCCTTAATTTCAGGTTCCTTTACCTTGATCAGCGAGGCAGTGAGTATGAATTTCTGGCCTAAAGTCACGATTAAATATCCCACTAATATCAGAGGTCAGATTTATATTCCGAGTATCAATTGGTTACTTTGTATTGGTTGTATCGCAGTCTCTCTTTATTTCAGGACCTCAGAGAATATGACCGCAGCATACGGGTTTTCTATTACAATCGCCATGCTGATGACCACGATACTGATGTATTATTTTATGCGCTATGTGAAGCACTGGCCACTTTGGCTGGTCATTATCATTGTCAGTGTTTTTGCCGTAGTAGAACTTTCTTTCTTTGTGGCAAACTCCGTTAAAATTGTTAAAAGATTATTCTTCTTAGTCTTCGAAGTAGGTTTGATTTTCACCATGTTTGTTTGGTTCAAAGCGCGTAAGATTACAAATCGATTCTTGAAATTTGTAGAGCTTGAAGAACATGTCCCTATGCTGAAAGCACTAAGTGAGGATCGCTCGATAGCTAAGTATTGTACCCATCTGATTTATTTGACCAAGGCAAATAATAGCAAGCAAATTGAACAAAAGGTTCTTTATTCAATATTCAGCCGTAACCCAAAGCGGGCAGATGTGTACTGGTTTGTTCACATTGAAAGAACTGATGAGCCGTATACGATGGAGTTTATGGTAGAGGAGCTTTCTGACGATAAAATTATCCGTATTGAGTTCAGACTTGGCTTCCGTATTCACCCAAGGATCAATGTGCTGTTTAGAAAAGTGGTACAGGAGATGGTGGCGAATAAAGAGATTGACATCACCAGTAAGTATGACTCCCTGAATAAGTTCAATCTGGCAGCAGATTTCCGCTTTGTAATCATGGAGAAATTCCTTTCTTATGAGAATGAATTCAGTTTAAAAGATGGATTTATCCTGAGAAGTTATTTTGCGATTAAAAGACTGGCCCAATCTGATACCAAGGCTTTTGGACTGGATACGAGCGAAACGGTCATTGAAAAGATCCCACTGGTGGTTTATCCTGCCGAGAACATTCATTTAAAACGTATTTTCAGACCCGCTAGTTGATTAATTACCAATTGTCACAATAATTAATCACTAAAAAACATACCTTCATTATTTACAAACAATATTTCACAAAAAAATTATTAACCTCCTTTTTTAAAATTATATATATAACTTAGAGTATAAAATTATACCTAATTATATAACCTATGAAAAAAAATCTCTATTTAACGCTTCTCGTTGTATGTGTTATTTCGTTTTCCTGTAAAAAGAAAACTATTGATCAGCCGGATCATTCTGATAAAATTTCCGCAGATGTAATAGAATCCATCAAAAAAAAAGGATTTAATACCGATGGAATTATTCGATATAAAGATGGTTATATCGTAGAAGGAGATATTTTCTTTGACAGTAAGTCATTGTTAAAAGAAAAACCAGAAAGCCCTGTTTTAAACATCGCAAAGTCAGAACAGTATAAAACTTATAATCTAGTATCAGGAACCGCCAGGGTGATTACGATTTCATGCAATTTGGGCAGCCCTTATAGTGAAGCCCTGGACCAGGTAATCAGTAATTATAATGCTTTACAGCTAAGAATAATTTTTCAAAGAGCCGCCAGTGGCGCAAATATTAACGTAGCTGGGATGAATCAGGGAAGAAACCCGGATGGATCTATCATTTTAGGCATTTCTGCTGGCTTCCCCGATATTAATGGAAATCCAGCCCCTTCATTTTCTATCAATACAAATTCACTTGCCGTACCTCCATCTACATCAATAGCTAAAATTGCTGAAATCATGCAGCATGAAATTGGACATGCCATAGGATTAAGGCATACTGATTATATGACCCGGGCGAGCTGTGGCAGAAATGTTAATGAAACTGAAACAGAAGTAGGCGCAGCACTTATACCAGGAACTCCATCAGGTTATGACTATGAGTCGTATATGCTTGCTTGTACGGATATGAATGGTCAAGCGAGAATATTTAATGCAAATGATATTATTGCTTTAAAATATTTATACGGTGGGCCGGAGAGAATAGCCAGAACAATTAAATCTATTTCTTTTAATAATGTATTTCTAAGAATGAGCGGTCTTGGATTAACACAGGCCAGAGCTTCGGGCGGAGGAGTTGTCAATTGCCAATACGGTGCAACTGTATTTGAAAAGTTTTATTTTGTTCCACAAAGTGATGGTAGTTATCTAATTGAATCAGCTGTTTTTCCAAATGTATTTTTAAGACTGGATGGTGCAGGCGTGCAATTTGGATATGCAGGAGGAACAGTGAACGCACAATATGGCGCAGGTCCGTATGAAAAATTCCTTGTCTTAAAAAATCTTGATGATAGCTATTCCATCTGGTCAACAGCTTTTTACGGCACCTGTCTTCAAATTGATGGCAACGGTGTAACACAGCCTGATGCAAATGGGTCGGGAGCAGTTAAAGCGCTGAACTTGATGCCTGCTGAATGGGAATCATTCACGATCAGCCCTGCACTTTAATTGTATTAATAGAGGGGAGGTAAACATTAACAGTACTTAGATTACTATATCTTTCAGAGCTAATAACCCTTCTTGCATTATTGAGTTTATACTGCAAAAAAAGAGGCTGTCCATGTGAACAGCCTCTTTTAAGCAAGTTATTATTTCGATAAATACATCGATTTATCTTTGTACAGTTTTCTGAAATATGGATCTTCCAAATCTTTGATAAACCGGATAGATTCACCAGTTGATTTCATCTCAGGGCCTAACTCCTTTGGTACTTCAGGAAACTTATCGTAAGAGAAAACAGGTTCCTTAATCGCATACCCTTCTAACTTGCGCTCAATTGTGAAGTCCTTCAATTTGTTCACGCCTAACATAATTTTAGCTGCGATATTGATATAAGGAACATCGTACGCTTTAGCGATGAAAGGAACAGTTCTGGAAGCTCTTGGATTCGCTTCAATTACATAAACCTTCTCGTCTTTCACAGCAAACTGAATGTTCAGTAAACCAATTACATTTAATGCTCTGGCAATTTTCTTAGAGTAAGTCTCCATGCTCTCCATTACTTTCGCAGAAAGACTGAATGGAGGTAATACCGCAAATGAATCTCCGGAGTGGATACCAGCTGGCTCAATGTGTTCCATTAAACCTACGATATGTACATCCTCACCGTCACAGATCGAATCTGACTCCGTTTCTTCTGCTCTGTCAAGGAAATGATCAATCAATACTCTGTTACCTGGCAGATCACCTAATAACTTCACTACTGCTTTTTCCAGATCCTCATCATTGATGACAATGCTCATCCCTTGTCCACCTAATACATAACTAGGACGAACCAGTACCGGGTAACCTACTTCATTAGCTACCACGATAGCCTCTTCCGCATTTTCCGCAACACCATATTTAGGGTAAGGGATTTCCAGTTCTTTTAATAAGTCTGAGAAACGGCCGCGATCTTCAGCAACATCCATATCATTGTAAGATGTTCCGATAATCTTAATACCATTCTCATGAAGTTTTTCTGCCATTTTCAAAGCAGTCTGACCACCTAATTGTACAATTACACCCACCGGATTTTCCAGTTCGATGATTTCACGTACATGTTCCCAGAATACCGGCTCAAAGTATAACTTATCAGCCATATTGAAATCTGTAGAAACCGTTTCAGGATTACAGTTGATCATGATCGATTCAAATCCGCTTTCTTTTGCTGCCAGCAAACCATGCACACAAGAGTAATCAAATTCAATCCCCTGACCAATACGGTTCGGGCCTGATCCTAATACAATGATTTTCTTTTTATCTGTAGGGATAGATTCATTCTCTTCCTCAAAAGTTGAGTAGTAGTATGGAGTTTGTGCAGAGAATTCAGCAGCACAAGTATCTACCATTTTATAAACTCTTCTGATTCCCAATGATTTTCTACGGTCATAAACCTCATCCTCAGTTACATTACCTAACAGGTAAGCAATCTGGATATCAGAGAATCCTTTTTGTTTCAGGGTGAAGAAGAATTCCTTCGGTATATTATTTAATGAATAACGTTTTAATTCTGTTTCCAGCTGTACCAGTTCCTGGATCTGAGCTAAGAACCATTTATCAATTCTGGTTACTTTACGGATAGACTCCAATGGAACGCCCATGCTCATTGCATCCTTGATCAGGAATAAGCGGTTCCAGCTTGGGTGTTCCAAACCGTGCATAATCTCTTCGATACTTCTGTTATGTTTTCCATCGGCACCTAAACCAGCGCGTCCGATTTCTAAACTCTGACAGGCTTTCTGAAGGGCTTCGATAAAGCTACGGCCAATAGCCATTACTTCACCAACAGATTTCATCTGCAAGCCCAGCTCCATGTTTGCACCTTTAAACTTATCAAAGTTCCAACGCGGTATTTTAACGATTACATAATCTAAAGTCGGCTCAAAGTAAGCTGAAGTAGTTTTAGTAATCTGATTTTCAATTTCATCCAGGTTGTAACCAATCGCCAGCTTAGAAGCAATTTTAGCAATCGGATAACCAGTTGCTTTACTTGCCAGTGCTGATGAACGGGAAACCCTTGGGTTAATCTCGATGGCAATGATATCGTCGTTATCAGGGTTAACTGAGAACTGTACGTTACATCCACCCGCGAAAGTACCAATCGCACGCATCATTTTGATTGCCTGGTTACGCATCTCCTGATAACAGGTATCAGATAAAGTCATTGCTGGTGCAACTGTAATAGAATCACCAGTATGAATACCCATCGGATCAAAGTTTTCGATCGAGCAAATGATAATCACATTATCATTGGTGTCTCTTAATAACTCCAGCTCATATTCTTTCCAGCCTAAGACTGCTTTTTCTACTAATACTTCGTGTGTTGGAGAAGCCTCAAGACCACGTTTCAACGCAGCATCAAATTCTTCTTTTTTATGGACAAAACCGCCACCTGATCCACCTAAAGTATAAGAAGGACGGATAACCAGCGGATAGCCGATTTCCTGTGCTGCTTCTTTACCTTCAAGGAAAGAGTTTGCAATTTTTGAGGGTGCAACACCCACACCTATATCCACCATTAACTGGCGGAAAGCTTCTCTGTTTTCTGTTTTTTCAATTGCAGCAACATCAACGCCAATTACTCTAACGCCATGTTTTTCCCAAACACCACGTTCTTCAGCTTCCTTACAAAGGTTTAAGGCAGTTTGCCCTCCCATTGTTGGCAATACAGCGTCAATTTTCCGCTCTATTAAAATCTGCTCAATAGAGTCTACCGTTAAAGGTCTGAGGTAAACATGGTCTGCAATGATCTTATCAGTCATAATAGTTGCAGGATTGGAGTTTATAATAGAAACTTCAATTCCTTCTTCTTTTAAGGATAAGGCAGCTTGGGATCCGGAGTAATCAAACTCACAGGCTTGGCCAATAATAATAGGTCCGGAACCGATAATCAATACTGAACGTATGGAGGTGTCTTTAGGCATAAGGCTTTAAAAAAGTCTAAAGTGTTTTGTTAAAAAATGTTCGTCTTGTAAGACTGATAGCTGGGCGAGATTTTACGTGCTATTGCTGAAGAATCCCGACTGTTCTGTCGGGATGCAAAGGTACATTATTAGACGGTAATAATTCAGTTTTTTTTCAAAAGAAACCTAAAATAATCAGAACAGAAAAATGGGACGACAGATTGTTAGTGTATGTTTATTTTTAATCAGCGTACTTTGAACAAAGTTAGTGCGTTAATGGAAAAGATATAACGCAATCATACAAGCTAAAAAACAAAACTATATTAATGAAAAAAATACTATTTGCAGTCTTTGCTACGGTTATTCTGCTAAGCGGATGCGGAACTGTTCAATCCATTATTAAATCCAGTTTCCCATATACTGCCACCCAGGTTATTCCCAAATCTTCAAAAGTGGACAGCACAGCTTCTGTGACCAGTGCTGCTGGTAGTTTTGATGAAGTCATCGGTAATCAGAGTGGAAATGATTATGTCAGGGATATCAGGATTGCATCTGCAAGGATTATTGCTTCCGATCCGAATGATAAAAGCATGGGTATGTTTAAATCCATTAAAATTTTTATTTCCAACGGAAGCAGTGGCGAAGTCATGGTTGCTTCAAGAAATGATGTATCAGAACATATCGGATCTTCTTTGGTACTGGACATTGACAATTCACGTTTTGTTGATCAGTATATCAAAGGCAGCAGCCTAAAGGTAAGATTGGAATATGTATTGAGAGAAAAGCTAACCACAGATGTGAGTGTCAGAACTTCTTTAAGCTTCAGCTCTTCACCTGCCAGTAAAAATTGATCATAACCTCAGTATCAGGTATTCTTCAAGAATTTTGTTTGGTTTAAAAATCCCGTCTGAGATGTTCATCTCTGCTGGATTTTTTTACATTTGACGCATGGTAGCTCTAGTTGATGTAGTCAGAGAAAGTATTGTTCATTTTTTTAAGATAACCAGCTTGCTGGAATGGTGTGGCGTAATCACAGGAACACTTTGTGTCTGGCTGGCTGCAAAGAATAATATTCTGAACTGGCCCCTTGCTATTGTCAGTGTACTGATCTATATTTTCATCTTTTTTGAAAGTAAACTTTACTCGGATATGGGCTTACAAGTCTATTTCCTGGTAACTAATGCCTACGGTTGGTATTTCTGGAGTAAAAACAGGAATAATCCTGAAACTTCCAGGCCCGTCAGTATTATTACCGACAAAGAAATGGCTTTGTCGGCTGTTGCCATTATTTTACTAACTATTCTTCCCGGTACTTTACTGCATTACTTTACCAAGGCATCTTATCCATTTTTAGATAGTTTTTGTACTGCATGCAGCCTGGTCGCTCAAATCTTCCTCGCCAGAAAAGTATTACAGAACTGGCTGATCTGGATTTTTGTTGATATCATTTACGTGGGTGTTTATATTTCAAAAGATCTTTATGCAACTGCAATTATGTACGCTTTATATGTTTATATCGCCTGGGTAGGTTACCAGGGATGGAAAAAATCAAGATTGGAAACAGAAATTACAACGAAAAGTCATGACTAAAAAAATAGCTATTGTTGGACCTGAAAGTACAGGGAAGTCCACACTGACAAAATTATTGGCTAAACATTACAACACGCTTTGGGTTCCTGAATTTGCAAGGTATTACTGCGCAGCATTAACAGCTCCTTGTACCATGCAGGATGAAATTAATATGTTTCATGGACAGCAGGCGCTAGAAGAATCAATTCTGGCTATTGCAGAACAGGAACTGATTTTCTGTGACACCACATTTTTAACAGTAAAAATATGGAGCGATGAAATGCTGGGTGAAACTCCTCAACTGGTATTGGATGCTTTGCCATTGAGAACTTATGATCATTACTTACTGCTGAATATTGACTTACCATGGCAGGAAGATCCACAACGCAATTTCCCACATATGCGGGAACATTTTATGGCGATATGGCACAAAGAATTGAAAAACCTGGGTGCTGACTATGTTTTGATCAGCGGTATTGAAGATAGATTACAAAATGCGCTCAAAGCAATAGATAAATTTTTGGAGACAAAATAAGAATACGAAATGAACGAAACAGAATTTTTAGATTATTGTAAAAGTCAATTGACCGGACCAATTAAAGATGAGGATATTATTACCATGTTAACCGCCTGGGGAAGTATCAAATATGCACAGGGATATACGAATGCACAAAACGAGAAAGAAGATATAGAATGACGGTACAGACGTTGTTAAATTGCTATATCTAAAATATTTTATACATTTGCCGATATCAAAGGGGTGCCTTGTTTTGTAAAAAACACAAAGACAGGCTGAGATCATACCCATTATTTGAGCGCTGAATTGATTTCATGCGATTCAAATATGCACCTGATCCGGGTAATGCCGGCGGAGGGATTGGAGTTATGGAGTTTAATTATGTTGCATTAGCCCTATGTGCAACAGGTTTTACTAAAAAACAGTAGCAAATTGAAAACATTATTGATCGCAGTTATAGCTGTGTTCCTTTTACCTGTAGTTGCCAGCGCGCAATTCACAATTTCGGGATCTGTTTCCGAAAACACCAAACATACCAGCTTACCGGGAGCAAGTATCAGTCTAAAAAACACCAGTATTGGCGTTAGTAGTGATACGAATGGAGCCTATCAGCTTAAAAACGTTAAGGCTGGTAAATATGTACTTACCGTAAGTTTTGTTGGTTATGAAACACAGCACAAAACTATTGAAGTGAAAGGAGATCAGCAGATCTATTTTAACCTGGAGCCTTCAGCATACCTGGCAGATGAAGTTATTGTCATGGCGACAAGGGCTACTGAGAAATCAGGTACGACTTATAAAAATGTCAGTAAAACTGATATTGAAGCCAATAATTTTGGACAAGATTTACCTTTCATTATTAACAACACACCGGGAGTAGTCGTAACTTCTGATGCTGGAACCGGAGTAGGTTACACAGGTATAAGGATCAGGGGAAGCGATGCGACAAGGGTCAATGTCACTGTCAACGGAATTCCTTTAAATGATTCTGAAAGTCAGGGTTCATTCTGGGTAAACATGCCAGACTTTGCCTCTTCGGTTGAGAGTATCCAGATTCAGCGTGGTGTAGGAACTTCTACAAATGGCGCCGGTGCGTTTGGCGGGAGCCTGAATATACAAACTTCTGCCCCAGGCTTAGAACCTTATGCGGAGGTTAACAGTACCTATGGTTCTTTTAATACTTTAAAAAATACCGTGAAAATCGGAACAGGACTCATTGATAATAAATTCAGTTTTGATGGCCGCTTGTCCAGAATACAATCTGATGGTTATGTAGACCGCGGTGCATCTTTATTAAAATCTTATTTCTTATCCGGCGCTTATCATGGAAAAACTGATCTGTTAAGGATTAATGTATTTTCTGGTTCAGAGAAAACTTACCAGTCCTGGAATGGTGTTCCGGAAGCAAAATTAAGAGGGGATGTACAGGGAATTAATGACTATATCGAAAGAAATGGCATAACAGGTGCTGATGCAACGAATTTATTAACAGCAGATAACAGAAAATATAACTCTTTCTTATACAAAGATCAGAATGATAACTACTGGCAGGATCATTACCAGGTCTTGTATGCGAAACAATTTAATGATAAATTCTCTTTTAATGGCGCATTGCATTATACTTATGGAAGAGGGTATTATGAAGAATTTAAAGCTGGACAAAAATTTGCCGACTATGGTTTAGAGAATCCAATGATTAACGGCGCACCTGTATTGACAACCGATCTTGTTCGCAGACGCTGGTTAAACAATAATTTTTATGGCGCCACTTATAGTTTCAATTATAAAGCATCTTCTCAGCTGAATTTCACAGTAGGTGGTGCTTATAATCAATACCGTGGCAAGCATTATGGTCAGATCAACTGGTCACAAATCTCTTCGAACCTGAATAACTCTGCTCATTATTATGATGGAGACGGGAATAAAAATGATTTCAATATTTATGCGAAGGTTGCTTACAGCCCCGTTGAAAAACTGAACTTATTCGCCGACCTGCAATACAGAAGATTGAATTATGATATTACAGGGAATGACAATGATCTGTTGCCTTTAAATATTCATGACAAGCTTAATTTCTTCAATCCAAAGCTTGGCGCCTCTTACTTTATAAATCCAAAAAGTAACCTCTATGCTTCTTTCAGTATTGCCAACAAAGAGGGTAACCGCGATGATTATGTGAATGCGAATGCAGGCACTGTTCCACATCCTGAAAGATTGTATAATGTAGAAGCTGGATACCGGATTAAAGATGCGCAATACAGTGCGGGCGTCAACGTATATGGCATGTTCTATAAAGATCAGCTGGTGGTAACCGGAAAGCTAAGTGATGTGGGTGCTTCTATTCGTCAGAATGTGCCTAATAGTTCCAGAATTGGAGTTGAATTTGACGGATCCTATACTTTAAGCCGCCATTTTCTGATTAACGCCAATGCAGCATTGAGCAGAAATAAAATTAAAGACTTCTCTGAGTTCATTTATAACTATGATACGAAAAAAGAGGATACTTACAATTACACCAATACCAACATTTCTTTTTCACCAGATGCAGTAGTATTCGGAGAGTTGGTTTATAAACCATTTACCAGTTTCGCCATCGCTTTACAAAGCAAATATGTGAGCACACAGTATATGGATAATACAAAGAATGAAGGCAGAAAACTAAATGGATATTGGGTAAATAATGTCCGCTTAGGTTACGATTTCAGCTTTAAAGGAGTGAAAAACATGAATGTTGGTTTACTGGTTAATAACATCTTCGATAAAAAATATGAGAGTAACGGCTATACTTATGGATCTTACAGTGGTGGTAACCGCGTAACAGAGAATTTCTACTTTCCACAAGCGGGCACCAACTTATTATTATCCCTGAATGTTAAGTTTTAAGATTTAACTTTAGAAAATTTTAATCCGGAAATCTTTAAATAATAATATACATGAAAAAATTCATCGAAAAGCTTCAGTTTATCACACATGATATTGATGCCTTAACGCATATTGAACAGGCACAAATTGCTTGTGAAGCAGGCGCAAAGTGGGTTCAATACCGTTGTTTGACTAAGGATGACGAAGCTCTTTTAAAGGATATTCATGCCATTGCAGAAATTTGCGATGACTGGGGCGCAACACTGATTGTAACCAATCACATTCATTTGAACAGAAAAGCGGATATCCAGGGTTTTCATATCGAAGACATGGATGCCGATTTCAGTGCATTGCGTGAGCAGTTAGGAGAAGATATTACTATTGGCGGTTCTTCCAATACCTTAGAAGGATTACTCAGATTAGCCAGAGAAGGTGCTGATTATGCAGGATGTGGTCCGTTCAGCCATACGGATACGAAGCCGAATAATGCGCCATGGTTAGGCCTGGAAGGTTATGCAAAAATCGCCTCAGCTTTAAAAGAAAAAGAAATTGATCTTCCGGTATTAGCTGTCGGCGGTGTAAAATTAACTGATGTAGAAGCTTTACTGGAAACAGGCATCTTTGGAATTGCAGCTTCTTCTGCCATCAACCAGGCAGAAAACATGAAGCATGCCTATCAGGATTTCTATGATCTTGTAAAATAATTTATTAATGTCAAATATGGCTTTGTCATATTTGACATTACATTTCAAAAAGACTTGCTTATAATATACATTTGTTTCAAATCATTTTCCTTTGGACAGTCCCACAATTGTAGATAAACAAGATCCTTATGCCGCCCTGCGCTACAGGGAATTCAGATCTTTTCTTGGTATGCGTTTCTTTTTTACGTTTGCCTATCAGATGCAGGCTGTAATTATCGGCTTCCACATTTATCACTTAACGAAAGATCCGCTTGCTTTAGGCCTGGTTGGTCTTTGTGAAGCACTCCCCGCTATCGGGATTGCACTCTATGGAGGATATATTGCAGACAAATCTGAAAAGAGAGGACTGTTACTGAAAATATTCCTGGGCGTTTTTATCTGCTCACTGATCATGTTGATTGCAACTTCTCCTCAAATGCACCCTTACGTTCCGGAAAGTTATATCATTCCTATCATGTACTGTATGGTATTCGGAATAGGAATAGCCAGAGGGTTCTTTAGCCCGGCTACTTCTTCTTTAATGGCCATGACTATTCCCAGAGAACTTTATCCGAATTCCAGTACCTGGAATAGTTCTTCTTATATGACAGCCTCTATTTTAGGACCTGCCGTAGGAGGCTTAGTTTATGGCTTTTATGGAATTACAGTTACTTATACAGTAATCATTGCTTTTATATTCATTGCTTTAGTCTGTGTGTTTTTCCTGAAATCGCATCCGCCTAAATATATTCCTAAGGAAAGTATTATGAAGAGCCTGACAGAGGGCGTACAGTTCGTATTCAAGAGTAAAATGATGCTTGGTGCAATGAGCCTTGATTTGTTCTCCGTATTTTTTGGAGGCGCAGTTGCTTTATTGCCTGTTTTTGCGAATGACATTTTAAAGGTAGGTTCCGAAGGACTCGGTTTTATGCGCGCAGCAGCTTCGGCAGGCGCAGTACTGACCATGCTGGTCATGACCAGGATCTCCCCGATGAACAAGCCCTGGAGAAACCTGCTGGTAGCTGTAGTTGGCTTCGGTACAAGTATTATCTGTTACGGCCTTTCTAAGAATTTCTATCTGACTTTAGTGTTCCTGTTCATGGAAGGCGCATTTGATAGCGTCAGCGTCCTGATCCGGTCTACAATCATGCAATTACTGACACCCGACCGGATGCGTGGCCGGGTATCAGCTGTAAATAGTATGTTTATTGGCTCTTCTAACGAAATCGGTGCTTTTGAATCCGGGCTTACTGCAAAGCTCATGCGGACTGTTCCGGCAGTGGTTTTTGGTGGCTGTATGACTATCATCATCGCAGGTATCACTTATACCAAGACTAAAAGTCTGCTTGGCCTCACTTTACAGGATATTCACGAAGAAACAGTTTAGGCCTGCCTATCTTTCTCCTACCTGCTGTCTCCACATGGCGTAATACAGTCCTTTCTCTTCTAAGAGGTCTGCATGTTTTCCCTGTTCGATGATGTGCCCCTTTTCAAGTACATAAATCCGGTCTGCATGACGGATTGTTGATAACCGGTGTGCAATCAGTATCGTGATATGATTGGTAAATTCTGAAACTTCTCTGATCGTAGCAGTAATCTCTTCTTCTGTCAAAGAATCTAAAGAAGAAGTAGCTTCATCAAATACCAGGATGTCTGGCCTGCGCAATAAAGCCCTGGCAATTGACAGTCTTTGTTTTTCGCCACCCGATACTTTCACTCCACCTTCCCCGATAACCGTATCCAGTCCTTTGTCAGCTCGTGCTAAAAGTGTTTGACAGGCTGCTTGCTCCATTACCCGTAAACATTCTTCATCTGTGGCTCCCGGACGGACAAACTGCAGGTTCTCTCTGATAGTACCCGAGAACAGCTGTGTATCCTGGGTTACAAAACCTATTTTCTCTCTGAGCTGATCCAGATCAATCTCTTTACTTGAAATCCCATTGTATAAGACTTCACCTACCTCAGGCTGATAAAGTCCAACCAAAAGCTTTACAAGTGTAGTTTTACCAGAACCGGACGGCCCCACGAAAGCGATAGTTTCTCCGTCATGTGCTTTAAAGCTGATTTCGTTCAGTGCATTTGTTTTCCCCGTCAGGTGTCTGAAATTTAAAGCTGAGAATTCCAGAGATTCAATTTTATTCAGCACTTTAGGATTCAAAGGTTTCTGATCGATTGGCGTACTGAGGATCTTTTTAAAATTCCCCAGGGAAACTTCTGCTTCTCTCCAGGAAAGAATAACATTCCCTAGCTCCTGCAATGGGCCAAAAAGGAAAAACGAATAAAACAGAAAGGAGAAGTATTGTCCTGCGGAGATCGTATTTTCAAAAATAAGGATCAGCAATACCACAACCATGATACTTCTGACCAGGTTCACAGTAGTTCCCTGTACAAAGCTCATACTCCGTACATATTTGACTTTTCTAAGCTCTAAGCCTAATATCTTATAAGTAGTTTTATTCAGACGATCTATTTCCTGGTTAGCAAGCCCCAGACTTTTTACCAGTTCGATATTTCTTAAAGATTCTGTTGTTGAACCCGCCAATGCAGTAGTTTCTGCAACAATACTCCGCTGGATCACTTTAATCTTCCGGCTTAAAAACCAGCTGACAAAACTAATAATAGGGATAGCCAGGAAATAAATTACAGTTACTTTATAACTTACGGTAACGGAATAGACAATAACAAAGACCATCCCGATTAAACTGACAAATAAAATGCTGATGAAAGAAGTAATAAATTTCTCACTATCCAGCCTTACTTTTTGAAGGATTCCAAGCGTTTCTCCGCTTCGCTGATCTTCAAAAACCTGGTATGGCAATTCCAGTGAATGTTTAAGGCCATCGGCATACATTTGTGCGCCGACTTTCTGAACGATAATACTGGTAAAATAATCCTGGAAATTCTTTGCGATACGGGATACCATTGCTGCGCCCACGCCAAGGCCAATCAGCCCTAAAACGCCCCAGACAAACTGATCTCTGCTCAACACGTCCTTTTTCTCAATGAACCTGTCCACAATGCGCCCTGTGATATAAGGATCAAGTAATGAAAAGCCTATATTAATGGCTGCAAGAAACAGCGCAAGACAAACTATCCATTTATAATTTTTAAGATATTGTACTAATAAGTTCATGTTGAAAAAATAGAGCGCAAAAATAAACAAAGGGAATATAGCAAAAGCTATATTCCCTTTTAATTACTCTTAAATTATATTTGAGCAGATCCGGATTATACCGTCATTACGTCTTTCTCTTTTGCTTCAGCGTGTTTATCCACCTTTACGATATAAATATCCGTTATTTTCTGTACTTCACCTTCACCTGCCTTGATCTCATCATCAGAAACTCCTTCGCCCTTCAGCTTTTTGATTTTCTCATTGGCGTCTTTACGGATGTTCCGCACTGTGATACGGCCACGTTCTGCTTCTTCTTTAACCTTTTTAACCAGGTCTTTTCTGCGTTCTTCAGTTAGTGGCGGAACTACCAGACGGATAACAATACCATCATTTTGTGGATTGATCCCAATGTTAGCTTCCATAATTGCGCGTTCGATTGGAACTAACATGTTTTTTTCCCAAGGCTGAACCAAAATAGTACGTGCATCAGGAGTGGTTAAACTCGCTACCTGGGCCAGACCAGTTGCACTGCCATAATAGTCAACCATAATTCCATCCAGCATACCTACTGAAGCCTTACCCGCACGTATTTTAGTCAATTCAGTTTCACAATGCGCAATTGCTTTGTCCATTGTTGCCTGAGCATCTTGTAATTGTTTCTTTATGAGGTCGTTCATAATTTGTGCTTTTTATCAAAAAAATATATTTGTATTAAATTTAGCCTTTTACCAGTGTTCCGATTTCTTCGCCCTGCGCAATTTTCATGAAATTTCCTGTTTTATTCATATCGAAAACGATAATAGGAAGTTCATTCTCTTCGCAAAGTGTGAAAGCGGTCATGTCCATTACATTTAATCCTTTCGAATAAACTTCTTTGAAAGATATTTCTGTATAACGGGTTGCTGTCGGATCTTTTTCCGGATCTGCAGTATAGATCCCATCTACGCGTGTACCTTTCAATACCACGTCTGCTTTAATTTCAATTGCGCGTAATGCTGCAGCTGAATCTGTTGTGAAGTATGGGTTACCAGTACCCGCACCAAAAATAACAACACGACCTTTTTCAAGGTGTCTTACTGCTCTCCTGCGAATAAATGGTTCACAGATCTGCTCCATTTTAATGGCGGTAAGCAATCTTGTTTTAAGTCCTACTTTTTCCAGTGCATCCTGTAAAGCCATACTATTAATTACAGTCGCCAGCATTCCCATATAATCAGCTTGTGCACGATCCATACCAGATTTCTCTGCGCTCAAACCTCTGAAAATATTACCACCACCTATAACTATTGCAATTTCCAGGCCCTGTGCATGGACAGCTTTAATATCTTCTGCGTACTGCTTAACGCGGTCATTATCAATACCATATTGCTTTTCGCCCATTAGCGACTCTCCGCTTAATTTGAGTAGGATCCTTTTATACTTCATGACTCCAAAAATAACTATTTGTTTTAATTATTAAGCTGAAATGTTCAAACGTTTATTAAACCCGCTATAAAAACCTTTTGAAGGGCTAGCTGCGCTGTGATTAACAACAAATCTGCTGTTTTTCCTATGGCTATTTGTCCGTGTTCAGTATCCATTCTCAAAACTCTTGCCGGATGAGCTGAAGCCATATTTAAGGCTGCTGACAGTGGTACATCACAATGGTCAACGCAATTGCGCACCGCATCCAGCAAAGTGATATTAGAGCCTGAGATCGTGCCTTCAGGAGTTACATATCTGGAACCTGCTAACTGATGCTGATAAGGCCCAATATTACATGCAGTAACTGCATCTGTAATCAGGAACAAGCGTTCAGGCATTAATTTATAAGTCATTTTGACAATTTCAAAATCAACATGAGCACCATCAGCAATGATACTGGCCATAGCAGTTGGATGGTTAAAAACTGCCGTCGGTAAATTTGGATTTCTATGGTGGATAGCAGGCATCGCGTTATACAAATGCGTGGTCGTGGTAAAGCCGCTGTTATAAGCATGATTTGCCTGTTCAAAATTGGCATTGCTATGTCCTAAAGAAAGCACTATTCCCTGATCCAGCAAATAATTGATGACTTCATCGTCCTGTAATTCGTGCGCAATGGTCATCATCTTAACAACACCGTCCGAATTTTCAATTAATTCCTTTACTTCTTCCAGCGTAGCTTTATGTACATATTCCAGCGGATGGGCCCCTAACCTTTCAGGATTTAAATAAGGCCCCTCTAAGTGCAGCCCTAAAAAAGCACGGGCGTGCGGTTTATAAGCTTTAGCCGCTTCAATGGCTTGTTTAAATATATCGAGTGTATTGGTGGCCACACAAGCAAGAAAACCTGTTGTTCCTTTACTGATCAGGTCAGCATCCATTTGTTTTAAGGTTTCTGCTGTTGGGTAAGCAGAAAACAGATTTTCACCACTACCATATATTTGCAGGTCCATAAATCCGGGAGTCAGATAATTCCCTTGTGCGTCTATGACTTCATATCCTGCCGGGATATCACCTTTGATAATTTCTTTGATTAACCCCTCTGCGATTAAAACAGTCGCATCGGTAATCAGCTGTTCACCTTTGAAAAATCTGGAGTTCTTGATTGCTATCATATCTTGTTTTTAACAGTTCTTAAAGATGAGCAAAAAATACAGGGCAAAAAAAAAGTCCCTTAAAATAAGGGACCTTTTAATTTATCATTGAAGGAACTATGATCCTAATTGAACACGTTTAAATGCAGTAACAGTTAAACCGTTAGCTGTGTCATTTAAAAATTTACGAACGTCTTTAGAAGAATCCTTAACAAATTCCTGGTTTAATAAAGTACTGTCTTTGTAAAACTTGTTCAGTTTACCAGCAGCAATTTTCTCAACCATTTCTTCTGGTTTACCTTCTGCACGGATTTGCTCTTTAGCAATTTCCATTTCACGCTCGATAGTGTGTGTGTCTACATCTGCTTTATCTAAAGCAACCGGGTTCATTGCAGCAATTTGCATAGCTACATCTTTTCCAGCTTCGTCAGCACCAGCAACAACTTGGTTTAAAGCAACCAAAACACCTAAACGGTAGTTACTGTGGATGTAAGGGACAACTTTTTCGCCTGATACTGTTTCAAATTTAGAGATACCAATTTTCTCTCCAATTTTACCAGTGTTTTCAACGATGATGTCAGAAACTTTTTGACCATCAACTTCAAGCGCTAATAATTCTTCTAAAGTAGCTGGGTTTTTCTCAACCGCTAAATCAGTGAATTTATTTGCTAAAGCAATGAAATCAGCATTTTTAGCTACGAAATCTGTTTCGCAGTTTAACTCAACCACAACACCACGTTTTCCGTCAGCTGTAGCTTTTGCGATTACAACACCTTCGTTAGAATCACGATCCTGACGGCTTGCTGCAACTTTAGCTCCTTTTTTACGTAAGTAATCAACCGCAGCTTCGAAATCGCCATTGGCCTCTATTAATGCTTTTTTGCAATCCATCATACCGGCACCGGTTTGTTGGCGTAATTTGTTTACATCTGCTGCAGAAATTTGTACTGACATTTTATTTTCTTTTTTAAGTTTTTATCTAAAAAATTATGGGTTGTACATTGTATGTTGTAAGTAAGAACCCGCAACGCACAACATACAACCCAAAAATATATTATTTATGCTTCGCTTGTACCTTCTTCGGTTTCAGCATTTTCTTTTCTTGCTCTTCTAGCGCCAGGTGCAGCAGTTTCAGGAGCATCAGCAGCAGTTTTAGCAGCTACAGCTTCTTTTTCAGCTTCATCATCTTTTTCACGTTTACGCTCGTCTAAACCTTCTTCAATTGCTTTGATGATAACATCAGTAATCAAAGAGATAGATTTAGTTGCATCATCATTCGCTGGAATAGGGAAATCGATGTTAGAAGGATCAGAGTTAGTATCAACCATTGCGAAAGTTGGAATGTTTAATTTCAACGCCTCACTAACAGCGATATGCTCTTTTTTAACGTCAATTAAAAAGATAGCAGCCGGTAAACGGTTTAAATCCGCGATACCACCTAATAAGCTTTCCAATTTGATACGCTCACGCTGGATCATCAAACGCTCTTTCTTAGAAAGAATAGAGTAAGTACCATCTTTAGTCATTTTATCGATGTTAGACATCTTTTTGATTGACTTACGTACAGTTTGAAAGTTAGTTAACATACCACCTAACCAACGCTCAGTTACGAAAGGCATGTTTACTTTTCTTGCTTGATCAGCAACGATTTCTTTAGCTTGTTTCTTAGTCGCTACAAATAAGATCTTACGACCTGATTTTACGATCTGTTTGATCGCTGAAGCAGCTTCTTCAGTTTTAGTTAAAGTTTTGTTTAAATCTATAATGTGAATCCCATTGCGTTCCATAAAAATATATGGTGCCATTTTCGGATTCCATTTGCGGGTAAGGTGACCAAAATGTACACCTGCATCCAATAAGTCTTGATATGTTGTTCTTGCCATTGTCTTTGTCCTCCTTGAGATTAACGTTTACTGAATTGGAACTTTTTACGAGCTTTCTTGCGACCTGGTTTCTTACGTTCAACCATACGCATATCACGGGTCATTAACCCTTTAGCACGTAATGCCGGTTTTTTCTCAGCATCTATTTCAACAATAGCTTTAGCGATAGCTAAACGAACAGCTTCTGCCTGGCCTTTAATACCACCTCCTGCTACGTTTACTTTTACGTCATATTGACCGATAAGTTCTGAAACTTCAAAACTTTGGTTTACAATATATTGTAAAGGTAATGTAGGGAAATATACTTTGTGATCTTTACTGTTAACAGTAATTGTACCGTTGCCCTCTTGCATGTAGATTCGCGCAACAGCAGTTTTTCTTCTTCCTGAAGTGTTAGTAACTGACATTTCTTTCTTCCTTTAATTAAAGTGTAATGGTTTTTGGTGATTGTGCTGCATGAGGATGCTCAGTACCTGCATAAACAAAAAGGTTTGTGTATAATTTCGCACCTAATTTTGTTTTAGGTAACATACCACGAACTGCTTTTTCTACTACACGTGTAGGATGTTTCGCCAATAACTCTTTTGGAGAGATGAAACGCTGACCACCTGGATATCCAGTATATGAAACGTACTGTTTGTCGTTCATTTTGTTTCCGGTCAACTTAATCTTGTCCGCATTGATAACGATCACATTATCGCCGCAGTCTACGTGTGGGGTGTACTCAGGCTTGTTTTTACCACGGATGATCATTGCGATCTTCGATGACAAGCGCCCCAAAATCTCGCCTTGTGCATCAACAACAACCCACTGTTTGTTAACAGTTTTAGCATTGGCAGAGACAGTTTTGTAACTTAACGTATTCACTTGCTTGTATTTAATTTGTTAAACAATTATTTTTTCTCCCTAGGATTTAGGGACTGCAAAGATAGATTAATATGTGTAATTTTCAAATAGTTAATCAAATTATTTACATGTTTTTTTATACAAACTTGTTAAAAGCTGCAAAAAGATCATAAATGAGAATAATATGCCCGAAAGGATCAGCACAATCGTTTCAGCAGGATAATAATGATAACTGATTGTATCAATCAACAACAAAACAGCGCTGTAACCCATATAGGAAGCATACAGCAAGGTTACAAACCCCGCCAACCACTGCAAAGCAGACCATTTGGTTTGCTCAGTTTCCATATTCCGTAAAACCATCCAGTTAAAGACAATGACAATCAGCAAGCCGGATACAACCCAGCGGTTACCATTCAACAGATACGTCAAAAAATAAAGGACTGCAAAAATCAGGTTCAGATAAGATAAAGTTCTAAGCATGTATCAATTTTTTCAAAAAACAGCGTTTATTATATAAATTTAAGAACCTTTTTATTCGCATATTGTTACACTACTACAAAAAGACATTTATTATGACAAAAGAAACGAAAATAGTTGCAGGTATATTGGCAGGAGCTGCCCTTGGTGCTGCGGTAGCTTTAATCTTATCTTCAGACAAAAGCGATGACGTAAAAGATAAAGTTACAGACTGGTTCTGTGACTTACTGGATGCTTCTAAAGACAAAATCTCTGATGTATCTGACACTGTAAAAGACAAAATTGCAAAAGTAAGAGCTTAATACTCTTTTAACTTTATAGATGGCACCGGATGCTTACCGGTGCCATTACTGACTATTACACCTAACTATAACCGATGAAAATCGCTTTCCATGGTGCTGCGCGCGCCGTTACTGGTAGTAAACACCTGATTACTTTAACAAACCAGACTCAAATACTATTAGATTGCGGCATGTTCCAGGGCATGGGCGAATCAACAGAAAAGCTAAATAGCTATTTTGGATTTGAGCCTTCAAAGGTTACTTACATGATTCTTTCGCATGCGCACATTGACCATTGCGGTCTGTTGCCACGCTTAGTCGCAGAAGGATTTAAAGGAAAAATATTTTGTACACCAGCAACGATGGACCTGGCCAGGATCCTTTTAATGGATTCTGCAAAAATTCAGGAACAGGATGCGGAATATGCAAACAGGAAAAGACCTCAGAACGAAGAAGTGGAAGAAGCGCTTTATACAGAAGAAGACGTAATTCAAACCTTAAGTCAGTTCAAAATTATTGACTACGATGCTAGTTTTGACATCTGCCCGGAAGTCACTGTGTGTTTCACAGATGCAGGACATATTGTTGGCAGTGCTGCAGTACACCTGACGATCAGGGAAGAAGGTAAATCGACCCGCCTCACTTTTAGCGGAGATGTTGGCCGTTATGGAGACCTGATACTCAAAAGCCCTCAGATTTTTTCGCAGGCAGACTATATTATCATGGAATCTACTTATGGAGACTCTTTACATAAGGATCTTGAACCTATAGAAAACATGCTGCGTGAAATTATACAGCATACTTGTATAGAAAAAAGAGGCAAGGTGGTTATTCCTGCATTTAGTGTAGGCAGAACGCAGGAATTGTTATATGCACTGAACAATCTTGAACTTAAGCACCAATTACCAGCTGTACCTGTTTACGTAGATAGTCCTTTATCTATTCAGGCTACTGAAGTTTTAAAGAACCATCCGGAAGTTTATAACAATGGGGTTAAAGAAGTCATGAAAACTGATGAAGACCCATTTAGCTTCAAAGGACTGAAATTCATCGAAAGTGTAGCAGAATCCAAAGCACTCAACAATGACAACAGGCCTTGTGTAATCATTTCTGCTTCTGGTATGGCCGAAGGAGGAAGGGTAAGACATCATATACGCAATACGATCGGTGATCAGAAAAACACAATTTTAATGGTCGGTTATGCTTCTCCTGGTTCACTGGCTGGCAGACTAATGGCTGGTGATAAACAAGTCTATTTATTCAGAGAGAACCTTGATGTTGTTGCCGAAGTTCGTTCTATACGCTCCATGAGTGCACATGGCGATTATGAAGATTTGCTTCAGTTCCTTTCTTCTCAGGATCCAGCGCTGGTTAAACAGCTTTTCCTGGTACACGGAGAGTATCCTGTTCAGCAGCATTTTGCAAAAAGACTAAATGAGCATGGATTTAAACAGGTGGTGATTCCTGAATACCACCGGGTGTTTGATTGCGAGACTGAACCTGCATGGAGCATTTAAATGATTTTTTTGGCTACCCCGTACCGCAATTCCTGCAAAATATAATTATTGCAGTATTCAGTTGTGCATTGGGCGCTATATTGACAATAATCATTCGGAAAGTTTTTAAGTTTTTTGCAAGATTCTGGGCAACATTTGAAATTCAGTCGATCATTAAACACTTGAATGGCCCTGTCGGTCTGTTCATCCCGCTATTATTCCTGAATATATCACTGAGTTTGATGGTGATGAATAAATCCATCATGGCTCAATTGAGCAGAATTATAGAAATATCCCTGACTATTACTTTTGCTTTAGTGCTTATCCGGATTATTAAAGTACTGGAAGATTATTTTTACCACAAATACGATCTCAATAAAGAAGATAACCTAAAGGAAAGGAAGATCAGGACGCAGTTGCAATTTATACGAAAATTTGTAGTTTCCTTGATTATAGTCGTTACTGTTTCTATTATCCTGCTGAGTTTTGAAAGTATGCGCAAAATTGGCACAGGTTTATTAACAGGCGTAGGTATTGGTGGTATTATTATAGGTTTCGCCGCTCAAAAATCACTGGGTAATTTACTTGCAGGTTTCCAGATCGCTTTTACGCAGCCTATACGGATCGACGATGTTTTGATTGTTGAAGGAGAATGGGGCCGGGTAGAAGAAATTACACTCACCTACGTCGTGGTTAATATCTGGG
Organism: Pedobacter cryoconitis; assembly: GCF_001590605.1. NCBI lineage: Bacteria > Pseudomonadati > Bacteroidota > Sphingobacteriia > Sphingobacteriales > Sphingobacteriaceae > Pedobacter > Pedobacter cryoconitis. The sequence continues at coordinate 4,734,958 of NZ_CP014504.1, forward strand.
ATCAGCGGCGCCTGATTCTACCAATCACTTATTTTATTGAAAAACCTTTTCAGAACTGGACAAGGGTCTCCGCACAATTACTGGGCACTGTCTTTCTATATCTCGATTATACAATTCCTATTCCACCATTAAGGGATGAATTAACCAGGCTACTGATCGATCATCCTTTATGGGATAAAAGAGTTAATGTGGTACAGCTCACAGACAATAAAGAAAATACGGTAGAAGTTCGTTTTTTAATGAGTGCCCGCAATTCCTCTCAGGCATTTGATCTGCGCTGTTATGTCCGTGAAGAGATGATTGCTTTTATCAGAGCTAATTATCCGGACAGCCTGCCGAAAACGAGACTGGAATATAAAGACAGTAACGCTCAGGGAGCAGAAGACGCTGTCCTTCAAAAAAAATAGGCTTTTATGGCATTAGACATTCACAGGCTCGACAATCACGATCATTTATTCGGAATTGATGATATTAAATTCAAAAATCTGAACGATATATTTACAGCATATAAGCATTGGACAGGTATTTCGATTAACCAATATGACGATACCAGACTGACGGTAGGCGGTCAGCAAACAATGATTAAAATTATAGATGATTATGTCAAAAAGACAAACTTAAATCAGGACAAAGCAAAGACCACGGACATCCTGGAATTCAGAGGTCTGTTAACTTATTTCATCAATAACAATTATGATATTGAATTTTTTGGGGACTAATTCGGCTTAACCTTGTGAGTAGAAGCATACCAATCTTTAAGCTTCAAAAAAATAATTTAATACCTTTGCCCCGATGGACGTTTTCGGAAATGCTTTACAAGATCAGTTTACAAATGGTACCGCGGCAACGTTATTGCTGCATAATTCTTATGATGAACCTGAGGAGATGCCAGTTGACATCTTTTTCCGTACAGAAGAAGAAATGCCTGACATAGAACTGGAAGCAATGGATCTTTGTGAAGGCAGGGTACTTGATGTTGGCGGAGGAGCTGGCAGTCATGCGCTTATTCTGCAAGCACGCGGCTTTGATGTGATCGCATTGGACATTTCACCTATTGCGGTAGAAATCATGAAAACCAGAGGCGTAAAGAATGCCGTTGAGGGAGATATTTTCAGTTATCAGGGAGAGAAGTTTGATACTTTATTGTTCCTGATGAACGGTATCGGATTGACAGGTACCATTGACGGTTTCAAAACATTCCTTAAACATGCAAAATCCTTATTAAACGAAGACGGACAACTATTATTTGATACTTCGGATATCTCTTACTTATATGAAGATATGGAGAAGCCTGCCGGTAAATATCACGGGGAGATCGCTTATCAATACGAATACAAAGATCAAAAAGGAGAATGGTTCAACTGGCTGTATCTTGATCCACAGCTCCTGAAACAAATCGCTAAAGAATGTGGCTGGGAATGTCACTTGCTATTTGATGATGGCCAGGATCAGTATCTTGCAGAAATGAGGGTCACTCAATAATCTGGAAGTCACAATAATTCAGAAACTCATTTGCCAGAAACAGACATTGTATTTTTGTAATACAATTTGTCAATATGAGTAATTCTTCCATTCAATTAAGCGTTCTCGACCAGTCACCTGTTAGAAAAGGTGTTTCTGCACAACAAGCAATACAGGAGACTGTTGAGCTCGCAAAAATAGCGGACAATCTCGGTTATACCCGTTTCTGGGTTTCTGAGCATCACAATACAACTGCATTAGCTGGCTCAACCCCCGAAATCCTGATTACACATCTGGCGGGCCAGACTGAAAATATAAAATTGGGATCGGGAGGGGTTATGCTCCCTAACCATAGTGCCTTAAAGGTGGCAGAGAACTTTCGTATGCTCGAAGTCCTTTTCCCAGGGAGGATTGATCTTGGACTAGGCAGAGCCCCGGGTACAGACCGGATTACTGCCAGCGTACTTAATCCGTCTAACCAGTGGAGGGAGCAGGATTTTTTGGAACAGCTGAATGACCTCAGAAATTATCTGCATGATTCCGGAGAACCTGGCACAATACAAGAAAAGATTATCGCTATTCCACAAGCAGCAACTGTACCATCAATGTGGTTACTAAGTTCGAGTGGCCAGAGTGGTTTATTTGCTGCACATTTCGGTATGGGAATGTCTTTTGCCCATTTTATTAATCCTTTAGGCGGCCCTGAAGCTGTTCAGATTTATCGCGACCGTTTTCAGCCATCAATTGATAAGACAGCGCCAGAAGTAAATGTAAGTATAGGTGTTTTTTGTTCGGAAAATGAAGAAATAATCTTCCGTCAGCAAGCCGTAATGGACTATAGATATCTTCAGCTTGAAAAAGGAGGCAAATTATATCCAATTGCCTACAACGACATTAAACATGTGAATTATAATGCTGCCGAACAGGAAAGAATAGACCATAACAGGCAAAGGATGTTAATCGGGACCCCGGATGTACTGAAAGAAAAAATAGATACATTACTGGCTGATTACAAGGTAAACGAGCTGATGGCTGTCACGATCACCGAAGGTTTCGAAGAGCGCATCCGTTCTTACGAGCTTTTAGCAGCAATGTATCTGAAATAATTTAGTTACTCTTTTCTTCCCAGATCAGCGCAATATTGATAATAGTTTCCACCGCTTTTTCCATGTCTTGTACGGAAGCCCATTCCTGCTTGCCATGGAAAGCGTGTTCGCCTGCAAAAACGTTAGGACAAGGTAAGCCCATTAATGATAACCTTGAACCGTCTGTTCCACCTCTGATACTTTGTCTTTTAACTGGAATACCTACACGTTCAATTGCCAGAACGCCATATTCCAATACTTGTGGATGCTGGTCCAGTACCTTTTTCATATTGCGGTATTGTTCCTTTATTTTTAGTGTATAAGTAGCATTCGGATAGGCAGCAATAACTTGTTTAACAATAGTTTCCAGCGTGCGGCCATGTTCAGCTAACAAAGCATCATCAAAATCACGGATAATAAAATGTGCTTCTGCCTGTTCTACATTTCCCTGCATCGTAACCGGGTGTAAAAATCCTTCCTTTTTCGAAGTCGCTTCTGGCGTCAGGGTATCTTTTGGTAAGGCACTGATAATATCACTCAGAATCTTGACCGCACTTTCCATCTTGCCTCTCGCAAAACCCGGATGAGAACTAATACCATGTATAGTCAAAACTGCTCCATCAGCAGAAAAAGTCTCATCTTCAATAGAACCGCAGGTTTCTCCATCAATAGTATAAGCGAAGTCAGCACCTAGCTTTTTAAGGTCTGCTTTATCTACACCTCTTCCAATCTCTTCATCAGGCGTAAAAAGTATTCTTATTTTACCATGTTTATGCTCCGGATGCTGCATCAAAAAGGCTGCGGCTTCCATAATTTCTGCCAGACCAGCTTTGTTATCAGCACCCAATAAGGTCGTACCGCTTGCGGTTATGATATCATTGCCAATCTGATCTTTCAGATCTTTATGCTCGCTCATCCTCAAAACCACCGAATTGTCATCAGGAAGCACAAGGTCCTGCCCCTGGTAATTAGTATGAATAATCGGTTTCACACCATATCCGCTGCAATCAGGAGAAGTATCCATATGCGAACAGAAACAAATTACAGGAACATTTTTAGTCGTATTGGAAGGAATAGTTGCATATACATAGCCATACTCATCCAGGTGTGCATCTGTTATTCCCAGCTCCAACAATTGAGCAACCAATACTTTACCAAGATTCTTCTGTTTTTCGGTTGAAGGAATGCTTGCAGACTCAGGATCAGACTGTGTGTCTATTTTTACGTATTCAGTAAATCTATTTTGTAAAGAATTACCTGTGTTATGATATTTTAGCATAATTTTAAAAAAAAGTAAAAGCCTTCTTATTCAGTAAAATTCAAAAGCTGTTTTAAATATATTCAAACAGTTTCTTAAAAGGCCAAAGATAACCAAAGATGATATTTTATCTATAAACAATCAGCATAACTTGAAAAGGATACTTATTTCAACCTTATTTTTAGCATTAGCGTTTTCGTCTTTTGCACAATCAAATTTCTACAAGTTTTCTATTGGTGCTGGCGCTGGTATTACGCAGTCTTTCGCAGATCTCAAAAAACATGACTTCGGCCTGGCTGGCTATGCTACGCTTGATTATTTATTCACTCCTTACCTTAGTATTGGCCTGGAACTTCAAAAAGGTGAAATCAATGGAGGGGACATCAACGCGACTCCAGACGACAGGCAGTTCATCAATGGCTACCAGGCGGTGTCTGTCAATGGAAAAATATCTTTAGGACAATTTATAGATTTTGACTATAATGGCTTATCCGGCAAGCTCAGAGGCCTGTATTTTGGAAGCGGCCTGGGGATTATTCAGAATAAGATGAAAGGGATCAGACGCATAAACGTAAATAACCCTGACCATCCATATCCTGGACAGGATGGTTCTAAAGACGTTTACTTTCCACTGAACCTGGGTATTAATTTCTTTTTCCCGGATCAGGAGGGCTTTTACAGATACACACTGAATGTTAATTGCCAGAGTAATGTGACCCTTGGAGAAGGGCTGGACGGTTATGACAACTCATCTTTAACCCGTAAATCCGGAAAACCTGATATCTATAGTTTTTATACTATTGGATTCAAATACAGTTTCGGAAAAATGGGGCTGTATAAGAAAACATTCAGACGCTTTTAGTCTGAAGAAATGTAGCGTACTTTTATAAATTCGTATCAATGAAATATCTTTTACTGTCTTTAATTCTGCTAACGATGGAAACATTTGCACAGCAAACGCCTTACGAGCTTAGTAATAAAAATCAAACAGCTACCTATGAACAGGCAATTGCTTATTATAAACAACTGGCTAAAGTATCTCCACAAGCTAAACTCCTTACTTATGGAACTACTGATTTTGGAAAACCGCTTCACTTACTGGTCTTGTCAAAAAACAAGGTCTTTAATCCTGTTGAACTCAGGAAAAATAATCAAAGAATATTATTAATTAATAATGGAATCCACCCTGGTGAACCTGAAGGTATAGATGCTTCAATGATGCTGGCCAGGGATTTACTAAAAGACAACCATTTACCAGCTAATGTTGTGATCTGTATTATTCCGGTTTACAATATAGACGGATCATTCAACCGCAGCAGTACCTCAAGAGCAAATCAGAATGGGCCGGAAGCTTATGGATTCAGAGGAAACAGTAAAAACTATGATCTGAACAGGGACTTTATTAAAACTGACTCCAAAAACTCAGCTGCTTTTCAGGAAATATTCAATACCTGGCAGCCAGAAATCTTTGTAGATACGCATACCAGCAATGGCGCCGATTATCAGTATACCATGACACTTATTCCTACACAAAAAGATAAACTGAACTCTATTTTAGCAGATTACCTGACCACGACTATGGTTCCTGCTTTATATGCAGGAATGAAGAAAAAAGGATACGAACTCATTCCGTATATCAATTCGGTAGAGAACACACCAGATGCTGGGATCACAGGTTTCCTGGAAACGCCCCGTTATTCAACCGGTTACGCAGCTTTACATAACAGTATTGGCTTTATGCCAGAAACACATATGTTAAAGGCTTATCAGAAGAGAGTTGAATCCACTTATCAATTACTTCAGACTTACGTTGATTTAGTGAGCAGAGATGCAAAGATCATTGGGGAGAACAAGCGTAAAGCTGATGAGGCTGCTTCCATACAAAAAGAATTTCCATTGAGCTGGAAACTAAATGAGACTACTTACGAGCTGATTACTTTTAAAGGATTTGCTGCAAAATATAAGCCCAGTGCCGTAAGTGGCGCTGACAGGCTCTATTATGATAGAAATGATCCCTATACAAAAAAGATCAAATACTGGAATAAGTTTGAACCACAACTTAGCGTAGAAAAACCGGTAGCCTACGTCATTCCAAAAGCATGGGATAAAGTAATTGGCTTACTGAAATTAAATGGGGTGAAGGTAGAGGAGCTTGAGGAAGATAAGGACCTTGCCGTTGATGTTTATTATATCGGGGATTATAAAACAGCGTCCAGACCTTATGAAGGGCATTACATTCACAATAACGTTCAACTCGTTACGAAGAAACAAACCTTAAAATTCTATAAAGGAGATTACCTGGTTTATGTAGATCAGCCGCAAAACAGGTACATTATGGAAACCCTGGAACCACAGGCTACCGATTCTTTCTTTAACTGGAATTTTTTCGATTCTGTACTGGATCAGAAAGAACATTACTCTGCCTATGTTTTTGAAGATACAGCTGCCGGGCTATTAAAAGATGATCCTGAGCTTAAAATCAAGCTGAATCAAAAGAAATTAAAAGATAGTACATTTGCACAGAATCCTTCAGCACAACTTGAATTTGTATATCAAAATTCAAATTATTACGAAAAAACACATTTACGCTATCCAATTGCTAGATTGCAATAATTTATAATCCGATACGAATATATTATGATACAAGAATACCTGATCAACACACCAGTCGCTTCTCTCATTTTTATTTTCACACTGGCGACGAGCATTTATGCCTTTAATGACAGTTCCCTGTTTGGAAAGTTTATGCTTCATCCCTATAGTGTGTACCGCAGAAGTAATGTCTATACCTTATTAACGAGTGGCTTAATACACGGGAGCTGGATGCACCTGGCCTTTAACATGTTTACTTTCTATTTCTTTGCTTTCTCATTAGAAGCTACAATAGGAAGCCTGAGATTTGGTCTGATCTATTTTGTGGGTTTAATTTTAAGCGATATTCCTTCTGTCATCAAACATAAAGATGATTATCATTACCATAGCCTGGGCGCATCGGGAGCAATTTCTGCAGTATTGTTCAGTTATATCCTGTTTTATCCACTGAATACATTAATGATATTTCCATTACCAGTACCTATCTGGGCAGCATTATTTGGTGTATTATACCTGGTTTACTCTTACTATATGTCAAAAAGTTCCAGAGATAATATTAACCATGATGCACATTTATTCGGCGCAATTACTGGTATCATCATTACGATATTAGTTGTACCTGGTATTGTTCCTCATTTTATCGAAACCATTACTGCCCGTTTCGGAGGTTAATCCGTAGCTGGCAGGGACGGTGGATTGAAGTAGCTTGTAGGGGCCATAGGGTCTTTTCTGATTTCCATCAGCAGATTTCCCCAGGGTTTCCAGACGGTCTCTAAAACCTGCGCATAAATTTTATGCTGCCAAACGTCAAATAATGGTTTGTTGGTTGTCCCCCGTAAAGGCATGGCATCAATATAGATTGATCCCTCAACAGGCATAATTGTATATTCTGGCAAACGGTTGAACAAATAGGCAGAGTAAAAGAACCTGGCACACAATTCTTCAAACTGCTGGTCTGTTAAGCACTGGCCTGCAATCTGATCCAGGATCTCCTGATGATATCTTTTATTGGTCCCATTATCCTGCAAACAGGCAATAATACCAAAATCTTTAAGTTTTAAAGAGAAAGTAAGGGTATTGATCTCATCCCTGAAGCTGAAAGGAATATCATCCTGCTCCAAGGGTACAATCACAAAAGACCATGGCGTAAAATCTTCCAGTATTACACTCCGGTAAATACTCTGGATCATGGTCTGCAAATTGCCAAATTTGTGCATCAGCCCTTGTGACATATTTAATCCATCATCGCTGAGTTGCTGCAAGTTTACCGCAGCATTCATCTCGATATAGATCAGGCTGTAAAGAAATTTACCAATCCATTTAAACAAGTCCATTTCTTCCAGCTTTGAAACGCCGGCAAATCCTTGGGCAAATGCTGCCGCTATTTTATCTTCCAGCGGGCCAATAAAATTAAGCAATACCTCTTCACTTACAGGTATTTTCAATGTATTATAGGACCTGATAGACTCATCCAGCAACTTAATCTGTTCATCACCGCTAAAATTTGCAACTTCCAATAACCATGCAGGCAATACATTGGTCTGTATCACAGGGGCATCAAAAGTATCTCCGCTCAAAAAGCAGTTTTTGAACTTAAAGTCGAAGTTTTTAAATGGCTGATAGATTGTGTTAGTCATATTAAGCGCAATATTAGGGATATTATTTTTACATTCGGCGAGGCTCCCATTTTTTAACTTTGATATTACCAAAAGCTTTTAAAACACATGCAAGCAGTTCATATTTCTTTCAACCTGGAACTTAAACATCCTTTCACTATTGCTGGCTTCACCAGAACAAGTACTCCTTTATTGCTACTAAAGCTTACTTATGAAAATATTGACGGTTATGGCGAAGCTTCCATGGTTCCTTATTTAGGTGAAAGCTATAGTTCTGCAACGGAATTTCTGCAAAAGGTAGATTGGACACGTTTTAAGCATCCTTTTAACTTTGGAGAGTTTATGGCCTACCTCGATAGTATTGACGCTGGTAATCCAGCTATAAAGGCTGCTATAGACATTGCATTAAATGACATCAATGGAAAGATGCTGCAAAAGCCATGTTTTGAGCTTTACAATGCTGATCCGCTGAAAATGCCCGTTACCTCTTTCACGATAGGAATTGCTGCACCAGAATTGATTAAAGAAAAGGTTGCTGAGGCAAAAGGGTTTAAAGTACTCAAAGTCAAACTAGGATCTGGCCACGATAAAGAGCTGATCAACGCGATCAGAAGTGTAAGTAATTTACCACTTTATATAGATGCTAATCAGGGATGGACTGACCGGAAAATGGCCATAGACCTGATCTATTGGTTACATGACCAGGGAGCCGTACTGATTGAACAACCAATGAACAAGACAAATATCGAAGGAAATGCCTGGTTAACAGGGCGTAGTCCAATTCCAATCCTTGCTGATGAAGCCGTACAAAGATTAAGTGATATTGACCACATTAAGGGGGCTTATCATGGTATAAACGTTAAATTAATGAAAAGTGGCGGAATGTATGAAGCCAACCAGATGATTTTAAAAGCCCGGTCTTATGGGATGAAAGTAATGATCGGGTGTATGAGTGAAACTTCTATCGCTACTCAGGCCGGTCTGGCTTTAGCTCCGTTATGTGATTGGGTAGATCTGGATGGTCCTTTTCTAACTAAAAATAATCCATTTGAATCCCCTGCCATGCACCAGGGCAAGTACATCTTAAAAGACCTTCCAGGTTTAGGGCTGAAAGGTCTTTCTGCTAATTTGTTTCTTCCTTAACAGCAGAAGAATTATTCACGATATTTTGTTTTTCCTTGATACCAGCTCTCACTTCTTTGACGATCTTAATCTTCAGGTAAATGAAAAATAAACCTGTAGCAATTAACAAGGCAACAACAGGATAATTTGCGTTCTGGAAAGCCCATTTAAGGCCGATTACAGAAATCACAATACCCAGGGTATAAAAAGTATTTAATGCAATTTGCTTCTTCATCTTAATAAACTGGCATGCTAGGATCAAATGCAGCCTGCCATGCAAGGATACCGCCTTTTAAGTTGTAAAGGTTTGTAAAACCATGCAATTGCTCCAATTGCATTACTGCCGCTGCACTGCGTTTACCACTTCTGCATTGCATAATTACGGGCTTATCGGTTGCAATTTTCTCTACTTCAATCAGAATGCCTCCCAAAGGAATATTCTCGCCATTAAGGTTTGAAGTATCGTATTCGAAAGTTTCTCTTACATCAATCAGTTGAAAATCTTCCTTGTTATCTATTTTTTGTTTTAATTCTTCTACGCTAATTTCTTTCATCTTCAAAGCTTTAAATGGATAGTTTATGATCCACGAATAATGGTCAAATATAAAGTTTATCAACAACTTATCTGCTAAATGCAAGTCAAAATTTATGGTTTTAACCTATAGCTTGTAACAACTAAGAATGCCGGGCGTTTAATAGTATTCTTTCTTAACTTTGTTATTATGGATGCCCTGTCACGTTTCTTTTGGTTTTGTTCTGGTGTACACCAGCCTACATTAGAGAAGCACCCTACCGAACATAATAAATATGTTGGTATCGGCGCAACTATCTTTTTCACTGGTTTATTCGCTGCTTTGTCTGGTGGATATGCCATGTACTTTGTTTTTAAAGGCGACACTGCTGCCGCGCTTTTCGCCATATTTTTCGGTGTCCTGTGGGGACTTGCCATTTTTAATATGGACCGTTATATTGTATCCAGCATCAACAAGAACTCTACTTCAACTCAGCAAATTCTACAAGCAACGCCTCGTATATTATTGGCGATTATGATCGGTATGGTCATTTCACGCCCCTTAGAGCTCAAAATCTTTGATAAGGAGATTAAAGAGCGTCTTAAAGTAAGTTACCTGAATAACCAGCGTTCAAAGATTGACACGCTAAATAAAGCTTTTACCAATAAATACACAATCGAGCTGAACAAATTAAATGAATCCAAAGCTCACAGAGATTCTTTAGAGAACGGTATCAAATCAGACCGGCAAAAACTTAACTTTGAAGTGTTCGGAACCAAAACGACTGAGACCTCAGGGGTGATGGGTTATGGGCCTTATGCAAAGCGGAAAGAAGAAGAACTCAAACAAAGGCAGCAAAATCTGGATTCCCTGAATTCGGATGTCCGGAGGATGGAGCAGTTTGTAGATGGACGAAAGCAGTTTGACGGTCTGTTGTCAGAAAGGCTTTATACAGGTAAACAATTAGACAGCCTGACAAGTCTTGCCGGTTTTGCAGATCGTAACTGGGCATTGGGCCAGTTGAGTTTCAATACAGATGGCACCCGTGATACGACAACTGCCTTAGCAGTCACGTTTATCGGTTTACTCTTCATCTTTTTTGAATGCCTGCCGGTATTTGTAAAAATGATGAGTTCAAGAGGCCCGTATGACAGGTCTGTAGAAAATCTGGAGACCAGCCAGATCCATACCTCTGAAAAGGACAGAGACTTTGAAATCGAAGTGACCGATGGCGTACATGAGACCCGGGTAGCGACTACTATTGCAAGAGAAAAAGAACTATTAACTAAATTATGATGAAATACTTTTATTACCCATTGATCTTACTTTTTATCGCCCGAACGGCTTCAGCCCAGGATATTGATAAAATTATTACTAAAGAATATGTAGACAATATGATCAAAACCCTGAGTAGTGATGACATGCAGGGAAGAGCAACGTTTAGCCCTGGAATTGATAAAGCAGCTACTTTTATTGAAGGTGAATTTAAAAAAATAGGCTTACAGCCACTTAAAGGTGCAACAGGCTATAGACAAACTTTTTACAAGTACGAGCTTAAACCTGCCTCAGCTGAAGTATCAATTGATGGGAAAGCTATTGCCCCTGCTAACTTTGCAGTTTCGGGAAATACCAGTGAAACATTGAATTTCGATAATACCGGCGGAGATGGATGGGCAAGACTTGACTCTTCAAAAACCTTCAGAGAGCAGTACAGACTTTTAGTCCGCAATAAAAAAACGAAACTGGTATTGGTAGACCCGAAATTCACAAAGGAATTTAATGAGTTAAAGGCTTATCTTTCAAAAGCAGCAATTATTGACGAAAAGATGATACATGAGGTCAACAAATTTGCTTTAGTCCTCGTATTATCTTCTGATACTACTGTAAAAAACTTTACAGTATCCTTGAAAAACAAGGCGAACAAACTACCGTTGTTTAACGTTGCCGGAATTATTCCCGGAAAATCAAAAGCCAGAGAACTGGTCGTATTCTCGGGACACTACGATCACCTGGGTATTATTCCTTCGGCAGATCAGGACAGTATTGCAAATGGTGCAGATGATGATGCTTCTGGTACCACAGCTATGATTGCGCTTGCCAAATACTATAAGAAACTGAATAACAATGAGCGTACGCTTATTTTTGTTGCTTTTACAGCAGAAGAAATTGGCGGTTATGGGGCAAAATATTTCTCTGAGCAGTTGAATCCCGATGAGGTGGTTGCGATGTTTAACATTGAGATGATCGGTAAAGAAAGCAAATTTGGTAAGAACACGGCTTTTATCACAGGTTATGATAAATCTGATTTTGGAAAGATCTTACAGAAAAACCTGGAAGGATCTGCCTTTACTTTCCATCCTGATCCTTATTTACAGCAGAATTTATTTTACAGAAGTGATAATGCAACACTGGCTGCACTTGGTGTACCAGCACATACCATCAGCACTGATCAGATAGATATTGATAAACTTTATCATACAGTTAAAGATGAGTACAGCACGCTGGATACTGAAAACATCCTTTCTACAATTAAAGCAATTGCTAAAAGCGCAATTACCATTGTAAAAGGAACTGACACGCCAACCAGAATACCTAAATTAACTAATTAAACACTTTTTAAAGGTGTTAGTGGCAGTGCCATCACATAATCATTCATAAAGAAACCGTTGCCAATTTCAATGTCGACGGTTTCTTTAACCACAAAACCTATCTTTTCGTAGAAGTCTTTTGCATTATTATAACGGTTTACATTTAATTCCAGGCTATCTGCACCTGCTTCTATAGCCTTATTTCTTACTTCATTCATTAAGAGCTTACCCAGGCCTTTTCCATGCGCCTCAGGTAAAACATACAGCTTATGCAATTTGGCCACAATATGTTGTTGATGTGTTGTAGTTGAATAAGACATAAAAGCCAGGTCCTGATCGCCATCCTGTGCAATCAAAAAAGTATGGCCTTCCATCAGCTGTTTCGTTAGGGCAGTAATACTGTAAAACTCATCAAGCATATAATCAATCTGTACCTGCTCAAGAATATGACCATAAGTTGGACCGTAGGTAGAGGTTCCTATATACTGGATGATTGCCAGATCCTCTTCTTTTGCTTTTCTTAGTGTAATCATATTTTTTCTGTTAAGAATACATATTCCGTAGCAAAAGTGAATTCCACAAAACCATCTTTCACAACCTCAAATTCCCTTTCGTCTTTTTGCATCAGGTTAGTCGCTTCGAAATAAGAAACTATATCAATCAGAAACAGACTTCCTGCGGGTTTCCAAACACTAAATCCAGTTTTGACCGCATAAGACTTCTCGGTTGCACTGAATAAAACAATATTAATCTTAGGCAAGTAAAAAGCCAGATCTGACAGTGCTTTCTGTTCATCAATAATATTCACTGCAGCATATTTCTCTGAAATCAAATAGTTCAGCACGGTATTATATTCATCGCCTGGGCCCATAATAGACTTTGTGTTCTCCTGTGGGGCGAGTTCTCCGGCAGCATTCAGAATCACATCTACTTTTAATCCCAGGCTGATAACTTTCTCATAAATAGCGCTGTTGACTATTAAAGTAGGACTCCATTCCAGGATTTGTCCTAAGTATTCCTCATCAAAATTGCCCAGATTGTGAATATATAAGGCTGGCTCCTGTTTTTCTCTGACTATATGGTGCGACGACATGTTGCTAAGGTATTAATGATTACTGAGAAGCTAAATGATTATTTGAAGAAATAATCGATAAAAACCGTCCTTATCCTATTTCCAGAAAAACAACAAACTTTATATAGAACGAGCCAAATCTGCTCAGCAAGAGCTCAAAAAACACGATAGGGGAAGATTGAGCCCTGCAAAAGTATCCACAAAAAACAAAACGCTGAAGGAACTTGCTGCAATTCTGAAAACGCACTATTAAATTTTTCTCAAAAAAAGAGGCTATTCTTTTGGGGAATAGCCTCTTAATCATTCTTTAAATCTTACTATGGATTCTGTCCACCTGGCCCAATCGCTGGATTTGCGTTGATCTCAGATTGTGGAATTACCCATTGCCATTTTGGATCACCCGCAGCCTCACCTAAGGTTGTTGCCAATTCATTTGTATGGTTAGAATTACTTCTGTCCAATGCAGAATTCAGACGTTTAAGATCCGTAAAACGGAATCCTTCACCCCATAATTCAACACGACGCTGAATTAAGATCTCATTGATCAGCGCATCACCAGTATTGGTTGACAATACATAATTAGGATCTCTGTTTACAGCCAGCTTATAAAGAGCCGCCTGTGCAAGACTATGCTGTCCAGTTCTGGCTAACGCTTCTGCTTCGATCAGGTACATTTCAGCAGTACGCATATGCGCCACATCACCTATACTTGTCACTCCTGCTACCATGAACTTTCTGTTCATATATGGTTTTCTTGCTCCGCTTGGTGGAACAAGAAAAGTCTTGTCTGCACCTGTTGGATCCCATAATGTTTTTCTTACATCAGTGGCAGCGATTTTATCATACAATAATTTGTTAATCGCTTTAGGATTTGTTCTAACGTTAGAAGAGTTAAAATTCGAAGACATATAAGCAAAGAAAGAAGAGAAATCAGAAGACTGATCTTCCACTTGCTTGCTTCCCCAAATCCACTCTTGATTCGCAGAATTATTAAAGCCGCTTTTATATTCATCATTAGTCATTAAGCTGCTTGCAGCTCTTGCTTCCACAGCATTTGCAGCCGCAACAGTCCACAAACCTTGCGTTAATGCAACTCTTGCTTTGATACCTTTTGCTACTCTTAAATCAAAGTGGCTTTTATTTGCTCTTACTGATGTTTTAGCAAAAAGGACAATAGCTGCATCGATATCTGTGTTAATCTGCGTATAAACACCTTCAACCGTACCTCTTGGTTTTGCAGTTACATCAGTAGCCAATACGATAGGCACGCCTGGCTGTGTATTATTTCCAGCTGCATCATAACGCTTAGAATAAATTTGCACTAACAGGAAATGTGCCCATGCTCTGTAGGTTAATGCTTCGGCCATAATTGCATCTTTAGCTGCCTGCTCACCTTCAGCTCCATTTACTTTCGCAATGATCTGATTTGCATTTGCAATAATCGTATAATAAAATTTATACGCGTATTTATCATTGATGCTGGAAGCATTTCTATGGTCAATCCATTTGTACATATTATTGTACCAGCCATTACCAGCTGTGGTCATTACCACATCTTCCCCAAGCATGTCCAGGTTGATTTTCATACCTGACTCTCCACCTTGATCCTGGTTGTTATCGTCGAATTGTTTGTACAACATACGGTGAATACCGTTTAAAGCAGCCATTGCGTTATCTGTAGTTTTAAATACAGTAGCATCATCCGCTTTATCAGTAGGATTTGTTTCCAAAAAAGACTTTTTACATGATGCAAAGGTCAGTGCAATCAATAAAAAAGGAAGGAATTTATATTTTATAGTTTTCATCAGTATAATTTAATTAAAATGCAACATTTAGTCCCAAAGTAATAGTACGTGTTGGTGAATAACCAGCTGATGTAGTTCCATTATAAGAATAACTTGGATCTAAACCTTTACGTTTGGACAATAAGAATAAGTTCTCTCCACCAACATATACTCTCGCATTTTTAAGGTCTGCTTTGGCAACTAAAGCCTTTGGCAAATTATAAGAAAGCGTAGCAGATCTGAAAGCAATGTAAGAGGCATTAATTAACCAACGATCTGAAGCTGCATTATTGAAAGCTGACTGACCAACATCCAAACGAGGCACATCAGTAACATCTCCAGAATTTTTCCAGGCATTTAAAGCATCAACATGTAACGCCCCACCATATCTGCTGTAAGTCATTAAACCTGCATAAGCGGAATCATAAACTTTACCACCAATCTGGTAGTTCACCAGGAAAGAGAATTGGAAATCTTTATAAGTAAATGAGTTGGTAATGCTACCTGCAAGTTTTGGAATAGCAGTTCCAGCATAACCATATTCAGCATTGTTAGGATTTGTAGTATAATCTACGCCATTAATAGTCCTGCTTTGTGCAGCATTACCTACAGGGATATTTTTATCTCTTACATACAGTGAAACACCATCTGCCGGATCTACACCACCCCATTTTCTTAACCAGAAATCATACCTTGATTGACCAACTTGTAATTTTGTAACGCCATCAATGATTGTTGGTGTTTCTTCTGGTAATTTCGTAATGCTGTTTTTAACAGCCGTCATGTTGATATTAGCAGTCCACTGGAAGCTTTTTCTTTTGATGATGTCTCCGCCAATTTCAAACTCGATACCTTTGTTATACATACTTCCAATGTTTCTTGCAATAGTTGGAACACCATTAGAAACTGGAAGTGGAACATTAAATAATAAATTATTTGATCTTCTGTCAAATACTTCAATTGTACCACGTAACCTGTTTTTAAACAAACCATACTCCAATGCAATATCAGTAGAATAGTTAGTTTCCCATTTCAAATCAGGTGTTGCTAAAGTATTTAAAGCTAATCCACCTTCTTTGTTATTGTTATAGTTCAGGTTGTAATATGATTTGTAGTTATAATAAATATCGTTTCCATTAGCGTCAAGTAATCTATCATTACCAACAGAACCGTATGAAGTACGCAATTTAAGGTAATCTACCCAAGGTGTACTTTTCATAAAGTCTTCAGCAGTAATTAACCACGAAGCTCCAACTGAGAAGAAGTTACCCCATCTTGATTGTGAGGAGAATTTAGAAGAACCGTCACGCCTAAAAGACCCGTTCATGAAATACTTACCATCATAGTTATAATTTAACTGTGTGAAGTAAGATTCCAGGTTGTAAACATTTTTATAAGCATTCAGATCACTGGTTGTTGTAAAGTTGATCAGCTCAGTATTTCCATCTAAAACCTGTCCATTTCTTGAACCTGTTCTGTAGTTATAAGTATACTGGTAAGTTTCATGACCAGCAAGAAAATCAAAATTACTCTTCTCAACAGTTTTGTTGTAATTTAAAATCTGAGTTGAAGTAAATGAAGTTGTTGTCGAACCACTGTTAGATGATCTGCCACTAGGTGCGCCATCACCAATAAACCTGTTATCGTAAGAATTTGCACTGTATTCTGAAACGTCTACATTCAGTTTTTGAGTGAATTTAAAGTCTTTTAAGAAGGTAACCTCTCCAAAAGTCCTTGCACTCAATGAGTTTATTTTAGTTAATTCCTGATTTAAAAGAGTTTCTTGTACAACATGTCTTCCACTGCTTGCGCCAGCTGGGCGAAGCGCTCCTGGATCAAAGATCTTATCACCATTCTTATCAGTCATAAAAGCACCTGAAGCATCGTGCATATATACAGGATAAATCGGGCCAATGTTACGTGCAAAATAGAACACGTTATTATAACTTGTTCCACCAGTAGTTCCTTGAGAGTTCAAAGTCATACCGCTCGCTATGTTCGATTTAGTCAAGTTTCCAGAAACATTTAAACCTGTTTTAAACCAGGTTAATGGATTTGCATTGACACTTACCCGGCCAGTAATCCTGTTGTAATCTGAACGTTCAACATATCCTTTATCATCAAGGTAACCCAATGACATGAAGTAATCTGATTTTTCAGAAGCACCACTATAGTTTAGGTTTGCATCAGTTCTTTTACCAACACGGATCAATGGTTTTGCCCAATCAAAATCGTCATATAAAAGTTTTGCATTTGGGTTTAGCAATCCATCAGTACCCACAATTGCATTGTCAGCAACATTGAAAGGATTGTATCCTAATGCACCTTTAATTGATGAAGATGCTTTCGCTCTCGCTTCCACATCAGTCAGCCCTTTTCCACTTTGCGGATATACCAGGTTATTTTTATAAGCCTGCCATGCTAAAGGATAATACTGAGCTGCATCAACTCTGTCATATTCAGGAATACCTCTTGAACTTATACCTTGAGTAATGTTTAATCCTAACTGATCATTACCTTTTCTACCTTTAATAGTAGTTACAATAACGACCCCATTTGCTGCACGTGATCCGTACAAAGCAGATGCAGAAGCATCTTTTAAGATTGAAATATTCTGAATATCATTCACGTTCAGATTCGAAAGATCACCATCATATGGGGCGCCATCTACTACATATAATGGAGTATTTGAAGCGTTAATCGATCCAAAACCACGGATACGAATAGATCCTGAAGCACCTGGTTGTCCACTTCCTGAACTAGACATAACACCAGCAGAAGCTCCGGATAAAGCGCTGTTAACATTAGTTAACGGTCTTAATTCAAGCTCTTTTTTGCTAATCTGTGCTACTGAACCAGTAATTGCTTCTTTTTTTGAAGTTCCGTAAGCAACGTTAATTACCACTTCACTTAACGCCTGCGCATCTTCGCTCAATAAAGCATTGATAACAGCTTTTGATCCAACTGTTTGTTCTGTTGTAGTATAGCCAATTGCTGAAAACACAATCACATCTGATGGAGTAACCGGGCCTATTGCATAAGCACCATTTCCATCTGTTTGGGCACCTGTCG
The DNA here is from genome assembly GCF_001590605.1 of Pedobacter cryoconitis. Lineage (NCBI taxonomy): Bacteria > Pseudomonadati > Bacteroidota > Sphingobacteriia > Sphingobacteriales > Sphingobacteriaceae > Pedobacter > Pedobacter cryoconitis. The sequence goes on from NZ_CP014504.1 coordinate 4,753,120, forward strand.
TTTTTCCTTTAACTTTCACAGATACTCCCGGAATCGGAAGACCATCTCCTTTTCCTGTTACTTTACCTTTTATTGTTGTATTTTGAGCAAATGCAGAACTTATGCATAGCAAACTCAGCACAATAAAATTGAGAAGTTTTCTTTTCATTTAGAATAAGTAAGGTTAATTATTTGTTATTTGGGGCACAATATGTACAATAAATTATACTTACAGGAACTGTTGACGGACAAAGACTCCTTTTTAGCTTTTTTACTTATTTATTTTATTTAACAGAAAACATTTTCACTTAAAGTATTTAATAAGATTTTAAAAACCATTTTAGCATATAAATAAGCCTGATTATTGCATTCATGATATTTAGATCCTTAAAATCAAATCGCCGTTTCCTTGCTGTATGCTGGCAAAACAACGAACACGAGATTTATTGAATATGGTTTTTCCTATCTTTGAATTGCCTGTTAAAAATCATTCTGGGCCAATACTATTGAGCGATTCAAAAGACCGTTTCAGCCGGGTAAATATAAAGTTCAGTCAATAAGATCTTTGAATAAACGTCTTTGACACTAGATTTATAACTTAAACCTGTTTTGTTCATTATAAGAGAAGCCATGGCCAAGAATACTAAAGAAACAAGTGAACGTACTTTTTATCAGCACTTCAGGTTTTTCATTTTACCTGTCGTCTTTTTCTGTTTTTACATTTTCATTTATCTGTTAAACCCTTACGATCCATTCTGGAATGTTTATTTTGAACAGAACATATATACTTTGCTTACCGAGTGGCTTGGGGTAATGGTCGTTTGTTTTCTGATTACTGAATCCAGCCTGCTGATAGCCAGATGGCTGGACCGGCATATTCCATGGATAGAATCTCCGTTATTGCGTTTTGTCTGCCAGTTTTTCTTACAGATTATCATTGCGGGCGCTGTTATCAATCTGCTGCTTTATATTGATCACCTGGTCTACCCGCGTTGTGATACTTCTTCGCAAAGTGACAAAACATCTAGCTGGCAGGTTGGCCTGGTGAGCATTATCATCAGTACCTTAATCAGCGCTATTTATACTGCTGATTTCTTCCTCCGCAAATGGAAAATGTCAATGCTCGAAACATCAGCGCTAGAACTCAAAGCATATGATCTGAATCAGGTAGCTATGCAGGCAGAGCTTCAATCATTGAAAGCACAGCTTGATCCACACTTTATGTTTAACAACTTCAGTACCCTATCAAGCCTGATAGCTGAAAACCCAGAATCTGCACTTCTTTTTCTGGACAATCTCTCCAAAGTATACCGCTACATGATTATTAACCTGAGCCGGGATATTATCTCGCTGAAGGACGAAATTAAATTTATCAACTCTTACATCTACCTGATCAAAATAAGGGTATCTGATAACCTGCAGATCAATATTGATATTCCTGAAAACTATGAAATTAAAGGCGTACCACCAATCACACTGCAATTATTAATAGAAAATGCCATAAAGCATAATGTAGCCTCACGTTCACGTCCATTACATATAAATATTTGTATCAATGCTGAAGGCTGGCTCGAAGTTTCAAATAATCTGCAATTGGTCAACTTCCATATACCATCAACACGGGTCGGACTAAAAAACATTATCAGCCGTTACCGTTTGTTATCAGATGCCTGTCCGCAGATCATAGAAAATGAGAATACCTTTATAGTCAAACTACCCTTATTAGAAATAACTGAATAACAAAGATGAATGTATTAATCATAGAGGATGAAAAACTGAATGCCATACGCCTGCAAAAGATACTACTTGAAATAGATAGCCATACTGAGATTGTTGCCACACTGGATACGATCGCAGATAGTGTCCAATGGCTGCGTTCAAATCCGCATCCTAACTTGATTTTAATGGATGTGCGCCTTGCAGACGGTATTTGTTTTGAAATATTCTCTAAAGTTGAGATTACTGTTCCTGTTATTTTTACGACTGCCTATGATGAATATGCACTACGTGCTTTTAAGGTAAACAGTATTGATTACCTGTTAAAACCAATAGACATTGATGAATTAAGAGGCAGCATTTCTAAATTCAAGCAACAACACACGCAGAAAATATCTTCCGGAACAATTGAAGAGGTTGTTGCTATTATAAAAAAACAAAATCCAAATTACCGTTCCCGTTTTCTAATTCCATATCGTGATGGCTACAAGACCATTATGGTTCCAGATATTGCTTATTTTTACTCTGAGAACAAGATCACGAATATCGTTACCCGCGATGCGAAAGAACAAGCTGTATCTTATACAATGGATGAACTTGAAGAGCAACTAGACCCGGCAATATTTTTTCGTGCTAACCGGCAATACCTGATCAACATCAAAAGTCTGGAGAGTATACACAACTATTTCAATGGCAAATTAAAACTTATCCTGGTTCCTGCAGCAGCGGCCGATATTCATATCAGTAAGGAAAAGGCAAGTCAGTTTAAGAAATGGCTGGATAGCTGATTCAGTCGTACTGAAAGTTGTTTCATCTGTCAATAAAGCGTTCTCAGTTATTTCTTCTCCCTCATTTTGTGACTTAAACCATAAAATTGCATCGTTGTAATCTGTATTTATTAAGCAATATAGGTTCCCGCAATTTATGCAAATCCTATCACACTCATGAAAGTTGAAAACAAATCTCTTCTGTTAAGAAGACCAGGCCTTTTATTTTGTACAGCACTGCTCCTTACTTCTTTATTCAGTTGCCGCTCCGCTAACGAAAACACGGGTACCCAAGAAGCTCCACCAACAATACCCGTTATCACACTGACAAATTCTACAGCAACGACTACTAAAGATTATACAGGTACCCTTGAAGGAAAGGTAAATGTTGAAATCAGGCCTCAGGTAGAGGGCTATCTTGACAAGGTTTACGTTGATGAAGGTGCATTTGTGCAGGCAGGCGAATTATTATTTAAAATTAACGATCAGCCTTACCAGCAGCAATTCAATAATGCCGTTGCCGTTATGCATGCCGCAGAAGCAGCATTAAGCAATACACAGCTGGAAATAGATAAGGTTATCCCCCTGGTTAAAAGTAACGTAGTCTCTGCTATACAGCTTAAAACAGTGCAGGCAGCCCATAATGTAGCAAAAGCAAATCTGGAACAGGCAAAAGCAGCAGTAGGGTCAGCAAAGATCAATCTGGGGTTCACAAAAATTAAAGCCCCAGTAAGTGGCTTCATCGGCAGAATTCCACGCAGGTTAGGCAGTTTAGTTGGCCGGAATGATCAGCAGCCTTTAACGACGCTTTCAGATGTACATGAAATCTATGCTTACTTCTCTATTGGCGAAAGCGACTTTATCAATTTCAAATCACAGTTTCCAGGTAAAACACTGACCGAAAAAATAAAGCAGATCCCGCCGGTTTCTTTACTCCTTGCAGATAATACTATTTATACACATCAGGGACGTATCAGTATGGTTGATGGACAATTCGATAAGAATACAGGGTCTATTATGCTGAGGGCAACATTTCCGAATGCAGATGGCTTGTTACGTGCAGGAAATACCGGAAAGATCAGAATTGATCAGCTTCACCAAAGTTCTCTATTAGTCCCTCAGGCTTCAACGCTGGAACTTCAGAATAAAGTCTTTGTCTACAAACTAGCGGACAGCAACAAGCTCAGCAGAGTAATGATTGACATTGCGGGTAAAAGTGGTGCAGACTACATTATCAAAGATGGTTTAAAGCCTGGTGACAAGATCGTATCCGTTGGACTAGACCGCCTGCATGAAGGTATGGTTATCAATCCAGGTTCTTCAAAGGTTCCTTCAAAAGCTGCAAAACAATAATATTAACATTAGCCGGGACAGTTCAATTGTCCGGCATCATTATACAATGAATCATGTTTAAGAAATTCATAGAAAGACCCGTATTGGCTACGGTTATCTCCATTTTACTGTTAATACTTGGGTTCTTAAGTATGACAAAACTCCCGGTCACTCAATTTCCTGAGATTGCACCACCCAGTGTATTCGTAACAGCGGTATACCCTGGTGCAAATGCAGAAACCGTGGCACGTACCGTTGCCCCTTCTTTAGAAGACGCAATTAATGGGGTAGAGAATATGACTTATATTAAGTCAACCTCAAGCAATGACGGCTCACTAAGTCTCCAGGTTTATTTTAAACTTGGTACGGATCCCGATCAGGCAGCAGTGAACGTCCAAAACAGGGTATCACAAGCCATTAGTCAGCTACCAACAGAAGTAGTCCAAATTGGTGTAACCACGCAAAAGCAGCAGAACAGCATGATTATGTTCATGTCTATTTATGACGAAAGCAAAAAGTATGACGCTGCATTTGTGGAGAATTATGCGAAGATCAATGTGATCCCTGTGCTTAAAAGGGTTACAGGAGTTGGTAACGTTACTGTATTCGGAAACAAAGATTATGCGATGCGTATCTGGTTAAACCCAGAACAAATGGCCTCTTATGGTTTAACTCCGCAAGAAGTAATGGTAGCTATTCAGGATCAGAATGTAGAAGCAGCTCCGGGAAAATTCGGTGAAGGCAGTAAAGAAGCATTTGAATATGTACTTAAATATAAAGGTAAATCTAATCAGCCTTTAGGCTTTGAAGAGATGATTATCCGTGCAAATGCAGATGGATCAGTACTGCGTGTAAAAGACGTGGCGAAAGTTGAATTTGGCTCTTATACCTACAGCGGTGACACTTGGGTGAACGGCAAGTTCGGTGCAGGTATGGCAATTTACCAAACCGCAGGATCCAATGCAAACAAAGTACAGGAAGACATCAATGAAGCGATGTTGAAACTCTCAAAAACTTTCCCCAAAGGCTTAAAATATGAAACTCCTTTGAGCACAAAAGTTCAACTTGATCAATCGATTTCCCAGGTAATACATACTTTGATAGAAGCATTTATATTGGTTTTTATCGTGGTATTTATTTTCCTTCAGGACTTCAGATCGACCTTGATTCCCGCTATTGCTGTGCCGGTAGCAATTATTGGAACATTCTTTTTTATGCAATTATTCGGATTCTCGATTAACTTGTTAACATTGTTTGCCCTGGTACTTGCCATTGGAATTGTAGTAGATGATGCCATCGTTGTAGTGGAGGCAGTCCATTCAAAAATGGAACATGAGCATCTTGCCGCAAAACCAGCTACTTTATCGGCTATGCACGATATAACCGGGGCAGTAATCTCCATTACACTGGTTATGGCAGCTGTATTTTTACCAGTAGGTTTCATGGAAGGCCCGACAGGAGTATTCTACAGACAGTTTGCCTTTACCCTGGCTATTGCTATTGTGATTTCAGCAGTGAATGCGTTGACGCTAAGTCCTGCATTATGTGCATTATTTCTTAAAAACAACCATACCGCCCCTGCTCAAAAGACAAAGTTCAGCGACCGGTTCTTTACCGCATTTAATACCGGATTTTCAGCAATGACAGATCGGTATATCAAAAGTGTCAAAGTATTGATCCGTTTTAAATGGGCAAGTTTTGGTGCATTCGCCTTATTGATGCTTTTAACCTTCTGGATGCTGCGTACTACACCTAAAGGCTTTATTCCTGATGAGGATGGTAGTTTCATTGTATTTTCTTTAGCGATGCCAGCAGGGTCTTCTTTAGACCGGACCGGTAAGGCATTGAAGAAAGCCGATAGCATAATTAAAACCATACCCGCCGCTGAAAGCATTACGAGTATTTCTGGTTTTGATATGTTAAGTTCAGCTAACAGTCCATCATTTGGTGTCGGTTTCATTAAATTAAAAGATCTCGATAAAAGAGGAGAGGTTAAAAACATTAATGAGATCATCGGTGTGATGAATCAAAAACTCTCTACCATTCTGGAAGGCAGCATATTCGTATTCACCATGCCAACTGTTCCTGGGTTCGGGAATGTCAGCGGATTGGAATTTGTTTTACAAGACCGTACAGGAGCCAAACTTGACAAATTCAGTGAAATTGCCAGGGGGTTTACCCAGGAATTGATGAAGCGTAAAGAAATAGAGGCGGCATTTACTACTTTCAGGACAGATTATCCGCAGCTGGAAATGGAAGTTGATGCTATAAAAGCCAAGCAACTTGGTGTTAGCATAAAGGAACTGATGGGAGTTATGCAAGCTTATTACGGAAGTATACAAACTTCAGACTTTAACCGGTTTGGCAAATATTACAGAGTAGTTGTGCAGGCAAACGTAGCTTCAAGAGCGACACCTGAATCGATGAACGGAATATTTGTTAAAAACAATGGTGGCAAGATGGTTCCTGTCAACACCTTAATTAAATTAAAAAGGGTTTATGGCCCTGAAACGGTATCCCGTTATAATCTTTTCAATGCGATTAGTATTAATGCAACGACCAAAGCCGGATTCAGTACAGGCGATGCCATTAATGCGACAGAAGAAGTTGCAGCTAAATATCTTCCTGAAGGTTATAGTTATGAATGGACTGGAATGTCCCTGGAAGAAAAAACCTCTGGTGGACAGGCAGCGACCGTATTCGGTTTATGTTTACTTTTTGTTTATTTCCTGCTGGCTGCACAATATGAAAGTTATATTTTACCACTAGCAGTTATTCTTTCTGTTCCGGTAGGTATTCTGGGGGTATTGTTAGCCGTTAATATGGCTGGGCTTGAAAATAACATTTATGTCCAGGTGGCCATGGTCATGCTAATCGGCTTACTGGCTAAAAATGCGATCCTGATTATTGAATATGCCGTACAAAGGCGGAAGGCAGGAATGACCTTATTAGATTCAGCTCTTGAAGCATCTAAACTCAGACTGCGCCCAATCATTATGACCTCTCTTGCATTTATCGTTGGATTGATCCCTTTGATGCGTGCTGTTGGACCATCGGCATTAGGCAACCGTTCCATTGGAACAGGTGCAGCGGGTGGAATGGTTCTGGGTGTAATACTGGGTATATTTATTATCCCGGTACTCTACGTCGCATTTCAGTATTTACATGAAAAAATAAGTGGTCAGCAGACCGCAACAGAAAGTTAACTGACCTTTAGAAATCGGAACATGAAACTGAATAAATATATATACTTTTTAGCTTTACCACTGGCGTTATCAGCCTGCAAAACCGGAAAAGACTATGTCAGGCCTCAAACTGCCCTGCCCGGACAATTCAACACCACAACTGCAGCTACCGGAACAAGTATCGCAAATATTGCCTATAAGGATTTCTTCACAGAGCCTGCCTTAAAGCAATTAATAGACAGTGCAGTACTGCGTAATTTTGACCTTGCTTTTGCCATTAAGAATATAGAAAGTGCCAGAATAAGCTTAAAACAGACAAACGCAAGCTTTTTCCCTGATCTTACTCTGCAAGTTAATGCAGCTACTAACAGATCTTCAGATAATAGCATAAACGGAAAAAGTGCAGCGATGTTTGCCGGATCAAAACATATAGAAGACTACAATGTGAGTTTGGGCTTGTCTTGGGAGGCTGACATCTGGGGGAAAATCGGAAGGCAAAAAGAAGCCGCACTGGATACTTACCTGCAAACCGGGGCTGCAGCAAGAGCTGTTCAAACCCAGGTTGTAGCGAATGTGGCACAAGGCTTTTTTAATCTGCTGATGCTGGATGCTCAACTCGAAATAGCGCATCATAACGTTATCCTGAATGACAGTACTTTAATGGTTATCAGTTTACAAAAAGAAGCAGGACAAGTCAATAGCCTTGCCGTTCAGCAGGCCGAAGCACAGCGCCTTTCTGCAGCATTGCTTGTTCCACGATTAGAACAGACAATTGCTATCCAGGAAAATGCGTTAAGGACGCTGGCAGGTGCTTTCCCTTCAAAAGTTGAAAGAAAAGTGAGCCTGACCGCCTTTACTGTACCGGAACATTTGACAACAGGTATTCCTGCAGATATATTAGCCATCAGACCAGATGTTAAAGCAGCAGAACTAGGTGTTATGGCTGCCAATGCAAGAGTCGGAGCAACCCAGGCGAATATGTATCCTTCGCTAAACATCACAGCAAGTGGCGGTATCAATGCCTTTAAGGCAAGTAACTGGTTTAATATTCCTGGTTCGTTATTCGGTACAGTAGCAGGAGGATTAACACAGCCAATTTTTCAGCGCCGTCAATTAAAAACACAATTTGAGCTCGCCAAAGTAGAGAAAGACAAAGCTGTTATAGAATTTAAGAGGGCTGTACTTAATGCAGTAACAGAAGTTACTGACGCCATGGTTAAGCTTGAAAAGCTAAAAAAACAACGCGAACTAGAGGAATCAAGAGTACAAACTTTAAAGCAGGCCATTAAAAATGCAGATATGCTTTTCAAAAATGGGATGGCAAATTATCTGGAGATAATTACTGCGCAAAGTAACGTATTACAGAGTGAATTGAACCTCATGGACATAGAACGTCAGCAGCTCAGTGCAATGGTAGATCTTTACCGCTCACTAGGCGGAGGATGGAATTAGTAGTGTAAAAGCCAGAATTGTTTTAGATATTTGCAGAATAAACATCGCTGAAATCCTATTTAAAGATCTCCCGATCCTATTACTCTCCTTATCTAAAACAACAACATGGCAATGCCGGCAACAAAAGAACATGCAAAGAATATCGCACTGATAATTTTAGGAACCCTTATTTTCGCTTCGGGTATCAACTACTTTGCTATTCCTAATAAATTGTCTGAAGGAGGGGTTATCGGACTGACCATTGTTGCTTTCTACTATTTTCATTGGTCCCCTGGTATTTTGAACCTGATTCTGAATGCTATACTAATGGCAATAGGCTATAAGTTACTCGACAAACGCACAATTATTTACACGCTGTTTGGTATATTTTTCTCTTCACTATTTCTATTCCTTACAGAAAACACACATCCTCCTTTAACCTCAGATCCACTACTTGCAGCAATATTTGCGGGTTTATTTGTTGGTGGGGGTATAGGCCTGGTCTTTCTCTCGGGAGGTACCACAGGAGGCTCAGCTATTATTGCAAGGCTATTTCAAAAGCTCTGGGGATGGAAACTGGGTACAGCAATGCTCATCGTTGACATTGTCGTAATTGGCCTCTCTACTTTTATTATCGGCCCCGAAAAAACAATGTATACCCTGGTTGCAGTTTATATTGGTGCCAGAGTCGTAGATTTTATCGTTGAAGGATTTAATACTAAAAAGGCAGTAACTATTATCTCTGCACAATCAGTGATGATTGCTGAAAAAATAACCATGGGACTGGTCAGAGGAGCAACCGTTTTACATGGTCATGGCGCATACACCAAAGACCGCAAAGAAGTTATTTATGTAGTAATCAGCAAACCTGAACTCATCGAATTAAAAACCATGGTACATGAAACAGATCCTGATGCCTTTGTGGTGATCCACGATGTCCATGATGTTTTTGGTAAAGGATTTACCATTTAATAAGATTTGCAGGCCTTTGATGCTTTATTTTTTCTCCAAAAGCTCTTGTGCTGCTGTTACCCAATTTTGAGCAGGCGTTAATAAATAGTCTGGCTTAATCCCGACGTTATCTATACCAAGCCCCATATCAACTCTTCTGCTGCGGCTTGTCGCATAATGCAGCGCATAAGGCATACAGCTAAAAGAAATATCCCTGACATTAGCATAATCCAATACTCCGGCAGAATTTTCTCCCATCACAATGATCTTTTTACTCTGTTTTGCAGTCAAAAGAAATTGCTCAGTAGTTGATCCGCAGCCCTTATTAATCAAGACCACAATCTTTTTAGGAAAGACTTTAATGCTATCTAACACTAAATCATTATCTGCCCCCAGGCTAATGAACTGGTCTCGGTGAAGCTGCATATCTTTTATCTTTTCACGGATAAATACTTTCTGGTCTTCGGGAATATCATTCATTTTTAACAGTCCTCTCCATCCTTCCTCGTTATCTTCTGAGGCCAGGATATCTGGTCCGACAGTCTTAACTTTATTAGTATACAAATAAGGGAGCAAAGGTCTGTAGGAAAAATCGGCACCACCGCCATTATTCCTCAAATCAAGAATCAGATTAGGTGTTTTTTCCAGAATTACCTGATTTGCCTGAATTACAGAGTCAATACTTTTAGCATTTCTCTGATTAAAGGTACCAATCTGGATATAAAATGTCTGAGCTGAAAGTGATTTACAAGAAATGTCGTTTGTTAGTATTTTTTCTGTTTTCACGCTTGCTGTACCTTCTCTCTTCCAATCGCCAAATGCATTTTGACCCAGCTTCAATGAGACAGATTCCGGTGTATAATATCTATCATAGATGATTCCTTTTAAGCTGGCCTGCTGAGCTTTCAATTCCATCATTACAAAACCTGGTTTCCATGCTTTATTTTTAGATTCGAGCACTACACCTGCATAATCACGAAAGCCATTTTCACTTTTGATCAGTGCAACTTTATAAACAGAGTCTTTACTCCAGTAAATACCCGCTGCTGTTCCCGATTTCTTTAAACTGTCTATATCCTGAGCACTGATCTCCTGTTTTTCAAGACCTGCGATTAACCTGTCCTGATCTGCATCATATTTCTCTTTAGAAAGCCTGTTGCGCCCAACTTCAATATGCCCATCCTTAAAAAAGCCAATCCATTCGTTTATCAGATTGACACAGTAAGCAGGCGAGCTGATCTTTTTAGCTCTTTCCAAAACCTGGGCAGAATATTTTTGATACGCTATTTTAGTTTTAGGGTTTACTTTATCTCTGAACCCGGCGTAATTCTTTTCAATCTTATGTTGAACATATTGGAATTCTTCTGCGCAATTACAGTCTTGAGAAAAACTGCGGGGTTGGAATAGAAAAAATAGAAGGAGAGAAACAAGAATTACTTTCATATAGTCTTAACTGGTGTGATTAACCAAATATAATTATATCTACTAAACGAAGGCAGCAGCAATAAAGTGATACCGAATAATTCTTTTTCACAGAATGTCTAAAAAGCCAGCTAAACAACAAGAAATTCAATTAAAAATCGATAAACTTAATTAATCGGACAATTCTATTCAGATCTTCTCCTGAAGTCTATTCAATTGAATCAGAATAATATATTTCAATATTGTTATATTAATAAATTTATAAAGAAATTCACCAGCTAATATATCAAATACGCAAAATAACAACTGCATTTATTATTAAATAATATAAATATTAAATATAATTATTTAATATTTAATATTGTTACATTTATTTTAGTGTCAAATACCTGACACACAACAACCTAACCAAACCTATGAAAAACCTAACCATTTTTAACCTGTTAAAGTCTAAGACGGCACTTTTCGTTTTAGCAGGCGCAATGATCCTTACCTCATGTAAAAAAGAAGTTGAAGTTCAAAACCCTGGCTCACAAGATGTTTCAGCAACCAAAGTTGATGCTGAGGTATGGCGTAAAGCCAATTTAACCAACTATGAATCGTTTCCACTTCCTGGAAGTCCGGAATGTATAGAGTTTAATGGCTGCACCTGGGCTGGCCAATTCGCATTTCTTAGTGGAAAACAGACTTTAAGCTGGGTAAAAGCGAACAACATTATTTCGATTCATTCAAAAGACGCAGGAAAATACAAGTTAAAAACATTTAGAATAAGACAAGGCAGCAAACAAATTGATGCCAAAGTATATGACAATTGCGCTGACTCTGATTGTGAAGGATGCTGTACCATTAATGCGAATGAAAATGGGATCGGCTTCCTGATAGATCTTGAAAAATACACCATGCAGCGTTTCGGTTCGGGAGACGGAATCGTAGAATGGAGATGTCTAGATTGTTAATCATCATCAGTTTGCAACCAGAGCCCTTTAATTAAGATCGAAGAGCTTTGTAAAAAAAACAAAAGGGAGTTTTCTGATTGAAGAAGCTCCCTTTTATGCTGTATGATATTTTAGATTTCTTATCTTTCAGCAATTAATAGCTCAAATTCAATCCATGAAAAAATTAGTACTCGCCATCCTTATGCTATCGTTTATGGCCTGTAAAGAGGAAAATGACGATAAAGTTAAAGAAGTAGATAAAAGCGGATCAGTAGAAACTAAAGTTCACATTTCGCACCTGAATGATTCACTAGATGTAATGAAGACAGAAAATATATTCTGGGTTAAGAACAAGGATGTCAAAAGAGTGACGCGATTAGATACGATCCCTTCACTCGGACTTTCCACTGAACAGGGTGAAAATAGTTCTGGCCAGGATACCACTTTAAAAGTCAAAAAAAACTACCAGCTCTTTATTACAGTAAATTAATATGAAGAAATCAAAAGTCGTAAACCTGGTGCTCATTACCGCAGCGCTGGCTTCCTGCAGTAAGCCTAAACCAGACTGGGACTCGAATGAAGTGTATATGCGGTCTGATACTACTGCAAATTATACACATACCCAGGGTATGCACCTTTCTCCATTTCTATGGTACTATGCATTCAGACCATATGGCATGTACTATGGGGGCACCTATCATCACTCCGGTTATTATTCCTCCTCACTCTCTAAGCGCTCAAACATTGGCAGATCCAGCATGAAAGGCGCAGCAATAAGAGGAGGGTTTGGGGGCACACATTCATTTTCTGTTTCCTCGTAATGCAAAGACATACGATTACCCCAAGAAATAATTGGCAAACCTCAGTAGAAAAACTAGGCTTTGGCTTTCATACAGCAGATGTTCCTTATTGGAATGAAAATGCTTATTATGAGTTTTCTCTTTCAGAAGTTAATAAAATTGAAACAGCTACAGCCGAGCTTTGGGGCATGTGCCTTGAAGCGGTGCAGTATGTTATCGACCATAAGTTATATGCTAAATTCGCTATCCCTGATCAGGCCATAGCAATTATAGAAAAGAGCTGGAATGATGATGTCCCTGCTATCTATGGTCGTTTTGACTTCGGTTTTGACGGAACAGACTTAAAGTTGTTTGAGTTTAATGCTGATACACCGACCTCTTTATTTGAAGCAGGCATCGTACAATGGTTCTGGCTACAGGATTTTGCCTCTCATAAAGATCAATTCAACTCTGTACATGAACGCCTGATTGATTACTGGAAATATTTAAAGCCTTATCTCCATGAGGGGACCTTACATTTTACCTGCGTTAAGCAATCACTGGAAGATTTAACCACAGCAGAGTACATGAGAGATTGTGCAATTCAGGCTGGTATACCAACAAAACTTGTTTTCATTGATGATATCGGCTGGAATCAGGAAGAATGTGAGTTTGTAGATTTAGAAGATCAGGAGATTAAAAACATTTTCAAGCTTTATCCCTGGGAATGGATGGTTAACGAACCATTTTTTGATCAGCTACTCTTAAATCCTGAAGTATACTGGATTGAACCAGCCTGGAAAATGATCCTTTCTAATAAGGCTATACTACCTGTTTTATGGAAGCTATACCCTAATTGTCCTTATATCCTGGAATGCTATTTTGAAGAAGAAAACAGATTGACCGATTATGTAAAGAAGCCAATCTATTCCAGAGAAGGAGCAAATATCAGCATTTTTAAAAATGGACAGGTAGTAGAGGAAACCAGAGGTATTTATGGCAAGGAAGGTTTCATCTGTCAGCAAACCTTCAACATCCCCAGGTTCGAAAGCAAAACCCCAATCATCGGGTCATGGGTTATTGGTCAGCAACCTTCGGGTATGGGGATCCGGGAGGATGATAGTTTGATTACCGGAAACACATCCTGTTTCATTCCTCACCTGATTAATAATTAAATAGAGTTGACATATACTGATGAAGAGTCCGGACTAACAAAATGCTCCAGGGCTTTTCTCTTTGGAATATTTAACTTTTTAAAGGAGCTCAAAAGAGCATTCTGGCATTACTCCAATGACATTACGCAAAACTCTTTGAAAATTACAATTATTGCTTTGAATTTTGTAATTCTGATCCGGGCTACAGGTTATACATTTGAATAATAATATAACATAAGATCTTAACCATGATACAAGCCAAAGGATATGCAGCACAAGATGCTCAAACAGACTTAGCCCCCTGGAACTTTGAACACAGGGAAGTAGGGCCGCATGATGTTCAAATTGAAATCTCCTATTGTGGCGTTTGCCATTCCGACCTTCACCAGATTAAGAACGATTGGTTTCCTGGTATATTCCCAATGGTACCAGGACACGAAATCGTAGGCAAGATTGTAAAAGTTGGTGAACACGTAAAAAAATTCAGTCCAGGGGAACTTGCTGGTGTTGGCTGTATGGTCGATTCTTGCCAGGTTTGTGAAAATTGCAAAGATGGACTGGAGCAATATTGTCTTGAAGGAAATACTCAGACCTATAATAACAATGACAGATCCGGAGTACCAACTTATGGAGGTTATTCTAATACGATTGTAGTTCGGGAAGAATTTGTATTGCACATCTCTGAGAAATTGGCTCTTGCAGCAACTGCTCCGTTGCTTTGCGCAGGTATTACGACTTACTCACCTTTACGTCACTGGAAAGTTGGTAAAGGCCACAAATTAGCAGTTTTAGGTTTAGGCGGATTAGGACACATGGGCGTGAAGTTCGGTGTGGCTTTCGGTGCTGAAGTAACCGTATTAAGTACTTCTCCTGCAAAAGAAGAAGCTGCAAAAGCATTAGGAGCACATCACTTTGTAGTGACTTCAGATCCTGCTCAGCTTGAAGCTGTAAAGGGCTCATTTGACTTTATTCTGGATACGGTATCTGCAGTTCATGATATGGACATGTATATCTCCTTATTGCGTACAAATGGTACACATATTTGTGTTGGTGTTCCATCTGAAGCTTATGCGATTCAGCCATTCTCTTTATTAGGTGGCCGTAAAAGTGTTGCAGGTTCAGGTATCGGCGGTATAGCTGAAACTCAGGAAATGCTTGATTTCTGTGCAGAACATGATATTGTTTCTGATGTTGAGGTGATTGATATTAAAGATATTACTGCATCTTACGAAAGAATGCTAAAAGGTGATGTCCGTTACAGATTTGTTATTGACATGGCAACGCTTTAAGCATAAGGTTAGCAATCATGCTGTAATTAACAAGAAAAGCCACTCATAAAAATGCTCCCATAAGTTTAGATGAACTATTGGGAGCACATCCATCAGGATTGGCTTTTTTGTTGTAGCCTAAAGAGCTGTAATAAATTTATAACGTCAGGTTACCTGCTACACGAATAAGCCTTCCACTTACTGTATGAATCTTAATATTTACATTAATAACCCCGTTATTATTGAAAACACCACCATTTTGTACGTAATCAACGGCAATATCATTCCCAGTAGCGGTTTCATAAACATTTGCGCTTGAGACTATATTAGTGGCAAGATCTCCAAATATGGAAATAGTATAAATACCCTGGACAATATAACCCAGATAAGAATTTGCCTGTTTATTACTATGAACAGGATTAACTGTTTTAGCAAAAGAAGACGATGTAGGGAAGCTTAGAAACATTGATACAAACAATGCACCGGTTAAGATTTTTCTCATAAATTTATGTTTTAGGGTTATAAACTACATAAATATACTTATTAATTACTTAAGATATCAAAAAAAGCAATTAGCATAAAATTCATAATCTAGCTCTCACACCTATTCTATTCTTCTTGACAGATTAAATCTTACTTGACAGGTTTATTTTTTGGAAGTAAAAGCAGATAACCATTATCCGGGACTAGTTGCTAAAATCAGCATCAATCCTTGGCTTTTAACTCATAAAATAACTAAAAGGAGAGTAATATTGAATGTAAAAAAAGCCTTTAGAAAAAATCTAAAGGCTTTGTGGTCCCGACGAGAATCGAATACCAATCAATAAAGAACTCATTATCAAATATTTAAAATATATTTATAATTATAGGCGCAATATGGTGTAAATTTAATCTTAAAAACTAAGATTTTGGCAGATCTCTGGATCGTTTAATTAACCATATGACCGCACCAGCAAATACAGCAATTACTGCTAAAATAATCATGACATACCAAAGTGTGTTTTTAGGCGCTTTATCTAAAACTGATTTTTCGTCCGAAGATTTATTAGTATTTAATACCGCTTCAGTTTTACGAGAACTTTGAATAATATCATTATGATGTGTAATTTGCCTTTCCATCTTAACAGGTATAACCTGGGCCTTAATTACGGCTGCGACTGAAAGCATACCGGTGACAGGATTAAGTAACAAGGTAACGTCCACTAGTTCGTTCTTAATGGCGGTCATACCATTGATCAAACTATCCATATTTAATTCAGTATTCTGAACAACTGTTTTAGCTGGAATAGTAATAGAGGTATCAATAGATTCTTTAATTGTCGTGACTGACTTGTCAATTATCAACCCAACACTATCCTTTTGTATCTCCTGTTTGGATTCAACTTTCGCCAGGCTGTTTTCTTTGTGAACCTTTTTAAATATTCCGCAGCCACTGAAAGAAACGATCAGGGCCAGCATTAAAATTAATCTTTTCATGTTGACTTCAATAAAATGTTTATGCTATCAAGTTTCTGATTCAAAATATCCATCCTGTTGATGGGAGGTACCGGCTTCCCTCTGCCTACCCTGTTTGCAGGAACAGCAGAGAAAAAAAGGAGAAATACTGGTATTAATAATAATTTTTTCATTTCGATTTCTGGATTATGTAATCTTTAATAATGGATACAGCTCCGTTAACATTAGTTATAGCAGAGTCTGCTTTAGCCTTCGTGCTGTCGCTTGCTTCTCTGATGGGAGCAACCTGACTGGTAACTTCCTTAGTTACTACCCTGGGAACTTGCTTACGCACTTCTTCAATCACCATTCCGTACATCTTATCTTTATCATTATCCTTTGTATAGAGAACGTAGACAAGTGAAATACCTAATGCAGCAATTAATACGGATTGGAGATCATTTTTAATCATGGCCACCAACTGCTTGAAGAGTCCTAGTTTTTCTTTTAGTGGATCTTGCATTTGTTCCCCTTATATTTTGTTTAATTCAGAAAGCGTTTGCGGTCCGGCAATTCCATCAGGAATAAGTCCGTTTTTTTTTCTGAAATGCGATTACTGCAGCTTTGGTATTCTTGCCGAATATTCCATCATCCGGAAGACCGAGTTTTGACTGAATGTATTTAACCTGGTTGACGTACAACTGTTCATCAGTTGCTTGCTGCTCATTATACGGTGTGAAATATAAAGCAGCTTCACGTTTTCTCCTGGCAAGGAGGATAGGCTTACCACCTGCGTTTTTCCAAGCTTCGAATGCTTGTTGAATTTTAGGATCTTCTTTATCCTCGTTGACCACCTTTAACAAGTTTGATGTTTTAAAGCCAGTAGTGCCAATGTTGTAAGTTAATGATGTCAACGCATCAAACTGATTATGATTGATGTCGTCACGGGTTGGAGCCCAAACTGCCTGCTCATAAGACTTAAGCATTAAACGGAATAACTGGATAGCTCTGCTGACAGTTAGTTCCGGATCTTTCATTGTCACCCTATTACCCGAATCTGGGTAATAGGTCATTCCCACTCCTATAGTAGGTATCCCCACCTGATCCAAGTATGGCCTTCTTACAAGCCCCTCTTCGTGAATTAAAAACTGTATCCCCTTATTTGATGTCTCCCTTATCTCCTTCATATCTCCCTCACTTTTAGTGTTTCATACAAAACTACCGCCATGTATTGCTCACACCAGAGCAAAGCGTTGACAATGTCATACATTGTCAAGCATTTAGTATAATAGTCTTAAAGAAGTATATTTACAACATGCGTTCAAAAAATGAAGTGTAATTAAAAAGCCACATGTTAAAGTGGCTTTTTAATTACAAAGATGCCGTTATGATGTCAACCTCTGTTTTAACTGCTGCGACAAGCGCATTATCACATTCTGTGTTACTGAATGATATATTGATATTCGTTCCATTTTTTGAATACGAAAAATAGCATTGCGTTTCTCCAGATACCGAATCAATATTCGACTGTACACCATTGACTTGCACATCATTCACCTGTTTTTCACTTTCGAAAGAGTATTGGAAACTTAATTTCCAGCCTTTGAAGTCCATTGAATCATTTTTTTGGGTTCGGGTAGATACATTGACCCTTTTTTCTGTTGTAGTAGCCATATTGTTATTTATTTAAATTTTCTAATTTGGTTGTTAAGTAATTTTTCAGTGCATTGTGTGCTGGGGTACCTAATAATTTTGTTACCTCAATCGCATTAATTAATAGATTAAGCTCTTCTATGGATAACTCTGTTATTTTTTCAGATTTATAGGAGTGATAAATTTTACTTCCCAATTCAGATAGAGGAATGTCGCCACCTATGTAAATCGTGTTCCCAAACCCTTTAACCCATTGATCAGGAAGAGCTAATTCAGTCCCTTCTAAATCCTTATAGATGACTTCTTTGAAGTCTAATATTATTGTTTTCATATATTTGTTTATCTGTTTGCTTTTAAATATTACTGGTTTATCGGTGGGTTTTGACTAGAATTAAATCTTCCTCCTCCGACTAAAATACCGCTTGATACTTTAATGCCCCAATAATTTGTACTGTCATACTGTGACAATCTGATATAACCATTTAGACCCATTTCGCTACCAACCCTTATATTCCCTTTTATTATATCGATTGCTACATTATTGTTTGTACCGGAGCATTCAACTGTAATCGCAACATTTTCATTTGCAGGGGTTGTAAATATTGTATTTCTAAATTCAGCTGTTCCAGAGGACGTATCTAACCCTGGAATAGAAGAACCAGCACTACCAATTCTTGAAAAAAAGACACCTCCATTTTGTCCCGCTCTATAGTGGAATAATTGATTATTAATAGAATCCATTACAAACTCACCTGAAGATAATTTGTTACTACCAATAGTAAATCCCCCAATACTTCCAGTTGTGGCGTTTATGGTGCCAGTTATGTTAGCATTAACAGCAGTCAATAATCCGGCACTGGTTACAGAAAACAAGCCATTTGATGAAGTAATAGCGTTATTCTGAATCAAAATACCTCCAATTGTACCTTTTGTAAAGTTTAGATCCAGCCCCGTAATGTAACCGACATTAATCACATTGGCTCTTACGTGAGCAGCATCAACTGAAAATGTAACTACACTGCCGTTATCTATAGTCGTTACCCCCTGTGCTGCGGCCAAAGCAATTGATCTATAAGCCATTGTTTTTAATTGCCCTGTCAGATTATTGTAGGCGGTATTTGCTGATGTCACAGCGTTATTGTAGGCTGCGGTAGCTTTATTACTTGCATCAGCAGCTGCTGCTATCTGAGCAGCCGAGGCTGCGGAATTTGATACTGTATTTGCATAAGTATTTGATGCTGATACAGCAGTATTGTAAGCATTATTCGCTTTAGTTTGAGCATCCGTACTGGCACCGGACAAAGCATTAGCTTGAGCAGCATTTGCCTTTGTTGTGGCTACGGAATCAGCAAATACATTAGCCTGGGCTAATGCTTGATTTGCTTTTTCTGTAGCATCACGTGCTACATCTTCAGGAGAAGGTTTTATCGTTGTTGCCTTGTTGCCTTCTTCAATCTGTATAGTAGAATACTCTACAGTATTTCCGACATATCCAGATCCACCAATGATTAGTGCAATATTTCCAGAATCTATTGTTGTAAATGTTAAAGAGATCACGCCCCAGCTAGTTGTTGCTGTAGCAGGCAAATACCCAGACTGAACAAGTGTTTGGTTGCTTTGAAACACTGATAACTTAGCACCGAAATCAGCTAAATTTCCATTTACTAATTTATACCTTAATGATAACGTGTATTGCTTACCTCCAATTATAGGTATTGATAAATCAGCCCCAATAAACCTGTAATTATTAAAATTCAAGTTAGTTAAGGTTGTAATCAAGTAAGACCCACTTGATGTTTTTACGATACTACTCCCCCCGGAATAGTCACTTCCGCTAAATATTAGGTTGGAGTAGTTTTTTAATAAGTTAACAGCACCAATTTTAACATCAGCAACGGTTTTATCTATACCTTTTTGAACATCATTAAAAGAAGGGGACCAGTCACCAGCTTTATTCCCTAACTCCATTTTCACACCATCCAAAAGAAACCAGGCTGGTGTAGTGGCATCGAATCTTACTGCTACGGTAGTTACTCCCGCTGGTGTTGTAAATGTTACTCCTGATCTCTTGCCCCATAAACCATCTATATTTAAATTAGTGACAGGAATAGTACTATATGTGCTGTTACTATATGCTAACGTAATATTTAATGTATTTCCCGCATAAGGCAGAATAGAATAGAAAGAAACTGTATACTGAGTATTTGATGATACATTTATTTTTGGCATCTGAAAATAAAGTACAGCACTATTTCCTAAGTTGGTTGTAAACAAAAAATAGGTT
Organism: Pedobacter cryoconitis; assembly: GCF_001590605.1. Lineage (NCBI taxonomy): Bacteria > Pseudomonadati > Bacteroidota > Sphingobacteriia > Sphingobacteriales > Sphingobacteriaceae > Pedobacter > Pedobacter cryoconitis. The sequence continues at coordinate 4,773,410 of NZ_CP014504.1, forward strand.
CCTAATTTTGCCTTAATCCCCCCATATTCATCTGTCAATTTAGGTGTACAGTTAAAGGTAGTTTCAAAAACAGGTAAAGCTTCAAAATTACCGTCTGACAATAGGTTTGTTCCTCCAACCTGAATATTATCAACCAGGCTCTTTGCCACATCATTGATAAGCTTCAATAATGCTATCTTAGCATCATAGTAGGTTTTAAATGTAGCCCTGAAAGTTGAGCCAACTATAACTGTATTTACAGTCATGCTTACTAGCAAAGGAGTAATGTAAGTGTTCAGGTTGCTATAAGCGGTATCATAAGCCACGGTAGATATCGTATAAGTACCGGCACTCGCATTTACAACCGGCTTTTCCCCTTGGATTATTTGCCATTCTTTAAGCACGTCCTGCTTTTCAGAGGGTGTTAACAGATTATCGTTTGCTATATCAGTAAGCAAGTTGTTGGCAGTTGTGGCCGAAGTCTGAGCATTATTTGCAGCAGTTTGAGCCGCTGCTGCGTTACTAATGGCAGTATTTGCCGAAGATTGTGCGGCATCTGCTATCTGCTTAGCCTTATCACTTATCAGCTTTAATAATGCAACTTTACTATCGTAATATGATTTAAAGGTTGTTCTAAAGGTTGCTCCTACAATAACACTATTCGTTGTCATCGACGCCAATAATGGAGTAATATAAGTATTGAGCGTATTATATGCCGTATCGTAAGAAGTAGTCGCGATTGAATAAGTGGTAGCACTCGCATTCACTATCGGTTTTTCACTCTGGATAATTTGCCATTCTTTCAATATGTCTTGCTTCTCACCAGGCATAAGGAGATTGTCATCAGCAATATTAGCCAGTAAATTGTTTGCGGTTGTGGCGCTTATTTGCGCATTACTTGCAGCATTTTGAGCTGTCGCTGCATTTGTTAAAGCATTTGTGGCTACAGTGTCAACATCCTTGACATCCTTTAATGTACCAGCACTACTTCTAAAATTTATCTTGCCAAATATTGTGCTGTTATCCAGGTCAAAACCTGTAAGTCCATCACGTGAAATTATCTTACCAATTTTAATACGGGCAGCAGTGATATCCGCAATACCATTGGTAAAGTCAGAATTACGGTATCCATCCAGAACAGGATAAATTACACCAGCTAAAAACATCCAGAAACCAGCAACATCTTCTGGTTTAATTTGATCGATGGTAATTACAAAAGTTCCAGACTGATTGGTTTTTGAACATTTACAATAGACATAATACAGCTTATCTGGGATCAACCCAGATTGAGCCACTGGCTGTAGTTGCCAGATATTTTGATTACCTGGATTAGCATATTCAAAATGGACCAGCTCCCCAAGAGATATTGACACTGAGTTCGCATTTCCACCATAGTTATCAGTTATGTATACTTTATTAAGTCTGAAGTTCTGCGATTTAGTTCCTATAATAGCAAGTAATGTAGTTAATACACCTACATCATACCTATCAGCATCAAGCTTGCCATCTGGATTGAATATGCTGAGTTCAAATGCCCGCAGATTTTGAACCCCACGCTTTGCAAGAACCTCACTTTTTCGATCAATCTCCTGAACTTGTTTATTTGCCTGGATAACATCAGCAATTAATTTGACTGTTTTATCGTAACGGATCTCGTTACCTATGATCGCAGTTATATCATACCTATTTACTAAAGGGAAAGTAATCTCAGTGAACCTTAATACTTCATCTACCGCCCAATCAGTATCCTTAACAGTAGCACGATCGCCAGCTCTTAACTTTGTATTACTATCACGTAATACTTTCGGATCTGGTTTAGCTCCGTATAATAATCTCTGAAATTCATTTTCATTAAGGAACTTTAGCGTTTCAGTTCTTAGGTCATTTTCTGAACGTGTCACATATTCAGCAGGCATATTCATATCCAGTAACGTGAACTTATTTCCGATCTCCGGAAGATTCAAATCATTGGGACGGATATATCCATTAGTATCAGTGCTATTGATCAGGGTGATTGTCCTGGTAGCATGAACGTATGAATCGATTTCAAACTCATTACCCGTAAGTATGCCTGTAAGAAATGACACCTTAGCCTTAACACCTTCCTGTAGAAAATTATTGATATTAAAATCAATTGAAGTATCTGTTATGGTGGTAGATATAATTTTATTTGCTGAGTCCCTTAAAACAGTTGTAGCAGTAATTGTACCCTTAAATTGTGGAAATATATTTTCATTAATATAACGGCCTTCCTTTACTCTTTGAGTACCAACTGTCACGCCAGGAGTTTGTACAAATTCACCTTCAAATATTAAGTTATTATAAAGACCGCCCCTGTATTTTGAGGTAATATTACGTGTACCACCTTGGCCATAAGCACGGGTAATTACATTTTTGCTTGCATCAGGAGATCTTTTAATTTGATGAAGTCCTTTGCCTCTGCCTAATTCGAATACCAATCCAGTATCACGGCCAATAGACTCAACCATTTTAAGGCCCTTACCTTTTACGTCCCACTCTAATCCGGTTGCCTCAGATATTATATCAAGAGCGGTTCTTACATAGGTGAAGTCATATTCTATAGTAACAGGCTCTGTATTGTCAACTTCAATTATAAACCATCCTGAACCAGCTTGATTTGCAGAATTGATGATCATCTGGCAGTGCTCAAGAGCTGTACCATAAAGGGGAAACTTTTTAGCTCCTAACGAGCTTTTGACATACACATCGAGCAACTTGTAAAATGCAGCTTCAAAGTTAACGCTGATCTTTTGGGATAAAATAGCACCATCCTTTTCTCGATCTGACATAAGGTTTACTGAAAACTCCTCGTCCTCGAAAATTATATAATCCTCTTCCTGTATGTCAATATTCTCAACAGTTGATACAGGGCATGATATTAACCTGGTGCCTTGTAACTTTTCATTAAAAACTGTACTGGTATCAATATCAATTGATGCGATAATTGCACCAGTTCTGAATATATCTAATTTATTGATCATTTGTTAAAGTTCTTTGATGATAAATGCGCTCAAAAAAGCGTAATTACTGTTACCTAATCCAGCTATGGAATAGGTAATATTACCTGAAGCATCAGGGCTAACAGACTCGAAGTAACATTTATAAATTGCATCCGTGTCGTTAGCAACAATTTTTTGGACACCCCCTAGAATATGGCTCTGTTGACCATAAGAAATATCATATGTATTTGGATAAGTAGCAAAAATGAAGGTGTATTGTTTGCTGGGATTCAGGCCCTGGAACTGCATATTTTTTGTTGTAGATAGTTCTATGTATAGATTGGCATCTAAAACCGCGTCAGGAAAATCCGGATCATTCACCGGGTGCGATATGTAGCCGTATGAAACAATGGCTGATACTGAATTAACTTCAATTAATTTAATCGTAGTCGCTGCACCTGTTGTATCCTTAAAAACGCCATGCGTAGCAAGTGGAACCCACTTATTCCAAGCTGCAATTGTTGAATGCGAATCATCCTCAACACTCACTTTTATAATTCGTCCAGTGGGAGCAGTAATGTTATTTTTTAAAGCTGCAAACATCATTTTTCTAATCATTAGCTTGCTTGATTTATACAGTAAGTAATTGTGGTTGAACTCAGGTAGTGACAATAGATGTAATTAATAACACCAGTAACATAGTTACCAGAGCCTGTTAACTTTTTGAAATTCGCATCAAGTGTTGGCGCTGTACCTGAGTTGTGGATGACTAAAACTACTACCCCTATAATTGCTCCTGTTGCAGATCTTGTTATGTTTCCTGTAACAGGGGTTGAAATACTTCCACAAATTGCATCCACAGAAAATGTCAACACAGTTGATGTTGTTGTAGCCGGAGCTATGTTCGCTTTTAAGTTTAATGCAGCCTGACCGGCTATACTTATAGGCTTATTTGGATCGGAAGTGTTATCGGCATCTGGTAATCCAACATGAGTTTTTGTTACACCGGAAACTGTTCCTGTAAATGTTGGATTATTTATGGGTGCTTTAGTCCCGAGTTGCGTATAAATATCTGCTATACTGCCAGCAAGCTTCTGAAATGCTGTAAGTATCCGATCAGTGGCGTTTATGGCGGAGTGCCCAGCATTAGCAGCAAAATCAGTAAGAACATTTAAAAGTACCCTTGTGTTTGTGAAATACTTATTGGTATTTCCTTCAGGAACTTCATCAGTTGTTCCTGGGCTAGCCACAAGTCTAACATATACAGAACCTGACCAGCGATATTGCCAGTTATTATCTATGGTTACATAAATTTTACCTTTCTCTCCTATAGTAGGCATATACGCCATGGATTGAACCTCAATAACATCATCAACATATGAAGGTAATTGTTCCGGGAGCAATTTTAGATCTGGCCCTAAATCTGCCTTATATAACAATGCTGCATTTACTGTTGACGTATCTGCTTTTCCTGATATATCCTGATTTGTTACACCAGCAAGGCGGGTAATTTCTGAATCTAATATTAGAGACTTATTTGCAACCCTTGTTACCAGGTTACTTAAATCCTGATCACCTGAATTTGATCCAGTAACGGCTGTAGCACCAAGCTTGGATAATATGGTTTCCTTTGTCTCTGAAGATCCTCCGCCTGTAATTGGTAAATCACCAGATCCTAAAATGGACTGTCCACCAAATGTTTTAATATTTAATCCGCTACTTAACTTTTCCTGGTAAGCTGACAACGATGCAGTCGTTGCGTAATAGGATAAAGACTGAGATGTCGCATATGCGGTTAATTGTTCAGGGATAACTAACCCTTTTCGTAGGTCGGAAACTAATATATAAAATAACTTCCCGTCAGTTGCTCTTGCTACAAAAGCTTTTTCAGTACCAATTGGTTCAGAAATTTTTGTTGCGTTATCTGGAAATATAAAACTCATATTCTTACTCTTATTGTGTTACCATTATTGTCTGTTATTAATTCACCCAGATTATTAACTAAATCCGTAAAAGGATCTATAATGCCATCCTCGATCAACTTGCATTCGACTATCCCAGAAAATAAACCTTGATTTGAATACAATGAGTCAACCGTAAACCCGTCTTTCACAAAGAATGATCTCAATTTATCATTGCGTGCGGATAGTGTTCGTAACCCTGGTGCAGCTAACAAAGCCTGCAGGCTCATGATTTTAGAACGGAACTCTGCGTAAGTCGACTGCTTAATGAAAAGTTTAAGAATAAGTTCAGGAGCTACGGTATTTGTGATTTGATATGCTTCCTTGCCGTAAGCAATTGCATCCATTGATTTAGGGGCCGGCCTGTTTCTTCTATCTCCTGATAATTCCAGTTGATCAGCTCCAAGGCTCTTAAAACTCACTCCATCAATACCAAATCCAGCATCATTGCCAGTTGGAATAACTCCTGACATATCTACAATAGGTTCTCTGAAAGGAATGGTGATCTTTAAAAACGTATCGTGGATAAACTCAGCTGTTACCGAACCATTCACATATACATTGAAAGTGCCCCATTTACATTCCAACGGTACAAGACCAGTGAAGGTATCGATCAATGATACTAAGCCTTCACGTTTGAATTCACAGTCAACTCTATCCGTGCCTTTGATGTAGCCCGTTAAATTCAAATCACGCCCTGAAAAACCACCAAGAGAAATATCTTCAGCACTTACGTAAGGTTCAATTCCTACCTCACCTGCCCAGTCAAAGAAAGTATCACCAAACCTGCCAGGCATATTAAGAAAACCAGACAATCCGATATTACTGCCCGGTTGTTGACCTGGTTCAAAACCGAAATCTGACAGAGGTATATTTTTAAGCTTATACATTATACCTTTACCCCTCCATTTCTCATTAACTGATCGATAGAATCACCGTTCACTACTTTAGTGTTGATGATGATCTGATCAAGCTTAGCAGACAGACCATCAGTATTATCAGCCGTACGGCCGGTATACGCCTCAATTCTGATGAGGGAATTAAGTTGAGCAGTATTTATTGCCAGAATATCTTTCGCTGTTAATGAAGTGCCTTTTTGAACATCATATTGAGCCTGTGAAATTCCAAGCATCTTGTTAGCCGTTCCCTCTGTAATAGCTTCGCCAACGATAGCACCGGAAATACCATTTTTAACACCTGGCTTAGCATCAACACCAGTAATCTTTTCAATGTTATTTAAATATGCATCTGCATCAAGACCCAACTTAATATACTTTTCTTTCAAAGCCGCAATCTGAGCTTCGCTCGGAGTTCCCGCCTCCATCATGCTTGCCAATTCTTCGTAGAATGGCTGCAAGGCATCATCAAGATATTTTGCTTTAAAAGTATTCAGCAAAGCATTTCGCATGATCTCCTCAAAAGAATCTCCAAAGTCTTTAGCAGACCTCTTACCGTTTTCAAATAATGACTTAAGACCATCAGCAAGCCCAGAGGTGGATGTTCCTGTAAGCAACTCACCTAACTGTTTCTTAAGTTCATCAGCCGATATACCAGCAGCTTCAAGCTCTTCACGGAGAGATTTTAAGTTATCAAAATTTGTCTTTTCAGAACCAACAAGCTTACCTTCGGCATCCTTCCTTGCTAATGCGTCATAGTCAGATCCGGTAAGCGAGGCCATGATATCCCATGTTTTCGCTTTACGGAGCCAGGTACCATGCTCATAGCCCATCCCCTCTTTAGAAGATCCTCCTTGAAGAGCATTAAATATCTTATCATAAGCGGCCTGTATTTGGGGAGATTGCTTTTTTATAGCTTCCAGCTGATCAACAATCGCGCGATAAGAGTTTTTACCTCTCGCCACAGAATCAAGTTCCCTTCTACGAAGCAAGGCCTGGTAATCACTTTCACCCTTTATTGCTGCGGCATAAAAGTCCTCCACCTCTTTACGAGCGGCCGCATTCATCTCACGCACTTTTTTACCCATACTGAATAATCCAGCAGCAGCACTGATAGCTTTAGTAACACCGCCAATAATATCACCTGTGGCAAAGGAAGCAACTGATCCGGATGCATTCGAAGCAACATTCAATAATTCTCCAATTGAACCAATAGTGTAAGCGAGATCATCATTTAGCCCCTCAAGAGAAGAGGCTAAATCACCAAATGCAGCAGCCATTTGACCAGCTGCTGAAGATATATCACCGGCAACATCTGACGTATCTCCGCTAAATAAACCTTTAGTTTCACCAGACCTCCCAGAACTACCTTTATCTATTAGCTCTTGTATTACTAATAATTCTTTTTTATACTTTTTAGCCTCTTCAGTTCCTTCAATAAGAGGATTGCTCAATGAGTCTAATAATAATTGTTTACGATCGTTAAGTGTATTTTTATTACTTGCACTGATGCCAAGATCCAATTTCGCATTCAGCTCATCAATATGTTTCTGAACATTAGTAGCAACATCAGCAGGAATATCTGCGCCTTTTAAAATATTGCTTGCTGCTTTTATCTCAGCTTTTAATGAGCTTCGGGTATAAGTTATGGTTTCCTCCGCCAGTCTTTTATATATCTCGGTTTTTTGGAAGGCAGTAGTGGTTGCGGATTTAATTTCTTCATCCCTACGATTTGATAATTCAATTTTTTGAGCATCAGTAATTCCTGTACCTAATGATTTTGCTATAGTAGCATACTTTTCACGTATAACTAAAATATTCTGCTCATGAGACATAGCGGCAGATTTAGCTTCAACATATTGCTGGTCTTGTTTAACCTGTATATCATTCAGGAATTTAACAGCAGCATCATACTTTTCCTTTTCTCCACCAGTGAGTGTTTGCCCGGTTGCCTGAGCTACTGAAAATTTTAGGACAATGCCGGCATAGGTTTCTTGTACCTTTTTAAGATAATTATTTACAATATCAAGCTCCTCAGCATAACGTTTCTTTGCTGCGTCTTCTCCAAATTGCTTTTTATAATTTTCAAATTGCTCAAATAACGCCTTCTCCTTGATAAGCTCTAATTCTGCTGCTGCCGTATTTTGTCTGAAAGTAAGATCTTTAATAGCGGCCGTCCGGATCGGTTCTATAGATGAAGTATTTTGCTTTGGCCCTAATACAGCAGTAGCCCTGGCTGCACCATACTTCTTGGCATAAGCATCATATTTTCTACCCTGCTGCTCAATGTCAAAAGCAAGCTTTTTAAATTCATCTACAATAGCTGAACGAGCTTCCTGTTCTTTAGTAAGGCCGTTACGAGCAAACTTATCCTTTAGAACCTGCATACGTTGCTGTAATGATTCCTGTGCACTTAAAGCAGCCGCATCAGCTCTTTCTTGGCGATCTTTTTCTCTTTGAAGTTTCTCTGCAGCTTTTCTCTCCGCAGCTTCAGCCTTACCGTCACTAACTTTATTGATAATTTTAAAATTATCATTCTCCTTTTGGCGTTTTTTCAATAGCTCACCACTGTCAGCGGCTAATAATGCCTCCTGTTGAGCAATTGTACGAGAGATATCCTGGTATTTAGTAATTATATCCTTTTTCTCTTTTTCAGTAGCACGTCTTATCTCATTTTGACCACCAGCAAAACTACCTCCTAATCCACCGCCACCTATAGATGCAACAGGTATCATGATTTTACCTGTTTTAGCAAGCTCATCCATTTGACTTTTCAGTGGAGAAATGCTTTTAGTCAGGTCGCCTATTCTTTCAGTAGTTTTTTTAATACGATCTTCATTCAAAGCCTGTAAAACCAGTATTTGTTGGGCAATAAAATCACGAGCTCTATCAGTACTTATGGCCATAGCGTTACCATACTTATCAAACTGTGTAATAGCTCCAGGTATCTCATCACTCACCTGGCCAATTGCATCTTTTAACAAGGTCTGCTCAATTTTACTCAACTTAGCAACCCCGCCATTCTTAGCAGCTTTTTCAGTAAGCTGATCATACTTATCAAGTAGAGGTTCTATATTTCTTTGCAGGTTTTTAACAGATAAACCTGTATCATAAAACTCCTTATTAGCCTCCCTGAGAGAATCGTAGTTCATTACCAGATTGATCTTCTGGCCTACCATTTCTTTGATATTAGCAATACGAGTAGCAAATTGCGCCATCTTATCAGCCGATGTCATAGTGACATCACCCATAGATTTCAACTTTTCATTAACTACATTGGCAACTGCTGTTTGAAAATCACCTGTCTTTTTGATTTCAGCACGGAGCTGTATTTGTGATATCTGTAAGTTATCCAGGATAAGAAGGGATTTACGGCCTAATCCGTTAACGAAACTATCTGTTAAGTAAGTCACGTCTTGTCCAGTTTGCCGGGAGACTTTACCCGCCAGCTCTAAACCTTTTGCGAGAAGCTCCGGGGCAATCTGAAAGTTTTTAGCACGCAAGGCCGCAGCCATCAGGTCAATGTCAGATGTCGCTCCCCTAGTTGCAGTTCTGAGAATCTGTAATGTTTTTCCGTTATCAAGTTTAGCAAATGCCTCACGAATACCTTCGCCTCTTGCTGCGAGTTCTCTGGCTTCTTTTGCCCACGAAATAATAACCTGAGCACTGAAGGCTGCAAGAATAGCAGCACCAATGGATTTCAATGTATTCAGGAAACTATTGGCAGGTGCTTCTGCCTGCTTAATCTTATTTCCGAGCTCATCGAACCCCTTCTTACCTGCATTAGAAAGTTTTTCTAGTGCTATAGTTATTTCTTCAATTTTTCTATTTAAAGTGACAAAAGATTCAGGAGCCTTAGCATAGTTAAGTTGGTCTTGAAAGTATTTTAAACGAGTTGTTAAAATCTCCTGCTGACCGATGGTAGACTTAATTCTATTTCCAAGCTCATCATAACCTCGTTTACCAATATTTCCAAGTTTGACGATTTCAGCCTGAGCGTCTTGAATCCTTTTGGTATATTCAGCAATTACAGCAGGATCAGTTGATCCACCTCTAATTTGTTTACTATTTTGAATATCTGCTTCTAAATCTTTTTGAGCTATGATAGCATTTTTAATGGCCTCAGTAGTTTTGTTTGTTCCATCAGCGGCGGCATTTGTAGCCTGAGTTGCTGCGGCTCCAAATGCCGTAGCTTCACTTGCGGCCTTATTAAATTCCGCAGCAGCACCTACTGGCAATCCGGTTATGGGCCTGCTCTCCGCATTGATCTGCTGATCCTGCGGAGAGGTAATCATTTGAACAGGCTTGATTTGTAAACCGGTAACCGAATCAAAAGCACTCTTTTTTCTTTTTATAGCTTCAGTAGCACGATCGTGCGCCTTAGTCTCCTCATTGACTGCATCAATCACGCTCTTTGACGATTTGGATTGATCTTCAGTAACCTTTACAGCCTTCTGTCTTGATTTAGCCTCTCCATCTACACCTTTACTGATCTCTTTAGATGCTTGTGCTCCAGTTTGAGCTGCCGCTTTACCGGCATTAGCTAAAGTCTTTTTTAGATCACTATCGTCACCACTTATCTTAAAATTTAATTCAGGCATGGAGCTAAATTACCAAGCGGTAATACAGCGTAACAACAACAGATTTGACAATGTCATACATTGTCAAGTAATTGCCTTATAATAAAGAAAAGTGCTTTATTAAAACGATATTAAGCTAACTTTTTTAGTTTAATTACTAATTATATTAGTTTTTTAAACTGATTTGTGTTTAGCTTTGAAGACTATTATTTCAACTATATGCCAGCACTTGATTATAGATATACATTGGATCTTCTACGCCATAAGCTTATTATGAAAGTAAGACTCAATGAAAGGATAAATAATAACGTTTATCATAAGCTAAAATTTATAGAGGTCACAGAACAAGCTATTACTTTCCACTTGGACGAACTCAGTGAAAAGTATATACTGGTTAACGTAACTCCCGATTTGGAAAAATACGCTTTACAGTTTATTGAATTTATAAAACCGGTACTCAAGGATTTTTTAAGAGAGATTAATTATGGAGGCACTACATTCAGAATTGTATTCAAACATAAGGGTGATAAAATTGAAAAGGTGTTTACCGTTTTAAATAAAGATGACCATGGATAAGCCGGCTTGGATGGAAGATAGGACTAAGGAGCGTGATTATAACGCTAAATTGGTTTATTCAAAGGACGCATATCACTCAGGATGCTGGATATACTCAGAACGAACAGGAAAACTTTATACGCCTCGGGAATTTTTAGAGTCAGATGAAGTCATCAGTTGGAAAAGAGGTGAAGAAGAAAAGGGCATATTCACTATTTTAGATCCTCGTAAATTTCGATACTTGATCTTGGAGAATGTGAAAAATCAAACTGAGGAAGCTATCAACCTGGAGAAGAGAATCGATGAATACTATGAGATGTCACCTCGACCAAAAAACAAAAAGCCAAAATTTAACGTTTGATTATTATGGAACCTTTCGTTTTAACATTAGCCGAAAACATCCACATTGATGTTGTTCCTGCTCATTTAAACGGAAAGGATCTTGTTTACCATTTATTCATTGACGGTAAGGCACACGGATGTTTAATTCCCTACATAGATGATAATGCTCAGCTCGCATGGAGAACAGATGACAATATAGACCAGGTGTTAGTCCAGACTATTGGCCGTATGATTGATCATTATGAGCAATTTGATTCATAAGGATGATCAAAAACCACGATAAGTGAAAGAAAGAATACGGGTTTCCGTATTTGCCTGATTTTCACCACGACAAAACCTCATTTGGCGTAAAAGAAAAAACTAAGCTCAGTTTAATTACGATACTTGATTAAATCTAAATTAAGTATGAGAAAACAATTTTTATTAAAACATCTATTTTTAGTTGTTCCTATAATGCTCTTTTTACATTCATGTAAAAAAGACAATGTACCGGAAGTCACCAAAGACCAAAATTCAACACAATCTCTTGTAGATATTGCTAAGTCTTCACTTGAAAAACAATCACTGGCGGGAAGTCCGCTATTGAGCAACTTAAAATCCATTGGCATGGCGCCAGACTGGTCGAATATCAAGACTAGCATAAATAGTGAAAATAAAACCGTTCTCGCTATTCCTCTTGAACAAACAGCTAATTCATTCTCTGAATTAAATGTGATCGTAACCAATGGATTGCCACATGAGGTAATCAAAAAATATACTGTGTCGAATGACAATTCAATATTATTAGAGTTTTATGCCTTAAATGGTAGGTTACTAAAAGCAGGGCAGTATGATGCAACATCAGGCAAATTCCAATTGGCAAAGTCAATAACTAACAGCGTTATCTTATACGAGCAAAAAAATAAACTCGGTAGTAATGGTAATTTATTTTTGTTGTTAGCTAATAATAAAACAAAAATATCCACGGGAGTCAAAACTGTTGCCGTAAACGGCATCCATGACCTTGAAGAAGTTGAAATTGAAGGGCAAGGCCCAGCCACACCAGAAATCGGAGATCCTCAGGGGCCTTCAAATGATAATGGTTATGGGCCTGTTGACTATTATCCTGTCGAACCCGTACCTCCATCAGGTGGATCAGCAGGCGGGGAAGATTCGGATCCATCCGCAAATTTTGTAAACAAAATTGACGATACGAAGCTAAAGGACTGTTTCAAAAAGGTTTTGGAAAATTTAAAGAATATAGATAGAGCTTGTTTACCTAATTTAGTTAAAGTCTTTTCTGGAAATACACCAGGATATAATTGGATAATGCAAGATGGAAACACATCAGTAAATAATGGCGTCACAAACGCTTCGTATAACAGAACTACTGCGAGTGCGACGACAACATTCAATTCCGATAATTTTAAAGGCGGCAGTGACTTGGCTATTGCTAAAACAATTCTTCATGAATCAGTGCATGCTTACTTAGTCGCTTATTTTGGTGTTGATAATATTTCCGCACAACAAACATATTCCCAATATTTTGAAGCGTACAATAAATCGACACGCCCTGATCTCAACGACCTGCAGCATAACGAAATGGTAAGAAACTTTATTGGTAGTGTAGCAGGTAACCTTATATCTTACGGAAAAAATCAAGGATATAATTTGCCCGATCAGTTTTATTATGACCTATCTTGGGGCGGTTTACAAGAAACTTCTGCATTCAAAAATTTAACTCCAGACGTACAGAAAAGAATTCTGAATGTAATTAAAATAGAACAAAGTGGAATAGACGTTGATGGGAATCAAAGTAAACCGAAAGGAAATACTTCTGGTGGATGCTAAATACAAAAACTATGATTAATAGAAATTTAATTCGATCAATAATTTTAACTACTCTAGTGTACACTGCTTTTACAGGATGCGTAACAAAGCAGGGATTAATAAAAAAGACACAAGGTAATTATGATATAAGTATAACAAAATCCAATTCTAATGGAGACCCTTTTTTTTATGGTGTTATAAAGGAATATAAGACAAATGACCCATTGAATGGTGGTATAATCAAAATTGATAATAAGATCATCAACAAAGTAAATAACGCGGGTAAATTTGAGTTCAACATAAAATCCGGAAGACATACTTTCACTAGTATGCTTATGGGATACTATATTCTGAAATCCGAAAATATCAAAGTATTTAATGGAGATACTATTAAAATTGATTTTTATCTTAAACCGGATACTACCACTAAACTTATCGAACCAAAAATAAATAGATAGAGGAAGAGATAATTCATCGGATAGACCATAACCGAAAAAGGGATTTGAGGTAAACTTAAATCCCTTTTTCGGTTAATAATTCTTGATAAAGTTATATGCCTTGATTAAAAACATAATTTTTAATTTATGTTGCGTCGTTCGATAAATGAAGCCATGGACCAGATGGTAACTCGTCCATAGGTAGCCACCTCACCACATCCGCTGACATGCAGTAAATATTTGACAGGCCATCGTTATCAGGTTGTTCATAGACCGCCTGCTCAATAGCGTTATAATAGCCCTTACGCCATATACCTTTCAATTCCTCAATAACTATTTGAAATTGTATGTGTTGCTGATTAGCTGGCAAGCAGCTTTCGTCCAAAATAACTTCCATATATTTATTAAATTGTTACTAAATATAATGTTTTAATAGAACCATTTTCAATTTTAAGCAATCATTTCACAGGAAGGAAACTTTAAAAGAAATTCTGATTTAGAAAAATTGAATGTCATTTTGGGTGAAAATAAAAAAGCCTATCATTGCTGAAAGGATACTTACTAGGTACTCTGGCAATAGTTTATTTTAATCTTTAACTGTAATTTGATTACGCTCTACATAGAAATCAAAATCCTCAACCGTAAATCCTGATGTTGAGCTGGTGAAATCAGTGATGTAGAATTTATAAAATGATCTCAAATGAGCTCTTATGTCTTTCTGGGTATCCCTGCCAACACTCCTCAGCTCATTTAAATATTTCTTAATCTCTGTCGCTTCTTTACTGGTAAAAACTGATCTGCCTTTCATGCTGATAATTTACGTTTTATTAACTTGAACTACCTAGTAAAATAATAATAAAACATAGCCTTAACCGGTTGACTCATTGGCCTTGTACCGTTAATCCACGCAGAAAGGTTAGTTTTATCAATACCAGTTTCTTTTACCAAGTCCTTGATCTTAACACCTGTCCTTAGCATTTCCGCAGCCACCCATGCCGGGTCAGCTATATCGACAATAGGCTCCTCAAAAGGCACTGCGTGAACAACAATGTGAAGATTACCTGTAACAGTACTAAAAAGCTCCTTAGTTCTCTCAATTAACGTTTTCCTATCTGCATAGTTTCCAGATAAAGACTTTTCCTGTACCACTCTGATTGTAATACCTGGCACTATTGATACAATTTTAAAAGTGATATTCGAATACTTTAAATGCATTGCTGCACCAGCCTCTAATTTTGCGATTTCTTCCGGACTGTAATGAAGTTCCAGTTTATGTACGTTTTTAATTACACCCATGATATAATTTTTTTAAAGGGAGGTTTTACCCTCCCTATTTGTTAAAGGAATTTTAAGTAGTTGGTTTCAATGTTGTAGATCGCAATTTGTTTGTTTTCTACACCTGCTTTGGTTGCCTCATCTTCATTATAAAAGATCATTACAGCATCCCAATAAAACAGTTTTTCTTCTTTCCAACCCCCTATCGTTTGTGAGGTTTTTAATGCCACCTCTAAGGCTTTTTTTAACCCATCCACACCAAAGCAGTTCTGAGTATCTTTGTTTGCAACTACCCAACCTCTTGTAACTGGTTGCAAGTTTGTGGTGGTTACCGTGAACCCATTCGGGTTTTCTTCGGCAATTTGTTTTAATCTTTCGATTATATTCATGTTGCTTTGGCATTTATATTCCGGAGCCAACCGGGTTTTAAGATGTTAAAGAACTGCGTCGTTTCGACATAACAAAAATAGATAAAAGTTTGTAAATAACAAACTTTTATCTATTTTATTTTTAATTATTTTTGAAGTATTATTTATCTTCTGAATTGCTGTTTGTTGTCTTTCATGGACTTAATCTTTATGGTTATAATTATATTGCTTATCGTAAATGGATTCAATATGGCCTTTGATATGAAGCCTACGCAGAGCTGAATACATAAGGGCATGTTCAGCTATCATGTTCTGTTTGAACCCCTGATGTCGTAACTCCTTTTCATGAATAGATGGTGCTGTTTTGATACAATAACCATTATATGGATTGTGGACACATCTAACAGTCTTTCCAACCCATATTAATCCCCATCCTTCAGGTAAATCTTCAATCTTTATCAATCCATCAGGACACATGTACATCCGATATTTACCCATACCTTTTGAGGGATCTTTTCGAAATTCCTTTTTCTTATCACAAAGAAAATCTGAACGACTTACTTTTACCTCAACCAGGACAGAGTGTCCCCATGATCCAAAACCGATAACATCAGGGTATTCTGAATTTATAGAATTAAGCTCTTTAAATGCAACTCCGCAACTGCCATTTCTCAAAACCAATTTATGAGCCAATGGAATTAACATTTTATGGGTAAACACGTTCTCAAGAATACTCATTGGTTATGGTTTAGGTGCTCCCGGTTCGACAATCTTGTAATAGTGAGTAGCAAAGAAATAATTCACCTCGTCAACCTCTTTAGTGATATTTATGTTAATCTCATCGCCGATGCCAGTATCCTGATTGAACACGTAAAGCATATACCTGCCTTTAGTCAGTGGATCACCAAACTTGCAGGGTATCCACTTAGGAATAAACTGGTCAGCGTATTCTTCTGCTATATCCAATACTGCGCTTACGGGATAGCTCATTTCTTCCATTTTTTCACCAAATGATTTTGGTCTCTGGTTATTAAATGGACGAATAATCTCAAATATTGTTTTCATAATTATTATTTAATCTGTGCATTCACACGGTTTATTTATGTTACACTGTTCTATTTGATACTTTCTAAGTAGAAGACCGAATTTTATAGCGGATTGATGTTCAGTTGCCTAAACACCATCAGCTTTCATTTGCTTAAATATTGGCGCAAGCTCTGAAAGCGATATAGATTGGGCGACCTTATTCCTTGTGATCCTATGGATAGTAAAATCCACTTGGTTTTCCATATCAATACCCTCATTATACACGTCAGGACGCAGAACATAAGTTACATACCAATGAAGCAACCCCGCCTTAAGACAACCAATACAATTAGCATGAATAAAAGTCCTATAGGTTATAGGTGGAGCAATTCCAATTTGATTTGTATCTGTAATTCTTAGGTTTTCAAAAGCAATTGGAAAAGCTGTTTTGTAACCTACCCCCCCCATAATACTGCTTCTCCTCTGTATCCTGTCTTTCTCAGTATCATCAAAGCCATAATATAAAATACAATCTTTTTGAGTTTCAAATAAAGTATCGTATGTAGGGAAATTATACTCTAAATACTGTAAAAAAGGTGCTGTTTTTAATCTATTTGTACATAACGCTTGGCTAGTCCTAAAATCCGTAATAGCATTGGCTTTTATACATACTTCAAATTGACTAGGAATCAAATTTGGATCTGAAACATAGTTAATATTAGCGTAAGTAATTGGCAATCCTAAATAATCAGCTACCTCCTTTTTGAATCTTTTAATATCTTCAGCTTCGTACTTCGGATTTATATCGTGATTCAAAAGAATTACATTATCCTTACCAAACATTTCAACACAATAAATACTAACTATAGCGGACGCATGTCCACCAGAAAAACAGATTAAATGTTTTTTTTTCATAGTTCAATGGAATTTCTTATCTCTGAATGATCCGGAAAGGATTCAACGGATCTGGCCTTATCTGCCTTATCCAGCTCACCGGCAACGTAGATAGTAAGGCATGTCATGAACATCATAACAGCGATGATAATTAATACTTTTGCCCCAGCGCTAGTTAGCGGCAGGTTATCCTCACCGTTAAGGTGCTCACTCTCTTCTAATCTATTCATGACCTTTACCAGTTGAAAAGCCCGGCACCTAAAAACCCCGCCTTGTTAGGGCAGGGTATGTTAACATTACTTTGATAATTTTGTTAAGGGAAAAAAGTTGCTCCTTCTGGAAATTTGACCTGGCCAGGCTTCACATCGAATAGTAGTACATGCCCGTTATGATCTACACCCTCATACCATATCACGCTATATCCTCCAGGATGACAGCTTGCGTATTGTCCGCAATTGCATACTCCTGAGTTGTGAGGAAATGTAGTGGGGTTGTTAGGATAGCCCCAATTACTTTCGTCTAATGGATTGCCCGGGTCGAAAGTAACCGGAGGCTCTCCGGTTCCGGGTAAATCCCATCTGATTCCTGCTGTAGCTTTGTTTTCCTTTAATTCCCTGTAAGACTTCTTTTCTGGCTGTGGCTGCTCTTCTTTTTTGCAACTCGCTCCTAGAGCGATTACAAGGGCTAATGCCCATATTAACTTGATTTTCATTCTACCTTCCTATCCCCGCTTATTTCTAAGCAGGGTGGACTTATAAAAACTGAAATCTTATTTTCTTTTTTTTGAGCGCTACGATATCTGGTAATCCTTAGTAATACCTTGGGTATTTAGCCACTCACGGAAATCAGAAAGAAAATCTGGCATACTCATCGAATGAACACCACTTGTGCTCGTGTAAATGAACTTACCATGTTCATTTATATCCAACTCTTGAAGTAAGCAAAATTTGATTTCGTGCTTAAGATTTGGATCTGTTACGGGTATGCCTTTGCCGAACATATCAGCCTGAATGATTGACTGGGGTCTTACAAACGCTTTAACCATATCATCAACTTCTTTTTCTAACTTTTTAGAGTTATTGAGAGCAATACCGGATCTTGTCCGGAAGTACTCATTTTGTGCGGCCCGCATTTGCTGTACGGTTTCCGCTAATTTTACATAGTCCATTTTGCTTGCTTTAAAATGTGTGGTGATTAATTAATTATTGCCCTTCTGGTAATCTTTCAAAGTGGTAGTTCTTTTCATTGAAGAAGGTGCCTTTCAGTTTGGCTTCATGAGCTCTGATATCTCCACCCAGATCCATTCCTACCTGAGTCTTGCACCTGGTGATCAGGTTCAGACTTTCTTCTTCATCTTCATCAAATCGCTGAGCAATCTTTAATGCTTCTGGTAATGATATTACCCCGTTTACTGCTAAGTTTCTAAGCGCAGTCTGTACTCTATTCATATGATATAAAAATTCTTGTTAACAAAATAAGCGGAGGCACCCGCCCCCGCTATCAATCTTACCCACTACTCCTGCCCTTCTGGCACTTAATAAAAAAGTAAAGCCTTACCAGCTTTAATTAATCAACCTCACATTCCCTTTCTGCGTTTCAAACATCGCACTATTACTTTATATTACCAAATGGTAATATAAAGTAATTTACAAAAGCCTGTAAATCAAATAGATTAAATTTACCTAATGGTAATAAAAAGTAATATTAATTCATACCAGAGAGCTTCTTACCGAAATCGAAGAAACTCATGCCAGCCCCGGAAGTACCTTTAATTCCAGTCTCTTTACTGTCGCCTGGATTAATAGTTGCATTGAGCATCATCACATCTATATATCGCTTATCCATGACTTTATCCATATCATCATAATGCCAGTACTTCATCATAGGCCCCATAACACCCCATGGTGAATCATGGCCTGGGTATGTTACATTAGACTTAGCTTTCCCGCTAATTCCATACAGCCGAAAAAAGATTGTACGTCTAACCTCCGGTAGACTTCTTCTATAGCGGCTTTAAGTTCTGTATTCGTGAACTCGTCAGCGATCGTGTTTATCAAATATTTTGGAGCTGGTGTTTTTTTGTTTTGAATGGCAGTGGCCAAATATGCTGCCATCTGGTAGGTGTTTTCGTGGACAATTTCAAAAGTTTGTTCCACATTCCCATCCTTATTGCTTTCAGTACTTAATCCATTTGCAAATGCTGTAAGCGTGTAATTGGTGGACATTTTAAGCCCTCTCAAATAAAGCATTTCATATTTAGGGTTCATTATCCTAAGAAAGATTAATACGCGCTCAAACACATTCCTTGGGGCCATCTTAACCGTCTTCAATGGAGTAGGGATATCCAGGATATGAGACAGAATACCGTCTTTTTCTTGTTTATTCATTTTAAAATATAGTTCTACAAAAAAGCCTGGAATTAACCAGGCTTTTTAATATTAAAAATCAATTTTAGGTTGCTGGGATGAATTTGAATCCCCATGGACTCATTGCTTCACCCGCAGCGTTAGCTGGTGTGGTCGCTTCACCTTCATAGCTTAATGCCACAAATCCTTTTTTAGTGAAGTTATTGGCAATACCTGCATTACCCGCGGCAACCGGAATACTCAACTGGAATTTCTGACCTTCAAATGGAAGGGAAGTAAATCTCACAGCAAGCTGTATAATACCTGGATTTGCAGGATAATCAAATTCTTTAGCGGTTGCATCCCACGTTCCACCAAGTAACAAGGCAGCTTTAGGGCCATCAATATCTATAGATTTAAAGGAGAATTTTGCACCATCTGTTTCCCCGGGCAAAACATAACGGACCCCACCCTTATCTTCTACTCTTATTTTAATTTTTTCTAACGGTGGCACTGCAAATGATACAGAGTCATCCTCAATATCCACAATCTTAATCCATCCCGTCGTTGGCATTGCTCCGTTAACACCAATCGGTGCTAACTCAATGCTCTCTACCCCATTAACTCCTTGTGGCATAATTTTAATTTTATTGTTTAAATAATCCCTGTTACCAGGCTTAATTTTATTTTAGTAATGTTGTAAACTCAACTTGAATATTGCTAAACCAGTTGTTATCATCCGGATAAGGCATACCTGGTACTTTAATAGTGAACCAATAATCATATCCCCGGTAATCCTTAAGCGCAGAAACAACTATATCCGTAATCCTAATCAATCGATCTTCATCAGGTTGAGTTGAATCATTTGTAAGGTTAAGATTAGGCACATGGATGTTGACATTGATCACACCTTCCTGTACCTGCTCTGCGTTCATAATAAAGACCCTGACAACTATGTCTTCCTTCAAACTATCCTTTGGCCTTCTGTTTTTAAATATGCCTCCTGTTAGGGAAGAAGTATTTATGACATCAGCCGCTATAAGTCGGTTAAAGATTGATTCCTGTGCGGACAATGCTGTTGTTGTTCCCATATTATGCAGCAAATGCTGTTTCCACGTTTTGAAATGCAATTGATAATATCTTCTGAGCACCCAATGTGCTACCAGTGATTACATCATATCCAAGGGCCTCAACCCAACTTGCATACTCCATTCCTGCTACTGTAATTATTGCCCAACCCGTTTTATAATCTTCACCTAACTTTTGTGCATAAGCTGTTCCTAAGGCTAATCCAGCACTCTTATCTGTGCCTTTGGATGACAACTGGAAATCTTGATAGACAAGCTCTCCGTCGTACATTAGAATAAAACCTATTGAACTTCTTAGATTTCCAGTATCATCATTAAAGCCAGGTGAATCCGAACCAAGTTGCGCTCTGGTTTCTCCTTTAGCATACGCTAATGAGTTTATTGCCTCCCGATAGTTATCATCTGGAATCTTAGACCTTGCATCCCTCACAAACTGCAATCCGACTTGTATAAGCTCATTCTGAGTAACCTTAATTATACGGGCCATCTCTTCCTTTACTAACTTGTCGAAATCACCCTTTGTAAAACTATTTTCCAGATTAAACTTCATATCCAGCCTAATATGCTACGTAAACCAATTTGATAACCCTGAAGCTCTCCATTAAATAGCAACTCATCCCTTACGCCGGTGATCTTCACGAGGGCATTCTTTTCAGGGAGATCTTGTGTACTAATCGGAAAACCTAAGTCATATGAATACTCAGTTAAAATTCCATCCTTGTTGGGTTTCTTTTTACCGGACCTATTAGGCTGAGCTCTACACTCAATCACTACATCAAGACCAGGCTGACCAACAATCCATTGACCAGTTGACTGATCATAGACATCTGGGGTAGCCTTAGTCGTGTATGTCATCTTATGTATGTATTGCTCATTCATTACCAGGGTGATCTACCGGTTACCGTATTTTCCTTTTCTGCCAACTCATCAACAAGGCCGTAGCGTTTAATGATGATCAGACGAAGTTTTAACAAATCATCCATATCATGCTCAGTCACCTGGTAATCCAGTTCCTTAACACTCTTTGGACTCATTGCAATGGTGAGTATAAGCCCTGCAAGAGCCACCTCAACAGGTTTGATGTTATCCGGAACTACATAGGTGGCATCCGCATCCAGATTGTTCTTCAGCAGTGCCAATTCCAATGTTATTTCGGGCATCGGCCTGTTTAGTTCGGCTTGCAGGGCTTTTAAATTGGTCATGCTTATGCAGCTAATTTGGTTTTCAGGATGTGAATATTTTTAGAGTTATTCAATACAGGAGTAGCATAAGCCACTGCTTTAGTGATAACTGTAATAGGATCTTCCTCTCCCCATGTTTTCAAAAGGACAATACCAGATTTGGTTTTCTGTGCAACCCCAGCATTAACATATTCATCCGCTGATGTAGTATACTGGGTGTTTCCTAACGTTGGAAGTTCGTGGAAAGTCACATTTCCCTCTTCCCATCCAGTAATCTGAGTCTGAGATCCGTCTTTACCTTCTTGAACCATTGCTGATTCCCAAATTTTGATGATCGGTAACTTCTGTCTTTTCAGTGCAAGATTAACTGTATCCAAATCAGGAAGCTGCTGAAGATTTAAAGCATTGACAACATAAGTAGCGCAGAATTTCTGAACCTTTTCGTTTGCAGCGAAGTTTTCAAATGTATCCTCCTCCATGGTCATATACTGCAATACTCTGTTTTTTGCTTTAGCAGCTTTCTTCCGTGTTCTGATGTCAGCAATAGGATCTGCATCAGCTGCTGACCAGTCTTTTGCAGCATTAACAAGCTGATCGGCAGGAATTCCAAAATCAACATCAATTTTAGTTTGAACACCAGCCTCATTGTTAATTAATGTAAGGCTATACTTTCCTTTTGAGGCGATCTGTTTTGCAATCCACTCTAAACGGGCATTTACACCATCTACAGCAAATGTTTGGTCTTCATAATGCCAATCCAAAATGCGTTGCATAGCCTGTTTTTTAGTAGGCCCATCTGGAAGTAAACGAACAGCATTTTCAAGACTTCTTAAAGTATTGAAATCAGTTTCCATTTTATCCCTTGCAATTTCAATCTTTGGGATATCACCTGATATCTTAGTTGGTAAATTACGACCTTTTCTCGGTGCTCGGCTATTGAAAGCCACTACATCGGCCATAACTTTAGCACCGAACTCCGCCTCAATACCTGACCATCTAAGGTCTGGCTGATATAGCAAAGGAAAAACGCTCTGATAAGGCAGTATGTCAAACGGAAACGTTTGAATATATGCCTGAGCATCAGCCTGCCTGAAAGCAGGTACTAATTCTTGTACATTTATCATTATTTAAATGTTAATAATTTTGAATCTGTTAATTATACCAAAGTGATCTTAGGTAAAGCGGTAGCTAATGCTGCGGCTTTTGATTTCTCATTAGCCGGCAATGCTTTTAACCTTGCGGTACCCAATAAACCTACACCGACAACCGCATTGTCTTCGATGAACACGTCTCTCAATGACAAGCCCAATATTTGCAAGCCTGCAATTGGTGCCGCCGGATCCAATACCACACGGCCGAGGCCGGTAGCTGTCATCTTACCGATACATGTTCCTTCCGGCATATAGCCATTGACACCCGCGGTGTAGGCAGTGAAATCCATCACTAAGCCGCCAGCAAGCGTATCACCTACGTTCTCCCAGACTACTTTTTTAAAGCCTTGAGTTCCCTCTCTTTTAATCCCCGTCAATCCCATTATATAGACTTTTAGTTAGCCTTAGCAGCAGCCGTAGCGGCGCGTTCAGCAATTAATTCTTTCATTGCTGGCGATACCTCTTTCTCGTCAGCTCCTTTTGCAGGCACATACCCTTTTGGTGGGGCATCTCCGCCTAATCCTGCATCACTTGCTCCCTGAATAGCAGAAGCTGCATCAGTTTCACTTTCAGCAAGGAATTCGTCAAACTCTTCTTGCGTTTCAAACTTCATCCTTGCGAAATCTTTAAGAGCCTTTGCTTTATAAACTTCAGGTGTCTTTTCAAGCTTCGCCAGTAATAAGTCTTTACGTGTTATAGCTACCTCTTTCGTTTGAACAGCAGCCAAACCCTGAGCTAATGTTTTTACCTGGTTCAAAAGCTCCAGCATAACCGGATCAGTTGTAGCAGGAACTGCTGGTTTTGGTTCTTCAACCGGAGTGATAGTTGAGTCTTCAACAGTCTTTGTTTTTTTTGCCTCAGTAACCTGGCGGTTAATCTCAGACTGCATTAATGAGGTCATGGGTTCAATAGCTGTAATTGCTGCAGTCATTTCCTCTGCTGTTGATTCTTCTGTGAGGTTCGGTGCTAAGTATTCAGCAAGACCCTCGATTGCTTTTTGGCTAAAACCCTTACTTGCAAATAAGGTTTTTAGCATTAAAATAAGTTTATTTTTCATTTGAATAGGTTTGAAAGCGATACCCCCAAAACGGGTTATTGCCTGCTTAAACCCAAAATTACCCAGCTGATTAGCCGGTATGAAGAAGCTGTTTTGACAATGTCATACATTGTCAAACAATTGGAAGATGTTTGTATATTGCAGAAAAAGCACTCTCATGTTATTTCAAGTATTCCCTTATCCTCCTGTCATCAAATCAATGACAGCAACAGATTCTTTGAAAAGAACTATAAACCTGATGCATCTGAAATTAGATAGCTTAGAAAAAGTAGTTTTAAAGACCGAGATAGGGTCTGGATTCTTTTCAGACGTTATTTCCACCAACCTTTATATGTTTGCTACCATAATTGGTTTAGCTGCGCTGATTAGCTGGGGATTTATTTCAGTGATATTAATTGCCCATAAGAAGAAAATAAATAAATCAATGATTGCAAGCTTAGCTTTGCAAGATGAAAAGTTAAGCAGAGAAAACAAGGAATTAAAAGAAGAATTAACATTAACCGCATTTGATGTTAATAGAGCAATGTTTAACATTGTCTCTTCTAAAAATGATCATGTTAATGCATTTGATTGGGGAATGTCGACATGTATATCGTTAATATTAGTAGAAGACTTTGAGCCAAATTTTCTTGAAATATGGCTCAAGATGGCTCAAGAACATTTGGATAAAATAGAATTAGGCTCACCGGCATTGAAGGATACTCTATCTAAAAATGCATCCAGACTTGATAACCTGTTAGATGTTAGTAGCGAAGTCGCTCAGAAGACCATTGAGGAGATTAGATCGAAGATGTATTTGACCGCCTACACACCACAACAACCGCCAGAAGATATCATGAAAGATATTCCGCCTTTACCAGAAATAATTTAAGTAACTTCATTTTTAAGCACAGTTGTGATAAATTTATCATTATCCTTCCACCAATAAGGTCGAGCTTTCCACCCTTCAACACGTTCGGCATTGGTGTTAATCCAAATGTTGAATTCTGGTGGTGGATCATTTATCTTTAAAGACACTTGAAGGTCCTTTACCGCTCCTGGAGTATCAAGACCTCGGGCAACAAGCTTTTGATACTTGGCCATCATTTCATCATCCATCAGGATAGGTATTTTGAAACATAGGCAGTTTGGATGCCATCCGTTCCAAACAAACCATACAGGATACTTTCCTTCAAGACTTTTGCACAGCTCACATCTGATCTTTGGCTTAGCGGTAGCAGAAAGACGTATCTCATAACCAAGCACCAAAGGATTATTCTCCCAAGCCGCTCCATCCGCAGCACGATATCCTCTATTTGTCTCAGTCCTGGCAAGTCTTTCACTATTCTTCGCAGCAGATCGGTACACACCTTGCCCTGGTTTATATGCTTCTGCTGGTTTAGAAAGTTTAAGATTGCCTCGTGAATTACGCACACGACGGAATAATTTATCAGGTTCATTAAGATTTTGACGTAACTCTCTGCCTATAGCCTTGGCTCCTTTACCTTCAGCTATGCCGATATCCATACTCATATCAACATTAATCTTGAATTGCTGCGCAGACTTCCATACGCGACTAGAAAGATCCATCCCGCCATCTTTACGAGCAATGAATGCCTCTAATCTGTTATGATTAGGATTAAACAAAGCTTTCCTAATTTGATCAGGGATTTTAAATCCGGATAAACGCCTTTCAAAGTATGCAATGTTCTTTTGATTGGAAATATCCCAGGAGAATCTTATACCATTTTCAATTCTGGCAGTTACGTTTTTACGGAATTGCTTTAATAAGAAATTAAGCTTACGCTGAACAACGGAAGTAGCGGCCCCAGACTCCACCAATGGTGCAATCTGAGAAATGATTGAATCATATTGCTTATTGATATAATTAACCACACGATCTTGCTCATTAAAGTGAAGCTTCTCGTACTTGTTATTGATTGGATTAGCCACTTATTAAATCAATGGAAAAGAGTCACCAACAATAAGTATAGGCATGGCATCATCCATCTGATCTTTTGTCGGGAAGGCTTTAATATCGATAACAATGCATGTAGGTCTAATTATTTTTTTTAATTCATGGTATTTACCATCGATCAGCAGAACATCGCCAATACTCATGTTAAAGTCCGCTGGAATATCTACCATTGGCATAATTTCATTTGATCTTGATAATTGCAGTTTATATCTCATATTTGTATAGTTTTATTAAACTTCTTCCTCTTCTTCAATCTCTTTACCAAGTGTATCCGCAGCAGCTTTGATCAATTTTATTTCAGCTTTTGGATCATCAGTAAGTCCGGCCATAGCTACAGCTGTCTCGATTGATGCAACTCCACCAGCAAGGGCTACGATACTGTCATCAATTGCCTCTCTTCGGTCATCAATTCTAAACAAAGTGAATTTTGGAGATATAGACATATTCTTGGCAGGCTCTAAAGGCTTATTTATAGCAATGCAAGCAGATTTCAGAAACGACAACTCTCTTTGAGCGCCTTCGCCATAAGCCCCATCAAGCTTATCCTGAGCGGCTAAATGCGGATCCATCAAAACGCGATCGAACGCTGCACCAGAAGGAGCGGCACCTATACCTGACATCTCCTTTACAGTAATATTTGGTGTTTGAGAGCATGTAAATATGAAGTCAACCAATGAGTCAATCTCTAATTTTATTGATACAGGAGCCTGCTCCCAGGTGACATACTTGATATCAGAATCCTTACCATCAAGCTCTAAAACTTTACCTCGTTCACCTTTTGCAGAGAAGCCTTTAATTATGCCTTTGGATACGAGGATAGGTGAACCGTTGTAATCATTGGTATCAGCAAAGTTTGACAAAACAATCTCAAGTCTGGTAATTTCAGATTGAACGTCTGCCCACTCCGGACGCTCCTGTGCATAATAAATAACAGGGATCTTGCCATAGGAATGTTTGATTTTTCTCTTCATCAACCATCCGCCTGAGACCTCCTCAAATAGGTAAATGAATGTTTCTGTGTATATATCGAAATGAACTACCTTTTCAGATGCTTTGTTTATAAGCTCCTTAGTAATC
This sequence comes from Pedobacter cryoconitis, assembly GCF_001590605.1. Classification (NCBI taxonomy): domain Bacteria; kingdom Pseudomonadati; phylum Bacteroidota; class Sphingobacteriia; order Sphingobacteriales; family Sphingobacteriaceae; genus Pedobacter; species Pedobacter cryoconitis. Next base: position 4,800,348 of record NZ_CP014504.1, read on the forward strand.
TGTAGACCAGTGATATCCATCAGTGTCTCATAGCGTCTACCGAAATACGATAAATTACCCAAACCATTGAACACCGGATAAAGCTTGTCGCCTTTCAGTGGACTGAGCACCTCCATACGCATTCTTTTTTTAGCTGTAGGTGCAAGATCTCCCCAGTAACCAGGTTCAACATTCTCACTATACCATAATGCAGCACACTGAAGCTCTGACATCATCCTTTTAGCAATCTCTTTAGCTTTGTATTGAACTTTATTGTCATCACGGCACCTCTTGATCATTGCCAGCAATGTTTCTTGCTGCACTCCAACTGGCTTACATTCAATTTCCATTTTGGCCACATTCATAAATGCAGCTCGCCTGGTAACTATTAACTTTTGAAGAGGGAGAGCAATACGATTAACCTCTTCAAGACTTGTGTTAATAATATCCTTTCCATTTGAATCCTTTACACCAGAGGGCTTTTGAACGGGCTTCTTTGGCCTTTTAGCTTCCTTGAATACATCATGTTCTGATGTATCATATTGCATAATTGCTTCATCTATTCCAGAAACTTTCTGGCCTATAGCTAAGACTAATTCAACAAGTGGTGTTTCATCAACCGCAACTTCTTCATCCACCCCAACAACTACCACATCATTATTTTTCTTTGCCATCCCTTTTCTCTTTATCCAAACACACTTAAAGCACTCAAATCACTATCTTGACCTTCTGTCAATTTACGGAACGCATAACGGGCGGCATCAATCGTGTGATTCCACTTATCGATTGGAATACCTGCCTTTTTATCGTTCCACTTATATTTTCGCAACTCTTTTTTTATGTTAACACTTCTTTCAGTTACAATGATCTTGTAATCATTCATTGCAGTAAGGCCGGCCTTTACGCTACCTGGTCCTTTCTCGCATTCGATGATGTTTAGGCCTAGCTTATGCAAATCTTCAATCAATCTATCCTCTGCACTATCACCAACAATCAGGTCATCTTCAAAGCGTATCCGGCTTTTATTGATTTCATAAAGGTCATTCAGACCTAACTGTTTAGTATCGCAGTACTCTTCATCCAGATAGATGATCATTCGTTTACGATCAACAGCGACATTGATCAACGTATCAGGGTCTACTGAGAACCCGTAATCTTGACCATAACAATGAGGCAGAGCGTGATTGAATTCGCCTTCTTCCCAGTTAGGCAGAATAACACCTTCGGCAATATCGGACCATCTACCAATCACCTTTAAAGCATACTTGGTCATCTGGAAAGCAGCTTTGTTAAACACGCCGTTGATAGTGGCCTTAGCAATAGACTCTTCTTTTATCCTGGCAATTTCATTTAGAAACTGCTCACCCAGATTCTCTTCATTGTCATGGAAGGTTGTATGAATATGCAGCACATCAGGATGCGTACTTATCTGAACCATTACACCATCATAATCAACCAGCTTATGAGTGTTCTCAATGTACTTTTTGTACACAAAGTGCTCACCATCGCTCGGGTTCATGATCAGTATGCACCTATTCTGGATATCCTTCTGTCTGATTGATAACCGCAGCGTGTCGTAATCTTCCTCCTCCTGCCATTCCTCCATCTCGTCACCGACAAAGGTTGTGATACCCTGAATGGACTTTAGATTTGCGGTCTGGTTACCTGAAGATGTCTTAATACCGCGAAATAGGATCTTACTTCCAGAGAACTTGTTAAGGATCTCTGTTTTGGTAGATTTAAATTTGCTTTTAAAACCATCCAGCTCAATCTTCTGTTCAAACTCCGGGATTACAGATATACTTGCTGCGGTAAGCGTATACCGGCACATCAAGATGATATGCCTTATTTGAAATGTTAACCTTTCAATGAACGTTGCGGCGTTAAAGGACTTTCCAGATCCCCTTCCACCAGTAATTAATATTATAAACTTCTTCTTATCGGTGTACAGTGGCCGGTAAGGCTTCTGTACCTTGATATTCCCCGCCATATGTTATTCATCCTCACTATTCTCTTCAAGCCATTTATCAGGGGAAATACTACCTTTTAATGTTAATTCTGATTTGTCGACAGCGTATAATCCAAGAAGCTTACGACGTTCCATTCCAAGCTTATTGATTAAGTCCTGGTAACGTGGATCACCAAACACCATTTGATCCTTTTCCGTCTGCTCAATGGCTGTAGTCTGTATTTTTGTATCACCATCAGCAATAGAGCCGTCGGGGGCAACTGATTTGCTTCCTTTAGCAGCAATGCCGGATTGCTTCTTAGACTTTACCTTGTGATCAGTTTTTGACCTATCCCAAGCATACCAGCACTCCCTGATCTGAGTATTTATCGATTCAAGCTCCAACTGGATAGCCTGGTCAACATCAGCAATACGGGTTTTGCGCCATTCTTTCAATAGTATATCCACGTCTTTCTTTACAGTGGATAATGAGTATGTATCCTGGTCACCGCGTTTTATAACTTCTTCCCTTATCTCACGGAAGGAGAAGCCTCGTTTATAAAGCTCCCCAACAATAACCATTCTGGCCTCTCTAATCTGCTTAGCTGTTCTGTGCGGATCAAACATTATAATTTCAGATTAGCACCAGGATAGCCCTTTAAAAGCTCTTCAATTTCTAGCTTAACTGAGTCATATACCTGCAAGTCATCAAATACAATCTTTAATTCAATAGGAGGTGCACTGGGAGATAAATCAACTTGATCCTCTTCTGGAAGAGAAGATTCAAAGTCTTTTTGTTCGTCTTCCGCAGCAGTAGCAAAGTCCATAGTGATCATACCAAAATCTTCGAGCTCTGTTATGTCCCAATCCTGGTTAAGCAGATCCCAGTTATCCTGGCCAAATCCTATATTGTCCTTAATGACAATTGCTTTCAGCTTATCGATAGGAGTGTTGGCAGGGAGTACCTTACAAGGAATTGATTTTGAAGTCCGCAGGTCTGTTATAGCCTTAAACCAAGCATCATAGTTTAATCCTTTATCTTTCTGTTCTTGCTTCTTTGTGGCCATTAGTTCACAGAAAGAAACAATATCCATATTGATAACATTTATTGTTTGAGCCAATCGCATATTACCGGCAATAGCTACAAAGGCATCAGCATAAGGAAAAACAATGCATTCACGCAAATCAAGCATTTCAGGATCATCTTGGATAGATTTAAACAGTGCATCACAACGCTCATCACGAATAAACCGCGGATTTGCCGGCAGGCCGTTTATCTGGCCAGTATTAGGCCATATCTCAACTGTCGGAATTAATCGTTTCTCGTAATTCATGCTACAGACATTTGATTGAGATATTGTTCAGTGATGCTAGTAACCGCAGCTTTGAAGGCTTTGATCTTCATGTAGGCTCTTGCCTGATCGATGTAGTAAGATGAGTTGGGGCCGGAATCGCCAAGGCAGTTAGCCAGGGATCTGCGTAAGCCATTTCTAAGCTTGCAGTCAATGATCAGAGCATCCGGGTTGAATAACCGCAGGATTGATGCTATGAAATAAAGTTTATGTGTGTAATTTGAATTTGGCTGATAAGATAAGCACACGTATGCGTATAACTCCTTGATCAACATGAAATCATTAATCAATGGAGTAACGTTCTTCTGAGCTTCAGCTATGAGCTCAGGATGCTGAGCAGCAATTATCTTTAAAACTCTTCCGTCAATTATCCCTTGCCTAACTTCAGCATACCTGCTGTTTGATGCTTTCCTAGCCTCCATATCCCTCTCACTCTGTTTTCACAAAGCTATAAATATTACATCATATTACCAAAAGGTAATTTTTTGAGATCGAAATTACAATTTGATTTTTTTTTCAAAAAAGAATTCAGTATCAACAACACCATATAAAGACACATTAAGTAGTATTTTCAGTAGATTTTAAGAAAAAAGGCAATTAATTGTAGTAGAATGCGACTACAGTCAATGTTTGGTGGATAATTTTATTTTATAGATGCCTTAAAAAGCCCTATATTTGGGTATAATAAAAAAGGAACACCGCAAGTGTTCCCCAATATTTTAAAAGTTGAAATCGGTAAACTGTAGCGAGGCATTGCTACAGGTAACAAGAGAAACATTACACTTGAATATGTAATGGTAATCCTTAAGCCTCAGGTCTGATCACCTGGGGTTTTTGCTTTTAATACTAATGCTCTTCTTCGTAACAGAGATCTAAATGATGCTAATGTTACAATTGGAGTATTTGTATTTGCTAATACAAACATACGAACCTATCCCATAACTTGTAGATAATTATAAAACTTTTTTTATATTTTTTCAAAAATTATTTGAAAAATGAAAGGATTGTAGATTATTTGGACTCCACTCCTTATCTAGAATATCAATAAGTTTGTGCTCATTCAAAGTTAAAATACATCATTTTTTATTTGAAAGTCTTTTATCTCATTAATAACGTCGTCGCTTAAGTCACCGAATCCATCAAGAATGTGTTTTACTGGAAATTTGAACCTTGATCTATAGTAAATTTCTAGCTTTTTAATGAACATTGATTCCATCTCGTAAGAGAAATTACTTAATGCAACCCTTTCTCTAATCATCATGAAAGATCTTACGATATACATAAATCTATTCGTCGATAAGCTATCTATAAATGAATTGTATGTCAATTCATTGTTTGCATAAACTTTAGTTTGATTTGCATATGATGCGATCGCATCATATGCAAAAATCTTTCCTGAACCTTTATCCAATTCAAAAGCATTATATTCCTTTTCTAATTGGTTTAGCAGTAAGAAAATAATATCACTATCACCTTTAATTCTCTGATCTCTATTACCCTCCTGCTGTGCCATTAAAGCCTCATAAATTAAATAAGCGGAAAACATACTTACGATTGGCCCAATTACACCGCCAAGTGTACTGCCAATATTAGCAGTTTTACTAGTGGACAAATCTAAGTGGGGTATAAAGGCCGGAAAAACAATCAGTATAAGAGAACAGAAAGAGATAACGGCCAGTATGCCCATTATCATGTAAACGGAATTTTTTTTCATTGAGCTATAATTTAAACTAATTTACCATTTATTTAAGTATAGAAGTACCTTTTTGTCTAATGGATCTATTCCAAGATATTACCTCGACATTAACATACTTACCCGAAGTACACATCCTGTGATCACTGCGGTTTTCAAACTCTACAAAGAACTTCTTACCATCAAGCAGAAAAATGAGTTGCGGATAAGGTTGCTTATATTGTTCATCAATTATTACAGGTTGACATTCATTACCGTCATAAGATATGGTCCAGACTTTCATATTAATCTTTGTGCGTAAACATTTTAAATGTATTATATTAGTTTAAATTAACCAACTCAACTATGGATTTTGAAATATTAACGGTAAGACAGCCTAAAAACGGAAAAGAGATACTAACTCTAAAAGCTTTGCGAGATGCTGAAATTGGTAATTATTTTGTTATTGATTCTACATACCTAAGAGATGGTGCAATTTCAAATAAATTTAGACATGCTTTTTGGTTCCCGGACCAACTCGTGAAGAAAGGCGAGCACGTGCTATTAATTACAGGTGAGGGCAACTATAAGTACGAACCAGCAAACGTCATTATAAAGCATGGACGACATTATTTTTATTGGGATGTTAAAAGCAATGTTTGGAACAATGACAAGGATTCAATAACCCTGTTACATATTGCGGAATTTACTACAAAGGTTATTGGTGAAATAAAATCCTAATCTAAGTAGTAATGGGCTTATTTGTTAAAGGGATAAGCCCACTACTTTAATCACTTCCCGTTTAGTTGTTCAAGACATGATTTAAAACCTTTAATCCATATTTCTCTATCTTCCGGATTGCCAACTTCGCCTAAAGGGAATAGTCTAACCGCTTGCATGAAAATCGCGTTATCGCTAATCGTCTTAACTGGCATTGCCTCGGTTACATTTAGCGTAATATTATGCTGACCATCGTCGATAAACTCCCATGCATCCATTTTGATTTTTTCATCTGGATGTAGTTTCTTCAAATCAACAAGGCAGTGAGCTGTTTTGTATAAATAGAACATGATACTTTCAATATTATCAGCTGTGATCATATCGAAGAGCTCGGATACCGTAGTCGCTTTTAATTGTTCATTACTCATAAATCCCTCCTATTTCAGTTATAAATGGCTCATGCTGCAACTCTCCATCCACATCCACATGTTGCGGCCTATACCCATCAGCGTACGAAATATGGCACCTGATTTTACTTACACCATACTCGAATACTGTTTTAAAGCTGAACCACTCACATATCCTTTTGGCCTGTCCGTGGATATCTGTCTTTTTCATCTCCTTTGGGAAGAAGCCGACTTTTCTGAGCGTATAAAAATCAAAGAACTCTTCTAAGAAGTTTTTCAGTATCCTGTTGCGCTCTTTGGATTCAGATTCTAATTGTCCGTTTTCCATTTAAATCTATTTAAGCCCGCAGGCTGGTTTATTACAAATCGGACACCTGACCCATGTTCTCGCGTCGTATTCCCGACCGCAGCAGGTGATCCACGCCTCGTGGTTGAATATTAATATCATCATGAAGCATTCACTGAACTTATTCCGAGATCTGAAGTAGGAGCTGAGTTACAAGCAAACTCTATTTTCATGGTCATTGTATGGGATTTTAGCCTAATATATAGCCTTGAAACTCCTATTACCGAAACTTTGCCAACGTTTCGCATGATTGCTGTATCGCCTTTTTTTAAATCTGATATTTTCATAACATTAACCAGGATTAGCCTGGCACGTTCAAAACCCCGCCTTTGTTTCAGGGCGGGGTGATTGGTTAATGCATGTCTATTACTCGATTATAAATGCCTTCTAATCGATCAGCCAACTTCTTTTTCCTTACTTTATTGACCTTTGATTTATCAGAATCGAGTTCTTTCATCCTAGCGTAGAGCAGTTGTTTCAAGTCCTCAAGCTCTTGTGCATTAACCTTTATAAAATATTCCATTGAATGTTTTTAAAGCCCGGCTAGCCGGGCTGGTGATTAAATACTTATGAAGTTGATTATCTCTTTTACCATCTTGTGACTGATTGCTCTGCCGTTGATATAAACCTCTTTCTCTTTGGTGATCTGTATGAAGAGGTGATCTTCTTCATCTCCATCTTGCTTTTCACTATCCATTTCTGATAAGTACAGCTCTTTAAAGTCTGGAAGCTCTCTGATAAAAGCTTTACAAGTAACCAGTTGTTGATCCGCCTGGTTAAATACTTCTGATTTAATTGTTGTTGTCATATCTAATCCGACTTGTTTGATTCGGTATTCAAATGTACATGTTTTAATGTACATTACAAAATAATATGTACTTTTTTTTATGTACATATTATTCACTATATTTGGAGCATGACAGTTAAAGAGTTTCTAACCACATCACCGTTAATCAATATCAGTGCATTGGCAAAGCAGATGTATCCAACCAATAAGGACGCTGCATCATACCTGCTGCGGAAGCTTGGCGATAAGGGTAGACCTTTCACGCCTAAGGATGCAGAGTCAGCTCTAAGTGCTTTACAAGCCCTGAGCATGGACATTAGCAAGCTGGAGCTATAGCCCATATAGCATCACTTAAATATTTGTATATTGGATCATGAAGATCAAATATATACTCACAGTAGTTAAAAAAATATTTATTCGGATCCTTATAAAGGCTATCAAATTGTTGATATATACCGTTTGCGGCCTTTCTTTCTTACACTTTCTTATAGGTGTATTGATGGAGCCTTCTCGTGACACCACATTATTGACTAACATTGGTTTTGCCATGTTTGTCGGGATATCCAGTATGTTGTTCACCTGGGCACGAAGTCTTGATGAGAAGAAATTCCCCAAACAAGTACATAGCCTTAACACAGTAGCTGTAATTTCTATTTTAGGAAGCATATTTTTTATATTTTCATCTCTTTTTAAGTATCTCGCTTTACATAATAACGATCCTAAACTTTGGATTCTTGAAAAAGGTAGCAAGCTTGAAGTCAACGTATTGACCGGTGCTAGTATAGTTTGTATAATAGGAGTTATGTGGGCTATCACATTCGTAGTAATAGGGGTGTTTAAGGACTTTGGGGATCTATGGGAAAAGCTATACAACATCAGACCAAAAAATCCGGACCCAGAAAAGAATGATAGAAGAACAGAGATATCATAACCCATAAACAAGCATCGCTGCATCCCGGCCGTGGTTACTTGTTCTTGCGGACCACCCTGTGATCATTTTAAACTTCTTAGCGTCTACCTTGGTCTTAATCTGTGCAGGCGCAACAAGATCAAAGCTGATGCCTTCAGAGAGAAGAAACTCTTCCCATTGCTTACACTGGATCTTGATTGCACCGGCACCCTGCTGCTTAGCGTTTGAATTAGGCCCGTAACGTTTACGTTTTCGAGCATCTTCAACACGGACAAACATCTTAACGTTGTGCTGCCTCGCAGTTTCTGAAACCTTCTTTACAACATCAAATGCTTCATGCACTTTTAGGGTGCAGACCACAGTCAGTTGTTTACTCACCTTATCGTAAATCGCTAATCCAGTCTTTGTGCCAGGATCAATTCCGATAACATACACCAGCTGCGGTAATGTGATTCGATGGTGAAGACCCTGAGTTTTCTCCCTATCAATAAAATTGTTCGCCTCCATCGTTGTTCGTTTTGTTTAAAATTCTTCATTTACTGCCTGATCGATAGTTCTACCGAATTCCTTCAGGTCTTTGAACCATTCGATAAGACCTAAAGCCATTGCACGACTAATCACCTGGGGATCTTCTGAAGCGTTTGCAGTTAGCACTTCAAACGCTGCGGTCATTCTTCGACGCTCATCTTTGCTTGTAGCCCGTTCGGGATTAGCTTCTTTCCTAATCTCAATGAATGCTTTACTTTTAAGGTTGTTCCTTTGCTCTTCATCAAAATTTATGACTCGGGACCTGCGTAGTATCTTGAAATAAAAAGTCGCTTCTACAGGTTGAATTGGAATGCCTGCAAGATAATTTGAGTACAACAAGCGCAACCTGACAACAAAATTATCCCACTGCTCTTGCGGTGTAGGTTCTGGCTTAGGCTGCTTACTCTGCTCTTCAATATGCTGCTGTATTACCTTTGCATCTTTTCTATTTTCACTCAGTAAATAAGCTCTAATCCATCCGGTAACACTTTTAGGGGCTATACCCATGAAATCACCATACTGTCCATCAGATCCTCTTTTGATGGCAATTGAAATTTCATCAATTGAAACTGCCTGGTACTGCTTTTCACTGTTCAAAAAATCCGCAAGATAAATCTGCAGTTGAAGAAATTCTTCTGTTTTCGGCCTTTTAAAGCCGGTATGATAATATGCTTTTGTCAGTGCATCATTTAATTTGTTTCCAATCTCATATGATGGCAGATCTAATATTTTTGGGCTTTTAAATGCTTCGATCAACTCCATACAAGCTATTGAAGGACTGGAAATAATTTCTCCGGCGACTGATATTGATTGACTATAGCCCTTTAATTGAATTTCTTTCATCATTGATTATTTTGATTATTCATGTGTGCTTGCTTTTGCAATTCCCAGTAATCCGCACTTGCAGTATGAAGCTCCATGGCAGCTTCTGCCTTTCCTTTCGGTACATCATCAGTTTTTTTACTGGTTTCTTTTTTAATCCAGTTGTAGCAATGGCTGCGGGCATCGTTCAATTCTCTTTTGTCCTGGCCAGCTGCTCTTTGTTCGTCAAAGAATTCAATCACCCAATTTTTTGCTTCATCCAAATTTTTTAAAGAAAGCTTCCTGGTCATATGTTCAAGCCAAATTGTACTCTGGGTTAGGCAAATTGTTTCTACATCTTCCATGGAAGAATAAACCGAAGAATTTCCGATCGGAACAGGAGAAGTTTTTGTGAAACTTTCCTCTTTTACTCCTCCCTCTTCTCCGTTTTTTACATTTGGCATGCTTTCCTCTATAGATTTATCTATGTTATCGGTCAGTGTGACTACCTTTTTAGTGTCATTTTCATAAGAAAGGTGTTCACTGTGACTACCTTTCTGACCACCTTTATTAGTTAAAAGGGAGTCAACCTGACTACCTTTAATACCAGAAAGGTGTTCACTGTGACTACCTTTAGACAAATCAATAATGCTATAAATAGTATTTTTTCTCCTTCCATCACCGGCTTTAAATGTGATCAATCCAGCGTCACTTAAAGCCTTACGTGACCTCTGAACAGAGGACGGGCTGACACCTGCATCAGCAGCTAAAAAGTCTGTACTTTGGTTAAAGGGGTTCTTTCTATGCAGATCATTCCACTTATAGAGCAGAGCGAAATAAACAGCCTTCTCATTCGGAGTGAATAAGTAATGTTTATTAAGCGTCCAGAAGTGGTTTATGATGTCTATATATTTCATAGAATGTGGGCAGCTAAAATACTAAATATTATTACTCTTAATTACCTTTAGGTAATATTAATTATCAAAAAAAGGGCTGAGGTCATCGGGATTGCAGTAAAAAACGATGCCCTTGCTGTCTCTCACTTTTGCGTTTCCGCTGGTGTTTAACAGCTTAATGATTGTTACCTCTTCTGTCATCGCCTTTAAAAGATCGTTTAACCTATTACGCTTTAATGATGCTTTGCCTCGCTTTAACGTGCTAATACTTGGTATTAGCTTTACTTTATCTCCGTCTTTCATATTCATTTTAATATTGTGATTTAACACAGTGCCCATGGCTCATTTTATATTCTTGCAACTGCTCATTGGTCCAATGCCCATACTCTTTAATTGCCTCTTCCAGTATCTCAGGTAAATACTTTATTCCTTTCACGCCCAAATTCCTTGGAACACCAGGATTACGGTTGAGCTTATTTATTTCATAGACCACAAACTGCGAATAATCTTCAGGATGTAACCTATACATCCAAAGTAGTTCTTGCTTAGTGAGAAAAGGACAATACTTGCAATTAGATGGAGGTGGTAAAGGCCATGGCGTTACATTGATGTAATCCTGAGCCTTCTGCCTATCAATACCCTCAATGATCATTGGATAAAACCTATTGATACAATTTAGCATCCAAACATTACTACGCTTCTTAGGCTTTATAAACATTTCAATCTGAGCAGCCTTTTTCTGATTCTTAGTTACAGCAACCCGCCCTTCTTCACCAGCAGCGATACCAATTATTACATTAATCTTTCCGTGATCTGTAAAAAATTTACTTATCCACTTACGATTACGGGTATCGTTCGGAACGTCCTGATCATACATTACAGTAGCGATCCAAACGTTAAGAAAATTATAAAAAGGTTTTATCTTCAGGTTATCTGTACAGCTGCGGGGCATCATCATTGACATTATTGAGTTATTCTTAATCATCTGGTGCTCTAACGATGGCCAGGTTTTTGGATGAAAACCCATGTCAGGAGTAATAAAGTAAAACTCGATATCATTATATAAACATAGCCGTCTGATAAACTCAACGTGTTCATAGGTATATTTATGTTCATTTCCTGTATCGCTCATTAACACCAATAACCTACCCTTTACAAATTCGGAACGATATTCTTTAACCCTAATAATTTTATATAGGATGTAAGTACTATCTTGACCGCCACCGAAAGACAATACTGTTAATTCTTCCATTAGGCCACTTCTTTCTTAAGGTCGCGATATCTATTTTTGATAACACTAATATTTTTTTTCATCAGATTAATAATTTTATCATGATGGATTGAAGGTTCATTATTCTTACCTCTAGATTGAATAATCTTCATATTAGTTAGTGATAACTCTATTGTTTCAACAGGATCACCTTCTATTTTAGCAGAAAAGCAAAGTGAGTCAGGTTTGCTATAATATCTATTAGTATAAATGCAATGCTTATGATGATCACCTTCCGCTATAAATTCCTTTACGCTTTCTAAAATTTTAATTGTCAATTCTCCGTCAGAGAAAATGATTCCAAAATATGGTGATTTCTCTTTCAAGTAAGTTTGCTGCTCCTGCTCTGCAAGTAATTTTCGTTTCTCAGCCTGTTCAAGATTTCTTATAGCATCCGCAAATCTTTTTTCTTTAGCCCTCTTTGAGACCAGTCTGTTGTGTTCTTTTTTGAAGTTCGAAGGGCAAACATATTTTGCATTTCTCAGATCTCTGCCATAGTGATTAAGAAGATCCAGATAATCCAAGTATGACACAGCATCTTTTACGAGGTATTTATTCCTAATACATATCTTTATCGAATCCCAATATCTATAAACCTTGTCATTTCTATCACCTAGCCGGGCCGCTAAAAGGCTGTGCTGATCTGCTTTGAGCAATGTTTCGATTTTACTGTCTCTAAGTAGGGCAATAAGCATTGAATAAAGGTTTACACCGGCAACTTTGGATGTAAATCCATTGCGTTTAAAAATTGGCAAACAATTGAATTCTGGAAATATTTTATCAGCGTATATATCATACTTATTTGAACTATAGTAGTTTGAGATATTAGCTCTTATCTCCATATCGCCACCAAAGCCACCGTTTCCATATGATTGTGTTCTACCGACTATAGTAAGCTTTTCACCAGGCTTAAACCATTGTTGAACAATTTCTCTGGTATATACTTTTGGAGTACATCCAGCCTTTTGATCAACTTTAATCTCAAAAAACCGGATTACCTGAAAATCCTCAATAATATTAACTAATGCGACTATGGCATCTTGCTTCAAATTTTTCTTTCTGGTATCCTCAATTATCAATTTCTCTCCACAATTAGGACAATTACATTTTTTGACTTTTTGTGGCCCAGACCAAATATTACCACAATCCATACAGGAAATATGTTTCAATGTCCGGTATCCCTGGTGACGTATGCAATTTTTAAATGCCCACTTCTTTTGATCAGCTGTTAATTCTGGCAAGTACTGACTTAGTGAAAATACTTGTGCCTGAAGTTTAGTTCTTGGTTTCATAACTATCCGAATAAAGTTGGTTGATTAATTGGATCTTGTTTTTTTATAACTTTTTTTACTGGTCTAATTATATTATCAGAAGCAAAGGATTGCTTTATGGCTTCTGAATTATGTTTGATCACTACTTTAGTATTTATTGCGGAGCCAGGAATAATATCGTCTTCATCATAATAATGGACGGCCATACCAAATACCTCTTCATCAGAAAACCCATTACATCCGCTTTTTTGGACTGTGTTAAGGATGTACTTGATACAGTCGTTAATATTTTTATTAGGCTTTTTTAGTGTCTCAAAAAATAGAGAGTCTTTTTCGGCAAGGCTATGTAGATGCGCATTAATAACTTTGGTAAAGTTGTCTGTAGCTTTCATAGTTGAAATTATTAAGCCGGAGGGAGTGACTGACATATCACCTCCGGCTGGTTAAAAAATGGACTATTTATGAATAATGTTGTTGATTAATTCCGAGGAGCTTTTCGCAGATTCTCTTTGTATCTGGTGCGAAATCTTTGCCATACATCCATTGGAGGTGACCAATATCATACTTAGCTTTATTACCTCTCTTGCTGCCAAAATTGAATATGATATCACCTTCATCATCGATAGTGAACTTGCCTGACAGATCCATTACTGGCTTATCGTAATTGCAGAAAAGATGCATACCTTCCATATTCTGAGGGAGATCTTTATACTTCTGCAGCATAGCTTCAAATACATCAACCGTAGCCTCAATGTCAGCATCTGCGGCGTGAGCATCAACCATTTCATATCCCAAATAGAATTTAACTGCTGCGGACAATGTGCGTTCTTCCTGTCGTTTGAATATAGCACCAGCGTCTATAAACCTGATGCTGCTATAGTCGATGGTTTTACCAGTTCTCAGGAACTCATTGTAAAGCATTGGAATATCATACCTATTGCTATTGAAGCCTCCGAAATCACAGTTATCAAGGATATGCCATATATGTGCTGACAATTTCGCGAATGTTGGTTCGTTGGTAATATCTTGATCATATATACCATGGATAGCTGAAGCTTTCGCAGGGATAGGCATTTCAGGATTGATCAACCAGGAGAACGACTCTCGAGAGAAATCAGGATGAATTTTGCAGATAGCTAATTCAACTATTCTGTCTTTTGTGGTATCTAAACCGGTCGCTTCTATATCAAAGAAGGCTATCGGCCTACTGAATTTTAAACTCATAACTTTTGCTTTAAAATGGGGTTTTATTAAAATTGATCTCCAATCCTTTGGAGGCAACATTTACTGTTTTGGCTGTTTGTTCCTTGATCTCCTTTTTAAATTGCTCAGCATTGCTGTTACTGTCGCTTAAGTGGATCAGGAGAATATTATTAACCTTGGTAAGGTCATTCGCTTTTAAAAACTCTTTGCATGTAGCAAGGCTCATATGAGATTTAAGAACTCTGTTCCTAAGGAACTCAGGTGTTGCTCCCGCAGCTAATTTGGCATCGAGTATCGTCTGACAGTAGTTTGCTTCAATAATCACATTATGTAAGCCTGGGAATGAATACTCACAATAGTATGTGTCAGTGATAAAAACAAATGTGCCGGTATCCTTATGGTCAATCATAAATCCAAGGCATGGTACATCATGCTGCAGAGGGAAAGCCATGATCTTAAAGTTTCCGATCGTGAAGATCTTTTTTTCTTCGATCGCCTTTAACCTGTGACTTTTAAAGCCAAATGTCTCCGCTGTCTCTGGCAGACAATGAACATTAATGCCTGCATTTACAGCTTCTCGCACACCTTTGCAATGATCCTGGTGTGAATGTGAGACAAGACATCCTACCACCTTTTTGAGGTTAAAGTTCAGGGACTGCTTAATGTCCCCGAACTTTACACCGCACTCAATTAGTAATGCTTCATCGTCGTTGTGGACGATGTAAGCATTACCTATTGACCCGGAGCTAACTACTTTAAGTTTCATTAGAAAGGAGCTCTGCTTTTAGGTGGAGTACTAGCCGGACCACCATTCAAATCAGGCGTTTGTTGTGCAGAATCAAAATTCTCATTTGGCTGGATACCAGATTTACGATAATCAACTGGATCAGCAGCTTTATCAACAACAACCTGAGCCTCTTCAAATACCAATTCTTTTTTATTAGCATTTTGTTCAATAATGTTACTCACATTAGCAGATTGAGGATCGTTGGGCAAAAGAGAAGAGTCATCCGATGCTCCAGATTCAATTTTCAAAGCACGGCCAATAACGGTTTTTTCACACATCTGGTCTGGAAAGTTTTTATGCGCAGGTGAAGCACCTCTTGAACCACCTTGCGCCCATGCTTTATGAATTTGACCCAAGGACATAATCTCACTATCAGTTGATCCGTCGTTATATATTACGATAGCGTAGGCTCCAACTATTTCTTCAGGAATTACATTTGCCAGAGATTGCTCATGTTTCTCAATGTGCTTCCTGCCGGTAGTATGGTCAACTGAATAAACAAACGTATCTTGCTTGTAAACAGTTACAGCATTAACCTCTTTCACATTAGCATTCCTTTTTGAAATTGCTATTTTACCTATATAACTTTCTTCCAGTTCAAGCTTATTACCGTAAACAACGAAATAGCATTGTTTTTTTATTACACTTAAGCCCTGAGTAACCATTTCAAGGAAGGCATTTGCAATACTTTCCATAGTACAAACTTCCAGAGCTGGTTTCTTATTTAAATCTACTGTTTGCTGCAAAATAAGCCATGCAGAACGAACTGCGTTCTCTGGGATATAATTAGGGGGCAATACTAATTCTCCTGCTGATTGGAAATCAGCCACTCTTTTAAGGATAGAATCCACAGTACCTTCTGCGAACTTTTTAACAGCTTGCTGCTGTTGTGGTGCTATTTCTGTTGACATATTATTGATTTATTGAATGATTAAATGTGTTTTAGGTATTCCGTACTTTTCTTCTAACTCAATGAGTCTTTGTGCGCGGTCCATTTTATTTAGAGATGTTTGATTGATATTATTTATGACAGCCAAAACATCATTTATATACCATGTGATTCGTTGTTCAGCGCATTCTATTGCAAAATTTTCTGGTGTACCAACATCTCCAGGCATATCTTTATGGGTAAGCAAATCGCGAGTTGTTTCCACAATAATTTTACTGAGTTGCTCTATGCTTTCCATATTATGACGGTTTAAGACTATTAAACTTTTGAACAGCTATATCAAGGTTGTCTGTAGCAAGTATTTGGAAGCCCTTCTGATGGATAAGAAAGGTTGGTTTTATTCTCGCAATATCGATTTCAACTGTAAGAGTTACTCTTGTCCATCTATCAATATGCTTTTCAGTCATTAGGCTTCGATACTTCTTTTTAAAGAGAGATTCAACTGTTAAATCCATTATGCTACCCTCAGCGTTTTATCATCTGGTGAAACGATCAGGTTAATTATTTGGGAGCTGATTTCAGGAATCAGGGTAACCGATTCTCTATTATCTAAAAATATTGGAGCGGCTACTCCATAATGAGTGCTGAGAGTATTGATAATATCGATACCTGCCCATATCTTTCCTGCAGTATTAAGGTCCGAATAAGGAACTCCTTCATACATTGTATCGCATATTTCGAACTCATCACCATCAATCTTCTTATCAAAAAGTTTGAAGGTTACGTATCTGAACAAACCATTGATTCTACTTTCAGTAGTTTCAATTTTTGCTCTGTTGAAATCATCAATAGTAAATTCAATGCCTTCAAGGTCAGCGATCTGTTGAGCTAAGTTGCTTTCATTATTTTCAAGCTCAGAAACCCTTTTTAAAATATTTTCACGTTGTACCTTTGTAGACAGTTGGTTTTTTAGTAAATCAAGCTTAGATGATATTGATTGACGTTTTTCATTTAGATCAGATAATTCAATCTTAGGGCTTTCAGGAAGGTTATTTTCCATCAATACAAGGCTATCACTTAACTCTATATATTCCTTATTATTTATTAAGGCGGCTTGAATTGTCGGAATAGGAACAGAGTTTATATCTTCAAATTCAGAAAGTTCAGCTTTAGCTTTTACAAGCTGCTTATTGAGAGTTAAAAGAGCATTGTTAAGTAACGATACGATTTCGTTAGTTGAAAGGACTTCTTTATTATGCTCAGCAGCCAGGGACTCTATGCTTGATAAGCTTAGTTCCTTATCCTGATTAAAATTCTTTATTAACTCATTCTGCTTTGAAAGAATATCATCCTGCTCAAGCTGTCTTTTACAGGTAGGACACGCAAATTCACCGTCTTTGAAAACAAGATCTTTCTCATTGATCAATGTCCACTTATCACGAAGCGCGTCGGTTTTTGTCGAAAGCTCTAAAACCTTCTTATTAGAGGAATCAATTAATAGTGACTTGCTTTTGATATCCCGCTGCAGATTCTCAATATTGTTATTTAGCAATGAGAGTTGGTTACGGAGGTTATTAGCCCTATCCTGCAACTGAGATTGAACATCAAACTTTACCTGGTTAATACTGGATTTTACTGAATGAATCTTTCCCTGTTTGGCCTGTATTTCTTTAAATTCCTTATCATAAGCAGAATTACGGTCATCTATTGCAAGTTGTATCTCATTTATTTTACCGTTTAAGCCTGCAATTTCTGTCTCAACTACAGCGTAGTCCACGACTTCCGGTAGTGATCTCTGAAGTTCATCGATACGGGTGGGAATCGCCTGTAAGTCATCCTTAAGCTTCTTTTTCTTCGCTGACACCTCTCTTTTATATTCCGAAAGAGTTTTATTGCTAAGTGAATTCATCAATGCTTCGAATTCTGGACGAGATTCTTCAATTTCATTGTCAGACACGTTACCAGCCAATTGAAAAAGCATATTTCTTCGCTCAGTCCATTTAAGTGAGTTAAAATAACTTGGATTAGTTAGCATTTTCAATGCTGATTCAGCAATTATGGAGTCAATTTTAGCCTGGTACTCCTTTGCCTGCATTGGTACATCGTTGCAATAAAATAGATTTTCATTACCACTATAAACATGGTCTTTTTGGCCTTTAGGCTTAGTCCATTTTTCGTGGAATACACGTTTAAATACATCCTCGTTATTGCCGGTAGTGATGTAAAGTGTTACCTCATGATCACCTCTATTAAGAGAGGTATCAACAGTGTTTTTGATATTAAAATCCTTCCTATCATTACTATCCTTACCATATAGGCACCAGAACCAAGCGTCAGCTATTGTTGTTTTGAAGCCACCGTTTTGGGCGTATATGTTAGTGACATCACTAAATTCAATGGTGAGATTCTTTACACCTTTGAAATTGTTAATGATCATCTTGCTGATGAACATGTTTACTAGATTTTTCATTGCTTTAAAATATTAGGGGTGGGCTTATTTATTAATTAGTAATTCTGCCTGAAGGCGAAGAGCTTTGCATTCTGCCTGCATTGCAATGATCTTGATAAGAACTTTTTGAGCGAGCTGGCGTAGTTCTGATTTATCTTTTGAACTCATTTTTAAAGAGATTTTGGTACATAATCATTTTGACAGTTGGAGTAAAGGAGATATGAACCTGGCTTTTGACGTGAGTCACCCAGGAGTTAAATCCTTCTGTAGATTTGTCATAACCCGTAGGAGTTACTGTTTTCGATACAGACAGCACTTTAGGCCGCGTACCTGATGTTTGGTTTGATGATTGATTAATCATAACTTTGCTTTGCTTTAAAATGTTAAGGGGTGACTCTTGACTGATTTACCCAGGGTTGCTGCTCTGGGTATTTTTTATTTCCGTTTAGCTCTTCGGGTGTACGCTCTATCCTCTTCAATTTCATTTCCGACCTTGTAGTAGGTTTTGTCCATGAAAGAATCGACATCTTTTCTTTTGAACATTAGCTTACCACATACGTTCCTGCATCCTATTTCATGCTTATGATCCGTAACCCAATCCCTACTGAAGTGAGTATAATCCATTAAGTCCTGAACTGTCATATAAGGTTCTAGCTTTGTTTGCTTAACGCCTGCGGAAAGTTCTTGAACTTGTGACCCAAGCATTTCAATTTTAGAAATTAGATTGCTTAAAAGCTCGGTACTTACTATTGATATGCCTTCCATTATTTATTCCTCCAAACTTTTAAATATTCTAATCCTTTAATTACCTCTTTAACCGTTTCATATTCCCGATCAGGGAATTCAAACTTTATATCTTTACTGATTAGCGGAGCGACCTTCATCCTGTCTGCATACCAGAAGTAGATAGGTTTTTTTATCTCCTCCAACTTTCTCAGCGGCCCGATCCAGCTAAACTTCTCTTTTGGGGCCTCAATCACCTTTACCATATCCATTTTATAATTCCTTTCTTCGTTGCGAAATACACATACTCTGCTCTGGTACTCATGCCGGTCTTAGCTTTCATATTCTGCCAATGTTTTTTAAGTGTAGAAATTGAAATAAAAAGTGCATTAGCGATGTGCTTATTCGACATCATTGATTTTTTAAGAATCCGGATCTCCATTTTAGTGAGAGTACCATTCTTCACTTTGATACCGCAGCAGAGCTTTCCTTCTGCTTTACACTTGCCACGAAAACCACAATCAAAATATTCAGACTCTCCCATCATTCCGTTTACATCGATATCAGGATTAGGATCTAATCCTCCATATTTGCAGAATGCATAATGCTTCAGGTAATCCTCTTTTGCTAAGCCTTTTATTTTGCTTAATGATCGCATAGCGACATGGTTTTTAACCAGATCCTCTTCAAGTTTATATTTGATCCATTCAGGGAATTCGGAGAATGTATTATATACAATACCCTGGTTGATGCACCGGACATCAATGATGCCCTTCTGAGCGAAAAACTCGACACCGTTGTCAATCATTCCGGCGAAGTGTATATTTTGGTAAGTAGCTGTTAACATATAGTCCTTTTTAAGTATTGTCAGATATGGCGATAAACGTATCTTTGTTGTGTTGTACAATACAAATGTCAATAGAATTATTTTCTATTCAAATAGATAATTAGATTATTTATCTATTAAACATGCATCTATCTGATTTTCAGATAGATTTATTTTCTATTATGAACTTAAAAGAAAGAATTAAGACGTTTATTAAGCATTTAAGCATTGATGTTAAGACATTTGAGACAAAATGTGAACTATCAAATGGATTTGTAAATAACATTGGCCAGAGCATTAGAGAGAAATCGATGGGCCAAATTCTATCAGTTTATCCAGATCTAAATAGAAATTGGATATTGACTGGAGAAGGAAATATGTTAAAATCGGAAGTTAAATCTAATGCGTTAGATCTAGGTGACCTCCCTAGTAATTTTGAATTAGATGATACACCTCATATTGATCTTCCTGGAGGAGATATATTATTAGTATTCCCATTAGTAAGCGAGAGTGCCTATGCGGGTTACGCAGCGGGTTATTCAGATCCAGAATATATTGAACAATTACCTAAACATAGTATCATTGTGCAGGAATACCATAAAGGAAAATATAGGGGGTTTGAGGTTGTTGGCGACAGCATGGATGATGGAACTATAAAAAGTATACCAGACAAGAGCAGGGTCACGGGAAGGTTTTTGATGCATCATCACTGGAAGAATAAACTGCATTTGCACAGATATACTGAATTCGTTATAGTAAGAAAAGACGATGGTATTCAAGTAAAGAAAATCATAAAACATGATGTAGAGAATGGAATCATTACTTGCCATTCGACAAATCCAGATAAAGACTCGTATCCAGATTTTGAAGTTAATCTTGAAGATGTTCAGGAGCTATACAATGTTATTGATGTTTCAATAAGGAGATAGAAGAATGGTAAATAAAGACAGTATAAACAGAATGTACCGTGCTGCGGATGATGCCGCCTGGGAAAACAACCCTTTAATATTAGGATATGAAATCAGGCTATCTGAAACAACTAAGAAGGGCCATAGCTATTGTAGTAAATGCGTAAGTCTCGCTGGTAAATACCCCTCGAATTTTAAATGGACTGGATGGCATGATGGATGTATCTGTTTTAAAATCCCTATACTGATGGATGACGATATGATGGCTAAGTATCAAAAGCTTGTAGCCCAAGGACTTGATACACCTGGTGCAATACAAGAACTGCAAAAAGAAGTTCGTATAAAGGAAGTGCCGAAAAATTATCTAGATCTCTACCTAAATGAACTTTAACATGAAAAATACAATTATAATTTTAATGATGATGTTTTCTTGTTCATCATTTTCACAGGAAAAGCCGGATAGTCTACGTATGCCTTCAAAAGACGGAAGAGTAGAGATTTCTGAGGTTATTATTGTAAATAATAAAAAATCTGCTGAATTATTTAGTGACGCTCTGTTATTTATTGCGGAAAACTACAATAGTCCGCAAACAGTTACGAGGCTAAGCGACAGAACATCTGGCAAACTGCTTGTGAATACATTTTTTGTGGTAAGTGATTATTTCCATATAAAGTGCATTCTTGAATTAGATATTAAAGATGGAAAATATAAATATGTTTTTAAAGATTTCACCTATCAAGTGGTGGTTGAGAGCCTAAAAGGCGATTTAGCTCCAAAAGCGCAGGCCTTCGACACTGTTTTTCCAAGCAAAAATTACAAAGATCCAAATGTATATACAAAACTGGCCATCGGTACATTGGATTCAATCAATCTACTAATCACGAATCTTAAAAAGACGATGAGTAAAAACGACTCATTCTAATAAACATGCAAACACTAGATTTAAAAACAATTGGGGCGCGTATTAGAGGGGTCCGTGAAGAACAAAATTTGACTCAGGAAGACTTCGGAAAAGTTGTAGGTGTAAATATGAAAACAATTTCTCTCCTGGAGAATGGACATAGGAAACCATCTCAGGAAGTCTTGTCAATTATTTCATCTAAATACAACATAAACCTTGACTGGGTAAGCACTGGTAATGGGGAAAGAATAAGTAATAAAAAGTCAGATCCGAAATCGATAGACAATTTACTTGCAAAAATTACTACTCTGGAATTGGATCTAGCACAAATGCGCGCAATAATGGAACAAATACTTAGAAAGTTATCTGATTAAAAGATAAGATCCGCTGCATCATCCAGCTCATCATCCTTTCTAATATCTTCGAGATATTTTTGATGAACAGCTAACGAACTATGTCCAAGTAGGGGCATAGTAAGCATTGGATTCTTTATTGCAACATCTGCAAACTTAGCGTAAGTATGTTTTGCCATATGACTACTTACATTTTTTTTAACACCTGCGAGCTTAGATATAGGCTTAAGATTATAATTTATAACAGCCGTACAAGATTCCTTGTGTTTCAGCCTTTTTTTATCGTTCTCAATAAAATCTAATTTGGGATCTGGTTTCCACTTAAAGAATGGAAAAAGCCTTTCATACTTATTCAGGTATTTGTTAACTATAACTTCCGCTTCCGGGAGTAGCTTAATATCGTAATGCCGGCCAGTCTTGTCAGACATGTACCTGAATCTTGAATTTTTGAAGTGCTCACTTGTTGCCTGCAAAAGATCCCCAACCCTTACGCCACGTAAATAGACTTGAAGAACGAAAAAATCCCTTACAGGAATTAATCTTGATTCTTCCGGCAGTTCTAAATTGGCAATGGCAATAAACTCATCACGTGTGAGCTTTTGTTTCAAAGTTTCCTTACGGCCGTGAGTAAAAGATTCTCCTGTTGAAGTAAGGACCCCACCATTAGTAGTAATAGCCCTCTTCAAAACTTTTAATTTCTTATTTATTGAATTATCCTTATTTCCTTTATTCACTAACTTGCCTACAAATTTATTATACCAGGCTGAATCAATGTTCTTCAATGGAATTTTAAGATTTGAATAAAATGTTTTAAGATCATTGAACACAGCCGTGATAGACGCATGCCCAGCATGCTTCCCGGCATCAGAAAGCCTTTCTAACTCTAATTGAATAACTTCCTCTAAAGTAATATTAGATACTGTCAAAAATGGATTTTCTCCAACTAATACCGCTTTCTCGGCCTCGGCAACTCTATCAGAAATCATCACATTAATCAGTGAGTAATTTTCAATTTTTTTATTGACACGCTTTGTTGTATCGTCCCACTGATCCTTTGTACAAGTATGTAGTTGCTTCCTCTTTACAGCTTTGTTTCCATCAATAATCTGTAACATTATAGGATGCCTGCCCCCGGAATATGTTTTGTGCGTATACAGAATCACTTTGACGGAAGCCATGGTGTAAATTATTTTAGGGCGGTGTAAATAATATTTATTAGTTTTTAGAAGGGCAATTTACACGCGGTGTAAATCAAGTGTAATATATATTACCTCATTGAGCCTAGCCCTTCCGAACAAATATATTTAAAACAGCTGTAAAAACAAACAGCGGAAGCCTTCTTTAAGAAGACATCCGCTGTGCATTGGGTGAATGTGGTCCCGACGAGAATCGAACTCATATCTAAAGTTTAGGAAACTTCTATTCTATCCGTTGAACTACGGGACCTGTACTACCTGATTACGCTTCCACTCACATGGTTTTGTAAAGGCGACACAAAAGTAAGTTTTCCATCTGAATTTTCAGACATTAAAATCATTCCCTGAGATAAAATACCTTTAATTTCTCTCGGAGCAAGATTGATCAATAAGCTAACCTGCTGACCAACTACTTCTTCTGGAGTAAAATACTCCGCAATTCCTGAAACAACCGTACGCTCATCCAAACCTGTATCCAAAGTAAGCTTTAACAACTTCTTCGTCTTCTCTACCTTCTCAGCAGCGATTATTGTCGCTACACGGATATCCATCGCACTAAACTGATCGAAATCTATATTCTCTTTAGCAGGAGCTACCACTACATTAGCCGCTATATTATCAACTTTACTCTGGTTTAACTTGTCAATCTGAGCCTGAACATCAGTATCTTCAACCTTTTCAAATAACAAAGCAGCTTCATTCAGCTGGTGACCTGGCTGCAATAAATCTATCTTACCGGCATCTCCCCACAAATGAGCCTCGTGGTTTAACATTCCTCTTAACTTCTCTGCCGTGAATGGTAAAAATGGTTCTATTAAAATCTCCAGACCAGCAACAATCTGCAAACTGATATTTAAAATAGTTTTTACCCTGTCTTCATCAGTTTTAATAACCTTCCATGGCTCAGTCTCAGCCAGATATTTATTTCCTAAACGTGCTACATTCATCACCTCAGTTAACGCCTCTCTAAACCTGTAATTCTCTATAGAAGCGCTGATTTTTGAAGGATATAAAGCCAGTTCATCAATCACCTGCTGATCTTGCTCATTTAACGTCATTAGCTCAGGCACCTTGCCTTCAAAATACTTATGCGTCAATACAACCACCCTATTGATGAAATTGCCTAATACAGCAACTAACTCATTATTATTTCTAGCCTGAAAATCTTTCCAGGTAAAATCATTATCCTTGGTTTCAGGCGCAGTCGAAGTCAAAACATAACGCAATACATCCTGTTTATCCTTAAACTCAACCAGGTACTCATTCAACCATACCGCCCAATTTTTAGACGTAGAAATCTTCTGCCCTTCTAAATTCAGGAATTCATTTGCAGGAACATTGTCAGCAAGAATATAATCCCCATGCGCCATTAACATCGCCGGGAAAATGATACAATGGAATACAATATTATCTTTTCCAATGAAATGTACCAGCTTGGTCGTATCGTCCTTCCAGTAATCTTCCCATTTCCCCTCTACTACATTATCCTTTTTCAGGTAATATTCATCAGCCTTAGGATTTTTACCTTCCGCACCAGCATAACGGAACAATTCCTTTGTCGCTGAGATATAACCAATCGGAGCATCAAACCAAACATATAAAACTTTGCCTTCAGCATCTTTTACCGGAACCTTAACGCCCCAGTCCAGATCCCTGGTCATCGCTCTTGGCTGTAAACCTGCGTTTAACCAGCTTTGACACTGACCAGCAACATTTGGCTTCCACTCTTTGTGGCTTTCAATATAAGTTCTTAATTGCTCTTCGTATTTCTCTAATGGTAAGAACCAGTTTTTTGTCTTTCTGCGGACCGGGGGCTCGCCAGATAAAGTTGACTTCGGATTAATCAGGTCAGTTGCATTCAGCGTACTTCCGCAATTCTCACACTGATCACCATAAGCATTTTCGTTTCCGCACTTCGGACAAGTTCCGGTGATATAACGATCAGCAAGGAAAGACTGTGCTTTCACATCATAATACTGCTCCGTTACTTCTTCCGTAAAAATGCCCTTATCGTAAAGGGTCTTAAAGAAATCAGATGCAGTTTCATGATGCATTTCAGAAGAAGTACGGTGATAGATATCAAAAGATACACCGAACTCTTTAAAAGAATCCCCTATGATTTTATGATATTTATCAACAACAACCTGTGGAGTAACACCTTCTTTTTTGGCCTTTAATGTAATAGGTACACCATTCTCATCAGAACCACAAATAAATTTAACATCTCTTTTATTTGAACGAAGGTAACGTACATAAGTATCAGCAGGCAAATAAACACCAGCTAAATGCCCAATGTGTACCGGACCATTCGTATAGGGTAAAGCCGCCGTAACGGTATATCTTTTTATCTTACTGTTATCCAAAACTATTTATATTATTTTATCAAAGATAAGATTTTTGACCCTGATTAAACAGCCCGGAAGTAAGATTTAATAAAACAGAAAAAGGGTGCCCAAAACATCAGGCACCCTTTTTAAAGAATAAAATAGTGTTACTATTTATCTACATACACTCTTACATAAGTAGGAACAATTACCTGACCATTATCTAAAGTGATCATGAAGTAAAAGTTTCTAGCCAGAAAACTGGTTGCAGTACCAGATGTTGCAGCAGTTGGCATAGTCGTAACAGAAGTATTTGTTTTAACACGGTACTCTTCCAGAGTTGTATTAAATGTGATCGAAGTAGTTCCTGTACCAGCTATTGGTCCTGTAACATACAAACCTGTTGTAGCCTGCACACTTCCATAAGCTGTACCTGCTGCTACCTTTGTTATTTCCTTTATTGTTCTTCCTGAACTTGCAGGGATTTCAAGAACAATTTTAATAGCACCACCGCCAGAAAACGAGGTACTAACTGCCGGAGCAGTGAAAATCCCGATTTTATTCGTTACAGTTACAGGAACGTCAGGAAAATTATTCTCCAATGAAACGTTATCCTTCTTACAAGAAGTCATCGCCATTGTAATAATTACACCCAGGGATAATATTGATTTTATATATAATTTCATAATATTCATTTATAATAGTTACTTAATATCTTATAATCCCCACCAAACTTTCTGATCAGTCTTAGGACGAGGCTTAGGTTGATTCGGGTTACCATTTCCTTCAGTCGTAGTGTAAGGCAAACGTTTAGGGATTACAGATGGATTATCACCACCAGTAACATTTAACGCTAAAGCTAACACAGGAAACCCTGTTCTTCTGTAATCGTTATAAGCCTCAAAACCATTACCAACCCAAGATAGATACTTTTGAGTAATAATTTGTTTCAATTTATCCTGAGTAGTTCCTGTTAAGTTAACTACAGCTGGATTATTTGTGAAGTAAGTACTGATTTCTGCTGCAGTCATACCCGCTTTAGCCATAGAAGCAGTTATACCAGCCTGGTACAATACATTTGCATCACCAGCCGTTCCTAAAGTAAGTGCCGCTTCAGCCAGGTTAAATTTAGTCTGGAAAGCAGTTAAAAGCCTTGCAGGAGCTTCACCCGTTACACCTACAACATAAGTGTTATAAATAGAACGTGTAGCAAGAGTTGGAGCAGCACCACTCGCACCGTTTTCAAAAGCAGTAAATTTCCCCCCTGGTTTAGTATAAAATTTAGCAAGTCTCACTGTATCATTTACTGATTTAGATAAAGTCAGTAAGCGTGAACTTAACATCTCATTATTCTTGAAACTTCCTGAGATATCCTGAACATACATTGGGTTCTGGTTATTTAATGAAGTTGAAAAAGGAACTGCAAAATCAAATTTTCCATCATCAATAACACCATCAGCGCTTGCCAATACAGCAGTCACTGTTGATGTTGCCAATGGTTTACTTACATTCGAAACAGTAATTGCAAATTTCAGCAATAGTGAATTTGCTGCTCTTTTCCATTTAGACAGATCACCGCCATAAACAAGATCATCTGCACCCGGAACTAAAACAGAAGATTTATTGAGGTCAGCAATACCAGCTTTTACAAGGTCGAAAAGACCAACAATTCCTAAAGCTGAATTTCCCTGGTAAATATCCTCTTGCTTATCATAACGTGGTTGAGGAAATTGTAAACCGAAACCCGCCTGAGAATAAGGAACATCACCCCACATATCAGTTGCCATAGACATAATATAAGCTAACTCAATTTTTGCAATACCTGAATAAGCAGGATTAGCAGCCTCATTATTTTTAATGATGATTCTTAAGTTATTTACGATCCCGCTATAAATCTCAAAATCCCATTGGTTATTAAATGAACCATCGTAATTGTAAGAATCATAAGTAAGACCGGAGTTTGCTACCCCTGCATTATATTGTACAAGAATAGAAGAAACCCTTCCAAGCTCATTGGCATTTGTAAACCCAAGACCGATCGTTGTATTCGGTAAAAGTACCTTTGCAGGAACTTCCGTTGGATCATTTGGGTTCTGATTTATATCTGTATATTTTTTGCAGGATGCAAGTGATAGTGTGCATAATGCAAATAGTATTGTCTTTTTCATATTTATATCTTTTAATATTCCCATTAGAAAGTAACTCTTAAACTAGCACCAAAATTCCTGGTGTTTGGAGCGCTTTGCAGTTCCAGACCACGAATATTTCCAGCTCCCTGAGTACTTAACTCTGGATCAACCGGGCTATTTGGCGCGTAGTAATAAAGATTTCTTCCATAAACTGTTAAACGAATATTTTTAATAGCTTTTGTTTTTAAAACACTTCCAGCAAGGTCATAGCTTAAAGTAATTTCTCTGATTCTCAAAGTAGTTGCATCAAACACGTTGAATTCACCACCACCAATTCCACCAAAACCACCGTTCCAGTAAGTCTGACCAGGAATTTGAATATTATTCGGTCTGAAAGTACCATCACTGTTCTGGATAACACCTGGCAGGATATGTGGTTGCTCACGGTCAACAGCAGTAACCTCAAGAGAACCATTCTGTCTTAAAGTAGATGCTGTCCAGGAAACGATATCTCCTCCTTTTTTGAAATCAACTAATCCTGAGAAAGTGAAGTTTTTAAACCTTACAGTATTAGTCATACCCGCAGTCCATTGTCTGTTTGGATTAGCAATGATCTGATTAGGATTTAATGAAGAATTATATAAACCAGTATTTGGATCTACGATTAACTCACCTGATGGACTACGTTGATATTTACTACCCACAATCACACCAAAAGGCTGGCCTTCATAAACAGATGGGATAACTCCACCAAAAACTGAACCTGCAATCTGGAATGAAGTAACACCCGGTGCTATGTAGATAACTTTACTATCATTTTTAGAGAAGTTAGCTGAAATATCCCATGATACATTTTTAGTTCTTACAGCACTTCCGTTCACCATTAATTCAACACCTCTGTTTCTCAACTGACCAATATTTGTAGTCTGGCTTGTATACCCTGAAGAAGCAGGTAATGCCACATCTACAATCTGGTTTTTACTTCCCTGAGAGTAGAAAGTTGCATCAAAAGTAAGTCTGTCTTTGAAAAAGCCAAAGTTTGCACCTACTTCATAAGAAGTAGTAAATTCAGGTTTCAAATCAGGAGCTGCAATTCCATTGCTTGCACCGAATCCGGCAATTGGACCAAAAGGGAAAGAAACACTAGCTGTATTATTTCCGAAGGTACCGTTCTGGTAAGTATCCTGAATCCTGTAAGGAGCTGCATCTCTACCCACTTTAGCAATGGAAGCACGAATTTTTCCTAAAGAAAAAACATCAGATTTAATATCAAATGCATCACTGAAAACAAAACTCGATGAAACTGATGGATAGAAATATGTATTATTATTTGTAGGAAGTGTTGAAGATTGATCAATACGGCCAGTTGCCTCTAAAAACAAATAGTTGTTATAACCAAATGAAAGCTGAGTGTAATAGCCTAAAAGACGTCTCTTCGTATCATTTTCAGTAGTATTCGTAAAATTGGTTGAATTACTCACATTCGTGAAACCAGGAATTGCAAGCCCTAATCCTGATGCGGATACATTCTGATAAATTCTCTGGTTAAAATTCTGACCCAATAATGCTGTAGCACTTAAACCGTCTGTGAAAAGATCTTTTTTCTTAGCCGTAACGATTAAATCTCCATTCAACTCATTTCTATAAAAGGTATCGTCCTGGATTGCACCGCCAGAACCTGTTGCCTGAGTCGATCCAATTGTAATATAACGCTTTCTTCTATCAGTATAAGTATCCAGACCAATTCTGTAACTTACATTTAACCAATCCAATACATCATATCCAACGTTAACATTTCCCAAAAACCTGGTCAGGTTACTTGTAAATGTGTTTTCGTGTGCAGCATAAAAAGGGTTATCTCTTCCTGGAACATACCAGTTATTGCTACCATCAGGTTTTTTATAGTTATTTTCATAATAATCAAGATCAGTACTTCTTGTTACGCCGTACAAACCGAAGATTGTACTTCCTGCTCCGTTACCCTGAGTAGTTGCACCGTTTTGTAAAGTATTGAAATAATTAATACTTCCAGCAATAGTCAGCTTATCTGATAAAGCCGACGATGCAGAAAAAGCAGCATTCGTTTTTTTGAATTCCGAAGACGGCAGGATCCCTGTTGTACTTGAATTTCCTATAGAGAATGAATAATAGTTTTTAGCATCTCCACTGTTTATCGAAAGATTATTATCCCAGGTATGACCTTGTGCAAAGAAATCATTGATGTTGTTAGCGAAATTTGTGTAAGGAATAACGTCACCTGGCTTATAAGTAACCCCGTTAACATAAGGTGATGTACCTGGTGCAACGATTAAGCCATTTGCCAAAGTTGGAACAGTTCCGAATTTTGGGCCTAAGGAGTTACCTGAAATTGCGTTAAACAAACCACTCGCCCCTTGTCCATACTCATTTTGTAATTTAGGGAAACCATAAACATTTTGAACACCATAAGCGCTGTTTAATGCAATAGATAATTTTCCAATTCCGCCACTTCCTTTTTTAGTAGTGATGACTACTGCTCCATTGGAAGCTCTTGAGCCATATAATGCAGCAGCACCTGGTCCTTGTAAGATGTTGATCGATTCAATATTGTTTGGATCTAAATCTAAAGCCCTGTTTGCTGGTTGGTTACCATATAAGGTACTTACTGTTTGATCCAGGTCATTACTGATTGGAATACCATCTACCACAAATAATGGTTGATTGCTTCCCGAAAAAGAAGACATACCACGTAAAACAATGTTTGTAGATGCACCTGCGCTACCGCTGGCTCCGGTAATCTCAACACCTGCAACTTTTCCTTGCAAAGCATTCAAAATGTTTGCGTCACCTCTGTCAACAAGCTGATCATTTTTAATTGTTTGAGTAGCATACCCAAGACTTCTCTTGCTTTTTACTACACCCATAGCCGTTACAACTACTTCTCCCAATTGCTTTGAATCAGCAGAAAGAGATACGTTAATAACATTTCCAGAGCCGATAGCTCTCGTTTGAGGAATGTAACCTAAAGACAAAAATTCTAATTCTTTTGCGTTAGCAGGTACTTTGATGGAATATTTACCGTCTGCCGCAGCACTTGTTCCGGTGGTAGTTCCTTTGACCTTCACAGTTACGCCTGGCAATGGCAACCCATCTTCTTTGCCTGTAACTGTACCGGTAATTGTTCGTTGCTGAGCCATTGCAGGAATTGCAAAAAGCATAAGCATGAACAAACTTTGTAGAAGTTTTTTCATAAATTCTTTGGTGTTTAGTTTAGTTAATTAATCCAATATAGCCGATTCACTTAGAGAAAAGCTCGGAAAACCACTCAAAAAGATCATTATGACAGTTTCATGACTAAAACGTTAAAATGCTGCACAATAAACCATTAGAAACTATAAACACCTGAATAAAGAAACATTTTATAGTTAAAATAGCGCTATAATTAACTACTAAAATATTATAACCGTAAAAAAACTACAATAAATAATTAATTATCACGTTTAACGCTTAATTTCTATAACAGTATACGGTTATCCAGAATTAGAAAGAAAATATTGCAACCAGATGATTTTTAGAAAAACGATTAATCAGCATAAAAACAGATTTTGAACTTAAATTATCTAATTTAAAATAATGTGTTCATCATCCATAGCTTCAGAAGAATAATTATAACCCGAAAAGAAAACACACCTATAACTGTAAAGAAAAATTAGCATTAGAATGAGCTGATCTGGCGTCTGATTTTTAATGATAATGCCAGAAACAAAGCATCCGGAAAACTGTTTGCTTATATTACCATAATTCAAGACTATTTTGCATTCTTTTGTAAGCGTTTAAACAATTACCTATGAATATTCAACCTCCGTATTTAAAAAGGGGGGACAAGATTGCTATTGTCTGTCCTGCATATAAATTAAAAAAATCTATTGCTCCTGCAATTGCGCTGTTAGAGACCTGGGGACTCCAGGTTATCCAGGGAAAAAGTATCCATGCGGACCATTTTCAATTCGCAGGAGATGATGAGCTAAGGACAGCAGATTTTCAAAGGTTTCTGGATGACACAGCTATTAAAGCAATCCTTGCCGCAAGAGGTGGCTATGGAGGTATCCGGATTATTGATCAATTAGATTTTACCGGATTCCATAAAAATCCAAAATGGATAGCTGGCTTTAGTGACACAACCGCTTTACTTTCTCATATCCAGGCGGTATTTCATACCCAAAGTATTCACGGACAGATGCCCGCCTCATTCGAAGCCGGAACGCTCTTATCTTTAGAAACACTGAGAAAAGCTTTGTTTGGGGAAGAACTTTGCTATACCTATACCAGTACAGCCACAAATCGTCCGGGTAAAGCAGAGGGGGTTTTAATTGGCGGGAACCTGTCAATGTTAGTTGCCATGCAAGGTTCAGTTTCGGAAATGGATTATGCTGACAAGCTCTTATTTCTGGAAGATGTCGGTGAGCATGAATACGCCATAGACAGAATGTTACGCATGTTGAAACGCGGCGGGAAATTAGCACGTTTAAAGGGGTTAATTATTGGAGCGTTTAATGAGATCGAACCACAGGAGATCCCTTTTGGACAGACGCCAGAAGAGCTGATCATGGATATCGTCCGGGAATACGATTATCCCGTCTGCTTTAACTTCCCTGTCGGGCACATTCCGGACAACCACGCATTGATTATTGGAAGTACCGCTGTGATAAATGTAAATGACAATGAAGTAACCCTATCTTATCAATAACGATCACTAAAAATTATCTTACAAAAAAAGCGGCTATCAAATGATAACCGCTTTTTTTAATAGGATAATTTTTGTTTAATTCTTTTTACCCCACCAAACTGGAACATTTAAAGCAATGGTACCAGGATAGTTCAAGTTAGTAACAGATTCACTGTTAGGATAAAGCATTCTTCTTGGCCCTACAGCAGTACCCGCTGGCGCAGCTTTTGAAATGATCAGGAAATCAGGATAACCTGTTCTGCGATATTCAGACCAAGCCTCAAAGCCCTGGAATCCACACAATGCATAATATTTCTGCGTGATAATCGCTTTAACTTTTGCCTCAGGCGAAGCTGCTGCGGTTAAAGCTAATTGTCCGTCTCTTGCTGTAGTAATGTAAGTTGCAGCTATAGCAGCATCAGTAATTCCGGTCGCAACAAAACTTGCATTGATTCCTTTCGCAAATAAATCATTAACATCACCAGTTGCCCATCCTCTTGCTACAGCTTCTGCCTGCAAGAAATAACTTTCCGAAGCAGAGATAAACTTAACAGGAGCAAGCGCTGATTGTGCATTGTTAGGACTTGCACCTACCAAAGCAGAAGGAGTCGACACAACAGATGTTGGAAATTGAGCAAAAGTCCCTTGCACTAAAGTTGTAACAGTAGTCGTTCCTGCAACAGGAACATAAAGCTGAAGAACCCTTGGATCATTATTTGCAACAAATTGATCCACAGCTGTTGCACTCGCAACAAGATTCTGTGGTTTACCTAAACCAACGATCTCACTATAAAGCGGGTTATCGTTACCACCAGTAGAACTATATTTAATTGACGCATCCTTAGTCAGGAAAACAGGGCTGGTTGCATATAATGCAGCTATACCTGCGCTAGCTTTAGCAGGGTCAATGTTTGTTAACCTTAAATAAGCTTTAAGTTTTAAAGTATTAGCGAAAGCTTTCCACTGTGCCATATCACCCTGGAAAACCACATCCTGAGAACCCGGAGGTTTAACTGCATTCGCTACGCCAATCAAAGCAACTCCTTTATCTATGTAATTGAAAATGCTATCATAAACAGCAGCCTGAGCAATATACTTAGGTGACAGATTAGTAGTTTGTAATGCATCTCCAACAGGAATATCGCCAAACGCATCAGTCGCAAGCTGGAAAGTATATGCTTTAGTTAAATAAGCGATACCTTTTGTCTGCTCAACGCCACCTACTTTACTATCAATAATTAGTTGCGCATTGATTAAAGCTTTGGTATAAATACGGTTCCATACCTGATCGAAAGCCGTATTTGGATCATTGTAACGCTCAATCGATCTATACTGGCTCGCACTAGGGCCTTGTGTCCAATATTGACCCCAGATATTACCATAAACCTGGAAATAATTTCCGACTACTGTACCAACAGCAACCTGTG
Source organism: Pedobacter cryoconitis (assembly GCF_001590605.1). NCBI lineage: Bacteria > Pseudomonadati > Bacteroidota > Sphingobacteriia > Sphingobacteriales > Sphingobacteriaceae > Pedobacter > Pedobacter cryoconitis. The sequence goes on from NZ_CP014504.1 coordinate 4,834,056, forward strand.
AAACAGGCAACAATAAGTTAGGATCTGCAGTACTTGGTTTATTAGGATCCTGGTTAACGTCTAAGAATTTTTTACAGCCTGATAAACCTACCACGCCAATAAAAACAAGAAGCAACAACTTCTTAGGATTAAATATATACTTTGCGCTCATAATGAGTAATTTTTAAAATGAAACTTTTAGATTGATACCATAATTTCTTACAGATGGCTGTGCAGTGAAGTCAAACCCTTGTGCATTCGAAGCACCAGAAGAGTTGATTTCAGGATCTGCATATACATTCTCTTTAGCTGTCCATAAGAATAGGTTGTTACCATATAATCCAACAGTTAATGCACCAAAAGGACTACGTCTTAACTGATCTTTAGTAAATTGATAAGCAATACTTGCAGAACGTAGTTTAATGTAAGAAGCATCGATTACGTTTACACCAGGAGCAACACTACCAGTGTAATAATCTTGTTTGTTATAAGTTGCAGTAGTATTCACAACTGAAGCACCGTTTTCAATGTAAACAGAGTTAGGATAGATCACACCCATTCTGTCTCCACCTGTAATCTCAGCAGCTCCTGAGAAACTTAAGATATCTTTAGTTCTCGAGAAAAATTTACCTCCCTGTTTAGTATCAAATAACACACTTAATGATACTTGTTTGTATTTAAAAGTTGTTCCCAATGAAGCTTGGTAATCTGGATTGTAACTACCTAAATATTGAGCACTTTTAGTTTGAAGAGGCAAACCGCTTGATTTACTTACAATAGTTCTGCCTTGAGCATCAGTCTGGTTAGTAACCCCATAGAATTCACCATAAGGTTTGCCAACAGCGGCAACAATACCCATTCCACCAAATCCACCAATAGTAACCTGATCAACTCCAGGTAAAAGAGAAACAACTTTACTTTTGTTTCTAGTATAAGTTCCGTAAACTTCCCAGGTGATGTCAGTTGTTTTAACGGGAGTACCTCTTAAGCTTAACTCCAAACCATTATTTTGGACCTCTCCAGCATTTAAAACACTAGCACCATAACCTGTAGAATTAGGAATAGGAACTGGTAAAATTTGATTTTTAGATTTGTTTTTATAATAACTGAAATCTACTGAGAAACGGTTATCAAAGAAACCTAATTCTGTACCCACCTCGAAAGATGATGTCTTTTCTGGTTTAAGGTTAGCATTTCCAATAATACTGTTAATCATTAAACCTGGTACATTGTTAAAAGGAAAAGTTGTACCTCCGAAAGCACTACTAATGTTTCCACGAACATAGTTAGTAGCTAATTGATAAGGATCAGTATCATTACCAACCTGAGCATAACTTGCACGAACTTTACCATAAGTCAACCAGTCTGCTACTGAAGAACCTTTCAGCAATTCAGAGAAAACAAATGATCCACTTACACTAGGGTAGAAGAATGAGTTATTTTGTGGAGGCAATGTTGAAGACCAGTCATTTCTGGCTGTTGCTTCTAAATAAATTAAGTTTTTGTAAGAAAGATTTAAATCTGCATATAAACCAACTAATCTTCTTTTGCTGATCTGGTCAGTCATAATATTAATAGGGCCATTGCTGTTTGCTAAGTTATACCAGTCAGGAACAACTAAACCACCACCAGTATTTGTAGCAGTCTGATTAATGTTGCTTGATCTTTGACGGATATTATTACCTAACATTAATGATCCTTCAAAATCATCGTTAAATTTATGACGTGCAGTAACCATTAAGTCATGCACTAATTCAGTTACATTAAACTGATCTATTTCATAAGATCCAACATTTGATTGTTTATTACCATCCGGATCGTACATATTACCAGTATCAGCTGGATTAAAGCTATATTTTGGAGCGATTATTCTGCGTCGGTCTGAATAAGTATCAATACCAACTCTTTCTTTTACGTCTAACCATGTTGTAGGTTTATAACCAATATTGAAATTTCCTGTTACACGGCTGATATTGTCAGTATTTTGAAAATTTTGTAAAACATAATATGGATTCAGTGTATAAGCACCATAATAACCATAAAGATCATCATGAACTACGCCATCTGCACCTGTATATCCGTAACCATTATATTTGTTACTCAAATCTTTCAAGCTGCTCAAATCAATATCTCTAGGAGTTTGATATACGTTATTCAATACAGAAGAACCACCTTGTCCACCACCAATATTGGTACTGGCAACATTCGTATAATTGAAGTTAACACCTGCTGAAAATTTGTTACTGAAGTCAGTGTTACCGTTAAACCTTACACCATACTTATTGTAATCATTACTTTTTCCAGGGAAAACACCTTTAGAATTCAGTGAGTTTAAACCTAAATAGAAAGTAGACTTATCAGAACCACCAGAGAAACTCAGATTGTTATCTGTAGCAAATCCAGTTTTAAAGAAATCTTTAACGTTATCTTTAACTGCTGAATAAGCCTTCTGCTGACGAACACCGTCAATCTGTTGTCCCCAAGGCTGTACAGTTCCTGTAAAAGGAGCTCCCCAGCTACCATTTTCCCTTGGGTCATTTATATATTGCTGAACACCATTAGTAACTAAAGGATCACCATCATCACCAACTGCATAATAACCTTGTCCATATTGATTCTGGAATTTAGGCAATTTTAAAATTGAAGAGAAAGTATTGGAAGTGTTAAAAGTAATAGAAGTTTTATCAGCACCTTTAGCACCACTTTTTGTAGTAATAATCAAAGCACCGTTAGATGCACGTGCTCCATAAAGAGCCGCAGCAGCAGGGCCTTTTAATACGGTTACCGAAGCGATGTCATCAGGAGCAATATCATTTCCTCTGTTACCAAAGTCAACACTTGATCTGTCATCACCACTACCAGCTGCACTACCACCAGTAATACTCGAGTTATCTACAGGCACACCATCAATCACAATCAGCGCCTGGTTATTTCCATTAATAGAAGATCCACCACGAAGAACGATACGTGATGAACTACCTGGAGTATTTGAACTCGAAGTAATGTTAACCCCAGCTACTTTACCAGTTAAAGAAGTAATTGCACTTGGATTCCCGCCCGATGTCAATTCATCGTTTTTAATAGTTGGCGCAGAATAACCTAATGTTCTCTTTTCTCTTTTGATCGAGTTTGCTGTAACGACAACTTCACTTAATGATTTAGTATCAGCTGCAAGGCTCACACTAATAACATTACCTGCTTTAAGTTCAACAATCTGATTAATATACCCTAGTGAGCTGAATTCAAGGCCTGTAGCTCCTGCTGGAACTTTGATTGCGTACTTTCCGTCAGATCCAGATTGTGCTCCACCCTGAGCTCCTCTGATTTTTACACTGACACCAGGAATGGGCTGCCCGTCATCCTTTCCTGTCACAGTACCAGTTATTGTTCTGTCCTGAGCCATTGCAGCTACTGCAACGCATAGGAACAAGAATAAACTTAGTATAAGTTTTTTCATAAAAAATATTTATATAGGTTGTTAATAAGTTAATAAGCATCTAAGATAAACTAAAAAACTATTATTATTATTTTTTTACTCCTTTTTTGAGTGTTGTAACATAAAAATCATAAACTGGCATTACAGCTAGTAAAAGGATATAACCTATATAAAACAGGCACTTTATAAACCCTGAATTCACCAATAAAGGTTAGTGTAAGAGTCAACTTTTGGCACAGCCGTTTGCACTATTGTAAAAACTATTTAACAAAAAGAAACGGTAGCACCCCCTTTCACCCCCGTTATTAACCAACAATCGATTATCGGAAGGTTTAGTATTAAAAAATTTCGTGTTAATCGATTTAGGTTTTAGAAAAAATCAATTATTCCAAAAAAATAAGCTTAAAAAAATAATAATTCACCTGTAATTGCTATAGTTTCAAGCCGTATATCACAGTAAATCTGTACACTTATCTATTGGATTTGAACAAAATATGAGGAGTACCATTTGCTGTTGTTCAGCATTGATTATTCTATGAAAACAATTTTCTGTCTTTTAAGGCGCCTATAGCCGAACGCTATAGGAATAGCCTCAAAATATGACATTAAGAAAACAATACAAACTGGATTACCGGTCAATTTTAGCAATTAAAAAACAAGAAAAATTGTATTCACGAATAATTGTTTCCCACTTTCCCAAAATGAACGGAACAACAAGTTACAAGAGAGATACACAATATTTCCTTTACCAGCTGGCTGTACCCCAAACAACATTCCTTGTGTGAGCTTTTCCTGCACATTTTTACCAGCAATTCCTGTTACATAGGCATCCGGTTTCAGCACGCCAACATTCCAACCCTTTTGTAAAGGCTCATAAAGCTTATCATCTGTTTTTAAAGTATAATAAACTTCTCCCAGTCCAATAGAAAAAGGATGACTTTTATCCAGATTGACCTTATAAATAGCACCAGGAATGGCGTCTGCCGCATTGTCCCTATCCTTCTCCTTATAACTCCGGAAAAAACCTTCTTTTGTTGCTGCACCTGGAAACTCTTTTTTCCTGATGTCGAATGGTTTGACCCCTGCCACACTTGAAATTGCATCTTCCAGCAGGATCACTTTACCACCAAGGTTAATCCAATCCTCCAATTTCTCCATATTCCTGCGCATATAGGTGCCGTCAGGTAAAATCAGGACATTGGTGGTCGCCAGATTTAAGCTTCCAATACTTTGCTCAGCTATAATATTCAATGGATAGTTTAGTTCCTGCTCAAAAAAGTGCCAGACTTCCCCAGCACTCTGCGCAGAAATATCCTGACCAGCAACCATCGCAACCTTAGGTACAGGGAGTAACGGATATGCAGAAGAACCCAGATCTTTTCCCTTCTCTACGTAACTGCCAGCAATAGCAAAGAAGGGTTTTCTATATTTTTTAGAAAGTGCAGTAATATCAGCTTCAATCAACTTATTTAGCTTTTCATTTTCGGCTCTGTAAATTAATAATGATCCTGCCTGACGAACTATTCCTCCAACTGTGAAAGCCTGTTCCGCAATACGCACCTTAATATTTGCCCGATGCAGTGCGATCAAAATCTGCGCATCCTCAACTGCATCCCAGGATAAAACCCAACCATAAGGTTTTGCTAAAACCAGCACGCTATCTTTCCGGGTTTCAGGCTCCGGGAATTCCCCGGTAAAAACTTCTTTACATGCAAAAGCATTCAGACCGTAAGCATAAGGCAATGCCCATGCAGTAATGTCATAAGTATTTGAATCAGTAACCATGGTTTGAGGTTCAAACAACACATTAGCGAGAACAGAGGCAGGTTGTTTAAGACTAATGACCATATCATTTCTGCCGAGCCTGAAAAGCGCTGTCTTCTTTGTTGCGAAATTAAATCCTGTTATGGTTTTATCTCCGCCAAAAGCATATTGGATATTGTTTTTTTTTAATAAAGCAGCCATTTTTTTCACTCTGCTTATATTATCAGCTTTTACTACGTAGGTTTTATAAGTGCCCGTAGGATAAGAAACGGCTTGTGTAAAATATTTCTTAAACTCCGCAACCAATTTGTAAGCATTATCAGATACCGTTTCGAGCGTGGCGAGCCCGGTTGTGAGATGATGGTTTATTCTGTCTTTTAAAGTTAAAGAATCACCGTTTGCGATCACCACTGCTAAACCAGCGCCAATTCCACCTTGCTCATAAGTCATTCCAATTGCCCCATTATATAAAGGATAGGTATCTCCATAAGATGGGTACAATAGATCGAATCTCTCTTTTGTGAAGTATTGCCATCCATTTTTATCGAAATATCTGGCGTTATTTTTTCCTGCTATAATTTGAAATTCACGTTGGAAAGCCGTGATATCCTGATGTACCGGTTCGGCAGCAGGTGCAAAATAGTAGGGTTCATTATAGCTTTGTTCATGAAAATCGATATGGACTTCAGGCATCCATTGGTGATACAAAACCTGACGTTGCTGGGTTTCAATTTGTGATTGCCAAGCCCAATCGCGGTTAAGATCAAAATAATAGTGATTAGAACGCCCTCCTGGCCAAGGTTCAATATGTTCTCTGGAAAGGGGGTTTGCATCAGGAATAAGTCCCGCTACCCCCGTATAATAATTGATATATCTTTCTCTCCCATCAGGGTTCAAACAGGGATCAATAATGACTATCGTATTTTTCAGCCAATCTTTTGTCTGCCGGTTTACACCCTCAGCTAAAGTATACAGCATTTTCATAGCCGTCTCTGACGAACTGGCTTCATTTCCATGAACATTGTAACTTAACCATAAAATAGCTGGCTGTTTACTGAGATTGAGCTGTCCGCCTTCTGCCTTACTCAAACTTAAGTTATTCTTCCTGAGCTGTTCCAGATTATTCATGTTCTCTTTTGAGGAGATTACAGCGGCCATTAGCTCACGATGCTCATAAGACTTTCCATAATTAATGAGTTTGATGTTACTATCTGCTCCTGCCAGGTATTTAAAATAAGCCAGGATCTGGTAATGCGGCGTAAATCTTGTACCTAATGGATAGCCTAAAAATGTATCAGGAGATTTTATCTGTGCCTGGACAGCCGTAAAGCAGATGAATAACGATAAAAATAAGAACGTAATTTTCTTCATCAGGCTGGGTTGATTCAGGTTATTAATACTAAGTTAATTTAGAGGTTGTTTAAATTTAAACGATTTCTTGACACCAAAGTACTAAAGAATATTTTTTGTTTGTCATCCATAATGTAATTTTACCAACGATTACTTCAACAACCTACGCCATGTCCCAAATTGAATCTATTTATCAACACTACCTGTCAAATCCGGTGATCTGTACTGACACCAGAAATATTAGTGCAGGCTGTTTGTTCTTCGCGCTGAAAGGAGAGCATTTCGATGCCAATACATTTGCAGCAGAAGCTTTAAAACAAGGTGCTGCCTATGCGATTATAGACAATGAGGAATATCTGATTAATGACTCCTGTTTATTAGTTGAAGATGTCTTAACTGCTTTGCAGGATTTAGCCCGTCACCACCGGACGCAGCTTCATATCCCTATTATTGGCCTGACAGGGAGCAACGGAAAAACAACCACCAAAGAACTGATCAATGCAGTACTGAGTGCGCAATATAAAACCTTTGCTACAAAAGGGAACCTGAATAATCATATTGGTGTTCCTTTATCAATTTTAGCTATTGCACCAGATACAGAGATCGCTGTGATTGAAATGGGTGCCAATCACCAAAAAGAGATTGAGTTTTTGTGCACTATTGCCCAGCCTACCCATGGAATGATTACGAATATCGGGATGGCTCACCTGGATGGATTTGGAGGTTTTGAAGGCGTAAAAAAAGGAAAAGCCGAGTTATTCACTTATCTCAAAAACACGGATGGTATAGCTTTTATAAACAGAGACAATCCATATATTATGGAAATGAGCAGTGTTGCGCAATTAGCTCACCTGGTTTATTACGGAACCGTAGGGGAAAACTTCGTGTCCGGACAACTTTTGAAATCAGATCCGCTGATTGAGTTAAGCTGGAAAAAACAGCAGGAAGCTTTTAAAGCTCAGGCCAACCTGACAGGGGCTTATAATTTTGAGAATATCCTGGCAGCAATTTGTATTGCATCTTTCTTTGAGCTTAGTCCAGATCAGGTTAATAAAGGCTTAGCAGCATATTTTCCGAACAATAACCGCTCACAATTGACTAAAACGGCCACGAATACCGTCATCTGCGACTTCTATAATGCTAATCCAAGCAGTATGACTGCAGCGCTTGGCAATATCTCTATCCTCGAAGCCAAAAACAAAGTTGCTATCATTGGGGATATGTTTGAACTGGGTCCGGAAACTGAAGAGCAACATAATTTGATAGCCGCTTTGGCAGAAAAATCAGGGTTAGATACCGTCATTTTAATCGGCAAGCATTTTTACGCGCTAAAAGACAAGTTTGAAGGGCTGTTTTTTAATACGCCAAAGGAAACTGAAGCCTGGTTAAAAGAGAATCCTGTAACAGATAGCCTTGTTTTACTGAAAGGTTCAAGAGGGATGGCTTTAGAGCAGTTATTGCCAGTCTTGTAAAATCAATAAAAAAGCTTGTATTCTGCTTAGGTTTTGTAGGGGTACTGGCATACTACTGGTATACATTGAAGTAGGGTTGAAGTAGGGTTGAACTACCCTTGAAGTACCTCAGGCTACTTCAATCCTACTTGAACCCTACTTCAATACTAGTTCAATGTATACCACAACCCCTACAGTACCCCTACAATACCCCTGCACAAATGCGTTTTCAAATAAAGGCAAAATCAACAAAAAACCCGGTCTTGTAAACAGCCGGATTTTTCAATAAATAGCCATAAAAATATATTCTTATTTCACTGGAACTCCGGAAACGGTAATTCCTGCATCGCTGATTTCCTTTAAAGGATTATCACGCATATTTTGTTCAATTTCAATAGTATATTTCCCTGCTTGCGGAAAATGGTAATTAGTCAGTAATGGGAGAACAGAAGTATATAAGTTTCCCGAACCTTTGCCCAGCCATTGCCCGTCAGACTCCGCGAGTTTATATTCATAACGTCTGGTGATTTTAGGTAAACCAGGGCCGCTCAGGTGCATCAAAATATAAATATTAGCATACCTGTAATCAGCAGTATGCCTAAGCTTAAACTTAAGAGATACAGGCATTGCAGGATCTTTGATCTCTGCAGTGCCCTTAATCTTATTGACATAGCTCCAGTTACGCTGAGGCATTTCTTCGTTTGTATCAATCAGGTTATTTGTATTACATCCCAGCAGTCCTGTTGCCAGTACACTGAAAAACAACAATACAAAAATCTTAATTCTCTTCATTCTTTGGCTTATCCGTTGGTTTGTTACGTCTGCGGTTATTCCTTGACCTGTTATTTCTGCTGGCAGAAGGGGCTTTCACCACTTCTCCATCTTCTGTTTTAACTACCTCAGGCGCTTTTTTCACTTCCTGATTCCTTCTGTTTTCAGCAGGTTTCTGATTTGGCTGTGCTGTTTTCTGAGCTGGCTGACCTGGTTTTACACCCGGCTGGCTTCCTTTTGCAGTTTGCTGGTTTGGCTTAACAGCTGGCTGACCCGGCTTAACAGCTGGCTGACCCGGCTTAACAGCTGGCTGACCCGGCTTAACACCACGTTCAGCTCTGTTAGGCGCATTCGTTTTATTCCTGTTATTGTTATTTTTTGCGTTTTTATTTCTTGGTTTATCATCCAGACGGGTTAAGCTGTCCTGACCAACAACATTCTCATAATCAGGGATTTTCTCTACGAAAACTGTAGTTTCCAATTCTACCGCTTCATCTTTTAAATTCACCGGCTTCTGGCCCTTTTTATTCATGGCCATGATTTCTTTCACACGGTCCACTTTCAATGGGATCCAGTCTTCCTGATTTGGATAACTAAACCACATTAATTTCTTGAAAATATCTGTTTTTTGATGACGCGCTGTCCCTATTTCTGTTTGAAGACTCTCCACACGGTCCGGAATATCCTTTAAAGCATCCAGGTAAGTATCCAGTTCATAGTTCAGGCAGCATTTCAACTTACCACATTGTCCGGCAAGCTTTAAAGTGTTCAGGGAAAGATTCTGATATCTTGCAGCAGCTGTAGAAACTGTTTTAAAGTTAGTTAACCAGGTAGAGCAGCATAATTCACGTCCGCAAGACCCGATCCCACCTAATCTTCCAGCTTCCTGACGCATTCCGATTTGCCTCATTTCAATCCTGATGCGGAAAGTTTCAGCCATTTTCTTGATCAGCTCCCTGAAATCTACCCGCCCTTCTGCAGTATAGAAGAAAGTTGCTTTGGTTTTATCACCCTGATAATCCACGTCACTGATTTTCATCGAAAGGCGCAGGTCAAGAGCCAGCGTACGGGCCTTGTGCATAGTTTCCCATTCCAGGTCTTTTGCCAGTTTCCATTTATCCACATCAGCCTCTGTGGCTTTTCTGTAGACTTTACGGGTCACCTGATCCATTGGTGTTTTACGGCGTTTCATCTGCATACGCACCAATTCTCCTGTTAAAGAGACATGGCCAATATCATATCCGCCAGTAGAACCTTCTACCGCAATCAGTTCCCCGATTTCCAAATAAATATTATCAGTATTCAGATAAAATTCCTTTCTCGCACCTTTGAATTTAACCTCTATAACCTCGAAAGGCTTATAATTAGAAGGCATGTCCAAATTAGACAGCCAATCGTAAACTTCCATTTTCTGGCAACCTCCAGTAAGGCATGAGCCATTACTTTTGCAGCCTGAGGGGGCGCAACCGCCACCTGTAGAACAACTTCCACATCCCATAACTAATTGTATATATGTTGAGTCCCTTTCGGGAGCGTTTTAAACTTGATTATTTTTACCAATTGTAAAGATACATCTAAAAATAGTATTTTAGGATTAGCGTTACGTTCTATATGATAATGTGCTTGCTCCAGCTCAGTGATAATTGCCGAAGCCATATTCAGATCCAGTACGTGTTTGCTTAATTTTTGTGCGGTATCAAGCGTCCTGGCAGGTAATTTCACTAAACTATCTGCGCCGCTCATCAGTAAACTGCACTCTCTTAAAAAGCTGATTCCGTACTTTAAAAAATTCTTTTGATTTTCTCTTCCCCAGCTTGCTGCCTGATCTACGAAATTGACCAGATCAAGCACCTTGTTCCCATAACCCATTCTTAACCATTCTGCAAAAACGTCTGCATTATCATTGTGTGCTTGTGCAGCCTGCAGTTTAGCTTCAATTAAATTACCGTCTGCCAGAAAACTATACGTCGCCGCCTGTTCTTCCGACAAATTGTGATTGCTGGTCAGGTAGTTTTGTACAGTTTCAAAAGGGAGCTTCGGTATTTTGACAATTTGTGTCCGCGACAGCAGTGTAGAAAGGATATGTTCCTGATTGTTTGCGACCAATAAGAATAAAGTATTTGCAGGTGGCTCTTCAATAATTTTCAACAAAGAGTTGCCTTCTTTTTCCAGATATTCCGGCAGCCACATAATCAGCACCTTGGTCTCTGCTTCAAAAGCTTTATAACTTAATTTCTTGATGATATCATGGCATTCAGCGATATTGATATTCGCCTGTTTATTTTCAGCACTTAACCGTAATCGCCAGATATCAAGATCAACATAAGGGTCTGCCAACAGCATAGTCCGCCATTCTTCCAGTACATCGACAGCAATTTTAACATCTTTTGATGCAAAAAAAGGATAAGAGAAATGCAAATCAGGATGAATGTATCTTGCGTACTTCCGGCAAGAAGAACAAACCCCGCAACTATCGGTGTCAGATTTATCTAAACAATTGATGTACTGCGCATAAGCAATAGCAAGAGGTAAAGACCCCGTACCCTCCGCAGAGAGAAATAACTGGGCATGGCTCACCCTGTTTTCAACAACTGTTTGTATCAGCTGACGCTTTATTTCCTCTTGTCCAACGATCTCTTTAAACTGCATTTGGTGCAAAATAGTAAATTTATAACAATCTTTGCAGCTATGTCCCGTATTATCGCATTTGATTATGGTACCAAACGTATCGGCGTTGCCGTTACAGATCCACTGCAAATTATTGCTACAGGACTGGATACCATACACCCAAAAGATATTGTCGAATATTTGAAAAAATATCTGCTGACTGAACAGGTAGAAGCCTTTGTTATTGGAGAGCCAAAACAAATGGATGGTACCCCGTCGGAGTCTGCGCAGCATGTAAAAGGCTTTTCTACAACCCTGAAAAAAAACTTTCCGGAGATTCCCCAACATTGGATTGATGAGCGTTTCACGTCCAAACTTGCGCATCAGACGATCATGCAAAGTGGCCTGAAAAAACAGGACCGCCGCAATAAAGAGCGGGTAGATACGATTGCTGCAACAATTATTTTACAATATTTCATGGAAGAACACCGTTTATAGAACATCACATGAGCCTGATTAAAGAAGACTTACAACTTTTACTACTGAATTTCTGCGAACCGGAATCCGAATTGCTACAGCGGATTGACCGGGAAACTAATCTGAAGGTTTTAATGCCAAGAATGCTTTCAGGCCACTATCAGGGCCGAGTTTTAAGCATGCTCAGTAAGTTGATTACCCCTAAACGTATTCTCGAAATCGGCACTTTTACCGGCTATGCTACTATATGTATGGCAGAAGGGCTTGCCCAGGATGGGATCATTTATACTTTAGATAAAAATATGGAACTCGAAGACCGCGTTCGTGGGTATTTCGCTGTTTCACCTTACAATTCACAAATAAAATATATCATGGGTGATGCCACCCAAACCATCAATAATTTAGACGAGACTTTTGATCTTGTTTTTATTGATGCGGATAAGAAAAACAATGGGACCTATTATGATCTGATCTTTGACAGGGTAAGACCAGGTGGGTTAATCATTGTTGATAATGTGTTGTGGAGTGGAAAAGTACTAACACTTCAACAAGACAGAGATACCGTTAATATTAGTACTTTTAATGATAAAGTTGCTGGAGATGACAGGGTGGAGAAATTAATCTTACCGGTTAGGGATGGCTTGTTTATCATCAGAAAAAAATAAAATATGATGACAAAAAAACTAATGCTGATTTGGATGGCACTAATTTTACTGGGCTCAGCTGCCCAAAGCCAGACTGTTACCCAGTACGTTGAGGAACACACAGATCACGCACAAGAATTAATGAGAGCATATGATGTACCGGCAAGTGTAATCCTTGCGGTCGCCATTCATGAATCCGCAGCTGGTAAAAGTAAAGTCGCCCGCCATTTGAACAATCATTTCGGCATCAAAGGCGCAAACAGTAATGCTGAAATCAATTCTTCTTACCGTGATTTCGAGAGCGCGGATGAATCTTATGATAATTTCGTTGAGGTATTACAAAACAAATCTTCCTTCAGTAAATTGTTCGATGAGTGTGATCAATATGATTATGCAGCCTGGGCAAAAGGGATTCAGCGGGGTGGTTATGCCAGCAGCAGGACCTGGGCTAAACAGGTCATTGCAATTATCAATAAATACGAACTGTATCAATATGATGAAAGGCCTGATGACTATGCGGAACCGGTAAAAATTGCCCCAGTAAGTTTCAAAAAGCATCATAGCCGTAGTTATAAAGCTAAGAAACATCGTTCTTCTGTTCAATTGTATACCGTTAGAAAAGGGGACAACCTGAATAAAATTGCGGAATCACATGGTACTTCTTCCAAATTACTGATGCGTAAAAATGGATTGAAGAAGTCGGCACTTAAACCTGGACAAAAAATCAAGCTTTAATGAAACAAACATTCTTACTCTTCGCTGTAGCGATCGTTTTCTTATCCTCGTGTAAATCGAGAAAGTATCACCGGAACAATACGCAGATTGAAAAAGCTGCCAATAAAGCGAATCCGAATTTTACTGATTACAATACGCTGAGCTATATCGAAGCTTTTAAGGGTGTGGCCATTCAGGAAATGAATACCTATGGAATTCCTGCAAGTATTACATTGGCCCAAGGTATAATTGAGTCTGGCAGTGGAAATAGCAGCCTGGCAAAATATGCAAACAACCACTTTGGGATTAAATGTACTGCAGAGTGGAAGGGAAAGGCATATTATAAAGATGATGACCAGCGTAATGATTGTTTCCGGGTTTATAAAGATGCCAGGGAGTCTTATAAAGACCATTCTGAGTTTTTAAAGCGGAAGCGTTATGCTCCGTTGTTTGAGCTGGATAAAAATGATTATAAAAACTGGGCTAAGGGTTTGAAACAGGCTGGTTATGCAACCAATCCAAAATATCCTGACATGCTGATCAATACAATTGAGAAATACAATTTGCATCAATATGACCAGTCTGAATCTGAACCGGATAAAATTAAACGTGAAGACCGGGTGTTTACGGAAATCAATGCCAATATCCCTAAGGAAACGAAGAAATTTGCACCGGTAGAAATAACTGCCCCTAAACAGATTATCAACACGACAGATCCTAATTATACCGTTCAGAAAGGTGATACACTTTATAACATTTCAAAAAGATTTAACATGACTGTCGACGAATTAAAGTCGCTGAATGGTCTTTCGGACGAAGGTGTAAAAATAGGACAGAAGCTGGTAGTAGTTAAATAATGTTAATATAAGCCGTTTGGCTTCGTCTTATTTGTATTTTTGCTGTGCAATGAAACCTACTCTTCTATTCCTTTTCTGTTGCTTTTTTTGTGGTATTGCTTTAGCTCAAAAGAAATCTGTTCAGGGCTTTGTCATAGATAAAGTATCCAAACAGCGCTTAGCTACGGTGTATATTTATAATTCTCATAACGATGATGGGATTTATAACAACAGCAAAGGTGAATTTACCACACAAGCCGTTATTGGTGATACTTTATTCGCGGTACGTCAGGGCTATGGATTAGATACCGTAGTTTACAAGGGAAGTGCAATCTTTTTCCAATTGAAGCCGCTGGCCATTCAGTTAAAAGAGGTTTCTATTATTGGAAGCTCTCTTTCTCCAAAGGAGCGTTATGCGCAAAGAACCAGAGAATATAAATATGCAACTGACCTGGGAAGCTCCCGAGATCTATTGAATTTAAGTTCAAGAGGAGTCGGCTTAGGAATAGATGCAATCTATAATTTGCTGAGCAGAAAAGGCAAAAATGCAAGACATTTACAAGCTATCCTGGAAAGAGATTATAAAGAAGAAATTATTGATTACCGGTATAATCCTGCTTTTGTAGGCCGTGTGCTAAGAATTAAAGATTTTGAACTGAAAGATTTCATGCAACAGTACCGTCCTAGTTATGATTTTGTGCTTGCAGCTTCTGATTATGCTTTTATCGTCTTTGTAAGAAACAATTACGCTTCTTATAAGCGGAATCCGAAGGCATTCAGGTTACAACCACTTCCTGTAATCAAAATTGATCATCCATGAGATACTGGCCCGTAATCTGGAGAAGCCTTCCTGCAAATGCAATGGCTATTTTTCCGTTTATGTTATTCAAGGATCCCGGCCAGAAAACTGATGCGTTATTGATTAACCATGAAAAAATTCATTTCCACCAGCAACTGGAACTCCTGATTCTTCCTTTTTATATTCTTTATACAATAAATTACCTGATTAATCTGTACAAATACAGAAATCATGATAAAGCTTATTTTAATATTAGCTTTGAAAAAGAGGCTTATGCCAATGAATTGGACATGAATTATCTGAAAAACAGGAGACTGTATTCATGGTTTAAATATTTATAATAAATCCTACGAACATTTTTCTTTTCTTTGTATTAATGAGAGGTATATACGCATGTTTACTATTTGTATTTGCAGTTTCAGCACAAGTAAGTGCACAAGAGATAGATACAGTTCCTATTACAGTTAAAGATTTTGATCTTAAACTAAGGAAAAGTCCATTGCCTTCGCTAAAAGGTATTATCGTCTTTAAACCTGTGGAGATTAATCCGCTGATTGTGAGTTCCAAGGTAAATTACTGGAAAACTAAAACTGCAATCGGGATTAATGTGAATCAATCTTCTTTCAGTAATAACTGGAGTGGTGGTGGTGTAAATTCACTGGCCGTAGAGGGATTAGTCAATTACAAAGCTGAATACAAAAAAGAAAATTATAGTTATTTAACTGAGGTTGATCTGCGTTACGGAAAGATAAGAAACAAGGGTCAGATACAGAAGAAAACGAATGACCGGATATTCTGGAATAATACCGGAGCATTCAAAATCTCCAAAAACTGGAATTTGTTTACGCAGGTAACTTTTGAATCGCAGTTCGATAACGGATATTCTTATTCATCGCTTAACGGAGTGGAGACTCCCCTGCTTATTTCTAAATTTATGTCTCCGGGTTACCTGACAGAATCTTTCGGTTTTGAATACAAGCCCAATAAATATTTCTCTACACAATTTGGTACCGGTGCTGCAAAACAAACGTTTGTATTGGATAACAGGGCACTCGCTGAGGCTGACCGAAATGCAAATCCGGACCCAGCTAATCAAAAAACAGACTTCTATGGGGTTCCGGTAGGTGATACATTCAAAAATGACCTGGCTTTTCAGATCACTGTTAACTTTGAAAAAGATATTTTTCATAATGTCAACTTAAAAAGCAGGTACTATGTCTTTGTTCCTTATGATCATTTTGAAAACATGAAACACAGGCTGGATGTGACTTTAACAACTAAAGTAAACAGATTTATGAATGTGACGCTGAATGGGGTCGGGATATATGACAAGACTATCAGTGACAGGATTCAGGGCAGCCAGTCTTTAGCAATGGGCGTGATGTTTATATTCCCGCGCTAATTACTTTTGCATCCTATTTTAATGTTGATTGTTATTAAAAATGTTTGCAACTTTGTACACGACTACCATTATACATTAACTAATTGACTATCAATTAATAAAACATGTTTGAAAATTTACAGGATAAACTAGACCGGGCATTTAAAGTTCTAAAGGGTCAGGGAAGCATTTCAGAGATCAACGTGGCTGAAACCATGAAAGAAATTCGTAAGGCTTTACTGGATGCCGATGTAAATTTTAAAACGGCCAAAAGCTTTACTGACGAGGTTAAGGAAAAGGCACTTGGCCTGAATGTACTTACTGCGGTTTCTCCGGGACAATTACTGACTAAGGTAATGAACGACGAGCTGACTGCATTGATGGGCGGTGAGGTCAAAGAATTAGATTTAAAAGCGAATCCTACAATCATATTGATTGCTGGTTTGAACGGTGCGGGTAAAACAACCTTCTCTGGAAAACTGGCAAATTACCTGAAAAGTAAAGGTAAAAAGCCTTTATTGGTAGCTGGTGACGTTTACCGTCCTGCAGCGATTGATCAGTTACAGATTCTGGGTGAGCAGATCGGCGTTCCTGTTTATGCGAACAAAGATTCTAAAGACCCTGTTGCAATTGCACTGGAAGGTATTGAACTTGGAAAGAAAGAACATCACAACGTAATTATCATTGATACTGCAGGTCGTTTAGCAATAGACGAGCAGATGATGAATGAAATTTCGGATGTGAAATTGCATACCAAACCGCATGAAATCCTGTTCGTAGTTGATGCCATGACCGGACAGGATGCGGTTAATACAGCTAAAGCATTCAATGAAAGATTAGATTTTACCGGTGTTGTACTGACAAAACTTGATGGTGATACGCGCGGTGGTGCGGCTTTATCTATTAAGTCTGTGGTTAACAAGCCGATTAAATTTGTCGGTACTGGTGAAAAAATGGAAGCACTTGATGTTTTCTATCCAGACAGAATGGCTTCCCGTATTTTGGGAATGGGCGATGTTGTTTCCCTTGTTGAACGTGCTCAGGAGCAGTTTGATGAAAAAGAAGCAGCAGAACTTCAAAAGAAAATCCGTAAGAATAAGTTTGACTTCAACGATTTCTACAACCAGATTCAGCAGATCAAGAAAATGGGTAATATGAAAGACTTGATGGGCATGATTCCAGGGGTGAGTAAAATGATGAAAAATGTAGAGATTGAAGACGATGCTTTCAAAAATGTGGAAGCAATTATTCAGTCGATGACAAAATATGAGCGCGAAAATCCAGACAGCATTCAGCAAAGCAGACGTTTACGTATTGCTAAAGGTTCTGGAAATAAAATAGAAGAAGTTACTAAACTGATCAAACAGTTTGAGGATATGCGTAAGGTGATGAAACAGTTTTCTAATCCTGCAGCCGCTGCTAAAATGATGCGCGGTATGCCTAAAATGCCACAGGGAAGAATGTAAGTATTCTTTGCTGATCTTTAAAAAACCGGGCTCTCAATCCGGTTTTTTTATGCCCGTAATTTTTTTAACCTATAAGGCTTAATATGGAATTAAATTTACGTGCTAATTCGTAAATCAATATGCTCATTAAAACTTATGGCAGCGCAGTCTTTGGCGTTAATGCTTTAACCATCACTATTGAAGTTAGTATTAGCAGCGGAAATAAATATCATATTGTCGGATTGCCGGATGGTGCAGTCAAAGAAAGTCTTAAAAGAGTGGAAAGTGCAATTCAGTCATCCGGCTTTAAGATGCCCAGGCAAAAGATCGTTGTGAATTTATCACCAGCAGATATCAGGAAAGAAGGTACCTCTTACGATCTGCCCATTGCTATCGGCATTTTAGCGGCTTCAGGACAATTAATCAGCGAAAGTGTAGCTGAGGTGCTGATTGCAGGAGAACTCTCCCTGGATGGCGGTATACAACCTGTAAAAGGAGCGCTCCCAATTGCTATTCAGGCAGCAGAAGCAGGTTTCAAAGGATTTATTTTACCTGCAGACAACGCAAGGGAAGCAGCTGTAGTCGATAATTTGCCGGTTTATGGTATGCACCATTTAAAAGATCTGGTTGCTTTTTTCAATGGAACTACTGTTTTTAATCCTATTCTGGTGGATACGAAAAGCGAGTTTTCAAAAGATACTGGTCTGTATGACCATGATTTTTCTGATGTCAAAGGGCAGGAAAGTATTAAAAGGGCTTTAGAGATTGCTGCTGCAGGCGGACATAATGTAATTCTGATCGGGCCGCCGGGGGCCGGAAAAACTATGTTGGCTAAACGTTTACCTACCATTTTACCTCCTTTAAGCATGCAGGAAGCACTGGAAACAACCAAGGTCTATTCTGTGAGCGGAAAATTAAATGTAGCGACTTCATTGATGACAGAAAGGCCATTCCGCAATCCGCATCACAGTATTTCTGATGTTGCTTTAGTAGGTGGAGGAACGAATCCGCAGCCGGGCGAAATCTCTATGGCGCATAATGGCGTCTTATTTCTGGATGAGTTGCCTGAATTTAAGCGGTCGGTACTGGAGGTGATGCGCCAGCCCCTTGAAGACCGGAAAGTGATCATATCGAGAGCGCGTTTAAGTGTAGAATATCCTGCGAGTTTTATGCTGGTCGCGGCCATGAACCCCTGTCCTTGTGGATTTTATAACCATCCGGATAAGGAGTGCGGCTGTTCTCCGTGGATTATCCAGAAGTATTTAAGTAAAATTTCGGGGCCGCTGATGGACAGGATTGACCTGCATGTGGAAGTCACTCCTGTTCATTTCGATGAATTGGCTTCTTTACGTCCTTCGGAAAAAAGTGCAGTGATCAGGGAAAGAGTAATTAGCGCAAGGTTAAAACAGGAAATCCGTTTTGCTGAACATACAGGTTTGTATTATAATGCGCAAATGAGCCCCTCCCAGGTCAGGAAACTTTGCAAAATCAATGCGGAAGGACTGGAGCTGGTTAAAAGAGCAATGGTAAAACTCGGTTTATCAGCGCGTGCCTATGACAGGATCTTAAAGGTTTCAAGAACAATTGCAGATCTGGCTGGTACTAAAAATATTGAGCTGGAGCATTTGGCTGAAGCTATTCATTTCCGCAGTCTGGACCGGGACAATTGGGCTGGGTAAAAACGGATAAAAGCCCGGCAAATTAATGCCGGGCTTAATACCATGACTCACAAATGATCTATTTATCTTGTTTGCCTGTGTACTGACATAGGCTATGACAGTCGTTTCTCTATCCCTGCTGGGTCTGATATTTTTCCATAGATGTCCTAAATTTATATCATAAGTTAAAACGTCTTCAACATCCATTTCCTCCAGAGAAGTATTGAAGTCACCCAAACCACACAATAAAAAACCCTCTTTATTGATTGTAAAGAGGGTCTGTGGTGTCCAACTTGATCCTTTCACATATTCTTGCATGAAGTAGGTTTATCGAGGGATATTGAATTAATTTAAACCCATTCTTTAAAACTAAAATAAGGAATATGAATGAGGAATAGCCACGTTCAGTGAAATTATCGACCATGTATGGAATAATCCCCAATCTAAGTATTACTTTGTTGATGTGCAGAACTGAATTGATGTGACTAAGACAAATTAAAAACTTTTTCTAGATGTTCGGGATACCTTTCTAAGGTGCCTGAGATGTCGCCATCTTTGTAAATATCAAAACAATTGTAATCCGGCACAATTTCCACCCCACAAAAACGATAAGTCGTTGTAATATTTATTAAGGCGTCAGTTGTACTTCTACCTTCATACAAAAGCTGATCGCTATTGTCAAAACTTTCCTTTGGCGCATTCCAAGTACTACTAACCATAAATTTCTTTCCCATCATTTTTCCACCTGTTCCATATTGTCTGGTCGGATCCTGACGTGTTCTGCCATCGTTTTCAAAGAATGTCGATTTAATGAATCCGCCGTCAAAAACTTCGTCCACGTATTTTTTATATATCCAAGGCGTACTAAACCAATTAATTGGGGTCTGTAAAACGATGATATCTGCTGCCAGATGTTTTTCTACCTCTATATCCACATGATATCCATCCTCAACTTTAGTTTCTAAAACTTCAAAACCCTTCGACAGGAAAAAGTCTTTTGCTTTTTGATGAAATGCCTGATTTAATAATCCCTCCGACCGATTAGGGTAGGTTAAATGTGCATTGATCAAGAGCACTTTTTTTGTTGTATTCATTTTAATTTTATTAAGTATTATCTATTATTATGATTTTGTGGTTAGTTTACCATTTATACAATATTTAACATTCCGTTGTTAAAAGATGATCAGCAGCAATGATCTATAACTAATTTCAGTATCATAGCTATGGGAATCACTCACTAATTACATTGGGAACAGCCTTCAGTTAATAAAGCAAAATTATGTATATTCGCTTGTATAAAGTTAGTTGTAACCTAAAGGTTAGTACTATCATAAAGGTTAGTTGCATAAAATAGATGGAAAGTGAAAATGATAAAAACGAATTCAAAAGTTTAGCTTGTACTCAAAGTTTAAAGGCTATTGAGGATGCTCTGCATGTTCTGGGAGGTAAGTGGAAATTACGTATTGTAGTAGGAATCGCTAGTGGATATAATCGCTTTAATGAATTACAGCGGGCCGTGGAAGGTATTTCTGCCAGGGTGTTGTCAAATGAGTTGAAGGATTTGGAAACAAATGGGGTTATAGTTCGTAAAGTTGAAGCGGGAGCCACACCTGTAATTGTTACTTATGAGCCAACTGAATATGCTAAGACAGTTATTCCCATTGTAAATACATTAGCTGATTGGGGGAAAAATCACAGAAATAAACTACAGAATGAATGTCATTTGTAAAGGAATCAAAATAAAAGGCACTGCACATTTGAGCAGGATCTTCCATTTGTAAGATGTTAAATCGGCAGCTATCTTGACATCGACTTCAATTAATCTATTCTTTAAAACTTCTCCAATATTAGGAAGCAGACCCAAATTCTAGCTATTCGATGTTATAGATATTCAGGGATTGTGCGTAACCTAACACTACGGCGGTGATTTTCGCTGAAATAAGTTTATGCTTTTCTCAAGAGCTGGCTTCGGCAATCTCTTTCGTGCTTTCCAGAAGGTGTTCGTTTATTTTTTCCATTTATGTGGCAGCAGTTCTTGTATCTGTGCCGATGGATGATTGTTAATTTTTTAAGCACATCTACCATCCAAGCCATGAGGTTAACGCCATGTATTTTGCAGATTCCCATGAACGGGTAGAGCATCGCACTTCTTTGGGCACCATCATGAGAACCGCTGAACAGGAAATAACGTCTCCCCAGGGCATTGGGCTTGATACTGGACTCGATGGGTTATTATCAATATTTAAAAGTTCATTTTCAATATAAACGGATAGCCGTTTACAGCGTTTCATGGTATAAGCAAAAGCTTTGTGGATTGCACTTTTCTCATTCAGCAGGCCTACGTTTTCTTCCAGCCAGCAGCCAAAGTCTGCCCATCTTGGTTTTGCAAGTTTCTGTCTGGATTTCTTTCGCTCATCAGTGGTAACATCCTTTATTTCCCGCTCAATATCATAAAGCTGGTCGAATACTTCCAGTGCATATGCCGCCCTGCCGGGATCATTTTTCTCTGCTTCATGGTGGTTTCATCCATCATCAGGTAGTTGCTGTTCATCACTTCCTGCTTTAAGGGACTCATAAAGCGGTTGCAGCAGTGTGCAAGTTCTGGCTATCCAATCCAGCAATGTGGAATGTGCCAGTTTGATTCCTGCCCGATCGAAGCGGATCATTTGCCGGTAAACCGGCAAGTGATCACAATATTTTTCAGCACCACCATGCCGCGACGATATATTATTTGTGTGCCTATTGCCGCGTGAGATAAATAATTAAAGTCCGTATGCAATCTTCAAAAACTCTCTCACTGTCTCAGTTTTTCTGCCAAGGATATTTTGAAGTTCATTAGATGGAAAATCGAATTCTGCCTGTGCAATACCTACGCAAAGGTTAGAAGCGCCCTGTATCATCTGGTCTGGAACGCCATAGCTTCTAAGCTGATCAGCGTATTGCTCAGGAGATGGAGAAACGTATTGGATTGACTTCCCAGAAAGTTCGCTTAATATACCAGCAATATCCTGGAAGGACAGAGAATCAACGCCACTGATTTCATAAGTTTTGTTTTCATGTCCGTTTGTGGTGAGTAATATCGCTCCCGCCTCGGCCATGTCCTTACGGCTGGCAAATGCAGCTTTTCCATTAGCCGCTGGTAAAAAGACCGTTCCAGTTTCGATGACCTTATCCCCCATGAACAGTGGAAGGATGTCTGAATACAACCCGTGTTTTAGGATAGTGTAGGTCAGTTCAGATTGCTTAATAATTTCATCTGTTTTCACATGATCGTTTGTGATAATGGCGCTTGGTGAGCTGCCATCTTCAGACTTACGCTGTACGCTTGTGTAGAAGATGTGCCCAACTTTGGCTTCAACTGCTGATTTCACAACATTTTCATGCTGCTCAACGCGGTTCATCATTTCGCTGCTGGATATGAAATACAGTTTGTCAATTCCTTTAAATGCTTTTACGAGTGATGCACGATCATCATAGTTGCCAACGATGATCTGCACGCCCTTATTTTTCAGAGCCTCCGCTTTATTTTCATCTCTTACCAATGCCGTAATTTCATCAGGAGAAACTTTCTCAAGAAGTTTATGAATTAGCGTCGACCCTAATTGTCCTGTTGCACCTGTCACTAATATTTTGCTCATATTCTAATTATTGTATTATTAATTTTTTTAAGATTTAACTATTTCATTTCTCCAATCCTTCACTGACTATGCCCGGACTTTGTTTAAGAGATCTGACCAAAGTAATGACAGCTGTAATATTTTTTTGACCTCCATAATCTATTTGTTTACATGTAAACTTATGATAACTTTGGTTACAATTTATTACTGGTTACTAAAAGGTAACTTAATGTCCCTTTTAGAAGTGAGGTATTGAAACAGTTATTATGGCCACAGAAAAAGAACTTGAGAAATTTGATGCATCAATTACAGAACGTTGTACTGCAAGCCTCGCTCCCGTTGGCGATGCGCTTTATGCAATTGGCGGAAAATGGAAGCTCCGAATTATTATAGCACTTTCTGGCAGGAGCAAGCGATTTAATGAATTACTAAAACTAGTCGACGGAATATCTGGCAGGGTTCTTTCAGCAGAGCTAAAGGAGCTTGAGATGAATGGCTTTGTCCATAGGAATGTTTTGGCAACTTACCCTGTAAGTATTGAATACGAACTTGCACCTTATAGTCATTCACTGCGTGATGTAATCACTGCCCTAAGTGAATGGGGTATACAACATAAAGCAAAAATCAGAGCGGAACGTTCCACTGAAGGGTCTTAGCAATTGGATTAAGTTTTCACCTAAGATTCTATTTCTAAATTTCTACTATCATTGGGTAAAGCTGCATCGCAAAACAGTGACTTTTCGATCGAACTAGTATTTTTACCAATTTTTTCGTTATTCTGCCGCTCTGGCAGAAGGTTCTTCAGATTTATTAATCATTTTTCTTCCCCATGTGATACTCGAAAACAACCCATCACGATATACCCAGGCATGTAACAATGCTGCCGAAAGGTGTCCCACTACCATAAAAAAAAGTAGCCAGGCCATCACACGGTGAGCGTCATGCAACAATGCAAATAAAAATGGGCTCTGCGGGAGGATTGGTGGAAGATTTACACCCGGAAATAGCTTGACCGGAAAACCTCCGGCGGACAATTGTGCCCATCCTGTCAGTGGCAATGCCAGCATCATACCGTACAGTAGCCAATGTAAGGTTCCTGCTGCTTTTGATTGAAATTTGGATATGCTGGCAGGCATTTTTGGTACGGAAAAACTTAACCTGTTTATAAAACGGATAATTACCAATAGCAGTATAGCTATACCTAAAGGCACATGGAGGTTTAGCAACCACGGCCTCCAGGTTAGGGATGTCATCATACCTAACCCGATGAATATCATGGCCAGTATCATTGCTGCCATCAGCCAGTGCAATATTCGGGCGGTAATATTGAAGTGCATTGGCGGAGCTGAAGGTGTATTTTTCTTTCTGGACATGATTACTTATTTTTAGGATTATCGTTTTTAGGTTTGCCTACTGCATCCGTAGCCTTACCATACCCGATCTCGCGTACACGATCGCTGTGCGAATGAGAATAAATGCCGGCCCGGGCTGCCAGAACTGGATCATCCGAAAGGGTAATTCCCTTTGGGACACGGGTGGGGTCGAAGTTAACATCTCTGCAACCGCCATTCGTCTGGTCAAAAACATGGGATACTTCCAATGTGCCTGCCACTATCTGTCTGCGGTTTTCCGGCCAAACCTGTGAAGGGTCATTTACCGGATCACTTGGTTCGGCCAAAGTCAGCACAAGATCCCAGTACAGCGGCCCCTTTTTAAGACGCTTTTTCAAATCTTCAAACAGGAAGTCATGGCTGGCTTGTTTACGCTGATTGACACTCCAGGAAGTGAATGGCGCGTGTGGTCGCATAGACCAGCGTATTGCCTGCTTTTTGCCATTTTTATCAATTAAAATGAACGAATTAATAACGTTGTATTGTGCTCCGGCAAAACTGCGGGTCCAAGGTGCAGTAGCATCCCACTTCACATATTTCTGTGCTTCTGGATATTCTTTCAAAAAAGCTGCCACTCTTGCTGGATCTGGAGTGCCCGTAGCCGGAGTGGGCTTATATGCCTCCATTTGCTTCAGAAAACCTTCTGCATCACGGGTAGCAAAAAAAGGTTCATTGTTCAGTTTCATCCGCCATTGTTCTCCGTCATCAGCAGTAAGCAGCAAGGCCATACTGACCGTTCGGGTGGAATTATCAGGGGCATATGGATCGGGACTGCCCAGTGAGAAACGGCCTGCAACCGGAACTTTCTGCTGGGCAAATACTCTCGCAATAGAAAATGGTACGCCTTTACCGGAGGCACGGAAAGTTCCTTCAAAGCAGATTCCCTTTCCGTGGGCCCGACGGTAACCCGCCGGATATGTTTTGGGTGTATCCTTTAAAAATGTTTGGGTAGTAATACGTCCGCCAATCAGGCCTGCTGACCAGGCAAACGCCAAAACTAAGGTGCCTGCAATCAGCAGAATACCACACAATATAAACAGAACACGCTTTGTTCTGAGATAGGCAATTAAAGAATTTTTTCTCATATTAATCCAATATTATTAATTGCCTGGGCGCAACCATGATTATTTTGTCTTGAAGTGCATTTTTCCATTTTTCGCTATTTTACATTGCAAAAGTAGAAAAACGGCAAGGGGAAAAATTACACTTTTCCGCTAAAAAAAAGGACTTCACTGCTTTAAGAATTCTTTGGGGGTCAGGCCTGTATGTTTTTTTGTAAAACGTGTAAGGTAAGCGGGTTCCGTAAACCCCAGATCATATGCTATTTCCTTCACGGTCTTTTTACCGAGATGCAATTCCTTTCGGATTTCCATAACAATACGATCCTGAATTAGATACTTAATATTTTTATTGGTGATACTATCGCAGATCTGATTGAGCTTTTTTGCTGAAATATTTAACTGTTTGATATAAAAGGCCGCTCCTTTTTCTTTAATAAAATGCGTTTCTATCAAACTCATCAATTTCCCAAAAACAGGATAGTCCACATAATCTCTGGGCCCTGGGCTTCCTTCAAAAATAGATGACACGTGAGATAAAAGCGAAAATACATAGCTTTCCATCATTAAAGCTCTATTATCGGTACCGTACTCCCCCAAAAGTAAATCAACGATTTTTCTCATTGTACTGGCACTTTTACTGTCAAAGGATACTAGCTGGTTTATAAAATATCCATTCAGATAATCGGAACCGATTTTCTGATTGATCCAAAAGAATACATCATTATGAATTAAAAATAAATATCCCTTTTTATCAGTTAGGTCAATTTTAATATTCTGGTATGGGTAAATGACGACGGCCTGATGGCAAATCATTTCAAAATCAGTATAGTCAATACTAAAAGTGATTTTTCCGTCGATCTCCGTACTCCATAACAGTTGATGGAAATTAAACCGCTGATAATGATCGAAAGTACCAGCACATAATTCTTCCAACATAAACACCTCTACAAATGGTAATTGTGTAATAGGCTTATTTAAAATGTAATTTCTCAAACTACGCGATAGATTAATCAAGATAAATATAGGTTAAAATTTCATTTTCATATTTAAAGTTGAATACCAAAACAGAAAAGCAAGGTTCAAAAAAATAAATGCACTTAAATTCGTTTAGAATTAAAGGTCAAAAACGAGCAGACTAGTTTCGCCTTACTAACAGCATGATCGAAAAGTTCACCGCCTTTTGCCAAATCATTCAGACTGCTTCACCTTCGGCGCAAGGCATCAAGCCCACTTCCATATTATGGAACGATAACCCTTGCGCTGCGGCAAATGATCCGAAGGATTATCCAAAAGTATTTAAGTAAAATTTCGGGGCCGCTGATGGACAGGATTGACCTGCATGTGGATGTCACTCCTGTTCATTTCGATGAATTGGCTTCTTTACGTCCTTCGGAAAAAAGTGCAGTGATCAGGGAAAGGGTAATTAGCGCAAGGTTAAAACAGGAAATCCGTTTTGCTGAACATGCAGGTTTGTATTATAATGCGCAAATGAGTCCCTCCCAGGTCAGGAAACTTTGCAAAATCAATGCGGAAGGCTTGGAGCTGGTTAAAAGAGCAATGGTAAAACTCGGTTTATCAGCGCGTGCCTATGACAGGATCTTAAAGGTTTCACGAACAATTGCAGATCTGGCAGGCAGTAAAGACATTGAGCTGGAGCATTTGGCTGAAGCTATTCATTTCCGCAGTCTGGACTGGGACAATTGGGCTGGGTAAATTTAAAGAGGTCCTGAAAAGACAAAACCCGGCAATAGTTATTGCCGGGCTTAATGCCTTTAATTCACAAAATATCTAATGGTTAGGTATTTTATTTATATAAATAGTTAATTGCTTTGATATCATTCGCGTTAAAGGTTCTGTCGCCACCGTTTGAGCAAGCTAACATGAATGATGCTGCATCTGGTGCTGAAGGAGTTCCAGGAATAAGAATTGCACCAACATTACTTTGACCTTCATTTCCAGCTCCTGAAGCTCCACAGCTATAAGCTCTGTTAGAGTAGTCAGTATGACGGAAACCTATACAATGTCCAATTTCATGTTGCAAAACTGAAGTAAGGTATAAAAGGTTAGGATTAGCACCGTAAGCTGCAGCATTAGTATTCATTTTTACTTCGCTGTATGCATTACCAGAAGCAGTTGGGAAACCAGAAGAACCTAAAGTAATAAAACCGCCAGAAGGGCCTTCGTTAAATCCGATTACGTTAATTTGACCAGTAGTTCCTGCAGCTGCACGTTGGAAAGTAAAACGTAAGCCCAGATTGTTGTACCTGGTAATCATTGCATTCACTGCATTACTATAAACAGTAGGCAGGTTAGTTACAGAAATAGTAATTACTCTTGGCAATGCTTTTACAAGATTAGTAGTTCTGTACTGTTCTGTAGAGGCAACGCTTAAGTGTTTAGTTTCAGCTTTTTCAGTAAGATTAGCTTCGCTTAAAAGGATATCACCTTCTACAAGGTAACCACCTTCTACTTTTCTTGCATTTTCAGTACTGAAACCAAGACTGGAGATCTGGGATTTAACAGTTGCTGAAATTTCATCTTGTTTAGTATCAGCTGTAGTAGCAGCTTCTTTTTTCTGACATCCGAAAACGCAGAGTGCCAGCATGCCGATAACGGCAAACGACAATAAGTTAAATTTTTTCATTAAGTTAGTTTTTTAGGTAGATTGTTTGTGAACTAATAGGTTAATCTAAAATTATATATAATTTTAACCATTAACAAATTTTTAATTTCAAATTATTGTGAGTTTCAAAATAAAATATGCTTTAATTATAATTCTTTTTTGCAACACAGCTGCAAACGCACAAAAATTATCGGTTGCA
This sequence comes from Pedobacter cryoconitis, assembly GCF_001590605.1. Lineage (NCBI taxonomy): Bacteria > Pseudomonadati > Bacteroidota > Sphingobacteriia > Sphingobacteriales > Sphingobacteriaceae > Pedobacter > Pedobacter cryoconitis. The sequence goes on from NZ_CP014504.1 coordinate 4,862,259, forward strand.
GAAAAAAAAGAGATATTCCACAAATATGGCTCCGCTGTATCTGATTCAAAGATTAATGGTGGAAATGTTTTATTAGTTGAGCTTTCACGCCCGTTAACTGCAGCAGAAATTCAGGAGCTAAAACCGTTGCGCAGTTTTTCTTTGAGCCATTTAATTATTCCGGAAAAAATGGCTGCAAAATTCAGTTCTCTGATTATTTCTCAGACTAAAGCAAACTCTTTATGGAAAGCCAGCGACAAACTGGCGCGCCAGTATGCGCAATATTCAACTCAAAATAAGCAATTTACAATAAGAATTTCGATAAATCCACAGGCATTAAGTATTCCTGCTTCAATACAGGGCTTAAAATCTTACACATTTGATCAAAACAACCACATCGTTACTGCCAGTATACAAATGAGTGAGCTGATGCCGGTCTTACAACTAGAAGAAGTCCTGTTTGCTGATATTTATCAGACCGCAAAAGACGAAACTGTCATCAATGACATGGATCTTTCCAGCAATGAAATTTCAGCGGTACATCTGCTTTACCCTGCTATTGACGGAAAAGGCATTACGCTTTCTATTAAGGAACAAATGTTCGTTAAAGAAGATATAGACCTGGCAGGGAATATCGTAGCAGCGCCTTCGGCTGCCCCGGTTGTAGATGACCATGCAACACAAATGGCCACCCTTGCTGTTGGCCGGGGAAATTCATTTATCCGTGGACTTGGAGCAGCACCTTTTGCTTCTTTAACAGCTTCAGATTATAGAAAAAATGATAATGACCTCATGCCAGATGATATTAAGGAGCTAAATCAATATAAGGTAAGTGTACAAAACCATTCTTATGGTCTTGGCATAGACAACTTTTATGGGATGCAGGCGGTTGCTTATGATAAACAAGTATTTGAAGCAGATACGATAGTCCATATATTTTCTTCGGGAAATTCAGGTTTGGTTACAGCGGTGGACGGTATTTATAAAAATATTCCAAATACTGCGCAGTTAACAGGAAATTTTAAGACTGCAAAGAATGTATTAGTTATAGGGGGAATAAATCAGGAAAATGTGTCAGAAAGTCAAAGCAGTAAAGGCCCTGCTTATGATGGCCGGGTAAAACCTGAGCTGGTTGCCCTGGGCCAGGATGGTACATCTGGTGCTGCGGCATTAACCTCAGGTTCGGTAGCCCTGCTTCAGCAGCAATACAAAAAACTATACGGAAAACAGCCTTCTGCAGCCACTGTAAAAAGTATACTGGTTAACTCGGCAGATGATATTGGAACGCCTCAGGTAGATTTTGCGACAGGATTTGGAAAATTAAATACTTTACAGGCTATTCAGACTATTATTGATAAACGCTTTCAGACAGGAGTAGTGAACGATCAGCAGGATTTTACTTTTCCATTGCAAGTTGGTGCTGATCAGCAGGAACTTAAGGTAACTCTGGCCTGGCTCGATCCTCCGGCGCCTGTGAATAGTGTGCAGAGTATTATGAACCACCTGGACCTGTCCATGGAAACACCGGCTGGAACAGTGATTTTACCCTGGATACTGAATACGTATCCCAGCGCAGATTCTTTATTGATGCCTGCGAAACGGGGAATAGATAACTTGAATACAGTGCAACAGGTAAGTTTAACCAATGTACCTGCAGGAACCTATACGATTCATGTAAAAGGCAGAACTGTCACCCAGGGAAAACAGGATTTTAGTATCGCTTATCAATGGAAAGCAAAGAATGATTTTAACTGGACTTTTCCTTTAAAAGACGCTGCAATATTCGCTGCTGAGCGCAATTATATCAGATGGGGCAGTACTTTGTCAGGTCAGACAGGAAAACTCTCTGTGAGTTACGATAACGGAGTTAACTGGACCGTCGTGAGCAGCAATATTGACCTTGGGTCTTCTTTTTATAAATGGGATGCTCCAAATTCATTTACCCGCGCCATTTTTAAGATGGAGGCTGGCGGAAAAGAATTTCTTAGTGAGTCTTTTGTCATTTCGCTTGCTGAAAAACTACAAGTAGGTTATAGTTGTACAGACAAGATTTTGTTTCACTGGCCAGCTCAGCCGCAGGCAAAGAGTTACACACTTTACAATTTAAAGAACAATGCCTTAACGCCGATCCAGCAATTGACAGATACCCTGGCTATTGTTGACAGGTCTGCGATAGCCTCCAATTATTTTACCGTTGCAGCAAATGGTACTAATTTCAGCGGATTAAAAAGTTATACAATAGACTATACGGCACAAGGTGTAGCTTGCTATGTAAGAACTTTTCTGGCAAATATTGTGAATGATGCTGGTAAACTTGATTTAACGATAGGCACAACCTACAATCTGAAAAGTATCATTTGGGAAAAACAAACTTCTCCGGGAGTATTTGCAACGCTGGCCGAAACGGTTGTCACTTCTGGTCTGTTGAATTACAGCCAGACCGATCAGAACCTGGTACGCGGCATTCAGTTCTACAGAGTGACTTTAGTTACAAATGATGGAATTAAAATCCCTTCAGATATTTTACCGCTTAACTTCCTTAAAGAAAATGATTTTGCAGCTTTTCCGAATCCGGTAACTGACTTTCTATCGGTACTTAGTGGGGATTTTGATCCTTATACACTTACACTTTACAATTTGTCAGGACAAAAGATTTTCCTGAAAGAAGCGAATGGATTATATCAGTTTGATTTATCTGCGTTAGCTACCGGATTATATATCGGCACGATTACCAGGAATGGGAATACACTCAAAAAGATTAAGATTATAAAAAGATAAAGTCTGTACAGAGGCTTTATCTTTTTATAGCTTTTTATAAATACTATTATAATTCTTCGTCTTCCTGCTCTTCTCCTTCGTCCTCTTCTTCTGGCACGTAAGCCAGGATCTCGCGGCCGATAGCATTTACTTCTTCATCTTCTCCAAATAAGGGTAGTGCTGTCTCAGGGTCCAGTGTCAGCCACTGTGATTCTGTATCTTTCAGGATATGACGGTATTCTTTACCATCCTTAAAAACAACATAAGTATCATTTCCTTCTGGAAATATAGCATAGTCGATTTCACCTATAGTAATATCAAATGGTTGTTGCATGATTATTCTTTAACCGGGTATATAAATTGATAATTATTAATTCGTTGTTTTCAGTTTATTGATAAATGCAATGAACTTTGAATCTGCATAGTTAGCAGCTCCGGCTTCATTATAGGAAATCCTCCCTGCTTTATCAAATACGACTGTGGTGGGTAATGAACCTTTGAAAAGTACTTCTGGAATTTCACTGTCTACGGCATAAACAGGCAGCTGATATCCTTTTTTATCCATAAATTTTTGTGCTTTTGGCAATTGACTATCGGCATCAACCAGGATAAAAACTACGTCTTTATCATCTTTGAATTTTTCGTGCAATGCATTAACGCTCGGCATTTCGGCCAGACATGGAGGGCACCAGGTTGCCCAGAAATTAAGAAAAACAACCTTTCCTTTCAGATCCCCGAGGTCAATGACTTTTCCATTGCTATCTTTAAACTTAATCCCGGAAAGATCGCCTGCAGCATTAACTTGTTTATCGACCACGGCAGTATCAGGTTTGAAAAACCCAATTTTCATTAAGCCTTCCAGCACCAGCGCTTTTGCAGGAGGTACAAAAAGCAGCACCAGGAACAATACAATCAGAATCCCGCTAAAAATATTCTTTCGGTTAAGAATCTTATTCATGATGATATATGGTTTATAAAAATTAATCCTATTTTGCAGTAGTCAAAGCCCGAAAAAGCAAACAACAGAAACGGAACAAATCATTTAAGGGGCCATGATAGCTTTTTAGCTTATCTGTTATTTAACCTCAAACGCTATACAATGAAGAAAATTATTCCGTTTACACTCTTGCTAAGTTCAGCTTTAGCTTGCACAAACAAAGATACGAAAATGGAAACTTATAAATGGCCGGCAGCAAAAGCCCCAATAGCAGAAATCAAACCTAAACAGCGCGTTTTACATGGCGACACGGTAGTTGATAATTATTACTGGATGATTGATTATTTTAAAAAGGGGCCGGAAAGTACAAAAACGATCGATTATCTAAATGCTGAAAATGCTTATCTCGACAAGATGATGAGTGGCACAAAAACGTTACAAGCCAATCTCTTTAAAGAGTTGAAAGGCCGCATCAAGGAGAAAGATGAGTCAGTTCCGGTATTTAAAAATGGTTATTTCTATTATTCCAGAACTGAAGAAGGAAAACAGTATTCTAAATTTTGCCGCAAAAAGGAAACATTGGATGCCAAAGAAGAGATACTGCTTGATATTGACGAATTAGCTAAGGGACTTCCATATTATTCAGCTACCGGGTACAGTGTAAGCCCTGACAATAAATTACTTGCTTATGGGGTTGATCAGGTTTCCAGACGCCAGTATACTATTTTGATCAAAAATCTGGAAACGGGAGAACTATTAAAAGATAGTATTCCTAATACAGAAGGAGATGCGGTTTGGGCAGCAGACAATAAAACATTGTTTTACACCTCAAAAAATGCAAAAACGCTGCTTAGCGAAAAAATTAAAAAGCATAAACTGGGAACAGCAGCGAGCAGGGATATTGTTGTGTATCAGGAAAAAGATAAATCCAATTATATTGGTGTCGGTAAATCCAAGTCCGGTAAGTATATTTTCATTTATTCCTCGGCAACTCTATCTGCTGAAGAGAGATTAATTCCTGCGGATCAGCCTGACGCTGAATTTAAAGTATTCCAGCCCAGAATTAAAGATGTACTTTATAATGTAACGGCTTTAGCTGATAAATTTCTGATCGTAACCAACTGGAATGCTAAAAACTTCCGTTTAATGGAGTGTCCACTTGACAAAACAGCAAAAGAGAACTGGAAAGAGGTGATTCCGCACCGCAAAGATGTCCTTTTAGAAGATGTGGAGGGTTTTAAAGATTTTATCGTGATTTCAGAACGTAAAAATGGTCTGGCCCAGTTACGCATCCGTAAATTAAATGGTGCTGAACATTATATTGATTTTGGTGAGCCCACTTATAATGCTTCCGTTGGTAATAATCCAGAATACAATAGCGAAAAGCTTCGCTATATCTATACTTCCATGACTACACCAGTGTCCGTTTATGACTACCATATGGATACAAAAGAAAAGCAGCTGATGAAGCAGCAAGTGGTTGTAGGTGGTTATAATAAGGCCGGCTACACGACAGAGCGCCTGTATGCGACAGCCAAAGACGGAACACAGGTTCCAATCTCACTAGTTTATAAAAATGGGCTTAAAAAGGACGGAAACGCGCCTTTGCTACTTTATGCTTATGGTTCCTATGGACACAGCATGGATGCCTCTTTTTCTTCCAGTAACCTTAGCCTGCTGAACAGGGGCTTCGTTTTTGCAATTGCACATATCCGTGGTGGACAGGAAATGGGCAGGCAATGGTACGAAGATGGAAGGCTGATGAAAAAGATGAATACTTTCACCGATTTCATTGATTGCGGGAACTTCCTGATTGAAAAAAAATATACAAGCTCAGCACATCTTTATGCACAGGGTGGTAGTGCTGGAGGCTTGTTGATGGGGGCAGTAATTAACCTTGCGCCTGAGCTATGGCATGGGGTGATTGCCCAGGTCCCATTTGTTGATGTAGTGAATACGATGCTTGATGAAAGTATCCCGCTCACTACAAATGAATTTGATGAATGGGGAAATCCCAAGAATGCGGATGCATATCATTATATGAAAAGTTACTCTCCATATGAGAATATTGAAGCAAAACATTATCCAAATATGCTGGTAACCACCGGGCTGCATGACAGTCAGGTTCAATATTTTGAACCCGCTAAATGGGTTGCGAAGTTAAGGGCGACCAAAACAGATAAAAATGTCCTGCTGCTAAAAACAGATATGGACTTTGGACATGGCGGAGCGTCTGGCAGGTTCGACTATCTAAAAGATATCGCATTGAACTATGCTTTCCTGTTAAGCCTCGAGAATATTAATAAATAACAAAAACCCTGTTTTCTGTATAAATCCTTTAGGAAAATACAGGAAACAGGGTTAATATCTGAAAGGAAGCAGAAGCCTCTTCTGGTTAGATCAATTCAACGCTTCTGTTAACAAATGCTGTTAATTCAGCACCAGTAAGCATTCCTTGAGAAAGTAAAGCTAAATCTACAGCCTGTTTAGCCAGCGCACTTTGCTCTTCGCTATTTTCAGTCTGTAAAATCTTGTTCACCAACTTATGGTTACCATTGATTGCAACTTTATAACTATCAGGCATGCTACCATAAAAACTCATTCCACCGCCCATTTGAGCCATGTCTTTCATTCTTCTCATGAACTCATCCATAGTCACTGTTACCGGGAATTCTTCTGGATGCAAGCCAACAATCTCTACCTGGAAACCTGGTTTAACAATTGCCTTCTCAAAAACGTCTTTCACTTTCGCAGATTGCTCATCAGACAATACTGATTCTACAACCTCATCTTTTTCAATCAGTTTACTTGCAACACTAGAATCAACACGTTTCAACAATGTTTTCTCTAATTTCTGCTCTAAAGAGGTCACAAAGTGATTGTCGATTGCTGAGTTCATCAACAGCACATCGTAATCTTTTTTATTTGCAGATTGAATGAAACCGTCTTGTTTAGCAGGGTCATTTGTATAGATATAAACTACCTGACCATTTTTATCAGTCTGGATATCTTTTACTTTAGCATGGTATTCATCAAGCGTAAAGTTTTCATTTTTAGTATTGGTTACTAAAGCGAAATCTTTTGCTTTATCATAAAATTTCTCTTCACTAACCATTCCGTATTTCACGAAAAGGCCGATATCACTCCATTTCTCTTCATAAGCCTTACGGTCTTTATTGAAAAGTTCGCCTAATTTATCAGCAACTTTTTTAGTGATATAGCTGTTGATTTTTTTCACATTGCTGTCTGCCTGAAGGAAACTTCTGGAAACATTCAATGGAATATCCGGAGAATCGATTACACCGTGTAATAACATCAGGAATTCAGGAACGATATCTTTTACTTCGTCAGTAATAAATACCTGGCGGCTGAATAATTTAATTTTATTACGTTGCATATCAAAATCATTCTTCACTTTAGGGAAGTATAAAACCCCTGTTAAGTTGAAAGGATAATCTACATTCAGGTGGATCCAGAATAATGGGTCTTCTCCGAAAGGATATAATTGTTTGTAGAAATCCAGGTAATCCTGATCTGACAAATCTGCAGGTGCTTTAGTCCAGATCGGATCAGTGGTGTTGATGATGTTATCAGTTTCAACACTTACTGTTTTAGGCTTTCCTTCTTCATCTTCACCGTCAGGGATTTCCTGAGTTTTTGTACCGAATTTAATGGGTACTGGTAAGAATTTACCATATTTATCTAAGATCTCTTCTAATTTATGCTGACTAAGGAATTCAGCAGATTCTTCATTGATATGAAGGATAATTTCTGTTCCGCGGGTAGTACGTGAACCTTCAGTAATCTCATAAGAGGTACTTCCGTCGCAAACCCAACGTGCTGGTTCTGCGCCTTCCTGATAAGATAAAGTCTGAATTTCAACCAGATCAGATACCATAAATGCAGAGTAGAAACCTAATCCGAATTTACCAATGATCTCATTGGCATCTTTAGCGTCTTTAAATTTCTCTACAAATTCACTCGCACCTGAAAAAGCTACCTGATTAATGTATTTCTTAATCTCTTCGGCGGTCATTCCCAATCCGTTATCACTGATTGTAATCGTCTTTTTTTCCACATCAAGCGCAACTTCTACTAAAGGATTCCCCAACTCTCCGTTGTATTGTCCTAAGGCAGCTAAACGTTTGATTTTTTGTACCGCATCAACCGCATTTGAAACCAGCTCACGCAGGAATATCTCATTGTCTGAGTACAGGAATTTCTTAATAATAGGAAAAATGTTTTCGGTATGTATGGAAATACTCCCTTTTTCTTCTATGCTCATATGTTAACTCATTTTTAAGTACATAACTCCTTTATCAAGGGATGTTCCAATTTCATTTTAGTTGTCAAATTGACAGTCTAATTAAATTTTCGTAAGCTTACCCTAGAAATTATAGCTTCAGCTGGAAATATGAATATTAACCTTTACAAAAAGCTGCATACTGAGGGGCTCATTAGTGAGCAAACATTGGAAAAGATAGTAGAAAGAGACAAAAACTCTTTATTCTCTTTACACTGGGAGCTGAAAACTCTTTTATACCTTGGGGTTACACTCTTGAGTACAGGCCTGGGAATTTTGATCTATAAAAATATTGACACTATTGGTCATCAGGTTATCTTACTTTTTATTGCAGCTATTTGCATCGGCTGCTTTTTTTACTGCGTTAAAAACAGAAAGCCTTTTAGCAGGGAAAAAGTCAAATCTCCCAGTTCTTTTGATGACTATATCTTAGTATTGGGTTGCCTGAGCCTGCTGAGCTTTCTGGGCTATCTTCAATTTCAATATCACGTTTTCGGCGATAATTATGGTCTTGCTACGTTTATTCCAATGCTCATCTTGTTTTATGTAGCTTATGAGTTTGATCATATTGGCGTGCTGAGTATGGGCATTACCAACCTGGCTATCTGGCTGGGTGCTACCATTACGCCATTCACTATCCTTTCAAATGGGTTATACAGCAATAATTCTTTGATTATTCCTTATCTATTTTTAGGATTGTTGCTGTTAAGCGCTGCTTATCTTTCTGAGCGCTATAACTTTAAAAAACATTTTAAGTTCACTTATCAGAATTTCGGATTGAATATTTCTTTTATTGCACTTTTTACGGGGTATTTCAGTTCTCATGAAAATCCGCTAAATTTTCTATGGTTAGTTGCCGTGCTTATACTGGCTTTCGTTTTATACAGAGACGCCTTAAAAAATAAATCATTCTATTTTCTGTTGCTGGTCGTCTTATATGCTTACACGGCAATAAGTACAATGGTGGTAAGAATCCTGTTTAATATAGATTCAGAAGCTGCCTTTGTAATGGTATTGCTCTATTTTATCGGATCGGCAATCGGTTTAATCATGGCACTGGTCCAGCTGAATAAAAAAATTAAGGATATATGATCATTTACAATAAAACATGGCTGAATAACCTGAATATACAAGATCAGGTCCATCCATCTCTGGCTGCGGGTGATCTGACCAAAGCAGAGTTTAAAAATATTGAAAAAGCTTATCCGGTTGGGTTTTATTCCCCTAACGTCTTTGTAAGATCTGGGTTATTTCTTTTAACCTGTATAATTGCCCTTTTTGGGGGCTGTTTACTAACGTATATCTGCTGGGATCTGGTGGTAACTTCCAATAGTGGGGCGTGGGTGCTTTTTTTAGGCCTGATCAGTTATATAGCGCTGGAAGTTGTGGTGAAGAACAAATATCATTTCAGGTCTGGCACTGATGATGCTTTAATCTGGATTTCGGGCGGCCTGTTTTGTGTTGCATTTACCTGGCTGACATTTACGATGGACTGGGATTTTGACACATCCATGAGAACTGCAATCTCTATGGCAGCTTTTGCATTTTTTCTAAGCTTATTCCTCACAGTAAGATTTGCAGACAGCCTGATGGCTTTATTTTGCTTTCTAACAGCATTAGTACTTGCGGTATTGTTAGCTATTGCACACCTTTCTTTTGGCAAGGCAATACTTCCATTTTTAGTCATGTTGCTTTCTGCTGTTGTTTATTATTTTTCCTGGTCTAAAAGCAACAGTCCAAAATTTGTCTATTACCAGCATTGCCTCCGTTTTGTGCAAACAGGCAGTTTACTTACTTTATATCTGGCGGGTAATTATTATGTAGTTCAGGAAATGGGCAATGCACTTTATGGCTATACGACCATTGGGCCATACCAAGTTCCTTATCCTGTCTTTTTCTGGCCATGGACTATCCTTGTTCCTTTTATTTATACTGCCCTGGGGCTTTATAAAAAGAATGTGATTTTACTTCGTACAGGGCTTGTGCTGATTGCTATAGCTGCAGTTACTTTTAAAAACTATTATCATGTACTACCGATTGAGGGCACGCTTGTTTTAATCGGGCTGGTTACTCTCGGAGGTTCTTATTGGGTAATCAGGTATCTTAAGATCCCTAAAAAAGGCTTTACTTCTGAAGAGTTGATGGAAGATACTATTCCTGGTGGGGTTAATGTGGAATCACTGATTATTGCAACCACTCAACTGGATACGCCTTCAGGAACAGAGGGCCGCTTTGGTGGCGGAGATTTCGGCGGAGGGGGTTCTTCTTCTAATTTTTAAGAAAGAATATTACAATTGGTTAGCAATGTTCTTCTGTATCTTTGCATAGAATGGAATATAATGTACACACACTGCCTAATGGCATTCGTCTTCTTCACGTACCCTCTGCATCAGCGATCTCTCACGCCTGTATCATTATAAATAGCGGTTCGCGCGATGAGACTGAAAGCCAGGCTGGACTTGCCCATTTTATTGAGCATTTAATCTTTAAACGCACAGAAAAAAGAAATACAAACCAGATTCTGAACAGGTTGGAGAGTGTTGGGGCAGATTTAAATGCCTATACAACGAAAGAATATACATGTATCCATGCTTCTTTTCTACATCCTTATCTGGACAGAACACTGGAACTGTTCAATGATATCGTGTTCCATTCTACCTTCCCGGAAGAGGAAATGGAAAAAGAGAAAGGAGTGATCTTAGATGAGATCGCATCGTACCTTGACCAGCCGGAAGAAGCTATCTATGATGATTTTGAGGATATCGTATTCGCTGATCATCCGTTAGGAAGGAATATTCTGGGCACAACAGAAAGTGTGGAGAAGCTTTCTCAGCAGGACATTAAAGATTTTATTGCAGCTAATTACCATACAGATAAAATTGTTGTTGCGGTATTGGGTGATTACTCTTTAGCTAAGGCTGTTAAAATCTTCACTAAATATTATGAGGAAATTGCAGCAAACCTGCACCAGAACAATAGAAAAGCTCCGGCTCAATCACAAGTAATTACGCGTATCGATCAAAAACCGATTATGCAGGCGCATACCATGATCGGCTCGACAGCTTATTCTTTGCATCATCCTTTTAAAACAGGCCTGTTGTTATTGAATAACCTGTTATGTGGTACTGGAATGAGTTCTATTCTGAATTTACAGATCAGAGAGAAACATGGGATTGCTTACAGTATAGAATCGGGATATAGTCCTTTGAGTGATACGGGTATTTTTACTTTGTATTTCGGCACAGATAAGGAAAAAGTGAATAGGGCGCAATCCCTTATTTACAAAGAATTTAAAAAAATCAGAGAAAACCCTTTGACAGAAGTACAGCTGCAAAAGGCTAAAAATAAGTTTATAGGACAAATTGCACTAGGAGAAGAAAATAGAATAGGGTTAATTGTCTCTATGGCCAAAAGCCTGATTGATTATGATAAAATAGATAGTCTGGAAACTGTTTTTCAAAAAATACAAGCTGTAAATACGCAGGATATGGCGCAAATTGCAGACGAAATCCTCGATGAAAAAAACCTCAGTGTCTTAACCTTTTATCCATTAGCTTAAGAGCCAGTTTGAAACAGGCACTAATATTTGTACTTTTGTAATATACTTTGTTACTGCCAATAAGCAGTGGCAAGATAAATACATATTGTATGTATTTAAACAGGTCAAAAAAAATTATACAGATGAAATTACCAATTATAGCTTATGGAGATCCGGTATTAAGGAAAGTATGCGAGAGCATAGATGAAAATTATCCGGATTTACAAAAACTAATCAGCAATATGTTCGACACTATGTATGCAGCAAGTGGTGTTGGTTTGGCTGCGCCACAGATCGGCCTGCCAATCAGACTGTTCATTGTGGATACTGGTGAGGATGAAGATGGAAAACAAGGTTTCAAAAGGGTATTTATCAATGCTGTGATTTTGGAAGAAACAGGTGAACCCTGGGCTTTTACAGAAGGATGTCTGAGTATTCCTGAAATCAGAGAAGATGTATTGCGTAAGCCTAATATCAAGGTTCAGTATTACGACGAAAACTGGGAAATGCAGGAAGAGGATTTGTCAGGTATGGCAGCACGAGTTGTACAGCATGAATATGACCATATAGAAGGCAAGTTGTTTACCGATACTTTAAGTTTATTGCGTAAAACAATGCTGAAGTCTAAGCTGGATTCAATTTCAAGAGGAGATATTCATGCAGATTACAGAATGAAATTTCCAAAACAGCGCAATAAGAAACGCTAGTTATTGTTTTGCCTGCTTTTATCTCCGCTAAAAATCTGCTGCATGAGTTTACCCCAGGCAAACGGATTTAACAATGGATTAGTTTGTACCATATTTTTATTCAGCGCTCTTTCCTGATCTATACGGAAATTCGTTGAAGATATCTCTCCGGCATCCCTGGGGAGATATTGAATTTTTCCATTAATGGAATGTGAAGACATGTTTTTCCTTGCGATTTCCATATCATCATCAGCGACTTTCATTGCCAGAAAATCTTTTGTAAACTCTTCTACGGTAGCCCATGGATAAACGCGTACAGCAGGAAGGTAAACGATCTCTGATTTCATTTTTACCATCGCTGTGTACTTTGAGTCTTTAATATCAAACGGGATAAGAACCACTTTGTCAGTATATCCGATTGCGTTGTAAATCAAAGTATCTCCCGGGTGGGCAACGAAAGAAAAATAGCCTTTATAGTTGGCAGCATAACGCTGGTCCTGGTTGGTTTTATTGGTTATAGTCACGTAAGGGACAACAAAGTTACTGTCCCTGTCTGTTATAATACCAGAAAATTGGATCAATTTCTTCCCTGAAGGCGTTTGTTGTGCAAACAGCCCTGCAGTAAAAAAAATCAAAACGACCGTAAAGATGTATTTCATCGTACAAAAATAACTGTAATTCTTACAGTGACTAGTTAAATTTTGTTAAATGGCTAAACTGATTCAGTCAGGTTAATAGCTTCAACCGCAGTAATTTGTGGTACCGCTTTCATAATAGCCTGCTCAATCCCTGCTTTCATGGTCATAAAACTCATTTTGCAAGATCCGCAGTTCCCCAATAACTTCAATTTAACGACATTGTCCGGCGTAATTTCTTCTATCGCAACATCACCCCCATCAGCCTTAAGATAAGGACGGATAGTTTCTAATGCTTGTTCTACTTGTTCTCTTAATTCCATGATATATTTTAAAATATAAATTTACTAATTTTTTAGCAATCTGACCGCAACGCATTATTAATTGCAATCTGCTGTGCAATCTTTCCTGCCATTTCTGAAAATGCAATTGATGTCTGGCTCGCTTTATCCATTGCAATAGGCGTACCACTATCTCCACCTTCCGTAATCCCCTGAACAAGAGGTATTTCTCCCAGGAAAGGTACATCAAAAGAAGCTGCCAAAGCTTTTCCACCGTCTTTTCCAAAAATATAGTACTTGTTTTCAGGCAGTTCCTCAGGCGTAAAATAAGCCATATTCTCAATTACTCCTAATACCGGAATATTAATACCTGGCATTCTGAACATCGCAAGGCCTTTTCTGGTGTCTGCCAAAGCCACTTGCTGTGGTGTTGTCACAATTACTGCACCCGCAATCGGGAAACTTTGGGTAATAGTGATGTGAATATCCCCGGTTCCAGGAGGAAGATCTACAATCAGGTAATCCAGTTCACCCCAATCAGCATCATTGAACAATTGTTTAATTGCATTAGATGCCATTGGCCCACGCCATGGTACGGGCTGATCAGGATCTGCAAAAAAGCCAAGTGACAATAACTTGATACCATATTTTTCAATTGGCAGAATCAGCGTTTTTCCTTCTGCGGTTTCCCTTGCGCTTGGTTTGGCACCCAAAAGACCGAACATAGTTGGGACAGAAGGACCGTAAATATCTGCATCAATTAAACCAACTTTAGCCCCATCGGCTGCCAGCGTAACAGCAAGATTACTCGCCACAGTTGATTTTCCTACCCCACCTTTACCAGAAGAGACCAAAATTATATTTTTGATGTCTTTTAGCTGAGTAGTATCATTTGGTTTGGTTACTCTTGAGGTAATTTTAATATTTATTTCTGCCTCTTTGTCAACAAAATGTTTGATGGCGTTGAAGCAGGCATTTTTAAGCATATCCTTCATTGGACAAGCTGGAGTGGTTAGTTCTAAGGTGAAACTAATTTTTTTATCTTCGATGCTCAGCTCTTTAATCATGTTTAATGTAACCAGATCTTTTTTAAGATCAGGGTCTTCTACATTTCTTAAAGCAGCTAAAACTTGTTCGTTGCTAATATTCATTGCCCAAAATTAACAAAAGGACGTTACAATTAATTGATTTTAGGCTTTTTAAGTGTAATTTTAACACGAAATAAACATTTGCATTTAACGTTAAGCAATTAAACATCTATTTTACAGCATGCGTCTTCCAAAAATAAACATCCCTAAAAAATACATCAAAGCAGGTGCATGGATTCTAGGGGTATTTCTTGTATTAATTGCCATCCTTGGTTCTATTGCTTATAGCAAAAGAGAAGCTTTATTGAAACAAATGATAGCTAAGGCTATCAAAAAGGCAGATACTGATTATGGGCTGGCCATAACAATTGAGACTGCCGGCTTTAAAGGATTGAGCACTGTACAGATGAAAAACATCTCTGTGGTTCCTAAAGACCGCGATACTTTATCTACTGTTGCTGACCTTACTATTGGCGTAAAGCTATTCCCTTTGCTGTTCGGAGACGTTAAACTTGCTGAGGTTGCCTTAAATACTGGTAAAGTCAGTATCGTATTGAAAGATAGCCTGACTAACCTTGATTTTATTCTGAAAAGAAAAAAGAAAGATAAAAAAGACAATAAAGCAAAAATAGACCTGAGTGAAATTGCGCATGATATCCTTAACCAGGTACTGAATAAAATCCCGGATGATATGGAGATGAAGAACCTGGTTTTTACATTAAATGACAATGACACTGCAAAATTAAGTTTCCTCACTACAACGGCGACAATTGACGGGGGGGATTTGAAATCTACCATTTTAGTCAATAACAATGAGGCTACCTGGCATATTGATGGTAAGCTGAAACCGGGTAAAAAACAAATGGATGTGCTGTTCTTTGCCGATGGGAAGAAAGTTGAATTGCCTTACCTCGAAAACAAGCTGCATGCTAAACTAAGCTTTGATACCGTGAGAACTGAAATGAGAAGCGCTGAATATAGTGGTGACAATTTCAAGATTTCTGGTTCCTGGTCAGTCAAGAACTTATTAATCAACCATGCAAAGATCGCTTCTAATGACATTATAGTTAAGAACGCTAAAATTGACGCTGACATGCTGATCGGGCCAAATTTCGTGGCGCTGGATAGTACATCAACAGTATTCCTTAAAGACGCAGCAATTCATCCTTACCTGAAATATACACTTTCACCAAATAAAATTTATGAAGTAAAACTTCATGCAGATGAGCAGGACGCCCAGGCTGTCCTAAATGCTTTTCCAGAAGGTTTATTTGAATCATTGGATGGGTTACAGGTTAAAGGAAAGATTAAATACGATCTTAATTTTTACCTCGACAGCAGTACACCTGACAGCTTAAAATTCAATTCTACGCTAACGCCGTATAATTTCAAAATAGTGAAATGGGGTAAGTTAAACCTGCAAAAGATCAATGAGACTTTTGTATATACGCCGTATGAGTATGGAAAACCAATGCGCGATATTACAATCGGGCCATCTAACCCTAATTATACACCGCTTTCTGAAATCTCCAGTAATTTCAAAAATGCGCTGCTGACTTCTGAAGATCCTTCTTTTTATACTCATAAAGGTTTTGTGGAAGAGTCCATCCGTAAATCGTTCGTGATTAATTTCAAAGAGAAGAAGTTTGTGAGAGGAGGAAGTACAATTTCAATGCAGCTGGTGAAGAATGTATTCTTAAGCAGACAAAAAACGCTTGCACGTAAGGCAGAAGAAATCCTGATTGTCTGGTTAATAGAGAATAACCGCCTGATTAGCAAGCAGAGAATGCTTGAAGTGTATTTCAACATTATTGAGATGGGTAAAAATATCTATGGAATAGGTGAGGCATCACGACAGTATTTTGGAAAAAGCCCTTCACAATTGAGTATCGGTGAGGGTATATTCCTTGCTAATATCGTTCCCCGCCCTAAAATAGCGATGTTCAAGTTCCGCGGTGATGGTGGATTGAAAGACTATATGTTGCCTTATTTCAGATATATGGGCAGGATCATGGCTAAACGTGGCTTAACACCTGCTGATACCAGTGGTTATGGTTTTTACAATGTAAGATTAAGAGAGGGTTTGCGCCGTTATCTACTGCCTGATTCGGCAAAAGTGGATACTGCTGCCTTTGATACAGATACTGATGCTCCTGTTAAAATGCAGGATGAATCAAAAAATATTTTTGACAGGTTATTTGGCAGGTCTAAAAAAGAGAAGGATACGACAAGCAAACAATTAACAGTACAGGATACAGTAAAAAAAACAAGAAAAGAATTGCGAAGGGAACGACGGGAAAAACGCCGTCTGGAAAAAGAAGCCAATTAACTTCGCCATAAAGAAATGATGAATACGATAGAAGTTGGAGACAGAAAGTTCGGAATATCGATCACGAACGAACGCATTAATGAGCGTACAAAAGAAATTGCAGCGCAAATTAATGCTGAGTATAAAGATAAACGCCCTCTTTTTATTGGCGTGTTGAATGGTTGCTTTTTATTTATGGCTGATTTGCTTAAGGAAACTGTAATTCCTTGTGAGGTAGCTTTTATGAAGGTTTCAAGCTATAAAGGCGGACTAACCAGCACTGGAGAATTGAAAGAGATATTTGGTTTGCCAGAGAATCTCCAGGACCGTCACCTGGTTATAGTAGAGGATATTGTTGATACAGGTTTGACGCTAAAATATATATTAGAAAAGGTTTATCTGCAGCAGCCGGCGTCAGTACGTGTTTGCAGTTTACTCTTCAAGCCAGAAGCAATTCTTTCACCTATTAAAGAGCTTGAGTATGTTGGCTTTGAAATCCCGAACGAATTTGTAGTAGGCTATGGCCTGGATTATGATGAATTAGGCCGGAATCTTAAACATATTTACCGTACAATTTCCTGATCGTGATTCTTTAGCCTGATTCCCGTAAATTTTTCACAATTTTGCATCAAACATATTTATACTTAAATGACAATACATAAAGAAGGTTATACAACCATCGCACTCTCTCTCCTTTTTATTTTCGTCCTTAATGCCATTATTGACTATAGATTCGCTGATGTCACCTGGCTAAGATGGGCAGTGTATATTGCTTCATTTGCGTTATTCATTACTGTTCTCCAATTTTTCAGAAATCCATCCAGACCATTCGTCACTGGAGGAAACCTGATCATCTGCCCGGCTGACGGGAAGGTTGTCGTAATTGAAGAAACTCAGGAAAATGAATATTTCAAAGACAAAAGATTACAGGTTTCTATTTTTATGTCCCCTGTAAACGTTCATATCAACAGAAATCCAATTGCCGGTGTAGTTAAGTTTTTCAAATATCATCCCGGAAAATATCTTGCAGCATGGAATCCAAAATCCTCTACTGAAAATGAGCGTACAACAGTTGTTGTAGAACACGCAAACGGAACACCGGTATTATTCAGACAGATTGCAGGAGCGCTTGCCAGAAGGATTGTATGGTATGTTAAAGAAGGTGATGTAGTGGAACAAAGTAAAGAATTTGGCTTTATTAAGTTCGGCTCCAGAGTAGATATATTTCTTCCTGTTGGGACAAAAGTTAACCTGGAACTGAACCAGGTAGTTAAAGGCGGTATTA
This sequence comes from Pedobacter cryoconitis, assembly GCF_001590605.1. Lineage (NCBI taxonomy): Bacteria > Pseudomonadati > Bacteroidota > Sphingobacteriia > Sphingobacteriales > Sphingobacteriaceae > Pedobacter > Pedobacter cryoconitis. Next base: position 4,880,056 of record NZ_CP014504.1, read on the forward strand.
CTGTCCTTGGCGAACTCGCTTAGTTTCCTGAAGGGAATATTCAATAAAAACAGAGCGGGCCATTATGGATGTATACATCCATAATGGCCCGCTCTGTTTTTTTATACTATTTTTTGCTGCTTTAAAAATGAAATCGCCCAGGATTCCCTTTGAAAATTTACCCGTTAAACTTCCCATAATAAATAATTGCTTTTCCACCAATGTAAGCTATTCGCGTTAAAGATTATCCTGATGCGTAAAAAATGTCCGTAATTGTCCGCAGTTGTCCGTGCGTTAGTCCAATGGAAAATTATAATTTCATTAATCTTCAACTAGTTATGGTTTGGTTGTGCCTGAGTGGTGGTCGGGGTGACACCAGGTTGTAAACAGGCTGTAAGCATGGCAAGTCCATGTTGTTTCAACTAGTTGTTTTGACTTGGACTTGCCATGGACTCAACTTGCTCTTACCTTGGTCTTACCCTAACGAGTACCCGACCAGTACTCAGGCAGTACCCGGCCGATATAGCTTTATTATTTAGCTATTTTGAATTTATTTACGAACAGCCCGGCCTTGTTTTGGCTGAGTCATTCCCATGCAAATGGAAAGCTTTCAGCGCAAATTCCACAGGCATAAGCGCATCCGTGACAGCAAAGACTTTCTGTTGAGCGTGTCAAAATTTATGCTTAAAAAAGAGACTGCTTCAAAAGTTTATAACTTGATCCGGGTAAAATAGGACTGTCCGGCAAAGAACATGCGGGACCAGTGGATGAGATAAGTACAAACAAAAAAACCTCCCCGACAGAATCGGGAAGGCCTATATATTTTGCAGAGAAATTAAACTCTCTTAGACTTGATACGAGCTGCTTTACCAGTCAATTCACGAAGATAGAACAACTTAGCTCTACGCACCTTACCGTGACTGTTAACTTCAATTTTAGCGATGTTTGGCGAGTTAATTGGGAAGATACGCTCTACTCCAACTCCATTAGACATTTTACGAACAGTAAACGTCTCATTAGCACCTACGCTGTTACGTTGTAAGACTACACCTTGGTAAATTTGAACACGTTCTTTATTACCTTCGCGAATTTTATAGTGAACACTCACTGTATCTCCTGATTTGAATGCAGGAAACTCGTTCTTTGCGATTACCTGCTCTTCAACAAATTTTACTAAATCCATGATTTTAAGCTATTAAGCCGACTTTTTGTTGTTTAAAATCGGACTGCAATATTAGGAATTTTATTTAATAAAAAAAAGTGATTCTTATTTTTTTTCAACATTCTTTACGAAATCCACAATAATTCTTCTGTTTTTTATTTATCAGTAGCTATTAAATTACGCTTATCATTGGCCTTTAAGCAATTGCACGAGGCTTTTCCCATTCATTTTTGTATTTTCCAACGCCCCGCTTTCCGCGTCAAATAAAATTTCCATGAGTTTAACTTTTTCATACGGAATATCCTGAGCCTCGCCAATTTTTATTCTCCGGTAATTATGAAAAGTGTTCATCGAAATATTTAACAATTTGGGAATTATTTTCATTGCAAACTTATATTCCTTAACGGTAAGCTTGTCTAAGAAATAATTGATCTTATACTTATCTATACTTTCACTCATATTTATTTACACGATTTACAAGCAGCCGCTAAACGAATCACGAATACTATTTCGTAAATATATAAATAATTTCATATGTAAATAACTAACAAGTGAAATAAATTATTTATTAAAGAATTAAAAGAGTTTTCCGGGAATAATATTTACAGGAACCTGCTAATCTTCCAACAGATCCGGACGACGCTTCAGCGTCCGCGCCAAAGCCTGCTCATGCCTCCAATTGTTAATTTTCAACTCATGGCCACTCAAAAGGATTTCGGGCACCTGGTGACCCTTATAATCGGCAGGGCGGGTATATAATGGAGCATCAAGCAAGCCTCCTTGAAAACTGTCGCTCAAAGCTGACGTCTCATCATTCAGTACACCCGGTATTAATCTCACTATTGCATCTACAAGGACTGCTGCAGGTAATTCTCCGCCTGATAAAACGTAATCACCAATAGAAACTTCACGGGTCACATAAATATCCCTGATCCGCTGATCAATTCCCTTATAATGACCGCACAAAATGATCACATTTCCTTTCCCGGACAATTCATTAGCCATAGACTGGTTCAACGTTACTCCGTCTGGTGTCATAAAAATAATCTCATCATAGGTACGCTGCTCTTTTAAGGCATCTATACAGCGCGCAAAAGGCTCAATTGACATGACCATTCCACTGCCACCGCCATATGGATAATCATCGACACTCCGTTGTTTGTTTGTGGAGTAATCTCTAAGGCTGTGCACTACTATTTCAGCAATCCCCTTAGTCTGTGCCCGCTGCAAAATAGAATGCGCGAAAGGGCTTTGTAATAGATCTGGCAGAACTGTTATGATATCAAAACGCATAGCATCAAATTAATTAGAGAGGTAAATATCAAGCAGACCATCTGGAAGATCAACCAATAATGTACTGGCATCTTCGTCAATCTCAACAATCATATCATCGTTTAAAGGAAACATGATTTCTTTCTCCTGATAAGAAACCGTAGCTACAAATTGCTGAGGATATTCATTGACTTCAAGTATTTCGCCAAGCTCTCCATGAGTTTCATCGGTAACGATAAATCCAACCAGGTCAGTATAATGGAAGTCATCATCATCTCTGTTAGGCATCTTGCTGATTGGCAAATAAACCTTTTTCTTTAGCAGAGGCTGTGCCTTGTCAATATGATCAATATCGTCCAGGTAAATATTTCCAGTGCTGTTAGGCTGCATTTTAAACGCCGAAACGAAAAAAGGAACCATCTTGCCATTCATCTCTGCAAAAATGACATCAAGTTCAAGCAAACCTGGTTCATCATATTCAAAGTATAGCTGAAGTTCGCCCTTTAATCCTTTTGTTTTGGTAAAATACCCTATATAAAATGCCTCTTCGTGCGTCATTAATCTAAATCAATTATTACATTAAATAAAAATAGCGAAGAAAACCTTCAGATGAAGGATTCTTCGCTATAATCAAGAATTACAAATTACTATGCTTCTTCTTCTTTTGTTTCTTCTGTTGCAGGAATTTCTTCAGTTGTTTCTTCAGCTACAGGAGTTTCCTCTGTTTCTTCAGCTACAACTTCTTCTACTACTGGTGCATTTTTCAATGCGATAGCAGCACCACGGTCTGCATTTTTCTTAGTTTCAGCAGCAAGAGCAGTTTTCTTAACTTCATCTTTAGATTTAGTCAAACTGTCTTTTTTGCCTTCGATTTTACTGTCTTTAGCTGAAAGCCACTCAGCAAATTTAGCATCTGCTTGTTCTTCAGTTAAAGCGCCTTTTTTAACACCACCTTGTAAGTGTTTTCTGTACAAAATACCTTTGTGAGATAAAATAGTACGGCAAGTATCCGTAGGCTCAGCACCTTTGTTTACCCAGTCTAATGTTTTTTCGAAATTAATTTCGATAGTAGCAGGATTGGTGTTTGGGTTGTATGAACCTAAACGCTCAATAAATTTACCATCTCTCGGTGCGCGTGAATCCGCTACCACTACGTGGAAAAAAGGTTTGCTCTTTTTACCGAATCTTTGCAATCTGATTTTAGTTGCCATTTCTTTATAAGTTTATGTATTCAACATAGTTCCCGGAGCTGCATGCTAGCGGGGATGCAAAAGTAAGTAAAATACTAATGATAAGCAAGATGCCGCAAAATTAATATGGGCTGTCCATGAACAGCCCCTATTAATTTTTTATAAAGAGAGAATCTCTACCAGTTTTAACCAGACCGGACTTACCTCTTCTGCGTCGATGTGTTTGATGGCATGATCAAAAGGAGTAAACAAGATTTCTTTGTTGATCTGACCGACCATACCGCCCGATCTGCCTTCCAGCAGGCCTTCTACAGCCGCTACACCAAAACGGCTTGCCAATACCCGGTCCATACAGCTTGGCTTGCCACCACGTTGTATATGCCCCAAAACAGAGACACGAATATCATAATTAGGGAAGTTTTCTTTAAGCACTTCTCCTACATTAAAAGCACCGCCCACTTCATCGCCTTCGGCAACAATTATAATTTTAGATGATTTATCTTTTCGTCCGTATTCTAATCTTTTAATTAATCCTTCTACACCCATATTGGCTTCAGGAATCATAATCGCTTCTGCACCTACACCAATTCCACTTCTTAAAGCGATTAGTCCGGAATCCCTGCCCATCACTTCTACAATAAAAAGCCGGTCATGTGATTCTGCAGTATCTCTGATCTTGTCAATTGCATTTACGACCGTATTAATTGCAGTATCATAACCGATTGTAAAATCTGTACCTGCTAAATCATTGTCTATAGTACCTGGCAGGCCAATAACCGGGAAATTAAATTCACTGGTAAACAAATTTGCACCTGTAAAAGTACCGTCGCCACCAATCACAACCATTGCATCAATATTGTGCAGTATCAGTTGGTCATAAGCTTTTTGTCTTCCCTCTTTCGTCCGGAAGTCATCACTCCGGGCGGTTTTAAGGATGGTACCACCACGCTGTATAATATTCGCTACGGATTTCCGGTCCATGGGGATAAAATCTCCATTAATTAAACCTTCATATCCTCTAAGTACTCCTGAAACATTTAAATCATAATATATCCCAGCTCTGACTACTGCCCTTATGGCAGCATTCATACCTGGTGCGTCTCCCCCTGATGTTAATACAGCTATGTTTTTAATTTTGTTCATTATTTCTTGGATGCTTTAAATTTATCAAGTCCGCTTTGCAAATAAGCGGCGTATTCTTTAGCGTCAAAAATTGCTCCCTGAGGGGCAACTAAAGGTGCCAGATCATGCCCGCCAAGGACATAAAAGGGTTGTGAGTTAGAATTGTAGGTCGTGGCCTGGAAATCACCGTTCCAGCGGCCAAGATCATCTGTAGTAGTTCTTAAAATTTTAGAGTAATGTACTTTCTCTGGTGGCATTTTAACAGATCGCTCATCTACATATAGCTGTATAAGAACGTATTCATCCTTAATTAAATGACCTACTTGCGGATCTATCCATACTTTATCTTCCATTTTCCGGCAGTTTACGCAAGCATGCCCCGTAAAATCTATCAGAACGGGTTTATTTACTTTTTTAGCATAGGCTAAACCTTCATCCAGATCGAAAAATGCATTGAAACCATGCGGAGGATGCAGTACATCGTTATATTTAACTACTGCAGGAAAATCGGATGTCCCCTGTGTACTTCCCCCACTATTTCCACCCAGAATAAAATCCTGTGTATTTAAAGGAGGTGCAATTCCACTTAAAATATTAACCGGCGCTCCCCAAAGACCAGGAACAAGATACATGGCAAAGGAGAAAGAGAGGATTGCGAAGAACAACCTTGGAACTGAAACATACGGGACATCACTATCATGTGAAAACTTAATCTTTCCAAGGATATAGATCCCCATCAGGAAGAAAATCACAATCCATAAGACCAGGAATATCTCTCTGTCAAACCATTCCCAGTGCCAAACAAGATCTGCTGCAGACAAGAATTTTAAGGCCAGTGCAAGCTCCAGGAAACCAAGACAAACCTTTACACTGTTTAACCAGCCACCCGATTTAGGCATACTGCTTAAGAAACCAGGAAATATCGCTGATAAAGTAAAAGGTAGTGCTAAAGCTAGCGCAAATCCAAACATTCCTATTGCCGGAGCCAGAATTTCACCCTTTGAGCTTGCTTGTACTAACAATGTTCCAATAATGGGACCAGTGCAGGAGAATGAAACAAGCGCTAAAGAAGCCGCCATAAAAAATATTCCGCCTAAACCTTTAGTATCGTCTGCTTTCTGATCAATTTTATTGACAAAAGAACTTGGTAGCGTAATTTCAAAAGCGCCGAAAAATGAGATCGCAAAAACAATCAGCAAGATAAAGAAAGTAAAGTTAAACCATCCGCTGCTGCTGAGTTCATTTAATTTAGCAGAACCGAAAAGCAAAGTAATCAATAACCCGAAAGCTACGTAAATGACAATAATAGAGAGTCCGTAAATCACAGCTTGTCCTATTCCCTTTTTCCTGCTGCCCGCTTTTTTGGTAAAGAAACTAACTGTTAGCGGTACCATTGGGAAAATGCAAGGCATCAGGAAAGCAATAAAACCGCCGATCAGCCCCTGTATAAAGGTTTGCCATAATGTTTTCTCTTGTTCCGTTTGTTGTATTTCCTGCACCGGCTTAACTACAGCACCAGCTTTTACAGTGTCTTTTTTAACACTGTCTTTAACGATAGCATTCGCAGCACTATCTGCCGGAGAGCCAATTTCAGTAAACTGGATATCATCGCTTACTGTTGTAGAATCATGGCTTTGTATCAAAGCAAAACTCTGGCTGGAATGCAATAAAAGCATCGTAAGCACTAAGCCAAGCATTAAAATTAACTTTTTCATTCTCATGTTTTTTAACCTGATTGGGTATTACCCCTTTCTATAAGGCTGTGAAATTACTTATAATTTCTTGTTTAAAAAGTTTTGAATTACCGGATTGCCAATATTTTACTGTACTTCGATATTCGGCAGAAAAAGACAAAAAAAAAGAGCGCCAGAAATTCTGGCGCTCTTTAATACTTCTTGTAAATTTATTTGACTTGTACAGAAAACTTCACTTCGTCCGGAGGAAGACATTTCGTAGCATCACAAACCATAAATTCTATGGTACCAGAAACAACTGTTGCTGGTTTATTCAATTTAATTTTTTGCTGGAAAACAACTTGATTCTCGAAATAACCAACATTCATATCAAAAACCTTTTCAAATTTTGAAAGGGCTTTAGGTTCTGCAGTAGCTCCCACTTTAGTAAAATCTTTTGATGGATTAAACTTAATCGTTGTTTTAACCGGGCCACCTGGCTTAACTGTTTGGGAATAGATGTGCCATCCATCCTGAATAGTTGCTTTAAGATAAACTATGGCTTCTGTTTTACTGATCTTCTTTTGTGCATAAGACCAGGTTACCGGATTCTCGATCTGAGCAGAAGCTCCAAGAATGGTAAAAAACAATAAGGCAAATACTAAGGTTATTCTTTTCATGTTTATAAATTATAATTGATATGACTAAGACTGATATTTTCTATTATGGTTTAATGAATTCAATCTCTTTGAAATTATACGTCTTTATCCCATCTATGGTTTCCAGGCTCAATAATCCATTTTCGCTTACATCGACTATTTTCCCCTCCATTATCTCGCCATTTTGTCTGTAATTGGCTTTTACGTTATATTGATAAAGATAATTAAGGTATTCATTACGCAAACCACTATAGTTTCCTGCTTTGAGTTTTAAATATCCTGCCTCTATATGGCTGCAAATTTCTGCTAAAAGCGTTACTAAATCAACATGCCGGTGTAAAATTTGATAAATTGAGCTGGCGCGGTCCTGTAACTCAGTTTCAAAAACTTCCTGATTAACATTAATTCCGATTCCGACGATACAAGCCTTTATATGGCTTCCAGCAACGATATTCTCTACTAACATCCCGCCTATCTTTTGATGTCCAAAATAGATATCATTAGGCCATTTGACAGATAAACCTGTACCAATAAGACTTTCCAGCGCTTTCTGAACCGCAATACTGATAGTCATATTCAAGTTAAATTGCGCTCTGAGCTGCATGAACGATGGCCGCAGAAGGATGCTAAAAGTGAGGTTTTTACCCGGTTCAGCATGCCATTTGCTCCCTACCTGGCCACGCCCTTCATATTGATTCTCTGCCATAATAACAGTTCCTTCGGGTAATGGCTCGGAATTTGACACCATCCTTTTCAAAAAATTATTGGTAGAATCAACTGCTAATAATTTGATAAGATTTTGACCAACAAATAGTGTTGAAAAAGTGTTATTTTGCAATAGTTGATTTTATAGTTGTTATTTATCAAAAATAAAACATTTTAATGGTAAAAAAGAAATTAGTAAACCTTTCTACCTACCTTTCAGAAATAGCCGTTCAAGGCATGCAGGAAAAAAAGGGCCACGATATAGTCCGTCTGGACTTAAGAGAATTAAATAGCTCCGTATCAGATTATTTTATAGTTTGCAACGCAGACTCGTCTACACAAGTGAAAGCTATCGCAGACAGCGTAGAAGACGAAATTTACAAAAACACAGAAGCCACGCCGTGGAGAAAAGAAGGATTAGAAAACGCTGAATGGATAATCTTAGATTATTTTGATGTTGTTGTTCATATCTTCAAAACTGAAAAAAGAGATTTTTATGGGATCGAAGATTTATGGGGCGACGCACAAACAACTTCTTATCAAAGCGCATAACCAGTTACAACCTTATACATTTTTTTGAATCAACGATGAAAGAGAAAGAAAATACTAAGCCCAAATTAATTAAGAGAATACCGAACATTCCCAAAAAACCTCAAAAGGGCTCTAACTTTAATATATTCTGGGTTTACGCTGCAATTATTTTAGGCCTTGTCCTAGTTTCCGTTTTATTTACTAATGATACCAATAAAACAATCACCTACAGGGAATTTGAAACGAACATGCTTGCTCCGGGAGATGTTCAGAAAATTATAGCTTACAAATATGAAGACCTGGTGAGGGCTGATGTATTTATAAAACCAGACCGTCTTAACCAGGAGAAGTATAAAAAGTATCAGACAAAGAGTAATTTTGGTTCAACCGGAGGCCCTACAGTATCTTTTACCGCAGGATCAATGGATGCACTGGATAAGCAATTGTCAGAATCACAAAAAACTGTTCCGGTTGACAGCCAGATTTTAGCAGAAAAAGAAACCAGACAAAGTACCTTCAATTCATGGTTCTTCACAGTAATTATTCCTGTGTTGTTATTTATTGGATTCTGGATCTTCATCATGCGTAAAATGGGTGGTGGTGCCGGCGGTGGCGGCGGACAGATTTTTAATATCGGAAAATCCAAAGCAACTCTTTTTGATAAAGAAAGCCAGGTAAACGTAACATTTAATGATGTTGCAGGACTGGAAGAAGCTAAACAAGAGGTTATGGAGATTGTAGATTTCCTTAAAAACCCAAAAAAATACACCAATCTGGGTGGTAAGATACCAAAAGGTGCATTGCTTGTAGGCTCTCCGGGTACTGGTAAAACTTTATTGGCGAAAGCTGTTGCCGGTGAAGCTCAGGTTCCATTTTTCTCGCTTTCAGGTTCTGATTTCGTAGAAATGTTTGTTGGAGTTGGTGCATCACGTGTACGTGACTTGTTTAAACAAGCTAAAGATAAAGCTCCATGTATCATCTTTATTGATGAGGTTGATGCGATTGGACGTGCCCGTGGTAAAAACAGCATGATGGGTGGTAATGATGAGCGTGAGAACACTTTGAACCAGTTATTAGTAGAGATGGATGGATTTGGTACAGATTCAGGGATTATTATTCTTGCTGCAACTAACCGTCCTGATGTATTAGACAGTGCCCTGCTTCGTCCGGGAAGATTTGACAGACAGATTTCTATTGATAAACCAGATTTAGTAGGCAGGGAGCAGATTTTCAAAGTCCACTTGAAACCTATCAAAACTGATGTGGTTGTGGATGCTAAAAAACTTTCTGCACAAACTCCTGGTTTCGCAGGTGCTGAGATTGCAAACGTTTGTAATGAAGCTGCATTAATTGCTGCCAGAAGAAATAAAGAATCTGTTGATATGCAGGATTTCCAGGATGCAATTGACCGTGTTATTGGTGGTCTGGAGAAGAAAAATAAAATCATCTCTCCTGAAGAGAAACGTATCGTTGCTTACCATGAAGCTGGACACGCTATTGCTGGATGGTACCTTGAACATGCAGATCCATTGGTAAAGGTGTCTATTGTACCTCGTGGTGTTGCTGCATTAGGTTATGCACAGTATTTACCAAAAGAGCAGTTTTTGTATACTACAGAGCAGCTTACTGATGGTATGTGTATGACTATGGGTGGCCGTGTAGCCGAAGACCTTGTATTTGGTAAAATATCTACAGGTGCGCAGAATGACCTGGAGAGAATTACTAAATTGTCTTATGCCATGGTGACTATTTATGGAATGAACAGTACAATCGGTAATGTTTCCTTCCATGATCCTCAAAACGAGTACAACTTCAATAAACCTTATTCAGAAAAAACTTCTGAACTGATTGATATTGAAGTACGTAAACTGATCAATGAGGTTTATGTCAGAACAATGCAGTTATTAATTGATAAAAGAGACGGTTTAGAGAAACTGGCAGAGAAACTACTGGAAAAAGAAATTCTTTTCCAGGCAGATCTGGAAGAAATCTTAGGTAAACGTCCTTTTGACAACCGTACTACATATGATGAATTCGTGAATGGCACAGGAGATCAAAAACCTGCTGCTGAAGGCTTACTTCATGAAGGTGTTGGAGAAACAACAGACCCGTCTGCTCCTTTAGCATCGCCTTTAAATTCTGAATCTTAATAATTAACTTTATGGAGCTGTCATCAGGTATACTGATGACAGCAAATCCATTTTTTTATGCAAGAGAATATTTCCTCCAAGGAGTTAATGCTAAAAAAGATAAGGAAAGCTCTACTTGAAAAAAGAGATAATCCCTATCCTAATTTAGAAGAAACCCCGCTTTACAAGACCAATACAGAGATTCCGGAAATTTTATTTGCCGAGCAGTTAACCGCTGTATCCGGCAATTTTATTTATTGCGAAGACGGTGTTGAATTCATCGAAAACATTCTTGAACTAGCGGAGAAGTTCAAATGGAGAAAAATATATTGCTGGGAAACAGAACTTCAGAAATTACTTTCCACTTACGAATTCCCTTTTTACAAGACTGACAAGGATTTTGAAATGGCTGAAGTTGGAATTACTATGTGTGAAGCCTTAATTGCCAGAAATGGCTCTATATTGTTAAGTAATCAAAATGAAGCAGGAAGAAGACTTAGTATTTTTCCTCATCACCATATTGTCATAGCGAGAACCGGCCAAATGGTTATGGACCTTAAAGATGGATTTCAACTCATCAAAAATAAATATGGCGCACAGCTGCCTTCCATGATCAGTACGATCACCGGTCCCAGCAGAACTGCCGATATTGAGAAAACACTCGTCCTTGGTGCCCATGGCCCGAAAGAATTATTTGTTTTTTTAATTGATGATTTCTCTTAAATTTTTGTTTTCAATAAATTAATCCTAGTTTTATACTAAATACTAAAACAGTATACGGTTCAGAATGGTTAATAAAAAGCATATATCTTCAGTAATTGCAGGCACAGGAAGTTACATTCCGGAGAAAATTGTTTCAGGAGATTCCTTCCTAAACTCTACTTTTTACGAAAACGGTCTCCTTATTGAGAAAGACAACGCAGATATCATCAGTAAATTCTCTGAAATTACTGAAATCATAGAGCGTCGTTATATCGACGATAACCTCCTTAACAGTAATATCGCTTCCATTGCCGCACAAAGGGCTCTGGATGATGCGAGAATCGATAAAGAGACCTTAGACCACATCATTGTATGTCATAATTTCGGAGATATTCATCATGGAAGTAACCGGATGGATATTCTGCCTTCTCTTGCAGCTAAAGTTAAGCAGCAATTAGAGATTGTAAACCCGGATTGTGTTGCTTACGATATCATATTTGGATGTCCGGGATGGGTACAAGGAACGATACAAGCAAATTACCTGATTCAAAGCGGAGATGCCAAACGTGTTTTAGTCATAGGTTCAGAAACACTCTCCAGGATAATTGACCCGCATGACCGTGACAGTATGATATTTTCGGATGGAGCAGGGGCAGTAATTTTTGAAGGCGTTGAAAATGAAGAGCCAATTGGTATTATTGCCCATAAAACACAAACATTTGCTGGCAACTTTGCTTCGTTGTTATATATGGCAAAAAGCTGCAATCCTGGGGCTACAGATGGCAATACTTACATGAAAATGAATGGACGCAAGCTCTATGAATTTGCAGTTGTAAATGTTCCCCAAGTAGTGAAAATGGCTATTGATAAAGCAGGATTGAGTATTGAAGATATTAAAACCGTATTTATCCACCAGGCCAATGGTAAAATGGATAATGCGATCATGAAAAGATTATTCAAATTATACGATAAAGATGCCGTTCCTGAGAATCTGGTTCCAATGACCATTTCCTGGTTAGGTAATAGCTCAGTTGCGACTATACCAACTTTACTGGACCTTGTGCTGAAAGAAAAAGTAGCAGGTTATAAAGTAAAAGCAGGCGAATATGCAGTCTTTGCTTCTGTTGGTGCAGGAATGCACATTAACGCCTTCGTATACCGGTTTTAATTGCCCAGTTTCTTCAGACCTTCTTTGGCCTGAGTTTCAATACTATTTTCATATTCGTGATTTTTCATATTGATTGCCTGGTTAAAGTAAGCTTTAGCCTTGGCATCATTCTTTTTCTTTGCATAGATCTTACCCATATTCAAAGCAGAGGTTGCTGCAAAGTAATACTTTAAATTTTTCCCGTAGTTTATAACATTCTGATAAGACTGCAGCGCACTATCATCTTTATCCAGCACATCGTAAATTCTGCCCATACGGTAATAAAACTCCACTTTGTCTTTAATGTCTTTATAAGCTGAAGCATTCTCACCTGCTAATACTTCCAATGCTTTCGCATAATATCCGCCATCAAATAATAACCTGGATTTTAATAACCCTTTATCCGGAGCTGGAGCTCCAGCCTCATTCATTGCTTGCTTATCTTTTTCAGCATAAGTATACCCAACACTTTTAACTTTGGCTATATAACCTCTATAAGCGCCTGTGTCGCCATTTAATAAAGCAATCCATGACAAGTGAAGGTTGGCATCTTTAATGTAATTCACGCCTTTATTGAGTTGTAAAAATCTTTTAAAATTAGTAGAAGCTGAATAATCCAGCTTATTCAATTTTGCGGTTCCCATTAAAAGCTCGAGGTAAGGAAATGCTTGATAGCTTTCACCAGCAGGCCGCTTCGCCAGAATGGCAATTGCTTCTTCGTTATGGCCATTCCGTGCACAAACATAAGCCTGTAAATAAGCCTTCAACAGGCTACTATCAGAAATCCTGGCCGTGTATTTCATAGTTTTAGCATAAGCATCCGGAGAATGGATTACATCACATAAAACATAAGAATAGTAGAAAACTACTTCTTCGTAGAATGGCTCAAATGACGAACGGGGAAGGTTTTGTGCAAGCTTATCCAGCATCAACAACCCCTTTTGTACATCTCCTTTAACTCCAAAAGTAGAAAGCATACTTTTTAGTGTACCATCAGGAAGATTTCCCAAGAAGACATTGATCAAGCCTAATCCTTTACCATTTAAATGAAATCCCGGAAATTTCTTACTGTTATCCTGCAAAAGGCTGTTCGCTTTCTTAATTTCTCTTGCAGCTGTAAAATACTCTCCATAACGGCTCCTCAACAAAGCCCACTGCAGATTAATCTCTGCCTGCGCATATAAATAATAAGGAGATTTTTCATCATCATCTTCGATCTGACTAAGTCTGCGGGATTTTTCATCTTTCAACCTGTCAAAATCCTGTTTACTTTCAACAGTAATCAGGTAAAAATAGTCCGCATAATTTTCTAACAATGGAACTATAGCATTTTTAGGGTGCGCACTTTTTTCAGCCGCAATCAGTTGTTTCGCCGCGTTGATTTTAAGCTCAAAGATGAGTTGATAAGCCTTTACGCAATTGGCATTGAAATCAAAATTAGCATGGACTGTACCGGGGAGGATTAAGAAAAGGGGAAAGAGGCAATATCTTAACAGGAGGATGAATTTCCTTTTGGCGGACATAAATAAAATATTTCTATAGCGTGAATCCATAAAAACGACGAATACAACGCTATTGTTTTAAATTTAGAAAAAACTGTATAAAAAAAACGGTCAGATTACAATCTGACCGTTTTTTTTATACTATTAGCAATAATTGCTTAATTATGCTGGTACATTTTCTAACGTTAAGGCTTCATCAACTAAAATCCTTCCGCAATGCTCACATACGATGATTTTTTTACGCTGACGAATGTCTAACTGACGCTGAGGTGGGATCTGATTGAAACATCCAGAACAAGAATCACGATCAATTGTTACCACAGCAAGGCCATTGTTTGCATTTCCTCTTAATCTTCTGTAAGCAATTAATAATCTTTCTTCAATTCCAGACTCTGCTTTCTCCGCTTTTTTATTTAAAACCTGCTCGTCTTTTTCAGTTTCAGATGTAATCGTTTGTAATTCACCTCTTTTGATCTCAAGATCTTTTTTTCTTGACTCCTGATCAGCTAAAGCTTTCTCATAAACTTCAGTTTTAGAAGAGATATCAAATCCATATTCTCTGATTTTCTTTTCACAAACCTGAATTTCAAGAGACTGGATCTCTACTTCTTTTGTTAAAGCATCATACTCACGATTATTTTTTACCTCTTTTAACTGAGTATCATATTTCTTAATCAAAGCCTGAGATTCTTTGATCATATTTTTACGTGTTACAATAGCATCTTCGGTTTCATCCAATTCAGCTTTGAATTTTTGTATACGTGTATCCAATCCCGCTACCTCATCTTCTAAATCAGCCACTTCCATTGGCAATTCACCACGAATCTGACGTATTTTATCAATTTTTGTATGAAGGGTTTGTAATTCGTATAAAGCTTTCAGCTTTTGCTCTACAGTTTGTTCCATTAAATGAAATAATTTATGGGTATGGGTATAATTATATTTGACTAATTGTCAGTTCTTTAACTGTTTCTTAGCTCTTGCACAGATTCAAAACAAAATATAATTCCTCAAAATATAGGAATTAATTGTCATATAGTCTATTGCTAAAGCTTGCAAAGATAAGTATTATATTTTCTTTCAGCCATACAATTTGCTATTAATCTGCTGATTGGCTTTTAATTAAATATTTTATCCCGGATACCCCTCTTATTTCAACCTCCCTTTTAAGTCTTCACTGGCCGTACTTCGTTGTTTACCACCGGCTCCATCGCCGCCAAAGCGATAACTGAAAGAGAGGACAACAGCCCGGCTGTCAGGTCTGCTATGGCTGTAAGCAGAGATATTCCCATACGTAGCCGATTGCTTAATTTGTTTACTCTGGAAAATATCATTGACCAGCAATTTAAGTGTTCCCCTGTCCTTTAGTATCTCTTTCTGCCCACCCGCAGACACCATATAATAACTTTTAGTCGTGAATACACCCGAAACTACTTTCGACTTGTACATTCCACTCAGCTCAGCTTTCCAGCCGTTTCCCAACTTAAAAGTATTTTGAGAATCAAATGTAAAACTTGTGCCTTTAATCCGCTGCTCTCCCTCAGGAGCTGCAATAGAAAAATCATTGCTGAAAAGATTAGCAAAATGCGTTCCTGACCACCATTTGGTAAAATCTACGGATGCTGTAAAACTGATCCCATAATTTTTAAAAGTTGCCAGGTTCTCAGGCCGCTGGAAAGCGAGATTGCTGTCTCCACCCACCAAACTACTGATCACATCTGTACTCGCATTGTAAGTCAATGTCGTATAATAACGGGAGCGAAATCCATAACTTAGTTCAAAAGCATTCACAATTGACGGAAGCAGATAAGGATTTCCTTCTTCATAAGAAAACGGGTCCATATAAACCCTGAAAGGATTCATATCCCAATAACCTGGACGTTCTATCCGCTTGCTATAACTCAGCTGCACCCTGTTCTTATCATTTATTTCCTGCGTCAGGAATACACTTGGAAATAACTTAAAATAGCTCCTTTTTACTAAAGAATCTGTGGTAAGCTGATGCCCCTTAGTATCAGTATATTCTCCCCGCAGCCCAGCCTGGATACTGAATTTTCCAATATCCTTTTTCAAATTGACATAACCGGCCTGAATTTGTTCCTTATAAATAAAATCATTGCTTGTCGAGTGATCAGGAACGTATGTCCCATTTTGTAAGGTATCATACTTCAGGTTATTTACCATACGTACCACACTTCCTTTCCAGCCAGCTTCCAGTTTTCCCAGTTTACCGGCAGGCAGTACATAATCAATCTTCCCTACATAAATATCATTGTCTGAAGGAAGATCACCAATTCTTGATTTTAATGCAGGCAGGAACAGCTGCTGTGTCCCCATAAACCGCGTATCCAGCTGCTGATCCATTTTAGAAAAGTGAGAAACATAATCTATGTCCGCTGTTAATTCATGTCCTTTATCATTAAAAAGGTGCTTATAATTAATGTTATAAAGCATATCAGTCCACCTTTCCTTACCAATAGTATTCGTATGGGCGTCCCATATTACATCACCTGTTTCATTATTGTATAACCGGTTCCGCGTAGGCTTGACAGCTGGATATTTACCAACCCCTCCATTTACCATGAAACCTAAAGTATTTTTCTCATTCAAAAACAGCTCCATTCCTGCCTGGAAATTATGCGAGCGTAATTTTGCTTTTTCATCCATTCGCTGAACCGAACTGCTGTAGGGAATTTTTCCTGCCCCCATACCATCCCGGTAAAAATCTCTTTTCACATCATCAGAACCCTTTAAATCCTGGTAGAAATAATTATAATTCCCAAAAAAGCTCACCTTTTCCGTCCGGTAATTCAGGCTTGTACCTCCACCTAAGCGAGCCAACCTTCCGGCACCACCATTCGCAGAGACAGTCCCATTTAAACCTGCTTTTGTCTGTTTCTTTAAAATAATATTAACGATCCCACCATTGCCCGCAGCATCATATTTAGAAGAGGGGCTAGCCATAATTTCAATTCTGGAAATCGTGTTTGACGCAGTTCCTCTCAATAAATTTGCCAGCTGATTTCCTGAAAGGTAAGTAGGCTTGCCGTTAATCATCACCATAGTGCCAGGTCTGCCCTTTAAACTAAGTTCACCGCTCTCACTCATGGTTACACCTGGAGCCTTATTCAACAACGCTAAGGCTGTTCCTCCTTCGGCCATGACACTATTTTCTACATTCATAACCATCCGGTCAAGCTGTTGTACGATGGTCGCTTTATTCGCTTTAATTTCTACCGTATTTAGTGACATCTGTTCAGCAACCAGCCGGATACGTCCCAGGTTAAAAACCAGTTCAGTACCGTTTAACTCCAGAGGCCCACTCTTATAATGCTGATAGCCAATAAAACTGATCTTCACAAAATATTTACCCTTGGGAACATTAGAAAGGTTAAAATGACCAGCGGAATCACTCACGACAGCTTTAACCTTTGTTGAATCGGCTGCACTCAGCAAAAAAATCCCCGCATAATTTACCGGTTTTTGATGCTCGTCCGTTAAATGGCCTCTCACCTGATGCGTCTGCGCATTTAACTGAGTAAACAGGAAGAAACTGATTAGAGTCAGGATTATTTTCATGCCGTTGTTATTTTATTTTTTTTCGTTTTTTTCCTTTTACCCCACCACACATAGAATCCTGTGATAGGTAAACTAGCGCAAATCAGGCTGGTTATAAAAGCTATAATTTTTGTGAAGAGTCCACCAATCGCACCAACATGCAACGCATAATTGGACTTGCGTAGCCAGTCTGCAAAAGCAAGCTCTGACAATCTTTTTCCGGAGGAAGGCAATGCCTCCAGCGTAACAGGGTCAAAATAAAGATCTCTCCAACTACCGTTATGCATATCTGTGCAGGCATAAATCGCCTCATCGTCATGATCAGGAATAGAAACTATAATGGAATTCTTTTCATGGACAGCGATCTCTTTTCTTACTTTGTACCAGACCTTATCCGAACTGTAAACGATTGGATCTGGTGGCGGAATTATTTTAATTTCCTGCTGTTTAACTCTTTTGGCCATACTTCCGCCACTCAACCAATAGACACTTTTCGAAAACCACGAAAAGCTCATTATCAATCCCGTACAGGCTAGTACAACAGCGATTAACAGCGAATAAAATCCCAATACATTATGCAGATCATAGTTGAGCCTTTTGAATTTTGCATCCCACTTTATCTTAAAGCTCCTGTTGAAATTCGTTTTGCTCCACTTTTTCGGATACCATAAAATTAATCCGCTGATCAGCAGCAGGAAGAAAATAAAAGTTCCCCAGCCAACAACAGCCTTACCAACTTTTCTTCCCATCCAAAAATTCCGGTGTCCTTCATCCATGAAATGGAAAAAAGCATCATGATCAGCCACAGCCAGCACCTCACCACTAAAAGGATTCATATAAACTGTAGAATCAGAATTAATAGTTACCTGTGCAGATTTATCTAACCCATGATACCAGATACTTTCTGCTTTTTTGCCTGGTAAAGCTTTCGCTAAACGTTCAGCCAGCTGAGAAGGAGGAAGGTACCTGCTTTCCACTTCCGGCTTTACGGTCAAATACGGATACAGCAGGTTATTTATTTCCTGCTCAAACACTAAAATGCAGCCCGTAAGACTAACAATAACGACAATAATACCCGAAGCAAGCCCTAGCCACAGATGGAGCCAGGCATTGATTTTTTTGAACATCAGTAAGGAATAAAAATGGGCCGCTTACTCTTGGTCATACGGCCCAACAAAACACAATATTTTAATAAGTTAATTTCGATATGGCAGTTACACCAGCTGCACCTTCAATATGAGCACCCCTTGTTACCGTTCCATTGTCTGAATTAATAATGTATACATAATATTCACCTGCATTATCCTCCATTACATAATTGATTGTTTTACCATCTGGTTCAGCATAAACGATTAGCTTAAATCCACCAAATTCATGTACAGGAACTCCTGGCACCGGGGTAATCGTATTGTTAAATACATCAGCAATAATCATCTTGATTTTTCCACCAGTCGCTTTGGCATCCGTATAAACTGCCATCAGGAATTTACCCTTGCCAATATATTCACCTCTGCAGATTTTTGTGCCTACAGCAGCCTCAATATTAAAGAAATAAGATTTATCGAATTGTTCCGCTCCTTTTTTGATACGGACAATACCAGATGGTTTTGTCGATGTTCTCTGTTCACCATCACCCATTGCAGTAGACCATCCGTAAGTATCACCATTCTCGATTTGCTGAAGACCTTGCTGACTGCTCCAGTCTCCAATAAAGCCAGTGCGATCATCTGAAATTGTTTTTTCGTATTTAAGCTCAGGATAACTGAAAACAGCCACCCATGTACTATCTAAACTACCATATTCACCTTCATACACTCTGCCACCAGGAGTATGTTTGAACTTATAATAAGGAATATATAGCTTGTTGTTTACTTCAAACAAACCTGTCCAGACGGCATTAAAGCCCGTTCCTGTTATTTTCTTTAAATCGGTTGTACTTCTTCCTGCAAGCTGGAGATTAACTGCATCAAAACGGTATAATTCACCCACACCACTTGAACGCGGATCACCACCACCTACCCAGAAATCATTCCCGACTTTACCAGATATACCTGTGCGGAAGGTTGTTACTGCTCTTCCGGCTTCAAATATTTTACCTTGTTCATTCAGACGAAATGGTCTTACAAGCCCTTGCTCATTGTAAGCCTGCGCAAATACGGTATTATTCTGAACGATAAAAGACCAGGCATCTACCTCTACACCATTATTGGTTGATGAAACTCCCCCTTTAGTGATATCATCTGTACTTACGATATAGGTTGCAGCACCTTCACCCTTGCCAGTGTAAACAAATACATATTTTGAGCGACCTGTCTTTCCTGGATCTACAGGAGCATCCGGAGTTGTATTCTTGCTGCAAGCACTTAATAGTACAGCCATCCCTAACATGCCTGTCATTAAAAAATTAGTAGTCTTTTTCATTGTTATATAGTTTGTTTTTTAATTTTGATGAAGCTATGCTGTGCTACCCGATTTTGTTCATTTCGTTTTGTATTCTGCTGCACATGATGGTTTCATTGTTATATTTATTTAATTATTAAAAGCTGATTTAAACGTTGCCCCTGATCAGAGACCTCTTTTTTTAGAAAAATAATAACGAAGCTTTAGGTTAAAAGCACGGCTGGGCTTTTGCAAAGCATAATTATCAAACAGCTGAGCATCAGTCAAATTCAGACATTCTACTGCGATATTATATTTCCCACCAGCCATTGCATAGATGATATTGACATCATGTGCCCACTGGGTCGGAACAACCATTTTTGTCTCTTTAGATCCTTGTCCTGGCCAGTACAGGTAAAATTTGTTAACAAATAATACATTATAGCCTACAGTAAGCTGGTTACCTTTTTTCAGGACATCATTGAAATAAAAGCTGCCGTTTGCATTTCCAAAAAGGTAGGGAGTATTAGGAATACGATCTCTGTAAATGACACTCCTAGTGGTCGAAAGTCCACCTGAAATCAGCCTGTCGAATTCATTGTCATTCCTTAAATTCTGATACGTGAAATTCGTATTTATCGTGAACAGCTGCTTATAAGCATAACGCAGTTCTGCATCAATCCCACGATTGGTTACTTTACCTTCATTGCTAAACTTGCTCAAATATCTTCCATTACTTGCCCCAGGCAATACATTAGCCCGGATATAATCATTTGCATTACGAAAAATATAATTAGCCTGAATTTGAAAGAAATGTGTTTTATTTATTGCTGTAGTATAAGTTGCTCCAATATTGATATTATCACTACGCTCGGGTTTCAGTTCCAGATTTGCAACTGTCAGATATACATTACCAAAAAACTCATCATTATCAGGCAGGCGATAAGCCTTCTCGTAAGAAGCCTTTAACTGAAGATTTTCTGTTAAAAAATATGATCCCGCAAATCCATAACCTTGCTTAGATAAATCCGAGCTTCGCGAAAGAATAGTATAAGTGGTTATTTTAGTCGGATTATCAAAATCCCTGACTACATTATTACTCGTAATGTGTTGATTATATTGCTTGATAAAGGCAGTAAAATTCAGTTTTTCATTAAGATTTAAACGATAACCTAATCCCAATATATTCTTCCGGGAAATCTGAGGTTGTTTATCCTGCAGGTTGTCAGGATCAAAACGATTCAGTCCTTTCCTGTTGAAAGTGGAAAACTGATCGTTAAGAGATAAAGAATGACGGTCATTTATAGCATAATTAAGCCCTGCATTAGCCAGTCCATTGTTATTTTTAAACTTAAAATCAGCCAGGTCGCCTTCTCCACCAATAGCTTTAGGGTCGTTTCTGTTTCTGGGTACAGAAGACCCATCCCAGGTAAATTTTCTGGGAACTGTATCTACATTACGCTCTTCTCCAAAATTAAAATTTCCATTTACCCTTAAATCCAATCCTTTGACAAACAAATCCTTCTTCACATACTTTAAAGTAGGCTGTATAGTATTTCCAGATTTCCACCTTCCACCAAATACATCTTCCATCCTGTTGCCGACCTGTATGTCTGCTTTGTTTTGTCCCAAAGTAATACCTACCAATAACTGATCAGCATATTTTTTTCCGGACACACCAATATTTGCCACTACAGTTTCATTGTGATACCGATCATGAAATCTGCGCACTCTTGTCGGCGTATTTACTCCGGTGATGCTGTCTGTCACTCCTCCTGTTACCCAGTAATTATTATCAGAGTAGTTTTGAAAAGCACTTAACTGTGCAGTAAAACCAGATTTAGCCGTATAACCAGTATTAACTGAACTTTTATGCGTATTAAAAGAACCATAAGAATAAGAAGCATCCACATAGGTTCTGGGATCTGTATTCGTTACAATATTCACCGCTCCCCCCAAAGCATCACCACCAAGCCATACTGGAACTACTCCTTTATAAACTTCAATCCTGTCTGCAAAATTCACCGGGATATTATTTAACTGGAAAGAAGATCCAAAATTCTCCATCGGCATCCCATCCAGAAAGAACTTGACCTGGTTACCAGAAAACCCATTTAAGCTAAAAGTCATATTGGAGCCCACTCCACCAGACTCACGGACACGAGCACCAGAAACCCTGTTCATTACCTGTCCAAGATCCATAGTCGTATTGTGAAGCGCCTTTGCATCTATAGAGATTACATTATAAGCCTGCCTGTTCGTTTTCTGATTTTTACTGAAGCCAAGAATTGCGACTTCATCAATCTCCCTAACGTCCTGCTTAAGCCTGAAACTAATCACAGCCTCTCCTTGTGCGACAACTGTTAAGCTCTTCTCTTCTTTAGCATGTCCCAGTGAATGAATTTTCAGCTGATAAGTCCCCGCAGCTAATCCAGCAAAATGGAATTCTCCTTTTCCATCACTGACTGCAGTTTTATTTAAAGGTAATAACCGGATGATTGCACCTGGAATGACCTCAGATTGGTCATTATACACATTTCCTTTAATCGTGCTGTTCTTGCCACTCTGTGCCTGAACAAAAAAAATCAGGGCGCACAAAATACCCGTCAGAAAAATTTTCTTAATTTGCATTACTTTTAAATGATAAACGATTTAGAGGTAACCCCATTTGGGGATGAGTCATACAGGTACGAACTGTATGGCTCTTTTTATTTCTTTTTACATATTCTACCGCTGGTTTCCCTGCTTCTACTATACTATTATCATAAGCCGGGCTTTACCCCTACGACTATTTAGAATAATTTTAAATAAAATGAAATAAAGGCTTTAATCTGCTAATTTATCGATTCGGATGATCTCTCCATTTACAGTTATGCCACGTTTAAGTGTCCCCGAGCGGAGATTATAAATCCAGATTTGACTTTTATCATTCGCCTGATAAACTGATAGATAGGCGAAATTTTCATCCGCAGTAACGTTCATTATAAAATTAAGCATTAAAGGAGGCAGAGACAGTTTGATCCTTTTTTGCCTGCGAAGATCCAGTAACTCATAACGGGAAATCCTTTTCAGCATATAATCATCAAACTGAGTGATTTCAGAAGATTCCACAATCCTGGTCATAGCCAGCCCATGTCCCATATTATAAAGCGTATAAGCTTCCCGGGCGCCATGACTACCTAGTTTAAACAAGTAACCCGGATCAAACCCCTGAGCGCCTTTATTTAGCCTTAAAATGGCCGACGGAGCCGTAGGATGATTACCAGTTCTGCCACCAGGCTGCCCCAATACATAAGCAGTATCATTTAAGACCAGAGAATTGGAACTCCATAGATTATAACTTCCAGGCCAGGTAGTTCTCTTATCTTCAAAACTACTTTGTAATTTCAAGTCTGGGAAGCTAAAAACAGCAACATGGGTTGCATCATCAGGCGGATTAACATGCTCCCGCATAAAACCCTTTTGAAAAGTATAAAAGATAAAAAGTTTGTCTTTAACCAACTGAGCTGACATGCCCGTATAATTTACACCTTTTGGTGCTGGAGGAACTGCCAATAATCCATTCCGCAATATTTTCATCCCTTTCAGGTCTATTTCTATATAGCGGAACCGCTCATCAACAACGCTGCCCAATAAAATGGTATGGTCATTTACCCAGTTTACCCAGCCAGAATAAGGCTCCCAGGGAATTTTTTTCATGTCAATTGATTGCTCCAGAACTAAACCCTCTGCCGTTGCCCGGTATTTCAGCAAACTATGATCGGACATATCCATCAACAAATAGCAATGGTCATAAATAGCAATCGTCATTCCAGGCAGGTCAATGCCTTTAGGCTCAGGTTTCCCTTTCTGCATCTCATAAACAGGCATAAAACGCGTTACATCTTTCTCCTGATCATAAACAATCAGTCCAAAATTAAAGTCATCTTTTCCCTTGTGCCCATCACAAGCACAGATCAAAAGGAAAATAAATAAAAATAAAAGCCGAAAATTACCAGGTAAATACCGATTCACAACAATGGATTTAGAGGCCAAAATCTCTTTTCATATTCAATGCCAGTATTGGAGGCATATTCATGAGATTACGATTTTCTACGATCACCAGTTCATCATCCTTAAAAAGATAATGCGCCAGTAAATAAGACCTGCCCTTTCTTAAATTAAGTTTTTTAGACCAGGTCTGGCCCTCATTATTTTTAGATAGCACCAAAATCTCTTTGTCAGCAGAAGTTGTATTCCTGACCATCATATTTCCAGAAAAACTGATATCCAGCGTATCATTTCCCTGCTGCACTAACCTGACCATTCCATTTTGTCCTAAGCGGATCTTCAATCCATCAAACTCATTTTCATAAGATGGTCTGGATTGATCAAAATGAAACACCATCAACTGATCTCTTGAAGCACTTTTATGGAACCCAAAGAAATAAAACATGAGCAGTAAACTAGCAGCAACCAATAACTTAAACACCTTCTTTTTATAAAGCTTTGAATGCGCATGCTTTATGTTTTCTGCTTTGATTTTAGACCAGACTTCACCCTGTAAAGGAATATTATCCTCAGTTAGCTCCTCCGTATCAAAATCATCAGCTTCCCCTTCCATCCATTTTTCATAGATTCCGAGTTCTTCGTCAGAAGCATTGCCCGATAAACATTTTTTTAATAACTCCGGATTCATATAGTGCACTGCTGATTATAATTATCACAACTGACCTTTATCCCCCATTGCCAGCGCAGATAAAAGCAAATTATTTTAAGATAATGGATATTTTTCTAGTCCCTTTCGGATAAACTTCAGCGCTTTTGTCAATTGGTTTTCAACTGTTTTTTCAGAGATCAGCAGACTACCTGCAATTTCCTGGTTATTCAACCCTTTTTCTCTGCTCAATACATAGACCGCCTTACAGCGTTCGGGAAGACAATTGACTAATTTATCAATATCTTCTCTTAAAAACCGGTACAGAACTTCCTGCTCCGTCTGGTTATGATGACTAACCGTTTGTCTCAACAGCAATTCATCCATCTTTTTTGCCTTACGGACTTCATCACTGTAAACCCGGCTGATCCGGAAACGTACTGCACGAACCAGATAATTCTCTATCGTATCTTCACTAAGCAGCAAACTATCCTTACGCTGCCAGATAGAGGTAAATACCTCTTGCACCACCCCCTCAGCACGGTAAGCATCTCCAAGGTATTTATAACTCATTTGATATAATTTTTTCCAATAGCGTTCGTAAAGATGAAAAAAAGATGTTTCATCAATTCTAAGCTGATTCTTTAAATTATCCGGTGATTGTTCAGACACGATTTATGAGGAGTTTATTGGTCAAAGTTAAGATAATTTAGAATGATTCAAAACGGTGTAATAGGTAACGATTGTTCGCAGCCCACGCAGAACATTCCATGGATAGCTTTAAAGATCCATTAATGACGAACCTCTAATTAAATTATTTTTTCATTAAAAATTTATATATTAAGAATTCCCCAACTTAACCAAATAACCATTATGAAAAAGCTTTTAGCTTCGTTTGCGGCACTCTGCTTACTTGTCAGCAATCAAACCATATTTGCACAAACAGAACCTCTTATTTCTCCGCGTCCCTTAACGCTGGAAACAGCCCGGGGAACTTTTCAGCTTAATGCTGCGACAACAATTATTGCGGCTAAATCATTAACCACAGAAGCGGATTATCTAAAAGACAAACTCTCAGCTGCTGCCAGACTGAACCTTAAGATCAGCAGTACATCAAAAGCCGCAAATCATAAAATTATACTTGCACTGGAACAAAACCTATCAGCAACAGCCGGTAAAGAAGGTTACCAGCTTACTGTAAATGCTACAGGTGTCAAAATAACCGCAGCAGAAAAGGCTGGTTTATTTTACGGCATTCAAAGTTTGCTGCAATTAATTACACAGCAGGAAAATGGTAAAAATGTAACTATTCCTTTTGTAACTATTCAGGATAAACCACGCTTTAGCTGGCGTGCACTTATGCTCGATGAAGGCCGTCATTTTAAAGGAGAAAAGGTAGTTAAGCAGCTATTGGATGATATGGCCATGCTGAAAATGAATGTGTTTCACTGGCACCTGACAGACGATCAGGGGTGGAGAATTGAAATCAAAAAATACCCTGAACTCACAAAAATTGGCTCTAAACGTAAAGATTCACAATTAGCCTGGAGAAGCGAAAAACGTTCAGGAAAACCCCATGAAGGCTTTTATACACAAGAACAGATTAAAGAAGTAGTCCGTTATGCTACCGAAAGACATATTACAGTAGTTCCGGAAATCGAAATGCCAGGCCATGCTACCGCAGCCATCGCCGCCTATCCCTGGTTAGGTACCACAGGAGAAAAAGTTGAAGTTCCGGTTACTTTTGGCAAGTTTAAAGACACCTATAACGTAGCTGATCCAAAAGTTTATACCTTCTTGGAAGATGTACTGACCGAAGTAATGGCCTTATTCCCATCTAAAGTAATTCACATCGGTGGAGATAAAGTTTTATATGACCAGTGGAAAAGTTCCCCGCAAATACAAGCACTGATGGTCAGAGAAGGTTTAAAATCACCAGCTGACGTACAAATATGGTTTACCAATAAAATATCTGAATTCATTGCTTCCAAAGGCCGCAGGATGATGGGCTGGAATGAAATTATGGGTGGTAAAGTCCATGAGAATATAGATGAAAAAGAGACAACAGTCAAAGAGAAACTGAATCAGGGAACAATCGTTCA
The DNA here is from genome assembly GCF_001590605.1 of Pedobacter cryoconitis. Classification (NCBI taxonomy): domain Bacteria; kingdom Pseudomonadati; phylum Bacteroidota; class Sphingobacteriia; order Sphingobacteriales; family Sphingobacteriaceae; genus Pedobacter; species Pedobacter cryoconitis. The sequence continues at coordinate 4,906,504 of NZ_CP014504.1, forward strand.
TTTTTGGAGAGGCACTACGGATATGATTACCAACGCAGCATCAAAAGGATATGATCTGGTTAACTCTTATCATATTTACACTTATCTGGACTACGATTACAAAGAAATACCAGTTCAAAAGGCTTATGAGTTTAATCCTATCCCAGAAGGCCTGGATCCTAAATATAATAAACATGTACTCGGCTCAGGCTGCCAGATGTGGAGTGAATTTATTCCGGAAGTTGCCGATATGCAAAAGAAGATTTATCCACGTTTAGCCGCCTATGCAGAAGTAGGATGGACGGATTTATCCCGTAAGGACTATACCTATTTCAAAAATACAATGAAACTTATTGAAGCGCATTGGAAAGCAGAAGGAGTGGATGTCGCGATCGTTGATTACGACGCTAAAACAGAAGAAACTAAACAATAAAAACGAAGGGGGTAGCTTATCACTATCCCCTTCGTTTTTAGCTATATTTTTAATAAAAATACTGGATCGGATTTGTATTCACTTCAGTTAAACGGACCGGGAGTTCCGGGAATTTTCTTTGCACAATATCTACCAGTAAATCAGAAGTGAATTGTTCACTTTCAAAGTGTCCGATATCCGCAATAATCAGTTTTCCATCTGCATCAAAAAATTCATGATACTTAAAATCTGATGTAATAAAAGCATCAGCACCAGCTGCAATTGCGTTTCCCAGCAGAAAACTACCAGAACCTCCGCAAACAGCTACTTTTTTAATTTTCCGGCCTGTATCCTTTGTATGTCTGATCACGCTTACATTCATCCTTGATTTTACAAATCTCAGAAAATCAGCGGCATCCATCTCTTCATCCAGCCAGCCGACCATGCCTGATCCAACTGTGTTTAACTTATTTTCCAGTGGATAAATATCGTAGGCAACCTCTTCATAAGGATGATTTTCAAGCAATGCAAGCAATACTTTTCTTTCATCCTGTATTAAAAATACCGTTTCAATTCTCACTTCAGGTTCCTGATGCTGTACTCCTTGCTGACCAACAAAAGGCTGCGTACCTGCCGAAGCCTTAAATGTACCTACACCCACTGCGTTGAAACTACACTCGCTGTAATTCGCGATATTTCCGGCACCGGCAGCAAAAAGAGCTTCTCTTAATCTGTTCACCTGTGCCGTTGGGCAAAAAGTAACCAGCTTTTTCAGAATCCCGTCTTTAGGCGCAAGAATTTTCGGTTGTTTTAAGCCCAGACGTTTGCAAATCACTCCATTCACACCATGCTGGACACTATCAAGGTTCGTGTGAATCGCATATAAAGCAATATTATTCTGAATTGCTTTCACAATGACGCGCTCGACATAATTCTTACCCGTAAACTTCTTCAATCCTTTGAAAACAATCGGATGATGCGTAATGATCAGATTACAATTTCTGGCAATGGCCTCATCAACAACATCTTCAGTACAATCAAGAGCAACTAAAGCCCCTGTGATTTCCTGGTTCATATCACCTGTCAGCAAGCCCGAATTATCATAATCTTCCTGATAATTTAACGGTGCGTAAGCCTCCAGATGTTTAGTAATTACAGCTAATCTCGTCATACGTAAAGATACAATAACATTTAATTATTGGGTAATTGCACCCATTTTTGCCATTTGTAAACTTTCAAAAGCCACTTTCTGATTGTATTCAAAAGCCAGATTTTTATAATTTACCAAATCTATAATTGTTCCAATCATGCATAAACCATAGGTAAAAAAGTAAAGGATTCCCATGCCGATCTGATTAACCAGAAACCTGGATAATCCAGGTACAAAAAATCCCAAAACACAATAAAGTACCATATCATCCGGATTTCTTCTTTTGCTATTGTAAATCATCAGAAACCCATTCAGCTGTTGCTCATTAAAACCCGCAGTCATAGATTGCAAGTAAGAAAACTCCTGAGGCGTGATGCCCGGAAGCATCATAAATGGTGAATTGTACATAATATCTCTCCTTATCTTTAATTTATTCTATTCTTATTTTTTTCCACTCGTACTTTCCAAGTGTAACAATTCTCAAACCGATAATAATTACTGCAGGTACGCCCAACCAGTGCTGATGAATACTTTCATCTAAATTGCCATGGAACAATTGCGTAATCGATCTCCCCAACCCACAGCCCGGACACCAGTCCAAACCCAGATTTGCTAAAGGGCAAAGGGTAAAATGATGTACCTGCCCATGTCCCTGGGGTTCAGCAATTGCCAACAATAGTATACCTGTCAACCAGAAAACCAACTCCAGCGGTATGCGGCCTAAGCAGTTAAGCATCACGGTTTTGAATTTTAGAGTCATAAATGGCCGCATTGTTACATATTAGCAAATCATAAATATTATCTTTGTGAGGTGAACATCCGCGACCTGATCAATAGATATAAAACTGATGAGCGCATCGAAGCGCTTGCAAAGACCCTCAATTCGGGTAAAGGTAATAAACTTCAATTAAAAGGTTTAGTAGGCTCTGCCGATGCTACAATTGCCGTTACCACCTACTTCCTGCTGCATAAGCCACAATTATTTATTCTTCCTGACCGAGAAGAAGCCGCTTATTTTATGGCAGACCTGGAGAGTATACTTGAAAAAGAAGTCTTGATTTTCCCTTCCTCTTTCCGTAAAGCCTTTGATTTCACGCAGGTAGATACTGCTAATGTGCTGGCCAGAGCAGAAGTACTCAATGAACTGAATCACAACTCTTCTTTTGGAAAGATCGTGGTGACCTATCCTGAAGCGCTTGCCGAAAAAGTGATTAACAGAGCTGTCCTGGAAAAAAATACACTGGAAATAAGTTTAGGTGTAAAACTAGGCATTGACTTTATCAATGAATTTCTGGTTGATTATGACTTTAACCGCACCGATTTTGTTTATGAACCCGGTCAGTTCTCTATCCGTGGCGGTATCGTTGACATTTTCTCTTTTTCCCATGATCTTCCTTACCGGATAGAATTTTTTGGCGATGAAGTAGAGAGCATCCGGACTTTTGAAATAGAAAGTCAACTCTCCGTAGAAGACGTTAAAACCTTTACGATCATTCCTAACGTACAATCCAAATATCTGACAGAAAGCAATATTAACCTGCTGGATTATGTAGAAAATGATACACAGCTCTGGTTTAAAGATGTACAATTCACTTTGGATGTCATTAAAACCGGTTATAAAAAGGCCGTAGAATTATGGAAAGCACTCCCTGCAAAAGAGAAACAGGAAAATCTGGACTGGATTGACCCTAAATTTGCCTTTTCTGATGAAAGAATGATTGGAGATATTTTACATGATTTCTCTGTCATAGAGTTTGGAAAGCAATTCTTCTATAAAACTGACAACGTTTTCCTGTTTGACACCAAACCACAGCCCTCTTTCAACAAGGATTTCAATCTGCTGATCCATAATTTAAAAGAAAACGAGAAAAACGGAATTCATAACTTTATTTCCAGCTCTTCTCCTAAACAAACCGAGAGGTTGTACGCGATCTTAGACGATATTGATAAAACAGCAAAGTTCGTTCCCGTCAATATCCAGCTAAGAGAAGGTTTTATTGATCCGCAGCAATCTATAGCTTTTTATACCGATCACCAGATCTTTGACCGGTTCTATAAATATAAATTAAAAAGAGGTTATCAGCGTAGTCAGGCTATCACGATGAAAGACCTGAGGGACCTGAAACCAGGTGACTTCGTGACCCATATAGACCATGGTATTGGTAAATATGCCGGTTTAGAAAAGGTCGAAGTCAATGGCAAGACACAAGAAATGATCCGGTTGGTATACGCTGATAATGATCTGCTTTATGTCAATATCAACTCTTTAAACCGTATTGCAAAATACAGTGGAAAAGATGGTACACCACCTAAAATGAATAAACTGGGTACAGAAGCCTGGGATAAACTAAAAAAGACTACAAAAAAAAAAGTTAAAGACATTGCCCGGGACCTGATCAAACTCTACGCTTTGAGAAAATCTCAGGTAGGAACCGCATTTGATCCCGACGGCTATCTGGAAACTGAACTGGAAGCTTCCTTCATTTATGAAGACACACCCGATCAGATGAAAGCCACCAATGATGTCAAAAAGGACATGGAAGCCCCACATCCAATGGACAGGCTGGTTTGTGGTGACGTCGGATTTGGAAAAACAGAAATAGCCATCAGGGCTGCGTTTAAAGCTGTAGCAAACGGCAAACAGGCTGCGGTTCTGGTTCCAACAACTATTCTTGCTTTACAGCATTTCAAGACATTTTCAGGAAGACTAAAAGAGTTTCCCTGCAAAGTAGATTATATTAACCGTTTCAAGACCAATAAACAGATCAAAGAAACACTGGCACAAGTAGAAGAAGGTAAAGTAGACATCATTATCGGAACGCATCGTTTATTGAGTAAAGACGTGAAATTCAAGTCACTCGGTATTATGATTATCGATGAAGAACAGAAATTCGGTGTCTCTGCCAAAGAAAAATTACGTGCATTGCGTGTAAATGTAGATACCCTTACACTTACTGCTACACCAATACCAAGGACCTTGCATTTTTCACTCATGGGCGCAAGGGATTTATCCATTATGAGCACACCGCCACCAAACAGGCAGCCAGTTAATACTGAACTTCACGTTTTTAACGACAAACTTATCCAGGAAGCAGTGCAGTTTGAACTGGATCGTGGCGGACAAGTATTTTTTATCCATAACCGGGTAAATGACCTGCCACAACTCGGCGGATTGATACAAACACTTGTTCCAAAAGCCCGTATAGGTATCGCTCACGGACAATTAGACGGAGATGCGCTGGAAGATGTCATGTTAGATTTCATCAATGGAGAAAAAGACGTATTGGTAGCTACTACGATTATCGAAGCAGGTCTTGATATTCCAAATGCCAATACCATCATCATTAACCATGCCCACATGTTTGGTTTAAGTGATTTGCACCAGATGCGTGGAAGGGTAGGAAGATCTAATAAAAAAGCCTTCTGTTACCTTTTAAGCCCACCCTTATCCACATTGACCTCCGAAGCAAGGAAACGTTTGAGTGCTATTGAAGAGTTTTCTGATCTGGGCAGTGGTTTTAATATTGCTATGCGTGATCTGGATATCCGTGGTAGTGGAAACCTGCTGGGGGCAGAACAAAGCGGGTTCATTGCAGAAATAGGTTTTGAAATGTACCATAAGATATTAGATGAAGCAATACAAGAGCTCAAATCTGATGAATTCAAAGAATTATTCAAAGATGACAAGGAGCGCCCCTTCGTTACCTTTACACAAATAGATACAGATCTTGAATTATATATTCCGGATGATTATGTAACAAACATTACAGAGCGATATAACCTCTATACCGAACTTTCTAAGCTGGATAACGAATCACAGCTAACTGCGTTTGAAACTTCGTTAAAAGACCGCTTTGGTGCTGTTCCGAAGCCTGTGAAGACCATGTTGAATGTCCTGAGGCTACAGTGGACGGCCAAGAAGCTGGGATTTGAAAAATTAAGCTTTAAAAAAGGGGTATTAAGAGGCTATTTTATTGCCGATAAGCAATCCAATTTCTTCGATTCCCCAATGTTCCATAAAATATTGAACTTTGCGCAGCAGCATCCCCGGATGTGTAACCTGAAAGAAGTAAAAAACACCTTAAGAATTGCCTTTGAAGATCTGAAAACAGTAGACGAAGCTATTCAAATGCTGCAAATGGTTGCAGAATAAATAAACAGCATGAATCCACAACTATTGAACGAGCTGGTGACCTTTAAAATGCCATTTGGCAAATACAAAGACAAAATAATCTGCGACTTACCAGAGTCGTATCTGATCTGGTTTAATAACCAGGGCCTTCCTCCAGGTAAACTTGGAGAACTGATCGGAACCATGTATGAAATCAGGCTAAATGGATTAGAATATCTGTTGAAACCATTGAGAACAAGATAAATCAACCATAAAACAACTGCTGGATCAACTATCCGGCGGTTGTTTCTTTAATAAAACGCAAACGGCCTCCTTCTAATTTGAAAGTCCATTGCTGAGCAGATTCACCACAAACTTCTTCCTGGTCCGGATGTGCTTCCCTGTATTTAGGATCTGAATTTGTCCCATATTGCAGGCTCACGGTATCCCCGTCAACCTGGACTACATAAAAAGAATAACATCCCTCATCTTCCACGTGTGATTCATTTTCTAATCTGGTCTTATCCTTTAACTCAGCTATATTAACGGCCTTAAAAAGGTCATTAAAGCCACCCATTTGAAAGTAATCGTAGATATCATTAAAATTTTTGATAAAAAGTGCCCTGCTGATGATTCCACCATTCCCTTTTCTTACCTGATCAAACTCTTCATTGACATCAAACATCGACATTGTACTATCAGCCAGCGGAAAATCAAAATACTTTTCAATCTGATTCACATCTTTTGCAATGAAAGCCTGCTGCATCTTTTTCAATTCAGCAATCATCAAAATGCGTTTAGCAGCAAGTGAAGTATCATTTTGTGCCCGAGTTCCATTATTCTTTGCAGTCTCTGAACCATTTTTTCCGGCTCCCGATTCTTGATTACAGCCGGCAGAAACTGCTAATAAAAGCAAAATAAAATAAGCAAATTTATTCATCAGAAATTAATTTAAAACAAGGTACAAATAGGCAAAAACAACAGGTGCCGCAATCAATAATCCATCAAACCTATCAAGCAAACCACCATGCCCAGGTAAAAGTGTACCCGAATCCTTTGCATTCAAACTTCTTTTAAGCATGGATTCTACCAGATCCCCAAGCGTACCAAAACTCACAATTAAAACAGCCATTCCAGCCCAAACCAGAAATGGTATTTCAGTAAAAAATAAAGAAATCACAAAAGAAACTAAAACACTGGTCAGCATGCCGCCAAAGAATCCTTCCCATGTTTTTTTCGGAGAATGCCGCTCAAATAATTTATGGCTCCCTAGTTTTCTGCCGAATAAATAAGCACCGGTATCACTAGCCCATAACAAAAGTAAAAAAGCCAGGGGTAAATGATAATTATGTGTTTTGAAATCTTGTATAAAAGCTAAAGAATAGAAAAAACAGAAAGGGACCGTTACATAGACAAAGCCTACAAAAGTATAAGCAATATTGCCAAATGGGATCTTATCTTTTTTGTAAAGCTCACCCAGGAAAACTGCTGAAACCAGCGGAATCAACAACAATAAATATTTGGTGTCAAACTGATACAAATGGTAACCCGCGGTAATTAAAAAGATAAATGCACTCACCACCAAACCGATATTCCGGTGCGGTCTGATTCCAGATGTTTTAATCAGTTTATAAAATTCTGCCAGAGAAAAAACACTTAAAAACAAATAAAAGAAAGTAAAAGTCACAGCGCCCAGAAAAATAGAGCCTAACATCACAATCGTAAAAAAGAAGGCTGTTATTGCTCTGGTTTTCATTCTGTTTCCGTAGATTTTATATAAGTATCCGCAGCATCAAAATCCTTTTGATTCACCAATACTTCAATCACACCGAAAGTCTGATAAGAAGAATCTTTTTTATTCATAATTACAGCAGCAATATCATTTTCTATTAATCCTTGTTTGATAATCTCTGCCGTAACAGGATTTTCTGTGGTATAAACCTTAACCCAATTGTTTTCCATTGCCCGATGTGGTTTTGTTTTTTAAATACTTAAATAAAAATATGCTCAAAATTAAACTAATAACGTATGCATACCATGGAAAATTTGAAGAATTATCTGCTTCAGTTAAAGGAATGTTATGTTTTTGCAAATACCAGGCTACACTCACTGCATACGCATTGTTTAAAAAGTGTGCCAGCATAGCATACCATAAACTGCCCGTCCACCAATAAATATAACCAAATGCCGCCCCCAAAAATAACCTGGGGAAAAAACCAAAAAACTGGAGATGTATTGCACTGAAAATAAAAGCAGAAATCCAGATAGCCACATGCGGATTCTTGAACATTTTAGTAAATGACCGTTGGATTCCTCCTCTGAACATCAGTTCCTCTCCGATGGCCGGTAGTAACGCAATAACTAGAATATTGATCAAAAAGTCAGAAATATTCTTCGTGTTTAATAATAAAATTGTCATTTTCATCGCTTCATCTTCTTTACTCCGCATCCAGTTTTCAAGTGGTTTAAGAAATTCCGGGAGCACCATTTTTTGATTAGCCAAGCCAACCCACTCCATTAAAGGCATGGAACAAAGCATGATCAAAAAGACTAAAAAAAGAAGAGAAGCCGTTGGTTTTTTAAAACTATAAAAATTACTGATTTTAATTTTTTCTGTCCAGGCAAGCATTAAAGGCGGTAAAATGAACATACAGCCAGTAGTTAAAACCTGTGAAACTTTAAGGACAGCTGCAGAACTGGCATCTCCGCTCATTAAAACAGCTGCATTACTTAAACCATCGCTCCCGTAAACGGCCACTACTACCGCTAAACTTAGTACTGAGCCTATAACCAAACCTAATATCGTATAACACAGGATCATAAGTAGCTGTATATAAGCATCCTTTTCTTCCGCTTCGTTGTAAATGAAATTCATTATTGGGAATAGTTTGTACCTTTGTCTTTTAATTTTGGATTGAAGATAGAAAAATGTCTGTAAAGATAGGAAATATTGACTTGGGAGAGTTCCCATTATTGCTGGCACCGATGGAAGATGTAAGCGATCCGCCTTTCCGTTTTGTATGTAAACAAAGCGGTGTGGATATGATGTACACAGAATTCATTTCTTCTGAAGGATTGATACGTGATGCAGCTAAAAGCAGGCAGAAACTTGATATTTTTGAGTACGAAAGACCTATTGGTATTCAGATTTTCGGAAGTGAAATATCAACCATGCAAGAAGCTACAGAAATTGCTACCCTGGCCAAACCAGACCTGATTGATATCAATTATGGCTGTCCTGTTAAACAGGTAGCTTGTAAAGGGGCAGGATCAGCACTTTTGCAGGATATAGATAAAATGGTAAAGATGACTGAAGCTGTAGTAAAAGCCACCCATTTACCGGTTACTGTTAAAACCCGTTTAGGCTGGGATGATAACACTAAAAACGTAGATGAGGTTGCCGAAAGGCTACAGGATATCGGTATTCAGGCACTGACTATTCACGGAAGGACAAGATCGCAGATGTATAAAGGCGAAGCCGACTGGCGGATGATCAGGGATATTAAAAGAAATCCAAGGATCAAAATTCCGGTTTTCGGTAACGGTGACGTAGACAGCCCTCAAAAGGCACTCGACTGGCGCAGAGAATTTGAAGTAGACGGAATCATGATCGGCAGAGCTGCAATTGGTTACCCGTGGATTTTCAGAGAAATTGCCCATTTTTTCAAAACCGGGGAAAAACTTGCTGGCCCTACAGTTGCAGAAAGAGTTTCAGTCTGCAGAACCCACTTAGATAAGTCTATTGCATGGAAAGGACCAAAAGTAGGTATTTTCGAGATGAGACGCCATTACGCTAATTATTTCAAAGGACTACCTGACTTTAAGAACTATAGAATGTTATTGGTCAAAGAAGATAACATTGAAATAATTCATGCTATTTTAGACGAAGTGGCAGATAAATATCATCACCTGCTCCTGGAAGGAGAAATGGCTTGATTTTTGAAAAACACTTAATAATTAGATTAGAATTTAGATAACAATGGTCACAGCGATTACACAAGGCGTTAAGATTTCGGTAGATACGGTGTATCAGGAAGAATATTCCAATCCTGAGAAAGAACATTTTATGTTTGCTTACCAGATTTCTGTAGAAAATCTGTCAGATTATTCGATACAATTAATGCGCCGTCAATGGTTTATTTTTGATTCCAACGGTACACAAAGGGAAGTAGAAGGGGAAGGCGTTGTTGGCATTCAGCCTGTCATAGAACCAGGAGAAAGCTATTCTTACGTTTCAGGATGTAATTTAACAACAGATATGGGATCGATGTCAGGAAATTACCTGATGCACCGGACTGCAGATGAAAGTGACTTTACAGTTGACATTCCTGAATTTCAACTCATTGTACCTTACCGTTTGAATTAGTTTTTATTTCTTCCAAATAACATGGAAGCATAATATAATAAATTGGACAATGCACCAAGGGCAGCTACTACATAGGTCATTGCTGCCCACCATAAAGCATCTTTTGCCTGTGCATTTTCTTCATAACTATGCATCACTACCTGATTATTTTTAAGCCATATTAAAGCTCTTTTACTCGCATCAAATTCAACAGGCAAGGTGATGAAGCTAAATATCGTGATCAGCACAAGCCCGGCTACTCCCAATCCCAGGACAAAAGGATTACCTGTAAAGCCAATCAGCAAAATACCTATGATCAATACCCATTGCAAAAGATTAGAAGATATACTGACTACCGGGACCATATTAGTTCTGAATTGCAGCCAATAGTAGGACTTAGCATGCTGAACAGCATGTCCGCATTCATGCGCAGCTACGGCTGCGGCTGCAACACTTCTCCCATAATACACATCCGTACTTAAATTAACAGTTTTATCTGCTGGATTATAATGATCCGTTAACTGACCGTCTGCATTCATCACCCTCACATCATATATACCATTATCATGCAACATTTTTTCTGCAATCTCATGCCCTGAAAATCCAGAATTCAACTGCATTTCCGCGTACCTCGCAAATTTATGTCTGAACTTCCACTGCACAAAAATGCTTAGAATCAGTATCGGAATTATAAAAAACAAATAGGTCGCCATCTCTTGATATCACATTTTATCCATTGCGATAAATCAAAAATTGTTCCCATAATCTTGAATTTCAATTATATTTCAATAAAACAGCTATTCTGTGATTAAAACACCTTATTATAATTAAAAAATACGCCTGATAATTAATTTATTAATTGCTTATTAAAAAAATCCCTTTTTTATTCTTTCCAATAAGAAGCATATTTCTATTATAAAAACCTTTTTGTCTCTTAAAAACTTCATAAATACAATAGAGCATTGCTACATAAATACTAAAATACTTGTTAAAATCGTTTATAATACAGATTTTTGATAAAAATATTAGCAAATGAATATTCTTATTATAGTATTGCTTATCGTCGTTATCATCTTCCTTTTTTTCATTTTATTAAAAAAACCAGATGCAGTTAATAACCAGACAGACTTATTGGGTTTAAAGGAAGCCGAGCATGAAAAGATTCTAGGCTATTACAAAGAAGAAAAGCAACGCCTGGAAGACGAACTTATTGATTTGCGTACAGGATTTATGGATGAAAGAAGCCGTGCTGTAAAAGCAGAAGAAATGCTTAAAGCGCAGGTAGACAAACAAACTGAACAGGAAAAGTATATAGCAGAATTGCAGCAAAAATTCAAAATGGAATTTGAGCATATCGCTAATCAGATACTGGAGGAGAAAACTTCAAAATTCACGGCAAATAACAAAGCCAATATGGACCTCATTTTAAGCCCGCTGAAGGAAAATATTAAAGCATTCGAGGAAAAGGTCGACCGGGTATACAAAGCGGAGTCAGACGAACGCAATATACTCAAAGGCGTTATTTCACAACTGATGGATCAGAGCAAACAAATACAAGAAGATGCAAATAACCTGACCAAAGCACTAAAAGGAGATAATAAAAAACAAGGTAACTGGGGAGAAGTGATTCTGGAGCGTGTATTAGAACGTTCAGGACTTGTTAAAGACCAGGAATACCGGATACAATCGAGTTTTAGCACCGCAACAGGCAATAGGGTACAACCTGATGTAATCATTGATCTGCCAGAAGATAAACACATTGTTGTCGATTCTAAAGTTTCACTGATTGCTTATGAAAAATATGTCACGGCCGAAACCGAAGAAGAAAGAGAAATATTTGTCAAACAGCACTTACTTTCTTTGAAAAACCATATCCAGGACCTTTCAGGTAAAAATTATCAGGCACTTTACCAAATCAACTCCCCTGATTTCGTATTGCTGTTTATCCCTATAGAATCCTCATTCGGTATTGCAGTTCAAAAAGACGCTGAACTTTTCAATTATGCCTGGGAAAGAAAAGTAGTGATTGTAAGCCCATCTACCTTACTGGCTACGCTCCGGACTATTTCAAGCATTTGGAAACAAGAAAGACAGAACCGCAATGTACTGGAAATAGCACGTCTGAGCGGCAGCATGTACGATAAATTTGTTGGTTTTGTAACTGATATGGAGAGTATCGGCAGAAATATCAGGCAGAGCCAGGATGCATACGATAAAGCCATGGGCAAACTAACTACCGGATCAGGGAACCTGGCTAATACAGCTGATAAAATAAAAAAGCTGGGTGCAAAAACTACCAAACAAATTGATCGTAAATTTTTGGACCCAGCTTTAATAGCGGATGAAAATCCTATAATTTAAAGGCGTTCCAGCCCTGTGCTTTCAATTCGTGAACAACACTTGATTTAGAAATCATTTTACAGCCTGAAGCTTTATCAGTAATGTGACCAATTACAGTAATATCCACATCATGCTTTAATTTTGTATAGTCTTCCTGTTTGATTGTGAATAACAATTCATAATCTTCTCCGCCATTTAATGCACAAACAGTTGGATCAAGCCCCAGCTCCCTTGCAGTTTCATAAGTCATCGGGTCAATTGGAAATTTATCTTCATACAAAGTACATCCTTTTTCAGATTGCTTGCAGATATGCATAATATCAGAAGCCAAACCATCAGAAATATCGATCATTGCAGTAGGCACGATTTTCATCTGGGCCAGCAGGTCCACAATATCTCTTCTGCCTTCAGGTTTCAATTGTCTTTCAATAATATAATCTTTTCCTTCCAGATCAGGCTGAATATTAGGGTTTTCCAGGAAAATCTGTTTTTCTCTTTCTAGAATCTGAAGCCCTACATAAGCCCCGCCTAAATCACCGGAAACACAAATTAAATCACCTTCATTAGCACCATTTCTGTAGCAAATATCTTCTTTGGCAGCATAACCAATACTCGTTACACTCAGTACTAGTCCCTGCTTGCTCGAAGAGGTATCCCCACCAATTAAATCAATGTTGAACTTATTACAGGCCAGCTCTATCCCTTTATAAATTTCTTCTACAGCTTCTAATGGAAACTTACTCGAAACCCCGATAGAAACAGTAATCTGGGCTGCTACTCCATTCATTGCGTAAATATCGCTTAAATTCACCTGAACAGCCTTATATCCCAAGTGCATCAGCGGTACATAAGCCAGATCAAAATGGATTCCTTCCAACAATAAATCTGTAGAAATTAAAATTTCTTTATCGCCAGAATGCAATACTGCAGCATCATCACCAATCCCTTTGACACTAGTTTCATGTCTTATTTTAAAATTATTTGTCAGGTGTTCAATCAGGCCAAACTCGCCCAATTCACCTAATTCTGTACGTCCTTTATTCTCAAACATATTTTTTTTATAAATATTAACCGCTGGAATTTTCCGTTGGTTTTTACCTCTGTTTCTTAAGTTTTAAAACTTATTAACAGTTGTTAGGAAAGTTTTAAAGCTAACAATCCCTATAAGCCAAGACTTGCCGAAATCTCCAGCATTCTTTCAATTGGTTTTCTTGCTTCTCTGATAATATGCTCAGGTACAGTCACTTCTGGTGATCCATTTTTTAAACACAAATACAGTTTTTCTAAAGTATTTCTCTTCATATAGGGACAATCATTGCAAGCACAATTATTATTCGGCGGCGCCGGAATAAAAGTTTTTGTTGGATTAGCCTTTTCCATCTGGTGAATTATACCACTTTCTGTCGCTATAATAAATTCTTTCGCCTCACTTTTGATGGAATAATTTAACAAACCTGTTGTAGATCCGATATAATCTGCCATCTGTAATACAGCTTCCTCACATTCCGGATGTGCAATAAATTTTGCATGCGGATGACGCTCTTTTAGCTTCGTTATTTTCTCTCTTGAAAATATTTCGTGGACCATACACGCACCATTCCACAGCACCAGGTCCCTGCCAGTTTTTTTCGCTACCCAGGCTCCCAGATTTTTATCAGGTCCAAAAATAATCTTCTGCTCTTTTGGCAGACTTTCTACAATTTGGACCGCATTGGTTGAGGTACAAACAATATCACTCATCGCTTTTAGCTCTGCCGTACAATTCACGTAGGTAATGACCAGGTGATCCGGGTATTTTTCTTTAAACTTTTTAAACAAATGTGGTGGACAACTATCTGCTAATGAGCAACCTGCCTTTAAATCAGGTAATAAAACCTTTTTTTCAGGAGAGAGGATTTTAGCTGTTTCTGCCATAAAATGCACTCCTGCAAAAACAATCACATCCGCCTCTGTTCTGGCAGCTTCCTGAGAAAGCCCCAAACTGTCTCCAATATAGTCCGCAACATCCTGTATATCAGGTTCTTGATAGTAATGTGCCAGGATTATCGCATTTTTCTCTTTTTTTAATTTTTCAATTTCCGCAAAAAGATCAAGTGTTGGGTCGATACTTTCTTCTACAAATCCTCTTCTGTTCAATTCTTCTAAGGTATCCATTTTCAACGTTTCAATAATTAATAATTATTTAATATAAATAGATTTCTATTGTTTATTAGTGTGTTAGTAATGTTTGTAACTCTGAGATTTTTATTCGTTTTTATAACTTGTTCTATACTTACCAACAATTAAATCACTTTTTTTTTGAAAAAATACGCTGATTCACAATTAGATATTTTTACGATTAAAAACTTATCCATACTCAGATGTTTATTAGTTACTTGGTAGTAAAAAGTTAATAACTCATGCAAAGTTGCTGAAAAATAACTTAAAATATTGTGTCTAATTCTCATTTTACCTTAGCTTTAAACATTCTTAAATAGTTACTCTATTTATTTAGACAAGTAATCAACATATTTCTAACGTTGTTAACAACAAGGCGGATTTAGCACAATTCAATGAAGAATACAGACTTTTTAGTAATAGGATCGGGGATTGCGGGCTTGAGCTTCGCTTTAAAGGCCGCTAAGCATGGTAAAGTTTTAATTATTACAAAATCAAATGAAGATGAATCCAATACAAAATACGCCCAGGGTGGGGTAGCTGTAGTTGTGGATAAAGATGATTCTTTTGAAAAGCATATTCATGATACTTTAATTGCCGGCGATGGGCTTTGCGATCCGGCAATTGTGGAAATCGTGGTGAAAGAAGGGCCTCAGCGTATCCAGGAGATCATAGATTACGGAATTAAATTTGACAAGGACCCTGCAGGCGTTTATGATCTTGCGAAGGAAGGAGGGCACTCTGAGCACCGGGTTTTACACTATAAAGACGTTACGGGCTATGAAATTGAGAGTGTTTTATTGAAGCAAATTCACGAGAATCCAAACATAGAGATATTAACACATTACTTCTGTTTGGAGTTAATTACCCAACATCACCTCGGATTGTTTGTTGACAAGAGTACCAAAGTTATTAACTGTTTTGGTGTATATGCCTTTAACACAGAGCTTAACGATGTGGAAAAGATACTAGCAAAGGTAACTGTGCTAGCTTCCGGTGGCGCTGGTCATGTGTATTCCAGCACTACAAATCCAGTAATTGCAACAGGAGATGGGATGGCAATGGTTTACCGTGCAAAAGGAAAATTGAGGAATATGGAGTTCATTCAGTTTCATCCTACTGCTTTATATAACCCTGGTGAGTATCCATCCTTCTTAATATCGGAAGCCGTAAGGGGCTTTGGAGGCGTTCTGAGGCGTAAGAATGGGGATGAATTTATGTACGAATATGACGAAAGAGGGTCATTGGCACCACGTGATATTGTGGCCAGGGCAATAGATTCTGAGATGAAAAAATCGGGTGAAGATTTCGTTTATCTGGACATTAGAAACCGTTCAAAGACTGACATATTGACACACTTTCCAAACATTTATGCGAAGTGTTTATCTATAGGTATAGACATGACTAAAGATTTAATTCCGGTTACTCCAGCTGCTCATTACATGTGTGGTGGAATTTTAGTAGATGAATTTGGAAGATCTTCTATTCATAATTTATATGCTTGCGGAGAATGTTCTTCAACTGGTCTGCATGGTGCAAACCGGTTAGCTTCAAATTCTTTATTGGAAGCCCCCGTTTTTGCACACCGGATTTATCTGGATGCGATAGAAAAATTTAAAGACAGCGTTATTCCTGAAAATATTCCGGAATGGGACGATCATGGAGTTATTCAATCTGATGAAGATATCCTGGTTACACACAACTTGCGCGAAACTCAAAAATTAATGAGCGATTATGTAGGAATTGTACGTTCAGATTTTAGATTGGACAGAGCGATGAGACGTCTATTTTTATTACACGAAGAAACTGAGGAATTTTATAAAGCGAATAAAGTCTCTGTCAAATTATGTGAATTAAGAAACGTTATACAAGTTGCCTTTACCGTGATCAAATCTGCGATGGCAAGAAAAGAAAGCAGGGGTTTACATTATACAACAGATTACCCTGGACATGCAGAAGAATTAATTGATACTATTTTTTAATATATAGAATATGCCCGTTATTTTACCGGTTTTAGATAAACACCCGAAATGGGGAGAAAATTGTTTTATTGCACCAAACGCAACTATAGTAGGGGATGTAACTATGGGAACGAATTGTTCCGTATGGTTTAATGCAGTAATCAGAGGAGATGTAAACACAATTACTATCGGAAATGATAGTAATATTCAGGATGGTGCGGTTATTCATGCGACGTATCTTAAGGCTGCTACTACCATTGGTAACAGGGTCTCAGTAGGGCATAATGCGATTGTACATGGTTGTATCCTTAAAGACCATGTACTTGTTGGTATGGGGGCTATTGTCATGGACAATGCAGTGGTAGAAGAATATTGTATTATTGGTGCCGGATCAGTTGTCCTGGAAAATACAATTTGTGAATCTGGTTTTCTCTATGCAGGAACACCTGCAAAAAAAATAAAGCCCATTACTGAAGAGCAACGGGCTTTATTAAATAAATTACCAGATAACTATATTATGTATTCAGATTGGTTCAGATAAACTATTTTTCTTTAGGTAGTGTAATCGTCTCATTTCTATCCCAGTTAGCCCGTATAGAGAGCTCTTTAGGCTCGTTATAAATGGTTTCTGGCTGTAAGCCCAGTTTAACATTACCAGTGTCCCAGATGCCATTTTTATTGGTATCATAGATAATTCTGATAAAGTATCTTCCGGCCCTGTAATTTGCAAATTTTACGGTGGTATCCAGAGATACCACCAAATTATTTACTACTGCTTTAGCTTCATTGGTAATTTCCAGCAGATACTGTTTATTAGGTTCAGGAACAATTATTTTTACCTGTAAAGTTCCGTAATCGTCTTTCTTAGCTAACTGGAATTTCTTTAAAAACTCTTTGCTTTTAGTTGCAAACAGCCCGGTAAAAGCACCATCACCAAATTTGATTTCATAAATATTATTTGCTTGCCAGGGATAGCGTATATGGTAAGCCAGGAAGTTTGCACTATCCTTAACCACTGTGAAATTTGTTTTCACCACAGAATCTTCCATCAGGACTATTTTTGATGGATCTACAGCTTCAACAGGCATTCCAAATGTCAAAGTAAATGGTTTATTCGGATTGATTAAATTGGTTTCAATATTATCAGTCGCGACCAAACTTCTTTTATAAGTATCTTTTTTTCCCCTGTTGAAAGTAACTGTTTGCAGTAATTTTCCTGCATTAGTGACACTTATTTTGGTAGAATCAAAGCTTAAATCAGCTAACCAAATCTTTACTGAATCACCATTTTTGTTGAATTTAACCAATTTGGTAGCGTCCAGATTTTTAGGTTCTGTCACCACGATTTCTGGTTTTTTTAGTTTCTGATTGAAGTTCATTGAAATACTTCCATCCGCATTAAGTCTTCTGTCATTGATCCTGAAAAGTATGGCATCTTCTTTAAACACCATCATATTTACATTTTGGGTATCTTTTTTCAGGACCAAAGGCTCTTTAACAAAACCAATTTCATCAGAACTTTGCTGATAGATCTTATCGCTGCTTTGTTCTTTCAGTGCATAAACTTTATAAGTATCTGCTCTTAAATTATTAATTTTGTAATTTCCACTGCTGTCCGTTAAAGTATAAATAGAAGCTTTCTTTTTTCCAAAAATACTATCCCTGGATAGGGGCAGTACAAAAGCAACGCCCTCAATTAATGGCTTGCCTGTTTGTGATTCTTTAATGTTACCAGAAATACTTAAAGAGTCCAGGGATGCACCAGTTGAAAAAACATAAGTCAGGTTTTTAGTTACATTTCCTTCATTCACGTCGCCAACTGCTTTACCAAAATTAAGCGTATAAGTTGTATTCTTTTCCAGAGAATCTGTAAAAGTAATCTCCAGTGATTTGTCCTTGATTTTTAAAGTGGGCATCACCTCTACATCCGGAGAAATGGAGAATTGCTTATACTGATCAGTCAATTTGAAATATTCATCAAACTGGATAACAATTTTCTTAGCCTTAAAATTCCTGGTTAAATTTTTTGGGGTCATAGAAAGTACTTTTGGTGGTGTTTTATCTTTTGGGCCTCCCTGAGGGCCAGGTCCAATGCTCGCGCAGCCATAAATCAGGGATATTCCTGAAAATGTATAAAATAAACTCCTTGCAATCTTTAATAAGCTGTTTTTGGCCATTTATGTGCGATGTAATAGAATCTTTAACCTTTTTAATAACTATGATGTAAAAAGTCTGAAAGCTTCTTATATCGCTTTAAAATAAGCTGCTTTCAGACTGTATTGTTTTTGTTTGTAATTAATTGATAATCAATAAATTATATTTTATTTACTAATGTGTACCATCAAAACTGAAATGTCTGAAGGAGAAACCCCTGAAATTCTTGATGCTTGGCCTAAAGTACGTGGTTTTATCTTCAATAATTTCTCTCTTGCTTCTTTTGATAAGGATCCTAATGAAGAATAATCAAAATCCGGATTGATATCTTTGTCTTCCATCTTTTGCATTTTGTTGACGATCTCTTGTTCTTTCAGAAAGTAACTTTCATATTTCACTTTGATTTCAGCTTGTTCAATAGTTTCCTGATCAAATGGAGCCAAGTATTCATCCAGACTTTTACTCACCTTTCTAAGGTCATTAATTCCAACCTGAGGCCTGCCAAGGACGCTGACAATTTTAACATTCTGTGCTAAAGGTGTTGAACCTAAAGTTTCCAGCATGTCGTTCGCTTCAGTCATCTCGATTCCTTGTTTGCGGGTGAAGGCAACGATATTATCTGAGTTCGAAATTTTCTGATTGACAGTGGCCAGGCGCTCGTCACTAATTAATCCTAAGGCATGGCCAATAGGGGAGAGCCTGATATCTGCATTATCCTGACGCAATAACAATCTGTGCTCTGCTCTGGAAGTAAACATACGGTAGGGTTCCTCAGTTCCTTTAGTCACCAGGTCATCAATTAATACACCTATATAAGATTCGGAACGTTTCATAATTAATGGCGCTTTCTCATTAATTTTTAAGTGCGCATTAATTCCGGCAATGAAACCTTGACTCGCTGCTTCTTCATAGCCTGTAGTTCCATTGATTTGTCCTGCAAAATATAGATTCTCAATTAACTTAGTTTCTAAAGTTAAAGATAACTGGGTAGGTGGAAAGTAATCATATTCAATAGCGTAACCTGGTCTGAACATCTTTGCATTTTCAAATCCTGGGATCTGGATCAAAGCTCTGTATTGAACATCTTCAGGTAGTGAAGTTGAAAAACCATTTACATAAATTTCACAAGTATTCCATCCTTCAGGTTCTACAAAAATCTGATGTCTGTCCCTTTCGGCAAACCTGTTAATTTTATCTTCAATGGAAGGACAGTATCTTGGACCTAAACCTTTAATTCTGCCCGTAAACATCGGGGATTTTTCAAACCCTTCTTTTAATGTTTCATGAACATTACTATTGGTATAAGTAATCCAGCAACATCTTTTAGCTGTTGGTCTTTCTACATTCGTATAAGAGAATCTTCCTGGATTTTCATCACCCCATTGTTCTTCCATTAATGAATAATTCAGAGATCTTCCATCCACGCGTGGGGGAGTACCCGTTTTCATTCTTCCGGCTTCGAAGCCAATTGAAGTTAATTGTTCTGTAATTCCAGTAGCTGCTTTTTCACCAGTACGGCCGCCACCAAATTTCTTTTCCCCAATATGGATCAAACCATTCAGAAAAGTACCATTTGTTAATATAACACTTTTAGCTTTGATCTCTACACCAATAGAAGTTTTAACTCCGGTTACTTTGTTATTTTCAATGATCAGACTGCTGACCATATCTTGCCAGAAATCTACATTTGGTGTACGTTCTAAAGCAAGTCTCCACTCTTCGGCAAATCTTTTCCTGTCGTTCTGTGCACGCGGACTCCACATTGCAGGGCCCTTCGATAAATTGAGCATTCTAAATTGCAGCGTCGTCTTGTCACTGATGATACCCGAGTATCCACCCATGGCATCAATTTCTCTTACAATTTGTCCTTTCGCTACACCGCCCATGGCAGGGTTGCAGCTCATTTGCGCAATTGTCTCCATGTTCATGGTGACTAATAAAACGGAAGATCCCATGTTTGCTGCTGCCGCTGCTGCTTCACAACCTGCGTGTCCGGCACCTACAACAATCACATCATATTCTTTGAACATCTTATTTTATCTTTATGTTCCACGTGAAACAAGGTCTGTATTTCTTGTTCTGAAGCACTGGTGTTTCACGTGGAACGTTAATTTTTATGTTAGCTTAACGGGCTTGCTTAAACTTGTAAATGCTTTAAAAAGCCTTATAATGATTTGTTATTTCTTTAATTAAGTCGTTTTGTTTATCTTTTCTGATAACTCTACCCAACGTTCCATAGTCTGCTCTAAAGAAGTATTCAGCTTTTCGATAGCTTTCGTCACTTCTTGTATCTCCATATAATTAGCACTATCGATTGCGAGCATAGAATTAGTTAGTTTATCAATTTCATTTTCAATCTCTGCAATTTTAGCTTCTGAATCGTCTAGCTCTTTCTGCTCTTTATAAGTCAATTTATTGGCAGGGATAACAGTAGTTTTTTGTTCGTTCTTATTCGACTTTGTTTCTGCTTTTTCTTTAGGCGTATCCAGGCTAATTCTGTACTCAGAATAATTACCATTGTAAATACTAACGATTCCTTCACCTTCCATAATGAATAATTGCTCACTCATTTTGTCTAATAAATACCTATCGTGAGAAACCAAAATTAATACACCAGGGAAGTTTTCCAGGAACTCTTCCAATACATTTAACGTATCAATATCTAAATCATTGGTTGGCTCATCCAGGATCAGGAAATTTGGGTTTTGCATTAAAACCTTCATCAGGTGTAAACGCTTTTTCTCTCCTCCACTTAATTTTTCTACCATCCCATGTTGCTTTTTAGGAGGGAAGAGGAATAAGGTTAATAATTGAGAAGCTGAGATCATGGAACCATCAGCCATCTTAATATATTCAGCATCTGATTTTACAATATCAATAACTCGTTCTTTTTCATTGAAGGCTAAACCACCTTGTTTATAATACCCATAAACAGTAGTTTCTCCGGTGCTTACCTTACCTTTTTCAGGAATCTGGAAGCCAGTAATAATATTTAATAAAGTAGATTTTCCAGTTCCATTTTTTCCTGCCAAACCAATACGGTCTGCACGTTTGAAAGTATAACTGAAATCATTGATTATTTTTTTCTCATCAAAAGACTGACCGATATGATCCAGCTCCAGAATCTTGTTTCCCTGGCGTGACATCTTCATGCTTAAGGTTACGCTTCCAGTATCAGAACGTTGTTTGGTTTTACTTTCTAAATCATAAAAGGCATCAATTCTTGATTGAGATTTAGTTGTTCTTGCCGCAGGCATTCTGCGCATCCATTCCAATTCTTTCTTCAGGAGATTTTTATTCTTTTGGAAAGTACTGTCATCAGAAGCTTCACGTTCCGATTTCTTTTCCAGGAAATAGGCATAGTTCCCATTGTAATTGTAAATCTTACCTCTGTCCAGTTCCACAATTGTATTACATACATTGTCCAGGAAATACCTGTCATGCGTAACCAGTAATATTGTTTTATTTCCTGAAGTCAATAATTTCTCTAACCATTCAATCGTATCAATGTCAAGATGATTTGTTGGCTCATCCAATACATAAATCTCAGGGTCCTCAATCAAAAGTTTGGCTAAAGCCAGACGTTTTTTCTGACCACCAGAAAGCGTTGAAATTTTTTGCTGCAGGTGATTAATTCCCATACGGCTTAAAATCGTTTTAATTTCATGCTCATATTCCCAGGCATTATGTTCACTTAATTCCTCGTATAAACGATTAAGTTTTTTTTCATCTGGATTTGGGTCTTCAATCAGTTCTTCATATTCTTTGATTAACTGTTGCTGCTTATTGTCTGTAGAAAAAATAAAATCACTGATAGAATATCCATCAGGAAAGGAGGGCTCCTGATCGAGGAAACCAATCTTAACGAATTTATTTTTTACTATTTTCCCTTCCAGCGGAGTAAACCGCTCGGCCAATAATTTTAATAGGGTGCTTTTACCAGCTCCGTTGATACCAACCAGCGCTACGCGCTGACCAGTCTGGATGCCTAAGGTTAAATTTTTGAATAACCATTCATCATTATAGGCATGGCCTAAATTTTCTGCTGCAATTAATGTGCTCAAAGTATATTTTTAACGAATTATCAGATAAGAAATTATCCGCAAAAGTAAGCAATATTTGTGGGTATCATATTCATGTGTTTAAACAACTAAATATTATATTACAATTTAGTAACCTACGGAGTTATAAGTATATGCAAAAACACTCTTGGGCATGATTTGAAAAATCTGAAAGGTAAAGTTATTTAGGAAATGAGTTAGAAGGTCACCTCAAACAGGAAGAATAAAATGTAGCTGCAGAAACGTATTTATGGCTAACCCGAATCTTAAAAAGCCAAGATTTGCGAAAACGATAGAATTTAAATGACTAAGGGACTTAACGTGCCGTTTTCGGTGCTTTATAAGCAGATTAATGCAATTATTGCTGTTTTGAACTTATGAGTTTAAGAAGTTTTAAAAAGGGCTTATAACGCTTTAAATGAGGTCATTTTTTTAAGACATCAAATTTGCTATTAAGTTGTTGATTTACAGCAGATAAGTGATTTGGTAATATGTTTAATAGCGATTATACTGCTGTTTTAGTCAATGCGGCATTGAATAGCGTCAAATATTGATCTTCTTTCTGGGTCATCAACGCTTTTGCCGCCTTTCCTTTGTCCTTATAGCCTAATAGATGTAAAGTACCATGAATAATCACTCTGCACAATTCATGCTGAACTGTACTCTTAAATTGCTTAGCATTTTCCTGGATACGTTCTATACTGATAAAGATATCTCCTTGAATCATTTCGGGTGCCTCAGAGTTATCAAAAGTAATTACATCAGTATAAGTATCATGATTTAAGTATTGCTGGTTTATAGCCAGCAAATATTCGTCAGAACAAAGAATAAAAGTTAACTCCTCCAACTGAAAACCTTCTGCAATAATAGTCTCATTGATCCAGTTTCTGATAATTGTTTTATTTTTAAGGGTATACTTAACATTTTCTAAAAAAAAATGTACTGCTGGTTTGCTCATGACATACTATTTACGGTTGCAAATTTAGCAATTTAAAGTAGTCTGCTATTTTATTTTTGTAATAGTAATTGAGCGATGGAGGTAATTTTTGTAATAATTCTTGCTCGGCAGCTTGTTTCTTTTTGAACTGTTCTAACAATTTAGGATAGGACGGGGGGAAATCTTTTCCAACTTTGCTTTCTCTTTTCTCATCTTCACTTTGTTCTCTGCTGGCTTTTTCAGCATCCAGTAATTTAGTCAATACGCCTTGTTGACGTTTAATGGTTGCATCTTCCAGCCTTTTATTGATCAGATCGGACTCCGTCGTTTTCATGTCTTTGATCACCTGGTTTAAATTACCCAGGCCACCACTTCCATCTTTATTTTGTTCCGTATTGAGTTTCTGTAAAGCTTCGCGGATCAGCTGCTGTTGTTGCGCCATTTTTGCAAAACTTTCGCTCATTTCTCCTTTAGGTACGCTTCCTTGTTTACCTTCTTTTTGAAGCTTTTGTCTGGCCTGCTCCATATTCTTGTTCAGCTGCTGCTGCATTTGCTGAAGCTGCTGCATAGACTGTTTCCCTTTCCCTTTTCCGCCAGATTTAGAATTGCGCTTGTTTTTTTCCAATTGTTCCAGTGCCTCATTCAACATTAAAGCCAGGTTATTAATTGAAGTCATGGTGTATTGTTGATTTTTAACTGCCTCATAAGTCCTGCGTTCAGCCAGGTTTTCCAGACTTTTATCCAGATTAAAATTGATTTGCTGCATTTCTTCACCCACCGCACTCTGGATCTGAGGAACCCTTTTGCTCAAGGCAGACAAACTATCTGAAATCGTTTTTAAATTATCCTTTATGCCACGTTGTAACTGGACATTGCCGATATACGCAGGGTCATTGAAAGCCATTTTCTTTAAACTAAGCATCACCTTTTCCTGATCAAAAGAAGTTTTTAGCAAATGCTGAAGTAATAACCTTAATTCCTCTACCTGCAAATTATTTTCAGCCTCAGTTGCAGACTGCTGTTCCTCTTTAAGCTGGTCTGCCATTTCCTGCAATTGATCACCTGCTTTTTCCTGCTGTTCCGAAGCTTTTTGCCTTTGATTTTTAGTTAACTTTTCCAGGCTTTGCTGCTGTTGCTGCTGAATTTGCTGTGCTGTTTTTTCCTGTGGTGAAAAAGGGTTAGGTCTTTCCAAAGCCTGGTTTTTAGCATCCAGTTCTTTCATCTCTTTTTTCAGCTCATTAAATTCCTGTTGTTGCTTTTGCTGCTTCTTTTGCAACTCATCCAATGAATTTTTCTGGTCTTTGGTAGCTTTGCTCAATTCTTTTTGTGTCTTGGCAAGGCCGGCTAAACGGTCGATCTTATTTTGCAGATTTTGCTCAAATTCCAATTGCTTATATAATTCCAGGATCCGGTCAAGTTCATTCTTTAAGGATTTATTATCCATGGTCATTTTGCTCAACTCCTGTTGCGTCTGATCTTTATTATTTTGGGTAACCAGGCTTTGCAGTTTTTCCAGCAGCTCTTTGGTTTTAGGATCGAGGACATTGTTAAACAAATCATCAATTTGTTTCTGTTTCTCTGCCAATTCCTTCTTTAAATCTTCATTTTCTGTAGAATTAAAAGTGTTTTTTTGTTTGGCTTCCTGGATTTCCCTGACAACAGCCTCTAATTTCTTCTGCTTTTCCAGCAGCAGTCCAATATCTTTTTTATCCTCAAAAGTGAGTTCTTTTTTGTCCAGTAAAGTTTCTCCAAGCTTTTTACTTTCTTTTTCTACCTGGCCAGCGAGTTTAATTGCCGACTCCATTTTTTGTTTCAACAGGGTGCTTGCGGTATTTGTCTGCTTATCCAGCTGACTGGCAGTAGGCTGCTCATAAGTCCTGACCGCGGTGCGGCTTTTTTTAGGCCCATTCACGGCATCATTATCCGCTACTTCCAGGTAGTATTCCAGTACTTGGCCAGGCTTAATTTCTATATTTTTGAGATTCCAGAAATAGAAGAAAGAGTTCTCCAGTTGATTTGCTTTGACGGGAATACCTGTATATACTGTTTTTTTAGTGATGCCATTTTCTTTAAGCGTATAAACGAATTTTAAAGCGCTGAAACCATGATCATCATGAATATTCCCTGTGAAATATAAAGCTTTGCGGCTCAGTGAGTCCGCCGTTTCTTTGACTTCTATAGCAGGAGAAAGATCTGCAATTACCTCAATTTTATGGCTGATTGAATCCTGATGTACAGAAAATTCATTTTTAGGAATAACCCGGTAGTTCTGGCTCTTTTTGAGTACAGCTTTAAACTCCGCTGAATTATTTTCCACAGAGAGTTCCTGAAGCTGGTTACCCAATGCAAATACTAATTGTTTCGTATTTTCAGTGGAAACAACCCAGGTGACAACAGTTCCTTCCGGCAGGGTTAAATCTCCTGCATTGGAAATCGTTTCCTTCTTTTTCTTCAAATAAGAAGGGTAATTCAAATGCGCTTCCATCGTTAAAACAGCTGGTCTGGGTTTAACAATCAGCTTATAAGACCTGGAATCAAAACCGCCTGCACTAAAGCGGACCAGCTGTGTTTTCTGTAAGTTTTTTAAAGTATACTGAAAACTACTATTTGATTTTTTATCCAGCTTAAAAGTATTAAGTCCCTCTTTTAAATATATTTCTTGCGGGAGTTGATCTCCGTCTATTTTGATATTTAGCTGTAAATCGTCACCCTGTGTCACTACAAGAGTTTTATTGAGCAGTACAAAATCAAAAGGAGCTACAGGTAAAACCTCCTGATCATACTTAACAAAGCTTTTAGTTCCTTCTTTTAAAACAGCAGGAGCTATGATCCCGATGGCTATAATCAACACCAGCGGAACTATAAAATACTTAATTAGTTTTTTATTATCCCCAAGATTAATCGCTTTACTGAATGGAACTGGTGTTAATTCATTGATCTTCTGGTCTATTCCTGCTAAAATTAATTGATTATGCTCAGGAGATAAATCTGCCAGTGCTTTAAGCTGTAAAGTATTCAGCAATTTATCACGTACATGCTCGAAATGGTTTCCAATAATCTCTGCCGACTCTTCTAAACTAATGGTCTTACTCAACCTGAAATAGGCGAGAGCAGGCTTAACAATACCAACAGTTATAGAAACGAGTAAAATCAGCAGATAGGAAAAGAAGAGGATCGTTTTGACAAGGGGGGCAGGGTGCGAATAATACACCAGCACAAATAAGAAAAGGTAAAGGGCAAATAAAAGCGCAAGCGTATAAATAAGGCCATGAAACAGTTTATTAAGATAAAACTGCTGCTTAAATTCATTGATCTTTGAAATTAAAAGGCTGTAATTGCTATCCATTTCTGCTATATAAAAGCCCGTTTAAGCTGTTTCTGAATTTAAAGATAGAAAAGCCTTGAACAGAGAACGAATGTAATTGTTGTTTTTTATTCAAAATTGGGGAAACAGCCTTGTTTTATCCCGGATGGATTTCAAAGGGCATAAAAAAAGCTTCCCGATATCTCATCAGGAAGCTTGTACGAATTATGGTTATAATAATCTAGATTACTTTAACATTGATCGCATTCAAACCTTTTTTACCGCTTTCAACATCGTATTCTACTTTGTCGTTTTCACGGATTTCATCGATAAGGCCTGTTGAATGTACAAAAATTTCGCTATCGCCATTCGCTGGTACGATAAATCCAAAACCTTTAGTTACATTGAAAAATTTTACTGTTCCTTCTTGCATTGTATTATGTATTAATAATTAAGTCTGCAATGTAGTAATTATTTTTTTATAATCCGCAAATGCTTCATTTTTTGATAAATATAATTTTTGACGATTTATTTTGAAGGTTTTCTCCCGACTACATCTACCGTAATTTCGCTTGTATGAGGCACGCCAAGAGTACTCCCAGGTTTAATTATTAGTAAATTTTGCAAATAAACGCTGATAATTCCTTCCAGAACTTTTTTTCTCGTTTCCCTGAATTCGGGAAGGTTAGTGAAAAAATAACTTAATCTCATTTTTCCCTTTTCATCGACCAGGACATTAAACTCATAAGCGAATTCTTTATAAGCATCCGGAATAACCAGTTTATACTGCGGATAGAGGTAATCGTAAGCCTCTGTTCTGCCATTCAATTTATCGACGCTGCTTAAACGCTCTACAGTAATACGGTTATCGCGCGCACGCAAAGAAACCACTTGCCGGCCCGCAAATACACTGTCCCTTTGATCCGGATATTGAGTTGCTTTAGCTACCATTTCTGCAATAAAAAGGGTATCCGCTTTACTTGGTCGCTGCAACTTTTCAGCAGTAGTTTTTAATTTATTTTTGATATAGTCATCGGCATAAAAAGTCATGTTTACATCCGAACGGATATCATCTGCTATCTCTTTTTTATTCACCTGAAGCCGTTGAAAAACGAGGCTATCTTTGCTGATCAGCTTAAACCTGAACCATTCTTTCGCAAAATTAAAGACATCAGCATGGTCATGGTGCAAATGAAAGGGTTGCATGATTTTCTGGGCAGGATCATAAGCCAGCACTGTATCGGCAGATTTAAATTGAATAATCCAGCTTGGTTCCTGCTGAAAACCAGTCGTATCGAAAGATAACCCATTGCTGAAACGACGTTTTACTTCCGTATACCTGATTCCTTTGACCGGAGTCACATCTAACTTTACATGTTCTGGTAATTTTTCTTTCTTTGCTTTCGTATTGCACGCAGTCAGTAACAGGCTCAAACTTATAAAAATAGACAAGGAGGTGATTGGTCTCATAGTACAAACAACGTTTTTTTCTTGCAAATATATCAGGCTTTCTTTGCGAATCATAACTGGGTTTAATCAAAGAAAAGCCCTTAAGCTATAAAAATAGAGCTTAAGGGCTGATTAAAGGATATTACATCCGCTTATTTTTTAGGAAAAAGAACAGCATTGATCCTGATCACCAAGTCATCATAATGCGCTTTTGTCAGGTTATCGCCTGCTAAAGCCCTTGTTTTAGTTAATGTTAACAGTGATTTCAATTCAGCTCTTACCAATGGCCTGATATCCGACAAAGAAACATTAATAGGGGTAATGCCATAACTAGCAAGACCTTCGGAGTTTGCTCCTGGTGGAACATCCATTTCTTTGGTCATCAATTGCGTTAACGTCTCTACATAAGAACGTTGTAAATTACGTTTAAAAGCATCTGGTCTGCTGGCAGAGAATACGCTTGTTTTCAGGTCGGTAAACAGTTCAGGAAGCGTATACGAATTTGCCGTACCGTTTTTTGCTTCATTATCCAGTAAGCGTGCAATACGGGAAGGAGCCATTAACTGACCTAGTGTACTGGTTTGCACTGCTTTTATTTTATTCAATATTTGTCCGTTATCGAATTTATTCAGCTGCTCATTATTAATCAGCCATACCGGTGTAGTAAACAACTGTGTATTGAAAAATGTGATCGCTTCTTTTTGTTTAGCTTTAGACAAATAAGAATAAACAGTTCCTTTCTGATCAGTCGTTTTAAAGTTCTCACTCATGCCGCCAACATTTGCCCTTACATGGCTCATATACCTGCTATATTGCGTAATAACTTCGTTATAGAGTTCTTTCAAGTCACTAAAATCTTCCCCTTTCTGGTAAGTCCATATTTCTATATTCGGAAGGATACGCTTTAAATTAGCAATACCATAAGTACTGGCTTTCATTGCATTGTCTCCTAAATCTTCACTTTGTAAACGCGGATCTAGACTTGTGCCCTGGCGACCATAGTAATACAATGGATTTCCTGCTTTGGCAATTGTCCATACATCCAGTTTTGCTCTTTCCTGCTTAGCAGTTAAGTTGCCCGGAAACCAGGTATACCCCCATTTAATAGACCATTTATCATATTCACCAATTTCAGGATGCAGTTTAGTTACCCCATCACCAGGTTGAGCGATATAATTGAAACGTGCATAGTCCATAATGGATGGTGCTGTTCCGTGTGTATTGGTAAAGGTTTTCGAACGAAGAGAATCTACAGGATAGGCATAACTTGAACCAAAATTATGAGGCAGACCAAGCGTATGCCCAATTTCGTGTGAAGAAACAAAACGGATCAGTTCACCCATTTGTTTATCATCAAATTTAGCTTTTCTGGCTGCCGGATTAACAGCAGCAGTTTGCACAAAATACCAGTTTCTCAGTAAATTCATGACATTATGATACCAACCGATATGAGTCTCCAGAATTTGTCCGGTACGTGGATCAGAAACATGCGGACCATAGGCATTTGAGATGTTTGAAGCAAAATAGCGCACCACAGAATACCTGGAATCCTCTACACTAAAATCAGGGTCCTGTGCAGGAGTAGGAGCTTCTTTTCCAATAATCGCATTTTTGAACCCTGCTTCCTGAAAGGCAACCTGCCAGTCATTAATCCCCTGAATTAAATAAGGAACCCATTTTTTTGGAGTAGCCGGGTCAATATAAATTACAATTGGTTTAACAGGTTCTACCAATTCGCCACGCATATAAGCAGCAGTATCTTTAGGCACTAAATTCCAGCGGTGGATATAGGCCGTGCGTTCTGCCTTTTGGGCATCTGTCCCATAATCTGTTTGGGATTGGCCGAAATAGCCTACTCTTGGATCTGTTAATCTCGCTTTAACCGGTGTTTTTGGTAAAAGGAGCATCGAAGTATTGAATTCAAAAGTTACCGCACCAATGCTATTGTCGATTGGTGATTCTGCCGACCTATAAGTTTTGCTGGTCACTACTTCAATATTTATTGGGAAAGTTTTGATCGTGTCTACATAAGACCGTCCGGCATCTAAAGCACTTGCTTTATAAGCTTTCCTTAGGGCATCAGTAGCGCCGATAGCTACGACATCACCATTGTAAAAATCAGTGATATCAATCACAACACCTGTAGTGTCTTTATTGTAAGCTTTAATCTCAAAACTGGCAAGAATTGTAGACAAGTTTGAATTTTTAACAGATTGGTACATATCTGAAGTGCTGTCAGCTCTTACAGAATAACTGGGTACACGAATAAAAACCTGCTTCCCGCGACGTTCCCATTGCCAAACCTGGTCATTTAATTCTTCTCCGCCATATTGCTGATTCCCAACAGATACGCCAGATGGGACTTTATTTAAACGGGTAACGACAAGCATTTCGCGGTTTAATAAACTGTCTGGAATCTCGAAATACCATTTGTCATCTACCCTATAGGTTTTGAATAATCCATTTTTCGTCCTTGCTTTTGCAGTGATCACTTCAGAAAATGGCTTCAGTCCTTCTTTTTTCGGGGCTGGAATAGTGGGAGCGGGCGCTGCAGTCGCAGCTGTTTTTTTAGATTTTTTCTGTGCAGAAGCAGTTTCACTGCATACCGCACTTAAAAAACACATACCGGCAAGGGCCAGTAATTTAGTTTTTGAATTCATTGGTAGTCAAAAAATTTGGGGTTTGGGTTGAAGTCGTAAAAATATTCATTGTCAGCTTAAAATAATGCAACGTAATTGCAACGTTACAAAATAGGCCCGAGTTTAAATCAAAGCGTATCCGTATTTTCGGAAAAAGCAATATATTCGACCTATATCAATGGTAAAGCGTATAATGGAATTTAAAAAAGCATACCGCATCCAATCATTTTTCATTTCAGCATTGCTGATTTTGCTATTTCTTGAAAGCTGCTCCGTACAGCATCGGTTAGCCAAAGATGTTTCTCGTTTTTTAAAGGATTCACCTGTTCTCAATGACCATCTTGTCGGGTTTGCCATCTCCGGTTTAACTCAGAATGAGCTGATTTATGCGCAAAATGCGGACAAATATTTTATTCCCGCCTCTAATACAAAGTTATATACTTTTTATGCAGGGCTGAAAATGATACCAGATTCTATTCCCGCTATACGTTACATAGAACGCGGTGATTCTCTTATTTTCTGGGGAACAGGAGATCCATCCTTTTTAAAGCGGAGAATGAAAACAGATAAAACCTTTAAATTTTTAAGCACAAGTACCAGGCAGCTATTTTTTGCTGCAG
Source organism: Pedobacter cryoconitis (assembly GCF_001590605.1). Classification (NCBI taxonomy): domain Bacteria; kingdom Pseudomonadati; phylum Bacteroidota; class Sphingobacteriia; order Sphingobacteriales; family Sphingobacteriaceae; genus Pedobacter; species Pedobacter cryoconitis. Next base: position 4,938,123 of record NZ_CP014504.1, read on the forward strand.
GCAGATATACGGGCAATGTTTATGGACAGGGCTGGGCATGGGATGATTATAATGACGATACACAGGCAGAAATAACAGAGTTGCCTATGCAGGATAATCTGGTAGAATTCAAAAATGAAGACGGAAAGATTGCTGTTAATCCGCAGCATTTTAATCTTTGCCTGGTGAAAGACAGTTTAAATAAGGAGAAGGAGTTCAGGGTGGTCAGAGCGCTGGAAAAGAATGAATTTAACTATCCTTCGGGGGTTATACCTATTGATTTTACACAATTGGTCCCTTATAAGACAAGTATTTCGACTACATTAAACCTGCTGAGGGATACTTTGGGGCGTGATGTTCAGCTCATCCGGTTAGCAATGCCTGCTACAGCAAAGACAATTTATAACAGCAGGTCTGAAGATCTTTTCCGGGAAATGCTTTTGTCAAGCGATAATTTTATTGCCGAACAGCTTTTATTGGTTTATTCAAATCAATTTCAGCAGGAACTAAGCAGTACTGACGCGATCCGGTATATACTGGACAAATATCTGAAAGATTTGCCTCACCGTCCGCGCTGGGTAGATGGATCGGGGGTGTCAAGAATGAACCTATTCAGCCCCAGAGATATGATTTTACTGCTTCAAATGATAGATAAAGAGGTAAATAACAGAGAAAAACTCTTTAGTATGCTTCCTGCCGGTGGATTGAGCGGAACACTTAAAAATGCTTATCCTAAAACAGACCACCCTTTTGTATTTGCGAAAACCGGAACTTTTTCCAATAATTATAATCAAAGCGGTTATATCGTTACCAAAAAGGGAAAAATACTTGTTTTTTCTTTCATGAATAACAGTTTTATGGGCCCTGTTAAAGAATTAAAGGCTGAAATGGCCAAACTTATGGGGTATATCCACGATCAGTATTAAGTTGAAATAAACAGCAGTACAACTTTACTACAGCCGTCCCAAAACTGTTGTAAAAAACAATCCTGTACTTTACAATTTTATCATCTCAATTTAAACTGCTTCTCTAAATTTTATCTTTATTTTTGTGCGGATATGCAAAAGTCCGATCAATCGATTTATACCCTGCAATTTGGCCTGGTATGTTTAAGTTCCTTCCTTTTTTCTGCTAGTTTTAACATGCTGATCCCCGAATTGCCTGCCTACCTGAGTGCGATGGGTGGTGCTTCTTATAAAGGATTGATCGTTGCACTGTTTACGCTTACAGCTGGGATTTCCAGACCTTTTAGTGGTAAACTGACTGATACTATCGGCCGTGTGCCAATAATGGCTGTAGGGTCAATAGTTTGCTTTGTTTGCGGATTCCTGTATCCTGTACTGACCACAGTTGCCGGATTTCTGTTTCTTAGGTTAATTCATGGATTTTCTACCGGGTTTAAGCCAACAGCAACAGCCGCTTATGTAGCAGATCTGGTTCCGGAAAACAGGTGGGGAGAAGCGATGGGGATTCATGGAATTTGTTTTAGTACAGGTATGGCCATCGGCCCCGCCATTGGGAGTACCATAACCGATCATTTTTCCATTAACGTCTTGTTTTATTGCTCTTCAATTTTTGCTTTGTCATCCATTGTAATCCTTGGAAATATGAAAGAGACGCTGAAAGAAAAAAAGCCTTTCAGCTTCTCCCTGTTAAAGATTAAAAGACAGGATATTATTGAATGGAGAGTGATTCCTGCAGCTATAATCACACTGCTGAGTTATGTGAGTTATGGCGTAATCCTGACTGTAGTCGGAGATTGGAGCAAATATCTTGGCACCAGTAATAAAGGCTTGTTTTTTATGGTATTTACCCTGTCTTCTTTGCTCATCCGGTTTATTGCAGGGAAGGCCTCTGACAAACATGGAAGGGTCTTAATCCTTAAAATATCTCTTGCATTACTGGCCGTTTCGTTGTTATGCACGGGCTTTGCGAATTCATCTTTTACCTTAATGGCCGCTTCTGCATTATACGGTGTAGCAACAGGAATGCTTTCACCAACAGTAAATGCCTGGACAATAGATCTGAGCGATCCAAAACATCGCGGCAAAGCAATGGCAACCATGTACATTGCACTGGAAGTTGGAATTGGTTTGGGTGCTTTGCTGGCCGGATGGTTATTTATTGACAATATCAAAACTATACCCCATACATTTTTCATCTGTACAGGCATTACCATTGCAGCATTAGTTTACTTGCAATTTGTCTGGAAGCCGAAACTTGCAGCAACAGTTTAGCTATTGATTCGCAGCCACTAATAATTCAATGTCTTTGTAAGGCAGGCTAAACCTGGCAGCCAGATCTTTGCTGGTCAGGTGGCCTTTATAAATATAAAGCGCTTCCCTGATGCCTGGTTTATTCCAGATCAGGCTCATTAAGCCGCCCATTTCGCCTATGTCTACCAGGATTGGGGTAAAGATATTGGTTAAAGCATAAGAAGCTGTTCTGGGTACTCTGGATGCGATATTAGGCACGCAATAATGGATCACATCATGTTTTCTAAAAACAGGATCTTTATGGTTAGTGACCTCGGAAGTTTCAAAACACCCGCCCTGATCTATACTCACGTCAATAACAACAGAGTCTGGTTTCATTCTGCTTACTGTTTCTTCGGTTACAATACAAGGGCTTCTGCCGTGTGTAGCCCGGATAGCACCAATCACCACATCACAAGTTGTTACAGCCTTTCCTAATACGATAGGCTGCATGACAGAGGTAAATACGCGGCTTCCAAGATTATTCTGAAGACGGCGTAACCGATAAATAGAACTGTCAAATACTTTTACCTCGGCACCTAATGAAAGTGCTGTTCTTGCTGCATATTCTCCAACGGTTCCAGCGCCAAGGATGACAATTTCTGTAGGAGGCACACCTGTAAAACCGCCAAGCATTAAGCCTTTACCACCGGTTACACTGCTTAAATATTCTGCAGCAATGAAGATTGATGTTGCACCTACGATTTCGCTCATTGCGCGCACAACCGTTAAAACATTTCCCTCATCCCTTAAATTCTCAAAGCATAAAGCATTGATCTTTTTATTGAGCAATGCTTTCAGGTAACCTTCTTTAAGTGCGCCCATCTGCAAAGCAGAGATGAGTGTCTGTCCTTTATGCATCAGATTGATTTCTTCTACCGTTGGCGGGGCTATTTTCACGATAATATCAGCATCATATACATCCTTTTTATTGAATGTAATCTGTGCACCCTGTTCACTGTAATCATTGTCAGAAAAGTTTGCACCAGCACCAGCACCACTTTCCAGCAATACTTTATGGCCATGATTGACCAATAGTGCAACGGATAAAGGTGTAAGTGCAATCCGGGTTTCCTGAAAAGAGATCTCTTTAGGAATACCAATATAAAGACTGTTGCTTTTTTGTTTGATTTCTGACAATGTCTCTTTAGGCTGTAGCAGTCCTTTCTGAGCAATAGAGGCCATTTCTTCCCGTAATCCTGTAGCCATTCTGTCTATCTGATTTTTTGATTGAAATTAAGAAAAATAAGCTGAATTTAAGCAATTTTTGTGAAGGTGAAAGATCGTTTGTTTTCTGACAATGCGGTAATTCCCACTTCGATATAAGTTTCAGGCAGCAATTCCCCAATTCGCTGGGGCCATTCTATCAGGCAGATATTGCCAGAATAAAAATACTCTTCATAACCAATATCAAATACTTCCTGCAGGTTTTTAATTCTATAGAAGTCAAAATGATAAATGACCTGATGAGCTGGTGCAGCATATTCGTTTACAATAGAAAATGTAGGACTGTTAACTACAGCTGTTACGCCTAATTTCTGGCACAGGACTTTAATAAAAGTTGTTTTTCCTGCTCCCATTTCGCCCTCGAAGGCGAATATTTTTTCGTTTCCTGCAAAACTGAGCAGTGCTTCAGCGGCACTGTCCAGTTCGTCCAGGTGATTAATTTCAATGTTCATTTCAATAGGCTATCTTGAGCTGTAAGTCGCTACGGGAATCATCATTTCCTCCAGAGAGATCCCACCGTGCTGGAACGTTTCGTTATAGTAGTTCACAAACTGGTTGTAGTTATTCTGATAGACAAAATAACGGTCTTCTTTGGCGAAAATATAATTAGAGCTGATATTTATTTTAGGCAATTGTGCCTCATGAGGATTTTTAATCAAAAATACCTCTTTTGCATTAAAATTCAGATTTCTGCCTTGTTTATAGCGCAGATTTGTATTGGTATTTCTATCTCCGATTACTTTACTCGGATGTTTTACCCTGATTGTACCGTGATCTGTAGTAATAATTACTTTAACTTGTTTCTGTGCAAGTTTCTTTAACAGCTCTAATAAAGGAGAGTGCTCAAACCACGAAAGCGTTAGTGAGCGGTAAGCAGCATCGTCATTTGCCAGCTCTCTGATCATAGCCATATCAGTACGGGCATGAGACAGCATATCAACAAAGTTGTAAACGATTGCATTGAACTCATTCTGCATCAGGTTATTCATTTGCTCGTTAAGTGCTTTTCCATCATCATAAGTCAGAATTTTATGATAACTGAATTTACAGTCTTTACGAACGCTGCGTTTAATCTGATCTGCAAGGAAAGCTTCTTCATGCATGTTTTTACCACCTTCTTCATCATCATTTTGCCAAAGGGAAGGAAAACGTTTCTCCATTTCGAGCGGCATCAGGCCTGAAAAGATAGAATTTCTTGCGTATTGCGTTGCTGTTGGAAGAATACTTGTATAAATGTCTTCTTCGTCTAACCTGAAATGTTCTGTAATTAAAGGATTGATAATCTTCCACTGATCGTATCTCAGGTTATCTATCAGAATAAAGAATACGGGTGTAGTAGAGTTGATATGTGGAAATGCTTTCTTTTTAAGCAGCTCATTAGACAATAAAGGTGTTTTGCCTCTTTTATTAACCCAGTCAATGTAATTGTCTTCGATGAATTTAGAGAACTGTGTATTTGCTTCAGACTTTTGCATGGTCAGGATTTCATGCATCTGAGGGTCATCAAGCTTTTCAAGTTCCAGTTCCCAGAAAATTAGTTTTTTATAAACTTCTGTCCATTCTTCATAGCTTAATTTGTCATTCAGTGTCATGCCTAAACGTCTGAAGTCTTGTTGATAAGCCATCGACGTTTTGGCACTGATCAGTCTTTTATTGTCTATGATTTTTTTAATCGTCAGCAATACTTGCTTAGGATTAACCGGTTTTATCAGATAGTCGTCAATTTTTGAACCGATCGCATCCTCCATCAGGTTTTCCTCTTCACTTTTGGTAATCAGGACAACCGGAATGTCACTTTTTATATTTTTAATGGCCGAAAGGGTTTCCAATCCACTCATGCCGGGCATATTTTCATCCAGAAATACCAGGTCGAAATGCTCCTTGCCAAAAGCCTCCAATGCATCGTTTCCATTCGTAAATGTAGTTACGTGGTACCCTTTTTCGTTCAATAGTAATATATGCGGTTTTAATAAGTTTATCTCATCATCGGCCCATAGAATCTTGGTTTCCTGCATTATTGTATGTATAAGGTGTAAATAAATCCTTAAAAAGAGATATCTCTTTCTTAAGTACGGATAAAAATAGCAATTTTTGTACCGTATAATTTATTTTGCCAAGATTGAATAAAAAGAAAATAATAAATGACCCGGTATATGGATTTATCAATATACCCTCAGAATTGATCTTTGACCTGATCTCGCATCCCTTTTTTCAGCGTTTACGCTATATTAAACAATTAGGGATGACACACCTGGTTTATCCGGGAGCTTTGCATACGCGTTTTCACCACGCACTTGGTGCAATGCACCTGATGTGCCTGGCTATTGATATCTTACGCAGTAAGGGTCACGACATTACTAAAGAAGAAGAAGAGGGGGCAACGATAGCTATATTGCTCCATGATATCGGTCACGGGCCATTTTCTCATGCACTGGAATATTCGCTGGTGAAGGGAATTCAGCATGAAGATATTTCCATTCTGATGATGGAGCGCCTGAATATGGAGTTCGAGGGAAAATTAAATACTGCCATCGCTATATTTAAAGGAGTGTATCCAAAGAAATTTCTGCATCAGCTGATTTCAAGTCAGCTGGATCTGGACAGAATGGATTATTTAAACAGGGATAGTTTCTTTACAGGTGTGAGTGAAGGTGTAATCAGCTTTGACCGGATTATCAAGATGTTTAACATTGCTGATGATCAGTTGGTTATTGAGGAGAAGGGTATTTATTCTATTGAGAAATTCTTGATTGCAAGACGATTAATGTACTGGCAGGTCTATTTGCATAAAACAGTTATCGCAGGAGAAATGCTGCTGGTAAAGATTTTAAAACGGGCAAAAGAGCTTGCTGTAAAGGGAGCGGACTTATTTGCTACACCAGCATTGCAACATTTCCTGAAGAATGAGATTTCTCAAAAGGAGTTTTTTGAAACGGATGTACACTTACTACAATTTGCAAAACTGGATGATCAGGATATTTTTGCTTCAGTTAAAGTCTGGTGCGGAAATCAGGACAGGATTCTTTCGTTATTATGTAATATGCTGGTGAACCGCAATTTGTATAAGATTGAGATAACCAATGACTTACCTGATCCAGGCAGGGTTTCTCTGATTAGCGAAAATAGTGCCTTTAGTCTCGGAATTGATCAGAATGAGGTATCTTACTTTGTTTTTACGGATGTAATCAGCAACAGGGCCTATAATACAGGGGGCGGAAACAGCACAATTAACATATTAATGAAAAATAATACAACAACAGATATTGCAAAAGCATCCGATTTATCTAACCTGGAATCGCTCGACAGGACAGTTAGAAAGCATATACTTTGCTATCCAAGAATTATTTAGCATTATTTAACAAAATAATCCAATTATTATCCCGTTTTTTATCCGATTATACAGGAGCATTGAAATGGTCAAGTGGCTGATAAAATAGGGAGTTGGGATAATTTGTTCATATCAATTTAACATTTAACTTTGTAGAATGCAATTTACTGCCAAGCAGATAAGCGACTTTTTAAGTGGAACAGTTGAAGGCGATGAAACTATCACAGTATCAGAGCTTTCTAAAATAGAAGAAGGAAAAAAAGGGGCCTTATGTTTTCTATCTAACCGGAAATACGAGAACTTCATCTATTCAACGAACGCATCTGTCGTTATCGTTGGGTTAGATTTTGTCCCTTCACAACCTATCAGCTGTACGCTGGTGAAGGTGAAGGATCCATATAGTGCTTTTTCTGTTTTACTGGAAAAGTATAATGAGGCCTTAAATGATACTGCTCAAAAAACGGGCATAGAACAGCCTTCTTTTGTTCATCCTTCAGCAAAAATCGGCAAAAATGTGTTTATAGGAGCTTTCTCTTATATTGATGCCAATGTGGAGATTGGAGACCATACAAAGATTTTACAACAGATACATATAGGAACAGATTCAAAAATTGGCTCGGGGTGTACTTTTCATCCAGGAGTTAAAATCTATAACCGTTCTGTGATTGGAAATGGGGTCATTATCCATTCTAATACAGTAATTGGCAGTGATGGATTTGGATTTGCCCCTCAGCCGGATGGCACTTATACAAAAATTGCCCAGATAGGAAATGTTGTGATTGAAAACGATGTTGAAATCGGTGCAAATACTGCAATTGACAGAGCAACAATGGGTTCTACTTTCATTAGAAAAGGCTCAAAACTGGATAACCTGATTCAGATTGCACACAATGTTGAGATTGGAGAGCATACGGTTGTTGCTGCCCAGGCAGGAGTTTCCGGAAGCAGTAAGGTAGGTGAAAGGTCAGTTGTTGGCGGCCAGGTTGGAATTGCGGGGCATTTATCATTGGCCAGGGGCACACAAATTGGTGCGCAGGCAGGGATTAATTCCAACATTACAGAAGAGAATAAACAATGGCATGGCACACCTGCGCAGCCGCTCAGAGATTGGATGCGCGCCTCTGTGTTGTTTAAACATTTGCCAGGAATAGAAAAACGGATTACAAAATTAGAGGCTGAAATTACAGCAAAACTCCAGTCATAGTATAATTAGTACCACACAAAACAATAATGAACGTTAAACAAAAAACCATAAAAAGCGAAGTTTCTGTACATGGAGTAGGCTTGCATACAGGTGCCAGTGTCACTTTAACTTTTTGTCCGGCTCCGGAAAACCACGGGTTTAAATTTCAAAGGACTGATTTACCAGGTCAACCAATCATCGATGCAGACTGTGACAATGTAACAGATACTGCAAGAGGCACAACAATTACGCAAAACGGAGCGAGTATCAGCACGGTGGAGCATGTAATGGCTTCTTTGGTTGGGATGGACCTTGATAATATATTAATGAAGCTGGATGGCCCTGAAACTCCGATTATGGATGGAAGCGCGATCCTTTTCGTTGAGGCGCTGGAAAGTGTAGGTTTGGTACAGCAAAGTATCGACCGTGAATATTTCCAGATTCCGCATAACATTACGTATACTGATGCTGAACGTAAGGTTGAGATCGTGGCTATGCCACTTGAAGATTACAGGTTTACTTGTATGATTGATTATAACTCTCCTGTTTTAGGCAGTCAGCACGCTGTAATTTCTACGATTGCAGAGTTTAAAAGTGCGATTGCCTCGTGCCGTACTTTCTGTTTCCTGCATGAACTGGAGTATCAATTACAGAACAACCTGATTAAAGGTGGTGATTTAAATAATGCAATCGTTATTGTTGACAAAGAGGTTACGCGTGATGAATTAGATCACCTGGCTAAAATATTCAACAGAGAGAAGATAGAAGTGGCTCCACAGGGTATTCTGAACAATATGGAGCTGCGTTACCAGAATGAGCCTGCAAGACACAAATTGTTAGATATGATTGGTGACCTTGCGCTTGTCGGAATGCATATTAAAGGGCATATCATGGCTGCAAGACCAGGACATGCAGCAAATATTGCATTTGCGAAAAAAATCAAAGCAGCAATCAAAAAAGAAAAAAACAAGAAAGTTCAGCATGTTTATGATCCATCAGTAAAGCCACTTTATGATGTGATGCAGATCATGGATATTTTACCGCACAGACAACCGTTTTTGTTTATCGATAAAATCCTTGAATTGTCAAAAACACACGTAGTTGGGGTGAAAAATGTCACGATGAATGAAGAGTTTTTCAAAGGACATTTTCCGGGTGCACCAGTTTTACCGGGTGTAATCCAGATTGAGGCAATGGCACAAACAGGTGGTGTTTTAGTATTAAGTACTGTTCCTGATCCAAGAAACTATCTTACTTATTTCCTTAAAATTGATAAAGTAAGATTCAGGGCGCAAGTATTGCCCGGTGATACGATCGTTTTCAGATGTGATTTGATGGAGCCAATCCGCAGAGGTATTGCACAGATGAAAGGCGTGGGCATGGTAGGAGAGAAAATAGTAGTAGAGGCAGAGATGATGGCCCAAATTTCAAAAGTTAAAGATAGCGAACGCGTATCATGATACAACCATTAGCATATATACATCCTGATGCGATCATAGCAGACAATGTGGTTATAGAACCTTTTTCTGTTATACATAAAGACGTTGTCATTGGGGAAGGAACATGGATTGCCTCTAATGTGGTAATCATGGACGGCGCAAGGATAGGAAAGAACTGCAGGATTTTCCCTGGTTCTGTAATCTCAGGAGTCCCTCAGGATTTAAAATTCGCAGGTGAAGTCACTACTGCCGAAATCGGGGATAATACCACGATCAGGGAGTGTGTAACAATTAACCGCGGAACAAAAGATAAATGGAAGACTGTAATTGGAAGCAATTGCCTGATTCAGGCTTATTCACACATTGCGCATGATTGTGAGGTGGGTAATAATTGTATTTTCTCTAACAGTACCACGCTGGCAGGCCATATCACTATTGGTGATTATGTGGTTCTGGCTGGTTTAGTTGCCATACATCAGTTCGTTAATGTAGGAGCGCATGCGTTCATTACCGGTGGTTCACTGGTAAGGAAAGATGTTCCGCCTTATGTTAAAGCTGCAAGAGAGCCTTTATCGTACGCAGGGATTAATTCTGTTGGCTTAAGAAGACGTGGGTTTTCTTCAGAGAAGATCAATGAGATACAGGAAATCTACAGGGTATTGTTTGTAAAGCATAATAATGTGACCAAAGCTCTGGATAAGATAGAGGCTGAATTCGCACCGACTGAAATTCGTGATGAAATTGTTGATTTTATCAGAAATTCAAACAGAGGCGTGATGAAGGGTTTTGGATCAGGTAGCTAAGTCATTTGAATGAAGATCGATTTAAAAGATGCCGGCAGAAGGTTTAACCAGGAGTGGATATTCAGAAATTTCACTTATGGATTTGCTGCTGCCGGCAAATATGCTATTCTGGGGCCAAATGGTTCCGGTAAGTCGACTTTATTAAGTGTAATTCTGGGTAGTCTGGAGCCTTCTGAAGGCACGATTACTTATGCAGATGATACTAACATCATCCCAATAGAAAAAGTGTACAAGCAAGTAAGTTTTGCTGCACCTTACCTGGATTTAGTAGAAGAGTTTACTTTGCAGGAGACCATTGATTTCCATTTTAAATTCAAGCGTTTTTATCCCGGTGTCACTGCGGCACAGGTGATGGATCTGTTAGGGTTGAGGAAAGCTCAGGATAAAGCTTTAAAGTATTTTTCTTCAGGTATGAAACAGCGGACCAAGCTGGCTTTAGCTTGCTGCACTGATACACCCCTGCTGCTATTGGATGAGCCAACTTCAAACCTGGATCAACAGGGAATCAAGTGGTATCACGAGCTGATCCGGGATTTTACTGCTGATAAGCTTGTGGTGATCGGCTCCAATCAGGAAATCGAGTATTCTTTTTGCGATAATTTTATAAAGATAACTGACTATAAATAAAGCAAAACGTAGTGAATTGCAAGGCTATTGTCAAGAAATAGACTAAAAATTGGCCTTATTTGTATTATTTAAAATTACTATTGTAGAACCAGAAATTGTTTTTACCTTTGCGGCACGAAATAGCGCTGCTGGTAGGGCAATGAATTTCAGAAAAAAATGGCAAAAGCATCAGAAGTGAAAAGCGGTAATATTCTTCGTTTCAATGGAGAATTAATTGTAGTAGAAGAGTTTCTACACCGGACTCCTGGAAATTTAAGAGCTTTTTACCAGGCAAGAATGAGGAACATTAAAAGCGGCAAATTAGTCGAGTATAGGTTCCGCACAGATGAAGAGGTAACGATATGCCGGGTAGAGACAAATGATTATCAATATTTATACGAAGATGGAGAATTCCTCGTTGTTATGGATAACAGTTCTTTTGAACAATTTAACATCCCAAAATCATTATTTGGGGACCAGATTAAATTCTTAAAAGAAGGCATGAATGTTGTAATAGCATTCGAGAGTGAAGAGCCGATTTCGGCACAAACTCCCCAGCATGTTGAGCTGGAGGTTACTTACACAGAGCCCGCTGTTAAAGGGGACACTTCAACAAGTGCATTGAAATATGCGACCGTTGGAGCAGACGTTGAAATAAAAGTGCCAATGTTTATCAATCAAGGCGATAAAGTTAAGGTTGATACACGTACAGGTGAATATATAGAAAGAGTAAAATAAGAATTTTCATAGTTTAGTTTTAGGTTTAGGTTGATTTTGGCTTCGGAGTGGTTCCCGAAGCCATATTTTTTTAGAGACTTTTTTATTTTGGAGGGGCTGGTCAGATCTGGTTATTGTTGTCAGAATAAAGGGATCAAGTCATCAACTTTTGGAGCAGGCTCTTTTTAAGCATAAATTTTGACACGCTAAACAGAATGTCTTTGCTGTCACGGATGCGCTTATGCCTGTGGAAGTTGCGCTGAAAGCTTTCAATTTATAGGGGAATGACCCAGACGAAACAAGGCCGGGCTGTTCGTAAATAAATTCAAAATAGCTAAATAATAAAGCTATATCGGCCGGGTACTGTCCGAGTACTGGTCGGGTACTCGTTAGGGTAAGAGCAGTGCTAAAGTAACGCGAGAGCATGGCAAGTCCAAGTCAAAACAACTAGTTGAAATGACTTGGACTTGCCATAGTTAAAGCCCGTTCTCAACCTGGTGTTATCCCGACCACCACTCAGGCACAACCAAACCATAACTAGTTGAATATTAATGAAATTATAATTTTCCATTGGACTAACCCACGGACAACTGCGGACAACTGCGGACAATTGCAGACAGCTGCGGACAATTACGGACATTTTTTACGCATCAGGATAATCTTCAACGCGAATAGCTTACATTGGTGGAAAAGCATTTATTTATTATGGGAAGTTTAACGGGTAAATTTTCAAAGGGAATCCTGGACGATTTCATTTTTAAAGCAGCAGTTTGGCGTACAGGTTGTTTCAAAAGTTCTCTACTGGGCATAATGAAACAATCAAGGGAAACCGAAAAGACATCAGAGAACTTTCGTCAAAGTGGCAAGCCTGGAAAAATCAGGATCTTTCCTCCCCCTAAGAATTCCGCTGAAGCGTTGACCGATCTCTTATCAAAGTAATCAGGAGCGTTAATACTGATAAATTGAACTATAAAATCAGGAAGTAATTAGCTTATTAAAGAATCGTAACCAGCTGCTTTGAACTCAAAAAATATCAAACCCAAAACTTGAAATTTAATCCCTAATCCACAAGTTTATGAATTGATCCCTTTTTTATTGGAGCTGACAGACAGATTTCCGAAGGATTTCTAACTTGCAGGACATAGTGTTATTAAAAGATGAATAAATCAGAAATCAGGAAACAGGAGACTAAAAAAAGGAAAGAACTTAGCCCGGAACAGGCTTATGAGCTGAGTGAGAAATTACTTGAACAGTTCACTACGCTTGACCTGAGTGCAGTAAAAACACTTCATATTTTCCTTCCGATTGTCGAAAAGAATGAACCAGATACCTTTTTATTTATTGAGTGGCTCAAAAAACATCATCCGCAGTTAAATATAATTGTGCCCCGCGCAGATTTTAAAACGTCTTTAATGACACATCATCATTATAAAGGCGAACAAGAGCTTTTAAAGAGTTCTTTTAATATTTTGGAGCCAGTTAACGAAGAAGAGTACACAGGTGATATAGACCTGGTTATTGTGCCTCTACTGGCATTTGATGACAGAGGTTATCGTGTTGGATATGGCAAAGGATTCTACGACCGGTTTTTAGAAGGAAGAGGCACCCTTAAAGTGGGCTTATCTTTTTTCAAAAGCGTGGGTATCATCGATGATACCCACGAGAACGATATTCGTCTGGATCTTTGTATTACACCAGATCAGGTGATTTATTTTAAAGATTAAATCCTGTCAGGAATTTGATCAGGCAATCAGTAATTATGACGTAAGTTCCAATAAGATTGGACAATGGTCAGAGTGTATGGCATCAGATAAGATTTTAACGTCTTTAATCCGCTCTAGCATAGGTTGCGTAGCCAAATGATAATCGATACGCCAACCCAGGTTCTTACCTCTTGAACCTGCTCTGTAGCTCCACCATGTGTAATGATGAGGATCTTTGTTCAGGTGTCTGAAAGTATCAATAAAACCTGCTTCCAGGAATAAACCCATCCACTCTCTTTCCTGAGGCAGGAAGCCGGATGAATTCGCGTTGGATTTAGGATTATGGATATCAATTGCGGTATGACAGATGTTATAATCACCCGAAATGATCAGATTTGGATAAGTTTCGCGGAGTTTGGTGATATACTTCTCAAAATAGGCCATGAATTCATACTTTTTAACCTGTCTCTCGTCTCCGGATGATCCGGATGGAAGATATACGCTCATTAAAGAGAAAGTATCAAAATCGGCCCTTAAAATGCGTCCTTCTTTATCTATCCATTCTTCCCCACATCCATATTCAACGTGATTAGGTTTGATTTTTGAAAATATGGCGACTCCGCTGTAGCCCTTTTTTTCTGCAGCAAACCAGTAATGGTGATAGCCAAGGTTCTCAATTAAACCAATGATCTCCGGAATTTGAGAAGGAAGGGCTTTCACTTCCTGAAGACAGATCATATCTGCATCCGTTGATTGCAGCCAGCCTACAAAGTTTTTTGTAGAGGCAGCACGGATTCCGTTCACGTTGTAAGAAAGTATCTTCATTGTAGTTTCTGTTTTTTTTTAAATATTTTATTGGTTCAGCAGAAAGATGACTTCATCACCTCCTGATTTTTTCATCTCTTTTTCCAGCTTACGCGCTTTTCTTTTTTTCAAAAGTGTGACCGTCATTTTTACATCTGCTAAAGGGCGGTCATTGGAATCTGTTTTCACGGCCGAGATTGTATCAATCAGCGGTAATCCGCTTACAACTTCGCCATAAACAGTATAGCGCTTATCCAGATGAGGTACACCGCCTTTACTCTTATAAATTTCGCGTTCCCATTGCGGGATTTTAAATTTTAAACGCTTAACCTCCATACTATCCAGTTGTGCATCGGTGAATTTCTTTCCCTGTACCAGGTAAAACTGGCAGCCGCTGGATGCCATCAGTGGGTTATCATCTCTTGCCGCAGCCAATACTCCTTTTTTATGAAACAGGCTATCGCGGAATTCGGCAGGTACAGTATAACCCACATCTCCATCCCCTAATTGCTTACCTGCCGGAGCATTTTTAGAGTCCGGATCACCTCCCTGAATCATAAATGAATGAATGACCCGATGGAAGAGTGTACCATCATAGAAACCCTTTTTGACCAGTTTAACAATATTATCCCGGTGCTGCGGGGTTTTATTGTATAGCATAATAATACATTCGCCCTGTGCTGTTGTTATCTTTAGATACTGATGTTTTGGCCCGGAAGCGAAAACAGAATTTAAGCAAAGCAGGAGCAAAAAGGTAAAGAATGGCTTCATCTGGTAGGTATTTTTGGCTAAGTTAAGACAGAATTCTACTTTTAAAAACTGGTATGGCATAATCTTGTAATCTTTCTGTTGCTAACTGGCTGTGTTTTTCGTTTTTAAAAATTTATACTTAAGTTTGATAATTGATACTATTTATACATAAATGAAACTAAAACAAAGGATAGCTTTAGGATTATGTGCCTTTTACCTGATTACCGTAATTGGTGTTGCCCTGAGCCTGCATTTTTGCGGGGGTGAGCTGTCTGGGATTCATTTGACGGAAGTTGCCCATTGTGGTGGCTGTAATGAGGCAGAAAAATCGGTTAAAAAAGAAGATTCCTGCTGTAAAAACACAAAGGTTGATGCGAAAATCAAAGACAGTCATCAGACAGGTCTCAAAATTGATCTTCCTAAGAACCATAGTC
Organism: Pedobacter cryoconitis; assembly: GCF_001590605.1. Taxonomy (NCBI): domain Bacteria; kingdom Pseudomonadati; phylum Bacteroidota; class Sphingobacteriia; order Sphingobacteriales; family Sphingobacteriaceae; genus Pedobacter; species Pedobacter cryoconitis. Next base: position 4,953,351 of record NZ_CP014504.1, read on the forward strand.
TTCCGGTATTAATCTCTTCTTATATTTCAGAACTGCTGTCCTTTGTTTTACCTCAGCTATTCACTAAAATTAAAGAGGAAGCCCCTCCTTTATCCGCGCGGGTCGCCCTGCATGCCTACAACTGCGTTTTCAGAAATTAGACCAGGAATAAATTAAATGTAATTGCGGATTTTCATTCGCCATTGCCTCTTTGTATTCATTTATTTCAAATCATTAGTCCCTTGTTTTTTAATATTCAGGCGGGCTTACAACAATTTCATTATGAAAACGATTAAATATTTCACCCTTATATTCTGCTTATTTATAAGCGGAAATACCTTCGCACAACAAATTTCTAAAGCTGAACTACAGGTTAACGGTTTAACTTGCTCTATGTGTTCAAGAGCTACAGAAACGTCTTTAAAAAGCCTTGGGTTTATTGAGACTGTGTCACCAGATCTGAATAGAAATGTTTTCGTCCTTACTTTTAAAGCTGATCAGAAAGTAAACCTGGATGAGATCAGAGATAAAGTTCAGGATGCAGGGTTCTCAATAGGAGATCTTTCCGCTACAATTAATTTCAAAAATACACAAGTTGATGCTGCAGGACTTGCTGAACTTGATGGTGCTGTTTTCCAATTCATCAATGCGAAAAGTAAAACCCTTGACGGCCCGGTTATCGCGCGTATCATGGATAAGGATTTTATCACTTCGTCTGCATTTAAGAAACAAGCTGCTGAATTAAAATCTGAAACCTATCTTAAAGGAAAAGGTGTTGTTCAGGGTAAAGAAACCCGTATTTTTCATTTAAGTATTTAAGCACAAGAATGAAGTTTATTCAATTAGCAGCAGTAATTTTTCTGCTGGGCGGGAGCTTGGGTGCGGGTGCGCAAGAATTATATGTCTTTACAGAGCCGGCAAGTAACATGGCTGCCAAATCTATTGGGGTCAGGATCACCAATGAGGGAATCTTTAATGGTGGTGGAAACAGAACCATGCCCGAAGTGATGTTTAGCTTTAATAAAAACCTGATGACACACTTCCAGGGATTCTTTTCTGATATGGATGGTAAATACAGGCTGGAAGGAGGGAGTATTTATGCAAAATATCGTTTCCTTTCTATCGATGATACGCAGCGGCATTTACGCGCTGCGGTATTCGGCAGGGTAAGTACCAGTAAGCGGCCAACTTATACAGAAGACATCAATCTGGAAGGCGATAACAGCGGGGTTCAGGGTGGTTTAGTTGTGACTCAGCTACTTCATAAACTAGCTTTATCGGGTACAGTAAGCTATACCAAAGCTTTTGATGTGGAAAGTCAGCGGGTAGCGGGAACCTTACAGCCTGATCAGATGATTGGCTATAGTTTATCTTCAGGATACCTGGTCCTTCCATTCGTCTATAAAAACTACAATCAGCCGAATTTCAATGTTTACTTTGAAATGCTGGGTAAAACAAATCCGGCAAATGGGAGGTCTTACCTCGATCTTGCACCCGCTTTACAGGTTATCCTGAATAGCAGGACACGTATAGATCTGGGATACAGATTCCAGGTAGCAGGAGATATGGCTGGCAGATATAATAAAAACATGTACCTGGTCCGTGCAGAGTTTAATTTCTTTAACGTTTTAAAATAAAAATATGAAAACAGTAATTTTAGGTTTAGCTCTATTTTTAGGGACATTGGTACAACCTGCCCTTGCGCAGAAAGCTGACGTATCTGGTAAATTTAACCAGAGTTTAAAAAGCTATTATGCTTTAAAGAATGCATTGGCGACGGATAAATCGGAGGAAGCTCCAAAATTAGCACTGGCCTTACAAACTGCGGTCAAAGAAGTCCCGCATAAAGGATTTAAGGAGACTAAACAACACTTATTATGGATGTCTGAATCGGCTGTAATTCAGCAAAAAGCATTGGAGTTAAGCAAAAGTAATGACCTGAAAAATCAACGCAAAAGCTTTGAAGGAATCAGTATTGCGTTTATTAAATTAGCCAAAGAATTGAAGTTGAATACTCAGGAAGCTTTCGTTCAATATTGTCCAATGGGTAAATTCAGCTGGCTGAATGAAGTCAAAGAAATCCAGAATCCTTATTATGGGAGCCAAATGTATGACTGTGGTACTGTGAAAGATACGCTTGAAAAGAACTAATATTTCTTATCATACATCAAGGGTTTTTGCCATAATTCCCTATATGTTTGCAGAGTTATTTAAAACACAAATTTATGAAAAAGATATTTTTATTTTTGCTTGTCGCTTCCATCAGCACAGCATCATTTGCACAAACAAAGTGGTCTGTAGACCCGATGCATACCTTTATTAATTTTGAAGTTAAACATTTGGGGATCTCCTTTGTAAATGGGTCATTCAAGAAATTTGAAGGCACAATCGATGCAGCTAAACCAGATTTAACAGATGCTAAAATCAACTTTACTGTAGCTGTAAACAGCGTTACTACTGGTGTTGAAATGAGAGATAATCATTTGAAAACAGACGATTTCTTCAATGCGGAAAAATATCCAACCATGACTTTTGTGGGTTCGTCTTTTAAGAAATTGAAAGATAATAATTATGAACTTGCTGGTAAACTGACTATCCGCGACGTAACGAAAGACGTGAAATTTAACGTTGTTTATGGCGGAGTAGCTAAAGATCAGCAGGCAAATACAAGAGCAGGCTTTCACGCTACTACCACGGTTAACCGTTTAGATTATAATATCAAGTATGATCCAAGTGGAATGGCAGTAGCGAAAGACATCAAAATTGAATTAAACCTGGAATTCGTTCAGGCTAAATAATATTCTTGTTTAAACTGAAGAGGGGTTGTTTAAGCAGGTGAATGCTTAGATGACCCCTTTTTTTAGCTAAAAGATTATGGCAAACTTATCGGCGCTTAAAAATTTAACAGGGAATCTTCCCGTTCAGGATGAACTGATGCCTGTTTTGTTTATTGGTCATGGTTCTCCAATGAATGGGATAGAAGACAATGAATTTAGTCAAAAATGGGCTGATATGGGACGTACGATGGCCATTCCCAAAGCTGTTATTGTCGTTTCTGCTCACTGGTTCACCAGGGGAACAGCTGTTACTGCAATGAATTTTCCCAAAACGATTCATGACTTTGGTGGATTTCCGCAGGCCTTATTTGATGTAGAATATCCTGCGCCGGGCAGTCCTTTGCTGGCCGCAGAGACAGCAAAGCTGATTACCAGTACAGACGTTGTTTTAGATCATGATTGGGGGCTGGATCATGGGGCATGGACAGTATTACAGCACCTATTTCCAAAGGCTGATATCCCTGTTCTGCAATTGAGTATCGATTATACAAAAGATCCAAAAGCACATTATGAAATGGCTGCTGAACTATATCAGCTCCGCAGAAAAGGAGTATTGATTATGGGTAGTGGTAATATGGTCCATAATTTAAGAATGATGAATTGGGAAATGATCAACGGAGGGGGATATGACTGGGCGCTGGAAATCAATGAGCAGTTCAAGTCATTGATTATGAATAAAGAACATCAACCTTTGATGGCTTATCAAAACCTTGGTAAAGCCGCTATGCTGGCTATTCCGACACCAGAACATTATTTGCCATTGTTATATACATTGGGCTTGCAAAATGAGAAGGAAGAAGCCGTACTTTTCAATGATAAGGCCGTTGGTGGTTCTTTAACGATGACTTCTGTCCGGATTGGTTGATCCTGTTGAATTGAAGCAGGCTCCCTGTAACATTTGTAAAACCTTCTTTTGTGGCAGTGGCCGTGGCTTATATTTTTTCATAAATTGCGGGCTAAGTTTAAATTAATGAAGAAATTCTGCCTCTTATTTTTATTGGGTTCCAGCAGCGTAAAGGCTCAGGAAAAACCTGTTTTAACTGTAGAAAGTATTATGCGTGACCAAAAATGGCTGGGGGTTTCCCCATCTGATTACCATTGGTCTGGAGATAGTAAAACAATTTATTTCAAATGGAACCCAGAAAGTAAAGACAATAACGAGTCTTATAAAGTGGACATTTCTACTGGAAAACCAGTTAAAACGACAGATAAACTCGCTGAACAGCAAAGTATAGGTAATTATACTTATAACAAAGACCATAGTCTGGGGCTTATGGAAAAGTCAGGAGATTTATTCTTGTACGCTTTCAAAACAAAGCAGCAGCGCAGACTAACTAATACTTTAGAAGCGGAACGTAACGCTGTTTTTTTAAACGATGGGACGATTGCTTTTCAAAAAGGAAATAATCTATATGCACTCAACCTGAATACTTCGGAATTGAAACAGCTCACCAATTTTGTTTTCGGGAAAAACAAAACTCCTGTGGTTAAAAGTACGCAAGACAACTGGTTAAAAGCAGAACAGGATGGACTCTTTGAGGTGCTTAAAAGCAAGAAAAAGCAGGAAGCTTTCAATCTTGCTAAAAAGAAAAGCCTGAGCGGGGATGACAAACCATTAAGGGCAATTGAGCTTGGGAACCAGCAACTGAGTAATCTGGTGATCAGCCCGGATGGACGTTATGTCAATTACAGGTTGAAACTTCAGGCGGAGGAAGGCAGGGAAACGATTGTTCCGAATTTTGTGACTAACTCTGGGTATACTGAAGATATTCCAGGCAGAACTAAAGTAGGAGAGCCTTTACCCGCTTATGATAATTTTATCTATGATCAGCAGCGGGATACTATTTATAGAATTCAGACTGCAAAGATCCCTGGGATTAAAGATCTGCCAGATTACTTGAAAGACTATCCAAAGAAAATGGAGGTTGCGGTAAAGAAAAATGAAGACAGAAAAGTAAATTTATCTGCACCAATATGGAATGCAGCAGGGACAGTGGCTGTTTTAACAGCAGAATCGCAAGATAATAAAGATCGCTGGATCTTGAAGTTAGACGCAGCTACAGGTGGTTTAACCCTGCTGGACAGACAACGTGATGAAGCTTGGGTTGGCGGGCCTGGTATCAATTCAGCTAATTTGGGATGGACAGATAATCAGCATATATATTTTCAGAGTGAGGCTAGCGGTTATGCACATATTTACCTTGCTGATGTCTCTACCGGAGTTAAGCGCCAGCTAACCAGTGGAAAATGGGAAGTGAAAAATCTTTCTTTAGCTAAAGACAAACAGACCTTTTATTTTATCGGAAACATAGAACATCCTGGAATTACGCACTTTTATAAAGTAAGCGTGAATGGTGGAACTCCTGTTAAAATTACCAGCATGAAAGGGGGGAATGAAGTTACTTTATCTCCTGATGAACAGTGGCTGGCTATTAATTATTCTTACATGAACAAGCCCTGGGAGCTTTATATCCAGGCAAATAAGCCGGGCGCTAAAGCAATCAGGATAACGGAATCTTCTTCTGCAGCGTTTAAGGCTTATCCATGGAGAGAACCGGATTTAGTTTCTTTTAAAAACAGGTATGGTGATGATATATATGCGCGGGTTTATCCGGCATTAAAGCCAGCATCGAATCATCCTGCGGTTGTATTTGTGCATGGTGCGGGTTATCTGCAGAATGTTCATTATTGGTGGAGCCAGTATTCCAGGGAATATATGTTCCATAACCTGCTTGCAGATAATGGGTATACAGTAATTGATATCGATTATACAGCAAGTTCCGGATATGGCAGAAACCATCGTACAGGGATTTACCGTCATATGGGTGGTAAAGATTTAACGGATCAGGTAGATGGCGTAAAAATGCTGGTAGAGAAGTACCAGGTAAATCCGCAGCATGTAGGTATTTATGGCGGTTCTTATGGTGGGTTTATTACTTTAATGGCTTTATTCAATGAGCCTGGTGTTTTCGCTTCTGGTGCAGCACTGCGTTCGGTAACGGACTGGGCACATTACAACCATGGTTATACTTCTAATATCCTGAACGAGCCAGCTAATGATTCACTGGCTTACAGGCGCAGTTCTCCAATCTATTTTGCCGAAGGTCTGAAAGGGGATTTACTGATGTGCCATGGGATGGTGGATGAGAATGTGCAGTTTCAGGATATAGTCCGTTTGAGTCAGCGCCTGATTGAATTAGGCAAAAACAAATGGGATCTGGCTGTTTATCCTGTTGAAGACCATGGATTTGTACAGCCTTCGAGCTGGACGGATGAATACAAAAGAATCTTTAAGCTGTTTGAAAGGACGTTAAAGAATTAAAATAGAGCGGGCTGATTCTTTGGTTTATGCGTATAGCTTTTGTCTATGGGGTCATCAATATTAAGTATCTGTTATCTTTCAAATAGGGTTGATAAAGAGGCAATATTGATGTATTTTTGCACAACGAAAAAAAGAACATTATGATTAATATAGGTGAACAATTTCCAGCTTACTCAAAACCAGCTGTAGTTAGTATAGAAAAAGGAAAAGAGTTTGAAACATTAACTTCTGAAACTTTAGTAAATGAGAACAACCAATGGACTTGTATGTTCTGGTGGCCAAAAGATTTTACTTTTGTTTGTCCAACTGAAATCGCTGAATTCAATGCTAATTTCGGTGAATTCCGTGACCGTGACACGACTTTAATCGGCGCTTCTACAGATTCAGAAAACGTGCATTTAGCATGGAGACATAACCATGATGATTTACGTGGTTTAAAATTCCCAATGCTTGCTGATACTTCTAAATCATTAGCTGAAGCGCTTGATATTTTAGAGCCAACAGAAAAAATCGCTTACCGTGCAACTTTCATCATTGACCCACAAGGAATTATCCGTTGGGCTAGTGCAAATGACTTAAGTGTTGGACGTAACGTAAAAGAAGTATTAAGAGTACTTGACGCTTTACAAACTGACGAACTTTGTCCTTGTAACTGGGAAAAAGGTGAAGCAACTTTAACAGTTTAAATTATCACGTCCTGTTTATTTTTAAACAGGGTTTAATTCATAGAAACCCCTGTAAATGCATTTTTCAGGGGTTTCTTATATCCATAGCAGCTGCTTTTTATAAGAAGGCAGCTTTAAAAATCATAAAAAAATGAGTGAAAGTACTGAAACCATAGAAGAATTATTAGCCATTGTAGGTTTAAACGAAGGCTATAGAAACGAGAGTATCCATTTACTTGAAAAAGGTAATTCAAGATATGTACGTGACTTAAAATTAAATTTCAGCAGTACCCTGACTTCAGCACATATTACTGAAAAAGAATGTGCTTTACTGGGCTTAAGTATTGCAATCAATAACAACAACAAAGTATTAACTGATTTCTTTGAAAAACAGGCGCAGCAAAAAGAAGCTACGGCAGAAGAAATCGCTGAAGCAGCTGGTTGTGCTTCTTTACTGGCTTTAAACAATGTACTTTATCGTTTCCGTCACTTTACGGCAAAAGAGAAGTATACCCGCATGCCTGCACGCGTAAGAATGCAATTGATGGGCAACCCGGTAACTGGTAAAGAGTTTTTTGAATTAATGAGTTTGGCTGTTTCAGCTGTAAATGGTTGTGAAATGTGTGTAAATGCACACGAAGAATCTATTCTGGCTTTAGGAGCTACTGAAGAACGTGTATTTGATGCGATCCGTATTGCCTCAATCGTTACTTCTGCTGGTAAGGTCATTTACTAGATTTAACTGATTTATTGAAAAGGAGGTGTCTGAATGGACTGCCCCAGAAAGTGTCTGACTTTTTTGGGCAGTCCATTCAAACACCTCCTTTTGTTATATATGGCTGTTTTGAAAATATTTAAGTATTTATTTGGATTTACTGAACACTGTTCATTACATTTGCTCTCTATAATTTAAGGATATGGGTATATCAGAGAGAAAAGAGCGGGAGCGGGAAGAGATGAAAACGATGATCACCACTGCGGCCATGAAAATGTTCCTGGAGGATGGTTATGCGAAAACTTCTATCCGTAATATCGCTGACGCTATTGAATATAGTCCCGGCACTATTTACTTATATTATAAAGATAAAGATGAGTTACTTTTTGAAGTTCAGGGGCAAGCTTATCTGAAGTTATTAGAAGCATTCAAGCAAAATGTAACCAGTACCAATCCACTGGAAAAACTGGAGCAGCTAGGTAAAACCTATGTTTCTTTTGGTTTGGCGAACCCAGAATTGTATGACTTGATGTTTATTATCAGAGCGCCAACGAATGTAGATGAAACAACTCATGGACACAATGGTGATGCTACTTTTAATTACTTAATCAGTTTGATTGAGGAATGTATTCAGGCAGATCTGTTAATTTTTAAAAATGCAAATCAGGCGGCACTGCAAATCTGGTCTATGGCGCATGGTCTGGTTTCTTTAAATCTTCGTTGCCGTTTAAAAGTGATGATTCCTGAAGAATCCTCAATTCCTGAAATTTTACATATAGCGATAGAAGAATATTTATTTTCCATAAGGGCTTAGGCCTTTTTTTTGACCCATTACTAAACACTGTTTATTATGTATACATCATTTATTAAAGCGTCTGTTCTGCTCACTGGATGGCTGCTTATTTTAGGAAAACCAGCCATAGCGCAGCAACAGAGCCGGCAGCTGGATGACTATATTTCGTTAGCTTTTGGACAGAACCAGGGTCTGAAGCAACAAAACTTCGACTTGGAAAAATCTTTGTTTGCTTTGAAAGAAGCGAAAGCAATGTACTTGCCTACGGTGAGTATGTTAGGAAGCTACACCAAATCCGCGGGCGGCAGGACGATAGATGTACCGGTTGGCGATCTGGTCAATCCTATTTACAGTGCGCTTAATCAATTGACTTCTTCGTCTAAATATCCGCAGATAGCGAATCAATCGTTTTTATTGAACCCGGATAATTTTTATGATGTTAAGCTCAGAACATCACTTCCGCTGATCAATGCTGAAATCCGTTATAATAAACTGATTAAACAACAATTGATCAGCAGCCAGCAAGCTGCGGTGAATGTTTACAAAAGAGCGCTGGTCAAAGACATTAAAACTGCTTATTACCACTATTTTCAAGCCTTACAAGGAGTAGAAGCTTACCGAAGTGCGTTATTGCTTATCGATGAAAACATCCGTGTAAATACGAGTTTACTGAAAAATGGGGTTAGAAATGGGACTGCTTTATTAAGAGCACAGACTGAGCAGGAAAAAACCAATGCTGCGTTAATCAATGCGCAGCGTAACGTAGACAATGCCAGTGCTTATTTTAATTTCTTATTAAACCGGCCTTTAAAAGAGGCAATTCTGATAGACAGTGTTGGCATTGCCAATGTGTTAGTTGGGCCGGATACCACAACAGGTATTAGCGGACGGGAAGAATTAAAGCAATTAAGTAGCTTGAAGGAGGTCAACAATCTGGATTATAAATTACAGCGGTCCAACTTGATCCCTAAGCTGAGCACGTTTGTAGATCTTGGATCGCAGGGAATGGATTTTAAAGTCAACGATAAAACAAGATATTATCTATGGGGTGTCAATTTGCAATGGGACCTCTTTACAGGAGGTAAAAATAAATTCCGTGCGGCACAAGCACAGTCAAATATTAAGGCAAATACAGCGAAAATTGATGAAACGGAACAGTCGTTTAAATTGCAGCTTGCCCAGGCTCATAACAATTACAGGGCAGCAAAAGCCGCGTGTACGAGTGCAGTTGCGGGTTTGTCTTTCGCTGGAAAATATTACAGAGATCAGCTCAAAGCATACCGTGCGGGGCAGTTATTATACCTTGAACTGATCGACGCACAGGATCAGCTAACCAGTGCAAAACTGAGAATGGCCGATACACAGGCCGACTTACAAATCACGCTTGCCGAACTGGAGCGTGACCAGGCAACTTATCCATTGAATAATTAATATTAAAATATAAACAAAATGAAAGCTATTCATTATGCTGCGCTATTGCTGGGAGTACCGATATTTTACGCTTGCAATACCTCAACGCCAGTTGCCAGCACGGCAATGGGAAACGATACGATCCCGGTTCAGGTTATGAAACTTAACCTGGAAAGCAGTAATGCTGCAATCCCGGTATCCGGACAATTTACAACGAACAATGAAGTTATGCTCTCCTTTAAGACGGGCGGAATTATAAACAGCCTGCTGGTTAAAGAGGGGGATGCGGTTAAAAAAGGGCAATTGCTCGCAACTTTGAACCTCACAGAGATCAATGCACAAGTGCAGCAAGCTCAACTGGGCTATGAAAAGGCCAAACGTGATTATCAGCGGACAAAAAACTTGTATACTGATAGCGTAGCTACTTTAGAGCAATTGCAAAATAGTAAAACTGCGCTGCTGGTTTCTCAGCAGCAACTCAATCAGGTTGATTTTAACAGGAAATATTCAGAGATACATGCGCCAGAAAATGGCTTTATTTTAAAAAAGATGGCTGATGTAGGCCAGCAGATTTCTTCTGGTACTGCTGTATTACAAACCAACGGGGCACAATCCGGGAAATGGGAGTTAAAAGTAGGGATCAGCGACAGGGAATGGGCGATTTTAAAATTAAATGATCCGGCGAAAATAGAGACCACTGCTATGCCGGGACAGGTTCTGGACGGAGTAGTGAGCCGTAAGTCTGAAGGGGTCGATGCAGCTACCGGAACGTTTACAGCTTATATTAAGTTAACGGGACAGACGCCAAAAGCTATTGCTGCCGGCATGTTTGGAAAAGCAACGCTAAGTCCTTCAAAACACGTGGAGCATAAAGGAAACTGGCAAATACCATACGAGGCATTGTTAGATGGTGACGGAAGCAGCGGTTATGTATTTGTTACCAATGATAACAAAACTGCACATAGAGTAAAAGTGACGGTTGCGGGAATTGAAAAAAACACGGTAACTATCAGTGAGGGGTTGGAGAATGCTGGGGCATTAATTATTTCCGGATCAGCGTATTTGACAGATAACAGCAAGATCAGTATTCATTCACCATTAAAAACAGCGAAATGAAAATATCAGATTACGCTGTAAAAAACAGCCAGTTTACACTGGTAATTTTCCTGATGATCATTGTATTGGGGATTTCCACCATGTTCAGTATGCCCAGATCGGAGGATCCGGAGATGCATGCACCAGCTTTTTCTGTAATAATTGTTTATCCGGGAACCAGCCCAAGGGATATCGAAGACCGGGTGGTTACCCCTTTGGAAAAGACGATTTCGGGATTGGATGATATCAAAAGGATCAGGACGAGTATCTCTAATGGAGTAGCTGTTTTAAGGGTAGAATATAAATATAGCAGCAGTGTTGAAGGCAAATATCAGGAAATTGTAAGAGAGGTTAACAGCAGAAGAAGTGAATTGCCGGCTGATATTTATAGCATAGAAGTACAGAAACAGCAACCTTCAGATGTGAATGTATTGCAGGTTGCACTGGTTTCAGAGAATGCGCCGCGCAGCAGGATGCAATATTATGCGGAAAAGCTTCAGGATGAACTGGAAAAAGTAGCTGCATTGAAGAAAGTATCTATTTTTGGCTTGCCAAGACAGCAGGTTCGGATAGAGCTTGATCTGGAAAAAATGGCACAGATGAACCTTCCGGTTAGTGCTGTAAAAAATAGCCTTCAGAGTGAAATGGCAAGTATCCCGGGCGGAAGTATTGATGCTGCTCACCAGACTTTTAACATTGTAACTAACGAATACAGAACCCTAGATGCCGTTCAGCATACGATTGTTTATGCCGCGGGAGGGAAAAATATAGTCTTAAAGAATATTGCCCGTGTTTATTATGGATATGAAGAAGATAAGCACATTACGCGCTTAAACGGGCACCGGAGTTTATTTATAACTGCGGCTCAGAAAGAGGGTGAGAATATTAGTAAAACACAACAGACCTATCAGCCGGTACTGGCAAATTTTAAAAAGACATTGCCTGCTAATATTGATTTAGTACAGAATTTTGACCAGGCAGATAATGTAAATAGAAGATTGACAGGTTTGGGACATGACTTTATAATTGCGATTTTACTGGTTGCAGTTACTTTACTGCCATTGGGGATGCGTCCGGCAATTATTGTGATGATTTCAATACCGCTTTCGCTGGCTATCGGAATTGTTTTATTACAGTTGTTTGGTTTCAACCTGAATCAACTGAGTATAGTCGGTTTAGTGGTTGCATTGGGGCTGCTGGTCGATGATAGTATTGTTGTTGTAGAGAATATCGAAAGGTGGATGCTGGAAGGGCATAGCCGTTTGGATGCTACCTTGAAAGCAACTAAACAGATTGGAATGGCAGTAGTAGGTTGTACCATTACGCTGATTATTGCTTTTATGCCGCTGGTATTTCTGCCAGAAGGTTCTGGCGATTTTATCAGGTCGTTACCACTGGCAGTTATTTTTTCGGTACTGGCATCAATGTTGGTTTCTTTAACAATTATCCCTTTCTTATCCAGCAGGTTATTGAAAACTCACGTTGGGAATCCAGAAGGAAATATGTTAATGCGTGGACTGAAAAGGTTGATTCATGGCAGTTATGCTCGTTTATTGGATAAAGCGTTGCAAAGACCATTGTTAACTATTTCGATCGCGTTTGTACTTTTCGCAACTTCTGTATTTCTTTTCAAAGTAATTGGATTTAGTTTGTTCCCTGCGTCAGAAAAGCCACAATTCCTGGTGAATATCACTACGCCAAATCAATCTAATTTGTCTTATACTGATGGGGTCGCCAAGGCTATTGAAAAGGAATTGAAGAAAGAGTCTGAAGTAAAATATTACTCTTCTAATGTAGGGAAGGGGAATCCAAGGATCTATTATAATATTATACCGGAAAATGACCGCAGCGACTTTGCGCAGTTGTTTGTCCAACTGGATGAGGATACATCTCCTGATGCAAAATTAAAGCTCATCCAGAAGCTACAGAAGCGTTGGGCACATTATCCGGGTGCAAAGGTCGAAGTTAAGAATTTTGAGCAGGGGCCGCCTGTAATTGCGCCGGTTGAGATTCGTCTTTTCGGAGATAATCTGGATACGCTGCGCTTACTTTCTATCAAAGTAGAAAAACTATTGAAGGAATCGCCGGGTACGATGTATGTGAGAAATCCAGTGAGCTTACTCAAAAGTGATATCCGTGTAATTGTGAATAAGGAAAAAGCACAAATATCAGGGGTTTCTACTCTAAATATTGATCAAACGGCAAGATTGGCAGTCACTGGGTTAAATATGGGAACCTTTTATAACAATGATAACAAAAACGGCTACGGTGTACTGCTGACGCGTATCAAAGAAGGAAGGCCAGGCATGGACGCTTTCCGGAATTTATATGTTGACAATGCAAAAGGGAATGCTTTACCGATGAACCAAGTGGCAGATTTGAAGCTGGAAGCCTCACAGGCAGTGATTAATCACCAGGAAAAGAAGCGGGTCGTTTCTGTACAGGCCAATGTCAGGGATGGTTTTTTGGTTAACCGGGTTATTGATGACGTTATCCTTAAAATGGATAAGGTTCATTTGCCAGCTGGCTATAGTTATGAAATGGGTGGTGAAGTCGAGTCCAGGAACAACTCGTTTGGTGGGTTTTTAAACATCATTCTGGTTACCGTATTCTTATTTATAGCGGTGTTGATCCTTTTATTCAAAACATTTAAAAGTACGCTGATTGTTTTGTCTGTTATTCCTTTGGGGGTGGTAGGAGCTGCGGTAGCCTTATGGATAACAGGAAATTCACTTTCTTTCGTAGCTATTATAGGTTTGATTGCGCTGGCAGGGATAGAGGTGAAAAACACGATTCTGCTGGTAGATTTTACCAATCAGCTCAGAAAGCAAGGGAAAGGTTTACAAGAAGCGATCCGGGAAGCTGGTGAAGTCAGGTTTTTACCTATCGTATTGACTTCACTGACCGCAATTGGTGGTCTGATACCTATTGCAATTTCAACTAATCCGTTGATCGCACCTTTAGCCATTGTATTAATAGGTGGATTGATTAGTTCGACTTTATTATCGCGGATTGTTACGCCGATTATTTATGAACTGATTCCTCCGGTCATAGCGGTTGAAGAACAGCAGGAGGTTGAAGGGCAAAAACCTGAGAATTAACGTAAATCCTGTAAAAGTTTAATGGTCATAAAAAAAGGAAGCGTCCCAAATATGGAACGCTTCCTTTTAATTATAACTGTTATTTAGGCAGAGTTTCTACCTGCATTTACAATTCCGTAAACGGTTCTGATGGCCAGTTTTTCATAAGATTGAAGTTGTTCATCATCCAGCTGATGCTGTAAGTTCTCTAAAGCAAAATGCTGAATCAATACTAAAGGAAGAACAATCTTCTCTCTGACTGCGATTGATCTTTTCTCTACCGGATAGTTTTCCATCAGGGTAGTGTGCCCTGCTAATTTTAAAAGCATTTCTTTAGAGCGTTCATACTCATCACGGAGCATTTTCCAGAAATCACCGAATTCAGGATCTTTGGCAAAATGTGCAGTGATGGAAAAGTCTGTTTTGCTCATAGACATCATTCCGTTGTCTATAATCGTCTTAAAATAACCAGATTCCTGGTAGGTTTTGCGGATCTTATCCCAATTTCCTGAGGCTTCCTGATTTTTTAAAGCAGTACCAATTCCATAAAACCCTGGGATATTCTGTTTCAGTTGTCCCCAGGCAGTTACAAAACTGATTGCCCTAAGGTCTTCTAAACGCAGTTTTTCACCTGAACTTCTTTTGACTGGTCTGCTGCTGATTGTAATTTTAGACAATAAACTCAGCGGAGAGAAGCGCTCCAGGTAATTTAAAAATAATGGATGTTTACGTAAAGCTACAAATGCATCAAAACTATCCTTCGCCATCACATCTAAAATATCCTTATGTGGTGAATCCAGTAGAATATTGTGTTTTTCTTTCAGGCCGGATGAGATCCCTGCATTGATTAATTGTTCAATATTAAACTCTGCACTATCAATAGAACCGTATTGTGAACTGATCGTTTGTCCCTGGATAGTCAATTGTATATTTTTATTGGCAATCTCTTTTCCCATGGAAGCGTAAAAGCGGTGAGTTTTACCTCCACCTCTTGATGGAGGGCCACCACGACCGTCGAAAAACGCCAATTGTATGTTATGCGCTACCGAAGTTGCAGTCAGGGCTACCTTGGCATTAAAAATAGACCAGTTAGCCATCAGATAACCACCATCCTTTGTGCTGTCTGAGAAGCCAAGCATAATATCTTGTTTGTTCCCTCTGCTTTCCAGGTGTTTTCTATAAAATGGATGTGTATATAAGCGTTCCATAATCTGTGAAGCACCTTCCAGGTCACTTACTGTTTCAAACAGCGGTACAAAATCTATGGTCAGTTCTTTTTCATCCCAACCGTTCCATAGAAACAATTCCATGAGTTGAAGGATATCGCTGGCCTGCTGGCAATTGCTGATAATATAACGGTGACAGGCAAGTTCTCCATTTTGCTGCTGAATCTGTCTGATCCCGGCAATGGTTTGCAAGGTATCAGTAGTCAGCGAATCGGCATCACCGGAATAATTTACTTTTGCAGTTTTGAAAGAAAGCAACTGTATTTTTTCTTCTTCTCCCAGTTCATCGAAGTTTTCAGGGAAAAGGGAGATAATAGGTTTGAATTGTCTGCAATAAGCATGAACATTACGAAGCACTCTACTATCCTGTCTGATGTCCAGAGAGGCAAAATGGCTGCCGAAAAGCTCAACTTTGCGCAATAGGTCGTCTACAAGGTCCGCAAATAAACCGTCATGGAATTCAATCAGCGTATCTTTAATCTGATTCAGGTTTTCAATCAGGAATTCTGAAATATTTGCAGGCTCAATATTCGTATCAAAAGCGTTTTTATAAAGCACATCCTGCACTTTATAAACTGTTTCTTCCACTCCTCTGAAAGTAATTCTTCGTTTCAGTTTTCTGAAGTCTCTGTAATAACAGCGGAATAAAATCTGACGCAGCATCTTTGAAACCTGTATGGTATCCTGTGCGTGCACATTCGGGTTACCATCACGGTCTCCACCTGGCCAGAAACCAAGTTCTATTGCTTTTTTTGAAGGGATATTAAATTCCTCCAGGCTACTGTCTATTTCTGACTGTATATTGGCTGCGGCAAAGTAAAAAACGTTTTCCAGATACCAGGTTAAGCTTAAGGCTTCGTCAACCGGTGTTGGAGATTTCTTGTTGAAAAACGGAGTTTTACCTAGTTGCTGCAGTAATTGGTTAATAGTGACAATGTCATTGATCTTAATTGCTGTAGTCAGGTCGTTGATAATAGAAAGTACACTGCCGGGATAGAATTGTGTCGGATGCGCGGTAAGTACAAGGCGCAACGAGAAATCTTCGATCAGTTTGGCTATTTTTTCATGAAGCTCTGCGTTGAATTCACTTTTTTTCAACATAGACCGGAGGGAACTGTGGTCTTCGGTTGTATTTAATTTTGTAAAGGAAGCATCCTCAACAGCATCAAATAATACAACCTGACGTTCGATATATTGAATAAAACGGAACAGTAAATCTATAATATCCTTAGGGTCTGTTGTTTGGGTATATCGCTCAAAAAAGCTCTTAATGATTTCTGCAGGAGTCTTGAGATTCTTGACACCATCTTCACAGTGTTTAATAAAAAGGGGCAGTAATGTGCCAGTATCCTTGATTTTATAAAATGGGAGGGTTAGAAACAGGCTGTTGTAAAGTTCGAATCTGGAGACAACTTCGTTGTTAAAAATGGATTCTCTTGGCCCTGTAACTCTTAGTTTCTGCGTCATAACAAAAGGGTTCTTTTTGGGAGCTTAAGCTACAAAATAATGACGGGAAGATCTATAGAATAATGTTAATAAATTTTGTTTGCTTTTTAATGACAAATACTATAAATTGCTTTCATTAAGGTTTTTTAACTCTTTTAAAAGTATAAGCATTCGTTGTGTGTAGCGACATTGTATTTTTTTGTAAAATGAAACAGGCTGTCTTTTCCGGACAGCCTGTTTTTATTTTAGTGAACGTCAACAGGGATATCTACGTTTTTCTTAAATTTCTGTAAATAAAGCAGTGGTATAGAACACAATAGAACCAGTCCTACTAACCAGTAAGCATCACTGTAAGTCAGTAATAATGATTGTTTGGTTACTGTACCATCAATTGCTTTGATGGCCATTACTTTAGCATCCAGCATACTGTAGCCTTTAGACATAAAATTATGAATAAAAGCATTCATTCTGTCTGTAAATGCAGGATTATACTCGTTAACATTAGCCAGCAGTGTGCTTCTGTGGAATCCCTGGCGGGTGTGGATCAAAGTTGTTAAAGCTGCGATCCCAAATGATCCGCCCAGTTGTCTCATCATGTTGTTCAATCCCGAACCCTGACCAATTTCTGCACCTTTAAGATCCTGAATAGCCAGAGTCGTTAACGGAACAAACAATAGTGCCATTCCAATACCTCTGATGACCAGTGGGAGGAAGAAGTCATTCGTTCCCGAAGAAAGCGTTG
Source organism: Pedobacter cryoconitis (assembly GCF_001590605.1). Lineage (NCBI taxonomy): Bacteria > Pseudomonadati > Bacteroidota > Sphingobacteriia > Sphingobacteriales > Sphingobacteriaceae > Pedobacter > Pedobacter cryoconitis. The sequence continues at coordinate 4,970,661 of NZ_CP014504.1, forward strand.
ATTTGCTTAGCATATTACAGAAAACAAAGAACAAGAACATCCCGATTGTAGCCATAAACTGAGCAGGGATTCCTTTTTTAAGGAATATACCAATAAAGGGCATCATCATGATAGTACAAATTCCGCCTGGGAATAACAATTCTCCGGTTTGTAATGCGGAGAAACCTAATAGATTTTGACAGAAAACAGGGAACACGAATACAGATCCGTATAACCCGAAACCCAAAATAAATGAGGTCACCATACCAATAGAGAAACTTCGGTGACGCATAATCTTGAAGTTTACAATAGGATGGTCGGTAGACATCTCCCTCCAGATAAACAGCAATAAACCAATTGCTGATGCTACCGATAACGCAATAATATAAGGTGTTGCGAACCAGTCTTCACTTTCTCCTTTTTCCAGTACAGTTTGTAAACTACCTACTGCAATTGCCAGTAATGCGATACCCCACCAATCGACAGGTAGTCCCTTTCCATCCTTCGGAGTGGCCTTTATATAGGTTATTGTACAGTACGCGGCGAGAATTCCGACGGGAATATTCACGTAAAAGATCCACGGCCATGAACTGATGTCCAGAATATAACCCCCGATAGTCGGGCCCACAGTCGGGCCTACTACGGCACCTAATCCAAAGAGTGCGGTGGCTATACCTATATCTTCACGCGGCCACGTTTCAATCAGAATAGACTGTGCAGTAGAGATCAATCCTCCTCCGGCAATCCCCTGAAGGATACGGAATAAAATAAGTTCTTCCAGTGTGGTTGCATTACCGCATAAAAATGATGCTATCGTAAAGACAATGATGGAAGTCAGAAAATAATTTTTACGCCCGAAACGACTGCCCAGCCAACCCGACATGGGCAGGACAATTACATTCGCAACGGCATATCCGGTTGATAACCAGGCGACATCCTCAAGAGTCGCGCCCAGGTTACCCTGAATTTGTGGTAAAGCCACGTTTACAATAGTGGTATCAATCAGCTCCAATAGCGAAGCTGTGATCACTGTAAACGTGATTATCCATTTTTTAAAACCATACTCGGCCATTTTTTTAGTCTTTTGTAGTTACAGAAACTTTAACACTCATACCTGGACGTAATTTTTCCAGCATTTCTTTTGAGGCCTTAAGTTTAATTTTAACAGGTACGCGCTGAACAACTTTTACAAAGTTACCTGTTGCATTGTCTGGAGGAAGCAATGAACCTTTAGCCCCTGTTACAGGAGAGAAGTTATAAACTTCGCCTGGTATTTTCTGATCAGGGAAAGCATCAACTTCAACTTCCACTTTCAAACCAGCACGGATTTCTTCCAATTGTGTCTCTTTAAAGTTGGCAGTTACATACAGGCTGTTTTCATTCACGATAGAGAATAAAGACTGTCCTGCCTGAATTAACTGACCTTTTTGAATACTTTTCTTAGAAACAATCCCTGTTGCAGGCGCTTTAATCTCTGTATAAGACAACTGTAATTTAGCAAAGTCAACGTCCGATTGACGTTGAGATACCCCATTACTGCTTACTGCAAGCTGAGATTTTGTAGTACCGATTTGTTTAAGGGCAACTGTATATTGATCTTTTGCAGCGTTATAAGTAGCCTGTGCAACGTCTCTTGTTGCTTTAGCCTGGTCAAATTGCTGTTGAGTAATTGATCCGTCTTTAATCAGGTTCGCATAACGGTCAAAATCTTTTTGTGCCTGCCATAATTTTACTTTAGCAGATTCGATATTAGCTTTAGCAGTTCCTGTATTTGCTGAAGTAGCGATAATTTCAGCTTGTGAAACACCAACACCAGCATCAGCACCTTTCTGACCGGCCATTGCTTGTTCCAGTTTCACTTTGTAGTCTCTGTCGTCTAAGGATACCAATACCTGGCCTTCAGTAACTTTAGTGTTTTCTTCAAATTTGATCTCGTTTACATACCCACCAACACGTGCAACTACCGGGCTGATATCGCCATCAATCTGGGCATCATCAGTATCTACGTGTTTACTGTAGTACATATATTCTTTCACGCCAAATACGGCGCCTATAACGATTAGCACAGCTAATATTATAGGGACAACTTTACTTTTCTTTTTCGGTTCAATTGTCGCTTCTGTTGTTGATTCTGTAGTCATTACTAGATGGATTATAATATTATTGAGAAATTTTTCCTGTTGATTTTAATAAAGTATAGTAGGCCAGGCCTGCATCAGCTTTTGCAAGCTCTAAATTGATCTTTGCCTGGTATAAAAGGGTTTCAGCATCAATTCTGTCTATTGCAGAGGCTACATTATTTTTATATTTCGATTCCAGTAACCTGTCATTTTCAGTTGCCTGATCGATCGAGGTTTCCAGTACTTTGATTTTGTTTTTAGCCACCTGATAAGTCTGGTAGTTTCTGTTGATTTCCGTTTTTACGTTATCAGATTGAATATCTTTCTGAATACCGATGCTTTTCTGCTGAACTCTTGCTTCTGTTACCTTATGCTTATTAGTCCAAAGTGTACCGATGTTCCACGAAAGGGTAGCACTAGCGGTCATTGGCATGATATAATTATTTGATTTTGGTAACAGACTTCCGTTAGGATTGATGTAGTAAACATCCGCGCCGATACCAAAAGTTGGAGTTGCATTTGCTTTGACTGATTTGATATCAATCTCTGCAACTTTATTTTGTAAGTCCAGTTGTCTTAATTCCTGACGGTAAGCTAATGCCTGATCGATATAAGCGTTTAGTGGAGCAGCGTCTTTCTGACCGGTTGAAGGGTCTGTGATATCAATCTGGGTATCTTCTGGTAAGCCTAAAAGGATGTCCAGGTTGTAATTGATGATCTTACGGTTGCTTTCAATGTCCAGATCGGTCAAAGTAATATTTGCCTGTTGCAGCTGGAATCTCAATACATCGTTTTTAGTCACAATCCCTTGCTCAAAAAAGCGTTGTGATTGTTTCAGCTGACTTGCAACAGAGGCTAAATTTTGTGCCACAACTTTTTTGCTTTGAGCTACCTTATATAAGGAGTAATAAGTATCGATCACTGCATAGGTTACTTCTTCCTGGTTTTTATCTGCATCCAGGCGGGCAACATCAGCCAGTAATTTAGTACTCTCTCTCGCATATCTCATCTTACCACCGCCATAAACCAGTTGTTGTACTGAGGCTGTACCGATAAATGCATCAGCGCGTTTAGGAAGGAATATCGGGCTGCCACCGTCTAAAACCAATTGATTGGCAGGGATTTCTGCATGATTGTACATGACACTTGCTTTGGCTGTAGGAAGAGCATTGTCTTTCGTGACTTCCAGTTTTGCCATTGCTTCTTCAATTTTATTCTGAGAAAGCTTTAGGTTCTTGCTGTTTTCTATCCCTAACTGAATCGCCTCCTGCAGCGTCAGTTTTTTCACGTTCTGTGCATAGAGCATGCCTGGCAGCAGGAGAGCGAAGCAACTCATTTTAATGGTTTGGTGTATCATTTCTGGGGTGTTAAATAGGTGGTGACCAAATCTTGCAGATGTGCGATTAAGCGGTCGGTTAAAATTTCTTTGTCTTTTGGGATGTTAATGTCCAGTGTGGAACCCTGTGTGATTTTATTTGGCATAGTGGCTACACTGGTGATGGTACCCATAATTGATGCCATGAGCATCCGGGTATCTACTTGTCTGAATGATCCGTCAGCCACCCCATTGTTAATGATGTTTTCAATGACCTGCATATTTCCTGTCATCGCGTCTCTTAATTTAAGGCACATTTCGGGACGTTGTGCTAAGGAGATTTCTCTGTACATCATTTTATGAAAGGGGATATCTGAAAGGATTCTATGGGCATATCCTTCAATTACTTTCATTAGTTTCTGCAGCGGGAGGATGGTATCTTCGTCAATACTCAATAACTGGGCTTTGAACCCTTTAATTCTGTCATTGATTACTTCAATAAAGACACCTTCTTTCGAGCCGAAGTAATAATTGATCATGGACATATTTGCCCCTGATTCTTTTGCAATCTGGCGGGTCGAAGTTCCTTCATATCCCAACTCAGAAAACAATTTTTGAGCAGCTATTAATATACTTGTTCTTTTGTCTGGCTTTTCCATTTCTGATTTGATGGGACAAAATTAATCAATCGATTGATTGAATTAGTATAAGAATAGTGATCCTAATCATAATTTACATATTGCTGACAATATAAACGGTCCTTCTTTTTTGATAAAGCGCTGAATTCTTTCTTATTTGAAATAAATCAATACCTTTGGGTCATCAATATTTTAATGATGATTAAAGAAGAAAATAACAAAAGTTTTGATTGGGTTTATTCAGTTTTAGGCCTGGTATGTGGTATTGCTACTGCAGCAGTAATTTCAGGTAGTTTCCTTTGGTCACTATTTGGTGGCGTATTAGGATTGATTATGGGAGCAGTTTTCCTTGGATCAATTGTAAAAGGACGTAAATACTAGTTCACAAACACCTCTCAAGCCAGTTTACAAGTTTATCAACTAAATTTAAAAAATGAAGAAGCTCAATCTGTTAATTGTAATGGCATTATTTGCTTTTACAGTAAATGCGCAAGAAGTTAAGTTCCCGGGGTTAGATACCAGCCCGGCAGATATTGCTTACTTCCCTTTAAATACAACTAAGGTTAAAAAAGGAGAAGATGCTGCTCCGTTGATCAAAGTTATTTATTCAAGACCCGCTGTGAAAGGCCGTGAAATCTTTGGTAAACAGGAGGCTTTTGGAAAAGTATGGAGATTAGGTGCTAACGAAAGTACAGAAATCAGATTTTTCAAACCCGTAGTGATTGGTGGAAAACAAATCCCTGCAGGCGCTTATAGTTTATTTGCTATTCCTGAAAAAGACAAATGGGTAGTAATTATCAATAAACAAACTGATCGCTGGGGTGCATATACTTATGATGAAACGAAAGATGTAGTTAGAGTAACGGTACCAGTTAAGCCTTTAACCACTGTTGTTGAAGCTTTAGCGATTACTTTTACACCAAATGCATCAGGAGCGAATTTGATTATCGGATGGGACAAGACTTCAGTTGAAGTACCAGTAACGATTAAATAAATATTTATTTTCCTCAACTGAGGATATAAAAAAGAGGAAAGTCCAGCGGGCTTTCCTCTTTTTTATTTAATGCGCACTTCCTGCAAAGAATTTCAGGCCAAGGATAGAGCCGATTAAAGTGGCAATAAAAAAGATTCTCCAGAAGTTTGCTGGTTCATCAAAGTATAAAATACCCACGATAACTGTTCCGACAGCTCCGATACCCGTCCATACGGCATAAGCAGTACCCATTGGCAAGGTTTGAGTGGCTTTATTTAAAAAGAAAAAACTTAAAGTGATACAAGCAAAAAATGCTATACTCCATTTAAGGTTAGAGAAGTTATTGGAAAGCTTAAGGCTGGTCGTAAATCCAACCTCGAATAAACCTGCAATAATCAAAATGATCCAGTTCATAATTTAATAATTTGATACAAAAGTACGACCAGCAGCTGGCGTGGCTTTTTACAAATGTTAAAAAATGAACCTATTTGATCTCTGCTCTGATTCTGCTCAGGGTAACTTGTGTGACCCCAAGATAAGAAGCAATATGACCTAAGGGAATTCGCTGAATCAGGAGCGGATCTGTTTGCAATAGATCAATATAGCGTTCTTTAGCAGGCTTAAACAAGCGGCCAATATAACTTTCCTCGGTTTTAATCAAGATAAGCTCTGCCAGTTTTCTGCCCCAGTTGGCCAGTTCCGTATGTGTATTATATAAAGCTTCCAAAGCTTCAGTCTTCAATTCGTAGAGCCGGCAGTTTTCCAGCAGCTCTATACTTTCATAACCAGGTGTATTGTTAATATAGCTATGGTAGGAAAGAATAATATCACCCTCCATGCCAAACCAGAACGTAATCCGGTTGTCTTTGCCATCCACATAAGCACGTGCCACTCCGTTCTCTATGAAATATAAAGCGCGTTCTACCTTTCCGGCCCTGATAATCAGGTGGCCTTTGGGCAGTCCTACTTCCTTCAATTCTTTCAGCAACAGGTTCAAATGCACTTCCTTTAACGGATAAATGCTTTTTATGGAATTCAGGGTATTTTGCAAAACTGTTAATTATCTAGTTTTAGGAATAATAGCAACTGTCAAACGGCTGATACAATTCATTTTTCCCCTGTCATCATAAATCCTGATATCCCAGATATGGGTTTTCGCCCCCTTATGGATCACAGTACAAATTCCGGTAACTTTTCCACTTTTAACGGGACGTAAATGATTGGCGTTGATCTCAAGCCCTACCGCCTGATACAATTCAGGATCTATACACATGAAAGAAGCAATACTGCCCAGAGTCTCTGCAAGTACTACGGAAGCCCCGCCATGCAATATTCCTGCAGGCTGATGCGTACGTTCATCTACAGGCATAGTTGCAGTTACCGAATTCTCACCAATTGCTGTAAATTGGATGTCTAAAAGTCCTCCTAAATGGTTCTTAGGCCTTTCATTAAGCTGATGAGGAGTAAATTCGGTAAACCAGATCATAAATATCTTTCGTTAATGATTTGTGTATGGTGCATTAAATGTCCGGCGATCACATAAAGTAAAGCGCGAACAGAGATTTGTCTTTCGGAAGCTGTTCCACTGCGTTTCAGCTCCTGTTCGTTTAATGATTTGAACAGATACAAGTTCGCTTTTCTCAGCAAACTGAATTCTTCTGCAAAGCTGCTCAGGTCGCGGTCAGAAAAGTGTGCATGCGCAACATAATCATCTTCCTCAAAACCCGGTAAAGCAGTTTGCTCCAGGCGGGAAAAACAGGTTAAGCGGTATACTAAGATTCTTTCGGTATCGATAATATGTCCGGCCATCTCTTTCAGCGTCCATTTACCTGCTGCATAAGCATAATCAGCCTTAGCGGTCAATGTGTTTAAGAAATCTGGAAACTCATCAGCCTGACGTTCTAAGAGTTCAATAATATCGCTATTAACTTTTTCAATGTAAGTCAATGCCCATGCCGGGTATTCGTTTGGTTGAGGTCGGTTCATATTTAATACTGCTTTTTAGGATAATGCGAAATGTGGTTCCTTTGCCTAATTCAGAGTCTTTGACGAAGATCTGACCACTATGATAATTTTCTACAATTCTTTTGGTTAAGGATAGTCCCAATCCCCAGCCTCTTTTCCTTGTGGTATAACCAGGTTGGAAAACGGCATCAAATTTAGATCTCGGAATACCTTTTCCTGTATCTGAAATGTCTATGAATACTTCTTCTTTGGCCAGATGTTCAATAATGTTGACCGTAATGTGCCCTTCATTCTCAATGGCATTGGCTGCATTTTTAAGCAGATTTTCCGTCACCCAGTCAAACAGGGGGATGTTGAGCATAGCACGTACCTGATCGTCGCCGGTAATGGTGAAAATTACTTTATCAGAAGTCCTTAACTGGAAATACTGGATGAAATTACTAATCACAGAATAAACAACATGATCTTCCAGAACAGGTTTCGAGCCAATCTTGGAAAAACGGTCTGTAATCACTTCCAGTCTTTTGAGGTCATTCTCCATTTCAGCAATCAATGGGTCATCTTCGGCATTAAAGCGGGATTTCATGAGCTCTATCCAGGCCATTAATGAAGAAATAGGAGTTCCCAGCTGATGCGCTGTTTCCTTTGCCATCCCCACCCATACCTGATCTTGCTCAGAACGTCTGGCAGAACTGAAAGCCACATAAGCAGTCAGCAAGAACAGGCCGATTACGCCGAGCTGGATAAAAGGGAAATAGCGCAGTTGCGTTAAAATAAAAGAGTCTTTATGATAAATATGCCATATTTTACCATCCAGACCAATAATTGGCGTCCCTGGATGTTGCAATTTCATTTGCCTGAGCTCTCTTTCAAAGTAGGCGGGGTCGTACGTTTTCTTGTACTGTTTTTCTACGCCATAATTTGTCTTTGCAGAGTCCAGGCCCTGGTAAGAATTGATCAGGCCATCCCCATCGGTCATAATTACCGGGAGCTTCGTGTTTTTGGTAATCGTTTCAATCAGATCAGTAAAGCGGTCATCGTCATACATGACTAAAGACTGTTCAGTTACTTTGACATAGAGTTGAAACTGAACTTGTTCTTCGCGCTCCATCTTTTTAACGAAAAAGTCGCTGTAGAACACTGATGCGGCTCCGATTACAATCGCAAAAATAAGGAGGAAGAACTTCCAGCGGCGTTTTTTTTCGTAGGGATTCATAGAATATTCAGGCAAATTACAAAATAGCATTCAAAAAGACATCAATAGAACGGTAAGCGCTTAAAAAATATATCTTTGTGATTCATAATATGGAAAAGAAAGTTAGAGTAAGATTTGCGCCCAGTCCGACAGGGGGCCTTCATTTAGGCGGTGTACGCACGGCTTTATTTAATTATTTATTCGCCAAAAAACACAAGGGTACATTTGTATTGCGTGTTGAGGATACAGATCAGACCCGTTTTGTAGCAGGAGCAGAGGAATATATTGCTTCATGCCTGGCCTGGTGTGGCATTCATCCTGATGAAAGTCCGCAGGTTGGTGGTGAATTTGCTCCTTACCGTCAGAGTGAACGTAAACCCACTTACAAGCAGTATGCTGATCAGCTGATTGCTGATGGATTTGCTTATTATGCTTTTGATACTCCTGAAGAATTAGATGCTAAACGTAAAGAGATTCCTAATTTTCTATACGGCCTGTCTTCCAGAATGAGTATGAGAAATTCATTAACCCTTTCTGAGCAGGAGGTTGATATCCTTTTGAAAAATAATACGCCACATGTTGTCCGCATTAAAATGCCGGCAGATGAACAGGTGTCTTTTATAGATATGATCCGAGGACTGGTTACGTTTGAAACCAATCTTGTAGATGATAAAGTGCTTTTAAAAGCTGATGGAATGCCTACGTATCACCTTGCTGTAGTCGCAGATGACAAAGCAATGGAAATCAGTCATATTTTTAGGGGCGAAGAGTGGTTACCTTCAGCACCAGTTCACATTTTATTATGGAAATACCTGGGCTGGGAAGATGAAATGCCTAACTGGGCACATTTACCGCTCATCTTAAAACCAGATGGAAACGGTAAACTAAGTAAACGTGATGGTGACCGTTTAGGTTTCCCTGTGTATGCTCAGAACTGGACAGATCCTAAAACCGGAGATACGACCAAAGGTTTCAAAGAGCTTGGCTTTATGCCTGAAGCTTTTGTAAACTTACTGGCAATGTTGGGCTGGAATGATGGAACTGATCAGGAGCTTTTCACTATGGCCGAACTTATTGAAAAGTTCTCTGTAGAAAGAATCAGTAAAGCAGGAGCTAAATTTGATTTTGAGAAAGCTAAATGGTATAATCATGAATGGATCAAGCAGACTGATGCTGCTGGTTTGCTGGACATAGTTAAACAGGAGTTTGCTGCCAAAGAAATCATTTTGACGGATGATAATTTTGCTTTGAAAGTGATTGGACTGATCAAAGACAGGTGTAATTTGTTAACTGATTTTGTTGCGCAAAGTGAGTATTTCTTTAACGCACCAGCTTCGTATGATCTGCCTGCGGTGCAAAGTAAATGGACAGCTGAAAAAGCAACCTTCTTTACGGCGTATATTCTGATGCTTGAAGATGGATTAACTGCTTTAGAACTTGAAGATAAATTTAAAGTTTTGGCTGCGGAGCATAGCTTGAAGCCAGGAGAATTAATGTTGCCTTTCCGGATTATGCTGGTTGGTGGAAAATTTGGTCCTGGTGTTTTTGATATTGCAGTAACTTTGGGCGCTGAAAATACTAAGAGCCGTATTATAGCAGCGTTAACAGCTTTTGAATAGGTTCTGGAATTATTTAAATTCAGCACAACAATTTGAACTTAATATTTGTTATAACTGATTAACGCTTAAAAAATATGAAATGGTTCGGTAAGGGTAGTGATAATGTAGAAGACGCTAGAGGCTCCTCTGGAGGAAAAACGTTGTTAGGCGGTGGTATTGGCCTGATTGTCGTACTTGTGGGAATGTTTTTTGGTACTGACCTTACCGGCCTGGTTTCTCAACTGCCTTTGGGCGAAACCCAGCAGGTTGAAGTTAAACAAGGGTCAAATACTGATCCTGAGCTGAAATTTGTGAGTGGAGTACTGGAATCTACGGAGCTGGTTTGGGACGAAGAGTTTAGTAAAATGGGTAAAACTTATGCGCATCCTAAGCTCAGGGTTTTTACTGGGAGCACAGAATCTGCCTGTGGTCGTGCAGGGGCTTCAGTAGGGCCTTTTTATTGTCCCGGAGATCATAAAGTATATATTGACCTTGGTTTCTATACGGAATTAAAGGACCGCTTTGGTGCTGCAGGTGATTTCGCACAGGCTTATGTAGTCGCACACGAAGTGGGCCATCATGTACAGAATTTATTGGGTATATCGGAGAAAGTGGAACGCGCACGTGGTTCCTTATCAAAAACGGAGTACAATAAACTTTCTGTAAAGCTGGAATTACAAGCTGACTTTTTTGCTGGTCTTTGGGCTAACCATGCACAAAAACTTAAGAATTTTGAATTAGATCCAGGAGATCTGGAGGAAGCATTGACTGCTGCAAATGCAATCGGCGACGATAAATTGCAACAACAATCCAGCGGACAGGTTGTGCCTGATGCTTTTACACATGGTACTTCAGCTCAGAGAATGTACTGGTTTAAAAAAGGATTTGAGACCGGGGATATTAACCAGGGAGATACCTTTACTAGTAATCAGCTTTAAAATTATTATTTATTCATCATAATGATCCTAATTGTAGACGATACACCAGAGAATCTTATCTCGTTAAAAAAAGTTCTCGAAAGACACAATTTTGAAGTAGATACAGCTTCCTCGGGAGAAGAAGCTTTGAAAAAAGTCCTTAAAACGGCTTATGTATTAATCATATTAGATGTTCAGATGCCTGGAATGGATGGCTTTGAAGTTGCAGAAGCTATTGCAGGATACAGTAAGGCCAAAGAAACAGCCATTATCTTTTTATCAGCTGCAAATACTGAACTCAGCTTTATCACGAAAGGTTATTCTTCGGGCGGATTGGACTATATCACTAAACCCGTCGATATCAATATCCTGCTTTTAAAAGTAAAAACCTTTTATAGAATCTATGAGCAAAGCCGGAAACTCATAGAAATTCAGAAAACGCTGCTTGAAGAAATAGAATTCCGAAAAAGAGCAGAAAGAAAAAAAGACGAATTTATCAGTATTGCCAGTCATGAGTTAAAAACACCTTTGACCAGTGTGAAGGGATACGTACAATTATTGGAAAGAAGTGTAGATAAAGGTGATATCCCAACGGTAAAAAAACACTTGAAAAAGGCGCAGTTACAATTGGATAAGCTGAGCGACCTGATTGCTGATTTACTTGATATTTCTAAAATTGAAAGTGGCAAACTGAAGTTTAATAAACAATACTTCAATCTGAATACGCTGCTGGATAACATTCTGGAAGTCATCCACCAGTCTAATCCTGAATTTACCATTATAAAAAAGGGGCATGTTCCTGCTGAAATCTTTGCGGATGAAATGCGGATTGAACAGGTCGTGGTGAATTTCCTGACCAATGCCATTAAATATGCTCCGGGAACAACCGAAGTTCATATTAATGTGACCGTTGCAGATGACAGGGTTACGGTAGCGGTGAGAGATTTCGGAATTGGTATTGAGCCAGAACAGCAAAAGAATGTCTTTGATAAATTTTACCGGGTAGAGGAAACATCTATCCATTTCCAGGGCTTAGGGATTGGTTTATATATTTCTGCAGAAATTATCGGTAGACATGGCGGCACAGTAGGTGTAAATAGTATTTTAGGAGAGGGATCTGAATTTTACTTCAATATTCCTTTAATTTCAACCACAGAGACAGCTTAAAAATATTCCCTTTTTATGATCAAAAAAACATTAAAAAAAAACCTGCGCTTTGGACTGGGGTTATCTTTATTATTGCTTTTTATCAGTTCGTTTGCTTCCTATATAAGTATTAGTAACCTGATTAAAAATTCAGATCTGGTTTCTCATAGCAATGCTGTAATCAGGCATACGGATAGTGTTTTATCCGTTTTAAAAGACGCGGAGACCGGACAACGGGGATTTCTGCTCACAGGAGATGAAGTTTTTCTTGAACCTTATAACGGAGCTAAAGCTGGAGCGGTTCTTTTACTGGATACTCTACAGCGTCAAACTACTGATAATGATGCACAACAGGCTAATATCGGTAAATTAAGAGAAATTATTGAAGGCCGTTTGGGTATCCTTGATAAAACTATAGCCATTAAAAGGAAGGGTGGGGCTGTAAGCATTGGTGACCTGCTTACCGGCAAATCTTATATGGATAAAGCCAGGGATGTAATTAAAACTATGCAGGGTGAAGAACAGAGTTTACTGGCCAGGCGTACTGCAAGTCAGAGTAAACTGGCTGATTTTACGCCAATCTTAATCATTTTGGCAGCAATACTGGCTATTTTAATTACCATCTTCTTTTACCGCAGAGTTTCGACAGATTTCGATGCAAGAATAAGATTACAAGAAGAGCTGGAAGCAACGAATAAAGAAGTTGATCGCCGGATTCAGGCGATTCAGGGAATAGCTGCTCAGATTTCCAGTGGAAATTATCAGATCAGACTGGATGAAGCCTCGGAAGATGGTTTAGGAAGATTGGCAGTCTCTCTGAACTCAATGGCAGAATCTTTACAATACTCTTTCTCTTTACTGGCCGACAAAGAATGGTTGCAATCTGGTATTGCAAACCTGAACGATAAAATGGTTGGCGAGAAAAACGTAGAAACGCTGGCTAACGATATTTTAGATAATATTATTCAGCATACCAGTGCACAAGTAGCAGCATTTTATCTTTTAGAAAATGACCGGGAGCTGCATTTGGCTGGAAGTTATGCCTTGCTGGCAGATCGGCAGAAAAGAACGCTGAAAGACGGGGAAGGACTGGTTGGTCAGGTATTAAGATCTGGTAAACAGATTTTGCTGAATGATATTCCTGATGGAGAGCTGACCATTAGTTATGCAGCTGGAAATACAAAACCTAAAAATATTGTTGCAGTACCTATAATCAGGGATAATATTATTGTGGGTGTAATGGAATTTGGCTCTTTGAATACTTTCAGCCAATTGCAGCTTGATTTTTTCAATAACATCGCGACTAATATTGGGGTAGCTGTTCATGTGGCACAAAACCGTAAAAAATTACAAGAATTCCTGGAAGAAACGCAGGCACAGGCAGAAGAATTACAAGCGCAGCACAGTGAACTGGAAGGCCTGAATGCTGAATTAGAAGCACAAACTCAAAAAATACAAACTTCAGAAGAAGAACTTCGGGTACAACAGGAAGAGCTTTTACAAAGTAACCAGGAACTGGAAGAAAGGACGACTTTGCTGGAAGAGAAAAATCAGATGATCCATGAACATAATGTGGAGATTCAGCAAAAATCTGAGCAGCTGGAACAAAGCACAAAGTATAAGTCAGAGTTCCTTGCAAATATGTCTCATGAATTAAGGACACCGCTGAATTCAATTTTGCTGTTGTCTAAATTAATGTCTGATAATGAAGAACTGGATCCGGAATATATTGAATATGCTGAGGTTATTCAGAGTTCGGGGCAAGGCTTACTAGGTTTGATTGACGAAATCCTGGATCTCTCTAAAATCGAAGCAGGGAAGATGAAATTGGAACTGGCAGATATCAGCTTAAATGAAGTGGCTTCAGATATGCGTTCTTTATTTAACCCGATAGCGAAAAACAAGAACCTGGAGTTTAAGATCGAGCAGGAGAGTGCACTACCAATGCTTCATACCGATAAAATGCGTCTGGAACAGATTTTAAAGAATCTATTGTCCAATGCGATTAAGTTTACGGCCAAGGGAAGTGTAATCTTGAATATTCATAGCGATCAGGCAAATAATGCAATGATCTTTAAGGTAACGGATACGGGAATTGGTATTCCTGCAGCTAAACAAGGACTAGTTTTTGAAGCCTTTCAACAGGCCGATGGATCTACCAGGAGGAAATTTGGTGGAACAGGACTTGGACTTTCAATCAGCAGAGAACTGGCTAAGTTATTAGGTGGTGAAATTGAATTGACAAGTGCAGAAAATACGGGTAGTACGTTCACCCTGATTTTACCTATAGACGGTATTGCAGCCGAACTCGAAGAAGAAATTCATGCAATTTACGATTACAGTGACGTTGAGGTTGTTGAAACAACAGGAACAGTATTACCTGAACGCTATACAGTAGACCATATTCCGCAGGAAATTGAAGATGACCGTGCAACTATTGTCAAAGGTGATAAGGTTATCCTGATTATTGAAGATGATACTTCTTTTGCTAAAGCATTGTTAACCTTTACCCGCAAAAGAAATTATAAAGGGATCGTTGCTGTAAGAGGTGATATTGGTATAGAACTGGCTAATCACTTTAATCCCTTAGCGATCTTGCTGGATATACAGCTACCCGTAAAAGATGGATGGCAGGTAATGGAAGAATTGAAAGCAAATCCGAAAACAAGACCTATTCCTGTACATATTATGTCTTCTCTGGAAGTTAAAAAGGAAAGTTTGTTAAAAGGAGCTGTTGACTTTATCAACAAACCTGTCGCATTGGAGCATATGCAGCAGATTTTCCAAAAGCTGGAACATGCTTTAAGCCGTCATCCTAAAAAGGTATTGATTGTAGAAGAAAATCAGCAGCACGCAAAAGCACTAAGCTACTTTTTAAGTAACCATGCCATACAAACTGAGGTCGTGAATAACGTTGCAGAAAGTGTTGACGCATTGCAGCGCAAAGAAGTGGACTGCGTAATCCTGGATATGGGTATTCCTGATAAAAATGCCTACCTGACTTTAGAAACGATTAAAAAAAGCGAAGGATTAGAAAATCTTCCTATTATTATTTTTACGGGGAAAAACCTGTCTCAGGGCGAAGAACGGAGAATTAAGCAGTATGCAGATTCTATTGTGGTGAAAACGGCGCACTCTTATCAGCGTATTCTGGATGAAGCAGGTCTTTTTCTGCATTTGGTAGAAGAGAAATCTATAGAAAGCAGGAACAAGAAATCAACTGAAACTCTGGGGGGGTTGTATGAAGTACTGCACAATAAGACAGTATTGATTGCTGATGACGATGTCAGGAACATCTTTTCCCTCACTAAAGCATTGGAACAGCATAAGATGAAAGTATTAGCAGCAACTGATGGAAAAGAGGCGCTACAGTTACTTAAAGAGAATCCATCGATAGATCTTGTGCTTATGGATATGATGATGCCAGAAATGGACGGATATGAAAGTACCAAAGAAATCCGTAAAATAAGCGCGTTTAAACATTTACCTATTTTAGCTGTTACAGCGAAAGCAATGATGGGAGATAGAGAGAAATGTATCGCTGCAGGTGCATCTGACTATATTTCCAAGCCAGTCGATGTAGACCAGCTGATTTCGTTACTGCGTGTATGGCTTTATGATAAAAACTAAAAAAATCTCCGTCTTTTAAGATATGGAAAAGAACAGAAAAGTATTAATAATAGATGACGATAACAGGAATATCTTTGCGTTAAAAGCAGTGTTAAAATCTAAAGGTTATCAGTGCATTTCGGCCATTGGTGGTGAAGAGGGTTTACAATTGCTGGAAGAACAAAAAGATATTGCAGTAGTACTAATGGACATGATGATGCCTGGAATGGACGGTTATGAAGCGATGGCTATCATGAGTAAAGATCCTGAATTAAAAGAAATCCCTGTCATTGCTGTTACAGCGCAGGCCATGCTTGGAGATAAAGAGCGCTGCCTGAACGCAGGTGCGGTTGGTTATGTATCCAAACCGATTAATGTAGACAGCCTAACCGATTTATTAGTTAAATATATTTAAATGAGCCAGGAATTATCTGTAATTACTGACGAGCAAGTTGAAATCTTGCTGGCAGATTTGCTGGAACATTACGGATATGATTTTACAGGTTATTCCAAAGCGTCTATTAAAAGGAGAATACTCAGGTTGTATTCTCTGGATAAGCAGGTAAGTTTTGCAGAGTTCCGGTACACTATAAATAATGATACTGCTTATTTTAAAAGGTTTGTAGAACAGATCACAGTTAATGTGACCGAGATGTTCAGAGACCCGGGATTTTTCAAGACCTTAAGGGATGTGGTACTTCCTAAGCTTGGAACTTATCCCTTTATAAGAATTTGGCTGGCTGGTTGTTCAACCGGTGAAGAAGCCTATTCTATTTCTATTATTCTGAAAGAGCTGAATTTATTGCACAAATCATTAATTTACGCAACGGATTTAAATCCTGTGGTGCTTGAAAAGGCTGCGCAGGGGATGTTTGCGATGAGTCAAATGAAACAATATTCAGAGAATTATATTTTATCGGGTGGTGCAAAAGATTTTTCGAGTTACTATACTGCGAATTATTCTCTGGCAAAGTTCAGCGAGGATCTGAAAAGCAGGTTGATCTTTTCTACACACAATCTGGTTTCCGATCACTCTTTTAATGAATTTCAGCTAATTCTATGTCGTAATGTCCTGATTTATTTTGACAGGGATTTACAACATAAAGTTTTGAATCTTTTTGACGAAAGTCTGGAGGGGCTTGGTTATCTTGCTTTAGGAAGTAAGGAAACATTGGATTTTTCCCCGCTCTCAAAAAATTACAAGCGGGTTCCCGCAGAAAAAATCTGGAGGAAAGTAGGTTAATGAAAGCCTGTGAAGCATTAATTATAGGAGGCTCAGCCGGAAGCCTGGATGTACTGCTGAAAGTACTGCCAGGACTCAGCGCTGCACTTAGTTTTCCTATCATTATTGTAGTGCACAGAAAACATGGAGCAGATTCACTGCTACCAGAATTACTTTCAGGAAGAACCAGCCTGATTGTGAAAGAAATTGATGAAAAAGAACCTATCCTGGCGGGCACAATTTATGTTGCGCCGTCCGATTATCATACATTGATCGAAAAAGACAAAAGTTTTTCACTCGATTATTCAGAAAAAATAAATTATTCCCGTCCGGCAATAGACGCTACTTTTCAAACGGCTGCTGAAGTTTACAGAACTAAATTAGTGTGTTTATTGCTCTCAGGATCTAATTCTGACGGCGTAAACGGGTTAATCAGTGTAAAAGCCTGGGGTGGAATTACTGCAATTCAGGACCCCGCTACAGCCCAGGTTTCCTACATGCCGCAGCAAGCTGCAATTCATGCTAAAATAGATTACACTTTACGCATTGAAGATATGACAGAATTCATAAATTTGTTGTCCTAATCTATACTCTTAAATGGCCGAACAAAAAAAAGTATTCATTTTTGACGATAATACCGACATACTTGAATTATGTACCTTTATTCTGGAAGACGCAGGTTATGAAATCAAAACCTCTTCTACTTCGAATAATATCATAGAACAGGTTATGGCCTATATTCCGGATATTATCTTTATGGATAACTGGTTACCTGACGTGGGTGGTATTGATGCCACCAGAGCGTTAAAAAGTGATGAAAAACTAAAGAATATTCCGGTTATCTATTTTTCTGCCAACAATGATGTAATGTCTCTGGCAGATCAGGCAGGTGCAGACGGTTATCTTTCAAAACCTTTTGATATTCAGGAATTGGAGAATATCATTTTGAAACACCTTCCTGCCTAAACTCCCACATAAAAAAGGCCATCATACTTTTGAGCATGATGGCCTTTTTTATGTGGGATAAACTTATTTTACGCCTAATACGTCAACTCCCTGTTCAAATATAATATCAACTGGAATCCCTTTTTTGCTTAACCTGTCTAAGTCTGCTTGTAATTCAGGACTGATCACTGCATAGGTTTTCTGTACTTTCTCTACTGCAGCCTTGTCACCATTCCCCTGCAGCGTAAGGATTACGTTGCTCAGGTCATTCATCGCAGTCTGGAATTTCGTGAAGTCTACTTTATAAGTTCCGTTTGCTGTTCTTACAAATGCACCTTTCTCCTTAAAGAAATTGAAGCACTGCATATTTGCTTTACCGTGTGCACTTGAAGCACCAAATCTTACTGAACGCAGCAAGCCAGCCATAAACGTGGTATAGTAGGCTTTAATATCACCCGTTAATTCACCTTTTTTCAACAGGCCAGTAACCATATAAAGGCCCAGAATATCTGCTTTTCCTTCTTCCAGCCATCCAGATTGCTCTTTAAGTGCTTCTTTTACGAAACCTTTACCAGTAACTGTATTTTTGATACCCAGGCCATGTGCTACTTCATGAAACATGACATTGGCAAAGAATGAATCAAAATTGATGTATTGCTGCTGATCTTTATCAATCAGTTCTGCTGCAATCGGAACCAGGATCTTATCGAATTTAGCTTTCATTGCATTCTTCAATTGTGACCTGCGTGTACCCTTTTTCTGTTGAATTACTTCATCATTCGGTAAATTAACTGCGATTGTTTTAGAGCCTGAATTACAATCGCCAGCATAATAAACTACATCATAAGCGTTTAATTCGGAATCTGTACCCGGTTTTTCTTTTTTATATTTCTCAGCTACCGGAAGTCCTTTTTGTAATTCTGGCAGCATACTTACATATTTTGCCAAACGCTTGCTCCATACCTTATCTTTCACTAAAACATAGGCTTCATAAGAAGTACGTGCATTGAACATTTTATCTTCGTAATTCTCAATAGGGCCGATAATGATATCCAGGATATTGGTTTTCATATCTAACCATGCATAATCACTCGCATTAAAATTATCATTCATCAATGCATCTGCTCTAAGGTTCAGGTATTTTTTAAAACCTGCATCTTCTGTCATTAATGCAGCTTGTTTTAATAAACTGGAAGCTCTTTGAAGTTCTGAGGCATAGATTACATGGTAAGGAACACTGACCAGTTTTCCTGTCGAATCCTTTTGAATTACCGAATATGCGTTGAATTTATCTTTTAAGGTAGATTTTTCCAGGTCTGCTTTAGTCATCCCGGCAGGATAAAAGGAAGCACCTTCTGGTTTGGCCCCAATGCCGGCAATAAATGGTTTATCACCATTCAGTCTGTCCCATGGGCCATAATTTATTTTAATAAACTCTTTGGTTTTTTCATCTTTCAGGCTTGCAAGCAGGCTGTCACGCTGCGGATAAGCCTGTTTCCAGAACAATTCATCCATGATCTGGGCTGCCTGAATCAGCAGCGGAAGTATTTTTCGCTCATTCGCACTCAGTACATTCAGATTAGTCGTTAATTTAACCGTTTCATAAATATCCAGTCTGTTGTGTACATATTCCTGTAAACTGTCTTTGACTGCACTTGGTTTCTCTGTTGTTGTCGTTGTAGCTGTCTTGGTTCCCGATGTGTTAGTACAGGATCCTATGCCTGCAATGATCGAGCATCCTGCTAAAAATAAGGCTGCTTTGGTAGTTTTGTTCATGGTAATTTTTTATAACGCAACTAAATTAGGAAAAATAATAAGCCGGGCATAAACATTAGTGTATTCTAACGCATTTATGTAAATATTAGTAATTTCACCGTTTATAATTACCTATGATGAGACAAATCCCTTTAAGTAAAAATATTTTACTGTTATGTATCCCCCTGTTTTTCCTTGCGGCCTGTTCAACGAACAAATACGCAGCGACCAATAAAATCTATAAGACCCAGGCCAAAGGGTTTGGTGATATCCTGACAGCTATGCCTCCGGTGAATCAGAATATTGAGACGCTTCCAGCTGATCAGCAGTCCTTTGTAGGATCTGTAAACTTTGGTATCCGTAAGCCTAATTTTATTATTATCCACCATACAGCGATGACCTCTACGGAGGGAACAATCAGGGCTTTTATCAAGAAGGAGACGCAAACCAGTGCGCATTATATTGTAGGAAGAGATGGCAAAGTCGTGCAAATGGTGAATGATTACCTCCGTGCAAACCATGCTGGTGTTGCTAAATGGGGAAATGAATACGATCTGAACTCTTGTTCTTTGGGCATTGAATTGGATAACAATGGAAATGAACCTTATTCTGAGGCACAAATGAACAGCCTGATTGCATTGTTAACCTCACTGAAGAAGAAATACAATATACCAACTTCAAATATCATAGGGCACTCTGATATTGCACCAAAGCGTAAGATTGATCCTAATAAGTTTCCATGGAAACAGCTTGCCGACAGAGGTTTTGGTTTATGGTATGATGCTGTTCTGCAAATTCCCCCTGTAGAATTTGATCCGGCTATCGCGCTGCGTATTATTGGTTATGATGTAAGTAATCTGCCAGCGGCAATTGTTGCCTTTAAACGTCACTTTGTACAGGTAGATATCACTCCGGTATTAACTGATGGTGATAAAATGATCTTATATAATCTTTATCAAAAATACTAACGGTCTTTTTGGATATAAAAACCCCTGCCCTTAGACTAACCCCAAATTGTCTAACTTTTTCGGGCATATCTAAGGGCAGGGGTTTTTTGAATTTTATTTTTTCGCTTTCGCCCAGGCGTCTTTCAAACCAACAGTTTGATTGAAAACCAGGTGATCTGCTGTTGAATCTTTATCCAGGCAATAGTATCCTTTACGGATAAACTGATATCTTGATTCCAGATCAGCACCAGCAAGATAAGGCTCTATATAAGCTTCCTTAATAACTTTTACGCTATCAGGGTGCAGGTAGTCTTTGAAATCACCTTCTTCGCTGTCAGGAGATTCTACCGAGAATAAACGGTCATAAACTCTGATTTCAGCAGTTTTAGCATGTTTTGTACTTACCCAGTGAATAGTCCCTTTCACATGGATTTCGCTGGTATCCTCACCGCTTTTAGACTCAGGAATATAAGTACAGTGAATTTCAGTAACGTTTCCATCTGCATCTTTTTTGAAGTCTTCACATTTCACAATGTAAGCGTTCTTTAATCTTACCATTGCTCCAGGAGCTAATCTGAACCATTTTTTTGCAGGTTCTTCCATAAAGTCTTCTCTTTCGATCCAAAGTTCATTGCTGAAAGGAATCTCTCTTAAACCGCCTTTATCTTCAGCTTCAGGGTTATTCTCCCCAATCAGGATTTCTTCTTTACCTTCAGGGTAGTTTGTAATCACTAATTTAATAGGATCAAGAACTGCCATTACACGGTTTGCTGTTTTATTTAAATGTTCACGAACACAGAATTCCAATAAGCTCAGTTCAATCAGGTTTTCTCTTTTCGCAATTCCGATTCTTTCGCAGAATTCGCGGATACTTTCTGGTGTATAACCTCTTCTTCTAAGGCCGCTGATCGTAGGCATGCGTGGGTCATCCCACCCAGTCACTACACCTTCATTCACCAATTGTAATAGCTTACGTTTACTCATTACTGTATAAGTAAGGTTTAAACGTGCAAACTCGTACTGGTGTGAAGGGAAAATGCCCAGTTGTGCAATAAACCAGTCATACAACTCCCGGTGAGAAACATATTCAAGTGTACAGATAGAATGTGTAATCTCCTCAATACTGTCACTCTGACCATGTGCAAAGTCGTACATTGGATAAATACACCATTTGTTGCCTGTACGGTGATGCGCTGCATGCTTGATACGGTAAATAATCGGATCACGCATCAGCATATTAGGACTTGACATATCGATTTTAGCCCGCAGGATACAAGCTCCGTCTTCCAGTTCACCAGCTTTCATGCTGCTGAACAAAGCCAGATTTTCTTCAACACTGCGGCTGCGGTATGGGCTGTCAGTACCAGGTTCTGTTGGCGTGCCTTTAAGGGCAGCAATTTCTTCTGCATTACCATGATCTACATAAGCAAGACCATTTTCTATCAGCTTAACGGCAAAATCATATAGCGTATCAAAATAATCTGAAGTATATAATTCATGTTTCCATTCAAAACCTAACCACCTGATGTCTGCCTGCTGGCTGTCTACGTATTCGGTTTTTTCGGTCACAGGATTTGTATCATCAAATCTCAGGTTGGTATAACCACCATATTTCTGGGTTAATCCGAAATTCAGGCAGATTGCCTTAGCATGACCAATATGTAAATACCCATTAGGTTCAGGTGGAAAACGTGTAACTAAAGTTTTGTACTTTCCACTATTTAAATCGTTTTCAATGATCTCTTCAATAAAGTTCAATGATCTTTCCTCACTCATAAAAACTGTAAATTTATATTCAAAGTTAATATAAAAGAGCTAATTTACTTACATTTACGATGGATTATCGGTATAATTTATGAGCAAAACATTAAATAGGCCTATTCGTATTTTAGTAGCCAAAGTTGGCTTGGATGGTCATGACCGCGGAGCAAAAGTGATCGCAACATCTTTACGTGATGCAGGTATGGAAGTGATTTATACAGGTTTACGGCAGACACCTGAGATGGTGGTCAATACCGCGCTGCAAGAAGACGTAGACGCGATCGGTGTTTCCATCCTATCGGGTGCACATATGACCGTTTTCCCTAAAATTGTGGAGTTTATGAAACAAAAGAAGCTAACCAATGTATTATTAACGGGTGGCGGGATAATCCCTGAATCAGATATGGAAAAGCTCAAAGAGATTGGAGTGGGAGAATTATTTGCACCTGGAACAACAATGGTGACTATCGTCGATTATATCCGTGACTGGGCTAACGAAAACAGAAACTTTTAAATATGAGCTATCAGAATATACTATCAGAGGTTAAAGCAAATATACTTTACATAACAATTAACCGTGAATCTAAGTTAAATGCCCTGAACAAGCAAACGTTGGCTGAGCTGGCAGATGTAATCTCTTTTGCAGCAAAAACAGAAGAAGTAAGAGGCGTACTTTTAACAGGTGCTGGTGAAAAAGCATTTGTTGCGGGAGCAGATATCTCAGAATTTTCAGCTTATAGTACCGAACAAGGTGAAGATTTGGCCAGAAGCGGGCAAGTGAATGTTTTTGATGCCATAGAAAACAGTACGAAGCCTTTTGTAGCTGCAATTAATGGATTTGCTTTAGGCGGAGGATTGGAACTGGCTATGGCTTGCCATATCCGTGTTGCTGCCGATACTGCTAAAATGGGCTTACCAGAAGTTACTTTAGGCTTGATTCCTGGTTATGGTGGAACACAAAGATTAACCAGATTAGTCGGAAAAGGCAGAGCAGCAGAGTTGATTACTACAGCCGATATGATTACTGCTGAAAGAGCAGAGAAAATTGGGTTGATCAATCACGTAGTACCTCAAACAGAGTTGATTGGCAAGGCCGAAGAGATCCTTAACAAAATTAAACAGCGTGCACCCCTTGCTATTGCAGCAGCAATAAGAGCTGTGAATGCCGCTGTAAATGAGGGCGTAAACGGTTTTGAAGTCGAAATTGATGAGTTCGGTAAATGTTTTGGTACACAAGACTTTAAAGAGGGCACAGGTGCTTTTCTGGAAAAAAGGCGTGCAGATTTCAAAGGTCGCTAACTAACTCGTTTTAAATGGTTTAAATTTTGATGAAAGGTAATGTTAAGCCATTTTCGGGGATAAGTATGCGATTAAGGGGAATATAAATATATAAGTGTAGAAAATATTTCCCATATAAAATATTTCTTTATATTTATCATCGAATAAGTTTAGAATTTGTTGCCAGATATGAAAAGGATACTAATAGTAGATGATGAAATTAATATAGGTTTATTACTGTCAAAATTCTTAACCAGAAATGGGTTTAGTGTGAATACTGCGACCAGTGGCGTTTCTGCACAAGACTATCTGAGTAAAGATCAGTATGATCTTGTATTATGTGACTACAGGCTGGAAGATACCGATGGAAAGGAAATGCTCATTAAAATTAAAGAGAATTATCCGCAAACCGGTGTGATTATTATTACTGGCTATTCAGATATCAAACTTGCTGTTGAACTGATTAAATTAGGGGCTTACGACTACATTACCAAGCCTTTATATCCGGATGAAATCTTAAACACTATAAATAAAGCTATCGATACACAGATAGCATTAAATGATACTACTGCCGAAGGTGTGAGATCTGAGGTGCAAAAAGCAAAGACTTCAAAGCCTGTTTATAACCAGGTAGAGAACTTTGTCGCGGGGCAGAGCCAGGCTTCAAAAGAGCTGTTAAAACAAATTCAATTAGTTGCACCAACATCTTATAGTGTAATTCTTACCGGTGAAAGTGGTACAGGAAAAGAGTCTGTAGCAAAGGCTATTCACTTGAACAGTCCAAGAAGAGATAACCCTTTTGTGGCAATGGATTGTGGTTCATTAACAAAAGAATTGGCAGGAAGCGAGTTCTTTGGACACGAAAAGGGATCTTTCACTGGGGCATTAAATACAAAAATAGGCCATTTCGAGATGGCGAATGGGGGTACACTTTTTCTGGATGAAGTAGGAAACTTATCTTATGATTTACAGGCTGCCTTACTGAGAACGGTTCAGGAAAGAAAAATTAAGCGTATTGGTAGCACAAAAGAGATTGATCTTGATGTCCGCATTATTGTAGCTACAAATGAAAACCTGGCTACAGCGATTCAAAGAGGACGTTTTAGAGAAGATTTATACCATCGTTTTAACGAATTCGCAATCAACCTTCCGCCATTGAGTATGAGGGGGAAAGATATTATGATCTTTGCAAAGACCTTCCTTGACTTCGCTAATGAAGAACTGGGCAGAAATGTACTGGGCTTTTCTAAGGATGTGGAAGAGTGTTTCCTAAGCTATAACTGGCCGGGAAATGTAAGAGAGCTGAAGAATGTGGTGCGAAGAGCAACCTTACTGACAGAATCTGATGAAATTCAGCTTAAAGCATTACCACTGGAGATTTCTACAGATGCCAAGGTAACGGCCATCGAAAATACGATTCACAGAAATCATGAAAAGTCAAGGGACTTGAAAAATGCAGCTTCAGAAGCAGAATATGAGGCGATCCTGAAGGTGCTTCGTGAGGTGAATTTTAATAAGACAAAGGCCGCAAAGATTTTAAATATAGACAGGAAAACCCTTTATAATAAAATGAAGGCAATCAACCTGGATACCTAGTCAACTCCTATCTTCGTGTTAACTTAATGAAGGACGGTGTTGTACATTGTTTCCTTCGGTTCATCTTTTGTACCCGGCCGGGAAATTTCTATTCTGTTAAATTCTCAGAAAGATTAAAACAATTCCGGGGCTGAAGAGTTATAACAAATAATATCACCTTATTATCAATTACATCGCTACAAAATCAATTATTAAAACATAAAAATTAAAGTCATGAACGATAACTCAAAAGTATTAATTGGATTATTAACGGGTTTGGCTGCAGGTGCAGCATTAGGATTGCTGTTTGCGCCTGAAAAAGGAAGTGAGACTCGCGACCGTTTAAATCAGTCACTAAAAGACCTTGGTGATGCAATAAAAGAGAGAGCAGCAGATGAGATTGATCATTTGACTGGCTTGAAAGATAAAGTAGTAAGTTCTGTAAAAAGTAAATTGCATGAAGCTGAAGAAGAATTTGTAGATGACGCGGAACACGCTTAAACAATATTCTTATTAATGAGTTATTATAAGTAGTTCTGCAGGTTTATGATCAGAACAAGCTAAAGTTTAATTACCAATGGAGGAGAAGAAAGAAAAGAATATTGAGGAGCTATTTTCAGAGGCTAAAACCTATGTAGATACCCGGATAGAATACGCACGGCTGGTGTTGATTAAAAGGTCTGCCAAAGTATTTGCTGACCTGATTACTAACGCTATTGTGGGTATTTGCTTTGTATTGGCCTTTATTTTAGGGACGGTTACACTTGCGCTGTTCTTATCTACACTTTTTGCCAGTTATACGGCTGGTTTTGGTTGCGTTGCACTGCTTTATCTGTTTTTAGCGATTATAGTGTATGTAACTAAAGAAAAATTCATTGAGAAGGCTATTGTCAACTTCACGATCAGAAAATTTTTTAAAAAACTACAGGAGGACGAAGAAGATGAGCAAAAAGTATGAAATTAATAACCTGCAGGATCTGAACGTCAGACTGATTAGTCTTAAAGTTGATTATAAGATGCAGGAGGAGATAATTAAGGATGATGTTAAGATTTATCTTAAACAGTTTACTTTTGGTAGCCTGATTAAGAAATATGCAACGCCATCTGCATTTTTAAAGGTTGATGATAAGCTGAATATCAGTAGCAAACTGATGTCTATGGCATTGCCTATCCTCATGAATAGTACACTGTTTAAAGGCTCAGGTTTTATTACAAAGGCATTGGTAGGATTAGCGACAAGTAAGGTCGGTAAAACGCTGGATGCGGAACATATTTCTGCGATATTTAATACGGTGAAGGGTTTGTTCACTGGTAAAAAGAAAAAGGAAAAAGCACCGGGGTTCGTGGATTACGGGATTCCTCCGGATAGTGAGGCCTATTAAATAAACCATACAGCCGGTTTCGCTTGGTCTTATACTGGTTTTTACTTTATAAAAAGATTTAACGGTAGTGTTTACACAAAGGAATTATCAAGCTTATAAGGGGAAGCAGGCTTTTGAGATCCTGGCTAATATATTGTGCCGGGCTTGCAGGGGAAAGGATAAATATAAAGGCCTAAACGACAAAGCCCTCCGGTTTTCAATGGAAGGCTTTGTCGTTTAGGAAACAGGAAATTGTGAAGAGATACTGAAGTCTCCCTTATAAATTGGTTTTTATTTTTAATTCTTTCAACTGTTTCTCATCGATCGTCGAAGGACTATCAATCATCACATCTCTCCCTGAATTATTTTTAGGGAAAGCGATCACATCACGGATACTGTCTAAACCAGCGAATATGGAACAAAGTCTGTCGAAACCGAAAGCAATACCACCATGTGGAGGCGCTCCGAATTCAAAAGCATCCATCAGGAAGCCGAACTGTTTTTGAGCTTCTTCAGCCGTAAAGCCTAAATGTTTGAACATTAAAGCTTGTAAAGTACGGTCATGGATACGAATAGATCCACCACCGATTTCAGTACCGTTAACGACCATATCATAAGCATTTGCCCTTACTTCGCCAGGATTGGTATCCAGCATAGCGATATCTTCTGGTTTAGGAGACGTAAAAGGGTGGTGCATTGCATGATAACGTTCAGACTCCTCATCCCACTCTAAAAGAGGGAAATCAAGTACCCACAAAGCACTGAATACGTTTTTATCACGTAAACCTAGTCTGGAACCGATTTCAAGACGTAATTCACTTAATTGTTTACGTACTTTATCTTTAGTTCCCGCCATTAACAACATCAAGTCACCTGGTTTCGTCTGAAGCGCCTCAGCCCATCCTTTTAAATCTTCTTCGCTATAGAACTTATCAACAGAAGATTTGATTGAACCATCTTCTCCGTGTCTTGCGTAAATCAGGCCGGTAGCACCAATCTGAGGACGTTTAATGAAGTCAGTTAACTCATCCAGCTGTTTACGTGTATAATGCGCGCAGCCCGTTGCATTGATCCCGATCACTAATTCTGCATTGTCAAATACAGGAAAGTTTTTCCCTTTAACTATTTCATTTAATTCAACAAAACGCATTTCGAAACGTGTATCAGGTTTATCAGAACCATACCAGCGCATAGCATCTGAATATTGCATTCTTGGAACCTCTGGTAATTCGAAGTTTTTAACCTCCTTAAACAAAGTACGAATCAATCCTTCGAAGGTATTCAGAATATCTTCCTGCTCAATAAAGGACATCTCACAATCAATCTGAGTAAATTCAGGTTGTCTGTCAGCACGTAAATCTTCATCTCTGAAACATTTTACGATCTGGAAATATCTGTCAAAGCCAGAAACCATCAGCAATTGCTTAAAGGTTTGTGGAGATTGTGGTAAAGCATAGAATTCACCAGCATTCATCCGGCTTGGTACTACAAAGTCCCTTGCACCTTCAGGTGTTGATTTAATCAATACAGGAGTTTCTACCTCGATAAAATCTAAAGCATCCAGATATTTTCTGACAGACTGAGCCATTCTATGACGCAGCACCATATTGTTTCTTACCGGATTTCTTCTCAGATCCAGGTAACGATATTTCATACGTAAATCATCGCCACCATCGGTTTCATCATCAATTAAGAATGGTGGAATCTTTGAAGCATTTAATATTTCAAGATCAGTGATTTTTATTTCCACTTCTCCCGTTGGCATCTTAAGGTTTTTATTGGAACGCTCAACAACAAGTCCACTGGCTTTGATCACAAATTCGCGACCTAAACTGCGGGCTTTTTCACAGAGCTGAGTGTTATCATCCATATTAAAAACCAATTGGGTGATACCGTAACGATCACGGATATCAATAAAAGTCATTCCTCCCAAGTCTCTGGATTTCTGTACCCAACCGCACAGAATTACGCTTTCGCCTAGATTCTCAATCGTCAGGGCTCCGCAAGTTGTTGTTCTTAACATTTTTTCATCGGATTAAGCCGCAAAAATATTCATTTTGAGCCACATATTACAAAGGGTTATTGATTTAACGAAGTATATTCAAAAGTTTTTTCATTAAGATGCAACGTTTGATAAATCATGATGTCATTTATAACGAATACGAAGAACATTGGAAGCAGTATACATAGACAAGAATATAAACCTGGTTAACGCTTGCCGGAAAGGTAGCCGGGGCGCACAATTTGAATTATACAAATTGTATGAAAGAGCTATGTACAGCGCTGCGCTGCGGATAGTGAACCATGAAGCTGAAGCTGAAGATGTTGTACAGGAAGCATTTTTGGATGCTTTTTTGCGGATTGGTGATTTCAGGGGTGATACCACTTTTGGCCTCTGGCTAAAACAGATCATCGTGAATAAGTCTATTAACTGTCTGCGCAAAAGAAGAATGGAGTTTACAAATCTAGATGGGGTAGAGGTTGCGGCAGAGGAATCAGCAGATCAGGAAGACCTGCAATGGAGAGTAGAAGAGGTGAAAGCTGCAGTGAAAGGACTGGCGGATGGGTATAGAGTGGTACTTACGTTATATTTATTTGAGGGATATGATCATGAGGAGATTTCCCATATCCTGAAGATATCGGAAGTTACTTCCCGGTCACAATTAATGAGAGCAAAAGCCAAATTGAGAAATATATTAGAAAAGAAAGGAGCAAGAGATGAGTACTAAATTAGAAGATTTTATCAGAGACAATAAGAGGGAGTTCGATACCGACAGGCCTTCTGGTGGACTGTGGGATAAAATTGAAGCAGAACTGGATAAACAAGAAAAGCAGAAAAAAAAACTTAAAAGGACTTTTAGCCTTCAGTTATGGTCTGGGATTGCTGCATCACTGCTTGTGGTACTGGGCATCACGTTCCTGTATGTGATCCCTGGAAAAAGAGGAAAGATCAGCGTGGAAGATGTAAACCCTGCCTATGCACAGAAACAGGTTAAATTTGTAAGTATAATTGAACAGAAACAAGATAGTTTACTGGCTTATGCCAAAACAAACCCTGAACTCTACCGCAAATTTAAAGCAGATTTTGAGGTGCTGAATAAAACGTACGAAGGATTAAACAAAGAAATGGCCGGCAGCCCGAACCAGCAGATGGTCGTAAAAGCAATGGTCAGGAACCTGGAGATCCAGATTCAGCTGTTAAATCAGCAATTGTCAATTATTAATGAAGTCAGTCAATATAAAAAGGAGAATAGTATATGAAAAATCTGATCCTTGCAGGTGCGCTGCTATGTTCATTTAGTATGACCAATGCACAGACCAAAACAGACGCGAAGGTTAGCAACGAGCCTTTGTATGCAGCAAACTCAGGCAGTTCGTCTCATTCTAATCGCTCATCTCCTGAAGTTCAGCAAAATACAGACACGCAAAATGGAGATGATCCAATGCGCTCAAAGAATTTCAGCAAGAGCTTTTCTTTAAACTCGTCAGATAAAATAAATCTTCACAATCAATATGGAGGGATGGTGATTAAAGTCTGGGATAAGAAAGAAATTAAAATTGATGTGTCGGTCAAAGCATTTAGCAATGAAGATAGAGAGGCACAAAGATTAATTGACCAGGTTAATATTTCTGCTGATAAGGACGGAGATATGGTAACTTGTAAAACAAGCATAGGTAATGGAAGCAGGTGGTCGGGACGTGGCCGCAGAAGAGAAGTAAAGGTGAATTATGTCGTTTATATGCCCGCTACAAACTCCTTGACATTAACACAGGAATTTGGTAATGTCAGTCTGGATGATTTTGCCGGCCCGCTTTATGCAAAAGTTCAGTATGGAGATTTTATGGCCGGAAAGCTATCCAACGCAAATAATTATGTTTCTGTTCAGTATGGCAAAACCACGATTACGGATATTAATAAAGCAGTTGTTAAACAGCAATATGGTTCAGGGCTGACTATAGGAGCTGCCGGAACACTGGATCTGAATGCGCAATATGTAACTGTTCGTATCAATACGATTAGAGGGGATGCGATCATCAAACAGCAATACGGTTCTGGAATCAGTATTACCAATGTCAATAACCTTGATCTTGATATACAATATGCAAATGTCAGAGTTGATAATATCAAAGGGAATGCAATCATCAGGCAGCAATACAATAATATTAAGATTGGAACTGTGGGTAAACTTGATCTTAAGTCACAGTACGCTAATGTAGAAGTTGGCGCTTTAAGGGGCGATGGTTATTTTAAGATGAGCTATAATAATTTTGACATCGTTGAAGTAGGCGCAGGATGCAGGAACTTAACAATTGATGCAGATTATGTAGATACAAAATTAAAATTCGCTGAGGGTTTCAATGGTGATTTTAATGTACAAACCAGTTATAGCGGATTTAAATCCGGGGATCGGGTAGCTGTACGTCAGGCAGCGTCACAGGATGATGATAATTCGAAAAATTATACCGGCAAAATCGGAAGTGGGGGCAGATCATCAGTCAGGATAAAATCGGACTATGGATCAGTTACTTTCAGATAAAAAAATAAACTAATTGTTGTGAAGCTTGTTGATTAATTCAACAAGCTTTTTTTAGCTTTACAGCAAAACGTTTAATATATGGAATTCTTTAGTACACCCGAAGCCTGGATCTCACTGTTAACCCTGACTATTTTAGAAATCGTGCTGGGAATTGACAATATTGTGTTCATTTCCATCCTTTCGGGGAAATTGCCTGCACATCAGCAAAAAAAAGGCAGACAATTAGGACTGGGGCTGGCTATGATTACCCGTGTATTATTACTTTTATCATTAAGCTGGGTAATGAGCCTGACAGCTACTTTATTTAACGTTGGTGAATGGATTAGCCTGGACAATAAAGAATGGTTGGAGAAACTGGCTATTTCAGGACGCGATCTGATTCTGATCCTGGGAGGAATGTTCTTAATCTATAAAAGTACCCATGAAATTCACCTGAAATTAGAAGGAGAAGAGGAGGAGGAAGGAAAAGTTAAAGTACATTCTTTTGCTGGTGTAATTGCCCAGATCCTTGTTTTGGATATAGTTTTCTCTTTAGATTCTGTAATTACGGCGATCGGTATGGCAGACCATGTTGAAATTATGATTGCTGCGGTAATTATAGCGGTAATTATTATGATGGTTTCTGCCAATGCAATCAGTGACTTTGTGAATAATCACCCTACGGTGAAAATGCTGGCACTTTCCTTCCTGTTGTTAATCGGCGTTTCGTTATTGGCAGAAGGTCTTGACCAGCATATCCCTAAAGGATATATATATTTCGCAATGGCATTCTCTGTACTGGTAGAGATGCTGAACCTGAGAATGAAGAAGAAATCTACGAAACCTGTGGAGCTTAGAAATACCGCAAAAGAAGAAAAATAAAGTATTTTTGCAACTCGTTAACCAAGCTAAAAATTACAGCGTATATGATTTATTTCCCAGAAGCTTCTCTGTCAGAGCTTTCTATACATAGAATTGGCAATAAAGCACAAGATGAGTTTTATGTATTATCTGAAGCCTCAATGCAAATTCAGGATGAGCACTTGAAGAACGTGCTGCTCCAGTATTTTTTAAGTCCTTATGAAAAAACGAATGAGATTTTTCGTTTCTTTCACCCGAACGATGACTTAAACCTGAATGAAGTTTATCATTTCGTTGAACAGGTATTTGAAAATGGAGCGCATTTCCATAAGAATAGCGAGCAACTGGCAAAATATCTGTACGATACCTCTAATCATCCTAAAATTAAGGCAGGTGAGCTATATGTGGCTTATTTTGAGAATGTACAGATAGAGGGTGAGCTGCATGATGCGATTGGTATTTTCAAATCAGAAACCAAAGAGACTTATCTGAAAGTTTCTCCTGAGCAAGCAGGTTTTGCATTGAGTTACGAAGAAGATGCGATCAATATTAATAAACTGGATAAGGGCTGCATTATTTTTAATACGGAGAAAGAAGAAGGTTATAAGGTTGCGGTTATCGATCAGACCAATAAGAGCAATGAGGCGGTTTACTGGAAAGATGAGTTTTTGAAGCTTAAAGTCCGCAATGATAATTACAATCAAACCAAGAATGTATTAGGTGTATATAAAAGCTTTGTAACTGAAAAACTTGATCAGGAATACGATGTTACCAAAGCAGACAAGATAGACCTGCTGAACCGTTCTATGAAGTATTTCAAAGAGAAAGAAAGTTTTGATATAGACGAGTTTTCTAACGAAGTTATCGGGAATAAAGAAGGGATCGAATCTTTCAAAAACTATAAAAAGAGCTATGAGGATGAGTTTGAAACTCCTATAGCTGATAGTTTTGATATCTCAGGAGCTGCAGTTAAAAAACAGGCTAAAGCATTTAAAAGCGTACTGAAACTGGATAAAAACTTCCATATCTATATTCATGGCAATAAAGAACTCATCGAAAAGGGTTTCGACGATGATAAATCCATGAACTACTACAAAGTTTATTTTAAAGAAGAAGAATAAGATTTACAAGATATATTCATCATTGATGGGCTTGACTGGCGCGGGAATCTTTTCTGCGCCGATCATTTCCAGCAAGTTAATCTCTATAGTTCTTGTAATCTGGTTTAGTGGTACTGAAGATGAGTTATTCTCGAAAGGATCGATCAGGCTCATTCCGTTGATCTGCGTAGATACAAAGACAAAACCGACCAGCCAGCCAATAAAAATAGCCCATACGCCTGCTTCATGACTAATCACCAGGGTCAGCGAAACCACGAATAACCAGATAAAGACTTTGGTGAAATAATTATAAGTGGTCGGGAAAACAGTATTTTTAATCCGTTCAGCTCTTCCCATGTGATCGGAGAAATTAACCAGGAGCTTGTTCAGCTCCATAAAACGAAAGCCATCAATCATTCCATCTTTACTCAATTTTTGCAGATCTCTGGATTGCAAGGTTAAAATGGCATTGTGTACGTTACTGTGGAGATTGATTTCTTTCAGATCGGCCTCATCCAGGTATTGCTGATAATTTTCATCAACCGCATCTCTCAACTTAGCTTTCAGCGCATAAAGGAAACCAATATGGCGGCGGACCATTCTATCTGTTAATGCTTTAAATTCCTGGTTGCTGATCTCATTTTGGGAGATATAGGTGATTACACTTCTGGCCCATGATCTGGAATCATTGACTAAAGCGCCCCATATTTTACGGGCTTCCCACCATCGGTCGTAGGCCTGGTTATTATTAAATCCAATAAAAAAAGCTATCGCGGTACCTAAAACGGTAGGAATGATAGCTGGGACCACAAAATTATGTTTAATCAGGAACGCTCTGGTTAGATACGCCCCTGTGCAGGAAAAGATCATGATAAGGTCTATTTGCCAGGTATTCCTCAGAATACGGCTTAACCGGATATTTTTTACTATTAGCATTCGGGAAATTTGCGTTTTGTCTAATCTACAAACAAAACGCAAATTTGTTTGCTACCCCTATGAATAAAATACTTTTATTTTTATTACAATACCCTCAATAATAAACCTTTAAGATATTCTCCTTCTGGAAACGAAATTCTTACCGGGTGGTCTTCTGGTTGATGGAATTGTTTGATAATTTGTACTTCTCTGCCAGCGTCTAATGCTGCCCATGCAATAATCTGTTTGAAAGTTTCCAGATCAACCGCGCCCGAACAAGAATAAGTAGCCAGTATACCACCTTTTTTAAGCAATAGCATCCCTAATCTATTTAAGTCTTTATAAGCGCGCGCAGCTCTGTCTAAAGCAGATCTTGAAGGTGCATATTTGGGTGGGTCAAGTACGATCACGTCAAATAGTTTCCCATCTTCTTTAAAAACGCGGAGTTGTTTATTTACGTCAGACTGTACGCTGGTTTGCTGATGCTCCATAAAGCCGTTTAAACCAAGGTTATGTTTTAAGGTTTCCATAGCCAGCGCTGAACTGTCTACACTAGTTACATGTTTAGCGCCATGTTTTAAGCTATTCAGCGTGAACCCTCCACTGTAACAGAAGCAATCCAGTACTTCTTTATCTTTGGTATAAGCTGCAAGAATTTCACGGTTGTCACGCTGATCGCAGTAAAAACCAGATTTCTGTCCGTCAGCAATATTGATATGATAGCGAACGCCATTTTCTTTGACTTCGATAAACTCTGGTGGGGTTTCTCCCCAAAGTAAGCCTTGTGAAACTTCCAGGTTTTCGTGTGTGCGTGCATTGGCATCACTTTTATCAAAGATCCCGATTGGATTTAATGCTGCAATTAAAAGCTCAATCAGCTCTGCTTTAACATTTTCCATTCCTGCACTTAGAATTTGCAAAGAAAGGTAGTCAGCATATTTATCAACGATCAATCCGGGCAGGTAATCGGCCTCACTAAATACTAAACGACAGGTGTTTGTTTGTTGATCGCTCAATAAGTGCGTGCGCGAAGCAATCGCGTTTTTCAATCTCACTTCATACCAGGCCTTGTCAATAATGTTGTCTTCTTCCCATTCCAATAAACGCACTGCTACGCGTGATTGGCCGTTATAATAGCCATAAGCTAAAAAGGACTGGTCGGCAGCAAGAACCTTAACAACCTCTCCATTCAATGGACTACCTTTAACTTTATCTATAGCTCCTGAAAATACCCAGGGGTGTTTTTGGTGGACGGCTTTTTCTTTGCCTTTTTTAAGTACAACATCAATCATGTTACAAAGGTAACAAAAAGCAATAGTGAACATAGGGCATTATAAGCTGAAGATTCGTAATTTTATCGGTGTACAAATACGAGAGCTAATATGGAAACTATTGACTGGAATGATTTTG
This sequence comes from Pedobacter cryoconitis, assembly GCF_001590605.1. Taxonomy (NCBI): domain Bacteria; kingdom Pseudomonadati; phylum Bacteroidota; class Sphingobacteriia; order Sphingobacteriales; family Sphingobacteriaceae; genus Pedobacter; species Pedobacter cryoconitis. The sequence goes on from NZ_CP014504.1 coordinate 5,005,763, forward strand.
AGAAGGTCGAATTAAGAGCAGGCACAATTTTAGAAGTCCTGGATTTCCCTGAAGCCCGAAAACCGGCTTATAAAGTAAAGGTGGATTTTGGCGAATACGGGCAGAAAATGAGCAGTGCGCAGATCACCGCCCACTATACTAAAGAAGAACTTGTTGGTAAACAAATTGTTGGCGTGGTGAACTTTCCTAAAAAACAAATTGGCAAGTTTATGTCTGAGTTTCTGGTTACTGGATTTGCGGATGAGGATGGAAGTATTGTATTGACAACGTTGCTGGGAAAAGTACCCAATGGCAGTAAATTGTGTTAAAATAAATGAGTTATTATAATTTTTCTGAAGAAAAGGATCTGCCACAAGAAGATGAGCACTATATGCGTCTTGCTTTGCAGGAAGCGCAATTAGCTTTTGATCAGGAAGAAATTCCGATCGGGGCTATAGTTGTTTGTAAGGGCAGGATCGTTGGACGCGGACATAACCTTACTGAGCAGCTAAATGATGTTACTGCGCATGCCGAGATGCAGGCGTTTACGGCAGCAAGTTTAACATTGGGTGGCAAGTATTTGAAGGATTGTACGCTTTATGTAACTGTAGAGCCTTGTGTGATGTGTGCTGGTGCTGCTTACTGGACGCAGATCAGCAGGATTGTTTACGGGGCTTCGGAAGAGAAGCGTGGATTTACGAGTAAAAATGCTAATTTGCTGCATCCAAAAACGATTACACAAAAAGGGGTGCTGGCACTGGAATGTGCGCAGTTGATGAAGCGTTTCTTTGAGAACAAACGAGGGTAAATGACAAAATACTGAACAATACTTAACCTCGAATGTTATCTTTGTGGACCATTAATTTTTAAACTTAAATATACAATAATATGGCTTTTGAATTACCTGCGTTACCTTACGCAACAGATGCATTAGAACCGCATATCGATAAAACTACCATGGAAATTCACCATGATAAACATCACCAGGCTTACGTTACTAATTTAAATAAAGCTTTAGAAGGTAAACCTGAAGCTTCTCAAAGTTTGGAAGAAATCGTTAAAAACATCTCTAAGTTTCCTGCAGCAGTAAGAAACAATGGTGGTGGTCACTTTAACCACTCTTTGTTCTGGGAAGTTATGGGACACAATAAAGGTGGTGAGCCAACAGGTGAATTAGCTGAAGCGATCAAAGCTGCTTTCGGTTCTTTCGCTGATTTCAAAACTAAATTCGCTGAAGCTGGTGCTACACGTTTTGGTTCTGGATGGGCTTGGTTAAGCGTTGGTGCTGACCGTAAATTAGTTGTTTCTTCTACACCTAACCAGGATAATCCATTAATGGATGTTGCTGAAGTTAAAGGTACTCCAATCTTAGGAATGGATGTTTGGGAACATGCTTATTACTTAAAATATCAAAACAAACGTCCTGATTATATCGCTGCATTCTGGAATGTAGTAAATTGGGATGCAGTTGCTGAACGTTTCAAAAAAGCGTAAGCTTTAAAGAAACCTAAATAAAAAGGGCATGACTGAGGTTATGCCCTTTTTTAATTTAAATTCCTACAATATCTTTTTTCTTCTTTTGCTTCATTGCCTTTGGAATGACGGCCAGAATCTCTTCTTTAAGCGCATTCAGCATCCTTTTCTTGATGTAATTCTTATGGGTTACCAAACTAATCTCACGAACAGGTTCAGGAGATTTAAATGTCCTTACTTTACTCAGTTGTTTAGGGGTTAGTTCCGCTAAAGCCAGTTCAGGCAATAAAGTAGCACCATTGTTCATGTCTACCATACGGATCAGCGTTTCCACACTTCCGGTATTATAAGTTAAACCCTGTAAGCGGTTATCTTTGGTAGACCTGCAAATATTCAGCACTTGGGAACGCATACAGTGGCCTTCGTTCAACAACCAGATGTTTTCATCTTCCAGATCATTCGCATCAATATTTTTCTTTTTGAAGAGCTTACTGTTTTTACTAATGTAGGTCACGAAATTCTCGTAGTACATTGGGATTTCTGTGATTGAGTTATCACCAAGTGGGGTCGCTAGTATCCCACAATCCAGTACGCCGGTTTTAAGATGATGAATAATATCTTCGGTGGTATATTCCCAGATCAATAGCTTTAAGTCGGGATATTTTTCCATCATGGAGGCAATGACCTGTGGTAACAGATAAGGGGCTACAGTAGGAATGATGCCTACTTTAAGTTCGCCAACAATATCCTGTTGCTGACTGCTGATGATTTCTTTGACTTTTTGGCTTTCCTGAAGAATCAGGCGTGCCTGCTCAATAATTTGAGAGCCAATTTCTGTAGGAATAACAGGTTGTTTACTTCTGTCAAATATTTTAACATTCAACATTTCTTCCAGCTTTTGTACCTGCATACTCAGCGTTGGCTGGGTTACAAAGCACTTTTCAGCTGCGCCAACAAAGCTTCTGTAAGTATCTACAGCTACAATATATTCTAGTTGAACTAAGGTCATATAGCTAAAGTTTATTTTCTTTTACAAATGTATAAACTTTAGTTATATGACGGTCAGCTAAAATTGACTAAATATGTTTGGCCAGAAAATCCTGATAAGCGAGGTGGATTCCTTCTTCCAGTTCAACCTGATGCTTCCATCCAAGGCTATGTAATTTCGAGACATCCATTAATTTGCGGGGAGTACCATCGGGTTTAGTGCTGTCAAAAGTAAGTGCGCCTTCAAAGCCAGTTACTTTTTTGACCAGCAGTGCCAGGTCTTTGATCGTTAAATCCTCTCCGGTACCTATATTGATCAGGTGAGGCTCATTATAATTTTGCATCAGGAAATAACAAGCATTGGCCAGGTCATCAGCAAATAAGAATTCGCGCATCGGTGAGCCAGATCCCCAGACTACGACTTCTGGTGTCCCGTTAACTTTTGCCTCATGAAACTTGCGGATTAAAGCAGGGAGCACATGGGAGTTCTGAGGATGGTAATTGTCATTATAACCGTATAAATTAGTTGGCATGACTGAAATGAAATTGCAATTATACTGAGCACGGTAAGCATCGCATAATTTGATACCCGCAATTTTGGCGATTGCATAAGGTTCATTAGTCTCTTCCAGCAAACCTGTTAAAAGATATTCCTCTTTTAAGGGCTGCGGAGCTAATTTCGGATAGATACAGCTTGAACCCAGGAACATCAATTTTTTGACCCCTGTTTCATAAGCCTGATGAATCACATTATTCTGGATTGATAAGTTCTCATAGAGAAAATCGGCTCTGTAAGTGTTGTTCGCGATAATTCCGCCTACTTTTGCAGCAGCAAGGAATACATAGTCTGGTTTTTCCTTTGCAAAAAAGTCTGTTACGGCCTGCTGGTTACGCAGGTCTAATTCTGAAGAAGTCCGGGTAACCAGGTTTGTATAACCTTCACTCAGCAATTTACGGTGAATAGCTGACCCTACCATCCCACGATGGCCTGCGATATAAATTTTTGCGCTCTTTTCCAATTTGTTCTGAAGTAATGTTCCTGCAAAAATACGAATTACAGTTGAGCATAACCATGCATCTAAAATTAAACAGGCGCTGAAAAGATTAAATTGTATTTTTGCAAAAAAAATAATAATAGTGGGTAAAGATAAGTTAAGGAAATTTGCTGAAATTGATACCTTCCCGAATGTCTATCAGATGGAGGAAGGAATGGCGCTTCAGGGCAAATGGGCAGTGCAGCATTTTAAAAACGACAATCCGGTAGTATTGGAACTGGCTTGTGGTAAAGGAGAATATTCAGTGAATATGGCTAAGTTTTTCCCGGAGAAGAATTTTATAGGCATAGATTTAAAAGGGAACCGTATCTGGAGAGGTGCAAGAACCGGAGTAGATGAAAACATCAATAACCTGGCGTTTTTAAGAATACAGATTGAGGACATTGCCGCCTATTTTGGTGAAAATGAAGTGGACGAAATCTGGATTACTTTTCCCGATCCGCAGCCACAGGACAGCAGGGAAAAGAAAAGGCTAACTTTTCCGGGGTTTCTGAACAAGTATAAGGGCTTTTTAAAACCAGGCGGTAAGATTAATTTAAAGACCGATAATGACGGCTTGTATGCTTATACAGTTGAAAAAGTTGAAGAACTGAACCTGCCTTGTTATAAAAAGACTGATCATTTGTATACTTCAGAATTCTATGATGAAGTATTAAAGATCAAAACACATTATGAAAGAATCTATTTAAAACAAGATAAAAACATAAATTACATTCAATTTTCTCTGGACTAATGGAGCAATCATTTTATGAGCAGGTTTATGAAGTAGTGAGGTTAATCCCAAAAGGGAGAGTGACCTCTTACGGCGCAATTGCTAAAGCACTGGGAGCTGGAAAATCTTCCCGTTTAGTAGGCTATGCGATGAACCATGCCCATGATGCATTACCTCCTGTACCTGCTCACAGGGTGGTAAACCATAAAGGTTTGCTTACTGGAAAATTTCATTTTTCCACGCCGGAACTGATGCAGGAATTATTAGAGAATGAAGGACTGGTCATAGAACAGGATAAGATAAAGGACTTTAAAACCCATTTTTGGGATCCTGCATTAGAACTGTAACCAGTTAAGGACAATACAAATGCTATAACCAGCTATTTAAATATGATATGGGTAAACTAGTAGAAGAATTTAATGACTACCGTTCAAAGATGAACGATAGAATCATGGAAACTGCCAACACAAACATTAAGCGTTTCTTTGCACTGGATACCACAACCTACGCTGCCGGAGCACTGGATGTGAAAAGTAAAGAAATGATGGGTTTAGTGGCTTCCATGGTTTTGCGCTGTGATGACTGTATCAAGTATCATTTAGAAAAATGCTTTGATGCAGGTGTGAATGATGCAGAAATTAATGAAGTATTTATGATCGCTAATTTGGTTGGCGGTTCTATTGTTATCCCGCATTATCGCCGGGCGGTAGAGTATTGGGATGAATTAAGCATGTAATCAGCACATGAGCACAGAAGTGAAAAGATGTGGCTGGTGTGGAACAGACCCTTTGTATATAAAATATCATGATGAAGAATGGGGTAAGCCTGTTTACGATGATCAGGTTTTATTTGAATTCCTGATCCTGGAAGGAGCGCAGGCTGGTTTAAGCTGGATTACAATTCTGCGCAGACGCGAAGGCTATCGTGCGGCATTTGCTGACTTCGATGTACAAAAGGTTGCGGCTTTTACACAGGCCGATGCAGAGCGGTTAATGAATGATACTGGAATCATCAGAAATAAGCTTAAAGTCAATTCTGCCATTAAAAATGCACAGCTATTTATAACAATACAAAAAGAGTTTGGTTCTTTCTCCAACTATATCCTGGGATTTTTGCCAGACCATAAACCTGTTGTCAATCATTTCAAATCTCTGGGAGAGGTTCCGGCAAGAACAGAAATATCTGACGCGATTAGCAGTGATATGAAAAAACGGGGTTTCAAGTTTTTCGGAACAACGATTTGTTATGCGCATATGCAGGCTACAGGAATGGTTAACGATCATATTGAGGGCTGTATTGCACGCTAAATGCTGGGGCTCGTTGATGATTTAACAAATTACCTGAAGCGTCCCTACCTGGTCAGAATCCCTGAAAAGGTGGATAAGCCTTTTAATTTATTACTGAAACTGGCTTTCATCTGTATTGTAATGGGCATTGGCTGCGGGATGTTTACAGGAATGTTAATTGGGCTGAAACTGATCCCTGATCCTGGGCCATCTGTAATGGACCATAAAAAAATGTCAAAGATTTTGCTCTTTATAATGGCTGTAGTTTGGGCACCATTATCCGAAGAACTTCTTTTCAGGGCGCAGTTAAGACGTTTTACGGCCAGTATTGCTTTTATTGCCTTGAGTTGTGGAGCATTTTTAAGTGCGCTCATTCAAACAGATTGGGCCTATCTGGTCAGCCCTATTATTTTTATCATTTTATATTTTGTTTACCGTTACAACCTGGCCCGGAGTATCACTTTAAAGTTTGAATTCTGGAAGCGGATTTTCCCATGGCATTTTCACCTGACCGCGATTTGTTTTTCGCTGGTACACCTCAGTAATTATGAAAAGGGGATCGGCTTATTACCTTTAGGGATATTGTATACTTTACCTCAGTTAGCTGTTGGGCTTGTTTTGGGTTATACCCGGATGAATTACGGCCTTAAATATTCCTTTGCACTTCATGCAATGTATAATTTCTTTCCTGTACTTTTATTTCTGTCCAAATACTAAAAATAATCGCAAATTAGGTTAGCTCATGTTCAGATGTTAACTTTGGGCAGATAACCTGTAGCGTAGCTGACAGCGTTCAATATTGATAAAAATATAAATATATACTAATGAAGAAACTTTTCCTGCTTGACGGTATGGCGTTGATCTACAGAGCGCATTTTGCATTAAGTAAAAGCCCTAGATTTACCTCTACCGGTATCAACACCTCCGCAGTAATGGGCTTTGCCAATACTTTAATGGAAGTCCTTAAAAAGGAAAAACCAAGTCATATTGCAGTAGTTTTTGATACAGATGCACCTACAGAAAGACATACTGATTTTGTTGCTTACAAGGCACATCGCGAAAGCATGCCAGAAGATTTATCTGCAGCTTTACCTTATATCTTTAAATTGATTGAAGGCTTTAACATCCCTGTGATTACAAAGGATGGTTTTGAAGCAGATGATATTATAGGAACATTGGCTAAAGAAGCCGAAAAAGCAGGATTTACAGTTTTCTGTATGACGCCTGATAAAGATTTTGCACAGTTGGTTTCTGATCATATATTTATTTACAAACCAGCCAGAATGGGCAATGACATGGAGATCATCGGTGTTCCTGAAGTCCTTGCGAAATGGGAAATAGAAAATGTATTACAGGTCATTGATATTCTTGGTTTATGGGGAGATGCTGTCGATAATATTCCTGGAATACCGGGAATAGGGGAGAAAACTGCAAAACTGCTGATTAAACAATATGGTTCTATGGAGAACATTATTGCCAATGCAGAACAGTTGAAGGGTAAACAGCGTGAAAACGTAATTGCATTTGCTGATCAGGGGATGATCTCTAAAAAATTAGCGACTATTATTCTGAATGTTCCTGTTGAGTTTGATGAACAATCTTTATTGTTAGAAGAACCAAGCCGGGAATTATTAGAGCCTCTTTTTGCGGAATTAGAGTTCCGTACTTTAGGTAAAAGAGTATTCGGAGACGGTTTCAGTATCGGGGACGCGAAAGCAAACGTATCACAGCAAACTGATTTATTCGGTAATTCGGTAGATGAACCAGTTAGTAAAACCAAAACCTTTGAACAATTACCTAATTTATTTGAGCAGCCTCCGGTAGGAAAAACGATTGCAGATACTAAACCTGATTATCAGCTGGTAGATACCGCAGAGAAAAGAAAAGTATTAATTGATTTACTGCTTCAGCAGGAAAGTGTCTCATTTGATACGGAAACGACCGGCATAGATGCGAACAGAGCAGAACTTGTTGGGCTTTCTTTCTGTATTGAGGTTGGAAAGGCATGGTATATTCCTGTTTCGGCAGATCAGGCAGAAGCGCAAGCAGTTGTTGATGAATTCAGACCGGTATTGGAAAATGAGAAAATAGGGAAGACCGGCCAGAACATTAAATATGATATTTTAGTGCTTAAATGGTATGGCGTAGATATCAAAGGAAAATTATTTGATACCATGCTGGCACATTACCTGATAGATCCTGATACACGTCACAATATGGATGTGCTTTCAGAAAACTACCTGGGTTACACACCAATCTCTATTACTACGCTGATTGGCCCGAAAGGAAAAAACCAGGGAACGATGAGAGATGTGCCTGTAGAAAGTGTAGTAGATTACGCAGCAGAAGATGCTGACGTTACTTTACAGCTTGCCCACGTTTTCAAGCCAATATTGAAAGATCTGAATGCAGAAGAACTAATCACCAATATCGAAAACCCACTGGTTTATGTCCTTGCGGATATGGAAAAAGAAGGGGTTAGAATTGATATGGAAACTTTGATCAGCTATTCTAAAGAGCTGGAAGTTGATATCCGCAGGTTTGAGCAAAGTGTTTATGATAAAGCGGGTGTAGTATTCAACCTGGCTTCTCCAAAACAATTGGGAGAAGTTCTTTTTGATAAACTGAAGCTGGATCCTAAAGCAAAAAAGACAAAAACAGGTCAATATCAAACCGGAGAAGATGTTTTATCCGCGCTGGCGCATAAAAGTGATATTGTAAAAGATATTCTTGATTTCCGTCAGCTGCAAAAGTTAAAATCGACTTATGTGGACGCACTTCCTTTATTGGTTAACCCCAAAACAGGCCGTGTACATACCAGTTATAACCAAGCTGTGGCGGCTACAGGAAGATTAAGTTCAAATAACCCTAATCTTCAGAACATTCCTATCCGTACAGAGCGTGGCAGGGAAGTCCGTAAGGCATTTATTGCAAGAGATACAGATCATGTACTGCTTTCGGCAGATTATTCGCAGATAGAGCTTCGTATCATTGCTGATATCAGTAAAGAAGAAAACATGCTGGATGCTTTTAGCAAAGGAATTGATATTCACACGGCAACAGCGGCCAAGGTTTACGGAATTACTATTGAGGAAGTTGATTCTACGCAGCGCCGGAACGCGAAAGCAGTAAATTTCGGTATTATTTACGGACAGTCGGCTTTTGGTTTGTCTCAGAATCTGGGTATACCGAGAAAAGAAGCTGCGGAGATGATCGAGCAGTACTTTGCACAGTATCCTGGTATCAAAAGATATATGACGGATACCATGAACTTTGCGCGTGAAAATGGCTTTGTGGAAACGATGATGGGTAGAAGAAGATATTTAAGAGATATCAATTCGGCTAATCAGACTGTTCGTGGTTTTGCAGAACGAAATGCAATTAATGCACCAATACAGGGATCAGCCGCTGATATGATCAAGATTGCAATGATTCATATTCATCAGGATATTAAAGATCAGAAGCTACAGTCTAAAATGACCATGCAAGTGCATGATGAGCTGGTGTTTGATGTGTTGAAATCTGAAGTTGATGCGATGAAGAAAATTATCACGCACCGGATGAAGACTGCCATCAAAACAACTGTACCTATCGAAATCGAAATCGGAGAAGGAAATACCTGGCTGGAAGCACACTAAGAAGGATTTTTTACTATAAAAAACCCGGCATCCTGTTTCTCAAAACAGGGTGCCGGGTTTTTCTTTGGTAGGTATTGACGCTGCGGTCAATAACCTGTCTTAAAGTTGAATTGTTTCCCCTATTTCCGGTAACAATAACACTTTGCCTTCTCTCTCAAATTTCTCAACTGCATCCTTCGTATCAATCTCAATGGCAGGGAATGTGTTATAATGAACACCGATCACCTTGCTGCAATTAATGTACTTAGTTGCAATTAAAGCGTCATCCACATCCATCGTGTAGTTACCACCAATTGGCAGGATCGCATAATCTAAACTATACAATTCAGCAAGAATCTTCATGTCAAGATTCAGCGAAGTATCACCTGCATAATAGATCGTTTTTCCTCCGGTTTCCAGTACGAATCCTGCAGGATTTCCGCCATAGCTACCATCAGGCATTGAACTTGAATGTGTTGCCCAAACCATGCGTACTTTTCCGAAGTCAAATTTCGCAGAGCCATAGTTCATTTGGTGGATATTAGTCAGGCCTTGTTTTTCTGCCCATGCAGCAACTTCAGGCATGGCAATAATTACCGCACCAGTTTGTTTCCCTAAAAGAGCAAGATCGGCCACATGGTCACCATGTCCATGACTTACCAGGATATAATCTGCCTCTATCTTTGAAATATCTACAGCTGAGGCAAGTGCATTATGTGTAATAAATGGATCAAATAGAAACTTCTTTCCATCAGCTTCTAAAAGGAAGCAGGATTGTCCGTAATAAGTGTATTTCATCTTTATTTGTATTTAATATTATTGACCGAACATTCCGCCTAAACCACCAAGCATATCCTGGGTAGCCGCTTGCATTTCGGTCGCATTAACAGTTTCAGCTTGTTGCAGCACTTTATTGATGGCCGTTAATAGTAGTTCTTCAATTTCTTCTTTGTCAGCTTGTTTAAAGAATTCTTCATCGATTTCTATCGCTGTGATTGTTTTATTTGCTGTTGAAGTAACTTTAATTGCACCACTTTCAACTTCTGCATGAACGTAAACAGTGTCTAAACGTTTTTTTATTTCTTCAGCCATTTGCTGAGCAGCCATTAATTTATCGAACATAATTATCTTGTTTTATGAAAGAACAAAATTAAGACAAATTGGTTTAGAAACAGCTTAAAAATAGAGCAAGGCATAACTATTGCTTTAAGGAGATTATATGGCACAACCTATTGGGATACTTTCGAAAATCAAGATTTCAGAAGAGAATTTGCATCTGGCTACTAAAGAGAGTCCCATTGAGCTTTTTTATGGTTATTTATAATTTTAATCCTTTAGAACAACCAAAGATTGAAAGGATAAATACTATAGATGAATTTATAGTGCAAGCAGGCAAGCTGCTTGCTGAAATGGAATTAAGGGGTTAACTCTTTTTTCTTGGTTTAGCACGTACATATTGATCAGGCCATTTGATTTCATCATCCAATTCAAAAGCAGCATGTAGTGGGAAATAAGCATCTCTTAAGAGTTCTCTCGCTAAAAGAATCAGGTCAGCTTTTCCTTCCTGCAGGATTTCTTCTGCCTGTTTTGCTTCGGTAATCAGACCAACTGCACCAGTTAATATGCCTGTTTCTTTTCGGATTGAATCCGAAAACTGTACCTGATAGCCAGGGAAGAGCGGGATTTCCTGATAGTGGATATTTCCGCCCGATGAACAGTCAATCAGATCTACGTCTTTTGTTTTCAGTATAGCAGACAGTTGAATTGAATCTTCAGGAGACCAGCCTTTTTCGGCCCAGTCAGTGGCAGAAATACGAACAAATAAGGGCTTTTCAGTCGTCCATACCTCACGCACAATATCCACAACCTCTATTAAAAGACGAATTCTGTTTTCAAAACTTCCGCCATATTCATCGGTACGTGTATTGCTAAGCGGAGAGAAAAACTGATGAAAGAGATAACCATGGGCTGCATGGATTTCTATAACCTGATAACCAGCTTCTATACTCCTTAAAGTTGCCGCTTTAAAATCAGCTTTTATCTTTTCAATATCACTACCAGTTAAAGCGACAGGAGGTTCGTCCTGGTCATGAAAAGGGATTGCACTGGGTGCAACAGTTTTCCAGCCCCCGTCTTTCTCCAGGATTTGCTTACCACCATTCCATGGAACATCAAAACTTGCTTTTCTGCCAGCATGTGCCAACTGGATACCAGCTACAGAGCCTTGTTGATGAATAAAAGAAGTGATGCGTTTCAATACTGGAACATGGCCATCAGACCAGATTCCCAAATCACCTGGTGAAATTCTTCCGATCGGAGAAACAGCAGTCGCTTCCTGAATGATCAAAGCAGCTCCGCCAACTGCACGGCTGCCTAAATGGACTAAATGCCAATCGTTAGCATAACCATCTTCTGCGGAATACTGGCACATTGGGGACACGACAATCCTGTTTTTCAGGGTGATGTTTTTTATAGTTAAGGGAGATAGTAAAATTGACATTGATGTATGTATTTATTAGCAAATAAACGATCACTGTGTCAATTTGTTAGTTTGGAAATTGACACAATTAAAGATATGACAGAAAATCGATAATGAACATACGGATAGCGGACTATCTTCAATATCATTTCATCAATTCGGCATTAAATTTTACAAATAGCTTAAATAAGTCGGCAAATTCAGTTAGGGGCAAGGTTGCGGGAATGTCATCCACATCGTGATAGGCACTTATTCCACCCTGAGTGTATATAAAGAACGCTGGGACACCTTTTTCGGTGAAGAAGTAATGATCACTGTTGGCCGCTTTATTCCGTGGCGTAATTTTGCTGAGGTAATGCTGCTGATTGTTGATTTTATTCAGCAAGGCGAATTGTTTCGGAAGGATAGTTGCATTGACTACAGTAACCCCTTTTTCTCCGGTTCCAACCATATCCACGTTGATCAGGAATTTGATGCTGGAGAGCGGGATAGGTGGGAAAGTGGTAAAATAAGAGGAGCCTTTAAGTCCGGGTTCTTCACCAGCAAAACAAACGAAAGCTATAGTATAAGGAGCAGGGTTTTTAGCATAATACCTGGCTAGATTTAATAAAAGGGCTATTCCGCTCGCATTGTCATTGGCTCCCGGAAAAAATGTGTGCTCTCCCATGCCACCTAAATGATCATAATGAGCGGTTAGCATCAATATAGAATCGGGATGCTGTGTCCCTTTAACCACGCCACAAATATTGCTGGTTATAAATTCCGGGATAACTTCGTTGTCAATGTCCACGGTAATGGAGTCTGGTTTGGTAGTTAGTGCTTTTTTATTGATTTCGATAACGGTATAGTCATTCGCTTTTTGTGCAACACTCCAGGTGAGCTTGTCTTTGAGTACAACGAACATCCGTTGTGCGCGGTTCCTGTAAATGCTGTCTTTTTGTTCCAGCTTCATACTGCCATGTATACCCTGACTTGAAGGTTCAATAATGAAATCCTTACCTGGGATCAGCTTTTTTCCATTGATTGCGACGTCCATTTTTCCCGGAAAAGTATTCACAGGGTAAGAAAAGTTCTGTCTGTAATCATTTCCTTCCATGGGTTGCAGGCCAGCCTTTTTAAATTCATCACAAAGGTAAACTGCGGCCTTTGCCATTCCTTCTTTGGTGTAGCCTCGTCCCCAGAAATCGGGAGCAGCCATTTTGTTTATCGTTTTTCTGGCTGCGCGTAAATCCTGTGCAGAAGTTATTGAGGTAAATGTAAAGGATAATAAAAGAAGGAAAAGGAGTCTTTTCATAAAAAGGGGATGTTAGCTTATGAGGATAAACGTACAAATAAATAAACATCTTGCATTTTAGAGATACAATCTGAATTAAAAATAGATTTACAGGATTGTGATTGTGACTTTGTCTCTAACTTAGGGGATAAATTAGTTATCCTCCTGGTTTTTCGTAATTTCCGTTCCCTGAATTTAACAAAAATTTAATCTTAATGATCAACAGCTATCTCGTATTTTTGAGTGTTGACTTCATGAGGTCCAAGGAGTTGATTAAATGTAAAAAAATAAAAAACCTGTTGCACAACTCGAAATTTATTTAAACCTTTACATCATTAATATTTTAAAGCGGGAATTATACAGAAAATGATCAAACAGATAATACATAAACTTTCAATCGTAACAGCAAAGAACATTGCTGCGAGAAGTTTATATATTGAACGTCTGGAGCCTGTCATTTATGTAACAACCAGCCGGCAAAATTATACACCCCGTATTTGAGTTAATTCTAACTCAATCCTGAGAATTTTATAGCTCCTCAGAACCAATTAATAAGAATATTTTATCTTTTTTTCGTTAACTATTAATGAATATAAACGATTTTATAGTGCAGGTTGCACTTCCTGAACATCGTGTTTTTGCAGAAGAAATCTGTGAAGAAATGGCTGAATCTGCTAAGGCACGAGGTACAGGTATCGCTAAACGCTCGCCTGAATATGTTGCAGGAAAGATGACTGAGGGTAAATCAGTTATTGCTTTTCATAAAGACGGCTCCTGGGCTGGGTTCTGTTATATTGAAACATGGAGCCATGGGCAATTTGTGGCTAATTCAGGTTTGGTAGTCAGTCCTAAATACAGAAAAATGGGGCTTGCACACACCATTAAATACAAAATCTTCGAATTATCGCGTCATAAATATCCTAAAGCAAAGATCTTTGGATTAACGACAGGGCTTGCCGTGATGAAAATTAACTCCGACCTGGGTTATGAACCTGTAACTTATTCAGAACTTTCACAAGATGAAGAATTCTGGAAAGGCTGTCAAAGCTGCGTGAACTTTGAGATCCTGAAAAGCAAAGACCGTAAAAACTGTATGTGTACAGCGATGCTTTACGACCCAGCAACGCAGAAACATGATGTAGCAAAGAAATTTGCCGAAGAATTAGAGCGCAAACCTAAATTATACGAACGTTTTATGCGCATCAAGCAAAGATTAGTGCTTAAGCCAAAATCATCAGATGACAAAGGAAGCTTAAAATCATTCTTACACCAATCAGTCCTATTTTTTAAATAATAACAACTAAAACGGTTATGGATGCCAATGGGCGAAGAAACGCAGGCAAGCCTCCTAACCACAAAAAAACAAATTGCTCATGAAAAAGAAAGTAGTTTTAGCTTTTAGCGGAGGTTTAGATACTTCATTTTGCTGTATTCACCTGGCACAGGACCGTGGACTGGAAGTTCATTCGGTTATTGTTAATACAGGTGGTTTCTCTGATGAAGAATTACAGGAAATCGAAAAAAGAGCTTATGCTTTAGGGGTGGCTTCTCATGCTGTAGTGGATGAAACTGCAAATTATTACGATGGCTGTATTAAATACCTGGTATTTGGTAATGTATTAAAAAATGCAACTTATCCACTTTCTGTAAGTGCTGAGCGCGTAAGCCAGGCTACTGCAATCGCAAATTATGTTAAAAAAATAGGTGCTGATTATGTAGCGCACGGTAGCACCGGAGCTGGTAACGATCAGGTACGTTTTGATATGATCTTTAATATTATCATTCCTAATGTAGAGATCATCACACCGATCAGAGATTTGAAATTATCCCGCGAAGCGGAAATAGAATATTTAAGTAAACACGGAGTTGAGTATAGTGCTGAAAAAGCAAGATATTCTATCAATAAAGGTTTATGGGGTACATCAGTAGGTGGGAAAGAAACCTTAACTTCTAACGAGACTTTACCAGAAGAAGCATGGCCAACACAGGTTTCTGAAACCAAGAGCCGCAAAATTGAGCTTACTTTTGAAAAAGGGGAATTGGTTGCTTTAGACGGTGAGCAATTAGCGCCAGTAAAAGCAATTCAGAAGTTACAGGCAATTGCACAACCTTATGGTATCGGCCGTGATATCCATGTTGGAGATACAATCATTGGAATTAAAGGCCGTGTAGGTTTTGAAGCTGCAGCACCAATGGTCATTATCAAAGCACACCACACCTTAGAAAAGCATACTTTAACTAAATGGCAGCTGTCATGGAAAGAGCAATTGTCTTCTTTTTATGGAAACTGGTTGCATGAAGGTCAATTCCATGATCCGGTTATGCGTAATATTGAGACTTTCCTTGCAGATACACAAAGTACAGTAAGCGGAAAAGTATTTGTAGAATTATTGCCTTACAGATTCCAGATTATCGGTATCGAGTCTGAGCACGATCTGATGAGCAATAAATTCGGCAGTTATGGAGAAATGAACAATGCATGGAGCGGTGAGGACGTTAAAGGATTCTCTAAAATATTTGGTAACCAGGTAATGATCTGGCATAAAGTGAACGGAAATGAAGATTAAAGCAGGTATAGTTGGCGGTGCCGGATATACCGGTGGTGAAATGCTGCGCCTGCTGGTTAATCATGATGGCGTAGAAATCGTATTTGTACATAGCAATAGTAATGCTGGAAACCTGATCTCAGCTGTTCACACTGATCTTTTAGGGGATACTGAGCTGCGTTTTACGGATGAACTTTCTTCTGCCATTGACGTGCTTTTTTTATGCGTAGGCCATGGTGATGCAAAGAAATTCCTGGCTGCAAACCCTATTGCAGCTGGTATTAAAATAATAGACCTGAGCCAGGATTTCAGATTAACTGAAGCCGCTGCTCAGGACTGGGTTTACGGTTTACCTGAATTAAACAGGGACCGTATCAAAACAGCGAACTTTATTGCAAACCCAGGTTGTTTTGCAACTTGCATCCAGCTGGCTTTATTGCCACTGGCAGCAAATGGGTTATTGAAAAGTGAAGTTCATATCAATGCAACGACTGGCTCAACAGGGGCAGGACAAAGTTTGGCGGCGACTTCTCATTTTAGCTGGCGTAACAATAATCTGTCTGTTTATAAAGCCTTTGAACATCAGCATCTGAATGAAATTGGACAAAGCCTTTTACAGCTGGATGCCGATTTTAATCAACAGCTGAACTTTATCCCGCAACGCGGCGATTTTACAAGAGGGATTCTTGCTGCGGTTTATCTGGAAAGCGATTTAAGCGCAGAACAGGCACAAGCTCTTTACGAAGATTATTACAGCGGACATCCTTTTACGCATGTCAGCCCAAAGAATATTGATCTTAAACAAG
Organism: Pedobacter cryoconitis; assembly: GCF_001590605.1. Taxonomy (NCBI): domain Bacteria; kingdom Pseudomonadati; phylum Bacteroidota; class Sphingobacteriia; order Sphingobacteriales; family Sphingobacteriaceae; genus Pedobacter; species Pedobacter cryoconitis. Next base: position 5,021,976 of record NZ_CP014504.1, read on the forward strand.
TGGTGAATACGAATAAGGGATTGGTACATGTAGAAAAACACGGCAATAAATTATTAATAATCAGCATAATAGATAATTTGTTAAAAGGAGCGAGCGGACAGGCGGTACAGAATATGAATTTGATGTATGGATTAGACGAACGGCAAGGATTGAAACTTAAAGCTGCTGCTTTTTAGCCCAACCCACGCGCTCGTTTAAACGGGCGTTGCAATCAAATTATTTTATGAATCTCCTGAGGTGAAAACCTGAGGTAAAAGCTTTAAAAAGATGAACTTATTCGATGTATACCCTTTAAATGATATAGAAATTGTTAAAGCCTCTGGCAGTGCCGTATGGGACGCCAATGGGCAAGAATACCTTGATCTTTACGGCGGACATGCTGTAATTTCTATTGGTCATACGCATCCTCACTATGTAAAACGTTTGACAGACCAGTTGAATAAAGTAGGATTTTACTCTAATTCAGTGAAAATACCTTTGCAGGTGGAGCTTGCTGAAAAGCTGGGTAAAGTTTCAGGAAAGACTGATTTTCAGTTGTTCCTTTGTAATTCTGGCGCTGAGGCAAACGAAAATGCTTTAAAATTGGCTTCCTTCTATAATGGGAGAAAAAAAGTGATTGCTTTTAAAGGGGCTTTTCACGGCCGTACATCTTTAGCAGTTTCAGCAACAGATAATCCTAAAATTATTGCGCCAGTCAATAGTACAGACAATATCATTTTTCTTCCCTTTAATGATGAAGATGCCTTGAAACAGGCCTTCGGATTTTATGGAGAAGAGATCAGTTCGGTGATTATTGAAGGTATACAAGGTGTTGGTGGAATTAAAGAAGCTTCTGTAAGCTTCCTTCAGCTAATCCGCACTTTATGTGACCAATATAATGCGGTTTATATCGCTGATAGCGTTCAGTGTGGCTATGGCAGAACTGGTTTATTTTATTCTCATGATTATGCTGGCGTTAATGCTGATGTATATACCATGGCAAAAGGAATGGGAAATGGATTTCCTGTAGCGGGAATTTCTATTGCGCCTAAATTTACAGCGTGGCATTCTATGCTGGGCACTACTTTTGGCGGAAACCATTTGGCTTGCGCAGCTGCATTAGCTGTATTGGAAGTTATGGAAGAAGATCAGCTGATGGAAAATGCAGCGAAAATAGGTGATTATTTAATTAATGAACTTAAAAAGATCGAAGAAATCCGTGAAGTAAGAGGGCGCGGTTTAATGATCGGTATTGAGTTACCGGAAGAGCTTTCACAGGTTAAAAAGAACTTGCTGTTCAAGCAGTTTATCTTCACAGGAGAAGCCAAACCAAATGTGATCAGATTATTGCCTGCGCTTAATCTGACCAAAGCACAAGCAGATCAATTTTTAGAAAACTTTAAAATTGCTATAAAAGGATGAACCAGTTCACTTCAGTAAACGATGTTGAAGACATCGGCCAATTAGTAAAAGATGCCCTTGCTTTAAAGAGCAATCCTTATGCCGATCAGCAATTAGGAAAAAACAGGACGCTTGGACTTGTTTTTCTGAATCCAAGTTTGCGTACCCGCTTAAGTACCCAGAAAGCCGCTATTAACTTAGGAATGAGTGTAATGGTGATGAATATGGATAAGGAAGGATGGGCACTTGAAACTGAAGATGGGGTGGTCATGAATGGAACTACTGTAGAGCATATCCGCGAAGCAGCAGCAGTAATGGGGCAATATTGTGATATCCTGGGCTTACGTTCTTTTCCAAAACTGGTGAACAGGGAGGAAGATTACAATGAGGATTTCTTTAACAAGTTTATCAAATACTGCGGCGTTCCTGTAGTGAGTTTGGAAAGTGCAACCCGTCACCCTTTACAAAGTCTGGCAGATCTGGTAACGATTAAAGAAACCTGGGAAGGCACTACTAAACCTAAAGTTGTTTTGGCCTGGGCACCGCATATCAAGGCTTTGCCACAAGCCGTTCCTAATTCTTTTGCAGAATGGATGTGTAAAGCACAGCAGGAAGACATGCTTGATTTTACGATTGTTCAGCCTGAAGGTTATGAACTTTCCGAAGATTTTACACCTGGTGCGCACATTACGCATAACTTGCAGGAAGCATTGGAAGATGCAGATTATATTTATGTAAAAAACTGGTCTAGTTATAAAGAATACGGTAAAATCCTTCCTTATCCTGAAGGGTGGATGTTAAACAACGAACTTTTAAAAGGGACAAATGATGCGAAAGTAATGCATTGTTTACCTGTTAGAAGAGATCTGGAGCTTTCGTCTGAAGTATTGGACGGGCCAAATTCTTTAGTGATCCATGAAGCAGGAAATCGCTTATGGGCAGCACAGGCAGTTTTGAAAGGTCTGTTACAAAAGCTATCTTAGGGGAGCCTGATTGATTATTAAAATCAGGCCTCTATTGGCTTAAAAACTGCTAAACCTAAGAAATCTCATGAAAAGGCTCAATCTTTTAATCTGTGCGCTTTGCTTTGCCGCACTCTCTTTTGCTCAGCAAAAAACTGTAGATAGCTGGACTGATGGTAAATTTGTTACTGTCAACGGTGCTAAATTGTGGGTGGTTACCGTTGGTCAGGGTGATCCAATCATTTTTATCGCTGGTGGCCCTGGTGGCGCGCACCCGGGATTAAGAAGTTTTGATCCTTTGGCGGATGCGAATCATCAGCTCATTTATTTTGATGGGTTTGGCAGGGGAAAATCAGATACTGCTAAAGTAGTGTCGGATTATAGTCTGCAAAGAGATATTGAAGATATAGAAGGTCTAAGAAAGGCATTGAAACTGGCTAAAGTGTCTCTTTTAGGGCACTCTTATGGAGGACTGGTTGCACAAGGGTACGCGATTAAATATCCGAATAATGTGAGCCACTTGATTCTGGCCAATACTTTTCACAGTTACGTGATGTGGCAGGAGAATGATGACAATTCTAACCATGAGATCAAAACGAATTATCCGGAAGTCTGGGCAGACCTGATGAAGATCAGAGAACAGGGGGCTGTCTCAAGTGATGCAGCGCATCAGGAGATTTATGGTAAAGTTCCTTATGGATTTTTATACGCTTATAATCCTGGTCAGTTTGTTTCCAGAGGCAGAAAACCCTATCCAAACAGCATGAATACCAAGTTATACTATCAAATGGTAGGGAGAGACGGTGATTTTTATGTGGGAAGTGATATAGGGACTTTTGACTTCAGGAAACAGTTAAAGGATTTAAAGATGCCGATATTAGTAATTGGCGGTCGTTTCGACAGAGTGGCTACACCCTGGATGATGGTAAAGTATAAAGAATACTGTCCGCAGGCACAGTTTGTCATGTTTGAGAAATCGGGTCATAATCCACAGGTGGAAGAGCCTGAAAAAGAGTTTCCTATCATCAATGAGTTTCTTAAGAAATAAAGAATGAAGCAGCTAACAGTTATAAAAATAGGTGGAAATGTAATTGATAACTCTGAGAAACTGCATCAGTTTCTCGTTGACTTTACAGCTTTGCCAGGAGATAAGATCCTGATCCATGGGGGCGGTAAGATTGCCACAGAATTAGGGACCTCACTGGGGATTGAGCCTAAACTGGTAGATGGCAGAAGAATTACAGATATTGAAACCTTGCGTGTAGTGACTATGGTCTACGGAGGGCTGATTAATAAAAATATGGTAGCGCAGTTACAAGCCAGAGGATGTAATGCGATTGGATTAAGTGGGGCAGATGGCAATGTGATTAAGGCAGTAAAACGTCCTGTCAAAGAAATAGACTTTGGTTTTGTAGGTGACCTGGACGAGCATTCTGTATCCGTAACGACATTGGATAGTTTACTTAAAAGTAACCTGATCCCTGTTTTATGTGCAATTACGCATGATGGCGATAGCCAGTTACTCAATACCAATGCAGATACGATCGCTTCGGCGGTTGCTGTCGCAATGTCTTCGGTTTATGAGACACGGCTGGTTTACTGTTTTGAGAAAAAGGGTGTTTTGCGTGACGTGGAGGATGAAACTTCGCTGGTTGCAGAGATCAGAAGTGAAGATTTTGTGCGCTTGCAAACTGAAGGAATAGTTTCAGGAGGGATGATCCCCAAACTACATAATGCATTTGAAGCCATCAGACAAGGGGTTAAAGCGGTCTATATTGGCAAAGCAGATGAATTACCACAGATAGATACACAGGGTTTTGGAACCCGGTTAATAGATTAATATGGGACAATTTACAGGCAAGATAGCGATACTGGGCAGTGGTAATATTGGGATTTCACTAGCCAAAGGATTAGTTAAAGCAAATTACGTACCTGCTGGTGCGATTACTTTAACCAGAAGGACTTTAAGTCATTTAACAGGGTTTGCGAATCTTGGTTATCAGATCAGTGCTGATAATGCAGCTGCAGTAGCAGCGTCGGATGTGATTGTTCTGGCTGTTTTACCGCAGCAATTGAATCAGCTGATGGAACAGATTTCCGGTGCAATTGATCTCAAGCGTCATGTGGTAATTTCTGTGGCCTCAGGAGTGAGCTGTGCCGCAATCCGTGAGAAACTAGGAGCGCAATTAGAAGTTATTCGTGCCATGCCTAATACGGCTATCGCTATTGGCCAGTCTATGACCTGTGTGGCTGCAGATCATGCTTCGGCAGAAAACATAGCTGAAGTAACCAAAATGTTTGAGACTGTTGGTGCAGTAGTTAAAATTAATGAAGACCTGATGACTGCTGCAACTGCTTTGTGTGCTTGTGGTATTGCTTTCTTTTTAAGAGGTATCCGTGCGGCTTCGCAAGGCGGTGTAGAAATTGGCTTCCATGCAGATGAGGCGCTGAAAATGGCTGTTCAAACTGCAAAAGGTGCCGCAGATTTACTCTTGCAGATGCAATCGCATCCGGAGCAGGAAATTGATAAAGTAACTTCGCCAAAGGGATGTACTATTGCAGGCTTGAATGAAATGGAGCACAATGGGTTCAGTTCATCCCTGATTAAAGGCATTAAGCTTTCGGCTATAAAAGCCGGGGCATTATATACAAAAGAATAAATTATGATAGAGACGCTGCAAAAAGATAGTTTGGAATTGTTGAAGAATCTGATCAGTATTCAATCTTTCAGTAAGGAAGAGGATAAAACTGCTGATCTGATCGGGCAATTTTTGCAGGAACGAGGAATTAAAATACACCGTAAACTGAATAATATCTGGGCTTACAATCAGCATTTTGATGCAAATAAGCCTACAGTACTATTAAATTCGCACCATGACACAGTTAAGCCAAACTCAGGTTATACCAGAGATCCTTATGAACCGAAAATAGAGGATGGAAAGCTGTACGGATTGGGAAGTAATGATGCAGGAGGCTGTCTGGTTTCTCTGATTGCTACTTTTCTGTATTTCTATGCACAAGAAGGCCTGGCTTACAATATTTGTTTAGCGACTACAGCCGAGGAAGAAATTTCAGGGAATAATGGACTGGAATGCGTAATTCCTGAGCTTGGAGAACTGGAGTTTGCCATTGTGGGTGAACCGACAGAAATGCAGCTTGCCATCGCAGAAAGAGGGTTATTAGTCTTAGATTGTACAGTTACCGGGAAAGCTGGCCACGCGGCAAGAGAAGAAGGCGACAATGCAATCTATAAAGCATTGAAAGATATTGAATGGTTTAGAAACTACCGTTTTGCAAAGATATCTGAAGTATTCGGACCTTTAAAAATGTCGGTAACCATCATCAATGCAGGTTCTCAGCACAATGTAGTACCGGCAACTTGTACATTTACGGTAGATGTAAGGGTTACTGATGCCTATAGCAATGAAGAGGTACTGCGGATTATCCGTACCAATGTAGATTGTGACGTCAAAGCACGCTCTGTCCGGTTAAAGCCTTCTTCAATTGATAAAGAACATCCACTGGTTCAGTCTGGTATTGCACTAGGAAGAAGTACTTATGGTTCACCAACCACTTCTGATCAGGCTTTATTAAGCATTCCTTCAGTAAAAGTTGGGCCTGGCGACTCTGCACGCTCACATATGGCGGACGAATATGTATTCGTTAAGGAGATTGCGGAAGGTATACAACTATACATTGATATGCTTAAACCGGTTATCAACGGGAAATAAGCGAATAGGGCAAAATTGTATTTTGCCATTAACATTTGCTCTTTAGAGCGCGTTTTATAATTTATAATAGAAAATGAAGATCTGGCAAAAAAATATAGAAGTAAATAAAAGTATTGAGAGTTTTACCGTAGGACAAGACAGGGAGCTGGATTTACAAATGGCGGCTTTTGACGTACTGGGTTCTCTGGCACATGTAGAAATGCTGGAAAGTATCGGTTTACTGACTGCTGCTGAGCTTGCTGAAATACAAAAGGAGCTGAAGCATATTTACGCTGAAATTGAAGCTGGAGAGTTTAAGATTGAAGATACAGTTGAAGATGTACACTCACAGGTGGAGTGGTTACTGACGCAGCGTATTGGTGAGGCGGGTAAGAAGATTCACAGCGGAAGATCACGTAATGACCAGGTTTTGGTAGACCTGAAATTGTTTTTCAGAGATAGAATTGAAGAAATGGTCGGTAATTCTGCAGTCTTGTTTCAACAGTTAATTACATTAAGCAATACGCATAAAGATAAATTGTTGCCGGGCTATACGCATTTGCAGATTGCAATGCCTTCTTCTTTTGGGCTCTGGTTCGGTGCTTATGCAGAAAGCTTAGTCGATGATATGGAAATGATGCTGGCAGCCTGGAAGATCTGTAATAAAAATCCTTTGGGTTCTGCTGCGGGCTATGGTTCTTCTTTTCCATTGAACAGAACGATGACTACCAATCTTTTAGGTTTTGAAAATCTGAATTATAATGTGGTTTATGCACAGATGGGCAGAGGGAAAACGGAAAGAATTCTGGCTCAGGCAATGTCTTCTGTAGCGGCTACCCTGGCCAAAATGGCGATGGATGTATGTTTGTTTATCAATCAGAACTTTGGTTTTATCAAATTTCCTGATGAATTGACTACCGGTTCAAGCATTATGCCACATAAAAAGAATCCGGATGTATTTGAGCTGATCCGTTCCAGATGTAATAAGATTCAGGCCTTGCCGAATGAGATTGCAATGATGACGACTAATCTTCCATCGGGTTATCACCGTGACCTGCAATTATTAAAAGAAAACCTTTTTCCTTCCATCGTTTCTTTAAATGAATGCCTGGAAATGACAGCATATATGTTACAGCATATCACGCTGAAGGATGATATATTGGCAGATAAGAAATATGCTTATTTATTTAGTGTAGAGGTGGTTAATGATTTGGCTTTAAAGGGTGTCCCTTTTAGAGAAGCTTACCAGATAGTAGGAGAGACGATTGAAAATGGTACCTTTGTACCAGGAGTTCAGGTAAATCACACGCACGAAGGCAGCATAGGTAATCTGTGCAATCCGGAAATTGAAGCGATGATGGAGACTATTCTCGACCAGTTTAATTTTGAAAAAACCAAGTTAGCTATTCAAAGTTTGCTAGCTTAATTCTAACCATTAATAAATTATAAAACATGAATGTATCGGTATTAGCAAACTCACTTATTGGATCTGAAATCATTAAAATTGGTAATGAAGTCAATGAGCTGAAGAGCAAAGGTGCTAAAATTGCGAATTTAACTATTGGTGATTTTGATCCTTCAATTTTTCCTATACCTGCGGGGCTGAAGGCTGAAATTGTTGATGCTTATAACCATAATCAAACCAACTATCCACCTGCTGATGGTATTTTAGCTTTACGTGAAACTATTGTAGACGTATTAAAGGACAGATATGATCTTGACTTTAAAACAAACGAAATATTGGTTTCTGGTGGTTCCCGTCCTTTGATTTACGCAACTTACCTTGCCTTGATTGATCCGGGAGATAAAGTTATTTATCCTGCGCCATCATGGAATAATAACCATTACTGTCACCTTTCTTCTGCTGAAGGAATTGCTGTGGAAACTACTGCAGAAAGCAACTTCATGCCTACTGCTGAATTGTTAAAACCATACCTTAAAGGGGCAACTCTATTGGCTTTGTGTTCTCCATTGAACCCTACGGGTACGATGTTTACTAAAGAACAGCTGGAAGAAATCTGTGACCTTGTTATTGCAGAAAATAAATCAAGAGCTGAAGGAGAGAAACCATTGTATATCATGTACGATCAGATTTATTCTTTACTGACTTTTGGTAAAGAGCACATCAACCCGGTTAGCTTACGTCCTGAATTAAAAGATTATACAATTTATATTGATGGAATCTCTAAATGTCTTGCGAGTACTGGTGTACGTGTAGGCTGGGCATTCGGACCAGATAAAGTAATCGGTAAAATGAAAGCTTTATTGACACATATCGGTGCCTGGGCCCCTAAAGCTGAACAGGTAGCAGTTGGTAAATATTTTGCAGATAAAGGACAGGTTGATGAGTTTTTAGGTGCATTTAAAACACAGATTCAGGATAGCCTTAATGCTTTATATGAAGGTTTTACCAGTTTGAAAGCGGAAGGTTTTGCAGTAGATGCAATTGCACCTATGGGAGCGATTTACCTGACACTGAAAATCGGCTATATTGGTAAAACAACCGCAGACGGTGATTTACTAAAGGATAGTACTGATGTGAATTCTTATCTGATTAAAGAAGCTCAGGTAGCTTTAGTGCCATTCTCGTGTTTCGGTACAGACGAAACTAAATCCTGGTTCCGTGCTTCGGTAGGTGCTTGTTCACTAACTGATATCAAAGAAATGATTCCACGTGTTAAAGCTGCGTTAAGCAAATTGAAATAGTATTATTATAATTTATTGATAAGGGGTATTCTGGTTGCATATTGATGTAGATTCAGGATACCCTTTTTATTTGGCAATTGATCCGCTGGCTTTATCCAGAGACGCTGCTGTAGTTACAGTTGTTTTCGCGACTGCTGACGCTTGATCAGTATGGTCAGCATTGGTTGCGAATGTCAGGATCATCATCACAAATGCAGGAAATAACAAGAGTATAAAAGGCGATACGTTAAACAGAGATTTCATAATATTTCGTTTTGTTGAAACAAATAGAATGAATAAAAAAATCCTGCTAAAATGTTTTATACCAAGTCCGTGTTATCGTAGACGAACTGTCTGATAGCGAAATAAGGGCGTTTTTTTGTTGTTTGAGGATTTCGTAGCCTGAAAATGCCAGTTCGTCGAAAACCGGGTATAAAAAAGGCTGTAAATAGTGAACCCCAAAAGTTTTTGTCCAACTTTTGGGGTTCACGTCATTTGTTGTTACGGCCTTAAAATTTTGTTTCTGCTTATTTAAACTCAGAGGTCTTATGGAATTCAATATCCGGATAATCTCTTTTAGTCATATTGATCATAAAGTCATTGTCTGCAAGAAAAACCGGACTTCCGTCTTTATCTTGCCCAATATGCTGACCCTTGCGCTTTACAAACTCTTCCAGTTTCTTCTTATCCGTAGACGTTACCCAGTTTGATCTGCTATAGCTCAACATACGGAAGTGTGCTTTCGCGCCATATTCATGTTCCAGTCTGAATGCAATTACCTCAAATTGTAATTCACCTACAGCACCAATGATTTTCCTGTTTCCTGGTTGTTGTGTGAATAACTGGGCAACCCCTTCTTCTGTGAGTTGTTGTATTCCTTTTTCAAGCTGTTTTGTACGAAGTGGATCTTTGTTCTCCACTTCCTTAAATATTTCGGGAGAGAAGCTGGGAATGCCTTTAAATTGCAATTGCTCTCCCTCAGTCAATGTATCCCCTATTTTAAAGTTTCCGCTGTCATATAAGCCGACAACATCACCTGGCCATGCTTCTTCTACAATACTTTTTTCATTGGCCATAAAGTCCATTGGGTTGGAAAACTTAAGCTTTTTACCCTGACGTGTGTGGAAATAGAATTTGTTTCTCTCGAACTTACCAGAACATATCCTTAAGAAAGCAATACGGTCGCGGTGTTTAGGGTCAAGGTTGGCATGTATTTTAAATACGAATCCGGAGAAGTTTTTCTCTTCTACCAGAACTTCTCTTTGTTCAGCTTCTCTGCTTCTTGGACTTGGAGCAATGTTAATGAAGGTATCCAACAATTCTTTAATACCAAAATTGTTAATCGCACTTCCAAAAAATACAGGAGCAAGCAAGCCTTCTGTATACATGCTTTGATCTAATGTACCATAAACGCCATCTACCAATTCAAGATCACTTTTCAGTTCTTCAAGTTCCTTTGGTTTAAGGAAATTATTCAGGCTCGGATCGTTAAGATCACTGACCTCTATAACCGGATCAGCAATTTTTGTTTTATCGGGTTCAAACAGGTTCAGGTGTTTATTGTAAATACTATATACGCCTTTAAACGTATGTCCTTGTCCAATTGGCCACGATAGCGGACATAAACTGATATTCAGCTTATTCTCGATTTCGTCCAGCAGATCAAAAGCGTCTTTACCTTCGCGGTCCATCTTATTGATAAAGATAATTACGGGGGTATTGCGCATCCGGCATACCGCCATCAGCTTCTCTGTTTGTTCCTCCACACCTTTTACACAGTCTACAACGAGGATTACGCTATCTACTGCAGATAAAGTTCTGTAAGTATCTTCGGCGAAATCTTTGTGACCTGGTGTATCCAGAATATTGATGCGTTTATCTTTGTATTCAAAACCCATTACTGAGGTCGCAACGGATATTCCACGTTGTTTCTCAATCTCCATAAAATCTGAAGTACTGCTTTGATTGGCTTTGTTACGTTTTACAGCACCAGCGGTATTGATCGCTCCTCCAAACAGCAGAAACTTTTCAGTTAATGTTGTTTTTCCGGCATCCGGGTGACTGATAATGGCGAATGTTTTTCTTTTTTCTATTTCGGGGTGAATCATAAAAGGTTAAGCATATTGCTTGATGAGGCTGCAAAGATAATTATAATATATAAAATAAAAACCGGCCATTACAGCCGGTTCTTATTTTATAGTTTTTATGTTGATTAATTCCTTCCTGATCTTGAAGTTTCACTGCGTTGAGGACCATCACCACCACTTCTGGAATCCTGAGAACGTTGTTGTTGCTGTTGTTGCTGACGCTGTTGATCCTGTTGTTGGCGTTGCTGCTGTTGTTGTTGCTGACGCTGCTGATCTTGTTGTTGGCGTTGTTGCTGTGCCTGTTGCTGTTGTTGTTGCTGACGCTGCTGATCCTGTTGTTGGCGTTGTTGCTGTTGTTGAGCTTGCTGTTGTTGAGCTTGCTGTTGACGCGCCTGTCCATCACGTTGTTGGCGTTGTTGCTGTGCCTGTTGCTGACGCTGTTGATCCTGTTGTTGGCGCTGCTGCTGTTGTTGAGCTTGCTGTTGACGCGCCTGTCCATCACGTTGTTGTTGCTGTGCCTGTTGCTGACGCTGTTGATCCTGTTGTTGGCGCTGCTGTTGTTGTTGAGCTTGCTGCTGACGCTGAAAATCCTGCTGCTGACGTTGCTGATCTGGATTTGCTGACCTGGACATATTATTATTTCCAGCTCTTGAACCTCCTATATCAGCTCTGCCAGAACGATCAGTATTGCCATTTACCGGAGTACCTGCATCTTGTCTTGAAGGAGCTGTATTTCCTGATCTCGACATATTAATATCTCCTCTTCCAGCACGGTCAATACTTCCAGACCTGGAATTACTTACATCCGGCCTTGTAGTATTGGTATTTCCTGATCTTGACGTATTAATATCTCCTCTTCCTGAACGATCAACACTTCCCGCTCTTGAACTGTTCACATCACTTCTGCCTGAACGGTCAACATTTCCTGCTCTTGAACCACCGTTGTCACCAGCCCTTGAAGATCCGTTAACCCCTGATCTTGGACTGTATATATTGATACTATTATTTGAAATACTTGTTCTTCCAGGTCTTTCTGAACGGGAAATATTATAAACCCTAACATCCCTGTTCGTCACTCTTCTGATATCTTCAGCTCTCGGGCCTGTATAATAAGTATCCCTGCCACCGCGACCATACGTGTTGTTAATAATCGTGGTCCGGTTAATAATAGTGATATTTCTACTTGAATAACGTGGATAATTGTTGCTGTAAATACTGCCCTGAGGAATAAAATTCCACCAGTTATTAGGCGTGTTATACCCACCGCCACCAATATTGATATTAATACTGATACCAGGTCCTAAAGGAGCCCATCCATAATAACCAGCGCCGCTTCTCCAGCTCACCCATGCCGGGCCCCAAGTGGTATCCGGAATCCAAACCCATTGATTGAACCTGTTATTTACCCAACGGCCATAGTGAAACGGGGCCCATCCCCAGTCATAGTCAGATACCCAGGTATTTCCATATTCAGTCATCGCCCAGCGGCCATCGCTATAATAAGGCCTGAAATCGTCCTGATCTACATCCGGCCGCCATACATTCCCATATTGAGGATCCTGTATCCAGGTTCCATAAGGAGATAATTCATCATAAAAAGACTGTAGTGAGATGTCATCATAGCCCCCCTGAGCCATTGACTTCTGTGCTGTAAAGCCGAACAAGAGCATAAGCCCCAGTAATGCAGCTGGAAATTTGATCATGTTTTTCATTTGTGTGTGTATTTATAATATAACCTAACTTATATCTATGAGTAAAAAAATATACAATGGTTTAACGTTTTATGTGTTAAATTAAGGATCGGAGAGATTCGCATTGAAAAATTACATACGAGAGACACGGGATTTACGAGCTTTAAAAAGCTAAACTTAAGATTTAGATTCTTATTTTCTCTTTCCAAATATTTATTCTTTTCCTTTGTAACTCCAAACTAATGCAATCTGCAGGAGTTAATGCTAAAATTTAAATAAATTAATACTGTTTATCAGAGCTCTTAAGGCCACTAAACCGGTCTGGACGAATTCATTACAGTACTACATAAATTATACCAAAAACAACAAAAATTCAAATGAAGAAAGGTGTATTATTCCTGATTCCTGTACCATTGGCAGAAAATGCCGCTGCAAAGTCATTCACTCCATATCTGATCGATACGATCAACGCAATTGATACTTATATCGTTGAGAATGAAAAAACTGCAAGGAAATCTTTAAAAGAGGCAGGCTTAAAAATTCCACAGAGCGATTTAACCATTCATGATTATGGTAAACATAAGAGGAATGACTCTATGGTCCCTTATTTTAAAGAATTAATGACAGGGAAAGATGTTGGTCTGATGAGCGAAGCAGGCTGTCCTGGAGTAGCTGATCCAGGTGCTGAAATCGTATCTGAAGCACATAAACGTGGAATTAAGGTGGTGCCTCTTGTAGGCCCTAATTCATTACTGCTAGCGCTGATGTCTTCTGGATTTAACGGACAAAGCTTTACTTTTCATGGGTATTTACCTATTGATAAAGTAGAAAGAGTAAAGAAGATAAAAGAGCTGGAGCAATTGGCTGAGAAAAATAAACAAACTCAGCTGTTTATTGAAACCCCTTTCAGAAACAATCACTTATATGAAGATATTATAAAAAATACAGCAGCAAACACTTTGCTATGTGTAGCAAGTAATATCACAGGCGAAGATGAATATATCAGAACCCAAAGCATAGGTCAATGGCGTCAGGAGAAGATAGACCTTCATAAAAAACCGACTATATTCTTAATCTATCGTTAAGCAACTGCTTAGCGATACATATTTTTACTGTCCATAAATGCGATTACATTTTCAGGAACAAGAAACTGAATATTTTTGTTGTCTTTTAAAGCTTGTCTGATAAAGGTCGATGAAATCTCCATCTGAGGTGTTTCTGTCAATGTAATCGAAGGATGGTTAATCCATTCAGTCACATCCGATCCAGGTCTGGGATAAACATAGATAGGATAGTTCTTCAGCAGAACTTCATAGTTCTTCCATTTTTTTAAAGAAGCCAGGTTATCAGCCCCCATAATCAGCACAAATTCTTTTGCAGGGTGCTTTTCCTGAAGATAGGCGAGGGTATCGATGGTATAAGAAGGCTGGGGCATGCTAAATTCAATATCACTTACTTTAAGCTGTTCTGCCGGTTCAATTGCTAACCGGGCCATCTCAAGTCTGTCATACATATTACCAAGCCCCTTTTTATTTTTCAGCGGATTCTGTGGTGAAACGACCAGCCACACTTCATCCAGATCAGTGAAATTAGCCATATAACTGGCTATAATCAGATGTCCTGTGTGAATAGGGTTGAAAGAACCAAAAAATAAACCTGTTTTCGCCATTCTTTTGGTTAGCTTCTTATTTATTGAGGAAATCGGTGACTAACTTTTCTGCTTCTGCACAAGCAATATCCAGGTCGAAGTTTTTAAGGATCACATCAAACTTATCCGCATATTGCAGCTCTTTCTCAGCTTTGATAAAGCGTTCCTGAAGTTTTGACTCACTATCAGTACCACGACCGCTTAAACGCTCTTTTAAGACTTCAAGTGATGGCGGCTGAACAAATATAGCCAATGCATCATCTTCGTATTTACGTTTTAAACGCAGACCACCTTCTACATCAATATCAAAGATTACATGTTTTCCTTCATTCCAGATTCTTTCGATTTCTGAACGCAAAGTACCATAGAAAGTTCCATTATAAACTTCTTCAAATTCTACAAACTCCTGGTGTGCAACTTTGTGTAAGAACGATTCCTTAGAGATGAAATAATAATCATTCTCATGTTTTTCATCACCACGTAATTCTCTGGTTGTTGCTGATATAGAAAAGCTTAGTGATGGAAACTTTTCCAGTAAGTGTTTAACGATTGTTGTTTTTCCTGCGCCAGAAGGAGCGGAAAATATAATAAGTTTGCCTTGTATCATTGGTGTGTAATCTATCCTGTGTCCAACAAAAATAGCTGCGTAACGGGCTGGCTGTTTTGCTGAGTATATTTGCCGACGTATTAAATTACGTTTAACAATTGTTCTTTAATTTTTTCTAATTCTTCTTTCATACCAACAACTAATTGCTGAATCTGTGCATCATTTGCTTTTGCACCCATAGTATTGATCTCTCTACCTATTTCCTGAGAGATAAAACCAAGTTTTTTACCATTGGCATCTTTACTTTTCAGCGTTTCAGTAAAGTAATCACAGTGGCTTTTAAGACGAATTTTTTCTTCCGTAATGTCAAGTTTATCTATGTAGTAGATTAATTCCTGCTCTAAACGGTTTTGATCAACGTTAACCTTTCCTGACACCTCTTCTAATAATTGATTCAGTTTTGCTCTGATATGAGGAATTCTCAAAGGAGCTAAAACTTCAATCTGCGAGAAAAAGCCAAGTATATTTTTAATTCTGAGTTCCAAATCCTGTTTTAAAGCATTTCCTTCAATTTCTCTAAACTGATTGAAGCTGGCTAAAGCAGTATAGAATGTTTTTTGCAAAATATCCCATTCCCCTTCATTCACTACTTCTTCAGTATAGCTGATTACGTCCGGAAAATTTAATACCGCCTGAAGAAGATTACTTGAATTTGCACCTAAATCAATGTTAATTGCTTCTAATTGTTTGTAATATTTGCTCAGTAAAGCGGCATTGATTGTTGCACCTTTAAGGTTTTCTTCACTGCGCTCAATATTGATAGAAACATTTACTTTTCCGCGTTCAATATCCTTGCTGCAGACATTACGCAGTAAAAGTTCTTTATCTGCATATGCCCTTGGGAGTTTTAGATTAAGCTCTAAAAACTTACTGTTCAGGGATTTTATCTCTACGGAAAACTTTGTATTTTCCTGATCTGTAGAGGCCAGGCCATAACCTGTCATTGATTTTATCATGTGCAAAGATATAATTTATTGTTAAAATGAGAGCCTATTTTAAGCAGGCACACCTCAAGATATGAAAATTTTAACCTGCTAAATAGCATTTATAAAGTCATATGGCAATTTTTGCCATGGCAGATTGACAAACAATAGTTAAATTTACTCCATGCACTACAGACCAATGATCCTTACAATCCAGAAAATTTTAATGATTTTCACGTTTATATCCGCTTCCGTATCTGTTGTTTTTGCGCAACAGGATTTTCAGTTAAATGGTGTGGTGATGACAAAGGGAACAACCACAAGGATTGCGATGGCGCAGGTTACTAACTTGAGGACAAAATTCACAGTGAGCAGCAATGATCTGGGGCTTTTCCAGGTGAAAGCTAATCTGGGGGATACACTGGTAATCTACAAACAGGACTTTTCAGATAAAGAAATGATTGTTTTATCGAACAAGGATATGATTGTTTACCTGGATAATGGCGCTGGCACAAGTTTACATGAAGTAAATATCAGGGGTAAATCTAAAAAAGCAGAATTGGATGAGCTGAAACAGGATTATAGGGATAAAGGCTCTTTTTATGCTGGAAAACCACCTTTACTTTCATATATTTTCGCACCGATAACTGCCTTATATGAATTATTTGGGCGTACACCTAAAAATGCAAAGCGATTTGGGAATTATTATAACAGGGAAATGCAGCAGACTCAGATTGACGGTTATTTCAATGAATCCCTGATTAAAAAGAATACTGAACTCAGTGGTAAAGAACTGGAAGATTTCATGCTCAATTACCGTCCTGACTACCAGAAGGCAAAAAACTGGACAGAATATGATGCAGTAAAGTATATCAGGGATACTTATAAGAAGTATACAGACACAGCGAAAAAGAAATAATCAGCTTATTGTGGTTAGAGAGATAACGCTTCACAAGCCTTTTCAGCAGCTTGTTTCTCCGCATTTTTCTTATTATAATCTCTTCCAATACCGAAACTTTCCCCATCAATCATCGCTTGTATAGTAAAAAGTTTAGCGCTGTCGCCTTCACTGTTTTCCATCATTTCAAACGTGATATCTTTAGCATGGCGCTGGCACCATTCTATCAGTTTACTTTTGAAGTTAGTTTCTGTAAGTTCAAGCGTATGAACGTCAATATATGGCTTGACAATACGTTTAAGCAGTAGCTCTTTGGTGAAATTGTAACCCTTATCCAGATAAACAGCGCCTATTAAAGCTTCGAAAGCATCACCCAGCATAGAGTGGTGTTTAGTCTGCATATTCACCATTTTCTGATCGAATGTAATGAGCTGATCAAAACCCATTTTACGGGCAAGCTGATTTAAATTTACTCTGTTTACGATCTTGGACCGCATTTCTGTAAGGAAACCTTCTTCTTTATAGGGATAACTTTTAAAGAGTAATTCTGCAATAACAGCACCCAGGATGGCATCACCCAAAAATTCCAGGCGTTCGTTACTGCTCCGGCTTCCATTTTTCAATACTTTAGCCACAGACCTGTGCCTGAATGCCATTTTATACAAAACGGTATTTCCAGGCACAAAGCCTAACATATTTTTCAGCTTTTTTATAAACTCTTTATCAGGCGATAAATAGAGTTTATATAGGTCAAATAGGGGCATTAAATTTATTAAAATCGATATTTCTTGACGTTTTACTCTTTGTATTTTTTGAAAATTACTGACGCATTATGACCACCGAAACCAAAAGTATTGCTTAATGCAGCACGTACTAATCGTTTTTGTGGCTTGTGAAAGGTAAAGTTCAACTTAGGATCAAAATCAGGATCGTCGGTGAAGTGATTAATTGTTGGAGGTACGATGTCGTTTTGTACAGCAAGAATAGCAGCAATGGCTTCAACTGCACCAGCTGCACCTAAAAGGTGACCGGTCATTGATTTCGTTGAACTGATATTCAGTTTGTACGCATCTTCACCAAATAAATTAACAATTGCGCTTGTCTCACTGATATCTCCCAGCGAGGTCGATGTTCCGTGAACATTGATATAATCAATGTCTCCAGTAGTCAACCCTGCATCTCTCAGTGCATTGGTCATCACCATTTTAGCACCTAATCCCTGAGGATGTGGAGCTGTAATGTGATTTGCATCTGCACTCATTCCGCCACCAACTAATTCAGCATAGATTTTAGCGCCGCGTGCCTTTGCATGTTCTAATTCTTCCAGGATAATAGTTCCGGCACCTTCTCCTGCTACAAATCCATCCCTGTCTTTATCAAACGGTCTGGAAGCAGTTGACGGGTCGTCATTTCTTGTTGAGAGCGCATGCATTGCATTGAAACCGCCAATACCAGCCTCATTAATAATCGCTTCAGATCCACCGCTGATAATCACATCGGCCATATTCAGGCGTATGTAATTGAAAGCATCGATCATCGCATTAGTTGAAGAAGCACAGGCCGATACGGTAGCAAAGTTAGGACCACGTAAGCCATATTTTATGGAGATATGGCCAGGGACGATATCAATAATCATCTTTGGAATGAAGAACGGATTAATACGGGGAGTTCCATCACCCGCAAAATAGTTTCTCATTTCTTCCAGAAACGTCTTGATACCACCAATACCAGTACCCCAGATAACGCCAACACGATTGGTGTCCATTTGCGAGAAATCAAATCCCGCATCTTTCACCGCTTCGTCTGTTGATGCTATCGCGTATTGCACAAAAGGATCTAATTTACGAGCTTCTTTTTTTTCTAAAAAGTCTTCAGGATTGAAGTTTTTCAGCTCGCAGGCAAATTTTGTTTTGAATTTTTCTGTATCAAAACTTGTAATCGGCGCAGCGCCACTCACCCCTTTTAACAAATTATCCCAGAATTCTGGGATAGTATTGCCAATTGGAGTGAGTGCACCTAAACCTGTAACTACTACTCTTTTTAATTCCATTTATACGGATTATACGGAGGCCGTATGTTCTACTTTACGTTTTTCTCTAGATAAGCAATTGCTTGACCAACTGTACCGATAGTCTCAGCTTGATCATCAGGAATCGCTACATTGAATTCTTTTTCGAATTCCATGATAAGTTCTACAGTATCCAAAGAATCCGCACCTAGGTCATTAGTGAAAGAAGCTTCTGGGGTAACCTCGCTCTCATCCACACCTAATTTTTCAACGATAATAGCCTTAACTCTTGAAGCAATATCAGACATAATGTTATAATTTAATGGGTTAAATAATTCAGTGCAAAGAAAAATAAATTCTGACACATTTCAAATGTTTTTATTTCTCTGTCAATTTTAATGTTTTTATTTCAAATGATAAAGCAAAATTAGTTTTATAATTTCGTATCCTAAAATATATCTTACTAAGCTGCTTTGAACAAAACCTATTTAAAACTTTCGCTGGACCTGGATTTTGTCTTAATCGCAATCACAGCGTCCTTAAAGGATTATGTACTGTGTCATAAGATCAATACAAGACTCAATTTAAATTTTGAAAAAGTTGAAGATCATGAGGTGTTTTTTAATGTAGATGAGCCTCCTTTAGCATTTTCGAAGTATAATTTTTACGTGGAACAGGGTGATAATGATTTTTTTATTCTCAGTAACCGCAGTAGTGAAGGGTTCTTGATTCCTGAAATGAATAAAGTGGATTATTTTATGATTATTCAAGGATATATTGATAAAGAAGATCTGGATTATATCATTTCAGGTCTTAATAAACTCCCTGATATTCAGGTTGCTGCGCAGATTGATCCGCTCAAATTGAAGTCAAATGAGAATTTGGTAATATAAATTTTATATGTAAGGTGTATTAAATACACTATATTTGAATCTAACATTATTTAGTTAAATAACAGAATCAACCAGGCTAACAGTGGTTTTTAATAGCTAAAACCTTCTTTTGTTAGTCGTAACAAATAAAATAACTCAAATGAAACCCTTTCATTCCAGAACAAAAATTGTAGCCACGCTAGGTCCGGCCTCAGCAAAACCAGACGTTTTATTAAGCATGTTTAATGCAGGACTAGACGTTTGCAGACTTAACTTTTCACATGGTTCACAAGCTGATCACCAGGAAGTCCTGGATACGATCCGTGCAATCAATAAAAAACACAACTATAACGTTGGTATTTTAGCTGATTTACAAGGCCCTAAAATTAGAATTGGAATCGTTAAAGATGGTGGTATACACTTAGTTAATGGAAGTCGTACAATCATCACAACCAAAGAATGCATCGGTAACGAAGAACGTATTTATATTACTTATACAAGCTTCCCTAAAGATGTGAAACCAGGTGAAATCATCCTTTTAGATGATGGAAAACTGCAAATGCGTGTAATTGAAACGAACTATGAAGATGAGGTTGTTTGTGAAGTTGTTCACGGTGGTATCCTAACCTCCAGAAAAGGCGTAAACTTACCAAACACTAAAGTTTCTATTCCTTCTTTAACTGTAGAAGACCGTAAAAACCTGGAGTTTGTATTGGAAAATGACGTAGACTGGATCGGTCTTTCATTTGTTCGTAACGCTGCAGACATCATAGAATTAAAAGATATCATCAAACAAAGAGGCAAAGGCGCAAGGGTAATTGCTAAAATTGAAAAACCTGAAGCAATTGATAACATTGATGAAATTATTGCAGTTTCTGACGGTATTATGGTTGCCCGTGGTGACCTTGGTGTTGAAATGCCAATGGAAGAAGTTCCTTTGTTGCAGAAAATGATTGTTCAAAAATGTATTGCTGCTTCTAAACCAGTAATTATTGCTACCCAGATGCTGGAAAGTATGATTACTACACCAAGGCCAACACGTGCTGAGGTGAATGACGTTGCAAACTCAGTATTGGATGGTGCAGATGCTGTGATGCTGAGCGGTGAAACTTCGGTAGGAGAATTTCCTCTGATCGTTATCGAAACGATGCAGAAAATCATTCAGAATATCGAAACAAACAACTATCCGTTCCACGTTGAAAAAGCTTTAAAAGCTGATTCAGAAACTTTCTTAAGTGATGCAATTTGTGATTCTGCTTGTATTTTAGCAAGTCGTACAAATGCTGTAGGTATCGTTTCTATGACCGTGAGTGGTTATACTGCTTTCGAAATATCTGCGCACAGACCAAAAGCATTGACTTATATTTTCACAAATAACAGACAATTATTAAATACTTTAAGTTTGGTATGGGGTGTTCAAGCTTTCTTTTATGATAAGTTTGAGAGTACTGATGAGACCATTTTAGATGTAAACAGTCTGCTGGTTAAAATGAAACTGATCAAAAAAGGAGATACTTTAATCAATACTGCTGCAATTCCTATGGAAAGTAAAGGCAAGACAAATATGGTAAAAGTTACTGTTATCGATTAATTTATAAAAATCAGGCAAGCTCGGGTTTAACAATCAAAAAAAATACTACTTTTGCACTCCCCGAATTGGAGAGGTGTCCGAGTGGTTGAAGGAGCACGCCTGGAAAGTGTGTATACCTCAAAAGGGTATCGAGGGTTCGAATCCCTCTCTCTCCGCGAGATTGTAAATAAAAAAAACGCTTTAGGCTAATGCTTAAGGCGTTTTTTTTGTTAATTTGGTTTAACAATGAAAGAAACCAGCGATACAATCACTACGCCGCGATTATTACTCCGTCTGATAGATAGTGAGGCAGCAGAAGCTATTCTTGCCGGCGATTTGCAGACCGCAGGACAAATGATGGGGGTAACTATCAATGAAGACCTGCTGGACTATCATAATAGCTTTAAATACGGTCAGAAGCAGTTAGAAGATGACCCACTGTATTCCCCATGGTCAGCCAGAGCAATCATACTACCGGATGAAAAGGTGATGATTGGGCTTATCCGCTTTCACAACCGGCCAGATCCTGAATATATTTATGACTATGGAAAAAATGCCGCAGAGTTTGGGTATAGTGTTTTTCTGAACTACCGGCAGCGTGGTTATGCAACTGAAGCTGTAAATGCTATGATGGACTGGGCGGAGCAAAAGTTTGGTATTTGCCGCTTTCTTGCTTCTGTATCACCAGACAATACAGCATCTCTCCGGCTTATTAATAACCTCGGGTTTCTCAAAGTTGATGAAATTATGGATGATGTTGATGGTATGGAGCATGTTTTTCTACGTGTAAAGCAATAGCTGACCGCACTTCAATAGCCCTATAAAAATATCCAAAGATTACTGCGGTCTGGGAGGTTTGATCCTGGCCGATACAACAGTATTATTCTTCACGTAATCAAAAAATGATTTTTTATAAGTGTTTCCTATCGGTATCTGAGTCCCCTTAACCATAATAATCAGGTTGCCCTCTATCATTTCTATCTTATTTCTGGCTATTACAAATGATTTCTGCACCTGTACCAGGTTATTGAGCTGGTTTAAAGTCTGAAGAGCTTCCTTTAAAGTGAGGTAAGTAATGATACTATCCTTATCCGTATGAACAATGATATAATTATCCCTTGCTTCAAGATAAATTACCTCTTCGGGACTAACCTTGATAATTTTATTCATTACCCCTGTTTTGATAAATATCTCTGATTTAGCCACAGGCTGAACAGGTACTTTACCAATTTTCCTGATAATCTTTTCTATGGCTACAGTAAATTTCGGAAAGGTAACAGGCTTGATAATATATTGATCTGCCTCCAGTTCAAATGCCTCTACTGCATATTGATGGTATGCAGTCGTAAAAATCAGAAAGCGCGTTTTTGGACGAAGAATCTTAGCCAGGTCCATTCCCGATATGCCTGGCATATTTATATCCATAAAAAGGATATCTATGCGGTCCTCTTCTGTAATCTCTGCCAGCGCAGTTATAGGTTGAGAATAAACTTTATGTAAATGAAGATTAGGCATGTTTTGAATATGGTCTGTCAACAATTCGATAGCATGATTCTCGTCTTCTATGATAACGCACTTTAGTAGCATAAAACAGGTATTAATAGTGGTAGTTTTCTTAAACCATTAAAAAACTAAATTACAATAGATTATTGTTAATCGTACATTAAAGTGTCATGATCTGCAGCAACAGAAGATTATTCCTTCCATTGTCCTGCATTTAGTTATTATTTCAGACCAAGATAGTACGGTACAGTTAGCCGGGCAGGAAGATGTATAATTGTTCATTATTTCTGATATAGCAATAAAGCTGTATATTTTGCCAAAATTAGAGATAGAAGCCCAGTACGTTAAACGTATTTTCGTAACTTGTGCTTTCAGTAAAATTGAGATTTACACATCTTTCAATGATTTCGCTTTATGAAAAGAGTAGGCCTTTTTATTCCCTGTTATGTGGATCAGTTTTATCCAAACGCAGGTATTGCAACTTACCAGCTGCTTAAAAAACTTGGACTCGATGTTACCTATCCAACCGGACAAACCTGTTGCGGACAACCCATGGCCAATTCAGGATTCGAACATCTTACCCAAAACTGTAATCAGCTTTTTGTAGACAATTTTGCAGAATTTGATTATATCGTATCCCCTTCGGGAAGTTGTGTCTTACATATTAAAGAACACTTGCATACCGAAAAATCAGCAGAAAAGGCAGCAGCAATCAGGACCAAAGTCTATGAACTGGTAGAATTTCTGGTCGATATACTCAAAGTGAAAAACCTGAAAGCAAAATTCCCTCATAAAGTAGGTCTGCATCAAAGCTGCCATGGTCAAAGAGGATTATTACTCACACAAATGAGCGAATTGGTTGCTCCTTATTTTTCTAAGCCTCAACAACTTTTGGCGCAGGTAGAAGGACTGGAGCTCATTGATTTGAAAAGAGAAGACGAATGCTGTGGATTTGGCGGGACTTTTTGTATAGTTGAAGAAGCTGTATCAGTGAAAATGGGGAAAGACAGAGTAAAAGACCACCAGGTAAATGGTGCAGAATATATAACTGGTGCTGATATGTCGTGTCTGATGCATATGGAAGGGATTTTGAAAAGAGAAAATAGCAAAATTAAGGTGCTGCATATCGCAGAAATATTAAATGCAGGATAAAATTAGCTTATGAGTACACCCACGAAGACCCATCCTGAATTATCAGCAGTATTTAATAAAGACGAACAGCGTGTAAACTGGCATGATGAAACCTTGTGGTGGATCAGGCAGAAAAGAGATAAATCAGCTCATAGTATCCCCGAATGGGAAATCCTGAGAGAAAAAGCCTCGCAGATTAAAAATAATGCTTTAGCTAATCTTGCCGAATACCTGGTTAGCTTTGAAGAAAAGGCAAAAGCCAATGGGATTATTGTGCATTGGGCAGCAGACGCGCAGGAGCACAATCAGATTGTACATCAAATTCTGCAAAAACATGGCATCCTTCAGCTGGTAAAAAGTAAATCCATGTTAACGGAAGAATGCCATTTAAATGAATATTTAGAAAAACAAGGGCTCGAAGTGATCGATTCTGATCTGGGAGAACGTATTGTTCAGTTAGCCAAAGAACCGCCAAGTCATATTGTCCTCCCCTGTATTCATAAAAAGAAAGAAGAAATAGGTGATTTGTTCCATCAGCATCTCGGTGTCGCTGCCGGGACCTCAGACCCGCAAATACTTACAGAAGCAGCAAGGGTACATCTCAGAGAAACCTTTCTGACCAGGAAAGCAGCCTTGACAGGAGTTAATTTTGCAATTGCAGAAACCGGTGAATTTGTAGTTTGCACTAATGAAGGAAATGCGGATATGGGTGCCCATCTCGCAGATGTACATATTGCCTGTATGGGAATTGAAAAGATTATCCCAAAACGTAAACATTTAGGTGTATTTCTGCGTTTACTAGCCAGAAGTGCTACCGGCCAGCCCATCACTACTTATTCCAGTCACTTTAAAAAACCACGGGCAGGTCAGGAAATGCATCTGGTATTGGTTGACAATGGCCGTACTGTTCAAATGGGAAGGGAAGATTTCAGGGCCTCTTTAAAATGTATACGCTGTGGTGCCTGTATGAATACTTGCCCTGTTTACAGAAGGAGTGGCGGGCATAGCTATCACAATGCAATTTCAGGGCCTATTGGTGCAATTCTGGCACCTAATCTGGATCGGGAAAAATATGCAGATCTTCCTTTTGCATCCACTCTGTGTGGATCTTGTTCTAATGTCTGTCCGGTAAAAATTGATATTCACCAGCAACTTTATAAATGGAGACAGGTAATTGTTCAGGAAGGCTATGCGACATCCTCTAAAAAGATGAGCATGAAAATCATGAACTATACACTTTCTTCACCTGGAATTTACCGTACTGCCGGAAAAGCAGGCAGATGGGTCTTAAAATATATTCCTTTTGCAGTTAATAACCACTTTAACCCCTGGTATAAGCAAAGAGACATGCCCGAAGTTCCAAAAGAATCATTCGGGGAATGGTATAAAAAGAATGTTAAATAGCCATGAGCAGAGATAAAATATTAGCCGCATTAAGACAAAATCAACCTGAATTAGTTCCTCTGCCAGCCGCAATGCCTCTGGAGCGTGTAGAAATTCTTGAACTGCAAGCTAAATTTAAGGCGATGGCCGAGGGCATAGGGAGTACCGTACATCTGGTTGATGAATTTGCTGCAATACAACCTTTAATTACAGCACAGTTTTCAGGCGAAAAACGAATAGTATCTACCCTAAAAGAATTAGTTTCTGAAGCTATTCCTGCCTTTGAGTTGAATCCAGATCCACATAGTTATGCAGATGTAGATGTCGCCATTTTTAAATCATCAATAGGGGTGGCAGAGAACTCGGCACTCTGGCTTACTGAAGACCAGATGGGCATCAGGGTCTTACCTTTTATTACCCAGCATATAGTTATGATCGTTCCTCTTTCGGCATTAGTTCCGGATATGCACACTGCCTATCAGAAAATCGGAGAAGCTGAATATGACTTTGGAACTTTTATCGCAGGGCCATCCAAGACCGCAGATATAGAACAATCATTGGTTCTGGGGGCTCACGGGCCAAGAAGTATGACTATTTTCATCTACGCTTAGCAAGTGCTTTAAGTTAATTTCTCAGAGACTGAATAGCCTTTAAGCTAGCCTGTTAAAAAAGAATTTCTTTAATCTGGTTTTAATCTCAGTAATATTGTATTCTAATATCTTTGTGCTCATCCTATGAAGAAGATAATATTATTGGGTATAGCCACCTTATTGGCGGCACCAACTTTCGCACAGACAGATAGCCTGTTCAAAAAAAGATTCAACCTCCATTTCCAGCAAACTGTAATTACGCAGACTAAGCCTGGGTTTAGTGCAGCATATTCCGGTGCGAACAGCCTTTCTAACGCTCATGAAACAGCAACTTCTCT
The DNA here is from genome assembly GCF_001590605.1 of Pedobacter cryoconitis. Taxonomy (NCBI): domain Bacteria; kingdom Pseudomonadati; phylum Bacteroidota; class Sphingobacteriia; order Sphingobacteriales; family Sphingobacteriaceae; genus Pedobacter; species Pedobacter cryoconitis. The sequence goes on from NZ_CP014504.1 coordinate 5,047,962, forward strand.
GACCACAACCTTATTTGGTGGAGCAAGATTATGGAAAGGGGCTGAAGCTTATTTCAATCCGGAGATGTCTGGAGGAAAAGGATTTAGTCAGGCTGTAGGGGTAGCAGGGTTTCCGAATGGGGAAACCTTCAGGATTGGCTCTCCGGAACCCGCAATTTATATCGCCAGAGCTTACCTGGTTCAAACCTTTGGCTGGGGAAAAGAAGTCGATACCATAGCCGATGATGCAAATCAGCTGGCCAGTTACCGCAAAAAGAGATACTTTTCCATTACCGCAGGTAAATTTGGATTAAGTGACTTCTTCGATAACAATGCTTTTAGCCATGATGCAAGGTCTCAGTTTATGAACTGGTCATTAATGGCGAATGGAGCATGGGACTATCCGGCCAATACAAGAGGTTATGTATTTGGGGTCGTATTCGAACTGGGCCAGCCAACCTGGGCTTTACGATTAGCCACTACCATGGTTACCACTACTGCTAACGGATCAATCTGGGATGGTAAAATAGGCAAAGCACATGCATTCACACTTGAATATGAAAAGCGATACCAAATTAGCGGACAAAAAGGAACATTGCGTGTTCTGGGGTATGACAACGCCGCAAAAATGGGAGATTATCGTTTAGCAGTTGCACAAAACCCAATAGCACCAGATATTACGGAGACCCGTGCCTATGGCAGAAATAAATATGGGTTTGGGATTAATATAGAACAGAACATTAATGCTAATCTTGGGGTTTTTGCCAAAACAAGTTATAACGACGGCAAAACTGAAACCTGGGCTTTTACAGAAATTGACAGGTCAGTAAGTTTGGGAGCGATTTTAAAAGGAGATAGCTGGAATCAAAAAGATGCAGAGATCGGTCTTGCTTTTGTAGGCAATGGAATCTCCAAAGACCACCGTGATTATCTTGCTCACGGAGGATACGGATTCATTATCGGTGATGGTAAATTAAACTATGCGCCCGAAATGATTGCTGAAACATATTATAAGGTTAACGTTTATCAGAGGAAATTTTTCCTTTCTCCCGATTACCAGTTTATTTTGCACCCTGCTTATAATAAAGACCGTGGACCAGTTCATGTTTTCTCCTTAAGAGCGCACGTAGAATTTTAACCAAAAAGCCCTGCTTCTAATTAAAGAAGACAGGGCTGATTTTTCCATAGGTATGGATATACTTAAAACTTAATACCTACACCTACAGAGAATACCTGATTCCTGAATTCTGGAGTAGAAGAAGTCCCATTTTCATTATTTTTCTGGAAATCCAGCGCGTAACGTCCATGAATATCAAATTTATCATTGACATCATATCTGAAACCGATCAGACCACCAACCAGACTTTTCTTGAATCTGTCTGAATCTCTCTCTACATTAGTTTGTTCTACAGTTCCAAATCCGTTCTCAAACTTGTTCTTAGTAGATAATAAAAAGGAAACCTGTGGACCAGCAACAATATTAAAACTGCTTCCCAGTCTGAAACTAGCTAGAATAGGCACATCAATAAAGCTTGTTGTTTGTCTGAACTCTCCAAGTGAAGAAGTTAATTTGTAACCCTTTTGTGAGTAAAGAACTTCCGGTGTGAAAGCTAATCCCGCGATTAATGGAATTTCGACAGTAACCCCAGCATTGAAACCTGTTTTTACTTTGGTATCGAAGTTGTTGTTACCATCGCCTTTGATAATGTCTGATAGATTTAAACCGGCTTTAACACCAAATTTAATCCTATCCTGTGCACTTGCTGCTGTAGCTACAAAAAGGCCAATAGCCAAAATAAAGATCTTTTTCATGAGTTTGTTTTTTAATGGTTATGAAGCTATCATGCTGGTTTTTTCATTTCGTTGTGTGATTTGAAAAATCATGATGGTTTCATCATTCTATTAATTTTGTGATTAATGCGGAGTGCATAGAAATAAATGTGCCAGTTTAAGGAATCTCAAGGATATAAAAATTAAGTACTGAGATTAAGTGTTGATATACAGCATGTTGTTTCCTGATTTTAAAATTTAAGTTTCACCCCGAAATTGTTCCTTATGTATCAAATCTGATACATTGGTTTGGTGGTTTTAATTAACTTTGTGCCATTAACCATATCAATTATCCATGATTCAAAAAAAGTTCCCCTTATTTATTGTGTTGTTATTCTTTATCTTTTCTGCTCAGGCACAAAAGAAATCATATATCCAAAGTCTTGATGAGCCTAACCATTGGGTAGATTCTGTGCTGCATAAATTAAAAAAGCGGCATAAGATTGCGCAATTGTTTTTTGTAAGAGCGCATACCAATAAAGGGCAAGCCTTTGAAGATTCTGTTGGACATGTAATCAAAAGGGAACGTATCGGTGGATTGGTTTTCTTTCAGGGAGGTCCCGGCAGACAAGCTATTTTAACCAATAAGTACCAGGCATTGGCACACACCCCTTTATTAATCGCTTCTGATGGAGAGTGGGGATTGGGAATGCGCCTGGATAGTACAATCGCTTATCCTTATCAAATGGCACTGGGAGCTATACAAGATAAAGAGCTGATTTATAAAATGGGGATGGAAGTCGCTAAAGATTATAAAAGAATAGGAATGCAGATGAATTTTTCACCTGATGTTGATATTAATAACAACCCTAAGAACCCGATTATCAATTACCGTTCTTTTGGAGAAGACAAATATAATGTAGCATTGAAAGCTGGTGCTTATCTTAAAGGAATGCAGGACGGCGGATTATTGGTGACTTTAAAACACTTTCCAGGCCACGGAGATACGGATGTAGATTCACATTACGACCTTCCTCAGCTTAATTTTACTAAAGCGCGTTTGGATAGTCTGGAAATATATCCTTTCAAGGAGTTAATCCGGGAAGGCGCTGCGGGTATAATGATTGCACATATGAATATTCCTTCGCTGGATAATACGCCAAACCTTCCTTCTACCTTGTCAAAGCCTATTGTGACTGATCTTTTGAAGGGTGAACTTGGTTTCCGCGGATTGATCGTTACTGATGCGATGGAGATGAAAGGGGTAGTGAAGCATTTTAAAGATGGTGAAGCAGATGTAATGGGAGTGATTGCCGGAAATGATATTCTGGAACTTTCTGAGAATAGCAAGAGAGCAGTTAAATTAGTACGCCAGGCAGTAAGAGATGGAAAGATCAGTATGGAAAGGATTGACGAAAGTGTCCGGAAGATCTTAATTGCTAAATACTGGTCAGGAGTATATAAAAGAGATACTGTGAATACACATCAAGTTGCTGCTGAAGTTAACAGAGCAGAGAGCTTTGCTTTATTGCAACAACTCGCTGATGCGTCTATGACTATTTTGAATGGTGACGGCGGAATAAAGTCACTGGATTTAGCAAAAAGAACTGCTATTATCAGTATTGGTACACCTGAGGTAACTGTATTTCAGCGGGAGTCGGGGAAATTATATCAAAACTGTATGTTCTTCAATTTAGATAAAACAGCAAATGCAAATACAGTTGCAGGTGTTATGAAGCAATTAGCCGCTTTTGATCAGGTGATTATTGGAATTCATGATACCAGGCTGCGTCCGGGGAATGGGATGGAATTAAGTGGCGATTTGAAAATGCTGATCAGAGATATGGCAACCAGGAATACAGTATTCGCATTATTTGCTAATCCATATAACCTGGCTGGTTTACCAGGAATAGAAAATGCGAAGTCTTTAGTAGTAGGATATCAGAAAGAAGATTATATGCAGAAAGCTGCGGCTGAAGTTATTGGTAATGTAAAGGTCGCTACTGGTAAATTACCGGTAACGGTTAATAATTTCTTCAAGTTCAATGCTGGATTATAACGGAATCATGGCATAAAAAGAGGCGATTGCCTCTTTTTATGCCATGATTTTTATCCGCCTAGTTCATCTGGAGTACCTGAGGCCCGAATTCTTCAAAAAAGATTAATTTCTTATCAATACCTTTTGCCTGAAGATCCTGATATTGTCTGGTGATGAAAGCCGATGGGCCGCATATAAAATAATTGGTATCTGGGTCCTTAGGTAATTCCGGAATAGTATTGATATCCAGGTAACCTTCTAATATGCCATTCTCTTTATCTTCCGGAGTAATTACATTGTAAAAAGTATGCTGCTTTACATTACTTTTTGTAGTCGTGATATAGTCAAGATGATCTTTAAACGCATGAACCGATTTGTTTCTGCAACCATGTATCCAGGTAATTGGATTTTCATGATCTTTAGCTATCAGGCTTTGCAACATACTCATCAATGGCGTCAGGCCAACCCCTCCGCTAATCAGTACGATTGGCGCAGTTGTATTTTCTGTTAAGACAAAATTACCAGCAGGAGCAGTCAGATCTAATACATCTCCTTCATTTACAGCATCATGTAAATAATTACTAATTAATCCATTCGTATCCAGATTCACACCTTTTTCTCTTTTCACAGAGATGCGGTAATAATCCTCATTTGGAGCACTTGAAATGCTGTACTGGCGTGCTTGTTTTAAATTCAGGGATTTAAGAAAAGTGCGGATACTTAAGTACTGGCCTGGTAGGTGAGGTGTTACTTTTCCGCCATCACCCGGGTAAAGGTAAAAAGAAGTGATCTCTGCTGATTCTGCTTCTTTTTTGCCGAGGATAAATGGTCTCCAGCCTGTCCATCCATAAGTTTTTGACGTTTGTTGTTCATAAAGTTTAGCTTCATGACCCGACATCAGTTCCGCTAACTGCTGATAAGCAACTCCCCATGCATCGATAATTGCCGGGGTGGCTGGATCACCTAATACTTCTTTGATAGATTCGATCAGGTGATTGCCCACAATTATATAATGTTCAGGACGGATATCCAGGCTGGTATGTTTATGCCCGATACGGTCTACTACAGGTAACAGCACCATCGGGTTCGCTATATTCTCTGCATAAGCAAGTACAGCCATAGCCAGTGCAGTCTGTTGTTTCCCACTCTGCTGATTTCCCATGTTAAAAATGTTCTTAAGCTCTGGATTATGCGTAAACATTCGTTTGTAGAAATGTGTGGTCAATAAAACACCGTTCTCTTTTAAAATTGGTACTGTTGCTGTAATCAGTTTTTTTTGTTCGTCAGTCATCATAAAATATATTAATACCTTTTTGTCCTTTATTGTAATACGACTATGCGCTTTTTAAGGTGTGCTGGCATAGTTTGATGGATCAAATATAGTAAATAAATAATAAAAGACTAAAACATCTTTTATTATTTTAGTGCTTAAGCTGAGATGCTTAATAGCTATACTACTGTTATTCTATGGTTAATTTATTGCTATCTTTGTTTTATAAGAGATGGGAATATTTTCAAAAACTTGCGAGTATGCAATCAGATCAGTTTTCTTTATTGCACACAGAACAGCCGGACACAGCGGCAGGGTAGGCATTAAAGAAATTGCATTGGGGATAGATTCACCTGAACCTTTCCTGGCAAAAATCTTACAGGATTTAAGCCGCAGAGGGATCGTGCAGTCTACGAAAGGTCCAAATGGGGGGTTTTATCTCGATAGTGCTTCTTTAGAGAGGCCCTTGAGTGATATTGTCGCTGCTGTAGATGGAAACGACATCTTTTATGGTTGCGGCCTGGGATTGAAACAATGCTCTGAAATAAATCCATGCCCATTACACAATGAGTTCAAGGATATCCGGAACAAGATTCACCTGATGCTGCATGAAACAAAAATAGGAGAGTTCAATGAGGAGCTCATGAGTGGAATGCTCTCCCTGAAGAAATAAATTATTGCGCAGCGTCTTTTGTGGCATAGGTTGCGGGATCCAGAGCTTCGTAAGTCCATCCCTCAAGAAACTCAGTTACTTTTTTAACACTATGTCCTTTTCCTTCTTCCAGGTAACCTGAATTCTGGATATGCAGTATTTCACCATCACCATCAAGGATTACAAAAACAGGATAGCCAAAACGTCCTGGATAACCTAAACTAGCCATAATCGCTTCGTTTTTATTTTCTTTACTATAGTTTACCAGCACAGTCTCATAATGAGCGTTGAGATAGCTTTTCAAAGCAGGTGTGTTATCCACCAAATGGTGAAAAGCGATACACCAGGAACACCAGTTTCCTCCAACCTGAATAAACACATGTTTTTTTTCCGCTTTAGCCTTGGCAACAGCAGCAGTAATATCAGCTTTGGCATCAGCCGCAGGATTATATATTTTTACTTCTTCTTTTGATGCTTTAGTTTTGGAGGTTTGTGCAAATGTTGCAGTTGAAATTGCCAGTGTGGCTAACAGAATCAGTGATAGTTTCTTCATGTCCGGTTGTTTTTAATTATTTTAACAGCAATATAAAATGAGCAACTCAATTTTATACTTTTCTAAATGTATACAATTTGTCCTAACTTCACCACATGCCTCAACCACTTAAAATATTACAAGCATCTGCAGGCTCAGGTAAAACATTCAGCCTTACGGCACACTACCTAACACTCTTACTATCTGGGGAAACCAAGTACAGGGAGATTCTTGCGGTGACCTTTACCAATAAGGCAACTGAAGAGATGAAAACCCGTATTATGGAGGTGTTAAAAGGCTTTGCTACGGGCGATGATGAGGTTGAAGATTATAGAATCCTCGTTTTGCAGGCGCATCCTGATTTAGATGCAGCTACTTTACAAGAAAAATCAGCCCGGATTTATAAGCGGATACTTCACGATTACAGTCGTTTTTCAGTCAGTACAATTGATGGTTTCGTACAAAAAGTTATCCGTGGTTTTGCCTTTGAGTTAGGACTCGACTCTGGTTATAAACTGGAGATGAACTTTGACAAGGTCAAAAACGAACTGGCAGATAAACTGGATGAACAATTAGATGTCAATCCTGAATTATTGCAATGGATCATTGATCTCGCCTTAGACCGGATCAGCAATAATATCAGCTGGAATTACAGGACCGAATTAACAGACCTTGCCGGGGAAATATTTAAGGAACGTTATCAGCCATTTGACAATGCAATCCAGGCGCTGGTGCAGCATACAGATATGAATGTGCTGTTTGGAGATTACCATAAAGAAACCAAAAAACAGATCGCGCTATTTGAAGAGACCATTAAACAACTCTCTTTAAAAGCACTCAGTATTTTTGAAAATTCAGGAATTAGTCCGGATTTGTTGAAAGGAAAGTCAAGATCCCCGTTAAATAACCTGAAGAAAATTGCAGATGAAGACTTTGATAAAGTAGAAAGTCTAAGCAAGCTCATTGACGAACCCGAAGAATGGTTTAAACCAGGAAGCGATACCTCACTATATGACACACTGAATCCGGTAATCCGCGATTTATATCAGACTTATACCAATGGATTGCCTGACTATATCTTAGCACAGGCTTTCAATAAAAATTTATATTACCTGCGGCTGATGCAGGAAATGGCTATCCTGTTAAAAACTTACCGGGAAGAAAGTGGTAGTTTACTCATCAGTGATGCACAAAACCTGCTGAAAGGGATTACGGGTGAAGATGATGATAACCCCGCATTTATCTGGGAAAAGACAGGCAGCCGTTACCGTCACTTCTTATTTGACGAATTTCAGGATACTTCAGCCAATCAATGGGGTAACTTCAGGCCGCTATTGAAAAATGCGATGGCAGAAGCAAATGGGAAACTTATTGATCATTTGATCGTAGGGGATGTAAAACAATCTATTTACCGGTGGCGAAATGGCGATTGGAATATTCTTCACCAGGAAGCTAAAAAAGATATCGGGAGTACTTATGTCACAGATTCCAGCCTGGAAGAGAATTACAGGAGTACCAAAAACATTATTAATTTCAATAATATCCTGTTCAAGGCACTGCCAATCCTGATGCAGAAAAACATCAATACGACAGTAGAAGCACAAACAACTAATCTGACACTCAATGAATGGTGGGAAGAGAAAGGCTTCAGCCATATTATTACCGATGTTTATGCAGAAGCAGAACAAAAACTTACCCCAAGAACAGCAGATGGGGGGACTATCGATTTTAATGTTTTAAGAACAGATGAAAATGATGCCCCATTAAATAAAACAAGCTTTAAGACAGCGGCGCTTCGTAAAATGGTCGAAACGCTCAAACGTCTTTTAATAGAAGAAAAACGTTACCAGGCGGGAGATACCTGTGTATTGGTACGTTCTAATTCAGAAGCGATTGCAGTAGTAGATATATTGATGGAAAACAACATCAATGTAATTTCTGGAGAAGCATTGCTTATTGAGAACAATACGGCAGTAAAAATATTAATTGATACTTTAATGGTGATGGCAGGAATGCCTTCCAATACCGCTTTATACAAAGCTAACTGTATCAGTTTATATGCACAGCTCCAACAACGTACCCTTGACCCTGCTTCTTTATTTAATCTGAAAAGTAAACAGCTGGAAGAATTAACCGGAATATTGCCTGCTGATTTATGTATGCACTGGCGCAGCTGGATGCAGCAACCACTACCCGAATTACTCGAAAAACTGATTTCTGCTTATGGATTAAATGAAACAGCCTATGCAAACCATCTGCCGTATCTGTTTGCTTTGAGAGATTTGGCAGGGAATGTTGGCCGTCAGGGAGAAAAAGGGATTACTTCATTCTTGAAATACTGGAAAGAAGAAGGGAGCAGGAAAACCCTGCCTTCTTCCGACCGTACTGATGCAGTACAGGTGATTACAATCCATAAATCAAAAGGGCTCGCATTTAAAGTGGTGATGATTCCTTTTTGTAACTGGGATATCAATGGCAAGATCAATACGATATTTTGGGTGCCAGCTGCAAATACCCCCTACCATCAGCTGCAAAGTATCCCGCTCAAATATACTTCGTCTTTAGGGGCATCGGCCGTTGCCATTCCTTATTATGAAGAATTACTTTATAACAATATGGATGCTTTAAATATGCTTTATGTAGCCACAACGCGTACAAAAGAATATTTATATATGAGCTGTCTGGGTAAGAAATCAGAGAGTGTCAGTACCATCGGTGACCTGTTAATCCGGATCTTTGAAGATCAGCTGTCTCCAGAAGGACAATTTCTTTTAGAAGAAGAGGTTATTAAAAAGGGATCGGGAAAAGCATCAGTGCACCTGAGCCCGGAGATTATTGATTTGAAAGAATACCCACTGTCAGGAAGGCTCAGTGAAGTTTTTAACAGTGACCTGAGAAAGAAAGAGATTGATATGCTATTAAATGACAGTGCTGGCAGGGAAGGCAGTATTTTACATGAAGTGCTCGCCCGCGCTGCAGCTATCCAGGATATTGATGAAGTTTTAGGACAAATGCTGACTGAAGGCTTTTTTAAAGAAAAAGAAGTTGCAGGCTTCAGAAAGCAAGCTATAATTGTTTTAGAACATGAAGCGCTTCAAAATCTGTTGCTGAACAGTACACAAAGTGTTAGTGAAAAGAGTATTATTGATATTACGGGCAAAAGTTACCGTCCGGATAAAGTCTTGTTTACGGAAACAGAAGTGATCGTGATTGACTATAAATTCACTAAAAAACAAAGCCGTAATCATGTGAGGCAAGTACATGGCTATCGCGACCTTTTACAAGAAATGGGTTATCCGAAAGTAAGTGCCTATTTATTTTATGCCACGATTGGCGAATTGATTTTAGTATAACAGCCAGTTTAAAACATGAAAGCATTTTTAAAAGAAGTTGCAGAAGATTTAGTGGACAGGTTAGGCAATACGCTGCACAATGCTGCCGTAATCTTTAACAATAAAAGGCCTGTACCTTATCTGCAGCATCATTTGGCAGATACTATTGGTAAACCTTTCTGGAGTCCGTCATTTTATACCATACAGGAGTTTTTTGCCTTATCTACAGATTTACTGATCGCAGATGGCTTTACACAGTTTTTTACGTTGCATCAGCAATACAATGAACTCCTGAAAGCAGAAGGAGCGAAAGAAATCAATCCGGATGTCTTTTATCCTATCGCAAGAATTATATTAAGCGATTTTGCCCAAATAGACAATGACCTGGTTAATGCAGATCAATTATTTGAGGAATTAGAAGATATCGCAGTCATTGAAAAAGACTTTCAGCACCTCACCCTAGAACAACAACAATTTCTAGAGCAATTCTGGACTTCATTTTCTACTGGAAAGCAGAAAAATCACCAGGAGCAATTTATCAGGATGTGGCGAAGGATGCCTAAATTATACCGGGGCTTTCATGAGGCTTTGGCTTTAAAAGGGCTCACTTCGATGGCACATGTATACCGGAAGCTAGCAAATGGTACGGCAGATAAACCAGGCTTTATTGATGATTTTGCCAAGGGTAAATTGGTCTTTGCCGGGTTCAACGCCTTAAGCAATGCTGAAGCCGTAATTTTTAAACGGTGGAATGAAGCTGAGAAAGCACTCTTCTATTTTGACACAGATACTTATTATATGGAGGATGATACGCAGGAAGCGGGATTATTCCTTCGTAAAAATATTCAAAGACTGGGCTTGCCTAATGCGCTTGGTCAAAGCAGGCCTTTGATCAAGGCAGTGCAGAAGGAAGTTAAAGTTTATAAAACACAAGGCCAGACTGCACAGGCAAAGATTTTGCAACTGGAGCTGGAAGAAGATTATCCAATACTGGACGCTGCAGATAATGCGGGCAAAATAGCCTTAATCCTTGCGGATGAAAGTTTATTATTACCTGTTCTGCAGACTATCCCAACACATTATGACGCAGAAGGGAAACGTACCGCGGTAGACCTGAACGTAACGATGGGGTATCCGCTATTGGCGACCTCTATTTTTGGATTGGCAGATATATGGCTTTCTGTACAATCTCAGCTGGCAGGTGGAAAAAAAGATACCGTTAACCATAGAGAGGTAGAAGCTTTTTTATCGCATCCGCTGATTGGTATTCCACAAGAAACAAGAAATACTTTACAACTTGAAATTTTAGCCAAACAGTTAATCGAAGTTGATATTCCCTTATTGCAGCGTTCCGGAGCATTAGCCCAGCTGTTTTTTACCAAAAGAAATACTGCGGCTTCGGCTATCGTAAATCTTCAGGAGGTTTTTAAAGCCGTTTTAACACAGCAGGTAGAAGAAAAGACCTTAAAGCAAACAGAGGTAGATTTATTTATCGCCACGATCAAAGAATTGAACCGTTTGCATGATACCCTGGCAGAGTTTGCTGCGCGATTACCTTTACCATTCGTTTTATCCCTGATTCAAAAAGCAGTACAGGGAATTGCGGTTCCTTTAAGTGGAGAACCTTTAGAAGGCGTACAAGTGATGGGTTTACTGGAAAGCAGAAGCCTGGATTTTGATCATGTCTATATATTAGGTGTAAATGAGGGGATTTTACCACAAGTAAGCGCATCTCCAAGCTTTATTCCTGATAGTATCAGAAGAGCTTACGGGCTGCCGGTTATTGAGAATCAGGATGCAATCTCGGCCTATATGTTTTACAGGCTGCTGCAACGTTCAAGAAAAATAAGCCTGGTTTACAATGGTCAGGCAGATGACAATACAACAGGAGAGCCCAGCAGGTTTCTACGTCAGCTGGAGTTTGAAAGTGGCTATAGCTTCAAATACTACGACCAGTCACAATCCGTAACGACAGAACACCCTGTTACAGTTCAGATTAAAAAAGAAGGTGACGTTCTGAAACGTTTAACACTTTATCTGGACCAGCAAGATCCTTCAGTAAGGATTTCGGCCACAGCGATCACCACTTATATGAATTGTCCGGTACAGTTCTTTTATAAATATATTGCTAAAATAGAGGAGCCGAAAGAACTTTCAGAGAACCTGGAAGCGAATTATATTGGTTCTATGCTCCACTTTGTGCTGGAGAAATTCTACGAAGAACTGAAAGCAGAAAGTCCTTATATCACGAAAGAGCGGATTGTTGCCCATCGCAAAAACCTGCCACGCTTAACTGAACTGGCTTTTGTGAAAGTGATGTACGATGATGAAAAACAGGTGTTGTCGGCAAATGGGATGCAGCAAGTGGTATTGGCTATTGTGACTGAATATGCGAATGTAATTCTTGACCATGATGAAAAAGAAGCTCCGTTTTCTATTATTGGGCTGGAGAGTAAGGATGAGATCTATTTCAAAATCCATGTAGCAGGTGTAGAAAGGCAGGTTACCTTACATGGGATTATTGATAGAGTGGATCAGAAAAATGGAGTAACACGGGTGGTTGATTATAAAACCGGACGTGATGAACTTCAATATAGTTCACTGGAAGAGATTTTTGATGCGGAAACTGACAAGCAGAATAAGGCATTAATCCAAACTCTTTTTTATACTTATGTTTATGAACAGTCCAGAGGGATAACGGATATGGAACCTAACTTATACCTGATCCGCAAGATGCGAAAAGAAGGTACATTGTTTAACTTTTCTGAAGGAAGAGGTAAAAAGTTGCAGTTACAGGCCGAATATTTAGTGGACCTGAAAAAAGATTTTAGCCGTTTACTACGGGAGAAACTAGAGGAATTATTTGACCCGGAAATCCCTTTTATACATACTACACTAGCCGATAATTGTACATATTGTCCTTATTTGTCCCTTTGTGGTAAGTAGGGCTACAATAGCGTTAATAATAATCGCTTTGTAATGTAATTAAAACAAACTTTATTATTACGTTACAATAGTTATATTTGCCGGCAGTTAACATTTGAATATACAATGAGAGAGATTCAATTTAGAGAAGCTTTGCGTGAAGCTTTGAGCGAAGAAATGCGTAAGAATGAAAACGTATTCTTAATGGGCGAAGAAGTTGCGCAATACAATGGTGCATACAAAGTAAGTCAGGGAATGCTTGATGAGTTTGGTGACAAACGTATCATCGATACCCCAATTGCTGAGCTTGGTTTTACCGGTATCGGTATTGGTGCTGCAATGAATGGGTTAATTCCAATCATAGAATTTATGACATTCAACTTCTCCCTGGTTGCAATCGATCAGATTATCAACGGAGCTGCAAAAATGTTATCCATGAGCGGTGGTCAGTTTTCTATTCCAATCGTATTCCGTGGCCCAACAGGTAATGCAGGTCAGTTAGGTGCACAACACTCTCAGAATTTTGAGAACTGGTATGCAAACTGTCCAGGTTTGAAGGTTGTTATTCCTTCAACTCCTTACGAAGCTAAAGGTTTATTAAAACAAGCTATCATTGATCCGGATCCAGTTATTTTCATGGAATCTGAGGTGATGTATGGTGATAAAGGTGAAGTTCCTGAAGAGGAATATTACCTGCCAATCGGAAAAGCAAGAATCGTTCAGGAAGGTACTGATGTAACTATCGTTACTTTTGGTAAAATGCTGACACGTGTTGTAAACCCGGCTGTAGAAGAATTAACTAAAGAAGGAATCAGTGTTGAAGTTATCGATTTACGTACTGTACGTCCTATCGATTATCCTGCAATCATTGAATCTGTTAAGAAAACAAACCGTTTAGTAATTGTTGAAGAAGCGTGGCCATTGGCTTCAATTTCTTCTGAAATTGCTTTCAACGTACAAAAAAATGCATTTGATCATTTAGATGCACCAGTTTTGCGTATTACTTGTGCTGATGTACCATTACCATATGCACCAACTTTAATCGCTGCCAGCTTACCAAATGCTGAACGTGTAATTAAAGCAGTGAAAGAAGTAATGTACGTAACAAAATAAGTTATTAAGAATTGTTGATATATAATCCCGCTGGCTAACCCCATGCGGGATTTTTTGTTTTTTACCTTTACCAGGAAGAAATATAAATTCACAGAAACTGACTTACCGAAGCTGTTTCTTAAAACATCACCCAATATTTTAACATGAATAATCACTCAAAGATTATTGCTGCAGAACTAGCAGTCTCAGAAAAACAGGTTATTGCAACTATTGAATTATTAGATGAAGGAGCGACTGTACCTTTTATTTCCCGTTACCGTAAAGAGGTGACCGGGAGTTTAGATGAGGTACAGGTAGCTGCGGTTCGTGACCGTTTCCAGCAACTACGTGAGTTAGACAAAAGACGTGAGGCTATTCTGAAAGCACTGACCACGCTGGGTAAATTAACGCCAGAGCTTGAAGCTCAGCTTAATGCAGCTGAAAACATCACAACTATTGAAGACATCTATCTTCCTTATAAACCAAAAAGGAAAACAAGAGCTTCTGAAGCCAGGCGTAAAGGTTTGGAGCCTTTAGCACTGCTAATTTTTGAACAGGGTAAATTAAACCCTGACGAAGAAGCGGCTAAATATCTGAATACAGAGCTTGGTGTGGAGAATACGGAAGAAGCTTTGGCGGGTGCAAGAGATATTATTGCAGAAATGATCAACGAAAATGCAGAAGTCCGTACAGACATGCGTCAGTATTTTCAGCAGAAAGCAATCATGAAGTCTTCTGTAATTAAAGGGAAAGAAGAAGAGGGGATAAAATATAAGGATTATTTCGAGTGGCAAGAATCAGTAAAATCTGCACCTTCTCACCGTGTTTTAGCAATGAGACGCGGCGAAAATGAATCTATACTGAAATTAGAGGCTATGCCTGAAGAGGATGGTGCGATTGCAATTTTGGAAAAGCAGATTATTCAAGGGAATGGTGCTGCTTCTAAACAAGTAGAATTGGCCTTACATGACTGTTACAAACGTCTGTTAGGCCCGGCAATGGAAACAGAACTTCGCTTGTTAGCTAAACAAAAAGCAGATGAAGAAGCAATCCGTGTATTTGCCGAAAATGCAAGGCAATTATTACTGGCTGCACCAATGGGCCAGAAAAATGTGTTAGCAGTTGATCCGGGTTTCCGTACAGGTTGCAAAGTGGTATGCCTGGACAGACAGGGTAAATTAGTAGAGAATACAACAATCTATCCGCATACTGGACAAGGAAATATAAAAAATGCTGCGGATGCGATCCAAAAACTTTGTGTTAAACATGAAGTGGAAGCTATTGCGATTGGAAATGGTACCGCAGGAAGAGAAACTGAGACTTTTATCAGAGGATTAAACTTGCAAGGTGTTCTGATTGTAATGGTGAATGAAAATGGTGCTTCTATTTATTCTGCATCAGAAGTTGCCCGTGAAGAATTTCCAACTCAGGATATTACTGTGCGTGGTGCTGTTTCAATTGGCCGCAGGTTAATGGATCCTTTGGCTGAATTGGTTAAAATTGATCCTAAATCTATTGGAGTTGGACAATATCAGCACGATGTAGATCAGACTAAGCTTCAGCAATCGCTGGATGATACCGTAATAAGTTGTGTAAACGCAGTTGGTGTGGAATTAAATACAGCTTCAAAACAAGTTTTAGCCTACGTTTCTGGATTAGGACCGCAGTTGGCACAAAATATTGTGACTTATAGAAATGAGCACGGTGCGTTCAAAAATCGTGAGAGTTTAAAGAAAGTTCCACGTTTAGGAGATAAGGCTTATGAGCAGGCGGCTGGTTTCTTAAGAATCAGAGATGCGGCTATGGTATTGGATGCAAGTGGTGTTCACCCGGAGCGTTACGCTTTGGTGAATCAGATGGCTAAAGATTTAGGTCATTCTGTAGACGAGCTTTTAAAAGATGTAAAGCTTCAGAAGCAGATCAAGTTGCCGCAATATATTAGTGAAAATGTGGGTTTACCTACATTAAATGATATCATGAAAGAATTAGCTAAACCTGGAAGAGATCCCAGGGAAGCTTTTGAGGCATTCAGTTTTACGGATGGTGTGAATGAGATTAATGATTTAAAGGTAGGTATGAAGTTATGGGGTATTGTAACTAACATTACCAATTTTGGTGCTTTTGTTGATATAGGTGTACATCAGGATGGTTTAGTCCATACCAGTCAGTTAGCTGATAAATTTGTGGCTAATCCTAATGACGTAGTTAAAGTTAGCCAGAAGGTAGAAGTGACCGTCAAAGAGATTGATGTGGTACGGAAACGTATTTCTTTATCTATGAAAAGCGAAAATGCAGCTAAACCTGCTGCACGTGCTAAAGTAGAGCGGCCTGCTACCCAGAGAAAGCCTGAAAACAACAGGGCTGAACCGGCCAATAGATCTCAGCATAACAAACCAAAGCCTCAGCAAGCAAAAGTACAACCGGAAGGTGATTTGCAAATGAAGCTGGAAGCTTTGAAAAATAAGTTTAAATAATATAACGTTTTTATAACCAGGTTCCCTGTAAATGGCGCCATGTTATTTTTCCCTCCCCATCAGCAATAAATAAGGCATTAGATCTGCGGTTATTTGTTGCTAATGGGGGTTTTTGCATTTCATGATACACGATGATAGCCATATGGTCTGCCGAATAACTCACGATGAACTGACCTGTTACAGCAGAAAATCCAGGTTTGGTACCAAATACTGTGGGTAACCAGGTGGCCAGATCCTCCTGTTTTTTAACAGATCCGTCTGGCGTTACCATGATAAAGTCCTGATGCAAACTTCCTGATACTTCATTTATATCTGCTTTGCTGATTTCTCCTCTAAATCGTAAAGTGATTGCCTGGTTAAAATCGTGAACCTTGTTAAGGCGTGGATTGGGGAGTATTGTGCTCATGTTCTCCAATATTTCAAGCTGGTTACTGGCAGGGTTCTGTAGCAGTTTGAAGCGCCTTTGATACGGGTTTGATACGGGTTTGAAACGCCTCGACCCGTATCAAACCCGTATCAAAGGCGCTTCAAACCCGTATCAAACTGCAAGACAACCCAGCTAGTATAGGGCTTGAACAATAGTTGAAAAGGGCTTTAAGGTTAATTTGAACAAGTGAAAGGTTCTTTTTGGTGTCTTATTAATATTTTTTTAGGGTTTTGTTTAGATTTGAGATTGATTACCAAATCAGTATTTGGTATAAATTCTTTGTTTTGGATGTGCTAAAGACGGAATTACCAAGTATTGATGGGCGTTTGTGTTTTGCATGTACAGGGTTTGTACCAGCTGTTGAATTTTTTTTAGTTGGAAATCATGCAGTTAGGGGATGTATACAATTATTAGTGTGATATTGTTTGGTAGGTGGGATAATTTTCCTACTTTTGCATCCCGCTTCGGAGGAAGGGAAACAGTGAAAAGGATACAGTGAAGGAGATTGAAAGGATGTAAAGTAGAGGTTGTTGTTAAGCTTCAGAAAGGAATTAAAACTTTCTAAAAATAAAAAAGAAAAAGCTTGACAGAACGAAAAATATTTCTACCTTTGCAGTCCCAACAAAAACGGGAAGATCACTAACGGATGTTAGCAGGTCACAATTACAAGACTGAAACGATGAGGCGCTGTAAAGCAATTCATTGCAACATATAAAGGCAACCGTGAGGTGCTGCCGAGAAGTTCATTAAAGAGATGTCATTTACAAACGTAGCGAGGTAAACACGTACAAGTTCAAAGTACATGAACCGCGCGAGTTTTTTAAGTCTGTTCTGACAGACAAATAAGAATAAGACTATTATTAATACAAGTTAAGAATGGTCAGCGTTCAAACATAACATTTTACAATGGAGAGTTTGATCCTGGCTCAGGATGAACGCTAGCGGCAGGCCTAATACATGCAAGTCGAACGATACTCTTTAGCTTGCTAAGGAGGAAAGTGGCGCACGGGTGCGTAACGCGTATGCAACCTACCTTAATCAGGGGGATAGCCCGAAGAAATTCGGATTAACACCGCATAAAATCACAGCACAGCATTGTGCAATGATCAAATATTTATAGGATTAAGATGGGCATGCGTGACATTAGTTAGTTGGCGGGGTAACGGCCCACCAAGACCACGATGTCTAGGGGATCTGAGAGGATGACCCCCCACACTGGTACTGAGACACGGACCAGACTCCTACGGGAGGCAGCAGTAAGGAATATTGGTCAATGGAGGCAACTCTGAACCAGCCATGCCGCGTGCAGGAAGACAGCCCTCTGGGTCGTAAACTGCTTTTATTCGGGAATAAACCTATCTACGTGTAGATAGCTGAATGTACCGAAGGAATAAGGATCGGCTAACTCCGTGCCAGCAGCCGCGGTAATACGGAGGATCCAAGCGTTATCCGGATTTATTGGGTTTAAAGGGTGCGTAGGCGGCTTTTTAAGTCAGGGGTGAAAGACGGTGGCTCAACCATCGCAGTGCCCTTGATACTGAAGAGCTTGAATGAACTAGAGGTAGGCGGAATGTGACAAGTAGCGGTGAAATGCATAGATATGTCACAGAACACCGATTGCGAAGGCAGCTTACTATGGTTAAATTGACGCTGAGGCACGAAAGCGTGGGGATCAAACAGGATTAGATACCCTGGTAGTCCACGCCCTAAACGATGAATACTCGCTGTTAGCGATACACAGTTAGCGGCTAAGCGAAAGCGTTAAGTATTCCACCTGGGGAGTACGGTCGCAAGATTGAAACTCAAAGGAATTGACGGGGGCCCGCACAAGCGGAGGAGCATGTGGTTTAATTCGATGATACGCGAGGAACCTTACCCGGGCTTGAAAGTTAGTGAATCATTTAGAGATAGATGAGTCCGCAAGGACACGAAACTAGGTGCTGCATGGCTGTCGTCAGCTCGTGCCGTGAGGTGTTGGGTTAAGTCCCGCAACGAGCGCAACCCCTATGTTTAGTTGCCAGCACGTCAAGGTGGGGACTCTAAACAGACTGCCTGTGCAAACAGAGAGGAAGGAGGGGACGACGTCAAGTCATCATGGCCCTTACGTCCGGGGCTACACACGTGCTACAATGGATGGTACAGAGGGCAGCAAGCTGGTAACAGCAAGCAAATCTCCAAAAGCCATTCACAGTTCGGATAGAGGTCTGCAACTCGACCTCTTGAAGTTGGATTCGCTAGTAATCGTATATCAGCAATGATACGGTGAATACGTTCCCGGGCCTTGTACACACCGCCCGTCAAGCCATGGAAGTTGGGGGTACCTAAAGTATGTAACCGCAAGGAGCGTCCTAGGGTAAAACCGATAACTGGGGCTAAGTCGTAACAAGGTAGCCGTACCGGAAGGTGCGGCTGGAATACCTCCTTTCTGGAGTAAGACAGATTACTCGCTGCGTAAATGATATACCAATGAAACTCTAACACATAGAGTAACTAAGTATATAAGTAAATGACAATAAAATCTCAAAAAGAAAAACCCATAGGATGAAACATCAACATGAGTGTTGTTCACCTGCTGAAAGAAGGAATTGACCGAGGAAAAGGAATTGTGCTGAGACACCTCAACAACAACCCTGACCCAGGAAAATAGTCCCGTAGCTCAGTTGGTTAGAGCACTACACTGATAATGTAGGGGTCAGCAGTTCAAATCTGCTCGGGACTACATTATATATTCTAAGGGGGATTAGCTCAGCTGGCTAGAGCGCCTGCCTTGCACGCAGGAGGTCAACGGTTCGACTCCGTTATTCTCCACGATTGGCCCGTAGTTAAGATAAAAGCTACAGGAAATAGACGCCTTAAAAGCGTTGGGACAATAAAGTTCTTTGACATATTGGAAGAAGTTAATAAAGAAGAGCAAACAACAATAGAGACGTTGTTAGCTTGAAGGGAAGTAAAAGTGCTTGCACCGATACCAACTGTAAGGTTAATAACAGAATAAAAAAGCATTTCCATAGGCGCAAAAGGCTATGGAGAGAAGAAAGTAAGAAAGAGTACACAGGGGATGCCTTGGCTCTCAGAGGCGATGAAGGACGTGATAAGCTGCGATAAGCTCCGGGGATTAGCAAATATGAATTAATCCGGAGATTTCCGAATGGGGAAACCTGGCTAGTTGAAGACTAGTCGCATTACGATGCGCAAACCTGCCGAACTGAAACATCTAAGTAAGCAGAGGAAGAGAAAATAATAATGATTTCCTAAGTAGTGGCGAGCGAACGGGAAAGAGCCCAAACCAGTTATGTTACGGCATAGCTGGGGTTGTAGGACTACGATATGGCATTAATGAAATGAAGTGGAACAGGATGGGAAGCCTGGCAAAATAGCGTGAGAGCCGCGTACACGTAAGTAACATTAGTCTAGTAGTATCCTGAGTACCGCGAGGTCGGAGACGCCTTGTGGGAATCTGCCGGCACCATCCGGTAAGGCTAAATACTCCTGAGAGACCGATAGTGAACCAGTACCGTGAGGGAAAGGTGAAAAGAACCCCGAACAGGGGAGTGAAATAGAACCTGAAACTGTGTACTTACAAGCGGTCGGAGCGTCCAGGTGGCGTGACGGCGTGCCTTTTGCATAATGAGCCTACGAGTTACTCTTCTCTGGCAAGGTTAAGTGTTTAAGACACGCAGCCGAAGCGAAAGCGAGTCTGAATAGGGCGTATAGTCAGGGGAGGTAGACGCGAAACCTTGTGATCTACCCATGGACAGGTTGAAGGTGCGGTAACACGTACTGGAGGACCGAACCGATAAACGTTGAAAAGTTTCCGGATGATCTGTGGGTAGGGGTGAAAGGCTAATCAAACTGGGAAATAGCTCGTACTCCCCGAAATGTTTTTAGGAACAGCGTGGTGGTCAAGTTTATTAGAGGTAGAGCTACTGATTGGGTGCGGGGGAGTCAAATCCTACCAAATCCAGACAAACTCCGAATGCTAATAAATATACACTGCAGTGAGGCCCGGGGTGCTAAGGTCACGGGCCGAGAGGGAAAGAACCCAGACCATCAGCTAAGGTCCCCAAGTTACTACTAAGTTGAACTAACGAGGTGCGATTGCCTAGACAGCTAGGATGTTGGCTTGGAAGCAGCCATTCATTTAAAGAGTGCGTAACAGCTCACTAGTCGAGCGATCGTGCATGGATAATAAACGGGCATAAAGTAGTACACCGAAGCTATGGGTAATATTAAATATTACGGTAGGGGAGCATTCCAGCGGCAGCGAAGTTATGACGTAAGTTGTGGTGGAGCTTCTGGAAAAGCAAATGTAGGCATAAGTAACGATAAGGCAGGCGAGAAACCTGCCCACCGAAAGGATAAGGTTTCCTGATCAACGCTAATCGGATCAGGGTTAGTCGGGGCCTAAGGAGAACCCGAAGGGGAAATTCGATGGACAACTGGTTAATATTCCAGTACTTTTTATAACTGCGATGTGGGGACGGAGTAGTGACACTGCCGCGATCTGACGGAATAGATCGTTAAAGACTGTAGGTATTGGAGAGGTAGGCAAATCCGCCACTCTAGCTGAAGGTCGATAGTACCGCAAGCCTTCGGGTAAGTGGATAGCGCAGGTAATCAGACTTCCAAGAAAAACCGCTAAGCTTCAGGTTATAAAAACCCGTACCGCAAACCGACACAGGTATCCGGGAAGAGAATTCTAAGGTGCTCGAGTGAATCATGGCTAAGGAACTCGGCAAAATGGCCCTGTAACTTCGGGAGAAGGGGCGCTGACAGCAATGTCAGCCGCAGTGAAAAGGCCCAGGCGACTGTTTAACAAAAACACATGGCTTTGCAAAATCGAAAGATGAAGTATAAGGCCTGACACCTGCCCGGTGCTGGAAGGTTAAGAGGGGATGTCATCTGTTAAAGGAGAAGCATTGAATCGAAGCCCCAGTAAACGGCGGCCGTAACTATAACGGTCCTAAGGTAGCGAAATTCCTTGTCGGGTAAGTTCCGACCTGCACGAATGGTGTAACGATCTGGGCGCTGTCTCAGCCATGAGCTCGGTGAAATTGTGGTCCCGGTGAAGACGCCGGGTACCCGCAACGGGACGGAAAGACCCCATGCACCTTCACTACAATTTAACATTGACATTGGATACAGGATGTGTAGGATAGGTGGGAGACTATGAAGGGGCGTCGCTAGGCGTTCTGGAGTCAACGTTGAAATACCACCCTTTTTGTATTCGGTGTCTAACCCTTGAATGAGGGGACATTGTTTGATGGGTAGTTTGACTGGGGTGGTCGCCTCCAAAAAGGTAACGGAGGCTTTCAAAGGTAAGCTCAATACGCTTGGTAACCGTATGAGGAGTGCAATAGCATAAGCTTGCTTGACTGTGAGGCAGACAAGCCGAGCAGGGTCGAAAGACGGATATAGTGATCCGGTGGTTCTGCATGGAAGGGCCATCGCTCAAAGGATAAAAGGTACGCTGGGGATAACAGGCTGATCTCCCCCAAGAGCTCATATCGACGGGGAGGTTTGGCACCTCGATGTCGGCTCGTCACATCCTGGGGCTGGAGAAGGTCCCAAGGGTTCGGCTGTTCGCCGATTAAAGTGGCACGCGAGCTGGGTTCAGAACGTCGCGAGACAGTTCGGTCCCTATCTGTTGTGGGCGTAGGAATTTTGAGTGGGGCTGACCTTAGTACGAGAGGACCGGGTTGGACTAACCTCTAGTGAATCTGTTGTTCCGCCAGGGGCATTGCAGAGTAGCTACGTTGGGAATAGATAAGCGCTGAAAGCATCTAAGTGCGAAACTAGCCACGAGATGAGAATTCCATATAGGACCGTAGCAGACTACTACGTTGATAGGTTACAGATGTAAAGCTGGTGACAGCATAGTCGAGTAATACTAATCATCCGAAGCTTTCAAGAGCAATAAACTGTTGTTTGTTCTTCATAACTAACTTCTTTCAATAATATGTCATCGTTTGATACCCGCCCTGCAAACAGCAGAGCAGGAGCAGACCATTACAATATCAATCGAGCAATCGCTGTAGAAAGCGATCAAACAAAAGCTGGATAAAGACATTTAGGTGCCTATATCGGTGGTGTCCACCTCTTCCCATTCCGAACAGAGAAGTTAAGCCCACCAGAGCCGATGGTACTGCGGTAACACGTGGGAGAGTAGGTCGGTGCCAAATCTTAAAGAAAGCCTGTAGGAAACTGCAGGCTTTTCTTGTTTACAGACTTTTTTGTAAATCAACACTACAGCTTTTTTGGCATTGATCTCTTTTTTGTAAACAAGCACTGCAGCACCCTATCCACCATTCTTATGAATTCAATTCACCGCTTGGGAGGTTTAAAGACTTTTTGTAAATCAGCGCTGCAGCTATTATTGATGAATGTGTTTAAATCTATTTTATCTCTGATATCAATAAAGGGAGAACTCAAAACGTTATCTCCCATTATAAGCCCTCTAACACATTATCTATAATTAATCGCCATTGGTATCACTCTACAATTATAGTGTGGGGGATTCGAACTCCGGACTGGCCGGGCTCCTGGATCAGTAGAAACTTCAATACTATTCCCTGAACTTTGAGAAAGATAATTTATATCTTTAATTTGATGAAACGATCAATCCTCTATATGCGGGGCAGAATGCAATTGGCATTTTTGATAGGACTGCTATTATCTGTTCAGTTCTTCGATAGAAAGGCTGAATCCCTTGGCTAATCTTTATATCATATCTGGTTGCAATGGTGCAGGTAAAACTACCGCGAGTAATACTATCCTGCCAGAAATCTTAAATTGTATGGAGTTTGTGAATGCTGATAACATTGCCTGCGGCCTATCCCCTTTTAATCCTGAAAGCGTAGCTTTTGAAGCTGGTAGAATTATGCTCAAACGTATCCGTGAATTAATGGTAGCCGGGGCTGATTTTGGATTTGAAACTACATTGGCCAGCCGAAGTTATGTTTCCGTGGTTAAACAGGCGAAACTGCTGGATTACAAGGTCAGCCTATTGTACTTTTGGTTAAGTTCTCCAAATCTGACCGTAGAGCGTGTTGCTAAGCGGGTGAGCAATGGAGGACATCATATTCCTGCAAATGTAATAGAGCGCAGATATTACCGGGGCATTTATAATTTATATAACCTGTATATGCCATTATGTGATGAGTGGACAATCGTAAACAATATGGACCTGATACCTGAAGTGATTGCCAAGTATGACAGCTTTGGAAAAACAGTATTTAATAACGAACTTTGGAATACGCTCATTAAACAGAAAAATCATGGAAAGACCTGATTCTTTAATTCAAGATGGCACGTTTACTGATAAGGTAATGGTTGGTCTTAAACAAGCTTTGCGTAAGCTGGCTGAGGAAGCTGCTGTAAATAACGAGGATCTTGTTATTGGTGATAAGGAGGGAAATGCTAAATCTGTGCCTGCCAAAGATCTGCTGAAGACATTATCTAAATAATTCATCATCTGATAAACTATTAATCAATTAGTATCTATATTCTTCTCTAATACCTATCCCTCTCAGGTATCAATAATATTCTTTTATAGGTTTTAATTTATAATAATCTTATTCCTATTGCTTGTTTTATCATTTTCATCTATACTGTATTACTAATTTTGATTATTATTCTTCCCGCTTACTTAATCTTTCGATAAAAAAATAGCGCTTAACAGATGGAAATGAGAAGAATCATGGGATTTGTCCTAATAAAGGATATTGATTTTTAGCTGGGTTTTCTGCTAAAAATACAGTTTATAAGTTCCTGTTATATTTGGTTTGAAGTTTTTGTGGTTGTAAACCATGCAGTTAGGGGATGTATACAATTATTCGTGTGATATTGTTTGGCGGATGGGATAATTTTCCTACTTTTGCATCCCGCTTCGGAGGAAGGGAAACAGTGAAAAGGATACAGTGAAGGAGATTGAAAGGATGTAAAGTAGAGGTTGTTGTTAAGCTTCAGAAAGGAATTAAAACTTTCTAAAAATAAAAAAGAAAAAGCTTGACAGAACGAAAAATATTTCTACCTTTGCAGTCCCAACAAAAACGGGAAGATCACTAACGGATGTTAGCAGGTCACAATTACAAGACTGAAACGATGAGGCGCTGTAAAGCAATTCATTGCAACATATAAAGGCAACCGTGAGGTGCTGCCGAGAAGTTCATTAAAGAGATGTCATTTACAAACGTAGCGAGGTAAACACGTACAAGTTCAAAGTACATGAACCGCGCGAGTTTTTTAAGTCTGTTCTGACAGACAAATAAGAATAAGACTATTATTAATACAAGTTAAGAATGGTCAGCGTTCAAACATAACATTTTACAATGGAGAGTTTGATCCTGGCTCAGGATGAACGCTAGCGGCAGGCCTAATACATGCAAGTCGAACGATACTCTTTAGCTTGCTAAGGAGGAAAGTGGCGCACGGGTGCGTAACGCGTATGCAACCTACCTTAATCAGGGGGATAGCCCGAAGAAATTCGGATTAACACCGCATAAAATCACAGCACAGCATTGTGCAATGATCAAATATTTATAGGATTAAGATGGGCATGCGTGACATTAGTTAGTTGGCGGGGTAACGGCCCACCAAGACCACGATGTCTAGGGGATCTGAGAGGATGACCCCCCACACTGGTACTGAGACACGGACCAGACTCCTACGGGAGGCAGCAGTAAGGAATATTGGTCAATGGAGGCAACTCTGAACCAGCCATGCCGCGTGCAGGAAGACAGCCCTCTGGGTCGTAAACTGCTTTTATTCGGGAATAAACCTATCTACGTGTAGATAGCTGAATGTACCGAAGGAATAAGGATCGGCTAACTCCGTGCCAGCAGCCGCGGTAATACGGAGGATCCAAGCGTTATCCGGATTTATTGGGTTTAAAGGGTGCGTAGGCGGCTTTTTAAGTCAGGGGTGAAAGACGGTGGCTCAACCATCGCAGTGCCCTTGATACTGAAGAGCTTGAATGAACTAGAGGTAGGCGGAATGTGACAAGTAGCGGTGAAATGCATAGATATGTCACAGAACACCGATTGCGAAGGCAGCTTACTATGGTTAAATTGACGCTGAGGCACGAAAGCGTGGGGATCAAACAGGATTAGATACCCTGGTAGTCCACGCCCTAAACGATGAATACTCGCTGTTAGCGATACACAGTTAGCGGCTAAGCGAAAGCGTTAAGTATTCCACCTGGGGAGTACGGTCGCAAGATTGAAACTCAAAGGAATTGACGGGGGCCCGCACAAGCGGAGGAGCATGTGGTTTAATTCGATGATACGCGAGGAACCTTACCCGGGCTTGAAAGTTAGTGAATCATTTAGAGATAGATGAGTCCGCAAGGACACGAAACTAGGTGCTGCATGGCTGTCGTCAGCTCGTGCCGTGAGGTGTTGGGTTAAGTCCCGCAACGAGCGCAACCCCTATGTTTAGTTGCCAGCACGTCAAGGTGGGGACTCTAAACAGACTGCCTGTGCAAACAGAGAGGAAGGAGGGGACGACGTCAAGTCATCATGGCCCTTACGTCCGGGGCTACACACGTGCTACAATGGATGGTACAGAGGGCAGCAAGCTGGTAACAGCAAGCAAATCTCCAAAAGCCATTCACAGTTCGGATAGAGGTCTGCAACTCGACCTCTTGAAGTTGGATTCGCTAGTAATCGTATATCAGCAATGATACGGTGAATACGTTCCCGGGCCTTGTACACACCGCCCGTCAAGCCATGGAAGTTGGGGGTACCTAAAGTATGTAACCGCAAGGAGCGTCCTAGGGTAAAACCGATAACTGGGGCTAAGTCGTAACAAGGTAGCCGTACCGGAAGGTGCGGCTGGAATACCTCCTTTCTGGAGTAAGACAGATTACTCGCTGCGTAAATGATATACCAATGAAACTCTAACACATAGAGTAACTAAGTATATAAGTAAATGACAATAAAATCTCAAAAAGAAAAACCCATAGGATGAAACATCAACATGAGTGTTGTTCACCTGCTGAAAGAAGGAATTGACCGAGGAAAAGGAATTGTGCTGAGACACCTCAACAACAACCCTGACCCAGGAAAATAGTCCCGTAGCTCAGTTGGTTAGAGCACTACACTGATAATGTAGGGGTCAGCAGTTCAAATCTGCTCGGGACTACATTATATATTCTAAGGGGGATTAGCTCAGCTGGCTAGAGCGCCTGCCTTGCACGCAGGAGGTCAACGGTTCGACTCCGTTATTCTCCACGATTGGCCCGTAGTTAAGATAAAAGCTACAGGAAATAGACGCCTTAAAAGCGTTGGGACAATAAAGTTCTTTGACATATTGGAAGAAGTTAATAAAGAAGAGCAAACAACAATAGAGACGTTGTTAGCTTGAAGGGAAGTAAAAGTGCTTGCACCGATACCAACTGTAAGGTTAATAACAGAATAAAAAAGCATTTCCATAGGCGCAAAAGGCTATGGAGAGAAGAAAGTAAGAAAGAGTACACAGGGGATGCCTTGGCTCTCAGAGGCGATGAAGGACGTGATAAGCTGCGATAAGCTCCGGGGATTAGCAAATATGAATTAATCCGGAGATTTCCGAATGGGGAAACCTGGCTAGTTGAAGACTAGTCGCATTACGATGCGCAAACCTGCCGAACTGAAACATCTAAGTAAGCAGAGGAAGAGAAAATAATAATGATTTCCTAAGTAGTGGCGAGCGAACGGGAAAGAGCCCAAACCAGTTATGTTACGGCATAGCTGGGGTTGTAGGACTACGATATGGCATTAATGAAATGAAGTGGAACAGGATGGGAAGCCTGGCAAAATAGCGTGAGAGCCGCGTACACGTAAGTAACATTAGTCTAGTAGTATCCTGAGTACCGCGAGGTCGGAGACGCCTTGTGGGAATCTGCCGGCACCATCCGGTAAGGCTAAATACTCCTGAGAGACCGATAGTGAACCAGTACCGTGAGGGAAAGGTGAAAAGAACCCCGAACAGGGGAGTGAAATAGAACCTGAAACTGTGTACTTACAAGCGGTCGGAGCGTCCAGGTGGCGTGACGGCGTGCCTTTTGCATAATGAGCCTACGAGTTACTCTTCTCTGGCAAGGTTAAGTGTTTAAGACACGCAGCCGAAGCGAAAGCGAGTCTGAATAGGGCGTATAGTCAGGGGAGGTAGACGCGAAACCTTGTGATCTACCCATGGACAGGTTGAAGGTGCGGTAACACGTACTGGAGGACCGAACCGATAAACGTTGAAAAGTTTCCGGATGATCTGTGGGTAGGGGTGAAAGGCTAATCAAACTGGGAAATAGCTCGTACTCCCCGAAATGTTTTTAGGAACAGCGTGGTGGTCAAGTTTATTAGAGGTAGAGCTACTGATTGGGTGCGGGGGAGTCAAATCCTACCAAATCCAGACAAACTCCGAATGCTAATAAATATACACTGCAGTGAGGCCCGGGGTGCTAAGGTCACGGGCCGAGAGGGAAAGAACCCAGACCATCAGCTAAGGTCCCCAAGTTACTACTAAGTTGAACTAACGAGGTGCGATTGCCTAGACAGCTAGGATGTTGGCTTGGAAGCAGCCATTCATTTAAAGAGTGCGTAACAGCTCACTAGTCGAGCGATCGTGCATGGATAATAAACGGGCATAAAGTAGTACACCGAAGCTATGGGTAATATTAAATATTACGGTAGGGGAGCATTCCAGCGGCAGCGAAGTTATGACGTAAGTTGTGGTGGAGCTTCTGGAAAAGCAAATGTAGGCATAAGTAACGATAAGGCAGGCGAGAAACCTGCCCACCGAAAGGATAAGGTTTCCTGATCAACGCTAATCGGATCAGGGTTAGTCGGGGCCTAAGGAGAACCCGAAGGGGAAATTCGATGGACAACTGGTTAATATTCCAGTACTTTTTATAACTGCGATGTGGGGACGGAGTAGTGACACTGCCGCGATCTGACGGAATAGATCGTTAAAGACTGTAGGTATTGGAGAGGTAGGCAAATCCGCCACTCTAGCTGAAGGTCGATAGTACCGCAAGCCTTCGGGTAAGTGGATAGCGCAGGTAATCAGACTTCCAAGAAAAACCGCTAAGCTTCAGGTTATAAAAACCCGTACCGCAAACCGACACAGGTATCCGGGAAGAGAATTCTAAGGTGCTCGAGTGAATCATGGCTAAGGAACTCGGCAAAATGGCCCTGTAACTTCGGGAGAAGGGGCGCTGACAGCAATGTCAGCCGCAGTGAAAAGGCCCAGGCGACTGTTTAACAAAAACACATGGCTTTGCAAAATCGAAAGATGAAGTATAAGGCCTGACACCTGCCCGGTGCTGGAAGGTTAAGAGGGGATGTCATCTGTTAAAGGAGAAGCATTGAATCGAAGCCCCAGTAAACGGCGGCCGTAACTATAACGGTCCTAAGGTAGCGAAATTCCTTGTCGGGTAAGTTCCGACCTGCACGAATGGTGTAACGATCTGGGCGCTGTCTCAGCCATGAGCTCGGTGAAATTGTGGTCCCGGTGAAGACGCCGGGTACCCGCAACGGGACGGAAAGACCCCATGCACCTTCACTACAATTTAACATTGACATTGGATACAGGATGTGTAGGATAGGTGGGAGACTATGAAGGGGCGTCGCTAGGCGTTCTGGAGTCAACGTTGAAATACCACCCTTTTTGTATTCGGTGTCTAACCCTTGAATGAGGGGACATTGTTTGATGGGTAGTTTGACTGGGGTGGTCGCCTCCAAAAAGGTAACGGAGGCTTTCAAAGGTAAGCTCAATACGCTTGGTAACCGTATGAGGAGTGCAATAGCATAAGCTTGCTTGACTGTGAGGCAGACAAGCCGAGCAGGGTCGAAAGACGGATATAGTGATCCGGTGGTTCTGCATGGAAGGGCCATCGCTCAAAGGATAAAAGGTACGCTGGGGATAACAGGCTGATCTCCCCCAAGAGCTCATATCGACGGGGAGGTTTGGCACCTCGATGTCGGCTCGTCACATCCTGGGGCTGGAGAAGGTCCCAAGGGTTCGGCTGTTCGCCGATTAAAGTGGCACGCGAGCTGGGTTCAGAACGTCGCGAGACAGTTCGGTCCCTATCTGTTGTGGGCGTAGGAATTTTGAGTGGGGCTGACCTTAGTACGAGAGGACCGGGTTGGACTAACCTCTAGTGAATCTGTTGTTCCGCCAGGGGCATTGCAGAGTAGCTACGTTGGGAATAGATAAGCGCTGAAAGCATCTAAGTGCGAAACTAGCCACGAGATGAGAATTCCATATAGGACCGTAGCAGACTACTACGTTGATAGGTTACAGATGTAAAGCTGGTGACAGCATAGTCGAGTAATACTAATCATCCGAAGCTTTCAAGAGCAATAAACTGTTGTTTGTTCTTCATAACTAACTTCTTTCAATAATATGTCATCGTTTGATACCCGCCTGCAAACAGCAGAGCAGGAGCAGACCATTACAATATCAATCGAGCAATCGCTGTAGAAAGCGATCAAACAAAAGCTGGATAAAGACATTTAGGTGCCTATATCGGTGGTGTCCACCTCTTCCCATTCCGAACAGAGAAGTTAAGCCCACCAGAGCCGATGGTACTGCGGTAACACGTGGGAGAGTAGGTCGGTGCCAAATCTTAAAGAGAGCCTGTAGGAAACTGCAGGCTTTTCTTATTTACAGACTTTTTTGTAAATAAAATAAGTATTACAGGTATTTATCTTCTTGTTTACAGTCATTTTGTAAACAAGCTCCACTGCTATTGATGAATAAAGCTATTGATGATAACGTAACTCATCATCAGCCTGCAGCTTTTTTGTAAATCAGCGCTGCAGCTATTATTGATGAATGTGTTTAAATCTATTTTATCTCTGATATCAATAAAGGGAGAACTCAAAACGTTATCTCCCATTATAAGCCCTCTAACACATTATCTGTAATTGTTCACTTGATTGATATCACCCCATAAGTATTATTCGATCTGAGCGCAGGTAAATATTCTATCCTAACTCTATTTGTCTTCTGATACTTTCTTCTAGTGAGATTAATGTTTCAGTCCGCTGTATACCTTCTACTGCCTGGATCTCTTCATTCAGGACATGGCGTAAATGATTTGTATCTCTGCATATGATTTTAGCAAACATGCTATACGCTCCGGTCGTATAATGAAGTTCCACAACCTCTTTAATTCTGCTGAGTTGTTCGACAGCATCCTTATATTGAATTCCTTTTTCCAGGTATATACCAAGAAAAGCACAGATGTCATATCCCGCTTTCTGCGGATCGATAATTAGATGTGATCCTTTTATAATCCCCATTTCCTGTAGTTTTTTCATCCGGACGTGAATTGTTCCTCCCGAAACGATCAAATCTTTAGCTATTTCTGTGTAGGGTTTGGTGGCATCCTGCATCAGTTGCTTTAAAATGTCAATATCGAGGTTATCAATTTCTAAATTTTGGCTTTCTTTTTTGAGCATGATTTCAATTAATTATAATGATAATCTAATATAATTACAATAGTCGTAATAATGAAATTAAATCTTTAAAATATTTGCAACGTATGTAGTCTATCATTACATTTGTATCAAGCAAGTAAGAAAAAAACGTTCATTTTAATAATTGCTTATACTCTGTAGGGTGGTGGAACTGGCAGACGCACCTCCTTGTCTCGGTGGTGGAGAATATGGAAAACCTGAAAAGGCTAACCACTCCTTGAAGGTTCGACTCCTTCCCCTACAGCCAAAGAATGATTGTTCTTTATTTAATGTTGGGTGGTGAAATTGGCAGACACACCTCCTTGTCTCGGTGGTGGGGATCATGGGATAAACACAGTTTATGGGTTGACCACAAATTAATTTTTTGAACTGCAGCTAACTTCCCCTTGAAGGTTCGACTCCTTCCCCAACAGCCAGTTTTTTTATTTTAATAAGTTAGTTAATTAGGGTGATCCGGAGGCGGATTACCCTTTTTATTTTTTAAACTTAATCTATCGTGTGAAGTAAATTAACAATTCCAGGCTAGTTTAGCAGTATAGAAAAACGATAGAAAAATCGTATTTTCATAACAATCTAACCGGAAAACAATTGATGATGAACAACAGAAAACTACAGTTTTTCTTAATGGCAATCGGTATATTAACCATTACCTCGTGTAAGAAACAAGGAATTGAAACAACGTTCCTGCAATGAAAAACGAAAGCGCAATAACAAAACAAACTGCTTTGCCGGATTATTCGCTTAATAACTGGATGAGTTTCTTACCAGACACTACAAACATTGCACAAATATCTATTCCTGGAACACATGATTCAGGTGCGCGGGTTGAACCAATATCTGGTACTGCAAAATGTCAGACGCTAAGTATAGCAGAACAGTTAAATGCTGGTGTGCGCTACCTGGATGTGAGATGCAGACACATTAACAACAGCTTTGCTATACATCATGGTGCGATCTATCAGAATTTGAACTATAGCGACGTTTTAAAGGCATGTATTGACTTCCTGAATGCGAATCCATCAGAAACAATTATCATGAGCGTAAAGGAAGAGCATACAGCTTCTGACAATACACGCAGCTTTGAACAGACTTTTGATAGCTATGTGCAAGAAAATGCTGCAAAATGGGACTTGGGTACAGGGAATTCCAGACTTTCAGCTATCCGTGGCAAAATTAAATTACTGAGAAGATTTGGTTCAGGAAATGCAAAAGGCATAGATGCTACCCAATGGGGAGATAATACCACTTTTGATATTAATAATCCTGCTGCTAATCTGAAAGTACAGGATGAATATAAAGTTTCTAATGCAGATACCAAATGGACCAGGGTAAAAACACAATTAGATGCAGCACATGCTGATCATTCTAATCGGTTATATCTTAACTATAGCAGCGGATACAAATCGCTTATTTTTGGTATTCCTGATATCAATGCAGTACACAATGCTGTTAATCCAAAAATTGCAGCCTATTTTAGTGGCAACATTAGTGGCAGATATGGCGTAATCCCTATGGATTTTGTTACAGCTGATTTAGCAAAAGGAATTGTAAGGACAAATTTCAGTTCTGCTTTATAATGATTCTAAATACCAATAAAAGGCCGCTGTTATTATAAGCATGCATTAATTTCTTATTTTTGAAAAAAAAACTTGTTATGGGTATTTATGAAATCTTGAAGAGTGCGCACTCTGGATGGCGTTATTTAGTAATCATCTTATTGCTGGTTGCTTTTATTAATGCATTAATGGGATATGTGGGTAAGAAACCATATACCGAAGGGAACCGTAAATTAAATGTGTTTGCTTTGATCAGTGCGCATATTCAATTTGTTTTAGGTTTAGTAATCTATTTTATGCACGATTGGTATAAAGGGGATAGTTCAGTCGCGATACAACGTTACTGGAAAATGGAGCATGTATCGATGATGTTAATTGCAATCATCTTAATTACAGTGGGTAATGCACGCTCTAAAAAAGGTGTTACGGCATCAGCTAAACATAAGACTATATTTATCTTTTTTGGATTGGCACTTTTATTAATCACAGGGGCAATTTTTGCAATGATTAAGGTAGATCCAAGCAGACATCTCTTCGGAATGTGATAATTATTTTACGATTTAATTTTGGTTTGTAAGATTTATTTCTATTTTTGCTACTCAATGATTAACAATAAACATACTACTTGGCAATGGCGCGGTAATTCTGAAAAGAGTTTCGTCGTAGCTTCGTGTACCTTATAGTTTATCAACCTAAACCAAACCACACATACTAACCCGACGTACAAAACGTCGGGTTTTTTTTGTTTTAATAATTTCAGATGGAGAAGATAAAAATCAATACCGTTTTTAAAAAAAGATTAGCAGATACCATTACTCCAGTAAGTATTTATCTGCGGTTGAGGGATGTTTTTCCAAACTCCCTGTTGCTGGAAAGTTCTGATTATCATAGCCGGGAAAACTCAGTAAGTTACGTTTGTGCAGATCCTGTGGCAGGAATTATGCTGGAAAACGGAAAGTTGTCTTCTTATTTTCCAACAGGAGAAAAGGTAGTGAAAGATAAATTTGTCCTGACTGAGGAAATTGAAGCTTTTAAAGCGAGGTTTGATCCGTCAGCAGTGGAAGAGCAGCGCCGTATCTCTACAGGAATGTTTGGTTATTTTACCTGGAATACGGTACAGTATTTTGAGGATATCAAATTTACTGCCGAATCTCCTAAAGGAGAAGAGATTCCAATGATGCAATATCATGTTTATCGCTATATTATTGCCATTGACCACTTTAAGAATGAGGTTACCCTGTTTAAGAATAATTTTAATGAAGAAGATGACGAAGATTTAGAAAAAATCGAATATCTGATTCAGAATAAAAACTTCCCTGAATATAGTTTTGATACCGTTGGTGAAGAAGAATCTAATCTGACGGATGAAGGCTTTATGGATATCGTGGAGAAGATGAAGAAGCATATCTTACGTGGGGATGTCTTCCAGATTGTTCCATCCAGGGCTTATAACCAGAAATTTTCGGGTGATGAATTTAATGTTTACCGTTGCCTGCGTTCTATTAACCCGTCTCCTTACCTGTTCTATTTTGATTATGGAAGCTTTAAGCTTTTCGGCTCATCGCCAGAGGCACAGATTACAATTAAAGATGGAGCTGCTAATATTTTTCCTATCGCCGGAACCTTTAAACGTACCGGTAATGATGAAGAAGATGCTGAATTAGCGCGGAAATTAGAACAAGATCCGAAAGAAAGTGCAGAGCATGTAATGCTGGTAGATTTAGCCAGAAATGACTTAAGCCGGCATTGCAGGGGTGTCGAGGTTAAATCGTTTAAAGAAGTTCAGTACTATTCACATTTAATTCACCTGGTTTCAAAAGTAAGCGGAAATCTGCAGCCAGATGTTTCTGCTTTTAAAGTCGTTGCTGATACTTATCCAGCAGGTACTTTAAGTGGCGCACCAAAATATAAAGCGATGCAGCTGATCGATGAATATGAAGGATTGGCGCGTAATTTCTATGCAGGTGCAATCGGCTATATGAGTTTTGGTGGTTCATTTAACCATGCGATTATGATTCGTACGTTTATGAGTAAGAATAACCAGTTACATTATAGAGCGGGCGCTGGTATTGTAGCAGATTCTATCGCAATTAATGAGATGAATGAGGTAAACAATAAAATCGCTGCCTTGCGCAAAGCAGTAGAAATGGCCAAAGGGATTAATAAAATTTAAATTAAAGACATGCAAAAGAAAATATTAGTCATAGATAATTATGACTCCTTTACCTATAATTTAGTGCATTTAATTAATGAATTGGGTAGAGAAGCAGAAGTGTGGAGAAATGATAAATTTGCCTTGGCTGATGTCGCTCAATTTGATAAAATTTTATTATCACCTGGCCCTGGCATACCATCAGAAGCAGGATTGCTTTTAGAAGTGATCAAAACTTATGCAGCTGAAAAGAGTATTTTAGGGATCTGCCTTGGGCAACAAGCAATAGCAGAAGCATTTGGCGGTCAGTTGTTAAACTTAGGCAGACCTATGCACGGCATAGCTACACCTATAAATGTAATTGATAAGGAGGAATTCTTATTTAATGACTGTCCTGAAGTGATTAATGTTGGCCGCTACCATTCTTGGGTAGTTAGCAGGGAAGATTTTCCGGCTGAACTGACGATTACAGCAACAGATGCGAGTGAGGAAATTATGGCACTCAGACATCAGGCTTATGATGTGCGCGGTGTACAATTCCATCCTGAAAGCGTGCTGACGGAATATGGAAAAGAAATGATGAAAAATTGGTTGGAGAATTAAAATAGAAAACATGAATATTTTAGATAAAATCGTACTCAGAAAAAAAGAAGAGATTGAACAGGCTAAAAAGCTGGTTTCTATCAAAGAACTGGAACAGGGTGTTTATTTTAACAGGACACCTTATGTTTTGAAAGACTTCATGCTAAGTCCTGAACGCACTGGTATTATAGCAGAATTTAAGCGCCGTTCTCCGTCAAAGGGAATTATCAATGACCATTCTACGGTTGTAGAAGTGACCAATGGGTATGCAGCGGCAGGAGCTTCGGCTATTTCTGTACTGACGGACATCGATTTCTTTGGTGGTCATCCGAACGATCTATTGGAAGCAAGGGCGGCTAACGTTGTTCCGCTATTAAGGAAAGATTTCATGATCGATGAATACCAGATTGTAGAAGCAAAAGGTTTAGGTGCAGACATTATTCTACTGATTGCGGCAATTCTTACGCCTGCGCAAATTGATACTTTCAGCAGGCTGGCTAAAAGCTTAGGCTTGAATACATTGCTTGAAGTGCATAACCTGGAAGAGTTACAGCGTAGTATTAATCCTTATATTGATGCAATAGGCGTGAATAATCGTAATCTGGAAGACTTTTCTGTCAATATTCAGACGTCGTTTGATCTGGTAGAGGAGATCCCAAAAGAATTTCTGAAAATATCTGAGAGTGCAATCAGTAATACGCAGACAATTAAGCAGCTGAAAACAGCTGGATTTAACGGTTTTCTGATTGGTGAAAATTTTATGAAGACTTCTGACCCGGGAGCTGCAATGCATCAGTTCGTACAGGAGTTGATCTCGGTATAACTTTTGTATCTTTGTACTTTACATGGGAAAAGAGAAAACTTATGATACCGCGGTTAAACAGGAACGGGCAGTCCTGGTAGGTGTGATCAGACCGGGAGAAAAACCGGAAGAAACAAAAGAATATTTAGACGAACTAACATTTTTGGTAGATACAGCAGGTGGGGTAGTGGATAACATTTTCACACAAAAAATGCTGAAGCCCGATAGAGGTACCTTTGTTGGAACGGGAAAATTAGAAGAAATAAGAGCCTACGTGAAGTCGGAGGAAATTGATATGGTCGTTTTTGACGATGAACTATCTCCTTCACAACTACGGAATATAGAGCGTGAACTGGAAGTGAAGGTCCTGGACAGGAGTAATCTTATCCTTGATATTTTTGCCGGAAGAGCGCAAACCTCACAGGCTAAAACTCAGGTTGAATTAGCGCAGCTGCAATATTTATTACCACGTTTAACACGTTTATGGACTCACTTAGAGCGCCAGAAGGGTGGTATTGGTATGCGCGGACCGGGTGAAACTCAGATTGAGAGTGACAGAAGGATGATCCTGGAGAAAATCTCCCTGTTGAAAGGAAGATTAAAACTGATCGATAAGCAGAATGAAACACAGCGGAAAAACCGTACTGAATTAATCAGAGTGGCTTTAGTGGGCTATACCAACGTTGGTAAGTCTACGATCATGAACATGATTTCAAAATCAGAGGTTTTTGCAGAAAACAAGTTATTTGCAACTTTAGATACTACGGTACGGAAAGTTGTGATTGACAATTTGCCATTCTTACTGTCAGATACGGTTGGATTTATCCGTAAACTGCCGCATCACCTGGTAGAATGTTTCAAATCAACACTGGATGAAGTCAGAGAAGCTGATATATTAATCCATGTGGTAGATGTGTCTCATACGAGTTTTGAGGATCAGATCAGAGTGGTTAATGAAACACTGAAAGATCTGGGCGCCAGGGATAAAGAAACGATTGTAGTTTTCAATAAAATTGATGCATACGTGAATCCTGAAGCCGATGAAATGAACGAAGATGAGAAGGTAACTTTAACACTGGAAGACTTTAAAAGGAGCTGGATGGCACAGCACAATACGCCGTCGCTATTTATCTCAGCCCTGCATAAGGAAAACCTGGAAGAGTTTAAACAACTATTATACGATAAGGTTGTTGCCCTGCATACGGTTAGGTATCCTTATGACAAATTATTATACTAAATAAAAGATTACAAGAATCATGGAAAGTAAACGTCAACAGAAATTTGCTGGTGTACTGCAAGAGGAATTAGCGACATTATTTCAAAGAGAAGGGGCAGAGTACTTACCCGATACATTAGTTACGATTACAAAAGTCCGCGTGTCTCCGGATTTAGCGGTAGCCAAGGTTTACCTGAGCTTTTTAAGCACAAATAATACAGGACTATCTATTGCAACTGTAAATTCACATGCCGGGGAAATCAGGTATAAGCTGGGTGCGCGTATTCGTCACCAGGTGAGAGTTGTACCAAGTTTGACTTTCTTTTTAGATGATACCAATACGTATGTAGAGCATATGGATAAAATCTTTGATAAGATTTCAAAAGAGCGCAAAGAACAAGGTAAGGAAGAGGAAGAAGAAACAACCGAGGACTAAATTCTGATGGAGTCTCTGGAAAAACTTGAGGGGTGGTTGTCAAACCCTGAAAATCAGATCAGCAGTGTGGTAGATTTCGATCCTTCTGCTGATCGGTTATACCCTTTCGATTTTACAGCGGCTAACCTGGAGCTCACTGGCCGCATTCTTGCAGATACGTCAGTTTTCTCTTTGTGGGTGACGAAAAAGCTCGGAGATACCCATTCCCGTTATGGTATTGGAGGATACAATGAGCATCGGACTATTTATTCAAGAAGTATCCATTTCGATACGCTCGAAGAACCCCGGAGATTACATCTTGGGGTAGATATCTGGGGCCCTGCAGGGACTTCAGTCTATAATTTCTTTGATGCGCAGGTGCACAGTTTCAAAAACAATGATCATTTTGGTGATTACGGCGCAACGATCATCTTAAAATATCAACTCGGCGACCTTACTTTATATGCACTTTACGGACATTTAAGCCTGAAATCATTGGACGGACTTGAAGAAGGACAGTTTATCGCTGGCGGGACTTTATTCGCTTCTTTTGGGATTCCTGAAGAGAACGGAAACTGGCCTCCGCATCTTCATTTTCAACTGATGTTTGATCTGCAGGGAAAAGAAGGAGATTATCCTGGCGTCTGTCAGTTTTCAAACAAAGCTGTTTACCTGGCCAATTGCCCCGATCCAAACCTGATTCTTAAGCACACCTTTAAGATTTCTGCCGAATAATTTCGTAAATTAGGGAATGAAGAAGATTCTTGCTGTATTCCTGTTTTTCATTGGTTTTTCTGCTCAGGCGCAACCCATGCTTAAAGGCGGTCTTGATGCTTTTATCCAAACCAATATCATTTATCCCGGATTTTCCTTACAACATTGTCTGGAGGGAAAGATTAATGTTAGTTTTAAGGTTAACCTCGCAGGAGAAGTTTATACCTCGAAGGTTAGCAGTGGGATGGGGATCGATCTTGATCAGGAGGCTTTACGTTTAATCAGGCTGAGTAGTGGGAAATGGCAAGTACCTGAAGGCTATGATACTGCGTATGTGATTATTGCTCCGGTTAACTTTACTATTTCTGGTGGAGATTGTAGCACCATAGGCATTACGGAAAAAAACAAAGCAATAGCAGCTTACAGGGCAAATGAGGGCCTGACAGAAGTAATTACTAACTTTTATAGGAATAAAGGACAGGGGAAGTTTAATGAAGCTGAGGAAGGCAGAATAATCGCGCTGAAGGAAGAACTGGGTTATGATGATACTTACCTGAAGAAAAAAATCGAAGAGGGGCAAAAACGATTCAAACAAAATGATAAACAAGGGGCCTGTGAAGACTTTCTTTTTGTCAAATATATGGGGTCAGCTCTGGCTGATGAACTACTGGAAAAATATTGTAAGTAAATGCGTCTTTTATTCAAAGTATTCGCGTTGCTGGATCTGATCAGCATCGTTTCTTTAAGTCCTCAAATCTGGACTGTTCTGGTTAAATATCAAGAAATTCCGCTGGAAAGATTTGCTATAGGAAGGGTTGTTTTTACCCTCCTGATCTTTTGCTCACTATTTGTTTCTGCCGCAGGCCTGTTTAAGTTCAGGAAATACGGCATTATAACTTATTATATACAATTCCCTTTTAGGTTAGCGTTATGGGTGTTTTCTATCGGGTTTATTACTTTTATACCTGAATTATTTCACCAGGGAGACCAATGGTTTGGTATTTTATTCCGGATCTGTATCATTGCTGAGTTTTTCAGAGGATATTATATCCTGCAGGCACATCGTAAATATTTCAGATAAATAAGATTTCCAGGAAATTCCTAGGCTATTTAGCTCGGAATTTCTTTAAAAATGACTGTTATAGCTGCAGGCAATAGTTCTGCTTCTATGGTATTGACTTTGCCTATATATTCCCCGTCAACCTGAAAATGCGCTTTGTGTTTAGTCTGAATACGTAACCCTTTGGTCTGAAAGGATTCAATCTTTTCCGGATTAAAAGGCAAATCGGTGAACCGTATCTTAATGATTTCCATTAAAGAGTATTTTTTGACCAGGATAACCTCAAAAACATCATCGTCCAGCTTGCCATCCGGATTAATTTTGACACCAGTACCATACATGGTTGCATTGGCAATAACTACCATCGCTGCTTCTGAACGGATTTTTTCTTCCCCGATCTGAAATTCGACTTCCATCTTATGATGGCTCCACAGTGCTTTCCACAATGCTTTAGTGTATCCCCACATTCCTCTTTGTGGCAGGTCATCGAATTTTTTAACGATATAAGCATTGAATCCGATGTCAGATAAATGAATACACAACTCTCCGTTTACAACAACTGCATGAATTTCTTTGGTTTCCCCATTGATGGCTAAATCAAGCGCTTCATTGATCGCTAATGGGACACCCAGTTCTTTTGCCATGCCGTTTGCCGAACCCGCAGGAATAATGCCGATCGGAGTTTTAGTCCCTTTCAACAAATCGCAGACTAATTTCAAAGTCCCATCGCCACCCACCGCAATTACGCGTGTCGCTTTTGCCTGATCGATAGCGGCCTTAATTTGTTCATTACTGCAGTCTTTAGTGAGTTCATAGATTTCAAACTTATGCTCCAGTCCTTTAAAAAAGTCTGTGATCACCGTTTTGAAATCTGTATTCTCACTTCCCGAGCCTGGGTTGACAATAAATAATAATTTCATAGCGGTAAATTAACGTATAGTAATGTTCAATAGCACAAACAACTCTGCGTCTGCTCTGTTTGATTTATAATGAATAATTCTGTCACTGTAAAAGTATATCATGGCTACGGCCACACGCATAACCTTGTGGTGTACGGCCATGTCTTTAAATTTAAAGCGAAAAATAACCAGAACTACAGCAATAACTTCTTTGTAAATATTATTTATCTGCTTAGAATGTTCATTTTAAAACCTTATCCATGGGTTAAAGTCAGGCTTAGCTTTTATACGCAGACCGTTACCCAAACTACAGAATATGATG
The DNA here is from genome assembly GCF_001590605.1 of Pedobacter cryoconitis. Taxonomy (NCBI): domain Bacteria; kingdom Pseudomonadati; phylum Bacteroidota; class Sphingobacteriia; order Sphingobacteriales; family Sphingobacteriaceae; genus Pedobacter; species Pedobacter cryoconitis. Next base: position 5,088,633 of record NZ_CP014504.1, read on the forward strand.
GCTTTTTTAAGTTTGAATGGAGTGCTGAAGAAAATGTGAGTGCAGGCTGGCATCAGGTAAAAGTAGAAGCACTTGCCGATAACGGGGAGGTGTTAGCAGAGAGTATCGGTGATGTTTATGTTCCTCATGTTACGCAGTATGGATTTATATCTGATATTGACGATACCATTATGATTTCACACTCTGCAACCATAGGCAGAAGATTGAGAGAGCTTTTTATTAAGAACCCGCATACCAGGAAAACTTTCCCTGGTGTGAGTTCTCAATATAATTTACTGGCTTTATCCCATACTGATGCCGAACATCCTAATCCATTTTTTTACGTTTCCAGTAGTGAATGGAATCTGTATGATTATTTAGTTAGTACTTTCAGGTTCAATAATTTGCCGGAAGGGACTTTTTTACTCAATCAGATTAAGCGGTGGAAAGATCTGTTTAAAACTGGAAAAACAGGGCATGAGGGTAAATTAATACGTGTAATGCGAATTATAGACGCTTTTCCTAATCAGAAGTTTATACTCTTTGGGGATAATTCACAGCAAGATCCGGACATTTATTCATCAATTGCTATAAAGTATCCAAACAATATAGAGGCTATCTATATCAGGAACATCAGGAAAGAGAAACAAGCTATTACCCTTGGCTTACTTAAAAAGGTAGAGGAACAAAATATTCATACCTGCCTCTTTACAGAAAGTAAAGAAGCGATGTTACATGCTGCTCAAATCGGACTGATCAAAGTTTAAATAAATCCCAGCGTATTAAATCGCTTATTCAGTACCTGTGAGTTGTTGACATCCAGCCACTTGTCCAGAATAGTGCCATATACCTCTCTGAAATCTACCTGATATTTTAAATCTCCATTATCCAGATTTGCTAAATCAGGTGCAGCGTTATAAATGCCTTGCTTTTTCAATCTGCCGCCAAATAGGAACATATTATTTGCTGTACCATGATCAGTCCCGTTGCTTGCATTTTGAGCTACTCGTCTGCCAAATTCAGAAAAAGTAATCACCAGCGTATCTTCCAGCTTATTGTTCTGATGCAGGTCTTTCACAAAGGCGTTCATTCCTTCTGCATATTGTTGCAATAACCGGCCTTGTTGATTAAGTTGGTTAACATGTGTGTCAAATCCGCTTAAAGAGACATAATAAACCCTGGTTTTTAAACCAGAGCAGATGAATTTAGAAACAGTTTTCAACTGATTTGCAAAAGCTGAATTTGGATAGGTATAATTGGGCTTATAAATTTTAGAGGTATTCTCGATATAATTCGCAGAAGAAGACGTCTCGATCATCGTTTTATACAAATAACCTAAGTTCTCTTCGTCCAGGTGGTCTTTATCACGCTGAATCATTTCTCTGAAAAATGGTTCATTTGTATTGCGGAACAAAGCAGCCGGGTCTTTGAGTGCAATCCCTTTTTTGCTTAACCCTTTCATCGCCAAAGAAAGGCTGTCATCAACTTCAATCGCTGTATAGGGGAATTTACAGGTTTGACAATTGGAGTCCAGGTAACGGCCTATCCAGCCTGTAGAAAGGTATTGATTCGCATCGCTTGCAGTCTGCCAGATATCCATAGAACGGAAGTGTGACCGGTCAGGATTAGGATAGCCAACATCGTTGATGATAGACATCCAGCCCTGATCATAAAGTTCTTTCAAACAGCTCAGGTTTGGATTTAATCCTTGCATATCATCTAATTTGATAACTTCTTCTGGCTTAATTGCGATCCCATTTCTCATTTGATAATAAATATCATTTCCGAAAGGGACTACCGTATTCAGGCCATCATTACCACCGGATAGTTGTACTACCACCAGGTTTTTGTATAAACTCAGTTCATCCAATGCTAAAGCCTCAAATGGTTTCATGAAAGCCGGAACAACTAATGTCCCTGCTGCTGCAAAGGTCGCCTTTTTTAAAAAATCTCTTCTTTCCATGTTATTCAGGTTAGCATAATTGATACTCTGGCATACTGGTTACGGCAATAACTGTGTTTTTTAGGTTAACATTACCCGCCACCAGATCGCTGATTTTTTTTCCTACAGCAGGTTCCAATAAGAAAGCTGCCATTTCTGTTTGTTTCATATCTCTGGGAAAACAGGATAGAAATTTTGACCAGTCTGCTTGTGCATTAACATAAGACTTAACAGGTCTTGGCTTTTGTTTTTTATTCAGCGCAATTACAGCTTCTTCTTCAGGATCTGCCTTCCCATCAAAATCAAGGATCCCATCATTTAGAACGAGGGAAGGTATCTTTAGCCGGAGCATTAAAGAAGAACTGTCTATCCAGTTTTTACCTCCCGGCCATCCTGCCACATTAGGAGGATTAAATAAATACTGGCCGAGACTGCTCTGCAGCTGAATTAAAATCTGTGGTTTATTATAGGTCACATAGAACTCTCTGCTCAAATTGACAAGAAACTCTACTGGCGATTTAATTTTGTTGCCTATATTTTCCTTGCTATAGAACCACTCCGCGTTAAATAACTGTTGCATCAACGCACTGATATCATATTGCCGGGCGTAGAAATATGCAGCCAGTTCTTTTACATGTGCTTCATTGGGAGTATCGTTGACAAAGAAAGTATAAAGCTTACGGCAAATGAAAACCGAAGTTTCGGGCTTGGCGAGCACTTGATCAATGATTGCTTCTCCATCAAAATTTCCCGTCTTTCCAAAAAATGTCTTGTCCAATTGATCGTGTGTCCTGGGATTGAATTCGAATTCTCCATTCTTATTGTATGCCCATCCAGTAAACGAGCGTGCGGCTTCTTTAATGTCGGTTTCTGTATAGTTACCCCTGCCTAAAGTAAATAACTCCATGAGTTCTCTGGAAAAATTCTCATTGGGATGGCCCTTTTTATTCTGTTGGTTATTCAAATAATCGAGCATGGCCGGAGATTTGGAGACCTCCATCAGCAGCGTCTTAAAACTGCCTAAAGCATTTTTTCTTTGAATATTATTGAGTTGTTGCGCATAAAACGGATTATTTGCCCGGCAGGCAAAATGGCCATGCCAAAATAAGGTCATCTTCTCTAATAAAGGGTTTTCTGTGGAGATCATCCTTTGTACCCAGTTAAGGTTAAGCTCACGGCTTTTTTCATTCCTTGCCTTGGTGATGTCCTCGCGCTGCTGTTTTTCTTCTGGCGTTAGTTCTTTTTTACCATTTAAACCGGCAAGTGTAAGTTGTTGTTGTTTGAACTCATCGGGAGTAATTATAGTCAGATCAGTTCCCGGCGCCGGGTTAATGAATAAGCCATTGACAGCTTTACTTATTTTTCTTTTGCTCAACCGCAGCAAATCGGGATAGGCTATCCCGAAACCAGCTCTGTTGTAAAGGTGCTTGATGTTAGAGAAATTGTCTTTTCTATCCATGATACAGGCTATTTTCGAGGGTTATGACAGTTATAAAACGTTTAGGTTTAAAATTTTATATTTTTGTCTCTATGATATTTCAGTTACCTGAAGAAGAATTGATTTTTCCTGATCCCGCATTGGCAGAGGAAGATGGATTGCTGGCTATTGGGGGAGATTTAAGTAAAGACAGGCTAATACTTGCTTACCAGAAAGGGATCTTTCCGTGGTTTAGCGAAGGAGATCCGATTTGCTGGTTTGCTCCACCTGAACGCTGTGTGATCTTTCCTGAGCAAGTTAAGGTAAGTAAAAGTATGCGAAAGGTAATTGCAGACGGTGTTTTTACCGTGACTATGGATCAGGTTTTTGCAGATGTGATCCTTTGCTGTGCGAAAGCACCAAGAAAAGATCAGGATGGTACCTGGATTACAAACGCTATGCAGCAGGCTTATATAAACTTGCACCAGCACGGCTGGGCCCACAGTGTAGAAGTCTGGTATGAAGGCGAACTGGCCGGAGGCTTATATGGTTTAACAATTAACGGCGTATTTGTTGGAGAAAGTATGTTCAGCCTAAAAAGTAATGCTTCTAAGACGGCCTTGATCTGGCTTTGTCAGCAAGGCAACTACAGCTTGATAGATTGCCAGGTGCCCAACGACCATTTGATGAGTTTAGGTGCTGAAATGATTTCCAGGGAAGCTTATACTGAAATTTTACAGGCAGACCTTTAATCTTATACACCAATCTTTAATTCAGACATCAACCTTTAATTTACACACCAACCTCTCTGATCTGTAAACCTATTTTAAGATTTCTCTGATGTCCTCTTTGCTCAAAGATTTGAAGAAACTTTCCTCTGTGGTAATCAATGAACTTGCCAGACGTTTTTTACGGTTTTGCAGGGCCAGGATTTTTTCCTCGACAGTGTCCTTCGCAATAAATTTGTAGATAAAGACCTTCTTTTCTTGTCCGATACGGTGAGATCTGTCAATAGCCTGTTGTTCTACAGCAGGATTCCACCAGGGATCTAAAATAAAGACATAATCTGCCTGAGTAAGGTTTAAACCAACTCCACCAGCCTTGATTGAAATCAAAAAGACCTTAAGATCTTTGTTCTCCTGAAACTCTGAGACAATCTCTCCACGGTTTTTTGTAGAACCGTCCAGGTAGGCAAATGGAATTAGCTCTTTCTCAAAATGATGCTTAAAAATAGTGAGGTGCTTTACGAACTGTGAGAATATCAGTACTTTATGACCGCCTTTAAGTACATTGTCGAGCGTATGAATTACGTTCTCAAATTTACCGGAGTCTGATAAATATTCATCGTCAATCATGCTTGGATGATTAGCCAGCTGGCGTAAAGCGGTTAAGCCTTGCAAGAGTTGTACTTGTTTTTTAGCATAAGTGCCATCGTCCATACTACTCAGCAAATCATTCCGGTAAGCAGACTTTGTTTTTTCGTAATAAGAAGCCTGATCTTCGCTCATATCACAATAAATGATCTGTTCAGTTTTTGCGGGTAATTCTTCTGCAACCTGTTCTTTGGTACGTCTTAAGACAAAAGGTTTGATGATCGCCTGTAATTTCTTCGCCTTATCCTCATCTTTTCTCTTTTCAATAGCTTGTACATATTCCTCGTTGAAGAATGCCTGTGTACCCAATAATCCGGGATTAAGAAAAGTAAGCTGTGTCCAAAGATCACCTACTGAATTTTCTACAGGTGTACCGCTCAGAATTAACCGGTGTCTTGACTTTAACTGTCTGACTGATTTAAATGATTTAGAAGAAGGATTTTTGATATTCTGACTCTCATCGAGAATAATATAATTGAAATAAAAATCCTGTATCTCGTTAACATCAACTCTGGTAATTCCGTAAGTAGTGATGACGATATCGTATTTTATAAAATGACTGACATCCTTATTCCGGGTACTGCCGGTATGTGCAAGGATCTTTAGTTTTGGTGTAAATTTCTTTGCTTCAGCCAGCCAGTTGTAAATTAGCGAGGTTGGCATAATGATCAAAGAAGTGCTGTGGGTTTGGTTCAGCTCGTCTTCTTCTTTTAGCTTTTGCAGCATCGCCAGTGTCTGAATAGTTTTACCCAGACCCATGTCATCTGCTAAACACCCACCAAAGTTATAGGCTCTTAAAAAGCTGAACCAGTTATAACCAGCTTTCTGATAACTTCTTAGTTCACCTTTAAAATGAACAGGCATCTGGATGTCTTCGATGTTCTCAAAGTCATTCAGTTTCTGAAGCTTGCGCTGTAAGGTTACATTGGCAATCCCATCACCAGCCAGATCATTGATTAAACCAATATGGTGTTTTTTAAGCTTCAGCATTTTTCCTCCGTCAGAGAGGCTGAATAAACTTCCGTATTGAGAGAACCATTTTTCTGGTATGATGGCTATAGTGCCGTCAGGAAGCGGGAATTCTCTCTTTTTATGTAAGATATGCTGTTTAAGGGAAATAAAAGGAACAGGGTGTACGCCAAAATATACAATCGCGTTGATGTCAAACCAATCGTTGTCTTCTTTGATTTCAAAGTCTATTTTACTCGATGCAAAGAGGAATTTTTTCTGGCCAGTGGACTGCTCAATACTATAGCCTTTAGCTTCTAATTGTTCAATATGTTCGTTAACCCAGTTCAGGATACCATAAGCTTTATCTTCGGTATCAGCTGCTGCGAGTTCCAGGTTATAAAAGAGCGCACTTGTTTTTTTAAGGCCCAGTTTCGTTAATTCAGTATATTTATGCTTTTCCCAGGTAGTATCTCTTTTGACACGGGTAAAGACATAATTGTTTTCCTGTTTTTCAACATGAACAGTGACTTTCTTCTCATTTCCCAGTGCAAAAACGTGTTCACCATATTTGAAATAAAGCTGAAGTTGGGAAATTCCACCTTCAATGTAAATTACCTTTAGGATTGCAGTCGGCTCATGCTTCTCTGTCTGGATATCAAATCCTTCTGCATAAACGTGATATTTCTCTATTAAAGGGGCTACGAATTTCTCAAAATAAGTTTCTTCTTTGGCAGTTGGGATTGTGATGTAACGCTTATTCAGAAAAGGGAATAGCTTTTTACCTTCAATATCCTGTTCAAAGAAATAAAGTACATCGTTTAACAGTAACCAGGCTGGTTGATTACTTACAATCTGCGCTTCTTTAAACATGAAATCTATTCGCAGAGACTGGTATTTAATAGTAGGGAAGTAGCGGGTTTCTACCTCACTTCTTCTGAAGTGGAATAAAATCGTAGCAGGCTCAGTAGCCAGCTCAATTTTACGCTCTGCAGGCCATCCGTCTTTGTCCATGAGGTATAACTCATCTTTAACTTTAAGGATTTCCAGTACTTCAGCTAATTTCTTCTCGATTTTAGGCCTCGCGTTTTCATAGAATTTATCATCGTAGAACTTGCTGAAAAACTCAAAAGGCCTGATCGCTTTTTTATGATACTTCTTAATCACATGATCCTGCTCTGTTTCATCAAGCATCTTTATGATTTTAAGATCAGAGTCTGTCAGGTGTTTGGCAAATTCCTGAGCAGTATGGCTGAATAGGCGCTGATAAGTTAAAGAAAAATCTCCCTGAGGATTAAGCTGAACAATATGTGGTTCAATTAAATAGCCTAAATACTCATGCTTGCACAGTGAATATACGATTTTGCAGGGTTTAGAACTATCTACGCGTAACATGAGGCAAATGATTAAAAAAAGAGGAGTCTTTAAGCTAGTAAAGCTTTAAACATACATCAAATTTGAATCGTGGTCAAATAGAAAATTGATTTTTCGGGGGATTATTCAAAAAAAACTTAAGACTGGCAGCTTTGGTGCGTATAATTTTGGGTAATGACGGTTGATTAGCGGGTTGAGTTGGTCGGAAATTTAAGGGCGTTCGTCGGGTTTGATCGGGTTATGGTATAAAAGGCAAAAAACTTTGCAACGTATCGTGGGTGTTTGCGTCTTAATTACAAACTGTTTAGAAACAGACCATTAGAAACCATTAAATATAAAGATATGAAAACTTCATTCAAAACATTAGTAGCATCGGCAATGACTGCCATCGTTTTATCGACCACAGTAGTTACAGCTTTTGCTGCAGAAAAAGTAACAGCAGCAGAAAAGGTATCCGAAAATCAGGATATTAAAAGAGTAGTTGTCAATGGAACTACTAAAGTATTTATTGTACAAAGTAACCGTGACTGGATCTCTATCGGAGATGATAACCTGGACAAAGTGTCGGTTAAGCAAGTTGGAAATACATTGAGTATCAGCTCATCAGAAGAAACACCGGTAGTGGTGACTGTGTATGTAAAAAATCTTTACAGGATCGCTGTTGCAGATCATGCAACTGTAAGTACAGTTGGGACGATTAACCTGCCTTATTTGCAAGTGGTAATGAGAGATCAGGCTAAAGCACATATCAAAGCTAAAACTGAAAGTTTATATACTGATCTGGCTGGTGAAGCAAACCTTGAATTATTGGGAACTACAGAGAGCCACACTATAAAAAATGCCAGTGCCGGAGATTTAAAAGTGGAAAGGCTATTGGCTGCTAAAACAGAGAACTTACCTGCAGGATCAAGACTGGCAATGAATGACACTACCGTTCAAGCTAAAAAAGTAAACGCCAAAAAATAGCCCCGCCAATTATCAGGCCTGATTAAGCATAAGATGTTTTTACTGTAAACGAGATTACAGCAAAGAAATGTCTTATGCTTTTTTAGTTTACAGAATTTGTCTTTGATTAATTTTTTTAATTAAATTGTGTTAATTAACCTTTTAGCCATTCTAATTAAATTAAAGAGAAATGAAAAGAAACCTGATTTTAAGCCTGGCTCTTGTGCTTGGCTTTAGTACTTTTAACGCGAATGCGAATGAAGCGCCTCAAATAGTAAAGATTGTTCCGGTAAAAAACACTCCTGGGAATAATATTCAGGGGCCATCAACAGTTTATTTAAGCAATGGAGCCTATACATATACAGTTTCTGGTCTGGGCAATAAATTTCCGGCTGATGCGATATGGAGTATCGGTGGAAATCCAAGCATTCAGTTCCCGGTAAGTGCGCCTGTAAACGGATCTACCTCTATTACTTTCAGTGGAACTGATTTTGCTTCCGGTCCTGCAGGCAAGAGGTTCATTTATCTGATTGGTACAACCGATGATGGTTTGATCACTATTTTTGCAACTAAATTAGTTAATGTTTATAATTAATAAATTCAGGCAGGCCTTCTGTTATAAAAGACCTGCCTGGTATTTGTTTGTCTGCGCATATATCCTTTCCACGCATCAGGCCCGCTTTCTTTGCCGCCGCCTTTTTCTTGACTTGAATTTTACGCAGATTAAAATTAAGTTGCGTTACTTTGTATCAATTCAGGAAAAACCCCAGATAGCAATATTAAACCTGCATGAGTTTTAACTCCTGACATGGACGTGCTTAAGCAAGCTTCATTACAGCTAACACTGTAAATCATATGAATAATGCTGACCCAAGCCAGACGGCTTATTTACTGCTAAATTTAATACTATCAACGAATTACGATGTCAGTTGTTTGGATGTTGATAATTATTTCGGTTGCATGCTATATAATACTGTAAACTTATACTGTATTTTAGGAAAAAAGGGAGCTGTTCTTTAATTATTCAATACAATGGAAGAGGAATTTTACTTTGATTTTAGTGATGATGCGCAGCGTTCGGTAGAGCGTTACGAAGAGATGATAAGGAACCAGGATCAGTATTTTTTTGATGCCCAGGCTTTTGAGAACATCATTGACTACTATATAGAAAAGAGTGACCCCGTAAAGGCACTTCAGGTGATAGAGTATGCCCTAAACCAGCATCCATACGCCGCAGTTTTTTTAATTAAACAAGCGCAGCTTCTTTTCGTTACTGATCAGATAGACAAAGCATTTTTCTCTTTGCAAAAAGCAGAAATGCTCGAAGCCTCAGAATCAGAAATCTATGTGCTTCGTGGAAACATATACAATAGCCTGGAGCGTTTTACCGAAGCATTGGATAACTTTCAGATTGCATTGACATTCGCGGAAACTACAGATGAAATTCTGCTTCAGATCGCTTACGTTTATCAGAATATGCTGGATTACGAAAGTGCCATCAAGTATATCAAACTGAGTCTGGAACAAAATATGGAGAACAAAGACGGTTTGTATGAACTGGCTTTCTGTTACGATATTTTAGACAAACAAGAAGAAAGTATCCAGTTTTACATGGAATATATCGATAACGATCCTTATTCTTATGCTGCATGGTATAACCTGGCTAACTCTTATCATAAACTTGATCTGTTTGAAAAGGCGATCGATGCGTATGATTATGCAATCCTGATTAAAGATAATTTTGCTTCAGCTTATTATAACAAAGGAAATGCACTGGTTCAACTTGACCGTTATGCCGAGGCTATAGAAGTCTATAAACAAACCTGGGAATATGAACAGCCAAATGCAGATACTTATTGCGCAATAGGGGAATGTTATGAAAAGCTGGAACGTATGGATGAAGCACGTGCCTACTATAAAAAATCCGTGAAGATGGATAATAAGCTGGCCGATGCCTGGTTTGGAATAGGAGTGACACTGAATTTTGAGGAACGCTATTTTGAATCGCTGCACTTTTATAAGAAAGCGATAGAGCTGGACGATGAAAATCCTGACTTCTGGTTTGCAATGGCTGATGCTTATTATAAACTCGGACAAATAGAGCAATCTGTTGAAGCCTATTATAAAGTGCTGGAATATAACCCGCTTGACATAGAGGCATGGCTGGATTTCTCTACTGTTCTTTATGAGCAGGGAAGGCTGTTGGAAGCCTCAGAAACTATTTCTGACGGAATCAAGAATAACCCGGATGCTGCAGAGCTTTATTACAGACAGGTGGCTTATTTATTTGCCCTCGGACAACATAAAGAGGCACTGGTTTACCTGGAGACAGCTTTAGTGACTGATCCGGACAAACATTATATCTTGTTTGAATACCTGCCGCAGTTACAGGATAACAATGCAATTGTTGAAGTCATCAACAGATATATTAAATAGCACATTGTTATTACCTGATCATATAGAATGCAATTTTACTATGCAATTAATAAACTCAAAAAAGCTTATGCCAATATCAGAGGGCACTGAAAAAGTCCCTTAGAAAAAAATGGATAAAAGGAGTAGAAAGCATAGTTTTTCTGCTCCTTTTTTGTATTTTAAAGGTGTATTAGAACTGCCTTTAAGATGCTTCTTCAACAACAAAAAATCCAATTTAGTGAGTTTTCCAGGCTCTACGATCTGATTGTTCCCAAAGACAACCTTCTTCGCAAGATCAATGAGTTAATAGATTTCAGCTTTATCTATAATGAGCTTTTAGAAAAGTATTGCCGGGATAATGGACGTCTTGCAGAGAGCCCTGTGCGCATGTTCAAATACCTGCTTTTGAAAACTATATTCACTATTTCTGATGTGGATGTTGTAGAGCGTTCCCGTTATGATATGTCCTTTAAATATTTCTTAGAGATGTTCCCTGAACAGGACGTGATAAATCCAAGCTCTCTGACCAAGTTCCGAAAGCTTCGTCTTAAGGACATGGATCTTTTAAACCTGCTGATTGGAAAAACCGTCTCTTTAGCTCTGGAAAAAGGTATTATTAAATCCAGGTCCATTATTGTCGATGCTACACATTCACTTTCAAGATCTAACCCATACTCACCTGTTGAGGTACTCAGGCAACGTTCAAAGTTGCTGCGAAGAGCAGTTTATTCAATGGATGATGATTTCAAAACCCGGATGCCCGAGAAGAATGAATCAAATGATATCCTAAAGGAAATAGAATACTGCAGTAAACTACAAAAACTTATCGAGTCTGATGAAGCGTTAAGTGAAATTCCTGCAGTAAAGGAGAAACTAAACCTATTGAGGGAAACAGTTGAAGATACCCGGGAGAATTATGCAATATCTAAAGATATGGATGCCAGGGTTGGCCACAAGACAGCCGACAGCAGTTTTTTTGGTTACAAAACTCATTTGGCCATGACAGAGGAGCGCATTATAACGGCTGCTGTTGTTACCTCAGCAGAAAAGGGAGATGGTCCTGAACTACCAAAACTTTTGAGCCAGACCCAGGCCAATGGAATGGAGGTAGAGACAATCATAGGTGATGCAGCCTATTCCGGGAAGAATAACCTCAAGCTCAGCGATGTGAACGGCAATAAGGTAAGGATAGTTGCCAGGATGAACCCTGCTATTACCCATGGCACCAGAAAAGAGGAAGAAAAGTTTGATTATAATAAAGACGCTGATATGTTCGTCTGCCCTGCAGGGCACCTGGCTATGTACAAACGGGTGCAGGGCAAAAAGGTAGATAATAGCAATCAGTCAATGACCTATTATTTTGATATCGAAAAATGCAAAGTATGCCCGTTAAAGGACGGCTGCTACAAACCAGGCGCCAAAAGCAGGACATACTCGGTCGCAATAAAACCAGATGAGCATAAAGAGCAGGAAATATTCCAACAAAGCGAGTACTTCAGGGAGAAATCAAAACACAGATATAAAATTGAGGCAAAAAATAGTGAATTGAAAAATGTTCATGGATATAACAGAGCGAACTCCTATGGCCTGGAAAGCATGAAAATGCAAGGTGCACTTGCGATATTCGTGGTTAATCTTAAAAGAATCCTCAAATTCTAAAAAAAGGATAATAATCCAACGAATATTCTGGTAAAAACTAACAATGTGCTCCCGTTCTCAATATCGAACGTAAAGTTCGTTATCAAATAAAAAAATGAAATGTCTCAAAAAAGAAAGCGGATAAACAACTCTTAAGAGCTATCCATCCGCTTTTCTGTTTGAAGACCTTTTTATGTCTACTTTTTCAGTGCCCTCCAATATCTGGCATAAGCTTTTTTGAGTGAAAAACAAATTTATAGTGATGAAATAAGCCTTATTTTTTTCACCTTTACAGCAGATATGAATTACCCATTAAATAATATTCCCGAACGTCCAGTAAAACCACGCCAGAGCGGCATAACTATGGTGATGGACAAGGGCCTCAGTTTGAGGCAGACAGAAGACTTTATTGATGTCGCAGGTGTCCATTCCGACATCGTTAAATTAGGTTGGGCTACCTCTTTTGTTACCCCAAGATTAAAAGAAAAACTAGATATATATCGCAGTGCAGGTATCCCGACTTATTTTGGTGGTACTTTGTTCGAAGCGTTTATTATCCGTAATCAATTTGAAGATTATATCCGTGTATTGGAACAATTTGGTATGGAATACGCAGAAGTTTCTGACGGTTCTATTGAAATTGAACATGATCTTAAGTGTGAATACATTCATAAATTAGCAAAACATGTTACTGTAATTTCGGAAGTTGGCTCTAAGGATGCTACAAAAATATTTGCGCCTTATAAATGGATCAAATTGATGAATGCTGAAATTGAAGCAGGTTCGTGGAAAGTTATTGCGGAAGCCAGAGAAGGTGGAAATGTAGGTATTTACAGAGGATCGGGTGAAGTGCGTGAAGGATTGGTAGATGAAATATTGACACAGATACCAGCTGAAACTATTATCTGGGAAGCTCCTCAAAAAGAACAGCAGGTTTGGTTTATCAAGTTGATTGGTACGAATGTGAACCTGGGTAATATTGCTCCTGCAGAAGTTATTCCGTTGGAAACTATTCGTCTGGGATTAAGAGGGGATACATTTGATTACTTCCTTAATTTAGGAAAATAGCCGGTTATCCGGTTTGAGGCTGCTGCATATATGAGAACATTCGGACTAATTGGTTATCCGCTCGCGCATTCATTTTCAAAAAAGTTCTTTACAGAGAAATTTCAGGAAGAAGGAATTGCCGGTCATCAATATGAACTGTTTCCTATAGAAAATATAGCTGCTGTAGTCTCTTTGATTGCAGCAGATGATTCTCTTTCAGGATTGAATGTCACGATACCCCATAAAGTGGGGGTAATGGCGTACCTGAATGAGCTGGATCCTGCAGCACAGACCATAGGCGCAGTAAATTGTATTGCTATCCAGCATCAGGACGGCAAAACCTGGCTTAAAGGATACAATACAGATGCTTATGGCTTTCAGGAATCTCTTAGGCCGTATTTGAAAAAAAACCATACCCATGCGCTGATCCTTGGCGATGGCGGAGCGGCCAAAGCAGTGAAATACGTATTGGATCAATTGCAGCTTACTTATCTTTCTGTGGTCCGTTCACCAGCTCCGGATGCGATCCTGTACAGCGAGCTAACAGCAGAAATCCTTCAGCAATACCAGGTTATTATCAATACCACGCCGTTGGGCACTTTCCCGAATATTGAAGCAGCTCCGGCTATTCCTTATGAGTGGATTACCGATCAGCATCTGGCTTACGATCTGGTTTATAACCCTGAAGAGACTGAGTTTCTGAAACGTGCCAAAGCAAAAGGAGCAGCGATTAAAAACGGATTTGAAATGTTGCAGCTTCAGGCAGAAAGGTCCTGGTTTATCTGGAACCCTTAGGCTAAAAACGAACATGAAATCATATTTACTGTATAGCATCTTTTTTCTTTTATGCCTGAGTGCGGCCTGTACCAGTAATGAAACTTATACCCCTAAGCCGAGAGGCTATTTTCAGATTAAATTCCCTAAGAAAGAATATTTGACTTACGATAACGGCTGTCCGTTCACATTTGACTATCCAAAATACACAAAAATAGAAGCTGACCAGGAACGTGGAGCAGGTAATTGCTGGAATAATCTTCACTTTACACAATTTAATGCCCGTCTTCACCTTACTTATTATAATATTTCCTCGAAAAAGGAATATGAAGGTTTGGTAGAAGATGCCCGTACACTAGCTTTTAAACATACGGTTAAGGCCAATGCTATTGATCAGAAACTGATTAACTTTCCAGACCGGAAAGTTTATGGTATATATTATGCAATCGATGGAAACACCGCATCTTCTGTACAGTTCTTTCTGACTGATAGTGCTAAACATTATTTCAGGGGTGCTTTATATTTTAATGAGCGTCCGCAATATGACTCTGTCGCACCCGTTGTGACTTTTATAAAGAAAGATATCGACCGTATGATTGATACTTTCAGATGGAAAAACTAATTTAAACTCTGATGATTACTCTTAAGCAATTTACATTCAATCCATACCAGGAAAATACTTATGTTTTATATGATGAAACAGGGGAATGCGTAATTATTGACCCGGGAATGCACGATGGCAGGGAGCAGAATATGCTGACCAGCTGGATTAAGGAAACCAAGCTGAAACCAGTGCTGTTGTTAAATACCCACTGCCATATAGATCATGTTTTTGGCAATAAGTTTGTATTTGATACCTGGGGTTTAAAACCGCAATTTCATAAAGGAGAGTTGTATATTCTTCAGGCAGTACCGGGATACGCTCCACAAATGGGCTTAAATTATGAGCTTTCACCAGAACCAGAGGTCTTTTTAGAAGAAACAGGAACAGTGACTTTTGGAAATAGTGAGTTAGAGTTGATTTTTGCGCCTGGTCATTCTCCGGCACATTTGTGTTTTTATGCTAAAGAGGATGGGTTTATTGTTGGCGGTGATGTTTTATTCTATACTTCAATTGGCCGGACAGATTTGCCAGGTGGTAATCATCAGCAATTGATAGCTAATATCAGAGAGAAGCTATTTATCCTGCCAGACCATGTAGAAGTATTTCCAGGTCATGGCCATCTGACTACAATCGGCTTTGAAAAACTAAACAATCCTTTTTTAAAATAAGTACCTGTATATTTGACCAAACCACCAGCATTTGAACACAGCCCTTTATATTGCCCGCAGGTACCTTTTTGCTAAAAAGTCTACCAATGCTATAAATATCATCTCTACTATATCAGTGCTGGGTGTTTTTGTAGGCAGTGCGGCATTGATTATTGTTTTATCAGTATTCAATGGATTTGAAGATGTTGTGCTGAAGATGTTCAATACCATTACCCCGCAACTGGTGATTGCACCTGCGGAGGGAAAAACCTTCGATCCGCACAGTGTTTTCTTTACAGAGCTTAAATCTGCAAAAGAAGTCTATTCCTTTACCGAAGTGCTCTCTGAGAATGCTTTGCTAAGATATCGTGATAAACAATCTGTAGGAATGGTTAAAGGCGTAAGTACGTCTTATCTTAAGAATAAAAGTCTGGATAGTATTACTGTACAAGGGAAATTTATATTGCAAACGGAGGCAGGTCCCAATGCGGTGATTGGCTCTGCGCTGCAAAACTATTTAATGGTGAATACCAATGACCCATTTACACAATTGCAAGTCTTTTCTCCTAAAAAAGGACTGAAAACGAGTTCTGTGAATCCGGCTGATGATTTTATGGATCTGTATATTCCTGTATCAGGCATTTTTGAAGTACAGCAGGATTTTGATAACATTGCGATCGTACCGTTAAGTTTCGCCAGAAAATTATTAAACGAAGAAATTAAAGTCTCTTCGATAGAGCTTAATTTACAAAAAGGAGTAGATCCGGATGTTTTTAAAGCGAAAATTGCACAACAGCTGGGCAAGAAATACGTTGTTAAAGACAGGGTGGAGCAAAACAAAGCATTATATAATATTTTGAGTACCGAAAAGTGGGCAGTATATATCATTTTAACATTTATTCTGATCATTGCCATCTTCAATATTATTGGGTCACTGACCATGCTGGTTATTGATAAGCTGAAAGATATTGCCATATTGAGCAGCCTGGGAGCTGGAAAAGGCCTTATTAGAAAGATATTTCTTTTCGAAGGAATGATGATCACTTTAGCAGGCTGTGTTTTTGGTCTTTTTGTCGGGCTGGTTTTTTGTTTATTGCAGCAGAAATTCGGGTTGATCAAAATGTCACAGGAGAATCTGCTGATGAGTAACGCCTACCCAATCGGCCTTAAATGGAAAGATTTTTTATTAGTATTCATCACAGTGAGTATTTTCTCGTTTATGGCATCAGCTTTGTCATCTAATTTGAGCGTGAAGAATATTAATCACTTAAATCAAGATCTTTAACATGAATTCCTTAAAACATACATTTCTATTATTATTCGTCCTTTCCATTGCTTTTACAGCTTGTAACCATACCGGCACAGAGACTCAAAAAAGTAAAACCAGAATAATCAAGGGATTGTATAGCTATGGCCCGGAAATAAAGTCTTTTACAGACTGTGAAGAGGGCAGGGAATATTGGGTTGCTGATAGTTCTAAAACGTTAGAGCTGGGGTATAGTAAATTCAATTTTGAGAAACCTTACGAGCCTGTTTATATTGAGGCAGAATGTCACGCCATTAAATCGGACAGCCTGGTGGTCTCAGCAGATTTTGACTCTACTTTAGTTGTGACTAAACTGATTAAAATTACACGTGAAATTCCTGACGGCCCCTGCAATCAATAGCATTCTGATAATTAATTAGTTACGTAAAGGGTTTGATTAATCTCAGGGATAATTCCTTTTTCCCGGGCCATTTTGAACAGGATATCTATCGCTTTTCTGCCTTCAATACCTAAATCAACAGAATATTTGTTGACATATAAATCGATGTGTTTATACATGACTGCTTCTTCCATTTCCTGTGCATGGGCAGCAATAAAGTCAATTCCTGATTTTGGGTTTTGGAAAGCAAATTCTACAGATTTACGGATCAGGCGATTTACTTTCAGCTGTATCCCGTGATCAAGTTTACGGTTAATTACGATGCCTCCCAGCGGGATTGCGCAGCCTGTCAGTTCTTCCCAGTAACTACCCAGGTCAACTATTTTATGTAATCCCTTTTCTGTATAGGTAAAACGGTTCTCATGAATAATAAGACCAAGATCAATGCGCTGATTTAACAGGGCATCCTGGATCTCTGAGAAAACCATTACCTGTTTATTGAGCAAATTGGGAAAAGCAATGCCCAACAGGAAATTTGCAGTAGTCAGTTCGCCGGGAATAGCCACACTCAAAGTAGAATCTTTTTGCGTTAAGCGTTCACTGCCAATTAAATCTTCATTTTTGCAAATTAATAAAGGGCCAACTCCGAAGCCCAATGCACTTCCGGCATCCAGCAATGCATATTTTTCTGCTACATGCGCAAAAGCATGAAAACTCAGCTTCGTAATATCCAGTTCTGAACGTAATGCCTTTTGATTTAAGGTTTCTACATCATCAAAGAATACTTCGAACTCCAGGCCCTCTGTATCAATTTTATGATGAATTAATGCGTCAAAAATAAAAGTATCGTTTGGACAAGGAGAAAAGCCGAGTGAAAGTTTCATGTGGTAAATGTAAGGAGTTCCAGTAGCCGCTTGGTTAACTGTTTGTCAAAAATTTAATTGCCCAATCGTTCAGATTTTTGATAGCCAATCCTATTTTCCAGTTGTCGCGGTTTCTTTCTTCCACATAATTGGAAATACTGCGCACTTGAATACAGGGGATATTCAGCTGTGTACAGCAATAAAATACAGCAGCACCTTCCATACTTTCGGTAACCGGATGAAGACGGTTGGTAATGACCTGGATACTTTCCTTATTGCCATGTACTTTGTTCACCGTAATCCCGTTTACTTCTGGTAAACCGGGTAGCAGCGCTGGTAAATTAGCAGATGAAGGTATAGCTTTCCCATTATATTTACCTGTTCCAAAACCCAGCTCATCAATGGTCAGAAATTCATCTTTATTTTCTGCACCTAATTCTGAAAACTCGTCACTCACAATATTAACCAGGCTGCCTAAAGGGATTTCTCGGTCAAAACAGCCTGCAATTCCTAAGTTAATGACCAGTTTATACTGCCCAGCTGCGGATAAATGCTGGCCCATTGCAAATGCGGTAGCTGTCATTCCTACGCCAGTAATTAAAAGATCAAAATGAGGGGTTTCTATAAAATTTCCTTCTGCCAGCTCAAAAACCGTACAACAGCCGGCTAATTCGGCCCTTGTTGCTGCAACTACCAGTATCTTCATTTAACGAAGTTACAAAATAATGAATTTACCTGACCGTAAACCCGCTAACGAGTTTGCGCTGCGGTAAAACGGCTGAGCCAGAACATACCTTGCTTGTTTTTAGATAGTCTTCGTATATTTGCGGTCAATTACTGAAATATGATTTATATAACCCGCAAAGAATCTTTCAACGCCGCACATAAATTAGCAAGACCAGACTGGTCAGATGATCATAACCTGGAAGTTTTTGGCAAATGCGCCAACCCTAACTGGCATGGTCATAATTATCAGCTATTTGTTACCGTAAAGGGAGAAATAAACCCGGAAACAGGTTTTTTAGTTGACCTGAAATGGATGAAAGAAATTATCAATGAGCATATCATTGACAAACTTGACCATAGAAATCTCAATCTGGATGTAGATTTCATGAAAGACAAACTGGCTTCAACAGAAAACCTGGTGATTGCAGTTTGGGACCAATTACTGCCACATATTCAACAAGGTGGTGCAATATTGCATTGCGTTAAAATTTACGAAACTGAAAACAACTTTGTAGAGTACTTCGGTTAATCACACGATATACATGGAAAATAATACACAAGATGCCTTCGATGAAGAAAACGAAGGGTATGTTAAAATAGATCGTTACAATACAGCAAAAACAGCTTCTATTTCCAGTCACTATACAGATATATTGACTCAGCTGGGAGAAGATCCTCAGCGTGAGGGTTTATTAAAAACACCTGAGCGTGTGGCTAAGTCATTGCAATATCTGACCCATGGTTATGCTATTAAACCAGCTGAAATTTTGCGTTCGGCAATGTTTAAAGAAGATTACAGCCAGATGGTTGTGGTCAAGGACATTGAGGTTTATTCTATGTGTGAACATCATATGCTGCCTTTCTTTGGAAAAGCGCATATCGCTTATATTCCAAATGGCCATATTGTTGGTTTAAGTAAGATTCCACGTGTAGTTGATGCTTTTGCAAGAAGATTACAGGTGCAGGAAAGACTGACTAATGAAATCAGAGATTGTATCCAGGAAACTTTAAACCCTGCAGGAGTAGCGGTAGTGATCGAATGCCAGCATTTGTGTATGGCAATGAGAGGGATACAAAAACAAAATTCAGTGACAACAACCTCAGCTTTTACAGGAGAATTTGCCAAAGATAAAACGAGGGCAGAGTTTTTGAGGTTAATAACAGCACGGTTACATTAGAAAACAATAATAATATAAATGAAAGCATATTTATTTCCAGGGCAAGGCGCGCAATTTTCAGGTATGGGTAAAGAACTGTACGAAACTGAAATGGCCAGAGAATTATTTGAAAAAGCAAATCATATTATTGGCTTTCGCATCAGCGACATCATGTTCTCGGGTACTGAAGAAGAGTTGAAACAAACCAGCGTTACTCAACCTGCCATATTCCTGCACTCGGTGATCCTTGCCAAATCTTTAGGAGATGATTTTAAACCAGATATGGTTGCAGGACACTCGTTAGGTGAGTTTTCAGCCTTGGTTGCTGCCTCAGCAATCTCCTTTGAGGATGGATTGAAACTTGTGATTGCACGCGCAAATGCGATGCAGAAAGCCTGTGAATTACAGCCTTCAACTATGGCTGCAATTTTAGGGTTAGCAGATGATGTAGTAGAGAAAATCTGTGCAGAAATTGACGAAGTAGTCGTCGCTGCAAATTACAACTGCCCGGGCCAGTTAGTTATTTCCGGCAGTATAGAAGGTATCGATATTGCCTGTGCAAAGCTAACAGAAGCAGGGGCAAAGAGAGCCTTAAAATTAAATGTAGGTGGTGCATTTCACTCTCCGCTAATGGAACCAGCAAGAATCGAACTGAAAGAAGCCATAGAAAACACTACAATTCTGCCTCCGGTATGTCCGATTTACCAGAATGTTGATCCAAGACCACAAACAGATCCTGAAAAGATTAAATTTAATTTAATCACACAATTGACAGGTGCGGTGAGATGGACACAAACAGTAGAACGTATGCTGGCAGACGGAGCCGATGAGTTTATAGAAGTAGGACCTGGTAAAGTATTACAAGGCCTGGTTAAAAAAGTAAGCAGAGAAGCGCAAACGAGTTCGGCCGCAGTCCCTGTTTAATTAATAATTACTAACTAAAGCAGCCGGCGTGAATATAGGGGGTAAAATTAGATTTCTTTTATTGATTCTGGGGATATGCTGTATAGCTACTGCATTATCGTTAAAACACTCTATAACAGAAAAAGACCTCCTGCAACATGAGGCAGGTAAACTTCAGGAAAACCTTGCCTTAAATGAACAGACCGTATATGATTTCTTAGCAGATGCGCAACAGCTTGAAAGGGCCAAGCAATTTCACCTGAATGAAACATTTGCTTTGAATTATATTAGTTCCTTTGGTGCCAAAGGAATTAATATTCTGACCTACGACCATTCCGTCCTTAAATTCTGGAGTTCCTATAAAGCGATACCACCAAACCTGAATAAGGTAAAAGAAGGCTCTTCCTTTCTGCAACTAGCCAACGGCTGGTATGAAGCCATAAAAAAAACAGAAGGAAGTTATACTTTGATCTTTCTGATTGATGTCAAAGATCAGTTCAGCATTCAGAACCGGTATCTTAAAAACGGGATTGTAAAAGAATTATCTTCTTCTAATTCCCTTGCCCTGGCCTCCTTTATGGATGAACAGGTGAACGGCATTATGAACCTCGATGGTAAATTGCTGTTTGAGGTCAAACTCAAGCCTAATTACACAGAGAGCGTTTACTCTACGATACAAATCTGGCTCTGGATAGTCGGTTTATTCAGTTTCGCCCTTTTTGTCAATTCATTTTGTTCGCGGCTGGCCAAAAGAGGTTATCTGATTCCGGCTACACTGTTGCTTATTGCCTTTTTTTTAGGCGTAAGGGTTACGGATCTGGAATACGGATGGTATAACCACCAGTTCAGCCTCGAAATTTTCAGCCCTGCTATTTATGCAGAAAGTTTCTTTTTACCCTCTCTTGGAGATTTTCTGCTCAATGTATTATCCATTACCTGGGTTGTACTCTTTATGTTTACTTATAAAGATGCGTATAAGCTTCCACAGTGGATGATCAGGAGTAAAGTTGCGGGTGTATTCTTTCATGTGTTGCTGCTGCTGCTGTTTTCTGGCATTGCCTTTTTGATGAACGAGGTCTTTTTTGGTCTTATTTATAATTCCAAGATCAATTTTGATATTACCAATATTATCAATCTGAGCTGGTTAAGCTGGGTATGTATTATCATTCTTTGCCTGGTTTGGTTTAATGTTTATTTATTGGCCAATATCTGTATAGAACTAACCAGACAATTGAATGTCAGCAATAAAGAAAGGCTGATTCTGTTCCTGACAATGTTTGCTCTGTATTTCGTCTATATGTTATGTACAGATTTTACAGCTTTCTTTATCGCCTATGCCTTATTTCTGTTTATCATTTCTTACAATAGCTATATTCAGAAGAATAAGTTTTCCATAGGTGTTTTTGCTGCTGTTTTTTTCTGTCTTGCCTTTGTGTCCTCTATTAAATATCTGAAATTTAATGATATTAAGGAACGAAGCAACCGGTATGTAATTGCGCAGAAACTGCAGTCTTCAGATGATCCTAAAGTCATTAATTCAATTGAAAGCCTTGGCAATGGAATCTCCAATGATTTATTCATTACTGATTATTTTAAAAGCCCGGGATCAAACCGGCACCTTGCGTTACAGAACTATATTATCAAAACCTTTTTGGATGGGTATTTAGCCCCATTTGAATATAACTTTTATGAATTTAATGCCACTGATTCTACGCTTGCTGTAAGAGAAGACCGGTCATTGCAACACTATCAAAACCTGGTTAAATCTGGTTCTGTAAAGATTTCGAACTTCTTTTACCGTCTGAACGATACCTTTGGTTACCAGAATTACTTCGGGATCATTCCAATTTTTGACGATAACCATATTCTGGGCACGCTGGTCATCGAGCTGAAGTCACAACAATACAATTATAACAGCCAGTTTCCTGAGATCCTGATCGATGGTAAATTGAAAAATGATGAAGATTACAGTAATTATTCTTTTGCCTTTTATAACAACAATAAGCTGATTAAGCAGGCTGGAAAGTACACTTATAAAATAGCCAATACAGAGTTTAAAGGTGTTTACGGTGAGCCCGTAATTATGAATGAGCCTAAATTAGGTTATAGCCACCTGATCTATTCTGCTAGTAACTCTAAAATCATTGTGATCAGCAAAGAGAAGGTGAATTATATTGTCAGGCTTGCTGCATTATCTTTCTTCTTCCTGATGTTTATTATCTTTTCTGCGGCTTTGTATATGCTGATCTGGCTATTGAAGAACATTGATAAGAGCTGGGGAGGGTGGTTTAATATCAACCGCTCTTTGATGATCAATGCGAATAAGATTTTATATAAAACGCGTATACAATTGTCTATTGTGCTTTCGGTTGTAGCCACCTTACTGATTGTTGGCTGGTCTACTTTCTTTTATATCCGCGATGAGTACAGGAAACAGCAAGAAGACTTTATCAGAGAAAAAATCCGGAAAGTCCAGCTTTCTTATGAGAAGCAGATATTCAGCACCGGCATACCAGAAGCCACAGATATGGCCGTGATTAATTTCAACCAGTTTGCCGATATCAATTCTGCCTATTTAAACTTGTTTGACACAGATGGGAACTTGTTATTCACTTCATTGCCTAAGATGTATGATTACGGTATTATAGGCACTAAGATGGAGCCTAAAGCCTATATCTACCTCAAGCAGGTTCAAAGGTCGGAATATTCAAATCCTCAGGAAACAATTGGGGAATTTAAATATTCCTCTGCCTATGCACCGATCCGTAACGCACAAAATCAGACTGTAGCTTATATCGGTTTGCCATACTATGGAAATGAAGCCGATTACCAGTCAAAAATCGGGTTGTTTATCAATACATTAATTAATATATATGCCCTGGTTTTTGTGGCTATTGGTATCCTGGCAGTTTTCCTGGCTAACCAGATTACGAGCCCGTTAACTTTTATTCAGGAAAGTATCAGAAAAACTAAACTTGGACAGAAAAATCAACCTATTATCTGGTCACGTCACGATGAGATAGGTTCACTGATTAAAGAATATAATAAAATGATTGCTGCGCTGGAAGAGAGTGCGGTCAAGCTGGCTAAATCCGAAAGGGAGAGTGCATGGCGGGAAATGGCCAAACAGGTTGCACATGAAATCAAAAACCCACTTACTCCATTAAAATTAGGTGTACAATTGCTGGAGAAATCATGGAAAGAGAAAGATCCTAATTTTGAACAGAAATTTGAGCGTTTCTACCGCTCTTTTGTAGAGCAGATTGATAGCCTGGCGACCATTGCCTCGGAGTTTTCTAACTTTGCTAAAATGCCGGATACCAAGCTGGAGAATTTAAAGCTCATCCCAATTATTGAACAAACAAGAGATGTCTTTGTCAACACTAAAAATGTAGAAATCTATATTTCTAACCTAACCAATAAAGAAGTGCTGATACAGGGCGATAAAGATCAGATGCTGCGGTCGTTCAATAACCTGATGAAGAATGCAATAGAGGCTGCAAATATGAAAGAGAAGTGTATGATCTTTATCAAAATTACCAACGATCAGCACTATGTATGGGTGGACGTTGAAGATAACGGAAAAGGCATCGATCTTGACTTGCAGCCAAAAATATTCGTCCCTAATTTTACCACCAAATCTTCTGGGACAGGTTTAGGTTTAGCCTTTGTGAAACAGGCAGTAGAGAATGCAGGTGGTACTATAGACTTCAAATCGGTAACCGATACCGGAACTACCTTTTACCTGAGTTTCCCACTTGTTCAGGTACAGGCATGAATATACTAGAGAGCAGGTTTAAATTATTTTAACGTAATGGCTGCTTTCCCCATCGTAAAGCCATTTGCATAAAGCAGGATCGCATAAGTACCCTTCACAAAAGCTCTTGGATTTACCCATTCAATAGTATAAGCCGTTGCGTCATTGTTATAAGAAATAGTAATCATATCACTATACTGCATTTCCTGACCTTCTGCTTCAAACATATTCTGTTCATCCGCAATCAGATTTCCTGAAGGATCAAAAACACGGATATATATCTTGTGATAGTCTTTTGTTGCCAGTTCGTTAGGAATGATATTAAAATAAGTGACTAGTTTTTTAGCAGTTGAAGCTTTGTCTACTTCTACATTCTTACCATTGTTTTTAACCTTAAACGCAGCAAGGGCTACATTGAAAGCCTTTAAAGCAGCCCCACTTTTTACCTTGGCATTTAATTCTGAATTTTTCTTTTCCAGCGCATTTGCTTTGGCAGATACCGTAGTTACTGATCTGACCAGGCTGTCTCTTTCAGCTTTAAGAAAAGAGTTCTCTTTTTCCAGGCGGGTGAAATCATCTTTATAGTCTGTTAAAAATGCGCGTAATTTTTTAAGTTCTGTCTGGGCGGTTGTGAGTTCTGCCTGAGTTACCTGTCCTTTTTGTAAAGATTGTTTAAGTGCTGAAATTTTTATTCTGGCGAGTTTCTGTTCATTCTGAAGCTTTTCAGTCAGCGCAACATTCATCGTGTTGACCTTATCAAATTCGACCTCTATCTTTTCTACTTCCAGTTTTAGTCTTTCTTTCTCTGTATTGGTTGTAACGAAACGTTCCTTTTCATATTTGTCTTTGAAATATAAAAAGGCGTTTGTACCTAATAAGGCCACGATTACTACAATTAGAAAATATATTTTATTACGGTCTCCTTTATTTACGGGATCTTTACGGTCTAACATTTGAAATCAAAAATTGAGGTTTCTTTGTCGAATTGGTCATGATACTTATTGATAAAAAAACGAACATAGGGTAAATAATATAATTTTTGGTAAAAAAATGATTCAAATTGTATGAGAGCTAAAAAAAAATCGTTTAATTGCTAACGTTGGAGCGTAAAATTGAGTATTACGTCCCCACATTTATTTTAAATTTAAACTACCAAAAGAACCAATAATGCTGAAAAAGATTGTTTTTGCAATTCTAACAACTTTAATTACCCCAATTTTTATCTATGCACAAACAGCAGCAAAAATTGCTCCAAAAAGGGAGTTCAGAGGGGTTTGGGTTGCAACTGTTACGAATATTGACTGGCCTTCAAGACCAGGCCTTAGTGTGGATGAACAAAAGCAGGAGCTCATTGCACTGCTTGATCAGCATAAAAGAAACGGAATGAATGCTATTATGCTGCAGGTGAGGCCAGCAGCCGATGCATTCTACCGTAAATCAAGAGAGCCCTGGAGTCAATGGCTAATGGGTAAACAAGGTGTTGCGCCAAGTCCTGGATATGATCCTTTGGAGTTTGCAATTTCAGAAGCACACTTCCGTGGCATGGAGTTGCATGCATGGTTTAACCCATATCGGGCAAGTATGAGTGCAAATACGGTCTTTAGTGAAGATCATATGACCAAAAAAAGGCCGGATATGTTTTTTACTTATGGTGGAAAGAAACAATTCGATCCGGGGTTACCTGAGGTCAGAGAATATATAGTGCAAGTTATTCTGGATGTGGTTAAGGGTTACGATGTAGATGGAATTCACTTTGATGATTACTTTTATCCTTATCCTATTGCGGGGCAGCGTATCAATGACGGCGCTACCTTTAGCAAGTACTCCAATGGATTTACGAATCTGAATGATTGGAGAAGAAATAATGTTGACTTGCTGATTAAACAACTGGATGATAGTATTCACCATTATAAAAAGTATGTGAAATTCGGGATCAGTCCATTTGGGATCTGGAAAAACAGGAAAGAAGATCCGGAAGGATCTGAAACACACGGTCTCTCTAACTTTACTGAACTCTATGCCGATTCCAGGAAATGGATTAAAGAAGGCTGGGTAGATTATATCAATCCACAGGTCTATTTCAGTTTTACCAGGAAAGCTGCACCGTTTGATACTTTAGTAGACTGGTGGAGTAACAATACTTACGGCAGACACCTTTATATCGGACAGGCTGCTTACCTGATGAACCAACGCATGGAAGCAGCATGGAGAGACCCAAGTCAGATTCCGGACCAGATCAGATATATGCGGGAGAATAACCGGGTGCAGGGAAGTGTGTTCTTTAGTTCCAAATCATTTTCTACAGTAGCAAGGGCAACTGCAGATTCTCTGAGGAATGATTTATACAAATATCCGGCACTTCCTCCACAAATGCCATGGCTGGACGAGATTGTACCAAACATACCACAAGGTTTAACTGCTGAGGCGGTAGGTGTGGGTGTACAGCTTAAATGGTCAGCCCCATTAAGAGCTGAAGATGGGGAAACGGCTTCGGGCTATGTAATTTACCGGTTTGATGAAGGAGAAAAAATCAGCGTGGTTAACCCTAAGAATATTGTTAAAATCAGTTTCAATGATATTCCGTCCTTTCTGGATACCAATACTATTAAAGGAAGAAGATATACTTATCTCGTTACAGCGCTTGACAGGTTGAAAAATGAGAGCGATGCAAGTGGCCCGGTAGGGGTCGAGACTAAATAAAAAAAGCGGACATGAATCAAATCATGTCCGCTTTTGGTTAGTACCTTATTTGTTATTTCTGCGGCATTAAGACCATCCGGATATAGTTATCCTGTTTTAAATACTTTTGCGCATTCGTTTTAGAAGATTCAATGGTCACTTCGCTGAGTCTTTCTTTTGCAGTCAGCAACTGATCCAGCTCATCCCCGTATTTAAGTCTGGTGGTCAGATAACCAAGCCAGTATCCATTGTTACGCAGATTTAATTCCTGCTGACGCTGTACCTCAGACTTAAATTTCGCCAGGTCCTGAGCGGTTACGCCATTGGCCCTTATCGTTTTTACTTCGTCCAGTGCTGCGGCAATCAATTTTTCTGCATTCGCTGGTGCACAGCTGAAAGAGATGGTAAAATAATAATGTGCTTTTGGGTATTTATTCACACTCAGTGAAACGCCCGGAGAATAAACCCCGCTTTCTTTTTCGCGCAATCTTTCGAGTATTTTAATTTCCAATGCACTGCTTAAAGCATCAAGCTGTACATTGTTTGAGGTGGTATAGTCATAGTCACCGTGAATGTAGAGCTGAACACTCGCTTTTTCTTCTAAACCTTTGTAAACTGTTTTACTCACCAGGCCATTTGGCGTACGGGAGCCAAGATCTATATAATCAGTCTTTTTATTCAAGGTCGGTAAACTGGCAATATAAGTCTCTATAAGCGGTTTAATAGTGTTCAGGTCAAAGTTGCCCACAAACACAAAGCTTTGTTCTCCCAGGTCCGCAAAACGTGCTTTATAGAAAGAGAAAGCTTTGTCCAGAGAGATTTTATCAATATCCGTTAAGGTATAAGGCATGCTTCTTTTGTTGTAAGAAGAAAGTACAGCTTGTACTGTGTCTGCAAAAACGCTTTCAGGATCTGCATCTTTATTTTCCAGACTTACTTTAGCATCGCTGATCGCCTTGTTAAAAATCTCTTTGTCTTTACGCGGGTTCAAGGCCGAAGCAGTAATCATCTGTAGTGCATTTTCCAGATCTTTAGGTGCGGCACTTCCACTAAAGCCTTGATACAATTCGCCTACATAAGCACCAGCACTACCCGTATTCCCTGCTAAAAGCCTGTTGAGTTGTGAAGGATTAAAGTCACCTAAACCACTTTGAGTAATGATCCCTACATTATCAGCAGATTGATAATCATTCGGATCTGCTAATGAAGTCCCTCCTTTAGAAAAAGAGCTGAACAGAATCTGATCGTTTTTGAAGTCTGTTGGCTTCAGTAAAACTTTTATACCATTGCTCAGTGTCCATTGTGTAACCCCGATATCCTCAAATTTCTTTTCTGCAATCACTTTTCCGGCTAATGGTTTTTGTGCCAGCAGCGGTTTGTTAACAGCGTTATCCACATAAGGCTTTAGATTTTTTGAGGCATTGTCCAAAGCGGCAAGCAGTTGAGCTGTGGTTGGAAGGTTTGCTTTTTCCTTTTCAGGGGCTGTGACAATGACGATTTGGTTTTCTTTGGTAATCAGTGTTTTTGCCAGTGCATTGACTTCGGCCAGGGTAATTGTTCTAAGGTTTTCTTTCGTGTTTGCATAGTTGAACTCAATGGAGCCAATTGCTGATCCGGTTAAAAAATTACTCAGGTATTCTCCTACAAATGCAGCAGACGAAGTTTTGTCTTTCTCTTTCAATAAGATTTCATTCCCGGCTTCAATGTTCTTTTTAACTACATCAAGTTCTGATTGCAGAAAACCAAATTTAACAGCGCGTTCACTCTCGGCAACTGCTGCGGTAAATGCTTGCAACAGGTCTTTTCCTGATTTTGCACCGGCACTTGTTTGAAAAGCATTGATTTCAGGAATTAAACCTCCCTGATAACCCCCAAAGGAACCTTGTGCAAATAAGAATGGGGCATTGTCTTTTTCCAGAATTTCCTGGTAACGTGCAGACAACATGGAGTTGATCATGCTATAAATAACATTTTTTCTTTGATCTGCTGTCGTTTTTAAGATGTTCCCACGTTGTTTCCAGGTGACCGAAGCTACATTGTATTGTTGTTCTGCATCCGTAATAATCTTAACTAATGGTGCTTTGTTATCCGGAAGATCATAATTTAATCTTTCCTTTTCTTTGACTGGATTTTTTAAACCGGAGAAGTTGGCAATAATTAATTTTTCTACTTCATTCACATCAAAATCTCCTACAGCAATCACTGCTTGCAAATCTGGTCTGTACCAGTCTGCATAAAAGTTTCTGATTTTATCGTGTGTGAAAGTTTTTAGCAGCTCAAGTTTTCCGATAGGAAGCCTGTTTTCGTAACGGGAATCTTTAAGCATGATTGGAAGCAATTGCTTTCTGATCCGCTCTCCGGAATTTTTACCGCTCTGGCGATCTTCTTCAATGATTACGCCTCTTTCTCTATCTATCTCATTTCCATCCATAGAGATTTTTCCTGCCCAGTTGGCCAGAATTTTAAAACCAGTATGGAAAAGTTCAGTACTGTCAGTTGGAATTGGCAATTGATATACGGTCTGGTCAAATGAAGTATAAGCATTCAAATCAGCGCCAAAACGTACGCCTGCTTTTTGCAGATAATTGATAATTTCATTTTTAGGGAAATCCTTTGTGCCGTTAAAAGCCATGTGTTCGGTAAAATGAGCCAGCCCTAACTGATCGTCATTTTCCATTAAAGAACCGATGCGGTTAGCCAGGTAGAGCTCAGCTCTGTTTTTAGGCTCCACATTTTTCCGGATATAATAAGTAAGTCCATTGGGTAATTTGCCGATTTTAACGGCCGGATCATTGGGGATTAGCTTTCCAGTGCGGGCTTTCTGCTGAGCAGCTGGTTGGTGTTTTGTAGTCTTTTGTTGTCCTGATACTGGGTTATTAATTGCGGCAAGCACAGCTAATCCGATGATCGGGATGATATTTTTATACATAAGGGTTTAATTTAAGCGCCTGTTTAAGAAACGGTCTAAAACTATGTTTTGATATAGTTTTGAACGATTTCTTAAACAGGCGTTAAGGGTTTATTAAGAATAATGCTTAGAATTTCCAGCGGACGAAAGCTTCCATCGCTTCGTATTCTGCTAACCCTAAGTCATCATAAGCTTTCGCAGTGTCTCTGTTTCTATCTTCAGCGCGCTCCCAGAATTCTCTGGAATCATCACCCGGAAATACTGCTCTGTCTTTTTGTGACTGGTGTTTGAAAATTGCATATTTCTTTTTCAATAGTTCCTGAGGACTCAATGGAACTGCCATTTCAATTTCATGGGTATCAAATTCCTGCCATGCACCGCGGTACATCCACAACCAGCAATCTTTTGCCCATGCTTCTGTTTGGCGCAACCTGTTCATTGCTTCAATAATTATATTAAAGCAAACCAGGTGTGTTCCGTGTGGATCTTCAAAGTCTCCGGCGGCAAAAATCTGCTCAGGTTTAACTTTTTGAAGTAATTCCATAGTCAGCTCCACATCCAGATTAGTTACCGGGTTTTTCTTATTTTTCCCACTTTCATAAAACGGAAGTGCCATGAAATGGATATGGTCATCTTCCAATCCGCAGTAACGGGCTCCTGCTATCGCTTCACCTTTTCTGATCAGCCCTTTTACGGATTGAATTTCTGGTGTATCTACCTGATTAGGTTTTTTGTCCGCAATAAATGTGCGCATGTTATCATAAATACCTTTCAGTTCTTTTTGATCCAGCCCCATTTTCTCTGCGAAGTCAATGCTGAATTCTACAAATCTTAAGGCGTCATCATCCCATACTGCAGTATTTCCTGAAGTCTGGTAGGCTACATGTACATCGTGTTGCTGATCGACCAGTCGGATAAAAGTACCGCCCATAGAGATGACATCATCGTCTGGGTGCGGAGAGAAAATCACCACTCGTTTTTTAGCTGGGGCTGCTCTTTCCGGACGCTGAGAATCATCTGCGTTTGGTTTTCCTCCCGGCCATCCGGTTATGGTATGTTGTAATTTATTGAAAATATGAATGTTGATGTTGTAAACGGGGCCTCTTTCGATGGCCAATTGTGCCATACCGTGATTGTTGAAATCATCTTCGGTAAGTTTCAAAATTGGCTTTTTTAAGGTGTTTGCTAACCAGATTACTGCTTTTCTGATTAATTTATCTTCCCATACACAGTCTTTAACAAGCCATGGTGTATCAAAACGGGTTAATAGTGATGCTGCATCTTTATCCAGGATAAATTCTACATGATCAGATAGTTGCAGATAGGTAGCGGGTACTTCACTTGAAATTTCGCCTTCTACTGCTTTCTTGATAATGGAAGCTTTTTTCTGGTTCCATGCCATCAGGATGATTTCACGGGCTTTAAAAATAGTTCCGATTCCCATCGTGATTGCTTTGGAGGGTACGAAGGATTTTCCTCCGAAGTCTCTTGCTGCATCTCTTCTGGTCAGGTCATCAAGGGTAACCAGGCGCGTTCCTGAATTGGGAGCCGAACCTGGTTCGTTAAATCCAATGTGCCCTGTACGTCCAATTCCGAGGATTTGAATGTCCAGCCCACCTAGTTCTCCGATTTTGCGTTCGTAATCAAGGCAGAATGCGGGAATAGCTTCCAGTTCGAGTGTCCCATCAGGAATATTGATGTGCTCTTTAGGGATATCAATGTGATCGAATAAATTCTCGTTCATAAAGGTCACATAACTCTGGGCAGCGTTAGGTTGCATCGGGTAATATTCATCCAGGTTGAAGGTGATGACATTGCTGAAGCTCAGATTTTCCTCTTTGTGTAAGCGTACAAGCTCTGCGTATACTGCAATGGGGGTTACTCCGGTTGCAAGGCCTAGAACTGCCTTTTGCTTCTTTTCTTGTTTGTCTCTGATGAGGTTAGCGATACGTTGTGCAACGTTAATGGATGCTACTGCTGGGTTATTAAATACTGAAACAGGGAGTTTTTCGAAACGTGTTTCTTCCAAAAGATTTAATCTGGCCATTGTAATTATGGTGTTTTGAGGATTTAAGGAAGACGTAAATATAAAAAAGTTTTTGAGTCTTCGATAAAAAAGGGATGTAGTGTTTTTTTGACGCATTCATGAAGAATGAACGCACGTCAAAAAAACACTACATCCCTTTTTTATCTCAGCTTATGGGAAGGTTGGAGGGAGGGGAATTTGAAAGGGGTTAATTTGCAGGTGGATATTTGAAAAGCTTAAAATGAACTTAATTGGAAAGACCCAAAACTTAATTAGAAACAGCTGAATTAGAAAGAATCCAATCACAAGAACTGAATTAGAAAAACCTCAATAAAAGATCCCAATCACAAAGAACTGAATTAGAAAGAACTCAATAAGTAGAATTCGATTAGAAAGAAGCCAATCACAAAGAACTTAATTAGAAACAACCGAATTAGAAAGAACTCAATAAAAAAAGCGCAATCACAAAGAGTCCAATTAGCAAGAGCTTAATTAGAGTGAGCCCAATCACAAAGAACTCGACTAAAAAGTTTTTAAAGAGAAATAGGCTTCGAGTTCTTTCAGGGTGTTTTCGTTGGTGTACATATCTTTGATGATTTTTCCTTTTTCAAATAAAATGATGCGTTCGCATACATCTGTAACGTGGTTGAGGTCGTGACTGGAGATGAGGGTGGTAAGTTGTTTTGTTTTTAAAGTTTTTAAGTGGTCTTTAAGCCTGATTTGTGTGGTTGGATCAAGGTTTGCAAAGGGTTCGTCTAGGATTAGCAGTTCGGGGTTTTGGAGTAGTGCAGCGACGATGCCTATTTTGTTTTGGTTTCCCATCGAAAAATCGCGGATGTATTTGCCGCTGTTCATAATCTCTCCGTTGAAGAGTTCTGTATAGGGGATGAGGTAATTCATGACTTCTGAGGGGCTGTATTGTTGGAGGGAGCCGATAAAAAGGAAGTATTCTTCTGGGGTGAGGTAATTGATCAGAAATCCTTCGTCAAGAAAGGATGCGGTATAGTTTTTCCATTGTTCATCTTGGGCTACATTTTTACCTTTGGAAAGGATCTCTCCTGAAAGTGGACGGATGAGGTCTAGCAGCATTCTGAAGAGGGTGGTTTTACCGGCGCCATTGTTACCTACAATGCCAACAGTTTCTCCGGCATTAATGATTAAATGATCAATATCTACTACGGTAGTACCTGCGTATTCTTTTTTTAATTCTTTAATTTCGAGCATCTTATTTTTGTCTAAAGCCTTCTGCGATGAGGTATTTTCTTTTTTGGAATTCTGTGGTCAGGAAGTTTGTCCAGAAGTTCCTGGTCAACAGGCCTGCAAGTCCTGTGATTGCTACTGCTGCAATTCCCCAATAGGGATTTGAAAGGAGGGATACTGGTAAATAAATTAAGTATGGGCTTAGCATGAGGGGAATGGTCTGCAGCATTGTAGAAGCGGTAATGCCTTGCCAGTTCATTGAAGAGCCTTTGCTTAAGTCGAGGGCTTTGTAGTTTCTGGTGGCAAAGTATAAAGTGATCACTGAAGTGATGCCGATATTGTAAAAATAGATAGCAAACTGCAGGATCAGGATTTTCCAGCTGATTAATCCGTAAAGGCTTACTAAGGCTGTCAATACTGTTGATCCGATAGTGAATAGCAGGAACTTGGCTCTGAAAAAGGTTTTTATATTCAGTTTGCTGGTTAAAAGCCCGTCAAATTCGGCGCTTTGCCAGCCAAACATAAATTGTCCGTAGAGCATAATCATGTTTCCGGTCATAAAAGCTGCGGGGAATAGCAGTGTCCAGAATTTATCGGCGGCTAATTTGTCTTGTTTATAGAAAAGAAGGCCGTAGAAGATGAAAAGTAGCCCTTTAGTGAGGGTTGAGCGGGATCTTTTGTTTCGTAATATTAATTTGATTTCCAGTGCAAGGTAAACTCCTGTTTCTCCAAACCGGTCCAGAAAGGGATAGTCTGTACTTGATTTTTTCTGTTTTGCTGACTGTAGTTCTTCGAGGTAAAGGTTCCCTTTTAAAAAGCGGGTATTAATTGTCAGCATCACTAGCGCTGCAACGGGAAAGATTAATGCAGCTATTGGGGTAGTGGTTATGGTCTGAAATACCAGGTTTGACAGTGATGCAATAGAGAAGACCTTGAAATATTCAAGCAGGCCTACGGCAACTAAAAAAGTTGCGCCCAGAATTCCCGCTTTAAGGTTTCCTATAGTCAGTCTTTTGAAATATAGCGCTGCATAATTATTGAAAACTACCAGAGAGGTAATCGCCAGTAAATACATGATACAGGGAAACGCGCCAAAATCATTGTTAATCTTTAAAATAGAGAAGGGAAATAAAAGCAGCAGAGGAAGGAGGTTGAATACAGAAAAAAGTGCCGTGATATTTAAGAAAGAGATGAGTTTACTTTTGGGGATATTCAGATGCAGGTAGGGTTGTACAGCCAGTGTTGGAAGCTCTTGCAATTGTAAACGCATCAGGAATTCTATGGTGAAATAATAGAGGATCATACCGTTGAAAACCAGCATGACGTCTTTGCCGGGAAGCATTTCTTCGATAATATGTTCCATGTTATACCCGATGAAAATAGAAACAAGGGCCAGGTAAAGTATAATGAAGCCCATGATCAGTTGGGTCGCAATTGTACCGCCCTTGCCTTTGGATCTCCAAAAACTCATCCACTGATGTGCTAAAAATGTTGCGTACATAATCGTAAATATATATAAAAATTAACTCCGTGCTGCACCAGAATTTCGTTGGGGAGCAAGCCGCCGGGAGATCTGCTATATAGAAGGTGCTTTGTTGAGTTATTGCTGTTTTTTTTTCATATTTTTGCGGGAAAGAATATATTATGGCAAGCTTTACGTTCACTCCTGAATCAGCAGAAAGAGTTAAAATCAAAGTCCTTAGAAAGTATAGAGATTTAGCTAAAGAGAATTTAATATTTGCGCCTGGTCAGGAAGATCAGCTGGTTAATCAATTGACTGTTTTGTTAAAAAGAGATGTCAGGTATGTTGAATTTACCATCAGTAAAGCACTGGCCGATCCTAACGGGAACAGGTTGTAAGCAATAGGTAAGCCCATCCTCTTTAATTCATCCGCATGCCCATGAAAAGAAACAAGTTTGCACTTTTATTTGCTCTTATTGCATTTGCGTCTTTTACCTGGTCTTTTAAGGAGGATTTATTCCTGGTCTCTAAAAATATGGACATTTTCGCGTCTTTATATAGGGAAATTAACATCAATTATGTTGATGAAACCAATGCCGGAGATTTAATGAAGACCGGTATCGATGCAATGCTCGATACATTGGACCCTTATACTACCTATATTCCTGAATCTGAAGTAGAGGATTATAAGCTGAAATATGTGAGCACACAATTTGGCGGGATTGGTGTGAGTACTGTTTTTATCGAAGGGAAACTTTTTGTAAATGAAGTGAGTGCAGATTATCCTGCCTTTAAGCTTGGCGTTCAGCCAGGCGATCAGCTTGTAAAGATCAACGGGATTGAAGTGAAAGGAAAAGAACGTGCTGAGGTAAGCCGTTTACTTCGTGGTCCACGCGGTTCTGCTGTAGATTTGCTGCTGGTGAGAGCGGGCACTGTCATTCAAAAACAGTTGGTCAGAGACGAAATCAAACAACTTAATGTTTCTTATTCTGGAATGATCGGTGATCTCGCTTATATCAGGCTGGATAAGTTTCTGGAGAATTCTGCACAGGAAGTACAGGACGCTGCGGTTGAGTTGAATAAACAGCATCCAAAGGGGATGATTCTTGACCTGAGGTATAATGGGGGAGGGATTTTGCAGGAAGCAGTGAAAATTGTAAATCTGTTTGTGAATAAAGACCTGGTTGTGGTGACTCAGAAAGGACGTAATCCTGAAAAAACAATTAATTATAAAACAAGCAATCTGCCGTTGCTGCCGGATCTTCCTTTAGTGGTATTAATCAATGGTTCTTCTGCATCAGCTTCAGAAATAGTTGCAGGTGCTTTGCAGGACCTGGATAGAGGGGTGATCATCGGACAAAGGAGTTATGGTAAGGGGCTTGTTCAGCAAACTTTTAACCTGCCTTACAATAGTCTGGTTAAAGTGACGGTAGCCAAATATTTTACACCTTCCGGAAGATGTATTCAGGCGGTAGATTATGCGCATAAAAATAAAGAAGGGAAAAATGTAAAAATAGCCGATTCCCTGATTGCGAAATATAAAACTAAAACCGGCAGAAGCGTCTATAACGGAAGCGGTGTTTATCCGGATGTAGAAGTCGGAACGATCAAGCTAAGCCCTATAACCATCTCTTTAATTAGTAAGAGCATGTTTTTCGACTTCGCCAATGCTTACAAAAAGAGCCATGCGACAATTAGCGCGGCTTCTGATTTTCGGGTGTCGGAAGAGGACTATACTGCTTTTGCCAATTCGCTGGATGGTAAAGACTACGCTTACACCTCTACTGCAGAAAGGTTACTGTCAGAATTGAGAACTGAAGCAGAAAAAGAACAAAAGCTGGGGTTGGTAAAGACAGATCTGGAAGACCTGAAGGCCAAGATGCTGGTTGCTAAAAAAACGGAGATATTTACGCACAAAGCTGAGATCAAAAGAATGCTTGAAACACAGATTGTAAGCAGGTATTATTTTGAGAAGGGTAAAATAGTGCAAGCATTTCAGTATGATAAAGAACTGGAAGCCGCTAAATCAGTGCTTGGCAATTCCACTAAAATGCTTGCAATATTAAAAGGTGAGGGTACTTATAAAACTATAGGTGATCCTGCAAAAGTAATTGCAACCCCTGCAGATAGTAATTAATCAGTCCCGTGTAATTTCACAACTAAACCGTCCATTTCATGGCTTAATTGCAGCTGGCAGGCTAATCTTGAATTTGGTAAAAGATCAGGTAAAGTGTCCAGCATGGCATATTCGTCATCTGTCATTTCCTTTAACTTGTCTTCGCCCTCCAAAACATCCACACAGCAGGTTGCGCATAGAGCCATACCACCGCAAGTTGCTAAAATATCATATTCACACGCTTTAAGATACTCCATCAAGCTTAATCCCATATCTACAGGGGCTTCCAGTGAAGTTAAAGTGCCATCAGGGTTCTGAACGTGTACGGTAATATTATTTTCTTCCATTATTTAAAATTCTGCTACCCCGTTAACTGTCGTATATTTCATCGTGTATTTAATACCAGGGTTCATGTACTGGTAAGCACTGTGACTCATTAATGCAGCCTCGTGGAATCCGCAAAGGATTAGTTTCAATTTGTTTGTATAGGTATTGATATCGCCGATTGCGTAAATGCCCGGGATATTAGTAGAGTAATCATCAGTGTTAACTTCGATCGCACTTTTATTAATATTCAGGTTCCATTGCTCAATCGGGCCTAATTTAGGGCTTAATCCAAAAAGAGGGATCAAATGGTCAGCATTAACGATAGTTTTTTCTAGTGTTTTGTTATGTACAATCTCTACATTTTCCAGTTTGCCTGTTCCTGTTACGGCACCCAGATTACTGTTGAGTACAAGATTGATTTTTCCACTCTCTGCCAGTTGCATTACTTTAGCTACAGAATCTGGTGCTCCACGGAAGCTTTCGCTGCGGTGCACAAGTGTTAATTCTTCTACAATATCGGCCAGGAATATAGTCCAGTCCAACGCAGAGTCACCACCACCTGCAATAACCATTTTCTGTCCGCGGTACTGCTCCGGATCCAGGATCATGTAATTTACACCACGTCCGTTTTCAAACTGCTCCAGTCCGGATACCACAGGTTTACGAGGCTCAAAACAGCCTAATCCACCAGCAATGACTACAACTTTAGCTTCGATGATAGTACCCATGTTGGTTGTCAGGACAAAATCACCTTCACCACGTTTCTCCAAACCTTCAATACGTTCACCCAAAGTATAACCAGGATGAAAAGGTTTCGCTTGTTCTACCAGGTTATCAACTAGTTCCTGAGCTAATACGCTCGGATAACCAGGGAT
The DNA here is from genome assembly GCF_001590605.1 of Pedobacter cryoconitis. Classification (NCBI taxonomy): domain Bacteria; kingdom Pseudomonadati; phylum Bacteroidota; class Sphingobacteriia; order Sphingobacteriales; family Sphingobacteriaceae; genus Pedobacter; species Pedobacter cryoconitis. The sequence continues at coordinate 5,126,381 of NZ_CP014504.1, forward strand.
ATCATATATAGGTTTTTTAGGATAAATTTCGGAAAGCTGACCTCCAACCTGAGGTAAGTAATCAATTAAATGACAACGCATTTTAAGCAAACCTGCTTCGAAAATAGCAAACAAACCTACGGGTCCGGCGCCAATGATGGCTATATCTGTAGAAATCATGTATTTAAATTTGTTGCGAATTTACGAAATTTGTTTGTAATGATTCTCAATTGTCTGCATTTGATTCAAAATTGAGGCTGATTTGACAAAGTTGACTGATCTAATGGGTTAAGTATTCATTTTATCATAGAGTTAGGGCTGTTTGTTTGTAAAAATTATTTTTGAACATGATTGATAAAATGGTTGACTATCTTTGAATATTGATGAAAAAGAATATATATTTTGCCTCTGATTTTCATTTAGGGTCACCAAACCATACGGCAAGCCGTCTTCGTGAGGACAGGATTGTACGCTGGCTTAACGCCATTGAACCAACTTGTGCAGAGTTGTTTTTGATGGGGGATATTTTTGATTTTTGGTTTGAATATAAAACCGTTGTACCTAAAGGATATATCCGTTTGCTCGGAAAGCTGGCATCGATGTCTGATGCTGGTGTTAAAATCTATTTTTTTAAAGGAAACCACGACATGTGGGTAGATGATTATTTTACCAAAGAAATGGGGATACAGATCGTTAGTGATGAGCTGGTTATCCATCGTGGAGGGAAGAGTTTTTATCTGCATCATGGTGATGGCCTGGGGCCTGGGGATGCAGGTTACCGCGTGCTGCGGAAATTCTTTCGGAATCCTGTTTGCAGGTGGTTATTTTCTGTCCTTCCACCAAGAATTGGCCTGGGGATCGCTACGGGCTGGTCTGGCCATAGCCGGATTGTGAATACAGCTACTGAAGAAGTTTTTCTGGGTGAGGATAAAGAGTGGCTGGCCGTGTATTCAAGAGGGGTGCTGGAAAAACAGCATTATGATTATTTCATTTATGGACACCGCCATTTACCAATGATCGTTGATTTGGGTAAAGGGAGTAAATATTACAATATCGGGGAGTGGTTTGGATTTAATTCGTATGCTGTTTTCGACGGCGAAGAGTTGAGTTTAAAGTATTTTGAGAAGGCAGGGGAGTAAAATGTACACTAATGCGCTGATCAATTATTAGTTGCGTGGCCCGGTCGTCCTTGAAAAACAATAATATATTTCACCGAAATTCCTTATTTTTGTAATCCTATAAATACCAAATGCTTCAGTAAACCTTTCTGATCCGGTAATTTCTAACCAATTAAGGTTGATATTAGCGGGATAAACATTGTTGAAAGGGGCTGTGCAGCTATTTATTTGCTGAATAAAAAGATTATGTTAGAGAAATTAGAAGCTATAAAAATTCGCTGGGAAGATGTAGAAGAGCAATTGACTAATCCTGATACTATGCAGGATATGAAACGTTTTGCCCAGTTAAATAAAGAATATAAAGATTTAAGCAAGATTGTAAATGAATATCTGATTTACAAAAATGTAATGAGCAACATTGACGCAAACAAAGAAATCCTGCTGACTGAGAAGGATGCAGAGATGCGTGAAATGGCTAAAGAAGAATTGGATTTACTGTTGAAACAACAGGAAGAGATTGAGGAAAAGGTCCGCCTGATGCTGATCCCTGTAGATCCTGAGGATTCTAAAAATGCAGTGTTCGAGATCAGAGGTGGTACAGGTGGTGATGAAGCAGCTTTATTTGCTGGTGATTTATTCAGAATGTATACCCGTTTCTTTGAGCAGAAACGCTGGAAAGTTGAAGTTGTGGATGTTACTGAAGGTACAGCCGGCGGATACAAAGAGGTGATCATGAAAGTTAGCGGGGAGGATGTATATGGACAATTGAAATATGAGTCTGGTGTACACCGTGTACAGCGTGTGCCTGATACAGAAACACAAGGGAGAGTACATACTTCTGCAGCTTCGGTAGCGGTATTACCGGAAGCTGAGGAAATTGATTTCTACTTGAACCCTGCTGATATTGATCTGCAAACGTCACGCTCAGGTGGTGCAGGTGGACAGAACGTAAATAAGGTAGAGACTAAGGTACAGTTGACACACAGACCATCAGGTATGGTTGTTGTTTGTCAGCAGGAACGTTCACAGTTGGGCAACAGAGAGATTGCGATGGAGATGTTACGTAGTAAGCTATATGATATCGAATTGCAGAAACGTAATGGAGATATTGCTTCAAGACGTAAGACGATGGTCTCTACTGGTGACCGTTCAGCTAAGATCAGAACCTACAATTATCCACAGGGAAGAGTAACAGATCACCGTATTGGTTTGACGTTATATAATCTGAATGGTGTGATGGATGGTGGTGTACAAGAGCTTATTGATGCATTACAGTTTGCTGAGAATGCAGAAAAGATGAAAGAGGGCTCTGTAGCTTAATGAGTTAGGTTTTTATTCAAAAATAATTGAAATATTAATTTTGAATTGTAATTATAGTTCCTATATTTGCAATCCCGAAAGGGAAAGACGGACCGGTAGTTCAGCTGGTTAGAATGCCGCCCTGTCACGGCGGAGGTCGCGGGTTCGAGTCCCGTCCGGTCCGCTAAAAAGCCTTTAATCTTATGATTGAAGGCTTTTTTGATTTAAAACCTCTCCAAAATATTCAGCGTGACAGGGTCAAGTCCCATCAAGTCATAAACTTGTGGAGCAGACTCTTTTTTAAGCATAAATTTTGACACGCTCAACAGAAAGTCTTTGCTGTCACGGATGCGCTTATGCCTCTGGAAGTTGCGCTGAAAGCTTTCCATTTACATGGGAATGACTCAGCCAAAACAAGGCCGGGCTGTTCGTAAATAAATTCAAAATAGCTAAATAATAAAGCTATATCGGCCGGGTACTGTCCGAGTACTGGTCGGGTACTCGTTAGGGTAAGAGCAGTGCTAAAGTAACGCGAGAGCATGGCAAGTCCAAGTCAAAACAACTAGTTGAAATGACTTGGACCTGCCATAGTTAAAGCCCGTTCTCAACCTGTTGTCATCCCGACCACCACTCAGGCACAACCAAACCATAACTAGTTGAAGATTAATGAAATTATAATTTTCCCCTGGACTAACCCACGGACAACTATGGACAATTGCAGACAGCTGCGGACAATTGCGGACATTTTTTACGCATCAGGATAATCTTTAACGCGAATAGCTTACATTGGTGGAAAGGCATTTATTTATTATGGGAAGTTTAACGGGTAAATTTTCAAAGGGAATCCTGGGCGATTTCATTTTTAAAGCAGCAGTTTGGCGTACAGGTTGTTTCAAAAGTTCTGTACTGCGCACAATGAAACAAGCAATGGAAACTCAAAGGCATCAGAGAACTTTCGTAAAAGTGGCAAGCCTGGAAAAATCAGGATCTTTCCTCTCCCTGAGAATTCCGCTGAAGCGTTAACCGATCTCTTACCAAAGTAATCAGGAGCGTTTAATACTGATCAATTGAACTATAAAATCAGGAAGTAATTAGCTTATTAAAGAATCCTAACCATCTGCTTTGAACTCAAAAAATATCAAACCCAAAACTTGTGGAGCAGGCTCTTTTTTAAGCATACATTGTATCAAGCGGAATTTTCTTGAGGGAAAATGAAATAATTCCAAAAATACACCCAGTTCCAGCAAAATCTATCCTGAAAAGTTAGCCTTCTAATTTAGAATCTCAGGTAATGATTCATGTCAATATGCACTATATTGGAAGCTTACAAAGAATGGGCTAAATAATTAAACGAGACCTGATTTTTAGTGCAGGATTTCCCTGATAGATAAAGTATGGGTCTAAATTTTCTGTAGCTACTGAACCTACTGTAAGTATGGAGTGTGATGCTGCTGTAATCCCCTGGTTTATAACAGCGCGGGCACCGATCCAGACCCCATCTTCTAATATTATCTCTCCGGTCATCAGTTCAAAAGAACGAGTTTTATAATTATGATTACCTGTAAGCAGTAATGCACCTTGTGATAGGCATACATTTTTGCCAATCTTTACTGGAACAAGGTTATCAATCCATACATTTTCACCAATCCAGCTATGATCTCCAATATGGAGCAACCATGGGTATTTGATGTTTACGCATGGTTTGATATTCACGCCCACACCTATACTGGCACCAAATAATCGTAACAGGTATACTTTTAATCTGCTATACGGAATAATGCTTGTTTTAAATAAAACAGCATTAACGTAAAACCATACTATTCTTTTAAAAATGGTTCCACCCGGATTATAAGAGGAGTTCTGATATGCTGAGAGGTCAGTTTCTTGCATGAGGCTTAATTTCGGGATTGTCGGTTATATTTTTTTTCATTACTGGTGCATCTACAATCTCTTTAATTTTGATATCAACGATAAGGCGAAACCAGAAAGCCTGTAAAAAGTGGAAAATGAATCCTTGACGGCCATCAAGAATGCCAAGTCTGAATATATAACGATAGATGAAGTACACAAAGGGACGGACAAATAAGGGCATCTGCCACCATAACTGTTTAAGCCAGGCCGTATGTTCATCCGGGGAGCCCCAGAGTTTGGGGACAAGCGTTTGCGTACGTAGTTTAAGTCTCCTTTCTACTTCCTCATAGGCAAGCAGGTCACTATAGCGGTTATGCTTAGCTATCCAGAAGCTAATGTTATTCTCTTTTAGATTTTCCTCTACCAAACAGCTGTTTTTCCACAGTACCGTTTTACCAGGTACAATAAAGCGATGGTCCATATTTTCATTCAGATCTGAATAACCTATTCCGTAACGGAACATTTTTAACAGGTAAAAGGGGAAATAACCCCCATGTTTAATCCATTTGCCTTTAAAATAATTCTTGCGGTTAAAATAGATCCCGTTGATATCCTGGTGTTCTTCATCTTTGAAATTTAACAATTGCAGTCTTAGTTCGGCTGTCACGATCTGGTCAGCATCAATACAGATTACCCAGGGAGTCTTTATCTCAAAAACTTCCAATGCATAATGCCATTGCTGCGGATGATTAATAAATGTATGTTGTTTAACTTGTGCACCTGCTATTTCAGCGATTTGAAGTGTCAGGTCTGTACTGCCAGAATCAAGTATACAAATATTAGCATTTAAACCCTTTATAGAGTTAAGTAACCTTTGCAGATGTAGTTCTTCATTATAAGTCAATATAATGAAGGTATAATGCGTATTAATCAAGGGTGGCTATTATATGTTTATACATTTCATCATATTTTTTAATAAGGATTGTTTCTTCAAAATCATCCCTGATGCCCGGAGGGGCCAATGTCCTGATGGCATTTAATTTTTCTGGATTATTGTATATTTCTGTGAGTGAATTTTTAATGGATAATACATTGGCATTGCAAACCCAGCCGAATTGCCTGCTTGTTATATATGTTGCCAATCCAACCTCCCTGCTAATCAAAACGGCAGTGCCCACGGCAAGGCTTTCAATCACCACATTACCAAAATTCTCATCATAAGAAGGAAGGATGAGCAAGTGATGGGCGGCCATTAGCTCAAACTTGTCGTCGTCTTTAAATCCGACCCAATCTACCCGATGATCAATTTTATAGTCATTAATTAATTTTTTCAACACTGCAATATATTTTTCATCGCCACTTCCTGCAATAGTAAGCCGGAAAGGAAGCGTAGTATCGGCTAGTGCAGCGAATAATAGCTCAAGCCCTTTTTTCTGTTCTATTCGGGAAAAAAAAAGTAACCTGAAAATTCCATTTTCCTGTGGGTTCAGAGGTGTGGTTGTGGGGAAATGTGCAATCTTGGGCATCTTTACAAAATTGTATAGCGTGTAAATGCCTTTTGGCTTTAGTAATGTAGCCATTGCAGCTTGTTCTCTTTCAGAAGTCGTATGCAGAAAACAATAGCTGAGCAACGGCCTGCCGATAAGTGCATGAAATACTTTTTTTAAGGCTATATGCCTGTTCTTAAAAGAATAGTTACTCAAAGTCCCACGTGGTGACAAGACAATTGGAACCCTGCGTAAAATAGCAATAAAGCAGGCGAATATAGATACAAGGTTCCACCAGGCATGGACATGAACCACATCAAATGATTGTACTTCTTTCCATAGAAAGGCTAATAAACCAGGGGAGAAGTGGCTGTGGTCTTTAGTGAGCCGTTTGAAATACCTTACTTTTACGCCATCAATATCCTGAGGAAGAACCGTTGTAACCTGCAGTTCTGTAAGTCCATTAGCTGTTGTTGTAAATACTTCTACCGTACAACCTGCCTTTACCAGCTCTTCGCTTAGTTTTGAAACGGACATGGTTGGCCCCCCATAAATATACGCCGGTTTATAAGAGGCGTTTATCTGTAAAATTTTCATAGCCGTTTGATCACGTTTGTGAAAAGTAATACTCTGAATATTAAATACATTGTAACATAGTTCCAGAATACGGCATTGATTAGAAATTCAAGGCTAAGCCCACGCCAGAATAGCTGGAATAATCCGGTAAATATTAATGCCGTACCTAAGGTATAACCACCAAATATCTTTTCTGCTTTTATAGCGATCAGCTGACATGCCGCCCCATAAATGAACAATAATATGAAAATGCTTACGATGCCGCCAGATAAGTAAGCATCAACAACGATGGCTGGTTTGGCAGATGCATTAGATCCGCGGGATATAATCCCTGCATTATAGACACGTTCCATAACCATATTTTCGGTAATTGGTTTTGATGGCCACAATATTCGGGGCATAATAGCTATTGCTGATTGCCTTAAGAGCTGTGTCCCATAAAAATCAATATGAGCAGGCGTAGACTTCACATAATTGGTAAACATATCGATTTCGCTTAACCGATAGGTGAAAAACGCCCAGTTGTCATCAGCATTATTCTGGTTAACTACCGACTTTAATGCTAACTGTGTGGCCTCAGTAGTAGAAAGATTGCCAGACCATGCTTGCTGCCTGAAAATGCGGTTATAGGTAGGCAGTAATATAAAAAAAAGTAAGAGTAAAGGAACAAAAAAGAGGAGCACTGTTCTTTTATAATTGGGGTATAGAAAGATACCTAATATCAGGACATTTAAAATTATTGGTTCTTTAAAACCCGAGATCAGGGCCTCATAAAGATTGAATCCATAAATGATCAGGCAGATCAGGATACGCCATATGTTTTTATTCGGTATGGCAAATGCGAGTGCCAGTGTTCCAGCTATAAAACTTAACAGACTAAACTGATGGGAAAATTGTGATAAACCACTTATATGCATCAGCAGAAAAGACAATAGTGTAGTTATTAAAGCGATGTTAAGAATAACCTTGGTTAAATCTGCGCGGTTGTATCCATATTTTTTCTCAACCGGATAGCGCATAAAGGCCAGAATCCCGGTGACAAAAGAGGCGTGGGCAAGGCAATAGTAGCGCTGACATTGTGCAACAAGCCTTAATCTGTCCTGGTCTACCAGGTAGAAATTACTTAGCTTATGAAAATTAATATACCCCAAAACATCAAAAAAATAAAATATGGAAGTACAGGCCATATATCCCGCAAATATGACTTGAGTGAGGAAAATGGGACGCATAAGCTGATCTTCAATATTGCGGTCATCGGGCAAAGCTATGATCCGGCCTTTTAAAGTAATCCAGAATATAAAAAAAGAGCCAAACCAGGCAATAAAATAAGACAGCATATAAGAATCCTGGAAAAGCATGGCCAATATCCAGGGGATAAATAATACAATATATTTTTCAATAAAAATGCGGTTATTCATGCTTTAAAAATGCGGATTCAATTGCCTCTGCCTGTATTTGGAACGTCCATTTATCGATGATTGTTTTTGAATTTGAGCCCATATGCTTCAGCTCTTCCTTTCCTTTATGGACCAGGAAATCTAATTGTTCGTTCAGGCTTGTTATAGACCGGGCCTTAAAGATACTTCCATTGTGTTCATTCTTTACCAGGTCGGCTGCGCAGCCAACTTTATCTGATACCAGAACTGCTTTTGAACAGGCCATGGCTTCGTTTACTGCAAGGCCCCATGTTTCACCTGGGCCTGATGAAGGGAGACAGAACAGATCGCAACTCTGATAAATTACCGGCATATAAGATTGGTTCTCAAAGTCCATGAAATGAACATTGGGTTGATACTTAGCTTTTTGCTTCAATGTTTGCGCTAATGCGCCATTTCCTACAAAAAGAAGATGTACATCTGGCTTTTTCAATTGTAAAAATGAATCCAGTAAAAGCACGGGGTCTTTTTTTTGCTCAAACTTACCCGCAAAAAGTATAATGATGTCTTCCTGTGCAATGCCTAGCTTTATTTTTAATTCTTGCACTTCCTTATTTCTATCTGCAGCGAACCTTTGGTTATCGATTGCATGAGGAGCAAAGATCAGCTGTTTCTCTTTCAGACCGTATTTTTTAAAATAAGCTTTGCTGTTGGTACCGGTATATAATGCCTGATCAACATGCCTGTAAATCCATTTGAGGAATAAAGCCCTCGCATATTTTTTTAATGTACCCGATGGATCCAGCAAAGTAGAATCTCCACGAAAAAAAACAGGTAACTTGTTTTTAAAATGCTTTAATGTTTTTAGATGGCTCTGATTTGCCCATCCATAAATTAATACCGCATTTGGCTGCCAAGCTTCAATATTCCGGATCAGATCCGGATTAATAATGCCTCTAAAGTTATGCGAACCCGGGTCAGAAGAAGTATTTCGTACCCATTCATAAGGATAACCCGATAAAAGAGGTAAATCCCATTTAATGTTGGTATCAAATCCGGGGTCATAATTGTCTACAGCTTTTTCTCCCCAAGTGTAAAAAACTTTAATAGGTATTTGTCCACGCTCATGCAGCAGTTTAAAGACCGGGGCATAATATTGAATCGGATGGGTCGTAATAATTGCTAAACGCATTTTAAATATTATTTCATAAAGATGGTCATTTGTTTCAGTTAGACGTGGCAGCCAATACTTGATTAAATAGTGAACATTGGTGTAAGGTCATACTTTTTGCCGAATATTTATCAACAGTGCTTGCGTTATAGCTGATTTCAGGAATTTCCTTGCCTGATACTTCATTCAAAAAAAGATTTACTTTATGATCAAGAGTGGGGTCATCATAATGATAGGAATGCTTTACTCCATATTCTTTGAGAACGTCCATCGCCGGACTATGGCTGTTGAATATGGCTAGCGTTATTTTATTTGCAGACAGGTAAGGATAAATTTTTGAAGCGGTGTATTTTGGGTCATCGGAGCCAGGTATAAACAACGCGTCAGCATTTTGAAGGGTAACCAGGGTATGAAAATAGCTTATCCTATCTGTAATTTCCACCACATAATCTTCTACTCCATATTGTTTTGCCAATGGCAGTATCGTTTGTTTCCCCTGGCCTTCTGCAGCGTAGCTGGTACCGATAAAATGCAGTCTGACCCTGCTGAATTTTAAAGGATCGATTGTCAGTCCGCTTTTTAATCCCCTAATTAAAGGTGTTATGGCCTTATGCATGTCATAACCCCCTCTGCCAATGTACACTATGTTTATAAAATCGCTGCTCAACAGTGGTTTAAATAAATGCTGATTTTTTTTTGCGGTATCAAAGTCTTTTTGAAATGCTCCAAAGGTGATTATTGCTTGAGGAATGTGCCGGATTCGGGAATAACGATGCTTTAATAGATTAATATAATCTGCCGATACGCTGATCAAGCCATCTACATGATTCATCGCCAGAGGTTCAAGATATTTATTGATGCGGTAAGAAAACCAATATTTAGGAGGCTGCTGTGCTTTAGGTTTATCTTGGTAGTAGTCAGAATGCCAGGGGTCCTGCATGTCTATAACATAAGGGATATTGAAGCGTTTTTTCCAGTACGCACCTAAAATGCAGATGGGAAACTGGGTAGTTGAAAAATAAATGAGATCAAATTTCTGCTTTTTAAGTAGCTGATTTACCTTTAACAGGTAGAACAAGAGCGCTCTTAATGCGATACTACCCAAGCCAATTTTTGAGGTCCATTTTTTATGGAATGCTTTAACATAGTGAATTTTGGTAGCTGCTGGCAGGCTTTCTATCAGTAACTCATCTTTTGGAAAATCTAAATATTCCGGATCAACGGAAACGACTTCTGCATCCCATCCATATTGGTTAAAATAAGACATGCTCATTCTAATACGCTGCATGTCAGGTGCGTTAAAGATAGGAAAGTAGGGCGAAATAATAAGAACTTTACGGTTCAAGATATAAATGGTTGAATGATCTTTAAAAATTTTAACTGCTCCGTTTCCCAGTTTAATGAAGTTTGAGCAAGGTTTAATGCGGCCTTTCTGGCTTTGTAGAGCTCATCCCTGTGTTCTGAATATTGCTGCAGAATTTCTGATAGGGAATGAATATTACCGATCTCATATGATTTACCAATTTCCGGATATTTCTTCAAAAAGGCCTGTTGTGAAGTGGTGTTACTGGCAATAATTGCCAATCCTGCCTGCATATAGGTGAATATCTTATTACTTAGGGCCAAGTCATTGTTAATGGAAAATGCCGGTTCAAGCGCTAAACCCAGATCAAATTGTGATGAAAAGGCAGGTAATTCATCAGGGGGAACAGTATCATGGAAATACAATCGATTTGGCATGTGCCCGACTAATGTTTCAAAATACTCTTTTGAGATATTGTACTGTAACTTTCCCATCAGATGTAATTCAAACTCCCTGTCTTTTAGCAGATAAAGTGCTTTAAGGACGTCCTCTATACCACGGTTGGTACCTATAGTCTGAGAGCACCAAAAAAGTTTGAGCGCAGCATTTGGCTTTGCAGGAATAATATGGGCATCTATCAGATCCTTGTTAAAAACATTAAGAATAACTACTGGATTCTTTGCCGGGAAAAGCTTTTGGTAAGCTTCCGCAATCTTGGGACTACTCGCTGTAAGGTAATCTGTATGCGGAATATATCTGTTTTCAATATAGGTCTTTAGTAAAACATCAAAATGATGTTGGTCATTGCTTACTTCGTTCCTGTGAAAATCTTCTGCATCAAACCCGCAAGGTTTGTGATGATGTTTTGCAGCTTTTACAACAGCTGGCAAAGCCCCGAGATTATGGGCGATATACAGATCCGCAGGATATGCAGCAGCGGATTTGATCAGCCAGCAGGTATTTCTGGAAATGGCAAATTCAGCAAAGTATCTCAATCCTATCCTTTTAGCAAAAGTAATAGCAAGTTTGTGGATCACCCTGCTGAAAAAGTAAAGCATGGGTTTCTGCTCTGGGTCGCCGCCAATACGAATGGCTTTCCATTTTTTAGATTTGAGTAAAGAACCATCAAATTTAGTTCCCCAGTCATTCCAATAGGTATATAAAACGGTTACGTCGTGACCGGCAAAACTTAATGTATCAGCCTCTTTTACTAAGCGCGGGTTCAAGGAGGGTTGGCCTGATGTCACTAATATAATTTTCAAGACTGATCCTGTTTCGCCGCACTCAATCTCAATTTGCTATAAGCATTCAATAAAGCAGCTGGCCTTTTAAATAAATAGATTTCAAAAAGGTAACTCATTGATATAGTTAAAAATATGCATAGTATAGCCCCTATGAGTTTTTGATCGGGGATAAAGTAAAACATCAGGTACATTATTGGCATATGCAACAGATATAGCGGGTAGGAAATACCGGCAAAGAATCTGAAAAATGGTTTAGATTTATTGTATACCCATTTTATGTTAAACTGAATTGGTTTATAATATAAAATTAAAGACAACCAGGGTAGTAGGGTATAAATAATCTTACTGCTGGCCAGCGAATTTGAATACTGCCATAACAGGAGTACACTCATTATATAAATAGGGATAACCCACTTATAATTGATAACTATTTTTTTTCTATCCGTTATGGTATCGTCTCTAAGCAGGTAGATAAAAAGGGGTAATAAGAAAATCCCGCCTACGAAATACATAACTTCATGGACGTTACCCGGCAATTGATGAAGCCTGGTTACCAGAGGGATCATGAATAGTCCGCATAATGCAACTGATAAGCTGGTCTGGAATTTATTCCGGTATTCAAAAACAAGATATCCGAGTATCCATAAAAAGGAATTGTTCAGCAAAAATATAAAATGATTAACTATTCCTATATCACTAACTATTAGCAGTCTATAAATTATAGACAGACAGCAAACTGCAAACCATACCCATATCGCGCTCAATCTTTTTGATTTATAGATCAGGCCAAACAAAAGGTAAAAAAAGGCTTCACAGCTTATACTCCAAACGGCAGGATTTAACGGCATAGTAGGTACTAAATAACCATCAAGAGTGGCCGAGAGCAATAGATTGCCTATAAAGATCCCTGGAACTATGGCATGTCCTAATATCAGGTTGTCGCAGGCAAAGCAAATTAAAAGTATAGCCAGATAAATGGGGTAAATGCGGATAAACCGCTTTTTGAAATATTGCCATTGATCCGTTTTATTCTGCGAACTGAGATTGATCACTATACCTGATAAAATGAAGAATATCATGACAGACTCCTTTCCCCAGGCAGAGAAAACCTGGATAAAGTCAAACCTGGAGTCTACAAAATACCGGGTGGCAACCCTTACATGGCTGATCCAGACAAGTAAGCAGGCTATGCCTCTTAATACATCCAGTGAAACAAGATTTTCTTTTGACTTCATAGATTGGATCTGTAAACAGATAAGTAATCATCTGCGATTTTAACATCACTGTAAGTGGTTTCTGCCTTTAACCGGCAGGCATAACGATCAAGCTGACTTATCTTTTTTACCTGCTGTGCCATTTCTTCGGTGTTTTGGCTGATGTATCCCGTTATATTTTCGTCGATGCCTTCTGCTATTCCCCCGTCATCAAAACCAAGCACTGGTGTCCCGCAGGCATAAGCCTCTGGTATAATGATAGGAAAAGGCTCAAACCATTCAACAGGAGTAAGCAGGGCAATGGCATTTCCCAGTAATTCGTTTTTTTGAGCATTATCTACCTCGCCAATGTAACTGATCTGATCACCATCGATCAATGGCATTATTTCCTGTTCAAAATAAATTCTTTCTTTCTCGATTGCCGATATGTTGCCTGCGATGACCAGTTTGCTATTGGTTAGCTGTGCCACTTTAATCGCATTATGGAGTCCTTTACATCGCTCTATTCTTCCCAAAAAGGCAAGATACCCCTTAGGTGATACCGTTGCTTTAAACTTGAACTGTTCAATCGGGGCACAGTTATAAATGGTTACCCACTTACTTTTATTGGTCTTGCCAGTATTAGTAATTGCATTGGAAACAGCAGTATAAGTAAGGTTTACGGGCCGTAATTTATCCAGCCATTCAATGTTTTTCCGGTTAACTGTACGCATGTAAGTTTGTACCTTAGGTATTTTATGTTTCAAGAAAGGAAACAGAAAGAGCAAACGGCCAAAGTTATGGATCACATCATGTTGCTTGATTTCTTTTCGCAGTATAAAAAAAACAGTGGTAAGCAATTTGATGTTGATGGATGGATCTAAGGAGCCATTCAATCCATAAGTGATTAACCTGTCAGGTGATTTTGAATTTGGTCCGGCAACAATAGTTACGCGGTGCCCAAGTTTCACATATTGACAGGCAATATCATAAATTACACGTTCTATACCGCCATAATGCGCTGGCGGCACAGGTATAAATGGATCCATTACCAGTAATATTCTCATTTGATTTCTTTTTTAACTTGCTGATAGATCTCTATATATTGTACTGCGCATTTTTCCAGTGTCAGGTTTTCCAGGATATAAGCACGTGGCTGAAAGTGGCTAAGGTTATCCAGGAAAACGGGAAGTTTCGCTTCGAAATCAGCTATCGTATTAAATTTTATACCGCAACGCTCATCCCAGTAAGGCACAGCACTGACTGGCCGATATTTAACTTGATGGGGGAAATAAGCTGGATCTTCCCAGTATCCTCCTTTTTCCCATGCCAATATAGGTGTACCAGTAGCTAAAATTTGCTGATAGGCTAAACCTTGTGTTTCACTTTTGCTCAGGAAAATTGCGGCTTGGGAATTTGCAAGTTTATGTTTCAATTCATGCTGCGTATAGGTTCCATAATTGATAGACTGGTAAGTAAGATTTTGTTTTTTGAGTGTCTCCATAATAGCATCAGGTAACTGATCGCCTTGTATTTTATTATAGATTAAAAAATCAAATTCTTTGGGCTGCGTAGTCACTGTGAGCCAGTGATCTGTATCTATTCCTGTGGGCCAGGCGATTACTTTATCCAGATAATAAGGTTCACACATCTTGCGCATCCATTCCCCTGGGACAAGGAAACGTTTTACATTTGGATATTTAGTGAACAGGTCTGGACATTCAATAGGATGGGAGTATACACCGGCGCCAAATATGACAGGGTTTTCCCAGTTTTTCCCAAATAATAAATTTGGTTTTCCAATAATGCAGGCAATCTCTTCAGGATGATTTTTAATATACTTATAATCGTTAAAACGATAAGGAACACCTATTTTATCAAGCCCTTTCATTAAGTTGACCGCAATCATCATTACCCCTCCAGGACGCTGTTTACCTCTGATCAGGCGACGTATGATTTTTCTTGGATATCGGTCATATTTGATCCACCGGTCCGGATCGGGCTCTTCATAGAATAAGTTTAAAGGGTTATTGATCAGCATCTTATTCTGTGATAAGTTCCTTCTGTCCGGCACCGGCAATATATCCCTCTATACCTATGTTTTCCAGTAATTGATAACTAAAATGTGTTTTTAAAATGCGGGCAAAAGCATGCTCCATCGATATCTGGAAGGGAGAGCCTGTCTGCAAAACGAATATGGATTTTAGATGGTTAATCAGGCTGCTCAACCCGTAGATTCCTTTGCTATAACTCATCATATCTTCTATACATAGAACTAGCATCCTCTCTAGCAGCTCTTTGTCTTTGACAATATAGCCACGTGTACTAAATAAGCCTCCTCGTTTATCGAAGCTATAACCCTTTCCGATAAAATCAGTAGTAACTAAATTCATTCTTTCAGTGTTAAATTGATCAGTAGGATAATAACGGGCGCTTATTTTAAAGATGGGCCGATCTGGGGGTAAGTGGTTTAAACTATTTAAGATCAGCAGAGCCTCATTCAAGCCTTTATTACGAAAAGTATATTGGCAATTTTGGATAAAAAAAAGCTTGCAGCCACTATCTTGTATCAATTGTTCTCCATTTATTTTTTTAGATGAATTATCGAAAATGTAAATTTCGGAAAATCCTTTACCAGACAATTTTCTAATCGTCTCCAATGTTTGTGTATAGCGCTCTTCTTCTTTAAAAAAAGAATGCGTTTTATCTGTAGGGCGTAATGTAGAAGTAATGAGGGCAATCATGCTGGTAGCTTTAGTTCCTATATTTTAAATGGACTGTTTAACGGCAAATTATTTTATTGCAGCATGTAAATATTATCCGAATAGCTTTCGGAAAATACTGCGGCCAATTTCATTCAGCAATTGTATATTTCCTGTAAAAGAAAAAAATCTAAAATATCCGAATTTAAACAATACATGGGCAGCTTCAATTTTGGGTGACCCGTAAATCAGCATCTTTTGAAAGAACATTTTTTTTTGCTGCCATTCTATTTTTCTCTTTTCGGTGTGAACGAGCTCACCCAGGGGTAGCACGTTTTTCCATTTTTCAGCTAGCAAAACAGATGCTTTAATCCAGTCTATATTTAAAGAACCCATTGATAAATGCTCGATCAATAGCGCATAGGTCACATATATTTTATATTTCCTTTGTACTTGAAGTGAAAAATCAAGATCATAGCAGTGAAATCCTTCAAATGTTTGCGCATCGAAAGGATTTTCTGACCAAACTTCAGTGGTTGTAAATAAGAATAGCCCATCAACCGTTATAACTTCAACATATAAATTTTCACCTTCAGGATTAGAATTTTGTCTTTCACTTTTATTCTTATCATGTTGTATCACGTTTAAACAATCAAGCGATGGCAGACCGTTAAACCAGCCTCCGGGGGATAGGGATTTATATTTTGAACCTGCTACACCGATCAAACCGATTTATTTATTATTTTGAAAGAAGCTTATCAGCTCTTTGCCCCAGTTAACAGACCGGAATATAATATCTTCATGGATAAAACATAAATAAGGAAATTTAGCCGCTGCGGCACCTATATTATAGGCTGTGCAGATACCATACTGATTATTGGAATTATCGATTTTTATAATCTCGAATGGTATCCCAATAGTTGTTGAGATATTCTCTTCTGCTTGGGTAAATAAAGCAGCATTAACAGAACAGGTAATTATGGAAATCATTTATATATCCTGGTTAATGCGTCTGGGGTTTCAGGGTCTGATAATAATATTGTAAGATCCTGGCACACTTCCATCCAAATATATGCTTGATTAATTCTATGACTTTACCTCCTATTACAGGTCGGTGTCGACTACCACCAACTGCTTTGACATTACGCTCTACTGCTAAGGCAAGGTCTTTATGCTGTGGATAAACCTGGACCAATAACTCCATCAGCAGTCTAGATATGACCGTAGCTACTCTGTGGTCCTTTGAGCAGGTTTTCAGGTGTTTTTGGATGAGCTTGATTGACATGAACTGGCTGGTCAATGCTTTATCATCTCTATGTGATGAAAGTGAATTACCTGCGGATATTTTTCTATAATAACAAACAGTATCCGGGGTATTGAGAATTGCAGTAGCATTAGCCGCCATCCTGCAGAAAAATTCACCGTCGTCGTTCAATGAAAGTTCTTCATTCCAAAGTCCGGCCTTTTCTATTACGGAAGCTGGTGTGAGCCAGGAGTGAACCGGGATCATAGAGCCTCCATTTTTATTCACTCCATAAAGGTTCAATAAAAATTCAAAAGGGTTATCGCTAGCTATATAAAATTGAAGTTCGTACGCATCAGGGCTAAGAATGGTCAATTGATGCTCCTGATCATTATTAAAATGAACAACCGGACATATTGCAAGCGTATCTTTTTGAGCACTGATCAAAGCCATCTGGCGGCTTATTTTATCTGGGTGCAGTAAGTCGTCAGCATCCAAAAATTGTATAAAATCACCTTTAGCTTCTGACAATCCCTTATTCCTGGCGGCACTGGCACCGCTGTTAGGTTGATTGTAAACTTTTATAAAAGAACATTCATAGGATTTTGCTATTATCAAAGAGTTATCTGCTGACCCATCATCAACCAGTATAATTTCTTTATGGTCCCAGGTTTGAGCAATTGCAGAGCGCAGGGTTGCCTCTAAATACTTTTCGGCATTGTATACAGGGATAATTATAGAAACTAAAAGAGGCTGCACTTTAGATGGGCTGTTTAAATATTTCAATCCAGCGTTCCTTCGCCGATGTATTAACAGGCGCAGGGTGGAGCCACTGTTGATTTAAAAGCTGCATATAAGCTTCTTTATCCTGGTCGAGTTCAATTATTTTTTCAATTATCGGTTTGAAATTGAGCTTTTGAAACTGTAAATACATTTTTGCATTTCTTCCGGCTATTTTTAACTTTCTTTTGAGACGGTGGTTAAAATTTTGGTAAAATTGAGGCCTCATATCTATAAAATCGGGTTGGCTATTCTTTTCAAGCCAATTGACGGTAGAATTAGAAACTACGTTCAGGTGATCTGGGGCATTAAGAAAACTTTTTGTGTTAAAAATATCCCCAATAAAGGGGTCACCAAAGTAAATGGGGACACTATTGGCTTGCATGGCATCATATAGCTTTTCTGTTTGATAACCGGGGTAGATATAATTTTCAAAGGCTATAGTAAATTTATACGGGTGCAGAAATTGTCTTTTACGTTCCCAAATGTTACCCTTATATTGTTTGTCAATACTTGCCATATTGTTCATAGACAGGCCTGGAGCATCAACTTTTTTGTATTTCGATAACTGTTTAAAGAACTCCTCCCTGTAGTATACTTTATGTGAATACAGGAAATTACAAAAAAGAGATTTACTATTGTATACCTGCTCTGCATCGTAATTGTCCGGCTTTATAAGTATTTCTGGGTCAAGTCCGTGCCATTGTATCCTTTTATATCTCGGATGTAATATTTCCTGTTCTCTTGGAATACCAAATGCCCATTCACATATTTCCATATCAGGTGTCATATTTTCACAGAAATAGCCTATTCTGATGTAATGGCCTGGTAAAGGGATATCATTTCCATAAGGGCCAAATAAGATGAAATCAGGATTATCAGTTTCCTCAAATATGAAATCATCCAACAAATCGGTCAGAATTTCATTTTCCGCGATTGACCGGTCTATACCATTTTGGAATTTTATCCTGATTGTTGTTTTCATTATTGTAAGATGTAAGCTGACGCAGGTTTTATTTCAACAGCTGCTTTAATGTTTTTCCAAAGAAATATATGGGTTTAAAAATTACCTCTACGGCCAGATTGGCTACTTTTTTTGGTAAATGATAGCGATAAAAAAGTTTTAAGCGTAATGCATCAAATACCCATGGATTTTTATTGTAACAGTTGCCTCCAAAGTGTACGATCAGCGGATGATATTCTCCTTCAGGAAGCCAGTATTTATACTTATAGTCTTTTGAGTTATTAAATATGGCTTTATTATACAGTGTATTTAAGTTTTTGTGGGTTCTGAATTGTGCCGTATCCGTCCATATATGACCAGTATCTGCATAAGGAGTAGCTCCAGACTTTGCTAAACTGATAGAAAGAATAGGTTCATCATTTACACTTTTTGTATGACGCTGGAACTTATAATCGCTCAGAGACAGCTGCCTGGCTGTCTCACAAATGTTAGCTGTCAACTGGTTTTTAATGATATAGTAAAAAGCCCCGCAATAACGGATGATATATGGAATTGCAAAATAGTCCAATACTTCAGGTAGTTCCAGTTCAGCCCAGTTACCCTTGATCTCTTTCATGCCGATAACTTGTATAGCGGGATTAGGAATGTTAAACACATGAGAGATATTACCATAAATAATAGAATCTGCATCGATAAAAATTGATTTGTAAGCCGGTGTAATGTGGTCGAAATTAAATTTGTAGCTTACTCCGGGGGTTAGTAAATCCCTGGCTATTATTTTTTTTTCAATCCATCTTAAATCTTTTGGTAAGGTAAAATCTGCATCAGAGATAATAAAAAAAGGGATTTCATGAGCATGATGAAACTTATATGACCTGGCTAATGTAAAAGCAAAGCTTAAATATTTATCTCCGGTGGCTACAGTAAAAAAGCATTGATCAATCATTAAGAAGCTTTTTTATGAACTGTTTTACTTTTGACCCTAAGGCAACTGGCTCTTTGCCCCATTTTTTTTCGAAGATTATTTTTTGGCCGTGCGTAAGATGGGATAACTTTTTTTCATTGATGGCAGTATGGGTTTGATTGCCTAGATGATCTACTTTAGCGGGTATAATGAGCGCATGGTCTATTTTATATTTTAATAGTGTACGCCCAAAATCTTTATCTGCATACCAAAACTCAAATTTTTCATCTAATAAACCAATGGAGTTAAAGACTTCCCGTTTAAGAAAGATGCACCATCCAGTAAGGATTCCATTCAGGAGATTCCTGGTTGTACCAACTACTATTTTTTTAGGTTCAGCTATTTTTAATTGAGGATGAAAATAGCTGCAATAAGGGTTCGCTGATTTTATATTCGGGTTTTCCTCCATTGCGCTCAGTATTTCACTTGCCCAATTTTGATGATAAATGAGATCATTATTACACAGGCATACATAAGCATTATCCGTTTGTGCAATACCAATATTCAGATATTTATTAAAGCCAAATTTTTCATCAGGATATATAGTTTTGGTATTGGGATATTGATAAGGAAACAATGAAGCATTTGATTCAATAACGAGAGCCTCAAATTGAATATGCTCAGAATCTTCTGATAGAAAAAGGCTTTCAATCCCCTGTAAAGTGATTTGCTTTAACAGTTCTGTCTTCGCGTAGCTTAAAATAATGATATCTATTTTAACAGGCATACTAAAGGGAGGCAACAATTACAAATTGGGGAAATTTCATGTCTTCCTGGGTACCCAGTAAAAGGAAATTAAGGATATTAAAAAATGAAAAGCTATTGTCTTTATTAATTCCCTTAACCTGACAAACTTTATAATCACTTTCTTCAAAAAGCCTGATCATACTTTTTTTTGTGAAAAAGCGCAGATGTGTTTTATCCATCACCCCAGCTTCCTGATATTTGAAATCCTTATACCTGAGCAGTGATAAAATAACCGGGTACCAGCGGATATTGGGAATAGAAGCAATAATGCGGCCGTCTGTAGTCAGTAGCTCTTTGCAAACAGAAATTGCTTCTGAAGGATCTGCAAGATGTTCGAGTACATCATTAAAAAATATGGCATCAAATTTTTTACCGGCCAATTCTGGCATGGAGCCAGAAAATATTGCATTCACACACTTGTCAATTTTTTTTTCTGCTTCACGTGCAGAATTTTTGTCCGGTTCGATTCCCCAAACCATACATTGATATTCTTTTTTTAAAAGGGATCCGAATGAACCGTTCCCGCAACCTATATCCAAAGCCGTCTTTATACCAGCAGGAATAAATGGTAATATTTCTGTACGGCTGTGATTGTAATATATCTCATTCTTATTTTCGTACAGCTTCTCGTAGTTCATTAATTGTAGGGCTAAATAACGGTAAAATGATAGTCTACTTCCATATATCCTCTTATAGGTAATGGATAAGGAAGCAGTTTACTGGTTAATTCTTTTTGCAAGACTTCAAACTGCAACAGGCTAAAAAAATCTTTATACAATAAGTTCGATTGAATATGTAAACCTATTTTATATTTCCCTGGTTTGAGCGGGAGGTTTTTTAAGATACCTTTAATTTCAAATTTTTTTTCGGAGGTACTTATTTTAAACATCTCTTCACTGCGTAAATCTACAAAACCTGCTTTCTGATCGTATTCATCATAAATAAATAGCGCAATAGATTGAAAACTATTTTCCATAAGGCTTTCGATAATGATACGAAAAGTCAGATCCTCATGTGAGGTGATTTCAGCTTTATCTATTTGGAACAGGCATAAACATATATCTGAGTTAAGCTGAAAATCTGAAATAACAGTTTTAGAGATTTCATTGCTATTTTTTGATGAATATTTTGTTATAACCTCATTAACTTCACCTTGAAAAACCAGTTCGCCATGATGCAGCAATAATCCTTTATTGCACAAAGATTTTATACTTTCCATCTGGTGGCTCACAAATAAGACCGTTCTGCCTTCGCCCTTACTGATCTCACCCATTTTTCCAAGGCACTTTTTCTGAAATTCTGCATCTCCAACAGCAAGGACTTCATCCACAATTAAAATCTCTGATTCCAGATGTGCGGCGACAGCAAAGGCTAATCTAACATACATACCCGATGAATATTTCTTAACAGGAGTATCTATATACCTTTCTATACCTGCAAAATCAACAATAGCATCAAAATGCTTTTTAATTTCTACTTTGCGCATACCCAGAATTGCACCATTTAAAAAGATGTTCTCTCTGCCAGTTAACTCCGGATGAAAGCCGGTGCCTACCTCCAGCAAACTGGCGATACGTCCTTTTACTTTGATTGACCCTGTCGTTGGAGAAGTCACCCTGCTCAATATCTTCAACAATGTACTTTTCCCTGCGCCATTACGGCCTATAATGCCAACCGCATCACCCTGGTTAATATCAAAGCTGATATCTTTTAAGCTCCAAACTATATTGCTGTTCCCTTTCGCAGCTCTGTCATTGGTTTCGCCGATAAGCAAAAATGGATCCTCTTTACCACGTAGCTTTGCCCACCAGCGTTCCAGATCGCGCGAAATTGTTCCCGTACCTATTTCCCCAAGCTGGTAAGCCTTGGAAAGATCTTCTGTTTTAATAGCGATATTATTCATCAACCTGCTTTATCAAATGGTATCTACAAAATTTTTCTCAACTTTATTAAAAACAATTATTCCTAATAACATGATCAATGTCGTTATACCTGCACAATAGGCCAGAGATTCCCAGCTAAAGCTACCACTTCCCAAAAATCCGTACCGGAAAGTTTCAATAATAGGTGTCATTGGGTTATATTGAATAATCCATGCATATGCTGGATATTTCTCTATTGCAGTGGATAATGGATAGATCACAGTTGTGGCATACATCAATAGCTGCACGCCAAAGGTGACTAAGAATGCCAGATCGCGGTATTTAGTGGTCATTGCAGAGATGATCATGCCTAACCCTAAACCCAGGCAGGCCATGAGTAATACAATTACTGGAAATAAAAGGATAAACCAATTTGGACCAAAATGTTTACCAATGATCAGATAATAAACGATCATGATTATAAATAACAGTAATTGTACACTAAAACGTACAAGGTTAGACACTACAATGCTCAAAGGCATAATTAGCCGTGGAAAATACACTTTTCCAAATATATTGGCATTGTCCTTAAATACGGTACTGGTCTTAGTCAGGCATTCTGCAAAATAATTCCATGCAGTAATACCTGCCATATAGAATAAAGGTTGCGGAAGTCCGTCTGTAGAAATACCCGCCAGATTTCCAAAAATAAAAGTGAAGATAATCGTGGTAAAAATAGGTTGTATAAAAAACCATAGCGGCCCCAGGATGGTCTGTTTATAAAATGATACAAAATCGCGTCTCACAAAAAGTAATAACAGATCACGATAATACCATACATCCTTCAACCTTAAATCAAACAGGTTGTTCTTTGGGGTAATCTCCATGTCCCAGTTTTCTTCAGGCAGTTGCTCCATTTTTTATCAATTTTTCTAAGGCATTGCTATAATCCTGTGGATTAAAATATTTTAGGCATTGCTGCTGAATACTTTTTCTTTCAGCAATTGTTAAAGGATGCGCTAATTTCTGACGGATTGTCTGTTCTAAGAGCGCACTATCGTCAGGATCAATAGCGGTTCCCATTTCTTTGTTGCGTATAGCATCTACGCTGCCATCTGCATTACCGCAGATTACAGGAAGTCCAAATGCCATGGCTTCTATAAAAACAATTCCGAATCCTTCTTTTTTGCTGGGCATCACAAATAAATCAGCCATTAAAAAGTAGTCGGCCAAGGCTGTTTCTTCAAGATAACCTGTTAATATAAAATTGCTTTCCAGCTGCTCATCCTTTATTAATTGCAAGATTCGTGTTTTTTCATTTTCATCATAAGGGCCTGCAAGAATATACTTCACCTTTGGAAAGCTTTCTTTAATCCTGCTTACTGCTTTTATAGTTTGCTCGTATCCTTTAAATTTCTCTGTTGAGGTGATGCGTGATAAGCTCAGTATAACTTTATCATGTGCCAGCAGGTCGTAACGTTTTAATAAATGTGCAGGCTTCACAAAAAAATCAGGCAGCTTTGTAAAAGGATCCAGCGCATGGTTTAATACCACACATCGATCAGGGTCAACAGGATGCATCTCCACTATTTTTCTCTTGGTAAAATTACTTACACATATAATTTGATCCGCTATGCCCCAGATTGCTTTTTTCCAAAATTTTAAGGGGCGCCATACCTCTACACCGTGAGTGATCAACCATATTTTACAGGCAGGATTCAGCAGTCGGATAAGGCAGCCTATGGAGGAAAGATGAACATGGCTTAAAATGATTAAATCGCTATTCATTCCGGCTTTTAAACTATGCCATAGGTAATTTAATTTACTTTTTTTAAAAGCTTTAAAGTTAGCCATAGGCAGATAGTTGGGCAGGAGATCTGACTGTTCATCATGTAAAGCGTACACGGTGACATCCCAATGGTTCTTTTTGCCTAACTGGGACAATGTATAGGACATTGTCCGGTTCATTTTCTGAATTCCGCCAGTTCCGCCAAAAGTCTCAAGGGTTAAAAAAAGTATTTTTTTAGACATGAATCATCTACCTTTTATTATTCATAATTATGCACAGCTTCGCCTCTTTAGTCACATTTATTTACGTAACTATTTATAAACCATTGCATTAATTGCACCTAAGAATCGGTGTTTATTGCAGTCTTTCTATCAAGGATGCTGGGACATGCACAATGATATTGTATTTGATATCGCCTAATCTCAGGAGCAACTGCTTTTGAGAATGGTATTTAATAATTTCTCCATGCATTCCTTTTAGGGAGCCTGCTTTAATAATAATTTTTTCTCCTGGCAGCAGTTCATCTTCTGTAATTTCAAATTCATAAGCACTTGCCAGTACTAATTTGAGTTCCTCTATTTGCCGGTCAGGCATTGATGCAATTTTGCCTGAAAAATAGAGGAAACGTGCAACTCCGCTGGTCATCAATACCTCAGTTTGCTGATGCTGATGTATATGTACAAAAACATAAGATTTAATCAATGGCTCTTCTACCCATTTTTTCCTGTCACTCCATTGTTTCATCTGACGGCGCAAAGGCAGATAGGCTTCAATATCTTTGTTCAGTAATTCCTGATATGCTTTCTTTTCCGACCTTGAGTGGGTATAAACTGGATACCATTGCTTTCTTTCTTTATCTCTAATGTCAGCCATCTGATTAAATTAAGATTTAAACCAATGCTTGATGTTCCACCATTTTAATTTTTCTTCTTCATCTAAATAGTAACCGGAATTTTCATAGTCGTATTGTGTATCTGAACTAAAACTACCACTGTACTTATATAATCCGGCATGTAAAAGGTTTTTTTCAAAGGCATTTAATACAATCACGAGGTTATTTAAATTATATTCCTTTGATAGCCTATCAGGTAATGTAGCTGAACTGTATTTTGATTTTCCGTAGCGGATTACAAACAGGTTGATGTCGCTCATACTGATCAGCGGAACTGAGTCTGAGACCAGGCCCACAGGAGCAGTATCTATTAAGATCACATCATATCTTTCTCTCAACTGGCCAATTAGTTCGGCCATCCGTTCAAGATGCAATAATTCTGAAGGATTTGGCGGGATAGGGCCTGAGCTTATAAAATCAAGATTTTTGGTGTTTGATTCTTGAATGATATCATCTATGCCACATTTGTTGACAAGGTAATTGCTTAAGCCCATGGCGTTAGGCTTACCAAAGGTTTTATGCAGTTTCGGTCTGCGAAGGTCGGCACCAATAAGTAATATTTTTTTGTTGATCAAGGCGAAACTGCTTGCCAGGTTAATAATTACAAAAGATTTTCCTTCTCCTGCGCTTTCCGAGGTAATACAAATGACCTTACTTTTCTTTCCTGAGGCGAGAAAATTGAGGTTCGTACGTATAATGCGAACGGATTCTGCAAAGATAGACCGTGGTTTACTTAAGGAAAGTATCTGACTATTGTTTTCATCAATTTTTTCCGGGAACTTTCTGAGGGCACCTAAAATTGGTATCGAAGTTGTCCTTTCAATGATCTCCCTGTCATAAATGTAAGGATTGGATATTCTGATCACTATAATAATCCCAATGCCGGCTAAGAAGCCCAATATAACAGCGGTACGGTAAATCTCATCGGTATTAGGGGCAATAGGAACTGTATTCAGCTGTGCCTTTTCAACAATGATTGCTCCTGGTAAGATAGCAGCGCGGTTAACTTGTGCCTCAAGGCTTTTTTCGGATAAAAAAGAATATACCTTTTCATTAATCTCGAAATTACGGTTTAAGCCAATCAAATCTTTTTCTGCTGTTGGAAGCAAAGCTACCTGCTGGTTTACTTTTGCTAATTGATCGTTCAAGTAACCAATACTTTTCTGAATGCGCTGATTTGAAGCACTAATATTGCGCATTGCAGATTTTTTGACCTGCGAAATTTGTCTGTTAATCTCCTCTACAGGTTGCGACGTACTGTGGTAGACTTTTAACAGGGCATTTTTATCGTTTATTAAAGTATTGAAATTGCCTACAAGAACGCCTAGTAAGGGATCAATACTTCCCTCCAGGTTAAGATTAAGGTTTACTGCATTTTTTTCTGCAGCTATTTGTTCTTTCAGTTGATCAATAACAATGAGTTGCATTTTCAGCAAGGAACGCTGCGACTCCAGATCACTGACTTTGCTGAATGCAATTCCTGCAGATGAACTCACGTCCATGATCTTTGTATTCTCCTTGTATTTTTCCAATGACCGTTCTGATCCTTTCAGCTCAGTGGAAAGGTATTTTAACTGATCGGTAATAAAGTCGATCAACTGTGTCGCAGATTGTGTTTTCTGGTTACGGTCAAAATTCAGGTATTCCTTCATGATCGCATTGATGATATCCATTGCGAACTGAGGATTAGCATCAGTTTGCTGTAGCGTCAGAAGATCTGAATTTTTAATCGCCTCATTGATCCGTAAACCACTACGTACCCGATCTAAAAAAGATTCAGGAATATTGAATTTAAACAAGTAGGAGATATTCGGGTTAACTGATCCCGGATAGCCGATGGTAAAGGTAACAGCTCCGATATTTACCGGATAACCATATTTGAAATTTTGCTGGACTTTGTTATTTCCGATTTTCCAGCTCAATTCAAATTTATTTTTATTTATTGGTTTAAAGGCGATCAGATCCTGGTAAAAATTCAGGCTATCAAATTTTAATAAATTGATCTGAAGCGGCTTCTTTGGGTACATATCATAGGTACGTACCCTTCCCGAAAGATAAAAGCTGGTTCTGTAATCCAGGTTTTTAATGGCCTTTAATAGCAGGCTACGGCTTTGGATGGTAAAACTTTCACTTTGCAAATTGACAGTATTCCGATCGGAATTGCCCATTGTTCCGATGATGTCAGAAAGTTCTGGTTTTTTTTCTTCAAATTTAAGTAATCCGTTCGTGGAATAGGTTTTTGGAGTATACCATAAATAGAGATTTGCCGTGATTAAACCGATTATAATTGGGCCCGCTATCAGGTACCAGCTGTTAAACAATATCTTAATTATTTTTAGATAGTCAACTTCCTTGCTATTCAGGTATGTTTGGGCCGTTTTTACTTCTTGCATTATCGCGTTATCGTATAAATGATCAGTGCAGTATTTAATAACAAGATAATTGGTTGCAATATAGAAGAGAAGCCTGTCACTTTTGTAGTGCGTACAGCTTGTTTATTTTGTGTGACGTAAATAATGTCCTCGTTTTTGAGGATGATCCTGGGATCGGAGAGCGTAGTGAGATTACTTAAATCCAGATCAATCACCTCTTGATTTTTTATTCCTCCCCGAATTATTCTCACGTTTTTACTGTTTGCCCGCTCGGTTAACCCACCTGCCTCTCCAATCATTTCTATTAATGAAGTCCGGTCTTTTACCAGCGTATAGCTACCCTGAGTTTTAACTTCGCCCAGGATTGTTACCTTCAGGTTTACTATTTTTAGGTCAATAATAGGGTTTTTGATTTCTTTACTATAAATATTTTCAATTTTCTTGGCAGCATCATAACGGTTAAGCCCCTCTACTTTTACACGTCCTATGATCGGGAGTGCTACCGTCCCATCACTTTCTACCAAAAAGGTCTGGCCATCTGTACTGTTGGCGCCCTTTGCGGCTGATATAGTTGTAGTAGGTTCATCAACAATATATTTAGGGCTCTGCAGGTTTTTTATTTGAAGCAGATCCTGCGGTTGTATCTTATAGGCACTTGTATCAGTAATAGTTGGGGTATTATTGAAAGCCTGTCTTCTATTCTCAAAAAGAGCCTGTTGCTGTTTAACAGAACATGAAAAACAGCTGGTAAGAAGAATAAAGATAAATGCATAAAGTATGTATTTATTTGAAGGCATAAATATTTATTATAATGGTTTGTATCATACTTTATGAATCTAAGGTAGGTAATCATTTACCATTAAGGGGTAATTTCATTTTGCACGATTTGTAATATTTTTGATACAAAAAAATAAATATTGAATTAATCCTAAGTTTAGGAGTGTTTTAAATTTTAAATTAATTTACCATAAAGTTATTGTATTTTTTTGTTGATTAATATTCTACTTATTTAGTTTAAAATATAATTTGAGTGATAGATATTTGGCACACATTCTTACTATTGCTGTCATTTGATTGATCAGAAATTAATATTTTTCCATCTGTACTTGTCGTTCTAAGTTCTTGAAGTGTGTCTTGTTTGCTAACTATCTCATTATTATAATTATGTTTACTTTATCATTGCATATTTACTTCATATAGTGCACCAACCAAAGATCTCTTTAATCACAGTCACCTATAATGCAGTGGAAACATTGCAACGCTGTATTGAATCTGTAACCAATCAGACTTATGGCAATTTAGAATATATTATCATTGATGGTAGTTCAACGGACGGTACATTGAAAATTATTCAGAATAACCAAAAATATATTCATGTTTTCAATTCTGAACATGACAATGGGATCTACGATGCAATGAATAAGGGTATTAATCTGGCAACCGGTGATATCATTGGTACCCTCAATGCAGATGATTATTTTGCTAATAATGATGTATTAGAAAAGATAGCGCAAGCATTTAATACTGATCATAGAGAAATGTTATATGCGAACCTTAATTATGTAAATAAGCATGGAACAGTAGTTCGTAAGTGGCGATCTGGAAAATATAAGGCTACTAAATTTAACTGGGGATGGATGCCTCCTCACCCAACATTTTATGTAAAGAAGGACTTTTTTGATAAATACGGTTTGTATGATCTCAGTTATGGAACTGCTGCTGATTATGAACTTATGCTTCGTTTTATGTATTTAAAAGCCGTAAATGTGTTTTTTCTCGACGAAGTAATCGTAAATATGACTATTGGAGGAGTGAGCAACAGGAATTTTAGAAACAGAATTAGCGCCTGGGCGGGTGATTTTAAAGCGATGAAAAGTTGTCAACTACCGATTCCGCTTTTAGGGGTGATTTTCAAGCCGATACGAAAAATACTACAGTTCATTTAATATAAAAATATTTTTTATGGAAACATTTGATTTGCCAATTTATTTAAACAACCATCCTTTAATTTGTTGCATTCTGGTATTTGTATCTTCTATTTTAATTACTCTGGCTATTATTCCTTCTATTATTTTTGTTGCTAAAACTCATAATTTATACGATAACTTCAGCTATTTCAGAAAGCAGCATCTGGGTGCTATTCCGCGCTTAGGCGGAGTAGGGATATACACTGGTTTTACTGTTACTTTACTGTTCTTTGATTTAACGGATAAAATAACCCCGATCAATTATTTGCTTGCTTCCTGTATGATATTGTCTATTATGGGGATTAAGGATGACCTTCTTGGAGTTAATCCGCGTACAAAACTCATCATTCAGTTAATTACATCGCTGATTTTGGTTATTCCAGGAAATACCAGGATCAGTAGCTTACATGGGGTATTCGGCCTCTACGATATCTCCTATCCTGCAAGTGTTGTATTGTCTCTGCTGACTATCATATTCATTATTAATTCCTTCAATTTGATTGACGGAATTGATGGGCTGTCAGCGATGACAGGCATTATTGTGAATAGTGTTTTTTCAGCCTTATTTATATATATGGGCAAATATGAATTAGCTGCCATTTCGTTAGCAATGACTGGTGCTATTATAGGATTTATACAATTTAACATTACTCCGGCAAAAATCTTTATGGGGGATACCGGAGCATTGATAATCGGATTGATATCGGCCGTTATGGCTATCAAATTTTTAGAATTAAATAAGTTTACACCAGATCACAATCCTGATGTTTTCCCTGCTCCGGCTATAGCACTGGCTATTCTGATTATTCCTGTTTCAGATTCATTGCGCGTGTTTATTTTAAGAATTTTAAAAGGAAAATCACCTTTTTTGGCTGATCGGAATCATATTCATCACCGGATATTAAAATTAGGTTTTACCCATATGCAGACTACCACACTTTTAATTGGTGTTAATCTATTGATGATTTTAATCGCATGTCTCTTTGCCAGTTATGGCAATGGGTTCTTGCTGATAGTTATTTCTCTTATTGCATTAATGTTAAACTGGATACTCAGTTACCTGATACGCTCCAAAGAACGTGAAAGTTATGCTTTACGTAACTTATTTTTATAAGATATATCAGGTCTTTTGCTGAACCTTTCTGGAGTTCTTGACAATCTTTCGTGTATTCTCCTCTGTCTGCTAATTAAATCAACTAAAAAATAAGTTTAAAAGATTACATAAAACTCTATTTTTGGGTAAATTCCTACGAAAGAGATTATGCTGGATAAAAATGTTTTGAATAAAACGGAGCCGAAAAACAGGAAACTAACTGAGCGAAAGCTTATTGATGCAGTAGGTGAAATTATCCGGTCCACTGGATATACAGGGCTGGGCGTAAATGCAATTGCCAAAAGCGCAGGTGTCAGTAAAAAATTGATCTACCGCTACTTTGGTACAGTAGATGCTTTAATTGAAACTTATCTCATCGAAAGAGATTATTGGGTCACTTTTTCTAAAAAAGTGAGTGATGCAGCAGTAGCTTCTAATAAAAAACAAACCATGATTGAGTTTTCGTCCAGCATCTTCGAAAATCAGTTTGATTTCTTTTTTAATGAAGATGAAATGCAGCGGATTATCCTCTGGGAGATCTCGGAAAAAAGTAATATTTTAAATGAGCTGAGCAGAAAGCGCGAAGCCATGGGAGAAGAACTTTTAAAGTTAACGGATCCTTATTTTAAAGACTCAGATATCAATTTCAGAGCTGTTTCAGCAATTATTATATGCGGAATTTATTACTCTGTGTTACATACTAAAAAGAATGCAAGTACCTTATGCGGACTTGACCTGAATACCGAGGCAGGAAGAAAAGAGATTACTAAGGCAGTAAGAAAAATAGTAGAGCTGTGTTTTGGAAGTAAAAAGAAAAAAGCAAATTAAAAGATACCTCATGGCTAAACACACCTAAAGCCATGAGGTATACTCATTAATGTTGGTAAGAACGATTTCTAATCTTCTCAAAGATTCACACATCACAAAGTTAGATCACATTAATTCTCTAAGTGGTGACATAAGCTAAAAATAATTCAATTATTTTTAGCTCAAATATTTATTCAAATATCTATCAGTCAGCATGTTGTGTTTTCTTTTGCTAAAGACGTGGATAAAATTATTTGACAGGTCATTTCAAAATTGAAAATTGAACGCTGAAAATCACTCCAAAGTCAACAATAGACCCTCTTCTTTTTTTAACTGGAATTTCTTCATTCACAGCGAAAGTACTTGCCAGTTGAAAATTCCTGATAGCAGGTGCGCTGAGCTTTGCTTTTTTTGGATCAATCCCCAAAGCTTTCCTAGATAACTTGATTAGACCGATTATTAACTATCCATGTGCTTTTTACAATCTGCAGGAGCTTCCTTAGCCTAGCTTGCCAGGGCAATCATCTTTTCTTCGCCATTCAATAACTGTTTTTGCCACTGCACTGGCGGTACTTATAGTTATAACTGCACGATGGTTGCCTAATGAATCAGGATTCCAACTGTTGGTTCCAATTTTATAGTGGAGTTGCTGGCCTGAGCAATTGCGAAATTGATACTTGAAAGTAGAGCAATGCCAAAGATAGCTTTTGTTAGAAATTTTGCCTGAATTGATTTGAACATGGTCTTCGAAGGAATATTTTCCTAAGCTGAGAGTATTGATTTTAATCACGAAACACCTGAAATGGCCCGGATTTGGGACTGAAAAATTAAGGCAAATGTTTGACATTTAGCTTGGTTAGACTATAAGATTGTAGCTTTCATTCAGTCGTATAATAATGCCAGAGTAGTCAGGTTCGATAGACTATTCTGGCATTGAAAATTAACAAACTCTAATTCCTGGTAAAGTACCGCAACTTCTTAACGTATCATTATAATCTCCAGGAGTACCACAACTACACGTATTAGGATTTGGTAGTGGATCTGCGGTTCCACATTTTGCGCCTGCAGTTTGACACTGATAAGTACTGACGTCCATAGTTACGGGGGCACTTCCTCCTTTTATAGCACTCAGGTCACCAATAATCTGTTTATCGAATATTAGTTGTTTTTCAATCTTTTGTTTTTTCATGATTTTAATTTTACAAATGATAATTGGTTAATTTTGTTAATTTAAGTTTTATGTAATTTAGTTTATTAGTTTCTGATTTTATACATAAATTTATTTATTTTTATGAATACACGCTATTATAATTCTTAATTAATCATGTTAATTGCCTTTAGTATAAAAAGGAGTATTTATTATTTTTCTTTATAAGATTCTTCTAAAAAATACCTATGCATGAAATCATATAATATATATTCTGACACGCTATTATCTTTAATGAAAATTCGATTTAATGACATATGAAAAAAACTTGTAATAAGTCTGTTGGCTGGGATAAAGGGTGAATTGTGGGCAAAATTAGATATCAACGATTTAATCACAAAAGATTGACTTGATGAATCACGTTGATGTAAAGTAAATAGTTTATTGTAATGTGCATCATCTGAATTTAATAGATCGGCCAGCAATTTTCGCTTATTTTTGTACCTGTTTGCTATTTCCTTACTGTCCTTAGAACTGATATAATATTCATTGTTAAAGTTTGACTTTAGATTTTTTAAGAAATCTATTCTTTCATATAGATCAAAATCAAATAGATCCAAGTAATGATTTATTAATAATGCTGCGTGTAACCATCTGGAATCGCTATTTGTACTGAGGTCAATTGAACTTAGAATTTGTAGAACGTTGAGGCTATCATAGAAAAAAAACTGCTCAGATAACTCCATTGTAAAATCACCGTATCTTTCTATCTCTCGCTGGTAAGTATCAATTTGAATAGAATTAATACGCTCATCCAAGACGTACTTATTAAAAAGATTATGAAATACACTGATAATAAAACCTAATTTTTCAACATTTTTGAGCTTTATTCTTAACCTAATATGAAATTCAGGATCATTATATCTTATAAAAAAAAATGAATCGATCTCGTTATCTTTTATTAATTTCTTAAGGGTTTTGTAAATTGAATTAGCAAGAAGATTATCAGCTGTGCTTTCACTTAAGTAAATTTTATAACATAGCCATTCCGAACCAACAATATATTTCCTAGACACCTGATTATGCATTTTTATAGAATGAAATTATTAATTCGTGACAATGGTTCTGATTTGTAACATTTTTAACTAAGCTTTCTTCTTTGAACAAAAATTCCTTTAGTAATATTGTGTTACTCTTAAGTAGCTTATTTAGAAAAATCTTCACAGATAACTGATTCTCAAAATCAATAAGAAGTTCATTATCTCCTTCACATAGCAATACTAGCTCAGGCAGTTTAAATTTATTTCTAAAGTTGTTTATCGAATTTACTAAAGCATTGGTGTCTTCTTGATTAATACCCTTAAGTGTAGGCTCATTGAACTTAATAAACCAGCGTGCCTCAAGAACGATACAATTTTTATATTCAATTCTGGGGATGTGAGAAAACATTTTTTGCAGATCATCCAAATAAAATCCTAAATAATTTCTTTTCCCATATAATTGGAGGTCTGTAAGAAATCTATATACAGGTATGTTTGATTTTAGACTGTTGTGGGCATTAGGTAAAAATGGTTTAATAATCTTATTAAGTTTTTTAGATCTTAATTCTATCTTCATATCGTTTGTTAATCTTACCATAATATCCTCAATCGGTATAGGATTGGCTACAGTTGATAGTGGGGCTGAAAGTATAGGGATGAAATGATCGAAAATATGCTTTTGTTCAAAAACATTTGTTAAATGAATATTAGGAGCATGAATGATTTCTGCATTAATGTAGCCCTTTCTATCTGCATTCTCATTCTCTTTTTTAACGATGTCGCTTACTAAATATTTGGTCGTTTTATCCTGATAAGTGAATCTCGTAAGTAGATTTACAGCTGAAGGCCCCCCAAACCCATTAATGACAATTTTTTTTCCATCTGAAGTTTGCAGGATTTTTATATTCGCATAAATAGTATTTGGGATATCATCCCAGTTCTCCTTTAAATCTTCAAAGTCAGAATCATAGAGCTCGATTACCGTTTTGTTATGGGTATAAGCTGAAAGAATTCTTTCATGTAGAATAGAGGTCACTGTATTCCATCGGATGATATCGCTTTTTCGTTGTTTTTGTTTTATGTTTAAATTTTCAATGAGTGGATTAGATGATATTTGATGGTGGTTAATTGGATAACCTAAACCTATATCGTTATCCATCAATGTGACAATATTTACTTCTCTAAACTCATATTTTTTGTAGAAAGACTGTGTAAATTGCTCTAATTCAGGGTTGTTTATAGCTGTTGTTATCTTGTTGAAAAATGGTAACAAACTTTTGATTTTTAAAAATGTGGTTTTATCTAAAGTATTTATGCCATCCTTCATTACTACTGTTGATTTTATCGGAGAAAAATTAATCAGACCATCAACTGAATTTTTTTTGATATCTATGATTTCATTAAATTTTTGTATATCTAATCCATCACTATTTATATCTTTCAGAATTTGAGTATATTTATTTACAATGTCACGCAATAAAATGTTGTCAATTAGTTTGTTGGAAAGTGACACAATTTTTGTAAAATAATCTTCCCTTAATGTGGGTTGTATCTCCGTTAGAAGAAGCTTATTAATTATTAATGTATCTAAATATGCCAATGCGTCACTCTTGGAATATCCTTGTGAAATTAAATCATCAAGCAATATCCCTAAAGTACAACCTGTTTTAGTCAGTTTTAGAATTCTTGTTAAATAAGTATTATTACTAGTTATTACCTCTTTAAATGTTCTTTCTCCTTTAGGAAAGTTATCAAAGAATTCGATGAATTTATATCTTTTGTCATGTCCAAATAACATATTATTTGAATAAATATTCATGTCTGAAAATTTATCAGGTTCTAATCTATATAACGCAGTTACTAATTCGTATAAAAAGGTATTATCATATTGATAATTTAAAGTGATTTTACTTGAATCAATAACGATCTTGGATTCTTTTCCTAATTCGCCAACAGAAATCCCAGAAAAAAGACCAAAAGGTGTACTTCTTGTGCTCATTCGGGATAGATATTTCATCAAAGTACTATTAAACCTCACTTTGTCTTTGGTATTAATTTCAACATGATTTTTAATTTCTATAGCTTTAAGCTGAAGATATAGATCAGGTGAGGAAATTAAAATGGCCATTTGGAAATATTTATTTAAACAAAAAAAGTTAAACATATTATCTTCATGTATTATCTCCTTAATGCCGTCAATGGAATAAACCGGGAATCTTAAGAAATATTTATCGAAATAGTGATAAGGATTCTTCATTAGTAATGCTATATTTTAAATTAATGTCTCTATTATTACCA
The DNA here is from genome assembly GCF_001590605.1 of Pedobacter cryoconitis. NCBI lineage: Bacteria > Pseudomonadati > Bacteroidota > Sphingobacteriia > Sphingobacteriales > Sphingobacteriaceae > Pedobacter > Pedobacter cryoconitis. The sequence continues at coordinate 5,161,645 of NZ_CP014504.1, forward strand.
TCTTAACTGGGACGTTGAGAATTATATCATCATAGATTGTTTCCAGTTTAATTCGGTGTCAGATATCAGTGATATTATACCCAGACCTATTCCTGCTATACCGTCTAAAAGATTGACCTCGTTGATGTATTTATTGTAATCATATTTTTTAAATCCACCCAATCCGTCTGGGAAACTTCCTTTCATTAGACCATCATTTAACCAATAATTGGAGGCTTGGCTAAAATTTTTATTTGAAGTTATATCATAAAAGCTCTTGTAAATAACAGCAATGCCTAATGATCCGTGACATAATCCACTATCTACTACTCCTGTTTCCAGGAGAGATCTTCTTGAACAGCACTTTATCATGATTCTTTCACTTTCTTTTAGTAAGTCTTGTCCTTTGATAAATCTACTGGCATTCATGAAGGCACTGGCAATTCCTAAATCACCATAACACCACGCCATTCTGCTTGCCTCGGCTAAATGCGGATCGATTAAATTAATATAAATATTTTTGGGATATGCAGAATCCAACTGATCGTTCCTAGCAGTTAAAAGGAAATTAGTTGCCAGATCTAGCATTTTTAGGGCTTTTGGACTTTTTATATTATATGACAAAACGTTGGTTAGGAAACTAATTATACCTGACATGCCATGGGCAAATCCTGTATCTACTGAGTTTTTGGGAAATCCCTCAAACGTATTTATCCAATAAATACCATTTTGGCTTTTAAAAGAAAAAGCAGAAAGACCATCAATCAAGTCATGAATATAGTTTAGGTATTTCTGTTTTAGTCTTTTTGAGTTTGTTAAATTATATCTTTTTAAGAAGTAATATCCATACCCAATGGAGCAATGTAAAAAATCAAATTGACCCTTCTTCATACAACTGTTCATGTTTTCTGCTAAAAATTCATCAATCTCATTGAAATTTTCATCTGAACTAAATTGTATAAAATTGTATTCATTTAGATATTCAATTGTCCAGGCAGCACCTGCAATTCCACTGCAATAGGTTGGAAAGGAATATCCATTGTTGATTCTGTCAATAATTTCTACTATATATTTTTTTCCGAGGTCTGAATAATACTCATCTCCTGAATATTTATAATAATGAAAGAGAAATAGGGCGATTCCTGAGATTCCATTTAATACTCCCAGGTTAGGGCTATTGAGGTACTTTTCATCTTTTAATTCTTTAGCAATTTGTTTTAGCTTTTCTTTCGCAAGCTCATATTTCATAATTAATTTTGTATTAATAAAAACAGACGAAATTCTATAATTAAATAGAATCTAGATTGAAGTGCATTTTTAATTATACAATATAATCTTTATTGCTTAATATTATTCTGTTTATTTAAATTATTTTTCTATTATGATCTTTGTTTTTCTCTTTGTCGATGCTGATTTAATATGGTAAGCTAGTGGGCATGGAATAAATAATGTAGGTAATTTGAAGCGATTATCCATGTGCTATTTTACTATCCGCAGGAGCTTCCTTACGGTCGAACATTCCGTAATCTCTAACCACGGTTGCTATTCTTAAATGATAATCATTAAAAACGGTCTCCCGGCCCTGTGCTTGTGCATCCCGGTGCATTTCTATATTTCTCCATTCCAGAATCGCTTTTTCATTTTCCCAAAAAGACAAGGACAGTATCTTATCCGGATGTACCAGGCTCTGAAACCTTTCAATAGATATAAAGCCCGGTATAGTAGAAAGTTCAGGATTAAGTTTTGCAGCGATGGACAGGTAGTCTGCCATTTTACCCGTTGCAGGGATAACTTCAAAAATTACTGCGATCATTTTTCTTGATTTTTAAAGATGATAAATAGATTTTTAACCAATCTGGCATTTAAGAGTGGCTCATAAGTAAAGGATTGGGGCAATATTTGTATTTGGTGGTACAAAATTTTAAAGGTTTCTGCTGTTAACCTCATGGTTAAATGCTTAGCCAGGCACTGATGATGACCTGCGCCAAAAGTCAGGTGTGCCTTATTATTGCCTCTTGATGGGTTATATGTTAAGGGAGATTCAAATATTTGAGGATCAAGATTGGCTGCTGCTAATAAAATGATAATCATTTCTCCTTTTTTTATCAACTGATCATTTATCAAAAGATCTTTCCCGGCAACTCTCCGGGTTAGGTGTATTGGCGGATCAAAACGTAAAGTTTCTACAACGGCTTGTTCAAAATAGTTTTCTGCCTCCGATAGGGAGAGTTGTTGATTTGAGAGCTGCAACAGTGTGTTAGTGAGTAATCCTCTTCCTGCGTCATAGCTTTGAATCAAAAGCCCAATGAGATTAGAGACCAGCAATGTTTCCCATTCTTCAGCGGCTATATAATTTGGGGCAAATGCACCGTCCGGCAGATATTTTTCCAATAAAGGAAATATAAGGTTGATCAACTCATTTAACTGTTTAATGGTTGCTGGATTTTGCTGCGGGGACATGATTTTGACCAGTACAGGAAGATGATCAATTAAAAACGTACAATCTTTTGCCTCAACGTTCAGGCTTTTTAAGATATAGAGTGCTGGTAGCCTTTTACAAACAACTTCAACCCAATCTACAGGTATCCCTGTTATCACTGGTTTCAATAAAAGATCAAGTAAATCCTGGGTAGCAACAGGCTGCATTTGATTATAAATCTGCAATGCTGCTGCTCTTGATTGCTGGTGTTGTTCAAAATTGTTCAGCCTTGCTAACTGTTGAATTAACTGGACTGCATTTTTATTCAGGCCAGTCTGACTGGTGTTAAGTTCGGGGATAAGGGCATCCTGGTGCAGCAAGACTTCTTTAGCTTGCGGATAAGCGTAAATTAACCAGCTTTGTTGCGCTTTGGCGTAATAGAGCGGGTGCGTTGCTCTTCTTTGAGTGTAAAATGTATAGGGTTCAATTGTATTCCAATCTAAAATAATTCCGGTATCCATGCTTGCTTTTTGTTGACTTCATCAAAATTAGCTAACCAGAAAAGGTTATACTTCATTCTAAAATGAATCGTACGCAATGGATGGGAAATTAATTAGCACAGCTAATTTTTAAAGTGGAATTCGGGAAGGAAAAATGCTGAATGCATAAAGGAAAACAGCGCCTGTTTTCCTTTATGCATCTGGCTATTTAAATAATTCTTGCAGGTCTCTGTCAGCAGTAGGGATCTTTTTGAGAAAATCATCAAAACCCGTTCCTTCTTGAGAGCTGTACATGCCATAGGCATCCATAATGTAGCCAATCTGGCCATCTTTGTCTTCTAACAAATAAAGCACAGAATTATCTGCCGGATCTGAGTCACCTTCAAAACGATATGTTTTTATGATAGTCAGATCTTCCGGTAAATAGATTTTGTGCAGACCAACACCCTGCATTTTGCCATGGTCGGTCATCTTTATTTCGTTATCTAACCCTTTTTGCCTTAATTTTTCTAAAATCTGGCTAAGTGTGTTCATTTCCGCTGGTTGTTCCATAATAAAGATTGTTTGCTTATTAAACAAAGCCTTCAATAAATGGTTTTCTTTTTTATTTCATGTAGCCGTATTTTTTCATCAGGGAAATTAACACACCGTTAGTCCAGCCAAATCCATCTTGAGAGGTATATTCGCCACCTCCTGCCTTTAATTGCAAGTCTACGACATTGTATTTCTCCATTAACTTTCCTGTGCGCTGATAAACGCTGGTATTTAAATTAATCCAGCGGACAGAGATCTGTTTCTCTAAAGTATGGAAGCCATAATTCCCCAATCCTGTGATCGCCATCCACTGTAAAGGAGCCCATCCGTTAGGTGCATCCCATTGTTGGTGCGTATTTAGCGGTGTAGAAACCAGTCCACCAGCTTTAAGGAATTTTTGTTGTAAAATATTCTTAACCAGTTTGGCCTGTTTTTGATCAACCAGGTTAAAAGACAAAGGGAACATCCCTGCCAAACTCAATATGGAGGATTGTTTTTTGGTTTTAAGGTTATAATCTGTGAACCAGGAATATTTTGGTGACCAGAAATATTTCTGAATACTCGCTTTTCTTTTTAAGGCCAGCGCCTGATATTCCTTTTCTTTAGCCACATTGTGCTGAAGTGCATAACATTTTTGCAGCGTTAATTCCAGATTATACAATAAACAATTCAGATCCACAGGAACGATTTGTGTCGTTTGAATTGTCTTTAACTGCATGCCATCTGCCAGCCATCTGCTGCTGAAATCCCAGCCACTTTCTGCTGCCGACCTGATATCGCGGTATACTTCCGGGTTTTTTGCTTCCGCTTGTTTACCGATCAGCACATCTTCTTTATAAGATTCTTGTCTGGGCGTGTTTAACTGATCATAATAGCGGTTCAGTTTACTCCCGTCGGGCATAATTACCACATGTTTAGTCGCTGCAGACTGATCCATCCAGTACGCATATTCTTTTTCCAGTGCCGGTAAGTAGGTAGAATAGGCTTTATTTCCTTTGATTTGAGCAAGAAGCCCAATCATCAGCGAGAAAAAAGGGGGCTGCGATCTGCTGAGGTAATAATTTCTGTTTCCATTTGGGATATGGCCGTTCTGTTCAATCAGGTAAGCGAAATTTTTGATCATATTTTCTATGGTCTCATTTTCTCCGGATACCTGCAGTCCTAACATCGTGAAATAGCTGTCCCAATAATAAACTTCTCTGAATCGTCCGCCAGGAACGATATATGGGGAAGGAAGGTCGAGCAGGGAGCTGTTGGCAATTTTTTCTGCAGGTTTACGGCGCAGTGCTTCCCAAAGTTGGTTAATGTGCTCAGTTACTGGTTGATTTGCTTGAATAACAACCGTGGTATTGGTATCTGGTAGAATAAAGTTGTCATTCACAAAAGCTTTGGTGCTGAATTTAGTTTTAGCAGCTTTTAATTTCATGTAATCTTCAAGAATACGCGCAGGATCTCTTTTCGGTATACAATCCACAAATGTTTTCCCATCTTTCAGCACATTCTGCATTTGTACATCAATAAATAGCTGACCGTAGAGCGCATCTGGTGTTTTAGTCTGGGCGGAAACCCTTCCCAGCTGAAGCCCGATAAAGAGGATAAATATAATCTTTCGTATCATAATCTCATATTTTAATTAATAATACGATTTATTCTGGCTTTACCGATAAAACCTGGATTAAAACCGCTGATTTCCTATCCTTTTTCTGGCTTGTTCAACTTCTGGTATGAGGTATTATTAGCTAGATAGAAGTATCTATGGATTCATAGGCAAGTTAATAAGAACCTGACCAGGACTTAAACGCAAAAGAGCAATGCCTGTGAAGACATCGCTCTTTTTTCTAAAGATTTTACTGACCGGATTATAGAGAGAACGCTTTTTTAACTGCGTCTACAAAGTCTAATTTTTCCCAGGTGAACAATTCTACTGTAACTTCTTTTTCAGTACCATTAGATGCTTTAAAGATTTTGGTAATGACTTCATTGTTTTTACCAAAGTGTCCATAAGCTGCAGTTTCTGAATAAATAGGGTTTCTTAACTTCAAACGGGTTTCAATACCGTAAGGAGTCATATCGAAGATTTTTTCAACTTCTTTCGCTATTTCACCATCAGTAAGCAATTTACCGTCTGCTGCTTTAACTTTAGCTGTTCCGTAAGTGTTTACGTAAATACCCATAGGCTGAGCAACACCAATTGCATAAGATACCTGTACCAGGATTTCATCAGCAACACCAGCCGCGACTAAGTTTTTAGCGATGTGTCTGGTTGCATAAGCTGCCGAGCGGTCAACTTTAGATGGATCTTTTCCTGAGAATGCACCACCACCGTGAGCACCTTTACCACCGTAAGTATCTACAATGATCTTTCTACCGGTCAAACCAGTATCTCCATGAGGGCCGCCAATCACAAATTTACCAGTTGGGTTAATGTGATATTTAATATCCTTGTTGAACAATTTGCTGAACTGAGGATATTGACTTGATACACGTGGAATCAGGATATTGATAATGTCTTCTTTTATCTTTTTAAGCATGGTCTGCTCTTCATCGAAATCATCATGTTGTGTAGACACCACGATAGAATCGATTCTTACAGGCTCATTGTTATCGTTGTACTCTAAAGTAACCTGAGATTTTGCATCCGGACGCAAATAAGTGATTTCCGTGTTTTCACGACGGATTGCAGCTAATTCAATCAGGATTTTGTGTGCAAGGTCAAGTGCAAGAGGCATGAAGTTTTCAGTCTCTCTGGTTGCATAACCAAACATCATTCCCTGGTCACCAGCTCCCTGAGTAGTTTTATCTTCTTTGTCTACACCCTGGTTAATGTCAGGAGATTGCTCATGAATAGCAGATAGTACGCTGCAAGAGTTACTGTCAAACATATATTCACCTTTAGTGTAACCAATTTTACTGATTACTTCTCTTGCGATCTTCTGCACATCAAGATATGCTTTTGATTTAACTTCTCCGGCAAGAAAAACTTGTCCGGTAGTTACTAAAGTCTCACAAGCAACTTTTGATTCAGGATCAAATGCTAAAAAATTATCAATTAGTGCATCCGAAATTTGATCTGCTACTTTATCAGGATGGCCTTCAGAAACAGATTCTGATGTAAATAAATATGACATTTTAAATAATTAGGTATATAATCAACAATTCTTTAAAATGGAAATGACCCCGTAAAAACAGGCAGTAAAATGAAGTGTATGAATGGTTAGCACTTTTTTTTACGTGGTTGCAATCCCGTCATGCTAACATAACATCGCAAATCAGTCCACCTTTATATTGCAAAATTACTATATATATTCAAAATAGTCAAAAAATATCAATTATTTTGTGCCATAATTAAATCATATCCCTTTGGCAAAGTCGAACATTCTATTTATTATTAATCCTATATCCGGGGGTAAGGATAAATTAAAGATACCAGCTATCATTGATGCAAATCTGGACAGGTCCAAATTTAACCCTAATTTTAGCTTTACGGAGTATGTAGGACATGCTGCGGAGATAGCAGAAGAGGCTGCAAATAAGAACTTTGATATCATTGTTGCCGTTGGTGGGGATGGAACAATCAATGAAATTGCAGCGAAAGTAATGCAGCAGCAGAAGATCCTGGGTATCATCCCTTTTGGATCGGGAAATGGTTTGGCCAGGTTTTTAAAAATACCAATGAATACAGCCAAAGCGATCCAGGTATTAAATGAGCTGATCGTAACGAAAATTGATACGGGTACATTTAATGATAAGTTTTTCTTCAATATGGCCGGGATGGGATTTGATGCACATATCAGCTCTGTATTTGTTGGCAATAAGAAAAGAGGCTTAACAGGGTATTTCAAGCTGGGGCTCAAAGAAATGATTAATTATAAACCTGAAACCTATCATATCCGGGTGGATGGGGTAGGGTATACCAGGACGGCTTTTGTGGTCAGTGTGGCCAATTCTTCTCAGTATGGAAATAATGCACATGTTTCACCGCATGCTTCTGTAACGGATGGTTTGCTGGATGTTTGTATCATTAAGTCTTTTCCACTTTATAAAATACCACTACTAGCTTATCATATGCTGAATGCGAGTACAGACAAATCTGATCTGGTAGAAATTATCCAGGGAAAAGAGATACAGATTACCAGGGTGGATGATGCTGCTATTCACATTGATGGGGAACCTTATTTTATGGGAAGAGAGATTGAAGTAACGATTTCGCCGCTCTCTTTAAATGTAATTGTACCAGCGGCAATGGGAGTTATCATTTAATATTATTATTATGAAACCTAATAAAAAATCATTGAGCGATCTTGGTGGGATCATGTATTCTACTGATCCTTCTTTTAGCTATGAAACTGAGAACGAGACACCGCAGGAGGTAATTGCCAACAATCAGCAAGATTTACGGGTAATGCTGGACCGGAAAAACAGGGGTGGTAAAGCAGTTACACTGGTGACCGGGTTTCGGGGAAATGCAGAGGAATTAGAGAAATTATCAAAAATGCTGAAGACCAAATGCGGGGTAGGAGGAAGTGCTAAAGATGGAGAGGTTATGGTGCAGGGAGACTTCAGAGATAAGGTGGTTTTGATGCTTCAAAAAGAAGGCTATAAAGTGAAAAAATCTGGCGGATAATACCCTTGCTAAATCTTTGATATTCAAATGATTATTCTATAGTGTATATGCCACAATAAGTGAAATATTTCCTTTGAAATGATAATTTTTCAATAAATATCTCCTTAGCTTTGCCTAAACAAATAATCATTTTATGAGCAAAGTTTTAATGCCTGAACCAGACTTATCCCGGTTGAATTTGGGTAATGATAATGCATACTATCAGTTAAGCGTACCGGAACTGGTAGAACAAGCAATCAATAACGGAGAGGGTACACTCTCCTCTTCAGGTGCTTTGGCAATTGATACTGGTAAATTTACTGGTCGTTCGCCAAAGGACAGGTTTATAGTGCTGGATGATATAACGAGGGATTCAGTTTGGTGGGGCGATATTAACATCCAGTTTAGTCAGTCAAATTTCGAGTCTTTACTACATAAAGTTTGTGCGCATCTTAACAAAGACAAGTTTTATGTGAGGGATGCTTATGCTTGTGCGGATGAAGCTTACAAAATGAGCCTCAGGGTAATCACTGAAACCGCTTATCAAAATCTATTTGCTAATAATTTATTCCTCAGGCCAGCAGAAGGAGAGGTGATTGAAAATCCGGAGTGGACAATTATAGCTGCACCAACATTTCTGGCCGATCCGGCTATCGATGGTACGCGCCAGGCTAATTTCGCGATCCTGAATTTCACAGATAAAATAATACTGATAGGTGGAACGGGTTATACAGGTGAAATTAAAAAAGGCATCTTCTCTGTATTAAATTTCATTTTACCTGAATTGAAAAGCACTTTATCCATGCACTGTTCTGCTAATGTAGGCGCTGAAGGGGATACTGCAATTTTCTTTGGCTTATCTGGTACAGGTAAAACAACATTGTCTGCTGACCCTGCAAGGGGGTTGATCGGTGATGATGAGCATGGCTGGGGAGATTCTTCTGTCTTTAATTTTGAGGGTGGATGTTATGCAAAATGTGTAGATCTGACTGCTGAAAAAGAGCCACAAATCTATAATGCAATCAAATTTGGCTCTTTGCTGGAGAATATCAATTATTTTCCGGGTACAAGAACTGTTGATTATTCAAATATTGAAAAAACGGAAAATACAAGGGTCGCTTATCCTATAAATTATATTGACAACGCGGTTTTACCTTCTATTGCGGGTATTCCAAAGAATATTTTCTTTTTGACGGCAGATGCTTTCGGTGTTCTACCTCCATTGTCGAAATTAAATCCTGGTCAGGCGATGTTTCATTTCATTTCCGGATATACAGCTAAGGTTGCAGGTACAGAAGCCGGAGTAACTGAGCCTCAGGTAACGTTTTCTGCTTGTTTTGGAAAAGCATTCCTGCCTTTGCACCCGACTAAATATGCGGATCTTCTTGGAAAAAAAATGGAAGAACATAAAGTGAATGTCTGGTTAGTGAATACAGGCTGGAGTGGTGGTGCTTATGGTACAGGCAGCAGGATGAAATTAAGTTATACACGCGCATTAATCACTGCAGCATTGAATGGGGAATTAACTTCAGCAACATTTACTGAACATCCGGTTTTCGGATTACAGATGCCAGATGCTTGTCCGGGCGTTCCTTCAGAAATTTTGAACCCAAGAAATACATGGTCAGACAAACAACAATATGACCATAAAGCAAACGAACTTGCTAAAGCGTTTATTGACAACTTTAAGCAATTTGAAGAGTTCGCAAATGACGAAATACTGAAATCAGTCCCAAAAGTTGTAGAAAACACACTTTAAATCATTTTTTTTAAGCAAAAATTTGCATTTCAATTTTTTTTTAGTTTTCATTGTGAAAGATTGTCTTTTAACCGGGACAATCTTTTTTAATAATAGCTACGCGACGATAGATTTATTGCGAAAATCAAATTTACCTGGTAATGATAATTTAATTTGGAATTAAAATCAAAGTTGTAGATTTGTTATTGCAACATTTGATTCTATTCGTCGTTGTGTGTATTACAAGATATTTAATCTAAATTTAAAAAACAAAGTACTAAAAACTCAAAAACTAAAAAAATGGCAAACGCACCAAAACCAACAACAGTTAAAAAGGAAAGCTCATCAGCTTCAAATCTATTCGCTACTCTAGTCATCCCAATTTGTATTATCATCGCAGCACTTATTTATAAATTCGTTCTTGGAGATGCAAATAACTTTATTGACAACAATGTTGAGAACTTACCTAAAGTTGGTAACTATGCAGGTATGGCTTACAAAGGTGGACCAATCGTTCCAATCTTAATGGGTATGCTTTTAATGGTAGTCGTATTCTCAGTAGAACGTTTCATCGTTATCGGAAAAGCAACTGGTACATCTAGTTTAGATGCTTTTGTGAAGAAAGTACAAGCACTTTTAAATTCAAATAATATCGAAGCAGCTATGGCTGAGTGCGATAAACAACAAGGTTCGGTTGCTAACGTAATCAAATCTGGTTTGAAAAAATATCGTGAGATGGAAGTTGAAACAAACATGGACACAGACCAGAAATGTTTAGCTATCCAAAAAGATATCGAAGAAGCTACAACATTAGAAATGCCAATGTTAGAGCAAAACTTAACAGTAATCGCAACATTAGTATCAGTTGGTACATTAATGGGATTATTAGGAACAGTAACAGGTATGATCAAGGCCTTCGGTGGTTTAGGTGCTTCTGGAGCTCCGGATTCAGCAGCGTTAGCAACAGGTATCTCTGAGGCACTTATCAATACTGCAACTGGTATCGGTACTTCAACTTTAGCGATTATCATGTACAACATCCTGACTTCTAAAATTGATAAATTAACTTATGCAATTGATGAAGCTGGTTTTAGCATCATCCAAACTTATGCTTCTACGCATAAATAGAAAATAATGTAATTTTTTTTTACCGGCTTTATGGAAAACCGGAAGAATTAACATCATTATATAAAACATAAGTAATTTTTAAAATTATGCCTAGAGCAAAGGTTCAAAGAAAGAGTACCTCGATTGATATGACCGCCATGTGCGACGTGTCCTTCCTGTTACTTACTTACTTTATTTTATCAGCAACTGCAAAACAACCGGATCCTTTGGATGTAAGACTTCCTACGTCAACGTATAAGATCAAAGTTCCTGAAAAGGATATCGCGATTTTAACGATTGGTAAAGATAAAGTTTACTTCGAAGCTGCTGGTCAGGATATCAAAGTAGCTACGCTGGAAAAAATTGGTGAGCAATATAAGATCAGTTTTACACCAGAAGAGAAAAAACGCTTTAGCGTTATTGGATCATTTGGTGTGCCGATCCAGAGTTTAAAACAGTTCGTCATGCTGGACGGAGATAAAAGAAAGAAATCAGGTCTGGAAACAGGTATACCTACCGATTCTACCAATAATCAATTGGCAGATTGGATTCTTCAATCCCGTAAAGCTGTTGCTGAGCTGCATTCTGAAGGAATGAGAGTAAGTATTAAAGGCGATGCCGAAGAAGGCTACCCGATGGTCAAGAAAATTGTTGACATCCTTCAAAAACAAAAAATTAACAAATTCAGTTTAATCACCACTGCTGAAGGCGGTAGCAAATAATTTAAAACATGGCAGAATTAGATACCTCCGGCGGGGGTGGCAAAAAGGGTGGGAAAGTAAGAAGTAAGAAATCGTCTACGAAAGTAGATTTAACCGCAATGGTTGATTTAGCGTTCTTATTGATTACCTTCTTCATGTTAACCACCACGCTGAATAAACCAATCGCAATGGATATTGCGAAGCCAGATAAAGATGAAAAGAATGAACAGAGACTTGAATTAAGAGCATCTCAGACTATGACAATTTTGTTAGGTAAAAATAACAAGGTTGCCTGGTACATGGGAGAGGCTGGAAAATCAGCTCCTGAGGTTCAGGATTTTACTCAGATCAGAAAATCGATACTGGAGAACAAACAAAAAGTACAGGCTGCAAGTGGCAAATCTATCGTTATGGTGATTAAACCTACTTCTGGAGCTACCTATAAAAACTTTGTTGATATCATGGATGAATTAGCAATTACCGGAATCAAGTCGGCTCCTGCAATTGACGATGAAAACATTACTGATGCTGAAAAAGCATTCATGAAATCTCAGAATCTTTTATAATATTATTAACATTTTAAATAACAAGCAATGTTCGGATCTAAAATAGATTTATTCAATAAGGAATGGCTTGATGTTATTTTCGCTAAAAAGAACAAAGAATACGGAGCTTACGAGTTACGTAGACAAAATGGCGCAAATACTTCGAGAGCACTACTTTTTGCTTCGGCAGCTTTTATATTTTTGTTTCTTTTACCTAAGATCGTTACTTTGATCAAAGGTCAGCTTCCTGAAGAGGAAATTGTGAAACAAGTTGAAGTTACTGTTGCACCTCCGCCTCCGGTGGATCCAAAAACACCTCCACCGCCTCCGGTTGAGCCACCGCCACCAAAGACGGATCAAATCAAGTTCCCTCCTCCGATTGTAAAACCGGATAACCAGGTTCGTGATGAAGATCCTCCTCAGATTGAGCAATTAAAAGCTGCTGACCCAGGTCAGAAAACAATCGAGGGTGATCCGGGTGCTGATATTGTAGTGGTTGGTCCGGTAGGAGAAGGCCCTAAACAAGCAGCAGTAGTAGAAGATACTAAAGTCTATGACTTTGTAAGTATCGAAACTCAGCCAGGTTTCCCTGGAGGTATGGACAAGTTTTATGCATACTTGCATAAAGCGGTAAGATATCCTCCTATGGCTCAGGAAAATAATATTCAGGGTAAGGTGTTCTTATCTTTCGTAGTGGAGAAAGATGGCCGTCTGACTGATATAAAAGTTGAGCGTAAATTAGGTGGTGGTACTGATGAAGAGGCAATCAGGGTATTAAAGGCTAGTCCAAAATGGACTCCTGGTATCCAGAATGGTAAACCTGTTCGTGTTAAATATAACATCCCGATCAGTTTCACTTTATCTAACTAAATATTATAACAATAATGTTTAATTTCAATATTTTCAAACAGAAATCGCCTCAACAGCGATTTCTGTTCATTTTAGGCCTAGTGATGCTGACCATGTATGTAGTACTTGGAACAGCACTAATCTTCTGGAAAGACATTCCTTTTGAGATTAAGCCTACCTACCGCATCTTATTCGGATTATTATTGATCGCTTATGCCGTGATAAGATTTTTCCGTTTGATTAATCAAAAAGACAATTAGCATGAACAAACTAGTTTTTATCCTGCCATTATTTTTATTCATTGCTTGTAAGCAAAAGCCTAAAAGTAATGATGGGGAGGCTTCCCGTGTTTCAGGTACGCTAAAGTTACTGGTTGACGAGAGTTTTTCTTCGGTATTGGAAGATCAGATTGAAGTTTTTAAACTGGACTATCCGGATGCTAAATTTGAACTGGTCCATGGCAATGAGAATAAGATCCTGCCTACTTTCTTAAATGATAGTGTAAGAGTTGCTGTTTTATCCAGAATGCTTACACCTGACGAAGAAAAGGCTTACAGTAAACGAAGTATCCCGATTTTTACTTCCCGGTTCGCGATTGACGGTATCGCATTGATTACAGGAAATGATAACCCGGATTCAACGATTACTGCTGATGAAGTGGTTTCGATTATGAAAGGGACTTCGGCCTCTGGTAAACAATTGGTTTTTGATAATGCTTATTCCAGCACATTGCGCTATTTTAAGGACCTTTCTCAAATTAAGGATTTACCTAAGTCAGGTATTTATACTTTACAGAATAATAAAGACGTTATCAAATACGTTGCAGAACATAAGAACTATATTGGAGTTGTTGGAGTGAACTGGCTAATAAAAAATGGCCGTGATCAGCAGGACTTTACCGACCAGGTGAAAGTTATGGGTGTGAAAAATACCAAGGGCAAAAAAGGTGATGATACCTTCTATAAGCCTACTCAAAAGAACTTAATTGATGGTATATATCCTTTCTTAAGGAATGTTTATATTATTAATGCAGAAGGAAAAAATGGTTTAGGCACGGGTTTTGCAACATGGTTGACGGGTCAGCGAGGCCAGTTAATCGTTTTAAAATCTGGATTGGGACCAAATAAGATGAATCCAAGGGAGATTAATATAAAAAAGGAAAATTAATATTATATTGAGCCGTGGCTTTAAGTAGTCGGGTAATAGAAAAAAACGAATTAGCTTACAATAAATAAAAATTTAGTAACCGATGAAACGTGCATTATTCCATGCAAGCTTCATCACCTTTAAAATCAAATCTAAAACGGATGAAAATGACAAAGAAAGCAATAACCTTAAGTTTAGGTTTAGTAGTGATGGGTTCTGCCTCTTTTGCTCAAAACTTAAGTGATGCAAAAAAAGCAATTGATGCTGAGCAGTATGCTAAAGCAACTTCTATGCTTAAATCACTAGTAAGTTCTCAGGCGGGTAAAGGGGAGAACTATTTTAACTTAGGTGATGTATATCTGCATAATGAGTATGTGGATTCTGCTAAAGCAGTTTTTACTAAAGGAGTTGCTGCTGATCCTAAATATGCCTTAAACTATGTTGGATTAGGACATGTAGATCTTGCTACAAACAACGCGGCATCAGCAAAAACCAATTTTGATAAAGCTATTGGATTAGCTTCTAAAAAAGACCATACTCCATACTTATATATTGGTAAAGCTTACCTGGAGCAAAGCAAACCAGATTTCGCTGCAGCTTTAACCAGCTTAACAAAAGCAGACGAAGTTGATGCAGCTGATAAAGATCCTGAGACATTTTTAGCTTTAGGTGATTTATATGCAGCACAGAAAAAAAATTCTGAAGCATTAAGCAATTACCTGCGTGCATTGAACATCAATGAAGGCTTAGTAAGAGCTAAAGTTCAGATTGGAAGAATGTACAAAGAATCAAGAGCATTTCCTGAGTCTGAAACTCAATTAAAAGAAGTAATCACAGCTGACCCTAATTATGGTCCTGCTTACCGTGAAATTGCTGAATTGTATATGCAATGGGCAAACTTTGAGCCAGCTCACTATGATGAGAAATCTAAACAAGCTTTAGAAAACTACAAAAAATACATGGACCTGACTGACAAATCTTTTGATACAAGATTACGTTATGCACAGTTCTTGTTTTATGCAAAAGACTTCAAAGCTTTAGAGACTGAAACTGCTGATATTGCAAAATTATATCCTAACAACCAAAAAACGTTAGTAATCAACCGTTTACAAGCATACTCTGCGGCTGAAAACAAAAGCCCTGAGAGTTTGAAATTATTAACTGATTTCTTCGCTAAAAACGCTGATACTTCTCGTTTAATCGCTGCCGATTACCTTTACTTAGGTAAAGCACAATTAGTTGCAGGACAAGATAGTTTAGCTTTAAAAAGCATCAGAACAGCGATCTCTAAAGATTCTACAAACGTAGAAGCATTAGAAGATGTTGGTAAAGCATTATATACAAACAAAAAATACGATCAGGCTGCTGCTGTTTATAAAGACGCAATCAAATTGAATCCAAATGGTAAAGGTTCATTAACTAACTATTACTACCTGGCTTCTGCTGATTACTTTGATTATGCAAATAAAGACAGAGACAAAAAGAATCCAGCTAAAACTATTTTAGTGGAAGCTGACTCAGCTTTAGCACACTTAAACAAAGTTTCACCTGAATTCACTTTGGCTTACATCATGAGAGCACGTGTTGCACGTTTGATGGATGATCAGACTAATCCTAAAGGTTTATTAGTTCCTTACTATGAGCAATACCTGGATTTAGTAACTGTTAAAAAACCTGAATTAGGTGCTGCTGAAGCTGAAAAAAGAAACTTAGTTGAAGCTTATACTAACTTAGGATTTGCTTATACTCCTACAGATAAAGCAAAAGCAGGTGACTATTTCAAAAAGGCATTAGCTATTGATCCTGCAAATGCAAATGCATTGGCCGGTGCAAAACAATTAGCTGCCCCAGCTGCTAAAGCTCCATCGAAAAAGAAATAGTATTCAAAACATTATTTCACAAGAATGCCCCGGAAAGTATTTACTTCACGGGGCATTCTTATTAAAAGCCATTTTTAAAACCAATTTTGTATAACCCAGGCTAAATGCCTTCGAGTTTTTTCAGCTGCTGAGCAGCATTCGTGTTTTTTGGGTTCAGTTGAAAAGAGCGTTGATAGTTCTTTATAGCCTCTGTCTTATTCCCCGTTGCAGCAAGCGCTTCTGCATAGCTATCATAAGCATTGCTGCTCTTCGGATAAAGCTCTGTGTATAACTTAAAGACCTTGACAGCTTCCTGCTTCTTTTGCTCACCCAAAAGCCTGTAACCAAAAGCATTGATATCATCCTCATTAAGTATAAAACCTGCACCATGTTTCTTTTTCAATTGCTGTGCAGTCTTTAAAGCATTGTTGTATTGCTGCTTGATTAATTCCTTCCTTAATAATTTGACTGCAGGAGACAAGCCAAAACCATTCGATTCTTTTAAACCAGAGACATAATATCCAGCAATCTCATCTATAAAATACTCTGGATTAGCTCCTTGTAAATTAGTAAGCACAATTACAGCAAGCTCATCCTTTGGATAAACAAAGAAAGAGTTTCTCATTCCGCCAACCGGTGCAACTGCCGGATGCTCATCCCGGACAATAACCGGCCAGCCCAGCGCATAACCATTTAAGAAATTATTAAGCCCCTCAGGTTTTCCATTATTCATCAATGAAGCTGTCCAAAGCAATTCCAGGCTCGATTTCTGTTTCAACAACTGACCATCCTGAAGGGCAATAATCCACCTTGCAATTTCTCCGGCATTAGAGATCATGCCGCTGGCAGTTCTGAAGAATAAAGGAAACTCCATATAAGCCGTTGTTAAATTCCCGTTACTTACCCACTGACCCTTTACATTACTCACGGTAGAATAAGCACCAGCAGAATGTGGTATCACATCATGCGCATCACCAAAACGGGTTAACTTCATATCCACCACCCTAAACTGACGCTCTTCAATAAATTTAGTAAAATGTACCCCACTGAGTTTATTGATGATCATGCCCAGCATAACGTATCCAGTTTGATTATAACTATACTTTTCACCCGCCTGAAATTGAACCGGAAGGGTTTTTACTTTTGTCCATGCTGAAGCCTCATCACCATTGCCTAATATCTTTTCCTGTTCATCGATAATATTTGGAAGCCCCGAGTTATTCGCCAGTACCTGCTTTATCGTGATCTTATTCCATGCCTCAGGTAGACTATCAAGGTACTTTGATACCGGATCATTGATATTGAGCTGACCGTCCTCCTGGAGTTGCATAACAGCTACCCCAACAAAGGCCTTCGTACAGGAATTGATAGAAAATAAACTTTCATCCGTCGCAAGTACCGAATTCTCAGGGTTAGCCATTCCATAACTGCTCAATTTAACCAGTTTTCCCTTTTGAATAACCCCAAGCTGAAGCGCCGGAATACGCAACTGCTGCATTTTATTTTTGATAAACACATCCACACTATCACTCGTCAGATCACTCTGCGCATTGACCTGGATATAAAAAAGGAGAGTAGACAAACAAATAAATAATCGTTTTATAATCATAATTCAGCGCTAAGTTTGTTCTAAATTAGACTATTTTAAAAAAAACAGGAAATACATCAGGTCACTGAAGCAAATCGGTGAGCAGTGTATACTCACGATAACTCGACAAATTGATCTGTCTAAATCAATCAAATGCCCGATTTAACCACATACTGTAGAGACAATAGGCAATGCCAATTTAAACTTTCTAATCAGCTCCGTCGCAAGGTTTCTTCGTAAGTTTCGTCATAAAATACCACTATTAGCTTCGTCACAAGGTTTTTCCATAAGCTTCGTCTTAAAATACCGCTATTAGCTTCGCCATAAGTCTTTCCATAAGCTTCGTCTTAAAATACCGCTATTAGCTTGGCCATAAGTCTTTCCATAAGCTTCGTCATAAAATACTGTTATTAGCTTCGCCATAAGTCTTTCCATAAGCTTCGTCTTAAAATACCGCTATTAGCTTCATCACAAGGTTTTTCCATAAGCTTCGTCTTAAAATACCGCTATTAGCTTGGCCATAAGTCTTTCCATAAGCTTCGTCTTAAAATACCACTATTAGCTTGGCCATAAGTCTTTCCATAAGCTTCGTCTTAAAATACCACTATTAGTTTCGCCATAAAGTTTTTCCATAAAGTCTCCTCTTTCACCTCCAACCAACATTTCCTAAGAGCGCATTAATCTTAATTTGTGCCTTTTGTAAAACACCAGCCAAGGGTGCAGTGTGAAATACTTAAAAGTGATTTGCTAATGTAAGGACACTGCATTTTTGCCTTTTCAGGCAAAGAAATGCCGTCCGAACATGGCAAGTCACTTTTAAGTATTTGATTTCCCCCTTTTTTCTTTTACTTTTGTGGCCTAATTAAGATTATATGGAAACGCAGAGTTTACCCTCAGACTTTTTACCTATCATTTTCCAGGTTATCGTAGCCCTTGGTTTTGTTGTAGTTACTCTTATCGCTACACACTTCTTAGGTCCCTCCCGTAAAACCAGTGACAAACTAGGTACATTTGAAGCCGGGGTAAAAGTAGTCGGAAACGCACGTCAGCCATTCTCCATCAAATACTTCCTTGTTGCCATACTATTCGTACTATTCGACGTCGAAGTTATCTTTATGTATCCATGGGCTGTAAATTTCAGAGAACTTGGATGGCCGGGATTAATAGAAATGTTTGTCTTTATGGGTACGCTTTTATTAGGCTTTATTTACATTCTGAAAAAGAAAGCACTCGACTGGAACTAATTATTTAGATCGGTTCTAAATCGAGATAGACTAAGCCTTTTTGGCTCGAAATATTGTAGATTTGTGGTTCATTCTGTATTAGAATGAGCCTTTTTTGTTTTATGATATGAGTGACATCAATATAGTAGACGCGCCTCCAGGCATTGAAGGATCTGGCTTTTTCGCTACTTCTTTAGACAAGGTTATTGGTTTAGCCCGTTCCCATTCATTATGGCCATTGCCATTTGCAACCTCATGCTGTGGAATTGAATTCATGGCTACAATGGGTTCGCACTATGATTTCGGTCGTTTTGGTTCAGAACGTTTAAGTTTTTCTCCACGTCAGGCAGATTTATTAATGGTTATGGGTACCATAGCTAAAAAAATGAGTCCTGTACTAAAGCAAGTGTATTTACAAATGGCAGAGCCCCGTTGGGTAATGGCAGTAGGTGCATGTGCATCAAGCGGTGGTATTTTTGATACTTACTCAGTTTTACAGGGAATCGATGAGATTATTCCGGTAGATGTTTACGTTCCTGGCTGTCCGCCAAGACCAGAAGCTATTTTAGACGGTTTCGGTAAGATTCAGGAATTAGTAAGAAATGAATCTGGCAGAAGAAGAGATTCTGATCAGTATAAACAAATGTTGGCTTCATACGGAATCGAATAATGGCAGAGGTTAACAATAGTAGCGTAATAGAGCTGTTAGCTGCCCGTTTCGGAGCTAAAGTGAGTGGAGTGAACGAACCTTATGGTTTACTTACTGTAGAGACCACTAAAGATGTAATTATTGATGTACTTACGTATTTGAAAGAAACAGAAGGCACTAAGTTTGCTTTTCTGACTGATATCACTGCAGTACACTACCCTGACACTAAACATATCGCTGTAGTTTACCACTTACACAACATGGTAAACAAAATCAGGATCAGAGTTAAGGTATTCATCCATGAACAAACCCCTTCAATCCCAACAGCTACTGTGCTCTGGAATGGTGCAAACTGGATGGAGAGAGAAACATATGACTTTTTCGGTGTTAAATTCGAAGGTCACCCCGATTTAAGAAGGATTTTAAATATGGATGAGCTGAATGTTCACCCGATGTTAAAACAATATCCTTTAGAAGATCCGAACAGAGTTGATAAAAAAGACGAATACTTTGGTAGATAAGAACATGAATCACAATCAACCAGTATATACAGACAACGATCCTCAGAATGAGCTGGTCACCTTAAACTTAGGCCCGACTCACCCTGCAACACACGGTGTTTTTCAAAACGTACTTCAGTTAGACGGAGAACGTATTGTAAGCGGAGTTTCTACCATCGGGTATATTCACCGCGCCTTTGAAAAGATTGCTGAACACAGGCCATTCTATCAGATCACACCGCTGACAGACAGATTAAACTACTGCTCATCACCTATTAACAATATGGGATGGCACATGACAGTAGAGAAACTGTTAAATATAAAAGTACCTAAACGTGTAGATTATTTAAGGATAATTGTCATGGAACTGGCGCGTATTTCAGACCATATTATCTGTAATACAATTATCGCGCAGGATACTGGTGCAACAACCACCTTCTTATATCTTTTCCAGTTCAGAGAGCATATCTATGAAATTTACGAAGAGATATGTGGGGCACGTTTAACAACAAACATTGGCCGTATAGGTGGTTTTGAAAGAGATTTCAACGACATCGCCTTTGCTAAAATCAATAAATTCTTAAAAGAATTCCCTGTTGCTTTAAGGGAATTTGAAAGCCTGCTTAACCGTAACCGTATCTTTATTGACCGTACTGCCGGCGTTGCCTGTGTTACTCCTGAAGATGCTTTAAGTTACAGCTGGAGCGGTCCTTTATTGCGTGCAACTGGTGTAGACTATGATGTACGCGTAAGTGAGCCTTATTGTTCTTATGATGAATTTGATTTTGAAGTTCCTGTAGGTACAAGCGGTGATATTTACGATCGTTATTTAGTGCGTAATGAGGAAATGTGGCAGAGTGTAAGTCTGATTGAACAGGCACTGGAGAAAATCAAACATGAACCTGCCGGAGTTTTCCATGCAGATGTGCCTGATTTCTATTTACCTGCTAAAGAAGAAGTATATAACAATATGGAGGCCTTGATTTACCATTTCAAAATTGTAATGGGAGAGATTGATGCACCTAAAGCAGAAGTATATCATGCTGTTGAAGGCGGAAACGGAGAACTTGGATTTTATCTGATCAATGACGGTGGAAGAACACCTTACCGTCTGCACTTCAGAAGACCTAGTTTTATCAATTATTCCATGTATGCAAAGATGAGTGAAGGAATGTTACTGTCTGATGCCATTATCAACATGAGTAGTATGAATATTATTGCCGGAGAATTAGATGCTTAAAGTAGAAGAACAACAACCAGTAGAGTTTTCATCAGCTTTGATTGCAAAGTGTGATGAAATTTCAAGTAGATATCCGCAAGGGAAACAAAAATCTGCCCTATTGCCTATACTTCACGAAGTTCAGGCAGAACTGGGTTGGTTAAGCTCCAATGCGATGGATAAAGTAGCAGCATATTTAAAAATTGAACCTATCGAAGTTTACGAGGTAGCCTCTTTTTACAGTATGTACTTCTTACAGCCAAAGGGTAAATATGTTTTAGAAGTTTGCCGCACCGGGCCTTGCTGCCTGGTAGGCGCAGAAAAACTGATGGAGCATATGGAACAGACTCTTGGGGTGAAAGAAGGAGAGGTTACAGCTGATGGTTTATTCAGCTGGAGAGGTGTTGAATGTCTTGCAGCCTGTGGTTACGGCCCGGTTCTGCAAATAGGCCCTGAATACACTTTTTATGAAAACCTCGACAATCAAAAGGTAGACACATTGATAGAAGAATTACGCAAAAAATAATGGCCCGTAAACTCTTATTAGAACATATAAACGTACCAGGCATCAATACACTTGATGTTTACCGCCAAAAAGGCGGGTACCGTGCTGTGGAGAAAGCTTTGAAAACTCTGACCCCTGATGAAGTGGTAGAAGAAGTTAAAAAGTCTGGCTTGCGCGGACGTGGCGGTGCAGGTTTCCCTACAGGAATGAAGTGGAGCTTTCTGGCAAAACCAGAGGGTGTTGCCCGCTACCTGGTATGTAATGCTGACGAATCAGAGCCGGGCACTTTTAAAGACCGCTATCTGATGACCTACATTCCTCATGCTTTAATTGAAGGAATGATTGTGTCAAGTTTTGCATTAGGGGCTAATACATCTTATATCTACGTTCGTGGAGAGATGATGCCGCAAATCAGGATTCTGGAAAGAGCAATCGCAGAAGCAAAAGCTGCTGGCTTTTTAGGAAAAAACATTTTAGGGTCGGGTTATGATCTGGAAATTTATGTTCAGCCGGGTGGCGGAGCTTATATTTGCGGTGAAGAAACGGCTTTATTAGAATCACTGGAAGGTAAAAGGGGTAATCCAAGGATTAAACCGCCGTTCCCGGCTATTGCTGGTTTATATGGCTGCCCAACGGTAGTGAACAACGTTGAATCTATTGCCGCAGTTGTGCCTATTATTAATGACGGTGGTGATGAATATATGAAAATCGGCATTGGCCGCAGTACAGGAACAAAACTGATCTCTGCTTCTGGTAACCTGGTCAGACCAGGTGTCTACGAAATAGAATTGGGCCTTCCGGTAGAAGAGTTCATTTATTCTGATGAATATTGTGGTGGTATTGCCAATGGCAAAAGATTGAAGGCTACTGTAGCCGGAGGTTCTTCTGTTCCGGTATTGCCTGCTAACCTGACGCTTAAGCTGGCGAACGGTGAACCACGCTTAATGAGTTACGAATCACTTTCTGAAGGTGGATTTGCTACCGGAACGATGTTAGGTTCAGGCGGTTTTATAGCTTTTGATGAAGATCAGTGTATCGTAAGAAACACCTGGAATTTTTCCCGCTTTTATCACCATGAAAGCTGTGGTCAGTGTTCTCCTTGCCGTGAAGGTACTGGATGGATGGAAAAAGTCTTACACAGACTGGAGCATGGACATGGTAAGATGAGCGATATTGACTTATTGGTTGATGTGTCTAAAAAAATCGAAGGAAATACGATTTGTCCTTTAGGGGATGCTGCTGCATGGCCTGTCGCAAGTGCAATCAGACATTTCAGAGATGAGTTTGAATGGCATGTGAAAGAGCCTATAAAAAGTCTTCAGGGAAATTATGGTATCGCTAATTATGCTGTGCCAATTCCTAAAGCAGAAGTAAAACAGGAAAATTAACTGTCAGACCTGGGTTTTTTAATTAAGGAACGCAGGAATGATAAAAGAATATCATTTAACAATGAGTGAAAAAGTTAAGGTAACCATAGACGGGATAACCGTCGAAGTAGAGCCCGGTACAACGATCCTGAATGCTGCAAGGCAAATAGGAGGGGATATTGTGCCCCCTGCAATGTGCTACTATTCCAAATTGGAAGGTAGTGGAGGTAAGTGCCGTACTTGTATCGTAAAAGTAAGCAAGGGTTCTGAAAAAGACCCAAGACCAATGCCTAAGCTGGTTGCTTCGTGCCGTACCACTGTAATGGACGGAATGGAAGTACAGAATATTACTTCTCCTGAAGTAATTGAAGCCAGAAGTGGTGTGGTAGAGATGCTGTTGATTAACCACCCGCTTGATTGTCCGGTATGTGACCAGGCTGGAGAATGCGATTTGCAGAATCTGGGTTATGAGCACGGTTTACAGAAAACACGTTATGAATTTGAGCGCCGTACTTTTGAGCGTATTGATATAGGAGATAAGATCCAGTTACATATGAACAGGTGCATTTTGTGCTACCGTTGTGTGTTTACAGCAGATCAGATCACCAATAAACGTGTTCATGGTATCTTAAACCGAGGTGATCATTCAGAAATTTCTACTTATATCCAGACTGCTGTTGATAACGATTTCTCCGGAAATGTGATTGATGTATGTCCGGTTGGGGCTTTAACTGATAAAACTTTCCGTTTCAAAAACAGGGTTTGGTTCACAAAACCTGTAGATGCACATAGAGATTGCCCTACTTGTAGTGGTAAAGTGACTTTATGGTACAAAGGGGAAGATGTTTTAAGGGTAACTGCCCGTAAAGACATTTATGGTGAAGTAGAGGAGTTCATTTGTAACACTTGCCGTTTCGATAAAAAGAAAACAGCAGACTGGACTATTGAGCATCCTACGCACATCAGTGATACTTCCGTAATCTCTTCTAACCATTACGAAACGATGATCCCATTACCTGTAATTCAGGAAGATCTTCGTTTGCAGGAAGCTAATAAAGTTGAACTGGAAAAAACCGCTAAATTCTAATGGATATCTCATTCGTCATAGAAAAATTTATACTGGTTGCTATCATTTTTGGTATAAGTTTAGTTATCGCTATGTATTCTACATATGCGGAAAGAAAAGTTGCTGCTTTTTTGCAGGATAGGCTTGGACCAGACCGTGCAGGGCCTTTCGGGATCTTGCAGCCATTGGCAGACGGACTGAAAATGTTCATGAAGGAAGAAATTATTCCTACGCATGCAAACAAATGGTTGTTTATGGTTGGGCCGGGTTTAGCAATGCTGACCGCCTGCATCGGAACTGCTGTTATCCCATGGGGAAGCCCGATTACTACGGCTGCAGGAAGGGTCATCCCTTTGCAGGTTACTGATATTAACGTAGGTGTTTTATATATTTTCGGGGTAGTTTCTCTAAGTGTATATGGCGTAATGATCGGGGGCTGGGCTTCTAACAATAAATACTCTCTTTTAAGTGCTATTCGTGCGGCTTCGCAAAATATCAGTTATGAGGTTGCCATGGGACTTTCTATTATCGCCTTATTATTGGTGACCAATACAATGAGCCTGAAAGAAATCGTGGATATGCAGCATGGATGGCGCTGGAATGTGCTTTATCAGCCATTAGGCTTCCTGCTATTTATCATTTGTGCATTCGCTGAAACTAACAGGGCACCATTCGATTTACCGGAGTGTGAAACTGAATTAATCGGTGGATACCATACAGAGTATTCTTCGATGAAATTAGGTTTTTATCTTTTTGCGGAATATATCAATATGTTTGTGTCTTCGGCAGTAATGGCTACTTTATACTTCGGTGGTTACAATTATCCGGGTATGGACTGGGTACTGACGCAGGTTGGTCCTGTAATCGCACCATTAATCGGAACGGCTGTATTGTTCGCTAAAATATTTGCATTCATATTTTTCTTTATGTGGGTGAGATGGACAATTCCCCGTTTCCGTTATGATCAGCTGATGCATTTGGGCTGGAAAGTGCTGATCCCGATTGCCATAGCGAACGTAATTATCACAGGTATTGTGATTGCAATAGTAGAAAAGTTTTAACTATCCGCTCAGCGGAATATAAAAGGAGGTTTAATGCAACCATTAACCAGTAAAAAGAAAATATTAATACAAAAGCCACTTAATTTTGCGGAGCGGATGTATCTGCCTGCATTAGGAAAGGGACTGGCTATTACGATCAGTCACTTCTTCAAAAAAGAAGCAACGATCAGATATCCTGAAGTTCAGCGCGAAATGTCTATCAACTGGAGAGGGATGCATTCCCTGAAAAGAGATGAGGACGGAAAGGAACGTTGTACTGCTTGTGGATTATGTGCATTATCATGCCCTGCAGAAGCGATCACTATGATTGCTGCTGAACGTAAACCAGAAGAAAAGGACTTGTATAGAGAAGAAAAATATGCGGCTGTATATGAAATCAATATGCTGCGCTGCATTTTCTGTGGTTTATGTGAAGAGGCTTGTCCAAAAGAAGCAATTTACCTGGATGGCCCTATCGTTCCTTCAGATTATTTACGTAAAGACTTTATTTACGGTAAAGATAAGCTGGTAGAAGAGCCTCTTGTAAAGAAATAATGAAATTGAAGCGGGTAATCGCTTCTTGATATAAACAGTTTATACATTTGCCGTTTACGGCTTTAAAACAAAAATAATAAATGGGTACATCAGTATTCTATTTGGTCGCTTTTTTAAGTATTTTCTTTTCACTGATGGTGATTTTCGCAAAGAACCCAGTGCACAGTGTACTTTATCTGATCGTAACGTTTTTTACGTTCACAGTCCATTACATTTTGCTTAATGCGCAGTTTCTGGCAGTGGTAAACTTTATTGTGTACATGGGGGCAATTATGGTACTCTTCCTGTTTGTCCTGATGCTGCTCAATCTCAATAAAGAGAATGAACCGCTAAAGTCTGGTTTAGTAAAGGTTGTAGGTATCGTTGCCGGATGTTGTCTGGTTGTGACACTGGTTGGCTCTTTAAAGGCTACAGCTGTATCTGATCCACTGGTATTGCAGAATCCAAACTTAGGTCTGGTTAAGAACCTGGGTAAAGAATTGTTCGGTCCATTTATGCTGCCTTTCGAGTTGTCTTCAATTCTATTGCTTACAGCTATGGTGGGTGCCGTATTATTAACTAAAAAAGAAAAAGTATAGTGAATAATCTTACTCAAACCTTACAGGGTGTACCGCTTAATCATTATATATGGTTAAGTGCTATCATTTTCACCATCGGTGTAATAGGCGTACTGACCCGCAGAAATGCTATCGTAATTTTTATGTCGGTAGAATTGATGCTGAATGCTGTTAATTTATTACTTACTGCTTTCTCTGTACATAGCAACGATCCTTCGGGACAGGTGTTTGTGTTTTTCATCATGGCTTTGGCAGCGGCCGAAGTAGCAGTGGGCTTAAGTATTATTGTAATGGTTTACAGAAATACGCAGTCTACAGATATTAATGTATTGAATCGCCTTAAGTGGTAATTATTAAGAATAAATTATAAAATGATAAATTTAGTTTGGCTGGTTCCGTTAATTCCTCTTTTAGGCTTTATCATCAACGGTCTTGGGAGAAATACATTATCCAAAAACCTGATCGGTTTTATTGGGAGTAGCGTGATATTCATATCTTTTGTGATTAGTATCGGCATCTTTTTAGCTTTAGGCAATGATGCTGTGAAATCGCATGAGGTTTTCTTGTTTGACTGGATCAGTGCCGGTTCATTAAAAATTCCGGTTTCCTTCCTGGTAGATCCATTGAGTTCAATCATGTTGCTGATCATCACCGGAATCGGTTTCCTGATTCATGTCTACTCTATCGGGTATATGCATGATGATGAAGGGTTTGGTAAATTCTTCAGCTATTTAAACTTGTTTATCTTTTTCATGTTGTTGCTGGTTCTCGGATCAAACTATATCGTGATGTTTATCGGTTGGGAGGGTGTTGGTTTATGCTCTTACTTACTGATCGGCTTCTGGTTTACCAACAGCAGTTACGCAACAGCAGCAAAGAAAGCCTTCGTGATGAACCGTATTGGTGATTTAGGCTTCTTAATCGCGGTATTCCTGATCTTCACTACATTTGGTAGTGTAGAGTTCTCTAAAATATTCCCGCTGGCAGGCAATATGCTGCCTGGCAATTCTACCATTGCATTAATTGCTTTGTTATTATTTGTAGGTGCTTGTGGTAAATCTGCACAGATTCCATTGTTTACCTGGTTACCAGATGCGATGGCTGGCCCAACGCCTGTTTCTGCCCTGATTCACGCGGCAACAATGGTAACCGCTGGTATCTATATGATTGCACGTTCCAATGTCTTGTTTGATCTCGCTCCGGTAGTTCAGCATTTAATTGCAATTATTGGTCTGGCTACAGCCGTTATGGGTGCATTGGTTGCCCTGACGCAAACAGATATTAAAAAAGTACTGGCTTATTCTACGGTATCTCAATTGGGGTATATGTTCTTAGGGCTAGGTGTTGGTGCTTACAACGGTTCTTTCTTCCACGTGATTACACATGCTTTCTTTAAAGCATTATTGTTCTTATGTGCAGGATCGGTGATCCACGCGATGCACCATGAGCAGGATATGAGACATATGGGTGGTTTACGTAAAAAACTTCCGGTAACTTTCTTAACCATGCTGATTGGTACGATAGCGATTTCAGGTTTACCTCCGTTCTCAGGTTTCTTCTCGAAAGACGAGATTCTTTCTCATGTATATGAGTATAACAAAGTAATGTGGGCAATCGGGGTATTCACTGCCTTTTTAACTGCATTCTATATGTTCAGAATGTTGTTCCTTACCTTTTTCGGTAAATACAGAGGCACACACCATGCGGAAGAAAAAATTCATGAGTCGCCAAAAAGCATGACTATTCCGTTAATCGTTCTTGCCGTGCTTTCAGCTATCGGTGGTGCAATTGGTATTCCTGAGTCATTAGGTGGTTCACATTGGTTATCACATTGGCTTGAGCCGGTTATCCAGCATCATGGAGAAGCGCCGGATCATGCTACTGAATATATTTTAATGGCTGTTTCGGTTGTAGGTGTATTGATTTCTATCGCATTTGCTTATAGCAAATACGTGAAACAAAACCATGTTCCTGTTGCAGACGAAGGACAACGTTCTGCATTGGCTAAACTATCTTATCATAAGTTTTATGTAGATGAGATTTATGATACTTTAATCAGAAAACCTCTGGATGCTATTTCAGTATTCTTTTATAAGGTATTTGATAAAAAGATTATTGACGGTATTGTCAATGGTTTAGGATGGAGCACATCGGAAGCGAGTAAAGGGGTAAGATTACTGCAATCTGGTAATGTTGGATTCTATATTTTTATGATGGTCGTTGGAATCATCTCGTTGTTATTGTATACTTATTTATCTCTATAAAAGATCGTCCAAGAAAACATAATGGAACAACTTTTAATACTTCTAATATTTCTGCCAGTAATTGGTGCACTGGTTACAGCATTTACCGGCAATGCCGCTAAACATGTAGCCCTGGTTTTCGCTGTTGCTTCATTGGCATTAACAGCTGTTGTTGCCGGACAGTTTATCCCGGACGCAAGCACTCAATTTGTCGTAAACTTACCCTGGATCCAGGATCTTGGAATTCATTTCCATGCAGGTATCGACGGGATCAGCTTAATCACGGTATTGCTGACCAATGTGCTGGTACCAATTATCATATTGGCAAGTTATCAGCATAACTATAAATCGCCGGCTGGCTTCTTTGCTTTAATCTTATTTATGCAGGCAGGTTTACTGGTTGTATTTACAGCAATGGATGCGTTCTTATTCTATATTGGCTGGGAAGCTGCATTAATTCCAATCTATTTTATCTGTGCAATCTGGGGAGGTAAAGACCGCATTAAAGTAAACATGAAATTCTTTGTGTACACTATTGCTGGTTCTTTATTTATGTTATTAGGGATCATTTACCTGTACTTACAGAATCCTGCACATAACTTTGATATACAAGCATTTTATCAGCTTCATTTAGATCCTGTTCAGCAGGGTTGGATATTCTGGTCATTCTTTATTGCTTTTGCGATTAAAATGCCAATTTTCCCTTTTCATACCTGGCAGCCGGATACTTATACTGAGGCACCAGCAGCAGGTACGATGTTACTTTCGGGTATCATGCTGAAAATGGGTATTTATGGTGTAATCAGATGGTTACTGCCAATTGTACCAGCAGGAGTACAGGAATGGGGTAACACCGCAATCATCCTGTCTATTATCGGAATCGTCTATGCTTCTTTAATTGCTTTCAAACAAAAAGATGCGAAAAGACTAATCGCTTATTCATCTATTGCCCACGTAGGGTTAATCTCTGCAGGTATCTTTGCTTTAAATACGCAGGGTATGCAAGGCGCAATGATCCAGATGTTAAGCCACGGTGTAAATGTGATCGGGTTATTCTTTGTGCTGGACATTATTTTCTCCAGGGTAAAAACAAATACAATTGCTGAGCTGGGTGGTATTGCGAAATCAGCACCAAAACTGGCAATTGCATTCCTGATCATTGTATTGGGAACAGTAGCTTTACCAGGGACCAACGGTTTCATCGGGGAGTTTCTATTGCTGATCGGTATTTACCAGTACAATATCTGGGCTGTCGTATTTGCAGGTTTAACGGTTATTTTTGGTGCGGTATATATGTTCCGCCTGTACCAGAATATTATGTTAGGTAAAACCAATGAGCTTACTGTTGGATTTGCAGACATTAAAGGAACTGAACAAATTGTATTGGTTATAATTTGTGCGTTGATTATCGTATTAGGTGTTTATCCTAAACCAATTCTGCATTTATCAGAAGCTTCGGTACAACAATTATTAGAACAGGTAAATCAAAAATTAACATCGGTAAAATAAGGAAATGAATATCATTATAACAATTGTTGTTACAGCTTTAGCGGTGCTTTATGCAGGTTTATTCAAAGCGAAGAAAGCTTTGTTACCACTAACTCTTGTGGGGTTATTGATCTCTCTGGCCTTTGCAGTTACAGCCTGGAATTCTAATACGGTGTATTATGGAATGATGGAGATGGACAATTTTGCCATCGCTTTTTCTTCTCTTACTATTTTAGGGACGATTTTCATCTTTTTACTGACGCAGAATTACTTTGCGAAGGATAGTGAAAACGTGGCAGAATATTATACTTTGATCTTATTCGCCCTTTCGGGTATCGTGATCATGGTATCTTATACCAATATGTCCATGTTATTTATTGGAATAGAAATTATGTCGGTGGCTTTATATATCCTTGCGGGTATACGGAAGAGCAATTTTGCTTCCAATGAGGCTTCTTTAAAATACTTCCTGATGGGCGCCTTTTCTACAGGTTTCCTTTTATTCGGGATCACTTTAGTTTATGGTGCTACGGGTTCATTCAGCCTGCATGCAATCAATCAGTACCTGATCGGAAACTACCAGGCCGTATCTCCATTGTTTTATCCTGGGGTAATCCTGATCATGGTAGGTCTGTGTTTCAAAATCGGTGCTGCACCTTTCCATTTCTGGACTCCGGATGTATATGAAGGCGCACCTTCTCTGATTACTGCTTTCATGTCTACTGTAGTGAAAACTGCTGGTTTTGCAGCCTTCCTGCGTCTTTTCGCTGGTACTTTCGCTCCGCTTCATGATTTCTGGATGCCACCTTTGATGGCTATTGTATGTATTACCTTGTTTATTGGTAACATTACTGCCCTTTTCCAAAAGAACTTCAAAAGGATGCTTGCTTATTCAAGTATCTCTCATGCTGGTTACCTGTTATTCTCTTTAGTTACATTGACTGCCAATTCGGCAAACAATGTAATGGTTTATGCAGCAGCCTATACTTTTGCCAGTATTATTGCTTTCGCCGTATTAATTTTAGTGAAACAGAAAACAGGCCATGATAATTTTGAGAGTTTTAACGGATTGGGAAAACGTAATCCTTTAGTAGCGCTGGCATTGACAATTGCGATGCTTTCTCTTGCAGGGATACCACTTACTGCTGGTTTTATAGGAAAATACCTGATGTTTTTAAATGTCATGAATGAATACCAGGTCTACCTGGTTGCATTTGCGATTTTAAATGCGCTTGTAGGCTTTTACTATTACTTAAGGGTAATTGTCGCCATGTACTTTAAAGAAGGCTCTGAAGTCGTTTTAGAAACGCCGGTTCAATACAAAGTGGTTTTAATTTTATCTGTAATCATCACGATATTCTTAGGAGTTTATCCAACTATAATATTAAATCTGATATAGGCATTTCTCAGGAAATTATTTGTAATTTTACGATTACTTGAACTATGCACGATTTCTGGACCTCCGTACATCACTTTATTGATCCTGAGAAATTACTTAAAGAAGGTGGCTTTTACGTCCTGATATTCGTAATTTTTGCTGAGACAGGATTATTTTTTGGATTTTTTTTACCTGGGGATTACTTACTGTTTCTTGCCGGGATGTTCGTGGCGACGGGTAAACTTGACGTAAATATTTACGTACTTATCTTTGGCCTGATTGCATCGGCGGTTTCAGGTAATTTTACCGGTTATTGGTTTGGAAAGAAAACAGGGCCGGTTTTATATGATCGTAAAGATACTTTCCTCTTCAAAAAACGCTATCTTAAAGCTGCTGAAGCTTACTATCACAAACAAGGTGCTTTTGCTTTAATTATGGGACGGTTTGTTCCCATTGTCAGGACTTTTGCACCAATTATTGCCGGGGTTGTCAGACTGGATTTTAAGAAGTTCGCACTATATAATATTTGTGGTGCTTTTTTATGGATAACATCTTTAACTTTGCTGGGCTATTTTCTTGGCAAGAAATTTGAAAAGGAAATCAACGCTTACCTGCTTTATATTATTGTAGGTTTTATGGTTATAACTACTATCCCGCTCCTCTATACTTTTTTGAAGAAGCGGGTACATACAAACGAAGAGAATAAATAACAACATTAAAAAAATGCAAATAGACACAAAACATCCCTGGCACAGTGTTTCTCCAGGTGCTAATTTACCAGAATCGGTAAATGCTATTATTGAAATTCCTAAAGGATCAAAAGCTAAATACGAAATAGATAAAGACTCTCATTTGATTAAATTGGATCGTGTCCTGTTTTCTTCTGTCATGTATCCTGCAAACTATGGTTTCATTCCTCAGACTTACTGTGATGACAATGATCCATTAGATATTCTTGTTTTATGTTCTGTGGATGTTTACCCTTTATCTATTGTTGAGGCAAAAGTTATTGGTGTAATGCACATGGTGGATAATGGTGAGCAGGATGATAAAATCATCGCTGTTGCAAAAAATGATATGTCAGTAAACTATATCAATGACATTTCTGAATTGCCACCACACCAGATGAAAGAAATCGTAAGATTCTTCCAGGATTATAAAGCTTTAGAAGAAAAGAACGTAACTATCGAAAAGTTGATGGGCGTTACTTATGCTTATAAAGTTATTGAAGAAAGTATAGAACTTTATAATAGTACATTTAGAAACAACTCTTAATGGGCTTTCAAATATTCTTAACCTTTTTCTTAGTCGTCTTAAACGGCTTTTTCGTTGCAGCTGAGTTTGCAATCGTTAAAGTCAGAGCGTCGCAAATAGAAATTAAGGCTAAATCTGGTAATAGAGTAGCTAATATTGCTAAATATATTACACAACATCTTGATGGATACCTGGCTGCAACGCAGCTGGGTATTACATTGGCATCACTGGGATTAGGCTGGGTTGGAGAATCAGTAATGGAACATCTGTTACACAATCTATTAACTTCATTAAACCAGTCCCCTGAATTCATCGATTCCTTCTCGAAAACTGCTTCTCCAATTATTGCATTCAGTTTTATTACGATTATGCACATCGTATTCGGAGAGCTTGCACCAAAATCAATTGCTATTCAGCGCCCCGTAGCGACTACACTTTTTATCTCTGTTCCGTTACAGATTTTCTATGTAGTTTTCAGACCGTTTATCTGGTTACTGAATGGGTTCGCTAATATTATCCTGAAAGTTTTTGGTATTTCGACAGTTGGTGGTCACGAGGCGGTACACAGTACAGAAGAACTATATTACCTGTTAGATCAGGGAAGAGAGAGTGGCGCGCTGGATAACAACGAGCATGAACTCATCCGCAACGTTTTTGATTTCAATGAACGTGTGGTTAAAAATATTATGGTACCCAGAACCAAGATTTCAGGTATCGAACTGTCTACGCCAAAAGAAGAAGTGATTACATTGATTATCGCTGAAGGATATTCAAGGATGCCGGTATATGATGACATTATTGATAAGATCATCGGTATCATACATGCTAAGGACGTTTTGCCTTTACTGGCTGGAAATAAAGAGTGGTCATTAAAAGATATTATCAGAAAGCCTTATTTCGTTCCGGAAACGAAAAAGATCAATGATCTGTTAAGTGAGCTTCAGCAGAAACGTATTCAGATTGCTATTGTTATCGATGAATTTGGTGGTACAGCTGGTATGGTGACACTGGAAGATATTGTGGAAGAAATTGTAGGGGAAATTCAGGATGAGTATGATGAAGAGAAGCCTACCGTAGAAAAGATTTCTGATACAGAGTTTGTCATCAATGCTTATGCAACGGTTTACGATGTGAATGAACACCTTCCGCATGATCTTCCTGAAGATCTGGATTTTGATACCGTTGGTGGTTTAGTCTCTCATGCTTTTGGAAAAATCCCTGATGTAGGGGATAGCGAAGAATGCTACGGATATTTATTTACCATTCTGAAAAAGACAGAGCAAAACATTGAAACGATCAAGCTTGAATTGGTGATCAGTAACAATGACCTGGTAGATAACCACTAAAATCAGATAAGATGCACGTTTTTTATACGCCGGATATTACCGCTGATTCCTATATTTTAAATGAGGAAGAAAGCAGGCACTGTATGAAAGTCTTGCGTCTGGTAATCGGTGACGTTGTACACCTGATTGATGGTAAAGGCGGGCTGTATGAAGCAGAGATCATCGCTGAATCTAAAAGAAATGTAACCTTGCGTGTGTTGAAGACCACCAGGGAATATCAAAAGAGAAACCACGGCCTTCATATTGCCGTGGCCCCTACAAAAAATATAGACAGGCTGGAATGGTTCCTGGAGAAGGCGACGGAGATTGGGATTGATACCATTACCCCACTGATCTGTGAGCGTTCGGAGCGTAAGATTGTTAAAGAAGAGCGCTTGAATAAAGTGATCACTTCGGCAGTTAAGCAATCGCTGCAGGCTTACCATCCGGTATTAAACGATGCTGTTGGTTTTAAGGAGTTTATCAGTAAAAATACCGCCGACTATAAAATGATTGCACATTGTGTAGACGGAGAACCACGTGGCTTTATCAGCCAGGTTTCCAAACCAGGTCAGAATTATCTGATCCTGATCGGGCCGGAAGGAGATTTCACTCCAAATGAAATTCAGTTGGCTTTGCAAAATGACTTTAAACCATTAACTTTAGGTAATACACGTCTCAGGACAGAAACTGCTGCTTTGGCTGCATGTTTTGAAGTGAATTACTTAAATAGATGAAATTCAAGCTACTAACCTTTTTCCCTTTACTGATTTTATTGACAAGCAGTTTTAATACCCCTGCTTATCAACTGGCAAGACTTAAATACAGTGGTGGAGGGGATTGGTATGGCAACAGGACAGCTTTAGTTAACCTGGCTGCGTTTTGCAATCAGAACCTGCGTACTAATTTCGCTCCAGAAGAAGCTGTAACAGAAGCGGGTAGCCCTGAAATCTTCAATTATCCTTTTGTCTATATGACTGGGCACGGAAACGTGGTATTCAGTGCACAGGAAGCACAAAACATCCGTCGTTATTTAATAGGAGGAGGGTTTTTGCATATTGATGATAACTATGGTCTGGACAAATATGTGCGGGTACAGATGAAAAAGGTATTTCCTGAGTTATCCTTCATCGAATTACCTGCTAATCACCCGATTTATAATGAAAAGTTTAAATTTCCTAATGGCTTGCCCAAAATACATGAACATGATGGAAAGCGTGCACAGGGCTTTGCGCTGTTATGGGAGGGTAGAATAATTTGTTATTATACCTATGAGTGTGATTTAGGGAACGGCTGGGAGGACTTTGGAACTTATCCGGGAGATACGGCCGAAAAAAGAAGTAACGCGCTTAAAATGGGCGCAAATTTAGTCAGTTATGTTTTAACCCATTGATATGTACAAAGTAAAAGTAAATGAAACTTATGAATTTGATTTATCAGCTGTAAATGACACTTTACAACTGAATGGTCAAGCAGTTCCAGTCGACGTAAGGGAGCTTCAGGATGGCCACCTGCATTTCATCTATAAAAATAAGTCCTATAATGCTGAAGTGGTTTCTGAGAATCACGAAAACAAGACTTCGGTTGTTAAAATAAATGGAAAACTATACGAAGTAGCGATCGAAGATCAGTTTGACAGTTTACTGAAAGCTATGGGAATGGGGGCTGGTAGCGGGAAAACCGCAAGAGAGGTTAAGGCACCTATGCCTGGTTTAGTGTTGAATATCAACGTGGCCGAAGGGCAGGAGATTCAAAAAGGTGATAACCTGTTGGTCTTGGAGGCTATGAAAATGGAAAATATGCTAAAATCAGTAACTGAAGGGGTTATTAAAAAGATAAATATCAGTAAAGGTGATAAAGTGGAGAAAAACCAGGTTTTAATAGAATTTGTATAATTGCCTAAAATAAAAAAAGAGGAACTTTTCAGTTCCTCTTTTTTTATAAGCTTATGTTTTTAGCTTATTTCTTTTTCGCATTGAAAGGCTTTTGCTGTTTAGGTTTAAATTGAGGTTTTCCGACAGAGCGGATCTCAGAAGCACCCAGCATGGTCATCGCACAGCGGAAACCAATGTCAGCAGTAGATTCATCTTGTGGTAAGAAGCGTCTGGTTGCAGGGTTTAACCATAAAGCCTGGTCATCCCATGAGCCTCCTTTGTAAACTCTTGATTTATTATTTACCAGTGTAATTTCACCATATAATTTGCTTTCCTCATCGCGGAAACCTCTTTGGTCAGCATAAGAATTCTTTAGCGTATCTGCTTTAGCGGTAGCGGCTTGTTTCTCTGCCCAGGTTTGTTTTTTACCAGATACAGCAGCAGTCATAATAGGTCTGTTGTAAGCGTCTTTCTCCAATCTTCCTGTTAACGGATCAGCAACTTTTTTGTCCTGGTAATAATTTCCTCTGTATGGGTTTAAAGCATCTGCATCTGCAAAAGTATTAGAGCGGTAAACATCGGCTACCCACTCATTCACGTTTCCAGCCATATTGTATAAACCGAAATCATTAGGTACGTAAGAACGAACAGGGACCGTAATACTTCCTTTATCATTCAGTGTACCGCCAACACCCATGTAGTCACCTTTAGTTCTTTTAAAGTTGGCCAGGATCAAGCCACGGGTCTTGTTCTTTGCAGAACTGATACCCAGACCATCCCATGGATAAATCTTGTTGCTGGAGATATTTTCGTAATTCGTATTTCCGATTAAGCCTAAAGCTGCATATTCCCACTCAGCTTCTGTAGGCAAGCGGTATGGTTGTTTGATAATACCGTCTTCTAACCTTACATTTCTGGTTGCACCACCTTTTTGACCTTTAGCATTTGCATTGGCTGCAGTAGCCGCAGGACTAAAATCTTTCATGGCTTTAGTTCCCTTATCGTCATACTGCCCATTTAAATAAATGTCTGTATTGAAAGGGCCGGTCGGCTTAGCCGCAGTAGCTGCAGCATTCGTTTTTTTGCCATTTTTACCAGTACCATTCAGATCCTTGTAGCTGGTCATATAGTTTTGCTCTCTTAAAAGAGATTCATTGACGATATCCGTTCTCCATTCACAATATCTTTGTGCCTGTTCCCAGCTTACACCTACCACAGGATAGTCCTGATAAGCAGGGTGTCTTAAATAATTGTCAACGTAAGGTTCATTGTAGGAAAGAGGCCTGCGCCAAACCAGCGTATCAGGTAACTCGTTGTAATAATATTCGTAGTTAGTTGGGTCAACTTTTCTGATCCAGTTGAGGTATTCTAACCAGTTTGTATTGGAAACCTCGGTTTCATCCATGTAAAAGGAAGATACTGTTGTTTCTCTTTTGTGGTTATAATCTTTAAGCTCCTGTCCTGGAACATTGGTCGCGCTTCCGCTCATCACAAATACGCCACCTTCAATCTCAACCAAACCCGGACCAGGTCCGCGTTTGAATTTGTTATTTACCTGAAACCCTCCGTTTTCTGGTCTATTGTATGCTAATCCTGTCTTTTCGGAGGTTGCACTTTTTTTCGATGTGCACGAAATTATTGAGGAAACAGACAATAAAAAAGCAAATGAATATAGGTATGTTTTTTCCATAGTTGCGTATTGAGCTATTCTAACTGTTAAAATTACACAAAAAAAGATCGATGAAACAAAATAATTGAATAATATCATCATAGATTAACATCTTGCAATATATATCCGCACAAATGTTAAGTCTTAACTTAAATAAATTGCTTATTTAAATTATATTTGAAAAAGAGAGTCAACACTGACCCATACCTATCTATGAACCTGAACAAGAAAATCAATTAATGAGGATAAAAAAACTGAAGTGCTCTTCAAGATTTCTATTGATTTGCTTCTTTTTTGCTGTAGAAACTTTTTCTCTGCAGGCCCAGACACCAGAAACACAAAGTAATGGCAGCAGGTTTAACAGTTTGAAAACGGCAGTCCCGTTTTTACTGATCACGCCCGATGCGAGAGTTGGAGGGATGGGAGAAGCCGGTGTGGCGATCTCGCCTGATGCGAATTCTGGTAGCATTAACCCTTCTAAACTTGCTTTTCTGGAAGAGAAATATGGATTTTCAGCTTCTTATAGCCCATGGTTGAGAAGTATTGTTTCTGATATTAATTTAGGCTATCTGAGTGGGTTCTATAAATTGGATGACAGAACAACATTAGCTGCTTCAATGCGTTATTTTTCCTTGGGTAAAATACAACTGACTGATGCGAATCAGCAAGAGCTGGGTACTTCCAGCCCAAGTGAGTTAGCTATTGATGCAACTTTTGCGCGTCGTTTTGGAGATTCTTTCTCTTTGGGAACCTCTGTCAGATATATTTATTCAAACCTGGCAGCAGGAAACTTTGGCGTCGGACAGCAATCAAAAGCGGGTAAATCTCTTGCGGTGGATGTTTCCGC
The DNA here is from genome assembly GCF_001590605.1 of Pedobacter cryoconitis. Lineage (NCBI taxonomy): Bacteria > Pseudomonadati > Bacteroidota > Sphingobacteriia > Sphingobacteriales > Sphingobacteriaceae > Pedobacter > Pedobacter cryoconitis. Next base: position 5,199,972 of record NZ_CP014504.1, read on the forward strand.
TTATTTCAAAAAGCCAACCTATATGCTTGGACATGATGCGATTGTATCCGCTGGTGCGAATATTTCAAATATCGGTACAAAAATGAGTTATGTAGATGGCGGTCAGAGTGCTTTCCTGCCTACAAACCTGAAAATCGGTGGAGCTGCGACGCTGATCCTTGATGATTACAATGAAATAACGCTTGCACTGGATTTCAATAAACTTTTAGTGCCTACCCAGCCTATTTATAACCAGGACGGAAGTATACAATCGGGCAGAGATCCTGACCGTTCAGTTCCTTCTGGTATCTTTGGTTCGTTCAATGACGCGCCAGGAGGTTTCAATGAAGAGGTAAAGGAGATCAATATTGCTTCAGGACTGGAATACTGGTACAATAAGAAATTTGCACTCAGAACCGGCTATTTCTATGAAAGTCCACAAAAAGGGGACAGGAGATATTTTACTTTAGGTACAGGCTTTAAATATGAAAGTTTTAATTTCGATGTATCTTACCTGGTTGCAAGTGCCAGAAAAAGCCCGTTAGCGAATACTTTGAGGTTTACCTTATTGTTTAATTTAGGGAATACCAGTAAATAAATATAAATAAAATGAAGATTAAAGTAGGATTTGGATTTGACGTACACCAGTTAAAAGGTGGTCATCCATTCGTGGTTGGGGGAGTAAATCTTGAACACCATCAGGGGGCATTTGGACATTCAGATGCCGATGTTTTATTACATGCAATTTGTGATGCTTTATTAGGGGCTGCAAACCTTCGCGATATTGGCTTCCATTTTAAAAATACAGATCCAAGATGGAAAGGAATCAGCAGTGTGATTCTTTTACAGGAAACGGTAAAACTGCTGACTGAGAAAGGATGGAGCATTGGAAATATTGATGCGATGCTTTGTCTGGAGGCACCGAAAATCAATCCGCACATTCCACAGATGCAGCAGAATATTGCTGACGCGATCGGTATGTCCACAGAAGATATTTCCATTAAAGCGACGACCAATGAAACGATGGGTTTTATCGGTCGGGAAGAGGGTGTTGTTGCCTATGCAGTTTGCCTGATTGAAAAATAAAAAACAATTGATGCTGCAAGGGCGTTATGTAGAAAAACCCCTTATTATGAAAAATTCATTCCAATGTTTACTCATAGCAGGAATAACAGCCATTTCTATTTCATCCTGTACCATGGGTGATAAAGGAAGCGAGAAAGTTCCTGATTCAGTAAAAATAGATACTAGTATTAAGTCTTCTTCACAGCCAGCGCAGCAAAAGAGTTCTGATACCACATTAATTGATAGTTTGCAAACAGATCACTCGAAGCCTGTTAAGAAATAAATGAGAAAGCCGCTGAATCATACGACTCAGCGGCTTTCTGGTTTTTATACCGGTTTGGTTCCTTAAATATTAATCTTCCAGGTAACCAAACTTACCTTCGTTATAATCGCTTATTGCTAATTTTATTTCTGCCTGATTGTTCATTAAGAATGGCCCGTATTGTGCAATTGGTTCATAGATAGGTTCACCACTTAAAATCAGAATGATACTATTTTCTGAAGCCTTAGCATGGATTTCCTCTCCATCATTCTTAAAATATACAAATTCATTTCCGGCTGCTTTTTCTCCATTGATGGTCAGGTTTCCCTCTATGATCAATATACCAGTATTAAAATCAGCTGGAAAATGGAATACAGCTTCTCCGCCAGCATTTAAATGCACATTGTATACATTCATTTTGCTGAAAGTAGTTGCAGCTCCTATAACGTCCATATACTGGCCTGCGATAACCTCTACTTTTCCTGCATCTTCTGGTAAAAGGTATCTTCCGATAGTATCATTTTGAATCTCCTGATACTTAGGTTTACTCATTTTATCCTTAGCAGGCAAGTTTACCCACAGCTGAACCATCTGGAAAAGCCCGCCTTTCCTGCTGAATTCCTTTTCATGATATTCTTTATGGAGAATACCGCTTGCAGCTGTCATCCACTGTACATCACCAGGGTAAATAATCCCACTGTTTCCGGCGCTGTCATGATGCGCAATTGCCCCATGGTAAGCAATCGTCACTGTTTCAAAACCACGGTGTGGATGCACTCCAACGCCGCGTAACTGATTCGTTGGCGGAAGCTCCATTTTATCATTAAAATCGAGCATATAGAAAGGGCTCATTTTAATTTTATAGCCTCCCGGGAAAAAGTTACTCACTTTAAACCCATCACCGACCATATGTGGTGTTGGTGCAGCTAAAACAGCCGAAACAGATTTTATAGTGGTTTCCATAAGAAATCTTTTTGTTAGAAGTAATCAACCAGGTTAAAGAGTAAACTGACTAGGCTTGTTTTGCGAATTGCAGTTCACCTAAGATTTTAACTTCTTCACCTAACATGACACCACCAGTTTCTAATGCAGCATTGTAAGTCAGACCGAAATCAGTTCTGTTTATTTTTCCTTTGATAGTAAAACCAGCTTTAGTATTACCCCATGGGTCTTGTGCAGTTCCACCAAATTCAACAGCTAAAGTAACTGGTTTAGTTACATCTTTGATAGTCAGGTCACCTTTCAATTGATAATCGTCACCATCTTTAGTGAATGAAGTCGAAACAAATGATACAGAAGGGAAATCTGCAGCATTAAAGAAATCACCACCTATTAAATGACTATCTCTGTCTTTATTACCTGTATCGATAGAATTTACACCTGCTTTGAAAGAAACAACTGAATGTTCGAAATCGTCATTATCGGTATCTAATTCTGCAGAAAACTCATTGAAACTACCAGTTACGGTAGAGATCATCAAATGTTTTACTTTAAATTGAAGTTCACTGTGTGTTGGATCTAATACCCATTTAGTAGTTGCCATAATCTTTAGTTTTAATATTGGTTTTTATTATAACACAAATCTAAAGCTAATGTTGAGCGTGGGTGTTGATGTATGATAAGAAATAGTTAAACTTTGAAATGTTTGTGTGCGAGGTCTTTACGTACTCTGCTTAAAGATTCTGGTGTAATACCAAGGTAAGAGGCAATCATCCATTGTGGTACACGGAGCGTCAGGTTAGGATATAATTTGATAAAATCAAGATATCTTTCTTCAGCAGTTGCACTTAATAACATATTGATCCTTTTTTGCATAAAGCGGATCGAATTGTTCAGCATGGTATAGTTAAGGTCAGCAAAACAAGGGATGTTTTTTGCTGCATCATCAAAATAGTTTTTAGGAATCTGCAATACTGTAGTACGTTCTACAGCATCAATATAGAAATCGGAAGGTTCATTGAAAAGGCTGTTCCTTTCAGACATCCACCAGTTTTCAGGAGCAAACTGAATAATGTTGACCTTTGCTTTGCTGTCAATGGAATAGCAGCGTAACAGTCCTTCAGTCACAAAATAACCCTTGGAATTGATTTCACCGGGCGCAACAAGCACCTGGTTTTTTTCAATTACTTTGACTTTAATGTCTCTTGAAATCAGTTCAAACTGCTCGTCAGTAACTGTAATCCTTTTTTGCAGATAATCTTTAAGCTGTTGGAACATATTGATATAGATGAAAACTATTTATTTTTAGTTTCAATATTAGAAAAATCTACACCACATTTGCAATTAGATGCGCATCCACCACTTTTTGGGGATACGGCGCGATAAATGATACGGCCTATATAGCATAAGGCTGCAACAAATAAAAGTCCTGCTAAAATAGCTTGAATATCCATAATACAATTATAATCAATTGATCTATTCAGGGAGTCTGTTAAATGTAAATTTACTGGGCCATTAGGCCTACAGTGCCGCCTACCCAGTCAAAATCGGCATTATACCGTACCCCGATCATCTTCCCTCTGCTTAAACGGGCCAGGTTAATACACAATTGAGGCTCTTCTCCATCCGGCCAGATATAGAGTAATCTGAGCTCTGCTTTAACCAGGCCATCTGGCGATTGAACAACAGGTTCATAATTCACTTTTCTTTGTAAAATCCAGTTCTCAGGATCAGTTATTGCGTCAATATCAGCCTTGCTAACTTCTATAATCACACCCATTCCTGCAAATGAAAACAAAGGTTTGAGTACGTAATTCTCCAAATCGGAAGGTATTACTTCAATAGTATTTAAAAACCGGGTTTCAGGTACAAATTCATTCTTTAAAAAGGGCATGGTGAATTTGCTGATCCGGTAAAACCAGTTAGGATGTGTGATCCATTCGATGTCCAGTTCATCTCTCGGGTCAAAACTGAGCTTAAATAATTCCTGTTGTGTACTTACTTCGTCAAAAATCAGGCGGTTATAAATCCTTCTTAACCTGATTTTCTTGCCCTGCTCTATATAAAATAGCTGATTGCCTTCTTTAAAAATATCCGTTAAGCTTAGAATCCGTATCCCTAAATGTTTGGCGGTGACAAAGAAATCAATCGCTGTTTTCTGATTTAGAGCGTCGATATCCATTAAAGCAACTTCTTCGGGGGCAAAAGGGCCTAGTATCACCTTTTTCAATAAAGCGATATAGCTTTGCTGATCTATCCCATGGAAAAAAGGACTGAAATCTGCGAGTTCATCCAACTCAAAAGTCTCTTTATAAACATCAGCTAAATGTGCCTGAAAACCAAATAAAGAAGGGAATCCCTGCATTTCTATCAGTCTGGGTACTAAACGGCCCTCTTCATCTTTACAAATGGCAAAATCGAATGCTAAAAAATGAGGATGATCATTTTCATTGGGAACAATCCATTCTTTAGGAATTGCATTGTCGGTAAGCGCTTTGAAATCAGGTTGTTTGATTAACTTGATGATTTCTTCGCCCGCTTCGATCAGCTGATTTTTTAAATCCTCAGGGATGAATACAGGCGTTTCGGCAAATCTGATTGTTATTGGGGGATAATCTTCGCCAAGTACACGTAAAAACTGAACGTACTTGTCTTTGGTAAAGTTCCGGTTAAAATATTCCCTATAAGTACGGACCATATCAGGCTTCTTTAAGAAATTGAATAGCTTCAGTTAAAAAATTGGGTAATATAGTTTGCTGAGTTAGCAGAATCCTATCCGGATTATCCAGACTTTCCAGCATATCAAGATATTTCTCTTCCCCATGTGCAGCAATAATGGTGTTTTTTTTCTCTTCTTCTAGTAAGTATAATCTCATGCCTTCCGGATCTGCTTCGGGATGAAACTGGGTTCCGACAAACTCTTTAGAGAAACGAATGGACATAATACAGCGTTCCAGATCAACATGTGGCCGTTCTTTTTCCAGGGCTAAAACCTCAGCTCCTGTTTCGTTGAAAGTTTCATCTTCTGCATCCACGACCTGCCAGTCTCTGCTATCAATTGTATAAAATGGATTAATGAGGCCGGCATAGATAATATCATTTTCTCCTTGTGCTGTTAAAGTGACAGGGAAAATCCCGAAAGCGTTAGATTTCCGTTCTGTAACCAGGCCTAAGCCATATTTTCGGCAGGCCATCTGGAAAGAGTGACAAATTAAGAAAGTATATTTTTTATCTTCGTGTGTTTGATTATAAGCCTCTAAATCATCCAGCAAGGTGAAAAACGAGTTTTCCCATGCCTGACCTTCGCCCTCATACGGACTGCCCGGGCCACCACTTGAAATATAAATATCAAACTCCGTTCCCGGAATTTCATCTTTTACCCTCAGATCGAACACTTGAACCGATAAATTCAGCGCATGCTCTTCTTTGTAAGTAGATACAATATTCAGAATACCTCTCAGTCCCTGGTTAGGAAACCCGTTATTCATATCTATGACCGCAACTTTAATTTCTTTTAGCTGTTCTGTCATCCGTGTGCCCCGATTAAAGTTTGTGAAGTAATGTAATCTACAACAGATTCAAAGCTGCCTGTTTGTGAATAAATTGCCAGTTGTCTATCGGCGCCTGTGCCATTTTCAAGGATCTTGTGGATATAATCAAGATCCGCTCTGCATCCGAGTTCATCTACAACATCGTCTACAAAATCTAATAGTTCCAGTACAAGATTGCGGCAATTGATCTCCATTTCTTTACCGAAGTCAATTAAGTTCCCATCAATTCCATAACGGGCTGCCCGCCATTTATTCTCATTGATCAGCGCTCTTGAATAATTGATAAAACTCATGTTTTGCAGGCGAAGCTTATACAATTTAGCGCAAAGAGCCTGAAACAAAGCTACAAAAGCCATCGTTTCGTCGATCAGCATTGGACAGTCGCAGATCCTGAACTCAATAGTTTCAAAGAATGGATGTACACGGATATCCCACCAGATCTTTTTGGCATTATCAATACTGTTTGTTTTGATCAGTAGCTTAACATAGTTATCATAATCTTCAATGCTATTGAATACATCGGGGATGCCAGTTCTTGGAAACTTATCAAATATTTTTGTTCTGTATGATTTATACCCGGTGTTTCTGCCTTCCCAAAAAGGTGAATTTGTAGATAAAGCAAATACATGGGGCAGGAAATAACGGACCTGGTTAGCAATGTGAATGGCCAGCTCCCGCGACTGGAAGCCTACATGAACGTGCAAACCAAAAATCAGGTTAGAGCGTGCAGCCTCCTGAAGCTCATTGACAATTTCGCTATATCTTGGGTGTTCAGTAATCAGTTGTTTTTCCCAATGTGAAAATGGGTGAGTTCCTGATGCACCAATACGTAAACCCTGTTCGCCTGCAAGTACCGATACCGTATGGCGCAACTGTGATATTTCCAGACGTGCTTGTTCAGTATTTTTGCAAATACCAGTTCCAACTTCCACAACTGCCTGGTGCATCTCTGCCTTTACCTGGTCTTTATGGATTTTTTGCGCAGCTTCCACTATTTTCTGATCATGAGAGGTTAGCTCACGCGTAACCGGGTCAATGACCATATATTCTTCTTCTACACCGAGCGTAAATTCATTCATCATCTTGGAACCTCCTTATTGAATCTATTTTTTCTTTGCTGCCGCTGTTTTATCAGTTGCTGTCGTTTTTGCTTTTTTAGCAGGTTCAGTAATTTTTACTGCTGCTTTAGGTTTTGCTGAAGTTTCAGGTTTAGTCTTTACTGAAGTTTCAGGTTTAATCTTCGCTGAACTCTCCGGTTTAGTTTTTGCTGAAGCCTGAGGCTTGGTCTTCACTGAACTTTCTGCCTTAGGTTTCGCTGGACTTACCGCTTCAGCCGGAATTGCTTTTGCCGGCTTACCAACACCAGTTAATGGTTTTCCAGCAATAGCAGACTTCAAATATTCGCCCCAAGTTAAGTTATCCTGTCCATCAATCTGCGTTTCTGCTCTTTCTATTGCATATTTTGCCGAATATTCTACCACCCAGTCAAAATTTTCCTGACCTACACTTTTAATATCTGCATCAGGTGCGGGGTTGCAGAAATCAATGGCATAAGGGATTCCATCACGCACTGCAAACTCAACCGTATTAAAATCATAGCCTAAATACTGGTTCAATTTAATCACATAATCATGGATCGTCTTGAGCAGCTTTTCATTAGCAGATTTTTCCTCTACAGCATACCTTAAATGCGCAGGATTACGCGGTTCATACTGCATGATACGGACATATTTTCCTCCAATACAATAACACCTGAAATATTCGTCAAACTCAATTTCTTCCTGCAGCATCATGACGTGCTGATGCGTCTGGCTGTGTTTATCGAAAAATTCTTCTTTATTATTTAGCTTATAAACTTCTTTCCAGCCGCCACCGTCAAAAGGTTTCATATAAGCCGGAAAACCAGTATATTCAAAAATATTATCCCAGTCAAAAGGAAAAGCCAGGTTGCTGAAAGAATTTTCATTCGTATCATCCGGTCTGGCATGAGAGGGGATCAGCGCAGTTTTAGGAACAGGGATCCCTAGTTTGACAGCCAGTGCATTGTTGAAAAACTTTTCATCGGCACTCCACCAAAAAGGGTTATTAATTACTGCTGTTCCTGTAATTGCTGCATTTTTTAAAGATGCCCTGTAAAATGGAACATCCTGAGAAATCCGGTCAATGATTACGGCATAATCCAACGGTTCAGCCTGGAATATTTTATCGATATTGACAAATTCCGCCTGGAAATCTTTGCCTCCTAATTCATTTACACGTTTCACGAAGGCTTCAGGAAATGATCGTTCCTGTCCGAATAAGATGCCTATTTTCTTCATAGATTTTTAAAATTAGGGAGTTGCTTTTTATACTGTTTTATATTCTTTTTTATCATGTTGTTTATATTCTGGCTAAATAATCCGGGAACATTTGTCGCCATATTGGCCAGTCATGATCCGCATCAGGTCTGATATCCAGCCAGTGGTTGATGTTTTTCTGATGAAGAATTCCTGATAAACGTTCGTTAAAGGGTTTACAAATATCCCGGTCTGCTGTGCCCAATATAATATTCATATTCCATAGGTCAGGATCCTGATCACGGGGAAGAAAGTCAACCGGGTTATTATAATAAATATCAATGTTATAATAACCATCTGTTTGTGGAGTAATATCAAACGTTCCGCTCATGCTGAACATATGACTCACTAAAGCAGGGTGTTTGAATGCAAAATTCGCCGCATGATAGCCGCCAAAACTGCATCCGGCTGCAACTACTTTTTGATAACCGGTTTCGTGGACTGCCATTGGAAAAAGTTCTTCAACCAGCATTTTATCGTACCAGGAATGGTTGTGTGCACGGCCTGCCGGAGAGATATCTTTATTATACCAACTCAGTGCATCAATACTATCGGGGCAATATATTTTAATTTTTCCTTCCTCGATCAGGTGTTGTACTGAAGCAATCAGGCCGAAATCTTTTGTTTCATAATAACGGCCTTTACTTGTAGGGAAAAGCAATACCGGCTGCCCGCTATGGCCATACATCAGGAGTTCTATATCGCCACATAAATTTGGGCTGTACCATTTCTTATATTCTTCTTTCACGGCTTTCCCTATTAGTATACTGAAGATATGTAAAACTCATTCAAACCCAAAAGGTTTAATAAATTTATTCTTAATCTCTTATCAATTTATTTAATCTGTATAAGTTTAGATATAAAAAGCATCAACTGATTGGTATTAGCTTGGTTTCTGTATCGAAAAAATAGATAATTATTTCTGGAGATTGTTAAATTTGCAGGGAATTTGTGAGAAAGGGAATTCGTTGAATTATGTATACTACAAAATCAGTTCTTGGGTTAACCCCCGTTGTCCGCCAATTAGAGTCCACCCATTTACAGCGTATAGTGGAAATAGAATTATTCTATCCTTCTGGATTGCTGGGAAATGAAAAGTTGAATTTATTGTTGTTAAACGATGGACAGGATGCTGCAGGACTGAATCTGCAGGAGACTCTAAGCAGTTTATACGAAGATCAGAAAATCGAACCCGTTGTTGTTGCTGCAATTAAAGCTTCTGAAGACCGGCTTCAGGAATATGGCGTTGCCGGCGCTGTTGATTTTGCCTCAAGGGGCAGCAAGGCTGATGCGTATTCCAAATTTATCACCCTTGAATTAATGCCTTACCTTGAAAAAGAGATTGGAATGCCTTTTTTGGGCAAACGTGCATTTGTCGGATGTTCATTAGGCGGGTTAACAGCTTTTGATATTGTCTGGAAAAACGATGCTTTCTTTGACCTGGCCGGAGTTTTTTCTGGTTCTTTCTGGTGGAGAAAAAAAGATCTTAAGGACGGATATACGGATGACGACCGGATTATGCACCAGGTAATCAGAGAAACCGAAGGAAAACCTTTGGTGAAATTCTGGTTAATGACCGGAACAGCAGATGAAACCGCTGACCGTAACCGTAATTTTATCATTGACTCTATTGATGATACAATTGATATTATCAAAGAATTAACTAAAAAAGGATACAAAAGACAAGAAGATATTTTCTACTATGAAATGGTAGGAGGGAAGCATAACGTAGCCACCTGGTCTAAAGCACTCCCCTCATTTTTATGCTGGGCATTTCCAAGAAAAACGTTTTTGTAAAGCAGCTTAAAGTTTTTTACAATAGCTGTTATTGATCTTTCTGGTCTGGGGTATAAAGTTTTTAAAGCACATCGCTTAAAGCCTGAATCTGATCAGAAGGATGTGTAAATATCCCCTTCTGGTCATTTAAAGACTGTGCAACCATTACTTTTGCCACTGCACCCACTTTAATACTCCTGTACTTTCTCCATTTACCCACCAAAAGCGGGTTGATAATGTGCATTAGTTTGTTCATCATACTTTCCCCAAAGCGTTTTTGTGACCTTTCTCCATCCAGTAAAGAAGGGCGGTAGATATGAATACTCTTGAAAGGAATCGCTTTCAGATCGCGTTCTACTTCCCCTTTTGTTCTGTTATAAAAAAAAGAAGAGGTTTCATCTGCACCCATAGCAGAGACTAAATGATAACTTTCTGCACCATTTGTAAGTGCTATCCTGGCGATGTCCAATGGGTACTGATAATCTATCTGGCGATACTGTTGCTGATCCGGAGTCTGGCTTTTGGTTGTGCCAAGGCAGCAGAAGACTGCATTTCCTTTAATGTCTGCCGCATACGCACTAAGCTGGTCAAAATCTATCACCAGTTGATTTAACTTAGGATGTTGTATTGTTAATTTTTTGCGGACCAGTACCAGCACCTCCGTATAATGTACATCATTTAATAAGTCCTGTAATAAACTCCGGCCTATAGATCCGCTTGCACCAACCAGTATTGCTTTCCTATGTTCTGTCATAAACGTTATCTTTAAGCTTATTATTAACTCTTTTTCAGCTTATCATTTCTGCATAGCTGCTCAATCTTTAAAGATCACTTTTTCTGTTAAAAAACAGGCGTTATCAATTTTTTTCTTTGTGGATCAGACGGTTTTGTTACACAATCATCTTGGAATAAGATGAAAAGGAAATTGATGTCCGGATTGCTTTTTATACGAAATATATTGACATAGTCCTAGGTAATAGGCTGATATATCAATTATTTACGTTATCTTTGCGCCAAAATTTAGGCGCATTTTATGCAAAAAATAAGAAACATAGCTATTATAGCACACGTTGACCACGGTAAAACTACATTGGTTGATAAGATTTTACACACTTGTTCTATTTTTCGTGACAACGAGCAAACAGGTGACTTAATACTTGACAATAACGACCTGGAAAGAGAACGTGGTATTACGATCGTTTCCAAAAACGTTTCAGTAATGTATAAAGATATTAAAATTAATATCATTGATACACCTGGTCACGCCGATTTCGGTGGTGAAGTTGAACGTGTATTAAAAATGGCTGATGGTGTATTGTTGTTATGCGATGCGTTTGAAGGTGCAATGCCTCAAACTCGTTTCGTAACTCAAAAAGCTTTGGCTTTAGGTTTGAAGCCTATTGTTGTTGTAAATAAAGTAGATAAAGAAAACTGTCGTCCTGAAGAGGTTTATGAGCAGATCTTCGAATTGTTCTTTAACCTTGAAGCTACAGAAGATCAGTTGGATTTCCCTGTAATCTACGGTTCATCTAAACAAGGATGGATGAGTACTGATTACACTAAACCAACTACAGATATTTTCCCTTTATTAGATGCAGTTGTTGCTAACATTCCAGCTCCACCACTAATTGAAGGAACTTTACAAATGCAGATCACTTCGTTAGATTATTCATCTTTCGTAGGCCGTATCGCAGTTGGACGTGTTCACCGCGGATCAATTAAAGAAAACCAACCGGTTACTTTAATCAAACGTGATGGTAAAATGGTAAAATCAAGAGTAAAAGAATTATATACTTTCGAAGGATTAGGTAAAGTTCGTACTACTGAAGTATTTTCAGGTGATATTTGCGCAGTTGTAGGTATTGATGGATTTGACATCGGTGATACTATTGCTGATTTTGAAGCTCCTGAGCAATTACCAGTTATCAAAATTGATGAGCCGACTATGAACATGTTGTTCACAATCAACAACTCACCATTTTTCGGTAAAGAAGGTAAATTTGTTACTTCTCAACGTATCAAAGAACGTTTGTACAAAGAGATGGAGAAAAATCTTGCCTTGAAAGTCGTAGAGACTGAATCACCTGATGCTTATTTAGTATACGGTAGAGGTATTCTGCATTTATCAGTATTAATTGAGACTATGCGTCGCGAAGGATACGAAATTCAAGTAGGACAACCACAGGTAATTATCAAAGAAATTGATGGTAAAAAATGTGAGCCAGTTGAAACACTGATCGTTGACGTTCCGGGTGAAGTTGCTGGTAAAGTAATTGAACTGGTTACACAACGTAAAGGTGAACTGTTGATCATGGAGCCAAAAGGTGATTTACAACATTTAGAGTTTGAAATCCCTGCACGTGGTATCATTGGTTTAAGAAATAACGTATTAACTGCTACAGGTGGTGAAGCGATTATGGCTCACCGTTTCAAAGCTTACGAGCCTTGGAAAGGTACTATTCCTGGAAGATTGAATGGTGTATTGGTTTCTATGGAAAAAGGAAGCACAACAGCTTATTCAATTGATAAATTACAGGATCGTGGCCGTTTCTTCGTTGATCCGGGTGTTGATGTTTATGAAGGTCAGATTATGGGTGAGCACATCCGTGATAATGATTTAGTAGTAAACATTGTTAAAGGAAAAGCTTTAACTAACATGCGTGCATCAGGTACAGATGATAGTAACCGTATTGCTCCGGCAATTAAGTTCTCTCTGGAAGAAGCTATGGAATACATCCAGGCTGATGAGTACATTGAAATCACTCCATTAAGCATGCGTTTACGTAAAATTCACTTAACTGAAGCTGAACGTAAAATCAAAGGTAAAAATTTCTAATACCTCATAACTAACTATGGATCCCGTAAGCTTGTGCTTGCGGGATTTTTTGTTTTCAAACTTTCCCGGATTATCTATTGTATAGATAAAAGCTATCGTTGTTCAATTGTGAAATAGGGAAGGGATAATTTTTGCAAAGTTTCTTAGTTTTGTAGTTCAACAATTGATATCATGGAATCACTAAAAGGAAAAAATGCACTGATTACAGGTGCTGGTAAAGGAATTGGCCGTGCTTTGGCGATTGCCCTTGCACAAGAGGGGGTAAATGTGGGACTAATTGCCAGAACAGAAGCTGACTTGGAAAGTGTGGCAAAAGAACTAAAAGCTTTTAATGTCCATGCCGCCATCGCAACGGCAGATGTTGCTTCTATAGACTCAGTAAATGCTGCTGTGGCGAAAATAAAAACTGAGCTAGGTGTGATAGATGTGCTGATCAATAATGCAGGGATCAGTTCTTTTGGTTCTTTCATGGAGTTAGAGCCAGCAAGATGGGAAGAGATTGTAAAGGTCAATTTATTCGGTGCTTATTACGTAACCCGTGCCGTACTTCCTGAAATGATAGACCGCAGAACTGGGGATATTGTAAATATTTCTTCTACAGCAGGTCAGCGCGGCGCTGCTGTGACCAGTGCTTACAGTGCTTCTAAATTTGCATTAATTGGTCTTTCTGAATCTTTAATGCAAGAAGTCCGTAAACATAATATCCGTGTAACGACATTAACACCAAGTACAGTCGCAACAGATATGGCTAAAGATCTTAATCTTACTGACGGAAACCCCGATAAAGTGATGCAACCAGAAGACCTTGCAGAATTAGTGGTAAGTCAATTGAAATTAAACCGCAGGGTTTTTGTGAAAGAAGCAGGACTTTGGTCTACAAATCCATAAGATGAAACGGACTCTTTACTGGCTTGCGGCTGTTACTTTAGTTTTTGTGTTTCTTTTTGCGGTATTGTTTACGTGGCGCCCGGAGCTGATCCGGGTTTTACGGTACCAATCTCCTGATGCCAATACCTATAAAATATTTCCGCAAGCCTTTATCCAGCCTTCAGCCACCGCTTTTCATTTTGTAAAAGCAGCAGCTAACCGGGATGATCTGGATACTGTTCATGTGCTGAACTGGAAAAATGAATCCGTTCCATTTACTACCTACCTGAAAGACGGAAAAGCTCTAGCTTTTATGGTCATCCGGAATGACACGATTATTTATCAGAAATTTGCTCCTGGCTATAGCGATACGACGCTGACCACACTTTTCTCAGTCGCCAAAACCATGGTATCGGTCATGACAGGTAAAGCGCTGGCTGAAGGAAAAATTAAAAGCCTGGATGATCACCTTACGCAGTACGTTCCCGAACTCAAAAATAATCCTGCATTGAATCAGCTTACATTGAGAAATTTGCTGGAGATGAAATCCGGTCTGGAGTTTAAGGAAGTTTCTGGAGGAATTATAGCCGCTTTCCTATCAGACGAAGCGAAATATTATTATACAGAAGATATCAAAAAGGAATTACTCCAGGTAAAGTTGACGAATAAACCCGGTACCGTCTGGAAGTATAAAAGTATAGATGTTTTTCTGTTAACCTGGGCACTGGAAAATGCAACAGGCCAGAAAGCTGCAGCTTACTTTCAGGATAAAGTATGGAAACAAATTGGTACTGCCTATCCGGCAAGTTTTGGGCTGGACCATCAAAACGGATTTGCGAACACAGCAAGCAGGTTCCAGTCTACGGCAATAGACCTGGCTAAACTCGGCCGCCTTTATCTGAATAAAGGGCTGTATAACGGCCGCCAGGTGATTCCGGAAGCATGGGTCGCCAATCTGTCAATTTGAGAAATGAAGCTCCTGCAAACGCTAAAGGCTGGCAGAAATCAGCACATCACTATTTATGGTGGGTTCCACAAGAGGGTTTGACAGGAGACTATGCTGCAGAAGGAATGAGGGGTCAGATATTATACATTGATCCCTTAACAAATACCATCATTGTTCAATTTTCAGAAAAAGGAGCAGGAGGTTATCCTTTTAGAAAAATCAGTAAATATTTGTCGGGCTTATCGTTTTCCTACCCTAAATAGAAACAGCTGTCTGAATTGTAGATTTTACTTTATTTTTACATTTAAAGAATAAATTTCTAATCTTTGCTTTGGTATTGATGGTTTTTAAATGATGTATATAATTAACATCAGCAAATGTTTGTTTAATTATGGGATTGTAAAAGAAAAAATACAAACCTATATTTTGTATTTGAATATGCATTGGCTACGTTTACCCTCTGTTAAAAATGTGGGTGTATAATTTTGAGTATTGATAAGATTAATTTGGTAGGAAAACATCTAACTTTAGATAAAGAAATAGTGCATAATAATAGTGCTGAATTTGTCGTGGAGAAAAGCAATTACAGCTTCATTAATTTCATAAGATTTATTTCAATGATAGGAGTAGTCTGGGCACATATCAGGTTTATGCCAGACAATTTAAATACAGAACAGTTTCTGGCCCGTGTGCCAAACTTCATGAAAATTGAATATATATTTTTTATGCAGGTTTTCAAATTCGGCGTAATCTGCTTTTTTCTGATATCAGGATATTTATTAGGCGATAAAATACAGTCCAGTGAGCCCTACCAGTACTTTAAACGCAGGTTTAATGTTACGTCCAAACCTTATATCGTAGTTGTACTGATTATCCTTGTCGCTGAAAGTATTACCTTCTTTCTGGTCCATGGTAACCGCTCAGGTACAGCATTCTATGCACTTATGAAATACTTGATTCTTGATGGAGCTTTATGGTATCTGCCAAATTACCTGATTTCTCTGACTGTTTTACTTTGCTGCACTAAATTCATTCACAAAATATGGTTTGGCGGGATCCTGTTCTTAGCTACGCTGATATATACTGCTTTAACGGTCTATGACCCCGCATATGAAGTATCGCATACCTCAGCAATATTTGGATTTGTGTTTTATTTATGGCTTGGTGTTTATATCAGGCAGAATAACCTGATCAATCAGATTTATAAAATTAACATCAATTGGTTAATATTAATTACACTCTCTCTGTTTGTGTTATCAAGTATAGAGTCTTACTTACTTACTTTTAGAGAACAGTAATACGCAGTATTTTAATGTGCTGAGAGTTGTAAATCAGCTTTATTCGATTTCCATGTTCTGTCTCCTTGTTAAAATCTCGCAGCGGGGAATAACTTTTAACTTCTTTAATCCAAGAGCAGAAACATTTGGCATTTATCTGTATCATTCCATCTTTATAATTTTTTTCCTGCCCAGGATGCATATTTTGCTGATGAAATACTTGAAAGTTGATATTTATAATATATCGACCTATCTGATTTTATTCTTACTCTACTTCCTCGTGTGCTATTTTTTTACGGTATTTTTAGTTAGATTTCTGATTAAGTATAAGTTAGGATATCTTAGTCTAAATCAACATTCCTGAGCTAATAACAAGTTATATTTTCAAATAAAACACACCTGGGCCCGGCCACTTTTTTTTTCTTAATATTTTTGATTTATATCAAAAATATTACATATGTTCGGAAAATATATACGGTTCAAATGAATGTTAAATTATCCCTCGTTACTTTCTCTGCTTTACTAATATTCGTTTTTTCCTCTTGCAAAAAGAATAGTCCTCAAGATTCAGGGATTAAGCCCTCTGACCCCACTAAACAATTTAAAGTTATTGTGCTTGGTTCTTCTACTGCCGCTGGCTATAAACTGGCTCATCCAGATTTAAGCTTTCCGAACTTGTTAAATAACAAGCTCATTAAAGATAAAAAAAATGCAGAGGTTATCAATCTGGCCGCTCCGGGTTATACAACTTACCAGATTATGCCTGTCCGAGCAATCAATCTCAATGGACGTCCATTACCTGATATGCTAAGGAGTATTGAAGCTGGTCTGAAATATAATCCTAAACTATTAATTATATGTATGCCAACCAATGACATCGCTCTGGGTTTTTCTGAAGATGAAATTTTGACAAATTATAAAATAATAGTGGAAATGCTAAACAGGGCTAATGTGGAATATCTAATTACAGGAACACAGCCTCGTAATTTTATTGAAGATAGTTACAGGCGCAGATTAACTATACTAAACGATGAACTTCTCGAAGCTTATCCTGGGCATGTGGTGGATTATCTGGAGGAGCTGGCCACCAATAAAAACAACATTAAAGACAAATATTCAAATGGCGATGGAATCCATATCAACGAAGATGGGCATAAAGTTATTTTTCAAAAAATAATTAATACTCCATTGTTCAAAGATGTTTTTGAATATGAATAACAAACGATAAAGATTAATCGTTCGTTTTCTTGTGCCTAACATAATACTGTGTCAGATTAATTGCAATCCAAAAATGGTTAACCAGGTTTGGAATCAATCCATAATACTTATGAAAAATGCGGAAGCGCTCCTTTAAACTCGCAAAATGCTTTTGTTTAGAAATTCCTCCAACCAGATATTTTGCTACATAAAGCTGTGTATTTACAATACTTGATGCCTTTTTTGCAGCTTTAATAATCCAGTCAATATCTGAACTGTACTTATACTGTAAATCATATGGCTCAGCTAAACTGCGTTTCACATAAATGGCCTGATGACTAATACTCATTCCATGTTTAAAACTACGCCAGCTAAAACATTCCGGAGCACGGTGTCTCCTTTGTCCTAAACTTTGCCAGTTGTCATTAAACATCTCTGTTTCCCCATAATAGATATCGGCTCCAGGTGCGGTCTCAAAAATATCCGTTACCGTTTCAGGTGCATAAATTTCATCCCCAGAGTTCATGAACAAGATATAATCGCCTGTAGCTAATTTCAACCCTTTGTTCATTGCATCATAAATCCCCTTATCTTTTTCAGAAATAAACTGGGCCAGTCTGGATTTATACTTATAAATGATATCTTTTGTTCCATCTGTTGAAGCACCGTCAATCAGGATATATTCAATATTCGGGTACGTCTGATTCAACACCGAAAGCATGGTGCGTTCGATATCCCTTACATTATTATATACGATGGTAATAACACTTAGCTTTGGCTGCAACATGAAATGAAATATAATTGATTAACGTGGATGTAAATTGATCAGGGATTGATATAAGGCAATGTGTTTGTCAGCAATCACTGCTTCAGAAAAATGTGTGAGTATAGTTAAACGGGCTTCTTTCTGAATATCTGCTGCATTTTCTTCATGATACAACCATTCCATACCTGTAGCCAGATCCTCAGCAGATTCGTAATCTGCCAGATAGCCATTGACCAGGTGTTCGACCATATCTGGAATCCCACCTGTTTTAAAAGCCACTACGGGAGTTGCACAAGCAAGGCTTTCCATCACCGTATTCGGAAGATTGTCTTCAAGAGAAGCCGTAATAAACACGTCAGCTGCCGAATAACACTTCGCCAGGTGGGCATCATTATCTATTTTACCCAGGTAAGTCGTTTTAAAAGGGAAAACCGGGACATCAGTCTGATCCTTATTGCCAAAGATCAGTAACTCTATACGCTCTTTAACTATACCCGGTCTGCTGGCCAGATCGTTCATGGCCTCAATCAAATACGCCGTCCCTTTGTGCTTATCATTATTAGAAGGCATAAAGCCACTCATTAAAACAAATTTATCAGGTGCAATCTGCAGAGACCTCTTAGCCTCAGCCTTTGCATAGGGCTTAAAAATACTGGTTTCAATTGTATTGGGAATAACCGTAGTTTCTCTGGCGCCCATTAAACTGCTGAATTTTACCGAATCGGCCATCCAGCGGCTTGGGGCAACAATATGAAAGCCCAGATTTGCATAACCTTTTTTCTTGCTTACCCAATTCCAATGAGAAATATCATTTGGCCCGCTAATCTTTAACAGCGGACAGGATCCACATTGCTTATGAAAATTCTCACAAGAATACCGGACATGACAGCCCCCTGTAAAAGCATTACTATCATGAAAAGTCCAGACAATCGGCTTATCCAGCTCCTCCAGTTCAGCCAGCTTTTTCGGAGTTAAAAAACCGTGGTTAATCCAGTGAATATGAATCAGATCTGCCTCTTTTAATGCTGCACTATCAATCACAGAACGACCAAACCACTGCAAAGAAAAAGGAGTTTTCAGTGCCTTCGTTAAAAATTTGGCCAGATACCTTTCGGCGAGAATATTGAAAATAGCCCTCCCTTTTTGAAAGAGGCTTTTGCTAAACGAATCCGCCTTGTTACTCTCTTTGAACTGGTAATAAACCATCACACGGGATTCAACGCCACTAGCCTGCAGCGCGTCACTTAGACGGAGGCAAGCTCTTCCAGCCCCACCGTTTCCTTCGTATGTATTTAAATGGATTATCTTCAACAGCTCAAAATTACATATAATTGTTATCCTTTATTCGATGCCCTAAACAAATTTATTGCCTAAATTTTAGCGGCCTCCTGATTTTTTAACTGTTTTCAGTTGAATATAATTAATTTTACGTCTCCCAAATAAATAAATAAACATTTTTTTTCTTCCATAACGTCAGCTGCACAAACTCTAGTACCCCATTTGACGTTATTAACCCGAAGAGACTAAACAAACACAACAAAAAAAGAAAACACACATGGATAACCTTTTAACAGACAGACAATTTTGGGTAAACTATTGGGAAAGTAAAACAGGACTGTCAGTCAATATCCCTGCAAACTACCTTTTCCATAAAGAGCTCACCACTATAGTCCAAACCCAAAAGGTAAGAACTGCTATAGAACTCGGCGGTTTCCCCGGCTACTACGCTGTCTTCCTCAAAAAATACCTTAAACTCGATGTTACCCTCCTGGACTACTTTGTTCACCAGCCCGTAACCAACGAACTGCTCAAAGCAAACAACCTCAAAGAAAGCGATATCCACAGCATTGAAACTGATCTCTTCAACCATAAAGAAACTCAGCAATACGACCTTGTTTTATCCTGCGGCCTGATTGAGCACTTCAACGACACCACCGACATTATTCAGCGCCATATAGATTTCGTCAAACCAGGAGGGACCCTGTTCATCACCCTGCCCAACTTCAAAGCAATCAACGGCTGGTTTCAAAAATCATTTGACCGCGCCAACTACGACAAGCACAACATCTCCTGCATGGATCCCGCTCTCCTTGCCGATATCTGCAAAAAAGCAGGGCTCGAAGTTATCCAATCCAAATACTTCGGACACTTCAGCATCTGGCTTGAAAACGAAAAACAACGCTCAACAGGAATTAAACTCCTGAAAAAATCCCTATGGCTAGCCGGGAAAGTATTCACAAAGATACTCCCCTTTAACTCCCGTCAACTATCCCCATACATCATCCTGGAAGCCAGAAAACAAAAATAATACTAAAAACTCAGGAAGGGGCATATCCGAATATTGAACCAGTTTTTCCTTCAGAAAGTCTCAGAAAAGAAACAAGTCTCTTTATACCTAATCTGCACCCTGTCAAACCACCCCCAATATTTGATAAGGAGATCTTCTTTTAAGTAAAAGTAGACCGACATATCATACCAATTTGAGAAATTAAAAACCCCCGATACTGTAGGTGACCAGCGTTGGTTTTACCAACAAAGGGCACCGACAGTATCGGGGGTTTTTATATTTCCCTGGTGGAGAAACCTACTTCAAAAGACCAATCCCTTTCAAATACCTCTTCAAACGATCTACAAAACTCCCCTTCCTCGTACTCAAAAACCCCTTTATAACCTCATAAGCCACAACACTCTCCTCCACAACCTCCGGAAAAACCCTCACCCGTCTCGGATTAATAATCACATTATAAATATCATTGATCCCAGAATGCACCCCAGAACCATCATGGCCAATATTATTCACTAACGACTGACTCGGATTTAACGTCAACCCACCCCTTAAAAACACCGAAGCATACCACCTGATCGCCCACGAATTATTCTTTCCACGCTTAAAATCCTTCATCTGTTTCCAGAAATTCATTTGATGCTCAATAGAAAACTCAGCCCTTTTCCGCGCATCAAACTGCCGCATCAAAACATCAATATTTGGCTCAAAATGCTGCCACGCCCTATCCCACGTCGCCCAACCCCAACTCGTTGCCGCCCTGTAAAAAAAAGTCTCCGGCAACGTATTCTCCTTCAACGGGTACATATAAGCACCAATATGCATAACCCTCTCCTGATCACGATAACGAGTCAGCGCATCATTAAAATAAGTCAGCGTATAAGGCGAAGTCACTAAATCATCCTCAAAAACAATCACCTGCTTATAATCCTTTACCAACCTGCTCACCCCCGCAATAACAGACTCAGCAAGGCCCATATTACTCTTTCTCTCGATAACCTCTACAGACCTGAACCCATCAATATGCTTCAACAACTCCCTGACCTCCCTCACATTCTCCTCCTCAGCCTCCGACTTCGGGCCATCAGAAAAAACAAATAAACGGCTTTCGGCCGCCAGTTCATTCTGTCTCAAAAACTTAAGCGTACGTTCAGTATGCTTGGGCCTGTTGTAAACAAATAAGGCAATAGGAGCGAAACTTTGCATGAATTAAAATATTTGAAGTGTCTGACTTGATTTTCTGGTTAAAACGGTATATGCATTCCCATATTGTTCCTGCTTTTTCGTTCCTAATAAATTCCCAACCATCTTTTTGATCCGGTATTCCAGCTCAATCCTTAAAACCTTTGAAAAAGTCTTAGGCGTCTTATTGTTAACAAACTGGTTAAACTTAATCGTTGCCGTAGGCGTCATAGAAACCTGATCATCGATAATCTCTAAACCCTCACTCTGCAATAAAAAGCGCAAAGCAGTAGGCGTATACATATTAATATGACCATAATCCAGGAAATGTTTCATCCTTTTATCCACCCCGAAACGATAATCCAAAGGAACTTCGACCACGATATGTTTGGCCACACGTTTCAACTCCCGGATTAAAATCCGCTCATGCTCTACATGCTCCAGCACATGTGCCAAAATAACCAAATCAAACTCATTGTCCCCATAAGGAATCTGGTAGCCATCAAAACTCTGTACCTCCTTCAATCTGCTTAAACCACGGCCCTGAATCAGAGCAACACCCGTATCAGCAATTTCCAGCGCATAAAGCTCCTTGCCGAAATTCCACTCATTTAAAAAATGAAGAATACTGCCATCACCCGCACCAACCTCCAGTACTTTAACAGGCTGGATACTTTTGCAAACTTCCATAATATTCTTTGCCTTAGCTTCCGCTCCAAGCATGCGCCAGGTCGTATCGGTCTGTGTATAAAAATTGTCGTATGCTGATTTTACTTCATCGCTTAACATGGCAAAAATTCTTTTTAGGTGTAATATGAATTCTGAAAAATCCAGGCACCTCAGCCTCCGTTAAAATTAAACAGCTACTAAACATGCGGTGAATTTTTCTGACGATTGAATATTTTTTGAAACACAGTGAACAAAAATAATGATTTTAACATCATTATACCCTGAC
Source organism: Pedobacter cryoconitis (assembly GCF_001590605.1). NCBI lineage: Bacteria > Pseudomonadati > Bacteroidota > Sphingobacteriia > Sphingobacteriales > Sphingobacteriaceae > Pedobacter > Pedobacter cryoconitis. The sequence goes on from NZ_CP014504.1 coordinate 5,222,190, forward strand.
CCCTGGTTTTGGGAATTAATAAAAGATAAAAAGCACTGACTGCACAAGCAATTAAAGTAGCGATAGACGCACCTACACCACCATAAAGGGGGATCAGCCATAAATTAAGTAAGATATTGATCACAGCACCCATGGCCGTCCGCTGGAAAGATATCATGGTATAACCCTCTGCCAGTAAATATTGTGAACTCGCACTGCCCAGAAAAACGAATAAACCAGACCATATATGTATCGCTAACATTTGCCCCGCACCATTATAAGTGTCCCCATAGAGAAACTGAATAATAAATGGCGCTAAAAATGTGATGACTATCGCTACTGGTAAACTAATAAACACCAGTAAATCATATAAATTCCTTAAACGTTTTTGATACCGGTCCAGGTCAGTTTTCCGCGCATGGATTAAAGCTGGAAAGACAGAAGTTACAATGGCTACAGGAATGAAAAACCAAGCCTCGCTGATTTTTGCTGCGGCGCTGTAAATCCCCACTTCTATACTACCTACGCTCTTTAACATCACCTGATCAATCTTCATATAGATAGAAACCATAACTGCCGAAAGGATCAGCGGAAAAGATTGTTTCAGCAAGCTGATCGCTCTTTTTCGGCTAAAGGTCCAGGTAAATAAACTAAAACCTCTTTGATGATACATGTAGACCAGGCCAGTAGCAAGCGCAACACTGTCGAAAGTCAAAGAAGCTGCAAAATAGATCAGCGGCATTTTAAAAACAACCAGTAAGACCTTCACCACGGCAGACAATACCACACAAATATTCTGGACTTTAACTACATATTTAGAAGCAACCTGTGATTGAAAATAAGAATCAATTACGTTAAATGACTTGAAAAAAGACGCAAAAGACAAGATTAGAATAATCCAGGTCAGTGAATCTCCCGGTTTTTCAGAATAATGATGGAAAAGCAGGTAAATACAAACCGTAATCGGAATTAACAGGGCATTTACTCCTAAACGCATTAACAAAGAAGTCCCTAAAATTTCATCTTTCTTATGTGGTTCATTCAGGATTTCCCGGATAATAAACGTGTCCAGGCCTAAAGCACCAACAGCCGCGATAATCATGGTAAAAGCATCTGCAAAACTAAGTTCTCCAAAAGAAGAAGCACGAAGATACCGCGCAATGACGAAGCCAACTACCATGCTGAGAATTTTCCCAAACATCAGCCAACCCGTATTTTTAAAATACTTGTTGAACGCTTCCTCGTCAAAACCTTTTAAACCCGGTAATTTCATCCGCGCAAAGATGTGAAATTAAAAACTCTTCTCAATTCGCTTTAATTGTTTCCAATGATGTTTTAGATGGATTTCCATAAAACGGAACCATTGTGATGCATTTAAATAACCTAAACGTGGATGACGGGTTTTAAGTGCGGGATCTGCTAAATGAAGCTGGCTATAAACAATATTAAGTTCTTCCAGGAACTTCTGGATAAATACTGCTGCGGCCTCTTTTGTGATTTTTCGTTCCCTTCCAACCAAGACTTTGGGTACCTTATACTTTGCGTTTGGTGGAAAACTCCCGAAGAATAAGATCACTTTGACAATAAAAGCAGTAGGCTTTACCTTTCCTTCTCCTTTGATACAGCTCTGCACTTCTCTAAGCGTTAATATACTGATGTCAAAAATATGTGAATATACTTCGCTGTACGACCATCCTCCACTAGGTGGTGTTACTTGAAACTGATCCTCAGAGACCCCCCGTAAAAAATGCTGATAATTTGCTGAAATGTCTTTCAGCGAAGAAAAAACGGAAGAATTGCGCATAGCTTAACTTAATACATTTAGAAAGTTTAAATTCAGGTCATCATTTTGGTAATGACCTGAATTTAAACTGCTGTTCCGATTAAAACAGCAAATTGCTAAAAATGTTGCATTAATTCTTCCAAATGCAAGATTTGCCAGGCTACATCAGCAGGCTTGGCAATATTTAAAGGGTTAAAGAAAATAGCTTTGATTCCAAAATCCTGTGCACCGCGGATGTCAGCTTCCAGGCTATCACCAATCATGATACTTTCTTGTTTTTCAGCACCCGCTTTTTGCAGTGCGTATTCAAAAATTGCACGATCAGGCTTATTCACACCTACATCTTCAGAAATAATTACGTTCGAAAAATACGGGTTTAAATTACAGGCTGCCATTTTAGTCAGGGTAGTTTCCTTGAACCCGTTCGAAATAATATGCAGTGTGTATTTTTGTTGTAAATAAGATAGTACTTTTTCTGACCCTTCGAATAAGTTCTTTTTTCTTGGGCTTTGGTTCACATAATCATCCTCAAACCCTAAGGGTACCAAATCTGGCGAAACACCCAGCTGAACAAAAGTTCTGCTGAAACGTTCGGATCTTAATACATCTTTAGTGATTTTTCCTAAATGATACTCCGCCCAGAGTGCATGATTATTTTCCGTATAAACGTCAATAAACAGATCGCAAACAGGAAGACCAAGCAAATTCAGTTCATACTGATGATATAATTCAGTTAAGGTTTCCCTTGCATTCTTATCAAAATCCCAGATCGTATGGTCTAAATCAAAAAAGATATGTTTGATCATTTGATACTTAGATTTTGGTTCCGTAAGCAAGATCTCCGGCGTCACCTAATCCAGGTACAATATAGGATTTAACGGTCATTTCATCATCGATTGCGCCCAGCCATAATTTGGCATGAGGTAAGTTTGCACGTACATGTCTTATCCCTTCAGCACTTGCAATAGCAGCCACAATATGTAATTCTTTGATTTTGTATTTCGCCATCAGTTCTTTACAGCACAAAACCATGCTCAGGCCAGTAGCCAGCATCGGATCAACCATAATTAAAACTCTGTCTGTCAGATCGGGAGAAGAAATATAATCCACATGGATCTCTATCGTCCCTGCAGGATTAGACTTGCGGTAAGCAGTAACAAATGCTGCGTCAGCACGATCAAAGATATTCAGCATGCCTTGTTGCATCGGTAATCCAGCACGTAGAATAGTAGCCAGTACCGGCTGACTGTCCAGCGCTTTAGTTTTAGCAATCCCTAATGGAGTCTGCGTCTCTGAATCGTTATACGGCAGGTTTCTACTGATCTCCCAGGCAAAAAATTCACCCAGTCTTTCCAGATTTTTACGGAAACGCATCTTATCCTTCTGGATATTTTCATCACGCAGTTCTGCCATGAAAATATTCGCAATAGAATTTGTTTTACTCAGGTCAAATATCATTTGGTAAAGATAAAAAATTGCTTAACAATTGTGTGTATAGTCTTCTTCCAACTTTCCCTTTACCGAATTCCGGCAAAGTTTCTTTGTGCCATAAAATATAAAAATGACCATTTAATAATTTGACGTTTTCTATCAATTTTCCCCATTGTTCTATGGTTTCATCAATATTAAATGTCCTGCGCTGTAAGAGAATAATATCATTGATAGCAATAGGGTAAATTTGTAAGTGTGTGGTTTTCTCCAGCTGCAGGTCATACCAGAAAAATGGGGTACAAGTACCGGCTCTAAAACCAACTGTGGTTTCATAACCCATTCTATAATCCTTGAGTACACCCGATTTCAGCAATTGGAGATAGCTTCTGGGAAAAGTAATTTGACGATCGCAAATCAGGTCTACCCCTGCAGAAGGTTTGAAAAAATACACCGGTGCCAGTTGGTATTTTTCATGCTGTTCATTCAGAAATAACGATAACCCGCTACCCTTGGCCTGAGCTGCTGATCTGGGACGGGAAATGAAAGGGATATTCCTTAAAAAATTAACGGCATGCTTAAATATATTAAAAGAGCTCATTCCCGGTGCATCATACATGCAGATCAGCGGAGTGAATTCAAATTTCTTCTGTCCGAAATGGAGTTTAGGATAACGCTTCAACAACATGTTTTTAAGCATGAGTGCCCAGCCATCTATAACCGGGAATTCCAGCAGCTTAAGTTTGAATTGTAAACTTGCCTCAGGGGGATAATTTCCTTCCGCATCTGCCTTAAAAGGCAGGTACTCTTCATACCGGCTTACAAAATAAAACGCTGCAGCGAAAACATCAAACGGCAAACTACTGTTATCTACTGCAAAAGGGACAATCATATCCCCGAAAGTTGTGGTTTTAAGAGTTGGAGGCGAAATGGTATGTGCAAGCAGGAAATCTGAATTTTTAAAGAAAGGCTCATCACCGACGGGCATCTCCGAATAGCTGATTTTAGGCAACGGTGAGGCCTTAAATTCTTGGACATTCGAACTGAACCCTGCCTGTGCTTTGAGGATATCGGTGAAAATAAAGTTAAAAACATACTTTATCCTGGGCGTAAGTATGGGAACATATACCAGTAATTTCATGATGCCAATAAATTTAGGATATAATCACGACAATCCAATACATCAATAATTGTTATCTTTGAATAGCTATGAAATTTCAACTTGTTTCAGATTATAAACCTACGGGTGATCAACCAGCCGCCATTGAACAATTGGTTACAGGCGTTAACAATAATGAAAATTATCAGACATTACTGGGCGTAACGGGATCTGGTAAAACGTTTACAGTAGCCAATGTGATTCAGCAAACGCAGAAACCCACTCTGATTCTGAGCCACAATAAAACACTGGCTGCTCAATTGTATGGAGAATTCAAAAACTTTTTTCCTGAAAATCAGGTGAATTATTTTGTTTCTTACTATGATTATTATCAGCCAGAGGCTTATATGCCCAGCAGCAATACTTATATCGAAAAGGATTTAAGTATCAATGAAGAGATTGAAAAACTCAGGCTAAGAACAACTTCTGCTTTAATGTCGGGGCGCAGGGACGTAATTGTCGTTTCTTCCATCTCCTGTATTTATGGTATGGGAAATCCAGAAGATTTCTCCCGCTCCGTATTCCGATTTGCAGTAGGGACCAGAGTGTCCAGAAATACATTCCTGCATAGTCTTGTTGAAATTTTATATGCACGGACTATCAATGACTTTAAACGGGGGACATTCAGAGTTAAGGGCGATACCGTTGATATCTTTCCAGCTTATTTAGATACCGCTTACCGTATTTCTTTTTTCGGAGATGATATCGAAGAATTAAGTATTATCGATCCGGTAACAGGTAAAACAATAGAAAAAGTGGAAGATATGGCCGTTTATCCGGCAAATCTGTTTGTGACACCAAAAGATAGATTTACTTCCTCTATCTGGGGAATTCAGGAAGAACTGGAAGCCCGGAAAAATCAATTGATAGGGGACAGGCAATTACTGGAAGCCAAGCGACTGGAAGAAAGAGTCAATTTTGATATTGAAATGATGAAAGAACTGGGTTATTGCTCCGGGATTGAGAACTATTCAAGGTTCTTCGATGGCCGTCAGCCCGGCATGCGCCCTTTCTGTTTACTGGATTATTTCCCTGAAGATTACCTGATGGTGATTGATGAAAGTCACGTAACTGTACCACAGATCAGGGCGATGTATGGTGGAGACAGATCGCGTAAGATGTCATTGGTGGAATATGGTTTCCGCTTACCTTCTGCTTTGGATAACAGACCTTTAAACTTTGAGGAATTTGAAAGTCTTGCCCCGCAAACGATCTATGTAAGTGCAACTCCTGCAGATTATGAATTGCAGAAAACTGAGGGGGTTGTCGTGGAGCAGGTAATCCGCCCTACAGGCTTGCTTGATCCGCTGATCGAAGTACGTCCGGCAATTAATCAGGTTGATGATTTACTGGATGAAATTGATAAAACTATAAAAATGGGTGACCGTGTACTGGTAACCACCCTGACCAAACGTATGGCAGAGGAGTTAACCAAATATATGGACAGGCTGAATATCAAATGCCGTTATATCCACTCTGAGGTGAAAACTCTGGAAAGAGTGGAGATTTTACGGGGATTACGCTTAGGTGAATTTGATGTGCTGATCGGGATCAACTTGTTAAGAGAAGGTCTGGATTTACCAGAAGTTTCTTTTGTAGCGATCCTGGATGCCGATAAAGAAGGGTTTTTAAGATCAGACCGGGCATTGATCCAGACCGTCGGCAGGGCAGCAAGAAATGACAGGGGCAGGGTAATTCTTTATGCAGATAAAATAACAGATTCCATGGCGAGAACCATAGATGAAACCAGCCGCCGGAGAGAGCGGCAGATTGCCTACAATAAAGAGCATGGCATCACCCCTAAAACAGTAGGAAAAAGCAGAGAAGCAATTCTGGAACAGACCTCTGTACTTGACTTCTCAGCGAATACAGCGCATAAAAATGCTTACGTGGAGACTAACCAGGCAAGTATAATCGCAGATCCGATTGTGCAGTATATGACACAGCCTGAAATGCAGAAATCAATTGATAAGACGCGAAAAGATATGGCTAAAGCAGCCAAAGACATGGATTTCTTAATGGCTGCACGGTTGCGTGACGAAATGTTCGCAATGGAAACAGTTTTTGCAGAGAGATTTGGTAAACAAAAAGTTAAATAATGGACGGAAAGAACAGAGCGGATATTTATCCGGGATTAGAAGTAGAAATCATTTTAAAGAAAGATCAGCGCAGCGGGAAGCTGACCAGGGGAATTGTTGCTAACTTATTGACATCCTCGGCTTTTCATTCCCGTGGGATTAAAGTTCGTCTGGAAGACGGGCAAATAGGAAGAGTTGCAGAAATCGTTGAAGAAGATTAGGCCTTTAAATAGGCTTAAATACTTATTATAACCACATTTCTGTACAGATTGTAATTATTATATAACAAACGGGCAGTCTTTGTAATAATCAACATTGAATTCTGTCTATATTTGTAGATTAACTGAATAAATAAATGGGATTAATTAAATTTCTTTTTTTTACTATACTGATACTCTGGATTATCCGTCTTTTGTTGAGACTGGTTTTTCCAATGGTAGTCAAAAGTATCTTCGGGAAAATGCAGCAACAGTCATCAGGTTATACCGGACAGCAGCAGCAACAACAACAACAGCGCTATTCTGCTAAACCAGAAGGCTCATTGTCAATTGACTATGTACCGCCACAGCCTAAGCAGGGAAATGCCGATAAACTTGGTGATTTCGTTGATTACGAGGAAATTAAATAAAAATATCCCGCTAATCGATATATTTCCTTCCTAATCTGTATCAATTTTATATTTTTGGGGTTAGTTTAATATAAACAGACCTTAATGAACAATTGGTTAAAAAGGAATGGCATACACTTAGCCATCAGTGCATTTTTTGTAATTTTATGTTTCGTCTATTTTAGTCCTGTTTTACAGGGGAAAGTTCCGATTCAAGGTGATGTAATGCAGGCTAAAGCCATGCAGCGGGAGATCATGGAGTACAAAGCCAAAGATGGCAAAGGACCACTGTGGACGAACGAAATGTTTGGCGGAATGCCGGCTTATCAGATCTGGGTTCAATATCCGCTCAATCTGACTACTTATGGGATAGCATTGATTACAGATGTGCTGCCAAATCCTGTAGGCACAGTCTTAATGTACCTTTTAGGTTCCTACCTGCTTTTCTGCGTATTAAAGGTTAACCCTTGGCTGGCTGCGGCTGGCGCAATCGCATTCGCATTTACTTCTTACAATTTTATAATTATTAGTGCCGGGCATAGCAATAAGGCCCTTGCAATTGGCCTGTTTGCGCCGATCCTTGCAGGGATTATTCTGACTATGCGGGGTAAATACTGGATGGGTGCAAGTTTAACAGCACTTTTTCTCGCCCTGAATATCAGAGCTAACCATATCCAGATGACTTATTATTTTCTGTTAGCGTTGTTAATTTACATCGGAATAGAAATCTACCACGCTGTTAAAGCGAATAAAACCAAAGAACTTTCTAAAGCTATTGGGTTTCTTGGAATAGCCGTACTGCTGTCAGTAATGGTTAATGCCAGTAATCTGTGGACAACTTATGAATATGGGAAAGAGACTATCCGAGGGAAATCTAACCTGACTGCAGATGCAGCGGAACCAGACAGTGGTCTTCCAAAGGACTATGCTTATCAGTGGAGCCAGGGGGTAAGTGAATCTTTCACTTTTCTGATCCCTAATTTATATGGTGGCGGAACAAATCGTCTGGATGCTAAATCAAACGTAGCGAAAGCCATTGAAACTGTAGGTGCTTCACCTGAACAGGCTGCTGGTTTTGCAGCGCAGATGCCAGTATACTGGGGAGATAAACCGGGTACGGCAGGCCCTTATTATTTCGGGGCAATTGTATGTTTATTATTTGTATTCGGTTTGTTTATTGTTCGTAACCGTATCAAATGGTGGATCTTAGCGACTACAATCTTATTCCTTTTCTTATCATTTGGTAAAAATCTGCCATTTATATCTGATCTGTTCTTCGACTATGTACCATTGTACAACAAATTCAGGGCTGTAGAATCTATTCTGGCAGTAGTTGGTCTGTTGTTCCCAATATTGGCTGTATTAGCTGTTAAGGAAGCTCAGGACGGACAATATGATCAGAAATATCTGGTTAAAAAACTAACGTGGTCTGCGGGCATTACAGGTGGTTTCGCCTTGATTATTGCCATTATGCCTACTTTGTTGTTCAGTTTCAAGACTTCTGATCATGAAGCTTTTCTGAATACATTGAGTCAGGCCGTGAATAATGATAAAAATGTTGCGCTTACCATTGGCAATGCGTTAATACAAGACAGAGCAGAGCTGGCAAGAGCTGATGCTTTGAGGACTTTGATCTTTATCGCTATCGGATTTGGATTAACCTGGGCATTCATCACTAAAAAGATGAAAGCAGAATATGCTTTTGGTTTATTGGCTTTATTTATCCTGATTGATATGTGGCAGGTAGATCGCCGTTATTTAAATAACCAGAATTTTGTGCCTGCATCTTCCCTGACTAACCACTATCAGCCAAGAGATGTGGATACTTTTATTTTAGCGGATAAAGATCCTGATTTCAGGGTATTTGATACGTCTATTCCTACTTTCACGAGTGCAGATGCTTCGTATTTTCACAAAACGGTTGGTGGAGCGCATTCAGCAAGGTTAAAACGTATTCAGGAATTAGTTGATCATCAGTTTACAAAAAGCGTAAACCATGATGTGCTGGACATGCTGAACACTAAATATATTATTACGCAAGATCAGCAGACTGGTGCTTATAAAATGCAGCGCAATGAATCTGCGGCTGGTAATGCATGGATTGTAGATCAGGTTCAGTTTGTGAAAAACTCTGACGAAGAGATGAAAGCAATCAGCAGTTTTGATCCTAAGAAAGAAGCTATTGTAGACATTAAATATAAAAACTTAATTGATACGGCTAAAGCAGGTATTGGTGGCCCGACAGCGATGATTAAATTAGATAGTTATCATCCCGACCACATGGTCTATTCTTACAGTGCTCCAAGAGATGTGATTGCTGTATTCTCTGAGATTTATTATGATAAAGGCTGGAAAATGTACATTGATGATGTGGAGAAGCCTTATTTTAGAGCTGATTATACCTTACGTGCTGCACAGCTTCCTGCTGGAAACCATAAAATTGACTTCATTTTCCACCCTGCTTCTTACTATATGGGAGAGAAGATCTCCTTTGCGGGTTCAATCCTGTTGATGTTAGGTTTAGGGTTTGCAGTTTATACGGATCAGAAAAAGACAAAAAAGGTAGCTTAATACTTTTTTAATATTTTAATAAGAAGGGTTGTTGCGTGATGCAGCAACCCTTTTTTGCTAAGGTAAAAAATTGGTGTTTTGCAGGGGTATTGGCTAGGTACTGTAGGGGTTGTGGTATACATTGAACTAGTACTGAACTAGGGTTGAAGTAGGATTGAAGTAGCCTGAGGTACTTCAAGGGTAGTTGAATACTACTTCAACCCTACTTCAATGTGTACCACAACCTAGCCACAACCCCCGCAAAACCTTAACGCCTATCAGCCGGGAAATCAATAGGTCTTAATCCTCAAAAAACAGATATTTATACCATAATATTTACTTAATGTATTGTTAACCTGAGTTTTGCACATTTGTGTATATAAACTGAACTGATATGCAAGAAATAATTACGGTTGTTTGTGTTATTGCTCTTGTAGCTTTCTTTTTCAGTCCCTATGAACTCACCATAGATGAAGACGATGTGTAAAAGAGAAGTTGATATTGTCGTGATTTCTGATGTCCACCTGGGCACTTACGGTTGTCATGCAAAAGAACTCCTTAAATATTTAAAAAGTATCAAACCCAAAATAGTGGTCCTGAACGGAGATATTATTGATATCTGGCAATTCAGTAAAAGATACTGGCCCGAAACACATATGAAAGTTGTCAGAAAACTGATGAAGTTTGTAACTGAGGGCGTACCGGTATACTATCTGACAGGAAACCATGATGAGTTATTGCGCAAATTCGCAGACATGCACCTGGGCTCTTTCCATATCCAGAATAAGCTGGTCTTGGAACTCGACGGGAAAAAAGCATGGTTTTTCCACGGTGATATTTTCGATGTGACGATGCAGCACTCTAAATGGCTTGCCAAATTAGGCGCGGTAGGTTATGATAGTTTAATTCTGATCAATAGCTTTGTAAACTGGGGACTGAAGCTCTTTGGCCAGGAGAAAATGAGCTTTTCTAAAAAAGTTAAAGCACAGTTTAAGGACGCGGTTAAGTTTATCAATAAATTCGAAGATACAGCTTCTGAACTGGCGGCGAAAAATGGTTATGCCTATGTCGTATGCGGCCATATTCATCAACCCGAGATGAGAACGGTAACTACTGAGGATGGACAGGTATTGTATTTAAACAGCGGTGACTGGGTAGAAAACCTGACTGCACTGGAATATAAAGATCAGAAATGGAACATCTTCAAATATGAGCCGAAAGACTTTCAAACAGACGAAGTAGAAGAAGGAATTCTTTCCGATAGTGAGGATTTGCATAGTAAGCTGGATATCAATATGTTGCTACAAAAGATAAAATTAGAAATTGTCTAGCAAATAAAATTACAGATATTCGGCAAGGATGAAGATACTTTATGCTATTCAAGGTACAGGAAACGGCCATATCAGCCGCGCGCGTGAAATCGTGCCTCTATTACAACAGCACGGCGATGTAGAATTATTAATCAGTGGCACTCAGGCTGATGTCAAACTGAGTCAGCAGGTGGCTTACCAGCTTCATGGTTTCAGCTTTATTTTCGGTAAAAAGGGTGGGGTAGACCATTACGAAACCTGGAAGTCAATGAATCTTCCGCGGTTTGTAAAGGATATGCGTCAGCTACCACTTAAAAATTACGACCTTATTTTAAACGATTTTGAACCTGTTACTGCCTGGGCATGTAAATTAAAAGGGGTAGAGAGCATAGGCTTAAGCCATCAGGCCTCTTTTCAGTCGAAGAAAGTCCCGAAGCCTAAAAGTATCGATTGGGCTCAGCTAGTTATGAAATATTATGCGCCATCTACACATTATGTAGGTTTTCACTTCAAAGAATACGACGATTTTATCCATACTCCAGTTATTCGTTCGGAGATCAGAAATCTTCAGACCAGCAACCTGGGGCATTATACTGTATACTTGCCTGCGATAGCTGATGAAATGCTGGTGCCGATCCTGCAACAGATTCCGCATGTACAATGGCAGGTTTTCTCTAAACACACAAAGACAAGTTTTACTGCTGGGAATGTTCAGGTACGTCCTGTGAATAATGAGCAGTTTAATCTGAGCATGGCAAGCTGTGAAGGCTTATTTACCGGTGGTGGTTTTGAAGGACCGGCTGAAGCTTTATTTCTAGGTAAAAAACTGCTGGTTGTACCGATGAAATTTCAATACGAGCAACAATGTAATGCTTATGCTTTGCAGGAAATGGGCTTGCCGGTAATTTGGGGATCTAATAAAAATTGGCTGCCTGTAATTCAAAAATGGGTGCTTGAGCCGCAAACGCATCAATTTAATTTTCCTGATGAGACTGCTGAGGTGATTGAAAAAGTTGTAAACCAGTTTGCCAGATAAATTTCTTTACTTTGCCCTTCTATTTACGGCATGATCAATCAATTCAAAACTTTAAACCCTATCAATATACTCCTGCTGTTCGCATATACTTTTTTTATGCGGATCTCGATTTTGATCAATCCACCAGTGCGGTTGAATTTTGAGTTTATAGAGCCGTATGCTAAGTTTTTGATCCAAATTCCTATAGGGGATAATTTTTCGGTAATTACCAACATTCTGATGGCTGGTATTCTGGTTTTCATTCAGGCGATCATCTTTAACAGGATCGTGAACAACCATACTTTGCTGGCTAAACCAAGCTTCCTGCCCGCCTTACTCTATATCACGGGAGCAAGTTTATTTGATCCTTTTCTTATTCTTAGCCCGGTACTGATTTCCAATTTCATGTTGATCCTGATTATGGATAAATTATTGAAAATTGGTAAATCGCCCAATGCGATCATGATTATGTTTGATATCGGGCTTTTTATCGCAGTGGGCACACTGATTTATTTCCCTTTTGTGATGATGCTTTTGCTCATCTGGCTGAGTTTATTATTATATCGTTCATTTAACTGGAGAGAATGGGTTTCAGGATTGGTAGGCTTTCTTACTATTATCTTTTTTCTGGCTGTTTTCTATTACTGGAACGACAATCTGGGAATGTTTTATAAAATATGGCTGCCTTTAAAAAACAAATTCCCATCGATGTTTAAGATCAGGTATAATGATTACCTGGTGCTGGTTCCTGTAGGAATCACGATGGTATTGGCCAGTATACAATTGCGGGAGAATTTCTTCAGGAGTTTTATCAGTACCAGAAAAGCCTTTCAAATGCTGTTTTTTATGTTTTTGATCGCAATTTTAAGCGTTTATACAAAGTCGAACTTTAAACTCTACCATTTTCTACTCTGTGTGCCGCCTGGTGCAGTATTGCTGGCTTACTATTTTTCGAATGCAACAAAACGATGGTTTTATGAAAGCTTGTTCGTTATTTTGGTCTTAACGATACAGTTCTTTTTGTTTGTTTAACTTTTTTTAACAATTTGACGGCTTGAAACTTGGTAAAGATTAATAGCTTTGTAACATGAAGTGTGGATTGGTAAATGCATAATCTCGTAATAGATATCGGCAATACTAACAGTAAAATAGCTGTTTTTAACGATAAAGTGCTGGTATTTTTCCAAATCCTTGCGCATTTTGATCAGCAGATACTGACGACATTAATCGCCAGGTATAAAGTCGCTAATTCTACTGTTTCCAGTGTGAAAAAGGCAGATCCTGAACTTTTGACCTTGTTAGAGGCGCAAACCAATTATATGCCGTTTTCTACCAATTTGAATACGGGCATAAATAATTATTATCAAACAATAGCTACTCTCGGACAAGACAGATGGGCAAAAATAATTGCCGTTCATCATGCTTATCCTCAGCAAGATTGTTTAGTTATAGATGCAGGAACCTGTATTACCTATGATTTTTTAAACAAAGAGGGTGCTTATTATGGTGGGAGCATTAGTTTGGGCCTGAATATGCGGTTTCTTGCTTTGAATCACTACACTGGCAAGCTCCCGTTAGTGAAGTGGGACAGGGAATTACAAATTATTCCTCAGGGTACTGATACAGAGACTGCCATCATAAATGGCGTCCTGCAGGGTGTAATCAACGAAGTTGAAGGATTTATAGCATTAAATAATAAAAATAATAAAGAACTGAAGGTAGTTATAACTGGAGGGGATGCTACTTTTTTGCTGGAACAATTAAAAAACAGCATCTTTGCACCTCAAATTATACACGATCCCTATTTAGTATTAAAAGGATTAAATGAAGTCATTGCATTTGAATATGTACAAAAAAATTAATTATATAACTGCAGTTTTAGTTCTGCTAGCCAGCATTTCTGTGAACGCACAGGTTACTACTCAGTCGCCATATTCTAAATATGGAATCGGAAACCTTAAAGGTGTCTTACTCCCTCAGTTCAGGGCGATGGGCGGAATTTCGACAGCGGTGAATAAACCTACCGGATATAACAATATCAACATTCAGAATCCAGCATCTTATGCCGGAATAACTTCGACAACGATTGATGTTGGTGTTGCGGGTACTTTTACCAATCTTAAAAAGGATGGTGCAAGTGAGAACAGTTTCAATGGTACGCTAAGTCACCTTGCTTTGGCTTTTCCGGTCAATCAGCACTCTGCAGTGAGTTTTGGTATTCTGCCTTATTCAGAGCTTGGTTATAACTTTTCCAACAGACAAACAGTAACTGGTACGCCTGGAAATCCTTCAACTTCTGATGTAAACAATGTTTATTCTGGTGAGGGCGGACTATCAAAAGCCTATATCGGTTATGGTTACCGTTTTGGAGATCATTTTAGAATTGGTGCCAATATGGAATATCTTTTCGGTAACCTGATTGAAAACAGAGGAGTGGAATTCGTAAATGACCCAGGTGCTTTTGCCACGCGTTTGCAAAATAAAAACAGTATCGGTGGTATCAGTTTCTCTTATGGTGCACAGTATGATGTCCGTTTAACCTCTAAAATGTTATTGACTTTTGGTTATTCAGGTTCATCGGCTTCTACAATCAATTCTACAAGAACCTTTATGGCCAGCAAATATTTGTATGACGGCAATACAGGAGAAGGAAATGTAACTGTAGAAACTGTGGATTCTATAGGAAGCGGAAAATCTAATCTGAAACTTCCTTTGATCCATAACTTCGGAATTGCGCTGCAAAAAGATAACAAATGGCTGATTGGTGCTGATTTCAGAACAGGTAAATGGTCTTCATATGCTATTAATGGTGTAAACCAGGGCTTGCAAAACAGTCAGGGCGTATCTGTTGGTGGTCAGATTACACCGGATATTACCTCAATCAACAGCTATTTCAAAAGAGTTGACTATCGTTTAGGCTTTAGTTACGATAAAACCTATATCAATATCTCTGATCAGGATGTGAAACAAATGGCTATATCTTTTGGACTTGGATTGCCATTGGCAAATTCTCAAACCAGAGGTACATTCTATAAAATGAACTTCACAACTGAACTTGGCCGCAGAGGAACTATGCAAAGTGGTACCCTTCAGGAAAACTATATTAGTGTGCATTTAGGCTTTACGCTGAATGATACCTGGTTTAAAAGATTTAAATTCGACTAATGAATATTGCCGGTATATTATCACGTATAGTTATACTGTGCTTTGTCCCGCTTTTTTTAAGTTCCTGCAATGGGGATGACTTAAAAAAAGCGGCTACAATTTCTTCTAAAAAACTTACACTCAGTAAGGACAGGTCTTTAAAGGTCGAAATCGTTTTCAGCGATTCTGCCGTTGTTAAAGCCAAAGGTTTTGCACCCATCCTGGATCAGGTAAATCCATCTTCAGGCAGTAAATACCAGGAGATGCCGAAAGGGGTGAAAATTACCTTCTTCGATCCGAAACAAACCGTTACAGGAACTATTACTTCTGATTATGCGATTAGAAAAGAAACTGAACAGGTAACGATATTTAAGAAAAATGTTGTTGTGGTGAGGGATGATCTGACTTTTAACACAGAAGAGCTGACCTGGAATCAACAAAAAAAAATGTATTACTCTCCAAAAGGCATAGTTACCCGTCCAGATGGTACTGTTTTAAATGCCATAAACTTTACTGCGCCTGAAGATTTCAGCTCTGTTGCCTTTGAACAAGGCTCAGGTGAAACTTATGTCAAGGGCGACCTGGGACAATAAAAATCTCCTGTACTTCCGAAAATGATTCTCTACTGAGCTTTTTAAGCTTAGTCTGTAACTCAATTGTTATGAATTCCTGCGACAAAAAAACGGCTGATTAAATTCTTCAGATTTTGGAAAAAGTGCCGGTTTTAATATCGTTTTAGCACTTTTTAGGATAAAAACCGTATACGGTAATATTAATCGGTAGTTAATTATCGAAAGGGTAATTTGCTCCTGCTTTTGGGTGTGCGTTTTTTTGCATAAACGATTTAAATTGTCAAAAAATGTAAAAAAAAGTTTTTTACATCATTTTCAAACCCTATATTAGGTGATTATCAACCAATATGAGTATCAACCACTCATTAACCATTATTAACAATAACTAACTAAATTATTTAGAAATTATGAAAAAACTTCTACAAAGTTTGTTCGTGCTTTTGTTTGTTGCAGTATCTGCAATGGCTCAGGAACGGACAATCAGTGGTACAGTTACAGCTCAGGAAGATGGCCTTCCCCTTCCGGGCGTAAGTGTAAAAATCAAAGGATCACAAATCGCGACAAGTACAGCAGGAAATGGAAAGTTTACGATTCGTGCAGGCAGCAATGCAGTATTAGTCTTCTCTTTTATCGGTTATTTACCTAAAGAGGTTACTGCAGGCGCAAATGCAATCAATGTGTCTTTAGTAGCAGACAATCAGCAACTGAATGAAGTTGTGGTTACAGCTATGGGACAGTTAAGAACTAAAAACTCTTTGCCTTATTCAGCACAACAAGTTAAAGGTGATGAACTAACTCAAACCAGAACAGCGAATGCAGCCTCAGCATTATCAGGAAAAGTTTCTGGTCTTCAGATTATTCAGGGTAACGCTATTGGTGGATCTACGAATGTCGTGATCAGGGGTAACAAATCATTATTAGGTAACAACCAGGCTTTATTTGTAGTGGACGGTGTTCCTGTGGATAACTCTACCAACAACTCGACCGATCAGAAAACAGGTAGAGGTGGATATGATTATGGTAACGCTGCGGCGGATATCAATCCTGATGACATCGAATCTGTCAACGTACTTAAAGGAGCTGCTGCAAGTGCATTGTACGGTTCAAGAGGTGCAAATGGTGTAGTAATGATTACAACCAAAAGCAGAAAACAAGGTGGTATGGGCATCACGGTTAACACTGGTTTGTCTATCGGATCAATTGATAAAAAAACTTTCCCTAAATATCAAACGGAATATGGTGCTGGTTATTCAAAACCTTATGAAAGCGGAGATGGTTTCCTGCTGATCGATGTATTAGGAAATGGTGTTAAAGAAAAAGTTGCGCCAACTGGTGAGGATGCTTCTTTTGGAGCAAAATTCGATCCTAATTTATTAGTTTATCAATGGGATGCATTCGATCCTGCTTCTCCGAACTATCACAAAAAAACTCCATGGGTTGCTGCGGCTAATGGACCGGCTTCATTTTACGAGACAGCGATTTCTAACAGTAACAGTATTATGTTAGATGGTGCAACTGATAAAGGTACTATCAAAATTGGTTATAGCAGAAATGATGAAAGAGGTACGTTGCCTAATAGCAGGGTGCTGAAAAACATTGTGAATTTTGGTGGTTCTTATAAAATCACTGACCGTATAACGGCTTCAGCAAGTGCAAACTTTTCAAAAATTGATGGTAAAGGCAGATATGGTTCTGGGTATAGCGGATTAAACGTGAATCAGAATTTCAGACAGTGGTATCAGACTAACGTAGATATCAAGGATCAGAAAGCAGCTTATTTCAGAGGAAATAAAAATGTAACCTGGAACTGGGCAGATCCTTCTAAGCCTGAAGGTTTAGTGGCAAGATATACTGACAACTATTACTGGACAAGATACCAGAATTTTGAAAATGATACAAGAACCAGGATTTTTGGAAATGCTGCCTTGAATTATAAAGTTACAGATTGGTTGAACATTTTAGGAAGAGTAACTTTAGATACTTACAGTGAGCATCAGGAAGAGCGTGTTGCGGTTACTAGCAACGGTGCTGCTTCGTACTCACGTCAGGACAGGACTTTCAATGAAACCAATTATGATTTAATCGCAAACTTTGATAAAAATCTTACTAAAGATTTAAACCTTAAGGCACTCTTAGGTACAAACATCAGAAAAAGTGAATTAAATGGTATTTTTAATACAACCAATGGTGGTTTAATTGTACCGGGTTTATACAGTATATCTAACTCTGTTGGTGCATTAGCTGCTCCAATTGAAAATTTTGAGCCAAAAGAGGTTGATGGTTATTTTGGAGGGGTAACACTTGGTTACAAAGAATTCTTAACTTTTGATGGTACATTCAGAAGAGACAGATCTTCAACTTTGCCTTTACAGAATAATACTTATAACTATTACTCTTTAGCGGGTAGCTGGTTATTCTCAAAACATATCAATGCAGATTGGTTGTCTTCTGGTAAACTTCGTGTCAACCACGCTACTGTTGGTAATGATGCACCTTGGGGGAAAACTTCAAATGTTTATAAAGTAGAAAATCAATTTGGTAGTACGCCAGTGGTTTCATATCCAACAATATTGGGAAATCCTGTTCTGAAACCAGAAGAAACAATCAGTACAGAATATGGTCTTGAAATGTCGTTCTTTAAAAGCCGTCTTGGTTTTGATGCAACGTATTACACGACTAAAACTAAAAATCAAATTGTTCCTGTTGCGGTTTCTCCAGCAACTGGATTTAGCAGTGCTTATTTAAATGCAGGAACTATCCAGAATAAAGGGATTGAGGTTTCTCTTTATGGTACGCCGATTAAAACCAATGATTTTAACTGGACAATTAACGTAAACTGGACTAAAAACAGAAGTAAAGTACTGGAATTATTCAATGACAGTAAAAACTTGCAAATCGCATCATTTAACTCTGGTGTAAGTTTAAATGCAACTTTAGGCCAGCCTTACGGTACTATTCAGGGTAAAACCTATTTGTTCAATGCGAATGGTGAGAAGATCGTAAATGAAGATGGTTACTATGACCAGACAAGTTCAACAAGTAATGTAATTGGAAATATTAATCCGGATTGGATTGGTGGTATCTACAATAAATTCAGATACAAGAGCCTTACTTTCGGTTTCCTGATTGACATCCGTAAAGGTGGAGATGTATGGTCATTAGATCAATTTTACGCAACATATACTGGTATTTCACCAACTACTGTCGGACTTAATGATTTAGGTAACCCGGTTAGAAATCCAGTTACTAATGATAGCAAAAGTGGAGGTCTTATTTATCCTGGTGTAACTGCTGATGGTAAGCCAAATACAAAACGTGTAGCTTACAATGCAGATTCACCAAGATTACCAGTGTCTGATTATTCTTATGATGCAGGTTATATCAAATTACGTGAGGCTAGTTTAGGCTATTCTTTACCGAAATCAATGATTAAAAACTGGGGACCTGTAAAAGGTGTTGATCTTTCTGTTTATGGAAGAAACTTATGGATTATCCATAAAAACCTTCCAGATGCAGATCCTGAAGAGAATTTATCTTCTGGTAATGTTCAGGGCTTCCAGAGTGGTGCGTATCCTACCACTAGAATCATAGGATTTAATGCCAAATTATCATTCTAAACTCAAATTCAATTAAGATGAAAAAAGTAATAATATTTTTTATTGGCATGCTATCATTAGCTGCGTGTAAAAAAGATATTTCTTCGTTAAATACGGACACGAAGAAACCCACTGTTGTGCCTGCCGGACCTTTATTTGCATTTGCATCAAAAGCATATGTTGATGCAATGACAAGCGCAAGTGTAAATGTTAACGTATTCAGATTCACGGTAAGTCATTGGGCTATGACCACTTACCAGGATGAGGCCAGATATGATTTTACAACCAGAACTATTCCTCAGATCTGGTACAGGACTATGGCCAGAGATGTACTTAAAAACCTGACTAATTCTGCTGAAATAGTTACTGCTGATCCTCTGTTGTCAGCAGGAGTGAAGGCAAATCAATTGGCCATATTGGATATCATGAAGGTTGCTGCTTTCAGTACATTGGTGAATACCTTTGGAAACGTACCTTATACTGAAGCTTTAGATGCGAATAATTTGTTCCCTAAATATGATGATGCTAAAACAATTTCATTAGACCTGATTAAACGCCTGAATGATGATATCACTAAGTTGAATGTAGCAAGTGCTGGTTTTTCAGCAAATGAAGACATTATTAATAAAGGTTCAGTTGCTAAATGGATTGCATTTGCAAACACCTTGCGTATGCAACAAGGATTAATCCTTGCCGATGTGGATGTTGCTACAGCTAAAGCTGCAGTAGAAGCTTCGGACGCTGGTGCAATTTCATCTGCTGCTAACAATAGTATACTTAATTATCTGCCTGGTGCACCTAGTCAAAACCCATTATTCGTTGATATTGTAACTGGTGGTCGTGGAGATTATGTAATTGCTGAAGATTTAATGAAGAAACTATTGGCACTATCTGATCCACGTTTACCTCAGTTTGCTGCAAAGAATGCTGTTGGTGTTTATGTAGGTGGTGTAGTTGGAGGTGGTAATACCTTAACTACAGTTTCAGAACCGGCTCCTAAAGTTTATGCGGCAGATGCTCCAAGTGTAGTCATGGATTATGTAGAGACTGAATTCTACAGAGCTGAAGCTGTTGAAAGAGGCTTTGCAGTTGCAGGTAGTGCTGAAACTCACTATAACAATGCAATCACTGCATCTATTTTATTCTGGGGAGGAACTGCTGAAGAAGCTGCTGCTTACCTGGCTCAACCAGCTGTAGCTTATGCAACAGCAACAGGTACCTGGAAAGAAAAAATCGGAACTCAAAAATGGATTGCTTTATACAGCCGTCCGTTTAATGGCTGGACTGAAATGAGAAGACTTGATTTTCCTAAAATTACGGCTCCTGTGAGTGCTATATCTGCTTTCCCAACCAGATTTACTTATCCAAGTGATGAGCAACAGTATAACGGTACGAATTATTCTGCTGCAGCTGCTGCAATTGGTGGTGATAAATCAACAACTAAGCTATTCTGGGATAAATTTTAAATCTCAAGTGCCCTTATTTGTAGATTAAGCTTATTTTAATAATTTTAATTGAATACCCTCAGGAATTTCCTGAGGGTATTCGTTTTTAAGGCTAAAATATTTGTGTTTTGCTGTTTAAAATTGATAAATGGAATTCTTTAGAGGAATTCCTTTTTTTTAGGTTAAAATATTGGTTTTTAATGTTGTAGATGAAAAATAGTGTATATTAATGTAATAAAAATAATACCTCAATCAAAACCTATCAACCAAGACCTATGAAAAAACAGTTATTAATTGTTGTCGCATTGCTATTCCTATGTACAGGAATGGTAATGGCGCAAAAAAAAGCCATCACCGGGACCGTTATTGACGGAGCCAATAAAGAGATTATCCCTGGTGTATCTATCCGTGTAAAAGGGAGTACGCTAAGCACAAGCACTAACCAAAATGGACAATTTTCTATTCTTGCAGGACCAGCAGATCAATTGATTTTCAGCTATACTGGTTATACAGCGGTAACAGCAACTGTAGGTACCAATACAAAAATTGATATAACTTTAGAAAGTAATACAGCCCAGTTAAATGAGGTCGTATTGATCGGTACGCGCTCTGCGGGCCGGGTAAAGCTAGAAACAGCGGTCCCTGTTGATATTGTCAATGTCAGCAAATCTGCGGCTACAACAGGCCGTATGGAGCTTACAGACATCTTAAACTATGCAGCACCTTCATTTAACTATAACAAACAGTCCGGTTCTGATGGAGCTGATCATGTAGAATTAGGTACTTTAAGAGGATTAGGGCCCGATCAGACTTTAGTCCTGATTAACGGTAAACGCCGCCACTCTACTGCTTTTGTTTCGGTATTCGGGACACGTGGAAGAGGTAACTCTGGTGTAGATTTGAGTACAATACCCACAGCTTCGATTGACCGGGTAGAGATTTTAAGAGATGGTGCGTCTGCACAATACGGCTCTGATGCGATAGCAGGGGTAATCAATATTGTTTTAAAGAAAACTGTGAACCAGTTTAATATCAATGCGGGTTATTCCGGATACTATGATCCTGCGTTTAACAGTAAAAAAAGTGTAGTGGCCAACCAATATCCGCATGGCGGGTCAATTGATGGAAATGCTGTCAATGTAGATGCAAATTATGGCTTTAAAATAGGAAAAGAGGGTTTCCTGAACATTACTGCAGATTATTCGAAAAGTGGAAAAACATACAGACAAGTGCACGACACTACCGCATCAGATCCAAAAGCGTTGCCCATAAATACGGCAAGACGTGCTAATGGAGATGGTTCGTCTGAAAACGGAACTATCTTCTTTAACAATGAAATCCCATTGAGTGCCAAAACTACCTTTTACAGTTTTGGTGGATATAGTTATAAAGGATCTGATGCTTATGCGTTTTCAAGGAACTTCCTGGCCAGACCAGATCGTTTTCCAACAACCGGCAGTGGTACCTTGATTCCGGTAGAAGGGATCATCTTTAATACACCTAACGGGGATTCTTATTATAATCCGCTGATTGAAACACACAATACGGATATTTCCTTTGCCGGTGGCCTGAAAGGGAGTTTTGGAGATGCCTGGGACTGGGACCTGAGTAACAATACAGGGAGTAATAATTTTCATTTTTATGGTGAAAAAACGTTTAATGCGTCATTGGGAGCTGATAAGACACATTTTGATGACGGTGGATCGGCCTTCTTACAAAATACAACCAATCTGAATTTTAGTAAACATTTTGATAAAGTACTTTCCGGGTTTAACCTGGGCTTTGGTGCAGAATACCGTTATGAATGCTATAAAATCTTTTCGGGAGAGGAAGCATCTTATAAAAATTATGATCCAAATGGGGTAAAAGCAGCTGGTTCGCAAGGTTTTCCGGGTTTTCAGCCTGGTGACGCTGTGAATGCGAACCGTAAAGTATTTGGCGGATTTGTAGATTTTGAGGTTGATCTTACTAAAAAATGGCTGATTGATTTTGCTAACAGGTTAGAGCACTACAATGACTTTGGTTATAATTTCAGTACTAAGTTTGCTACCCGTTACAAGGTGACTGACAATTTCAATATCCGCGGTTCTGTAGGTACGGGCTTCCGTGCGCCATCTTTACAACAGATTAACTATAGCTCTACCTTTACGAATGTTCAGGGCGCTATAATTTCTGAAGTTAAGATTGCACCTAATTATAGTCCGATCACACAGGCAGCGGGTATTCCTAACCTGAAACAGGAAAAATCTAAGAATGCAGGAATTGGATTTACATTCAAGCCGGTTCCTGAATTCAGTGTCACTGTAGATGGGTATATCATTAAAGTGACTGACCGCGTTGTATTATCGGGGCAGTTTAGTGCGGATGATACTTCACTGGACCCCTCATTTACCAACGCGCTGAAAGAATTGCGTGTCGGCTCTGCACAATTCTTCGCCAATGCGGTGAACACTACTAACCGTGGTTTAGATGTAGTGCTGGATTACAATAAAACTATCGGAGATAACCGTTACCGGATTTTGTTTACCGGGAACTTTCAGCATATGACCATTGATAAGGTCAATTATCCGCCTATTCTGGGGAAAACTGAGACTTTACAGGAAACTTTCCTGAGCTCAAGGGAGAAGAAATTTATTCTGGCTTCAGCCCCGGCAGCTAAGTTCTCTTTAAACCCGGAATTTGGGCATAAGGATTTCACTGCTGGTTTACGTTTTACTTATTTCGGAAAAGTTGATATCTATGGTTATGGCGATGGATCAACTATCAACCCTACGGTACCTGCTGATAATGGGTCAGGTCAGTTGCCAGACCTGTACAATTATAGCGGAAAAGTTGTGAGTGATCTTTATTTCTCTTGTAAATTGAATAAGATTGCCCGTATTACACTGGGTTCTGATAATATATTTAATGTACATCCTGATCTGGGTTATATTAAAGGAGCAAAAGGATATGCTTATAACAATGAACCTGCAGGGCCTTTCGATGCGGTACAAATGGGCGGGAATGGAAGGCGTTTCTTTGTTCGTGTGGGTTTAACGCTATAGTATTTCAGTTAAAAGGATAAAAAACCGCAGCAGTCAGCATAGCTTGCCACTGCGGTTTTTGCATGTTTTCTCTGCTGTAAAAACTTTATTGAATCAAATTTAAATTTGCTCATATTCAAAAACATTAAATTGTTTTCTTTTTTTAGCAAAAGTTGTATCTTGCGCCCTCTTTAGAAATATAAATAATAGATATTATGGGTTTTATGACATTTTTGCGGAATCGCATGGGCATTATCTTAGTGGGCGCCATCGGTTTTGCAATTGTTGCATTTTTAGTCGGTGATGCAATTAACGTAGGAAAGCCTTTCTGGGCAGCATCTCAAAAAGTTGTTGGATCAGTAGATGGTGAGGAAATCAACATCGATGAATTCGGTCCTAAAGTAGATCAGAATTTACAACAGTTCAAACAGCAGTACGGTGGTAGTGCTAATCCTCAAATGACAGCTATGGCTGTTGACAATGCATGGAATGGTGAATTAGCTACTTTATTGCTGGCTAAAGAATATCACCGTTTAGGTTTAGGTATCTCCAGCGAAGAATTGTTCGATTTATACCAGGGTAAAAATCCCAGCCCGCTGATCGTTCAATATTTTGGTAATCCTCAAACTGGTCAGGTTGACCGTGCTGCGGTAATCAATTCATTGAAACAACAAGCGACTAATCCTCAGTTGAAACAACAATGGGACTTATTGGAAGCTGAAGTTGAAAAACAAGCTTTACAGCAGAAATATGCGAACTTAATTAAAAACTCTGTTTACGTAACTTCTATTGAAGCTAACGATGAATATCAGAACAGAAATAAACTGGCTAACTTCAACTATGTAAGCCTGGACTACGCAAGTATTCCTGATGCCTCAGTTAAGCCTTCAGAAGCTGATTACTCAGATTACTACAATAACAATAAAAAGAGATTTGATAACCCAACTGAGACCCGTTCATTTGAATATGTTTCTTTCAGTGTTAATCCAACTAAAGAAGACTCTGCTGCTGTTAAAGGCCAGATAGAAAAATTAGCAGCGGATTTCAAAGCTTCTAAAAGTGATTCTTTATTTGCAGCAGTTAATTCTGATGTAAAAGTTCCATATGCTTATATTAACAAAGGTAAATTAGATCCTAAAATTGATTCAGCAGTATTTGCTTTGCCGGCAGGAAGTTTCTACGGACCAGTGTTCAGTGGAAATTCTTACAAACTGGTTAAAGTTATCGATACCCGTCTTTCTCCGGATTCAGTTAAAGCAAGTCATATTCTTTTAGACGCAACCAAATTAGGTGGTGTGGATAAAGCAGAGAAAATGGCTGACTCATTAAAAAACCTGATTCAAAAAGGAGCTAGTTTCGCTGAATTGGCTAAAACTTACAGTGTAGACGGATCGAAAGATAAAGGTGGTGAACTGGGTACTTTCTCCAGAGGTCAAATGGTCCCTGAATTTGAAAATGCAGCATTTAATGGTCAGGTAGGTGAGCTTAAGGTAGTACGTTCACAATTCGGTGTACACTTAATTAAAATTGAAAAACAGATTGGTTCTTCTAAAGTAGCTAAACTGGCTTATATTGAGAAAAACCTTACACCAAGCAGCAAAACTAAGGATCAGGCTTATAAAAAAGCATCTAATTTCCTGAATGTTGCTAAAGGTGATAACTTTAGTGCTGAAGCTAAGAAATTGGGTTATACAGTAGCAGTTGCAGACAGAATTACAGGAAGTCAGGGTTATGCGCCAGGATTAGACAATCCACGTCAGTTGATCCGTGATGGTTTTGCAGCTAAAAAAGGCGATGTATTAGCAGAAGTTTATCAAATGGATAATGCTTTTGTTGTCGCACACGTTACAGACATTAAAGCAAAAGGTATTCTTCCTCTTGAAGCCGTTAAAAAGGATATTGAGCCAATGGTGATCAATGCGGTTAAAGCAAAGATGCTAACAGAAAAATTAAACAATGCAGCTAAAGGTGCTGGAAGTCTGGCTCAGGTAGCTCAGAAAGTTGGTAAAACAGTTACCCCTGTTTCCAACATTGTTTTCTCTAACCCTATTGTACCGGGTGCAGCACAGGAAAATAAGCTGATTGGTAGTGTATTTGGTTCAGCACCAGGTAAAATATCTAAGCCAATTGATGGTGAGCACGGTGTATATGTATTTACAGTAAACGGATTTACTAATCCTGCACCAATCGGAAATACTTACAAACAAAAAGAAACTATGCGTCAGGTTATTGCTCAGAAGTCATTAGGAGCAGCATTCCAGGCATTGCAAGATAAAAGTGACATAAAAGACAATAGAGTGAAATTCTATTAATCTTATTTTGCGTAATTTTGAAACCGGAAGTACATCACTTCCGGTTTTTTTATTTTAAGCGCAAATGGATATTCAGGAAAATATAGTCAATAAGGTTGCTGCCAGTGGTTTAGTTACATTTAACCTGGAGCTTTACTATGATCAGGGAGAAAGGATAGTCTATGATATTAAAGACAATCTGTTTCATGGTCTGATGCTTAGAGAAAAGGATTTCAGAGAATTTATTAAAACCCATGACTGGGCATCTTATACAGGAAAAAATGTAGCAGTGATCTGCAGTGCAGATGCTATTGTGCCAACCTGGGCATATATGTTATTGGCAAATAAGTTAAAGCCCTTTGCAAATGAAGTTGTTTTTGGTGGTTTAGATACACTGGAGGCTGTTTTATTCAGTAAGGCCTTAGCCAAAGTTGACCTTTCTGTATACCAGGATGCCAGAGTTGTTGTGAAAGGATGTGCGGATATTGATGTTCCGGTATCTGCTTATGTAGAGATCACTTCTTTGTTAACTCCTGTGGTAAAAAGTATCATGTATGGTGAACCTTGTTCTACAGTGCCTATCTTTAAACGAAAGGATTAGTTTTTTTGGAGGAGTTTTTGTTTAGATCAGGTATGAGAAAATTGTTTTTGCTGTTTGTATTTTTGATTACCATCGCCGATGCTGAAGCGCAGGAGTTGCCTTTAAAGAAGGAACCGGTCTTTCAGGCAGGGGAAGTTTTATCTTATAAATTGAAATATGGCTTTATCACAGCTGCTGAGGCAACGATTAAAGTCATGAATTCAGACCTTAAATTTGATGACAATGAAACCTATAAACTGGTAGTAGATGCGAAAACTTCGGGTACCTTTGATATCTTTTATAAAATCAGGGATCATTATGATTCTTATATAGACAAGACGAAACTAACCCCTTATTTTTATCAGGAGGATGTTAAAGAGGCTAGTTATACCAGGAAAGACAAAGCGAGATTTACGCAGGAAACAAAAAAAGTAGTTTCTAATAAAGGTACTTTTACTGCCCCAACAAATCAGACCTTTGATCTGGTCTCTGCCTATTATTTTGCCCGAAGTCTGGATATTTCCAGGCTGAAAATCGGAGAGAAGTTCAAGCTGAATTATTTTCTGGGTGATGGCATTCATCAGCTGGAAATCAAATACGTTGGAAAAGAAGTTGTAAAAAGTAAATTAGGAAATATACGTTGTCTGAAATTCAGCCCGTCTATTGAGCCAGGGAGGATCTTTAGAAAAGATAGCGCTTTGTATCTTTGGATCACTGATGATGGCAACAGAGTGCCTGTAAAAGCTCAGGTAGAGATTATCGTGGGCGCAGTCACTATGGAAATTAAATCGGCTGATGGATTAAAGTATCCGCTGGCTAAAGAAAAATAAAAAAGATGATAGAAGTACAAAATACCCTGATACACGAAGACGTTATACGCGAAAATTTTGTGTGTAACCTCAATAAATGTAAAGGTATCTGTTGTGTGGAGGGAGATGCAGGAGCGCCTTTAGAAGTAGCTGAAACAGCTATCCTTGCGGAGATTTATCCTAAGATAAAACATATGCTTGCTCCAAAAGGGATCGCAGCCATTGAAGCGTATGGTACCTCTGTAGTAGATGCAGATGGTGACCTGACTACGCCCTGTGTGGATGGTAACAAAGAGTGCGCTTATGTTACTTTCGAGAATGGAATTACTAAATGTGCAATTGAGAAAGCACACGAGCAGGGAATCGTGGATTGGCAAAAACCAATCTCCTGCCATTTGTATCCTATCCGGATTACACAATATCCAGAATTTGATGTGCTTAATTATGACAGATGGCATATCTGTTCTGATGCCTGTGCATTCGGAAGGGAACTTAAAGTACCAGTCTATACCTTTTTAAAAGGTCCGCTGATCAGAAAATATGGCGCTGACTGGTATGAGGAATTAGAAAATAGTGTATCTTCAAACCTATAATCATAAAAATATAAAATTTTGAAAGGAATAATTTTAGCAGGGGGGAGCGGCACCAGGTTGCATCCCTTAACTTTGGTCATGAGTAAACAAATGATGCCTGTTTACGATAAACCAATGATTTATTATCCATTGTCAACATTAATGCTGGCTGGAATCAAAGAAATACTGATTATTTCTACCCCTCATGACCTTCCTAATTTTGAAAAGCTTTTAGGAGACGGCAGCAGTTTAGGCTGTAAATTTTCTTACGCTGTTCAGCATGAACCTAATGGTCTTGCCCAGGCTTTTGTAATTGGAGCTGACTTCATTGGAACAGATAAAGTTGCGCTTGTTTTAGGTGATAACATTTTCTATGGTGACGGTATGACCAAGCTATTACAGGCAAGTTCTGATCCTGATGGTGGGGTTGTTTTTGCCTACCGGGTATCAGATCCTGAACGTTATGGCGTAGTGGAATTTGATGATGACAAAAAAGCAATCTCTATTGAAGAGAAACCTGTAGCACCGAAATCTGATTATGCGGTTCCGGGGTTATATTTCTATGATAACAGTGTAGTAGAAATCGCGAAAAATATCAAACCTTCTCCACGTGGGGAATATGAAATTACCGATGTAAATAAAGTGTACCTTGAGCAGGGAAACTTAAAAGTTGGGGTATTGAGCCGTGGAACAGCCTGGTTAGATACAGGGACTTTCGCTTCCTTAATGCAGGCCGGACAGTTTGTACAGGTTATTGAAGAACGTCAGGGTTTAAAAATCGGATGTATTGAAGAAGTAGCTTACAGAATGGGCTTTATTGATGCTGAGCAACTACGCAAAATAGCAACCCCGCTTGTTAAGAGTGGATATGGTGCTTATTTGCTAAAAATGATCAAATAAATTTAAACAATCTTAACCAGAAACATGAATTATAATTTGCCTGAACTACCTTATATAGGGGTAGATATTGGAGGCTCTCATATTACAGCAGCACATGTAGGTGCTGCTGATTTGAAAGTAATAAAGAGTTCTCTGATCAGAGAACGCGTAGCTTCTATGGAAGGTGCTGATGTAATCATTAAGTCTTGGGTTGATGCTTTATTGCCGCTGATTGAAAAGCAGGGTGAAGAAACTACCTATGTTGGTATTGCAATGCCCGGACCCTTCGATTATGAAAAAGGAATCTCCCTGATGAAAGGAACTAAAAAATATGACTCCTTATATGGGTTAAATGTTTTAGAAATATTAGCTGAAAAATTAAATATCCCAACTAGTCATATTCTTTTCAGAAACGATGCTGAATCGTTTTTGCATGGTGAGCTGGCCTCAGGGGCAGTAGCAGGAGAGAAACGTGCATTGGGAATTACACTTGGAACTGGATTAGGTTCTGCAAGTAATTGTCAGGGTAAAACTGTTGACTCGGACCGTGCATTTATTCCATTCAAGGATAGTATTGCTGAAGAGTATATTTCTACAAGATGGTTTTCAAAACGTTATAAGGAGTTAACCGGAAAGGATATTAAAAATGTAGAATCTCTGCTTGAATCTGATGACCAGGGAATCAAGAACCAGATATTTGAAGAGTTTGGCCAGAATCTGGCCAGCTTCCTGAACGATTTCATTGCTGAAGAGAAGCCTGACGTAATTGTGATTGGCGGAAATATAGCCAAGACATGGGATTATTTTATTCCGGAAGTAAAAAAGCATCTTCAAGACCAGCATGTCGCTTTAAAACAAAGTATCATGTGGGAAGATGCCGCTTTAGTTGGCGCCGCCTATAGCTGGCAGCTGGCTTAAAGCACAACCTGCTTAAAAAGGAAAGCGGTACTCTTAGTTTAACAAGAGTACCGCTTTCTGTTTATATAGCTTTAGTCGCTTCTTTCAGCCAATCGATTTCTTCCTGATTTAGTCTTGGACTTAGTTTCTCAAAAACTTCTGCATGATAGCTGTTCAGCCAGTCAATCTGTGATTGATCCAGCAATTCCTTTTTCACAATTGAAGTATTGATCGGCGCAATAGTTAAGGTCTCAAAACCATAAAACTCGTTAAATTCATTCACTTCAATCGCAATCGTCTGTACGAGGTTTTCAATACGGATACCGTGTCTTCCCGGACGGTACACTCCTGGTTCAATAGAGGTGACCATGCCCAGTTCTATGGCCACAGGCGCATTGGTTGGATTGAATACTTGCGGACCCTCATGTACATTCAGAAAATAGCCTACGCCATGACCTGTTCCATGCCCATAATTGATGGCGTAATCCCATAATGGTTTTCTGGTGATTGCATCAATCTGGTATCCGCAGGTCCCTTTAGGGAATTTTGCTTTACAACCATCAATCATACCTTTCAGTACAAGCGTATAATCTGTTTCTTCCTGTTCAGTAGTAATGCCCATTGGGATGGTACGGGTAATATCTGTAGTACCATAAAAATACTGGCCTCCCGAATCTACCAGGAACAAGCTTTCAGGGATTACTTCTGCATCGCTTTCTGCCGAAGCTGAATAATGTGGTAATGCACCGTGTGCTCTGAACGCACTGATCGTCGTAAAACTATCCCCCACAAATCCTTCTTGTGCTGCTCTGTACTGGCGAAGCTGAGCAGCTGCAGAAAGTTCTGTAATCTTGGTTTTTCCAATAGTTTCTTCTACCCATTTTAAGAACCTGGTGATGGCAACACCATCTTTAAGCATGGCTTCACGGGTATTTGTAATTTCCGTTTCGTTCTTAACAGCCTTCAGATTGGTAGAAGGATTAGTTTCCTTAATAATCTTTACCGAGGAAGGTACCAGCTTCGCATAAGCATAGCAGTTACGTTTTGGATCTATAAATATGGAAGTATTTACAGGAAGCTGAGTCAGGGCACGCTCAATTTCTTCGTAAGGAAGAACTTCAACTCCGCTTTTCAGTAAGGTTACTTTTTCTTCTGCTGTTAGTTTATCAGGATTAATGAACAAAGTAGCATGGTCCTGATTAATTAATGCGAAGGCTAACACCACAGGATTAAAGTTTACATCTTTACCTCTGATATTGAATAACCAGGCAATATCATCCAGCGAAGAAACCAGGTGATGGTCTGCCTGATGTTTAAGCAATGCT
This sequence comes from Pedobacter cryoconitis, assembly GCF_001590605.1. Taxonomy (NCBI): domain Bacteria; kingdom Pseudomonadati; phylum Bacteroidota; class Sphingobacteriia; order Sphingobacteriales; family Sphingobacteriaceae; genus Pedobacter; species Pedobacter cryoconitis. Next base: position 5,253,232 of record NZ_CP014504.1, read on the forward strand.
GCTCTTACTTCAGTTAGCTTGCTGCTTACAGCTTGTCCAATGTGTTCATCCGCAATTAAAAATGCTGGATCAACGGGTAATGCCGGACGGTTTTCCCAGATCGGGCTTAAATAATCTTTGCTGACTAATTGAATATCCCTGGTGGATAGCTGCTGGGTAAGCAAGTCACCCAATAAGACAGAAAGTAACTTTTCATTGGTCGCTACAATAGCACCTTTATCCAATTTTTCATTTAGCCACTGTATGTATTCTGGTGCGTGCTGAACTTTTTGTTTAACGAGTTCAAAACCGCTGCCAGCTAATTGTTCGGCACCTTGTTCGAAATATCTGAAATCAGACCACAGGCCAGCAAAATCATGTGTAATCACTAATGTGCCCGCAGAACCAGTAAATCCTGAAGTAAATGGGATACATTTATAGTGTTTTGGCAGGTATTCGCTGATATGAGGATCAGCAGATGGGATGATATAGGCCTGTACATTATCGGCCTTCATTTGTTTACGTATTTCGCGTAGTTTATCCTGATATGTCATATTGCAAATGTTGTTGTATAGAATTTGATGTCCAAATTTAACGAATTTATTTACACCCTTGAGACAATGGATGTTTTGAAGACGGGGTCAGGAAAAAATAGTTGCCCTAAAAAGTGGCCTGAACAGATTATAAGCTGAATTTTTAATTATTCTTTAGCAATAGCAACAAAAACACGTCGTTATAGGAGTTTTAATTTATCTTTGGAGTCGAGGAGAATAATATGGGATTGAAAATGCGTATAACGTATAGAGACACAGATTATGTGTACGAAATTGTAAATGGTGCGTCAATAAATAAAGAAACTACCGAATTGAAAATAATTTTAAACGGGCAGCCGGTGACTTTATTGAAAAATATCAATCAGGTCTGGATGCAACAGGAGGGTGAATTTACTATTGAACCTGATCTTGCTCAGGCATTAGGCAGATCCGTATCTTTGCGCTACCGTATGTAATCACAACCCAATATTCCTCAGAAAAGCTTCATAGGGCGCCGGTTTTAATCGTGCCGGGTTACCTGTTTTTTCGAAAGTTCTTTCAATCCGCTATCTTTATATCCAGATCATTTTCCGGAGTTTATAATGAATATAAAAGGCGAAGCACGCTATCAGCGGCAAATATTACTTAAAGATTTTGGGTCGGGTGGGCAGCAGAAACTCTTTGAAGCAAAAGTACTGGTCATTGGTGCAGGTGGATTGGGTTGTCCCGTTCTACAATATCTTGCTGCGGCTGGTATCGGCACTTTAGGGATTGTAGATCATGATGTAGTCGAGCTGAGTAACCTGCACAGGCAAATTTTATACACTGTTGCAGATGTGGGGCTTTCAAAGGCATCCTGCGCAGCAGAAAGGTTAGGGAAATTCAATCCTGATATTACAATTATTCCTTATCAATTACAATTAACGAATCAAAATGCGGTATCAATTTTAAATGAATTTGATATCGTGATTGATGGATCAGATAACTTTCCGACAAGGTATATGATCAACGATGCCTGTGTATTATTGAACAAACCTTTAATCTATGGCGCATTGTCCGAATCCGAAGGACAGATTGCCGTCTTTAATGTGGCAGGTGCTGATGGTGTTAAAGTAAATTACAGAGATGTTTTTCCCAGTGCTCCACAGCCAGGTGAAGTTTTAAATTGTTCGGAAGCAGGAGTCCTTGGTGTTTTACCAGGTATTATTGGAATGATGCAAGCCAGTGAGGCAATCAAACTGATTTCAGGAGTTGGAATGCCACTGATCAATAAAATGATCATCTATAACCTGTATTCGGGCGAAACGTATAAGCTTAAGCTATCACCTGCTGATTCAGCAGAAACCACATTACCTGTTAGTCTGGAAGCTTTCGCTCAAATGGACTATCAATGGTTTTGCGGCATTAAACAACAGACCGGAGAAGTTAAAGAAATGAGTCCGGCAGAATTTAACAAAGTGAAACAAGCAGAGGATTTTACGATTATTGATGTGCGGGAACCAGGTGAACTTCCTGCAGCATCCGGATTTGACTATATCAGTTTACCATTATCCGGGCTAAAAAAGCAAATCCCACCCATTAAAGGAAAGAAAGTAATTTTGTTCTGCCACTCTGGAATCAGAAGTGTCATTGCAGGAGAGTTATTGCTGGAAGCCTATCCGGATAAAGAATTTTACAACCTTAAAGGTGGCGTCTTACGTTTAAACTTTTAATATTCCTTCTTTGATCACCATTTTCTGATGTCCAGGTATTCCGGACTAACTCCTTGTATAGTCGTTGGCCAGCTGCTGAATATATACGATACCTTCTTGATCAACCAGAATACTTAGTTAAATATGAACTTGAAAATCTGGTTTAACAGCGCTGATTAACGTGAATTAACGAGGCGAATAAGCATAATCGACTGTTGGTTAAAATATACCGACAAAGAACGAAAAGTGGACGATGGAAAGATTTGCACCTATTACTACAGGTTGATTAACTTGCCCTGATCAATATCATTTAAATTTTGAATAGATGAATGCAGTAAAAAGCCGTTCCTATATCACAGTTCTCCTTCATATTTTAGTGTGGATGCTGTTCTCTTTTGTCCTGCTTTTTTATATGCCATTGACATGGAGTATTGAAGTTCCTTATCAGCTCTGGATTAAGCAAGGATGCGAATTGGTTTTTCTGATTACTATATTTTACGTGAATAGCGGTATTTTGGTACCTAAACTATTGTTAAGAAATAATTCACTCGGTTATTTACTCGCAATTGTTGGTTTCGTGATTGTAGGTACTGTGATGGTGAGATATTTGGATAATATCCTGAATTTAGCGGTGCTGATTACAGAAGCTTTTCATAAAATAGGAATTACTAAACTTCCAAGACACAATGATAAACTGGATATCTTTCTGATTATGATGATCCTGTTGATTATCGGAATCAGTACCAGTGTGACCTTGATCCAGAAATGGCAGGCTAACAAACAATTGCAGGAAGCACTCGAAAAAGACCGGATAGGATCAGAATTATCCTTTCTGAAAGCGCAGATTAACCCTCATTTCTTCTTTAATACCCTGAATAATATTTATGCATTAACCCATGTGGATGTAGAGAAATCCCGTAATGCCCTGCATAAATTATCAAGAATGATGCGTTATCTTTTGTACGATACCCAAGCCGGCAGCACTCCGCTGAGTAAAGAAGTTTCTTTTATCGTCGATTATATTGAACTGATGAAACTTCGTCTCAATGATACAACTAAAGTAATTTTTGAAGGCCCGCTGATCAACAATGATATACAAATTGCGCCTATGTTATTTCTGCCTTATATTGAAAATGCCTTCAAACATGGGGTGAGCTCGACCTCATCCTCAGTCATTTCTATTGAGCTGAGTATGGAAGAAAACACACTTGAGATGAAAGTGCAGAACTCAATTTTTAATGAAAATGCGGAGATTGCAGATAATTATGGGGGTATCGGACTCACCAACACTAAAAGGCGCCTTGATTTATTATATCCGGGAAAACATACTTTTTCGGCCGGTAAGACTGAAGATACCAATGAATTTATTGTTCACTTAACCTTAATGCTTGATGATACTGAACTGTATAGCGGTAGACGATGAACCTTTAGCCCTTGGACTGGTTTGCAGTTTTATTGAACAAACCCCTTTTTTACGTCTCGCAGGTAGTTTCTCCAGTGGAGTAACTGCGCTGGCTATGATTCATGAAAAAGAAATAGATTTGATCTTTCTGGATATACAAATGCCAGACCTGACCGGGATTCAACTGGCACGGATTCTGGACAGGCAGCCCGGCAGTAATGGCCCAAGGGTAATATTCACCACAGCTTTCAATAACTTTGCACTCGAAGGCTATAAAGTAGATGCGCTGGATTACCTGTTGAAGCCATTTAATTATGAAGAATTCCTGATTGCAGCGAATAAGGGAAGAGCTTATGCCGAACTGGTTAAACCTGCCCGGCAAGCTGCTATTCTGACAGAACAGGAAGAAGAATATATCTTTTTAAAAGTTGAATACCACCTGGTTAGAGTCGCTATTAAAGACATCCTTTATATTGAAGGGCTTAAAGACTATGTAAAAGTTTATCTGGAAAACGCAGACAAGGCGATATTGACTTTAACCAGCCTTAAAGTTCTGGAGCAAAAACTCTCTGCTAAAATATTTATGAGGGTTCACCGCTCTTATATCGTTTCACTTGAAAAGGTAAATTCTGTCACCAAGAATAGTTTGACCATCGGCTCACTAAGTATAACCGTAGGTGAACAATATAAAGATGCATTCAATACCTACCTGAGCAGGTGGATGTAAGCACTGTAATTAACTTAAAGCTTCTGTTGCTCTAAACGCGTCAGCTGGCAGCAGAGCGTCAGCGTACAGGCAGAGACTTTGGCTCAATCTAAAGATTAACCTGCTTAAAGATCAGCGGAGATAGTTATACGGCTTTCGTAGGAATGACAATGGTAAAGGTTGTTCCCACACCAGCTTCACTTTTTACAGTGATATTTCCTCCCATTTCGGTGGTTTGCTTTTTGACCAGGTACAAGCCGATCCCATGGCTGTCCTGTTCAGTGTGAAAAGTTTTGAACAAGCCAAAGATCTCATTGCCATATTTATTTAAATCGATTCCCTTCCCATTGTCTGTTATAATCAGGTGTATGGTATTTTCCTTTTGATAGGTTCGGAGGAAAATCTGATTTTTACGCTTTGGGTCACGGTACTTGATTGCATTGGTGATGAGGTTTTGCAGGATACTTTGCATGTATATTTTAACAAAGGCAACTTCCCCGGCTTCGCTGAAATCAGCTTCGATAAATGTTCCCGAATGTTCAATCTGCATTTTGTGATTGTTTTTAACCTCTTCCAGCAATTCAGCGAATAAAATCGTCTCTTTAAGCAACAAACCTTTTTTCTGTTGTTTCAATAAAATAATCAGATCATCCAGTTTGTGAAATAAGCCTGTTGAAACACTCTTTAACATTTTGAATGCGGGGTCATTTGCTTTATCACAGTCCTGTTCTTCCAGAATTCTGATCAATGCCTGGATATTATTTAATGGCCCTCTGAGATCATGTGATATGATGTGCGTGAAATGTTCCAGTTCAGAATTTCTCGAAGAGAAGGTCTCACTCAGATTCCGCAGTTCTTGCTGATGAATCAGCAGCCTTGAATTTTGTTGTTCCAGGGCATCAAATAAATCAGTTATTTTTTTCTGGCGTTTCTTTAATTTGAAGCTCATAATACCAATAACTACAATCACGATCGTGCTGAAAAATAATAAGCTGACCTTGGTCCGGGTCAGTGTTTCAGATACTTTCTGATCTTCATCCTGGATATTTTCATAGAAATCCTTTAACATGCCATTACAGATCTCCCGGATTTTATTCATTTGATTCTCTCCCACATCAGAGTTAATCTCTTCCAGCACTTGTGCATCTTTATGTTCGTTTTTCAACTGGATTGTTCTTTCGAGCGCTGTACATTTCTCTGCAATAGCTTTGTTGAGCATCACCACATCATTCAGGCTCTCTGTATTAAAGTTTTTGGAAATATGGTGGGTCAGCCTTTTTTGATTGTCAAAAACAACTTCGATAGCCCGGGTATAGGGCATCATATATTTCTTCCTGCCAGTCAGGATATAACCCCGTTCTCCGATCTCAGCATCTTTCATATTGCCCAGGATACGGCGTGTGAGCAGCATAGCCTTCTCATTTTGCTCCCTTTTTCTCAATCTGTCTTTATTCTGACGGATCAGGTGAAAAAAAAATACGCCGTTAATCATGATGGCCGCCAAAATAATCAGGATCAGAAGTTGTACGGTCCGTCTGCTGTAAATGTGCTGGAGTTGATGCCGTGTGTTAAGCTTCATAGGTATTCGACTTTATTGGTGATCAACGGAGAGCGGTTTATTTACCGGATAGTTGCTGTACTACTCCTTCCAGTTTTTCTTTTAACAATTGAGAGGAAAAGGGTTTAGTGAGGTAATCATCGAGATAAGTATAGCTAAAAGACTGTTGTATATCTACATCGCTTGAAGCTGTTAATGCAATAATTTTAATCTTTGACATATTCACATCTGGCAATTCTCTGATGTGTCTGGAAGCCTCGAATCCGTCCATAATCGGCATATGGATATCCATGAGGACTACATCAAAGCCTCCGGTTTTTACCATGTCAAGGGCTTCCTTACCATCTTTGGAAAGCGAATAATTGCAGTTCCACTGGTCAAGGATCTTTTTGAGCAGCATAATATTGATAATGTTATCTTCTGCAATCAGGATGTTCAGGTTACTGATTGTAGAAATGGTCCCGGTAACTGGTTGTTCGGTTTCCAGCGGAACTACAGGTACGGCGATTTCATACTTAATTTCAAATGAAAATACTGAACCGACATGCTCTTCGCTTTCCAGGATCAGCTTGCTGAGATGCAAGCCAATCAGCCTTTTGACAATAGCCAGTCCCAGCCCTGTTCCTCCATAACGTTTGGTGATGTTATTATTTGCTTGTAAAAAGGGTTCAAAAATAATCTCCTGTTTGTTTTTAGGGATACCGATGCCTGTATCTTTAATCGCAAAATGTAAGAGGATATGTTTTGCGGTCTGGTTTTTTGTTGCGACCAGAATTTCTACTTGTCCGCCGTTATCTGTAAATTTTAAAGCGTTGGAGATCAGGTTGTTTAATATCTGGGCAAGTCTGGTCTGATCACCCATAATATGCAGCGGGGCATTTTCAAAGTCTATATTCAGCTGGATATCAATTTTTTTCTGTTCTGCTTTTGGCCGGAAAGAAGCCAGAATATTCTGCAGCAGCATACTCAAATTAAAAGAAGATTTGTTTAAGGTAATCTGATCCTCATTCATTTTACTGAAATCGAGCGTGTCACTGATCAGTGCAAGCAGGTTTTCTGCCGAAAAGCGGAGTACAGCCAGATTTTCTTCCTGATCTTTTCTTGGATTTTCTACGCTTAAAATATTAATCAGCCCAATTACTGCATGTAAAGGAGTCCGCAATTCATGAGACATGGAAGAGAGAAAATCGGCTCTTAACTTTGTGGCTTCCTGTGCTTCTTTAAGCGCTGATTGCAATTGGGTATTCAGTTCTCTTTCTTTAGAGTTGCTTTTAAAAAAGGATTTAAAGAATTCATAATGCATAGTAATCAAAATGCCGAAATTGACAATCAGGGCCAGCATAAATGAACTGTTATTCAGTTGCAATGGCGTAACTGTCATTTTTCCGTTTTGACCACTGGTTAACAGCAGATGCAGGATAATTGGAATTACGCTGGCAAATGAATAAACTATGCCCCAGTTTTTCCCCAGTATATAAAAGCTGGCAGAAATAATGATTAAAGTGATTTGTAAGCTGACCAGGTTAATGCCAAAGGTGTACATTGCTATATTCGTCCAGATCACGCTGCAGAGCGATAAGAGAAAAAGATGGCCTGCCAGCTTCCAGTTATTCTTTTCAAACATCAGGTAAAGTCCACAACACATTGCACTGACCGAAATTAAGAGCCTTGCTGAGGTCTTATAATCTCCTCTGATCATCGACTTTAGGATAATGATCGATAATAGGGCGATCATCAGGATTAATCCAAAAGTTAAAATTCTGATTCTGGATTGCATTAAGGGAATTTGCTTATCTCTTAATAAGGCTGCATACTTTTCTCTGAGCCTGATAATAATATTCATACACCTGATCTTAGAGTCAATATTACAAAAAAAAGAGTTCGGTTTTTAAGAACGAAGATTTTTAATAATGTTTAACTTTGCGGTAAATGTTAAACCGTCTGATTGCAATTGTTGTATTAGTCACACTGATAGGTACCAATCTGTCCAGGTTTATTGTTTACGCTGGTTTTGAAGCTAATCAGCAGTTTATTGCAGCAAATCTTTGTGAAAATAAGTCGCGTCCCTGGATGCATTGCAATGGACATTGTTACCTGATGAATAAATTAAGACAGACAGAGGAAAAGGAGAAAAAACAAGAACGTGCGGAACAGAAGAACCGTTATCATGAAGTTTTACCTGGTGAAACACTGAAAATAACGTTCAAATTCCCTGTTTTTATGCTTATTTATCCTGAATGTCTTCCTCTAAACACGGTGCAGCGTTCATTTGACATCTTCCACCCACCACGAAACGTTTAATTTTTCTCTTCTAATGTAATAGCTGCTGTTTGCTTAAAACGGTAAGCCGGGCTATGCCTTGTCCATTATTTCTTAACTGTTATTTCTTTACTCCGTGGCAATTAACAGTAGTGGTTGTGAGGAAAGGGGTATGCTTAATGATGTGGCCTGAATACGCTTATACGAAGAAATATTATCTTTTTTTTAATTTTTAAAGAGCCTGACTGATAGCTCTTTTATCCAAAACAAAAATCTACAACAACTCATTTGATTTTTTATGAAACTAATATATAAATACGTTATCGTGATTTTCTCCTTGCTGACTATCCTTACAGCCTGTTCTAAAAAGGATGATGTGCAGCCAGTTTCTGCTAATAAAGCGACACTAAGCCTGCAATTTGACAATATTGCAGGGGACCGCAATCTGCAACTGAACACGGGTACCTATAAAAATGCTGCTGGAGAACAGTTCTCTGTACAGTTACTGCAATATTTTATCAGCAATATTAAAGTGAAAACTAAAGACGGTCAGGAGTTCACCGTTCCCCAGGAAGAAAGTTATTTCCTGGTGAAAGAAAGTGACGGGGCTTCACAGTTCTGTAAGGTCAAAGTTCCTGAAGGTGATTACCAGACCCTCACTTTTACTTTGGGCGTAGATAGTTTAAGAAATACAATGGATATTACTAAACGGACCGGTGTACTGGACCCCACTGGTGGAATGGACGATGGAATGTACTGGGGATGGAACAGTGGTTACATTTTCTTTAAAATGGAAGGGACTTCCGAACAAGCACCGATTGACCCGACAGGTGTTCGTAAATTCCGGTTCCATATTGGTGGTTTCGGCGGTTATTCAGCACCTACTTTCAATAACATTAAAACGGTTACAGTAGATCTTTCTGCTGCTGGGATAGCACGCGTAAGAGCGGGCAGGGAAAGTAATGTCCATTTTATGGTAGACGTGATGAAAATTTTCAATGGCAAAACCAATATCAGCATCGCAGCTAATCCACAGGTCATGTTTAGTAATTATAGTGTGAATGTGGCCAATAATTTCAGCAGCATGTTTTACCACGACCATACCGAGAATTAAGCAGATGGGCAAGAGAACATTATATTTGATTCTACTGGTTTTCAGTCTGTTTATTTATGCCTGTAAAAAGGAAACAAATATCCAGGAAACAGTCAGTACATTTCTGGGCTTTCAAAGGCCTTCCAACTTTCCTGAACCAGTTTATAAACTCGAAAATAATAAGCTGACTGAAGCTGGTTTTTTACTGGGAAGGGCTTTGTTTTATGAACCTCGTTTGTCAAGGGATAATACCATCTCCTGTGGTTCCTGCCATATTCAGACTTCAGGATTTACCCAGCATGGGCATGATGTAAGTCATGGAATTGATGACCGTTTAGGCAGCCGGAATTCACCACCGATTATGAACCTGACCTGGAATAAAACTTTCATGTGGGATGGTGGGGTATTCGACCTTGATTTGCAACCCATCAACCCGATCACCAATCCAGTAGAGATGGATGAAAAGGTGGAGAACGTACTGTTGAAGTTAAAACAGCTGCCAAAATATGTCACCTTGTTCAACCGGGCTTTTGGGACAGCTGAAATTACCAATGCTAGGATGATGAAAGCATTGTCTCAGTTTATGGTCATGTGTGTGAGTGCAAATTCAAAATATGATCAGGTGATGCGCAAAGAGAATGGGCAGACTTTTACGCCCGATGAGCAGGCCGGGTATGCTATTTTTAAAGAGAAATGCAGCAATTGCCATAGTGAACCTTTGTTCACTGATGGAACTTTCCGAAATAATGGCCTTGTTATTGGGCCTAACCATGATCAGGGTCGCGCTATGGCAACGCTTAACCCTAAAGATGACTATAAGTTTAAAGTGCCAAGTCTGAGAAACCTGAGTTATACGGCTCCTTATATGCATGATGGGAGGTTTTTAACACTAAGTGGTGTACTTGCACATTATGCGGAAGAAGTTCAGGCAACTCCAAATCTTGATCCTTTGCTGCAACAGAACGGTAAGCTGGGGATTTCCTTAACTGCAGATGATAAACTCAAATTACTTACTTTTTTAAAAACGCTGGATGATAAGGATTTCGTAACCCGGAAGGATCTGGCAGAACAATAATATTCCTCATGAAAAAATATATTTTATTACTTTTTATTAGCCTTTGTGGCTTCAGCACTTTTGCTTGTGATATCTGTGGCTGTGGTGTAGGAAGCTATTATCTGGGGCTTTTACCTGAATTCAATAAACGTTTTATTGGCTTGCGGTATCAGCATAAAACCTTGAGGACCCACTTAGGTCCCGGTGGTAAAACCAGTTACCTCACTACGAATGAAACTTATCAGTCTGCAGAACTTTGGGGAGGCTGGAACCTGGGCAGTAAATTCCGTATCCTTTATTTTGTTCCTTATAATTTCAATGAGCGGAATAGTGTAGAAACCAAAGGACAGAAGAGTGGGCTGGGAGATATCGCCCTGATGGGTTATTATAATCTTTTCAGTAGCAGAAACACGGTAAATGACCAATTATTAGTGCAATCGTTGTGGGTTGGCGCCGGGGTGAAGGTGCCGAGTGGTAAATATGAACCACGTGACAGGGATGTGCTGACAGAATCTCCAAATAACTTCCAGTTAGGGACGGCCAGCACAGATTTTACATTGAATGCAACTTACGATATCCGGTTAATGGATTTTGGGGTGAATGTAAATACCAATTATAAAATCAATACCGCCAACAAATACGATTATCGTTATGGAAATAAGTTCACCACCAATGCGCTGGCTTATTATAAAATCAGGATTGCGAAAACGTTGACTTTAGCCCCAAATGCAGGTGTGCTTTATGAAACTTCTGCGAAGGATATAGAAAGCAAAAAGTTTGCTGTTGATGTATCTGGTGGTTATTCTCTGGCTATTTTAACTGGTTTGGAGGCTAATCTTAAAAGAGTTTCTTTTGGTGTGAATTATCAGGCCATTGCTGCTCAAAATCTGGCATCGGGTAGTGTAAGTGCGGGAAACCGGCTGATGATACACACTTCGGTTGCTTTTTAAGAAAGCCTCAGGTTTTATTGAATTTTGCAAAACAGGCCCGGTTTTCGGGCCTGTTTTGTTTAAGAAAGGATTGATTTTACTGCAATTGATCGTTGATTTTTGTTAACTAGTGGTGTGATTTCTTAATACAGACATATTCTGATGCTAATATAAGGGCATTTAAATTTGCCGAAAAAATAAGTTCAAATCACATGATGAAAAATTTACTCTGCACAGTGCTCCTGCTGTTATTTTGTTGTTTTTTTAAAAACGAATTAGCAGCGCAAACGACTCAGGCATCTATCTCCGGAATTATAACAGATGACCTTAAAAAAACTATTCCTGGCGCATCCGTGCAAGTAAGGAATGAGTCTACAGGTTTTACAACCAGAACAACCACTAATGCCAAAGGGGAATATACTTTTAAAGAGCTTCCTCTTGGAACACCTTATACGGTTACCGCTACCTATATCGGGTTTGGCGAACAAAAGAAAACAGGCTACTCTCTGAATCAGGGGGATGCTTTAAGAATAGATATTTTAATGCAAGATGCTGTAAATAATCTTGCTGTAGTCGAGATTGTAGGTTCAGGAATGAAAAACAAGACGGAAACCTTAGGTGCAGCGACGACCATTTCGGCCAGGGACATTACCAGGCTTCCAGTAAACGGACGTAATTTTGCTTCCCTGACTGATCTTTCTCCATTAAGTAAAGGCACAAATATTTCGGGTCAGCTGGGCTCATCTACAGGTTTTACGATTGATGGGATGACTGCTAAGAACCCAACTTCTGCAGGTTCAACAACCAGCAGAAGCGGTGCGCCTTATTCGATTTCAATAGAGGCAGTACGTGAATTTAAGGTGGTGACCAATCAGTATGATGTAACTCAGGGAAGAAGTGGTGGTGGTGCAATCAGCGCGGTAACCAAATCAGGAACGAATACATTAAGTGGTAGTGCGTTTACTTATGGACGCGCGGACTGGTTATCCAGCCCTTATGATATCAATGGAAATAAACGAAAATCAGATTTCTCTACTTATCAATATGGTTTCTCTTTGAGCGGGCCGATTATTAAAGATAAGTTACACTTCTTTATGGTTTGGGATCATGAAAAGGATTCCCGTCCATTACAAATTGCTAATATCCTGTCTCCGGCAGATGAAACCAGGTTGAAAATTAATCAGCCTACGTTAGATCGCTTTGTTGATATTTCACGCAGATTATATGGGGTAGCAAATACACCTCAATTTGGTTCTTTTAATAAAAAAAGAGGATCTGATGCGGCATTTGCGCGTATAGACTGGCAGATCAATGAGAAAAACCTGTTAACGGTTCGTGATAATTATACAAACAGCAGAAACCCACAAGGATTAGAAGACAATACAGCTATCAATTTATATGAATCTTATGGTAATGATAAGAACATTGATAATAGTTTGCTTGCTTCCCTGCGTACTTCCATTAGTCCGAGATTGACCAATGAATTAAAAGCACAACATTTATACACTTATCAGTTAAGTAGCCCTGGTGATCAATTGCCTTCGGCAAATATTCCGCGTGCTGTTGTAGAAGGGGTTACTTCTACGATCGGTACAGGATCACTGTCCACAGATATTCAATTGGGAGGACATCGTTTTGCGCAAGAAGGCTTCACAAACAATGTATACCAATTAGTTGATAACCTTTATTATAACACTGATAAAATCAAATATACGTTTGGAGTTGACTTCATGTATACCAATGCCCATTCAACTTATGGAAGTGAATTAAATGGACGTTTCTATTTTAGAGAAGATGCGAACACAGGAACTTCCGCGCTGGATAATTTTGAATCAAGAACTCCTTACCGTTATACCAGGGAAGTGCCTTTGGTGGCTGATCCTAGTGTGAAACAAGGGATTTATAACTCTGCAATTTATGGTCAGATGCAAGCGAAACTTGCATTAGGATTGGATATGGTTGCAGGTTTACGTCTGGATTACAGCAGCTATCCTAAAGGGAAATTTAATCAGCTGGTATTTGATGAGCTGGGTTTAAGAACTGATAATTCACTTTCTACACTTCAAATTCAGCCACGTGTTCAATTTAACTGGGATATCAATGATAAACACCAGGATTTTGTTCGTTTCGGCGCGGGTATTTTTGCATCAGACATTAATAACTATGCAACGATCAATAATATGGTGTTTGATGGAAATCACCTGGCTTCGATCGATGTGAGAGGGGCAGGTGTACCAAGACCTGATTTTCCTGGTTACCGTGCAAACCCAGGCAGTGCGCCTGGACAGGATCTGTTTGGTCTGCCTGGTGTGAATAAATTAACAACAATTAATGCCAATGCGAATGATGCGCAGGTTCCGGTTGTTTATAAAGCCAATGTATCTTATAGCCGTTTTATTACTGACCGTTTGAAAGTTGGTATTACGGGGTATATGACTTTAGGAAGGCATAATTATATGTACGTAGATCGTAATATGGTCACTGATCCTTATTTCCGTTTATCAAATGAAGATAACCGCGGAGTTTATGTGCCGGCAGAAACCATTCAGAATAGTTCTCCAGATTGGCAGCAAGGTCGTATCAGTAATAAGTTAGGCCGTGTGCTGGAATTAAACAGTAAGGGTAAAGTGAATCAGTTTGCCGTGGTAATTGATGGTAGCTACCAGTACTTTAAGGATGGAGCAATTTCATTCAGTTATACCTGGAATGATGCCAGAGATAATACTTCTTACAATGGTAACGTAGCTAATAGTGCAACTTTATCTTTACCGGTTAAAGATGATCCGCGCGATTTGAGCAAAATGACAGCATCTGATAATCAGTTTCGCCATAAAATTGTAGTGTACGGGACTTTACCAACCTTTCACGGAATTGGGGTTGGTCTTCGTTATTCAGGTATCGGTGGCACGCGCTATACACTATTATCGGGTGGTAATACGAATGGTGATTTTGTTGGAAGTAATGACCTGGCTTTCATCTTTGACAGAAACAATCCAGCAGTTGCCCAGAATGTTCGCGCTGGTTTGCAGGCAGTTTTAGACAATCCAAATGCAAGTCAGAGTGTGAAAGATTATATCCTGAAATACTCCGGACAGATAGCGGAAAGAAATGGCGGGGTCAACAGTTTTTACGGAATCTTTGATTTAAGGATCACCAAGAAATTTAAACTGTATAAAACACATACTTTAGAGTTGTCTGGAGATATTTTCAATGTTGCCAACTTATTGAATAAGAAATGGGGCGTGAATGAATCGTTAGGTACCCAGGCCTTGTACTCGATTGGTATCCCTAAAACGGCAACTACACCTGCTGTTGATGGATTTAATAAAACAACCAATAACTTTGTTTACAGAGTGAATGGTGCTGGTGTGGTTAAGCCTTCAGGTAATCCTTATCAATGTCAGATTGGACTTCGTTACAGTTTTTAATTCTCGTTATATGAAATATTTGTTTTTAATCGTGGGTTGTTTTGGTTTATCGACTGCAATTGCCCAGCAAAAAATTGATGTACAAGGTCACCGTGGTGGCAGAGGAATCATGCCTGAAAACTCCATCGCAGCTATGCTCCATGCAGTAGCTATTGGGGTAAGGACACTGGAATTGGATTGCGTGATTTCTCAGGATAACCAGGTCGTGGTTTCTCATGATTTGTATATGTCTGCCGATTTTATGCTGAAACCTGATGGCACAGCAATTACTAAAGCAGAAGAGCAATCACTTTTGTTATATAAAATGCCTTATGAGCTCATTAAGAGCTATGATGGCGGAACGAAAGTCAATGCTTCGTTTCCAAAGCAACAGAAATTAAAAACAGTGAAGCCATTGTTGGCAGTATTAATTGATAGTGTTGAGACTTATGTGAAAGCGCATCATTTGAAGCCTATGGCTTATAATATAGAGATCAAAAGTTCGGCTGCAGGAGATGTTACCGCGCATCCTGCTCCTGAAATGTTTGCCAAATTAGTAATGGATGTGCTTAAAGCTAAGGGCATTACTAAAAGAGTAACTATACAATCATTTGATACCAGGCCTTTGGTGGTTTTGCATCAGCAATATCCAAAACAAAAGCTTTCTTATCTGATTGCGAACAAAGACAGCTTTAAAGTTAACCTGGATAAGCTTGGTTTCACGCCTGACACTTTAAGTCCATATTATCTGATGATAGATGCTGAATTTGTAAAAGAGGCTCACGCGTCAGGTATAAAGGTCTTGCCTTGGACTGTAAATGACGAGCAATCTTTGAAAAAGATGGCAGAGCTGAAAGTGGACGGTATTATCTCGGATTATCCGGATATGGCTGTTGCATTATTCGGAAGTTACCAGAAATAAATTAACTGAATCAATAGTCTCTCCAAAACGGCCTTGCTGTTTCCTTACTTAATCTCCTGATCCAGGAATTAAGAGCTGGAAATAGCAAGGCT
The DNA here is from genome assembly GCF_001590605.1 of Pedobacter cryoconitis. Lineage (NCBI taxonomy): Bacteria > Pseudomonadati > Bacteroidota > Sphingobacteriia > Sphingobacteriales > Sphingobacteriaceae > Pedobacter > Pedobacter cryoconitis. The sequence continues at coordinate 5,268,857 of NZ_CP014504.1, forward strand.
TTTTTGTGAAAGATGTTTTTAGACTGGTCTGGAACTAGTTGGCTTCGGGATGTCTCCTGTATGAATCCATATCGGTTACAGGGTGCCTTCATAGTGAGTCCACGTATTTACGGGAAAGGTGGACTCATACCTTGGTTAATACAGCTACAAGCAGAGCGCTGTTGGTCCGCTTTAGCTGAATTAGCAGTAAGATAATTGTTTGTTCTGGCTTTGGATTTCCGAAAATTAAGGCAGCATGAGCGGCTGCTGAAATAAGTTGAGCATGAAAAATTGACTGTGGTTTTCAGTAGATGGAGGTATTAGCTAAAAGGCAAATAGCTAAGCTTCTCTTCTTTTATCAGAAGGGAAGCTTTTTTTATTTACCGCTTTACTTTAAGCGACACAAAGTGGGGATTTATTCTGGCTATGGGGAAAATAATTCCCTTATTGAGCATTTATTTCCCCTTACACGCTGCATGGGGGAGTTGGTTAGAAACTAGTTTATCGTGTTGCTTTAAAGTGATGCAGATTTTTGGGTCCTGATGATCTCATACAATTGAATGATTTTTTTCTGTTGATCGTTGTAACGTTCACTCAGCTCATCTAATTGTTTTTTTACGTCAGGATACTGCTCGTCCTGGGAGTCTTTCTCTCCTATACGAAGCATGTCAATTATCGAAACTCCGTATATATCAGCTATTTGCTGAACTTTATGGAAGGAAACATCAGTTATTCCAGTCTCTATTTTAGAGTAGGCAGTAACAGATATTCCCAACTGATCGGCTACGATTTTCTGGCTAATGCAATGCGTATTGCGAATTGCTCTAAGCTTTTTTCCAATATTTTGAATCATATGTTATAGATTTTAACGGGGATAAGAAAATGATATTTATCAAAAAATAATTTTTGTTACATGAAATGTTGCAAAATAAAGGCCAACGGAAATTCCGTGCCATACCTACGTAGTTAAGAATTGTATGGATTTAGTTAAATGTGTGGCCAGGCGCTGTATTGGACGAATTGTTGCCGATTTGTATCGTTTCTGTGACTAAGTGTCCAAAGAAACTAATAACTGACTAAAAGAGTAAAAGGGTTAGTGATTTTAGTATGGTTAACTTTGTTTTAATCCTTAAGATAATATAGTGAGGCTGAGGGGTAAGGTCCGGGTTTTTTATATCCGGACATTTAGGGTATCTTTGAATAATGAATCCTTTTAAATGGTTAAATAAAACTTCCCACGAACTGCTCGCGCTACAAATGCGGATCGCACTGGCTATGTTTTGCCGTTTTCTTTCTATCCAATATCGTTTGGGTGATTCATTTCTTAAAAGCAGCAAGGACTTTATTCATCAGGCCCCAGCCTTTTAGAGGTATAGGGGTACAGGAACTAAACCTGATTTAAATTCTTTTCATCATTTTTTATTCTTTCAGAAATGCATTACGGCTTCAGCTTGTTTCGCGTTACAGCTATTGCTTTTTGTATTCCTGTTATAGGAATAGAATGTAATCCTGGACATTATGAATTTTTCTTTGAAAATGAGTTGTAAAGACTTTGAGGAGCATGCCTCAGCTGAATATTGCAGGCTGGGGCTAATTATCTTTTCATTTTTTTATAACCTCATTATTATCACATATGAATATTACTTCAATAAAAATAGATACCAGACCGATCGTTTTGTCCAGAGGCATTTTTGACCTGTTAAAAAGTCACCTCAGAAGAAGAAAGCTGAGCAAATACAATGAAAATAAACTAGAGCTGGAACTTCGTTATGCCAGGCAGGTATTACATAGGGAGCTGCCAGAAGATGTAGTTACTGTAAATACCCGGGTAAGGGTGAAGGAACTGGTTTCTGGAAATGAGTTTACTTATAACCTGGTTGCTCCTGAGCATGCGAAAAGGAAAAATAATACTTTATCGATTTTATCACCTATTGGTGTGGCCATGCTGGGCTATCCGCAGGGGGCAGAGTTACAATGGGAAATGCCGGAAGGTATAAAGGTTTTCCGGATAGAAGAGGTGTTAAGGAGCTAACCAATAATTTTATTAAAACAAAAGCCGGCATTGTCGGTTTTTGTTTATGAAATCAGTAGTTTTCTTGTAGCTCAAGTTTTATGGTTTTAAATATAATTTTAATTTATTTTAATGCCGATAAAAAGATTTCTTGCTTTAGATGGTTTCCGTGGTCTTTGTGCCTTATTCGTTGTAATTTTTCATACGCATGTATTGAACAGTTTTGCAAAACATGATTTTTTCAGAAATAGTTATCTTTTTGTTGAATTTTTCTTTGTCTTAAGCGGATTTGTTCTATACCATACCTATGGTAAGAAAGACTTTGAATTGAAAAGATTCAAGCGTTTTTTTATTAGCAGGACTTTTAGATTGTTTCCATTGCATTTAGTCATGCTTCTTGTTTTTATCTTATTAGAGGTTGCAAAATGGTTTGCTCAGAAAAAAGGGATAATGTTTAATAATGCTGCTTTTACCGGCGATTATGCCCCTACTCAAATACTTCCTAACTTGTTTTTACTACAGTCCTGGTTGCCAGGTGCTAATCCCCTTTCTTATAATTACGTTTCCTGGAGTATTAGCGTTGAGTATTATATGTATATCATATTTGCTTTTATAATGTTTTGGATACCGAAAATGAAGGAATACATTTTTGGAATACTTTCTATTCTTGCATTTATTGCCTTATTTTTTCATTCCGATGTTCTTAAATTGGAAGCATTAAGAGGTCTTTCTTGCTTTTTTGCTGGTAGTTTATGTTACCTGGTGTATTTGAGGATTTCTAAACTAATTATTCCGCAAATCATATTTGATTTGCTGGAATTAATCTCAATTGCAGCTATAATAATAGTAGTAATAAGTAATTTTGAGAATAAAGGTGCTTTTATCAGCCTTCTTTTTTGTTTAACAGTAATCATCTTTGCTTTTGACCGGGGGATCGTTTCAAGATTTTTAAAATCTAATCCGATCAGCTATCTGGGAAAGTTATCTTACTCTATTTATATTATTCACCTCGCTGTATTATTGGTCATCTTAAGTACAGCTATGATTGCCAGTAAAGTGTCTGGAAGGAATTTTACCCCAATGGTTATTGAAAACAATATTCCTGTCAGAGTAATGACAACGGGAAGTGCAATTTGGGATAACTTATTGGTATTTGTAATTCTTGGAGGGATAATTATAATTTCAAATTTCACCTATCAGGTTTTTGAGTTGAAAGGAATCGCTTTAGGAAAGAAGGTAATTGAAAGAATGGAAGCTAAATTTGGTTCGCCAGAACTAAAACCTTAGTCCCAAAAAGTATAATCAACTCTATATTTAAATAATGTAATTCAAAATTATTTTCATCTCTATTAAATGTGCGTAACATTTGAATTCGCTTATTATACTGTCACTTTTTATATTTTTGCGATTTTAAGTGCCAGGGTGTCTATTTCCGTTGTTTAGCTGAGGGGAATAATTAGCTAAAACTGGTAAAAAAATTGTTTATAACTTCAGGCTTTATACCTATATAGTTAAATTCAAATGATAGTAATTAATTTAAGGAAATTGGTCGAATTATTGCGTTATTAAGATTTAATATGGTTTAAAGACGGAATGTGTTCTATTCAGTACTTTAAACTTTGTCCCTATATTTTTATGATGAAGACTTACCTGATTATTTTTTTTCTAGCGCTTTCTACAATGGCTTATTCGCAATCTAATGGTGATTACCTCTATAGTATTGGGGTCAGAGGATATAGCTATATGCAAATGCCAAAAATAATGAATCAGACCACTGGTAATAATTACCTGAACAGTAATTTTAGTAGTTTTATATTGAAATTTAATGATAAACTATTCAGTTACAGACTGAACGGTAGTTATATGAATAAAGATATCAACTTCTTAAACAACTGTGAAAACTGTGAATCTGTCAGCGGAAAAATGAAAGATTACTCTTTTAAAATTGGTTTTGAAAAGAACTTTACTTATTCCAGGGTTCAACCTTATTTTGCTCTTGATTTAGGGTACAGGTCAAACAAGTTCGAAGGAACTTCCATAAATATAAACCCGATATTAGGCTCCCAGGATAATATGATCCCTGCGAATCAGGTAATAGCGACTAAAGAAGGTTTTACAATCACACCTGTTCTTGGAATAAAAATCAGCCCTATTAAAGAAATTTCTATCTTCGTTGAAAGTAATATGGAATTCTTTTATTCTTATGAGCGCCAGGAATCTGTCCCTCAGGATGTGACAAATGTTCGTTCTCTGAATAAATTCCATAAAACGGAATATTTATTGAATCCTGTATCTATAGGTATTCAATTTCACATTGGGAATAAAAATTAATGAAGAGAAACATTATTGTAATTGGCGGAAGCGGACAACTTGGGCAGTGCCTGAATGAAGTTATTTCGGGCAGAGAAGAGACGTTTAACTATATATTTCTTTCCAGATCTGATCTGGATTTTGTAAATAGTGAAGATGTAAAGCGGTTATTTGAACATTATAAGCCTTTATATTGTATTAATTGTGCCGCATATACTGAAGTAGACCGGGCTGAAGAAGATCTGGACCGGGCTTTTGAAGTGAATGAGTTTGCAGTAAAAAGACTCGCAGAAAATTGCCTGGCTTATGATACAACCCTCCTTCATATCTCTACTGATTTTGTCTTTGATGGAGATTCTGGTATCCCTTTGACAGAAGACAAACCGACAAATCCTGTTAATGCTTATGGTTTATCCAAGTTAAATGGTGAGCTTCAGATTCAGCAGGTCATGGAGAAGTATTATATTATAAGAACGAGCTGGTTATATTCTGAAAAAGCTAATAATTTCGTGAAAACAATGTTGAAACTTGCACAAAGCAGGGATCAGCTCCAGGTTATTTATGACCAGGTGGGTACTCCTACTTATGCGGTAGATTTAGCAAAGGTTATTGTGAACATCATAAAAAACGACAAGAATGCTTATGGTGTCTATCATTATAGTAATGAAGGTGTCGCTTCGTGGTATGATTTTGCAAAGGCCGTTTTTGAGTTTGCTGAAATTGATATGAAGGTATTACCTGTTACTTCTTCTGTCTTTGTGACCAAAGCAAAACGTCCGCATTATTCGGTCATGGATAAAACAAAAATCAAGTCTGTAATGGGAATTGAAATACCTTATTGGAGAGATAGTTTGAATTTCTGTATACAAAATTTATAAGTACTTTCATCTTTCATATATTTCTCAGTAATCAAATAATTCATTTATCTTTGACCCCTACATAAAAAAATATTAACCCAATGAAAGTTGCCCTAATAACCGGTGTTACAGGCCAGGATGGAGCCTATCTTGCAGAATTTCTTTTGAAAAAAGGATACTTTGTTCATGGACTCAAAAGAAGATCATCTTTGTTTAATACGGAGCGAATTGATCATTTATACCAGGATCAACACGAAAATGGGGTCAACTTTAAATTGCATTTTGGAGATCTTACAGATTCTACAAATCTGATCCGTATTATTCAGGAAGTTCAGCCTGATGAAATTTATAACCTTGCGGCAATGAGTCATGTACAGGTGAGTTTTGAAATGCCTGAGTATACTGCTAATGCTGATGGTTTGGGTACGCTTCGCCTGTTAGAGGCAGTACGTATTCTTGGTTTAGAGAAAAAGACAAAAATTTATCAGGCATCTACTTCTGAGCTGTATGGTTTGGTCCAGGCTGTCCCTCAAAGTGAAAGTACACCTTTTTATCCCAGATCACCTTACGCTGTTGCTAAAATATATGGATATTGGATCACTGTAAATTACAGAGAAGCCTATGGTATGTTTGCTTGCAACGGAATTTTATTTAACCATGAAAGCCCGTTAAGGGGAGAGACATTTGTTACACGAAAAATTACAAGAGCAACGAGTAAAATCGCTTTAGGCTTGCAAAAATGTCTATATCTGGGAAATCTTTCAGCGCAAAGAGACTGGGGCCATGCTAAAGACTATATAGAGGCTATGTGGTTGATTCTTCAACAAGATAAAGCTGAAGATTTTGTGATTGCCACAGGTGTAACAACAACTGTACGGGATTTTGTAAAGATGAGTTTTGCAGAATTAGGAATTGAAATAGAGTTTAGTGGAAAAGATGAGAACGAAAAAGGTGTTATTATAGACATTGATCAGGATCTTATTTTATCTTTAGGCTTAAATGATCTTTATTTGAAGCCGGGAACAACTGTCGTAAGTGTAGACCCGAAATATTTCAGGCCAACTGAAGTTGATTTATTATTAGGTGATCCGACAAAATCCAAAACGCAATTAGGATGGACGCCTAAGTATGATTTACCGATGTTGGTTAAAGAAATGGTGCACGCGGATTTACAATTAATGAAAAAGGACGAATATTTGAAAGAGGGCGGGTTTAATACCCTAAATCATTTCGAATAGTTATAAAAAATATTACTGGTTACCTTATGAATTTTAAAAAAACAATAGTTGCATTCCTGTTTCTATCTTGTCTAATAGTTTGTCAGCAAAGTTATGCACAAACAAATTATTCTGATGTAAAAGTCGATGAATTAACTGAGGCTCAGATTGCTCAACTGATGCAACGCGCCGAGTCTGTTGGATATAATGATTCACAATTAGAACAAATGGCAGCTGCACAGGGTATGAAACCCGCAGAGATCGTAAAATTACGTGCCCGTGTAGCCAAAATCAGAAAAACAAATACTTCGGATAATAAAGTAAATACCCAGGCTACGGATGATTTTTCGGCGCGGACTTATGAAGATACTGATTCAACGAGCAGAGGAAAAGGTAATAATAGGGCTAAGACTGATTTAAGGGATGCTTTTGGGAATCTGATTCCTAAAATATTCGGAGCCGAGCTTTTTAAAAATAATGATATAACGTTTGAGCCCAACATGAGAATGGCTACGCCTAAAAGTTATATTATTGGTCCTGATGATCAATTGCTGGTTGATCTGACAGGTGACAATGAAGCAAATTATAAGCTTCAGGTGAGCCCTGACGGAAATATCCGTTTGCAGTATGTTGGACTGGTCCAGGTAGGCGGTTTGTCTATTGAACAGGCAACTTCTAAAATCCGTTCGGTTATGTCCAAAACTTATCCTGCTTTAAAAAATGGAAGAACGAGTGTTGCTATCAATCTGGGAAATATCAGAAGTATTAAAATTACGCTTTTAGGAGAGGTTGTTAAGCCTGGATCTTATACTTTATCATCTTTATCAACAGTTTTTAATGCGTTAAGTGCATCAGGTGGCCCTAATGATAATGGGTCATTCAGAAAGATCCAGGTGATCCGTAACAATAAGATCGTATCCACTATTGATGTTTATAATTTCCTGTTAAATGGAGTACAAACGGGAAATATCCGTCTTCAGGATCAGGATGTAATTAATATTCCTGTTTATCAGACCAGAGTTGAAATGTCTGGTGAAGTAAAAAGGCCTGCATTGTATGAGGTGTTAAATAATGAATCACTGGAGGATGTCATTTCTTTTGCTGGTGGATTTTCAAATAAAGCGTATACGGCTAAAATTAAAGTTTTACAGAATACGAATAAAGAGAGACGGATTACGGATGTGAATGCGGATGATTTCAGGAAATATAATCCATTAAATGGTGATAAATATTTAGTAGAAGCTATTTTGGATCGTTTTGCAAATAGAGTTGAAATTGTAGGTGCTGTATTTCGTCCGGGGCCATATGAGCTGGAAAATGGCCTGACTTTAAAACAACTTATTCAAAAGGCAGATGGGCTTAAAGAAGATGCTTTCTTAAACAGGGGCTATATTTCACGTCTGAATCCTGACAATAGCCTGGCTTTATTATCTTTTGATGTAGATAAAATCCTGAAGGGGACAGAGCCGGATATTACTTTAAGAAGAGAAGACAAAGTGACGATTTCCTCTATTTTTGATTTGCGTGAAGAATATAAGGTAGATATTAAAGGTGAGGTTAGAAAGCCCGGCTTATTTGATTATGCAGAGGGAATGACTTTGGAATCCCTGATCCAGATGGCTGGTGGATTTAAAGAAGGAGCAACCCCGAATCGTATTGAGATTGCCAGAAGAATAAAAAATGCGGATGCAAATTCAATTTCAGCAAAAACGGCTGAAATATTAAATGTTAAAATTTCCGGAGATCTGAAATTGCAGGATACAACTTTTGTGTTGCAGCCATTTGATATTGTGTCTATCAGAAGTTCTGAAGGATACCGTGTGCAGCAACAGGTTAAAGTTGAAGGAGAAGTACTTTATCCGGGAATCTATACCATTACAAGAAAAGATGAGCGTATTTCTGATATCATTAAACGCGCCGGAGGTCTAACTATACTGTCTTTTGCTGAAGGTGCATCATTAAAGCGACCTGGCCCGGAAAAGAGTATAGAAGAAGAACTAAAAAGAGATAAAAATGGAAAGTTAGTTGGCGGAAAGTCTGCCTCTAATAAAAATGCTATTGATAAGGAAGAAGAGGAAATGCAGAAAATGGCCAACTTAAAAAGGCTGCAGGGCGTAGGTGTGCAAGATACGGCACAACTTATTCAGGAGGTCAAAATCTTGGGAAGTGACCTGGTCGGCATTGATCTTGTGAAAATATTAAAGTCTCCTGCTTCAAAATATGATTTGTTAATGGAAGATGGAGATGTGATCAGAGTGCCTAAGCAACTACAAACGGTTAAGGTTACTGGCGAAGTACTTAGACCAACGAATATTGTTTACAGCCCAAATAAGAGTATGAAGCAATATATTAATGGTGCTGGTGGTTTTACCTATAGTGCGAATAAAAAAAGTGCTTATATTCAATATGCAAATGGGTCTGTAGATGCAGGGAGCAAATTCCTTTTCTTTAATAATTACCCTGTGGTTAAGCCAGGAGCGGAGATTTTTGTACCGAAGCGTGCCCCTCGTGAAAAGTTTGGTGTAGCAGGGATTGCTGCTGTTTCAGCAGCTTTATCAGGTTTAATTACAGCATTAGTACTAATATTGCGATAATAGGATAAAAGATATTTTATCTGGAATTTGTTAATTAATTAAGTAATGAGCTTGGAAAAGCGCAATATGGAAGAAAAAAAGATCGGTAATAACCAGGCTGATGAGGATTCGGTAAAGGAATTTATCTTGAATATAAGGGAGCTATATCAATATTTACTCTCTAAATGGGTTATAGTATCAGTTATAGTTGTTGTAGGGGCAATTCTTGGTTTTGTATATGCCAAGTATAGTAAACCTGTATATACTGCGACGACTGTGTTTGTATTGGAAGAAGGTGGAGCTGGTGGAGGCTTAGGCCAGTATGCTGGTATTGCATCTATGGTCGGTATTGATATCGGTGGAAGCGGCGGTGGCCTGTTTGCCGGAGATAATATCATAGAGCTGTACAAATCCCGTTCTATGATACAAAAAGCCTTGCTAAGCGAATCTACTTATGACAATAAAAAAGAATTATTAATTAACCGCTATATAGGATTTAATAATTTGCGGGAGTCCTGGAACAAAGATCCGAAAATTCAGAACGTCAGGTTTACTGTGAATATGAAACCTGATTTAGTACAGGATAGTTTAATTGGGGAAATTGTAAAGGCAATCAGAAGCAACTATCTTAATGTAGTAAAGCCGGATAAGAAATCAAGTATTATTAAGGTTGAGGTCCGATGTAAAGACGAAGCGTTCGCAAAAGGATTTAGCGATGAAATTGTATCTACAGTAAGTAAATTTTACATTGAAACTAAAACTAAGAGGTCGATATATAATATTGCCAATCTACAACATCAAACAGATTCTGTAAGGTCAGTTATGAACGGGGCTATTTATAACGCAGCTTCAATAATTGATGCTACTCCTAATTTAAATCCTACAAGATTGTTGCTTCGTAGTGCTCCTGTTCAGAAGTCTCAGTTTTCTTCTGAAAGTAATAAAGCAATCTTAACTGAGTTAATCAAAAATCTGGAAATAGCCAAGATTTCTCTAAGACAAGAAACTCCGCTGATTCAATTAATCGATGAGCCGGTTCTGCCATTGGAGAAAAATCATATTGGAAAAATTAAGGGTGCTGTATTTGGAGCTTTCTTATTTGGGATTTTGGTTACTATTCTTTTAATAGTTAGAAAGAAGATTAGAAGTAGTTTGACCTAACTGTTAAAAAAACAAAAGCATGAGTGTACTGAAGGATAAGGCGATTAAGGGAGTTGCGTGGAGTTTTGTTGATAATATAGCTAATTCTGGAATCACATTTATTGTAGGCATTGTGCTTGCAAGGCTGCTGTCACCTGCGGAATTTGGAATATTAGGAATGATTACTGTTTTTATTGCAGTTTCCAATTCAATTATTGACAGTGGATTTAGCCAGGCATTAATTCGCAAAATTGATGTAAAAGGGATAGATTACAATACCGTGTTTTTTTTTAATCTGGCGATAGGGTTTGTTCTTTTTCTTGTTTTATTTTTTTCTTCGCCATATATAGGTGAGTTTTTTAAAGAACCGAGACTTGTTAACGTAACACGTGTTATGGCCTCGATTCTTATTATTAATGCCTTATCTATTATTCATAGAACGATTTTAACTAAAAGCATAAATTTTAAGCTGCAGACCAAAATTTCACTGGCTGCTTCTTTATTGAGCGGGGTAGTGGGAATAGGGATGGCTTATTATGGATTTGGTGTTTGGAGCCTTGTTGGTCAGATTCTGTCTAAACAGTTTTTGTACACTGTTTTGATGTGGGCATTAAATATTTGGTGGCCTAAGATCGAGTTTTCTAAAAAGAGCTTTAGTGAAATGTTTACTTTTGGAAGTAAGCTATTAGTTTCAGGACTAATTGATACTATTTATAAGAATATATATTACCTCATTATTGGAAGATATTATTCTGCTTATGAACTTGGACAGTATAGCCGGGCAGAACAGTTTTCTATTATCTTCTCGTCAAATTTAACAGTCATCATTCAACGTGTAAGTTATCCTGTACTTAGCTCTATTCAGGATGATATCCCCCGGTTGAAAGAAGCTTATAGAAAAGTTATCAAAAGTACTATGCTGGTCACATTTACGTTAATGCTGGGACTGGCGGCAATAGCAAAACCACTAATTATTATTTTAATAGGTGAAAAATGGCTGATGGCAGTTCCATTTCTACAAATTATTTGTTTAAGTGAGATGTTATATCCTTTGCATGCAATTAATTTAAATATCCTGAACGTGAAAGGACATTCGGGTATTATATTGAAACTTGAAGTCATTAAAAAATTTATAGCAGTCCCGGTGATTTTAGCCGGAATTTTTATGGGAATACAATATATGTTATGGGGAAGTGTGGTTGCTTCTATTTTGTCCTATTTCTTAAATAGTTATTTTTCTGCACCATTTTTGAAATATTCTACCAAAGAACAACTTAAAGACATTATTCCAGGTTTGATTATTGCTTTGATTGTATCCTCAATAATGTGGACTTTTACGCTTCTGACAATATCGAACTGGGCTATTTTGTCCATTCAATTTACAGCAGGCATTCTTTTAACAATTGGTCTGTGTGAGCTTGTTAAACTTTCTGAATACCTGGAAATGAAATCTATTCTGGAAAAACTACTAAAAAGGAATTTATGAACGAAAAATTAATTACAGTAACGACGCCCTTACTTCCACCATTGGATGAATTTATACCATATCTTGAGGATATTTGGAAAAGAAAATGGTTAACTAACAATGGCCATTATCATCAGCAACTGGAAAAAGAATTATGCGAGTTTCTTGGGGTTAAGTATATTTCTTTATTTTCAAACGGAACTTTAGGGCTGGTTACTGCATTACAAGCATTAAAAATTACTGGTGAGGTTATTACTTCTCCATATAGCTTTGTAGCGACTACCCACTCTTTATGGTGGAATAATATAAAACCTGTTTTTGTTGATGTTGATCCTGTAACACTTAATCTTGATCCAGCTAAAATAGAAGCCGCGATTACGCCTATGACTACGGCAATTATGCCTGTCCATGTTTATGGTACACCTTGTGACATGGATGCGATTCAAAAAATAGCAGATACTTATGGTTTGAAAATAATCTACGATGCAGCGCATGCATTTGCTGTTAAAAAGGATGGTGAATCTGTTCTGAACTATGGTGATTTAAGTATTTTAAGCTTCCATGCTACCAAAACGTATTCTACTATTGAGGGCGGAGCTATTATATGCCATGATGAAAAAATGAAGCAGCGGATAGACTACCTTAAAAATTTCGGATTTGCTGACGAAGTAACTGTTGTAGCTCCCGGAATAAATGCGAAGATGAATGAAGTACAGGCAGCTTATGGCTTATTAGGGTTGAAATATGTTGAGCGTGCTATTGAAAGCAGAAAAGTAGCAGCAGACAAATATAAGGATGAGCTAAAAGAGGTAGATGGGCTGACTTTTATGGCTGATTTTGACAATGTAGTCTCTAATTACTCTTATTTTCCAATCTTTATAGATGAACAAAAATTTGGAATGAGCAGAGATAGTTTATATCAGAAAATGAAAGATAACAATGTATTAGGCAGACGTTATTTTTATCCTTTGATAAGCAGTTTCTCTACCTATAAGGGATTACCATCTGCAGGAGTTCAAAATCTTCCTGTTGCAAATAAGGCGGCTTCTCAAGTCATCTGTTTACCATTGCATCATGAATTGTCGACGGAAGATTTAGATAGAATAATATCAATAATTAAGTCATGAGTGATAGTTCCTTGCCATTAGTTTCCATATGTATGATTTCTTATAACCATAAGAAGTTTATCCGCCAGGCGATTGAAGGTGTTTTAATGCAAGAAACTAATTTTGAATATGAACTTGTCATTTCAGATGACTGTTCACCGGACAATACTGGTCTTGAGATTCAAAAATGTATTGATGAGCATCCCAATGGTAAAAGGATTAAATACTTTCAGCATAAAGTTAATTTAGGAGGATTACCTAATATCCTTTTTGCATTCAATGAATGTTCTGGAAAATATATAGCGATCTGTGAAGGCGATGATTATTGGACTGATGTGCACAAGCTTCAAAAACAAGTTGATTTTTTAGAGGCCAATGAGGATTATTCCATGTGCTGCCATAATGCTAAAATTGTATACGAAGATAAAAGTCAAAATACACGTGACTTTTCGGAAATATATACTGACGTCGATTTTGATATGTCAAGGATTATTAACAGTTGGGTTATTCCAACTGCCAGTATGGTTATCAGAGCTAAATTTATTAAGCCGTTACCAGAATGGGTTAAAAATATCTATAGCATAGACTTCACCTTAGCCTTATTGTTAATGGCTAAGGGCAAGATAAAATTTCTGGCAGAATCATTATCGGTTTACAGAATTGATCTCGGTGGTTCCAGTATGTCAGCAGTCATAGGCGGGAAAATTGAATTTGTGGCTAATCAGCATATTCAGCTGCTTCAGCATTTTAATGAAGAAACAGGACAGCTTTATAATGGTCTGGTTACCAAGAAAATAGAAAAGCTGCAAAATGAGATTAAATTTCTGAAATTGCGGAGAAAAAGTCCATTGCTGGCCTTATTTTTAATGCCGCGGTTATTTTGTGAAAAGATCTTAAATAAAATTAGTAAATAGTAAGGATGCCAGAGTCGATATCGAATAAGAATTCTTTTTTGGACAGGACTAAATATATTGGCTTCCTGGTTCTCCTTTATTTGTATATTTATAATCCTCCATTCGCTTTTTTTCCACTGTTACCGCTGGAAATAATGACAATTCCAGCAGTCATCTATATCACAATTTATAGCCGCTGGGGTAAGTTATTCAGTAATTTTAAGAACGAATTATTTGTACTGCTTGCTATTATTCTTTTCTGTTTCTTTCGGGAATTAGGACAGCCTGAAAGTGTTTTCTTCAGGGCCAATGTGTTTTTACTTTTGCAATCGATAATTCTGCCTTATTATATTATTACATTATATGCTCATCTCAAAGGGCGTTTTAATTTAATTAAAGAAACCATTTTATTAGGGATAATAGCAGCATTCTTTACGCTTATATTGATCATTTCTCCGGGGCTGGATGATATTATAAGATATACTGTGCTCAGAACAAATGAGTTTTCTGAATTTATAACCTTCAGATCATTTGGACTTTCAGAAGGATTGACATTTGCCTATGGAACTGCTCAGGGCCTTATTTTTGCCCTTACCCTTTATTATTCAAAGTATAACCCCCGGTATCTTTGGTTTCTCCCTATTATTTTAGTCTCTATCTTATTTAACGCCAGGATTGGATTTGTTCCGGTTATTTTTAGTTTGGTATACTTTGTGATTATCAAATTCAATGTGAGATTTATATTGATTTTTTTCGGTGTAGGGTTCTTATTATATTTCCTGGTATTTCAAACTGATCTGTTTTCGGAATATGCGAAAACTTTAGAATGGGCTTTCGACTTTTTTACCCAATCTTCAGACTTTTTAACTGGTAATAAAAGTGGCTCTGATGGAAATACATTTGATACATTATTCGGAGAGATGGCTGTACTTCCGCGGGATCTGGGCAGCTGGATCATAGGAACCGGAGAAAATATTTTTGTTTCAAAAAGTGCTAATTCGGATATAGGTTATCTTATTCAATTAAATTACGGGGGTCTGACCTATCTTTTTATTCTTTTCTCTCTTATTGGTGTCATGATGTGGAGATTAAGGTTTTTGGCCAAAGAATATTTATGGTTGATTTTATTGTTCTTATTTACAATTGTTTTGACGAATGTAAAAGGAATATTCATTGGAATTATTCCAAGTTTCAGACTTATTATGCTTATTTATTGTTATCTCATTATTCAGTACCGGAATTTTGATAAAGAAGGGGATAAGCAGTTTAATCTTATAAAGTTTTCGGGTAGATCTTAAATACAAATTATAGTATGGTGAAGGAAAGTAAGAAAGATAAGTTGAAGATCCTGGTAGTGACCTATGATTATTACCCAGATGATTCACCTAATACTTACAGATGGAAAAATGTACTGCGTGCATGGGCTGAGAGAGAAGATGCTGAGATATTTGTAGTCTGTGCCAGCAAAGGTAATCTCCTGGATTTTGAGTTGGTTGATGGCGTGAAGATTTACAGAACAGGGAGATCTCTGTTTGAGAAAGTCAAATCAAAAATTCTTAAGCATTCTCTGACACCAAGCGGCGCTCCCTCTAAAGCTGATCCGGTCATCGCTCAGGAGGGACTGATCAGAAAAATTTATAACCGTACCTGGAAGAAATTATATTTTCCTGACTATGCTTTCCTTTGGTTATCTCCAGCTATGAAGATGGCTGAGAAATTGATAGAAAGCGAAAATATAACCAATCTGATCACTGTTTCATGGCCTTTTACAGACCATGTAGTAGGTTATAAACTAAAGCAGAAATATAATATCCAATGGATTGCAGATACAATAGATCCTTTTTATCTGAGTAAAGCACTTAATAATACTGCATTATATGATGCCAAAAGTTATAAGCTTGAGAATAAGATCTTAAAGAAGGCCGATGTAATCACAGTACTGACGGATAAGTTAAAGGAAAAATATGGTGAGTTATATCCGGCTGTTGCGGATAAAATTGTAGTTAACCATAACTTGTTTGTACCAGTTGAAGTTCCTGAAAAAAGTACTAAATCTAAAAAGATTAAGCTCGTCTTTGTTGGAACAGTAGTGCCAGTGGTAAGGTCACCTGAATATTTGCTTGAATTATTTAATAACCTGGTCAATCTTAAACAGGATGGTTGCGAATTAGAATTGCATTTCTATGGGAATACCACGCAATGTAATGATGTATTTGCGAAGTACGATTTTCTATTGAATAAATCATTATTTATTCATGGGATGACTTCCAGAGAGAATATTCCGGGTATTTTATCGGAGGCAAGTGTGCTTGTAAATATTGGAAATAGCAATACCTACCAGGAACCGTCTAAAATAATAGAGTATATTTATTTAGGAAAACCGATTCTGAATGTATGTTCTATAACTGAGGATTCATCAAAGGAAGCGCTTGCTAAATATCCTTTGCACTTCAATATATATAAAGATGAAATCAATGATCAACTAAAATTAGAGGAGCTTTTTGGTTTCTTTAAGAATGACAAATCCCTGAATAGAGACGTGATCATGAAGATTATATGGAAATATTTATTGCCCCAGGTGGAACAGAATTATTTTAATTTACTGGAAAAAAAACAAAAGCTTTAATTGATGTAATAATCCAATGAGATTATTATAAATATACTTATTAATATATCCTACTTATCTTTGATGAGTTTTTTCATTAGAAACCGGGCAATAATAGAAGAATTCTCCTGTTATTGTAATAGCTTCAATGATTTTATAAAAAAACATATGCTTAAAAATAAAACTTTATTAATCACAGGAGGAACAGGATCTTTTGGTTCTGCTGTACTTAATCGCTTCTTAAATACAGATCATTTTAAAGAAATCAGGATCTTTTCGCGTGATGAAAAGAAACAAGATGACATGCGTAATCATTTGAATCATCCTAAATTGAAATTTTATATTGGGGATGTACGTGATTATAAAAGTATTGAAAGAGCAATGCAGGGTGTAGACTATGTTTTTCATGCAGCGGCATTAAAGCAGGTGCCATCTTGTGAATTCTTTCCGCTGGAGGCCACTAAGACTAATGTTTTTGGGACACAAAATGTTATTGATGCTGCTGTAGCTAATCAAGTCGTTAAAGTAATTTGTTTGAGTACTGATAAGGCTGCTTATCCAATAAATGCGATGGGTATTTCTAAAGCATTGATGGAAAAAGTTGCTATCGCTGCCTCCCGTAATATTAAAGATAACCTTACCACGGTATGTCTGACCCGTTATGGAAATGTAATGGCTTCCAGAGGTTCGGTTATTCCTTTGTTTTTAAAGCAAATTAAAGAAGGCAATGTGATTACGATTACAGATCCAAATATGACACGTTTCCTGATGTCTTTAGAAGATGCGGTAGACCTGGTTTTATTTGCATTTGAACATGGCAACCAAGGAGACCTTTTCGTAAATAAAGCACCAGCTGGTACTATTGGCGATTTAGCTGCTGCATTGAAAGAGATGTGTAATGCAACTAATGAAATTAAAGTAATTGGTACCCGTCATGGAGAAAAGCTTTATGAGACGCTTTGTACCAGAGAGGAAATGCTTAAAGCTGAGGATATGGGAGAGTTTTATCGGGTTCCCGCTGATAACAGAGATTTAAATTATGCACAATATTTCTCTGAAGGTGAGAAAGACATTGCTATTATAGAAGATTATCATTCACACAATACAGAACAACTGGGCGTAGAGGGAATGAAGAAATTGCTGTCTAACCTTCCTTTAATTAAGAAAGAAGTGTTTGGTGACCTGACTGCTATCCAATACCCTGCTTAAATGAGTTTAGAGGTTAATCTGATCTGTGGTGGTCAACATACGGATCATCGGGGTACACTTTACTTTGTGAATGATTTTGATATGTCTGAAGTTAAAAGGATGTATATGATCAGTCACTCAGATACTACTGTAAGAAGAGGATGGAGAGCACATCAGCTTGAACAACGCTGGTTTTGTGTGGTTCAGGGAAGTTTTGAATTGAAATTGGTTAAAATCGATGATTGGGATAAGCCCGATCAGAATCTGGCCATGGAAACATTCATTTTATCTGCCGATAATCCGCAGGTAATTCATATACCAGTGGGTTATGCAACAGGTTTTAGAGCACTTATTCCAGATTCAAGGGTCATGGTTTATGCTGATAAAGGTATAGCTGAGGCTAAATTTGATGATCATCAATATCCAGCGGATTATTTTCATCGCTGGGAATGATCATATTAGATGATAAATAAGTTTATGAAATTAAAAATAGGAATAACCGGTCAGGAAGGATTTGTAGGCCAGCATTTACAGCATACGATCAATCTTTTTTCCGAAGAATTTGAATGTGTAAATTTTGAAAAGAGATTTTTTGAAAATGAGGCTGAACTGAGTTTATTTGTTGGCCAGTGTGATATCATCGTGCATTTGGCAGCAATGAACCGTCATCATGATCCACAAGTTATTTATGATACGAATGTAGGCCTGGTCAATAAGCTGATTACCGCACTAGAGGCTACGAATAGTAAAGCTCACGTGTTCTTTTCTTCTTCATCGCAAGAAGAGAAAGACAACTTATATGGTAAAAGTAAAAAAGAAGGGCGGGAACTTTTCATCAACTGGGCGAAAAGAGCAGGGGCTAAGTTTACAGGGTTTATTATTCCCAATGTATTTGGTCCTTTTGGTGCGCCATATTATAATTCATTCATTGCTACATTCAGCCATCAGCTAGCGCACAATGAACAGCCGAAAATTGAAACCGATGGTATAGTTAAGCTTATATATGTTGGTGATTTAATAAACAATATTATCACCGAATTCAGAAAGGGTGAAGGAAATGACCTTCTGGTAATTCCACATACTGACGAACATAAGGTGACTACCATCCTCTCATTTTTAGAAGGTTACAAAACTCAATACCTGGAATTAGGTATAGTTCCTGAAATCAATAGTAAATTTGAGCTGAATCTGTTTAATACTTTCAGGTGTTATATTGATATTAAAAATCATTATCCTGTTAAATACGTTCAGCATACGGATCCCCGGGGTGTATTTGTAGAAGTAATCAGGTTAAACATTGGCGGACAAGTTTCATTTTCCCGCACGGTACCTGGTATCACCAGAGGAAATCATTACCACACACGTAAAATTGAGCGTTTTGCGGTGATTAAAGGAAAAGCGCTGATACAATTACGCAGGATTGGAACTGATGAAGTACATGACTTCTATCTGGATGGTGAGGAACCTGCATATGTGGATATGCCTATTTGGTATACTCATAATATTAAAAACATTGGTGAAGAAGAGTTATTTACTAATTTCTGGATTAATGAGTTTTATGACCCATCAGATCCGGATACCTATTTTGAAAATGTTTAAAATTAATCTTTAAAGAGAAGCGTAATACCTATATGAAATCGAGACTTAAAGTAATGACCGTAGTCGGTACCCGACCAGAAATTATTAGATTGGCTAGAGTAATGGCTGCATTGGATGCTTCTGATGCAATTGAACATATTATAGTTCATACAGGTCAGAACTATGATTATGAATTGAATCAAATATTTTTTGATGATTTAGCTATTCGTAAACCAGATTTCTTTTTAAACGCGGCCGGAGCAACAGCTACAGAAACTATAGGACAGATTTTAATTAAAATAGATCCATTATTAGCGTCAGAAAACCCCGATGCATTCCTGGTATTGGGAGACACTAATTCTTGTTTATGTGCTATTCCTGCAAAGAAACGTCAAATCCCGATTTTCCATATGGAAGCTGGTAACCGTTGTTTTGATCAGCGTGTTCCTGAAGAAACAAACCGCAAGATTGTAGATCATATTTCTGATATAAATTTAACTTACAGTGATATTGCACGTGAATATCTTTTACGTGAAGGAATGTCTGCTGACAGAATTATCAAGACAGGGTCTCCAATGTTTGAAGTGCTTGGACATTATTTGCCGCAGATAGAAAAATCTGATATCCTTACCCGGTTAAACTTAGAAAAGCATAAGTACTTCGTGATTTCTTCTCACAGGGAAGAGAACATTAGCAGTGAAAGCAATTTTACTAATTTAATGAAGAGTCTGAACCTGATTGCAGAAACTTACAAGTTTCCAATTATAGTGAGTACACATCCACGTACAAGAAATATGATTGATGCTAAAAAGATTGAGATGAGGCCGGAAATTCAGTTTCTTAAGCCAATGGGTTTCAATGATTACAATGCTTTACAAATGAACTCTTATGCAGTATTATCTGATAGTGGTACGATCTCTGAGGAGTCTTCTACTTTGAATTTTCCTGCATTAAATTTAAGAGAAGCGCATGAGAGACCTGAGGCTATGGAAGAAGCATCAGTGATGATGGTTGGTATGAATCCTGAAAGAATCATGCAAGCTTTGATCCAATTAAAGTATCAGAAACGGGGAGAAGAACGTAATTTCAGAAAGGTTGCAGATTACTCCATGCCGAATGTATCTGATAAAGTAGTAAGAATAATAATAAGTTATGTTGATTATATCAAACGTGTAGTTTGGAGCAAAGAGAGTTATTAATGGATGTATCTGTAATTATTCCAATGTATAATGCTGAATCGTCTATTCAAAGATGTGTAAGCTCTGTTATTAATCAAACTTATAAAGGAAGTGTAGAAATTATCATTGTTAATGATGGGAGTACTGACAATGGAAAGCTACTTGTCGATGATTATATAGTTAAGAATGCGCATGCTAATATCATTTTGATTGATAAAGAAAATGGTGGGGTATCCAGTGCAAGAAATGAAGGTATGAAAGTATCATCGGGAGATTTTATTGCATTTTTAGATTCAGATGATGAGTGGTTACCTTCTAAGTTACAGCGACAATTGGAAATCCTGGAAAAAGATACTTCAATTGATT
Organism: Pedobacter cryoconitis; assembly: GCF_001590605.1. NCBI lineage: Bacteria > Pseudomonadati > Bacteroidota > Sphingobacteriia > Sphingobacteriales > Sphingobacteriaceae > Pedobacter > Pedobacter cryoconitis. Next base: position 5,289,323 of record NZ_CP014504.1, read on the forward strand.
TTTTAGCTGGTATAATATTTGAAGCTCCTGAAGAGCAAAGTGGAAGATTAAAAGAGATAGTCCTTAAGAATTTAATATTTAAGAATTATTTTCAACCTTCAACTGTTATAATGAAAAAGGAAGTTTATGCAACTATAGGTGATTTTAATGAATCCCAAAGGTTTGCTGAGGAGGGGAATTATTTTATGCGCATTGCCAGTCAATTCAAATGTGCTCTTTTATATGAAAAATTAATTGTGTACGGAGATGGAAAAAGTGGATTTGGCGAAAGTGGTTTAAGTGCAAATTTACTTGAAATGGAAAAGGGGGAATTATTGAACTTAAGATTCGCGTATACTAATGGTTATATTAATGGTCCCGTTTATATTTTAGCTAAAAGTTACTCTTTACTGAAATACTTAAGAAGGATCCTGATTGTTAAAATGCGGAAAATATGATTTCAAGATATGGAGTAAAAGGTACTATCGAGTTACTTATCTCTCTTATTTATACCAAATTATTTCACTCAAAATCAAGAATAATAAGATTGCCTTTTGATATTAGAAACAAGAAATATATTGATCTTGGTGAAAGGTTAACTACGGGTGCAGGGTGTAGATTGGAGGCTTTTCCGTTAGATAATAAAATTACCTTACACATTGGTAAAGACGTTCAAATAAATGACTATGTTCATATTACTGCCATGGAAGAGGTTCGGATTGGTAATAATGTTCTTTTAGCAAGTAAAATTTATATCTCGGATTGTTCACATGGTAGTTATGCTGGGAATGAAGACGATAGCAGCCCGGAAGTCCCTCCTGTACAGAGAAAATTAGTAGCAAAACCGGTAATTATTGAGGATAATGTCTGGCTCGGAGAATTTGTGAGTGTTTTGCCAGGTGTTACGATTGGCAAAGGTACAATTGTTGGCGCAAATTCTGTCGTTACTAAAAGTTTACCACCTTTTGTAATTGCTGTTGGTACTCCAGCTATTCCGATAAAAAGATTTAATGTTGAAACCGAAAGATGGGAAAAAACTAACCCTGACGGCTCATTTATTACTAATTAAAGAGAAAGACGATACGATATGAAGAATATATTAATAACTGGTGGAGCAGGTTTTATAGGCTCGAACCTGGCACTAAAACTTATAGATAAGGGATACACTCTTACAGTATTAGATAACCTTTCTCCTCAGATACATGGTGAGAATCCATATGAAACATCTCCATTATATAAAAGTATAGAAGGAAAAGTTAAATTTATTAAAGGTTCCGTAACTGATAAGTCGGCTTGGGAAGAAGCATTGGAAGGTCAGGATGCTGTAGTACACTATGCCGCAGAAACGGGTACTGGTCAGTCCATGTATGAAATACATAAGTATGTAGATGTTAATATTAACGGTACTGCGTTAATGTTGGATATTTTGGCAAATAGTAAAGCTCATAACGTAAAAAAGGTTATTGTTGCTTCTTCAAGGTCAATTTATGGAGAGGGCAAATATGAAAGTCCGGAGTATGGAATTGTTTATCCGTTACATCGGAAAGACGATTTTATGTCAAAGGGCGATTACGACGTAAAATATAAAGATAGTTCTGATTTAACACTGCTGGCGACTGATGAAGAGTCCAAAATACACCCTTCTTCAGTTTATGGGATTACAAAACAAAACCAGGAACAAATGGTGATGACGGTTTGTCCTACCATTGGTATTTCAGCAGTTGCTTTCAGGTACCAAAATGTATATGGCCCGGGTCAGTCACTCAAAAATCCTTATACCGGAATACTCTCAATTTTCTCTACGCAAATCAAAAATGGTAATACCATCAATATCTTTGAAGATGGTAAAGAAAGCCGGGATTTTGTATTTATTGATGATGTAGTAGATGCTACAATTTTGGGACTGGAAAAAGACGAAGCTAACAATGAAGTTTTTAATGTTGGAACTGGTGTGGCAACTGATGTGATGACAGTGGCGAATTCCTTAGTAGATTGTTATAAAATCAATGTACCAATTAATATTACAGGTAATTACAGACTTGGTGATATCAGACATAATTTTGCTGATTTAAATAAGATTGGGACTAAACTTGGATTTCAACCAAAAGTGATGTTTGCTGAAGGAATTCAAAAATTTACTGCATGGGTAAATAAACAGGATATTGAGGAAGATAACTATTCAAAATCCATAGAAGAAATGAAAGAAAAGGGGCTCTTTAAATGATAATCAGAGAGGCGCTAAAGGACAAGAACATTTTATTTTTCTCTGTTCAAACTTTTGATCTTGAGAAAGAGATTATAAATAAACTTGAAGAGTTTGGTGCAAATGTTCATTATTATGATGAAAGGCCTGCCAATAATAATTTTACTAAGGGAATAATCAGACTTAAAAGAAGTCTATATCAGACTACCATAGATAACTATTATAAAAATATATTAAATAGTGTCTCACAGAATGTAGTTTTTGATTATTTGTTTGTAAACAGGGGAGAGGTTATACCGGCATTCTTTTTAGAAGAATTCAGGATACTTCAACCAGACTGTGAGTTTATATTTTATACATGGGACTCATTTACCAATCATAAACACCCGATAACAATTTTAAAGTATTTTAATCGTAAACTTACTTTTGATCCTGAGGATGCGGTAAAATACAATATTAATTTCAGACCATTATTTTATTTGGATGCTTACAAGGATGTCAAAAATGAAGTTTTGGAATATGATACTTTATTTCTGGGTACTGCCCATTCGGATCGCTATAAAATAAGTTCTGAAATTGGTCAATGGTGTGTTAAAAATAACCTAAAGATTTTCTGTTATTATTACATGCATGGCCGGTTAGTTTACCTCTATAAAAGAATCTTTGATAAGACATTTAAGCAGTTCGATTATAGGAAGCTAAGTTTTAAGTCATTGAAATTAAATGATATTGTTAATCTTTACCGGAAGTCTAAAGTAATTTTGGATATCAATCACCCGCATCAGAAGGGGCTAACGATGCGTACTTTTGAAGCAATAGGAGCCAGAAGGAAACTAATTACTACGAATAAGGAAATTTTAAAATTTCCATTTTATAATCCTAATAATATTTACATCATAGAAAGGGATCATATTTTACTAGATAAAGCATTCTTTAAGACTGATTATCAGGATATAGAAAATGATATTTATGATAAACTTTCTATGGAAGGATGGCTTTATAATATATTCATAGATGCAGAAGCATCCTTCTGGAACAAATGTTTATAATTCATATTATTTTAAAATGGACTCAAATATTCTAATCACTGGCTCTTCTGGTTTTGTAGGTCAAAACTTAATCCGCTATTTATCTGAAAATGGTTTGTCTTCAAAATTAATATCCAGGCAAGAACTATATGAGATAAATGATAAATCAATTGTGAATTCTCAGGCAATTGTACATTTAGCTGGCAAGGCCCATGATTTAAAAAAGACATCGCAGCCTGATGAATATTATCAGGTGAATTTTGAGATAACGAAGAAATTGTATGATATATTTCTTCAGTCAGGCGCAGAAAAATTCATTTACTTAAGCTCTGTAAAAGCTATTGCAGATACAGTTGAGGGAGTTTTAACAGAAGATGCAGTTGCGAATCCTCAAACACATTATGGTAAATCTAAATGGCAAGCTGAAGAATATATAAAGCAACAGCCATTACCAGCAGGTAAATCGTATTATATACTGCGTCCGTGTATGATTCATGGTGCTGGAAATAAAGGCAATTTAAATTTGTTATATAAATTCGTTCAGAAAGGGTTGCCTTATCCTTTAGCTGCTTTTGATAATAAACGGTCTTTTTTAAGTGTGGACAACCTGTGTTTCGTAATCAGGGAATTGATCATTAGCGATAAGGTGTCATCGGGTTGCTATCAAGTAGCGGATGATGAAGCTTTATCTACCAATGAGGTTATCTCAATTTTGAACGAGTCATTGGATAAAAAACCAAGACTTTGGAAAATACCAGCTAAACTAATTCAGACAGTTGCAGCAATTGGAGACTGGTTGAAATTACCTTTAAATACAGAAAGGTTACATAAAATGACTGAGAATTATGTGGTTAGTAATGCTAAAATAAAAAAAGCATTGCAGGCTGAATTTCCTTTGACAGCAAGAGCAGGGCTACGTTTTACTGCTGAATCTTTTAAAAAAACTGCTGATTATTAACAGCAATCTATTAGTTAACCCTATTTATGAATATAATCCTGCTTCTTGTCATCTTCATTTTACTATTTATAACAGAATTGATCTATTTCAGGATAGCTGACAAATTTAATATTATTGATCAGCCTAACCATAGAAGTTCTCATACCGGTATCACCTTAAGGGGTGGAGGTATTATATTTGCGATGGGAATGTTGTTTTATCCACTTTATTTTGGTTTTGAATACAGCTATTTTCTTTTGGGCTTATTAGCCATTGCATTGATCAGTTTTATGGATGATATAAAACCTGTGAGCAATAAAATAAGAATAGTGTTTCACTTAATTGGTGTAGCACTTATGTTTTATCAATTAGGCCTTTTCAATCTCCCTTTTTATTGGATCATCCTTGCATTAATCCTTGTGATTGGAAGTATTAATGCAATTAACTTTATGGATGGTATTAATGGAATTACAGGTTCATATGCATTAATCACCCTCTGTACCTTACTTTATGTGAATATTTATGTTGCACCATTCGTAGCTTCAGACCTCTTGATTGTAGCTATCATCTCGGTTATTGTATTTAATTTTTTTAATTTCAGAAAAAAAGCGAAATGCTTCGCTGGTGATGTAGGCAGTGTAAGTATTGCTTTTATTATCCTTTTTTTCTTGCTTAAGCTGATGATCAAAACAGAAGATTTTAGTTACCTGTTATTCCTTCTTCTTTATGGATTGGATACTGTGACTACCATATTTTTCAGGCTTATCCGTAAAGAAAATATCTTTGATGCACATCGAAGCCATTTTTATCAATATTGGGCAAATGAAAGAAAAATGTCTCATTTGGTTGTCTCTGCAATCTATGCAATAGTCCAGTTAGCCATCAATGCATTAATCTTGTTTTTAGTTCCACACACCATATTTGTAATTTGTCTGTCTTTAGTATTTAGTACTGTCATATTTGTAATATTAAGATATGTTCAGGAAGGTTCAGAGAGATTAACTGCACATTAGGTTCTTTTAATCTGTATTTTACCAAGAATTATGTTGAATAATATATCTTTGTTACATGAACTGTACGAAATTTAAGCTCGTCTTTTGTATTCTCTTTACACTAGTGATTGGTAAGGCAAATGCACAATCTGAGCTATTGCCCCTGGGCCATGATCTTAATAATAATTTAGGGAAGGATATCTATTTTAATAACTCAAAACGCAGCCACACGGCTTTGCTTCCTTATATAGCGAATGATATTGATACTTTAGGAAGAGATAGCCTGTTGAAAAGAGTAATGCCTTTAGAAAAAGACTGGCAGCGTAAAAACTGGCTTTTCAGAAAAATCTTCCAGGAGCATCTGGTAGAGGTTAATGATAAAGATTATTCTTTTTATCTGGATTTTATTCCTGATATGCAGATTGGCAAACAGGCTGGTAATACGATCTGGTTAAATACAAGAGGGATTGAACTAGGTGGAAAAATAGGCAGCAAGTTTGCATTCACCAGTCATTTCTATGAAAACCAGGGGAAATTCGCACAGTACATGACAGATTATATCAGGACAAATAAAGTTGTTCCTGGACAAGGTCATGCCAAAACTTATGGTGTGGGTGGGTTTGACTACGCTTATTCTGGAGGAACCTTATCTTATACACCTTCAAAGTATGTCAACTTTCAATTAGGCTATGATAAAAACTTTATCGGAGATGGTTACAGGTCTTTATTACTATCAGATAATTCTTTTAATTATCCTTTTTTTAAGGTAACAGCTACCTTGGGAAAGGTACGTTATATGGCTATGTGGGCTCAATTCATAGACATGTATGATACCCCATTTGATGACGAAACACCTTATCCGAAAAAATATGGCCTATTTCATTACCTCAGCTGGAATGTGACTAAAAGGTTAAGCTTAGGGCTGTTTGAAAATATAATGTGGCGCCCAAGAGGATTCGATTTCAGTTATGTGAATCCAGTTATGTTTATGAGACCTACTGAGTATGCAAATGGGTCCCCTGATAAAGCACTGATAGGATTAAATGCAAGTTATAAAATAGCTGACCGTTATGTTGCTTATGGTCAATTGATGATCAATGAATTTACCTTTAAAGAGGTGTTTGCAAATAATGGTTACTGGGCAAATAAACAAGGTGGCCAGTTAGGTATTAAAGGATTTGATGCTTTTAAGGTGAAAAACCTTTTTGTTCAGGTGGAAATGAACAGAGTAAGGCCTTATTCTTATTCAGCAACTGATCATTATAAAAATTACGGGCACTATAACCAATCTCTTGCACATCCTTATGGTGCTAATTTTGCAGAGTATCTGGGTATTGTTAATTACAGGTATAAAAGATTTGATTTAAGGTTGCAAATGAATGCTGCGACTTATGGGCTGGACATTAATGGTCTTAACTACGGAAAGGACATCTATAAATCATATACTACCCGTGTAGATAATTATGGTGTGAACATCGGTCATGGCTTAAAAACTAATCTGCTTATTGCTGATGCAAAAGTAGGCTATCTTTTAAATCCGAAAAACAATCTCCGATTGGAATTTGGTGCTACTTACAGAAAAGAAAGTAACAGTGAATTTAATGATAAGCAACGATTTTTCACTATAGGATTACGTTCGTCATTCAGAAATTTATATGCTGATTTTTAGACTTTTTAAATGGAGTTAAATCGTCTTAATGAAGACTGAAAAGCTTAATTTGAATAGTTAATTTGTTAAAAACATTAGTTTTTTGCTAGATTTGGGGATTATTAATCTTAGAAGTCCACCCGGATTTGCATGAAAACAAGGTCAACTTATTCATAGACTTTTATTAAGGAAATACAAATGAAAAATATTGCAATTATAGGTGCCGGCGGTTTTGGACGGGAAGTTAAAATGCTGATCGACCAAATCAATGCACAATCAAAAGAGTATAATTTATTAGGTTATTATGCTGATGGAGTAGAGCCGGATACACTAATCAACGGATATCCGATATTAGGCCCGATCAAAGACCTGAACAAGGTGACAACAGAACTTTCTGTAGTTGCTGCTATCGGATTGCCATCCTTAAAAAAAGAGTTATTAAGTATTATTGATAATTCTTTGATCTCTTATGCTACACTTATCCATCCTAACGTTATAATCGGTAGTGATGACGTTACAATTGGTCAGGGCTCTATTATTTGTGCAGGATGTATAATCACTGTAAATATCAAAATTGGCGAACATGTAATATTCAACTTGGGATGTACAGTTGGTCATGATACTGTGATTGAAGATTATTGCTCATTTATGCCATCTGTCAACGTTTCCGGAGATGTTAATATTGGAGAATGCGTATATGTGGGAACCGGGGCCAAAATTATTAATAAACTGGAAATAGGAGAAAATACAATTATAGGAGCTGGATCTGTTGTGCATAAATCTTTGCCGGCAAATTGTACTGCAGTAGGTATTCCTGCAAAGGCAGTTAAGTTTCACGATTAAAGGCATATTGCCTAAAATAGAATTTTTTAAAAGTCACTAATTTATATGGAAGAAATAAAGTTTGTTAATAGCTTTGCACTACAATTTGATGAAACAGATCCTCAATCGATCAAGATTGATACTAATTTTAAGGATCTTGAAGAGTGGAGCTCTTTAACTGCATTGTCAATCATGGCAATGGTAGATGAGGAATACGGAGTTAATCTAACTGCTGAAGACCTGAAAAATTCAAACACATTAGGCGATATCTTCAATATTATCAGCTCGAAGGCCTAAATTATGTTCTCACTACGTGGTAAAACTTTTCTCGTTACTGGTGCCTCTTCAGGAATCGGTCAGCAAATCGCAATTTCTATCTCCAATCATGGTGGCAGGGTAATCGCTGCCGGCCGGGATATGAACCGTATTCAGGAAACTTTGAGTCTTCTTGAGGGAGAGGGGCATTCTTATCATTTATTTGATCTGTCTGACTATAAAGATATCACTGAATTTATCAGTAAGTCTGAAAAATTCGATGGTGTAGTTTTCAATGCTGGTGTAATAGATTATACACCAGTAAAGTTCATTAATGAGGCGAAAATGTTCAAGGTATTTGATGTCAATTTTAAAGGCTCGGTATTTCTAAGTCAGCAGCTTATCAAAAATAAGCTGATTAATAAAATGGGATCACTGGTGTTTATTTCTTCAATTTCATCAAAACTTGGCGTTCCGGGTACAGCCCTATACGCTTCTTCAAAAGCTGCACTAACGGCATATGCTAAAGTCGTTGCCTCAGAATTAGCCAATCAAAAAATTAGAGCTAATAGTATTTCTCCAGGAATAATTGTAACACCAATGACTGAAAAAGCAGCTGAGGCCGTTACTGATTCATCGGTTAAAGAAGCTGAAAAGGATTATCCTCTTGGATATGGTACGCCATTGGATGTTGCTGGCCTGGTTATTTACCTTTTGAGTGATGCAAGCCGGTGGATGACTGGTTCTGATTTAATTTTAGATGGTGGTTTAACGCTGAAATAGTAATTTATGAAAGCAAAAATAAAAGCAATTTCCTACTACTTACCTGAGAAAATACTGGGTAATGAAGAAATAAATACATTATTTCCGGAGTGGTCCGTAGATAAAATATCAAGTAAGACAGGGATTTACAGTCGCCATATTGCTGCAGAAGATGAATTCTCATCAGATATGGCTATAAAAGCGGCTGAAAACCTATTCTCGGAACATAATATAGATAGAAAGGATATTGATTTTATTCTTTTATGTACTCAAAGTCCTGATTATATTTTACCTACTACTGCCTGTATCATTCAGGATAAGCTGGGTATTCCAACTTCGGCCGGGGCCCTTGACTTTAACCTTGGGTGCTCAGGATATATTTATGGATTGGGGCTGGCGAAGGGATTGGTGTATGCAGGAATAGCGAAAAACATCTTATTATTGACGGCGGAAACCTATAGTAAATTCATTCATCCAAAAGATAAAAGTAACCTGACTATTTTTGGTGATGCAGCATCAGCAACGCTGATCACTGCTGGTGATGGATTCGCAGAGATAGGAGAATTTGATTTTGGAACTGATGGTAAAGGTGCTGAGAATTTGATCGTTAAAAAAGGCGGTGTCAAATTTCCTGGATTAAGTGACCAGAGCGAAGACGTAACTGATGAATTTGGTAACGTTAATAGCCCTGGGAAGTTGCATATGAATGGAGGTGAAATCTTCGGATTTACTTCTGGGGCTGTACCAAAGTTAATCCAGAATGTATTAACTAATAATAAGTTAGAACCTTCAGAGATTAATTTATATGTCTTTCACCAGGCAAATAAATATATGCTCAATCACCTTAGAAAAAAGATAAATATAGAAGAAGAGAAGTTTTTCTATTTTCTTAAAGATTGTGGCAATACCGTATCTTCTACTATACCAATAGCGTTGAAAGAAGCTGTGAAAGATGCTGATCTAAATGGAAATATCCTTTTAGCTGGCTTTGGTGTCGGTTATTCATGGGGTGGTTGTGTCCTTAATATAGGTTAAACTAATTACTATAAGAAAAGATGCCAGTCCAGAATTTAGCATCTTCCGCAAAGTGCGCAATAAAAAGTAATTCAAATTTTTAGGTTTTTCATACACTAATTGTACAAAACGTTCATTATTTAGGTCAGGCATGAATATATAGACATAATTATTTGATAAAATCTCAGGTTCTATTTTTGATATTTTCTTATTAAAATGGAAAATTATAAGTTATTTTTATTTGTATTTTTAACTATTTTTATCATTTATAGCGGTAATAGTGATAAATCTATTCTGTTATTTTAATAAATGAAAAGAGGTAATTTGAACTTGGTATGATTTTTTGATTAAATTCGTGGATTATTAAAATATAGAATCTTGTTCAGTCAGATAAACATAGTACCCAGATGGATAATATTTACGCTTGATTTAACGATATGCTTTATATCGTTAACACTTGCATACCTAATCAAAAGAAATTTTGATCTTTCTACTTTAGATTACGTAGAGTTTAGCAGAAATGTATTGGTTACCACCGTAATCAGCACACTGGTTTTTTTAAAGGTCAAAACCTTTTCGGGAATTATCAGGTATACGAGTGCTCAGGACACTTTCCGCATCTTATACGCGGTGATAGTAATTAATAGTACCTTTTTCCTGGTAAATATGGCCTTTGTTGCTACTGGTAATAATGCTATTATTCCAAATAGTATATTAATTATCAATGGTTTATCAAGTTTTTTACTGTTAATTACCTACCGTGTTCTGATCAAATATTTCTTTATTTATATCAAAAACCTAAAACTTGATAAGATCCGAGTAATGATCTATGGAGCTGGTGAAGCAGGTGTTGCTACTAAAAGGACATTTGATCATGATCCTCATGTCAATAAAAATATTATTGCTTTTGTAGACGACGATCAGCGAAAAATGGGTAAAACGATTGATGGGATCAAAATCCTTGATGCTAAAGACCTGGTCAACCTGATTGTTGAACATCAGCTTGACGAAATTATCTTTGCATCTTATACCATTCCTAAGGAACGTAAAAATCAAATCGTAGATGTTTGTCTGGAAAACGGGATCAAAGTATTAAACATTCCGCCTCCTAACGTCTGGACTGACGGTAAACTTCAGCCAACTCAAATCAAAAAACTTAATATTGAAGATCTGCTGGACCGTAAGTCTATTCATATTGATATTGAAGGAATTGGTCATCAGCTTAAAAATAAACGGATATTGATTACGGGTGCTGCTGGTTCAATCGGCAGTGAAATTGTGCGCCAGCTGACGAAATTTGAAGTAGGACTGATTATTTTATGTGATCAATCTGAAACGGCACTTCACGAACTCTACCTCGAGCTGACTGAAACAGCAAAAAACCAGAACTTCCATGCATTTATTGGTGACGTACGTGACGAAAAGCGTATGGAACATTTATTTAGCACTTTTAAGCCTCACTACGTTTACCACGCAGGCGCCTATAAACATGTGCCTTTGATGGAAGATAATCCTTGTGAAGCCATTAAAACCAATGTGCTGGGTACAAAAACAATTGCAGATAAGGCAGTAAAATATGGCGTTCAGAAATTCGTCATGATTTCTACAGATAAAGCAGTGAACCCTACGAATGTAATGGGCGCTTCCAAAAGGATCGCAGAAATTTATGTTCAGTCCTTAAATAATTCTCTGCACCACAGAGATCATATTTTCAGCAACGGGTTAAGTTATATCAATGAATTGGATATCAAACCGATTACTAAATTTATTACTACGCGTTTCGGAAATGTTTTAGGTTCGAATGGCTCTGTAATCCCAAGATTTAAACAGCAGATTGAAAAAGGGGGGCCTGTTACAGTGACCCATCCAGAGATTACACGTTACTTCATGACGATTCCTGAAGCCTGCCGTCTGGTACTTGAGGCGGGTTGTATGGGAGATGGTGGTGAAATATTCATCTTTGATATGGGAAAATCGGTAAAGATTGTTGATCTGGCTAAAAAGATGATCCAATTGGCAGGGCTCGTACCTAATCAGGATATTCAGATTGAGTACTCAGGGTTAAGGCCAGGAGAGAAACTATTTGAAGAGTTATTGAATGATAACGAGAATACAATGCCTACGCATCATGAAAAGATCATGATTGGTAAAGTAAGAGAATATGCATTTGATGAAATTCAGCTTCAGATTTATGCTTTGATAGAACATGCTAAAAGATGTGATGACCTTCAGGTTGTTAAACTCATGAAAGAGCTGGTTAAAGAGTATAAGAGCAAAAACTCAATCTTTGAAGATCTGGATGTAAAATCCTAAATCATACTTAATACCACATCTTATTTTTTAATCCAGAGCTTTAAAACCTCACCGGTAATATGCTGCACTCTTTTATAAGAAGGAGGAACATATTCATTATTGCAGTGAAAGGTTGCGACTCTTGTACCTGATGGCTTTTCTTCCAGTAAGTTATAAAACTGTGTAAGGTATTCATTATAAATATCCTGAGAACAGTCAATCAGGTTATCAATAGGCTTATAATGGAATAAGTTTTCACTGAAAGAGTTATAAAAATAGATGTGATCATAATTATCCATGTCCAGTTCATTAAAATTGGCATGAATGAAATTTACATTGGTTGTCCTTGTTGCATTTTGGGCAATAATCGCCTCGTCTACCAATGCTTTTCTTTGCTCCACACCATGAAAAATATGCGTTGGGAAAATTTGAGCAGCTACGATACAAAATTTACCCACCCCACTTCCTATATCTAAAATATTTTTTCCTTCGCCTGCGGTAAGGTGTGTAGCGGCCTTTATAGCAACGTCAATAGGAGTCCAGTGGATAGAAGACAGCTGTTGTGCCCTCAATGAGTACAAACTATCGAATGCTGCGTCGTTTGAAAAATTGTCAATCATAGTTATTTCCCGCTCTGGACAAAGGTACATCGTAATTTTATCAATGTGATTAAGCCCAGGATAAAAAGATGGAGTAACTTTTGCTATTTTATATTAAAATATTAAAAATTCTATGGCTACAATAAAACCTTCTCTTGTTATTCTGGCTGCTGGTATGGCTAGCAGATACGGTGGTAATAAGCAAACTGAATCTTTTGGTCCCTCGGGAGAAACTATAATGGAGTATTCAATTTACGACGCGATAAAAGCTGGATTCGGAAAGGTGATCTTTATTATAAGAGAGGAGTTCTCAGTTGCATTTAAAGAGGTTATTGAGCCTAAATTAAGTGGAAAGATTGCTACAGATTATGTTTATCAATCACTGGAAAGTTTTAGTGGTGGCAGAAATATCCCTGCAGACAGAACAAAACCTTTTGGAACATCACATGCATTACTGTGCTGCAAGGATGTATTGGATGGTCCGTTTGCGGTAATTAATGCAGATGATTTTTACGGCTTTGATGCCTTTAAGCAAGCTTATAATTTTCTGACTACTGCTATAGAAGTAAATAAATATGCTTGTATAGGATATGAATTAAAAAATACATTAAGTGATAATGGATCGGTAACACGCGGAGAAATTAATGTAAATGCAGCTCAGGAGATTGTAAGCATTACTGAACGTAAAGAGATCTATAAAGAAGAAGGCAAAGCATTTACTAAAACCGGTGATTCAGTACAGGAACTTCCGCTGGATACCAAGGTAAGTATGAATTTCTTTTGCTTCACACCAGATTTTGTGAACTGGTCTGAACAGGAATATTATAAGTTTTTGGATAAAAACAGTACCGAGCTAAAGGCAGAATTCCTTATTCCTGAGGTTGCTGACCTGCTGATTAAATCTGGTGAAGGTGTTGTAAAGATGATTCCTACACAAGCTAAATGGTTTGGGGTGACATTTAAAGAAGATGCGCCAGTGGTAAAAGCTGCTTTACAGAAGCTTGCGGATGAAGGTATTTACCCTGGTAATCTTTGGGGATAAAGTTTATGTTTTCGATAAAAGAACATTGGTGGAGAGTGCAGCGGCTGATTGAACAGGCGGTGCTCAGGAATTCAGACCCCTCAGAAGAGGAGCATGTCTTTTGGCGGAAACGACTTTTTAGAAATGTGATCAGCTATGGTTTTATTATCAGCATAGTCGCATTTGTCTCTTCAGTTACTTTTGGTTTTTTTGCCGGCAATACTATTGTACAATGGTTCAATGTTGTTTTTGTATTCGCCTTATTATCTATTATTTTCAATAAGAAAATCATGATTCATACCAGGAAAATATTAGCACTATTTCTTCTATACGTGCTAGCGATCATTTATATAGCGGTTTTAGGTTCAGAAGGACCAGGAGTCCTTTATTTGATTATCATTACTATTTTTTCTGCTATGATCTTCCCGCGTCCTGCTGCCTATTGGCTTGTCGGGTTAAATGTCCTGATTTGTGCAGGCTTTGGTGCAGTCATACAGTATAAACTCTTTGAGAGCCCGTTATTGCAGAGTTATGATTTGCCGCTATGGGCGTCTTACTCCGGGAACCTCATTTTTGTGAGTCTGATCAGTGTGATGTTAATCAGTAAAGTGCTAAATGGTCTGGAACAGACTATCAAAAAAGAAGCGAATCTGATTTCCAGATTAGATGCCTCAGAGCGCTACTTTAGAAATACATTCGAGGCCAACCCCGTTCCGATGTATGTCTTTGATGTGGAGAATGGCAAATTCCTGCATGCCAATGATGCTGCCTGTACTAAATACGGCTACACCAAAGAAGAATTTCTGCAGATGAATATTGTGGATATCCGTCCGCAATCAGAAAGCAGTAAATTGATGGATCTCACCAGTATGATTAATAACAGGGACTATTCCGGTATATTAATTCATATCAATAAAAATAAAGAGGTTTTTCCCGTAGAGATTGAAACCAATACGATCAGGTTCGAAGAACGCGAAGCACGCCTGGTGTTGGCTACAGATGTGTCTGAACGGATTGATTATATTCAAAAAATTGAACGTCAGAACAAAGACTTGAAAGAAATTGCCTGGATACAAAGTCATATGGTCAGGGCTCCACTGGCAAATATTATGAGTTTAACAGAATTCCTGATCAAATATCCTGGTGAAGACACGCAACAGACTTTAAACTTCCTTAATGATTCTTCACAGAAATTAAATATGGCTATTGAATCTATTGTAGGACAGGCTGGTGGTTCTGGTTTGACAAGTTAACATTTTCGCCTTTAAAGGTAATGGTAAAAGTAGTGCCCTCATTCACTGCACTTTTAACCTCAATATGGCCACCAAGAGAGGTAATCTGTGATTTAGTAATAAACAGACCCACGCCATTTCCTGTGATATGGTTATGAAACCGCTGATGAAGGCCAAAGAGTTTGTCTTTATTGGTCTCCATATCAATGCCGGTTCCATTGTCCGAAAAGCTTAGTATACAGTTATTTTGCTCATCCCTGGTCAGCTTCACTTTTATTTCAAGTTGTCTGTTATGCAGGCGGTATTTGATCGCATTTGACAACAAATTCATCAATATACTTTCCAGGTAACTTTTATTGAAATGTATGTGAGTACAATCAAAATTACTAGTCAATAGTACACCAAGCTGTTTAATCTGCTCATTAAAAGAGTGACAAACTTTCTCAAATGCTTTCTGCACATTAACTTTCGTGAGCTTTACACCCTGGTTATCTTTAAGCGTTAAAATATGGGTAAGGTCAAAAACCGTTTCACTTAATCTGTCTGTAGAGCATTTAAACAGGTCCACAATCCCTTTATTGTAGTCATCGAGCAAGTCGGTTTCCAGAATATTAATCAAGCCTATTAGATTAGCCAGTGGTGTTCTCAGGTTATGGGAAATAATATAGACAAACTGATTAAGGTCCTGATTCCTTTTAGTAAATTCCTGAATCAACAGTGCTTGTTCATTTTCACTATTTACCCGATCCGTACTATCATTAAATCTGAACATCAGCGACTGCATACTGTCATCAAGCAAGTTAGTCATTACACCTTCTATCCAGCGGTATTCGCTCTGCTTGGTCCGGCTTCTGAATTTTAGATTGATGTTAGCTCCGGAAGAAGAAACGACCAGTTGAAGTCTTTCTTTGGTGTGATCCAGATCTTCCGGATGTACAGTATCTAAGATGTTGAATCCAAGGTACTCTTCGTTGCTAAAACCAAATAGTTGTTCAGTAGAGGTGGTAACATGAATGAAGTCACCATTTTTTTTTATAAAGAATATTAGTTCGTTGCATTTTTCAATGATCGTGAGAAAGTTTTTATTCTTTTCAGCGTACCCCATCCTATGCGCAGTATTGTGTCTTTCCTGCCACCTAAAGTTTTGTCTCATAACCATTTAAAACACTAAAATATTCAAACATCCTGACAATTTCTCAATTTTTTTAAAGATAATGAACAAAATGAGCGAGCTTTATTCACATAATTATTGAAATGGTGAATAAAAAGAACGGCTGTTTACTTTAGAGCAGGATTGAATGTGGAGAAAAAATTCTATCTTGGATAAATGATCACAAGGCTTTTTCTTTTTAATAAAAGATTCAATCTAATAACTAGCTTTGTATCGTCAAAATTGTTGACTGAAACCTGCATATGATTAATATCCCATCACTTAGGAATGAAGCTGACAGAATTGCTGCGCTTTATGTGTTGGAAATTTTGGATACTGGTGAAGAACAGGAGTTTGATAATATCGTCAAACTTGCTGCTATTATTACACAGGCACCGGTTTCGGCTATCACTTTTGTGGATGAAAACCGGATATGGTATAAAGCAAAACTGGGTATTGACCTGACTGAAACTCCCAGAGACAATTCAATCAGCGACATATTCCCATTTTTGATCGCTATACCAGTAGTCGTGAATAAGAATCTGGTTATTGGACATTTAAGTGTGGCCGGCCCGAAGCAGCTTACACTAAATCAGGAACAGCATAAAGGACTTGCGCTGCTTGCACAGCAGGTGGCTAGTTTGTTACAGCTAAAACTTCCGGTAATCAATAATAGTATTAAAGAATTTTATGAGAGTATTCTCAATAATATCCCACAGGATATTGTCGTATTTGATGCAAACCACAAATATCTTTTCGCTAATCCAATGGCGATTAAGAACGAAGAATACAGGAAATTTATTATAGGAAAAGACGACTTTGAATATGCTGCCTACAGAAACCGTGGTCCTGAGATAGCCAAAGCACGCAGAGCACAGTTTCTGGAAGTAAAGAATACGGGAAAGGCAATAGGCTGGGAAGAAAGTCAAAAGGATCCCAATGGAAATAATATCACCTTTTTAAGAAGGATGTTTCCTATGCATGATGAAAAAGGTAATTTCATTATGGTCATTGGTTTTGGAATAGATATTACTGAGCGTAAACTGCTGGAAGAAAAGCAAACGCTCATTATGGAGCAACTGGCTATTCAGAATACACAATTGATAGATTTCTGTAATGTAGTTTCCCATAATTTACGCGGGCCGTTAATCAATATGGCTATGCTGGCAGAGTTTATACAAGAAGCAGAAGACGCTGAAGAACAAAAAATGCTGGTTTCAAAACTTGAACCTGTTATAGAAAATCTGAAAAGTACATTTAACGAGCTGGTCGAATCTATACAGATCAGGTTAGACAGAGATATTAAACTGGACAGGCTGAACTTTAGTACCTGTCTTCAGGAAGCACTTGACGGGCTCTACGTGGAGATCCAGAAAGCAAAAGCCAAGATCCGGGTTGACTTTGAAGATGCACCAGCAGTATTATATCCGCATAAATATCTGGCAAGCATTTTTTATAACCTGATCAGTAATGCAATTAAATATCAATCGCCAGAAAGACAGCTATCCTTGAATCTCGCCTCTAAAATGAAAGAGGGGAATATTGTGCTGACTGTTCAGGACAATGGATTGGGTATAGACCTTGTTAAACATAAAGATAATATCTTTAAAATTGGAAAGGTATTTCACCGTCACCCTGATGCGAAAGGCCTTGGACTATTTATGACAAAAACCCAGGTGGAAGCGATGGGCGGTAAAATTTGGGTGGAGAGTTTTCCAGACCAGGGTTCTATTTTTTCAATAGAATTTGTAAATCAAAATATGAATTGGTAATGAAAAAAGTGTACCTCATCGATGATGATGATATTTTTGTATTTCTTACAAAAAAAACAATGCTGAAAGTGTCTGAAAATGTTGATGTTGAAGTTTTTTCAGACGGACTCCAAGCGATTACTCATCTAAAAGAAATACAGGATAAGAAGGAATTGTTGCCTGATGTTATTTTTCTGGATCTGAATATGCCAGTCATGGACGGATGGGAATTCTTAGCTGAATATCAGGAATTATATCCTTCTTTTGTGAAGAGAAACGAACTCTATATTGTGTCATCCTCCATCTCTCCGCATGAGATGGAAAGATCAAAAAATATAGAAGAAGTTTGTGAATTTATAATCAAGCCCTTAGTGAAAGAAAAGTTTCTTGAAATTCTAGAAAATTTATAGTTTTAGAGGATGTTTCAATCCCAATCTGTCAATCTGGATATTCTAAAGAAGAGAGCGTTTAACTTAAGATGGGCCACTGTGCCTGAAGGAGTTATTCCGCTTACTGCTGCAGATCCGGACTTTCCAAGTGCGCCCGAAATTGCAGAATCAATTATCCGTTTTACACAAGATAGGTATCTTTCTTACGGCCCTGCTGCAGGATTACCTGAATTTAAAGAAAGTTTAGCTAATTATTATACTGTGAAGCGGAATATTCCAGCGGTTCCCGGATTTATATTTCCAGTAGATAGTGCAGCTTTTGGTATTTATTTAACCTGTAAAGCATTCCTTTCACCAGGTGACGAAGCCATTATTTTTGATCCCGTAGATTTCCTTTTCAGGTACTCAACTGAGGCCGTTGGCGGAGTTGCTGTTCCATTTGCTATTCCTCCAGGGATTGATACTGTTGATTTTGATAATCTTGAACGACTGATTACGCCTAAAACACGTATGATCTGTCTTTGTAATCCATTGAACCCAACAGGAAAGGTCTTTAAAAAAGAAGAATTGCTTCAGCTGGGAGAAATAGCCTGTAAACATGGACTGATTATTTTATCAGATGAAATATGGAGTGATATTGTTTATACACCAAATTTATATACAAGTATAGCTTCCATCAACGAAGAAATCAGGAACCAGACTATAACTGTAACAGGTTTCAGTAAATCTTATGGCCTTGCAGGCCTGCGGATCGGAGCAGTTATGGCATCCAATCAGGTACACTATGACCGTCTGTTTGAAGTTTCCCTTCATGGATCTACTATTCATGGCGCTAATATACTTTCGCAGGTAGCAGCGACCACAGCACTCAATGACTGCGGATATTGGTTAGATGAATTCCTGGTACATCTTCAGAAAATGAGAGATCTGACTGTTAGAGAACTCAACGCGACGCAGGGATTTAAATGTATTTCTCCAGAAGGATGTTATGTCGCATTTACCAATATAACAGGGACGGGGAAAAGCAGTAAAGAAATCCATCAGCTTCTACTCGACAAGGCAAAGGTTGCTGTAGTTCCCGGTGCTAAAGAATGGTTTGGAGAAGGTGCAGAAGGATTTATCAGAATGAGTTTTGCGACTTCAGAAGATATTCTCAACGAAGCATTATACAACATCAAAACTACGGTAAATACTTTATGAAAGTAGTAGTTTTAGGCGGTGGGATCGCTGGGTTGTGCATGGGGATTTATATGCATCAGCATGCCATTGAAGTGTGTGTAAACGAAAGACAAATTTTCTCTGCCGTAGGCGGACATGCCTTTCTGATGCATCATGACGGAATTGCTGTATTGAATGAACTTGCAACTGAAAGTAATTTTTCACTTCCCGGTAAAGCAGTACACACCTTTATGCTGAAGGATTCAACTGGGTTAATTGTGAATGAAAAAGCACTCGAAGACTGGCAATGCTTCAAACGTACAGACCTGCTGGCTTGTTTAAATCGATTCCTGCCTGCATACAGCTTAAAAAACAACCGTGTATTTTCTCATTTTATAACGGAAGAGGATCAGGTTATAGCCGCAGTATTTTTGAATGGAGAGGTGGAGTATGGAGATGTTTTTATTGGTGCAGACGGCGCAAACTCAATGGTCCGGCAGCAGCTATTTGGTGAAGTAAAATTTGAACCGGGTAAAGTAAA
Organism: Pedobacter cryoconitis; assembly: GCF_001590605.1. Taxonomy (NCBI): domain Bacteria; kingdom Pseudomonadati; phylum Bacteroidota; class Sphingobacteriia; order Sphingobacteriales; family Sphingobacteriaceae; genus Pedobacter; species Pedobacter cryoconitis. The sequence goes on from NZ_CP014504.1 coordinate 5,309,096, forward strand.
AGAAGTAGTTGGCATTGTACAACATGCTGAACTCGCTGGCTCACTACAAGGGAAGTTTACCAAGTTTCAGCAAAAAGACCAGGGTCTTTCCTTCGGTCTTATTCCAACATCAGGAACAGAAATGGTGTGGTTTATGCAATATGACCCATTATTAGCTGACATCCCTGAAGGTATTCATCCGCGTTCTGTTCAATACCACGAACTGTTGCGTGAGTTATGTTTCAAGCTGTTGAAAGACTTTCCCATTGAAGTACAGGAGGTTTTAGGAAGCAATGATTTTAAGACCAGTTATATCTGGAATACCAGGGATTTTGACCTTTTGCCAAGCTTTCATCATCAAAATGTAGTCTTGATTGGCGATGCAGCGCACGTTGCGCTCCCATTTACAAGCGCAGGAACTACAAATGCCATGCTCGATGCGAAAACACTATCCTATTGTTTACTCCATTACCCAAATTTGAATACAGCATTCTCAGCTTACTATCAATTAAGAGCTGAAAGTATCAATGAACATGTAAACCTGGGCAGAAGCTTAAGAGATTCCTTCCTGAGTTCTACTTCGTTAAGTGTTATTCCGCTCATTAGCAGTGTATTAAAGTAATGTATATTTCATTCAGGCCCCTCCTTGTTGAATGAACGGAATGAATACTTAAGCGCTTAAAGTATTTATTAACTTTATTTCATATCATTTCAAGTTATTTACTGAATGAGATTAAGGAGGGGAAAATATGATAAAAGTTGGAATTATTGATACCAATCAACAGAGCAGAAATAGGATGCGTGTGCTGCTAAATCATCAGCATCAGCATAATCTAAAGGTAACGCTCGACATTGGATCTATGGGGGAATGTAAGAAAGTACAGCCCTCTCAGGAGCCCAATGTTACCCTGCTCGACATTGAGGTTAACGGAATTGAGGTCATCCCTGACATTTATCGGAAATTTCCGAATACAAACGTAGTAGTTTACAGCAATATTCAAGACCATACCAGTGTTCTGGCCTGTGTAAAGGCTGGAGCTATGGGATATCTCACCAAAGATACCTGTGTAGATGATGTGATCTCAACTATTGTAACTACTTATCGCGGAGGTTCTGTTTTCAGTCCCTCTATCTCGCGGAATGTAATTCAGCAAGTACAGTATACCATAGACTATCAATCCAAACTAAGTTATAGAGAACGCCAGATCGTAGAAGGCCTTCAACATGGCCTGAGTTATAAATTGATAGGTTATAAATATGGAATCTCCTTAGATACTGTCCGTCAGTATATTAAAAGAACCTATAAAAAACTGAATATTAACAGTAAAGGTGAGCTGCTTGCTCAATTCAAATAAAGATCAATTGGCTTTTCCTTGTCCAGCAGGGCAGCTACGTTTTATCATGAACTATGATGCATAAAATCGGCTATTTGAAAGTATTTTATTTGATTCTTTGCTTTCTGGCCGGGTTTAATACATCAGCTCAGGTAAAATATGCCTTTACCCGGGATACGCTGGAAATCAAGGGTGGTGAAACCTTCTCCAATCTGCTGAAGATTACAAACTTTGAAAAAGAAACTGTAACGCTGCTGCAAGACAAAAAAGAAAAGTTCCTGACTAAAGGATTAATCTCCCTGCCAGACAGCCTCGTGCTGAAAGCAGGGGAGAGCAAACTTTTCCCATTAAAGTATATCGCAGACCGGCAAACGATTAACAATAACAGCCAGCTCTTTACAGTTCACCTCACCACTTTAAAAGGAAGTGTTGAGGTACAAAAATCTGCGGCATTCATAACCCAGTTAACTGACGTCGGTGGGCTGACAATTGGTACAGAAGAAAATGAAGTTTATCTGGGGCAACTGAGTAATCAGGCCCAGGTAGTGGTACGTTGTTCAAATAATGGCTTTGTTCCCATTACCTTCAGACTACTCCTTTCGGGTATTCCCGACGGACTGGAATTTACAGGACAAACTATGAACCTTACCCTGCAGCCCGGAACCCAGCAATTGTTGCCTTTCTTAGCCAGGAATAAAATAAATAACCGTGTTCCAGCAGATTTTACCGTGACAATTCAGGCAGTAGATGCCGGTAATCATCCATTGGCTGTTAAAATAATCAGGATTATCAATGTAACCAACGCAAGAAGACTAAGCATGAGCGGAGATCAGTACACAGGTACACTGTCTAATACGATTGCCCTGCGCTATGCAAGTCTGAGCAGCAATTCTTCTTTTTATCAATTACAAGCAAATGGAAAAGTTAAGACAGGAGATAACGGATCGCTCGAATACCGGTTAAATGCTGACCAGTACCATCAGCAAAATGTGAATGGAATTAATATTTATAACACCTTTGTAGATTACCAGGCAAAAGGCTGGGGAGTTAAAGTGGGTAATATATACGAAAATATAGACTTTTCTTTAGGTGGCCGGGGAATTAAAGCAAGCTTGAAACTGAAAGACAATGGCGTATTGTCCGTTTATGGCATTCAGAATAATTTTCTGTTGTACGATCAGATCAATACCACAATCCCGGGGGCAAAAATTCTGGCGGTTGATTATAACCTGAGTACTCCCGACACTAAAGGTAACCGGAGGCTGACCTATGTGCACAGCCGCGACCCTTTTACTGGGGTTGATGCCAATCAATTGAGTGTAAAGACAGGATTGAACCTGGGCAAAGGGCAGCTTTTAGACTTTGAAGCGGGCTACTCATTAGAAGCACAGCAAAAAACAAACTCTTCACAACAGCAGGGCGTCTCAGCCGGGATGAATTACGCCTTGAATACCAATACTTATCAATTTGCAGGAAGCGGATATTACAGCAGCCCATATTTTACAGGATTAAGACGCGGTCTGCTACTGACAGACCTTCGTCTGACCCGAAAATTTGAAAACTCCAATAGCCTTGCAGCTCACTTTAGTATGCAGGTTAATAACCCGAAGTATCAATATGAGCTCAATAATCTCTTTAATACCGGGCTCAATAAAAATGCGATATATATTTATGAATTGGGATTCAATACCAGGGCTGGGAATGTTTTTCTTGGTTTCGGGCCTTATTTCATGGATCAGCATCTAATTACTTCTGCCGTTACAACTCAATTTGGAGCTAACGCGGATTGGAGATCCTCAGCAATGCGTTTTAGTGCAAACATGGCTTATAGTGGACGCATACATAGCTTTTCCATAACCGCCGATTACGGTTATACTTATGTGAATACCTCAAAAAGGCCGCTCGCCCCCTTTCATTCCATTAAAATCAATACCAGTTACAACCTGCCGGTTTTTGGATTCAGCAGTTACATTCAATTGAACCCTTTTTATATTTCGGACATACTGTCTTCGAGCGGTACTAACAAATACAGACTATATTCTTTTGGTCCTAACGTTCACTTTGAAGCGTTACAGAATAACCTTACTTTCCGCCTGGGTGGGATGTATAATTATTATGGTTTCACGCACAGTAATAACTACTCCGTGAACAGCAATATAAGATATCTGCTGAAAGGAAACTGGGCGCTCACCAGTGACCTGCAATACACCATAACCAGGCAAAAGCAACCAATCTCACTTTATAATCCTATCCCAAACACAGTAAATAGCCTCGACAATTTATATTTTGAAAACAGACAACTAAGATTTGGTGTAGAAAAGCAATTTGGTGCACAAGGCAAATCAGGATCAAAAAGACTGCTGCTTACCTATTATGAAGACCACAACAGCAATGGGCAGCGCGATCCCGGAGAAGCACCAGTTGCCGGTGTATTAGTTAAAATCAATGGAGACGCCGCCCTGACCAACAGTAAAGGAGCCGTAGAATTCAAGGATATGAAAAAAGAAGCTTATACTGTTTCTGTGACGAATACCAGAGGATGGAGCCTGCAAGATCCGACAGTTGTCTTTTTGGATAAAAGTAAGAAACTGGAAATTCCATTAGTTAAAACACAAGCCCTCAATGGTTGCCTGAAACTGAAAGCTGAAAAATATGGAGATGGGGCCCCAGTACTTGCAGGCATAAGAATTAATGCTGTAGATTTAAATGGCCGTATACATAAGACCTTAACAGATGATCAGGGGAACTTCTGTTTCTACCTGCCAAGAAATAAATATACAGTTTATATTGAGACCACCGGGATGCCATTTTCTATTGAGAATGAAAAAGAAGAAGTTTCTCTTCAGGGAGTTCCGGTTGGCATGCTGACCTTTCTCTACCACGACCAGCGCCGGAAAGTTACCGTAAGCAGATTTTAATTAAGGTGCGACAATCGTATAAGTAATCGTGGTATTATAACTTCCTGCTGTTTTATTCAATAGATTAGAAGTCTGTGCTGAAGGAATGCGATACTGCAGGTTCAGCAGCCTGTCTACGATAGGATTAGCTGAACTAATGATAGTCTGCGGGTTCGCAGAGAGTACCACTGGCGTGATCCCGGTTTGTCCAGTCATCCCTTCAATAGTGATTACCCCAACAGGTATCTGTATGCCGCCAGAAGAGCTTAAAACACTGCTGCTTGCCTTCACCGTTACATTATAAGGAACCGTACTGCTCACTTTAACATGATTTGGCTTTGTTGTAGTTACGCCTTGCTGATAGTTTGCAGTAGTATTGACAGTTAAAGTTACACTAGGATCCTGAACAATCAATTCCATAAGGTTGCTTACATTAACCTGTACAGAACTATTCATCGTTTGTGAAGCCAAAGTTGCAGGGAAGGAAGACGCTGTTTTTGAAACCGTATAAACTACTGGTACCGTATAGGTTCCTGCTTGTACAAAATTGCTTTTAAGATTGGCTCCGCTGATACTTAAAGTAGAAGACAATATACTTTTATTCGTTATAATGACAGGGATCCCGGTAGCAGCCGTCAACAGCTGGTCACTTGCAGAAAGGTTAATCGCAGCGCCTGCATATGTGCCTGAAAGAACTGCACCCATTAAATTTACGCTATTTGCTGCTGGCAATTGATTATAAGGCTGCGTAGTAGTAAAAGCGAAAGTACCACTGCTGGCCCTGAGACTTAATAGAGTAGGGACAGTTGTAAAATAATCGCTGCCAGATACTGCGCTGACACCAGCTACACTTCTGAAAATGGCAAACGAATTGACATTCAATGTCGTTGTAGCCGGAACCAGTGTATTTAAGGTAATATATGCGGGAACATTAAGTGTGAGTGTGGGTGTCGGTGGAGTAATGCTTCCGGTAAAGGTTAATGTTGTCGCATAACTTCCAGCGGCCCAGGCTACGCCTATCGGTGAAACAGTATAATCAACAAGCATAGTACCACTCAATAAACCAACTGCTACATAATAGATATTTTGTGATACACTGGAAAGTATAATCGGATTTGCTCCTGAAAGTATATTTACGCCTCCAATAGAAGTTACCTTCATATTGATCAGGTTTGGGGCGAGCGCAAGCGCAGGTAAAGTAGCGGGGGTTGGTGTTAATGTTGTGCTGGCCGCCTTTACATTTACGGATGACAAAAGGCTTAGCGCGGGAGATGCACCACTATTCAGATTGACTACATAACCCATTTGTCCTGAAATATTGGCTTCGGGCAGATTGATAATCAATTGCGCATTGGCATTCCCGACTGTAAAACAGCAAAAAATAACCCTAAGGGCGGTATATAATCTCTTTTTCAGCAACTTTCAAATCATAAGAAGTACCAGCATCCAATAAAGCAACAGCCAGGAATTTTCCTTTTAAATCTGTTGGTAAATCAACCATCACCCATTGGGTAGCATCCGGCAACATGGCCAGCACTTCAGGTTTAATTTTTATTTCCTCTCCCGTTTCTTTATTTGTTAATTCAAAACGGATAAATGCATCTTTATTCAGGTTTCCCTTATTGTGTATTTTTAAAGCCAGTCTTCTGCTTTTCGCTTTTCCGTTATCATGAATCCCCCGGTCCTCAAAAGATAGAAACTCAAGCTCTCCAGGATTTAATCCCCGCGGCACATAATAAACTTGTATCCCAACCTCCATTAACACATTAATACCAATCTTGGCTGCATTTTTTTGCTGTGCTTCTTGTTCTTTGACCTGCGTAAAAAAGAGCATGCTCGTTGTTAACTTATCCGCATGCGCAGGAATAGTCATCGATACATTGACTTGCTTATTCTCACCAGGCTGCACAGCGATATTATTTGACGAAAGCGTAAGCCAGCTGGAGTTCGATAGAGGCAATGTATTACTATCATAATAGATTTTGATACCGAGCGAATCCCTCTTCCAGTCTTGTATCCTGGTGACAAAAGACAATACACCCGCCGACGTATTCCCAAAGGTAACTATTTGGCTAACCGTCTCTCCCGGATTTCCACTAAAGAAAATCCTGGCTGGTGAAATTGAAAAGCCCTGTCCTTTCGCTAAGTCTGGTAGCGTCATGACAAGGCATAGGATGAATAAACCAGTAAGTACCCTCATCAAGCAGATTAAGGTTGTGTAATCGTGTAAACAACATTTGTGGCATAAGTCCCTACCGCCTTACCAATCAGGCCAGCAGCCGTAGGAATTGTATAATTTATATTATAAGCCGTTGCAAGTGTTGGTGAAGCAGTGGTAACCAGTGCCTGGTTAGTCGTTGTTAAAGCTGGTGCAGCATAAGTAGCGCCGGTAGTTGGTGTACTTGGGTCAATACTTACCTGTACAACACTTAAGGAGACCGGGGTTGCATTACCTGCAATTACATTGAACTCTGTCGCAGCTTTTACAGCAACACTGTAAGGCTTGTTACTCACCACTGTAAAATGGTTTGCTTTCGCGACTGTTTTGCTACCTGCATAATCCGTAGCTAATGCATAATTAAAAACTACATCTGGAGTTGGACCCAGTGTAATAGAGAAGGCATCAGAAAGTACGATGCTAAGCGGTACGTTACCACTTACAGTCTGAGCATTAGCTTTCAGGTTGAAAATGGTGCCAACTACTAATAGTGCGGCGATGATGAGTAAGGTCTTTTTCATGTTCTGTGGAATACGTTAACTACAAAACTAGAAGTAAAGTCGTACTAAATCGCTAAAATAATGACACATATTGATGTCACATAACTCCACATTATTTGAACGTAACAATGAAGGTACAGCCTTTGTCCAGCTCACTTTCAACTGCTATTTTTCCTCCCATAGAAGTAATCTGGGTTTTTGTAATAAACAGCCCTACACCACTTCCGTTAACATGACTGTGAAAGCGTTGATTTAAACCGAAGATCCTGTCTTTGTGTTTGTTCAGATCGATTCCTATGCCGTTATCAGAGAAGATCATGGTGACCTTTCCATCCTCATTGAGCCTGGTTGTGATGTCAATTCTAAGTGGTCTGCTGGCAGAATGGTACTTCATTGAATTCGACATTAAATTCATCAATATACTTTCCAGGTAACTTTTGGGGAAAGGAACCGTTTCACATTGGAAATCAGTGTGTATATAAATTCCCAGTTTGTGGATTTGTTTATTAAAATAATTACATACTTTTTTGAAAATACTGCCAATACTTACATTTTCGATATTCAGTTTTTTATCACTTTTAATACTCAGCATCTGCGTCAGATCATAAATAGTCTCATTCAGTTTAAAAGCCGAGTCTCTGAACATATCTACAATTGTCTTATTATACTCATCCAGTACGTCATAATCCAGGATATCAATTAATCCTATTAAATTCGATAAAGGTGCGCGGAGATTATGAGAAGTGATATAAGCAAATTGATTCAGGTCCTGATTACGTGAAGTTAAATCCTCTATCAGCTGATCTCTTTCTTCTTCGATCTTATTTTGGGTAATATATTCGCGGAAATTAGCAGCCAACGCACTGATGTCAGAGTTTTTAATCATATTATCTTTAAGTTGATTTGACATGAGTATAAATTCATTGGAGATTACTTACATCAGGCAAACACCTTGCCATATTGTAACAAAAAAGCTTATTTGGATACCCATTGTTATTCTTTTCGGGAATAATTAATTCTGATTGTTTAAGATAAGGTGATTTTAATGATTTATTTGGTATAGTACTGATAACTAATATTATATGTGACTTTTTTTTAAGGAATTATACTAAAACAGCTGTTTATTACAAGCTAAATTGTATTATTTAAAAGCTGTTGTGCAAGTACCGCGTCCAGTGCCGAACTGGCTGCCAGACTCAGGATAAATTCATCCCGTGAACCATCACCTAAATACTGAGTGTTTGTATTTCCCTGGAGATCTGTGACACTATTTAGTGGATTGTAAGGCGTGATTTTAATATCGCTTTCTGCGAAGCCCCTTTTAACTAATAATCTAAAAGCATTTTCTGCTTCGCTTTCCTCCTGATATACCCTGGTGATCACCTGAAAAGGGATACGTTCTGTATAACTGCCATGCGCTTCCTTTGCAGCTTTGCTGGTTTCATCAAAATCTTTATGGCCATATATTTCCGAATCTGTTGAAATGACTGGCTGTCCCTGAATATAATCAGGTAAAACTGAAATCTGCTGCGCGGTAATATTGGGGAGGACAATTTCTTCTATATGACTATGCAGTTCTGCGGCACCAATAGGGATTAAAACTTCCCGTTCCTGAATGTTCCATACATTTCCGGCAAGGTTTAAAATCAGATAGCGTGCCTGATGCCGCTCATCAATCAGCAGGTCTCTGATTGTTCCGATGAATTGTCTCGCAGAATTTACGACTGTCCGGGTGGTCAGATCTGGCTGTCCTGCTCTGATTGAATAAGCATTGTGGTTTAATTCTGTTAAATTTTTAAGCCGATGCTCATTTTCTTCTCGTTCCATAACCAGGTAGTTTTAGACTTTTCATCATTAGTGTGTTTATAACTGTCAATAACTTAGTTTGGCGTTAAGATATGCTTAATAATTTTTCTATGCTACATATATATCTGTAATACAGTGCTATGTTGGCTTACTTATCTTCCAGCTATGCCAAATAAAAGCATTAGGTTATCCGGATAATTACCCACGTTTATTGGAGTTATTCACACCTGAGTGTGGATAACTTAAGCATAAAAAAACCTACCTTTTTTCAAAGGCAGGTCCTGTTTTTCATAATGTGTGTTAATTATTGAACTACAACACCATCTTTGCCAATTTTTAAGGAAGCAGTTTCTTCACCCTTTTTAGCATCAACCTGGTAGTATTCGGCTTTACTTGCATCAGTGATTTTGAATGCTGCAATTGGAGCCCAGTCTTTATATTTATCCGATGCTAAAGTTGCTTTCACAGCATCTGGTAATTCTTCAATTTTAACCGGAGTTTTAGTAGTGCTGTCTTGTTGCGCTACCATAGTAACCTGTGTTTTGATATCATTTGCTTTAACGGTTGAGACACTTGCAAATGCTAAGATGGCTGCACCTAAGATTAAATTTTTCATCTGTTATATTTTTAAATATTTTATTTTTTATACTATGATTCTTAATCAGACAGGTTACATAATAATGCCAATCCTAATCATTTTACGTAACTAACTGTTAATGAGTTTATTAGTTTTTAATGCTGAATTATTTAGTGTAGACAAATTCCACACTTTGGCGCCAGTATAAACAGTTGATATGTTTCCGGTTGCTAAAACGTATTAATACAATTTTAATCCTGCAATCCGCTGAAAAAAATCAACGAGCTTTATTCATCCTGCCAAGGGGACTTTTGTCCCAAAAGAAAGCAAGCATATTTTATTTTACTGTAAATAAATCATTAATTGACTAGATTTACACCTTTATACTAGAATAATATGTGTGGAATAGTAGGATATATAGGTTATAGAGAAGCTTGGCCAATTGTGCTGAAAGGCTTGAAAAGATTAGAATACCGTGGGTATGACAGTGCGGGTATTGCATTGATTAATCAAAGTGGATTAAAATTATACAAAAAGGCAGGAAAGGTTCAGGAACTTGAAAATTTCAGTGATGGAAAAGATAAATCGGGAACGATTGGGATGGGGCACACCCGTTGGGCAACCCATGGTGAACCTTCAGACAGGAATTCACACCCGCACACTTCTAACGATGGTAAATTAACTATTATCCACAATGGGATTATAGAGAATTATGCTACCCTGAAAGAAGAGTTGTTATCAAGGGGCCACGTTTTCAATAGTGATACAGATACAGAGGTACTGATCCATTTAGTAGAGGAGATCTACAAAAAAGAGAACACAGACTTATTGGAAGCAGTACGTTTGGCTCTACACCAGGTTAGCGGTGCTTATGCCATCGTGATTATGGACAATGACCACCCAGATCAGTTAATTGCAGCCAGAAAAGGCAGTCCAATGGTTATTGGTGTAGGTGCAGGAGAATACTTTATTGCTTCTGATGCGACGCCAATTATTGAATACACTAAAAACGTAATTTATCTGAATGATAATGAGATTGCATTTTTAAAACGCGATGAGTTATTAATTAAGAGATTAGACAACGTTGTACAAACTCCATATATCCAGGAACTGGAGCTTAAATTGGAAATGCTTGAAAAAGGTGGTTATGAGCATTTCATGCTCAAAGAAATCTTTGAACAAGCAAGGTCGATCAGAGATTGTATGAGAGGCCGTATTTATCCGAATGAAGGAAGAGTACAATTAGGCGGAATTAAAGAGTATGCGGACAAGTTAAAGAACATTGACCGTATTATTATTGTCGCTTGTGGAACTTCCTGGCATGCCGGACTGGTAGGTGAATATTTAATTGAAGAATATGCACGTATACCTGTAGAAGTAGAATATGCTTCAGAATTTCGTTATAGAAATCCAATTATTACAGAGAAAGATGTAGTGATTGCGATCTCTCAATCCGGAGAAACAGCAGATACAATGGCTGCTATTGAGATGGCCAAAGAAAAAGGGGCAACTATTTTCGGGGTTTGTAATGTAGTAGGTTCCTCTATTCCACGTTTAACGCATGCAGGAGTTTATACCCATGCAGGACCTGAAATTGGTGTAGCTTCAACCAAAGCATTTACAGCACAAGTAACGGTATTGACATTGATGGCCTTTTATATGGCACAGCAAAAAGGTACCTTAACACAAGCCAAACTGGTAGAGCTGTTAACTGAACTGGATTGTATCCCGGAAAAGATCACTAAAGCATTAGAGTCCAACGATCTGATTAAAGAGATTGCGCATAAATTTAAAGATTCCAGAAACTGCCTGTTCCTGGGTAGAGGAAGTGGTTTCCCTGTAGCTTTAGAAGGTGCATTGAAATTGAAAGAAATCTCTTATATCCATGCAGAAGGTTATCCGGCAGCAGAAATGAAGCATGGTCCTATTGCACTGATCGATGAAGAGATGCCAGTAGTCGTAATTGCTACTAAAAACTCTTCTTATGAGAAGGTAATCAGTAATATTCAGGAAGTAAAAGCAAGAAAAGGGATTGTACTCGCTATCGTTACCGAAGGTGATACTGAAGTTCGTAAAATGGCCGATTACTGTATAGAAATCCCTGATGCAAGTGAAGCATTCCTTCCATTGCTGGCAACGATACCATTGCAATTACTTTCTTATCATATTGCTTTGTTAAGAGGTTGCAACGTGGACCAGCCAAGAAATCTGGCTAAATCTGTGACTGTAGAGTAAATCGTATAATCAGCATAAAAAAAGCTACTCCGTTGAAATAAATGGAGTAGCTTTTTTTTTTAATAGTTCCTTTAAGAAGCAATAGTCGCAGTAGTTCTGCGCACTGCAATCTTTTTAACAGTTTCTATAATACCAGCTTTATCATAACCGCAAATTGACCACAATTCGCTTTGTTCTCCATGGTCAACAACCTCGTCAGGAATACCTAAACGGATTACATTGGCCTGGTAATTATGATCAGCCATAAATTCCAGCACTGCAGAGCCCATTCCGCCTTGCAGACAGCCATCCTCTACAGTAACTATCTTTTTATAACGTGTAAAGACATCATGCAGTAAAACCTCATCAAGAGGTTTAACAAAGCGCATATCATAATGCGCGGGATGGATGCCTTCCGTATTTAATTCTTTACAAGCCTCAACAGCGAAGTTGCCGACATTTCCAATGGTCAGGATAGCTACTTCTTCACCGTCACAGATCTTTCTGCCTTTTCCGACCTCAATAGCTTTGAAAGGGCGTTTCCAGTCTGTCATGACCCCGTTCCCTCTCGGATAACGAATAGAAAAAGGGCCCATGTTTTCCAGTTGAGCTGTATACATCAGGTTCCTGAGTTCTTCCTCATTCATTGGAGCGGCAACTGTCATATTAGGGATACAGCGCATATAAGCCAGGTCATAAGCACCATGGTGTGTTGCGCCGTCACTGCCGGCAAAACCTGCACGATCCAGACAAAAAACAACATTTAAGTTCTGTATAGCCACATCATGTATCACCTGATCATATGCACGCTGCATAAAACTGGAATAAATATTACAGAAAGGCAGCATACCTTGTGTCGCTAGTCCGGCAGAAAAAGTAACAGCATGCTGCTCAGCAATACCGACATCAAAAGCACGGTCAGGCATCGCTTTCATCATAATGTTCATCGATGATCCTGAAGGCATAGCAGGGGTAATCCCTACAATATTTTTATTAGCCTCAGCAAGCTCAACCAGTGTATGTCCGAAAACATCCTGATATTTTGGTGGCTGTGGTTTATCATTTACTGATTTTTTAATTTCACCTGTAATCTTATCAAAAAGACCAGGGGCATGCCATTTGGTTTGATCCTTCTCTGCCAATGCAAAGCCCTTTCCTTTAACAGTTACACAATGTAATAGCTTAGGGCCAGGAATATCCTTCAGGTCTTTTAATACGGCCGCTAATTTTTTTACATCATGGCCATCCACAGGACCAAAATACCTGAAATTTAAAGATTCAAAAAGGTTACTTTGATTTAATAAAGTGCCTTTAATACTTTTTTCTATCTTTTTGACGAATTTATGTGCATTAGGGCCAAGCTCAGAAAGCTTAATCAATACACTTGAAATATCATCTCTGAACCTGTTATAAGATTTAGAAGTGGTAATATTGGTCAGATATTCTTTAAGTGCACCAACATTCGGATCAATAGACATACAGTTATCATTCAGGATAACCAGCAGGTTTGAATTTTCAATTCCAGCATGGTTAAGTCCCTCAAAGGCAAGTCCGGCAGTCATTGCACCATCACCAATTACGGCAACATGCTGACGATCTTTCTCGCCTTTTAACTGTGAAGCTACAGCCATACCCAATGCCGCAGAAATTGAGGTAGAAGAGTGGCCTACACCCATCGTATCGTATTCACTTTCGCTGATATTCGGGAAGCCACTGATACCATTCAGCAGTCGGTTTGTATGAAAAACAGATTTTCTTCCGGTCAGGATTTTATGGCCATAGGCCTGGTGGCCCACATCCCAGACTAATTTATCGTAAGGGGTATTCATGACGTAATGTAAAGCTACAGTGAGCTCTACAACACCAAGACTAGAAGAAAAATGGCCGCCATTTACACTTACAGTATCAATAATATACTGACGTAATTCCTGGCTGATTTGTTCCAGGTCATCTTCTGTATGCTGCTTTAAATCAGCAGGATAGTTTATGTTAGGTAATAATGGAGTGTTGAAGTTTTCCATGCAGGGTTTAATAGACAACAATATACAAAGTACGGGATTTTAGTTAAGATAACCGCAAAATAATAGTCATTTCAAAAACAAAACAAATACGTGTTCAGGCTTACAACAGTTAAAAAAACAAATATGTTCTGAGAAGGTGTTTAAAATCGTTTGCATGAACTTATATCTGTATGCTTCAGCAAGGTTAAAAAACAATAGTATTCTCTGAAGCTGTTGAAAATGATTATTTTTACAGAAATATACTTTGATAAATGGAACGAGATACTTTAATTTTTGATTTGATTGACAGGGAATTAGACCGTCAGGAAAACGGCCTTGAGCTGATTGCTTCAGAGAATTTTGTAAGCAAACAGGTAATGGAAGCTGCGGGTTCAGTATTAACTAACAAATATGCTGAAGGCTTACCGGGCAAACGTTATTATGGCGGATGTCAGGTGGTTGATGAGGTAGAGAATATTGCCATTGAACGTGCTAAAAAACTATTCGGTGCGGAATGGGTAAATGTTCAACCACATTCTGGCGCACAGGCTAATGCAGCTGTGATGCTGGCTGTAATACAGCCAGGAGACAAAATCCTTGGATTTGATCTGTCTCATGGAGGACACTTAACTCATGGTTCTCCGGTAAATTTTTCAGGTAAATTATACAAACCTTTCTTCTACGGTGTTAAAAAAGAAGATGGACTGATTGATTATGCAAAACTGGAAGAAGTAGCCTTGGCTGAACGTCCAAAATTAATTATCTGTGGTGCATCTGCCTATTCAAGAGAATGGGATTATGCTTTTATCCGTAGCGTAGCTGATAAAATCGGTGCGTTGGTACTTGCCGATATTTCACACCCTGCAGGATTGATCGCAAGAGGATTATTAGCAAACCCGCTTCCTCATTGCCACATCGTGACTACAACTACACACAAAACATTACGCGGACCACGCGGTGGACTGATTATGATGGGTAAAGACTTTGAAAATCCATTTGGTATCAAAACACCTAAAGGCGAAACCAGAATGATGTCATCTGTATTAGATATGGCAGTTTTTCCAGGTACTCAAGGCGGTCCGTTAGAACACATTATTGCAGCAAAAGCAATTGCATTTGGTGAAGCATTAAGCGATGAATACCTGGTTTATATCAAACAAGTACAAGCGAATGCGCAGGCTATGGCAAAAGCTTTTATGAGCAGAGGATACGGTATCATTTCAGGTGGTACAGACAACCACTTAATGCTGATTGACTTACGCAACAAAAATATAACTGGAAAAGTTGCGGAAAATGCGCTTGAAAAAGCAGATATTACCGTGAACAAGAATATGGTACCGTTTGACGATAAATCTCCTTTTGTGACTTCAGGGATCCGCGTAGGGACTGCTGCAATTACAACCAGAGGATTTAAAGAACAAGACATGGAAAAAATTGTTGATTTAATAGATCAGGTTTTGACTAATCCAGAGGATGATGCCCATTTGAGTGAAGTGAGAAAACAAGTGACTGCATTAGTTGCTGGTTTTCCATTATACAAGTAAAAAATACGGGTTAATCAATTATGCCAATAGATACAGGAGTATGGTCACCTAGTGAAAAAGAGAGATTATGTGCGTTATATGCATATCATATCCTTGATACCCCAGTTGAGAAAAGCTTTGATAACCTTGCGAAGCTAGCGACGCAAATATTTAATATACCCATTGCCTTGATTTCTCTGTTAGACAAAGAAAGGCAATGGGTTAAATCATCTATTGGCGTAGCGATAAAGGAATTCCCCCGCAAGCAGTCTTTTTGCGAATATACAATCCAGGGAGATACAGTATTCGAAATCTGTGATACACTGGAAGACAGTCGGTTTACCGATTATCCGGTAGTTGTTTCCGAACCCTACATCAGATATTACGCCGGTGCACCCCTGATTGATGACCAGGGTTTTGTACTGGGCACGCTCTGCCTATTTGACCTGGTTCCCCGTCAATTTACTGACAGCCAAAAAGAAATCCTGAAAGGGATTGCGCAGGAAGTAGTCGTGCACCTCGTCCTGAAAAAAAAAGATCAACAGCTTCGTTCCAGCGTTACCCGCAGCCAGGAACTTTTGGATATAACAGGGATCTCTCCCGAAATTCACTGTATTCTTGACTATAGAGGCAAAGTCTTGTTCATTAACGAAGCAGTGACCCGATTATTAGGCTATACGGTACCACAAGCTATGGAACTTGGCCTTTTAGACGTCTGCTATCCGGAAGATATTCCCAGGGTGATGAAAAGCATAGCAGATGGACTGGAGAATAATTATAAAGAACTTCAAATTGACTTCAGGGTATTGGGCCGGGATCATATTATCCGGTGGATAAGCTGGTCGCTGGTTTCGAAAAACAGGCGTTGGTATACTTATGGAAGAGATATCACAGACAATAAAAAGGTGGAAAGTGAGCTGATGAAATTATCATTTGTGGCCAGCAAAGTAAATAATGCGGTGGTCATTAATGATGCAAATAATCAGGTGACGTGGGTAAATGCAGCTTTTGAGAAGATTACTGGATTCAGCCTGGAAGATGTTAAAGGAAAAAGGCTCGGAGATCTGATCATTGGCCCGAATACGGATCTTGAACTTATCGATGAAGTCAGAAGACTGACCAAACAAAGGCAATCTTTTACCATTGATATGCTGGCTTATCGAAAAGATAAGAAAGAAATCTGGCTTTCCGTTTACAATACAGTGGTATTGGATGACAGCGGGAATGTCGAGATTGAGGTAGAGATCATTATTGATATTACCGATAAAAAAAGAGCAGAAGAAGAATTGCAGGTGCTTTCTATGGTCGCCAGTAAAACAAATACAGGAGTGAATATCCAGGATAATGAAGGCATTACTACCTGGGTCAATCAATCTCTTGAAAAATTAACCGGTTACAAAAAAGAAGAACTCTATGGCCATCATCTGGGAAATATCCTTTCCCCTAATTTTCATGATCAGGAATTAATAGCAACCTCAAGAGATAAAAGCAAAAACAATCAATCTTATACGATAGAAGTACTGGCAGAGAAGAAAAACGGATCTACAGTCTGGCTGTCCGTCTCTAACACGCCCATTATTAACAGCAAAGGAAAAGTAGAGAGACAAATTGATCTGATCTCTGATATTACCCAACGCAAGCAGATTGAGAAAGAGATGATTGAGGCTAAAGAACAGGCCTTAAAGCTCAGTGAAGCAAAGGAAATGTTTCTTTCTGTAATGAGCCATGAAATCCGTACACCTTTGAATGCCGTGATTGGCATGACCCACTTATTATTGGACAATGACCCAAAAATCTCACAGATTGATGATTTAAATATTCTGAAGTTCTCAGGTGAAAACTTATTACATATCATCAATGATATCCTGGATTTTACGAAAATGGAAACTGGTAAGATGGAACTGGAAGTTTTTCCATTCAATCTTAAAACATTGGCAAATGATATTATCAATTCACTGCAAGTCAATGTAAAGAAGAAAGGAAATCAGTTAAATCTTGTGTTTGACCCTTCAATTCCATCGTTAATTTCGGGCGATAAAAACAGGCTGTACCAGATCCTGATGAACTTTCTGGGCAATGCGATTAAATTCACTGAGAATGGGCAGGTGCAGCTTATTCTGACCCTTGCCGGGCAGAATGAAAAGCAGTCGATCATCAGGTTTGAGATTACAGATAATGGCATAGGAATACCTAAGGACAAGCAAAGTTATATTTTTGAAACCTTTACTCAGGCCAAAACAGATATTTCCAGAAAATATGGAGGTACAGGATTGGGGCTGGCAATTACAAAGAAGCTATTGCAAATGTTCAATTCTGATATTATAGTGGATAGTACCGAAGGGGAGGGAACTACCTTTTCTTTTGAAATTGCCTTTAGTAAAACGGCCGAAATATCTGCTTCAACCGGTAATAGCACCGAAATGAGTGTCTTTATTGGTAAAAGGATATTGGTGGTAGATGACAATGAAATTAATATTCTGATTGCCAAGCGTATTCTTAGCAAATGGGGATTGGAGATTGAGGCTGCGGTCAATGGATACGAAGCTATAGAGAAGATTATGACCGAAAGTTTTGATCTGATCTTTATGGATATTAAAATGCCGGGGATAGATGGTTTCGAAACTACAGGTATTGTCAGGGATATCAGCGGTGCATATTATAAGCAAGTACCTATCATTGCATTGACTGCTTCTACACTTAAAAATGACCATTACAAATTTAATGAATGCGGTATGAATGGCCATGTCCTAAAACCGTTTAATCCGGAAGAGATTAAAAAACTGCTTTTCGGTTTCCTTTCCCGCGAAAAGGAATAGAAAAATCCTTTTCTTAACCGGCCACAAAAAAAGAGCCGGAACTCCATTTCTGAAATTCCGACTCCTAAATTAACGCTCTCGTATATATCAACGATTAAGTGCGGCTATTGTTTTTACTAAATTGTTTTTTTATAAAAATAAATTGATTCTGCTCTGAAAAGATAAAGGGCCGATATTTCTATGAAGAAAATATCGACCCTTACCATCTAAATTAACGCTCTCAAATATATAAACGAGCATAAAATATAAATGTTATCCTGAATACCTTTTTTTTTATTCTGCATAAGCCAGCGTTGCAATAGACAGTTTATTTAACCCATTATCCAGCAGGAGCTTGCCACAGGCTTCAAATGTGGCTCCGGTAGTAAGTATGTCATCAACAAGCAGGATATGTTTGTGCTGTAAATCTTGAGTTTTATGCAGCTCAAATGCATCTTTTATGTTTTCAAAACGATTAAACCGGCTCTTTTTGGTTTGTGTGGCTGTATTGATTTTTCTAGTCAGAAGTTTGGTATGGATGGGTATTTGTAAAATACAGGCTATTCCTTCAGCAATAGATTGACTTTGGTTATAGCCTCTGCTGCGTTCCTTTTTCGGATGAAGTGGAATAGGGATAATTAAATCTGGTTTTTGGCCTGATCGTATGATATTTTCACCAATGCGCTTACCCAGGAGGAAGCCGACATCTGTTTGTCCTTTATATTTCAGCTGATGAATCAGCTGTTGAACTCTGTTACCTTTTTTAAAATATAATAAGGCTGTGACCTGATGAACACGTATTCTGCCCCAGAACAATTTGGCGGCAGGGTGGTCATTATATAAATGGAAATCTGTGAAGGGGAGATCATGCAGGCATTTAATGCAGATTGTTTTTTCTCCATAAAATAATGCTGTGCCACAAGCATTGCAATTCCTGGGAAAGAGCAGCTGAAGAAGGTCAGTAAAGATTTGTTGAATCAGGGACATTTTACAATGTACCCCTGATTTGCCGGAATTAGTTAGCTGATATTTCTGTTTCTGGCTGGTTTTTTACAGCAAGCTGTCCACAGGCAGCATCAATATCTTTACCGCGGCTACGTCTGATATTTGTATTCACACCCTGGCTTTTCAGGTAATTCGAGAAAGCGTCAATTTTATCTCCTTCTGCATTGATGAAATCTGCAAACTGAATTGGGTTATATTCAATCAGGTTTACTTTGCAGGGTACGTGTTTACAGAATTTAGCCAGATCTATAGCATCCTGAAGTTCGTCATTAAAGTTATTGAAGACAATATATTCGTAGGTAACGGGGTTCTTTGTTTTGGCGAAATAGTATTTTAAGGCCTCTGCAAGTACTTTTAAAGTATTTTGCTCATTGATAGGCATAATTTCATTTCTCTTTTTGTCGTCAGCAGCATGCAGGGATAGTGCAAGGTTAAATTTAGCCCCGTCGTCTGCCAGTTTCCTGATCATTTTAGCAATACCTGCTGTAGAAACAGTAATTCTCTTGTATGACATGTTTAATCCATCAGGAGCAGTAATCCGCTCTATTGATTTCATCACATTTGCATAGTTTAATAACGGCTCTCCCATACCCATATAAACGATATTGGTCAGTGGGGCATTGTAGTTCTTTTTGGCCTGCTGATCAATCAGTACCACCTGATCATAAATTTCATCGGCGTTTAGGTTACGTTTTCTATCCATATAACCTGTTGCACAGAATTTACAGGATAAGCTGCAACCAACCTGAGAGCTTACGCAGGCAGTCATCCGTTCTTCCATTGGAATCAGTACGCCTTCAACGATGTTTCCATCAAATAAACGGAAGGTATTTTTAATGGTTTGGTCGTTACTGAATTGTGTATTGTTGACCTCAACTGCATTGATGGTATAGTTCTCGTCCAGTTTCTTTCTCAGGTCTTTAGACAGGTTACTCATTTCTTCAAAAGAACGCGCAGATTTTTCCCAAAGCCATTGGTAAACCTGTTTGGCCCGGTATGCGGGTTCTTTCATCTCAGTGAAGTGCTGCTGAAGCTGGATAAGACTCAGAGAACGGATATCAGTTTTAGTTGTTACTAGCATTTGATGCAAAGTTACCTAAAAATAATAAGCCACCCAATTTTTCGTTGGAACTTACTTGTTTTTAGTAAGTTATGAAATTTTCATGACTTTAATTGATTAAGGTCATGAAAATTTATGGACAGGCTAAGTTGTTGTTGTTTAGCGTTTTGGGCTTCTTGTTTTTGCCGGAGCTGATCCTGATCTTCCTTTTGTTGGTTTCACTGATCTTCTGCTTGGGCCATTGCTTTTGTTCCAGTCATTGGTTGCAGCTGGTGCTTTGAATGACGATGATCCTGATGCTGGTTTTGCTCTTGATCCTCTTGGTGGCTTTTCTTCTCTTTCACTTCTTTCTCCGCGTTCGCCTCTTGGGGTAGTTGGTCTTGGTTTTCCTTTAGATGGGCCTGCTGGTCTTGCTCTGAATGCTTTTGCGGGGGTTACATTGGCTTCTTCTGGTGCTGTAGTTGCTTTTGCTTTTTTAACGACTCTTTTTGCAGCAGCGTGTTCTACAGAGCTTGATTTTGCAATCATGTTATGAATTTCTGTCAGTTCTTCTGGAGTGAATTCTCTCCATTCTCCAACTGGAAGACCTTTCAGGTTGATATTCATAATACGGATACGTTCCAGTTTGGTCACTTCAAATCCGAAGTGTTCACACATGCGTCTGATTTGTCTGTTCAATCCCTGGATCAGCGTAATTTTGAAGATGAATGGGCTTTCTTTCGTTACTTTGCATTTTTTGGTCATGACCCCTAGTACGGGTACGCCTTTAGCCATATTGGTAATAAACTGGTCTGTTAATGGTTTATTAACTGTAACCAGGTATTCTTTTTCATGGTTGTTGCCGGCACGAAGGATTTTGTTAACTAAGTCTCCGTTGTTGGTCATGAAGATCAATCCTTGTGAGTCTTTGTCCAGTCTTCCAATTGGGAAGACTCTTTCGCTGTGGTTTACGTAATCAACGATGTTGCTTTTTACGCCAGCTTCTGTTGTACTGGTTACGCCAACGGGTTTGTTAAATGCAAGCAGGATGGAGTTGTCTACTTCTTTGGGTTCAATGGTTTGTCCGTTTACCGTAATCAGGTCACCGAAGTATACCTGGTCGCCAACTTTGGCTTTTCTGCCATTAATAAAGACATTTCCCTGTTCAATGTATCTGTCTGCTGCTCTGCGCGAGCACATGCCGCTTTCACTAATGTATTTATTTAATCGGGTGGTAGAATCGGACATAATAGTATTTCTTTTTACAAAGTAATCAATTTATACCCATATATGCTATGAAAATAATGGGATTTCAAAAAAACAGTTGTTATTTCTTGCTGGATTTCATTCTGCGAATGAAACAGGCTGCGAAATTAACAACTGGTTTTTTTGAAATTTCACAGGTTTCCCCATACTTATAATTTGGATAGGAAAGTAGGATAAATTAATTGCTTTAAAAATTAGATAATACTTATTACAGTCGGTTTGGAGGAAAAGAGTGGAAACGCTGTGGGAAAGATAATTGAAGGAAGGATAGTTGTTTGGTGGAGAAACGTTTTGAAGAAAATAATGGGAGGAAATGTTGTTTTTTGGTGAAGAAACGCTGTGAAGAAGGTAATGGAAGGAAATATTGTTGTTAGGTGCAGAGTTGTTGGTTGGAGAAACGCTGTGAAGAAGCTAATCGAAGGAAAAGATAGTTTGTTGGGTGGAGAGTTGTTGGTTGGAGAAACGCTGTGAAGAAGCTAATGGAAGGAAAAGATAGTTTGTTTGGTGCAGATCTGTTTTGATGGAGAATCGCTTGGAAGATGATAATGGAAGAAAATAATGGGAGGAAATATTGTTGTTTGGTGCGGATCTGTTTAATGGAGAAATGCTTGGAAAATAATAATGGAAGAAAATATTGTTGTTTGGTGCGGATCTGTTTGGTGGAGAAAGGCTTGGAAGATGAAAATTGAAGGAAGTATTGTTGTTGGGAGCAGACTTGTTTGGTGGAGAAATGGGTGCAAAAGGGGGGTAATTTTTTACGTGGCCTTGGCGTATAAAACAGGTGTTGAAACTAGGTTAAATAGTGCCTTGGAATGTCCGTTCCTGAAAAGAGTTTACATAAGAAAGTTTTTCAAAACAGAAAAATGAGTATAAAAGACGAAAAGCCGAACAAAGGCAAAGGGGGTAGAAAAGCTATCCATTCAGACAGCTTTAAGGTTCAGGTAGCCTTAGAATATTTATCAGGATCTTACAGTTATCCACAGGTAGGAAAAAAATATGGCTTAGCAGAACATACTGTGCTGTGGTTCGTATCTTGGTACCGAAAGAATCAAGATGTTATGATAGCTGAAGAACCAATTGAAGCAGAATATGGAGCCTTAAACCCTTCCCAGATCAGAGCACTTGAAAAACGAGTGGCTTTAGCAGAAATGAAGGTAGCAGTTCTTGAAAAAGTAATTGCTATTGCTAATGCAGAATATGGTACAGATCTTAAAAAAAAAGTTGCTACCAAGTGATTGCTGAGCTAAGAGGTACCCGCAAGTATTATAGTATAGCTAATCTTTGTTGGGTAAATGGTTATACCAGGCAAGCTTGGTATAACCATTTAAAAAGTGTTCAGTTACATTTTTTAGAAGAATATATTGTGCTTGAAAAGATTCAGCAAATCAGGAAAGAACTTCCAAAAACGGGATGTGTAAAGCTACACAAGGAGCTCAATAATGGATTTTTACAAGCTCATGGGATTACTATGGGTAGAGACGCTGTATTTGATTTGGTACGTGCACATGGCCTGCTGATTAAGACCAAAAAGAAATGGGTATATACGACTAATTCATTTCATCGCTACAAAATACATCCTGATTTAGTTCAACGAAGGCCTGCAATTCAAGCAGAAGAAATATGGGTTAGTGATATTACTTACCTGCGGAGACTGTAAACTGAACTGTGTCAACTCTTGATAATAAAGAGTAAGAATAAGTAATTTAGTACCAACTTATGGACACAGGAAAAAGTAAAAAACCATTTGATTTTGAACGCTTCAAAGAAGAAGCAATGGAAGGCCTTTATCAAGGCAAAAAGATGGGTGGCACCGACGGTGTATTCGCTCCAATGTTGAAACACCTATTGGAATCGATGCTTGAGGGTGAGCTTGATAATCATCTGGAAGAAAGTAAATCTTCTGGAGAAAGCAACCGCAAAAATGGAAAGACCAAGAAGACTGTACGCAGTCTTCAGTCCGGCCATTTCGAACTGGAAAGCAGTCGGGATCGTAACGGGACTTTTGAGCCTAAGATCGTTCCTAAACGGCAATTAATCATTACCGAAGAACTGGAAGATAACGTGATCGCTATGTATGCCCGTGGCATGAGTACCCGCAATATTTCTGATTATGTGAAAGAAATGTATGCAATGGATATCTCTGCAACCGAGATATCCAACATTACGGACAAGATCATTCCCGCAATGAATGAGTGGAGAAATCGACCATTGGAGGCTGTCTATCCTTTTGTATTTCTGGACTGTATGCATTATAAGGTGCGTGGTAGTGGTGGTGTCGAATCCCGGGCAGTTTACAATATCCTAGGTGTCAACCGCGATGGCAAAAAGGATCTGATCGGTATTTATCTCTCAGAAAATGAGGGTGCTAAATTCTGGCTCTCTGTACTCACCGATCTGAAACAACGCGGTGTGGAAGATATTCTAGTCGCCTGTATTGACGGTCTAAAAGGCTTCCCCGAGGCTATAGAAGCCGTCTTCCCTAAAACCCAGATTCAGTTATGCATTGTGCACCAAATCCGCACTAGTTTACGCTATGTGCCAGAAAAAGACAAAAAGGCGGTAGTAGCTGATCTAAAACCGATCTACAAAGCCAACAACCAAGAACAGGGATATGAAAAACTACTGGAGTTTGAAGATAAATGGGGTAAAAAATATCCGCTATCGGTAAAAGGATGGATGGAAAATTGGACTAATTTATCCACTTATTTCGAGTATTCGGCGGATATCAGAAAAGTGATCTACACTACCAATGCAATCGAAGGAATGCATCGCCAGATCCGCAAAGTCACCAAAACAAAGGGCGCATTTACATCTGACCAGGCGCTACTAAAACTCGTGTATCTGGCCTTTAAAGACCTGTCCAAAAAATGGACAATGCCGATGCATAACTGGGGATTGACAATGTCACAATTGTATATTAAATTTGGGGATCGATTGAAAGCCTTCGGCGACTTCTTCTTAGGTGGGGGCTGAAGAAGCCCCCACCTAAGAAGAAGTGATGTTGACACAATTCGCTTTACACTCCCTACCTGCGTACAGAGAGTTGTTTTGTTTATCTTTCTTTAGTGACTGATGCTTATTCCAGAAAAATTGTGGGCTACCATTTAGCAAGTGATTTAAAGACCATTGGATGTATTAAAGCATTAAAACAAGCTTTAAAAGACAGAAAATATCCTTCACGGCCGCTTATTCATCATTCTGACAGGGGAACTCAATATTGTTGTGATGATTATGTGACTTTATTAAAGGATAGTCATATTCAAATCAGCATGACTCAAACAGGAAGCCCCTATGATAATGCGATTGCTGAAAGAGTGAATGGAATATTAAAAATGGAATTTGATCTTGAAAAAACTTTCAAAAACATGGCGCAGGCAAAAACACAGGTTGATCTGGCTGCTTATAAATATAACAACATCAGGTTACATGCCAGTTGTAATTTCCAGACACCAGAAAACACGCATTTATTAGAGAATGTAAACCCAAAAATCAAAAAAGTAGCCATTTTTGCTCCTATTGTAACCTAAGGGCAGGAAAATGTAATAAACTAGGTAAACATAAATCAGTAATATACTTTCTACTGTAAACTAATCTCAGTACAGGACAGAATGACATTGGAACGAGGTTGGAATGGGGTTGGAATGACCTTGCAATGACCTGGGTCATTCCAACCTCATTCCAATGTCGTTTTAAGGTCTTCTCAATATAGGAGAGTAACTAGGGTTAATAGGTTGTTTACTAGTTGTTTATTTGTTTGGTTTGGCTTTTTGAGATGATAAATTGGCTGGTTTTTTTTAGCGTTTGGGCAGAATAACCGTAATTTGTAATTATGAGTTCTTATTTGTCGGCATCATGGGTTTATTTGGTTAACACTGCACCTTTACGGAATGGAATAGTTGCTGTTAGTGAAGATGGTACTATTACGGGGGTATGGACTGCGGAGGAGGGGGAAGCATTAAATTTAAAAGGGATAAAGTATTATGATGGGGTGTTGGTGCCGGGTTTGGTGAATACGCATTGTCATTTGGAGTTATCGCATCTTGCCGGCAAAATAGCTGAACATACGGGTTTGCCGGGTTTTGTACAGCAGGTGATGCAGCAGAGAGAGGCTGCTGAGGAAGAGATTCAGGAGGCGATGGAGCTTGCTGACCGGGAGATGTATGAGAATGGTATTGTAGCCACTGGTGATATTTCCAACCAGATTTATTCCAAAGGGGTAAAGGTGAGGAGTAAGCTTTACTATCATACTTTTGTGGAGGCAATGGGTTTTAATCCTGGACGGGCTGGTGAAATTATTCAGAGGGCGGTAGTGGTGAGGGATGAGTTTTTGCCTTTGAGGGCCACGGTTGTCCCGCATGCGCCTTATTCGGTTTCGGCAGAGTTGTTTGAAGAGATTAAGAAGGTTTCCGGAGCTGTCCATGAATCGGTTTCTATTCATAATCAGGAAACTTTGGAGGAGAATTTATTTTTTGAATCGAAGCAGGGACATTTTCTGAAGTTATACGAGTTTCTTGGGTTGGATATTGATTTTTTTGAGGCGAAAGGAAGGACTTCTTTGCAGAGTTATTTGCCATTTTTATCCGGGGATGTGAAGACGCTGCTGGTTCATAATACTTTTACGAGCGGGGCGGATGTGGTGTTTGCACAAGGAAAGCATCAACGGCTTTATTGGTGTTTGTGCCCGGGGGCGAATTTATATATTGAAAATAGATTACCGGATGTTGACTTATTAAGGGATGCCGGGGTGACGATTACTTTGGGGACGGATAGTTTAGCGAGCAATCATCAGTTGAGTATTTTAGCGGAGATGAAGGTGCTGCAAGAGCTAAAGCAGGTTCCTTTTGAGGAGTTGTTGTCTTGGGCAACGTTAAACGGGGCGGCTTTCCTGGGAATTGAGGCGCAGTTCGGGAGTTTGGAAAAGGGAAAGAGACCGGGGGTGAATTTAGTGAAGGGTTTGAAAGAGGGGCTGATTACGGCTGAAACCTCTATTGAAAGAATTATATAATATAAATTATGTCTAATCGTATTACCTCTTTATTCAAGATTCAGTATCCAATTATTCAGGCGGGCATGATCTGGTGCAGTGGCTGGAAGCTTGCTGCAGCAGTTTCAAATGCGGGTGGTTTGGGTATTATTGGGGCTGGTTCTATGTATCCTGAAGTTTTAAGGGAACATATCCGGAAAATTAAGCAGGCAACTGTATTTCCTTTTGCAGTGAATGTGCCCATGATTTATCCGGACGTGGAAGAGCTTATGCAGATTTTAGTGGAGGAGGGAGTGAAAATTGTATTTACTTCGGCAGGTAATCCAGCGGTGTGGACAGGTTTTTTGAAGGAAGCACAAATGACGGTGGTGCATGTAGTTTCCAATACGAAATTTGCTTTAAAGGCTGAGGCTAGTGGGGTGGATGCGATTGTCGCGGAAGGGTTTGAAGCTGGTGGGCACAATGGAAGGGAAGAAACAACAACGATGTGTTTGATTCCTATGATTGCTGATGCTGTAGGGATACCGGTTATTGCAGCTGGGGGGATTTCCTCGGGGCGCAGTATGCTGGCGGCCATGGCATTGGGCGCTGATGGGGTACAAATAGGTTCTGCTTTTGCAGTTGCTGAGGAATCTTCGGCACATCTTTCTTTTAAGGAGCGGATTATCGGGGCTGTGGAAGGGGATACCAAATTGAGGTTACAGAAGTTGGTTCCGGTGAGGTTACTGAAGAATTCTTTTGAGTCGGCAGTCGCAACGGCCGAAGCTGAAGGTGCGGATGCGGAAACATTAAGGGGCTTGTTAGGACGTGCAAGAGCAAAATTAGGTATGTTTGAAGGGAATTTAGAAGAGGGTGAATTAGAGATTGGCCAGGTTTCGGCATTACTGAAAGATATCAAGCCTGCTGCGGTTATTTTACAGGAGATTTGGCAAGGGTTTTTAGAGGAGAAGGTTAGGGTGAGCCAGTTTTAAACCGGTATTAAACACAAGCTACACAGGTGGTAAGAAAAAGATAGGATAAAACAACAGGACAAAAAAAGAAGATAATAGCATAAATAAATGAAACAAATCATAATCAGGATAACAGGAACAGTGCAGGGGGTGGGGTTTAGATATACCACAAAAGTAGTCGCAGACCAAATGGGGGTTCGCGGGATCATCAAGAATGAGAAGGACGGAAGCTTGTATATTGAGGCCGAAGGGGACGATACTTTGCTGGATATTTTTGAGGAATGGTGCAATGAAGGACCAGACCGTGCCAAGATAGAAAAGGTGGAGATCACACCGGGCGAACTGAAAAACTATCGTAATTTTGAGATCATTAAGAAATAAGTCCGCTTTATTATCCGTTAATCACATCAGGTGTCAGTTTTAAAAAAGTTTTTAGGTCAGACTGCAGTGTATGGGGTAAGTACCATACTATCCAGACTACTCAATTTTATATTAACCCCAATTTATGTCAAGGCTTATCTGCCTGGCACATTTGGTATTTTGACCAAACTTTTCAGCTATGCATCGCTGATCAATGCGGTACTTGCTTTCGGTATGGAAAGTACTTATTTCAGGTATCTCAACAAACATGAGGATAAAAAAGATGCTGTATACAACAATTCCTTTATTTGTATAGCCTTTATTGCTGGGATATTTTTGATTACAGGCTCTGTTTTTGCCGATTCAATTGCTTCCTGGATTAATAACGGAGAGCAGGCCCAAGTACTGGATTATCAAAGATATGTGAAGTATTTTGTCGGGATCTTATTTGTAGATGCCATTTGTGTGATTCCTTTCGCCAAAATCCGCGCTGACAATAAAGCATTCAGATATAGTGTAATTAAGTTCCTGAATATCGGCAGCTTTGTCGGGCTGAACCTGATCTTTATCTTTGTGATCCCTTTGGTTATCAAGCATCAGTGGCCATTGGCATCCTGGTTTGAGAGCTGGTATCATTATCAATGGGTAGGTTATGTTTTTATCTCCAACCTGGCCGCCAGTATCCTTACTTTCTTATTGCTTTTGCCAGAATTTCTTCAGATCAGATTTAAGTTTGATAAAGAGATGTTCCTGAAAATGATCTCTTACAGCTGGCCTATTTTAGTAGCCAACTTGTCTTTCATTATCAATGAGAATCTGGACAAGATTGTACTGAGTAAATTATTGCCGAAAGCTGTGGCTGACATTGATGTCGGGATTTATGGTGCGGTTTGTAAAATTGCAATTTTCTTAAGTATTTTTATTACAGCTTTCAGGTTGGGGGCCGAACCGTTCTTTTTCAGCCATGCGAAACATGAAAATGCCAGGAAAACTTATGCAACGATCCTGCATTATTTTGTGATTGCACTTTCGTTGTTGTTCGTTGCCTTAGTCGCAAATATTGAGATTCTGAAATACTTCATCAAAGGGGATGCCGCACATACTGCACAATACTGGTCAGGACTGCCAGCGGTGCCTTACTTATTGTTTGGTTATGTCTGCCTGGGTATTTATATGAATCTTTCGATCTGGTACAGATTGTCGGATCAGACCCGCTTTGGTCTGTACCTTTCTGTAATTGGGGCAATTATTACGATTGTATTTAACTTTATACTGATCCCAAAATATAGTTACATGGGCTCTGCCTGGGTTTCGATGCTGGCTTATTTTGTAATGATGGTCATGTCTTATATACTGGGACAGAAATATTATCCGATCCCTTATAAACTGAAACGGATTTTAGCTTACCTGATTACCTCGATCGTCATTGTCATTTTGTCTTTCTGGGTATTTAACAGGAATATCTATATTGGGAATGGATTGTTAGTGCTGTTCTTCGCAGGTATCCTTTATGTAGAAAAGGACGAATTAAAAGTGCTTTTAGCAAGAGGCAAACCATAAGAAAGCAAACCATAAGAAAAAGGTAATTCACCTGATTTTTGGTGAATACCACTATTAAAAATAACATAAGCCTGCTTAACAAGGCTTTACTACTAAATAAATACACTAAGATGAAGATTAATATTATCAACAAATCAGGATTGGCATTGCCTCAATATGAAACAGCTCATGCAGCAGGAATGGACATGAGGGCTTTTGTAACGGAAGAGATTGTAATCAAACCTATGCAGCGTGTACTTGTACCTACAGGCTTGCATATTGAATTGCCGGTAGGCTATGAAGCACAGATCCGTCCGCGCAGTGGTTTGGCTTACAAGCATGGGATCAGCATCGTAAATTCTCCGGGAACTATTGATGCAGATTACCGCGGAGAGATCAAAGTATTGCTGATCAACCTTTCTGATACTGATTTTGTAGTTAACAATGGAGATAGAATTGCACAAATGGTGATTTCAAAACATGAAACGATTACCTGGGAAAGTGCAGAAGAGCTAAGTGATACTGCACGTGGCGAAGGTGGTTACGGACATACAGGTAAATAGACCTTAAATAAATGAACAGGATCGTTGTTTTATGCGGTATACTATTCCTGGCTTTACAGTCAGTTGCCCAGCGGCTGCCCATTTCGGCCACGGATAGTATACGCATTAAACAACTTTTTTTTGCAGGTTTGAGTAGTAAGCTTAAAGAGAATTACGTAAAGAGCAATGAAGACTTTACGAAAATAACAGCTATTGATGCCGGCAATGCTGCGGCCTGGTATGAGATAGCCTTGTTAAACTTCAGACAGAATAAAATGCCTGAAGCCGAAACAGCCATCACAAAAGCAGTTAATATTGATAAAAATAATCCGTGGTACTGGAAATTACTAGCCGAACTTTACAAGAGTACCGGAAGTATGGACCGCCTGATCCCGGTTTTTGATCAGTTGATCCGCCTGGATCCAGACCAGCAAAACTATCAGTTTGACCGTGCCAGTGCGATCGCAATCTCCGGTAGAAAGCAAGAGGCTCTGGAAGCCTACGCACTGGTAGAAAAGAAATTTGGTCCCTCCGAGGCGCTTACCAGAGCGCGTCAGCGAATTACAGGAGGCCCGCAGGAAGTTGTTGCGCCTGCAAATGCAACAGAGGCAATGGCTGCAGCTACGCTGTTCCTTTCCCAAAAGAAATTTATGGCAGCCGCTAAAGTTTTGGAGAACATTGCCAGTACACATCAGGATGATCCGCTGTTCCTTGCACTTTATGGAGACGTTTTATATGAAACAGGGAATCTGCCAGCTGCCCTGAAACACTACAAAAAAGCATTGAAACTAACTGATCAGTTGTATGGAGTTTGGGAAAAAGTACTCAATATCTCTATTCTGATGGGGCAGTATAAGCAAATGATTGTGATCGGAGATGCTGCTTTGGCGGTTTATCCCAATCAGGCTATTTTGTATTATTACATGGCCTTCGCCCTGCATCGTGAGGACCAGAATAAGGAAGCGCTGGCGCATATTAAGTCTGCAATGCTGCTGGATGGGGAAAATAAAGAGCTTCAGGCATTGATTTCTGCGTTGCAGGCAGAGATACTGATTGATCAGGGTAAAGTAGCTGCAGCAGATCAGGCTTTTGAGAAAGCAGTTGGGCTGGATCCGCAGAATTTCCTGATTATGAACAATTATGCGTATTACCTGGCGTTAAGGAATGAAAACCTGGATAAAGCAGAGACCTTGATCACAGTTGCCGCTAAAGCACTCCCAAGGGATGCTTCGATAGCGGATACTTACGCATTGATTTTGCTGAAAAAAGAAAAGTATGAGCTGGCGAAATCATGGATAGAGAAAGCTTTGCAGCATAACGAAGCTGAAAACAGTGTTTATCTGGAGCACTATGGCGATATTTTATTCCATACCGGACCGCCGGAAGAGGCGTTGGTGCAATGGAAAAAATCATGGGATGCAGGCAATGATTCGCCGCTTTTAAAACGAAAAATAAATGAGAAAAAGTACCTTACAAAATAGTCTGCTGGTCCTTTTGCTGTTAAGCACTGTACTGGCCTGCAAGACCAAAAAAACTATTGTTAAAACTCCGGATGTTGCTGTGGTGCCTGAAGTTAACCGCAAGAAAGCAGAGAACCTGGTGCTGTTGAAAAGAAAAGATATTCCTTTCAATACGCTTTCCATGAAAGGAAAAGTAAGTTTGGATATGAATGGGAATGTCAACAATGTAAACATTACCATCAGAATTCAGAAAGATCAGAAAATCTGGGCCAGTATAACTGCCATTGCAGGAATTGAAGTCGCAAGGGCTTTGATTACACCGGATAGCGTTCTTTTACGGAACAATTTACAGTCGCTTGCCGTTAAAAAGCCTTTCAGCTATTTGAATAGTTTTACCAACAAACAGGTTACTTTCAAGATGCTGCAGTCTATTCTTACCGGAAACACGATTGCTGAGTTTACCAACGATCAGGCCGAACTGAATTCAAATGCGGGCGTGTTTACTGCTAGTGGGACGCAAGGGGAACTGGCCTTCAGGGTTTTGTTTAATACGCTGCTGAAAACCGGTGAGCTGAATATGAATGAGGTAAGGGCAGCGAAAGCACTAAAGGTTGTTTATTCAGATTATCAGCAGGTAACAGACGCTTTGTTTCCTTCGGTGATTAAAATTAATTCTGTGTCAGGGACTAAGAAAACTAATCTGGCATTTGACTTTTCAAAAATAGAACGCAATGTTCAACTGGATTATCCGTTCACTCTTCCTAAAAGGTTTGAGATAATAAACTAATTTTTTTTATACTTTTGATGCAATGAAGCTACACAAATTACTTTTATTTCTTCTGTTAATCGCGTTTGCGCCGGCGGCTTTTGCCCAAAGCAGCTCTCAGTTAAAGCGGAAGAAGGAAGCCATCCAGCGTGAGATTGAACTTTTACAGAAAAACCTGAATAAGGCAGCTCAGGGTAAGAAGCTTACTTTAAGTGAGATACGTGCATTAAGTACTAAGATTAGCTTGATGCAGAGTAAAATCACGGTCATCAATTCAGAAATAAAAAATCTGGACAATGAGATCCATGAGAATAAAAACACCGTACATTCATTGCAGGGTCAGCTGGCACAGCTTAAAAAAGAATATGCCGGAATGATCAGGTTTGCACAGCGCAATAAAAATTCATACGATAAGATGATGTTTATTTTTGCTGCACGTGACTTTAACCAGGCTTATAAAAGAATAAAATATTTACAGCAATTTGGGCAGTACCGTAAAAAACAAGCGGACTATATCCAGGGAACTGAGAAGAACCTGAACTATAAAATTGTAGTACTGGATAAAAGCTTAAAAGCAAAAAGCAGTTTATTGAAAGAGCAGGAAACTGAACAGGGTAAACTGGCTAAGAACAAAAATGAACAGGCTACGGTATTGAACCAGTTCAGCAAGCAGGAAAAACAATTTGGCCGCGATATCGCCAAAAGAAAGAAACAACAGGCAGCGATTGACCGTGAGATCAGAAATGCGATTAACAGGGAGATTGCTTTGGCCAGAAAAAGAGCGGAAGAAGAAGCCAGGATTGCTGCAGCGAAAGCAAAAGCGGAAAGTAAACCTGCTCCGGCAGAGAAACCAAAACCAAAAAGCGGTAACTATCTGACGGCAACGCCGGAGGCAGCCAGGTTATCAGCAGGATTTGAAACCAACAGAGGACGTTTACCTTGGCCAGTGGCTTCGGGATCGATCACTGAAGGTTTTGGAAGGCATACGGAAGGTCAGGCTGGTTATACCAATGATGGGGTAAATATCATGACCAGTGAAGGCGCAACAGTACGTGCTGTATTTGGTGGAGAGGTGTTATTTGTAACGGTGATCCAGGGTATTTATGTCGTTGCGATACGCCATGGGGAGTATTTCACGATTTATCAGAATCTGAAATCGCCAAGTGTATCTAAAGGGGAAAAAGTAGAAACCCGCCAGAGTATCGGTACGGTTGCCACAACTTCTGATGGAGCAGTACTGCATTTTGAAATTATGAGGGGACAGTCAAAACTGAACCCTGAGGCATGGATTGCGAAATAAATTAACTGGACATTTTCACCCGGATCCTTAGTGTATCAGTTTAATGACATTAGAAAGCCATTAGAACTGTAATAAAATGCAAAAGGTGCGCCTGAAAAATGTTTATATTTGTTAGTCTAATAATTTAATTGATATGTATACTGGAGTAGTATTAGAATTTTTAAATATGGGTGGCAGCGAAATCATGCTGATCCTGGCCGTAGTCCTGTTGTTATTCGGAGGTAAAAAATTACCTGAACTGGCAAGAGGATTAGGAAAAGGGATCAGGGATTTTAAAGATGCTTCTGAAGGAGTGAAACGCGAAATTCACCGCAATATCAATGCGATGGATATCGATGATGAGATTAAAGCAACAGATGCTGCTTACCCGGCAACTGGTACAGCTGCATATGATGCAAATAATGCAGTTCATGTTGATCCGTCAGCGCCAACAGAAACCGTTGCAGAAACACCTGTAGTGGCAGCGGCAGAAACGCACGTAAAACCAGCGGCAGAACCACACGTTACGCCGGTGACAGCAGCAAACGTAACACCAGCTGCAGAAACACATGCAGCAGTACATGCCACAGCAACACCTGCTGAGGAAGTACCATCAGCAATAGAAAAAAACAAAATTTAACTCAATAATCATGTTAAACACAACAATATTAGCAGCACTGGGTACACCAGAGATCATTATTATTTTGGTAGTTGTTTTGCTGCTTTTTGGCGGTAAGAAAATTCCTGAACTGATGCGTGGGCTTGGTAAAGGCGTTAAAGAATTCAAAGACGGTAAAGAAGGAGCAGACGAGCATGTTGATCCTAACAGTACCCATAAACCACAATAGGTTTAATTGAATTTTTAATCCTTATAGACTTTAGTATAATTGAAGAAGTATAACTCTCTATCAGAGATACAAGCACTTATTGCGCAAAAAAAGCTTGATCTCCCTGATTTACTCGACTATTATTTTTCGCAGATAGCAACACAACAGCACCTCAATGTATTCAATGAGGTGTTTGTCGATTCTGCGAAAAAGCAAGCAGTCAGCGTTCAGCAAAAAATAGACAATGGTACTGCTGGTAAGCTGGCAGGAATGGTGATTGGCATAAAGGATAATATCCTGTATAAAGACCATATCACGACTGCTTCTTCAAAAATGCTTGAAGGATTTATTTCTCCTTATTCTTCTACGGTCGTTACACGATTGATCCGGGAAGATGCAATTATCATCGGCAGAACAAACTGTGATGAATTTGCTATGGGAGGTTCTAATGAAACATCTTATTACGGCACAGTACGGAATGCCGCAGATACGGAAAGAGTAGCCGGTGGCTCTTCAGGAGGTTCTGCCGTAGCTGTACAAGCCGATATGTGCCTTTCTGCGCTGGGTACGGATACTGGTGGTTCAGTTCGTCAGCCTGCTGCATTTTGTGGCTGCTATGGATTAAAACCAACCTATGGACGTATTTCCAGGTATGGGGTAATTGCTTATGCCTCTTCTTTTGATCAGGTAGGGCCTATTACTTCCTCTGTCAGCGATGCCGCCTTACTTTTAGAAGTATTGGCCGGTGCTGATGAAAATGACAGCACTGTATCCCGCTTACCCGTTCCGGATTATCTGGCCGCACTTGAGACTACTTCTCCAAAGAAGATCGCTGTGCTGAAAGAAACGCTGGAAAGTGAAGCACTTGATCCGGATATTAAAGCTGCCATCCTGCAAGCGATTGCTCAGTTTAAAGCAGAGGGCCATACCATCGAGTATGTATCTTTTGACTTACTGGATTACCTCGTTCCTGCTTATTATGTCCTGACAGCTGCAGAAGCTTCTTCTAACCTGTCCAGATATGATGGGGTTCATTATGGTCACCGTAATTTACAGGCAGAAAATCTGAATAGCTTATACAAGAAATCCAGAGCTGAAGGTTTTGGGGAAGAAGTGAAGCGGAGGATTTTGCTGGGTACCTTTGTACTGAGTGCAGGATATTACGATGCTTACTATCAGAAAGCACAACAGGTAAGACGTTTGATCAGAGATAAAATCGAAGCCTTGCTGGTTGATTTTGATGTGATCCTGACACCTGTTGCACCTACACCGCCATTTAAAATAGGCGAAAATATACAAGATCCGCTAGTGATGTATATGGCTGATATTTTTACAGTACTGGCTTCGTTGACAGGGGTTCCGGCAATAGCTATCCCTCTGGGCAATAATAAGCTAGGTTTACCGTTAAGTCTTCAGTTAATGGGTAAACACTTTGAAGAAGGGGCGTTACTTTCCCTGTCCAAAAGTTTTACTTACTTAAGCTCCACCTAAATCATAAACCAAAGATTATAATTGCATAATTGCAAGGACCGCCTATGAAAAGAAATGTACTTATCCTCTCATTTTGTGTATTTATCCTTGCAGCTTTCAACAGCAGCGCACAACAAAAAATCAACAAGCTGGATTCAATTTCTCCAATCAGCTTTCTTTCTACTACTTATACTGGTGATACTACTGCAGTACCCGAAGTTTTAGAAAACCCGCTGTTTTACAATTATAATTTCACCTATAAAAAACGGCTGGATTCTATTCAAAAGCAGATCCCACTGCCATATAATGAATCAGTACAACGTTATATCGACATCTACAGCTCCAGAAAAGACATGATGGGCAAGATGCTGGGCCTTTCTGAATATTACTTCCCGATTTTTGAAAATGCACTGAAAGCTTATGATGTTCCTATGGAACTTAAGTTTTTGCCAATTATTGAATCTTCGATGAATTCTCATGCGATCTCCAGGGTTGGCGCAACCGGTTTATGGCAGTTTATGTTCTCTACAGCTAAAGATTACGGACTGGGCATGGATAATTTTGTAGATGAGCGTAAGGATCCCATTCAGGCGAGTTATGCTGCGGCAGCTTACTTTAAGGATGCCTACAAGAACTTAGGAGACTGGTTGCTGGCTATCGCTGCCTATAATTGTGGAACAGGCAATGTAAACAGGGCCATTGCAAAAGCACACTCAAGAGATTTCTGGGCAATCAGACCCTTTTTGCCACAAGAAACACGCAATTATGTACCCGCTTTTATTGCAGCGATTTACGTGATGAACTGCCCGGATAAACATCAGATTAAAGCGCAGAAATCATTATTTGCCATTAAAACTGATACGATCCAGGTGAACCGTTTTGTTTCGCTGACAGAGCTGGCAGAAGCATTGGCGATGGAAGAAGGTGATCTGTGTACCTTGAATCCTTCGTATAAGAAGAAAATCGTTAACGGGTCGGAAGATGAGCCTAAAAGAATTATTATACCCAAAGTAAGCCTGGCGAACTTTGCGGAAATTTATGAAGTACTTAACAATCATACAGTAGAAACCAGTACGCGTGTTATTATGGCCTCAAATGATGACAGGAGGCTGCATAAAAAACGCAAAGAAGTTAGTCAGCGCAGTGCTCAGGTCAGATATCATAAAGTTGGTGCCGGCCAGAACTTAATTGCAATTGCTAATCAGTACAATGTAGAAGTCCAGGATTTACGCGTATGGAATAATTTGAAGGGAAGTACTATCGTTCCCGGACAACGGTTAATCGTCTCTCAAAAATCAGGTCGCGCCCGTGAAACTGAAGCCAAATCCGGCGAAAAATACATTTCTTATAAAGCGAAGGGGAAATCCGGATCAAGGATAACAGACAGGCTGTAAAAACGGCCTTGTTCTTTTTGTTCATTCCTGCTTGAAATATCTTTTTACTAAAAGATTTCTCCATATTCGTTTTGTGCATTTTTTCTAAAAGTCACTGTTAACCCTATTTAATTTTGCTATTTAAGTGGTTTAAATGGCCTGTAGGCTAGTTTTAAATCTGCGTTAAATTTTATATAGACCGATGTGTTTTTATTTTAGTGCGTATTAAAAGAATTGTAACTTTAAATCTTTTATCCAAATCAAACGTATGAGCAAAATTAACAGGAAACAAGATGCATTAGATTACCATTCCCAAGGCAGGCCGGGCAAAATAGAAGTCATTCCAACCAAACCGACCAATTCACAAAGAGACTTAGCATTGGCTTATTCCCCAGGGGTAGCCGAACCTTGCTTAAGAATTGCTGAAAATACTGAAGATGTCTACAAATACACTGCTAAAGGTAACCTGGTCGCAGTAATTAGTAATGGGACAGCCGTTCTGGGACTTGGTAATATTGGTCCGGAAGCCTCTAAACCAGTGATGGAAGGTAAAGGCTTGCTGTTTAAAATATTTGCAGATATTGATGTTTTTGATCTGGAACTCGACACAACCAATGTGGACGATTTTGTGAAGATTGTGAAGGCGCTGGAGCCGACTTTCGGGGGTGTTAACCTGGAAGATATTAAAGCACCAGAATGTTTTGAAATTGAGCGCCGCCTCAAAGAGGTCATGAATATTCCGGTGATGCACGACGATCAGCATGGAACAGCAATTATTTCTGCTGCTGCATTATTGAATGCCTGCGAACTGCAAAAGAAAAAAATAGAAAAGATTAAGATTGTCGTTAACGGTGCGGGTGCAGCTGCTATATCCTGCAGCCGGCTGTATATTTCGTTAGGGGCTAAAAAAGAAAACCTGGTGATGTGTGACCGGTCGGGCGTAATCCGCAATACACGCGAAAACCTTGATCCGACAAAAGCTGAATTTGCAACTGCAAGAAACCTGTCTACATTGGCAGAAGCATTGAAAGATGCAGATGTATTCATTGGTTTATCGTCTGCTGACTGTGTAACCGTAGAAATGTTAAAGTCAATGGCACGCAATCCGATTGTTTTCGCCATGGCTAACCCTAATCCGGAAATCGCTTACGAACTGGCTATCGGCTCCCGCAAGGACTTAATTATGGCTACCGGCCGTTCCGATTATCCTAACCAGGTGAACAATGTATTGGGTTTCCCTTATATATTCAGAGGTGCATTAGACGTCAGGGCTACAGGGATCAATGAGCCAATGAAAATTGCAGCAGTACGTGCAATTGCTGAACTGGCTAAAAAATCTGTTCCTGAGGCCGTTAATATGGCTTACAACGAAAGAAATATCAAATTTGGTAAAGATTATATCATTCCAAAACCAATGGACTCCCGTTTAATTACCAATGTTTCAATGGCAGTCGCAAAAGCAGCGATTGATTCTGGTATTGCCCGTAAAATCATTACAGACTGGGATGCCTATGCAGAGGAATTAAAACAAAGAATTGGCGGAGATGATGCGATTATGCGTGCCATTACCAATAAGGCTAAATCTGATCCTAAACGTGTTGTTTTTGCAGAAGCTGATAATTATAAAATCTTAAAGGCTGCGCAAATTGTGAAAGATGAAAACATCGCTATTCCGATTTTACTAGGCAATAAAGAGGTGATTCAGCAGATCATTGCAGAAACCGCATTGGATTTGGAAGGTGTATTGATTATCGATCCTCTTCAGGATCCTGAGCGCATGGCCAAATATTCAGAATCACTTTATCAGAAAAGACAGCGTAAAGGGGTTACGCTTTTTGAAGCCACTAAATTAATGCGGAACAGGAACTACTTTGGTTCTTCGATGGTAGAATTCGGAGAAGCAGATGCGATGATTTCCGGACTGACAAGAAATTACGCTTCAACCATTAAACCGGCGTTACAGATTATAGGAACGGCAGAAGGGGTAAACAGAGTTGCAGGGATGTACATGATGATGACCAAAAAAGGGCCTGTTTTCTTTGGCGACACCACAGTCAACGTTGATCCGACGGTACAAGAACTGGTCGATCTGACCTTATTATTAGAGCGTGCGGTAGCTAAATTTAATATACAGCCAAGAATTGCTTTACTTTCTTATTCTAACTTTGGTTCTAATGACGGTGAAGTTCCTCAAAAAGTTAGACAGGCGGTAAAAATATTACATGATAAGCATCCTGAGATTTTAGTAGATGGAGAAATGCAGGCTAATTTTGCAATTAGCAATTCTTTGTTAAAAGATAACTTTCCTTTTAGTAGATTAGCGGAAAGCCCGGCAAATACGCTCATCTTCCCAAACTTGGAGTCGGGAAATATTGCTTATAAATTGTTGCAGGAATTAGGTGAAACAGAGGCTGTAGGCCCAATATTATTAGGATTAAAAAAGCCTGTACATATTGTACAGTTAGGAAGTTCTGTACGCGAAATTGTGAATATGGTCACGATCGCAGTATTGGATGTACAGGGAAAACAAGCAGGCGAAAAGCCTAAAAGAACAGGGTTACTAAAGAAAACGAAATAAAGTATAAAATATTATGTTTGATTATATTGATGGCAGGTTAACGTTTAAATGTCCTGCTTATATTGTGGTAGAGGCGGGTGGTATTGGATATCACATCAATATATCATTGAATACCTATAGCAGTTTAGGGACTGCCGAGCGCTGTAAAATCTATTTATGGCTGCATGTTAAAGAAGATGCACATACTTTATACGGATTTATAGATGAAGGAGAACGCCGGTTATTTTTACACCTGATTTCAGTATCTGGTATCGGGCCGAATACCGGGCGTATGATGCTCTCTTCTATTACGCCGGCCGAAATTCAAACTGCTATAGTCAACGCTGATTTACCTTTGATACAACGTATCAAAGGTATTGGTGCGAAAGGTGCACAGCGGATAGTTTTAGAGCTGCAGGATAAATTGAAAAAAGAAGGTACCGGGTCGTTAATTGCCGCTCCTTTAAATCATACGGTCAGAGAAGAGGCATTATCAGCATTAACGATGCTTGGATTTGCAAAAGCGCCTGCGGAGAAAGCGATAGATAATGCAATCAAGAATGGCGGACTGGATTTAACTGTTGAACAGATGATTAAAATAGCTTTAAAGAACTTATAATAAAGAATACCTACAATAAACTTCCAGCCTTTGAGAAACACTTTTACTTTAATCATTTTATTGATTTTTTCCTTTTGGGGACAACAAGCTTTCTCGCAAGTAAACCAGGAGGGCCGTTATCAGGACACCACCAGGAATAACTTTGGGCTGAAAGAAAAACAGCGTCTGGGTATCCGTCAGCCATTTAATTCATTTACACCGCAGCCAGATAATATCAAAAGAGAGGTAGAATTTGATGCGGCTAATAAACGTTATATCATCAGAGAAAGGATAGGGGGAAGATTTTTTGGCCCTCCTCAATATCTGACTATAGAAGAATACCAGCGCCTGGTCAATTCTGAAATGAAAAGAGATAACTGGCGCGTAATTTCCAATGCAGAAGCAGATGAAATCAGAAAGACAGGTGTTATTCCGAGCCTGACAGTGAATAATCAGGCATTCGGGAAAATATTTGGCGGTAATCAAATTAGTATCCAACCCAGGGGGGAAGCCGAGCTTACCTTTTTAGGGCGTGTAAACAAGAATGAAAACCCGCTGTTCAATGAGCAGCAAAGGGTACAAAGCAATTTCGATTTCAACCAGCGCATCCAGATGGATCTGGTCGGTAATATCGGGACCAAGCTGAAGCTGAACATGAACTATAATACCGAAGCACAATTTGATTTTGAAAATCAGATTAAGCTGGATTATACAGGCGGAGAAGATGATATCATCAAAAAAATAGAAGCAGGTAACGTAAG
Organism: Pedobacter cryoconitis; assembly: GCF_001590605.1. Taxonomy (NCBI): domain Bacteria; kingdom Pseudomonadati; phylum Bacteroidota; class Sphingobacteriia; order Sphingobacteriales; family Sphingobacteriaceae; genus Pedobacter; species Pedobacter cryoconitis. The sequence continues at coordinate 5,349,715 of NZ_CP014504.1, forward strand.
TTTACCTTTAAGTACATCGCTGATTACAGGTACACAAGCGCTATTCGGGATCAAGACCCAATTGCAATTCGGTAAACTAAATGTAACTACTGTGTTTACACAGCAAAAATCACAGTCCAGAGAACTGCAAATCAGTAATGGAGCACAGCGCAATGATTTCCGGATAACTGGTGATACCTATGAGGCCAACAAACATTATTTCCTGGCAAAATTCTTCAGGGACAATTACAATAAGGCGATGGCCAATGCACCTAACCTGTTATCGGGTGTAAATATTACTAAAGTTGAGGTTTGGATTACCAATAAAACAGGTAATACACAAGATTCAAGGGACGTTTTAGGTCTGATCGATCTTGGGGAGAATCAACCTTATAATGCAGGGTTCACCGGTGGATCGGCTTTTTCACTGGCGCCATCAGGGTTCGCGCTTCAGGGCATCAGGCAATCCAATGATATCTTGTCTAAATTGCCTCCGGGTGCAAGGTTCACGAATTCGAATGATGTCATTTCTTATTTCCAGGCGAATCAAGGAACAGATAACTATGCCAAGCTAACTTACGCGCGTAAGCTTGCGGAAAGAGAATATACTTTCCACTCTCAATTGGGTTATATCTCTTTGAACAATGCCTTGAACTCGGATGAGGTACTGGCTGTAGTTTTCCGTTATACCTACAATGGGGTAGAATACCAGGTCGGTGAGTTTTCTACAGATGTACCCTTTGATCCGGGTACACCAAAAGTATTATTCGCCAAGTTACTTAAGAACGAAACCACTAAAACCAATCTTCCAACATGGAAGCTGATGATGAAAAACATCTATTCTATTGGTGGTTATCAGATTAGCCGGCAGAACTTTAAATTGGATATCCTCCGTTTAGATAATGATAGTGGCATTGAAAGACCAGTGATGACTGAGGGGGTCAATACAACAAATAAATTATGGATTAACTTAACCGGTCTGGACAGGTTAAATCAGCAAAATGACCGTAAGCCAGATGGGGTGTTTGACTTTCTGGCTGAGGATAAACCTTTTTCAAACCCGGCTAACTCTTCCATGCCTCCTCCTATAGGTAATATTGGGGGAACTGGCGGAACAGGCAGTAACAACGGCCTGGGCGCATTTGCCACGAATATGAATAAAGGGTATATCACAATTGATCCTTTGAACGGACGTATTATATTTCCGGTAGTAGAGCCTTTTGGCAGGGATCTGGCCGCTCAGTTTAACCCTGGGGAGCAGAATTTGATTGACAAATATACTTATACGGCACTGTACGATTCTACGAAAGTAGTAGCACAGCAGCTTTTCACTAAACAAAACAGGTACATCATTAAAGGGGGCTATCAGTCTCAGGTAGCTTCAGAATTCAGTCTGAACTCTATCAACGTTCCGGAAGGATCTGTAAAAGTATTTTCTGGTACTATTCCATTACAGGAAGGGGTCGATTTTACGGTTGATTACCAGGGTGGAAGAGTGAGCATCATTAATACTGGTGTATTGCTTTCTGGTCAGGCGATCAGGATTACTACCGAGAACAATGAATTATTCGGCTTACAACAGCGTTCATTGTTTGGTACCAGGCTGGACTATAGGGTGAATAATAAACTGAATTTAGGAGCAACTTACATGAACCTTTCGGAGAAGCCGCTTACACCAAAAGTCAACATTGGAGAAGAGCCAATCTCAAATACGATCTGGGGAATGGATTTGAATTATAGTACGTCTTCCAGGTTCTTAACAAAAATGGTAGACAAGCTGCCTTTTATTTCTACGAAAGCACTTTCAAAGTTTTCTTTTTCTGGTGAATTCGCTCAGCTGGTGCCGGGACACCCAAAAGCAATCAATAGTTTAGGGGATAAAGGCGGAACAAGTTACCTGGATGATTTTGAAGCTTCACGGTCAGTTATTGATTTAAAAAGTGCGATTGCATGGCAGATTTCTGGTACGCCGCAACTTTTCCAGGAAGCAGGATTAACAAATGACCTGGCTTATGGATACAATAGAGCCAGACTTGCTTTCTATAATATTGACCCAACATTTTACAACAGGACTGCCTCTAATATTCCTGCAAACTTAAGGAACAACAAAACAGAGTTGTCTAATCACTATGTGAGGGAAATTATTGAACAGGAGGTTTTTCCTTTTAAGGAAACTCCAACCGGACAAGCAGTTTCTTTGCCAACACTGAATGTGGCCTTTTATCCTAATAAGCGTGGACCTTACAATTATTCACCGAGTGGTTTCAACAGTAATGGCGATCTGATGAATCCTAAATCACGTTGGGGCGGAATGTTCAGAAAGATTGAGACCAATGATTTCCAGGCACTAAATATTGAATATATAGAGCTTTGGGTGATGGACCCGAATATTTATAACACTAATTCTGCTGGTGGAGATTTATATTTTAACATTGGTAATATCTCTGAAGATATTCTGAAAGATGGTAGAAAGTCATTGGAGAATGGATTACCTCCTGATGGGGATCCGGCTAAGTTCGATGAAACGAACTGGGGAAGAGTACCTAAATTACAACCGGTAGTTCAGGCATTTGACAATGATCCTGCTGCACGTAAAGCACAGGATGTTGGATTGGATGGATTAGGGGATAACGATGAGAAAACCAAGTTTGCCCCTGTTTTAAGTCAGATCGTTCCGCAATTAAGTCCTTCAGCAGCCAGTGAACTTCAGGGCGACCCGAGTTCAGATAACTACACTTACTTCAGAGGGCCGCAGTTAGATCAGGAAAATGCAGGGATCTTGAAGCGTTACGAAAAATACAATGGAACAGACGGGAACTCGAAAACTTCTCAGCAGTCATTAGAAGATTTAGGAATTGACAATTCTGCCTCTACTTCTTTACCGGATGGGGAGGATGTAAACAGGGATAATAACATGACCCAGTCGGATGAGTATTTCCAATATAAGGTGTCGATGCGTAAAGGGGATCTGGAAGTTGGAAAGAACTATGTAACAGATGCCGTGACTTCACAAGTCAAATTGGCTAATGGGCAAACGCAGCCGGTTACCTGGTATCAGATTCGTATCCCTCTGGCCGATTATCAGCAAAAAGTAGGGAACATTCAGGATTTTAAATCGATCAGGTTCTTCAGGATGTTCCTGACAAACTTTACAGATACAACAATCTTAAGGTTCGCTAAAATTCAATTGGTAAGAGGAGACTGGAGAAAATATAATGATTTGAATATCGGGACACAGTTAATTACTGACCCCGGATTGAACAATACGGTTACGCCCGATAATTCAACAATTGAAGTGAGTACAGTAAACATTGAGGAGAATGGAAAACGTACACCTATTCCTTATGTAGTACCACCTGGGATTCAAAGAGAACTTGATTTCAATAACTATAGGACCAATACCAGGCTAAACGAACAATCACTCTCTTTTATTGTAAGGAACCTGCGTGATGGATATGGCCGTGCAACTTTCAAGACTGCACTGAATGATTTCAGGTCTTACAAAAGACTGGAAATGTTTGTCCATCTGGAAGCTTTAGGAAATACAGTTATTAACAATGGAGACCTGAATGCATTTATCAGGATTGGAACAGATAATCAGGACAATTATTATGAATATTCACAACCATTAACCGTTACGCAGCCAAATACAAGCGATCCTTATAAGATCTGGCCTGATGCGAATAAGCTTGATATTGAATTATCGTTGTTCCAGGATATTAAACTGGCACGTAACCGGGCAACGATGGCTAATGGGGCAATGTGGGATATTACCAAACCCTTCTCTTATATGGTGGATGGTAAAACGGTAACCATTAAAGGACAACCAGACATGGGTCAGGTTAAGGTTTATATGCTTGGGGTGAAGAACCCATTAAAGCTGGCGTCGAATCCGCGTGCGGATGATGGGCTGGAAAAAAGCGGACAAATCTGGTTCAATGAGCTCAGGTTAACTGAATTTGATGAACGCGGTGGATGGGCAGCAGCAGCGAGAATGAATGCACAACTGGCTGATTTTGCAGAAGTCAATGTTTCGGGAAGTAAGTCAACTATTGGTTTTGGTTCAATTGACAAAAGGGTGAGTGAGCGGAACAGGTCTGACAATGCCTCGTTTGATATTTCATCCAGTATGGAATTGGGTAAGTTTTTCCCAAAGAAATCGGGGATCAAGATCCCAACTTATATCAGTTACTCTAAGCAGGTGAGTACACCTCAGTATGATCCGAAAATGCCGGATATTGAATTGAAGACTTCCTTAAAAGGAGCATCTGCAGAAGAGCGAAAAATTATCCTGGATTATTCACAGGATTATACCACACGTAACAGTATTAACTTTACAAATGTCCACAAAGAACGGACAGATTTAAACAAAGCACCTAAGCTTTGGGACATAGAAAATTTTAGTGGGACCTATTCTTTTACTAAAATCCTGCACCACGATTTTATCAATCAAAGTTCGATACAGAAAACCTATTTCGGTTCTCTTGCTTATAATTACTCAGGACAGTCAAAGAACTACAGGCCATTTGATAAACTGATTAAGTCAAACTTGCTGTCAATTTTAAAAGATATTAACATTAGTCCGCTGCCAACAGCGATCAATTTCAGGATTGATGTGAACCGCTATTATTCTGAGAATAGCTTGAGAAACAATGATCCGGGGAACTCTATACCAATTAATACTACTTTCAATAAGAATTTCCTGATCACCCGGGTATATGCGATTTCATGGAACCTGACTAAATCTCTGACATTGGATTTTGATGCGACAAATTATTCCATCATTGACGAACCAGAAGGCAGGATCAATGGCTTGAAACGTGATACCGTATGGCAGAACATGCTTAGACTTGGCCGTACCACAGACTACAGCCACAACATGAATATTACCTATGCTTTGCCGATCAACAAGATTCCTGGCCTGGACTGGATTAATGTAGCAACCAGGTATGGTACCAACTTCACCTGGAATACAGAGCCGCTTTCTACTTTGAGAGATCCGCTGATCAACCTTGGGAATACTATTCAGAATGCAAGGACCATTCAGCTTAATCCAACCTTTAACTTCACGAGTTTATACAATAAGTTCGGTTTGTTAAAGAGAGCGAAGAATAATGATGGTGGTCCTGGGGTCCTTTTAGGTTTGCTGACCAGTATTAAGAATATAAATGCGGCTTATACGCAGACTAAGGGGATATTCCTGCCTGGTTATACGCCAACTACAGATTACTTTGGAATTGATAAGTTCTCCGGAGCACCGGGATGGGGATTCGTATTCGGTAGTCAGCGTGATATCAGGGATATGGCGATGAGAAACAACTGGCTTACACACGATACACTTCAGACCCAATTGTACATCAATACGATGAGAGAAGATTTGAGTATTACGAGTGTGATTGAGCCTTTCCGTGATTTCAGGATTACGCTGACAGCCAATAAAAACAGGACAATGAATTACTCTAGTAATTTCAGATATGACAATACGAGCCAGGCTTTCCGTAACCTGAGTCCATCTACCACTGGTGATTACAGCATTTCATTTATTTCGCTGGGAACTGCATTTTCTGAAAATCCGGGAAGTACTGTTTCAAAGCTGTTCAATCAGTTTATGGCCAACAGATCGGTTATTTCCGGACGTTTAGGTGGGATCAATACCAATTCCCGCGGTATCTCCGGTGGCTTTGCTGATGGTTATGATAAAAACTCACAAGACGTATTGATTGCTGCATTTATGGCTGCCTATACTGGAAAGGACGCTTCTAAAGTAAGTTTGAATTCTTTCCCTAAAATACCTTTGCCAAACTGGCGGATCAATTACGGTGGATTAACCAGATGGGACTTTTTGGGTGATTACTTTAAGTCGATTGATTTAAGGCATTCTTACCGCTCTATTTATAGTGTGAATGGATTTAACACGCTGGCCCGTTATCAGGAAACTGACGGGTATGTAAGCAGCAGAGATGATAACCAGAACTTCCTTCCTTTCTATCAATATTCACAGGTGACGATTGCGGAACAGTTTGCACCGCTGATTGGAATTGATACACGTTTAAAAAATAACCTGACTGCTAATTTCGAGCTGGGCAGAACACGCTTGTTAGGTTTGAGTTTAGCGAATAGTCAGCTGGCCCAATTATCAGAGAATAATATGGTATTTGGTTTAGGCTACCGGACCACTAAATTCAGGTTCCCTTTTGGTTTGTTCAAACAACTGAAAATGGATAACAATATGGACTTCAAGCTGGACATTTCCATCAGGGACAACAAAACTGTGATTTACAGGGCTGATGTGTCTACGGCAGAAATCTCTTCGGGTGCTAAAAACATTACTTACCGGCCAAGCGTTGACTACATCTTGAATCAGCGTTTTAACGTTAAGGTTTTCTATGATTCGAATATTACCAAGCCTTATACTTCACAATCGTTCAATACTTCATTCAGTAATTTTGGATTTAGTTTGAGGATCACACTGAATTAGCAGAAGTATGAGCATGTTTAAATCCATCTGATAAGCTATAAACAATCTTATCATCTAAATTTAAACAAGCGCTAACGTTTTGTATGAAAGTAACGTTTTGTATAAAGTATATATTAATTACCTTTGGGCAATCAAATCGAATAAAAAATGAATTTTCCATCAGAACTAAAGTACACTAAAGACCACGAATGGGTTAGAGTTGAAGGTAATGAAGCCTTTATTGGTATAACTGATTTCGCACAACGTGAATTAGGTGATATCGTTTATATCGATATCAATACCGTAGGTGAGGAAGTAAGTAAGGATGATGTTTTCGGTAGTGTTGAAGCCGTTAAAACTGTATCTGACTTATTTATGCCGGTTACTGCTACTGTATTAGAAATTAATGCTGCATTGAACGATAGCCCGGAATTAGTGAATTCTGATCCTTACGGAGAAGGCTGGATGGTTAAAGTAACCTTAAGTGATGCTGCACAGGTAGCTGAATTATTGGATGCTGCTGCATACCAGGCTTTAGTTGGTGCTTAATAAATGAATAAATTCAAAGTACTCTTGCATCAACGCTTAGCTCTTATCTGGACAGTGTTTATCTTGATTCTTTGTACCATGAAAATGCCTGATTCCGTTGGTGAATCAGGCTTTTTCTTTACAGGGTTTGACAAGATAGTACATCTGGGTTTTTTTTATGTCCTTACTATTTTACTGTTTTACGGTGAAACAAAAGGTCAGCGCAGAGATAATTTCGGAATCTTAACTATCTTTAAGATCCTGATGCTCACTTTTGCTTTAGGTGGTTTTATTGAGCTGATCCAATATCAGTTCTTCACTTACCGTTCTGCGGAGTGGTGGGATCTGGGTTGTGACATGATCGGTGTATTTATGGCTATATTTGCTTATGTGTGTTTAAATAAATCTAACTATGAAAAGGAAAGCTAGTATTTTGTTTTTGTTAGCGATAGGGCTGTTGAGCAGCTGTCGTATTTTTAAACCGGGTTGCCATTGCCCGAAAGTGAGCTATTCAGTGCCTGCAGCGCAGAAAAACAAGCTAAATTCTTAGTTGTTCTCTCCTTTGTTAAAACATTTTATCAGCCTCTTAAGCTGAATAAACGGGTGTATTTAAAATGTTACCCATATTTTAACAGCTAAAAACAAACCATTTACCTTTCTTAGAGTCAGACAAGGATATAATTGAAAATATCTAGCTTCTCCCATGATGACTTTTACAAAAAATCTCCTGCTGATTGCATTCCTCCTGATCAGTTTTTCTTCGTATGCCCAGTTAAAAAACGGCTCCGTTAGCGGAAAGGTCGTTAATGCAAAAGACCGTTTACCCGTAGACTATGCTTCGGTAGCAGTCAAAAGTCTTAAAGATTCAAGTGTTGCGGGTGTGATCAATACAGAAGCCGATGGCTCTTTTGCACTCAAAGGACTTGCTCCGGGGCTTTACAGGCTTACAGTGGCCTATCTCGGTTTAAATAATGTCAATAAAGAATTTACGGTATCTGCTGCAACGCCATCAATCAATTTAGGCACGCTGGCGATGGAGAATACCGGGCTGAATTTAAATACAGTAGTGATTAAAGGAGTAGTTACTCCGGTAGTGGTTAAAACTGATACAGTAGAGTACAGTGCTGGTGCTTATAAGGTAAGAGAAAATGCTGTAGTAGAAGATGTACTGAAGAAACTGCCTGGTGTTGATGTGGCTAAGGATGGGTCTATAAAGGCTCAGGGAGAAACGGTAACACGTGTTCGTGTGGATGGTAAAGATTTCTTCGGAAATGATCCTTTGTTGGCTACAAAGAATTTACCGGCTGATATGATTGATAAGATCCAGGTGATTGATTTGCTTTCGGATCAGGCCCAGTTTACTGGTGTGGATGATGGGAACAGGGAAAAGATTATTAATATCACGACCAAGAAAGATAAGAAGAATGGTTATTTCGGAAATTCAAGTGTTGGTTACGGTACAGATGACCGTTATGATGTGAATCTGAATGTCAATAAGTTTAATAAGGAGCAACAGTTTTCTGTGATCGGTCAGTTTAACAATGTCAACAAACAGAACTTTGGTGGCGGTGGCGGCCTGGGTAATGGTGGCGGCGGCGGCGGTGGTGGTGGCGGTGGCCGTTTTAGTGCGGCATCAGGTGCTCCACCGCAAGGGATTACCAATACCAATGCTTTCGGTATTAACTTTGCCGATGTTTATACAGACCAGACTAAAATTACCGCTAGTTATTTCTTCAATAAGACTTCTTTGTTCAATGAGCAGACCAGTTTGAGGGAAAACTTGTTGGGCGATAGCAGAACTCTTTTTAATCAGGATCTGACAAGCAATACGGAGAGTAAAAATCACCGTTTCAACTTCTTAATTGATACTAAGATTGACTCAACGATGTCTATTCGTGTACAGCCAAATATTTCTTATACGGAAACGGGGTTGGCTCAGAATACCAATTATGTGAATACTTATGATAAGTATCAGACGGTGGGTACACAGGGGTATAATACCAATTCTACTTCGCCGGTAATCGGCAATAATATTCTCTTAAGGAAGAAATTTGCTAAAAAGGGACGTACTTTATCTTTAAATATCAATACAAGTATCAATGATAATGATTCTAAAATCTATAATGATATTAGCAATGTAACTACGCAAGGTGATTCGGTAAGCAATTCGGTAATTAACCAGCTGAACAACCAGAATTCGCATTCCATTTCGAATACTTCAAGATTGGTTTATACAGAGCCAATTTCCAAAACGCTGAACCTGGAGCTGAACTATCAGAATACTTATAGTTTTAACAATAGTGAGCGTTTCAATTATAACTTTAACCCGATAACTTCTCAGTATGATATACCTGATCTGACTTATACCAATACTTATGAAAATAAGACGCTGACGAATGCGGTTGGGGCAAGTTTGAATAAGAATACGGAGAAGTTAAATTGGAATATAGGGGTCGGCGTACAGAATACGGACAGAAGAAATGACAACCTGACAACTGGTAATGTGATCACTCAGAATTTTTATAATATCGTTCCTACAGCACAGTTGCGTTATAAATTCAGCAAGAGCAAAAGGTTAGTGATCAGGTACCGTGGAAATACGCAACAGCCTTCAATTAATCAGATTCAGCCTATTCCTGACAATACCAATGCGCAGAGTATTCCGATTGGTAATCCTGGCTTGAAACCTTCTTTCACGAATAATCTGACTGTGTTGTATAATAATTTCGACTTCGCGAAGTTTCGTTCATTGTTCATCTTTGCAAACATCAGCCAGACTTTTAATGCTTTTGGAAATGATAGCAGGTTAATTGATGCGCCAAATGATCCTAATTTTGGAAAGCTTGCGGTTGTTCCTGTAAATGTGAATGGGGTTTATCAGGGTACTTTAGGTTCTTCACTGGGTTTGCCTATTATCAAGGAGAATAAACTGAATTTGAATATAGATTTAGGTGGTACTTATGCCAGAGGGGTCAATTTCACGAATTCTCTGCAAAATGTGACGAATGATCTTTCGATCACCAATAAATACAGGTTAGTTTCTTCTATGGATAAACTGGATCTGACTGCAAGTGTGGCAGGGTCAATTAACCGTGCTACTTATTCTGCTCAGTCAGCGGCAAATACTACTTATTATACCCTGAATCCGGCCATTGATGTGAGTTATATGTTCCCTGGAAATATCCGTCTTGCTGTAAATGTGGATTATTTCCAGAATACGGGAAGAGGGCCGGAGTACAATACAAACTTCACGATCATGAATGGGTATATCAGTAAACAGTTTTTCAAGAACAGGGGAACGTTTAAGGTTGCTGTGAATGATGCGCTGAATCAGAATCAGGGGATTTCAAGAACTTCAAGTAATAACACGATTACAGATTTAAGGTATAATGTGTTGAAAAGATATTATATGTTCTCGTTTACTTATTCTTTAAGCAGAATGGGTGGCAAGACTATGCAGAATGATGTGCCAATGCCGGGTATGGGTGGTGGTGGTCGCAGTGGTGGTTTTGGTGGGGGTGGTGGAAGAAGAGGTGGGGATATGTAATATAAAAAAAACAACCCTGCTATGTTCGGCCGACATTAGAAATGAATGTCCTCACATTAGCAGGTTTGTTTTTTTTAATTCCAATCCTTAATGGGGATTTAATGGATTGCTTCACAGATGTTGGTTTATTGGATGGGTAAATAGGGTTGACTGCTTGCAGGATTGCTACGATAGATAATAATTGATAGGTGATACTTTTTTAATAATTTATTGACGTGTGATAGCGCTATTTGCAGGATTATAATTGGGGATTTACTACGTAAGTGTTCAGCTAAAACAATTTATTTAATGAACTGACAATATTCTGCGCTAAAAGCTATTATTTAGACTGATTTAAAATAATTTTGAATACTTGGTAAAATTGCACTTACTTTGCGCCAAAATTATATATAATCAATCTAAATAATTATGGTAAAACAATTACTTTCATTAATTTTCATCTTATTTTTAAGTACTAGCCTTTACGCGCAGCATACTGGAAACATCAAAGGTAGAATCACTACTTCGGATGGAACTGTGGCCGATGGGGTAACTGTAAAATTAAAGGGTACTACTTTTGGTGCAATTACTGAAGAGAATGGTTCTTATTCAATCAGGAAAGTACCAGCAGGGCAATATACGCTTGTTGTTTCTGCTATTGGCCTATATCCTAAAGAAAAACAAATTACAGTGACTAAGGAAACTGTAATCGCTGACTTCTCTTTGAATGAGAACAAGTCACAGTTGAAGGATGTTCAGATTTCTACCAATAAAAAATATAAAGTAGAAAAGGTCTCTTCTTCTTTACGTTTACAAACAAAGTTATTAGAGTTACCTCAAAATATTAAAGTTGTTACCAGTCAGCTGATGGCAGACCAAATGGCTTTTGATATTGTTGACGGTGTAACCAGAAACGTAAGTGGTGCCGTAAGGGTTGGCCACTGGGATGCGCAGTATGCAAACATTTATATGCGTGGTTTCTCTATTCCGGGATTCCGTAATGGGATGAATTTAAAAACCCCATGGGGCCCGCTTGCAGATGATGCAGCTACAATTGACCGGATTGAATTCGTGAAGGGCCCTGCCGGTTTTATGATGGCAAATGGTGAGCCGGGTGGTCTTTACAATATCGTTACTAAAAAACCTACGGGTACGAATCAAAGTTCTGTTAGCCTGAGTGCTGGTGGATATAACCTTGCACGTGCTGCGGTAGATTTGGATACCAAGCTTTCTGCTGATGGTAAATTGTTGTTTCGCTTAAACGTAGCTGCGCAAACTAAAGGCAGTTTCAATAAGTTCAACTACAATGATAAGTATGTAATTGCACCTGTAATCAGCTATCAGATTGATAGCAATACCAAAGTTACTGCTGAATATACACACCAGCATGTAGAGGCATTAGCATTGGGTAACTACGGATTCTCTCCGAAAGGATTTGGTGATACCGATCCTGGCTTCTTTGTTGGAGATCCTTCATTAGATCCGAATAAGCTGAATGACCATAACGTTACCCTTTATTTAAATCATAAATTCAATAAAGACTGGACATTTAACGCACAGGCAGCCTACCTGAATTACTCCTTATTAGGAGGTACACCATGGCCATCTACGATCGCTGCTAACGGTGATATGAGAAGAGGCTTAAGCATCAGTGAAGAATTAGCAATCAATAAAAATATCCAGTTAAGCTTACAAGGCCAGTTCAAAACAGGTGAAGTTGTACACACAGTTTTAGGTGGTATTGATATGGGTAACTTAAAAACCTGGGGTGACTTTTCGAGTGTTTCACAACCAGATCTTCAGTTGGCTGGTAATGCTACTTTTAATATTTACAATCCTGTTTATGGGATTCCAACTGCTAACATTCCATTATTTGACAGGTCAAGAAGTATTCAGGTAAGATCGGGTGCAAATACTTATGCAACCAATTCAACTTATACCGGAGCCTATTTACAAGATGAATTGCGTTTCCTGGATGAGAAATTGCGTTTGACATTAGCAGGCCGTTTTACCCATGCAGAAACAGTTGGTAAAACCAATGCGACACAAATGTCAGACAATGCCTTTACCCCGAGAGTGGGCTTAAGTTATTCCATCACTAAAGATTTCTCTGCTTATACCTTATACGACCAAAGCTTTATCCCTCAATCTCAAGCTTCGAGATCAGCAACCGGAGACGTCTTTAAACCCGTAACAGGTAATAATATTGAATTTGGATTGAAAAAAGACTGGTTTGGCGGAAAATGGAACTCCACATTCTCTATGTATAAAATCACAAAGAAAAATGTCTTAACTCCTGACCCGGCATACCCTCTTGGAGATCCAAATAACTTCATGGTACAATTAGGTGAAGTTCAATCTAAAGGTATTGAATTTGACTTAGTAGGAGAAGTAGCAGAAGGCTTAAACTTAACCCTGAACTATGCTTACACAGATCCAAAAGTAACCAGAGATGAGAACAAAGATCCGGCAAGAAATGCTACTGGAACTTACCTGGCGAATACAGCTAAGCACATTACTAACGGATGGTTATCATACCGATACAGAAATGCAAACTCGATATTTGACGGAATTGGATTCTCAGGTGGTTACCAAATGCTATTAAACCGTTACGCAGGATCAGGACCTACTCAAACCCCATTTGCAGATTATATCCGTTTCGATGCAGGTATATCTTACGTAAAAGGTAAATTCTCCATCACAGGTTTAGTAAGTAACTTGTTGGATAAAAAACTATTCACTCAAGGTTCTTATACTAAACTAGCAAAAGAAACAGCGACATCAGTTTCTTATTACACTTACATTTATGAAGTACCTAGAAACGGAAGAATCAGTGTTAAATACAACTTCTAATACTGAATAAATATTAAACAAATAATAACCTCAGGTGTCAATAAACAAGCACCTGAGGTTATTAACAAATAACAATCTTAAGGGGCTCCCAATAAGCACTTGAGGCTATTAACAAATAACAATCCTTAGCGTTTCTTCAATAAACACCTAAGACTACTAACAAATAACAATTCTTAGCGCGTCATCCAATAAATACCTAAGGTTTCTGACAATAACAATCCTTAGGGCGCCAACAAACAAGCAATCCTTAAAGCATCATCAAATAACAATCCTTAACGCGTCAACAAGTAAAGCGCCGACAAAGGCGTTAACCGCCATCCATAATTAAATTCCAAATAAATCCACTCGTATAAAACACTTCTCCATTGTGGATTGGATAAAAACAAAGATACTTAATGTGAGGGCATTCGTTCCGAGCCCCTTCAGGCGACGGCAATGTCGCCCGAACATAAGTATCCTTTGTTTTTATGTATTAATGGTGTCACAACGAGGGTCTTTATTTGGATTTATTATTGATAAAGGGTACATTGCGGGCTAATTAAATATATGAAACTTTCGCAGTTAAATCCAGGAGAACGTGGCACTATTGTAGCCTTTACAGATTTAGAAATGTCAGTAAAACTAATGGAAATGGGCTGTTTGCCTGGAGAAGTTGTGGAAGTTGAACGTTTTGCACCACTAGGTGACCCCATGGCAATACGCGTTGCCGGATACCAATTATGTTTACGTAAAAACGAAGCTTCTGTTATTATAATTTCTTAGATCTATCTTGGCTACTACACTGAAAATTGCGTTAGTTGGTAATCCGAATACAGGAAAATCAACACTATTTAACTTACTAACCGGATTGAACCAGAAGATCGGTAACTTCCCCGGTATCACTGTTGATAAGAAAACTGGTTTCTGCAAACTCTCCGCCACACAACAGGCCGAAATAATCGATCTGCCAGGAACCTACAGCTTATATCCAAAAAGCAGAGACGAAAGTATCGTATTTCAAGTATTAGCCGATAAAAAAAACTCAAGCCATCCAGACCTCATTGTATTGGTCGCCGACGCAACTAACCTGCGCAGGAACCTGCTCCTTTACTCACAAGTAGCAGACTTACGTATTCCAGTCGTACTCGCACTGAATATGACTGACATGGCTACCAAAGAAGGCATCAATGTCAATATTGATGAACTCTCTTCACGCCTCGGCATCCAGGTTGTTGCCATCTCTGCCAGAAGTAAAACAGGCCTTGACGCACTAAAACAAGCTATTGCCAATACCACTGCTATCCCTACACAAGTAGACGGAACTGACGTTAATGTACTGGCTCCAGCCGCTATTAATGAAAGCAAAACCCTCCTTGATACCGATAACGACTACTTTGCACTGCAAATTCTGCATCAGCACGAGCATCTTGAAATCTATACCGCTCAGCAACATTCGCAATTCGAGCAAATTAAAAAAGCACACGAATTCGAATCCTCCAAACTACAGGCAGCAGAAACCATTGCCCGTTACAGATACTTAAGTACCATATTATCCGGCGTTATCGAAGATACCGGCGCCTCCAAAAAATTTGCATTCAGTGATAAAATAGACTCGGTTCTGACCAACCGTTTCTGGGGATTCTTCATCTTCCTGTTTATCCTGTTCTTTATTTTTAATGCGATCTTTTCATGGTCTGCCTATCCAATGAGCCTCATTGAAGGTGCCTTTGGCTGGATTGCGAAAACAGGACACGAATACCTTCCCGACGGAGTATTAACCAACCTTCTTTTAGACGGGGTAGTTGCCGGACTAGGCGGGATTATTGTATTTATCCCTCAGATTGCCATTCTGTTTGCACTGATTTCCATCCTGGAAGATACCGGCTATATGGCCAGGGTAACCTTTATGATGGATAAGATCATGCGAAAGTTTGGAATGAGCGGGAAGTCAGTCGTACCGATGATCGGTAGTTTCGCCTGTGCCGTTCCCTCTATTATGAGTGCACGGAATATTGAAAACTGGAAAGACAGGATCATTACTATTATGGTTTCCCCCTTAGTCAGCTGCTCAGCAAGGCTTCCGGTTTATACCTTACTTATCTCCCTGATTATTCCTGACACCAAACTACTTGGCTTTATCAGTATGCAGGCACTGGCCCTGATGGGCATGTACCTGATCAGCATCATTGCTGCGGTTACCGTAGCTTTCGTGATGAAATTTATGATTAAGGCAACAGAAAAATCTTACTTTATTATGGAGCTGCCTGTTTACAGAATGCCAAGATGGAGTAACGTCCTGTTCACCATGTATGAAAAATCTAAAACCTTCGTATTTGAAGCAGGTAAGGTGATTATTGCAATATCTATAGTCTTATGGGTGATGGCAACCTACGGCCCCTCAGAGAAATTCGAGCAGATAGAAACGAAATACGCTAAAATAGAAATGCAAAAAGACAGTGTACAGATCAGTACGCTCGAAAGAGATAAATCAGCTGAAAAGCTGGAAAACTCTTACGCAGGGATTCTGGGCAGAAGTATTGAACCAGTTATTAAACCTTTGGGATTTGACTGGAAGATTGGTATTGCACTGATTACCTCATTCGCTGCCCGCGAAGCCTTTGTAGGCACGATGGCTACGATTTATAGTGTTGATAACGGAGAAGAAAACCCAGGTACTATACGGGATAAAATGAGAGAGGCGAGAAATCCGGAAACCGGGTTGCCAGTCTTTACCTTTGCCACCGGATTTGCCCTGATGCTGTTTTACGCTTTCGCCATGCAATGTATGAGTACTGTCGCAGTTGTTTACCGCGAAACGAAATCGTGGAAATGGCCGTTGATCCAAACCGTATATATGACCGCTATGGCCTATGTAGCCAGTTTAATCGCTTATCAGTTTTTGAAGTAAATTCTTTATCTTAGGGCTGTGGAAAAAGTTGATGTTTTAGCACAGTATATGCCCCCTGAAGCAGCTCCCGTGATTGCTAAATGGATCGACTACTTTCAATGCGAATTTAAGATCTCTAAAAGCAGGGCGACCAAACTCGGTGACTACAGACACCCTTTTAAAGAACTGGGACATAAAATCTCTGTCAATAATAACCTGAACCGGTATGCCTTCCTGGTGACTACAGTGCATGAATTTGCACACCTGTTAACCTGGAATGATCATAAAAATAAGGTCAAGCCGCACGGTGGGGAATGGAAACACAACTTTAAAAGAATGATGACGCCCTTTCTGGAGCAGCAAGTTTTCCCTGAAGACCTGCAAAAAGCCATTAGTACCTATTTAACAAACCCTTCCGCATCCAGCTGTACCGACTTAAGCCTCTCCAGAGCCCTTAAAAAGTATGACGGTACACTTGACCACTCCCGATTAGAAGAACTCCCCCAGCATACCATATTTACTATTAAAGACGGCCGCAGATTCAAAAAAGGGGAGAAGCTTAGAAAACGTTTCAGATGCGAATGCCTGGATAATGGCAATACTTATTTATTTAGCCCTTTAGCCGAAGTTATTGTATCTGCAACAGGTACATAAATAGAAGCATTATCTTCTATTCTCCATTTAAAGTTTAATTTGTCATCTTTAAACAACGAAGGGAAATTCAATAAACTATCGATATAAGCATCTTTGGTCTTCACCAGAATACTGGATTTGTAATTCGGCTGCTGCTTACTTTTAAGCATGATATAAAGCGCATCCGGGTAAGTGGAAATATTATCAAATACCATTTCAAATTTATCGGTGCCATTGATCGCATCATCGATTCCCTTCACATCCGAAGCATAACTTTCTTCAGGGTACTTATTGTCAGCTGCTTGTACAGGTAAATAAGGAAGTGTACGTAAAGCCTCAGCAGAGCTTGCTGTGCGGCTATCTATTTTGAAGATCACATTGTTTCGCATATAAGTCCGGACGTCCTTAAAAACGCTCCCTTCCTCATTCATAAGCTTAATCCTTTCTTTGACCAGGATCAGGCTGTCATTCTTAAAATAATAACTTTTTACCGAATTACTGATTGTGCCATTTGAAGTATAGGTTTTATACAACATCCCATCGTTATGTGCACTGTACTTTTCTGCATATACAGAAAGATCGCCCGATAAATAGATCAGACTGTATTCTTTCTTATAATCTCTCAATGTCCGGTCAATCGAAGCAGTATAGTTTAAAATAGACTTATCAGTCATATTTGTGGTGCCTTCTTCAGGTAAACCAGCTTGTGGGTGTGTAGATTTAAAATACTTACAACCCGGAAGTGTAAACAGTAAAACTCCTAAACATAGTAGATAAATGGTCTTCATAAAGCGCTCCGGTAAGTAATGGTCTTTTGATGAGCAGGCCATTATCGTGCCAAGGCCTTAGTAAGCCATCAATTTCTGAACAGTTTCATGCAGGCGGCTTTTAGCCAGGAACTGATCTTCAAGCAGCTTACTCATTGGAATAGCAGTGTCCAGACTCGCGCAGCGCATTACAGGTGCATCTAAAGCCGTAAAGCAATGCTCCCCGATCCATGCAGCGATCTCGGCGCCAAAACCACTGCTGAGGGTGTCTTCATGGAGGACAATCACGCGGCCCGTAACTTTTACAGCCGTTGCAACTGTTTCCTTATCCCAAGGCTGCAGACTGCATAAATCTACCAGGTTTACTGATAATTCAGGATGGTCATAAAGATAAGACAGCGACCAGTGAACGCCTAAACCATAGGTAATGATCGTGAATTGCTGCCCCTTTTTAAGCCAGTTAGCTTTGCCGATTTCCAGCGTATAATGACCAGCAGGAACTAATCCACATAAACTTCTGTAGAGAAGTTTATGCTCAAAATAAATAACAGGATTAGGATCTTCAATTGCTGCGAGCAACAAACCCTTCGCATCATAAGGAAAAGCAGGATAAACTATTTTAAGGCCAGGAGTCTTGGTAAACCACGCCTCGTTACTTTGAGAGTGAAAAGGACCCGCACCAGTTCCTGCGCCTGTAGGCATTCTGACTACTACATCCGCTTTTTCTCCCCAGCGGTAATGCGTTTTCGCCAGGTTATTTATGATCTGATTAAATCCACAGGTCACGAAATCTGCAAACTGCATCTCTACGACCGCTTTATAGCCATTGATGGACAGGCCAAGCCCGGCACCGACTATTGCAGACTCGCAAATAGGGGTATTACGGACTCTCGCTTTACCAAATTCTTCTGCGAAACCTGCTGTGATTTTAAATGCACCTCCATATTCAGCAATATCCTGCCCCATAATCACCAGGTTAGAATGCTGTTGCATACCAATTCTCAAACCATCACTGATTGCATCCAGATAACGGGTTTCTACAGAAGGTTCAGCAGGCGGGATTACTTGTTGTATATAAGGATAATACATATCCGTGAGTTCTGTTACTGCAGAAGGCTCGGGATCAGCATCTTTAAAAGCCTGCTCAACTTCCTGGTCCAGTTCAGTTTTAAAACCTGTTTTAATCTCTTGTAAAAGCTTATCAGTCAGAATACCCTGTTCAAACAGATAGCGCTCGAAATTCTTAACCGGATCTTTTTCAGCCCACTGCTCAAACAAGTGGGGAGGAACATATTTTGTACCTGAAGCCTCTTCATGACCTCTCATCCTGAAAGTGAGACATTCCAGTAAAACCGGTCTTGGATTGGCACGGATGTTTTTGGTAATCTCAGTAATCGTATCAAAGACCTCTAAAACGTTGTTTCCGTCAATCTGAATACCTTCAATTCCATAACCAATAGCTTTATCTACTAAATCATTACAATTGAATTGTTCGTTAATTGGTGTAGAAAGGCCGTAACCATTGTTTTCGACCAGAAAGATGACAGGTAAATTCCAGACTGAAGCCACATTAACTGCTTCATGGAAATCACCCTCACTAGTTGCACCTTCTCCTGTAAAGACAAGGGTAGCCTGTTTTTTTTCCGCTATCAGGTCGGCCAGGGCAATTCCATCAGCCAGCGCCAGTTGAGGCCCAAGGTGAGAAATCATCCCTATAATTTTAAATTCCTGGGTGCCAAAATGAAAAGACCGGTCTCTCCCTTTGGTGAAACCAGTCATTTTTCCCTGCCATTGCGCCATTAAATTACGCAGCGGGATATCCCTGGAAGTAAACACACCCAAGTTCCTGTGCATCGGCAAAATGTATTCTTCCGCATTCATGGCTAAGGCAGCCCCCACTGCAATGGCTTCCTGGCCTATACCAGAAAACCATTTACCTATTTGTCCCTGCCTGAGCAGGATCAGCATTTTTTCTTCGACCATTCTGGGATAAAGCAGACGCTTATAAAGCGATAACAACGTTTCATCGTCTTTTTCTTTCCGGTCGAAATGCATATAGGTTAGGTTTGCGGTTTATTTTTGGATTTTTCTTCCCACTGTTTGGCGAAAGATTTTGGTGCGACCTCTGGCATAGCACGGTACTTGCCCCACATTTTTTTGAAGATCAGCTTCATCAAAAAGTTCTTGATTTTTCCACCGAACAAGTCCATTTTTGATCTTTTGGACATCCCTGTATTCCAGATCTTCCAGCCAATATCTTCTGTTTTGGTATTTTGATGCTGTTCTACCGCATCTCTTCTGTTCAGCAGCAACATTTTATGGATGTCAATCTTTACCGGGCAAACTTCAGAGCATTTACCACAAAGACTTGACGCATAACTCAGGTGCTTGAATTCCTTCATCCCCTGTAAATGAGGTGTTATAATAGAGCCAATAGGGCCACTATAAGTGGTATTGTAAGTATGACCGCCAATATTCTTATAAACAGGGCAGGCATTCAGACAAGCGCCGCAACGGATACAATATAACCCCTGACGCTGATCTTTTTGCGCCAGCAGATTCGTGCGTCCGTTGTCCAGTAAAATCACATACATTTCTTCCGGGCCATCAGTTTCATTTGGCTGTCTTGGCCCGCTCAGGATTGAATTGTAAACTGTTAAATTCTGACCTGTTCCATGGCTGGACAACAAAGGCCAGAAAAGATCAAGATCAGCCATAGAAGGAATGATTTTCTCAATCCCGACAATAGCAATGTGTATTTTAGGAAAGGTGGTACTTAAACGTGCATTTCCTTCATTTTCAGTTAGCGCAATGCTCCCTGTATCTGCAATCAGAAAATTTCCACCAGTAATCCCGATATCAGCACTCAGGTATTTCTCTCTTAAGAGCTCCCTTGCTTTTTGTGTAAGCTGTTCTGGCGTATAATCTATCGGAGTACCGAATTTTTCATGGAATAGCTTCGCAATATCCTCCTTGGTCAGGTGCATTGCAGGTGTTACAATATGATAAGGTGCCTGTCCTAACAACTGTACAATAAATTCACCCAGATCACTCTCTAAAGATGATATCCCATTCTTTTCCAGAAAGTCATTCAGGTGAATTTCTTCAGTAGTCATGGATTTCGATTTAATAACCGATTTGCCACCACTTTTATTAATTATATTTAATATTTCTTTTTGTGCTTCTTCTGCATCATTGGCCCAGATTACTTTTCCACCACGGCGTTGGAAATTGGTTTCAAATTCCGGTAAGAACTTGTCCAGGTTTTCCATTACTCTCCACTTGATGACATGCGCCTTCTTTTTTGAGTTTTCTAAATTCTCAAACTTCGTTAAACCCCTTGCAACCGCATCATTGTACTTTCCTATGTTGTGGTTGATTGTGTTACGATGATCTACATCAAATGCCTTCTCATCTGCCTTCACCAAAAACTCTTCAGCAATCTTCGTCATGTTCAAATATAAATAAATGTTTGAGAGCCTGTTTAAAATTAGGGGCTAAAATTAACAAGCTCTTAATAAAACGAAAAAACCTGCAGGTTATGCAGGTTTTTAAAATTATTTCTTTGGTGTGCCGTCTTCATTTTTATCTACGACGGGGCGGGCAGGGCGGTTAACAAGGTTCCAGGCCGTATAATAGACTAACTGAGCACGTCGGGCCAGCAAGTCGAATTTGATCTTGCTCACCTCATCACCCGGCTGGTGGTAATCTTCATGTACCCCATTAAAATAAAAGATAACCGGGATACCATGTTTCGCAAAATTATAGTGGTCTGAACGGTAATAGAACTGGTTTGGATCAGTTCTGTTATTATATTTCATGTCCAGGTTCATTTTCATATACTGCTCATTCGCATTGATTCCTGCTGCATTCAGATCAGAACTCAGCATATCAGAACCAATGATATAAATATAGTCAGGTTTGTCTTCGTGTTCTTTATCCACACGCCCGATCATATCAATATTTAAGTTGGTAATTGTATGCTCCAATGGAAATACAGGATGTTCAGAATACCATTCAGAACCTAATAGTCCTTTTTCTTCTCCAACTACAGTCATAAACAGGATACTTCTTTTAGACCCTTTACCAGCAGCTTTAGCTTTGGTAAAAGCATCAGCAATCAGCAATACGCCCGTAGTTCCAGAACCATCATCGTCAGCTCCATTGTTTACTTTATCAGTACCCGAAGTTGTTAAACCAATATGATCATAGTGACCAGTGATCACCAGGATTTCTTTCTTTAAAACAGGGTCAGATCCTTCCAGAAAACCCAGTACATTTTCGGCTCTGACCTTTACTTCTTCCTTTTTAGCACTACCCGACAAAGCAATTTTAATTACCTGTGAAGCTGGCTGGCCAGTTGAACTGATCTTTTGTTGTAAAGCTTCTACAGTTGTACCTGCTGCTTTTAACAATTCGTTTGCAGTAGCTGTATTGATGTTAATGGTAGGAAAAGTTTTCATCTTTGCCATCCTTGCGGTATTCTCTTCACTTTTCAAAGTAAGCTGTCCTGAACCTGCATTCATCAATTTTGTTTCTTCATTCAAACTATCCAGTGAAGGATCTATCTGAATTACAGCCAATGCTTTGTGATTAGCCAGGTACTGAATTTTTTCTCTTTTCGCAGTCATTGCTTTTCTTCTTGCAGCGCGGTCGGCCGGAGCAGCTTCTGACTGCTGTGATGGGTTGCCAGAAGCAAAGATCACAATCACTTTACCTGCAACATCAATGTTCTTATAGTCATTGTAACCCTCTGTATCCAAGCCGTAACCAGCAAAGATGACTTCTTTCGTATTGAAAGTAAAACCTTCAAGAGAGACATTCGAAGCAGGAACAACAAAATCCCGGTTATATACTTTAGCCTGACCACCAATCGTAAAAACAGGTTGGTTCAGCTGATAAGTAACCATGCCTATCGGTTGAAAATAATCGCCTTGAACAGGGCCTTTTAAACCAATACTTTTGAAATAATTTTTGATATAATCTGCTGCCATC
This sequence comes from Pedobacter cryoconitis, assembly GCF_001590605.1. Lineage (NCBI taxonomy): Bacteria > Pseudomonadati > Bacteroidota > Sphingobacteriia > Sphingobacteriales > Sphingobacteriaceae > Pedobacter > Pedobacter cryoconitis. Next base: position 5,372,319 of record NZ_CP014504.1, read on the forward strand.
CAGGCACCTTTTTTACCAGTTTCCCTGCCTTCATATTCATCAGATGCGAGTACAGAAAGATGTTTGTAAGCGTTAGCTTTATTGATACTTGCGCTAAACTTTACTGCCGTTTGATTCTGAGCAGGAGTTTGATTTTGTGCACATGCACCCAAGCAAAGCAATAAAGCAATGCTCGTACTTAAAAAGTGTTTATTCATTATTTAGTTTTATGCTGTTTTCTTGTTTTCCAGATGAATTACCCTGGCCTTTAAAAGGTCTTAATATAGGAAATTAACTATTTCTTTTAGCGGCACACGGCCGATTTTTGAGGGAGTCACTATTATGTTACAGCGTAGTCAGAAAAACAACAGGCCCATAATGCCATAGCATTACGGGCCTGTTGTTTTTTTAAGCTAAGCCCGTAAGGCTAGCAGGATATTTTAGCTACGCGCAAAGCATGTCTTCCGCCTTCAAATTCCTTATTCAGAAAGGTCATGACCATTTCTTTGGCCAGATCTTCTGACACGAACCTTGCAGGGATACAAATGATATTCGCATTGTTATGCTGTCTTACTAAAGAAGCAATCTCATTTTCCCAGCAAATCGCTGCTCTGATTCCCTGGTGCTTGTTAGCTGTAATCGCAATCCCATTCGCACTACCGCAGATCAGGATTCCAAAAGCGAACTCCCCATTTTCTACAGCCGAAGCCACCGGATGTGCAAAATCAGGATAATCTGCAGATTCCGGGCTATAAGTACCGAAATCCTGCACCTGGAAATCCTTCAGAAAATCACGTAATAACTCCTTGTAAGCGAAACCAGCATGGTCAGCACCAATAGCGATTTTTAGTTTTGTGGACATCTTTTTAAGCGTTGTTACCTTTAGTTGTACCGTAAAGTTCTTTGTTTTTTCTGCGTTCAATTTTTGCAGAAATGAATATACTCAACTCATATAAAATAAAGAGCGGGAAGGCTACGACAAGCATCGTCATCATATCCGGAGTAGGGGTAACTACAGCAGCAATGATCAGGATGATTACAACCGCATATCTCCGGCTGGCACGCATAAACGCAGGTGTCATGATCCCGAATATCGAGAGGATATAAATGACAACAGGTAATTCAAATATAATCCCTGTTCCGATGGTTAAAGTAGAGACAGAGGATAAATACGAATCAATCGTGAATGTATTTTCGATCATCGGGCTCACCGAGAAATTAGTCAGGAAGTTAATTGATAATGGACAGATGATGAAATAACCAAATAAAACACCTATCAGAAATAATACAGAAGCAAAGAAGACAAATCCCCTTGCAGCCTTCCTTTCCTTTTCATGAAGGGCAGGTTTGATGAATAACCAAAGTTCAAAAAGGATATACGGGATTCCAAAAACGATACCCGTCATGATACAGGAATTAATCTGTAACGTAAACTGGCCTGCCATTTCTGTATTGATAATTTTACCCTTAATAGAGGTAATACAAAAATCAGATCCCAGCGAAGGGAAGATCTGAACCAGCTTACACATCATGCGGTAAGTCCAGAAATCAGGGCTCTTAGGGCCCATTATAATCGTGTTAAACAGGAAATCGTAAAACCAGAAGGCTAAACCAGTAAAAATTACGATCGCCAATAATGCCCTGAGCAAGTGTTTTCTTAATACATCAATATGGTCAAAGAAAGACATTTCAGACTCCAGATTCTTTCCTTTATTCTTAATGGCCCCTATAAGGTCCTGCGCTTTATTATCACTCATGTACGTTATTTGTAAAACAAAAATACCATTCTATTTTATTAGAATGGTATTTACGTTTTAAATATAATAATTAGATGTCTTTATTCAGAAAAAACAAATGTTTCCATGAATTTAGTCGTGAAATTTCCAGCTCTGAAGTTCGGATCTTTCATTAATTGCAAGTGGAAAGGAATCGTAGTTTTTACACCTTCAATTACAAACTCACTTAAAGCACGCTCCATTGTACTGATTGCTTCTTCACGTGTTTGTGCAACACAGATTAGTTTAGCAATCATAGAATCATAGTTAGAAGGAATCTGATAGCCTGCATAAACATGCGTATCAACCCTCACCCCATGTCCACCCGGAGAATGGAAATTAGTGATTTTTCCAGGACAAGGCCTGAAGTTATTAAACGGATCTTCCGCATTGATCCTGCATTCAATAGCATGCATGTTCGGAAGATAGTTTTTACCAGAGATAGGAACGCCGGAAGCTACCTTAATCTGTTCTTTAATTAAATCATAGTTGATTACTTCTTCCGTAACCGGATGCTCTACCTGGATACGGGTATTCATTTCCATGAAGTAGAAGTTACGGTGTTTATCAACTAAAAATTCGATTGTTCCAGCACCTTCATAAGATACAGCTGTGGCACCTTTAATGGCAGCCTCACCCATACGTTCTCTCAATTCCGGAGTCATGAAAGGAGATGGAGCCTCTTCAACCAATTTCTGGTGACGACGCTGAATAGAACAGTCACGCTCAGATAAGTGACAAGCTTTACCATATTGATCACCAATAATCTGGATTTCAATGTGGCGTGGATCTTCGATATATTTTTCTAAATATAAACCGTCATTTCCAAAAGCAGCGCCAGATTCCTGTCTTGCACTGTCCCATGCATTTTCAAAGTCTTCATCTTTCCATACTACACGCATTCCACGGCCACCACCACCGGCAGTTGCTTTCAGGATTACAGGGTAACCGATTTCATTCGCTAAGACAATACCTTCTTTTACACTTTCCAGCAAACCCTGAGAACCAGGGATAGTCGGGACGCCAGCTTTTTTCATCGTTTCTTTAGCGGAAGCTTTATCTCCCATAGAATTGATCTGCTCAGGTGTAGCACCAATGAACTTAATTCCATAGTCTCTGCAAACAGAAGAGAATTTAGCGTTCTCAGATAAAAAGCCGTAGCCTGGATGAATCGCATCTGCATTGGTCAATTCAGCAGCTGAAATAATATTTGGGATACTTAAGTAAGAATCTTTACTCGGAGGCGGGCCAATACAAACAGCTTCATCCGCGAAACGAACATGAAGACTCTCCCTGTCGGCAGTTGAATAAACTGCAACAGTTTTAATGCCCATTTCCTTACAGGTACGAATAATACGTAACGCAATTTCGCCCCTGTTGGCAATTAGTATTTTTTTAAACATATAATTGATAAGATGATAATTTGCCAGAAGCAAATATTACATAGGTTCTACTAAAAATAAGGGTTGGTCGTATTCTACAGGTGATGAGTTATCAACCAATACTTTAACGATTCTTCCAGAAACTTCACTTTCAATTTCGTTGAATAATTTCATTGCCTCAATGATACAGATCACTTTACCCGGAGCGATTTCATCACCAACATTTGCAAATGAAGGTTTGTCAGGGCTCGACGAACGGTAGAAAGTTCCGATCATTGGAGATTTTACAGTAATATATTTAGAATCATCAGCCTCAGCAGCAGACGAAGCATTGTTTGCCGTTACAGCAACAGGTTGTACTGCTGGAGCAGATGGTAACACCTGTGGTGCTACTGCCTGCGCAGGAACTGTTGTGGTAATAACTGTTGGGGCCTGATTAGTTTTAATAGTAATTTTGAAGTCCTTTTGTTCTATTGCAACTTCATTGACGCCCGAACGAGAAACAAATTTAATGAGTTCCTGAATTTGTTTGATATCCATTTTTAGGTATTTTGTTGAAAAGATATTGGTCTTTTAAAGACTCAAAGTTAATATTTTTATTTGTAATAAAATTTAGTAAGCCCACTTTATATAGACTGATCCCCAGGTAAATCCACCCCCAAAAGCAGCAAGAATAATATTGTCTCCTTTTTTTAGTTTGTCTTCCCATTCCCATAAACAAAGCGGGATGGTCCCATTGGTGGTATTGCCGTAACGTTCTATATTGATCATTACTTTTTCAGCTCCTATGCCCATTCTTGAAGCCGTCGCATCAATAATCCTTTTATTTGCCTGGTGCGGAACTAACCATTTCACATCTTCAGCATTCAGCTGGTTCCGTTCCATGATTTCGGCCGCTACATCTGCCATGTTGGTTACCGCAAATTTAAAAACAGCTTTTCCTTCCTGGTAAACGAAATGTTCTCTCTGGTCAATCGTTTCGTGCGAAGCTGGTTTTACAGATCCACCCGCTTTCTGATGCAGGAATTGTCTTCCGGCACCATCCGATTTTAAAACAGAGTCAATGATCCCATTACCTTCATCATTAGGTTCCAATAATACAGCACCACAGCCGTCACCAAAAATGATGCAGGTTGTTCTGTCCGTATAATCAATGATAGACGACATTTTGTCGCCGCCCACTACCAATACCTTTTGATGTTTTCCTGACTGGATAAATTGCGAAGCAGTAGAAATCCCATAGATAAATCCAGAACAGGCAGCCTGCAGATCAAAACCCCATGCATTTTTTGCGCCGATTTTGTCAGCTAAAATATTTGCAGTGGCTGGGAAAGGCATGTCGGGAGTCGTGGTACAAAAGATAATCAGGTCGATTTCTTCTGCAGTAATACCTCTTTTCTTTAACAGTCCGTTCACCGCGTGAACAGCCATGTCAGAGGTACCTAATCCTTCACCTTTTAATATTCTTCGCTCTTTAATACCTGTTCGTGAGGTGATCCATTCATCTGTTGTGTCAACTATCGTCTCTAACTCTTTATTAGAAAGGATATAATCAGGAACATAACCTTGAACCGCAGTAATAGCAGCGTGAATTTTACTCATTTGTTGTCAGATTTTATTTAAATGCATCTTGTATTTTTCCTACCAAACCTGTAATAATCATATCTCTCGCTTGAAAGATCATGTTTTTTACAGCGGTAGGCGAGGAGATTCCATGACCTATGATCACAGGTGCATTTACTCCAAGAACCGGACTTCCACCGTAATTTTCATAATTAAATCTGTCGAAGAACTCATCTTTAAGTCCTTTCTTGATAGTCATTATGTAAAACGATTCAGCTAATTTCAACATAATGTTCCCGGTAAACCCGTCACATACAATTACATCTGCTTTTTCGTTGAATAAATCACGTCCCTCAATATTTCCAATGAAGTTGAAGAGACTACATTCTTTCATCAATGGAAAAGTGGCCAGGCTTAACATATTCCCTTTTTCATCTTCTTCGCCAATATTGATCAGGCCGACTTTAGGGGTATTGATCTGCATGACATTTTCAGCATACAAACTTCCTAAAATGCCGAATTGAAGCAGAGTATCAGGCTTACAGTCAGCATTTGCGCCAACGTCCAGCATTAAACCTCTTCCTCCATCAAGTTTGGGGACGATCGTGCACAGACAAGGTCTGATAATGCCAGGAACAGTTTTTACACTAAAAACAGCGCCAACCATCATCGCACCAGAATTACCTGCGCCGACAAATGCATCGATTTCTCCTTTTTTTAACATAGAGAAACCCAGAGAAATACTTGAGTTTGGTTTTTGAGCAATTGCTCTTGTGGGATGTTCGCCCATACCAATTACCTCTTCGGTATGAACATATTCAAAGTGATCGGGATTGAACCCGCTTTCAGCGAGCAAAGGCTTAATTTGCTGAGTATCGCCTATTAGCACTAAATGCTCATTTGGCGCTAATAATTCATGAGCAGCTATTGCTCCCAAAACGTTTGCTTTGGGAGCATAGTCTCCGCCCATTATATCGAGACCTATTTTCATAGTAAAAAATCAGTTTGTGAATAAAGCATTATTGCCTTTTTTTTCAAGCGCCTAAGTTAAACTTAATGAAGCTGAAAACACAAACAATTTCTCCGAAAAATTAACCTATAGAGGTGTTTTCAATAACCAGTTTACCGTTGTAGTACAAATTCCCATCAACATTGTATGCATGGTGAGGAATGTGGATTGCACCTGTAGTTTGACAAGTAGATAAAGAAGGAGCTACCGCTTTATAGTGTGTTCTTCTTTTATCTCTTCTACTTTTAGAGATCTTGCGTTTTGGATGTGCCATTGCTGATTTATTTAATTATTATTTTAATTTTTTTAATGCTTCCCAACGTGGGTCAGCACTTGTTGTATTTTCTTCTTGTTGAGAAGGATTAGCCAGACTTTCCAGTCTTTCAATCATCTCTTTGTCGCATTTGGCACCATTGCCGTTCTGCTCACAAATTTTTATATAGGGTACCGATACTGTGATAAATTCATAAAGAATCTCCGCGATATCGATGCTACTTTCTTTTTTATTCAATACGATGATTTCTAAATCATCACTCTCCAGCTCATCTTCAGCGAATTTTACAATCTGCCTTTCTGAAATATCCAGAGGGGCATCAAATTCAGCTAAACATTTATCACAATCAAGCTTTATTGTTCCGGCAATGCGAATTTTCAAAATCAGCATTGTCTCCTGTTTATCCAATTCTACCGTAACTTTCAAATCCCCCTTTTTTACCAAAGAGTATTCAAATGCGTCAAAAAAGCTGTTATCAATCTCAAAATCAAATTGATGCTTGCCAATTTTTAAGCCAGTAAACGGGATCGAAAATTGTTTTAAAGGTTTCAATTGTAACAAAATTTTAGCCCGCAAATGTATGAATTAATTTGATACTTCTGAAATGTTTTAGAAATATTATTGTCGTTAATTTGCATCATCCTTCACATCTGCCGCAGTTTCTATAATTTTTCCGCCGCTTCTTAACTGGTTGCTTAACAGTTCATCCTGTTCACGTCTGTGTTTTACAATGTGGGTCGCCGCAAAAAGTGCCTCTATAAAAGAAGATGGATCTGCCAGGTCTTTTCCGGCAATATCGAAGCCTGTACCATGATCAGGAGAGGTACGTACATATTTCATTCCTGCAGTAAAGTTTACACCAGTTCCGAAAGCGATTGTTTTGAAAGGGATTAAGCCCTGGTCATGATACATCGCCAGTACCGCATCGAATTGTTTATAAGCACCTTTGCCAAAAAATCCATCCGCAGGATAAGGGCCAAAGCAAATTACACCCGAATCAAATGCTTCCTGAATCGCAGGCATAATAACGTCCTGTTCTTCACTGCCCAGCAAACCATTGTCACCAGCATGAGGATTTAGCCCTAATACGGCAATTCTTGGTTTCTCAATCCAGAAATCTCTTTTCAGGCTCTTATTGATCAACAAAAGTTTTTTAACAATACTCTCCTTTGTGATACTTTCTGCAACTTTAGAAACAGGGATGTGACCCGTAACTACGCCAACACGGATATCTTCACTCAATAAAAACATCAGTACATCAGAGCTGCCGGTACGTTCCTGCAAATATTCTGTATGACCAGGGAATTGAAAATTCTCTGCTTGTATCGTATGTTTATTGATCGGAGCAGTGACTAAAGCGTCAATATTTCCTTTGATCAGGTCTTCCGTTGCTCTCTCTAAAGATAACAAAGCATATTTTCCACCAATCTCATTGGCTACACCGAGTTCAATCTTTACATCCTCTTCCCAGCAGTTGATCATATTTGCTTTTTTAGGATTAGCTGCTTCAGCGTCATTAATTACGTTGAAACTGAAATCACCTAAACCCAGTGCTTTTCTATGGTAAGAGGCTACTTTTGTATGTCCATAAACGATAGGAGTGCAGTAATCCAGAATACTGTTATTGGCTAAAGTTTTCAGAATTACTTCTAGACCTATGCCATTTACATCACCTATACTGATACCTATTTTGATTTTATTGCTCATGCTCAAATGAAAATTTGCGCAAAATACAGAAATTCATTAGAAAACGTGCTGTTTTTAAGGGCGATCTGTTTAGCGCGGGTAATTATAGCTATTCAGGCTGTGGGCTTAGGTCATCAAGGATGAGTACTTGAATATAGCCAGTAACCTTGCTGATTAGTCGTTCTTAGCTAACGCTTCATTGCTAATAATTAGGCTGAACTCGTAAACTTTAGTTATTTTGCACCTTTTAGAAGTCTTGGCTTCTTTCGATTAATAAAATATAACAGCAATCATATGAGTTTGGTAAGGGCGAAAAAACATTTAGGGCAACATTTTTTGACCGATAAAAAAATAGCAGCTAAAATTGTAGACGGTCTTGTCCATACCGATCAATACAGTCAGGTGCTTGAAGTAGGGCCGGGTATGGGTATCCTTTCAGATATTCTGCTGGAAAGAAAAGACCTGGAAACATTTATGATCGATATCGATGTCGAATCCTATCATTTCTTAAATGATAAGTATCCACAGATGGGCGAAAGGTTGATTAATGGTGATTTTTTGAAAATGGACCTGAAAAAAGTATTTTCCGGTAAATACGCCATCATAGGTAATTTTCCTTATAATATTTCTTCACAGATCTTGTTTAAGGTTTTGGAACATAGAGAAAATGTAGTAGAGATGGTAGGCATGTTTCAAAAAGAAGTTGCAGAACGCTGTGCATCTAAAAGCGGAACAAAAGATTACGGGATTCTCAGTGTGCTGATCCAGGCCTATTATAATATTGATTATTTATTTTCTGTAAAGCCAGGGACTTTTAATCCACCTCCTAAAGTAAATTCAGGCGTAATCCGTTTGAGCAGAAATGAGCGGGTGACTTTGGATTGCGATGAGAAATTATTCTGGATTGTCGTTAAAGCCGGATTTAATCAGCGTAGAAAAACATTAAGGAACGCTTTGTCAGGCGTATTGCCTAAAGTTAAAATGGATGACAATATCTATTTTGAAAAAAGAGCAGAGCAATTGAGCGTAGAAGATTTTATTACCCTTACGCAGCTGGTCACCAAGCTGGCGTTATAATTATAAAACAGATGAACGGTAAAATTTTAATTGTTGATGATTTACATCCTGTATTCAAAATCATGGCAGAGCAATTAGGTTATGAAGTGGACGATCTTCCATTAATCACCAGGGCAGAAACGCTGGCGGTGATTTCAGGATATGACGGCATTGCGGTACGGACGAAGTTTAAGATAGACAGAGAGCTGATGGAAGCTGCACCGGGGCTTAAATTTGTAGCCAGAGCAGGAGCAGGATTGGATAATATCGACGAGGCTTATGCGAAGGAGCGGAATATTAAGTTACTGAATGCACCGGAAGGTAACAGGGATGCAGTAGGGGAGCATGCAATGGGGATGTTGCTTTCACTAATCAATACGCACCGCAAGGCTGATATGGAGATCAGGAACGGAATCTGGGACCGGGAAGGCAACCGTGGCTGGGAGCTAAAAGGCAAAACTGTCGGGATTATCGGTTATGGATTTATGGGAAGCAGTATGGCCAGAAAGCTTTCGGGCTTTGAGGTGAAGGTGCTTGCTTACGATAAATATAAAACGGGCTTTTCTGATGCTTATGCGCAGGAATGCAGCATGGAAGAAATTGTTAAACATAGTGATGTGCTGAGTTTACATATTCCTTTGACTTCGGAAACCAGGCAAATGGTGGATGAGGAATATTTATACCATTTCAAAAAGAATATATTTTTCATCAATACGGCCAGAGGTGAGATTGTGAATACGAAAGCAGTATTGGCAGCGATTAAATCCGGGAAGATATTGGGCGCCGGACTGGATGTACTGGAAGTTGAAAAATTCCCGGCATTGGCAGAACAGGACTGGTTTACTGAACTGAAAGAATCTGAAAAAGTTATTTTGACGCCACATGTTGGTGGATGGACTTTTGATTCGTACAGGAAAATTTCTGAGGTGCTTGCTGATAAGCTGGAGCAGATTTAGGGTAAAAGTATATTTTATGTTAGACCCGGTTGTGTAAATGACCGGGTTTTTTATTGCCTGAAATGTTTTGCTTTGAACTTAAATATTATCTTTATCACCAAACGCATCATTCATGGAGTTTCTTTACATCATCTTACTGGTTGTCATCATTGTGATGATTGCCACAACTAAAAGCAGTCTGAACGATAGGGTCGGGCGGCTTGAATACCGGATTTTTGAATTTCAGGAGCTTTTAAAGCAAAGCAGGCCCGGTTATGTTCCACCAGTAAGTACTGCAGAGGAATCAGAACCACAAGAAATGCGGCCGGTAGACTGGGGCGCAACGCAATTTCAAGCACCCGCAATTCCATTTGTTCCGCCACCCTATAAGACTAAAAAAGATCTTCATCCTGATCCTTTACGCGATTTTATACCTAAACCTGTTCAGGAAGAAACTCAGGAAGCAGTTGTTCCTGAAGAAAAAATACAACAGCCAGAGGCCGTTCATGAACCAGAATTTGTTCAGGATACACAGGCTAATATTTACAATGAACACTTAGCTGAAGAAAATACACCGCCATCGGTTCAACAACCTGTTCACCGCGAGCCCGCAGCACCAGAACTTTCCTTCTTTGAGAAACATCCTGACCTGGAAAAATTCATTGGAGAGAATCTGATCAATAAAATCGGGATTGCGATACTGGTACTGGCTATCGGTTACTTTGTGAAATTTGCAATTGACAGCAACTGGATAGGCCCGGTAGGCCGCGTTGGGATTGGTGTACTTTGCGGTGGTATCTTAATTGGTATCGCACACTGGATGCGTAATTCTTACAAAGCATTCAGCTCTGTTTTAGTAGGGGGAGGGATTGCAGTTTTATATTTTACCATTACGCTTGCTTTTCACCAATTTCAGCTGTTCAATCAAACCACATCCTTCATTATTCTGATCGGGATAACTTGTTTTGCCGTCGCGCTTTCACTGCTCTACGACCGGCAGGAAGTGGCTGTTATTGCTTTAGTAGGTGGTTTAACCAGTCCATTAATGGTCAGTACTGGTCATGCTAATTATCATGGTTTGTTTATTTACCTGGTGATCCTCAATGCAGGACTGCTGGTAATTGCTTACCGCAAATCGTGGCGTATCCTTAATGTTTCAACCTTTGTACTCACAATACTCATGTTTTCGGCAAGTCTGTTTAGCATGCCGGCCACGAGTTATGGAATCGGATTTTTATACGCCAGTATTTTATACCTGCTTTTCTTTGGAATTAATGTGGCTTATAATGTCAGGGAGAATAAAACATTTATCGGCTCAGATTTTACCATTCTGCTGGCCAATACGGCGCTATACTTTGGTGCAGGTTTATTCTTGCTGACCGGAATGCATCAGGAGCAGTTCAGAGGGCTTTTTGCGGTAAGTTTAGCTGTGATCAACTTACTGTTATCTTACTTGCTGTTCAGGAATAAAAAGGTGGATACCAATGTGCTTTACCTGCTGATTGGGATTACGCTGACCTTTATATCCGTTGCCGGCCCAATACAATTGCATGGCCATTATATTACGTTATTCTGGGCAGCAGAAACGGTATTGCTTTACTGGCTTTATCAAAAATCGCGGATCTATTTAATGCAGCTGGCTTCGCAAATCATCTGGGCATTGATGCTGCTAAGTTTATTTATGGACTGGGCCGCAATTTATGGTGATTCAGCAATAGCAGTCAATGTACTGATCAACAAAGGGTTTATTACTACATTATTTGCTGCAGTCAGTTCTTACTTATTATACGTTCTTTACCAAAAGCCAGACGTTGAAGGAAAAACCCAAAACGGTGATATCTTAAATCCTGTATTTATTAAATATACAGCTATTGTACTGCTGTTTTTAAGCGGACTGCTGGAAGTTAACCACCAATTCTCAAACCGGTTCCCCCATACTTCTTTAAATAATGTATATGTAATCTTGTATGCCTCAGTATTCCTTTACATTTATCTGTTTTTAGGAAAAAAAAGAGAATCAATCCGGTTAAACTGGAGAATAAGTGCCATCCTGATCAGTACTTGTATTGCCGTTTATCTGTTCTTTATGGTTGGATTTTTCGATCTGCAGGAAGCTATGCTCGTTCGTCAGGAAGTCGCATCATTTCATTTTATAGCCCATTGGATTGGCGCAGTATTTATCGGATTATTGTTTCACCATCTGATCCTGATCGCCAGAACTTTACTGCCAGAAACCTGGAAGAAAATAGCAGCCTGGGCTTTGGCAGGTTCAATGGTGCTGTTCTTAAGTCTGGAAGTCAGCTTAATCAGCAATGTGTTGTTTTATTCAGCTAACAACCCAATCAGCAATGTAGAAACGATTTATATTAAAACAGGGCTTCCGGTATTATGGGGATTAGCATCCTTTGCGATGATGTGGCTGGGCATGCGTCATAAATACCTTACACTGCGTATTATTTCGCTCAGCCTGTTTGCGCTTACTTTAGTAAAGCTATTTGTATTTGACATCAGCAATATCCCGCCTGCAGGTAAAATTGCAGCATTCTTCTTCCTTGGGGTCATATTGCTGATCATTTCGTTTATGTACCAAAAGGTTAAAAAAATCATTGCCGCAGATGAACCCCATAAAGATGAATAGACAGCTTTTTTTAACGCTGACCCTTTTACTGAGTGTTTTTAGTGTATTCGCACAGCAAACATTCAAGTACCAGGCGAAACTGCCGAAAGTAGAAACAGACGGGTTTTACCGGGTTGATTTAAGTCCTGAACTCATTGCCGGGGCTCAGGCAAATCTTGGCGATATCCGGATATTGAATCAGAAGAAACAGTTTTCACCTTATATTTTTGGAAATCAACTGGTTTTTAAAGATCAGCGGAGTTTTATTGCTTTTCCAAAATTGAAAGCATTGGCAGAAGTAGATACTGTGACTACTTTTATCGTGGAGAATGCGGCTCACCTCACCATAAACCAATTAAGTTTGCAGTTGCGCAATGCTTCTGTTAAAAGAAATGTAAACTTATCTGGAAGTGATGATCTTAAAAAATGGTACGCCATTAAAGAGAATATATCATTAGAAGAAGCAGTTTCTGATGAGCCGGGTAATGGAACTTATCAGCAACAACTGAATTTTCCTTCGAGTTCTTATCGGTATCTTCGGATACAGATTAACAATGAAAATAAAGAGCCGGTTGCGATTTTGCAAGCAGGTATTTACAGACAGCAAAGTATTCCGCCTGTTTATGTTCAGCTTAAAAAGCCTTTGATCCAGCAAAGGGATAGTGCCCAGGTGAGTTATATAACAGTACGTTTTAATGCGCCTTATCAATTGAATAAACTGCATCTGGAAATTGCCGGACAAAAGTATTATAAACGGAACGTCAGGGTTTATGCGGTACAGCAGAAGGAAAAATCACTGGTCGCAGATACCTTAATTAGTACTTCAGCGATTCCTAACCTGTACTTCTCGGCTAAAACAAACCACTTAGAACTTGAAATTGTGAACGGTGACAATCCACCATTGGTGCTCCATAAAGTCAATGGTTATCAATTGAGTCAAAGTTTAATCAGTTATCTTGAAAAAGATCAGGATTATACAATTCTATTTGGAGATGGAAAAGCAAATGCGCCAGACTATGACCTGAAGTTTTTTGGAGATAGCTTACAGCAGGAGTTAAAACCGCTAAACTATCAATCTGTTTCTGCTAATCCTTTATATCAAAAACCACAGGAAAAAAGTAAGGTTGCAAAAGGGGATGGGATTCCAGGATGGGTAATCTGGGCAGCAATCGTAATTGTAGCTGCTTTACTGGGTTTCCTGACTTTTAAAATGACGCAGGAAGTGAGCAAAAGAGATAAACTATAAAAATGCCCTCAAAAAGTATTTAACTTTTTGAGGGCATTGCAGCTGGTAACAGGGCTTTTACGCAAAGAATTTACTTTTTCCAGCTATTATCTGATGGTTTGGCATCCATATAAATACCGCCGTCAATTACCATTGAAGTCACTGGTTTTTCTGCAGTAAATTGAATGTTAATCGCTTTCTGGTTGAATTTCCAAACTACTGGAGTTTCATGGATCACATGCGTTGTTCCGTCAGCATAGGTTACTTTAATATCGAAAGGTATCGCAAAACCACCGATGTTCCGGATGGATATATTATAAGTCATGCCTTTGATCGTTACTTTGTCAATAGCCAGGTCTATATAATTATTGCTGAAGAACCAATTGTTCCAGAACCAGTTTAAGTCTTGTTTGGAAACATCATTGATCGTATGAAAGAAATCCCATGGAATAGGATGTTTTCCATTCCAGCGGTCCATATAAGCATGCAGATATTTCTTGAACAGTACATCTCCAAACATATCCTTTAAAGCCAGGTAAGCCAGCGAAGGCTTTACATATGCGTTATTGCCATATCCTGAACCCGAAACCTGGGTAGACAGGGTGATAATTGGCTGATCTTCTTCTGTAGAAGGATCTTTAATCCATCTTTCTACTCTGAATTTCTTGTAATTCTCATCTGCTTTCGCTTTTCCAAGCTGCTGCTGACCAATCAGGTATTCTAAAGTAGTTGCCCAGCCTTCATCCATATGCGCATAACGGGTTTCGTTCGTGCCCATGTAAAAAGGGAAATAAGTATGTGCAATCTCATGGTTCAGTACAAATTGGCTGAACTCCATATCCGGAGTACTGGTGTCATTCACCATCATCGGGAATTCCATGTCGGCAAAACCTTGTACCGCAGTCATTTTTGAGAAGGGATAAGGAACACCTGGCCAGTTATTTGAAAACCAGTCTAAAGCCAGTTTAGTCCAGGTTGCAGCATGTGAAAAGTCTTCAGCTTTGCTGTCATAAGCAGCTTGTACACTTGTCCTTCTGCCAGTCTTTTTGTCAACGACTACACTTCCTGCATCCCATAAATAATGATTACTCAGGGCAAAAGTTACGTCTGTAATATGATCGGCAGTGAATTTCCAGGTATTCCAATCGTTCTGTTTAGTCACTTCACCATTGGCCATTTCCTCAGCATTAGCAATCGATACCACTTCTTCGCTGGTATAAGACTTTTTAAGCTTATCTGCGAATTTAGGCTGTAAGACCTCATCAGGGTTCTTTAAATCGCCTGTGGCCCAAACTACATAGTTTTTAGGGGCTTTCACTGTCAACAGGTAATCATTGAAATCATTATAGAATTCAGTTCTGTCGGTATGCGGAATTTTATCCCATCCATTGTAGTCGTCATAAACTGAAACTCTTGGAAAAGAATAGGCTACAAAAAAGGTAGTGCTGTCGATCTGGCCTTCTCTGCCGCTTACTTTTGACAAAGGATAACTCCAGTTGATTTTAAAAGTAGCGGTCTTGCCCGGTGCTAAAGCATTCTTCAGTGGAATGTCTGAGGTCGTGCCCCAGTCTTTGCTATCCACATTGTAAGACTGGCCATCTACCGTAAATAAACTGATATCGAGCCCGCTTGTTAAATAATCTTTACTTACATAACCTGCTCTTGGCGCTTCTGGTTTGTGCATGTTATTGACAAACCTCATCGTTATTTTCTTCAGCGTATCAGGACTATGGTTCGTATACGTAATAGTTTCTGTTCCTTTGACTAATTTATCATTTGGAGTGACAGTGATCGTCATGTCATACTTTCCTTTATTCTGCCAGTAGTTTTTCCCAGGCTTGCCATCCAGCGCACGTGTGCCGTTAGCGAACGCTGCTTTGATATTACGTGGCATGTACAGTTCCTGGGCTTGCGTGGTAACGGTTCCCAATAAAAATAGCGTAGCTATCTTGAAAATGTTTTTGTGCATCATGTTTTTTTATAATTCGTTCAATACCTGTCTGAATTCACGTATTCCATATTTTATGACTTGTTTAAATTTATTCTTCAAATTTAAATGTGCATTAAAACAGGCAGCTGAATTCAGGCAGATTTTCAAAAGTAATCGTTTTAAGCCTGTAAACAAGTTATTCGATAAATATTAAAGGGGCTTTAACGGCTTTGCAAACAATTCAAATCAAAAGATTTGCTTTTGTAAGAATTGCCTGTTATCTTCGTTTTAATTGAAGCAAGACTATGTGGGCTTATTGCCAGTATAGTCTTGTTTGTATTTTAAAGGTTTTACAAATAATAAATTAAGCTATGACAGAGGTAACATATTACACTCAGGAAGGGTTGGATAAGCTAAAAGAAGAAGTACATTACTTAACGACTACAGGGAGACAATTGATCTCTAAAGCTATAGCTGAAGCAAGGGATAAAGGTGATCTATCTGAAAATGCGGAGTACGATGCTGCTAAGGAAGCACAAGGTCTGCATGAAGCAAAAATATCTAAATTAAAAACTACGCTTGCATCTGCAAGATTAATTGATGAATCGAAATTAGACCTGACTAAAGTGCTGGCTTTATCGATCGTTAAAATAAAGAACTTAAAAAACGGCGCAACAATGAGCTACCAGCTGGTGGCTGAAACTGAAGCTGACCTTAAAATCGGAAAGATCTCTGTGAAATCTCCGATTGCACAAGGTTTATTAGGTAAATCGGTAGGGGACAAAACTGAGATTGAAGTTCCTGCAGGTAAAATCGAATTTGAAATATTAGAAATCACCAGATAATCATTTTATATGTCAAGTATATTTTCCAAGATCGTAGCCGGAGAAATTCCCGCACATGTAGTAGCTGAAACGACTGAATTTATGGCGTTTTTAGATGTCAGCCCTTTAGCTATGGGCCATCTGCTGGTCATCCCTAAAAAAGAAATTGATTATATATTTGATATGGACGAAGAAAGTTATTTCGGACTTACCTTATTTGCAAAGATTGTAGCAGTAGCACTAAAGAAAGCTTTTCCATGTGTAAAAGTAGGAATGGCCGTTATTGGTCTGGAAGTACCTCATGTACATATCCATTTGATCCCTATGAACGCAGTGGGAGATATGAACTTTAGTAAAGCGAAGCTGAACCCTACGCAGGAAGAGCTGCAGGAAGCAGCTCAGAAGATTAAAGCACAGTTATAAAAAGATAAAAGCCAGTTAAAAAAACAAGGACTTGGTTTCGTACTGGAATTCATGAAAAATGAATTAGGTAAGAAACCAAGTCCTTGTTTTTTTTACCAGCGCTGTTGCTTCATTTCAGTTTCTCATTATTTTTATGTCTGTCGGCATCTCTGATACTCTTTTTTACCAGGTTTTTCTCCATGGCTTCGGTCAGGTTAATACCAGTTTGGTTAGCCAGGCAAATCAGCACAAATAAGACATCGGCCATTTCATCGCCAAGGTCTACCGCTTCATCACTTTTCTTGAAAGATTGCTCACCGTATTTACGGGACATAATACGGGCTACTTCACCCACTTCTTCCATTAATATGGCCGTATTGGTCAATTCATTGAAATAACGGATCCCGGTCGTATTAATCCATTGATCAACAGTATCCTGTGCTTCCTGTATCGTCATTATTCTTTGTTTTTAGTGTCAATTAATATCGTGACCGGCCCGTCATTGAGGAGGCTGATTTTCATATCTGCCCCAAAAATCCCTGTTTGTACAGGCTTGCCTGATAAAATGCTGAGTTGTTTAATCATGGCCTCGTAAAGCGGAATAGCCTGATCTGGTCTTGCAGCTCTGGTAAATCCGGGCCTGCTCCCTTTTTTTGTCGCTGCAAATAAGGTAAATTGACTGATCAGTAAAATGTTCCCATCTATAGCCGCAAGCGATTTATTCATCAGTCCTTGTTCGTCACTAAAGATCCGGATATTAAATATTTTGGCAGCGAGCCACTCCAGATCTTCCTGTCCGTCGGCTTCTTCAACGCCCAGTAGAACGAGCAATCCGTTTGCAATGGAACCGGTTACTACATCATCTACTTGACAACTGGCCTGTGTAACTCTTTGTATAACTGCTCTCATGAATGTTTAAGCTCTGGTTTCATTGCCATGATACATGCTCAGGTAACTTTCATAGCGGCTGCTTTCAATCTCTCCGGTTTTAACGGCATCTAAAACAGCGCAGCTAGGTTCATTGATGTGACGGCAGTTGTGAAATTTACATTGATGCATCAGATTACGCATTTCTCTGAAGTAATGACTTAGTTCTTCTGGTTTAATATCATAAATACCAAGCTCTCTGATTCCCGGACTATCGATCAGGTAACCACCAAAAGGCAAGGTGTGCATTTCAGCGAAGGTTGTAGTGTGCTGTCCTTTATCGCTGGACTCAGAGATTTCACCTGTTTTGATATTACGGTCTGGTAGCAATACATTGATCAGACTTGATTTTCCGACGCCTGAGTGGCCTGAAAACAGGGTTGTTTTATCTTTTAATAAACTTTCTATCAAAGGCATATTGGTACCTTCGGTTGCAGAAACTTCATAGCAGGGATAACCCAGACTTTCATAGATGTTTTTATATTCTGCCAATACTTCAAGCCCGTCCTCATTGTATAAGTCGAGTTTATTAAAGATTAATACCGAAGGAATGCTATAAGCTTCTGCAGTGACTAAAAAGCGGTCTATAAAACCCAGTGAAGTACGGGGAGAGGCGAGTGTAACGACCAGAAAGGCTTCATCTATATTGGCCGCGATAATCTGCGCCTGTTTTGATAAGTTGATTGATTTTCTGATGATATAGTTTTTCCGGGGATGAAGCTTATAAATAACTCCATTTTCAGAATTAGGCTCCATCTCGAAGTCTACCTGATCTCCAACTGCAACAGGATTGGTGGTCTGAATTCCTTTGATCCGGAATTTCCCTTTAATCCTGCATTGATAATCACGGTCATCTTCTCCATGAACCAAATACCAGCTCCCTGTTGATTTTATTACTAGTCCTTGCATAATTTACGCAGTAAAGGTAAGTAAAAAACGGGCAGGGTGCTTTTTGAGCGCATTGAATTAATTTTTTTTCATATTCTCTTGCTTATTAGGAAAATATAACTTTACTTTAGGGTATAGCAATAGCAAAGCAATGTTGTTATGTACATATGATAAATAATTCAACACTTACATCCATTATTATTACCACCACCGGGAAAGCCGGGGGCGGGTGTATATTGGTATAATAAGAATAATAAAAAACCATAAAAAAGCGCCTTCCTTTAAACCGGAAGGCGCTTTTTTTTTTGACCTGTACCTAAAACTGCCTATGCTTGTCCGGGACTGAAATACCCGGGAGTACAGGTAAACCAATACCTATAAAACCCAATAGATTAACAATTAAAACTATGAACATTCTAAAATTCGGCGGTACTTCAGTAGGATCAGCATCAGGTATACGAACCCTGATCAGTATCCTCAAAGAAAGGGAACAGGATGATTATCCAGTAGTTGTACTTTCAGCAATGAGCGGGGTAACTAATCTGCTCCTGGCAATGGCAGAAAAAGCACAGGTGGCAGAAGAGTATACTGCAGAACTTAAAGAAATCGAAGAAAAACACTTCGAAGTCGTGAGGACCTTGCTTCCGGCAGCTGCCCAGAATCCAGTATTTACAAAGTTGAAGATT
The DNA here is from genome assembly GCF_001590605.1 of Pedobacter cryoconitis. Taxonomy (NCBI): domain Bacteria; kingdom Pseudomonadati; phylum Bacteroidota; class Sphingobacteriia; order Sphingobacteriales; family Sphingobacteriaceae; genus Pedobacter; species Pedobacter cryoconitis. Next base: position 5,391,477 of record NZ_CP014504.1, read on the forward strand.
TACTTTAACGAGCTGGAAGATGTTTTGCAATCAGTTTATCATTTAAAGGAATTAAGCCCGCAAACCAAAGATTTAATTCTGAGTTTCGGAGAACGCTGTTCTGCATTTATGATCAGCCATGTGGCTAAACAGGACTTCCCGGATGCACAATGTGTAGATGGGGCTGAACTGATTAAAACTGATAGTAATTTTGGACAGGCTAAAGTAGATACGTCTTTAACAGAATTGCTGATCCAGGACTTTTATGAAGCGAATAGAGCTAAACTATTATTTGTAACTGGATTTATAGCCAGCAATACCGAAGGAAGAACCACAACTTTGGGACGCGGTGGCAGTGATTTTACAGCTGCAATATGGGGTTCTGCCCTCCATGCAAAAGAGATTGAAATCTGGACAGATGTAGATGGAATGCTGACTGCTGATCCAAGGATCGTGGAAAAGGCATTTTCTTTACCAGAGCTGAGTTATACAGAGGCTATGGAATTGTCTTATTTTGGTGCAAAAGTGATTTATCCGCCAACAATGACCCCGGCTTTTCTAAAGAAAATACCAATCGTCATCAAGAATACTTTTAATAAAGACTTCAAGGGCACTTATATCCGTCATGGCGTTAATACTTCAACTTTTCCTATCAAGGGGATTTCTTCTATTGATGAAATCAGCATCCTGAATTTATCGGGTAGCGGAATGGTTGGGAAGACTGGCTTTAGTGGCAGGTTGTTCTCTCTTTTATCCAGAGAACAGATTAACGTGGTATTGATTACGCAATCTTCTTCTGAACATAGTATCACTTTTGCAGTGAAACCTGCTGATGCTTTAAGTGCACTGGCTATCATCAGTAAAGAATTTGAACTGGAGTTACAGGCTAAAAAACTGGAATATCCGGAAGTGGAAAATGGATTGGCTGTACTGGCTATTGTGGGGGAGAATATGAAACATACCCCGGGGATGTCTGGTAAATTGTTCCATGCTTTAGGTAGAAACGGGGTCAATGTGCGTGCAATTGCACAAGGATCTTCAGAATATAATATATCGGTGATTTTATCAAAAACAGACTTGTCAAAAGCCGTAAATGCGGTGCATGAGGCATTCTTTGAAAACTTGAAGAAAACGCTGCATGTGTTTTGCCTGGGTACCGGAAACATCGGTAAAACTTTGTTCCGTCAGTTATTGGTCCAAAGTCCGTTACTAGCTCAGAACAATGACCTGGAAGTCAAGGTGATGGGCGTTAGCAATACACGGGAGATGTATTTGAGTAAAACGGCAATGAACCTGGCGGATTGGGAAAATGAGCTGAGCAAAAATGCGGAGCCGGCAGATTTAGCTTCTTTCGTGAAACAGATGAAAGCGATGAATTTGCCAAACTGTGTTTTTGTAGACAATACTGCGAGTGGTAATCCGGTTAACTTCTATCAGGAAATACTGGAGTCAAGTATCTCCCTGGTTACTTGTAATAAGATTGGAAATTCTGCCGAATATGAGCAATATGCTGCTTTTAAAAATGCTGCACGTACTTATGGGGTCGATTTTCATTATGAGACGAATGTAGGGGCAGGTCTCCCGATCATCCGTACTTTGAAAGATTTGATGTTAAGCGGAGATAATATCTTCAGCATTGAAGCGATCCTTTCGGGTACAATTTCTTTCATCTTTAATAACTTTAAAAATGACGTGCTTTTCCACGAAATTGTAAAAGAAGCACAGGATAAAGGGTATACTGAACCAGATCCGCGTGATGATTTGAATGGGAAAGATTTTATGCGCAAAATGCTGATCCTGGCAAGAGATGCGGGATATCCTTTAGAAGAAGCAGATGTGCAGTTGGAAAGTATGTTGCCACCGGCTTGTCTGGCTGCAGCGAGTGTAGCTGATTTTTACCAGGAACTGGAAAACAATGCGGCTTACTTTGAAGATTTGAAGAACAAGGCCGCAGCTGAAAATAAAGTACTGCGGTATATCGGAAAACTAGAAGAAGGAAAAGTGACTATTAATCTGCAAATGGTTGATGATACGCATCCTTTCTACATGCTTTCGGGCAGTGATAATATTATTTCTTTCACTACAGACCGTTACAAAGATCGTCCTTTAGTAATTAAAGGGCCTGGTGCAGGTGCAGAAGTGACTGCTGCTGGTGTATTTGCGGACATCATAAATGTGGGTAAGAAATGAGAGATACAGTAAAAGTTTTTGCTCCGGCAACTGTAGCGAATGTAGTGTGCGGGTTTGATGTTTTGGGTTTTGCGGTGAATGCACCGGGGGATGAAGTGGTGATGCGGGTTACAGATAAACCGGGTGTAATTATTTCTAAAATTACGGGTGATGATGGCAGGTTACCGCTTAATCCGGATAAAAATACGGTGAGTGCAAGTGTACAGGACTACCTGAAACATATTGGGCGTACCGATATTGGAATTGATATTGAATTGCATAAAAAGATGCCTATCGGAAGTGGCCTGGGTTCAAGTTCTGCGAGTACGGTGGCTGGATTGTTTGCGATTAATACTTTGTTTGACAATCAATTGAGTAATCAGGAGTTAGTCCCTTTTGCGATGAAAGGCGAGGAGCTGGCCTGCGGTTATGGGCATGCAGACAATGTAGCACCTGCTTTATTGGGTGGCTTTGTACTGGTTAGAAGCTATGAGCCATTGGATGTGATCAGTTTGCCTTTTCCACAGGATATGTGTGCGGCAATTGTTTATCCAGAGGTAGATGTACCGACTAAGGATGCGCGGCAAATGATCCGTTCTAAAGTTTTATTGAAGGATGCGGTCAAACAATGGGGAAATGTAGCTGGTTTGGTAACGGGCTTGTTTACGAATGACTATGATTTGATTGGCCGGAGTATGGTGGATGTGCTGGTGGAGCCTACACGGTCTATTCTGATCCCTGATTTTTATAAAATGAGAAGTATAGCGATGGAGATGGGCGCAGTGAGTTTTGGGATTTCCGGTTCGGGGCCTTCTGTTTTCGCGCTGACCAAAGATCAGGACACAGCACATTTAATTACACAGGCACTTCAAAAACAATTAAAATCCATTCAGATTAACAGTCTTTCATTTGTATCATCGGTGAATAAAAAAGGCCCGGTTATACTTGATTAAAAAATGCGAACATGAAATTATACAGTACGAATAACCACGACCTGAAGATAGATTTCCAATCTGCTGTTTTCAATAGTATGCCACAGGATAAAGGCTTATATATGCCTGTGGAAATCCCTGCACTTGAGCAGGATTTTATTCAGCATCTTGACCGGTACACGCTGCGTGAGATTGCTTATAAAGTGAGCTTTGCTTTGTTACAGGATGATATTCCTGCAAATGATTTAAAATCAATTATTGACGATGCCATTAATTTTGAAGCCCCTTTACATCCGCTTGATGAAGATACTTATGTGCTGGAATTGTTTCATGGGCCGTCATTGGCTTTTAAAGATTTTGGCGCCAGGTTTATGAGCAGGGTCATGGCTTATTTCCTGAAAGACAATGAGCAATTGCTGGATGTTCTGGTAGCGACTTCCGGAGATACGGGTGGTGCAGTAGCGCTGGGCTTTTTAGGCGTGCCGAATACCAGGGTAACGATTTTATATCCCAAGGGTAAAGTGAGTGAGATTCAGGAGTTACAATTGTGCAGCAATGGGCAAAATATCCGTGCGATTGAAATAGACGGGACTTTTGATGATTGTCAGCATTTGGTGAAACAGGCTTTTGCTGATGACGAGCTGAATAGTAAAAGGAGGCTTACTTCTGCAAATTCGATTAACATAGCGCGTTTAATTCCACAAACCTTTTATTATTTTAATGCAGTAGCCCAGCTTTTCAGAAAAGGTAAAAGAGAAGTGGTCTTTGCGGTGCCCAGCGGTAATTTCGGGAACATCGCTGCGGGTTTATTAGCTTATAAAATGGGCTTGCCTGTTAAACAGTTCATCGCTGCTACCAATGTGAATGACACGGTTCCGCGCTTTCTGGAAACAGGGGTTTATGAGACCAGGCCTTCAGTACAGACTTATGCAAATGCGATGGATGTAGGTGCGCCAAGCAATTGGGTGAGAATTATGGCTTTGTTTAATGAGCAGCGTGAAAGCGTGAAGGAGATGGTAAAGAGCTACCGGTATACCGATGAGCAGACCGTTCAGGCGATTGCTGATATTTACCGGCAGTTTAATTATGTGGCTTGTCCGCATACGGCTATTGCCTGGCTGGCAATACAGGAGTATCAAAAACAACAAGCTCCGGCCGATGATACTTTTGTATTCCTTTCTACAGCACATCCTTGCAAGTTCCCTGATATATTCCCTGCTGAAATTGCGGCAAAGATTGATATTCCCGAGCAGGTGAATGCACTGAGACAAAAAGAGAAGATAGCTACGGCTATGCCAGTGGATTTTGACGCTTTTAAGGCGTTTTTATTGACGGCTGAATAGGTTTTCCTGGTAAATTCTGTAAAAAAAAAGCCTGTTTAACTCAAATGAGGGCACTGAAAAAGTAGACATAAAAAGGTCTTCAAACAGAAAAGCGGATGGATAGCTCTTAAGAGTTGTTTATCCGCTTTCTTTTTTGAGACATTTCATTTTTTTATTTGATAACGAACTTTACGTTCGATATTGAGAACGGGAGCACATTGTTAGTTTTTACCAGAATATTCGTTGGATTATTATCCTTTTTTTAGAATTTGAGGATTCTTTTAAGATTAACCACGAATATCGCAAGTGCACCTTGCATTTTCATGCTTTCCAGGCCATAGGAGTTCGCTCTGTTATATCCATGAACATTTTTCAATTCACTATTTTTTGCCTCAATTTTATATCTGTGTTTTGATTTCTCCCTGAAGTACTCGCTTTGTTGGAATATTTCCTGCTCTTTATGCTCATCTGGTTTTATTGCGACCGAGTATGTCCTGCTTTTGGCGCCTGGTTTGTAGCAGCCGTCCTTTAACGGGCATACTTTGCATTTTTCGATATCAAAATAATAGGTCATTGACTGATTGCTATTATCTACCTTTTTGCCCTGCACCCGTTTGTACATAGCCAGGTGCCCTGCAGGGCAGACGAACATATCAGCGTCTTTATTATAATCAAACTTTTCTTCCTCTTTTCTGGTGCCATGGGTAATAGCAGGGTTCATCCTGGCAACTATCCTTACCTTATTGCCGTTCACATCGCTGAGCTTGAGGTTATTCTTCCCGGAATAGGCTGCATCACCTATGATTGTCTCTACCTCCATTCCATTGGCCTGGGTCTGGCTCAAAAGTTTTGGTAGTTCAGGACCATCTCCCTTTTCTGCTGAGGTAACAACAGCAGCCGTTATAATGCGCTCCTCTGTCATGGCCAAATGAGTTTTGTAACCAAAAAAACTGCTGTCGGCTGTCTTGTGGCCAACCCTGGCATCCATATCTTTAGATATTGCATAATTCTCCCGGGTATCTTCAACTGTTTCCCTCAATAGGTTTAGTTTCTCCTTTACTGCAGGAATTTCACTTAACGCTTCATCAGACTCGATAAGTTTTTGTAGTTTACTGCAGTATTCTATTTCCTTTAGGATATCATTTGATTCATTCTTCTCGGGCATCCGGGTTTTGAAATCATCATCCATTGAATAAACTGCTCTTCGCAGCAACTTTGAACGTTGCCTGAGTACCTCAACAGGTGAGTATGGGTTAGATCTTGAAAGTGAATGTGTAGCATCGACAATAATGGACCTGGATTTAATAATACCTTTTTCCAGAGCTAAAGAGACGGTTTTTCCAATCAGCAGGTTTAAAAGATCCATGTCCTTAAGACGAAGCTTTCGGAACTTGGTCAGAGAGCTTGGATTTATCACGTCCTGTTCAGGGAACATCTCTAAGAAATATTTAAAGGACATATCATAACGGGAACGCTCTACAACATCCACATCAGAAATAGTGAATATAGTTTTCAAAAGCAGGTATTTGAACATGCGCACAGGGCTCTCTGCAAGACGTCCATTATCCCGGCAATACTTTTCTAAAAGCTCATTATAGATAAAGCTGAAATCTATTAACTCATTGATCTTGCGAAGAAGGTTGTCTTTGGGAACAATCAGATCGTAGAGCCTGGAAAACTCACTAAATTGGATTTTTTGTTGTTGAAGAAGCATCTTAAAGGCAGTTCTAATACACCTTTAAAATACAAAAAAGGAGCAGAAAAACTATGCTTTCTACTCCTTTTATCCATTTTTTTCTAAGGGACTTTTTCAGTGCCCTCTGATTTATGATACAGGCTTTATAATTATTTTATCTTTTTAAACCGCATGATGGCGATATCTCCCATCATAAAATTTAGTATCGTATCTCCTTTGATGGAGTATTTATTTACTTTTTTTAAGGTTTCAAAGAAAACCGATTCTCCTTCACCCGGGCAGGCCATTTTTGTAACTGCCATGGGCTGATTGAAGTTAATGGACGTATCATCTGCATTCAGCTTTCCGGAGAAAGAGTTACAGCTGCTGTTACCGCTTACCTTTTTATCTGCAAGGTCAAAAATCAGGGTCGGCTTCTGGCCTGGGTACAAACCGTTAAAAGCAATCCTTGGGCCTGAGATATAATTCAGCTCCCAGGTTCCTCCGAGTTTGGATAAATCTGAACTTGCTTCTACCGTATTCTTTAAAGCATTACAGGAAGTTAAAGTGCCAATAACTGTAAGTACCATCAATGTCGTCCTTCTCATATCGTTCTTTGTAGAGAACGAAATATACAAAGAATCTGCCAAATATTCATCAGGAGCAGAATCTGACCTCTAAATTAGAAAACTGCGCGGGCAATTCTTTTTGTTGGTTCAGGATTACTCATGGTATAAAAATGAAGTACTGGAGCGCCAACTTTGATTAACTCTTTGCACTGCTGAATCATCCATTCGATTCCTACCTCTTTTACGTCCTTTTCATTTTTACATTCCTGTATGGCTTCTGTCAAATCTTCTGGCAGGTCGATATGGAATATTTTCGGTAAACTGATGAGTTGTTTAGAAGAAGTAATCGGTTTAAGTCCGGGAATAATGGGGACATTTATCCCATTTGCTCTGCACTGGGCAACAAAATCACAGTATTTAGCATTGTCGAAAAACATCTGGGTCACGATAAATTCTGCGCCCATATCTACTTTTTGCTTCAGGTATTTGAAGTCAGCTTTTAAGTTTGGTGCTTCAAAATGCTTTTCAGGATAGCCGGCTACACCAATACAGAAATCTGTCTGAAAGGCTGAGTGATCTTCAAAAAGATATTTTCCGTTATTCATGTCGTTAACCTGGCCTAAAAGATCAGTCGCATAAGCGTGTCCGCCGGGGGTAGGGATAAAGGTCGAATCTGCGTGTCTTGCGTCTCCACGTAAAACCAGCACGTTATCAATTCCTAAAAACTGAAGGTCAATCAGGGCGTTTTCTGTTTCTTCTTTGGTAAAGCCACCACAAATTAAATGCGGAACAGCATCTACTTTGTATTTGTTCATGATCGCAGCACAGATGGCTACGGTACCCGGACGTTTACGGTAAGAAACCTTTTCCAGCAAGCCGTTGTCATGTTGTTTATAGATATAATCTTCTCTATGGTAGGTCACATCAATAAAGGGTGGGTTAAACTCCATCAAAGGGTCTATGGCATCGTAAATATCTGTGATGCTTTTTCCTTTAACTGGCGGCAGGAGCTCAAAAGAAAACAAGGTTTTGCCCTTGGCGTTGGTGACGTGGTCGGTGATCTTCATTTAAGTTTTGTTGTGAGGTTAATAGGCTAAATTCGGACTAAGCCATCTTTCGGTATCTTCAAGTGACATGTTTTTTCTGACTGCGTATTCTTCTACCTGATCTTTGGTTATTTTCCCGAGGCCGAAGTATCTGGATTGAGGGTGTGAGAAATAAAATCCGCTGACTGCTGCGGTTGGGTACATCGCGAAGCTTTCTGTTAAGCGCAGCCCGATTTTTTGTTCTGCACCCAATAAGTCAAACAGTGTTTCTTTTTCGGTGTGGTCCGGGCATGCAGGGTAACCTGGTGCCGGACGGATACCTGCGTATTCTTCTTTGATCAGATCTTCGTTAGTCAATTGTTCGTCTTTTGCGTAGCCCCAGTAATCTTTACGGACTAATTCATGCAAGTGTTCAGCAAATGCTTCAGCCAGCCTGTCCGCCAGTGCTTTTGCCATAATACTGTTGTAATCGTCATAGTTCGCTTCAAATTCAGCCACCATTTCGTCACAGCCAATACCTGTAGTCACTGCGAAACCGCCAAAATAGTCCTGAACACCATCTTCTTTAGTTGCCACGAAATCTGATAAGGCGTAATAAGGTTCTCCGGCAACTTTCTCCGCTTGCTGACGCAGGGTATGGATAGTCACGGGGTTGCCATCCACATCTAATACGATATCATCGCCTTTGGCATGTGCCGGCCAGAAACCGATCACTGCTTTAGCGGTCAGTAATTTTTCGTCAACGATCTTTTGTAACAGTACACGGGCATCATCGTATAGTTTTTTTGCCTCTACGCCAACTGATTTGTCGTTGAATATTTTTGGATAACTGCCTCTTAATTCCCAGGTGTGGAAAAAAGGAGTCCAGTCGATATAAGGCACAAGGATTTCCAGCGGGTAATCTTCAAATGTTTTAGTCCCGAGGAATTTAGGTGCAGGAGCTACAAGGGCAGGGTCAATCGTAAATTTATCGGTCCTTGCTTCTTCAATAGATTTGAAACGTTTATCATTACGTTTATTCAAATGTGCTTCCCGGGCCTTATCATATTCCTGCCTGATATTATCAATATAACCACCGCGGGTTTCTGCGTTCATCAGGGTACTGCATACGGTCACACTTCTGGAGGCATCCAGTACGTGAATGGCAGGGCCAGAATAATTTGGCGCTATTTTTACAGCGGCATGTATTCTGGAAGTGGTTGCACCACCAATCAACAGGGGTACGGTAAAGCCTTCACGTTCCATTTCTTTGGCAAAGTGAACCATTTCATCCAGTGAAGGTGTGATCAGCCCGCTTAAACCAATAATATCTGCGTTGATTTCTTTGGCTTTTCTGATAATTTCCTGTGCAGGGACCATCACGCCTAAATCGACAATTTCAAAGTTGTTACAGGCCAATACTACGCCTACAATGTTTTTACCAATATCATGAACATCGCCTTTTACTGTGGCCAATAAGATTCTGCCTGCCGAAGAGCTTTGGTCACCATCGGGGTTGTCCAGTTTCTCCTGCTCAATAAAGGGAAGCAGGTAAGCTACGGCTTTCTTCATTACCCTGGCCGATTTTACGACCTGTGGGAGAAACATTTTTCCGGCACCGAATAAGTCACCTACGATATTCATTCCGTCCATTAACGGGCCTTCAATCACGTGAATAGGGCGGGCGTATTGTTGCCTTGCTTCTTCTACATCGGCATCCAGGTATTCAATAATACCTTTAACCAAAGAGTGGGAAAGACGGGATTCTACGGGTGCTTTTCTCCATTCTTCGTCTTTAACGAGTTCTTTTCCTTTAGATTTTACCGTTTCTGCAAAGTCTACCAGGCGTTCTGTAGCATCTTCCCGGCGGTTTAACAAAACGTCTTCTACGCGTTCCAGTAATTCGGCAGGGATAGCTTCATAAACTTCCAGCATCCCGGAATTCACAATTCCCATATCCAGTCCGGCTTTAATAGCGTGGAATAAAAAGGCAGAGTGCATGGCCTCACGTACGGTATTGTTTCCTCTGAAAGAGAAAGATATATTGGATACACCACCGCTTACTTTCGCATAGGGCAGGTTTTCTTTAATCCAGCGTGCTGCGTTGATAAAATCAACTGCATAGTTATTGTGTTCTTCTAAACCCGTGGCTACGGTTAAGATATTCGGGTCGAAAATAATATCTTCTGCCGGGAAGCCAATTTCATCTACCAGGATGTCGTAAGAACGTTTACAGATTTCTTTTCTGCGTTCAAAGTTATCTGCTTGTCCGTTTTCATCAAAGGCCATCACCACTATCGCTGCACCGTAATTCATAATCTTACGGGCACTTTCACGGAATTTATCTTCTCCTTCTTTGAGTGAAATGGAATTGACAATCCCTTTTCCCTGTAAACATTTTAAACCGTTTTCAATGACACTCCATTTAGAAGAATCGACCATGATCGGCAGTTTTGAAATATCAGGTTCTGAAGCAATCAGGTTCAGGAATTTGGTCATTGCGGCTTCAGAGTCCAGCATCCCTTCGTCCATGTTCACGTCAATGACTTGCGCCCCGCCTTCTACTTGTTGCCTGGCAACGGTGAGTGCGGCTTCGTAGTCACCACTTAAAATTAGCTTGGAGAATTTTGGGGAGCCTGTGATATTGGTTCTTTCACCAATGTTGACAAACATGCTGTCGGGCGTAATGGTTACAGGTTCCAGTCCGCTCAGGCGAAGGTAACGTGGTATTTCTGGTATTTGTCTTGGGGTAATGTTTTTGGCTTTTGCGGCAATGGCTGCAATATGCTCTGGCGTAGTGCCACAACAACCACCCACAATATTGACAAAACCATGCTGAATAAAGTCTGAAACCAATGAAGCTGTTTCGTTGGGCATTTCATCATAAGCTCCAAATTCGTTTGGTAAACCTGCATTAGGGTATGCAGATACGTAACAGGGTGCTTTGGCAGACAGCTCTTCAATATGGGGCCTCATGTCTTTTGCACCCAGTGCACAGTTAAAGCCGATGCTCAATGGGTTGGCATGAAGGATTGAATTCAGGAAAGCTTCTACAGTTTGACCGGATAGTGTTCTGCCTGATGCGTCTGTAATGGTTCCGGAAATCATAATTTCAATTTTTCGCCCGATAATTTCTTCGTATTTTTTGATAGCAAAGATTGCTGCCTTCGCATTTAAAGTATCAAAAATGGTCTCAATTAATAACAGGTCTGATCCGCCATCAACCAATCCTCTGATTTGTTTGTAGTAAGCGTCAACCAGTTCATCAAAGGTTAAGGCTCTGTATCCCGGGTCATTTACATCTGGTGAGATGGACAAGGTACGGTTAGTCGGGCCTACAGCACCTGCAACAAAGCAAACGCGGTCTGGATTTGCAGCCATGAATTCATTGACTGCTTCTTTGGCTATTTTAGCGCCTTCAAAACTCATTTCATAGTCGAGTTCTTCCATCTTATAATCCGCAAGAGAGATTCTTTGCGTACTAAAAGTATTGGTTTCAATGATATCTGTTCCTGCTTTAAGATATTCGGTATGGATAGCTTTAATGATATCAGGACGGGTAATATTCAGCAGGTCATTATTTCCTTTGACGTCGCATGGATGATTCGCAAAGCGCGCTCCTCTGAAGTCTTCTTCAGTCAGGATATAGCGTTGGATCATGGTGCCCATTGCGCCATCGATGATTAGTATTCGTTTTTTAAGCTCTTCTCTTATGCTCATTATCTGTGTTGATGGGTAGCCATTTGTCTGTATTCAAGCAACTCATGCGATGCAGTATCTTAAAGACAGAAAATTTTATATAAAGGCCTAATCAGAAATCCGGTGCCGGATCGAATTAACTTATCTTTCAGGAATAGCCGAAACTGTTCGAGTAGAATGTAGCACCTTGTAAGCACAGGTTGCTAAGACTTCGTCGGGTCTAATCCCTCCGTCTTTCTTTATAAGCTTAATACAAAAATGCAACAAAGAAAAATCATTTCCAAGCAAATAGAGTTTAAAGCATATAAAATTGCAAAAATCAGGCAAATATTGGTATGATACGGAACAATGTTCTGTGTGGTTAGCGTATTTTTCTAAGGATGTAATTGAGAATAGTATTAAAGATCAGCAAAAAAAAGCCGGCCAATGAAGTGCCGTCATGAAGTGTTTAATTTCTTGACGGCACTTCATTGGCCGGCTTTATAACCACTAATACTGGTTTATTTTCTTCCTCCGAATATTCTCAATAAGAAGATGAAGATATTCAGGAAGTCAAGGTAAAGAGATAAGGCACCCATGATCGCTAATTTCTTAGTGTCATCAACAGCCATAGTACCACCGTTTTCTTCAATACCTGCACCGATACGTTTCAGTTTTTGAACATCATAAGCAGTTAATGCAGTGAAAATCGCTACACCGAAGAAACTCATGATATAATCAAAACTTGAACTTTTCAGAAACATGTTCACTACACTGGCAATTACCAGGCCTACTACACCAATCATTAAGATTGATCCGAATTTACTTAAATCGGTGTTGGTCGTATAACCCAATACAGCCATTAAACCAAATATCCCTGCTGCTGCAGCAAAACAAGCTACTACTGAACTTGTTGTATAAATCAATAAGATGAAACTCAGACTGACACCGGTCAATACTGAATACAGAATAAATACGCCTAATAAAGCGCTGTATGATAACTTGCTTAGCCCTGCACTCATTAAAAGCACCAGTCCAAGCGGAGCAAACATAGCAACATAACCTATCATAGACATTTTACCTGTTTCCTGATTGATCAGGTAGCTTAACATTTCTGGCGTATTTGCCATGTAAACCGCAGCCAGTGTTGATAGACTCAACGCTACAAACATCCATAAAAACACGTTGGCAAAGAATTTCTTTGCAACTGATCCTGTTTGGTTTTCCACAAATACTGATTGTTGTGACCAATTATTATTGTTGTTATCCATGTTATTTTAAAATTTAATTAAATATACGAATCTATTTCTATCAGCAAAAGCTATGCCCCTAGTCTTTTTGTCAGAATTTCTTCAACTTTATGAAAGATTTGAAGTGGCTTTGCTGTCCTCCATGCCAAATCGTCAAGTTCCCCACCAAAATTGATATAGTAATCAATATTGCTGCTTCTGAATTCTTCGATTACATGCGGATTGAAATTAAGCCCGGTAATCCATCCGTCTTCCACATCCTGAAACCATTCTTCATAGTAACTGTCTTCTGAAGAGTGGAAATTAAGCACGTTTTCTCCAATGAGGATAAACTTGTTGATGCCTTCGTCGATCATCAGTTCGAGAATTTCTCTTTTCAGCAGCATAATGTCATTTCCTATGGCATCATTCCATTCGCCAATAAATTCAATGATCGCGTAATGGTGGTCATAGTCTACATACAGCACTTTAATGTAAAGTGTGTTGGATCCAAAATCATCCCATTGCGGGTGGATCAGGAAATTGTAAAGCTGCTTATCGAAATAAAACTCAGAGTATTCGGTATTGTAAAATGGTGACCGGGGGTCTTCCGCGGCTATATAGTCGTCACGCCAGCGGTAAAATGGTTCTATTTCGTGCATAATATTTTTATTTAGTACCGGCTTCCACAGCCTTTCTAACACTTCCGTAACGGATCAGCAGGTCTTCGGCTTTTTTATAATCGATCTGGAGTTCGTTCATGACCATCTGTGTACCTCTGTCAACGAGTTTATGATTCGTTAATTGCATGTCGACCATTCTGTTTCCTTTGACGCGGCCTAATCTGATCATCACTGTTGTACTGAGCATATTCAGGACTAGTTTCTGGGCAGTACCAGATTTCATCCGGGTGGATCCCGTTAAAAATTCCGGGCCTACTATAACTTCAACAGGGAAATCGCTGGCTTCGACCACAGGGCCTCCTTCATTACAGATGATACAACCGGTGAGTACACCGTTTTCTCTTGCTTTTTTTAGTCCACCTACTACGTAAGGGGTAGTTCCTGATGCGGCAAGACCAATCAGGCTATCCTTCGCATTGATCGTAAATTCCTGCAGGTCTATCCAGGCTTGGGCATCGTCGTCTTCTGCGTTTTCTACGGCGCGTCTGATCGCTTGATCTCCACCTGCAATAATTCCGACTACCTGATCAAAAGGGACGCCAAATGTAGGTGGACATTCTGAGGCGTCAACTACGCCCAGTCTGCCGCTTGTACCTGCGCCAATATAGAATAACCTGCCTCCGCTTTTCATCCGCTCTGCTACAGCAGCAGCCAGTTTCTCAATTTGCGGGATCGCCTTTTCCACTGCCATGGGAACTGTTTTATCTTCGTTATTTATACCTTTCAGAATGTCAAGCACTTCCATCTGATCAATATTATGGTACTTCGATTCTTGTTCAGTGATCCGTATCATTTTATATATTTTTTGTTAAAAATCGTCAATTTCTTTTTAACAGGGAAATATGAATGCATTTCGGGCAGATTTACAGCTGAATATTTACAAACAATTGAGGATTATAATAAAATCTTAAACAATTACAATTCTAATGGGGTTAATAGGTTAATTAACAGCGTAATTTCATAGCTTTGTGCAACTGCTATTTCATGAAACCAACTACCCGCAAAAACCTGCTTGTCGCAATCACTTACTCTGTCACATTAATAGGTGGTATGTTCTTGGGTTACAAGTTTTTAAAGGATCAGGGTTTCACTTTTCAACACAGTGTCCAGTTCGCGGATAAAAACTCAAATAAGGTAGATGAAATTATCAATCTGATCAACAGAAATTATGTGGATGAGATTAATGCGGATACTTTAAGTCACCTGGAGATTGATAGTTTATTACATCAGCTCGATCCTCATAGTGTTTATCTTCCTCCAGTCAAAGCAAATGCACAGACAGATATGCTGGAAGGCAATTTTGAAGGTATAGGTATTGAGTATTATATTCTTAAGGATACGCTGCTGGTGACAAATGTGATCAAAGATGGGCCGGCTTCGGTTGCAGGGTTAAAACTTGGAGATAAAATTCTAAAAATAGACAGTTTATTTGTCAGTGGTAAACACTTGACCAGAGATAAAATGATTGGGAAAATCAAGGGCAAAAAGGGAACTCCGGTCCAATTGGTCGTTTTGCATTCCGGATCTGCACATCCTGTGATGTTAACTATTAAAAGGGGCAGAGTCAGTGTGAGCAGTATTGATGCGGCTTATATGATCAATGCGGATGCGGGTTATATCCGGATCAGTGAATTCGGGGCAAATACGGATAAGGATTTTATAGAATCTGTAAAAACATTGAAGGCTGCGGGAATGAAAAAACTGGTACTTGATCTGCGCGATAATGGCGGAGGTTATTTAACTGCAGCTACCGGACTGGCTAATCAGCTTCTTTCGGAAAATAAACTGATTGTTTATACAGAGGGAAAACACGAACCGCGTACTGATTATATTGCCACTGGGGGAGGGGAGTTTGAAAATGGTAAACTTGCTGTGCTGATTAATGAAAATACGGCTTCTGCAAGTGAAATACTGGCAGGCGCTGTTCAGGATCTGGATAGGGGGATTATTATTGGACGCCGCTCATTTGGAAAGGGGCTGGTTCAGGAGCAGTTTCCTTTTGGGGATGGTTCTGCACTGAATCTGACTATTGCAAGGTATTACACACCTTTGGGCCGTAGTATTCAAAAGTCTTATAAAAAAGGGTACACAGCTTACCAGAATGAGATCGATGACCGTTATAATGATGGTGAGCTAACGGATAAACCTGTAGCTGCAAAAGATAGTTTAAGAAGAAATCTTGCTTTTACAACGGGTTCTGGTAAAAAAGTTTTTGCAGGTGGCGGTATTGAACCGGATATCTATGTGAAAATGGACACAACCGGGATGAATAAGTTCTATGGAACGCTTTTGACCAAAAAGGTTCTTTTTGACTATGTGTTTGATGTTTTGGCGAACCGTTATACTGCGGCTTACCTGGAGCAGAATTTAGCAAGTTTCAGTATCAGTGATACGGATTATAAGGACTTTGTGAAATTTATACAGAGCAAAAACATGGTGATTGATCCCAGGCAGCTGGCTGCTGCAAAGCCGGTTATTTATAGTGACCTGAAGGCTTTACTGTGTAAGTATCATTTAGGGGAAGCGGGCTATTATAAGGCTTTGAACTTAAATGACAGTATGGTGAAGCAGGCGATATCGAGCATGCAATAAAATTTATCCGGTATTCAAAAACCTATTTATTGAGGCATAAAAAAAGCGGTATTAAATCTAATACCGCTTGTTGATGTTTTTTAGTTTCTATTTCTGTCTGAAGTAGATCTGGATTGGTGCTCCGCTAAAGTCGAAGTTCTCACGTAATTTATTCTCTATGAAACGTTTATACGGTTCTTTGATATATTGAGGAAGGTTACAGAAGAAAGCAAACATTGGTGAGGTTGCATTGATTTGCGTCACGTATTTTACTTTAATGTATTTTCCTTTTAATGCTGGTGGCGGATATTTTTCAATGATTGGCAGCATCACATCGTTCAGTTTAGAGGTAGGGATTTTCTTTCCTCTGTTTTTGAATACTTCCAGTGCTGTTTCAACTGCTTTGAAAATACGTTGTTTACTCAATACTGAAGTAAATACAATTGGAATATCTGTGAATGGTTGTAGTTTAACACGGATTTGTTCTTCGAAAGCTTTCATAGTTTTATGATCTTTCTCTACTAAATCCCATTTGTTGACCAGAATTACAATACCTTTTTTATTCTTTTCTGCCAGGTGGAAAATATTAACGTCCTGAGACTCCAGGCCATCAACAGCGTCAATCATCAGCAATACTACATCAGCCTCTTCAAGGGCTTTAATGGTACGCATCACAGAATAAAACTCGATGTTCTCTTTTACTTTTGTTTTTTTACGAAGCCCTGCGGTGTCGATGAACATAAATTCATGTCCGAACTGATTGTAGTGAATATGGATGGAGTCGCGTGTTGTACCTGCAATTGGGGTAACTATGTTTCTATCCTGGCCCATTAAGGCATTGATCAGGGAAGATTTACCCACATTTGGTCTGCCGACAATTGTCAGCTTTGGTAAAGCATTTTCTTCGACTACGTCATCTTCAAAGTGTGAGATCACGTCATCCAGTAAGTCACCTGTACCTGAACCTGTCATGGAAGAGATTGAATAAATATCTCCAAGGCCAAATCCGTAGAATACAGCTGCATCATTTTCTAATGAAGTATTGTCTACTTTATTTACGACAATGAAAACCGGCTTTTTACTACGGCGTAATAGCTGTGCTATTTCATCATCTAAATCTGTAATTCCAGTGATTACGTCAACCATAAACAGGATAACGGAAGCTTCTTCGATCGCGATAACTACTTGTTCACGGATCGCCGCTTCAAATAGATCTTCAGAATTTGCTACATAACCTCCTGTGTCAATTACAGTAAATTGTTTGTGTGTCCATTCAGCAACGCCATAATGGCGATCGCGTGTTACACCACTGAAATCATCAACAATTGCTTTACGACTTTCTGTTAAGCGATTAAAAAGGGTAGATTTGCCTACGTTTGGTCTTCCGACGATTGCGATAATGTTACTCATGTGTTTTGTGAATTGTATTAATTATTAAGGGGTTGCAAAGGTAGGTTTAATTTTCGTACCCGAAACTTTTTAAATAGTTCTTTTTACTACGCCAGTCCGGAAGTACCTTTACGAAGGTTTCAAGGAAGACTTTCTGATCTAAAAATTTCTCAATATCCTTACGTGCTTCAGTACCAACCTTTTTTAGCATAGCGCCGCCTTTACCAATCAGAATGTTTTTCTGAGAATCACGTTCTACAATGATTTCTGCACTGATCCTGGTAATTTTCTCTTCTTCTTTAAAAGAGGTGATCACTACTTCTGTACTGTAAGGGATTTCTTTCTGGTAGTTGTTGAAGATTTTCTCTCTGATAATTTCAGAAACAAAGAAACGTTGTGTCTTATCTGTCAGGTCACCTTTATCATAGTAGGGTGGGTGTAGGGGAAGGTATTCTAAGATTCTTTCCATAATCCCATCCAGGTTATATTTATGCAGGGCGGAGATTGCATAAATATGTTTTGGTTTTAACAGTTCCTGCCAGTAGGCTTGTTTCTCTTCTACTTGCTCCTGGGTTGCACCGTCAATTTTATTGATCAGTACAATCATAGGGATCGTGGTATTGATTATTTTTTCCAGTACGTCGTTTTCATCGTGTTGTTCATTGATGTCTGTAACGAATAAAATTAAATCTGCATCGCTTAATGCGCCTTTGACAAAATTCATCATTGAATCCTGTAGTCCATAACGGGGTTTTATGATGCCGGGTGTGTCAGAAAAAACAATTTGTGAATCTTCTTCATTGACAATTCCAAGAATACGGTGACGGGTAGTTTGGGCCTTCGGAGTGATGATCGATAGCTTCTCCCCCACCAGGGCATTCATTAACGTGGATTTACCAACATTTGGCTTTCCTATTATGCTTACAAAACCTGCTTTATGCGACATTGAATTTTTTTTAAAATAAATTTGCATTGCAAAGAAACGAAATATATCTTTGCAGACCAATTTAAAACAAAGGAAGATTTAATCTTTTATAGTTTTCAATTGTAAATATAGTGCGGGGTGGAGCAGTTGGTAGCTCGTCGGGCTCATAACCCGAAGGTCATCAGTTCGAGTCTGGTCCCCGCTACCTGGAGAAGCATAACCTGCAAAGGTTGGTCGCTTTGAAATGGCCCGTTCGTCTACCGGTTAGGACGCCAGATTTTCATTCTGGAAATAGGGGTTCGATTCCCCTACGGGCTACAAAAGAAAAGGCTGGTTGCATACTAGCCTTTTTTGATTATAAAATACATAGTGCGGGGTGGAGCAGTTGGTAGCTCGTCGGGCTCATAACCCGAAGGTCATCAGTTCGAGTCTGGTCCCCGCTACCTGGAAAGCGTTTAACCCTTAAAAGTTAAGCGCTTTAATTTATGGCCCGTTCGTCTAGGGGTGAGGACGCCAGATTTTCATTCTGGTAACAGGGGTTCGATTCCCCTACGGGCTACTCAAATTTTCATCTTATTTCTTTGGTGAAGAAAATATCCTTAATGAGCTTCTGGTTTACACGTTTACTATTTATATTTTTCTATTCTCTATTTCTATAGTTAGTTGTTTTATAGTTATATATTTGATTCTTTAAAAGAATAATTGTTGATTATATAAAAATAAATACGAGCCCGGTTTATGAAGATTTCTCCTTTTTGGTGTGGCATTTTTGCCATATGTTTATTCGCAGCCTGTAAAAAGGACAACCCTGCACCTTTAGAAATAAAACCTGATCCTTTATTAGCATTGGGAGATTCTTGTTCTTATCAGATGGATGGTAAGTCTTATTCTTTTACGCATCAGAATGGTTTTCAGATTGGAAATGCGCAACCCAATTTTAGGTTGGATTCTTTTATAAACGGAACAAGTTATTATTCTGGCGATAAAGATTCTGTAATGTTCAGCAGAGGTTATGATTTCAACTCGAAGGAGTATGATGCAGGAATCAATATTTCTTTTGCCAAAAAATACAATAAGAAAGAAATGGAGAAAAATGTGCTGGCTTTTTTTACACCGAAAAATGGACTGGATCTTTTTCAGCCTGGAAATTATAGTTACCCTATTGATTATCAAAGAGAGCATACGCAAAATGGTATAGCTATTGATCTGTATACAAGCGAACATTTTTCTACGTATAGCAAAGTTTCTATAGGAAGTCCAACTGCTATAACTTTAGAGAGTCAGCGACAGTCAAGATTCGAAATCATTCGTTGTGTTAAATTAACAAATGGTAACTATTTATTGGAGGCGAAATTCAATACCGTTGTTTTTGATAGGGAAGAAAAGGTTAAAAAGAACGTTGAAAATGGATATTTAAGGTTAATTTTATATTAACAACTACAAAATTTTAATTTTTAAACGTAAAAATTAAAATTAGATCTATCTGTTAATTAAAGGGATAGGGTTGTTTTTTTAAAATAATACAAGTATTTACTACTAATACTTGCGGTTTTTGAAAAATAACCCTATGTTTGCATCACTTTAAAAAACAGTAGTATTAGCCTCTGAAGGCCTGTTTGTTAAGTATATAGTGCGGGGTGGAGCAGTTGGTAGCTCGTCGGGCTCATAACCCGAAGGTCATCAGTTCGAGTCTGGTCCCCGCTACCTGGAGAAGCATAACCTGTAAAGGTTGGTCGCTTTGAAATGGCCCGTTCGTCTACCGGTTAGGACGCCAGATTTTCATTCTGGAAATAGGGGTTCGATTCCCCTACGGGCTACTTAAAAGGTCTTTCTATTCATTTAGGAAGACCTTTTTTTTGTGCTGAATTTTGAGGTAATGCGGGGCGGGCAGTTTGTGGATCAATACCAAAACTTGTGGGGAAGCGTGAAAATTTTTAGTTTTGGGCTTTGAATTTTACAGATGTTATCAAGTTACCAAGAGCTCCTACGTTTATTGGGATCAAGCCATAAATTTGTGGAGCAGTCTTTCTTTTAAGCATACATTTGTATTTGCGATGCCAATGTAATTGATAAGCTGTTAGGGTAGTCTATAAGTTCATTGTCACTGATGCCATGCGTATGAGGCAAATATCCGGTGCTCAGCAATTGACCTTCTGAATCAAAATAACAAGGCTATTTAAAAAATAGTAGCCTATCCAATTTGATCTTAAAGCTAAATATTAATACTGCTCAGGATATAATTCCTATATCCTGAGCAGGTTAATTTAAAAATACTACTTACTTAGGGCAGTTCTCTACAAACTCCCAGGGCCCCCATTGGCCGGCTTCTGGTAATTCATTAGGATTTACGTACCATTTGTTTTTGTATATTTTGCCATTGTAATATACTTTGGTACCAGGTGCCGGATAAGCAATTCCTGCATTATAAGGTGCTACACCACAATTTTCAGTGCCAGGATTGGTTGGGTTGGTAGGATTAGTTGGATCAGTGGGTATAACTGGTGTCTCATTCTTATAGTCAAATGCATTTGCAAGTGCTGCTGATGTAGTTTGTCCATTTAAAACTTTCTTAGCCACATTTAAATAAGTAACACCAGTATAATTCGTTCCTTTTGCGGATAATAAGTTAAGGTTCCAAATCATAATACCATCATTTTTACCTGCTCTGCTTTGTGTACCACCATCATGGATGTATTTTGCTAAATCAGCTTCAAATTGAGGGGTGTGTTCAAAATAAGGTCCCCATGGTTCGTTTGGTACGTGCGTACCATGTGCTAATTGGAAGCCGTAGATGTTGGCATAATAAGCGTAAGAGTCATACATTAACTTGCGGTTAGGCGCTGCTCCGATATTGTAAGCCTGATAAGCAATGATATCCAGTTTATCTCCGGCTGCTTTGATTACAGGAATCATTGCGCCAGTTGCGCTGAAACCAAATAAGCTGATGCTTTTTGTTCCATCGGTTGCACTGTACAAGTAGCTATCAGATTCGCCGGTTATCGTGTTTCTTTTGCTATAAGCAAATGGAGATGCGGCATCATCATTGTTTAATCCGCCTAATGCTCCTGATCCTACAGGTGCTGTCGCGATAATATAGCCTGCCGACTTTGGCATTAATTTCCTGGATTCGGTAATGAACCTGGTTAAATAAGCTACATTAGCTGCATTTCCTGATTCGCTAAAGCTACCAGCAGGCTCAAAATCCCAATCAATCCCTCCAAAACCTATATCATCTACAAAATCTTTGATCTGCTGATAGTTGATATTGTTGAAGTTTTCCGGAGCTCTCCAATAGGTTTCACCGCCTAATGATAAAATTACTGTGATACCGCGTTGTTTCAAGATTCCAACTGCACGTTTCAACATCAAACCGCCTTCAGTTGCCTGGTAGCATTCCAGTCCGGTATTTGCTGTAGAAATATTATAAGAACCCTTTACATACGTCAGGTTAGGTTTGGCAAATGCAAAGAAAACATGTGTTACAGCAGTTGGTAAGGTTGTGAATGCACTTTTTCCATCTTCATTTAACCATCCTTCCGTCCAGCTTGGATAGTAGCCAATAGTGATTGGCTTAGTTAAACTTGCGTTAGCATTGCGTTCGAAATTTACTTGTGTTTTCGAATTGCTTAATGATTGGTTGTCTGATTGCGAATTTCCAGGCTCTGATTTTTTGCAGGAAGAAAAAGCGGTTAGTATAAAAAGTCCTGCTGTAGTGCTCTTTTTTAAGAAATTGCACACTTTCTTTTTCGATGACAATATTTTGTCATCAATTGATAAATGTTGTTTCATAGGGTTAGGTTTTTAAGTTAACCTCAAAAATAGCACGGCAAATAACAATCACAACTTTAATTGTAACATTTTCGATATAAATTATTGAATACTATTCTTGTGGTATTTAATTTTCTTTACAGAATAATATTTGTGCATTTTTTCTTTGCTTTCGAAAATGGCTTTAACTTGTTTATATGTCTCATTGTCACATGATTGCAGGTTTGTTTATTATTATATTTTCTAAAATAATGAAAGTATAAGGTGTTGTATGGAAATATTTGGGCTATTTAATTATATATATTTAATTTTTACTATTTAACAACAAGCCAGGTATATCCGTTTGCCGGTATGGTTACTTCATAAGTTGCCTGATTATTTTTATCTAAAGTATAGGAAACGGCTTTGCCCTCTTTCTCTCTGATATAAGCTTTTCCAGTAAGGCCCGTATAATAAAGCGGCAATGTAATTTTACGGGTAATTTTCTCTTCCGAAGGATTATATAGCATGGCCAATCCCTTTTCTTTTTGACTTGGATTCACATGTAAAATTCCATCCCATTCTCTTCCATCAGCCCTGCGCAGGTGTATAATATCTGAATTTAAAATAGATCTGTATTTCTTATACCAGCTGATTACAGCTGTAACCAATTTCTTCGTTTCTGGCGTATCGTATAACCTTGGGCCGCGGTAACAGGCTTGTATCCCTGCTCCATAGTATTGCATCATCAGTAGTTCATAGGAATCTTGATGTTCTGCCAGCGGTTCTAATGTGGATGCCGCATCACCACCTCCATATTCAGTTAATGGAACGAAACCCCAACTCATAGAAGGGCTCTTCTCCCATGTTCCGTCATAGATATTCTGACGGTTTAAAATAGCTTGTTCCGCCCTGGGTAGTTTGAAATTTGCTTCTTTATACCCCAATGCTATTTTATGAGTCCCATCCAGAAAATACCAATCAGGCGCATTGACATAAACACCATTTTCATTACACCAGCGATATAGCCCTTTCTGCAGTTCTATTTGTGCCCATTGTGAATCTTCCAGTCCCATATGGCCCGGGTGTTTTGTCGATGCACAAACATCACCAGGATATGGCCCGTCATTCTCAAATATATCCAGTCCTGTTTTTTTGATAAATGCTTTAATCTTATCCAGATAAGCTAAGCCCCAGTTTGAACCCAGGCAAGGTGCATGAAGAAACTGAGCATGGACATCTGCTTTTCCTGTTTTAGGATCGATAACATCTTCCTGATCATTAATCCGGCGGCTGGAAAATAATGAATATCCACCCATCAGAATGCCTTTGCTATGCGCGTAATCTACCAATTCCTTCATTTTTGCTATGTTTTCTTCGCTTTGGTCTTCCATATCCACTCCACTGCCAAAACTGAGGATAATAGCCTCATAGCCGGTTTCTGCACATTGATCGACAGCAGTTTTTACTACCTTTGGATCGGTAGAGATCAGGTGCATAAAGATTGGGTTTTCTGTTGACCAAGGGGCGATTTTACGATACATCTTGCGCTGTGCCAATCCATTTCTGTCCCTGTCATAGCTATCCAGCAGCAATTCATTGGTTCTGATAGATTTGAAGGTATTTCTAGGGGCAATTTCTACGCTCGGACCAATCGGCGGATAAACCTCTAGTAAACATGGTGTTTTACGGTTATAGTTAACCTGCGAAGTATAGGTCGAATCTGTGTTCCAATGGGTCGTTTGATCCGATAAACGGGCATTCATGGAATTGTTAAAGGCGTAATTACTTTCTACATAAATTCCGTGCGGAGTCTTGATGTCTTTGGGATTTCCATCTACTGTAGATTCCTCTTCATGTGCAGCAATGATCTCGTTAATCACTTGAGCTAACTTGATGGTTTGCTTTCCTTTATTTTCAACGCTAAGCCATTTACAAATCAGCGGTATGCCATCATATAATTCATAGTTTATATTAACCAGTACCCCTTTTAAAGAAGGCAAATCGGATTCAAAAGAAAACGTAAGCATCTTTCCTGTTGGTTGTTGTCTGTTGGATGCCCACTCATTGGCAGCAGGCTTCCATTTTATAAAGGGTACAATAGGAGTGATCTGATAAGATTTAAAAAAGAAATCTGAATTATTTGCAGTCAATCCGTCCAGCCATTGAGTTAAAAGGTAAGCCTTTTGCTTTTGACCGTATAATCCGCCAACGTTATAAGACTTACCATTGATTGTTAATTTTGCTTCCGGGCTAACTGCTCTTAAAATTTGCTGTCCATTGCTTAGGTTGCTAAAATCTGTACAGGCGAGATTCGGGAATAAACGGAATGATCTTTTAATCAGCCCATTTGATAGAATGATATCTTTATTTGTTATATCGCGATATACTTGCGCTATTTTGCAGGTACTATTGATCAGCCAATCCCGGCTTTTAGCCGTTTCTTCTGTTTTTTTCCATACTGGTAATGACGTTATTTTATCTTGTGCCAGAAGGTGACTGGCTTGAAATAATAGTAAAGCAGCTAATATTTTTCTCATTTTTAATCTCCGTTTTCACGAATATAAAGAGATAAATATGGAAATAAACAGGAAGTTTGGGACTTAATAAAGTAAAATGATTTAGTTGTATCTATTTGATAACTAATTTTTTAATCGACAATTTTGTTTGCGGATCTTTCTAAAACCTGTATCCCTATAGCCAAAAATGCCAGATCTTTCAAGATAAAGAAATCAGTAACCGGAATCCCGTCCATTTGTTTCCATATACCGGGTGTACTCAGTAAAAAACTTAAGGTGGAGACGAAAATAATAAGGGTTAATATTCCGGCAATTTTCCCTGCTTTTCTGCTCCAGAAAGAAGCAGTAAGGAATAGCGCAGTAATAATTTCAAAGATTCCTATGAGAATTGATCCCGTTTGAATAGAGACAACCTGATATAGCCAGCTCATCAACCAGCTATTTTCGACTAAGGGTTTAATAGCTTTTGCTTCTGAAGGCGTAAATTTTAGGATGCCTATCCAGACCAATACTAATATGGTGGCGATAACGCCTGTTGTGTAACCTGTTTTATTTGTTTTCATATCCCTTTGTCGGTTGTCATAAAGAAACCTTACAGGAAATTATAAAAAGATAAGAGCCTTTTTAAATTGGGCTCTTATCTGGTTTTAACTTAAACAGTAATGACTATTTTTCCAACTATTCTTCCCGACTTTATAGCAGAATGTGTTGCTGGCAATTGCTCAAACGTATAGGTTTAGCCTATATGAGATTTAACAATCCTTTTTCCAGTAAGCCAGCAAACTGTTTCATATCTTCTCCATTTGATTCTACTAAAATAAAATAACCATTAATCCCTTTAGCTTTTACCCCTTCATTCAGGCCAGAAGGAATACTGACAATTGTACCAGCTGTTTTAATGACCTCCAGTGAACGATCAATATTGTCGCCCCGAGTGGTCTAAAACAAAATCTAACGCTTCATTAGCGTCCTCAAAGCGTTGGCTGGTATAATCAATATGTTCGTCTGCACCAAGTTCCATCACAAAGTCTTTGTTTTTTGCAGAGAACGTTCTAACTACATAGGCTCCGATATGCTTTGCAATTTGTACGGCATAAATGTCCTACACCTCCGGCTGCTGCATGGATCAGCACTTTGTCTGTTGCTTTGATCTTTGCATGGCTAGTAAGGGCTTGCAATGCTGATGAGTACATTGATTGTAGTTGTTGCGCGGAACATCGCAAAATATCTGGCTGAAGATGTGAATGAGTGTACAGAAGAAAAGGCTTTATTTTGGGATTTCAGAAACTTATCTGAGCCGTTATTTTAAAAAGCATATGAATGAGCTGATGCAGCAGTATATCATCAATTACAGAACAAAGTTCATTATGAACAGGTTGCAGCACAGTGATATGCGAATCAATGAAATAGCTAATGATCTGGGTTTTACCGATGAGAGCCATCTGAATAAGTTCTTGAGGAAACAGAAGGGGCAAAGCCCGGGGCAGTATAGAAAAATTTTTAAATGACCGTTATGCTGATACTATCAGCATAACGGCAAGCGTTAATTTATTATGGTTTTTATAGAGGGCCGAAAATAATACCTAATGTACTGCCTAAAAAGCTAACAGTGCTCTTCACAAAGTTAGTGGTGATGGATGGCTTTATTTAAAAGACCTTTAACCAAATCATTAATGATACCACCGCCTTCGATAGTTGACATTTTTTTTGTGTTCAATTCTTTAACACCAAATTTTTTTAATTCTAATTTTTCATAATGGGGGATTATTATAAATAAACTCCTTATTCGTTAAAGGCTTTTCAGGGTACGCCTCTTTGGTCAAACGCTGAATCGAAATTAAATAATAAAAAGTTAAAAACATTGCTGGGCTAAATAATGAAAAGACAGACGGCCTTAAATTTAATGAGTTGAAAGCGAGCTGTGAGGCTGCTAAAAGGTCTTTTTGCGGAGAAAAGGGGGATGCTTGAGTTCCTATTCAATTCATTCATTATTTAGGGTTGTGAAGAACGCTGTATTAAAGACAGAAAACAATTCAGGTTGATAACAGGATTTTATTACCTTGTGTGCCTTGCAGGCCTGTTTTTTTTATGAAGAAATATATTTTTTATACCCTATTGGTTAGCTTACTTTTCGGAGTAAATTTAGTGTCATTTGCGCAGAATGGGATTGATTGTGCTCAGGTGCTTGATCAAGAGCCTTATTTTTCCAAGCATCAAACACTGCAAAATGATGCACTATTTTTAAGAGATCTCGAAATCCTGAAACATTGCGGAAACTACGGCAGTGTGGATAGTTTGCTGCTGAAAGGTTCGGTTCTTTCCGCGTTTTTGCGGACCGCGATGGATGAAGGACAGCCTGCTACTTACCGCACGATGATCGGATTTATGGATAAGTTTAAGGGTACGCAAGACTATCTTCAATTTGTAGAATCCTTAAAGCTTTACAAAAGCCTGGAAAATAGAAAAGTGAACCTGGAGGAGTGGGATCTTGCTCAGCCTTTTTTTGTGAAAATGGGTTTTACCCAAAATGATATTGATGATTTCAAGCAGTTTATTGCTGAGCCTGCCCATCATGAGCTAACTTACATTGCGGCTTACTACCTGTATATGAAAGAACTTAATGAAGTTACAGGAAGTAAGTAATTGTTGAAACTGAGCAAGTTTCGGGTGGTTAAAACTTGTTGTTGTCTTTATTTTTGTATGGTCAGATAAATTAGGCGAAAAAAATGAAAGCACAGGAAGAAACTAATTATAGCCGCATTGCCCAGGCAATCAGTTATATCAATGGTAACTTTAAGACCCAGCCCGGTCTGGAAGAAGTTGCCGAAAAAATCAATCTCAGCCCCTTTCACTTTCAACGGTTATTTACGGAATGGGCAGGCGTAAGCCCAAAGAAATTTCTGCAATACCTGACCGTTGAACACGCGAAGAAAATGCTGAAAGAAAATCAGGCTACCTTGTTTGAAACTGCATTTGAAACAGGTCTTTCAGGAACAAGCAGGCTGCATGACCTGTTTGTCAATATTGAAGGGATGACGCCTGGTGAATATAAAAATGGTGGAGAAAACCTGACTATCAACTATAGCTTTGCTGAGACCCCCTTTGGTAGCATCCTGGTAGCCTCTACAGCTAAAGGAATCTGTCATATTGCCTTTACTGAAGATGCAGAAGAAGCATTGGAAAACTTGAAAACTAAATTCCCCAATGCTATTTACCGGCAGTTTGCTGATACCGTACAACAACATGCGCTTCATATCTTTACGCACGATTGGGACCGTGTCAGCGAGATCAAATTACATTTAAAGGGAACAGATTTTCAATTGAAAGTATGGGAAACTTTATTAAAAATCCCGACCGCACAGTTGACAACATATGGCACTATTGCTAAAGAAATAGGAATGCCATCAGCCTCCAGGGCTGTAGGTACAGCTATAGGTGCTAATCCGGTAGCCTTTATAATCCCTTGTCACCGGATTATTCAAGCTACAGGCTCACTTGGTCAGTATCACTGGGGAACTACGCGTAAAACAGCTATAATTGGATGGGAAGCGGCAAAGATAGGGAGCGATGGATAAGATGGAAACAATTCAGGAAAAAATAGAAGTTGCAGACTGGCCGCAGCTGACAGAAATATGCACGGTCAGGGTTATGCAGTTGGGATCATATTTCACGATGCATTAACTTAAATCTGATGAATCCTGTAAATTTGCTGAATCATACAGAAATTAGTGCTGCCCAGCTAAGAATGCTGATCAGAAAAGGTGAGATTACGTTAGGTGGAAATAAGAAACTGAAGATCTATGGACTGCTGAGTTGTAAAAGCGGAAAGCGAATGAAAGCAGAGAACAGGGTGTTTTTTAAAGATGAACAGCAGGCTATAGCAAACGGATTCCGCCCATGCGGAAATTGCAAAAGAAACTTATACAAGAAATGGATTTATTCAGTACCGGAGAGTTAGTAAATTTGTTGCCTTATGATGGCGAAGTGATCTATTATGGACAATTAATACCTGCTGATAAGCTCAATTATTATCTGGAACAGCTAATGAATCAAGTTATCTGGAAAAATGATGAAGCAGTTATTTTTGGCAAACATATCATCACCAAAAGAAAAGTTGCCTGGTACGGTGATGCTGAATATGCCTACACTTACTCTAATACAACCAAACATGCGTTGTTATGGACGGCAGATCTGCTGGCCTTAAAGAATTTGGTGGAGCAGCAAACAGGCGCCCGGTTTAATTCTTGCCTGCTTAATTTATACCATGATGGTGATGAAGGGATGGCATGGCATAGTGATGATGAAAAATCGCTGGGCAGGAATACGACTATCGCTTCCTTAAGTTTTGGTGCAGAACGTAAATTCGCCTTCAAGCATAAAGACACGAAACAAGTGGTTTCATTACTGCTGGAAAACGGGAGCTTACTGGTCATGAAAGGAACCACACAAACACATTGGCTGCACCGTTTGCCAAAGACTACTAAAGTTACCCGGCCAAGAATAAACCTAACCTTCAGGACTATCGTGTAACAAATTCTTTTGATCATTGTTATCTTTACTGGATATTCTCAAAACCAGCGAATGATAGATGTTTCCCGGAAAAGTTTTTTAAGCGATGCCAAAGGCAAAATTATAATAGGTTTCACCCTGGCCTTCTTTGCCCTTTTTTTAGCATGGGGAGTTAGTAAGATAGCCTTCGATGAGATGCTGGGTACAGTGGATACCATTTCAACACCAAACGTCAAATTGCGCCTGGTCAACATGGTTTCCCGGAAAATAGCGAGTCTGGATCAGCAGCAAAAAAACCTGGCCTTTAATTCACCGGGAAACTATAGCAATTTCTTTAAACAATCCGGACAGCTCAGGCTCATGCTGGATACTTTAGGGGGCATGTATGCATCCGATTCTGTTCAGCTAAGCAGGATTAAATCTATAGAAAAACTGCTGGTACAAAGGGACAAACAGTTTATCAGCTATCTTAAAGTCAGAGAGGGGCTGGTGAATAATAAGTCATTTACTCAGGAAGTCCAGAAATTGAACGAATTAGTGAATAAAGGGCAGCAGCAAGACAGTACTATTGTGACCACAGAAAAAAAGACTTCGACGGTTACCATATTACCAATTGATGAATCCAAACAGCGTAAAGGCTTTTTCAACAGGCTATTTAATAAGAAAAAGGAAGAAGAAGATAAATCTTATCAGGTTACCAATGAAGAAAAGATAAAAAGAGATACAATTGCCCTGGCAGGGGAGACTGTGATCGCAAAGGGATTGGAAAAATCATTGCGTACCATAGCGAAAGAGCAGCAATTGAAAAGTGCGCGTTTTTTAGACAGAGAGGCTATCCTTGCCAATGCGAATGACGCGCTGATCCGTCAGATGCTCGATATTCTAAGAAAAGTAGAGGCAGAGGTAGTTGCCCAGATAGAACAAAATGGCATAGCAGCAAAAGCTGTGGTGAATACTGGGATTACCAGAATAAGCTTCATTATGATCGGGTTCTTCTTATTAACCGTTGTGTTATTGTACCTGATTTTAACAGATATCACGAAAAGTAATCTTTACCGGAAAGAATTGGAAGCCGCAAGGGATGAAGCAGAGTATCATGGCATGGCAAAACAACGCTTTCTTTCCAATATGAGCCATGAAATCAGAACACCTTTGCAATCTATTATTGGCTATGCTGAAATCATCAGGGAGCAAGAGCATCCTAAAAAGAAAGATATTGATGCGATCTACCATTCTTCTGAACATTTGCTCCAGATTGTGAATGAAATTTTAGATTATAACCGGATCATCTCAGGAAAATTCACCTTTCAGCAAAAAACATTTAATATCAGGGAGCTTTTAGAAGAAGTGATTACGATCATGGAACCGCAAGCAGAACAAAAAAATCTGAAAATGCGGACAGAAATAGAGCTTCATGATACTGATTTCGTTATTGGAGACGCCTTCAGACTGAAACAGATTTTATATAACCTGTTAAGTAATGCTGTTAAATTTACACAAACAGGTGAAGTGCTGCTCAGTGTCTTTTATAAGCGGCAATCGGATAATCTGCATTTTACTTTCATGGTAAAGGATACAGGGATCGGATTAACTGAAGAAGAAAGCAACCGTATTTTTAATGAATTTGAGCAGATTGATTCACCCGATAAAGAAGTGATCAATAAAGCAGGTGCGGGTCTTGGACTGACTATTATTAAGTCACTGGTCGAAAATCAGGATGGACGTATTTATGTCAAAAGTAAACCCGGAGAAGGGAGCATTTTTACCGTATATCTGACTTTCAGAATTGCAGCTATACCAGCTGGAGAAAGCAATATACCGCAGCTTAGCGAAAAGATATATGTGAAGGATAAAGTCTGGGTAGTAGACGATGATCGGCTGATCCTGGACCTTTGTCAGCTCATTTTTACGAAAAAGAACATTGCCCATGTCTGTTTTAATACACCAGCAGCTATGCTGGCCGCAGATTGGGACCCTGAAGTTAAATATATACTGATGGACATGCGCATGCCTGAGATTTCGGGAGCGGAACTTTGCGCCCTGATGAAAGCTAAGATCCCCTCTGATGTTAAGATATATGCAATGACTGCCCAGGTTTTACCAGAGGAACTGGAATCAGTATTACAGCAAGGGTTTGATGGATTGATTATGAAACCATTCCGTGAAAGTGATCTGCTTGATGTTTTCAGTACAACAGCACTGCCAGAAAATGCTGCTCAGCAACAACAAAGGATTAAATCAGTACCTCAAAAACAAGAAACGGACGAATTTGCCGGGATTGCACTGGATACAACAGTCGTAGAAAAAATGACTTTTGGTGATCAGGAATTGTTATTAAGTATTCTGAACAGGTTTAAGGAAGACTGTCTGCACGATATGGTGGAACTTCAGCAAAGTATCCAGAACAATGACCAGCCCCTGGCCAGGTTAATTGTTCACCGTATTGCCGGAAGAACAGCACAAATGGGCTCAGGAAAACTTGCAGCAGAATTCAGGACGATGGAAATTGAACTCTCTGAATTGCAGGACATCAATCCGCAGCTCCAGGATAAGCTGGAGCACCTAATCAAAAGACTGGGTTTATTAATGCAATTGGTAGATCAGAAAATTGGCTGAGCTTATTCAATCTCGTAGCGCTCCATTTTACTGTAAAGTGTCTTTCTGTCTATATTAAGCAGTTTTGCTGCTTTTGATTTATTGTACTTAACTTTAATCAATGTTTCCAGAATCAACGTTTTCTCATTGCTTTCATTGATCGCTTTCAGGTCTGAACCCCCTGGTTTAGGCGTTTGCTTAATGGCCAGTATCATTTCATCGGGGAGCGATTCAATACCAGCAGTATCAGTGGGGGTTAATAAAACCATCCTTTTAATCACGTTTTTCAACTCTCTTAGGTTTCCTGGCCAGTCATATTGCAAAAGCAACTCTTTAACCGGGCCGGAAAGATGTTGTACGTTCCTGTCCAGTTCAGTATTGGAAAGTTTGATAAAATGGTTAATAAACAATTCCAGGTCCTTGCCACGATCACGCAATGCTGGTAAAAGAATTTTAAACTCATTTAAACGATGATACAGATCTTCACGGAATTCTCCGTTTTGTATACTGTTTAGCAGGTCATCATTGGTTGCGGTGATGATACGCACATTAACCGGGATTTTTTTAGTACTCCCCAATGGCTGGATCACTCTTTCCTGTAAAGCCCTTAATAGTTTGACCTGGACTTCATAACTCAGGTTTCCTACTTCATCCAAAAATAAAGTACCACCTTCGGCAGCCTCAAATTGCCCTTTTTTATCATTTACAGCACCTGTGAAAGCGCCTTTAACATGGCCGAACAACTCACTTGCAGCCAGGTCCTTAGAAAGGGCCCCGCAATCAATAGCGACAAAAGGTTTGGTGTTTCTTTTACTTTGTGTATGCAAAGTACGGGCGGCATATTCTTTACCTGTTCCACTTTCTCCCTGGATAATTACAGACATATCTGTTGGCGCAACCAGGTCTATATGTGCATATAGCTTATCTGCTGTGGTACTTTTTCCTTTGATGAAATCTTCATGTTCAACCGAAGCAGGCTGACCTTTTTCTTCTTTTTTCTCCAGAGAACCTCTGATAATCATCAGCAGTTCATCAGGATTCACAGGTTTGGTAATATAATCTATTGCACCAAGCTGGATTGATTTTACTGCGGTTCTTACATCATTAAAACTGGTCATGATCACTACCGGATAATTTAATCCGTTTTCCCGCAAATGTGCGAGTACATCAAGTCCGGTTCCATCAGGAAGGCGGTAGTCTATCAGAAAGAGTTCAAAATTATGTTGCGAAATGATCTTGAAAGTACTTTTGACATCATGAACAACATAAGGTTCATGACCATGCTTTTTAAGAAAACCTTCTAACAACTGTGAGAAAGTCAGATCATCTTCAATAATAAGGATTTTCGCCATAAGTATCCGCTTCGCTTTTTGAATATACGGCAAAAATACAAAAGCCGGAGAACTTCCGGCTTTTATATTATTTATATTTTATTGTGTGTAGCGATTATTGTTGAACTACACCATCAGCACCTACTTTTAAGAAGGCTACTTTATCTTCTTTTTTAACATCTACTTGATAATAAGTTGATTTATCAGCGTTAGTGATTAAAAAAGCTGTAGTTGGTGTCCATTCTTTATAAGCATCAGCTTTTAAAGTCGCTTTTACCGGATCAGGTAATGCTTCAACTTTAACAGGGACTTTAGCTGAACTGTCTTGTTTAATTGTACTATCTAGTTTAGCTGTATAAGCTGCACTATCTGTTTTCATTGTATTTATTGCGCTATCTGCTGCAACTGTATAAGCTGCACTATCTGCTTTGAATGTGTTTGCTGTGCTATCTAATTTAACTGAATAAGCTGCGCTGTCTGCCTGGATTGCAATTGGGTTTTTAATTTCATTTGCTTTAACTGTTGATACTCCTGCGATTGCTAAAACTGCTGCTGATAAAATGAAACTTCTCATATTCTGTTTATTTAAATTTAAAATTCTAATTAACTAATTCTATTTAGCTAGGTATCATAATGATGCCAGCGTGCCAGAAAACAGTTAATGCGCTTTAATTTAGCTGTTTAGGGTTTTTGCTCTAAAAAAACGGTGTAGACATTCTCTACAGTCTGCCCCCATAACACAGCAATTTCATCAGAACAAATCCTTTTGGCAAACGTTATTAAGCCATAGAAACTTTAATTATAACCGTTATGACCTATAAAGAAATGCTGAATTCATTGGCAGAAAAGACTGCTGAAACGTATAATTCTTATTTACAGGCTAAAATTTCAACAGCAATTGAAGGTGATGGACTTTCTGCTGAAAAAGCTGAACAGCACAGAGCAGAATACGAAAGACTGGAAAAGAAACTCGTTGCACTGATAGCCACGATTAAAAACGAGGAGTCTATCAATGAACAGGCTCCTGATAATTTCTACGAAGACTTTATTAAATAAAGACTATAAAATTAGTAGTCTTTATTTATATTAGGTATTTTTGAATTTATAAATCAAGAATGTCCTATGAAGTTACCTTTAAACTACCTTGCTTTCATTATACCTGTATTCTTTATCTTCCTGCTGCTGGAATATAAAATGGCAAAGCGTAAAAAGAAAGAACACTATTTTAAACATGAAAGCTCGGTAGCTAATGTAAGTATCGGGATAGCAGAACGCTTAATCAACTTATTTGTCACTGCTGGCTTTTACCAGGTTTTTGATTGGATCTATACCAATTATGCAATTGTTCATATTCCCGGTAGCTGGTGGGTCTGGATTATATTAATGCTGGCAACCGACTTCCTTTGGTACTGGTACCACCGGCTTGGACATGAAATTAATTTTTTATGGGCAGCGCATATCGTACACCACCAAAGTGAGGAATTTAGTGCAGGGACGTAAGAATAATCACCAGTTCAAAATCAAAAACTATCTCAATGCCCAGGTGATCTTTTCTATTTTGCTGCTTACAGGTTTTACCGCCTGGTTTCCTGTGCTTGGCACAGCCGATAAACTATGTATTGCAACAATCATCGTGCTGACGCTGATCAACTGTGGAGCGCTGATGGAACAACGTAAATATATTTATGAACTGGAATGTGTCCGGATAATTCTGTTGTTAAGCTATCTGTTATGGAAAGCTGGGCTATTGGAATGGGTTGTTCTTCCCGCAATGGCCATGTTGCTGATGGAACAGTATTTCCAGCTCAGTAAGTTATACTATCGCTACGTATTGCGTGATGAAACGTTATATTAAATCCATGACATTTATCAATACCTAAATCTTTTCTTAACTTTGTTTCTAATATGTTGTCTAAGAAAACAAAATATGCCATTAAAGCACTGGTGGCTTTAGGCAAGAACGTTGAGAATCCTCCAATGCAAATCGTAAGATTGGCAGAACAGGAGATGATACCCAGAAAATTCCTGGAACAGATATTACTGGACTTGCGTAATGCAGGTTATTTGTACAGTAAAAAAGGTGCAGGTGGAGGCTACAGTCTGAATAAGAATGCTGCGGATATATACCTGGTGGATATTCTTAGGATAACAGATGGGCCTATTGCTATGGTCCCTTGTGCAAGTTTAAAATTTTATCGTAAATGTGATGAATGCCACGATGAAAAAACATGCGGGATCAGAAAGACATTTATTGATGTCAGAGATGCAACACTTGCAGTGCTTTCAAAAACCTCAGTAGCAGATGTTATTGCGCGTGAAAGCAATGGGGAAATGATGTTTTAAATTTATTAAAAAAAAGACGACTATTTAAATAGACTTTATTATATTTGTTTATCAGCAAGTATATAAACCTTTAAAATAGCCGGTCATGATTTTAAATAAAATAAAAAACAGCATTCAGGAACCCCGTATCACTTTAGTAGGAGCCGGCCCCGGAGATCCTGATTTAATAAGTTTAAAAGGAGTAAAAGCACTCAACACTGCAGCTGTTGTTTTGTATGATGCCTTAGTGAATGGTGCTTTGCTGAACCATGCCCCGGAACATGCTATCAAAATATTTGTAGGAAGTCAATCTGATGGGGAATCCTTCTCACAAGATGCTGTGAATAAATTAATGATTGATTACGCTTTGAATTACGGCCATGTGGTAAGGCTTAAAAGCGGTGATCCCTTTGTATTCGCCAAAGGTTTCGAAGAAATAAATTTTGCAGAATCTTATAGTATTCAAACTGAAATTGTACCGGGTATCTCCAGTGCAATTGGTGTTCCTGGTTTGCATAAAATCCCAA
Source organism: Pedobacter cryoconitis (assembly GCF_001590605.1). Lineage (NCBI taxonomy): Bacteria > Pseudomonadati > Bacteroidota > Sphingobacteriia > Sphingobacteriales > Sphingobacteriaceae > Pedobacter > Pedobacter cryoconitis. The sequence continues at coordinate 5,427,173 of NZ_CP014504.1, forward strand.
TGATTTATGGGAATATGAGTGAAAGCTTCTGGGTATTGTCCGGAGTCAATTCGAAAGGGGAAATTTCTTCAGATCTGAAAGGGGCAGCACAATCCAAAGCAACTGTTGTTGTTTTAATGGGGATTGAAAGAATCAGGGAGATCGCTGCTATTTTTATGGCTGAAGGAAAAGACAGATTACCTGTTGCAGTTATTGAAAACGGGTCTGCACATGACGAGAAAATAGTTGTAGGCGTTGTCGAAACTATTGCAGAACTGGTTGAAGATCATAAAATTTCTTCACCCGCTTTATTGGTTTTTGGTGATGTAGTTTCCCTGCACCCATCCTTTGCCAGGATCAGAGATTTCTACTATACCCTCTACGAAGGATAATGAATTAAATAAAAATCTTATAAGTTTATAATGAAAAGCCAGGAGAAATTCCTGGCTTTTTAATTTATAATCATGCGCAAACCATTACCTTTGAATTCAAGGGTAAAAGCTCCGCAGTTAATCAAATCTGATAGGAGCATAACTAAATAACAATAATAGCGTTAAGAGTATAATTTAATTAACACATATGAACACATTAAAAAATAAAGTTGTATTGCGCGGAATATTCAGTGCCGCACTTATAGCTGGGTTAGGATTCAGCTCTTTTGCTCAGGTTCAAAAAGATAACTGGCATAATCTTGACTTTAAGAAAGATTCTGTATTTGGCGTAAGTACTGAAAAAGCCTACCTGGAATTACTAAAAGGTAAAAAATCAACACCAGTGATTGTAGGCGTACTGGATGGTGGAGTTGACATCAAGCATGAAGATTTACTAAGTGTAATCTGGGTAAATAAAAAAGAAATCGCTGGAAATGGAAAAGACGACGATAAAAACGGATATATAGATGATGTAAATGGCTGGAACTTTATTGGTTCAGCGAAAGGATCTGTAAGCCACGAAGCACTGGAACTTACCCGTGTATTGCGCAGAGATAAAGCTAGATTTGAAGGCGTAACTGCCGAAACAGTTAAACCTGCTGACAAACCAGCATTTGAACAATATCAAAAAGAACAAGCTGATTTTGACAAGCAAACCAATGAAGCTAAAAATGCTGTTGCAAATATTGGCGGTTTAAAAATCGCACTGGATGCAATGGTAAAGAATATGGGTAAAGAAAATCCAACTTTAGCTGATTTCCAAAACTATAAAGCTTCATCTGATATGGAAGGCCGTTTGAAAAATATCATGGTTTCCCAATTGCAGAATTCAACTTTTGAAGAGTTTTACAAAGCACAGATCGTGAAAGGCCTGGACCACTATCAGGATCAACTGGCTTATAATTTAAACCTTGACTTTGATCCCAGAGCTGAGTTTGTAGGGGATAATTATGCAGACAGCAAACAAAGAAATTATGGAAATAATGACGTTACAGGTCCTGATGCAAGTCACGGAACACACGTATCTGGAATTATAGCTGCAAACCGTACCAATACTATAGGTATTAAAGGGGTAGCAGATAATGTTCAGATTATGGGTGTCCGTAGTGTACCAGATGGCGATGAACGCGATAAAGATGTTGCCAATGCAATCCGTTACGCAGTTTCTAATGGGGCAAAGGTGCTAAATATGAGTTTTGGTAAAGCTTATTCATGGGATAAGAATGCTGTTGATGAAGCCGTTAAATACGCGATGTCCAAAGATGTATTGATTATTCAGGCAGCAGGTAATGACAATAAAAATCTTGATGTAGAAAAAAGCTTTCCGGACCGCAGATATGAAGGTGGTGGAACAGCAGAAGCTTATATTGTAGTAGGTGCTTCGGGATCTGCAGATGACAAAACTTTAAAAGCAGATTTTTCTAACTATGGAAAAACAACTGTTGATGTATTTGCACCAGGTGTGAAAATCTATTCTACAGTACCAGGATCGAAATATGAAGCCTATAATGGTACAAGTATGGCTGCTCCTGTAGTTGCAGGCGTTGCTGCATTAATCAGAGAATATTATCCTAAACTTACCGCTGTACAGGTTAAGGATATCCTAATGAAGTCCGTGGTGAAAGTTGACCACAATGTGGATATTGAAGGTGCTGAAGGAGAAACACCGAAATCGGTTCCTTTTGCAGATATATGTATCTCAGGTGGAATTATCAATGCTTATAATGCCTTGAAATTAGCTGCTGATTACAAATAGAAATTAGCTTTTTTTTGCATAAAAACGGGTCTGTCTTTATAGAGGCAGACCCGTTTTTTATTTGTGGCTAAAACAATTGTCTTGAAACCTGATATTCATCAAGCAGACAAAGCTTCTCGTATTTGTATTCATTGACCAGGTCGTACTCTTTCAGATCAGTATAGATATTAATCAGGAGATTGAACATGAACATGGCGTTCAACAGCACGTTATTTCTTCTGAAAAGTAACAAGCATTCCTTGGTATGGTGAATCGCAATTTCATATTCTTTTCTATTGTAATATTGCTGAGCCTGGAACATCATTAAAATCACTTCCTGATACTTGGCAAAATTAGTACAGTTCCTGTTTGATAAATAAACTATGATATTCTCAATCTGATCTGTTTTTTTTCCTGGTGCACTTCTGGAACTATACATTCCATAAACAGCGAGTATATAAATAGTGAAAGTAGTTCTTTTTGCAAATTCTCTTGGATGAAGTTTAACAATGTTAGAGATTATTTCGTGGCCTGAAGTGGCGTCGCCAGTAAACAAGTTTACGTATAGGATCAGGAGGTATGAAATACCTTGCCTGGGATCAATATGATTGTCAGGCCTGACGCCAAAAGGGTTATCCCCATTCCTTAAACGCTCAATATTACCAAGCAAATTCCTTTGAGCAGGTTGTTCCGCATTAATCTTTGCATAAATAATTTGAAGTGTTTCGACCGGGCTGACCATCCAGTCTGTGGCATTTAAGGTACTGATGTTTTTTATCCTGGCCTTGATGGCTTCTTTATCAAGTTTAATAACCTCAAGTACCCCTAATATCGAATTATAGACCAGTAAATGATCATCATTACTCGCGATGTCAATTAAGGCTGTAACAGCCTCCTTATAGCAGGAATCAATAAAATCAAAATTAATGAGTTTCGAGATGATAATCTCATGGAACTGATTTTCGTCCAGTACTCTGATAAGGTCAGGATTAAACTTCGATCTGTATTTTATCTCTTCTGCCATAAACAGGATCAGATAATTAGTCTCGAAGCTGTTCAGGTTCAGTTTGAAAACTGATTTCAACTCATGGAAATTGCCTGTTTTGATCAGGAAGCGGGTAGTCCACTGTAAAAGCTGGAAGCGGACCTGGTTAGCCTCATATTCCGTATTGATATAAGTGAAGAATTCCATGTTCACTTGCAAATGGAATTTTTCCAGAATCTCAACAAAAAGGAAATATTCGAACATATGCGGGTGCAGAAAGCGTACATACTCTTTTGGATGTGCATTTTCTGTCCGCTTCTCCTCCATCAGGATACCATCGGCAAGCAATTCCATATAAGCGTTCCTGAAAGCAGACAGCTCAGAGAGCAAACTGTCTTTTTCTACCGAATTGGTTTGTCTTCCATATTCAGTAAGCTGAATTATTTTTTTCAGGAAGAGTATCTTTTCTGTATAATAATTTGAACGGTAAATCTTTTCCTGAATAAAACGGGAAACCAGCTCATAAAAAGTAATGTTCGTATAATAGTTAAAATCAGGATCTTCTTCTTTTAGCTGATAATAGAGCTGGATATGCAATGGGAATTTCAGCTGAGCTTTAAGCCTCGGATTGATTTCTTTATTGTCCAGGTAGTTGATTTTAGAAATGATAACATCTACTTCCTTTTCCGTAAGCGGGGGTACATTGGACAGCTCATGAAGATTGAAGTAATTACCCGGGAACCATTTGGATTTAAGAAAAGAAGAATGGCGGATGCGTTCATAAAATCTCATCCAGGTGGTAGAGCGCAGGCTCATCATTAATTTGATGTTCTTGAAGTCTTCCAGTGAACAGATCAGGTTAATAATATTATCGAATAAACGGTTCTTATCTTCTTTCTTTAAAATCAGCTCTGCAAACCCATCTACCATGATGATAAACTTACCACCATGCGCAGCTTGAATGTTATTGATATATTCCAATGTGTTTTCAGCGGGATCTATCTGCAATTGTGCCTTAAGCTGATCCTCCATATTAAGATCTGCCTGCTCCTTACTAAAGAAGTTATAGGCCTGAACAAGTAATATCGTGGAATCTTTATAAGCAGCATCCTGTTTATAAAATAGATCTTCTGCCAAATGGCTAAGTAAAATGGTCTTTCCATAACCAGGTTGTGAAGTTACACTGGTGAAAATATAGTCACCAGCATAAAACTCATCAAAATCATACTCGGCAAATTTTCGGCTGATCGTAATGTCATAAGGAATGCCAGATCTGTTCCTGATTGTTTTTAAGGTGAACTGGGTAATCTTGTCAGCTTTACCTTTAAGATTTTTCCATTCATCTGTAGGATGCACGGGGGGTTGAGAAATATCGATTAAATCGTCTGATGCAATGTCAACGTATTCAGCGAGTGTGGTCAGGGTGAACGTAGAAAACTTATGTTTAACAACAGCGAAACCAAATAGCCTTTTAATGGTCGTTTCACTTACGTTCTTGTTAAGGTGCTTACTAATCTCAATAGAGATTCTCTTACAATCAGCAGGTGTAATAAATCGGATACCACATTTTAAGAGAATCAAGCGTTTAAGTTCGTTCAGCCGGTGACTGTATTCCATAGATCCGTTTTTTTCTATTATTCGAGTTTAGTTAAAAAGCCAGTTATACACCAGTAGTAACCGAATATACACATATACGTGATAAATGAACAGAAAGGATTTAAATAAAAAAAAGAAACAAATTATCCTTTAAACAGATAAATGCTTTTAGAGTGCGTTTAAAAGCATATGATCAAAATTTTCTAAATGAGAAATTAGAAATTGAACAAAATGAATAGAATGAGCCGTTCATTTTGCTCATTTCAAATGAATGATTTGAACACTCAATTAGAAGCGGCCTTTACTTAAAATTGTCGGAAAGTATTAAAGTTAACCTCTAAAACTGCCGGTATGAAATATACGTCTACTCCCCGAATCTTAAAAAAATACCTCTGTCTTCTCGTTAGTATACTAGCTATAACGCTATTTGGTACACGATCGTATGCACAAACAAAAAATTACGCGACGGTAACCCCTTCAACAGGAATTGCTAGTTATAACATTGGATCGGATAATCCAAACTCCAATCCAGGTAACGTGGCATCGGTCGATAATCCTGAAAATGCAATCCTGCAGCCGCCGGGTGCACCAGCTACCTTGAATGCCAGATATGTTAGCTTACTCGGATTGGGGTATGAAGGTGAAGCGTATATACAGCTTAAATATGGCAGCCCTCTAATCGCCGGGAAAACCACCTATGTTCGTTTTGACCAGCCTACCAGTAATGGTTTAAACCTCGATTTACTCGGAATTGTAGGAGATCTTACCGGGCTCTTCTCCAAAAGGATTGTACAAATTGATGCTTATAGTGGTGCAACTGCTGGCAGCAGCGGTACAATAATACCAGCTACTAATGTTTCGGCTACAGTGGTGACAGATGTTAACGGGAAAACTTATTTTGCAGTTACCTCCTCAGTTGCTTACAATTCACTTCGTATCCGGTTAAGAGTACGCAGTAATACACTTTCTATCAGTCTTGGAAGTTCAATCAATATGAATGTATATCCTGCATTCAATTATGATCCCGATAATTGCAGCTCTTCTATATTTACGAATGTAGCAGCAACAGGCTTAAATGTTTCTTTAACCAGCCTGGTTTCTAATCCTCAAAATGCTATTGATGGTAACTTGAATACTTTTTCACAACTTCAGGCAGGAGTAGTGACTTTAGGATCATCAGTTTCACAAACTATTTATTTAAACGGACTTTCCTCCGCAACAGATGTTGCTAAAGTTGTATTTTCCCAAGGTGGTTCTGTGCTCAGTGTGAACGTACTGAAAACAATTACCGTGCAGGCCTTTAATGGAAACACTGCTGTCGGCAATGTGAATTCACTTGGTAATTTAATAAATCTCGATCTGCTTGGCTTATTTACAAATAATACGCAGGTCCCGGTTTTCTTTACACCGGGTGCTCCATTTGACAGGATCAAAGTTACCCTGGATAATGGTCTGGCCATAGGAGGTAACTTACTGGCAGGAGGCTTGAATATTCACGAAGCGCAGCGCACAGTACCTAAGCCCTTATTTGACGGGGTAGCTGGTAATGCACAAATACTATGTGGAGGCGGTACTTTAACCTTAACCCCCCAAAGCCCTGATGCTGGATACACTTATAATTTTTACAAAAAAGTTGGCCCTAATGGTCCAAGAACAGTTGCTATAGGCGTAACAGCAAATGTACTGACAGAACCTGGGCTGGCAGCTGGAGTTTATACCTATTATGTAGCTGCGCAGAAAACAGGTTGCGTTGCAGAATCCGATCTGGACAGTGTGGTGGTAACTGTTAAACCAACGCTGTTATTCACTGCAACTCCATTAAGTAATGGAACAGTTGGCAAAGTGTATACGAAACAAATTAACCCTGCAACCAGCGGAACAGGTCCATACACCTATGCAATTGCTCCGGGGAGTGCATTGCCTTTAGGTTTAACCATGACCTCAGCAGGTCTGATCAGTGGAACACCTACTGCAGCAGCGGCAGCAACGACATTTAGTCTGATTGCAACTGATGCAGGGGGATGCAAAGCCACAGCGGTCCATACTTTAACTATCACAGGAACTTTAACTTTACCAACATCAATTTTGCCAAATGGTATAGTCAATAAAGTTTATCCAAATACACAATTGCCAACTCCAACAGGAGGTAGCACACCCTACACTTATACTGCAACAAATCTGCCTCCGGGCGTTACTTTAGATCCCGCTACCGGATTGTTCACAGGAACACCTACAACCGCAGGTACTTATGTTATTCCGGTAACTGTTACCGATGCTGATAATAATAGTGTGACTACGCCTTACACAATCATAGTAAGAAGTCCGCTGGTATTGACAGCCTCAACCTTATCGGATGGTACCAATGGAATGCCTTATACTCCACAAATTATCCCTTCAGCAACAGGTGGAAGTGGCATCCTTACTTATAGTGCGGTGAACTTGCCGGCAGGATTAAGTTTTGATCCGGTAACCAGGGCAATTACAGGAACACCAACTCAATCAGGTACCTTCACTTTCCCAGTCACTGTAACCGATAACGAAAACAATACAACGACCTTAAATTATACCCTTACCGTTAGAGATGCTTTGGCATTAGGTAGCGTTGTATTTCCTGAAGGAGCGGTTAATGTAATTTATCCGACCCAAACGATTCCGGATGCAACTGGTGGAACAGGCCCTTATACTTATGCAGGTTTGAACTTGCCTCCCGGACTGACTTTTGATCCTTTAACTAAAACTGTTTCAGGAACACCTGCGCAATCCGGTACTTTCACCCTTTCAATCAAAGTAACCGACGCAGTAAACAGGACCATCACTGTTCCTTACACTTTAAAAGTTGCCGGTGCACTTATACTGCCAACTGCTACTTTAGCAAATGGTCAAGTAGGTGCAGTATATACCTCTCCAAGTTTACCAGCAGTGGCAGGTGGTACAAGTCCTTATACTTATACTATTGCAGCAAATCAATTACCTGCAGGTTTAAGCTTCGATCCTTCGACCAGGGTGATCTCAGGAACTCCAACCGCGGGTGGTAATTATACCCTTACGATGAAAGTCACTGATAACGCAGGAAATACGACCAGTACAGACTATGCACTGAATATTACTGTTGATGCACCTGTTGTAGCAGGCGTGACAATTTGTAGCGGTAATTCTGCAACTTTAACAATTGATAACCTTACAAATGGTGTAACTTATAATTTCTATTCTTCAACCGGAAATACACCACTGGGTACCGGAACCACATTTACTACACCTGCATTAACAGTAACTACTACGTATTTTACTGAAGCAGTTTCAGGAACAGCAGTAAGCGCGCGTATTCCGGTTACCGTAAACGTGAATCCTGCGCCAGATGCACCAGCTGTATTAATTAATAGTGTAACAATCAGTTCTGGCCAGACAGCAACCCTTCAGGCTACCGCTACCTCTGGCTCAACTATCAAATGGTACGCAGCAGCAACAGGTGGAATTGAACTAGCTTCGGGTGGAACTTTTACTACACCACCGCTTACTGGCAATGCCACTTATTATGCAGGAACATCCAATAGTTTTGGCTGTACCAGCGCAACCAGAGTTCCAGTTGCAGTGAGCGTGATTAACGGAACAGTTAATCCGAACTGTTATGCTGCAACCAAACAAGAAAGTGGAATTACGGGAGGCTTATTATGTATTGCCTGTGCAATCTTGGATCCAGCCAATTCTACCGATGCTGATCTGACGAATTATACCAGAATATCGTTACCAGCAGGTATTGGAACTACCGGATACCAACGTTTGATTTTTCAGAATCCTGGCGCAGCAACAGATAGTATCCGTCTTGACCTGGAAATACCATCAGGCCTGTTAGATTTATCAGTTTTAGGTGGAACTACCATTAACGTGATGAATGGTACTACTGTAGTGAGCAGCTACCCATTAAACTCATCCCTGATCCATTTAAGTTTATTAGGAGGAAACAGATTCAAAGCCAGCGTTGTAGCGGGCGGCGTTTATGACAGAGTAGAAGTCAAAGTCAATGCACTTCTTTCTGCATTGATCAATGTATATATTTATGGTGCTGATGTTGTCGCTCCAAATCCAACTATAGTTACAGGAAATCAAACCATTTGTTCGGGCTCAACTGCCACACTGCAAGTTGCACCAATAGCAGGTACGACCATTGTCTGGTATAGTGCTGCAACCGGGGGTACAATTTTATCGACAGAAAATATCTTTACTACACCACCACTAACTGCAACTACAATCTATTATGTACAAGTAAGTAAAAATGGCTGTGCCAATGAAACGCGTCTTCCTGTAACGGTTACGGTAACCACAGGCCTTACATCTCCGGTGCTGGCCACAGTAGTTCCGGTTTGCACAGGTTTACCAGCAACCTTATCAGTAGACAGTCCGATAGCTGGGATCACTTACAAATGGTACGCAGATGCTACAGGTGGAACGGCTTTATTTACAGGTACTGTTTTCACCACTCCTGCATTGACTATAGCTACTACATATTATGTAGAAGCGACCAATGGAAGTTGTGTTTCAGCAACCCGTACAGCAGCAAACATTACTGTGAATGCCCGCCCGGTTACGCCACAGATTACTACTGCAATGACAACAGTAGCTCAAGGTCAGCGGGTAATCCTGACAGGAACTTCAGCAGAAAACAATGTAACCTTTAACTGGTATACTGATGCTGCTGCAACTACCCCTGTATTTACCGGAGCAACGTATTTAACACCACCGCTTACCGCCACTACAACTTTTTATCTCGATGCGATTTCTACAGTGACTGGTTGTGCTTCTTCGACCAGGGTACAACAGACTATTACTGTCGTGCCAACCGGAACACCTATACCAGTAGGTTGTGAAGGGCCAATCAGTCAGACCAATGGCGTTGGTGGTTTAGCCTCTATATTAGCCAGAGTAGATAACCCTGAATTGTCGATTGACGGAGATCAGCAAACTGGATCGACATTGGCGATACCAATTGGTATAGGTTCGAATGTTTATCAAAAAGCTGTTTTTGCAGGATTATCTAACGTAGGTGATACGGTAAGGGTACTGTTAAATTCACCAGGTCAGTTATTGTCACTTTCACTGGTTCCAAGCGTAACTGTAACTACTTACCAGGGTAACACCAGTAACAATGACGGTGTTGCTATAAACAATCCGATTATTAACCTTCAATTGTTAAGTGGTGGCACTCAGGCCCTGCTTACTTTTGTTCCGGCTGCTCAGTTTGACGGGGTAGAAGTTAAGTTGAACTCAGGTCTTGTGGGTGCTTTAACCGCTATCAACTTTAACTATGCAAAAAGAACAGCGCAAGCACCAGTAGTTGCTTCGGCCGATGTAACTGCTTGTTTAAATGCACCAGCTACTTTGGCTGTGCCTGCTCCGCAGCCAGGTATCATCTATAAATGGTACGATGCCGCCGGTACCTATTTAGGTAATGACGGAGCTACCTTTACTACACCTGCAATTACAGCAACTACTAAATTCTTTGTAGAAGCATCAAGAGGAGGTTGCGGAAGTTCAAGAACTCAGGTGAATGTAACCGTTAGTCCTGCGCCTTTAACTCCATTATTACTTGCACCGTCACAAAGTACTTGTGCAGGATCAAGCATACAAATCAAAGTACAAAGCCCTCAGGCCGGAGTCACCTATAACTGGTATAAAGCTGGGGTATTGGTTCCTGGTCAGACAACCTCCATATTTACAGATGTAGTTACTGCAGATGTAACTTATGAAGTAGAGGCTGTTAATAACTGCGGTACCACTTCTGTAAAAGCAGCTGTAGCAGTTACTGTGGGGATTTTAACGCCACCAGTATTGACTCCTGCAGCAGTAACGATTAATTCAGGAGAAAAAGCAGTGCTGATTGCAAACTCCTCAACCACTGGTTTAACTTATCACTGGTATGGTGCTGATCCGGCTGTTGTGCCAGGCACTCCAGAATTATCAACATTGGCAAATGGTGCAAACGGAATGTTTGCAACTGATCCGCTGACTGCAACCACTACTTTCTATGTAACCGCTGAAGGTACAGCAGGAACTTGTATTTCGGCTGCCGCTTCTGTTGTCGTTACCGTAAACACGATTACACCAAATCCAGGGTCAGTTCCTTGTGAAGGTGCAACTGTTGCACAAGCTACAGAAGTGAATGGCCCTGCTTTATTCGCAGGTGTCGCTAATCCTGCTTTTGCAGCAGACGATGACGCGACTACAAGTTCTTCACTCTTTATTCCGGTTGGATTAGGAAATAGCTATGTAAGTCAGCGGGTAGGTTTTGTGGGACTTTCAACCCCAGGTGATCAGGTTAAACTAAGCCTCACTCAAACAGGTGCACTGCTTACTTTGGGTATTGCCAACAGCATTACCGTAACGACTTATAAAAATGGGATCAGTAATAACGATGAAAAAAACATTACCGATCCACAATTTAACCTGAATATCATTTCTGGTAATAAAGATGCGACTATCATGTTTACTCCCGGCACTACTTTCGATGCTGTAGAGTTGAAACTTAAATCTGGATTAGCAGGTCTGCTTACTTCTGTCAATCTGAACTATGCACAACGGATTATAGCACCTCCAACTGTTGTTGCAACTGCAGTTTCGGCATGCGAAGGCAGCGCAGCAACACTTGCGGTGAGTAATCCTGTTACCGGGGTAACTTATACCTGGTATGATAGTTCAGGCGCAGTAGCAAGTAATGATGCGACTTTCAGTACACCAACTACGCTGACTGCAGGAACTTATATCTATACAGTAAATGCAACTCGCGGTACTTGTGCTGGATTAGTGAGCACTACGGTAACGGTTATAATTACTGGTGCAGCTCCAGCTGCGGTACCAGCAACAGGAAATCCAGCAACAACTTGTCTGAATACACCAGTTACCTTAAGGGTAGATCCGGTTACAGGTGTTACTTACAATTGGTACGATGCATTGACTGCAGGAAACCTGATTGCCTCAAATACAAATAGCTTTATTACCCCAACCAGTCTGCCAGCAGGAACTACAACTTATTATGTAGAAGCTTCAAATGGCAACTCCTGTGGAAATGCATTGGCAAGAACTCCAATAGCCATTACTATTAACCCGGATGCTACAGCTGCTGATATCACTGTTAGTGGTGCAGAAAATTCTGTGTGCGTAGGTACAGGCGCTGTATTAACAGCGACAAGTACATTGACCAATCCAGTATTTACCTGGTATAAAGATGCTGCATTAAGCGATGCAGTATTTACAGGAGCAACCTTTAATGTGCCTTCAGTAACGGCAACTACAAATTACTATGTCACTGTAAAAGCAGATACCAAATGTGCAAACGCAGCTGGCATGGCCAAAGTGGTTACTTTAACTGTAAATCCACCAGCTACTGCTGCTGATATTACTGTAACTGGTATACCAGTAAGTACTTGTGCAGGTGATCAGGTTACTTTAACTGCCAGCTCAGCGACAGTGTCCAATCCATTATTTATCTGGTATAAAGACGCTGCATTAACTATCGTGGCACAAACCGGAGCAACATTTGTTGCTACAGCCTCCGCAACAACTACGTTATATTATGTAACCGTTCAGGGAACTAATAAATGTAAAAATGCTGCAGCTGATGCAAAAGTTGTCACCCTGGTTGTGAATCCACCTGCAACTGCTTCAGATATTAACGTGAATGGTGTTCCGGCAATCCTTTGCTCGGGATCTGGCACAATTTTAACAGCAAGCAGTCTGACTGTGGTTAATCCAGTATTTACCTGGCATACTGATGCTGCTTTAATGAACCCTGTATTTACAGGTGATGTTTTCAATGTCCCTGCACTTACAACAAGCAAAACATATTATGTAACCGTACAAGGACTGAATAAATGTCGGAACCTTGGTGGCCAGGCTTTGGCAATCACTTTAAATGTGAACGCTCCATTGAACTTTGCAGGTAAGGCACTGAATGATGGTTCTACAATCAATCCATACAGTGTACAAATTGATCCTGCTACCGGTGGTACAGCGCCTTATACTTATGCACTGGCATCAAGCAGTACTTTACCAGCAGGATTAACCTTATCATCTGCAGGATTAATCAGCGGAACACCAACTACAGCTGGAAATTATACATTTACAATTAATGCCTCTGACAGTAAGGGCTGTAGTACTGCAGGCGTATTCACGCTGAACATCGGTACTACAGCTGTATTGTCACTACCAGCAGCAATCCTGCCAGACGGACAAGTAGGTACAGCATATCCTGTACAAACCTTACCAGCTGCAATTGGTGGAACAACTCCTTACACTTATGTAGCTACTGGTTTACCAGCAGGATTGTCATTTGATCCTGCAACCAGGAACATTACCGGAACACCAACTATAGGTGGTATGTTCACTGTGACCATGACAGTAACCGATGGCAATAACAGGAACGCCTCGGCAAACTATTCGCTGAATGTGATTGTACCGGCACCAATTGTTGCTGACGGATCGAATTGTGGAGGAAGCCGCGTTACATTGGTAGTTACCAATGCAGTACCTGCAATAACCTATAACTGGTTTGCGGATGCAACTGCAAGAATCCCGATTTTTACAGGAACAAGCTTCCAGACCCCTGCTATAACAGTGAACATGATTTACTATGTAGAAGGTCTGGCTGGAATAACCAGTACGAGAGTTGCTGTAAATGTGAACTTGAAATCTCCGGCCAGTTCAGCAGATATTACAATAACAGGTATTCCATCTGTAGTCTGCGGAGGATCAGGAGCTAGCTTAACTGCAAGCAGTGCAACTGTAAGTAACCCAGTATTTACCTGGTACACAGATGCTGCATTAACTACGGCAGTATTTACAGGTGCAGTATACAATACACCTGTACTGACCACCAATACTACTTACTACGTTACTGTACAGGGACCGAATACTTGTGAAAGCTCATCGGCCACTGCCAAAACAGTAGTTCTAACTGTAAACCCGGCATTGATGTTCAATGGCGCAACACTAGCCGGCGCATCTACCTCAACTACTTATTCAGCACAGATTGGTTCTGCAACAGGAGGTACTCCTGGATATACTTACAGCCTTCAGTCAGGAAGTACGCTTCCAGCAGGTTTATCGCTGTCATCAGCAGGATTACTGACCGGGACACCAACAACAGCAGGGAATTACGCCTTTGCTGTAACTGCAACAGATAGTAAAGGATGTACAGCAGTGGCCGCCTTTGTTCTTGGTGTAGGCAGCAGTACACAAATGACCTTACCACCAGCAACTTTGCCAGATGGACAGGTAGGTAGTTCATATACGCCTCAGACCTTACCGGGAGTAGTTGGCGGCACGGCACCTTATACTTATGTGGCTACAGGATTGCCTCCAGGATTAAACTTTGATCCGGTAACCAGAGTAATCTCAGGAACCCCAACATTAGGAGGAAGCTTCCCGGTAGTGGTAACTGTAACTGACGGAAACGGCCTGACCGCAACCAATACTTATACCATTAATGTTACCGTACCAGCATCAGCAGTAGGAGATGCCATAAGCTGCGGAGGAAGTCCGGTTACTTTAACTGTAACCAATGTACTGACAGGAGTGACTTATAACTGGTATAACACGCCAACAGGTGGAAGCGTGTTGTTCACTGGGCCAGCCTTCCTGACACCTGCAATCACTGCAACGACAATCTTCTATGTGGAAGCGATTTCGGGAACAGCGAGCAGTGGCAGAATTGCAGTCAATGTAACTGTTGCAGCAGCACTTTCATCGCCAGTAGTAACGGTGAAATCAAGTACACTGAGCAGTATCACTTTTGGCTGGAACGACGTTCCTGGAGCAACCAGTTACGAAGTATCAATGGATGGAGGAACAACCTGGACCAGTCCAAGTTCAGGAGCTGCGGGTACTGCACATCTGATCTCAGGACTTCCGGCAAACACTACCATTAAACTGATGGTGAGAGCAAAAGGAAATACAACTTGTCAAACCAGTACCGCGGGCAGTGTAACAGGTACTGTTATAGATAGAATAGTGCCTAATGATATATTCATTCCGAATACATTCACGCCAAATGGAGATGGTAAAAATGATATCTTCTATGTCCATGGAAACGCAATTGCTAAAATGAGAATGTGCGTCTATAATCAGTGGGGACAATTCATCTTTGAATCATTGCAGCAGCAAGTAGGATGGGATGGTTCATACAGAGGACAAATGCAACCGAACGGGGTATATGTGTACTATGTTGAAGTCACCCTCACAGACGGCTCTACAGCTATGAGAAAAGGAACAATAACCATTTTAAGATAACAGACCCATTAACCTGAAATATAAATAACATGAAGAAACTATCAAAAATCATCGTCTTGGGCTTGTTGTGCATTACGGGAGCTTCGAAGGTTAGTGCGCAAATCGATCCTCACTTTTCACAATATTATGCCAATCCATTATGGCTTAACCCGGGTTTAACCGGGGTCATCGATGGAGATTACAGGGTATCAGTAAATGCCAAACAACAATGGGGGTCAGTCTCCAATTCTTACCTCACAGCAGGCGCCTCATTTGATATGGCGCCTACTAAAAACCTTGCTTTTGGAGGGATGATCCTGAATCAGAATGCAGGAGATGTGAGTTATAATTACCTGAACGCTCTGGCTTCAGCTGCTTACAGGATCCGTTTTGGCCGTGCAGGTTTAAGCATGATTAACTTTGGTTTGCAGGCAGGGGTCTTAAACAAGAGCTTTGATCCTTCCAAAGTTACATTGGGAAGTCAGTTTAACTCTGGATCCGGGTACGATCCAGGTTTACCATTCAATGAAAATTTCACAGCCAGTAATACATTGGTGCCAGATGTCAATGTGGGGGCCATGTACTTTGATGGAAGCGGAGACAAGCGTGTCAATGTATTTGCAGGAGTTGCAGCCAATCACCTGACCAGACCGATTGACCGTTTCCTTGGAAATGAGGTCAGAATACCTATTCGCTATACCGCGCATGGTGGTGCCCGTGTTAAAGTAAGTGATGTATTTGATATTACGCCCAATGGACTTTATATGAAACAAGGGAATGCGCATGAAACTTCGGTTGGCGCTTATGGCCAATTCTATGTCAATCCGGAAGCTGACCTGATGTTTGGATCCAATTACCGTTTTGAAGATGCTGCGATAGCTTTCTTTGGGCTGCACCTGAAAAATATGACTTTCGGAGTGAGTTATGACTTTAATACTTCAGGGCTTAACCGTGCATCAGGAAGTAAAGGTGGATTTGAATTGTCAATATCCTTTACCAGCCGCAAGGGAATTGCAGGCCCTAACTTCTTTTGTCCACGCTTATAACCCACAAATATGAAACCTCTCAGACTATTGCTTTTGATCTGTTTACTAAGTACAGGAGCAAAGGCCCAATATGTAGCCAATAATAAAAGAATTGCTGATGTGTATTTCCAGAATAAGGATTATTACGCAGCAGCCGAATATTATAAAAAAGCACTGAATATTTCAACCGATACCACAGGATTCGTTGTGCCTTATGCTTTTGAGGCTAAGGTAAAAAAAGAGAGTCCAAAGCGTCCTGAATATGAATATTGTGTTTTTCAGTTGGCGTCTTCACTCCGCCTTTATAAGGACTTCAGGGGAGCGGAAGCCTGGTACGCCGTTGCCAGAAACTTCAACGACCCTAAGTACGTCTTAAGCATATTCTATTTCGGAGAAAGTCAGCGTTCCAATCAAAAATTCAATGATGCGATCATTTCTTTTAAAGAGTTCTTAACTAAATATAAGCCGAATGATGACTATACGGAGAAAGCGAAGCTTGAAATTGCTTCCTGTAATTTCGCCTTGTATGAAATGCGATATCCGCGCTTATATAAATTCAGTAAACTGCTGAATCAAATTAATGATCAGGGTTCTAATTATACCCCATTGCTGATGAACAATAACTTCTATTTTACTTCGTCCAGACCTGTTGCGGTAGGTAATAAAACGCAGACCGTGAAGGATAGCAAGCTGAAGACTAAAGTTATCAAATCAGAGAACCCTTTTATCAATGCAATTTATTCAGCTTCTGGCGGCCCATTAAGAACATCGACTACAGTGCAAAAAATAGGTGCGCCAGAAAAAGGCAAAGAATTCGCGGCTCCGGCATTCAGTCCTAACGGAAGGGTGATGTATTTGACGAGCTGGAGTGGGGCAGGTAATAGAAAGATATACCAGGTCAATGTTTCCAGAGGTACCGGAGAGGTCTGGGCAGCACCAAAGGTGTTAGGCACTGAGGTAAATGTGGAAGGCTTCAATTCGATGCAGCCTTTTGTAACTAAAGACGGAAAATATCTTATTTTCTCTTCAGACAGACCTGGTGGATTGGGTAAGTATGATCTTTGGTATTGCAAACTTCGTAGTGACGGTACTTTGAGTGAAGCTTCCAATATGGGCAATACAATCAATTCTAAGGAGAATGAAGAAGCGCCTTATTACAATGCCCGGACTAAAAAAATACTGTTCAGCAGTAATGGAAGAGTAGGGATGGGTGGACTGGATTTCTATGAAAGTTCGGGTGATTTCGGTACTTGGTCTGAGCCGAGAAACTTAGGATTCCCATTTAACTCCTCAAAGGATGATGCTTATTTTACCCCTGTTGATAGTGAAGATAGTGAAGGGTATATCAGCTCTGACAGAGAATCGGTATGTTGTCTGGAGATCTTTCATGTTAAAAAAGATTTTCTTACTGTAGAGGGAACAGTCTTAGATTGTAAAACCAATTCACCACTGGATAGTGCGGTGGTTACCTTGAGTGATTCTATACAATTCATAAAAGTGATTACCGGGTCAGATGGTAAATACAGGTTCAAGGTCAATTCTAATCGTCAGTTAACATTAAAGACAGAGAAGAACCTTTATTTCAGAAAAGTGCTGAATTATAGTTATGATGAACTGGCTAAATTAGATACGCTTTTGAATCCGAGGATCTGTCTGGATGGTTTCATCATTAATAAACCGGTTATTCTGGAGAATATCTTATATGACTTCAATAGCACTAAGCTTAATCCTGCATCAGAAACTATACTGGATAAACTCTACCAGAAACTGGTTGACAATGAGACCTTGGAAATTGAATTGAGTGCACATACTGATAATGTAGGTAAGGCTGCTTACAATGTGAAACTTTCAGAAAGAAGAGCGCAGTCCTGTGTAGATTATCTGGTGGGCAAGGGAATTGCTGCCAGCAGAATAACAAGCAAGGGTTATGGTTTTAGTAAACCCATTGCGCCAAATCAGCTGCCAAGTGGAAAGGATAATCCGCAGGGACGTCAGCTGAACAGAAGGACTGAATTTAAGGTTACCAAACAATAAATACTCAAAGCCTGCCTTGAATGATGAATTCAGGCAGGCTCTTTTAATAGCTGCTTTAGCTTATTCAGCAGCACTGCCATCTCAAATGGTTTTTCCAGATAAGCATCTGCCAATAAATTTTCCCGCATGATATAGTCTTCAGAAAAGCCACCTGAGATTAACATAACCGGTAAGTGAGCAGTAGCTGGCCTGATCCGGATTTCTTTGAAAATTGCTCTTCCATCCATTCCGTCGAGTCTGATATCCATCAGGATAATGTCTGGCCTGAACTCTTCAATAATCCTGAAAACCGGCCTTCCGTTCATCAATGGAAAAACCTTATACTTATTCTCTTCGAGAACCATTTGAATGACTTCCAGTAAATCCGGATCGTCTTCTACAACTAGTATTCTATTCATAATTTTAAAAAACATCCTGAACAAACAGAGTGCCATGATTAGCAGAAAGAATTGATACTTTTGTTTTATTATTTATAAAAGACACATGCAGCCCAAAGAACAAATAGAAGCGATTGCTAATACCTTACTCCCTAGTTTCATACCGAAAGATAATCAGGAAACGACGTTATCTTTTCATTTTACTTTACCTCCTGACAATAGCTATAAAGTTTTCTTTGAAAAAGATGCCAAGGCAAAATGGCAGTTTATACGCTATGAAGAAGCGGAGCGTTAAGAGATAAGATTAAAGCGTTTAATTCACAAATTTTAAAACAGTTCAGGCTTATTAACCTTAGAGATATGTTGAATTTCGAATTTAAGAATCCGGTAAAAATAATATTCGGTAAGGGACAGATTGTAAAGATCAGTCAGGAGATCCCGGAAAATGCAAAAATTTTATTGCTTTATGGTGGAGGGAGTATCAAGTCGAATGGTATCTATGATCAGGTGATGTCAGCGCTTAAAGGCTTTGATGTAACTGAGTTCGGTGGTATTCCGGCAAATCCTGAATATGAAGTACTGATACAGGCATTGAAAGTAATCAAAGATAAGCAGATTACTTATTTGCTTGCCGTTGGTGGTGGTTCAGTTATCGATGGTACGAAATTTCTTTCTGCTGCGGCTTTGTATCAGGGAGAGGAGCCTTGGGATATCTTAAAAAATAAGATAAGAACGGATAAAGGGATGCCTTTTGGGACAGTGCTGACTTTACCGGCTACAGGTTCAGAAATGAATTCTGGTGCGGTGATTACAAGAGCAGATACGCAGGAGAAATTCGGAATGGGCGGACCTGGTTTGTTCCCTGAATTCTCTATACTTGATCCTTTGGTTGTAAAATCTGTTCCGCAACGGCAATTGGCTAATGGGATTACAGATGCGTTTACGCACGTACTGGAGCAATATATGACCTATCCTGCACAGGCATTTTTACAGGACAGGTTTGCGGAAGGCATTATGCAGACATTGATAGAAATAGCACCGAGAATACAGCAGGATCCATCAGATTATGAGGTTGCAGCTAACTTTATGTGGTGCTGTACAATGGCTTTAAATGGACTGATTCAGAAGGGGGTACCTACGGATTGGTCTGTACATGCCATTGGCCATGAACTGACGGCATTGTTTGGTATTGATCATGCAAGGACGCTTGCAATTATTGTACCCAGGCATTATAGGTATAATTTTGAGCAGAAGAAGGAAAAACTTGCACAGTATGCAGAGCGGATCTGGGGCATTCAGGAGGGAACGGTTGATGAAAAAGCTGGCTTGGCTATCACCAGAACGGAATCTTTTTTCCATTCCTTAGGTATTGATACCATGCTTTCTCAATATACGGATGATTATGAAGGGACTGCAGAGAAAATTGAAGAGCGGTTTACCGAAAGAGGATGGTTAGGTTTAGGAGAACATAAAAGCATTAAGCCCGGGGATGTCAGACAGATCGTTGCGTTAAGTTATTAGTACTTAAGAGTCTTACACCAAACAGGAATATAATTGTACTCCTGTTTGGTGTAACATTTTTTTGACAAAATATTTTAAAAGGGTATGGTAATTGTATAGGTTCGCAGGTATAAGTTATACAAGTAATAAATAACACATTGGAGAATACATTTGGAAGGAATATAATTCCACAGAATGAAGAGGCGCGTTTAGAGAACTTAAAAAAGTATAAAATTCTGTATACCAAATCAGAGCCGATCTTTGATCAGCTGGCAGCTGTTACAGCAACCATGTTAAAGGTCCCTTTGGCGATGATCAACTTTGTTGATAAGGACCATGTCTGGACAAAGGCTGATCAGCAGGGTGATTCAGGTAGTGAGGTAGAAAGGGGCACAAGTCTTTGTTCACTGGCTATCCTGAGGGATGAGCTGACGGTTTTTGAGGATGCGCTGATAGAACCTTGTCTGATGTCAAATCCTCTGGTAGTAGGTGAATTCGGTCTTAGGTTTTATGCTGCAGTACCGATTACAACTTCAGAAGGTTTTAATATTGGGGCGGTCTGTATTGTAGATAAAAAGGTCAGGAAATTCACTCCTGCAGATAGGAAAAAACTGGAGTGGGTGGCTCAGCTTATCCAGCTTGAAATAGAAAAGAGAGCTTAACCTTTTCACCATTATTTAGTGCAGATGAATTTTTTGGTATAGGAATTCTGTCCTATTTTTACGACCATGAAGTATATACCGCTGGCATAGTGCGTGAGGTCTATCTGACTATAATATACGCCTGAAAAATCATTTTTCTTTTCACTGTAAAGTTTCTGTCCTGCTATATTGAACAGCTCGATGCTTACCTCTTTTTTATCTGCTATATTGAAATTGATATTCACTTCGTTTCTTGCCGGAACAGGATAAACTACCATATTTAATTCACCTTCAGTCACTTTATTTGAACCAAAAGCGGCATCACCATTTATTCCTGTTAAAAGAATGGAATAGGCTTGTGCTCCACGTTTAAGTGTTCCTTTGTGGGATACATTAAATCTGTATGTTTTTCCTGCAACAGGCTCATCAATTCTAACTTGTTCAACATTATCCCTGGTATTATCTCCTTTTGTTGCCGGAGCTACTGGTTTAGCAGGATCAAGTATCCAGGGTGAAAATGTCACAGATTCCTGAACAGCACGCAGGTCAAGGTCATTGGCTAACCGCGGAGCTGGATTGTTAAGTGCATCAAGGGTACTGATTGGAGTTACTTCCGGGTCAGTCCAGCAAATTGTACCAGTAAGGGGAATTCCGCCTTTTGCTACTACATCAATAAACTGTTGTTCTCCTTGGGTGAGCAGGTTTTCAGCGATTTTACTTTTAATGTGATTATCCAGGATTGCTTGTGCAGCGGCTTCCATATTCAATAACCCCCATCCATAACTGTAGTCAGGGCCCGGAGCGCTTCCTGCTTCGGCTGCAGTACCAATGGCAACGGCTTTTAGTGTTGCAGAACGCATATAGGTGGAGTTATTCTGGCGGCTGTAGAGTTCTTGCAAAAGTATCAGTGAGCCACTGACATTTGGTGTAGACATAGAGGTGCCTGAAAGGGTCGTATAGCGGTCATCGCCTGCATTGCTGGTCGAAGTTACTCTAATACCATCTGCTACTAAATCTGGCTTAATCCGGCCGTCATCTGTCGGTCCCCAGCTGCTGAAGGTAGCTAACTGAATGCGATCGGATGTATAGGGGCCATTTCCCAGCGGATTGATAGCACCAATAGTCAGAATGTTTTTTGCAGTTCCGTAAGTGGCTATATTATCATATTTATCGTTACTGCTTAAACCTTCTGGTCTTTTGCCAGCATCGGCCATCACTTTATCGGCGTTGTATCTGTAATAGTTCCCTCCTATTGGTGGCCCATTAGATGACCTGTTATTTCCTACAGATTTGACCGGAAGGTAATAGGGGGCGTTGTAACAGATTTTATCCCAGTCTGAGGATTGAGAGTCGTAGTAGCCAAATTTATAATCCTCTGTAGCACCTGGTGAAGCGTAAAACTCCCAGCGTTCCGGGTTGATATCTGTGTTTAAAGACCAGCCTGCAACAACTCCATAGGAGTGGTTGGAGATGAGTAGTCCGGCAGCATTTTCAGACATTTCAGGCGTGTCATTGTCGAAGTCAAAGGAGTAGAGTTTAGGAAGCCCGAATGCCATTCCTTTGGCAATTGGGTTTACACCAGCTGCGATCATTGTTCCTGCAACGTGCGTGGAGTGTTCGGATGTGGTCTGGGTTTTGTCCCTGATCTCAATTCTTCCTCCAGCAAATTCGATATGTGTGGTTAAGACTCCATCTCCATCCCATATGGCTACTTTTCCTGCTGGAATAGTACTTCCGTTGAGTGCCAGCCCTAAACCACCGCCATCATATAATTTATTGGTACGTGTGGTTGCTGCGGCAATAATATTGCTGGTCGTTGTATAATATACAGGTAAGCCGGCATCATCGAGGCGTTGCAGCCTTGTGATTGATCCATCCCGGTCTCTTCTGGTTACGGCCCATCCTTTACTGGCAGCAATAGCTAATGCACTCGCTCTTTGTTGATTGGCAGCATTTGCAAGGGCGGCACTATTGGCTCTAAGAAATGTGGCATTGGTAACGCCAGGCATAATGACTTGTTGTGCGTGCACGGACGAAAGTGTAAGACTTGCGCAGAATATTATGGATAATAGTCCACACTTTCGTAAATTGAGAGAATTAATCATAGTGCACAGTAAATAGCTTGAATTGCGTTACGGGGGTACTTCAAATTTAACTTTAATACCTATACAGATGAAATTTTATTTAGCTATTTTTTGTTCGGCAGTAATCCTTGCAAATTTTTCTTGTGCTCCGGGAATTTCGGGTCAGCGGGGTGTTCAGCAAGGTGTGAGAGGGACAGTGTCAGTGAAGGAGGGTAATTTTATGCCGGGGCCTGATCGGAAGCCTGGAGGCAATACCGGGAAGGTTATGCAGCGTACGGTTTATATTTATGCGGTAACAACCGGGGCGCAGGCAGAGGGTGAGGGGCCGTTGTATAAGGCGATCCATCAGCCGTTAGTGGCGAAGGTGAAGACGGATGAAAAGGGGTTTTTTGAGTGTAAGCTGGCACCGGGGGTTTATTCTTTGTTTACTGGTGAGGATGGTGGGGTGTTTTTCGCGGGTTTGTCTAATGGGAGGGGGGAGTTGAATCCTGTAGTGGTTTTTGCGAAGAGGGTTACGGTTTGCGATATAGTGGTTAATTATAAGGCGGTTTACTGATAAATTTTCTGGGGTTTGCCAAGCTATAAAATGTTCTCTAGGGTTTTTCCAGCTAAAAAAAATAAACATCCTATGTTCGGACGACATTAGAAATGAATGTCCTCACATTAGGATATTCATTTTTTTTAGACTCTCCAACTGACGTTCACTTGCTGGTTGGCGTGTTATAGCGAAGGAGCTTAAAATGAGAATAATTTGGATAGTTAAATTGATTTTTAGATCTATAATCAGAAGTTAAATTTGAATAAACTGTTTAATGTTTAATAGCTGGTCAAGTTATTATTGGAAAAACTGTTTTTTCTAAGAAAAAAAAGGCTATTTATTAAAAAAAACTGTTTTGATACTCAAGGAAAATTATAAATGGGAGTAATCGTTAAAGAAATAGAGGCAGCTGTTACCTGGGATTTACGGCATAGGGTGATGTGGCCTGAAAAATCTATTGCTTATGTGAAATTAGATGAAGACAAAGACGGGGTTCATTTTGGTCTTTTTAAAGATGAACAGTTAGTCTCAGTGGTTTCACTTTTCATTACTGGGAAAGAAGCTCAGTTCAGGAAATTTGCAACAGATACCAATATTCAGGGAAATGGTTATGGAACAGAATTATTAAAGCATGTGCTGCTGGTTGCTCAGCAAAATAAGGTGGAAACAATCTGGTGTAATGCCCGTGCTGATAAGGCGTCATTTTATAAAAGATTTGGTCTGGTAAAAACTGGTCATAAATTCAATAAGGGCGGGATTGATTATGTGATAATGCAAAAAACTTTAAACCTTTAAACAATATTTTGATTATTAATCTTGAATTTAGTCTATTTGTCCACTGGATTATAACTGCCATATTGATATCCTTTATAAGTACTTTTGATGAGTACATATTAATATTCTTCTGATAAATATTCTTCTGATTATTAATCCTGAATTTAGTCCATTAGTCTACTAGTCATTTGTTCACTGGATTATAACTGCCATATTGGTATCCTTTATAAGTACTTCTGATGAGTACATCCTAAATATTCTTCTGATGACAATTCTTCATGTTGCTACGCAAGATCAGTGTCTCCTGCTAGTCTGCCATCTAACATAATATATTATCCTCCATATTAATACATCTACCAGCAACATGAACGTCAGTTGGAGAGTCTAAAAAAAAATGAATATCCTAATGTGAGGACATTCATTTCTAATGTCGTCCGAACATGGGATGTTTATTTTTTTTAGCTGGAAAAACTCTAGAGAATTCCTTCTTTTTTCAGAATATAATTATAAATCCCCTCAATCGGCTTTTGCATAATCCTTCCTAACTTCAACCCATTCAACTCGCAAACCTGTTTCAGCGTATCCTGATAATAATAAGCAACAGACCCTACGAAATGACAATCCAGCGTCTTATAATCCTTAAAATTCTTAATATTTACATCAATAAACTCCTGGAAACCATCAATCAATAGCTGATTGATAAAAGGATGCTCCCTGTTCGGGTACATAAACTTACTGAAGCCCGCTAAATAAGTATTAGGAAACGGTTTTTGGTAAACATTAGTGATGATAGTTTCCTTATCCGTATTAAACTCTGCAGCAAACAAGCTCCGCAAATCCTCAGGCATCTGCTCATATAGGTAAGATGTTACTATCTTCTTTCCGAAAGTAGTACCAGAGCCTTCATCACCCAGGATATAACCTAAGCCATAATTGCTGTCATAAGTAGAGACTCCATCAAAATAAGACACATTAGAGCCGGTACCCAGGATACAAATCAAACCCTTCTGATCACCGCAAGTTGCATAAGCACAACCAATCAGATCATTCTCCACACTGATAAAAGCCTTAGGGAAATATAACGATAAACCATTGGAAATAACCTCATGTTTGTCAGGAGTAGAACAACCTGAACCGTAAAAATAAATCTCCCGGACATCAGCCGCAAACTCCTCTGTAACTTTCAATTTCGTGAATATCTTGAAGATATCCTGTGCATTTAAAAAATAAGGATTTATGCCCTGTGTGCTAAAACTGATGGTTTTACCATCTTTATACCCCAGCCAGTCTGTCTTTGAAGAACCGCTATCTGCTACTAAAATCATAAACGAAAGTAATCAACTTATTGAATATTTAAAGTACCACTAATCTCTTTTAAATTAATTTCTGTTAGTTTAGCCTGATATTGCGCATCCAGAAAACGGATAATCGCATTTATAGAATTGCGCTGTGCTTCCCGCAATTCCAGTGGACTTATACTACCTAAACGGTACTTTTCAAAAGTAATATCAAGATTCTGTTTAGCCAAATCGACATTTCCGGTTTCCACCTTTAACAAATCAAGATTAGTTATGTAATTCTGGTAGGTGGCATTCAGCAAAGCACTTATATCCTGCTTTGTTTTGTCCAGGCTTAATTCCGTAGAATTCAGCTGTACCTTCGCATTACGCTCATTCTGCCGCTGCAAAAAACCATTGAAAATATTGAGACTTGCTGTTAAACCATAAGTAAGCCCATTGGCCCTGAACTTCTGATTAAATCCTGTTGGGCTCGTACTTCTTGAAAACTCATAACCACTATTGACAGCTACCGTAGGATAGCGCTGTCCCTTAACCTGTTTCAAACTCAATGCAGCAATCTTTTTGTTGATTAAAGCATTCTGCAAAGTTGGATTCAGACGCTCCATTGATAACTCCAGATCGGCCAATTTCAAGTCATTCTCCATATTCAACCGTTCATTTACTGCAAATACAATATTCAGATCTCTGGCCATCAACTGATTCAGTGTAATTCTCGAAGTATTCAGGATGTTTTTCTGCTGCAGATATAACGTCGTATCTGTATTGTAGTCTACCTTTGCACTCAAAACATCCAATCTGGAACCGCGTCCTATCTTTAACTTATTATCCGCTATCGTTACCCTTAACCTGGAGATTTTCAGTGCACTGTCGGTTGCCAATACCAACTGCTGCTGTCTGACCAAAGCATAATAAGCAGCAACTACATCAGAAACAGTATTCAGTATCGTCAACTTACCATTCACTTCACCCTGCTTTTGTAACTCCTTTAACCGGTCATAATTGGCAAACATCTGAAATCCATCAAAAACTGTCCAGTCCAATGCAACACCATAACTTAGGTTTGTACTGCGTACCCCACTGGATTTTCTCTCCGGGCCGGTTGCCGGAGTTTGAACTGTATTTTGTCTGCTGCCCCCATTGCTAAAAGTTCCCGCAAGTCCGGGAAGCATGCCAGCGTTTCCGGCATTCAGGTTGTTTTTGGCGATCTGTATTTCATTGTTGACCAATCTTATGTCATAATTGTTCTTCAATGCCGTACTGATTGCGTTTTCTAAGCTGAGTGTGTCCTGAGCTATTACTGTTGTTGTGCAGCAGAATAGCAGGAAAACTAAACTATATAAGAGATACTTATTCATTTTTCTATACGCTAATTATTTATGCTGAAGGACTATTTTCTTCAGCCAATGCTGCTTTTAAAGACTCTTGTAAATCAGTGTTTGTTTTATGCTCCTTAGACCAGTAATAATAAATCGAAGGAATTACAAATAAAGTAAGAACCAGTGAGAAAGTAGTACCACCTACAATGACAATCCCCATACCCATCCGGCTTTTTGCTGCCGCACCCAATGCCATAGCAATAGGTAAAGCACCAATGGCGATGGCCAGACTGGTCATTAAAATCGGCCTTAAACGGGAAACAGAAGCCTCTCTGATCGCGTCATGTACACTTTTGCCATTCTCTTTCAGCTGATTCGCAAACTCTACGATCAGAATACCATTTTTTGTGACCAGACCAATCAGCATGATCGTACCAATCTGACTGAAGATATTCCAGCTCTGGCCAAATAACCATAAGGAAAGGAATGCCCCTGCTACTGCCATAGGTACTGTCATAATAATGATAATCGGATCTTTGAAACTCTCAAACTGCGCAGATAAAATCAGGTAAACCAATAATAAAGCCAGCCCGAAAGCAAACATGGTGTTCGAAGAACTCTCCTGGAAATCGCGCGATTCACCGCTCAGGTCAGTCGAGAAAGTTTCATCTAAAATTTTATCCCTGATTCTGTCCATTGCCGCAATACCATCCCCGATACTTTTTCCCGGAGCCAGGCCAGCAGAGACTGTTGCTGCCGTAAAGCGGTTATTCCTATAGAGCTGTGGTGGGCTGCTTTCTTCTTTTGCACTCACCAGGTTATCCACCTGTATCAGTTCTCCTTTGTCATTCCGTACATATACAGAACTTAAGT
The DNA here is from genome assembly GCF_001590605.1 of Pedobacter cryoconitis. Taxonomy (NCBI): domain Bacteria; kingdom Pseudomonadati; phylum Bacteroidota; class Sphingobacteriia; order Sphingobacteriales; family Sphingobacteriaceae; genus Pedobacter; species Pedobacter cryoconitis. The sequence continues at coordinate 5,454,619 of NZ_CP014504.1, forward strand.
CCAATGGGTCTTTCCGGTTGCCACGGTCAAACTGGCCGATCACCTGGTACTGTTTTCCATTCATAAAGAAATAAGAAAAACGCTGACCACTTAAGCCCAATTGTAGCGTTTGCGCAATCGCAGAAACAGATACGCCAAGGTTTCTTGCCTTATCCCGGTCTATGGTCAGGTTGATTTCCGGCTTATTGAATTTCAGGTTGACATCAGAAACCGTGAAAGTAGGATCTTTACTTACCTCATCCATAAATTGAGGTACCTTTTCGCGCAGCTTATCAAAATTCTGGGCCTGTATAATATAACTGATCGGTAAACCACCACGACGGCCTACTGAGATGGTCGGTTGCTGGGTAACCAATACTTTTCCTTCTGTATATTTCCTGGTGATCCGCGTCAGCTGTGCTGCAATCTCTTCCTGAGAACGACCACGCAATTCAGGATCAACCAGGCCCATTCTGACAAAGCCACTATTTACAGCACCGCTTCCTCCGAAACTCGGAGATGTAATGGTAATATTCACATTCTTTTCCGGAATAGAATCCTCTACCATTTTGGCAATTTTCATGATGAACCGATCCGTATAATCGTAAGATGCACCCTCAGGTGTAGTAATACTCATATTGATTGCACTTCTATCATCATAAGGAGCTGTTTCTTTCGGTAAAATCTTCCAGAATAACACAATCAGACCTACGCAAGCTACAATGATTGGAATGGCCAGCCACCTTTTATCCAGAAATTTATTCAGGTTTTTAGCATAATTTTCATTCAGCATGACAAAGTAAGGCTCCGACCATTCATAAAACCTCGATTTCTTATGCCCTGTTTTTTTCATCAGGTAAGCATTCAGCATCGGGGTTAAAGTCAGGGAGACAAAAGCGGAAATTAATACCGCAGCACCAATCACAATCCCGAATTCCCGGAACAACCGGCCTACAAAACCCTGCAAAAATACAACCGGTAAGAATACTGCTGCAAGCGTGATGGAAATGGAAATAACGGCAAAGAAAATTTCATTAGATCCTTTAATTGCAGCTTCAAATGGCGAATATCCTTCCTCTACCTTCTTGAAAATGTTTTCTGTAACCACAATCCCATCATCCACCACCAATCCGGTAGCCAGGACAATCGCCAGTAAACTCAGTACGTTGATGGAGAAACCAAAAATGTACATGATGAAGAAAGTGAATACCAGTGATACCGGAATGTCAATCAGCGGCCTGATCGCAATTGCCCAATCTCTGAAAAACAAATAGATAATTAATATAACCAGTACCAGTGAAAGGATAATCGTTTCCGCTACCTCAGTCACTGAATTCTTGATGAACCTGGTATTATCCAGAGAAACATTCAGTTTAATATCTTTAGGAATATCATTTTTTAACCTTGCAAAACGCTTCTCGAATTCTTTTGAAATATCGAGATAGTTTGCGCCTGGTTGAGGAATCAAAGCTACAGCAACCATAGGTTTACCAGACTCTCTTAAAAGGGTTTCCTCATTTTCAGGGCCCATTTCGGCAAAACCAACATCCTTCAATTGAATCACATTATTGCCGTCATTCTTAATGATCAGGTCATTGAACTCCTTCTCATTCGTTAATTTACCCAATGTTTTTACTGTTAACTCCGTATTCGCACCAGTAATTTTACCAGACGGAAGCTCCACATTTTCATTGTCAAGTGCAGTAACGATATCCTGAGAAGTTAAACCATAAGCAGCCAGTTTATTCGGGTCAATACGAATTCTCATCGCATATTTTTTCTGTCCCTGTATCTGCACACTACTTACACCCGGAATAGTCTGTATCCGCTCAGCGATTACATTCTCTGCATAATCACTCAATTCCAGCTGATTTCTTTTATCACTCTGGATGGTCATGGTAATAATGGCGTCCGAATTTGCATCTGCCTTGCTTACTACTGGATTTCCATCAATATCTTTGGGTAGATTCCGGGTAGCCTGTGATACTTTATCACGCACATCATTCGCCGCCTCTTCAATATTTTTACCCAGATTGAACTCTATGGTAATGGTGCTGCTTCCCTGATTACTGGAAGAAGACATGTTTCTGATCCCGTCAATACCATTGATAGATTTCTCCAGTGGCTCAGTAATTTGTGATTCAATAATGTCAGAATTTGCACCTGGATAAGAAGTCCTTACGGAAACTACAGTCGGGTCAATATTCGGGAACTCCCTAACACCCAGAAAATTGTAACCAATAACCCCGAACAGCAGGATCATCAGGTTCATTACAATTGCCAGAACGGGTCTTTTTATACTCGTGGTGGATATACTCATTTCGGTAGGGTTGGTTATTTTACAACTGATACTTTGACAAGGGCACCATCTTTCAATGAAAGAGCACCTGTTGTTAAAACGGTGTCACCGATTTTTAGTCCGGAGTTAATCACTATATTTTCATTGGTACGTGTACCTGATTGTACTTCTATTTGTTTTGCTTTACCATTTTTGCTGATAAATACGGTTTTGCCCCTTAACACAGGAATAATTGCCTGATTAGGAATTAATATCGCATTGTCAACCTTGTCCAGTGTAAGTGACACTTTAGCAAAAGAGCCAGGACGTAGTTCATTATTTGTATTTGCTGCCAGGGCTTTTACTTGTAAAGTCCTGGTTTGTGCATTAATGCCAGGTTCAAGAGCGAATACTTTTCCCTCATAAATTTGTGCCGAACCATCGGTGCGAAAAGTAATCGTTGAGTTTACCTTGATCTGTGCCATGTATTTTTCAGGTACAGAGAAGTTTATTTTTACCGGGTTTGTACTCAGTAAATTGGCAATGATTTTAGTTGGAGTGATGTATTCACCCGTAGAAATAGAACGAAGACCAATTTTTCCACTAAATGGCGCCAATATTGATGTTTTTGCCAGTTGTGCCCGGATCAGCTGCCCTTGAGCTTTTAAAGATTTCAAATCAGCTAATGCAGTGTCATACTCTTCCTGACTGATGGCTCCTTTTTGCAGCAGCTGTTTAGCCCGGTTTTCATTGGCCGATGATAAATTTTGTTTGGTCAGTGCTTCTTGTAATTGAGCCTGAATATCGCGGTCATTAATTTTTACCAGCAGGGTACCTTTAGTTACATTACTTCCTTCTTTAAAAAAGATACCAGTAACTAATCCTGAAACTTCGCTTTGCAGGGCAACCGACTCATTGGCTTCAATAGTGCCGGTGATGTCCAGTTTATTAGCGAAGGAAGTGGCCTGAACCACGATGCCATTAACGGTCATCTGCTGTGGTTTCCCCCCTTTGGAAGAGCCAGCGTTTTTTGCACCTGTACCCATTCCCGAGTTTTCAAGTTTTTTGTTGATAGATATCCTATGATAAATAAGATAAACGATCCCAAGGAAAATAAGGGCGTAAATGACGTATTTCAGTTTCATAATTGGTTCTTGGAGCGACTAATTATACAAAAATATTTAAATATGCGCGCTGACACTACTTGTATTAAGTATGTTACAGCTAATTTCCGATTTAAACTGATAACGAATGCTATATGTTCTAAATTTGCGTCAAAAGAATTATAATATGTTGTTGAAACGAATAGGGATAGGATTATTGATGTTAATTGCACCAGCTCTGGTAGCTAAAGCACAAATTAAAGTTAATTATGAAGTTAGTTTTAAAGAACCGCAAGCACACTATGTGCATGTAAATATGCAGGTAGATGGCTTAACTAAAGAATATATAGATGTTAAAATGCCTGTATGGGCACCAGGCTCTTACCTGATCAGAGAGTTTTCAAGAAATGTAGAAGGCTTTATAGCTACTTCAGGTAAAACAGTGCTTAAAACTGAAAAATTAAAGAAAAATACCTGGAGAGTTTATACCGGCAAATCCAGTACAATAGCGATCGATTATAATGTTTACGCTTTTGAAGTATCTGTGCGTACGCCATTTATTGATGCGACACATGCATTTATATCGCCAACAGCAATTTTTATGTATCCGGATAACCATCTAGCTTTATCCAGCACGGTTAAAGTTATTCCTTTTGAAGGATGGGGTAAGGTGTCTACAGGTTTAGAGCCGGTAAAAGGACAGAAATTCACTTATATCGCTAAGAACTATGATATCTTATTTGACAGTCCTATAGAAGTTGGGAACCAGGAAGTTTTTGAATTTACGGCTGCAGGTGTGAAACATGAAGTGGCGATGTACGGCGGTGGAAATTACAATGCGGAGCGTTTAAAAGTTGATATGGCTAAGGTTGTAGAACAAGCAACTGCGATTTACGGAGAAAATCCAAATAAGCACTATACGTTTATTGTGCATAATTTTCAAAGAGGCGGGGGTGGCTTAGAGCACCTAAATTCTACGGTATTAGGTGCTTCGAGAAATGGTTATGGTACTGAAAACGGCTATAAAGGCTTTTTAAGTCTGGTTGCCCATGAATATCATCACCTGTGGAATGTGAAAAGATTGCGTCCGGTTGCTTTAGGGCCATTTGACTATGAAAACGAAAACTATACTACGGATTTATGGATTGCTGAAGGGTTTACAGCATATTATGAAAATAAATTGATGTTGCGCGCTGGCTTGACTACGCCCGAAGAATTTGTTGCCACACTGACCAGTTCCATGTCTGATGTGATCAATACGCCGGGTGGTTATGAGCAGTCAGCTGCGATGTCAAGTTTTGATGCCTGGATAAAATATTACCGTCCAAATGAGAATTCAAATAACAGTAGTATTTCTTATTACAGTAAAGGGGAGATTGTAGGCATGCTGATGGATCTTGAAATTGCACATGCGACTCAGGGAAAATCAAGCCTGGATGACGTGATGAAAGCCATGTATGAGCAGTGCAAAACTAAAGGCAGGGGATATACTGATGCTGAATTCAAAGCTAAGGCTGAGCAAATCAGCGGAATCAGTTTGACAGACTTTTGGGCTAAGTATGTAAACGGTACAGATACAGTAGACTATAAAAAGTATTTAGGTTTTGCAGGGATCAGTGTGAAAGATGCTGGTAAAAAAGCTGCGTATCTGGGTGTTGCATCAAGACCAGCAGAAGGTCATGTACTCATTACCGCAATATCACGTAACTCTGCTGCATGGGTTGATGGCTTAAATGTTGGCGATGAAGTGATCAGTATTGATGACGTTACTGCTGCACCATCAATTTCCAGTATGGCAGTAGTGCGTACTAAAAAGGTTGGTGAGGTCATCCGTGTCAGAATCATCAGAGATGGGATTGATCAGGAAATTAAAGTCACTTTAAAAGCAAGCCCGAATGTGGACTTGGTTTCTTCAATGGATCCGGCAAGTACAGCCTCAGAGAAAGCAGTTTTTAAAAGGTGGACCGGGGTTTAATCTAAAATCCGCTGTTACATTAAACAAAGAAGGCGTATGGATAAATTCCATACGCCTTCTTTGTTTAATGCTTTTAGTTGTTTCCTTAGAAAGTGAAACGCAATGACAGTCCAACACCTGATGCATCGAAATCAGTATCAGGGGCTAATTGAATAGCTGGTTTCCAGTCTAATGAAAGGTTGATAGGGGCATCAGCAAATTTATAATCCAAACCTAAAACACCGTCAACAGAAAGGTATAAATCGCTTGAATTGTATGGCTTGTATTTTACAGAACCCAAACTAGCACCACCACCATAGTACCAGTTAAGACCACGCGCACCGCTGATTGGCTGGTAAACTTCATATAAGGCAGTTACACGGAAATAGTTGTAGTTATTGTTAGATCTGAAATTGGCAATGATATCTAACATTTTGTTCTCTCCAAGAGAAGTTTTAAATGTTACCCCATTTGCGGCTCCAAAACGACCACCAATAGCATTTTTATAGCTCTGGGCTTTAGAAGATGATTGAATCGCAAAAGTAGCGATTACAGTAAGGCAAAGTATAGTAAATACTTTTTTCATATGATTACTTTAAGTTTAAATGTAAGAATGAGCTGAGCAATTATTATGCCGGGTATGTCATCGGATTGAAATTTAAATGTGAAAACAGGGTGTAAATAGTTTGGAAAACGAGTAGAACTGGCCGGGTTAACCAGGAGTTGAGTTTACTATGAGTCTACCTTTTTCCGGAAATACGTGGATTCATTGTAGAGAGAAGCTGTAGTCGATGTAGTGTCCTACAGAACCACACTATAACAGTCTATAAAAAGTAGCTTATTCAGGACAAATGTAAAAGCAGATGAATGGCGCCAAAAGGAACAAGGGGAGATAATTTCTAGTCTTGATTTTTCAGATTTAAGCACTTAAATGCCTATTAAATATGACGATTATCTGCGTTTGAGAAGATTACAGCAGTAAAACATACCAAAATTAAAATTGGTTTTATTACAATAATTAATTTGTTAGATTTGGGAATAACAAAGTAATCCGGAACTAATTTCGTTCTTGAACCTTACCGGGTTCATCTATATAAAATATTTAAACTGATAAAATCAATATTATGCCTGTAACTGTAACAAGAGTATTTGATTTACTTAAATACAACTTAGAGAAATTCCCAAAAGACGAGTTTATTAGTGGAAAGAGTAATGGGGTATGGAAAAAATATAGCACTCAGCAATTTTCAACTACTGCAGATAACCTGAGTAAAGGCTTACTGCAGCTGGGGATGGGTAAAGGTGATAGGATAGCTGTAATGTCCCACAACAGACCAGAATGGAATATTGCAGATTTTGCTGTAAACCAGTTTGGCGGATACCATGTGCCTTTGTATCCTACACTGGCTGAGCATGATATTAAGTTTATTCTGGAAAATGCAGGTGTAAGTGTATTGTTTGTTGAAGATGAAACATTATTCAAAAAGGTAAAGCCTATTGGTGAAGCTGTTAATCCAGACCTTAAGATTTATACTTTTAACGAAGTCCCAGGTGCAAATCACTGGAGTTTACTGATAGATGCAGGTGCAAAGAGTGAAGGAATTGAGCTGGAAACTTACCGTGCAGCTGTCACCCCTGATGATGTGCTGACTTTGATCTATACTTCTGGTACAACCGGAACGCCAAAAGGTGTTATGCTGACGCACAATAACCTGGTTCAGAATTTTATAAATTCTGCTGTTGTTGTTCCGCAGGGTTTGGAAAATGCACTCAGCTTTTTGCCGTTATCCCATATTTTTGAGCGGATGATTGTCTACCTCTATCTCTATATGGGGGTCGCTGTCTATTATGCGGAGAGTATGGATACTATTGTCGCGGATATCCAGTCCGTTAAACCAAATGCTTTTTCTACCGTTCCACGATTACTGGAAAAGGTTTATGATAAAATCATGGAAAAGGGGAAAGCGCTTACAGGGATTAAAAAAGGTATTTTCTTTTGGTCAGTTGCGCTTGCTGAACAATATGATATGAAAAGTGGCTGGTTTTACAACTTTAAACTGGGGATTGCCAGAAAACTGGTCTTTAAGAAATGGCAGGAAGCTTTGGGTGGAAATATCGTAGTGATTGTTTCTGGTGGTGCTGCATTAAACCCACGCCTGGCACGTATTTTCTGGGCAGCAGGAATGCCCGTTTTTGAAGGTTATGGCTTAACAGAAACTTCACCGGTGATTACAGTTAACCATTTCGACAATGCCATGTTTGGTACTGTCGGGCCTGTGATCGATGGGGTCGAAGTTAAGATTGCCGCTGATGGAGAAGTGCTGACCAGAGGTCATAACGTTATGAAAGGCTATTACAAACGGGAAGATCTGACTGCTGAAGCTATTGATAAAGACGGTTGGTTTCATACTGAAGATATTGGGGAACTGGTCAATGGAAAGTTTTTGAAAATTACTGACCGTAAAAAAGAAATTTTTAAAACTGCTGGTGGTAAATATGTTGCACCACAAATGTTGGAGAATAAATATAAAGAATCGGTATTGATTGACCATATTATGGTACTGGGTGAAAACCGTAAGTTTCCGTCTGCGTTAATTGTACCAAACTTTGAAGCCTTAAAATCATGGTGTACTAAAAAAGGGATTACCTATACTACTGATCATGAAATGGTTCAGAATACCCAGGTCCTTGAAAAATACAACCAGGAAATTGTTAACGGATCTAAAGATTTTGGTAAATGGGAGCAGGTAAAGCGCTTTGTACTACTTACTAAAGCATGGAGCATTGAAGGGGGTGAGTTTACGCCTAAGTTAAGTTTGAAGAGGAAAATTATCCTAGAGAAGAATAAAGAGTTAATTGAGAAAATGTATAAGGACGCAGCGGACTATAAATCTGAAAAACATGAATAGAATGTGTTTTAATAGTAATAAATAATCTTCTTGACTGAAAATTATTTGTCAGATTTCTTTATATTCCATACCTTGGCGGCGTTATATAAGTTTCTGTTCATTTAAAATGGCAGATTTTGCTTCATTAAACATACAGTTTATGAAGAAAAACCTGCCCCTAGACTGCCCGGGGACCTATAAACGAATTTGGTATAGATATTGCTTAAGTATCAAAAAAATACCAGAACTATTTTTTAATAAACTCATATTATGAAACAAAAATTATTCAAAAGTTTGCCGGTAGCTTTAGCTGCCCTTTTAATTGGAGGTGCTGCACAAGCTCAGGAAGCTCCGGTTACTAATGCTGCTCAACAGTTCAGTACCTGGTCTATCGGTGTTAACGCTGGTGTTTTAACGCCAACTTCTCCACTTGGTGGCCACAATGATTTCTCTAAGAACACTTCTAGTTTTGGATATGGTCTTTACGTTAAAAAACAATTCACTCCATATTTCTCTTTGAAATTAGACGGAATCAGAGGTAAATTGAAAGGTGATAACTCTAAATCATTTAATGATGGAAAAGGTGTTGCTATTGTTGGTGGTAACTCTAAATTCGAAACTGAATTAAACTATGCGGCTAGTTTAAGCGCAGAAGTTAACATGTTTAACATTGACTTATTCAGAAAACAAGATGCATTACAATTATATGTAACAGGTGGTGCTGGTTTAGCTGGTTACAAACCAAAAGTTACTGCTGGTAATGTAACTACTGAATATCCAAAAGATGTTAAAGAATTAATCATCCCTGTAGGATTAGGTGCTAGATTTAAAGTTTCTGATAAAGTTAACTTTAACTTAGGATGGTCTGTTTACTTTGTTGATGGTGATAACTTAGACGGAACTCAACGTGGTGGCCGTCACAGTGATAAATTCAACTATGCTCACGCTGGTTTAGAGTTTGCATTGGGTAAAGGAAAGCAATTAGCTTTCAGCAATCCAGTTGCTGCTTCTTATGATGAAGCTATTCAAGCTAAAAACATTGCAAATTCTTTAAAAAGCGATTTAGATGCTCAAAAATCTGAAAATGCTAAATTAAGAACTGAAATGAGCGATTTATTAAAAGATACTGACGGTGACGGTGTTGCTGACAAATTGGATAAATGTCCTAACACTCCATCAGGAACTGTTGTTGATGGTGCTGGATGTCCATTAGTTGCGCCTGCTCCAGTTGTTACTGAAAAAGTAATCATCACTGAAGCTGATCGTAAAGTTGTTAAACAAGCAATTAAAGACTTAGAATTTGATTTGTCTAAAGCGACTATCAGATCTAAATCATATGCTTCTTTAAACCGTGTTGCTAACCTTTTAGTAACTAAAAACTTTAGCTTGAAATTAGCTGGTCATACTGATAACACAGGTTCAGCTGATTTGAACATGAGATTATCTAAAGACAGAGCTGAGTCAGTTAAAGCTTACTTAGTTTCTCAAGGTGCTAATGCATCTAGAATCGAAGCTACTGGTTACGGTAAAAACCAACCAATTGCAACGAACAAAACTGCAGCTGGTCGTCAGAAAAACAGAAGAGTAGAATTTACTTTATACTAGTCTGAAACCAATATTTTAGAAGCCGCCAGGGTCAAACCTGGCGGCTTTTTTTGTGCTCTTTTTTTTATTAGTATGTAATTGTTTTTCAGCGGTTATGAAGCTATCATGATTTTGATATTCATTTCGTTATGGAGTCTGAAAAATCATGATGGTTTCTTGCATCCTAGTTTTATATTCTTTAGCTTTGTTATGCAAGCATAGCAATTAATGAAACAACAGGAAACAATAGATTATTTATTGAAAGTGGTTTGGCAGAACATGTCAAATACTTATAACCAGATCGCATCTGAATTTGGAATCACGCAAGCTATTGGTTATGTGTTGATTAATATCGATAAAGATGGAACGGCAGTCTCACAGCTTGCAGGACTGCTTGGAGTGAAGGCGACCAGCTTGTCCAGAATGCTAAACAATATGGAGGAATCCGGGTTGATATACAGGGAGGCCTCTTCTGGAGATAAAAGATCCGTAAAAGTCTTTCTGACAGACTTCGGCCGGGAAAAGCGGCAAGTGGCAAAAAGCGTTGTCCGCTCTTTCAATGAATACCTGAATGATCATTTGACTGTACCAGAAAAGAACGGCCTGGTACAAAGCTTACAGAAATTAAATAAACTCACTTTAGGATATACAGTAACTACAGGAAATGATGAACAAAAAGATAAATAAAGTAGCGGTATTAGGCTCCGGTATCATGGGCTCACGCATTGCTTGTCACTTTGCGAATATAGGTGTAGAAGTATTGTTGTTAGATATTGCACCGAAAGAACTCAGCCCTGAGGAAACAGCCAAAGGCTTGACGCTGGAAAATCCGGCAGTTCAGAACCGTATTGTCAATGCAGCTTTGCAAAATGCCATTAAAACTAATCCTTCCCCGGTTTATACCAAAAAGGTAGTCAACAAGATTACCACTGGTAACTTCGAGGCCGATATGTCTAAAATTGCCGGCGTAGACTGGATTATTGAAGTCGTAGTTGAAAATCTTGATATTAAGAAAAAAGTATTTGAACAGGTTGAGCAGTTCCGTAAAGCCGGAACGTTAATTACCTCCAATACTTCTGGTATCCCTATACATTTAATGACCGAAGGAAGAAGCGATGATTTTAAAGCTAATTTCTGTGGTACACACTTTTTTAATCCACCACGTTATCTGCGTTTACTGGAAATCATTCCTACTCCGGACACCAGGCCTGAGCTGGTAGATTTCTTAATGCACTATGGAGATAAATTTTTAGGTAAAACCACGGTTTTATGTAAAGATACGCCTGCATTCATCGCCAACAGAGTAGGCGTATATTCTATGATGGCTCTGCTGCACCTGGTAGAGAAACTGGACTTGACAGTAGAAGAAGTTGATAAATTTACGGGACCTGCTTTAGGCAGACCAAAATCAGCTACTTTCCGTACTTCTGATGTGGTAGGTTTAGATACGATGATTAAAGTATCCAAAGGACTTTATGATAACTGTCCTGATGATAAAGCTCATGATTTATTTAAGCTTCCTGACTACGTTGTTAAAATGGAAGCCAATAAATGGTTAGGGGATAAAACCAAACAAGGTTTCTATAAAAAAACAAAAACTGCTGACGGTAAAACAGAGATTTTAGCGCTTGATTTAAAAACACTGGAATACCGTGTTCAGCAGAAAGTGAAATCTGCTACGCTTGAACTGACTAAACCAATCGAAAACGTCAGAGACAGAATGAAAGTTTTTGCCGCTGGTAAGGATAAAGCAGCAGAAGTGTTCAGACATTCTTTCTTTGGCTTGTTTGAATATGTATCTGACAGGATCCCTGAAATTTCAGATGAACTTTACAGGATTGATGATGCCCTGCGTGCGGGATTCGGATGGGATTTAGGCCCGTTTGAAGTTTGGGACGCTGTAGGTATTAAAGAGTCATTGGAAGACATGAAAAAATATGGACATGAGGCTGCTGCCTGGGTTCATGAAATGCTTGCCGCTGGCCATACTACTTTTTACAAGGTAGAAGATGGCGTTAAAAAATATTACGATATTCCTTCTAAGAGCTATAAAGCATTACCAGGTGCTGATTCATTTATTATCCTGGATAATATCCGTACGACTAAAACAATCTGGAAAAACTCAGGTGCTTCTATTCTTGATTTAGGTGATGGAATATTGAATGTGGAATTTCATTCCAAAATGAATACCATCGGGGGCGATACCCTTCAGGCTATCAACAAAGCAATAGACTTGGCAGAAAAGGATTACAGAGGAGTAGTTATTGGTAATGATGGTGCCAACTTCTCGGCGGGTGCAAATGTTGGAATGATCTTCATGATGGCTGTAGAGCAGGATTGGGATGAGCTGAACATGGCAATCAGAGCATTCCAGAATACTTCGATGCGAATCAGATATTCTTCAATTCCGGTTGTGGTAGCTCCACATAACCTCACGCTGGGTGGTGGATGTGAATTCAGTTTACATGCGGACCATGTACAGCTGAATGCAGAAACTTATATGGGGCTGGTTGAATTTGGTGTAGGGGTGATCCCTGGCGGTGGAGGCACAAAAGAATTTGCCCTGCGTGCTTCTGATGAGTACAAAGATGACCAGATTGTTCAGAATATACTGAAAGATCGTTTCCTGACTATCGGAATGGCTAAGGTTTCTACCTCTGCGCTGGAAGCTTATGAATTAGGTTACCTGCAAAAAGATAAATTCTCTGTTTCTATGAACCGGAGCAGATTGATTGCGGATGCTAAAGCAAAAGCTATTGAACTGGCAGATGCTGGTTATACACAACCTGTGAGAAGAAAAGATATCAGAGTGCTGGGTAAACAAGGCTTAGGAATTGTTTATGCAGGTGCAAATACGATGTATTCGGGCCATTACATTTCTGAACATGATAAAAAGATATCAGAAAAACTGGGTTATGTAATGTGTGGCGGTGATTTGTCATCTCCTACAGAAGTAACCGAGCAGTATTTACTGGATCTGGAAAGAGAAGCTTTCTTATCACTTTGTGGTGAGCGGAAAACTTTAGAAAGGATTCAGAGTATTGTGACCAAGGGTAAACCACTTCGTAATTAACCAGAGGATTTAAAGATAATATAATGTTTAACAGCAAAGGCTTAGCAGGATTTATTCCGCTGAGACTTTTCTTAACTACATCAAAAAATGCAAGAAGCATATATCATAGCAGGTTTACGTACAGCAGTGGGCAAAGCACCACGTGGCGTATTTCGTTTTACCAGGGCCGATGATCTGGCTGCTGAAGTCATCAAACAATTGGTAGCCTCAGTGCCTAATCTGGATAAAGATCAAATAGATGATGTCATTGTTGGTAATGCAACTCCGGAAGCAGAACAAGGATTAAATATAGGCCGTATGATTTCCCTGATGGGACTGGACACGGTTAAAGTTCCGGGTGTAACCTTAAACAGGTACTGCGCATCAGGATTGGATACCATAGCGACTGCGGTTGCTAAAATTAAAAGTGGAATGGCAGACTGCATTATCGCCGGTGGTGTTGAGGTCATGTCTGGTATGCCTTTCGGTGGATGGAAAGTAGTTCCTAATTACGAGGTCGCTAAAAAGAACCCGGACTGGTACTGGGGCATGGGGCTTACTGCCGAAGCTGTAGCCAATGAATATAAGGTGAGCAGAGAGGATCAGGATGAGTTTGCTTTCAGGTCAAATATGAAAGCAGTTGAGGCGATAAAAAATGGACATTTAAAAGCTGGAGTCGCACCAATCACAGTGACTGAAAACTATCTGGATGGTCAGCAAAAAAAGAAGACCAGAAGTTATGTTGTAGATACCGATGAGGGGCCGCGTGCGGATACTTCTCTGGATAAGTTAGCTAAGCTTAAACCTGTTTTTGCAGCTGATGGAAGTGTAACAGCTGGTAATTCTTCTCAGACTTCGGATGGTGCGGCTTTTGTGATCGTCGTTTCTGAAAGTAAGTTGAAAGAACTTGGGGTTGACCCTATTGCCCGCCTGGTGAGTTATGGTGTGGTAGGTGTTCCGCCAAGAATTATGGGTATTGGCCCGATTGAGGCTATTCCTCTGGCTTTAAAGAAAGCTGGTCTGACCTTAGAACAAATGGACTTAATTGAACTGAATGAAGCTTTTGCTTCTCAGTCACTGGCAGTGGTCAGAACTTTAGGCATCAATCAGGATATTGTAAACGTGAATGGCGGTGCGATTGCTTTAGGTCACCCGCTAGGCTGTACAGGTGCAAAACTTTCTGTGCAATTGTTCCATGAGCTGAAACGCAGGAATGGTAAATACGGAATGGTGACAATGTGTGTGGGTAGCGGACAAGGTGCTGCTGGTATTTTTGAACTTCTTTAGCGGTTATTAAAAGCGCTTCATTATAAAATATAAACAGGAAATCTCCGGGAAAACCCCCGGTAGATTTCAATCACAAAGAATATGGAAACTACAGACAAAACAAAAGTAAAAGGTGGCGAGTTCCTGATTAAGGAAACCACATACCAGGATGTATTTATTCCTGAAGAATTTGATGAAGAACAGCAAATGATTGCACAGACGTGCAGGGATTTTCTGACAACGGAAGTATACCCTAACCTGGACCGCATTGATAAAATGGAAGAAGGGCTGATGGCTTCACTGGTAACTAAAGCAGGTGAATTAGGCTTGTTGGGTGTTTCTATTCCTGAAGAGTACGGTGGTTTCGGTAAAAACTTTAATACTTCTATGCTGGTTGCTGATGTAATTGGTGCTGGTCATTCGTTTGCAGTTGCAATTTCTGCACATACAGGTATTGGTACTTTACCTATTCTTTATTATGGAAATGAAGAGCAGAAAGCGAAATATATTCCAAAATTGGGTTCGGGTGAGTGGAAAGCAGCTTACTGTTTAACAGAGCCAAATTCAGGATCCGATGCAAACTCTGGTAAAACTAAAGCAAAGTTATCAGCAGATGGTAAACATTATGTAATTAATGGTCAGAAAATGTGGATCACCAATGGTGGTTTTGCTGACATCTTTATTGTATTCGCGAAAATCGATGGTGATAAAAATCTAACTGCATTTATTGTGGAGCGTGAGTTTGGTGGGGTAACGATGAACCCTGAAGAGCATAAAATGGGGATCAAAGGATCGTCAACACGTCAGGTATTTTTCAACGATTGTGCAGTACCTGTAGAAAATATGCTTTCAGAGCGTGAAAACGGATTTAAGATTGCTGTTAATATTTTAAATATTGGCCGTATTAAATTGGCTGCTGCTGCTGTCGGAGCTTCGAAAGCGGTGATCAGTACTGCAATCAATTATTCAAATGAGCGTATCCAGTTTGAGCGCCCGATTTCAAAGTATGGTGCTATTCGTTATAAGATTGCCGAAATGGCAACCAAAGTTTATGCGGTAGAGTCTGCTAATTATCGTGCAGGTCAGAATATTGACGATGCCTATGAGGCATTGGTTGCTGGCGGTATGGATAAGAGTAAGGCAAAATTAAAGTCTACAGAGCAATTTGCTGTAGAATGTGCGATCCTTAAAGTCTGGGGTTCTGAAGCGTTGGATTATGTAGTGGATGAAGGTGTTCAGATTTATGGTGGAATGGGCTTCTCTGCCGATGCCCCAATGGACAGAGCATACCGTGATGCAAGGATCAACAGGATTTTTGAAGGAACAAACGAAATCAACAGGTTATTAACTGTTGATATGATGTTGAAAAGAGCAATGAAAGGTGAATTAGACTTAATGACCCCGGCAACTGCTGTAGCTGCCGAATTAATGTCTATTCCTGATTTCGGTGAAGAGGATGATACGCTTTTCGCAGCGGAGAAAAAAATCATTCAGAACCTGAAAAAAGCAACCTTAATGGTTGCCGGAGCTGCAGTTCAGAAGCTAATGATGAGCCTTTCTAAAGAACAGGAAATCCTGATGAACATTGCAGATATGGCAAGTTATGTTTACGTAGCGGAGTCAGTGATGTTGAGAACAGAGAAGCTGGTTAGTTTAAGAGGGGCTGAAGCTTGTGAAGGACAACTGAATATGATGCGTATCTATTTTGTTGAAGCGGTTGATGCTTTACAAAAAGCTGGAAAAGAAGCTTTGTGGGCTTTTGCTGAAGGCGACGAACAACGCATGATGTTGGTAGGACTAAAAAGATTTACTAAAGTAGAGCCATTTAATGTGAAAGATGCACGTCAGAAAGTTGCACAACAACTGATTGCTGAGAATAAATATTGTTTTTAACAGTTTAATTTTAAGCTGGTAGCGGCCGGATCATATCCAATGATGCGGCCGCTTTTTTTTTTGGTAATTGTTAAAATTGGTTAAATATTGTACCATCCCTAATAAAAGACTATTTTTGTGCAATATGTTTAAAATCAAAACTCTGTTATTGTTGATAGCCGCCGCTTGTGCTTTTGCAGCCTGTAAAACAGCTCCTGCTTATGATAAAGCTGCGCAATTAGCAATTGACGATGATTTGATTAAAATATATATAGATTCTGTTAACAAGGTGGCTGTAGGAGCTGCAAAAATAACAGCACTAAAGACTCCTGAAGGTTTATATTACCAGATTTATGACGGAGGTAAAGGTAGCGCAACTTATGAACCGACAGATACAATAAGAATGCGTTATACCGGAAGTACCATCAAGCAGTTGTTATATGATATGACTCCGGTAGTCACTGACGATCTGGTTCCGAAATTTGTTTTTGGCTCCGCTATAGAAGGCTTGCAAAAAGGACTCCGCATGATCCAGCCGGGTGGGCATATCAGATTAATTATACCTTCAACGATGGCTTATCAAAACAGGGTAGTTCCTGCAATACAACAAAGCAACAGATTACCTTCATTTTTGCCTGCAAATTCAATATTGGATTTTGACATTCAATTAATCGAAGTAAAAAAATACGTACCAATAGTCCAACCAAAATAAAAATAATGCTTAAAAAGTTATCACAATTTACTCTTGCCTTGATTGGCTTAACTGTTCTTTTTAGTTCTTGTAAAAAGACTTATGATTCTATTCAGGTTGTAGACGGAAAGAAAATACAAGATTATATTACAGCCAATAAACTGACTGTTATTGAAGATTCACTGAAAACGGGTTATTACTATCAGATTCTGAACCCTGGAACTGGTACTGCTGTTTATTCGACCAGCGACTCTGTGTTATATAATGTTTCAGTAAAAGGACTGGAAAATGGTACAGTGTACTGGGCTTCTTCTTTCAATGGGAATTTCGGTACACTTGGAGGGTATACGAATGTATTGGCCCCTGTTGATAATACTATTTTTACAACTATAGGAATAAATGCATTGCGTGATGTAATTTTGAAACTTAAACCAGGTGGTTCTGCAAGGATCCTGCTTCCATCTTACCTGGCTTATGGAAAAAATGGTATTGCAACTATTCCTTCAAATGAAAATATTGATCTGACAGTGACTACGGTACCTGAGAAATCACAGACTGCTTTAGATGATCGCATTATCAATGATATTATTAAAAAGAATAGCTTAACGATGATTAAAGACCCTTCAAGGGTTTATTATAGTATTTCAACGCCGGGTACTGGTACTGATAAAATCTCGCTGACCTCAACAATAGTTGCAAATTACACACTAAGATTTGCTGATGGTACTGTATCTCAAACTAATGTTGATGGGTCTTTCAGTGCAGTTCTTGCAAGCTTAGGCGTTAAGGGGTGGGGTGATGTAATTCCTGGAAAATTAACTAAAGGTGGTAAAATACGCCTTCTGATCCCTTCTGATCGTGGTTATGGCACGGTAGGTATTCCGCCGAATCTCCCTAGAAATGCAGTGTTGGATTTTGATATTGAGATCGTTAGTGTAACGAATTAAGAGAAATAAATTATAAAGATAAAATCCCCGCTAAAATTTAAATTTTAGCGGGGATTTTATCTTTATAAGACCTGTGGTTTATTTATGAATAGCTATTTAAGCTAATGATTGTATTGTTATCATAATTATTATTTTTATCTCAAAATTTTGATATTTATATCATAATATTGTTTATTAGTTAATAAATTAGCTTTTTTATTAGTTTTTATGTTTATTTTATATATTTTTAAAGAAATATATAAACGTATGAAAGTAAATTACAGATTTTTAGCAGTAGCAGCTATTTCATTAGGACTAATTTGGTCTTGCAAAAAGACTGATGAGGGTAATATTTCAAAAGATAGTCTTGTTTCTTCGGAGAAAAGGGTGACTTTAGAAAATGGATATTTGAAGTTCAGTGATCAAAAATCATTTGATTCAATTTCAACAGTACTGATTAGCAAACAAGGGGTAGACCTTGAGGCTTGGGAAGCAAGATTTCCGGGGTTCAAATCTTATCGAACTATTTTTAAAAATATTCAGGATGAATATGAAAAGGTAAATAGCAGCGAATCATTCCAGGCTTTTAAAAACAAGTATAATGATCTTGTGACTATAAAATCCGATAGTTCATTGACTTATAAGTTTGGTACTCCGCTTTCATCTTTATTTACCAATGCTAAAGGAGAAGTGAAAATTGGTGAAGACTTGAAAGTTTATAAGAAGGATGAAAGAATAACTTCTGCTGCCAATAATTCAAAGAAAACTCAAAGTATACAACCACCGATATTTATAGGACGTCTTTTTTTAAACACATACTATAATAGCGACTCCAAAAGAAGGTTGCATGTAGAGTTATGGTACGATGAAATTACTGGGGCAGATCCGAAACAACAGCAAGGTAGATTTTATTTTGCTGTTACTCAAGAAGGAAAGAAAACTTTCGGAGGGTGGGGTGCTAACGAAACTGATTTGAGTTTTAGAGATATTGATGTCACAATGATGCATCAGTCATATTATGCGCCGTCTTTACCTGTTAGATATAACTATAGGTTAGCATCTTATGATGCAAAAGATTTTAAAGGAACTTTTATTGTAGATATGGGTAGAATGGCTGGATATGGAACGAATATTTTTGGAAGAGGATTATTTACTTCAAGAGGCGTTCCAACAGTTCCTCAGGTTGAGTTTGCTTTTGGAAACGGGGGTTAGGAATGGGTAAACCCGAATTAATCAATCACAAACTAATTATTTAGCGCCTCTTTAAATACTTTGAGAATTCGTTCTCTGGCAAAAGCATGGTCAACTATAGGTTGGCTATGCTTTTCTTGTTTATATTCTGGTGCCCATCTGTAGATATACTTATTGTCGGGATCAAATTTCTTCGCTTGTAATTCAGGGTTGAATACCCTGAAATAAGGAGCTGCATCGTTGCCGCAACCGCAAGCCCATTGCCATCCACCAACATTACTAGCCAGTTCATAATCCAGTAACTTTTCTGCAAAATAAGCTTCTCCCCAACGCCAGTCAATTAACAGATGCTTAGTCAAAAAGCTTCCTACAATCATTCTGACCCGGTTATGCATATAGCCCGTTTGATTCAGCTGGTTCATTCCTGCATCTACTATTGGGTATCCGGTTTTGCCATTTTTCCAGGCTTCAAAATCCTTTTCCTTATTCAGCCATTTAATCTGATCATAGGCCGGTTTAAAGGACTGTGTGGTGATATGAGGGAACTGAGATAAAATCATCATATAAAAATCTCTCCAGGCCAGTTCAGATAGCCATTTCTCAGCACCGGCATTTAATGCTTTCGCTGCAGCCTCTCTGATACTGACTGTTCCAAATCTTAAATGGATACCCAGATGAGTCGTGGCATCGTCTGCGGGGAAATCTCTCCGCTGTTCATAAGCAGCTAATTTATGCTCAAAACTTGCAGAGGGAAATTGTAAATCTGATTCCTGAAAGCCTAATGTACCTAATTCAGGAAAAGCAAATGGTTGAATTTGAAGCAGATTTTCCAGGTATTTTTTTACCGGATAAGCTTTAAGATAAAAATCGTTCAACTTTAATTTCCATTGACGAAAGTAAGGGGTGAAAACAGTATAAGGCTTTCCGTCAGCTTTTACGATTTCCTTTTTTTCAAAAATAACCTGGTCTTTGAAGGATTGAAAAGGTATAGATTCTGAACGCAGGTATTCTGCTAAAGCATCATCACGTTCCATCGCATAAGGTTCGTAATCATGATTTGTATAGACTGATTTTACGGTGTAGGTTTTTAATAGTTCTGACCATATTTGCTCAGGTGTACCATACTTGATAAGTATGGAAGAGCCAGCTTGCTGCAATTCAGTTTCAAGTTCTTTTAATTTGCGGTAGATAAAGGTAACTCTGGCATCCTTCGGGTCATTTAAATCATCGAGTATATGGCGGTCAAATATAAAAAGCAATAAAACCGGGGTGCTTCCTTTTAATGCGTGGTAGAGTGCCGCATTGTCTTTTAACCTCAAATCTCTTCTTAACCAGCAAATGTTTACCTCTGTTTTCATGCGCTGTAAATATCAGATAAAGCTTGTTCCAGTTGGGGATATTTGAAAATAAATCCACTGGATTCTATTTTTTGTGCCGTTGTATGGGTACTGTTGATAACCATTGAACTCATCTCACCTAAAATAAATTGTAATATTTTCTCAGGAACGCTAAATGGCCATACAGGGCGATGTAATTGCTTGGCAATAGCTTTAGTCAGTTGTTTATTGGTAACAGGATAGGGGGCTGTTGCATTGTAAGCACCTGTTAACGATTCATTGTCAAGTGCATGGAGATAGATCCGGGTCATATCCTGGTAATGAATCCAGGGTACCCACTGTTTTCCACTTCCAAGAGGGGCGCCCGCAAACAGGCTGATTGGGGTGGCCATGGATTTTAGTGCACCATCATTTTTTGCCAGCACTACACCAGTCCTGATTTTTACAATACGTAGCTTCAGTTGCTGTACCTGGTCTATCGCTTTTTCCCATTCAATACAGCATTCTGCAAGGAAATTATGACCAGGAGTACTTTCTTCTGTCAGTATTTCATCTCCGCGGTTGCCATAATAACCAATAGCAGCTGCAGAAATAAAGTTTTTTACCTGATTTGGGTTTGTTGCTATGGTTTTAAATAGAAGTTGTGTAGAAAGAACCCGGCTGTCAATGATTTCTTTTTTACGCTGGCCGGTCCATTTTCCTTTAGCTATATTTTCACCGGCAAGATGGATAATACTATCTACACCATCCAGGCATGCTGTATCAATTTTCTGCTGTTCTACATCCCATAGAAAGACCTTGACCTGGTCAATTTGATGCGGCTTCCGGGAAAGGATAGAAACCTTATTTCCCCGTTTTAAAAGCGTTTGAATTAAATCTTTGCCGAGCATGCCGGTTGCACCTGTGAGTAAAATATGCTGGTTCATTTAGGATTAACTTTAATAGTCGTGTTTTTGTTTCCGGGAAAGCTGTTTAAACGTGATTTTAAGCTAAACTTTTGTTGCGCTTATGTAAATATTACTTTGTGTATTAGATCTTAGGATAAAAATGGTATATTTTTGGAGATTACAACAAACTTTAGGCTAAATAAATGGAATCTCGGAAAATACTCGTCTGGTTTAGAAATGATTTGCGGTTACATGACAACGAAATGTTAGTAGAAGCGATCAGTAAGTCCGATAGTATCCTGCCTGTTTATTTTTTTGATCCGCGCCACTTTGAATGTACTGCTGAAACTGAAGAAGAAAATATAGCTGTACACAATAGATTTCAATTTTTAGCAGAAAGCGTCTCTGCTTTACGCGAATCATTGAAAAAACTGGGCGGTAATCTTTTGGTCATCTCTGGTACTCCGGAAGATCATATTTCAGCACTTGCTGAACACTATGAAATTGCAGAGGTTTATCACCACAGAGAGGTTGCAACTGAAGAAACTACGGTTTCTTCGAATGTAGAAGACCTGCTGTGGAAATTGAGAATAAACCTGAAGCATTTTATTGGCCACACGCTTTACAATAAAGAAGATCTGCCATTTCCTATTAAAGATATTCCTGATGTTTTTCCTCAGTTTAAGAAAAAAACAGAAAGAGATGCAATCGTAAAAGATTGTTTCCCTGCACCTGAGCAAATTAATTTTGTACCAGTTGAGGAATGGGGGGAATTACCTGAATGTGGAGGGCCTTTTTTAACTAACCTTTCTGGTGGTGAAGAAGAAGGGATAAAACATTTACAGGAATTATTTGCCCCTGGTTCCGAAATTTATATCCGTAGTAGTAAAGCACATGCTGCCCAGCATAGTTTTGCGTCTAAATTATCTCCCTGGCTGGCTGTCGGTGCCTTATCTCCAAGAAAGGTTTATTGGGCAGTGAAAGAGGCTGAACAGCAATTTGGTGCGAACACGCATTTCACCCAATTAATATTAGGCCTGTTGTGGAGGGATTTCTTCAGGTTTATGTTTAAAAAACATAGCGTTGATTATTTCAAGGACATTGTAGAAATAAAAGAATTTCCGCAGACTGGAGAATATCTTCAAAGTTTACAGCAATGGAAAGATGGAAATACGGGTAATCCCGTTGTTGATCAATATATGACAGAGCTGAATCAATCTGGTTTTATTTCTCATACTGGGCGCTTATTGGTCGCTACTTACTTGATTTATATCTTAAAGTTGAATTGGATAGATGGGGCTGGTTATTTTGAACAAAAACTAATTGATTATTCACCAGCCAGCAATTGGGGCAACTGGGCTTATGTTGCCGGAGGTGGAAAAGATACACGTTCTAAAAATGCTTTTGATTTAGACAAACAAATCAAATTGCTGGATATAGAGGTGCAGGATATTTGATAAAAAAAACGGATAAAGGTTAAACAAAAAAAATATTTAAAACATTTTTTGTTTAAGAGCGTTATCACATGAAGTGAAAAGATTCTCAATCAGTGATATAGAAAGCTTAATAGGCATAAAAGCACATACGATCAGGGCATGGGAGGCCAGATATAACCTGGTGCCTCCAAAAAGAACTCCTACGAATATCAGATATTACGAGGAAGAAGACCTGAAGCATCTGCTTAATATTGTGACTTTGAATGAAAAAGGTTACAAAATAAGCCGGATTGCAAAAATGGACAAGGTACAGATCAATGACCTTGTACTCCAGTTACAAGCTGATTATAACAATGATACTGTACAGGTGCTTCGTCTTTCTGATGCTGCCTTAAAATATGACGAAATTGCATTTGCTGAAATCCTTTCTGGTTGTATTCAGGAATTAGGTTTAGTCGATACGATGGATCTTGTACTTTTTCCATTTATGAAAAAGGTAGGAATGTTATGGCAGACTGGTGCAATAGATCCCTCGCATGAACATTTTGCCTCCAATTTAATCAGAGACAGGATGATTGTGGAGATTGATAAGCTAACTAAGCCAGATAGAAAAGATCCTAAAAGGTTCTTATTATTCCTGCCGGAGGCCGAAATGCATGAAACAGGTTTACTATTTGCCCGCTATTTGCTAAAACGATGTGGAATGGATACGCTGTACCTTGGACAGGAAATCCCATATAATGACCTTAAAAAGGTAATTGCACATTATAAACCTGATTACGCTTTTATTGTGCTTACTTCTCTGAATCTTGGAAAAGATATCAATAAAATATTGACTAAGGTGTTGGACTATATGGATGTGCCTCTGCTGGTAGCGGGCAGTTTAATCTCCGAATTTGACATACTTCTTGACGATCGGCTGACACCACTTAAAAAGGTTTGTGAAATCGTAGAATTTCTTGATGATTTATAGCTGTTTTTAAAGGTAAAATCCTAATTTTGCCATACTTATACCAATTCTTAAACAATGGATAATTTATCTTATCTCAACGGCGCAAATGCCGAATACATCGATTCTATTTATCAAGCTTATAAAGAAGATCCTAATGCGGTTGAATTCGGCTGGCAGAAGTTTTTTGAAGGGTTTGATTTTGGAAGAGGAGCGGATGCTGGCGTAGCCAGTGAAGCAACTCCCGAACATTTTTTAAAAGAAGTGAGTGTCTTAAATCTGATCAATGGTTATCGCCAGCGCGGTCATTTGTTTACCCAAACAAATCCGGTAAGAGAAAGACGTCATCATTTACCAACTCTTGATATCGAAAACTTTGGTTTGAGTCAGGCTGACCTGGACACCGTTTTTAATTCGAGCGTAGAACTTGGTATTGGTGCTGCCAAACTAAGCGATATCGTAACCTTTCTGAAGAGAACTTACTGCAGGTCTATTGGTGCGGAATATAAATTTGTCCGTACACCTGAAGTATTAAGCTGGATTGAAAATAAAATGGAAAGTGTGCAGAACACGCCAAATTTTTCAATTGAAGAGAAAAGAAGGATCCTTAAAAAGTTAAATGAAGCGGTAAGCTTTGAGAACTTCTTAGGAACTAAGTTTCTTGGTCAGAAGAGATTTTCTTTAGAAGGGGCTGAGGCTTTAATTCCTGCACTGGATTCAGTAATTGAAAAAGGTTCTGCAATGGGAATTGAAGAATTTGTAATTGGTATGGCACACAGAGGGCGTTTAAATGTGCTGGCCAATATCATGCAAAAAACTTACAAAGATATCTTTGCTGAATTTGAAGGTAAGGGCTACAGTGCGGAATCTCCTTTTGGAGGTGATGTGAAGTACCACCTTGGTTATTCTACGGATGTAACTACGAATGACGGAAAAAGCGTCCATTTGAGTTTATGTCCTAACCCATCTCACCTGGAAACAGTAAATGGTGTGGTTGAAGGAATGACACGTTCTAAAATCGATTTCAAATATGGTGGGGATGATTCACGTATTGCGCCTATCCTGATTCATGGTGACGCTTCGGTTGCCGGACAGGGGATCGTTTACGAAGTTATTCAAATGGCAGGTCTGGATGGTTATAAAACCGGTGGTACGATCCACCTGGTGATTAACAACCAGATTGGTTTTACTACAAATTATAAAGACGGCCGTACCAGTACCTATTGTACAGATATTGCTAAGGTGACGCTTTCTCCTGTTTTCCATGTGAATGGAGATGATGTAGAAGCTTTGGTTTATGCGATCAACCTGGCTATGGAATACCGTCAGAAATATAAAAATGATGTTTTCATAGATATTCTGTGTTACCGCAGATTCGGGCATAATGAAGCAGATGAGCCTAAATTCACTCAGCCTTTATTGTACAAAAGCATCGAGCAGCATGCTAATCCAAGAGATATCTATATCAAACAACTGATTGGTGAAGGTAAAATGGAAGCAAGCCTGGCAAAAGAAATGGAAGTTGAATTCCGTGGTATTTTACAGGAGCGGTTAAATGAAGCGAAAGAAGTTACTTCTACTTATAAGGGAGTGAAATTTGCTGGTGCATGGTCAGACATGAGAATTGCCAGTGCAGAAGATTTTGTTACTTCTCCTGATACGTCTGTTAAAAAGACTACTTTATTAGAGATTGCAAAAAGGATTAGTACTTTGCCTGCAGATAAAAAGTTCTTCAAGAAAATTGAGAAACTATTTGCTGAGCGTAATAAAATGGCTACTTCAAGTCATGTTTTTGACTGGGCAATGGGTGAGCAGCTGGCTTATGCAACTTTACTTACTGAAGGTAAGAGAGTTCGTTTAAGCGGACAGGATGTAGAGCGTGGTACATTCTCACATCGTCATGCTGTTTTAACTTTAGAAGATTCTGAAGAGGAATATATCCCTTTAAGTAACCTTTCTGATCAGCAGGCCCCATTTGATATCTATAATTCACATTTATCTGAATATGGCGTTTTAGGGTTTGAGTATGGTTATGCAATGGCAAACCCTAATGCTTTAACTATTTGGGAAGCGCAGTTTGGTGATTTCTTTAATGGTGCACAAATTGTTGTGGATCAATATATTGCAAGTGCAGAAACAAAATGGCAGCGTGAAAACGGGTTAGTTATGTTATTGCCTCATGGTTATGAAGGACAAGGGCCTGAACACTCTTCTGCAAGGATTGAGCGTTTTATGGAACTTTGTGCGGATTACAATATGCAGGTAACTAACTGTACTACTCCTGCTAACTTTTTCCATGCAATCCGTCGTCAGTTTAAACGTGATTTCAGAAAACCATTAATTGTTTTTACCCCTAAAAGCTTATTGCGTCATCCTTTATGTGTTTCTAAGCTGGAAGAATTTACTAATGGAAAATTCCAGGAGGTAATCAATGATGCAAATGTTAAAGCGAATGAGGTAGACAGAGTATTGTTCTGCAGTGGTAAAATTTACTACGAATTGTTAGAGAAACAACAGAAAGAGGAGATCAAAAATGTTGCGATCGTTCGTGTTGAGCAGTTATATCCTACGCCATTTAAACAAATGGAAGAAGTTTATAAAGGTTATAAAAATGCGAAAGAAGCTGTTTGGGTTCAGGAAGAACCTGAAAACATGGGTGCATGGCCTTATTTGTTGCGTAAAACAAGAAAGACAGTATTTAGTGATATTGAAGTGATTTCAAGAAAAGAAAGCAGCAGTACTGCAACTGGATTTGCGAAACAGCATGCGGATGAGCAAGCTTATATTCTGGCAAAATCTTTTGCAGCACCTGTAACTGAGGTGGATCAGAAAATTGCTAAGAAATCAGTGAGTAAAGCATATAACGTAGATTAGGAAAATATAATACATCAATTATGAGTCTAGAAATAAAAGTTCCGCCAGTAGGCGAATCAATTACCGAAGTTGTTTTATCCCGTTGGGTGAAGAATGATGGTGATGCCGTAGAAATGGATGAAGTAATCGCCGAGTTAGAATCTGATAAAGCAACTTTTGAATTAACTGCTGAGCAAGCCGGAACTTTGAAAATAGTGGCGGCCGAAGGCGATACGCTGGTTATAGGTGCTGTAGTTTGTTCTATCGAAACTAGTGGGGCTGCTCCGGCAAAAGCGGCAGCGCCAGCTGCTGAAGAAAAAGCGGTTGTTAATGATGCTCAGCCTGCTGCTCCGGTAGCGGAAAGAAATGGCGAGAGTTATGCAACTGGTACTCCTTCACCGGCAGCAGGTAAAATTCTTGCAGAAAAAGGTGTTGACGCGGCGGCTGTTAAAGGCTCTGGTGTTGATGGCAGGATTACTAAAGATGATGCGCTTAAGGCGGAGAAAGCGGCTGCACCAGCAGCTAAGGCTCCTGAAAAAGCTGCACCAACTGTAGCTGCACCGGTTGCAGGTTCAAGAAATGAACGCAAAGAAAAAATGTCTCCATTGCGCAAAACTGTTGCGAAACGTTTAGTTGCAGTGAAGAATGAAACGGCCATGTTAACTACTTTTAATGAAGTAAACATGAAACCGATCATGGATCTTCGTGGAAAATATAAAGATCAGTTCAAAGAAAAATATGGTGTTGGTTTAGGTTTCATGAGTTTCTTCACGAAAGCTGTTTGTGAGGCAATGAAAGATTTCCCTGCTGTGAATGCACGTATTGATGGTGAATCTGTTGTTTACAATGACTTCGTAGATATTTCTATCGCTGTTTCTGCACCAAAGGGATTGGTTGTTCCAATTATCAGAAATGCAGAGAGTATGACACTTGCCCAGATTGAAAAGTCTGTGATTGAGTTGGCTACTAAAGCACGTGATAGCAAGTTGACTTTGGAAGAAATGACTGGTGGAACATTTACAATTACTAATGGTGGTGTATTTGGTTCAATGATGTCTACGCCAATTATCAATGCGCCTCAGTCTGCGATTTTAGGAATGCACAATATTATTGAGCGCCCTATTGCAGAAAAAGGTGAAGTTGTGGTCCGCCCGATGATGTATCTTGCTTTATCTTATGATCACAGAATCATTGATGGCAGAGAGTCTGTTGGATTCCTGGTAAGAGTAAAACAGTTGTTAGAAGATCCTGCACGTTTGTTGTTAGGGATTTAATTACTGATTCATATATTTTTAGAAAAACCTGCTGTTTAGTTACAGCAGGTTTTTTGCTTTTTATTGCGTCTTGTTCATGTCATATGTTTTGCGAAAATTCGTTTTCGGCAGGATTTGAGTACTTTTACGCTGTGAAAAAAAGCTACTTATTATTGTTGTTCCTTGTTTTTGGTAAAAGAACAAAGGCACAGGAAACTACAAATACAACTGATAATCCGGTAAAGATTGGAAAGAGTATATTTTCTAATGAAATCAAGAGGAATTTCTCGAGAAAAGGCGATTTCTTTGTGCACTGGGGATATAATCATTCGTGGTATGGAAAGAGTGATATTAACTTTACGGGGCCTAATTATGATTTTACATTGAAGGATGTAGTTGCACATGACAGGCAATCACCGTTAAAGTGGAACTATTTAAATCCATCAAAGGTTTCTGAGCCACAGTATAATCTTCGTGTAGGCTATTTTATTTCAGATAATTATAGTATTTCCATTGGTTGGGACCACATGAAATATGTAATGGATATCCCGCAGCAGGTGGCGATTACTGGTTATATCGGAGATCAAATTTCAGAGCCTGGTGTGCCTACAGGTGCGCTTGCAGGAACGTACAATGGACAAATGATTAATGTAACGGACAAAATGCTTACTTACGAGCATACGGATGGGTTCAACTATGCGAATATTGAGATCGAGCGTTATGATGATATCTGGGTTGCGCCTTCTAGACAGACCTCTTTAACTTTGGAAACAGGTCTTGGTGGTGGTATGATGGTACCAAGGTCTGACGTGCGTTTATTTGAGCAGGGAAGAAATAACCACTGGAATGTTGCTGGTTATGGTTTTTCTGCAAAGATTGGTTTGAAATTTTATGTGACCAGAGGGCTGTATATTCAGAATACAACTAAGGTTGGGGCAACTAATTTGAAGACTGTCCATACTACAGGCAGAGATGATTTAGATAAAGCAAGTCAGAAGATTAATTATGTACAGAATTTCTGGGCTTTAGGTTACCAGTTTTAAAGTTTAGCCCTTGTTTAGGGGGGATTTCCGTCTTCGCTTAAAAAAAACAGGCACTAATGTTCGGCCGGCATTAAAAATGAATGGCCTCACATTAGTGCCTGTTTTTTTTAAGCGTCCAAAGGAATTTCCTGTTGCAGGGTGGCTGGTATGATCGGAGAAGCGTTTGAGGGTATGTTTTGTTTTTTAACGAAAAAATAACAGAAACAGGATAGTGTATTGATAGTTATAGTGGATATTACAGGCAAACCCTATACCTATGAAAACATTTTAATAATAGAAAAGCCTGTATCATAAATCAGAGGGCACTGAAAAAGTCCCTTAGAAAAAAATGGATAAAAGGAGTAGAAAGCATAGTTTTTCTGCTCCTTTTTTGTATTTTAAAGGTGTATTAGAACTGCCTTTAAGATGCTTCTTCAACAACAAAAAATCCAATTTAGTGAGTTTTCCAGGCTCTACGATCTGATTGTTCCCAAAGACAACCTTCTTCGCAAGATCAATGAGTTAATAGATTTCAGCTTTATCTATAATGAGCTTTTAGAAAAGTATTGCCGGGATAATGGACGTCTTGCAGAGAGCCCTGTGCGCATGTTCAAATACCTGCTTTTGAAAACTATATTCACTATTTCTGATGTGGATGTTGTAGAGCGTTCCCGTTATGATATGTCCTTTAAATATTTCTTAGAGATGTCCCCTGAACAGGACGTGATAAATCCAAGCTCTCTGACCAAGTTCCGAAAGCTTCGTCTTAAGGACATGGATCTTTTAAACCTGCTGATTGGAAAAACCGTCTCTTTAGCTCTGGAAAAAGGTATTATTAAATCCAGGTCCATTATTGTCGATGCTACACATTCACTTTCAAGATCTAACCCATACTCACCTGTTGAGGTACTCAGGCAACGTTCAAAGTTGCTGCGAAGAGCAGTTTATTCAATGGATGATGATTTCAAAACCCGGATGCCCGAGAAGAATGAATCAAATGATATCCTAAAGGAAATAGAATACTGCAGTAAACTACAAAAACTTATCGAGTCTGATGAAGCGTTAAGTGAAATTCCTGCAGTAAAGGAGAAACTAAACCTATTGAGGGAAACAGTTGAAGATACCCGGGAGAATTATGCAATATCTAAAGATATGGATGCCAGGGTTGGCCACAAGACAGCCGACAGCAGTTTTTTTGGTTACAAAACTCATTTGGCCATGACAGAGGAGCGCATTATAACGGCTGCTGTTGTTACCTCAGCAGAAAAGGGAGATGGTCCTGAACTACCAAAACTTTTGAGCCTAAGATCGTTCCTAAACGGCAATTAATCATTACCGAAGAACTGGAAGATAACGTGATCGCTATGTATGCCCGTGGCATGAGTACCCGCAATATTTCTGATTATGTGAAAGAAATGTATGCAATGGATATCTCTGCAACCGAGATATCCAACATTACGGACAAGATCATTCCCGCAATGAATGAGTGGAGAAATCGACCATTGGAGGCTGTCTATCCTTTTGTATTTCTGGACTGTATGCATTATAAGGTGCGTGGTAGTGGTGGTGTCGAATCCCGGGCAGTTTACAATATCCTAGGTGTCAACCGCGATGGCAAAAAGGATCTGATCGGTATTTATCTCTCAGAAAATGAGGGTGCTAAATTCTGGCTCTCTGTACTCACCGATCTGAAACAACGCGGTGTGGAAGATATTCTAGTCGCCTGTATTGACGGTCTAAAAGGCTTCCCCGAGGCTATAGAAGCCGTCTTCCCTAAAACCCAGATTCAGTTATGCATTGTGCACCAAATCCGCACTAGTTTACGCTATGTGCCAGAAAAAGACAAAAAGGCGGTAGTAGCTGATCTAAAACCGATCTACAAAGCCAACAACCAAGAACAGGGGTATGAAAAACTACTGGAGTTTGAAGATAAATGGGGTAAAAAATATCCGCTATCGGTAAAAGGATGGATGGAAAATTGGACTAATTTATCCACTTATTTCGAGTATTCGGCGGATATCAGAAAAGTGATCTACACTACCAATGCAATCGAAGGAATGCATCGCCAGATCCGCAAAGTCACCAAAACAAAGGGCGCATTTACATCTGACCAGGCGCTACTAAAACTCGTGTATCTGGCCTTTAAAGACCTGTCCAAAAAATGGACAATGCCGATGCATAACTGGGGATTGACAATGTCACAATTGTATATTAAATTTGGGGATCGATTGAAAGCCTTCGGCGACTTCTTCTTAGGTGGGGGCTGAAGAAGCCCCCACCTAAGAAGAAGTGATGTTGACACAGTTCGCTTTACACTCCCCTATCCATCCGCTTTTCTGTTTGAAGACCTTTTTATGTCTACTTTTTCAGTGCCCTCATAAATCATGAACAGGCTCTTTCTTTTTATAGGGAGTTAATAATTGTTATTCTTTTCTTACACTTCCAGATCCAATGACAGTTTTTCTGACTACTGCATTTCCCGAATAGCGGATACTGCCTGAACCACTGATTACTGCTTCAATGCTTTTATTGGCTGTGATGTAAACATTTGCTGAACCACTAATTTGAGCAGATAAGTCATTTACTGAGAAATCTCTGCCTTTAAAACCTCCAGAACCACTTAAGGTAAGATTTGAAGCGTCTGCTTTACCACTTAGTTTTATGGCACCTGAACCACTGATTATGCCTGTAAATGATTTTACATTTGCACTCGCAGTAATACCTCCTGAGCCACTGAGCGTTGCTACCAGCTCGGGTGAGTTGATGCTGTTTTCAACTTCTATATTTCCTGATCCGCTCATGGTTAAGGAACTGATCTTTTTTGCCGTTATATATACGACTACATGGGCACTGCTGAATTTTCTTGACCAGTCATTCCATTTCGTCTTTGGTTTGATCGTCAAAACGCCAGAGATTACTTCGGTAGTCAAATTCGAAATGGCTTCCTGATCGCCTTCCAGACGCAGGGATTCTTTATTGCCCATGGTGATCTTTACAGTCAGAGGGCCCCCTGTAGCAACGCCTTTGAAACTTCCAACAGGCCTTTCTTCTTCAGTAAAGGATTTATTAATCCGGATGGCAGACTTCGCATTAACGTAATAACCTAGTGTGACCAGGGCCAGTAAAAGTAGTGTATTTAATTTCTTCATTTCTTTAGGTTTTTTTATAAGACGTTAAAGAGTTTGATTAGTTGCATAAACTTCTGCATTTTATTTATCCTTTTTCATTAGTAAAATATAAAAATTAGGATCTGCTTTAAAACTGGATTCGTCAATACCTTTAATAGCGGTTGTCTTGAAGGTTGTAGTCGGATAAATAAAACTAAAGGTACCAGGTGTCAAAGATACTTTAACTGGCATATCGAATCCTTCGACAACATTTGTCCAGCGGTAGGTTAATTTTCCGTCTTTGATGTGGTAATTGAGTGTCGGTACCTGGATAGTTCTCAAATACTGGTCAAATATTTTAGATAGTTTTAAGCCGCTTTCTTTGCTGATATAGTTTTCGATTTGTGCTGTAGTGACGGTTTGGTGGTAGAAAGTTTTATTCAGTCCACGTAAAATCTGACGGAACTTCTCATCATTCTGGATAAGCTGACGGATAGTGTGCACCATATTCGCCCCTTTATAATACATATCGCCCGAGCCTTCGTGGTTTACATGGTAAGCACCGATGATTGGGATATCATTTTGGATTTTATGCCTTATGCCTTCTACATAAGCAGTGGATGCCTTTTTTCCGTAGATAGATTCAACCATTAGTGCTTCTGAGTAGTTGGTGAAACTTTCATGGATCCACATATCAGCAATATCTTTGGAGGTGATGTTATTACCGAACCATTCGTGACCGCTTTCATGTACAGTAATGAAATCAAACTTTAATCCCCAGCCGGAACCGGATAAGTCATTGCCTAGATAACCCATTTTAAATTGGTTACCGTAGGCAACAGCACTCTGATGCTCCATGCCAAGATGGGGAGCCTGAACAAGTTTATAACCATCTTTATAGAAAGGATAGGGTCCAAACCAGTGTTCGAATGCTTTGAGCATTGGTTTTACATCTGCATCCCAGTGAGGTCTTGCTTTTGCACTATCAGCTTTCAGCGACCAGAAGTCTAAGGTAAGATCTCCATCTTCTCCTTTGTAAAGGTCTTTCCAGTGTGCATATTTTCCGATGTAAAATGTAATGTTATAGTTGTTGATCGGGTTGGCCACAAACCAGTTGTATTGTTTATAGCCATCAGGTTTGTCTGCAATACTGCGCAAGCGGCCATTGGATACTTCCTGTAAATCTTTAGGAACGCTGATACTGATTAACACACTGTCAACTTCATCGCTTTGATGTTCTTTGGTTGGCCACCATGAGCTTGCACCGAAGCCCTGACAGGCAACAGATACCCAGGGAGCTCCGGCTTCATCTTTACTGAAAATAAAACCTCCATCCCATGGTGGTTTTCTGGCAATGACCGGATTGCCTGCGTAAAAGACTTCAAACTTGTCTTTCGCTCCCTTTTTAATCGTAGCAGGAAAAGTTACAAATACAGCATTAAATTCCCTTTTAAAAGGGAGTTCCTGATTTTTATAAACTACTTTTTCAATGGTAAGATTACTGAACAAGTCAAACTGAAGTTGTTTGAAATCTGTTGTTGCAGTAAAATTGAATTCATTGCTTCCACTAACTGACTTGCTATCGATATCAACTTTCACGTCAAGGTGATAGTAGTTAATGTCATAACAGGTACGCAGCGGGGTCAGCATACCTCTTAATGTATCTGCGCGCGAAAAGGTATGCTTTCCTTGTAAAAGTTGCGCATTGGCCTGAAGAAGAGCTGTGAATACGATGAGGGTACTGATAAATAATCTTCTCATAATGGATTAAGGTTTTAATACGGTCACCGTTAGTGCAGAAGCGTGTGCTTTGTCATGATAAATACGGTGGGTTGCTTTTTGGAAGTCTTTATCATCTGCATGATAAATATCAAGGAACTGCTGCGGGTTTCTGTCTACTAGAGGAAACCAGGAATTTTGTACCTGGATCATGATTCTATGACCTTTTTTAAAGGTGTGGCCTACATCCGGAAGCGCATAGTTTACTTTGGTGATCTGACCTGGAACGAAAGCTTCAGGCTGCTCAAAGCTATTGCGGAATTTGCCACGCATTACTTCGCCGCGAACCAGCATTTCATAACCACCCATGATGATCCCTTTTGGATTAATTGCCGGATCTGCTTCATCTTCTGGATAAGCATCGATTAGTTTAACAATGTAATCTGCATCAGTACCTGTAGTAGATACCGAAAGTTTAGCCATTAATGGGCCTGTCAAGGTAATGTCTTCTGTCAGGACGTCTGTCTGGTAAACTTTTACGTCAGGTCTGCGGGCGGCAAAACGCTGATCGTCGATCATATATTCTCTTGTTCTTTTTTCCTGTATGCCTTGTTGATAAGGGATAGGATTGTTTGGATCACTTTCATATTCATCAAAACTGGTTCCTGTTTCTGGCGCAGTAAAGCTTAGTTTTCCATTGGCCTGGAAGTAGAGTGTTTTTTCTTCTGTATCCTGAGGTGGCCAGCTGCTGAATTTCTTCCACTGGTTACTGCCGGTCAGGAAAATAGTTGCTTCAGCTATGTTTGCATCTTTTTTATCTTTCAGGTATTGCATAAAGAAAGGGAATTCCAGATTTTGCTGATACCATATACTGGTTTGCTGACCAAATTGTATATCACCAAAGCTAGCTCCTGTTCCTCTTGACCAACCGCCGTGAAACCATGGGCCCATAACCAGGCTATTCCTGGCTTTAGGGTTTTGTTTCTCAATAGCTTGATAGGTATGTAAAGCTCCATAGGCATCTTCAGCATCGAAGAAACCACCAACTACCAATACGGCTGGTTTTACATCAGTCAAATGCTGACGGATGTCCATTGCTTTCCAAAAGGAATCATAAGTGCCATGAGCCATCAGGTCATTCCAGAATTTAATAGTGTCACCAAAGTATTTTAGTTTCACGTTTTTCAATGCACCAACACTTAAGAAAAAGCGGTAATTGTCTTTAATAGGGAACTTAAAGCTTTTAGGCCCTTTGTCCGGAGTAATTGGTTTTGGTCTTGGAACACCAAATACAGAATAAAAATTAAAGGCGTCTGACAGCATAAATGCGCCATTATGGTGAAAATCATCTCCATGGAACCAGTCCGTTACCGGTGCCTGAGGAGAAACTGCTTTCAGGCCTGGGTGGGCACCTGGTAAAGAAGCTGTGGAGTAAAATCCTGGGTAAGAAATTCCATAAATACCAGCTTTTCCATTGTTATTCGGTACGTTTTTAATCAGCCAGTCTATAGTGTCGTAAGTATCAGTGCTTTCGTCAATGTCTTTTTTACTTTTCTTATGGACAATCTGAGGTCGCACATCTACAAATTCACCCTCGCTCATCCATCTGCCGCGTACATCCTGGTAAACAAAGATGAATCCTTCCTTCAGGAATAATGGATCTGGACCCAAAGTGGTTTTGTATTGGTTTTCGCCATAAGGACTGCTGGTATATGGAGTGCGGTTTAACATAAAAGGATACTTTTGATTTTTATCCTTTGGTATATAAATCGCAGTAAATAGTTTAACGCCATCCCGCATAGGTATTTGTCTTTCGATTTTAGTATAATTGTCGCGGACATAAGCGGAATCTGTCACCTGAGCAAAGGAAGAATAACTTGTTACCAGAAAGCATAGAGCTATCCAGAACATTTTAAAAGAAGGGTTCATATGAAAAGTTTAGATGGCCTAAATATAAGGTATATGGTGTCTTTTTTATAAAATAGCAGGCTATGTAATCTAAAATGTTACTCATTTTGACCCTCAATTCTAAAATGATTGTACCTTTGGCCCATCTAATGATTAGTCATGCCGCAAAATAAATTCAGTAGCTCCTATTTTTCATCTTTTTTAACGCCAAAAATCCTGGCCTTCCTAAAGTTTGGAATTACAGGTGTATCAGGACTGATCATAGATTTTGCACTCACCTGGTTTTTTAAGGATGAGCTGGGTTTTAATAAATTCATCGCAAATGGGATAGGCTTTACGGCAGCTGTCATCAGCAATTATATAATCCACCGCAACTGGACATTTAAAGCCAATAAATCGAAGCCAGGATTACAGTTTACGGCTTTTTTTATCGTTTCATTAATTGGTCTGCTCTTAAATTCGGCTATTATCTTTTTATTGGATAACCAGCTTTCGGTTAACTTTTATATCAGTAAGGCGATAGCTATTTTTATCGTTTTCTTCTGGAATTTCAGTGCAAACTATTTCTTTGTTTTCAAATCTTCTGACCAAGGAAAATCAATCTAATCGACACCTATGCAGAAAGTATTGGCAGATCAAACTACAAAATGGCTTTACCTTTTTATCGGGTTTGCTGTTCTGTTAAATTTTACCGGATTATTTGTCACAGTGATCGGGCCTGATGGTGCTTTATACGCTTCCATCGCCAAAAATATAGCGCAGCATAATAACTTCATTGATTTAATGGTAGAAGGGAAGGATTGGCTGGATAAACCTCATTTTCCTTTTTGGATAACGGCTGTTTTCTTCAAAGTGTTTGGGATTAATACCTGGGCTTATAAGTTGCCTGGAATACTCTTTATCCTGCTGGCGGCTGTTTATACTTATAGATTTGCTAAAGAGCTCTATTCGAAGCAAGTTGGTTTATGGGCTGTTTTGTTGTTATTAACTGCTCAGCACATCCTGATTTGTACGATGGATGTTCGTGCAGAGCCTTTTCTGACTGGGCTGATTATCGCAAGTGTTTATCATTTTTATAAATCTTTGGGCAAAAAATGGTTCTGGCATTTAGTGATTGCGTCTGTATTTGCTGCCTGTGCGGTAATGACAAAAGGTATTTTTGCGTTGATCCCCATAGCAGGGGCTATAGCCGGAGAGTTACTGATTAAAAAGAACTGGACTATGGTTTTTAATTTCAGGTGGGTACTGGCAGCAGTACTGATCCTTGTTTTTATGCTTCCGGAACTTTACACTTTGTACCACCAGTTTGATGTTCATCCTGAGAAGGTTGTTTTTGGGCGTCAGGGGGTATCAGGAATCAAGTTCTTCTTTTGGGACAGTCAATTTGGCCGCTTTTTTAACAGTGGGCCGATCAAGAAATCAAATGGTGATCCGACCTTCTTTTTACATACCATCTTATGGGCCTTTTTACCCTGGAGTTTGTTGCTTTACACGGCTATATTTCAATTTTTCAGCCGGAATTTCAAGAAACCCTTACTGACTGAGTGGTTCTGTATCTCGGGTTCATTCCTGACTTTACTAGTCTTCTCTTTATCAAAATTTCAACTCCCTTTTTATATTACTATCGTATTTCCTTTTTTCACGATTATTTGTGCGCAATATCTCTGTAAGGTTAAATTAGAACGTTCTATAAAGGCAATCCGGATCATGCAGCTGGTTGTGGGCGGAATTATGACATTCCTGATTGTGGTACTGCATTATTTT
Organism: Pedobacter cryoconitis; assembly: GCF_001590605.1. Classification (NCBI taxonomy): domain Bacteria; kingdom Pseudomonadati; phylum Bacteroidota; class Sphingobacteriia; order Sphingobacteriales; family Sphingobacteriaceae; genus Pedobacter; species Pedobacter cryoconitis. Next base: position 5,491,638 of record NZ_CP014504.1, read on the forward strand.
TTCCAGCCTGATAATATCACGGTATTTTCTGCAGCATTGCTTGCAGGGGCTGTCGCTTTGTTTATTATAGTATCCCTGCAGCCAATTGATAACCGGTACAAAGTGTTCTTCCAGGTTTGCGCGGTTGCTTTTTTTGTCAATCTGTATTTTAACCTGGCTTATTATCCAAGGTTAGTGAAATATCAGGGAGATAGTGAAGCTGCATTCTGGATCAATGCGCACAATACAAAAGACCTGCCTGTGGTGCAGAGCAACCTTGGCTTTGCTTATTCGCTGGATTTTTATGTCCATGCACCGCTCTATTTCTTAAGGCCAGGTGAGGAATCTTTATTGCCTCCAAAGCCTTATCTGTTGTATGCAGATAAAGCGTTAGTGGATCAATATATCCAGCAGGGCGTAAAGCTAAAACGCCTTCAAACTTTCGGTAATTACCGGATTACCATGGTCAAAGGAAAGTTTTTAAATCATACGACACGTGAGCAGACATTGTCTGTGACCGAAGTAGTGTTGATTAATTGAAAGATTAACAAGAAACCCCCTTGCTGATGCCTTATTTCCATTGGGGATTATTAACTTTGTACCACAAAATTTTATCATTATGCAATACGACGTCGTTATTATTGGTTCTGGTCCTGGTGGTTATGTTAGCGCAATCAGATGTGCACAGTTAGGGTTAAAAACAGCAGTTATAGAAAAATATAAAACTTTTGGTGGAACTTGCTTAAATGTAGGTTGTATTCCATCTAAAGCATTGTTAGACTCTTCGGAGCATTATCATAATGCTGCACATACTTTCACTACCCACGGGATTGACCTGAAGGATCTGACTGTGAATATGCCACAAATGATTGCACGTAAAGATGATGTGGTTGCGCAAAATACAGCAGGTATTACTTACTTGTTCAAAAAGAATAAAATTGACAGTTTTGAAGGTTTAGGTTCTTTTGTAGATAAAAATACAATCAAGATTACCAAAGCTGACGGAACATCTGAAACCATCACCGCTAAAAATGTAGTGATTGCATCGGGTTCTAAGCCTACTGCATTACCATTTTTACCAATAGATAAAAAAAGGATCATTACTTCGACAGAAGCATTAAATATTAAAGAAGTTCCAAAAACGATGATCGTTATTGGTGGTGGGGTAATCGGACTGGAATTAGGTTCTGTTTACGCACGTTTGGGAACTAAGGTATCTGTAGTTGAATATTTGCCTGCTATCATCGCGACAATGGACGCTGGTTTAGGTAAAGAATTACAGCGCGTGTTGAAAAAATCACTGGGTATGGAGTTCTTTATGGGCCATAAAGTAACTGGTGCAACTGCAAAAGGCGAAAAAGTAACTGTTTCTGCGCTGAACGCTAAAGGCGAAGAGGTGAATTTAGAAGCTGATTACTGTATTGTAGCTGTTGGCCGTACCGCTTATACGGAAGGTTTAGGTTTAGAAAATATCGGGATCAAAACTGAAGAACGTGGTCATAAAATCCCTGTAAATGCACATTTAGAAACTGCTGTACAAGGTGTATATGCAATCGGTGATGTGGTTACTGGTGCAATGCTTGCGCATAAGGCGGAAGATGAGGGTATTTTTGTAGCGGAGACTATTGCTGGTCAAAAACCACACATCAACTATAACCTGATCCCGGGAGTTGTTTACACTTGGCCAGAGGTTGCATCGGTAGGTTATACTGAAGAGCAATTAAAAGAAAAAGGTGTAAAGTATAAAGCAGGATCTTTCCCATTCAAAGCCAGTGGACGTGCTAAAGCAAGTATGGATACAGATGGTTTTGTAAAAGTATTAGCGGATGAAGCTACTGATGAAATATTAGGTGTTCATATGATCGGCCCGCGTGCTGCTGATATGATTGCTGAAGCTGTTGTTGCGATGGAATTCCGTGCTTCTGCAGAAGACATCGCAAGAATTTGTCATGCACACCCTACCTATACTGAAGCTATGAAAGAAGCGGCTATGGCTGCGACTGCAAACAGAGCGATTCATATCTAGGATTGGCTATATAATTTATTAAAAACCTGCAGTTTCGACTGCGGGTTTTTTTATGCCCAGTTTTGGATAGGCTTCAGCTAAAGCAGTTACGCCAAGTTGTATGAGTCTGAGGTTTTCTTCCTGATGGCCATGTTGTACTTCTACATTGATATAGGGGATTTTATTTTGCATGGCATAGATAGATAATGAGCCATCATCTACTGCTTCTTCTGATTGCAGGACTACATTAACATCTGCTTTTTTTAAGAGGTTGAATAGCTTTAATTCAGTAACCAGGATCATATCATCTTCATCCATTTCATAGTTGACATGAACAGAGTCTGCTGTACTTCCCAATTCGTTTTCGGGCAGGTAACTCTGAATGCCAAATCCACCGTCTGCATTATTGTGCAGGGTGAATATATAGGTTGATTTTTTTGGGTTGTAAGTCTTGAGAATAGTTTTACCGGTGTTTTTCAGTTCGGCAACTACGGCTTCACTTGATACCCCATATTTCTCCAGGCCGATTGGAATACCTTCATCTGTATAAATACTGTTTGGATCTGTCTGATAAGTGACCTCATCCTGGATGAACTTGAAGTTTCTTGCCCCACCATATTGACAGTCCAGGATGCTGCCGCCATTCATAGCGATGTAATCAAAAGCAGCTTTCACACCGGTATCTTCATTGTCATGGATAGCAAGAAAATTGATACTGGGTGTATTGTAACTGTATTTAATAAGATTCAGTTCCATGTCTCCTAAAAGGAGTTTGGTACTGTCTGTAACCATGCCTTCAAATACTGGAGGATGCTGTGCTTTAACCACAAATGAACAGGTTAAAAGAAAAATAAATACAAGTGTATATTTCATAATTACGTGTTGTGAATTTCTCTAATGCAAAAAAGGAACCACAATGGGTTCCTTTTTGAAATTTATAATGAATGCGCTTAATGCTGTTGATCTAAATCATATTCATGAACTTCTTTATGGTCATAAGGTTCTACCATTAATTCATCAATAGTGACCCCTTTTTTATTGAATCCAAGACGTTCAAGGATACCATCAAAGATCTGGTACATTACCGGTACCACAATCAATGTCAGGAATAATGAACTTAATAATCCTCCAATAATTACCCAGGCCAAACCATTTTTCCATTCTGCACCGGCACCACCTGCAAGTGCAATTGGCAACATACCGATTACCATCGCAATGGTTGTCATCAAAATTGGGCGTAAACGTGCATGATTGGCTAAAACAAGAGCTTCATGTGTAGTTTTACCTTCAGCTTTCATCTGATTGGTAAAATCGACCAGGATAATCGCATTCTTGGCTACCAGTCCGATCAGCATGATCAGACCTAAAATTGTAAATATGTTTAAGGCATTATTTGTTAATGCCAGTGCAAGCAGGGCTCCGATAACCGATAAAGGTATCGAGAACATGACTACAAAAGGATAAACAAAACTGTCATAAAGGGCTACCATAATCAGATAAACGAGAATGATTGAGGCTAACAGCGCTATTCCTAAAGTTCCGAAACCGTCTCCCTGGTTTTCTGCATCACCTGCCCAAACGTAACTTACACCTACAGGTTTTTTAAGTTTACCTGATTTTTCAAGGTCTAATAATTGTTGCTGGAACTCGGCTACAATCGTACCAGTTGGACGACCGATTGACTGTGCTCTTACCGAAACAGAGGTACTCTTGTCTCTTCTTTCCAGCTGACTTGGACCTGAACCATTGGTAATTGCTGCAAACTGAGATAACTTAATTTGTTTGCCAGCTGTATTCACAAAGATCAGATTTCTTACATCATCAATATTTTTACGGTTAAATGTCTGGTAACGGATATTAATGTCATACTCGTATTCTCCTCTACGGAATTTACCGTCTGTATTTCCGCTAAATGCAGTCTGCATGGTTGCACCTACAGTTTGCAGGGTAAGACCAAGAGCTGCCATCTTATCACGGTCTACCTGAACGTTAATTTCGGGGCTACCATTTTCAACAGATAACTTCAGCTCTGCCGAACCTTTGATCTTAGCAAGAATTGCTTTAGCACCTTCTGCATATTTCATTGCACTGTCCAGATCTGAACCCATTACTACCAGTTCAATAGGTGCATTTTCTGCAATACCCAAAATACTGATCGGAACAGTTTTTACTTTAGCACCAACGAGTACTTTGGCCAGTTCACGACTTACTTTTGTTGCATAAATACTCGAGACGTCTTCACGTTTATTGCGTTCAACCAATTTTACATTGATCTCTGATTTATAGGCTGTAGCTTGTGTTCCTCCAAAGTCACCACTTGATTGTCCTACAGTGGTAATCAATTGCAGGATTTCTGGTTTTTTAACCAAGAAGGCTTCTGCTTTTTGCGTCATCAAATTCGTTTGTTCAATAGAAGCATCTTTAGGAAGCTCTATTTGTACAAGGAACTCTCCTTTATCACTTTTAGGGAAAAACTCTGTTCCGATATAACCTGCCGGAATTAGTCCGCATGAGCTAACAAACATCACCAATACGATCGCGATTGTTTTTCCTTTATTGGCTAATGACCAGGTTAAAATACTTGTAATCCAGATTGTGAACTTGCGTAATTGAGCTTCGAACCATAAAATGAAACGGCCGAAGATGTTTTTACCTTCTATCTTCTCTAATTTACCAAAACGGGATGATAAAAGAGGAACGATAGAGAATGAGGTCAGTAAGGAGAGTAACGTCGCAATAATTACCACGACACAAAACTGACGCAGGATGTTGGAAACCAGTCCTGTACTTACAGCAATCGGGAAGAACACTACAACAATAACCAGTGTAATGGATACTACGGTAAAACCAATTTCGCTGGTTGCATCATAGGCTGCACGTACTTTATTCTTACCCATTTCCATGTGGCGGTAAATATTCTCCAATACCACAATCGCATCATCCACTAAAATACCAACGACCAGGGATAAGCCCAGCAGTGACATCAGGTTTAAGGTATAACCTAATACACTGATCCCGATAAAGGTTGCAATCAGGGAGGCTGGAATAGAAACCATAACAATCAATGCATTTCTGATACTATGCAGGAAAAAGAGCATTACAAAAGCTACCAGAACAATTGCAAGCAATAAATCATGGATTACCGCATCAGCAGATTCTAAAGTGAAAATAGAACTATCATTTGCAATGATTATTTTCAAATCGTTTTTAGCATAATCTTTCTGCAAAGTTTCAATCACCTTATGTACGCTTTTACTTACCTCTACGGCATTTGCGTCCGATTGTTTGATGATTTGTATTGCGATAGCTCCTTTGCGGTCTATACGTGCTAATTTCTCTACTTCTTTCTGTGCGTCCCTTACGTCTGCGATATCCTGCAAACGGATCTGTGCGCCGTCTTTTCCTGTACCTACAACTAACTTACGCAGTTCATCTACGTTTTTGTATTTACCAGATAAACGGATTAAGATATCCTGGTCATGTGTTTTTACACTACCAGTAGGGAAGTCGAGGTTGGAGGTTAAAATTGACTGCTGAACTTGTAAAACTGATAAACCATATCCCTGAATCTTGTCTGCATCCAGGCCCACTTCAATTTCACGTTCTTGCCCACCTACCAGATTCACCTGTGCAACACCGTTTACCCTTGAAATAATCGGAGCAATACGTTTGTCGATCAGATCATAGAAGGATGCATCATCCATTTTCGCAGATGCTGACATTGTGATTACTGGTAAGTCATCTAAGGAGAACTTATTTAATGAAGGTGGTTTTACATCGGTTGGTAAATCCTTCAGAATGGAGTTTACTTTACGCTGTGCTTCGTTTAATGATAAATCCACATTGGCTTTATCATTCAGGGTGATCGTCACAACGGATAAACTTTCGTAAGAGACCGCATTCAGTTTCTTGATATTCTCCATGGAGGATACCGCATCTTCAATTTTCTTGGTTACGGTATTTTCTACCTCACTTGGTGAGGCGCCCGGATATACCGTGGAAATAGACACTACATTCTGAGAGAATTTGGGCAGCAACTCATAACTTAAAGAGAAGTAGCTCAATAAACCCAGCAATGTCAGTACGCTGAAGACAACGATGACAAGTGAAGGTCTTTTTATTGATATTTCTGTTAATTTCATCTATATATAGATTTATATGCTGATCTGATATTATTTTATAATTGCAACAGGGCTGCCATCAACTAAATTGATCTGTCCGCTGATGATTACTGTTTCACCTTCTTTCAGGCCATCAAGAATTTCTACCTGATCACCAATAATTCTGCCTGCAACTACTTTACGTTGTTTTGCTGTATTTCCTTCCCCAAGAACGAAAACTTCGTTACTGCTTACACTACCCACAAATGAACCGCGGGGAATAGTAATGGTTGCCACCTGAGCCGGGAACTTGAAAATGGCAGTTCCGTACATCCCTGCTTTGATAGTGTTTTTGTGGTTATTGTCCACTTCAATTTCAATAGGGAAATTTAACGTTTCATCTGCTTTAGCAGCGATGAAAGTAATTTTACCTGAGAAGTTATCAGAAGGGAATACATTTGATTTAATTTGTACGGTTTCACCTACTTTAAGGTTAGCAACCTGTCCTTCGTTTACATTCACTTTCAATTTTAACTTTGAAACGTCAACCAGTTCAAACAACTGCGTACCCTGTGCTGTAACGAAAGCACCGGTCTCAATGTATTTCTTATTCACTATACCATCAATCGGAGATTTGATATTCGCATCACTTACTCTTCTTGCAGAACCTTGTAGTCTTAGTTTTGCATTTCTTGTAGCCAGTTTTGCCTGGTCGAGTTGCTGTTGTGTAACACCACCAGTTTTGAAAGAGCTTACATATCTGGCTTCATCTCTGATCGCATTGTCTAATGCAGCTTGTGCAGTTTCTTTATCTGTATTGATAATCTCAGCATCAATATGTGCCAAAATCTGTCCTTTATGTACGCGGTCGCCTTCTTCTACATATATTTTTGTGATACGGCCTGCATTTTCTGACAAAAAGTTCAATTCTTTTTTTGGTATAAAATTACCATTTGCACTAAAATCCAAATCAACGGCTACTTTTTTCACTGGAGCCACGCGTACACTGATAGCACCACTTCCCTGAGCTACCAAAGCCGTTTGCGCGTCATTTTTCTTCTTATTGTTTTTAAGTACCAAAGCAATAGCTCCGATAACAACTATAATTAGAATGACTGTTATAATTCCTCTTTTCATTTTAATAGTGATTTTATATTTCCGTTTGATTTGATTAGTTGGATTTCGGCAATTTTATAGTTCAGTAATGCCTGAGTATAGCTGTTTTGTGCAGACGTTAAGGCATTTTCGGTATCCAGAAGATCAGTTAATGCAGCAAGTCCGTTATTGTAATTGTTTTGCGTGCTGTTATAAATTTCCTGTGCCAGCAGTACATTCTGGCGTTGTGCTTTAATCGTATTAATATTGTTTTTCAATTGAATCTTTGCATTTTCATACGCAAGGTTCAACGTGTTTTTAGTGTCTCTGATATCCTCGTCGTTTTTCCTGAGATTTACATCGGCCTGACGGATTTTTGAGCGTGTAGCAAAACCACTGAATATTGGTATTTTTAAAGCTAATCCTATAGCAGAAGCATCATAGTAAAAAGCACTTCCATGCCTGTTGAATAAGTCGAATTTATCACTTTGACCGGTTTTTGATAAGTTAGCTGTCAAAGAAAGTTGCGGATAATACTCAGCAACATAAGCTTTACGCTGCAGGCCTAATAGATCTTTCTGAACATTCAATAATCTGATTTCTGTTCTGTTTTCAAGGTCAACACTGTCTGCCATTACTGGTAGCGTTTCTACTTTACTAAATTCATCAGGTGGCAAATTGATTGCAGCCGAAACAGGCATACCCATGGAGTATTTCAATTGGTTTTCTAATTGTACTACTGCATTAATGGTTTGCTCACGTTGTGTCTCCAGATTAGTTAAATTAACTTTGATCCGGTCCACATCGATTTTCTTAGCTAAGCCGTTCTGATATTGATTCGCAATAATTTTCTCTACAACTTTAACATTTTTGATGTTAGTGTCTATCACATTTAACTGTTGTCTGCTCACTAAAACCTGGTAATAGTTATTGGCTACCAGTTCAATAATTTGTTCTTCAGTTAGATTTGCATTCAGATTGTAGTACTTTTCACTGGTCTTTGAAGCTTGCAGGCCAGTGAAAACCTGTTGATTGAATAATTGCTGACTTAGCTGTATGCCTGCATTGGAATTCCACTTTCTTCCTAAAGTAAACGCCTGATCACCAAAAACAAGCTGTCCGATTATCGGGTTATAGGTTAATCCGGCATTTGCAGAAATTTGTGGCAGTGCTTGTGCTCTTACTTCCTGTGTTTTGTATCTGCCACCATCGATATCCAGTTTTGCTTTACGCACATTTGTATTGTTTTCGATGGCAAAATTAAGCGCATCTCTCAGCGTAAGCCGTTCCTGCGCATTCACCAGGTTGGCAAACAGCAGACAGAGCATTAAGATGGGAATTGATTTTACTCTTTTAGTCATGATCGTGGTTTTCGTGTAATGGGGCTGATTTTAGTTTTTTAATCCTTTGATGAATATTTTAGAGAGACTTATTTGTTTTTCCTTCATAATTTTTAATTCCTTTTTTCCCGGGAAAAGTTCTTTATTTCCATGCATGACACATAAAGAAGTCAAACCAGATTGGCATGATAAGTATAATTCGGCTAGTTTAGAGATATCTTCTTGCGGAGCGATTTCTTTATTTTCTACAGCCATTTCAAATATTTTTTTGTGAAACTCAACATTTTTCTCTAACATTTTTTCTAAATATGATTTTAATTCAACTGAGTTCAGTGAAGAATCTGGATTTCCATTAGATAAATGCAGCATATAATAGCGCAGGAAAAAGCGGTGTTTGATTTCTACAATGTTCAACAATGTAGTTTCAATGTTGGATGATTGTTTTAAATCGGCATATAAAACATCGAAATAATCTTTGAAAATCCGTTCAACTACACCGAGAATCAAACTGGTTTTATCTGGAAAATAATAATACAATGAAGGCTTAGAGACAGATAGATCTTCTGCTATTTCATTCATTGTCGTTTTGTTGATGCCAAAATGTATAAAACGCTTTATTGCACCCTCTATAATTAGCTCCCTTTTTTTATCCGTTTCTGCCATTTTACTTTTTTACCTTCTGACTTTATTATATGTAAAGTCAAAAGTATGGCAAGCTTTTCTAATAAAGAAACTTTAGGACAAAAACAAGTATTATTTAGGGAGAAATGACAATAATATGACTTTAATAAAGCGTATTAAACCGTTTTTGTTGACTTTCAGTCCATTATAAGCTTGTTGTAACGGATGAATGGTAGTTTTGTGACTTAAATATGTTCTTAGGCCGCAGGCTTTAGACCCGCCAGAAATATTTCAGCGAATCTTTTTTCTTTCAAAAAGATAAGTTTAAATTGTTCTTTTCCAGGAAAAATGTTCCGTGCACGGTTAAGTATATTGAAGTGGATGCCAGACACGGCTTCCACAAAAATTTCAGTGGTGAAAGGAATATCCTTGATGGAGAATTCTCCGGATGTATCACCTTTAGTTAATAATCCAGTAATGATTTTAAGTTCGAATGCCCTGGCGCGCTGAAATTTTTCATAAAGTGCTTCCGGAAGTTCCGGACCAATCATTTGTGTGTATTCAAGCAGGTTATAGTATTTTTGTGTAAATGCCTGTCTTTTCTGTAACAGCATCAGGATACCTTCTGTAGCGGTAGAGGTCTTCTCTACGGACTTAATGAGGTCTCTGCTGATGGTATGCATCATATGTTCAATTACACTGACATACAAGCTCAATTTGTCGGGGAAATAATAATAGAGTAACGCTTTTGAAAAAGCAATATCTTTTGCGATTTCAGTCATCGTAGTTTTTGCGAGTCCGTAGTGTGCAAATCTCTTTAGTGCAGCGTCTATAATTAAAAGTCTTTTTCTATCTTGATTTTCCATTGTGAATGAGCGATGCTTTTTTCTAGGAGCGTGCTGGCTTGAATTAGGGTTAGAATCGGATGTAAATTATGCAAATTTATTAAATATTATATTTAACATATTTATTACACAGCCTAACAATTACATTTGCGGTAAATAATTCTAATAATTCTTATGCTTGTATTACAAGAAAATATATCCCTTAAACCTTACAATACTTTTGGTATTGATGTCAAAGCGCGCTTCTTTGTTGAAATCTTTACTGAAAACGACCTGGTAGAACTAAGGAATCATCCGGTATTCAAAGCCAATAAATTGCTGGTACTTGGAGGGGGGAGTAATGTGCTTTTTACTGAAGACTATGCTGGTCTGGTGTTGAAGGTCAGTATTCCTGATATTATTGCCGAAGTTACAGATAGTCAGGTTTTTGTTACTGCTGGAGCAGGTGTAATATGGAATGATCTGGTGAACTATTGCGTAGAGAATGGTTTTGCAGGAATGGAAAATTTAAGTCTTATTCCAGGGACTGTAGGTGCGTCTCCGGTCCAGAATATAGGTGCCTATGGAGTAGAACTTAAAGATGTATTTGAATCTTGTGAGGCATTTGAACTGTCTACAGGTGAGCTTAAGAATTTTGAGTATGATGATTGCCATTTCGCTTACAGAGACAGTGTTTTTAAAAATGAATTAAAAGGTCAATATATTATTACGCGTGTCAATTTCAGACTATTTACCCGTATCAGAATCAATTCTCAGTATGGTGCTATACAATCGCTGCTTGCTGAAAGAAGAATTACACATCCTACAATCACAGATATTTCAAAGATTGTTGCAGAGATCAGAGTAAGTAAATTGCCAGATCCGTCAACCATCGGTAATGCGGGAAGTTTCTTTAAGAACCCTATAATTGAACGTTCGAAATTTGAAGGGTTAAAACATGATTTTCCTGCAATGATCAGTTACCCGGTTGGCCAGGATAAAGTTAAACTTGCAGCAGGCTGGCTTATCGAGCAGTGTGGTTTTAAAGGAATTACTGAAGGCCATACTGGAACCTGGAAAAATCAGGCATTAGTGCTGGTTAACCATGGTGGTGCAACTGGTAAGGAAGTGTATAGTTTTTCAGAAAAAATTATAGACACTGTATGTTCTAAATTTGATGTAAAACTGGAACGGGAAGTGAATATCCTGTAACAATTGTGTGATTTTCACAACTATAAGAGTTTTTTTCATGGTTAAACAATTAAATCTATGTGTTTAACCATGAATCATTTTTTTGGTACATATGTTGTATAAGTGTTAATATACAAGATTAAACAAACTCGATAACGCCACTTTTTAAAAAGTCTTGTTTGCTTGCTTTTTTAACCTTAAAACTTAAACACTATGACAAAAAATGAATTCAACCTTCAGCTTCACAACCACTCGGTTTCCTTGCAGTCATTCGCTTTAAATTTTACTAAAGATATTGAAGATGCAAACGACTTAGTTCAGGATACTATGCTGAAAGCGGTTACCTATTACAGTAAGTTTAAAGAAGGAACAAATTTGAAAGGGTGGTTATTCACCATCATGAAAAATACCTTTATTAACAATTACAGACGTTTGGTTAAAACAAATGCATTAATTACTAAATCTGAGGATATTTCATCTGCAAATTTGCATTATAGTGCCACTAAAAATACAATAGATAGTAAGTTTATTATTGGTGATATTAATAAGGCTTTAGCTACTTTACAGCCTGAATACTATGTGCCTTTCATTAAATATTTTGAAGGCTATAAATATCATGAGATTGCAGATATGCTTGAAATTCCAATCGGTACAGTAAAAACAAGAATCCACGTAGCCCGTCAGATCTTGAAAAAGTACCTTAAAACATATTCAAAAGAGATTTTGGGAACAGAAATCGTTTAGATACTCTTTTTCTTTTAATGAAAAGCAGCTATATGAAAAATAGCTGCTTTTTTTTTGGGATATTGGCAGAGGAAAAAGAAAGTGGTTTAGTCGGATCAAAAGTATATTTTTGGTCTTCAGACTTATCCTGTTAAATGAACTATACTTATTTATTGATTAACCTGGCACTTTTGTTATTGCCGGTTTTACTATTTTCTATCCGGCAACTGAACTTTACTGACAATAGTAAATTCATAATTCTTGCTGTTTTAATCAGCGTTTTTGCTTTCTCTATTCCTACGGAATTTATGACGCAATTAAAAGTGATTGTATTTAATCCGCCTTACCTGAGTGGAATGACTTTATGGCAATTACCAGTGGAAGAGTTGCTGTTGTTGTTTCTTTTACCTTTAAGCGGGATAGCGGTTTACCTGTTCCTTAATCATCGTTTTCCAGACAATGGTCCTGAAAAATATAGCCTGGCTTTTAGCAACATTATGTTGGGTGTATGTATTGCTATGCTCTATTTTGGCCATCAAAAGTTATATACACTTTTTACATTTTCGATTCTGTTTGTATTTATCCTTTATATCGAATATGTGAATAGCATCAGATTTATGTACCGTTTTTACCGCGCATTCCTGGTGACCTTAATCCCATTTTATATCGTATATGGTGTGCTGGCTAATTTGCCTGTTTTACAATATAACAGCGCTGAAACATTGAACTTTAATCAGTTTAATATTCCTTTTGAAACTCCTTTTTATTTTATGGGGATGTTATTGCTGAGTATTTATCTTTTTGAGTTTTTTAAATTAAGATCACGTCGTTAATGGAGCTGCCAGAATTCACTAAACAACAATTGGCGTTGAGAAATGGACAGGACAAGCCGCAAATATGGGTGGCTTACCTTGGGTTGATCTATGACGTTGGGGAAAGCCGGCTGTGGAAAAATGGAAAGCATTATGAGCATTGGGCCGGACAGGATCTAACTGATGAATTAGCAGATGCACCACATTCAGAAACTGTATTTGAAAAGTTTACCGCAATTGGTAAACTGAAAAGTTACTAAAAAAGCATCAGTCAGTTAAGCTGATGCTTTTTGATTCAGAATCATTTTCTGCCATTTAACGGCGTATGGGTAATTAAGCTTCAGTCAGTGTGAAAGCGCTCAGGTTTACAAATTCTTGTATACGGCCGGCAACTTCTGCTTCTGTAAGGTTGACGATTTTTTCTGTACCGAATTTCTCTACACAGAAAGATGCTAAGGCAGAACCATAAATGATTGCATTTTTCATTGTATCGAAGTTGATTGTTCCAACTTTCGCTAAATAACCAATAAAGCCACCAGCAAAAGTATCACCTGCACCAGTTGGATCGAAAACTTCTGCAAGAGGAAGGGCAGGAGTAGAGAATACTTTATCTTCGTGGAAAAGTAATGCACCATGTTCACCTTTTTTAATGATCAGGTATTTTGGGCCCATCTCCAGAATTTTCTTCGCTGCTTTAACTAATGAATATTCGCCTGAAAGCTGACGTGCTTCTTCATCATTGATCGTTAATACATCAATCATTTTAAGCGTATCCAGCAAATCATTCAATGCAATGTCCATCCAGAAGTTCATCGTATCTAAAACGATTAGTTTAGGCCTGTTTTTAAGACGTTTGATGACTGTTTGCTGTACTTGTGGGGTAAGATTACCTAACATCAGGTATTCGCAGTCCTGGTAGCTCTCAGGGATAATCGGGTCAAAATCCGCCAAAACATTCAGTTCAGTAATTAAAGTATCTCTGCTGTTCATGTCATTGTGGTACTTTCCTGACCAGAAAAATGATTTTTCACCTTCTTTTATTTGCAGTCCTTCAGTATCAATACCATGTTTTGTGAAGGTACTAATGTCTTCCTGGTGGAAGTCATCACCTACAACTCCGACGATTTTCACCTTATTGTAGAAGTAAGAAGCAGCCAAACTTGCGTAAGTTGCAGCTCCTCCTACTATTTTATCGGTCTTTCCGAAGGGAGTTTCAATTGCATCGAATGCTACAGTCCCTATGATTATCAGGCTCATATGTTTTATTTTAATTTTTTTTGAAAAATATTGTCTACAAATATTGCATAAATAATTTAAAAGCCCTAATATTGCATTCCCAAAACGAACGAAGCTTTATGTTGTTTATTAAAGCAGAGAAAAACGTTTTCGGATAACCAGAGTACTCCTTCTTAGCTCAGCTGGTTAGAGCATCTGACTGTTAATCAGAGGGTCGCTGGTTCGAGCCCAGCAGAGGGAGCAGATTAAAAACCTTTCAGCATCATGTTGAAAGGTTTTTTCTGTTAAAGTAGAGGGCATTGCCTTTTATATTACGCTTTACCTTTTTAAAAAAGGCGTTATTTTTTTAAAAAACCAGCACTCCTTCTTAGCTCAGCTGGTTAGAGCATCTGACTGTTAATCAGAGGGTCGCTGGTTCGAGCCCAGCAGAGGGAGCAAAGATTTTCAGGAATGAAAATCACTTAAAAACCCCATTCTAACTATTAGGATGGGGTTTTTTAAAAAGGTGACTTTGATAATTTTTGTTTATCTCTTTCCTAGGTTTGTCATCTTAACAGTTTATACATCAGTAGCGTCCGCCTTAATCAACATTGTTGTTAAAATAACATAAGATAAACGAATTTAAACCGCTTATCTTGTTAAAATTTTACAACCAAGGCCTACAAGCACTCTATAAAGAATTCAATATCATATATTTGGCATATACATACATTAATAGCTCGCCAAAAGTCATAATTTTTACATAGATTTGGCGAGCTATCGATTTTAATATCTCGCCAAATCTATGTATATTTACTGAGGGATGTTAATTTTAATCTTGTATGGAAAAGCTTATTGGCAGGAAAGCGGAAATAAATATCTTAAAAGAAGCACTAACCTCTAACGAAGCCGAACTCGTTGCGGTTTATGGACGAAGAAGAGTAGGCAAGACATTTCTAATCGGCCAGGTTTATAGCCGGAATTTAATTTGTGAGTTTTCAGGTGTACATAATGCCCCTGTGCACGAGCAATTGGATAATTTTAGAAATGTTATCGCACAGGCATTGAATTCACCAATTCCTCCGGCAATTCCTAAAAACTGGACTGAGGCATTCAGGTTGTTAATCAATTTCTCCGGGCCTTTGCTAAAAAAACAAAAAGCGGTTATTTTCTTTGATGAATTTCCATGGCTGAGTTCACCCAAATCTGGATTTCTATCAGCCTTTGAGTATTTTTGGAATTCATGGGGTTCAAAACAAGAAAATCTAATTGTTGCGATATGCGGTTCTGCAGCCTCATGGATGATCAAAAATATTGTAAATAATAAAGGTGGATTACATAATAGGATCACTCGAAGAATGCGCCTGCTTCCTTTCACGCTCTATGAAACTTCCGCTTATCTCAAAACCAAGTCGGTAAACCTGGATCAATATCAAATATTACAAGTTTATATGGCATTGGGAGGAATACCACATTATCTAAAAGAGATAAAAAAGGGGGAAAGTGCCACTCAAATTATTGATAAGTTGTGCTTCACTAAGGATGGGTTATTGGTTAATGAATTTAAAAATCTTTATAGCTCTTTGTTCGAAATGGCTGATAGACATATTGGAGTAGTCAAAGCACTTGCTGCAAAGTCTTCTGGATTAACTCGAAATGAAATCATCTCGGAATGCGGGTTAGTTAGTGGTGGCGGGACGACCAAATTATTGGACGAGTTGATGGAATCCGGCTTTGTAAGCATTTATCTTCCATTTCAAAGAAACGTTAAGAAATCAATATATAAACTCGCTGATGAATATAGTTTGTTTTACCTAAAATTTATTGAGCATTCCAGGACAACAGGTCAGGGAACATGGATGAAGAAGGCGAGCTCACAATCATGGAAAAGTTGGAGCGGAATAGCTTTTGAAAGTATTTGCCTAAAGCATACTGTCCAGATCAAGCAAGCCATCGGAATCTCGGGCATCTATACAGAAGAATCAGCCTGGAGGTTTGCGCCAGGTAAATTAGGTCAGGGAGCCCAGGTTGATCTGCTTTTAGATAGGCAAGATGTATGTATAAGCATTTGCGAAATTAAATTTTCCAACGAAGAATATGCAATTAGCAAGTCCTATGCCGCCGAACTCCAGGACAAATTGAATATTTTTAAAGCGGAAACAAAAACAAAGAAGACCTTATTCCTGACAATGGTCACGACCTATGGTACGAAGGATAACATATATAAAACTGGGTTAGTCCAAAACGAGGTGACTATGGACGATTTGTTCAAAGCATAGAGATATAAAAATTTAAAGGATCAAGTCATAAACTTGTGGATTAGGGATTAAATTTCAAGTTTTGTGTTTGAGATTTTTTGAGTTCAAAGCAGATGGTTACGAGAGTTCAAAACAGCTGGTTAAGATTCTTTAATAAGCTAATTACTTCCTGATTTTATAGTTCAATTTATCAGTATTAAACGCCCTGATTACTTTGATAAGAGATCGGTCCACGCTTCAGCGGAATTCTTAGGGAGAGGAAAGATCCTGATTTTTCCAGGCTTGCTACTTTTACGAAAGTTCTCTGATGTCTTTTTGGTTTCCATTGCTTGTTTCATTGTACCCAGTACAGAACTTTTGAAACAACCAGTACGCCAAACTGCTGCTTTAAAAATGAAATCGCCCAGGATTCCCTTTGAAAATTTACCCATTAAACTTCCCATAATAAATAATTGCTTTTCCACCAATGTAAGCTATTCGCGTTGAAGATTATCCTGATGCGTAAAAAATGTCCGTAATTGTCCGCAGCTGTCTGCAATTGTCCACAGTTGTCCGTGGGTTAGTCAAAGGGGGAATTATAATTTCATTAATCTTCAACTAGTTATGGTTTGGTTGTGCCTGAGTGGTGGTCGGGATGACACCAGGCTGTAAACGGGCTGTAAGCATGGCAGGTCTAAGTCATTTCAACTAGTTGTTTGGACTTGGACTTGCCATGCTCTCGCGTTACTTTAGCACTGCTCTTACCCTAACGAGTACCCGACCAGTACCCGACCAGTACTCGGACAGTACCCGGCCGATATAGATTTATTATTTAGCTATTTTGAATTTATTTACGAACAGCCCGGCCTTGTTTCGGCTGAGTCATTCCCATGCAAATGGAAAGCTGTCAGCGCAACTTCCAGAGGCATAAGAGCATCCGCGACAGCAAAGACTTTCTGCTGAGCGTGTCAAAATTTATGCTTAAAAAAGAGCCTGCTCCAAAAGTTAATGACTTGATCCGTTTTAAATAGTACCACAAGTTGTACAAAATTATTAAGATTTACCCTTGATATACAATTCATTAACTATATTTGCAATCAATGGAAATTAAATCCTATATCGATAAGGGTAACCTGGAACAATACTGTTTTGAGTTAAACAATGCGGAACTTGGAAACGAGATTGCTGCGTTGCGTCCGGCTCATTCCGAAATCGGACAGGAACTCAACCAGATTGAGCTGACCATTGAAAAACTGGCGCAAAGCCACGCTATTATACCAAGTCCACAACTTAAAAACAGGATCATGGCCGCCCTTGGCATTGCCGAAGATAAAATTGACTTGGATAATCTGCCACCGACCAGTAAATATTCAAATTATGAAAGTTGGTTGAAAGCGGTGGAACACTTGATTCCCGCTGAGCCTTTTGATGATTTTTTCGCCCACCCGTTACAGCAAAATGAACAGATTGCACAAACACTGGTTATCACCAAATTGAACGTACCGGAAGAAGTTCACGAAGTCGTAGCTGAAAGTTTCTTTATTCTGAAAGGCACATGTACCTGTACCGTAGGTAAAGAGGTTTTTACGCTGAATGCCGGAGATTATTTAGCTATTCCATTGCACACCAACCATGATATCAGGATCGATTCCCCTTATGTGATCGCTATATTGCAACACCAATTCTCGTGATCATCAAAAACTGAATGGAATACGAATAGCTGAAGCTCCCATTTCCACAGGTAAGGAAGTTCATTGTTAAGGATAAAGTTTTGATGTCTCTGTGAGGAGTGCCTGCATTAAATCAGACGCCTTCGTATGTTTTAAAGTCACTGTATTCTGGCCTGACCAAAAGTTAACCAGCTCAGTTTTTCCCTGGGCAAGTGCAGCTATTTTTAATTGACCGATCAGGCGGCTTTGCAATGGAAATGGAAGAACCTCAGTTTCCTGTTTAATTTCATCCGAAATGCGGTTCCGGATCAATCTGCCCATTCTGCCGGTTAATGATTTGGAAAGTACAGTATAGTTGGATTCCTCAGAAAATAACTTCGCTTTGTGAACAGGTGTCGCATTTGATTCGTCTGTAGCCAAAAATACTGTACCTAACTGAACCGCGTCAGCACCTAATGTCAACGCAGCAGCGATCCCTTTAGCATCAGCAATACCGCCTGCTGCAATAACCGGTGTCTTTACACTGGCTTTCAACTGTTGAATAAGGGTAAAGGTTCCTGTTAATGAATCCTGTGCCGGGCAGAGGAAAGAAGGGCGGTGTCCTCCGGCTTCAAATCCGGCGGCGACTATAGCGTCAACTTTTGCTGCTTCAAGGACTAAGGCTTCGTCTATTGTTGTCGCTGCACCTACGGTTTTAATGCCCATTCTCCGACATTCGTCAAGTATCTCTTTTGGTGGAATACCAAATATAAAACTAAATACTGCTGGTTTGATCTCGAAGATTGCTTCAATCTGATGGAGAAACCTGGAAGGGATATTTACATCCAGATCAGGAAGCGGGATGCTGAGCTCATCGAAATAAGGTTTAAATAATTGCTTTACTTCTTCAATCTGTGTTGCAGAATAATCAATCAAGGAAGCGTCAACATCCGATACCCACAGGTTAATATTATAAGGTTTATCTGTTTTAGTTTTGATAAGCTGAGCTGCTGCAAGTATTTGATCGGGATCAAGCGTATAGGCACCAAAGCTTCCCAGTCCACCTGCATTGGATACGGCGGCCAAAAGTTCCGGAGTAGAGAATCCACCGCCCATTGGACCTGAAAGTATGGGATATTTAATGCCAAATAATTCGCTGATTTTAGTTTTATGCCACATCATTTAAAGCGTTATATAGGTTAGTAATTTATTCCTTGTTAAGTTAATGAAAAAGGCTTTCAGGCAGCTGGAAATAATAAAATACTCCTGTTCTGCTTTTTTACCAGCATCGATTATTACCTGACCTTTTTTGTAAGGCTGTGGTTTGAAAATTTCTTTCGCTTCCATGAAAACTATATTCCTATCTTAGGATCTCCTTAATAATTTTTGTAAAAATCAATGTTTAATATGAAAAGATACATTTTATTGCTCCTTTTATTTATTTCCTATTCGGGGTATGCCCAGAATACGATTAATAATTATAAATATGTGCTGGTACCAGAGAAATTCAGTTTTCTTAAGGAACAGGATCAGTACAGGCTCAATACACTGGCTAAATTCCTTTTGGCCGAAAAAGGGTTTGATGCCTATTTTGATAATTTTGAATTACCAACAGAAATTGCCAATAATAAATGTGATGCACTGCATGTTGAAGTTCTGGAGAAAAATGGAATGTTTACAACCAATCTTACACTATTATTAAAAGATTGTAAGGGTAATATTATTTTTAAAAGCAAGCAAGGAAAAAGCAGAGAGAAAGAATATAAAACTTCTTATAACCTTGCTTTAAGAGATGCTTTTACGTCACTGGATGAGGTTAAATATGCTTATAACGGAACTGTGAACTCACAGGATCAGCAGGTAGCAACAACTACCACAGCAGTTACGGCTCCTGTAGTTACAGCAACTGCTCCTGTTAGTGCTGCGGTGGCCACTGCAGCTAAGCCTGTACAGGTAGAAACAAATCAGGCAGCAGGAACATTATATGCGCAACCAACAGCTAGTGGCTATCAACTGATAGATACTACACCAAAGAAAGTATTAACCTTACTAAGGACATCTGTTCAGGATTATTTTATTGCCGACAATGGAACTGCCAATGGAATCGTACTGAAAAAGAGCGGAGAATGGTTTTTTGAATACTATAAAGACAGTAAGCTGATGGCTGAAAAATTGCTGATCAAGTTTTAACTGAACAATACTGCCTCCTATCAAAAGCCTTTCATTAATCGTGAAAGGCTTTTTGCTTTTTACATCCCGTGTTTCATCATTGTTGATGTCCCTGCATAGGGGTCTTGGGGAATTTTGCGTTTACGAATCAAATAATCACAAATGATTCACATTAAAAGAACCTGGTTATTACTGAGACGAGCTTTATACAGCTTTAAGCGGTTAGCTTAAATGAGTTGAAGAGGGGGGCTGAGGAAATGGAAATTCTGTTGGACAGATTGAAATGTCGTTTCAGTAAGTGTAATTTCCGTCTCAGTTACTTTATCCTGCCGATAAATTCGAGGTCAGCTTAGATTTGGAGAATAAAGAAAGTAAAATTAATTATTGGAGTATGAAAAAATTAGTGTTAGCAGCAGGGCTATTAGTCTCTGTGCAATTAGTAAAGGCTCAGGATATTCAGTTAATTCCGAAAGCTGGTTTAAGTTTCTCTAGACAATCGATTAGTAATATGGACGGAGAAAAATCAAAGGCTGGCTTTACAGCAGGATTAGGAGTTAATGTAGGGCTTAAAAATTCAGCATTTTCAATTCAACCTGAATTAAACTATGTCAGTGCAGGTACTAAGATCAAAAATGATAACAACAAGTATAACCTGAATTACCTGGAGCTTCCGATTTTGGTGAAGTATTCTTTTGGCCCTGTTTACATTAACGCAGGTCCTTCAATTGGACTGGCTGTTGGCGGAATGAATAAAATGGAAACTTTCTATCAGGCTAAAGTTCAGAAATTAAACTTTGGTGTTCAAATGGGTGGTGGTTTAGCTATTCCTGTTGGTAACGGTACTGTTCTGGTTGATGCCAGATATGCGCTAGGTTTAACTGATGTTAGCAAAGGCCCGGCAACAGTCAAAAACCGGGGTTTCATTGCAACAGTAGGTTACGCAATACCATTGAAATAGTTTTGCCAGTCCTGCAAACTGCCTGTGATTTGGGTAATGGGCAGTTTGTAATTTGAATTATTGTATTATCCCAGTCAATTATAGCCTATAGGCTTTATGAAGTTTCTTATTTCAATATTCTTTCTTTTCTCTTTCTTTGAGGCGGAGGCCCAGACGGTACAAGTGAAAGGTCTGATCACAGACAAATCAACAGGACAGCCATTGTCCGGAGTAACTATAAGTTTCGAAAATTCTAAGCTTAAAACCTCAAGTGACGCCAAAGGATTTTATACCATCATTTCGAAGGAAAAAATTAAAGCGATTCATTTTTATGGGATAGGTTACCGAAGAGTGAAACTGGAAATGCCTGCAGGACATAGCCATTCTATGAATATTGAATTAGAACCGCAGTCTGAGGACTTGTCTGAGGTAAGCATCTCTGTCGCTCATCAACCGAGATATAAGAATAAAGGGAATCCTGCAGTTGAATTGATTAGAAAAGTGATCGAACATAAGAACTCCAATGCAGCAAACCTTCAAAATTACCTTTCCTACCAGGAATATGAAAAAATGAATATTTCATTAAGTATGACTACTGAAAAAGCAAAGACTTCAAAATTGCTTAAGCGGTTATCATTTTTAAAGAATAATTCAGACTCGCTGACCCGTCCGGGAAAATTGCTTACCCCTATTTTTATGAAGGAAAAAATGAGCCATAACCTGGTTTATCAGAACCCTTTTAAACAGGAAACTGCGGTTATTGCAGAGAATCAATCCCGTATAGATCAATTTATTGACGAAGATGGTATCAATGAATATCTTGATAAGATTTATCAGCGGGTGGATATCTATCAAAATGATATTGGCATAGGAAATCAGAGTTTTATGAGTCCGATTGCTGATCTTGCCCCTCAGTTTTATAAGTACTTTATTATAGATACTTTAAAAGATGTATCTCCAATGCAGCTTAAAGTGATGATCGCACCACGTAATAAGGAAGACGTGCTTTTTCTGGGTTATCTGTATATAGCACTTGATGGTAAATATGCAGTACAAAAGGCTACGCTTTCTGTCAACTCCAAAATAAACATTAACTGGGTAAAGGAGATGAATATATCTCTTCAATACCACCAGGATAAAACTGGGCATTACTACCTGGGTAAAAGTATAATGGCAATGGATCTTGGGCTTTTTAAAGAAGGCGCCAGTATTTTCGGGGAAAGGACTTTATTTATCAATGATTTTGTAAGTAGTCCAACGGCATTAAATCTTCCCTTAAAATCTAAAATTCTGGAAGGTCAGCCAGTGCAAATGGCAGAATTGAGGCCAGAAAAGCTCACTCAAATTGAGGAAATGGCCTATAAGAATATTGATAGCCTGAAAAACTCAAAACCATTTAAGCGGGCTATGGGACTAGCTTCCTTCTTACTTTCCGGTTATGTTGGTCAGGGTAAAGTAGAAGTAGGCCCTTTCAACTCTTTTTATAGTTTTAATCCTGTAGAAGGCCTGAGGCTTAAAGTTGGCGGACGGACGACAGATTTATTCAGCAAAAGAATTTTCTTTGACGGACACATCGCTTATGGTAGCCGTGACCAGAAATGGAAATATTCATTAGGGACAATACTCTCACTTTCTCCAGGTTCAATTTATGAATTCCCTGTAAAATCATTGACCTTAAGACACAGTTATGAAACTCAGATACCAGGGCAGGATCTCAACTTCCTTGAAGATGATAACTTCCTGTTATCATTTAAAAGAGGGGTAAATGATAAATGGTTATACAATAGAAAATGGCTGTTGGAATATTTGCATGAAACTGAAAATCATTTTTCATTTAAAGTAGCTTACAAAAACCAGGTCTTAGATCCCACAGGTGGGCTTCGATTTATTGCATTGACTAATTCCGGCCATCTGGAGGTCCCGGATATTACGACCTCTGAGATTACGGCCGAAGTCAGATGGGCACCTCATGAGCAGTTTTATCAGGGGAAACGCTTCAGAAGACCAATCCGGAATGCATATCCTATTTTTACTTTACGTGGTTCTGTTGGTATGAAGGGATTCCTGAATGGAGACTATAATTATCAGAACCTAACCTTTAACGTATTTAAAAGGGCTTATTTTTCTCAGTTCGGCTATTCAGATATTATCCTGGAAGCAGGAAAAGTATTTGGAAAGGTTCCATTTCCATTATTAACTATACATCGTGCAAATCAAAGTTATGCCTACGAACTACCATCTTATAACCTGATGAATTTTATGGAATTTATGAGTGACAGATATGCGAGTATTAATCTGGAACATAATTTCAACGGATTTATCCTGAATAAAATACCATTAGTGAAGCGACTTCAATTAAGAGAGATTCTGACTTTAAAAGTATTAAGTGGTTCTCTGTCCAGTAAAAATGATCCGCGCGAAGGTTCTGGATTATATCAGTTTCCAAGAGACAGACATGGCAACGAAGTATCTCCGGCATTAGGTTCTACACCTTATGTGGAGGGAAGTGTGGGGCTATCTAATATTTTCAAAATACTGAGAATTGATCTGGTCAGAAGGTTTACTTATCTCGATCATCCAAGAATATCCAAATGGGGGATAAGGGCTAAGATTAAAGTCGATTTTTAGCACAAAACTTTACTAACAAAAAAGCCGGTATGTTTACATACCGGCTTTTTTGTTAGTAAATGAGCATAAATTTGTCTTCGTTAAGCGAAGTTAAACCAGGAACTTTCTGACTTATAATCCTCTATTACCTGTGAACTGTTATCAAAATTAAAAGAACAGATTAAAGTGCGTACTTCCTGTTTCACGTTCATAATACAATTATCAATCAAATCTTTTCTGAACCCTTTAAGTTCCAGATCCAGTACGTAACCTAAAGAAACAATCCTTCCAATCACTTTTCCCAAATCAAATAATTTCCGTTGTGAAAGTGTACTATTCAAGGTGAAACTTAGTTCCTGTTTGAAGTAATGACAAGCTTCAGCAGTCTGTTTCAGCGTAGCCAGGAAATCAAATAAATTTGATTCTTTCTGCTTCTTCATCTGACGTACAATGATTTCGGAAATTTGAGCATAAAGCATTTCATTGGAACCCTCGAAAATCTGAAAAGGCCTGCTATCCATAATTCCACGGCCACCAACATGTGAGGTCTGATACCCTTTGGCACCTGAAACCTGTGTTAAGATCTGGGCAGATTCCTGCATCAAATCAGTAACTACAGCTTTCATACTATTTGCTTCCAGCCCTTCTGAAGCCAGGTTATGTTCGATACCACTAATCTTGCTACTTCTTACACACATAGCTGAACAGATGGTATAAGCAGATTGTATTTTTGAAAGCTGGAACTGGATCTGATCCATAGCTAACAAGTTTGTTGCCCCAACCATCCTGTTTTTACATTGCAGAAGTGCTTCATCCATCATCCGCTTGATAAAGCCCATTCCCATCCCTGGGAATTGCATTCTGCTGCGGTGAAGAATATCCAGCATCATTTTAATGCCAGTAGATTCCGGGTTTAATTTAAACGTTTTAGGTACTTCGATGTTTAAAATATTGCGTCCATAAGGGATCATATGAAGTCCCATAGTATCGAAATATTCTTCTACGACTATGTGTTGTTTTTCTTTTGTATTATCGCATAGAAAGAAATCTATATCACGGCTAAGTCCTCCATCAGCAAGTTCTGCTCTGGAAGCAATCAGCCAATAGTCGGCCAGTCCGGTAAGGCCCTGCCAGTGTTTAGTCCCTTTAATGCTATACCCATTTGTCAATTCGCTATTCCGCGTTTTCATGTTGAGTGCATCACTTCCGTAATCAGGCTCCGTGATCATCAGCCCACCCATATTCTGCTCGTAAAGAAAACGATCAAAAACCTCTTTCTTTACAGACTCATCTGCATATTTTGCAAGGGGTTCAAGAAAAAGGGCAATGTTAATTCCAAAAGTAAGCGAAAGCGGTAAAGATTCATAAGAAGCTGCTGCCAGCACACTCAGACATTCTTTTACTTCGGCTCCCCGGCCTCCATACTCTTCCGGAATAGCCGTAGCCAAAGGTTGCTCAGCAAGAATTTCCTTCATGACTAAAGGAGGAAGTTTCGCTGCTAAATTAAATTGATTAATATTTTCTTTCCCCCTGAATAAGAGCTTTAATTTCTCTTCGAAATCCTTAATATATTCTGAAAACTCTGTTTTTAATTCTATCATCATTAGGGTCGTAAATTACTGTAATATTTTAATATAATATCTCATTGCAAGATACATCACAAATATACCAAAGTAATTTAGAATAGTTCCAGATAATCTGTTATTACCTGAATATCCTTCAATTTATAGATAAATATGTAGCTAGTACTCCAATACATCATCAATAAGGAATGATTTTGCAGCATTAACAACCTTAATATCTCTGTTATATTTTGTGTGATTACTTGTATCTTCAATCAATACATTAAAAACAAAGCCATCAGGAGTTTTGTTTTTCAGCTCACAATGTGTCACTTTAATCAGGCCATAATCTTGTTCAGGAACTAAAAACCCATATCCAACTCCTGCTAATTTTGGGTTATATTTCCCTTTCCACTTCTCTACAAATTCATCTTCAGTCATCCCATCATCTAAATCTACATTGATTGCATCAATTTTATAAGCATTGTACTGAGTTGTATAAATAGTTTTTACATCTTCTTCAGCGTCTTCATTGGGATTTTCCAGATTACCGTGCGCTTTATTTAAAGAGTTTTCTATGCCCATAATCAGCCATTCCCTCGCTTTATCAGCTTCAGAAGAAGCTTTCTGAATGGCTTTTCCTGCAACAGGAGTATTTTGATGGATAGCATCCTTTACATTGCTATCTATTGAGCCTGTAAGCTTTTTACCTTCATTGTGTTTACCATTACAGGAAACCAGCAATATTGCGGATGATAAAATGATGATCAATTGCTTCATATGTTCAATGTCTTTTAATCAGCTCAGACATCGGCCTGATGCCCAATGTTAATCAGGCTATCAAGAATCAGGCCTTTAGTTATTATTAGCCGGCGGCTCAGGGCTACGGGAATGTATCTTATATGAAATCAAATTAATTGTGCCTTAATATTTAGACATTTGTAGTAGTTTACCATTCAGTTATGGAATTTAGGCAAAAAAGCCATCCTCCTTTAAAATTACTACCTATGAAAATTGCTTTACGTCTTACATTTTACTTTACCGTTCTATTATTGATCCCGGTAAAAAGCTTTGCTCAGCAGCAGCAGCTGAAGATAAGTAATAAAGATTTTGCGAAAGTTGACTCCCTGGTTAATCAGCAAAAGCCTAAAGAAGCGCTGGTAATTATTAACAATCTAAATAAACAAGCCAGGGCACAGCGTAATGCTGCTTTGTTAATTAAATCTGTGATGTACCGGATCATGTTTCAGGGCTATCTGGAAGAAGATGCTTTTACGAAGGTGCTGAATGATTTAAGGGAAGATGTCAGTGAAGCAAAACAGCCTGAAAAAAGTGTGCTGCAATCTTTGCTTGCAGAAACCTACTGGAATTTTTATCAGCAAAACAGGTATAAGATTTTCAGGCGTACAACTGTACAGCAAGACAGCAGTAAAAATATCAATACCTGGTCTATTCAGAAGATCACAGCTGAAACTGTAAAAAATCTTGTGGCCTCAGTAGCTGAGCAAGAGTTGCTCCAAAAAACTAAGATTGGTCTTTTAAATAATTTATTACTTGGCGATACTTCCACGAGATATCTGCGGCCAACTTTATACGATTTGCTGGCGCACCGGGCATTGAGTATCCTGATGAATTCAGAGACAGAGCTTACAAAAACGGACGATGATGGGGTAGATTTTAATGATCCGAGATTATTGGGAGATTATAAAGCATTTGTATCCTTGAAAATGAAGACAAATGATAGTACGTCATTTGCAATGATTAAGATAAATATCCTTCAAAATCTGCTTCAATTTCACGCTTTGAATCTTAATGAAGCAGCATTGGCTGACGCGGATCTGCAAAGATTGAAATTTATCTATGAGAAAAGCACTGCGGTAAATAAAGAAGAAACTTATCTTAAAGCAATAACTTTATTGGCTGCACAATCTGCCGGTAATGAAATCTATGCTGATATAGTATATGAACAAGCATTATTTTATAAAAAAGGACAATCCAATGAAAATAAACCAGATTTAATAAAGGCAATAGAACTGGCTAAAAAAGCGATCAAAGCATTTCCAAAAAGTAATGGTGCCAGGAATGCGGAGAACCTGATTAAAGAGATCAGTAGTAAAATATTAACTCTTCAAATAAAGGGATTCAGTAAGCCTGGTCAGCCATCGCAGCTTTTCTTTACCTATAAAAATATAGATACGCTACAATTACAAGTTTATAAAGTACCAGCAGCCTATAATGACTATTATTCAGCCTTCGGTGAAAAAGAAAAATATAATAAGTTCATTAAAACACATCGGCCGGTAAAAGTATGGACTGAGATTTTACCTGTATCAAATGACTACCAGGAGCATACCATCATTGGAAAGATGGATGCGCTCCCGAATGGGAATTATATTATAATCGCCAGGAATACAAATCAAGTTGACAACGTTTCACAATATAGCAATTTCAGAGTCACTGGAATGGCAGTTACCCAAAGGCACATCCATGATAAAAAAGAATACTTTATTGCCAGCAGCCTTACCGGGGAACCTTTAAAAGGAGTGCTTATCCAGGAGGTCTTGTCAGATTTTAAGGAGAATCAAAACATAAATGAAAAAAGTCCGCTGTTTAAAACAAATGATTCAGGTTATGCAGTATTAAACTCTCAGGAGACACTAAACGTAAGACGTGCTATGATTGTTAAAGGTACCGATACTCTTTATATACCTGTAAATAGCTATGGAAATAATATAAAGGAAGACAGGAAACAGGTAATCTTATTTACCGACAGAGGTATTTATCGCCCTGGACAAACAGTGTATTATAAAGGACTACTGCTAGAAGACAAAAACTATAAAAACAGCATTGTTCCTGGTCTGAATTTATTTTTGACTTTTAAAGATGCTAATTACAAAGACATAGAAACAATCACTGTGAAAACCAATGACTACGGAACTTTTCAGGGGTCATTCATTATTCCTGCCGGTAAGTTAAATGGAATGATGCAACTAACAACGATGTATGGGAGTATCGGGATCCAGGTAGAAGAATATAAAAGGCCCACTTTTGAAATCGTTTTTGAGCAGTCAAATCAGAAATACAAATTAAATGATAGTATTAAAATACAAGGAAAGGCATTGTCTTTTTCTGGTTATTCAGTCACAGGTGCTAAGGTGAGTTATAAAGTATCCAGAAGCAAAATTTCAAATTATAGTTATGGTCGTCCTTATCAGCGCGAATCCCTTACACAAATTGCCATCGGAACGACAGAAACTAAAGAAGGAGGCGCTTTTGACATTACATTCCTTGCAGCAGCAAATGTACTTGCAAATGAAAACTATACCTTTCAAATTACTGCTGATATTACAGATTTGAATGGAGAAACCCGGACAGCAACCAAGAGTATTACTGCAGGTCATACAGATCTGTTACTGAATGTAAATATTCCTGACGAATTGTTTTTAAAATCGGCAGCTGATACGCTGTCTGTTGGCATACAAAATCTGAATGGAGAGCCCGTTGCTTCAAAACTAAATGCAGAATGGACTGCATTGCAATATCCAGGGAGATTGGTTAGCAGTAATGAATTTGCTGTTATAGCTGAAAACTATACATTGGGCAAAGAAGAATTCCTGAGGGCATTCCCGGCAGAAGAATACAAAGGAGATGGTAATCCTGCGAACTGGTCACCCCTTAAAAACAGTTTCATCCAGAATATAACAGTGGACAATGGAAAAGGTGAACTGAAAATATCTGAAAAAAGTCTGGTTCCTGGCTATTATAAAGTCAAACTGACGGCCAGAAATAACAGCAATGATACTGTTTCTGTAACTAAAATTGTTCGTGTTTATCACAAAGAGGCTACGGCTATACAAAGTACCAGGGAATGGTTGGTTGCAGAAAAAACTACTATAACACCTTCAGAGAGTGCCGTATTCAGAATTGCGGGAATGTTGCCAGATGCTAAAGCCTATTACGAAGTCTATTACAAAGACAGCATCGCGGAAAAAGTATGGGTTAAGGTCTCTCCAAAACAAAATATCATTAAAATCCCTCCTGGGCGAGGGTTTGAAAATGCCTTTGCAATTCAGTTTACCATGATTCAAAATGGGGTGGTTTACAATTCTTTGAAACAAGTAAATATTATTGATGCAGCCAAAGCGCTTGACATTAACTTCATAACCTTCCGGAATAAATTGCAACCCGGAGAAAAGGAAAACTGGAAGTTGAAAATCAGTAATCAAAAGGGTGAGAAACAAATGGCAGAAATGGTGGCTACTTTATATGATGCTTCATTAGATGAATTGAAAAAGATGGATTGGCAAACTATCAATCCTCCATCTTATTATTATACAGCTTACGAATGGAAATTTGATAACAACAGCATAAATAATGGAGGTCAACTTTGGTTTTTAAGAACTTACCAAAATTATTACCAGGGCAGCCAGCGTGACTACGAGCAGCTGAGCATAACTGGATTTAAGATGGATCTTGGAACTCCATATCCTTAT
The DNA here is from genome assembly GCF_001590605.1 of Pedobacter cryoconitis. Lineage (NCBI taxonomy): Bacteria > Pseudomonadati > Bacteroidota > Sphingobacteriia > Sphingobacteriales > Sphingobacteriaceae > Pedobacter > Pedobacter cryoconitis. The sequence goes on from NZ_CP014504.1 coordinate 5,521,197, forward strand.
CAGGATTATTTGCAAAGACTGGCCAGTGAAGCCAGAAAAGGAAGTACAGAAATAGGTATTAAAAAACTGGCAGCACTACAAAATGGTAACCTGGTTTACGGAATTATTACCGATAAACAGGGTTATGTAATACCAGGAGCTATCGTGATGTATGGTAAAATCAAAAGTACTGCTGATGCCAATGGTATTTATGCGATTAAAGCAAAGCCAGGTGATCAGTTAAGTATTACTGCGATAGGCTATAAGCTTTCTAAAATCAGGTTAACCCATGCCAGAAGAGCAGACATTACGCTGGAAAATGCTGAAAATAGTTTAAATGAATTTGCGTTGGCAGCTCCAATGGAAAAAAGAGCTAAGATGTCAAATCCGGCAATTATGTTAAGGGGTTCTTCAGGAGCAATTAATGGCCAGGTTGCCGGTATGCAAATCGTAATGGAAGATAGCAAAACTTATGATGCTACTGCTAAATCTGATACAAAAAATGAACTGATAAACGCAGTATCAAAAGTAGTCCCTAGAACTAATTTCAACGAAACAGCCTTCTTTTATCCGCAGTTGAAAACCAACGAAGCTGGTGAAATTAATATTGAATTTACTATTCCTCAATCCTTGACCCGTTATAAAATGATGGGGTTTGCCCATACCAAAGACTTGAAAACCGCTACCATTGTTAAGGAGTTAATTACACAAAAACAATTGGCTATTGCAGTTAATGCACCACGTTTCTTCCGGGAAGGCGATACCATTTTGCTCAGTGCCAAACTGAATAATCTGTCGGGAAAACTTCTTAAAGGAGAAGCTTCCTTAGAATTAAGAGATGCTTTAAGCGGAAAACTAATTCAGCTTCTTTCCTCAGAAGGAAAGCGAATACAGAAATTTGAGGTGGCCAATAAAGGTAATGAGGTCTTAAAATGGCCATTAATCATTCCATCAAGCATCAGTGCCATTACCTATAAAGTTGTTGCGCAATCTGGTAAATATAGTGATGGAGAAGAGATGACTGTTCCGGTTTTACCAAATTCAATGCTGGTTACTGAAACTATGCCACTGAACGTCCGTGGAAATACAACAAAGACATTTACGCTGGATAAGCTCTTGAAATCTGGTACATCCAAAACATTAAAGAACCAGGCATTAACCTTTGAATTTACGGCAAATCCGATTTGGTATGCTATACAATCCCTGCCTTATTTAATGGAATATCCATACGAATGCGCAGAACAAACCTTTAGTCGTTTCTATGCGAATAGTTTTGCAACAGGGATCATCAATAGTTCTCCAAAAATAAAACAAGTATTTATCCAATGGCAGCAAACTGGTAATGGAGAGGCTTTGCTCTCCAACTTAGAGAAAAATCCTGAACTGAAGTCAATTCTGTTAGAAGAAACGCCATGGATAAGAGCTGCCGCTTCAGACGCTGAACAGAAAAAACGCCTGGCTGTTTTATTTGACCTGAACAGGATGAGTTATGAATTAAAGAACAACTTTCAGAAGCTGGAAAAGATGCAAAAGCCAAATGGTTCTTTTGCCTGGTTTACCGGAATGAGCGATGACCGCTATATTACCCAGCATATTGTGTTGGGAATGGGACAACTTAAACATTTGAAACTGATCAATGAAAAAATAGCTCCAGGAGCTGATCAACTCTTAAATAAAGCAATTATCTATCTGGACCATCAGCTGCAGAATGATTTTAAAAGAGAAATTTCCGAAAAAGGTATTGCTTATTTGCCATTACATTATTTATACGGCCGCAGTTATACCACTCAAAAAAATAATGATCCTGGTTTTAAGAAAGCTGTTGCTTACTACCTGAAAAAAGTAGCTGATAACTGGAAAACAATGGAACCTTATCAGCAGGGGCAGGCTGCATTGGTTTTAAATAGAAACGGGAACAAAGCAGAAGCAGTAAAAATCATTAACCTGTTAAAAGAAAGAGCACAGCAAAGTGATGAAATGGGGATGTATTGGGCCAGCAACCGCAATGGATGGTGGTGGTATCAAAATCCAGTAGAAACACAAGCGCTGCTGATTGAAGCCTTTGATGAAGTTGCTGCAGATACAAAATCAGTCGAAGAAATGAAAATCTGGCTTTTAAAGAATAAACAAACCAACGATTGGAAGACAACTAAAGCTACAGCAGCTGCCTGTTATGCATTACTGCTAAAAGGTTACGACCTGCTGGCAGAATCAGCTGAACCAGAAATTTTAATCGGTAATCAAACATTTACTGAGATTGGTATTGCCGGTACTCCTAAAGAAGCAGGAACGGGTTATCAGAAAGTAAGTATAGCTGGTGCACAAGTCAAACCTGAAATGGCAACTGTTAAAATTAAAAACAACAATAAAACAATAGCCTGGGGCGGAGTGTACTGGCAGTACTTTGAGCAGCTGGATAAAATCACTTCATCCGCAACAGGAGTCAAAATCAAGAAGCAATTGTTTATACAAAAACAGACCGCCAAAGGAGATGTACTGACACCAATAACCTCATCCAATACACTGGCAGCGGGAGATTTGTTAAAGGTCAGGATAGAAATTTACACTGACCGTGATATGGAATATGTGCAGCTGAAAGATATGAGAGCTGCAGGTTTTGAGCCTGTCAATGTAATTTCCAATTATAAGTATCAGGATGGATTAGGTTATTATGAAAGTACTAAAGATGCTTCCACAAATTTCTTTATCAGTTATTTACGGAAAGGGGTATACGTATTTGAGTATGCTTTAAGAGTAACCCATGCAGGGAATTTCTCCAATGGAATTACCGCTTTACAATGCATGTATGCGCCAGAATTTACAACCCATTCTGAAGGGATCAGAGTCACCGTAAAACCTTAGGAATTCTGGATTTAAATCGATATTTATAGTTATTTTTAGGAGCCTGTTTGAATTTCAAACAGGCTCTATGATTTTATAAGCTCAATTTATTTGAAGAACAAGAATTACATCGTACTACTGTACGTGATTATAGGCTCTATCTGGGTGTTGTTAAGTGACCAGCTAACTGCTTTTTTAGTGGACGGTATGCCAGTTAAAGATCGGGCGCTGATCAACAGTCTGAAGGGGTTTTTCTTTATCGCATTTAGTGCGGTCTTGCTGCATTACCTTGTCAATCTCTACAATAGAAGTAAAAAGCGCGAATTAGCTTATGTACAGCGTGAACTTGAAAATAGCAGGAAAGAGCAGCAGCAGTGGTATTATGCTCAGAAAATGGCTAAAATTGCCAGTTGGGAGTACTTGCTGCAAACAGATGAAGTGATCTGGTCTGATAATTTATATGCGTTATTTGACTTAGCGCCCGATGCGGCAATCACGACTGTTTCATTTTTTCTGGAACAAATACATCCGGATGATTTAGATGGATTCCTGGCAGCACATGAAAAAACAAAACTTACAGGGGAGATGGATTATGTGCACCGTTTAAAAATTGACGGCGAATGGCGTTATGTACGTGAAGCAGGAAAAGTGATTTACCAGGACGGAAAGCCTTATAAAATCAGTGGGGTACTTAAAGATATTACAGAAACGTTTAACCGGGAATTGTTATTAAATAACGCGCTGGAAAGACACGAATTAGTTAACAAAGCTACACATGATGCGATCTGGGACTGGGATTTGGCCACCAGTCAGGTAACCTGGAATTCAGGCTTAAAACAGCTATTTGGTTATGACCATAAACAAGGTTTTTTCAAACCGGATTGGTGGATAGGTAAAATGCATCCATCAGATAGTAAAAGAGTTCTGGACAGTTTAAATGTCTTTGTTAAACAGGCTAAAAAACGCTGGGAAGCTTCTTATCGGCTACGCTGTGCTGATGGAAGTTATAAATATGTTTTTGACCAGGCTTATTTGGTGACAGATGACAATGGTGCCCCCCGGCGGATAATCGGAGCTGTAAAAGACGTCGATGAATTAAGGCGTAAAGACGAAGAGAACAAGCAGCTGGCAGACGTAGTTAGTAAAGTTAAAAGTGGGGTAGTCATTAAAGATATCGGAGGAAAGATAAGTTGGGTTAATCCTTCATTTGAACAGCTTACTGGCTATTCTTTGAATGAGCTGAAAGGGAAGACACCAGGGGAGATATTGTATGGCCCTGAAACGAGTAGGGTAACAAGCGATGCTATTGTAGCTTCACTCAAAGCGCATGACTTTTTTAATATTGAAATTGTAAACTATTCAAAAAGCGGGGAGCCTTATTGGGTAGAAGTGAATAGTACTTCCATAGTTGATTCAGATGGACAGCCCTCAGGATATATCGATATTGTCACCGAAATTACTGAGCGGAAAAAGCGTGAAGTAGAAATTAGTGAACAGAACCATACATTGAAAGAGATTGCATGGATCAATTCTCATGAGATCAGAAAACCTGTGGCCTCTATATTAGGCTTGTCAGCACTTGCTAATGTTGCAACCAGCCCGGAAGAGAAGGAAGAATACTATAAAAGGATCAATAACTGTGTCACGGAAATGGACGAAATTATTCATCAAACCTCAGCAAAAGTAAATGAGCTGATGGGGAAAGATCACGGATTTTAATTGATCAGGGCTCCAGATCAGAAAAATCACTAATTTAACATGAGGTCATGATTGTGTGGTATACCCTATTGCCAAAGGGACCCTATCAATTAATTTAATAGTATGAAATTAATGTTAATCTTTATTTTTTATATATTATAAATTGATAATAAAACGTTATGCTGCTATAATTTCACCAAAATGGAAAACCAAATTTTAACTGAATTAGCTGAAAAAACGCAGGGTCTGTTTTATTTTAGTGAATCTGAAGCCCCGCTGACTATTGAAAACTTTGGACAGGTTCCGAAGGATCAGTTAAATGAAAAGCTTGTTCAGCTTAACAGCGAAAACCCTGGCACCCTGACAAGAATCGATCCGGAAGCTTTCTTTGAAAAAATAGTAAATACTGCTGATCCTGGTGATCAGGTAATGGTGGGGAATGCGCAGAAATTTACTGAACTTCATACTTACCTGAAAGATAATTTCTCGGATATACTGATTACACGCATAGAAGGAGGAGTAAATGTACCTATCATCATTACAGCTTATCTTTCGGATGGTACCTGTATTACAATAGCCACTTATGCGATTGAAACTTAGAAAAATCTCTTATAAATAAAAAATGCGTGCAGAATATTCTGCACGCATTTTTTATTTACGCTCCATCTTAGATATTTGGAAACATTGATTGTGCTCTTTGACCAAGCAGAGGGATTTCTCTTTTGGTTCCCTGAATAGCACCAATCAGGCCAATAATCCATAAAATAAATAAGACGATAGACAAAATAGTGAATATGGTAACTATAAATCCTGAAGGAGCTATACTAAGAATGATACGCTGTAAAACTTGTAGTATAATACCTACAATATAAAGTAATAGCGTTTGTCTTAAATGAAAGCTACCCAGTTCTGTTCTTTTGTCTTTGTGCATGCCGAAATAAGCGATAAGCCAGCCAATAAGTGTGATGTAACTTACAATAGCTACCGTTTTTCCATCTTCTGTTTTTGTTACGTTGAAGTTATTTTCCATATGTTGTTTTTGTTAATTTAGCTTGTTTACAATGATTTACACCTGCAATTCTATTTGTGCAAGAGACTTTAGCAGTCTGATGAAAATCTTTCAATTTCGTTTTTGCAATTAAAACTGGGAAAGAAAAAAATGTTGTTAAAAACAGAAATTCTTTCTTAATAAAATGCCATTCTTTAATACATTTTCGATAATTCTTAAATTATATAAACACAGCAAACAAAAATTAAGCCATCTGCTGACATAGGGTTGTCACGAGCACTTCTATTTTTGCTGCTTAACAAAATAAAAAGATGAATATTATAAAAATCGACTCTTTCCAGGTAATTGGTATTTCAGTCCGTACGACTAATGAAAATGGACAAGCAGCTAAAGACATTCCTGCCCTTTGGGAGAAGTTTATGTCAGCAGGTATTCTTGAACGGATCCCAAATAAAACTGACAATTCACTTTACTGTATTTATACAGATTATGAAAAAGATCATACTAAACCTTATACCACTATTTTAGGATGCAAAGTTGAAAACACGGCTGAGATACCTGATCAGCTGGTGAGTAAAACAATTGAAGGGGCTTCTTATCAAAAAATTACAGCCAAAGGAAATTTGATGCAGGGCGCAGTTTATAACGAATGGATTAAGATTTGGAATTCAGATTTAGCAAGAACTTTTACCGCCGACTTTGAATTATACGATGAACGGTCTTTAAATCCTGAAAATGCAGCGGTAGATATATTTGTGGCGGTTAAATAAAGAATTTCCTTCTTAAATAAGATACATTTGTTTTTGTCCTGAAAACAATATTGATGAAACTCGAAACCATAGTAACTACAGTGAGTATGATTGCGGCTGTTAGCGTATTTCTCTATTTAAAGAAAAAGTATAATCAGCGTTTATGGAATGAAGCTATGACGAGTCCCGATCATCAATTACAAACAGGAAGTTTTATTTTTTCAAAACGGACTGAGATTCAATCCAAACAAATATATTACTCCATCTTTAGGGTGATCAGAATAGATGGTGAGTATGTGAAGCTTGCAAGTGTCAGACAATTAGCCGTTCCTAACAATTCCAATAGTCTTGTAATGACTGCTGAACAATATGAAAATATAAAAAATAACATACAGCAAGTAGTTATTACCGGAATACTGACAATGGATTTTCCTCAAAAAGCAAATATATCCTTAACAGAAGAGTTATTGGTCAGGTACCCTGATCTGAATAAATCAGGATACTATTTTGAAGATCTTTCTCCGGATGAAAAGACTAAACCTTTACCTGATAACATTGCAGGATGCCAGGATTATATGAAACTCGTATATTCTGCTGAGCACATCATTAAAAATAGACGGCTGCGTCTCTATTCACTAACAGATCTTCCGTCTCTGATGCCTTCTTTAGATCCTGGCCAGGGTGAAGTTATCGAGCAGATTCTTAATCGGAGAAAATCATAAATTCACCCTTTTAATTTGAAATCTATTTAAGGAATTTCATTCAGGTAATCAACTTTAGTAGTTTTAGAAACAGAATCGGCTCCTGTTTTTTTTATTTCCTGAGAAGCAATATGCTCTTTTTTAGCGCTGCTTGTTTGCTGTTTTTCCTGACGCTGACAACTATAAATGAACAGACTAAGAAACAGCAAACTTAATAATGATACTTTCATATCCAAATGTCAGTAATATCTTTCAATCGTTATAATTGATTGTTTTAATGCTATTGATTGTTGAAACCGATTGTAAGAATGAATAGATTACAGCCGAATTGAAAGTAACTTAAATTTTTTACTTAAAGATAGGATAGAATAATTTTGGCATCCTAAAGAAAATCAATACATTTGAATCATCAGATGATATGATGAATACAACCACACTGATTTCCCGTAAATCCCTTGCTGACGAAGTAGCTGAGAAGATACAACAGCAAATCGCCTTTGGTACTTATAAAGTAAACCAAAAACTACCTATAGAACCGGAACTGATGTCGTCCTTTGGGGTTGGCCGTTCTACGATCAGAGAGGCGATTAAAATTCTGTCCAACAGTGGACTATTGAGAGTACAACAAGGGGTAGGCACTTTCGTAGAAAACTCTACAGCGATTAAAGAACCCCTGTCTCAGCGTTTAAAACGTGCTGATTTCGAAGACTTGAATGAAGTAAGGCATTTGCTGGAAATGAAAGTTGCTGAAAAAGCAGCATTAAACAGAACAAAAGCTGACCTGGTAAAAATATACGAATGGTTAAAAAAGCGTGATAAGGCAGCGAAGAACGATTTGCTGGAAGAATGTATCGATGCTGATATTCAGTTTCACATTTCCATTGCAGAAGCTTCTGGAAATGAAATCCTGATTGACCTTTACAAATCTGTGGCTATCCATATGAGAAACTGGTTTCTGGAAGTTTACAAGGACACCAGGCCATTTAAAGAAACCAGTCAGCAGCATAAACAGCTCGTTAAAAGTATTGAAGCCGGCGATGCAAAAAAAGCATGGAATAATTCAGCAAAAATCATAGGACATATTTCTCAATAATAATTTCATCACAGATGAAACGGTATAATTTATGGAAACCACTACAGCAACACTAGATCCCACTACAAAAAAAGACATTATTCAAAAAACGATTTATCCAATTCTCTTTACGATAAGCTTTACCCACTTCTTAAATGATATGCTGCAGGCAGTTATTCCGTCTGTTTATCCGCTTTTCAAAACTGAGTTTAACTTATCATTTTCTCAGATTGGCTTAATCACACTAACTTATCAGCTCACAGCCTCACTCTTACAACCCTTTGTAGGTCATTATTCTGATAAAAAACCAAAGCCTTATTCTTTAGCAATAGGTATGGGATTCACGCTGATCGGTTTGATCTTTGTAGCCATAGCAGCGAGTTTTGCAGCGATCCTGATATCCGTAGGTTTTATCGGTATAGGCTCTTCAATTTTTCACCCTGAAGCCTCAAGAGTTGCCCATTTGGCCTCTGGCGGCAAAAAAGGATTGGCACAGTCCATCTTTCAGCTGGGAGGGAATGCAGGAAGTGCGATTGGCCCCTTGCTGGCTGCACTGATTGTTATTCCTTACGGACAATTTTATCTGATCTGGTTTGGAATTGCTGCGGTTTTAGGCATTCTCATTCTATTTCAGATCGGTAAATGGTATAAAGGGCATCTTGATCTTAAAGTTCAGGGAAAGGTTCAGGCTTCAGATGAACCTAAACATACTTTATCAAAAGGAAGAGTGATTGGATCTATTGTTATCCTATTGGTACTGATCTTTTCCAAGTACTTCTACATGGCTAGTATGACCAGTTATTTTACATTTTATCTGATAGACAAGTTTCATGTTTCGGTTCAGGAATCACAACTTTACTTATTCGCTTTCTTAGCGGCTGTTGCTGCAGGAACGATGATTGGAGGACCATTGGGTGATCGCTTTGGCAGGAAATACATTATCTGGATTTCTATTTTAGGAGTTGCACCATTTACACTATTACTTCCTTATACCGGATTGTTTTTAACAGGAGTACTGGCAGTAATAATCGGTGTAATTATCTCTTCGGCATTCTCCGCAATCCTGGTTTACGCAACAGAACTGATTCCAGGAAAAGTAGGGATGATTGCAGGCTTGTTCTTCGGTTTCGCTTTTGGTATGGGCGGGGTAGGTTCAGCTGTATTAGGCAAACTGGCCGATCAGACCAGTATTGAATATGTGTTTAAGGTCTGTGCTTTCTTACCGCTGATTGGTATAATTACCGGCTTTTTGCCTGATATTGAGCAAAAGAAAAAGGCAGTTAGCTAAACAAAATATGTAATACCAGAACAGCTCGGAAAAGGCGTAAATAAAGCAATTTTAAAAGAATTGACCGCCTGGTCTAAAGCACAAGGCATCACAGAATTGAGGCTGGAAGTCTATTCAGATAATACGATTGCAATTCAAGCTTAGGAGAAAGCAGGGTTTACAAAACTCTTTATTCACATGCGGAATGAGATTTAAATTATTATTTATAAACGATTTAGCTCATATTTGCCAAAAAAAAGATTTTTCCTGACCTTAAATTATTATGAAATTATCTCTAGTTGCCATTGCTTTAATAATTCTTTCTGCCGGATGTACCCAGCAGGATCAAAAAGTAAAGAATTATACACCAAGAACCTTAACTAACAATGAGGTCTTTAATGATTTTCCAACGAATGCCTCAGATTCCATTTCTGTTTTAAGCAACAATGAAGAAAAAGGAGAGACCTTTGGAGCGAAATTCAGAGACAGTACAGTTCATATTCAAGCTGACGCGGCCGATCAAAGTAAAGGCCCAACTAAATTTGCTTCTGCACAATTCATCAATAAACAGAAAACAGCACTGCTTGTTCAAATCGCAGATAGCTCAGGACTTGTTCCGCGCCCATTTCTGATTGCAGTGAAAAATGGAGCATTAGAAGTAATCAGTTTATACCGCCCGTCTAAAGGGAAAGAGGATTTGAAGTTCAGCGAAGGCGTGAAGAAAATCGGTGCAACCGGATACCTGGTTAACAACGATTTTTTCATTACTAACGTAACTGCTAAAGTTTACCTGGTTAAAAGACAAAATCCTGAAGAAAGAATTCAAGGAAAGGTGCTGTTAATGTCACCAGACAAGCAGACGATTATTTTTGCTGTTAAAGACTTCCTGTACCAGGTTAATTACCGGACTGATGAAGTGGTGAGTGAGCCTATTGTAGCTGGCAGCCCTAAAGGAGATGAAGCCGCTTTTAACAAGTGGATCACAACCAACTATGCTTTTACGAAAAATAAAAGTGGAAATACTTTCCTGAAATATCATGACGACAACAGGATCGTAGATATGAAAGAATTCAAATAACAATAAAAAAGGATAGCTATTATGCAGTGCCCAAAAAGTTAGGCACATTGCAAAATAGCTGTCCTTTTTTCATTTAAAATATATCCTGGTTAACTTCTGGATGCAATATACTGCTCACACAATCCAAAAGATAAAGTCATTCCATTACCACCTAAACCATTGATCACAGTAACTCCAGGCGCTGCTTCTGTAATTAATTCAGTAGCCCCATTCGTCATTTTAGGATAGATACCATGCCACGACTGCAGCATTTTCCAATCTTTGAAATCGGCAAAAGTATGGAGATAATCAAGGATCATGGTATTGATAAATTCCTTGTCAAAAGGATCGTGGACCAAACCATATTCATGTGAATCCCCGATAGTCAGCTCACCGCTTCCATTTTGTGAAACCATTACATGGATACCCCAGTTTAAGTGGGTTGCGTACTGCTCTTCATATCTTTTTCTTAAAGCCGGTAAAGAAGCTGCAGCCTGAAAACCCGGATAATGAATCATAGACAAACCGCCACAAAGAGAAGGGCCAATACGCCACTCATCCGGCTGCGTTACCAAACGCATCATCTGTAACTTACATTTAGTAATTTCCGTAGCTGCAAATAATTCAGGATAAAGTGTCTCAAAATCTGCCCCGCTGCAAACAAAGATTTCATCTGCTTCCCAACTCTGATTTCCTGAACTCACTTTAGGATGTTCAATCCGGCTGATCGCTGTATTCCAATGAAAAATTACCCCATACTTTTCAGCAAGGTAGGCCGCGACCTGTCCAACCGCCACTCTGGATTCGATAATCATTTCTTCTGCGCTCCACAAAGCACCCTTTAACCCATTCACGTTGATTGCAGGTGATTTCGCCAAAGCCTGTTCCGGAGTTAATAAACTACAATCCCGATGCTGACGGTTAATCTCCGCATACTCCTGCATCACCTGTAGCTCATCTTCATGATAAGCAATATGCAAAGAGCCCACTTCATTATGCCATATTTTGGCTTCTGTACAGACCTCTTTCCAGATACTGCGCGATAACATTGCTCTTTCAAACATTGAGCCTGTAGCCTGCCCAATAGGCCATACCATACCGAAATTGCGGATGGATGCACCGACAGCACGTTCATTCCGCTCAATAACTGTGACTTGATAGCCTCTGATGGCTAGCGCACGGGCCGTAGCTAAACCTACAATACCCGCACCGATTACTATTGCTTTATTCATAATGATACGCTATTAAGAGCTGTTCGCTTCTTTTCTGTTCCTCAGCTTTTTTTTCTTTATTTCTATTCTTCTGTGCGGTCTGTAAAAAGTAAACAAGAGACAGTACTCCACTAATTCCCCCCACAATAGCTACAAGCATTACACCTTCTTTAAAAAAGTTACCCCAGCTAATGTTTGGTTTGCCAAGTTCTTTGACTAATAAAATACTCACGCTCGCTAAATAACCAGCAGCATCAGCTACATACATAATAAAGCCAGCATTACTACGGTAATTGAAAGAAGCAATCATCCTTTCAAAAAATATGGCATTGTAAGGAACATACGCAAGGTAAAGACCCAGACCCGCAATGGTCATCCAGGCAATCGGACTGATCATCCGATGGTCAAAAAGATAAGTAGACATTCCGACCAGCAAACATCCTGCGATAATAAATAAATGGATAATACTGAAAGCCTTGATGTTTTTCTTAACCAGGATCAGCAAGCTCATCGCGATTAAAACAACAACAGAAATGAACAAATCTATATGCGTATAAATATTATTACTCTTTACCCCCAGATCTGCCCAGATCTCTACTTCAAAATTGTCCCTGACATCCCGCATAATTGTTAACAATACATAAATAATCAGCGTCAAAACGATTCCGGGTAAAAAGCGGATCAGGAAAGCCTTTCGCTCTTTAGCATTCATCGGTGTACGCTCTACCCTTAACTTTTTATCTTCTGCAGTAGGAGGAGGCATCAGTTCCAGAAAAAATACAAAGAGTAAAAGTGGGATCACAAATATTGCACCTGTAAGGAAAGGCATATTGTATTCATTGATATGGAAATCTGTCAATAACGTACGGCCGATAGTTTTTACAAAACCTGAAGCAAAGATTAAACTGATAGACATCACCGCGGCCATGAATTCGGTAGATTTTCTACCCTCCAGATAGCCAAATACCAAGCCCCAGATCATCCCTAATGGAAAACCATTAATAAATAAGAAGGCAATATTCCAGGGTGCAGGTACGAGTGCGAACGCTAACAAAGCAAGCCATGAAATTCCAATCAGAATCAGGATACTTTTACCCCGGTTATTTCCTTTGATTTCTGAGATAAAGCGGATACCATAAAACTTACTTAACATATAGCCCATAACCTGTGCAATTACAAGCCATACCTTATAATCAAGATGCAGATACTGATGATCTGTAAAAGTACCTGCTGCAAATGCCTTACGAAAGGAATACATGGCCGTATAAGTCCCAAATGCAGCTAAAGCAGCCATTATCGAGATTACAGCATAAGGTAATGTGGCGACTTTAGCCCGCAGGCGATCGATTAATTTCATACTATCCGTTGATAATGGTGAGCACTTCTGCAATATCATCGATCAGGTGAGTAGGATGATAAGACGCTAACTCTTCGCGGGTGAAAATTCCCGTAGTAATACCAACTACATATCTGCAACCTGCATTTTGCCCTTCATGAATATCCACTTCGGTATCTCCTGCTTTAAGCACTTGCAACGGATCTGTAATTCCTGCCTGCTGCATTAATTGTTGAATCATGAATGGATGCGGTCTGCCCAATTCAACCTCGTCAGATCCGATCAGGTAATCAATAATCCCTTTTTCTCTCCACTTTAACCGGTTAATAATCGCGTCGGCAATATCTTTTGAAAAGCCAGTATTGATTCCAACTTTGACTCCTTGCTCCCTCAAAGCTTTAAGGGTTTCCTCTACCTGGGGAAGAGGCTCAATTACTGGACCTGAAGTATAAAAATTTAGCATTTGCTGAACAAAATCAGCATGGATAGCATTGATTAACTGTGTACTGATCGTTTCAGCTGCTAAGCCCTGCATTTGCAGAAGCTGCCCGATGGGCAGATTTTTTTCATAACCCATCAAAGGATTAATCTGTGCTAAATCAACAGCATATCCATGTTTTACTAAAGCCACCTGAAGGGCCTTGCTCACTTCATGATTATCCTTAATTGTAGTACCGGCTATATCAAATATTGCTAGTTTAATGAGGCTCATAGCTGCTATCTTTTGTTTAGCAATACTAAACTTTGTTTATTAATAGCAAATAACCTCAATGTTAAGCTTTGGTAAACAATTGATTCATAAATTTAGTTAAATTTAGACCATGCATATCGTAACAGTTTTATGGCTTAAGTCACTCGATTTTTTTAGTAATGTTCCTGATGATCAGTTACAATGGTTTATAGCTAACAGTGAGAATCAATTGCTCAGCGATGGCGATTATCTGACCCAGCCTGGTGATCCGATTCAAGGTCCCCATGTGTTAGTTGCAGGTAAATTGAGCCTCCATATGTTCCAGAATGGCTCCAAACGTGAATTTGTAATGTTCACTAAAGGAGATATTTCAGGTTATCTGCCTTATTCCAGAGGAAAGATTTCAGGAGGATATGCACAGGCAATTGGTGAGGTGCAACTCTTAAGTTTCCGGACAGACAGCATTCAGGAAATGATTAAGGATCACTTTGAGCTCACACAAGCACTTGTTCATGTGATGAGCAACCGGGTAAGAGAATTTACGGCGATGCAGCAGCAAAATGAAAAGATGATGGCACTCGGCAAATTGAGTGCAGGTCTTGCACATGAGCTGAACAACCCTGCTTCAGCGATTGTACGTGACTCTATTTCACTGAAGGAACACTTAAGAATGGGCCCGGAAGTTTTTAAGAAAGTGGCGGCCATTACTATTGCCGAAGACAAGATCGATAAATTAAACGAGGTATTATTTGGCATACTAGGTGTGAAAGAGAAACCTCTTTTAACTTTAAAACAGCGTGTAAAACTGGAAGATGAAATTGCAGACTGGTTTGAAGCAAAAAACGTAGAGAACGGTTATGCCATTGCAGAAAGTTTTGTTGATTTTAACTTCAATATAGCCGACCTGGAAGCCTGTGCAGCACCTGTTGCGGAACATCTTTCTCCGGTTTTTAACTGGATCAGTAATCTGCTGGTTACAGAGCGGATGGTCGAAGATATTCAGGAATCTTCTAAAAGAATAGCTGATCTGGTTAATTCAGTTAAAACATTCACCCATATGGACAGGGGAATGGATAAAGAATACGCAGATATCCATATTGGTATCCGCAATACACTGACCATGTTAGGTCACAAAATCAAGAAAGGGAATATTACAGTGTTGGAAGAGTATGATGAAACGCTTCCGCAGGTCAAAGGGATAATTGGTGAATTAAACCAGGTCTGGACAAACCTGATTGACAATGCAATTGATGCTATGGAACCAAACCAGAAAGGTACTTTAATCCTGAAAACAGAGCAGGACAGAGAATTTGTCAATGTCTTTATTATTGATGATGGCCCAGGCATCCCTGCCGATGTTCTCACAAGTATATTTGATCCTTTTTTCACAACTAAACCCATGGGTAAAGGCACAGGAATGGGGCTGGAAGTGGTTCAAAGAATCATTCATCAGCACAATGGTAATGTTAAGGTTAAATCTGTACCGGGCCGAACGGAATTTACGGTATGTTTTCCGCTGGAAAACTAATGGCTTGATAAGCTGTTTAAACGAATTTTAAATTAGTATAAAAGATGAACCTTCCTATAATTTTTTCTATAGATGATGACCCACAGGTTTTGCGCGCAATCAGCCGTGACCTGAAAATAAAATACAGTAAAGAATATAAAATATTAAGTACTACGTCTGCTCAGGAAGCACTGGATATGCTGATCGATCTTAAAAACAGTGCTGATGTGGTTGCTTTATTTTTATGCGACCAGCGGATGCCTGAAATGGAAGGTGTAGCTTTTCTGGAGAAAGCAATGCTGATTTATCCCGAAGCAAAGCGTGTTTTGCTGACTGCTTATTCTGATACTGAAGCTGCAATTAAAGCTATCAATGAGGTGAAGCTTGATTATTATCTGATTAAACCATGGGACCCGCCAGAGGATAAACTCTATCCTGTGATCAATGACCTGCTGGATGACTGGCAAGGTGATTATACGCCTGAATTTAAAGGGATCAGAGTGGTCGGTTTTCAATTCTCCCCGTTATCGCATGTCGTCAAAGATTACTTAGCCAGCAATTTGATCCCATATCGATGGCTGGATGTCCAGACCAATCCTGATGCGACCAGTCTATTGACACTCAATAAGCTAACAAATGATGATCTGCCCATGGTTTTAATGGATGATGGGACATTTTTAACTAAACCATCTATTAAGGAAATTGCAGCAAAAATAGGCAAGAACCCGGAAATAATCCATGACATGTATGATGTGGTGATTATTGGTGCGGGCCCGGCAGGTTTAGCTGCGGCAGTTTATGGGGCTTCCGAAGGATTAAAAACACTGATGATCGAACGTAAAGCTCCCGGAGGACAGGCAGGAACAAGTTCAAGAATAGAAAACTATTTAGGCTTCCCGGCTGGATTGAGCGGAGCAGATCTGACCAGGAGAGCAATCAGCCAGGCTGTACGTTTAGGCGCCGGATTCTTATCTCCGCAATCGGTGAGCGATATTAAACAAAAAGATGGTTATAAAACCATTATCCTGGAAGACGGGCCTGAGATTATCAGCCGCTCTGTGATCATCACCACAGGCGTGGATTACCGGAAGCTGGAAGTAAAAGGTGTTTCTGATCTGACTGGTGCTGGTATTTATTATGGTGCTGCCACTACAGAAGCCAGTGCTTGCAGAGACAAAAATGTTTATATCATTGGCGGAGGTAACTCTGCTGGGCAGGCGGCAATGTATTTATCAAAATTTGCCTGCAGTGTCAACATTGTTATCCGTAAAGATGATTTGACATCGACTATGTCCTCTTACCTGATTGATCAGATTGGACATACACCGAATGTGCATACTTTAGGGAATACCGAAGTGATTGAAGCGAAAGGAGATAAGTGTTTAGAGAAATTGGTACTGATTAACGTTAAAACAAAAGAAACCAGAGAAGAAGAAGCTGCTGCACTTTATATTTTTATAGGTGCTAAACCCTACACAGACTGGCTGAAACTGGATATACTGAAAGATGAAAAAGGTTTCATTGAAACTGGCCGTGAATTGAGAAATTATGAGAGTTTTACTAAAACATGGAAGTTGAAAAGGGATCCTTTTTTACTGGAAACCAGTTGTGCAGGCATTTTTGCCGCAGGCGATGTCCGTTCTGGTGCCATGAACAGGGTAGCCTCAGCTGTGGGAGAAGGCTCTATGGCGATCAGCTTTGTCCATAAGTATTTGGCTGAAGTTTAAATAATACTCCGGTGTTTAACAATGCTCCGGAAGTTAACGATCGGAATTTAAACAATACGCTGGAACTTAAACGACCTGCTGAAGTTTAAAATAAAATGGCTTTTCCTGATCAGGGAAAGCCATTTTATTTTAGTGCGTGACATACTATAAAAATTTATAAAATCAATTCAGGATCGAATAACTAAACCGGTTTCTATTGTTTAACAAAGGCTTTACACTAAAGAATTATGTGAGCAATATCTTTGTTACAGCGCATTAATTATAAATATATCTTATAATTTGATAACTAAAATGTGCTCCATTAGATTAACACACATAATTTGATTAACAAAATGAATTCAAGAAGAGACTTTTTGAAGAAAGCAGCAATGTTTTCTGGTGCTGCCGGTTTAGCAAACGTAATTCCCATGTCTATACAAAAGGCAATGGCAATTGAAGCTGATCCCGGAACTACTTTTTATGACGCAGAACACGTGGTTTTCCTGATGCAGGAAAATCGTTCTTTTGATCATATGTTTGGTAAGCTGAGTGGAGTACGTGGATTCAATGATCCCCGTGCAGCAATTCTGCCCAATAAAAATAAAGTATGGCTGCAACAAGATGCTTCTGGAAATACTTTTGCACCTTTCCACATAGATATTAACAAAACTAAAATTACCTGGCAGGGTGGGTTGCCCCATTCCTGGAATGACCAGGTTGCAGCCCGTAATAAAGGGAAATATGATAAATGGGTCCCGGTAAAAACCCTGATGACCTTAGGGCATTACGAGCGTAGTGATGTTCCTTTTTATTACGCTTTAGCAGACGCCTTTACCATTTGTGACCACAGCTTTTGTTCCTCACTGACCGGGACTACACCAAACAGGTTATTCTTCTGGTCAGGTACAATCCGTGCGGAGCAAAATGGAAAAGCTGTAGCAGCAGTCAATAACTCACAGGCTGAATCTCATTCTGGTACTTTTGTAGACTGGGATACTTTTCCGGAACTACTGGAAGACAATGGCATATCCTGGAAGGTTTATCAAAACGAACTCTGGACGGTAAATTTACAAGATAAAAGAGTTGGTGATTGGGTGGATAATTATGGAGATAACGCCTTGGAATATGTGAAAAGATATAACGTTAAACTTTCTGCCTACTTCCGTAAACACGGTGACCAGACTAATAAAAAAGAAATTTTAACTGCAGAACAAGTCACTGCAAAATACAATAAACTAAGCCAGAAGGAAAGAAACCTGATAGACAAAGCATTTGCGACCAATATCAATATGCCAGGAGATTATCTGGAACTAGAACCCTTCACCTATACCGATGATCAGGGGAAAAAAGAAACAGTGGATATCCCTAAAAATGATATTTTCCATCAGTTCAGAGCAGATGTAGATCAGGGTAAATTACCTGCTGTTTCCTGGTTAGTTGCCCCTCAGCGCTTCTCAGACCATACCAGTTCTCCCTTATATGGGACATGGTATGTATCCGAGGCCATTGACATTCTGACCAAAAACCCTGAAATCTGGAAAAAGACCATCTTTGTTTTGACTTATGATGAGAATGATGGGTATTTCGACCATATCCCACCATTTGTAGCGCCAAACCCTAATGACCCGGAAACAGGAAAAGTCTCTTCAAAAATGAATATTGACGTAGAATGGGAAGCTAAAACGGGAAGTCCGCTAGGTTTAGGATACCGCGTACCGATGCTGATCGCTTCACCATGGAGTAAAGGAGGATATGTGAATTCACAAGTATTTGACCATACCTCTTCACAACAATTCCTGGAGAAATTTCTAAGTAAAAAGATAGGTAAGAAGATCAAAAATAATAATATAAGCGATTGGAGAAGGGCCGTTTGCGGAGACTTAACCTCAGTTTTCAGACCTTATAACGGGGAGAAAATAGTTAACCCTAAAGCATTGCAAAAGAATGAGGTCGTAACCAGTATTCAAAATGCGAAGAATAAACCAGCACAGGTTACCCCTGATGCACTAACAGCAGCAGAAATTGCGGCAATTAATGCCAATGCGCCATTTTCTTCCGCGTCGCCCGCAGCTATGCCTGTACAAGAAAAAGGAACAAGAAAAGCTTGTGCTTTACCCTACCAGTTATTCGCAGAAGCTAATCTGAATGCAGATAAAACGGCAGTAGAATTAAAATTTGAATCTGGTAAAACCGGATTTGGACAATTGCTGGAGCCAGTTGGTTCTGCATTTAGTGTGACTTCTTTAAATCCATATAGTGGTATCAATGGTAAAAACTGGGATTATGCGGTGAATGCAGGAGATCAGGTAACGCACCAGCTTCAGTTGAGTAAATTTAAAACTGAAAATTATAACCTGCTGGTTAGAGGGCCTAATGGATTTTTCAGACATTTCAAAGGCAGTAAAAATGATCCTGAGCTTACCATAAAGTGTACCTATGAAAAATCGGGGTTACTGAAAGAAAAACTCAGTGGAAATGTTAGTATACTATTGGAAAATACAGGAGCAGCAGCTTTAACACTGGAAATCAAACCAGGTGTATATGCAGGTAATTCCCAGAAAGTCCAATTGAAACCTAAAAGTAAGGAACAAGTCGTATTGAATCTTGGAAAGCACTCCGGTTGGTATGATTTTACCATTGTAACCGCAGATGAAGCTTATAGCAGACAGTATGCAGGGCATGTAGAAACCGGTGAAGAGTCCGTTTCTGATCCTTACATGGCAGGAATCCTATAATTACCTATCCTTGTTTATAAGTGGGCAGAGAGATAAAGAAAGAGCTTCCAAAGTTTTTACCTTCACTTTCTGCCCATACTTTACCTTTATGGCTTTCCACAAGCATTTTTACAATAAATAAACCTAAGCCATAGGATTTTTCATGTGCTGTAGGAATGGCACTTAATTTCGCGAATTTCGTAAATAGCTTTTTCATATCGTCCTCACTCAGGCCCAGGCCTTGATCCTTGAACTCAATAATCAGCTCCTCCTCCATCATCGAAGTATTGATAACAATGGTAGCTCCTTCATAAGAGTACTTCATGGCATTACTCAGCAAATTATCCAATACATCCACTATACGTTCCCGATCCGCATAAATTAAAGCAGACAGGTCATTGTTAATGATTAAAGTTTGATTTTTCGCAGCCAGTGAAAGTTCAAAAGACTGTTGCAACTGTAACAGCAGGCCGGTAATCATCACAGGTTCATGAACTAATTCAACCAGTGAATTTTCATTTCTGGCGTCTGTCAGCAGGTTGTTAAGCTTTTTCTCTACGCCTTTAGAAGAATTCTCAATTTTGGCGGCCATAGTAAATACCTTTTCACTTGTCATTTCACGGCTGCCCAACAGTTGGGCGTACAGAGAAATTGAAGTGATAGGGTTTTTCATATCATGAGCCAGACGATGCAGCCGGTCATCATAAGCTCTCACAATTTTTCTGTTCACCATCCTGGTCTCCAGCTTCTCCATCACCATCCTGGAAAGTAACAATAGCATTCTGGATTGATGGTCGGTTACTGTAGTCCGGGGTTCAGCATCCAGGACACAGACCGTACCCAGTGCAAATCCATCCGCAGTTCTGATCTGTGCAGCTGCATAAAATCTTACGCCCCCTGGCCTTGCGATATAAGGGTTTTTCATCAGTTCAGGAAATTGATGAGTGTCGTGAAAAATAGTCAGGTCATCCTCCATAATACTCAGCGAGCAAAGACCATAAGCTCTGGAAATATGATCAACCTCAATCCTGCTGCTACTTGCTTTAACGAAAACATGCCCTTTATCAACAAAAGTTACAAAAGCCTTCTTCGTTCCGAATATTTCGGCCGCCATTAAAGCAATCGTATCAAAATCCGTTTCAAAATGGGTGTCCAGAATTTCATATTGGTATAGTTTTTTTAATCTGCTCTCGTCATTATTGGGAATAAGATTATCCGGCATTTGATTATTTATCATTGATTTAATTCAAGGCATGCATAGTGAGTTGATAGGGCACGTTTTAGCCCCTTTTTACCCGGTATAAAAAGAAATCCCGGGAATAATATTATGCATTAAACAAAAAACTGGTTTGATTGTTGTATAAATTGTTCTTTTTATGAAACGATGCTGATTAACTACAATATTAAAAGAATTACAATGACCGGTCCGTGTATGTTTATTTGTGAATATTATTCATCCTTATAAATTATGAGTATAATTAGACTTTGCCTGGGATTTATTAAGTTTCTTTATTCACAGGTATAAGAAGAGCATGAAATTCATGTTGTTCTTATACCTGGACTGAAAGGCAGGAGAAAAAAGGCTTTAAAATTATTGCGACTAAGCCTTCATTTCCTTCTTTACACGCTGCTGCTTTTAACCAGCACTTTACATGGAGAAGTAAGTTTTACACTTATCGTTCTTTGCTGTAAGCTGTTCAAAATTTAGCACAGGTGAGAATTCAGCCTTTCCTTAACGGTTTAACAGGGGTAAAATCTCATCCACATACTTTCTTTCATTAGCCAGCCGGGGCACTTTGTGCTGTCCGCCTAATTTGCCTTTTGATTTCAGCCAGTTATAAAAAGTATCTTTTGGTGCATTGTGGACTTTAGGCCTGCAAAGCGCCATATTATTGAAACGTTTAGCATCATAGTCAGAATTGATTTCCCGCAGTGTCTGATCCAGCACGTCCACGAATTTCTCAAAATCATCAGGCTGCTGGTCAAATTCTATGATCCATTCATGTCCTCCAGCATCATTCCCTTTAAAATAAATAGGACAGGCAGTATAATCTTTAAAAGCTGCGCCAGTTTCTCTGCACGCTTTACTGATGGCCTGTTCGGCATTGTCAATAATTACTTCTTCTCCAAAAGCATTAATAAAATGTTTAGTTCGGCCTGTAATTTTGATCCTGAAAGGGGATAAAGAAGTAAATTGAACCGTATCTCCAATTACATAGCGCCATAAACCAGCATTGGTAGAAATAATAATTGCATAATTTCTATTTAATTCTACCTCTCCAAGATTTAAGGTAACCGGGTTATCATCACAAAGCTGCTCTAAAGGTAAAAACTCATAGTAAATGCCATAATCCAGCATGAGCAACATCTCTTCAGAATTTACCTGATCCTGTATGCCAAAGAAGCCTTCAGAGGCATTATAGGTTTCCAGGTAATACATATCAGCTCTTGGGATCAATTCTTTAAACTGTTCCCTGTAAGGACTGAAATTTACCGCCCCATGAAAATAAAGTTCCAGGTTTGGCCATACTTCCAGTAAATTCTTCTTGCCCGTAATTTCCAGTACTTTTTTTGCCAGCACAATTGTCCAGGTAGGTACACCAGAAATATTGGTTACGTTCTCTTTAATGGTGGCTTCTGCCATGCGGTCCATTTTTTGCTCGTAATCATCCATCAAAGCGATTGAAATATCCGGTGTACGGTAATATTCCGCCCACATTGGCAGATTTTTGATCAGTACAGCAGAAAGATCGCCATAAAAAGAGTCTTCATTTAACTGATTAATTTGATGGCTGCCACCTAATACAAGCGCTTTTCCGGTCAGGATCTGGTTGGAGGGTTTGTTATTGCAGAAGATGGAGATCATATCTTTCCCACCCTTAAAATGGCATTCCTCTAAAGCCTCAGGAGAGACTGGGATAAATTTACTTCTGTCACTGGTTGTTCCGGATGATTTGGCGAACCACTTAATCTCTGAAGGCCAGAGAATATTTTGTTCCCCCTGCAGCATCCGTTCGATATAAGGTTTTAGAGAATCATAATTCTGCAGCGGAATACGCTGCTTAAACTGATCTGGGGTCTCAATAGACTTATAATCATATTTCTTTCCCCATTCTGTGTTCTCTGCACAGGAAATCAGGGTATGAAACCATTCCTCCTGGACATCTATCGGATATTTCATGAAAAGCTCAATCTGGTGGACACGCTTTTTCATATACCAGGTGAAAATAGAATTTACAATTGCCATACGATACCTTATAAGTTTTTACTGCGAAGTACAAAATTGGAACCCAGGTAGACCTTTCTTACCATTTCATTGGCGGCAAGTATTTCGGGAGTGCCAGACTCCAGTATTTTACCTTCAAATAGCAAATAGGCCCGGTCCGTAATGGAAAGTGTTTCCTGAACGTTGTGGTCGGTAATCAGGATGCCGATGTTTTTATTTCTGAGTTTGGCTACAATTGTCTGGATCTCCTCTACAGCAATGGGGTCTACTCCTGCAAATGGTTCATCCAGTAAAATGAAATTAGGACTTGCAGCAAGTGCTCTTGCAATCTCTGTCCTGCGGCGTTCCCCTCCTGATAAAAGGTCACCACGGTTTCTTCTTACTTTATGCAAACTGAATTCGTCAATTAACTCTTCCAGTTTTTCCTGGCGCTCTACCCTGGTCATGGTTGTCATTTCCAGAATCGACAAGATGTTATCTTCTACAGACAGCTTTCTGAAAACTGATGCTTCCTGTGCTAAATAACCAATACCTTTCTGCGCCCTGCGGTACATCGCATCCTTGGTAATGTCTTCATCATCCAGAAAGATATTACCTTCATTAGGTTTGATCAGTCCTACAATCATATAAAAGGAAGTCGTCTTTCCCGCTCCGTTAGGGCCGAGTAATCCTACAATTTCCCCCTGACTCACACTAAACGAAACGTCATTAACGACAGTCCGCTGTTTGTATTTTTTTATAAGATTATCAGCTCTTAATATCATTTATATGATTGGTTATTTATCTCTATTGCTTTAATATTCAATTGCAGACGCTTCTGCTCTTTCCACACATTTTCTTCTATCGTATAACAAACAGAGAAAGGTTGATCGGGTTTTAATAGTTGTTCAAATTCTGCCAGTCCGAATCCAATGGTTTCAAAAATACTGGAATTTTGTTGTTTAATACTCAACTTTAAATGTTTTGCCCCTACAATATAAGGTCTTCCCACATAAAAT
Organism: Pedobacter cryoconitis; assembly: GCF_001590605.1. Classification (NCBI taxonomy): domain Bacteria; kingdom Pseudomonadati; phylum Bacteroidota; class Sphingobacteriia; order Sphingobacteriales; family Sphingobacteriaceae; genus Pedobacter; species Pedobacter cryoconitis. Next base: position 5,544,959 of record NZ_CP014504.1, read on the forward strand.
ACATCATGGCTCACAAATACCGGGGCCGGGTTAACCGGGCCAAAAGGGGCCATCTGAGCGAGTATGCGTTGAAATTTGCCATCAATCTGAGCCAGTGAAATTTCATTGTCAATCAAAATTTCAGGACAAAGTAAATTTTCTGTGATAGTAGCAGCAACGACAGTTTCAAACCTTTCTGCAAAGGCTTCGATGTTTTCGGGCTTGATTGTCATACCGGCTGCAAACTTATGACCGCCAAATTGTTCCAGTAAATCAGCGCAACTTAAAAGTGCTTCATACAGATCATAACCAGGTACTGAACGTGCCGATCCGGTCAGCATCCCATTTGACAGGGTTAGAACGATAGTTGGCCTGTAATATTTTTCCGTCAGCCGGGAAGCGACAATACCGATCACTCCCTTATTCCATTGGTCGTTGTAAACTACTGTTGTTTTTTTATTGATCAGGATTTCAGATTCATCAATCAGCGCTAAGGCCTCTGCGGTAATATGCTGGTCTGTTGTTTTCCGGTCTGTATTCTGCAGGTTAATGAAAAGACTTTGTTCTGCTGCCAGGGTATCTGCTGTACACAATAACATTTTAACAGCCTGGTTACCATGATCCATTCGTCCTGCGGCATTAATCCGCGGTGCTAAAGTGAATACCACATCAGTAATGGTAAAATCTTTGTTTTTACCACAGCTATCCATTAAAGCTTTCAACCCAGTACAAGGGTTTGTATTTAATTTGATCAGCCCATAATAAGCAAGGGTACGGTTTTCGTCATTGATTGGCACAATGTCCGCAGCAATAGAAACCATCACCAGATCAAGGTATCTTTCGTAATTTTCTGCCGGCAGATGATGTGTCAGGCAATAAGCCTGAGCCAGTTTAAAACCAATTCCGCAGCCTGCAAGTTCTTTAAACGGATAAGGGCAATCCAATCTTTTAGGATCAAGAATAGCAACTGCTGCCGGTAATTCATCGCCTGGTAAATGGTGGTCACAAATGATGAAATCTATACCAAGCGTATTGGCATAGCCGATCTTATCATTTGATTTAATTCCGCAATCCAGGGCAATAATCAGTGTAATTCCCTGCGCTTTTGCATGATCAATCCCTGCGGTAGAAATCCCGTATCCTTCTTTATGACGGTCAGGGATATAATATTCAATAGCCGAAGTAAACTGGCTGAAAAAACTATAAGCAAGTGCTACCGAGGTTGTTCCGTCCACATCATAATCTCCATAAATCATGATCTTTTCTCCTGCAGCCAGTGCAAGATCAATCCTGGCGATTGCTTTATCCATATCCTTCATTAAAAAAGGATCATGTAGTTGGGTAAGCTGCGGTCTGAAGAAGTCTTTAGCTTCCTGAAAAGAGGTGATATCCCGTTGTACTAATATTTCAGCTAAACTTATATCTATATTTAATTGCTGTGCAAGCGAATCTGTTATTTCTACTTTACCCTTTACGGCCTGCACCCATCTTTTCTTCATTTAGTTTTAGTTTTGTGTTTTTTGCAAAGCGCTGTTTAAGCGGTAATGACGTTAGCATGAAGGTATTTCATACAGGTTCCATATCTTTGTAACAGATTGTAAATATATCATTAATTATTCTTTTGACTAACACCTACGCCATTGCAAGTTTTCACTTTATATGAAGGTTCTTATTCTGTAGCAGCCGACAAAAAGTTCGTCCCTTTTAATCCTCAGACAGATAGCCCTAAAGACAGACCCGGATCTCTATTTATTCACGTTAATCCCTTCCTTGTTAAATTTGGAGATAAATTATTGGTACTGGATACCGGATTAGGCTATAGTAACAGTGATGGAGCGCTGATTTTACATGAAAATATCCGCAAAGCAGGCTTTAATCCTGAAGATGTGGATTATGTTTTAATGTCACATCTGCATTTTGATCATGCTGGTGGTATGGTGCATAAAGAAAACAATGGAATGGAACTTAGTTTTCCAAATGCGACCTATGTGATCCAGCGTGGAGAATGGGAGGGTGCCTTTACCAATGCTTCTTCCTCTTACAGAACCGAGATCTTTGATTTCCTGCAGCGGAATGCAACGCTGGTTTTCGTAGACGAAACAGGTGATTTAATTCCGGGTATCAAACACATCCTCACGGGCGGGCACACCCCTTTTCACCAGGCCTGGTTATTAGAAGATGAAGAAAATAAAGTATTTTTTGGTGGCGATGTTTTACCAGAGCCAGAAGAACTGTACAAGAAATTTATTGCCAAATACGACTATGATGGCCGCAAGTCCATGGAATTAAGAGAAGAATTTGGGCGTACCGCTGTTACCGAACACTGGAACTGTCTTTTTTATCATGGTAAAAGCAAAGCGACCGGCTTTATAGAACTCGGTGAAGAAGGTCAGTTTAAAGTTATATAGCCTGCGTATTTTTGCCTTCAAAGAGTTCAATAAGACGTTCAATAGAAAGGGGTTTAGAAATAAACCCTTTTACTGTTTTATAGGTTTTGGCTTTTTCAATATCATTCTCATAAACTGAAGAAGAGAGCATATACATGTCTATCTCTGTTTGTATCCCTAGTTTCTCATAGGCATCTAAAAACTCCCAGCCATTGAGTACCGGCATATTGATGTCAATCAGGATCAGATGCGGAAGGACCTCATTGTTCGCTATTAATTCCTGCAGGTATTCAATCGCCATTGATCCGTTTGTCTTGGCAACCATTTTAGCCTCAAAGCCTGTTTTTTCTACAATTTTCTTAATAATGAAAATGTTAATGTCATCATCGTCAATTACCAACAGGTTAATTTTAGTATTCATCAGCTTAATAGTTTATAGAAAGATCACCAGGATTAATATAAAGATATAAAATAGAAACGTAAAGTAAATCCTTGAGGATTTATATATTTCAAAAAAGCAGGATCATCTTAAAAAAATGATCCTGCTGCTTATCAAAGGAAGGTGAAATTGGTTTATAAACTAACTTCTTCTTCCATATAACTTTCTATTGGCGGACAAGCACAAACTAATGACCTGTCTCCAAATGAATCGTTAACTCTTCCAACCGAAGGCCAGAATTTATGTTCAGCTACATAAGGTAATGGGAATGCTGCAGTTTGTCTGCTGTAGCTATGTGACCATTCGTCCCCTGTAACTTTAGCTGCAGTATGCGGTGCATTTTTCAATGGATTATCTAATTTATCCAACGTACCGTTCTCCACCTGGGTAATTTCATTTCTGATCGCAATTAAAGCATCACAGAAACGGTCAAGCTCATGTTTAGGTTCACTTTCGGTTGGTTCAACCATAAGCGTTCCGGCAACCGGGAAAGAAACTGTTGGGGCGTGGAAGCCATAATCCATTAATCTTTTCGCAATATCAACGACCTCGATACCAAAGTTTTTGAACCCGCGGCAATCCAGGATCATTTCATGTGCACAACGTCCTTTACTTCCAGAATAAAGTACTGGATAATGTTTCTCTAAACGCGCTTTCATATAATTCGCATTTAAGATGGCATATTCAGTCGCATTTTTTAATCCCTCGCCACCCATCATTGCAATATAAGCATGAGAGATGATCAGGATAGAGGCAGAACCCCATGGTGCAGAAGATACCGCGTGAATTGATTTCTCATTGTTGATGTTTACAACAGCGTGACCCGGTAAATATTTCACCAAATGTGCAGCAACACCGATCGGGCCCATACCAGGACCACCACCACCGTGAGGGATACAGAATGTTTTATGCAAGTTCAGGTGACATACGTCAGCACCAATGTTTGCAGGGCTGGTTAAACCAACCTGAGCATTCATATTTGCACCATCCATATAAACCTGTCCGCCATTGGCGTGGATAACTTCACAAATTTCAATGATACTTTCTTCAAATACACCATGTGTAGATGGATAAGTAACCATGAAACAAGATAAATTCGCTTTATGCTCTTCAGCTTTTGCTTTCAGATCAGCTACATCAATATTACCGTTTGCATCACATTTAACAATCACAATCTTCATTCCGGCCATCGCTGCTGATGCAGGATTAGTACCATGTGCAGAAGAAGGGATTAAAGCGATGTTACGCTGATGATCACCACGGTCCTGGTGATAAGCTCTGATCACCATTAAGCCTGCATATTCTCCCTGGGCACCAGCGTTTGGCTGTAAACTCATGGCTGCAAAACCAGTAATTTCGCTCAACCAGCGGTCAATCTCATTGAATACAGTGTAATAACCAGCCACCTGATCTGCCGGAGCAAAAGGGTGAACACGGCCAAACTCTGCCCAGGTAACCGGGATCATTTCTGTCGTTGCATTTAATTTCATCGTACATGAACCTAAAGCAATCATAGAATGACAAAGAGAAAGATCTTTTGCTTCCAGTGATTTGATATAACGCAACATTTCATGCTCTGAATGGTGCAGATTAAATACCGGATGTGTCAGGTAAGCCGAAGTACGTTGTAATTCAGCAGGGATTACAGTTTGAATATTTTTTTCTTCAGCAAGTTCAACGCTGTCCGCAGAGATCGCTTTTACTTTAGAAAATATTTTATTCAGCAGTTTGATGTCTTCGATAGAAGTAGTCTCATCCAATGCGATCGTAGCTACAGTACCGATATAGTTCAGGTTGATTTCATTATCGATACATTCTCTATGGATTGAATCTTTCAAATCACCTAAATCAACACGGATGGTGTCGAAGAAAACTTTATTTAATTGTTGATAACCGATTTGCTCAATTGATTGTGAAAGCGCAACAGCCAAACCGTGTGTTCTTTCTGCAATTAATTTAAGACCTTTCGGGCCATGGTATACCGCATAGAAACTAGCCATAATAGCTAATAAAGCCTGTGCAGTACAGATGTTCGAAGTTGCTTTATCCCTGCGGATATGCTGCTCTCTTGTTTGCAGCGCCATACGTAAAGCGTAATTGTTGTGGCTGTCAATAGTTACACCGATAATCCTTCCTGGGATAGAACGTTTATATTCATCCTTAGTAGCGAAAAATGCTGCGTGCGGACCACCAAAGCCCATTGGTACACCAAAACGTTGTGTAGTACCTACAACGATATCAGCTCCCCATTCTCCCGGAGGAGTTAATAAGGTTAAGCTTAAAATGTCAGCTACTACTGTTAATTTAACATTTTTAGCATGTGCTTTTTCAGCGAACGAAGTATAGTTGAACACTTCACCGTTTCCGGCAGGATATTGAACAATTGCACCAAAGAATTCTTCAGTTGCTTCAAATGCCTGGTGATCACCAATTACCAGTTCAATTCCGAATGGATTTGCACGGGTTTTTAAAATGTCTATAGTTTGAGGGAATAACAATTCCGAAACGAAAAACTTATTTGCCTGTGTATTTTTACGCAAACTGAATTGCATAAACATCGCTTCAGCAGCTGCAGTGCCTTCATCTAAAAGAGAAGCATTTGCAATTTCCATACCCGTAAGGTCAATCACCATAGTCTGGAAGTTCAGCAAAGCCTGTAAACGGCCTTGTGCAATTTCAGCCTGGTATGGAGTATATTGTGTATACCATCCTGGATTTTCCATCACATTTCTCAGAATTACTCCTGGAGTAGTGGTGTCATAATATCCTTGTCCGATATAAGATTTGAAAACTTTATTCAGTGAAGCCGTTTGTCTAAGGCTTTCCAAATATTCTTTCTCAGACTTAGCAACAGGTAAATTAAGTGGTTTTTTCAGTCTGATTTTTTGAGGAACAGTTTGTTCAATCAGTTCTTCAATAGAAGTCAGACCAAGGGTGCTTAACATAGCCTCAGTATCCTCCGCATTTGGAGCGATATGACGGTTTTTAAAGTCTTCTTTGTAATGGATGTTTAAACTCATGACGGTTAACAATAAATTTGCGCAAAGGTATTAAAAATTCAGTTCCATTCCAATGGAATGGGCCGATCTAAATATATTCTACAATTGTTTCAAATAGAGCTGAATTGTGTTTTCCAGACCTAAATACAAGGAATCGCTGATTAAGGCATGGCCGATAGAAACTTCCAGTAAATTAGGAATGTTATCTGCAAAATATTTCAGGTTCTGCAAGTCAAGATCATGTCCGGCATTGATCCCTAAACCAAGCTTATTTGCTGTATGTGCGGCTTGTGTATAAGGACTGATTGCTTTGACAGGATCTTTTGCATAATTAGCTGCATAATATTCTGTATAAAGTTCTATCCGGTCAGTTCCTGTAGTTTGTGCAGCTTCGATAATTTCTCTTACCGGATCTGTGAAAATAGAAACCCTGATACCTTCTTTTTGAAATAGCTGGACCATTTCTTTAAGATAGGCCTGATGTTTAATCGTATCCCATCCATGATTGGAAGTGATCTGTCCTTCAGTATCTGGTACCAATGTGACTTGCGCAGGCTTATTGGCCAGTACAAGATCAATGAATTTTTGTTCTTTGCAGTTACCTTCTATATTGAATTCTGTTGAAATGGCTGTTTTAAGATCGAATACATCCTGATAACGGATATGACGTTCATCAGGTCTTGGATGTACAGTGATTCCTTCCGCACCAAAACGTTCACAGTCAAGTGCTACCTTAACCAGATCTGGATTGTTTCCCCCGCGACTGTTGCGTAACGTGGCTATTTTATTGATATTTACTGATAGTTTTGCCATGTACAAAGATAAACCATTAAACATGAACAGGTATAATATTATTGTAAACAGGTTAACGTTCTGTGTAATTATTTGTTGTTTTTTAATTATTGGGGCAAATGTCTGTGCTGCACAAGAGGCGATTAAAAATTATACCGTTTATAATGGGTTAGTAAAGGTACAGGGGACAGAACTTTTGGTGATCCGTAAAATGGAAAAAGCCGGTAAAGTGGTTTATCTGACTGTAAACCCACAAACTTTAGCGACGGCATTGACTGCTAATGCTATTGTCCGTCCGATGGACTGGAAAAGTGCAAAAGCTTATTTTCAGCAGGCCCCTTATTTCAAAGCTTACGATGCTGCCGCAAAACAGGCGCTTGCCTTACAGGACGCAGGAGTGACCCATGGTTTCCCTAAGGATAAAGGAATAACACTGACTATAGATCTTTGTCCTTCACATAAACCGCTGGACCGGATTATTTTTACTTCATTGATTAAGGAGTTTGCAAAAATTGAGCAGCCTGTGCCTGTAGCACTTTCTATAACCGGGCGCTGGATGTTGACGCATACTGATGATTTGAACTGGCTGAAAGAACTGGTCGCAAAAAAAGAAATTGAGATTACCTGGATTGACCATTCTTTTAATCACCATGTGAGCCCGACTGCGCCATTAAAAACTAATTTTTTGTTAGAACCGGGTACGGATATGAATTTTGAAATATTGGGTACTGAACTGGCGATGTTGCAGCATGGCTTAGTTCCCTCTGTATTTTTCAGGTTTCCGGGATTGGTTTCTGACCAGCGGGTGGTAGATAAAGTTTTAGCTTATGGGATTATTCCGATAGGTAGTGATGCCTGGCTGGCGAAAGGGCAGAAGCCCGCTGCCGGCAGTATCGTTTTGATTCATGGAAATGGAAACGAGCCTTTAGGTGTGGCTGATTTTATCAAGTTGCTAAAGAGCAAGAGTACTGAGGTAACGAGCAAACAGTGGCTGATGTATGATTTGTCTGAGAGTATAGCAGACGAATTTGAAGGGGTTAAATAACTGTTTAATAAAAAAGAGGGATGTCCTCTTCGTGCATTGCACTCCGGCACATCCCTCTTTGATTATCTTTAAACAGACTAGTATCTGTAAGCTTCCGGTTTGAAAGGACCTTCAACTGGTACACCGATATAATCAGCTTGTTGTTGATCTAATACGTCTAATTCAACACCGATTTTAGCTAAGTGTAAGCGTGCTACTTTCTCATCCAGTGATTTAGGAAGAACATATACTTTGTTCTCATATTTTCCTGGGTTAGTCCAAAGCTCTAACTGTGCTAAAGTCTGGTTAGTGAAAGATGCAGACATTACGAAACTTGGGTGTCCGGTAGCACATCCTAAGTTTACTAAACGGCCTTCAGCTAATAAAATAACGTCTTTACCATCAATAGTATATTTATCAACCTGTGGTTTGATCTCTATTTTAGTATCGCCATAGTTAGAGTTTAACCAGGCTACGTCGATTTCATTGTCAAAGTGACCAATATTACAAACGATCACTTTATCTTTCATTACTCTGAAATGCTCAGGACGAACGATATTACAGTTACCAGTAGTTGTCACTACGATATCAGCTTCTTTAACTGCTGTAGCGAATTTCTTCACTTCATAACCTTCCATTGCAGCTTGTAATGCACAGATAGGATCAATTTCAGAAACGATAACACGAACACCTTGTGAGCTTAAAGATTCAGCAGAACCTTTACCTACATCACCGTAACCTGCAACTACAGCAACTTTACCAGCAAGCATAACATCAGTAGCACGACGGATCGCATCTACCAATGACTCACGGCAACCGTATTTGTTGTCAAATTTAGATTTAGTAACTGAGTCATTTACATTGATAGCTGGTAAATGCAAAGTTCCGTTTTTCATACGTTCGTATAAACGGTGAACACCAGTAGTAGTTTCTTCTGATAATCCTTTGATTGCAGCGATCAGCTCAGGGAATTTATCGAAAACCATGTTGGTTAAGTCACCACCATCGTCTAAGATCATATTTAAGGGCTGTTGCTCCGGACCGAAGTGTAAAGTTTGCTCAATACACCAGTCGAAATCTGCTTCATTCAAGCCTTTCCAAGCATAAACCTGGATTCCGGCAGCAGCAATAGCAGCAGCAGCGTGGTCTTGTGTAGAGAAGATATTGCAGGATGACCAGGTCACTTCTGCTCCAAGTTCAACTAAAGTTTCAATTAAAACCGCAGTCTGGATAGTCATGTGCAGACATCCTGCGATACGTGCACCTTTTAATGGTTTTGAAGGACCAAATTCAGCACGCAAAGACATTAAGCCTGGCATTTCTGCTTCTGCTAATCCAATTTCTTTACGGCCCCATTCTGCCAGTGAAATGTCCTTTACTTTAAAAGGAACGTAAGTAGTCTCTACTGATGACATATTTTGTTTTGTTAAGTTGTTTATTTATAGTTAGTTGTTGAGTAAACAGAATCGACAGGATTATTCCCTTGATCTATAGCCTCTTTTACTATTACAAAATTACACAATAGTTTAGCCAAATTCAAAAAGGGATCATATGGTTGGGCTGTTTATACAAAGATCTCCACATTCTTGATTTTCAAATGATACTCTGGTGCGCAAGACTGTAAGTCTTAAGCAGTCTTTTAAACGGTTTATTCTTATTGATCAGTATGGGAAATCTATAAACATATGTTTAAAAAAAATGCCCTTCATTGAGGAAGGGCATTGAGTTGAAAAACTTTGTTATAGCTTAAATCTTTAAAATCTTAATCTACCGGACAGCTATTACAACCGGATAGTTTTTGAATTAATGTTCCTTTTTCACCTGTATTATTATTTACAGCAGTAATTGTAATATAAAAGGGAAACGTATTTTCTGATATTTGTTGGTATTGCACCACTATTGAACTGGTTCCCTGGCCACTTACGATAGTTCCAAGATTACCGATAGTCCAGGTATAGCCTGTCCCTGCCTGGCCGGACACACTGTAAGTATAGTTGCTGCCCCCACCATAAACAATTCCACTTGGTCCGGAGATCGTTAGTGCGAAAAAAAGATCTGCAAATGAGCTGCTTACCGGAGAAATAACTGAATCCTTAGTCAAAGAATTTGTTTTGGAAGGCTCAGCAGGGAGCTTGCCTGCAGTAGCCTCTGTAGTATAATAAAGAAGAATTAGGGCCAGAAAAGATAGTGATAAATACTTTTTCATAATAATAACAGTTTAGTTTAAGCTAAACTAAATATTCTTATGAAATAAACAAAATGTTATATTGATTTATTTTTGTTATTAAAGAGGTATTTTGTGTTGTTATGATTAAAAAAATAAATTAAATTGCACAGTAAAATAATAAATTATGATAAAAAACATCTCTCTTTTTCTATTGCTGGCCTTGGGCCTTAATGTAACTGGTTATCCGGCACAGGCTCACGATAAAATTCAAAACGCATTAGTTTCGACAAAAAAACAGCGTTCCATGCAAATTTTTGTAAATACTTTATTAGGCAGGACAATTACACTTGAAGTTGAACTTTCAGATACGATTGATAATATAAAACAGAAAATACAAGATAAAGAAGGTATCCCTGTCGATAAACAGGCATTATACTATGCAGGAAAAGTACTGGAAGATGGAAGAACTTTAAGTGATTATAATATTCAGAAAGAAACTACACTGCATCTGATCATAAGACCGTAATGGACATTTATCGATCAAAAAATAATATCCGGATAAACCCTTAAATCGTTCAATTTACCCAAGTAGGAAAACATAAGTATAACCTTATTACTCTTATCTATTGAAACCTCATCTCAAGGTCCTTTTAATTATGTTTCAACACCTGTTTTTCAGGCGAAGGCCATGTTTTGGTTTTTTCTGAAATTTTGGGCATAACTGTATCCTTTAACTACAAACTGTAGCCTAATTCAACATTCACGAAACAATATCTAATTTGATTTCAGCCCCTGTTTTATCCCTGATAAAAAAAATATATCTCCCTGATCTGCAATCAAAGGGGGGCGGGTCTGATAAAGAAACGAAAGTTGTAATGTTGGCAAAATTATTGTTAGTATTGTGTATACTTAGTAAATATATTTCACCCAAAAATTAAAGTTATGGCTTTCAAAGCAAGATTAAACTTTTCGGGCAAGGAGTACGATGTGCTCCATTGTTCCTATTCGCTCAACCGGGATGTAGATGCCAAAGGAAGGCCCTCTTCCGGAGTATATGGCGGTACAATCGACGTGGAAATTGAATCGACTGAAGATACTTCTATCGTCGAATCAATGGTCAACAATCAATATAAACCTTTAGCGGGTACACTGCTGATCAAGAAATCAGAAGAAGATGCCAAAATGAAAGAAGTTCATTTTGAGGACGGTTATATTGTCAAATATACCGAAGGAATTAATATCACGGGCGATAACCCGATGACCCTGAAGTTCCAGATTTCTGCCCGTAAGTTAAAGCTCGGCAATGCTGAACATACTAACGACTGGCCGAAAGCCTAGCCTAAGCCAGCTTAATAATCTATAGCTTTTGAATTCCGGGACTGCCGGGTTCTTTGCGATAGGATAATCAATTCAAACTATTAGTAATACGATTTAACTCATACAATTATGGCTTTTAAAACCAGACTAACTCTAGGCGCTAAGGAATTTGATGTATTGCAATGCAGTTTCTCCTTAAATAGAGATGTAGATGCCAAAGGACGTCCGTCTTCAGGCGTTTATGGTGGATCTATTCACCTTGAAATAGAATCAACTGAAGATACTTCAGTCATTGAATCCATGGTTAATAATCAATACAAACCATTAGCGGGCACGATCGTCTTTAAAAAAGGCGAAGAAGATGCCAAGATGAAAGAGCTTTCATTTGAAGATGGGTATATCATTCAGTACAATGAGGGAATTGCTGTTAATGACAATACACCAATGACACTGAGTTTTGTCATTTCTGCCAGAAAACTAAAACTTGGAAATGCTGAGCATACCAACGACTGGCCAAAAGCTTAATGTTCTCTTAGTTATCATCTATGTTACGCTACAAAAAAGATACGCCTTATTTCTCCATCTTGTTCGACCTTGAAAAAAATGATTTTAAAGTGGTGCAAAGATGGAGATATAACTGGAACAACATTCCGGGTACCAGCAGGTGGACGTATACAGAAACCAAAGATTTCCACAGAAAAGTAGAAAGACTGATCCGGTCTGTCTGGGGAGGTAAGCTGCTCATCAAAATTATTCCCGGATCAACATTGCCCATGAATTATCTGGCTGCACCTATTAAAACTTCTTTCGAAGTAAACTGGGTCATGGACAATAGCGCGCACTGGACAGCAGCGATTCATAAGACAAATCCAAATACCTACCAGAAAGGGGATATCCGCTGGGACGCAAGGAAACTAAGTCTCGACAGCCCTGACCGATCCCCCATAAATCACAAGTTTGACCATACAGGCAGTGGAGTACTTTACACGCCAGGTCCTTATCTGGAACAGGGCGTGTCCTGGGAAAATACCCTGAATGACTTTCCCGGAATTATGAATACCGGAACAGAACTCAAAAGAAGACATCTTGACTTTATAAGACAAACTATGAACGGATTAGTGCCGGGAATGAAATTCGAACTGAGTTATGGAAAATAATACCAATAAAATTAAAAGCTAATTTCTGCAAGATGGAAAAGAAAATAAATCTGGAAATACATATTGATGATACAGCAATTGTTCATTTTAACTCACTGAGTATTACTCAGGCGTTTAACCGTCACCATGAATTTGAGCTCATCATTAACCAGGATGTGATTGAACAAACCGGAGGATTTAAAATTGATCAGTCGAAAACGTGGGTAGGCAAAAGCTTTATCGTCAGTATTGATAAAGGTAATATGGACTTTAAAGGGGTGGTTTGCGAAGTTAATCTGACGCAAAGCCATGGCTTGAGAGGCAACCTGATTATTAAAGGATTTTCTCCGACAATCTTGCTGGAAACTGGTGGGAACCTCATCTCTTACAGCGATATGAAACTGGATCAGATTGTGAAAAAAGTTACAGATACGCTGCCTGCAAATGAAATGGAGTTTGCCATTAAACCTGCTTACAAAGAAGAACTAAAATATATTACTCAGTTTAAAGAAAGCAATTTTGCCTTTATTAACAGGCTGAGTTCAGAATATGGGGAGTTTTTCTTTTACGATGGAAAGGCGCTTCATTTTGGAATGCCAGCCAGCCAGCGTACAGTTTCACTGGTACATGGCCAGAATTTAAATTTCATGAATATGGCTGTGAGGATTCAGCCGATGAATTTCTCTTATTATTCTTACCGCTCTCAGGAAGATAACACATTGTCTACCAACTCTGCTAACCAGAGTAAAGGGCTCAATGACTTCTCTCAGCATGCCTTTAAGGAATCCACTACCGTATTCGACAGTAAAGTCAATACGCCGGTTAAACCAAGAGTAGAGAATAAGAGTCAGCTGGAACAGCTGGCAGATAAACATAAAGCGGCAATGGCCTCAAATCTTTCTGATCTTACCGGAGAGAGCACCAATACAGCTTTAAACATTGGAAGCATTGCTGATGTGCAGGTTTCCCATAAAATAGGATCAGCAACTTTTAACCAGGATTCTGTAGGCAAGTTTTTAGTGACAGAAATCAGCCATCATATTGATGGTCTGGGCAGATATAATAACACTTTTAAAGGTGTTCCTTCAAATACGGAGGTTTTACCCGTGGCGCATATTCAAGCCCCTCAGGCAGAATCTCAGATTGCTATTGTAACCGACAACAATGATCCTTCGCAAACAGGCAGGATTAAAGTTCAGATGCTTTGGCAAAAAGACAATTCTACTACCGACTGGATCAGAGTATTGACTCCTGATGGGGGAAGCAGTGAACCTTTTGCGAAAAACAGAGGGTACGTTTTCATTCCTGAAGTTGGAGATCAGGTGGTGGTAGGTTTCAGATATAATGATCCTGACAGGCCGTTTGTAATGGGGAGTATCTTTCATGGGAATACAGGCGCCGGAGGTAAGGATGCCAATCACCTGAAAAGTATTACCACCAGAAGCGGGCATCTGGTTGAATTCAATGACGGACCTTCCGGACATGGAATTACGATCACAGATATCAACAAAAATATGATCCATATTGATACCAGCGGAAACAATATTACCATTACTGCCAACGAAAACATGACGTTGAATTCCAAGAACATGCAAATCAATGTCGGAGAGAATCTGGACATTAACGTGGGTAAGAATATTGGGACACTTGCTGGTAATGACATGACCACACAGGTTGGCGTGAACAATACCATCAGTACCGGAGCAGATTATTCCCTGACTGCTGCAAATATCAGTGAGGTTGCTGTGGATGCTTTTAAGAGTGAAGCTACCAATATTACTAAAACCGCGGCAGGCGCACTCAGTATGAGTAGTTTAGAGGGAAGTATTACCAAACATGCTGCTAAAACAATTCATAATAATAGTGGGGAAAAAAGTAATCTCTTTTAAGGATGGGAAATGGTAATATCACGAAAATTGCCAATGGGCATATGCAGGAAGTGGCAAAACAGGAACATACTTCTTTTGCCAAGACTATACAATCCAATGCTGCTCAAAAAGTAAGGGAGAACTCTAAAGACGGGATTGTTTACGGAGAGCCTAAACAAATGAAATACACGACAGTGGATGGTATAGACATTCTTGCGGGTGTTTTTTTTGATGGTACTTTAAACAATATGACCAATACTAAGAATCATGACACCGGTAAAAATAAGGGGAGTTATGGAAATGATTTGTCTAATGTAGCGAGGTTACTTGCTTATTATAAAGAATCTGATAAGGTTATTAAGACTTATACCGAAGGGATGGGAACAACAAATCTGGACTCAGATGATACCACTGGTTCTGGATTTGGTGCCGGAAAAACTGGTATACCTAAAAAGGTTTTGAAAGGTTGCCAGCAACTGGCTGACCGTGTTGTAGCCAAAGCCACAAAGAAAAAGGTGAATACATTAACGATTGATGTATTTGGCTTCAGCAGGGGAGCAGCTGCCGCGAGAAATTTCATATATGAGGTGACTCATGCTGAATATACATCCTATCAGGCAGGTACAGGTGTCAGATATGATATGCACAGACAGGAGACTACCCTGGAGAAATTACCAAAAGGCGGAGAATTAGGCAAACTACTCCTAGCTAAAGGTGTGAAAGTTACCAATATCATTATTCGTTTTGTAGGTTTATTCGATACTGTATCATCGTTTAATAAAAGTGGTTTTGTGATTTCTCCTGATTTCAGCAATGATGTGGAAGAACTGCACCTGGACAGGCTTTTTAAAGCACAAAAGGTTATTCATTTTACAGCCGAAAATGAGCATCGTAAATATTTCGCGCTTACCCGTATTCAAAGTGCCGGAAACAAAGGTATAGAGAAAGAACTACCCGGCGTACACTCTGATATTGGAGGTAGTTATCCGGATGAAACTGAATATGTAGATGAAATTCTGAATGGTGGCAGTGATGTTCTGGAAAAAGAAAAAAGCAGGCTCATTGCTGAGGGCTGGTATTCAGAAGGGCAACTGGAATTGCATTCTGTAATGCGTAAATTATCAGGTACACGTGTGCTGAAAAAAAATTACAGCTATATCCCGCTTCATTTTATGTCTGAATTCGGATTGAAAGAACCAGTGCCTTTACCTTTTGATCAGGCTGGTGTAGAAGGTGAATATAAATTAACCTATACCATATTACATAGGGTTAAAAAGAAGTTACATGGCTATGTATTTGGTAAGGAGCTTCCTTATAAATTCATATACTATAAACAATTAATGGCAAATTATAATGCCAAAAAAATTAGTGCATTTGATTATAACAAAGCAGTAGCCGAACAAAAGGACCTGAGAGTGTTACGGAATAATTTCCTGCATTGGTCGGCTGATTATGACGGAATAGGAGACCCATTCCAGCCAAATATAGAGAATGGTGTACGTAAAAGAATACCTTATGAAGGTTAAAATAGTAACGATATTCCAGCTGATCTTAATTCAGCTGGTCTTAATTTTTCAATTATCATCTTGCCAGCGTATGCAGACAGAAGAATATAAGTGGATACCAACAGTTGGAGCTCCGCAGGAGTACCCTATCAGAATTATTGAAGGACAATTTATTTCCAATCATGGGTATAGCCCAAATTTACCAAGATCTGCTTTTGTAAATATGGGTTGGGGAGATAATGGTGGGGTAATGGATGTTGGCCCGGAGAAAAGACCAGCACCTGATAGTCTTGCTTTAACCTGGTTGTCTTTTGCGGAAAATAAGTTTTATCGTGGACGCTTTGCTTTGCCTCAGCAGGAAATAGCAAATCTTTTAAAAGAGGGTTATATTGATCATATCACTAATAAAAGGGAGGATTATAATTATTTAACACTTGGGCTCACTCCTGGCGGGGGTATAGTTTTATGGCTTTCGGGTGGCCCTAAACAAATAGCAGTAGCTAAATTTCAGGCTAAAGAGGTGAAATTGACTGCACATGATTTGGGCAAGGATTATGCTTTTATGTTCGAACCGGGATTTGTTCAGGAGACTTACGAAAGAAATGCTCCGGCAGAAGTACGCGAGCGTGTAGTGAAAGGGGAAATACAGCCTGCCCAGTTTGATGTCTGGCAAAAGCGGTATAACTGGAATTTTACAGTAAACTCAAAGACCGTTAAATTTCATGAGCTTAAACCTCTTTATTTTAACCAGGAATCTGAAGAGATTTTTGGAGATTCCCTGCTAAATAATCCGGTAGCAGAAAGAGCTTTACCAAGAGAAGTTATTGTAGCCTGGATTGATAAAAAAGGGCAAAAGATGCTGACTACGCTTGATTTTGATGAAAACGAGCTCAGAACAGCATTTGCAAGGATCCCTGAAATGGGTAAAGCGGAACTTCATTTGGAGGTAAATCCTGATGAATACACCATTGCGGTTACTTTTAAAACAGGAACTCAGGAGACTAAAATAACTAAACAGAAAGCTAAGACTGAACTTGAATCAGATTAAAGATGAAAAAGGTAGAATTCGTTGATCAGCACGCGCTTAAACTACGGCTAAAATCAGGTGATTTTTGCCGTAGTTATGGGGTGCAGTATACGTATTTATTGGGTGAAAAAGAGCATTCCATAAAATTTAACCTGGACATCAGTTTTGCGAAAACTATTGTTGATCGGGCACGGATTTTTAAAGTAGAAAGGACTTCACCTGTTTTCCTGAACAATAAAGTCCCGGATCTGGTAGCTGATCAGCTGGCTTATGAATGTGGAAAGGTATTTTATCCGCTGCTGCTGGAAATAGATTTTGACGGACAGTATATCGGAGTCCATAATTATACGGAACTCATTAGCAGGTGGAGTGAAACTAAAAAAGCAGTG
Organism: Pedobacter cryoconitis; assembly: GCF_001590605.1. Lineage (NCBI taxonomy): Bacteria > Pseudomonadati > Bacteroidota > Sphingobacteriia > Sphingobacteriales > Sphingobacteriaceae > Pedobacter > Pedobacter cryoconitis. The sequence goes on from NZ_CP014504.1 coordinate 5,561,988, forward strand.
CTGGAATATTTTCAGGGTGAAACAACCGAAAAGTACCTGGAGCTGATGGAGGAAGCTATTTCTACGCCAGAGCGGGTGAGTGAGCTATTTAGAAACGAGTTGTTTTATTCGGTTTTCTTTTCTCCTGTTTACAAGTCTTACGGAGGTGAATTTAAGGTAGAAGAACAGGTGTTTTTCCCAATCGCGGGCCGTGCAGCACCAGTAGAATTCAAAACCACACAGGAAGTCATCCCTTTTTTGAATGAAGCACATTATATCGAGATACATCATCATGGTGTAGTAACTGATAAAAGAAGTAATGCTGATCTTTTAGAAGAGCAGAGTTTTCCTTTAGAACAGTTGCTCAATCCAGATGCAGCCGGAGCAACAGGAATTTATACAGCAAAGTATGTATTGGATCCAACAACCAGGTCTATCCGGTCGATTGTGGCTAAATGGACTCTTGAATTCAATATTCCTCAGGAAACAGAGCTCAAAATATTTGAGTTGATTGAAGATAAAGAGGAAGAAATTAAAATTATAGCAACTGAAAATCAACAAAGGGGAATGACATTCCTTGATGGGAATGCTTCGCCGAAAGGGAGAAAAGTAACAGATATTTTTAACTTTTTGTGGGAGAAATAACTTAAAGATAAAGACATGGCAGAAAAACATTTAGTAGTGGAGGGCGCAATGTGTATGTGTGATTTTGGTAAAAATCCTGACTTTTTAAAAGTGCTTACGCATAAGCGTGAGTATGCTAATGACAAAAGCGGATCAACCAAATATATTGCCAGTACCAAAGATATTGGTGCCACATTTAAGCAGAATACATTTGGCCCATGTGCAAAACAGCTGGGCAAACCCTGTAATGCTATCGTTTTGGAATGGAAATATTTTTATGAACATACTACTTTAACCAATGGTGGTAAAATAATACTGGAAGACAGCAAGGCAACTTGTCCGATTGGCGGGCCTGATTGCATTAAAATAATTAAACATGGTCAGATTGCTGAACCGGGCGGGCAGAATTTTAAAAATGCAGAGCCTAAGGTGAGCAAAGTATTAAATCCTGCGGTAGATCCCAGAGCATTAACAGAAGAACCGGTTAGTATTGAAGGAATAATTTTTGAATAGCATGGCGAAAACTGTAAAAGGACCAAAGAAGATTCGATTAAAAGCTGGAGAAAGTTATTTCCCCGGAACCACCAATGATAGTTTAGTACTGATCAAAGCAGATGTAGCCTCTGCATTTGAAGTAGTTGAATGGTTTCCAGGAACTACTGACGCACAAAAAAATAACATTACCTGGTTATATGAAGATGTGAAGCGCAAAAAGGTGCTAATGGCTTCAAAAACCGGTGTTCCGGAAGTCAGAGCGTTATCCATTCCTAAAAAACTTTGCGGGAGTTCACCCATGTATTACCTGGAAGCGAGTCTGACAGGATCTATTGACCTGAGTCTCCATGCTGGTATACTGGTTAGGGGAGTTTGCGAACCATTGATTGTAACATCAAGCTGGAGTAAAGAATATAAAGGAGCATCGCTGGGAAAAGAACCTATCCGTTTTGGCGATGATGTCCATCTGAGATTATTTACTGAAGGGTTAAATGGAAACAGAGTCACGATACAGTTCTTTAAAATGGAATGGGGAGATGATTTTCCAGTAGACACTTTAAACAATATTTTGTGTGAGAATGGTGAAGTCAATTTACTGATCCGGCATACTTATTTATGGTACCCCAAACTTAAAACTGGTCCGGACGTTCAGGAGATTTATGTTAAAGTACTGGATCCGTTAACAAAAAAACTGGTATTGGATAGCCGCAACCAGGATATGCATGCCAGGTTCCTCAGGCTTAAAAATGCAGTTTCTACTTCTGCAGTAGCAAGTCCGACCAACTTAACTGTAGCTACGGTAGGACCTCCATTGGAGAACTTGAAACAGGTAGATCATTGCCGGTATACTAAAATTGAGCTTATGGACCCTGAAGCGGTTCCGGTATTTGATGAAGGTAAGATCAACCTTGAAGGCGCAAAGAATTCAGAATTCTACCTGGATGAGAAAATCAATTATGCTTTTGATGAGTATAAAGTGCGGGACAGTGATAAAAAGAAGCTGGACAAAATTGCAGAGATTTTGATGAAAATCCCTTACACGCCAGTAGAATTAGGTTCACATACAGATCGTTTTGGTACACCGGAGTACAATATGAAACTCTCTGAAAAAAGGGCTAAAGCAGCTGTAGATTATTTGGTCTCTAAAAATATTGATGCTTCCAGAATTTTTCCCAAAGGATATGGAAAGACAAAACTTTACAATCCGGATGAAAATCTGAGTAAGCAGGGGAGTATAGTTAACCGCAGGACGACTATAAAACTTAAAATTTTTACGCATAACGCAGTAAGTATACAGTATGAGACTATCGGGCCTGGTGAAAGTATCAAAAGAGAAATTCCGATAAAGATTTCCAACTTTAAAACTAAAGGTCTGTGTAATCTGATTTCTAATCCGCACAAGCTGGAAGTTCCTTATGGTGATCTGCTGCCCAATAAAGCAAGTACGACACTAAAGCTGGATGCAGCGGAAACTATTCACCCTAAGGTTTATTCTCCTTTGGATGAAAGGACGCATGCTTATGATTATATCTGGCCGATGAGCAGGCAGGCGAATAAGTTCTATTATTATATCAATTCCTGTGCTTATTTTTCTGATCAGAATAAACCAACACTTGTAATCAACACCTATTCTGATATTAAATGGGTATTGACTTTTTTCTTAAACCTGACTAATGATCTGAGTGTGAAGTGGCAGAACTTTACGCCCGAACAGCATAAAGAGATGCAGAGCAGGGCTGGTAAACTGGGTGCAGAAAGAAGGTGGAAACAAAAGGAAGCTTCTTTTGGTTTCAATTTGCAAAGCAACTGGAATATGGGCGGTGACGGAACATATGGCGGGCATGATGAGTTTAAAAAAGAACATGAAGGGAAATTTAAAAAACTCTACAGCCTTTTTTCCGGATTAAATTCTATTTCTGATGCGATCACTGCGCAGACTAAAGGAACGGTAAGAAATATAGGATTTAAAAACGGGCCGATCTCATTTGCTGTAAAACCACCTAATCTTTCTTTATCAGCAACCTGGCAATTGCAGCGTGCTAAAAAGAAAGGGGCACCTATGTCTAAAATAGGTACCCGGATAGATATTAATTTTAATGCAGATCCGCTGATTGGTCTGGAATTGACAATCGATCTGATTGGAGCTGCTGTTGGTTTTGTCGCTGGTGCTATTTCTGGTGGTTCTGCTGCTCCCGGAGCAGTAAAATTATACCAAAAAATTAAAGAGCAGCTTAAAAAAGGTTTGGATCTTGGAAATGATGATGTAGGATTTAAAGCCAGTGTAGATTTTTATATGGATCTGGTCATTACAAGTATGATCAATACTAAAATAGGTTTTGGATTTAATACCGTATCTGAGACTAAAGAAGATACCTTCAAATTGGAAGCTAGCAGTACGCTGGGAGTGGAATTAAAGGCTGGTGTAATGGTCAAAGGGGAGCTTTCCATGCTAGTGGTTTCTGTAGATGGCTATTTTGAAGTTAAAGCAAAAGGAAGTGCCTCGATCACTTTCGGACATGGAGTTTATTATGATTCAAAAGGATTGATGTATAAACCTAAACTAGGATTTGATGGGTTGGATGCAGAATATATAATTACTGCAAGTGTAGGATTAGCCACTAAAAAAGGTACCCCTGCGGCAGATTTAGTTAAAGATCAAAAAGGAGATTGGGTACTTGCAGAAGGAAACTATAAAGAGGTGATCCCGAAATTTGATGTAATCAAAAGTTTAGAGGAAATTTCAGGAATAAGTGTTCAGATACCATTAATGAGAGGGGATGACAATTAATTATGAAAAAGAATATAATTTTAACACTTACACTGATCACTGTTTTTATGATCAATATAGTAAAAGCGCAGACTAAGTATGACCTTGAAAAACTGGCTTACCGAACTGCGATCACTGAGGTATTAAAAGGTAAAGATGCTTATCCTGAGGAAAGAGAGATATCCACAACTTTACCCTGTCTGACCACTAAGAGCGTTAATAAATTCAGATTTGGTACGCTGCAATTTACGGATGGCAGCCAGAGTGGTTCTAAATCAGACTTGAGCAGTACAGTTTCATTTCTTTTTAGTGATCAGGCGCATACAAAACTGGCCGGTCTGGTGATCAGAATACAGAAAAAAGCAGAAGCTAAAAAAATAGGGAAATATATAGCTGCGAAATACGGCAAGGGAACTGTACTTGCAGCTGTTCCAAAACCCAGGGCTACTGGAGAGGTACTGGGTTATCCAGCAGTATTTTATGTAAATAAGAAAACAAACCAAACAATTGTCGTTGCTGATAATTATACGGAGATAGATGGCAAGCCGGATTTTTCAACAGATCTGTTTATCATTGATAATGGTACTAAAGTTGCTGATCAGGGCAGCAGTGATACGGTAGCCGAAAGGCTGAAGCGGTCTTATAAGAGACTTCAGGAATAGACTTAAAAAACAAATTATAATGAAAACATCAATCTACTTAGCTTTAATTATACTGATCAGCTGCTCATGCAAAAGTGAGAAACCGGCTGAATTTGACCTGGCTCATATCAATTTTAAAGAAACCATAGGCCAGGCTCTCAAAGGTACTTCATTACCTGTAAAGGGAGGTAAAACTACGAGCTGGACACTGGCACAATATGATATATTTGAAAGTGCAGATCCAAAAGTGATGAAGTTTAATGGTGTTGACGTATCAGGAAAACTAGGTGATTCTGTGAACAGGGTTATTATTCATTATTCCCGTAAAGACAGTACGATAAGTTTTGTGGAGCTTAAAGTGTTTTCTGAACCACAAGTTAAAGCTCTTGCTGCCGCACTGGATCAGAAGTTAGGAAAAGCACCTTATCCAAATGATGCTTATACCACTGTTTTTAGTGAAAACGTCCAGTATTTCAACCGGGTATGGATAGATCCAAAAACTACTATTGGTCATTTCTTTACGGATGCGATGTCAAAAGAGAAACATGAAGAAGCAAGATTGGCAATCCTGAATTATTCAAATTCCCAAGTGTCGGAACTAGCTTCACTGAAAGGTTATTCTTCAAGTATCAGTCTGGATGTCCGCGAAGCCAGTAAACAACTTACCACAGCAAATAAAAAATAAGATCTGATGAGGCAACCCTATTATATGGTCGATTTCAGTGTGGCACATTGCATGTTTGAAATCCGTATTAATGATATTTCTGTAATGACACTGGATATTCCGGGGCAGGTTGCCTCTATGACTCCAGTGAATTTTTCCATACTGGAGAGTGGCGTACAAACGATCTCTGCAACTTTACTTCCTCATTCGGGGCAGCTGAGTCTTGATCCTGCTGCAATGCTTAAATTTAATATTAAGTTGTATGATGTGGAAAAGGATTTTGTGTTTAAAGAGCAATTGGCAGCTTACCAATTCGCACCTGTAAAAGAAGAACAGAAAATACCGGTCTTACGGCACCAGTTAACCTTTAATGCGACTGTTCCTTATCAACTGAAAGGGTGGCAGGAGGGAACTAACCTGAAAGATGTGGAAGATATGAATGAGAAGTTGAGAACAGCTTATCAAAATATAGCTACATTAATAAACAATAAGAGATATGATCATTTCAAAGAATTGATTACTAACCGGGAACATATCATGGTCACTTCGATGTATATGAGTCCGCAACAGGCAAATGCCAGGATTAATGGTTTAATTGAAGATTTTGAGGCCGGATTTAAAGTCGCACCCATTCCAGCCAATGCTGTGCTGCAAACTTATGGAAACGGAAAAATGGCTGCTTTGAAGAAAATAAACGGCGAATCGGCTCTGTACCTGGTGAATGAAGAAACTAAGGAAGAGCTGATGCTGGATATGATGTTCTATATTCCGAAGGGAAAAACGGCTTTTGAAATCATTTAATCCTGTCAGATCCGGATTTACAAGGCTGGCGGTTCAAAGTAATTTCAAGGTAAAAAACTATTCAGCCTGTGAGTAATCCTTTGATGCTATGTAACAGTGCAGTACCTTTGTAGAGTAAAATTGAATAATATTAAAGCTTTTATATATGTATCCAGAATATTTAGTTGAACCAATGCGTGCAGAACTTACAAATGTAGGTTTTGAAGAAATGAAAACTGCAGAAGATGTGGACAACGCGATTTCTTCAAAAGGAACTGTTTTTGTAGTGGTGAATTCTGTTTGTGGCTGTGCAGCCTCAAATGCAAGACCAGCAGCAAAATTAGCAGCTGCGAATGAGAAACACCCTGATAAAATGATTACTGTTTTTGCAGGAATGGAAAAAGAAGCGGTAGACAGAGCAAGAAGCTATATGGTACCATTTCCTCCATCTTCTCCAGCTATGGCATTGTTCAAAGATGGTAAATTAGTACATATGATCGAACGTCATCAAATTGAAGGACGTGCTGCTCAAATGATCGCTGACAACCTTAAAGGTGCTTTTGATCAATATTGCTAATTGATATCTTAAAAGATATGTCCGGTGTATACCGGTAAGGAATCCGGTCATTGTACCGGATTTTTTATTGCGTCTGAGTTTCTGGTGACCCTGTAGTTTGAACAGTTTAAAAATCCTTATTCAGTAGTTTTTCCAGTTCTCCGAAAGAAACATTCATCCTTACCCTGCCTTGTTTCGCATAAGCAATTTCGCCAGTTTCTTCAGATACAATAACTGCAACGGCATCGGTAGTTTCTGACACACCAATTCCGGCGCGGTGACGTAAGCCGAATTGCGGAGGCAATTTATCATTGTCTGTCAACGGTAAGATACAGCTGGCACTTTTAATCTTATTCTCCGCAATAACTACAGCTCCATCATGCAGCGGACTATATTTTTGAAATATACTTTCTAATAAACGTTTGGAGATTTTAGAATCTATCAATTCACAGCTGTTAGCAAATAGCTGATCATCATAAAATTTAACGAATACAATCAAAGCCCCTGTTCTGGACTTTTTCATGCTTTTACAGGCATCGATAATAGGTTTAATCCTGACCAGGTTATCGCGTTCAATATCTTTGCTGCCGAATAGGTATCCCCACCAGGCTTTGTTTTTCTGTAGAAAGGTGTTCTTACCAATCAGCAGTAAGAAACGCCTGATCTCGGGCTGGAATATCACAATCAATGCGATAATCCCTACACTCATGAATTTATTGATGATAGTTGACAGCAGACGCATATTCAGCGCATCTACCACAAACCACAGAATCAGAATGATAAACATACCGAGCAGTAAATTAACGGCCAGCGTATTTTTAATCAGGTTATAAGTATAATAGATCAGGAAGGCAACGAACAAAATGTCCACTACATCCGTCACTGTTATTGTTAGAAAATCAAAATCGAAGCCTTTCATTGTCGCCAAGTTAGGAAAATATTAAGATTGTTGCATTTTTTCGACAATTGAGATACACTCAACAGCAGCCTTTACATCATGCACACGTAAAATTGCTGCCCCCTTTTGTAAGGCGATTGTATTTAAAACTGTCGTTCCGTTCAGTGCTTCATCGGCCGTAGTGCCTAATAATTTATAGACCATCGATTTTCTTGAAATACCAACCAGTACTGGTAAACCGAATACATCCAGGTTTTGCAGCTGATTCATTAATTGGTAATTGTGTGTTGTGTTTTTAGCAAAGCCGAAACCGGGATCCAGGATAATATCTTTAACACCGAGTGCCTTTAATGCATTCACTTTTTCTGCAAGGTAGTCTACCACTTCAAGTCCTATGTTTTTATAAACGGGCTTTTGCTGCATAGTTTGCGGAGTACCCTGCATATGCATCAGGATATAGGGTACATTTAATGCCGCAACGGTCTCAAACATCAGTTCATCAAGGTTTCCTCCCGAAATATCATTCACCACATGTGCTCCGGCTTCAATACTTTCTCTGGCAACTTTAGCACGGAAAGTATCAATAGATAACTTAGCTTCCGGAAATCTTTTACTGATGGCTGTAATTGCAGGGATCATTCTCTGAAGTTCCTCCTCTGTAGTCACTTCAGCTGCTCCCGGACGGGAAGAATAGGCCCCGATATCAATAAAAGCAGCGCCCTCCTTAAGACAAATTTCTGCTCTTTCCAATGCTGCATCTATAGAGTCCATTCTGCTGTTGCTATAGAAAGAATCGGGAGTTAAATTCAATATGCCCATGACACACGGACGGCTTAAATCAAGGAGTTCACCTTTTAGGTTAAGTGTTATTTTTCGGTTTAAAAATGTATCTTTAGCCATCATTCTGTACAAAAATACAGTATTAAAATAGCTTTAAACTAAGAAGCTGTTTAAATTTATCTGATAAATTTAGACGATTTCTAAGAGCCGTTTAAAATTTATCAGACTCTAAATATTTTAATTGTTTTGGCAACAAATACCTCACAAGAATTCGACTCAGTAATTGCGGTTTGTAAATCGCTTTTTTTAAAGAAAACCAAAGACTATGGAACGGCATGGCGCATTCTGCGTTTGTCTTCTATTACTGATCAGTTGTTCATCAAAGCGCAGCGGATACGGACGCTGGAAGAAAAGAAAGTTTCTAAAGTTGGAGAGGGGATTATTCCTGAATATATCGGTATTATCAATTACTGTGTAATTGCAATGATGCAAAGTGAAATGACAGCGAATGACCCGAATGAACTGGAGCTTGCAAAAGTGGAGGCCCTGTTTGATCAAAAGGTAAAAGAAACCAGAGATTTGATGCTGGCGAAAAATCACGATTATGGTGAAGCCTGGAGAGACATGAGAATCAGTTCACTCACTGACCTTATCCTGATGAAAGTATTCAGAGTGAAACAAATTGAAGATAATCTTGGAGAGACTGTCGCCTCAGAAGGTGTGGTTGCCAACTATCAGGACATGCTGAACTATGCAGTTTTTGCACTGATCAGAATGGATGTGAAATAATATCAATACATAAAAATAGCTGTAAAAAGATGAACAAAGCCGCGCTGAATTTTTCAAGAATATTTGTAGGGATACTTTTTATTTTCTCTGGTCTGATCAAGGCCAACGATCCACTGGGATTCGGATATAAGTTAGAGGAATACTTTGATGTATTTCATATCTCTGTCTTTAGTCCATATGCGACTGGGATAGCGATCTTTCTTTGTGTGCTTGAAATTGTATTGGGTGCCTTATTATTATTTGGTTTCTGGAGTAAGAAAGTGTCCACAGGTCTGCTTGGGATCATCATCTTTTTTACTTTCCTGACCTTTGTATCTGCTGCCTTTAAAGTAGTCACTTCTTGCGGCTGTTTCGGAGATGCTATTCCTTTAACGCCATGGCAATCTTTCTCCAAAGATCTGATCTTATTGGTCCTGATTGTATACCTGTTTATCAACCGCAATAAAATTTTACCGCTCACTACAAATCCCGGCCAGCAAAAGATTGGCCTGATCGCTGTGGTTGCACTTGCTGTAATCTTCAGTATCTACACTTATACCTACCTTCCTGTACTCGACTTTTTACCTTATAAAAAAGGGGCAAGCTTACCAGAGGCGATGAAAATTCCTGCTGGTGCAGAACCGGATCTTTATCTGATCATGTACAAGCTGAAAAACAAAGCAACCGGAGAGACCAAAGAAATGAGTGACAAGGACTATCTGAAAACAGAAATCTGGAAAGATAACAACTGGGAAATTGTTGGCCAGCCGGTACAGAAACTGCTTAAGAAAGGTTATGAAGCTAAAATTAAAGATCTGGTGATCAGCGATGCTTCAGGAACTGATTATACTAAAGAACTGATAGAAAACCCATATTATAATATTTTGATCGTTGCCTATAACCTGAACCATACCGATGAAGATGCTATCGGGAAATTGAATGCAATGACCCTGGATCTGACAGAACAGTTCAATATCCGGACAGTATTGCTGACTTCTAATTCTGCTCAGGATGCTGCGGTATTCAGTAAACAACATAAGTTATTTGCGGAGATATTTTATGCCGATGCTGTACCTTTAAAAAGTATGGTCAGAGCTAATCCTGGTATTGTACTCATGAAAAACGGGGTTGTTATTAATAAATGGAGTTACCAGTCTCTGCCTTCACTGGAAAAATTAAAAGCCACTTATTTCAATAAGTAACTCAGATGTGGTTTTACGCGCTCAGGAAATTCGGCTATGGGCTCGCTGTGATGGCGGGTGTAGTAGTTGTTGTATTTGTTCTGTTCAACATCCTGCCGGGCGATCCGGCAAGGATGACACTGGGACAGCGCGCTGACATACAATCTTTAGAAGCTGTACGTAAAGAATTCGGGTTAGACCGCTCTAAGCCCATGCAATTTATCCTGTTCCTGAATGATCTGTCCCCGGTTGGTTTGCATGAGGATAATAAACAGGCACAGGAAAAGTATCATTATATACGTTTGATTAGTTATTCATCTGGTGTTATTGCCTTGAAATGGCCCTATTTGAGGCGATCTTATCAAACAAAGCGGGAAGTATCAACGATACTATCAGAAACTGTCCCTAACACCTTTGTATTAGCTGCCACAGCCATGTTGTTTGCCACATTACTGGGTGTTTTACTGGGCGTACTCTCAGCGGTATATAAAAATACCTGGATTGATCATTCGGTCAATTCTTTTGCAATCATGGGATTATCAGCGCCCTCTTTTTTTGCGGGTATTATTATCGCCTGGTTTTTCGGTTTTGTACTGGGGCCGTATACTGGCTTGAATATGTCCGGGAGTTTATATAGTTATGATCCATTTAAAGGAGAAGTGCTGACGTTGAAAAACCTGGTATTGCCGGTGCTTACACTTGGTCTTCGCCCGCTGGCAATTATTGTACAGCTGACCAGAACAGCAATGCTTGATATACTGGCGCAAGATTATATCCGCACTGCACGCGCCAAAGGCTTGGGACGCAATGCTATTATTTATAAACATGCTTTAAAGAATGCCATGAATCCTGTAATTACAGCAATTTCAGGCTGGTTTGCATCTTTACTTGCTGGTTCTTTCTTTGTAGAATATATTTTTGGTTATAATGGGTTAGGCAGGGCTACGGTCAGAGCTTTGGAGATGTCCGATTTCCCTGTAGTGATGGGATCGATTCTTTTTATTGCACTGGTATTCGTAGTAATTAATATTTTTGTAGATGTATTGTATGCTCTTGTTGACCCAAGAGTAAAATTGAATAATTAATGAAGATATTTCTGATTGGTTTTATGGGATGCGGCAAGAGTACGCTGGGAAGAAAATTGGCGACTAAGCTTGGTTATGATCTGATTGATCTGGATCACCAGATTGAGAAAAATACAGGGCTTGCCGTAGGTGATTATTTTTCAACCCATGGAGAAGAAGCTTTCCGTAAATTGGAAAGTGAAACGCTTCAGGCTTTTAATTATCCAAAAAACTGCGTAATCGCGACGGGCGGGGGAACACCATGCTTCTTTGACAATATAGACTGGATGAATGCCAATGGCACAACAATCTACATTGAGATGCCGCCAACTGCCTTGGCTAAACGCCTGGAAAGTGGAATAGCCAAGCGTCCGCTGCTGCGTAATCTGACTCCCGAAGGAGTGCTTGAATTTATTGAAAGTAAACTGGCTGAACGTGAGCCATTTTATACTAAAGCAGCATTGGTGATGAGTGGGATCAGCTTGACCGCCGACGATATCCGTGCAGAAATCCTGGCCCGGAACTAATGATCTTCGGCAGCGAACTGCTCTTCTATAAATTTGATTTCTTTTCTGCCGTGTGCGACCGGATTGCCATATTCATCAACGTTTACGAAGACCATTTTATCGATTGTTAAAATGCTTTTTCTGGTAATCTTGTTGCGGACTTCACAACGCATCGTCAAAGAGGTATTGCCAAAAGCGATTGCAGTAATCCCCATTTCAATAATATCTCCCTGTTTTGCAGAGCTGACAAAGTTGATCTCCGAAATATATTTGGTCACAACTCTTGGATTGCCTAGTTGAACAATAGCATAAATTGCTGCCTCTTCATCTATCCATCTTAATAAACTGCCTCCAAATAAGCTTCCGTTAGGATTTAAGTCTTCGGGTTTGATCCATTTTCTGGTGTGGAAATTCATAATATTTAAATTTCTACAAAAATAAGAGTTTCTTAATGCCCGAATCTCACCTGAGCGTAAATAATGTTAAAGCGCTTTCCAGTTCGTATCTGCGTGTTTTTGAAGTACAGCAGAGAAATCTACTCTTGGCGGAAGGTTCAGGTAGGGGTAAGTTACTTTAGAAAGGTATAATCCCTGAGGATGTGCAGGAGTAATTAAGGCAGGTGTTTTTCTGCTGATCAGATGGCTTTCAAACTCATCCACACTAAGTGTTCCTTGTCCGATTTTCAAAAGCTGCCCCATAATAATACGGATCATCTTTCCTAAAAACCGGTTAGAGGAGATCTGAAACCTCATTTTCTCCCCTTTTTCGTCGACCATTAAACTGGCAGATCTTACATAACATAAAGTATGCTCATATTTATCGGGACTGGTACAAAAGGCGCGGTAATCTTTGTATAATGGGAGTAAAGCGACCGCTGCTTTCATTTGGTCCCATTGCAGATTCTCCAGCAGATAGTAAGAGCTCAGGCCGTTTAAAAACGGGTCTTTATAAGTATGCAGAAAATAATCATAAGCGCGTTGTACGGCATCAAACCGGGCATGGGGTAAACCTTCCATCGGTATAATATCGTAAACCGCAATATTCAATGGGAGTAGTTTATTGAGCCTGAAGATCAGATCAAAATCCCATGGCTGTTCAATATCCATATGAAAAAAGAACTGGCTGGCATGAACCTGCGCATCTGTCCGGCCGCATCCATTAATGAATACGGGTACCTTGAAAATCTGGGTCAGGGCGTTTTCTATCACGCCCTGAATATTCAATACATTCAGCTGCTTTTGCCAGCCATTGTATTGTAAACCATTGTAACTGATGTGTACGAAGTATCTCAACCGCTTATCTTTTTCCTGCTCTTTTATTTAAATCATCAACAGCTATTGTTAGTAATCTGCCGATCGCCTGTTTACCTCTGTAGGTAATCACACGCATTTGGTTTGCATCCTTCGGGATGACCACTTTCTCTGTATATTTTGGATAAAACCTGTCAGGAGTCGAATTGTCGAAGCTGTAATAAATATCCAGCCCATCAATTTCAGTAGTCAGTTCAACCATCACCTGTTTATCAGCAGTTCTGCTTGCTTTTACAATAGGGTCATAAATTGCTGGTGAATATTTAGTTTCAGCAATGTCCATTCTATGAAAATGCTGCTCGACTTTACCGGTAAAATTAGTCCAGTTTTTCTTCTCTTTGGGAGACCATACAGATTCTGCAATGGCATAACCTCTTGGCCAGGTCATATATTCGGCCTGGCGGATATTATAGACTTGTTCTGTCCATAAGTTCCCTTGTCCTCCTTTGATGTATTTAGGGTCTGCTCCGGCTGGGATAGGGTCAAATTCATAGGCCTTACCTAAACGGACAGAATTATATACTTTGGATTCAGAAGTAACATCACCTTGCATCAAATCGAGATAGTTAGTGCCTTGTGGGCTCATTACCACTTCATGTTTGGCACGGGAAGCTTCTATTCCGAATTTTGGGCTTCTCCAGCTCATCACTGCTGCACCTGTTGGGATATCACTCTCCATGATCTCATCCCAGCCCATAAATTTCTTACCTTTCGATTCCACAATTTTCTCTACTCTCTTCTCAAAATATCCCTGCACCTGATGTATATCTTTTAAGCCTTCTCTTAACATCAGTGCTTTAATCGCCTCACTTTTCTGCCAGTAATTTATCGGAGCTTCATCACCACCCATATGAATGTATTCAAAAGGGAATAATGCGGCTACCTGCGTAATGACGGTATCCAGGAAAGCGTAAACTTTTTCATTGGCCGGGCATAGGGTATTGTCTACCAATGCAATTGGTGGCGCCCCTTTTGACCAGTCCATAATGCGTTCTCCTGAACGTACACGGTAAGTTTCTGCGCCCGGGGTACAAGAGAGTTCCGGATAAGAAACAACTGCTGCAAGACTATGTCCGGGAACATCAATCTCTGGTAAAATATCTACGAATCTGTCTTTGGCATATTTAATCAGTTCTCTGACATCGTCCTGCGTATAAAAACCACCATAAGTACGCGGTTCATCAGCTCCAGGTGTGCTGAAAGTACCGAAATCACCTACTTTTTTAACATTCCATGCGCCTACTTCAGTTAATTTCGGTAAGCCTTTAATTTCTAATCTCCAGCCCTCATCATCCGTGAGGTGAAGATGCAGCAGGTTAAACTTATAGCGGACCATTGCATCGATGTACTGCTTCACTTCTTGTTTGGTGAAAAAGTGGCGGGCTACATCAAACATCAATCCTCTCCAGGCTACGCGTGGGTAGTCAGTAACTTCTACACATGGGATCTTCCAGGTGACACCTTCCACTAACTCTTTGGATTCTATTTCTTTCGGGAAAAGTTGCAACAAACTTTGCACACCATAGAACAATCCCGCAGCCTGATTCGCTTTAATGATGATCATAGTTGGCGTTACTGAAAGGTGATAGCCTTCATTTCCTAAAGTTGCATCTGGTCTGGGATTGAGTACTAATCTGATGGTCCCTGTTGCTTGTGTATGTGCAAATTCAGCGATAAACTTACCCGTAGGAATGGACAGTTTTTCCTTCAGGTAATCCACGACAAATTTCATCTCCGGAGTCGCTAAAACAACTATTTTATCTGGTAAAGTGAAAGAACCATTGGTTTTTAACAAAGATACAGGCTCAGGAATTATTGAAAATTCAGGTGGTCTGCTGGTAAAATTGGTATTGCTATCTATAACAGAAGAATTAGAAGTTCCGGATCCCATTTGTTGACTATATGTGCTTGTATAAAAAAGTAGGCAGCATATAAAAGGTAAGAATTTATTCATAAAATGAAGAGGGGCTTGTGCTTGTGAAATTGGTAAAAGGTTGCAATTTAACAATTTGTGGATAAATACGGGGTTTCTGTGGATAAATTATTGCTACTTAAGGGCATCGAGCACTTTGAATAGTTTACTGTTAATGCCAGAACCTGAATAATTGTTAATATTGATTACAATTACATATTTACTGCCATTATCAGCAGTATAATAGCCCGCAAATGCAGAAACATCGTTGATCGTACCGCTTTTTAATTTCATGCCATTGTATTCTGGTAAAGATTTATAGAAGTCCGGGAACCAGTTTTCCTGCTGTACCTGGAAAAGGATATTGGCCATGGCCGAAGTTGTTACTCTGTTTGCTGGGGAAAGTCCGCTGCCATCAATAATGTTCATGGCATTTTTATCAAATCCTTTAGCGGCCCAGAATTTAACCTCTGTGGCTGCACCATTACTTGTAGTAGGTACAACACCCGATTTCCAGGCGATAGTTCTTAAAAGATGTTCTGCATATAAGTTGATACTTTTTTTATTTAACCAATAAACGATCTCGGGCAGGGCAGGAGAGGTTATCGTACTCAGTTTTTGTTTAATCTCTGGCAAAGGTAATTTGGCTGCAGAAAGCTGGCGGCTTGTTACCGGCGCTTCAGTAACCTGGATGCCTGCCTTGGCTAAAGTATCTTTCAAACGGAATGCTGCTTCATAAGCCGGATCAGGTAAGGCTGCTGCAATACCTTGTTTTTGTATATCTGTTGCCCATGTGCCTCTCAGGTAAGCCACATTCGATAAAGGCGGGAGGTAAGCATAAGCATTATCTCCACTACCTGCAGTACCCGGTTTTAATTCATTGACGATAGTCAGGTAGGGCATATCTGGTACTGTTTTAAGTACAGCAACCGGATTCCCCGGACGGAGTTTAATGTCAAACTGATTTTCTCTCCAGCTTAAGGCCGATGTACCTGCACCATAATAATTGCCTAGATCTTGCCATATCCAACCATCTGGTGTAGATTGGGTGCCCCAAAGGCCATCATCACCAATCACTTTACCTTCAACTCTTTTAATACCTGCTGCTTTGATTGCCGAAACCCATTGCGCTAAGACTACATTTTCTTTGCTGTTTGCATAACGTGGAGAGCCCAGCGTAGGGTCGCCACCGCCCATTATAATCAAATCTCCTTTTAAGGTGCCATCAGCACTGATACTGCCACTGTAGCCCATCGTAGTTTGATAGTGGAAATCCTTTCCCAGAATAGAAAATGCAGTTGCTGAGGTGATTGTTTTTAACGTAGAAGCAGTAGCAAGCCCGATATTCTCGTTCTTTGCATATAGTTGTTTTCCTGTTTTAGCATCTAATACACAAATTGAAGTAATCGCATATTTTGCTTGCTTGTCTTCTGATAGTGTATTGAAGGATTGTGTTAATTTTTGCACAGGGCTCTGGGCAAATGAAAAACCGTGCGAAAGCACGAACAGGAATACTATTGATTTTTTTAACATCTGTATCGGATAATTCTATTGCAAATAACGGGAAAGCAAAAGACTAATAACAAAAAAATGTGGTGTTATTCGAGCATTTTGCCAGATTAACACCACATCCTGTATTTTAAAGAACCAGCTTAGATCAGTTCTTTTCTCAGTAAAAATTCGGCAATCTGCACGGTATTCGTTGCAGCACCTTTACGCAGGTTATCCGCAACAATCCACATGTTTACAGTGTTTGGTAAAGATTCGTCTCTTCTGATACGGCCTACAAATACTTCATCTTTTTCATGTGCATCTTTTGGCATTGGGTATTTAAGATTTGCAATGTCATCTACTACGATAATGCCTTCTGTTTTCTCTAATATTGATCTGATCTCAGCTACATCAAATTCACTTTCAAACTCTATGTTCACAGACTCTGAGTGACCACCCATAACAGGGATCCTTACTGTTGTTGCTGTAACGCGGATGCTATCGTCGCCCATAATTTTACGGGTTTCTTTGATCATTTTCATTTCTTCTTTGGTATACCCGTTTTCTTCGAATACATCAATCTGTGGAATAACGTTTAAGTCGATCTGGTGAGGATAAGCCATCGGGCCATCTAAAATACCTTTGCGCTCATTCATCATTTGCGCTACAGCTTTAACACCAGTTCCGGTAACAGACTGGTAAGTAGAAACAACTACACGTTTAATTCTGTATTTATCATGTAATGGTTTTAAAGCCACTACCATTTGTATCGTTGAACAGTTTGGATTAGCAATAATCTTATCATCAATTGATAGTTCATGTCCATTAACCTCTGGTACAATCAGTTTTTTAGATGGATCCATACGCCATGCAGATGAATTGTCAATCACTGTTGTTCCTGCTTCTGCGAATAAAGGTGCATATTTTAAAGAAGTATTGCCACCTGCAGAGAATAAAGCCACATCAGGTTTCATCGCAATTGCTGTTTCCATGTTAACGACCTTGAACTTCTTACCCTTGAATGTGATTTCTTTACCAACACTCTTCTCAGATGCAACCGGAATTAGTTCGGTCAACGGGAAATTACGCTCTTCTAGTACTTTTAACATAACAGTGCCTACTAAACCAGTAGCACCTACAACTGCAATTTTCATGTTTCGATTTTTTTTTTAATGGTTTTATTTAAAGTTTATTAGGATCATACACCATATTCCAAATATGGGAAAAAACTTCGCTTTTTCCTTAGCATCTGTTTAAATAGTTTCTTAAAGCCAGCGCTTTATGAAGCATTTTTCTGATTTCAGGAAACCTTACTGCACAAAAAAGGCGGGCTTATTTTTAAGCCCGCCTCTAAAATATTGTATTTATAAGATTGACTTTTTGACGTAATCTGCACTTTGCTTAATACTTACATATGGATCAATGCTGTAGTTCTCCTGCTCTACAATCAGGTGTTTTAATCCTGCTAGTTTAGCTCCTTTATAGATTGCTTTAAAGTCAATCTTACCAGAACCTACTTCTGTATTAATCGTGTTGTCAACTTTGTCCATATCTTTTACATGCCACATTGGAAAACGTCCCGGGTGATCAGTAAATAATTTGATTGGATCATTACCTGATCTTACAACCCAGTATAAGTCCATTTCAAACTTAACTGCATTCGGATCTGTTTCTTTTAGCAGAATTTCATAACCAGTCTTTTCACCATATTTTACAAACTCAAAGTTGTGGTTATGGTAACCAAGGCCTAGTCCGCTTGCTTTACAGATCGCTGAAGCTTCATTTAATCTTGCTGCAACTTTCTTCCAGTCGTCTTCTGTTTTGCGTAAATTATCCCCTAAATAAGGGACTACGATATAGCTGCTGCCAATTGTATTCGCTGCCTCTATATAGCTTTTAAGCTCATCTGCGTTACCAGTTCCAATGAACTTATCCATTCCATAATGCCCGCTTGGCGCAGTTAATCCATTATTTGAGAGTAAAGTTTTAAAAGCCTTAGGGTCTAAACCCCAGTACTTACCATTTAATGAATAACCATAAGTCTCTACTTCTTTGTAACCAGCTTTTGCAACTTTAGCAATCGTACCAGCTACATCAGGTGGTAATTGTGCTCTTAAGGAATAAAGTTGTAAACCAACAACTTTAGCCGGGGCAGCAGCAAAGGTTAGGGAGGGTAATACCACAGCACCTGCCGCAGCTAAACCCGCCTGTTTGATGAAATTTCTTCTTGAATTCATAATTAAATCTTTATAAGTCACAAATTTTTATCGCGTTTCTTAAGGACTGAAGTTTATCCTTCTGTTTTGGAATAAATTCCTGTGCGATGTATCCTTTAAAACCTGTTGCCAATATAGCTTTGATGATTGCAGGATAAAAAAGCTCCTGTGTATCATCTATTTCATTTCTGCCAGGAACACCTGCAGTATGGTAATGCGCAATATATGGATGATAAGTTCTGATATTATGAATAACGTCACCTTCATCAACTTGCATATGATAAATGTCGTATAGCAGCTTAAAGTTTTCTGAACCCAGTCTTTTAGCCAGTTCAGCACCCCAGGCAGTATGGTCACATTGATAATCTTTGTGATCAATTTTACTATTCAGTAACTCCATCACGAGCACAACATTGTGTTTTTCGGCAAGCCCGATAACCTGCTTTAATCCTTCTACACAATTATTCCATCCTTCTTCATCCGTTTTGCCTCTGCGGCTTCCGCTAAAACAAATCAGATTTTTATACCCGGCTTCCGCTACCAGAGGAATCATTTTTGTATAATTCTCTATCAGTTTCGGATGAAAGGCTTTATCATTCCAGCCATCAGTCAGATTAATTTCTGCACCATTGCACATCGAAGAATACAATCCATGTTTCTTCAAAACAGGCCATTCAGCAGGCCCTACAAGGTCTATTGCTTTCAAACCCATTCCTTTGACAGCAATACAAAGTTCATCCAATTCAATGTCACTGAAACACCAGCGGCAAACAGAATGGTTCACATTTCCTTTTAAAGGGGCATTATTTTTTAAAGGAGTATTGCCTGATTCCCTTTCTGCAGCGTAAGAGGGGATCGTAGCAGACAGTCCCAAAATTGCTGAACCTGTAATCATTGTTTTCAACGCATTTCTGCGGCTTTGCTCAGTTCCCATCTTTAAACTTCGTTAAATTGAGTGTCCACAACTCTTTTACGCTTCTCATTAAAGAAAACGGTGAAAAGCAGGAATACAACCAATGCAATTCCTGCAGGGATGATCCAAACCATTTTCCAGTCTACAGTGCCATCAACTAATTTATAGCTGTCAGTAATCATACCAGCAACTTTAAAGCCAATCAGCATCCCTACACCATAAGTAGCCAGCGTAATTAAACCCTGAGCAGCACTTTTATATTTTTCTCCAGCTCTTGAATTCGTGTAAATCTGTCCCGATACAAAGAAGAAGTCATAGCATACACCATGTAAAGCAATACCGATAATTAGCATAAAGCTTAATTCACCAGCATTACCATAAGCGAATAATGCATAACGAATTGCCCATGCAATCATGCCCACCAGGATCGTGGTTTTAAATCCGAATCTTTTGAAGAATACAGGTATCATTAATAAAAATAAGGCTTCAGATACTTGTCCGATTGCCATTTTACCAGTAGGCCCCTCTACACCAATATTGGATAAGAAAAGATTTGCATTCTGATAATAAAAAGCAAGCGGGATACAGATTAAAATCGCAGATACGAAGAAAACCGCGAAGTTTTTATCCTTCAGTAATTTCAAAGCATCTAAACCCAGGATATCTGAGATCGTAACTTTATCATCTTTAGATACTTTTGGTGGGGTTTTAGGCAATGCAAAACTAAACAAACCTAAAATCAGAGAAGCTACTCCGGCCATCAGGAAAGTGTTTTTTAACAGCCCTGAATCCATCCCAGCTTTTGAATCCCATAAGAATAAATAACTGATACATAATCCGGCAACAATCCATCCGATAGTACCCCAGAACCTGATATTTGAAAACTCTTTTTCAGCATCTTTCATCTGATTAAATGATACTGAATTTACCAATGCCAGGGTAGGCATGAACAGGATCATGTAACCTAAAACATAAGGATAGAATACATTTACATCCGTTGCTGTATACATCTGGTACATTAACACCGCTCCGATCAGATGCAGTACACCGAGAATTTTCTCTGCATTAAAGAATCTGTCGGCAATCAGTCCGATAATAAAAGGGGCAATAATCGCTCCCCATGACTGCGTAGAGAATACAGCAGCTGAGTCCGCACCTGTAGCATGCAGGTTTTTTTCTAAGAAAGTACCCAGCGTAACAAACCATGAACCCCAGATAAAGAACTCCAGGAACATCATAGTTGATAATTTAATACGGGTATTGATATTCATCATATAGTTTAAAGGTTTTTAAGGTGTATCAGAATTAAACAAGCTTACAGTTCTTTGATCATAATATTACGGAACCAAACTTCATCTCCGTGATCTTGTAATGCAATCTTTCCTTTTGTAAATGCTCCAAAACCTTCCCATTTAGCAAATTTGCTACCTGCGATCAGTGCTTTCCAGTTCTCATCGAACTGTGTAGTTGAAACTGTTTTTACGCCATTCAATATAAATTCTAATTTACCTTTATTACTGATAATTTCGGCAGTATTCCATTGTCCAACGGGTTTAACAGGTTCTGAGCTGCTTTTTACCAGGTCGTACAAATCACCTGCACGGTGTTTAATAATCTTTCCATCAGGGTGTCCATCATTGTCAATTACCTGCATTTCAGGGCCAGTACTATAAGTTTGATGGTATTTCTCCGGATTCTCATTGACGTGGAATAAGATACCACTATTAGATTTAGGGGCTACTTTCCAGTCAATTTTTAAATGGAAGTTTGCATATTCTTTATCCGTAATCAGGTCACCATCGTCTTTTTGTTTAGATTTAGGGTCAAGATGTATTGCACCATTTTCAACTTTCCAGCCTTTTCCGACAGCAGTTTTTCCATAGCTATGCCATCCTTTAGTCGTTTTTCCATCAAATAAAGAAGTGAACCCTTTTTTTGAACGCTGAGCTTGTGCGTTGAAGCCAATCATTGTAAATACCAG
The DNA here is from genome assembly GCF_001590605.1 of Pedobacter cryoconitis. NCBI lineage: Bacteria > Pseudomonadati > Bacteroidota > Sphingobacteriia > Sphingobacteriales > Sphingobacteriaceae > Pedobacter > Pedobacter cryoconitis. The sequence continues at coordinate 5,583,514 of NZ_CP014504.1, forward strand.
TATCGCAGAAATTGCGTAAGTCTTCATATAAGTTGTTTTAGATAAAATTAAGCACCCAGTGTCCATCCTTTGCGGTATTCGCGTTTGACGTACTGGTTTACAGCATCAAAATTGGTAACTTTCATATTGTCATTATCCCATAACAGTTTGATATTTCTGCCAGGATAACTAACTTTTCCATTGGCATCTTTGCGTTGTACATCATTTGCTCTGATCGCAAGGTTAGCCATTAACAAGGCTTCGGTAAGCGGGCCTGCAATTTCGAACGGAGAACTCAGTTCTTTTTTGCCATGACCGGCGATACAAGCCTCAACCCATTGCGCATAGTGACCTTCTGCGCCTTTCGGTACACGCGCAAATTTTTCAGGAACTTTAATGTCCTTATTACGGCTCAATGGTAAAAGACGAGGATTCGCGCTATAGGTTTCACTCACCATTTTTCCTTTTGTTCCGATGAATAACGTTCCATTACCACCATCACCAAATACTTCATTGGCTTCCAGTTCTTCCGGACGCGTGGGTTGAATACCACCATCCATCCAATGTACGGTAACATCGCCCTGAGTTTTAGCAGTTTTAGGGAATTTTAACGTTACGTGACTTGAAGGCGGGCAACTATCCGGGAAATAACCGCGTTTAAATTCATCGACATAAACAGAACCAACACTGGCTTCTACTTCAGAAGCATACTTTAAACCAAGCACACTAAAAGGAGCTTCCAGCAAATGGCATCCCATATCTCCTAATGCACCTGTTCCATAATCCCACCAGCCTCTCCAGTTAAAAGGAACAAGTTTTTCTACGTAATCTTTGTAAGGAGCACTGTTCAGCCATAAATCCCAATCCAGGTTTTTAGGAATATCAGCTTTGTTTGCAGACCATGGAATACCTTGCGGCCATACCGGACGATCTGTCCAGGCATAAACGGTATGTACATCTCCAATCAGACCAGCATCATACCATTCTTTCATTTGACGGGGACCATCATTTGAGGCACCCTGGTTACCCATTTGCGTAACCACTTTATATTTTTTAGCCGCTTCTGTTAGCTTTCTGGCCTCATAAATATCATGCGTTAATGGTTTTTGAACATATACATGTTTACCCAACTGCATGGCAGCAAGGGCAATCATTGCATGACTATGATCTGGCGTTGAAACACTAACTGCATCAAAGTTTTTATGCTCTTTATCAAGCAATTCGCGCCAGTCTTTATAAAATTTAGCTTTAGGGAAGCTTTTCACTGATCCCGCAGCTCTGTTTGTATCTACATCACATAAAAATCCGATATCTGCTTTTCCGCTTTTAGCAAAATTTGCAATATCTGAACCACCTTTCCCACCTGCTCCAACTCCTGCTACTATTAATCTGTCACTCGGCGCTATAAATCCATTGCCTCCCAATACATGGCGGGGTACAATCATAAATGAAGCTGCGGCTATTGCTGTTGTCTTAAGAAACGAACGCCTGTTAGACGCGTCTATCTCTTTGTTGGTTTTTTTCATCAGATTATATTGGTTTTAGGTTATGAAGCTTGCATGAGTTTTGTCAGCTAAACGCTGAGTGTAAACTCATGCAGGTTTCATGCTTAATACTATTTGGTTAGATAGGGATATGTTGATGTTCCGGAGAACTTATTTTTTTAGTGACAAAATCCAGGTCACCATTTGTTTTGCATCGTCTTTGCTTAAGTTAGGGTGAGGAGTCATTGGCAGATCGCCCCAGGTTCCTTTACTTCCGGCAATCACTACATCAGCTAATTTATTGATATTTTCTTCGCTTGAAGGGTATTTTGCTGCGATATCTACATAGGCAGGTCCGATTACCTTTTGAGTTTTGTTATGGCAGCCGATACAATCTGCTGTAGCTATTAGTTTTTCACCAGGCAACATTTCTGATGGAGTTTGTGCCTTTACCGTAGTTTCAGTATCTGTTGAAGCTGCTGTAGTTGATCCTTCAGTAGTAGCTCCCGGGTTTCCGCAAGAAGCTATCGCTAAACTAATACATCCCAAAATTAACAGTGTCTTTTTCATAATGTTCTTGTTCTTCTTAATGGTTATGAAGCTTTCCTGAGCTTTTTATCCTGCTTATAAAAGGTAAGCTCATTCAGGTTTCATTCTTTTGTGTGTTTGTGTTTTACTATTTATTTTATACCTAATATTTGTTTGTTGAATTCTGAATCTGCACCTGTCGCAGCGAAATCATCAAATGCTCTGGTGGTTACCGGAATGATGTGGTTTTTAATAAACTCAGCACCCTCTCTTGCACCAGTCTCAGAATCTTTAATACAGCATTCCCATTCCATTACTGCCCAACCTTTAAAATCATACTGAGCTAATTTACTGAAGATAGTTTTGAAATCTACCTGTCCATCTCCCGGAGAACGGTAACGCCCTGCACGGTTTGCCCAGCTTTGGTAACCGCCAAAAGTACCTTGTCTGCCAGTTGGGTTAAATTCTGCATCCTTTACATGGAAAGCTTTAATTCTTTCATGATACAGATCAATATACTGGATGTAATCCAGTTGTTGTAATACAAAGTGTGACGGATCATATAATAAACATGCTCTTGGATGGAAATTTACCTGCTCCAAAAACATCTCATAAGTTATCCCGTCGAACAAATCTTCACCAGGATGGATCTCATAACAAACATCTACACCACAAGTGTCAAATTCATTTAATATCGGTAACCAGCGGCGGGCAAGTTCTTTAAAACCTTCCTCTACTAACCCTTCTGGTCTTTGTGGCCAGGGATGGAACATATGCCATAAAAGAGAACCACTAAAAGTAGCATGTGCATTCAAACCAAGATGCTGAGAAGCCTTTGCCGCATATTTCAGCTGCTGTACTGCCCACTCAGTTCTGGCTGCAGGATTATTATGATAAGCAGCTGGCGCGAAACCATCAAATACCTTGTCATAAGCAGGATTAACTGCGATTAACTGACCTTGAATATGCGTAGAAAGTTCTGTAATTTCCAGGCCATATGAATTGATTTTTCCTTTCAGTTCATCCGCATAGGTTTTACTCTCTGCTGCTTGCTGCAAGTCAATAAATCTATTATCCAGGGTTGGCATTTGTATACCTTTAAACCCTAAATCTGCCGCCCACTGACAAATCCCGTCAAGGGAATTGAACGGGGCCTGGTCTCCAATAAACTGGGCTAAAAAAACTGCTGGTCCTTTGATTGTTGTCATCGTTATTTATATTTTAAAATCAAACCATTTCTGATCTGACAGCCCTGAGGCCACTACATTTTCTATAAATGCCATTCCACGTACACCATCTTCTACGCCAGGAAAATCTAACATTTCCGGAGTAGGGGTTTTACCTTCTTGCTTTGATTTTAAAGTTAACGCGAAATTCCGGTAAATGTTCGCAAAAGCTTCCAGATAACCTTCCGGATGTCCTGCTGGTGTTCTCGCATTAAACTGTGCCGCAGAGGTTAAATAACCTTGTCCGGCGCGGTAAAGTTGAGTGGGGGCATCCAGCCATTTTACTTTCAGCGTATTCGGTTCTTCCTGGTGCCATTCCAGGCTTCCTTTTTCCCCGTAAACTTTAATCTTCAATGCATTTTCTTCTCCCGCAGCAATCTGTGAAGCCACTAAAACACCATTTGCTCCGTTGTTGAACTTGAGCAAAACGTTTCCATCATCATCAAGCGCGCGGCCATCTACCATGATATTGAGGTCTGCGCAGATTTTTGTAATCTCTAAACCTGAAATATATTCGGCAAGCTGTGCAGCATGTGTTCCGATGTCACCCATACAACCACTAATCCCACTTTTCGAAGGATCAGTTCTCCACGCAGATTGTTTGTTGCCATCACGTTCAGAAGGTAAACTTAGCCAGCCCTGAGGATATTCTACCAGGATTTTTCTGATCTTCCCGAAAGCATTATCTTTTACCATTTGACGGGCCTGTTTAACCATCGGATAACCAGAATACGTATAGGTAAGTGCTAACGTTAAACCAGTTTCCAATATTTTGTCTCTGAGTAGTTTAGCTTCTGCCAGTGTCAAGCTGATCGGCTTGTCAATCACCACATGGAAACCATGTTCCAATGCCATCATTGCAGGTGCAAAATGCGCAAAATTAGGTGTAACAATAGTTACAAAATGCATTCTTGCAGTTGCAGGCAGGAGACTCTCTTTTTCGATCATCTCCTGGTAAGTCCCGTAATTTCTGTCTGCTGCCAGGAACAATAATTCGCCCGATTCCTTTGCGGTTTCAGGATTGGAACTTAAAGCTCCGCAAACCAGTTCTATCTGACCATCTATATTGGCTGCGATACGGTGGACGGCGCCTATAAAAGCATTTTTACCGCCACCGATCATCCCCATTCTTATTTTACCGTTCATTAAAGATTACCTTTTTTTAGTTCACTTACTGCAAAATCTGCTGCTCTTGCTGTCAAAGCCATAAAAGTCAGCGAAGGATTTTGACAAGCAATCGATGGCATACAAGAGCCATCCGTTACAAACACATTTTTAACTTCATGCATCTGGTTCCATTTATTTAATACCGAAGTCTTAGGATCATTTCCCATACGGGCTGTTCCTTGCTCATGGATAGCCATACCTGGAGTTGATCCCGCATCATAAGTTTGTATATTCTTGATTCCTGCTGCTTCCAGCATTTCTGCTGCATCATTCATCATGTCAATACGCATTTTTTCTTCGTTACCTTTAAACTCACAGTCAATAGCCAATACCGGCATACCCCATTTATCTTTTTTGGTTTTATCGATATAAACCCTGTTTTCATGGTAAGGAAGAGACTCCCCGAAACCACCTAATCCCATTTTCCAGGCACCTGGCTGTGTCATCAGATCTTTAAAGTCGCCACCAAAAGCAAGTTCAGCGACATCTTTATGCCATCCTGTGCGGCTTGCACCACCTTGATAACCGAATCCACGTAAATAATCACGTTTATCGCCACCCATGTTCTGGTATCTTGGTACATAAATACCATTTGCCCTGCGGCCATAAGTATATTTATCGTCAAAACCTTCTGCATCTCCAGAAGCACCACAACGAAAATGGTGATCCATTAAATTGTGTCCAAGCTCACCACTCGCATTCCCTAAACCATTAGGATGCTCAGCAGAAGTTGAATTTAACAATAAGAAAGTACTGCCTAAAGTAGAACCATTTACAAAGACAATCTTTGCAAAGTATTCTATGTTTTCTTTAGTCTCTGAATCGATGATCACTACACCTGTTGCTTTCTGCGTTTCTTTGTCATAAACAATATGGTCTACCAAAGAGAAAGGGCGTAAAGTAAGGTTTCCAGTAGCTACTGCAGCCGGAAGGGTAGAAGACTGTGTACTGAAATAAGCACCAAAAGGACAACCTCTGCTACATCTGTCACGGTATTGGCAACTTCCTCTTCCTCCATGGGGAACAGTCAGATTTGCTGTACGGCCAATAGTCATGATACGTGATTTCTTCCACTTATCTTCTATTCTCTTTTTAACATCTTTTTCCACGCAATTCATTTCCATTGGTGGCAGAAAGTGTCCATCAGGTAAAGCAGGCCAGTTTTCTACCTGACCACTAATTCCTGCAAACTTTTCTACATGGTCATACCATGGGCTTAAGTCTTTATATCTGATAGGCCAGTCATTACCATGACCATCTTTTTTATTGTCTTCAAAGTTCAGGTCACTGAAACGGTAACTTTGACGGCCCCACATCAATGATTTTCCACCCACGTGAAATCCGCGGTACCAGTCAAAACGTTTAACTTCTGTATACGGACATTCGTGGTCATTCACCCAAAAGCTTTCATTGAATTCCTGGTAAGGATAATCACGCTTTTGTACCGGGTGTGCATCTTTTTGTACTTCAGTTAATTTACCACGGTGTTCAAATTCCCATGGCTTTTTCATTGCTGTAGTATAGTCTTTTATATGTTCAATGTTTCTGCCGCGTTCAAGCAACAGAACTTTAAGTCCTTTTTCAGTTAGTTCTTTTGCTGCCCATCCTCCACTTATTCCTGATCCGACTACGATAGCATCGTATGTATTTTGTGCGGTTGCTTTTGTGTTTAAATTCATGTGTTTTGTAAATAGAAATTAAGAAGAATAAACTTTTTGTCCAGGTTTTAAATCAACACAGCCATTGTAACGGCCAGGAACGTCAATGTACTCTAACGCTTGTGTTGCACCGATTTCTGAAGTGAAATAACCTAGCATGGTTAAATCCCTTGCGATGGCAAAAAAGTAAGAAGGGCCTTGTGGGCCATATTTAGCAGCTTTAACAGTATTTGTCAAAGTTTTTCCAGTTCCTTTAGCTTTTTCTGCAGCTGCGGCTTTTTCACCATCAGCTTTCTGAGCAGCAACGGTCTCATCTCTTACTTTTCCAAGTAATTCTCCGCGTTCTTTTACAGAAATTTTAAGGAATGAATTGTTGTATTCTTTTTTAGAACGTGCTTCCAGATCTTCAAGACCTTTCACAAATACGTCTTGTGCCTCTTTAGGGTAACAATCCCTGACCATCATTGAAATCCATGGCCCTACACCTGCTGCTTTTGCACCCGGTGTTTTAGTTGACGGGATAATAATGTCAGCTACTTCAGTGATCAACTGGTCCTGATCTGCTGAAAATAGTCCCGATCCTTTCTTAGTGGAAGGGGTGTTACAGCTGTCAAGAAATACTCCGATTGTAGTAGCAGATAATGCGCCTCCCATTAAAAAGGCAATGTTTCTGACTGCGTCTCTTCTTTCCATACTTTGATATTTGGTTATTTAAGGTGTTGTTTATACACTATCAACTACTAAAAATAGAAAAAAAATAGACGTAACGAACAAAATAATGATATTTAATTTTCAATATTCTTGCTTTTGTTACACCCTATATTCATTCTAAATAAGGATTTAGCAAAAGGATGTCTAAACACCCTTCTAAGGGCTATTTTAACACCGCTTATTAAATATAAACAATACCTGTGTAAAAACATTTTTCAACAGGTTTCATGCAATTTTTTACCTTTGCCAAAATCAAAAGACCAATGACCGAAAAAATACTAGTATTAGGCTCTAATGGGCAGATAGGAACTGAACTGGTTACTGCGCTGCGCAAAACTTATGGTGAAGACAATGTAGTGGCCTGTGATATCCGACGTCCTGATTATGACATTAAGAATTCAGGACCTTTTGAGTTCGTTAATGTTTTAGAGAAGGATACTTTAAATACCATTTTTAATAAATACAAACCTAGCCAGGTTTATTTGCTGGCTGCCTTATTATCAGCTACCGGTGAGCAGAATCCAAAGCTTGCCTGGGACCTAAATATGAATGGTCTGCTGAACATCCTTGACCTGGCGATTGTCTATAAAACTGCCAAAGTTTACTGGCCAAGCTCCATTGCAGTATTCGGCCCTAATTCTCCAAAGGACCAGACTGAACAATACTGTGTGATGGATCCGAATACGGTTTACGGAATCAGTAAATTAGCGGGTGAAAGATGGTGTGAGTATTATCATCAGAAATTTGGTCTGGATGTACGCAGTATCCGTTACCCAGGTTTAATCAGCTGGAAAGCTGCCCCGGGTGGTGGTACAACGGATTATGCCATCCATATTTTCCATGACGCATTAAAGAAAGCTAATTATGCTTCTTTCCTTTCTGCAGAAACAGAATTACCAATGATGTACATGGATGATGCGATCCGTGGAACTATAGAATTGATGGATGCTCCGGCAGACCGTATTTCTATTCGTTCGAGCTATAATTTTGCTGGTGTAAGTTTTACGCCTGAAACTTTGGCCGCTGAAATAAGGAAACATATTCCGGAATTTACATTAACTTATACTGCTGATGATCCCCGTCAACAGATCGCTTCAAGCTGGCCCCGTTCAATGGATGATCAGATTGCAAGACGTGACTGGGGTTGGAAGCCTGAATTTGATCTGTCAAAAATGACGATTGATATGTTAAACAATTTAAAAAAGGTAGGGTAACCTATATAATTTATACCATGGGAAGAGCATTTGAGTTTAGAAAAGAAAGAAAATTTAAGCGTTGGGCTAAAATGGCCGTACAGTTCACCCGTATAGGGAAAGAGATTGTAATGGCAGTAAAGGACGGTGGTCCGAATCCTGATACGAATTCACGTTTACGTACAGCGATCCAAAACTCTAAAGCGGTAAATATGCCGAAAGACAGAGTGGATGCTGCAATTAAAAGGGCTTCTAATAAGGATGAGAATGGTTACGAGGAGCATGTTTACGAAGGATATGCACTTCATGGTGTAGCTATATTAATTGAAACTGCTACTGACAATACCAATAGAACTGTAGCTAATGTGCGTAGTTACTTCAGTAAAACCGGTGGTTCTTTAGGAAAAACAGGTTCTCTGGATTTCATTTTCAACCGTAAGTCTATTTTTAGGTTCTTACCAGGAGAAAAAGATTTGGAAGAACTGGAATTTGAACTGATTGATGCAGGCCTGGAAGAGCTTTATCTGGAATCTGATGAAGAGGGCCACGATATTGCAGTTGTTCAGACAGCATTTGAAGATTTCGGTAAAATGCAAAAGGCACTGGAAGATTTAGGCTTTGAAATGAAAAGCGCGAAATTGGAAAGAATTGCAATGTCTACAACTCCTATTTCTGAAGAGCAGGCACTTGATGTTTTTAAACTTATTGATAAGTTGGAAGACGATGACGATGTACAGGCTGTTTATAACAATATGGCAGAGTAAGAATAAGGGGGATATCCTCTGAGTATAAAAAAAACCAGGAAGTAGTTTTCTTTTGACGTTCATGAAGAATGAACAATATCAGAAAACTTACTTCCTGGTTTTTTTATTGACATCCGGATTTGGAGGAGTTGGAATAGATGGAGAAAACAAAGGGGCTACTTCTTGTGGCTGAATAACCACGGTAGAAACTTTGGTTCTGCAAAAGTGGAATCCCAGCTGTTATGGTTTGCATCAGGATAAAGCGTAAATTTCACCTCTTTACCAATAATTTTTAATTGATTGGCGATTGCAGTAGAACCGGCTGGGGGTACCACATCATCCTTACCACCGTGGAAAATCCAAAGTGGAACATGCTTGTATTTTTCAACGTTTGCAATGTTATCACCTCCGCAGATGGAAAAGGCAGCGGCGAATGTTTTAGGTTTGCGTCTCAAAAGTTCAAGTGTGCCCATACCACCCATAGAAAGTCCGCCAACATAAACTTGTTGATGATCGATATAAGGTTTATCAAGAATATTATCAATCATTCCTAAAAGGGCTTTCATCGCTTTTGTAGGTTTTCCCCTTTTTTGATAATCGAAGATTCTTTTTCCGGTAGAATCAGAAGACATCTTCACGTTAGCCCAGAAGCTATCTTCTGAACATTGAGGGAAAACTATAATGGCGGGATATTGTTCACGGATATCTTTTCTCAAGAACAGCTTTCCGCCATGCAGTAATTGTTTTTCATTGTCATTTCCACGCTCTCCACTTCCATGAAGGAAAAACAGGACAGGATATTTTTGTTTTGGATCGAAGTGTTCAGGGAACAAGATACGGTAGGAGATACTGTCCTTGCCGTCAATAAAACTTCCTTTGTCGTATTTTTTGAAATCCTGAGCCATTGTTTGCAGGGTAAATAAGAGGGAGAACCAGAGAATTAATTTAAAATGCTTCATAGAACTAAATTAAAAAAACCCGCTTGAATATAAGCGGGTTTTAATGAATTAATGTTTATTTAACTGGCTAAGCCATTTATGGGTTAATAACCAGGACTCTGTACCAATTGACCCTTACTTCTGTCAATTTGATCTTGTGGTAATGGCCAGTACTCATCACGTGGTTTTAGACTGATACCTTTAAGGTAATCAAAGTAGGTACCTTCAAAAGCGAAGTAACTTTCCAGTGTGGTTTTAGCAACACCCCAGCGTACCAGGTCAAAGAACCTGTGGCCTTCCAATGCTAATTCTAATCTGCGTTCAGTACGAACAGCAGTTCTTGCATAATCAGCACTTGGGAAAGAAGGATAGGTGCTAACTTTGTAAGCGGCAGCAGGTTGCCCATTTGGAAGCAGCAAAGTAGGGATTTTTGAAGCGCGTTCTCTTACTGCGTTTACCAAAGTTAAAGCTCTTCCAAGGTCACCAGTCTCCACTGCACACTCTGCAGCCATCAGATAAATATCTGCAAGGCGAATTAGATTAACGTTTAATCCAGTAACATTTGGACTGCCAGGAGCAGCACCACTTGCAAACTGGGCAACTTCAATTGTATTTTTAACAGCAAGAAAAGGTCCGCCATTACTTGCATCACGAATCCAGGAATCACCAGGCATCAAACCCCAGTCACGAAATGGAACTCCTCTTCTGCCTAAGGTAGGGTCAATCCTTGGATCTAAAGCCAGCGTTGTATTCAAAGCGTAAGCAATTTTTGGATCTTTTGCTAATCCAAAATCAGAAATATAAGGCGTTGCGCGATAAGCCGCAACAGGTAATGGAAGGCCATCGGCATCTACTCTGAATGCATTTGCCAAATCAATTGTAGGCTGGAAGAAACCACAGCAATTAATTGGTGCATTGCCAGAAGGGAAATTTAACATGTCCCCAACGTTCCCGTTATCACCACCAGTACCATCTGTTCCTACAGAATTTTGTACAGTAACAATAGATTCCGGACCATCTTCTTTAGTAATATCGAAGTTGTCTGAATAAGCTAAATTGATAAGACTTGGCTTTGCAACTATGACAGCATTCAGCATAGCATAAGCTTCAGCATATCTTTTCTGATATAAAAATACCTTTCCAAGATAGGCCTGTGCCGCGTATTTATCCATACGGCTTTTTTCACCTTTTGGTTTTGTTACATTCAGGTTCGCTACCGCAAACTGAAGATCTTCTATGATGTTAGGATAAATATCTTTATCATTTGGTAAGATAGCTCCATTTGTAGCTTCAGTTACATAAGGTACAACTTTGAATATCCTTACTAAAAAGAAATAATAATGTGCACGAAGTATCCTGGCTTCACCCTGAATCTCTTTCGCTCGGGCATCATCAAATTTAGCGGTACCACCACCAGCCTGTAATGAGGCTAAAACTTTCAATGTGTTGTTGCAACGCTGAATACCTTCATAACATCTATCCCAGATATTAGAAAGATTATCATTCGTACTTGTTGGAGCGTGACGCTCTATCGCATTCATAAAGGGCTGATCACCATTACTACTGCCTTTATGGGCATTATCTGAAGCAACCTCACCAAATAACCACTGGCTGGGAGCCGCACCATAATTACCCCAGGTACCGCTTACATTACCATTAAGTAAACCATAAGCACCAACCAATAAACCTTCAACACCGTCCTGTGAAGTTAATTGCGGTATCGTCAGTTCGCCCTGCGGCTGAACCGTCAGAAATGACTTCTTGCAGGATAGCGTACTGCATATTATAAAGGATAGGAAAATATATTTTAAGTGTTTCATCTTTGTCTCTTTTAATTAAAATCCAACATTAATACCGATAAGAAATTGACGTGGCGTAGGATAAACTCCCTTGTCAATACCAAGTGCTGAGAATTGATCAGCTGGCATACCGCCACCAACAGAATTACTAGATTCTCTCGTTTGACTTACTTCAGGATCAAGACCAGTATACTTGGTGATCGTGAAAAGATTGGTCGCACTTACATAAACTCTCATTCTGCTGATACCGGATTTTGGACCAAATGCTTTAGCCGTTGGAATTGAATAACCAATCTGGATATTTTTCATTCTGAAAAAACTACCTTTTTGTACATAATAACTCGAAGAAGCAAATTCCAGGTCTGATGCTCCCACGTAAGACGAAGGGATCTGGCTTGAAGTATTGGTTGGGCTCCACGCATCTAACAATCTTGCGCTTTTTGCACCATCAAAAGATGGGAAATCCGTGAAGTAACGTGTTGCTTCGAAAATATCATTGCCCTGAACTCCATAAAAGAAAGCTGAAATATCGAAGTTTTTATAAGATGCGTTTAAATTGACACCATAGGTGAAGTCTGGATTTGGATCTCCAATAACCGTACGGTCTTTAGCATCAATTATGCCATCACCATTAATATCAGCATAGCGTAAACCACCCACTCTTGCCCCTGCATAAGATGGATTGTTTGCAATATCGGCAGCACTTTGATAGATCCCTGCTGTTTTGTATCCAAAGAATGAACCAAAAGGTGAACCTTCTTGTATTACACTAGTCTGTAAAGATCTATAGTTATTATACACCTGGTTGAAAATACCAGGAGCAAGCTTGTCGATTTTATTAACGTTTTTAGAGAAATTCAGGCCAATATCAAACTTAAAAGGGCTGTCAGATTTTCTTCCATAATGGTAGGCTGCATTAAGCTCAATTCCTTTATTGCTCATATCGCCGATATTTACATAAGGTGATGCAGACATTCCCACTACGCTTGAAGGTTGCGGAAGATTATAAAGCATATCGGTAGTTTTTTTACTGTACCAATCGGCCGATCCGTCAAACGCGCCATCCAATAAAGTGAAGTCAAGACCTACATTCAGTGATTTTACAGTTTCCCATTTGATGTCAGGGTTTTGAAAAGCCTTTTGCCAAACTCCAGTAGTCAGCTTGTTGCCTCCATTAGTAGCATATGCAGCATTAACAATTGAACTTTCAAACCTGTTAACGTACTGATTTGCTGGTATCCTCTGATTACCAGTTTGTCCATAACCTACACGGAATTTTAAATCAGATACCCACTTCACACTTTTCATAAAGTCCTCTTCAGAAATTCTCCATGCGGCACTTGCTGCAGGGAAATATCCATATTTGTTATTGGGACCAAAATTTGAAGAACCATCACGGCGAAGGGTTATACTAGCCAGATAACGGTCATGATAAGAATAGTCAACTTTTCCGAATAAAGAAAAGAGAGAGCCAAGGGCACCGTAACTAGAGTTATTGATGTTAGAAGAGCCAGTATTCAGGTAATAATAGTCCGGATTACCCAAAAGGAAGAAATCGTTTCTTCCACCACTAAGCTGACGGGAATTTGATTTAACAGCCTCTGACCCAACCAGTACATTCAATCTGTGCTTCTCATTGAATACTTTGCTATAGTTTAATGTATTTGACCAGGTCCATTCTGTATTATAACCCATGTATTCAGTTAAACTATTGGAGTTATTACCTTCTGAGAATTCCAGATTAGGATAGCGCATCGATAAACCGTTGTAGTTCTCATAACGCAGACCAAAATTAGTCTTTAATACAAGACCAGGTAAAATGTCACCTTCTCCATATACATTTCCGAAAAAGAAATTGCTTTTGTTTTTATTGTCTTTTGAGCGGTAAAGGACAGCCAATGGATTTTCAGCATTACCCAGCTGGCTACCTCTGCTACCAGCAAAATTTCCATTGATATCATATACAGGAATAATTGTTGGTATACGATAAGCCCAGCCCAATGCACTTCCCTGATCCTGGTAATCTCCAGCAGTGTTTTGATTTACGCCCATCCCATAACCTTCAGAATAGCTATATTGTATATTTTCACCAAAGCGTACTTTTTTGTTAAAGGCCGAAACGCTGGTATTGGATCTGACATTATAGCGCTTAAACCCTGTATACTTTAATGTTCCTTTCTGATCCAGATAACCGCCAGAAAGTGTATAAGTCGCATTTTCTCCACCGCCAGAGGCACTTAACTGGTAATTCTGAATAGGAGCTACGTCTGTAATCTCGTCGAACCAGTTAGTTCCCTGTTGATTTGCTTTTGTAATCTGGTAAAATTTATTAGGGTCGCGACTGTAATTATATTTTGAAGGATCTAAATCAGCAGCAGTAATTTCCTGACCTGTAGCCTGACCGGCAACCAAGTATTCCGGCAATGTCGGAACTGAACCTACTCCATAGTTTGTTCCCGCTGCAATCTTTTTTCCAGCATTGGTATAACCGTCGAATACATACTGTGCATATTGCTGAGGATTCATCATTTTTGGAAAACTACTTTTTCTTGGAGTCTGAGTACCATAATAAGAATCCAATGTAATTTTTGGTGCGCCCGCCACTCCTTTTTTAGTCGTGATAATTACAACACCATTGTTTGCTCTTGATCCATAGATGGAAGCCGAAGACGCATCTTTCAGTACCTGAAGACTTTCAATGTCATTTTGATTAAGCCATGATAATTTGCCTTCAAATGGTACCCCATCGATTACATAAAGAGGTTCGTTGTTGTTAATCGTACTTGTACCACGGATCCTGATTTGTGGTGTTGAACCTGGCGCACCATCGTTGATGATCTGCACACCAGTTGCCTTACCTTGTAAGGCTTCCACAGCACTTGCAGCTGGCTGGGCTTTTAAAAGGCCCATGTTTACCACTGCTACAGAACCCGTAAGATCCTTTTTACGTTGCGAAGAGTACCCCGTTACAATAACCTCAGTCAGGTTGTTGTTGTCGGCCAGTAAAATTACGCTGATATTGGTTTGTTTCCCAACCGGAATCTCTTTAGAGCCGTATCCAACAAAGGAAACAACAAGTACGTCAGTTGGTTTTACAAGAAGTGCGAATGCACCATTTCCGTCTGTGGTGGTACCACCCGGAGCATTTTTGATTTTAATGGAAGCGCCGATGACCGGTAATTTATCATCGCTGCCGATGACTTTTCCGGTGATTTTGCTTTGGGCCATTGCGCCGATAGCGAATGACAGGCCCAGGCACAAGAGAAGGAGAACCCTCTTGAAAAGTGGTAGATTTCGTTGCATAAGTTATATTTGGTTTAGTGAAGGGATATTAGTTATAAAGTTGTTTTATAGATTGTTTTTTTAAGGGTGAATAAATAGGTGTTTAGCGGTGGTAAATATTTAATACGTGTAGTTCTTACACTATATCTAAACTAAAGAAAGGAAAGATTAAATGCAATAGTTAAAAATTTTATTTTTTCTATTTCGGATATTCAAACCACAGCCGCTATCAATCAAGGTAAAATAAAAAGGTGGTGTTTTTGTTTTTAAATGAAAAAAGCCTCTCAGATATTATCTGAGAGGCTTTTTAAAATGATATTTTTAAAGTTTAAAACTAAATTTAGCTGTTGAAACGTCTCTTGAATTTGAACCAATAAAGACATTAAAGTCACCAGATTCAGCTGCAAATTTTAAATCAGAGTTATAAAACTTCAGCATTTCTGTGTCTATAGTAAACGTAATCTTCTTAGATTCACCCTTTTTCAGGAAGATCTTTTGGAAACCTTTTAGCTCTTTAACCGGGCGGGTCACAGAACCATAAATATCCTGAAGATATAATTGAACTATTTCATGACCATCAAATTTTCCTGTGTTTTTAACTGTAACAGTTGCTTGAATAGTCTGGCCACTTTTTAGTGCAGATTTATCTAATTTAATTGGAGAGAAATCGAAAAAGGTATAACTTAATCCGAAACCAAATGGGTATAGAGGATCATTTGAGCTATCAATATAACGTGACTTGAATTTCTCATTTGAAATACCATCATATGGGCGTCCAGTACTTTTATGGTTATAATATAGCGGGATCTGACCTACATTTCTTGGGAAAGTAGCTGTCAGTTTACCCGAAGGATTGTAATTACCAACCAATACATCAGCAATAGCATTTCCAGCTTCTGTACCACTAAACCAAGTTTCTAAAATAGCAGGAACATTGGCGTCTTCCCACTCCAGTGTCAACGGACGGCTGTTCATCAATACCAGAACGATCGGTTTACCCGTAGCCGATAAAGCTTTTAATAAATCTTTTTGATTCGGTAATAAATCAAGGTTTGTACGGCTTGTTGCCTCACCGCCCATGATTGCACTTTCACCTAAAACAACCACAGCGATATCAGCTTTTTGAGCTGCATTGACTGCCTCATCAATTAATTGCTTTGGTGATTTTGCATCTGCAGTGATATCAGCACCATTGGCATTGATCTGTTTTAAGATTGCTGGATTATCTACCAGGTTCGCACCTTTAGCATAAGTGATCTCCATATCAGGAGCGGCATTTTTTAAACCTTCAATTACACTGACAGCTTTTTTCCAGTCACCCGCTGCACTCCAGTTCCCAATCATGTCACGTTTATTATCAGCTAATGGGCCGATTAAAGCGATCTTTGCATTTCTCTTTAAAGGTAGCAACTGGTTGTTATTTTTCAACAACACCATAGAAGCAGCTGCGATGTTTTTGGCATCTAACCTGTTTTGTGCAGAAAGAATCTCTGTTTTTGCAAGTTCTTCATTCACATATTTGTAAGGATTTTCAAATAAACCCAATTTGTATTTTGATTCCAGAATCCTGCGGCAGGCCATGTCAATCACCTCTTCTGTGATTTTCTTTTCTTTCAAAGACTGCTTTAAAGTAGTCAGGAAACCTTCACTAACCATATCCATATCATTTCCAGCTTCCAGTGACCTTGCACTTACCGTTTGTAAATCACCCAGACCATGTGCAATCAGTTCACTCACACCTGTGTAATCACTCACTACAAAACCTTTGAAACCCCAGTCTTTACGTAATAAATCAGTTAATAACCATTTATTGGCAGTAGCCGGTGTGCCGTTAATATCATTGAAAGATACCATAACCGTTTCAGCACCTGCATCAATAGCTGCTTTATAAGGAGGCAAATATTCATTGTACATTCTGATCAGGCTCATGTCTGTTGTATTGTAATCTCTTCCGCCTTCAGCAGCACCATATAAAGCAAAGTGTTTCACACATGCCATAATCGCATCCTTATTGGAAAGACTATTGGTCTGATATCCTCTAACCATAGCCGCGCCGATTAAAGATCCTAAATAAGGATCTTCACCAGAACCTTCAGCGATTCTTCCCCATCTTGGATCTCTTGCGATATCCACCATAGGAGAGAAGGTCCAGTTTAATCCATCTGCACTAGCTTCTCTTGCAGCAATACGCGCACTTTTTTCAATTAAATCCATATCCCAGCTTGCACTTAGGCCTAAAGGAATAGGAAAGATCGTTTTATGACCATGTACCACATCATACCCAAATAACAAAGGGATTTTTAAACGTGATTTAGTCACGGCAAGCTTTTGTAATTTAAGTACTGCTTGTGGGGTGAATGTATTAAAAACACCTCCAACCAGGCCTTTTTCAATCTTTTCATTTACCCCTTGACTTAAAATCGGGCCTGTTACATCGAAACCAACCGCAGGAAGGTTCAGTTGTCCGATTTTTTCATCTACTGTCATTTTAGACATTAGATTGTCGATGAATGTATTCATCTTCTGGTCAGTCGCGCTTGCAGCTTTTTTCTGTTGTGCAACCAGAGAGTTTGCACTGAAAAGAGCCGCCAGGAAAAATAAGGAAGTCTTTGTTTTCATTTTAATATATTATCGTGTGATATTCAGTTTTATATAAATTATCTTAATTGACCCTTGTTACTTTTGATCTTTCAGATATTCCATTTTCATTAATTGCTTCTATGCAGAAGTAATAAGGTTTTTCTTTATCCATACCTTTATACCAGTATTCATTGGCCTGATAAACCAGGATACTATTGTATAACTTATCAGGTTCCGTACCCAGATAAATATTATATCCATAAGCACCAGCTACAGTATTCCATCGGATCCATGAATTTCTTTTGTCTTTTTCGGTTCTCAATACAGTGAAATCTTTAACAGCTGCTGGCTTTTCACCATTCCCATTTCCAAATACCCTTAATCCGCTGATTGCAAATTTGCCAGTTGGCATGTGAATATTCTCTAATTTGATATATCGGGCAGAAACCGGCTGATTCAGTTCTATATAATCATGCGGGACATCTTTCCGGTTTGCACTTTTATCCGCTAATATTTTCCAGCTTTTACCATCCACCGAATACCACAATTTATATTGATGATATATGTCATTTTGTTTCCCTAAAAATTCTGCATCCTGATCCGCATAATTTAGCTGTACCGCATTTACACGCGATACTTTTCCGAGATCAGACTGTATCCATTCTCCCTTTTTACCACTTGCTGCACTCCAGTAGGTCTTGATACTTTCGTCTACCGCTAAATTTGCTGTATAGCCACCCAACGTAGAAGAAACAACTACCGGCTTATTGTAATTCAGCAACATCCATCCTGTGAAACCAGACTTTAAATGATCCGCAGACTTATTCGGAAGATAATGCGGATAATCGCCAAAAGCGGCATCCATATACATCACATCATCCTGATCGAATCCTGCCGGCCAGATACCCAGCCTGCGTTCAAAATTGTTTTTTACAGAAACAACCATGGTAGAAACATGCCAGTAATTTTTCCATTTGTCCTGAAAAGTAGCCCCGTGTCCGGCACCCCTTGCAAAGCCGCCTGGTTTATAAGATAACGGTAATGACTGATGCTCAAATGGGCCAAGCGGACTCTTTGAAATTGCTACACCATCTGCATAACCGCTAAATTCTGTCGCAGGAGCACCATATTGTAAATAATACTTTCCATGATGCTTAGTCATCCATGCCCCTTCAATAAAAGGATCAAGAAAAGTATTGTCCAGGTTTTCACCGAAACGCTGCCAGCCGAACCTTTCATCATTCAACAACAGCAATTCTTTTCTTGTTCCGATCGGAGTAAAAGTTTTACGGTTCAGCTCTACACCATACAAAGGATATTGATTACTGCTGCCATTATACATATATAACTTTCCGTCCTCATCTACAAAATGTGCAGGATCCCAACCACCAATTTCAAATTCATGTACCGTTTCTTTCCAGGAATCTTTTTTCGGATCTGTACTCATCCAGATCGGGAAGTTTTTGGAATAAGTAGAACCAAAAACGAGCATGGTATCCCCCTGTATCCAAACTGAAGGCGCACATAAGTCATCATAAACCTTATGCTCCGGACGAAGGAAAGAACGGGAAACAAAATTCCAGTTGTATAAATCGGAACTCCACCAATAACCCATCTGATTCGTAGAAAACAAAAAATAATCTCCTTTATAATTTACAATCACAGGATCTGCTGTTGCACGGTGCTTTCCCTGTTCGGTAAAATGAGGAATAGGGGTATAGCCATAATCCAGATTGACCGGATTACAATAAGTCAGCTGCTTTTCCTGAGCGAATAAAGCGATACCCGAAATCAAGAAGCATAGCAGCAATAGCGTTCTTTTCATGACTGTTTTTATTTAGCGAAGGCGGAACTTTCAATACCTAACCTGTTCAATCCATTTTTAACATCAGGACTGCTCATAAATAACTTCCATAATAATCCGGTACGGTAGTTTTCTATCATACAGATAATCGGGCCCTGATCAATTGCCAAATGTGATTTCGCATACCAATTATGCTCCTCACTAAAACCATCTACAAAGCCATACTCACTCCAAATCTTGTCACCAAGATCAAAATAGAAATGCTTCAAAGCTTTCATCGAATATTCAGGCGTATAAGGGAAAGCTGATAAAGCAGCCGTTGGGCTGATCACACTTAAATCTTCCGAAGGAGAATGTGCAGCATAACCCTGCCAGCTATCACTTGCAGTTAATCCCCAGCTATTTTCACCATAACCTTTAAAATGTTTAGGATTCTCTATACAATAGGCACGATTGATTAACGTGTGGTTTTTATTCTGTTCAAAATAATCTGCGTAACGATCTTTCAATCCACGCGGATCCAGTCCTGTAAAGGAATATTGTGAAAAGAATAAGGGGCCGCCGAAATCAAAGCCAAGTGGTAATGTAATCCCTTCAAATTTCTTTCCGTTGAAGAAGGTATTGCTGTTTGCCCAGCCTTCTTCATAAACTTTTTTATCAATAGGGGATTTTGGAGAAGAAGCTGCCAGTACATAAGTGATAAAACATTCATTCCATCCTTTAATTGGATGGTTCATGCTCCAGCCATTGTTCGGACTCCAATGCCAGTATAAAACATTTTGTTGTTGTGTGAACCAGTTCCATTCCACGTCTTCCCACATCCAAAGAATTTTATTACGGATATCAGTCTCCACAGCATTGTCTGCTGTATAATATTGACGTGCCGTCAGTAAACCCTGGAAAAGTAAAGAGGTTTCCACCAGATCAGCACCGTCATCTTTAGGACTGAAACGGATCACCTTTCCTGTTTCGCCATTCAGCCAGTGCGGAAAAGCACCATGAAACTGATCAGCCTTATATAAAAAGTCTACAATTTTTTTAGTTCTTGCAGCAGCTTGTTCACGCGTGATAAATTTACGCTCAGCAGCTACAATAGTTGCCATAACGCCAAAACCAGTCCCGCCTGTAGTTACTACCTCATTGCCATATTCAAAAGCGACATTACTACGTTCGCGGGCCATTCCACTAACAGGATGACCAAAATCCCAGAAATACCGGAAAGTTTGTTTCTGTACTAAATCAAGAAGCTGGTCGTCAGTCAGTTTTTTCTGTATTTTCATTTCAGCTTTAATACCCTGAAATGCGACTTTGTTCTTTTGCGCTATCGCGTGAAAAGTAAGTGTTGTTAAAATAAGCAGGCTGAGTAAAGATTTTAATTTCATCGTTGGCTTTTAAATTACGTACAGGGTCGGAGCGATGTTAAAAGAGGTTACCAGGCTCAGCCTGGCAACCTCTCATTGGTATGTTTGATTTGAATTAATAACCCGGGTTTTGAACTAATACCCCACCGCTGAGGTCAACTTCTGTCTGAGGAATCGGCCAAACTTCATTTTTACCAGCTTTCCATCCTTTAGGACCGAAAACTGCTGTTCCTCTTCCCTGACGGATTACATCGAAGTAACGGTCAAATTCCATGGCTAACTCTACACGTCTTTCTTTGTAGATCGCTGCGCGTAAAGCCGTTTGGTCTGTGGTTGTTACCGCAGGTAAGATATCAGGATTACCCTGACGAGCTCTTCTTCTCACTTGTTCTAAGGAAGATAAAGCCTGACCAGAATTGCCCAGTTCGTTTGCTGCTTCTGCGTTCATTAATAAAACATCAGAATAGCGGATCATGCGTACATTTTGTTGTGCACCTTCATTGAAATTACTTACAAATAATTTGAAAGGAGAGTAAGATTTCATGTTGTACATTGGATTGTCACCAACTTTAGGGATTACATCACCTTCTGGAGTAGTTGTACCTCTGAACAGGATAGTACCTGATCTTCTTGGATCACCCGGTTCAAAAGCTGCAGCCAGATCAGGAGTAGGAACATTGAATCCCCATCCACCACCATCTACACCACTTGTTCCACGTGCACCTTGTACCTGAGAATACTGAGAGTTTGAAGCAGCTGGATTTCCTGGTACTAAAGCACACTGAATCTCAAATATTGATTCTGAACTGTTCTCATTCGCAATTCTGAAACTTTGTTCAAAATCAGGTAACAATGCATAACCTAAACCCATTACCTGGTTGGTATAGTTCAGTACATCACCCCATTTCTTTTGGTACATCGCTACTTTAGCATGTAAACTTAAAGCAGCACCTTTTGTTGCCCTGCCTAAATCTGCATCTCCGTATTTAGCTGGCAATACAGCTTCAGCTTCTGTTAAATCTTTTTCAATCTGCGCATAAACCTGTGCAACCGGAGTCTGTGGCAAGTTATAATCCTTGTTAGGATCTGTTGGGATATGCAGACGCAAAGGAATGTTACCAAAAGCACGAACCAATCTGAAATAAGAGAAAGCTCTTACAAATTTAGCTTCAGCCAGATATCTTGCTTTTAAAGCTTCATCCATTACAATTGCAGGTACATTATCCAATACCTGGTTTGTGTAGTTAATATTTCTATACTGACCACTCCAGAAACCAGCAATATTACCCTGTGCAGGATCTACCTTAAACTCATCGAAGTCCAGGAAAAAACTTGCATCACTAGGTGTACTACCTTTTTCTGCATCATCAGAACCCATACTTTCAATAGCAATAGCTGGAAAAGCTGTATTTTCCCATGAACGCAGGTTACCATAAATTGCATTGACACCTTTTCCAGCATCTTCAGCTGTTTTCCAGAAGACAGCACTATTTTGCTGACCTTGCTCAGGTACATTCAAAAAGCTCTTCTTACAAGCAGGGATTATAGCAATAGAAACGATTAAGCCTAAACCCAAAACCGTTTTTGTGTATATATTTTTATTTTGTATCATGACGTTTCGGATTAAAAAGTAAGATTAACACCAAAGTTGTAAGTCGCATATAACGGATAAACGTTTGCGTCAAGACCAGCATTTAATGAGTTCGTTGGCCTGTCTAAAATTTTCTCAGCGTTATCAACAGGGATCGGTCCAACTTCAGGACTGAATCCTTTGTAACCAAACAAATTGATTGCGTTTTGTGCATTGGCATAGAATCTGATCTTTTGGATTTTCCATTTAGCCAGGATGCTCTTAGGTAAAGTATAACCTAATTGTGCATTTCTCACTCTGAAATAAGAGCCGCTGCTCACATAGAAAGAGTTTGGTGCAGAATTCGCTGATGAACCGATATTTACAGAAGGGTAGGTATTTGAAGTACCTTCACCATGCCAGCGGTTATCTACGAAATCTTTAGTGAAATTCTCATTTCCAAAACGGTAAGCCAGGTTAGAGTTATAAACATCAACACCAGCTACACCCTGAAAATCTAAAGCAAGGTCAAAGTTTTTGTAAGAGAAACTTGTATTGATACCATAAGTATATTTAGGATTAGGATTTCCTAAAGCAACTCTGTCCTGAGAGTTAATCTGTCCGTCACCATTGGTATCCGCATATTTAAATCCACCTGGTAAAGCACCCGCTTGTACTGGTGAATTTGCAACATCTGCTGCATTTTGGAAAATACCTACAGTTTTATAACCGAAGAACTCTCCGATCGGGCTGCCTTCCATAGTTCTGTTCGCTACATAACCATTTGTTAAGCCAGTGCTACCAGCATAGATAGGAGTTTTACCGGATAATACAGAAAGAACCTTGTTTTGATTATAACTGATGTTACCGCCAATAGAGTAAGTTAAGCCACCGCCTGTTACATCACTCCACGCTACTGAAATCTCAGCACCTCTGTTTTGTAAATCAGCCTGGTTACCTAAAATCTGGTTATCAACGGTTCCTAATGAACCTAAAATTGGTAAACCGAAGATAGCTCTTGAAGTTTTTCTACTGTAATAATCACCTTCAACTGTTAACCTGTTTTTCAAGAAAGCAGCTTCGAAACCAATATTACTTCCAATTCCTTTTTCCCAAACAATAACAGGAGGTACCAAAGTATTACCACTTGCACCAGTATTTGGATTGTTATTATAGAATGCAATTAAATCAGCAGTCTGAGCAATTAAAGACTGACTTGGGTTAACTGGTACACTAGCGTTACCAACTTTACCCCAGCTACCTCTTAATTTTAAAGAGCTGAATACGGTCTGATCTTTCATGAAGTCTTCATTCGTTACTACCCATCCGGCACCTATAGAAGGGAAATAACCCCAGGTCTCGCTACCAAAGAACTGTGAGGCTCCATCAGTACGAATAGAAGCATTTAATAAATACTTGTTTTTGAACGCGTAATTTACTCTGGCGAAATAAGAAGCAAATTTAATCAGAGATCCCTGATCCAATATATTTCTGGATGCTGCGTCACCTAATCTCAAATATAAATCAGCATCGCTGTTAAAAGGAACATTTTGTGCAGAAGCATTTAAGGTATAAGATTTATTGCTTTGTGCAGATTGACCTAACAATACAGTCAGACTATGATCTTCGTTAAAAGTATTTTGATAAGTCAAAGTGTTTTCTACGATCCAGTTTCTGGTTTCTACACGTTTAAGATCTAAAAGACTGTTGTCATTTTTCTGTGCTGTAGTTGCGAAATAAACAGGGTTGTATTTTCTGTTCTCAGACTGACCAAATTCTCCACCCACACTCGTTCTGAAAGTGAAGTGTTTTGCAAATTTTAATTCAGCATAAATATTACCCGTAACTCTGTAATCCTGTGATTGCTGATTGAAGTAATCAAGCGTAGCCTGAGGATTGAAATTAGCACCATCTCCTAAGTTCTGTACTTTTGGATCACCATAAGTTCCGTCAGCATTAAATACAGCAACTGTTGGCGATGCAGAGTACATCTGGTGGAAGATAGTTTGAGGAATATCTTTTGATTTACTCGAAACACCAGTTACGTTATAACCAACTTTCAAATCTTTGAAAACCTGGATATCATTTGATACTCTTGCCGTATATCTTTTGTAGTTATTTGTTTTTACAATACCATCCTGATCTAAGTAACCCAGGGAAACATTGTAAGTAGATTTTTCTGTACCACCAGCAATGGAGATATTGTGGTTCATCACAAAAGCATTCTGTAAAATTTGTTTGTACCAATCTGTACCAGCACCAAGGTTTGCATCCTTGAATAATGGATCCTGACCATTGAAAGTATACAACTCATTTGTTAACGTTGCATACTCAGAAGCATCAGCCATTTTAACTTTGTTGGTTACCGACTGGAACCCAGCATAAGCATCGTAGTTAATGGTTGTAGCTGAACCTAACTTTCCTTTCTTTGTCGTAATCAATACTACACCATTTGCAGCACGGATACCATAGATAGATTGTGCAGAAGCATCTTTTAAAACACTCATGTTTTCAATATCACCTGGGTTCAGGAAATTAATATCGCTGTACCATACACCATCTACTACATATAAAGGAGCCTGGTTACCGAAGATCGTGCCTAAACCCCTGATGCGGATTTGAGGTGCAGAGCCCGGCGTGCCTGAATTGGTGATCGCTACACCTGCAATCTTACCTTGCAATGCACTCACAGGGTTAGTAGATGCCTGCTTAGAGATCTCAGTTCCTTTAAGGCTGGCTACTGACCCTGTTACGTCAACTTTACGCTGCGTACCATAACCTACTACCACTACCTGATCTAACTGTTGAGAGCTGGAAGCCAAGGATGCGTTGATTGTAGTTTGATTGTTTACAGGAACCTCCTGTGTGTTGTATCCTATATAAGTAAAGACTAAAGTTCCGTTAGCCGGAACGCTGATGGCATACTTACCATTCGCATCTGTTTGTGTCCCTACGGTTGTCCCTTTTACAACTACGCTCACTGCAGGAATTGTTGTCTTGTCCTGACCATCCGTGATGGTACCCTTAACAGTAATGTTTTGGGCAGATGCTGCGTTAATAAAAAGCAAACATAGAAAAGTTAAAACAGAAAATTTTGTAAAGATTCGTTTCATACTGATTATTGGTTTTGTGTTAATAGTTTGTTAAATCTCCGGTGGATTTGGGTTATAAACAAAGAAAGTACCTCTACATTAATACATCACGATACCTTTGTGTGAAAAATACAATAAGTATTTAAACTGTAGAAATGCAGCTGAAATGCCCTTCAGGATGTGATCACAGACCAGATGTGTGGAAAAGTAGAATTGATGTATTTAAAATGTTTTTGGAGCTTTGTGTAGTAATGATGTAGTCCTAAAGCTCCATAAAGAACTCTGCAAGGTTCTTGTCGTGTGGTATATTCAACTTCTTACGCAGCCTGTACCTCCGGATTTCAACCCCTCTTAACGAAATGTTCAACAAAGAAGCCATTTCTTTACTGCTCATATTCATGTGCAGGTAAGCGCATAATTTGAGGTCATTCGGAACCAAATCGGGGTGGCTCGCCTTCAGCTTTTTGAAGAAACTTCCATGCGCTTCATTAAAGCTGGTCTCAAATAAATTCCAGTCCCGCTCATCGTTCATACCTTCATCAATAACCTTCTGTATTTTTCTGAACTGGTCGTCGGCCATGGCCTTACCTTTCTCATCTTTCAGCTTGATCATTTCCTGACTAAGCTTTTGCAGCAGTTCATTTTTATAAACCAAACTCATGGCTGAATTGGCTAGTTCCCTATTTTTACTTTTCAGTTCTGTATGCAGTCTTTCAGTCTGGATAATGCTGAGTTGTTTCTCTCTCTCTTCTGCTTCTTTTTTCAGGAAAACTTCTTTTTCCAATTCCACCTTCGCCAGAATCTCATCATGGTCTTTGCGAAGCTTCAGCTTATATTGTTTTTTAGCCAGTATAAACAATAAAATAATCAGCAGTACATAGATAGCGAAAGCCCAGTTACTCGCATAAAAAGGGGGGAGAACTGTAAACTCAAATACGCTGACTTTACTGACCAGCTCATCATTGATCTTGGCGCGGACCAGGAACCTGTAACTTCCTTTACCCAGGTTGGTAAAGTCTTTCGCAGAAGAAGGGCTCCACTCAGACCATTGATTAGAATAACCTTCCAGGTAATACTGGAATTTGATCTTTGCCTGTCTGTAATAAGGAAGCGAAAAGGAGATCCTGATATTATTCCTGTTAAAAGGGATTTCAATTTCTGCACCATTGTTCCCGCTCTCACTGATTGTTTTATAAGCATCCGTTACATCCTCAACCTTTCTGATCAGTACAGCGGGCAGTACCGTTTTCTTTCCATGGTCATTGCCAGCTATCGCATCATAAATTACAAAGCCATCGTCTACACTAACCAAGTGCATAGTATTACTGATCGGACTGATGTTTTCATAATACTGAACCATTCTGCCGTCCAGTAAACTCAGCCGGTTAGAGTCTATTTTCAATTTGCCCGGCTCACTGAAATCGACCATTGCCGTTTTTCCATGGTTGATAAACCAGTATTTCTTGACCCCGGCATTGATAATCTTATTTGAATTGGCAAAGCTACCCAGCCCTTTGTTTAACTCCTTATAAGGTGTGAAACGATTGCTGATTTCATCATAGAGCATAAAACCAGCATCAGAAGAGAAAACAAGTTTATTCTCTAAGGTAAACAGATTGATATTGTAATTTCCGGGAAGGCCATTACTTTCATCATAATAATGAGTTTTAATTACCCTTTTAAAATCAGGACTTAAAGTAAGCTTGTATAAGCCTCTATAAGCATGGCTTACCCAGATGTCTCCCCTGGAATCCTGTTCTATATAACGGGAAGGCTCTTCGAAGTTCTGGATTTTTGTAAAATACTTCCATTGCCCGTTTGCGTCTTTGTGATATAAAACAAGGCCATTATAAGTTCCCTGGATCAGGTAATTGGGATTACTATTTAACTTTTTAATGGTCCAGCCTCCGCTATTGCTGGAAATCTTTTCAAGCTGATTACCGTTTACTTTGAAACTGCCCACATTATGGCCCATAATCAACTGACCATCCAATACACTCAGGTCCCATACCTGTCCCTGTGAATTGGGAACCATTCTGAAATCAAAGCTATTGAAGTTTTTGCCGTTTCCAGGAACCCATGGACTGTAAAACAGACCTTGATTTGTACCCAGATATATATTGTTATTGTAAATCAAACTGGAATAGACTGTCCCAAACTGTCCGGCTTTATCCAGATAAAAGTAAAGCGGAGAGTTCAATTCAACCCGGTCAATTCCATTATCCAGTCCCGCCCATAGATTCTGCTCATTATCCGTGAAGACACTTAATACCGTATTGTTCTGTAAACCTCTTGACTTATTGATCTGTTGTACAATATTTCCTTCCTGATCAATCAGGATGATTCCATTCAGAATAGTCCCAAAAGCATAATATTGATTGTTTATTCTGCTGCCATTATTGAGCTGGAATGTTTTGAGGAAATCATTAGCGGGAATATTAAAAGGAGTGAAAGTCGAGCCATTATAGATGAATAAACCATCTTTACTGGTACCAATCAACATACTTCCATTTTTATAAGGAAGAATCGTCATGATGTTTTTTGGACTGGTCAGGTCTGTATGTGGAAGTGGGGTCAACCTATTTCCTTTCAGTTCAAATATCCCTTTATCTAAAATTTCAATTAAAAACCTGCTGCCTACATGGTGCAGGAACAAAAATGAGCCCTGACCTTTGATCTGGCTTATTTTATTGTTCTCATAGCTATAAATCGTAGTGAAAGACTGAAAAATGACTCTTTTGCCATCTACTATGATTTTCCAGACCTCGTCAGAAAGTTGTCCTGTTTTAGGGATCAGCTTTACCAATGAAGTATAAGTCAGCTTCTTGTTTTGTGTAGACCAGTAACCAAATTCACCAAATCCACCAGTATATATCTTTCCTTTGGAATCAGTAGCTACTGAGCGTACAATCTGACGGTTAGGTAACTGGTATTGCTGCCAGTACTTACCATCATAAGTAAGCAAACCTTGTGTATTGCCAAAGTACATGATTCCCTGGGCATCTTTAGCGATAGCCCAGTTCTGATTTCCAGACAGGTAGACTGACTTTGGAAAATTCTGAACATAAGGAACACCAATACTCTTTATTTGTGTTGCCTTTAGGGACGTACCTGTTACGATAAGACACAGGAACAACAGGGAATTCAGTAGATAACGGATTTTCATTTATAAAATGGATGCTCAATTATTTAGAAGCCGCAAATTATACATTAATAATTAGTTTCCCTTTATAAAATTGAACACAGCACGTGTGATTTTCCTTTCCAGACCGCGTTTACACCACATTAAAGCATATTTATCTATAAACGAAAGCATCAGTTTAATTTTAAACCGGTACTTTTCAGCAGAAGGGAGATCACCCTTTTTATGCTGATCGTATTATCTGGCAGATTTGAAAGTCCAGCTTTCGTCAAAGAAAGTCCGGTCAGTTCCATGCTGAACCAGGATATATTTGGTTTTTAAACTCACGGGACTTAATCTGACTGATTAAAATTTGGAATGATGATCAGTCAGATTCAATAGGATATGATTTTATTTTACAGCAACGTTTACTTGCTGGGGAACTTTGACGTAATATCCTGTTCCGTCATAAGGACGACGGCGTGGATTGGTTACACAGACAGCCGAGCAGCATCCTTCTAGTTTCGTACCGCATTCATCACACTGCGTAATGTGTTCATTACATTCCGGATTAGCACAGTTGATCATTTTTGCTGTAGTTGTTCCACAGTTATAGCATTTTGATACTACAGTAGGGTTTACCGAATTTACATCTACGGCTATCCGGTTATCAAATACATAGCATTTTCCTTCAAAGTCTTCTCCACCCGCTTCTTTACCATATTTGATAATACCGCCGTGTAATTGATAAACATCATTAAAGCCATGGTGAAGTAACAGGGCAGAGGCTTTTTCACATTTAATCCCTCCCGTGCAATAGGTGAGGACTTTTTTGTCTTTATATTGCGCCAGTTCGTTTATCTTTTCCGGAAACTCTCTGAAGTTATCGATGTCAAGCGTAATCGCATTTTTGAATCTGCCAAGGCTGTGTTCGTAATTTGAACGTACATCCAGGATGATTACATCTTCCTGATCAAGCATTTCTTTAAATGCTGCGGGCTCAAGATGTTTTCCTGTTTGTTCGTTAGGATCGATAATGCTTGTATCTCTTAATCCAGAATGTACAATCTCAGATTTATAACGGCAATGCATTTTAATGAAAGAAGGTTCTGGAACTTCGTCGATCTTAAATTCTGTCTTTGCGAAGCGTTCATCTGCATGCACAGCTTCCATATAAGCTTTACAAGCCGTTTCTGTACCTGAAACAGTTCCATTTAAACCTTCGTCAGCAACGATGATCCGCCCAACAATACCTAATGATTTACAAAATTTAAGGTGATCGGCAGCAAATTGTTCTGCATCCGCTATAGGACTATAGCAGTAGTATAGTATTGTATTGAATTTTTCCATAAAAAATTGATACCGCTGCAAACGGCGTTTAACAGCTGCAAATTTAAGAATAAAATCTAATTACTGTGAAAATTGATTTAGAATGTGGTTAGGGGAGTTTTTGGTGGGTATATATAGTATAGGTGTATATATGTTATGTAAGTGGAAAAGGGAGAAGTAAGAAGCTGAATAGGGGCTGAATTGATGTTGGGAGCATTTTTGACGTGCTTTGAAAAGGAAGCAGGTGTTATTTTGCTTTGTTTGTGGAGGTGAATGGTAACTGTTGAGTCAGATCTCATCGGCAGTCTAACAGTAGTTTGAAGTGGATTGAACAGCTTTGGATATGAAATTTTTTCAGACGATGATTGCGTAGTATAAGCTATAAATTAGGCGAATTGCGGTTAAAATTAGCCGGTAAGGGAGGTGAGGTCAAATAAAAGCAGTAAAATAACCGGTCAGGTCGAGCGAATTCAGTACAGTTATGGAAGAGAAGTGCTACTGTAGTGTATTAGAAGGACCTTGAAACGACTTTGGGATGAGGTTAGAATGACTGTGGTCATTGCAAGGTCATTCCAACGTCATTCCAACCTCATCCCAAGGTCATTCCAAGGCACTATTTGACCCCTTTTCAACACCTGTTCTTGAGGTCAAGGCCATGTTTTGGGTTTTTACCTCTATTATATAGTATTATAGTAGTGTTTTTAAAGCCAGGCCTGGTCGGGCTTGTACTATTTTTTAGCCGTTTAAAGTGGCAATAGCTATGGCCTGTAAAGGTTTTTAAGGGATTTGAAACTGCAATCCTGGTTGGTTGGTGCTGCGGTTGGATTTAGTTTGAAGTATTTCGTGTTGGAAATCATGCAGTTAGGGGATGTATACAATTATTCGTGTGATATTGTTTGGCGGATGGGATAATTTTCCTACTTTTGCATCCCGCTTCGGAGGAAGGGAAACAGTGAAAAGGATAAGTGCTGAAGATTGAAAGGATGTAAAGTAGAGGTTGTTGTTAAGCTTCAGAAAGGAATTAAAACTTTCTAAAAATAAAAAAGAAAAAGCTTGACAAAACGAAAAAGATTTCTACCTTTGCAGTCCCAACAAAAACGGGAAGATCACTAACGGATGTTAGCAGGTCACAATTACAAGACTGAAACGATGAGGCGCTGTAAAGCAATTCATTGCAACATATAAAGGCAACCGTGAGGTGCTGCCGAGAAGTTCATTAAAGAGATGTCATTTACAAACGTAGCGAGGTAAGCTAGTACAAGTTCAAAGTACATGAACCGCGCGAGTTTTTTAAGTCTGTTCTGACAGACAAATAAGAATAAGACTATTATTAATACAAGTTAAGAATGGTCAGCGTTCAAACATAACATTTTACAATGGAGAGTTTGATCCTGGCTCAGGATGAACGCTAGCGGCAGGCCTAATACATGCAAGTCGAACGATACTCTTTAGCTTGCTAGAGAGGAAAGTGGCGCACGGGTGCGTAACGCGTATGCAACCTACCTTAATCAGGGGGATAGCCCGAAGAAATTCGGATTAACACCGCATAAAATCACAGCACAGCATTGTGCAATGATCAAATATTTATAGGATTAAGATGGGCATGCGTGACATTAGTTAGTTGGCGGGGTAACGGCCCACCAAGACCACGATGTCTAGGGGATCTGAGAGGATGACCCCCCACACTGGTACTGAGACACGGACCAGACTCCTACGGGAGGCAGCAGTAAGGAATATTGGTCAATGGAGGCAACTCTGAACCAGCCATGCCGCGTGCAGGAAGACAGCCCTCTGGGTCGTAAACTGCTTTTATTCGGGAATAAACCTGCTTACGTGTAAGTAGCTGAATGTACCGAAGGAATAAGGATCGGCTAACTCCGTGCCAGCAGCCGCGGTAATACGGAGGATCCAAGCGTTATCCGGATTTATTGGGTTTAAAGGGTGCGTAGGCGGCTTTTTAAGTCAGGGGTGAAAGACGGTGGCTCAACCATCGCAGTGCCCTTGATACTGAAGAGCTTGAATGAACTAGAGGTAGGCGGAATGTGACAAGTAGCGGTGAAATGCATAGATATGTCACAGAACACCGATTGCGAAGGCAGCTTACTATGGTTAAATTGACGCTGAGGCACGAAAGCGTGGGGATCAAACAGGATTAGATACCCTGGTAGTCCACGCCCTAAACGATGAATACTCGCTGTTAGCGATACACAGTTAGCGGCTAAGCGAAAGCGTTAAGTATTCCACCTGGGGAGTACGGTCGCAAGATTGAAACTCAAAGGAATTGACGGGGGCCCGCACAAGCGGAGGAGCATGTGGTTTAATTCGATGATACGCGAGGAACCTTACCCGGGCTTGAAAGTTAGTGAATCATTTAGAGATAGATGAGTCCGCAAGGACACGAAACTAGGTGCTGCATGGCTGTCGTCAGCTCGTGCCGTGAGGTGTTGGGTTAAGTCCCGCAACGAGCGCAACCCCTATGTTTAGTTGCCAGCACGTCAAGGTGGGGACTCTAAACAGACTGCCTGTGCAAACAGAGAGGAAGGAGGGGACGACGTCAAGTCATCATGGCCCTTACGTCCGGGGCTACACACGTGCTACAATGGATGGTACAGAGGGCAGCAAGCTGGTAACAGCAAGCAAATCTCCAAAAGCCATTCACAGTTCGGATAGAGGTCTGCAACTCGACCTCTTGAAGTTGGATTCGCTAGTAATCGTATATCAGCAATGATACGGTGAATACGTTCCCGGGCCTTGTACACACCGCCCGTCAAGCCATGGAAGTTGGGGGTACCTAAAGTATGTAACCGCAAGGAGCGTCCTAGGGTAAAACCGATAACTGGGGCTAAGTCGTAACAAGGTAGCCGTACCGGAAGGTGCGGCTGGAATACCTCCTTTCTGGAGTAAGACAGATTACTCGCTGCGTAAATGATATACCAATGAAACTCTAACACATAGAGTAACTAAGTATATAAGTAAATGACAATAAAATCTCAAAAAGAAAAACCCATAGGATGAAACATCACATATAGTTGTTCGCCTACTGAAAGTAAAGACATTTAGTCCCGTAGCTCAGTTGGTTAGAGCACTACACTGATAATGTAGGGGTCAGCAGTTCAAATCTGCTCGGGACTACATTATATATTCTAAGGGGGATTAGCTCAGCTGGCTAGAGCGCCTGCCTTGCACGCAGGAGGTCAACGGTTCGACTCCGTTATTCTCCACGATTGGCCCGTAGTTAAGATAAAAGCTACAGGAAATAGGGTAAAGTAGTAGTAATACTTGATACCTGGGACAATAAAGTTCTTTGACATATTGGAAGAAGTTAATAAAGAAGAGCAAACAACAATAGAGACGTTGTTAGCTTGAAGGAACTACTAGTGTACTTGTACACAAAATAGAACTGTAAGGTTAATAACAGAATAAAAAAGCATTTCCATAGGCGCAAAAGGCTATGGAGAGAAGAAAGTAAGAAAGAGTACACAGGGGATGCCTTGGCTCTCAGAGGCGATGAAGGACGTGATAAGCTGCGATAAGCTCCGGGGATTAGCAAATATGAATTAATCCGGAGATTTCCGAATGGGGAAACCTGGCTAGTTGAAGACTAGTCGCATTACGATGCGCAAACCTGCCGAACTGAAACATCTAAGTAAGCAGAGGAAGAGAAAATAATAATGATTTCCTAAGTAGTGGCGAGCGAACGGGAAAGAGCCCAAACCAGTTATGTTACGGCATAGCTGGGGTTGTAGGACTACAATATGGCATTAATGAAATGAAGTGGAACAGGATGGGAAGCCTGGCAAAATAGCGTGAGAGCCGCGTACACGTAAGTAACATTAGTCTAGTAGTATCCTGAGTACCGCGAGGTCGGAGACGCCTTGTGGGAATCTGCCGGCACCATCCGGTAAGGCTAAATACTCCTGAGAGACCGATAGTGAACCAGTACCGTGAGGGAAAGGTGAAAAGAACCCCGAACAGGGGAGTGAAATAGAACCTGAAACTGTGTACTTACAAGCGGTCGGAGCGTCCAGGTGGCGTGACGGCGTGCCTTTTGCATAATGAGCCTACGAGTTACTCTTCTCTGGCAAGGTTAAGTGTTTAAGACACGCAGCCGAAGCGAAAGCGAGTCTGAATAGGGCGTATAGTCAGGGGAGGTAGACGCGAAACCTTGTGATCTACCCATGGACAGGTTGAAGGTGCGGTAACACGTACTGGAGGACCGAACCGATAAACGTTGAAAAGTTTCCGGATGATCTGTGGGTAGGGGTGAAAGGCTAATCAAACTGGGAAATAGCTCGTACTCCCCGAAATGTTTTTAGGAACAGCGTGGTGGTCAAGTTTATTAGAGGTAGAGCTACTGATTGGGTGCGGGGGAGTCAAATCCTACCAAATCCAGACAAACTCCGAATGCTAATAAATATACACTGCAGTGAGGCCCGGGGTGCTAAGGTCACGGGCCGAGAGGGAAAGAACCCAGACCATCAGCTAAGGTCCCCAAGTTACTACTAAGTTGAACTAACGAGGTGCGATTGCCTAGACAGCTAGGATGTTGGCTTGGAAGCAGCCATTCATTTAAAGAGTGCGTAACAGCTCACTAGTCGAGCGATCGTGCATGGATAATAAACGGGCATAAAGTAGTACACCGAAGCTATGGGTAATATTAAATATTACGGTAGGGGAGCATTCCAGCGGCAGCGAAGTTATGACGTAAGTTGTGGTGGAGCTTCTGGAAAAGCAAATGTAGGCATAAGTAACGATAAGGCAGGCGAGAAACCTGCCCACCGAAAGGATAAGGTTTCCTGATCAACGCTAATCGGATCAGGGTTAGTCGGGGCCTAAGGAGAACCCGAAGGGGAAATTCGATGGACAACTGGTTAATATTCCAGTACTTTTTATAACTGCGATGTGGGGACGGAGTAGTGACACTGCCGCGATCTGACGGAATAGATCGTTAAAGACTGTAGGTATTGGAGAGGTAGGCAAATCCGCCACTCTAGCTGAAGGTCGATAGTACCGCAAGCCTTCGGGTAAGTGGATAGCGCAGGTAATCAGACTTCCAAGAAAAACCGCTAAGCTTCAGGTTATAAAAACCCGTACCGCAAACCGACACAGGTATCCGGGAAGAGAATTCTAAGGTGCTCGAGTGAATCATGGCTAAGGAACTCGGCAAAATGGCCCTGTAACTTCGGGAGAAGGGGCGCTGACAGCAATGTCAGCCGCAGTGAAAAGGCCCAGGCGACTGTTTAACAAAAACACATGGCTTTGCAAAATCGAAAGATGAAGTATAAGGCCTGACACCTGCCCGGTGCTGGAAGGTTAAGAGGGGATGTCATCTGTAAGGAGAAGCATTGAATCGAAGCCCCAGTAAACGGCGGCCGTAACTATAACGGTCCTAAGGTAGCGAAATTCCTTGTCGGGTAAGTTCCGACCTGCACGAATGGTGTAACGATCTGGGCGCTGTCTCAGCCATGAGCTCGGTGAAATTGTGGTCCCGGTGAAGACGCCGGGTACCCGCAACGGGACGGAAAGACCCCATGCACCTTCACTACAATTTAACATTGACATTGGATACAGGATGTGTAGGATAGGTGGGAGACTATGAAGTGGCATCGCTAGGTGTTGTGGAGTCAACGTTGAAATACCACCCTTTTTGTATTCGGTGTCTAACCCTTGAATGAGGGGACATTGTTTGATGGGTAGTTTGACTGGGGTGGTCGCCTCCAAAAAGGTAACGGAGGCTTTCAAAGGTAAGCTCAATACGCTTGGTAACCGTATGAGGAGTGCAATAGCATAAGCTTGCTTGACTGTGAGGCAGACAAGCCGAGCAGGGTCGAAAGACGGATATAGTGATCCGGTGGTTCTGCATGGAAGGGCCATCGCTCAAAGGATAAAAGGTACGCTGGGGATAACAGGCTGATCTCCCCCAAGAGCTCATATCGACGGGGAGGTTTGGCACCTCGATGTCGGCTCGTCACATCCTGGGGCTGGAGAAGGTCCCAAGGGTTCGGCTGTTCGCCGATTAAAGTGGCACGCGAGCTGGGTTCAGAACGTCGCGAGACAGTTCGGTCCCTATCTGTTGTGGGCGTAGGAATTTTGAGTGGGGCTGACCTTAGTACGAGAGGACCGGGTTGGACTAACCTCTAGTGAATCTGTTGTTCCGCCAGGGGCATTGCAGAGTAGCTACGTTGGGAATAGATAAGCGCTGAAAGCATCTAAGTGCGAAACTAGCCACGAGATGAGAATTCCATATAGGACCGTAGCAGACTACTACGTTGATAGGTTACAGATGTAAAGCTGGTGACAGCATAGTCGAGTAATACTAATCATCCGAAGCTTTCAAGAGCAATAAACTGTTGTTTGTTCTTCATAACTAACTTCTTTCAATAATATGTCATCGTTTGATACCCGCCTGCAAACAGCAGAGCAGGAGCAGACCATTACAATATCAATCGAGCAATCGCTGTAGAAAGCGATCAAACAAAAGCTGGATAAAGACATTTAGGTGCCTATATCGGTGGTGTCCACCTCTTCCCATTCCGAACAGAGAAGTTAAGCCCACCAGAGCCGATGGTACTGCGGTAACACGTGGGAGAGTAGGTCGGTGCCAAATCTTAAAGAAAGCCTGTAGGAAACTGCAGGCTTTTCTTGTTTACAGACTTTTTTGTAAATAAAATAAGTATTACAGGTATTTATCTTCTTGTTTACAGTCATTTTGTAAACAAGCTCCACTGCTATTGATGATAACGTAGCTCATAATCAGGGCTTGTATTTATTTGTAACGCACCGATTACCTCCTTTACACCTGATATCCTCAAATGAATACTTTCACGCATCTGATAGTATTATCTCCATCCTGAATTGGCACTGCGTCTGCTGTTCGATCATTATTTTAGTAAATAATACTTTTGCATCTAAACCATAAGGAAGAATCTATCCTCAGTTTGTGGTGCTTATTATTAATTTATAAATTCTTGTATATGATTTGTCTATGATTGTTGGATCTGACGATAGGAGCAAGTCATAGTGAATAAGTATTTGTCTGATCAATGGGATAATTTCTATCTTTATAATTGATGAAACGATCAATTCTCTGTTTACCATTTGATATTCCTGGGGAATTCAGGTATCGGCTGAAATTTAGTATGTCAGTTATTGATAAGAGAGGAATCTATCATGCCTGATCTATATATCATATCAGGTTGTAATGGTTCAGGGAAGACAACTGCCAGTTATACTATTTTGCCAGAAATTCTAAATTGTATGGAGTTTGTGAATGCTGATAATATTGCCCATGGCCTATCTCCTTTTAATCCTGAAAGTGTAGCTCTTGAATCTGGAAGGATTATGCTTAAACGTATTCGTGAATTGATGGCTGCCCGGGTTGATTTTGCTTTTGAAACCACACTATCTACCCGAAGTTATGTTTCCCTGGTTAAACAGGCACAGCAAGCGGGTTATAACGTTAGTCTTTTATATTTTTGGTTAGGTTCTCCCGAGCTGGCTATAGCACGTGTGGCGAAACGCGTAAGTAAAGGTGGTCATCATATCCCTGCTGATGTGATCAGACGCAGATATTACAGGAGCATTTATAATTTGTATAAACTCTATATGCCGGTATGTAATCAGTGGACTCTTATAGCTAACATGGATCTGTCGCCTCATGTGATCGCAAAATATGATAGTGTTGGAAAGATGATTTTTAATAAGAGTATCTGGGATACTATCATTCAGAAATTGGCGGAAGAAAGTATATAATCATTATGCGTATAGGGGAGTGTTGCCCAAAATCTTAAGAAAATAGATGCCATTCTATAATTATCAATACACGTTATCTTTTTATTTCTTGTTTTGATCGAAGTATTTTGATCTATTTTAGATAGGATTACTCCCATTTTGAGCATTGATCTTTTAATTTCTTATTGTTTATGCTATTAAATTTGATAAATATGCTGTTGCCGGGCGTATTTTGGGTAAGCTGAAAGGACGTTGTAGGATTAGTTTGCAGGGAAAATAGCCATTGTTTGTGTATAGTTTACACTATCTGATAAAGTATTTCGTGTTGGAAATCATGCAGTTAGGGGATGTATACAATTATTCGTGTGATATTGTTTGGCGGATGGGATAATTTTCCTACTTTTGCATCCCGCTTCGGAGGAAGGGAAACAGTGAAAAGGATAAGTGCTGAAGATT
The DNA here is from genome assembly GCF_001590605.1 of Pedobacter cryoconitis. NCBI lineage: Bacteria > Pseudomonadati > Bacteroidota > Sphingobacteriia > Sphingobacteriales > Sphingobacteriaceae > Pedobacter > Pedobacter cryoconitis. Next base: position 5,621,266 of record NZ_CP014504.1, read on the forward strand.
GAAAGGATGTAAAGTAGAGGTTGTTGTTAAGCTTCAGAAAGGAATTAAAACTTTCTAAAAATAAAAAAGAAAAAGCTTGACAAAACGAAAAAGATTTCTACCTTTGCAGTCCCAACAAAAACGGGAAGATCACTAACGGATGTTAGCAGATCACAATAACAAGACTGAAACAATGGTTAGCCTGAAAAAACTTTAAGAACATTAAGACTTAGAGAATTAGAAAGTGAATCATTGCAACATATAAAGGCAACCGTGAGGTGCTGCCGAGAAGTTCATTAAAGAGATGTCATTTACAAACGTAGCGAGGTAAGCTAGTACAAGTTCAAAGTACATGAACCGCGCGAGTTTTTTAAGTCTGTTCTGACAGACAAATAAGAATAAGACTATTATTAATACAAGTTAAGAATGGTCAGCGTTCAAACATAACATTTTACAATGGAGAGTTTGATCCTGGCTCAGGATGAACGCTAGCGGCAGGCCTAATACATGCAAGTCGAACGATACTCTTTAGCTTGCTAAGGAGGAAAGTGGCGCACGGGTGCGTAACGCGTATGCAACCTACCTTAATCAGGGGGATAGCCCGAAGAAATTCGGATTAACACCGCATAAAATCACAGCACAGCATTGTGCAATGATCAAATATTTATAGGATTAAGATGGGCATGCGTGACATTAGTTAGTTGGCGGGGTAACGGCCCACCAAGACCACGATGTCTAGGGGATCTGAGAGGATGACCCCCCACACTGGTACTGAGACACGGACCAGACTCCTACGGGAGGCAGCAGTAAGGAATATTGGTCAATGGAGGCAACTCTGAACCAGCCATGCCGCGTGCAGGAAGACAGCCCTCTGGGTCGTAAACTGCTTTTATTCGGGAATAAACCTATCTACGTGTAGATAGCTGAATGTACCGAAGGAATAAGGATCGGCTAACTCCGTGCCAGCAGCCGCGGTAATACGGAGGATCCAAGCGTTATCCGGATTTATTGGGTTTAAAGGGTGCGTAGGCGGCTTTTTAAGTCAGGGGTGAAAGACGGTGGCTCAACCATCGCAGTGCCCTTGATACTGAAGAGCTTGAATGAACTAGAGGTAGGCGGAATGTGACAAGTAGCGGTGAAATGCATAGATATGTCACAGAACACCGATTGCGAAGGCAGCTTACTATGGTTAAATTGACGCTGAGGCACGAAAGCGTGGGGATCAAACAGGATTAGATACCCTGGTAGTCCACGCCCTAAACGATGAATACTCGCTGTTAGCGATACACAGTTAGCGGCTAAGCGAAAGCGTTAAGTATTCCACCTGGGGAGTACGGTCGCAAGATTGAAACTCAAAGGAATTGACGGGGGCCCGCACAAGCGGAGGAGCATGTGGTTTAATTCGATGATACGCGAGGAACCTTACCCGGGCTTGAAAGTTAGTGAATCATTTAGAGATAGATGAGTCCGCAAGGACACGAAACTAGGTGCTGCATGGCTGTCGTCAGCTCGTGCCGTGAGGTGTTGGGTTAAGTCCCGCAACGAGCGCAACCCCTATGTTTAGTTGCCAGCACGTTAAGGTGGGGACTCTAAACAGACTGCCTGTGCAAACAGAGAGGAAGGAGGGGACGACGTCAAGTCATCATGGCCCTTACGTCCGGGGCTACACACGTGCTACAATGGATGGTACAGAGGGCAGCAAGCTGGTAACAGCAAGCAAATCTCCAAAAGCCATTCACAGTTCGGATAGAGGTCTGCAACTCGACCTCTTGAAGTTGGATTCGCTAGTAATCGTATATCAGCAATGATACGGTGAATACGTTCCCGGGCCTTGTACACACCGCCCGTCAAGCCATGGAAGTTGGGGGTACCTAAAGTATGTAACCGCAAGGAGCGTCCTAGGGTAAAACCGATAACTGGGGCTAAGTCGTAACAAGGTAGCCGTACCGGAAGGTGCGGCTGGAATACCTCCTTTCTGGAGTAAGACAGATTACTCGCTGCGTAAATGATATACCAATGAAACTCTAACACATAGAGTAACTAAGTATATAAGTAAATGACAATAAAATCTCAAAAAGAAAAACCCATAGGATGAAACATCAACATGAGTGTTGTTCACCTGCTGAAAGAAGGAATTGACCGAGGAAAAGGAATTGTGCTGAGACACCTCAACAACAACCCTGACCCAGGAAAATAGTCCCGTAGCTCAGTTGGTTAGAGCACTACACTGATAATGTAGGGGTCAGCAGTTCAAATCTGCTCGGGACTACATTATATATTCTAAGGGGGATTAGCTCAGCTGGCTAGAGCGCCTGCCTTGCACGCAGGAGGTCAACGGTTCGACTCCGTTATTCTCCACGATTGGCCCGTAGTTAAGATAAAAGCTACAGGAAATAGGGTAGAGGTAGTAATACTGTAATACCTGGGACAATAAAGTTCTTTGACATATTGGAAGAAGTTAATAAAGAAGAGCAACAACAATAGAGACGTTGTTAGCTTGAAGGAACTACTAGTGTACTTGTACACAAAATAGAACTGTAAGGTTAATAACAGAATAAAAAAAGCATTTCCATAGGCGCAAAAGGCTATGGAGAGAAGAAAGTAAGAAAGAGTACACAGGGGATGCCTTGGCTCTCAGAGGCGATGAAGGACGTGATAAGCTGCGATAAGCTCCGGGGATTAGCAAATATGAATTAATCCGGAGATTTCCGAATGGGGAAACCTGGCTAGTTGAAGACTAGTCGCATTACGATGCGCAAACCTGCCGAACTGAAACATCTAAGTAAGCAGAGGAAGAGAAAATAATAATGATTTCCTAAGTAGTGGCGAGCGAACGGGAAAGAGCCCAAACCAGTTATGTTACGGCATAGCTGGGGTTGTAGGACTACGATATGGCATTAATGAAATGAAGTGGAACAGGATGGGAAGCCTGGCAAAATAGCGTGAGAGCCGCGTACACGTAAGTAACATTAGTCTAGTAGTATCCTGAGTACCGCGAGGTCGGAGACGCCTTGTGGGAATCTGCCGGCACCATCCGGTAAGGCTAAATACTCCTGAGAGACCGATAGTGAACCAGTACCGTGAGGGAAAGGTGAAAAGAACCCCGAACAGGGGAGTGAAATAGAACCTGAAACTGTGTACTTACAAGCGGTCGGAGCGTCCAGGTGGCGTGACGGCGTGCCTTTTGCATAATGAGCCTACGAGTTACTCTTCTCTGGCAAGGTTAAGTGTTTAAGACACGCAGCCGAAGCGAAAGCGAGTCTGAATAGGGCGTATAGTCAGGGGAGGTAGACGCGAAACCTTGTGATCTACCCATGGACAGGTTGAAGGTGCGGTAACACGTACTGGAGGACCGAACCGATAAACGTTGAAAAGTTTCCGGATGATCTGTGGGTAGGGGTGAAAGGCTAATCAAACTGGGAAATAGCTCGTACTCCCCGAAATGTTTTTAGGAACAGCGTGGTGGTCAAGTTTATTAGAGGTAGAGCTACTGATTGGGTGCGGGGGAGTCAAATCCTACCAAATCCAGACAAACTCCGAATGCTAATAAATATACACTGCAGTGAGGCCCGGGGTGCTAAGGTCACGGGCCGAGAGGGAAAGAACCCAGACCATCAGCTAAGGTCCCCAAGTTACTACTAAGTTGAACTAACGAGGTGCGATTGCCTAGACAGCTAGGATGTTGGCTTGGAAGCAGCCATTCATTTAAAGAGTGCGTAACAGCTCACTAGTCGAGCGATCGTGCATGGATAATAAACGGGCATAAAGTAGTACACCGAAGCTATGGGTAATATTAAATATTACGGTAGGGGAGCATTCCAGCGGCAGCGAAGTTATGACGTAAGTTGTGGTGGAGCTTCTGGAAAAGCAAATGTAGGCATAAGTAACGATAAGGCAGGCGAGAAACCTGCCCACCGAAAGGATAAGGTTTCCTGATCAACGCTAATCGGATCAGGGTTAGTCGGGGCCTAAGGAGAACCCGAAGGGGAAATTCGATGGACAACTGGTTAATATTCCAGTACTTTTTATAACTGCGATGTGGGGACGGAGTAGTGACACTGCCGCGATCTGACGGAATAGATCGTTAAAGACTGTAGGTATTGGAGAGGTAGGCAAATCCGCCACTCTAGCTGAAGGTCGATAGTACCGCAAGCCTTCGGGTAAGTGGATAGCGCAGGTAATCAGACTTCCAAGAAAAACCGCTAAGCTTCAGGTTATAAAAACCCGTACCGCAAACCGACACAGGTATCCGGGAAGAGAATTCTAAGGTGCTCGAGTGAATCATGGCTAAGGAACTCGGCAAAATGGCCCTGTAACTTCGGGAGAAGGGGCGCTGACAGCAATGTCAGCCGCAGTGAAAAGGCCCAGGCGACTGTTTAACAAAAACACATGGCTTTGCAAAATCGAAAGATGAAGTATAAGGCCTGACACCTGCCCGGTGCTGGAAGGTTAAGAGGGGATGTCATCTGTAAGGAGAAGCATTGAATCGAAGCCCCAGTAAACGGCGGCCGTAACTATAACGGTCCTAAGGTAGCGAAATTCCTTGTCGGGTAAGTTCCGACCTGCACGAATGGTGTAACGATCTGGGCGCTGTCTCAGCCATGAGCTCGGTGAAATTGTGGTCCCGGTGAAGACGCCGGGTACCCGCAACGGGACGGAAAGACCCCATGCACCTTCACTACAATTTAACATTGACATTGGATACAGGATGTGTAGGATAGGTGGGAGACTATGAAGTGGCATCGCTAGGTGTTGTGGAGTCAACGTTGAAATACCACCCTTTTTGTATTCGGTGTCTAACCCCTTTCGGGGGGGACATTGTTTGATGGGTAGTTTGACTGGGGTGGTCGCCTCCAAAAAGGTAACGGAGGCTTTCAAAGGTAAGCTCAATACGCTTGGTAACCGTATGAGGAGTGCAATAGCATAAGCTTGCTTGACTGTGAGGCAGACAAGCCGAGCAGGGTCGAAAGACGGATATAGTGATCCGGTGGTTCTGCATGGAAGGGCCATCGCTCAAAGGATAAAAGGTACGCTGGGGATAACAGGCTGATCTCCCCCAAGAGCTCATATCGACGGGGAGGTTTGGCACCTCGATGTCGGCTCGTCACATCCTGGGGCTGGAGAAGGTCCCAAGGGTTCGGCTGTTCGCCGATTAAAGTGGCACGCGAGCTGGGTTCAGAACGTCGCGAGACAGTTCGGTCCCTATCTGTTGTGGGCGTAGGAATTTTGAGTGGGGCTGACCTTAGTACGAGAGGACCGGGTTGGACTAACCTCTAGTGAATCTGTTGTTCCGCCAGGGGCATTGCAGAGTAGCTACGTTGGGAATAGATAAGCGCTGAAAGCATCTAAGTGCGAAACTAGCCACGAGATGAGAATTCCATATAGGACCGTAGCAGACTACTACGTTGATAGGTTACAGATGTAAAGCTGGTGACAGCATAGTCGAGTAATACTAATCATCCGAAGCTTTCAAGAGCAATAAACTGTTGTTTGTTCTTCATAACTAACTTCTTTCAATAATATGTCATCGTTTGATACCCGCCTGCAAACAGCAGAGCAGGAGCAGACCATTACAATATCAATCGAGCAATCGCTGTAGAAAGCGATCAAACAAAAGCTGGATAAAGACATTTAGGTGCCTATATCGGTGGTGTCCACCTCTTCCCATTCCGAACAGAGAAGTTAAGCCCACCAGAGCCGATGGTACTGCGGTAACACGTGGGAGAGTAGGTCGGTGCCAAATCTTAAAGAAAGCCTGTAGGAAACTGCAGGCTTTTCTTGTTTACAGACTTTTTTGTAAACAAGCACACCCTATCCACCAATTCTTCTGAATTCAATTCACCGCTTGCAGACAGATAAAGTTACTTCATTTAATTATTAATTACCCTTGTAGCAACGTGTCTGAAAAGAGTCTTATATTTACCTGCTATTATACTATTTGTATTACATAATTGATCAGACTTGCTCAAGAATCCACTCATTAAGCTTATAGATTTTTTCTACTTTCCTTTTTTACGGTTTATACCCATAAAGACTTTTAGATATGGCATAACTGGTGGTAGTAATGCGCTGCTCAATTTGACTATATTCTTTCTGAGTTACAATTATGTATTGAAGGGAGAGGCGCTGAGAATCGGAAGCTATACAATCACCTCTTACATTGGCGCAGATCTGATGGCACTTTCTGTAAGTTTTCCAGTTGGATTTTTACTGAATAAGTATTTAGTTTTTCAACAGGAGGGGAGAGGCGTTCAACAGCTGGGTTTATACGCGTTCGTCACTGCAAGTTCATTGCTGATGAATTACGGTCTGCTACATTTGCTGGTTGGATATTTTGGCTTGTGGGCTACGCCTTCACAAGCCTTCATTATTGTATTGATGTCTGCGTTCAGTTACTTCTTTCAATCGTATGTGACTTTCCGGGAACGGACATAATTTTACTTATAAGACGAGCCTTAATATATTTAATAAATCCAATGCTTTTTATGCCAGTGGAATATTCTTCGTGAACTGTGAGATTGTTCCTGAAGGGTAACCTTGCTTATTTAGCCATCCCATAAATTTATCCATCCTGGCAATCATATCCTGACCGGAATTTTTACTGACATAACCCGGAAAACCAAAGCGCTCTTTATCGGTGAGGTCTGTAAATTCCCAGGGGTGGAAATATATATTAATATAATTGTCTTTTTGATAAGTTCTTTTGACCAGGTGTTCATAGAACCAAAGTGGCAAGTTATGAAATGATAACCAGAAAAGTGGAAACCGCGAAATAGGGCTTACTGAAGCTGGTAATTGTAAAACGCCACTCTGAAAAAAGTATGTTCTGGAAATATGCCGGTTGTTATATCTTCCAGGCAGCCAGGTTGGATTAATAGAACTATTGTATAGATAACCTGCTTTTTGTATCTCCTGCTCATCTACGGGCATCATTCTGGCCATTCTGTAGCCTGTGACTGCAACCCCTGATAATTCTTCCAGTGCTAACCGGGATTCCAGTAAGTGTTCTTTTTTGAAATCTGAATGGTAAACGCCATGAGAAGCCAGCTCATGTCCTTCATCAAGTATACGCTTGATAATTGCAGTTGCATTTTTTGCAAAGGTAACTGTACTGAAAAAGGTTGCCTTAAGTTTGTTTTTAGCCAGCAAATCCAATATGGTCAGGGTACCTTCAGAAGAGATTCTTATTTGTTCTTCAAAAGTGATACTTTTCCCATATTCAAAAGGCATATCAAATTCTTCAATATCAAAGCTGAGCAATATCATAATTTGTGTTTGTAGTTGCCGGAACGAAATTTGTAGATTTAATGATATAGTTAGGCCGGTTTTTTGTCTGCATAAACATCTTCCCGATATAGATTCCTATAATCCCCATAATAATAAGCTGTAGTCCTCCGAAAAAGACTATGGTCATAATGGTAGATGCCCATCCATCTACTTCTATACCCATGTAAACTGAGTAGAATACGTAAGGAATATATAAGACAGATAACATAGAAAAGGCAAAGCCAAGATATACTGCGGTATAAAGTGGTTTGATACTAAACGAGGTTACGCCCTGTAGTGCAAAACGCATCATTTTCCGAAGGTTATATTTACTGGTGCCCGCGTGTCTTTTATGCGGGATATAATCAATCGCAATTTGTTTATAACCCATCCATTGCACAAGGCCACGGATAAAAGGTTCGTTCTCTTCAAAGTTTCTAAATACATCTATCACCTTTTTATCCATCAGCCTGAAGTCAGCAGTCCCTTCTTCAATTTGGATACTTGACAAGACATTGATCAGTTTGTAGAAAAGAGATGATGATTTTCTTTTTCCATAAGGCAGACTTTTATCTTCTGATCTGCGGGTATAAACCACATCGTTACCTTCTTCCCATTTTTCAAGCATCTGAATTATCAGTTCTGGAGGATGCTGAAGATCGGCATCAAGAGAAATTACGCAGTCTCCTTTTGCCTGGTCTAATCCTGCTTTTAAGGCAAGCTGGTGTCCAAAGTTCCGTGAAAACTCTATATAGAATAATTTAGTATTGATACTTGCCATCGTTTTAAGGATGGTTAGCGTGTGATCGGTACTGCCATCGTCAATAATTATAAATTCAGCTTCATAGGCTGTATTTTTGAAAATACCTTCCAACCTGTCGATAATGACGATTAAGTTCTCTGCTTCATTAAAAGCAGGGATCACTACAGATACTGTTTTTTTCATCAGTTTATATTTATTTTAATCGGTTATGAAGCTGTCACGATTTTATATTTTTCACCAGCATCGATTTGATTTTTGTGTTCAAGAGCTTGCATGCCCGGTTCAATTCGTGGTGTGATTTGAAAAATCATAATGGTTTCATTGGATGGTGGTGGTTTTTAAATCAAATTGCTTAAAGATCATTTGATAAGTCATGTATAGCCATATGAATACACAAGGAAGAGCCTTTAACGAATAGCGAATGATATAATTGTCTCTGAAAGATCTGGTATATAAATCAGAAGAACCTAAACTTGTAAGCAATATCGCAAAAATAAAAAGAGCAATCACGATTGGTTGTATGGGTTTTTCTTGTAAAATAAACCAGATTGCTACTCCGGTAAATGCAATAATATAAGTAGGTGATTCAGATGAATTGCTAAAGATAACGGTAAAAATCAACGTTGATGCCAGATACATTAGCCTGAATGCGGGGGACTGATATTGTTTGATTCTTAAATAAGGAAGACAGAAAAGTATAATTCCAGTAATCAGAAATGGTAAGTTGGAAAGATCAGGATTGCCCGTCACTCTTCTGACTATACCCATCAATGATATATCTTGCCAGGAAACAAGTGTGGCATTTTCAAGCTGTTTAGCACTTAAAGAAAGATACCATTCTTTGTATTGTAACAAAATATATTCATGACCATAAAATAACATCGGCAGTCCAAAGAATACGATAGCCCAGAAGATACAGTAGGCGATGAACTTTGGCTTCTCTTTAACAAAGAAGAAGAAAGCCAGGCCGACAATACCGTATAATTTGATAAATGTTCCAAGCAAAATAAGACATGCTGCCCAAAAATTTTGCTTTTTATCAACTAAAGTATAGCTTAAAACAATGATTGCTGTAATCGAAGGATTAATTTGACAGGCAAATAGTGCAGTAAGCAACTCATGCGCAATGATCCAATATACTGCATTTACTTTCGCTTCTTTCAAAGGAAGTGTCTTTATTGCATAATATAAGAACAGACTGTTGGCGAGCTCCCAGAAAAACATCCCTAAAAATTCAGGTAACTGAGCAAAAGGCGCAATGATCAGAGAGAACAATGGACCGTAATGATTCATATCTGCATATTCGGGATACCTGCCAAATAAGGATACATGATCATTGGCATGAAAATAAGTATAAATAAAGATCAGATAGTTATTATGAGAGGTGCCTGAATGATATTGTCGGTAGGAGGTAATTGCAGGCAGCAGAATAAAAATACTAAGAATAAATAGCCGGTTATTAAAAAGCTTAGTTAAAGTAGCGGCCAAGCTTGATTTCATTTGTGTAGTAAGAAGTGGCATTAATTCTATTGTATTAAGAGATTTGCAATGGTAAAGTTACAAAAGTAATTTTGCAAAAGAAGTGCTCCTGATCGAAGACCAAATGACATATTGGAAATATTGCCTGTTTTAGACATATCTATTATTTCCCTGCTTATCCATTGACCTCAATATGTACACTTTACTCCGTGAATTATAGCAAAACATATTCACCTGATGGATGAGGAATTTGAGGCAGGCGTACTGCACCTGTACTTTTATTTTGTTGAGCTGTTTCCGTTTTGCTCAAAGAAGTATATAATCAGCATAATGGCTTTCTGATCGGTGGTATTTTTAGGTGTATGCGGTAAACGTCCATCAAATAACATGGAGTCGCCATCAGAGAGACTGTAGGTCTGATCTTCAAAAATATAATCTACTTTTCCCGATAAGATATATTTGTATTCAAATGCTTCGGTAACCACCATTGGCCTGCTTGCATTGGGTTCAAGTTCAAGCAACACGATATCAACAGTTGAGTTTTTAAAGGTCTTTGTGAAAATGCGCTGATATAAAAAACCCAAAGCCTGCTCTTTTTCGAACGACTCATATTCATTTTTTCTTTTGATGAGTACGGGGCTAAGTTGGCTGCTAGCTGATATGTCTTTGAAAAACTGATTCAAATCAACATCTAAGGCGCTTATAATAGCTATCAAAACCATTAGAGATGGCACTGTACGGTTGTTTTCAATTTGTGAAATCAGGCCTTTGCTTACACTCGCACGATCAGCAAGTTCCTGTACCGTTGTATTCCGTTCTCTTCTTATTTCTTTTATCCTGGTACTTATCTTAAGTATAATATTCTCTTCCATAAAGGGGGCAATTGCTCAAACTTAAGAAATTCGGCAGAGTTTAATAGTTAATAATCATTAAAACTGTGTTAAATCACGAAGGGGAAGACTGAATATTAAAATCCTTTTTATGCTTTGATAATTGCAATCAGTTCTGAAATATCATCTATGATATGGGTGGGATGATGTGGTTCAAGCTCTGCTCTTGTAAAAGCTCCGGTGGTGATTCCGATTACGTAATTACAATCAGCATTGAGGCCTTCATTTATATCGACTTCTGTATCTCCGATTTTTATAACCCCGTCTGTCGGAAGGATATTCAGATCCATTTTCATTTTATGAATCATATCTGGATATGGACGCCCGTTTTTTACATCATCACTTGCAACCATAATGTCAATTTTATCTTCCCAGTTTAGCCGGCTGATAATCAATTCTGCAATGTTCCTGGAAAATCCTGTATCTAAACCAATCTTAATCCCCATATTCCTAAGCTGTTCAAATGTATTTTCAACATTCGGGAGTGGTTTGATTTCATTAGAGCGGGTGTAAAATTCCAACATAATATTTACGAAATCAGCATGGATCTGTGTTATAATAGCTGTGTTGATTTTTTGAACATCAGTTTCACATTTCTGCAGCATCATCTGGATGGCAACAGGCTTTTCGTAACCCATTAATGGATTTACATCTTTCAGTTCCACCTCATATCCCTGTTTTTTCATGGCCTGCTGAAAGGATAGGGCTACGTAATTTTCATCACTTACGGTTGTGCCTGCCATATCAAACACTACTAATTTTATTGACATTACTTCAAGTTTTATTGTTTACAATTATAGGCTTATTGTTTAATATAAGTAAACAATAGTGTATTATATAATTGTTAAGTTTTATTGGGTTAACGGTTATTGAAAGCTTCGTTAACAGATTTTTCGGTTGTGCTGAAAACTGATGTACGGCATAGGAAGTGCGATTAAAATTTTTTTTATACAGTAACTTTTATTTATAGGTAACTATCGCAAAACTAAACTTAGTTTATAAATAAGAATGTTAACTTTTGTTGAGTATATATAAACACTTGTCATTTTGTTTCTTTAGCACCATAATTGCTTAATACTACTTTTCACTATTACTTAATTAACAAGAATCTTTATGAAACAAAAATTACCACTGCCATTATGGACAATAGTAACGCCTGTTATAGCCTGGTTGGCTTATTTCGGGATTTCTCTGGATCTTGGTATACTTTATACCTTTTTTCTTGCAGCTGTACTAATTGGTGGAGTACTTGCTGCTGTTCACCATGCCGAAGTTGTAGCGCACCGGGTCGGTGAACCATTTGGTACTTTATTACTCGCATTAGCGATTACCATTATAGAAGTTGCATTGATTGTTTCTCTGATGTTGACCGGAGGGCCGGATGTGGCTGAACTTGCCAGGGATACAGTACTCGCGGCCGTTATGATTATTTTAACGGGAATAGTTGGGTTAAGTTTGCTTGTAGGTGGTGCTAAATTTAAAGAGCAAGTATTCAGCTTGCCTGGAGTTAGTGCGGCGCTGGTTACGCTTACAGCAATTATGGTGCTTACGCTAATTCTTCCAAATTACACCACAAGTAAAGCCGGGCCACAATATACCCAGGTTCAGCTGATTTTTGTAGCTGTAGTTTGTTTGGTTTTGTATGGATCTTTTGTCATGGTTCAGGCGGTTAGACACCGGGATTATTTTTTGCCTCCTGAGGCCGATGGAAATGAGGATGCACATGCTGAACCGCCAACAAAAAAAGTAGCTTTAATGAGTGCTTTTTTATTGGTGCTATGCTTGGGCATTGTTGTATTACTGGCTAAGGCTTTAGCTCCGGACATTGAAAACACTGTTGTAAATATGGGTGCACCAAAATCTTTAGTTGGTGTAATTATCGCAGCTGTAGTTTTATTGCCCGAAGGACTTGCTGCTTACCGTGCTGCAAAAAAGAACCGTTTACAGACCAGTCTTAATCTTGCTTTAGGCTCTGCACTTGCGAGTATCGGTTTAACAATTCCTGCAGTTGCAATTGTTGCTATGGTAACTGGTATGAGTATTACCTTAGGAATTGATATGAAGGCAACAGTTTTACTGTTGCTTGCTCAGTTTACAATTATGCTTTCGCTGGCTACCGGCCGCACGAACATATTACAGGGTATAGTACTGCTGGTTATTTTTGCGGTATACCTTTTCACTATTATTGCTCCTTAGTTTGAGCTGATTATAAGCAGGTTTCTTCAGGAAATCTGCTTTGTTTTTTACTATTTTGAATATTTGTATCTATTAATAATTAATATTGATTAATTTTAATGTATTAAATATTTATGAGCATATTCGGTACTAAACAAACAAATCCACAAGCTGTTCTGCACTTATTGATCAAAAGCATCCATGGCAAAGTAACACGTGAAACCAGCAATCAATGTGTTCTTAATCATCCGGAATACCCAAGTCTATTAGCTATCAGTGATTGTTTAACGGACTGGGGAATTGAAAATGAAGCTTACCGCCTAGATAAAAAGGAGTTTAATGCGGCTGGTATGAGCTTTCCATTTATAGCACATTTTCCAGAAAAAGATGGATATTTTGTACTGGTGCACCAGTTGATTAATCAGACGGTCCAATTTTCTGATGAAGACAACTATAAAGAAACAATGGATGAAAAGATATTTTTGGATCGTTGGAGTGGTATTACTTTAAATGCAGAAACCAATACAAAAAGTGGAGAAAAGAATTATCAGCAAAACCGGTTAAGATCATTTATTAAAGATTTATTGTTGCCGTCTTCCTTATTAGTTTTATTAGGAAGTATCTATCTCGTTTTTTTTCAAGAGTCCTTTAATCTATTTCATTTTCTTTTAGGCCTGGTAAAATTGACCGGGTTAGGGTTCAGTATACTCTTACTGGTTCAAAGTATGAATTCAAATAATCCCTTTATACAAAATCTTTGCAAGCTGGGTGGCAAGGATGGATGCAACGCAATTCTCAAAACTGATGCAGCAAATTTAACTTCGTGGTTAAGCTGGAGCGAAGTAGGGTTTTTCTACTTTGGGGGCTCATTACTGTTGTTATTGCTGAGTCCGCAGGCCATCGGTATATTGGCGTGGCTAAACCTATTTGCAATGCCTTACACTATTTATTCGCTATCCTATCAATACCGCAAGCAAAACTGGTGTATTCTTTGTTGCCTTGTTCAGGTTGTGCTCTGGCTGGAATTCTTGGTGTTAATTTTAATGAATGGCAGCGGCATTAGTGCAATTTACAACCTTTCGAATATTTCCTCTTCCTTGTTTTATTTGCTGCCGCTGGCCTTTTTATTTCCAATTGTTGCCTGGGGATTTCTGAAGCCATTCTTTTCCAAGGCTGCTCAGCTGATCCCTTTGCAGGAGCAGTTGAAGAAATTTAAATACAATGTTGAATTATTTAATCAGATACTAACCAGTCAGCCTCGTTATGCTGTAACAGATGAATTGATGCCGGTATTATTAGGTAACCCTGAGGCGGAGAATGTGATCACTATAGTCAGTAATCCATATTGTGAACCCTGCGCTAAGGCACACCAGGTAATGGAAGATTGGATAGAGCGACGTAACGATGTGCAGTTAAAAATAGTTTTCTCTACTGTGAACGAGGATAATGACATGCGAACTAAAATTGCAAGGCATATAACGGCTTTACAATTATTGGATAATAAATCAATAGTGAAAGATGCGCTGAACGAATGGTATGCTGAAAATGACCAGAATTACGATAGCTGGGCCTTAAAGTATCCTGTAGGTTTTAATGGTGAAATGCGTGAAGTAAGTAAAAAGCAACGGGATTGGTGTGATATGGCAGGCATTACTTTCACACCAACTATTTTCGTTAATGGTTATAAGTTACCGGAGCCATATACTTTAGAGGATGTTAAGTATTTGATTAATTAAGCTCCTTAAGGTGTGCTAAAGCCAGAAAAAGAGTAAATACCACTAATTTAATTTAAAAAAAATGAAGAAGATAAAACTTTTCTGTATCCCCTATGCCGGAGGATCAGCAACAATTTATACGAAATGGAATCGGCATCTAAGTCCTTCTGTTGAACTGAATGCGATTGAACTTGCAGGCCGGGGAAGCAGAATACAAGAGCGATTATATCAGAATATTTCTGAAGCAGTTGAAGATATTTTTAAAGTCATCAGCAAAGATATTGGTCAGTCTCCTTACGCAATATTTGGGCATAGTATGGGTGCTATGCTTTCTTATAAGCTTGTTCAGCGAATCAGAGATGCTGGTTATGCAGAACCGCTGCATATATTTTTTTCGGGGCGTGGGGCGCCTGGGATCAAAAGGGATGATCTAAAGAAATATCATTTAATGAATGATGAAGAATTTAAGGAGGCAATAATTAAGCTGGGCGGGACTCCACCAGAGTTTTTTGAACATCCTGAGTTAATGGAAATGTTCCTGCCTTTATTGAAAAACGATTTCAAATTATCTGAATCAGATGAAATTCATGCAGACCTCAGGCCATTTGATCAAAACCTTACTGTTTTTTTAGGAAAAGATGAAGATTTAACGGCTGAGCAGTGTAATAACTGGAAGAAACATACCTATAAACTTTGTAATATTCATTATTTCAATGGTGGACATTTCTTTTTGCATAATGAAACAAAACAGATTACGAAAATAATTAACAATGTCTTGCTAAATGGATGCTATGAGTAATTAAAATCCTTTATTTTTTAACCAGGCTTGAAAAAGGGCAGGCCAGGCAGAAACAGGAGAGTCTTTTTTACCGATTCCCCAGCCATGGCCGCCTGTTTGAAAAATGTGCATTTCGACAGGTACATCCGCTTTTTGCAGGGCAGCATTCATTAAGTAAGAATTATTGATTGGAGATATAGGATCATCAATGGCTTGCGCCAGAAAGACTGCAGGCATAGGATTGCTGACTTGCAGTTCCACTGAATAAGCTTCTTCTTGTGCTGTTGTTGGGTTTTCTCCCAAAATACTTTTTTTAGCGTGTGTCTTATTGAAAGGTGGCAGCATTGTAAGTACAGGAAATAATATTGCTGGAAGAATGTTTACGTTGGGCAGATACAGTAATTCCTGCGGTCAGAAATCCTGCAATCAATATCATTTTTCTCATGTTCAGGTACATTAATTGGTGTCTATTTTTACGTAATCTGGCGTAAAGGCAAGTAGATCTGTAAATAATAACCGGTTGTTTCTGACTTGGTAATTCCAGTTGATGAATTGTAGATAATGTCCTTTTTTGTCAATGGGCGAGTCTTGTTTGTAAAGTAGTTGCTTATAGTTTTTATGCTCCAGCCATCCAAAGATCTCAGTAAAAGTCCGGCCATCATCCTGTCTGATAAATTGTGCCAGTTCTTTAACCAGGTGAATGGTGTCGTCAGTTAAGGCAAGGCTTAATCCATAGCGGGTTTCGAATTTCGGAAGCACATATTTGTCAAGATCAGTTGTGTATTTTGGATTGGATTTTATTTGCTCTTCTACATTTGCCTGTTCTTCTGCAGTTAAATCTTTTAAATAATAACCTGAGCAATAATCAGCACCAATTTGCTTCTTAAATTTTGAATTGAAAAGACGTTTTAATTCCACGAGTGGTTCTTCTTGCAGAGTTCCGATCTGATTTTCTTTGATTGATCCTGTTTCCCAATCTCCCATCACAAAAAAATGATATTCTTCATATTCTATAGGGATGAATTTTTCTATTCTATGGATTCCTTTGCTGTATGATTTTACCCACTGGCCAATTTTAAAGTTTTTATAAGTCTGCATCTTGTTAAAATAAGGTATTTGCTGGTTTTTCAGAATTATCTCTTTCGAATTTAAGCAACCATTTTTTCTTTTCTACTCCGGCGGCATATCCGGTCATGCTGCCATCACTGCCAATTACGCGGTGACAAGGAATGATAATGGCTAAACGGTTCCTGCCGTTTGTGGAGGCAATTGCACGAATGGCTTTGGGATTATTCATCTTATCGGCTTGCTGTTTATAAGAACAAGTTTGTCCGTACGGGATTTCCTGTAATATTTTCCATACTGTTTGTGCAAATTCATTTCCAGGCGCGTGCAGGGGAACTGAAAATACCTTCCTCTTCCCCTCAAAATATTCGGCCAGTTCATTCTCTAATTGATCTAAGTGTGGATTTTGTCCAGGTTGCATCACTGCATTAAGCAGTTTCTGTAAATCAAGAATCTCTTTTTCTAATCTGATCCGGTTAATGAATTCCAGTATACAAATGCCTTCTGCAGTAGCTCCTGCCAGCATCGGGCCTAGCGGCGTAGAGATTTCTGTAGTAGTGATTATGCTGGTTTCGATAGGTAGCTCTTGTTGTGTTTTCATAAGATCAACATCAAACCCGAAATTACGGAATGTATTCCTCAATAGGAACCCATTTCTTGCGCAAAAGAAGAGAAGTCTTCGTACTTATTCAAAATAACTTATTTGCAAACCAACAATTTGGTAACACCGGGTAAAGGGGCGTCTTTTAATGATTCAATTGAAAAGTTCTTAACATTAGTGTGGATAACTATGTGGAAAACCAATAATATGTGGAAAAGGTAAGTCTGAATAATAAAATACTGAACAGGAACTGAATCAGTCTGGAGGAAATCGTGAAAGGAGAGAAGCTGTTGATTTCAGCGATGATCAATAATAGCCTGCTTCCTGTTCAAATATATTTATTATAGCCTTAAAGTCTAATTAAAGCTTCCTGTTCCAGTCCTTTTTTATATTTATGCAAAAGTGAAATAATTTGTAGAATTTCCGGTTCCTCTATAGTTTCTGATGAAAAGTTGGCTTTCTGATTATCGTATATTTTCCTGTTTCCAAGCCTGGCAATGAAATCTTCCAGGTTTGGGGGTATAAAAAATCTCGTGCGAATACCAAGATGCCGCTTATATTCTTGTAAATAAATATTGATACCGGCAAAGTCATAATCACCAAAATGAAGGTGTGGATTTTGGATGTAACTGAGCCATTTGACCAAATCTTTACTTTGATTTTGAGGGTAGCGGCTTACAAACAAAGTTTTAATACCTCTAAAAAGGTATTGTTGCTTACTGATCAAGCTAAAGTTCTCGGCATTTTCTACACTTACGATTGTCACATCTGGCTGAGGAATAAAGTGCTCAAAATCATGAATAAACTGAAATGTTCCCTGTGGGGGATGAATAATAATCTGCTGTTGATTTAAAGTTGCCGTTATAGGTTCATAACAATTAATGAGAAATCCTTTAAATGTTCTTATCTTTTTTATTTTAGAATCTGCTGCTGATTGCACCATCAATGCCCTGCTTAAATTCTCATGGTTTAAGGTGTCAATATAGATTTCAAGATTAGCAATAGAAAATCGATTAAATAAGAATGCAGCTAAAGACTCCTTGTGGGAAATATGAAAAACACTTTTTAAACGGCCTGACCTGCTGTCGGCGATAATACCTTCAGCAAGTAATTCTGCTATTAGTGGATAATTTAATTTACTTGCAGGTATTTTCTCTCCCTTAGCTAATTGTAAAAGTTTAACCGCTAAAGATTTGCTTAATCTCATGATCTAATTGTTTGTAATCAGTTTTTTAACCGTAGTTACACTTTTGCTATCCTTCGACAACAGGTAGGTATGGCGATAATCCAGCGCATTGTAAGAAGTTGGAGAACTATTGATCAGTACAATATTTCTGTCGTTAGCAAACTTTAATATTCCTTTTACATTATTAGGATGCAATTTTCCTATTTCATCCATCATGCAATGCAGACGGAAATCCTTAAATCTCTTAGAGGCACTTTCTTTAAATACATTTAACAGCATGATATTAATCATTGCCTTAACTAATATATCTGTCCCTTCAGATCCAACATTAGTTAACTTTTCTACCCAGCCGCTGTCATTGTCGTTTTCTACTATTTTAAATTCCAGCTCAAACGTGTCGGATAAGTTGATTTCGTGCGTTTTGGAGGTGGCTATTTCTGCTGCAAAGTTTTTAAGATAGCTAACTGCCTTTTTATTGTTCGCTTCTGTATTGTCGGTGCTAAATAAGTTGGCCTTACCTAAGGTATGTTTATTTTCATCATTAAAAGCCCGTATTTCTGATAATAGCATTACGATTTTATTTGCACTTGCTGAAAGTCTGAGGTTAATACTTTTGATTACCCCCGCAAAATTTCGTTCTTCAAAATCTTTATTAATTTGTCTTATTACATTTAAAATGATTCCTTCTTTAGAAACCAGTGCTGTTGTTTCCTTTCCAAGCTGGATAATCAGACTAGCAAAATGTTCATTGGTGCGTCTTTCATACTCGCCAATTTTATCCTCTTCCAAAAACTCTTTAAGGTTCTCTGCAAAACGTAGATAGTCCTCATTTTCAATCGGATTGGTTTGGAACCCGAATACATTGTTATAAGAAAAGTTACTTAGAAATTTACTGATTGCGCTACGCAAATCTGTAAGCCTTTCACTAAGACCAAAGCTGATGTCGTTTAGCTCTTGAATAAGTATTTTAAGTCTCTTTGAGGGTTTAATAATCTCTTTTATAGGAGATGAATTATGATTCAGCCTGGAGAAAACTTCCGTACCGGTAAAGGAATCGAACTCCTTCAAATCCTCATCGGCTTCCTTACGTAAACCCTCTAGCTCATCAATGATTACCTTCAATTTGTCTACAACTTCCTGAAGTTTTACTTTGACCAGTTCATGCCGCTGCTGTTCCGATAACAGACGGGTCTCAGATACTTTTTTATTCGCTTTAAAAACATCAACATGATCAAATAATTCGCGTTTATCCTTATTATAATCAGCAACCAAATCCCGGTTTCTTTCAATAAACTGTAGTTCTTCTGTTATAGTAACCAGTTCCTTCTCAATGGTAGAAATCCTTACCATATCGGCCCCTTCATTTTTGAGTGTGTTGTTGCTTTGCAGTTTAATCTCTTCTTTACGCATGCTTATGGCCATTTCCTCGTCCTGGATTTCTTTATCGAGCTTTAGTATAGCTTCCTCCAGAATTTTCTGTTGTAAAGCTATCCTGTTCTCCCTTTCTCTCCTTTTTTCTTCAACTTGAGTTCTGGTTTGTTTAATAAGAAACTGTAGCCGCTCATTGGCCAGTTGTCTTTCCTGTGTTACTTTTTCTATTTCCTGCTTAATTTCATGAATTGTATTTTTGCGTTCTGTTGCTGCTTTAACGTTCCATTCTTCTAACTGGATACTTGCAAGGTCTTTATCGAAAACTGCCTTTTGAGATTCATATTCCCTTAAAGCAATCAGATCTTTTAAAGCTTTAATTTGAGGCTGGTACTTCTTCTTGAATTTTTCCTGTTCTTTTCCTCTTGTTTCACCTAAAGAAATCAGCTCATCTTCTGCCTTCTTTATTTGATTGCTAAACTGCTGGCTTTCTCTTTTATAATCATCAATGGTTTTAACAGATGCCGATATCTCCTTAAGATCAATTTCTACACCAAAGAATGAGCCATTGTCAGCCCGGTTAATCTTTGGCGACAATCCAGATTGGAATAATACTTGTTCCTGGTCTATTACTTTTCCAATGGTTTGTTCCCAGCCTGGTTTATTCTCATGCAGCCAGGTATATAAGGAATCTTTACTTTTATCCAGAATCAAATTGGTCTGTTCAATCTTCAACCTGGCGGCAGTAATGCGTTCATTAACTTTTATGGTTTGAAAGTTATAATCGGAATCATATTTGGTAATGTCAAAATCCCATGTTTTTTGTAAAGATTCAATCTGCCGTTTGCTGTCCTGAATATCAACTTCAGCTGTTTGCATCCTATGGGTAGCATCACTGATCAGCCGTTTGCTTTGGAGTATTTCAGTTTCAAAATAAGGTTTCAATTCAGCTTCTTTTTTGCGGAGTTCCAGCTCATGAATAAGATTGGTATGGCTTGCGATCGCCTGTTCTATATTGATTTTAACGTCTTTTTTCTCCTGCTCAATCTCAATTGCTATTTTCTCATATTGTTTAACAAGTTCTTCTTTAGAGGTGTAAAAACTATGCTGTAATTCATTCTTTTTTGCGTTCTTTGAATTAATGAAATCGCTGAGCCGATTTTGAAGTTGAACGGTTAAAGCTTCATACTTACTTGTTATCTCTTTGAAACGCGAGGAGAGCAACTCCTGTTCTTTTTGTAAATTGTTACGCTGATTTTCCCATTCTATTCTTTGAGCTATGCGTTGAATTACAAGAGTAATATTCTGCCGTTCATAATCTTCAGATTTCAGTTTGGCCTCTTTCAATTTTGCATCTAAAAGAATGATCTCCTTAGTTATTTTTTCTTTTTTCTCCTGGAATTTCTGATTGGCTTCTGCAACTTTTTTACAGGCAGCAGCCAGTTTTACTTGTTCATTTTCCAACTGCTTCAACATTACAGGAAAAGATTTCTGCAATAAAGAATGCGCTGCTATTAATAACTGTGCTGCCTCTATTTTATCCTTTTCAAGAAAACAAATTTTACTGTATAAGGCAGCTATATTATTCGCTACAGTACGCACCACCACTTCACCAATTCGGTTCTTTTCACTCCATTTGCTTATATCCGCCAGTTGTTCCTGGAAATTCTGCAGGTGTAAAGCGTATTGATCGAGATCAATCTTCACGTCTTCTTCATTTAATGACATGATAATTGTCTGCTTGATAAATTCCGCTTCCAGTTTTGAATTCAAAAATACATTCTGAATAGTGCGGGGCAGATTTTGATATTGACGGCTTTCAATTAAAGCATACTTTCTGAATTCTGCTGGCAGGCCCTTATTATTGCCATAAAGAATATCTCTGTATTCTTCGTAACGGTCAATTTTCCTGGAATAATTAAATGTTCCGGCAAGCGTAGCCCTGATTTGATCCCACGTCATTGCCTTGTTATCCTGATTAATGTAGTTCTCTTTAAGATACGGTCCATCGATAAAGCGAAACGCAGCCCGCCCCTGGGCTTTAAAAGCCAGCACAGTAAAAGGACCAGTCTCGCTCATTACCTCATAAATAAGGAATGAATTGTCATTGGGGAAATAGTACTCATCAAAAGATTTCTTTCCTTTTTCAATGCCTAATTTCAGCTTGTCTGCATTATAAAAGAATAAGATGGCCCTTAGCGTGGTACTCTTTCCTACGCCTTGTGTCCCTATAAAGTGGACATTCCCATCTATACTAATCTCCGAATAAAAGATATTAGCACTGTTTATGAAAATTATTTTATTCAGGTATCTCATTCTGTATATCTTCAGGAATATTGATATTTAAAATTAGTTGTTCCAGATAATCGAAAGAAGCCAGTGTTTTGTACTCTTCCGTCATCTCATTTTCAACTTCTATAAAATTATCTTTTTCTAACTGGTCTAAAATTTTATTGATTATTTCAGCATGTTTATCTTTTCCGCCGGCATACTTTTTTAGTCCTTCCAGTTTGTTTTTTAAATCTGCATCTACAGACAACCTCACTAATATGGATGAAGGTCTGAAACGAAAACCGGAACCGAAGCCGTTATCAAAAGTTTTTAGGAAATCAATGATATCAATCCACTTCATGGCAATGTCTAATTTGCGTTCCAAATCGGCACGGTTGTCTGTACGGACGAAATAATAATATTCATCGCCCTCTTCGAGGATTAAATTTATCCCCGCAAAATACATGTAGTAAGCATCAAAATCATTGTTGATTGCATTATATAACTTGCGCACAAGATCTCTTCCGCTATTAGAGCAGATGAATTGCCCCTTGCTCAGAATTTCAAAAACTTCTGCAGATTGCTTAGGTATTTCAATCATATGTTTTAATACTATAGTGGATAAATTAATAAATATTCAGTATCATTTCTTTTCTGGTACTGGTCGGTTAATCTGAAATGCATATCATATTGTGAGATGAGCTGACAATAAACAGTCACGCATTCATCAAAAGAAACCGGGCGACCAAAATCATAACTTTGCAGGAAATCGAAGAGGTTATTGCTGCCCGCCAGAAAACTATTTTTAACTTCTTCCAGATTGATCTGGGTTATTTCTTCTGTATCGGTTTCCAGGTAATCAGCTAAATTATGATCAGCAACAGACTGTTTTTTCCTAACTCCTGATTTATTACGTTCAACTACTTTTTTTATAATATCAAGCGTCTCATCGTCACCTTGTAACTGTTCTATAGAAAGTTTTAACGGATAGGCAGGATTGGGTTCGTAAACCAGTGCATAATCTGCATTCAGTACCGTAAGAATATTCGTTTTACTTCTTAGCTCAAACTGATCTTTCAGATATTTTAACTGCCTGATCTTTTCCATTAAACCACTTTGATATTTTAAGCGGTTTAAAAACTCTATGATTTGCTTCTGGATATCTATTAAATTATGCCGGGATGAATTGAGCTGCATTTTCAAACCCACAATAATTCTTTGCAGCTCCTCATCTAAAGCTGTTTTAAAAAAGGTCTGCTCTTCTTCACCCGAAACCAATTGGTCTGTTAATTCCACAAGTGCAGAAATATCATTGCGTTTCACATCCAAATGTTCAAGCTTGGCCTTTTTAATTTTATAATTCGGCTCATTCTTAAATGTATTATCTATGTTTCTTCTCAAATCTACTACATTCCTTATGGCAATAACGCCTGTTTTCCGGAATGCACTTTTAATCTGTCTCAGATAATTATACTTCCTGTGTTCATTGTTTTCCTGGAGGTAATAGTTGATGTTTTGCTTGATATTCTGGAGGTTTTCATTGATGTAAGAAACGTTAATCTCTTCGTTTACTTCCAGAATTTGCTCAAAAAACTGAAGATATTGGTCATCGATCTCCAAATATGGTCCGTTTTCCCTTAATACAGAGAATTCTATCAATGCACTGATTTTATCTTCATTGTAATCTACTACGGCCAGGGCATCATCATATTTATAAGCTAAAACTTTGCGCTTTTCAAATATCTCGGTGATGAGTTTGTGCTCTCTGCTCAGAATTGCGAACAATTCTTTTAAAGATGAAAAGGTTTTCAAGTCGCTAAAGAAATATAATTAATTACCGGACAATTATCAGGTTGCTGCCTGATTTCTATGGATTGACTTTCAATAATTCCTTTTCTGTAGAATAGCTTATTGATGTATTTCAACCTTAGATTATGTATATCTTCAGCAATCATGCAATAAATAGGGTTTTGTAATTGGAGTTCTAAATTAATAAATATTTGCCCTAAACATAAGAGTTGATGGTTATAATATAGAAAATTTATGTTAATGCTGTTTGGATCTTACCCTATAAACTGTTAATATTTTTTTGCCAACGATGTCGTGCGATTTCTCTGCTGGTCTGGCTGAAATACGCCTCAGTGCATCTTCCAGAAATTATTATTACCTTGTTTCCTTTAGTAAATGTATACTTGCAGGACGAATGGTCAACATTAATCAAACTGATGAGAAGTCTTTATTACTTCAATTGAAAAACGGTGATGAGCTTGCATTTGAAATACTTTACAACAATTATAAATTCCGGATCGCTGGAAATTTATTCAAACTTCTCAAATCTGACGACCTGGTCAAAGAAATACTGCAAGAGCTTTTTTTCAAAATATGGGAAGTGCGGAGAAATATTGATCCTGAAAAGTCTTTTAAATCCTATCTTTTTCTCATCGCAGAGAACCTGGTACATGATTATTTTCGGAAAGTGGCTAAAGACAGACGTTTATTGGCTAAAATGGTGGCTTCAAGTTCAGAACTGTACCTTCATATTGAAGAAGATATACTGAGTAAAGAGAAGGCCCGGAAATTGCAGCAGGTCGTTAACCTGATGCCCCCTCAGCGTAAAATGGTATTTACACTCTGCAAATTAGAAGGTAAATCTTACAAAGAAGTAGAGGAGATTATGGGTATCAATGGCAAAACCATCAGTAGCCATATGCTACAAGCCAATAGATTTCTCAGAGCATATTTTAAAAATTCCTCTACGCTTACAATTCCTTTGGTTTTAAGTGTTTTATTCAAAGGTTTTTAGTCCTGATCATTGATTTTGGAAATTAATTGTTAATTTTTTATTAACAGACTAAGGATATTTTTGCTCAGCTCCGTATTAGCTGTAAAAATTGAACATTGAAACCATCTGCCCAACTCTATATTCTATTCAAAAAATACCTGGACAATAACTGTAACCTTGAGGAAACACAGCGTCTGATGGATTACTTTCAACTTGATGAAGATCAGGAACTATTGAAAGACATGATCATTGACGTTTTAGAAATTCAGGACGAAAGTTATGAAACTAATTCTGCCATTGCCGGAGTGCTGGCAAAAGTTGACCGCGATTTGCGCATTCAAATTCATGCAGCAGCGGAACCTGTACCTGCCAGAAACAATAAATTACTTAAACTCTGGTTACAAATCGCCGCTGTTGCAGCCACTTTGGCCATCGTATGCATGGGCGTTTATTTCTTCAATTACAAGTCAGGAAAACTTCGGGCTCCTGCCACAGTAGCAGTACACGATGCTAAACCGGGCGATTTTGGTGCTACACTTACGCTGGCAAATGGCAGGAAGATCAGTTTAGCAAATGCTTCGGAGGGAGAAATTGGAAGGGAAGCGGGAATAATCATCACTAAATCTGGTGATGGCAGGCTGGTCTATGAGATTGATGAAAAAGTTTCTGATCCGAATGCCTCCAATACCTTGTCTACCGCCCGGGGAGAAACCTACCAGGTACGTTTGCCTGATGGTTCACTCGTTTATTTAAATGCGGCTTCGAGCCTCACCTATACCGCCTCTCTGATTGAAAATGGAAAACGGGTGGTTAAGCTTGCCGGTGAGGGTTATTTTGAAGTAGCGAAGGATAAGCACCACCCATTTATTGTAAAAACAGACAAGCAGGAAGTGGAAGTATTGGGAACACACTTTAACATCAGCAGTTATGGTGATGACGAAGCAGAAAAAACCACCTTACTGGAAGGAAGTGTGAAGTTGTCGGCATCGGGGATTTCCAAAGTCCTGAAGCCAGGGCAACAGGCTGTATTGGCTGGCGGTAAATTGCAGCTCAATGAAACGGATGCAGACTTGGCTGTTGCCTGGAAAAATAATGAATTTGTAGTCGAAAGTGAGCACATTGAAACCATCATGAAAATGATCGAACGCTGGTATAATGTTGAGGTCATTTACGTTGGCGAAAAAACAAGGCAGCGGTTTAGTGGCAGTGTTTCAAGATTTGATAAAATGTCAAAAGTCCTTGAGATTGTAGAATCAACCGGAGAAGCCCATTTTAAAGTCAGGGGAAGGACCGTGTATGTGTCGAAATAAAGAGCTAAACTATTAATTAACAGAATACTAAACTTAAACCAGACCACATGAGAAGAAAATTACATTAGCCACGATATGTTCAACGAAACCAAGCCCGGACTACCCATCCGGACCTGGTCAGAGTTTGGAACATTCAATTAAAAATCAAACTTATAACCGCAGTCCTCTTCACGGTTCAAGGCAGAAGAGGCTGCTCAACCAAACCGACAACTAATGTATCAAAATTTAAAGAAATTTGGTGCGGCTAAACGGCTGTATCTAAAATTATTGCTGACTATGCGCTTAACCATCGTAATAATAATAGCATGCTTTATGCAGGTAAGTGCGTCGAGTCTTGCCCAAAAAATAACCCTAACTAAAGCTAATACTTCGCTTAAATCTATCTTTAAGGAGTTGAACCAACAAACTGGTTACAATTTTTTTTATACAGATAATTTGTTGGAAAATTCGTCACCAGTGACCATTGACGTTAAAAACTCTGAGTTGCCAGCTGTGCTTCACGAAATCCTAACCGGACAAAACCTGGATTTTATTATACGCAATAAAACTGTGGTCATCAAAGCAAGCACCGTGATCAATCAGGAAATCATTTCTGGTTTTGTAGGAGATGCTAAAGACCGCGCGCCTATTCCAGGGGTTACAGTTTTCATTAAGGGAACAAAGTCTGCCGTTGAGACGGATAAAAACGGAAAATTTACTTTGAGCATCCCCAGTGGATCTAAGTCCTTGGAATTCAGGTTTGTCGGGTATAAGACCGTCGAAGTGCCTATTTCCCCGAACTCTAATTACAACATTTATATGGTTGAGAATATGCTCGGACTGAATGAGACGGTAATTACGGGAATTGTTGACAGGAAGGTCAGTACTTATACCGGGGCTGCAAAAGCCATGACTGGTGCAGAGCTTAAGGCGGTGAGTCCGGTCAACCTGTTTACTGCCGTTGCTGCCCTGGATCCGTCTTTCAGGATGATTCCGAACAATGTTACAGGCGGCAACATTAATACGCTTCCGCAGGTGACTATGCGTGGCCAGACTTCTTATCCTACCCTTGGGGCAGAGCTTGTGGGAAATCCCAATACGCCATTATTTATTCTGGATGGTTTTCAAGTTTCGCTACAGGCTATTGTAGACTTGGACATGAACCAAATTGCCTCCGTAACTTTATTAAAGGATGCTTCAGCTACTGCAATGTACGGTTCCCGTGGAGGTAACGGTGTCATGGTTGTCACAACTATCCTCCCTCCAAGAGGAAAGGTAGAAGTTTCTATCAACAACAATTTTACGTTATCATCTCCGGATCTTTCTGTTTATCACATGCTGAATTCGGCAGAGAAACTTGATTTTGAAAAGCGGGTTGGACTCACCGACAGTTATAGAGGCCAGTATATCAATGCGGAAAGATACAAAGCAGTGGTAAGCGGTGTGAACACCGACTGGAAATCTATTCCTGTCCGAACTGGTTACAATAACAGGACCAATCTGTCTTTACGTGGCGGCGACCAGTCGCTGACCTTTAACCTGACTTTCAGCAGCAATTTTTTACAGGGTGTAATGAAGGGGCAGGACAGGAAAAATTATGCAGGAAGTTTTACGCTGAGCTATAAAACGAATAAACTGACATTTCAGAATAATACCATCGGAACCCAGGTGATCTCCAATGCTTCTCCATATGGAGCATTCAGTCAGTATCTGGATTTGAACCCCTACTGGAAGCCTTATGATGCAAATGGCAACGTAAACCAATACCTGGAAAACATTAACATGGGCTTCGGTAACGCAGGCTCTGTTGTGGCAAATCCACTGATGGACGTCACACACAACACCATTAATGACAGAAACAAGAATTTTAATTTACGAAACAACACCACAGTTCGTTACGATGTAAATAAATCATTATGGTTTAATGGCGCCCTGGGAATTACCAAAGTAAATGGAACGATAGACAATTTCTATTCGGCTCTGGACAGCCGGTTTAATGATATAGCCGATCCAAGTCAACGTGGTACTTATTCCATCAACAACACCGCCTCTTTTATGATGGACGGCACGGGATCAGTAAACTACAATAAGAATTTTGGAAAAAATGGTATTACTGTATACGCGGGTTTCAGAGTTGCCAGCGCGCATGTTGATTCCTATACTGTATCTACGCAGGGTTTCCCTTTTGATCGTTTAGATAATATCCTGTTTGCTGCTCAATATTTAGACAGCAGGCCTACGGGAAGCGAAAGCACCATAAACAACCTTTCCTTTTCCGGAAGTGCCAATTACTCTTATGATAACCGGTATTTTACCGATTTCACCTATACCAGGGATGGCTCTTCGGCTTACGGTGTAAATAATAAATTTGGTGATTTCTGGTCGGCAGGCTTAGGCTGGAACATCAGCAACGAAGAATATTTTAAAGACAGTGATGTGATTAACTTGTTGAGGATTCGTGGTAGCTATGGCTCTACCGGTACCTCTGTACAGGATCCTTATGCAGCGCAATTCAGGTACAACCTGGGCACATCGTCCGGTTATTTTGGTGAAGTAGGTGCTGTTCCCGGCGGACTTGGTAACCCGAATCTGAGCTGGCAGCAAGTACTCAAGTCGAACATAGGTATTGCTTCAGCATTTCTGGACAACCGTTTGACTTTCAATGCAGAGTTTTACAATGAGGTAACCCAAAATGCGCTGACTACAGTTTCACTGGCGCCGAGTACCGGCTTTCCTTCCTACACCGAAAATTTAGGTAAAATCCAGAACAGAGGATTGCAGCTTGAACTGGGGTATACGATATTATCCCGGCCTCGTAATGGCCTAAAATGGAATGTTTCTGTGAATGCGGCTACAAACAAATCAGTGCTAAAAGAAGTTTCTGATAAACTCAAAGCCTTTAATGCTGCACTAAATACCAATAATACCAATCAGACTGTTGAAAATGCCCAGTTTATTGAAGGCAGGTCAACAACGGCTATTTATGCAGTGAAATCATTGGGTATTGATCCCGTTACCGGGCAGGAAGTATATCTGAAATCGGACGGCACCCCAACTTTTGTCTGGGATGTCAATGATAAGACCTACGCTGGCGATACACGCCCTAAATGGACCGGTGCAATAAATTCAAATTTCATGTATTCAGGCTTTGCCTTAAACTTCAGCATAAATTACAATTATGGTGCTCAACTGTATAACAGTACTTTGTTAAATCGTGTGGAAGCTGTCGATGCGCGTAATAATGTGGACCGGAGAGCTTATGATCTGGGTTGGACCGGCCCTGGTAGTATAAGTCCGTACCGCAGGATTACTTCTTCGCCAACACAAACGAAACTAACCTCACGTTTTGTTCAAAACGACAATAACATCCAGCTCAGCTCAGTTAATTTAAGCTATCAGTTTAAAACGCCATTTGTTAGAAAATTAGGCTTGCAGAATATTACGGTTAGCGCAACAACAAATAACCTGGCCACTTTCAGTACAATTGATATTGAGCGCGGCACAGATAATCCGTTTGCAAGAGAATACACATTCGGTCTGAGTGCAAGATTTTAAATTCAAAAAAATTCATATCCCAATGAAAAGAACAACATTAATAATAGGAATTGTGGCCATATGTACAACATCTTTCAGTTGTAAAAAATTTTTGGATGTAACGCCAAAAACAAGTTTGTCAGAAGAGCAATTGTTTACTTCGGAAACCGGTTTTCAGCAAGCTTTATCAGGCATCTATGGCCAGCTTGCCAGTAACAACCTCTATGGAAATAACCTTTCTATGGGCTTCGTTTCCGCGCTGGCTCAAAATTATGCAACAATTGCTACTGAATCGCCAGTTCTGCTACAACAGACACAACTCCTGAACTATACTTCAACAGAAGTTACCGGTTATACCAATAATATCTGGTCTTCCAGTTACAGTGCAATCGCCGCAGCTAATAAAATAATTAGCCACACAGAAACTGACCGCGCTATGCTATCGAATAATTCATATGGACTTCTGCGTGGTGAAGCTTTGGCTTTAAGGGCATTTATACATTTTGATTTATTACGGATGTTCGGGCCTGAATATACTGCGGGTACCAATTTAAAAGCCATCCCTTATAAAAAGGACGTTAATGAAAATGCAATTAAGCCGGCAACAACCGCAGATGTGGTGAAATTTGCCCTGGCTGACCTGAAAGAAGCGGAGAGCTTGCTACTACCGGTTGATCCAATTGTGACCAGCGGTTTACGAACCAGGCGGAATAAGCTTAATTACTATGGTGTAAAAGCACTGGAAGCAAGAATCAGGTTATTTAGTGGCGATAACATCGGGGCTGCTGCCGCTGCAACCGTGGTGGTCAACTCGGCGAAATACAATTTTATAACCCAGGCAGAAGCTAGTAATGTTGGCTCCGGAATAGTTGCGCGTGACCGCTTGTATTTTAATGAACAGGTGTTTATGATCAGGGTGAGGGATATACTAACCAATGTGCAGAGTTATTTTAGATTCAGAGGGACTGCAGACCAGACTCTTACCCGTTCTGAAAGTGACTTTTCTACCCTTTACGAAACCAAATCAGGAGGCGTTTCAGACATCAGATGGGCATACCGCATTGAGCGCGATGCAGGAGTCTTGTTCCCTTCTAAATTCTGGCAGACTTCCAACTCTACAACTACAATCACCGACAATTTACTCGATCAGTATGTACCAGGCATACGTCTTTCTGAGATGTACTATATACTGGCTGAAACTGCGTCAACGCCTGCAACCGGCGTAGACTATTTAAATACGGTACGCCTGAACAGGGGAATTTCAATTTTGCCAAATACGATTACGGCCGATGCGCTTAAAGCAGAGATCACCAAGGAGTATCAGAAGGAATTTTATGCGGAAGGGCAATTGTTCTTTTACTATAAGCGCATCAAAGCCTTAAGAATGCAATTCCGCAGGATAAATATGGCACCAGAGCAGTATGTACTTCCTATACCAGATTCTGAACTTCAATTTAATCCGAATTATGCTAACTAATCAAACTTGTATCATGAAATACTTATTATATGTGACGGCGGTCATCTGCCTTTTTTCCTGCAAGAAAGAAGCGTTAGAAACCTATCAGGGAAAGGATGGTGTTAGTTTCTTTGCCTATACCTACCAACAACTAAATACCACAGCAGTGAGAAGCTACTCTTTTGCTTTACAAAGCACTGAAAAAACAAGGGACACGATGTATATACCCTTAAGGATTACCGGAAAGTTGTCTGATGGCCCGCGTACAGTGCTGCTGAAAACAGCTGAAGGAACAACGGCAACCTCAGGCGTGGATTTTGAATTGAAAGAAGCTATCATTCCACCTGGAGTTTACCTGTTTAATTATCCTCTTGTGCTGATCAACTCTGCCGGAATGGCAAGTAATGTTTATAGAATTGTGCTGGAGCCAGCAGAAACCAAGGACTTTACTTTAGGGACTTTTGGTCAGACTCCTGGCAATGACGAGATTACTGAAGAGAACTTCAGATATTTGAAGGTTGATGTGACCAGCCAGTATATTGAACCTGCTTATTGGGGTAATCTCCTTACGGATTTTGGAGAATTTAGCGCTGTGAAATACAAGTTCATGGTGAAGGTCCTGGGAATAACAGATTTTTCTCTCGAGAAGATAGGTTCTGATGGTTTGCTGAACTACCCGGTTACCTTAAGAAATGCGCTGGCCGCTTATGAAGCTGCAAATGGTCCATTGTTAGATGAGAAAGGTCAACAGATTTCTTTCCCTTAATTTAAATATTATGCATTTAAAATACTTTTTAAAGCTTAGCCTGGCTGTGCTGATCATGCTAACATTTGCCTGCCGTAAGGACAATCAATCGTTTAAATATGAGCAAATCAACGACATTAAGATTACGGATACAAAAACCAGCTTTACGTTACCTCAACTGGATTCGCTGATCATCACACCAACATTAGCAGAAACATTGCCTGCAGGTGATTCATTTACCTACAGTTGGAAGATTGATTCAAATGTGATTGCTGAATCTAAAAATTTGCGTATCAAAGTAACCTTAAGTCCAGGTACCTATCAGATGATTTATAAGGTAACGAGTAATAGAAATGGTATTTTTACGCTACAGCGTTATACTATTATCGTGACCGGAGCCTATCCGGATGGTTGGTATATCGTCAATAACAAGAATGGAAAAGGTAAGGTTTCTTTGATCCGGACGGATGATGTGATTTTTGACAATCCTATGGAAGTGGCCAACAATAAAAGCTATCCGGGTAAGGCATTAGCCTTATATAATTTTGGGAAGGGTGGTTTCTTCTACTACTTCACAGATCAGAATGTGTATCGGTTTAATATGAACGATTGGCTGGAGCTTGGTGATAAAAGTTCGGTACTTCCAGGTTTAGCTACACCACTTCCGTTCAAAACGGCACCAGTATTTATGATGAACACTTCAAAATTTGAACAGTTTATTGTTGCGGACGGTGGTTTGTACGTTGGCGTTTCCGGTACAAACTCTGATAATGTTAAGCCGCTCACCCAACGCATTCCTGGCAGTTATGATTTGTTCCCTGGTGTTTTTCCCAGCACTTTTAACCTGACCTATTTCTATGATAACACCACAATGAGCTTCATGCAGATGGAGATTTTGTCAAGATTTCTGAAATATGCACCTGCAACCACCACACCATCCGACTCTTTTGACATGGCAAATGTGGGTAAAAAAATGATTGCTTATGACCGCGGCGTAACTACGTTAGGCGATGAAGGAATTGAATGGTATTACATTATGGAAGATAATGCCGGTCGCTACTTAATGTCCATCACAAGTGACTCTAACAACAGCGCCACCGGGGTTAATCAAAAAATGGAGAATAGTCCGGAAATTGGTAGCGCAACTAACTTTGCAACATCATCCATCTTAAAACAACTCTATTATACTGTTGACAATAAGGTGTATTTATACGATATGCTTGCGCAATCAGCACGCCTGATTTATACATTCCCCGGAAGCTATGTAATTAAAGATATTGAAATGCTACGTAGCACCAGTAAACAACTGGTGATCGGTGTGAATAATGGTACAGCAGGTGAGGTTTATTATTTCGACATCAATGGACAGGGACAATTCAGCAATAATACTTACACCAAAAAATTTACCGGCTTTGGCGAAATTGTACAAGTTGCCGCTGCCCGTCAAAATCTATAGACTATACACTCAATTTAAAGAAGGTCACTTAATTTTTAATCGAAATGAAAAAACTATCTATACTTATTGCTATCCTGTTTATAGGATGCGCAGCATACAGTCAGCAGGCAGAACCACCTTATAAAGCAAGTCTTGATTCTTTGAAGATGTTAATTGATCTTTCAAAAAAAGAAGCTATTCTTACGCGCCTGATCAAAGCCCATCCGGCTGATAATTTTGACCAGTACAGAGCCACGCTCGTAGATAATTTCGTTATGGCGAAAAACTCAGCGAAAGCTTTATACTATTTTAATCAGATTACAGAAACTGCACGTATCATGTATGTTGGATCAGTTGCAGAGGAACTCATGACCTATGATTTGAAGGCTGCAGAAATATTAATTCAGCAAGAATTAGCGAATAAAACTAATATTAAGGATGACCGGCTGTTCTTGTTAAATGTATATAGCGAGGTGATGGATAGGCTGGGGGACCATAACAAAGCCTTTGCAGCTATTAAGGAGTGCTATGAGCAGATGGCAGGAAAAAGTGCCGGGATGACTGCAAAATACTATTATTTGATGAGTAAAACGGGGCGGTACCAGGAAGCACTTCCAGAGATGGAAAAAACAGTGATAGCAGGTTTAGCTGATGATAATTTTAAGGACGAACTGAAAAATGCCTATTTAAAACTGAACCCTGGGAAAGATGCAAACGCTTACCTCACCGGGTTAACCAGTCAGTTTGAAGAAAAGTTTAAGGGTAAATTAATAGCTAAAATGATAGCCGAACAGGCACCTGATTTTAAACTTAAAGACGTAAATGACAAAGAAGTGTCACTGTCAGATTTTAAGGGGAAAATTATTGTTCTTGACTTTTGGGCTACCTGGTGCGGGCCATGCAAAAGATCTCTTCCGGCAATGCAGCTGTTGGTCAACAAATACAAGGATGATCCGAATGTGAAGTTTCTGTTCATTCACACCTGGGAGCATGTTGCTGATCCTAAATCGGACGCTGTGAACTACTTGTTGACCCATAACCTGGATCTGCCCTTGTATATGGATGTTAAAAATCCGGAGACGAAAAAGAACCCTGTGGTATCTGCATTTGGTGTAGAAGGAATCCCTACAAAGTTTGTAATTGACGGTAATGGTAAAATACGCTTTAAAACAAGTGGATTTGTGTCGCCAAATGAAGCTGCGGTTAAGGAACTTTCTGCCATGATAGAATTGTCCCGCTAATCAAGTCAATATCTGGTTGACTAAATTTACTTTTAAAATTGGAGGCTGGTTTTGTTTTTATAATTAAAACTCACCATTTTTTGGTAATCAGCCTCCTTTTTTATATGCTTTGCGCTCCCTGTTTTCTAATTTTTGTTCCACGGAATTGATTTAGGTCTGTAGCAGTTTTTTAGGGGCGCACATTATTGTGAAGTATTCCCTATTTATTGTTCTGATAAAAACACTGGATCTGAAGTACGATTACGATCAAATTGCTCAAAATATGTTTATTCTGCTTGTTTCTCAGTTATTATACTATATTTGAAATAGGCACATGGTGGTAGATAGCGCACGGAAAAGGAGTATTTGAATACCTTAAGACATAAAAAAAAACCTAGAGTGTTTCATCTAAAAGTTTGATTATCAAGTAGCCGTCACTGGACAGATTTCGAATTTTTTCTTGTCTGATTTGCAGGAATTGGCGAAAGTCGCGAATCATTTTCAAATCTAGAGGTGGGTCGCTGGTCAATTGTCGAACTAGTTTATCTCTCTCAAGAGAGGATATATATGGTGTGATCTTTCAGTTATAAATTTACTCATTTTGAATTAGATATAATTCTTGGTTTATTGGCGGTAAGTAATCGGTGTTTGATTAGGTAACTACCATAAATTGTAAATAGATCAAAAATTGGTAAGTATACCACTTTTCTGATAGACAATTTTTCAAATTTATTTATTGTACTTCACATATGTATCTACTTTAGTGTAAATCATCGTTTTTTGAGACACTTTTCTTGCTCTATTTGGTGTATGGAAATTTACAACTAAATAAAGGCTTGAAGCTAATTTTTCGGGCACACATAACGAAAATAATATTAACCGTTCTTTCTTAATCAGGGTATTATACAAACTAATAATCCAATTTTATTATCAGGACATCACAATCTTTCATATTTTTTTATACTATATAAAAGCGTGTTTTTGAACACAAGAAAACTGGATATGAACACTTGCCATGTAATAAATTGACTGAAATTTACATCATAATTAAATGGTGGAATATTGATATTCCACCAAGGAAATTACTTAGCTCATTGGGTGTCTTCAGCTTTAAGTCAAGGAAAATTAAATTAGCAAAATGTCTTTCGTTTAATATTCTTCAGGTAGCTACTTCTGACTTTACAAATTTCTAAGCAATGAGGGATTTCAGGAATTGGAGAATAGCAGGTTTTAAAATAAAATGCCCAGTCTTAAGCATTCTATTGAAATGTTAGCTCGAAATCTCTCCAATAATTATAATATTTAGGCCGCAGATGGCTGAAGATTTCTAACCAACAAACCGTTCGATTTCAAATTTCTAAGTTTGCGAAATTAATATCAACTCCAGTTTAGGAGTTCTATTATATTCCCGTCCGGGTCTGAGATGTAAATAAACCTAAATACACCGATATTATCAAAATGATGTTCGCTTAGCTCTCCAATTTTCGATGCTCCATTCTTTAATGCTATTGCTAAAACCCCCGCAATATCCTCTACCTTAAATGCGATATGTCCAAATCCTTTTTGATTGGCTAGTTGTCTTTCAGCATTAATCATTTCTGAATACTGATAGATTTCTAATGTGGGTCCATTATCCCCATAGCCAGGTAGCCGTAATTGTACCCCTTGTAAATTCGCACCAAAGACGCCGGTGCCTTTTTCAAGCCACTCCCCTTGATATTTTCGTATAGGTGGAACCGCTATGCAATTAAACACGATTTCATAGAAACGTGCAAGTTCCTTCCAATCCTTTGTTATAATGTTGGTATGCGCATACTTTATGTTCATGATGTAAATTTTGACTTGATTGTACGTAACGGTATTAAAGGTAAGATTTTTTTGCAATTTGTAATTTCCTGGCGTGATAAAATTTTTTGTTCTTTAAGCCATTTAAAAGTATTGTTTTGCCTTCAAATTTCCTGCAATAAACCAACAAGAAATATCAAGTTTATTGCCTATTGTGTTCTCCTGAAATTGCCACCTAAAATAAACTATTCTATATTACCATTAAAAAATGCTAAATGTAGATTACATTTTTTCCTAATTATAATATTCGATTTGTAAACAACTTCTGTCCTGGCCTTATTGATGCATATAAAGTCTCACTTGAAAGAAAAATATCAGATAGGGGATGGATACCTTGGTTCTGTAAGACATTTTCTATCTAGGGCATAATGTGTAAATATACCTTTCAGCTGAAGAAAGGTATATAAAAGGGCATAAGCGACTTTATTAAAAATCGGTTCCTTAATGTTTGAAAGGTTAAAACTGCCTTATTAAGCTTTGACTCAAT
The DNA here is from genome assembly GCF_001590605.1 of Pedobacter cryoconitis. Taxonomy (NCBI): domain Bacteria; kingdom Pseudomonadati; phylum Bacteroidota; class Sphingobacteriia; order Sphingobacteriales; family Sphingobacteriaceae; genus Pedobacter; species Pedobacter cryoconitis. The sequence continues at coordinate 5,657,595 of NZ_CP014504.1, forward strand.
TGGGGAAAATGGTTCAACTAAAGCTCTTTGGGTTTACTGTTAGCGTACATTTAACAAGCGTAAATGCTATTGCAATTATTTGATCAAGGGCATAGAGCAATAATTTGGAACCTTATTATAGAGCAAGTTCTAACTATCGGAGATTACCATAATGATACTTGGCCGCATCTAAGTGTTACAGATTATGGAAGCGCTATTATTGGGTCTGTAAAACCAGTTCCAAATGATCCTGCTGGCTATTTAAATAGAATAAAAAAAGAAATCCCCGAATTAGATCCTATTATTGAGACATATCTTGCGGAAAGTGTTAGAACCTATAATATTAATCAGTTGTTATCAGCGACGATTACTTTGGGATGTGCATCTGAAAAAGCCCTCTTAATTCTCATAGATTCCTATGTGAATTCATTTCATGATGAATCGGCAAAGAATGTTTCCCTAAAGAAAATAGAGGGAAGATTTATAAAAACACAATTTGATGAATTTGATAAATCGATCAAAAGGCTATTAGTTAATTTGCCCTATTTATTGAAAGATAAATATGCAAATACTTTAATTGGGGTTTTTGAGATGATTCGAAGTAATAGGAATGGTGCAGGACATCCAACTGGGAAATTGGTGGATAAAGAGACCTTATTTGCCAATTTGCAGGTATTCATTACCTACTGTAAATATATTTATGATCTAAAAGAATACCTTGATACAAACAAACATGATTAGTTACTATCAGCCTTTGTCATCATTTTGATATACAGATAACAGCAAAAAACTCTTATTTTGAGTTGAAGTGTCAGGAAGACTATTCCAAACAGAGCATAAGTTCTGCGCCACTTAATGCGCCAAATGAAGGAGATTTAGTTTGAATATCTTATGAAAGATGGTTTGATTTATCTATATTCGTCATGAGCAGACATTTACTGTTAATAATTAAAAACAGCATTTAAACCCATTTAAAAGCAAAAATCCCTTAGATTTTTAAGTCTAAGGGATCGATAATCAAAGTAGCGGGGAGCAGGATCGAACTGCCGACCTCAGGGTTATGAATCCTGCGCTCTAACCATCTGAGCTACCCCGCCGTGGGCTTCTTATTTTTTAAGAGTTGCAAATATAGAATAAAATACTTTTCTTTAGGAAAAAAAATAAAAATAATTTACAAATAACAAGATATAAGCGATTTAAGATGTCAGAAAAGAAAAAATTTACCCTGGAATATGAGTTGAAGTCGTCTCCGCGTATTTTGTTTAGCTTTATAAGTGAGCCAAATGGCTTGTCTCAATGGTTTGCTGATGATGTAGTTTTCCGTGATCAGGTTTATACCTTCACCTGGGATGATGAAGTGCAGAAAGCAAAAATGTTAAGTTTTAAAGAAAATAAGATGGTGAAGTTCAAATGGATTGATGATGAACCACACTGTTATTTTGAAATGGAAATTGTACAGGATGAATTAACGAACGATGTAGCCCTGTCTATTACTGATTTCGCAACTGAAGAAACACTTAAAGAAAGAACCCAGATTTGGGATAACCAGATTACTTACCTCCATAGTGTAATCGGAGCATAGTATTATAGTATTTGAGTTGCATTGCCTACATTTGTAACATTGAAAAAGATACACATACTACTTCTTAAAGCATTCATAAGACCATTTATCGTCACTTTTTTTATAGTGATGTTTATTTTGCTTATGTTTTTCCTGTTCAAATATGTAGATGATCTGATCGGAAAGGGATTTGAATGGTATACGATTGTGGAGCTGATGTTTTATGCCTCAGCTGCAAATGTATCGATGGCTTTGCCATTAGCGATATTACTGTCCTCTATCATGACTTTCGGGACATTAGGGGAGAACTATGAGCTGGTGGCAATTAAATCGGCAGGGATCTCCTTACAAAAGGCTATGCGGCCATTACTCGTACTAATCATTGGCATTGCTTTTTCATCTTTTCTGTTTTCAGAATACATGCTGCCAAAAGCCAACCTTAAATTTGGCTCCCTGCTATGGGATGTCAGGAATAAGAAATTGTCTTTTCTGATTAAAGAAGGTGTATTTAATAATAGTATCCCTGGTTATTCAATTCGTGTAGATGAAAAAGGAGCGGATGGTACCTCTTTAAAAGGGATCATGATATATGACCATACCGGAAATCAGGGTGTAGCAAAAATCATTGTGGCTAAGGATGGCACAATGAATACCACTAAAGACAAACAATACCTGATTTTAAAGCTGAATGACGGGGTCAGGTACGAAGAGTCCAGCGGACAAAATAAAGGGTATGATCCAAGGCAGCAATTAACCAGGATGCGCTTTGGGCAAACAGAACAGAAATTTGATCTGTCCAGTTTTAAAATGAACCGGACAGATGAGAATAGTTTCAGGTCAAATAACCAGATGCTCAACCTTAAGGGGCTGACCCATAAATCAGATTCCCTGACGAAAGAGCTGGATAGTGTAAACCGGTATGCAAGGGTTAATATTGGCAACTACTATAAACAGAACAATTATACTAAAGGTTATACCAAAGCTAAAGTTGCGCCGGCAAAAATTAATGCAGATATCCTGACTGAATTTCCCGAAGCTAAAAGGATGAATATCGTTCAGGCCGCATTAGATCAGGCCAATTCAATTAAACAGACTGTAGAGGGCAAGATTCCGGATCATGAAGATAAGGTGGCAAACCTGATCAGAATCAGAATAGAATACCAGCGGAAATTTACATTAGCAGTTTCCTGTTTGATGTTGTTCTTTATTGGTGCTCCGCTAGGGGCCATTATCCGCAAAGGCGGTCTGGGTTTACCTGTAGTTATGGCCATTATCTTCTTTCTTTTTTACCATATCATTTCTACGGTAGCAGAAAAGTCTGCCAATCAGGGTAATATACATCCTGTGGTTGGTATCTGGATGGCAATTATTGTCTTATCGCCAGTTGGGGCATTTTTAACCTATAAAGCCACAGTCGATTCCGCACTCTTTGATCTTACTTACTATAAGTCACTGGTCATGAGACTTTTCAAAAAGAGCAAGGCCTCCGGTAAATAACAGTTTACAGAATAATAAGCCTTTAATCAGAGTCTTACTTAACGATGATATTTTAAATATATATTATCCGGGGAAGGTTGTAACTTTGTTTATGAATCTCAAATCGGATTTAATTATATATCCTTTGTTGAAGGTCTGATCATAAAATGGAAATTAAACTGAACGCAATAGAAGATGCTGTTGCAGCTATAAAAGCCGGTAAAGTTGTTATTGTTGTTGACGATGAGGATCGTGAAAATGAAGGCGACTTCCTTACTGCCGCTGGTAATGCAACACCTGAAGTTATCAACTTCATGGCAACACACGGAAGAGGCCTGATCTGTGCCGCAATTACTGAAGAAAGATGTGATGAATTAAATCTGGAGCTGATGGTCGGTAAAAACACTGCAGCTTATGAAACTAATTTTACGGTCTCTGTAGATCTGATAGGACATGGTTGTACCACCGGTATTTCTGCGTCTGATCGTTCTAAGACAATCCTGGCATTAATTAATCCTGATACGAACCCTGATGAACTGGGCAGACCCGGACATATATTCCCTTTGCGTGCTAAAGACGGTGGGGTACTGAGACGTGCAGGCCATACAGAAGCAGCTGTAGATTTAGCGAGATTAGCTGGCATGGTACCTGCAGGAGTGCTGGTCGAAATTATGAAAGAAGACGGGGAGATGGCAAGATTGCCTGACCTGATCAAAATAGCAGCACAGCACAATTTGAAAATAATCTCTATTAAAGATCTGATTGCTTATCGCCTGAAAAACGATAGCCTGATTAAAGAAGAGGTTACGATTAATCTGCCTACAGAATGGGGAGATTTTAAAATGACTGCTTATACACAACTGGAAAACAATGCTACGCATTTAGCCTTAAGCAAAGGCGAATGGACAGCAGATGAAGCTATATTAGTCAGAGTGCACAGTTCATGTGTTACCGGTGATATTTTTGGCTCCTGCCGATGCGATTGCGGCCCTCAGCTGCATAAAGCATTACAGATGATTGAAAAAGAAGGTAAAGGAATTGTAGTTTATATGAACCAGGAAGGCCGTGGTATCGGTCTGGTGAATAAACTGTTGTCTTATAACCTTCAGGATGCTGGTTTTGATACCGTAGAAGCGAATATTAAATTAGGCTTTAAAGGTGATGAACGTGATTATGGGGTAGGTGCACAGATTTTAAGAGCACAGGGCGTTCGTAAAATGCGCCTGATGTCTAATAACCCTACTAAAAGAGCCGGGCTGATTGGTTATGGTTTAGAAGTTGTAGAGAATATCCCGATTGAAATTGTGAGCAATTTACATAACGAGACTTACCTGAAAACAAAAAGAGATAAAATGGGCCATACTATAATGAAGGGGTAGTCAATACCGCTTCTTTAAGTAACCTTTTTTGTTCTTCGGTGACCGCATCTTTATTAACAGATTGTTTTTTATGCTGACGCGTGTCATCTTGTTTATTCTTTAAGTTCTTGCGGTATTTTCCCGTAACCTTTTGAACAAACTCTCTGAAATTATCAAATTGCTGTGAATAAATCAGACCGAATGAAGTTACATTCACGTTCTGATTTATTCCAGTATTGACAAAAATACTTTGTTGTGTAGGCGGTTTATTGGCCAGCTTACCAATCAGCGTACCATCCTTGCGGATGAGTGCCAGGACTTCAACCTCACTACCCACGCTATTTCTTGAAAATCCGATAGGCGAGAGATCACTCGTACTTCTGTTATCTATAACGCCTGCATTGACAATGATCCGGTTATTGAAAAACTTGAACGAAGCACTGGCTTCACTGAGTGACCTGATATTAATATCTACAAAATCAAGGTTCAGTGAAGATAATACATTGTTAAACTGGTTAAAGAGCAGTTCTGTTGCAGTACTGGCAACACCAGAAGTTACTTGTTTACCTAAATCTTCTTTACCTCCTCCGGGAGCAAAACTTCTCCTGATAATTAAACTGAATGCCTGAAGGTTCAGATTGTTCGGATCACTAAAGTAAGCCTGAAGCTCTTCTTTAATCGATGGGTTAGAAGGGAAGAAAATATCCAGCTTAATATCTGGTTTCAATAAAAGACCACTTAATCCCATCTCTACTTCTACAGGCACCCTTAATAGAGAGTTACTGCTATTATCTCTGTTGGCAGCAGCATACAGATCAGAAAGACCTGCTCTAAGCTCATAGATCGCCTTAAGCTGTATTTGGGCTTGTGTCGGATTTCCAGTCCACCTGATTGTCCCCCCTTGCCTGATGTTGAATTTCTTATTAATAATCTCCTGAGCGGTAAAATCAAAACTACCCGATTCAATAATATAATCTCCTGACATCTCAAAGTCTCCAAGACTATTGATTTCCAGGTTAAGATCGGCATTCCCTTTTCCACTTAAGTTCCCCAGATTGGTAAACAGGTTAGCCGTACTATTAGGGTCAACCTGTAGTTTAAAGCTCATGGTGATCCCGTCAAAGCTTATTGCTTTCTTAACATTTGCAGTGGTATCCCTGCTCAAAAAGGTAATGAAGTCTTTACTGGAAACGGTTTCTGAACTATTTAATGGAAGATTGAATACTGTTCCTTTTTCTGTTTTGGCATCGATTCCAATGAATAACTTGTTTGTCGGGCCTTTGAAGATGAAAGTACCTGTGGCAAAAGCTTGTCCGAAATAGAGTTCGTTATCTTTGATCGTCGTATTTAAAGCCATGAAGTTTTTGGCTTTAATGTTAATGTCCAGCGTTGGCGTATTGATATTGTTCATATCTACCGAACCTTGAGCGGTTGCAATATTACCGCCGGAGTCTTTTAATTCAAGATCGTCAATGTCGATTACACTTTTATCTACACTCACTTTCTGCGATATCGTATAAGCAGTTTTTAAGTAGTTAACGGTTAATTCTGCTTCATCAAGCGTAATATCCCCATCAATCTGCGGGGAATTAAATGCACCTTTAATGGTCAGGTCAGTAGAAATGTGCCCTTTAAGGTTAGAAACCAGATCACTTACAAATGGAGACAATACAGTCAGTTCGCTTTCATCCATTTTCACGGTAAGGTCTATGTTTTTCTCCTTCAGATCCAGACGCCCGTTCACTTTAAGGGTTTCTTTCCCATCTCTGTTGATCCGCGTAAATACATTGGCAAGATTGGACTCCTGATTATAAGAAGAAGTATCCGTCAAAGAGCCTATGTAAGTATCATTGAAGTTCAGGGAGTCAATTTTAATATCATCATTGATCTTTGGTGATTTCAACAGGCCGTAAAGTTTCGTATTACCGTTTACACGACCAGATAATTGTACACCAATTGTTTTAAGGAAAGGGTTTAGTGTTTTTAAGCTGAAGTCTTTAAACCCTACTTTAACAACATCGTTAACATCTTCGGATAAAATTCCATCAACAGTTAACAGCTGATTGCCATTTCGCAGATCAAAATTACTAATCTCAGTTTTACCATTTTTAAAACCTATTCTTACTTTATCCTGAATAGCCCAATCCTGACTGTTAATTTTTAATATAGAAGGAAGGACACTGATACGGGTTGTGTCTTTTCCAAATTCTACCAGTCCGTTTAAATCCAGCTGATTCGCATCATCTGCATTGGATAGTTTGATGTTGAGTGCAAGACTATCATTACGAAGTACATTTGAAATGTTGACATTTTTGATATATAAACTATCATTTAAGTCTACACGATCGGAAGTAATAATTGCCTGCAACTGATTGGTAGTCGTGTTTTCATCGATAATAATATTGTTAGCGATGACCCCTTTATATTTCAGTTTTTTGATGAATCCGTTCAGTGTGGCTATTTTCTTTTCGGAATCAAAATTTCCTACTAATTCTGCCTGATCTTCTATTTCCAGACCTGGGGCAATTAATTCGGCAACAGGCTCAAAACGTTTGATCTTAAGCTGGAACTTAAAGATCTGGTTTTTGAAATTTACAATGTCTGCTTTAAGAGAAGGGATGTAAGTTTTTGCAAGTGATTTATAATAGGAAGGAAGGGTATTCAGATCATACTGACCTTGAATACTAGCTTCCAGTACGTCAGAATTAATTCTTAACATCCTGTCTGCACCAATTCCTTTTGCTTGTAATTGAACCGAGTCAATGTTATAGATTCCTTTTACATTGTTAAGTCTTATTTTCTCAATCAGTAAATCACCTTGAATATTGTTCAGGTTAGTCCCTGAAAAATTGGTCTGGAAGGTCGCATCTACCATCAATGAGTCTTTAAACAAATGGAGATTACGGAGTTTGGCATTTTTGATAGAAGCCTTAAAGTCGAATACAGGAAGTTTGGGATTTAAGTTGACCCCACCGTCAAAGTCAAGTTTTATATTCTTATCGTCAATACTCAGTTTCCCGTCGAAATATTTTTTGTCAAACTTTCCATCCACTTTAACATTGGTATAACGGTAGTTATTGAAGTCGATATATTTTACGTCGCCATTGACCTGCTCGGTCAGGCTATTCAGTTCTATACCTTTACCTTTCACATAAACCGAGGCGGTTATCTTTCCAATACTATTTTCATCAATCAGGTTTCCTAAATTAAAGTCGTATGTTTTTACATTTCCGGAGTAAGAAGGGACTCCCTGCTTACTGATTTTCATGTTTACATCTGAAACGATTCTGCCTAATTTGGTTTTAAACTCGCCAAAAGCAATAAAGTCATTTTGAAAACCTGTAAAGTTCCCATTGAAATAAATAGTACCGAATTTCTGAACGATCACAGGGATTGCTGTTTTACGATTCCCGGTTATACCAGTCAGCAGTTCATCTAAATCCTTTTTATTAGTGGAAGCCATCTCAACCTTCATCTCCATAAAAGTTTCATCGAGTTCAGGCAGGCCTTTCAGGTTAAAATCACCTTTGATGTAGGTTGCCTTACCGGCTTTAACAGAGAGCTTTTTTGCCCTCAGGTTATTCACAAGTCCAGTAATCTGTCCATCGATGTCAATGTTCAGGTTCATCTTTGCAACTTCAGAAGTGAAATAGGCGACATCTTTTGAATCCAGGTGACTGTTTTTGAAATGAGCCTTCATTCTCACCTTATTTACATAGTCGCTGAAGTCTTCAAAAGCATGGAACTTCATTTCGAAGTAGTCCGACAGATGACTTTTATTGGTCACCAGGGTTAACTTTTTAAGTTCAATACGGTTGGTATCTACCGTCGTAAATGCGGATAGGTTCTTCAGGTAAAAACCACTTTTTTCTTTAAAAGTCAGATTTTTTATATCCGCTTGCATCAGGTGATCGGTCGTATTCAGCTTTTCGAAAATACCGTTCAGGTTCGTCAGTTCCACATCCTCAAAGTTCACCCCGTTCATTACGGTATCGACATTCAGGTTTTTATATTTTAATTGCAGGTTATTCAGGATTATCCGGTTAAAGGTAATCTTGTAAGGCTTCTTTTTCTTTTTAACAGTGGTTGAGGGACCTGAATCAAAATAATCAATGATAAAGTCAAGATTTGTTCCCTTATCTTTTCCTTTATATTTTTTCAGGAAGAAAGAGCCATTATTCAATTGTACTGTATTGACGTCAATGATCCGCTTTTCAAAAGACAGCATGTTGAGGTCTACAATAAATTTAGGCGTACTTAGCAGGGTATCTTTTTGCTGATCAAGTACCAAAAGGTCTTCAATGACCAGATATTTGAAAGGTTTAACGTAAATGCTTTGTAAAGAAATCGTCGTGTTTAATTCTTTAGACAGGTAATCTGCTGCTTTTTTTGCCACAAATGTCTGCACAGGCCGGAACTGAAGCGAAAATAAGATAATCGCGAGCAGCAGCAGAATCGATGCAATAAACCAAAGAAGTATTTTTAATAGTTTTTTGATAGTTTTGTAGCTTAATAATAATCAACGTGTCAGTAATACTTGCTATCGAATCCTCTTGTGATGAAACTTCTGTTGCTATTTGTAATAACGGCAAAATTACTGCCAATGTTATTGCAAACCAAACTATTCATGAAAATTATGGAGGTGTAGTTCCAGAATTAGCATCAAGAGTCCACCAACAGAATATTGTACCAGTAATTCAGCAGGCATTAATCGACGCTAAAGTTAGCAAAAAGGATATAAATGCCATAGCTTTTACCAGGGGACCGGGATTATTGGGATCTTTATTGGTAGGCGTGTCCTTTGCGAAATCTTTTGCACTGGCTTTAGACTTGCCGCTTATCGCTGTGAATCATATGCACGCACATATTCTTGCGCATTTTATTGATGATCCGAAACCTTCATTTCCATTTTTATGTTTAACCGTTTCTGGCGGGCATACACAAATTGTTTTAGTGAAAGACTATTTTGATATGGAAATTGTAGGGGAGTCACTGGATGATGCTGCGGGAGAAGCGTTTGATAAAACTGCCAAGATTCTGAACCTTCCTTATCCTGGCGGGCCACTGATTGATTTGCATGCAACAAAGGGTAATCCGCTGGCTTATAAATTTCCTGAACCTCAGATCAAAGATTTGAATTATAGTTTCAGTGGTTTAAAGACTGCAATATTATATTTTATCAGGGCGCAGGAAAAGATGAATCCTGATTTTATTCAGGAGAACCTGAATGATATTTGTGCTTCTGTACAGCATAGCATTGTACATATTTTATTAAACAAGGTGAAGAAAGCAGCAAAGCAGTATAATATTAAAGAGATTGCAATTGCTGGTGGTGTTTCTGCAAACACCGGGTTGCGTAAGGCGCTGGAAGAGAAATCTGAAGAACTGGGCTGGAAAGTCTTTATTCCTGCTTTTCAATTTTGCACCGATAATGCAGCAATGATTGCGATTGCCGGCCATTATAAATTTATCAATCAAGAGTTTGTTGGTCAGGATATTGCTCCTGCATCAAGAATGGAGTTTTAAGCTGTTACTTCGGGTAACAGGCGTATATTTAATATTAAAGACACTAAAATAATTTGTTATGAATTCAATGAGTTTTTTATTTTTCGGCATGATGCTGATCCCTTTTATTTTGCTTTTGATCTGGATGATCAGACAGGATAAAAATAAGAACTATATCGGTCTTGTCGTACTGGTTGCAGCTATATTTATAGCCGCTTATGTGGCGGTTAACGTGGATATGAAGTTTATGAACCCGTAAGTTATTTTCCGGGTTAAAAAAAAGGTGTGCCCCTGGTCTGCCCAAAAAGTTAAACACTTTCTGAGGCAGACCAGGGGCACACCCTTTTTTTATTTAGTGATGTTGACCTTACAACAATTCTTCTAATTTCTCACCAGTTACTTCTTCTCTGATTTTTCTTTCGATTTCGTCAGCTAGTTCTGGATTGTCTAATAATAACTGTTTAACAGCATCTCTTCCTTGTCCTAATTTAGTTTCACCGTAAGAGAACCATGAACCTGCTTTTTTAACAATATTGAAGTCTACACCTAAGTCAATGATCTCACCAACTTTAGAGATTCCCTGACCAAACATAATATCGAATTCTGCAATTCGGAATGGAGGCGCTACTTTGTTTTTAACGATTTTTACTTTTACTCTGTTACCTGAAACTTCATCAGCATCTTTAATCTGAGAAGTTCTGCGGATATCAAGACGTACAGAAGCGTAGAATTTCAAAGCATTACCACCAGTTGTTGTTTCCGGGTTACCGAACATCACACCAATTTTTTCACGTAACTGGTTGATGAAAATACAGCAACATCCTGTTTTAGCAATTGTTCCTGTTAGCTTTCTTAGCGCCTGAGACATTAAACGTGCCTGAAGACCCATTTTAGAATCACCCATTTCACCTTCGATCTCTGCTTTTGGTACTAAAGCTGCAACCGAGTCAATCACGATGACATCAATAGCCCCTGATCTGATCAGGTTATCAGCGATTTCTAAAGCCTGCTCACCGTTATCTGGCTGTGCAATTAAAAGGTTGTCTACATCTACACCTAATTTCTTTGCATAGAATTTATCAAATGCATGTTCTGCATCAATAAATGCGGCTACACCACCTTTTTTCTGTGCTTCAGCAATGATATGGGTTGCCAAAGTAGTTTTACCAGAAGATTCCGGACCGTAAATCTCGATCACACGTCCTTTTGGTACACCACCAATACCTAAAGCGATATCTAAGGTAATAGAGCCGGTTGAGATAGACTCAATAGATTCGGTAGGTGTATCACCTAATTTCATCACGGCACCTTTACCGTAAGATTTTTCTAACTTATCTAATGTAAGTTGTAATGCTTTTAATTTATCTGGGTTTGGGATCATCTTATTTAATTAGGTCGTAAATATAAAATATTTAAAACTATATACAGTAGTAATTATACTAATTTATTTAGCAAAAATAAGTAATTATTTTCAATAAATAATAAAATATCTTAAAATATTGAATTTAATGCGCTTCCTGGCTAATAGCTTTAGCGGGCTTGTTCAGTTTTTCAAAGTATTTGCAGATCGAAGTGATTTCACAAATATTACATTTCGGGGAACGTGCAACACAAACATACCTGCCGTGAAGGATCAGCCAGTGATGGGCCACATGAATAGTTTCCTGTGGTAAATACTTAACCAGATCTTTTTCTACTGCCAGTGGTGTTTTTCCTGTGGTTAATCCAATCCGATTGGCTACACGGAATACATGGGTGTCTACGGCCATGGCTGGTGCGTTATAGATTACTGAAGCAATTACATTGGCAGTTTTCCTGCCCACTCCGGGCATTTTCTGCAATTGATCGATATCTGAGGGGACTACATTGTTAAATTCGTTTAACAGTATGTTAGCCATACCTACCAGGTGTTTCGCTTTATTGTTCGGATAACTTACACTCCTGATATAATCGAAAACAATATCGGGGGTAACCTCTGCAAGTGCTTTCGCATTCGGAAAGCGTTGAAATAAAGCGGGGGTAACCTGGTTGATTCTTTTATCGGTGCATTGTGCGGATAAAATTACAGCGACCAGCAGCTGAAAAGGATTATTGTAATGAAGTTCTGTTTCAGCATCGGGCTGTTTAGCAGAAAAATAGGCTACAAATTGTTTATACCTTTCTTTTTTAAGCATAGTGGGACAAAGATAAAACAAAAAAAGCTGCCATCACTGGCAGCTTTGTCTTTTAGATTGATTACAGAGACTTGGAATAAGCCAGGATTTTGGAAATAGTTTCCTCATCAGGGTTTCTGTTCAACAAGTCCATCTGAGATTTAATGCTTTCATAAAACATTAAATCAAGGTCGTTGAAAAACTCACTGCTTATATTTTCAGCATGCTGATTTAAGCAGTGGGAATTTGTGATAGGAGTAGAGGTTGTTATCATAAGCATTAAACTGTTTTCGTTTTCTAATTTAACGAAACAATTTAACATTTATTTTCATCAGAGCATATTGTTTTTTCCGTTTGTCTGTTTTTATTGAACTTATGAGCACTACGGGGTTTCAGCAGATTAATTCTGGCCTGATAGGGACGCTGCTAAAACGATAAACACTATAACACTGACTATTTCAGCCGATTAGGTCACTTCCTTCACTTTCATCATTTTACGAAGATTACTCAAGGCATATCGCATCCGGCCTAATGCCGTATTGATACTTACATCGGTAAGATCCGCTATTTCTTTAAAACTAAGGTCTGCATAATGGCGCATAATCAGTACTTCTTTCTGTTCATCGGGCAAAAGCTGGATCAATACACGCAGGTCAGTATGGGTTTGTTCTCTCAGTAATTTATCTTCTGCATTTTCTTCGTGAATTTGCAGCATATTGAGTATATCAGTCCCATCTGCACTGGTAATTACCGGCGCACGCTTTTCGCGTCTGAAATAATCGATGACTAAATTGTGGGCAATACGCATTACCCAGGGTAAAAATTTACCTTCTTCATTGTACCTTCCTGAACGGAGTGTATTGATGACTTTAATAAAAGCATCCTGAAAAATGTCTTCTGCTAAATACTGATCTTTGACCAGTAAGTATATAGAGGTGTATATCTTGGATTTGTATCTGTTCAGGAGTTCTTCAAGAACTGATTCATTTCCTTTCAGGTATAACTTCACTAATTCCTGATCACTATATGATTGTAACTTCATAGGATTATCTAAACTAAATTCCCTTGCTTGGTGTGCTAAAAAAAGATTGAGTAGATGTTTTTGCTATAGTGGTTCTCCTATGTTTTTTAAAAATGGTTATTTAATCGATTGTGTTACAACTCCAAAAGAAGCATTTTTTTATCAGATTACAAGAATAAAAGTAGTAAAAAAAATTAAATTAGTTTAAAGAGCCGTATTTTTGCATTCTCCCTACAAACTAATTTTGTGTTTTTTGGGTTATATTAGCAAATCCTATAAGGAAGTCAATGAGTAAGGAAACGGAGAAAGATCCACATAAAAACATTATTATCAAGGGTGCCAGGGTACATAACCTCAAAAATATTGATGTTGCAATACCGAAAAACAAGCTGGTAGTCATTACTGGGATGTCGGGTTCAGGGAAATCTTCCCTTGCCTTTGACACGCTGTACGCCGAAGGACAAAGAAGATACGTAGAAAGTCTTTCTTCTTATGCCCGTCAGTTTATGGGCCGGATGAACAAGCCGGATGTTGATTATATCAAAGGTATTGCCCCTGCCATCGCAATTGAACAGAAGGTAATTACATCCAATCCGAGATCTACGGTTGGTACTTCAACAGAAATTTATGATTATCTGAAATTGCTTTTTTCAAGAATTGGCAAAACTATTTCTCCGGAATCCGGGGTAGTAGTGAAAAAGGATACCGTAAGTACGGTTGTTGATTTTGTAGCTAAACTTGGAGAGGATAGCGTGGCCACAATTTTCTGCCCGCTTCATCCGCACAATAACAGATCTGTTAAAGAGGAATTGGCTGTATTGCTGCAGAAAGGATTTTTAAGGGTTTATCTTGGAGATACAGTTCATAAAATTGAAGCTGTGCTGGAAGATGAGCAGTTTAAGGATACTGAACTTAAAGATTCTGATACGATCAAGATCCTGATTGACCGGATTGTTTTCCATGACGATGATGAAACGATGAGCCGCCTGGCTGATTCTGTTCAGACTGCCTTTTTTGAAGGTAAGGGTGATTGTTATGTAGAGCATGAGGGGAAAGTCACTCATTTCTGTGATCGTTTTGAGTTGGATGGGATTCGTTTTGAAGAGCCTACACCGAATTTCTTCAGTTTCAATAATCCTTATGGTGCTTGTAAGCGTTGTGAAGGGTATGGAAATGTGATTGGGATTGATGAGGATCTGGTCGTTCCTGATAAGAGCAAGAGTCTTTATGACAATGCAATCGCTCCGTGGCGTGGTGAAAAAATGCGGGAGTGGTTGAATAAGCTGATTAAAAATGCATCGAAGTTTGATTTTCCTATTCACAGGCCTTTCAATGAGTTAACAGAGAAGGAACAGCGGTTAATCTGGACCGGTAATAAATATTTTGAAGGACTGGATGCATTTTTTGAGGAGCTGGAGCAGCAGACTTATAAAATCCAGTATAGGGTGATGTTGTCTCGTTACCGCGGAAAAACTATTTGTCCGGATTGTAAGGGTTCGAGGTTGCGTAAAGATGCTTCTTATGTTAAGATTGGTGGAAAGTCAATTGTAGACGTAGTATTAATGCCTTTGTCGATTATCCAGGATTTCTTTGATAAACTGGAGCTATCTGACACGGATGTTAAGATCTCAAAGCGTTTATTGGCAGAAGTGACCAGCCGTGTGCTTTATCTGAATAATGTTGGTTTAGGGTATTTAACTTTAAACAGGTTATCTAATACACTATCGGGTGGAGAATCTCAGCGTATTAATTTAGCAACTTCATTAGGCAGCAGTTTGGTGGGCTCTATTTATGTATTGGATGAGCCTAGTATTGGTTTGCATCCAAGGGACACGAATAAACTGATTGAGGTGTTGCAGTCTTTGCGTAATGTTGGAAACACAGTGATCGTGGTTGAGCATGAGGAGGAGATGATGAGGGCTGCGGACCATATTATTGATATTGGTCCTGAAGCAGGTACTTTAGGAGGGAATCTTGTTTTTACAGGTACTTATAAAGAGATCATTAAGGATAAAAAGAGTTTGACGGGGAAATACTTGTCTGGTGAAGAAAATATAGTTATTCCTGTGGTGAGAAGAAAGTGGGCTGACCATATTCTGATTAAGGGGGCAAGGGAGAATAATCTTAAGAATATTGAGGTGAAGTTTCCGCTTGGTGTTTTTACGGTTGTGAGCGGGGTTTCCGGATCGGGCAAAACGAGTTTGATCAAGAAGATTTTATATCCTGCGTTACAAAAGGCAATTGGTAATTATGCTGGTGAACAAACTGGTTTATATGATGGGATATTCGGCAATTATGAGCTGATCAGCCAGGTAGAAATGGTGGATCAGAATCCTATTGGCCGTTCTTCGCGTTCTAATCCTGTAACGTATGTAAAGGCTTGGGATGATGTTCGTGCTTTGTTTTCTGCTTTGCCTGCTGCGAAGGCGGCTGGGTTAAAGCCTGCTGCATTTTCTTTCAATGTGGAGGGTGGCCGTTGTGATGTTTGTCAGGGTGAGGGTGAGGTGAAGATTGAGATGCAGTTCATGGCGGATATTTACTTGCCTTGTGAGGCTTGTGGTGGCCGCAGGTTCAAGCAGCAGATTCTTGATATTACTTATCAGGATAAAAATGTGGCTGATATTCTGGATCTGACGATTGATGAGGCGGTAGGGTTTTTCAAGAATGAGCCTAAAATTTTAAATAAGTTGCAGCCGCTTGTTGATGTTGGGTTAGGGTATGTTCATTTAGGACAGAGTTCTAATACTTTGTCTGGTGGTGAGGCGCAGCGGATTAAGTTGGCTTCGTTCTTAATTAAGGGAAATAGTGCGAGTAAAACGATGTTCATTTTTGATGAGCCGACTACTGGTTTGCATTTCCATGATATTAAGAAGTTGTTGATTGCTTTGAATACGTTGATTGAGCAGGGAAATACGATTTTAGTGATTGAGCATAATATGGATATGATCAAGTCTGCGGATTGGGTGATTGATATTGGGCCTGAGGGTGGCGATGGGGGTGGAAATGTTGTTTTTGAGGGAACTCCTGAGGATCTCATTGGTGTGAAGGGTTCTTATACTGCAAAGTATTTACTGCCGCATTTGAAGCCTTCTTTGGTTTAATCATGATTTTTTAAGGGCTGATGTTTGTTCGTCAGCTCTTTTTTTTGATAAATAATACGGATTAATTAAATTTTTATATTAGCGCATGCTTTTTCTAACCTTATTCCTCGGGATAATTCTAAATTCGATAGGGTATATTCCACCTGGAAATATCAACCTTACGGTGGTACAGATTACTATTACACGTGGGATAAAACAGGCTTTGTATTTTATTCTTGCTTTTTCTGCGGTTGAGGTTTTGTTCACGTTTGGTGTAATGAGGTTTGTGCAGTGGTTGTCGAGTGAGATCAAGGTTGGCAATTATATTGATGTGGTGATGATTGTGATGTTCACTGTTTTGGGGGTGATTACGTGGCGTTCAAGGAAGGAAATGCCTAAGGCTGATTATTCGAAGAAGGATAGTATCAGGTATGGGATGTTACTTGGGGTGCTGAATCCGATGCAGATTCCTTATTGGTTGTTTGTGGGGACTTACTTGATTTCTCATGAGTGGATTGATATTGGGTATTTGTCTTTGACGGTGTTTAGTATCGGGTCGGGGATTGGCGCTGCTGTGGCTTTGTATGGTTTTGCAAGGTTTGCGCAATATATTCAAACTAAATTTGCTTTAAGTAGTTATGTGGTTAATAGGGCGATCGCGTTGCTATTTTTCGCACTTTCCGCTTATCATGTTGTTAAACTGGGGCTCGTGTACTTAGGGAAATAAAAAACCTGGTATGTGTTTTCCGACTGGCATTCCCCGAACGGGAATGAGGTCTGGAAAACACATACCAGGTTTTTTATTTTCGAAAAGTAAGGTTATATGGGTTAACAATAGGATTGCGCTACAAGGAAGACAAGCGTGACGACGCGGTTGGTTTGCTTGTTGGAGAGCTATCAGGTTTGCTTGTTTGATCTTTCCTGCCTGCAAGAAATAACTATTTCTTCCTGTTTTCTGATTTCACAGAAAACATCTTTTATACTCCTTTCTGAAATACTTTGTCTTTATGCCTGTTTACAGCTGTTCAGCTGTATTTCTGTTACTATTCAGGTACTAGTCTGCATTCTTTTAAAACAGGTTTTAAGCGGGTTACTGGCTATGTTGTCCAGCAGTTTGAAGCGGGTTTGATACGGGTTTGATACGGGTTTGAAACGCCTCGACCCGTATCAAACCCGTATCAAACCCGTATCAAACTGCAACCAGACACAGCCAAATACCTTGTTGTAATAGGATTCTTTTATAATCAAACTATTATCTGTCTGGTTAGTGTATAAAGTTATTACAGATTTAAAAATCAGAACTATGGTGATATTTAAAGCTCTGATGATAGCTATACGGGATAAAAAGGTAATCGAATTGATTCCTGCCTTTCAAGATTGTTAAGGAGTTTTACCGTTGGATTGCTTTAAGACTTGCTTGTTGGATCGCTATTAGGATTGCTGTCAGGATTGCTTGTTGATCACATTATAAAGTAATATAAAATTGAAATCATCATCACTGTATTAAGTAAGAGATATCTGAGGACATGATTTCTTAAAAAAATTATGGCTAAAGTACTTGATAATAATAGCAGCAAATTGGATTGATGTAATCCTTTGTTTTGTGGATCTTTCGTATAGAGATAGATGTTGAACCATACTAATAAGATTCCAATGATGATTAAAATTCCTAAAACTATATTTTTCTTGTTCATTAAATTTAAAATAATCCATGACCACTAGCAATGACATTACCATCACGATCTACTAATTCAACTATTGCAGTTCCGATTTGTGATGGAACAATATAGCGAATAGTTACAGTACCTTCATAACCAGGATTGCTTGTTGGATCGCCAGGAATATTATTTAATGGCTAACTATCGGGATCGCTTATTGGACTAATAATTTCAATTATTTTTTAGTTAGTTTCAGCGCATAATTTAATTGACTATCTGCTTTCCCGCTGATGTCTTGCTGGATTTTGTACTGGGGTATGATCCCTCTTGCTTTTTTTTTTGCGGGCTTTACTGCCATATCGTATTTGATGGTACCGAAGGAGATTTGGATTTTACTATGAGGGAGTGTAGACTCTATTTGTACACCGGATGTATTGCCTTCGTAAGTGCCGCCGGTCTCTTCTCCGATAAATTTCCCGCGGTTGTTACTGGATACTATAGCACAGAATTCTGCTGTTGTTGAAAATGATAAGCCATCGATTAAGAGCCAAAGTTTTCCTTTGTAGTTATTTGGTTGTGGATGGGTATGCTGTAGGTTAGGGTGAGCTGTGTTTTTTAGCTGATAGTTGTGCGGGCTGGTTTTTAATAACATCTCTTTGTTGAGGTTATTGTAGGAGGATATACTGCTTTTAAATTCATCGTATGGAAGGTCTGTTGTGGCTGCAGTCAGTCTTTTATAATATTGAAATGGTTGTTGTGTTAAGTAAGAATAGAGTAGCGGGCCGTAGGTATCTCTGCCTCCTGTGTTTCCACGTAGGTCTATAATAAGTTTTTTTATTCCTTTTTGATGAAGGGTAGCAAAGGATTTTTTCAGGAATTCCGGGAAGTTTTCTCCGGTTTTTTCCAGTTGTGATTTCTCAAAGCTTTTAAGTGTAAGGATGGCTGTGTTATTGTCTTTGATTGCTAATTGCAGGTGTTTTGCAGGTTTATTCTCATTCTCATCGCCGACGAGCTCTTTTTCTGGCTTCCCAGTAATTTTGATTTGCTTTATGGCTCCGTCCGGGGTTTTGATTTTAATCGCGTAAAGGGATTGTTCACCTTGGGATAAGTAATAGTAGAAGTAAAAGAAGTCATTTAATATTTTTAATTTTTTGGTCTGAATGTTTCCGTCAGAAACGATGTATTCCATTACGTTTTTTCTGATCAGTTCAATTGATTGATTGTTTATGGTCAGGATTTCTGAGCCTGCAGGTATTTGAGCATTGCCAAGGTTTGCCTGGTAGGTATGGTATTCGGTGAAGTAGAGTCTCAGTGGAAAGAATCTGGCTTTTTCTTTACGGTATTTTTGCAGGGTTGGTGGAAGGCTACAGTATAAATGACCGTCTTTAATAGTACTGAGTATCTTTTTTAAGAGTTTATAAAATTCAAAATCTGTAGTGCCTGGTTGAATGGTGTTATAGGTGCTGTCAAGTAGAGCATCCATCTTTGACTGGTTGTTGTAGCGATAGAGGGATGGATAATTGTTTTTTAAGAGCTTAATGAAGATTGTAAAGTCTGTTTTTAAGCTGTCAGTATGTTTTTCCTGTGCGTTTAAGGCAGTTGATTTACTGCATAGGGTTAGGATCAGGCACAGGATGAATAGTAGGGAGGATCTCCTGCTTTTATAAGGACTGGTTATAGGGGGGATTTTCAATGGGTTATTTTTTTAGGAATTCAACGTTCCAGATCTTTTCGGCTTTACGGCCGATCAGCCAGAAGGATGCAGCAAGAACACTAAAGAAAAGGGCTTTATGCCAGCTGTCCCAGAAGTATTCAAAGTAACGGGTGTAGAGGTTGATGAACAGGAAGGTAATTCCGAATTCACGGGCAATGTCGTCACGGTATTTGAGTCCAATGAAAATGCTGGCGACACAGGCAACAGCCGAAATAATGGCCCAGTAGAAAAGGCTGATTTGTTTGATGGCATACCATTTATCGAGGGTGCCGAAGTTACCGAATACAGAGATTAGCCATAGGGATACGAAAAGGTAGACCATACCACAGATGTAGGTGGTATCGTAAAATTGCCTGAAGATTTTTACGTTTTTCAGGGATAAAGAGATTGCTGTCAGGACAAGCCCGAAAGCGACAAAACGCAGGGGATAATTCATGCCCAGGAAGTAGAGGTTGTCACGTGACATGTAGCCGGTTTCAGTTCCAAACCAGGCACCAAGGGAAATTAATACGAAGATCCAGATGAGGCGGGATTTGAAGAGGTAGGCCAATATACCGTAGATGAATACGGAGAGCAAGATCAGGATGGAGAAGTGTCCGTCCCCTTTATCGAAGGTTTTACCGAGGTAGGCAATGGCATTGGCAGTGAGCATGACAGCGGTGAAAATAATGGCGTCATTACTGAATACCTGCATGGGCATGGTCTTCTTTCGGGTAAAGCTTATTTTGTAAAGGATGCCCGCGCCTACGGCAGAGAGTAAGCTGATAATACTGTCGGGGGTATCGTAAAGATTTTTTAAGTAGTCGAGGAATTTATTGTCAATTAAGAGGGCTCCGAGTGAGATGACACCACAGGCCATTGCAACCCAGAAAGAGTATTGTGCCAGCCTTCGCCAATCAAATGACTTCGCCTCATAGCTAGCTTTCAGCTTTTGGATGTCGGCAGGGGTGAGCAGGTTTTCTTCCTGCCAGTGGTCAAGCATTTCATCTAAAAAGTCACTCTTTTCCTGGTCTATTTTCATTGGTTAGTAGTTGAGCCTGAATCCTGTTCTTGAGCAGGAATCAGGCTTAACGAATCTAGTTTTTTAATTGAACAAACGGAAAATTAATTGGTTTAAACTTTCTTGAGCAGGTCGGGGATCTTTTTATTGTTCCCTACAATCCATACGATATCCTCATTCTCAAATACGAGATCTGAATCGGGATTAAGGATCCTGATGCCATTTCTCTCGATGCCAACAACCAGGCCTTGTGTTTTTTCGCGGATACCGGATTCCCGGATGGTTTGGGCAAATACGGGGGAAGAGGCATTGATCACAATTTTCTGAAGTGTCATATCCTTTTTGGGGAATGCGCTTTCCTGGTTATCATTGTTTGTACCCTTAAAGAGCTCTCCGACTGCTGCCAGCTGGTCGTCTGTACCAATCAGCATGACTTTGTCGTTTGGATAAAGCCGCTCATCACGCCCGGGAGTCGGGATCATCATATTGCCTCTCTCGATCAGTGCAATGTTTACACCGTACTTTTCTCTGACTGCTAATTCAATCAGGGATTTTCCAACAAGAGCGGATTCAGGAGCTATGGTCAATTCTGTTAAGTGGGTATCCCAGGGTAATATTTCGGGCTGTTTATTCTGTTCTTCTCTTGCATTCAGGTTGTATAGGAAGCGGTGTTCTAAACGGTCATAAAAAGCTTGTAGTTTCCTGCTGAAAATGATCATCCCGCTAACAATCAGGATCAGGGCAATCACCATAGCGACCCAGGTATTGTAGAATTGGAAGATCAGGAAGCATACGGCAAATATTGCCAGGGCGACTCTTAAAACTTCCAGCGCGATGAGTGGCCCGCGGGTGTATTTTTTATTCAGCCATAAGTGAGAGTGTGCTTTCCTTTCAATTCTCCGGATGGCCAGTGCCCATAAAAAGGGAGCCATGAAGATCAGGGAAATAATCAGACTGATGATAATACCTTTATTGCCGTTAATGAGGTTTTTTGTGATAAAGGGATGCAGATACCGGGAGCCTAAAAAGATAATGGCAATCAAAATTACAGAGTGGATAATTGTATTGAAAGTATATGACTTTAACAATGTTTTCCAGTCACTCATAGTCGTGATCCCAGCAGTACTGGAACTATATCTGTTGATGGCAGCTACCCAGCTTTTTGGAAGGGTACGCTCCAGGAAGAGGTAAAAGGGCTCTGATGCTTTGATCAGGTATGGCGTGGTAAAGGTCGTAATGGCAGAGACAGCTACCGCGATTGGATAGAGGAAATCACTGGTTACCTTCAGGGTAAGCCCAAGGGTCGCGATAATAAAGGAGAATTCACCGATCTGAGCTAAACTCATCCCGGTTTGTACAGATGTTTTTAAGGGCTGTCCTGAAAGTAATGCGCCTAATCCTGAACTTAAGAATTTTCCCAGAACAGTAGCGATCGTGATGATCAGGATAGGTACAGCATAGTCGATCAGGATACCCGGATCAATCAGCATTCCCACAGAAACAAAGAATATAGCTGCAAAAAGGTCTTTTACAGATTTAGTAAGATGCTCAATTTTTTCTGCTTGCGTAGTTTCAGCAAGGATAGATCCCATGATAAATGCACCCAAAGCCGGAGAGAACCCAACTTTAACGGCAAGTAATACCATCAGTAGACATAATGCGATGGAGACAATCAGCATCGTCTCGTCGTTCATGAGTTTTTTTGTGGCTTTCAGGAAGGTAGGAACCAGGAAGATACCACCGATGAACCATAGGATCAGGAAGAACAATAGCTTCAGGATAGAGAAAAACATCTCTGCTCCGGCAAATTGCTGGCTCACGGCCAATGTAGAAAGCAGCACTAGTAAAAGGATAGCAACGAGGTCTTCTACAATCAGGACACCGAAAACCAGGCCGGCAAATTTCTTATGTTTAACGCCGAGCTCTTCAAAGGCACGGATAATGATGGTTGTGGAAGAAACAGATAGAATCCCACCAAGGAAAATACTATCCATTGTTTTCCAGCCCATGGCCTTTCCTGCAACAAAACCGATGAGCAGCATGCAAACGACTTCGACAATAGCGGTAATGGAAGCTGATCCGCCTACTTTAACCAGTTTCTTGAAACTGAACTCCAGCCCAAGACTAAACAGCAAAAAGATAACCCCGATTTCAGCCCAGATATGGATACTTTCATTGTCGGTTACGGTAGGGATAAAATTAATATGGGGGCCAACTAATAAGCCGGCAAGAATATAACCGAGTACGAGTGGTTGTTTGATTTTTTTGAAAAGCAGGGTTGTAATTCCAGCTGCTGCGAGTATTAAGCCTAAATCAGTTATTAATACGGGTAGGTGTAGCATACATAATATTTAATTGTAAAAAAACGGGGTTTTGGTATCGTGACGAAGACGCTACCAGAAAACATGGTTAGGATACAAGAAATCGTATATGAAATTATAATGGAAGCAGGTTTGTCGGTTATAAGCCCGGAAAGGCGTATTCCTGACCGTTTTGCTCTCGGGCAGACGAAACAACTGTAAACTGACTACAGATTGTTTATTTAAGCTTTGTTGTACGACAGTAGGATGTTTAAAATCATCTCCATTTAAGTTCGATACGTCTTCGTGTTGTGTTTTATTGAACTGATGATGAAGCGAAATCGCCTTAATTTCTAAAGCTGGTCTACAGGCAGCCTGAATACGATCAGGCTTTAAGGCAAAGCATAAATTTGTAATGAAAAAGATTGTGATAATCATTAAAAAACGCCTCATTATTGTAAATATACAAAAAAAGAGGCGTTTTCTTTAATGAATTGACGTTTATTTTGAGTAAAGATGACACATATTTGAATTAGCGCTGCTGTGCAAAATAAGCTAATGTATCTTCTTTATCTTGCTGTAGTTGTATTTTAAGCGCTTCCAGTCCGGTGAATTTCACATCATGTCTGAGGAATTCCATGAAGTTCATTCTGATATACTGGCCATAGATTTCCTTGTTAAAATCAAAGATATTGACTTCTATATTCCTGGTCATTCCATTAATAGTTGGGCGCTGACCTATGTAAGCCATTCCTTTATAAGTCTCATTTTCCATTTCAACGGTCACGGCATATATCCCATCGGATGGAATGATTTTATAAGGCTGTTCAATAAATATGTTCGCTGTTGGAAAGCCAATGGTACGTCCTATTTTATCTCCTTTAATTACTGGTCCGTATAAAGAGAAATTATAACCCAGGTATTCTGCCGCTAAACCAACTTGTCCTTCTAGCAATGATTTCCTGATTTTGGTAGAGCTGACAGCAACATCATTAATATCCTGCTCCTTAATTTCTTCAATCTCATAACCATAGGGTTTTGAAAAAGCAACTAAGTCGAGCATACCTCCTGAACGGTCTTTTCCGAAACGGTGGTCGTAACCAACAATCAGTTGCTTGATGCCAATGGTGTCTACCAGGATATTCTTGATATACTCCGCCGGATTCATGTTGGAAAAATCACGGGTAAATGGAGTAATGATCAAATGGTCAACGCCCAGGGCCGCTAATATTTCTGCTTTTTCTTCAATGGTATTGATCATTTTCAGGTCCTGATTTTCAGGATCGATAATCAACCGGGGATGAGGAAAAAAGGTTAAAATTACACTTTCGCCATCAGTATTTTTAGCAAGTTCGCAAAGCCTGTTAATGATTTTCTGATGCCCGAAGTGAACGCCGTCAAAAGTGCCAATGGTTGCAACTGCGTTGTTCAACCTTTTAAATTCGGAAAGGTGGTTATATATTTTCAAAATCTTTAGTATTAATGCAAGGCATGTCGTTTTACTACGCCACCCTTGAGGTCAGAAATCTGCTGCTGCACAATAAAAGCATCCGGATCTAACTGGCGGATTTCATTTTGCAGTTTACCCATTTCAAGTTTTGTAACTACAGTATATAAGATGTCAATTTCTTTTTTCTCTCCGTACCCGCCTTCACCTTTATAAATAGTCACGCCCCTTTTCATATTATTGATCAGGAATGACTTGATGTCTTCTTTTTTCTCAGAGATAATGGTTACTCCAATGTATTGCTCCAGTCCGTTGACTACAAAATCGATGGTTTTGGAAGCTGATAAATAAGTTAGAATGGCATACATCGCTGTTTCTATATCCAGGAAAATTGCTGCAACCCCAAAAATGATAATGTTAAGGATCAGGATAATATTTCCAACAGTCAGCATGCTATTTTTACTGATGTATAAAGCGAGTACTTCTGTTCCGTCAATGACACATCCGCCACGCATAGCCAGACCAATACCTCCGCCTAAAAACAAACCACCAAAAAAAGCGATCAGTAATTTATCATGGGTAACAGGCTGAAAGGGCAGGATAATCAGGAAAACAGCAAGCGTGATAATAGCTAGCGCTGTTTTTATGGCAAACGCTTTACCTATTTGTGAATAACCTAAAATCACAAAAGGAATGTTGATCAGCAGGATCAGATAGGAAAGTTTAAATCCTGTCAGTGTGCTGATCAATAAAGATATACCCGTTACACCGCCATCTATAAACTCACTTGGCATTAAAAAGCTTTTAAGACCGAAGCAGGCAGAAACTATACCCAGTCCGATTAAGGTAAAGTCTTTTAAATGACGTAAGTAAGTATTTTTGAGGTGATTGTGCATGGTCGCTATTGGATATTTGTATCAGCTTGTTCAGCTGCGGCAGCTTCTCTTTTGTTTTTAAGGTATTCAACCAGATCAGTTACTTCAAAAGCGTCTTCTAAGAAGAAATTTCCGCTTCTTGTGCGGGTAAGTTTAGATAAATAGGCGCCGTTTTCAAGATGTTTTCCGAAATCTGAAACCAGTGATCTGATATAAGTTCCTTTACTGCAAACGATTCTGAAATCAACTTCAGGTAAGGCAATACGGGTAATTTCAAAAACGGGTACGGATACAAAACGAAGCCTCAATTCCTGTTCTTCACCTCTGCGGGCTTTAACATATAAACGTTCTCCGTTTACTTTAACTGCGGAATGGGCTGGTGGATATTGTTGTATATCACCGGTAAATGGTGCAGCAGCAGCATAAATTGCTTCTTCGGTTAAATTAGTCAGCGGATATTCCTGATCCACTACCGTTTCCATATCAAAAGAGGGTGTTGTAGCCCCCAGGATCATCGTTCCAGTATATTCTTTGTCTTCTGCCTGAAAGGTGTCGATCTGTTTAGTCAGTTTTCCTGTACATAAAATCAATAAACCTGTGGCCAATGGGTCTAATGTACCTGCATGGCCAACTTTTAACTTCAGGGGTTTTAATGAATTCCTGATCTTCCCTACTACATCAAAACTCGTCCACTTATAGGGTTTATTGATGAGTAATAACTCTCCTTCGGCAAAATTGAAGGTTCTTTCCAGTAACTTTTGTGCGCTCAAAATGGTAATCTAAATTAAGCTGCAATTTACACATTAAATTATTTGCAGGTTATGCCCGCTATATATTAATACAATGATGATCAATCCAGCAATGATACGGTACCATCCAAACACTTTAAATCCGTGTTTGTTCAGGTAACCGATAAAACTTTTAATAGCGAGTAAGGCTACAATAAATGCAATAACATTAGCGATCACAAGCAGTTGAATCTGATCGTGGCTGATGGTATTGCCTTCTTTATAAAAATCAAATAGCTTTTTTCCTGTTGCTGCAAACATAGTAGGGACAGCCAGAAAAAAAGAGAATTCAGCAGCTACTTTTCTGCTTAATTTCATGGACATACCACCAACGATACTTGCACCAGATCTTGATGTACCTGGTATCATAGCCAGACATTGAAAAAATCCGATTTTTAAAGCGGTCAGATAGCTGATTTCTTCTTCTTCGTGGATAGTTGGCTGATTAAACCATTTGTCTACGAAAAGAAGGATTACGCCTCCGGCTACTAATGATATGGCAACTGTCATTGGGCTTTCCAGCATCTGGTCAATCTTCTTGCTCAGCAGTAATCCAAAAATAGCTGCGGGAATAAAAGCAACCAGCAGTTTAACGTAGAAACCAATTGTTTTGAAGAAACGTTTAAAGTATAATACGACTACCGAAAGGATTGCCCCTAGCTGAATGGCAATGGTAAATAATTTCACGAATGGATCGGATGCAATTCCCATAAAGGAAGAGGCAAGGATCATGTGGCCGGTAGAAGAAACTGGCAAAAACTCAGTCAGTCCCTCTATTACAGCGAGAATAATGGCATCTATAAGAGTCATGTAAACTTACTTTTTCAGGATTGCGTAAATACCAAATCCAAATCCAAAAAGCACGACCATTGGCGCAAGAAGGGTTTTTCTAAAATCATAAATGTCAGTTGTTCCAATCATCAGCATAAACCCGGCAATAACAATAGCCATACTGATTAACAACAGCTGATAATTCTTTTTTGTAAAAACCATTTCATTTTTAGGGTCTTGCGTTGCAGGACTAGTTTTTTTCTCGATCATTTGTTATTATCTGTAAAGGTCGTAAATTTTTAAACGTAAATATTTGCTTACTGCAAAGGTTGTACTCAGCGCGGTCAGGAAAATCCCCAGTCCGACCAAACCAAGCAGAACGATACCAAATTCGGTATAATTTCTTAAAATAATGATTTCAGGAATTTCTTTTTGTGCGTAATATAACAGCCCAAGCAAGATCAGGATCGCGATAAATGAAGCAATTAAACCATGAAGCATGGCCCAGAATATAAAGGGTTTGCGAATAAAGTTTTTTGTCGCACCTACAAGTTGCATGCTTTTGATCAGGAAACGCTGTGAATAAATTGCCAGTCTGATGGTGTTGTTGATTAAGGCAACGGAGATCACCAGTAATATAGCCGCAAATCCCAATACAATTAAACCAATGGTATTAATGTTTTTATTCACCATATCAATTAGTGAACTCTGATAGATCACTTCTTTAACTACCGGGTTTTTACTGATGGTAGCTTTCAGTGCATCAATACTTTTATTGTTTGCATAGTCAGCTTTAAGGTAAACATCAACGGTAGAAAGCAATGGGTTGTAACCCAGGAAATTCACGAAATCTTCGCCTAAATCTTGTGTAAGGTTTTTTGCAGCGACTTCTTTGTTCACATATTCTGTCTGTTTAACGGCAGGGTTAGCATCAAGTTCTTTCCTGAACTGAATAACATCAGGTTCTTTTGCGCCTTCGTCAACTATGATATTTAATACAATATTCTCTTTTACATAGTTAGAAAGATTCTTTGCATGCACGAGTAGTAGTCCCAATACGCCAAGCATCAACAAAACCAGGGTTATACTAAATATAGTAGAGATATAAATGGTTTTCGTCTTCTTAGAAGCATCACTAACTTCAAATTCTTCCATATTTTATGAGTTGGGTGTATTTTATGTTCTGCGAAAATAAAAAAATATATGCAAACTAGATGCCTTTTAAACGGGTAAAATATCTTGTTTGGTATGATTATCGTTTATATCGCTAAAGTTCTTTTGATAAGGCTTCTAAAACCTCCTTAATTTCTTTATTTTCGCCGTATATAAAGGATTTTTGTAATGGATTACCAATTTAAAGAAATAGAACAGAAGTGGCAGGGGTTTTGGGCAGCACACCAAACGTTTAAAGCAGAGGCAACATCAGCCAAACCTAAATTTTATGTGCTTGATATGTTTCCATACCCATCGGGTGCAGGTTTACATGTTGGCCACCCACTGGGCTATATTGCCTCCGATATATTTTCAAGATACAAAAGATTAAAAGGTTACAATGTTTTACATCCGATGGGATATGATTCATTTGGTTTACCTGCTGAACAATATGCAATACAAACAGGTCAGCATCCGGCGTTAACAACTGAAGCGAATATCAGTACTTACCGTCGTCAGCTGGATCAGATTGGTTTTTCTTTTGACTGGAGCCGCGAAGTACGTACCAGCGAACCTGAATATTACAAGTGGACGCAATGGGTGTTCATGCAGCTGTTCAATTCCTGGTATAACCTGGAAACAGACCGCGCCGAAGATATCAGCACTTTAATTGAAAAATTCAATGCTTCGGGCAGTGCTGATGTAAAAGCAGCAAGTGATGAGGACGTGAAAAATTTCATGCCAAGTGACTGGGCAAACATGACCGCAGAAGAAAAGCAGGAAGAATTGTTGAAATACCGTTTAACATTTTTGAAGGAAAGTACAGTAAACTGGTGCGCGGCATTAGGAACGGTACTGGCCAATGATGAAGTTAAAGATGGGTTCTCTGAACGCGGCGGTCATCCGGTAGAACAGAAAAAAATGATGCAATGGAGCATGCGTATTTCTGCTTATGCGGAACGTTTGCTGCAAGGCCTGAATACGATTGACTGGCCGGAACCGGTTAAAGAAATGCAGCGCAACTGGATTGGTAAAAGTGTAGGGGCGAGTGTCCGCTTCAAAATCGAAACCGATGCAGCCATCAATACGGATTACATTGAAGTGTTTACCACGCGTGTGGATACGATCTTTGGTGTTTCTTATGTGGTCTTAGCTCCGGAACACGAACTGGTCGCAGCATTGACTACACCAGCACAGGTAAGTGAGATTAAGAATTATATAGAACAGACTAAAAAGAAATCTGAGTTAGACCGTATGGCGGATACTAAAACAGTTTCTGGTGCTTTTACGGGTACTTATGTAGTGAACCCGGTAAGTGGTGAGCGTATCCAGTTATGGATTGCTGATTATGTGCTTGCTGGTTATGGAACTGGTGCAGTAATGGGCGTGCCGAGTGGTGATCAGCGTGACTGGTTATTTGCAAAGCATTTTAATTTGCCAGTGGTTCAGATTCTTGATGCGCAAACAGCTATTGATGTACAGGCTGACAGTACTAAAGAAGGTAAATATATCAATTCTGGTTTCATCAATGGCATGACTTATACGGAAGCGGTCACTACTTTAAATAAGTGGCTGGAAGATCAGGGTGCAGGAAAAGCGAAAGTGAATTTCCGTATGCGTGATGCAATATTTGGTCGTCAGCGTTATTGGGGGGAGCCTATTCCGGTTTATTTTAAAGACGGTCTGCCTTATTTGATCAAGGAAGAGGAATTACCTTTATTGTTACCTGAAGTTAATAAGTATTTACCAACAGAAACTGGTGAGCCTCCTCTGGGCAGAGCCGAAAACTGGACTTACGAAAATCAATATCATTATGAGTTGAGCACCATGCCGGGATGGGCAGGTTCAAGCTGGTACTGGTATCGTTATATGGATTCCAATAACGAAACTGCTTTTGCTGGTAAAGAAGCGATTGAATACTGGAAAGACGTAGATTTATATATCGGTGGTGCTGAACATGCTACGGGCCACTTGCTTTATAGCCGTTTCTGGAATAAGTTCCTGAAAGATATGGGATATGTCAAAGAAGAAGAGCCTTTCAAAAAGCTGATTAACCAGGGAATGATCCAGGGCAGGACTAATTTTGTTTACCGGGTAGCAGATGAATCGGGCAAAGGGACGCATACTTTGGTTTCTCATGGTTTGAAGAACGATTATAAAACTTCGGCATTACGTGTCGATGTCAATATTGTAGAGAATGAAATCCTGGATATTGAAAAATTTAAGTTGTTCAGGCCTGAATTTGCCGACGCAGAATTTATTCTGGAAAATGGTAAATATATTTGTGGGGTAGAGGTAGAAAAAATGTCTAAGTCTTATTTCAATGTCGTGAATCCTGATGTACTGATTGCCAGTTATGGTGCAGATACTTTAAGGATGTACGAAATGTTCTTAGGGCCGCTTGAACAAAGTAAACCTTGGAATACCAATGGCATTGAAGGAGTGTTTAAGTTCCTTCGTAAATTCTGGCGCTTATTTCACAATGACTCCTGGGAATTTACGGTATCGGATGCTGAACCTTCAAAAGCTGAGTTGAAGGCATTACATAAAATTATTAAAAAGGTACAAGATGATATTGAGCGTTTTTCTTTCAATACCTCAGTATCCAGTTTTATGATTGCCGTCAATGAGCTGACAGACCTTAAATGTAATAAACGCAGTATTTTACAAGAGCTGGTTGTTGTTCTTTCTCCATATGCACCGCATATTACGGAAGAATTATGGGCATTGTTAGGGAATACAGAAAGTTTGTCTTATACTGCTTATCCTGAATTCAATCCGGCACATTTAGTAGAAGATGAATTTAGCTATCCGGTTTCTGTAAACGGAAAAACCAGGTTAAACTTAAACCTGAGTTTAGCGCTTGAAGCGAAGGAAATTGAAGAAATTGTATTGGCTGATGAACAGGTTCAGAAGTATCTGGAGGGTAAAACACCTAAAAAGGTAATTATCGTTAAAGGCCGTATTGTGAATATTGTGATTTAATCCAACAGGATATATTATTTATCGAATGGTTATTAAGGTGTAAAAACTTTAATAACCATTTTTTTTAAAGAAATCTTTAATAAATTACCGGTAAATTCCTGCTGTTCACCGGTTATAATTATAATACTGACAAAAAGAATTTTAAATAGCCCGTAACAAAGTTAAATTTGCGGCGACTAAACAACACACACAGAATCACACGACTACTAAACTATGAAAAAACTACTACTACTATTTGTCTTTCTGGGACTAATACAGCAGGTTAATGCCCAATTCACTCTTGGAGGGGGCGCACAAAAGGTCACCATAACCGGAAGGATCAGTGCTGTCATTATTGACTCTGCTACAAAACAACCTGTTGATTATGCAACGATATCCCTGGTGAAGGTTAAAGATAATAAATCGGTTAACGGTGGTGTATCTGATGCTAAGGGGAAAGTTGTATTGCAAAATGTGGCTCCTGAGCAGTATAAATTACTGATTGGTTTTATGGGCTATAAAAGTAAAACGATATTGGTGAAGACTACGCCTGAAAAGCCTGACCTGAATTTAGGGAATATTTTATTAACTGGTACGGAAAGCAATTTGAAAGAAGTCGCTATTGTTGGTAAAACACCGATGATAGAAACTAAAATTGATAAATTGGTTTACAATGCGGAGCAGGATGTAACCACAGCAGGTGGTAACGCGGGAGATGTAATGCGTAAAGTGCCAATGGTGACTGTTGATATTGATGGAAACCCTTCTTTGCGCGGGAGTTCTGCAGTCAGGGTGCTGATTAATGGAAAGCCTTCGGGAACGATGTCAAACAGTGTTGCTGATGCTTTGAAGATGATTCCTGCAGAAGAAATTAAAAGCGTGGAAGTGATCACAAGTCCTTCGGCAAAATATGATGCTGAGGGTGCGGGTGGAATTATTAATATTATCACCAAAAAGAAAACTGCTGAGGGGATAAATGGTAATGCTTCGTTATCAGTTGGTACACGCCAGAATAATGGGAATTTTAGTTTAAATGCTAAAAAGGGACGTTTAGGGATCAGTTCAAGCTTTGGTGGACAATATGCGATTCCTCAGGATACACGGGTTGTTTTAGAAAATGAGGTCTTCAGCCAGCAATCACGTATCTTTCAGGACGGGTTTAGTAAAGCAAAAAGACATGCTTATAATGGAAGTATAGGGCTGGATTATGATATTAATGCTTATAACAGTCTTTCTACGAATATCAAATACAATGATTTTTCGAATGGTGCAAAAGGAAGTTCAAATGTGACCAGCAGTATCATGGATACTATATTGAGGACTTATGTACGTTCTTCTGATAGCAAGAGCAGTTTGAATAACATAGACTGGAGTGCGGATTATAGAAAAACGACCAAAAAAGAAGGAGAAGAATTTACTGTTTCCGGTCAGGCAAGTTTTGGCAGGAATACAACTCAATTCAACACACGCCTGATTAATCCGGATGGATCGGCATTGGCTCCTGATGTCAATGGTGATAACACGGGTAAAAATAATGAGTATACATTACAAACGGATTATGTCTATCCTTTTAGTAAAACAATGTCATTGGAAACCGGTGTTAAAGGAATTCTAAGAGATATAAAAAGTAAGTATCAGAGTAGCGAACAGGATTTTGATTATAAACAAAATGTTGTTGCAGCTTATGGTGTTTTAACCTTTAAACTTGCAAAATTGCTTGATGTTAAAGGTGGTTTAAGAGCGGAATACACTGACATCAGCGGGGTTTCTGGTTCCTCACTTAATTTCAATAATAATTATACGAATTTGTTTCCAAGTATAATCGTCTCCAGGACACTGAAGGGGAATTCTACGTTGAAACTGAGTTATAACACCAGGATGCAAAGACCAAGTTTGTCTTATCTGAATCCTTTCTTAAACAGGAGTGACCCGGAAAATCAGCAGCAGGGTAATCCGAATTTAAATCCTGAAATCAGTGATATTGTGGAGCTTGGTTATTCGACCTTCATTAAAGGATCTGTAATTAATGCTTCTATATTTTACCGTACTACTACGGACGTAATTGAGAGTCTGTACTTTCCTGATCAAAAGCTGACTACTTATGCCAACGTAGGTAAAAATAAATCTTACGGTGCCAATGTGTTTGCGACCTATAATCCATTACCTAAATGGACTTTGATGGGGAATTTTAGCTTAAATACGTATGATTTAAGAAATTCACAGACAAATCAGAGTACTGGTGTATTTGTAAATTACTCGGTATTTGCCAGGTCTGCAATCTCTTTTAAAGGTGGATGGAATACGGAGATCTTCGGGGTGTACAATGCATCAAGAAGGACTTTTCAGGGTACTTCGGGACCAATGGCCTTTTATGGTGGTGCGTTCAAGAAAGAGATCATGAAAAAGAAAGCAACAATTGGTATCAATGTATTGAATGTCTTTTCAAGAGATCTGCATATTCATAATGAAAATACAGGAGCTGATTTTCGCCAGAATATGAATATTTATTATCCGTTAAGATCTTTTGGGGTTAATTTTAGTTACAAGTTTGGTAAGGTTACTTTTTCTGCTCCAAAAAAGAAAAAAGGGATTTCTAATGATGACTTGAAACAGGATGAAGGTGCTGGAGGATTAGGCGGAGGTGCCGGGCCGAAACAATAATCCCCATTTATTATAAAAGAAATAAGGTTAGCTTTTTCAATTTGTAATCCTTCAAAGATTGCGACTGAAAAAGCTAACCTTATTTCTTTTTAACCCGTTTCAGGATCATTACACTTAATGGATTAATTGGATAGCCGCTGATGTTATTTTGAAGCATGGTCACTGACTGATCATATAAAATAGGGACAATGGAGGCGTTTTCTATAACCATGTTATCCATTTTTTGATATAGTATGTAACGTTTTTTTGCATCATTCTCATAATAACTTTGTTCAAATAAGCGATCAAATTCTTTATTGAAATATCCGGTATAGTTAGGTCCATAGGGAACCCGGTTTTTGGAATAGAAAACAGAGAGGTAATTTTCTGCATCCGGATAATCGGCAATCCAGGAACCCCTGAAGAAATTGACTTCATTCTTAGACATCAATTCTCTTAAGCTGGAACTTGGTGTAACGTCAACCTTGATTTTTATGCCCAATGCGTTTAATTCACCCTGTATAAATTCGATCAGATCTTTGTACGTTGTAGAAGTACTCAAGGTGACTTCCGGCATCCCTTTTCCATGGGGGAAGCCTGCTTCAGCCAATAACTGTGCAGCTTTTACAGGATCGTAATGGTAACCTTTTACTTTAATACTGTCAAAGCCAGGCATGCCTTTAGGTACAAAACCAGAGGTTGCAGGAGTCCCTGTGCTATTGCGCAAATATTTGATCAGCTTGGCTTTATCTATGCCATAATTAATGGCCTGCCGTACTTTTTTAAATCTTAAAGGTGAATTTCTGACAATGGATTTTGAGGTGTCTACTAGTATCCCAACATATTCCGTACATAGATAGGCCCCTTTGATTAACTGGAATTTCCCTTTATACTTGCTGGTCATATGGCCGCTTTTGGTTAAAATATCATCACGGTAGCTTCCATCAACACTGTAAAAGAAATCGAGATCTTTTTTGATAAAGGACATGAACGCGCTTTGTTTGTCTGTGATGAACGAGACTTTAACGGCATCCAGGTAAGGAAGTTTTTTTCCTTTGTCTTTCTCCCAGTAATTTTCATTTTTCAATAGCACAAGAATTTCTTCTTCTTTCCAATATTTAAAACGGAAAGGCCCTGTGCCTATCGGATGGCTCCTGAAATCTTTTCCATAATAATCTGCTACTTCATGTGGTATAACTACACAGTATTGTGTAGTCAGGAGGTTGAGGAATGCGGGGAAGGGTTTCGTTAAATGGATAATTAACGTAGTATCGTTGAGTGCCTGGAAGCTGTTTTTGTTTTTCACCTTGTCGCTAAAGATCCAGCCTCCGGAAGAAGCTACTTTAGGATCTGACAAACGGTTAAAGCTATAGGCAAAATCTGCAGCAACAACTTTTCTTCCTTTTCCATGGATGAAAAGGGGATCATCATGAAAATATACATCACTGCGCAGATGAAAAGTATACTGGAGCCCATCCGGGGCTACTTCCCAGGATTTGGCGATTGCAGGAACCGTATTTAGTGCACTGTCTGCCTGAACAAGGCCATTGAAAAGCTGGTTCATCATCCATATTGCAGGCTGATTACGTGCAAAAGCGGGATCTAATGAAGTCAGGCTCTGGTCAAAATTCAGGTTAAAGACTTTTTTATCGTTGTCCTGTGTACCGGAATGGCAGCTATAGAGCGTAATCAGGCATAAAGTGTAAAATATATTTTTTATAATTCGGGGCATCAGATCAGGAATATTACTTTTGCACAAAGTAATAAATTAATCGATATGTCTTTTTTAAATGCACTTATAAATAATGTTGGGGATGAAACGCTGCGCGAAGATTTGCAGGAGCGTGTGGATATTATTCTGCATAAGATTAAATTTATGGACAAAGTGCCCGTCATATGCCTGGATACCAATAATACACCTAACCACGTTTTGAACGTGCTCCTTGAGACTGTTGGTGGCGAAGTGCTTGAAATTGTTGAGCAAGCTAAAGTACTGATCTATCATCAAACCAATACTGGTATGGGGCAATTGATGGGAATGGTACCTGCTCTTTTAGAAAAGGAGTGGCCTGCGGTAGCTTATAACCGCGTTTATCTGATGGAAGACACTTCTGCCTTTTTGAGTGATCCTGTATCCTTTGTAGAGGCTATGGAAGACATGGCAGAAATGCTTTATCCTGGTTATTTTATTTTTGGTAATGAAGGGAAAAACTGGACATCCTTCGCTGTTTAGTAAGCAATAAGCTTGTCTATCTGCTGTCCCGTAAATTTTAAAGTATCTTCTTTATAGAAATTACCGTGCTCGTCCAACTCAGTTTTGATGACCGGAATATGTAAGCGCAGCGGCAGGACGTTCAGGTGCAGATAGCTGCATACGCCGCCAAAATGATCAATTCCTCTGATATTGCCATATTTACCAGATGAAATCCCAACCAGGCAGGCTTTTTTATCATAAAAACTGTCCGGAAAGTCACAAGCATCTATCAATGTTTTCAAAACACCAGGAAAACTTCCGTTGTATTCAGGAATAATGAATACAAATTTTTCTGTTGCCGTAATTTTTTCTTGTATCTTTTTAAATTCCGGAGATCTTTTTCCGTATAAATCGGAAATGATTAATTCAGCGGGAAGATCTGTCAGACTTAGTATATTAGCCTCTTGTCCTTTTTTAGCGAGCGTGTCTCTATAATATTTTGCGACTTTCAGCGTATTGCTATCAGGTCTGTTTGTGCCGGAAATGATCGTGATCATGTAAAAATTGTTAATAAGATGTTTAAAACAGTCTATTGTTTAACACTAATATTGTCATTTAGTTTGTATCTTAGCTAATTGTTAAAAAGCCCCTAAATGTAGGTAAAAATAGCGTTTTATACCTAAAGGATCTAATTCACAAATTCTCAGGAAATAATTGGTAATTATTAAAAAGATAAATGAGTAAAATTATTGCATTGGCAAATCAGAAAGGTGGGGTAGGTAAAACAACTTCATCTATAAATTTAGCCGCCAGCCTGGCCGTATTAGAATACAAAACTTTATTAGTAGACGCAGACCCTCAGGCCAATTCAACTTCAGGAATTGGGTTTGATCCAAGAAGCATCAAAAATAGTATCTATGAATGCATCATTAATGATGTAGAACCATCTGAGGCTATTCAGAAGACGGAAACGCCTAATCTTGACTTATTACCAGCACATATCGATCTGGTTGGGGCAGAGATTGAGATGATCAATCTGACCAACAGGGAGTATAAAATGAAAGCCGTTCTGGAGAAAATTAAAGACCAGTATGATTTTATCATTATTGATTGTTCCCCTTCACTGGGCCTGATTACAATCAATGCTTTAACCGCTGCGGATTCTGTTATTATACCGGTTCAATGTGAATATTTCGCATTGGAAGGACTTGGTAAACTATTGAATACCATAAAAATTGTACAAAACAGGTTAAACCCTGAATTAGAGATTGAAGGTATTCTGTTAACGATGTACGATGTACGTTTACGTTTATCTAACCAGGTTGTAGAAGAAGTAAGAACGCATTTCCAGGAGCTTGTATTTGATACAATTATACAAAGAAATACCCGTTTAAGTGAAGCACCAAGTTATGGGATTTCGGTCATCATGCATGATGCAAATTGTAAGGGAGCAATAAATTATCTGAACCTTGCCCGTGAGATTGTCCGTAAAAACGGATTGGTCAAAGAAAATCAGGGTTTGACTTCTGCAACTATTTAAATATAACTTAATGACATCGTTTCAGCGAAAAACAGGTTTAGGTAGAGGATTAAGTGCTCTTTTAGATGATTCGGATTCGGCTCATCCACAAAAGAATGCAATTAACCCGGTCAGTGAAACTGAACAGAAAACGCAATCAGGTAATATTGGCAATATCAAAATCAGTGATATCGAGACCAATCCTTATCAGCCGCGTTCTGAGTTTGATCAGGTTGCATTAAATGAACTGGCTGATTCCATTAGGGTACAGGGGTTAATCCAGCCGATTACTGTCAGAAAAGCTGCAGCAGGAAATTATCAGTTAATTTCAGGAGAGAGGCGTTTAAGAGCGTCTAAACTAGCTGGGTTGACGGAGATCCCTGCCTATGTCCGGGAGGCCAATGATCAGCAGATGCTGGAAATGGCCCTGATCGAGAATATTCAGCGTGAAAATTTAAATGCAATTGAAGTTGCACTGAGCTTTCAGCGTATGCTGGAAGAATGTAACCTGAAGCAGGAGCAGTTGGGAGAGCGCGTTGGTAAAAACCGGTCAACAGTTACCAATTACCTGCGTTTGCTAAAATTACCCCCTGCAATACAGATCTCGATCCGTGATCAGAAAATCTCTATGGGACATGCACGTGCGCTGATTAGTGTGGAAGAAACAGACAAGCAATTGTTTATCCATCAGGAAATTCTTGACAAGGGGCTTTCTGTACGTAAAGTGGAAGAACTAGTTCGCAGTATCAATAGTCTTCAGCTGAAACCTAAAAATGCAAGACAGCCATCAGGCGTGTCTTTCGAATATCAGAAATTACAAAAAGACCTGGCTTCAAGATTTGCGACTAAAGTGAAACTTAAAGTTGGTGAGAATGGCAAGGGTGCAATTGAAATCCCCTTTGTCTCTGATGATGACCTGAGCAGAATATTAGAATTATTAGATTGGTAATGCCAAAAAACCTACTGTTATCGGTCTTGTTTTGCTGCACTGTTTTTGCAGTTAGCGGACAGGAAAAATTTAGTGTAAAAGGTGATAGTCTTAAACGTACTCCGGTTAAAGCGGATACGGGTTATGTAAATCTTGGCCGTATTGCTGGCAGAAAGGCAGCAATCAGATCTGCACTGATCCCAGGCTGGGGACAGTATGGAAATGGATTAACTGTCTATCGCGGTATAAAAATAGCTGCAATTTATACAGGTGGTACATTACTGGCTATATCTTTCATTCAGAATAACAATAAATATCACGAATACCTGACTGAGCTTCAGTTCAGGGCAGCAAATAATGACCAGCCTACACAAGGTAGCCCGCTTGCGAATATCAGTACTGCGGGACTAATAACCGCAAAAGATGTATACCGGAGAAATAAAGAAGTTATTATTTTCTCTTTCGCAGGTTTATATGTCGTGAATATTGTTGAAGCTTATGTGGATGCAAGACTTTCCTATTTTGATATAGGGGATAACCTGGCTATCAAGATTTCTCCTACTGTAATCGGTACACAATCACTTATGTATGGATACAATGCTTTCAACCCTGGTCTCAAAGTCGCCTTCAGATTTTAATTTCAATATGATTTACCAACCATCTTTTTTAAAATATAAATAAATGAATATAGCTTTAATCGGTTACGGTAAAATGGGTCAGATCATTGAACGTTTTGCTATAGAAAGAGGACATGAAGTTGTCCTGAAAGTAGGCATAGATAACCTGGCCGACCTGACTGTGTCTAATTTAAGAAAAGCAGATGTAGCCATAGATTTCAGTACGCCTGATGCTGCTATTAATAATATATATACTTGCTTTGATGCAAATGTACCTATCGTTGTAGGTACAACGGGCTGGTATGGGCAATTGCAGGAAATAAAGGACGAATGTCTGCGCCGTAACAATACACTGTTATACGGGTCTAATTTCAGTATTGGGGTTAATTTGTTTTTTCATATTAATGAAGTGCTTGCAAAAGTGATGAACAATTACCCGGTATATGAAGTACAGGTAGAGGAAATTCACCATACGCAGAAACTGGACTCACCAAGTGGTACAGCTATGACGCTTGCAGAAGGAATTATCGAAAATATGGACCGTAAATCTGAGTGGGTAAATGAACTGGATGGCAATCCTGCGTTAGAAGTACTTAAACAAGAACAAGTTTTGATCGCTTCGCAGCGGATTGAAAATATACCAGGTACACATACAGTGATTTATAGCTCAGAAGTAGATGAAATAGAATTGAAACATACTGCGCATAGCCGTGCTGGATTTGCATTGGGTGCAGTAGTAGCTGCTGAATGGCTGCAAAATAAACAGGGATTCTATAATATATCTGATATATTTAATTTAAAATAACAAAACATATGAATTGGAAGTTCTGGCAAAAGAATAATACTGAGCCGAAAAAGAAAAAGACCAAAAGCAGAGAATGGTTTGATGCCGTTGTTTTCGCTGTAATTGCCGCAACTGTTATCCGCGTATTTTTTATTGAAGCTTATACTATTCCTACGGGTTCCATGGAGAAGTCGCTGTTAATCGGCGATTTTTTATTTGTAAGTAAAGTGAATTACGGTGCAAGGATACCTATGACCCCGGTTGCTTTTCCTTTCGCACACCATACGATGCCTGTGACGGGAACAAAAGCTTATTATGATGGCATACAATGGAAATACCGCAGACTACCTGGAATGCAGGATATCAAAAGGAATGATGTCGTAGTTTTTAACTTTCCGGATGGTGATACTGTAGCATTAGAGGCTCAGGATAGAGATTATTATGACATGGTACGCGCAGTTGGTAAACAAGCGATTCAGAACCAATATACAATTGTCAGCAGACCAGTAGATAAAAGAGAGAATTATATCAAACGCTGTATTGGTATCAGTGGTGATAT
This sequence comes from Pedobacter cryoconitis, assembly GCF_001590605.1. Classification (NCBI taxonomy): domain Bacteria; kingdom Pseudomonadati; phylum Bacteroidota; class Sphingobacteriia; order Sphingobacteriales; family Sphingobacteriaceae; genus Pedobacter; species Pedobacter cryoconitis. The sequence continues at coordinate 5,697,638 of NZ_CP014504.1, forward strand.
CTTAAGTATGTCAAATGGATTGGTTACGATCAATGGTAAAGCTGAACCCATGAAAAATACCGGACAAATCGACTATATGGTGAAGTTTAAAACCAGTGATGTCAATTTCCAGGTATTTGAAGAAATGGGCTTTGTGATTGACAGAGACATCAGTGCTTTATCTCAGGATACCTATAATTTTGTGGGTACACCTATAATGATGGATAAAGTAAAGAAACTTGATTTCGTTGCTGCTGTGAATACACGGACTGCGGCACCAGGAGCAGTTGAAGCGAATGTATTTCCACAAGATCCAAACAGAAAATGGAATGCTGATAACTGGGGCCCTATTCAGATTCCTAAAAAGGGATGGACTGTAAAGCTGGATAGCGTATCTATGCCTTTGTATCAGCGTGCAATTTCTACTTATGAAGGTAATAAAGTAGAGAAAGTTGCTGGTGGATGGTTAATTAATGGGGTGAAAACTGATAGTTATACTTTTAAAATGGATTACTTCTGGATGATGGGAGATAACAGGCATAATTCACTGGATTCAAGATATTGGGGATTTGTACCAGAAGATCATATTGTAGGAAAGGCTTTATTCATCTGGATGAGTTATGACACCAATGGTTCTTTCTTTAGTAAAATCAGATGGGGCCGTTTATTTAATGGTATTCATTAAGCCAGGATTTATAATCAGGTATTAATAATAGAAAGGGTTGCTATGTTTCTGACATGGCAACCCTTTCTTTATAACCGGCTAATTTGTAATTTATCTGCCAGTTCGTTCAGATCGTTTACAATTGGTTCGACTAAAGGAATTCCAGCTATCCTGCGCTCTTGTTCAAATGCATATTCAGGTTCTCCCGGAATAATTACCCGTTTGGCGGGATCGATGGTTTTAGCATTTTGAAAGCGCTCGATCCAGTTATCCAGGTGATCCTTGAAATCTTGTGCAGGACGAAATCCATCTATGCGCATTGCGCCGAAGAAATGACCTAAGCCTTCTCCTACAGGATTTGCTGAAGGTTCAAGAAAAGCTACAAAAGGAGGCACCCACGGGCCATAATTAGCTCCTGAGAGTACTGCTGTTAAAATATCAACAGTTGCACTTAAACCGTACCCTTTATGACTACCATGGTCCTTATCACTTCCCAGTGGCAATAAAGAACCACCATTTTTCAGTGCATTGGGATCTGTTGTTCCCTGACCATCTTGATCTTGTGCCCAGCCATCAGGAATTGGCTGGTTTGCGCGTTGTGCAATTTCCAGTTTTCCATTTGCAGCTGCTGCGGTTGCCATATCAACAACTACCGGAGGATATTTGCCAGCAGGAAAAGCGTAACACATAGGATTTGTCCCTAATAACCTCTCATTGGCATAAGTAGGAGCAACCAATGGACTTGCATTAGTCATACTAATACCGATCATATCTTTTTCTACAGCCAGTAAAGCATGATAGCCGGCAATACCGAAATGATTGGAGTTCTTTACTGCAACCCATCCGCTACCGTATAGCGCAGCTTTTTCCATCGCTATTTTCATTGCGAAAGGAGCAACTACCAGGCCAAGGCCAGCATCGCCATCTACAGTGGCTGTGGTTGGCGTTTCATGTACTACCCTGATATTTGGGGTTGCATTAATTCTTTCTTTCTCCCATAAGCGGATATAACCGCTTAACCGGGCTACGCCATGAGAGTCTATTCCTCTGAGATCAGAGCGTAACAATACGTCTGTGGCGAGATCTGCATCTGTGGCAGAACAGCCCATTCTTAAAAAGACGCTTTTGGTAAAATTCCGTAAACGCGTCTCTGTAAAAGTATGAAAGGTCATTTGATTGAGTTAAGCGTATAAAACCGTAAATTTATAATCGAGCGGTTTGAATGCAGCTAATAAACCCTCAATAAAATCTTCTCCGTAAAGAACATACATCGGTGCAATATTCAGTACACGTTCCTGCAGTACGCCTGATGGAAATAATTTATTTTTTAGGGTATCAATTTGCTGTAAAGAGGTAGTGTGCTTTCGCTTTTCAGCTCTCAAAAGTTTTTTTTCCAGGTTAGTGACCAGTTTTAAAGCTTTTGTTTTAGCAGCTTCGGCAGACATAGAAAGCGTTTTATCTATTTTATAGGAGTTTAACTTAATCTGATCAAAAACAGCTCTTATGGCACGTTGCTCATCGTCCAGACAAAGAGAGTCACCAACATGTGCTTTGATCCACTGGTTTTTCAATTGCTCGTCACTATCAAATAAAGTGATCGGACTGATATCCAGGATTTGCATTTTTCTGGCACTTCTATCGTCTATAACTAACGCTGAATTTCTTAGGATCAGGATAGGATAAGGGATTTTATAGAAATCAAAATTCGCTTTTAATTGTAACCAATACGTCACTTCAGCTCCACCACCAATATAAGCAAGGTTAGGCAGAATTAATTCCTGGTAAACCGGACGCATGACTACATTGGGACTAAAACGCTCAGGATGGTTGTCTATTTCTTGCTTTAAAGTTTCTTTTGTGAAACTGATTTCGGTGTTCAGGACCTTATATTCGCCATTTTCTTCTACAATACGTTCACGAAGCTGGTTGTCCATATAAAAGAAATTGATCTCTCTTGGATTCACCTGGGGTTTATAACCCTTTGCTTCTAAAGCCGCACTGCTTGTATTAATCTGTGCAAAACTGTTTTGCTCAACAATATCCTGGTAGACAATTGGTGAAAACTGCGCTTTTAATGTGGCATCATCCGCATCCACACAAACTAAGCCTTTTTTACCAAATAAGGTATCTACGAGTTCGCGTGTCGCATCAGAAAGCGTTTTATTGGAAGTATAGGCCTTTTCAACTATTTGTGAAAATTCAGTACCGTTTTTACTAATACCCAGATAGCCTTTGTAGCCAACAAGTGCTTCCGTAATATCAGCAGTCGTTAATCTGCCGGTAGCACCAGCAGCGTTTTTTTTCCAGGTCAGCATTTTATCCTCTACTTTCACATGATTGATTTCTTCAAAATCATGATCCTCTGTAGCCATCCAGTAGACAGGCACAAAGTTATAATCAGGAAAACGTTGTTTGAGGTCCGCCGCCAGTTTAATCGCAGTAACGATTTTATAGATAAAATAAAGGGGGCCTGTAAAAATATTTAGCTGATGACCTGTGGTTATGGTAAACGTACGGTCATCAGCTAATAAGTTGATATTTTCAAGAACTAAAGCAGAAGGCCGTAAATGCTGATACTGCTTGTGCAGGCTGTTTACTAATAAGCTGCGGTCACCAGAATATTTCCGGTCCCCGATTGCTTTTTTAAAACCTTCTAAAGTAGGGGAGTGCTTATAAAAAGACTCCAGATTATCCTTTCCATCTATGTAATCCAATACAATGGATGAAAAAGCGTGTGTTTGCTGATAAGAGATGTACTTGGCCTGCATTGCTACGAAATTAAGTTAATAAACCATAATTCAGCAAAACGCAATATTATTTTACAATCTGTCCATATAGATCAAAATCCTCAGCACGGTCAATTGCGACATTTACGAAGCTGCCATTTGCAGCATAACCCGTGTTAGCATCGATTAAAACCTCATTATCAACTTCAGGAGAGTCAAATTCAGTACGTCCGATAAAGAAATCACCCTCTTTACGATCTACCAGGACTTTGTAAATCTGACCTACTTTATCCTGGTTGATTTCATAAGAAATTCCTTGTTGTAATTCCATGATCGCATCAACACGTTCTTGTTTTACCTCATCAGGTACATCATCGACTAAATTATGTGCATGCGTTTTTTCTTCATGAGAATAAGTAAAACAACCTAACCTGTCGAAACGGGTATCTTCTACCCAACGTAACATTTCTTCAAAATCCTGTTCAGTTTCACCAGGGTAACCGCAAATCAGTGTGGTACGCATCGCAATTCCAGGAACTTTATCCCTGATCTGGTTAACGATATCAATAGTCTTTTGTTTCGTGATTCCACGGCGCATAGACTTTAGCATATTATCAGTGATGTGCTGTAAAGGCATATCCAGATATTTACAGATGTTTTCTCTTTCGTTCATTGCATCCAGGATTTCCATTGGGAATCCTGAAGGATAAGCATATTGTAACCTGATCCATTCGATACCATTAATATCAGAAAGACGTCTTAACAATTCGTCCAGATTACGTTTACCGTAGATGTCCAAACCGTAATACGTTAAATCCTGAGCAATCAGTATTAATTCTTTAGTTCCGTTAGCAGCTAATATTTTTGCCTCTTTGACTAAAGCTTCCATTTCAGTCGATACATGTTTACCACGCATCAAAGGAATCGCGCAAAAAGAGCAGGGACGGTTACAGCCTTCTGCAATTTTAAAATAAGCAAAATGTGAAGGTGTGGTTAATAAACGTTCTCCAATCAATTCATGCTTATAATTTGCACCTAATGAGTGTAATATATTTTGCAGATCGTTAGTACCGAAAAAGGCATCAACGTTTTTTATTTCTGATTCCAGTTCAGGCTTATAGCGTTCAGAAAGACATCCCGTTACAATTACTTTACTGATTTTGCCTTCTTCTTTTAACTGACTGTATTGAAGAATAGTATCAATAGACTCCTGTTTTGCATTGTCAATGAAGCCGCAGGTATTGATGACAATGATATCATCCTTATTGATGTCATTAGCTTCATGCACTACATTTAAGCTATTCCCTCTTAATTGTCCCATCAAAACCTCAGAATCGTAAATGTTTTTGGAACAACCCAGTGTAATTACGTTAATTTTTGGTTTCTTAACAGGGATAATTTTAGAAGTCGTTTTCGTATTCATCTTGTGTGTATATATTGCTTTTAAAAGATGGCTTATTTAAACAGGCCGTCAACAAAAGCTTTTTTATCAAATAATTGAAGGTCATTCACACCTTCGCCAACCCCAATGTATTTAACAGGGATTTTAAACTGATCAGAAATACCAATGACTACACCACCTTTGGCTGTGCCATCCAGTTTAGTAATTGCCAGTGCATTTACATCTGTAGCTTCTGTAAACTGTTTACATTGCTCAAATGCATTCTGTCCGGTTGAGCCGTCAAGTACCAGTAAAATCTCATGTGGTGCATTAGGGATTACCTTCTCCATCACTTTTTTGATTTTTCCCAGTTCGTTCATCAGCCCGATTTTGTTATGTAACCTTCCGGCTGTGTCAATGATCACTACATCTTCTCCGTTAGCAACGGCAGATTGTATGGTGTCAAATGCAACAGACGCCGGATCAGAACCCATTGCCTGGGCTACTACTCTTACATCAATGCGTTCGCCCCATAATTTAATCTGTTCAACAGCTGCAGCCCTGAAAGTATCTGCAGCACCCAATACCACTTTCAGCCCTTCAGCTTTAAGTTTATGGGCAAGCTTGCCAATGGTGGTAGTTTTACCCACACCATTCACACCAACTACCATGATTACATAAGGTTTATGATCACCGTACTCGAAATTACGGAAATCATTGCTGTTATTTTCAGCCAGTAAAAGCTGGATTTCATCGCGGAGGATCAGATTCAATTCTGAGGTGGACAGATATTTGTCTTTTGCCACCCTGTCCTGAATCCGGTCAATGATTTTTAAGGTAGTAGTTACACCAACATCAGAAGTAACCAGTACTTCCTCCAGATTATCCAGTACATCATCATCAACTGTTGATTTTCCGGCAACAGCTTTCGTGATTTTGTTAAGGAACCCGTTTTTAGTTTTCTCTAAACCTTTATTTAATACTTCCTGAGCTTCAGGAGCAGTTTCCTTTTTCTTGAAAAAATCGAATAGTCCCATAGAAATGTAGATGAAAACAAAAAAAGCCCTCCCATAAATATAGGGACGGCTTTAATATCATTAAATATTAAAATTACTTGCCTTGTCCAGCAATAGCATCTTTAACGTGATCGTTATGAACGATAACTTCTTTGAAAGAATATGCACCAGATTTTGGTGATTTAGTCATCGTAATAACTTTTGAATATTCTTTACCTTTACCCGTTTTAAGGGTTGCAACTACCTTTTTTGCCATGATCTAAATAGATTGGAAATGTATTACTTAATTTCTTTGTGTACAGTTACTTTCTTCAATACCGGATTGAATTTTTTCAATTCTAATCTCTCAGTAGTGTTTTTACGGTTTTTTGTAGAGATATATCTAGACATACCAGGCATGCCGCTAGTTTTATGCTCTGTACATTCTAGAATAACTTGTACTCTGTTACCTTTTTTTGCCATTTTATTAATAATTTAGTTGATTCACATCAACAATGTTTTTACAAAAATCCTTTTTTTACGAAACGGTTAATAGCTTCAGTAATACCAATTTTATTGATGGTTTTGATAGCTGAAGTAGAAACTTTCAGTGTTATCCAACGGTCTTCATCAGGAATATAAAATTTCTGAAGTTGTAAGTTGGGATAAAACTTACGTTTAGTTTTAACGTTTGAGTGAGAAACATTAAAACCACTCATAGCCTTTTTTCCGGTTAAATCACAAACTCTAGACATGCCTTTAATATATATTGTTAAATTGTTCTTCGCTTAATTTTTTAAGAGTGTGCAAATATCACGAAAATATTTGTAACGATCAAGAGTCCATGTGATTATTTTTCAAATTTTATGGATTAACTCTTGTTGCTCTTCCGGCAAAGATACATAAATAGCCCACAAACACGAATCTTGCACTATTCATTGCGTTATTACGCTGTATGGTAACGAACTGACAACATATATTTTGCTATAATAATCTTTTGACTACCTTTCAAATAATTTATATTAGCTTAAAATTATTACCAAATATATGATGCAAATCAAATCTTTAGCCGAGTACGAGGAAACCTATAAGTTCAGTGTCGAGCATCCAGAAGAATTCTGGGCTGGAATAGCAGAAAAATTTCTATGGAAAAAGAAATGGGATAAAGTCTTATCCTGGAATTTCACTGACCCACAGATCAAATGGTTTGAAGGTGCGAAGTTGAATATTACTGAAAACTGCCTTGACCGTCACCTGGAGAAAAGTGGTGACAAACCTGCGATTATCTGGGAGTCGAACGACCCTGAAAAACCAAGTGTGACGCTGACGTATAAGATTCTTCATGAACAAGTATGCCGGTTTGCTAACGTGCTAAAGAAAAATGGTGTAAAAAAAGGTGACCGTATTTGTATTTATATGCCGATGGTGCCAGAACTTGCTATTGCAGTACTGGCCTGTGCACGTATCGGAGCAGTCCACTCTGTTATATTCGGTGGGTTTTCTGCTAAATCAATAGCTGACAGAATCAATGATTCAGCTTGTAAACTGGTTATTACTGCAGATGGCTCTTTCCGTGGAAGTAAACAAATTCAGCTGAAAGAGGTTATTGATGACGCTTTAATCGGATGTCCGACAGTAGAGAAAGTGATTGTCCTTACCCACACACGTACTCCTGTTTCGATGCTGAAAGGCCGTGATTTATGGTTTGAAGATGAGATTAAATTGGTAGATACTATTTGTCCTGCCGAAGAAATGGACGCAGAAGACATGTTGTTTATCTTATATACTTCAGGGTCTACCGGAAAGCCAAAAGGTGTAGTACATACCGTAGGGGGCTACATGGTTTATGCAGGGTACACTTTTGCCAACGCATTTAATTACCAGCCAGACGAAGTATTTTTCTGTACTGCCGATATCGGCTGGATTACCGGACACTCTTATATTGTTTATGGTCCGCTTTCACAAGGTGCAACGACTTTGATATTTGAAGGGATTCCTACTTATCCTACACCATCAAGATTGTGGGAAGTCGTAGAAAAACATAAAGTTAATATCCTCTATACTGCTCCGACTGCCATCCGTTCATTAATGAGTTTCGGCAAAGAACCTTTAGAAGGAATAGACATGAGCAGCCTGAGGGTTTTGGGCTCAGTAGGAGAGCCTATCAATGAAGAAGCATGGCACTGGTTTGATGAAGAGGTCGGTCATAAAAACTGCCCTATCGTAGATACCTGGTGGCAAACTGAAACTGGTGGATTAATGATTTCTCCAATTGCTTTTGTAACCCCATTAAAGCCGGCTTGTGCAACGCTGCCTTTACCAGGAATTCAGCCCCTGCTGGTTGATGAAAATGGAAAAGAGATTGAAGGGAACGGCGTGAATGGTAATCTTTGTATTAAATTCCCGTGGCCAGGTATATTGCGTACTACTTATGGTGATCATGAAAGATGTAAACAGACTTATTTCTCGACCTATCCGAACCTTTATTTCACAGGTGATGGCTGTATGCGCGATGAAGATGGGTATTATAAAATCACTGGAAGGGTAGATGATGTCATCAATGTTTCAGGACATAGAATTGGTACGGCCGAAGTAGAGAATGCAATCAATATGCATGCTGGTGTAGTTGAAAGTGCTGTTGTCGGGTATCCTCATGAGGTAAAAGGGCAGGGGATATATGCTTTCGTAATCTATCCGAAGCTGCACGATGAACCTGAATTAACCAAGAAAGATATTCTGCAGACAGTAACCCGTGTAATCGGTGCTATTGCGAAACCAGATAAGATTTTATTTGTAACTGGCTTGCCGAAAACACGCTCAGGGAAGATCATGCGTAGAATACTTCGTAAAATTGCTGAAGGGGAAACTACGAATCTTGGGGATACAAGTACATTGTTAGATCCTGGAGTTGTAGAAGAAATCATTGCTTCTGCACAGCAATTGTAAAGAATCATACCCTTCAAAACAATTTTTAAGCTTCGGCTGTTCCTTATCGAAACGATCATTAATTTAAAACAAATACTATGGACAGTTTAGAGTTAAAAGGAAAATGGAATGAGTTAAAAGGTAAAGTGAAACAGGCCTACGGAGATCTTACAGAAGACGACTTGAAACATGAAGAAGGTAAAGACGATGAACTTTATGGTAAATTACAGCAGAAAACAGGTAAAACCCGTGATGAAGTAATCACCTGGTTAAAATCTTTATAGAATTATATAGAAAAGGGCTCCTCAAACTAGTTTGAGGAGCCCTTTTCTATTTTGCCAGATCGATAACCAATGCGTTATTAACCATAGTAATATTTACTCTCTGATCTGGAGTGAAACCGATTTCACTAAGCCAATGGCCTGAAAGTTTGATTTCGGGGATTATTGTCCGGCTCCGGCGATTAATTCTTATAATGGATTGGATTTTTAAGCTTCTGCTCCATGGCAGGCTGCTTATACTGGTATCTGTTACTTGCATAGCTCTTTTGATATATTTAAACACTTAAGGTAAATATACTTTCTTTAAGTTAAATTTTTGTCTAAAGTTATAAACAAAATAGCCGCTCCGGATTTTCAAAACGATCATTAATTTAAAATATATACTATGGATAGTTTAGAGTTATAAGGAAAATGGAATGAGTTGAAAGGTAAAGTAAAGCAGGCAGATGGAGATCTTACAGAGGATGATTTGAAACACGAAGAAGGTAAAGATGATGAGCTTTACGGTAAATTACAACAGAAAACAAGTAAGATCCGCGAGGAAGTGATCACTGGTTGAAATCTTTATAATTCAACCTGATAAAAATAGAAAAAGAGAAGTCTGAAAAGGCCTCTCTTTTTTTATTTTAGAATAACTGGCTTTTTAACACCCACCAGTATGGCGGCAGCTGACATTACTGTAAATACAGCATTAAAAATAATATGTGTTGGATAGGACATTTTACCTAGTATACCTCCGCATGAACAAGGGATATTTGTATAAAGAAAGTAAAGTGTACTTAAATATAATGTAAATAAGAGCATGACAAAAAAAGAAAGAAATAGTCCGGCTTTCCTTGTTAAAGTAAAGCTCAGTAAAACTACGATCAGGAATTCAGTGCCGAGTACCATAGGCGCCAATAAGGTTTTATCGTATTTTACCAGTAAAGGTGATTTGCTGAGGTCTGAAAGAAATAACTGATAATCCATAGCCTTGAAAATCCCTGCATAAATAAAAAGTATACATAAAAGTATAACTACGGCAGTTTGGATATAATTACTTTTCATAAATATTGAGCTTGAAAATTAAGATGTTATTCTCATATACTGCTATCAGTTTGTCAGCATAGCGGGCCAGTTGTATGACAGGTCTGTTTTCGAAACCAGGCAGTCTGAAGCTACCTTCATAATTTCCTGTTTTTGTATGGTATACATCTATTGCAGGGCCCCGGTATCCACTGGCTGCTGCATCCTGTGTCAGTACGTAAGATAGTATATAAAGATATTTGGCATCAACAGCAGCTGTAGAATTAATTACAATAGATTTACTTGAACGCGTATATATCTTTCCGGTCTTTACTGTAATGTTGCCGGATTTTGTTTGATCAATGGTATGAAATGAAGATATTTTATTAAGCTGATCATCGTATTTGATAATTTTTCCATTATAAAACGGGATGTAAAAATGTTCATGCGAATGAAGGTTCCTGACAAAAAATCCGTCTGCTGAAAGTCCGCCGTCTTCGAAGAAAGGAAATTGATGAAGTACAGAGTCTTTACCTGGGAATGAGAAATTTCTGAGTTTTAACTGCAAGATTTTTTTTGTAGTATCATAGTCAGAAGAAAGAAAAAAGTTGTTCTCTAAACTGTCTCCGGACACTCCTTTATTATTTTTTCGAAAAAGAATACTGTCAATCTTATTTTTATCCGGCTGGTAGGTAATTACCTTATTACCTGTGTCATCAAAAATATAAAATTTATTAGTAATTGTGTCAATTTCCAGTCTGGTGACAATATTTACCGGCAGGTTTTTCTTTGCAAAAAAGGTGTCAGTTTGATGACTGAAAGAATTATAGCGGAATATGCTGTTTTGGTTATATACATAACCATAGATATTACCCTGATCGGCCTTCATGATGCTTACCCTGCCAGGAAAAAGAATAGTATCAATAGGAAGCAATTTAAATTTATGATAGTCTCTTGTGAAATTCGCATAAATCCTGTCTGGTTCAGCATGCCTGATTAAAATATACATAATCAGAATTGCACTGCAAAAAAGTGCAGAAAGTATAAGCAGGTTTTTTTTCATAAAAAAGAAGGCCGCGCAAGCGGCCTTTTTGTTTTAAAATTTAGAGCGCATTAAAATTTACGATAAGTATTTTCTGTTTTTGAATTAAGGACAGATTTGAGTTTTAATACCCCACGCCCCGGTAGAATTGCATTTGATATCCGGCTCACAATGGCAGAAAGCTGCTAATTTTGATTGATTGGCTTTAACAGCAAAAGCGGTGAAAGTGCCTGCAATAAGCACCAGTGAAAGTAAAGCTAGTTTTTTCATAGTTTTGTTTGTTTTAGGTTATTGGTTTGAAAATAATAGTTAACAAAAGTAAATCTGATAGTTTTTCAGTAGAATATTTGTCTAATTGTTAGTTTAAATTTATTCATTTAGTTCGTGTTAACTAATTTAAAGAAATTTTTTACACTTCCAATTTTTTTTCATTTAAATTTTTTATTTATGTGTGTTGTAAGACAGGGTCTTAGGTCTGAGATTAGCTAAAAAAAAAGAGATGCTAAAAGCATCTCCTTTTGAATAAAATATTAAATTTAACTTAATAACCGAATATTTGTTCCAGTGTAAGTGTATTCAACTTACCAAATTTCTCTATATCCTGCGTTTTTACTTTTTTATCAGAAGCTACTATACAATAGTTATAGGGCTTATTGGCTACCTGGCTAGTATGAAAAGCTTTGATATCTGCGAAAGTTAAAGGCTGTAAACCTTTATACTCATCGATTCTGGAATCATGATCAAGACCTAATCTCTGATCAGCATAATAATGATCGATAATTGCATTTTTGGTGATCCTTGAAGTTTCTAAAGAGTTTAAAGTATTAGATCTCGATGACTGAAAGTTTTTCTCAGACTCAGGTAATACATTCAATAGCTCATTCATTGCACCAACAGCATCATTCATTTTATCTGCCTGACTCCCTACATAAGCAATCATTGAATAGTCTTTTTCTTTTTTATCCGGAGCTGAATAATACGCATAAGTTGAATAGGCTAAAGCTTTGGACTCTCTGATCGTCTGAAAAACTATAGAACCCATGCCACCCCCAAAATAGCTGTTAAACAGGTCAATTTTAGCCGCCTCCGAAGGGTTGTAAACACCACTGTTTCTTATCCAGCGAATTTCGGACTGTACCATATCATAGTTTGCGAAATAAACCTGGTTGTCCTTATGATCAGTGTAAACAAACTGCTGCGCAGGAGCTGTTTCAATGAAAGCTTTAGGCAAGGCATGAGCTTTTTCAATGTTTTTAGTGAACACCTCAATTGATTCAGGACCATAATAATTTATAGAATGCTTAGTTTCATTGATATGGTGTAAAACGTCCAATAATTGTGCAGAAGTTAGTTGTTGTACCTCTTCATTGGATAAAACAAAATTAGTCGGATTTTTTGGACCATACTGCGCGTAACTCATCAGGCCGGAAAGTATTGCACTCTTGTTGAGCTTTGTATTCTCCCTTGATTTAAGAATACTGCTTTTCATCTCTTTCAATGCCTCCTCATTTGCTTTACAATTTGCAAACACATGTTCGACTAAATTTACCGCCTTGTCAAAATTCTCCTGAAGGCCGCTGATTTCAATCGTAGTTACCTCATTTTTTACAGAGAATGAATAATTACAAGCAATGTTATAGAACTGCTTGCTGATCTCTTCTGCAGTATATTTATCGGTACTTAAAAAAGCAAGATATTTTGCAGCATAAGGCATTAATTTAGAATTCCAGGCACCCATGTCAAAACGATAGGTCAAGTTGAAAATGCTGTTCTCTTTATTTTGAACAGTTACTACATCAGCAATACCAGCTTTGCCGAAGTTCAGATCCTTCTGGTAATCAAGGAATCTTGCTTCAATAGGCTTTGAAGGTGTATCCAGTAAGGTTTTGGTGAAAACAGAAGTCTCATTTGTATTCGTTTTAACCGGAGTGATTGCCGGTTTATCTACCTTTTGAATACTCTTGTCTTCTCCTTTATGTTTCAAAATAACCACATAATTATCCTTGAAGAACTTGTTCGCAAAATCAACAACTTCTTTCTTGCTGATTTTAGCCATCTCATCAGGATTTCTTAATGATTTGTCCCATTTCGTTGCACGGTTTGAGATAAACTCAGTGGTGACTGCTTCTACACGGAAATCATTTTTATCGAATGACTCTAACAAGCTTAATTTACTATTGGCAACTGTTGCCTTAATCAGACTCTCGTTAAAATCACCTTTTTTTAATAAAGTAAGCTGATCTAGTAATAATTGTTTGGCCTGATCCAGTGACTGGCCCTCTTTAGGTTGGGCAACTAAAAGGAAAGTACCATAATCTTTCATCTGCTGATAACCCGCACCCGCATTTAATACTTTCTGTTGTTTGTTTAAATTAATATCCATTAAACCAGCTTTACCATTAGCAAGAATGCTGGAAATTAAATCAAGCATCATACTTTCCTTCGTATTTTCCGCATACCCTCTGTAACCGATTCTAACTGCTTCGGCACTTGGGCCATTGATATTGGCAGTCTGAATTTTGGTTAATGGTTTTTCAGCAGCAGGATTGTATAATTCAAGAGGTTTTGCTTTCATATAAGAGAAAGACTGATCCACCTTTTTAATCATCTCATCGGCTTTAAAATCGCCAGAAAGAATAACAGCCATATTATTAGGAACATAATATTTGTTATAATACTTGCGGATTTCTACCAGAGAAGGATTCTTTAAATGTTCAATTGTTCCGATGGTAGTTTGCTGTCCATAGTTATGCGTAGGGAACAACAAATCATTCATCTTCTCACTGATTTTCCAGGAATCATTGTCAAGTCCGCGGTTTTTCTCCTCATAAACAGCTTCTAGTTCTGTATGGAAAATACGGAATACTGGGTTGCGGAAACGTTCAGCCTGTAAAGCAAGAAATTTATCAGTCGCATTAGCAGGTAAATCTTCATTGTAAACAGTTTCCTCATACCACGTATGTGCATTTGTCGACTGTCCGCCGATAGATTTCATCATTTTATCATACTCATTTGCAATAGAGTAATTAGAAGCTTCACCAGAGGTTTTATCTATTTGGGCATAGATTTCTTTCCGTTTAGCAGGATCAGTTGTTGCATGGTATTTTTCATATAATCCTTCTATTTTGTCCAGTAAAGGTTTTTCTTTAGCATAATCCAGCGTACCAAAGCGGTCGGTCCCTTTAAATAAAAGATGCTCCAGGTAGTGTGCTAATCCAGTAGAAGTACGCGGGTCGTTATTGCTACCAGCTCTCACAGCCATACGAAATTCGATGCTAGGTTCCTTTGCATTTTCAGAAAGAATTACTGTGAGACCATTTTGCAAAGTATAAAAACGGGATTTGGTAGGATCGTTGGTCACATACTTATAAGTATATCCACCAGAGGATGCCGTTTTCCACTCATATCCCACCTGCGCCATTAAGGACGATCCAGCAAGGATAAAGCAGGATAAGAGTAATAGTTTTTTTTTCATGTTTAATAAGTTATGACCAAATATACTTTTGAAATATGAGAAACTAGTTATATATATCCTATAATCTTGTACTTTTACCCCCATGAAGAAAGAGCAATCCAGACCCAATATTTTAGTAGTAAATGATGATGGTGTTACCGCGCCAGGTATCAGGAATCTGATTGAAGCCGTTAAGGAATTTGGTAATGTTGTAGTGGTCGCCCCCGATGGGCCACAGTCAGGAATGGGACACGCAATTACCATTGGAAAGCCCTTGCGTTTTGACAGGGTACACCTGTATGAAGGCGTTGAAATGTATAAATGTTCTGGTACACCTGTTGATTGCGTTAAACTTGCAGTAAACAGAATATTTAAAGGTAAGAAACCTGACTTGTGTGTTTCAGGTATTAATCATGGATTGAACAATTCCATTAATGTTATTTATTCGGGAACGATGTCAGCTGCTATGGAAGGTGCAATTGAAGGCATTCCTTCTGTTGGTTTCTCTTTAGATGATTTCTCTGAAGAAGCTGATTTCAGTCACTGCATTAAATTTGTTAAAACAATAGTCCGCCAGGTACTTGATCATGGTTTGCCACAAGCTACCCTGCTGAATGTTAATTTCCCTAAAGGCGCAGACCTGAAAGGAATTAAAATTTGCAGACAAGCAAATGCAAAATGGGCAGAAGAATTTGATGAACGTAAAGATCCATATGGCCGTCCTTACTACTGGTTATCCGGAGTATTTCAGAATAACGATAAAGGAGAAGATACAGATGTATGGGCATTGGAAAATGGTTTTGTATCGGTTGTACCCGTTCAATTTGATTTAACAGCACATCATGTAATTCCAATATTAAACTCATGGACATTTAATGATTAATCAGATTAAAGACAATGTATGGGTAGGTTTTGGAATCGGTATTTTCCTTCCGGGAGTACTGCTTTCCATCGTCTGGTTTATTATGCACCAGATAGCCTACCTCGCTAAAGCAGACCTGTTGCTGATTGGCTGTATTGCCGTGAATGCTTTACTGCTGAAGTACTTTTTTAAGGTGAATAAAGAAAATACCGGGAGAGGCGTATTAGGTGCAACATTTATATGGGGGATGCTTTTCTTTTTCTATAAAATATCACAATCATGAAATATTATCTTGTAGCCGGCGAAGCTTCCGGAGATCTCCATGGAGCTAATTTAATGAAGGCGCTGAAGGATCAGGATCCTGAGGCTGAATTCAGATATTTCGGCGGGGATAAAATGAAAGCAGAAGGAGGAACGCTCGCAAAGCATTATGCAGAGATGGCATTTATGGGCTTTACAGAAGTACTGCTTAACCTGAGGACGATATTCAGGAACTTAAAGACCTGTAAAGAAGATATCCTGGCCTATTCGCCCGATGTTTTGATTCTGATTGATTTTCCTGGCTTTAATTTAAAGATTGCTGGTTTTGGAAAAGAGAAAGATATTAAAGTGTGTTACTATATTTCTCCAAAAGTCTGGGCGTGGAACCAAAAGCGGGTACTGAAGATAAAAAAAGTAGTTGATAAAATGTTTTGTATCCTTCCATTTGAGGTAGATTTCTACAAAGGCTGGGGGATGAAGGTGGATTATGTAGGTAATCCTTTACTGGATGAAAAAGCTTCCTTTATACCAGATCCGGATTTCCGGGTACAACATCAATTCAATGAAAATAACATAATTGCTTTGCTTCCGGGAAGCCGTAAGCAGGAAATAGAACGCCTGTTGCCTGCAATGCTCAGCGTTACTGAACAGTTTCCAGCTCAGCAATTTGTTGTTGCGGCAGCACCAGGATTTCCGGTAGTTTATTATCAGCAATTTATTGGCGCAAAAAATGTAAAGCTCGTTTTCGGAAAAACCTATGATCTGCTTCATGTGGCAACAGCAGCTGTTGTGGCTTCAGGCACTGCAACTTTAGAAACTGCTTTATTTCATGTACCACAAGTGGTGGTTTATAAAGGAGGGACAATTTCTATTGCAATTGCAAGAATGCTGGTAAAGATCCGGTTTATATCTCTGGTGAATTTGATTATGGATAGAGAAGTAGTCACTGAACTGATTCAGGAGGATTGCAATACCGTGAATATTACAGACCAGCTGCACAGGGTGATTGAAGGGGCGGGGAGAACGAAAATGATGGAAGATTATAAGGAATTGTCGGTCATTATGGGCAAACCCGGAGCTTCTGCCAGGACTGCGTCACTGATTTCAGCATTTCTGCTAAAAGGTTAAATAAAATATCTGCCTTGAGACCTTCATGGCAGATATCCGCAGCTGTTTTAAGCAGTCTTTTTGACTAATAAATTACTGATTCTTTTGACCACATCATCCAGATCAAATGGCTTGCTGATATAATCATCTGCACAAGCCTGCGAACTCATTTGTTTACTTCTTGGATTTGCAGACATCACGATAACCGGAATATGTTTGGTAAACATGTCATTTTTAAGATCATCACAAATTTCAATTCCATTCCCGTCAGGCAGCATCACATCAATAATAAACAGATCAGGCAAAGAGTCTCTTAGTTTACTTTTTAGTTCACTAACCGACGAAGAAAGCTGCAGTTCATACCCCTCATCCTTCAATAAATATTCAATGATATACCTGATATCACTGTCATCTTCAAGTACGTGTATCCTTTTAATCATAATTAATTATGTTTGGCCATTATTTGAACCAAAAGTTCATCAAATAGTGTTCCATAATAGCGATAAAGGACTATGTCGGGTTAAATATTACATAGCATTGTGTAGAACTTATTCTTTTAAAAAATGAAAGACGGATCAATATTATTGACCCGTCTTTCCAGTGAAATAATTTTAATTATACAGCATCAATTGCTTCGCGTAAAGCTTTTGCAGCAGCAGCAGGGTCTTCTGCACCATAAATTGCAGCACCAGCAACCGCTACTATTGCACCTGCTTTAATCACAGCTGTCACATTGTTGATGTTTACACCACCAGCGATAGAAACAGGGACACCAGCACGGGCAGCCTCATCAATTAAAACCTGGATAGAATAACCTTCAGTCCATTGCTCATCTAAACCTGCATGTAATTCTACGAATTCAGCACCCAGTTTAGTTACTTCCTGTGCACGTTTAACACGGTCAGCTACACCAATTGTATCTACAACGATACCTTTACCATGCGCTTTGGCAGCTTTAATTGCACCAGCAATAGTAGCATCTCCGGCAGCACCTAAAACCGTAACTAAATCAGCACCCGCTTTAAAAGCAATATCAGCCTCTAATTCACCAGCATCCATTGTTTTTAAATCAGCAAATACTAATTTATCAGGGTGCGCTTGTTTCATTGCTGTAACTACTGCAATACCTTCATTTTTAATTAATGGAGTACCTAATTCAATAATATCAATATAAGGGGCGATTTTAGCAGCTAATGCTAAAGCATCTTTTGTAGTTAATAAATCTATTGCGACTTGTAATTTTGCCATTGTAATTTGTTTTTAATTATTGTTTGTATTTCTTTAAAATCGATTGTGTAAGCGGGTATCTCTTATTCAAGATTAGCATGTCTTTTCCATAACTCTTCAGCAGGAGTGCCATCAGCAGCCCACATGGTCTGAAAAAGTGCATCTGTCAGTAAGAATAAAGCTTGTTCAAATAAACTGCCTGCATACTGCTCAGAAATAGTCTTTCCATGATCCTGTTTTTGTGCAGCAGGAATTAGCAGCACAAGCGTAGCTAAACTCGCAAGAGGAGAATCGCTGGTTGTAGAAAAGGCAATGACCTTTGCACCAGCAGCCACAGCTTTCTCCGCTGCCTTTACGATAGTACTGGTCGTTCCTGAACCGGAAGCTGCAATCAAAAGATCCCCCTTTTTAATTGCAGGTGTGGTTGTTTCTCCCGCAACAAATACAGTGAACCCAAAATGCATTAAGCGCATTGCAGCAGCTTTCAATGCTAAACCTGTACGGCCGGCACCAATCACAAACACACGTTCTGCCTGCTGTAAATGAGGTATTATTGCTGTTAACTGAATAAAATCCAGTTGCGTTGCTAACTTCTGGTTCTCTTGTAAAATCAATTCCAGGTTTGCCTGTAAACTGGCTGCCTGGTCATTTATGTTTGCACTACCCATCTCTTTTTTGTCTGCGTCAAAGGTAGTGGGGGCATGCAGTCTTTACGTTACACTATATGCGCATAGTATGGGACTATTTGGAAACGACTACTAATACATCCTTAACTATTAATATATTTGACCCAGATGGAAGAAAGTACCGGCCTTGGATTAGAAAAGTCATTAATATATATCAGAAACCTGGAGAAATGTCCGCCCAGTTATCTGAATGATCCGGGAAGAAAAGACTTTTTTGAAATTGTCTGGCTGCAAAATGAATTTCCATTACATGCCGTTAAAGAAGAAGAGAAACCAGTAGCAGGACACTGGATCTATCTTATTCCACCATACCGGGTGCATCAATTGAACAAAGCAGGTAAAAATGGTATCTTATTATCATTTAAAAGAGACTTTCTGGATGAAGAAGACAAAGAATTCTACCTCGACATCTTTAAAATCTTTAATATTCAGGGAGAATTTTCATGTCTGCCCTTAACCAAAGAAAATGCTGTCGAACTGGATAAAATTTATCAGTTGCTCGAAGAAGAGTACAAACAGCAAAGCAACAGCTTTTTGATCCTGAAAGCATTACTGAAAGTTTTTCTGCTGAAACTCATCCGCATTAAAGAACACGTATTTACCACACAAGACGTCAATCAGAAAAGAGTATACGAATTTATGATGCTGCTGGAAGAGAATTATCAAGTGGAAAGGAATGCAGACTTTTATGCCGGAGAATTGGGTTTAAGTGCCAAACGCCTCAACCAGATCTTAAAAGATAAACTGGATAAAACAGGCATGCAACTCATCCATGACAGGATTATTCTGGAAGCTAAAAGGCAAATCATCCACAGCGAAAACACACTCAAAGAAATAGCTTATAACCTGAACTTTACAGACCGTTCTTACTTTAGCCGTTTCTTTAAAAAGCAAAGCGGGCAATCTCCTGAAGATTTTCAAAAACAAGCTAAAAGCCATATTGAATCCAGATTTAATACCCTGATCGAATAGACAGAACCTGATAAATATTGACTAGCTTTATTTTCTAAACTCAAAATTTATGAAAAGAATAGCCTTTGTTCTTCTGTTTGCTGGTACTATGGCGGCTTGTAAACAGGGAGACCAAAAAAGTAATGCGAATCCGCAATTCAGCAAATTATGTGATCAGTATTACGAAGATTATTTAAAATTAAATCCAATTTCTGCTACCTACGCAGGAGATAACAGGTATAACAGCGAGTTGCCCAATGATGGTTCTGTCGCTTATCTGAATACCACTAAAAACTTCTACAAACAATATCTGGATAGTTTGGGCAAATACAAACGTGACCAGCTCGATGAAAACGATAAGTTATCTTTTGATGTGTTAAAAGATAACCTGGAAACTGGTCTTGAAGGTTTAAAATATCATTTTGAATATCTTCCTTTTAATCAGATGAATGCCTTACCCTTAACTATCGGGCAATTGGGATCTGGTACAGGTGCACAACCATTTAAAACAGTTAAAGACTATGAAGACTGGTTAAAACGTGTCAATGCATTTTCCGTATGGGCAGATACAGCTATTGGAAACTTTAAGAAAGGAATAGCATCTGGTATCGTTTTACCTAAAGCATTGGTCGTGAAAATGTATCCTCAAATGCTGAGTATGGTCGTTACCGACCCTGCAAAGAGTTTATTTTATGCACCGGTTACCCAAATGCCAAAAGACTTTGCAGACGCAGATAAAAAAAGACTGACCGAGGCTTATCGCAATACCATTCTGAATGTTATCGTTCCAACGTATAAAAAGCTTGGCACGTTTCTGAAAAATGAATATCTGCCGAAATCCAGAACTACTTCTGGCTTTTCTTCTTTACCAGAGGGTACAGCCATGTATACTTACCTGGTTAAACAACAAACTACGACAACCAAAACCCCTGAAGAAATTTATCAGACCGGACTGAAAGAAGTAGCAAGGATCCATTCATTGATGGATAGCATCAAAAATAAAACAGGATTTAAAGGTGACCTTAAGGCATTTTTTGAGTACATGAAAACGGATCCTAAATTCATGCCTTATAAAACATCTGCTGAAATTCTGGCTGCTTTTGATAACATTCATAAACGAATGGAACCAAACCTGAAAACCATGTTTACGACCGTTCCCAAAACACCATTTGAAATCCGTCAAACAGAAGCTTTCAGGGCAGCGTCTGCCAGTGCAGAATACAATCAGGGATCTGCCGACGGTAAACGTCCTGGGATTTTTTACGTACCTATACTGGATGCCACCAAGTTTAATACCACTTCTGGGATGGAATCTCTATTTCTTCATGAAGCAATTCCTGGTCATCATTACCAGATCTCCTTAACACAGGAAAATACAGAACTTCCTAAATTCAGACGCTTTGGAATGCACAACGCTTACGTAGAAGGCTGGGCATTATATTGTGAATCCTTAGGTAAAGAGCTTGGTTTATATACTGATCCTTACCAGTATATGGGCGCATTGGGTGATGAAATGCATCGTGCTATCCGCTTGGTTGTAGATGTAGCGATACATACCAAAAACATGGCCAGAGAACAAGCTATCAAGTATATGATGGACAACGAAGCCATTAACGAACAAGGAGCAACAGCCGAAATTGAACGCTATATGGGAATGCCTGCACAAGCATTAGGTTATAAAATAGGGGCGATGAAGATTCGTGAATTGCGCAGCAGATATGAAAAACAACAAGGTGCTAAATTTAAGCTTGCCGAATTCCATCATCAAGTACTTAAAGATGGTTCATTGCCGCTTAGTGTTTTTGAAAATAAAATGGACAACTGGTCAGCTACAGTAAAATAATTCCGTTCAAACGTGATCAGGAAATATCCTGATCACGGAGAAACCTCAGGTATTTAGCCTGTAGCCCTATGTAACAGATATAAATTCTCAATTTCAGGTCCTATAAAAGAGGCCGAGATCAGGTCATCAGGATTGGAACGGAAAAGCACCGACCATTTTCCTGATGACCTATTTTTATATATTTCCAAAATTCCCCGTCTATGTACTATTCTGAATAAGGAAATATGGAGTGACAGTCGTTTCACCTGGAAATTTTCGCCTAAAAGTGACATCTTGTAATAAATCATAGTGGCTTTTTAAGGTTCTAAGCTAATTGATTCTCAACACGCTTTAATAAATCGTCTAAATCAAATGGTTTACTTATAAAATCATCTGCAAAAGCTTCTTTACTGCTTTGTTCAGCATTGGCATGTGCAGAAATGATAATTACCGGAATATGCCTGGTGTCCAGGCTCTGTTTCAATTTCCGGCACAACTGTATCCCATTTCCATCCGGAAGTCTTACATCCATCAGAATAAGATCAGGCAAGGTATTAAAGAGGTTAATTTTAAATTCTTTAGCATTGGCAGCCACTGTAACATCAAATTCTGACTGTTGCAGAATATATTCTATTACATCTCGTATAGCTTCGTCGTCTTCTATGATTTGAATCAGTTTTGACATAATATCTATTGGTGAAAAATATGTTTATTAAACAAGGCGTTCTGTACATTGTTTAACAAATTATTTATTATTAATAAACGAAGAGTTGAGGCGAATTGTTGTGACGGCATGACGAAAAATCTGTAAATCAATTGATTAGTTTAATATTATTGTCATGAAAGGAATTTAGACTGGATATTGTGGGGAAAGTTAAATAGTATAAAAATTTATCTTTTAATTTCGGATCAAGTCATCAACTTTTGGAGCAGGCTCTTTTTTAAGCATAAATTTTGACACGCTAAACAGAAAGTCTTTGCTGTCACGGATGCTCTTATGTCTCTGGAATTTGCGCTGAAAGCTTTCAATTTGCATGGGAATGACTCAGCCGAAACAAGGCCGGCTGTTCGTAAATAAATTCAAAATAGCTAAATAATAAATCTATATCTGCCGGGTACTGCCTGAGTACTGGTCGGGTACTCGTTAGGGTAAGAGCAGTGCTAAAGTAACGCGAGAGCATGGCAAGTCCAAGTCAAAACAACTAGTTGAAATGACTTGGACTTGCCATAGTTAAAGCCTGTTTTCAACCTGGTGTCACCCCGACCACCACTCAGGCACAACCAAACCATAACTAGTTGAAGATTAATGAAATTATAATTTTCCCTTGGGCTAACCCACGGACAACTGCGGACAGCTGCGGACAATTACGGACATTTTTACGCATCAGGATAATCTTCAACGCTAATAGCCTACATTGGTGGAAAGGCATTTATTTATTATGGGAAGTTTAACGGGTAAATTTTCAAAGGGAATCCTGGACGATTTCATTTTTAAAGCAGCAGTTTGGCGTACAAGTTGTTTCAAAAGTTCTGACTTGATCCTTAATTTCTCCAGAGTTGATTTAATTCAATGCGCAAAAAAAAAGTCTTCCAGAATTAACTGAAAGACTTTTTTGTAGTGGGGGGAGAAGGATTCGAACCTTCGAAGTCTCGCGACAACAGAGTTACAGTCTGTCCCATTTGGCCACTCTGGTATCCCCCCGATCATTTTGCCTATATCCCTGCGGCACTGAAGGGTTTATAAAGCTAAAAAAGAAAGCTTCAGTTTTTCTCTGAAATTCTCTGTGGAGAATAGCGGAGTCGAACCGCTGACCTCTTGCCTGCCAGTAGAACGCCGTATCGTCCTCTGATAGGCTTTTAGCCCCATTTAAGCCCTCTATTGTTAATTTGCACTAACTATGTACTAACATGCAACCTCGTTAAGAAATAATTTGATTGGTAGTTTAATTCGTTGTGTTGGAAATTTATATTAAGCCTTCATCAGCAAAACTGTAAAAGGTATCCTTACTTATGATCAAATGATCCATGATTATTAAGTCTAGTAATACACCTCCGTCTTTGAGTTTGTTAGTTAATGAAATATCTTCACTGCTTGGATCTATTTCTCCACTAGGGTGATTATGACAGAGGATAATGCTACTTGCACATGCTTTTAACGCTGATGCAAATACAACTTTAGAATCTACTGCTGTTGCAGCAACACCACCATGTGAAATATTAACCACTCTCAATACCCTGCTTTTTCTGTTTAATAACAGGATTTTAAACTCTTCCAGAAACTCAATCTTACCTGAATCCCATTGCTGTATCAATATTCGATAGGCGTCGTTAGAGCTTCTTATTTGCGATCTTTCTGAGACCTTAAATTTTGGATTGTAACTGATCTGCACTTCTGTAACCTTGAATAATTCTGATTGTAATACCATATGATTTATATTAATTATGGATACCTAACCAAGCTTTCAGCCTCAATCTAAGTCAAGAAGCAACGGGATAAATGGATAGTGCGTAATGGCTATTGGAGCGTTTATGCCGGAATTTCTTGAAACGTGTTGAGGTGAGAAGCTTAGCTTTGTGCAATGATTAATAAAACATGTAAGGATATTCACTTAGTACTCTTTCTTGCCTTGATATGCCACAGAAGTCAACGGCCTTAGGACAGTAATCGTAGATATCCTAAAAATCAAAACTTTCGTATTTAATAGCTTGATCATTGATTTCTTTTTTTCTCTGGACTGCAAAAGGTTTTACAATCGTTTCATATATCAATTCCACTTCAGATGCAACAATTTTTGAAATCTCAAATGTCTTATTACCACCAATGCCATTAATTGATCCTCCGAGGCGCAATCCTAATCTTTTATCATATAGTAGCATGTACCTATCATGAAATGGAGACTTATCAATTTGGTTTTTCACGGATATATAAGAGTTTTGCGGGGGAGGCTCTGCTGAGAATTTAGTCCATTCATTTAAGTAAGAACTCCGACCAAAATCTCCTTTTGACTCACAGCTTGTGAGAATTGTTACATGGGCATCAAGAGTCCAATCATCCATCTTCTTTATGAAGCTCATCTCACGCTCTGAGAAATATGGATCTATAATATATATTTCCTTAGCTTCACTATTTTCAACTAAATTTCTTATAAATTGAAATACTTCTGTTTTTTTATCCGCCGTAACCAATATGCTGTTTGTTGCGGCATTAATATTATAATTCATAGTACTGACTTTTTTATTTGAAATATTACAGATGAGATTGTAGCATAATTTAGCATTTTCATTAGCTGCTTCATAGTACTTCAACAAAAGATTATCACGATCTCCATTTTTAATTAGGTTTTCAAGGAAGAATTCATAAAGGGGCATCGAATAGAATATAGGCATTTTCGAAGCAGAATGTAAGAAAGTCAAAGTTTCGTTTACATCTTTTACTTTTCTTTTGCTAGAATTCAATTGCCCAAGTAGTGACCAAGCTAAATTTCCTTTTTCCCTTCTATCTTTGATTTTTCCAATTTGGGAATAATCAGATTCTGCAGACTTCCTCAAATCTATACGGTCATAGTGATTGTTAGCTGGCTCCGCCATTTTTTTACGTGCCGGATCTGTATCTAAATTCGAAATGAGACGCTGGGCAACAGTCTTATCATATCTGTAGGCAAGATCAATTAATTTTTTAAATGAAGGATATTGATCATTTTCATCTAAATTGTAAATGTCAGCTTCAATTTTTTTCAAATAATGATTAAATAAATCAGTAGAAGCCTTAATTGTAAGTTCTAAAATGCTTTCATACATTTCGATCCTTTCAGTTAGAGATAAAATTTGATCAGCTTCGTCGAAAGCTTTTTTGAGAAATTCAATCTTTTTCTTTTTATTGTCACCACTTTCAGTGGCAAGATTACAATAAATTACAGCCCTATCACATGTGTTCTTTATTTTCTTGATTTTTTCTTCGAGATCTGCAAATTCTTTATATATCTTCTCAAAACCGCCTATATTAAATTGTTCTGCGCATGCTTTTGAGCTTATTGCATATCCGTCATGTTTAATTCCACGACTTACATTGGGTAATTTTTGCGCAATTAGTTTATTAATCTTACTATATATTTCAGGTTTCTGAACACGTGTAAAGTTATTCGGATTTAATCGTGATAAATTTGATAATTTTCTAATATAGTGGTGTATTAATGCGTCGTCTTGGCACAATTCTAATAGATTAATGTATTCAATAGCATTTTGATACGTAAAATGAGTTGCACCTTTCAAATCATCATAAGGTTCAGATTCATAGCAGTTAGTTAACAACACAACACATGTAGAAGATACAATATTTTCCCGTTCAATAATCTTTAAGTTCTTTAAATATAGAAGAAGTGTTTCAGGCTGTGCACAATGAATTGCCGAAGCTGATCTTGTTAAAACGTCAACGAACTGTTCATTATTCTCCTTTTTATAAAGTTCAAGAGTTGGGATTATCTTTGCTGTGACTATTTCAGCGGTAACCCTCTTTTTTCCTATTAAGCCTATTCGCGTTGCTAACTCTGCCCATAATGCTATCTGATCTAGTTTCTCTGGAACATAATTAATTAAATAAGCAATCTTATCATATGAATAATCTTTTTTCTGAGTTAATCCCGCATAAATCCTGATCATTAGCCTAATCGATAAAATCAAAGAACCTGTATGAGTCATATCCTCGAAAATATTATCCTTCGATAAGTATTCAGCCTTTGTAAAATAAGTAGTCGCCAATTCAAGATCATATTCCGCAAGAGTTGATGCCAAGCTATAACCAAGACTTGCCTTGTCGGCTTGATCCACAATTGCATCGTAATGTTTTAGTAAAAATGCGCTTAGTTTATCTATAAGTTTATCATAGCGAGCATTGAATGTATTAGCATCGGTTTGTTTGACACGTAATAAAATTATGGCTGTTGATAACACCTCACATTTGTGTGAATTGCTTTCTATCCGCCCAATTAGAGGCAGCAATTTGGTAATCATAAATTTATTATTTTTACTTGATTTTATTTGTTCAAAAGCTCCATCAAATATTAAGGTAATGCATTCCGTGATATACTTTTCAGAGTCCAAGCATGATATAGTAAATTCTAAGTCGTCCAGATTCCAAGTAGAAAACTCCTTCTTTATGTATATTCTGAAACAAGAAAAAAGTGCCTTATTTCTTCTCGCAGAAGTATTCAAAGAGTTTGCAACCTCGATCGCAAATGGATAATTAACTTCAGCAAGAACTTCTAAAGTACTTTCAAGCTCAGAATGTTGATCTGCGGAGGATTCAAGAAAAAGAAGTAAACCTGAGGATAATTTTTCTTTCAGGTACTTTTCATCCAAATATAGGCTCTCTAATATGGTAGTTGCATTTTTCTCAAGCTCCTTATAGAGCTGCCAAAAGTGAGCATAAGCTTCTAATTTTATAGAAATATCAGATATAGTTTCTATGAATTTGGAAAGTTCAATAGTTCTATCATTCGCTCGGTCTATATCCAGCATTGTTAATGCCTGAATTATAGTCAATTCTAATGATACTTTTCCAATCGTCGGACTGTTTATGGAAATCATTAGATCGTCGATTCGTAGAATCATTTCTTCAACTCTTTCAGGATCTGCAAGATTTTTAATTGGAAAAACTATATCATATAAAACTTCAGTTGAAGGTTTTGTGATGGAAGACTCTTGGATAAGAAGATTTAATGAATAGTCCATTATATGAAAAATTCCAGAAGAGCCCGAATGTGCCTTGATCCACTTTCTTAAAAGAAAAAGCCTATCAGAGCTTTTCTCCACTTTCTCGATTTCTTCTATCAAATCCTTTTCAGGTAGATCATTTATTCCGTGTAAGATGGAGTTTCCAAACTTATCAAAAAACGAGTATTTGATTATTTTATCGGATTCAATTTTTAGATCGTCTTCTTTTTTGCCAGCTCCATTTTCTTTTGCAATAATAGATATTATTCCCATGAGCCATTCAATAGAAGTGTTATTTTGTTTCAATCCAAGTGAACCTTCAATCATTTCTATCGCCCTTTGGGGTAAAAAGTAAGCGAGCCCTATTGCAATTTCTGTTAGGTTTTCTTTAATATAACCTTCATCAGCATCATTTAATAGCTCTTCAATCTCATCAATTATTAAAGGATCAATATCTTTTTTTGCGATTTTAGACTCTTGAACATAAAACACTAACATTTTTAACCTATCTTCTTTTAAAACTGAATTAGCTATAACTGTGAATGCATCCTCGGATTTATTTAAATGTATGTAGGCCTTAATTTGCTCTTTCTTCCCATCACTGGATTGTAACCCAATCAATATACTTCTATGTAATGAAAATCGGAATACATTCTCAAATGAGTTTTTTAATGATGTTGAAGCTTTAAAACCATAATTAATTTGTTTTTTAATTTCTGCAAATGACTGGCTATTGGAAATAATTAAGTCTAGGTTATCTATTGTGAGTAAGTCTACAATATTATTCCACTCGTCATTTTTGTGAAACAATGTGGGTAAATTCAAAACTGAGTTGATATCATCCATCGTCGTATAGAACTCAATTAATTTTGCATTAATTTGCTTCTCAAATCGCTTCAGTTTTATTATTGAATATTGTCGATAAGAATTTGAGACAAAACTTATATTATCCATTTTGAGAGTTAGAAATGAGACGTTCTCAACTAATGTTCTAATCTCCTCACTGGTTATATTTAGAATGTTCGCAAGACGATCTATAGATCTAATGTTATCACCAAATGCAAGTAGCGATGTGATCATTATGATAGGATTGTCGAATTCAATGTCTGATATATTAGCAGTTTTCCATTCGACTTCTAGTAAGTCATTCTTTTCGGTAATCTCCATATTTGACAGGAAATCATCAGGGCTGATCCCGCTGTCAATAATTCTTTTTACTTGACTTAAGTTTTCGGGGTGTCCTTTCCAAGTATTATGAATTTCAGTAATAAACTCTTTTGCTTTGAGGGTATCCTCCAAATTAAAAAGCAGTTTAGTTTCATTTTCTGTAAAACGAGGTACTCTTAATATTTTCGAGCTTTTAAATGTAAGTGGTGGAAGTATTTCTTTTAGTTCCTCAAGAATACCTGAAACGATGAAATAAAAATTATTGGTTCCCCAAGGGAGGATATATAATGCACTTTTTAGCAATTCAATATCCGATTTTTCTATCTGATCCAATCCATCTAATATAAAATATAGAGGTTTGTTTTTTTTTCCAGGACTTGTTGTTAAATCGAAAACCAGCTTATTAAAAACTCCCTCTGTAATGGCAAAATCACTTGGCGGCGATTCACTCTTATTATAAAAATATATTTGACGCCCCAAATCCTCCATAAGATAATCTAGTCTATAAGATGTTCTAAACGCGGGATTAATAAAATAAGTGAATGAATTAAATATATATTTTTCAGAGAACTGAAGAAGGATATCAGTTTTTCCTGCACCTTCTTTACCTTCAATAATTACTAATTTGCAGGATTTGTCAAAAAGATCTTCTATTTCGTGAACAAGATTGTTCCGGACAACCCTGAATTCAGAAGTGATATGCTGATATGATAATGAATGAGTTCTTAAAGAAATGAGATTAGTGTCCATAGAGAGGTTAAGTAATTTGGTGATTATTTGTACGAAAGATAACGAAACTTTTATCTTTCTATATCGTCATACATCTATTTATGATTTGTTATAAATCTCCGTTGTTTATAATTTATATTCAAAATCCGAAAATTATATTAAGATTCTTTTATTATATTTATAGTGAAGCTTGTTGTTTGATAAATTTAACAAAAACAATTATAGTTATGGATGTAAAACTCGATATCAATACTTTACCTAGAGATAATCAACATGTAAAATTCCAAGTAGCGGAAGAGGAAGTGAAAGGAATATGGCATCAAGGGAAGTACAAATCAAATGAGGAATCCATATATGAAACAGACATCTTAATATATGACATGTGGTCAGAAGTGGTACGTTGGGAACCTATTCAAGATCTTCATCAAAAAGCAGAAATTGATGCTTTAATCGTAAATCCAGATAGACTCGATCCTGATATCAGGGATTTTGTTATAAAAGAATATAAGGATTTCATTGATTCTAATGGATAGAAATAAAGCAGTCTTTAAAAAACGCAATGTAAGCTTATTAGAGTATGATTTACAATAGAACACCTTGTTTACATTGAATCATTGTCTAAGGTATATTAATAAACAGTATCAATTGGATACGTTTACTATAAAATGGACGAACCATTTCCTCCTTACAAAAGATGGTATGCAACTACAGACTATACCCAATTATACCTTTTAGAACTAAGCTTGTTTATTGAATCAATTCAAAATTAAGTAGGTCTGTATGCAGAGCTTTGAAATTATAGTTGATGGTTTATCACTTAAAGTAATTGCAAATTACCACCTGAACACTTATCAGATAATTTCCAACGGAGACCGAATAGGTTTTATTTATTATTTCCAATATAGAAGTTGAAACTAAGTCAGCAGTTTGGTTAGGCTCAAATGCTTTTACAAACAAATATGCTGCGGTTCTTGGTGGTTTTGCTGAAAGATATGGTATATAAGATACACTTCTATATCGATTGATGAACTGGTAAAGATTAGGAAACCACTTATTAGAAAAACTTCACAAGATAGTTTCTCACTTCTTCTAAGCGAACCTAACCAAGCGAATTTGAGGTTAAAATGTACAAGCATGCGATATTCCTATAATAAGCATCTATATAATTAGTTCAACTCGGTTTAAAAAATTCAAATAATAATGATAAAATAAATTACTATATTTAATTACAAACCTCTCATTATGAATAATTTAAAAATATTTAGTTACTTCGCGCTATGCGCCTCACTTATCAATTTTTCAATTGGATGTAGTTCTACCAGACTAGCGGAATCAACGGTTGACTTCAAGAGTACTTCAAAACGACTTTTATCGTTGGACTCATCTCTGGTTATTGCTGATGCTTTGATATTGGATGTAGATACTTCATCTGTTGAACATGCGCACAAAGAATCCTTTGTGACTTTGAAAGATGTCGTTGCCGAACTTTTCGACCCAGCATCACATCCCTGTCCTTTGCCATCAAATGTTGCTAAAAAGCTCATTTCCAAAATGAAAAAAAAGGAACCTTGGATCCCAATTTATATAGATTCATATTTAAAGGGCTTACCTCCAACAGCTAGGTTAGTAAAAGGAACAAGCATCACAGGAGTTTTACATACCGTGACATTAAAGAGAGCAGACGGGAGTACATACGAGCGGTTGTTGAAAGATTCTCCAACTTATAAAAATTTGAACATTAATGATTACATCAATACAATTGCGTACGGAAACTTTGCCTATAGCCTTGATTGTTCAGGATATATCAATGCTGCTATAGTAGCTTCAGGCATTGCACCATCCGGAGATTTTAAAGCAACTGCTAAAAGCGCGCTTGACAAAAAAAGCTCTATGTTTATAGCAGGGGGCACACTTAGTTCCCCAATCATCGGGGCTATATATCCCAGTGGTCTGGACACGGAAATGGATAAAGATACAAGACTATCAATCTTAAAGTCAATACTGTTGATTCCTGATCTATCAGATTCGGATCTTCTTATCACACCGGAATTGATAGAAGTGATATGGGCTTCAAAACAAGGTGGTTCTAATTTTAATGGTGAAGCTGACTTTTCTGCTAGAGGCGGTATCGGTATGGGAGTAGCTCAAGTTTCTGGATCTTTAGGCGCAGGGGGAACTGTTTCACGAACAGGATCCTTTTCTAGCTTCGACACTTATGTCACTGATACAAAGAAGTCCGAATTAAAACCAATTACTATAAAACAAATTAGGGATCTTACGAGCTCGCTTAGTGGTAAATAGTTAACATTTTTTAGCTCACCGCCTGCGAATGGAGCTTTAGGTCTTTGCAGAGACAATGCAAAGCATGGCTGCAAAGAATGTCCACACAAGAAACTGGCGTAACCTTTGACATCGGCAGAAGCGTTGGGCATTCAAAGGGCATGACAGTTTTGTGGCCTAAAGTGACCGCAGGTGAGCCCATACTAAAAGATAGCTGATTCATTAAAATGAAGGAGTTCAACGAGTATCATTTTGAATGAGAGAGAAGCTATCATGGAGCGATGACTTTGCGGAAAGCATTCATGTATGACAGATTCTGGGCTGGGATGTGAAGCCAGGATAAACTTATCCTAGCTGAACGGAATTGCGATCTGGCAAACTTAATGCACCGCTTAGGAATGCGGAATACCTTTTTTCCTGCGACTTGCTTTGTTAATCCTCAGCCAGAATGATAGGACGAATAGTCCGTACTGCCACGGGTTTGATACCACAGCAAGAAGTTTATAATATAACCGAATGACCACTCCATCCCTTTCACGGCTTAAGCCGCTTTTCTGTGTAAGGGATGTTGTTGGGAATTCTATTATTTACTATAAGTAAAAGTAATTAATATTGATCAAGCCCTTTAATTACTGTAAGCTCTTAGCCCGTTTCATGTAACCATCAAGATAACCAGAGACACTATGAATCATTGTTTGAAATATGGATTCTTCCGTAATGGCTTCATTATGTTTATTGATGATGTTCCTGCGAAATGCACGTGTAATGTGACCAGTTGAGTCCCTTAAACTATCATTTTCTCTATCAAAATCTAATACAATTACAGGTTCTTTTGTTGATTGTTTTACAAGGTTCTCGTACAAGTTACTGAAAGAAACATCGGTAACTAAGCCCACAGATTGAGTTCCAAGCCCAATATAAGAAAACGTTTTGGCTGCATAAGAAGCTGCTGCACCAGCAGTAAATACTGATCCTAATAAAGGCCCTGTTGAGCCTAATGTAAATGCACCATCCATATATTTTTTACCATAGCCTTTACGTTCAGTATAGAAGTTCTTTCCTTCGCTGAAATGGGCTTTGTTATATGATCTAATATTATAAATCAGGTTATTGAAATTACGTATGCCTTGTGGGAATAAGGATTGTAGTCCGTTTACGTTCATTAAGTTTTGGTGATGAGTCGGAGAATTCTCTGTTTTCAACTTACCAAAAACTTCCTCTATTTTGCCATCAGATCTTGTCGTTTCACCACTCCGTATTCTGCCTTGTTGACCATCAGCAGTTACAGTATCTATAAACCTGCATTGATGTGTTTGGGTTATTATAGTACGCCCCTGTTCTATAAATTTAATCCATATTCCGTTAAATTGAAGAGAACTAGTATTTGCTCCGTCTCCAGATAACAGAATATTGTGAGATTTTATATGCCACGTTTTCATAACTGTATATTTAAGAACCTAATAAGGTAGATTATAAAGGAAATGAAGAGTATATACGCGATCATTCCGAAGAATCCCGCCTTTTTATTTCCCTCTTTAAAATACCTAAAGGTTGTGAGTCCAAATAAAAATGTAATGGCTATAAATATTAATCCAATTATTACACCCTGACGTTGATGGCTATAATATGCTATAAAAGGTAATATCCATAAAATAACCAAAAATGGCTTAACAATCTTATCAGATTTGTATTTCTTATCTGTTAGCATGAGAATGGCGGGTAAATGTCTATCTATCAAATATAAACAACGGATCAATATATCTTGTTTTATTTGAATGAATTTTATCCATTAGTTAATTAACAGTATACTTAGCTTTTCATTTCTAATAATCACACTAATTTGTGTAATAGAACATAAGGAAGTTATCTAATTCCTCTAAATGCTCTTCCATAATTATTGTAGAGAAGAAGGTTAAATGAAAAGAGCCACAAATGCGGCTCTAATCTTGGTGTGTTGCAATATGTTTTTATACATTATTGGCATTGGTAAGTGAAGTTTACGGTATTCACTCCGTTAAAATAACCGCCACTTGCTTGCCTTTTAATCTCCAATGATACAATTTTACCGTCCGTATCCTTTTTATAAACATAAGTATCATTAAAATTCTGTGTAATTCCTGATATTGTCCTCTGCTTGGTAATGCTTTTAACTAAATTCTTTGATCCTTTACCAAGGAAAGCAATATTAAAGTTTGAATAAGTACTCTCATTGAATATTAGCGAGCTATGGAGAGCATTCTCATATCCTAACAGGTTTTGTACTGCTTCGGCATCATAATAAGTAATGTTCACTGTTTCAAAGCCATCAATAATAACCTTCGTTAAATTGCCATTGGTATAGGAAAGTATAAAGTTAGATGTCGTTGGATTCGGTCTGTAAGCTTTTTCTATTAGATAACCATCAGAGTTATATTTATAGGTATCAAACTTATCTAAGGTAATACGACCAGAAGCATCAATATTGAAGGACTGGTTTTCAGTTCCTTTAGCATCTGTAAAGTTTACCTTATCTGTTTGATATGTGAATATTCCATTGCCGTAACCATAAAGGTTAGTTACTTTGGAAATCTTACCAGAAGCATCATAACTGTAAGTAGATGCAGGATCATTATCTTCTTTTATTGAGACAATCTTGCAATTACCAGAGATTTTCTCAGGCTCATTAATACCATTTTTCTTACAAGCACTAAAACAAAGTACCGCCATTAACATTAACATGTTTGCTGTTTTCATTTACGATTATATTTTATAGTTTAATTATTAGAATCAATACTGATGTCGACCTCACTTCTTAATTCTTTGATTGGTAAAAATAATAAATACTTAGTTATAACTAAGTAATATACGCAGATTTAATTTCGTCATTAGAGCGTGTCTAAATCAGTTGTAAAATCAGAAATAGAATTATTTGCAATTAATAAAGCAAAGAAGCTGAGAGAAGAAGCAAACCTCTCACAATCAGAGCTTGCATTTAAACTGGGAGTTTCCAACGGTTTCATAGGTCAAGTAGAAAGTATTAAATTCCCATCTAAGTATAATCTGGATCATATAGACAAATTAGCTTTGATCTTTAATTGCTCTCCTAAAGAATTTCTTCCAGAACTGCCAATCAACAAAAACTCCGAAGAGTTTTTGTTGTAGCTTATCTTTCATGAAGGAACCTTCTCTTCTGTTGTTACAGTCACATAATCCTTTTCCTGATTGAATAACCTGTTAATAAAGAATGGCTGAATATCTGTAGCGGAATGATCTATACGGATACAGTTTTCAATATTAATATCTGAGGATTCCAGATTGGTACATCTAAATACAATCCGTAGCATTCTGTTGAACAGTTTATCCCCGAAGCGTGTTAGAGCGTCTTCATCGTAGGATACGTAAATCATCTTATATCCAAATCTGTTCATTGTTAGGGTGTAGTTATAAAAGAAGCATAGCCATTCATTTATAAGTTTAGTTTCCTTTCCAGACTTAGCATGATCCACAGTTACAGAAATCCGGTATTTCAGCGTTTCAAATGCTGTTAGTAGTTCTTTAGTTCCTTTAACAATGTTGTAATATGCTTTTTCAACATTTTCATTTCTTAATTCTAAGTTCTGCGCGAGAATAGTTTCCTCACTTGGTGCAATTACTGTCATTTCATCTGGGGTTTTAAGGGTTTGTAATTTGGTTAATGATTGTGTTTTTTTTGACATAACGATATGATGCCCTGAGATTTCAGAGCTTGCTTTTAATTGGGTTTAATGAATTATTACTGATTTATATATATGTATTGTGGGAAGGAAAATGGATGGATTAGACATGCGTAATTTTATGCAATGAAATTGTCGCGTATGTCTATCAAGTGGTTTTAGGATTCTCTTCGGGTGAGTTTTATCTATTATAAAAGAAAAGATGCAGTCTGATTCAGCCGCCATGTTCTTAACTGAGGTTTGTCTTTTCTAATAGGCAATCGTTTCCCATCGAGATAATGTAAGGGGGCTGTTTATGACAGAGGATCTGCTCGAAAATGCCTCAGAAATTAAAAAATAAAATTTTACTTTAAGTAGGTGCTGATCTTAATCTGCTAAAATCATTACTCCTTTTCCACAGATATTGTCTGTAAGTCTAATCATAAGCTCTGTTCCTGTAAAATTGACATTTTCTGCATCTCCCTTATAGAAGAAGTTTAAGTATATTTAAGAAGAACAGGAAGAATTAGTATTCCTTTATGATATATCCATTTTTTGATGTGTCATCATCCATCTTACACGTTGTCACTTTGGTGTAGTAGTCTTTTAGATGAATAGCCTTAGCAACCATAATTGTGTCAGGACTTTTCTTTGGATCTAAGACACCAAGTTCACTATAGATCCTGTCCAATGTCTCTGTAATCCAATGATTGGGCTGTTTATCATAGCCAGCCATTTTAAAATATTCTTCGCTTATGAATACTTTTTTCTTTTCGAATTGAGATTCAAGAACCTTGCGCCTTATGGCTTTCATATCACCGTTTAGACTCTTTACCACTTCAGCTCCAATCTCGTAATAAGCTATTCTGATACTTTCGCATTCGATCGGGAGGAACTTCGCCAACTGTTTGTATTTGGGAAACTCTTCATCACTATTTATATCAAGTTCCTCTAAATAAGCTAATGTTGCATTTATACGGTGCGTTTTATTTCTAAGAATGGCACTAGTTGGGATGTTAGGTGTAAATAGCTTTTTGATTACCGTTTTATATCCCATTAACTCCCAGGCTTCTTTTATAAAAGTGATATTATTAAATTCCTGATTGCAATGTTCTTCGTTTACAATCTGATCAACCTTAAAGTTGTCAAGACTAGCCTTTGATCCTTCATGCTTTATATGGCTTTCGGAATATTTGTCAATTGAGGCTTTAAGTTGTTTATCAGGACTAAACTTTATTTTGCCCTGAGAATCATCCAAATGTTCATTATATAACCTAACTGCACTCTCGGCCTTTGTAAGAGTCATAGATACCAGTTCATCAAATGAATGGTGTGAATTAATTTGTCTATCATTAGTAATATGCAGGATTTCATGTGATATCTTTCTGTTACGCCCTGCTGCTTGGATACACTTGTTGGATACTCCAAATTTTAGTGTAGATACTTTATAATCTGAAACTATTATAGTAGTGGAATTAGCATCTTCCAAGTCCCATCCTTCAAAGTATTTAGAAGTGTAAAAGTTAAATTTACTGTAGTTGGCTTCGTTTGGTTTAGCTTTTATAAAAGGAGAAAGACCATCTAACTTATCCTTGTTTTGCTTACTTTCTTTACAAAATATACTGCATTCAGTAAGTTCAGCCATTTTTATAATAGAATCGATTTGCTTGATTGAATTTAAAAATATATGTACACGTCCCGGGAACTTATCCGGATTCAATAGCTCTATGTAAAGAGCAGATAGTACGTTAACTGCGGATAGTACATTGATAGTACCTATTTTATTATTGAATTTAATATTATGAACGTCAAAGGACTTGAATCTGTTATCAGAGAATCTATAGGGAGTTGCGCTAATTAATGCTGCATGTTTAAAATTGAAGAGATATTGGAACGGTATTAGAACATCAGCTCTAAAGCTATCCGTAATTGCAGTATGAGATTCGTCCAGTAAGAGGAACCAATTATTGTACAGATCATCCTGTAAAGCTCCGCACTCCATAATCTTTTTAATGCCGGCAGGAGTAGAGAAGATCTTCTTTTTTGGCAAGTCTGACTCAATGAATAGCTTTAACCTTCCCGCATCAAATGATTTCTTGCTTCCTCTTACGACGAAATAGTTTGGGAGAAGGTTATTGTCTTCATCGTAGCATTTATCTTCGATGATGGAATGAGTAGGAACTATTATGATAGAATTTCTGTTTGCCTTGATTTCAAGATAAGTTCCTCCTATACCGCATCTTCCTTTATTTATTATGGAATTTGAAGGAATTACTTCAAATGCTTTAGATAATCTATCTGTTACACCTAGCGTATAATTATATGTGGTCTGTTGGTCTGTCTTTATAACTGAAGGTAAGCGTCTGTTAGTATCGAAATTTTTCATATCTGTGCTTATAATAGCAAGCTTTACCACTTGCTTGGCACAAATATTCACCTAGTTTGAATGTTAAACTTCACAATGGAAATAAGTATAATGTGGTAGTTTTATAGCTTTGTAAATCAATGTGTTATTTGTAGTGTAAAAAAAAGAGATGGATCAGAACCCATCTCTTATACCTTAATTAATAATGTGTAACTAGTCTCCTTCCTCTTGTCCGCCTTGGTTTACTATGGTGTTTTCTGATTTTGTAAATTCGTCAGCTAAACATTGATCCATTTCAACAGCAGAAAGTTCTAAGTCTATATACTCTTTATTAGAAAACATGACTTGATCACATAACAAGAAATCAGCTGCAATCTCATTATCCTCCTCAATTAGTTCATTATAATTATCCGGCTTAATAACTTCCCATTTAACACAATACTGAGGTTTCTCAGAAATATTCGTCTCGTGCATCTCGTTTATAAGCAAATAATGAAGATAAAGCTTATCAATTGGGAAGTCTTGTTTTGGCCCTTCTGAATTTGAATTATACAGAGATCTTAATCTTACCTTCCTAATCTTGGTGTCAAACTCTGTCCAGTTAAATTGCATATAAAGAACTTCCGCTACGGGTGTTTCTTTACCGTTGTGCATTTCATTGTAAGCCTTTAAAACTTGGTATCTTCCGATCTGTGGTGCTTGATGTTTCATATTGTTTTTATTATGTTAATTATGAACACAAATCTGATCAAACTCTAAAACTGAAACTGCACAATGGATTTTATTAAATAAAAGTAATTTTATAGCACTATCTATTAGTTAGTTATGATTCCATTCATTGGTTTGATATTGCTGTTGTTCTTCAATAACATTCGTGTATAGTTGAGTGCATCACGTTCCACATCGTGCGTCACAGATAATAATCCATGAATTTTACAGGTATAGTATATTACTCGTGCTTGATCACTCGGGAACTCAGCGTTATTTGGATTAAGAAGAGACCAATCATTTAAAAATCTTCGCAGAGTTAGGCAAACTGTGTATAATAACTGCATTTTGAATGGTTTCATGCTGACTGCACTAGCTTTGGTTACAAGGTTACTTATATTTTCCACGCTAGGTTCTTTAATCGTTGATAGTGAATTAGCTATGTCAAATGAGTAAGAATATGATTTACTTTTAATAATTTCAAACTGTGAGTTGATTGCGCTGGCAACTGTAGCCTTTATAAATGGCTTATTAGATATTAAACAATAGTGTTCAAATTTCTTGTTATCAATTCCCTTCTTACTGGTAAACTCTAGGTTTAGAGTTTCATAGGCTTCATCTCTTTGAATGATAAGTAATCTTTCTAATAATTTTAAATCATCGATGACCAGATCGTTCTTGACCGCATCGTCATTTATGTAGTTGCCTTCAAATTTGATAAGACTCTGCGTAATGAAAGCTAAATGACCTGCATGATGAGCAATTCCAAGATCATTTAATTTTCCTATGTAATCAAGAAATACTTGTTTAGCTTCCTTTTCAGACTCAACATCCATAAGGATCTCATAGGTGAAGTCTTCTTCTAATGGGAGAGCTTGCTTAAGCTTTTCTTCATAAAGTGCTTGAGCAGAAAAGTGGTAGTCCTTAATGGCCTTATAACTTATTAGACATCCACCTGTTACGGTTATTAATGGCATAAAATGAGTGTGATTTGTAAAATGTGTACCTCAGAATAAATCTGTTGGTAGATCATTTATGGTTTATTGACATGTATAAAAATATGATCGAAATAAAAGCGGAGCAGTTGTGCCACT
Source organism: Pedobacter cryoconitis (assembly GCF_001590605.1). NCBI lineage: Bacteria > Pseudomonadati > Bacteroidota > Sphingobacteriia > Sphingobacteriales > Sphingobacteriaceae > Pedobacter > Pedobacter cryoconitis. The sequence goes on from NZ_CP014504.1 coordinate 5,736,729, forward strand.
CCGCTGTAAAGATATTTAACTAGGTCAAACATTCAAGCACTTTATCATTTACCTCATCAACTATTGATTGTTCAAAGGCATCTAAATAGATGTTTGTTATTTTATTCCCGTACTCGTGTCCTAATGCTTCTGCTATCAATTCATTTGAAAAACCTAATCGTTTTGCTGTAGTAGCCCATGTATGTCTGGCAACGTAAGTGGTAAGCTCATCGATTTCCAATTCTGTAGCCATCCTCTTCAAATATTTATTTGTTGTCTTTATGCATTGTTTGATGATTTTATGTGCCGTCAAAGAGTCTTCAACAGTTGTAGAGGGAAGGATTGGAAGTAAGTACTTTTCGCTCCTGCCTTTGTATATCTGAATTATTGAATTGGCAAGTGGAGTGAGTTTTATATTGTATTCTTTGTGCGTTTTTCTCCTTCTATATATCAGCCTGCCTTTTTGAATGTCTTTGTGTCTTAAATAAGCCAGGTCGGTGAATGCTATTCCAACTAAAGATATGCTGAGCATGAAGTAATTCCTGCTATGCCATGCTGATGTCTCTGGTTTAATAATTATTGTTTTCAATCGAGCAATATCAGTTATGTTTACTGCTCGCTTCGTTGTTCGTTCTGATTTTATTGTTACATCATGAAAGGGGTAACATGATCGATCCACAAGTCTCGCTTTGATTCCACGATTGTATAATGCCCTTATTGTCCTGAAATAATTACTTATTGTGTTTGTCTTAACACCATCCTTCATTAGGTGTTGTTTGAATGCCTCCAGTAACGTATAATCAATATCAGTAAAATTAAGCCTCTTGTTTTTGATGAAGCTGGATAATCTGTTCCATGAAGCTTGATAAACTAACGCATTGCCAGACTTGTTAGATTCGTGAAGTTCCCTTATTATCTGTTCTGCGAACTCATTAAATGAGATCTTCGCTTGGATTGAAGTTTGTACAGGCTGTTCTTTTAAACTCAGTTTAAGATTCTCGAATGAGAAGTCTTGCTGATCTTGAAGTTTAAGAATAGACCGCTGTACTTTGGTGTAAAAGTCTAAAAGCTGATGATTCAGTATATGGCAATTTGGATGACTATTTTTAATAACGGCTTTAATTGCATCCCATTCTTTAATGTGAACTCTTAATCCGGTAGAAACTGTAGTACTGATTCTGTTACTTGTAACTCTTACTACGATTGGGTAAATCTGATCTGATTTAGATCGTTTGTCATTTAGGATAAGTTTATAATAAACCATAATTAGTGATTATGGTCACATGTTGTACTAACAATGTACTAACAATAGAGTGCTTTATAGAGACAGAATCGCTTGTTATTGGCTAACTCCCGTAAACAAAAAAACCTTTCAGAATTAACTGAAAGGTTTCTGATAAGAGTGGGGGGAGAAGGATTCGAACCTTCGAAGTCTCGCGACAACAGAGTTACAGTCTGTCCCATTTGGCCACTCTGGTATCCCCCCGATCATTTTGATTCTCTGGTGGAGAATAGCGGAGTCGAACCGCTGACCTCTTGCCTGCCAGGCAAGCGCTCTAGCCAACTGAGCTAATCCCCCGGGGTGGCAAAAGTAATTAAATTTGAATGGGATGCAAATTAAATAATGAAAATATTGTGGCTTACATACATAGCTATAGCCATAATGAGGATTAATCGATTGAATATGTTAGACTTGTACGAAATTAAATAAGTTGAGAAATTATTGAATTATTCCTTTTAAGCTGAAAAGCAATGAATATTTTGCATGGAGTTAACAGTATAAATGCAAATTGCTCTGGAATTTACGCTTACAGACTTGCTCATGCGAAAACCTTTACTTCTTTTGTTCGTCTTTGTTTTGGGGTGTATCAGGATTGCTGTTGCTGGTTTACCATCAGAAAATATTTTTTTGCTCTCAAAGAGCGCTACTGTAAACCTCCTCACCTGCAGCAAAACCAGTAAATATATTTACGCCTTATTCGGTCATAGCGCAATCAGGATTACAGATGAAGAAAAACAGCTGGACCTGGTCTATAACTACGGAACATTTGATAATGAGGATCCTGATTTTTATATCAACTTCATCAGCGGAAGAATGAAGTATTTCTTATCTGTTTCGTCTTATCACTCATTTTTGCAAGGATATATAAAAGATCAGCAAGCAGTCTCCACACAAAAACTTAACCTGACACAGCGAGAGAAAGATAAACTCTTTTTCCTGCTCAACGAACAACTCAAACCAGCGAATAAATATTATTACTATAATTTTATAAAGAACAACTGCGCAACAAAAATAGTAGACTTGTTAACACAAAGCATAGGCCCTGATTTTGAGCATTCGCTTTCTATTACTAATCAGGGAACAGGTAACCCGGTCAGAATGCTGGTAAGTAATTACCTGACCAATAATGAAATTTCTATGATCGGAATGAATGTATTGTTAGGGAGAAAAGCAGATGTGATTTCCAGTAAAGCTATCAACCTATTTCTGCCTGATACTTTGCAAAAAAGATTAGACCAGATTCAATTGGGAAAGCGCAAAATGGCTAACTCTGCTATTTATTTATTTAAACCCGGCAAAATAGAGCCTGTTTACCCGAATATTTTTGCCATAACTCTTTATAGTTTTTTACTCCTGCTCCTGCTGCTCAGTCCATTTATAGAAAAGACAAGCGGGGCGAATAAACTGATGAAATGGGTAACATTTACCGTTTTTACAATGATTAGTCTGGTGGGATGTTTACTACTCTACCTATCTCTTTTTTCCAGTCTGGAATTAGTGAAGTATAATTTAAACCTGCTATGGTGCCATCCTTTTTATCTGCTGGTTTTTTTCAAAAAACTAAGTAAACCCTTATCCGTAGTTTTCCTCGCCAGCATTTTAATATTCGTCATTTTATATTTTAAAACAATAAGTTTTCCGGTTATGTTCCCGGTCCTGATCTTACTGATTGTTTTATTATCTCTTTACCACAATGCTTCTGCCAGTCACCAGATTAAAAGTGTAGATCCGGTATAATCCATCATCACTGATCTCAATTGTTTCTACCAGGCCTGTTTTACTAAAAGTATCCGTTACTAAGCTACCTTTCTTAACCTCCTGCAATATATCGGTGGGTGTTTCATTGTTCAATCTGACCATGGTGTGTGCTGTGAAATATTAAGATAAGCTATGAGAACCAAAGATAAGGGCATCTATTCGCTTATTAGTTATTTCTTTTGTAAAAACAACGGAGTTTCTTTTTTGACGATATTTAGAAACTTGAGGAGTTCGTGGCTAAATTGCACTGGCTTTTCATAATGAATGTTGTGTTCAACTCCGGCAAATTCAATCCTGGTTATCAGCTCTGGAAATTGATTGGCCAAGGCAATGTTATCTTTTTCGAAAGGCATGGGGTCATGATCAGATACCGGATCAAGTATTAATAGAGGTACACGCAGATTTCTAAAGATAATTTTCGGTTGAACCATTGTGATCGAGGCCCCATACAATGGCGAATTATTTGGCTTTAAAACCAGGTTTTTAAATTGCTGATCATCTTTCATATAGAAAAAGTCACTTAACCCTGCATAAGTAACCCACTGATTGCCTTTTCGTTTGACAATATTTAATAATTCAAATTGATTGCCACCAGCACTCTTGTCATATAGGCTCTCATAAGCCGCCATTGGCGAATCAAAAGAGGCTTCATAAATACTATTGACTCCTTGTTCAGGTACCCTAGATCTGATTTTAGTAAGGAGCGCTTCTTCGCTCATTTGATGGTTAAATGTATTAAATGCTACAGAGCCTCCATCCTCTAATATTAAGGCCTTAACTCTGTCCGGATAACTTTGATAAAAAGCAGCAGCAATATATCCTCCCCTGGAAAATCCTCCAAGGATAGCCTGATCAATCTTTAAAGAATCCATTAATACCCGGATATCGTCCGCAGAATTATAAAGTGATACTTCTTTTTCAGGAATCGGTGTCTGACCATGTCCATAATAATCAACAGCAATTAAATAATATCCTCCATCAGTGAGCAGCTTTGCCAGACCAGCCAGTTCATAACTGTGACTAAAGCTTCCATGTGACCAGATTAAAGGAACATTTTTTGGATTTCCCCAGCACAGATAATGCATCAATACATTAGCTGTTTGAATATAACCTCCACGTTTCCTTTCAAATTCCCGATAAGAAGAGTTTGCCTGAGCATATACTTGTTCCATATTCATTTCAGCAGCTTTCCTGGATTGTGCCATCAGACAGGAATTTCCTAAAGTGAGCGACAGATAAGTAAATAAGAAGAATATTTTCATTTGGGGCTTATTTATTTTTCTTTTTAAAATAATAGTATTAAATTAACTAATTAAAAACAAGACTGTGATGAGAAAAAGTATTTGCTATTTATTCCTGGTGCTATTTTTCTGTTCCTTTAAAAATGGAGATCAGAAAAACCAGGTTGCACAATTTAACGCTTCAAAGATAACCAAAGCTAAGCCTGTTACCGGGACAGGCTGGTTAGGAAATGTTCAGACAGTTGTCACATTCAAGCCTTATATACTCTGCGACAATAACTATTCCTTTATTTTATATGCAAACCCGGTAGCTGGAGCATCAAACAGAAAATGGGTAGCCCGCACAGCGCAGGGAAATATCGAACTTACGGAATACAATTCCTGGAGTGTTGAAGTTCCGCCGCATACCTTATGGGTAGAATTGACAGTGACTACAAATTCTGGTGAAATCAAAGGCAGAGAACGTATCGGATTGACGAATTGCCTGAATTGACAAACAGGCAGCATTTCTTTTTATAATTTAAAACTGAATATTATTCAATGTGTTTGTATTGAAATAATGACTTTCCATGAGAACGTTATTAATTGGTTTTTATATATTTATATTCTACCGTGGAGAATATTGATTTATAGTTATTAACTGATATTTGAAACAACCATCATATGTTTAATGAATTGAATAAATACAAAAAGAACGGGCATTTCTTTTTGATGCCGGAAGATAAATTAAAGGACGTGTGTAACGCACCCGAGAAGCAAGTCGGTATATTCCTTACTTATGCCCTGAAAAATGGGAGAGTTGAACTTGTATTTATAGGAGGGACAGGGGAAGTTACCAAGAAAGGATTAAATTCTATTCAGAATACAGGAATTGGAGGACTCAAAGATCAGCTGATTAACGGGATGCAATTTACAGACATACCAAGAGAAATATCCTGGCCTGCCCAAATGAAGAAGGAAAACGTGGAGGCGCTGGATGTTTACTGGTACATTACTTATAATGAGAAGTATACAGACAGCCCGGGTAAAGTGGAAAATATATTGTTTGAAAGACATTATCAGCTCTTTCAACGGATGCCAAGGTGGAACGCAGACTTGTAAAATAGGTTTTAGGCATTTTGACTATATTTGCCGGAATGAAAAATTCAGTATATAACTCCAGGTATTTAATTACCATCGGAGTATTTATCTTACTGTGTTTTAGTGGGATTGGGTTTTTTATAACCAGTAAATTCAATAAGCGCACAGAACGGATCAGCATGGATATGGCAACCAGCATTTATCAGCTGAAATCCAACGTTATCAATAATGAGTTCAGAGGTTTTATCGGAGGATTGAACAATGCTGAACTCATTATACCACAATTTAAGTCGGCAAATGATTTTCTGAAAGGCGAAAAGCTGATCAATGCACTTTTACTGAGCCACTCTAAAATAAAACATGGTTGGTATGCGATGATCAATGGCCGGGATACGGTTTACAGGACAATCAGAGAAAATGGTACTCATGATCAGCATGGTGAGATCTTACCCTATCAGAAGAAATGGATTCATAGTCAACTTCTTTCAAAAGATACTATCACAAGAATAGGGACTATTATTAATGTAGAAGATTCTATTCACGGCCTGCTGGCTACCCGGCATCGCCTTGCAGATTCCTCTACGCTTATTCTGGGTCTGGATATAAATTTCAAAGAATTACAACGTTATTTATGGGGGGTAGACAGTAAAAGCCGTGCATCTATCTATATTGTTGACGAGCAGGGAGATTATGTCCTGAGTCCAGATGAAAAGCAGATTGGAAAACAAATGCCTGGCGGAGTCAGAACAACTGGTCTTGAAAAGCTTGCCGATAGTATAAGCTTCTATGAAATAGCCACCTCTTCTTACCTTGGGATGCCAGTTTTTAGATTTTATACTCCATTTGGCATCAGCCGGATGAAATGGACCATGGTGCTGGAAACACCTGTTTTTGTGATAGATGAAGACGTAAAAGCGATCGAAAAATATGTATTCCTGATGCTGATTGCTACCACCCTGATTATTCTGGTCCTAATTGAATGGTCACAAGTCAAATGGCAAAAGCAATTTATGCTGAGGCAGCAAGCCGAAATACTCGCTGCACAACAGGAAAAAGAAAATGCAATTCTGCAACTCGATAAACTCAAAGAAAAGCTCGACCCGCATTTTCTGTTTAATTCATTAAGCTCTCTGAATGGTTTAATCGAAGAACAACCCGATCTGGCTAAAGCATTTGTCGTTAAACTTTCGAGAGTATATCGCTATGTTTTAGACCCTACACCAAATGGATTGGAAGAAGTTTCCAGAGAAGTAAGTTTTGCCAGTGAATACTTTTTCCTGTTAAAAATACGGTTTGGTGAAGCACTGGCATCTTTGGAAATCGATATTGATCCTCAACACTCTTCCGCTTATATTCCATTTATGAGTGTGCAGACTTTAGTCGAGAATGCAGTAAAGCACAATATTGTTTCTAAACCTCAGCCCCTTCATATCAGTATCAGGAGTGTGGGAGAAGGTATAGTGGTCACCAATAACTTGCAGTTGCGCAACGATGTGAAAGATTCAGGGAAACAAGGGTTGAAATATCTGCAGGGTATTTATGCGCACTTTGGAGACTTCCAGCTGAGCTATGGAATTAAAAATGGGACCTATCAATGTTTCTTGCCACTGATTAAAAAACCTTCCACTCCTTAAAACTGCGCTTTCACTTCACATAACAGGACTTTCACTTTTAATAATTTCATAATCTCCTAACTAAGGGGGATTTTGTAGCATGATTTTGACTAAAAAACTTTTGAAATTGTCTTTTACGGCGCTCTTTTTATTCTTGTGCAACGTAAACGGTTTTACCCAGATACCTAAAAAACTACCTGTACAGCCTAAGAAATTACCTCTGCATAAAGGTAAGATTACCAGTAAAAAATCAGTTACAGATACGGTTAAAAAGAAAACAGATAGCACTAGTAAAAAGGAAGAAAAAAGTTATGCCGAATTAGTAAAGAAAGCAACTACAATAAAAGGTCTATTTAAAGTACACCAGGTGGAAAACGATTACTACTTCGAAATTCCACTGAACCTGATGGAAAAAGACTTTTTAGTAGTCAATAAAATATCCTCAGTACCATTGGCACTTAACGAGTCGGGTGTCAATAAAGGAATGAACTTCGATAACAGAGTTATTCGGTTTTCAAGAAATAAAGCGGCTAAAACAGTATGGGTTAAGGTTATCGTACCTCAGGTTGAATCCCCTGCGGGCGATGCCATTACGCGCTCAGTGAAAGATAACTTTACCGGTTCTGTGATCGAATCATTTAAAATCGAAGCTTACTCGCCAGATTCGTCGGCCGTTGTGGTGAAGATGAATAAGGTTTTTGATGGAACAGAGAAAAGTTTCAATGATGTATTTAACGATATGGGATTAGGGGCAACACCTAAAACTTCCCTGTCAGCTATTGAAAAAATTAAAAGTTTCCCTCAGAATATTGTTGTTCGTGCATTAATGAGCACCAGGGTAATGGATGCGGGAATCAGCGTACCTATTAGTATTACGGTAACCACTAATATTCTTTTATTACCTGAAAAACCAATGAAACCTCGTTTTGCAGATAACAGAGTTGGTTTTTTCAGTACACCAAGATGGTATTTTTCAGATGCACAGCATAAACTGGAAACCAGAGAACTAGTTACCCGCTGGAGAATGGAACCTAAACCAGAAGACCGCGCAAGATATCTTAAAGGTGAACTGGTAGAACCAGTTAAACCGATCATTTTTTATATAGATCCTGCAACTCCGCCAAAATGGAGAAAAGAAATTATAGCCGGGGTATATGACTGGCAGAAAGCCTTTGAACAAGCAGGTTTCAAAAACGCAATTCAAGCCCGTGAAGTTACAGATACCACAGATTACGATGGGGACGATGTACGTTACTCAGAAATTACTTATGCCGCTTCGCCTAAATCAAATGCAATGGGCCCGGCTGTAGTAGATCCGCGATCAGGAGAAATTCTGGAATCTGATGTCATCTGGTGGCATAATGTAATGACTTCAGTTCAATACTGGATGCGTGTGCAAACCGGGATCATTGATCCTGAAGTAAGAAATAATGACGTGTCTGATCAAAGAATGGGACATGCAATCCGTTTCGTTTCTTCTCATGAAATTGGGCATACTTTAGGGCTGAAACACAATATGTCTTCTTCGGCATCCTTCCCGGTCGACTCTTTACGTTCCCCGGCTTTTACCAATCGTATGGGCGGAACAGCTTCTTCCATTATGGATTATGCACGTTTTAATTATGTAGCACAACCAGAAGATAAAGTCACTAATATCACCCCTCAAATCGGTATTTATGATAAATACGCTATTGCCTGGGGATACCGCTGGTTACCGGCAGAAGATCCGCATCAGGAACTGCCAATCCTTAAAGAATGGATTAAAGTACATGCAAATGATCCTTTGTACCATTATGGAGAACAGCAGCAAGCGAAAAACATCGTAGATCCAAGAGCGCAATCCGAAGACCTTGGTGATGATGCAGTAAAAGCAAGCCGTTATGGACTGGCGAACTTAAAACGCCTGATCCCACAAATTTTAACCTGGTCTGCACCAGAAGGTGATAATTATTACCAGGCCGGTAAACTTTACCTGGCTGCAATCTGGCAATGGCAAACCTATGCAGAACATGTAACTGCAAACATCGGTGGTTATTATCTGGAAAACCCAGTGAGCGGAGACGGTAAAGATGCTTATGCCCCAGTGCCTGTAAAGATTCAGAAAGGTGCATTGGGATATTTCAAAGACCAGGTATTTACTATGCCGGAATGGTTGTTCAACAAAGAGTTACTTAAAAAAACCTTCCCGATAAAAGATACACCAATAGGCCCGATGGAATATGCACCATTAAACCTGAGACGTGAATATCAGTATGGTTTGCTTTACAGTTTACTGGGCGAAGACCGGCTATTGAGAATGTTGGAAATGGAAGTTCAGTTTGGCAAAGAAAACGTATTCACTGTTGGTGAATTGTTTCAAGATATCCGCCCTGTAATTTTCGCAAAGACCCTGAAAGGAAAAACATTGTCTATCACAGACCGTATGTTACAGCAAAACTATGTAGATGTATTATTGGTGAGTACCGATAAGATGCTGGAGAAAATTACGAAGAAATCATTGTTCCAAACCAGCCTGAATAACTTACCACAGACCTGCGATTTGGGTTTAAATCAAGAGGAAACTGACTTGAATCATGCGATGGAAAATAATATCAATCCATCGGCAAACCTGAGAAATATTTATGTCACTGCAATGACCCGGACTTCGGAAGTTGCAGCGGCCAAAAGAGGAGAACTTTTACAAATCTTAACCCTATTGGAAAACAATAAGAACAGAGGAGATGAGGCAACTAAGGGCCACTACATGGACTTGATCCTTCGTATCCGTCAAAGTCTTCAAACTAAATAAAAATACACAAAAACACACACAAATAAACACACCACACACACCAATTCACACATTCTCAAACACACCTAAACAACAAACTATGATTAAAAATCTACTGTTAATACTCTTCCTGACCGGCCTCAGTCTTTCAGGATACAGTCAGAAACAAACCACTATCAGTGGACAGGTTCTGGATCCGGAAGGATTGCCAATACCAGGTGCATCTGTTTATGTGGACAAATCCACGATAGGTGAACAGACCGGCGTCACCGGAGTAATCCAGAATACAGCAATCGGTACCGTAACTAACGCGGAGGGTAAATTTACATTAACTGTTCCCGAAGGCACACCAGCCATTCGCGTGAGTTATATGGGGTATAGTTCTGTATTGGTAAATATCATCAATAAGACTAAGCTCACTATCTCTATGGCGAGTAGCGACAATAACCTGGGCGAAGTAGTTGTAAACGGTTATACTGCGATTTCAAAACGTAAGAATACTACAGCTACCACTGTATTGGAATACGACAAAGTTCGCCAGTCTGGTGTTTCAGGAATTGACCAGATGCTGGAAGGTCAGATTGCTGGTGTCGCAGTAACCTCATTGGGTGGCGGCCCATCGGGAGCACCAAAAATCCGTATCCGTGGTACAGTTTCATTGAACGGCGGACAGGATCCTTTATGGGTATTAGACGGGATTCCATTAGAAGGAACAAATTTACCCAATAACCTGACAGATAAAGACAACATTGACCAGCTGCGTAACTTGCCAATTGCCGGCTTAAACCCTGATGATATCGCTGACATTACAATTTTAAAGGATGCAGCAGCAACCTCTATTTATGGGGCCAGAGCAGCAAACGGCGTTATTGTGATCACGACTAAAAAAGGGAAGAAAGGACCGATATCGATAAATTTTAATGCCAATACTTTCATCTCTGAACGTCCCAACCTGGATAAACTGAACCTGATGAACTCAACTGAAAAAGTTGACTTTGAATTAGGACTTGCCGCAAGACCAGATCTTCTTTACCGGAACAGTCAGGGTGGGGTGGCCAGGATTCTTAACCAGAACACAGAATTGGAAAACTACCAGACCAATGGTTTTTCAGCTTTGAGCCCTGCTACTCAGCAAGCAATTAACGCACTGCGTGGAAACAATACAGACTGGGGTAAAGAGCTTTATCAGACAGCGATTAACCAACAATACAGCTTAAGTCTTTCTGGTGGGAATGACCAGGCCAATTATTATTTTTCTGGTGGCTATTACGATGAAAAAGGAACAACCATAGGGACAGGGCTGAAAAGATATAATATGACTTTGAAGACTGATTTTAATATCTCTCAGAAGTTAAAACTTGGTGTTGCGATTTTCGGTTCCAAATCAGATCGTAAAAATTACCTGGCAGACGTAGATGGTTTTACGAATCCTGCAAGATATTCCAGGAATGTTAACCCATACCAGCAGGTTAGAAATGCTGATGGAAGCTATTCTTATGATAGGGATATTTTCGGGACCAATAACCTGCGTGGTGATATTTATGTCCCTTTCAACATTATTGAAGAAAGAAATAACACCCGTTATACTTTAGGAAATAAAAGTGTAAAGAGTATTATTGATATGGATTATCAAATCATTAAAGATTTGAAATTACATTCTGAACTGGGTTTGCAGTTTGAAGAGACAGGTATTGAAAAATATGCAGGTGAAGATTCTTATTTTACCCGTAAATTCAAACAAGGTACAAGTTATTATAACGCTAAAACCAAACAGTACGAATACTTTTTACCTGCCGGTGGAATTATGCAAAATCAGCAGACTTCTTTCTTCCAGTACAACTGGAAAACTTTACTGGAATATAAAAAAGTAATCAACCAGAAACATGAAATCGAAGCGCTTGCTGGTACTGAATTCAGGAAAAATAACAATGATGACCTGGCTACTAAAGCTTTCGGTTATAACGAACGCACTTTAACCAACCAGAATATCCTATTCCCAAGTTCAGACAGGATAAACGATGAAATTTATCGTGCGTACAGAAAGTCAAAACTGAGCAATGCTTATGCTTCTTTCTATGGTACACTTTCTTATACTTATGACAGAAAATATACGGCTTACGGAAGTATTCGTTACGATGGATCAGATTTATTCGGTGTAGATCCTAAATACAGGTACCTGCCAATTTACTCTATCTCGGGCGCATGGAATGCGAATGAGGAAGATTTTATAAAAAAAGCAAAATGGATCTCGAATCTGCGTTTCCGTACTTCATACGGTATACAGGGGAATATTGACAAAAACACTACGCCGAAAATTGTTGGCAGATATGGTAGTGCTGATATATTACCAGGAGGCACACAAGAAACAATTAACGTAGAAAACCCGCCTAACAATAAACTTCGATGGGAAAAAACAACAACTTTTAATGCAGGTGTAGATCTGGGTTTATTTAACAATGCTTTCCAGATTACTTTCGATTATTACAACAGGAACAGTAAAGACCTGATCGGCTTACAATCTTTACCGTTGGAGAATGGTTTTGAATTTACCAACTCTAACTTTGCACAGGTTAAGAATAAAGGATTAGAGCTGACTATTTCGACAAGAAATATCAGTACTAAAGGATTCCAATGGTGGACTGATTTCAACATCGCCCATAATAAAAGTAAAGTTACCCGTGAAATGGCCAGAGCGAATCAATTCACGCCATCAAGAGAAGGTTATCCTGTAAATGCATTATTCGTTTTGAAAACAGCAGGATTGGACGCGAATGGAATTCCACAATTCATCCAGGATGGTAAAGTGGTATCTGTAGAAAACTTCTATAAATTATATGATCCATATGCAGATTTCTTCCCTGGAAACGCTACAGCTTCTTCTTTAACTAATAAAGAATACCAAGGGCTATTTACTTATGCAGGCGATAGAGATCCTAAATATACAGGAGGCTTGATTAACCGTTTCCGTTTTGGAAATATTGATTTGTCTATTTCAGCGATCTTTAACATCAGTCAGCTGATGACTGCTACACCTGCTTATAATCCAGCAGCCGTTGACCGTGGAATGAATTTCTCTAAAGATATTTTAAACGCATGGACACCTGCCAATACAAACACCAATCAGCCACAGATTTTTGATAGTGCAACTGGTGATGGTAGCCGCTGGATGGCTTTTAACTGGTATAACAATACTGATCCTGGAAACTCTTACAAATCTTTAGACGTTTTCGCTAAAAGAATGAGCTATCTGCGTGTAAATAGTGTCCGCGTAGGTTATACTTTACCAGCAAAAATTTCATCGAAAATTAAAGCGAATTCATTGAGATTTAGTATTGAAGGCAGGAACTTATTCGTATTGAGTACAGGATACAAAGGATATACTGATCCTGAAACTTACGGTAATATTTATGCTCAACCTATTTCCAGAAGTATTTCAGTTGGTTTAAACGCAACATTTTAGACTTAAAAACAGATTCAAAATGAAGAAAATTATAAAATTATCTGCTGTACTATTGGTGTTACTCACCCTGGGCAGTTGTAAAAAATATTTAGATATAGAACCCATAGGAAAAGTTGTCCCTAAAACTGCAGCCGATTTCAGGGATTTATTGAATACAGCTTATGCCGGTTTCTCCACAAATAAATCACTTTTGGCTATACGGACAGATGAATTGGCTATCGATGAATCTGGTGTTGATATTGCATTTTATCGTGATATTTTTAAATGGAACGATGCTTCTCCAGATCCGGTAACCACTTCTTTCCAATACCTGGAATTTTATAGAACTATATTTTATGCCAATGAGGTAATTGCAGAAGTACAGGATAAGGCAGGTAAAAATGCAGAAACAGATCAATTGAAAGGGGAGGCTTACTTGTTAAGAGCTTATAGCCACTTTGAATTATTGAATGTATATGCGAAACCATACCAGGCAGCTACTGCTGGAACTGACCGCGGAGTACCTTTATCAATCAAAATGGATTTGGAACAAAAATATGCTCCTGCCACCGTTGAGGCTGTCTATAATCAGGTAATTGAAGATATTAATGAAGGTCAGAAATTATTGAATGTGGCTACCTTCGAAGCTGGAAAAAACTATCGTTTTACCACACGTGCGGCATTGGCGCTGAAAGCCAGAGTCTATGAATTTAAAGGTGACTGGAACAATTCATTAGCAGCAGCGCAACAGGCTTTAGCACTAAACAATCAATTAGAAGATCTGAATGTTACAGGTAGTAAATTGCCAAATCATTTTCAGGCCAAAGAGAATATCCTGTCGATGGAGAAAACACTGGTAATTTCTGTAGCGCAGTCGTTCTTTATCTCATCGCATTTATTGAGTATTTACAATCAGGCGAATGATCTTCGTTTTCCAATGTATTTTAGTAAATCAAGCAATGGATATGTTTCTCAGAAAACGACAGGTAACGAATCTAAGATTTCCTTCCGCAACGGAGAATTATATCTGATCCAGGCTGAAGCAGCTTTGCAAACTGGCAATACAGCATTGGCAACAGAAAGTTTACTGGCACTAAAAGCGAAGCGTTTAAAACCAGCCTACTTCGAAACAGAGCAAACAAGAATTCAGGCCTTGGCGAAAACAGATCTTTTAAAAGAGATTTATGCAGAGCGTGAAAGAGAATTAGCTTTAGAAGGTCACCGTTGGTATGATTTAAGAAGATACGGACAACCTGCTTTAACGCATACTATAGCTGGAACAACTTACACTTTACAGCTAAATGATCCAAGATACACGCTGAGATTTCCTAAGGAAGCTGTCGTGAATAACCCAAATCTATTATAGCATTTGAGTTAAACTATCAAATGCTATATTAAAGCTGATTTAACTCCGGTCTGTTTCTGCAGGCCGGAGTTTTTTTTTACATTTACAGTTAAGCAATTCAAGCATGACTGTACTGATTATTGAGGACGAAGAACTAGCTGCAGTTACCCTGCAGAATATGCTCGTGCACATTAATCCAGAAATAAAAGTACATGCCATAGTCGGGACAGTTGAAGCTGCGGTAAACTGGCTGCAAAACCATCAGGCAGATCTTCTCTTTATGGATATTCATTTGGGTGACGGAGAGAGTTTCCAGATCTTCCAAAGGGTAGAAGTGAGCAGTCCGGTCATCTTTACTACAGCATACGATCAATATACTTTAAAAGCTTTTAAGAACCAGGGAATTGATTACCTGCTTAAACCATTTGATGAAGAAGATGTGCGCAGCGCATTAACTAAGCTGAGTAATATCCGCCAGACCAACATCAATACTCCCCAGCTGGTGCAAAAGGTAGAAGAAGTATTAGGGAGAACGCGTAACCGGTTTATGGTGAAAGTAGGCAAGCTGATTAAAACAGTAGCCGCCGATCAGGTGGCTTATTTTATGGCCGATGATAAGTATCTTTTCCTGGTTACTAAAGATCAGCAAAACTATATTATTGAAGAAACGATCGGCAGTCTGGAACCCAAACTGGATCAGGACAGTTTCTTCCGGATCAATCGCAAGTTTATCATTCATATCAATGCAATCAAGGAAATGTACAAACTTTCCCGCAACCGGGTCAGGATACATTTATCCCCAAAACCAGAAACTGCTGAGGTCGTTGTCAGTGAAGAAAGAGCCGAAGCTTTTAAGAAATGGCTTGACCAGTAAAAAAATAAATTTTACCGTTTATCTGTGGTTAAAGGTGAAAAGATAACGGGATATTGTAAGCCACTCTTACGGGTTCACCTCTCATTTTTCCAGGTTCCCATTTTGGAGATGCACGCATCACTCTGGTTGCTTCTGCTGCGATATCGGGATGTATGGCATTCAGCACTTTGATATCAGTCAGGGTACCATCTCTTTCTATGGTAAATTTCATTTGTGCCACGCCTTGAATCCCTGCTTTATAACAACTTGGCGGATATTTAATATGGCTGGCCAGATAACTATAGAATCTCTTCATTCCACCTTTAAATACGGGCTGAATATAGGCTTCAGTGTATTTATAGGTGATATGCTGCGCATTTATACTTTCTCCGGAAATTAGTTTACCATGAACATAAGTCTCTGTATAATTCGCGGAAGAGTCTTTTGTTTTTCCTGTCCAGACTCCTTCGTGCAGACCCTCCTTAAGCTGGCCTCTTTCCAGAATTTCTTTAAAATCATTATCATAAGCGATGTATTCACCATTTCCGTTGACTGTCAAATCTTTACCGGTCATATCTTTGACGGTTAGTATCTTTTCATCAGGTGCCACCCAAAGTAATTGTTTAGCCTGTTCGGGAGTGATACTGTAGACCCGCACACTATATAATTTGCCATCCGGATAATAACTGGTTGCCGTATCTATTTCATGACCTTTAATAAAATGAGCTGTTTCCTCCAGATTACCGTTCGGATAAAAGGTAGTGCGTAGCCCTTCATAAAGCGGAGGGTAAATTTTGCTGGAAAATCCAGTGCTCTTCACAGTACCATCCAGATAGTATTCCTTAACCTTATAAAATTCACTGCCCGGATCTGGTTCTATGACGTGACGAATAAAATCAGCACTGTCACGTTCGGTAACACGGGCTCCATTGTTTTTGATAAAATAAGTGTTCCTGCGTTGTGCGGATGCGGTTAAAAAGACGCAACACAAACCAAAGAAAAGAAAATTGAAGCGATACATATACTGGCGAAATTGAAGTGCAAGTTATCTACTGTTATTTTAAATTAAAAATTAATCTGATTTTTAATTCGGAGTAGTTGATACCTGTTTAAACAAGCTTTAAAAACCATCATGTTTTAATCTTATATTTTGTTAGAAATGCTGTAATTTTATAACATCATATAAATGCTATCTGCTCATGAAACCAGCATGATTTTTCAAATCACAAATAGAATGAACATAAAATCAGGATAGCTTCATCACTGCTGAAAAAAAAACAAATACAGACCCATGAAAAATGTTACGCTCTTACTTTTCTTTTTACTTAGTGCTGCTTTTGTTAAAGCACAAGATTCTTTAAAATACAGGGTGATCTTTATTGGCGATGCTGGTGAAATGAATACAGCACAAAGAGCGTCTTTGAAGAATGCGGCGAAACATGTCATCGCTGGAAAAACAACAGTAATGTACCTGGGAGATAATATATATCCAGCAGGAATGGGCTTGCCTGGAAGTAAAGAAGAAGAAACAACCAAGCAGATTCTGCAATCCCAATTTCAGCCGATGCGTCAAATGGGAGCCGCGGTGTATTTTATTCCGGGAAACCACGATTGGGATAAAATGGGACCTGATGGTTTAGCTAAAATTATCCGTCAGGGAGAATACCTGGCTGAGCAAAATGACTCTTTATTAAAAATGATCCCGCCAAGCGGATGTCCTGATCCGACAGCGATCCAACTCACAGACAATTTAGCGATTATTGCATTTGACAGCGAATGGTGGTTATATCCTTACGCTAAACAAAACCCTGAATCTGAATGCAGCTGCAAGACTAAGGATGATGTGATTGCCCGTATGCAGGAATTGCTGGAAGCTAACCGCGGAAAAGTTATTTTATTTGCTGATCATCACCCATTGCAGAGTTATGGGGCCCACGGCGGATATTTCACCTTAAAAAATCATATATTCCCTTTAACCTCACTGAATAAAAATCTATATATTCCTTTACCTATTATCGGTTCTTTGTATCCTTTGCTGCGGTCTTCTTTTTTAAGCCCTGAAGATTTGAAGCATCCTTTTTATAAGGATATGATTAAAAAGATAAACGGTGTTTTCGGTGCTTATCCTAATCTTACTTATTTCTCTGGACATGACCATGGCTTACAACTGATCAAAAGTGAACAGTTGAATCTGCAGGTAGTTAGTGGTGGTGGTGCTAAACATTCTGCCAATAAGAAAGGTAAAAACTCTATTTTCCAGGAATCAGAACAAGGCTACGTAATTGCCGATTTGCTGATGAACAATGATATGCGTTATGATTTTTACGTATATACAGCGGATGGTGTCAAAAAGGTATATAGTTATACTAAAACCTTTGTACCTGTTGCCCGTGAATCTGCAAATACAGTGAAGGTGATCACAAAAGATAGTATTTCTATCAAAATATATCCGAAATATGATAGTGTAAGTAAAGTTCACCGTTTCTTTTTCGGAGAGAATTACCGGAAAGAATATGCATTGGAAACTAAAGTACCAGTAATCCGGCTTTCTGAAATTAAGGGTGGTCTGACACCGCTGCAACGCGGTGGTGGTTTCCAGTCACACTCCTTGCGTATGGTGGATAAGCAGGGAAAAGAATGGGTATTAAGAAGTGTAGAAAAATATCCGGAATCCCTGTTGCCGGAAAACCTGAGAGAGACTTTTGCGAAGGATATTTTAAAAGATAACATGTCTGCACAGCATCCGTTTTCGGCATTAATTGTACCGGATATTGCTGAAGCTGTAGGTGTGGCTCATGCTAATCCAATTATCGGGTGGATTTCTCCGGATGCTAACCTGGGTAAATATGGAAGGGTGTTTGAAAATACGCTTTGTCTTTTGGAAGAAAGGGAGCCAACTGGCAAGTCTGATAATACTTATAAAATGTATAAGAAACTGGCCAGGGACAATGACTATACTTATGATGGACCTCAATACCTGAAAGCGAAAGCACTGGATATTTTGATTGGAGATTGGGACAGACATTTTGATCAGTGGAGATGGACGCTGGATAAATCTGGAGAAAGAGAAGTTTATCAACCCGTTCCACGTGACCGTGACCAGGTGTTTTATTTGAGTCAGGGACTGATTCCAAGATATGCACAATCTTCTTACCTGTTGCCAATGATCCAGGGATATGAAAGAAATGTGAAGGATGTAAACTGGTTTGTTTGGGAAAGCAGAGCAATGGCCACCCGCTTATTAAGTCAGTTATCAGAAAAACAATGGATGGATGTTATTCATACTTTTTGTACTGATTTAACGGATGAAGTGCTGGAGAAAGCATTGAGGAAATTGCCGGAGCCAGGTTATTCTTTACGCCACGATCAGCTGCTGGCACAATTGAAAGAGAGAAGAGCGAAATTACCAGAAATGATGAATGAATATTATCATTTCTTTAATAAAATTGTAGACATACAAGCAAGTGATAAGGGTGAACTGATAGAAATTTCGGATGCTGCTGGTGGCGGATTAACGGTGGACATCCACCAGTTATCAAAAAATAAAAAGGTGAAAACGCAAATGTTCATCAAGACTTTTGATCCGAAAATTACAAAAGAAATCAGGTTATATACTCACAATGGAAATGATAGTCTTGTTTTAAACAACAAAGCAACTGATATTAAATTGCGTATTATCGGCGGGCATGGAATTAAAGCCTATCATATAGAGAACTCTTATCACAAAGTAAAACTTTATGATAAAATTGATAGTGCTGTTTTTACTGGTGATGCGGGCAGGTTTACTAAAATATTGTCAAATGATACGGGCAATGTTTCTTACAAGCAAACAGATTTATACCACAGAAGTATGTATTTGCTGAATGGTGGATTTAATAAGGATGATGGATTGTCATTAGGCTTCTCTATTAAATTTATGAACCCTGGATTCAGAAAATTCCCTTATGGAAATACACAGCAGTTCTCTTTTATCCACTCTTTTAGTACCAAGGCCTTTAAGTTTGATTATCGCGGAGAATGGATGCACACTTTCGGAAAAGCAGATCTGATTCTGCAGGCCAGTGCATATGCACCACACAACACACAGAATTTCTTTGGCGCAGGAAATGAAACTTCTTTTGATCAATCCATTGATGGGATCAGCTATTACCGGGCAAGATTTAGTTTATATCAGTTTGATCCGGCATTGCGCTGGAAACGGCCAAAATCTTCATTCAGTATTGGTCCGTCTTTTCAATATTATAGTTTCAACAAGGATGACAATACCGGAAGGTTTATTAATAACAGTACGAACCTGCACTCATCAGATAGCCTGACTATCTCAAAAGATAAATTATATACAGGTGTTGTAGTTAATTTTATCAACAATACCCGTAACAATGAAATCCTGCCTTCTTTAGGAAGTTATATCAACTTGAAGTTGCAGGGTTATACCGGTCTGAATAAATATGCGAACACCTTTGGTCAGTTCCTGGGAAGTGTCGCCTTATATAAAAACCTCGATAGTAAGTCTAATTTTGTAATCGCAGAGCGTTTTGGTGGTGCAATAACTGTCGGTAAACAACCCTTCTATCAATCTGCATTTTTAGGTGGAGAAGGTACTTTATTAGGCTTCCGTCAATTCAGATTTGCTGGTGATCATAGTTTTTATAATAACCTTGAAATGCGGGTTAAACTGGCAGATTTTGTGAGTTATGTATTACCGGGGCAATTAGGCTTGGTTGGTTTTCATGATATAGGCAGGGTCTGGAAAAAAGGGGAAGAATCAACTAAATGGCATAATGGCGTAGGTGGGGGATTGTATTTTGCCCCTGCTTCGATGGCAGTTGTGCGTCTTGTTGCCGGACATTCTGAAGAGGGCTGGTATCCTTATATCTCTTTAAATTTCCGTTATTAGGCCTGAGCTGAAATTGAATTGGATACAGGAGTTATCAACAATTTATAGTGCCTGGTTTATTAGGTTTTTAAATTGTTTATAGCATCTTAGTGAAAAATTATTACCTTAAGGAATGAGCGAATTACTGAAAGAAACTACAATTATATTAGAGAATGAACGCGCTTTAATCCGCCCGCTTAGTGTAGCAGATCATGAACATTTATTGCCTTTTTCATTGAATGAACCTGAAATCTGGCACTATTCGTTAACGCGTCCGGATAGTGCTGAAAATCTGACTGGCTATCTCCAGGCGGCGATGGAGGATAAGGAAAAAGGAAACGCTTACCCATTTATTATTTTTGATAAGCTAACCAATAGTTATGCTGGTTCTACAAGATATTATGATATACAACCAACTTATAAAACCCTGCTTTTTGGCTACACCTGGTATGGTGGTGATTTCCAGGGAACCGGGCTTAATAAAAACTGTAAATATCTTTTATTAAAATATGCTTTCGAAGATTTGGGTATGGAAAGGGTTGAATTCAGAGCAGACAACAGCAACCACAGAAGTATAGCTGCGATGAAAAGTATAGGCTGCAAAATTGAAGGGGTGCTTCGGAATCACATGCCCGATGGACATGGTGGCAGAAGGGATAGTGCCATTCTCAGTATTTTGAGAAAAGAGTGGTTTGATTTTGTAAAAGCAAAACTGGAAGAAAAGATCGCAAGTTAATCTGGAAAAAAGATCGCAGGTTAAACTGGAAGAAAAGATTGCAAGTTAAACTGGAAGAAAAGATCTCCAGTTGAAATAGATTTGATGTGGCCGCAAAGGAGAGCCACATCAAAATCTGAAAAATTAAAAGTTATATTTTCTCTTTTTTCTTATTAAAAGAAAATCTTCTGGCAATACTGAAACCCCACCTGTATTGTCCTTTTAGCCAGGAACTGGTTGTTTGAGAGATATACTGCATCTCTTCTATGGCGGCAGCATTAGTAAAGTTCAGGTGGAAAACGTGTCCGCCTGTTTCAATCTCCAAGCCTACACCTAAGGGATTATAAAACTTCACCCCACTGGTTTGTTCCAGATAAGCCTTGTCATCTTTGTTCCGGAACGGAATAAAATAATCAACTACAATAGCCATTCGCTTACTGATTTTAGCTCTTGCTCCTGCACCAATAGCAAAAAGATCATTCTGATCTCTGAAGGCGGTAAAGTTTTTATGCAGGTAAGTTGGCGTCAGGCTAAACGAGAAGTTTGAATTAAACTTCCTGGCCAGAATAACCTGGCTGACAAAATTCATCCGGTCACTGAACTTGCGGTAAGCGGTAGCTGCGGCAGGATCATCACTGGCTTTAACAGCGGCAATTGTATTACTTCCAAATAAAGTAACCGCAAAAGGAATATAATCGTCAGTGGTCTGTTCCAGTAGCCTGTATTTTATGCTTCCTTCATAGAGCTGTTGTACATTAGTTGCACCTTTTGCTCTGGCCAGACCAATGCTCAACCGGTCGGTCAGCCCATAATCAAAACCAATCCGTACATCAGTAGAATTGTCCAGTCCAAAAAACTGTTTTAACCCACCATTGCTGCCTGCGATATCTCCAAAGCGGTGATCGACTTTAAATTCCAGCTCATTTTTATGGATCGTTTCGTTGGTATGCCCATTAATTAATTTGGTGTCTTTAAAGGTGGCAAATACCTTTTCATGAACAGGATTCGTATTGGTCAGTTCTTTCTCCAGGTCCTGCTGTCCAAAACCACGAAAGCTGCTGAGAACAAGTCCTATCAGCAGCAGGTTTTTCCGGAATGACGTTAATCGTTTTTGTATCATTTTATACTATTTACTTAAATGGTCGGTTGATGAAAATCAGGATGATTTTTTAGGTTGGTAAACTGCGGATAAACGTACTTCTACGAATTCGGCAATATGCTTGAAAACCAGAGAAGGTACTTTGATATTGTGATCTTCGATTTTTACTTTAAAGGTTGTTTTTGCAGTAATAACTCCCTGAGCGATAGCCAGGGTTACTTTGCCTTGATAAGGCTTCACTACCCCGTGGATATCCAGATTTCCTGCTACAGAAACGGTGTAATTTCCGTCTTTGCTCAGGTCAACATTATCAGTAATTTTTCCGCTAAACTTAGAAAATGGAAATTTGTCGCTCTCCATATAGTTCTCATTAAAGTGCTCCTGCATCAGTTTTTTTTGGAACTGAAAAGAAGTGTTGCTCACTTTAAAAACAAGCTCTTTCGTTTTAGCATTAATGACAGAACTTGCTGTATTGCTTTTTCCTTCTATATCTTCCATGACTGTACTGGAAAAGAAAGAAACGGATGCGTTTTTGCTAATTAAAATATCCTGGGCACGGGCATGGATTGCGAACAGGCAAATACAGATAAAGAGTGATACCCTTTTCATTATATAGTATGTTTTCATTGGATAGTATAATTTCATATGGTGATGATTAAATAATTATTGAAGCATACCCTGGTCAAACCAGTCTTTGATAGACTGAAGTTCTGTGGCAGAGAGTGTTCCTCCGATTGGCATGGTTTTGCTGACTAAAACAGCCTGTTTAATTCTATCTGCATTACCAGTAACGGAAGTATACCCGTTAAAACTCCAGGCAGTAGAGGCTCTATTACCCGGAGCATGGCATCCGGCACATTTGGCCTGAAGCAGCGGTTGCAATACTTCGGCATAAGAAACCTTGGTACCGGGTTTTTCCGGTACCACAGGTTTAGGTTCATCAGCCTGGTTTTTTGAACAGGCAGATAAAATAAGTAAAGTCATCATGATCGTAATCACAGGATAGGTGAATTTTGACATAGTAGTTAAATTAAGGAGTTAATGCAATTGTGTTTACAGTAAGAATCGGCCACAAACCTGCGCCTACGTTGACTCCTCTAGTGTCACCGCGTTTGGCGTCAGCCCCGAAATAATAGAGTGGATGGCCTTTGTAGGTTAATTGTTTTTTGCCCGCAGCTGTAATCTGTACAAGCATATCTTTTTTGATTACTGAGGGTACATTGAGCACGTCTGATTCATAGATAGGCCAGGCGCCATCATTACTCAAATCGGCTTTGGTATAGGTATTCAGGTTAAACTGATCAGGTGCATATGCATACAAAGTTCTGCCGGCTGCATCAGTCAGATATTGGGTAATTCCTGTACCTTCTTTTCCATCAGCGGTATAATTTTTACCGTCAATGCCGCCTACCAGCTGATTGTTCGCGAACATCAAGGAGTAATCCGGTTTAGCGATAAACCATGTTCCGCCTGAGCCATCTCCATTCACGTCTCCTTTAGTTGCATCTCCTGAGAAATAGTATAAAGGCCATCCTTTATAAACAGTTTGTTTTTTGCCGTCTGCACGGGTAATGGTACTGATGTCTTTTGCTGTAATTCCTGTAGGAGCAGTTTCATTTCCTGCATAATAAGGCATCCATGCAATCGCACATGAGCCTGAGCATCCTGATGTACCATTGGCATCAATAGCAAAAGCATAAAGTGATTTTCCATTGGCATCGGTCAGGATACTGCCAAATTTTGCATTGGTAGTCAACGCAAGACTGGATGTGGCTGGTGTAGTGACCGGTGGGTTACCATAAGGATTTTGCCCGCCAGGTGTGGAGTCATTGTTTTTTGAACAGGCCGAGAGCATAACTATCAATGTTAAACTGCAAAGAGCCATCCCTTTTCTAAAAGATAAATTCATGGTTGCTGAGGATAAATGTGAATAATGTTTTTAATTATTGCGGTTACGGCGAATAAGAGCTAAAGGTTGTGTGGAATAGAAATTAAATATTATTAATAAAAATAATGGTCTGTTATACAGGTTTTTAGGTGTGAAAACAAATTTTATGATTAGGTTTGGCAACCTTTCGTCTATAAGCGACGTATTGGTAGGAAAATGGCTCAGGTTAAATTATAAGAATAGGTGCAAAGTATCATTATTGGGTGCATCAAGAAGGAAAGGTCAAGTCAGTATTTACTCTATAAAGAATTTTATAGTTATTGCATGGCTATATGCCGTCGGTACGCTTTAAATGATTTTGACGCTGCCGAAGTATTAAATGATGGATTCCTGAAAGTTTTTACACATATAGAAAAATATGATCTTGAAAAACCCTTTAAGCCATGGCTTGCACGCATTATTACAAACACGGCGATTGATCGTTACCGGATGAATCTGAAGTTTTCGGATCATGATGACGTAAATGATCATGAGGAAATTGGCCAGGCTGCTTCGATTTATGAGCAACTGGCTTATAAAGATTTACTGGTTTTAGTCCAAAAACTTTCCCCGGCTTATCGTACCGTATTTAATTTGTATGCTATTGATGGTTATTCGCATGAAGAAATAGCCAGTCTCTTAAAAATATCAACAGGAACATCTAAATCTAATCTATTTAAAGCACGACAACAGTTAAGAGAAAAACTTGCGGTCTTGAATGTAAACAAGCCAGCAGAAGGAACTGCCGATTTACAACAGATTGCGGAAAGGGGCATTGGGTATAATGGAAGATAAATCTGGTTTTAACAATGAATGCAAAGAAAATAATAAATACTGATGAACGAAGATAACGAGATAGATCAGCTATTTAAAGATAGATTAAGTGATCCTGAGATCCCTTTCAATGAAATGAACTGGGAAAAGATGGAGCGTATGCTTGATGGGAAGACGAAAAAAAGAGTTATTCCATTATGGGTATATACTGCGTGCGGTATTGCTGCGGTATTGCTGATTTCTTTATACTTGATTTTCCTTGCTCCTGTAAGTTCAGATCAGCAGCTTGTTAAAGATCCGTTAACGAGTAGTGCGGTGAAACCAGGGAAAGGATTTGTTCCTTTAACGGCCGTAGATTCACTGAAAGCGCCGGGTGTGGAAGTACCAGTTACGGAGAAATCCGCAGGTATCCAAAATAGATATACCACTGATCCTATAGATTTCTCTGTTGCACGAATGACTCCTGTTTTTTCAGGGACCAGTGTTTCATTAGCACGCTCTGCTGAAAATAAGGGGATCGCTACAACATTACCTTTGGTAGGGAATGTGTCTCCGCTATTGGATTTTTCATCCATGGTCTCAAATCCTATAACCCCTGTATTAGCCCCTGCAACCACTATTGCTGCAAATTCTAAAACAAAACCTGCTGTTCCAGCAGTGGAAACAGACAGCGCAATACTGGTTAGAAAGGCGAATGCTTTAGCGCAGAGTAAAGATCCGTTTGAAAGGGTTGAAGCTTCAGAAATCGCACGTAGCGTGAAAAATAAAATGGAGAAAGCTTTGCAGCCACAAAACGATTTGATATTAAGTGCAATGGCTGCACCAGATATGTCTTTTGCAAAATCAAGTAAGCCTTCCAAAGTAAGTTCTAATGTGGGTGTGCTTGCTACTTATGCTTTCACATCGAAGATCAGTATGACTTCGGGAGCCGTTTATGCGCGAAAGTTCTATAATTCTGGTAATTCTGGTAATTCTGGTGGTGGAGGGAACTGGGCTAACACCACTTATGTACCGGGTTCAGACTGGCAGGTCAATGCAGATTGTAATGTACTGGATATTCCATTGAATGTGAACTATAAGATCTTTAACAAGAAAAAACTATCAGTAAGTTTGAATACCGGAGTTTCCAGTTATTTTATGCTGAAAGAAAAATATCAAATTACAACAGGGCAGGGGGCAGCGGCAAAGGTCACAAATCTGGAAATCGACAACGAGAACCAACATCTTTTCGGAATTGCGAATGTATCAGTTAGTTTTGACCATCAGCTCACGCCATCGGTTAGTGTAGGTGTGCAGCCTTTTGCAAAGTTGCCATTGACAGGAATTGGCTATGGGGATGCAAGTTTAAAATCAGCAGGGGTATCTTTCTCTCTGAATATTGGTTTATTCCCTGCTAAAAAACCTGGAAAATACGCAGCTGTCCGGTATTAATCCAATCGCATAAAATTGCACCCGGTTTGCGCTCTTAAATTGCAAGTCATTTATTTGATCTATATCCATCGTACATAAAACATTATTCTGTTGTATAGGGGCTGTTTTGTTGATTCTCAATTTATTATTCCGAAAATTAACCCTTAATCAGTTTATTTGTCTTTAATATAGTTCTTTAGCGATATCGAACAATCTTTGGTGCATCTTTATGAGTTTCTTAACCAAATATAAATTAAAGATGACGATCCAGATTAAACATAATTTTGGGGCGGGACCATGTATCCTTCCTGCCAGCGTATTGGAACAAGCTGCTGAGGCAGTAAAAAACTGGGATAACAGTGGCCTGTCTATCCTGGAAGTTTCTCACCGCTCTCCAAAATTTGAAGAAGTAATGCGCAAAACAGAACAATTGGTAAGAGAACTTCTGGAGGTACCAGAGGATTATGCAGTCCTGTTTTTACAAGGTGGTGCAAGTACACAATTTTCAATGATCCCACAAAATTTCTTACAGAAACATCAAAAAGCAGCTTACCTGGATGCCGGCTTATTCGGACATAAATCCATTAAAGAAGCAAAGTATTTTGGTCAGGTAGATATCGTTGGCTCTTCCGCCGGCACCAGTTATTCAAGAGTACCTGAAATCGGAGCGGTGAGCAAAGATACCGCGTATTTTCATTGTACATCCAACAATACTATTGAGGGCACAGAAATGTTCAGCTTTCCGGATTTAGGTGTACCGCTGATCTGTGACATGTCTTCAGATATTTTTAGCCGGGTAATTCCGATCAGCCAGTTTGATCTGGTTTATGCCGGTGCACAGAAAAATATGGGCCCTGCAGGAATGACCCTGGTTTTAGTGAAAA
Source organism: Pedobacter cryoconitis (assembly GCF_001590605.1). Classification (NCBI taxonomy): domain Bacteria; kingdom Pseudomonadati; phylum Bacteroidota; class Sphingobacteriia; order Sphingobacteriales; family Sphingobacteriaceae; genus Pedobacter; species Pedobacter cryoconitis. The sequence goes on from NZ_CP014504.1 coordinate 5,763,771, forward strand.
ATGAATTGCTGGATACAGTAGAACATCCGGTTCCCTCGATGTCTGATTACCGCATTTACCGGGACAACCAAAGTATGTTCAATACACCGCCTGTCTATTCTATTTATGTGGCGATGTTAAATCTTCAATGGTTAAAGGCCAATGGTGGGGTTGCAGAGATTGAAAAAGAGAATATCGCTAAAGCTGCTTTGTTATATGCAGAGATAGAAAGAAATCCGCTGTTTTTTGGAATGGCTGATCAGGAACACCGTTCCAGGGTCAACGTTTGTTTTAAAATGCATGACCTGGCTAAGGAAGAAGATTTTCTGTCATTTGCCGCAGAAAGAGGAATGGTAGGGATCAAAGGCTACCGGACAGCCGGAGGTTTCAGAGCTTCGCTTTACAATGCATTAAGACTAGACTCTGTAAAAGCACTGGTAGCTTGTATGCAAGATTACGAGAAACAGAACTATGGCAACAATTAGACCTTTCGTCGCTTTAAGACCACAGGAAGTTTATTTAGATAAAATGTTAACCCTCAAAGCCTCTCCCTGTAATGGAGGAAGCAATGGGTTCATTGCCAGGATGCTGGATAACGGACATCCTGAAAATAAAGAACTGACTAACGCGCATTTGCTGGCGAATCTGAAAAAAATGATGCTTAAAGGTGATTTTTACCAGGAAGAGCATCCTTGTATTTTTATTTATGAAATCACAAAGGGTACCCATACCCAAACGGGAGTTTGGGCGGTAACTGATCTGGATGATTTTGACCGCGGACATATCAAGACCCATGAATCTACGGTGAATTGTAATTCCTATAGTTTAATGAACTACCGGAATGAAGTAGGGCTGGAAGGAGATCCTTTACTGTTGACATACCGGCCAAACCGGACCATCAGTTTACTGTTAAATCAAATTAAGCAGGCCGAAGCCAGCTCTGTTTATTATTCCAATAAGATTTTTCACAGAATATGGCGGGTATATGATCTAAAGGCAATCCGCGAGCTGAGTTTATGTTTTTCAGCGTTACAGCATGTATATCTTGCAGATGGTCATCATCGCCTGGTCGCAGCCGCTAAATGCAGGAATATTGAATCTAAAACTTCACAGGAAGCAAAGAATTTTAATTATATCTCTTCTTTTTATCTTTCCAGTGATCAATTGAGTATAAAAGGATCTCACCGGGTTATTATTCCTGCTGACGATGTTTATATCGATCAGGTTTTCAGAGCTTTAAAAAAGCTCTTTTCGGTCACTAAATCACCGCGTAATGAACCTGTAATTCCTTCAATGCCACGTGAATTTGGGTTGTTTATGGAAGATAAATGGTACCGGATGGTTTATAAACTGGTTGATAAGAATGTCATGCCAGATGCTTGTCTTTTGCAGCAAAGGGTATTTGAGCCCTTATTTAATATTGAAAATCCGGAAACCGATGAACAGTTAATTGCGGTAGGTGGTGCTGATGCATTGAGTGAGATCCAGCAGATTTTAGCAGAGAATCCTGCAGCTATTGCTTTTACACTGGCAGTGATGAATGCAGATCAGTTAATGGATATTGCCCAGCAAGGGATTGTTCTTCCTCCAAAATCTACCTGGATAGAACCGAAGGTCCCTTTTGGTTTATTGTTAAGGAAATTATAGCCTGCCACAGGATTTTACCTTATTAAAATGAAAATGGACCTTTCCATTTCGGAAGGGTAAGGGGACTGCTTTCTTCAGCCCGAAAAATATAATCCTGCTTTAAATTGCTTTAAAAAGTATTTATCAGCAATTGTCCGCCCGGGCATATCATTTGGGTTTAGGTTTATAACAAATTTAGACTAAAATGGAGAATCAAATGATATTCGTGCGTGTTGCCACATTAAATGATATCAGATATGCCGGTGAAATAGTTAAAGAGACCGAAGCCTCAGCAATTGTAAGAGGATCAGGAATTGCGAAACGTACTCCTGAATCTATAGCACAAAAAATGCGTGATGGAAAAGCCGTGATTGCGGTGACCAGCAGCGGACAGTGGGTAGGTTTCGCTTATTTTCAATCCTATGAAAACAATAAGTTCGTTTCTAACTCTGGTTTGATTGTCTCTCCTGCATTCAGGAATTCGGGAGTAGCCAAAGCAATTAAAGAAAGAGTTTTTAAGCTATCCCGAAGAATGTATCCGGAGGCAAAAATCATCAGTATTACCTCGGGGGCAGCAATTATGAAAATGAATTCTGCCCTGGGGTTTGAACCCGTTACTTTCGCTGAGATTACCCATGATGAATTCTTTTGGGAAGGCTGTAAAAGCTGTGTCAACTATGACATTTTACAGGGTAAGAAAAAATGTAACTGTTTGTGTACGGCTATGTTGTTCGATCCCGGAAAAGAACAGGCAGATACTACTCCTGCCGAAGTGTCAAGGCATTTTCCTATGTATTTTTTCAGAAGTTAATTAAACTTTGTATTTATGAAACCAGATTTTGAATATCAAACTGATCAGGATTCTTTCTATACCAGGTAGAATCCATTGAATTATTAAAAAAATTAATTTCAGCTCCTTCCTTTAGCGGGCAGGAGGAAATGACTGCAAATTTAATTGAATCATTCCTCCGGGACAACTATGTATTTACTTTAAGAAAGCACAATAATATATGGTGTTATAATCTTCATTTCGACCATACCAAGCCTACCATTTTGCTGAATTCGCATCATGATACAGTTCGCCCTACAGCTGCTTATACGAAAAACCCTTTTGAACCCTTAGTTTGTGATGGCAAACTATATGGTTTGGGAAGTAATGATGCAGGAGGGGCATTGGTCTCACTGATCGCAACCTTTCTTCATTTCTTTAAAAGAAGAGATTTGCCTTTCAATATTTGTTTAGCGGCAACGGCCGAAGAAGAGAATTCAGGAGAAAAGGGGCTTAAATCTATATTGGATGATCTGTTGCCTGTTTCTTTTGCGATTGTTGGAGAACCAACCAATATGCAGATGGCCATTGCAGAGAAAGGTTCAATGGTTTTGGATTGTACAGCTTTTGGACGTTCCGGACATGCGGCACGAGAGGAGGGTGATAATGCCATTTACAGGGCGCTAAAAGATATCCAGTGGTTTTCCTCTTATGTATTTCCTATTGAATCCAGAATAATGGGGCCTGTAAAGATGACTGTGACCGAGGTGAACGCTGGTATACAACATAATATAGTGCCTGCAGAATGTAAGTTCACCGTAGATGTCCGGTTAACAGATGCTTATACTGAAAAAGAGCTTTTACATATTATCCAGAACCATACCTTTTGTGAGTTTACAGTTCGTCCGGGAGTATTGAAACCTTCTTGTATCAATCAGTTGCACCCAATTGTTAAAACCGGGCTTTCTATTGGAAGAGCTGCTTATATTTCTCCAACAAGTTCTGATCAGGGCTGGCTGGATATGCCTTCCGTGAAAATGGGGCCTGGGGAATCTGCCCGTTCTCATACAGCAGATGAGTTTATCTACCTGGAAGAAATTAAAGAAGGCATGGATATTTACGTGCAATTACTGGAATCTTTATTTCCTTACCTGGTGAACAATCCAGATTCCAAAAATCAATAAAAACTTTCATTAGTGCTTTTTCCTGGCCCTGGTATTTTAAATACCGGGGTTTTTCTGTTTATATTTAGAAACAGGATCCATGCAGATGTTAAAATAGCTTAATAACTGGATAAACAGGTATTGCTTTTTTTGGTGAAAACATCCTTTCTTTAACCTAACCAATATAAACCAAAAACGTATAAAACGATAAGAATGAGAAAGAATCAATTTGCTGTAGTGCTGATCATCTCCCTGTTTTTTTTGTGGGGCTTTGCACTCAATTTAAATCCTATCCTTATTCCTCATTTAAAGAAAGCGTGCCAGCTTTCTGACACACAATCTGCATTTATAGACTCTGCTTCTTATATCGCTTATTTCCTGCTGGCTATTCCCGCCGGCAAATTCATGAAAAGGTTTGGCTATAAAGGTGGGATTGTATTGGGATTATTGCTATTTGCTACCGGGGCTTTTCTTTTTTATCCCGCAGCAATAACCAGGTCTTATATCTTCTTTTTAATTGCACTATTCATTATAGCCAGTGGGCTCGCTTTCCTGGAAACCGCTGCCAATCCATATATTACAGTACTGGGAGATGAAAAAGGAGCAACCCAGCGCTTAAACTTCGCACAATCTTTCAATGGACTTGCTTCTACGCTGGCGCCTTTTCTAGGAGGAATGTTTATTCTCTCGGGGCAAACGCTGGATGCAAAGAAAGAAGCTGCAATGAGTCCGGAACAGCTGAATATTTATTTAAACCATGAAGCCTCTTCTGTTAAAATACCTTTTTTAATTATTGGGGCCGTGGTCTTACTGGTCGCTATTTTTCTGATCAGGACCCCCTTGCCCGAAATTGAAGACCGTGAGGGAGATTCTGCCAGTGAAGGATCTTTATTAAAGGAAAAAAATCTGATGCTTGGGGTAACTGCCCAGTTTTTCTATGTAGGAGCACAGGTCTGTGTAGCAAGCTTTTTTATCCGGTTCTCCTCACAAGTAGCCGGCATTTTGGAGAAATCTGCAGCAATGTATCTTTCGGGAGCATTACTTGGATTTATGGCCGGCCGGTTTATAGGGACTTTCTTAATGCAGTATATTTCTCCTTCTAAACTGCTGGCAATTTATAGTGTCATTAACATTGTATTGATCTTTGCTGCGGTAACCACTACGGGTATGACGGCGGTATATTGTTTATTGGGTGTGGAGTTTTTTATGTCTATTATGTTCCCTACTATCTTTTCACTGAGTATCCGCGGGCTTGGTTCCAGAATGAAAGAAGGTTCTTCTCTGGTTATTATGGCTATTGTCGGTGGGGCAGTATTTCCTGTGATTATGGGTAAAGTATCAGATATGACCAATATCCAAACTGCTTATATTGTACCAGCTGCGTGTTTTGCTGTTGTTTTCTATTTTGCACTGACTAACCTTAAGGTAAAGAAAATCAAGTTGAGCACCGCACATTAAAGTCTGAATACTGTAATTAAAATCTGAATACTATATTGAAATTTGATCACTGTTATTAGAATTTGATCACTGTACCCTAAAACCGAACCACTACACCTTAAAATTAGCGGGAATGAAGATTGATGCACACCAGCATTTCTGGAAATATGATACTCTGAGACAGGGCTGGATCAGTGATGAAATGGCTGTGATCCGCCGTGACTTTTTACCTGAGCATCTTGTTGGTGTACTTCAGGAAAATGACATAGACGGATGTATCGCTGTTCAGGCAGATCAGTCAGTTGAAGAAACGGAATTTTTGCTGCAGTTAGCTGCCTCGCATGATTTTATCAAAGGGGTCGTTGGGTGGGTAGATTTTCAGGCAGCAGATCTGCAAACAAAACTTGAATATTATAGTCAGTTTAAGAAACTGAAAGGCTTCAGACATATTCTGCAGGGGGAAACACAACGCGATCTTTGTCTGGAAAAATCTTTTCAGGATGGAATTGCTTTATTGGCACCCTATGGATTTACTTATGATATTCTGATTCATCAGGATCAGTTGCCATTTATTCCTGCATTTGTAGCCCGTTTTCCGGATCAGCGTTTTGTAATTGATCATATCGCAAAACCAGGCATCAAAGAAAAAGATATCAGGAATTGGAAAAAGGATATAGAATTGGTTGCTTTGCAGGAGAATGTTTCCTGTAAAATTTCTGGTCTGGTCACAGAAGCAGACCTGAAAGCATGGACAAAGGAAGACTTTATTCCTTACCTTGATGTAGTAGTAAATGCTTTTGGTAAAGACAGGATCATGTATGGGTCGGATTGGCCGGTATGTTTAGCTGCAGGAAATTATAAAATGGTGCTGGAACTAATGAAATCGTATTTTAATTCTTTTTCTACCCTAGAACAGCAGCTTTTTTTTGGAGGAAATGCGATTGCATTTTATCAGTTAAATAAATAAAGTTATTTGAGGGCGATAGAGATGACAAATTCAACTGTAATTACAAAAGATATTGATATTTCTTTAGCGGATTCCTTTTCGACTGCTTATTTAATTGCAGAATCTTTTGAGCTGAATCAGGATTATAAGATTAGTTTCAATCAGTTTCTTTTTTTTAAAAAGGGAAAAGGCAAAATAAAGATTGACGGAGAAGATTATCCCATTTCTGCCAACAGCCTGATTTTGATTGCTAAAAATCAAGTTTATTCTTTTCAGGCTAACCAGGGGTTAGCAGCATATAGCCTTTGTTTTGGAGATTGTTTCTGGGAGAGAACACCGGTTAGCGCAAATAATTGTAAGGCCACTTTATTCAATGAGGCCTCAGCACATCAATTTCTGCAACTGCAAAAAGAAGAAGCTGCAGATCTTTCCAGTTTATTTAATGCTATTCTGGTGGAATTTGAATCAGCAGATTATACCAATAAAGGAGATGTTCTTGCTGCATTTCTTAAAATTCTGATGATTAAGATCGCTAACCTGCATGCGTTGCTGGCGAAGATTACCGATCAGAACGACCATAAAATTTACCAGCAATTTATAGCGTTCCTAGCCACTGATTATAAAGTATCACATGATGTGGCTTTCTTTGCTGATAAACTCAATATTTCCAACAGAAAACTGACTGCTTTGTGCAGGAAACATGCTGATAAAGGAGCAAAAGAAATTATTCAGTTGCAATTGGTGGTAGAAGCAAAGCGATTTTTGCAATTCAGTTCCAGCTCAATTAAGGAAATAGCTGCAATGCTGAATTTCTCCAACCCTTACCAGTTTAGTCACTTTTTTAAGAAAAACACTTCTTTCCCACCGGAAAGGTACCGGAAACAAGTGACCGGTTTTGGCATGTGATTTACGCATTCTGACATTTTATACCGCTGCGGAAGCCCTTAATTTTGGAGGTATAAAAAATAGCATTTATGACAGTTACTCCACCAAAATCTGTTGCCGGAATTGTAATTCCCGACAGTAAAATTGCAACTCAGGCTACCGAATTACTTCGTGAATATGGTACTGAATTTATCTACAACCATTCCTTAAGAGTCTTTCTTTTTTCCGCTTTAAAAGGAAACAGGGAAAAATTTGTTTATAACCCTGAGCTATTATATGTGAGCTCCGTTTTTCATGATCTGGGCTTGACTAAAAAATATTCAAGTGCAGATAAGCGTTTTGAGGTAGACGGTGCGAATGCAGCACGCGATTTCCTTAAAGGTCATGGTTTACCGAAAGATTCTTTACAATTGGTTTGGGATACCATTGCTTTTCATACCACTATTGGCATTGCTGAATACAAAGAACCTGAAGTTGCTTTAATGTATTCTGGTGTTGGTTTAGATGTGATGGGTGAGGGATATGAACAATTAAGTACAGCACATAGAGAAGAGATCATTTCGGTCTTTCCAAGAACAGACTTCAAAAAGAAAATCATTCCGGTTTTCTTCTCTGGTTTTGAACATAAAACAGACACTACTTTTGGGAATATTAAAGCAGATGTATGTGCTTATATGGTTCCGAACTTCCAGCGGAAGAACTTTTGTGACTGTATTTTATGCTCACCCTGGTCTGAATAATGCAGGATGGCTTGCTGCTATTTTGATTATTTGTAATAAATTGAGCAAAATTTGTCAGCATGAAGAAAACTATCCTTTATTTAGCCGTTGCCGGTTCCTGCTTTGCTGCCTGTAAATCAGGTGAAAATAGCCAGACAGCAGCCTCTCCAGATTCTGTAGCCATTAAAATGATTAATGATTCCAGTTTTGCCAGCCATATTCGTGTTTTAGCTTCGGATGAATTTCAAGGGCGTAAACCGTTCACTGCCGGAGAAACGAAAGCTATCAATTACCTGAAAGAACAATTCAGTTTGCTTGGACTTAAACCTGGAAACGGGGATAGTTATTTTCAGGAAGTACCGATGGTAGAGCTTAAATCTGCTCCTGAAAGTAAAATGGTATTCAAGGGAGCAGGTGGCGAGGTAACAGCAGGTTACCTGACTGGTTTTGTTGCCGCAACCAAAAGGGTACAGCCAGAAGTGAAACTGACGAATTCAAATCTTGTATTTGCAGGTTATGGAATTGTTGCCCCTGAATATAAGTGGAACGATTACGCAGGCCTGGATGTGAAAGGGAAAACTGTAGTCGTGCTGATCAATGATCCTGGATTTGCAGATTCAACGCAATTCAGAGGAAAAAATATGACTTATTATGGTCGCTGGACTTATAAATTTGAAGAAGCTGCCCGTCAGGGAGCGGCTGGTATATTGATTATCCATGATACTGAACCAGCGGCTTATCCGTGGTCTGTAGTGCGTAGTGGCTGGTCAAAATCCAAGTTGCAGGCAGAAGAAAAAGATAACAATAGGTCGAGGGCTATCGTAGAAGGATGGATCAGCATGGACATTGCCAAATCTTTACTGAAGCTTGGTGGTCAGTCCGAAGCTATCTTTAAAGCAGCAGGTAAACCAGGTTTCACAGCGGTAGACTTGAAATTGAGTACTTCATTGACGATTAAGAATACGATTAAAAAATCGATATCAAATAATGTAGTGGCTATCATTCCCGGTACCAAAAGACCAAAAGAAAATATCATTTATTCTGCACACTGGGATCATTTAGGTATTGGCGAGAAAGTGAATGGTGATTCTATTTATAACGGAGCGGTTGATAATGCCACAGGTGTGGCGGCTTTACTGGAAATTGCGTCAGCTTTTCAAAAGTCAGCGCACAAACCTGAACGTTCTATTGTATTTGTCTCTTTTACCGGAGAAGAACAAGGTTTAATAGGCTCAGCGTATTATGCTAAACATCCGGTTTATCCGGTTAGCCAGACGGTTGCTGATATCAATATGGATATGATGGGGATTGCCGGGAAAACAAAGGACATCGTTGTTTATGGTTATGGTCAATCAGATTTAGAAGACTATGCAGAAGTGTCCGCGAAGAAACAAGGCAGAGTGATTGTAAAAGATCCTGTTCCTTCGTCTGGCCTGTATTACCGTTCTGACCATTTTAACTTTGCGAAAGTGGGAATTCCGTCCTTATTTACAGGCTCGGGAGTGGATAACCTGCAGCATGGAAGAGCATGGGGACTAAAACAGGTGGCTGAATATACGAAATCACGTTACCATGCACCTGGTGATAGCTTTGATGCGATTACAGACAGAAGTGGAATGGTAGAAGATGCGCGTTTATTATTTGATATGGGCTATCGCTTAAGCAATGAAACAACCTATCCGAAATGGAAGGATGGTTCTGAATTTAAAGCGATAAGAGAAAAAAAGTAATAAGAGAAAAGTAATATTAAATTGATCAGGAGATTCATTTTATAAATCTTCTGATCAATTTATCATTTTTGTTAATCAATAATCAGCAGGATATTGTCAGTCATCTTGCTGGATACTGTTTTTGGGGCACTGCCATCAATAACAATTACCATAGACTGATCGAAATCTAATTTATCCACCACTTCTATTTTCGAGCCCAGGCCTAAGTTGAGCTGTTTCAGGTATTTTAAAAATGGGGTAGAGGTATCTCTTACGCTGCCCACTTTACCTGCCTGGTTAATTTCCAATTCGCTCAGACGTTTGTTTGCATAGATTGGCATTTTGCCATTGGAAGCAGGAATAGGATCTCCATGCGGGTCAAATGCTGGATTTCCTAAAAAGTCATCCAGTTTTTTTGCCAGTTGTTCGTCATGAATATGCTCTAGCTGTTCTGCGATGTGATGAACCTCGTGCCAGTCGTAATTTAGTTTTTCTACTAAAAAGACTTCCCATAATCTATGTTTACGGATAATATCAAGCGCAACAGTTTCTCCGGCAACAGTTAGAATTGCCCCCTGAGTTTTATCATAAGTAATTAATTCTTTCTCTTTTAATTTTCTCAGCATATCAATTACTGAAGCAGGATTGTTTTCCAGCGCATCAGCTATGGCCTTAAGACTGACCTTGTTTTCACTTTTACTGATGTGATAAATCGTTTTCAGATAGTTTTCCTCAGAATAGGTTTTCTTCATTTTATAGCTTCTCCGGCACAAAAGTAAATAAATATTACTTACACTGTTTAATTAGATAAAACTAATTATATATATATGTGTTAACATATTAATAGATTTAAATAGATCTAAATGTTGAAATATAAAATAACTGGTATTAAACAGGCTACCTGGCTGCCGGTTTCTGTAAAAGCAAAACCGCATAGTATGCGATTTAAAGCAGGACTGCGTTAAATACACAGGTGATGTCTAATTCACCATTAATATTATTGATAGTATTTACTTACAAATTATGGAAGTAGCAATTACCGTACTCGAAAATGAAATCAGAAATAAGTCAGCATTTCTGAAAAAAGAAGACCTGATGAGAAAAGATCTCAAACAAGCCACTATAGTGATGAAAGATATTTCTAAACTTAAAACGGCAGTTAAACTATTAAAAGATCACCATCAGAGAAAAGAAAGGATACACTTGTAAAGGTGTTTATAAGCATAAGAGCAGTTCACCTGAAAGAACAATCTTCAAATTTTTTCAAAAGTCAGATTTAAGTAGATAGCGGCCTCGGTATGGTTCCCGGGGCCATATCTTTTTATTTTAATTATTTTTTACTTATTTAATTCATCTTTAGGTGATTGGTTAATAATTATTCTATATTTATATTTAAATTCTATAGCAAAATTATTATTAACCCATGCAACCTCAACCCACTCAAAACTCTGAGGAGTTACTACAAAATCAGGATGAATACAGCTACGTCCCTTTTGATGGTTTTGTAAACGTAAATGATATCGTTACCAGAAGAAGGCAGTTAAGAAGCACTGAATTCAATGCTCCCGAACAAACCTGGGAAATAAATATCGAGCAACCTTCAGCATCATTGTAGCCTGACCGGTTTTAGGTAATCAATTCATCAATTCTTTGAGTAGATTAATTTTTTATCTGTATTCAGCGTATCTATTATATCGTTTGATATACCGCTGATGAAATGACAATACCGAGGTGAGGGGAAACTGGTCAGAAGCATCTGACTGGGTTTCCATAGTATGTTTACCGGCGTTAAAAGAAGCCGGAGTCCAATATCTGGCCTGGATCTATTCGCCAAGCAGCTTTAGCCAGTTTGCAGCTGCTATACGCTGGCGTGACTCTTTGTCCTGAGTATCAGTAAATTCAGTTATTAGCATTTATTTGTGTAATACATAGGCAATTTCTTACATTGTATATAAATCAATTTATTAAATGAGGATCTTATGAAAAAATTACTTTCGCTAGTGGCTATATTAAGTTTATGGGTAAGCTTAACAATGGCACAAACCGCTGCACCTGCAACAGTTAAGGTAAAAAAAGATGGTACGCCAGATAAGCGCTATACACCCGCAAAATCAACAACAACTACAAAATTAAAGAAAGATGGTACGCCAGATAAGCGCTATACGACGACCACAACTACTAAAGTATCTCCCCCTGATAAAACAGTACAAAAAGAAAAAGCAAGTAAAGTAACCAGGGTTACCACCACTACAAAACCAGTTCCGGCAGCACCAGCTTCATCTGGAAATGTCAGACTTAAAAAAGATGGTACACCAGATAAGCGCTATACAAATTCAGCTGCGCCCGCGGCTGCTCCTGTGCAAGAGACAAAAACCACGGTAACGAAATCAACCAGAGCTCCTAAAGTTACTGCTGCACCAGCTGCAAAAGATTATAAACCGACAGTTGACAGAAGTATTTCGGGACCAAATGGTGAAGAAATCCTTACTGGCCCTCGCGGTGGAAAATATTATATCAATAAAAATGGGAATAAAACCTACATAAAAAGAGAAGGATAAGGTCAGACTTTAAGTTAAATAACTTGTAAATGGTCTTGCAAAAACATTTTTGCTAAAGGAGAATAAAACACCTTTATGTCTTTTTATTAATTATAGTTAGCTGAAATTTAAGTAATTAACATTTTTATTTATTGTTTAATTCTAAAGATATTTTATATTTGTATTGTCCTTATGACACCACCAGTTCATATGAATTGATGACACGGGGCCGGGTAGACTGAACAATGCCCGGCCTTTCTTATTTCAACCCCCTTTTAACCTAACCACTCCACATGAAACCTCCTGTTTTTTTGCTTGCGCTTTGCTTATTTGCAGGCGCTGTAAGTCAATCATTTGCACAAACATCTGCCACAAAAGAACCTGCAGTACTCAATCACATTGCCGTTTATGTGACGGATCTTACAAAAAGTACAGCATTTTATGAAAAACTATTGCACCTCCAGCAAATTCAGGAACCCTTTAAAGACGGTAAACATATATGGTTTACGTTGGGTGCGGCCGGACAAATGCATTTGATACTCGGTGCAAAACAAACCACTGTTCATGATAAAAATGAGCACTTGTGTTTTAGCGTAAGTTCAATCCCTGATTTTATCCAGTTGCTGGATCAGGAGAAAATTGACTATGCCAATTGGCCGGGGACAGCTAAAGAACCGACCATCAGGGTAGATGGCGTGAAGCAAATCTATTTCCAGGATCCTGACGGACACTGGCTTGAAGTAAACGATGAAGTGAAACATAGAAAGTAAAATGGCGTAAAGCATAAAGTAAAATGGTGTAAAGCATAACAAATAAGATGAAGACAGATTATTCCAAAAGCGCAACAACAGAAGAAATCAGGACAAGATTTGACCAGGATGTAGAAAGGTTTGCTAACCTGGATACCGGGCAGCTGACTACCATAGACGCACCATTAACAATGGAGCTGTGTACCGCAGCAGCACATTATATAAACCCTGCCGCAACGGAACTGCTTGACGTGGGCTGTGGCGCGGGTAATTATACTTTAAAGATGCTGAGTAAAACAGCCAATTTAAATTGTACGCTCAATGATTTGAGCTTACCTATGCTGGAAAGGGCGAAAGAAAGAGTCACTGCTCAAACCACCGGGACAGTAACGACCATACAATCAGATATGCGTGAGCTTGAATTGCCAGCTGCACATTTTGATATTATCCTTGCTGCCGCAGTTTTACATCATCTTCGCGGGGATGCAGATTGGGAATTGGTTTTTAGCAAATTATATCAGAGTTTGAAACCTGGCGGAAGTATTTGGATCTCCGATCTGATTGCACATGACTCGCCAGCGGTGACCCAACTATTTAAAGACCAGTACGGCACTTATCTGGAAACACTGGGTGGGGAAGAATATCGTGAAAAAGTATTCGATTATATCGCCTATGAAGATACACCACGTTCGGTCAATTACCAGATAGATTTACTTCGGAAAGTGGGCTTCAAAAACATAGAAATACTGCATAAAAACTCATGTTTTGCCGCTTTTGGTGGTGTAAAATAGGATTATTAATCTTATTTTTGAGTTTATCAGACAACTATGGAATTAATACCTAAATCACCCTTTGAAAAAATTATTGCCCCGGTAAGCAGATTCATTCACCTTGAATATACTGGCGGAATAGTCCTGTTTTTAAGTGTGATCGTTGCCATTATATGGGCCAATTCACCGTTTCATGAAGCGTATCATCACTTGTGGGATATTAAATTCTCTATTGGCTTTGATGACTATGTGTTGAACAAGCCACTTCATATCTGGATTAACGATGGGCTGATGGCCTTGTTCTTCTTTGTGATTGGATTAGAGTTGAAAAGGGAGTTCATGGAAGGCGAATTGTCTACTTTAAAGAAGGCTTCTTTACCGATGATGGCAGCTTTGGGCGGAATGCTGGTCCCTGCAGCAATTTTCTTTATGCTCAACAAAGGACTGGCTTCTGAACATGGCTGGGGTATTCCAATGGCTACAGATATTGCTTTTGCACTGGCGCTGCTTTCTATGGCTGGAAAACATATTCCAGGTTCAGTGAAAGTATTTCTATCTGCGCTGGCAGTGGCAGACGATCTGGGCGCTGTTTTAGTAATTGCATTTTTTTATACCAGCGATTTAAATTTCGTTCCGCTGGGTATAGCAGCAGTCTTTCTGCTGGTCTTGATAGCGGGTAATAAATTAGGAATCAGAAGTACGGCCTTTTATCTCTTAATAGGAATCGCAGTTTGGATAGGATTTTTACTTTCAGGAGTCCACGCCACAATAGCGGGCGTATTGGTTGCATTTACTATTCCTGCGGTCACTAAGATTAATGAAAATAGCTTCTCAGAAAACCTGAGAAAGTTATCAAATGATTTTGAAAAGGAGATCCCGAATAGTGGTTTGCTGACCACTTCAGAACAACATAGAACCATTGAACAAGTGAAAAGCCTGACACTGGCAGCAGAAACTCCTTTGCAGAAAATAGAGTACGCCTTGCATCCATGGGTAGCTTTCATCATTATGCCGCTTTTCGCGCTCGCTAATGCAGGTATAATTATAGGGGCAGACTTCTTCTCTGCTTTGATGAATCCGGTGAGTATCGGGGTGATATCGGGCTTGATCATAGGTAAGTTTGTGGGGGTACTTTTGTTCACCTGGTTAATGGTGAAAACAGGACTGGCACAATTACCGGATCAGGCGAACTGGAAACATATTACAGGCGTTGCATTACTGGCCGGGGTAGGTTTTACAATGTCACTGTTTATCAGTAACCTGGCATTCGAACAACCAGAATTCATTGAACAGGCTAAATACGGTATCCTAATTGCCTCGCTCATTGCGGGTATATCAGGGATAACGCTGTTGAAAAGTTTTAAAAAAGCTTAAGCAATCCATCACTTCTGTCAGCTCACCATAATTTTACCTGCTAAATATGCAGAATTGAAACAAGCTGATCACTATTTTGTTTTATCACTAAAACCTGGAAATTATGATTATTACAGAAAATAATACACCCTACAATAACGAAGAAGAGGAAGATGACCAATTAAGTCAGCAAGACGTGCAATCTGATGGAATAGATGCTATTCCTCCCTCAGAAACAGATACCCTGGCTACCGAAATTGAAAATTTAAAACAAGCAGATAAATCTTCAGAAGCTGCTTATACTTTAGATGCGGATCGGGGAATCGCTCCGAAAAAAGAAGAAGAATAAGGTTTCTTACCCTCATAAAATCAGGCTGTCTCCAATGAGGCAGCCTTTTATTGTTAAGAATATTTATATATTTCCTGCAGATTCAAATCTCAGAAACAACAAATTTCATGTATAACAAATATAAAGTGCTGGCATTCGGGCTGGCTATTACCCTTGCTTCCTGTCAAAATAATAACAAAGAAACAAAAGCAGTTGCTACCGCTGCAGATGCTACCTCAACCCAGGTTCCCAAAAATCTGACTTATAAAGTTGCTGGTACATTACCACATGATACTGCTGCTTATACTGAAGGATTTGAACTTCATGGCGGGAAAATTTACGAGGGGACCGGAACCTATGAGAATTCATATGTTGCTGTTTCAGATACCAGCTCTGGTCAGTTGGAGAAAAAGTTTCCACTGAAAGACAAAAGCATTTATGGGGAAGGGATTTCTATATTGGGCAATCAGCTTTTTCAGCTCACTTATCAAAATCATATCGCTTATGTCTATGACCTGAAAGATCTGACCAAACCAACAGGGACTTTCAAGTGGCCTCAGGAAGGTTGGGGAATGACTAATGATGGTAAAAACCTTTACGTGAGCGTAGGAAGCTCTATTATCTATAAACTTGACCCAAAAAGCTTTGCTGTTGTCGGGCAAATACAAGTCACTGATAACTTAGGAACAGTAGATCAGCTGAATGAACTGGAATATGTAGATGGATTTCTTTACATCAATCAATGGCAAACTACAAAAATATTAAAGGTAGATGTGTCCAGCGGAAAGGTGGTTGGAACTATTGATTGCTTCGGGCTGTTGTCAAATTATGCGCCTGATTATACGCCTAAATCTGAAGACAGTGTACTGAATGGCATTGCCTGGGACAAAACACATCAATTATTGTATGTAACAGGTAAAAACTGGCCGCTGATTTTCAAGCTGAGGTTAGACTAACAATCAGCAATACCTTAATTCAAACAACGGTAGACCTGGCGATGCGCGGAAGAGCCATCAGTTTTTATGCGATGGCTTTTTTCGGAATCCGGCCGTTTTTTATGGATTGATGAAGCTAAAAAAATAAAAGCCGGGCAGGAGGTTTTATCCTCCCGCCCGGCTTCCTTTTTATATCGTTTCCAGGTATAACTTTTGCAAATCATTCGCAGAAATATCCTTTGCATTCAACGTGTGAATGAGCGATCCCTGGCGCATAATTCCAATCCTTGTCCCTACATTTACCGCATTAAAAATATCATGGGTGGCCATAAACACAGTTCTTCCATCCTTGGAAAGCTGTTTGACAATTTCACTGAATTCATGGGTTGCTTTTGGATCAAGCCCGCTGGTTGGCTCATCCATTAAGATCACTTCTGCATTTTTAGCAACAGCAATGGCGATCCCTACTTTCTGGCGCATCCCCTTACTGTAATTTCCAACCCGTTTATGGAAAGCTTCCGGCTGTAAACCTGCTTGTAATAAATACTTTTCCAGTTCTTCTTTTTTATAGTTGAATCCGGCTATCCGGCTAAAAAAATCAAGATTCTCTAAACTGGTCAGGTTTGCATACAGCATGACAATCTCCGGGATATAGGCCAGAAATTTTTTAGTCTCAGGCTGGTCTGGGCTCACCAAAACCCCATTAACCAGTGCCTTTCCGGATGAAGCTCCTGTAAAACCTAAGAATAAATTAATCGTTGTGGTTTTACCTGCACCGTTCTGGCCTAATAAACAAAACACTTCTCCAGGTTCAACGTTCAGATTTAAGCCATTAAGTGCTACCTGATCCCCATATTTTTTAGTCAGTTCTATTGCTTGTAACATGCTGTTTATAATTTAAAACTTGATTCCTATAGAAACTTTTACATTAAACGGATCACCATCGATATAGTAGAAATTACGGCCGTCATAAGGATAACCCGTAATCAAATCACCAGATGACATGTAACGTTTACCAGTCAGGTTATCTGCGATTAAGCGAAAGAAATATTTATCCTGCACATAACTCAGTCCTGCATCATATTTAGTAAAATCAGGGATATACTGATTTTTCTCTGAAGTACTGCGTTTGATCATCGTGGTCTGCCCTAAACTCAGGTTCAGACTTGCTTTGTTTCTCAATGGAAAACTGTACTGTACCCAGGTATTAAAGATCTGCTGCGGGGTTTGCGGAAGTTCTTTGCCCAGTAATTCCGGATCCTCATCTTTAGTGATGGTTGATTTCACATAGGTGTAGTTCGTGGAAATAGAAAGCTGATCAGTGATGTTTCCAATCACATCAACCTCAATTCCGTTACTTGTGACCTGGCCTGCAGGTTTTACAAACCCGGCATTGATCAGATCTGTTACCGGAACGTTTGATTTTAAAGTATGAAACCCATTTAAAGTTGTGTATAAGCGGGAGTTGAACCAGTTTCTTTTAATGCCCAGTTCCATATCCTTACCTTTTTGAGGGTCGATGGCTTCTGTTCCGGTTATTTCTTTTGTTGTGGGATCAACAATCGCACGCTGATAGCTTTGAGGGACAAAAGACTGGTCATACAAGAAGAAGATTGACGTAGCTGGATTAACCAGGTAAGTTAACGCAGCACGTGGGGAAAGTGCTTTTTGATCATAATTATTGGTTTTAACGACACCTCTGGCATTCGTTGTTTCTTTGTCGTTCTTATACCAGGTATATCTTGCACCAAGCGTTAATAGAAGCTTTTTCTGCAATTGAATATTGTCATAAATAAAAGCTGATTTTATAAAAGTATTGTTGTTTGTCCTGTTAATCCTGGTAATCTGATTGACTGTCTCTGCTCTTGCCGTATTTATTGTCCCGGATTTGTTGTAGTCTGATTCTATCTTTCCGTTATTCAGGGATAAAGAATCCCTGCTGTTGGTATAATCAGCCCCAATTAACAATTGATGTTGAATACCTCCGGTTTTAAGCTGACCGTTTGCAAATAGTTGAGTAGAGAAGGTTTTGCCTGCACCCATCGATAAGCTGGCTCTGCGTTTCGTATTTCCATTGGCATCAAAATTCACCATACTCCCTTTGGAAGTCATATTCCAGTTTTTATAAGGTGATGATAAATAAGAAGATTGTGAAGTAACCTGCCAGTTATCATTGAATTTATGGACCGCATAGATTCTTGCAGTCTCATTTTGTGTATAACTTGTGGGTAAACTACGCTCTGAGCTATAGTTGGTGCTGATCGGGCCTTTTAAAATGTCTTGTTCGCTGCGGACTTTGACAATTGCAGAACCATTTTGAACTTCGCCTCTGATAAAATCATACTCTGCCAGCACATAAGTATTTGGACTGAAATTATACTGTATAACCGGGGCGACCACATATTTATTGGTTTTGAGATCATTCAGGTAAGAATCTTTATGCTGATAAGCCGTATTAAAGCGGTAAGAGAATCCTTTTTTCTGAACCTCAGAACCAATATCTGCGGCTATACGGTACAGGTTGAAACTTCCTGCTGTTTGTACGATATTTAACATTTTATGCCCCGGAGTTTTGGTCAGGATATTAATGGACCCGCCCGGTTCACCCACAGAATTCAGGAAGCCGGCAGGGCCCTTAACAAATTCTACATTCTCTATCAGCGCATCATCGTCAATAGAAGCGCCATAACTAAAACGGCGTGACATTCCATTCAGTGTAGTATACGCTGCGAAACCGCGGATTTGTGCGACAGCAGAATTATCAAATGGGGTACTGTTGTAGCCGAAATAAACACCGCTGGCATTACGCGCCGCATCTTTGAGTTCCAGTGCACCTTGTTGTTGCAATAAACCTGTCGATATGCTGATGATGTTCTGAGGGATCTGAATTAACGGCTGTTGAAGCTTTAAGCTATTGGAAAGCGTATCGGTTTTAATCCTGACCTTTTTTTTACTGGTTACGTTAATCTGTTCGAGTTTATTGAGCTGACCCGTGGTATCGGTTAACTTTTTTGGTTGTTGAGCATATAGCAAGTTTGGCAGAACGCTCAAACTAAAGATAAATAAGTAAAAGATTTTTTTCATTTGGTGTGGCAATTAGTGGAGTTGTTAATTAGTATGTTGACTTGTTTTTTCTTTTGAAGGCAATCTGATTGGCAATCTGGCGGGCAATCAGTAAGGTCAGTAAGATGGCCAGCCAGATAGATAAGGTATTGACCAGAATACGAGAGGTTCTGGTTTGATCTTTTGCAGGATGAAACGCAGGCAGGTTCTGGACTTCGATCAGGCTGAGTTTCTTGTTAGACAACAGATAACCGTTGATGAGTTTTACCCACTGGTTTTGAAATAGGCTGGTTTGATTTTGATAATACAGATAGTCACTGAGTCCGGTTTGTGCAGTTGCATTCAGTAGCGCCTGCATTTGAGCTACTGGATTAAGCCAGGCCATTTGACTTAGCCAGGCATTATGCTTTGCAGCGGCAGTAGTATATTCCATCACATTTTTGTTCATCCGCCTGCCTAGCAGGTCATAATAAGCCACGAATCTTTTATTGCCATAGCGCGCAGTATCTCCGTCAGTTTTCAGACTAAGGTATTGCGGATTGTTTTGATAGAATTCCTTCAATAATTGCGGGATCGGCATTTCCCAGGTATGGGTCATCGTTTGCCGCTGATTAGATACGAGTTCAGTACGCAGCGGCATCGGATATTTAAGTCCTGCAAATTTGTTGGTGATCGCTGGTAAGATCAAGGTAAGCAGCAACCAGATGCCGATTAATATCAAAGCATTGAGCTGTGAAGATTTGCGAAGGATGATCATCAGCCAGCAGACTGCGAACCAAAATATCAGGTAAGTATTGGTCACCAGGATCCATAAAAGAACATCAGGCAGATGCAGGGCAGCAGCAGCTGGGTGGATAAAGAAACCAATGATGCTGAGCATATTGGTTAGCAGGCTGATTAATAGCAGCCGGAAAAGGATTTTATGCCTTAGAATCCGGTTGATTGCGCCACTTTGAACAGCGAGCAGACGGTCAGTTTGCTGCTCGGCTTCTCTGGAAAAAAGATCGTAACTCAGGATGATGATCAAGAGTGGAAACAAATAGATCAGCACAAAAGAAAAATCGAAATTACCCGACGCCAGTTTCTCCGGATTAGCGATTTCTGCATTGGGTGGCGTTAAAATATCACGTTTACTGCTAATGATATCAAAATATGGAAGTAAATCACGCTGACCAATAGCCAGCGCAGCCAATGCTTGTGGCGGATTAGTTGCAATAGGTGGAGCTTTGAATTCCACGACCTTTGGCAAACCTGCCTGCTGGGCCAGAATTTTTCCTTGTGCAGTAGTGGTATCTGTATGAAACCTGCTGATTAGTTCCTGGAGATTCGCTTGCTGATTGTTAGTCAGCGTATCCAGCCCGGTTAATTGCTTTTGTACAAAACTCTGGCCGTTGTACAGGCTGTATACGCTCATCAACAGGAAAAATAGCAGTAACAATAGTTGAACGGGCTGACGTAAGAATTGCCGCCACTCGAAACGGAAAATTAAAAGGAATAACTGCATATTTATTGCAATGAAGGTTTGGTAATGAAGTATAAAGCCATGGAAAGCAGCGCTATCCATGCGCAAAGTGAACCTAATGCCAATCGTTGTAAATACAAGGTTTCCAGCAAGGTTGGCGCCTGATAACTGAAATCTTTGAGTTGCAGAAAAAACCGGGGGCTTGCCTGGTAACTTTCATTCGGTTTTACAGGATGGCTGGCCAATTGAAGATTCAATTTGCGGATCAGGTTATTGCGGTATTCTTTTGCCTGCAGGAAGAAGCTTTGGTGGTGGTAGAAATCGGTACCAGACATCGCCATAGAAAGGCGCTTTAAACTCATAAAGGGATCTGCCAGCCCTGCATAATTCAGAGAAGACTGCTGCTGATTGAACGTGTTTGCCAGCGCTGTATAATAATGATCGAATACCTTGTTCTGGTAATCTTCATTGTATTGCAGCATTAAACCGTCAGCATTAACCGGAAGCTGCGCTGCGCTGTCTGCCCCGTATTTTTTTAATAAAGCTGCATAGTGTTTCTCTGCCCTTTCGTGATAAGGTGCATCTCCGTTAATCCCCTTTAAAAATCCTTGTTTAACGTTATTATTGAAAGCTGCGCGGGAGATTAAAGGATATTGATCCGCTGCATGACCAGCTGCTATTTTCGGAAAGAGGATACTGCTGAATAGCCATACTGTTAAAACAGTAAGTGTTGCCGTTCTTGAAGTCCCGCTAAGTGCAGATACGATGACTCCGGTTAAGGTGACCAGCAAATAAAAAAGCAGGTAACCACAAAGCAGTATTAAGAACCGGCCCAATAAAGCAATGCCAGAAGGGGAGCAAAGGACCACAAAAAACAGGACTACAAAAATTGGCATGACCAGGAAAACCACCAATAAATAATTTGACCAAACCTTTCCCCAAGCCAATTGTGAAGGCTTTATCCCTTGGGCCATCAGCATTTTAAAAGTGCCGGATTCTTTTTCATAAGTCAGTGCAGAAGAACTGATAAAGAGCAGCAGCAAGGGAATCAGCATTTGCATAATCAAAGCGAGGGTGAACTGGCCGAACCGCATCAAGGCGTCATTACGTTCGGCATTGCTATAATCTACCTCATGCTGTACATGGGCTTCTACACGATAAGTAGTTCCGGAATAATCATTAAGTCCTGGATCAAAGGCACTTAAAAGATTTAAAGGTTTAAAAAGATAGGTGCCGAAATGTGCGGCCTCATGTGGATTGTTATGTTGGGCTTCCCACTGCTGACGGAATTTTTTGTTGGATAGTTCCCGGCTTTGCTGATCGTTTTGATACTGCAAAACAGTTAACAGCCCGCTTGCAATGAACAAAGTATAAATAATGATAGCCAATGTGCTCATTATTTTATCGCGGAAAGCTAACCTGAGTTCTTTCCAGATTAGAGTACGTAAAGGAGTGTATTGGAGTGGAGACATTTATTAATTATTAATTGCATCAAAGTTGCATTATATTTATAATATTTGCAACAGTGTTGTATTTAAGAATCGTTTAGCTATGTTTCAACTTTTCTCTTCTGGCAGGAAATTTCCGTTTTATAAACAACCAGATGCAATGGATTGCGGACCGGTTTGTCTTAAAATAATCTCGGCATATTACGGGAAAACTTTTCCAATTGCTTATTTCAGAAAGCTTTGCAGTATAGGTAAGCAGGGGACTACGATGACGAGTATGCTGGAAGCAGCAGGTTTACTGGGCTTCAAAACACTCGCAGCAGAAATCCCTTATGAACAATTGTTGAATAGGGTCCGGTTACCTTGTATTCTTCATTGGGAAAAGGAACATTATGTGGTTTTATACCGCATGACCAGCAAATATGCCTACCTGGCTGATCCCGCACTTAGTGGAAAAGTTAAGGTGCGAAAGGAAGATTTTATCCGCTCCTGGCAAATTAAAGAAGGCAGCACTATTGGCAGGGCTTTATTGCTGGAAACTACGCCGGCTTTCCAGGAAAAACAAAGTATTGCTGATCATTCGGCTTCCTTATGGTCTTTAATGCCTTACCTCAAATTACACCGTAAAAGTTTAATCCCTGTTGGTATCAGCCTTTTGCTGGCCTGCGGTTTCTCTCTGATTATTCCATTTTTAACCCAGCTGATTGTGGATAAAGGGATCCAGGGGAAAAATACAAATTTGCTTTTTCTGATCTGTATCGGACAGTTGATGTTGTTTTCCGGAAGGATGCTGATGGACTTTCTCCGTGCAAGGTTGCTTTTCAGGTTAGGCGCCAGGACCAGTATCGTTTTATTGAAAGAGTTTCTGGCCAAGCTGATGCAATTGCCTTTTTCATTTTTTGATAACCGGCAAGCAGGTGATAATATGCAACGCGTAAATGATAACCAGCGGGTCGAGGAATTTCTGACGAATTCCCTGATTAGTTTTATTCTTTCGGCAATTACGCTGGTCGTATTGGGCGGGGTACTGTGTTATTACAATTGGCAAATCTTTTTAATCTTCCTGATTGGTGCAGTAATCAGTGTGACCTGGTCTAATTCTTTCCAGCAAAAAAGAAAGGTCATTGACCAGAAGAAATTTAAAGTCCTTTCTGCTAATCAGCAGCTTTTACTGGAGATTTTTTATGCGATGCAGGAAATTAAACTTACAGGCAGTGAACAGGAAAAGCAGGAGTTATGGGAAGGCTTGCAAGATCAGTCTTATGGGCTTAAACTGGAAGCGCTGCAACTGGATCAGTTGATGCAGGGGATTGGTTACTTCATTAATGAAGTCAAAAATGTGTTGATTACTTATGCGGCAGCGATGCTGGTGATCAATGATCAGGTTACCCTGGGCGGGATGCTGGCCATTACTTATATCTGTGGTCAACTTAACACGCCTATTACACAGCTCGTTGAGTTTGCGCGGGTCTCTCAGAATACAAAGTTTAGTTTACAGCGGATGGCAGAAGTGCATCAGGAAGCGGAAGAAGATTTTGAAGTCGGCTACCGGGATATGACCAGCGCTCCTGAAAATATCGAACTGAAACAGGTGAGTTTTCAATATGGAAACAGCCATGCACCATTCGTCTTAAAAAATCTGGATCTGTTGATTCCTGCGGGTAAAGTTACGGCTATCGTAGGGATGAGCGGAAGCGGCAAGACTACTTTAATTAAACTGTTATTGAAGTTTTACCAGGTGAGCAAAGGCTCGGTTACGATTGGTAATCTTTCCGTGGATCAGGTACATGCTAAACAGTGGAGAGCCGCTTGCGGCGTAGTGATGCAGGATGGTTATGTTTTCATGGACACTATCGCGAATAATATTTTTGCTGGCTCAGTGGTCAAGGATAAAGAACGTCTTTATGAAGTTTCCAAACTGGCCAATATGCATGATTTCTTTATGGCCATGCCATTTGGCTATGATACGGTAGTTGGCAAAGATGGATATGGCTTGAGTGAGGGACAAAAACAAAGGCTCTTAATTGCCAGGCTGATCTATAGAAATCCGGCCTATATATTCCTGGATGAAGCAACGAATTCGCTGGATGCACATAATGAGTTGTCCATCGTCAACAACCTGAATAATTTCTTTACCGGGAAAACAGTGCTGATTGTTGCGCATCGGTTGAGTACCGTAAAAAATGCGGATCAGATCGTTGTATTGCATCAGGGGGAGCTGGTGGAAAAAGGAACACATCAGGAGTTGATTGCCAGGAAAGGGAATTATTACCAACTCATCAAAAATCAACTGGAGCTAAGTAAATAACCTAAACAACTAACACATGAGCATTGAGATATTTCCACACTCTTTAGTAAGATATGCAGGGATGAATTATCAGGTTTTTGATTCGTTTAAACTCAAAGGATCGAAGGGGATACTGCAAAAAGATCACCAGATGAAAGCGGCAAAAACAAAGCTTAAAGCATTGATTTGTGATGGACTATTTGAGCTGATTACGCTTCAGACCGATGATTTGCTCCGGCAGCAGCTGATTAATCTTAAGAGGCAGGTTTTTAATGATAAAAAAGTAAATCCGCAAAAACTGGAGGAGTTGCTGGGCCTGTTTCCAGCAGACCTGACGTTGGACTTTCATAACTACCTACAGGTAAGCCAGAATATGGAAACTTTCCATCAGACCAATACTTTGAATTATCAGCAACTGCTGATGGAGCAAAGTAAGAAACTTCAGGAACTGGCTATGGATCCGCATTTGCAAAACGGACTGCTTTTGTCAAGTCCGGTTTTACTGGAGCAATTACCCGGCTATTTGCAAAAAGAACCAGCTTCCTTCCGGCAAAAGGAATTGCGAATAGAGTTCAGTTTGCTGCGTTACTTAACCAGGATGTGTTTTAAGACTTCGCCATTCAGCACTTTTACCTATACCGGGATCATGCAGTTAGCGGATAACGGGGCTGTAATCCCTTCGCCCATGGCTAAAGCTGTTAAAAATAGTCTCCGGCTTAACAATGCATTATTTGAATACCTGAAATCTATCCTGATCCATCATCCGGGGGTGAATGAATTGCTGACTGTAAAACTTAATAAAACGGCTACTATCAAGGCCGGTAAAATCCAATTCCTGGTTAATTTTAATAATATTGAATCTTTTCAGCTATTACCGGCTTCGGGTTTACAATTACTTGTTTTCAATTATTTTAATTCGGCTCAGGAATCAATAAATATTAAAGAATTGGCAAATTATATGGCTTATGCTGTGGAGGAAGCCAATTATACGTCAATTAAAAACTATCTTCTTAAACTGGTTGCTGCGGGTTTACTGGAAGTTGGCATGGAAACTTCTGGAATTGATCCGCAATGGAGTCTAAAATTATTGAATTTCTTTACCAAATTGGAGAGTAGCGAACCGGCTGTTCTTCAAATCATTTATCTGTTTAAGCAGTTACAGCAATATCAACTGGCTTATGCGAAGGGAGATACTGCAAAACGAAAATTGATCCTGGCTTATGCAGAAAAAACTGTAGCAGCTGTTTTTCAGAAATTACAGGCCGAGGCAGGTTTGCCGTTAAGCAGGGATACGACAAAAGAAGTAGATGACCAGTCAAAAAAACAAGCTGTCAACGGGGTTTTTGAAACTCAGAATTTTATACCACATCATTTCTCTGGCAGACAACTATTTTATGAAGATTGTTATACGCCTGAACTGGAAATTCTGGAAGATGGCTGTCTTCAGGATTTTGCGGCAAAGGCCGATCAGCTTTTAAATCACTTGCTTCCGCTTGATTTACTAAAAACTGAGCGCGAAAAAATGAGCAGTTTCTTTCTGGAACATTATCCTGCTCAGGCACAGGTTAAGGTAATTGATTTTTACCAGGCTTATTATTTTTATGTTAAAAAACCTGAAAAGGAGAAATCGGCAAAGCTAGGGCCGGCTATACCTGATCCCAGTGAATGGGAGAAAACGATCAGTGAAAAACTAGCCTTGATTACCCAGCATAAACCAAATATCCTGAACCTGGGAAATGATTTTTTTCCTGAAGCCTTATCAACAGAAGCTCCTGTTGCAGCAGTTCAGTATTCAAGGGGGCTTTTCGTTCAATTTTATAAAGGGAAATTACAGCAGGAAGCGGAACATAAGGAATGTTTTTTTGGAGTGATCAATACTGTGCTGCCGGGAATGGGGAAGGTAAGTGGCCGCTTTTTGCCCTTATTTACACCCGATATGACTACAGATTTTGTCAAATATAATACACAGCTTCATCCTGAAGTGCTCAAAGTAGAGCTCAATGATGCTTCAAGTTTTAATGCGAATATTCATCCTTCTTTACTTACTCGCGAACTTGCTTTGCCCGGTGGAAATAAAAGTTATCCGGAAAAACAACAGCTTCCCGTAGATGGGTTAACAGTAAGTTTTGAACAGCAGACAAGTGCTTTAAAGCTAAACTATCAGCAGGAGCAGGTTTTTACCTATGATTTATGTCTGGAATCTTTTTATAACCGTTCCAACCTGTACCAGCTTCTGGCTCATTTTAACCAGGACACCAAGCTTTCTTTACAGCCATTTATTAACCTGGTGGACGCCTGTTATCTGGATGTTGAGGAGCAAGAACAGGAAATTGAGTCTCTGCCAAGAATTACCTACGAAAATTCAGTTATTCTCAGGAGAAGGACCTGGCGTATAAAAACAGCGTCGATACCTGTGCAGCAGGCAGGAGAAAATGCTTATGCTTATTTTATCAGGATCAATACCTGGAGGGCTCAGCACGGAATCCCTGTAACCTTCTTTTTATTTCTGAGAAAAAGATCTTTTGTCATTAAACCAGCTGCTCAGCCAAATGGCAAAAAGGAAGGACTTAGTGATGATTATAAACCTCAGTTTATATCTTTTGAACAGCCTTTATTAGTTGAAATGTTTAAGCGTTTACTGGCCAGGGCAGGGACTCATGTGATCGTGGAAGAAATGCTGCCTTTGACTAATGCGGCTACAGACCAAGCAGGTTACGTTGAGCCAGTTAAAGAATATTTGTTGCAATGGTATAAATATGAATGATGGAAAGGAAAGATAAAGCTGTTCAGTATCAATGGTTTGCCGCTTACCTGTTTTATCCCGGAGATCTGGATTTGATGTTGCGGGAATTAGTCGCGCCATTTATCCGGGAATTCTTCCCTGATGAGCAGACGGATGCGCAATACTTCTTTATTCGTTACTGGGAAAATGGAAGTCATATCAGGCTCAGGATCAATGTTGAGTATGCTTTACACCAGGTTTTAGCTAAAGCATTGGAACAAAAAACAAATGATTTTTTTAGTCAGTACCCGGCTGTCAGGAAATTAAAAGATTCTTTGAATCAGCCTGTTTCTCAGCCTTTAGCTGCTGACCACGCGATACAGTTTTCTGTTTATGAGCCCGAAATCATACGTTATGGAAATCAGCAAAGTTTGAGCTGGGCCGAACAGCATTTTTTTAAGTCTTCAATTTTTATTCTGGACTGGATCTGTACCAAAAAACCGGGAACTTCTGCTTTAATACAAGCTTTGCGGTTACACCTGATTTTATTGCTGGCCACTGGTTGGGAAATTCCCAGGCTGATTGCAGTTTGTGATTTTTTTATTGATGGATGGCTGCCTCGTTTGTATATTTCGGGAGCGGATATCGAAGCTCAGAAAATATTTTGGGTAAAAGAATTTGAGACTTCGTTTGACCGGACAAAAGCGGTTATTTTACCGGCTTCAAAAGTCTTTTGGGAAGAACTGACTACTGGGACGGCAAATCAAAAAGTACAAGATTTGCTAAAGACAAATATCATGATCCTGCAAAATTATCAGCAGGCAGATTTTAAGGAAACCAAATTCATTGAAATCATGACGAGTCTGATGCATATGAATAACAATCGCCTGGGGATAAGTAATCATGAAGAAGCCTATGGAATGTATTGTACACGCCAATGCCTTGATTTTATAGCCAATTCTTAATTCAAAAATATATGCCTCTGTTTACCCAACTGCAAACTCGAAGAATTCAAAAGCAATTAGCACAGCTCAAAAGTGATTTACTGGCTTCCTCCAGAAGAGATGAAACTGGTGTATATTGGCAGAGTCCTTTTTATGAGACTATTGACAAGTTCTCTTTTCAAACGACATTTGATATTTTTAACGGAAATAGTGGTATTGCTTTATTCTATATCGGTCTTTTTGAACTTTCTGGTGAGCCGAAAGATTTAAAAATGGCAGAAGATATTATGCATAAAGTGCTGAAGGAGGAAGCTGTATTAAAGCCACGTTCTTTTGGTTTTTATACGGGCATAACGGGGGTGATTTATGTTTGTATTAAATTATATGCGCATACTAATGAGGAGAAATATCTGCGGCGTGCCTCGTATTTATTGCTGGATAATCAGGAAAATATTGTCAATAATACGGCTAAAGCTGACTTGTTAAGCGGTTATTGTGGAAGTTTATTCGTAATCACTTTACTTTATCATCATTTAAGGACTAAAAAACTGCTGGCAATTGTTCATCAGTTAATTGATCGGGTGATCAACGAGGCAAGGATTTCCGAAGCAGGGCTGAAATGGGATTATAACCAATCGAAGTCTTCTTTTGATAGTTTGGCTGGATTCTCTCATGGGGCATCAGGGATTGCTTGTGTTTTAATGCAGGTAGGCAATTATTTTAAGCATGATGGCTTGATTTATCTTGCTGAACAAGTACTGGCTTATGAAATGCAATATTTTGATCCTGTTACTGGAAATTGGCTGGACCTGAGATTGGGTAAATTCAGGCTGAATTTGCCGGATGCACACCGCTGGGAGCTGAATGTGTTTATACCGGAAATGAATAAGGTAAATTCCTGGGCACATGGTGCTGGTGGAATTGGGCTTGCCAGATTAATGGCTTATGAACTAACGGGGAAGGAAATTTATTTGCAGCAGTGTCAGTTGGTGATGAAAAGATGTTTAAAGGATCTTGAAAAGATGCACCGTACCGATTTTACGCTCTGCAGTGGGTATATGGGAATGCTGCCTTTTTTATCCAGGTTTGCCGGCCTGTTGCAGAAGAATTATGCCGAATCAATTTTATCAGTAGTTGATCAGGCTGGTGTTCAGTATGCGCGCAAACGGAGCTACAATACTTATATTTCTGCTAATCAGTTTGATTATGGTTTGCTATCTGGCAAATCTGGGGTTGGTTATATCTTAATACAATTGCTGAATAAAGAAATGGACAGCGTGGTTTACCCCGTTTTGCCTCCGAATAAAAAACTGCCGCCAGTTATAACCAGTTATAGTCAGTTTGCGGTCAAACAGCGGATTTTCTCTACCTATTATGCTAAAACAATTTATCTTCTGGAACAGTTTGAGCCTGGCTCTATGCTTAAAATGCAAGCTGAAGATTTTAATGGGTTTGAGGAATGGCTTTATCAAAGAATAAGAAGTTTACCAGCACTTGAAGAGTCAGGAATTACGGCATTATTTGATTTTGAACATCAGCTGGCCATCAGGTGGAAGTTACATAAAGGTTATTTATGCTATAAAAAGAAGAATGAATTTATACAGGATCAGGCGAAGCAATTGTCTTTAGTAACTGCTGAAGAATTGTGCAACTTATCTTTCAAATTAAATGACCATGTCGGTTTTTATCCGCTGAGTACTAAACTTAAAAATGTGATGGGATTACCGGAAACTTATCAGGCCGCATTATTTATGTCTGATGAACATGGGGTGAAAGCTATCTACATAGGTCAGTTGAGTTCGTTGATTCTGAGTGGTCTTGCTGAACAGGCTGTGACCGGACAAGAACTGATCAGCTTAATTTTAGAAAACTTTTCGGGGAATGCGAAGCTGAAGCCGGAAACTACCGTATTGCGGGAGAGGATTTTATTACAAATGAGATCATTGATCATTAGTGGAATGATCGGCTTAAAAGAAGAAGTATAAAAGAGGACCGGAAGCCGGCCCTCTTTTTTGAACTCTTTGTACTAAATTAACTTAAACTAGCAAATAACTGTAGTACACTTAATGGCAGGTGTATGGTGGTCATCTGTTGGCTCAGTATGGGTTGGTTCTGATACATTACCCAAACCGCCTGATAAACGCATGGCAACTTCACTGTCAATACTTGTTACAAAACTTTCTAATTGAAGATCTTCAAGATTTAACTTGATTTTTTCTGATTGATTTTTCATAAGATTATAATTTGTTTTAATGTTCATGAAACATCCTGGACGAGCCACAATGGTTCATCAAAATTCATGAAGTATAATGCCACTGTGATAACGGGTTTTTGGCTTATCCCCGGTTGCAACAATGCTAATATAGTTATTTGCAACATAGTTGCAAAGTATATTTGAAGGAAAATTAAAATAAATATTCAGTTCATTGAAGGCTCGTAATAACCGGGATGAAGGCAATGATAAATGGATGATTCCAGCCTCTTTTTACTCTAAAATATAATAGCGGGTTTGCAGAGGTTCTGGCTAGGTACCGTAGGGGTTGTGGTACACATTGAACTAGTATTGAAGTAGGGTTGAAGTAGGATTGAAGTAGCCTGGGCTACTTCAAGGGTAGTCGAATACTAGTTCAATGCTAGTTCAACCTACAACACAACCCCTACAGTACCTAGCCAAAACCCCTATAAAAAAAGAGCAGTAATCCGGTGTAATCCCAGAATGATTTAGTGAAGTTAAATGACAGGTTCCTGCATAGCTGCAGTACGCACTTTTTTAAGCTCCCATGGAGAAATTTTCTTCTTCAGGACCATTTTTTCCTGAACCAATGGTTTCTTCCCTTTTTTCTTTTTGAATTTCTTACCGTACCATACTAAAAATCCGGTAATTGGCAGACTTGCAGAGATCAGGCTGGCTAAAAAGGCTATGATTTTGGTGGGAAGGCCCATCACCGAGCCCACGTGCAGGTCATAGTTCATTCTCCTGATTTTATCGGGAATACTCGCATCCTCGTATTTCCCCAGCAGCGGAGAGTTACCAGCAAATTGCTTCATCGTATACTGATCGAAAGCGTATCTGTCTGCTTTATAAAATGTACCTGCTTTTAAATAAACAATAAAGCCTATGGCATCAGAAGATTTTGCAGGAAGCGTAATAAACATACCTGCTGCCTGACTTGTCGTAGCCAGTTTACTGTAAATTTTATCAATATTTTTGGGCTGAAACACAGCATTTGTAGTTGTATCTGATAAAGGCCTTGGCTTTGCTTCTAAAGATTTTCCACCCGAAGTTACCCAGTATAAAGATTTGCTATACCATTTATAACTGTAGACAAGACCTGTTAATGAAATCAGCAGTAAGACCAGAAAGACATAAAACCCTGCAACTTTATGCAGATCATAGTTCACGCGTTTAAAGCTGCCACTCCATTTAATTTTAAAGCTTTGATCCTTGATTGATTTGATCCACTTTTTAGGCCACCACAAAACGATACCGGAAATTAGTAGGCACACAAAGATCAATACACCAACTCCGATTACCTTGGAACCTGTTTTTCCCATCCAGAGTGTACGGTGGCCGTTCAGAATAAACCGGAAGAAATCGACATTGCTCCTTTTGCTCTTGCGGTCAATGTGAATGATCTCGGCGGTGTAAGGATTCATATAAATAACCAGGCTTGTCCCTTTTTTACGGTTTAGAGAATTAACGGTAGCTGCTTCATTTTTCTGTCCGTAATTGATAGAAGTAGGTTTTAATTTGCCTAATTCTGGCTTTGCATGCGCGATTAGCTGGGTCGGTAACAGGAAAGATTTTTCCTGAGGTTGTACAAACTGCCATGGCTGATAGAGGCTTCTTATTTCTTTTTCAAAAACATAAATACATCCTGTAATACTTACAATAAATACAATCAGGCCTGAAGCAAGTCCCAGCCATAAATGTAACCATGCATTGATCTTTTTTAAAGTCATAACCGGAGCCTAATTGTAAATCGGGGGAAGGTCAAAGGCCTTCATACCATTTATTTAGAATGAATTAAGATAAAGAACGCAAAGTAAATGATATTAATTTAAGATTCCTAGAGATGTGTGTAATGATTCTAAATAAATAGGCGTAATACAAATTTGCTAATTCTACTCAGTTATTTATTTTAAACTATTTCACGTCTTATTTAACAATGACTATAAGAACTGAATTTTGTTGATGAGGATCATATTTTGTGATGATCACAGACATGCGCCAGCACACCATTTTCCCTGACCTTTATATAGGCTTAACAGATCACCACAGGTTTTTTTAGCTGATAATTAAAATGATATGAATAAATTCTTAATCCTAGTGGTACTCTCCTTAACTGGCGTTTTCCAAATCCGGGCGCAGGAGCCTGTGAAACAAGATTCCACAGCTAAAGGAAAGATTACCATGCGGGGGCTATTTCAGGCCCGGTATCTTTTCAGCGGCAATAAAAATATTGATTTAAATGGTCTGCATCATCTTGATGGTAAAGCGGTTTATAATGATTTTGATATTAAACGTGCAAGGTTGCAATTTACCTCGAAAATATCAGATCGTACGGATGTGGTGTTATTGCTGAACCTGGCAGATTTTAAAACTGACCCCAAGAATAAAGTATTGGAGAATGCTTATATCACCTATAGGCTGGATAATTTTATAAATCTGAAGATGGGGCAATTCAGACCTGCTTTCGGTCTGGAGGATATGTATCCTGTTGATGTGATTAAATCCATGGATTATTCTAATCAGTACACCGCTTTCGGGAATAATGGCTGGCAAAGTTTCCAGATTGGGGCCAGTATTTATGGGGCAACGCATGGAGAGATCCCTGTCAAATATGAACTTTCTGTAATCAACGGAAATAACAGGAATCAACTGATGGATAATGACAATGGAAAACACTTTTCTACCCGGGTAGAATTAGGCTTGCAAAAAAGTCTGAAGATTAAATTAGGATTGAATGGTGGCCTGGCAACCGTCTTAGGAAGCAACGTATATGCTGCTGGTGTAGATTTATCTGGTGTTGTTCCCCTGGGCAAAAAGTGGTCGTTGGAAATAGAAACAGAATTTAAGCAGGGAAATAACCATACCTTTTATTATGGACTGGATTCTGCTAAACGTGTTGGCGGAGTGGACAATTACCAGATGCATGGTCTGTATTTTCTACCCAATCTCAGGTATGCGATCAATTATCACCGTTTAAGTTCTCTGGAATTTTCTTGCCGGTACGAGAATTTTAACAACGATTTTAAACATGCTGCTAATAATCCAAGACAAACCTGGACTCCTATGGTCAGTGCAGAGTTTTTAAAGGCTTATAGTGCCCGTATCCAGTTTGGGGTTAATATCGACCGGTATAAAAGAAATATTCCCGGAACTATACAATATAATAATGAAATGTTTATTGTACAGGTCCAATCAAGACTATAAGTTAAAATACGATCATGAAATCTACAGCTACTACAGCGGCGGCGGCGCCTCCAAAAAAAGAAATTCAACCTATTCCATTGCTGATTACCGTGGTATTCGGACTCGCGATCTGGTTTATTCCGGCGCCAGAAGGTGTTAAACCTGAAGCCTGGCATTTACTGGCGATCTTTCTGGCTACTATTGTCGGGATCATCCTGAAAGCTGCCAGTATGGGCACGCTTTGTATGATGGCTATCGCGCTGGTTGCCATGACCGGTGTGCTTGCTCCGGGCAATCCGGGAAAATCAATTACACTCGCCTTAAGAAGTTTTGGGGATAAGGTAATCTGGCTGATCGGGATCAGTTTTTTTATCGCCCGTGGCTTTATCAAAACTGGTTTAGGAAGCAGGATCGCTTATATTTTTATCAAATTATTTGGTAAAAGTTCTTTGGGGCTGGCTTATAGTCTGGGCGCTGCCGATTTAATACTTGCTCCGGCTATTCCAAGTAATACAGCCAGAGGCGGAGGGATTATTTATCCGATTATGAAATCTATGGCCATGAGCCTGGGTTCTATGCCCGATAAAGCGGAAACGCACCGTAAAGTAGGGGCATACCTGACTTTGAACAGTTATTATATGAACCTGATTGCTTCGGCTATGTTCCTGACTGGAACTGCGAGTAACCCGATGTGTCAGAAATTTGCAGCAGATATGGGTATCCATATCAGCTGGATGTCGTGGTTCTGGGCGGCAATTGTTCCCGGACTGGCCTCCGTAATTATTATACCTTTTTTATTGTACAAGATTTTTCCTCCTGAGTTGAAAAAAACAACAGAAGCACCAGCAATGGCTATAGCAAAGTTGAAAGAGATGGGGGAAATTACAAAAAATGAATGGCTGATGCTGTTGGCATTCGTAATCTTACTGGTACTTTGGGTAACTGGAGATCTGTTTAAAATTGATGCGACAACAACTGCATTTATCGGGCTTTCTATTTTATTACTTACTCAGGTATTGACCTGGGAAGATGTCAAAGCTGAAAAAGGAGCCTGGGATACTATTGTCTGGTTTGCAACGCTGGTGATGATGGCCGGATCACTCAACGAACTTGGTTTCATTCCCTGGTTTGGACATTTAATACAAACTTTACTTTTAGGAATGTCCTGGACATTGGCTTTCCCAATTATTATCGTTGTTTATTTTCTGAGCCATTACCTGTTTGCCAGCGCAACTGCGCATGTAGCCGCAATGTATGCCGCTTTATTAGCCGTAGGCATCGCTATGGGCGTCCCTCCATTGTTACTGGCACTGATGCTAGGTTTTACAGGTTCCTTGTTTGGGACCATTACACATTATGCACATGGCCCTGCACCAGTATATTTTGGAAGTGGGTATGTGGATGTTAAACAGTGGTGGATTATGGGATTGATCGTCGGGATAGCATTATTGGCAATCTGGATGGGATTAGGTGGTTTATGGTGGAAAGTCACCGGAGTTTATTAAATAAAAAGACATGAAGTTAACCTTTCTTAAAAGCACTTTATCACGGAAAAACCTGATGGCCCTGACCGGACTGTTCCTGTGTTTTTTCCTGGTGATCCATTTACTGGGAAATTTACAGTTGCTGCTGCCAGCAGACCGGGCAGCAGAGCGTTTTAATCACTATTCTGATCTTTTATCAGGCAATATATTTATTAAAATGATTTCTTATGTACTGTATCTTTCACTGATTGCGCATGCAGTGGATGCATTAATCATCACCGTGAGAAATAAACAAACGGCAACAAAATATGCTTATGATAACCGGAAACAGGCCAGTAAATGGTATTCAAGAAATATGGGGATACTAGGTACAATACTCTTGATTTTCCTGGTCATCCATTTCAAAGATTTCTGGTATGTCTATAAATTCGGGACGGTACCCTTTGATCGAAATGGAAATAAGGATTTATATGTAGTAGTTGTCCATGCCTTTAAATCATGGTGGTATGTATTGCTTTATGTACTGTCGATGTTTGCCTTAGGCTTTCACCTTTTACATGGTTTTAAAAGTGCTGTCAGAACATTGGGCTTATACCATCCGGGATATGCCGCGCTCGTACAAACCTTTGGTACAGTGTACAGTTATGCAATTACTATCGGTTTTGCAGTGATACCGGTTTATGTTCACCTTACTCAATTCGGATTATGGAATTAGATGCTAAAATACCAGCTGGCCCGTTAGAGACTAAATGGAGTCAGTACAAAGCGCAGGCTAAACTGGTCAATCCTGCAAACCGGAAAAAATTACCTGTTATTGTGGTTGGAACCGGGCTTGCTGGCGCATCTGCTGCTGCTTCTTTAGCTGAACAGGGTTATCCGGTCACTTCTTTCTGTTTCCAGGATTCTGCCAGAAGAGCACATTCAGTAGCTGCTCAGGGCGGCGTGAATGCAGCCAAGAACTATCAGAATGATGGAGACTCTGTTTACAGGATGTTTTATGATACGCTGAAAGGCGGGGATTTCCGGGCACGTGAAGCTAATGTATACCGTTTAGCGGAATGTTCTTTAAATCTGATCGATCAGGCAGTAGCACAAGGTGTACCTTTTGCGAGGGAATATGGCGGATACCTGAGTAACCGTTCTTTTGGCGGAGTGCAGGTGAGCCGTACTTTTTATGCGCGGGGACAAACCGGACAGCAATTGCTGCTGGGTGCTTATCAGGCATTGATGCGGCAGGTTTCTCTTGGGAAAGTTAATTTATACAGCAGGCATGAAATGCTGGATCTGGTGGTCATAGAAGGGAAAGCTAAAGGAATTATTGCAAGAAATCTGGACACTGGATTAATAGAACGTTTTGCTGCCGAAGCTGTAGTGATAGCTACAGGCGGGTTTGGTAAGATTTATTATTTATCCACGCTGGCTATGGGCTGTAATGGCTCGGCCATTTGGCGGGCACATAAAAGAGGAGCGCTGATGGCTTGTCCAAGCTGGACACAAATTCACCCGACGAGTTTACCTCAATCGGGAGATTATCAGTCGAAATTAACGCTGATGTCAGAATCATTGCGGAATGACGGAAGAATCTGGGTTCCTCAATTACCAGATGAACAAAGGGCTGCAAATGATATTCCTGAACAGGAAAGAGATTATTATCTGGAAAGACGTTATCCTTCGTTTGGTAATCTGGCACCAAGAGACATTTCTTCCAGAGCAGCTAAAGAAAGAATTGATGCTGGTTTCGGGGTCGGCGCACAGCGGAATGCAGTGTATCTCGATTTTTCAAAAGCAATCAAAGAGCAGGGCAAGGAGAAGATCAAAGAGAAGTATGGAAACCTGTTTTCTATGTATAAAAAGATAACTGCCGATGATGCGTATGCTGCACCAATGAAGATTTCTCCTGCTGCACATTTTTCAATGGGTGGTTTATGGGTGGACTATGAACTGATGACTACTATTCCAGGTTTATTTGCCATTGGAGAGGCTAATTTTGCAGACCATGGTGCAAACAGGCTAGGGGCAAATTCTTTGTTGCAAGCCTGTGTAGATGGTTATTTCATCCTTCCATATACCCTGGCTAATTATTTATCAGGGGAGTTGAAGAAAGAAAAGATAACGACTGATCATCCTGAATTTGACCGGACTGAAAAAGAAGTTGTCACGCAGCTGACCGGACTTTGTGAGCTCAAAGGCACAAAAACAGCAGATTACTTCCATAAAAAATTAGGGAAATTATTATATGATAAATGTGGTTTGTCACGCTCTGCTGAAGGGTTGACAGCAGCTATTGAAGGGATTAAAATATTAAGAACAGCGTTTTATAAAGACCTGATTGTTCCTGGAACAGCTGGTGAAATTAACAGCGAACTGGAAAAAGCAGGCAGGGTGGCTGATTACCTGGAGATCGCAGAGCTGATGTGTCATGATGCATTAAGCAGAGAAGAATCATGCGGTGCACATTTCAGGGAAGAATATCAAACTGCGGATGGCGAAGCGTTAAGGGACGATGAAAATTATTGTTACGTGTCTGCATGGGAATGGAGGGGAAAAAATAGTCTTCCTGTATTACACCCTGAGCACTTAAAATTCGAATTTATTAAATTATCAGTAAGAAGTTATAGTTAGGAATCATGAAGATACATCTTAAAATATGGCGTCAGAAAGATGCAAAAGCTAAAGGGAAACTGGTAGATTATATGCTGGATCAGGTGGATCACCACATGTCTTTTCTGGAAATGATGGATACTTTAAATGAGCAGCTGATCCTTAAGGGAGAAATGCCAGTGGAGTTCGATCATGATTGCAGGGAGGGAATTTGCGGAACTTGCGGGATGATGATCAATGGGCAGGCTCATGGGCCGGTTCCGGGTTTAACAGCATGCCAGCTGCATATGCGGGAATTTGAAGATGGTGCTACAATTTATGTGGAACCTTTCAGGGCTACTGCTTTTCCTGTAAAGCGCGATCTTAAGGTTGACCGTTCAGCTTTTGACCGTATTATACAGGCGGGTGGATTTATTACGGCTAATACTGGACAGCCTGTGGAGGCCAATACTTTATTGATTACGCACGAAACTGCGGAATCTGCTTTTGATTCGGCTGCTTGTATTGGCTGTGGTGCTTGTGTGGCTACTTGTAAAAATTCAAGTGCTGCCCTTTTTACTTCTGCCAAGGTTTCTCATCTGGCCAAAATTCCGCAGGGAGAAAAAGAAGCGGCGAAAAGGGTACTGAAAATGGTTTCCCGTATGGATGAAGAGGGTTTTGGGCATTGCAGTAATACGGAAGCTTGTGAGGTGGAGTGTCCGCAGGGAATCTCTGTGCTGAATATCGCAAGGATGAACTGGGAGTATACGAAAGCGAATTTGCTGAAAGATTAAAATAAATTTTCAATTGCTGTAGCGTTTGCTGATTTGCTTACGTTTTACAGTCAATAGGTTAGATTCGAACTCCGGAATCGGGTAATGGTAGTTGCCTAAGGGATCTTCATCGGTGTGTTTTGTTGCTTGCCAATGTAGATAATAAAAGGAATTTGAACTTTTGGGTAGATGAAATTCCGTACACACACACACACACAAATGGATACAATAGCCCCTCTTTTTATGGAGGGGCTTTGTTTTTTTTGGGATATTTTATCAATGGGATATTTTACCAGAAAAGGCTGTATAAGGCAACGATAATTCCCCCTACGATCAATGATCCTATAGCGAAACTCTGATTGGTTTTAAACATAGATCTGTCAACCTCAAGTCCTTTAGGGTTGATGCCGTTCCTGTTTTCCAGTTTACTGATGATGAACATGGCAATTACACAAATTGCAAATACAAAGCCCATCCGGTCAATGAATGGGATCTCATACAACATCGCACCATTTTTCTGTTCCACCAATTTTGAAAAACCATAAGGGCTTAACCATTCCAGGTTAGCAAATAATGGCAGGGCTTTAAACACAACGGACAGGATAAAACCACCGATAGTTGCAAATAATGCTGCATTGGAAGTTGTTCTTTTCCAGAAGAACCCCAATAAGAACATGGCAAAAATACCCGGAGAAACAAAACCAGTATATTCCTGGATAAACTGGAAACCTCCTTTTTTATCAATTCCGAGTTGTGGTGCAATAATGATCGCAAGGACCATGGCTACAATAACTGTAATCCGGCCAACGATAACTTGTTTATTCTCGTCCGCATCTTTATTGATTACTTTTTTGTAAACATCAAGTGTAAATATGGTCGCGATGCTGTTTGCTTTTCCTGCAAGAGAAGCTACGATAGCGGCTGTTAAAGCTGCAAAAGATAACCCTTTTAGTCCTTGCGGTAAAAGGTTAAGCAATACAGGATAAGCTGAATCTGCATTTAACGAGCCATCTTTCAACATGGCTTTTTGGAAATCCCCATAGCCTTCTTTGTACAATACATAAGCAGCAATACCTGGTAAAACAACGATGACTGGCATCAGTAATTTCAGGAATGCAGCAAATAATAATCCACTGCGGGCCGTTTTTAAATCAGCACCTAATGCTCTTTGTGTAATATATTGGTTACAGCCCCAGTAGTTGAGGTTAACGATCCACATTCCACCTATCAATACTGATAAACCTGGCAAATCCATATAGTTTGCATCTTCTTTGTGGAAAATCATCTGGAAGTGATCAACAGCTTTTTCTTTGATGAGTGACAACCCGTTAAATACACCGGTGGTCCCAAAATGTGTAGAGACTAATTCCAGCGCAAGGTAGGTTGTGGCCAGACCACCAAGGATCAGGAAAAATACCTGGATAACATCTGTATAACCGATTACTTTCATCCCGCCGAGGGTAATAATTACGGCAAAAACAGAGAGTACGTACATACAGGCGGTAATATTAATCCCTGAGATACTGTTAATAGCTAAAGCGCCGAGGTAAAGGATAGAGGTCAGGTTGACGACCACATACAGTAAGAGCCAGAAAATAGCCATGATCATTGCTACAGTACTGTTGTACCGCTGTCCCAGAAATTGGGGCATCGTATAGATTTTATTCTTGATATAGACAGGAATAAAAAATATAGCGACAATAATCAAGGTGGCAGCGGCTAACCATTCGTAACTGGCAATGGCCAGGCCCATGGTAAAGCCCGATCCGCTCATTCCAATAAATTGTTCTGCTGAAATATTAGAGGCAATAAGAGAGGCGCCGATGGCCCACCAGGTTAAGGAGTCTTTTGCAAGGAAGAAATCTTTTGAATTTTCCTTTTGTGCTTGTTTTTTGCGGTAAACTGTCCAGCCGTAGAGGGCGACGATGAGGAAGTAAACGAGGAAAACGACGTAGTCGTAAATGCCTAATGTGTTCATAGTTTAAGTGGTTCGGATTTAAAGGGGATATGGCCTCTAATCCATTTCCTTTATCAGGAGGTTGGTTTATAATTGGTTATCGAAAATAAATTTAGTATAATAATTTTACTATGCAATTATTATACGAAGCTGTTTAGGATTCTTCTGAGAATTTGTTACGTAAGCTATGGTTTGGGATAGAAATTTTCAGGACTTTTGTTTTATGGATAATGTATTGTCAAAAGCAGAGCGTACCCGTCAGTTTATCATTGAAACTACAGCGGGTATATTTAATACGAAAGGATATGCAGGGACTTCATTGTCAGATTTGACGGAGGCTACTCACCTGACTAAGGGAAGTATTTATGGCAATTTTGAGAATAAGGAGGATGTTGCACTTTCAGTGTTTGATTATAATTTATCCAAGATCAGAAAAACTATTGCACAGCGGATGCAAAAGGCAGTCAGCTATCAGGAAAAACTGATGGTTTATGCACAGGTTTATCATAGCTTCAGCGGAGCATCTTTTCCAACAGGAGGGTGCCCGATCCTGAATACTGCGGTAGAGGCTGATGATACGAATACGTTATTAAAAGCAAAAGCTGCCAAAGCAGTAACGGATTGGAAAAAAGATATTGGTAACCTGATTGCTGCCGGGATGGAAGCTGGGGAGTTTAAAGCAGACATTGATGTTGACCGGATCGCGTATTCTATCATTGCATTGATTGAAGGAGGGATTATGATCGCAAAAATTACTGGTCATTCTTCAAATCTGGATAAAATCCTGATTACTGTAGAGCAGGTTATCCTTCAGCTAAAAGTATAAAACCTTCATTTTAAAACATAAAAAAAGCCGGCATGCTTGAACAACGTGCCGGCTTGAAATGATTTTATTTACAAAGATTTGAAAACAACAATTCCGTTGTGACCACCAAAACCAAAAGTATTACTCATTGCTGAGGTAACTTTAGCTGAGATTGCTTCTTTAATAACAATATTCAGATTTGATGGAATTGCAGGATCAAGTTCGTCTGTATTGATGGTTGGTGGAATAATACTGTCACGCATCGATAATAAACAGATAATTGCTTCAATAGCTCCGGCTGCACCTAATAAGTGCCCGGTCATAGATTTTGTTGCACTAATGAACAAGTCATTTTTACCTGTTCCCAGCAGATTACTTACAGCCTTAGTTTCAGAAAGGTCACCAACCGGGGTAGAAGTAGCGTGCGTATTTAAATAGTTAATATCATGGATCGTTAAACCAGCTTCTGTAAGGGCTAATTTCATCGCATGAGATGCGCCTAAACCTTCAGGATGAGTTGCTGTCATATGGTAAGCGTCCGCAGTCATTGCAGCGCCACCAATTTCTCCATAAATAGTTGCACCACGTTTTACGGCATGCTCGTATTCTTCCAGGACCAGTGCACCTGCACCTTCGCCCATTACAAAACCATCACGTTTAATGTCAAATGGTTTTGAAGCTGTTTCAGGCGTGTCATTTTGTGCTGACATTGCTTTCATTGCACAAAATCCACCTACTGAAGAAGCAGAAATCGGCGCTTCTGAACCACCTGTTACAATGATTTTTGCTTTACCCAAACGGATATAAGTAAATGCATCCATAATTGCTGTGTTAGAGGTTGCACAAGCAGAAACAGTTGTGTAATTGATTCCCATATATCCATTACGGATAGAAATCATTCCTGAAGCCATGTTAGCGATCAGTTTTGGAACAAAGAAAGGGCTGTAACGTGGTGTACCATTTCCCAGCGCAAATTCAGCAGACTGTTGCTCGAAAGTATCCATTCCACCTTGTCCGGATCCCCAGATTACACCCACATCAAATGGGTCCATTTTGTCAAATTCAAAGCCAGAGTCTTTGATTGCCTCATCAGACGCCACCAGCGCATATTGTGTAAAACGGTCTGTTCTTTTAATGTCTGACCTGTCTAAATATTTTGTAACGTCATAATCCTTGAGTTCACAAGCAAATTGCGTGCGGAAGAGGGAGGCATCAAAGCGGGTAATCTTTGCAGCTCCGCTTTTTCCAGCTATGGTATTGCTCCAGAAAGTATTTACATCATTTCCTAAAGGGGTTAATGCCCCAATCCCTGTGATAACAACTCTTTTTAACATATGCATATATAAATTAATGATTCATCATCGCCT
The DNA here is from genome assembly GCF_001590605.1 of Pedobacter cryoconitis. NCBI lineage: Bacteria > Pseudomonadati > Bacteroidota > Sphingobacteriia > Sphingobacteriales > Sphingobacteriaceae > Pedobacter > Pedobacter cryoconitis. The sequence goes on from NZ_CP014504.1 coordinate 5,805,984, forward strand.
TTACAGCGCTGATTAACTCTTTGAGTCTGTTTAAACTTTAGACAAACTCTTACAAAAGTAAGATTATATTTAATACCTAATGGTATAATTAGGATCTGTATTTACCGTTTCCTCCCATTATGACGCGAAAATACAAATATTAAAGTCAAATATTAGCCTGTTTATATTTATGTTGCCTGTGCGTGTTTAAATTTAAACGGGTTCTTTAATGGATTGCGGGGATGTTTATTTGTGTAACTGATATTTTGCAATGCATTTAGGATAGCGAAAGGCTGGGGGACTTTAAATAGGTATTTAGCCTGAACAAATAATCAGATGAATTTTAAACTGTTTCTTATATTTGAGCATTAAAATATTTATATATAATGTCAGATCAGAAAAAAGAAATATTCGACAGTGTTGCACAGCGACTAAAAATTGAAGGTTTTAACGTAGTAAATCGTGATGAGACCCGTCCCTGGGGTGGTTTTTTTGTGATTGATGAAGCACAAGCACAACAGTTTGCCAATGTTTACTTTGACGGACTAAATGTAGAAGAGCTGAAAATTTCAGGAAAATTAAGTCCCAAGATTTTGATCGTTGCACCAAATACACGTTTATCATGGCAATATCACCATCGCCGTGCTGAAATATGGAGAGTGGTAAGCGGTACAGTTGGTGTAATTACAAGCGAAACTGATGAGCAGGGAGCTGTACAACAATTGATTCCTGAACAAACTATTAAATTAAAACAAGGGGAAAGACATCGCCTGGTAGGTTTGGATGACTGGGGTATTGTTTCTGAAATCTGGCAGCATACTGATCCTTCCAATCCATCTGATGAAGCTGATATTGTACGTGTATCGGACGATTTCGGCAGATAATCATATTCCGGCACGTGTTTGATACTGAAATCAAATACGTGCTTTTTTCTTTTTCTGTTTTGCGCATGTCGGTATTCAACAAGAAATTAGTAATCAAAACATTCCGCGCCAAATCCCTTTTCTTTTCCTTACTTTTGTAATCAGAATATCCCGAAAGATGTTCCGTTCTATAGTATACCCAATTCAATATGATCATATTAATATTTTTTCTACTGCACTGGTTCTTGTCACTTTTTTCTCAAACTTTCTTTTTACACCGTTATGCTTCGCATAAAATGTTTAAAATGAATCCGTTCTGGGAGAAGTTTTTCTATACCATTACTTTTCTGTCCCAGGGTTCTTCTTTCTTAAATCCAAGGGCGTATGCGATTCTTCACCGGATGCACCATGCTTTCAGCGATACAGAGAAAGATCCGCACTCTCCGCATTTTGTAAAGGATGTATGGGGAATGATGATACAGACTAAAAATATCTATCTGAACTATGCAAAATATAATGAAGAGCCTGAAGAACAGTTCCGTGATAATTATCCTTCATGGCCGCTGATTGATAAAATCGGTGATTCCTGGATCACAAGAATGGTTTTCATTGGTTTCTATATCTGGTTTTATGTGACTTTTGCTACGGCGTGGTGGATGTTCTTATTGTTGCCAATCCATTTTCTGATGGGACCTTTACATGGGGCAATTGTGAACTGGTGTGGTCATAAATACGGGTATTCAAATCATGATAATAATGATCACAGTAAAAATTCTCTTCCACTGGATTTCCTGATGATGGGAGAGTTATTTCAAAATAACCACCATAAAAAGCCTAATAACCCAAATTTTGCTTCTAAATGGTTCGAATTTGATCCTACTTATCCGTTAATGAAAGTGATGCATTGGTTACATATCATCAGGATCAGAAAGACATAATAGCCAATAGCCACCTTTTTTATAATTGCCAACCACGATTTTGAAGATCTATCCAGCCCTTCTTCTATTCCTGTTTTTAAATACAGTGCTGCTTCTTTCGGTAAATGCGCAAAGTGGTATTCACCTTCGTGGTGTTGTTCAGGATACCACGAAGGTGGGCATCCCGGGGGCAAATGTGCGTTTGATTGCGGGAAAAGATACTTTAAGCAGTAATACAGATACCGGAGGAAGCTTTAGCTTTTCCAATTTGAAGGGTGGAAGCGTTATGCTCCTGATCCGGGGTATAGGTTATGCTCCTTATAACAAAGTCTTTACGCTGAAAGATGGAGTAGCGGAACAAGCTTTACCAACAGTGCTTTTAAAGTCTTCTGCGCTTCAGTTAAATGAGGTTGTGATCAAAGGGAAGGTAGTCCCTATGCGGGTGATGAAAGACACGGTAGAGTTTAATGCCGATGCTTATGCTGTTCATGAAAATGATAAGGTCGAAGATTTACTGAGACAATTGCCGGGTGTAGAGATTGATAAAGATGGAAATGTGTCTTCGGTGGGTAAACAACTGACTAAAATCCGGGTGAATGGGAAGGACTTTTTTACTGGGAATGTGAAGGAGTTTATTTCAAAGTTGCCGGCGGGTACAGTTTCCAAAATCCAGTTTATTGATGATTATGGTGATAAAGCAAACTTCACAGGGATCAAAACAGGAGAGCCACAAAAAATTTTAAATGTTGTCCTGAAGTCAGACCGGAATAGCGGGAATTTTGGCAGTGCAATAGCAAGCGCAGGAACGGACAAGCGTTATGCTTTAAATCTGAATGATTACTTGTGGAAGGATCTCCGGCAAATTGGTGTCAATGCGAATGCAGGCAATACGAATACAGGTGCAGGGATCAATACGAATTCCAATTTGGGGCTCAGTTATAGAGATAAGGTGGCTGAGAAGCTGATTTTCGGCAGTAACTATAATTATGCTTACAATAAAAATGAAAGCATACAACAGAGTTTAATTGAAACGGTAAATCCTCAGGGAATTATCTATGATAAATCTGCAAATACAAATTCTTCTAAAAATAACAGCCATACCCTCGACCTGAGCCTGGAGTCTACAGATGAGGGAAATTATATCAGGGGAGGATTCAGGGGGGGCTTACAAAACACAAATAGTACCTCAATAAATGAGTCGTTACAAACTGGTGTTGTCCGCCGTGATTTGAATACACAACGAATCACCAGGCAGCAGAATCCTAATTTTAATACTGAATTTTCTATGGCCCGTAGGTTAAAAAAACCGGGCAGGATCTTATCTATTGGAATTTATGGGATTTCTGGTCTTACTGCTAATAACAGTGATCTGGATAATCAGATTAAGTATTATGATCCGAAGACGGGTCAAGCAGTTAAAGATTCGTTATTGAATCAATTGGTAGATGACCGTAACCGGACAACTAGTCTGAATGCGAATCTGACTTTCACAGAGCCCTTGAATAAGGGGAAAGATTCACTGGTTAAAAAAAGCCTGGATTTTAGTTATCTTTTTTCATTGAGCCATACAAGAAATAGCCTGGATACTAAAGACAGGGATCAATCGGGAAATATCAGAGAAATAGATTCCTTAAGTAATTCTTATACTTCTTCTTTTAGTAAACATATCATTGGGGTCAATTACCGGTATGAAACGAAAAAAATAAATTATGTTCTTGGGGTAACAGGACAGCCGAGTTTACTAACCGGGGCATATGATGGGCGGGCGGATAAGGTTTACCGTGCGGGTTTTAACTTTTCGCCAATTGCACGTTTAAATTATATGATTTCCACTAAAAATCAGTTCAATGTGTTCTATGAAGGAAATAGTGCAGAGCCTAATTTTAACCAGTTGCAGCCGGTAAGGGATACGCGTAATTTAAACAATATAGTGATTGGGAATCCAGATTTGAAGGCAGCGTTTAATCATATGATTAACCTGAATTATAACCATAGTAATCCACAGAACGGAAGTAATTTACAGGTAGGGTTAAGAGGATCGCTCACACAAAATCAAGTGGTATCGAATACATTATTGATCCCGGATAAGCTGGTTCCGGATTCGTTGAAGAATTTTAACCAGGAGACGCATTATCTGAATACCAATGGTAATTATAATTTCGGTACTAATTATTACTGGTCTTTGCCATTTGGAAAGAAGAAATATACGTTTGAAATGGTTGGTGGTATTAATTATAATCACCGTGTTTCATTTGCAGAGGAGGTGAAGAATATTGGTAAGGGTGTTAATGTGAATCAAAGGGTTGGGATAAGGATGAACCGGAAATGGATTATGCTGCATACCAGTGCGAATTATGCTTACAATAGTAATATGTATTCGATCAGAAGTTTTAATTCGAATACGTTACAGATCTGGACATTTAATATGGATAGCCGGGTGTTTATTTTAAAGAGTTTGATACTGGGGGTGAATGCAAACAAAACTATCAACCAGGGATTCTCTGTTAATGCTACAAACCCGTTTATTATCAATGGTTCTATTGAGAAGACATTCTTCAAGAATAAACAGGCCAGTGTGAAACTGGAAGGAAATGACTTTTTAAATCAAGGCAATAACCTGACCAGATCGATTACAGACAATACGACTACAGAGAGCAGGACTAATCAGATTACCAGGTATTTTCTATTGAGTTTTACCTGGAATCTGCAGAGTTTCGGCGGAGAGAATTAAGATAAATAATTCTATTATCATCCTATGTTCATGCTTTAGCGCAGATAGGTATGAACCTTAGCTTTTTTGAATGGGATTACTCCGGCAGCTGTTTTTAAGTTTACAGTGACTTCGCCATCGTTGGTCACATGTAGTAGCAGATCACAGTTTTCTCCGGGTTTTAATGCAGAAAATATCTGATCAGTTTCTGCCTCATCGAAATCTATCTGAGATCTCATCTCGCGTTTCTTATGATCAACCCAGAAAATGTATAGTTTTTCAATTGCTCCTCTTTGGATATAGCCGACTGGATTTAATCTTTTTCCTATTAGAAAGTCCATCTCTTTGTTGAACATGAACATAGATAGACTGAGGATGTTAACATCTCCCGTTATTACTGGCTTCCAGTTGAAATGTCTTCTCCAGTGATCCCACTTTCCATATGGAATTTTATTTTCAATGATCTGTTGTTGTACTTCTTTTGGTAAATCCGCAATAATATGCTTACCATATTCTTTCATCGTACCATCATAGCCTGGTATTGCACTTTTCCAGTCTACATCATTTGTTTCTTTTCCCTGGTAACGGCCAACTTCTACCTGTTTACCTGGCCCACCAAGCCAAAGGACAACTACTCCGCCCGGAGCCATTCCTACTTTGAAGTAAAAAAAGTCTTCATGCCCCGATGGTAGATCTTCTGCGGGATATCCTGCGCTGAACAATGAATCTATGAGTTTAACATTCAACGGGAATTTACCTGTATAATTTTTGTTCTCAGTAAATGAAATCCAGGTTAACGCTAAAGTGTCGGGTACCTCTTTTAAAGCGTCTCCTGAAGATTCTATTGATCCGGTTGCTCCCCACCCGTAATTTATGGTCGTTCCTTCAGGAATAGCATTAACTGGGTTTTCTCCAGCATAAAAAGTTCCGCTGTAAATCCGCATTGGATATTCTTTTGGTGCATTCTCAGTGGCTATCCAATCGTATCTTTTCATAGTGGTTTCAGATTTATTCTGACAGGAAAAAATAAAGCAAAGCCCGAGGCTTATTATAATCAGACTAGCTATCTTTTTCATTTTAATATTATTTTTTATTGTAAATAACTCTTTGATTATCCCACGTTGGTTGCATACCAAAGTCACCAAAATCCGCAGAGTTATGAAGATAGCGACTTCTGAGCTGCCTGAGCATATTATGATCGTTTGCTAACATTGCAAATTTCTCTTTAGAGAGTAGCCCTTCACGGGCTTTTGCCCTTAAAAGCTCGATTTCATGTTCTGTAAAATAAAGCATTGGTGGCGCATCTTTAAAGGCATACTTGTAAAGTCTGTCATATACCTTTTTGAGGTTCAATTTTGGATCATCTTCGGCTATTTTAAAATCATACGCAAGGACATTTTTATCAAATATTACTCCTCCAAGCGATTTACTAAATTCTGCCATCAGGTGAAGTGGAATATAAGAATAATTATTTCTAATTCTACGGGTGCCAAAAAGCCGCTTTGTTTCATATTTACTTCCTTCAAGGGTAAATTGTTCTTTTGTATACCAGGCTTGTTCTATTAACCTCTTTTTTTCAGCTTCAATTTTAGGGTCAAGCGCAACCAATACTCTTTCTTTATTTTTAGCCTTAACTAGGAATTTATCAACTATATGATCCCTGTATCCTCCGCCAATATCAGAATGTACTCCTGGTAAATTCTTTGTAATACCTTTTGTTATCGCAGTAAGTTCAAAGTTATCTCTGCGCTCATCCGCAGCGGTTAAATGTACCACGTGTGCCATTTTATTAATTGCATTCAAATCTAGTTCCCAAACATCATCCCAATGCATGAGTCCATAAGATGAAACACTATCAAACAATCCTCCAAATCTCAGGTGAAAAGAATTAAACTTTACATGTTTATCTAAAAAATATTGCCCCAGCATTCCTCTTGCAGGTTGTTTTGTTATACCCTTGTTAGTTGATTCAATTTGGATATTAGCTCTTTTTGTCCCATCTGCGCCAAAATAATATCCATTTTTATACTGTCTGTGCTTGAAAAGTGTTGTTGTTTGTTCTGGTTTTGTGATCTCATGTATAAAATTGCGGGCACAGGTTGATCCCCGGCTGAATCCAAAAATATCGATAGTCAGTTTATTTATTTTTACTCCTTCAAGCCTTATTAAATCACCTAATTCTTTGGCTAAAAGTAAACAACCTCTGGTTACTTTATCATGGATTCCGGTTTCAAAATAGCCTAAACCAGCTGCAACACTTTTATCTTTTGCGTAATCAGTTGTCGCTACTCCTTCAATATAAACAGCACGATGGACTGTGTCCTTTATGAATGCTCTTGCCAGATTCTGTACATTTGACGGTGCATTCTGATAACTATCCTGGCCTTCAAGACCCTGGGTTGGATTTTTATTGTTTGTCTGATGCTGGTTTCTAAGTGTGTTATTGATCCTGTTATTTCTTGTTCCATCAAAAAACACCCCGGCCACCACATCAACACTATCGTCCTTAATCCCGTTCATCTTTTTCGGTTCCCCGAAAAAAATTCCCTCCTTGCTATTCTCGGTAATTTTATGTGCCGCGTTTGAACTAATACTTTTCCCACTCGCTACATAATCGCCTTTAGATATTTCCGTAAGATGCCCCCGGGAGATTTTTATGATGTTGCCTTTCTCCATAACTGGGATCTAAATAATTATATAGGGATTTTTGTTCTAATATACTTGTTTTCCTAATAATCAGGTATAATTCTTTAAAGTTTCCTTTAAATTCTTTAAAATTTTTATTTATTTATTTTGCCGAATATAAATCAACTCCTAACCTGATCATCAAAACCCCTGAAACCAAAAAAACCGTTTCCCATAACAGGAAACGGTTTTTAGATCTTAATGTTTAAGATTAATCTGTTTTAGCTTTAGGTCTTGAACCGCTGAATCTGCGGTTACCGCCACCATTGCCACCACCCGGAGTTCTTTTTGCCCCACTAAGGTTTGGCTTATATTCAGTTCTTTCCTGACGGCCACCTCTTGAAGGTTTGCTCTTTCCTTTTACTTTTGCCGCTGCGGCGCCAGACATCAGGCTCTGCCAGCTCATTGCATATGGATGATCTTCCTGTACAGGAATTTTAAGGGCAATTAATTTCTCGATATCATCCAGGTATTCTTTTTCTTCCCCATCGCAGAAAGAGAAGGAAACCCCGCTGTTACCAGCACGGCCTGTACGGCCAATTCTGTGAACATAGGTTTCAGGAACGTTTGGCAATTCATAGTTGATTACATGTGTCAATTCATCTACGTCGATACCACGTGCAGCAATATCAGTAGCCACAAGAATGCGGGTAGTTTTGTCTTTAAAGTTAGTTAAAGCTCTTTGTCTCGCATTCTGTGATTTATTACCGTGAATAGCTTCAGCTTTTACACCAACTTTAATCAGGTCTTTAACAATACGGTCTGCACCATGTTTTGTACGGGTAAAAACAAGTGCTGTAGTAATTGTTTTATCCTTAAGAATATGGATTAATAGATTTTTCTTATCATTCTTATCTACATAATAGATAGATTGCTCAATTTTTTCTGCAGTTGAAGATACAGGCGTTACTTCTACTTTTAACGGATCAGTTAAAATCGTATTCGCCAGTTTTTGAATTTCACCAGGCATCGTTGCTGAGAAAAACAAAGTCTGTCTTTTAGCAGGCAGCTTTGCAATAGTTTTCTTCACATCGTGAATGAAACCCATGTCCAGCATTCTGTCTGCTTCATCCAGTACAAATATTTCAACATCTTTAAGGTTGATGAAACCCTGGTTCATTAAATCAAGCAATCTGCCTGGTGTAGCGATCAGGATATCTACGCCGCGATGTAAAGCATCAGTTTGTGCTTTTTGTCCAACACCACCAAAAATAACCAGGTGGCGCAGCGAAAGGTTTTTACCATAAGCTTTGAAACTTTCTTCAATCTGAATGGCAAGCTCACGCGTTGGCGTTAATACCAGGGCACGGATAGGTCTCGGGCCTTTAGTATTCTGATGTTCTTTATTCAGCAGTTGTAACATAGGAATTGCAAAAGCCGCTGTTTTACCAGTTCCGGTTTGCGCACAGCCTAGTAAGTCTCTGCTTGTTAATATAGTAGGGATAGATTGTTCTTGTATAGGGGTTGGGTTAGTATAACCCTCTGCTTGCAGCGCTTTTAAAATAGGCTCAATCAGGTTTAATTCTTCGAATAACAATGTGTTTGAATTTTAATGTGTATAATAATGAAGAGACGTTAACAATCAGCAGGTGTTTAATTAATGAATTCCTTGCTGATTAAAGAGTTACGTTTCGCTGGCGCAAATATACATATAAGTTCCGTAACTTATTTGTCTTCTTTAAAGCGGGTGAAAAACAATAAGGCGAGCACACATAAAACAAAGCCTGCAACACCATTTAAACGCAGGCCAAAATCGTGTCCCGGATCTTTACCATAAACAGTAAGCATTGCAAAAAGTGCAATTCCTACAGTTTGGCCAAGTTTAACAAAGAGATATTTCACGGCGAAAAACATGCCTTCATGGTTTTCACCGGTCTCCCTGGTGTCTTTTTGGGCGATGTCAGCCAGAATTGCATTAGGCAGAATACCAAGAGCAGCCAGCGGAAAGGAAGCACAGACCACCAGGATATACATTTGCATCGCCGGCGGAAAAGGCAGATGGCCAAGAAAGTAAATAGTGACAAAAATAAGACTAAGAATAGCGAAAGCAGCAAGCACCAGTGCTTTTCTGCCATAGCGTTTTGCCCCGGAATTTACGAAAGGATAAAATAAAAGAGAAAGGAAAACCATAATCCCCATATATTTTCCACCATCAGACTCAGGCAACTTCAATAAAACACTGACGAAATAAAGCAAACCACTCGAAATGATACTTAGCGCCGTATAATAGGCGAAATCTGAAATCAGGTAATATTTGAAATTCGCATTGCGGAAAGTATTTTTGATAGCTGGAAGCAGGGGAATATGTGTAGGCTTGCCATTGCTGTATTCTTTTTCGTTGATGGTAACCACGGGAAGGATCATCACCAGTCCGGAAAAAATACTCAGCCCGATAATGGTATATTGAAGTGCTTCCATTCTTTCCTGAATATGAAAGATAAACTGAATCAGATCTGCAAAATTATTGATCATTGCAGAAAGGATCATTCCCATCACAAATCCAACCTGCTGAAAGGTAGATAGCTTAACTTTTTGCTCGGCTGTATGTGCCAGTTCGGCCAGTAATGCATTATAGGGGATAATATAAGTGGTAACTGACATGAAAAAACCTATCAGCATTAATGTAAGCCACCAGGCGTTTGTAGTCGATTCTGCCTTAACCAAAGGGTGGAAAATCAGTCCGCAAAAAATAACTGCAGGGACAATGGCATAACGCATTATTGGGATACGCCTGCCCTTAGGATTATTACTCGCATCGCTTACTGAAGCAATAAAAGGATCATAAAAGGCATCAAATAATCTGCCTGATGCAGCAATGAGCGCAAGAATGTTAAAGACGCCAAATACAATCAGCTGAGGAACTAAAGGAGTTAAGCCAGAATTGTTAGGCGGCAGGTAGAAATATGGAAGCATGACAATAATAATATTGGTCATAATGCTCCAGCCCATCATTCCGGCTGCATACGTAATCTCTTTACTTAAGGGCAGTTCCTTCTGCTGCATCGGCTATTTTCTTCTTTTTGTTGACTATTTTTGAGATAAAATAAATGGCTATGAATCCTATAAATATATACAATCCGTTGATAGCAGCGGATGGATCATCCTGATAAATACTGATTCCTACGAATAAATAAAAAGAAATAAATAAGATTGGGAGAGCCGGGTACCATTTCATCTTATAAATACTGTTCTGATCTAAATGAGCGGTAGTCCTGCGCAGAATAAACAGGGTCGCAGCTGAACTAGCTGTTCCGATACATTCCAGGATAATAGAGTAGTTGACAATTTTATCAAAAGTCTGGGCAAAAAAGAGCGTGGTCATCACCAGCGCTGTGAAAGTCGTGAGGCTCACCACCATCACTTCTGTTTTCTTATTCTTTTGTGCAAAAATTGAAGGCAGTGCTTTTTCTTCGCCCATGGCAAACATCGCCCTTGGATTACTAAGCAGATTCACATTCACATAACCGAGGACAGATAAAAAGATAACTGCAGAGAGTATAGTGAAGCCTGCGGGACCGAAAATCTTCCCTGCTAATATTGCTGCAATGCTATGGGCAGTTTTTAACTGTTCAAACCCTATAACTTTAACATAAGCATAATTGATTAACAGGTATAGGGAAATGATAATAAACAGTCCCATTTTTATTCCTTTGGGAATCATCTTCTTCGCATCTTTAACTTCACCGCCCAGGTTGATCGTTTGTGTATAGCCAGCGAAGGAAAAAGTTACTGCAATCAGGCAAATTCCCAATGCTTTCCCATAATCTGACCAGACAGGTGAATTACCTGAAACTGTTTTAAATACAGGCGTGATGTTTTCAGTTTGTCCGCCAAAAAATATAGCGCAAATCAAGGTAAGTACGAGTGTAATTTTAATTACAGTCAGGATGTTCTGGACTTTGGAACTCGCCTTTAAACCCATCAGGTTGATACTATAAAATATCAATATAGTGATAGCAGCGATAACAAGCCGGTAAAAATCAGTCTGCATTGCTGGTGGAAAGATAACACTGCTCAGGTATTCTGAACCGATTAAGGTTACTCCAGCCATAGAAGCAGCACTTGTTAACACGACTATTCCGTTGATAGCAAAGGCTACCGAAGGATGATAGCAGGTGGAAAATATCTTATAATAACCACCTGTTACCGGGAAACGTGAACCGATTTCTGCGTAGATCAGTGCCCCGCAATAAGCTACTAAACCACCAATAATCCAGGCCAGAAAGAATAATTCTGGAATCTGTGCCTTGGCAGCTACATTGACTGGTGTACGGAAGATGCCCATTCCAATGACCAGACTGACAACGATCATAGACAAATCAAAAAGGGAAAGCTGTTTTTTAGGCTGCATGTATAGGTGGAGTAAATGCACGAAGGTAAGGCAAAATGTGTATTTGTTGAAACTTTGATGTTTAATTGAGGTAGCTATTCATTAAATTTGCAGTTCTACACAAAGATTATGGCTGAACCTATATATAACGATGACAGTATACGGTCACTGGACTGGAAAGAACACATCAGATTACGCCCTGGTATGTATATCGGGAAGCTGGGTGATGGCTCCGCTCAGGATGATGGTATTTATGTCTTGCTTAAGGAGATCATGGATAACTCTATTGATGAGTTTGTAATGGGATCTGGCCGTATCATTGATATTACTGTTTCTGATTCTAAGGTGAATGTACGTGATTATGGCCGTGGTATTCCATTGGGTAAAGTAATTGACTGTGTGTCAAAGATCAATACTGGTGGTAAATATGATAGTAACGCTTTTCAGAAATCTGTAGGATTAAACGGGGTGGGTACGAAAGCTGTAAATGCTTTATCGACCAATTTCCTGGTACAGTCTTACCGTGATGGAAAAACGAAAAAGGTGGAGTTTTCAAGAGGGGAGATCACCATGGATCATCCTATTATTGATACCACGCAAAGAAATGGTACTGCTATTACTTTCTATCCTGATGAGACTATTTTCAGAAATTACCATTATATCCCTGATTTTGTAGAAAGTATGATCTGGAACTATGTGTTCCTGAATACTGGTTTAACGGTTAATTTTAACAATCAAAAATACTTATCGGAACGTGGTCTGTATGATTTGCTGCATAAGGTAGCAGATGTAGAAAATATCCGTTATCCGATTATTCACCTGAAAGGGAATGATATCGAAATTGCAATGACCCATGGTCAGCAATACGGAGAAGATTATCATTCTTTTGTGAATGGACAGCATACTACTCAGGGGGGTACACACCAGGCTGCTTTCAGAGAAGCGGTGGTGAAAACTATCCGTGAGTTCTATAAAAAAGAATACGAGGCTTCTGATATCCGTTCTTCCATTATTGCTGCGATTTCTGTTCGTGTGCAGGAGCCGGTATTTGAGTCACAGACAAAAACTAAATTGGGTTCTCAAAATATGGGGCCTGAAGGACCGTCTGTGCGTACTTTCATTAATGATTTTGTGAAGAAAGAACTGGATGATTATTTGCATAAGCATACCGATGTCGCTGATGCTTTATTAAAGCGTATCCTGCAATCGGAACGTGAACGTAAGGATATCGCCGGAATCAAGAAATTAGCGAATGACAGAGCTAAAAAAGCGTCTCTTCACAATAAAAAACTCAGAGATTGTAAAGTCCATTTCAGCAGTACGCACGAAAAACGTTATGAAACTACTTTGTTTATTACAGAGGGGGATTCTGCATCGGGATCTATTACGAAATCAAGAGATGTAGATTGCCAGGCTGTATTCAGTTTAAAGGGTAAACCTCTGAATTGTTATGAACTGACCAAAAAGGTGGTTTATGAAAATGAGGAATTCAATTTATTGCAGCATGCGCTGAATATTGAAGACGGGCTGGAAGGTCTGCATTATAATAATATTGTGATTGCAACTGATGCCGATGTGGATGGTATGCACATCAGGTTATTGATGATGACTTTCTTTTTGCAGTTCTTCCCCGATCTGGTCAGAGCAGGACATGTTTATATTCTGCAAACTCCTTTATTCAGGGTACGCAATAAGAAAGAGACAATCTACTGCTATAGTGATGATGAGCGTAAGAGAGCAATTGAGAAATTGGGAAATAAGCCGGAGATTACTCGATTTAAAGGTTTAGGCGAAATTTCTCCTGATGAATTTGGTTTATTTATCGGTAAAGATATCCGCTTAGACCCGGTAATTCTGAAAGACCAGACAATTAAAAGTTTGCTGGAATATTATATGGGTAAAAATACACCAGACAGACAACAGCATATTATCAGAAACTTAAGAGTGGAGAAAGATACTGTGGAAGCTTTGATCTCTGCTGATTTAGATGCAGCAACAGCGGCAGTTTCTGAAGATATCATTACAGATGAAATTGCAGAACCGGCTTAGGCCGGTTCTGTTTTTGTTTCCTCAGGATGCTGCGGAGGCAAAACATCTACTTTCTTTTCGACCACAGTAATTTGTGTATGGACTGCATATTTACTTGGTCTTATTCCTTTATCATATTTTTCTGCGTAAGCTTGCGTAAACTCAGCTCCGAAGTATAAAATAATGGATGTGTAGTAAATCCACAGCAGGATCACAATAATTGAACTTGCAGCACCAAATGCTGATGCCGGATTTCCTTTTTCAATGTATACCCCAATCAGGTATTTACCTAAACTGAATAGCAGCGCAGTAAATAGAGCACCTATAAGAGCTGATTTCCATCTTAAAATTACATCAGGCAATACTTTAAAAATAATAGTAAATACAGCCGTTACAGCTGCTAAAGTAAAAGCATTGTTCAGGATGTAAATTAACAGGGTCGTCGTCGTATCTGCGACAGGAATAATTTCGCTTATTTTACTTCTGGCTACCAGCTCTCCTAATTTAGAACCAAGCCCGACTACAATACTGTTAATAACCAGGGAAACCAATAAAAGGAAACCCATAGATACAATTAATGAGAAAGAAAGTAATCTGTTGGTCAGCATTTTTAACCATCCTTTTTTAGGAACAGCTTTTACTTTCCAGATCATATTGATACTGTCCTGGATTTCAATGAAAATAGCCGTTGAACCGACAATTAATGTTCCGATACCTATAATCAGTCCTATTGTACTTTTACCGGTAAGATTAGCACTAGTAACAAATCCTTGTATTTGTTTAGCTGCTTCAGCTCCTGCTATTTCGTTGATCTGAGCAAATAATTCTGTTCCCGGATTCAGTTTATCACTGAAAAATATACTCGCAGCTGAAATAACGATAATAATCAGGGGTGTTAAGGAGAAGATCGTATAGTAAGCAAGTGCGGCGCTTAACTTCATCACACGGTCTTCGATAAAGCCTGCTCCGGCCGCCACAAACAGGTGGTACAGTGCAATGAAGAAGCGTTTGATTTGATGTAATACTTTCATTTTAGATAAATGTCTTTAGATTGGATTGGTAGTTAGAATGGATAGCCAATTCCTATGTTATAAACTAGGTTTTCTTTTCTCCAGGTTTTATCACCAAAAGCAACCTGATCGATAACCCATCTTTGTCCTTCTGGTAAGTATGGTTTTCTGATCGGGAAGGCTACGTCTAAACGGACAACAAAAATTTTAGCATCTACACGTAGACCTGCTCCGGTAGAGACTGCCATCTGACTTAAAGAGTTTTTTAATTTAAAACCTGAACCTAGCCTATCTGGATCTTCTTTTCTTAGCCAGATATTTCCTGCGTCAGCAAATAATGCTCCATATAATACGCTAACTAGTTTAAAACGTAATTCTGTATTCAGCATAATTTTTACGTCACCACTTTGATCAGCGAATTGTGTGGTGTCTGGCACTTTATAAGTACCAGGACCAAGTGATCTTGAAGCAAAACCACGGATATCATTTGTTCCTCCTGCAAAAAACTGTTTAACAAACGGCATAGAAGAACTATTTCCATAAGTATAGCCATACCCGAGGTTAAGACGATTCGCCCAGATTACATTTCTATTGATTTTATAATAATCTCTTAGGTCTGTCTCTAATCTTACAAACTGAGTTAATGGCACATTGAAAATTGATTTTTCACCCTTGCCATCTTTTGAAATAAATAAACCCCACAGATTACCTCCAGTTTGTATGTTTCCATTAAAGTAAATATTGTTTCTTCTGGACTCTTCCATTTGATTGGTATAATTGAAGTTATAGCTACTTCCAATTATAAACTGTTTATCCAGGATGTTTTTTAAACCAGGTGTAATTCTGAAAATACTATCTTTTTTAGCGGAATCAATACCTGGTTTTACATAGGTAATTGAAATAGGGTTGAAAGTATGTTCTTTATAAATATTTTCCTTCCATACATATCCGTACTCAGCTTTAAACGAACTTAAATCATATAAAGATCCCCGACTTAACAACTCATAAGACAGAGATGCAATAGTTTTTGGAATGAATGCAGTGGTACTGCTAGGCTTGTAAAAAGGAACAATAAATCTTGGAAAAGTTAATTTTCCCTGTGCAGTAAATGAATAAGAGTTCAGGTTCTTTGCTTGTCCGCTTACCTGTGTTTCAAAACCACCGCTTAAACTTACGTCCAGTTGTTCAGCCCCTCTGAACAGGTTTCTTGTAGTCTGAGTTACTTTTACCTCCGAACCTACAAAATTGTTTGATTTACTGGTTCCGGTTACTGAAAATGACAGAGAATTTTTCTTTAAAGGGGTTAGGTAAATATTTAAATCTAATTGGTCGTTTTTAAAACTGTCAACAGGCAAAAACTCTGCTTTAACAGCTTGAAATGCATTGATATTAACCATTCTGTTTAAAGACTGGTTATGGTCTTTTCTGTTATAAGTTTCACCTTTTTTAAAGAAGACCAGTCTATCAAACAAACGAGGTTTAAATGTTTTTTTATCATCATAAATCTCGAAATCATTATACTCGACAGGTTGCAGCTTCCTCAATACAGAATCCCTTCTTAAGGAATAGTTCGGATATATCTTAATCTCTTTGATTGTATAAGGCTTCAAACCTGCATCAGGCGCTATGTCCTTTACTTTAACAGTAATATTAACCTGGCTTTTTCCAATAGTACTGTCAACTTGAAGAATCAGGTAGTCCGGGCTGAAATAGAAATAACCATTTTCTTTCAGGTCGTTATCCATACGGATCCGTTCATTTTTAAAGACCTCAAGATTATAGAAATCTCCTTTCTTAAGTAAAGTGTTTCCTTTGTTCTGATTAATAATATTGGCCAGATTCCCTGTGTCTTTAGGAAAAGTGATATTATTGATTTTATAACGTGTACCTGTTTGTGCTGTATAAACAGCTTTAGCAGAACGTTTTTTAACAATCGTATCTCCGGTTACTACAGATTGCAGGTATCCCTGGCTAATCAGATAACTCGTTAATATGGCATTATTGCTTTTTAATTTGACATCACTCAATAATACAGGTGGTTCTCCAACTTTTGTTCTTAGCCAGTGGCGGATACCTTTCGGTTTTTTAGGTTCACCAGCAAGGTTATAGATATATAATTTTGGTCTTAAGCCAAGAATCGTTTTATTAGGTGCAGGTCTTGTTTTACTTTCCAAATCACTCTTTACATTCTTTTCATCTGCAATTTTTGAAGAAGAATCGGGATTGATCTTTACCTCAGCGCCTGTATATAAAGTCTGTCCGGGTTTCAGGTATTTAGTATTGCTGCAGGCAGCCCACACTAAACATGAAAAGATTAATAAAGAGGGTAGAATTAGTTTTTTCATTCACTATTTATGTTTGTAAGCATCTGAAGGTTTAAACCTGCAGATGCTTTTGTTTTTTAATCTTATTTTTCGTTTTTTGCTGGTGTAGTATTCACAGCTTTTTCTTTTGGTTTTTGCTCAGTGGTAATCTGATACCGCTTCCTTCTTTTCTGGAAGATCTCTTTGAATTTATTATAATCAACAACTAATGCAAATCCAACACCAGTCTCTATAATCTGGCCCTCAATTACACCTTCGTTCTGATTACGTCTGTAAGCTCTCAAACGGTATCTGCCATCAGCAGAAAGTGCATATTCCACATTCACATTACCTGCAATATTTGTTGCATTTTGCCCAGGCGCCTGCGGGCCTTCCAGACCAAATGAACTACCTACAGTTACTGTTAACCTGTCATTCAGTAGTTTTTTAGATAAGCCTACTTCCAAGTCTGTTTTTTGCTGCAATGAGCCTGAAGAGTAATCTTCAGATGAATTCACACCAAAGTTTATATCTACACCTTTAACCAAATCTGAAGCGAGATTATTTAACTGATCGGTCAGCAAATTACTCACACTTGAACGTGCCATCGAGGAAATACCACCACCGCCACCAACAAGACTCTCGAATGGATTATCTGCAATGAAACGGCCCAGCGCTAATAAAGCAAATACCTGTTTATTTAGTTGCCCTTCATCTCTGTTTATATTCTGTATTTTAGTATAAACAACTCCGCCTAAAGCGCCTTGTTCATTCGCAGGCATATCCAGCTTGAATGATATGGTTGGTTTCATCAGCTGATTTTTCATATATAGATAAACCTGGAAAGGCAGTTTTGTTTTAGCCGGAATATTATCAGGTTGATTCAGCAAATCAATTGGCGCTGCATTAACTTCATACAATGCAGTCAGGTCTACATTCGCTTCAGTAGGCTCTCCTGTCCATATAATACTGCTTCCTTTAACCAGTTTAAAGGATCTTTTAGCTAAGCCACCTATAGATAGGTTATAAGAACCCTCATTCAGATCATAACGACCTGTTAAGCTTGTCTTACCACTAGGATCTATCGTTGCAATCAGGTTAGCTGTTCCTTTTACTTTCAAAGCATCACCATTTGCCGGGTCAACTACCACATTCAGTTCTGCCTCCGGATCAATCTTGATATTGGCACTCAGATTAATTCCTTTAATAGGCGATTTGCTGATACTATCTGCTTTCAGCGCCTTCTGACCATTAAATGGTGCCGCGTCTGCATCAATAAACTGTACAATACCTTCCTGGCTGATTACCGAAGGATCATCAGGAGGTAATGCGAAAAAGAACTTGGTTCCTTTCTCTACCTGAACGTTCATATTGACATCTGGCTGGTTTAAGTCACCTCTTACCTTGATCAGACTGGTTAGGAAAACCGTTCCATAAATCATTTCATTATCCGCTGCTGTAGAATGCAACGCCCTGAAGTTATTAGTTTTGATATCCATATTGAACTTGAAGTTCCTGTAATCTTTCGTCAGGATCCCACCGTTTATAGTGGCTTGTTTATTCAATGAATCAATAATGGTGAAGTTATTGAACTTAACGCCTTCTTCAGTAAAGCTGATCGTCTCATTTGGCATTCTGAAGTATGAATTCACATAAGTTGCATTGAATGCAGCCTGGTTAAATTTAATGTCTCCTAATACTTTTGGTGAAGCGATTGCCCCTTTAATGGAAAGTTGTCCGGTTATCGTTCCTGAACCCTGCTTAATCTGTCCCATGGAAACACTTTCCAATGCTTTAAGGTCTATTTTGTCAATATTTAAGGTAAGATCCAAAGCATTCTCGGCTTTCGTATAATAGAATCCATTTACCCTTAATTCATGAACACCTGTCAAAGCTATATTCGTTTCAAATGCGTTTTCAGTATTGTTATTTACAGCTACCCGTAGCGTTCCCAGCTGATCTTTCTGATAACGAAGATGATCAATAGTCAGGTTGGCTTCGAATTTTGGGCTACCGGTTAACTCCTTCACATCCACTATTCCGTTAATAGCCCCGCCTACTAAAGAACTGTCTTGTTCTGCAAACTTAGTCAATGTTTCTATCTGAAAATTCTTGAACTCTACTTTTAGCGGTGAACCTGGTGTTGAATTCAAACTATTCACACTCAATAACTGCCCGCCTTTGCTCAGGTTAAATTGATTGGCCAGAATACCCGAAGCTCCAAACTGGATAAAGTTTTCTGGCGAAACTGCCCATTTATCATAATTCAAAAGTAACTTCTGCGGATCGAAACTGAACTGGAAGTTTTTATTAATTGATTTAAATGTACCTCCAAGTACATATTTATCTTTCAGTTTACTATCTCTAAGGAAAATGTTAACCCCCAATAGATTATTAGCAGCTTCACCACTTAGTTCTGTATTATATAAAGCGATTGATTTGCTTTGCACATGCTTTACCAATAACTTATAGTTCAGTTTTTGATTGACATTGTCTACAGTAAGGCGTGTACTGTCCACCTGATAATCTCCATAAACAACTTGTGGGATCCAGGCGTTCATGACTAAGCTGTCTTTTTTTGTATCCAGTAAACCACTGATTCTGGAAGGAGAGAAAGTGGTCAGTTCAGGAACAAAGTTTTTAATGAACTTAGGGTTATAAATGTTCATACTAAATCTGAAACGCTGATCCGGTATCTTCGTCACCTCACCAAATGCATAATATTTATTAAGCTGATTGATCATGGCAGGCGCCAGGTTGGTGAGTTGGTATTGTCCATCAACACGTGCACTTAGTAACTCTGATTTTAAAGTTAATAAGGTATGGTTGGCTGTTGCCTGAGCATGTGCATCAATCGTGTCTACATTAAACCTTTGTCCATCCTTAACAAGTTGTAAACCCCTGATGCTTACATCACCATTCAGGTAATTCGGGTCTGCTGTTTTGATATCGGCTTTAACCACACCGGCCATCCTTAATTCTGTAGCACTAAAATTTAATTTCTGCAGATCGACTTGTTTTAAGTTAAGGTCTGCTTTAACTGCAGGGTATTTGTCAGCCATATTTACAAAAGCAGTTAAATTGAAATTAGCATTGGTATCTGCCATTTCACTTTTGATATTCATTTTCTGGCCTGAATAAGTACCGCTCAGCAATAAGTTCTTGTAAGTGTATTTATTATAATAAGCACTTAATAGCTGTGCATTGATCTTTGCATTAGCCGTTTTTGCATCTAAACCTGTTCCATTCACTGTCGCTTTAACACTGATTTTTCCTAACTGAGGCTGCATTTTTAACAAGCGGCCAGCATTAAAGTTATTCAAGTTGATATTTGCAGTATAACTCTCTTTTCCTTTAGGCCCTTTCAGGCTGGCCAGTAATTTGGCTGCACCCATATCTGTGTTGATATTGAAATCCGTATTGAAATTGGTCATGGATCCTTTAAACTTTCCGTTCGCTACAATCGTGTTAGGCAATTCAATATTAGCAGGCAGGGATTTTTTAGGAATAACGACTAAAAGATCTCTTTTTGTTAAAGAGAAGCGCTTAATGTTAAGGTCCAGAAACGTTTTGTTGACATCTGGTAAGCCTTTAGCAGTACCATTCACGTCTATATTTGTGCTTTTCAATCCACTAATCTGCAATTGAGGAATTGAAAGATTATTCATATATCCATTGGCGCGGGCAGTTATTTTAATCTTCTCATTGCGGTATGCTGCTGGAATTGCATCACTGAAATAGGTTGCATCTTTTAAGCCTAATACAGAATTTTTCAGCTGTATGTTTATTTTCACCTTTTCGGGATGTTTTGTTAAATCATCGAGCGAGGTATAGTTCAATGTAGTATTGTTTTCAATATTGGTATTAGGCGTTTTAAAGACAAGATTAGTTAGTTTAACCATTTTATCACTATAGACTACATCACCTTGTAACTTTGAAAGTTCAAAACCACTTCTTTCCTTGAATGCCCCACTTTTAACGTTTACTTTGATTCCGGCCTGACTGTAGGAGAGTGAGTCTGCTGCTAATCCAAGTCCATTGACTTTTAAGTGGTTATAATCCAGTCCTTTTGCGGTAGGTTTTACAGCCAGATTATCATACTGTATATTGTTTTCTGCAAGATTTAATTTGCTAACCAGTACAGCTAACGCAGAAGGTTTTGCAGCAGCACTATCCACGTGTTTTGTTCCGGAAGCATCAGGGAGTGGCTTAAAAGCAAAGAGGATATTAGATTTGTTCAGTGTCGCCTCTTCCAGCTTAAAATCACTTTTAGTCAGGTCGGCAAACAGTTTTTTCAGGTTAAGTTCATTGATGTTTAAATCGGCACGCATGTCTGAAAGCATGTCGTTGAAGTTGATTTTTACATTATTAAAAGTAACGTCCTGAATCTCTACCAAAGGAAGTTTTCCGGTCGCTGTTTTTGCAGTATCAATACTCTTTTCCAAATGGGCCGCCAGTTGGGTAAGTGGTTTTTGCTGCAAATATTTCAGGGAAGTATTTTTCAGCACCAGGTCTTTAATCACATAGTGTTGGTTATCCAGATCAAAGTCTTTAATATTTGTCTGAAATTCTCCAAGATTTACGCTTACATCATTACCTGCAACATCATCACGATAAACAATACCTATATCTTTTAAGCTTATTTTGCTGATCGAAAACTTCATGGTAGAAGTAGTATCCTTTTTTACTTCGTCTTCTGGTTTTTTCTGCTCGGACATAAAAGCATCCAACAAGAAAGAGAAGTTAAATGTAGTATCAGGATTGATACGGGTTACGTTTGCGCGGATTTTCTCCAGCTCAATATTGTTGATTTCAATTTTATTACTGAGTAACTTGAAAAGACTAATATCGACAGCTAATTTCTGTGCATACAATAAAGTGTCGCCTTTTTTATCTTCCATGTAGAATTTGTTGAGCACAATATCCTTAGGCAAGGCAATCTTAATACTTTCCAGACTAACTTCTGTATGGGTTTTATTTTTTAGGTAGCCAATAGCTTTGCCTTTAACGAAGTTCTGAACAGCGGGGATATTTAAAGATATAGCCACTGCGACCACCAATAGTATGATTGTGGCAATAATCCATAGAACGACCTTTAAACTTTTACGTACGTATTTATTCAATTCAAGTAGATTTTGAGAGATTTATGACTAACCAAGGTATAAAAACTATGCCATAAGGCTGTTTTAACCTATAGTATACTACAAATAAACCAAAACTTTGTTTAAATAAATATGACAATATATACATAAAGATCTCGGATCCGGTTCTTTATGTATATAATGAGATAGCTATAAATTATTAATGACTTCTATGGGTAACTTCGTAAACTGAACGATCTTAAGTGTATCAAAATTTTCTTTTTTCATTTCTCTTGCCAGTTCAAGAGAAATTTCGAGTTTCCCTTTTTCAAGGCCTTGTTCAAACTGGTCATCAAGAACACATTGATATTCCCATTTTTTCTGCTGATCTAAATCGTGTATAAACCGTTGTTCGGGTGTTAGTCTGCTCATTTCAGATACATTAAATATTTTTTGAAAGATACGTTTGTCCAGATACTCCGGGATTTTGCCCAGACTTTGCATGTGTTTAAGCATATAAACCCATTTGTCCAGTTCATTCTCCAGCTCATCTTCTTTTTTATCAAATTTAGGTAGTTCCAAAAACTTAAATCCCAGTCCATTGTGGAATATTTCACCTGTGCCCGTGTTAACCAGTGAAATACTCTGCAGATAATGATCGTTTGTGCTGCTTTTCATTTTAAAATCCAGTATAGCAATCAGAAAGACCTCTTTCAACTTGAAATTCCAGTTTTCTTTACCTAGTGATTTTTGCTGGTGGATCAGCCGGCTTAAGTAAAAAATACACCGGTCGCCAAAATTAGAATGTGCAAGCCGCTGCATTTCCACAATAAACTGCTCACCCTGCGTTCCAGTACATAATAGATCAAAAGAGACTTTTCTGTAATCTTGCTCATCACCCCCATACTCCGTTGGACCATAAATAATATCGGTAATGTGTTTCTGTCCTTCAAATATTGCATTTAAAAATCCGATCATAATATCCTTATTCGGCTCACCGCCGAAAAGGTGCTTAAAACCGAAATCTGACAACGGATCAATATACTTGTTCATTTTTTCTGACATAATTCGATTGATTTGTGCCCAACTTACTCTACATTTCTCTATTGTTGGTAATATTTATCTATATTAGAAATAATATGTTTTATTATTACATGTGCTTGTGTTATTTAGGATCTGTTCAAATTAACAGCGTATATTGTGAGCCCTAATTTTTATTGGGATATAATTGTTCTCTAATGGTTTACCAGGCATGAACATCAATAATGATGTCTGCTGTATTTTAATTTTAAATTGATATGAATAACTTAAATATTTCCATTGCTTATGAATCCTACGATCAGTTAGAAGAACTGAATGCAGCCGATCAATCCTTATGTATACAAGCAAAGGAAGCATTAAAGACCTCTTACTCTCCATACTCCAAGTTTAAAGTTGCCACTGCGGTAAGGCTAAATGATGGTGTGGTCGTTTCTGGAAGTAACCAGGAGAATCTGGCCTACCCATCCGGACTTTGTGCAGAACGTGTGGCTCTTTTTACAATTGGTGCCACTTATCCTGATGCAATTATAGAAACGATGGCGATTACAGCCCATACCGATAACTTTAAAATTGAACAGCCTATTACTTGCTGTGGTGCTTGTTTACAAGTTATGGCCGAATTTGAAAGAAAACAAAATAAAGAAATAGAAATACTTTTTTATTGTCTGAATGGTAAGATTCTAAAAGTGAAGGGTATCAAAAGTTTGCTGCCTTTTGTATTTGTAGAAGATCGTCTGGCTGAATAACTTCGAAATCCAAGCAGCACATCAGTTTTTTAAAACTGTTGGGAAATTGTGTTCTCAAAATTTGAGCGGATGCCTTATCTTTACGCCATCCAAACCCTTTCTTAATGAGCGACGAATTAGATAATAACGTAAACGAAGAGACAAAACATACCGTAATACCTATTAATGGCCTTTACGAGAACTGGTTCCTCGATTATGCCTCTTATGTAATTTTAGACCGGGCAGTACCCCATATTAATGATGGACTGAAACCCGTTCAGCGTAGAATTATGCACTCGCTGAAAGAAATGGACGATGGACGTTTCAACAAGGCAGCCAATGTGATTGGAAATACCATGAAGTATCACCCGCACGGGGATGCTTCAATTGGAGATGCCATGGTGCAGATTGGTCAGAAGGATTTGCTGATTGACTGTCAGGGTAACTGGGGAGACCCGATTACCGGAGACAGTGCAGCTGCGCCACGTTATATTGAAGCACGTTTGTCAAAATTCGCCACAGAAGTCGTTTTTAATGCAGACACAACCATCTGGCAATTAAGTTATGACGGACGGAATAATGAACCACTTACTTTACCTGTAAAATTCCCGCTGCTATTGGCGCAGGGAGCTGAAGGAATTGCAGTAGGTCTGGCTACTAAGGTTATGCCGCATAACTTTATTGAGTTACTTGATGCCTCTATTGCTATCCTGCAAGGTGGAAAACCCAATATCCTTCCCGACTTTTTTACCGGAGGTATGGCAGATTTTTCTGCTTATAACGAAGGAATGCGTGGTGGTAAGATTCGGGTCCGTGCTAAAATCACTGAAAAAGATAAGAAGACCCTGGTCATTACTGAGATTCCTTACAGTACAACAACGGGTTCTGTGATTGACAGTATTCTTTCTGCCAATGATAAAGGTAAAATCAAAATCAAGAAGATTGAAGACAATACTGCCGCACATGTGGAGATTGTGATTCAACTTGCTCCGGGTATATCACCGGATGTGACTATAGATGCACTTTACGCATTCACTTCTTGTGAGGTTTCTATTTCTCCGAATACTTGTATTATTAAAGATGATAAGCCTCAGTTCCTGAGTGTAAATACTATCCTGATAGAAAATACTCAGAATACTAAAAATCTGTTAAAACAGGAGCTTGAAATCAAACTGCATGAGCTTCAGGAAAAGATTTTCTTCAGTTCTTTATTGAAGATCTTCATTCAGGAAGGAATGTACAAGCATGCTGAATATGAGAATGCAAGTAATTTCGATGCCGTAGTAGAAGTACTGAATATCTTGTTTGCCCCGTTCAAGGAGCAATTGTACAGAGAAATCCTGCCAGAAGATTTCAAGAAGCTGATCGATAAACCGATGAGCAGCATTACCCGCTTTGATGTTAAGAAAGCGGATGACCAGATGAAAGCATTGGCGGATGATATTAAAGTAGTGAAAAATCACCTTCGCCATCTAACTGATTATGCGATTGCATGGTATCAGAAATTGAAAGATAAATACGGAAAAGGCAGAGAACGTAAAACGGAGATCCGCCTGTTTGACAGAGTGGAAGCTTCCAAAGTTGCTTTAGCCAACGTTAAACTTTATATGAACCGGGAAGATGGTTTTATCGGAACGGGACTTAAAAAAGACGAATTTATTGCTGACTGTTCTGATCTGGATGAAATTATTGTATTCAGAGAAGATGGTAAATGCACGATTACTAAAGTTGCAGATAAAACATTTGTGGGTAAAGGAATTGTTTACGCACACGTATTTAAAAAGAATGACGACCGTACCATTTATAACCTGATTTACAAAGATGGAGCAAGTGGTACTTCTTATATTAAACGTTTTGCTGTAATAGGGGTGACCCGTGACAAAGAATACGACTTAACAAAAGGAAGTAAAGGGTCGAAGATGTTATATTTCACGCCTAATCCAAATGGTGAGGCTGAGATCGTTACCGTACTGCTTAAACCGCATACTAAGCTAAAGAAATTACAATTTGATATAGACTTTGCGGAAATTGCTATTAAAGGACGTGCTTCTCAGGGAAACATAGTTTCTAAATATCCTATTAAGAAGGTTTTATTAAAGAGCAAAGGTGTTTCTACATTGTCAGGTTTGAAAATCTGGTATGATGATTTATTAAGAAGATTAAATGTTGATGGAAGAGGTAAATACCTGGGTGAATTTGATGGTGACGATAAAATCCTTCAGGTACATAAAGAAGGTTGGTATGAACTGAGTTCTTTTGAATTGAGTAATCATTTTGATGCTGATCTGCTACTGATTCAGAAATTTGATCCTGAAAAAGCATTCGCAGTTGTGCAGTATGAAGGAAAGGCTAAGAATTACTTTATTAAGCGCTTTGTCTTTGAGCCTATTGCAATAGGAAAAAAACAAACGCTGATCAGTGAGGAAACCGGGTCCAGGTTCCTGCATCTGACCAGTAATCCTGAAGCTACCTTAACGGTAGATGTATTAAAAGGTAAAACACAGATTCCTGAGACATTAGAAATTGTGCTTGCAGATTTTATAGACTTAAAAGGTATCAAAGCTAACGGTAACCGGTTAAGTCAGCATGAGGTGAAAAATATTACAATCAGCAATGCGGAGGAAAATGAGCTTGTTCTGGAAGAGGAGGTTAAAGAGAGTACTGTTGTAGCAGAGGAAGTTTCTGGAGATGATCAGGAGCCTTCAGCTAAAGCAGGATTAATTGAAACTAAGACTGAAACGGAGGATAATGAAGCTGAGGATGATGAGGCTGAAACCAATGGTGAAATTACATCGGTTCAGGAAGAAACCACACCAGTTGACGATATTTCTGAAGAAATAGCCGAAGAAGTAATTATTGAAGAAGAAGTAATAGCTATTGAAGCTACTACTATAGAGAAGCAAGAGAACGCTTCTATAGTTGAAGAGAAAAAAGAGGTTCCTGTTGTTAAAAAAGAGTGGGTTAGGCAGGAGAATGTAGTTCAGCCTGTTGAAGAAGCAGATAAAACTGTGCGAACTCCGGTAAAACGAACAAAGAAAGCAGAATTACCAGTTACTCCAGAAGTGGAAGAAACACCAGTTGTTTCTGAAAAAGCCGAAGTGCCTGTTACCCCGGAAGCGGAAGAAACACCAGTTGTTCCTGAAAAAACAGAAACACCTGTTACTCCTGAAAAAACAACATCACCGGCAACTAAGCCAGCGAAGCCAAAGAAAACTGACGATGCTAAAAGTAAAGTCACTAAAGAGGCATCACTCAATAAAAATGTCAAACTCGAGATCACTAACCCTGATGATGTAGAGATCGATGATAAAGGTCAGCTTGGCTTATTCTAACGGAATAAGTCAGGCCACCGCTCTGCGGCCATAATAAAAGAGATACCAAATATTGCGGAAGACAGGAAGAAATTCCAATTCCATTTTTTGACCTTGAAGATATTGATCAGGGCAAAAGAAATCAGCAATATACCAGTGACGATAATAATCTGACCGAATTCCAGCCCGATATTGAAAGCAAATAACTCTGCTACAATATTGGTGCTTTTACCCAGCAAGCTATTCAGATAATTGGAAAAACCCATTCCATGGATCAATCCGAAGAACAGGGCAAGTATATACTTCAACTGCACACCCTTGGGCCTTGATGATTTTCCACCAAGTATATTCGAAGTTGCTGTAACTAATATCGTTACCGGAATCAGAAACTCAATCAGATTAGTTTTGACTGTAATTACCTTGAATACACTTAAAGCAAGTGTGATACTATGGCCAATCGTGAAAGCGGTAACCAGTAATAATACCCTCTTCCAATCTGTTAAAGTATACGCTCCACACAATACGATCACAAAAAGAATATGATCATATCCCTTCCAGTTTAATATGTGTTGCCAACCCAATTCGAAGTATAAAGAGAAATCATGCATGAACCAAACTTATTAATTTTAATTAACAATGAAAGTATAATTGTTGTGTCTCGAGGCAAAGGAACGGTTATATTACAGGATAACCGTTTTAGATATTCGATTTTGCAGGAATAAAAAAACGCCCTGTTAATTGTTAACAGGGCGTTTCTTGTAGAAAATCAACAGAACTACTGATACTGTATGTATACAGGTACCGGTGTAAGTTTCAATAACTCTTCAGGTGTCATTAATCTGTTTGGTGCTTTTTTCAAATCGTTCTTATAAAACAATTTGAAACCTGTGAACTCTACCGGTTCGCTGAAAATGAAGTGACGGTAAGTACCTTTTTTAAGGTCTGGCTCTCCCCATCCATCCATATGCATTACGATTTGAACCTCAGGACGTAATTTGATATTCTTGTAATTCGTAATCATTTTCTTTGTAAAACGGTGAACAGTAAAAACCTTTGGAGGCAAATTGTATTTTTTTACCAGGTTAGCAAGGAATTGTGAACAGTAATTGATATCAGCAGCATCATATGTACCTATTCTTTTTCCTGGTTTCACGCCTTCTTTCATAGAGAATTCAGGATCTATACCTAAATGGACATTTGGCATTTTCAGATATTTTTCCAGCAAAGGCAATTCATCTCTGATCGTACTTAACGATACTTGAATATCAAGAAACACAATCATGTTTTTGCGCATTCTTGAAATAGCCAGTACAGAATCAATTTGTTTATCCGGCATTCTGAATCTATGCTTGCCATCTTTACCAGGGTCACCCTGAGCTACAACAGCTATATAATGTAAAGCAGGCTGAACAGGGGTAGAAGGATCAGCCTTTTCCCATTTCTTAACTTCAACATCCAGTCTGGATAACATTTCCTTAGGTGCGTATTCACCTAAAGCACCCATTCTTTTTGAATATATATTTCCGTAGTAAGCAATAATCCTTTTGTAAGGTAAAATAGCACCAGGCAGTGGATAAGGCTGAGGTTTAACCGGCCATCTTCCCGTAGTATCTCCATGTGCAAGCTTAAGCATTAAAGCGTTATATTTTGCAGTGTCAATAGGCTTACGTGAGGTATCAGTCACAGCAACTTCCGAAGAATCTCCTGATGCACTTATAGTCGTTTTTGTTTTTTCACCTTTTTTATCAGTACCGGAAGTACAATTGGCAAAAAGCGTGACTGTTGTAAATGCAATTAATAATGTTCCCGCGAGTTGTGGTATTTTCATAGGTTATAAAGTGATTTAAATATGAATTCGTGTGGTTGCAAAACTACACATTCGGCTGACAAAATCTCAAATCTGTAAAAAAATTATCAAATTAATAAGAGCCAGGCCGCTGAAGCTGAGATAATCTGCCTGCCCCGTACCAGATTTGTGAAAAATTCAAGGTCAGGAATATTATCTTTACGCTTCTTAGCGTTTTAGAGGATTAGAGATTTAACATGAATAAAAACAATATATTTATGATTTGCTGCGGTGTGGTTTTTGCATTTGCAGGATGTAAAAAAGACAGTGTCGACTACAAATATCCACAGCCATTTGCCGGACAACAGGTGACACTTCCTGGTGTAGCCGGAACTGAGCTAGGCCTGAATGCCGCTAATAGTGTTTTTGTCGATTTCAGTAAAGGCGTGGTGACTCCAATAAGACGAGCGAACTGGGATCTGGGTCTTTATCCCGGAGCAGATTTTAAAGCTATTCTTAACCATACTATGGGGGCAATGGCTTACGACACAGGGAAGCAAAATTTTGCTGATGTGCAACAGAAAGATTCTATTGATTTTGTAGATAAAATGAAGCTTGGTGTAGCAGGGAGCGGAGTATATGTAGATCCTGTAACTGGTACTGCAGCTGATTATTTAGCCAAACTAGTCACCATAAAAGTAGGCGCATCTGAGGGAGCGAGTAATATTTATATTGTTAACAGTGGTTATGCAGGTCTTCCGGAAATGACTACCCTGGTACCGGCTACTCCAACTACACCAGTTATTCCATCTGTGCCAGTTAAAAGACCATGGTACAAAGTGAAAATTTACCAGGGGACTAATGGTTATCGCATTAAACATGCGAGGATGAATATTGATAATCCTTCTTTTACTGAGTTTGTAGTCAATAAAGATCTTTCCTATAATTTTAATTTTTTTAGTTTCACCAGCCCGTCCGCGGTCGGAGAACCCGCACAATCACTATGGGATATACAATGGACATGGACCACTTCTACCATAGCCGATGCAAGTGCCACAGGTACAACAGCCGTGGCAACCCATGATTTTGTACTCATTAACTTTTTGGGAGGCGTAACCGCTGCTGAAGTGAAGATTGCAGATCAGACTGCAAATGAATATGAAAACTTTACTAAAGAAAAACTGGCAGGGATTACTTATTTAAATACGCGTGAGGCCATTGGCGTAAAATGGAGATCATTGACTACAGATGGAAGACCAGTAGTTAACAGAGATCGTTTTTATTTGGTTAAAGATGCAGATGGAAACGTTTATAAACTCAGGTTTGTAAGTTCCAGTAATGCTGACGGTGGAGTAGCAGGTGCGCCTGTTATCGAATATAGATTGGTGGATGCGGCAATAACCCCCGGAACTACCTGATTGAGCTCAAAAGCAATAATACTTTCTCTTGTTAAGAAGAGAAAGTATTAAATTTTCCAAATACGCCCAGCGGTAATTTTATCCCTGAAGTAGCCTGAAGATATAACTCACCAGTTTCAAGGTTTTTTACCTGAGGGAAAGAAGTCTTGATCAGATTTTCTACAATTACAGAAGAGAATCCCAGGGAGTACGTATTCAGAATCAGGAAGTGTTCCTCCTCATCCAGTAATTGTACTACATCCTGCATCATTTCCTGAATATGATCTTCCAGTTTCCACTTTTCTCCATTCGGGCCATGACCGAATGCAGGAGGATCTAAAATAATACCATTATATTTTTTACCACGTTTCAACTCACGTTGTACAAATTTTAAAGCATCTTCCACAACCCATCTTACATCTTTCAACTGAGATAATTCCTGGTTCTCATTTGCCCAGTTCACTACCTGTTTGATCGAATCCACGTGTGTTGTATCCGCACCTGAAGCTTGTGCAATCAATGATGCTGCACCTGTATAAGCAAAAAGGTTAAGTACTTTCGGTTTTGGATTTTTGAACTTTTTAATAGAAGAAGAAATGTAATCCCAGTTTACTGCCTGCTCAGGAAAAACACCTACATGTTTAAATGAGGTTAAACCAAGGCGCAGGTTAATTTTTACCTCATCATTCTTATATTCCACATTCCAGCGGTCAGGAACATTTCCAGCAGACTTTACCCATTCTCCAGAAGTCGCAGAACGACCTTTAAACCTGATATGTGTTAATTTTTTCCATTCCTGTTCCGGAAGCATTTTCTTCCATACAGCCTGAGGCTCAGGTCTGCAAAGGATAAGATTGCCAAAGCGCTCTAATTTTTCAAAATCTCCACAGTCAATCAACTCATAATCTTTCCAGTGCGTGGGGGTAAGTAGGCTTATCATAAATATTTTTGTACAATGTTATTAAAAGTTTTTCTTGGCAGCTTTCATGAAACGGCTGGCAAAAACAAAATCATTAAGTTCTGCTATGTCTGTATGGGCGATTTCTTTATTAGAACCTTCCCAGAATTTTTTTCCTTCGTGTAAGAAAAGAATATAGTCACCAATACCCATTACCGAGTTCATATCGTGGGTAACTACAATAGTAGTGGTATTGTATTCTTCTGTAATTTCCTTAATCAGCTCATCAATAACGATAGATGTTTTCGGATCGAGACCTGAATTAGGCTCATCAACAAAAAGATATTTTGGGTTCATGGCAATTGCACGGGCAATTCCCACACGCTTTTTCATCCCTCCTGAAAGTTCTGCCGGAAAAAGTTTGTTTTTACCTTCCAGGTTGACCCTTTCCAGACAAAAATTAACACGTTCCAGTTTTTCTTTAAAAGCGTGATCGGTAAACATATTCAACGGAAACATGATATTTTCTTCTACAGTCATGGAGTCAAAAAGTGCCGAACCCTGGAAAAGCATACCGATCTCTTTACGGATTTCAATACGCTGTTCAAAATCCATATCAATGAATTCTCTTCCATCATATTGCACACTTCCTTTTTCGGGGGTATGCAAGCCTATCATGCATTTTAGCAAGGTAGTTTTTCCTGAACCTGAACCACCAATGATCAAATTCGTCAACCCTTCTTTGAATATACCTGATATACCTTTCAGGACAGTATTGGACCCGAAAGATTTTTCAATGTCTTTGATTTCGATCATAATAATAATTGGGTTACAATGTAATCACAAGCCAGGATGCTGATACAGCTTACTACAACTGCCCTTGTACTTGCCTGAGCAACTTCTAATGCACCACCTTTGACGTAAAAACCTTCGTAAGCAGGAACCGTAGTAATGATGAAACCAAAAACAAATGCTTTGACCAGTGCAACAACGATAGTATAAGGATTAAAATCAGTAGTGATACCCTGGATATATTCTGCCGGAGTTACTGCCCCTGACAAAGTACCACCTAAATAACCACCCGTTATACTTAATACCATCGCAAAAATTACCAGAACAGGAACCATTGTAATTCCTGCAATCAGTTTAGGAAGAATCAGATAACCAGGTGAATTGATCCCCATGATTTCGAGTGCATCAATCTGTTCACTCACCCGCATGGTACCAATTTCCGAAGAAATCGCGGAACCAATTTTACCCGCAAGTACAATGGCTGTAATAGTAGGACTGAGCTCAAGAATACTGGAATCACGCGTTACCGAACCAATAATAGTTTTAGGGATAAAATCACTCACCAGCTGGAAGGCGATCTGTAAAGTCATAACAGCCCCGATAAAAGTAGAAATAATGGCAATTAAGCCAAGAGAACCTACTCCGACAAAGTCCATCTGTTGAAAAATGGCTTTAAGATATATTTTAAACTTTTCGGGCTTTCTGAAAACTGCCTTCAACAGCAACAGATATTTACCAAAATTGGTGAAGTTCATTCAGTAAGAAATTAGCTAATGTATTAATACTATAATAATACAAAGAAACAACAAAAAATGTTGTGGGTTTGTTTATTTCAAAAAAATATTCTGCTATTTGATGAATAATGCGGTTTTTTGCAGCCAATTAGGGCTGGATCTATAGAATTGTCAATGACAGGAAAAAATGCTTTGCAGTCTTTTGTAACTAAATAGAACTTGCTCAGTCTTAATTGTGTATTGAGGCTTAATCAATGTTTATAGCTTGTGAAACTTAAACATAATAAACGTTGTTAAGACCGTTAATAATTTTATTGTTACTAATATAGGAGAGTGATTTATGGAAAACAGATTGTTAAGAAACGAACATGACAAGATAATTGCAGGCGTTTCATCGGGATTAGCAGAATATATGCAGGTAGATGTAACTATCATCCGGTTATTATTTGTGTTGTCAACTATATTTTTGGTTGGAACTGGTATCCTGGTTTATCTGGTGATGTGGATTGTAGTGCCGGTAAATAATGATCCGGCTGCGAGATTTTCAAAGTTTAATGATTATTTCAAGAAACAGAGTGATTTTCAGGGATTTAATACGCCGCCGCCATTTGGGCAGCAACCGCCATCTGCAGCAGCAGGAAACCCGGATGTGAAAAGTGCACCCGCACAGGACTGGCAGAATCCGTTAGATTTTAAATCTTTGCCAAAAAATAACGATACAGGACGGACTGTCGGAGGATTAGTCCTTTTGGTAATCGGTTTATATTTTTTAATGAATGAGTTTAATCTGATCCCTTATTGGTTCAGGTTAGGTAAATTATGGCCTTTATTGTTTGTTGCGATCGGTTTAAGTTTCATCTTGAAAGCGAAACGACAAAATAAATGGGAAGACTGGAAAAAAGAACAACCTGAGGATTTAAATACCACAGCAGGGCAACCTGCAACAGAACAACCTGTTGCGCAAGAGCCTGCAAAACCTGCAGACCAGACCCCAGAGAATCAATTGTAAACCCCCTAACAAATAATCTTATGAAACTTAATAGAGTGATGTGGGGCGTAATACTACTGTTTGTAGGTGCTGTCCTTTTATTAGAAAACTTTGACGTAATTAATTTTTACTGGAGAAATGTATGGAGCTTCTGGCCTGTATTCCTGATTATTGCCGGAGTAAATATCCTGTTCAACAGAAACAAATCGGAGACAGGAAACATAATTTCTCTAGCTGTACTGGTATTGATGCTTGGTTTTGTGTTTTACAGGGGGCAGCAGCCTCCGCATAACAAGAACTGGATAGGCGATAGGCTGACGAAAGACCTGGACCTGGATTTAGATAGTGCAGGAGATGATGAAAGTCAGAATATCAAATTTACAGAACCATTTATTGTTGCAGACAGTTCAAAAAAGACTGTACTTAATATTTCTGGCGGTGGAACATCTTTTAATTTGAAAGGGGAAACTGAAGAGCTCATTACAGCTGACGTAGAACGCAAAAACGGCAATTTCATTTTACAAAAAGAGACTTCTGATTCTGTGAATACAGTAACCTTTAAAATGAAAGATAAGAAAGGCAACTGGTCTCTTGGAAATGGAGGGAACAATGTTGATTTAAGGCTGAATAAAAGACCTGAATGGACTGTGAATATGAACATGGGTGCTGGTGAGGTAGATTTAGACCTGAGCGATTATAAGGTGAGAAGTTTCAGGTTTGATGGTGGTGCGGCTTCTGTTGATCTTAAGGTAGGTTCTTTATTGCCTATCACCGATGTGGTTGTGAAAACTGGTGTTGCCTCGATAGAAATTAGTATTCCTGAAGCTTCAGGTTGCAGAATTAAAACAAAAACCGGGCTTTCTGCAAAGGATTTCCCTGGTTTTATCAAGATTGATAATAATAATTATGAGACTTCAAATTATAACGGATCTGCGAAAAAGATTTTTATTAATCTGGATGGTGGATTGAGTAATTTTGAAGTAACCAGACATTAAGAGCTATTGGAATCAAATTATGTTGTAGTCGTTAATGGAAAGCCTGAGGGGCCATACGATTTTGAGCAGTTAAAGCATATGACTATTGTAGCGGGCACCTTTGTAAGGAAGCCCGGAATGGACGATTATAAAGAAGCGCACGAGTTCCCTGAACTCCGTGCGCTTTTTGGTTTTAGCTATGAACAGACTGCCCCGCAGTATTTTGCTTCGTTTGATCAGCGTTTGCTGGCGGCTGTAATTGATTATTTTATTTTGTTTTTGGTTTACATTGTGCTGTTACTTTGCTGTTTTGTTTTTGTGAAGGGGCAGGGGGAAAGGATTTCTTTTGCTTTGTTGTTGTTACCATTGATTCCAGTGTTTAAATTCATTTATGGTGTTTTTGCAGAGGCTTCTGAGAAGCAGGGGACAATTGGGAAAAGACTGTTAAGTATTAAGGTAACGGATATGGGAGGGGCAAGGGTAAGTATTGGTTTGTCTTTCTTAAGGAACCTGGGCAAGGTCTTATCTGTTGCTCCATTTTTTTTTGGGTATCTATATAGTTTTTTGAATAAGAAGCAACAGTGTTTTCACGATGTTGCTGCAGGCACTTTGGTCATCAAGGATCGCCTGATCTAAAAATAAAAAAGGAATATGGCTATTCCTTTTTTATTTTTTCTCTTCCACCATTTATTGGGATTACAGGGCTGTTTTGTTGTGTAAATTCAAAACGTGGCTTGTGTCTATTCCTTATTTGACTTGACAAAGTTTAACATAATCTTTATATTTTTGATGTGAATTCACATACAAAACATAATCTTTATCTTTGTACCCTTATGGAAAACGTAGCAGCACAAAAAGAATTAGCCGGAGGGTATTGTAATCAGCTAAACCAGTATTCCAGGTTCTTAACACGTGAGGTTTCTATAGGAGATATTCCTATGGGTGGGTTGAATCCGATCAGGATACAATCTATGACCACTACGGATACTATGGATACGCTTGGGACCGTAGAACAAACCATCAGGATGGTAGAGTCTGGTTGTGAATATGTGAGGATTACAGCGCCTAGCATGAAGGAAGCTGAAAATCTGGCTAATATTAAGAAAGAGCTGAGGTTCAGAGGCTATAACGTTCCTTTGGTAGCAGATATACATTTTACACCAAATGCTGCTGAAGCTGCTGCCCGTATTGTGGAGAAAGTAAGAGTTAATCCAGGTAATTATGCGGATAAGAAACGTTTTGAAAATATAGAATATACACAGCTGGCTTATCAGGCTGAGCTGGAAAGGATTTATAAGAAGTTCTCACCCCTGGTAAAAATTTGTAAGGAATACGGTACTGCAATGCGTATTGGTACAAATCATGGCTCGTTATCAGACAGAATTATGAGCCAGTACGGAGATACACCACGCGGAATGGTGGAATCTGCTATGGAATTTATGAGGATCTGTGAGGACCTGAATTATTATAATCTGGTGATTTCCATGAAAGCGAGTAATACACAGGTGATGGTCCAGGCTTATCGTTTACTGGTAGAAACCATGGTTAAAGAAGGGATGAACTATCCGCTGCACCTTGGGGTAACTGAAGCTGGTGACGGAGAGGATGGAAGAATCAAGTCTGCAGTGGGTATTGGTACTTTACTGGAAGATGGTTTAGGGGATACGATCAGGGTTTCTCTGACTGAAGATCCTGAATTTGAAGCTCCGGTAGCCAAAGCATTGGCCAATCGTTATGTAAACCGTGCTTTAAATATGGTGGAGAATGAAAAAATTGAGATCAGGGATTTACCTTATAATCCTTATGAATATAACCGCAGGGTGACTTTACCAGTGCAGCACATTGGGGGACACCATCATCCGGTAGTGATGCTGGATGTGTCTTCGAAAAATTTAAAAGATCCTTATTTCCTAACCGAAGTTGGCTACAAATACAGCGCAGGGCTGGATAAATATAATATGGCCGATCAGGCCTGTGATCTTGTTTATTTAGGGGATGAACTACCTTCTTTTTCTTTCCCGGGGAATTTACGTCAGATTTATAATTACAGCACCTGGTTAACACTGAAGGATAAAAGCAATTGTCACCCGTTGATTAAACTGGAAAATTATGCAGCGGTGGTTCAGAGAGATCCTATACTGAACCTCGTTATTGTCAATGCAAAGAACTATAGTAAAGCATTGCTACCTCTATTGGATAAAACAGTGGTGCTGGTACTGGAAACTTCTGCTGAGCAAGGAACAATAGAACAAAGAGCCTTTTTTATTGACCTGCTGAAGAGCGGTAATCAGATTCCGGTTATTATAAAGAGATCTTATGCTGCAATTAGTGCGGATGATCTGCAGTTATATGCGGCGACTGATTTAGGCGCCTTGTTTACGGATGGTCTTGGGGATGGGGTTTGGATTGATGCTCCTGAAGCAGTAGGGCTTCCGGTTATGAACTCTACAAGTTTTGGAATTCTTCAGGCTACCCGGACGAGGATTTCTAAAACAGAATACATTTCTTGTCCAAGTTGTGGCAGAACATTGTTCGATTTACAGGAAACTACCCAGTTGATCCGTTCCAGAACTGATCATTTGAAAGGGATCAAAATTGGGATTATGGGCTGTATTGTGAACGGACCTGGTGAAATGGCAGATGCTGATTATGGGTATGTAGGTACGGGCCCCGGTAAAATTACTTTATACCGTGGTAAAGAAGTCGTGAAAAAAAATGTGAATTCTGCCAAAGCGCTCGATGATCTGATAGACCTGATCAAAGAGGATGGCAATTGGACAGAAGGGAAATAAAACTTTATAATAAAGTATGCAGATGCCAGCTTGTATTAATTTATAGGCTGGCATTTTTGATAAAGGCAAGTGTTTTTTTACACACTTCAAGCAATTGAGCAGGTAGTTCGGTTGCTGTGTAAGGATGCGAAGCTCCAAAAACATGATTAGCGCCTTTGATTTTCTGCAATTGAGCTTTCGGCTGTGCTTGTGCGAGTTCTTGTGCTACACTGAATTTTACATTTACATCTTCATCGCCATGCAAAATTAACCAGGGTATTTTAATTTTTGCAGCAGCATGCAGCAAGTCAAATTCTTTTTTATGTGCATTAAAATCTTCGAGCAATGTACTGTTCAAAGGCATTTTCTCTTTTGTTCTGGCATTTTCTACAAAGATTCTTCCTGTAGATAACCATTCTTTCTCTTGCTCTTTTTTCCATAAGGAATTAAAATCTGAGATAGCAGACCAGGTAATTATTTTGTTGATGCGTTCATCGGCTGCGCCTTTTAAAATAACTAAAGCACCACCACGGCTATGTCCAATGACATAAACAGGGTTGAGCGGGTAAGTATGTGCAATGTAGTTAAGAGCCGTATCTACATCTTTAAGCTCCATACTCACCGTGTTTGCAGCAAAAGCTTCTGAATCAGTAACATCATCAGGTTTTTGTTCGGTTACACCACTATGGCTCAGGTTAAATTTGAAATAACGGTATCCATTGGAGGCAAAATAGGAAGCTACCAGGTTATGGGCGCCCCAATCTTTAAATCCTTTGAAGCCATGTACGAATAAAATGCAAGGCTGATTTGTCTGATTATCGTCATAGGTAAGGTCGCCTGAAATGGTTTTATCTTTGGATCCGGACAGAATAAAGTGCTCTTTTTTAATCATAACTTTCTTTTATAGCGTGTTAGCTTATTAACAAACATAATGATCTCTTGTTTTTTTCTGAAAATGTTTAATTTAAAATCTTTCTAAATTGATCTTAATTACAGCATAATGACAGACGCTAAGGGAGGTCTTATTACTTTTGTTTCCACTATATAAACACAACACAAACCCAAATTGGAATATTTAAAGATACTTGCTTTCACTCATAAACAAATTGACTTAAAGTCTTTAGGGAAATTAGTTATCTGTGAGCAGACACTGGACGACAGACTGAAGAATATTCAAAATGAACTGGATGTAAAAGAAATCTTTTATATCGGTACGTGTAACCGCGTTGAGTTTGTTTTTACCACTGCTCACGAATTGGACCGTGAATTTATCCTTCGTTTCCTGACTGTGCTTGACATGGGATTACCGGAAGCATATATGGATAAGTTTCTGGAAAGTGTTTCTGTTTATGAACAAGTGGAAGCTTTCAACCATTTATTACGTACTTCCTGCTCATTGGAAAGTTTAGTGGTTGGTGAAAAAGAAATCCTTGCCCAGGTACGCCGGGCTTATGAAGCATGCCGTGTTTCTGGTTTTACAGCCGATTATATGCGAATGATCATGAACCGCGTAGTTAAAACAGCAAAGGAAGTTTATACCCATACGAATATCTCTAAAAACCCGGTTTCGGTAGTCTCTTTAGCTTACCGCAAATTAAGGGACCTGACTATAACTGCCAGCTCAAGAATTCTGATTATAGGAGCTGGTGAGACTAACAAAAACTTAGCGCAATACCTTAAAAAACACAAGTACTCTAATTTTTCTATCTTCAACAGAACGGTAGAAAATGCACAGTCCCTTGCAAAAGATTTAAACGGTATCGCTTATCCATTGACCGCACTGGAAAATTTCGATCAGGGTTTTGATGTCATCATTACCTGTACCGGTGCTACTGAACCCATCATCACAGAAAAAATTTACCGTAAGCTATTAAATGGCGAAACGGGCAAAAAAGTTATTGTAGATCTTGCAATTCCTAATGATACTGCACCAGCTGTTATCCAAAACTTCCCTGTACATTATATTGAGGTTGAATCTTTAAAAGAGATCGCCCGCAAAAATATTCAGGAACGTTATGATGAACTGGTTAATGCAGAGCAAATTATCGATCAGAATATCAAAGAATTTGATTTAGTACTTCGCCAGCGCAAAATAGAAATTGCCATGAGTGAAGTTCCTCAGAAAATTAAAGCAATTAAAAGTAAGGCACTGGATATTGTTTTTGCAGAGGAAATCAATACACTGGATGAAAATTCAAGACTGGTTCTTGAACGGGTGATGGATTACATGGAAAAGAAATATATTAGCGTACCGATGATCATGGCAAAAGAAATTCTGGTCAACAATAGCTAACCTTCCTGGGTAGATTAGTCAGCACAAATACATTATTTGTTTATTATTTAAGACTATAGCTCTTTTAGGTTAAATTTGCGCGAATCTAAATACGTGATAGCTACAAAAGCTTAATTCAACGTTTGTTTATTAACGGTTGACGGAAGCTTTATAAAAGAACAAATATATACTGATGAAGAAACTTATTATCGGAACAAGAGGCAGTGATCTTGCATTGTGGCAGGCCAATTATACGAAAGACAAACTTGCGGAAATTGGTGTCGAAGCAGAACTGAAGATCATTAAAACCCAGGGTGATAAAATATTAAACCTGAGGCTGGACAAACTTGAAGGAAAAGGTTTTTTTACCAAAGAGCTTGAAGAAGAACTATTAGGAGGCAGCATTGATATTGCTGTACACTCTCACAAGGATTTACCAACCACCCACCCTGCCGGATTAACAATTGCGGCAGTATCTGAAAGAGAAGATGCTTCAGAATTATTACTGATTTTGAAAGATTGTGTAGATGTTACGCAAAAACTTTCACTGAAAACAGGTGCACAGGTTGGTACATCATCTAACAGACGTAAAGCACAACTGCTTGCTTTGAGAACAGATCTTAACATTGAAGACTTACGTGGTAATGTAAACACCCGTATTCAAAAACTAAGAGATGAAAAGTATGATGCTATTTTACTGGCAAAAGCAGGTGTAAACCGGCTGAATCTTGATCTGTCTGAATTCCATATGGAAGTAATAGACACTACTGAACTGATCCCTGCTCCTGCACAAGGGGTACTGGCCATTCAGATCAGAGAAAATGACCATGAATTATTTGATGTGCTGCAAGGGATTCATGATGCAGCTACTGCAGAAGAGATTGGCGTAGAACGTAAAGTGCTGAACCTTTTTGAAGGTGGTTGCCATATGCCTTTAGGTTGTTACTGTAAAAAAGAAAACGGCAAATATGAGGTATGGACGTCCAAAGCATTAACGGCTGATGATTTTCCAAACCGCTTATTCTTCAGGGTAGATAGCCTGGAAGGATTGGCAGAAAAAATCGTAGCTAAATATGATAAAGACAGAAAGCTGCCTGCAAGGGTATTTATTTCCAGAGAAATCGGGGAACATAATTACTTCAGAAGAGCATTGGAGACCAATAATATAGCAATAGAAGGCAGATCATTGATCCGTACTTTTCCTATTGTCAATGTATTGGATCCTTTTTACCTGAAACATATCAACTGGATCTTTTTCAGTAGCCGTAATGGCGTAGAATACTTCTTTAAACTGAAGCCTGTATTGCCTAAACATGTGAAGTTTGGTGTAGTGGGCAGAGGGTCAGAAGATGCGCTTAGAAAACATGGTCATAAAGCTGATTATGTTGGTGAAAGTGGTGATATTACTGAGGTAGCGGAAGATTTTGCAGCATTGGTGAGCAATCAGACTGTTTTATTTCCACGTGCACAGGATTCATTGTTAAGCATTCAGAAATCATTAGCTGAAGACACAAAAATCATTGATCTGCCTATTTATGAGACAGTCATGGAAGAAAATATAGATCATACTTATGCTGATGTATTGATTTTTACCAGCCCATCCAATGTGGAAGCTTATTTCGCTGACAACTTACTGGATCCGGGACAAAAGGTAATTGCCATCGGAAATTCAACAGGAAAGAAATTTGAGGAAATGGGCGTGGAGTACGTCCTTCCTTATTCACCTGACGAAATCGGCCTTGCAGAAGCAGTATTCGGAATTGATATTAAATAAAAAAAGAGAGGTTGATTATGTTGCACCGTCCGCGTAGATTAAGAAAGAACCCAATTGTAAGAGAAATGATGGCCGAAACAAAACTGTCAAAAGACATGTTTGTTTATCCCTATTTCATAGTTCCTGGAAATGGAGTGAAACATGCTATTGATTCCATGCCTGGAGTAAACCATTTTTCAACGGATATGTTGATCAGAGATGTTGAAAAGGGGCTTGAACTGGGGGTAAACAAGATCATGCTTTTTGGTGTGGGGGATGAAAAATCTGAGGATGCACGTTCTGCTTACCATGATCATTCGCTGGTACCTGCTGCTGTCCGTGAATTAAAGAAAAACTTTGGGGATGATTTATATGTAGTTACTGATGTATGCGTTTGTTCTTATACTACACATGGTCATTGCGGTATTTTGAAAGATGATTACGTACAGAATGATGAAACGGTAGAAGTAATTGCTAAAATGGCTTTGGCACATGTGCAGGCTGGAGCAGATATGTTAGCGCCTTCAGATATGATGGACGGACGTATTGGTGCAATGCGGAATTTACTGGATCAGCATGGTTATGTGAACGCAGCGATTATGTCGCATGCCACTAAATTTGCTTCTGCTTATTACGGGCCGTTCAGAGAGGCTGCAGATTGTGCACCAAGTAAAGGAGACCGGAAGGCTTACCAGATGGATTTCAGAAATCCTGAGGAAGCATTACGTGAGGCGCTACTTGATCAGAGTGAGGGTGCGGATGTATTAATGGTTAAACCAGCATTGGCTTATATGGATGTAATTCATAACCTGAAGCAAAATACTGATTTGCCTATTGCCTGTTACAATGTATCGGGTGAGTATGCAATGGTGAAAGCGGCTGCACAAAGGGGCTGGATTGATGAACAAAAGATTGTAATGGAAACTATGTATGGCTTTGCACGTGCGGGAGCAAGCATAATTACCACTTACCATATAAGAGATATTGTAGAAAAGAACTGGATGTAATATGTTAGAATCGTTAAAAAAGATGTTTTCCGGCAACGAAGGAGATATGCCTGTAAATACTGGAAGTAAACCAGATATTTCAAGAGAGAAATCCAAAGAGCTGTATGAAAAGGCAAAAACCTATTTTCCTGGTGGCGTAAATTCACCGGTAAGAGCGTTTAAATCTGTTTACGGAACGCCATTGTTCATTCAAAAAGGTGATGGATGTTTTGTCTGGGATGCTGATGGAAATCAATTTATTGATTTTTGCGGTAGCTGGGGCCCTTTAATTCTAGGTCATAATCCTCCTAAAGTAAGAGAGAAAGTAATTGAAACCATGCAGAATGGGATGAGTTTCGGTGCACCTACTGCTTTGGAAAATGAGTTGGCTGAACTGATCATCAAAAATAACAAACACGTAGAGAAAATTCGTTTTACGAGTTCTGGTACGGAAGCGGTAATGTCTGCGATCCGTCTGGCACGTGGTTACACCAAAAGAGATAAAATCCTGAAATTTGAGGGTTGTTATCATGGGCACAGTGATTCATTATTAGTAAAAGCGGGTTCAGGTCTGGTTACTTTTGGTGAAACTTCGTCTTTAGGTGTTCCTAAATCTTTTGCGGAAGAAACAATTGTGATCCCTTTAAATGATACGGAAGCTTTAACACAAGCTTTTGCTCAGTTTAAAGATCAGCTTGCTGCGGTAATTATTGAAGGTATTCCTGCAAATAATGGGTTACTGATCCAAGATCCGGCTTATATTGAATTCCTGCAGAAAATCTGTAAGGACAATGGTACTTTGCTGATTTTTGATGAGGTAATTACAGGTTTCCGTTTAGGTTTTGAAGGTGCTGCGGGTTATTACAATGCTAAACCGGATATCGTTACTTACGGTAAGATATTAGGTGGTGGTTTACCTGTAGGAATGTACGGGGCTTCTGCCGAAATCATGGGGCATATTTCTCCCGATGGTGGTGTTTACCAGGCGGGTACTTTATCAGGAAACCCTGTAGCCATGTCGGCGGGTATTGCCCAATTGACTG
Source organism: Pedobacter cryoconitis (assembly GCF_001590605.1). Classification (NCBI taxonomy): domain Bacteria; kingdom Pseudomonadati; phylum Bacteroidota; class Sphingobacteriia; order Sphingobacteriales; family Sphingobacteriaceae; genus Pedobacter; species Pedobacter cryoconitis. The sequence goes on from NZ_CP014504.1 coordinate 5,849,361, forward strand.
AATTATTAAAATCAGGATTTTATAAAGAGCTGAATGCAAAAGCTACTGAATTTGCAGAGGGTATCCAGCGTTTTGCTACGGCAAGAAGCTATAAATTCAAAGTATTTCATGTAGGTTCTATTTTCTGGTTTGCTTTTACGGACAAGGATAAAATACAGTGTGCGGAAGATATTGATCCTGCTAGTATGGAGAAATTTAAAGTGATGCACCGTGAATTGCTAAACAGAGGTATTTATTTAGGCCCTTCTGGTTACGAGGTAGGATTTGTTTCTGCAGCGCATACAAAAATAGAGTTGGAAAAAGCTAAAAGAGCGATTCTTGAAGCGCTGGACATTGTTTTTAGGAAATAAGTAAATTAGCGTATATTTAAGAACTGTTTGATTTTGAACAGTTCCAAGAGATTTAAACATTTTGAAGAAATCAATAATCATATTTTATTTCATGTTGCTGTACTCTTTGGTGCAGCTGATCTCCTGGGGAACGCTTGTGGTGAAGCTCCAGCCTTCCAGAATGGCCATGGTTATGGGAGAGGGATCTGTGTTTTTGTTTCTTTTGTGTGTTGGGGCTTATTTCCTGCACCAGTCGATCAAAAAGGAAGATCTGTTAAGAGAGCAGCAGCAGAATTTCCTGCTATCTGTTACACATGAATTGAAATCGCCTTTGGCAGCTATTAAATTATCACTTCAGACTATCGTGAAGCGTGATCTGGATAAAGCGCGTCAGACTTCTTTACTGAACAATTCATTAAAGGATATTGAACGCCTGGATGATCTGGTAGAAAATATGCTGCTGGCTACAAAAATTGAAAACCGCTCGTATTCCTTCCCTAAGGAAGAGTTTGATTTTTCAGAACTGGTTACCAAAATAACTGACAGGTTACAAATTCATTCTTGCGGATGTGAACAGGTGATTAATCCTGTGATCCAGCCGAATGTGATTGTTTTGGGTGATCCATTTACCCTTTCATCTGTGGTGACTAACCTGGTAGAAAATGCGGTGAAATATTCTGGCCCATGTGCTGAAGTGGGGGTTGAACTGGGAATGCGTGATGGACATCCTTTCCTGAGTGTTTCTGATAGAGGGCCTGGTATTCCGGATGCGGAAAAAATGCTCATATTTGATAAGTTTTACCGCGTTGGTGAAGAGAACACAAGGAAAGCGAAAGGAACTGGACTGGGATTGTTTATAGTCAAAGAAGTTTTGCAAAAACATGACGCTGATATCAGCGTCAGAGACAATGTGCCGCAGGGTACGATTTTTGAAATCACATTTAGTTGATCATTATGCAACAGAAATTAAGAATTTTATTGGTCGAAGATGAAGACCATTTATTAGATGCTATAAAATTAAACCTTGAATTAGAAGGTTACAAAGTCCATGCAGTGAAGGATGGTAAAACCGCTTTGAAGATTTTCAAAGAGGAACGTTTTAACCTGATTATCCTGGATGTGATGCTTCCAGAAATGGATGGTTTCCAGGTTTGTGAAACTATACGTTTAGAAAACACCGAGGTCCCTATTTTATTTTTAACGGCTAAAAACACAAGTGAAGACCGTGTAATGGGCCTTAAAAAAGGTGCTGATGATTATTTAGTGAAGCCTTTCAATTTAGAAGAGCTGATCTTAAGAGTTGGTATCCTGGTTAAACGCAGTATGAAGTCTGACGATTTAAAAGAATTAAATTCTTATAAAATCGGTGAGAAGACTATCTATTTCAATTCGTTCGAACTGAAACAGGATGATGGTGTGATTGTGCCTTTAACTAAAAAGGAAACCATGTTGCTTAAGTTACTGATTGAGCGTAAAAACGAAGCAGTTTCAAGAGAGCAGATTCTGGAAACTGTTTGGAATTATGATGTTTATCCTTCGACGCGTACGATTGATAATTTTATCCTTACTTTCCGTAAATATTTTGAACCAGATCAGAAAAACCCGGTTTATTTCCACTCAATCCGTGGTGTAGGCTATAAATTTACGGATATCCATCACTAATGTATAACGCAAAAGGCAGGTATGCTCTAATGGCAATTTTTGTTATTGCCGCTGGGGTGTGCCTTTTTTATGATGAGTTCCAGCTGGCAGTAATCTTAGGATTAATGGCTGGATTTGTAGTCTGGAGCCATTTTAAAAGCAGCTCCATCTTAATTGCTTCGAAGTATTTTAAGAACGGTGATTACGATAAAGCTGAGAAATTATTGGCAGAAGTGCCAAATCCGGATCGTCTGGCTAAAAACAGACGGGGTTACTACGAATTTATGATTGCGAATATAGCGCTGAAGAAGGAGGATTACCAGGCTGCCGAATATCATTTTCAGGTGGCGAGCAGGTTCCCTCTGGGCACAAAAAGCGATAAGTCTTTTGTATTGATACACCTGGCTAATCTTGCGCTGCGTAAAAAAGATAAAGTAAGAGCATTGGCTTATGCTGATAAGGCAAAGGATCTTGCAAATACAGAGAGAACGAAAGAGATAATTAATAAAATAGAAAAAGAAGCAAATAGCTTACCAACAAATTAAGATTAGATGAACACTTTATTTTTAGATGCAGCATGGTCCAAACAAACTGAACGCCCACCGGTATGGATGATGCGTCAGGCTGGTCGTTTCATGCCAGAATATTGGGAGATTAAAAACAAGTATTCATTCTTAGAAATGTGCAAAACGCCTGAGATTGCTGCTGATGTAACGATGTTACCGGTAGATTTATTGGGTATTGATGCGGCTATTCTGTTTTGTGATATATTGGTTACGGGTGAGGCAATGGGTGGTGATCTGAGCTTTACGCAAGGTATTGGACCACGTTTTGCAAATCCTGTACGTACGTTGAAGGATGTAGAAAACCTGAATGTTGATTGTTTAGATCAGCTGCAGTATGTTGCTGATGCGATTAAAGTAATTCAGCAGCGTTTGAATGGAAGTATTCCACTGATTGGTTTTGCTGGTGCTCCGTTTACGGTAATGAGTTACCTGGTAGAGGGTGCTTCTTCGAAGGATTTCAAATTAACAAAGTTGTTGATGCATAATCATCCTGAGGTTGCGCACAAATTGTTAGCGAAAATTGCAAAGGTAACTGCTGATTATCTGAATTTGCAGATTGCTGCTGGTGTGAATGCGGTACAGATTTTTGATAGCTGGGCTATGGCTTTGTCATGGAATGATTATCAGGAGTTTTCGCATCGTTATATTCAGGAGATCATTGCTAATCTAAATAGAAAAGATATTCCTGTAATTTCTTTCTGTAAGGGTAGTTCTGTGTTTGCGCCGATTATGGCTACTGCAAAACCGGATGTGATTTCTGTAGATTGGAATGCTGATTTATTAAATATTAAACAGGCTTTACCTGCTGGTATTGCTGTCCAGGGAAATCTTGATCCGCATATTTTATATGCTGAGCAGCCGGTGATTAAGAAACATATTTTACAGTTGTTTGAGCGTATGCGCGGTGAGAAAGGGTTTATATTTAACTTGGGTCATGGTATCATGCCTGATATTCCTTTTGATAATGTGAAGTATGCGATTGATTTCATTAAAGAATTCCGCTATTAATGGACTCTTATTATCCATATGTGCTTTCTGTCCATATCATCTTTGTGGTGAGCTGGATGGCTGGGTTATTTTATAGTGTGAGGTTATTTATTTATCATACGGAAGCGAATGATCGTCCTGAAGTTGAGAAAGAGATTCTTCAGAAGGAGTTTATTAAGATAGAACATAAGTTGTGGCATATTATTACGAATCCGGCGATGACTTTTGCTGTTCTTGCGGGAATAGGAATGATTTGTATCAGACCGGGTTTGTTAAGTACGCCCTGGTTACATGTAAAGCTTGGTTTTGTTTTGTTATTGCTGGTTTATCATTTTATTTGTCAGCGGTTAATGAAACAGATGAAGAGTGGGGTTTTTAAACTGAGTTCTTTTAAGCTGAGGTTGTGGAATGAGGTGGCTACGGTTTTATTGGTAGCGATCGTTTTTACGGTGGTGTTGAAGAGTGCGGTTGACTGGGTTTATGGGTTGATCGGATTGATCGTGTTTTCTGGGGGAATTATGATGGCTGTTAAGTTGTACAAGAATTATCGTCAGAAACGGGGAGAGTAAAAAGGTACTGTAAGAGGGAAATAAAAAAACACCATGCAGTATTTCGGCTGGCATTCATCTGAAGGGATGAATAAGGCTCGAAATACTGCATGGTGTTTTTTTTATTTCTCTGAGGGGTTTTTACATGCAGGATGTTTAAGCGAGAATTGCTTGTTTGGTTTGGTTGTTGGAAGAACTGGGTGGCGAAATTAGTTGGAAAGATTAGTTGGCGAAACTGGGTTGAGAGACTTGTTGGCTAAGCTTGTTTGAAAGATTAGGTGGCGAAATTGGTTGGTTGGAAAGACAAGGTGGAAAGATTGGTTGGCGAAACTGGGTTGCGAAATTGGTTGGAAAGGCTATGTGGAGAAGCTTGGTTGAAAGACTGGTTGGCGAAACTTGGTTGAATGACTGAGTGGAAAAAACTGGGTGGAAAGATTGGTTTGTTAAGCTTGTTTGAAAGATTGGTTTGCGAAACTCGGTGGAAAGACTCGGTGGAGAAACTGGGTGGCAAACTAGTTGGAAAGATTAGTTGGCGAAACTGGGTTGAAAGACTGGTTGGATAAGCTTGTTTGAAAGATTAGGTGGCGAAATTGGTTGGAAAGACTAGGTGGAGAAACTGGGTGGAAAGATTGGTTTGTTGGTTGGGTGGCGAAGCTAGTTGGAAAGATTGGGTAGAGAAGCTTGGTTGAAAGACTGGTTGGCGAAACTGGTTGGTTGGAAAAACTAGGTGGTAAAAAGAAAATTCGCTTTAAAGTGCACAAATTAGGAAAACAAATCAGAAGATAACTTAGGAAGCATTTTTACGAATTTGTTGGTTAGTGCATTAGTTTAATATTTATTTTTTGTGGTGTGAAACTTATATTGGATTTCTGGATCTACTAGGTATCAACAAAATATTATTTAATACAATAGATGATTTGTGGGGGAGAAAGGAAAATGAAGGAATTACCTGGTCTGATAGCTTCTCTTTTATTGGATTAGATTAAGGAATGCTTAAATTTAGCTGCCGGAAAAGATAATTGTGCATATGCTAATTATTAGAATACATTGGTAGGATACTTTTAAAGAACATTAATGTATATAGACTAGTTATTAGATAGAGACGGATATTGAATAAGATATAGAACTGAAATGATAATATGAAGAAGAATTTACTAAAGACTTTAATGTTGACTGGATTGATGGGAGTGGCTTGTTTAACGGCTGCTGCGCAATCCAATGATAATGTGGATACAACAGTGGTACAGACTGCTAAAACTTCTGTAAAGAGCCGGAAATACAATTTGCAGATGTCTTTTGGACGTAATGAGGATAGTGTTAAGAATGTTTCTGCTCCTAAGGGGCAGTTTGGCTACGCACTTACTTTTACGAGGCTGGATATTGGTTTTTCAAGATTGATTGATAATGGAAGTTTTAAGCTTTCTCCTAAAAATGATTTTCTGGATTACAGGGGGATCAAAACGAGTACGATATCTTTTGATTTGGCGTACTTTGGGTATCGCTTCAATCCTAATTTCAGAATTTATGCAGCGGCAGGGTTTGATTGGACTTTGATAAGGTTGGAAAAGAATATTACGATTCAGAAGAATACGCCGGATCTTACTTATGTGGAGGAATCGATTGATTTTAGTAAGAATAGATTTTCGAGTAGTTATGTGCATATTCCACTGAATTTTGAGTTCAGAACAAACGAAAATCAAAGGGGAAAAAGATTTTATTTTGTTGTTGGGCCTGAGGTGAGCTTTTTACTGAATGGAAAGGTTAAGCAGATTAGTGAGGAGCGTGGTAAGCAGAAGTTCAGGAATGATTATGATTTTCAAAAGGTTCGTTTAGGCGGTACGTTGAGAGTAGGATATTCGGGGATTGGTTTGTTTACTAAGTATTATTTCAATGATATGTTTGATACTGAGGCACAGAAGGGGCTTAAGAATTTAGCTTTCGGTATTACCTTCGGGATTCATTAGACGATATTTGTTGGCATTATAAGCGTCAGTGAGATCACCAGACTATACTCGCTATTTCTAAATTGCGGGAGGAAACTTAGTGACCTTACTGGGGATTTTTTATGTCATACGGGATTCAATTCGGTGCTTATATTAGGTAATTTCTCTTTGAAGCGTATCTTTACGGTGTGGACGAAATTATCATCAGCGTTAGACAACTAACTAAGCAATATCAAACTGAACAGGCTTCAGGAATCAGAAATATCACTTTCGACATTAAGCGTGGAGACATCATTGCGGTGATCGGGGAGAGTGGTAGTGGAAAGTCCACTTTGTTAAAGTCCATTTTTGGTTTGCTGAAGGTTGATGAGGGGGAGGTTCTGTTGAATGGTAAGCGTGTGCTTGGGCCACATGAACAGCTTATTCCCGGACACAAGGAAATGGAGATCGTGACTCAGGATTTTTCACTGAATATTTATGCAAAGGTGTATGATAATATTGCTTCTGTGCTGTCTAATACGGATGTAAAGGGCAAGCAGGAGAAAACGGTGAGGATGATGGAGCATTTACATATTGATCATCTGAGGAATAAAAAGATAACTGAACTGAGCGGGGGTGAGCAGCAGCGTGTGGCGATTGCCAGGGCTTTGGTTACGGATACGAGTGTTTTGTTATTGGATGAGCCTTTTAGCCAGGTGGACGCATTGTTGAAGAATCAATTGCGTGCGGACATTAAGCGAATTGCTGCTGAAACAGGAGTGACAGTGATCATTGTGTCTCATGATCCTGCTGATGGATTATTTCTGGCAGATGAGTTGATCTTGATGAAGGATGGTATGCTGATTCAAAAGGGTAGACCTGAGCATGTTTATAATCATCCAGAACATATTTATACTGCACAGTTATTGGGGAATGCGGTTGTGCTGAAGCCGGAGGACGCGATTAAGTTAGGGCTTCAGGCTAAGCAGCAGTCTGTGGTGTTTTACCCGGAGTGGGTAGAGTTAAAGGGTGGGTGGAATAGTAAAAGGTACGAGGTAAAGGATGTTTACTATAAGGGCTTTTATGAAGAATTGTTGCTGGAGAGAAATGGTGTGATCATCAGGGCCATTCAGCTGAACAGGGGAGAGCATAAAAAAAACGACCACGTTCAGGCGAACATTGGTCGTTTTTTAGAGTTTTAAGTTATCTGATTACTGAATCAGAAAAGAGTCTATTAGCGTTACTTTTACGTTTGAATCAAAAGTTGGTGCCCCAATTGCAGCGCCATTTGGTTCGCTGAAATATATATTTACAAAACCTATACCAGAGTCAATGGTGTAGGATATACCTTTATAAGTTTGAGGAAGAGCTTCATAAACGTTTGGATCATCGATTGACATCGCTACCACGATATGCCCATTTTTATTAAAGTAAGCATCGTTTTCAGGAACTGTAATGGTTGTGAACCAAGATTTATTGTCGCTGGTTAACTTCCAGTTTGCTTTTGGAACATTAACTAAAATAGTTCTGTTTGTAGTCTGATTATTAGCGATGACTTCTTTCTTACACGAAGACAATCCAATTGCCGTAATGCTCAAGAGTAATAGTAGGTATTTTTTCATATTTGTGTGTTTCATATTTACCTAGCAAATATATTGCCAAATTGAAATTGTTTTTTTAATTTTATGAAATTACAATTTTAAATTTAAAAAAATTATCATTATTTAAAATTCTTAAAAAATTTGTCTTTCGTTAAAAAACTCAATAACTTAATAGTTAGTTATAGAAAAGAGCAAAGTCAACTTTATTTGATGGTTGAGTATTTGAAACATTATTAATTGTAATTACTACATCCCCGCTTGATAAAAATTGATAAGTATAATTATTGTTTTCAAAGGCTCCTGGTAATACAATTTGCTCAATTGGTTGGCGAGGTAACCCTGTGACATTTCCATATACTATAACATTTGATAATTTTGATATACTTAAATCAGGGACTAAATCACTTAAATAAACTGAATATCCATTCCCATCTGTGTCTAAAGCCCACTGGCTTGGGGTAATAGTGAATTTTTTAGTTATCGATCTGGGTGTACTACCTCTTTCTGTTGAAGTTACTTCCGAGATTATATCGTAACCTGGTGTTCCACGTGGTGGTCTTGGAGCATTTTTATACGTAGCAATTATTCTTGTAGGTATTTCTTCATAAGGTAATTCAGTAATTTTAATATTAGTAAGCCTGAAAATACCATCAAATTGGAAATTTGGATCAGCTGGAGAAGGATCGTATGTAATTTTTATCGAATTCCTATCCTCTAATGGCGAGAATTTAGCCGTATAATTTCTTGATCCAATGGATTTATTTTCATCTGCAATAAGAATAGAATATCTATCTACCTTTTTCTCAACTTCATAATGAGATTCAATACACTTATTTTGAGCGTTACTTATAATTTCTGGATTGTTATCCAATTTAAGCCATAGAACTGGAGTTAAGAAATTGGACGGTCTTGTCGTTCCTCCCATCCATACTTGATCATCTTTAATGCCATTTAATTCTACTTTGTATGTTTTATTTGCCTTAAAAGGATATTCTACTGAAATAGTGGAATTATTATAATTAGAGTTTTTTTTTCCACTCGCATACATATTAATAGCTGCAATAATTGTACTGGCATCACTAATCCATGTATTTCCCACAGTTCTAATATTATAACCATTCAAAGGCGTTGGATTCGGACCAAATCTATTATACAGACCACAACCAGAATTATCAAAATAATGAGGATTAGGATGACTACCGTATTTCGTAGCATCCTTAAAGTTTATTGTTATTGTTTGGGCTTTCGTAGTACAAAGAAAGCATAGTAGAAAACAAGTTATTATAAGGGCTTTTGATATTTTCATCATATTAATCTTTCTGGAAATAGTATTTTGTTATTCTTTGTTGACTTGAAGTAGAATCAGAGCTTTCCAATACAAACGAAATATTGTCTTTTTTTATTAGCTTAAGCATAATTACTGAATCGTAAACAGCGTATTTAATATAATTTTCATTCTTAATATTAACTATGCTATAACTAACAACTTTATCTTTTATCCTAAATCCTTTTTTATCGAAACTAAGATCGTCGGTATATCCTTTGATTGCTTTTACACTGTCAATAAATAATTTCCCGTTTTTGTCGGTTAGAATATTAACTGTTTGATTTAGCGACCAATTTCCTGCGATTTCTAAATCTTGTTTGACCGGTATGGCGGTAGTTGGAGAAATAGTTTTTTTGCACGAACATATTATAATCATGAAAATTACTATTGATAATGTTTTTGTTTTTTCTTTCATTGAAGTTTTTTTTTGTAAAAATATCATTAATTAATGATAAAATATTAATTATGTTTATTTTAAAGTTCTTTTTTATTGAAATACATTATCTGATTTCTTAATTATTAATTTAAGCTGATGCAATAGCGCACTGGGAAGCTAAAACCAAGTTAACTTTTACAGTGCGTACCAACCAGGCAAATTATATCAGGTTTGTAGTTGGTTTTGGTTGTTCTTTATCTTTGGGAATGATTGGAGGAGCTCAGAAATTAAATTTGTCATCGAGCTGTTCGGCTGGTAATGCTATACATGAGATAGGACATGCGCTGAGATTAATCCATGAGCAAAGCCGAACTGACCGCGATGATTATGTAATTATCAATAAGGACAATATTGAGGCGGGTTATGAGCATAATTTTGATACCTGGGCAGATAGGGGCTATACTGGTGGACAAACTGGTGCCTTTGATTTTGGATCAATTATGATGTATCCTTCTAGTGCTTTTTCTAGCAATGGTGAACCAACGATTACAGAACTTGACGGGGCTACTTTTGGTTCACAAAGAACAGCTTTATCTGCTGGAGATCTGGCAGGATTCAAATATTTGTATCCAGGTTACGCACTGTAGTTTATGTCGCTATTTAACTGTGGTCTGCCTGATAACTATAAGTACGCATGATTGTCATTGATAAACATTTTTATAACAACAAGGCAGCTTTAAGAGCTGCCTTTATTATTTCTTGGAGACTTGATAATATTTACACTATAATTGTTATCATTTAATAATTAGAGTTTTATGGAAATCCAACGAAAGTCAAATCTTAGTTATCAGGAATTTATGGACGAGCATCATAATCCCGGAATTCCTGTGATTTTAACGGATGCATCCCAGGTCTGGAAGGCAAATGGTTTGTTTACGCCTGATTGGTTTCGCGAGAATTATCCGGAGAAGGAAAGTGACGTCTTGAATAAGGAGACAGGAAAACCTTATCAAATGAAAGAGGTCATGGATCTGGCAGAACATAGCTCTGAAGAGAAGCTTGCACCTTATCCGCTTACTTTTAATATCAGTAAGGAAATTCCTGAAATGCTGGATTTACTGCTGCCACTCAATTTGGGATACGCAAAGCCAAACTGGTTAGAGTCATCTTTATTTAAACGTGGAAACTGGGGTGGTATTATCGAACTTTTTGTTGGTGGGCCAGGTGGCAAATTTCCTTATGTACATAAAGACTATTATCATTTGAGTGCCTGGATTAATCAGCTTTATGGAGAGAAAATGTTTACTGTTTTTCCACGCGGACAGGAGAAATTTTTATACGCCACAGAAAAGAATCAATGGCGCTCAGAAGTAAATGTTTTTAATCCTGATTTAGAGAAACATCCGGAGTTTAAACATGCTACGCCGATTAGTTTTAAAGTAAGTGCTGGTGAAACTTTATATATCCCTTTTGGGATCTGGCATACGGCACATTCTTTATCACCTACAATTTCTGTTGCTTTTGATCAGCTGAATAGTAAAAACTTTCCTCTGTTTATGAATGATGTCTGGAATTTTAAGAAGGAGGGAAGTAAAGTAAAGGCTGTTGCTGCTTATTTGTATGCGCTTGCCTCTGGTATGGGATGCAGGTTAAGAGAGAATATTTAAAAGGAAGTTGAAGCTAATTTCAACTTGAAGCTAGTTTCAACTTGAAAGCTGATATCAGCTATAAAAAACTGCTGGCAATAGCACAAAAAAAGACCTTAGTTAATCAATTAGCTAAGGTCTTTTTGTTGTGCAAAAGAAAGGTTATTAAACCAGGTATTCAAACAAAGTCTGATCATCATTCAGATCAATAACTTCAAACTTAAATTCTGCCATTCTCTCCTTTAATGAAGTATAGTCGGAACTTTCCTGCAATTCAATGCCAACCAATGCCGGGCCATTCTCGCGGTTTGTCTTTTTGATGAATTCAAAGCGGGTGATGTCATCGTGAGGCCCTAATACATTATTCACAAATGATTTCAATGCCCCTGGTCTTTGTGGAAAGCGAACGATAAAATAATGCTTCAGACCTTCGAAAAGTAAAGATTTCTCTTTAATTTCCTGCATCCTCTCAATATCGTTGTTACCGCCACTTACAATACAAACTACGGTTTTGCCGGCAATTGTATCTTTTAATTGATCGAGTGCAGCTACAGCAAGTGCTCCTGCTGGTTCCACGACAATCGCATCTTCATTGTATAATTTTAAGATAGTCGTACAGATTTTTCCTTCAGGAATCAATAACATCTGATCCAGTAAATCACTGCAATATTTGAAATTGAGGTTGCCTACACGTTTCACAGCTGCACCATCTACAAAACGATCAATATAATCCAGTGTAACCGGGCTACCGTTCTTTAGTGCATGATTCATGGAAGGAGCGCCTTCAGGTTCGACACCAATCAGTTTAATCTGCGGATTTATATTTTTGAAGTAACTGCCTACACCAGAAGCCAGACCACCGCCACCAATAGGCATTACAATAATTTCAGTTTCCGGAAGATCCTGATATATTTCGATACCTACTGTTCCCTGACCTTCTATCACTTTAATGTTATCAAAAGGAGGAACAAAAACCATCTGGTGTTCAGCCGTATAAGCAAGTGCTTCCTTCATACAGTCATCAAAAGTATCACCGACAAGTACAATTTTTATATTGTCTCCACCAAACATTTCAGTCTGTTTGATTTTCTGTCTTGGGGTAATTTCGGGCATAAAAATGACCCCCTGGATACCTAATTTCTTGCAAGAATAGGCAACCCCCTGTGCGTGATTTCCTGCACTTGCACAAACCACACCGCGGCTGGTTTGTGTTTGATCCAGTGTGCTGATCATATTGTAAGCACCACGCAATTTATAGGAACGCACCACTTGCAAATCTTCTCTTTTCAGATAAATTTTAGCATTGTATTTTAGCGATAGTCCTTCATTATACTCTAGTTGAGTACGTTTAACAGTATCTGCAATACGTGCGGCCGCTGCCTCAAAATCCAGTTCTACTTCCTTTTCCAGCTCCATGTTATAAGAATTTATTTAATGCGTCCAGATAAGCATCGGCTGATGCCTTAACGATATCGGTACTGAAGCCATAACCTAAATAAGAACGCTCTTCGAAAATTACTCTCATATTTACTTTACTGGTGTCATCACTGCCACCGTGCATCGCCTGAATAGTAAATTCTTTCAACTGAATATCTTTACCAATGATGCTTTCTATAGCTTTAATAGTCGCATTTACGGGGCCGTTACCTTCAGCTTTTGCTTCTTTTTCTATCCCTTCGTGTTCTAATTTTACAGTCGCTACTGGTAATGCTGAATCTCCGCAAACTACATGTAAAGAATTCAGTTTATAACCGTTTTTATAAGTATGTTCTTCACCATCACTCATTAATGATAATAAATCATCATCTGAGATCTCTAATTTCTGATCAGCAAGTAAAAGGAATTTCTCATATACCTGATCCAGGTTGATTTTCTCAATCACATAACCTAATCTTTCCAGGTGATGTTTTAACGCATGACGACCACTTCTGGCAGTCAGGATAATTCCAGCTGCATCGATCCCTACATCTTCAGGGTTGATGATTTCGTAGTTCTCTCTGTGTTTAAGGAAACCATCCTGGTGGATACCTGAGCTATGCGCAAAGGCATTCTGTCCGATAATTGCCTTGTTCGGCTGTACCGGCATTCTCATCATCCGGCTCACTTTAGCACTGATCTCACTGAAATGTTTAGTGTTGATATTGGTTTTCAGGTTCAGGGCATGGTGTGTTTTTAAAACCATAGCCACTTCTTCCAATGCAGTATTACCGGCACGTTCTCCAATACCATTGATCGTACATTCTATCTGGCGTGCGCCATTGATTACACCGGCCAAAGTATTCGCAGTTGCCAGACCTAAATCATTATGACAATGCACAGAGATAATGGCCTGATCTATATTTTGAACATTTTGTTTCAGGTAAAGGATTTTTGAACCATATTGTTCCGGCAGGCAATAGCCGTTGGTATCAGGAATATTTACCACGGTTGCACCTGCTGCAATTACAGCCTCAATCATTTGGGCCAGGAATGCATTATCTGCACGGCCGGCATCCTCCGCAAAAAACTCGATATCTTCTACAAACTGTTTGGCATATTTTACAGCTTCTACGGCACGTTGCAGAATTTCTTCGCGTGTACTGTTGAATTTGTATTTAATGTGCATATCAGAAGATCCTATTCCAGTATGTATCCTTGGTCGTTTAGCATATTGTAAAGCAGCAACGGCCGAATCAATATCCTTTCTGTTTGCTCTGGTCAGTGCACAAATAATTGGCTCTCTTACGGCTTTGGATAATTCAACTACACTCTGAAAATCGCCAGGACTGGAGATTGGGAAACCAGCTTCAATCACGTCTACGCCGAGCGCCTCCAGTGCCAATGCAATTTCTATTTTTTCTGGTGTAGAAAGCTGGCAGCCTGGAACTTGTTCTCCATCACGAAGGGTCGTGTCAAATACGTAAACTCTATTAGGATCGTGTAGCATAGTCATGGTTAGTTAGTGTAAGTTTGTTGTGTAATGAATTTTAAGACGAGTTTACCCATATCCTGAGTACCTAATACTTTGTACGGGCTTGTGGAGTCGTCTGCGATGTCACTGGTTCTGTAGCCATCTTTTAATACCCTGTCAATAGTCGAAATGATCAGTTGAGCTTCTTCTTTTAAGCCAAAGCTGATTTCCAGCATCAGGGCAACAGATAGGATAGAAGCTAATGGGTTGGCCAGGTCTTTACCTGTGATATCATGTGCAGAGCCGTGGATAGGTTCAAAGAAGCCAGTTCCATCTCCAATTGAAGCAGAAGCAAGCATACCCATTGAGCCTGCAATTTGTGAAGCTTCGTCAGTTAAAATATCACCAAACAGGTTTGCTGTTAAGACCACATCAAATTGTTTAGGATCTTTAATTAATTGCATCGCTGCGTTATCAACAAATAAATGCTGTGTTTCTACTTCAGGATATTGTTTGGCTATTTCCTGAACGGTTTCTCTCCATAATCTTGAGCTTTCCAGTACGTTTGCTTTGTCTACAGAACATAGTTTTCTGCCACGTTGCATAGCTGCTTCGTAAGCTTTGTGTGCAATTCGTTCTATCTCATATTTGTGATAAATCATCAAATCTGATGCAGTATTTTTGTCTTCTGATCTTGTTTTTTCACCGAAGTAAACATCACCTGTCAGTTCTCTGAAAAACAGGATGTCGGTACCGCGCAGAATATGTGCTTTAATACTTGATGCGTTTAATAATTCATCAAATAATAAGATAGGACGCAGGTTTGCATAAAGACCAAGCTCTTTACGGATTTTAAGCAGTCCTTGTTCCGGACGCACTTTTAAAGAAGGGTCATTGTCATATTTAGCATGACCTACTGCTCCAAAGAGGATCGCATCACTCTTTCTGGCTTTTTCTAAGGTTTCATCTGGTAATGGATTACCAGTTGCTTCTATAGCTGCATGTCCCATTAAAGCCTCATCAAAATTAAACTCATGATTAAAGCTGATTGCAATTTGTTCTAATACGGCTTTCCCCCATTGGGTTACTTCTGGTCCAATGCCATCCCCTGGTATAACTAATATGTTTTTCTTCATTTTAATACGGGTTCTAATATTTTTCCGGCGGATTTTACTTCGCCGTTTTCCAATAAAATTCTTTTTTCTATACAAGCTGGCAGCTGAGTTTCAAAGTGGCCAACATAAATTAATGTGGTTCCATTTTTACACAATTCATCTACGAGCTTGTTAAAATATTGTGTTTGTTGCTGGTCTAGGCCCTGACATGGTTCATCGAGAATGAGCAGTTCGGGGTTCTTGATAATAGTACGGGCTAAAAATGCCAGTCTTTGTTTTCCTAAAGGAAGTTGGTTGAGCAGGGTGTCCTGATATTCGGTAAGTCCGAAATAATCAATTAATTCTGCTGCCTGTGTTTTTTTTGTATAATCAGCCTCACGGAATAAGCCTGAACTATCAAAGAATCCCGAAATGATACTATGTTTGACAGTTGCCAGCGGATCAAAGTACCAGTGAAGTTCTGGTGAGATCAAACCAATACGTTTTTTAATATCCCAGATACTTTCACCACTGCCTCTTTGATGACCAAACAGGTAAAGATTGTTCGCATAAGCCTGAGGGTGATCACCCGTTATTAAACTTAACAGCGTCGATTTACCAGATCCGTTAGGGCCTTGCAGCAACCATTTTTCTCCTGCTTTAACTTCCCAGTTGATGTTTTTTAAAACTTGCTTTTCTCCATAGCTGACATTTACATCAATCATTCTGATCACACTGTCTGCAGATGAAACCGGAGCTTCTTTTAAAAAATCAGGAATCGGTTTGCTTTCTTGTTCATCAAATTCCAAAGTATGTTCATTGGCTGAGATTTCAATCAGCTGGCCTCCGCTGATTTCACCAAAGCGGTGGACACATGGAGGGAATAATTTATCATTACTGATTAAAATCAAAGTTGTACCAGCTGCAGTAATCTCTTCAAACAGCAGGTTTAAATGATGACGGGAAAGTTTATCTAATCCGTTATAAGGCTGATCTATGATTAATAGCTGAGGTTTAAGCCATAAAGCGCTAACCAATTGCAATTTTTTATGTTCACCACTTGACAATTGAATCAATGTAGAGTCTATCAAGTCTGAAAAACCTAAAGCGGCTAAAAGTTGCTCTGCTTCGCTGAATTGAAGCTGATGTTTTTTGCCATAGCTTTCCAGTTCTGCGCGCACAGTTGCAGTAGTTTCGGTTGCCTGTTTATTGTAGCGCTGCTGATAATAAAAGTTAGATTGGCCTTCCAGGTCTTTAAATTGATACCAGTTCGCTACATAATGAACCGTTGGGGCCAGGTTACGCTCTGTGTCGAAGTTAATTTCAATATCACCTTGAAATTTGACCAGACCAGCAATTGCTTTTGCCAGTGATGTTTTTCCACTGCCGCTAATCCCACGTAACAACCAGTTTTCATGGCGTTTTATTGTCCAGTTCAGTTCCTGAAGTACCGGTTTGTGGTGATACTTCAAGTTCAGATTGGTGATATGTACAATGGGTTGCGTCATTATTTTGCTTGTTCGAATGCTGCGATCAAATGTTTTTGGTTTAAGATAAAGTCGATGTCATCGTAGCCGTTAATCAGGCATGATTTTTTATAGGCATTGATTTCAAAATCGACTTGTTCACCGCTATCTACAATAGTTACGGTTTGTTTTTCCAGATCGACATCCAATTGTGCTTTGTGATTTTTACCCACCGCAGTGTAAATTGCAGATAAGAAGTCTTCACTGACCTGGATAGGTAACAAACCATTGTTTAAAGCATTTCCTTTGAAGATATCAGCAAAGAAACTGCTGATCACTACATCAAAACCTGCATCCTGGATAGCCCATGCTGCGTGTTCACGGCTGCTGCCACAACCAAAGTTCTTTCCTGCGACTAAAATCTGACCACCATAAGCAGGGTCATTCAGTACAAAATCAGCTTTTAATGTATTGTCCCCATTGTAGCGCCAGTCGCGGAACAGGTTCTCACCGAAACCTTCACGGGTTGTCGCTTTCAGGAACCTGGCCGGAATGATCTGGTCAGTATCAATATTTTCTATGTTTAAAGGCACAATTGCCGATGTTAGTTTCTCGAATTTTCTCATTGTGTTTTTCTAAGCCTTGGTCAACATTTCTCTTATATCTGTAATTTTTCCTGTAACTGCTGCTGCTGCTGCGGTTAATGGACTTACCAGTAAAGTTCTTGCATCAGGGCCCTGACGGCCTTCAAAGTTTCTGTTTGAAGTAGAAACACAGTATTTTCCAGCAGGTATTTTATCTTCATTCATCCCTAAACAGGCACTACAGCCTGGTTCGCGAAGTTGAAAGCCTGCTTGTTCAAATATCTGGTCAAGACCTTCATTTTTGGCTTGTTGTTCGACTTGTTTTGAGCCTGGAACAATCCATACCGTTACATTTTCTGCTTTTTGTTTTCCTTTTACAAATTCTGCAACTTCACGCAAATCTTCGATGCGGGAATTGGTACAGCTTCCAATAAATACATAGTCAACAGGTTTTCCGATTAAAGAAGAATCATCATCAAATCCCATATAATCCAATGCCTTTTGATAAGATAATTGTTCTTTATCTGGTTGAGAGCTTGTAGATGGAATGTTTTCCCGAATGCCCATACCCATACCCGGATTTGTTCCGTAAGTAATCATTGGGGCAATGTCTTCAGCTTTGAACGTTAATACGCTATCGAATTTAGCATCTGCATCACTGTACAAAGTTTTCCAGTAGGCAAGTGATTTATCCCATTCTGCACTTGCCGGGGCAAATTCTCTGCCTTTGATATAATCAAAAGTAATTTGATCGGGTGCAATTAATCCACCTCTGGCACCCATTTCTATACTCATATTGCAGATCGTCATCCGGGCTTCCATACTTAAAGCCTCAATTGCCGAACCTGCATATTCTATAAAATAACCAGTACCACCCGCGGCTGATATTTTAGAGATAATGTATAAAATAATGTCTTTAGCAGACACGCCTTTTCCTAAAGTACCGTTAACCTCAATTTTCATGGTCTTCGGCTTTTGCTGCAATAAACATTGTGTCGCAAAAACCTGTTCTACTTGTGAGGTACCTATACCGAATGCAATTGCACCAAAAGCGCCGTGTGTAGAAGTATGGCTATCCCCACAAACCATTGTTTTTCCTGGAAGCGTAATTCCCAGTTCAGGGCCAATTACGTGAACGATTCCCTGAAATGGATGTCCCAGGCCATACAATTCGATACCGAATTCTGCACAGTTTTTGGTCAGCATATCAACCTGATAACGAGATAGTTCTTCTTTGATCGGCAGCAACTGATCGATAGTGGGTACATTATGGTCGGCAGTAGCCACAGTTTGCTGCGGACGGAAAACGGGTAAGCCTCTTTTACGCAAGCCATCAAAAGCTTGCGGCGAGGTTACTTCATGGATTAAGTGCGTATCAATATATAGAATATCAGGAAATCCTGTTTCGCTTTTTACAACGTGTGCATCCCATATTTTTTCTACTAATGTTTTTGACATCTTCTGCTTGTTTTATAAACCTCTCAGGCTATTCACCTGAGAGGTTTCTATTATTCTTATGCTGTTTTAATTGATTTCATTGCGGTCATTGCTTTTCTCAGTTCTGCACCGATAGTTTCAACCTGATGTGAACGGATAACTTCATTCACTGCAATCAGTGCTCTGTTATCTACTGAACCATCTTTGCCTTCGTTAAAGTTTTTACCGATCAGCTCAGTATCTACATTTTTCATGAAATCTGCCAGCAAAGGTTTACAAGCATGGTCAAATAAATAGCAACCATACTCTGCGGTATCAGAGATTACTCTGTTCATTTCAAATAATTTTTTACGCGCAATGGTATTGGCAATCAGTGGAGTTTCGTGTAAAGACTCATAGTAGGCAGATTCCGGCTTAATTCCTGCTTCTACCATAGTTTCAAAAGCTAACTCAACACCTGCTCTGATAAAAGCAACCATTAATAAAGCGTTGTCAAAGTATTCTTGTTCTCCGATTTTAACATCACCTGCTGGTGTTTTTTCAAAAGCTGTTTCGCCAGTTGCTGCACGCCATGCCAATAAGTTTTTATCTCCTGCTGCCCAGTCTTCCATCATAGTACGGCTAAATTCACCACTCATGATATCATCCTGATGCTTTTGGAACAATGGACGCATAATTGTTTTCAATTCTTCTGAGATTTCAAAAGCTTTGATTTTTGCCACGTTACTTAATCTGTCCATCATGGCAGTGATCCCACCTTGTTTTAAGGCTTCAGTGATCACTTCAACACCGTATTGAACAAGTTTAGAAGCGTAACCTGCATCTACTCCTTTTTCAACCATTTTATCGAAAGAAAGGATAGAGCCTGTTTGCAATAATCCGCAAAGGATCGTTTGCTCACCCATTAAATCTGATTTCACTTCGGCAACGAAAGATGATTTTAATACACCAGCTCTGTGTCCGCCTGTTCCAACGCAGTATGCTTTTGCTTGTACCAGACCTTTTCCTTCAGGATCATTTTCAGGGTGTACAGCGATCAGGGTTGGTACACCGAAACCTCTTACATATTCTGCCCTTACTTCACTTCCAGGGCATTTAGGAGCCACCATGATTACCGTAATATCTTTACGGATCTGCATGCCTTCTTCTACAATGTTAAAACCATGTGAGTATAATAAAGTAGCGCCTTTTTTCATTAATGGCATAATTGCAGTAACTACTGCAGTATGTTGTTTATCCGGGGTCAGGTTGATGACAACATCAGCTTCAGGAATTAATTCTTCGTAAGTGCCTACAGTGAAATTGTTCTCTGTCGCATTTTTCCAGGAATCTCTTTTACCTTCAATAGCTTCTTTACGCAAGGTATAAGAAACATTTAAACCACTATCTCTTAAGTTTAAACCTTGGTTTAGTCCTTGTGCGCCACAGCCTACAATAACTAGTTTTTTTCCTTTTAATGCGTTTACATCATCCAGGAATTCTGAACTGTCCATGAAATCGCAAACACCTAATTGGTTTAATTTTTCTCTAAGAGGAAGTGTGTTAAAATAATTTGACATCGTTTATTGTTTTTGATTTTAAAGGTTCTTTTAATTGTTTATTGGTTAATTTTTAGGTCCACAATGGATTACATTGTAAATACGTTTTTTTCTTTGTCAAGGAATTCGTTTTCTATCACCTCCTGACCTGGTTCACGACGTTCAAATTCTCTCAGCTTGCTATTGAAGCCTTCGCTGTCTTTGATAATTGCAACGCGTGCACTGCGGACAAACTCAATCAGTCCGTAAGGTTGCAATACTTCGATTAGTTTATCTGTTTCGGTACGGTGACCTGTAGTTTCAAATACCGTGTAATCTTTACGGATCACAACAGCTCTTGCGCCATTTTCACGAAGTAACCGTTCCACGACTACTTTCTCTACAATGGTATCTGTAGGTACTTTATACAAGGCTAATTCCTGCCAGATGATATCCTCATTTGTATTAAAGTATACTTTAAGGACTTCTACTTGTTTTTCAATCTGTCTGGCCAGTTTACTCACTACTTCTTCGGTTTCAGTAATTAAAATATTGAAACGGTGGATGTGTTCAATTTCAGAAGGGGAAACATTCAAACTTTCAATATTGATCTTCCGTCTTGAAAATATAATCGCAATACGGTTAAGTATACCGATCTGATTTTCAGTATATACCGTAATGGTAAATTCTTGTTTAGCATTGGCTAACTCTATATCCTGAGAATTGCTCATAATCGTTAATTATTTAAGTCTGATTTCACTTACACTACAGCCCTGAGGGACCATAGGGAATACATTATGTTCTTTACTTACCATTACTTCTAAAAGGAATGATCCCGGATGCTGCAGCATTTGTTCTAATGAACCAACCAGATCAGCACGTTCAGTAACTTTTTTGCCGGCGATATAATACGATTCAGCAAGTTTGACGAAATCAGGACTGGTAATGTCTACGAATGAGTAACGTTTCTCATTAAATAATTGCTGCCATTGACGAACCATACCCAGGAACTGGTTATTCAGGATCAGAATTTTAACATCTACACCGAATTGCATAATCGTGCCTAATTCCTGTAATGTCATTTGAAATCCTCCGTCACCAATTACTGCAACAACTGTACGGTTTGGTGCGCCAAACTTAGCGCCTATAGCTGCTGGTAAACCAAAGCCCATAGTGCCTAACCCACCACTGGTTACAGTAAGGCGGGTTGCATTCAGTTTCCCGTATCTGCAAGCGACCATCTGGTGCTGGCCTACATCACTTACAATGACTGCTTCACCTTTGGTCAGGATATTCAATTGATGAATAACTTCGCCCATGGTCAGCTCTCCGCTTTGTGGGTTTAATTCTGGTTCAATCAGTTCTTCTTTCTCAATTTTCTCGTAGGCCTTGAATTCTGCTAACCAGCCTGCATGTGTTTTTTCAGTAATCAGCTTTGTTAATAAAGGAAGAGTCTCCTTACAGTCTCCCCAAACGGGTACATCTGCTTTTACGTTTTTATCAATTTCAGCAGGATCTATATCTAAATGGACAACTTTTGCCTGTTTTGCATATTTATCCAGACGGCCGGTTACACGGTCGTCAAAACGCATTCCGATAGCAATCAGGACGTCGCATGAATTGGTTTGTACATTAGGGCCGTAGTTACCGTGCATACCCAGCATTCCTACATTCAATGGATGGTCTGTCGGAATTGCACCTGCACCCAGAATAGTCCAGGCAGCAGGGATACCACTTTTTTCTACAAAAGCTTTGAATTCTTCTTCTGCATTACCTAATGATACGCCTTGTCCAAAAAGGATAAATGGTTTTTTTGCATTATTGATTAAAGCAGCTGCCTGCTCAATATATTCATTTCTGATGATTGGTTTTGGGCGATAGCTCCGGATATGATTACAAGGAACATAGCCTTCGTAATCAAATAATTGCATCTGCGCATTTTTGGTGATATCAATTAATACCGGTCCTGGCCTTCCGCTTCTGGCAATGTAAAATGCTTTGGCTAGTGCAGCAGGAATTTCACTGGCATCTGTTACCTGGTAATTCCATTTAGTAACGGGCGTAGTAATATTAATTACATCAGTTTCCTGAAATGCGTCAGTTCCTAAAAGATGTGCAAATACTTGTCCTGTAATACAAACTAAAGGAGTACTGTCTATTTGTGCATCGGCTAGTCCGGTAACCAGGTTGGTTGCACCAGGACCGCTGGTGGCGAAGACTACGCCGACTTTACCCGAAGTACGGGCAAAACCCTGAGCGGCGTGTGTAGCGCCTTGCTCATGTCTTACTAATATATGGTTTAACTTTTCTTTGTAGTCATAAATAGCATCATAGATAGGCATGATTGCTCCGCCTGGATAACCGAAAATAGTTTCAGTTCCTTCGGCAATTAATCCTTCTAGCAAGGCTACCGAGCCTGTTACCTGCGTGGTCTTTTTAGGTTCTGCCAGCTTGGTCGTTACCTCTTGTGTAGTGTCCATTTTGTTCGCGTTTAAATTGGGGCTTAGGTTAATTAATCAGTGTAAGCATCAGTAACACAGCCTTCGCTCGCATTACTTACTTGTTTCAGATATTTGTAAAGGACGCCGCTTTTGACGGGTGGTGGTAACTGTTTCCATTCGGATCTTCTTTGTGCAAGCTCCTCGTCAGATATATTTAATTGCAGTGTATTGTTTACTGCATCTATCGTGATCATATCGTTATCTCTAACTAACCCGATATTTCCTCCATCCCAGGCTTCTGGTGTAATATGACCTACTACAAAACCATGTGTACCTCCCGAAAAGCGTCCGTCTGTAATCAATGCCACTGATTTACCTAAGCCTGCACCAATAATTGCAGAAGTTGGTTTAAGCATTTCCGGCATTCCTGGTGCTCCTTTTGGACCAACATTGGTAATGACAACTACATCACCGCGTTGTACTTTTCCACTTTGAATTCCTGCAATCAATTTTTGCTCACCCTCAAATACACGGGCAGGGCCTTCAAATTTCTCTCCTTCTTTACCGCTGATTTTAGCTACTGCACCTTTTTCAGCCAGGTTTCCATAAAGCATTTGTAAGTGACCGGTTGTTTTTAACGGACTGGTTACCGGGAAAATGATTTTCTGTTTGTCGAAATCAAGGTCTGCTGCTCCTGCTACGTTTTCTGCTATGGTTTTACCAGTAACAGTCATACAATCTCCGTGGATCAATCCAACTTTCAGCAAGTATTTTAAAACGGCTGGTATACCACCTATTTCATGAACATCTTCCATTAAATATTGACCGCTTGGTTTTAAATCGGCCAAAACAGGTGTATTATCACTGATATTTTGGAAATCTTCTAATTTCAAACTTAAGCCTACAGATTTTGCCATAGCGATTAAATGCAGTACAGCGTTTGTCGATCCGCCTAATACCATTACAGTTACGATCGCATTGTGAAATGCTTTGTCAGTCATAATATCTGAAGGAAGAATGTTTTGCTCTAACAAGATTCTGATTGCTTTTCCTGCACGGAAACATTCGTCTTTTTTCTCCTCACTTAGTGCTGGATAAGATGAACTGTAAGGCAAACTCATTCCTAAAGCTTCAATTGCTGAGGCCATGGTATTCGCGGTATACATCCCGCCACAAGCCCCCGCGCCGGGACAGGTATGACGGATGATACCCTGATAATCTTCTTCTGATAAGTTACCAGCTAATTTTTCTCCCAGTGCTTCAAAAGCAGAGACTATGTTTAGTGATTTTCCTTTGTATTTTCCTGAATGGATACTACCACCGTAAACCATAATAGAAGGTCTGTTCAAGCGCCCCATAGCCATGATTGAACCTGGCATGTTTTTATCACAGCCCGGAATAGTGATCAGGCCGTCATAGTATTGTCCGCCACAGATTGTTTCAATAGAGTCTGCAATTACATCTCTGGAAACCAGTGAATAACGCATCCCGTCTGTACCATTTGACATTCCATCACTGACACCAATCGTACCGAAGGTCAAACCGACCATATCATTTTTCCACACGCCATCTTTAACAATTTTAGCCAAATCATTTAAGTGCATATTACAGGTGTTTCCATCATAACCCATGCTGGCAATACCCACCTGTGCTTTTTGCATATCTTCTGTGGTCAAACCAATACCATACAACATTGCTTGTGCACCTGGTTGAGTAGGATCTTGTGTGAAAACTTTGCTGTAGCGGTTCAATTCTGGTGATTCTTGTGACATCTTATCTTTTTATAGGTTTATATGATTACTTCGTAGTTTTGTTTCTCTAATACTAATGCTTTATAGGTGCGCTGTATGGTTGCTCCTAATGTTTCTGTCCATATTGCAGGAAAAACTGCTTCATCTACAGAGGCGATACCGATAACCTCCGCTGCTGTTCCGCAGAAGAAAGCGCTGTCTGCATTTTTCAGGTCGTCTGCTGATAAGTGTTTTTCGATACATTCTATATCAAGTGTTTTACATAATCTGATCACAGTTGCCCTGGTAATTCCTGCAAGGATATTTCCTAGTGGGGGAGTATATAGTTTGCCATTTTTCTCAATGAAAATATTAGCTCCTGGTGCCTCAGCAATATTATTGTTCATATCCAGTAAAATAGCTTCATCAAAACCTTTACCTTTTGCTTCTGTAGTAGCCAATATTGAATTGATGTAGTGTCCGCTGGCTTTAGCTTCTACATGGGTAGATTTAGGATTTGGTCTCTGGTAGCTGGAAATGCAAACTTTCTGTAATTGTGTTCCAAGATATGCTCCCCATTCCCAGGCACAGATCATAATCGAAACTTCTGTTGCCGGTGATAAGGTCATATTAGGCGCGCAATATACTAAAGGACGGATATAGGCGTCTTTTAATTTATTCTTTTCCAGTAGTTTATAGGTCTGTTTGATCAGGTCGTTAATATCGTATGGAAATGGAATGTGCATCAGTTCAGCAGAACGCTTCAAACGTTCATAGTGCTCTTTAGCTTTAAATATTCTGGTTCCGTTATGTGTGTTGTACGCACGGATACCTTCAAACACTGCATAGCCGTAATGTAAAGATTGGCTATACAAGCTTGTCTTGGCTTCCGGGGCTTTGATAAACTTCCCGTCTAGGTAAAGTACTGTGGCTGAATCGTAGTATTGCATTTTTTTTTGGTTTCGGTGGTTTGGTTTTGCTCTTACTAAAAAAGCGCCTCTGTTGGGAGGCGCTTTCGGATATTTTTTTAGGTTAAATATTCATTTACAGCGCCTTACTCTCCTGAAGAATCAGCAGAATAATTAGGTTAATAATGACATTAATTTGCGCTTTGAATAAACCTTGCATTTTGTTGTGTTTTAGGTTTGCTTTATATAAATACAATTTAGTTTTTGCTTTACAGACTGTCAATAGCAGAATGAAAATAAATGAAAAAAAATATAATGTATAAAATAGGTTATAATTCAATATAAAATTTTGCATGAAATAGGATTAACCTTTCTAAAACTGGTGTCTATTATACCAAATATGATATCGGTATTCGGTATAGGTTTTATGCTTGCATTATAATTTTTGATAAATTCTGCTTAAAATGGTTGGAAGTCTTAAAAAATTTGAAAAAATTGGGTTAAGAACCTTAGCGAAAATTATGTCTGAAACAGGATTATAGATCAAAGGTAATTTGGAAGACCTTGAATAATGCTGTCGGCTAAAAGGAAGAACCAAGTTAAATACATACCTGAAAAAGAGTTACTGTACATAATCGAACATAATTGTTCGATTATGTACAGTAACTCTTTTATTTTTAATTAAAATGCTGATTGTTAGGTGGTTTATTCTGTGTTTTGAGTCTGGCATAAAGTTAGCATCTTCCGATTTTAACTGATATCTTAACCTTAGTAAACTGACATGTATAAACTTACCCTGAAAATCGCCTGGCGGAATCTATGGAAGAATAAGGTTTTTTCGCTGATCAATATTGGCGGACTGGCCATCGGGCTCGCCAGTTGTTTGCTGTTGTTGTTATATGTGAATTACGAATGGAGCTTCGATAAGCAGTTTAAAAATATTGACCGGATATATGCTGTTTATGAAAATGACCGGATGAGTGATAAGGTGACAACGAACCGTAGTTATTGTACACCCAGTCAGCTTGCAGCTACTGCCAGACAAACTATACCAGGAATTGAATATACGTGTCGTTTAGCAGAGAGTGGAGGACTTTTCAGGTATAAGGAGAACAGCTTCAATAAAAAGATCATTTATACTGATCCTTCTTTTCTCCAGTTGTTCGATTACGAATTTATCAAAGGAAATCCTGCAACAGCTTTAACAGCGCCTTCCTCTATATTGCTTACAGAAGAAACGGCCAGGGTGTTTTTTGGAGATGAAGACCCTGTAGGTAAGACCATAAAATTTGATAACCGTGTCCCGCTAGTCGTTACTGCGGTTATTAAGAAATTATCAGCGAATCAAAGTTATCAGTTTGATATGCTGGTGCCCTGGTCTTTACTGGAAAAGGAGCGACCTTATTTTACACGTATGGATTGGAGTGATGGAGCATTGAATACGCTCATTCAATTGAAAGATAAAAGTTCATTTACGGCTGCGGATGCACAAATGAGAAAGATATTTACGCAGAAGCAGAATGGAGATAAATACATTGAGTTTTTTCTTTTCCCGTTTGAGAAAAATCATTTATATAACTCTTTTGAAAATGGAAAGCTGATTGGCGGGAGTATTGACCAGGTGAGGTTATATTTAATGCTGGCTGGGTGCGTGTTGTTTATTGGCTGTATAAATTATATGAATCTTTCTACTGCGCGTTCTGAAAAAAGAGCCAGGGAGGTAGGTGTTCGTAAAACGTTGGGATCATCCAGAAAGGCAATAGCATGGCAGTTCTTAATAGAATCTTTATTGTTATCTTTTTTGGCAATGGTACTCGCATTTATGCTGCTGGAAATCTCATTACCCTATTTTAATAATCTTTTGGGTATTCATATCGCTGTTAATTATCATTCTTATGGTATATGGGTGGCACTGACGCTGCTGATTATCATTACAGGCTTGCTTGCGGGAAGCTATCCTTCATTTTATTTGTCTTCATTTATCCCTGTTAAAGTATTGAAAGGATTCAGAGGAGCTGGCAAGACTTCCTTGCCTATGCGTAAAGTATTGGTGGTTCTTCAGTTTGGTTTTTCTATTTGCATGATTGTGTGTGCAATAGTTGTTTATAATCAGATGCAGTACATGAATACTAAGCCTTTAGGGTTTAATAAAGATAATCTGGTTCAGTTATGGCGGTCCGGATCTTTGAGGGATAATCATAAACTGGATCTTTTTAAAGCAGAATTGATAAAATCCGGCGCTATAGTTGCGGCGACAGAAACCTCGAATGGGGTGACAAATAATTCGGTGAGTACGGAGAAAATAGGATGGCCTGGCCAACAGAAGAATGAACAGATAAAGATGCAGCTCCATTTTTCTGGTTATGATTTTACGCAAACTATTGGTTCTGAAATACTCTTTGGGCGTGATTTTAACCGTGCTTTTGCTAGCGATTCTTTAGCTGTTGTGCTGAATGAAACTGCAGTGAAAACAATGAATCTTAAAAATCCAATTGGTGCTCAAATCAGCAATGGTGATTGGGGTCAGACCTTTACAGTTATTGGTGTAATGAAGGATTACATCTATTCCTCTTTAGGAACAAAGGTGGAGCCTGTATTATATTTTTATACGGAAAAAGATAATGCTAATATGCTCGTACTGCGTCTTAATCCAGCGGCCAATATAACCCAGTCTATAGAAAAGATAAAGGCATTGAGTCAGAAGCTTAATCCCGATTATCCTTTTGAGATGACTTTTGTTAATCAGCAAATGGCAGAAAAGCTCCATGATGAAAAGGTTTTAAGTATGCTCTCCAATGTGTTTGGTGGTTTCGCTATTTTTATTTCCTGCCTTGGTTTACTTGGCTTAGCGCTATATATGGCAGAGCAGCGAAGTAAAGAAATCAGTATCCGTAAAGTGTTAGGAGCGGATATGAAAAATATACTGATTCTTTTGAACAAGGATTTTATTAAACTGGTGATTATCTCCAACTTGATTTCGATTCCTGTGGCCTATATCCTGGCAGTTAAATGGTTGCAAAAATATGATTATAAGATAGAAATCAGTTACGGGCCTTTTTTAACGGCATTGATATTATCAGTAATGATTGCAGTACTGTCTGTTAGTCTGCAAACTTTCAAGGTGGCGAAGGCAAACCCTGCGGACGCATTAAAGTATGAATAGCGCATAAAAAAAGAGAGTGCTCTTTTGAAGCACTCTCTTTTGATAATTTATGATTAAATATTAAGCTACACCCTCAGCTAAAACAATAATCTTGTTCTTTAAAACCTCTACAACGCCACCTTTAATAATAAAGGTTTGTTCATCAGTTTTGCTTTTAATAATTACTGGTCCATCTTCTAAAGTTGAAATAATAGGAGCATGGTCTCTCAAAATTTGAAAAGATCCCATGGTACCTGGTACAGTAACTGCTGTAACTTCGCCTTCGAAGACTTTTTTATCTGGTGTTAATATTTCTAATGTCATATGTTGAGTGTATACGCTTTAATTAAGCGTTTGCTTCAGCTAATAGTTTCTTTCCTTTTTCAATTGCATCATCGATGCCACCTACTAAGTTAAATGCAGCTTCAGGGTATTCATCAACTTCACCATCCATAATCATGTTGAATGCTTTGATGGTTTCTTTAATGTCAACCAATACACCTTTTAAGCCTGTAAATTGCTCAGCTACGTGGAAAGGTTGTGATAAGAAACGTTGAACACGACGTGCACGGTGAACGATTAATTTATCTTCTTCAGATAACTCGTCCATACCTAAGATCGCAATGATATCCTGTAACTCTTTGTAACGTTGTAAAATTTCTTTCACACGTTGCGCAGTGTTATAGTGCTCATCTCCTAAAATAGCTGGAGAAAGGATACGTGATGTAGAATCCAGTGGATCTACAGCAGGGTAAATACCTAGCTCAGAAATTTTACGTGATAATACTGTTGTTGCATCTAAGTGGGCAAACGTTGTAGCCGGAGCCGGGTCAGTTAAATCATCCGCAGGTACATAAACTGCTTGTACGGAAGTAATTGATCCACGTTTAGTTGAAGTAATACGTTCTTGCATTAATCCCATCTCTGTTGCCAGCGTTGGTTGGTAACCTACTGCAGAAGGCATACGGCCTAATAGTGCTGATACTTCAGAACCAGCCTGAGTGAAACGGAAGATGTTATCAACAAAGAAAAGAATATCTTTTCCAGCGCCTTCGCCATCACCATCACGGAAGTATTCAGCTACAGTTAATCCTGATAAAGCTACACGTGCACGTGCTCCAGGAGGCTCGTTCATTTGACCGAATACCAATGTTGCTTTTGATTCTTTTAATTTCTCTGTATCAACTTTGCTTAAGTCCCATCCACCTTTTTCCATGGAATGAAGGAACTCATCACCATAGTTAATTACACCAGATTCAATGAACTCACGCAAAAGGTCATTTCCTTCACGTGTACGCTCACCAACACCTGCGAATACTGATAAACCAGCATATGCTTTCGCAATATTGTTTACCAATTCCATGATTAATACAGTTTTACCTACACCTGCACCACCAAATAATCCGATTTTACCACCTTTAACGTAAGGCTCTAATAAATCGATTACTTTGATACCTGTATAAAGTACTTCTGATTCTGTTGACAGTTCGTCGAAACGTGGAGGGGCGTTGTGAATAGATTTACCACCAGTTTTATCAACTGCGTTAATTCCATCAATAGCTTCACCTACAACATTGAATAAACGACCCTTGATTTGATCACCAATAGGCATTTTGATAGGAGAGCCAGTATCTACTGCGGCCATTCCACGTACTAAACCATCAGTCGAGTCCATTGCAATTGCACGGACACGGTCTTCACCAAGATGTTGTTGAACTTCTAAAACGATCTTCTGTCCGTTTTCTTTTTCAATCTCTAATGCAGAGAAGATTTGAGGTAAATGAGCATCGTCAGCAAAACTCACGTCTACTACCGGTCCTATAATCTGCGCTATTTTTCCAATGTTAGGCATATATTGTTTTTGGTAAAATTATAAATATCAAATTGTTAAAGGCCGTTTTAAAGGCTTCAATTCGGTTTGCAAAGCTAAGGATTTTCGATATAATTTTTGTATATAAATAAAAAGTTTTTCCACAGTTTTTTTATCAATAATTTAGTAGGCATGAAAACAGTATTAGTTACAGGCAGCAATGGGCTTCTCGGACAGAAAATTACCTCCGCAATATTGTCGGGAAAGCAGTTTAATCTGGTCGCAACTTCGAAGGGTAAAAATCGTTTTAAGATTACTCAGGGCTATGCCTATGCAGAAATGGATATTCTTGATCCTGTGAATGTCAGAGAAGTTTTAGGTCGTTATAAGCCTGATGCAATCATTCACACTGCAGCACTAACAAATGTTGATAAATGTGAGACGGAAAAAGAGCTGGCTTATGCACTTAATGTGGAAGCGGTAAAAACGTTAATTACGATTTGTGAAGAATATACGATACAGTTGGTTCATTTGTCTACGGATTTTATCTTTGATGGGTTAAATGGCCCGTATCTTGAATCGGATACCCCAAACCCTTTAAGCTATTATGGAAAGACAAAGTTAGAGGCGGAGGAACTGATAAAAAAGGCTTCTTGTAAATGGGCTATTCTGCGCACGATTATTGTCTATGGTATTATCAGTGATGAGAGCAGAAGTAATATTGTATTATGGGCTAAGGGCGCGCTGGAGAAAGGAACTCCTATCAACGTAGTAAATGATCAGTGGAGAATGCCGACTCTTGCAGAAGACCTGGCAGATGCCTGCCTTTTAGTAGTAGAAAAAGATGCACATGGTATATTTAATATTTCTGGGAAGGATATGATGGGTATTTCAGAATTGGTATTCAAAGTTGCTGATTTCTGGAATTTAAATAAGGAACTGATTACAGAGATTAGTGCAGCCTCTCTTAATCAGTCGGCACCAAGACCAGTAAAGACTGGTTTTATATTAGATAAGGCTATTCATGAGCTCGGTTATGCACCACGTAGTTTTGAGCAGGGACTGGTTTTACTGGACGAACAATTGAAAGAAAGAGAACGGCTGACTGAACAGGAAGCGAAATAAATAATTATACATACAACTAACATATATTAAAATGGGATTACAAATAGGCGATCAGGCTCCGGATTTTAAATTATTCAGCTCCGATTTAAAAGAAACATCATTAGCTGATTTTAAAGGAAAGAAATTAGTATTACAGTTTTTCCCAATGGCTTTTACTGGTACATGCACTACTCAGCTTTGTACAATGAGGGATAGTTTCGGTTTTTACCAGGGAATGAATGCTGAGGTATTAGGTATTTCTGTGGATTCACCTTTTACATTGGCTAAATTTAAAGAGGAACAGTTCTACCAGTTCCCTTTATTGTCAGATTTTAACAAAGAAACTTCTACTGCTTACCAGTCAATTTATGAGGAATTCGTCTATAATTTGAAAGGTGTATCCAAGAGAGCTGCTTTTGTGATCGATGAAGAAGGAAAAATTATTTATGCTGAAGTTTTAGAATCGGCAGGTGATCTTCCTGATTTCGATGCAATTAAGAAAGTTGTAGAGGGGTAATAAGGGTAGGAAGCTATATTTATTTGAATATTTATTTGAAAAAAGTTTTGAATTTCAAATAGAAATACTACTTTTGCAATCCCAAAGCGATACAGAATTGGGAATTGCATTTGTAGCTCAATTGGATAGAGCATCTCACTACGGATGAGAAGGTTTGGGGTTCGAATCCCTACAAGTGCACCTTACCGGAGTAAAATCTTTCAAAGATTTTGCTCCGGTTTTTTTATGCCCTAACTTCTTGTTAATCTGAAAGATAAGCTGGGCCGCTTCATTCACCTCAGGGGTTCGATGTAATTCGCCATCAAAAACCCATTTTTCAGGATAGACCGAACCCACGATTGCCCTCTTTATATCAGAATCTGTGTTTATATAGAATTCAGACAGGTTTTTAAGATTTTCTACTGCTAAAGTGGCCAAACCATCAATATCGAGGTCTTCCTCAACCTTTCTTTTGCGGAGTTCCAATATTTGCTGAACTCTGTAGAAAAGACTTTCTGAGATCAGGGGTGTATGCTGGCCATCTGCAAGGTAAGCCTCTTCATCCTTAAATTCTGGAATGGATACTTTACCGATGTAAGCGGGGTTGGTAATGAGATGCCAAAAACTGGTACGGCTGCATTTCAGGCCTCTTTCACATGCTTTCATCCAGACATGTTCTGTAGAGAGTGCCCCTTCAGCGATCTGTTGAAAAGCCCATTTCATATAGCTGGCCTGCGGTTCGTGAATGGCAATGTATTTTTTGCCGTATTCAGTGATCTTGTTTTTGTACCCTACTGGTGCCAGTCCCATCCAGCGGCCTTCCTTTTTCGCCCGGCGCATACCATAGGTGACATTTAATGCTCTTCGTTCGTTCTCTACTTCCGGCATAGACAGGTATACAGCCAGAATGGTCTTGCTCAGGAACACTTAGGTCTAAGTGCTGTTCAATGGCTATAGGTTCAATCTGATAATCTACGGTCAGGGTACGGATCATTTGATAAGCATCAGCTCTGCCAGTAATTTTATCCATTCGGGGCGGTTAAAGGTTTTGGCGGAATAATCTTCAAAAATGATCTTTTTGACATCAATATCATTTTTCGCACAGTGGATTTGCAGGCGTTCCGCCTGGTCTCTTTGTGAAAAACCTTTGTCAGCCTGTTCGTCGGTACTTACCCTGATATATAAACATGCTTTTTTTATGCAATTTCTCCTTTCATTTTTAGTTTTAAATTCGTTTTATCTGAACTGGTCCCGTGGTGTTTTTTTGTCGGACATTTTTTTATCTAAATGCCTGTTAATGAACTGTTCGGCTGATAATTTAGCGAATAAAGAAAATACAAAATAAGATATACACTTTCCGGGCTAATATCTGTATCAAACTTGTACAAACGATTTAACTGCTTTTTGACTGGTTATATTTCGCCTGCCAGTTGGGATGAAATTTTTCATAATACCAATACTCAGGCATTCAAAAATTAAAACTACGCTAGTAGCGATAAATAAATGTTTCCTTTGGCCTTTAAAAAAAACAGGATATCTCTACTAGTGATGAACAGATGTTTTCTTAAATCTTATTTCATTGATCATGATGTATTTAGGCAAAAGTGGTGAAGAACCTGTTTAGTCTTTTTTATAGTTATAAAGAAGTACGATAGTTTGCAACATTTCTGGCTCGTCTATCGTTTCCAGTGCAAAGTTGGCTTTCTGATATTGGTTTAATATATTAAGTTTGTTAAAAAAATCATGTCTAAGTTTTTTGCGTTTTTAACAGTCCTTTTTATTTTAGTATCCTGCAAAAAAGATAAATCACGGGAAGTGTCTTTCAATGAAAGTATATTGCAATTAAGCACACACAACCTGGCAACCTATTCCTTTAGGTCAAACAGTAAATATCTTGTTGTTTTTGAATCAGGGCTTGGCAATGATCATTCAATATGGCAAACCAAGAGAGTTGCTGAAAGTATTGGTGCTAAAATGAACGTCTTGATTTATGACAGGGCAGGCTACGGAAAATCTACCATTGATGATACACCAAGGGATATCAATAGACTCAGGATTGAGCTCGAATTAGTAGTAGAGAAATACGCTAATGGCCGAAAAGTGATATTGGTTGGACATTCTTTAGGAGGAATGGTCATAAGGGATTTCGCCATTAAAAACCCCGGCATGATTGCAGGATTATTGTTCGTTGATCCCTCACACGAAAACGTTCTTCGTCTGACACAGGAAACCGAGGATAAACTTTATAATTCCATCAATAACAGTAATGGTCCAGATTTTGGAGGAACGAGAGAAACCAGACAATTAATTGAAGATGTACAATACATGACAGCCTTACCCAATCTACCAGATGTTCCGGTGGTTGTTTTGACTGGAATGAAATCAGATCCCGGTTCAACGGGAAACACTCAAGATCTGTATAACGCCCACGAATTGTTAAAAAATGGTGTTAGTGACTTCACTCATATCTCAGATACAAATTCCGGGCATTTTATTATGATAGACAACCCAGGTCTTATAATTGAAAAATTTAATCTGTTGATTTCTAAATTGCCGTAAAATCAGGGTCTTTATATAGCACATCCTTGCCTTTAGGATATTCTTAACCTCCTGTAGCTGTAAAATCACCGGAATCAGGCAGAGAAGATTGATTGATAAGCCACTGTAAGTCGTATTGCGGACAGGTATTGAGAATGATGTCATATGCGTTCTGCCGATCTGTCTCGCAATTCCTGCGTTGTATTGAACAGCTTTTTATCCAGGCGCTTTGTTGTTAGTTTGCATGGATTGAAATGATCTTCACAATTTATACCTAAAGCTAGCCGCGGGCTACACATCATGCCGACAGCCAGAAGGTCAGGAAAAACTCAAAGTGGTGACTTCGGTGTAATCCGGTGACCACTTTTTGAGTAAGCCCAATTCTAACTACTAGCCATTTAATTATCTTGCCCAGCCTGATCATTCCAGTTAGTTTACTTGGTATCTCGTTCCCTAATCCCACTTGTGAGAGTAAGAGTATGTTTTATGCCTGTAGATTCTCAACATCTTTTCCGGCGATTATTTTTTTCTTTTCTACCACAAGAAGCTAATATGTGTCTCAGTTGGATATTAAGGCTATTTTATCTTTTTCCATGTGCGTTTATACTTTAGAGTAAAATCTTTACTAAGAGGCTCCTGAGAAACAAGCTCCCTTAGTCGAGCAATTTTTTTCAAATCTTCTATGAATTTTTTTGAGTTCAGTTCAAAAGGGTGCACTGAGAGCTTTAGAGAAATCTAAGGCTTTTTTGTTTTCAGAGATTTTTCGAGACCTGTAATTTGGATCAAGTCACCAACTTTTGGAGCAGGCTGTTTTTTAAGCATAAATTTTGACACGCTAAACAGAAAGTCTTTGCTGTCACGGATGCTCTTATGCCTCTGGAATTTGCGCTGAAAGCTGTCAATTTGCATAGGAATGACTCAGCCGAAACAAGGCCGGGCTGTTGGTAAATAAATTCAAAATAGCTAACTAATAAAGCTATATCGGCCGGGTACTGTCCGGGTACTGTCCGGGTACTGGTCGGGTACTCGTTAGGGTAAGAGCAGTGCTAAAGTAACGCGAGAGCATGGCAAGTCCAAGTCAAAACAACTAGTTGAAATGACTTGGACCTGCCATGCTTACAGCCCGTTTACAACCTGGTGTCACCCCGACCACCACTCAGGCACAACCAAACCATAACTAGTTGAAGATTAATGAAATTATAATTTTTCATTGGACTAACGCACAGACAACTGCAGACCTCTGCGGACAATTACGGACATTTTTTACGCATCAGGATAATCTTTAACGCGAATAGCTTACATTGGTGGAAAGGCATTTATTTATCATGGGAAGTTTAACGGGTAAATTTTCAAAGGGAATCCTGGGCGATTTCATTTTTAAAGCAGCAGTTTGGCGTACAGGTTGTTTCAAAAGTTCTGTACTGGGCAAAAGGAAACAAACGATGGAAACCCAAAGGCATCAGAGAACTTTCGTCAAAGTAGCAAGCCTGGAAAAATCAGGATCTTTCCTCCCCCTAAGAATTCCGCTAAAGCGTTGACCAATCTCTTATCAAAGTAATCAGGAGCGTTTAATACTGATAAATTGAACTATAAAATCAGGAAGTAATTAGCTTATTAAAGAATCGTAACCATCGGCTTTGAACTCAAAAAATATCAGACCCAAAACTTGAAATTTAATCCCTACTCCACAAGTTTATGAATTGATACTGAATTTTGTTGTTCACGTTAAGTGAACGGGAGAAGTAAATTTGCCTATATCATTCTGTATTTTAGTAAATACATTAAATAACCAGATACTATGAAATTTAAACTGATTTCCTCTTTTACTTTCCTTGCCTTATTTTTATCTACGCTTTCCCAGGCTCAAGTTAAACAAGTTAATATCAGTCGTGTTGACATCATGGCCAATCTGCCTCAACCGCTTCAAATTATAGATTGGAAAGCTATGGCACTTAAATTTGACAACACCGTATATGATTTCAACGCTAAAGGGAGATATTGGCCAATGGTTTGGATGGACAGTACCGGGAAAAATTTTAAGGAACCGACTTTAGGGATGTATACGGCTATTGGAGATGTGAGACAAGGCTTACCACACAATAAAGGAATGTTTCATGAAGCACTGGCCAATATGGGTGCTGTTTTAGGCGCTACCCTGGTCGGAATTGATAAAAGCAAACAACAGGACTTAAACTATGCCGGTATGCTGCGGAATTATTTCAATAAAGATACCGGATGGGACATCATGATGAACAATACCGCACCTGAAGTTGCTTTATTGGGCGGTGGTTATGGTCGCGATTGGTGGTACGACATTTATCCCAATGTCTTGTTTTATGCAGTTTACGACAAATACCCATCAGAGCCTGGTTTTGAAATGATGGCCAGAAGAATCGCAGAGAAATTTTACAAGGCCGATTCTATTTTGAACGGCAATTACAAATATTCCTATTTTGACTATGGACAGATGAAACCCATGTCTACACACATCTGTGCCCAACCAGACGCAGCTGCTGGACATGCATACGTTTTGTATTCAGCCTATAAAAAGTTTGGTGATCCGCGTTATTTGAAAGGTGCAATAAGTGCCATGAAGGCTTTGGAAAGTGAAAAGATCAATCCTACTTATGAGTTGCTGATGCCTTTTGGTGCTTATGTAGCGGCCAGGATGAATGCAGAACAAGGAACAAATTTTGATATAGCTAAAATGCTGAACTGGACGTTTGATGGAACTGCGGTTTGCAGAGAAGGCTGGGGATTTCTGGTTGGAAATTGGAATGGTTTCGACATTTCCGGAACTGTAGGCAGTACTGTTGATCATGGTGGGTATGCTTTTTTAATGAATACATTTGATGCGGCATGGCCATTGGTAGCTATGGTGAGGTATAAACAAGAGTATGCAGATGCCATTGGTAAATGGATGTTGAATGCCGTGAATGCGTCGCGGCTTTTCTATCCCCAATACATGCCGGTGGAACATCAAACTATCCCTGATTTGGCCGATGTGACCAAAGGGGTAATTGCTTATGAAGGTTTTGCAAAAGCTTCTACTTTTGACACTTTATACCAGACTTTGAAAGCTCCGGTAGCACAGGGTGACGGCCCCAAATGGGTTCCTGGGCAAAATCCGGAGGTTTCGCAATTTAGTGTATATGGAAGCGGGCATGTCGGGATTTTTGGCAGCATCGTCAAAGAGACAGAAGTGAAAGGTATTTTAGGTTTGGATTTACTGGCTACCGACTTCTTTAAACAAGATGCCTATCCAACACATTTATTTTATAATCCTTACCCTGCACCTAAAAACATTTCGTTCAAAGTTGCCCAGACGAAATCAGATGTTTACGATCTGGTAGCTCAACGCTATGTGGCCCGCAATGTGTCTAAGGCTGTTAATATTACTATTCCAGCACTAAAATCAATTGTTTTGGTGAGTATTCCTGCTCAGGGTAAAATGCAGGTTCAAAATAAATGTTTAACTATAAACGGAGTAATCGTTGATTACAATTACAAATAATTTTCATTTTCTGATTAAAAAAAGAGAATGTATCATTATTGAAAAGATGAACATCCTCTTTTTTGTTTTCATGGATTTTTCTCATTAAGATTTAACATTGTAAAATTAGCCTCTTCTTAAGCCCTCGTCATCTGAGACCATCCATCAGAATTGCTTAAACTTAATTTTCAGGGTATAGCTGGCAAAGCATAAAAATCGTTTTCTTTGAAAAAGGCTCAGAAATATAATTTACGACTTTCTTTTCTTAATAAAATGAATAACTTGTATGCTTTATGGCCAAATATAATGACCTTACTGACAGTGAATTGATTCTTTTGTTAAACGAGGATAATAATGCTGCGTTTAAGGAGATTTATCTCCGGTACGATAAACTTTTGTACTTGTATGCTTATAAAAAGTTGAGAAACAAAGAAGAGGCTAAAGATGTTGTTCAGGATGTTTTTACCTGGCTTTTAAATCACCGCCAGGACATTCATTTAAAAGTGAGCTTATCCGCATACCTATATAAAGCAGTACTTCATAAAATATTTGATATTTTCAAACATAAAGGGATCATTAAAAGATATGCCGAAAGCGGGGAGCATTATATTGAACTCGAGTCTGTCGAAACAGATTACCTGATCCGGGAAAAGGATATTTCTAGTTTAATAGCACAGGAAATTGCCGCAATGCCGCCTAAAATGAGAGAGATCTATATTTTAAAAAGAAAGAACTATTTAAGTACCAAAGAAATTGCCTTGCAATTGGGCGTCTCCGAACATACCGTATCCACACAACTTAAGAGAGCAATGAAACATCTCCGGATAAAACTAGGGTTGGTAGCTTATCTTTTGTGGATCTTAAAAATATAGATTTAAATTATTAATCTGTATATCAGTTTGTTATATTTTTATTTTTAATAGCTGTACCTAATTCATCTTGCTAAATCGTCTTTAATCTTGTTGGGCAGTAACAGGAAAGAATTCAAATGAAGAAAGATGTAAAAGAAGTATTGGATAAGATAAGTTCGGGCAATTATAATCCGGAGGAAGAAGCTATTGCCAAACTTTGGTTGCACCAACTTCACCAGCATGATGAAGCTGGTCTTTCGGAACAAGAACTTCATGAAGTAAGTGACCAGATGTGGTCATCACTGGAGCGAAATAAAAAACAATCCTTACCTCATAAATATCGGAAATCAGTGGTTTATATGGCCGCAGCGGCATCTTTAGCTTTGATCATTAGTGTTGGCCTGTATTTTAATCAGCAGCGGCCGTTAGCTAAATCAATCCAGCCTGAAGCCTATACAAATGATATCCCTGCAGGGAGTAATAAAGCCTATCTGACATTGGCCAATGGGAAGAAACTTGCATTGACAAGTTCAGCTAATGGGACACTCGCAGAAGAAGCAGGAATAAAGATTACTAAAACTGCAGATGGGCAACTAGTTTACACCGTTGCCAATCAGGGTGGGAAGAAGGCTGCAGGTTACAATAGCATTGAAACACCCCGTGGAGGACAGTACCAGTTGAATTTGCCTGATGGTACCAAAATCTGGCTTAACTCAGCTTCTTCCTTGAAGTATCCAGTTTCTTTTGCGGCTTTAAAAGAACGCAGAGTTGAATTAAGCGGCGAGGCCTATTTTGAAGTTGCCAAAGATAAAATACACCCTTTTATTGTGAAAAGCGGAAGGCAGCAGATTCAAGTCTTAGGGACTCACTTTGATGTGAATGCCTATCCTGATGAACAGCTGATTAAAACCACGCTGTTAGAAGGCTCTGTAAAGTTAAATGAACAAGTTGTTTTAAAACCAGGTGAACAATCTTTGCTGACGGGAGAAAAATTCAGTGTGAAAGAAGTGAATGTTAACGATGCCATTGACTGGAAAAATGGAGAATTTGTGTTTACAAATGAATCCTTAACCAGCATTCTGAAGAAAGTTTCACGATGGTATGACGTAGAGATCAAATACATACATAACCCGGTAAACATGCCCACATTTACGGGCTCCGTTTCCCGATCTGAAAATATATCAGGTGTTTTAAAAATGTTGGAAGAGACGAGTAATGTGCGCTTCTCTATTGAAGGAAGACAAATCAATGTAATCACCAGATAAATAGACTAAAAGAGGATCTGACCAATCCGGTAACCACCTAACCAACCTATCAACTAAACCAAAACAAAATGAAAAGAATCAAGGGAAAAGCAAGTTAATAAACCGGTTTTTAAGAGAAAGCCATGAAAGTGTATCAGCACTTCCATGGCAAAGATCTGAGTTAACCCAAAAAACAAAATTGAGATCCGTTCATGTATTAACCCAAGCTTACGAAAGTATGAAATTAAATGCTTTTAACCTAGGTATGCTACGCATATGGCTATATCCTAAACTTTTATTTATCCTGAAATTTGTTATTCAGCAAGCCTTAACAAAGAATAAAAGAAAATTACTAATGAGAATTAACCTGATTGTCGCCATCCTTATAACCTGCTTATTGCAAGTTAGTGCGGCCGGTTTTGCACAACGGATCAGTTATACAAAACAGAATACTACGCTTCAGCAGGTTTTTTTGGAGATCAAAAAACAAGCAGGATTCAGAGTTTTGTATTCTGACCAAAATGTAAATGGTCAGTTGAAAATTAATGTGGATTTTAAGAATTCAGCACTTGATCAGGTGATGGAAATCTTATTGAAAGGCCAGAATTTAACTTATAAAATCGAGCGGAAAACAATACTGATTAAGGCGAAATCCATTATCCCCGTATTGCCAGAAATTATAATTAAAGATGTTGATGTAAAAGGAAAGGTCATAGATAAAGATGGGCGTCCTCTACCTGGTGCATCGGTTAGCGTAAAGGGACAAAAAAGAATAGTTAGTACTGACACAGAAGGAGGCTTCCTGTTAAAAGGAGTTAATGAATATGCAATATTGACCGTCTCTTTTATTGGATATCTGAGTAAAGAGGTAAAGATAATTCCAGGGCAGCTTCTCCATATTATCCTGGATGAAGATGTTAGTCAGCTGAACAATGTAATTGTAGTGGGCTATGATTCTAAGAAGCAAAGTGAACTTACCAGTGCTGTATCAGTCGTTTCTTCAGAAAAATTAAAGGATGTAACTTCCAATAATATCGGGGCAATGTTGCAGGGAAAAGTTGCTGGCTTGCAAGTGATCAATAGCTCAGGTGCGCCAGGATCTGCTCCTGAAATCAGGCTTCGGGGTGTCTCTTCTGTAAATGCCAGCCAAAGCCCTCTGGTGGTGGTAGATGGGATTATTGGTGGAAATTATGACCCCAACGATGTAGAAAGTATCACAGTCCTTAAAGATGCAGGTGCCACTGCCTTATATGGTTCACAAGCAAATGCAGGCGTGATTATCGTTACCACAAAAAGTGCAAAGACTGACAAGATTAATTTTGAGGTTAAAATTTCTTCAGGATTTAAGACACCAGACTTTGGAAAAACGAATTTGATGAACAGTAATGAACTTTATGATCATCAAATGGAGTTTTACCGGGACTATATTGTCGGGGCTCCAGACAATTCTTACAAAATAGATTTAACCAGGTTCTATCAGGAGCGGCCATTGAGTTTAAGGAACCAGGATTATGATTGGTCGAATGAATCCTTTAAACCAGCTCCTATAAACAGCGTTTATCTATCTGCAAGTGGCAGGACAGAAAAGAACAGTTATTACATTGGCGCTTCCTATTATAAAGAAAAGGGAACCTTTCTGAACACAGATTTTCAAAGGATAAATCTAAGAGCAAATTCAACTTATAATTTTTCAAAAAACCTCAGTATCACTAATAATATAAACATTAGTGCACAAAACGGGCACAGTTATGATTACAATGATGTTTATTATGCCTTCCTGAATTTGCCATGGGACAATCCATACGATGAAAATGGATCACCACTATACGTAGACGGAAATTCTACTTTTAAATGGTGGTCAAGAGATAAAGTAAATCCTATTCATTCTGTTGAGAACTCTGATCATCCCACCAAAGGTTTTGATGTGAATTATGATTTCGCCGTAAATTATCATATTAACGATTGGCTGACATTCTCCAGTACAAACCGAGGCTCCGCAGCATTTAATAAAGTGGCAAATTACTATTCGCCACTCACTGCTGGTACTTACCATGGACAAGGATTTCTGAGTGAATTGAACACCTTTAATTATGGCGGAATTTCAAATAATCTCTTGAAATTTAACTTCAGGCTATCAGACCATACCATCAGTGGTTTTGCAGGCGTAGCTTTAGAAGGATCACAGACTGAGCTTTCTGGTGGTTCAGGGAAAGGATTGCCTGCGGGATTAAAAGTATTGAATGTGGTTTCAAACGGTCAGCTGGTAACAGGATTAAATGATAAGAAATATCTTCAATCTATAATTTCTCAAGTCAATTATAATTATAAAAGCCGCTACTTTTTAACCGCCTCCTTTCGTGTAGATGGTTCTTCAGCTTTTCCTAAAGCAAACCGGTATGCATCTTTTCCTGCCTTATCTGGAAGCTGGCTGATCAGTAATGAAGATTTTATGCAGGGTCATAGTGCAATTGATAATTTGAAATTAAGATTTAGTTATGGTGTTACAGGTACACAGGATATTGGTTCTTCCAGATACCTTGGCTTGTATTCTTTAACCACCCAGTACAACGGCTTAATCGGGGCAGTACCTTTTCAGCTGGCAAACCCGCTGCTAACCTGGGAAAGTAAGCACCAGCTTAATGCGGGTATTGATATTGGCTTGTTCAAAAGAGTGAACCTGACTATAGATGCCTATCGGAACAATACTAAAAATCTTTTATTGCAGGTTTCTCAGCCCCTTTCTGTTGGTTTTGAAACGAGATGGGAGAATTCGGGAAATGTAATTAACCGGGGAATAGAACTTGGTCTGAATACCATCAATATTAAAACCAGGGACTTTGAGTGGGCAACAGATTTTACCATCAACTTTAATGACAATAAGTTGTATGGTTTGCCATCAGATATTGTTAAGACAGGCTCCTGGAATATCTCACAGCTCTACAGTAATGGAGGGAATCTTTATGAATTCTATATGCCTAAATGGCTTGGTGTAGACAGCCAGACCGGAGCGCCGGTATGGGAAAAGATCATTAATGATGCAGATGGGAAAGCTATAGGGAGCGAGCGGACGATGAATTATTCGGAGGCCACCACACAAAAAGTTGGAAGTGCACTTCCAAAATATCAGGGTGGATTTAACAATAGTTTTAAATACAAAAATTTCAATCTGCGGATAAGTACTTATTTCAATTATGGTAATAAAGTATTTAGCAATAACCTGCGTTTTATGATGAACGATGGACATGAGCCATATTATAACCAGATACAGATGCCATCGGGATCAAAAGTATGGAGTTTCCCTGGCGATACAGAAGCCACAGAACCAAGTCCTCAGAATTCAGCAAATTCTACTGAAACCTCCACCCGGTATTTGAAAAATGGAAGCTATCTGACCATCAGGAATATTGCTTTGAATTATACTTTGCCTCAGACCTTTGCGAAGAAATTAAATATGGAGCGGATTACTGTTGGTTTAACAGCAGATAATGTGGCCACCTTTTCAAACTTCTTGGGTCAGGATCCTCAAACTACCATTACGCCTGGGAATGCAACACCAGGAGTATCTGACTTTAAATATCCGAATAACAGGCAATACTTGTTCACTGTCAATTTTAATTTTTAAGAAGATGAAGAAAATTATATTTATTCTATTTTTTATTGCAGTAAGCAGTTGTAAAAATGCGGAGGTATCCCCAAGCGATGCGATTAATACAACAGATCTGGTGACCACAGAAGAAGGCTTAACCAATGCCTTAAACGGAGCATATGCTTTATTTAAAGATCATATAACTTTTAATGGTATCGTAGACCAGAACAATATGTATCTCCGTCAGTTCTATCAGTTATCTGATTTTGCAAGTGATGATATTGTTTGCGGACAGGTTACTGAGGATCCTTTATTTTACAGT
This sequence comes from Pedobacter cryoconitis, assembly GCF_001590605.1. Classification (NCBI taxonomy): domain Bacteria; kingdom Pseudomonadati; phylum Bacteroidota; class Sphingobacteriia; order Sphingobacteriales; family Sphingobacteriaceae; genus Pedobacter; species Pedobacter cryoconitis. The sequence goes on from NZ_CP014504.1 coordinate 5,892,957, forward strand.
TTCAATCTTTTACATTCTCCCGGTCAAAGTAATACCCGTTATTTCTGGTATGTGTCTTACAAGATTATAACCGGGGTCAATACTATAATTGATGCAGTAGAGAAATCTGGTAAGAATGATGTTAAAACACAGCAGCTGCTTGGAGAGTGTTATTTTCTGAGGGCTTATTGTCATTTTAACTTAGTCCGCCTGTTTGGTAAGCCTTATGCCGTTGATCCTGGTTCGCCCGGTATTATTCTCCGCACTTCGCTAACGGATGAGGCAAAAAAGGCCCGCTCTACAGTAGCTGAAGTTTATGATGCAGTCATTGCCGATGCAGAAAAAGGAGCTTCACTGATGAGTCTTTCCAGAGGCGTTCAATATGCTTCCAAAGAAGCAGCATGGGCACTTTTATCCAGAGTGAACCTTTATAAAGAAGATCATGCTAAAACCATTGACTATTCAAACAAAGTAATTACTTCGAACCGTTTTAAACTGGAAACAAAAACTACTTATCCTGCTTTGTTTGCTAATGCAAAGGCTGGTAATGAAACTATCTTATGTGTAGCATTTACAGCTATTGATGACTATGGTAAATTCGGATCTATAGCTTCTATGGTTTTTTCTGACGGTAATTCCGGATGGGGAGAAGAATACGCCTCTTCTTCACTGCGAAACCTGATGTCAAAGCATCCGGAAGATGTGAGGTGGTCTTATATAAAACCACTTAAAGATGGAGACGGAGCCGTTCAAAAGAAGAATGGGATTGAAGTCTATTATATCAGTAAATTTTCTTTTCAGGATGGTTCCCCTAATCTAAGCTCTCCGATTTTATTCAGATTGAGTGAAATGTATTTAAACAGAGCAGAGGCAGAGGCGAAAACGGGAAATACAGCAGCAGCACTGGATGATGTGGATCAAATTCGCGCTAACCGGGGTCTGGAAGCATCCCTTTACCATCAAGCACTTCCTTCTGGCTCAACGGCGATGGATGTGGTTCTGGATGAAAAGAGAATAGAAATGGCTTTTGAAGGGCACCGTACATACGATGTATTCAGAAATAAACGAAAGATGAATAAAAGCTATTGGGGTTATCATATCCAGGGCTTAAAGGAAACAGATATAGAGCTCTCCAAAACCCCTGCGGGTTATCAAAATCTGGTTATAGACTATACCAATCCAAGAGTCATTTATTTTATTCCTGTAGACGAAGTACTTAGTAATCCAAAGGCTATTCAAAACCCATAAATCATAAAGTGATGAAAACTATACAAAAATTAGGTTTTATACTGATTCTGATGGGTTCGGTATGGAGTTCCTGCAAAAAAGATAAAAGTGAAAAATTTACCGATTTGTCTTATACATTGGAAGTAGATGGTAACCAGGTGAAATTTAAACCAGTAACGACCGGCATATCCAGCTATAAATGGGATTTTGGAGATGGGCAATCTTCAACAGAAGTAAACCCTGTCCATATATATCCTGGGAAAGGAAAATATGTACCTACACTATATGCAACAGTTAATGGTCAGTCTGCAGAAGCTTCAACAGTGATCAGAATTGCGAAAGGCAGTCCTGTGAAATTAAATGATCAGACACTGGATGATTGGAATACGGTTACTGCAAATGTCATTACTTCAGGTATTAAAGGTGGTGTTTTTAAAAAAGTGAAATATGACTACGATGGAAATTATATCTACATCTATATGGAGATGGCTTCTAAAAAATCTAATGCTGATATTTTTGATTTTTATATAGATTCAGACAATAGTAGTGCTACAGGTCTGCTTGGTAGTTTTTCCGGAGGTGGTTATGACATTCTGTTAGAAGGACAGCTCCTCACTGCGAACATGGATATTTTTTATCATAGCGGTTCCCAAACCAGTTTTTCTTTCCTGCAACAGTCAATCACAGAGGCATATCAAATCGGGACAGTTGTAGAAGAGGGTGGGATATTGAAGTTTGAAATGCGGCTGGTACGTGGTAAGTTGAAAAATCTCACGGGTTCGGGGGCAAGAATAGGCATTATAGCAACCAAAAGTGATTGGTCTGTATCACTTGGGTACGCACCCGATGAAGGGCAACCTGGGTTTCTGCTGGAAATGTTAGAGTAAGTCCAATAAAAATATTTAAAAATAAACTTATATCGATGAAAAATACAGATAATCAAACTGTAGCGGGGAGGCTTATGTCTTTAGACGTGATGCGGGGAATGATCATGATCCTGCTATGCGCAGAAAGTTGTTTAGTCTTTGTGTCTTTAAAAAGGCTGCAAACGGGGACCGGACCATCTATCATTGATCAGCTTTTTCATCACCCATGGCATGGACTTCGTTTCTGGGATCTCGTACAGCCAGCATTTATGTTTATGGCAGGAGCAGCATTATATATATCCTACAGTAGAAAACTGGAAAAAGGGATTACATGGCAGGGCAATCTGAAGCATGTTTTAATCCGGAGTTTTAAACTCTTTCTTTTTGGTGTGGGGCTGCATTGTGTTTATGCGGGGAAACCTGTTTTTGAACTTTGGAACGTATTAACCCAACTTGCCTTTACCAGTATTGTTGCCTATCTCATCATTAACAGGACTCCGTTATTTCAGCTTTTGTTTTCCATAGTGCTGTTGATGATAACCGAAACTTTATACCGCTATATACAAGTGCCTGGGTTTGATCACCCTTTTATGGAGCATCATAATTTTGGAGCTTATGTCGATACCCTGCTTATGGGAAAAATAAACAGCGATGGCTGGGTTGCAATTAATGCTATTCCTACTGCCGCACATACTATTTGGGGCGTATTAGCTGGTAAACTCTTAATCTCAAAACAGTCGGCGGCAGAGAAAATCAAACTGTTGGTATTTGCAGGTATTCTCGGATTATTGATTGGTTTCGGAATGGATTTGATTGGTATTACACCGATCATCAAAAGAATCAGTACCAGTTCCTTTGTTTTCGCATCCGGAGGTTGGGTACTGCTTATGCTGGCAGCGATTTACTGGCTGGTGGATGTAAAGCAAAATATAAAATACGCCTGGGTTTTTACTGTAGTAGGGATGAATGCTATTTTCATTTATATCTTTTTTGAAACCGTTGGGCATGAATGGCTCAATGGTGCTATTGGGATTTTTACTGGAGATATGCTGCATTTATTTTTCAATCTTCCTGTCAGTTTTGCGGGCTTGATCTCTGCTTTAGCCGTGTGGTTTGCAGAATGCTCACTCTGTTACTGGCTGTATAAAAACAAGATATTCTTTAAGCTATAAACTGAAATTTAACCTAAACCGATATGAAAAAAGTAATCATTATTATCCTCCTTGCAGGGCTTTTTAGTGCCTGTTCCAAAGTAAATAATTTAGAACCAGGTCAATCAGCAACCTCAAAAGACAAGACCATGCTGCTTGCTGTGACCAGTTATTATGTAAATGGCACCAGTGGAAACGACGCCAATTCAGGTACAACAGCAGCTACGGCATTAAAAACTATCCAGGCTGCATTAAATAAAACAACAGACGGCGCTGGCAGTACAATTTTTGTGGCTGCGGGAACTTATCAAGAACGGCTGAACTGGCCTAATTCAGGAGCATCCGCAACGGAGCCTATAACCTTGACTAATTATAACAGTGGTACTGTAATCCTTGACGGTACCAATGCAACCAATACTGCACAAAATGCAATGATTGCTATTGCAAGTAAAAGCTATATCCGCATCCAGTCCATCCGGATTGCGAATAATATCCGGGGTTTTGCTTCCGGCATTTATATGTCGGGCTCAGGGACAGATGTCCATTTTACAGATTGTAAGCTATACAACATTGGGTGGACAACCAATGCTGCTGCTGTTCCTTCATCGAGTGATAATGCTAATCCATTAGTTATCGTAGGAACAACTGCAAATTCTTATAACCAGATCTACATTGGGAATAATGAAATTTATAATTGCACAACTGGTTTCAGCGAGGGACTTACTGTGGCAGGTAATGTGGAGAATTTCCTGATAGAGAATAATACCGTGCACGATATCACTAATATTGGGATTGACATGACAGGTAATTATGCCTGGACCGGGGCACCTGCAAATGTCAACTTTGCACGTAATGGTAACGTAAAATACAATAAAGTTTACCGTTGTGTTTCACCAGTGGCCACTTCTGCCGGTATTTATGTAGATGGAGCAAAATGGATTAATATTGAAGGCAATACCTGTTACGAAAACTCAACGGGGATTAGTGCGGGTTGTGAAAACAATAACAATAGCACAGATGGCATCAATATCAGGAGCAACTTTATCTATAATAATGTAGAAGCTGGAATAATAATGGGCTCCAATGCAGCAAATAGTAAGGTGATTAATTCGACAATTACCAACAATACACTATTTAAAAATTACTCAAAAACTGGCTGGGGAGGAGAAATCCATCTTCAAAATACAGATCATCTTACCATCACGAACAACATTATTCAATCTGCAAGTAATATAGTGATCGTAGCCTCTTCCGGTTACACCTCTACTAACCTGGTTTTTGATTACAACAATTATTTCTCCGCTTCGGGCTCTTCAGCTACGGTTACTTTTGACTGGGGTGGAATTAGCGGTATTACTTACCCCTCTTTTGCTGCATTTAAAACTGGAACTGGTTTAGATGCGAATTCAAGTTATGGTATGCCTTCTTTTGTTTCGGCCACCTTGCCTAATCCAAACCTTCATTTAGGCAGCGCCTCTTTATGTGTCAACAAAGGCTTACCCTCATTTGTCGCTCAACCCGGAGAATTTGACATTGATAAAGAAGCGAGAGTGAGAAATGGCCGCGTAGATATTGGAGCGGACGAATCAGCTTATTAAACTTATCCGTTCATCTTAAAGTTATATTTTGAAAAGAATTAAGAATTTATTTGAAATCACCTCTCAGTTTAAATGTCATGTTGATATTTCTTCTCTCAGATCATATGGGACAGGACATATTAATGATACTTACCGGCTAAAGAACCTGGTGAGTGAGGAACATGACTATTTGCTGCAAAAGATTAACCACCATGTTTTTAAAGATGTCCCCAAGCTTACGGAAAACATTTGCAGAGTTATTGCACATCTTAAAAATAAGATGATTATAGCCGGTGAGGGCAATCCCGACAAAGAAGTGATGACAATGGTTGCTACCAAATCCGGCCCTTATTTTTATCAGGATAGCCATGGTGAATATTGGAGAATGTGCCATTTCTTAAAGGATACTAAAACTTATGATGTAGTTGAAACAGAAAAGCAAGCTTATGAAGGTGGAAAAGCTTTCGGGAAATTTCAAGCCATGCTTTGCGATCTTTCTCCAGAAGTGATGTATGAGGTGATTCCTGATTTTCATAATATCGAAAAAAGGCTTGGACAATTGGAACATGCGGTAAATGCAGATTCCTTCGACCGTGTTCAGCAGGTATTGCCGGAACTGGAAACCATACAAGCCAGCGCTAAGTCTATGTTGTTTTTTCAGGAGGATGAACAACGGCTTACTTTGCCCATGCGTGTAACTCACAATGACACCAAGTTTAATAATGTGCTGTTGAATTTAAAAGGGAAGGCACAGTGTATAATTGACCTGGATACGGTAATGGCAGATTACATTGCTTATGACTTTGGGGATGCTATCCGGACAATTATTAATACAGCGGCCGAAGATGAAGCGGAACTGTCAAACATCAAATTGAACCTTCCGCTATTTAAGGCTTACACCAAAGGCTATATGAAAGAAGCCGGGCAATTCCTGAATGAGTGGGAATTAAGGTCTTTGATCAAGGGTGTTCTTTTGTTGCCTTATATGCAGGCAGTCAGGTTTTTAACAGACTACCTTAACGGAGATATTTATTATAAGATCGAATCTCCCCATCATAACCTTCAACGTACCAGAGCGCAACTTCAATTGCTAAAGGAGTTGTTCACCCACTCCAAGAGCATGGAAAAAGTAATATTTAAAGAGGCTAAAAAACATCAGTTAATTAAGAGCTAGAAATCATGGATAGAAGACATTTTTGTGCCAACGGATTAGTTGGATTGGCCGGGCTTACTTTAATGCCATCGGGCGTATTATTCGCGAATGCTAAAGACAAGATCAAATTAGGTTATATCGGTGTAGGCTTAAGAGGGCGGAATCATATCAGCGAAGGGCTTCTTCGTTCCGATGTAGAAATAACTGCGATTTGTGATACGCAGGAAAGCTCTTTGAAATATTGCCGTGCACAGTTTGTAAAGGCAGGCAAGAAACTTCCAGCCGAATATACTGGTGGGCTTGATGCTTATAAAAAACTGCTGGAACGAAAAGATATAGATGCAGTGATCATTGCAACACCATGGGAGTTTCATAAAGAACAGGCCATCGATGCAATGAGAGCTGGAAAATATGTGGGTTGTGAGGTGATTGCAGGCATTACGGTAGAAGACCATTGGGAGATCTTAAAAGTTTATGAAGAGACGAAAATTCCTTACATGACGCTTGAAAATGTTTGTTACCGCCGGGATGTACTTGCCGTATTAAACATGGTCCGGAATAATGTTTTCGGAGAACTGATACATTTAGAAGGAGGATACCAACATGACCTCAGAGGTGTTTTATTTAATGATGGAAAATCTTTTGACGGGAAGGGTGGAGAGTTTGGGCCAAATACAGTTGGTGAGGCTCAATGGCGCACACAATGGAATGCAGACCGGAATGGAGATATTTATCCGACGCATGGTGCTGGCCCGATTATGAATTATATCGATATCAACAGGGGGAATCAGTTTACAAACCTGGTTTCGTTTGCTTCCAAATCAAGAGGATTGCACCAGTATATTGAGAAAAAGTCTCCCGGAAACAAAAACCTTGCAGTAAACTTCAAAAATGGTGACCTGGTTACCACTATGCTGAACTGTGCAAACGGAGAAACGGTGACTTTAACACATGATACGCATTTACCCAGACCCTATTCTTTAGGATTCAGAGTACAGGGAACACGCGGTTTGTGGATGGATGTCGCAGATTCAATTTATATAGAAGGGGAATCCGGAACCTATGATGAATGGGATAAGGCGAAAATATGGCTGGATAAATATGACCATCCCTTATGGAAAAAACATCAGCATGAGGCAGATGGTGCTGGGCATGGCGGGATGGATTGGTTTGTTTTTAACGCTTTTGTAGAAGCTGTTAAACAGCGGATACAAACTCCGATAGATATTTATGACTCCTTAACGATGAGTGTCATCACTCCGCTTTCTGAAAAGTCAATACAAGAGGGAAATATGCCACAGCAGTTTCCTGATTTTACGAAAGGAAAGTGGAAAGATCTTAAAAACACGTTTGCACTGAATAATAAATTTTAAACAACTAGCAATCACCTACAATTATGAAAAACACAATTCTAGTATCAATGCTGATGCTTTCTTTGACTGCTTGTCAAAAAGAAAGTACAAACAATGGAGATAATAATGTCTCGCAGGGTGATCAAAATGAAGCCAATAAAGTATCCTGGTGGCAACCCAAAGCAAGTGTGACATTTGACTGGTGCCTGGATGATCTGAAAAACAGCGATACATTTACCGCAGAAGTAGTCGATGTAGATGCATTTACGACAACTGCCCAGCAGGTAGCGGCATTACATGCGCAAGGTAAAAAAGTCATTGCATATATTTCTGCCGGAACAATTGAAGACGACAGGCCTGATATCAATCTGCTTCCAAAAGAAGTGATTGGCCAGGTGTATCCAGAGTGGCCAAAGGAGCGCTGGCTAGATATCAGACAACGGGAAAAACTAAGACCCTGGCTTAATTCCCGTATTGATCGGATTATCAGTAAAGGGTTTGATGCGATAGAGCCAGATAATCTGGATAGTTACAGTAATGAAACAGGGTTCGATATCAGTATCAATGACACTAAACTATATTGTGATTTTCTGATTAAACTAGCTCATGACAAAGGTCTGGGCATTGGTCAGAAAAATGTACCTGAGCTCTCTGCAGAATACAGTAAGAAATTCGACTGGGTATTAACTGAAGATGCCTTTGATCAAAAATGGGAGAATGATGTAAAACCTTATATCGCACAAAATAAGCCTGTGTTTGCAGTTGAATATACTGATCGGACATCACAAAGTACATTTACGAATACTATATGTCCTAAAGCAAAGAATTTAAAATATTCTGCTATTCTTAAGAAAAGAGAGCTGAATAAATGGGTTTTCACCTGTAAATAGATAAATCGTAATCTTTTCAAGCCATCAAAACCTTAAATGTCTATAAGGGTTTGATGGCTTGGTTTTTTGTATTTAGAATAATTTTCTGTCTTTCTCCTCAATTGGAATATTGTTGATAGCAGCAAACCTCTTTTGCATTAGGCCATCGGCATTGAATTCCCAATTTTCATTCCCATAAGCTCGGAACCACTGTCCTGACTCATCGTTAAATTCATATTCAAATCTAACTGCAATTCTATTGCCGGTGAAAGCCCACAGCTCCTTTTTAAGCCTGTAATTGTGTTCTTTTTTCCATTTATCCTTAAGAAAATTGACTACTTCTTCACGTCCATTGATGAATTGATTGCGATTTCTCCATTCAGTATCTATTGTATAGGCCAGAGATACACGTTCAGGATCTTTACTATTCCATGCATCTTCAGCATTTTGTACTTTAAGTAAGGCTGTTTCTGTATTAAATGGAGGTAATGGGAATTTCTTTTCCATAGCTTTATTGATTTAAAATGTTTAATAATAGAACGATCTGTCTGTTTTTTAATAAGGCAAAAGTATGAATTATTATTCATAAAGCAGACTGATCGGTCTGCTTTGTTTTTATTACAATTAAAGCAATGTTTTTATAGTTTTTTTCGACTGAATAATTGGCCATTGATCTCTGTAAAGATGGCTTTCCAGCATAGAGGATTCAAATAAAAGGTAAATGTGATCTTTTAACAATTGACCTTGTTCAGGAAATATGCTGGCCAGATAATCTCGTAAATTCTGTTTGTGGTGCTGAATAATAGTATATATAGTTTGATCAGCCGGACTGATTTCGGAAAGTATATTCATAAAGGCGCAACCTCTAAAGTCTTCCTGATCATTCATGCTGATCAGAAAATCAAATGCCGCCATCAATTTTTCTTCAGGATCAGTTAACTCTTCAGTGAATTTCATCAACGCATCAAACCAGTACTTGTGACGGAAATTAAGGAAGGCAATGCAGAGCTCTTCTTTAGATTGATAATGCAAATACAAGCTTGCGCGTGCAACTTCAGCCTCTTTGATAATCTGATTGATACCAGTAGCATTATAACCTTGAGTATAGAAAAGTCTGGTTGCTGTTTCCAGTATCCTTGTTTTAGGGTCAGCTACTTTTTTTCTCATTTCACAAAACTAAAGCTTATAATTTAAAAAAGACCTGGTAATTATGACAAGCTATAGTTGCCTGAATTATTAAAATGTATTAAAAATGGAATATATATTCCATTTTTAATACATTTGTCATCTCAAATGAGAATTTATATGAATAAAAGAGAGCAAATATTAAATGCCACATTGAAACTAATAGTTCAGAAAGGTATTGAATCAACCCCGATGTCAGAAATAGCTAAAGCAGCAGATACAGGGATGGGCGCTATATATAATTACTTTCCAAATAAAGAATCTTTGGTCAATGAATTATACTTTTATTTGAAAACTAAAGAATCGTCCATAATTGCTGAAGGATATGATAAAAGTCTTTCTGTCAAACAAAGATTTGTTTACTTGTGGAAGAAAATGATTACTTATTTCCTATCTGAACCATTGGATTTTATGTTTTTAGAGCAATTCTATTATTCCCCTGCCATTGATCCAAAAGCCAAACATCATGGAAGCCTGTACCTTAAAGATCTTGATGAAGTTTATCTCGATGGTCAAAAGCAGCAGTTGATGAAAGATGGAGACGTTAAAGAGTGGATAGGTTTTACAAGTGGGTCTCTCGTGTCGCTGGTTAAACTGCATCACAGTAATTATATCGCGCTCAAAGAAGTAACTATTGATAATTATATCCAGGCAGCCTGGGATGCAGTAAAAAATTAAATCTACCAAAATAGGAATGATTGTTCCAAGTTAAGTGAATTGTTAAATGAAAAATAAAATAGCCTACATCGGGTGCCTTAGCCTGATAGGCATGATTACAACGGAGTTCGGTGTAATTGGAATACTTCCTCAGGTAGCCGATTATTATCAGATTAGTATTGATAAAGCAGGCATGTTATTAAGTGCCTATGCAATGGTCGTTGCGCTGGCCGGCCCTTTCATGACGATGTTCGCATCCGGTTATAACAGGAAATATCTGATGGCCTTAACGATGGCTATATTTCTGTTTACCGGAATTGTATCCTCCTTTGCACCTCCATTCTGGCTGTTGATGCTGGTCAGGGTTTTACCTGCTTTTCTTCACCCGGTATTAGTCTCAACAGCTGTGGCTGCAGCAACCGCTCATGCAGATCAGAAAGACGCCCATCAGATGATGGCGATTGTGATAGGGGGGATTGGAATCGCTACGATCACTACAGTTCCATTTGCAACTTATATTGCCGGATTGTTTACGAGCTGGCAGTCTTCCTTTATGGTACAGGCAGTGATTAGTTTAACCGTACTTATAGCGATTATAGCCATGCTTCCATCGATGCCGGTTGCGGAGAAAAAATCATATAGCTCGCAGCTCCGTATCTTGAAAAAACCTGTTTTTATGGCAAGTGCTCTATTTTCATTTCTGATGATCGGGTCAATTTTCAGTACCTATAGTTACTTTGCTGATTATCTAAGCAAGGTTAATGGAATGGATGAGCAAACAATTAGTCTGATGCTTTTACTATTTGGATTAACAGGCGTTCTGGGGAATTACGTTGCGGGTAAACTATTGACCAGGAATATCACCAGGATAACTGCAGTTTTCCTGGCCGCATTAACCGTTATTGCTGTGCCCATCTATTTTTCAGGGCCTATGTCTGTGACTACCATTCTTATCATAGGGGTCTGGGGATTTATACAGACTCCATGTTTTCTGACCTCGCAAGCTTATATGATAGAGACTGCACCAGAAGCACCTGAATTTGCAAATAGTATATCAATTTCTTTTGGGAACCTGGGTATTTCAATAGGAACGGCCATTGGCGGAGTTTCTATTGCTGCGCATGGAATACACAGCACGCCATGGGTTATGTTTGCTTTTGGCGGAGCAGCATTGCTGATGATGCTGATTAAAAGAATGCTGGAATCATATCAGTCATAAAATCAATGCATGAACCTGGTCTTATAGCCCAATAAAACAGCAGCAACACCAGATAATCAAGAGCCTAATATGCAGCAGTATTTTGAAAAAAAGTAAGTATAGTAAATTAATAATTATATATTTGCAGCCTTGAAAAGATTTATGGTTACCTGTAATAAAGAGAAGAAATTTTCTTGTTTATGGCACTGAATTCTTCTGAAGGAAAATGGTCAATTGGAACAAAATGCTCGTTTTTTTGGCTAAGGCTGATTTATAACTTAAACCTTTTCTTGTTTATTCAGTACTTTGCTGAGGATATAGTCAGGGATTAATGTGATTTAAATTAACAAAAATAAATAAATTGTTTTCAGTGGTTAAATCTCTTTTTTTTAGAAGCTAATATAATCAACTGAAAAGCCTTAAGCAAATTGCGGAAAGGCTTTTAAAATTTTAAAGACAACCCAAATGCTAAATTTTGTTCTCTTTGGCCCACCGGGTGCAGGTAAAGGCACCCAATCACAAAAATTGATTGATCGTTATCAATTGATACATATTTCTACTGGTGATCTTTTTAGAGCACACATTACTAATCAAAGCCCGCTTGGTAAACAAGTGAGTGCGCTTATAGCAGACGGACAGCTTGTCCCGGATGAGATTACGATTGCTATGCTGGAAGAAGAAGTAGATAAGAATCCTGAAGCTAAAGGATTTATCTTTGACGGTTTCCCGAGAACAGTAGCTCAGGCAGCAGCATTAGATGAGTTTTTGGAAAGTAAGGATAGTTCTATCGCAGTTGTAATTGCATTGGACGTTGACCAGGTTGAACTGACCAAACGGATTGCCGAACGTCAGAAGTTAACCAATAGGGTTGATGATCATGCAGACAAGTTACAAAAGCGTATTGATGAGTATTTCAGCAAAACAGTTCACGTTTTGCCATATTATGAAGCACAGGACAAATTAAGAAAAGTAAACGGCATAGGCCAGATCGATGAGATCTTTGCTGAGTTGTGCGAAGTGCTTGATAAATATTAATTAAAATAATATAATGAATAGCGGGACGGATGTAAGTTCTTCCCGCTATTTTTATTAGTAAGAAAAAATAAAAGGTTATGTCACAGGGTTCGAATTTTGTAGATTATGTTAAGATATGCTGCCGTTCAGGAAAAGGAGGGTCAGGTTCTTCGCATTTACACCGTGATAAGATGACCTCAACAGGTGGTCCGGATGGTGGTGATGGTGGTAGAGGCGGACATATTATCCTGAGAGGGAACGCTCAGTTCTGGACCCTTTTACACTTAAAATACCGCAAGCATATTCTTGCTACCGATGGCGGACCTGGTTCAAGTTCTACTAGTACAGGTAAGTCTGGTAAAGACGAATACCTTGATGTTCCTCTGGGGACTATCGCTAAAGATGCTGAAACCGGAGAAGATCTTTTTGAAATTACTGAAGACGGACAAACTGAAATCCTGACTGCAGGAGGTAGGGGAGGACTTGGAAACTGGCATTTTAAAACTTCTACTTTACAGACCCCGCGTTTCGCACAACCTGGAGAGTCAGGTACCGAACAATGGGTCGTGCTTGAATTGAAAGTTTTAGCTGACGTTGGTTTAGTTGGGTTCCCGAATGCTGGAAAATCTACTTTGCTTTCTGTCGTTTCAGCAGCAAAACCTGAAATCGCTGATTACCCATTTACAACACTTGTCCCTAACCTGGGGATTGTTTCTTACCGTGCGAATAAATCATTCGTCATGGCTGATATTCCTGGGATTATTGAAGGTGCATCTAAAGGAAAAGGTTTAGGGTACCGTTTCTTACGTCACATTGAACGTAATTCTGTACTCTTATTTATGGTTCCTGCAGATACCAACAGAACGATCACAGAAGAGTACGAAATTCTTAAATCAGAATTGCTTGACTATAACCCGGAGTTAATGCAAAAACCTCATTTATTGGCAATCACTAAATCTGATATGCTGGACGATGAGCTGGTAGCTGAAATTAAGAAAGATCTTCCTGCAAATATTCCTTCAGTATTTATTTCTTCAGTTGCACAAAAAGGGCTTGTGGAGTTAAAGGATATGATTTGGCAGGCGATTGATGCTGATCAGACCTCTCCTTTGCCAAAATAAATTTTCTGATTTTTATTGAATTATTTGTTATTATTCTTAATTATTTTTAAATTAGGGTTAACAATCAGTGCCTTACCATCTGCTCTTCTAATTCTTCCGCTTCTCATTCAGAATAGAATTTCTCCTGCAGATCAGAATAGGCACAGGTTTTGCACATCTTCAATTTAAATTTTTAATGTATGGATAAGAGATCATTTTATTTCCTTTTTACAATATTAGCTGCTTCGATGCTCATTTTAGGAACTTACAAAGTTACCAAGAAAAAAAATCATAACCCGAATACACATAACGAGTCTACTAAAGTCATTAAGTAGAGGTTGCCATTAAAAATGGCAGCCTCTACTTCCCCCGTAATACAACATCAGTTGAAAGACAACGGCTCATTGCTGAGCAATATAATTTGTCTTCCTTAATATTTCCTGCTTTTCCCTGATCTTGAAGAGCTATTAGCTATTCATTTAATTTTATTGATTAGCTTTGACTTATAATGATGTCAAAACTAAATCTTTTCGACTTTTCACAAAAGATTGATTATAAAGTAGAAATTCTTGCCGGTTTAACGGTCGCTATGACCATGATACCTGAATCTTTATCCTTTGCTATTCTTGGTGGATTTCCACCTTTAGCAGGCTTATATGCTGCCTTTATTATGGGGCTGTTTACTGCTGTTTTTGGTGGAAGGCCAGGTATGGTTTCGGGAGGCGCAGGTGCCACAGTAATTGTATTGATTGCACTGATGAAATCTCACGGTATAGAATATGTCTTTGCTGCGGTTGCGTTAGCTGGAATATTTCAAATTCTGGTAGGCATATTTAAGCTGGGTAAATTTATCAGGCTTGTTCCTCAGCCCGTAATGTTCGGATTTGTAAATGGCCTTGCTATTATTATCTTTATGTCACAGCTAGAACAGTTTAAAACTGTAGTTAATGGACATTCGGCATGGCTATCAGGTAATCCACTTTGGATTATGCTCGGGCTGGTTGCGCTGACTATAGCAATTGTAGTTTTTCTGCCCAAAATAACCAAAGCAGTCCCTTCTTCACTTGTCGCCATTATTGTTGTATTTGCTATCGTATTGACATTAGGTATTGATACTAAGGTTGTAAAAAATATTGCTGCAGTAAGCGGTGGTTTTCCTCCCTTTCACATCCCGGCAATCCCTTTTAACCTGAACACGCTCAGTATAATCTTTCCATTTGCACTAATTATGGCAGGTGTAGGATTGACTGAAGGATTACTTACACTGAACCTGGTAGATGAAATTACTGGAACAAAAGGAAACAGCAGTAAGGAGTGTATTGCGCAAGGCGGTGCGAATATGTTAAATGGTTTCTTTTTCGGAATGGGAGGTTGCCCGATGATTGCCCAAACCCTGGTCAATCTTTCTGCGGGATCAAGAGCCCGGTTATCGGGTATTGTAGCTGCTTTTACAATTCTTATGATCATTATCTGGGGTGCACCAATTATTGAAAGAGTGCCCATGGCAGCATTGGTGGGCGTGATGGTGATGGTTGCAATAGGCACCTTTGAGTGGATGAGTTTCAGGATTATAAACAAAATGCCTAAACAGGATATTTTTGTGGGGATAATGGTTGCTGGAATTACAGTTTGGCTGCACAATCTGGCGTTAGCCGTACTGATCGGGGTAATTCTTTCAGCGCTCTTTTTTGCCTGGGATAATTCTAAACGTATACGTGTCAAAAAATATACAGATCAAGCAGGAGTAATGCATTACGAGCTACTTGGTCCCTTATTTTTTGGATCTGTTACTACATTCACTGAACAATTTGATATTTCTTCAGATCCGGAACAGGTAGTAATAGACTTTAAAGAAAGCAGAATAGCAGATATGTCTGCCATAGACGCTATTCACAAATTGACAAAAAGATATTTTGAGGCTAACAAGACTTTGCAGTTGCGACATCTGAGTGCTGATTGCAGGAGTTTATTACAAGATGCAGCTACCGTAATTGAAGTTAATATTCTGGAGGATCCGAATTACTTCATTGCAACAGATAGAAGATATAAAAATTAAAATCAGAACTTATGATCATCAGGAAAAAAGAAAACTGGCTAAGGATGCTTTTCATCTGGAAAGGATCTGTATTACCTCAGATTCTCTTTCGATTATTGCTTTTGTTATTCATCTCCATTGTCATAGTCTATTTCCGCGGCTCATTCTTTAATTATAAAATACAGTTGAACCCGGGGCCATTTACACTTTTTGGAATTGCCCTTGCCATCTTCTTTGGCTTTAGAAATAATGTTAGTTATGAACGATTTTGGGAGGGTAGAAAGCTTTGGGGCTCTTTATTGAATACAACACGTTCCTTAACCAGACAAGCGCAGACTCTTGTTCAAACAGAAGATAAGGAAGAAATTAACAAATTTGTAGATTTGCTGATCTCATTTACTTATGCGCTGAAGCATCAATTACGCCATACAGATGCGACAAATGATATTGCTGAAATCTCTGGCGAAAACTTAGCAAATAAATTGAAACCTGCTACTTACAAACCTGCTATGCTGATCAAAGAAATGGGGTTATGGGTGAAAAAGCATAGATTAAAAGGAGACTTTGATTCCATTCTTACTGTCAGTTTTGACCAGAATTTAAGTGAGTTATCAAATATTGTAGGCGGGTGCGAGCGAATTGCCAGTACCCCAATCCCATATACCTACAAAGTATTGCTTCACCGTACTGTTTACATCTACTGCTTCTTATTGCCATTTGGTTTTGTAGATAGCTTAGGCTGGATGATGCCAGTTATAGTTTCTTTTATAGCCTATACTTTTGTTGCTTTAGAGGCTGTTGCAGATGAGCTGGAAGATCCTTTTGGATTAGAGCCGAATGATCTTGCGCTGAATTCACTTTGCAGGACTATAGAAAATACTTTACTGGAACTTTCTGACCGTGACCTTAAAACACCAACCCCTGAAAAGGATTATATATTGAATTAATGTCATTACACGCTATTTCTGTGTAATAATCACAATAATTGATTTTGGGCAGCGTTTAATTTTACGATTATCCTATGATAATTGCGATTGATTACAGACTATTGTTAAAAATTGTTAATTATCAGATGGAAACTGATTGTTTTTGCGACATTTGAGTAGTAAACAGGTCATTTTAGACCTCGTAATCATACAAATTCGTTCATAATTGGGTCAGTGGGTGGCTATTTCCCCTTTAATTACAGAAGAAATAAGTGTTTTCTTAAACTGGCTCAATTTTTATATAGATAATATTGTGTATCTGTCTCAGATACAGAAAAGAAAAACCCGTTCATACAGGTTTATATTTGGTTAGAAAAGGGATGTGTCTGGATGGAACATCCCTTTCTTGTTTCTTAGGTTATTATATTCCTGTTTATTAGTGCGTTAGGTTTGATTCGAAGATAAAGTGTTAATGAATCTGTTAATTGGTTTTTATTCTATTCTGTACTAATATAGAAGTTTTGGAAGGATTTTTAAAGATTATATCCCTGCTTTTATCCCTGTTGTAGCTCTAAAGTATCCCATTCTCCTGGAAGCTATAGTATCCATCTTTGCTAATGATCAAGTGATCTAAAATCTCTATATCAAGTATTTTAGCACCCTCTTTCAATTTCTTTGTGACTTCAATATCTTCGGCTCCCGGTTCCAATTCTCCACTTGGATGATTATGTGAAAGTATAATTCCACTAGCACCCGCTTTTAATGCAATTGCAAATACCACCTTTGGATCGACTAATGTTCCATGTATTCCACCTTGTGAGATGTCAACCAGACCTAACACTCGGTTCTTTCTGTTTACGAGGATGATTTTGAAATCTTCTAAGTACTCGATTCTGTCTTTACTCCATTGCTGTATTAACACTCCGTAAGCATCCTCACAACCTCTAATTCGAGGTCTATCTGCAATCTTGTACTTAGGCTTGAACGCTAGTTGAACCTCTGCCACTTTGAATAATTTTGATTGTAATACCATATGATTTTAATTAATTATGGTACTCAACCAAGCTTTCAGCTCAACTAAGTCAAGAAGCAACGGAATAAATGGGTGGTGTGGTTGGCATGTGAGCGTTTATGCCGGAATTTCTTGAAACATGTTGAATTGAGAAGCTTAACTTTGTGTAATATAAATTAAAATATGATAAAAACCTATAGGATTTAAAACATGTCTTCATCTAGCTTTCCAAGACCACTCTGTGATAATAAATCTCTATATAATTGACCTTGCCCTGAAGATCCCGGAATATATACTTCTTTTGTGAAATTAGCTTCAGGGATTTGTATACTCGCGAAAATTCGAATAAAATCATCCTTTGATATGATTTCCCCTATCCGATTAAAGCTCAGATATGCATCTTTAAAGAATCTCATCAATGCAGAAAATCCGGTAGATTTATTAAGAATGTTGTTATCCGCTCCTGAGTTCCATGCGTCTGGCCATTTCATACTAACCGCATAAAAATAATTAAAAATTATTTGAGCAATTTGAATATCATTATCGTCCAATATAAATATATTACGCAAAAATAATCTATGCAACTCCTTCCCAGAAATTAAAGGGAGTTTTGAATCTTTATCTTTATGGACCTTGTAAAAATTTCTGTCTGACTGGGGATCGCTTGTGATATATTTTAAGAGAGATTTAACAAAAGTATCCTGTGTAATTGTTTCTGTTTCTTTATTTACAGCAGTTCCCAAAATCTTAATTTTTTTATAGAAAGGACTTCCTTCTTTTTTATTTAGAGCACGAGCAATATTATGTGCCGTTTTTTGTGGGCTCCTTGTTTTTGCAAACGCAAATAAATCCGCTACCAATGAATTGCTGACATTTTTCTGTTCCTTATTTATTGTTGCGAATACAATTGCTTGATCCTCAAGCTCCATATCTATGTAAATAGTTACAATTAACTGAAATTGACTTTGGTCTCTTTCAAAATGTCTAAGACCAGCAATTCTGTGCTGGCCATCTAAAACCTTTGCAACGTCATCTTTATAAAGAATTTTCATGGTATGTGTCTCAGGATTATAAGTTGCATAATCCGAAGAGATTGATAAAATGATGCTATTGGGGAAAGTGGCATCTATTAAATTAACATACTTCCCAATTTCATTCTCCCTATTGGGATTTAATTCTCTTTGAATACCAATATAATCTTCGACTTCACGATTTTCAATTCCAATTTCCATACGACGAACATCAGCAAAACAAATTGTTTCTAGATCACCACAGTTTATAATTGCTATGTACATTGAGCCAATTGGCTGAATCGCTTCTAAACATTGAATTTCAATATATTGTTCATTTTGAACCTCTATCTCACGCATTTTACTTAAACTAGATTATCTTCAATTATTTGTTGTTCTTCTCTTCTTTCTTCAGCAACATCTGTAGTAGGTCTTCTTACCAAAACCTGCGATATAACAAAAGAGATTAAGGAAAATATAAGTACAATAATAGAAACGTACTTGGCAAATGTAATGTTTGTTTCATTGTCAGCCTTCATCATTGCGTAGAGCATTGAAATAATTATCATAGCACAAACTATGATCTTATTTAGGATATCCTTCCAATCGCTTTCCTTTACTCTAGTCTGATTATAAACTAGATATGAGGCACTTAAAAATGATATCCCATAAAGTAGTACATCTCCAGACAGCAAGGTCTCACCAAGGGTTGCGATTTGACCTTTCCGCCAAAAGTTTAAAGATAACCAAATGGTCGGCTGAACGGTAAACACTAAAATTAAGAGAGTATCAATTAATGCTGGCAGTATAGCTTTTTTTAAGTTATTTTCCATTGACAATATTTGTAAAGATTAATTCATTGTAGGCAGTTCTTTTTGCCCCTTTTCCGCCAATTGAACTAGGTCTGTTCACTTTTGAGTAAATTCCAATATCTTTATATAGCTCTTCTATACTGATATGTGCAGCATTTGTCATAATAAAATAAGCCCCTAATTTATTTAATTTCACCAAAAATTCGTTGAGTCTAACTTGATCTTCCCAAGCGAATATCTTTTGGTTATATTTAACAAAGCCATTATTCTCATGAGCCACCGTATAAGGTGGATCTAAAAATATTAGATCTCCTTTTTTTATTGTTTCAATTGTATCGAAAAAATCCATACAACTTATTGAAGTATCAGAAAGCATATTGCTTCCGTCAACCAAATTTTCTAAATCAAATAATTTCGCAAGGTTCCTATTACCAAACGGGACGTTATATTCTCCATTTTTATTAACTCTATAAATACCATTGAAAGAAGTCCTATTCAAATATAAAAACTTAGCTGCGTTATCAACGGAATCAGTAAATACTTGGGATCTCATATTATAATAAAATTCCTGTTCATTTTTGAAACTTGATAACCTTTTAATTATATCATTAGGTTTTGATTTAATTAACTGATAAGTTTCAACAAGCTCTCCATTTAAATCAGACAGATAAGATGAATTTTGGATAAATCCTTGTGATTTTAGATAAAAAAAGACAGATCCACCACCAAGAAAAGGCTCATAATAATTATTAAACTTATCAGGCAGATATTTGTGTAATTCTTTAATAAGCCAGTTTTTTCCACCAGCCCATCTTAAAAATGGTTTAACTATAATCATGAGAGCTATTAAAGCCAATTAACAAAGTGTTATATGTTCAAATATAGCTCAATCTACTAAATATGCAAATTTAACACAAGTAAAATTATCAAATAATAAATTTAATTATTTTACTTTTAATTGAAGTTGTCGCTTTAACATTTCACATATTCTGATCAACAAAACTCATTGTAATTGTTTTTTGTTAAACTTAACTATTATTGTACGTCATACTTCTCAATTAATTCCGCATATTGTTTATAAATCCGTTTAAATGGACCTTTTTGGTAGCTCATTAATTCTATTGGGTCATCTAATAAGTCCGCCAATTTAACTCCACTATCCACGTACTCAAATCCATTTAATAATTCATTATTAACGATCATAGGTCTAATAGAAACATCATAACCTTTATGCTTATGACGTTCTAAAAAGTGCAAGAGGAAATCCGTATTACTGAGTCCACCTCCTGATCCTTCAAGAGCAAAATAACCTTATCCAAACTGGGTAATCTTTTCTGTAACTCTTTCAACAATAACAGGAATAACTAAATTCCAAGCACCTGAATCTTTATGTTTTTGAATGAATAGATAAACAGTTTTTGCTTATTCGGAGATATGTCTTTTATGATCTATAATCAGTTAATCCTTCTATAGTGATGATAAATGCATTTTGGCAAGGTAAGCGACAAATCATCTTTATCCATTCTTTCTAATTCTGTATCTTCTCGATAATTAAAATACAGATCACCGTTCCTATTCTGGTAAACTATTAGAGAATAGGAGAGCAGGATATCGACGACCTTATTAGGTTCCATATCAAAGTTCAATTCAGAAATTTTCATTAGAATCAAATCGTATTTTAAGCCTTGATTTTCAATTATAAAAGGAAATAATAATCTAAAAATTATGTCTTTCTCGCGCTCATTGAAATGCAAACTTAACTCACTTTTGATTTCAGCCAAATTAATGTTAATATATTTCTCAAGTATCCTTTTAAGATTAATGCTACTAATAGGAAAAGGATACTTTTCATTGCTTAATACAGATAGAAAGGTTATAACGTCCCGTGGTCTGTAAAATGTAAAATCTAAAACGGATTTAAATGAAGATTTCAAAACATTGTCATTCTTAAATAATGAATTCCATGGGTCATTAGAAAATTTAATATTGTGATTCTTGAAATTTATTTCAATTCTTTTGTTAACTAGCTTTTTCAAAGGATTGTTGTTTTCATCAAGAGATGAGGCATAATGATTATACCAATTAATGACAATTTCATAACTTGCAAATATTTTTGCTGAGTCTGGAAATTTTGATATAAGATTACCTCTTATATCGTCTCTTATGAAAACAAGTATTTTCGCTTTGTTATTTAAAAATATGTTATTATTATAATATTTGGCTAGTCTTAATAACTCGATTATTTTTTGATTATCATAATCATTTTTAATATCATAATTTATGTCTAGATCGTCGAATAATAGCCAAAATTCTAGTTCTCTATTAACGGGGTAATCTAAAATTAGCTTCACAATATCCTTAAGGGGATCTATTATTTTAAAAAATGGTGCTTTCGTAACTTTGACATCAAAATACTTTTTAAACACTCCACCAAATGCGTGAGTTAAGACCCCAAAACTGACTTCACCTCCCGATTTTTTAAATCCTTCATCTATCTGAAATTTATCGACATCAATAATACCAGAATTGTTTTCAAGAAATTTCTGTAACTTAGAGTAAGCCATAGTGTATTGACTATGATGGTTCTTGACTATTAATTTCACAATATTGATTAAAATAAGCCATTCAAAGAGCAGCATTTCATTTCTCTTTTCATCTAATGTGTGTTGAATTGACTTCTGAATATCAAAATCACTTATTCGTAAAATTGTTGCAAAAGAATCATTAGTCAAGTCAGATTTGTCTTTGATAAACTTTGCAATGGCCGATTTACCAACCCCTTTTCTTCCTGAAAAGATGAATTTACCTCTTTGTAAATTATCTAAAATATCCAAGTAGTCTTCAAAATAATCAATCAACTTGTACCCATTGATATTTTCACCTTCCGCTTCTGGAGATCCAAAATAGAATCCTTTGGTATCATTACTAGGCAGTGACTTATTTTTCTCAAATATCCCCATAAATATACTTTCTTAAATTAAAAATATCCCGATAGCAGCTAGCTTTCCGTTACGTTGACAAGCAAGATATCGATTAAATTTATTATTTGCATTGAAAAATTACACTAACCGAAAATATATAAAACAAATATATTTTGCTAATTATAGTATCCTTTTAGGATAACCTTTATCTTTGCTCGTCGCCTATGAACTGATCGAAGACATAAAAGGAAAAATACGGTAGTACGACTTTGACTATAGTTATTGCTGTAATTTGTAAAGCACGAATTTCAGACAATTAAACACCATTTGCTAACGATTTTATTTTGGCTAGAAGATCTTGATGCTGATGTATAAGATTTTCTTCTTTTGCTAATCGGATCTTAAATGTATCAACTGTAAATTCGAGAGCTTGTTTCTCTTTTTTCTGTAGAAAATAGAAGGTGTAAATTTCCATTTCTTTCACGGTTGAGCAAGCACTATCCATTTCTGTAAGCATTTCCCATAATTCGGCAAGCGTTAGTGCGTATCGACTTTTGAATTGCAGCTCCACATATGAATATTTATAAAGCAAGCTTTTCTCGATATGTTGAAATGTAGCCGTGCTGACAATATTTTCGTCGCGGAAATTGATATCGATTAGCAGCCAATTCTTCAATCCAATTCCTTCAATAATGTCTCCTGCTCTATTAAGGAAGCAGAACAATTCTGTTGTATAAAAAGTCTTACCGTAAGAGGGATAAGGATATTTAATACAGCAGACATGATAATCTGGATTGCCCGTAATACTCATAACATTATTTTTGCTTTCTCTGACGGTATTGTTGGGAAGGATCGTAAAATAGACAGGTGAAACTGTAATCGTTGGATTAGCGGATCTCTTATCTGCATAAGCAGCATCAAATAAAGATTGAAGTATGGGAAGTCTGTGCATAATAACTGTGTAAGCATTTATAAAGCAATTTAATTAAATCTTTGGAAACAGCGATATATTTTAGCTCACCTAACCAAGCGAATTGAGGTTAAAATGTACGCAGAGGTAATGCCATAGGCATGACTGCGTGCTATGTCGTAGACACAAGACGAAGTCGATGTTTTAGCCGACGCGTGGTGAGCATATACTAAAGGATGGCTGAGGTATTTAAAATCAACAGAGAGAAACGAAGGAGATTTTGAAGGCGAAGGAAGCTATCACGGAGCAATGAAGTTTGCGGAAAGCATTCATGTATGACAGATATAATTTAAACTGAGTGAATCCAGGATAAACTTATCCTAGATGAACGAAGGCATATCTGGCATTCTTAATGCACCGCTTATAGATGCGGAGTACCGATTTTCCTGCGACTTGCTTTGTTAATCCACAACAGGAATGATAGAACGAATAGTCTGTACTGCCACAGGTTTGATATCACCGCAGGAAGTTTATAATATAACTGAATGACCACTCCATCCCTTTCACGGCTTAAGCCGCTTTTCTGTGGAAGGGATGATGTTGGGAATGTTGTATTGTTCAAATTATTCTTAAATATCAGAACAATGCAGAAAGAGTAAACAGAAAGAAGCAGAATGGAATCAGCATCAACCATAGGTATGGTTTAATAGTCACCTTAATCTTACATATCTTTTCAATAATAAAAAGTAACAAAGAAAAGAGTGCGATTAAGAATAAGAATACAGCTAATTTCCCTAATACGTAATCCATAGGATTCTCTTTAATCAGTTTGTCGAATTGCTTAGATGTGCCCAAATAAAAGAAGTTGCATATAAATGAAACTGGCACACATATACCAAAGAGTATTGCTCTCAAAGTGGGGTAAACAAGTTCTTTAAGTGTTTTGTCTGAGAACATAGCTTTAATACTTGTGTTGACTTTTATAATTAAACTGATTAATTTTTGAGTTTTCTTCTGCCATGTATTGTTTATAGTCTAATTTAGTTCCATTATACCACGCAAAGACGGTGTGATTAGGTGTTGATTGTGGAATCTGGCTTTGCCAACTATATCCATAATCTCTGCCTGTTTTTATCATTAAGGTACGTAAATCAGCTAAAGCATTCCAAACATCTGATCCTTTTGTATCACCGTGCATAGTAAACAAATCGTTAACCAGCCCGCCAAAATCTTTATATGCAATGGCAATGCGTTCAACACCACCATGTACAGGATTATTATTAGTTGCCCAATCTCCGCTAGCTTTACCAGTATAGCCTAATTGGTAGGCTCTTACTCCCTGTGGGCTATCAAAGTTGCCACTATCAAATGATGATAAATATATAATAAAAGTTACCTTCCATCCTTTTTCTAAGAGTAATTTAGCTAACCCGGCTGCATATGCACAGCCTTCACTATGGCCAACTATATAAAAGGAATGTCTTGTTTTGTCCATTCCATGTGTTAGCGTGGCCAATTTCTTAGCATTTCTTGCACCAGTTTCAATTTTGTTCCGTAGAAATGAGGTTTCTGATAATCCATATCCGAATTTATCGCTTATCTTCTTATACATGGTTCCTGCCCATTCGTAAGTAGAATATTCCTCATAAGCTCGTTCGGCTCTGCCACCAAGAACTTCATCAAGAACGACCATACTTGAGCCGTCCAAACATACAGATCCTTCATCTATTCTTTCATTTAGTCCAAAAAAATGTTGAGCTGCACGTGCGAAAGAGTTAAAGTCTCCACCATTCCAATAGGTCTTACCAGCGCTATCTGCTCCCGCAACCCTTCCAATCCAATTATTCTGCCAATGACCATTTATAAAAATGATCTTTCCTTTATTTATCATAACATAATGGATTAATCAGGCCAATCATTGTTATGATCTATACCATTTACTTTAAGTCTTTTAGCTGACAATACAATCGAAGTAACCATGCTTGATGAACCAACTGCATTAAAGTTAGTATGGTATTCCACACAATAGGCGTCCTCAAAAGCAACTCTTTGAAAAGCACTCTCTTCGTCAAGCTTCATAAATGTCACCAAACCTGTGCGTCTTTTATAACTATCAACCATCCATTTAAGTAAAAAATCATCCGGTGGTGTAGTAATCTGTATGAATACGTTTCCGCCTAATGCAGGAGAGCTTGGCCTTCCCTTATCATCAGTTTGTTGCCGGAAAGAATAATTGCATTGCAAAATGTCATACCCTTTAACCGGGTTATCTGCAAATTTTAAAACAGCTTTAAATGACGACATATAATTTGATTTATGTTTCTATGAGTAGATTATTAAAAGTAATAATTAATATCAATATACAGATATTATAATAAGCATGAATTTTATCCATTGGTTAATTATCATCGCACTCAGCATTTCATTTCTAATAATTACACTCATTTGTGTAGTAGGTGGTATGAAGGTTATCTGATGCCTCCAAAGGCTCTTGCTCAATTACTATAGGTAAAAAGTTTAAATGAAAAGAGCCACAAATGCGGCTCTAATCTTGGTGTGTTGCAATATGTTCTTAAACGTTATTGGCACTGGTAAGTGAAGTTAACAGTATTCACTCCGTTAAAATAACCGCCACTTGCTTGCCTTGTAATCTCCAATGATACAATTTTACCGTCCGTATCCTTTTTATAAACATAAGTATCATTAAAATTCTGTGTAACTCCTGATATTGTCCTCTGCTTGGTAATACTTTTAACCAAATTCTTTGATCCTTTACCAAGGAAAGCAATATTAAAGTTTGAATAAGTACTCTCATTGAATACTAGCGAGCTATGGAGAGCATTCTCATATCCTAATAGGTTTTGTACCGCTTCGGCATCATAATACGTAATGTTTACTGTTTCAAATCCATCAATAATAACCTTCGTTAAATTGCCATTGGTATAGGAAAGTATAAAGTTAGATGTCGTTGGATTCGGTCTGTAAGCTTTTTCTATTAGATAGCCATCAGAATCGTATTTATAGGTATCAAACTTATCTAATATAATACGACCAGCAGCATCAATATTGAATGACTGATTTTCAGTTCCTTTAGTATCCGTAAAGTTGACTCTATCTGTTTGATATGTAAATATTCCATTGCCATAACCATAAAGGTTGGTTACTTTGGAAATCTTACCAGTAGCATCGTAACTGTAGGTAGAAGCCGGATCATTATTTTCTTTAATTGATACGATTTTACAGTTACCAGAGACTTTCTCAGGCTCATTAGTACCACTCTTCTTACAAGAGCTTAGTGCAAGCACCGCCATTAACATTAACAAGTTCGTTGTTTTCATATATTACTATCTATTATTGGTTATTTAAAAGGTAAATGATTTGCTTGTTTAAGTCTTATAATCGTCTAAGTATGTAAGCAGCCTTCAAATGATGCTGCCCATAATTGCTTTGTGCTTCATATGATTGTGTCACTGTGATTTGTGAGCTTAGCCACTGTGGATTTATGCGTGGCCCGCCTGTCCATAATTTATCATTAAGATTTCCTTCGCCTTCGAACGTTACTTTCGTAATCCCATTAGTATCTGAATAATACTGTCTCTCGTAGCTTCCCGAAAATGCACCAAACCTTTCAATATAGATTCGGCCTTCATAAAACATCACCTGTAATACACCGCCTTCTTTTAGACCTAACCCTCCAGGAATATCTTCTCTAATACCGCTTTGAGTCCTAATATCAACGATTTTATAATTCTTAGGCTTATTATAAATCTCTTGAATGAGCTCTTGATCTGTTTTACCTTCCATTAGCTCTTCTTGTTTTTCTCTAAAGGATTTCTCTGTCTGTTTACAAGCGTAAACAATATTGATGCTTAGCAGCATAAGGACAATTAACATTTTGTTTCTAATCATAATCGAGTTTTGAGTGTTGTAAAATTAGCAATTACTTAGATATAACTAAGTAATTGCTGTTAATATAATTTCGTGATTAGTGGCGTGTCTAAATCAACTATAAAATCAGAAATAGAGTTGTTCGCAATTAAAAAGGTAAAAGCTCTCAGAGAGGAAGCAAACTTCTCACAATCAGAGCTCGCATTTAGATTAGGAGTTTCTAATGGGTTCATTGGACAAGTAGAGAGCAATAAATTTCCTGCTAAATATAATCTTGACCATATTGATAAGTTGGCAGTTATATTTAACTGCTCACCGAAAGACTTCCTCCCTGAACATCCAGTGAATAAAGACTCCTCAAAGTCCATATTATAATTTGCGTTTAAGAAGGAACTCTTTCTTCTGTTGTCACAGTCACATAATCCTTTTCCTGATTGAATAACCTGCTAATAAAGAATGGCTGAATATCAGTAGCGGAATGATCTATTCTAATGCAATTCTCAATATTAATATCTGAGGATTCCAGATTAGTACATCTAAATACAATCCTTAGCATTCTGTTGAATAGCTTATCACCAAAACGTGTTAGTGCATCTTCATCATAGGATACGTAAATCATCTTGTATCCAAATCTGTTCATTGTAAGCGTATAGTTATAAAAGAAGCATAGCCATTCATTTATAAGTTTGGTTTCCTTTCCTGATTGCGTATGATCAACAGTCACAGAAATCCGGTATTTCAGCGTTTCAAATGCTGTTAATAGTTCTTTAGTGTGCTTAACAATGTTGTGATATGCTTTTTCAACATTTTCATTTCTTAATTCTAAGTTCTGTGTGAGAACTGTTTCTTCGCTTGGTGCAATTATTGTCATTTCATTTAGGGTTTTAAGGGTTTCTAATTTTGTTACTGGCTGTGTTTTTTTAGACATAACGATATAATGCCCTGAGATTTCAGAGCTTGCTTTTAATTGGGTTTAATGAATTATTACTGGTTTATATATGTTGTATTGCGGGAAGGAAAATGGATGGATTAGACCTGCGTATTTCAATGGAATGAAATTGTCGCGTACGTCTATCGAGTGGTTTTAGGATTCTCTTCGGGTGAGTTTTATCTATTATAAAAGAAAAGATGCAGTCTGATTGACGTGCCTTGTTCTTAACTGAGGTTTGTCTTTTCTAATAGGTAATCATTTCCCATCCAGATCTCGAAGGGGTCTTCGATGATAGAGGATCTGAGAGAATATGCCTCAAAAATTATTTAAAAAATATTTTTGGTAGATTATAATAAATAAAAAAAGTTCTTCTGTTTAAGGAAGAACTTTAGGACAGTAGAAAAAAGGGTTAAACCTTTATAAATTCTGTCCTATTTCTCTATTAAATTTAGACCCAATAATCTTATATCCTTTCTGCTCTTTTCCACCTTTAATTGTCTTTCGAGGTCCAAGATGGAAAAAATCTTTTAATAAAATCAGGCTCGGATTTAGGTCGAGATCATGCTTTTTAATTGCCAACTCAAGTTTATTGATAATAATTTTAGTGGTAGCTTCAAATCCATCTTCAAAGCTATTGTGTAAAGATTGAATAAAACCGAAGTTCGATTTTTGCACGGCCTCGCGTTTCTCACGTACTGCGGTTTTCAACTGTTTCTTGGAATAGCTGTTTTTGTATAATTGTTCTGCCCCTAATTCATAGTATCCTCTGACTATATCTGGAAAGTTCCTTTCAAGTTGGTTGATTACATCTTGTTTGTTATCAATCACAAATTTCATATCATCTTCTTGTTCCAACTTATTTAATGCATCAATAAGCTGACTCGTCAGTTCTCTTATCGATAAGCCATATTTATTTGGTTTCAAATCAGCGTCTGAAAGCAAATGAGTTTCCATCCTCAGAGTGGGTAAAAAGTGCATCGTCTTATAAGCTTCAAAAAGTGTCTTATGGTTTAGATACAATGCTTTAACAGCTTCCTCGTAAAAAAAATTATCATACATAAAATGATTTTTTGTTCCATCCTCATTAACGAAGTCAGAATATTTGACTAAAAGCAGAGCTTCTGCTAATGTTGCTTCTGCTCCTGGATTAGTTGCTGACTGGTGTAATGCTTTAATTACATTATAGGTTTCCTCGCATCCCTCAAGGTAACTTATAGCCTCATTCTCATCTTTTGTTTTTAGAGTAGAGTCAAAATTTGAGATAGCAATTATACGGTCAACCCCATTTCTGAATCGGCCAACGATTTGAATTGCGTCACTTTTCGGATCAATCATAGTATGGTGTGCAATATGAAGATTAGTTACCATGATTACCACGGGTTGAATATCCATTTCTATATCCACAGCCGCATTAAATCTGCTTGTAAAAAAATTATGTTTAGGAAATTCTTCTGTTAGATTATCATATACTCCGTTGATCCCATTAATTGATAGTTCACTTCCCTTGTTGCTGGAGCAGTAGATGCTAGTCTGGTCGGCTATACCTAAGTCGTTGATTGTACTAACAATCCCTTGGAGTGAATTGTAAAATATACAGATACGCTCAGATTCTAAGCTTTCGACAACATTTTTTAAGGTCTGAGAGATGTTATTAGTTACTATTAACTCCAATCCCTTTTGATAATCATAATCAGGCTTGATTATAATGTTTTGAAACTTATGTTCTTCGAAGCGTGGGTCGGATGGGATTACTGCTGTTGCAGAAATATATGCCTTATTTTCGAAGGAGAAGAAGTTCTGCATAGGTTTGATGATAGTGTATCTGTAGTTGACATCCTTCATTGTCCGGTCACATTCGTCAAAAAGCAGGAAATAGTCCGAGTATAAATTAATGTTTAAATTATTGGCGGCTTCTAATACCTTGCAGAATGATTCTGGAGTTACGAGGATTTTTTTAAACTTAATACTATCATTTCTCAAATAGTCCATAATCATAGGCACGTCAATGCCTTCAAAAATGCCCAGTATGCCTTTACCTTTTTTACCTTTGATCACAGGCACATTTGGTTCAATAATAATGGAATGTCTTTCACAAAAAAGTTCAAGCGTTGTAGCTCCTATACCCGTAGCTGTTTTCAATATAATTGAGTTGGTTGGTAATTCTGTCAAAATATCGCTTAGATATTGTCCTTTACTGATGGTTATAATCTTGGTTTTCATTGTTTAAAAATTAGGGCATTGGTATGCCTATCAGCAATTTTTGCTGTTGTGGTTTGGAAATAAAAGTTTAGAAAAATGGGAGAGAAGATTTCTCTCCCAAAAAATAGCTATTCAGCTAATTTTGTAGCCTCAGTATAGAGCCCTTCAATGTCGAGGTTGACATTATATTTGTTAAAGGCATATCCGTGAAGTAAATGATCTATCCACGGCAGCGACTTGATTTTGATATTCAAATCTCCATTAGAACCTTGAATTTTCAGATAATAATATTCGTTACCATCCTTTGAAGCATAAGGTAGGTTATGGTTTATTTTCCTGTTCTCTTTCATCATTTGAATAAATCCTTGGAACTCACGTAGTGCAGGCTTGTCATCGCCAATAAACTTTAAGAATTCTGATTTCGTCACAATTCCAAAATCAAAATTTTCAATGAAGAAAGTTTGATTGTCAATCACTGTCTTGTTCTCTTCAACTATGGCATTTAGCTCATTTTTTTTCTTCCTTTGTTCTGATACAATGAAATCTATAATACTGCTGTTTTTTAAATCTTGGTCTTTCATTCTTTTGTTGTTTGTGGGTTGTACAGGTATGCTTGGTTCAATTACTATTGAATGTTTATTTGCCATAATGTTGATATCGGTTTTACCGACTCCTATTTTTGTCTTAATCATCTGGAATGTTATAATTTTAGGGCATAAGAATCCCTGCACGATCTGTGTCGTGATTTTTTGTGGTTAAATAATTAATTGAGTTTACTTTTGGTATTTTACAATTGACAATTCACGTGTGCACCCGTAACAGTCATGCTAAAACATCTTTAACTTATGAGGCATCAAAAGTCAATATAGAGATCAGATCCTCTAAAGGCCACCAACCTTGATGAATATTCTCTTGATAACAAAGTAAGAAGTGATACATGTCATGGTGATACAGCAAGTGAATTTTGACTTTCGCATTTGGAAGTTTGAATTTACATTTTATTCTTCCGCACTCAATGGAATCAGCATCCGAACTGTAAGATGACAAGTGGGTCAATTTGTAAGACTTACTGGTAAGCTCAAATACACGCTTTAAACTTTCCCTCTCTGAACAGGATAATCGATTGGTATATTCCATAAATTCAGCCTTCGTGAAATATCCTTTATCATTTGTTTCCGAAAAGAATTGGTTCAGTACAGATTGATCTTCGCTGTCTATAGCAGCAGCATTAATTGGAGTTTGATCCATGATTTGTTTATTTTAGTAATCCGAACAATATCGTTCACATCACTAACAGCAAATCATGTTCTCTAATTTTTGCCACTCAAGATTTGTTTTTTTCTTTTTAAGTGGCGTTTAATAAGATGGATTTCAGGTGTAAACTCTTTAAAGATTATTTCTGGAAATTTTACATCCTTGTATTTCGGATCTGTTTTAAAGAAGGACCAAATGTAATTTGCCTTATTTCTAGGACTATGGTGTCTAATTAAATCCTCAGGTCTCATCAAATTGAAAAGTAAAAGTATTGTATAAATGAACTCTCCCTGGTTTTCGTCAAGAGTCTTTTTTTTACCTTTCCAACCCATTTCAGTACGCATATAATGCCAAACTAAATTGCACACGCGCTTCTTGAACAAGTGGGTTAAATCCTCTATAGACTGGTGGAATGTTACGCTATTAATCAAGTTTCTGACTTTTCTCTGTGTAAGTTTCTGACTTATTGATAATTGGACAGATAAAAAAGAGAAATGCGGACTGCTCAGTTCTTGGATGCGATTTGTGATTAGAAGATCTATGATCTGTCTCTTCTCCTGCTGATTTCCATCTACTAAAATCTGCACATCCGTAATTAGCTTAGGTTTCTTATTCTCGACAGTAGAGGTCAACTTTGGATTGATCCTAATTTCAGTACCTAAAATGAACTTTTTTTTGATTTCCAAAAGCCTGTTCAGATCGTTTAGTATATATAGGGCATTATCAGACATATTTATATTTTCGCTTGATGCTGACAGTTCTATTCGCTGTCGTGACTCCATGACAAAGTTCCATTCTAGTTCAATAAGATTTTGAACCATAGCAAGAATATTATTTTGATGTATAGACTTATCTGCAGATTGTGGAAAAGTTTTGTCAACTATAGTATTATAAGCATAAGCTGGAAAAATTGTGGACTCATTAACAGGTAAAATATAAATTTTAATACACTTAATATATTTTTCTGGAGATCCTATATTGATGAAAATTTTAGATGCTGCATGGTGCTTTATTATTGTTTTTAAACTGGCTTCGACTGATATTTCTTTTACGTTCAGATTAGAATGGATCATCAACAAAAATACTAGATTGTCTTAAACAAAAAAACGGAACAGATTTCAATCCATTCCGCTTTAATTATAATGAGGTTACACCTCATTTAGATCTCTCTCCATAGTTTTAAGCTCGTAAGGCTTCACTATCCTTTTTGTTTGTAAATAAATCTCTGTGGTCGAGATACTGCTATGATTGGCTCTTTCTTTTATCAGATAGTGATCCACGCCTGCATTAAACTGATTTGTGATTGAGGTGTGTTTGTTTTCATATAGTTTTATATCGTTGAATTGTGGGTAAAGCTTGCGGAATCTGCGCATCAGGGTAGCTAACTCTTTATTTCGATGTGGTTTACCTAGTTTGAAGATATTATGCCCACCATATAAATACATTTCCTTATTAATTGTCAGCCCGTATTTTATTGTGTTATTCCTTATTATTGTGATCAGCTCTTGGGCTTTAGAAGAGAGTATTACGGTACGAAGGCTGTCATTCTTCTTATTGATAATCTTCAATGTACCATATTCAAAATCTATATTTCCAACTTGAATCAAGACCTGTTCGGCAAGCCTAATGTTATTTTCATATAATAGCAATCCGCTCAGGTAAAGTCGGGTAAATGTATACTTCTCTTTAAATTCAAGTAGATGATAGAACTCATTGAAAAGATTATCTGGTATAACTTTGAATCGTTTATCCTGTCTTGCTGAGTTTAACTTCTTTAGTTTCTTCAGATGGTTCTTAATCGGAAACTCATTATAATCCATTAACCAGCCGTAAAATTGTGTAACATATTGGAAGTGCTGATTTACTGAGGCATTAATGAGCTTTTTGGTACTTGTGTTATAGGTGTTATTTAAAAGGTCAATTCTGTAATTGAGCCATAAATCAGTACTTAGATCGCTTAGACATATTCTTTTATATCTGTCTATACTAAAGTATTTAAGTAATTTATTACTGTGATGCTTGTACCCGCAAAGGCTGACCTTATCAACCGTACCTTCTTTGTTCTGTAGTGTCTTATAAAGAAAGAAAGCTTCAATCGCTTCTCTTACATTACTTCTCATGGATACAGTTGAAACTGCTGCCTCATTTTGCAATTCATGAGTTATTAGCAATATATCTTGTTTGAAAATCTCAGTTAATGAAGCTTCAATCTCAGATTGCTTTATTTTCTCTGATATTTCTAAGCTATTAAAGAACTCGATGGATTTAGTTTTAACGCTTCCCTTACCGTAGTACTTCTTTTGTCCGTTGTGGTTATAATCCAGATAGTACTTCTGTTCCTTTGCATCCTTACCCGGAACATTTAGGTAAATCTCAATGCCATTAGAATTTGCTAAGAAGAACTTAGTTGATTTGGTTTTAGAATTGGTGGCTTTCATGATAAATGATCTTCATTTATCCCCGAACTCATCCCTATACGTCTATTGAATAGCTAATAAGTGCCTTTAAATGGTATCCAAGTACGAAACCCGTTCATACAGGTTTATATTTGGTTAGAAAAGGGATGTGTCTGGATGGAACATCCCTTTCTTGTTTTATTTCTCTTCCAGACTAATACCTAATTTTCCTGCTATATCCTACAATAATTTAAAATAGCAGCTACCTTTTCTAAATGAGTTTATTTAGCTTACTATTCCTGGAAATTATCATAATAAGTGAAATCCTTTGTGATCAATCCATTCTCAATAGTAAAGATGGTACAAATAGGTAATTCAAATTTAGAATTATCAGGCGCTGTTCCGGTAGAAACAAATTCTACAATTACATTTTTATCTCCTGAAGGATAAATATTGACTATACTATCCTTAACATCTGGAAACTGCTCACTCAACTCATTATACTTCTTTATAGTCTGTTCCCTTTTTTGTTTTACAATCCCATTTCCTAAAGAAGGATCTTTGAACTCAGCAGTTTCAGCATACATACCAGCCATTTTTGTCCAGTCATGTTTATTGAAATGATCAAAATAAACCCTTATAAGATCTTCATTATTCTTTAATACCATATTTTTATGAGCTGCACTGTGACAGGAAACTAATGTTAATGTGGTTAAGAGATAAGTGACTAAATGTTTCATTACTATAAGCTTTTAGTACAATTAATGTAATTAATTTTACTGGAAATCACAAAAAAAGGGATGTATCCTTAAAGAATACATCCCTACATGTCTAAAGACTGAGTATTGTGATTATATTTTATTAGCGCTGGTCAGAATTTCAGGAACTCCATCTGTTACTAATATCGTATGCTCATGTTGTGCAACAAAACCACCTTTATTTCCTTTCAATGTCCAGCCGTCTGCCTGTTCAACTGCCATGTTTGACGTTGTAGCAATAAAAGTTTCTATAGCAACCGTTGAGTTTTTCTTAAACCTTTGCGTATTGTATTTATCATAACAGTTCAAAATGCAATCCGGTGCTTCATGCAAACTACGGCCAACACCATGACCAGCTAAATTACGGATCACAGTAAAACCATGTTTTCTTGCCTCAGTTTCTATTAACCTGCCAATATCCGCAATTTTAACACCACCTCTGATCTTGCTGATTGCTTTATAAAGAATATCTTTAGAAGCATCCACTAAAGGCTGATGGTTATTTATATCTTCTCCTAATACAAAAGAACCTCCATTGTCAGCCCAGAATCCATCAAGTTCAGCAGATACATCTATATTGATCAGGTCACCATTCGCAAGTATTTTTTCTTCAGACGGGATGCCGTGAGCAGCTTCATTGTTAATACTAATACAAGTCCACCCAGGAAATCCGTAAGTTAATTTAGGAGCAGACTTCGCACCATAACCTGCTAATATTTTTCCGCCGAACTCATCCAGTTCTTTCGTGGAGATACCCGGCTGAGCGAATTCACGCATTTGTTTAAGCGTATTTGCAACAGCATCACTTACACGTTGCATTCCTAATAATTCATCTGCTGATGTGATTGACATAAAGCCTTTTTTAGTTTAAAATATACAGACAAAGATACAATAATTCTCTTCGGAGACTGGAGGGACAATTGTCCCATAACCAGTCGAAGTCCCAAATCGTACCCTACAGCTGATTCCTGGTTATCTTTCCTTTGACAATGAATAACCGGTTAATAGCC
Source organism: Pedobacter cryoconitis (assembly GCF_001590605.1). Lineage (NCBI taxonomy): Bacteria > Pseudomonadati > Bacteroidota > Sphingobacteriia > Sphingobacteriales > Sphingobacteriaceae > Pedobacter > Pedobacter cryoconitis. The sequence goes on from NZ_CP014504.1 coordinate 5,928,347, forward strand.
TGTTTATCCAGAATGGTATCACCTTTATAATCGGCATTTGCAGCACGCAAGATAATTTTACCTGGCGTAGTATGCTCAAACAGCAATTTTACAGTCGTAATATTATTGGCGCTTTCATCAGCCATAATTAAATAAGCCTCTCCCCATTGGATAATGTCTTTGTTCACGACTTCCCGGATAGCAATTATTTCTCCGCTCGAATATTTTGGGACCATACTATCCCCATAAACTGGTAAATAGGCATCACAGTCATTAAAGGGGCGGAAGTTTACATAATACTCTGGCTTTTCCTTTAAAAAATTAAGCTCTTCGGATGAAAAATCGGAAGGATTAACATTAATAAAAGGGACACCTTCTTCAGGTTCAGTATTCAGCTTGTTCGTTTCTCTGAGCAACTCATCTATTGAGTATATTTTTCCAACACCAGTGGCTAGCCAGCTTTCATTGATATGATAGTGTTTGATCACATCCTCTGCGAGCCTTTTACCAATCATTCTGGACCCGTTTTCTATAGGCGAGAAGTTGTTTACATGTTTAGCTATCGGGCTATAGAATTCCTGAAGCGTCATTTTCTTCGCCAACCGGATTTCTTTCAATCTGGCTCCGAAATGTTTTCTTTGATTATCGGTCATTTATCTAATGGGGAAAGTTAATTGTTAATTTAATGCAGATTATAAAGGTAAGTTAAATTATCATTACTTTATAATTTATTGCAAAATAAGAAATAAAATCCTTTTAAAGTATGCTCCCTGAATTATTATTTAAACATTGTTGTCCTTTTATCCCTGAAACAGCAATTATGCCGTGGTTAATTTCAAGTTTTAATACTGAACCTGGAAGAGACTAAAATTAAACGGCTTCTAAATTGATATTTTTATAACTTTGGAAGCATCAAATAACTAGCATATATGTATAAAACACTGCAACCTGTTCTTCAACAGGAATTAGAACAAATAGAAAAAGACGGGTTATACAAACGGGAAAGAGTAATCATCACACCTCAGGGAGCTGATATCAAAGTAAGTACTGGTCAGGAAGTGGTGAATTTTTGCGCTAATAACTACCTGGGATTGTCTTCAGATCCAAGAGTAACTGCTGCTGCGAAAGCTGCAATTGATAAATATGGTTATGGAATGTCTTCTGTCCGTTTTATCTGTGGAACTCAGGATGTACATAAAGAATTAGAACAAAAACTATCTGAATTCTTAGGTACCGAAGATACTATACTATATGCAGCAGCTTTTGATGCCAATGGAGGAGTGTTTGAACCTTTGTTTAACGATCAGGATGCAATTATCTCTGACGAACTGAACCATGCCTCTATCATTGACGGTGTGCGTTTATGTAAAGCAAAACGTTTCCGTTATAAACACAGTGATATGGCAGACCTGGAAGAGCAGTTAAAAGCAGCAGCTTCCTGCCGTCACCGTATTATTGTTACAGACGGTGCATTCTCTATGGATGGTACTATTGCACAATTAGATAAGATCTGTGATTTAGCTGATAAATATGAAGCGCTTGTGATGATTGATGAATCTCACTGTTCCGGATTTATGGGTAAAACAGGAAGAGGGACTCATGAACACTGCGGTGTAATCGATAGAATAGATATTATTACAGGTACTTTAGGTAAAGCACTAGGCGGTGCTTCCGGAGGTTTTACAGCGGGGAAAAAAGAAATTATTGATATGCTTCGTCAGCGTTCAAGACCATATTTATTCTCTAATACACTGGCTCCTGCAATTGCAGGTGCTTCAGTTGCGGTATTGGATCTGTTAAATGAAAGTACAGCACTAAGAGATAAATTAGAGCACAATACACTTTATTTCCGTCAGAAAATGACAGCAGCAGGGTTTGATATCAAAGAAGGTATTCACCCAATTGTGCCAGTGATGCTATACGATGCTAAACTAGCACAAGAATTTGCGGCAAAAATGCTGGAAGAAGGCATTTATGTAATCGGATTCTACTATCCTGTTGTTCCTCAGGGTAAAGCGCGTATCAGAGTACAGCTTTCTGCCGGACATGAACAACACCATTTAGACAAAGCAATTGCAGCTTTTATTAAAGTAGGTAAAGAATTGAAAGTAATCTCTTAGGCTATTCTATATAAACTAAAGACCAGCCGCCATTTCTGTTCAGGGAATGGCGGTTTCTTGTTTTAACGTCAAAAATAATTCGCATTTGCCGGTTATTAAGATATTAATGAAATAGCTGTATATTTGGCATTATGTTGCAAGCTAAGATTACAGAATATACTACGGAAATAAATGCTTTTTCTACGGAAAATGCTGACGAATTAGAACAGTTCAGAATAAAATTCCTTGGAACTAAAGGAATTATAAAAGATATTTTTGATGAATTTAAGGCTGTATCTCCTGAAGAAAAGAGAACGCTTGGAAAGGTACTAAACGAGTTCAAACAACTTGCAGAAGCAAAATATCAGACACTTAAAGAACAAGACGCTACAGAACTGACCAGAAAAGATGCTGGTCTGGATTTGACACTTCCTGGTGCAGGCTTTGAGGTAGGTGCCCGTCACCCGCTGGCTTTAGTCAGAAGAGAGATTGTTGACATTTTCAGCAGACTTGGATTTGTTGTGGCAGAAGGGCCTGAAATAGAAGATGACTGGCATAACTTTTCTGCCTTAAACTTTCCTGAAGAACACCCGGCAAGAGATATGCAGGATACCTTTTTTATCAAAAAAGGCGGAGCGCATGGAGATATCGCCTTAAGAACACATACTTCTTCTGTACAGGTAAGAATGATGGAAGCTGGGAAACCGCCTTTCAGAGCTTTAATGCCAGGACGTGTTTACCGTAATGAAGCAATCTCTGCAAGAGCACATTGTTTTTTCCACCAGGTAGAAGGACTGTATGTAGATGAGAATGTATCATTCGCAGATTTAAAGCAAACCTTGTTCTATTTTGTACAGGAACTATACGGTGAAGGTACTAAAGTACGTTTCCGTCCTTCTTATTTCCCATTCACAGAACCTTCTGCAGAGATGGATATTTCTTGTACCATTTGTAAAGGGGCAGGTTGTCAATTGTGCAAATATAGCGGCTGGGTAGAAATATTGGGTTGTGGTATGGTAGATCCGAATGTATTGGAAAACTGTGGTATTGACAGTAAAAAATATAGCGGTTTCGCATTTGGTATGGGTATCGAACGTATTGCGAACTTAAAATTTGAGATCAAAGACTTACGCCTATTCTCAGAAAACGATCAGCGTTTCCTGAAACAATTTAAAACTTCGTTGATTTAAACCCATCTATGAGCAAAATTGCAGGCCTTCTTTTCGTGTTTTTTTTATTTTCCGCGTGTGGGAAACAAACGAATATGATACCTAATGCAGGTGTTGATATTATCGGGTTTTTTAACCCCGCACAATTATCAGATCTGAAAGCGAAAGGCGCAATTTTAATTAATGGTGGGGTTGCAGGGGTGATTATTGCCTATAATGTGAGTCTGGATGGTAGTGGGGGATACAGCTACAAAGCTTATGACCGTTGCAGCACCGTAAACCCGGAAAACAGGTGTGCGGTGACTATAGAAAACCCATACAATGTAGTTGACCCATGTTCAGGGGCGAAATACTCACTGATAGATGGTACCCCAACAAAAGCACCAGCTAAAACTGCATTGAGAACATATAATATAACCATTTCAGGAAATAACAGTTACCGAGTCACTAATTGATGGAACCAGAAAAAATTAAAGAGAGCATCATTAGAGCTGCCAAAGAACTATTCAGGAAATACGGGTATCACAAGACCAGTGTAAATGAGATTGCAAAAAAGGCGAGAATCGCCAAAGCAACCATTTATAAATATTTTGAAAGCAAGGAACAAGTATTAGATGCTATTCTGATGGATTATCTTGACCTTAATTTGCATGAAATATTAAAAAACAAAGCCCAGTTTGTTGATGAAGAAGAACACCTGAAAGCATTGGTCATGAAAACCTGCAGGCTCACCTATACCGTTTGCAACGAATTTATAGGGTGGGACTTTGTCAGGGAAAATGCCAATTCACAAGAATTCCTCAAACACCTTTCAGACCAATTGGAATCGCTACTGCTTTCCGCTTACCTTGGCCTGGACCATTTCAAAAATAATCCATCCAGAAGAGAAGGACTTGCATTTTTATTGAAAGCAAGTAAAAGTATTGTCTTCTCTTTCGCCTTTACCTCTGTAAGTGACTCAGATGTTCGTAAGAACTTTGTCAGCTTCCAAAAAGAAATGCTGCCCTTTCTGGTTAAAGCAGCACTTTAGAGCCAGCGTATAAATTGTTTATAATTTGTTAATATCAAACTAGTATACCAATTTGGTTTTCGGTATATAAACCTCTATATTTACTTTGTAACGTCATTTATAATGAGCAAAGAGGTTTTAGAGATTTCGATCCTGGTAGAAGAGAAATTTGATGTCAGCTTTAACCTTGACGGAGGCCTTTTGGGGATTATCCTGAAGGTTTTCGGAATTGGGAGCTGACCAGTCAATTTCACCACACTGATGGGTATAAGTATATCCAGATAAAATCCTTGTGCCCTGATTATCCGTTGTAATTTTATCATCTTACTATTCAGGAAGCTAAAAAAAATAGGAACTGTTAAATACAAGTTTTAGCTTTGCAGCAGAATGAGTAGAAATAGAAAAGCTGGAACGGTTACAATCCTGCCCAATTTAAGTATAATTGATATTGCTGAAGAAGGCAAAGGAGTAGCCAAAGCAGATGAATTAGTTGTGTTTGTAGATAAAGCCGTACCAGGTGATATCGTTGATGTCAAAATCGTAAAAAAGAAAAAGAATTTTGCAGAAGCAGTAATTGAAACACTGCATACCGCTTCAGACATGCGGACAGATCCGTTCTGTGAACATTTTGGTACTTGTGGAGGCTGCAAATGGCAGCACATGCAATATGACGCACAACTGCACTTTAAACAAAAGAATGTTGAAGCAGCACTACAGCGTCTTGCAAAAGTAGATACTTCTTCAATGGAGCCGATTTTAGGTTCTGCTGAAAACAAATACTACCGTAATAAACTAGAATATACTTTTTCCAACAAACGCTGGTTAAACGCCCAGGATATGACCGATCGCGAAGATCTGGAAATGAATGCACTCGGTTTCCACGTTCCCTTGCGTTTTGATAAAATTCTTGACATTCAGCATTGCTATCTGCAGGCAGAACCATCAAACAAGCTAAGAAATGAGGTAAGAGCCTATGCACTTAAAAATGAATTGAGCTTTTACGACCTGCGTAACCACGAAGGAAGCCTGAGAAACCTGATCATCCGTACCTCTTCTACAGGAGAAGTCATGGTTGTAGTTGTTTTTGCTTATGCAGAACCAGCGCAGGTGAACGGATTAATGGAGCACCTTAAAGTTAGTTTTCCTGAAATAACTTCCTTGCTTTACATCCTTAACCAAAAAAAGAACGATACTATATTTGATCAGGATGTGATCACCTATGCAGGAAGAGACTATATCTTTGAAGAAATGAACGGGCTTAAATTTAAGATCGGGGCAAAATCATTTTATCAGACCAACTCACTTCAAGCACACGAACTTTATAAAATCACTAAAGAATTCGCAGGCTTTAAAGGCGATGAATTGGTATACGACCTTTATACAGGGGCAGGGACCATCGCTAACTTTATCGCAGGCAGCGTAAAACAAGTTATCGGAGTAGAATACGTTCCCACAGCTATAGAAGATGCTAAATTCAACTCAGAATTGAATGGCATCGAAAACACTGTTTTCTATGCTGGTGACATGAAAGATATCCTGACCACAGACTTTATTGCAGCGCACGGTAAACCAGATGTTGTAATTACTGACCCGCCACGCGCAGGAATGCATACCGATGTAGTTGAAAGATTATTAGAAATGGAAGCAGAGAAAATTGTTTATGTAAGCTGTAATGCAGCCACACAGGCAAGAGATCTGGCTTTATTGAAAGAGAAATATGAAGTAAGCCGTATTAAACCGGTTGACATGTTTCCGCATACACAGCACGTAGAAAACGTTGTTTTATTAAATCTAATCAAATAAATTAGCACAGATGGATATAGAAGAGTTATTGCCTCAACAGCCTGAAGAAGGGAAAACTGAAAAAAAGGTAAGCCCATTGGTTAGCCTGGAAAAAGATCTGGAACTTTATGCAGAGTCTATCAGAGAAATTGCGTTGGAGATTATTGCTGAAGGAGTATCTCAGAATCCGATATTTGTTGCACACCAGCATACAGTATCCATAGGGGAGATGATTTTAAACAAAGAAGAACTGAATACCAATTGGAATATTCAAGCTTCGATGGTAGAAGAATTTATTGAAAAAGGGATTATCAAACCTGAGCTTAAAGAACTTTTCCTGAAGAATTATAAAAAACCAGAAGACTTTATGTGTGTATTTGTAATTGTTCCAGAAGGGGCCAATTTCATATTCTACCCTTATAAAAAGTAATAAAAAACCCCTGACCAATGGCAATAGGTCAGGGGTTTTGCTTTTAAAAACTCAAAAATTAATTTATCCTGTTCACATTGCCACTTCTGGAAGAGTTGTTTTTTAAACTTGCCCCTCCTTTATAATTGATACTACCACCACTGCTTGAAGTAGTTTCCAATGCTTTTGACACATTGATTTCAATATCTCCACCAGAACTGGCCGCCGCATTTGCATAGTCAGTTTTTAGTTCTAAAGCGCTCACATTAGCGCCAGAACTTGCTTTAACATCCAGATTGGACGCTGTTCCGGAAAAAGAAGAGGATGCCCCGCTGCTTGATTTTATCTGAAGATCCTTACAAACGATACTCGCAGACATACTCGCACCAGAAGAAACCTTCGCATCTAAAGCATCAGTCTTTAAAGTATTTTCAGTCTTTAAAGAACTTCCACTGCTTGCAGCTATACTATTCAACTTTTTATAAGTAATATACACCTTAGCGCTTTTATTTTTCAAAAACCTTGAACCCTGATTATCTTTCCAGCTCACTCTTACATTTCCTCCGTTATTTTCGATCACGACTTCATCGATAAAATTACTACTGGCTACGATTTTAGCAGATTCTGTATTGCCCTGTGTAATAAATAAATCAATTCCTGCATGGACACTTACCCCGGAAACATTATTTAAGGCTACGTTTTTAGTATTTTGAGCCTTTAAAGTAAACGCACTGAATGTAGCAGTGATCAGTAAAAGCAATGTTGATTTGAGTAAAAAATTCGATTTCATCATCTTGGTTTTATTAGTTTATCTAAATTAGACACACAGACCTCATAAACGTTGCATTATTTTGAAATTATTTTTCTGATATTTGGTTGAGCTAATAAATCCTTCTTTTTATCCCATAAACAATCACAATTTAGATGGCCGATTCACAATTACTTATTCTAGATAAAAAACAAATTCAACAGAAAATTAACCGTATGGCTTATCAAATCCTGGAGGATAATTTAAATGAGAAGGAAATCGTACTTGCAGGCATATGGGACAGAGGATATAAACTTGCACTGAGACTGAAAACAGTTTTACAGGAAATCTCTGACCTGACTGTAACTATGCTTAGGATTGATCTGGAAAAAGAGAACAGTTGCCTCAAAGCAACCACAGACGTGGAACCAGCTAAAGTGAAAAATAAAGTGATCATTCTTGTTGACGATGTATTGAACAGTGGTAAAACCCTTGCTTATGGCTTTGGTGTATTCCTGAATACTCCGCATAAAAAGATCCGCACCGTTGTACTGGTGGACAGAAGTCATAAAATATACCCGGTAGCAACCGATTTCGTAGGTCTGCAGATGGCCACTGTATTAAAAGAGCATGTAGATGTCGTTCTTGACGTAGCAGGGCAGGAGGATGGTGTTTATTTAAGCTAATATGCTTATTCTTACCTTAATCTATGTCATTCTTATCTTTCTTGTCCTTCGGTTCTCCGTAACTGTGTTTAATTTCCTGTCTAACCCTAAATTGGGAGTTTACGGCAGGCACTTCGATAACAAAGTTTCCATACTCATTGAAGCTACACCCGATACAGCAGTTTTACTGGAACTGCTCCAAACCATCCAATTACAAGACTATGACGCTATAGAAGTAATTATCCAGTGCAATGAAAATGCAGCACAATCAGCAGAGCTGACTAATTTCTGTGCAGCCGACCGTCGTTTTAACCTCAGTAAACAGAAAACCGGTGCAGTGGAAGATGAAGCAACCGGTGAATATTTTCTGTTTTTAGGTACCCATACTATTATTTGTGATGGATTGATCAATAGCCTGATCTATCGAACCAAGGTTTTTAACCTCACACTTCTAAATATCATTCCTACGCAATCCATCAGTGGATTCTTCAATTATTGTTTGCTGCCGTTAAATAATTTTGTACTCCTGAATTTAATCCCACTACGGCTCATCCGTCTTTTTTCCAGTCCTGTCTTTTCTGCAGGAACAAACCAATGTATGTTCTTTGATGCCGCTACCTATAAAAAATACGAATGGCACCGCCGGATGAAAGGAGAGATACCCGAAGCCCTTGAAATCGTTAAAGCCGTTAAACAAGAAAAATTTAAAGCGGAAACTCTGGTCGGAAATAAACTGATTTATAGCTACGTGTCTGAATACCAAAACGATTTAATTCAAAAAACCGGTCAGCGTTTGTTAAGGAACTTTGGGAACAATAGCTTTGTGGCCCTTTTATACCTGTTATTAATTATAGGAGGCCCACTTTATATCCTCGCTGATTATGATTACAGGTTATTTATTCTTCCGGTAGGACTCATTTTTCTGAGCAGGATTATGATTTCTTTCCTATCCGGACAAAACGCTGTCTGGAACATTTTGCTTCATCCCGTTCAAATGTTTTTCCTGGTCATCTCTTTACTGCAGGCAATTTTGGTCAGGATCTTTCTGCCGCGCAAAAAATAACTAGTATGGATATGAAACTCTTTTTGCGTAATTTTGTAGTATCAATTGAAAATAAAGAATATGAAATACGATTTGGCCGTTACCATAGATAAAGCCTCAGGATTCTGTTTCGGGGTAGTATATGCTATAGAAATGGCTGAAGATATTTTAGCTGAAGAAGATTATTTATACTGCCTTGGTGATATTGTGCATAACGATGAAGAAGTAAGACGTTTAACCGATAAAGGCCTGCGTATTATTGACCACGAACAATTACAGCAGCTGCACGATGAAAAAGTACTCATCAGAGCTCATGGAGAGGCGCCTTCTACCTATCAGCTGGCACTGGAAAATAACCTGATTTTAATTGATGCTTCCTGCCCTGTGGTTTTAAAACTGCAAAACAGGATTAAAAATTCCTATGATGATAAAGAACAGATCTTAATCTTTGGAAAACATGGTCATGCAGAAGTAATTGGATTACAAGGACAAACAGATGGTAACGCTATTGTTTTCCAAGATCTTGCCGAACTTGACAACGTAGACTTACCCGGCAAATTTACCCTTTACAGTCAGACCACAAAAAGCACAGATAAATTCTATCACATCAAAGAGCAGCTATTAAGCCGCGGATATGAAGTGAAAGCAAATGATACGATTTGCAGACAAGTTTCTAACCGTTACGAAGACCTGGAGAATTTTGTAGTGAACTATGACAGGATAATTTTTGTATCCGGTAAAAAATCATCTAATGGAAAAGTCCTTTATGATGTCTGTAAAAAATACAATGAACACTCTTATTTCATCTCCAATATAGAGGAGCTGGACATGAGCTGGTTTAGTGTAAACGACAAAATTGGTATTTGCGGAGCAACCTCTACACCGATGTGGTTAATGGAGCAGGTCAAAGCCAGATTAGAGTCTTTTTAACTAAAATATTGTTCATCATTAAAAAGTAATTATTCAAAAGCCGTTCTAAGGCAAATCAAGCATACTGTATATTTGCTGCAGCAATCAGCTCCGGTTAATATCTGAGTTGTTTCTTTACATAAACTATGGGAAAAAAGGGTGTATTATTAGTGAATTTGGGAACTCCGGATAGTCCGGAAGTAAAAGATGTGCGTAAATATCTTGATCAGTTTTTGATGGATGAGCGCGTAATTGACATCAGTACATTAAGCAGGACACTGTTGGTTAAAGGGATTATAGTCCCTTTCCGTAGTCCGAAAACTGCTAAACTTTATAAAGAAATCTGGGATGAAAATGGCTCACCCCTTTTGTATTACAGTAAAATACAAGCTGCATTAGTCCAGGAACAACTGGGCTCAGCATACCATGTCGAGCTGGCTATGCGCTATCAGAGCCCTTCTATTGAAGCTGCACTGGAAAGAATGAAAGCAGGATTGGTAGAAAGTATCCAGGTTATTCCTTTATTTCCTCAATATGCTTCAGCAAGTACAGGATCAGTAATCCAGAAAGTAATGGAGATTGTTGGTAAATGGCAAACTATTCCACCAGTATCTTTCGTGAACTCTTTCCATGATAACGAAATGATGATCAGTACGTTTGCTGACAATGCGAAAAAATATCAGCCAGAAACTTACGATCAGATCTTATTTAGTTTCCACGGCTTACCAGAACGTCAGCTTAAAAAATGCGATCACTCCGGCCAGCACTGTCTTAAAAGTGCTGATTGCTGCGCTACATTAACAGATGTGAATAAATTCTGTTATTCCGCACAATGCCATGATACCGCAAGGCTGATTGCTGCCGAACTGAATATCCCGGCTACACAATACTCCGTATGTTTTCAATCCAGGTTAGGAAAAGAACCATGGGTACAACCTTACACTTCTGATACCCTTAAAGAACTAGCTGCAAAAGGCAAAAAAAGATTATTGGTATTCTGCCCGGCTTTCGTTGCAGATTGTCTGGAGACACTTTATGAAGTAACAGTTGAATATGGTGAAGAATTCAAAAAATTGGGAGGAGAAGAAGTACAGTTGGTTTCCAGCCTGAACGATCATCCCCAATGGATTGCGGCCTTAGTGAAAATGGTTAAAGAACATCACTCCAACTAAATATATTGTTCCAGATAGCTTAAAATCTGTTTGGTCGAACCCGTTTTATCCTGCACATATTTTTTCGCCGCAGGTCCAGCATTTGTATCTTTCTGCAGCTTTTCAAAAGCTGCAGAAAGTTCCTCTGCCGATTTGATGGTAATCGCCGCATTTAGAACAAGTAAATCTTTTGCCTCCTGAAACTTATCGTATCTAGGCCCAAAGATCACCGGCAAACCAAAAGCCGCGGCTTCCAGCGTATTGTGTATACTTACACCAAAGCCACCCCCAATATAAACGATCTTCCCATATTGGTAAATTGAAGAAAGTAAACCAATATTATCAATTATCATCACCTGACTGTCTGTTTGAGGAAGCTCATCGTTCAATTGAGTATAACGCAGCGCTCCAGGAATCAGTCTGATCAGCTGTTCAATATGTGCAGCACCAATTTCATGCGGCGCAATAATGAATTTCCACTTTGGATTAGCAGCTAGTAAAGGCACTACCAATTGCTCATCCTGAGGCCAGGTACTACCCGCAATAAAAACAGCCGCCTGCCCGCAAAACTTTTCAATTAAGGGTAAAGGCTTAACCGTTATCACATTTTCCGCTACCCTGTCAAAGCGCGTATCACCGCTCAAACTTACATTGTCATAATTTAATCCGCTCAGTAACTCCACACTTTCTGTATTCTGTACAAAAAAGTGAGTTACACAATCAAGCATACTGCGGTAAAAACCACCATACCATTTAAAAAATAACTGTTCAGGTCTGAAGATTCCGGAAATAATAAGGAGCGGCACTTTTCTTTCCCGGAGCAATTGAAAATAATGGTACCAAAACTCATACTTCGTGAAAATTGCAATTTCAGGCTGAATCAGGTCTATAAACTGTTTTGCATTCTTTTTAGTATCCAGAGGCAGATAAAAAACACCAGCTGCCAGCGCATAATTCTTACGGATTTCATAGCCAGAAGGTGAAAAGAAAGTAACGATGATTTGATGAGCAGGATAGCTCTTTTTTAGCTGTTCTAAAACAGTCCTTCCCTGTTCAAATTCACCCAGAGAAGCAAAATGGAACCAGATATGTTTCTGTTTTCCATCTACTTTGGTTTCGATAAAATTAAAGATGTTTTCTCTGCCTTTCCAAAATAATTTAGCCTTCTGGTTAAAGAAAGAAGCGATGAATATAATCACCCTGTAAAGCGCGATACCAAAATTATAAAGCAAAAGCATTTTGTTGTTTATTTATTATCTTAGCCGAAGATACTTGATTAAAATTTAAAATTTTCTGATTATATGTTAAGTCGTTAGGCTTTAGTGTGATGTATCTGACGGCCTGTTGAAATTTGGATGACCGAATGAACCAAGGCGTTATTAATTTAAACGAGTTAAATATATTTTAAAATATCTATATGAAAATTGCCGTAATCGGAACAGGGTATGTAGGGCTTGTAACAGGGACTTGTCTTGCTGAAACAGGTAATACTGTAATTTGTGTTGACATCAATGAAGCAAAAGTTCTGAAAATGCAAAATGGGGAAATACCTATTTACGAACCAGGACTGGATGTATTATTCCTTAGAAATATTGAGCAAAAAAGATTAACCTTTACAACCGATCTTGCAGTGGCCGTTGCTTCTGCACAGATTATTTTTATGGCATTGCCTACGCCTCCCGGTGGAGATGGTGCAGCAGATCTTTCTTATATTCTGGGGGCCGCAAAAGACATCGCCAAACTGGTTACTGAATACAAAGTTATTGTCAATAAATCTACCGTTCCGGTTGGGACAGCAGATAAAGTGCAGGCTGTATTCGCTGAACATACCGCAATCCAGATCGATGTGGTTTCTAATCCTGAATTCCTGCGCGAAGGTGTGGCAGTAGAAGATTTCATGAAACCTGATCGTGTAGTGATCGGTACCAGAAGCGAACGTGCCCAGAAACTAATGTCAGAATTGTACGGACCTTACGTCCGCCAGGGAAATCCGATTCTATTTATGGATGAACGTTCCTCAGAACTAACTAAATATGCAGCGAACTCATTTCTGGCTACAAAGATCACTTTCATGAATGAAGTGGCTAACCTTTGTGAACTGGTAGGAGCTGATGTAGATGCTGTACGTAAAGGAATAGGCTCTGATGGCAGAATTGGTAAACGTTTTCTTTTTCCAGGTATAGGTTACGGAGGTTCTTGTTTTCCAAAAGACGTACAAGCACTGGCTAAATCGGCCGAAGAGAATCAATATGATTTCCAGATACTGAAAGCAGTGATGGAGATTAATGAAAAGCAGAAAACCGTACTGGTTAATAAACTATTGAGTTATTATAAAGACGATTTAAAAGGAAAGCACTTTGCCTTATGGGGACTTGCATTTAAACCAGAGACAGATGATATCCGTGAAGCGCCAGCTTTATACATTATTGATGAGCTGATTAAACACGGCGCTACAGTTACCGTTTTTGACCCTGAAGGAATGGAAAATGTGAAAGCTCAGATTGGAGATAAAGTTAACTATGCACCAAACCAATATGAGGCATTAACGGGTGCTGATGCCCTGCTGATTGCTACAGAATGGTCAGTTTTCCGTAACCCTGATTTCGAAAGAATGGAAGAAAAACTAGCGAATAAAGTTATTTTTGATGGTCGTAACTTATACGATTTACAGAAGATGATTGATTTGGGATATTATTACAACAGCATAGGCCGTAAACTAATAGATTAATGGAGCGTAAAAGAGTATTGATTACCGGAGCAGCCGGATTTCTGGGTTCGCATTTATGTGACCGGTTTATTAAAGAAGACTATCATGTTATTGCGATGGACAACCTGATTACAGGTGACCTTCAGAACATAGAGCACCTGTTTGCTTTAGAGAACTTTGAGTTCTCTCATCATGATGTTTCTAAATTTGTATATGTACCTGGCAAACTGGATTATATCCTTCATTTTGCTTCACCAGCAAGTCCAATAGACTATCTTAAAATCCCAATCCAGACCCTTAAAGTAGGCTCGTTGGGAACACATAACCTGCTCGGACTGGCAAAAAACAAAAAAGCAAGGATGATTATTGCTTCTACATCAGAAGTATACGGTGATCCCAGCGTTAACCCTCAGCCCGAAGAGTACTGGGGAAATGTAAATCCTGTAGGCCCGAGAGGCGTTTACGATGAAGCTAAACGTTTCCAGGAGGCCATGACGATGGCTTACCATACCTTTCATGGACTGGAAACACGCATCGTCCGTATCTTTAATACTTATGGGCCAAGAATGCGCCTGAATGACGGCCGTGTATTGCCAGCTTTTATTGGCCAGGCCCTGAGAGGGGAAGACCTGACTGTTTTTGGTGATGGTTCACAAACCCGTTCTTTCTGTTATGTAGACGATCTGGTAGAAGGTATTTACCGATTACTCTTAAGTGATTACGCACAACCTGTAAACATTGGAAATCCTGATGAAATTACGATCAGCCAGTTTGCTGAAGAAATTATCAAGCTGACCGGAACTACGCAAAAAGTCATTTACAAAGACTTGCCAGTAGATGACCCTAAACAGCGCAGACCAGATATTACCAAAGCGAGGGCCTTGTTAAACTGGGAGCCTAAAGTAAGCCGTGCAGAAGGTTTGAAAATTACTTACGCTTACTTCAAAAGCCTGCCAGCTGAGGCACTGGTAAATAAAGAACATAAAGATTTTACAACATACAACCGCTAATTACAAATGGGAAAAATATTAGTTACAGGAGGAACAGGGTTTATCGGTTCTCACACTGCAGTAGAATTGATTAATGCAGGTTATGAAATAATTCTGGTAGATAATTTTGCGAACTCTGACCGGAAAATTCTGAAACAACTGGAAACTATTCTGGGCCAGCAACCTGAATTTACAGAACTTGATCTTTGTGATGAAGCAAAAGTAAAAGAATTTGCGGCAGCACATCCTGAGATTACAGGTGTGATTCACTTTGCAGCCTATAAAGCCGTAGGAGAATCAGTACAACAACCCCTTAAATACTACAGAAATAATTTCTATTCATTAATCAATCTGATTAATGCTTTTGATAGTAAAATAGACCTGGTATTCTCTTCATCCTGCACCGTATACGGACAGCCGGATAAATTGCCTGTAACTGAAGATGCCCCTGTTAAAAAAGCAGAATCACCTTATGGAAATACCAAACAGATTGCAGAAGAAATCCTTACTGAAACCTGTGCTGTTACCCCAAGTTTAAAAGTAACCTCTTTACGCTACTTTAATCCGGTTGGTGCACATGAAAGTGCGCTGATTGGTGAGCTGCCAATTGGCGTACCTCAAAACCTCATTCCATTTATCACGCAATCTGCGATAGGTAAACGCGGGCCGATAACCGTTTATGGAAATGATTACAATACCCCTGACGGAAGCGCAATAAGAGATTATATCCACGTAGTAGATCTTGCCAAAGCACATGTTGCAGCCATTAAGCGTATGGAAAATGGTCAGGCAACATCCAACTACGAAGTATTCAACCTGGGCACAGGAAAAGGCACGTCAGTATTGGAAATTATCGGTGCATTTGAAAAATCTACCGGAGCTCAATTAAACTATACTATAGGCGCAAGAAGAGAAGGTGATATTGAACAAGTATGGGGAGATGTGACTAAATCTGCCGAACAACTGAATTGGAAAGCGGAACTTGATATTAATCAAATGATGTCATCAGCATGGGCCTGGGAAAATTATATCAAAGATAACCCATTTTAAATGCTATTAAAAGATCATAAAGACCTTAAAGCTGCGATAACAGCTATCCCTGATAAAGAAAAGGATAAGTTATTGCTACGTCTGATCGCAAAAGATAAAGTACTCACAGAGCATCTCCACTTTAAACTACTGGAAGACGCGTCTGATCTGGAAGAAAGACATCAGTTACTCAAAGAGGAAATTGATGAATCAGTAGCGCTGTTGAACCAGCTCAGGAAGGCGACTTCTAAAGATGCACTGGTTATTCTCCGGAAATTGAATGGTCGGGTCAATCACCACTATAAAGTGACGAAAGACCTCAATACAGAAGCGGAACTGAGACTGTACTTACTAAAGACCATACCTGCAGGATATAATGAAAGCGTGCTTTCGCCGATGGCAAAATTTAATGACCGGCTGAAAACATACTTTCTAAGAACAACGTTATCCTTGTATAAAAAATACGTGAAACTGCACGAAGACTTACAATTCGATTTGAAGGAAGAATTCAATATCGTCTTAAAGAAACTTGACCAGTACGATTTAACAAGGGCAGCTTCAGAGCTGGGCCTTCCAAAAGAATTATAACGACATACCTATATAAAAAAAAGAAGATAAAAATAAGCATAATGAAGAAGATTTTAATAACAGGTGGTGCAGGATTTATTGGTTCTCATGTCGTGAGAAGGTTCGTAAATAAATATCCCGATTATCAAATCGTCAATCTGGATAAATTAACCTACGCAGGTAACCTTGCCAATTTAACAGATATAGAAGCAAACCCAAATTACAGCTTTGTAAAAGCTGATATTACCGATTCAGAAGAGATCAATGCCTTATTTCAAAAGGAAAACTTTGATGCGGTGATTCACCTTGCCGCAGAATCTCATGTGGACAGATCAATCACTGATCCTACAGCATTTGTAATGACCAATGTAATAGGTACAGTTAACCTGTTAAATGCAGCCAGAGAATACTGGAAAGGCGACTATCAGACTAAACGTTTTTATCACGTATCAACGGATGAAGTGTATGGTGCATTAGGAGACACCGGAATGTTCACTGAAAGCACAGGCTATGACCCCCATAGTCCTTACTCGGCTTCTAAAGCCTCATCAGATCATTTTGTAAGAGCTTATCACGACACTTATGGCATTGATATCGTGATTTCAAACTGTTCAAATAACTACGGCTCTCATCATTTCCCTGAGAAATTGATTCCTTTAGCTATTAATAATATTAAGAATAACCTTCCTGTTCCAGTATACGGTAAAGGAGAGAATATTCGTGACTGGTTATGGGTAGAAGATCATGCACGTGCAATTGACGTTATTTTCCATGAAGCTAAAACCGGAGAAACTTATAATATCGGTGGACACAATGAATGGAAAAATATTGACCTGATCCATTTATTGTGCAAAATTATGGATCAGAAATTAGGTAGAGCAGAAGGTGAATCTGCGAAACTGATTACGTTTGTGACAGATCGCGCAGGACATGATTTAAGATATGCAATCGATTCTACGAAGTTACAAGAGAAATTGAACTGGGTACCAAGTTTACAATTTGAAGAAGGATTAGAAAAGACCGTAGAATGGTACCTGGAGAACGAAACATGGTTGAGTGATGTTACTTCAGGAAACTATCAAAAATATTATCAAACTCAGTATAACAGATAAACCTGATTAAATCAAGCAAAAAAGCAACGACTTTTCCGGTCGAACATCCCCAAACGGGATCAATATCCGGAAAAATCGTTGCTCTTTTTGTGCCCAATGAGTTCCCCTCCCATACATATCCCGTTTTATACACCAATTAATCTAACCATCCCGGCAGTTAACAATTATTGTCATCTAACAATTAGCTTCTAACAATTGCCATCTAACAATTAGGATCTCACAATTGGCTTCTCACAACTGTCATCTAACAATTAGGATCTAACAATTGGCTTCTCACAACTGTCATCTAACAATTAGAATCTCACAATTGGCTTCTCACAACTGTCATCTAACAATTAGGATCTAACAATTGGCTTCTCACAACTGTCATCTAACAATTAGGATCTAACAATTGGCTTCTCACAACTGTCATCTAACAATTAGAATCTAACAATTGTCATCTAACAACTGTCATCTAACAATTAGGATCTAACAATTGGCTTCTCACAACTGTCATCTAACAATTAGGATCTAACAATTGGCTTCTCACAACTGTCATCTAACAATTAGAATCTCACAATTGGCTTCTCACAACTGCCAATCTAACAATTAACCAATTAGTAATCCCAAACTTACCACCAACCAAGCTGTGGAGTGCCTCATTGGATTCCAAAATACCAGTAGCCATATTGCTGGCCTTGGCTCCTCTTCAGGAGGCGCCGACAGCAATATGGCTACTGGTATTTTGGAACTTTTGAAAAACGGAACTACTCATAACGTAAAGCCTCCACAGGATCTAACTTCGAAGCCTTTTTCGCCGGATAATAACCAGACGCAACCCCTACAAGCACACACAGCACAAACCCTCCGAAAATAAACAACCACGGAACAATAAACGAACCACCCATCATCAGTGAAATCGCATTCCCCAATAACACACCAAATAAAATTCCCATAGCCCCACCCATCAAACAAATGATGATTGCCTCAATCAGAAACTGCTTTCTGATTACAGAAGGATTCGCGCCAATCGCCTTTCTGATTCCAATCTCCCGCGTACGCTCCGTCACTGAAACCAACATGATATTCATTAAACCAATAGAAGCCCCAATTAAAGTAATCACACCAATCGCAATACCACCCACCGCAATCATCGCCAGATCCTTAAACAAAGTCTGCGCAAGTGCATCACTCTTGGTGATTTCAAAATCATTCGGCTCCTTAATCTTAATTTTCCTGATATTTCTGAACTCAGCCGTAGCCTCACCAATCACATTCTCCATCTGTTCCGGCTTCAACACCATTACACTGATTGTATAAGAAGGATTTGGCGACGCATTAATTACCTTAGCCTTGTAAAGCGGAAAGAAAATTGCTCTATCAGTACTAAAGCCCATACCTGAACCCTTAGATACCAACACCCCAATCACCTTCACCCTGTTGCCCCCGGCATTTATAAATTTATCAATCGGAGACTCTTTCTTAAATAAAGTAGTAGCAATCTCACTACCAAGAATACAAATATTTGCTCCCTGATCAGACTCCTCAGGAGTGAAATTACGGCCATTCGCAATATCAGCACCCAACGACTTCAACCCATTCTCATCAACACCCCTGATATTAATATTCGGATTCGTTTTATGCTGCCCATACTTCGCCGTTGCAGCACCAGACGCTATTACACTGACTGTCACTGTAGCCGGGCCCACAAACTGCTTTTTTAATGCAATCGCATCTTCATAACGAATAGCCTTTGAAGACTTTGCCTCCTGACCAGGACCACCAAAACGAATTCCTGTACCCTTATTCCGGATGGTAAAAGCATTCGCACCCATACTCGAAAAAGCATCTGTCATACTCGTTTTTACCGCATCCAGCGTAGTTAAAATCCCTACCAGTGCCGATAAACCAATTGCAATGATCAATGCAGTCAGCATCGTACGCAGCCGGTTACTTCTAATAGATTGCAGGGCAAGTCTTATATTTTCTGTATAGGTCATTTCTTCGGGATGTAAATGGCGGGCTTAAAAGTAAAAAGTCCCGCTGTTAGGACAACGGGACTTTTAAAATGTTACAAAGAAAATGTTTTAATTATACTGAAAAGCTGGTTCCGCAACCGCAGGTGCTTTCTGCATTCGGATTACTAAAAGTAAAGCCTCTTGAGTTTAAACCATCCTGCCAATCTACCTGCATACCCAGCAAATACATCTGATGTGCCTTATTCATGAAAATTTTCATTCCATTGATTATAAATTCCTGATCGCCGTCTTTTTTCTGGTCAAAGCCCAGCAAATAGCTCATACCTGAACATCCGCCACCCTCAACACCAACACGTAAACCAAAATCGTCAGCAATTTCCTGCTGATCTTTTAATTTCAAAAGTTCTTTTAAAGCCGTTTCAGTAAAAGAAACTGGTGCAAATGCTGTATCTACTGTACTCATGATATTTCTAATTTGGAATAACAAATATATCCTTATGGTGCGCAGTCCAAAATCCGGATTGTACCTGCAAAGATAAGAACAAATGGTTTATACTGTATAACATAAAATAACAAGACCGTCAATTTGACGTCAAGAATTTAGACTGCTTCTAAAAAAGCCACCAAACACAAATGAATAAATTACGAGATTTCTAGAAATAAAAATACATTTTTGCTGAAGACAAAGATAACCAAATGAACATACCATACTTTTTAACACTAGTGGCCGTTCTGGCTATAGGAGGCAGCATTACCGTAGCTTTTGCCTGGTACCTGATCAGGAATGAAGTACAGAAATATTTCCAGTTAAAATCTTTCGAAGCCAGAAAAGAAGAACGCAGTCATTTACTACCACTCCGGTTGCAAGCCCACGAAAGGATGATTGTTTTTATCGAACGCATTAATCCTGCGAATTTATTTGTCAGACTACATCAGCAGGGAATCTCTGCTAAAGAGCTGCAAGGAATCATTTTAAATGAAATCAGAACAGAATACCAACATAATGTAACCCAGCAGCTCTACGTAAACCCCGTAAGCTGGAATGTACTGCGCAAGCTCAAAGAAGATACCATTGCTATGCTGAATAATGCAGTAGCAGGATTACCGGCAGACGCAAGCGGTATAGACCTCAGCAGAAAAGTCCTGGAACATATGGCAGCGATTGCTGAAAACCCATATGACCTTAGTTTGGAATTGATTCAAAAAGACATTCATCAGTTATTCTAATATGGAAGATAAAAAGTTTGTAACCAGCTCTGGTATTGAAATAAAAGCAACTTATACCCTCGCAGAGCCGATGGCTGAAAAACCAGGTCAGTTTCCTTATACCAGAGGGATTCAAAAAGACATGTACCGCGGCAGGCTATGGACTATGCGGCAGTATGCAGGTTTCAGTACAGCCGAAGAATCCAATAAACGTTACCATTACCTCTTACAACAAGGGACAATGGGGCTGTCTGTTGCATTTGATTTACCTACTCAGATTGGCTATGACTCTGACCATGAAATGGCTGAAGGTGAAGTCGGCAAAGTTGGCGTGGCTATTGACTCCCTTAAAGATATCGAAACCCTGTTTGACGGAATTGAACTGGAAAAAATTACAACTTCCATGACCATCAATGCTACAGCTTCCATCTTACTTGCCATGTATATCGCGCTGGCCAAAAAGCAAGGCGCAGATATCAGGCAGATCTCAGGGACTATACAAAATGATATCTTAAAAGAATATGCCGCAAGGGGCACCTATATTTATCCGCCAAAATCATCCATGCGGATTATTACTGATATTTTTGAATACTGCAGTAAAGAAGTCCCTAAATGGAATACGATTTCTATTTCCGGCTATCATATCCGCGAAGCCGGCTCTACCGCTGTACAAGAATTAGCCTTTACACTTGCCAATGGAAAAGCCTATTTAAACGCCGCACTGGAAAAAGGACTTGACATTAACATTTTTGCTAAACGGCTTTCCTTCTTTTTCAATTGTCACAACAATTTCTTTGAAGAGATCGCAAAATTCCGCGCAGCAAGAAGAATGTGGGCAAATATTACCAAAACTTTGGGGGCAACAGATGAGAAGGCGCAGATGTTGCGGTTTCACACCCAAACGGGCGGCTCTACGCTCACCGCACAGCAACCCATGAATAATATCGTCAGAGTAACCAATCAAGCCATGGCGGCCGTCCTTGGTGGTACCCAGTCACTGCATACCAATGGTTTTGATGAAGCCCTTTCCCTGCCCACAGAAGCAGCAGCTAAAATTGCTTTGCGTACGCAGCAGGTTATTGCTTTTGAAAGTGGGGTAACTGAAACCGTAGATCCGCTGGCAGGTTCTTTCTTTGTTGAAAATCTGACCAATGAAATTGAAGCAGCAGCTCAGTTATACATTGATAAAATCGATGCAATGGGCGGCTCTGTTAACGCAATAGAAAACGGATATATTCAGAATGAAATTGCAGATGCAGCTTATGCCTATCAGGTAGAAATTGAAGAGGCCACAAGAATTATCGTCGGCGTGAATAAATTTACGCAGCAGAAAGAAGGGATTACCGATACCCTGAGGATTGATGAATCAATCAGAACTATTCAAACTGATAAAATTAATAAACTAAAAAAAGAAAGAAATAATGAGGATGTTGCCATTGCTTTAGCTAACTTGAAGAAAGGAGCAGAGTCAACGGAAAATCTGATGCCACTTATTCTGACCGCAGTAGAGGCTTATGCCACTTTAGGAGAGATTGCCGATGTATTACGCAGTGTTTTCGGAGAGTATTAATTGAATGTTAAAAAATAGTTATCCACATAAAAAATTTAGGTTAACTATGGTATTACTCTGCTGATTAGGTACTTACTAAATAAATGAAATTTT